>CAWCEV010000001.1:0-21726 GCA_963794655.1 uncultured Alphaproteobacteria bacterium
TATGCTGATCCGGACGGCGGCAAAACGACGCAGTTCGCAAGCATCGGCGGCCCCGGACGAGATCCGCCAAGCGTCGCTCGTACGAAGGTTTGGTTTCGTCAAACGAACAAATGGCCTCTCTCTCCCGATGTAGGATGGACCAGCCAAGGGCGTTCGCTGCCAAATAGCGGACGACCCAGCGCCCCTTGTTTTCGGAGGCGGCCTGACTGTCCTCGATCCGGAGTCCGACTGTCATGATGACAATGGAAAAAGCGCAAGAAATCATCGGCGCTGGGATCGTGAAGGCGAAGGAAATCGGTCAGCCGATGAATATCGCCGTCGTCGATGCAGGCGCCAATCTGACGGCTTTCGCGCGCATGGACGGCGCGTGGCTCGGCAGCATCGACATCGCCATCAACAAGGCCTTCACCGCGAAGGCCTTCGATATCTCGACGCTCGAGCTTGGCCGCAACAGCCAGCCAGGAGATCAATTCTTCGGCAACCACGTATCGAACCACACCCGGGTGATGATTTTCGCGGGTGGCATTCCGATCAAGATAAATGGCCTTCGCAATCTCATCATCGGTGTGCAGATGGTGGGCTCCGACGCGATGAACACGCCGCCCGCGCATGCCCTTGCCCGTCGCGGCATCGTCCAGAACGTACGTGGCTACATGCTGTACGGAGATTACCGTCAGCCGCACCCGCCATCAGCGATCATCGATGCGGTTGAGGACGGCGATGTCGATGTGGCCGTGGTTTGGGGCCCGATGGCCGGTTACTTCGCCGCACTGGGTTCCAAACCCCTGACTGTCGACCCGGTCGAGCCTATGGGCGACGGCACTGACCTGCCGATGGCGTTTTATGTTTCGATGGGGGTTCGCCGCGGCGACAATGCGCTGCTGCAGCGCCTCGATGATTCACTCGAAAGAAACCGCGCTGCCATCTCGGCGATTCTCGCCGACTATCACGTGCCGCTTCTGCCGGACGCCTTTGCAACGCACTGAGACGGTTCGCAATCCTTCTGAACGAGAGGTTGTCATGAGCAAGAATCGAGGCGTCGTCTACACCAAGCCAGGAGAAGTCCAGGTTCAGGACATCGCCGACCCCAAACTCGAGGACCCGCGTGGTCGCAAGATCGATCATGGCGTGATCCTGAAGGTCGTTTCGACCAATATCTGCGGATCCGATCAGCACATGGTGCGCGGCCGCACAACTGCATCGGCAGGCATGGTGCTCGGGCACGAGATCACGGGCGAGGTGATCGAGAAGGGTTCGGACGTCGAGATGATCGCATTGGGCGATCTGGTCTCGGTGCCGTTCAACGTCGCTTGTGGGCGATGCCGCGCCTGCCGGGAGACGAATACCGGCGTCTGCCTGACGGTCAATCCCGGTCGCGCCGGCGGCGCTTACGGCTACGTGGACATGGGCGGCTGGATCGGCGGACAGGCCCGCTACGTCATGGTCCCCTATGCCGATTTCAATTTGCTCAAGTTCCCGGACAAGACCGAGGCCCTATCCAAGATCATGGACCTGACGATGCTGACGGACATCCTGCCGACGGGCTTCCATGGCGCCTTGACTGCTGGCGTCAAGCCGGGCTCGACAGTCTACGTCGCCGGCGCCGGACCCGTAGGCCTCGCGGCGGCCGCGTCCGCCCAGCTGATCGGTGCGGCTGTGATCATGATCGGCGACATGAACGAAGCGCGGCTAAAGCACGCCAAAGACGTCGGCTTCGTGCCGATAGATCTCACAAGGCACGATCGACTCGGCGAGCAGATAGCCGCGGTCGTCGGCGAACCCACGGTCGATTCGGTCATCGATGCCGTGGGTTTCGAAGCCAAGGGCCACGGAGGCGGCGATCAGCCCGCGATCGTTCTGAACCAGGCTATGGAGATCATTCGGCCGGCTGGGGCCATCGGCATACCGGGATTGTATGTCACCGAAGATCCCGGCGCCCACGACCAGGCTGCCAAAACCGGCAACCTCAGTCTTCGCCTCGGCCTTGGCTGGTCCAAGTCGAACTCCTTCCACACCGGCCAGACGCCCGTCCTGCGCTACAATCGCCAGCTCATGATGGCGCTGCTGAACGGCCGCCTACCGATCGCGAAGATCGTCAATGCTACCGCAATCAGCCTGGAAGACGCCCCAAAGGGCTACGCCGAATTCGACAAGGGCATCGCCGCCAAATTTGTGCTCGACCCGCACGGCTTGTTGCCGAAGGCGGCATGACTGCCCTCAATTGGGAGGTCGTCGACCGATAACATGACAATGAAGAGGGGCCAAAGGATCATTGAAGTGGGGGTTGACGCAAGGCGAAGCAACCCTCGCATGAGGGGCGCCGGGATCGCCGCCTTGCTGCTCGCTGGATCCGCTACTGCCTCTTTCGCCGCCAATCCGGCCGCCGGCCAGCAGATTTTCAAGGCGCAGTGCGGCATCTGCCACGCGGTGGTGGCGGGTCAAAACGGCATCGGCCCGACGCTGTTCGGGGTGGTCGGCCGTCCCGCCGGCGGCGTTCCCGGCTTCGAATACACCGCCGACCACAAGAAGCTCGGCGTCACTTGGGACGCCGACACCCTCGATAAATACCTCACCAATCCTCGCGCCATGGTGCCCGACACGACGATGATCTACCCCGGCCTCAAAGACGACGCTAAGCGCGCCGACCTCATCGCGTATCTCGAGACGCTGCACTGAGGGGCGAAGTGGCGGCGCTAAAGGGCCGCAACAACTTGGTTATGATGCGCTTTGGCGGGTTACCTGCGGTCCCCGCACAATCGCGTCGGCAAAAAAGTAGTGGGCCGATACGCGATTCGCGAAGGGCTCCGGGCCTCGCTGGCGAGGTTCGCGAACGCCGCCGGGAGCCTGCCGGGCAGAGGCCTTGGTGGGCTAGGCATAGTGCTTCACCATCTCGATCGCTTGTTCCCCCAGCACCATGCCCAACAGGCCGACCAGCGCGATCAGCGGCGGGGCCGGAGAGTGAACCTGGACGAGCCCGTAAGCCGCCCCGACAACCAGGCCCATGAGGAGTGATACAACATATCCGGTCATCGCCGTCTCCCTATTCCTGTGGCCGCAGCACGACGCGTCCCGACGCGCCGGCCGCCACCTTTCTGTAAGCCTCTTGCGCCTCGCTTAGCCCGCAAGTTTCGGCGATGGGCGCGGCATGGTAGTCGCCGGCGACGAACCCAGGCGTTAGCGCGTCCAGCACCTCCGCGGACGCCGTAATGTCGCGCTTGAGCGTGTCCACGCCGAAGAGGCGGCTTTCATTGTGATAGAATTCGACAAGGTCGAAACTCACTTCGCGCTGGCCGGTCGCGGCGATTTCGACCAGCCTGCCGCGCAAGGCGAGACACTTGAGAGCGCTGCGGAACATGACCCCGCCAACCAGATCGAGGACTACGTCAGCGCCCCTTCCGCCGGTTGCAGCGCGAACCTCCGCTGGCAGGTCCTCGGCGCCGATGATCAGCTTCTCCGCGATGGCCTCAATCGGCGCGTCCGGGCGCGGCTTACGGTTGTCGGCGCCGATCACGTGCGCGCCAAGGCGTCGGGCAATCTGGGCGGCGGCGGCGCCGACGCCGCCTCCGGCGCCGATCAGCAACACCGTCTCCCCGGCCTTAAGGGTTGTCGCTTCGATGCCGCACCAGGCGGCAATGTAATTGACGCCGACCGAAGCCGCCTCGTCGAAGCTCAGGGCATCGGGCTTGCGGCGCAGGCTCGCCACTGGCGCGGCGATCAGTTCGGCGTGGGTTCCGTCGCGGGTAAAGCCAACGTCGCCGCCCGTGCCCCAAACCTCGGCTCCGATCCATTCGGCTGGACCCGCGTCGACCACCCCGGCGAAATCGCGGCCAGGGATGCGCGGCAACGTTGTCTGCTTCATCGCTCCGGCGACATTCTTGACGTCGCTCGGGTTGATCGAAGCCCCCAAGACCCGCACCAACGCCGCCGCCTTCTTATCGATAATCGGGGCGGGGACTTCCGCCAGCTTAAGAACCGAGGGATCGCCGAAGGCCTCGAACCGCATCGCACGCATGACCTGCTCCTTCAAATATTCATCGCCAGCCATCGTCGCGTCGCAGCGCCTCGAAAGGACCGTCCATCATTCGATCGGAGGGCGAGGAGCCCGACCTAACTTCGACGCCGTCCCCAAAGTCTCGGTCGAACTTGAAGCTTCCGGCCACGGCCATGTCGCCATAGCCCCGCCACCGCGACTCCGATATCGCCGACAGGCAGGAGCGACCGTGGCGTGAAGCAATATTGATTGCGACGATGTACCGACGATCAGTTTAAATCCATCGCGCGCGTATTCCATTCTACATGGGTCGATCAAGGCGACGTGTTTGTTTCGCAAAACCAAACCTTCGTATGGTTGTCGTGTCGTGGCGGCGCGTTGATATTCATGAAGTCGCGCGCCGAATGTCAGAAGACCAGCGGTGGCCGCGTGGGTCGGCGTCGTGATCTCACATCCGCTGATCGGTGCGCCCGCGCGCCAAATTCCACGAACACCTAGTAAGGAGGCACTGATGAAGGACCAATCCATCTCTCCTCTCGGAAGCCCCAGCGCATCCGAATCCGCGCCGTCGGATGAGGGTGCGCCAACCCCGGGAAAAATCGGCTTTATCGGTCTTGGTCACATGGGGACCGCGATGGCCGCGAACCTTGCCAACACGGCGCATCGCGTCACCGCTTATGTCCGCCGATCGGATCAAATGGGCGCGCTCATTGGGCTCGGCCTCAGACCCACAGTGGAATTGGCCAACCTCTTCGACTGCGAGGTCGTCATCAGCATGCTGCCGGACGACGCCGCAGTTCGCGAGGTCGTCCTCGGGCGAGAAGGCGCTGGACTCAAGGGTCTCGCATCCGGATTGAAGCGCGGCGCAATTCATCTTTCCATGAGCACCATCAGCACATCCGCCGCGGCTTTCCTCGCGGCGGAACACGCCCGTCGCGGGCAGGGGTACGTCGCGGCGCCGGTCTTTGGAAATCCGGATGCCGCCAAGGCGCGCCAGTTGTTCATTGTCGCCGCCGGGACGCCATCCGATGTCGAGCGCTGCCAGCCGCTCTTGGACAGCCTCGGACAAAGGACATTTATCGTGGGCGCCGAGCCTTCGCAGGCAAACCTCGTCAAGTTGCTCGGCAATATGATGACCGCGACCACATTGGAGATGCTGGGAGAAGTGGTAGCCGTGGCTCTTAAGCGAGGACTCGATCCCAAAGCGTTCATCAACATCATGACGAACACGATGTTCAGCGGGCGCGCGCATAAAATCTATGGCGAGAAGATTGTCAGTCGGAGCTACGCGCCTGGATTCGCCTTGCCCCTCGTGCTCAAGGATGTGCGGCTTGCGCTCGCCGAGGCAGAAAGCGCCGCCGCGCCGATGCCGTCGGTCGACGTGGTGCGAGACCGGCTTATCACCGGAATCGCACGCGGCTACGCCGATCTCGACTGGAGCGCACTTGGGTTAGTCGCTGCGCAGGAAGCAGGCCTCAATGTCCCCGGTCCAGTCGCTGCGCCGTCGATGAGTAGCAGGAGCCAATGATGGCGATGCGTCGCGCATCCCAAGCAGCATCAGGGCGTCATGCCGCCATTGGGCGGGGCTTCCCTTTCGCCACGGAAAGTAGCGGCGGTGGCGACGTCCGTTTGGACCGCCGGCCATGCCGGAAAGCCACGAGGCTTCCCATGATCGCCCGCCTGCTCATTGGTCTTAAAATAGAGTCGCGCTGGCTGCGCTCAGCCGCGCAATATGGAGGTCAAATTACATCGTGCTCGCGATTCTCGGGAGGGCAAAGGGAGATGATCATGAAGCAGTTCGCGGCCCTAGCCGTCTTGGCGCTTACACTGTCCGCTTGTGTGTCTTCGCCCATCGGCGCAGCTGCAGACGGCGCGACCGCACATGACCCCCACTGGTGCAGAGAACATCGCTTCTATCGCTCCGACCTTGCATGGCATCTTCACCACTGTGGGGGTTGGTGTACGGCGTCCGGTTGCGGTCACTGACAAACTCTCGACCTGGTCGAACAGATGGTTTTTCGACCGCTGCTTGTAGAGGACAATTTTATTGAAGGCGCGGTCGCTGTATTTGACCATTTCTCGGTGAACGTACCCGGAGACCGAGATCGCCCGCTCATCCTTGCCCACCGCGATCAGCTTCGATTCGATCGCGCGAGCAGGCATGCCTCGGCGTGCGGCCTGCTGTAGCAGGATCGTGCCGGAGTTCTGATCCTCGATAAACGCCCCCGGAGAACCTCCGCGGGCGCGGCAAAGTCGCGCCAGTTCCTCCAGTGTCAAGAATACGCTCGGTAGGCAATGCTCGAGCACGCCGCCCTTCTATCTGCGCGATGTCCCAGTCGAGCAAAAGGAGCCGCGGGCTTCCCGTCATGCGATCGAGGGCGAAGAACGTCACGACCGTCCCGTCGTTGTCGGGATCCCATTGAAACAGCGGTGTGGTGGATCAATTGTCGGCCTGGGCTGGACGGGTTCGATCCTCGCGCATGAACTGACCGACGAGGGTCTCGACGTCGTTGCCATCGAACGCGGGCCTTGGCGCGATGCGCCGACAGATTTTTCCCACAACCTACGTTCAGGACGAACTGCGCTACCGCATACGCCATGAGCTTTTCCTGCGCCCCGAGCAGCTGACGTTCACCTTTCGCAACAAGATGAGCGAACAGGCGCTGCCAATTCGCACCTGGGGGGCGTTCATGCCGATGACCGGCGTCGGCGGCGGGGCGTCCACTGGAATGCTGAGACGTTTCACTTCCTTCCGTCCGATTTTGTGCTCAAAACGCACCTGACGGAAAGATACGGCGCGAAATTTCTGCCCGAAGACATGACGATCCAGGACTACGGCGTGACCTACGACGACCTCGAGCCGCACTACGACCGATTTGAGTATCTTTGCGGGACGTCGGGCGCCGCAGGAAATCTGAAAGGGGAGATTGTCGAAGGCGGCAATCCGTTCGAAGGGCCGCGCTCACGCCCCTATCCCACTCCCCCGCAGGACCAGCCATTCAGCCATACTCTCTTCGGCAAGGCCGCGCGCGAGCTTGGCTATAAGCCCTTTCCGCAACCGTCCGGCAATCTGTCGCAGGCCTATGTGAACCCGCTCGGCGTGCGGCTCGGGCCCTGCACCTATTGCGGCTTCTGCGAATGGTTCGGGTGCGGCAATTATTCGAAAGCATTCCCGCAGACAACCATCCTTCCGGTGCTGGTGAGGAAATCGCACTTCAGCTACCGGACCGAATGCGAGGTGATGCGCATCAACGTCGACGCTCCGGCAAACGCGCGACCGGCGTCACCTTTGTCAACTCAAGCGGCGAGGAGTGGGAACAGCCGGCCGACCTTGTCATCTTGGCCGCGTTCTCGATTTCCAATGTTCAACTCCTGCTGATGTCGGGCATCGGCAAGCCCTACGATCCGGTCGCCAATGAGGGCGTCATTGGCCGCAACTTTACCCACCAGACAATCTCCGATGTCATCGGATTCTTTGACAAGGACAAATTCAACTTCAATCCGTTCATCGCCTCCGGCTCGATCGACATGTGCATCGACGAATTCAACGGCGATAATTTCGACCATGGCCTCCTGGGCTTCGTCGGCGGCGGATATATGGGACAGGTGCAGACGAACGGGCGACCGATTCAGACGAACCACGTCCCGCCCGGGACGCCGAGCTGGGGCGCGAAATGGAAGAGCGCGGTGCGCGACAACTATTTGAGCACGGTGACGCCGGGCACCGGCGTGCACGGAAGCTTCTATAGTTATCGCGATGTCTATCTCGACCTCGACCCGCTCTATAAGGACCGGTTCGGCCGTCCGCTGGTGCGCATAACGATCGACTTTCACGACAACGAGGTGAAGCAGAACGCCTATCTCACCGACAAGTTCGCCGAAATCATCAAGGCGATGGGCGCAAAGGAGGTCGTGAAGCAATACCGCAAGGCGCCCTACGACGTCACAGAGTACCAGACGACGCATCTATGTGGCGGCGCGATCATGGGGACCGACCCCTCGACCAGCGCGCTCAACCGTTATCTGCAAAGCTGGGACGTTCCCAACCTTTTCGTCATGGGTGCGAGCGCCTTTCCGCAAAACGCCGGCTACAATCCGACCGGGACGGTTGCGGCGCTCGCCTACTGGTCGGCCGAGGCGATCCGGACCCAATACCTCAAGAACCCGGGGCCTCTCGTCCATGCGTGAGCTGCTCGCGCGCCGGATCGCGGGGGCCGCGATCACCTCGTTGATCCTCGCGTCGAGCCTCGTTGCGTCGGGGCCCCGCGCAAACGAACAAGGTCGGGACGAGCCTGGACCCGCAAAATTTCGGCCAGATCGAGCGGGGGCGGTATCTCGCCATCGCCGGCGACTGCTCGAGCTGTCACACCGTGCCCGGCTCAGGCCAGCCCTTCGCCGGCGGCCGGCCGATCGAAACTCCACTCGGCGTCGTGGTCGGGGCCAATATAACGCCCGACCCCGACACCGGGATCGGCGCCTGGAGCGACGAAACGTTCGTGCGCGCGCTGCGCGAGGGCAAGGGGCATAACGGCCAGCTGCTCTACCCGGCGATGCCCTATCCCTACTACACCAAGCTGACCGAGAGCGATGCTCTCGCCATTCGCGCTTACCTCAACACGGTGAAGCCGGTTCGCAACGCCGTCGTCTCCAACAAGCTGCCCTTCCCGTTCGACGTTCGCGAGGGCATGGCGGCCTGGAACGCGCTCTATTTCAAGAGCGGCGAATTCAAGCCGGACCCGACAAAATCCGCGGAATGGAATCGCGGCGCCTACCTTGTCCAAGGTCTAGGCCACTGCGGCGCCTGCCACACGCCCAAAACGCAGCCTGGCGGCGACGATCGCGCGCGCACTTTTCAGGGAAATGCGCTCCAGGGTTGGTTCGCGCCCAACATCACCAATGATACCGAGCGGGGTCTCGGCGGATGGAGTGTTGCCGACATCGTGGCCTATCTGAAGAACGGCCATAACCCGACCACCGCCTCGACAGGAATCATGGGCGAGGAAATCACGCTATCGAGCTCGCAGATGACCGACGGCGACCTCACAGCCATCGCTACGTATTTGAAAGATCTACCCGGCCAGACATCTTCGCCAGCGGCGGTTTCCGCGTCCGATCCGACGATGACCGCCGGAGGCGCCATCTATGCCGACGAATGTTCGGCTTGCCACGGCATGGACGGAAAAGGCGTCCCCTATCTTTTCCCCTCGCTTGCTGGATCGCCGAACGTCCGTTCCGTCGATCCGGTGAGCCTCACTCGCGTCCTTATTGAAGGCGCACGCAGTGTTGCGACGGCCAACGAGCCGACCGGCCCGGGCATGCCGTCATTCGCGTGGAAGCTGAGCGACGATCAGGTCGCCGCGGTCTTGACCTACATTCGCAACTCTTGGGGCGCCTCCGCGTCGCCCGTCGACCCGCGGCAGGTCGAACAAGCCCGCGCGCGCGCCGCCATGGCGTCCACCGGACGTTAGAACCTCACTTGTGCAACCTTGCCGTTGCGGCGCACGCGTGGAATACCGGAATCCGGGCCCAATTCCGAGATCTATAGTTGATCGACAACGGCCGCTTCACGTCAACTCGAGTTGTCCGCCGTGGCCGTTCGCCGATGGCTCGGGGAACGCACCATATCGACCCCAAACGCGACCTTTAGGCTCGAAGCCATGAACCGATGGAAAGCGCCCAGGAGCGGATCTTCGTAGGCATCGATGAAGCCGAACAGATTTGAGTTGAGGAAGGGGCACCTGTTGAGCTGACATTCACAATGGCCGAGAAAAGAGCTTGGTTTGGCCAAGCCGTTGTGGTTGACGCATTTGGGCTGCACGCCGCGCCGCACCTGCTTCAGGCGCGCCTTTTCAGTGGTAGCCCAGGTCGCCGCGGACCTTGCCGCGAAACACCCAATAGGACCAGCCCGAGTACATGAGGATGACCGGCAGCAGGAACACCGTGCCCACCAGCAAAAAGGCTTGCGTGGATGGTGAAGATGCGGCGTCCCAAAGGGTGAATTTATAGGGCACGATCAGCGGAAAGAGGCTGATCGCGAGGCCGAGGTAGGACATCACGAACAATAGGATTGCGCCGATGAACGGCGCCGCCTCGGAGCGGTTGTTCAGCGACCGCCATTCCCAATAGGCGATCAACGCGGTGACGATTGGGACCGGCGCCAGAATCACAATATGGGGCCAGGCAAACCACCGCTCGGCGATCTCCGGCTTCGCGAAAGGCGTCCACAGGCTCACCAGGGCTATTGCGATCAGAACGCCGATCAGCGCGCGGCGCCCCAGCGCCCGCGCCCAGTCCTGAAGCGCGCCTTCGGTCTTCAAGATCAGCCAGCCCGCGCCAAGCAGGCCATAGCCGAAAACCAGCGCGACGCCGGTGAGCAGCGAGAAGGGCGTGAAGCAGTCGAACGAGCCGCCGGAGAAATGGCGACCTTCCGTCTGAAAGCCCTGAATGAACGCACCGAGCACAACGCCCTGCGCAAAGGCGCCAAGGACGGAGCCGTAATTGAAGGCGTGATCCCAGAAGGTCCGATGCTCGGCGTCGCGGTAGCGGAACTCAAACGCAACGCCACGGAAAACGAGCGCCAGCAGCATGATGGCGATCGGGAAATAGACCGCCGGGATGATGATCGCAAAAGCAAGCGGGAACGCGGCCATAAGCGCAAGCCCGCCGAGCACCAGCCACGTTTCGTTGCCGTCCCAGATGGGCGCGATCGAGTTCATGACCAGGTTGCGCGAATCCCGATCGGGCGCGAATCCATAGAGGATGCCCACGCCCAGATCGAAGCCGTCGAGGAGCACATACAGAAAGACGCCAAGCCCAAGCACGAGCGTCCAGACAGGCACGAGATCGAGAAAGGGCTGGGTCATAGCCGCCGCCCCGTTTCTGTCGCCGGGAGCGCCTGAACCGGCTGCCGCGGGCGCCCGCCTTCAATTGGCTCGGGCTCGGCAGCAGCCTCGGTGGGGCCTTGTCGCACCAGTCTCGCCATCAGCGCGAAGCCGGCTGAAAACATGACAAGGTACACAAGACAATAGCCGGCCAGCGAAATGCTGACGTCCAACCCTGTGAGGGAGGGAGAGACGGAGTCGCTTGTGCGCAGGAGCCCGTAGACCGTCCAGGGCTGACGGCCGACCTCGGTCGTCGCCCAGCCGGCCGTCACCGCTATGAAGCCCAAGGGAGAGGCCAGCGTGCAGCACCAGAGGAACCAGTTGGTGTGAAAGAGCTCGCCCCGCCAGCGCAGCCACAGGCTCGTCACCACCATCGCCAGCATGATGACCGCAATTCCCACCATGATCCGGAAGCCGAAGAAGGGGACGATGATCGGCGAGGGGCGCTGGTCCGCTGGGAAGTCCTTGAGGCCATGCACCACTCCGTTCAGGTCGTGGGTCAGAATGAGGCTGCCGAGGTCGGGAATCGCGATGACGTCGCGGTCCATCTCGGCCTTCTCGTCAGGGATAGCGAACAGATTGAGCGGAACGCGGCCATGCGTATCCCAGAGCGCCTCGATCGCCGCCAGCTTCGCCGGCTGATGTTCGAGCGTGTTGAGCCCGTGTGCGTCCCCGAGCAGGAACTGAAGGGGCACGAGCACGGTGAGCAGCCACAGCGTCATCGACAGCATGGTGCGCGCTTCTTCGACGAAGCGTCGTTGTCTCAGATATGACGCCGCGATCCCGACAACGACGAAGCCGGTGGTTATGTAGACCGCGTCGACGACGTGAGCGAGCCGATAGGGAAAAGACGGGCTGAAGATGATCTGCAACCAGTCCTTCGGCAGGAAACGGCCGTCGACGATTTCATAACCGGCGGGCGTCTGCATCCAGCTGTTGGTGGCGATGATCCAGAAGGTCGAAAAGAGCGTGCCCAAGGCGACCATCAACGCCGCGACAAAATGCGCCCAGGGCGGCACCAGCTTGCGTCCGAACAACAGCACGCCGAGGAAGGCCGCCTCCAGGAAGAAAGCGGTCAGCCCCTCGTAGGCCAGGAGCGGCCCGACAACGTTGGCGGTGGCGTCGGAGTAACGACTCCAGTTCGTGCCGATCTGGAATGGCATGACGATTCCGGAAACAACGCCCATGCCGAATGAAACCGCGAAAATCTTGATCCAGAACGTCGAGATGCGAAGATAGATTTCGCGCCCGGTGAAAAGATTGAGCCCCTCGAGGACCGCAATGAAGGCGGCGAGACCGATGGTGAAGGCGGGCAGCAGGAAATGCCACGCAATGACCCACGCGAACTGGATCCGGGATAGGACAACGGGATCCATGCTTATTATGCCCCGCCTTTGCCTCCGAACGCTGAGGCCCTTGGCGCGCCGATACTATCATCGGGAATTCGCCAGATGACAGCCTTATCGCGACCGAGGATGCGCACATAGGAAGACTTTGGCAAGACTGAAATGTGGTCGAGGCCTCGCCGTAGCTTGTAGATGCGTTTCGGGGCGAGCACGCCACCGCCGCGATGCATCGGTGTCGATCAGATAATCGGCGGTATAGTCGAAGAGGCATGGCTCTTGTGCGCGCAGGTCCACTCCGCCGCCAGATCGGGAGATGAACTTGGCTGTGACGGAGGAGGCCGCGCATTGCAAGGCGCGGCCAAAAAGGGCCGAGCCTCGACCGTGGGGGTTGTCCGGTATTGGCGCAACCCACTCGTGGCCCGTAAGTCCGCTCTGTGGCGCGTTTCTTCCTATCGGCAACGACTGAGGCGGTAGGAAAGAGGGGACCGCCGGGCTTACGAACACGCAAACGCTGAGCGGTCGGCCCCAAAGGAGACGCCCCGCTCCGGCGGCGGTCTCTCGGAGCCGCAGCACTTGGTGGTCAATTCACGCGCACTGCCAGCGGTCCTACGTCTGCGGCGAGATACTGAAGAATGAAAGTCTTCACGCCCAAGGGAGGGCGCGGGCGGGCGATTCGACCATTTCGTAACAGCGGTTCCATCTGCGCGACCCCCACTTCTCGAGCCGGCAACCCGATCCAGCACTCCAACTTTTGGTGAGTTTTTGGTGAGTTGGCGCAGACCAGAATAGGACGATGAAGACCTAACTTATTGAAATTTAATGGCGCGCCCGACAGGATTCGAACCTGTGGCCTTTGCCTTCGGAGGATGGATCCCCGAGCCAATCGCGAAATAGCTCTTTCAGACAACGCACCAAGCCTTACGAGCCCGCGCACCCCCTGCTCCCTTGATGCCACAACCGTCGCGTTCGCTTCATTTACATGCTCGCTGCGAGCTTCCGACTGGGCATGGCGATCCAAAGAGCCGACGCTTGGCCCTCGTTCTGTTTGGCCCATCGTGGGGCGTCGATCATTTTTCGCGAAATCGCTTCCTGCTGGATTCGAAGATGGTCGCGGAGCAGCTTGTTACGGGTGATGTAGCCCGCGTTCACTCCTGGAATTGAATGGTTCATGAGCAAATGCACATCCAGTTCGGGCACACCTACAGTTTGCGCAATTGTCCGAAACGTCTGCCTCAGGTCATTGCCCCATTTTGACAGTTCATCGCGCTTCTCTTTGTGCTCCGCCAAATGTCCGCTCTTGCTGTCGGCGGGAAATATCCACGCGGTTGCTTGGTTAGGATAAACCGACTGCCCAAAGCGTAGAACGCGGATCAGGCACCGGATCATGGGCCGGGACAGCGGAATGTCGAATGCTCTTGCCTCTCCCCCCTTAGGCTTGGGTACGTGCAGGACACGCCGGCGAAAATCTAAATGCTCCCTGCGCGCCTTCTTGATCGCCTCCGGGCGATGACCCGAGAGCAGCAGAAAAAGATGAAATTCCCGTCGCACCGGATTTTCGAGCGCTGCCAGCTCATTGAACCAACCGCCAAGATCGGCAAGTCCGAGCGCAGTATCGCGCCGACGCTCCGAATTCCAATCAACCGCTGAAACGGGGTTGTCCGGAGGAAGGCCCCGCGCCGCTTTGCGGGCGTGATTGTAGATGGCGCGTAGCGTTCGCATGCAGCCGTTCGCGATATAGGTTCCGTTCTCTTCACTGAGCTTTTCGTGCCGAGCTCTCACCAGGTCCGGCTGGAGCCCAAACTTCGAAAGGGGAAAATCGTGCCAATCCGACATCAGCCGTTCGACATGGTCCCGATAGTTCTCGATCGTGCCGCCGCTTCTCCCCTTCCTTTTCATATGCCCGTCGCGATAGCGCTCCCACGCCTGCTTCAGCGTCGGGTCGGGTCCATTCGGAACGGGAGCCACTGGCTCCTCTGACTTAGGCCGCGGATCGACGCCGTCAGCAATGGACCCCAAGAGCACTTTCGCTTTCGCTCGCGCTTCTCGCGTTGCGATCTTGCCCACCTCCCCTACTTTGGCGCGGATGGTCCGTCGCTTTCCGTTCTCCCAAAGATCGCCCTGGATCATGAAGGTCTTTGAGCGGGCGCCGACGAGGAGAAAGAAGCCGGGCACATCCTCGTCTCGGACGATATGCTGGCCGGCTGCGGCGAATGGCAAAGTGCCGATCGCTCGATCCGAGAACGAGAGTCGGGAGTGCGACATAGCCTTAGAACGGTGTTAGAACGGCGGTTGTAGGCTCACGAGTTTGGAGGCCGTGGTTCGCGATGCTACGCTAGAGTTGCAGAAACGCAATATACAACAAAGGAATAATCGACGACTTAGCGGTCGATCGTACGAACGGACAATCTCGGTACGGGCCTATGGACAAACTACGACTCTGGGGGTCAGGAGTTCGAAATCTCTTCGGGCGCGCCAGCAATTTCAATATGTTACGCTGGAGACCACCGTTCTAAAGAGAAGCTGTTTAGAACGGCGGTCTCGGGCTCGGATAGCTGTATCCGTCCCCACCAGCTATTCGTTCGCATCAGGTAGGGCGATTTTTTTCACAGTAGGTACGTCGTTGGTTCCAGCCCTACCTCCTCCTTGATCCCGTGCAAGGCGGGGATCGGATTAAGAACGAGATCACGAGTTACGCCGCCGGCATGTTTGTGATGGTCTGTTATTGCCATACGCCGCACGGATCCCACCGCTCCGCGCGCTGCGTTCGGCCATGAAGGCGGCCCCTTCATGGGCCGGCCACGATACTAATCGAAGACGCGGGGCCCGGAATGCCTCTTGAAGGGATCTCAGGCGCTCATCGATGCCCGACGGTATGATTCGGCCGATTTGGGTTAAGCCGGAAGGAGGCAAGGTGGACCGCATGGCGGCGCAATTGGCGAAGAACCAGGCGGGCCAGGCGATCAGGTCGACAGCGTCTCCCAGTTCCTTTTCTGGTGGCAGAAAGATCGGGTTAGGACACGGGAGACGTTCGTCGCGCCCTTTGCCCCGTCGAGGCCGAGAGCGAGGTCTGTCGGGGTGAGAGATGCTCATTCGGTGCAAGCGGCCAGCTACGTCAGGAGGCGGGCTCCTGACGGAGCGTTGACGAGATTGCGTAGCTTGCCTTCGTGCAGATAGAGCATCGCCGTTTCGACCGCGAGTCGGCGAGCGTCTCTGACGCTTTCGGGACTGGACCAGGCGGCGTGGGGCGTCACGATCAGGCGTTCGCCAACGATCGGGTCGGATCTGTGGCGGTAAGCCACGGCGACAACGTCGTCTCTCTTCAGCGGCTCGATCGGCAGCACGTCGATGCCGGCGCCGGCGATTTCGCCGTTGCGCAGCGCGTCGAGAAGCGCCCGAATGTCGACAATGGCGCCGCGCGCTGTATTGATGAGGATCGCATCGCGCTTCATCTGCGCGATGGTCGCAGCGTTGATCATTTCGCGCGTTTCGTCGGTCAGCGGGCAATGCAGGCTGACTACGTCGCTCGCAGCCAGGAGACCCTTCAGGCTTTCGACGCGATCGACGCCGACGGCGATCTCGGAGCCGCGCGACACGTAGGGGTCGTAGGCGACGACGGTCATGCCGAAGGCCTTGGCGCGGAGAGCGGTCGCGACGCCGATCCGCCCGAGGCCGATCACGCCGAAGACGCGCCCGCGCAGGCGCCGGACCAGCGGGGCGCGCGCATAATCGAAGCCGCCCATCGGATCGGCGATCAGATTCTGATGATAGGCGACGATGCCGCGACGGAGCGCCAGCATCAAACCGATGGCGTGGTCCGCGACCTCGCTGGTGCCGTAATCGGGCGTGTTGCAGACCGGAATGCCGACCGCGGCCGCCGTCGCGAGATCGATATGGTCGAATCCGACTCCGGCCCGGACGATGATGCGGCAGCGCCTCAAAGCGGAAACGAAGGCGGCGTCGATTTTCATCTCGTGCCACGTGACCAGCGCGTCGCAGGCGCCAAGGGATTCGTCGGACAGCTCACTGAGCGAGTGCGCGCGGCGGATATCCCAATCGACGTCGGCGCCGGCTGTCTCGCGTTCAATGACGCCGTCGTCGGCATATTGCGCGTCCGGCGTGAGCAGGCGAAACCGGGCCATGGCTTTCCTATGCTTAAGCTTGAAGCCGGTAATGGCGAAGCGCGTTGTCGCGGAAGAGCCGGTCCTGCTCACTCTCGGAGAAGGAGGCGACGATGCTCTCGAAAGAGCGGTAGAGCGTATCGAACGAGCCATAGAGCTTGTCGACCGGAAAATTGCTGCCGAACATGACCCGATCGACGCCAAATCTGTCGATGACGCCAAGCACGAAGGGGCGGATGCTCGCTTCGCTCCAGCCCCAGTCTACCATGCCGAGACCGGAGACCTTGACGACGACGTTCGGCTCGGCGCCAAGGCGCTTCATTCCCTCGCGCCAAAGCGCAAGGCCCGTTTCGTCGCGCTCGAGCGGCATGCCGGTATGGTTGACGACGATCAGCGTCTCCGGATTGCGGCGGGCAACTTCGACCGCCTCGCCCATTTGCGCGGGATAGAGCTGGAGATCGAATGAAAGCTTGTATTTGCGGAGCAGGCGGAAACCGGCGAGCCAGGCGTCGTCGGTCAGAAAGTTATGGCTGGTGAAAGTATATTTCGCATTCCTATGCCAGTTGACCATCTGGCGGACGCCGCGAACGTTCGGAAAGCTCACATGCTCGGCAATGACTCGTTCAGCGTCGGGCTTCTGAAGCTCGACGCGGGCGACGATGGCGCTGGGAAGCCCATTCCTGTTCGTCGTCGCCTGCAGCCACCCGGTTTCGATGACTGGATCGGCCGGCACGGCCTCGACGTGCACCGAGCCGGCAAGGTCGTAGTTCGCGGCGTCGGCGCGATAGTCCGTGAGGAGGTAATCGCGCGCGATCGGCTTGAGGTCGCCGAGCATTCCTTCCCCGGACGGCTTGTCCTGAAGCCAGGGATAGTTATAGCCGCGACCGAGGTCCCAGAGGTGGTGGTGCGCGTCGACGATCTTTCGCTTGGCCATCGGCTTCTTTCCGTGTCAGTCGCGGTCATCGCGGCGGGTGAGGAAGCGCTGCGTTAGAATGGCGGCGAGTACGGCGACGCCGTAGACTATGCTACGGACGCCCTGCGGAATGGCGCCGATGACCAGAACCGTCGTCAGGACGGTGGTGAACAGCACGGCGATCATCGTGCCCCCATAGCCGCCACGCCCTCCGAACATTGAGGTCCCGCCGAGCACCACCGCCGCGACGGTGGGCAAGACGAACTGGTCGCCCATGCCGAGGAAGCTCGCGCCGGAAAAGGCGGCGAACAAGATGCCGGTGATCGAGGTCGTCAGGCCGCAGACGACATAGGCGCTGATGATTACCCGGTCGTTGCGAATGCCGGTGAGATAGCTGACGCGCGGGTTTTCACCGACCCCGAGCAGCATGCGGCCGCCCCGGGTGTAGCGGACGGCGATGATCGCGAGGGCCGCGAGGAGGCACCAAAGGATGACCATCGCGGGGATGAAGGCGATATTGCCGGTGGCGAGCGCGCGCACCAGCGGGCTCGATGAGCCGCTCGGCGTGCCGCCGGTGTAGATGAGTGTGACGCCAAGCATGATGTTGTTCATGGCGAGCGTCATCACGATCGGCGAGATCCGCAGCTTGACGATGCCGAAACCGTTGAGAAATCCGGTCACCAGGCCGACGCTGATCGCGGCCGCCGCGGCGAGCGCGACATTGGCGTCCTGCCCGTCGCACAGGCCGGTGAAGACAACGGCCGACGCGGTGAGGACCCAGGCAATCGAAAGGTCGATGCCGCCGGTGAGCATGACGATGGTCTGTCCCATGGCCGCGAGACCGAGGAACGAGGCGAGCTTCATGAGTTGAAGCATATTGGCGATGGTTGCGAAGCCTGGAGCCAACCGCTCGCCGACGAAAACAAGAACCAGCGTGAAGACGATGAGCAGAGCCGGCGCGGCGGCGCGGAAGCGGGGGGGGCCTGCGGCTGAGCGGACCGCGTTCATCGGCCTGCTTTCCTCGGAGACGGTCAAGCGCGCACGGCCGCGATCGAGCGTAACCATTCGCGGGTCGCTCCGCTGCCGACGACGGCGAGCAGGATCAGGCCGTCGATGACGCTTTGATAGAACGAGGAGATGTCGGCGAAATAGAGAAGGCTGCCGGTGATGGTCAGGATAAGCGCGCCCATCACGACGCCAAGGGGCGTGCCCCGCCCGCCGGAAAGCGGGACGCCGCCGATCACCACCGCGGCGATCGAGGTGAGAATGTAGCTGTCACCGGCGGTCGGGGAGCCGCTCGCGGTGACGGTGGTGAGATACATGCCGCCGAGAGCTGCGAGCAGCCCCGCGAGGACGTACGCGACGGCCTTCACATTCTCAACGCGGACGCCGCTCATGCGGGCGGCCTGCTCGTCGCCGCCGACCGCGCGTAGATGCCAGCCGAAAGGGCTGCTAAGCAGCCACGTCCCGCCGGCGATGCAAAGGAATACACCGGCAATGCCTGCCACCGGGGACGAAAATCCCCCTGTAATCGCCGCCTGAAAGGCGGTCGGCACGCTGCCGCCCGGATTGGGCAGCACGATAAGGGCGACCCCCTGCCAGACGGACATGGTGGCCAGCGTGACGATGATCGGCGGTAGGCCAAGACGCGCCACGAAGAGCCCGTTGATGAGGCCGGCGACAAGCCCAATCAGCACCGGGGCCGCCAGTCCAAGGACTGGATGATCGGTCACGGTGAGCGCCATCGCCGCTCCGGCGACGCTTGCAATTGGGCCGAGCGACAGATCGACGCCGCGGGTCAGCACGACCAGGAACTGACCAAGCGCGATCAGCGTCAGCGGCATCGCGTTGACGCTCAGCGAGTGCGCGTCGAATCCGGTGAAACGACCCTTGAGCCCAATCAGAACAGCAAGAAGGCCGACGAAGACCAGCACCGGCCAATTGTCGCCGAGCTGGAGGCGGTTAGCGCGCGGCGCCGGCATCCACGTCTCCCCGCGCAACCGACGCGCCGACGACCGAGGCGCGCACGATGCGATCGACGGTTATGTTGTCCCCGGTGAGTTCCTCGTTGATGCGTCCCTGCAGTATGACAAGCACGCGATGGACGACGCCGACCAGCTCGCGCGCATCGGTGGAATACCAGACGACGGCCACGCCCTTGCGGGCAATCTCGGCAATCAGCGCGTAGATGAGGCGTTTGGTGCCGATGTCGACGCCGCGGGTGACATCGTTGAGAAGCAGGATCGACGGCTTGGTAAGGAGCCATTTCTCCAGAAGCGCTTTCTGTTGATTGCCGCCGCTGAGATTGGCGATGGGCTCGGCACCGCCGCGGGTCTGGATCTTCGCTCGCGCGATCGCGCCGCGGACCAGTTCGCCCTCGTAGCGCGGATCGAGAAGCCCGAACAACGACCGCAATTTCCGGAGAATGGCGTATGTGATGTTGTCGCCCACGCTTTTGGCGAGCAGAAGCCCTTCGCTCTTGCGCTCCTGGGGCACATAGGCGACCCCGGCCGCAATCGCCGCCCGTGGCGTTCGACGCTCGAAGGGCGCGCCGGCGATGTCGATCGAGCCCTCGGCGAGAGCGTGGGCGCCGAACAGAGCCTCGAGCAAGCTGCCCTGACCCTGTCCGACCAGGCCGCCCAGGCCCAGGATTTCACCCTTCCTGATCTCGACGCTGACGCCGCGCAGCGCAGGGCTTCGCAGGCCGGACGCGGAGAGAAGCACCTTGTCCTTGGAATGCAGCTTGTCGGGGAAGGACGATTCGGCCGCTTCCTGCCCGGTCATCAGACGGACCGCCTCATCCTCCGAGACCGCCTCGGTATCGGCGATCGACACCAGCGCGCCGTTCCTCAGTATCGCCACGCGATTGCAGAAGCGGACGATTTCATCCCAGCGGTGCGAAATGAAGAGGACGATCGTGCCCGAGTCGCGCAGGCTCGTAATGCGCTCGGAGAGCCACGCGACTTCGTTGTCGCCGAGCGCCGAAGTCGCTTCGTCGAGCAGGAGCACGCGAGGATTGCGCTCAACGGCCCGCACGATCTCCAGCATCTGCCGCCGGCCCAGCGGCAGATCGCCGACACTCGCGCCAGGATCGACGTCCAGGCGATGGCGCGCGAGAATCTCCTTCGCCGTCTGGCGGGCGCGGGCGCGCGAGATGCTGCCCCAGACGCGAATCGGCGCGGAGGTGAGCAGGAGGTTGCGCTCGACGCTCAGCTCACGCACCAGGGTCAATTCCTGGAACACGCTAGAGACGCCTTGGCTGATCGCGTCATTGGTGTCGCGCAAAGCGAGCTGCTTGCCGTCGAGAGCGACGGTTCCGTGATCGGGAACAACCGCGCCGCTGACGATCTTGATCAAGGTCGATTTGCCCGCGCCGTTTTCTCCGGCGAGGCCAAGGACGGTTCCGCCCGCCGCTTCAAGCGTGACCGATTTCAGCGCGCGGGTGGCGCCGAAGGTCTTTTCGATCCCCGACAAGGACAGCATGGAATGGCGCGATCCGATTTCGTGAACCTCGACGACCCGAGGCTGAGGCGCCCGCCAGGCTGCTACCCCGACGTGGGGCCCCGCGAATGGCCTGGGCAAGCGCCGATGGCGACTCCGTCGAGGGGCGGACGACAGAAAGGGCCCTCTCGTCCGCCCGCAAGTCGCGCGATTATTTCTTCATGCCGTCCTGAATCGTCAGGCCGAGATTGGCGCCGGGTATATCGGTGTCCGCGTCCAGCGTCGGCGACAGGTCGGGGAACACGTTGACGCCGGACTTCAGGTCCGCCGTCGTCACGATTGGCGCGTTGACGGAGATGTTCTTGGCGGCGGGCGCCTTACCGTCCAGAATGTCGTAGGTCACTTTCAGCGCGTAGGCGCCAATGATCGACGGGTCACCCGCCGAGACGCCCTTCAAGCCCTTGTCCTTGTCGGCCAGCATGGCGATGCGCCAGCCGTTTTCGCCCTGACCGGACATCGGGATGAAGGGGTGATTGAGGTTGATGAACGCCTGCAAAGCGCCATAGGTCCCGTACTGATTCAGGACGCCATCGACCTTCGGCTGCGCGGTCAATACCTTGGTCAGCTCCTGCTGGCTCACCGCATTGTCCCACTTGCCGTAGACTTCGGCGGCGATCTTGATGTCCGGATATTTGTCCAGAATATTGCGCGTCCCTTGATAGAGGTTCTTGTCGGCCGGGAAACCCGAAACGCCACGATTGATGACGACGCTGCCCTTGCCGCCGAGCGCGTCGGCCATCCACTGGGCGTGGATCTCGCCGAGCTTCACGTAGTCGACGCCGATGTTGTAGGCGCAGGGCGCGGTGACGCCCTGATCGAACGATACGACGACGATGCCCTGCTTGCAGGCTTCCTCGATGACGGAATTGAGCGCTGTGTCGGAGGCGGGATTGATCATGATCGCGTCGACCTTGTCGGAGATCATGTCCGAGATGACCGCGATCTGTTTCTGGGCGTCTGTGCCGGAATTGTTGAC
>CAWCEV010000002.1:0-219101 GCA_963794655.1 uncultured Alphaproteobacteria bacterium
GAAGTTCCGCGTACGCAAACCGCAGCGCCTATTTAGGCGGCGCCCGGCGGTTTGGACAGTGGGCTCAGTCCGCGTCTGCCTCGAACTCGGAGGGCGTCAGATAAAGCGCCAGCTCACCCGAACTGCGCTCTACTTCCTCCCAGCGGCGTACGGAGAAGTCGAGCGCGGCAACCGCGCCGGTCGGATATTTGGCTGTGAGGCGGCGCATCTCAGGCTCGGGGCCTGAGCCGGTGAGCGCGGTTGCGAGCTCGCCCAGTCCCGGGTTGTGCCCGACGAGGCCGACGCGCTGGCGCGCCTCGGGAAGTCTACGCGTGCGTATGAGCAGCGTGGTCTCCGACGCGTCGTAGAGGTTCCCATCTTCCATGAGCTCGACGCGGCGCGGCCATTCGGCGGCAAAAATCTCCGCCGTCTCCCTGGCGCGAGCGGCGCCGGAATGAATCAGCAGGTCGGCAGTCATGCGGCGGGCGGCGAGCGCCGCGGCGACTCGCCGCGCGTCGGCGCGGCCACGATCGGTGAGCCTGCGCTCGTAGTCGTCGCGCCCGACGGACGGCTCAGCCTTGGCGTGGCGGATGAGAAAGAGGCGGCGCATGGGGAATGATTGCGCGAGTGCTCGGCGATTGGCAAGCTATGGTCGTCGACGGGTCGAAGGAGACTCCGCGCAAAGGTTCGACGCCAGTTGACCTGTGCAGCGTCGACGCTGACCTCCCCGCCCTACACTGGTGGTATCAGAGTCGCTCAGGCTCGATCTATATGGCCCGAGAAGTTGGCGGTATTTCATTGTCTCCTCTTGAAGACAAATACTTTGGCGCCACACCGCCGGTCGGAAGTGACGGACTAACGATGACGTCGTCCATCTTCTGGCAATTCATCGAGCCATGCGCCCCCGCGCATCATTCTCGTTTCAGCAGTTGCACCCAGACCGGACGACGAGATCAGGGTTGGAAATCCATAACGCTGCAGCAGCGTCGGTTCATCATAAGGCACGTCGTCGTAACCCTTTGACAAGAGATGCGGGCTGCTACGATCTCGGGACCATTCCTGCGGAAACAGAGCAATTTCCACTTCGGCGAGCGGCGCTAGGGCGGGCTGGGGCAGTTCTTCAAGTGCGAGCCGAAGCGCCGTCGGCAAGTCGCGACCGGTCCCGAGACGCAAGTGGTTGATTTGCGTCGCCCGTGGATTGATCTCGATGAGATAAGGATCTCCGGACGCTTCGTCCAGCATGAAATCGAAACCGATCATTCCGGAAAGACCGAGATGCCGAACGACTGCGCGCGCCGCTGCCTTCATCTGTACGCCTTCCACGACGCGAACAACGCTGGAGGCGCCTAAAGTCGATTGAAGGCGGACACTCTCAACCGCGGTTGCCGCGAGTATCTCGCCGCGCCAGCATGCAACTGCACAATTCGCCGGCTGGCCTGCCACCTGGGCCTGAACAGAAATATCCGGCGCGCCATCGTTAAGATAGTCGAACGGCAGATGGACATCCTTGTTTTGGCGCAAGCGCCTCAGCCGGCTCAGTCCCATCCGGCGCAGCTGCATGGCAAGGAACGCGCGATCGGCCTTTGCGGAGTCGTAGAGGGGAACGACGGCCTCCCCGCCGGTCGTCCCGTCGAGCTTGAGCATAGCCGGTAGGCCATGCTCCGCAACCCAGAGCCGCAAATCCGAGATCGTCCGGATCGAGTTGGTCGGGGGAACCCGAACATTCTCCAGGGTGGCCAGTGCGCCAAGCGAAGCACGCCTGCGCAAAATCGGAAATGACGCTGGAGCCCCAAGCGACCGCTCGATTAGCGCTCGGATCGAAACGGAATCCCGCGGGTGTTCGCTGCGGGGGGTCTCAAAGTGAATTTGGTGAAGGCGTCTCACAACGCGGTCGTCGCAAGGAACAATGAGATCTGGCCGCGACTTCTCGATCGCCCGTCGAAGCGAACCGCTGGAGCGATACACACGATGTTGGAATGTGCGGCGCGGCGCTCTCATCGCGTGGACGGGATGACTGGCCGGCGCGACCACGTCGACATCGAATCCCGCATCCCGAAACGCTATGGCGAGCCGGGCCGCATTCGGCCATTCGATTGTGGTCGCGAGCAGAACCCGCGGGATCACGACACGGAAACGGCGGACGGGCGGCTAGAGACGCGGACCAGATTTCGCTTTCTCTTCAGGGCGCCCGCGACGCGGCGCGACGCAAAGCCGGCCCCGTACGCAAAACGCAGCATCGGCCCGAAGCTGTTCGCGGCCGCCGGTCCAACGAAGAAGAGCCCGCGGACGGACGATTGAAATCGTGTCGACAGGATGGGCGTATTCGCGACACAAGCAATCTCTGACCGAAGGGCCTCGTCTACGAAGTTGAGGCGGTTGATGTTGACCAAATAACCGGTCCCGGCCACCACATGGTCGTATGACTGTTCGCTTGTCGCTCCGTCTCGCTCACGCAGAGCAAGGCGAACGCGGCCGCCCTCTAGTGCGGCCTCGGCAATTTCACAGCCGCTGCGAACGGGAACTCGGTCTTCGATTTTCGCCCTCATGACGAAGTCCGCGAAAGGGCCTAGATGCTTTTTGACGATCAGGTGGCGCAGTGAAGCGGGTCCCCTATGGAATAGGAGCGGCGCGTCGGTGCAGAGCCGAGATCGCCAGCCCGGGCCAATACCGGTAGTCGGATTGCGAAGGCGTTCCCAAAAGGGCGGTTCATCTAATCTCCGAGGACCGCCGAAACCCAGCCGATCGGCGCGGCAGATCAGTTCGACGTCGGCGTCGTGGTCGCGCATTAGTCCCGCGATGTCGATCGCTGAAGCGCCGGCGCCGACGACCGCGATCCGGCGACCGGCGAATATCGAGAGTTCATGATGGTCGTAGGTGTGCGATACTTGGTCGTTGAGGCGCCGCAATTTCTCGGGAATGTTCTTGAAAGGCCCGACGCCCACGGCGACGACGACGCGTCGCGCGATGATGAGCGAGCCGTCGTCGAGACGGAGCTCGAAGTCGTTTCCTTCGCGGCGAAGCGATTGGACCAGTGCTATAGTCAGCTCAGGAACGAAGCGGTCTGCAAAGGCGAGGCCGTAATTTATGAACGTGTCAAGCCGCACTCGAGTGAGCTTGTCGTCGTAAGCGATACCCTGCTCGCGGCAGTGGCGCGAAAGCGGATATTCGCCCTGCGGGTCGTAAAGGTTCGAAGCAAATCCGTCCGATTTGAGTAGCATGCCTTCGGGCATGTGGTTGCGCCATGCGTCCATCGGGTGACCAATGACCCGAAAGTCGATTCCCGCGCCCCCTAGATGCGCTGCGAGCGACAGCCCATAGGGACCCGCACCTATGATGGCAATCTCAGTTCTTACGGTCACGCTGCCCCACGGCCCAATGACTTAACGCGCAGTCTGATTTTTCCCAAGAAGGCTCTTTGGCTGGTCATCACGACGGCGCGATGTGTGACATAGCCAACATAATTACCGAGTAGAATCTACCGTAAAGCCCAATTTCGCGCAAGTGACGCATGGACCTAACGGCCGGTCGATGTCCGTCGGTCGGCGGCCCACGCACTGTCGGGGAGCGCGAGCTTGTCTAAGAGCTCCCGCCCGACGATGAACCGGGCGACGCAGGCAGGGCGAAGCTGTTGATGATAAGATTTCGCTCGATGAGGCCCATTTGGCGCCCGGCGCGTATGCAGCCAAGAAGCGCGTCGGCTCCTTCTGCTTGCGTCGATATAGGGGCGCGGCCAGCTCTCGCAGGCTGCAAACATCGGTGCGTAGCGCTCTGCCTTTCGCCAGTTCGCCCGCCAGCCGTAGGCCGCGGTCATGGCGAGCATCGAGCCTCGACCGAGACGCAGAACGCTGCGTCACCGACAAGCGCGACACGCCCCTCAACCAGCGCTCCATCCTGATCCGGGACGCAGAACGCTAGCTAGGGTCGGGCCGGCGATCCCAGCGCCGGATATGACGGCCGAGGGCGAACCCATCTACGCACGCTAACGAAAACACTATCAAAATGATGGGAGCTCGGGGCCGGCCGGCTGGCCGCCTACCGCTCTCGCCGGCTAAGGAAAGCGAGCTTCTCGAATAGATGCACGTCCTGTTCATTCTTGAGCAGCGCGCCGTGCAGGGGCGGGATCAGCTTCTTTGAGTCGCGCTCGCGCAAAGCATCGGGCGAAATGTCTTCGTTAAGCAGCAACTTCAGCCAATCGAGCAGCTCGGAGGTGGTCGGTTTCTTTTTCAATCCGGGCATCTCCCGCAGCGCGAAGAAGGACCGCATTGCTTCCTCGACGAGCCGAGGCTTGATCGACGGATAGTGGGATTCGACGATTTTGTGCATCGTCTCGGCGTCAGGAAAGCGGATGTAGTGAAAGAAGCAGCGGCGCAGGAAAGCGTCAGGCAGTTCCTTCTCGTTGTTGGAGGTGAGGATGACGATCGGCCGCCGGCGCGCCTTCACCGTCTCCCCGGTCTCGTAGACATGAAACTCCATCTGGTCGAGTTCGAGCAGGAGATCGTTGGGGAATTCGATGTCGGCCTTGTCGATCTCATCGATCAGCAGGACCGGGCGCACGGGCGAGGCGAAGGCCTCCCACAGCTTGCCCCGCCGGATATAATTGGCGATGTCGGAGACCCGTGGATCGCCGAGTTGCGAATCGCGGAGCCGCGACACGGCGTCATATTCGTACAGGCCCTGCTGGGCCCGAGTGGTCGACTTGACGTGCCAGGCGATAAACGGAGCGCCGAGCGCGCCGGCGATCTCCTGCGCGAGCAGCGTCTTGCCGGTGCCAGGCTCGCCCTTGACGAGCAGCGGGCGCTCGAGCGCGATCGCGGCGTTGACGGCGGTTTTCAGCTCATCGCCCGCCACATAAGTGGCCGTTCCCTCAAAGCGGGTCATGGGCGATAAAAACGCATCGACGTCGGCTCCTGGCAAGGTCTCGCCGCTAGGTTTGTCAGAACGCGGCGGCGCTCGTCAATTCATCAGGCCCTTGACGGTCTCGATGAGTTGCTTGAGCGAGAAGGGTTTAGGTAGGAACACGAATTCCTGGCCCTCCGGCAGATTGCGCGCAAAAGCGTCGTCGGCGTAGCCGGAGACGAAGATCACCTTGGCGGTCGATCCGCGCCGGCGCAACTCGGTCAGCATCGTTGGACCGTCCATTTCAGGCATGATGACGTCCGAGACGATAAGGTCAATCGGCTCGCTCGCCTTCTCAGCCACTCTCAGCGCGTCAACGCCGGTCTCCGCTTCGAGCACCGTGTAGCCGCGCGACGCAAGCGCGCGCGAAGCAAAAGCGCGCACCGCCTCCTCGTCCTCGACCAGCAGGATTGCGCCCCGGCCTGTCAGATCGGCGGCGGGCTTGGCGACCTCCTTCTTGGCCGGCTCATCGGCGTCGTCGGCATGGCGGCGAGGCAGAAGAATGCGAAAGGTCGCGCCTTTACCGGGCTCGCTGTCGCAAAATACGTAGCCGCCGGTTTGCTTTATGATGCCGTAGACCATCGACAGGCCGAGACCGGTGCCTTTGCCGACGTCCTTGGTTGTGAAGAAGGGTTCGAAGATTTTGGCCCGGACCTCGGGCGGAATGCCGTGGCCGGTATCCTCGACCTCGACCAGCACGTAGTCGGCTGGGATGATCGCCATCTCCTTCAATTCCCCGCATTCGGCGGCGGGAAAGTTGCGGGTGCGCAGCGTGATCTTGCCGCCGTCGTGAATTGCGTCGCGCGCATTGACGACGAGATTGACGATCACCTGCTCGAACTGGTTGAGGTCGGCCTTCACCTGCCAAAGGTCGCGTCCGTAAACGACGTCGAGCTGGATTGTCTCGCCGACGAGGCGGCGAAGCAGCATCTGAAGCTCCGACAGCACGTCGTTGAGCTGCAGCGTCTGGGGACGCAAGGTCTGACGGCGGGAGAACGCAAGCAATTGCCGTACAAGGCCAGCCGCTCGATTGGCGTTCTGCTTGATTTGCATGATGTCCTGGAAGGACGGATCGGTTGGGCGATGATTGGCGAGCAGAAGATCGGAATAGCCGATGATCGCGGTCAGCACGTTGTTGAAGTCGTGCGCCACGCCGCCGGCCAGCTGGCCGATCGCCTGCATCTTTTGGCTTTGGACCAGATTCTCCTGCAGCGTGCTCTGCTCGGTGGTGTCGAGGGCGAAGATGGTCGCGCTCGCGCCTTCGTCGGTTTTCGGGTCAGCCGCCGAGACAAAGAGGCGCGCCGAACGCGAGCCGGCCGCCGCTTCCAGCGACACGTCGAGCGGAGCGATCTCGCCCTTGCCTTGCGCAGCCGCCTCGATCGACGCGCCCAAGGCAGGGCGATCGCGCTCGGCGACCAGGTCGAAGATCGATAGCCTTCCCTTGGCTGCGTCGGTTTTGAGCACGGCCTGGGCGAGCCGCGCAAAAGCCGCATTGGGGCGCAGCACAGCGCCCGCGGCGTCGACCGCGGCAATCGCCACCGGCGTCGAATTGAAGATGCGGGCAAAGCGCACTTCTGCGGCGCGCAGGTCTTCGCCCTTGATCTCGCCCGGCGCGCGGTTGATCACCAGTGAGCGTGACGGACCGGGCGCCCCGTCGCTGGAAAAGGCAACCTTGTGCAGGATGCGGACCGGCAGCACCCGGCCCTGGCGAGGCTTGAGGTCGACGTCAAATTGCTGCGTAGTCACTTCGCCCGGGCCCCCGGACACCATCGCGAGCATGGCACCGCCATTGCCCGCGACAACGTCGTCGACCTTCAACCGACCGACGCCGAACTGGGCGAGATCGTAGTCGAGCCATCCCGCGAGGGTGGCGTTCATGTGGGCGATTGCGCCGTCGGGCTCGGCGGAGAAGAACCCGGCGGGCGCGTGGTCGAGATAGTCGATCGCGTGCTGAAGGTCCTGGAAGAAGGTTTCATGCCGGTCGTGATCGCGGGTCTCGTCCGAGACCGTCCACGCCATCATCCCGTCCTTGGCCGCGCCCTCGAGCGGGCGTACGCGAACGCGATACCAGGCGACCTCACCTTCGCCGCTCGGCGGCGGCGAAAGACGCAGCTCCTCGCTTGCCCGCGCGCCGGACTTCGCTGCCTGGGACAGCCGGTAGACCGACTCCGAGACGTCGGGGGAGCCCGTGAACAGGCGCTCGACCGGACGAAGGTCGCCGGCGGCGCGGGCGCCGGAGAGCGCCCGGTAGGCGTCGTTGGCGTAGACGATCCGCGATTCGCGGTCGGTGACCAGGATTCCGTCCGGATTAGAGTCGACGATTGCCTTGGTTGTGTCCAGGCGCGCCGCGCGGGTCGGGAATTGCAGCAGGCCGAAAGCGAACAAAAGAAGGCCGAAAGCTCCGCACACGGCGAGGATGACGATCATCCAGGTGAGCAGCGTCGCCCCGATGGCGCTCGGTGCGAGCCATAAGGCCAGGAGAGCGCCCGCCAGGCACACGATAAGGATCGCGAGCGCGAGCGGGTTTACCGTCCGCTCGATTCTGTCCACCGGAGGAGGCAGCGCCGATTTCATTTGAGGCTCAAACCCCGAAAGGACATTGCCGAACGCGTTCCCGCCGAGTCGCTCGCGGTCGCGCGTGTGGTACCATGAGCGTCGTCGGATGTCTTGACGGCGAACCGCCGAACCTGAGCGAAAGTGGGGCGAAAGCTTCAGTTTTCAACGGGATCGCATTTTGTTATGGATGTCACATAAGCGCCGGGACGGATTCGGCGCGCGCGGGATGCGCGATCGCCGGCGGCGCGTTTGCACAGGCCCTGGGGCAGCGACGATGGCGCTCGTCTGGGTAGCGCGCGCGAGAGCTGCCGTCAGGGGTATGGCGCGTTCGGCGGGGGGAGTCTTGGATTGGGCATGCAGTGGTTGGATCAGCTTCCGTTCGCGGATAACCGGGTCGTTCAAATGGGATTCCTGGCGGCGTGCGGCATCGCCGCGCTCGTCGTCCTGGCGATCCTTTACCGGTTGGTGTTCGCCCACAGGCTCCGTGTTCCGGGTGGACGAACCCGCCAGCCGCGCCTTGGCCTCGTTGACGCCTTCAGTCTTGACGGTCAGCGACAGCTCGTCCTCGTCCGGCGCGACAATGTCGAGCATCTGGTGATGATCGGCGGTCCGAACGATGTCGTGGTCGAATCGCAGATCAACCGAGCGCTGACGCCCGCGCGGGAGAACAGCCAGGCCTCGCCCCTGCTGGCGCCGAGCACATCTGCGCGCCGGACCGAGACGCCGTTGGCCGCTGCGCCGGTCGTCGCCGAAGCGCCGCCGCCGAAAGTCGTAGCCCCGGTCGCTGCGCCGCCGGCGCCCGCGGCTCCCAAGGCGCCGGCGCCTCTCGCAGCGGCCCCGGCTCCAAAGGCGCCAGCGCCAGCCACGGTCCCCGCAGCCGCTAAGCCCCCAGCGCCGACCCCCGCACCCGCTCCGGCTCCGGCTCCCGCGGCCGCTCCGGCGCCCGCGGCCCCCCCGCCGGCGGCGCCTCCAGCGCCAGTGGCCAAATCAGTCGACCCCGAGCCGGCGGCGCGGCCGGCTCCGATCCCCGCCCCAGCTGCGCAATCGAGCGAACCCGTTCGGCTGGAGCCAGCGAGTTCGCCCTCGCCCCGCGCCGCGTCCGGCCGCTCCGCGATGCCCCCTCCGATCGTACCCGCGAGCGGTTCCGCCAACCGTGCGATGGTGACCCGGCTGACAGAGAAGGTCGCTCCCAGATCGGCGCCGATCCCCGGCAACCCACCGGCGGCTACCGCAGCTGCGCCTTCTCCTCCGCGTGCGGACACCGCCGAACCGGCCGCGTCGACCGCGGCCGTGGATCCGCACGCGGGGCCGAAGGCGCCCTCCCTCGCCTCGGCCAACACGGGGTCGGCACGCGGTGCAACGAAGGGGCCGCCCGAGGGCGCGCAGAAATTTGGCGAAATCCGCCAATTAGGCGAAAAGCCAAACCCAGCTTCCGGCGCCAAGAGCCCGGCGAAGGTGGACGATCCGTTCGCTGACCTCGAGTCGCTCGAAGCAGAAATGGCGCGCCTACTCGGCCGCGAGAAGCTGAACTGACGATTGGGCCGGGGCCGCAGGCCTCCAAGAGGTCGGCCGCTCAAGCGACGCGCCGAAGATCCGTCTTAGCAGCGAGGCTGCGTCAGCTCGTTACTCGTCGCGATAGATTCTCTCGCGCCGTTCGTGGCGCTCCTGCGCCTCGACCGAGAGGGTCGCGATTGGGCGCGCGTCCAGGCGTCTGAGCGAAATGGGATCGCCTGTCTCGACGCAAAATCCGTAGGAACCGTCGTCGAGCCGCGCCAGCGCGGCTTCGATCTTGGCGATCAGCTTGCGCTGCCGGTCGCGAGCGCGAAGCTCGATCGCGCGGTCGGTCTCCGAGGATGCGCGGTCGGCGAAGTCGGGATGATTCTCGCTCTCCTGCTGCAGGGCGGCGAGCGTGTCGCGGCTTTCGGCCAGGATCGATTCGCGCCAGGCGATGAGCTTCCGGCGGAAATATTCCCGCTGTCGCTCATTCATGAACGGTTCGTCGTCGGACGGCTTGTAGCTCTCAACGGCGACGTCGTTCATTGGCGAATCCTGCTTTCCGTACGGAATTTCGCGGCCTTATAGCGATCTGTCGGCTAAGGAACAATGACTATCGTCGCCAATTTCCCGTGTCCCCGATCGACCGGCGCGCGACCCCGAGCGCACTGAGGCTTTTTGCCTCAACCGCCTTGCCAGAGGGTAAAGAGCGGCTCAGGTTGGAGCGTGGGACGCTTGAGGAGCGGGGCCTTAGGTCCCTAAGGAGGGTAGCGATGTACAAGCGCATCATTCTTGCGGTCGATCTCGCCGAATCGGAGTTGGCTCCCAAGGGACTTCCGCAGGCGCTCGAATTGGCCAAGGCTAGCGGCGGCGAGCTCAGGCTGGTCAATGTCCAGCCGGTCATCCCGGCGACGTTCATGGAATATGTGCCGGTGGACTTCGATGAGGAGCAGGAGAAGCGCGCGAAATCGGAGCTCGACGCCATTCTCGGCGGGATCGAACTGCCGCCCGAGCGCAAGAGCGCCGCGACGCGCGCGGGCGGGATCTATCACGAGCTTTTGGAGGAGGCCTCGGAATGGAGCGCCGACCTCATTGTCGTCGGGTCGCATCGCCCGGTTATGTCGGATTATCTGCTCGGCTCGAACGCCACGACGATCGTGCGACACGCGCAGTGTTCGGTGCTGGTGGTCAGGGAGTGACGCCGGGGGCTCAGGCGGCCAGCGCCCGCATTGCCGCTTCGACGCCATCGGGCGTCAGCGGGAACATGCGATGCCGGAAGATCTCCGCGATCATTGCCGTCGAGTGCGAATGACTCCACTGGCTCTGCGGCGTCGGGTTGATCCACACCGTGCGCGGCCAGGCGAGAATCGCCCGCTCGAGCCACACCCTCCCGGGCTCCGGATTGAGATGCTCGACCGAGCCGCCTGGGGCCATGATCTCGTGCGGGCTCATTGAGGCGTCGCCGACAAACACGACCCGATAATCGCGGCGGTAGGAATTGATCAGGTCGCGGGTCGACGCCCGCTCGTCATGGCGGCGGCGGTTGTTCTTCCACACGCTCTCGTAGAGGCAATTGTGGAAGTAGAAATGGTCGATCCGTTTGAACTGGCTTTTTGCGGCGGAGAACAATTGCTCGGCCGCCTCGACGTGCCAATCCATCGAGCCGCCGACGTCGAGAAACAGAAGCACTTTGACAGCGTTGCGCCGCTCGGGCCTGAGCAGGACATCGATATAGCCCTTGTCCGCGGTCGAACGGATCGTTCCGTCGAGGTCTAATTCCTCTGCGGCGCCTTCGCGCGCAAAGCGCCGGAGCCGGCGCAGCGCGACTTTGATATTGCGAGGCCCGAGCTCAGCCTCGCTATCGAAGTCCTTGAACTCCCGCCGGTCCCAAACCTTGACCGCACTGCCCCGGCGACCCTTGTCCTGGCCGATACGCACGCCTTCGGGATGATCGCCATAGGCGCCGAACGGTGAAGTCCCCCCCGTGCCGATCCATTTCGAGCCGCCTTGGTGGCGGCCCTTCTGCTCCGCAAGGCGCTGGCGCAGCGTCTCCATCAGCTTGTCGAAACCGAGCTTCTCGATCTCGGCCCGCTCCTCGGGGCTCAGATACTTCTCGGCCATCCGGCGCAGCCATTCCTCGGGCAAACCCCTGGCCTCGACAGCAGCCGACAGATTCAGCACGCCTTTGAAGGTAGCGGCGAACACGACGTCGAACCGGTCGAGATTGCGCTCGTCCTTAACCAGAATCGCGCGCGCCAGCCGGTAGAATTCGTCGATCGACATGTCCGCGAGGCCGCCTTCGAGCGCGCGGATGAGATCGAGATATTCGCGCGGCGTCGCGGGCACATGCGCCTGACGCAGGTTGGCGAAGAACTGAAGAAACATGGCACGATCCTAGCGTGCGTCCGCGCCGCCGTGCAATGCTCCGGCGCTCAGCCATTTTTCGCAAGGCCCCGTTGCATGTCCGCAGCCCTGGAGCGCCAAGAATTCACGCTGCCGCTTGCCGCCAGCTGGGAGCAGGAGATTTTCGCGATCGGCGACATTCATGGCCGCGCCGACCTCCTCGCCGCGCTCATCGAGGAGGCGGCGCGCGAGCCGAGGCTGCGCGAGAGGCGTGCGATCGTCTTTCTCGGCGACCTCGTCGATCGCGGGCCCGACAGCCTCGGCGCGATCGAGCTTGCGATCGGCGCCGCGACGCGCATCGGCGCCGACGAGGGTATTGCGCTGATGGGCAACCACGAGGCGATGATGCGCCGCGTGCTCGATCCAAGCACCCCAAGAGATGACGCGATTACCGGACTCGAAGCCTGGCTCGCCAACGGCGGCGACCAGACCCTGGCCGAGTTCGTCGCGCTCGACGAGGCGCCAGCGGATCTCGACGAACTTTTGGCGGCGGCGCGCGCGTCCTTGCCGGAACGCGTGCGCGCCTGGCTTGGCGCTTTGCGCGCGAACTGGCGCTCTGGCGAGATCCTTTTCGTTCACGCGGGCGTCAATCCGAATTTCGACCTCGAGGCATTTCTCGCGATTCCCTGGAATCTACCGCTTGCGAGCCTGGACCAAGATCGCCATTGGGCCTGGGTACGCTGGCCGTTCCTCAACCACCGGCCCGGACCGGAGGGCTTCAGCGGCATGTTCGTCGTCCACGGCCACACTCCGAACGACGGCAGGCGCGTGGCCTCGCACAAGGATCAGATTTCCCGCTTCCGCCTCAATCTCGACGCCGGTTCGGGTCTGACCGGGGTCGCGAAAATGGCCATCATCCGTGGCCGCCGGGCGGAGGTCGTCGCCGCGCGCGGACCGATCGACCGGGAGCTGATGATGGAGTAGCGCGACCTTGCGCTCGAGGTCATGTCTCGGGCAGCCCCGCCTTGCGCAAGCCCTCGACAATGCGCTCGAAATCGGCCGGATTTTTGTAGGGAAGGACACTGCGGCGCTGCTCTACCGAATAGGCCGGGTTGATGCGCAGCAATTCTCTCCATGCGGCGTGAGCCTCCTCGATGAGCCCCATCTGCCCCTGGCTCGCAGCCAGGAGCATCCGCGAGGTGTCGGTTTCGGGATTGCGCAGGATGCGCCGCCTGAGCAGGCTCGCAGCCTCGGCGTACTGCTCGAGCTGGTAGGCCGCCTGGGCGCGAAAATAGAGGATGATGCTGTTGAAGTGAGGATCGAGCGCCATGGCGCGGTCGAAAAATCCGATTGCCTCCGCCGACCGGCCGGCAAAGTGCAGCAGCACGCCGACCATGCTGTGCCCGTCGGAAAAACTTGGGTTGAATACGATGGCCTTCTCGGCTGCGGCGAGCGCTTCATCGTTGCGCCGTCTCCATGAGAGGGTCATGGCGAGCGACCACAGCGCGTACGGATACCGTTCGTCGAGGTTGACGGCCTGCCGCGCCGCCCTCTCCGCCTCGTCCAGGGCCTTGACCGGCGCTTCGGCCCATCCGTTGGCGTATTTGTTGGCCAGCGTCGCCGCGAGGAAGGCAAAGGTGGGCGCAAAGCCGGGATCGAGCGCGACGGCTCTCCTCAGCAGCCGCTCGGCCTCGCGGTTGGCCTCGGGCGCGAACGCCCACCACAGCTCGCGCCCACGCAGGAACAGGTCGTAGGCTTCCTGGCTTTCGGTGCGCTCGGCGACGATGTTCCGGCGGTCGCCCCCACTCAAATTCAGGGCCAGAGCCGAGACGATGTGGGACGTCACGTCGTCCTGCACGGCGAAGATGTCGGTAAGCTCCCGATCGAACCGCTCGGCCCACAGGTGCCCGCCAGTCGTCGCGTCGATCAGCTGCGCGGTGATCCTGACCCGGCCTCCCGCCTTTCGGACGCTGCCCTCGAGCACGTGGCGCACGCCGAGGCTCTTGCCGACCTCGCCGATGTTGACGTTCCTGCCCTTGAACGTGAATGCCGAATTGCGGGCGATGACGAAGAGTTGCGGGAGCTTCGACAAAGCGGTGATGATGTCCTCGGAAATACCGTCAGCGAAATACTCCTGTTCGGCGTCGCCGCTCATGTTGGCGAACGGCAGCACAGCGATCGATGAGCGGGGCGGCTCAGTCGGGACGGCGGGGGCGTGGGCAGGCGCGTTCCCGGCGTCGGGCGGCGCGAGGGAGATGGCGTAGACCCGTACCGGCCGCGCGATGTTCTTCAGCGTCTGCTCGCCGCGATCGACAAATGTCTGCTTGACCCGGTCGCGCACCTGCCGCCAGGCGTCCTCCGAGACATAAATCCCGCCTGGCTCAGCGATGCTCTCGATCCGCGCCGCGATGTTGACGCCGTCGCCCATCAGGTCGCCATCGGCCTCCTCGACGACGTCCCCGAGATGGACGCCGATGCGGTACTCGATGCGCTTGTCCGGCGCGACGCCGGCATTGCGCTCGGCCATACCGTCTCGAATCTCAATCGCGCAGCGCAACGCGTCGACCACGCTGCGAAACTCGACGATCAGCCCATCACCGGTGCGCTTGACCACCCGGCCGTGGTGGGCGGTGATGGTCGGGTCGGTGAAGTCGCTGCGCAAAGCGCGCAGGCTTGCGAGCACGCCTTCCTCGTCCGCCCCGGCGAGGCGGCTGAAGCCGACAACGTCGGCGGCAAGGATCGCGGCGAGTTTGCGAGTTTCTTTCATGGCGCTCTGGGGACACTGGGACGATAGCACAGGATTGCCCCGGCGCAGCGATCCGAACCCGACGATCACAAACGCGCGAGGCAGGGAAACCGACGAATAAAAGCCCGACGCGGGGCGTTCGCTTCGATTGCCGGATAGTCACGGCGCGGGGTTCAACTACCCATTGTGGAGAATTGAAGCGATGAATCAGAAATTGACGTTGGCCGTGGTTCTCGCGTTTCTCGGGGTTGCCCTCGCATCTCCCGCGCAAGCAGCGGAAAATGTGCGGCTGCGCGGGACGATCGTCAGCCTCGACGGGTCGACGCTTACCGTAAAAACTCGCGAAGGCCCGACCAGCGCGGTCGCTCTCAATCCCGGCTGGAAGGTGGGCGGCGTCACCAAGGCGTCGATTGAGGACATCAAGCCGGGGGATTTTGTCGGGAGGCGACGGAGCGATTGAGGTGCTCATCTTTCCGATGGCAATGAAAGGGACCGGTGAGGGCAGCTATCCCTGGGATCTGAAACCCAAGAGCACCATGACCAATGCGACGGTCGCAAACGCCGTCAAGGACGTCGACGGACGCACCGTCACGCTCTCCTACAGCGGCGGCCAGGAGAAAAAAATCTCAATTCCCGACGGCATACCGATTGTCACCCTGGGCCCCGCAACGCCAGCCGACCTCAAGCCCGGCGCGACCGTTTTCGTTCCAGCGCAGCGCGGCGATGACGGAAGCCTTTCCACTGGCCGCGTTGTCGTTGGCACAAACGGCGCCGTGCCGCCGATGTAAGCCTTCTCCCTGGGGCCCGCGCGACGGGCGCGGGCCGATCATCGCCGCTCATTGAGCGATTACCCGCCCACAACCCCGCGCCGCGAAGATTCGCAGCGTCGCCATGAAATCACGAAACCGCTCGTGGCCGATTTCGGCGGTCCATTCCGCCTGAACTTCGAGCAGCGTCGCCTGGACCACCTTGACCACCTCCCAAGTGCGGGAGGTGAGGTAGATCCGCCGGCGCTCGCCTTTTCGCTCGGCTCGCCGTTCGAGGTAACCCATCCCTTCGAGCTGCCCGATAATGTGATTGGTCGCCTGCCGCGACATGCGAATCCGGCGGGCAAGGTCTGATGGACGCACCCCGTCGGGCAGGGGAAAGCTGAAAACGGCAAGGTGGGCGGGCTGCAAGTCCGTGACTCCCGCTGATTTGAGGTCCGCTTCGATCCGGGCGCGCACATGATCGAGACATTGCCGCAGCAGCGCGCCGACATAGGGCGGACCTTCATCGGTATGCGCAACGGCGCGCCCAGATTTGCGATTTGACGGCGTTGACATGTTTGTAAAACCGTTTTACGAACGATTAGTAAAATAATTTTACGACAGTGGGAGCAATCATGCAAAGCGCCGTAGCAGACATCATTCGGATCGGTGGGATAGAACTGCGGTTTCTGGTTGATGAAACGCAGGGCTCCGGCGACCTCGTGATCTTCGAGATGACCATCCAGCCCAACGCCCGCGTCCCCGTCCCGCACTATCACCGCGAGGTCGACGAGGTGATCTACGGCCTGTCGGGAACATTGACCGGGCGGATCAACGGCGAGACCCATGAACTCCGTGCGGGCGACTGCGCGCTCATTCCGCGCGGCGCCGTCCATCACGCGGAAAATCTGCACAGCGACGCCGCGCGCGCCCTGATCGTGTTGAACCCAGGTTCGATCGGGCGCGCCTATTTCGAGGAAATCGCGAAAGCTGTGAGCGGTCCGGGCAAGCCTGATCCAGCGCAGCTCAAAGAGATCATGCTGCGATACGGGCTCGTGCCCGCCTGAGACGAATCCCGCCGGTTGACAGAAACTCGGCCGCGCCATCCCAATGGATCCATCGAGGATTGTCGGAGGCGAGGGCGCGGTGCGGACGTGGATCAAGGACCCGCTGGCGATTTTCGCCGACGGCGCCGAGCGTGGGCTCGTCGTCGAGGGTGCGAGGATCGCGGGGCTGGTCCGGCGGGGCGAAACGCCTGAACGGATCGACGCGACCTTCAATGCTTCGGGCCATGTTGTGCTGCCCGGGCTCGTCAACACCCACCACCATTTCTATCAGACCCTGACCCGCGCTCATCCCGCGGCGATCAACAAGCCGCTGTTCGCCTGGCTCACAGCGCTCTACTCAATCTGGGCCCGGCTCAAGCCGCACCAGCTCAGGCTCGCGGCGCGCCTCGCGCTGACCGAGCTCATGCTTTCAGGCTGCACGACCGCCGCCGATCATCACTATCTTTACCCGGAAGGCCTTGAGAACGCGGTCGATATCGAGGTCGAGGAGGCGCGCGCGCTCGGTATGCGGATGACCGTCTCGCGCGGCTCGATGAACCTGTCGGAAAAGGACGGCGGCCTGCCGCCCGACGGCGTCGTGCAGGACGAGGACACGATCCTCGCTGACAGCGAGCGGGTGCTGAAGCTGTTCCACGACCCTGCGCCGGGCGCGCAGATTCGCGTGGCGCTCGCGCCCTGCTCGCCGTTCTCGATCTCAAAGGATCTCATGACCGAGAGCGCGCGCTTGGCTCAGCGCTACGACTGCCAGCTTCACACTCATCTCTGCGAGACCGAGGACGAAGAGCGGTTCTGCCTCAAGATGTATGGGCTTCGGCCGGTCGATCTCCTTGAGGAGACCGGCTGGATGTCGAGCCGAACATGGCTCGCTCACGGCATATATTTCAATGCCGAGGAGATCGCTCGGCTCGGCAAGGCGAGGGTCGGCGTCTGCCATTGCGCGGCCTCGAACATGGTGCTCGCGTCCGGGATCTGTCCGACCTGCGAGCTCGAGGCGGCGGGCGCTTCACTCGGGCTCGGCGTCGATGGCTCCGCCTCAAACGATTCCTCCAACATGATGGAGGCGCTTCGCCACGCGCTGATGATCGGGCGCCTGCGTTACGGCGCCGGCAAAGTCAGCCATCGCGACGTCCTGCGCTGGGCGACGGAGGGGTCGGCGCGCTGCCTCGGTCGTTCCGACATCGGCCGGATCGAGGCGGGATGTGAAGCCGATCTCGCGCTGTTCAAGCTCGACGATCCGCGCTTCTCGGGCGCTCACGATCCGCTTGCCGCGCTCGTCCTTTGCGGCGCCCACCGCGCCGATCGGGTTATGATCATGGGCGAATGGCGGGTCGTCGACGGACAGCCGGTCGGGCTCGACTTGGGCGCGCTGATAGCCGAGCATTCGCGCGCGGCGCGGGACTTCGCGTAATCGTAGGAGCCCGCGAACGATGACCGCCCTGCTTATTCTCTTCGTCGCGTCCTTGTGGGCGGGAACGCAGAACGCGCTCGCCGGCGGCGGCTCGTTCATCACTCTCCCCTCGCTGATGCTGACCGGCATGGACGCGCGCGCGGCCAACATCACGTCCACCGTGGCGCTCTTTCCGGCTCAGCTCATCACCGGCTTCACCGGACGCGTCGATGCGAAAAGCCCGCCGGGTCTGACAATGCGGACCCTTATTGTCGTAAGCCTCATCGGCGGGGGGATCGGGGCGCTCATTTTGCTCGCGACGCCGGCAAGCGTGTTCGCGCGGCTCGTGCCGTGGCTCGTCCTGTTTGCGACCGCGCTTTTCGCGTGGGGCAGCTTTTTTCGCAGGTCGGTCGACGAGATCGAGGGTCGGCTGCCGCCCTGGGGCATGGCGCTCATCCAGTTCCTCATCGCGGTTTACGGCGGCTATTTTGGCGGCGGCATCGGCTTTATGATGATGGCGGCGCTCGCCATGACCGGCATCGCGGTGCGCAACGCGGGAGCGCTCAAGAATATCCTCGCCGGAATGGCCAATGCGTCGGCGGTCTTGATCTTCGTCTTTTCCAGGGACGTCTATTGGCAGCAGGCGCTCGTCACTGCGGCCGGCGCCTCGTTCGGCGGCTGGGCGGGCGCGCTGATGCTGAGGAGCGTCAACGAGAGGCTGTTGAAACTCTGCGTCGTCGCCATCGGCGTCGCGCTCACGATCGGGCTGTTCTGGAGGGCGCCTTAGCGGTAAAGCGTGCTCGAGCGCGGAGCGACCAGTCATGAACATCGAACTTTTCACCGCCTTTCTCCTCATCACGATTGTTCTCATCATCGCGCCCGGCCCGATCGTGACCCTCATCATCTCGACCGGCGTCATGCAGGGTCGGCGCGCCGCCTTGATCACCTGCGCTGGAACGACCGCGGGCAACGCGCTGCTGCTCGCGGCGATCGCCTCCGCGCTCGGTTTCGTGCATGCCCATGCCGACCTCCTGTTCGAGGCTTTGCGCTGGACCGGCGCGGCCTATCTCATCTGGCTTGGCGTTCAGGCGTGGCGGCACGCGGGCGACGGCGACACGAGGCTGATGGAGACCGGCCGCAAGCGGTTCCTGCGCGGAATCCTGGTTGCGCTCAGCAATCCGAAGACGATCGTCTTCTTCACCGCCTTCCTGCCGCAGTTCATCGATCCGCGGCTGCCGGCCGGGCCGCAATTGGTCGCGATGTGCGTCGCGACCGTCGTCCTTGCAGGCCTCTCCGATTGCGCCTGGGCGGTCGCGGCGGGAATGGGCCGCGCGTGGTTCATGAAGCCGAAGCGCGCGAAGCTGCTCGGCCGGCTATCCGGAACCGTCCTCATCGGAGGGGGTTTATGGCTTTCCTTAGCCAGGCGGTCTAGCTGACACGCTGGCAAAGCGTTGCATGAAAGAGCCTTGAATGACGAATATGACTACGATCGTGTCGGTCGCCGGGGCTTCGTTCGTCGCCTCGTTCGTCGAAGCGGTCGAGGCGCTGACGATTGTTCTCGCGGTGGGGCTCGGGCGCGGCTGGCGGCCGGCGCTGACCGGCGCCGCGGCAGGTCTGGCTGCGCTAGCGCTGATCGTCGTCGCGCTCGGGCAGCTCATCGGCGCAGTTCCCATTCGCGCCTTGCAGTTTGTCGTCGGCGTCCTGCTCCTCATGTTCGGGTTGCGCTGGCTGCGCAAGGCGATCCTGCGCGCGATTGGCGTCATCGCTCTGCATGACGAGGACGCCGCGTTTCAGCGCGAGACGCGCGAACTGAGCGCCGCGGAACGCCGGCGGGCGCAGGGGCTTGACTGGATCGCCGGCCTGACCGCCTTCAAGGCGGTTCTGCTCGAGGGGGTCGAGGTCGTATTCATCGTGATCGCCGTCGGCGCGGCGCATGGCCTTATGGGGCTCGCGAGCGCCGGCGCGCTGGCGGCGTGCCTCGCGGTCGTGGTCCTCGGCGCGGCGATCCATCGGCCGCTTTCGCGCGTGCCCGAGAATGCGCTCAAGTTTGCGGTCGGGGTGATGCTTTCTGCCTTCGGGCTGTTCTGGACTGGCGAGAGCCTTGGCGTCGAATGGCCCGGCGGGGATTCGGCGATCCTCGGCTTCGTCGCGCTTTTCCTCTGCGTGGCCGGGGCGCTGGTCGCGCTCTTGAAGCCGCGATTGGCTGAACCCGCATGATCGGCGCGATCGTCGCGCAGCTGGTCGGGCTTTTTGTCGATGACGGGTTTCTGGCGGTCGCGATCCTTGCCGGGGTCATGGTCGCGAGTGCGCTCATGCTTGCCGCCGCTCCGGCCTGGGTCGTCGGCCTCGTGCTGACATTGGTTCTGCCGTCGGCCCTCGCCGCCAGCGTCGTGCTCGGGACGAGACTGGCGCGCCGCGAAAGACGCAGCGGACGCTAGCGGGACATGAGGAGGAAGGCATGGCTCGACGCTTCATCGACATCTCGGCGCCGTTGCAGAACGACGTCCCCGCCGACCCGCCGGGGTTCGGCCCCACAATTGAGTACATCGATCACCAGCAGAGTCTTCCGCAGATCCTGCCGTTCTTTCCGGGCCTCAGGAAGGAGGATCTGCCGGACGGGCAGGGATGGGCGATCGAGCGCGTGCGCCTTTCGACCCATAACGGCACGCATCTCGACGCGCCGTGGCACTATCACCCGACGATGAACGAGGGCGAGCGCGCCGCGACGATCGATGAAGTGCCGCTCGAATGGTGTTTCCAGCGCGGGGTGAAGCTCGATTTCCGGCATTTCGCAGACGGCTATGTAGCGACCGCCGCGGACGTCGACGCCGAGCTAGCGCGCATCGGACACAAGCTCGAACCGCTCGACATCGTGCTCGTCAACACCAGCGCTGCGACCAGGTACGGGCGTCCGGACTATGTCGCCTCGGGCTGCGGCATCGGGGCCGAGGCGACGCTTCACCTCTTGAACCAGGGCGTTCGGGTTACCGGGACCGACGGGTGGAGCTGGGACGCGCCATTCGTTCATACGGCCAAACGCTATGCTCAGACCCACGACCCTTCGATCATCTGGGAGGGCCACAAGGCGGGCCGCCACATCGGCTATTGCCACATCGAGAAGCTGCACAATCTCAAGGCGCTGCCGCCGACGGGATTCATGGTCGCCTGCTTTCCGGTCAAGATCGAGCGCGCCTCCGCCGGCTGGACGCGGGCGGTCGCGATAATCGAAGCGTGAGCGACAGGCGAGCCGGCGGCCTTGAGATGGTCGTTTTCACAGGCCAAACGGACTCGATTGTCTCTCTGAGCTCGAGTTTATGAGAGTATTTCCGCCGCCGCGCGATATTGGGGTCTACCATCCCGGATTGCGCGCAATTCATTGGCTGATGGCCGCGCTCATATTTACTGGGCTCGCGCTTGGCGTATGGGCGACACGTGTTCCACGCGGCGCCTTTCGTTCCGAAATCTTGTTCTTCCATAAGTCCATCGGCGTGACGGTGTTTGGTCTGGTCGTGCTGCGCATCATCTGGCGACTGATCGCGGGCGCGCCTGACTATGCCGAACCCCTCGGGAGACTGGTGCATATGGGGTCTCGCGGGGGCCATCTCGCGCTCTACGCCTTGATGATCGCGATGCCGGTTAGCGGTTATCTGACCTCGACCGCAAGCGGCGCTCCGCTGCCCTGGTTCGGTCTGTTCCAACTGCCCAGGCTCGTGGAAAAGGACAAGCCTCTCGCCGAGGCGACGGCTTGGGCGCACTATGTTTTCGCGTGGACGATCGCGTTCGTTCTGGCCATGCACCTTGCCGCGGTCGTCTGGCACGCGGCGATAAGGCGCGACACGATTCTGACCCGCATGTGGCCGAGATACCGGCCGGCTGCGCCGGCCGCGAGGATCCAGCCCCGCTAACGCTCAGGAGCCTGTCACGGAATGCGCCGCCCTGACGGGCCAGGCGAGCGCGTCGGGCAGCGCTTGCGCAACGCTCTCAGCGAGCGCCGAGGCGGGCTCCGCGTTCCATGTCGAGCGGACGACTGGCGATAGAACGACGCCGACGCCGACAAGATAGATGATAATGATCAAGGCGAGCACCAGGCGCATCTTCACATATCCAAGCGTCGTCCGAACCAACGACTTCGCGCCCAAACGCTTGAGCCGTCGGGAAGTTCCATCTCCGGCCCATTCACGAGCTCGCGAGTTGGGGGGTTGGCGGGTGGGCGCCCTTCGCCATGGAACCATTCCATCGAGCATCGCGTTGCACACCCTCTCGAATGAGGAGGAATTCATGCGTGCGTTGATGATCGGACTTTCAGCTATGGCAATCGCTCTGCCGACCCTCGCCCTCGCGGACGGGAACGGCGCCGTAACCGGCGCGGCCGGCGGCGCGGTCGCTGGCGCCGTTGTGGGAGGCCCCGTCGGGGCCGCGGTCGGCGGCGCCGCGGGAGGGATCGTCGGCGGCATCGCTTCGGGCCCGAGGCCCACGGTTGTCGAGCCGGTTCCCGTCGGGCCGCCTTGCGCGAGCCAGACGACGACGACACAGAACGACAATACAGGCGCCAGTGTCACTCAACACACAACCAACTGCCCTGACTGACGTAGCGTGCGGCTCCGGACGCCCGCGCCCAAGCGAAGACCAAAGCTCCTGGGCGCGGGCGGTCGCGCGAGGACAGGATTTGTGCTAGTCTGCGCGCCCGGTTTGTTTTGTTCGGCCGAGTATGGAGTATGCTATGGGGCAAGGTCTCGCCCGGATCGTCGGCCTCGCAGGCAATGATCCCCTATTCGCCCGCATCCGACAGGAAGCCGAGGAAGCTTCACGGCGCGAGCCGGAGCTTGCGCTCTTCCTGGCTGTGAACGTTCTCAATCATGACACGCTCGAAGGGGCGGTGTCGCACCGCGTCGCCTCGCGTCTCGATCATCGCGATCTTCCCGCAGCGCTGATCCGCCACACCTTCGAGGAGGCGATCGAACGCGATCCAACGATCGGCGAGGCGTTCCACGCGGACCTCATGGCGGTCGCCGACCGCGATCCCGCATGCCTGAGAATGTTGGAGCCGTTGCTCTATTTCAAAGGCTTTCAGGCCCTGCAGGCCTATCGCCTGTCCCATTGGCTTCTGAAGGCGGGCAGGCGGGATTTCGCGCTCATCCTGCAAAGCCTCGTCTCGGCGGCGTTCGGCGTCGACATCAACCCGAATGCGCGCATCGGCAAGGGCGTCTTCATCGATCACGCGACCAGCCTTGTGGTCGGCGAGACGACGGTGATCGAGGACAATGTCTCAATTCTTCAGGGAGTGACCCTCGGTGGCACCGGCAAGGAGACCGGCGACCGGCATCCCAAGATCCGCCACGGCGTGCTCATCGGCGCGGGCGCGAAGATCCTCGGCAACATCGAGATCGGCTATTGCGCGCGGGTGGCTGCGGGCTCGGTGGTGCTTCATCCGGTGCCGCACAACAAGACGGTCGCTGGAGTCCCCGCGCGTATCGTGGGAGAGGCGGGCTGCGCCGAGCCTGCGCGCGACATGAACCAGATCCTCGCCGAGAAGGCTTTCGAAGCCTAGGGGCCGCTGCACCCAGCCGTTACTCTCCGGAGAAGGGGAGACGAGCAGGCCGAGATCCTCGCGCGGCCCGCCCTTGCAAGGCGGCGCCCGTTCGTGGCAGAGCCTCGGCGCGCGGCATCGGGCCGGGAGGGATCATGGACAAAACCGAGATCGTGAAACTCAGGGAGTTCCTGCGCCGTTCGTTCGGCGCGCCGACGCTTCAGGTCGTCCCGAATTCGCGCTCCGCGGAAGCGGCGGACGTGTCGCTCGGCGAACGCAAGCTCGGAACGATCACGGTTGACGATGAGGACGGCGATCGCTCGTTCGCCTTCGCGATGAAGGTTCCGGTCGGCCGCCCGGTTCTGCAGGACTATCTGCGGCGCTTGTTCGAGAACGACAAGCTGACAATCGCTGGCCGGCTCAAGAAAACCGACTCGGTCGAGCTCAGCAACGGTCCCGATTTTCTCGGCGTCATCTCCGCCGACGATCCCGCGGGCTCGACCTTCACCCTGCAAATGGCGATTCTGGACGTCGATCTCGACGACGAGGAATAAGAGAGGCAGACCGACCTTGAGCGTCCCACGCGTCAGAGCGTGGTGTCTTCGCTGAAATCGTCGGCCGGAAACGGGCGGATGAACTCGACCGCGATCCCGAGGTCGAGGTGACGTACGACCTGCGCCTGCGTCGAACCGATAACGACGCGCGCGCCGAGCGGCGGCTGGAAGTCGACCCTGAGCGCCGCCCCGGAAATCGAGATATCGATCAGGCTCGCGGTGAATTCGCGCCCGTTGGCGAGTCTCAGCATTGTGTATCGGTCGCGCGGCGCGATCCGTTCATGACGCCGGTCCTCGGGCAGCCCGAGCGATTGGCGGTTCGCGAGCCATGTCAGCTGATCGGCGAGCTTCTCGCGCTTGGCGTGCGGCAAGGTCATCTGCAGCGCGAACCCGGTCGGAAAAGTTCGCACCACCCTGCCTTCGATCCGGCCGATCTGATTGAGGTAGGCGACGATGCGTTCGCCGGGCTGAACGCCGGCTTCGGACGAGAACGCGATGCCGCCGGGGGAGGCGTCGACCGACTCGCAGTCGAATTCCAGGCGGTCCGACCGCATGAAGCGCCCCGCCAGGCGCACCTTCACGCGCTGATGGCGCCGACGCTCCAGCGGCGCCGGCTCCGCGATGCTCCATGCCAGAGCGCCCAACGACGTGCTCCTCGGATTCTCGGCGCCGGACGCGAACGGTCGATGACGCGATCGATGTTCGCGAGCAGGCCCGGCGCCAGCGATCCTAACCTTAACGGAGAGGGATTAAGGCGCTGTTACGCGCCGCGTTTTCCCGTCAGCTCGTCCGGCGCTCGCCGGAATAGACAAAGAGATGCTTGTAACGCCTGGGCGGGTTGCGGAGCGAAAAGCCCGCCGTAGCTGGGCCGTCTCCTGACTCACGGGACCGGGACAGCGGATCGAGCGCGCGAAGCGACGTCAGCGTGATCGGCCCGGAGCCGACGAGCCCGATCCACGATGGCGCCTCGTGCACGGCGAAGGCGCCGAGTACGCGCGAGTGCGTGAATCCATGGTGACGGAGCGGCAGGAGAATCGCCTCGACGCCCACCGTTCCGAGACCGGGCGGGCGGGCCTCGGCGCCGATGAGGAACGGCTGCGCTTCATCGGCGACGCAATGAAGCACCGAATCGATCTCCTTGCGATCGGCGTCGCGCCAAAGCTCGAGAAAGGAGAGGCCTCTCAGTTCCCTCAGGAAGATCGCATTAGCCCTCGATCCGGCGATCCGGAACGGAAACCCGCGCGCTTCGTCGAAATCGAGCACGAACGTATCGGCAAGCACGCCGCGGATCGCGCCCGGGTCGACATCGTTGCGCTCGGGCGCGCTGCGCGCTCCCCTGAGCCTGTTCCAGTACGCATGGAGCTCCATGGTGACGGCGAGCTTCACTGGCTTCCCCTGCGGCTTTGTGCACTGACGACTGTCCCGGATTGGGACGGCTTTGGGCCGCTGGCGGCGGCTTGCGTAAGTCGAGGCAGGGAGCGTGCCATGCCCATGCGAAGCGCGAGCCTGAGCGCCGCTGGGGTTTACGTTCCACGCTTCACCCGAAGCTAACCATCTGACGATCCACGCCGTCCGAAAACGGGACAGGCGAGCCGGCGCGGAGGCGGCGAAACGCGGTTTCGACGCGGCGTCAGATTGGCGACGACGCTGAGAACGACGGATCCCGGTTCACGCCGACGCTGCGCGCAGTCGCAACGATCGACGCCCACGCCTCGGCGGTGAGCGGCACGCCGGCCGCCGTGCGCTTCACGCGTTCGGCGCGCTCCGGCTCGCCAGGGGTCATTACCGCTTTGCCCGGTATCGCTTTCGCTTCCTGGAACCAGTCGAGATAGCGGGTCATGTCGGCGTCGAAGACACGGGCCGGGTCGATCCTGCCAGGGTCGATGTAGAGCGAGAACATGCCATTGGAGAATTTGCGGTCCGGTCCGGTCGCGCCGTTGCCGGTGAGCGAGCCGCCGAGAAGCTCGCACAGGAGCGCGAGCCCGGAGCCCTTGTGCTCGCCGAACGCGCGGATCGCGCCTGCGCCGCGGCTGTGGTCGCGCGGGCTGTCCGCAGTCAGGGGGCCGTAGAGAAGCGCCGGATCGCCCGAGAGCGCGCCTTCGGGGCCGATCAACGCGTCGGGCGGTAGGGGCTTGCCGCCATGGCTCGCGACATTGACCTTTCCCTCGGCGACCAGCGATGTGGCGAAGTCGAGCACGATCGGCGGCGCCCCTTCGCGGGGAATGGCGGCGCAAAACGGCGCTGTCGACAGCCGGCGATCCATGCCGCCGAACGGCGCGACCAGGATCGAGCCGGCGGCATTGACGAAATGGATCGAGATCAAGCCCGCTGCCGCGGCGCGCTCGGCCCATTCCCCGACCCGGCCGACATGGCCGGAATTGCGCAGCGAGATTGCTGAGAGGCCCGTCGCCTTGGCTTTTTCAACGCCGATATCGACGGCGATCGGCGCGATCGTCTGACCGAAGCCGAAGCGGCCGTCGAGCACGGCGATGACCGGAGTGTCGACGAGACGCTCAATTGACTGGTTTGGAACGACTTCGCCCGCGCGGACCCAATCGACGTAACGCGGCACGCGGATCACGCCGTGACTGTCGTGGCCGGTAAGATTGGCGTCGACCAGCGACGCGGCGACGCGGCGCGCTTCCTCCGGACGGCAGCCGACCCGAGCGAAAATCTCGGCGCAGAAGTCGCTCAGGGCGTCGGCTTGTATGTGAATCGTCATTTCGGCGTCCTTGACTGCTCGCCGCCGAGATAAGCGTCCCGGACCCGCTCGAAGGCCAAGCCTAGAAGGCCAACTCTTCCGGACTGCAACGTAGCTTTCAACGCCCGCGAAGCGAAGCCATCCCGCGGAAAGAAGGGAATCGCGCGGGCGCCTGCCTCGACAATCCGCCTGAGCGCCGGACGGCTCCCTCGCAAAAACCCGCGCACGACGTTAGATTGGTTCGACACGTCGGTCCCGGCTTCGTTCGAGGGCGTCGGGGTTCGTGACCGAAAGGCTGCCAAGGGTATGAGCGTTTTCGAGCCGCGCAGGGTCGCGGGCCGCCGCGAGCCGATGTTCAATGCGCCGTTCGTGGTGCTTGCCCTCATCGTCGTTCTGATCGCTATCGAAGCAGCCATGAACTGGGCGCCTGAGTTGTTTCAGGACGCGGTCGTTCGCCAATTTGCCTTCGTTCCCGGCCGGCTGACAATCTCGATCTGGCCGCGGCGGCTTCTCGAATTGCTCGATCGCGCGCGCACCGATCCGGCGGCGCTGCAACAGGCGCGGATGATCCGCGAATTGCGCATCCTGAGCGGCGGCGCAAAGCCGTGGACGCTCCTCACCTACGCCTTTTTACATGGCTCCTGGACCCATGTGCTGCTCAATAGCGTCTGGCTCGTCGCATTCGGGCCGCCGATCGCCCGCCGGTTCGGCTCGGCGAGGTTCCTTGTGTTCATGGCGGTCACCGCGATTTTCAGCGCGCTTGCCCATTGGGCGAGCGCTCCGATGGATTTCTCACCGCTCATCGGGGCCTCGGGAGCCGATTCCGGCCTCATGGGCGCAGTGACGCGCTTTATGTTTCAGCCCGGAGCGCCGCTCGGCGTCTTGAGCCCGCTCGGACAACCCGAGATCGAATCGATCCCAGCCGCGAGCCTGCGCGAGGTGTTCTTGAACCGACGCGCGATGATCTTCCTCGGCATCTGGCTCCTGACCAACTTCATCTTCGGCGCGGGCGCGCAGACATTCGGCTTCTCGGACGCGCCGGTGGCCTGGGTCGCCCATGTCGGCGGCTTTTTTTCCGGGCTACTGTTGTTTCCACTGTTCGACCGCCCGTTCCGCGCGCCGCCGATGGCTGGCGACCTGACCGTGGGAGCGCCGCCGGGTAACGTGTCAATGTGAATCCGCGCTTCTTGCCCGGTATGGAGAGAGTGTCCCTCTGAGCGGACCTTCCGTCCAAAAATGGCAGACTGGGATTGGCGTTTGGGATAGTCTTGCTGCCCCAAGAGGGCGCGTGATGAGCGAGACGCGCAGGCTTACTGCGATCCTGGCGGCCGACGTGGTCGGTTACTCCCGCCTTATGGGCGAGGACGAGGCGGGAACGGCGCGCGCGGTGCGCGAGCGACGCGACGCGGCGACGCCGATCGTGCGGGGGTTTGGTGGCCGGTTGGTTAAAACCACCGGCGACGGCGTTCTGCTCGAATTCCCGTCCATCGTCGCCGCGGTCGAATGCGCGATCCTCATTCAGAAGATGATGGCGGAGCGAAACGCGGCGCTGCCTGAAGCCAAGCGCATCCAATACCGCATCGGCGTCAGTCTGGGCGACGTGCTGATTGAGGGCGACGATATTCTGGGCGACGGCGTAAATATAGCCGCGCGGCTTGAAAGCATTGGCGAACCGGGGGGCCTTTGCATCTCCGGGTCCGCCTATGATCATGTGCGCGGCAGGATCGACGCCGAGTTTATCGCCCTCGGCGATAGGACGCTCAAAAACATCGCAGAGCCGGTGCGGGTGTACGCACTCGGGGTCGGCGAGATCGCGCGCGCGAATCCGGCTGAACCCGCGACACTCGCGACGCCTGCGCCGCAGAAGAAGCGGTTCGGGCTTGCGCCTCTCGCCGCGGCGCTCGCGGGCCTGCTCATCTTGATCGCCGGCGGCGCGTGGTGGGTCCTTAATGCGAACCGGCCCGCAAGCGTCGCTGCGAAACCGCCCGCCGGGGTTGCTCGGCTTTCGATTGTCGTACTGCCTTTCGCCAATCTCTCGGGCGATCCGGGGCAGGACTACCTCGTCGACGCGCTCACCGATGAACTGACCACCAGTCTCGCACGCATGCGCGACACTTTCGTCATCGCGCACAACACGGCCATGACCTTCAAGGGCAAACCCGTCGACGCCAAGGCGATCGGCAAGGATCTCGGCGTACGCTATGTGCTCGAAGGCTCGGTCGAGCCGAGCAGCGATCGGATGAGGGTCAACGCCCAGCTCATCGACGCCGAGAGCGGCGCCCACCTCTGGGCCGAACAATTCGACACGCCGCGCGCCGACCTGTTGCAGACGCAGGACGCAATCGTCGCGCATCTTTCGAACACGCTCGACCTTCAGCTCCAGCAGGCCTATGTGGCAAGCGTCAAACGGGCGCCCGCGGCCAATCGCGACGCCGAGGACCTGGCCCTGCAATGCTCCGACGGTACGTCGAAGGCCGGTTGGATCGGCAAGGAGGCGGATGCGGCATACGCGCTCTGCGAGCAGGCGCTCGCCATCGATCCCGACAATGTCCGCGCCCTGCTGTCGTTGGGAATCAAATTCTTCGTGCCGGCGTCGCTTGGCCTTTCCCAAGACCCCAAAGGCGACCTCGAACGGGCCGATCAATTGGAGTCGAAGTCGCTTGCGCTCGATCCAGATTATACTTGGCCTCACGCCGTGAAGGGGAGCATCCTTCGAGCCCAGGGGCGCCCCAAAGACGCCGTCGCCGAACACGAGCGAGCGCTGGCCCTGGACCCGTCCAACGTCTATGCCGCCGGCGAGCTTGGCTTCGATTACATACGGCTCGGGGAATTCGACAAGAGCATCGAATTTTTGGACAAGGCGATTCAGGCGAGCCCATACGATTCTATCCTCGCGTATTGGCACGGAGACAAAGCGGGGGATGAACTCGGGTTGAAGCGTTATGACCAGGCGATCGAACAGGCTCGCCGTGCGATAGCAATCACACCGAATTACAATCACTTTACGCATTTGGTCCTCGTGGCGGCGCTTGCCTTGACCGGTCACGATTTGGAAGCGCGCGAGGCGCTGCAGCGTTACCTCGCGTTGCCCTCGACCGGGCCGCTGAACACGATCGCGGCATGGAAGGCGCACCAGACGTCGCTGGGCGGCGATCCACGCTTCGTCGAGATGAACGAGTGGGTCTACGAAGGCCTCCGCAAGGCGGGGATGCCGGAGGAGTGAGGGAGACGGCAAAAACGACGAGCATCGCCTGCGCGAGCGTTTGACCGTCGCGGAGATTAGGTACGCGCTGGCGGCGGCGCGCGCCGCCGCCAGAAACGAAGCGGGGAAACCAATGAATCTGCCGACCATCGATCCGCTGATCGCGGGAGGGGTCGTGGTCACGACCGCGCTCACCGACGCGATCTATGTGCAATTCACCGCCGCCGTGGCGGCGAGGCGCCGCATCGCGGCGGCTTCTTGGAGTAGCGCCTGGTACCTGCTCGCGGCGTTCGCGGTCATAAGCTACACGTCGAACTGGGTCTATGTGGTGTTCGCGGCGCTGGGGTCGTGGATCGGCGGCTTCCTGTCCATCACCGCGCTCAACCGCGCCGGGCAGTCCCGGCCAGGGGAGGGGCGGGGCAGTCCGCACGGCGGCGGGCCGACATAGGCGGCTCAATCGGGGAGGGGGCGGTGGAACCCCGCTGATCCCGCTCACGGACGGCAGGTCCCGGTCAGGTTCGCCAAGAGCCGCGGTCGTGACGCGTCCGGGAGGGCGCGGCGAAGAAAAGCATTTCCGTAAATCAGAATATGTGATATGATTTTCCCATGATCACGATTCGAACGGAGAGAGAGCCGCTGCGGCAGCACCGCCTGATCCCGCGTTCCCGCCGTTTGGACCGACAAAACAAAGGGGGCCAGGGAGTTGGCGCAACCCTCTGAAACGGCTCGATCCGGACAAGGCGATCCAAGGAAATCCAAGGCTTTTCCTTTGACGGCCTTAGACCACCCTTTGGCCCCGGCTGGGCGGGCTTGGCTAAGCTTGGATGCCGCTTCGCGATCGTCGGTCAGGCCGCACCCGGCCCGTCCGCGGCGCTCGGCAAGCGCGCCAGCATGGCGATCAGCGCCCGGTCGCCAAGGACGGCGAGCCGTTCGCGCGGGGTGAGCCAGGCGCGGGCGTCCTCGAGGGTTTGGGCGTCGTTGAGCTTCGCCGCGGCGACCGCCACGTCAACCTCGACTTCGCCTCGTCGGTGACGGGCGGCTTCGGCGAGGAAGGACTCGTGCAGGACCCTCAGCGCCGGGTCGGACGAGATCGCCTGCAGGGCGTCATCATGGTCGCGGCCGGTCAGCTCAAGCTCGGCCGCGAGCTCATTGGCGCGGCTCACGACCGCGGGCGGTGAGGTTTCCTCGGGCGTGCGCAGGAGCCCGATCCGGCGCATGGCAAGGCCGATCGTGAGGTTTCCGCTCGCCCAGGACAGCGGAATGGAGAGGATAAGGCCGGCGATGGTCGGCGACATCCAGACCACGAGGGAGGGTGAAATGAGCGCCGCCGCGAACAGCGTGATGACGCCGAGCAGGGCGTGTGAGCGATGGCGTCGCGCGATGCTGCTGAAAGGGATCGAGCCGTCGTCGCGCCGCTGCGGATTCCAGCCGGTGTCCCGTCCCGACAAGATCTGCGCCACCGACCCGGATTGGATCAGCATCATGATCGGCGCCAGAGCAGCGGAAATGACGATCTCGACAAAAGTCGAGGCGATGAGCCCGAGCGCTCCGCCTGAGCCGCTGCGCGTTTTCCGGTCGACGAGGGCCAGCAGAAGGCCGAGAAATTTCGGCGCCAGCAGGATGCCTATCGTCAGCTCGAACAGCTGCAGCGCGCGCTCGTAGTCGAACCGTGGCCAAGCGGGAAAGAGCGAGAATTCCTTGGTGAAATACTCGGGCCGAATGTAGTGGGACTGCAGCACGAGCACGATGCCGACCAGCAACTGCGCCATCCACAGCGGCGAAGCGAGATAGCCCATGATGCCGTGCGCCAGATGCTGCCGCGTCGCCAGGGTGAATCCCTTGGCGCCAATCAGACGGGCGTGCTGAAGATTGCCCTGGCACCATCGTCGGTCTCGAGCGGCAAGGTCGATGAGCGAGGGCGGGCTCTCTTCGTACGAGCCGCCGAGGTCGGGCAGCATGTAGGCAGTGTAGCCGGCGCGAAGCATCAGGCCCGCCTCGATGAAATCATGGCTGAGGATGTGGCCGCCGAACGGCGGCTTGCCCGGCAAGTCCGGCAGTCCGCAATGATCGGCGAAGGCGCGGGTGCGGATAATCGCGTTGTGGCCCCAGTAATTGCCGTCCCGCCCCATCCAGGCGCTCAAGCCCGCGCCGATCACCGGGCCCGCGATCCGGGCGGCGAACTGCTGGAGCCGCGCGAACATGGTGTTCCGATTCACGACGAGCGGCTGGCTTTGGATAATGCCGGCGTCGGGATCCGCCTCCATGGCCGCCGCGAGTCCGACGATGGCCTCGCCCGTCATCAGGCTATCGGCGTCGAGGACGACCATGTGGGGATAGTGGCCGCCCCAATGAATGACGAAATCGGCGATATTGCCCGCCTTCCGGGCCAGATTCTTGCGCCGTCGCCGGTAATAGAAACGGGCGTGCGGCAGTCGCCCGCGCAACGCGACGAAAGCGCGCTCCTCGGCGATCCAGACATTGGCGTCGGTGGTGTCGGACAGCAGGAAGAAGTCGAACGTGTGCGCCTGGCCCGTGCGTTCGACGTCCTCGAAAATCGCCTGCATAGCGCCGAACACGCGCGAGGGGGCCTCGTTGTAGATCGGCATCACGACCGCTGTTCGCTCGCGCAGGCACGGCGTCGGTTCGCGTCGGCCGCGATGGGCGAGAAGCCAGACAAAGCCGACGATGGCCGAGGTAAGCGAAAGCGTCACCCAGGAAAACGTCACGACGAACAGCACAACCATGGCCCATTCAAGCGGCGTGATCGTACCGACCGAGACGACCCTGAACATCTGATCGGCGCCATAGGCGGTCAATGCCAGGGCGCCGCCGAAAACGAAGAGCCGGATCAGTGCTGGCGCTCGCGCTAAGCGCGGCGCGACCAGCCGGCGGCGATCGCGACGCGAGAACCGTTTGAAGGACTGCACCGGCATGGCGAGTGGCGCGAAGCCGGGCATTGAGGAGCCGAGCGACGAGCCAGTGTCGGCCGCCCCGGCATCCTTGGGCGTGAGCGTCAGGCTGTCCACCGGTATAGCCATGTTTCGCTCGCCGGCTGATTGTCGACGCTAAGCGTAAGGCGCAGCTCGGAATAGGTCTCCGATCCAGGGTCCAGGTCGAAAACGACCCGTACCGAACGCCTATCTTTATAGGGAAACAGGCGAACCGATACGATTTTGCCGGGAGCCGCGTGAACGTCCGCGGTCGCGGCCGCGGCTTTGGCAGGGTCGGCGAACAGATCGCCTTCCATCTCGACCGCGAACCGCTGGTGGTTTCCAACCTTACCCCGCCGCGACGAGACGCACGACGCGAGCGGAGGCCTCGAAGGCGGCGACCAGCACCAAAACTGCCGATAAGCAACCATCCGGCTGGTTGCCGCGGCCATGCCGGTCTTGGGGCGCCATTGCGCAATGACGTTCTCATTGGTCTCGGCTTCGGCCGGGATCTCCAACAGGCGGAGATCGCCCTCGCCCCAATCGCCGATCGGCTCGATCCACAGCGACGGCTTGAGTTCCCAATGCGTGTCGTCGTCGTAAAAAGCGTCGAAGGAACGGCTTCGCTGCAGAAGTCCGAAACCGCGCGGGTTGAGGTCGGAGAAGGCCGAGATCTGCAGGGTTTCGCGGTTGGAGACCGGGCGCCAGAGCCATTCGCCGCTTCCGGTTAGAATCTGCAATCCGGTCGAACTCGTAGACTGCGGCGCGGACATCGTCGACTAGGCGATGGTCCAGGCCGCTGAACAGGTAGGTAGCGGCCATGGCGCCCAAACCCAGCTTGTCGACTCCGGCCCTCGCGATCAGCGTCGCCTCAGTGTCGATGATGGTGGCTTCGAGTGGGCGCAGAGTAAACCGGAACGCGCCTGTGATGCTCGCGGAATCGAGCAGCGCATGAAGAGTCAGGGTGTCGGCGGCTGGATTGGGCTTTTCGACCCAGAATTCTCGGAACAAGGGAAATTCCTCGCCCGGCTCGTCACCGGTCCGAATCGCAAGACCGCGAGCGGTAACGCCGAAGGGTTGGGCGTGCGCGCGCGCGCGATAGAAATTCGCGCCTTGAAAGATCGCCACATCTTCGAATCCCTGTTCGGATCCTCGGAGGATGCGCAGCCCCGAAAACCCGAGATCGCCCAGAACGGCAGGGGGCTCCAGCTTTCCGAAGTCGAAATTGGCCGCGTCGTAAATCACCCTTTGCGCCATGCCGTTTTCGACGATGTTTATCGCGATCGGCGTCGTATACACGAAGCCCCGATGCAGCGGCTCAAGCGAAAAGCCGAGTTTCTGGTCGCTCCAGATCGCGCTCCCCGGCACTCGTCGGATCGATGCGTATTGATCGAAGGTGAGGCCGGAAAACACGCTTGGCAGCGGCGCTTCCGGCGCTTTGAAAGGCTTCGAGGCCAGTTCGACCGCCATCTTCACCACGGTGTCGACGGAGAATGGAACCGGCTGCCCCAGAGGTTCGGCGGCGGCGGGCGAGGCAGAACGGGCCAACGAAGCGGCGAGGGCTCCGCCGACCGCCAGCTGCAAGAATTCGCGACGTTGCCTGTCCGCCATCGTATTCTTCGTTCGCTCGGCGCCGAACGGGACCGCACAAGACAGCCCGAACTGGCGTCGTTCCCAGCCAAAATGTAAGTCAGCCCGGAGGAGAAAACCGCGCCGCAAGCCCGACGCGTTCCGTCCTTGGCCAAATGGTTGTATATCGTTTTTTGCGGCGCAGCGAGACGCATTTTGCGCCCTGCGGCCAAACCACCGCCGTTGGTCACGCTTTGGCGGCTGGAAACTGCGGTGGACCGCAGCGATAGTGCGGAGCGTGACGTTGCGATTCGGGCCCGTCCAACCTCGCCTCGAGACCACGCCTTGTTGAGAGATCCCATGAACGCCAATTCCCGGCGCTCTCTGACCATCGTGCTTGCCGCCGGCGAAGGAGTGCGGATGCGCTCGGCGCGGCCGAAGGTCCTTCATGAACTCGCCGGCCGCTCGATGCTCGCGCATTCGCTCTCGTCCGTGCTCGAGGGCGCCGGGGGCGAGGTCGTCGTCGTTGTAGGGCCTGATCGCGACAGCGTATCTGCTGAGGCGCTGAAAGTTGCGCCGGGGGCGACAATCGTCGTCCAGCGCGAACGACGAGGCACCGCCGACGCCGTCCTCGCCGCGCGTGAGCAGATCGCCCAGGGCTATGACGATGTCCTGGTCACCTACGCCGACATTCCGCTGATCAGGCCGTCCACCTTGGCGGCGTTGCGCGCCGAGCTGGCCCAAGGCGCGGGCGTCGTCGCGCTCGGTTTCGAGGCCGCCGATCCGACCGGTTACGGGCGGCTCATCGAGCGCGGGGGCCGCCTGATCGCGATCCGCGAACAGAAGGATGCGAATGACGAAGAGAGGGCGTCGCGCCTCTGCAACGCCGGCCCGATCGCCTTCAGCGGAGCCGAAGCGCTAAAGCTCCTGGATGCCGTGACGCCCGATAACGCCCAGAGGGAATACTACCTTACCGACATCGTCGAAATCGCCAACCGGCGGGGCATCGTCGCGCGGGCGTTGGTGGCGGCCGAAAGGGAGGTGATGGGCGTCAACGACCGTGCCCAGCTCGCCGCCGCCGAGGCGGCGCTGCAGTACCGGCTGCGCCGCCGAGCGATGGCCGAGGGCGCGACCCTCACCGCGCCCGACACGGTGTTCCTGGCGTTTGACGCGAGAATCGGCCGTGACGTGCTCATCGAGCCGCATGTCGTGATCGGGCGTGGGGTCGTGATCGAGGATGGCGCGGTCATCCGCGCGTTCTCGCATCTCGAGGGCGCGCGGGTGTCTGGGGGCGCCGTCATCGGCCCGTTCGCCCGCTTGAGACCGGGCGCGGACATCGCGGCCAAGGCTCGAGTCGGGAACTTTGTCGAGATCAAGGCCGCCACCATCGAGGAGGGCGCCAAGGTCAACCACCTCACCTATATCGGCGACGCGCGGGTCGGGGCGCACGCCAACATCGGCGCTGGAACCATCACCTGCAACTATGACGGCTTCGCCAAGCACAGGACCGACATTGGCGCCGGGGCATTCATCGGCTCGAACTCGGCCCTGGTCGCGCCGGTGACGATCGGCGACGGCGCCTATGTCGGCTCGGGCTCGGTCATCACCAGGAACGTCGAGCCGGATGCACTCGCGGTCGCACGCGGGCGGCAGGAGACGAGAGCCGGATGGGCGAAGGCGTTCCGGGCGAGGCACAAGAAGTAGCGCCGCCTATAGACAAATTCTGACTGTTTTTATTTAACCAACCCCAGAAAAGCGGAGCCAAGCCGGCCCAAAGGCGATCCAAGGAAAACCCTTGCATTCGCTTGGATTTCCATGGCCGAATCCAACCATTTCAATGGCTTGCGGCGACTTCCTCCGGCTTTCGCTTTTCTCCGGCGCTTTTTTAGCGCAGGGGCGAAGCGCTGGTGGCGCGCGCTCCTGCACGTCCGTCATCATATAAGTCTAGCACGACATTCTGTTTTTGGGAAGGTAACGTTTGCGAAAGGACCGATCGCCCGAATTCGTTCTGCCTTCGCGGGCTGCTAACAGTTTGCTCGAAAACGCCAAATCCGAATGCTGCCGTCATGGGCCTAGTCCCCTCCGGGGCGGCAGTCATGAGCCCGAGCCTTGTTTCACCGGCGGCGGCGGCCGAACCTACGACAGCGGGACCTCGCGCGGCGCCCGCAACAGAATGTCACGGCGGTCCGCTCGCTGTCGCCGGTATTCGCCGGCGCGTCCGGTCCGTGTTACGCGAGTGGTCGTAAGTTGCGGGAATCTGGCGGAACTGCCCGGAAAGGGGCGCAGCTAGTGGATCGAATCTAACACTTGATGCCCGCGCCTGACGGCGGCGATGATTTTGTCCGGGTCTGCGGTCCATGTGAAGGGCCTGGACTGCTGATTGTGCTCTTCGAGGAAGCGGTTGATCGCGGCTTGCAGATCGGTGACGGACCGGAAGACGCCTCGCTTGAGCCTGCGCTTTGTGAGAGTGGCGAAGAAGCCCTCGACCGCGTTGAGCCAGGAAGCGGACGTCGGCGTGAAGTGGAATGTCCATCGCGGATTGCGTTCGAGCCATCGGCGGACATTGGGATGCTTGTGGGCGGCGTAGTTGTCGATGATGGCGTGGATCGTCTTCCCCGCAGGAACCTGTCTTTCGACGATATTGAGGAAGCGGATGAACTCCTGATGGCGATGGCGCTGCATGTTGCGGCCGATCACCGTGCCGTCGAGGACGTTCATCGCGGCGAACAGCGTCGTCGTTCCGTGCCGCTCGTAGTCGTGTGTCATCGTTCCGGCGCGGCCCTTCTTCAGCGGCAGTCCGGGCTGGGTGCGGTCCAGCGCCTGAATCTGGCTCTTCTCGTCGACCGACAGGACGATGGCGTGCGCGGGCGGATCGACATAGAGCCCGACGACGTCGCGCAATTTGTCGACGAAGCGCGGATCGTTGGACAGCTTGAACTGGCGCATCCGGTGCGGCTGGAGGCCGTGCTTGCGCCAGATACGTTGAACCGAGCTGACGCTGAGCCCCGCCGCCTTCGCCATCAACAAGCCGGTCCAGTGGGTCGTCTCGCCAGGCGGTTCGCCAAGTGTCAGCGCGACGACGCGCTCGGCGGCCCCGGCGCTCAGCGGTGGGATGCGCGAGGGACGCGTCTTGTCGCGGAGCAACCCGTCGAACCCCGCCTCGATAAAGCGTTCTTGCCAGCGCCATACGCAGGTCTTGGACTTGCCGGTTCGCCGCATGATCTCGTTCGTGCCGACACCATCGGCCGTAAGCAGCACGATCTCGGCCCGCCAGACCTGCTTCTGCGGCGCGTTGCGGTCACGAACCAGGGCTTTGAGCCGACAAATATCGGCAGACGAAACCGAAAGGGATTTTCCTGCGCGCATCACGCAAACTCGCACGCCGAAATCCCAGAGGGAATCCCATCCGGGATTCAACTGTCAGGTTCGATCCACTAGCTCGATTTGAACATAGAAATGACCGATACGATTATCGCGATCGTCGCCATAACGAACGCTGCGGCAGCAATTCTATAGGCTTTCGTTGCCGCGTGGGCAGAGTTCCACGCTGCGTCCTCCGCTGGTCTCGCAATCTCCAAGGTTTCAAATTGGAAAGACCTCTTGCGTAGGGCCGCTCGACCTTGATTTCTTTCCGCAAGCCAGGCAATAGCTCGACGTTCCGCGATATCGTTGAGCCGATGGGTATCGACAAGTCGCTCGACTTCGTAAACGCCCATGCTGTCAAAAAGCGCTCTTTGCTCGCTTTCGCCCATTATTGACGCATCCTTCAGTCGGGCGCCGAGCCCTTCGACTTCTGCGCGCAACTATTGTTTGCCACCTCAGAATCACCGGGATCTTCGGCGTCGATCGCCGGCGGCGCGTTAAGGCCGGCGAGCATCTTTTCGGCTTCGCGCAACTGCGCCACGGCGGACGAAATCTCGCGGTCGTATCTATTGCGAGCGGCGAGATCCGCTTGTGCGGTCCGCGATTTGGCGCGGAGGGCCCTTAGGGCTCGACCCGCCGTCTTAATGATTCGGCGCGCGGTCCTCACGTCAATCTTCCTGGTCCTTAGACAATCGCCCGCGAGGGCCGCGATATTTGCGACATCCTTGGTTGAAAAGCTTACGGCCTCAGCCACTTTTCGCGCTCCCTCCTCGGCCCATTGTCCTCTCGTGGGCGCATCGAATTGGCCCTCAGCCTCGGCGCGTGCCCATGACGCTCGTTAGTCCGCGACCAAAAACCCCACGATGATAAAAAATGTCGCGAGGAATTCGCCCATTCCCGGGCGCTGATTTGTCGCCAGCGCCTCGACTGTGATCAGGGCCGCCATCGTCATCACGCCAAAAAAAGCAGCTCGAAGCCATCGACATATCGCTGGCGTTCTCACCGGCGTTGCTTCCGGCGCGCCGAACTCTCGACCAATCGGGATCTGACGCATTCGCGACTTCCACTAAAGCTTGGCGACAATTGTCTGGCTTTGTGATTGGCAGGTCGGCGACGCGATCTTCGAAGCCGCAGGCACTAGTGGATCGAATCTAACACTTGATGCCCGCGCCTGACGGCGGCGATGATTTTGTCCGGGTCTGCGGTCCATGTGAAGGGCCTGGACTGCTGATTGTGCTCTTCGAGGAAGCGGTTGATCGCGGCTTGCAGATCGGTGACGGACCGGAAGACGCCTCGCTTGAGCCTGCGCTTTGTGAGAGTGGCGAAGAAGCCCTCGACCGCGTTGAGCCAGGAAGCGGACGTCGGCGTGAAGTGGAATGTCCATCGCGGATTGCGTTCGAGCCATCGGCGGACATTGGGATGCTTGTGGGCGGCGTAGTTGTCGATGATGGCGTGGATCGTCTTCCCCGCAGGAACCTGTCTTTCGACGATATTGAGGAAGCGGATGAACTCCTGATGGCGATGGCGCTGCATGTTGCGGCCGATCACCGTGCCGTCGAGGACGTTCATCGCGGCGAACAGCGTCGTCGTTCCGTGCCGCTCGTAGTCGTGTGTCATCGTTCCGGCGCGGCCCTTCTTCAGCGGCAGTCCGGGCTGGGTGCGGTCCAGCGCCTGAATCTGGCTCTTCTCGTCGACCGACAGGACGATGGCGTGCGCGGGCGGATCGACATAGAGCCCGACGACGTCGCGCAATTTGTCGACGAAGCGCGGATCGTTGGACAGCTTGAACTGGCGCATCCGGTGCGGCTGGAGGCCGTGCTTGCGCCAGATACGTTGAACCGAGCTGACGCTGAGCCCCGCCGCCTTCGCCATCAACAAGCCGGTCCAGTGGGTCGTCTCGCCAGGCGGTTCGCCAAGTGTCAGCGCGACGACGCGCTCGGCGGCCCCGGCGCTCAGCGGTGGGATGCGCGAGGGACGCGTCTTGTCGCGGAGCAACCCGTCGAACCCCGCCTCGATAAAGCGTTCTTGCCAGCGCCATACGCAGGTCTTGGACTTGCCGGTTCGCCGCATGATCTCGTTCGTGCCGACACCATCGGCCGTAAGCAGCACGATCTCGGCCCGCCAGACCTGCTTCTGCGGCGCGTTGCGGTCACGAACCAGGGCTTTGAGCCGACAAATATCGGCAGACGAAACCGAAAGGGATTTTCCTGCGCGCATCACGCAGACTCGCACGCCGAAATCCCCGAGGGAATCCCATCCGGGATTCAACTGTCAGGTTCGATCCACTAGCGTCAAATTCAGGACTGGTGGGGCCGTGACGTCGACCGTCGTAAACAGCGCGTTGAACGCGGCCGGCGACACGATCTCATTCGTGTTCGTCGTCGACTGCGCACCCGGTCCCGCCGGCCCATAGAAGCCGGGGCCGCGATACCATAGCGGGTTAGCGGAGAAAACGCCCTGCGCGTTCTGCGTCCAGTAAACCAACTCTTGCGCGATGTTGTGGTCCGCCGACACTTTCGGCTGATTGGATACCCAGGTGATAATCGGCGCGATATTGTTGCAGATCCGAATGTTCGAGTTATTTGTCAGGCTGATTTGGATTGCAGGCTCGGTATTGTCCGTGTTGTAGCCGTTGGCGATAACGATGTTGCCCGCGATCAGTGCATTTTGAATATTCAGTTCTAAAACGAGGAACGTCCCCCCCGTCACCATGACGTTGTTAATGACGTTGTGGTTGTCCCAAACGAGCCATCCGACGCCGGAGTAGTCGTCAATTCCGGTCATCGTCATAGGCCAAGGATTAGCCGGGTCCACGCGATCGATGATCTTGTTCCCGACGATGTTGATCTGAGTGAACGTCTCGGACGTCTGGCCGCTGGGAAGGGGGAGGCCCTCCCCTTGGAAGCCGTCCACGTGATAGGTCAGGCCCACATCCACTGGATCATGGAGGTAGTTACCCTGGAAGATCTGATAGCTTCCGGCGTGGGTGAAGGCGTTGTCCGACCAATGGTCAATCTCGTTGTTTTGGGCGATTGAATACTGCGTGTTGAGCGTGATGCCCTCTTGCACGTTATGGACGTGCGAGCCGGTGATCGAGACGCAGTAGGCTCCGGCGCCGAGGTTCGAACCGACGGCCTGGAAGGCGGCGTTGGTATTTGCGGCGAACTGAGCCTGGGTCCAGCCGGCAACGACTGAGGCGTCGGCGTTCGACAGGTCATCGTTTGCGAAAATAATGTCGTGAGTTGCGAAGCTGTAGCCGTTTACGATGCTGACAAGAGTACCGGCGCCCTGCGTCCCGTTCGGGGTTGCAAGTCGCTGGAATTTGAGGCCGATGAACTCAAGGTCGTTGATATCCCCGATGACGAGAGAGGTCAGCACGGGCGACTGCCCTGTCGCTGCAGCTATGGTCACAAACGCCGAGTTGACGACTTGGGTGTAGGGGAGGCTGAAAGTGAGCGCGGGATAAGTTCCGCTATTGAGGAGGATTTCATCACCCGGCTCGATTGGCCCGGCTAACGGCCCGGTTGAATAGGCGTAGGCTGTACGCGCAGCATTGAGCTGGTAATAGGGGACGCTTGTGAGTAGCGGGTATTTGTAGCCGGTCTTGACGTTGGAATTCGCCCAATCGAGGGCCGAAAGATCGTTCCAGGGATGTTGCTGGCTGCCCTGTGTTTTCGACGTCGGCCCTGAACCATTGGCCGGCATGGGGATCGGCGGATTTATCGCCGCGTACTGAGCGACAGTCTTCCCATTCACTGGGTCGAAGTACCAGACATGGTTGAAGCGGGTTGGGGGAGTAGCGCAGCCCGGGTACACGATTGGCGCTGATGTCGCTGTATTGACGAAGAAAGATGGCCAGAGGGTGAAAACTCCGGCCACGAGGCCGATAGCCATTCGAAGCAAGTTGAGCCCTCCCAAAAAAGGTTAAGAATCACCTTGGTTATGATGGTAATCTACTCCCGGGCAGGAGAAGGCGCGAGTTTGTTAGCCTCGGCAAATATGTGGATCTGGTGTTCGAAGTTCGTGCGCAGTTCGTTGCTTGTCTGTTCAATATTGACAACCGACCAATTGAATTTTCTACGAGATCACAACCCGGTCGATGCGTTCCCAAGCGGAACGAAGAACCTTTCGGCTGGGTTTGGACTAGGGCGATTCGATTCGTGGCTGAGAGCGCTTCGGCTGGGCCTTCACGGAACTTCGTCGGAACGAGGACCGTGGAAGCCGTCTCCCGTTCGACAAGCCGACTGTCTCACCCACTTTGCGAACCTTCGACCCTTCCACCTCCACATATTTGGTCGGGTACTCTGACCAGACACGCGGTATATGTAGAATGGCAAGTGCGATGGGCCGAATGTTTCCTGAGAGACCTCCATGGACCAGATTGACCGAATGGCCGCGGAAGCAGGTTTCGGGAGGTGGAAGCGTGCGCGCAAAAGAGCCGGAAAGAGCGCCTCGACGAAATCGTCTAGAAGAGCTGACGATCCAACTCCGCCGGCTGTGACCCGGGAAAGGCTGGACGCCGCCCGTTACATTGTCGATATGACCACCCAACTCGAGGCCGTGGCGATCACGGCCCACCTCGACCGGCTGGCTTACTTTCTCGGGATGGCGAAACTGGAAAGCGAAATATTTGTTCGCACCTGCTTCGCGCTCCAAGCCGATCCCCCGGAGGCCAAATCTGGCGAGCCTAAAAGTTTGTCCTGACAATGCCCCGGACCGCGGGAAATGACTCGAGCGTCGTCACGACGACCCAGTCGGCGCCCTGCCTCCTCATTCGCAATACGCGCTCCGCGCCGGGGAACGTGTCGCACGCCTTTCCTCCGGGATTATAGCGCGTCACTTGGGCGGCGATCATCAGCCGGCGGCGCGGCCTCTGAACAATCGGAATCGTCGCCGGGCTCCATTCCGCTGTTGTCGCTCCACTTCCAGGCGTCTCGCCATTTCGTACTCGGCCCAGGCGATAAAGCGCGCTTGCTCCGCGAATTGGGCCTCAAGCTGCATCGACGGCTCCGATAAGCGGATAGGGGCAGGTTTTTCTGCTTCGAGCGCTGCGAAGAGCTCATGCGCCTCCTCCCGCAACGCTGGGTCGGTGCACTCGTCCGTTGGGTCGAACTCGACGGGCACGTTCGAGCTATTGATCTTCTCTTTGAGCGGCATCAGGCAATCGGCCGAGTAGGGTTCGCCCACAAATTCCAAACAGGATCGAAGCGTAGCGTACGGCGCCGCCACCAATTCGCTGTAGCGCACGCGACGAACCACTTGCGAGCCGAATGCGCCCTGCGCTGCGACGCAGGCGCGAGTCGTGCGCAGCCAATATTGATAGGCTTCCGCTTCGGTCTTCACGAGCTGGTTTCCGACCGAGTCCGAAAAGCGCATCAAAGATCGCACGACCGCGCGCACGTCCCGCAGCAGATGAATGAAGCGCGCTTCAGGAAAGAGGGCGCGCAGCCCGAATATCGAAAGCGAATACTCCGGCGTGCCGTCGACCCAGCGGCGTTTGGGATCGCGGGAATTGCGAGTCAGCGCGAAAGCGGGATTGGCCGGCGCGCCACGCGTCATCGCGATCTCGACGGCATTGGCCTCATACGCATTCCGCTGCTGCAGGATCATGGCGTTGACAGCGTCGCCGACAGTTCGGAAGAGCTGGTCGCGACTGATCCGCATTGCCGAGAGCTGGGAACGTTCGCCGCGCGCCGAACCCTCCTCGTAACAGCTCTGCAGCGTCAGCGCCAACCGGCTGAACCAGACACTCTCCTCGAGAGGCATGATGTTCGGATGCTGCCCAAGGCACCAGGTCAGGATACTCGTTCCCGATCTGGGAGAGCCAATGACGAATATTGGGGCGTCCGAGACTGTCATCTTTCTGACAACTAGTCGAATAGGGGCGCAGGCGGCATAGGGGACAGTACCTATGACGCAGGGGCGCTTTCCGAACCCAACTGGCGGGCGCTTCGGACGGTAAATCCACTCGGGGCCGGCGGCCGATTAGGGATGCACGGCGTCAGGGCGCCATGCGCGCTAGAAAGCCCCCGGACCGCTGGAAATGACCCCGAGCGTCGTCACCACCAGCCAATCGCCGCCCTGTCTCTCAATGCGCAATACGCGTCCCGCGCCCGGGATCATGTCGCCCGGCGCGACCTGTTGCGAACCGTGGCGAGTGCCGACCAGCGCAATGCCGAACCGTACGTCCTCGACGCTGTAATCCCGCAGCAAAGGCTTCGCGCCGTCAGGCCTCGCTCGTTCGGTGGGGACGGGAGGCTCGGCTCTCGCCAGAAGCGTCGATGGTTTCGGCGCCGCGGGCGGAAGCGGCGTGGCCGAATTCGCGGCCGCCACACCAGGTCTCTTTTCCGCCTTGTCGAGCCTCGCCGCGCCGTCGGCGACTTCTGGCGGAGGCGCCGCGGGGAGGGCTGCTTTCTTCTCGAGCTTGTCGAGCCTCGTCGCGAAATCTGCATATTGGGAGGCGGACGCGGCCGCGACCTGGACGCTCTTCTCAAGCTTGTCGAGTCTCGTCGTCACGTCGGCGAGCTGCGAGGCGGGGGCGGTCGGCGCAGCGGTCTTTTGCTCGAGCCTGTCGAGCCTCGCCGCGATGTCAGCAAACCTCGAGGACGAGGCATCGTCGATACGGGCGCTGAGCTTGTCCAAGCGCGCTCCGTACTCGTTCTCGATCTCATCCAGCCGCGCCGTCGCTTGTGCGAGCGCGGCGCCGAGGTCGTGCAATTCGGCGCGCTCTTGCTCCCGTTCCTTCGCGCCGGTGATCGCTTCGAGAGGCGTTTGAAGGGCGCCGATGGCGGCGTCAAAACCTGCGACCGCCTGCGTCTTCACGCTGGCGAAGGTCGAGTTTTGGAACTCGCCGTAGATGACAAGCGCGCCGCAAGCCGCCAACGCGGCGAGGCCAATTCCGATCGGCGGCGAAAGCCTGAGGCCGCGCGCCTTCGCCTTTTCCAACTCGGGCGCCGTCTTGCGGGACGCGGGGGCCAGAAGCGGAAGAGCTTCGGGCAGCGACGTCGCGGATTTCTCTTGCGCGGCCGGGTCGGACGCCGCGAGTGGGCCGGCGTTCGAGACGGCTGGCTCCGGCGGAGCCGGCGGAGATTCTTGCGCTTCCGGGGCTGTGGCGCCGCCCCGGCCCAGTCCTCGAAATAGCTTCTGAGCCGTGGCCTGATCCTCGGGACTGAAGCCCACGAGCCGCAGCCAGCCGCGCGGCTCGTCCCTCTGGTAGAGGCGCTCGGCGGGCTCCGCGCGCAGGAGTTCTTTCCTGTCTGCGACCTGAACCGGTCTCGAAAGGATTGGATTGGCATCGGTGACGCCGGCGCGAAGAAGCGCCTCCAGCTGAGTTTTGTTCCGCCGCAATTCGTCGCGAATATTTTTGAGCGGCCCGCGGATATAGACGAGAACGAAAAAGATCAGGGCGACGCAAATTAGTACCTCCAGTCGAAGCGAGGCGAGGTACGTAGTGTAGAATTTCTGGATCGGCGGCGACGACAAATAGGCGTTCAAGGCGTTGACATATTCATTCCACATGGCTGACCCTTTTGCCGCGTAGAGCGCCGAGCCGGCGAATGCCGCCGGGTTCGCGTGGCTCACGGCGGCGATGTGCTGGACGCACGAGGAATCGGGGAAGACGAGGTCGTCGGTCAGTTTCGCCGCATTGGGACCGTTCCAGTCCTCGACGGGATGACGGGTCACGGTCATGACGTAACCCCGCGTTTCGGGCGGGAGGTCGCCCGCGCCCGCGAGCCAGCTCGCCACCCGGGTCGGGCCGGCGTTGTAGGCGGCGGCGGCCAGGCCGAGGTTTCCGAAGCGCTGCCTCAGACTGGACAAAAACTCTGCGGCCTTGGGAATCGCGGCCTCGGGGTCATCGGGGTTGGTAAGCCCGCGCTCGGCCGCCGTGCCTGGCATGAATTGCGCGATGCCGCGTGCGCCGACTGGACTGAGAGCCGCCGGACGGAAGTTGCTCTCCTGCCAGATCAACCCCGACAGGAAAGCGACTGGGAGATGCTGGGCGAAAGCGGAGGAATCGATGATCGGGCAGACGGCAGCGACCAGCGCCTCGCTATCCTCCGCTGCAAGCGCCGGAGAAGCGCACAGCAAGGCCGGGACAATTGCCGCGAGGGACGACCACTTCCTCACACGTTCGGACGCTCGTGTACGCAACGCCGCTACTGGCGGCGCGACTCTAGGCGCCCAGAAGTTACCGAAAGGGAAACGAGGTCGCCCCGGCGGTCGGAGCGAGCGGGCCTGAGGCGGGAGGGTCGTTAGCCGAGAAACACCTGCAGGGCGGCGAGCAGCCCCTTCGGATCGGTCTGCCCCTGATAGACGGGCGGCGGTGGAGGGCCGCGCTTGAGCAGCTGGCGAATCGCCTCCCACGCCGAGCGGGTGGAATATTCGAAGGTGAACGCGATGTCCTGCTCGAGCTCGACGTACTGGCCGATCAGTCCGAGATTGGTTGACCCCTCCGGAACCACGGGCGGTCTGTCGCCGCGGCTGCGCTGCAGCCAGATGTTGTTCACATAAGGCAAGTTGCAGGGAATGCAGATCGACGACCTCATGATCGTGTCAAGCTCATCGTCAAACTTCAAATTGCGCAGCACCTCCTCGAGGATCTCCGCGCCGGTGCATTGATTCATGCTCTTCTCGACAAAAGTGCCCTTGCGTTCAGGGTGAAGGCCGTAGCCCCACCAAACATAGGTGTCCTTGGGCTGGCCGAGGACTTCCGGCTGGTGGAAGATCGAAAACGAGATGACCCAGCCTGAGTCCCGCAAGGTCTGGAGTCCGCCGCATCCAGGCTCGACGCCGCCGAGCAGCTTTGTGACCCTCTCGACGAACTCGGGCCCGTTCGTCGTGACGGTGAACGTAATCCATTGCGAATCTCCGATCCGCGGGGCGCCGAAATACTTGTCAGGGTTGCCGAAATCCCTGCGTCCTTGGGCCAATCGGCTCCAGAGCGCCCATGACTGCCCGGGGTTCTGCGGCGCCGGCGGCGCCATGGTCATCGTCCCTGTGGAACGGTCGGCGGCCTGCGACCCGGTGGTCACGAGCACGATGACCTCGGGCGCAACGGCGACCGAACTTGTCGCGCCATTCTTGACGTAGTCGAGCCTGTTGACGGTGATCCGGGCAGGGGCGGGTTCGAAGCCGATGTCCTTGACGACAGCGCCGGTCACGAAGTTCACCTTTTGGGGCGTGAGCCATGCGACCAGCGGTTTTACGAAGGCTTCATTCTGGTTGAAGGGCGTGCGCATCACCCCCGCCATGGTCGAGAGGTGGGGGAACAAATAGGCGAAGCGGTTCATATAGCGCCGGAACTCGACCACGCTGTGCTGCGGCAGCGACCCCATGATCGTCGACCAAAGCAGCCAGAACTCGGTTTCGAAGAACGGCGGCGAGAAAAACTCCTCGATGCGTTTCCCGTCCAGCATGCTCTCCGGGGTCAGCGAGACGCGCGCGAGGGCAAGGCCGTCCGCGAGGCTCAGGCCGAAATGCGGCCCATGGACAATGGCGCCGTTGCGATCGAGGATATGCGCCTGATCGTTGTAGGGGTTGGCGTCATTGAAGGTGAAGAACTGGTCCCTGACGGAAACCTTCGGGTCGGCAAGGGTCGGGATCCATGAAAGCAGCTCGAACCCGCAGCGGAATTCCTTGTCGAAGACGGAGCCGGGCAGATTATAGCCGGTGGTTGGACTCCCCTCGACGAAGTACCCTCCGCCGAGCTCGCCCTCCGCCTCGTAGATCGTGATGTCATGACCAGGAACCTGAGCGTTCCTGATGAGCAGCGCGGCCGCCGCCAGTCCGCCAAAGCCGCCGCCAACGATATGCGCCTTCATCCCGGGCTCCTCCGCGCCGAGGCTGCGCCAACATAGCCTGCTCCGCAAGATCGCGAAACTACCGATCCGGCGCTGCGTCGGGCGCGCTTACGCCGGGTCGAGCAAGGCAAATACGCTGACGAGGGCGATGACGACCGCGCCGAGGGCGACCTCACCCATGCTGGTCGCGCGCAGGACCGCGAGCGCCCATGCGCCCGGCTTGAGCCGCGGCGCGAGAACATAGCGATTGAAGAGGGCGGTCAGGATCATCAGCGCGACGATCGCGATCTTCGCATCAAGAAGCGCTCGGTAGGGCGTGTCCGGCGGAATCGGCGGACGGCCGGAGGTCAGCGCGATGTTGACGGCGCCGGTAAGAACGATCGCCGCCACGATGAATTGGCCGGTGAAGGAAAACCGCATCATCCCGGTCACGGCGTCCCGCCGCAGATCGTTGCGCTCGTAGACGCGAAGGCACATCGCGAACGGAACGAGGCCTCCGATCCAGGCCCCTGCGGCGAGAAGGTGGACGGCGTGGTTGCCGCGGTGCAGAAGGCCTTCGACGCCGGTGTGCATCGCGGCGTGGCCGACGAGGCCGAGGCTCGCCAGCATCGCCCCCGACGCGACGGCGGCCGGCGCCCATCGATCGCCCGGACCGAAGAGCACGACGGCGACGAGCGCCGCCGCCAGAATGAGATGCGCGAGCCAGGCGCGGCCGAACTCGGTCTCGGAGAGGACGGCGCCGATCGCTCCCGGATCGAATGCGGCGCTCGAGTCGCCGGACATCGCGGCCGCTTCGAGCGCAACCCACACAATCGCGGTCGCGAGCGCGACGAGGCTGGCGACGAGCACAAGCCGCCGGACGGGCGGCGACAGCGCGGCCATGAGCGGCCGCGGCGCAAAGAGCCAAAGATAGGCGCTCGAGCCGAACACCAGCATCGCGGCCAGGAAATGCGCGAAGCGGCAAAGCGCGAGAGCGGTCACGCGCGGGCGCCGTCAGCGCTTCGGCATGGACCGCGTCACATCTTCATGCCGCCCATCGTCCCGCCCTTCATGGCGCCGCCCGGCCCCGCCGCCCCGACGCCCATGACCTTGAACTCGACGGCGACAGGGCCGGCGTGTTCGAAATTGAGTGTCGCCTTGATGGTGTCGCCCTTGGTCAGGGGATGGGCGAGATGGGTGAACATGATGTGGTATCCGCCGGGCGCGAACCCGACCGAGCCGTGGGCGGGGATGTCCAAGCCGCCCGCGACTTCGCGCATCTGCATGACCCCGTTCTCGGTCTTCATTTCATGGATCTCGAAGGTGGCGAAATCGGCCGAGCCTCCGGTCAGCCGGTCGGGGGTCGCGCCCTTGTTCTCGATTGTCAGATACGCGCCGCCGACCTCGGCCCCTTTCGGGGTTGCGCGGGCCCACGGCTTCTCGATCACGATGTCGCCCGCCTTGAACTCCTGCGCCAGCGCCGGCGCCGCGCCGAAGGCAAGCGCGAGCGCGAGAGAAAAAATTGCCGAATGTTTCATGGTCCATCCTTTTGGATTGCTAAGCTTCTTTATTCTGAACCCGCCGGCGTTCGCCTCGACAGAAGCGCTCACGGCTTCACGGTAAACTCGAAGGTTCCCTGGGTGTGATGGGTGTCGACCGACACCGCCTGCCAGTGCACTTTGTATTCGCCGGCCGAGAGGGGTTTGGTGATCGGCACGATCAGCACGGCCTGGTTGCCGGCCGCCGTCGCCGCAGCTCCCAGCGGCACGGCGCCGCCGCCCGGGCCGGTCAGCGTGACCTTCGAGAATTTGGGTTCGACGCCTTCGCTGAACTCGAGCCGGATTTCGGAGGCAGACGCGACCGTCCCGCCGACGGGCGGGGTCGCTTTTTCAAGCTGGGCGTGGGCGAAAGCCTGAGTCGCGGTGAGCGCGAAGGCTAGTGAAGCCGCGACTTTGAGGATGTTTGTACGCATGGGTCAGACTCCTTCAGGTCAGATTCCTGGCGCTATGCCAAGTCCGTGGGGGAAGATCGGTTCGTCGATTCTGTTGGGGATATCGTCGAGGTAGAAATCGAGGCTGCCGATTACGCCGACGCCGTGACCGGTTGCCGCTGTCATCGGCACCATGGCTTCGAGGGCCACCTGCCATTTGTCGGCGGCATAGATGACGCCGGGCTGGAAGTAGCCGGTCGTCGTCTGACCGGCGACCGCTCCATTGTAGATGGGGGTCTGGAAGGCGAACTCGGCGACTGGCACAAGACGCTTGAGGAAGTCGTTGTCGATCGCAGCCAACTGCGTATTGAAGTACGGCAAGCTGTACTGGAGCGTGAAACCCCAGTTGAACGTGGACACGTTGGGGCTCCCGTTCGTGTAGTCCTGACCCGGCGTGGACGTGCTGAACTCGCCGGTGACTGCGAAGGGTCTCAGGTACTTGAGCGACTGTGGCAGCGTTCCGAAGCCGAGACCAAAGTCGACGAATGGGGTGTAAGTGTTTTGGCCGCCGGTCCCGGCGAACATTCCTGTGCCTGTTCCGCCCCAGGAAACGTCGAAGCCCACCTTGAACATGAATTCGGCGTCGGGGATGCAAAGCGCCTGCCATTGCAGCGCCGTGTCGAGCGCATTCCAGCCGTAGCCGCCTGGGTGCTCCCATGTCGGTCCCGAGCCGATCACCACGCTCAGGCCCGGAGTGATCGTCTTGGTCCAGCTGAAGCTTGCGTCCCACTCATGTGCGCCGTCGGAATTATTGGGAACCCAGCTGACAGTCGGCAGAGTGAGCTCATCCAGAACGCCTGGATCGTCGATGGCGAGCGTGGCGGGAAAAGTTCGGGCGCCGCAGACGGCGTGAGGATATGCGGGCGTTAGCCAGAGCACCGCAGCTGCGCCAGAGAGCGCGGCTGATGGCGAACCGAATTTGCTGAGGGACATGGAAGGTAAACCTCGAGTCTGAACAAGCTCATGCGCGCGCCGAAGGGCGCGCGCAGCGGATGACCGTCAGACTGCGAGGGGGGGGGCCCGGGCCGGATTAGGCTGGGCGGGATAAGTCGGAGGAACCTTCTGGGCGGGCGGCGCGCGGATCGCGTGCGCGTCGGCAAGGAGCCGCTCGGGCAGAGCGGGCAGGTCCGGCGACACAAAGGCCACCGCCTGGGGAGCACAGCCGCAGAGGAGGCATTGATCGCAACAGTGGCAGGGCGCATGCTGCGCCGGCGCCCCCTGGTCGTCGACATGAACGCAAAGTTGGGCCGTCTCGCCGAAAAGCGCCCTCAGTTCGGCTGCGATCGCCGCGTCGTCGGCGCCGGCGAAGGCGGGCGCCGCCATGGCGGGCGGCGTTGCTGCGGCGAAAAGCTGAACGATAAGCGAGAACGCGACGAGGAAAGCGGTGAAAGGCGAGCGAGCTCCCCCGGCGCCGAACCTAGCCCGGCGCGCCTGCCTTCTCGTTTTGGGGCCCCCGCCGATCACGACGTCCCGCTGCTTCTCGAGATCACGATCCCTGAACGCTAATCCATCGGCGCACTGGGCGCAATCGCTCGACCGGCGGCGGCCGCGCCGCCGAAACAATCCTTCATTGAAAGTGACTTGTGCGCCTCCCGACCGCCGGCCTAACCCTTATCCGGTTCGAATCAGAGGGAATATTTCTTCGATGTGCGGCATTGTCGGCGTCTTGGGCCGGGGTCCGGTCGCCGGACCGATCCTCGATGCGCTCAAACGCCTTGAATACCGCGGCTATGATTCCGCCGGCGTCGCGACGCTCGAGCACGGCCGGCTGGAACGGCGCCGCGCCGAGGGCAAACTCAGGAACCTCGAGGCCAAACTCGCCGCCGAGCCGCTCGGAGGGGCGATCGGCATCGGCCACACCCGCTGGGCGACGCATGGCAAGCCGACGGTCGCGAACGCCCATCCGCACGCTTCGCCTCGGCTCGCCGTCGTCCATAACGGCATCATCGAGAATTTCAGGTCGCTGCGCGAGGAACTCGCCGCGAAGGGATACCGTTTCGTCACCGATACCGATTCCGAGATCGCGGCGTTCGCGGTCGAGGATGAGCTGGCCTCGGGCAAGACGCCCGAGCAGGCTGTGTATGCGGCGCTTCAGCGACTGCGCGGCGCGTTCGCGCTGGTCTATCTGTTTGCGGGCGAGGACGACCTGCTCATCGGGGCGCGGCAAGGCGCGCCGCTCGCCATCGGCTATGGCGACGGCGAGATGTTTCTGGGCTCGGACGCGCTCGCTCTTGCGCCCTTCACCGATCGCATCGCCTATCTCGAGGAGGGCGACTGGGCGGTGGTGACGCGCGAAGGCGTCGACATCCGCGACAGCGACGGGAAACGGGTCAAGCGCCGCATCCAGCGGAGCCCACCTGGAAGCCTGCTCGCGGAAAAGGGCAACTATCGCCATTTCATGGCCAAGGAGATCCACGAGCAGCCCGAGGTCGTCGGGCATACGCTCGCCCATTACATCGACATGGCGGCGATGCGGCTCAAGCCGTTCGCCTGGCCGGCTGACCCGACGAAGCTCACGCGAGTGACGATCGTCGCCTGCGGCACCGCCTATATGGCCGGGCTCACCGCCAAGTACTGGATCGAGCGGTTCGCGCGCCTGCCGGTCGAGATCGACGTGGCGTCCGAATACCGCTATCGCGAGGCGCCGGTCGACGACGGCGGATTGACGATCGTCGTGTCGCAATCGGGCGAGACGGCGGACACGCTCGCTTCCTTGCGCTATGTGAAGGAGAGGGGGTCGAGGACCGTCGGCGTCGTCAACGTGCCGGATTCGAGCGTCGCCAGGCTGACCGACGTGCTCGCGCCGACCCTGGCGGGTCCGGAGATCGGCGTCGCCTCGACCAAGGCCTTCACCTGCCAGCTCGCCGCGCTCGCCGCGCTCGCGATCAGCCTCGGGAAGGCACGCGCCACGATCGACGAGGCTACGGAGACGGCGCTGGTCGGCGAGCTTGTGGCGACGCCCGGCCTGCTAGCCGAGGCGCTGAAGCTCGAGCCCGCGGCCGAGAAGCTCGCCAATGCGGTCGCCCGCGTCCGCGACGTTCTCTACCTTGGCCGCGGCACGGCCTATCCGCTGGCGCTGGAGGGGGCGCTAAAGCTCAAGGAGTTGAGCTACATCCACGCCGAAGGTTATGCGGCGGGTGAACTGAAGCACGGTCCGATCGCGCTCATCGACGAAGCGATGCCGGTGATCGTCATCGCGCCGCGCGACGCGGTGTTCGAGAAGATCGTGTCCAACATGCAGGAGGTTGCGGCGCGCGGCGGCCGGATCGTGCTGATCGGGGAGAAGCGAGCCGCCGATGAGGCCGCGGTGGAGATCGAGCATTTTCTGCCGATGCCCGACATGAGCGCCAATTTCGCTCCGATCGTCTATGCCGCGCCGATCCAGATGCTCGCCTACCACACTGCCGTCATCATGGGCAAAGACGCCGACCAGCCGCGCAATCTGGCGAAGTCGGTTACCGTCGAGTAGGCGGCCAAGCCGCGCGACGAAATCCATCCATCTCCCGGGCGCAGAATCATGCTCGCGTCGACCTCGGCTGATCCTTTTTCGTCCATCGGAGTTGATCTCGAGCAAGGCGCGTCGCGCCTGTCGCTGGTGGAATGGATATTGAAAGAAGGACTGTCAATGCGAAAAATCGACCTTTCCGAGAGCCCAATGCCGGATATTAATCCGGCGAAGGTCTGTTTCATCATCGAAATGGCGCGCGAGTACCAAAGCGAGGACGTAGGGGTCGAGCCGGACGCCTCCAATCCGAGCGACGACGAGCAGCGGATCATGCTGACCGACGCTTCCGACAACCCGACCCGGCGCGAGTTGATCGAATACCTCAACGATCTCGATGTCGACGAGTCCGCGGCCCTGGTCGCGCTTGCCTGGATCGGGCGCGGCGACTTCGAGGCCAAGGAGTGGGAGGCGGCTGTGGCCCAGGCGCGGGAGCGAGCGGTCGGGCCGACCTGGAAATATCTGATCGACATGCAATTGCTGCCCGACTATCTCGAAGAAGCGCTTTCCGCCTTCGGCCGTTCCTGCGAGGGCTACGAGGCGGCGGACGAAGAGGGAGAGTAGCCAAAAGCGCCTGCATGCCGGTTGGCAACGTGAGACGGCGCATCGGCCAGCCATTCAGCGGGCTTTAGCGCCTTCGCTCTATCTCGTTTGGGCGCTGTCAGAGGTCGAAAGCTATGCTAATGAGGCGCCGGGCGCGGGATGTATCGCCGCCGACTCTCGCTGGCCGCGCGCTCTGGGGCGCGCCGCTGCGATTCGGCCTTGAATTCATAGGACGCACATGGCGCAATTGCCTCAATTCGACCTAGCCGAGCTCAAACGCCGTATGCAGGCAGCCCACGCGACGCTCAAGCATGAATTGGGTGGTCTGCGCACCGGCCGGGCCAGCGCAAGTCTTCTCGAACCGGTTCAGGTCGAAGCTTACGGTCAACGCATGCCGATCAATCAGGTCGCCACGATCAGCGTTCCCGAACCGCGCGCTCTCTCCGTCTCGGTATGGGACAAAGGCATGGTGCAGGCGGTCGACAAAGCGATCCGGGACGCCAATCTCGGGTTGAGCCCGACCATCGAGGGCACAGTCCTGCGCATCCGTATTCCTGAACTGAACGAGCAGCGGCGCAAGGAAATGGTCAAGATCGCGCATAAATATACCGAGGACGCGCGGGTGGCGGTGCGGCACGTGCGGCGCGACGGCCTCGATGTCCTCAAGAAACTCTTGAAGGAGCATGCAATCAGCGAGGACGACGAAAAGCATCAGGAGGCGGAAGTGCAGAAGGCGACCGATCAGGCTGTCCATGAGATCGACGCCTCCCTCGCCGCCAAGGAAAAGGAAATCATGCAGGTCTAGGCGATTGTGCTATTGTCCGAGGCCATCATGCATTATTCGCGCCCCAGTCTTGACCCCAGAACGGCTCGCAAGCCGGCCCACGTCGCGATCATCATGGACGGCAACGGCCGCTGGGCGCAGGCGCGCGGCCTGCCTCGGTTCGAAGGCCATCGGCGGGGCGTCGAGGCGGTCCGCCGGGCCGTTCGTTCGGCGATCGAACACAACGTCCAGTTCCTGACCATCTACAGCTTTTCGTCTGAAAACTGGAGCCGGCCGCCGGAAGAAGTGGCGATGCTGATGGGCTTGCTCAAGCAATTCATCCGCAACGATCTGGCCGAGCTCAACGCCAACGGCGTCAAGGTTAGGATCATTGGCGAGCGGGACAATCTCGCGCCCGATATCGTGGCGCTCATCGATGAGGCGGAGATGCTGACCGCCGCGAATCAAGGGCTCACGCTGACCGTGGCTTTCAATTATGGCTCGCGGCAGGAGATCGTCGAGGCGGCGAGGCGGCTCGCGATCGATGTTCGCGACGGGCGCTTGGACGCCGCGGCAATCGGGCAGGACGATCTGGCCGACCGGCTCGACACCGCCGGCCTTCCCGATCCGGATCTCGTCATCCGCACCTCGGGCGAGGTGCGCCTCTCGAATTTTCTGCTCTGGCAGACGGCCTACGCCGAACTGGTCTTCCTGCCAATTCTTTGGCCCGATTTCGACGACGCGGCCTTTGTCTCCGCGCTCGATCAATATGCGGCGCGCGAGCGTCGGTTTGGCGCCGTCGTCGAGCCGGCGGCGGTAAAGTCGGCATCGTGAACGGATGGGAATGATGGGGAGCGGCGGGGACCCGGCTGTCCGATCGGCGCCGCAACGGCAGGGCGGTCGGTTCGGGACGGATCTATGGCCTCGAGTGGCCGCCGCAGTGGTGATGGGGGCCGTCGCCCTGGCGGCGGCGTGGATCGGAGGGTTCCTGTTCGCGGCGCTTTGGTGGGTCGCCTCGGTCGTCGTATTGTGGGAATGGCAGCGGCTGGTCGGCGGCGAGGGGCTCATTTTCCAACGGGTCGGCGTCGGCGCTGTCGCGCTAGCGATTGCGGCGTTATCGGCGCTGCACAATTCGATTGCAGGCGTCGCGGCGTCGCTCATTCTCGGCGCGGCCGCGGTCGGCTGGCTCGGGGGACGACGCCAGGGCGCGTGGGCGGCGGCGGGCGTGCTCTACGCCGGCGCGCTCGTCGCCAGCGTGGGACTCATCAGGGTGTCTCCGAGTTTCGGCATGGCCGCGATCCTGTGGCTCTTCGCAGTCGTTTGGGGCGCCGACATTGCCGCCTACTTTGCCGGCCGGCTGGTTGGCGGGCCGCGCCTGTGGCCGAGCGTCTCACCGGGTAAGACCTGGGCGGGGGCGATCGCCGGCGCGTTCGCAGGGGCGGTCCTCGGCCTTATGCTGGCGGCGTGGACGAATCGCCTCGCGGCGCTGTTCTGGCTTGGCCTTGCGACTGCGATCGTTTCCGAGCTCGGCGATTTGTTCGAATCGGCGCTCAAGCGCCGTTTCGGCGCCAAGGATTCGAGCAGTCTCATTCCCGGCCACGGCGGATTGATGGATCGGCTCGACGCCTTCACCGCCGCGTCCTTCTTCGCGGCAATCGTCGCAATACTGCATCCCAGGGGCGACTATCTCGCGAGCGGACTATTCCAATGGTGACCGTCTCTCACATCGCGCCGGTTGCGCGCCCGAGCTCGCGCAAGCGCAGGGCCGACCCGCCCAAAAAAAGGCTTGCGATCCTGGGAGCGACCGGTTCGATCGGACGCTCATGCGCGCAAGTCATCGCCGCCTCGCCCGACCGGTTTTCGGTCGTCTCGGTCGCGGGCGGCAGCAACGGCGCGGCGCTGGCGAAATGCGCAATCGAGCTTAACGCGGAATTCGCCGCGCTTGCGGACCCGGCCGGCTATCCGGAGCTGAAGGCGGGGCTTGCCGGCTCAAAGGTCGAAATCGCCGCCGGACCGGACGCGGTGAAGGAGGCCGCACTGCGCGACGCCGATCTGGTGGTCGCGGCAATTGTCGGCGCTGCGGGACTGGAGCCGACTTTCGCCGCGATCGAGGCCGGGCGTGCGGTCGCACTCGCCAATAAGGAAACGTTGGTGTGCGCCGGCGCTGCCGTCATGGACACGGCCCGGCGCGCCGGCTCGACGGTGTTGCCGATGGACTCCGAGCACAACGCCCTGTTTCAGGCGATCGGGGCGCGCGATCCCGACACGATCGAGACCATGACCATCACTGCCTCCGGGGGGCCGTTCCGCGAATGGAGCGCCGAGCGCATTTCAGCGGCCACACGCGAACAGGCGCTGGCACACCCCAACTGGGTGATGGGGCCGAAGGTCACGATCAATTCGGCCGGCCTGATGAACAAGGGACTCGAACTTATCGAAGCCCATCATCTGTTTGGCCTGCCCGCCGACCGGCTCGACGTCGTCGTGCATCCGCAATCGATCGTCCACGGCTTCATCGCCTTCGCCGACGGGTCGCTGATCGCCGGTATGGCGTCGCCGGACATGCGCACTCCGATCGCGCATTGCCTCGCCTATCCGGATCGAATCACCTCGGGTGTGCGCGCGCCCGACCTTGCTGCGCTGGGCCGCCTGACCTTCGAGCGCGCCGACCTCAAACGGTTCCCGGCGCTTGGCCTCGCGATCGAGGCGCTGCGCACCGGCGGGGGAGCGCCGACCGCCCTCAACGCCGCCAATGAAATCGCTGTCGCCGCGTTTCTCAGCCGGAAAATCGGCTTCGGCGACATCGCCGGCCTGGTCGCAAAAACGCTCTCGGCGATGACGGAAGCGGGTGAATTGGCCCCGCCGGCCAACATTGCGGAAGCGTTGGCAATTCACCATATCGCGCTAGATAGGACCGCAAGCCTATTGGCGTAATTGTGGACTTGGGCCACTCTAACTGTTCCGTAACCATCTTCCGGCGGCCAGCGAGGCCCCTGGCGGAGCTGGAGGCCATGCATGGCGGTAGTAAATGCGATCGCCGACCTCGCGGCCTGGCTTGGATGGTACGTCCTTCCCTTCATTCTGATTCTGAGCCTCATCGTCTCCATCCATGAGCTTGGCCACTATCTGGTCGGTCGATGGTGCGGCGTCAAAATCGATGCGTTCTCCCTGGGCTTCGGCCCTGAGTTGTGGGCGCGGATCGATTCGCGCGGCACGCGCTGGCGGATAGGCGCGCTGCCGCTTGGGGGATACGTCAAGTTCCACGGCGACGCCAATGTCGCGAGCGTTCCCGATGGCAGTCAAACGGCTTCGCCTGCCGAGCGCGCAATGACCCTTGCAGGGCAGCCGCTGCGCAACCGGGCGGCGATCGTGGCTGCGGGGCCGATCGCCAATTTTCTACTGGCGTTCGTGATTTTTACTGGGATGTTTATGGCCTTTGGCCGCGTTGAGCACGTGGCCCGAATCGGCCGGGTCGAGGCGAACAGTCCGGCGGCGGCAGCCGGTTTTCAGCCCGGCGACATCGTGAAGTCGATTAACGGCCAATCGATCGAGAGCTTTGAAGCGCTTCAGGAATCGACCCTGATGAGCACCGGGCTGCCGATGAATTTCGTCGTCGATCGACAAGGGACGGACGTCGACCTTGTGGCGACGCCCAAGATCACTGTTGTCGACCAGGGCGTGTTCGGAAAGCGCCGCATGGGCCATCTCGGCTTGGCCTCGTCAGCCGACCGGAGCGACGCGAAGGTCGAGCGGTGCAGCCTGGTGACCTGCGGCGCCTGGGGCGCGGCGCAGGAATGGTTCATCGTGAAGGCGACCGGATCTTACATCGTCGGGATATTTGCCGGAAGGGAATCCACCGATCAAATGTCGGGATTGATCGGAGCCGCGCAAATGGCTGGTGAAATGGCGAAAATCAGCTTTTGGGAGCTCTTCAGCCTCGCCGCGTGGTTTTCGGTCTCGGTCGGGCTGATGAATCTGCTGCCTGTCCCCCTGCTCGATGGCGGGCACCTCGCGTTTTACGCCTTTGAAGCCCTGCGCGGGCGCCCCTTGAGCGAGCGGGCGCAGGAGATTGGGCTGAGAATCGGGATCGCCCTCGTCGCGCTTTTGGTGGTTTTCACCACCTCGCACGATATTTTGCGACTGGTCACGAACGGCAATTAACCAACCATCGACCATGTTGCGTGTCCTTGGCGCAACGCTCCCGATAAATGGTGTACGTTCGAGCCAATAACGGTTTGCAGGGGCGAGCAAAAATTGTAAAACGCCGTTAATCGTTCCGACCGTCGCTTGGTTTGGCGGAGGTGAGCGCTGCGTCGCGTCTGCGGCGTCGCCCGGGACCGGCGCCTCAGGGCGCTGGCGAGGGGCGCACAGGCAGGATCACGCCGAAGCGGCGCCGTAGAGGCGAACGCCGCAACGGCGCGAACAGGGGCTCTGGGCCATATGGATTGGATTCGCGGGTTTGTTGGCGGCGTCCTCCTGGCGGTAGCCCTGGTTCTATACGGATTGAACTGCGCGACTCCGGCGAACGCCCAGCAGATCGTCGTTGAGGGCGCCAAGGTCGATCCGTCGACTCTCAAGCCCTATTTCACCGGAACTGATCCGGCCTCGATCCAGCGGGGCGTTGAAGATCTCAAGGCGACCGGCGTCTATTCCGACGTCAGCGCCAAGCTGGTCGACGGCAGGATCGTGGTAAACCTGACCGGCGGCGCGCAGGTCATCAACAGAGTTGCGTTCGAAGGCAACAAACAGATCGAGACGAAGCAGCTCGAAGTCGAGGTGCAGTCAAAGCCCCACACCACCTACAATGAGGAGACGGCCTCGGACGACATCGGCCGGATCAAGGACGCCTACAAGAAATACGGCCGCAACGAAGCGAAAGTGACCAAACGGCTGGTCCCGTTGCCGAACGGGCGGGTCGACCTGGTCTTCACCATCGACGAGGGGGGAAAGACCGGCATTCGCGAGATCAAGTTCGTCGGCAACCACGCCGTGTCGAACTACCGTCTGGGCGGGTTGATGCAAACCAGCACAATGAACTTGCTGTCTTTCATCAAGAGCACCGACGTCTACGATCCCGATCGCCTCGCCTCCGACGAGGAAGCGATCCGCCGCTACTACATGAAAAACGGCTACGCCGACTTCCGGATCGTGAGCACCGACGTCACCTATCAGGAGAACCCGCCCGGTTACATCATCACGATCACGATGGACGAGGGTCCGCAGTACCATGTCTCAAGCGTGAATGTGGTTTCCAACATTCCGAAGGTGGACGGACCGGCGCTCTCTCATCTCGTGGCTTTGCGCCCGGGCGACGTCTATGATGCGAGCGCTGTCGACAAGTCGGTCGAGGCGATCACCCGCAATGTCGCGACGCAGGGTTATGCGTTCTCGGAGGCGCGCCCGCACGGCGAACGCGATACCGTCAATCATAACATTGCGATCTCGTTCTCAGTCGACAACGGCCCCAAAGTCTACATTGAGCGCATCGACATTGTGGGCAATACGCGAACCCGCGATTACGTCATTCGCCGCGAATTCGATATCGGCGAAGGCGACCCCTACAATCACGTGTTGATCGAGCGCGCCGAACGCCGCCTCAACAGCCTTGGCTACTTCAAGAAGGTCCATATCTCGAACCGGCCCGGGTCGGCCCCTGATCGCGTTATCGTGGTCGTCGAGGTCGAGGACCAGCCGACGGGATCGATCAGCCTCAGCGGCGGCTACTCGACAACTCAGGGCTTCCTCGCCGAACTCGCCTATACGGAGACGAACTTCCTCGGCCGCGGCCAGTATGTGCGGCTGAGCGTTTCCGACGGGCAGTACACCCAGGGCTGGAAAGCCTCGTTCACCGAGCCTTACTTCCTCGGGCAGCGTCTGGCTGCAGGCTTTGACGTTTTCCATCAGGTCAACAATCAAAACCAATACGCGCTCTACCAGAACTGGACGACCGGCGCGACCGTCCGGCTGGGCGTACCGATTACCGATGACCTGACCTTCCAGCCCAACTACTCGATCTACGAGTCGAAAATCACCATCCCGAATACGGCGTCCCAGCCTTACGACGACTGCGTCGGGCCCAATCAGACGTGGTTTCCGGGAGGAACCTTCATCCCGGTCGTGCCGGACCCGTTCGTCAACTGCTTGAGCAATGGAGAGGCGCCGGTCGAAATCAAGCAGGCGGCGGCTCAGGGCGCCATCGTGACATCGCTGGCCGGGTTCTCGCTCCTCTACAACAATCTCGACAGTCGCAAGGATCCTACGACGGGGTGGTACGTCAACTACAAGCAGGATTTCGCCGGCCTCGGCGGCCAGTCCGACTTCATCCGCGAGACGTTAGATGCCCGTTGGTACCATCCGATCACGGAGGATTTTATCGGCCAGATCCATCTCCAGGCAGGCCAGATCAATTCCTTCGGCAGCAACCAGCCGCTGATCATCAACAATTTCATGCAGGGCCCGTCGCTGGTCCGCGGCTTCGCTCCGGCGGGCATCGGTCCGCGGGACATCTCGAATCCGTATGACATTCAGTCCGCGGCCCTCGGGGGGACGACCTATTACGGCGCTTCGGCGGAGGTGGACTTCCCGATCTTCGGGCTGCCGCGCGAAATTGGACTCAAAGGCGCGGTGTTTGCCGACGCCGGCAGCCTGATCGGCTATTCTGGGCCGACGAACTTCTCGAATTTCCTCGGCTACAGTTACTGCCCGACGCCGGGCACTCTGCCCATCACCCAGCTCAGTTGCGCTAACGTGTGGGACCCGAACCAGATCCGGGCTTCGATCGGCGCGAGCCTGATCTGGGCCTCGCCGATGGGACCGATCCGGTTCGACTTCGCGATCCCCGTGGTAAAGGGCAAGTACGACCAGACCCAGTTCTTCAACTTCTCGGGCGGCACGACGTTCTAGCGGCGACTGATCGGCTCACTTGACAAGCGGGCGCGCCGAAGCCAGGCGCGCCCGCTGCCGCTTCTGACGGAACCCCGCAATTGGCCAAAATCTGTTTTTTTCCGTCTCAATCAGCGCCCTCACTGGCCGAAGTCGCAAGCTGGTGCGGCGCGACACTTCCCGCCGGCGCCGACGCTGAGCGCACTATCCGAGACGTCGCCGCGCTCGACGAGGCCGGCCCAGCCGACCTGACCTTCTTCGACAATCCGAGATACCTTGACGCCCTCAGACGCACCCGCGCCGCCGCGACGCTGGTTGCGCAGCGATATGCCGGCGCGGCGCCTTCAACCTGCGTCGCGCTTGTCGTCCGCGAGCCCTATCGCGCGATGGCGGCGGTCATGGCGAGACTTTATCCGAGCGCGGTCAAGCCGGGGTCGGCATTCGGCGAGACCGGCGTTTCGCCAGCGGCCTCTATTCATCCTTCGGCGCGGGTCGAGTCGGGCGTGACCGTCGATCCCGGCGCGGTCATCGGACGCGGCGCCGAGATCGGGGCCGGCACCGTGATCGGCGCCAATGCGGTGATTGGTCCGGGGGTGCGAATCGGCCGCGACGGCTCAGTCGGCGCCTCAACCACGATCGCTGCAGCGCTGATCGGCGACCGGGTCATCATTCACCCTGGCGCGCATATCGGACAGGATGGGTTCGGCTTCGCGCTCGGGCCGCGCGGCCATCTCAAGGTGCCCCAGATCGGGCGGGTGATCATCCAGGACGACGTGGAGATCGGCGCCGGGGTGACCATCGACCGGGGCGCGAACCGCGACACCGTAATCGGAGAGGGCGCGAAAATCGACAACCTCGTGCAGATCGGCCACAACGTGATCATTGGCCGGCACGCGGTGCTGGTAGCGCAGTCCGGAGTCTCCGGATCGAGCGCGATCGGCGATTTCGCTGCTCTCGGGGGCCAGGCCGGCATCGCCGGACACCTGATGGTCGGCGCCGGCGCGCAGGTCGCAGCCGCGGCCGGCGTGATGACCGACATTCCTGCTGGCGAGCGATGGGCGGGCGCCCCAGCCAAGCCCGTGAGGGAGTTCTTTCGGGAAGTCGCGGCCGTTAAGCGACTGGCCGGCGACACGCGCGGCGAGAGTAGCGCGGAGTGACCGCCTCTTTAGAGGATGCAGTCCATGGAAGGGGAAACCGCATGAACGAACCGATGGGTCGGGCGTTCGACAGCTTCGACATCCAGAAGCTCCTTTCGCTTTTGCCGCACCGCTATCCGTTTCTCCTCGTCGACCGAATTATCGAAGCCCGCGGCGACGAATATGGCGTGGGCGTGAAGAACGTCACCGCCAATGAGCCTCATTTCCAGGGCCATTTCCCTGGCCGTCCCGTCATGCCCGGAGTCCTCTTGATCGAGGCAATGGCGCAGACGGCCGGCGCGCTCTGCGTAGCCGCGCAGGCAGCTAGCGGGGCGCCGAGCGTCGTCTACATGATGACGATCGACAAGGCGAAGTTCCGCAAGCCTGTGGTTCCCGGCGATCAGGTGCGTTTTCACATGACCCGTATAAACAAGCGCCGCAACATGTGGTGGTTCCGGGGCGAAGCGAAGGTCGAGGGCGACCTCGTCTGTGAAGCCGAAGTGTCCGCGATGCTGGTGCGTGAATGAAGAAACCAATCCATCCGACCGCCGTCGTCGAGAGTGGCGCGCGGCTCGGGGCGGACGTGGAGATCGGGCCGTTTTGCCACATTGGGCCTCAAACGACGATCGGCGACGGCGTGCGGCTCGTCTCCCATGTAACCCTCGCCGGCGATACGATGGTCGGCGCGCGCACGACGATTTATCCCTTCGCCTCGATCGGCCACCCGCCGCAGGATCTGAAATATCGCGGCGAGAAGGTGCGCCTCGTCATCGGCGAGGACTGCCTCATCCGCGAGGGGGTGACGATCAATCCGGGCACGGCGGGCGGCGGCCTGGACACGGTGATCGGTCCGCGCTGCGTATTTCTGGCCAATTCGCATGTCGGACATGATTGCCGCATCGGCGAAGGCGTTATCCTGTCGAACAATGTGATGTTGGCCGGGCATTGTCAGGTCGGCGAGTTCGCCAATATCGGCGGCGGCGCGGCCGCGCATCAGCACGTGCGCATTGGCGCGCATGCGTTCGTCGGCGGGCTCGCGGGTGTTGAGCACGACCTGATCCCATTCGGCATCGCGTTGGGCAACCGTGCGGCCCTTGCTGGCCTCAACGTCGTCGGCCTCAAGCGCCGGGGCTTCTCGCATGAGACAATCCACGAGTTGCGGCGCGCCTATAAAATGCTGTTCAACGGCGGCGGCAGCCTGAAAGAGCGGATCGAGGATGTTGCCGAAGCTTTCGCTGGGCAGGAGGCGGTGCAGCAGATCGTCGCCTTTCTGCGTCTGGGCGGCGACCGCGCCATCTGCGTCCCGCGTGCGGGCAAGGGCGACGAGGGGTGAGCAAGTCAGGCCCGTGCGGCTCGGGGCCGCCGCTGGCGATCCTCTGCGGCGCGGGCGCATTTCCGCTTGAGGTCGCGGGCGAGGCGCGCCGCTGCGGGCGTGAGCCCTTTCTCGTTGGCGTCGTAGGCGCGACCAATTCGGCGATCGAAGCTTACCCGCACGTCTGGGTGCGCATGGGCGAGGTCGGCAAGCTGTTCGCGGCGTTGCACGCACGCGCAGTCGCCGAGATGGTGATCATCGGCGCGATGGCGAGACCCGAGTTCGCCGACATCAGGCTCGACTGGGGTGCGGTCAAGCGCGCGGTGGGACTCGCGCAGTTGTTCCGTCGGGGCGACAACGGCCTGCTGGTTGGACTGGCGGCGATCATCGAGCGCGAAGGAATCCGCGTCGTAGGCGCGCAGGACGTTGCTCCACGCCTGCTCGCGCCGACCGGCCGATTTGGAGCGCGCGCTCCGTCGGAGGAGGATGAAGCTGACGTCGCGCTCGGCGGGGGCCTCATCGACGCGCTGTCGAGTTTCGACGCGGGGCAGGGCGCTGTCGTCGCCGCCGGTCGGGTTCTCGCGATCGAGGCCGCCGAAGGCACCGACGCGATGCTCGCCCGCATCGCTGAGATGCGCGCCAATGGGCGGCTCCGATTTTCCGGTCAGGCTGGAGTGCTCGTCAAGGCGCCCAAGCGCGGGCAAGATCTGAGGCTCGATATGCCAGCGATCGGCCCGAAGACAATCGAAGGCGCGGTCAAGGCGCAGTTGCGCGGCGTGGCGGTCGGGGCAGGTCGCGTGCTCATTCTCGAGCGCGACCGCCTGTCGCGCGACGCCGACGCCGCGCGCTTGTTCGTGACCGGATTTTCTCCCGCGGGCGCGGGATGAGCGCGGTCCGCGTCGCTTTGGTGGCCGGCGAGCATTCGGGAGACCAACTCGGCGCCAAGCTCATGCGGGCGCTCCGCGAAGCGCACTCGGACGAGGTCGCCTTCCTGGGCGTCGGCGGCGAGGCGATGGAAGCGGAAGGCCTCAAGAGCCTGTTTCCGATCAGCGACATCGCCGTCATGGGCATTCTCCCGGTGCTGGCCCGGCTGCCGCGGCTCATCGCGCGGATCAATCGGACCGCAGAAGCGACTATCGCGGCGCGGCCTGACGCCCTCGTCATCATCGACAGTCCGGACTTCACCCACCGCGTCGCGCGCCGGGTCCGCGCGGCGCTGCCGAAATTGCCGATTGTCGACTATGTCAGCCCGAGCGTCTGGGCGTGGCGTCCCGGGCGCGCCGGGGCGATGCGAGCGTATGTCGATTGCGTGCTGGCGCTGCTGCCCTTCGAGCCAGAGGCATATCAGCGGCTGAATGGGCCGCGCTGCGTCTATGTCGGTCATCCGCTGATTGAACGCCTGGCCGTCTTGCGGCCGAATGCCGACGAAGAGGGCCGTCGCGCCGCGACGCCGCCGCTCATTGTCGTGCTCCCGGGATCGCGCCGGTCCGAAGTCGGCCGGCTGATGGCCGACTTCGGGGGCGCGCTCGAAATCCTGCGCCAGACTGTCGGTCCATTCAAAGTCGTGCTCCCGACGCTCCCACACGTCGAGCGCGAGGTGCGCGCTTTGGCGGCGGATTGGCCGGAGCCGCCGAAAATCGTGCTCGGCGAAGAGGCGAAATACGCCGCCTTTCGCGCCGCGCGCGCCGGCCTCGCAGCGTCGGGAACGGTCACCCTCGAACTCGCGCTTGCTGGCGTTCCTATGGTTGGCGCCTACAAGGTGTCGCTGGTCGAGGAACAGCTCAAATACCTGATCAAGGTCCCCTCGATCCTGCTGCCTAACCTGATCCTCGGGACAAGAGCGATCCCGGAGTTTCTTCAACGCGAGTGCGCTCCGCCCACGCTTGGAGCGGCGCTTTCGGAGATCGTTCGGCATGGGCCGGAGCGCGACGCGCAACTCCACGCCTTGTCGCGGCTCGATGTCTTGATGCGCCTCCCCGACGGCGGCGCCCCGAGCGCCCATGCCGCGCGCGCGGTGCTTGAGACGATTGGAGCGCGGGGTGAGGCATTGCGGCTGACGCCGCCGGAATGATCGGCGCCGCCCCGGTTCGGAATGACCAGCGCCCCGTGAGGTAATCTGCGGCGCTCAGACGAGCTTGGCGTCCAGCGTTATCTCGGCGTTCAAGACCTTGGAGACCGGACAGTTCTTCTCGGCGCCCTTCGCCAGCTCCAGGAACTTCGCCTCGTCCAGGTTCGGGACCTTGGCGCGCAGGGTGAGAGCCGACTTGCTGATCTTGAAACCCTGGCCTTCGGGTTCGAGCGTGACCGCGGCCTCGGTTGTGAGCTCGGTCGGGTTCAAGCCCGCCGCTTGCATCCCGAAGGCGAGCGCCATTGTGAAGCAACCCGCATGCGCCGCGGCGATGAGTTCCTCGGGATTCGTCCCCTTCTCGTTCTCGAACCGGGTTTTGAAGGAATAGGGCGTGCTCGACAGAATTCCGGAATCGCTGGAGAGATTGCCGCTGCCCTCGCGGCCTGTCCCATGCCAAACCGCCTTCGCCTTCCGGATCATGCGTTCCTCCTCGTTGGTGCAGGGCCGCCAGCGAAAGCCTCGCCGGGCTCAGGCTCGCGCCATTCGTTTTAGCGGTTCCCGGTAGGCTTATATTCGCGCTGCGGCGGCCCGGTGTAGAGCTGCCGCGGACGGCCGATCTTCTGCTCGGGGTCTACGATCATTTCCTTCCACTGGGCGACCCAGCCCACAGTGCGCGCGACCGCGAACAGCACGGTGAACATGTCGGTCGGAAAGCCCATCGCCTTCAATGTGATGCCGGAATAGAAGTCGATATTCGGATAGAGCTTTTTCTCGATGAAATACTCGTCGTGCAGCGCGATCCGCTCGAGCTCGATCGCCACGTCGAGCAGCGGATCGTCCTTGACGCCGAGCTCGTTGAGCACCTCATGTGCAGTTTTCTGCATGATCTTGGCGCGCGGATCGTAGTTCTTGTAGACCCGATGGCCAAAGCCCATGAGGCGGAACGGATCGTTCTTATCCTTCGCCTTGGCGATGAATTTGGGAATGTTCTCGACCCTGCCAATCTCGCCCAGCATCTTCAGCGCGGCTTCATTGGCGCCGCCGTGCGCCGGGCCCCAGAGGCATGCGATGCCGGCCGCGATGCAGGCGAAGGGATTCGCGCCCGAGGATCCCGCCAGACGCACAGTCGAAGTCGATGCGTTCTGCTCGTGATCGGCGTGGAGGATGAAGATGCGGTCGAGCGCCCGCGCCAGCACGGCGTTGGCTTTGTATTCCTCGCAAGGGACCGAGAAGCACATCCTCAGGAAATTGGAAGCGTAGTCGAGCTCGTTCTTCGGATATACGAAGGGCTGGCCGATCGTGTATTTGAAGGCCATCGAGGCCAGCGTCGGCATTTTCGCGATCATGCGGATCGAGGCAACCTCGCGCTGCCAGGGATCCGTGATGTCGGTCGAATCGTGATAAAAGGCTGCCAGCGCGCCCACGCAGGCCACCATCACGGACATCGGATGTGCGTCGCGCCGGAAGCCGTTGAAGAACCGGTTCATCTGCTCGTGGACCATCGTGTGCCGGGTCACGCGATAGTCGAAGTCGGCCTTCTGAGCTGCGGTCGGCAATTCGCCGTAGAGCAACAGGTAGCAGGTTTCGAGGAAATCCCCGTGCTCGGCGAGTTCGTCGATCGGATAGCCGCGATATAAGAGAACGCCCTCGTCGCCGTCGATGTAGGTGATCTTCAATTCCGTGCTCGCGGTCGAAGTGAACCCGGGATCGTAGGTGAACATGCCAGTTTGGGCGTAGAGCTTGCCAATGTCGATCACCGACGGACCGATCGTGCCGTTCTTGATCGGCAGCTCGATAGGCTTTTGGCCGACGGTCAAAGTCGCGGCCGCGCGACCCGGCTTCTCAACCGGTTTGTCGTCGACGGCGAGGGTGGCGGAAGTCGGTGTCATCGAGCGTCTCCCATCGGCTCTAAGCGCTCTTGCAGTGCAATATCTATATTGCAGCGCATAAAAAGCAATAAGTCAAACCCAAGGAGCGGGTGCGCTGGACGCTACTGCGGATTCTCGTAGCTGAAGGTCTGGCTGTTTTCGTCATAGGCGAACAGCTCCCCGTAGCGGCCAAGATTGATGATCGCCCGCAAGGTCCGCTCGGCGTAGTCCTCGCTCATATAATCTTCGAGTTCCTCCCGGAAACGCGTGGCGGGCGCCCGATGGGACGGGCGTTCGTCGAGGACCCGCTTGATGTGGGAGGCGAGCGGGATATGGGCAAGGACCTGGTCGCCGAACACCTTCTTGCGCTGATCGACGTCCATGTCGACGAACCGCTGGCCGAGCGGGGTCAGCTTGATGTCGGCGTCTTCGAATTCCGACAGGCGTAACAACTGCAGAGTCTCGCCGAGCGGAAACAACTCGTCGACCTCGAGCTGGAGCGAGTCGGCAAGATGGGGCAGGTCCGCCTTGCCGTTGTAGGGCGGGGCGGCGATCTCCTCGAGCATGCCGGCGAGCGAGTTTGTCGACACGCGCGGAAGCGCAAGCCCGAGCCCCATCGCGGCCGCGGCGGCTTCGCGGGCCGCCGGTTTCGTCGTATCCGGCCTTTGGGTCATCAAGGCATAGATCCGGTCGACGAGTTCGCGAAAGTTCGGGTCGAGCCGATCCCGCGGGTGTGGAAGGGTAACCGCAATCTCGGACGCGATCCGGCCGGGATTTGACGCGAGAACGAGAATCCGGTCGGCCATCAGCACCGCTTCTTCGATGTTGTGCGTGACCATCAGGATGGCCTTGATCGGGATGCGGCCTTCCTGCCACAGGTCGAGTAGGTCGGTGCGAAGGGTCTCGGCGGTCAAAACGTCCAGGGCTGAGAAAGGTTCATCCATCAAGAGGATTTTCGGCTGCATCACGAGGGCGCGGGCGAAGCCAACTCGTTGCCGCATGCCGCCGGAGAGTTCTTTCGGATAGGCGGATTCGAAGCCGTCGAGGCCGATCGTGTCGATCGCCTTGAGCGCGCGCTTGCGCGTCTCATCGAGAGGCACGCCGCTGGCTCGCGGCCCTATTTCGACGTTGTCGAGCACGTCGAGCCAAGGGAAAAGGGCGAAGCTCTGGAACACCATCGCGACGTCCTTGGCCGGGCCGATCACCGGTTCGCCCGAGATCGTGACCGTCCCTTGAGTCGGACGGGTCAGTCCCGCGATCAGCCGCAAGAGCGTCGACTTTCCGGATCCCGAGCGGCCAAGCAGGGCGACGATCTCGCCGGTCTTGAGGCTCAACGACACGTCGCTGAGGACGGGTGCTCGGGTCTCGCCCGATCCCGTGGCGAAGACCTGGCTAACTTTGTCGACGTTGAGCAGCGTCGCAGCGGCGGGATCGAGCATCGGCGAGGCTCCCTGAGGAAAGAGGCGGATCAGAGGCGAAGGCGTCGTTCCGCATAGGCGTAAAGCCTGCGCCAGAACAAGCGATTGAACAACGTCACGAACAGCGACATCATCGCGACGCCGAGCACGATGCGCGGAAAGTCGCCCTTGTCAGTCGCTTGGGCGATGTAGGATCCCACCCCGTCGGCGACCACCGTATGATCCTTCCACTTCACATATTCGGCGACGATTGAGGCGTTCCATGAGCCGCCGGAGGCGGTGATTGCGCCGGTCAGATAATACGGGGCGACCGCCGGAATGATGACTTGAGTCCACCAGCGCCAGCCGCGAATGCGGAAATTCGCGACGGCTTCGCGCAGATCATTCGGAAAGGCCGCCGCGCCGCCGATCGTGTTGAACACGATATACCATTGGGTGCCGAATACGATCAGCACGCTCAGCCATATATTCGGGTTGAGATTGAATGCGAGCACGAGGCTGACGGCGGCGCCGAAAAGCAGGTTGACCGGGAATGCGGCCAGGAATTGCGCGATCGGCTGAACCGCTTCCGCCCAGCGGGGCCTCAGCCCGATCCAGACGCTGATCGGCACCCAGACCGCAGTCGCGAGCGCCATCAGCACAACGACGCGAATGAGGGTGTAAAACGTCAGGACGAAGACATGCAGCACTTCGTCCCAGTTCAGCTCGGTGGCGATATAGCTGATCGTGAGCCAAGCCGCCCAGGCGGCCACTGCCACGATGATGAGAATCCAGATGGCGTCGATGAGGCGTGAAGGCTCATCGGAGGACTGGCGACGCGCTGGCGCGAGGTCGGGGAAGCGCAGCGGCAGGAGGCTCGCGCCACGCAGGGCCCCGAAGATCGGTGTGACGCCCAAGCGCAGCCAGTGCGTGCGCTTGATGAGACTCAGTACCCAGGAAGACTCCACGTCCTGGCTGACCGAAAGCTCGACCCGGAACTTCGTCGCCCAGGCGACGATCGGGCGGAACAGCAGCTGATCGTAGAGGAGAATGACGATCCCCATCGTTAGAACCGCGGCCCCAATGGCCGACCAGTTCCCCTCGTTGTTCGCCTTGGCGATGAAGGAGCCGACTCCCGGCAGCGCGATGGTCGTGTCGCCCACTGTGATCGCTTCCGATGCGACGACAAAAAACCAGCCGCCGGACATCGACATCATCGTGTTCCAGATCAGGCCCGGCATCGCGAACGGCGCCTCGAGCTGCCAGAACTTCTGCCAGCCGGTGAGACGGAATCCGCGGGCGACCTCGTCAAGGTCTCGAGGCACTGTCCGCAGCGACTGATAGAACGAGAAGGCCATGTTCCACGCTTGGCTGGTGAAGATGGCGAAAATCGCCGCGAGTTCCGCGCCCAGGGTGTTGCCAGGGAAGAGGCCGAGGAAAAATGTCACCGTGAACGAAAGAAAGCCGAGAATCGGCACCGACTGCAGGACGTCGAGCACCGGGATCAGCACCATCTCCGCCCGCCGGCTCTTCGCCGCGAGCGTGGCGTAGGTGAAGGTGAAGACGAGCGAGGCGGCAAGCGCTGCGAACATGCGCAGCGTCGTTCGAAACGCGTAGTAGGGCAATTGCCAATAGTCGAGCACGATTGGCGATTCGCTCGGCGCCGGCAAAGGCGCGGAAAGGCCATGATAGCTGCGGGCGACCGCCGTCAGCACGGCCAGAATCGCCGCGAAGGCGATGAGGTCCCATTGGTTCGGCAGGACCCGGCGCCCGGCGGACACAAACGTGTTCAATTGAGGCATCGGGGACTTCCGCTTGGCGAGACGACGCGAGGGCGAACCGGGGCGGCCAAACGGGCGCCGGAGAACGTCAAACACGCTCCCCGCGACCGAAGCAATGGGAATTTGACCCGTTCGCCCGGATCGATCCCGAGGCCAGCCATGATGAGGACGTATGACAGTATGACGACAACGGCCGGCGGACCCGTGGCTTCCTCGCAGACGGCGGAAAGGGGCTACCGGGTCGGCGCCCGGTTAGGCTCCCGCGCGGCCATGGGCGCGCCCGGCTTGCGTTTCGGCCTCGGGTCTCCTATATGGCGCCCCATTCCACAGGCGGATTTTCGCGGCTCCTGACAGAAGGTTCCGCTCCGGTGGCGAGGCTCGCCTCGCCTTCATGATCCGCTGAGGCTCAACCGGAAGAAGGACTTTCCCAATGGCTCTGCCAGATTTCACCATGCGCCAGCTACTCGAAGCGGGAGCGCATTTCGGCCACCAGTCGCATCGCTGGAACCCGAAAATGGAGCCCTATATCTATGGCTCCCGCAATTCGATCCACATCATCGACCTCGCCCAGACGGTGCCGTTGCTCCATCAGGCGCTGAAGGCGGTTTCCGACACTGTCGCCAAGGGCGGACGGGTGCTGTTCGTCGGCACCAAGCGCCAGGCGTCGGACGAGATCGCGGGCGCGGCCAAGCGCTCGGCGCAGTATTTCGTCAACGCGCGCTGGCTCGGCGGCATGCTGACCAACTGGAAGACGATATCGGCTTCGATCTCGCGCTTGCGCAAGGTCGACGAACTCCTCGGCGAAGGCGCGAGAGGCCTGACCAAAAAGGAGCGCCTGATGTTGTCGCGCGAGCGCGACAAGCTCGAAACCGCCCTCGGCGGGATCAAGGACATGGGCGGAGTGCCCGATCTGGTGTTCGTTATCGACACGAACAAGGAGGCCTTGGCGATCAAGGAGGCCAACCGCCTCAAGATCCCGGTGATCGCGATCCTCGATACGAACAGCGATCCCGACGGCATCGCCTATCCTGTCCCGGCTAACGACGACGCTGGGCGCGCGATTCAGCTTTACTGCGATCTCGTCGCCCGCGCGGCGATCGACGGCATTTCGCGAGGGCAGGGCGCTCAAGGGATCGATGTCGGCGAGGCGGAGACGCCGGTCGCCGAACCGTTGCCGGAAACCGCCGAATCGGAGGCCACGCCGGAGGTTTCCGCGACCGAGCAGTTCGAACTCCTTTCGGCGCCGCGCGGCGCGCCGGACGATTTGGCCAAACTTACTGGCGTCGGACCGCAGATCGTCAAGAAGCTCAATGAGCATGGCGTGTTCCACTACTGGCAGCTTGCGGCGATGAACGCGGACGAAGCCACGAAGCTCGACGCCGATCTGAGGTTCAACGGCCGCGTCGCCCGCGACAAGTGGAGCGAGCAGGCGCGCGCGCTCATGGCCGCCGAGTAAGGCTTTTCGATTGTGGCCGAGGGCCGTGGGAGGCGCGGCCCCGAATGTGACTTGAAGCTGCGCCGCCGCGCCAATGCCGCGTCGGGCGCAGCGCTTGAGAATGAAGAGGGACGCCATGGCGACCATTTCCGCTGGGCTGGTGAAGGACCTGCGCGAAAAGACCGGCGCGGGCATGATGGATTGCAAGAATGCGCTGAGCGAGACCAACGGCGACATCGAGCAGGCGGTCGACTGGCTGCGCAAGAAGGGCCTCGCCAAGGCCGCCAAGAAGAGTGGGCGCGTGGCGGCGGAGGGCCTTGTCGGGCTCGCGGTCAAGGGCAATCTCGGGGTTGTCGCCGAGGTTAATTCCGAGACCGATTTTGTGGCCCGCAACAATGACTTCCAGGCGCTGGTCAAGGGCGTGCTCAAGGTCGCGCTCGACCACGCGCCGCAGGTTAACGTGGAGAAGGTGCTCGACGCGCAGTATCCGGGCGGCGGCACGGTCAGCGAAGCGATCGCGAACGCGATCGCGACCATTGGCGAGAACATGACGCTGCGCAGAGCGCAGGGCCTGAGCGTCTCCGAGGGCGCGATTGGCCACTACGTGCATGGATCGATTGCCGACGGCCTGGGCAGAATTGGGGTGATCGTCGGGCTCAAATCCACCGGCGACAAAGAGCGCTTGGCGGCGCTCGGCCGCCAGCTCGCGATGCATGTCGCCGCAGCGAGCCCAATTGCTCTCGACGCCGCCGGGCTCGAGCCGGAGACGGTCGCCCGCGAGCGCGCGGTTCTTGCCGAGAAGAACGCGGGCAAGCCCGCGAACGTGCTCGAGAAGATCGTCGAATCGGGATTGAAGACCTTCTACAAGGAGGTCTGCCTCGTTGATCAGGCGTATGTCCACGATCCGGCCAAGACCGTCGCGCAGGCAATCAAAGAGGCCGAGAAAACGGTCGGCGCGCCGATCGCGATCACAGGCTTTGTCCGCTATGCGCTCGGCGAAGGCGTCGAGAAGCCAGCGGAAGGGGCCTGACGGCCCGGTGACTACAAGAAGCGGCCTGTGTGGGCCGCTTTTTTTATCGCCAAGAATTGCCGACAGGGGATGGCGCGGCCGCGGGCCGCGCGATCGAGGGTTCGAGGAGGGCGCCGATGACGACGAAAACGCCGAAACCCTTATTCCGCCGTGTCGTTGTCAAGCTTTCGGGCGAAGCGCTGATGGGCCCCGACACGCATGGCTTGCACGCCCCGACCGTGCAGCGGATGGCGGGGGACCTGAAGGCCGCGGCGGAACTCGGAGTGCAGGTCGCGGTCGTCGTCGGCGGCGGCAATTTTTTTCGCGGGCTCCAGGGCGCAGACAAGGGCATCGAGCGGGCGCGCGCCGATTCCATCGGCATGCTGGCGACGGTGATGAATGCGCTGGCGATGGAAGGCGCGCTCGAGCAGATCGGCCAGCCCGCACGCGTGCTCTCCGCCGTCGCAATGCCCTCGCTGTGCCAGCCCTATTCGCGCCAGGCGGCGCTGGCTCATCTCGTCAAACGGCGGGTGATTATCCTTGCCGGCGGCACCGGCAATCCCTTCTTCACCACTGACACCGGCGCGGCGCTGCGTGCGGCGGAACTGTCGTGCGACGCCGTGATGAAGGCGACGCAGGTCGACGGCATCTATACCTCCGACCCGAAGAAGAATCCGGACGCCAGGCGCTACGAACGCCTCACCCACGACGAGGCCATCGCCCGCAAATTGCAGGTGATGGACACCGCAGCCTTCGCGCTCGCGCGCGACAACGGCATACCGATTGTCGTCTTTTCAGTGGACGAGCCGGGAGCCATTCCCTCCGCGCTCATCGGCGAGGGGCGGGCGACCTACGTGATGCCGTAGCCGCTCCGCCGGAAGCGGTGTTGCAAATTCCACCTGACGCGAGCACAAAAGTCGGCGCGAATAAATTCGTGGGCTTGAGCGTTTCCTTCGGTCCCAACTGCAACGGAACGGCCAATCATGCTCATTTTTCGATCCCATCACAGAAGCCGCCAAGGCCTGTCGTCCGGGCTCTTCTGCGCGCTTCTGGTCGTCGGTCTTGGCTTCGCTCAGCCGGCAGCTTTTGCCGCCGGGGGCGACGAAGGCGGCGGAACGGGAGCCAGCGCCGTAAGCCCGCCTGGAGCGGACAAAATGGCCAATCCTGGCATGAAAAAGACAGACCTCACGACATGCCCTCCAGGTCAGGTCTGGAACAAGAAGACCCATAAATGCTTGGAGCGGCATAGCGGCGTCCTGCCGGACGCGGACTTGACTGAATATGCCTACGCGCTCGCCAAGGCTGACCGCTACGAGGAAGCGATCGACGTGCTCGACCTGCTCGAGAACGGGAATACGCCTCGCGCGCTCAACTATCGCGGCTATGCGACCCGCAAACTTGGGCGGACTGAAGAAGGGATCGGCTACTATCTCAAGTCCGTCGCTCTCGACCCCAACTATGCGCAGGTGCGCGAGTACCTTGGCGAGGCTTATGTCATCCAGGGCAAGTTCGACCTCGCCAAGGACCAGCTGGCGACGATCGCGAAGCTCTGCGGATCGAAAGAGTGCGAATACTACGATGATCTCGCCGACGCTCTCGCGAAGGCGCACGCGCTCTAGGTCGGCTCAGAGGGGCGAGAAGCGTTTGAACTCCCCGCTGTAGGCCTTGGCGAGTGGCGGCGCGTATGTGCGGCGCTTCGAGGTTCTGAGCCCAACTCTGACCAGGCTCTCGGCGAGAGCGACCGCGCACGCAACTCCGTCGAGGACGGGGACGCCTGCCATGCGTCCGAGATCGCGGGCGAGATCGGTCATGCCGGCGCAGCCGAGCACGATCGCCTCGGCGCCGTCCTCGACGAGCGCACGCTCGATCTCCTTCTCGATCGCGAGCCGCGCGCTTGATCCCGGCTCCTCGAGCGCGAGGACTGGAACCTCGGCGGCGCGCACCCGGGCGCACCGGGCCGCGAGCCCGTATTTCACGAGATTGTGCTCGATCGGCGCGATCGAGCGCGACAGCGTCGTGACGACGCTGAACTTCGCCGCGATCACGCTCGCCATGTGGAAGGCGGCCTCGCCGATGCCAATGACCGGCGCCTCGGTCGCGCATCGCGCCGCGTCAAGCCCGGTGTCGTCGAAACAGGCGACGACGAAGGCGTCGGCGCCGTCCGCCTTGCCGATCTCCGCAATGAGGCCCGGGATCGAGAATGCCTCGTCGAAATAGCCTTCAATGCTGGGCGGCCCGAAATCGGGATTGACCGCCGTGACCTCGACGCCCGGCGACGCGACGGCCTTCGCGGCTGCGCCGATCTTCTCCGTCATTGAGCGGGTCGTGTTCGGATTGATGAGGTGGATTCGCATGCGCCTAAATCACCTCAGCCTGGCGACGACGCCGATCGCGCCGGATCATTCGCGTGGAAGTCTTGGTCGAGCTCGCGCCTTTTGCCGCAGGCCTCGGAATCGCTCCCTCCTTGCGCGTGACGCCTGCGGCTCCTAAAGGCTTCCGGCCGACAGGCGCGCGAAAGGGAGGCCGAACAATGCCGCACAAAATCCTGGTCGCCCAGGGGGGCGGCCCAACCGCGGTCATCAACCAGTCGCTGGCTGGGGTGGCGCTGGAGGCGCGGCGTTTTCCGGACGTGACCCATGTCTACGGCGCGCGTCAGGGCGTGCGCGGCATTGTCAACGACGACCTTGTCGATCTCGGGCAGGAGACGGTCGCCAATCTCGAGGCGGTCGCCGCGACCCCGGCCGCGGCGCTCGGATCGACCCGCGACAAGCCCGACCGCAAATACTGCCAGGAAATCTTCAAGGTCCTGAAGGCGCACGCGATCGACACGTTCTTCTACATCGGCGGCAACAATTCCTCCGACACCGTGCGGATCGTCGCGGAAGAGGCCAGGACCGCCGATCATGGGCTCCGCGCCATTCACATCCCGAAGACGATCGACAACGATCTCGTCGGCTTCGACCATGTGCCCGGCTACCCCTCGGCGGCGCGTTTCGTGGCCCAGGCCTTCGCCGGCGCCAATCTCGACAATCAGGCGCTCAAAGGGGTCTATTGCGCGGTGGTGATGGGCCGGCACGCCGGCTTCATCACCGCGGCTTCGGCGCTCGCGCGCAAGTATCCCGACGACGGCCCCCATCTCATCTATCTGCCCGAGCGCACCTTCGTCGTCGACAAGTTTCTCGCCGACGTGAAGGAGGTTTTCGAGCGCCACGGCCGCTGCATCGTCGCCGTCTCCGAGGGCGTCCATGACGAGAAGGGCGAGGCGATCATCACCAGGCTCATGGGGAAGACGGAGAAGGACGCGCATGGCAATGTTCAGCTCTCCGGCACCGGGGCGCTCGCCGATCTCCTGTGCGAGGAAGTGAAGGCGAAGCTCGGCATCAAGCGCGTCCGCGGCGACACGTTCGGCTATCTGCAGCGCTCGTTCGTCGGCTGTGTGAGCAAGGTCGACCAGCGCGAGGCGCGCGAGGTTGGCGAGAAGGCGGTGCAATATGCGCTTCGAGACGCCGGCAATGGCTCCGTCGCGATCCGCCGCGTCGGCGACTACGCGGTCGATTATCCCTTGATCCCGCTCGAGACCGTCGCCGGCAAGACGCGGGTGATGGAGGACGAGTTCATCAACCCGGCGGGGAATGACGTAACGAAGGCGTTCGTCGACTATCTGCGTCCGCTGCTCGGGCCCGACATGATCGAGGTGGCGCGGCTCAGGGGCGCCAGGGTCGAGAAGGCCGGGGTGGTCGCGGGCGATTCCACCTGAACGGGCGAGGGTCAGAGGTGCGGAAGGAAAGCAAAGCCGTTGGAAGCATTTCAAAAGCTTTGCGGAAGGAAAACCGAGGGCTCCATGGAAGGAAAACAAAGCCGGGCGGAAGGAAAAGAAAACCGACCTTATCGAAAAATACTCAATGATGTCAGCCTATTGCTGCTTCAACCTCCCTGCCTTCGAACAGCCGTTCCGCGACCTGCGCCGCGGCGCCGCACGGGGCGACATCATACGCGGCCGAGCGCCGTGGCGAGCGCGAATTTCGCGACCCTGGGACCATAGCACGCCCCTCGCTTTTCCGAAAGAGAATGCCGCTAGATTCTGACGCGCGGAACATCCCGACGGCGCCGGATCACAAAACGGTGAGCCGACGACATAGCTGAAGCGTAAGCCCCCGAGATATTGCCGGCCCCGCATTGACAAAACTCCGGACGTAGTTTTCAAACCGTTCCTGCTGATCCACAAAAACATTTTCGTGAATGCTGATCATCCGGACGGATCGAGGTCATCGATCAATAGCCGGCGACAGCAGGAATCCGCGTGCGGCGGTTCAATGCAAGGCAAGGGTAATCGATGATCAACTCCAGGTTCGGTGGGTATTCCGTTTCGGCGATAGCGCTGTTGGCGATCTCGGCAGGTTCCGCCAGCGCAGCGCCGCTGACGGCTCAGGAGATCCTGTCGCAATATAACCTCGTTACGACCGGCAACGTGTCGACCGGGCAGGACATCGTTGGCAATGCGGTCGTTGGCGGCACGCTCAACGGGGCGTCCTTTTTCACGGGTGGCTCCAACATACCGACATCGCCCGTTCTCGACGTGTATGGCTCCATCAGTTCGGGCTCGACCACCAATATCAACGCGGGCGGCGATCTCTTTTACAACGGCACGATCAGCACGCCGGGCAACCCCGTGTCTGGGGCTCCGCAGGTAAACTTCAACGGCGGCGGCACGCAGAAGCCGCTCGACACCGTGTCGAACCCGCTTTCCGACTATACGTCTCCGCTGATAGCGCTCTCGACCCAACTCAAGAACCTGACGCCGACGCCGGGGACGTCGATCGTGAACGGAACGTTCAACGCCAACGGCGCGACCGGGATTGTCGTGTTCGACATCACGGCGTCGCAGTTGGAGGCCGACCTCGCCAACAGCCAGATCACATTCAGCGGGACGGGCGTGACGTCTTTCATCATCAATGTCGACGGCAACTTCACCGAACCGAGCAGCACGAATTTCAACACCGCCCAGGAGGACGCGCTGTTCAACTTTTACGACGCGACCTCGGTGACGCTCGGGAACTGGAAGACCTCCGTGCTTGCCCCCGACGCCAACCTGTCGATCTCGAACGGTTTCCTCGCCGGTTCGGTGTTCGCCGCGAGCTTCTCGGGTGGCGGAGAACTGCACAACGACAATCTCTTCAACGGCGCGCTGCCGTCATCAGCCCCCGAGCCCGCGACCTGGGCGATGATGCTCGCCGGCTTCGCCGGACTGGGCTGGGTCGGCTTCCGCCGCTCGCGAAAGCAGCCGATCGCGGCGTTCTGATCGTCTCGCTTTCCTGCTCACGATGGCAAGGCCGCGGTTCCCCCGCGGCCTTTGCCGTCCTTTAAATCGAAATCGGTGACACTTTACTAATTCACCGAATAGGCCCCCGCCTACGGAATTGGGGATTGAGTAAAGTGTCACCGATATTTCGCCGATTGACAAGCGAGAGTTTTACCGAAACATTTGGAAAATTATTTCCGAAGCGCGGAGAAAGCACTTAATTCAGGGGGAGTTCATGCGTAGCTTCAAGCGTTCCATGAATTTGATCGTCGCATTTGGGGTCGGCGTCGCTACTGGACTTGGGCTGTTCGCCACGCCGTCTGCACGCGCGGATACGGTCTTGTTGTCGCTAACCGACATCGGTTACACCGAAACGCTCTACAATCTCCCTTTTAAAGCAAACGCATCAACGACCAGCCTATCGGTCGGAGGCTACGAACCGAATTTCGTATGGGTGGCCGCAATCAACAGCGTGACTCCGTCGGGCGGCGGCGCAAACCTGTTGGGAGACACCTGGACGTTGGTTGCAGCTTCGTCGGGAAGCTACGCCGTTACTCTTCCCGACGTGATCTCCGTTCCCGCGCTCGCATTCGGCGGCACGACCATAGGCAGTTACGATACGTTCTCGCAAACATTCGCGACCGTTCCGGGCACGGAATATGTCTACCAGTTCATGCTTTACAACGATCTCGGTCCCCCGAAATTCGCTGACCCGAGCGGGGTGCTGGTGACGACAACTGGCAGTCCGGCCCCCGAGCCCTCCACGTGGGCAATGATGATCCTCGGTTTCCTCGGTGTCGGCTTCATTGCGTATCGGCGCAAGGGACTAAGCGCAGCTTCATGAGTCCAGGGCCTAGTAGCTCGTGCGCCCCGCGCGGCCCGGCTTTGCGCGCACGACGCCGAGCGCCCTCAGCGCCAGCGGCGCGGTCAGCCCCTGCACGATGATCGAAAAGGCGACCACGGCGAAGGCCGAGATCAGAATGTCGTCGCGCATCGGCAGGTCGTAGGGCAAAGACAACGCGAGGGCGAGCGCAAGCGCGCCGCGCAATCCTCCCCACCACATGAGGTGCTGCTCTTTGAGCGGGATCGCCCAGCGCGTGCGCGAGAAGGCAAGCGAGACCGGGTAGACCGCGGCCGCGCGCCCGGCGAGCGAAAGCGCAATCACCAGCGCAAGCGAGATGAAGCCTTCGCGGGCGAAGTCGACGGTCGCCAGCGCGGAGCCAATGAGGAGAAAGACCAGCGAATTGGCGAGGAAGGCGGCGAACTCCCAGAACTCGAGCACGAACGCCCGCCCGTGCGGCGTAAGCGACAGGCCGAACCTTTCCTTGGGCATGAGAACGCCGAGATTGCCCATCGTCATTCCGGCGGCGACGGTCGCGAGCACGCCCGAGGCGCCGAAGTGCTCGGCGAGCAGGAACGAGCCGAAGGCGGCGACGGCGGTGAGCGCTGTCTCGACGAGATGGTCGTCGGAGGTCCCCGCGATCATGACCGCGATCAGTCCTACGCCGAAGCCCGCGGCAAGGCCACCGCCGGCGACCATGACGAAGGTCGCGAGCGCGGAGAGCGTTCCTTGAGCGTTTCCAGAGCCATGCGCCGCCCAGACGAGAATGAGCGTGAACAGGACCGCGGCGACCCCGTCATTGAACAGGCTCTCGGCTTCGATCAGCAGGCGCAGGCGCCCGGTCACGCCCGATTCCCGCAGCAGCGCGATGACCGCGATCGGGTCGGTCGCGCCGATCAGCGCCCCGAAGACGAGCGCGGACACGAGAGGCCAGCCGAGCCCTACCGCGAGCCCCGTGGCGACCACCAGCGCGCACAGCACGACGCCGACAGTCGAGAGTACGACCACCGGAACGAGATTGCGCCGCAGATCGCTCCAGCTCAGGTTCAGCGCCGCCTCGAACAGGAGCGGCGGCAGCACGACATCGAAGATGAGGTCATGGGTCAGCGCGAGGCCGGCCTGGCTGCGGGTCAGGGCGAGCGCGGCGCCCGCCAGCACGAGGCCGACGGTGTAGGGGAGTTTTAGCCGCCGCGCCGCCAGCGCGACCAGAATCGCGAGGCCGAGAAGCGCGAGCGCCCGGAACAGGAGGACGTCCATGCCGTCCTGTTTACCGGCCTGCCCAAGCCCAAGGAAGCGGAACCGCGCTATTCCGACGCCGCCAGACCGGCGCCGGCGCGCAGGTAGCGCTCGGGGTCGACCGGCTCGCCGTCGACGCGGACCTCGTAGTGGAGGTGCGGTCCCGTCGAGCGGCCGCTCGAGCCGATCTTGCCGATCACGGCGCCCTCGACGACATCCTGGCCCTCCTCGACCAGCGCCCTCGACATATGCGCGTAGCGGGTTGCAAGGCCGTTGCCGTGGTCGATCTCGACCATGATGCCGTAGCCGCCCATCGGTCCCGCATGGGTGACGCGGCCGGCGGCGGCGGCGCGGATTTCATCGCCATAGCCCTCGACGAAATCGACGCCCGGATGAAGCGCGAGGCGGCCGAGGAAGGGATCGGCCCGATAGCCGAACGGCGAGCTTATGCTGGCGTCGCCAGCAAGCGGCGCCCGAACCGGCACGAACGACAGCAGCGCCTTTAGGCGCTCGGCGGTCGCGACGTCGCGGACCGCGTTGGCCAGCGCGTGCTCGAAGGCGGGCGCGCCCGGATCGACTACGGCCGGGATGAACGGGCCGCCGACGCCGCCCGGGGCGGTGAGCCTGGCCGGATCGAGGCCAGTCCTGGCGACCACCGCCGTATCGCGCTCGGCTTCGCGCTCGGCCTTGCGGTCGATTGCCGCGAGAGCCTTCATCTGCCCCGCATCCATGCGCTCGAGCGAACGGTCGAGGAAGGCGAGGCGCGCCGCGGGATCGGGATCGTCGGCGGCGGATGAGCTTGCCGGCTTGGGCGGAGGCGCGCCGACGGTCTCGTCGATCGGACGCGGCTTCGGCGAGCGCAGTTCGACGGCGAGAGTCGGGAGAGGCGCGTAGGCCGCGGCGGTCGGCGGCCCTCGTTGGGCCTCGGCGGCCGGCGCGAGCGCCTGGATCGCGCCGAGTGCGTCGGCGGCGGGCGGGATTGCCGCGACTCGCGCGGGCTGGTTGTGCGATTCCGTCTCGGCGAGCGCGGTGACGATCGCGCTGCGCCGTTCGAGCCGGCTCTGCCGCGTCATGAGCTCGCTGAGCTTGGCCGCGAATGACTTGAGATCGAGCTCCCTGCGGCTCGCGGCCTCCTCGATCCGGGCGCCGGCTTCCGCCAGGCGACGCTCGTAGACGCTTCTCGCTTCGGCCTGCCGCGCGGCCATGACCGTGCGAAGGTCGTCGTGGAAGGCGATATAGGCGGTCGCGGCTGCGGCCCAGGCGGTCACAAGCCCCATGAGCGCCACGATCGCCCACAAGCCCGCCGGCCGCAGCATCACAGTCCGGATCGCATCGCCCCGCGACAGCGACACGAAGAAATGCGTGGCCGGCAAGCCGGATTGGCTGACGCGGGCAAGAGCCATGGATTTAGGGCGCTCCGGCCCCGGATATCGGGGCGACCTTGGCCCGCAGTGAAAAGCATTAAGGTTAAGACATTGCGAATTTGGCGATTTCGCAAATGCCGGCCGATTTGCCCTCAATGAATGTAATATTTGCGGCAACCCGGTGGTTGTCCCTATTGACTTACGTAGTTTCCTATTTCACGGTGCCGTTAGGTCAACTGCTTCCGCTACAGCGGCGGCTGGGGGAGCGGCCCTCCAGTCGGCTTTTGGCCCGAAGCGCGGAATGTTCTGCGAAGGGAGGCTTTGAATGCGAAGACATGTTGTGGCGGCGGTGTCGGCCGCGGCGTTTGCGGCGGTTCTTTCCACCGGCGCGCACGCCGCGAATGTTGAGATCACCAATGTCGGATTCATTGGCGATTCGATGGATATTTCCGGTTTCGTCAATCAAACCGGCGTGAACACGGGGATCATACTTCTGACCACCACCGGCGGGACCATCATCCCGGTTTTCTGCATCGACCTCTTCCACGACATCAGTATCGGGGCGCAGAGCCCGCCGCTCGAATACACCACCGGAACCATCGTCGCGGACTCCTCGTCGAACCCACCGGGTACGGGCGGCAATCTGATCAGCGCGCTGGTTGCGGGCGAAATCCAGACCTTGGTGAATATCGGCGTTTCCGACTATGTGCATGGCATGGGGTCGGCGGACATCTACGCAGGCATCCAGGGCGCGATATGGGAATTGGAGTACAATACAAACGGCAACAGCCTGACGGTCACGGGCAGTGCGGCGATCGACGCCCTCATCGCCGCCAACGTCGTCTACGCCGAGGCGCATCCCACGCCCTATAGCCTCAGCCTGTTCCCGGGCTCGAACGGCGAGGCGTTTGGCAGCAGTCAGGCGTTCTCGGGCGCCATTCCCGAACCCTCGACATGGGCGATGATGCTGGTCGGCTTCGCGGGTCTCGGCTTCGCGGGCTGGCGGCGAACGAGGCCGAAGCTGTCGATCGTAGAATAAAGGCTGGCGTTTCAGCCTTCTGGGCCGCCCCGACGGGCGGCCTTTTTCTTGCGCTTCGCCCATCCGCTCGCCAGCAGGCGCGGCCGAGGCCGGGGCCGGTCAGAGCGCCTTGGCCGCCGCCAGGACCGCCTCGGCGTGGCCGGGAACCTTGACCTTGCGCCAGACCTTGGCCAGCCGGCCATTGCGGTCGATGAGAAACGTTGAGCGCTCGACGCCGAAATATTTTCGCCCGTACATGCTCTTTTCCTTCCACACGCCATAGGGCGCGATCGCCGACCGTTCGGGGTCGGCGGCGAGCGCGATCTTGAGGTCGTGCTTCGACTTGAACTTGTCGTGGCTCGCCGCGCTGTCGGGCGAGACGCCGATCACCACGGTTCCGGCATCCGCGAATTCCTGGCGCAAACGGTTGAAGGCGATCGCTTCGGCGGTGCAGCCCGAGGTGTCGTCCTTGGGGTAGAAGTAGACGACGGCCGCCTTGCCCCTGAGATCCGAAAGCCGCGTCAGGCCTCCGCCGCCTGTGGACAACTCGAAGTCGGGGGCCGGATCGCCCTCCGCCAATTCCTTCGCCATATCGCCCTCGTTTTGTCTCATTATGGGATCAGTGCGGTCGCCGTCGGCCTGTCGGGCGAGATTGACCTGCGGCGTCCGGCGTTTCAAGCGGCGGATCGGGGAGCGCCTCTCAAGCAGAGGCGCCACGCCTTCGAATCTCCTAAGATGGCGCGTATCGCGTCAGCCCACGGAGGATGATCGTTATTGATCGGACGGTTTAGCATGACGCCGCGGGCTCGCGCCCGGGCCGCCGTGCGCGACATGGCGGCGGGCGCCTCGGGTCCGCGCCTTCGTTCGCGCTGGCGTCGGATCAGCGCCGGGCGGATAGCGCATATATGCCTCCGGGCGGTCGAATTCGCCGCGGCCTTGTTCATTGTCGGCGGGCTGATCCTGGCCTCGGTGCTCGCACGCGGCCCGATCCGGCTCGTCGGGCTGCACGACCAGATCGAAGCCTCGCTCAGGGAGCGGGTCGGCGACAGTTACGCGCTCACCCTCGGCCCGACCTACATCAGACATGATTCCTGGGGCGTGGGCCTGGGTTTCGAGGGCCTCACCTTGCGCGACGCCGCCGGCCGGACCGTTCTCTCGGCCCCCGGCGGAAAGGTTGGCCTGGACCCGTTCGCGCTCGCGCTGCTCGACGTGAAGGTGAGACGGCTCGAGCTCGATGGGCTCGACCTTCGGCTGCGGCTTGCCGCAGACGGGGCGCTCTCGCTTGCGGTCGCCAATGATTCCGGCGCCACTCCGATTCCCTTGCCCGGCGGAGCTCGCGAGGGCGGGGGGCCGCCCGATATCGCCGCTTTCGTGCGATTCGCCGCCGAGGCCATGGCCGGCGCCGCCCAGGCGCTCGACCGGCTGACCCTCGCCAACGGCTATTTCGAGATCCAGAACGACGCGACGCAGCACCGGGTCGTCTACAAGGATTTCGCCGTCGTGTTCGACCACTCGGGCTCGACCGCGCACGCCACGATCTCGGCGACCGGCCCCGCCGGGCCATGGAGCGTGTCCGCGCAGGCCTCCGATGGCGAGGCGCCTGCGCTTTCGGTCGAAGCGCGCGACTTGAGCCTCGCCGACCTCCAGGCGTTCGACAAGCGCCCGCCGCCGCTGACCGCCGAAGGGCCGATCGGGATCAGGCTCGATGCCGAAGTCACGCCGCAGTCGACGCTCCGGACCTTCACCGGCCGATTCAGTGTCGGCGCGGGACGGGTGCGCTTCAACAATCCTGACGCGGAGCCCTTTTTCATCGACGAGGCGACCGGCGCTGTCGCTTGGGACGGGGACGCCCAGCGCTATCGCATCGACAAGCTCGAGGTGCTCTCCGGTCAGACGCATGTGAAGATGCAAGGGTCGCTCGCGCCGCCGAAGGACCCCGACCGGGTCTGGTCCGCGCATCTCGAGGCGCGCGATGCGAGGTTCAGCCCCGAGCACGCTGGGGCGAACCCGGTCGAACTCGAGTTCGATCGTCGCCGACACGCGTTATCTCGCGGCGGCGCAACGGTTCATCCTCGACGGCCTCACCGCCCGCGGACCGACGGTCGACCTGTCGCTCAAGGCGGAATCCGCTCCCGACGGCGATGGGTCGTCGCTAAAGCTCGATCTCGCGGCCGGGCCCAGCGCAACGCTCGACCTCGTCCGCCTGTGGCCGCAATTCATCAACCCGGACGTGCGCGAATGGTGCGCCCATAACCTGCACGGCGGCCGGCTGCGGGGAACGATGAAGGCCAACTGGACGGCCGCCGATCTCGACGCGATGGCCCATAAGCGCGGCCTGCCGCGCGAGAGCCTCCAGGGCGAGTTCTCCACCCGCGACGTCGGCGTCGACCTCATGCCCGGCTTGCCGATGATGATGACCGACGAGGGGTCCGGGACGTTCACGGGCCATGAGTTCTCGCTCTCAGGCAATCGCGCTTACATGACGCTGTCGCCCACGCGACGGGTGCAGGCGACCGACCTCGCCTTCGCCATCGCGGATATCACGCCGCGCGCGGTCGTCGATGCGTCTTCGCACGCCCACATGACCGGAACCGCCGACTCGCTCGCCGATCTCCTGATGCGCGAGCCGTTGCGCCGCCAGGCCGGGCTGACGATCGATCCCTCGTCCGTGAAAGGGCAGGCGGAAGGCGATCTCGCCCTTGACCTCAAGCTCGGCAAGACCGCGCGTCCCGAGGACACGCAGTTCCACGCGAGCGGAGCGCTCAAGGAGCTTCAGATCGAGAAGTTCCTCGCCGATGAAAAGCTCGAGGCCGGGACGGCTTCGTTCCAGGGCGACCGAGAATCGATGAAGATCGTCGGCGACGGCACGCTGCTCGGCGCCCCCACTCATATCGAGGTCAACCGCGGGGCAGGGGACGAGGGCTCGGCCGTCGTGACTTTTCCTCTCGACGCCGCCGGGCGCGCGAAGCGCGGAATGAATTTCAGCTCGTGGCTGACCGGAACGCTCCCGGTCAGGCTCAAGGCGCCGCTGAGCCGCACGAGCGCCGAGGTTGAGATCGATCTCACGCCCGCGAGCATCGACAATCCGGTGCCGGGCGTGTCGAAAGCGGCGGGGAAGCCGGGCAAGGCGACGTTCATCGTCAAGCCCACGCCCGAGGGCTCCTCTCTCAGCAACGTCGCCATCGACCTGGGCGCCTCGACCATGCGCGGGACGGCGCAAGCGGGAACAGACGGGCAGATCCTTAGCGCCAACATTACCCAGGGACGCATCTCGTCCGGCGACGACTTCAGGGCGGAGGTCGCCAACAGTCCCACCTTGCTCAAGGTTTCCGTGCGCGGAGCGGCGCTCGACGCGCGCCCGTTCGTGAAATCCTATTTTGACGGGTCACAGTCGGGGCAAACCGCCAAGGACCTCGATCTCGACATCAATGTCGCGAATGTCATGGGCGCCAACAAGCAGGCGATCAACGGCCTCGAAATGACGGCATTCCGCCGGGGCGGCGACATGAGGCTCGGCGCCCTGCGCGGTCGTGTGGGCAGCGGGACGGTGACCGCGACCGGGAGCGGGGGCGAAATGCGCCTCTCCACCAGCGACGCCGGCGCCCTCGTCCGTTTCGCCGACCTCTATGCGCGCCTCGAGGGCGGCGATCTCAATCTCGTCTTGCGGTCCCGGGGCGACGCCAGCGCCGGCCAGGCCAACCTCACCAATTTCGTGCTGCGCGACGAACCGGCGTTCCGCCAGCTGGTGACGGCCGGCCGGCCCCACGCAGCTGAGGACGGCGGCGCGGCGATCGATCCCTCGCTCGTGCGCTTCCAGCGAATGACGGCGTCGTTCGAGCATACGCCCGGACGGCTCAAGATCCAGGACGCGGTGATCTATAATCCCTACATGGGGCTGACGACCCAGGGGCTGATCGATTTCGAGCACAACCAGATCGACGTTAGTGGGTCGTTCGTGCCCGCCTATTCGGTCAACACCATGCTGACCAAGATTCCGCTGGTCGGAGTGCTCTTGAGCGGCGGGCAGAACGATGGCGTATTCGGCGTCAGCTATCGCGTGCACGGCGCGATGAGCGGTCCGACGCTCACCGTCAATCCGCTGTCCGCGATCGCGCCCGGAATCCTGCGCCGGATCCTAGCCGCAATCGACGGCACGACGAGCCGCGGCGGCGCGCCCGAGCCCGCGCAGGCGGAGGAAGCGCCGCAGCGGGCGGCGCGGTAGGCGCGAGCCATTCAGCGCGCCGCGTTCTCGACGCGGATCAGTTGTTCTGCAATTCCAGCATAGGCTTTACCGCGGCCTTCCAGGACGGTCGTGCTTCGAGGCGGTCGATCCAGCTTGACACGTTGGGCGCATGTTCAAGGGATATGTTGGCGCCTTTCCGATGGACGAAGGTGGTCGCAATGGCGAAGTCCGCGATGCTCAGTTCACCCGCCACCCACTCCTTGTCGGCCAGGTTTTGATCAAGAACCGGAAGGAATTGCGCGATGTCCTTCAGCTGACCCTCCAGCGCCTTCTCGTCTGGTTGGCCCATCCCGAATTTGGACTTGAGAAGTCGCTCGAACGCAACGCGCTGCATCGCCGGACCGAGATGGATAGCCTGCCAGTAGGACCATTGGTCCACAATCGCGCGTTTTCTATTGTCCTCCGGATATAGCCCTTGTTCCGATTTCAGGCTCGCAAGATAGCCGTTGATCGCCCGGCTCTCCCAAAGCACCAAATCGCCGTCGACCAAAACCGGCACCTTGCCGTTGGGGTTCAACGCGAGAAAAGCTGCGGACTTGTTTTCGCCTTTTCTTAGATCAACCTCCACGATTTCGAGCGCTATCCCGAGCTCGTGCGCAACCGCGCGAACGCGCAAGGCATTGGGCGACAAATTGGAGTTATAGAGGCGCATGACGCATTCCTTGGTTGGCAGTTGAGTTCAAGGCTTTGAAGCGATTCTAAATTCCCGCTCGGGATTGAGAAATCCCTCTGCTTCTGATTCCGACTATAGCGACCGATGCTCAAACCAAGAGCACGTGCTTCTTGCGGCCGATCGAAAGCCCAACAACGCCCTCACTTAGCGCCTGTTCGCCTTCGCCGTTGTCGCCTGCTCGAGAACCTCACGTATATAACGAGTGTAGGGAACGCCTCTCGCTTTGGCTCGGGCCTTCAACGCGTCGAGCAACGCGACCGGCAGGCGCATGTTGAGTCTCGCGGCCTTCGCCTGAAATTCGAACTTCGCGGGCTTGAACTGAGAAAAATCGAGATCGGACAAGTCCTGCGCAAGGAAGGCCTCGGCTTCCTTGTCAGTGGTCATTCTTGGAACCTTGAGCTTCATAGTTTCTTGCCTCTTTATCGTGCATATACCGCGCGCTCACGGGGCGGATGGTTGGCTGCCCGAACCTCGTCCGGATCGTGAACGCCACGAATAGCGGGCGTCCCTTCGCGGTGCGCCCTACGGCGATCAGCCGGTCTTCAAGATGAGCATGTTTCAGGTCGGGCGCGATTCTCGGCGCCCCTCGCAAAAGCGCCTCGATCTCCGCAATCGAGACACCGTGCGTCTGGCAGTGCGCCCGGTTGCCCTTGTCCCACTCGAAGATCGCTGAAACGAACTCTTCGATCATATCGGGAGACTGTACGGATGTACGTACAAATGCAAGCCCGGCTCAGGGAGGCTCCGCTAAAAAATGCCGCTCGCGCCAGAGGAAGCGTCGCAGCAGGCGGCGCGGTAGTTAGCTCACACCGCCCTTAAGAGCATGTGCTTCTTGCGGCCGAGCGACAGCTTGACGACGCCGGTCTTCAAAGCCTCGCGGGTGATGAGCGCCTTTTCGTCGCTGAGCGCGGTGTCGTTGACCCTGAGGCCGCCGCCGCGGATCTGGCGGCGCGCCTCTCCGGTCGAGGCGACGAGCCCAGCGCGGACGAAGGCGGTCAGCACGCCAAGCCCGGCGTCGAATTCCGACCCCGGCACGTCGACCGTCGGCAGGCTCTCGGCGACCTCGCCTTCCTCGAAAGTCTTGCGGGCGGTGGCGGCTGCGGCCTCGGCGGCCGCGCGCCCATGCAGAAGCGCGGTCGCCTCATTGGCCAGCGTCTTCTTCGCTTCGTTGATCTCTGCCCCGGGCAGGCTCTCGAGCCGGCGGATTTCGTCCAGCGGCAGGAGCGTGTAGAGCTTCAGGAACCGGCCGACGTCGGCGTCGTCGACGTTGCGCCAAAACTGCCAGTAGTCGTAGGCGCTGAGCATCGTCTCGTCGAGCCAGATCGCGCCTGCGGCGGTCTTCCCCATTTTCGCGCCCGACGCCATGGTGATCAGGGGCGTCGTCAGCGCGTAGAATTGCTCGAGCCCCATGCGTCGGCCGAGATCGATGCCGGTGATGATGTTGCCCCACTGGTCGGAGCCGCCCATCTGCAGCGTCACGCCGTAGCGCCTGTTGAGCTCGGTGAAGTCGTAGGCCTGCAGGCACATGTAGTTGAACTCGAGGAACGTGAGTTCGTGCTCGCGGGTGAGCCGTAGCTTGACCGAATCCATTGTGAGCATGCGATTGACCGAGAAATGCCGGCCGACGTCGCGAAGGAATTCGATGTAGTTGAGCTTCGCGAGCCAGTCGGCGTTATCGGGCATGATGGCGTCATGCCTGCTGTCGCCGAAGCGGATGAAATGGGCGAACGCCTTCTTGATGCCAGCCTTGTTGGTCTCGATGTCGGCGATGGTCAGAAGCTTGCGGCTCTCGTCCTTCCCCGAGGGATCGCCGACCATCGTGGTGCCGCCGCCCATCAGCGCGACCGGCTTGCCGCCGGTCTCCTGCAGCCAGTGCAGCATCATGATGCCGACCAGGTTGCCGACATGCAGCGACGGCGCGGTGCAGTCGAAGCCGATATAGCCTGCGAGCGTGCCTGAGCGCGCCTTGTCGTCGAGGCCCGCGAGATCGGAGCATTGATGCACGAACCCGCGCTCCTGCATAACGCGCAGGAAGTCGGATCGGGGTTGGAACGCGTCGGTCAAGCTCTGTCCTTTGGGCGCTTTTTCGCGGGCGTGGTTTAGGCGGGCAGACGGCCAAGCGCAAGGCAGCGGGAAGCGGTGCTGACCGCGTGGGGACAGCGCCGGCTGAATGCGCTAACACAACCGGCCTCAGCGCCTTGTGATTTGGCGCGCCCTGCCGGACCCGCGCCGCTCATGCCACCCCGCCTTGGCGAAGACGACTTGATCGCCCGCTATTTCGCGCCGTTGGCGGGTCCGGCGGGACTGGGGCTGCGCGACGACGCGGCGCTTGTGCGCCCGCCGCCGGGCCAAGACCTGGTCCTCACTGCCGATGCGCTGGTCGCCGGGGTGCATTTCTTCGCCGACGATCCGCCGGGCGCGATCGCGCGCAAGGCGCTGCGCGTCAACCTCTCCGATCTTGCGGCCAAGGGCGCGCGCCCGCTTGGATTCCTGCTGACGCTCGCGCTGCCGGGCGAATGGCGCGAGGACTGGCTCGAAGCTTTCGCCGCCGGTCTCGGCGATGACGCCGGGACTTATGATTGCCCGCTGATCGGCGGCGATACGGTGGCGACGCCGGGGCCGCTGACGCTCAGCGTGACCGCGCTCGGCTCGGTTCCGGAAGGGCGGATGGCGCTGCGCACCGGGGTCAAGCCCTGCGATCGCCTCTATGTCACCGGCACGATCGGCGACGCGGCGCTGGGGCTCAAGATCCGCCGAGGCCGTGGGCCCGACATTCCGCAGGCCGACAAGCAATTCCTCATCGAGCGCTATCTGGCGCCGGAGCCGCGCCTCAAGCTGAGCGGCGCGATGGCCGCTTACGCGAACGGGGGGATGGACGTTTCGGACGGCTTCGTCGGCGATCTGACCAAGATGCTCCGCGTCTCGGGGGTCAGCGCCGATGTCCCGCTCTCCCGCCTGCCGTTGTCGCAGTCCGCACAAGCCGCGATCGCCGCCGACGCGAGCCTGTTCGAGGTTGCGGCGACCGGCGGCGACGACTATGAACTTCTCGCGTCGGCGCCGCCCGAATCTGCGTCCGCCTTCGAGGCGGCGGCCGCTGCGGCGGGGGCGCCGTTGACGTTCATCGGTGAAGCGATCGAGGGGCGGCGCCCGCCGCGCTTCGTCGGCTCGGACGGAGCGCCGGTCGTCTTCGCTCACGGTTCCTATAGCCATTTCTGAAGGCCATCCGGATGATCGAAGGCGCGCCAGCGCAGATGGACCTGCGACTGCTCACGGCGCAGGCGGTCGCGCGCGAAGCGGGCGTGAAGGCGCGTCGGCGGTTTCTCGACCGTTCGTTCACGGTCGCATTCAAGGCCCGGCAGGACTACCTGACAGAGGTCGATGGCGAAACGGAAGCATTCATCGCCGAGCGCCTCGCCCGGGTCTTTCCGGAGGACGGTTTCATCGGCGAGGAGAGCAACGCGAAGCCTGCGGGGGAGGGCGGAGCGGTGTGGGTCGTCGATCCGATCGACGGCACCGCGAATTTCGCTCGCGGCACGCCGCATTTCTGCGTCTCGATCGCCTGCGTCGTCGGGACAAAGGTCGAGGTCGGCGTCATCTATAATCCGATGCTCGACGAATTATTTGCCGCCAAGCGAGGGGGCGGGGCGCGGCTCAACGGCGAGCCGCTCAGCGTCTCGAACGTCGATGCTCTCGCCAACGCCGCGGTCGAGGTCGGCTGGAACTCGCGCGCGGGCTTCGATCAATATGTCGGCCTTCTCGAGCGGGTAGCCTCGACGGGCGCCTCGCCCTCGCGCACCGGCTCTGGGGCCCTCGCCATCGCCTATGTCGCGGCGGGACGGTCTGACGGGTTCGTCGAGCATCACATCAACGCCTGGGACTGTCTCGCTGGGAACTTGATGGTGAGCGAGGCCGGCGGCTATGTCAGCGATTTTCTGAAGGGCGATGGGCTCGCGAAGGGCAATGCGCTCGTCGCCTGCGCGCCGGGGATCAAGCAGGCGCTCATCGCCGCCGCGGCTTTCGAGGGGATTGTCTGATGACTGACTTAACGCTCGCCCACAGCGACGCCCAAGCGACGATCGCGCTCCTCGGGGGCGAGGCCAGACAATGGCGGATCGCGGGGCGCGAGCTTTTGTGGCCCGGCGATCCGGCGATCTGGCCCGACATCAGTCCGATCCTCTATCCGGTCGTCGGGTGGACGCGGAACGCCGAGGCGCGGGTCAACGGCAGGACCTATCCGCTCGGGTTGCACGGCTTCGCCCGTTTCGAAACATTCGCGGTCGAATCCTCGACGCCCGATTTCGCGCGGCTGACGGCCCGCGATAATGCCCGCACGCGCGAGATCTATCCGTTCGCCTTCGCGCTCACGCTCGAATACCGGCTCACAGCCGATGCGCTCGCCATCGCGATCGAGGTCGCCAATCCCGGCGACGCGCCCGCCCCTTACGCCTGCGGGCTGCATCCGGGCTTCCGCTGGCCGCTCGGCGCGGCCGGACGCGACGGCGCTCTTGTGAGGTTCGAGAAGGAGGAACGGCCCGAAGTTCCGCGCCTTGCGCCGGGCGGGCTCATCAAGGAAACGAAGCGGCCGATTCCGCTTGAGGGTCGTGGTCTCAAGCTGACCGACGAGCTCTTCGCTCACGACGCGCTTTGTTTTCTCGAATGCAAGAGCCGGTCGCTGGCGTTCGTCGACGCTTCGGGCGCGTCGATCACGATGGAGTATCCGAACTTTCCCCACGCCGCGGTCTGGACAAGACCCGGCGCGCCATTCGTCTGCCTCGAGTGCTGGACCGGCTACAGCGATCCGGACGGGTTCGAAGGCGAACTCGTGGACAAGCCCAGCATGCGTGTGCTCCAGCCGGGAGGGCGTGCGCGCTACGAGGCGCGCTTCGTCTACCGCCGTGGGTAACGCGTCAATCGAATGTCTGCACAAGGACGAACCATGACGGGCGCTTCGGCTTTCGTGCTCGATGGCGCGGCGATCGCGGAGGGCGTGCTCGCGAAAATCGCCGAGGAGGCGCGCACGCTCGCAACGCATGGCTTGACGCCCGGCCTCGCGGTTGTCCTGGTCGGCGACAACCCGGCGAGCCAGACCTATGTCGCCGGCAAGGGCAGGGCGGCCAAGGCCTGCGGCTTCCATTCGATCCAGCACAACCTGCCGGCCGAGACGGGCGAGGCCGAATTGCTGGCGCTCATCGAGGCGCTCAACGCCGACCCCGCCGTTCACGGCATTCTCGTGCAACTGCCGCTGCCGGCGCATATCGATTCGTCGCGAGTCCTTGAGGCAATCACGCCGATGAAGGACGTCGACGGCTTTCATCCGATCAATGTGGGCCTGCTCTCGATCGGCGATACGAGCCGCGCGCTCATCCCCTGCACGCCCGCCGGCGCGATGATCCTCATCGACCGCGCCTGCGAGCGGCTGGGTCGTTCGCTGCCCGGCGCGGAGGCGGTGATCATCGGCCGGTCGAACATCGTCGGCAAGCCGATGGCTCAGCTTCTGCTCGCGCGCCATTGCACGGTGACGATCGCCCATTCCCGCACGCAGGACCTGCCATCGGTCGCCCGCCGCGCCGACATCCTCGTCGCCGCCGTCGGCCGGGCGGAAATGGTGCGGCAGGATTGGATCAAGCCGGGCGCGATCGTGATCGACGTCGGGATCAACCGCGTGCCCGGACAGGGGCTCGACGCATCCGGCAAGCCCAAGACCCGCCTCGTCGGCGATGTCGCCTATGCGGAGGCGGCGGAGGTCGCTGGCGCAATCACGCCGGTCCCCGGCGGCGTCGGCCGCATGACCATCGCCATGCTGATGGCCAACACGGCGCTGGCGGCGCGAAGGGCCGCCGGACGTTAGGAATGCCTTGACCCCCGTATTGATTGCTGTAGCAATTAATCAAAATGCGGATTACGTTTTGATCCAGCCAAGAACGTCCGCAATATTGCCGAGCGCTTGCTCTCATTCGATCGCGTCGCGGACCTCGATTGGGAGGCCGCAATAGCGGTCGAGGACGACCGAAGGGATTACGGCGAACGAAGGCTACGGGTGATGGCTACGCTGGATCGACGGCTTCATGTTGCAGTCATCACCTATCGCGGTGACGCCATGCACGTGATCAGCTTCCGCAAGGCCAATTCGAGAGAAGTGAAGCGTTATGAAGACGAAAAGAGTCGACGCTCCGTCGCAACGCGATCAGGATAGTCCCGAATGGACGCCCAAGGACTTTGAACAGGCGCAACCAGCGCTGCCCCTGATCGGTGAGGTCTTTGGCGCAGAGGCCGCTCAGGCGGTCGTGCGCCGACGCGGACGCCCACGAAAGGCCAGCCCGAAGGTCAATCAGACGCTGCGCCTCGACGTCGAGGTGGTGGAGGCCTATCGACGGCATGGCCGGGGTTGGCAAACTCGGATCAACGCTGTGCTGCGCGCGCACATGAACGATCGCGACAAATAGTTCGTCGCAAAGACGATACCATCCAAGCGAGACGTGCGCCTTAAGTCGGTGCCTTTACGACGTGATATTCGATGCGGCGGTTTTTCAGCCGGCCTTCAGGCGTGTCGTTGCTCGCAATCGGATCGGCCTCGCCGTAGCCTTTGGCGACGAGCAGGTCCGGATCGACGCCGAGCTTGATGAACGCGTCGCGAACCGCGTCGGCGCGCCTCTGCGACAGGGCGAGGTTCAGCGCCGTATCGCCGGTGTTGTCGGTGTAGCCCGCGATCTCGAGCACGTAGCCGGCTTTGAGCTGCTTCAGTTCTGCGGCTGCGCTCTTCAGGAACGGCGCCATCGACGCCGGCACTTCGGCGCTGTCGGACGCGAAATTGACGACCGAGTCATTGAGCGCGAACAGGAGGTCCTTGACGTCGAAGCCGGACTGAAGCGACGTGAGCTCGGTCGTCGCCTTGTCGTTGGCGATCGCGATCGCCGCAGCGGTCTTGTCGGTCAGCGCGCCGACGGCGACGCCGGCGCCGAGCGCGTTCTTCAACGCCGCGATGATTGCGTCGCGCGCGCTGTCCTCCATCGTGGCGCCGCCGACATCGACCTTGTCGCCGTTGAAAACGGCGTCGACATTCGCGCCTTTGAGCGCCTGGAGGGCGGCTGTGAGATTGCTGAGCCACGACGCGGCGGCGGCGCTTTTATCGACGCTGATGTTGCTTTTGACTTTGTCCGCGCCGAACGCCTCGTTCAGCGCATTGAGGATCGAGGTCTTCGCATTGTCGTCGTTGACGACGCCTGAGGCGCGGACCTCGCCATTGTCGTTGCTGAGCGCGAGCCGGGTCGGCGTGGCGGCAGCCGGTTCAGCCGTCGCAACCGCGGCGGGAGGCGGCGTCGTAGCCGGCGCCGGGGTTGCAGGCTGCTGTTCGGTCGTCGAGGGCGAAGGTGGCGCGGCCGGCGCGGGAGCCGGAGCCTGCGAGGCCGTCGATTGCGCTTCCGTCGAGGGGGCGGGCGGCGCCGGCTGGGCTTCGGTTGAGGAAGGGGCGGGTGCTGGCGGTGGCTGGGGCGCCGGGGCAGGAGGCGAAGGCGGCGTCGCCTGAGCTTCGGTTGGAGCAGGCGCGGGGGCTGGCGCTGGCTGAGGCGCTGGGGCGGGAGGCGAAGGCGGCGTCGCCTGAGCTTCGGTTGGAGCAGGCGCTGGGGCTGGCGCTGGCTGAGGCGGTGGGGCGGGAGGCGCAGGCGGCGTCGCCTGGGCTTCGCTTGGAGCCGGCGCGGGCGGCTGCGCTGCCGGCTGGGTCGCCGGAGCGGGCGGTGCAGGCGGCGGCGGGGCCGGCGCCTGGGCGACCGTCGAGGGCTCCGGGGCGTTCGCGACGGGCGGAGCGTGTGGGATCCGGTTAAGGGTCAACCAGAAATAGGACAGGAAGCCGACCACCACCAGCGCCGCGAGCGCCGGCCACAGCCAGCGAGCCACGCCGGGCTGTTCCAGTGTCGGGCTCGCCGGGACATCGGGTCGCCGCGGCGTGGCGGTCGCGACCGGCGCCCGCGAAAGGAACCTCGTAACCTCCGCCGGGACGCCGCCGGGGATGGCGCCGTTGGGGGTGAGGAGGCCGATGATTTTCGGCAGGGCATAACCCGCCGCGGTCGCCACGACGTCCTGCGCGAGGCCGAGCCGGTTCGCCACGCGGGTCATAGCCGTCGCGCCTAGCGCCTGCTCGACCTTTTGAGCGGAGAGCGGGGCCGCGTCGGCATGGCCGAGCCAGGAGGCGACCTCCGAGGTCAGGCCGCCTGACCTCAGCCGCTGGAGAAAACCGCCCACGCCGTCGGGCGAATTGACGACCATGCCCAGGATTTCTCCGACGAAAGCGCGGGCGTTGGCGCCAAGTCCGTACCGATTGGCCAAGTCGTCGACAAGCGTGTCGAACATCGCCATATCTTCCTCCCAACGGGTCGCCCGCGACCGGCCCCGGGCCGCCGCGCGCATTCTATCGCATGAGCGCCTTCGCCTCAGCGTAGTACAACAACGCGATCGTCTTGGCATCGGCGATTTCGCCGCGCTCAATCATCGCAAGCGTCTCGGAGAAAGGAATCTCCAGGACCTCGATATGCTCGTCTTCGTCGACCCCGCCGCCACGCCCCGCGCGGTCGGTTTCACTGTAGGGCGCGACGAAGCAGGCGATCTTCTCCGTCATTCCGCCCGGGACTCATGTAGGCGTCGAAGGCGTGGACGGGATCGCGGATCGCGACTCCCGTCTCCTCGAGCGCCTCGCGCACGGCGCAGACATCGGGCGGATCGCCGTCCAGCATCCCGGCGCAGGCCTCGATCGTCGCCAGCGCCCGGTCGCTGAGATAAGCGCCGGCGCGGAATTGCTTGACCAGCGTGACGACGCCGCGCGCGGGATCGTAGAGCAACACGGCCGCCGCCAGCCCATGGCGGTAGACCTCGTGCGACAGAGTACGGGTCGTGCCGTCGGCTTCGATCACTTCGATCTGAGTGCGGCTGAGATCGAACCGGCCCTTGGAGAGCACCGTTTCGCCGGTTACGCGTGCGGCTTTGGCCATTGTGCGAGCCTAGTAGCGGAATTGTTCGCCAAGGATTCGCTCGTCGAGCGAATGGCCGGGATCATGCAAGAGGATGAGCGAGGTCGCCTTGTCCATCGCGACGTCGACTTCGACCACCCGGCGGATTTCGAAGTGATCGGCGGCGGCGGCGACCGGACGCTTCTCGGCTTCCATCACCTTGATGGTCACGCGTTGTGAATCTCTCAGCAGCGCGCCGCGCCACCTGCGGGGGCGAAACGGTGAGAGCGGCGTGACCGCCATCAGCGGCACGCCGAGCGGCAGGATCGGCCCGTTGGCGGAGAGGTTATAGGCGGTCGAGCCAGCGGGAGTGGCGACCAGGATGCCGTCGGCGATCAGTTCGTCGAGCTGCGTCTTGCCGTCGATCTCGATTCTGAGCTTGGCCGCCTGATAGGTCTGGCGAAGCATCGAGACCTCATTGATCGCCCGCGCCGTGGTCTCCACCCCGTGGATGTCGCGCGCGCGCATGATCAAAGGATGGATGATCGCCGGCAGCGCCGCCTTGAGCCGCTCGCGGAGACCCGTTTCCCAATAGTCGTTCATCAGGAAGCCGACCGAACCGCGGTTCATGCCGAATATCGGCTTCGGCGACTTCATCGTTTTATGCAGCGTCTGCAGCATCAGGCCGTCGCCGCCAAGCGCGACGATGACATCGGCTTCGTCGAGCGAACAGTCGCCATAGCGCGCCGTTAGCCGCTTGAGCGCTTCGTCGGCTTCCTTCGCGCCCGATGACAGGAAGGCGATCGTTTGCGTTCGCGCCTCCGGCGTAACGACCGACATGCTCAAACCCCCGTCCTGCGCCACGCAGTTTTATCCGAGCGCCTGTCGTTTCGGAAGCGGCGCGCTGAAGCTGTGCAGAGGCGCATATTGATCGATTATGCGACGATGGAGCGACGGTAAGGAGCCGCGTTCAGGCATCGGGCAGGATTTGAGCGGCCCTGCGCGCGGCGCCCTCGGGCGTCGGCAGCTTGATGAGGAACCGCGCGCCGCAATAGAAGTCGTCCGCCTTGGCCGGGGCGAGCGTGATCGCCCCACCGTTTCGTGTCACGAGGTCGGCCGCGATCGCAAGGCCGAGGCCGGCGCCAGCCTGGCTCGTCGACTTGTGGAAAGGCTCGAAGATTCGCTCGATCTGATCGGCGGGAAAGCCGGGACCGGTGTCGCTGATCTCGATCAGCGCCAGCCCGTCGGTGCGGATGGCGGCGAAGCGGATGGCCTTCGGACGGCCGTCTTCGGCGCCCTTGACCATCAGCGCCTGGGCGGCGTTGCGACTCAGGTTTTCGAGCACGCGCAGGATGTGGTCAGGATCGGCGTAGAGGTCGAAGCGAGGCGGGATGTCGATGTCGTAGTCGATCGCCTCTCCGCTTTCGGCCTGCGTCAACTCGACAGCCTGCCGCACGAGCTCGCTCAAATCGAACCGCCGTCGCGATGGCGGGAGTTCGCGGCCCGCGCCGTAGGTCAGCGTCGACTGGCAGAACTGAATGGCGCGATCGAGCGTCGCGACCAGCCGCGGCGCGAGCCGCTGGGCGAGCGGATCGGGGATTGTCGCCAGGCGGTCCGAGATCAGCTGGGCTGCGGACAGCATGTTGCGCAAGTCGTGATTGATGCGCGCAACCGCCATGCCAAGCTCAGCGAGCCGCTTGCCTTGCGCGAGCTCGTGGGCGAGCGACCGCTGCATGACGGCAAGCGCCGTCTCGGCCCGGCCGATCTCATTGCGCCGCCCGCTCGCCGCGATTACCCGCGACGCATCCTGCGGGCTCTCGCCAAATGCGATGATGTTGGAGGTCAGGCGCCGCACCGGCCTGAGCACCATGCTCCAGAGCGCGGCCCACAGCACGCAGGTGACAACGGCGGCGATGGTCAGCGAAATGTTGAGGAAGTTATGCGAGACGCGCCACAACCCCTCGATCAGCGGCGCCTCGTCGAACGTCACCTCGGTCGGCGACTGGCCGGATGGCGCTGCAGAAGCGACTTTTACGATCCTGCCGGGCTCGGAGAAGAGGGCGTGGAAGGTCGCCCCGATGCCTTCGAAATAGGAGCTGTCGTCCGCGGCGATCGGCTCCGCGGCGTCCGGCGAGAAGCCGGGGAGGACGAGTTCGCGGCGCCCGGCTGGGGTCACGATCGCGATCGACTTGACGCCAACGCTGTTCAGAATTCTTCGCGACAGATCAGCGGGTAGGGGCGTCGGGCCGCCGGCGTCGAACGCCTCGACGGCCGTCTGCGCTGAAGCAATCTTATTGTGGAGCCACATTTCGCGAAAGGCGACGAGGCGCGTCAGATAGAACAGGCCCATCGCCAGCAGGATGAAGCCGAGAGTGACCGCGAGCACGCGCGCCGCTAGCCCAAAGCCGCGAAACGACGCCGTTGCGCCCGAAACGTCTGCCGGGCGGGCGAAAGTCTGGGTGAACGCCTGTGCGAGCGCCGGGGCGTCGGCGCCGGTTCGATTTCGGTCGGGCAGATCAAGCATGGGCGGTCGGGCTGCTTCAGCTCTTCAATTCGTCCTCGATATAGGCATTGATTATAGCTGAAAAATTGGCGTCGGCGCGAAATCCTAGGCTTTTTGCCCGCGCCGGGTCCAAATCGCGCGCCCAGCCGGAGACGATGCGGGCGATCGTCTCGTCGGGCACGCGGCGGATGAGGCTCACGGTCTTGTCGCCGGCGATGGCGCGCAACGCCTCGATCTGCTCGCCGACCGTCACGCTGACGCCAGGCATGGAGAGCGAGCGGCGGGCGCCGAGCGGGGTGAGGTCGAGCTCCGCGGCGCGCAGCAGGAACTCGACCGCGGCGCGGGGCGAGGCGTGCCAGTGGCGCACCTCGTCGCTGACCGGCAGGATCGCCTCCTTGCCGTTGAGCGGTTCGCGGATAATGCCGGAAAAGAACCCCGAAGCCGCCTTGTTCGGCGCGCCCGGACGCACGCATATCGTCGGCAGGCGCAGGCCGATTCCGTCGAAGAACCCGCGGCGCGAATAGTCGGCCAGCAGCAGCTCGCAGATCGCTTTCTGGGTTCCGTAGCTCGTCAGCGGCGCCGACAGGAATTCGTCACCGATCTTGTCGGGAAACGGAGCGCCGAAGACGGCGATCGAGGAGGTGAAGACGAGGCGCGGCCGATAGGCGCCGCCGGCCAGCGCCTGCTCGCGCCGGATCGCTTCGAACAAGGAATGGGTTCCGCCAAGGTTGATGGCGTAGCCCTTGTCAAAATCGGCTTCGGCCTCGCCCGAAACCACCGACGCCAGGAGGAAAATGACGTCCGGCCTCGTCGCGATGAGCTTCGGCGCGACGTAAGGCGCGGCGATGTCGAAGGCGTCGAGCGTCGCCGGGAAGGGCGCGTCCTTGAGCGGCTGGGGCGCGACGATGTCGACAAGATGCGCCTGGTCGATCGTTTTGCCGGCCAGGCGGCCGTCCCGGGCGAGGCGCGCCGTAAGCTTGCGTCCGATCATCCCCGCCGCGCCGATGACGAGCAGCTTCATTCGATGCTTCCTCCTTTGCCCGCGCCCCCTCATCGCGGGCCGGCGGGCCGCAATCTAGAGCGGTTTCGGCGCTCTGCATATCCCGAGCTTGATGTCAAGTTGTCTTGAGAAGGCTGAAAGTGCAAGAGAGCTATGCCTTGTTTTTGCCTCAACTGTCCCCCAGACGACCCAGGCAACGTTCGGGAAAAAGAGGTGAAATGGATGCGGAAAGTTGTTTTATTATGTGCGATGTTCTTCGGATTTACAGGCGCGGTCCGCGCCAGCGAATTGGGTATAGCCTCATATTATCAGAATCCATATTACGGCGGGCTGATTGCGGCCCATAAGACGCTACCGTTTGGATGCAGGGTGAAGGTGGTCAATCTCGACAACGGCCGCAGCGCGGTCGTGAAGATCGTCGACCGCGGGCCGTTCATCCGCGGCCGGATCATCGACGTCTCGCCCGCCGCTGCGAGCGTGCTCGGCTTCCGCGGGGCCGGCCTCGCCCATGTAAGGATCGAGCGAATCTAAGTTCGCAAGAGGCGCGCGCAGGATCTGCCGACGGGCCCAGCGCCCACCGGCGATCCTCGCCGGTCGCCGTCCGCTCTGACTTGGGCGACTACATGCCCGGCATCGGCATGATCTCGACGACCTCCACCCACGCGCCGGGCATCATCTGAAGGTGGGGGTGGTCCTTGCCGAACAGCTTCGCGGCGGCTTCGTGCGAATCGGCCTGGACGATCGAATAGCCGCCAATCCCATTCTTCGTATCTTTGGCGCCGTTAGCGTCCACGCGCTTGGTTTTGCCCAACGGCGCTCCGCCCTCGACGATGGAGGCCTTATGCGCGCCCATCCAGTTCATCCACGCATCCATCCCCTTCTTTTGCATCTCCGGGGTTGAGTTTCGCATCATCGTCTCGAAGGCGGCCGGGTCGGCCATGTAAAGAACCATGAATTTTTTCATGGATGTCCTCCCTGAAATGCGCCGGCAGAGGTTCGCCCTCTATCACGCGGGCCGCCTCGGCTTCAATTCGAAAGCCGGTCGGCGCCTCAATTGCCGCCCTCGAGCAGCCGTCGCGCGATCACCTGCGCCTGGATTTCCGCCGCGCCCTCGAAGATGTTGAGAATCCGCGCGTCGCACAACACCCGCGAGATTGGATATTCGAGCGCAAAGCCGTTGCCGCCATGAATCTGGAGCGCGTTGTCGGCCGCCGTCCAGGCGACGCGCGCGGCGAGCAGCTTCGCCATGCCTGCCTCGAGGTCGCAGCGCCGGCCTTCGTCCTTGGCGCGGCCGGCGAAATAGGTGATCTGGCGGGCGATGTGGATCTCGGTCGCCATCAGCGCCAGCTTGTCGGCGACGCGGGGGAAATGGATGATCGGCTTGCCGAACTGCACCCGCTCGCGGGCGTAGCGCAGGCCAAGCTCGAAGGCGCATTGCGCGACCCCGACAGCGCGGGCGGCGGTCTGGATTCGCGCGGATTCGAAGGTCTCCATCAGTTGCTTAAAGCCTTGGCCTTCCTCGCCGCCGAGCAACGCGTCAGCCGGCAGGCGGAAGCCGTCGAAGGCGATTTCGTATTCCTTCATGCCGCGATAGCCGAGCACCTCGATTTCGCTGCCCGACATGCCCTTGGCGGGAAATGGGTCGGCGTCGGTCCCGCGCGGCTTCTCCGCAAGGAACATGGAAAGGCCTCGGTAGCCCTTCTCGCCCGGGTTGGTTCGCACGAGCAGCGTCATCAGATCGGCGCGGACGGGATGGGTGATCCAGGTCTTGGCGCCGTTGACCACATATTCGTTGCCCTCGCGCACCGCCCGGGTGCGTAATGATGCGAGGTCGGAGCCGGTGTTGGGCTCGGTGAAGACGGCGGTCGGCAGGATCTCGCCGCTCGCGATTCTGGGCAGGTAATTGCTCTTCTGCGCCTCGGTCCCGCCAACAAGGATGAGCTCGGCGGCGATCTCGGAGCGCGTGCCGAGCGAGCCGACGCCGATATAGCCGCGCGACAGCTCCTCCGACACGACGCACATCGCGACCTTGCCGAGCCCCATCCCGCCATAGGCCTCCGGGATCGTCAGGCCAAACACGCCCATGTCCGACAGGCCCGCGATCACCTCGAGCGGGATATAGGCGTTGGCGCGGTGCCATCCTTGCGCGTGCGGCGCGACCTTGGCGTCGGCGAATCGGCGCATCTCGCCCCGAACGGCCTCGAAGGTCTCGTCGAGGCCAGGATCGCCGATCGCGCCTTCGCGCGCTTCGCCGATGATCGCTGCGAGGGCCGCGCGGTTTTCGCGGGTGTTGCCGGAGGCGATCAACGCCTCGATCACCTCGGTGCGGAACGGCGCTGTCTCGGCCGGCCCGAGGCCGAAGTCCGTGAGCCGGACGATCTCGCCCTGGTTCATCGGGATGCCGCCGAAAACCTGAGCGAGATATTCGCCGAGGCCGATGCGGGTGATGAGTTCCTCGGTCTGCCCGAAGCGGCCCTCTTCCCGCATGCGCGTCGCATAGGCGGCCATTTCCTTGATCGCCTCGACATAGGTCGCGAGCCATGCGAGGCCGTGGGCGGCATGCTGCTCGGCCTCGATCCTGGCGGCGCTGAGCTTGGCGTTTTCGCTCACCCGTTCGCGCACGGCCGTGAGCGCGCGATCCATGAGCCCCTCGGCAGAGAACTGGGCTTGGCGGGCGAAGTCGTCCAGAGTCACAGGGCCGCTCTCCTTTGGCGGGTATTGCTGCGCCGCAGCATGCGTCGCGGCCCTCGCTGTGGCAATGCGTCTTTTTGGCGCCATTGCGACAAAAATTCACGTCCGTCCGGGTGGCGCTCGCTGACCGGCCGGGCCAAAATAGCGCTCAGGAGCGGGAGGCGAGAGGCAGGGTGGTTGCGGGTTTGAAAATCCCTTGGCAGGCGGCTGAGAAGTTCGCCGCCGATGACGGCTGGGCGATCGCGAGCTATATCGGCTTGACGCTTCTTACATCGCTGTTCCCGTTTCTGATTTTCGTCGCCGCGCTGGCCGGGTTCCTAGGCTCGGGCGATCTCGCAAAGGAGGCCGCGAAGCTCGTGTTCGCCGAGTGGCCGGCAGTCGTGGCCAAGCCTATCGCCGAGGAGGTTGAACGAGTTTTGACCACCCCGCGCAGCGGCGGATTGCTCACGTTCGGCGCGGTGTTCTCGTTCTATTTTGCTTCGAGCGCGATCGAAGCGCTGAGAGTGGGGCTCAATCGCGCGTACGGCCTCGTTGAGAGCAGACCGTGGTTCCTGCTCAGGCTGCAGTCCCTCGTGCTCGTGCTGGTGGGCTCCATTGCGCTTCTGGCGCTGGCCTTCCTCGTCGTGCTCGGGCCTTTGATCCTGGATACGCTCGCAACCTACTTTCCCGCGGTCGAGGAGGCGCATGAACTGTTGACGTTCGTGCGGATCGCTGTCGCGGCCTTCATGCTGGCGACCTCGCTCATTCTTGCCCACCTCATCCTGCCGGCCCATCGGGTCGGCTTTCTCGATATCCTCCCCGGAGTCGCGCTGACCTTCGCTGCCAGCATTGCCTTTGGCGAGGTTTTTGGCTTCTATTTGAGCGAGTACCTGCGCAACTACATCTCGACCTACGCCGGTCTCGCCTCGGTCATGATCGCGCTCGTCTATCTCTATTGGGTGGCGCTGTTGTTCGTCTTCGGGGGCGAGCTGAACGCCGCCATCATCAGGGCTCGGAGGGAGCGGAAGGAAGCGGAAGGCGCGCTTTCCCACCCTTAAGCCGGGCGGGCGGCGTTGCCCGAAGGCACTCACAGCCCTCGCGACTTGAAGTACTTCAAGAGGGTCCAGATCGCGGCCTGCTGCTCATCGTCCATCTCGTTCGGGTCGAGGGCCCAGAGCAGGAATTCCGACGGCTTCCTGCCCTCGATGTTCGGCGCCTCTGGTGTCGGCGGTGACACCGCCAGCTCGAATTCGCGCGCCGGAGGGTGCGCGGGCGGAGGCTTCCTGCGCGGCGTCAGAGGCCGCGGCTTGCGCCCCTTGAGCACGCGCTCGCTGATCGTGACGCCCGCGTCGTTCGCCGCGTAGAGGAAGAATGTCACGCACTTCTGGACAACGGCCTCGGCCGCCGGGAAAGCCTTTCTGAATGACGCGTTGAAATGCGAGGGCGTCGCGGCTTCCAACTCGATCGCGAACATCGGCGCATAGTCTCGTTCAAGGAGCTCACGCAGCTTCGCGGACCAGTTTGCGCCCCCATGCGCGTTCACAAGCTCCCTCAGCCGTTGAGTGGGGCGTCCCTGCTCCTCGATCAGTCCCAGGAATCGAAGTGCGTGCAGGAGTTGGGAACCAACCACGCCTGAAAAGCGGGTCAAAACGCTGCGGTCGATGCGTGAAGGAACTCCTTGCTCTTGCAGATCCTGGATGAACGTTTTGAAGGTCCGATAGGACGTGTATGGCGGCGTCCCCATGGATCGGGTCCGTTCTGAACCGCCAGGCGGCGTCACCGTCTGTCCCCAGTTCGGAACGCCGACCCCTGTATTCCGTATCGAATGGTTAACATACCGTATTTTAGCGTAACGTCAGACAATTCCAAATACCAGATTGCTGCGCAATTTGTTTTAGCCAGCATGCTGAAAGAACAGGAAATTTTCTCGTGAACCCTGGGCGTTCGTGACTCGATGATCCTGAATGGCGCATGGAACAAGAATATCAGCCGAAACATTGGTCCGCGCGATCGGGCCGACGTTGCGTACCCGTTGGAGGCGTGCAAGTGCAGTGGACAGCCGATGCAGTTGAGGATCTAAAAAGGCTCGCTCTCGAGGGAAGGAGTGCGAGTTTCATCGCTGCAACCCTCGGGCTGACATCCCGAAATGCCGTCATCGGCAAAGCGAACCGGGTTGGGATCAAACTCAGCGGCGGCAGTCGTTCGTCCGCGCAAGTTGGAGTCGGCCGCGCGCGCCGAGCCGAATGGTCGGCCCTTCCACCATCTTCTGACGCCGGCGACAAAGGACGCCCCGCTCTTGCCTATGCGCCAGTCGACGCTGCCTGGGCGTTTGGCGAGGCCGAAGTCGGAGAGATGCGGCGGGTCAGTTTCGAAGAGATCCGCGAATTCGCCTGTCGCTGGCCCCTCGGCGATCCCCGGAGCGGGGAGTTCGCATTTTGTGGGCTGACGCCCGCCAAGGGCGAATCCTATTGCGCCGGCCATTGCCGAATGGCGTACCGGGCGCCAATCGCGGCAGTAAGACGCGAGACACGTCAGCGTCAGTCGCCCCGCTTGTCATCGAATACCTGGCGCCTGTTCTGACGCCCGCGGTGTTACGCCGCGGTTTGCCGCCCGACACGCTCGAAGACGCAGATGACTCCCGGAGCATCCTGCCCCCCCTCGCGCCGGATCGACGCGGAGCGGAAGAGGAGCGGCTTTAGGTTCGAACTCGCGGGCGGTCGCCTCGAGATAGGCGCGCGAATGGGCGAACCGCATCGACGAGCCGAGCGCGAAGCCCTGGCCCTCGCTGGTCTCGGCGGAAAAGGCGAAGAGACCACCGCCGGCGAGCGCGGCCGCAACGGCGCCGAACAACGGTTCGAGTTCGCCTATGTAGGCGAGCACGTCCGCGGCCACGATGAGATCGAACGCCGCCCCTGGCTGGCGCGCAAGCAGCGCGGTCGCGTCGCCGGGGATGAGTTCGTCATAAACGCCGCGCTCCTGCGCCTTCGCGATCATGGCCGGGGCGAGGTCGACGCCCGTCAGATGCCCGACGCGGGCCCGCAGCGCCAGTCCCATGAGGCCGGTGCCGGAGCCGATGTCGAGCGCTGAATCAAAGCGGCGGCCCGGCGCGGCGGCGCTCAGGGCTTCGCTCATAAGGGCGGGGGCGCGGTAGCCGAGCGTCCCGGTCAGGTGCGCTTCAAAGCGGGGCGCGTACTGGTCGAACAGGCGCGCGACATAAGCCGGCGGAAGGCCGGCTGGAACGTCGCCTTGCCCGATGAATGCAAGCCGCGCCGCCGCACCTTGCGCGTCGGCGGCGTCCAGGCGAAGCGTGGCGCGGAACGCGTTCGCCGCCGCGTCGACTTCCCCCAGCCTCTCTCGCGCTTCGCCGAGGGCGAACCATGCCGCGGCCCAGTCCGGCGCCCGCTCCAGAGCCTGTTCGAGAACCTCCGCCGCGGCGCGAAAATCGCCCTCGTCCGCCGCGGCCATGGCGTAGGCGAAGCGGCGCCCGGCGATGAGATCGCCGCAAACGAGCGGATCGCGCCCCACGCGCTGGCTCAGCGCTTCCTGCGCCGCAGGCTGTCGAAATAGACGACGATGATGATGAGCGCGCCCGTGATGATTGTCTGCCAGAACGAGTTGACGTTGAGCAGGTTGGCCCCGTTGCTGATTGTCTGCAATATCAGGGCGCCAATCACCGGACCGTGGACCGAGCCAACCGCGCCGAAGAGGCTGGCGCCGCCGATCACCGACGAGGCGATCGACTGCAGTTCATCGCCTTGCCCCTGGGTTGGATTGCCGATGCCGATTCGGGTCGCCAGCAACACTCCGACGAACGCGGCGAACAGTGAGCACAAAACGTAGGCGACGTAGGTGATCGCTTTGACGTTGACGCCGGAGAGCCGCGCCGCCTCCTTGTTCGACCCGATCGCGAACAGATAGCGCCCCCAACGGCTGTGATTGAGAAAGACGTGAGACGGGACGGCCACGAGGACGACCATCCACACAAGGGAAGGAATCTGGAACCAGCCCCCGTCCGTCCATGGGAAGCCGAGAAACGACGTACGCGAGAAATTGGTGAAGGTGTCGTTGGTGATCGAGATTGTCGCGCCGTTGGTGATCAAAAGGCCGATGCCGCGCAGGGCGTACATCGTCGACAGCGTCATTATGAATGGCGGCAGCCCCATCTGCACGACGCCGAACGCATGGAAGAGGCCGATGCCGACCCCGATAAGGAGCGAGATCGCGACGGCGCCGGTGATCGTCGAGGCGAAGCCGAGATCGTTGGTCAGCAGCAGGGCGACGATCATGCTGATGAAGCCTTCCACCGCGCCGACGGAGAGATCGATGCCGCCGGTGATGATCACGAAAGTTTGCCCAATCGCCAGAATGGCGATGAAGGCGGTCTGTCGCAGCAGGTTGGCGATGTTGGTAGCGGTCCAGAATGTCGTCGTCTCGATCGACAGGGCGAGCCACATGATGGCCAGGAGCCCGAGCAGGGTAAGACCAAGAAAGACGCCGAGACCAGCGCCGGCCGTGCGCGTTCGCGCAATAGTTTGATCGCTCATTCTCGCTGCGTTCCTTACCCTAGACGCCGATCGCCTCGCTGAGGATTGTTTCGTGTGAGGCGTCTCTATGATTGTGACTTGCGACGATGCCGCCGCCGCGAAAGACGTGCAGGGTGTCGGCCAGCTCGTAAACCTCGGGGAGATAAGACGAGATCATGATGATGCCGGCGCCTTCCTTGAGCAGACTGGCAAGCAGCCGGTAGATCTCCGCCTTGGTGCCGACGTCCACTCCGACCGTCGGTTCGTCGAAGATGAAGAGCTTGGCGCCGTGATTGAGCCATTTGCCGATCACGACCTTCTGCTGATTTCCGCCGGACAGGCTCGAAACGAGCGCGGTCTGCGCCGCCGTCTTGATCTGGACGTCGCGGATCTGCTTGCTGGCGGCCTGGACTTCCTTCGCGGCGTTGATCAAGGGCCCGAGGCTCAGGCGCTTGAAAATCGGCAGGTTGAGGTTGAAGCCGACGCCCAGATTGAGGCACAGCCCCTGGTCTCTGCGGCTCTCGGGGGCCAGCGCCACGCCAAGGTCCATCGCCTGGCGTTCGTTGCGGATCGAGACCTCGCGACCTCGCCAGGAAATGCGGCCGCTCGAAGCCGGATGACGGCCGAAGACGCTCTGGACGAACTCGCTGCGGCCCGCGCCGATGAGGCCATAGAGTCCGACGATTTCGCCTTCGCGCACTGTCATCGAAATGTCATGGAAGCCGTCGCCGGAGAGCTTTTCAGTTTCGAGAATCGGCGCGCCGATTGGAATCGAATCCTTGTAGTAGATCTGTTCGATCGTGCGGTTGATCATCAGAGCGATGAGGTCGGCCTCGTTCGTGTCGCCGATCCGGCGCGTGCCGACCAGCGCGCCGTCCCGCAGCACCGACACGCGATCGCAGAGCTCGAACACCTCCTCCAGCCGATGGCTGATATAGACGATGGTTACCCCATTGGCCTTGAGCCGGCGGATCAACGTGAACAGGGCTGCCGCTTCCTGGCGGGTGAGATAGGCAGTCGGCTCGTCGAAGATGAGGAACTTCGCCCCTCGCCGTTCGGCCCGCGCCGTCGCGACGAGTTGCTGCTGGCCGATGGTCAACGAGGACAGGATGACGTCGGCCGGGAGGGAAAAGCCGAGGTCGTCGAGCAGCCTTTGCCCGTCGCGGACCATTCGCTTGTGATCGAGGAGACCCCCTCGCATCTCCTCGTCGCCGAGGAAGATATTGCCGGCGACGGTCAGATGCGGGCAAAGCACGACTTCCTGGTGAACCGCGTTGATTCCTAGGCCGATCGCCTCGTGCGGATTGGCGAGCGGGACCGCCTTGCCGCGCCAGTACACCGCGCCGGAGGAGCGCGGATGCACGCCGGTCAGGAGCTTGATCAGAGTCGACTTGCCCGCCCCGTTTTCGCCGACAATGGCGTGGATCTCGCCCTCTTCGAAGGCGAGGTCGACGGCCTTTAGGGCGTGGGTTGCGCCAAACCGCTTATCGAGCTTTTCGAGCACCAGGATCGGCGCGCCCGAGGCGGGAGAGTTGAGACTGTTAAGGTGCGTCATCGACCGTTCAGCAAGGCCGCAAGCTTAAGGGAGACGGCATCTTCGCCGCCGCGCGGTCCTCGCGCAAGGCCGTCGCGAACGTCCATCCGGCCGCAACCTCGGGTGGATTTGAGCTGGGAAAGCCCCTTCCCGCGGTGCGAAAAGGGGCCTCCCGGGAAAAGCCGCGACTATTTGACTTTCGGAAACAGGAGGGCGTGCTGCTTCTCGCCGTCCATATTCGCCTTGGTGATGAGGTTCGCGCCGGTGTCGACGAATTTCTCAACCTTCTCGCCCTTGGAGGCGGCGAGCGCGGTCTTGATGCCGTCATAGCCCATTCGATAGGGGTCCTGGACCACAAGCGCGTAGATCGTTCCGTCTTTTAGGAAGCCGATCAGCTTGTCGTCGCTGTCGAAACCGACCAGCTTGATCGTGTCGGCCTTCTTGTTCTCGGCGATCGCCTGACCCGCGCCTTGGGCCATGATGAGGTTGGAGGCAAAGACGCCGCGCAGATTCGGGTTGGCGGTGATGAGGTCGGTCATGATGTTGAGCGCTGTCGTCGCCTTGCCGTCGGCGACCTTGTCAGCGACGAGCTTGAGGCCGGGATACTTGGCCGCCAGCTCTTCCTTGAACCCTTTGGCGCGCTGATCGAGCGAGCCAACTCCGGGCAGCGAGGTGATCAGGGCGACGTCGCCCTCGACCTTCCCGTATTTCTCTTTGATCCCGTCGGCAAGGCCGTCCGCCCCGATGCGCCCGCCCTGGACGTTGTCGGTGGTCAGGAACGAGGTGAAGGCCTTCGAGTCGGCGGCGGAATCGATGCCGATGATCGGCACCTTCTTCGCGGCTTCATCGACAGGCTTGCCGAGCGCCTTGAACTCGGTCGGCGCGATGACCACGGCTGCCGGCTTTTCGGCGACGGCGTTTTCGAGAATTGAAATCTGACCGTTGATGTCCGACTCGGACTGCGCGCCGAGTTCGGGAACCTTGACGCCGAGATCCTGGCCGGCCTTGCGCGCGCCGGCGAGCACAATTTGCCAGTAGTTCGATGTCGTGTCCTTGACGATGATCGGGATCGTCGGCTGGTCAGCGGCGTAGGCAGGCGCGCTGAGTGCGGCGGCGACGGCTGCGGCCGCGGCGATAAGCATTGTCTTCATGAGCTTCCTCCATTGATGAGAGCAAGCGCGCTCTCGTCTCCAGTCGCATCTCCGGTCGCCCGGAGGGTGCTTCGTTGGATGACCGCGTGGTCATCCTGTGTGGGGTACGCGATTTCTGGTTTCGGATGCGAGCGCCGCTTTCAGTCGCGGCTGCTCCACCCGAATCCTGTTGGTTTCGGCAAGCTCGATAAGCCCGCCGAAGCGGCGTCGTTTCTTCGCGTCATGGTTGTCGTGGATGTCGGCGAGACGGTGATTGAGAAAGGGGTTTGAGAACCGCTCGATGACCGAATCCCGATAGGCTGCGGCCTCGCCTCCCATGCCGATCCCGGCGAATACCGGCAATACCTCGCTGTCGTAGAGATCGTCGAGCTCGGCGCGGGTCGCGCTGTCCGCCATCGCTTCGCGAACGCTCAGCATCGGCGCGCCCGGTCCGCGCGCCCACATCTCGGCGAGATAGGTGTGGCCAAGGTTGAGAATGAAGAGCTTCAATCGCTCGTAGCGCTTGAGATCGCCTGTCACCGTGATCGAACCATGGCGGCAGGGGAGCTCGAGTCCGGGCTGGTCCTCAATCGCCCAAAGCGCGTAGGGCTCGGCGACCGCGCCGATCGGCTCGAGCGGTTGCGACACGATCCGGTCGACCAGCGAATTGACCCACATACATTCGTCCTGGACCCATTGCCGCGCTTTCGCCGGAGCCTCCCAGAGGTCGAGCACCTCAAGCACTGTGGCGCGCAACGCCTGGCCGTTGGTTGGCGTCAATTCGCACGGGAAAAGCGTGATCGGCTCCGCGCCGGCGGCAAAACGCGCGAGCAGGAGCCTGGCGAGCTTCGCCGGGAACGAGCGCGGCGGCTCGCCCTCCGGGCGATCCGAGGGGTCGGTCTCATATCCGCGGTCCGCCGTGTTCGACACGGCGCAGCGGGCCGCATTGAAGAGGCGCTCGACCTCCTCCCATTGTGTCGTCGCGTCGAATCCCGCCCCGACGCTTGTCACCTGGACGCTCTCGTCGACAATTTTCCCTTTCGCGAGTCCCTTGACCTCGACCCGGTAGGGCTTGCCCGCGGCGAACGCCTCGAGGCGCTTGCGGCTTTCCCTGCTGGCCGTCGTCTGCACGACCGCGATCCGCCCCATCGCCTGCCCGCGCGCGAGCGCCTCGCTGACGAAGAGGTCGACATGCGCCTGGAGGAAACGGCTGGTGCCGAACTGGAGGATCGGGAATGCGGTCAACAGCCTAGATCTCGATGAGGGCCTTGATCACGCCTGTTTCGGGCCTGATCCAGGCGGGGAAGCTGCTCGGCGCTTCGTCGAGCGAAACGCGATGGGTTACAAGAGCGTCGGTCGGCACCTGTCCCTCGCGCATCGCCGTGAACACTTTCGCGAAATCCTCGGGAGTGGCGTTGCGGCTGCCGAGCAGCGAGGTTTCGCGCTTGTGGAACTCGGGATCGGCGAAAGAGATCGTGTCGCGCACGACGCTGACCAGGACGTAGGTCCCGCCGTGAGCGACGTAGTTCAGCCCGGCCATCATCGACTTCGCGTTTCCGGTCGCGTCGATCACAATGTCGAAGAAGTCGCCGGAAGTGTGCGCGGAGAGCGTTTCGCTCACGTTCGGCCCCGCCTTGATCGCTTCGTCGACGCCGAGGCGAGCGCGGCAGAATTCGAGCCGGTCCTGACGAAAGTCGAGGGCGGTGACCGATCCGCCCGCGAGCTTGCCGAACAGCATGCAGCCGATGCCGATCGGGCCGGCGCCAACAACGAGAATGCGGTCTCCCTTGCGGGGGGCGGCGCGGCGGACGGCGTGCGCGCCGATCGCCAGGAATTCGATCATCGCCGCCTGGTCGAAGGTGATTCCGTCTGCGGGCGCCACGTTGGCCTCGGGCACGCAGACATAGTCGGCCATACCGCCGTCGATGTGCACGCCGAGGACGCCGATCCGCTGGCAGCAGTTGGTCTTGCCGCGTCGGCAGGCGACGCATGTCCCGCAGGCAAGATAGGGGATGACGTAAACCTGCTGGCCGACCGCGATCGCGCAGTCCGGCCCGGTCTCGGCGACCTCGCCCGACAATTCGTGCCCGATGACGCGCGGATATTCGAGGAACGGATGAGAGCCTTCGAAGATATGGAGGTCGGTGCCGCATACCCCGGCCCGGCGGATGCGGACCAGAACCTGGCCCGGCCCCGGCGCGGGCCGTGGCCGCTCCGAAATGGCCATCTCGCCCGGGCGGTCGCATATAAGCGCCCTCATCGCGTCCTCCCAAGCTGGAGTTCTGTATGTTATAGACAAAAAACCCTCTCCCGGGGGCAAGTCAACCTGTTTTTTATATAAAATCGTCAATTCTTGAACAGGCCAAATCGGAGGACGTCGCGGGGTGAAGACGAACACTGTCTTCAAGCGGGCCCATAATCAGATGCTCGCGGGTCTGGCGCCGATGGAGATCGGCTCCGACGTCGGGTCCGAGCCTCATCTGGCCCGGACGCTGAGGGTCAGCCGGACGACTGTGCGCTCCGTTGTCGCGGCGCTGGCGGCGAAGGGAATCCTCGCGCAGGACGGCAGGCGCAAGGTGGTTCAGCGCCGGCCGGTTTCGGCCGATCTCTATCCGGACCTTGAGACCGAGCAGCTTGGCGCGATCGTCGAAAAGCGCTTCATGAAGTGGATCCTGGACGGCGACTGCAAGCCCGGCCAGCAGATCAATGGGCTCGAGCTCGCACGCCAGTTCGGCGTCTCGACCTCGGCCATCCGCGACTATCTCAATCGCTTCAGCCAGTTCGGACTTCTGGAGCGGCGGCCGAGCGGAAGCTGGGCGTTTAAGGGCTTCACCAGGGAATTCGCGGAGGAACTGTTCGAGGTGCGGGAAATGTTCGAGCTGCGCTCAGCGCAACGGTTCGTCGCGCTTCCCGCGGATGAACCTGCCTGGGGCGCGCTCGAGCGCATCAGGCAGGAGCACCTCCTCCTGCTCGAACAGGCGGAAACGCAATTCGCGGATTTCTCGGAGCTCGACGAGCGTCTCCACCGCCTCATCAACGACGCTTCCCGCAACCAATTCATCGTCAGCTTCTACGACATCATTTCCATGATTTTTCACTATCACTATCAATGGAATAAGAGGGACGAGAAGCCGCGCAACATCGCCGCCATGCGCGAGCACCTGGCCTATATCGACGGGCTGCAAAGCCGGGACCGCGCCCGGGCCATGGAAAGCTGCCGCGCTCATATGATGACCGCCCGCGCGACGCTCATGTCCTCGATCGTGGTGCTCGGGCGCAAGGCGTGAATCGGAAGCGGAGAAACGCCTAAATCGCGCGCGGTGGCAGGGCAAATCCGTGCAGGCGCTTCGGCATCGACATGGTTGAATTTTCGTCGTCGGGCATTGACGAAAACAGAAGATACTGTATAATTGTTCTGATTAAAGGAATTGTGGGTCGTTTGCGCCGGGACCAGCGGGGAACTGATGCGGTCGAGCAAGGCGGCGGCTTTGGAGGCGCGCTGCGGGCGCGCGACGGGAGAGAGCGACGAAACTGACAGAATTTGACACTCAAGCCTTTGAAAATACGTGATCGCCGACAAAAGTGTGGACACCGGAAATCCGGAGCTTCGCCCGATCGCCCGATTTGAGATTGATACGGCGGTTGATTTTTGTCGCGCGCTCTGGTTGAAGGGAGCCTATGCGAATGCGGTCGATGACCCTGCACCTTAGCCGCCCGGCGCGCTAGACGCGCCGGGACGCATATCTTCGCTTCAATTCTCTCGAAGAAACAGGCCGCCAGCGGCCGGCTGCTTTCAGCCGGGGCCGCTGCAACGCTTTCCAGGGTCAAGCCCATGACACAGATGCCCATCCAGAAATACCGCGCCTATGCGCCAATCATCCTGCCGGACCGGCAATGGCCGTCCCGGGTCATCGACAAGGCGCCGATCTGGTGCTCGGTCGACCTGCGCGACGGCAATCAGGCGCTCATCGAGCCGATGAGCGTCGAGCGCAAGAACCGGATGTTCCGCCTGCTCGTCGATCTGGGTTTCAAGGAGATCGAGGTCGCCTTTCCCTCCGCCTCGCAGACCGACTTCGACTTCGTCCGCTCGATCATCGATAGCGGCGCCATTCCCGATGACGTCGCGATCCAGGTGCTGACCCAATGTAGGCCGGAGCTGATCGAGCGGACGTTTGAGGCGGTGAAGGGCGCAAAGAGGGTCATCGTCCACTTCTACAATTCGACCTCGACGCTTCAACGCGACGTCGTATTCAGGACCGACCGCAAGGGCGTGACCGACATCGCGGTCGCCGCCGCAAGGCAGGTCAAGACGCTCGCCAAGGCGGCGCCGGGAACGGACTTCCAGTTCGAGTATTCGCCCGAGAGCTTCACCGGGACCGAGCTCGAATTCGCCCTCGAGATCTGCGAGGCGGTCAAGGACGTGATTCGGCCGACCCCCGACAAACGGCTGATCCTCAATCTGCCGGCGACGGTGGAAATGGCGACGCCCAACACCTACGCCGACCAGTTCGAATGGTTCGGGCGGCGTATCTCCGACCGCGCAAGTGTGATCCTCTCCGTCCACCCCCATAACGATCGCGGCACCGCGGTAGCGGCAGCGGAACTGGCGCTGATGGCGGGCGCCGACCGGGTCGAGGGTACGCTATTCGGCAACGGCGAGCGCACCGGCAACGTCGATATCGTCACGATGGCGCTGAACCTCTTCACCCAGGGGGTCGATCCCGAACTCGACCTGCATGACGTCAATGCCGTCAAGGAGATCGCCGAGCACTGCAATCAGTTGCCGGTGCATCAACGTCATCCTTATGTCGGCGAACTCGTCTACACCGCCTTTTCCGGCTCGCATCAGGACGCGATCAAGAAGGGCTTCGACGCCCAGGAGAAGCGCAACGAGCCGCTGTTTCTCGTGCCCTACCTGCCGATCGACCCGAAGGACGTCGGGCGCGACTACGAGGCGGTGATCCGCATCAACAGCCAGTCCGGCAAGGGGGGTATGGCCTATATCCTTCGGGCCGATCACGGGCTCGATCTGCCGCGCTCGCTCCAGGTCGAGTTTTCCAAGATCGCGCAGGAGCGAATGGACTCCGACGGCAAGGAGCTGACCTCGCCGGAGCTCTGGGCGCTGTTCCGCCAAGCCTATCTTCTCGACGACGCGCCGATGACGCTGATCAAGCAGCAGACGGTGCCGACCAGCCCGGACAATCGCGAGCTCGTGGCGACATTGCGCAAGGCCGATGGATCGACCTTCACGATTGAAGGCGAGGGCAACGGCCCGATCGACGCTTTCGTCGATGCGCTCAAGAAGGCGTTCAAGGTCGAGTTCTCGTTCATCGACTACCACGAGCACGCCGTCGGCCGCGGGGCCAACGCGACCGCGGCGAGCTATGTCGAGATCCAGGACGCGGAAGGCCGGGCGCTGCATGGGGTCGGCATCGACCCGAGCATCGTGATGGCGTCGCTCAAAGCCACGCTGAGCGCAGTGCTGCGTCTCATGCGGCGGGAGGGGAGGGGTTAGCCAGCCTATGCAGCGGCTATTCGTCCGCGGGCTGGCAAAGCGCCCTCGCTGCCGACTTTAAAAAATGGTTTAATATCAGACGTTTGCGACGACTAGTTAACGCATAAGTTTGTTTAAAGCGGTGTCGATTTGGGTTTCTTGCCTCGGCCCTGTTTCAGTCTGAATGGCCCATCCGCGCGGGTCGCATGGTCTTCCCTTCCTCGGTCCAGGGCCGCCGGAGGCCTCATGGTTTCGCGAGTTGGTTGTCGATGCCGAGCACGGCGATTTTTCCGGTCACCACCTCGGTAGGCCAGGAAACGCCGGTGAGACCGGTGGCTACGGCGATCTTCTCCCCGCCGCCCGCCGTATAGGCAATGACGCCGCCGCCAATCGCGCCGCCGATCTTCTCACCCCAGAGCTTCTCTCCGGTCGCCGCGTCAAGGGCATAGAAATTGCCCCCGACGTCGCCGAAAAACACCAGGCCTCCGGCGGTTGGAGTCACGGCGCCGACGATCGGGTAATTGGACTTGAGCCTCCACTTCCAGACGCCGGTGTCCGCGTCCACGGCGTAGACCCAGCCGCCCCAGGTTCCCCGGCCGTCATCCTGTCTGCCGAGGACGTGGAACGGGTTTCGGGTCGCCATTCCGAACCATATGCCGCCCGTCCGGACGTCCCGCATTTGCTGCTCGGTCTGCAGCATAACCGTCGTGCACCACTCGGTCTCGCCGGTGAGGATGAGGTTGGTGTTCGGATCATAGGCCGGCCCGTTCCATTCCGCGCCGCCGACCGCGCCAGGACAAAAACGCACTTCGGTGTCGACGGAGAACGGGGCGTCGACGTTCTCGATCCTGGTCACCGGCACGCGGTAAGCGATCTCGTTCTTGCTGAGATCGACGCCGTAGAGGTACCCATCCTTGGGCGCCGAGGCCATAAGCTCTTTGCCGCCCGCCGTTTTGATCAGGCTGGGCGCGCTGGCGACATCCCAATCGTGCCAGTCCCGGTGCACAAGCTTGAAGTGACGTTTGTAGGCCCCGGTGGCGGCGTCGAGCACAACGACCGAGCCGGTGTAGAGATTGTCGCCCTTGCGCACGTCGCTCGCAAAGGCTGGCCCGGGATTGCCGACCGGCACATAGAGTTCCCCGTCGGCCGGGTCGAGCGTGTAGGACGACCATGTGGCGCCGCCGCTGATCGGTATTCCCGGAGCGTTGTTCCAGCTTGACTTGTCGAGCGGCGAGACGCCCTCGGGTCCTCGCGCGACGTCGCCGTCCGCCTTGGGCACCAGGAAGAATTCCCAGACGACCTTGCCGGTCTTGGCGTCAAGCGCGAACACGTGCCCCTTGCCGCCTTTGGCGTCGCCGCCGGCGTTGCCGATGAAAACCAGCCCGTTCCAGGCGATAGGCGCGGCCGAGACGAACTCGCCCCTGCTTGCGTCGGCGATCATCGTCGCCCAGACACGCTTACCGGTCTTGAAGTCATAGGCGAGCACTCTTCCATCCTGGGAGCCGCGGTAGAGCATGCCGTCGAGGTAGGCTGCCCCTCGCATCGCCGACAGGACCGAGAGCGGCACGTCCTCGCGGGTCCGCCAGTTCTCGGCGCAGCTCGCCGGATCGAGAGAGAAAATGTCGGACATGGTCGTGCCGATCAAAGCGCCGTTGACCATGATCAGCCCCGATTCGAAGCTAGAGAATTGCCCCGTGTCGTAGGTGCAGAGCACTTTCAGCCGGCTGACAGTCTCAGCATTGACCTCGGCGAGCGGCGCGAAACGCTCGGAGGTCAGCGTCCGGTTGTAGCTCGGCCAGTCCCCATCGCCGGCTTCGGCAGTCGCCGGGAGAAGCGAGGGAGCGGCGGCGGCCGGGCGCTTGTAGGCCGGGTTCAACTCGGTCGCGATGACGCCCTTCGGCGCTGACCAGGAGCGCAGGTAGTTGCGGGTCATGGCGACGAGCAGGGAAGTCCGCACCGGATAAGCGCCGAAAAGCGCAGCTCCGCCCAACGCGCCCGCAACTACCAGAGCGAGGAGGACGAAGGCTGCGACGACAAGGCGCCGGGTCATCTCGCGCTCTTAAGGCCGATTGTCCTGACCAGCGGCAGGCGCGCGAAATCTTTGAAGGTCGTCGATGGCGCTCGCGCCAAAATGGCGGAATTCATGCTCAAATGGATCCTTCACTGAGCGAAGAAAGTCGCGGCTCCGACCGAGTAACCGACGACGCGGCCGCCCGCGCCTCCCAGCATGGCGCAAGAGATCAACAGCAGAGATCCGGGCGCTGCGCAAGAGTTGCTTCGGCGAACGTTCGCCCGGATCGTGACGCCGGCGCCACCGACCGTACCATTCTCCAAGCGGGCCGAAGCCGTTCAGACTCACGGTTTCGTTCGACAGCGAAAACCAAATGGCTCGCAACGAAGACCAAACTCACCGCAACGAAATCGAAATTCCTCGCAACAAAAACCAAATCGGCCGCAACGAAAACCAAATCGCCTTTCGGGCTGCCGATTCAGATATTTCAACGCCTTAGTTCCCTCAATCCTGTCATTCCGGCCCCTTTTTTCGAACAGCGCAGCTGCCGAGCGTGGACGCCGGCTCGGGCGGCCGAGGGACGAAACTAGCAAACTCTTCGGATTATCGCAAGAGATTGTCGTTTTTCTAAAATGCCAGAACCGGTCCAAGCCGCCCTGACAGGCAACCCCGGCTCATGCGCGCAGGCCAGCGCTCACTGCCCCATCTGGCCCATCTTGCCTTTCATCGCCTGGATCGCTTTGGCGCAGCCGACGCTGACCTCCATCTTGTGTTCCTTCAGGCAGGCGATGATACGTCCGCCGCCCATCTGCACGCCGGGGCAAAGACGGGCGACATCCGACTTGCAGTATTTCATCGCTTCGGCCTGCTGGGCGAGGGCGCAGGACGCTGTGATCGCCGTGAACGCGATCGAGGCCCCGGCGGCTATAGCGATTTGACGATAGGACATGGCCTTCCCCTCCTTCGCCGCGGAAGGCGGCGCTGCGGCGGCAATCTGATAAGGTCGACGCCCCGCCGCGGTCAAATGAAATGATCGGCACGCAAGGAGGGGAGGGGACATGGACAAGCTTAATCTGCAAAACCCGCTGTTTGCGACCTACGTCATCGCCGCCGCATTGATGATCCTGAAAGTTGTGGCGATGTCCTGGCTCACGGTCGTCCGGATGATGCAGGTCAACGGCGGATTCCGTTCGCCCGAGGATCTGCGAAAGACGCCTCTCAATCCGAGCCCGGACCCGAAGCAGCTCGAGCGCAACGATGCCGTGGACCGCATCCGCAGGATTTCAGCTCAACGATCTCGAAAACGTTCCGTTCTTCCTCGTCGCTGCGTTTCTCTATATCCTGACCGAGCCCTCCCTGACCGCAGCGCGCTTGCTGCTCTACGGCTATGTCGCCTCGAGGCTCGCCCATTTCGCCGCCTATTTCACCGCGCAGACCCACGACATGCGGGCGACGCTCTGGACCATCGGCTCTTTGATCCTCATCTACCTGACGATCCGGCCGCTTTTAGCCGCCCTGGGGATTTGAACCGAGCCTTATCGAAGAAGCTCTAGCCTCGGCTCACTCCGCCCTTTATTACCGCCTTCCCCTCACGAACAGGACTGGCGCCGTTGAACGCCCCGCAGGCCGCCCGCGACAAACGGCCCGTGTTTACGCACGGGTCGCTGATGCGGCACGTCGCAGTGATGACCGCGACCGGCGCCATCGGCTTGATGGCGGTGTTCGTCGTCGATCTCCTGTCTCTGTTCTGGGTGTCGAAACTCGGCGATCAGGCGTTCAAGGCCGCTGTCGGCTACGTTGGCCTGACGACGTTCTTCGTCATGTCGATCAACATCGGCCTCACCATCGCCGCTTCGGCCACCGTATCTCGCGCGCTCGGCGCAGGCGATCGGCCGCGCGCCCGCAGACTCGCCGCATCGGCGCTCACCATCACGGCTATCTTTTCGGTCGCAATGACGGCGGTGGTGTTCGTCTTCCGCGACTGGGCTCTGACGACGCTCCTGCATGCCCATGGCGAACCGGCCGAGGTCGCCTCGAAATTCATCGCGATCAGCATTCCGGCCAACGTTCCGCTCGCTGTGGGCATGGCGTTTTCGGGAATATTGCGCGCCGTCGGCGACGCGCGGCGGGCGATGTATGTGACGCTTTCGGCCGGGATCGCGACCGCTTTTCTCGATCCGCTGCTCATTTTCGGCTTCGGCCTCGGCGTCTATGGCGCGGCCTGGGCGACGGTCCTCTCGCGCCTCATCCTCTTCGCCGTCGGCTGGCGCGGCGCGGTCGGTGTTCACGACCTCGTCGCGCGGCCGAAACTCAACGCCGCGCGCGGTGACTTCGGCCCGATCATGGCCATCGGCTTTCCGGCGATCATGGCCAACATGGCCGCGCCGGTCAGTTCAGCCTATACGCTGAGGGTGTTCTCCGATTTCGGCGAGGCGGCGATCGCCGCTTCCGCGATCATAGATCGCGTCACGCCGGTCGCGTTCGGCGTCATCTTCGCCCTCACTGGATCGATCGGCCCGATCATAGGCCAGAACTTCGGCGCGAAATTGATGGGTAGGGTGCAGCGGGCGCTGACTGATTCCTTCATCCTCTCGATCGGCTACGTTCTCTTCGCGTGGGCGGTGCTGGCGCTTGCGGCCCCGGCGCTGATCGCCGCGTTCGAGGCCAAGGGCGACAGCGCGCAATATGTCGCCTTCTATTGCCGCTACGGCGTCTCGGCGTGGCTGTTTCTGGCCTGCCTTTTCGTCGCCAATACCGCGTTCAACAATCTCGGTTTTCCCCTGCTATCAATGGCCTTCAATTGGGCGCGGGCGACGCTGGGGACGATTCCCTTCGTGACCTTTGGGGCGCATTACGGCGGGGTGCAGGGCGGTCTGCTCGGCTTCGCGCTCGGCTGCGCCGTCTTCGGCCTCGTCGCGGTCGCCACGGCTTATGCGGCGACGGCCCGGCTGGCCAGGGCGATCGATGGAGCCGACCGCGTAGCGGCGCGCCACTCGGCCGCGATCGAGCGACAAGGAGCAAGAACGCCTTGACGCTCGAGGGCATCCTCACGACCGGCGGGGCGCCCGGGGGCCTTCGTTGCAATGTAGCGGCGGCGCGACTATCTAGCCGGGTCGCCGGTTCGCCGGCCGGTGGGATGAACGCCTGAAATGGCTCGCGACGTCGTCGATAGTGAGGTTGTCGAATCGCGCGACGCGCTGGTCGCCTGGCTCGAAGCGGGTTGCAAGCCGCAAGGCCCATTCCGGATCGGCACGGAACACGAGAAAATTCCATTCTACCGCGCCGATCGCTCGCCTGTGCCTTATGGCGGCGAGAGGGGCATTCGGGCGCTGCTCGAGGGCATGCGGAAGACGCTCGGCTGGGACGGAATCGAGGACGGCGACAATCTCATCGGCCTCTTTGACCCGAAGGGCGGGGGCGCCATCTCGCTCGAGCCCGGAGGACAGTTCGAACTCTCCGGCGCGCCCCTCGACGACGCGCACCAAACCGCCGAAGAACTCGATCGGCACCTCGCCGTTTGCCGCATCGTCGCTGAGCCGCTCGGCATCGGCTTTCTCACGCTCGGCATGAGCCCGAAATGGTCGCGTGCAGAGACGCCGGTCATGCCCAAACATCGCTACGAGATCATGGCCCGCTATATGCCGAAGGTCGGCACGCGCGGCCTCGACATGATGTTTCGCACCGCGACCGTGCAGGCCAATCTCGATTTCACCAGTGAAAGGGACATGGTCGCGAAGATGCGCGTGGGCCTCGCGCTGCAGCCGGCGATCGTCGCCTTGTTCGCCAACTCGCCCTTCACCGACGGGAAGCTCAACGGGCTCCTCTCCGCGCGGTCGGAGATCTGGCGCCACACCGATCCGGCGCGCACCGGCATGCTCGCATTCGCCTTCGAGCCGGGCATGGGGTTCGAGCGCTACGTCGACTACGCGCTGGACGTGCCGCTTTATTTCGTAAAGCGCGGCGACCACTACCAGGATGTCGCGGGCGCGAGCTTTCGCGACCTGCTTGCTGGCCGGCTCAAGCAAGCGCCGGGAGAGCGCGCGACGATCGCCGATTGGGCCAACCACCTGTCGTCGATTTTCCCGGAAGTGCGGCTCAAACGCTATCTGGAAATGCGTGGTCCCGACGTCGGCCCGCCCGAGCGCATCGTAGCGCTCTCGGCGCTGATGGCCGGGCTCTACTACGATCCCGAGGCGCTCCGCTCGGCGGAGGCGCTGATCGATGACTGGAGCGCGGAGGACCGGCAGAAGCTGCGCGACGACGCGCCGCTGCTCGGCCTCGCCGCCGAGGCTGGCGGGCGCGACCTGCGCTCGATCGTGGCGGACATGCTCGCGATCGCCCGCGGCGGCCTGAAGCGGCGCCGAAGGCTCAATGCGCGCGGCGAGGACGAGACGATCCTGCTTCGTCCTCTCGAAGCGATTGCTGCGAGCGCGCGCGAGCCGGCGCGGCATTGGATCGAGCGCTACGAGGGCCCGTGGAGCCGGTCGGTCGATCCTGCCTTCGACGAAGCGGCTTTCTGAACCGCGCTGCGGAGCGCCTCAGCGCGTTTCGTCGGGGGAAGGCGAAAGAAAGATGCGGTGAAGGCCCGCCGCCGGCGCGCCGATCAGCGCCGCGCCGGCCGCTCTGACCGCGCCAACGAATTCAGGCGCGTCGAGCTTGCCAAAAGGGGATGGGCGGCCGCCGATGCCGTCGTCGGAGCCGAATCGCGAGCCGGCGGCGACATAGCCGCTGATACGCCGGCAGCCGGTTGTGCCCTTGCGGACATCCTCGCCGACGCCGTGCCCGCCACAGGGCGCAGGGTCGACCGTCGCGGCGGGAAGGAAAGAGCGGTCGAATTCGCCGGCGTTTGTGAGTTCGGACTGGCCGCCGAGGAGAAGGGCGAAGAGCGGCCCCCAGACAAGTCTCATTGACGCTCGCGGCTTGGACTCTTGCGGCTTGCGCTGCGTCGCGGGCTGACGGTGAATCATCACCGCCTGGAGTGACCCGTGATCGTGGCGGCAAAATGGCTGGGGCCGCTGCGGAGGCCAAAAGTCAGGACCTGTCGCTCCGGCGCCACTTCGGCCAATCGCCGAGCGTGGCCTGAATGAGCGCCAGCGCCGCTACCGCGGCCGTGTCCGCCCGCAGGATGCGCGGGCCGAGGCTCAGGCGCACGACCCGCGGAAGAGCGAGGATCGCCGCCCGCTCGTCGTCGTCGAAACCGCCTTCGGGGCCGACGAGCAGCGCGACGCCATGCTCTCCGCTCGCGCCGGCGAGTTCGTCGAGCGGGCTCGCCTCAGGCGCCTCCTCGTCACAGAATATGATGAGCCGCTCGTGCGGCCAGCTCGCCAGCGCTTTTTCGAGAGTTGCGGGCGCGGCGACCTCAGGCGCCCAGATCACCCCGCATTGCTCGCAGGCCTCGATCGCATTGGCGCGCATACGCTCGATGTTCACCCGCGCGACCTGGGTACGCCGGGTGATCAGCGGAATCAGCCGCCGCGCGCCCATCTCGACCGCCTTCTGCGCCATATAGTCGAGGCGGGCGTGCTTGAGCGGCGCGAACAGATAGTCGACGTCGGGCGGAGTTTCCTGGGGACGCGTCTGCGCGCCGACGGCAAGGGAGGCGCCTTTGCGCGAAGCCGACGCGAGCTTGCTTGCATATTCGCCGTCGCGGCCGTTGAACAGAAGCACGGGCGCGTCCGCCCCGAGCCGCAGCACGTTGACGAGATAGTTCGACTGCTGTGGATCGAGCCTCACCTCGGCGCCATCTGCGAGCGCGACTTCCACGTAAAGCCGGGCAGTGCGAAAATCGGTGCGGGCCATCCCGTCCCATAACTCCCGCGAGCGGCGGCCGCTATCGCGTGGCGGTAACAAATTTCGCGCCGGGGCGAATGCGCCTTGAGGGCGAGCGGTGAGGTTGACGACTCGCGTGAGGAGGATGGCCATGGTTCACTGGTTGAAAACCGGGGTTTGCATCGCAGGGTTCGCAGCGCTCGGCTCCCTCGCGTCGCCGGTTCTCGCGGCCGACGCGGCGCATCCCACTGTGGTCGAATTGTTCCAGAGCCAGGGCTGCTCGTCGTGCCCGCCGGCGGAGGCCAGTGTTGGCGCGATCAGCGATCGCCCGGACGTGCTCGCGCTTTCGTTTGAGGTCGACTATTGGGACCGGCTCGGCTGGAAGGACACGTTCTCGAAGCACGCTTGGACGGAGCGTCAATACGCCTACGCGCGGGCGCTTGCGCGCGATGGGGTCTATACGCCCCAGGTGGTCGTAAACGGCCGCGTCGAGGGCGACGCGCTCGAGCCGGGCGCGCTTCAAGGGCTGATGAGCCGCGGCGACCGCGGCGCCGGCGGTCCAGTTGTCGGCTTTTCCGCCGGCGCGGTGACCGTCGGGGCAGGGGCCGCGCCTTCGGGCGGGGCGGACGTGTGGCTCGCTCGCTACATCCCCCGTACCGTCGAGGTCGCGATCCCGCGTGGCGAAAACGCTGGCCACACGCTGCCCTATAAGGATGTGGTTCGCGAGATGGTCCTGCTCGGTAAATGGCGCGGCGAAGCGTCGAACTTCCCCCTGCCGGGGGGCGGCGAGGCAGGCTTGGCCGAGGCGGCGATTGTGCAAACGAGCGCGGCAGGACCTATTGTGGCGGCGGCGAGGCGTTAGGGACGCGGTCCGCGTCTAGCTGACCCGCTTGTAGGCTTGGTGCGGGACAATGTCCCCATTGACCGGATCGTGCACCAATGCGGCCTCGGTCTTCAATTCGTCGTCGGTCACTGAGACGATCTTCGAAACGCGGTCGATTCCGTCCCAGGCGGGGAAGCTGCATCGCTCGATGTGCAGCGCGATCGTCATCGCCGCTTCATCGACCGTATAAGCGCCAAAATAGGAGATCGCCTGTCCGACCGGCATGCGAGGACTCTTGGACGCGGCCTTGTCGCGATCGGCGGCTACGACCTGGGTGGAGAACCGCCCGCCGACTGTGTATATTGTTAATCCCTGCACGCCGGAGCCCCACACTTCGTACTTTTTGCCGTCTGCGGCCTCATCGTAAATCGAGACCAAACTCCAAGCGCCGACGAGCTTGTCTTTCGCCGACTTCGCTTGAGCCATTCCTCGGGCGGGGAGGGCCGTCAGGCCAAAAATTGCTGTTGCGGAAACGGTCAAGATTTCGCGTCGATCCATGTTCGCGTCCTCCAATATTATTGTTGTCTTTTAATACGCCGAGCGTAGGCGTCGGCTTCCCACTTGATAGCGGATTAATTTACAGGCGCAAAGGCGTTTACGTAGTGCTGTCGGCGAATGTGTCGGGCCCGAACGAGGCCGGCCGAGGCGTTGGTCCGGGTAAGCCCGCGAGAAGCGGTTAACTTTTTCTTCCGGATATGGACGCAAGAGCTCGCATGGCGTCTGAATATCGGTCCAGAACGCGATATTATTGTTGAAAATGTCGACGAGGAGTCTGCCGTCTTCTCAGCGCGGGCGAGAAGGCTGTACAGCGCCCCGTTCGATATTTGCGATCGGTCGTTGCGCGCGGGTGCGCGCTCCCCTTGGCAATGAGTTGGTGTCCTGGATCAGTCGAAGGGCGTCCTGACCGTCTATGCTGAGAGACGAGTGACAGGCGTTCGGCCTCGTCGTTCCGGCCGCACAGAGGTAGCAAGATTTCCGCTTGCGCTCTCACAAATGTTCTGCAAATGTTCTTGCTTCAACAAGCCCAAGTGGGGGGCGGAAAATGGGTGGCGCGCGTATCGACGGTGGCGTTCGAGGGCGTCGAGGCCCGTCCGGTCGACGTCCAAGTGCATATCGCCGGGGGCGCAGTCGCCTTCACCATCGTAGGCCTTGGCGACAAGGCGGTCGCCGAATCGCGAGAGCGGGTGCGCTCGGCGCTGATCGCGTCCGGACTCGCCCTTCCAGCCAAGCGCATTACCGTGAACCTCGCGCCGGCCGATATGCCGAAGGAGGGGAGCCACTATGACTTGCCGATCGCGCTCGCGGTCATGGCGGCGATCGGAGCCGTCCCGCCTGATGCGCTAGAGGGCTTCGCCGTGATCGGGGAGCTTGCGCTCGATGGGACGATCAGCGCCGTCGCCGGAGTCCTGCCTGCAGCGATCGCCGCCAATGCCGCGGGCAAGGGCCTGATCTGTCCGGCGCCCTGCGGCCCGGAGGCGGCGTGGGCCTCGGCCGACCTCGACATTCTCGCCCCCCGCTCGCTGATCCAGCTCGCGAACCACTTTAAGGGGACCCAAGTCCTGTCGCGCCCGGAGCCGGCGTTGCGCGCGTCGGCCGGGCCGCAGCCGGACTTGCGCGACATCAAGGGCCAGGAGAGCGCCAAGCGCGCGCTCGAAGTTGCGGCCGCCGGGGGCCACAATCTCCTGATGAGCGGCGCGCCGGGTGCGGGAAAATCCATGCTCGCCCAGCGCCTCCCGTCGATCCTGCCCCCGCTCACCCCGAGAGAACTTCTCGAAGTGTCGATGATCCATTCGGTCGCCGGGATTCTCGCGGGCGGCGCGCTGACCGACCGGCGGCCGTTCCGCAGCCCCCATCATTCCGCCTCGATGCCGGCGCTGGTCGGGGGCGGCGCGCACGCGAGGCCGGGCGAGATCTCGCTCGCCCATAACGGCGTGCTCTTTCTCGACGAATTGCCGGAGTTCCAGCCCCAGGTCCTCGACAGCCTGCGGCAGCCGATCGAAACCGGCGAAGTGGCGATTGCGCGCGCCAACCATCGCGTCGTCTATCCGGCGCGGTTCCAGTTGATCGCGGCGATGAACCCTTGCCGCTGCGGCTCGGCCAACGAGCCGGGCTACGCTTGCAAGCGGGCGCCAAACGAACGCTGCGTGGCGCAATATCTTGGCCGCCTTTCGGGGCCGCTCCTGGACCGCTTCGATCTCGTTGTGGACGTGCCGTCAGTTTCGGCGGCCGACCTCATGGCTCCGGCGGCTCGCGAGGGCTCGCTTGAAGTCGCCACGCGAGTCGGCGCGGCGCGCAAGATTCAGCTCGCCCGTTATGCCGAGCTTGGCCTCGAGAGCGTCGTCTGCAATGCCGGCGCGCCAGCGAGTATCGTCGAGGAGGTTGCGGAAATGGATGGGCCGGGTTTGGCGCTTCTGCGGGACGCCGCCGATCGGCTTCGCCTTTCCGCGCGGGGCTATCATCGCGTGCTCAAGCTTGCTCGCACGCTTGCCGATCTCGATGGCGGCGGACCGACCCGCCGGGCCCACCTCGCCGAGGCGCTTTCCTACCGCGGCGCTCCCGATCGCGCCGCGGCCGCGGCCTAAGCCGCCGTCGCTAAGCCTTGATCTCGAGGAGTTCTCCCGTCCCCGGCGCGCCGACCGTGCTGCTGCCGCTGGGTGAGCCAGCAGAATAGGGGCAAATGCCGACAATTCGCTCCAATTGGGCAAAGAATTCTCAACCGCCGCCTGAAACGATGGAACCGGAAGCCGATCGGCGCGGGGCCGGGCGAAGCGGGATATTTCATGGATTTGGGCGCCGGTTTGGCTGATTTCGCCGTTCGCGCGCTGAGCCTTCCGGCCGGCGCGGTCATCGCGCTCGCGGTTGCGCTTGCGGCTGCGGTGGCCCGCGGCCGGCGGCAGGCGGAACAGCGGGCGTCCCTCGTCGCCGCCGAGAACGAAGGCCTGCGCGACGAGCTGTGGCGGCTGAAGGAAGCCGCAGCCGGGCGCGATAAAGCCGAGGCGGCAAACGAGGCGAAATCGCGTTTCCTGGCGACGATGAGCCACGAGATCCGGACCCCGATCAGCGGCATCCTCGGTATGGCCGACCTCCTGCGCGAGGCCGCGCTCGATCCCGAAAATGCGAGCTATGTCGAGGCGATACGCAGTTCGGGCGGTGCGCTGATCGCGCTGATTGACGAGATCCTCGATCTCTCAAAGATCGAGGCAGGCCATTTCGATCTCCTCGTCGAGACGGTCGATCTGCGGAAGCTAGTCGAAGGCGTGGTGGAATTGCTCGCGCCCCGAGCCCAGAGCAAAGGCATCGAGATAGCTGTTTCTTTCAGCGCCGCGGCGCCGCGCCTCGTGCGCGCGGACGGCCTGCGCCTCCGCCAGGTTCTCACCAATCTCGCCGGAAACGCGGTCAAATTCACCGATCAGGGCGGCGTCTGCGTCGCGGTCGAGCGCGGGAAGGGGGGCGTGACGCGATTCTCAGTCATCGACACGGGGCCCGGCGTCCCGGCCGATCGGCGTGCGGCGATTTTCGACAGTTTCGAGCAGGGGGACGGATCGCACGCCCGCCGCTTCGAAGGCGCGGGACTCGGGCTCACGATCTCTCGCGAACTGGTTCGCCTGATGGGTGGCGAACTGAAGCTCGTCGACAATCCGGAGGGAGGGTCGATCTTCGCCTTCGCCGTCAGCCTGCCCGAAAGCGCCGCGGTCGAGCCGGCCGACGCGGTTGAGGCGAGGACGCAGAGCCTCGAGGGCTCGCGCGCCCTTATCATAGCCCATTCGCCGTTCGAGGCGCCGGCGATTGGAGAGCGGCTCGTGGAGGCGGGCGTCAGCGTCGAACGCGCCGAAGGACTGAGCCCCGGTCTCAAGGCGCTGAGCCGCGTTCCGGCGCCGGATCTCGTCATCGTCGATTGCGCTCTCGGGCCTGAGGCGACCAATCGCCTGGCGCAGGCCGCGCGCGCAGCCGGCGTCAAGCGCAGCCTGCTCCTGTTCTCGCCATTCGAGCGGCGGGCTTTCGGGCAGACGGCGCTTAAGGGCTTTGACGGCTGGCTGGTAAAGCCGGTCCGGGCGCAATCGCTGTTCGAACGCGCGGTCTGGGAGCAGGCGCCGGCCAAGACCCCTCCGTCGCGCTCAGCGCCAGCGCGACGCGCGCTCATTGCAGAGGACAACGATATCAACGCCCTTATCGCGCAGAAGGCTTTGCGCCGGTTGGGCTTCGAGGTCGCGCGCGCGACGGACGGCGAGGAGGCGGTGCGCCTCGCCTCGCCATCATCGCCGCTCGAATCGCGCCCGTTCGACGTTATCTTGATGGACCTTAAAATGCCCGGTCTCGACGGCTACGAGGCGACTCGGCGCCTGCGTCGAACTCGAGGCCGACTGCGGCTGGTCGCCGACGCCGATCGTGGCGCTGACCGCCAATGCGCTCGATGAAAGCCGGCGCTCCTGCATGGCGGCGGGATTCGACGCCTTCCTGGTCAAGCCGGTGGACTTCCGCGCCCTGGCGCGGACATTGGAGCAGGTTTGCGCCGCCGGCGGCGCGCCGTGGCGCGAGCGGCTGCGGGCGTCGTGAGCCCGGATCTCCTCTCATGCGCCGTGCTCCCCCGAGCGAGTTTCCCTTCCATTTCAAATCGGCTAAGAGAGGCGACGGCTGTCCAAGCCGTCGATAGCGCCCGTAGCTCAGCTGGATAGAGCGTTGCCCTCCGAAGGCAGAGGCCACAGGTTCGAATCCTGTCGGGCGCGCCATTAAATTTCAATAAGTTAGGTCTTCATCGTCCTATTCTGGTCTGCGCCAACTCACCAAAAACTCACCAAAAGTTGGAGTACTGGATCGGGTTGCCGGCTCGAGAAGTGGGGGTCGCGCAGATGGAACCGCTGTTACGAAATGGTCGAATCGCCCGCCCGCGCCCTCCCTTGGGCGTGAAGACTTTCATTCTTCAGTATCTCGCCGCAGACGTAGGACCGCTGGCAGTGCGCGTGAATTGACCACCAAGTGCTGCGGCTCCGAGAGACCGCCGCCGGAGCGGGGCGTCTCCTTTGGGGCCGACCGCTCAGCGTTTGCGTGTTCGTAAGCCCGGCGGTCCCCTCTTTCCTACCGCCTCAGTCGTTGCCGATAGGAAGAAACGCGCCACAGAGCGGACTTACGGGCCACGAGTGGGTTGCGCCAATACCGGACAACCCCCACGGTCGAGGCTCGGCCCTTTTTGGCCGCGCCTTGCAATGCGCGGCCTCCTCCGTCACAGCCAAGTTCATCTCCCGATCTGGCGGCGGAGTGGACCTGCGCGTACAAGAGCCATGCCTCTTCGACTATACCGCCGATTATCTGATCGACACCGATGCATCGCGGCGGTGGCGTGCTCGCCCCCGAAATGCATCTGCAAGCCACGGCGGGCCTCAACGAAATTTCAGTCTTGCCAAAGTCTTACCATGTGCGCAGCCTCGGTCGCGATAAGACTGTGATCTGGCGAATTCCCGATGATAGTATCGGGCCGCTCGCGTGGGCGGAGCGTCAAGCGCCTCGGCGTTCGGAGGCAAAGGCGGGGCACAATGAGCTTGGACCCCCTTGTCTTGTCCCGGATCCAATTCGCTTGGGTCATCGGCTGGCATTTCCTGCTGCCGGCCTTCACGGTCGGCCTTGCCTCCTTCATCGCTGTCTTGGAAGGCCTCAATCTCTTCACTGGGAGGGAAATTTACCTCCGGATTTCCAGCTTTTGGATCAAGATTTTCGCGGTGTCCTTCGGCATGGGCGTCGTCTCGGGGATCGTCATGCCATTCCAGATAGGCACGAACTGGAGCCGTTACTCCGACGCCGCCGCCGATATCGTTGGGCCGCTGCTCGCGTACGAGGGCCTGGTCGCATTCTTCCTGGAAGCGGCGTTCCTTGGCGTGCTGCTGTTCGGACGTAAGCTTGTCCCGCCGTGGGCCCACTTCGTCGCAGCGCTGATGGTCGCCCTCGGCACGCTCTTTTCGACCTTCTGGATCCTCTCAACCAACAGTTGGATGCAGACGCCCGCCGGCTACGAGATCGTCGACGGCCGGTTCGTGCCGAAGGATTGGCTGCAGATCATCTTCAACCCGTCTTTTCCTTATCGGCTCGCTCACGTCGTCGACGCGGTCTACATAACCACCGGCTTCGTAGTCGTCGGCGTGGCGGCCTCCTATCTGCGGCAAGTACGTTTCGTCGAGGAAGCGCGCACGATGCTGTCGATGACGCTGTGGCTCCTGACCGTACTGGTTCCGCTGCAGTTCTTGCTTGGCGACGCGCATGGCCTCAACACGCTCGAGCATCAGCCGGCGAAACTGGCGGCGATCGAGGCCATCTGGGACACGCATGGCCGCGATCCGCTCAATCTGTTTGCTATTCCCGACGAGAAGGCCGAGACGGACCGTTACGTCATCGCGATCCCTGACCTGGGCAGCCTTATTCTGACCCATGATCCCAACGGGGTGGTGCACGGCCTTAAGGATTGGCCCGCCAACGAGCGCCCATCGCCGGTGGCTGTTCCCTTCTTCGGGTTCCGGATCATGGTGGGGATAGCTGTCATCATGCTCGCGCTGGTCTTGGCGAGTTTATGGCAGCGTTGGCGGGGCGAGCTGTTCGACGCCGGCTGGTTCCTGTGGTGCTGCACGCTGGCCTCGCCACTCGGCTTCGTGGCCGTGCTGGCCGGCTGGGCGACCACCGAAGTGGGCCGTCAGCCGTGGACAGTCTATGGGCTCCTGCGTACCGCCGATTCCGTGTCTCCGTCCCTGACGGGCTTCGACGTTGCGGTTTCATTGGCCGGCTATTGCGTGGTTTACCTCGTCATGTTCCCCGCGGGTCTCGCGCTGATGATCAGAATCGTCCGACTCGGTCCTGCCGAGGAGGCGACCGAGCCCGAGCCGATCGAAAGCGGCCGGCCTGCGCAGCCGGTCCAGGCGCTCCGATCGACCGAAACGGGACAGCGACGATGACTCAGCCCGTTATTGATCTCGTGCCCGCATGGACGCTCGTCCTTGGCGTGGGCGTCTTTCTCTATGTGCTCCTGGACGGCTTCGATTTGGGCGTAGGGATTCTCTATGGATTCGCAGCCGACCGCGATTCGCGCAATCTGGTCATGAACTCGATCGCGCCGATTTGGGACGGCAACGAGACCTGGCTGGTGCTTGGCGGACTTGCGCTCATGGGGGCTTTCCCGCTCGCATTCGCGATCATCATACCAGCTGTCTATTTTCCGATCGCCATCATGCTGCTGGCGCTCATTTTCCGCGGCGTCGCGTTCGAGTTCCGCTACCGCGACGCCGAACATCGGACCTTCTGGGATCACGCCTTTAACTACGGTTCCATCATTGGCGCCTTCGCGCAGGGCATTGTGCTCGGCGCCTTCATTCAGGGCTTCCAGACGGAAGGCCGCCATTTTGCAGGAGGCTCGTTCGACTGCTTCACGCCGTTTTCGCTGCTGACTGGCGTCGCCCTGGTCTTCGGCTACAGCCTGCTCGGCGCGGGCTGGGTGATCTTGAAGACGGAAGGCCGGCTCCAGGATTGGGCGCGGGCGCTGGGGCGCTGGTCGCTGATCGGCGTTCTAATCGGAATCGCGGCAGTGAGCCTGTGGACGCCGTGGGCGAAGCCGCAGATCGCCGAGCGGTGGTTCTCATGGCCTCATATCGTGATTTTCGCGCCGGTGCCGATCGTCACTGTGCTGATCGCCTATTGGGAGTGGCGGTCGCTCAACAACCGCTCTGAGGCGGCGCCGTTCATCGGCGCGGTCTTATTGTTTGTCATGTCCTACCTCGGCATCGCAATCAGCCTCTTTCCGCTGATCGTGCCCTACAAGTTCACTTTATGGGACGCCGCCTCCTCGCAGTCGACTCAGGCCTTCCTCCTTGTTGGCACCGTGTTCCTGCTGCCCATCATCCTCATGTACACCGGCTGGTCCTATTGGGTGTTTCGCGGCAAGGTCCGCGGCGACCTGGGCTATCACTGAAAAGGCGCGCCTGAAGCAGATGCGGCGCGGCGTGCAGCCCAAATGCGTCAACCACAACGGCTTGGCCAAACCAAGCTCTTTTCTCGGCCATTGTGAATGTCAGCTCAACAGGTGCCCCTTCCTCAACTCAAATCTGTTCGGCTTCATCGATGCCTACCAAGATCCGCTCCTGGGCGCTTTCCATCGGTTCATCGCTTCGAGCCTAAAGGTCGCGTTTGGGGTCGATATGGTGCGTTCCCCGAGCCATCGGCGAATGGCCACGGCGGACAACTCGAGTTGACGTGAAGCGGCCGTTGTCGATCAACTATAGATCTCGGAATTGGGCCGGATTCCGGTATTCCACGCGTGCGCCGCAACGGCAAGGTTGCACAAGTGGGGTTCTAACGTCCGGTGGACGCCATGGCGGCGCGCGCGCGGGCTTGTTCGACCTGCCGCGGGTCGACGGGCGACGCAGAGGCGCCCCAAGAGTTGCGAATGTAGGTCAAGACCGCGCCGACCTGATCGTCGCTCAGCTTCCACGCGAATGACGGCATGCCCGGGCCGGTCGGCTCGTTGGCCGTCGCAACACTGCGTGCGCCTTCAATAAGGACGCGAGTGAGGCTCACCGGATCGACGGAACGGACGTTCGGCGATCCAGCAAGCGAGGGGAAAAGATAGGGGACGCCTTTCCCGTCCATGCCGTGGCAAGCCGAACATTCGTCGGCATAGATGGCGCCTCCGGCGGTCATCGTCGGATCGGACGCGGAAACCGCCGCTGGCGAAGATGTCTGGCCGGGCAGATCTTTCAAATACGTAGCGATGGCTGTGAGGTCGCCGTCGGTCATCTGCGAGCTCGATAGCGTGATTTCCTCGCCCATGATTCCTGTCGAGGCGGTGGTCGCGTTATGGCCGTTCTTCAGATAGGCCACGATGTCGGCAACACTCCATCCGCCGAGACCCCGCTCGGTATCATTGGTGATGTTGGGCGCGAACCAACCCTGGAGCGCATTTCCCTGAAAAGTGCGCGCGCGATCGTCGCCGCCAAGCTGCGTTTTGGGCGTGTGGCAGGTGCCGCAGTGGCCTAGACCTTGGACAAGGTAGGCGCCGCGATTCCATTCCGCGGATTTCGTCGGGTCCGGCTTGAATTCGCCGCTCTTGAAATAGAGCGCGTTCCAGGCCGCCATGCCCTCGCGAACGTCGAACGGGAAGGGCAGCTTGTTGGAGACGACGGCGTTGCGAACCGGCTTCACCGTGTTGAGGTAAGCGCGAATGGCGAGAGCATCGCTCTCGGTCAGCTTGGTGTAGTAGGGATAGGGCATCGCCGGGTAGAGCAGCTGGCCGTTATGCCCCTTGCCCTCGCGCAGCGCGCGCACGAACGTTTCGTCGCTCCAGGCGGCGATCCCGGTGTCGGGGTCGGGCGTTATATTGGCCCCGACCACGACGCCGAATGGAGTTTCGATCGGCCGGCCGCCGGCGAAGGGCTGGCCTGAGCCGGGCACGGTGTGACAGCTCGAGCAGTCGCCGGCGATGGCGAGATACCGCCCCCGCTCGATCTGGCCGAAATTTTGCGGGTCCAGGCTCGTCCCGACCTTGTTCGTTTGCGCGGGCCCCGACGCAACGAGGCTCGACGCGAGGATCAACGAGGTGATCGCGGCCCCCGCGATCCGGCGCGCGAGCAGCTCACGCATGGACGAGAGGCCCCGGGTTCTTGAGGTATTGGGTCCGGATCGCCTCGGCCGACCAGTAGGCGAGCGCCGCAACCGTCCCGGTCGGATTGTAGCCGGCGTTTTGCGGAAAGGCGCTCGCACCCATGACGAAAAGGTTGGGAACGTCCCAGCTTTGCAGATAACGGTTGAGCGCGCTGGTCGAGGGGTCGGTCCCCATGATCGCGCCGCCACATAGATGCGTCGTCTGGTACTCTGTGACGTCGTAGGGCGCCTTGCGGTATTGCTTCACGACCTCCTTTGCGCCCATCGCCTTGATGATTTCGGCGAACTTGTCGGTGAGATAGGCGTTCTGCTTCACCTCGTTGTCGTGAAAGTCGATCGTTATGCGCACCAGCGGACGGCCGAACCGGTCCTTATAGAGCGGGTCGAGGTCGAGATAGACATCGCGATAACTATAGAAGCTTCCGTGTACGCCGGTGCCCGGCGTCACCGTGCTCAAATAGTTGTCGCGCACCGCGCTCTTCCATTTCGCGCCCCAGCTCGGCGTCCCGGGCGGGACGTGGTTCGTCTGAATCGGTCGCCCGTTCGTCTGCACCTGTCCCATATATCCGCCGCCGACGAAGCCCAGGAGGCCATGGTCGAAATTATCGCCGTTGAATTCGTCGATGCACATGCCGATCGAGCCGGAGGCGATGAACGGATTGAAGTTGAATTTGTCCTTGTCAAAGAATCCGATGACATCGGAGATTGTCTGGTGGGTAAAGTTGCGGCCAATCACGCCCTCATTGGCGACCGGATCGTAGGGCTTGCCGATGCCCGACATCAGCAGGAGTTGAACATTGAAAATCGAGAACGCGGCCAAGATGACAAGGTCGGCCGGCTGTTCCCACTCCTCGCCGCTTGAGTCGACAAAGGTGACGCCGGTCGCGCGTTTGCCGGAGGCGTCGACGTTGATGCGCATCACCTCGCATTCGGTCCGGTAGCTGAAGTTCGATTTCCTCACCAGCACCGGAAGGATGGTTGTCTGCGGGGATGCTTTCGAATAATTGCCGCATCCGAACCATTCGCAGAAGCCGCAATAGGTGCAGGGCCCGAGCCGCACGCCGAGCGGGTTCACATAGGCCTGCGACAGATTGCCGGACGGTTGCGGAAAGGGCTTATAGCCAAGCTCGCGCGCGGCCTTGCCGAAGAGAGTATGGCTGAATGGCTGGTCCTGCGGGGGAGTGGGATAGGGGCGCGAGCGCGGCCCTTCGAACGGATTGCCGCCTTCGACAATCTCCCCTTTCAGATTTCCTGCGGCGCCCGACGTCCCGCAAAGATACTCAAATCGGTCGTAGTGCGGCTCGAGGTTGTCGTAGGTCACGCCGTAGTCCTGGATCGTCATGTCTTCGGGCAGAAATTTCGCGCCGTATCTTTCCGTCAGGTGCGTTTTGAGCACAAAATCGGAGGGAAGGAAGCGAAACGTCTCAGCGTTCCAGTGGACGCCCCCGCCGCCAACGCCGGTCATCGGCATGAACGCGCCCCAGGTGCGGATCGGCAGAGCTTGCTCGCTCATCTTGTTACGGAAGGTGAACGTCATCTGCTCGGGGCGCAGGAAAAGCTCATGGCGTATGCGGTAGCGCAGTTCGTCCTGAACGTAGGTTGTGGGAAAATCTGTCGGCGCATCGCGCCAAGGCCCGCGTTCGATGGCAACGACGTCGAGACCCTCGTCGGTCAGTTCATGCGCGAGGATCGAACCCGTCCAGCCCAGGCCGACAATCGCCACGTCCTTTTTGGGCAGCTTCTTCGCCATCGCCTCCCTCAGGTCTTGTGGGCGCTCCAATCCGCCCGTCCCATGAAGCTGACGGGCGGGTGGGGATAGCGCTCGTTATGACGGTGAACCCAGTCGCGGTAGTCGTAACGGGCGCCTGGGTAGCCGATCATGCGCCATGCGCACATATCTCGATTGCCACCATAGATCGGATCGGCGAAAAATCCCTCGCGCGTATTTGCGAGCAGGAGCTTGAAGAACGCCTGTCCGTCGACGCCGTCCAGCTTCGTCGAGCCGCTCTCGAGGCCGCCAATCACGGCGTCTTTGTCTGCGTCGCTGAGGGACGCGAAGGCGCCGCTCTTCTGCGCCGTGCAAAATTGGTCGAGCGCCGCCAGCGCCTTGCGGTATTGTGCGGCAGGCCCATCTGCGTCCTGCGGGCCCTGCTGCTTGGTCCCCTTGATGAACGGCGGGCTGAGGTAAAGGCCGGCCCGGCGCCCATATGGTCCCGCAAGCTGCCGATCGATGAACACCGCGCAACCGGCGTCTTTGCCGCCGGGCGTGTCGGGGTCGGGCGGGATCAAGCGATCCACCAACGCCTCTATCGCAGCGCCCTCAGCGGCATCAAAGAAGATCCACGGTCCTTTGACGAACGGCGCGGGGGGCGATCCGGCTTCCGGACGCCAGGGCAGCCATTGCGCTCGGGCGCCGGTCGCTCCGCCTATGAGCAGGAGCGCCGCGCTTCCGAGCAACTCGCGCCGGTGAAGCCTCAAGCCCCGTCCCTCCTGCGAAAGCAGATCATCTTAGGAGAGTTCACGCTGCCGGGCAATGAAGCGATGCGCGCCGCGACCCGACTTCAGAAGGAAAATCGAACGTCAAACTGGCAGGCTAACCGACCCGATCTCCACGTCTTTGAGACGTGGGTTACATCTTAGGCCTTGGGCGATCTCAGGGTGATGTTCTACACGCGGTCGGGGTCGCTTTTCAGTTGCGTCGATCTGGAGGGCGGGTTGGTAAGGATCATCAATTTCACTCGTCCCCGCCGCGCATCCAACTGTTTCCGCCACAGCGCAAGACCGACAGAATCACGCAGCGATTCCGCTGCCTAGGGACTTTTCAACGGCCTGCCAGTCTTACTGTGTCATAAGTTAGCGCGTTGGCAACAAGGGCAGCGCGGCAAGCGTCTTGCGATGCTGCGCGCCAGCTCAATGCGGATAGTTGCGATCGACGCTTTGATGTGGCGTTCGGGTCGGGTCGGCGGATCCGCGTGGTCGATAACCCGGGGATAGGCGAGGCGCCTGCCTTCCGGTTGTCGCCGCGAGTGAGCCCAGCAACGTCGCCCGCTGTTACGGATTTGCCTTCAGCGCCGATGGCGCCCTCGCCCTCAAGGATGACAATGAGCGCGTTGCAGTCGGCGGAAAGATTCCTGGCGACCCGAGGCGCCTAGGTCTAAACGGATTTCGACCATTGTAACGGGCACAAAATTCTTTGTCGGCGCTGTCACCCCGCCTGATGCGCCGGAATAAACCCGAACCTCCACGCCCGGTTCGCGCCGCACAGGAACAGCATCGCCGGCGAGATCCTGGTAGCGCGGCGCGGTCATTTTTGTCGGCCGCCGGCAGGTTGACCCAGAGCTGGAGGCTGTGATGCGAGCCTGTCAACCAACCCCTCTGCCATGCATGCCGGCAAACCGTCGGCTTAATTCACCAGAGGGTGTGCCTTGGGCATACCCACGTAGGATGGTTCGCGCCCCGAGCGCTTGCTACATGAATGGGTGAAACACCGGAACAATCCAGCTCTGAGGTACATCTCATGTTCAAGACAATCGCTCTGATCGGCCTTGCCGCTGTTCTCGCCGTCCCGCCCAAAGCGGCTTTCGCCGTCAATGGCAATTCGTCGTCTTACGGTTCCGACGGGCCCGGACCCACGATTCCCTCCCAGTCCTTGACGCCTTTCGACCGCGCCTGGAACCACAACAATCAGTCCAAATATGAGGCTGAAAACAGCGCGGAATGGCTTCGCAGGCGCGGGAAGAGCCCATTTCCGTTCTTCTGACGGCCGAGGCCTTCTTCGCGCTAGAAGGTCGTCGAGCCCCAAGCGCCTCGGATTCATCCATGCGTTGCGCCAACGCGGGCCCAACCGGGCAATCGCGGCTATATTTTGCATCAGAATCTGGATACCGTCGAATGCGCGCAGGACCGCGATGGACAATTCTCCGGCGACGAGCGGCTTGGCGTTTCTAAGTGCGGCGTCGTCAAGGGCTCATTCAGAGCCCGCGGCTCGCCCAAGTCTCCTAAAAGAAGATACCAGCGACACGAGTCTCTGCTTGCTCTTTCGGTCAGGCGCGCTTCCGCCGAGATGAACGTCTTCGCCTTTGCCGATTATTACCAGAACCCGCAATGATGAAGTTTCCACGCTAAGTCGTAGCGATAGAAGCGATGTTCTCTGCACCAGTGGCGATGGGTGACCACAGGTGCTGTCGCGCCGCCCGCAGATGCATTATTGAGCGAACTCGCACAATCAGATAGCGCGAGCGCCAAGATCGCTAGGGCCGCGAACTGCTTGATGATCATCCCCTTTGCCCTTCCGAGAGTCGCGAGCACGACGTAATCCGACGTCCGTAGTGCGCGGCTGAGCTCTGCGAGCGTGCCGTTGTTTGAAGACTAGAGAGGAGGCGTGCGATCATGGGAGGGCTCATGGCTTTCCGGTATGGCCGACGGCCCAAACGTATGCCGCCACTGCGGCCACGTCCCGCGGCGAAAGCGGAGCGCCGCCCAATGGCGGCATCACGCCCTGAAATTGCTTGGGATGCGCGACGCCGTTCTCGATCGTCGCAGTGGGCCCCGGGAGGCTGCCGTCGCTCTCAGCCAATGGCCTGAATTGAGGGGTGGCCCGATGATGCTGCCGCCGCCGTCTGACCCGTGACATCCGCTGCACGTGCCGTCGCTGGCCTCGCCATGAAAGATCCGGTCGCCGAGCGCCACCTGACCCACAGTGGCGCCGGGAGGGGTCGGCAATGCAGGGGTTGCTTCTGCCGGCTTCAGGATGCGTCCCCTCGGCGGCATCGCCAAGCCAGGCGCCGTCGTAGCAACCGTGGGCGCTTGCGCCGGAGCGACCTTGTCCGTGCCGTCTCCATTGTAGGTGATGCGCCAGATACGGCCATGAACATCGTCGGAAACGTGGAGCACGCCGTCCGGGCCCTCGGCTAACCCGGTTCGACGGAACGCCGCCCTTCCCGGATCCTTGTAGGCCCCGACAAAGCCGTTGGCGAAAACCACGAACTGCCCTGGCGCCTTTCGCCAGAGGCTGGAAGACGACGTTATAGCCGCGCTGGGGGTCGGGCGCTCGATTCCACGACCCGTGGAATGCGATGAAGGCGCCCCCGCGATAACCCTCCGGGAACTGTGTCCCGTGATAGATCGCCAGATCGTTGGGGGCCCAGTGCCCTGGGAAGGCGGCGACTGGCGCCTGCCGCTGCGACGCGCTCTTCGCGGTGATCCACCACACCGCTGTTTCAATGGGATCCGACAACGACGGGACGGTCGTGACGTTTTTCGCCCTCGATCGCATGACGGGAAGCCCGCGGCTCCTTTTGCTCGACTGGGACATCGCGCAGATAGAAGGGCGGCGTGCTCGAGCATTGGCTACCGAGCGTATTCTTGACACTGGAGGAACTGGCGCGACTTTGCCGCGCCCGCGGAGGTTCTCCGGGGGCGTTTATCGAAGATCAGAACTCCGGCACGATCCTGCTACAGCAGGCCGCACGCCGAGGCATGCCTGCTCGCGCGATCGAATCGAAGCTGATCGCGGTGGGCAAGGATGAGCGGGCGATCTCGGTCTCCGGGTACGTTCACCGAGAAATGGTCAAATACAGCGACCGCGCCTTCAATAAAATTGTCCTCTACAAGCAGCGGTCGAAAAACCATCTGTTCGACCAGTCGAGAGTTTGTCAGTGACCGCAACCGGACGCCGTACACCAGCCCCCACAGTGGTGAAGATGCCATGCAAGGTCGGAGCGATAGAAGCGATGTTCTCTGCACCAGTGGGGGTCATGTGCGGTCGCGCCGTCTGCAGCCGCGCCGATGGGCGAAGACACACAAGCGGACAGTGTAAGCGCCAAGACGGCTAGGGCCGCGAACTGCTTCATGATCATCTCCCTTTGCCCTCCCGAGAATCGCGAGCACGATGTAATTTGACCTCCATATTGCGCGGCTGAGCGCAGCCAGCGCGACTCTATTTTAAGACCAATGAGCAGGCGGGCGATCATGGGAAGCCTCGTGGCTTTCCGGCATGGCCGGCGGTCCAAACGTACGTTGCCACCGCCGCTACTTTCCGTGGCGAAAGGGAAGCCCCGCCCAATGGCGGCATGACGCCCTGATGCTGCTTGGGATGCGCGACGCATCGCCATCATTGGCTCGTGCTACTCATCGACGGCGCAGCGACTGGACCGGGGACATTGAGGCCTGCTTCCTGCGCAGCGACTAACCCAAGTGCGCTCCAGTCGAGATCGGCGTAGCCGCGTGCGATTCCGGTGATAAGCCGGTCTCGCACCACATCGACCGACGGCATCGGCGCGGCGGCGCTTTCTGCCTCGGCGAGCGCAAGCCGCACATCCTTGAGCACGAGGGGCAAGGCGAATCCAGGCGCGTAGCTCCGACTGACAATCTTCTCGCCATAGATTTTATGCGCGCGCCCGCTGAACATCGTGTTCGTCATGATGTTGATGAACGCTTTGGGATCGAGTCCTCGCTTAAGAGCTACGGCTACCACTTCTCCCAGCATCTCCAATGTGGTCGCGGTCATCATATTGCCGAGCAACTTGACGAGGTTTGCCTGCGAAGGCTCGGCGCCCACGACAAATGTCTTCTGTCCGAGTCTTTGAAAGAGCGGCTGGCAGCGCTCGACATCGGATGGCGTCCCGGCGGCGACAATGAACAACTGGCGCGCCTTGGCGGCATCCGGATTTCCAAAGACCGGCGCCGCGACGTACCCCTGCCCGCGACGGGCGTGTTCCGCCGCGAGGAAAGCCGCGGCGGATGTGCTGATTGTGCTCATGGAAAGATGAATTGCGCCGTGCTTCAATCCCGATGCGAGACCCTTGAGGCCGGCGTCTTCTCGTCCGAGGACGACGTCGCGAACAGCGGCGTCATCTGGCAGCATGCTGATGACGACCTCGCAGTCGAAGAGGTCGGCGAACTCCACTGTGGGTCTGAGGCCGAGCCCGATGAGCGCGCCCATTTGATCCGGTCGACGGACATAAGCGGTAACGCGATGCGCCGTGTTGGCGAGGTTCGTGGCCATCGCCGTCCCCATGTGACCGAGACCGACAAACCCGATTTTGCCAGGTGTCGGCGCGCCCTCGCGCGAGGGCGCGGACTCAGCCGCTTTGGGGCTGCCGAGAGGGGCGATGGATTTGTCATTCATCAGTGCCTCCTGACCAGGCGCTCGAGCATGTTGGGCGCTTGCTCGCCTATTGACGGCGTGAGACCGTGACGACGACCTGCGGGGTCGCCGTCGGCGCTTACTGCCGGTCCTCTGACATTCGCCGCGCGATTTCATGGATATCGGCGCGGTCGATGCCGATGTCGTGCAGCTCATGATCCGAGTAGCCGGAAAGCTCCTGCAGCGCAGTCCTGTAGGTGCGGCGTCGGCGAAAGAAGCGTGCGAGCGAGAGTATTTTCATGGGGAACTCCACTGCGTGATTTAGATCGCGAATGGGCGCGTCGGAGTTTATAACGTTGTCTCCGCTGTAAACTTACGATCGTTGCGCAATTATTCCATCCTACATTGGTAGACGGAGGCTTATTGATCGTTTTGAGAAAGCAAACCTTCGTATGAGCGGAGCGTGCTCGCCGCGGCTTTCGCGCTGACGATCGCCATGGGACGATCACGGGCGAAGGCGCCAACGCATCAATCTCAGCCGGAGGGCGCTCGCCAAGAGTCGCCCCCGCGTTCGTCTCGACGGACCTGACCGCAGCGGATGCGCCAGGAGCCCAAGCAGCTGGGGCTAAGTCATGGACGCTTCATGTCGCGGAATGTCATTGTCACGCCTTGCTTACGTCGCCCGCCGCCGCCGGCAAGGTGAACTGAAAGACGGCGCCGTTTGGCAGGTTAGGCGAGGCCCAGAGTCGGCCGCCATGGGCGTCAATGATCGAACGGCAGATCGACAGTCCCATCCCCATGCCCTCTGGCTTGGTGGTGAAGAAGGCTTCGAAGATCCGGTCTGCGCGCGTCAGATCGAGTCCGGGTCCCGAATCCGCGATCGCAACAAGCACGCCGCCGGATTCGTCATTGGTCGAGCTGATCTGCAGCCGCGGCTGCCCATTCATCGGATGCGCCATCGCCTCGATGCCGTTCATGATCAAATTCAGCACAACCTGTTGAAGCTGGACTCGGTCGCCAACAAGAGAAACGAGATCGGAAGACAGCGAAGTGTCAACCCGTACGCCACGGCGGCGGAACTCAGCCCCTATGAGGACGATCACTTCCCGGATCACGTCGTTGATACCGAGTGAGATCATCTCGGGCGTCGACTTGCGTGTGAGGGCTCGGACGCTCTTGATGATATCGCCGGCGCGGTGGCCGTTTCTCACAATGCGAGTCGCGGCCTGCCGCGCTTCCTCGAGATCCGGCCGGTCTGCTTCGAGCCAGAGCAGGCAGGCCTCCGCATTGGTGATGATCGCGGCCAGCGGCTGGTTGATCTCATGCGCAATGGACGCGGTGAGTTGACCCATTGTGTTCAAGCGCGAGGCGCGTTCGAGATCACCCAATGCGCCCCGCAGGGCCTCTTCAGCGGCCCGGCGCTCAGTCACGTCCATGATCGTGCCGACAAACTCGGTGTTCTCGGGGCCGTAAGCAGTCAAGTGCCCCAGACTGCGCAAATACTTGGTCGCACCATCGGGCGTGACGATACGGAAGTCCCACTCGAAGTTACTGCCGTCGCGAACCGCCTTCTCCAACATGTCATCGAAACCTGGACGATCCTCCGGATGAATCCTGTCCACAAACGCGGCATAGGAGGGCGTCGCTGCATCCGGATCCAATCCGAAAATGCGAAAATGCTCGGCGGACCACGAAACCTCGCCCGTGGTGACGTTCCACGCCCAGCTCCCGGTTCGGCTGATTCGTTGGCCTTCCGCCAGAAAAGACTCGCTGCGGCGGAGCTCATCCTCCGCGCGCCGGCGTTCCGCGTTTTCGCGTTCGAGCGCCATCTTGGCGAGATACTGTTCGGTCACGTCGACTAGCGTACCCACGTACTCGACGACCTCGCCGTCCTTGTCGACGATGGGATGTCCGACGCTATGATGATAGCGCACGCTCCCATCCGGCAACGGAAATCGCCATTCGACGTCGAAGTCCTTCTTTTCCCGGATAGCGGCGTCAAGAATATCGAGGAATTTGGCGCGATCTTCCGGGAAAATCTGCTGAAGGGCCTTTTCGAAGGCGTGAGAGTCCTCAATCGGATCCAGGCCGAAAATTCGATACTGCTCCGGAGACCAGTAGACGTTCTCGCGGCTCGCAACGTTCCAGGCCCAGCTTCCTGTGTGGGTGAGCCTTTGTCCTTCCCCAAGATACGCTTCGATGCGCCGCAATTCCGCTTCGACCCGCGCGCGGTCGGCTCGGGTCCGGAGCGCCATTACCCCATACGCAAGATCGTTGGCGAGTTCGGTGAAATGGGAACGCGTCTGCTCGTCGAAAGCGTGGGCCCGGTCAGCGTAGAGGGTGAGGGCGCCGAACGTCGTCCCTTCCGACTTGAGCGGGAGCGAGAGCGACGACCCATAGCCACGCCTGAGCGCCTCATCCCGCCAGTTCAGGAACCGCGGATCGGTCGCAATATCTTCAGCGGAGCAGGACTCGCCGGTTCGAATGGCGAGGGCCGTCGGCCCCTGTGTGATAGAGGCGTCGGCCGACCAAAGCTCGATGCGGTCGAGATATCCGTCGTCAAATCCGGCGTGCGCGATCCGCCTCCACGCCGCGCCTTCTTCTCGATATCCGACCCACGCCATTCGGATTCCGCCATCCTCCACCAGGATTTTGCAGATGGCGTTTACCAGGTCGATCTCGTCAGTCGCGCGAACGAGCGCCTCGTTGCAGCGATTGATGGTTCGGAGCGTGCGATTGGCGGCCCTCAGCTGTTCCTCGACGCGCATGCGCTCCGCGATTTCAGCCAGCAGCCTCTCTTCTGTGGACTCGTGCGGCTTCAAGGGGATGTCTCCTCGTGAAGAGAGCCGGTTGCCCGCTAAGCCTCTCGCTCCGAATTCAGCGCGACAGCACCGCGAGAACCTCGGGAGTGAACAGCCAGGAGCGAGAAGCTAAGAGCACCGTCATGAGCCTATCGGCGGAACAGCGAAATCATACAGATGTTTATGGCGCGGACGTCTTCGTTGGACGCAGTCCGAGAGCCTCGGCGGCCCGCACGAGGTCCGCCAAGGATCGCACGCCCATCTTCCTCATCAGGTGACCTCGATGGATCTTGACGGTGATTTCACTGAGCCCGACTTCCGCGGCCACCTGCTTGTTCATCAGACCCGCCGTGACTAGCGTCATGATCCCGCGTTCTCGCGACGTGAGCGACTCGAACCGTCCCTGGATTTCGGCGAGCAATTTTTCGCTATCGCGTCGCTTCCCGTCCCGTTCGATAGCCCGCGCGACAGCATCGAGCATGTCTTGCGGGCGAAACGGTTTCGTTAGGAAATCGACCGCTCCTGCTTTCATGGCCCGGACGGACATGGGAATGTCTCCGTGGCCCGTTACCATGACGACGGGTATGTGAATATTCGCGTGAGTCAGTTGAGCTTGGAAGTCAAGGCCGCCCACTCCGGGCAGCCTGATGTCGAGCACAATGCAGCACGGCGCTTCCGGAAGCTTGTGCTGCAAGAATTCCGCAGTCGAACCGAACAGTCTTGGCTCAAGGCCAACCGATCGAAACAAGCTGCTCAACGCGTCGCGAACCTCAGGATCGTCATCGACGACAAGGACGACAGGCGTCTCCGGGGCCGCGTCAATCTGCTGGGACGACCCGCGCTGGATCACGATAAATCCCTCTCGTAACGAGGCCCGGCTGCCTGAACCGTCACGACGCCCGCGCGTCGCAGGAAGTCGGCGCGGGTCCGCCTTCGCTTCGATTAACAAGCAGCATATTGAAAGTCCAAATCCTTATGCCGTCACGACTGACCATCAAGGACGACATTGAATCAGCAACGCAAATCGAGGTCGCTGGCGACGGCTCGCTGGATACGACTAATAGGCGAACCAGCGACCAACAAGGATTATACGAAGGTCTATTTGTACAAGACAAACAGATCACCTTCAAGGCCCCCTGTAGGATGGAGTAAATGTGCGAAGGACCTAGATTCTTCAACGACGCAACGTACAGAGCAGCGCGATTTTGCGCAATCAGCGCTGGATGCAGGCAAAGAGGACTTAGTCATGCTGCACAATCGAGACGAGTTAGATGGCCTGCTGAAGCAGGCGTTTGCGGAGGGGGTTCGCTGGCCAATCGAGCGCCCGTCGCTTAACGCGCTCTCCGACTTGGGCCTCTCCGTCGAGCAGATCGCGCGGTATTTTTCCGTCGATCCGGTTGAGGTTCGAGCATTCCTTAAACCCGATCGGTAGTCGATAGGCTGGTCGCACGAGTTCGCCGAGTGCGACTCGTGTGAAGATTCCGCTCCTAGAGGTGCAGTGGCGGGATGGCGACAATACCCTCCTTAGAGGCGTCGAGCTAGGCCGGGACTTCCGAGCCAGCATTGAAACTTGCGGCGGGCTTCTCGTGCTCTGATCGGGTGATGAATGGTCCTCCGAGACGCTGCGGAGCGGCGTTGATTGCAGATAAATCTTAATAGCGTACCAGATCCCGCCGTCCGGCATCGCCCACCGGGCGACCCTTCGACGGCACCATGTTGTCATCCACGCATCTGCTTCAGCGGGCCCGCCCATTTGAGCAGCTCGTCGAGTATCATTTTAGCACTCGCGTCAATCAGTTCGTTCGACTTGAGATTTTGTCCTTGTCGATGAATTGCATCACGTTCGGGATTGGAACCCCCTCCGGCGGTGTGACGAGCTTGAGCGTCGTGGCCTGAAGCTTCACCGCCTGTACCGCCCGCAGGCCGCCGGACACGCCGCCATAACTGACAAAGCCGTCCGGCTTGTAATTCCATTCAACGTAGACGTAGTTGAGTGCATTTACCAGAGCGGGCGACGGGCCATAATTGTACTCCGGCGTCACGAAAGCAAAGGCGTCCGCGTTGTTCACGCTTTCCGCCCAGCGTTTCGTGTGCGCGTGCTGGTATTTTTGCAGGCGGGGATGCACTGGTTCGTCGTAGATCGGCAGATTGAAGTCGGCGATGTCGACCAGGGTCGTGTCGAACCCTCCGTGTCCAACCGCGTATTCATGGAACCACTTGGCCACACGAAGGCCAACTCGGCCCGGACGGGTGCTGGTGATGATCGTATGCAGCTTAAGGGACATCGGTTTATTCCAAAGGGCAACGCCGTCTCACCGTTCGGGTCGCCGAGCCGCCGTCGCGGCCTGACGCCGCACTGGGACCTCCAAAATGCGCGCGGCCAAATTCAGTTCTCGTGACAGAGCCATCCGCCGCTATCGCCGCTCAGTGCAGGGTTTCGAGATAGGCGATCAGGTCGGCACGCTTGGCGTCGTCCTTCAGGCCGGCGTAGATCATTGTCGTGTCGGCCACCATCGCGCGAGGGTTGGTGAGGTATTTATCGAGGCTGGCGGCGTCCCAGGTGACGCCGAGCTTCTTGTGGTCGGCGGTGTATCGGAAGCCTGGAACGCTGCCGGCCGGACGGCCGACGACGCCGAATAGCGTCGGGCCGACGCCGTTTCGACCCGCCACCACCGCGTGGCAGATGCCGCACTGCGCCTTGAAAACCTGCTGCCCGGCAGCCGGATCGGCGGCGCGGGAGGCAGTTGCGGATCCAGCGAGCAGCAGGGCGGCAATCCCGGCGCCTCTCGTGCGATGGGTCCACCGCTTTTTCTCGACCACCATTTCAATGATCCTCTGGCTCTCTTTCATTGCCATCATGACGATCCAACTCCTGACCCGGGGATGGTCAGGCCGCTTTCGGCAACAAGCCGTGCGGGTCGAGGACAAATTTGGCGGCGATACCCTTGTCGAATTCGGCATAACCCTTCGGGGCGTCTTCCAGGCTGATTGCTGTGGCATTGACGATCTTCGCGATCGGCAGGCGGCCGTTCAGCAGCGCCATCATGAGCTGACGATTGTAGCGCAGGACGGGCGTCTGGCCGGTGTGGAACGAGTTCGACTTGGACCAGCCAAGGCCCAGGCGAAGACTGAGGTTGCCGGTCTTGGCGGCCTGGTCGTGGGCGCCGGGATCTTCGGTGACATACAACCCCGGTATGCCAATGGCCCCAGCCGGTCGGATAATCTCCATAGCCTGGTTCAGAACGATGGCGGGCTGATCGCCGCCTCCGTGGCCCTTGGCTTCGAAACCCACCGCATCGATGACTGAATCAACCGTGGGTTCGCCCACGACCGCAGCTATCTGCTCGCCGAGGCGATCGTGCTTTGTGAGATCTATCGGCACGAAGCCGACGTCTTTGGCGTGCTTTAGTCGCGCTTCGTTCATGTCGCCGATCATGATCACAGCGGCGCCGAGGAGCTGGGCGGACGCGGCTGCCGCGAGGCCTACGGGACCGGCGCCGGCGACGTAAACCGTCGAGCCTGGCTTGACGCCGGCAGTCAGGGCGCCATGGAAGCCGGTCGGCAGAATGTCCGTCAGCATGGTCAGGTCCATGATCTTGGATAGGGCCTGGTTCTTGTCCGGGAACTTGAGCAGGTTGAAATCGGCATAGGGGACCATGACGTAGCGGGCCTGCCCGCCGATCCAGCCGCCCATGTCCACATACCCATAGGCGCCGCCGGCGCGACCGGGATTGACCGTCAGGCACACGCCGGTATTCGTCTCCCGGCAGGCGCGGCATCGCCCACAAGCGACGTTGAACGGCACTGACACCAGATCGCCCAACGCGATCATCTCGACATCCGAACCCTTCTCGATTACCTCGCCGGTGATCTCGTGCCCGAGCACCATCCCTGCCGGCGCCGTTGTGCGGCCGCGCACCATGTGCTGATCGGACCCGCAGATATTGGTCGAAACAACCTTCAGGATCACGCCATGGTCGATCTTACGACCTTGCGGGTTCTCGAGTTTGGGATCGGCGATGTCCTGAACCTGGACTTCTCCTGGCTTGGTGTAGACGACGCCGCGATTTTTGCTCATGACAAACCTCTCGTGCAGTGGGGTCGGAAGAATTGCGAGCCGTCTCAAGGCGGCGCAAAGGCGTCTGGCAGGGTCGGCACGTGATAGTCGGCGAGAATCGCCGAGATCGCAGCGTGGTGTCTTTCGAGTGAATCATCGAGGCGCTGCAGCAGCGCATTGTCGCCGCGGCGAACCCCCATCGAAACATAGAACGCCATCGGCAATTCCGTACTGTCGCGCGAAGGCTGGACCGGCTCGATGGTCAACGGTTTGGAACCCTGTGCGGCGAAGTATCCGGCCATCGGGCCCCAAACAACGGCCATATCGACATCGCCGTCCTCGACCGCATCGATGATCGCTGACGGCGGGTGCGGCTGGCGATAATCGCCGTAAAGCATGTAGCCGCGTACGTTCTGGACGATGCCACGGCGGGCAAGGGCATGCGCCGGCGGCGTGTTCATCGCGTCGGAGCCAACCATCTGCACGCCAATGATGAGATTGCGAAGCCGAGGATCATCAAACGATGCGATGTGCAGCTCGCGATCGGCGCGGGTCACGAAGACATAGCTCGAGCGGTAGTAGGGCCGGGTGCTGGTCATCATCTCGGCGCCGCTCGCAACGCCGGGCCAGATGTCGCAAATGTCCGCCTTCAGCGTATGCCTCACATACCCACGGCGTTGCGCCCACCACGTATAGTCGACGGTCGAACCCAGATCCTGCGCAATCAGCCCTACGATCTTGTTCTCGAAACCCTGGCCGGCCTGGTCAGAGAATGGGAGATTGTTGGGATCGGCGCAGACGCGAAGCGTGTCGGCATTCGCGGCGGCGGCGCGGACCATCATGGACGCCGCCAATACGACGAGACAGAAACGCCAGCGCCAGTTCATGGCTTGACACTCGCGTCCGGCGCGGCGGTCGGCGATACCGGAAGCGACTTTACGTATGCCGCAAGTTCCCAGATCTGCTGTGGTTGCAAGACAAACTGCCACGATGGCATTCCGTTCGGCCGGCCCTGCGCGATGGACTCGTAAATCTGGTCGATCTGTCCGCCGTAGCGCCAATGGCCAGACATCAGCGCGGGACCCATGCCGCCGCCGCCGTTGAAATGGCAGCCAGAACAATTCATTTGGCCGAACAGCTGTTCGCCGTCGGCGATGGCGACCTTGTTTCCCTCGAACCGCGCTCCCAGCGGATCCGCCGGAGGGGGCGCGCTCCCGTTGGGAAAAAGGCCAGTGACCCAAACCGCGCCGGGTCCGCGGTCCGCGTCCGGGGCGGCGCCTTGCTGCGCCAATGCGTCGTTGCCGGCGACGGCAAGCACCGCGGCAACGGCGATCGGCCGAAGCCGCGCAACGACCGTCCATCCCTCAGGATTTCGGTAGGGCGAAGACATAGAGCGTCCCTCCGGCTGCTGTCTTCGTTTTGAGATCCGCCATGACGCCGATCATGCCGAGCGCGCCGGTCGGATCGCGCGGGTCAAGGTCGCCGGCGACGATGGCGCCCGCCCAGCCGCCTACGCCCGACAGGATGGCGACATACTCGTGCCCATCCGGCCCGCGATAGGCGACGGGCTGGCCGATGATCCCGGAGCCGGTCTTGAACCGCCATTTGAGGTCGCCTGTCTTGGCGTCGACGGCTTTGAACCAGCCATCCATCGTTCCGTAAAAGACGAGTCCACCTGCAGTGGCCATCGCGCCGCTCCACAGCGGCAGTTCCTCTTTGATGGTCCAGACCGCCTTGCCCTCTACTGGATCCCATGCGGTGAATTCGCCACGATTGCCGCCCGGGCCCGGCTTGCTCACTACTTCGGCGCCGACGAATGGGGTACCGGCGATGTAGCTGACGGACCTGCTCTTCCAATCCATGCACAGATTCTCGTGAGGAATGTACATAAGGCCGGTCAGCGGCGAAAAGGCTGACGGATTCCAATCCTTGAGCCCCGACGCAGTCGGGCAGATGTCGTGGACAACGGCCCCGACTTTCGTGAGCTTGTCCGGGTTCATGACGGGCCGCCCGGTCTTGAGATCGATGTGCAGAACGGAATTGACGTAGCCGTATGGCTCGGCCGAGACGATCTCGCCGCTCTCGCGGTCCACCACATAGAGATGACCATTGCGGTCCGGGTGCAGCAGCACCTTGCGCGGCTTGCCGTCGACATTCATGTCGACCAGGATCTGCTCGTTGATCCCGTCGTAGTCGTGCTCGTCATGCGGGTTATATTGCAACGCCCATTTGGCGGCACCGGTGTCAGGATCGCGCGCGAACAGCGTCGTGGTCCATTTGTTGTCTCCCGGACGCTGCTCCTGGTTCCAGGGGCCAGGATTTCCGGTGCCGTAGTAGATCAAGTTCAGGTCAGGATCGTAGGCGATCCATCCCCACATCGTTCCTCCTCCGGTCTGCCACGCGTCGGCCGGCCAGGTCGTGACGCCGAGGTCCGTGCCGTTGTCCGAGGGGTAGAACGAGCGGAAATCCGGGGCCGATCAGTACGTCCTTGTCCGGCCCAGTGGCGTAGGCCCGCCATAGGATCTTACCGGTAGCGACGTCGAGCGCCGCCAACCAGCCGCGCACGCCGAGCTCGCCGCCAGAGTCGCCGACCAGCACCTCTCCCTTCACGACCAGCGGCGCCATCGTGATCGTCTCGCCGGTGTTGATATCGCCCAGTTTGGTCTTCCAGAGCTCCTTGCCGGTCTCCGCGTCCAACGCGATCGTATTGTCGTCGAGCGTGTTGAAGAAGAGCTTGCCATCCGAGTAGGTCCCGCCACGGTTGACGACGTCGCAGCACGCCACACCCTGCGCCGCCGCCGCGGGATGCGGCTGATAGGACCATTTGATCGGCGCGCCGGGCTTGGTGAGGTCGAGCGCAAAGACAATGTTCGGATACGGCGTGACAATGAACATCGTGTTGTTCGAGACGATCGGCGCCGCTTCTTGCCCGTGGTCGACGCCCGTCGAGAAGGCAAAGGCGACCTGGAGATTGCTCACATTGGCGCCATTGATTTCATCGAGTGCGGAATATCGCGTGGCTGCATAGTTCTTCGCCGGCATGGTCCATTGACCGTCATCGGACGGCGCCGCAGAAACTGGCGGGGTTGGGGTCTGTGCCCCGGCCAATGCGGGGTAAAGCAGAAGCGATGCCCCTGTCAGAAGCGCGCGAAGCCAGCGGGATGGCCGGATAGAACCGGTCGGATCCTGCGCCTGGTATCGACGAATAGATTGCAATGCTGGGAGCAGCATCAGGGCGAAACTCCGCATACGTGTGGTTCGCAATCCACTGAGGTTCGATAGCCGGCGACTCTATGTCCAGGCGGCGACAACCGCCTCGGCGACCGCTTGGTCCTGTTGACCACTGCCGCCGCTGACGCCAACAGCGCCCACGATCTGGCCATTTATCTTGATCGGAATGCCACCCGCGAAAATCATCACCCGGGTGTGGTTCGATACGTGGATGCCGAAGAATTGATCTCCTGGCTGGCTGTTGCGGCCAAGCTCGAGCGTCGAGATATCGAAGGCCTTCGCGGTGAAGGCCTTGTTGATGGCGATGTCGATGCTGCCGAGCCACGCGCCGTCCATGCGCGCGAAAGCCGTCAGATTGGCGCCTGCATCGACGACGGCGATATTCATCGGCTGACCGATTTCCTTCGCCTTCACGATCCCAGCGCCGATGATTTCTTGCGCTTTTTCCATTGTCATCATGACAGTCGGACTCCGGATCGAGGACAGTCAGGCCGCCTCCGAAAACAAGGGGCGCTGGGTCGTCCGCTATTTGGCAGCGAACGTCCTTGGCTGGTCCATCCTACATCGGGAGAGAGAGGCCATTTGTTCGTTTGACGAAACCAAACCTTCGTATGAGCGACGCTTGGCGGATCTCGTCCGGGGCCGCCGATGCTTGCGAACTGCGTCGTTTTGCCGCCGTCCGGATCAGCATAAACGTCTGTATGATCTCTTTGCTCGGCTGTATGTTTTCATCGCTCGGCTGTATGATTTCATTGTTCTGCCAAGCTCCCTATTTTATTTTTTCGCTCGGCACTCTGGCTGTTTGCCGTCTTGCCGGCCGCGAAAGGAGAATAGGTCGCGTGTCAAAATCTCAGATCGTTTCGATAGTCGACGACGACGCGTCGGTTCGCGCCGCAATGCAAAGCCTTGTGAGGTCGCTCGGTTTCGTCGCTTTCGTATTCGAGTCCGCTGAGGATTTCCTGAGCTCGCCGCGGGTCGGCGACAGCTCCTGTCTGATCACCGACGTACAGATGCCAGGCATGAGCGGCCTTGATCTTCAGGATTGCTTGATCGCGCAAGGAACCCGCATTCCGACCATCTTCATAACGGCGTTTCCCCAACAATCCATTCGAAGTCGCGTGCAAGCCAACGGCGCACTTGGTCTCCTCGAAAAGCCATTCGCCGGGGGCACTATGATCGAGTTGGTCCGCCGGGCCCTGGCGATGCAATCATGCTGAAGTCGGCTCGTCTCTTCACCAGCAAAATTCCCACTTGAGTTCGACGAGCTCGCGAAGAAATCGTGAAGCCCATGCGCGTGAGGAACGGCGGGCGGCGAACCAGTAACGCTCCGAACCGCCAATCGCTGCAACGAAGCACCTCACGCTGCAAAGCGGGATAGAGCCGCTAAAATTCCGGCCGATCACTTGTGTCTCGCGAGAACTCGACCGAATTTCGCGCCCCCGCGGGGCCTGCGCCTCGAGCTCTCGAGGATTGGCGCTTGTCTCTAACTTCGCTCCCCGGCTTAACGGCCAAGCGGTAAGACGAAGGTTTCGCCCGTTGAAACCTCTATTCAATGGCGAACATCTGCAAATGGCCTCACCTTATCCCTCGATGCCGAGTTGTTCGACTCCCGCGAGGTTGACAGCCGTGAGACCTTTCGTTTCGCCACAAATTGCGCGCCTGTCGCACCGCGTTGCTGGCGCGGGCTCGCGGCGATCGCCTGTGCGCCGCGACAACCGGTCGCGCGGTGCGATTGCCGAGCCCGCACCCGGTCAAACCCGCTGGCCAGAAGCGACATTGAAGCAGGGGGCGCGCAGAGGGACCGGCCTCCGGAGTGTGATCAAAAGACGCGAGGACGGACCATGGGCATAGTTCGCTTTGCGCTGAGGTTTCCGTACACCTTCTACGTCCTCGCGGCCCTGATTGCGTTTCTGGGCGTCGCGGCCATCACTGTCATGCCGGAGGACATCTTCCCCGAGATCAACATTCCGGTGGTGTCGGTGATCTGGCAGTACACCGGCCTCAGCACGCCGGAAATGGAGCAGCGCGTCTCCACCTACAGCCAGTACTCGATCAGCTCGAACGTTACCGGCATCAAAAATATGGAGGCGCAGACACTCAACGGCATCTCCGTGCAGAAGATCTATTTCCAGCCGGACGTGAACCTCGATCTTGCCATCGCGCAGATCGTTTCGGCGACGAATTCGATCCGCGCTCTGATGCCGACTGGCATACAGCCGCCGACCGTGGTGGCGTACAACGCTTCGAGCGTTCCGGTCCTGCAGCTGAGCTTGAGCTCCGACCGCCTCAATGAACAGCAGCTCTACGATTACGGGATCTACAACCTGCGCCAGCAGCTCGCGCCAGTTCATGGGGTGACGTTCCCGACTCCCGACGGCGGCAAGTACCGGCAGATCATGGTCGACATCGACCCGGTCAAGCTCGAGGCCAAAGGACTCACGCCGGCGGATGTGGTGAACGCGGTCAACGTGCAGAACCTGACTTTGCCGTCCGGTCTCGCCAAGATCGGCGACACGCAATACACGGTGCGCACCAACGCGATGCCGACGACCATCGCCGACCTCAACAATATTCCGGTCACCTATGCCAACGGGCAGACGGTATTCCTGAAGGATATCGGCCAGGCGCACGACGGTTGGGCGGTGCAGCAGAACGTCGTGCGCGAAAATGGTCGACGCTCCGTGCTCTTGAGCGTCATCAAGAATGGCGGCGCGTCGACGCTTGCTGTCGTCGATGGTGTTCGCAAGGTCTTGACGGTCGCGCGCGAGGCTGCGCCCCCTGGCCTCAGCATCAATGAGCTGTTCGATCAGTCGAAGCTCGTTGCCGCGTCGATCACGAGCGTGGTCCGCGAGGGGGCGATCGCCGCCGGGCTCACGGGACTGATGATCCTGCTTTTTCTCGGCTCCTGGCGGTCGACCCTGATCGTCTTGATCTCGATTCCGCTGTCGATCCTGACATCAATCGTCGTCCTGTACTTCCTCGGTGAGACGCTCAACACCATGACCCTCGGCGGCATGGCGCTCGCGGTCGGCATTCTGGTCGACGACTCGACAGTGACGATCGAGAACACCCACCGGTTGCGCGCGGAAGGCATGAGCCTTGCGGCGGCGACACTGAACGGCTCCGCGGGCATCGCCGTCCCTACATTGGTTTCGACGCTCGCGATCAGCTGCGTGTTCACCTCGGTGGTGTTTCTGGAAGGACCGGCGAAATTCCTGTTCACGCCGCTTGGGCTTGCGGTGGTGTTCGCAATGCTGGCGTCCTATACGCTGTCGAGAACCTTGACGCCCGTCATCATCGGCCTGTTGCTCAAGGGTGAGCACCACGACGCGGCGCCTGCCTCGGGCAACTGGATTACGCGCTTTCACCAGGGGTTCGAGCGCGCCTTCGAGCAGTTTCGCCAGGAGTATGTGCGCGCGCTCACGATGCTGTTGAAACGGCGCTGGATCGTCCCGGTCATCGCCGTGCTGATCCTCGCGCTGGGCGGCGTCATGTTCACCCTTGTTGGCCGCGACTTCTATCCCGCGATCGACGGCGGTCAGATCAAGCTTCACGTCCGGGCGCCCGCCGCCACGCGCATCGAAACGACCGAGCGGATTTTTCAGGCAGTCGAAGACAAGATCCGTCAGGTCATTCCGCAGCGAGATCGCGACCTCATCGTCGACGATATCGGGCTGCCGCAGCGAACATACAATCTCGCCTTCACCGACGGGTCCACCATCGGCGTCAACGACGGGGTGATCCTTGTCGCCCTGAAGGACGGACATGCGCCAACCGCCGACTACGTGCGCAGGCTCCGCGAGGAGCTGCCGGCTGCCTTTCCATCAGTGACGTTCTATTTCCAGGCCGCGGACATGGTCACGCAGATTCTCAATTTCGGCTTGCCGGCGCCGATCGATGCTCGCGTCGTGGGCCGCGACCGCGTGACCAATCTGCGGCTCGCGCGTCAGCTGCGGCGGCGCATCGCGGCGATTCCTGGCATCGCCGATGCCCACCTCCAGCAGGAGCTCGATGCGCCTGCTTTCATGGCCAAAATCGATCGGTCACGGGCGTTGCAGCTCGGTCTCAACGCGCAGGCTGTCGCCAATGATCTTAACATCAGCCTCAGTTCGTCGGAGCAGGTATCGCCTAACTTCTGGACCGATCCATCGAACGGAATTCCCTACTACATCGCGGTCCAGACGCCCGAGCATGAGGTGAGCTCGCTCGGCGAGCTTGGCGACACGCCGGTGTCCACCACGATCGCGTCGGCCGCCCCGCCGATGCCCGGGCTCCTGAGCCAGGCTGCGATGTTGCAGAGTGAGGCCGTTCCCAACATACCCGGACTCCTCAGCAACGTGGCGACTTTGCAGCGCGACGCCGTTCCCACCAATCTCAACCAGACCAATATCCAGCCGGTCTATGACATCTATGCCAGTGTGCAGGACCGCGATCTCGGCAGCGTCTCCGACGACATCAACAAGATCGTCGCGGAGCTGCAGAAGGAGCTCAAGCCTGGCAACACGATTCAAGTTCTCGGCCAGATCCAAAGCATGAACGATTCCTTCCGGGACCTCGGCATAGGGCTCCTGTTCGCGGCCGTGTTCGTTTATATGCTGATGGTCGTCAACTACCAGAATTTCGGCGATCCGTTCGTCGTCATCCTGGCGCTCCCGGCGACTTTGTGCGGCATCGTCACGATGCTGTTCATCACCGGCACGACGCTCAGCGTCCCCTCACTGATGGGCGCCATCATGGCGGTCGGCGTGGCCTCCGCAAACTCGATTCTGCTAGTCACCTTCGCGCGGGAACAGCAGCTCGCCGGCAGGACGGCGTTCCGGGCCGCGATCGATGCCGGCCATATCCGTATCCGCCCCGTTCTGATGACGGCAGGCGCGATGATCGTCGGCATGTTGCCGATGGCGGTCGGCGGCGCCGGCGAGGAGCAGAATGCCGCGCTGGCCCGGGCGGTGATTGGCGGCCTTCTGTTTGCGACCCCCACTACGCTGCTCGTCGTTCCCTATCTCTTTGCCATGCTGCGCAGGCGCAACGACGGCGTCCCGGCCCATGGCGTATTCGAGGACCTCCCCGATGAATGACCTTGGCTTTCGCAGTCCAGCCGAAGGGCTTCCCGACTTTCGTGCTGACGACCGGCCGCTCGACCGGGACACCCAGAACCCGCAGAAGTCTGGCCCGAAGGCGCGGCGCCGGTGGGGGGTGCGTGTGTTCGCCGGGGGCGCATTCTTGTTGCTCGCCGGTGGCGTCGCGCTCGGCGCATGGCGCCACTACGCGCTGCAGCAACAGGTCCTGGCGACTGCCGAGCAGGAGCGTGATTTCGTGCCCAGCGTGCGCGTCGCGACGGTCAAGGCGAACGCTGCCGTCATGCCCGTGACCTTGCCGGCGACGACAGCCGCATTTGCACAGGCCGAGATCTATGCCCGCGCGACCGGCTACATCGGTAAGCGTAACGTCGACATCGGCGATCACGTGAAACAAGGCGAGGTGCTGGCGGAGCTTGCAGTGCCCGAGCAGGATGACACGATTTCCCAAAACGAAGCGACGCGCAATCAGCTCCAAGCGGCGCTGGATCAGGCGCAAGCCAACTCGAAGCTCGCGCAGGTGACCTGGGACCGTGACCGGCCTCTGGTCAATGAAGGCTGGGCGACGCAGCAGCAGGGCACAATCGACGTCCAGACTCTGAAGGCCAATGAAGCTGCAGTCGGGGTCGCGCAGGCCAACATCGCGGCCCAGGACAAATTGCTGATGACGCTGCATCAGAACCGTGACTATGCGTTGGTGACGGCGCCGTTCAACGGCGTCGTTACGCAGCGCAACGTCGATGTGGGCAGTCTGGTGCAGGGCAACGCCAACACCGGCAGCTTCATGTTCGAGGTCATGCAGAGAGACGTGATCCGCGTCTTCGTCTACGTCCCGCAGGATGCCGCCTTCGGCGTGGCGCCAGGCGTTGACGCGACCATTCGCGTACCCGAAATTCCGAATCGCGAGTTCGCAGGCAAGGTGACCCGGAACGCCGACGCGCTGCAGAGCGGTACGCGCACGCTCTTGACCGAGATCGATATTCCCAATCCAGACGACGCGCTGTCGCCTGGGGTCTACTGTACCGTCGAGCTCAAGATTCCGCGCCCGACAGCATCCTTCGTCGTACCCGCAGAAGCGATCATCTTCAACCGCAATGGGTTGCAAGTCGCCGTCGTCAACGACGGCAAGGCTGAGATCCGGAAGCTAAACGTGACGCGCGACTTTGGCACATGGGTGGAAGCGGATACCGGAGTGAAGTCGGGCGAGCAAGTCATCCTCAATCCGCCGGTGAATCTCGTCGACGGCGGCAAGGTGCAGATTCGCTCCGACGCCACAGCGCCGGCCACATAGGCCGGCTTCGTCTAGTCCGGCCACGTCTTCCGGCCCAAATGATCGTTGACGACTCAGTTCGCCGGCCCCATTCGGAAGCTGTTCTCATAGCCAACGAGACCATTCTTCAACCGCCGGCTCGTTCTGTTGCCCGACCTGTCCCAAACTTTAGTCTGTTAGCCCGGTTTTCTCATAGGAGGGGCTTGGTCTTTCGCGCCCCGACAATGATTGCGCAGTGACTGTAGTGAGGACGAGCGCATCCCTGGCGCGGTTTGCGCGGATGGGGTCGGTCTTTTGGGGGTCTCCGGTGGGTGGTGGGTTGGATTGCCGGCGTTTTTTCGGCGTCGCGGCGACGCGTCAGGCGGTTGTGACGAGGCGGGCGGCGGCCAGCCGCCATTCGTCGGCGTAGGGACAGGCTGAGGCGAGCGCGAATTTGATGCGCCGCGCGCTGACGCGGACGAGACCGGCGAGCTTGAGGAGCATGAGCCGGATTGTGCCGCAGGTCGCTTCGGAGAACTGGGTGTGGGCAAGACCGATGCGCCTGAGGGCGCACAGGAGCGCATAGGCGAACGAGGCGAGCCAGAGCCGCAGCTGGTTGGCGCACAGGGTTGCGGTCGAGGTTCGGTCGGCGAACAGGTCGCCTTGGCATTCCTTGATCCGGTTCTCCATCTCGCCGCGGGCGCAGTAGACCTTCTCATAGAGAAAGCGGGCGCTGGTCTCGGCCTTGTTCAACGAGGTGACGATGAAGCGCGGATTGGCCTCGCCGTTTGTCCATTCCGCCTTGGCGACGACCCGGCGCCGGCGCGACCAGCTGTCGAGCGTCGCATAGCGGAAGTCCTTGAAGCGGCGGGCGGGCTTGCCGGTCGCGGACGCCTCCGCCTCGGCCTGCAGGAATTCGACGCTGATCTCTTCGACCAGCCGCGCATTGCGGGCGAGCCCGAATACGAAGTCCACCTGGTTCATCTCGCACCAGGCCAACAGCGCCTCGCGGGCGAACCCGGAGTCGGCGCGCAGCAGGATGCGCGTACGCGGCCAACGCCTCCGAATCTGCGCGACGATGCGCGCGACTTCCTCAACCGAGCCGGCGTTGGCGTCGATGTTCGCCGGCCTGAGCTTGGCCGCCAGCAGACGCCGGCCGCAGAACACGTAAAGAGGCAGGTAGCAGTAGCAATCATAGTAGCCGTGGAAGAAGCGGCCTTCCTGATGGCCGTGCAGCGGGTCGTCCGTGGCGTCGAGGTCGAGGATGATCTGCCTGGGCGCCCGTGCGTGCGCTTCGAGAAACAGGTCGACGAACAGGGCCTCGATCGCCGCGGGCTCATGTGCGATCTTGCGGTACTTCGTGGGCGTCTCGCGCGACAGTTCGAGCCGGTTCAGCGTCGATTTGCCCGCCACCGGCGCGCAATCCTCGCGCCTGGCCTCGAGCTTGCCCGCCAGCACCGCCATCAGCGGGTCGTGACGAAGCTCGTCGTGATCGTTCAGATCCTCATAGCCGAGCGCAATGCCGAACACGCGCTGCCCGATGAGCGTGGCGACTGAGTGCTCGACGAGCCTCGGGTCTCTCGCGTCACGAAAACATCGCGCAATCCGGCGAACTAGGCCCAGACGTTGGTCGGCGGCGCCTAACAGCAGGCCGCCCGCGTCGGACGTCAGCGCGCCGCCGTCGAACTCCGCCATAACGGCCCGACCCTCGACCCGTCCAAACATGCTCCGTTCTGCGCTACACTCCGTCTGCATCGGGCCGCCTCTCCAAATCAGCGCAAGTCGTTCTCGCAAAACAACTTTTGCCTGATTCGGCGACCCGATGCGCTACCCTGTTTGAGAAATGGCGGTTAGGCCCAAACCCAAGGTTGGTTGCAACAGACTAACGTGCTGCAGGACTCAACCTAGAGAGCATAGCTTGAGTCGGCGCGGGTTCGCTAAATCAAGGACAACCACCAAGAAGCAACGACGATGGCCAAAGCGATTGAACTTCCGCTCGACTGCAGGGGGCGACCGACAAGCGAGCCACGCGAGTTGGCCGTTCTGCCCGCTCGCCGCCGAGAGAACGGCTTCGTGGCGGCCATCATGGCATGACATATGGCCTGACCCAGGCCTGCAACCGAAAGGATGGGCACGTGAACATCGCAACCCGCTCCTTGAGAATCCCCGATGGCAAACTCGCGCGCAAGGTGACGGAGATTGTCCGCGACACTGAGTCCGAGCTCCTCTTCAATCATTCGAGCCGAGTTTACTTATTCGGCGCGCTGGCCGGCCAGCATCATGGCCTGAAATTCGATCCGGAATTGCTCTATGCCGGAGCCATGTTTCACGACATTGGTCTGACCAAGGCGCATGGCAGCGACGATGAGCGCTTCGAGGTGGACGGCGCGAATGCGGCGCGGGATTTCCTGAAGCGGCACGGAATCACGCGGACGGATATCGACACGGTGTGGACGGCGATCGCGCTGCACACGACACCCGGCATTCCCAAGCACATGCATCCGGTCGTGGCGCTGCTGACGGCGGGCGTCGAGATGGATGTTCTTGGCCTCGCTTACGAAGAATATTCCGACGCCGAGCGCGAGGCGGTGGCGAAGGCGTTCCCACGCACGCCGCATTTCAAGGAGGACATTATCCAGGCCTTCTATGAGGGCATCAAGCACAAGCCCGAAACGACGTTCGGCAACGTCAAGGCCGACGTCCTCGCGGACAAGGACCCGCATTTCCACCGCGGGAATTTCTGCGTCGTAATTCGCGAATCGCGCTGGCCCGGCTGACAGCCGCCTTCCCCGAAAAGCCTGCACCGCCGCGGCGCGTAACTCATTGAATTGATGCTGCATCAGGACTCACGCTCGCATAGCAGCCAACTTATCCAGCCAATCCAGCGGCGTGCCGGTCGCGGTGCAGGATTCGGGTCAAGGACTGGAGCCAGCGATGCTCGAGCGGGTGTTCGAATCCTTGTACGCGCGACAACACCAACCGGTTTGGGACTCGGCCTCTCAAGCTGCCGTTCGATCAACGAGGCGCATGGCGGGCGCCTTTCGGCGAGCGCCAAACAGCGGCAGGGCGCCACCTTTCAGGTACCCTTCCCGACGAGGCAAATATTCTATCCTGATTGCAAAGCCGCTCTGCCGAGCTCGTAAGCTCAAGCTCACGCCGCGAAGCTCGCCTCTACGCGGGCAATATCTGCGCCGGAGCTGTCTCGTGTTGCCATACACGCCCGCTCCTCGGCAGATCAAAATTGAGGTTTTCGAAAGGGCGAAAGCCCATTGTCGCAGCGACCTCTAAACTATGGTTTAGCGTATCTAACGCTCAAAGTCTGCTTTGCATACTCGCGTGCAATGGTTCGGGACACGAAAATCATCAATATAGCTCTTGGGTTGAGCGACAGTCTTGGAGTTAAGGCGCCAGCGCCGCCGAGTCAGGCCGAACAGAAGCCGTCTACACGAGAGGAACTGTCATGATGCGACGTTTCATGCTCGCCGCGGTGGCCGCGGCCTCTCTTTGCACGTCCGCATCAGCTGCGGGCGAGCCGAAGACCCTCGAGGAAGTGTTTGCACCGCTCTCCGAAGGCCTGTGCGTCACGATCGACGCTGTCCGTGCGGTCGGGGCGACCGTTCAACTCACACCCGAACAGTTTCAGTTCGTGCGCGGGTTCTGGATGGCAATTCCCCCGGCGACCCGCGACTTGCCGCCCGGCGACAAGGCGTTCCTGGCGAAGGATTCGAACGGCGTCGCCGTCTTCGGCTTTTTTGACGACGGCGGCGAGGTCTGCGCCGTCTTCCAAGCAACTGATTGGATTGAGCGCGTCGTCGATGATGTCGGTCGCGGTGAGACCGGAAAGCTCGGACAGGCGATGTGATTCCACGGGGAGAGAAGCCGCAAGGCAGCAAGAGAGGCTGACATGATCAATTCCGTCATTTTTTCTCTGATCTACGGGCCCGTCGCCGTCACGCTCGCGTGCTGGTTCATTTTCACAATTGATGCCGGCCGCGTGAAAAAAGACGTTGTTGTTTGTGTTCTGAGCCAAGAACGGCATCGCTTCCGCGGGAGGCGCCCCGGCTGCTGATTGTTCCGCTCTTGTGAAATGCCTGCGGCCAGTGCGCGAAAAGACGCCTCAATGATGCTGCGGGACTCGCTGGTAGCCCTTCGTCGGTATCTACGGCTACAATTCCAGTTCTCGGATCAGGGCGCTCGATCGAGCTTACCGTTCACGTGTCGGCTTCGCGCCGATGTCCCTCGAGCGCGACGCCAACGCAATTGATCAATGTCGGTCCCGCGAAGGGTTTGGGCAGGAAGCAAATCGCGCCCGCCTGCAGGGCCCGGGCACGAATGGTCTCGTCGGGGAAGGCGGTAATGAATATGAACGGCACGCCGTGACCCTGCGCGCGCGTCGTCGTCAGGAGCTCCAACCCGCTCATACCCGGCATCTGCACATCGGCGATGACGCACGACGTGTCATCCAAGCGGCCCGACTGCAAGAAGTCCTCGGCGGACGAAAATGCCTGGACCGTGTACCCATGCGACCTCAGAAACTTGCTGGTCGCCGCACGAACTGACGCATCGTCGTCGACGACAGAAATAACAGAGCTCGTTGACAAGACCGGCCTTCCTCACGCGGGAGCCAGCGCTCGTGCAGCATGACCGCTCCGTCGAAAAATGTGCTGCGAATCAACCTTTTGAAATCATACTTAGGTTTGCGTGACCGCACTTTGCAAAGTGTACACGCGAGCGTCTCCAGCCATTCTGATCCGATCGGCTCATGGCTCGCCACCCGGCCGTTTATGAGGTGCTCGAACGTCGCCGCTCTATTTCACTTCCCCAATGCGCTCGGCCTCCTCGATATTGTCCCTGGTGATGGCGACCGGCGCTAACTGCGTCACCTGTTCCGTTGGTTTCTCCCCGTCGCGCAGGTACGCAACAAGTATTTCAACCGCGCGGCGGGTCTGGCCGCCCGGCTTCTGCTCAATGGTTCCGGTCAGGTTGCCGGCCTTTATCTCCTCGAGCGCCTCCGGAAGCGCGTCAAAACCGATGAGTGCAACTTTGCCGACGAGGTTGCGGCTCTTGAGAGCAACCAGCGCTCCCAACGCCATATCGTCATTGGCGCAGACAATTACGTCAGGGGGCGACTGCATGCCTGCCAGCGCCAATTCCGTCATCGACAAACCTTGGGCGCGATCGAAGTGGGCCGTGTCTTCGAACACGAACTTGTACTTGTCCGGCGCCTTGTCCAGCACATTGTGGAGGCCGTTGCTGCGGTCGATAGCTGGACTCGCCCCGGATTGGCCCTGCAGGTACATAACTCTGGCGCCGTTCGGGAACAGTTTCATTACGAGTTGGCCCTGCGCCTCCCCGCCCTTGACATTGTCGGCGCTGACGTGAGCGAGAATTCCATGCACGTTGGCGCGCCGGTCGATTGTGACTGCTGGGATCTTGGAGTCTATCGCCTCCTGCAATGCCGGCGCCAGCGCATCGAAGTCATTCGGATTGATGACAATGCCGTCGACGCCCTTGGCGATCGCAGCTTCCAGGTCGGCGCTCTGTTTCGGCGAAGAGCGCTGTCCGTCGCTCTCCACGACTGTGATATCACCGAGCCGGTTCGCTTCGTCCTTAATCTGGCCCATCATGTATACGAAGAAAGGAAACGCCAGATCTGGAACCGACGCGAGGATCGTCAAGTGTTTGCTCGTGGCTTCGGCAGGGGTTGCGGGTATGAGCGCCAAGCTCGTTGCGACGGCCAGTAGCGCCGTTCTGGCAAGGTTTCGCAGCATTTTGATTTCCTCCCTCCAGCGCGCGCGTCGTGCCGTTCCCGAGGCGACGGCGCGATACTATATCAGGATCAGGCTCAGTATGTTTCTGAGACCTGTCGATGGTCGCGCCATCGCTAATCGCCTCAGTCGATTGCGACGGCCCTACTGCTCCGCCCATAGCGGAACGGTGAAGCAGACATCGGCGCCATGGGGAGCGCGCGGCGACACCCAGAGGCGTCCGCCGTGGGCTTCGACGATTGACCGGCAAATGGTGAGACCCATGCCGGTGCCGTCAGGTTTCGTCGTGAAGAAGGGCTGGAACATGCGTTCCGCGACTGCCGGATCGAACCCCGTTCCGGTGTCCCTTACAACGACGAGCACGCTGCTGCCGGGCTCAGCCAGCGTCGAGGAAACCGACAGCTGCCTCGTCCGCTCCGTCTCTTTCATGGCTTCGACGCCATTCATAATCAGGTTCAGAAGCACCTGCTGCAATTGCACGCGATCGCCCAGGACCGACCGCTCGCCGGAACCCAGTTCGGTGCGCAATTCGACGTCGTGCCGCACCAATTCGCCGCGGGCGAGCGCTAGCACTTCCCTGATGACGTCGTCGATGTCGAGCCTGGTCAGTTGTGGCGCGGATTTCCTGGCGAGCGCGCGCAGACCACGGATCACCTCGCCCGCGCGCATGCCGTCTCGCGCGATGCAGGCAAGTGCATCCTGCACTTCGTCGAGATCAGGTTCAGCGCGTTTCAGGAACCGCTGCGCGGCCTCGCTCTGCGTCACGATGGCGGCGAGCGGCTGATTGATTTCGTGGGCGATCGACGCGGTGAGTTCGCCCATCGTCGTCAGCCGGGCCATGCGTTCAAGGTCGGCCCTTGCGTCCCTCAAAGCTTCCTCGGCGAGTTTGCGCTCGGTGATGTCGACCGAGACCCCGGCAAGAAAGCGAGCGCCTCTCTGCGCCGGCGCCAGAAAGCCGTCGATCTCAGCCCAGGTGACGCCGCCATCCTTGCGCCTGTAGCGCTTCACGATATGCTCTCTGTAGTACGGCAGACCGGCGGCGTAGGCCGCTACGATTGCTTCGGTCTCGGCGCGATCGTCCTTGTGGGTGATATCGGCTGGCGAGAGTCGAAGGAGTTCTGCCTCGGAGAAGCCGGTCATTTTCTGAAAGGCCGGGTTTGCAGCGACGTAGCGTCCGTCCGAACCAACCAGGACGACGCCAACGGGTACGCTTTCGAACAGTTTGCGCCAGCGCTCCTCGCTCATCGTCAGTTCGCCATAGAGGCGAGCGTTTTCCAATGAGATCGCGGCCTGCGACGCCAGCAACTCCAGGAGCGAGGTTCGGGCCGGCGTGAAAACGTGCGACGCTAAGTTGTTCTCGAGATAGAGTACGCCGATCAGCTTGGCCTGCTTCAGCAAAGGCAGGCAGAGGACTGAACGCGCGCGCTTCTCACGGATGTAGCTGTCGGTCGAGAAAGGGTCTTGGGCCAAAGCGTCGTCGAGGATCACGCTCTGGCGAGTCCGTACCACATAATGGAGCAAGGATTCGGGTATGTCGGCCAGCGTCACGGCCTCGCGCCGCACCGTGACCTTGACCGCCTTTTGATCGGCTCTGCTCTCGGCCTCGATCCGTGGGGTATCGCCCTCGAGGAGAATGAGCAGGCCCCGTTGCGCGCCGGCGTTTTTGAGCGCGATCGTCATCAGGGTTTCGATGAGCCGGTCGAGAACGATCTCGCCGGATACCGCCTGCGCGGCCGTGATCACCGCCCCAACGTCCAGCTGCTCAACCGCCGCGCCGATCATGGCGGCAGGTCGCGACTGCACGAGCTTATGCCGCAGATGAGGGTTCGCTTCGTCCATTTGACGGACTTTTCCGTCCGCCCCCCACCGGACATAGCAGGATCGGGCATTCTGCAGGTAAGCGCGCGAAATCGTTTCGAAGCCGAGCGCCGCATAGAAATTGGCCGCAAGCTCGTTGGCGAGAGCCTCGTTCTGGACGAAGCCGTTGTCGTGAGCCGATTGAACGGCCTGCTCGTAAAGACGCATGGCGTCGGTCTCGCGCCCTTCGAGGCGCGCGATCTCGGCGCTCACCAGCGCCGCCCTGTTTGCGAAGTTCTCAGGACAGTGTCGCGCCCACGTATCAAGTTGCAGGTGATGAGCATAAAGCGCGTCCCGGCTCGGCTCCCGTGCATCGCCCGGCGAAGAGTCCGGAGTCGCAGCTCGCGCGAGGGCGGCATAGAAATGGTACTCAGCCGCCTCGAAGAACGGCGGTGATTTCCACATCACCGATTGCGCCCGATCAGCAGCCGCGATAGCGCCTGCGTAGTCGTTGGCATGAAAGCGCGCCTGGAGCTTGCGGATCCAATACCAACATGCGGCAAACGCCAAACGTGGGTCTTTTTCGAGGCGCTCCTGAAATAGGCGCTCGTCGAACTGTTCGTCTCCGAAACTTGAGATATCGGAGGTCAGGCCACGCAGAGCCCGAACGAGGCCGAGCTGTCCGGTCATGATGTCGGCGAACAGGCCGAAGCGCACTCGTCGCGTGTATTCGAGCCCGTTCTCCGCCTCTCCTTGCACGCCATCGAGCGGCTCGCCGCTGGCCAGAAGCAGCATGGTCAGTGAATTGCTGGCGAACGACGCAAAGGTGAGATCGCCGTTGGTCTGGGCCGTAATCAGCGCGCGTCGCACCCAATCAATTCCGTCCCGTAAGTGCTTCGTCCACGGATTGATGAGGTGTCCGAAGTCCGAGTAGATGCGCGCCTTGAAGCGGTCCAGGCCCTGCCGCTCCACCAGATCGATGCCGAGGCGGCCGAAACGAAAGCCCGCCTCGAAATTACCGAAGCGCGACCGAAGTATCATGCCCAGCCAAACATAGGCATGGCACGACGCGTCGCCATTGCCGTGTTGCAGCGAGAGGCTGGCCATTCGCGCCACGGCGACGCAGAAAAGGTTCTCGTCGGTGAAATTGGCTGCAGGCACAGTCAGCGTGAGCACCTCGAGCGTCGCGATGCAGTCGGGGTCGCGTGTGACGGGCAGATCGACGAGCGCTCCGATGGCGCGATCGCCAAGGTGTCGCCAGAGCCGGTCGAATTCCCGCCGGACGTCGTCGTCGGTAGGGTGAGGCGAAAAGTCGACGCCAACCCGGCGAAGGTATTCGAGACCGACGTTTACCGCGCGGTCGCTTCGGTCGAGCGTGGTATAGAGGGTCATCCGCAGGCAAGCGACGGCCGCTGTGTCAACAAGATTTGCCGCACGTCTCGACAAGACGGAAAGCCGTTCCTCGGCGGAGGCCAACCGACCCGTCAAATATTCGCACTCGGCCCAATTGAGCTCGAGATCGAACGCCAATTGGGACGTCTGCTCTCGATCGCATTCTCGCAGCAAGCCGGAGCCTTTGGAGAAATATTGCAAGGCTGCCGAGTGAGCAGCCGCCGACTTTGCGCGTTTGCCCGCCCTCAAATTGAGCTCGGCAACCTGCACGCGCTCCTCTAGCGTTTCGATCAACGCCGCGCCGCCGTTCAACTGATTTACAATATCGAATATCTTTTCATCACGCTCGTCCGGCGCGGTCTCCGACGCGAGCAATCGGCCGATTTGAAGGTGAGTCAGGGCGCGCTCGTGTTCGGGGATCAGCGCATAGGCAGCCTCTTGGACGCGGTCATGGACAAAAGCGTAGGCGCCGTCCGGGCGATATATGAGACCGGCCCGGGCCGCTTGCCAGAGCGCCGCATGGACCGCCTCCTTCTCCGATCCGGAAATGAGGTCTATCGTGGCGACTGCAGCGACGCTTCCAAGGCAGGCCAGAGATCCCAAGGCTTCTTGCGTCGCCTTGGGCAGACGGAGAATCTTCGCGGCCATGAGATCTGCAACGTTGGCGGTGAAGCCCTTCGCGCGGATCCGATCGATGTCCCACTTCCAGCCGCGCCTGTCCGAATCGAAGGCAAGCAGGCCGTCCTCCGCCAGCGCGGCGACAAACTGATTCACGAAAAACGCATTGCCTCCGGTTTTCTCAAACACCAGCTTGGCGAGGGGTCGCACATGCTCCGCTTCCGCCCGCAACGCGTCGGCGATGAGCCGTCTCACGTCGCTGGGCGCGAGAGGCTTGAGCGCGATCTCCTGGACACTCGTCCCAGCGTTGCGGATCCGCTCCAACGTCCGGACGAGCGCATGAGAGGGGTCGAGTTCGTTGGCGCGGTAGGCGCCAATCAGCAGGACGTGCCGGACATCCGGTTCCGTGACCAAGTGCTCGAGGAGTTCGAGGGTCGCAGCATCTAGCCATTGCAAATCGTCCAGGAACAGCGCGAGAGGATGCTCTGGCTGGGCGAAAGCGCTGACGAAGCGCCGGAAAACCATCTGGAATCGATTCCGCGCCTCTTGGGGCGGCAGATCTGGGATCGGGGGCTGCTCACCGATAATTGCGGCGAGCTCGGGAATCAGAGTGACCATGAGTTGGCCATTGGGACCGAGCGCCGCCAGCAAAGCATGGCGCCAACGGATTAATTCCGTATCGTCCCGGCCAAGAATGCGACGGACGAGACTTTGAAACGCCTGCGCGAGGGTCGCATACGGGATGTCGCGTTTGTACTGATCGAATTTCCCAGCCGCGAACAAGCCTTGGGGCGCGACCGCCTTGCTGAACTCGCTGACGACGGAGGACTTGCCGACACCGCCATGGCCGGACACCAGAATGAATTCAGCCCTTCCTCGTGCGGCGACACGGTCGAACGCCGCAACAAGAGCGTCTACCTCCGCCTTGCGCCCGTAGAGCTTTTCCGGGATCAGCAGTCTGTCCGGCACATCGCACGCGCCGATGGGAAAGGCGTCAATCCTCCGGTGCGTCTCCCACGAAGTCAGGCACGCGCGCAGATCCGCTTCGAGGCCGGCGGCGGTCTGAAACCGATCCTCTGGCGACTTTGCGAGCAGCTTCAAGATGATGGCCTCGATGGGGCCGGGAATCTCGTGGACCCGCTCGCTTGGCGGAGTCGGCGGGCGGGCGATGTGGCAATGGATCCATTCCAGCGGATCGGATGCAGAGAACGGGAGCGATCCGGTGATCGTCTCGTAAAGGGTGATGCCGCAGGCGTAGAGATCGCTACGCGAATCAATCGACCGGTTCATGCGGCCGGTCTGCTCGGGCGCCATGTAAGCCAGCGTTCCCGCGATGGCTTCGGTCGATCCTGGCGCCTGGCGCTCGCGTGGGAGGTGAGAGGCGATGCCGAAACCCGTCAACCAGACCGCCCAGGTCGCGTCGTTGACGAGGATATTGGCTGGCTTGATATCTTTGTGGATCAGGCCTCGCCCGTGGAGTCTCGCCAGCGCAGCCGCCAGGCCAATGGCAAAGCGCAAAAACGAGGTGATCTCCCAAGGCCGCCCCAAGAGCCTCAGCAGGGGCTCTCCGCCGGGATCCTCGCTCAATAGCGTAAGCCGACCGTTGTCGGTCACGAGCCTCAGCGGCCGAGCCGCCCAAGCGGGGTCGAGCTCGCTCCGCAGCTTGAAAGCGTGTTGCAAGCGCGCAATGGCTGCAGGCGACGGCGGGGCGGTTAAAGGCACAGCGGCGAGGACCGGTAATGGCTCGCCGTCCGGCGCGCCCCGGGACAGGAGGAACTCCCCATCCTCCCACCAAGTTTCAGGCCCGTGTGCGGACAACTCCGTCATGCCGCGGCCTTTTTAATTCGTCTCGCGTGTACGATGCCGGGCGGGTCTGCAACAAAGTCGTCGATGCGGCTCGACGCGGCGCGTGCGCAAGGTCGTGATCGCAACCAAAAATCTTAGTTGTGCTTGGGAGTCGCCGCAAGCCCAGCGGCTCACGGTTCCGGTCACAGAGTGGGCCGTAGAGCGCCGCCTTGGACCATGTATCGCCTCGTTGCGGCGGAACGAAGTCGCCGCCACTTCAGGCTGGCGGAATGGGGCCAGGCGACAGGCGCGTGGCGCGCCAGACGTGATCTTGCCCATTTCGACGCCCAGTGCCGACGCGCCAAGCCGGCCGCATAATCAGCTCTATGGAATAGTTATATGGAGCATCCGTTCGCATCTTGAAAGCAAACCTTCGTATGATCCCTTAGTGGTCGACGCTGTTATAGGAAAGTTTGATCGAAGTGGCGTTGAGGGCCAACGAATAGCCGCGAGCGGCGACGAAACGGCGGCTCGCATAGTCGTTGGTCCGTGACGCTTTCGAAAAAGAAGCTGTTGCCAGCGGGTTCGCCTTGGGCAAAGTTCAATGTCGTTCGCAGCAGCGATCCGATCGGGGAGGAGGACGGTCATTCGCCGATCAATCGTCGAAGCCAAGCTGGACCTCGGCGCCTCCTCGGACGCAAGGGTTGCGCGAGAGTTCGGTCGACCATGTCTTCGCTCAGGAGGGAATTCTCGTGACGCAGCGAAGGCCATCCAAACAGGCTGATGCGCTCCATGAGACGCCGGTCGTCCTCGTCGTCGATGACGACCCCTCGCTCCGCGAGGCCCTGGGCCGCTTGTTTCGCTCAGTCGACCTTGAATCAAGATTGTTCTCCTCGGTGGCGGAGCTATTGCTGCACAAGTTTCCGGATGTTGCCTGCTGCCTCGTGCTCGACATCAGACTGCCCGGAGTGAGCGGCCTCGACTTCCAGGCCCAGATGGCCAACTCAAACATCCATGTCCCCATCATCATGATGACGGGCCATGGAGACATTCCAATGTCCGTCAGGGCGATGAAGGGAGGGGCTGTCGATTTCCTGACGAAGCCGTTCCGCGATCAGGACATGCTCGATGCCGTCGCGTTGGCGATCGAACGGGACCGCAAGCGACGGGATAGCGACAAGGCGCTTACCGATCTGCGCGAACGTTTCGAGACGCTCACGCCGCGTGAACGGGAGATCATGGCGCTTGTGACGGCTGGGCTCATGAACAAACAGGTGGCGGGAGAACTCGGGTTGAGTGAAATCACCGTCAAGATTCACCGCGGTCACATTATGAGGAAGATGACCGTGCGATCCTTGGCGGACCTTGTCAGGGCAGCCGAAGCGCTCGACCTGAGAAAGCCGGAGAAATCGGCGACCCGAACGTCTGGTTAGTTTTTCCTCCCACACCAGAGGAGCTTCCGCCGACCCGCCCGAAGCGATATCGCCGTTGCCCGCCACACCGCATCAATAGGACCTGTGCTTCGCGCACTGGGCCAGGGGCGACGGCGATTGCCGGTTAGAGCGGCTGGCACGTCTTTCAGATCTCGCAGCTGGAACTTGAATAGAGCGCGTCGATGCTCCGCAATGCGCTTCGCTTTGCCCAGTGATGAGGCGGCGAAGGTCGCCTTCGCCGCTCGGTCAATGAAATCCACCGCGCCGACGTCATGCGCGTACAATCGAACCATCCGTCGCAATCCTAAACGTTGGTCTGACGACTTCAAACCTTAGGTTTGGTTGCCACAGACCTACGCGCTGCCTGCCAGAACCCAAGGGGAATGGCCGGGCCGCCACGGAGGGCTTTACTCTGACCGATATCGTGACATCGCCAGATTGAAGGAAAGATCATGACGGACACGGCTGCACTTCCGGATATCGCGACCTCGGAGATCAAGCACGACAGCGCCGAGATCGAACACCTCGTCACACCCTTCAAAGTGTCCCGCATCGGCCTCGGCACGTGGGCGATCGGCGGATGGATGTGGGGCGGAACGGACGAAACGGCGGCGATCGCCGTCATCCACAAGGCGGTCGATCGTGGCGTCACTCTGATCGATACCGCGCCGGCCTACGGCTTCGGCCGCTCGGAGGAGATCGTGGGCAAGGCGCTGGCTGAGGGCGGACGGCGTCAGCACGTGGTCATCGCCACCAAGGTCGGCCTTGACTGGAGGGATGGCCAGCCGTTCCGCGACGCCAGCAAGCGACGCATTCATAAAGAAGTTGACAATTCTCTGAGACGTCTTCGCACCGACCTCATCGACATCTACCAGGTGCATTGGCCCGATCCCAACTTGCTAATCGAGGAGACGGCGAGGGCGATGGCGGAATTGCAACGCGCTGGCAAGATCCGGTTCATCGGTGTCAGCAATTTCAGTCCGGCGGAGATCGAAACCTTCCGCAAGGTGGCGCCGGTGCAAACGGTGCGGTCGCCCTACAACCTGTTTGAACGCGCGATCGAAGAGGATGTCCTCCCATATTGTTGCGACAAGAGCATTGCCACGCTCGCCTACGGGTCGTTGTGCAGGGGTCTTCTCTCAGGCCGCATGACAGCGCAAACGAAGTTTGAGGGCGACGACCTGCGAAAGGTCGACCCAAAGTTCCGCGCGCCTCGATTTGAGCAATACCTTCGAGCGGTCGAGAGGCTCGATCGGTTCGCCCAAGCTAATTACGGAAGGCGCGTCATCCATCTGGCTTTGCGTTGGGTCCTCGACCGGCAGGAACTCGACGATCGCGCTCTGGGGCGCGCGCAGGCCTGACCAACTCGCCCCGATCTCCGGCCTCTCGGGCTGGCATATTGACGCGTCCGCCATGGCCGAGATCGATCGGATCGTTTCAGAAACGATCGTGAACGCCGTGGGTCCGGAATTCATGGCCCCGCCTGTTCAGCTGGCCGCATAAGTCGACCGGAATGCGCGTCGATGGAGGGCGAAATGCTCGACGACGTGACGCTCAAGACGAAGGACCTCGGTCAGGAGCGCTGCCATGCCAGATAAATTCCCGCCTCATACGCCCGCTCTCTCTGCCGATAGCATCCGCGAAAATACGAGAGCGAAGGCCGTCCGGGCCTCTTATGAGTTCTGGACCACGGGCAATGAAGCCCTGCTCGAGCAAGCCTTCGCGGAGACCTTTGCCGAGCACGCCGCGCCGCCGTGCGAGCCTGTCACGAATGGCTTGCGGCCAATCCGCCGCCTCGGGGCGCTGCAAAAGGACCCAAAATGAGCACCCTCAAAAGGATCTCGCAGAAAATCAGCGCCTGGCTCCGGAACCGAGAGGCGGCGCGGGAATGGTCTCCGTTCCCTGATCCTGAACTGTGCCCTGTTCCCATCCGCCGCTCCGATGACGAAGACGTCGTTCGGCGGGGAAGACCCAGGTGGATAGAATGACAAAACTGTGGCTCGCCGCTGTCATCTTTATCGCGCCACTAGCAGCCTCTGCGGCCAATCGCCAGAGCTACGGCGGATACGTGGCTCCTGAACTCGGCAAGCCTGCGGCGGGGCATTTGCTCAATCAGGATTATCTGACGTCGACCGGCGAGATTGTCCCGCGGCCCGGCGTTCCGCAGTCACCGGGCGAGACGCCGTTTGACCGCTATATCGAGCAGGAGAATAACCACATCGATAACAGCATCTGCAGCGGTTGTTGAGGCGCCGGCTGATAGGGGTTATTTTCGGTCTTCCGCGAGGAGTATCGAGTCCGCTCCGTCATGATTGGTCGCGTTGGCGGTGGGACATCGTCACCGTCTACACGTTGGGGATAGAGGCAACAACAGCGCGCCTAAATATCTGGGCTCATTCGGCGTCAGGCCGTCAGGAGTTACCCGCGGTGTCAGATCAACCTCCGTTGTCTTCTGCCGGCAAGGCAGGCGTCCAGGTGGATGAACCAGAAGCAGGTCCTGTGTTCGAGCCCTATGAAAGCCCCGCTGGAGGCTGGGGCGCGCTCCGCGCCGTTGCGAAAGCGCTGCGCGAGCAGAGCATTATGCTGAAGGGCTCCGAGGCGCTGCTGTCTATGAACCAGCCGGAGGGCTTTGACTGTCCGGGATGCGCCTGGCCGGATCCGAAGCATACCAGCTCGTTTGAGTTCTGCGAGAATGGCGCCAAAGCCGTCTCCTTCGAACTCACGAAGCGAAGGGTGACGCCGGAGTTCTTCGCGGCCTATGCCGTAAGCGAATTGGAACGACAGAGTGATTACTGGCTCGAGGAGCAGGGACGCCTGACCGATCCGATGCGTTACAACGGCGTGACGGATCACTACGAGCCCATCAGCTGGGACGACGCCTTCGCCCTGATTGGGACGCATCTTCGCGCACTCGAGAGCCCCGACAGGGCGGACTTCTACACGTCGGGCCGCGCTTCCAATGAAGCCGCATTCCTCTACCAGATTTTCGTGCGGCGCTTTGGCACGAACAACTTTCCCGACTGTTCCAACATGTGCCACGAGGCGACCAGCGTCGGCCTGCCCGAGAGCATCGGCATTGGCAAAGGCACCGTTCTGCTCGAGGATTTCGACAAGACGGACGCGATCTTCGTGATCGGGCAGAATCCCGGCACAAATAGCCCCAGAATGATGACCCCACTGCGCGAGGCGTCGAGGCGCGGTGTTCCGATCGTGGCGATGAACCCGTTGCGCGAACGCGCACTCGAGCGCTTCGCCGCGCCGCAGGACCCGATCGAGATGCTGACGTTCAGCTCGACCCGGATCGCCAGTGAATATTGCCAGGTTCGTGTTGGAGGCGATGTTGCGGCGCTGAAGGGGGTGATGAAGCTTGTCCTCGAGGCGCATGAAGCCGCCGTTCGATCGGGCGGAGAAGCGGTGCTCGACCTCCCATTCATTGAGCAGCATACGACGGGCTTCGAAGCGCTGCGCGAGGACCTGCTCAGCACGTCATGGGATGACATCTTGCGCGTATCGGGCTTGCCGCGCGCCCAGATTGAACGCGTGGCTCACATCTATATGCAAGCCAAGTCCGTCATCGTCTGCTTTGGGATGGGAATTACCCAGCATCGCTGCGGCACGGAGAACGTGCAGCAAATCGCCAATCTTCTGATGTTACGCGGCAACATTGGCAGGCCCGGCGCGGGCATCTGTCCCGTCCGGGGCCATTCCAATGTGCAGGGCGACCGCACGGTCGGCATTGACGAAAAGCCTAGCGCGGAACTGCTCGGCCAGATCGAGAAGGTCTTCGGCTTCAGCCCGCCCCAGCGTCATGGGCGGGCGGTAGTGGATACGGTTCAGGCGATAATCGACGGGACGTCAGAGGTCTTCATTGGTCTTGGCGGGAACTTCGTCGCGGCAGTCCCGGACACGAAGATTGTAAACGACGCGATGCGGCGGTTAAAGCTGACCGTCGGTATCAACACGAAACTCAACCGGGGCCATGTCGTGCACGGCCGAGAGGCGCTGATCCTTCCCTGTCTGGCCAGAAGCGACATCGATATGCGGGCTACAGGTCGACAAAGCGTGACGGTGGAGGACAGCATGTCGATGGTGCATGCGTCGAACGGGCTCATGACGCCACCGAGCCCCAATCTCAAATCCGAAGTGTCGATCGTGTGCGGCATGGCGCGCGCAACCTTGCCGCGGGGCGAGATCGATTGGGATTCGTTAGAGGGCAATTACGACCTGATCCGCGAGAAGATCGAGGCGGTGTTTCCCAAACTGTTCGCCGACTTCAACGCCCGCATCCGCGTCCCGGGCGGCTTTCACCTCTATAACGGGCCTCGAAGACGGGAATGGAACACGACGACCCGACGAGCAAACTTCCTCGTTTGCGCCGGCGTGGCGGAAGACCCCGAGTTTCAAGATCCCGCGGCGCTGCAACTCACAACAATCCGCAGCCACGATCAATACAACACGACGATCTACGGCCTCGATGATCGCTACCGCGGGGTCTTTGGCGGCAGAATGGTCGTCTTTATGAACGCAGACGACATGGCAGCGCGTCAGATCGAGCCGGATTCGCTCGTCGAAATGGAATCGGTGACAGAGGGCGGCGACGTGCGCCGAACCGCGAGCGGCTTCAAGGTGCGGCCCTACAACATTCCGCGAGGCTCGATCGCCGCATATTATCCGGAGACGAATGGCCTGCTGCCGCTGAGTTATCACGACAAGAAGAGCAAGACGCCGTCCGCAAAGTCGATTCCAGTCGTTGTGAGGCCGATGGCTGGCCAAGCCGCTGCGCCCGCATGAATGTTACCGGCGCAGATTGATCGACCGCGGCGTCGACTGTCCAATCCGGGCCGCGAGGAGGGCCGAAAATGGCTTTGGGTCCTGGCCACCCCGCGTTGGACTTCTGAGCCAGGTTCGGCACATGGAGCTAGATGATGCGTCGCGGTTGGACAAAATTTGTACTGACCGCCGCTGCCGTCGCGCTTGTGACGGGAGGAATCGTCTTATATTCGCGGCGGGATCGCGACCAACTGCCGGCGGCGCCCGCCTCGCCAGTCCCGGTCGTCACTGCGCAGGTACAGCAGCTCGACGCGCCAATCGTGCTTTCTGGCCTTGGAACCGTTGCGGCGCTGAATATGGCGTCGATCCAGAGCCAGGTGACCGGCGTGCTCGAGGAGGTCAATTTTACCGAAGGCCAGACGGTCAAGAAAGGCGACGTCCTCGCCAAGATCGATCCGCGTCTCTACCAGGCGGCCCTAGAGCAGGCGCAAGGACAATTGGCCAAGGACACCGCTCTGCACGCCCAGGCGGAATCGGATCTCGCGCGCTATCAAAAGCTTGGGACCGAGAATTCGATCGCCCTGATGCAAGTTGCCGACCAGCAGTTTCTGGTTGCACAGGACGCGGCAGCCATGAAGACCGATCAGGGGGTGATCAATACCGACCAGACGAATTTGGACTACACGACCTTGCGGGCGCCCTTTGATGGCGTGACCGGCCTTTTGCAGATCCAAATCGGCAACTTGATCCAACCAAGCAACACGACTGGCATCGTGATTCTGACGCAGGTGCAGCCGATCAGCGTCGTGTTCACGCTGCCGAACTCCAACATTGCTGCGGTCCAGGAGGCCATGGCGCGCGGACCTGTTAAGGCTACTGTCTATGATCAAGGCGGTGCGAAAGAACTCGATGTCGGCACCCTGCTGGCGATCAACAATCAGGCGGCGTCGACTTCCGGAACCGTTCAGCTCAAGGCGATCTTTCCGAACGATCAGCGTCAGCTATGGCCCGGCACGTTCGTCAATGTCGACCTCACGACCTCGGTCGTCAAGAACGCGCTGACGGTCCCAACCAACGCGCTGCAGCAGAACAACAACGGGCAATTCGTCTATGTGGTCGGCGCCGACAAAAGGGTTTCGGTCCGGGCCGTCGAGGTCGCGCAGCGCCTGCATGCGGTCGCGCTGATCTCGAAGGGGCTCCAAGCGGGCGAGATCGTCGTCGTGCAGGGTCAGTACCGGCTGACGCCCGGCGCCCTCGTCGTCTCAGTGCCGCCATCGGGCGCTTCTAACCCGACGACGGCGAGCGCCGGGATGCTGCCGTGAACCTCTCCAGCGGATTCATCACGAGGCCCGTTGCAACCGCGCTTATGATGGTCGCGGTCGTGGCGCTGGGGATCGTCAGCTACGTCCTGCTTCCCGTCGCCGCCCTGCCAAATATCGATACGCCGACGATCCAGGTGACGGCGCAAATGCCTGGGGCGGACCCTCGAACGATGGCGTCCTCAGTTGCAACTCAACTCGAACGGCAGTTCGGCCAGATCCCGGGCTTGAGTCAGATGACTTCGAGCAGCGGCACGGGATTCACCTCGATCACGCTCCAATTCGACCGCAGCCGCACCGTCAATTCGGCCGCCCAAGACGTGCAGGCAGCGATCAACGCCACGCAGGCGCAATTGCCGATCTCGCTCTTGAGCCTGCCGATCTATCGCAAGACCAATCCGGCCGACACCCCGATCCTGCTGATATCGCTGACATCCGATGTGCTGCCGATCATGACGGTCAGCGACTATGCCTACTCGGTCCTGGCGCAGAAGCTTTCGCAAGTCCCTGGCGTCGGCCTCGTAACCGTCGGCGGCAACGAAAGTCCGGCAATCCGGATCCAACTAAACCCCGCCCAACTCGCCGCCATGAACCTTGATTTCGAAACGATCCGGCTTGCTCTGGCGAGCCTGACCGTCGTTCAGCCAACCGGGCTGCTCTACGGCGGCCAACAAGCCGTCGCCCTTCAGACGAACGACCAGCTGCTAACAACCCAAGGCTACGACGACGCGATCGTAGCCTATCGCAACGGGGGGCCGATTCGCATCCGCGACATCGGGCGGGCGATCAAGGCGCCCCAGGATAAGACAGTTGCAGGCTGGCTGAACGGCAAGCCGGCTGTCTTGCTGGCTGTTTTCCGGACGCCGGGGGCAAATGTCATGTCGGCCGTTGAGGCTATCAAGAAGGCCTTGCCTCAACTCCGGGCCTCGTTGCCGCCGGGCATCGACGTTGAAATCGTATCGGACCGAACCCAGACCATAGCGGCCAGCCTCGCCGACGTGCGCTTCACCCTGCTCCTGACGATCGCCCTCGTCGTCGGCGTGATCGCACTCTTCCTCCGCAGGCTTTGGGCGACCGTAATTCCCGCGATTTCGGTGCCGATATCGATCATCGGCACATTCGCGGTGATGTACGTCCTGGGCTACAGCCTCGACAATCTGTCCTTGATGGCGCTCACGATCGCGGTGGGCTTCGTCGTCGACGACGCCATTGTCATGGTCGAGAACATCGTCCGGCACATCGAAGGCGGTGCGTCGCCGTTACAGGCGGCGCTTGATGGCGCCGGCGAGATCGGCTTCACCATCCTGTCAATTTCGATTTCGCTGATCGCGGTCTTCATTCCGCTGTTCTTGATGGGCGGTGTGGTCGGCCTTCTGTTTCGGGAATTCGCCGTTACCGTCGCCGTCTCGATTGTGGTCTCGGTGCTCGTATCGCTAACGCTTACTCCGATGCTTTGCGCGAATTTGTTGCCGGCCGCAACTCATGGGAAGGAGGGCCGGGTCTCACGCGCCCTCGAAGCGTTCTTCGCTGGGCTCGTGACCGTCTATGATCGCGCTCTCATCGTCGCTCTCAGACATCGCCGGACCACGCTTGGCGTCATGATCGCGACGGTCGCCGCTACGGGGTGGCTCTTCGTCGTCATCCCCAAAGGTTTCTTCCCACAACAGGATACGGGCATCATTATGGGTGTCAGTGAAGCGGCCCAGGATGTCTCGCCCGACGGGATGAAAGAACGTCAGCAGGCGATCCTCGAGATCGCCGCCCGCGACCCGGCAGTCGCCTCCGCGGTCGGATATATCGGGCCGGGCGGCCCCACCGTCACTGAGAACGACGGCCGCGTGTTCATAACTCTAAAGCCCCATGGCGAGCGGAACGTAACGGCCGACCAGGTGATCGCTCGCCTCGCGATGGCGGTGCAGCAGGTGCAGGGGATGAATCTCTACATGCAAGCGGCGCAGGACATCACCATCGGCAGCCGCCTGTCCAAGACGCAGTATCAATACACGCTGGTCGACATCGACCAGGACGAACTCAATTTCTACGCGCAAGAAGTCATGGCGAAGTTGCAGGAATTGCCGGAGCTGACGGCAGTGGCAAGCGATCAGGAGGCGCCAGGCCGGACCCTGAAGGTCGAGATCGATCGCCCAGCCGCCGCACTGTTCGGCATCACCCCTGCGACGATCGACGACACGCTCTACGATGCGTTCGGCCAGCGTCATATCGCCCGGATCTACACCGCACTTAACGAGTATTACGTGATTCTCGAAGTCAACCCACAATATCAACTCGGCCCTAACGCGCTGCAACGCATCTACGTTCTTTCCCAGAACAGCACAATGGTGCCCTTGAGCCAGATCGCCAGCCTGACGCCGGCCGTCGCCCCGGTCGTGGTCAATCATCAGGGCCAGTTTCCGTCGGTCACCCTGAGCTTCAATCTCGCGCCCGACGCGACGATCGGCGCCGCGGTTTCAGCGGTGCAAAGGACTACCCGCGATCTTCACTTGCCGCCATCGATAGCCACGAGTTTCCAGGGCAACGCGCAGGCTTTCCAAAGCTCGCTCAGCAGCACGCCCCCGCTGATCCTCGCGGCGTTGTTCGCGGTCTATATCATTCTTGGCATGCTCTATGAGAGCACGATCCATCCGTTGACGATCTTGTCGACACTGCCTTCGGCTGGTCTCGGCGCACTCCTAACGCTGATGCTGGTCGGCCGGCCGCTGGATGTGATCGGGATTATCGGCATTATCCTCTTGATTGGCATCGTGAAGAAGAACGGCATCATGCTTATCGACGTCGCGCTCGAAGGGCAGCGCCATGAGGGTCTTTCCTCCGAGGACGCGATCCATCACGCCTGCCTCCTCCGCTTCCGGCCCATTCTGATGACGACCATGTGCGCTCTGTTCGGCGGCGTTCCTCTCATGCTCGGAACCGGAACCGGGTCTGAAATCCGGCAACCGCTGGGCTATGCGATCGTCGGCGGATTGCTGGTGTCGCAAGTGCTCACGCTCTTCACCACGCCGATCGTATTCATCTACATGGACAAGATCGGTCAGGCCCTGTCGGCCCCGAGTCGCGCCAGGCCCTCCCGTCTTGCCGATGCGGTGAGGAGCGGTTGAGCGGTTCGGGGTCCAGCGTCTGGCTGCTGTGATTTCGCTGTGGCGAGTGACGGACCCCGCTCTGCCCTGCGTGGCATCAGATCGCCTTTTGCGGTGCATGCCCGGAGTTTCTCCGAGCGATGTCGAGGACATAAGCTACGATCGTCTTATCCAAATCATCCTGAAGTATGTCTCCCGAAATCCTGGGTAGAGCTTTGAAACTGCCCGGCGATCGTTCAAATAACGAGGCGACAGAAAGCAAACCTGCGCACTGATTTCGGCTCGTTTCTTTCGTACAGAGCGGCTCAGACATCAACGCAAGACTGCAAGGCTGTCGTTTGAAAACCGCACGATTTCGATCGTTCGCGGTCAATCACTGGAGATAATCAAATGAAACGCTTAGTCTTGACCTTCCTCTCGGCGGCAGCCGTTTGCGCCGTCTTATCCGCCACTCCAGCCGCCGCCCAGGATACGGTCACCGGCGCGCCTGTGGGCGAGGCGCCTGTGACTGTTGAAGGGTACGGGAACTCTTCTGGATACACCGGCTCATCTGCTTCCAATGGCGGCCAGGTATACGCGATCCAGCCGGCCGAGCGGTGCCACGTTACTCGAGACTTTTACGGCTTCCAGGGAAGGTACACGAGCGTCTGTGGTCCCTGAACTGCTCTCCGGCTATCCAACGCGCCCGCCCAATGCACCGAACGGTCAAGCGCGGCGCGCTGTTGGGCAGCCGATCGTTTGCGGTTACTCAGTGGAGGTATCAAATGAAACGCTTAGTCTTGACATTCCTGTCGACGGCCGCGGTCTGCGCCGTCTTATCCGCTAGACCAGTCGCCGCCCAGGATACAGTCACCGGCGCACCTGCCGGCACGGCGCCCGTGACTGTTGAAGGGTACGAGAATTCTTCTGGACCCACTGGCGCGCCGGCGGTTACGGGGCCCGCAACGGTTGAGGGGTACGGGAACCCTTCTGGACATACTGGCGCCCCCATTACTTCCAATATCGACCCGACCCACGCAATCGAGCCGCCCCAGCAATGCCCCGTTTTTCGCGACTTCAATGACGCCGAGGCAAAGGACGCGGTCACCTGCAGTCCTGACTGACCTGCCGGCGATCCGCCGGGCGCCGCGCCCCATTGATCGCACATCGGCGCGCTGCGAGGCAGCCGAATAGGTATCAGCCATTCGTTTTCCGTCCGGGGTTACCCCGACGCCCCCACTTCTTGAGGTGAATCAAATGGGCCTTACCACAGAGAAGCCTCGAAACCGATGGCGGATGAATTCCTGGATTCTCCTGGCCCCGGCGTTTTCGGGATGCTTCTGTCTGATGCTGTGGACTCAGGCGACGTCAGCGCAATCGGACGCCTCGCCGACCTCGGAGGCGAGGAGCTATCTTCCAAGCATCAGCGATTTCATGATAGCGACTATTCAGCCCAGGCACGTCAGATTGTGGATCGCCGCAAGGAGCGGAGGCTGGTCGTTTGCTGCCTACGAACTGGGGAATCTGAAGGGCGCCTTCGATCGCCTCGGCCGTGCGCACCCCACGGAGCACGAAATTCCTCTGCAAGAAATGATTTCATCCGTAACCGCTCAGCCTTTTGTGGACTTGCGCAAGGCAATCGAGTCGAAGGACCAAGTAGCGTTTTCCAAGGCCTATGACGATCTGACCTCGGCATGCAACTCCTGCCATCAGGCCACGAACCATGGCGTGGTCGTCATCCGGACGCCGACCGAGTCGTCAGTCTCGGATCAAAACTTTGTGGAGACTACTCCTTAGGCCAAGATCTTCAAAAGGGCATTCGTGCGATTGACGCCTTTCCTTGCGTCGTTAGATCTGTACGCACCCAAAAAGTAATAGTGCGCCCCGATTGGGTGCTTAAGCGTCGCTCTGGCGGCTAATCTGATTAGGAAAATAAACTGACGCACTAGCCCGTCAATGAATAACCATATTGGACGATACTTATCTTCTACGACCGTATACCTAAGTGTAATTTATTTCATTCCGCTCAAATTTTATCTCCTTCTTGCGGCTCTATCGTCGCTTCCGCAAAGGAGACTTCCATGACTACTCACATCAGGATCGCGGACTTGACACCGCACCTCTCGAGGCGGCTGCCAATGGCGCGCCGACACACCGAGAGTACGGTGCGGCACACGATCGTCGCCCTTGCCCTTGCGGTTGCGTTATCCGGAGCGGCGGCGAACGTCGCGGCGGCGCGGGGCGGAGGAGGCGGAGGCCACGGCGGGGGTTTCGGTCATATGGGAGGCGGGATTGGAAGTGATTTCGTCGCTGGATCCGGCGGCGGTTTTGGCGGTCATGTCGGGGGGTTCGGAGGAGGTCCCATCGGCGCCTTCGGGAGTAGCCCCGTCGGTGGGTTTGAGGGTAGCCATTTCGCCGGCTACGGTAGCCACGTAAGCGGGTTCGGCGGCTTTGACAGCCACCTCGGCGCTCCTTCCGTAGGCAGACTCCAAGGCACGCCTCTAGCCATCGCTCCCGGCCACATTGCGGGCCCCACCGCTCTGGCGGGCAGGCACGAGCCCTCGACCGGGACTCGACTAAGCATGCACTACAGAGGGCGTCATAGGATGCGTTACCATCCCAGCGAATGCTTCATCGTCGCCAATGAACCCTATCAGTGTGAGCCAAATGGGTATTGCCCTTGTTCCACCCTGCCGTGATGTCCAGTGGCTCGGGCCGGTTCCAGGGGGGAATCGCGGCCGGCGTCGAACACAGCCGCGGGACTCCCGTCTTCGTTATTCCGAGCTGCCCGACGGGCTTTACCAAGAGACGGGGTAGCCCATAGCACTTCTGCAGCTACGGGCGTGTACGCGGATCAAGCAGTTGCACGTCAGCGCACAATGGCTCGCACTAACGCCGGATATCCGTAGCCGACCAGTTGCGTGTCGATCCGGACATGCAGGGCGGTCCTATCTACAGCTTAACAGGGGATGCCCGATCTGAGCGTCTGGGGCTCATTTATTGGCGCTCCGCGGCGATGACTGCGAGCAGACGCTTGCGCGGGATTCCTCGTAAGCCTAGTAAGATTTGTTACCGATCACGATTTCGGTCAGGGCGCGTCGGATCAGCGCCGACAGGAGGTCTGAGAGGCCCGCGCGTGACGGCTTCGTCCGAACATCCGGCTGAAACTCTTTGGGAGGACGGGGAGTTCGTCCTGTCCCGAGACGTGTGGGATTGCGAGCCATTCCCTCTCCTCGTCGCCATGCCCTCGTCCGCGCAGCCCTCGCCCGAAACCCTCGCGCGACTGCGACACGCCTATGAATTGCGAGAGGAGCTCGATCCCGCTTGGGCAGCCAGACCATTGAAGCTGGAGCCTAACCACGGGCGGCTTACGCTCCTGATCGAGGACCCGGGCGGCGAGCCCCTGTTGCGGCTCATGGGGCGGCCCTGGGAGATCGCGTTGTTTCTGCGCCTCGCGATAGGGATCGCTACGGCGGTTGGTCAGGTTCACCAGCGCGGCCTCATCCACAAGGACATCAAGCCGGCGAACGTTCTGGTGAACTCGGTCACCGGCCGGGCCTGGCTCATGGGCTTCGGCATTGCCTCGCGATCGCCGCGCGAGCGCCAGTCCCCAGCGGCGCCGGAGGTGATCGCCGGAACGCTCGCCTACATGGCCCCCGAACAGACCGGTCGGATGAACCGGTCGATCGATTTCCGCAGCGACCTCTACGCCCTGGGCGTCACCTTCTACGAGATGCTCACCGGCGAATTGCCCTTCGCCGCCTCCGATCCGATGGAATGGGTGCATTGCCACATCGCCCGGCAGCCCGCGCCGCTAGGCGAGCGGTTCGCGGGCGTCCCGGCGCCGCTGTCGGCGATCGTAATGAAGCTCCTCGCCAAGAATGCCGAGGATCGCTACCAGACCGCCGCCGGTCTCGCAGTCGATCTGCGGAAGTGCCGCACGCAATGGGAGCGGAATCGCAGCATAGAGCGGTTCCCGCTCGGCTCCGACGATGTGCCGGACCGACTGCTCATCCCGGAGAAGCTTTACGGCCGGGAGCGTGAGATCGGCACGCTGCTAGGCGCCTTCGACCGGGTGGTGGCGACTGGCGCAACCGAACTCGTGCTCGTGTCCGGCTATACCGGCATCGGCAAGTCTTCGGTTGTGAAAGAACTCCACAAGGCGCTCGTCCCGCCGCGCGGCCTGTTCGCGTCGGGCAAGTTCGACCAGTACAAGCGCGACATCCCCTACGCCACCCTGGCCCAGGCGTTCCGCAGTTTCGTGCGGCCCCTTCTCGGTGAGAGCGAGGCGGAGGTTGGCCAGTGGCGGGACTCTCTGAGCGAGGCGCTGGGCCCGAACGGCCAACTCATCGTCAACCTGATTCCCGAACTCGAGCTCATGATCGGGAAACAGCCGCCAGTTGCGGACTTGCCGCCGCAGGACGCCAGGCGTCGTTTTCAGATGGTTTTCCGGCGCTTCCTTGGCGTGTTCGCTCGCAAGGAGCATCCGCTGGCGCTGTTCCTTGACGATTTACAATGGTTGGACGCCGCGACACTCGATCTCCTCGAGCACCTGGTCACGCATCCGGAGGTGCGTTACCTATTGCTGGTCGGGGCGTACAGGGACAACGAGGTCGGCCCCGCGCACCCGCTTATCCGAACGTTGGAGGCGATCCGCGACGCTGGCGCAAGGGTCGGGGAGATCGTGCTGACCCCGCTCGGGCTCGACGATATTGGCCGGCTCGTCACCGACGCCCTGCATTGCGAGCCGGAGCACGCTCGGCCGCTGGCCCACCTGGTGCACGAGAAGACCAGCGGCAACCCTTTCTTTGCGATCCAGTTCCTCACGGCGCTGAACGAAGACGGCCTGCTCGCCTTCGACCCTGTCGCACCAGCCTGGCGATGGGACATCGATCGCATCCGCGCCAGGAGCTACACCGACAACGTCGCGGACCTCTTGGTCGAAAAGATGAAGCGGCTCTCCGTTCCCGCCCAGGAGGCGATGAAGCAGCTCGCCTGCCTTGGGAACGCCGCCGAGGTCGGCGCGCTCGCTCGGGTATACGAGCAAACAGAGGAGGCGCTGCACGCGGCGCTCTGGGAGGCCGTCCGTGCAGGCCACGTGCTACGGCAGGAGAGCGCCTACACGTTCCTGCATGACCGGATCCAGCAGGCGGCCTATTCGTTGATCCCGGAAGAGGGCCGCGCCGACGTCCACCTGCGCATCGGCCGCATGCTGCTGGCGACCATGACGGCAAATCAGTTCGCCGAGCATCTGTTCGATGTCGCGAACCAGTTCAATCAGGGCGCCGCACGGCTGATCGACCGGGACGAGAAAACGCAGGTGGCGACGATCGACCTGCGGGCCGGACGAAGAGCCAAGACGTCGGCGGCCTATGCGTCGGCGTGCGTGTATCTGACGGCCGGCATGGCGGTGCTCGACGACAGCGATTGGGGCAGCAAATACGAACTCATATTCAGCCTGTGGCTCGAGCGCGCGGAATGCGCGTTTCTGACCGGCGACTTTGACCAGGCCGAGCGACTGATCGCGCAGTTACTTCAACGCGGGGCGTCGAAGTTTGACCTCGCGGCCGTCTACCAACTCAAAGTGCTGCTCCATACCGTGAAGTCGGAAAGTCCCCAAGCCCTGGGCAGCGCACTCACGTGCCTGCACCTGTTCGGCGTTGACCTTCCTGCGCACCCGACCTGGGAACAGGTCCAGCTCGAATATGAGACCATCTGGCAGAATCTCGATGGACGCCCAATCGAGAACTTGATCGATCTGCCGCTTATGGCCGATCCAGAAATGCAGGCGGTGACCGATATGTTGTCCGCCATGCTTCCTGCCACCTACTTTACCAATTTGAACTTATATTACTTGCTCGCATGCCGCATCGTGAACGTCAGCATGGAATATGGCGTGAACGGCGCTTCCGCAAATGCTTACGCTTTTTGCGGGCTGAACATCGTCGGATCGGTCTTTCACCGTTACAGAGAGAGTTTTCGTTTCGCAAAGCTCGCATTTGACTTGGTCGAGAAGCACGGCTTTCTCGCCTACCGGGCAAAAGTCCTCTTAGCGATGGGAATGGCCTCCTTTTGGTTGCAGCCGATCACGACCGCGATCGATTTTATGCGTGCGGCCTATCGCGATGCTGTCGAGACGGGTGATCTTATCTTCGTTTGCTTCAGTGTGTATCAAATCGTCTCGGGCCTTTTCCTGCGGAACGATCCACTCGACGCGGTCTGGCGCGAGTCGGAGTTGGCATTAGACTTCGCCCGACAAGCCAAGTACGGCGACGTCTTAGACATCATCGTGAGCCAGCAACGCTTCATCGCGAACATGCAGGGCCGGACCGCGACCTTCTCGACGTTCAGCGACGCGCAGTTCGACGAGGCGGCGTTCGAGGCGCAAATGATGGTCGGCCGGACAAGTACGATGATCTGCTGGTACTGGATCCTCAAACTGAAGGCGCGGTTTCTATCCTGCGATTACCCCGCGGCTCTGGTGGCGGCCGACAAGGTAAGGGCGCTGCTTTGGGCCTCTGCTACAAGTATTCATTTGCTCGATTATTATTACTACGCAGCGCTGGCGGTGGCGGCGCACTATGAAAAAGCTTCCGCCGACAAGCAGACCGGTTGGCGAGAGCTCCTGATCGTCCACCGCGAACAACTGCGCGAGTGGGCCGAGAACCATCCGCCGACGTTCGCCGACAAATACGCGCTGGTGTCGGCGGAGATCGCCCGCCTCGAAGGGCGAGACGCCGATGCGATGCGTCTTTATGAGCAGGCCATTCAATCGGCACGCGACAACAATTTTGTCCAGAACGAGGGGCTGGCCCACGAGCTGGCCGCACGATTCTATGCGGCGCGAGGCCTCGAGAGGATCGCGTACGTTTATCTGCGGGAGGCCCGGCGCTGCTATCTCCAGTGGGGCGCCCACGGCAAGGTCAAGCAACTCGACGAACGCTACCCGCATTTGCGAGAGGAAACGCCTGCGGGCTTCGGCGCCGCCACGATTGGCGCACCGGTCGCGCAGCTGGACGTCGAGACGGCGATCAAGGCTTCGCAGGCCGTGTCGGGCGAGATTGTTCTCGAGAACCTGATCAAGACGCTCATGGTCATCGCGGTCGAGCATGCCGGCGCTGAACGGGGCGTCCTGATCCTCCCACGCGGAGACCAATTATGGGTGGAGGCTCAAGCGACGACCGGTCTTAAGACTGTTGAGGTCGATCTCCGCCGGGCGCTTGTGGCGCCCTCGGAACTCCCGCTGTCGATCCTTCAATACGTCATCCGGACGCAGGAGCCGGTGATTGCCGATGACGCCTCCAGGGAGAAGCCGTTTTCGGCCGATGAATACGTTACTTCCAGGCGCGTCCGATCGGTCCTCTGTCTGCCGCTGATCAAACAGGCCAAACTGGTCGGCGTGCTCTACCTCGAGAATAATGTGGCCGCGTCCGTTTTCACGCCCGCCCGGATCGCGGTGTTGAAGCTGTTGGCGTCGCAGGCCGCGATTTCGCTGGAAAACGCCCAGCTCTATGCGGACCTGACGGCGAGCGAGGAGCGCTGGCGCAAGCTTTTCGAAAGCGTACCCGTCGGCGTCGCCTTGCTCGGCTCGGACCGACGCTACGTTGCCGCGAACCCGGCCCTTCAGAAAATGACGGGATACACCGAAGCAGAACTGCGCCGTCTCTCGCCCGCCGACATCACCCACGAGGATGATCAAGCGGCTACCGAGGCGATCGTCGCGGCCAATGCGGCGGGCGAGCCCTTTACACCGCATGTCGAGAAGCGATACCGGCGCAAGGATGGCAGAGTAATCTGGGCGGAGGTCGACTCCTTTCGTGCCCCGGCAGCCGGTAGCGCGCCTGTCCTCGCCGCTGTCGCGGTCGACATCACCGAGCGCAAACTTGCCGAGGCCGCGCTGAGGGACGCGCGCGCCGACCTTGAGCGAATGGCGCGGCTGACCACGATGGGCGAGCTCACTGCGTCGATCGCTCATGAGGTGAATCAGCCACTCGCCGCCATAGTGACCCAGAGCGAGGCCGCGTTGCGGTTCCTGGCGCGCGGCGATCCAGATCTTGACGAAACGCGGGATTCGCTTTCCTCGATCAGGCAAGACGGCATGCGTGCAGCCCAGGTGATCGCCGGTCTGCGGTCGCTCGCCAAGAAATCCGGGCCGCAAATGGCAAAGCTCGACATCGACGACGCCATCAGGCAAGTGCTGGCGATCGCCCGCGGCGAATTCTCGCGGCACAATGTCGTGCTGCGTACCGAGCTGGCTTCCGGCGACCGGCCGATCCTGGGCGATCACGTTCAATTGCAACAGGTCCTTTTGAACTTGATCATGAACGGCGTCGAAGCCATGAAGGGGGTAACCGATCGCACGAGGGAGCTGACGATATCCTCGACGCTCGCCGAGCCAAGCAGCGTGCTGGTCACGGTGCAGGACACTGGCACGGGGCTGGATCCGGCAGTCGCGGAACGCATGTTCCAGCCCTTCTTCACCACAAAATCAGACGGCCTTGGCATGGGGCTAGCTATCTGCCGGTCCATCGTCGAAGCCCACGGCGGGCGTCTGTCGGCATCGCCGCGCGCGCCGCATGGCGCCGATGTCCGCTTCACTGTTCCGCTGTGGGTAGACCAGTAGCGCCACCGCAAAACCGTACGCGATTGACTGTCGACAGGCGAAGGCTGCCAGAAAATGAGATCACAGCGCAGTTGGGAGTCATCGGTCACACGGCCCGCCAGGGGGGTTTCGATGGATCGGCGAGCGCGAAGTTGACTGGACCGATACCGCAGATCGCGATGACTGCCGGCTCATTCTGGCTGCGGATCACCCCGTCGTAATGCGGAGTTCCAGCCACGCGATGCACGAAGCTGCCGGCAGGAGCCGCCACGCACGAAGCGGGGTCGAAATCGGCGCCGCTGTTGACCCACCAGACGCCGGAGACAACGACGCAGTACCGATCGGTCGTATAGGTATGCGGCGCGCTCATGTAGCCCGGATGCCAGCGGATAAGGACAAAGTAGAGCCCTGGCGCAGTGCTGTCCCCGGTCAGGGGACAAATGTCGGCGCTGCCCTGAGGAAACGAGGGCTGCGTTTCCCATTGCAACGCGTCGGGCAGCTTGATGATGGTCTGAGCCGGATTGAGAGGACTGGCGGCCGCGCGCGCCAGGTTCAAGGGCAGCGCCGCAAGAAGTGATGTCAGCAGCAGATCGCGCCGGGTTGCATACGGTTCCACTAGGTGACCTCCCTGATCCGCGGCCTGCGGGGACTTCGCGGCGGGCAGAATGCTGATTCGTAGAGACCCGTATCGACCTTGGTCTCGCACCGCGATTTAATGCGTGAAAGCGCAAGCAATTTAACCACCTGCCCTTCCACCTGCATCGGCTTGATTTTTTGCCGACGCCTCCTGCGCCCTTATTCAGCTGCGATCCGTGCGCCTTTGACGCCACTGGCGATACGGTCGCCGACCGTCTTGTCGATGCTGCGCCAATAATCGAACGCACGAGACAGTACCGGCTCTTTCACTCCGTCCTTGAGGTGGCCGACGACGTTGGAGACCAGCCGGTCGCGTGCGGCGTTGTCCATGACCCTGCGAACCAGGGTTCCGGCCTGACCGAAGTCGTCGTCGTCCTTCCGCTTCGTATAAGCGGCATGGATGAACTCGCCGCTCGCGCCCCACACCTCGACTTGAGGATATTGTACGGGATCGGCCTTTGGTCCGCCCTTGGAGTTCGGCGCGTAAACCGGGTCGGATACGTTCTCGACGCGCATTCTTCCGTCCTTGCTGTAGCTGTGCACCGGGACCTTGGGTCGATTGACGGGGATCTGCTTGTAGTTGACGCCGATGCGGGCGCGGTGCGCGTCGGCATAAGAAAAAATCCGGCCCAGCAGCATTTTATCGGGACTGGGACCGATCCCCGGCACGAGGTTACTGACATCGAAGGCCGCCTGCTCGATTTCGGTGTGGTTGTCGGTCGGATTGCGGATCAGCGTCATCCGGCCGACTTCGATCAGCGGATAGTCCGCGTGCGGCCAGACCTTGGTCAGGTCGAACGGGTTGAAGCGATAGGTCTTGGCCTCGTCGAACGGCATGATCTGCATTCTGAGAGTCCAACTCGGATAGTCCTTGCGCTCGATCGCCTCATAGAGGTCGCGGGTATGGTAGTCGCCGTCGACGCCGGCCAGCCGGTCAGCCTCCGCCTGAGTCAGGAAGTCGATACCCTGCTCGGTCTTGAAATGGTATTTCACCCAAAACTTCTGACCCTTGGCGTTGACCCACATGTAGGTGTGGCTGGAAAAGCCGTCCATCTGTCGCCAGGACTTCGGAATGCCGCGATCGCCCATCAACCAGGTCACCATGTGAGCCGATTCCGGGGACAGCGTCCAGAAGTCCCACTGCATGTCATGGTCGCGCAGGTTGCTGTCCGCGCGGCGCTTCTGGGAACGGATGAAGTGTTGGAACTTCATCGGATCGCGGATGAAGAATACCGGCGTGTCGTTCCCGACCATGTCGTAGTTGCCCTGACTGGTGTAGAACTTCAACGCGAAACCCCGCGGATCGCGCCACGTGTCGGGGCTGCCGCGCTCGCCGGCGACGGTTGAAAACCGCGCCAGCATGTCGGTCTTTACGCCCGGCTGAAACACAGCGGCCTTGGTGTACCGGCTGACGTCCTTGGTGACCTCGAAACGGCCGAACGCGCCGCTTCCCTTGGCGTGCGGCTGCCGCTCTGGAACCCGCTCCCGGTTCCAGTTCGCCATCTGCTCGATGAGATAGTGATCGTGCAGCAGGATCGGGCCGTCGGGGCCGACGGTGAGCGAGTGCTCATCGCTCGCGACTGGAATGCCGGCGTCGGTTGTCGTGGGCTTGTAGCTGTCGTTCGTCATGATAACGCGCCTCCTTAGTGCTTGCACATTGGGGTAGAAACTCGGTCCGATTTGTTCCTTCCTTGAGACCTATCCCGAAGTCGGCCGGCTGAGTCACATTCGCAGAGATTCCGCTTGACCGAATTTCCCGCTCGACAGAGCCGTCTCCAAGCGGCGTCATGCTTGCGTCGGTAGTTCTGAAATCAACTTGTCCAGGGTTATCGGATAGTCTCGGACACGCACGCCGCAGGCATTGTAAATCGCGTTGGCGATCGATGCGCCTGCCCCGCAGATGCCCAGTTCGCCGACGCCCTTGCTCTTCAGAGGATTGGATTCGGCGTCGAGTTCGGGAAGGAAAATCGCGTCCACGTTGAGCACATCGGCATGGACTGGGACGTGATATCCAGCGAGGTCGTCGTTTACGAAGCAGCCGAAACGCGGGTCGAGGATCAACGCTTCTTCGAGGGCCGCGCCGATGCCAAATATCATGCCGCCGATCGCCTGAGATCGCGCGGTCTTCTCGTTTAAGATGCGCCCGGCGGTAAAGACGCCCAGCATGCGTCTCAACCGGACCTCGCCGGTATCGATATCGACGCCGACTTCGGCAAAGTGTGCGCCATAGGATTGTTGAGAATATTCTCTGAGCGTGGCGCCGGGTATGATCTCGCCGTCTGCGTCGACGCCTTCCGGACCGACGAGACTGGCGAGCAACCTCGATTCACCCGCAGCTTCAATCCGGCCGTCACCAAAGCGGGCGGTGTCCGGGTCCATGTCCGCCAGCCGCGCCAACTTTGCTCTCAGCTCGTTGCAGGCGTCGAACAGGGCCGAGCCAGAACTCGCCGCACCGAAGGAACCGCCCGATCCCGACGCGTACGGAAAGTTCGTGTCGCCCAACTCCACCCGAATTCGATCAGGCGGCAGGCCGAGCATTTCCGCCGCGATTTGGGTCAGAATGGTGTAAGTCCCCGTGCCAATATCGGTCATCGCCATGCGAACAACGGCCAAACCGTCGGGGCCAAGCCGCACGTTGGCCTTGGACAGTTCCAGCGGGTTCCCGCGTGTGGCGGCAGCCACGCCCATTCCGACGAGCCAGCGCCCATCCCGAGACTGGCCGGGCTTTGGATTCCGCCGGTCCCAACCAAACCGGCGCGCTCCCTCCTGGAGGCAGGGAATCAGGTGACGGCTGGAATATGGAATGTGCTTTTCCGGGTCTTGCGTCGGCTCGTTGCGCCTCCTCAGCTCGATCGGATCGAGATCGAGCTTCTCCGCGAGTTCGTCCATCCCGCTTTCCAGAGCCAGAAGACCTACCGCCTCTCCAGGGGCGCGCATCGATGAAGCGACGGGAATGTCCAGAGGCACCAGACGATGTCTGGTCAGTCGGTTGTCGCCGGCATAAAGCGTCCGCGTCTGGAGGGCCGCGCCCTCGTAGGTCTGCTCGCTTGGCAAGTTCCCCGAGAAGACATCGTGGCCGATCGCAAGAATGCGGCCCTCTCGATCCGCGCCGAGGCGAATGCGTTGAATGGTGTCCGAACGGTGCGTCGTGACATGGAACACCTGCTGACGCGTCAGCGTCGTCTTCACCGGCCGGCTAAGCTGGCGCGCGGCAATCGCCGCCAGGATGGCGTCGGCGTTGACCCAGAGCTTGGAGCCAAACCCGCCGCCGATGAAGGGGCTGATAAGCCGGACATTCTCGACCGGAATCTGGAGAGTCCTGGCGACTGCGTCGCGCCCCTGATTCAGCATCTGGTTCGACGTGTGAAGGGTGAGATTGTCTCCCTCCCACGCCGCCAAGGTGGCGTGAGGCTCCATCATCGCGTGGCTTTGCAGCGGCGTGGTGTATATGACGTCGAGCTGCACCGGAGCCGCGGCGAAAGCGCCAGCGAAATCACCGACTGCGCTATCGGGCGGAGGCCTGTCTTCCGAGTGCGGAACCCGCGCTTGATCCAGACCGCTGCGCAAACTGAATTTTCCAGGCGCGCTGTCATAGCTCACGCGCACGAGGTAGGCAGCTGCCCTGGCTTCCTCGAAAGTCTCAGCGACTACGAACGCGACCGGCAGACCGTAGTAAAGGACCTCCGGGCTTGTGAGCACGGGATGGGCGACGTGATGATTGCCTGTGCCTTGATGTGGCGCATTTCGATAGGTCAGCACGAGGATGACGCCCGGCGCACGCTCCGCCGGACCCGTATCGATGGACTTGATTTGTCCCTTGCCGATCGAAGCCTCGACGACGAAGCCATAGGCCGTCTTTGGACCCTGCTGCACCTCGTATGCATAGCGAGCGCCTCCGGTAACCTTCAGGCGTCCGTCGACACGATCCAGCGGCTTGCCGACGACGCCCTGGGAGCCGACATCGAGCGCGTTTGATCCTATCGGAGCGTCCATTTTCATTGGGTTTACCTCCTCAGGTCAGACTCGCCTCGGTCAGAACGGCGCGGAGCGTTCGACGCGTGAGCGGGATTTTGAAGTCATTGCCTCCAAAACCGCGGGCTCCGTCGAGGACGTCGGATGCGACAGAATCGAACGTCATTTCGCTCGACGGAGCGCCGATGAGGCGCTCCTCGGCCACCGCAACCCGCCAAGGCTTGGGCGCGAGACCGCCGAAGGCGAGACGCGCGGAACGGATTTTTCCGCCCGCTGTGTCCACGATCGCCGCGACCGAAACCAGAGCGAAAGCATACGACGCCCTGTCGCGGACTTTTCGGTAGATCTGCTTGCCTTGTGGCGGCGGCGGCAGGGTAACGGCAGTGATGACTTCGCCCCGCCTCAACGTCGTCTCGATCTGCGGCGTGTCCCCCGGCAGGCGATGAAACTCCGCGATCGGAATTACGCGCGTCGCATTGTCCGCGTCGACCGTCTCGACCTGGGCGTCGAGCGCCCTCAACGCGACAGCCATATCGGACGGGTTGACGGCGATGCACCGGTCGCTGGCGCCGAGTATGGCGTGCATCCGATTGAAACCTTCCAGCGCCGCGCAGCCCGAGCCGGGCTCGCGCTTGTTGCAGGGCTTCGTTACATCGTAGAAATAAGTGCAGCGCGTTCGCTGCAGCAAGTTGCCGCCGGTCGTCGCTTTGTTCCGCAGTTGCGCGCTGGCGCCTGACAGCAACGCCCGACTGAGGACCCCGTAGCGTTGCCGCACACGGAGGTCGGCCGCCAGATCGCTGTTCCTCACCGTAGCGCCGATGCGCAGGCCCCCTTCCGGTGTTTCTTCGATCTTGTCTAACGAAAGGCGATTGATATCGATGAGATGGGTGGGCGTCTCAACTTGCAGCTTCATCAAGTCAAGCAGGTTGGTTCCTCCCGCGATGATCTTTGCCCCCGGCTTGGTCGTGCCGGTTGCCGCCTGGGCCAGCGAATTCGCGCGCTCGTAGGTGAAGGCCTTCATGTGGGCGCTCCCGCGGCTTGTTTGACGGCCGCCAGGATGTTCGGATAGGCGGCGCAGCGGCAGATATTGCCGCTCATCCGTTCGCGGATCTCGGCGTCGGTCAGGGCTGGTTGCGCTTCCGCCAGATTCTCCGTGACGTAGCTGGGCGCTCCTGCGCGGCTCTCGCTGAGCATCCCCATAGCGGAACAGATTTGCCCCGACGTACAATAGCCGCATTGAAAGCCGTCGTGCTCGATAAAAGCCGCCTGCAGCGGGTGCAGCGCTTCACCGTCGGCGAGCCCCTCTATCGTCGTGATCGATTGGCCGTCATGCATTGCGGCGAGCGTCAGGCAGGAGTTGATGCGGCGGCCGTCCAACAACACCGTGCACGCGCCACACTGGCCATGATCGCAGCCCTTCTTGGACCCGGTCATCGCGAGATGTTCACGCAAAGCGTCGAGAAGCGTCGTCCTCGGATCGAGCGTCAGACGATGGAGCACGCCGTTGACTTGAAGTTCGACGATTATCGGACTGATTGCCTTCTCGGCATCGGACACCTCGGCGGCTAGAGCGATCCGCGGGAAACCGCCGAGCATGAAGGCCGCGGTGACGGTTCCGGACTCCAAAACCGTTCGTCGGCTGATCCGAAAACCTCGGTGTTCCTTTTCATCCATGACAGGCACCTTCGTTGGTGATTTCGATCCGCCGTCGCTTGTCATCGGGAAACGGCTAGCCGGCCGTGACGTTCCCGGCGTCTGAGAACGATCGCCACGTATCCTCTGGAAGATTGACCACAATCGGAGTCGACGTGCTCCTCACTACTACCCATCGGAACGGTCGCGAACTCGACGGATTGATTTCCATGTGCAGCAAGAACGCTGGAACGTGAATGAAATCGCCGGCCTCCGCACTCGCTGCGAATTCGCCGTTCAAACCCCACCGTACTTCACACACGCCCGATAAAACGTATGCGATTGTCTGTTGTAGGCCATGATGGTGAATTCCCGTCCGGGCGCCCGGCTTCACCTCGAATAAGCCGCCCCACATCATCGACTGAATGCCGAGCTGCGGCGCAATCGCGGCCTGGCGATCCGAGCCCGGCGTCTGCAGCGTGCCCTTATCAAATTGAGAAGGGTGAACAATCCTGATTGCAGAGGAATCACTCATCGATTTCGCCGGAGGCTATTGCTCGAAAGGCTCGCGATCCAATCGCAGCGTCGGCAACGAATTTAGCTGTGTGCAGCGTATCTCTTAATCGTACGTTGGTAGGCAGGGGTCGTGCGTTGGTTGTGCGAACCCAAACGTTGGTATGGATCAAACGCCTCAACTCCATTGGACGTGGCGGATTCAGAGGATTCAACTTGACCGCAGAGCGCCATGGCATCGACGCTATTCGTCCAATCCGATGAGTCCGCCACCAGACGCCGCAGCGGGCGCGACGCCAAAGGTTGCGCCGCCGCCAGGCTGAATGTCGTACAATTCCGAAAACGTCGCCGAGTCACGCAGATTATCGATGGAGGTTCTTGAATTTTGCCGCCTCGTCGGATCCGCCAGTAGCGTCCCCGGCGGTATAGGAGTGTGCGCCAACTCCAGCGAGCTTGCCGCCATCGACGATCAGATAGTCGTCGCGGATCGTCTAGCGCGCCCGCTGCATGACGCTGGAAACCATGGCCGCCTTGAGCGATGATCCCGTCGTCGGATTGCCAGCCATGGCGATCTGATCGATCCGGCTCATCCGGAATCCTCGTGGTCAGCCCTTCAGCTAGACCACGCCTGGGGACACGATCTCCGTGGCGCCTCCACCAAAAGGATAACGTTTCGCCGGGTTGGCCAGCGTGCTACGCGGGCCAAGGCGGAGTTCGCGGAAGAAAAGCATCAAAATCACCGAGCTTGCGGAAGGATCTGGCGATGCCGAATCCGGCAGTCGCGGAACGCATGTTCCAGCCCTTCTTCAGCGGGCGCTTGTGGGTATCGCTGCGCGTGCCGCATGGCGGCGATGTCCGCTTCACTGTTCCGTTGTCGACAGAGCGCTGGCGGTTCACCGCGCGTACACAATCTAGGCGCCGCATCGAGTTCCGCGTCGGTCCTCGAATCGCGCGGCATGCTGACGCCGAGGTGGCGAACGCGCGACGCCCGCGCTGGGGAACGTCGCAGTGCGATGACGGTTAGGCCATTACGGACGGGTTTGCCATCGGGCTGGAGGGCTTACAGCGGCGCGCCCTCCGCGGGAGCAAGCGTGGAGTGGAGCGCCCGTGGCGCATTGAGACAGCCGTCGCTTTACCCGTTGACTCTGCGGGGACCGACGTGGCGCACAATATCTTCGATGTCGCAGCGGCGGATGCCGATATCGCACAGCTCATGATCAGAGAACTGGGACAATTCGCGCACCGCGTCTCGATAACGGCGCCAAGCGTTGAACTTCTCCGAGATCATTTTGAGGGTGATCATCTCGACTCCTTTTCTGACGCCCCGAGGCGTCTGAAAGTCAGCCGCCGTCAAGAGGAGGCGGCGCAGCGAATCTAGGTCTTCTGCATTTCGACTATTATCCCGCATGGAATGGAGTCACTCTCCACCGATTGGAAAGTATGACCGCAGCATGCTGGACGACATCACCGAGCTACGCACCTTCGTTCGGATCGCGGCAGCGGGGAGCCTGTCCGCCGCCAGTCGAGAGATGGGCCTTGCCCTCAGCGTCGTCAGCAAGCGGCTGGCGGCGCTGGAGCGTCGGGCCGAAGTGCGCCTCATCGCCCGCAGCACTCGCAGCCTTGCCCTGACCGAAGAGGGGCAGCACCTGTTCGAACGAGCCCAGCGCATCCTGGCTGAAGTTGATGAGGCTGAAGCGGCGTTGAGGCGTGGCCGCGCCGAACCGGAAGGCGTCCTGCGAGTGAGCGCCCCGCATGCATTGGGCCGTGCCCATGTCAGTCCGGTCTGCCGCGATCTGGTACGGGCCCATCCCAAGATCTCGGCCGAACTCAATCTCACCGATCGTTTCGTGGAGCTGATCGACGAGCGGATGGACGTTGTCGTTCGGATCGGCGCTCTGAGGGACTCCGGCCTTGTCATGCGCAAGCTGGCCGACAACTATCGCATTATTGTCGCCGCGCCAGACTATCTCGAAAGCCGGGGCACCCCTTCAGTTCCCCAAGATCTGTTGCGTCATGAATGTTTGCTCTACCGCAGCGCCGAACATCACTGGAGACTGGTGGGTCCCGCTGGAAAATCTGTCGAGCTGAAAGTCGCGTCCCGTCTGCGCTGCAACAATGGCGAGGTGGCGCATGATTGGGCGCTCGCCGGCTCTGGCCTCATCATGAAGTCGTGGGTGGATGTTGCGCGCGACGTTCGGGAGGGTCGCCTCGTCCGAGTCCTGCCGGGGTGGCGCAGCGAGCCCACGCCGGTCTGCGCTCTCTTCCCGTCAAACCCGCGACTGCCCCTCCGTGTGCGGCTCTTCCTCGACGCCATGGTGGAGCGGCTCGCCGCCATCGAAGCGCTGTAGCTCCGCCCCGGGATTTCGTGATCGTGGGAAGCTGAGCCCGTTTCGACAGTCCTGCTTAAGCGGCGGCGCTTCCCTGGCCCGAATTTCCAGACCCATCGCCTAGCGGCGGATGCACGCGTCGCCAATGCTCGGCGATGTCCCGGCCGGTGCACGCCTGGGCCAGCGAATTCGAGCGCTCGTATGGCCAAATCTTGTATGGATCGTGGCGCATCGAACGGCATGTCGACATTTCGAACGACCTACCCATACGCGGTCGTGGGGTAGAAACTTGATCCGACCGCCAATGAGGCAATCGTGCAACGTCACGCTCGTGGTCTTAGGGCGCTCGGCCCCTTCTTCAGTGAAGATCGAAACCCTCGACCAAATATTGCGCGAATTGCTGAAGCCGGTGTTGCGATCAAACCTGTTGTCATTCGTCTCGAGCGTCATCCCGGCGTCTCACACTTAAGCATTATACGATCAATCCATTCGATGTGAAAGCTAACCGTTGAGTCGATTGAGCCGCCTGCCAGCGGCCCGCAATCTCAGAGGCAATTGCGCGTGGCCTCGCCTCCTGTTGCCAACGCCCGGCAAAGCGAGATCACAGCGGACCCTCAACCTCATCTGCATCGACGAGAGCACCGGGGAAGCAAACGGAACTGTGAACGAAACGCACTGGAGAAGAATACTTGAACGCTCCAGCCGCCACATGCCGGTCGCTCCTCATGGGAATCCGCCGCCGACGCTGGCTGTCGCCGGCAGTGCTCACAAATTGTCCTGCATCGACTCGCCGGATGGCCGGCGGTCCGTTCGATGAGAGCGGCTGTAAATTAGGAGCAAGCTAATGAACCGATTTTCGACCCTGGTTTTCGGCCTCGCGCTCGCAACGGTCGCCGAAGGCCAACCCGGCGCCGACGCGCAGCCAGACAGTGTTGCGCCAGCCGCTTCGGCCTTGAGTCCGGTGGACTACAATTTCGTCGCCCAAGCCAATCTGGGCGCGCCCTTCCAGATCGATTCTGGCCGCATTGCTGAAGAGAAAGCGACAAGCGCCAATATCCGCGACTATGCGCATTTGATGGTGGTGAGCCATATACCCGTCGTTGACGGTCTCAACTCAATCCTGCAGCGGAAGCAAATTACCGCGCCGCCCGAGACGTTGCTGCAAGGGGCCTATGACGCGATGCTTGCCTCACTCAAGACCGACACAGGAATCGCCTCGGACCGTGATTATGTCGAGGGCCAAGTCCGCTATCAAAAAGGCAATGCTGCGCTTTTCCAATACGAGATTCAGAACGGCGCAGACCCGGACCTCAAGGCGTTTGCACGGCATACCCTCCCCAAGATCGAAGACCACCTCCAGCGGGCTTTGAGATTGGCCGAGGGCAACGCGGTCTCCGAAACTTCCCGGGAGTAGCCCGTAGCCAAGGCAAAAGGAAGCGTCCCTTGTCCGATGACCTGCTCGGCGCGCCGCTTGGCGCTCTGGTCAGCTGAAGGAGTGTCGAAGATGAACTATAGGAAACTAGGGAATACCGGCCTCATCGTGAGCGAAGTGGCGCTTGGCACGATGCAGTTCGGCGGCAAGATGAACATGGGCAACCTCGGTCAGGAGGACACGACGCGAATGGTGAAGCTGGCCCTGGATAGAGGCATCAACTTCATTGACACCGCGGACGTGTACAGCCTCGGAGAGAGCGAAACTCTGGTCGGTAACGCCTTGAAGGGCGTGAGGACGGAGATCGTCCTGGCTACCAAGGTCCGGCTTCCCATGAGCGACAATCTCAATCGGAGCGGCGCGACGCGGGTAAACATCATGCGCGAAGTGGACGCCAGTCTCCGACGGCTGCAGACCGATTACATCGACCTCTACCAAGTGCATGGATGGGACAGCAATACGCCGCTTGAGGAGACAGTGCGAACACTTGACGATGTCGTGCGCCAGGGGAAGGTCCGCTATATCGGGCTGTCCAACTACATGTCATGGCAGGCGGCCACCGCGGTGATGCTGCAGGAGCGCATGGGATTGGAGAAGTTCGTTACGGCACAGATGTATTACAGCCTCGTCGGCCGAGGCCTCGAATACGAGTTTCAGTCGTTCGCCGAGTACCACAACATCGGTATCCTAGTCTGGAGCCCGCTTGCCGGCGGTTTCCTTTCAGGCAAGTACAGCCGCGCCAACCCTGCTCCTGCCGGCACACGCTTCGCTGAGGCAGGTTCATTCGTGCCGTTTGACAGGGAGATGGGCTACCGCGTTGCGGACACGCTAAAGCAGGTGGCTGCTCGGCATGACGTAAGTCCGGCCCGTGCGGCTCTGTCGTGGGTGCTGGGCCGGACTGCGGTCAGCAGTGTGATCGTGGCTGCTCGGAAGGCTGAGCAACTCGAAGATAACGTCGCCGCCGTGGACCTTCGGCTTTCGGATGAAGACGTTCGGCATTTGGACGCGGCCTCAGATCCTGGCGTTCCGTACCCGAAGTGGATGGTGCTCCAGCTCGATACCGCGGAAGACCCGCGTTCGAAGGCCTTGTATCCGGAGCGCTATGCGGATGGCGGTCCCTGGAAGGATCTCCGGGGGACGCGCTGGTCTGGCTGAGAGCGCTTTACTGCCGGACGCGAAGGTTCGCAAGAAAATGACATCAAAGGATATGTATCGATTTGCAACTGTGACAATAAAAGGGGGCGGAACTCGCTCGGGATTGGCCAAAGGACAGTGAGACATAATCGGGGGCGAGGGAATCGAAGCGCGCCAGACAAGCAAGCATTGCCGGCGCCAGATTGGTTCAAAAAGAAATGGCGGTTCGCAGCTGAGGTTCCTACCGCGCCCTGCCAGGTTCCATGAACCCCTCGCCCGCAGCCGTTCACGTTCGATGCGAACGGCCGCCAGGAGAAATTAGGCAAGCGACCAATCATCGACGCTTGCCTTCGGGGCTGATTTTGCCGCGCCGGAAAGAAGCCGCTCGCTTGCGGGCAACCCCGTGGCCTTAATTCACCACAAGGTGTGCGTTGGGCATACCCACGTAGCATGGTTCGTACCCCCAAGCGATTGCTACATGAATGGTCGAAGCACCGGAACAATCCCGCTCTGAGGTACATCCCATGTTCAAGACAATCGCCCTGATAGGCCTCGCCGCCGCGCTCGCCGTCCTGCCTGCCGCGGCTCCCGCCCAGCAGGGCACAACCGAGTCTTACGGCAGCATCGGGCGGGGGCCTCACATTCCCACCCAATCGTTGACGCCTTTCGACCGCGCCTGGAACCACAACAATCAGTCCAAATATGACGCAGAAAACAGCGCGGAATGGCTTCGCAGGCGCGGCAAGAGCCCGTTTTCGTTCTTCTGACGGGCCGAGGCCTCGTTCGCGCTAAGCCGCTTTTATGAGCCGCGCGGCAAAAGGAACGTCGAGCCCGAGCGCCTCAGGTTGCCGCCGAAGGACGCGGCGGCCAGAAGGGCGGGGCTGCGAAAATCAAGGCCGACGACATTGCCGCACTCAAGGCGCGTGGCGTCGGCGCAACCGAGATCGCCAGGCCGCTCGGCATCGGGCGAACAGGTCTTCGCAGCGTTTCACTTCTTGCAGAGGATCGAGGCGATGAGTCCGAAGGTGCTGCTGTCCCGGCTGCCGGTCGACCCCTACATCGTGGCGATCGTCGGCATGGTCTGTCTGGCGTCTTTGCTGCCTGCGTACGGCAGCGGCGCCATCGTCGCCCGATACGCCACGAATGCCGCTATCGCGCTGCTGTTTTTCCTACATGGGGCGCGGCTTTCAACCCAGGCGGCTTTCGCCGGCGCATCTCACTGGCGGCTGCACATCGTCGTGCTTGCGTCGACTTTCATTCTGTTTCCTGCGTTGGGCCTTGGCGCGAAGGCCCTGTTTCCAGGTCTGCTGACGCCGCCACTTTGGAGTGGCGTGATCTTGCTTTGCGCATTGCCTTCGACAGTCCAATCGTCGATCGCCTTTACCTCGATCGCTGGCGGTAACGTCCCGGCCGCGCTCTGCGCCGCGACCGCATCCAACCTTTTGGGCATGGGATTGACGCCGCTGCTGGTCGGGCTGCTGCTCGGCGCGCAGGCTGGCTTCTCGGCGCGTGGCGCCGGCGACATCGTCCTCCAGCTTCTGCTCCCCTTCGCCGCGGGCCAGCTTGCTCGGCCGTGGATGGGCGACTGGGCGCTGCGGCACAAGACGCTTCTTGGTCTGGTCGACCGCGGATCAATCCTGCTGGTCGTCTATGCCGCTTTCAGCGAGGGCGTCACCCAAGGCATCTGGCGTCAGCTGACCCTCGACGATCTCGGGCAACTTGTGGCCCTCGACATCGCGGTGCTGGCGGCGGTGCTGGCCATCAACACTTATGGCAGCAGACTGTTGGGCTTCTCACGCGCCGATGAGGTGACGATCGTCTTCTGCGGCTCCAAGAAGAGCCTCGCGAGCGGTCTGCCGATGGCGACCGTGCTGCTCGCGGGCCAGTCGGTCGGTCTGATCGTGCTGCCGTTGATGCTATTCCACCTGATCCAGTTGATGGTGTGCGCCGTGTTAGCGAAGCGCTATGCCAACACCGACAGGCTCGCGGCGCGGCAGGCCCCCTACAGCGACGGCGCACGGGCGGTTCAGTAGGTTTGATGCCTCGACGTGCGTTCCGGCGTGCGGCGATCAACCCCGGCAACCGTTGAAGGAGATGAGATATGAAAGTCGCGATCATCGGCGCCGGCGCAGTCGGATCGGCATGCGCAACCGCACTTGTCATGCGAGGATGCGCCCGCGAGATCGTCATCATCGATCGAACTCCAGCGAGAGCGATCGGTTTAGCTACGGACATTCGGTATGGCGCCACGCTTTCGCCCGTGGTCGATGTGCGCTCGGGCGACTATTCCGATCTAAAGGGCGCCGCGTTGGTGGTGATCACCGCCGGCGTGAATGAAAAAACCGGCGGTGCAACTGACCGCAACGACCCTGCGGGCCGTTTGCGTTTGCTCGACACCAACGTCGGCGTCTACGCGGATATTATTTCAAAGCTGAAAACGATCGAGCCTAGCGTCTTGGCGCTCGTCGTTACCGACCCGCCAGATCCGCTGACCGACGCGACGCGCCTCATGGGCCACGATAAGGTTCTCAGCGCGGGAACTTACCTTGACAGCTTACGCTTTCGGTTTCACCTGGCGCGGCGGCTCGGGGTCAGCGCAAGCTCGGTCGTCGCGCACGTCTTGGGAGAGCATGGCACGTCCGAAGTGTTTGCGTGGTCGTCGGCCAGTGTTGCGGGCGTGCCGATTTCCGTGCTGCTGTCGCGGCTGCCTAACCAAGACCCACAAAAATTCCAGAGCGAGGTCGAAAACGAGGTCCGCTACGCGAACATATCCATCATTGAGGGCATCGGCGCCAGCCAGCACGGAATCGGCATGGTGACCGCACGCATCGTCGAGATCATTGCGCGCGATGAGAGGATCGTCATTCCGATCGGCTGCTACAACCCCAAATATGGAGTGACGCTGTCCCTGCCGAGCGTTGTTGGTCGAGAGGGTGTGCTTGAGGTTATTGAGCCGGAGCTGGCTGCCGACGAGCGAGAGAAGCTGGCCCGTAGCGCCGACAGACTGAAAGCAGCGCTCGGCCGAATCCTTCTCGCTCAAACTGAGATGCCGCTTGGCGGAAGCGGAGCGGCGCGATAGCGAGATGCCGAAGGACATCAAAGGAGATTGGCGCGGGCAGAATGCTATACGCTCGGCACGCAAGCCTATCCCTAACCGAAGAGGGGCAGAGCCTGTTCGCACGAGCCCAGCGCATCTGGGCCGAAGTTGATGAGGCTGAAGCGGAGTTGAGGGGCGGCCGCGCCGAACCGGAAGGCGTCTTGCGGGGGAGCGCCCCGCACGCGTTGGGCCGTCCCATGTCAGTCCGGTCTGCCGCGATCTTGTCCGGGCCTCTCCAAAGATCTCGGTCGACCTCATTCTCACCGATCGGTTCGTGGAGCTGATCGATGAGCGGATGGACGTTGTTGTTCGGATCGGCGTTCTGAGGGACTCCGACCTTGTGCTGAACTGGCCTCGACAGACCCGCTTCAGCGGCGAGACCAGCCACACTTCTTGGATTCCACTGTGTCCCCTTCTTGGTTTGTGTGACCGCTTAACCTCGATTCGGGGACGTCGCCTCAAATCTCAAATCCGCAAAAAAGCGGCCATTCACCAGCATATCACGATTGGGAAGGCTCAACGGGAGCATACGAAGTTCGTATCAGTTTGCTGAGCGAGTTCCGGGAGCTTCCACGATCCACACAAGATGGCCAGCGTAAACGAAGGTATGGCCCACCCTACCAATGAGCGCGTTCAAAACAACATCGGTATACTAGAGCCTCTGCGGTGATCAGAATAGATTGGTCTCAGGAGCTCGCGGGAGAGCTTCCAGCATTTCCTGCCTTACTCAGTGAAGAGAAAAATATCGCCATAACCTCGAGACGATCCCCTAGGTTGATGATTTCGGTTGAGCCCACAGTGATGATCGCTGCGGCATTCTTGCGAGGGCTATTCCTCTACCTGATTAGCGAGACGCCGGAGTGAACATGACCACGAGCATGGGTACGCCATCGAGGAATCTGAAGATGTTCGATCGTGTTGTCGCTGTGGACGCAGTCTCGCTTTTGATAGGGCCGTCGCGCGGTGGTCGTCGGCTGACGAATCTGGCAACGCGTCTGCGTCCAATCTTTCGGCTGGTCCTAGCCGCGTCAATTCTGGCGGCGACGCTCGTAGACCCCGCTCACGCCCAGGGCAGCCCGGTCTATCTCGTCACCTATGTCAGCGTCATGCCAAATGAAGTTGCTTCAGGCGCGACGCTGCTCGAGCGCTACCGCGACGCGAGTCGCAAGGAGGCCGGCAACCAGCGCCTGGGCGTGCTGCGAGAAACGACGCGCCCGAATCGCTTCGCGATCCTGGAGGTCTGGAAAGATGACGCCGGGTTCATGGCCCACGACAAAGCCGCGAGCACCTTGCACTTCCGCAACGAACTCGAAAAGATTCTGATTGCGCCCCGCGACGAACGCGTCAGCAGCGGCATTTATGGCCGCCCGGTAAATGGCGCGGATCGACCGGGCGCAATCTATGTCCTGACCCACGTCGACGTCTTTCCGCAGTACGAGGTCGACTGCCTGGCGTTGCTCGACACAATGAGCATCGACACCTCCCGGGACGATGGCAATATCGGCTACGAAGTGCTTCCGGAGGCGGATCACCCGAACCACTTCACAGTCATCGAGGAGTGGACGACAAACAGGTCCCGCGATGCCCATCTCATGGCGGCTCACACGCGCGCATTTCGCGAACGGCTCTTGCCTATGGAAGGCTCGCTCTATGACGCGCGGTTATACAACGAGGTGGACTGACTGTTCTGCGATGTTCGCATCCGGCTTGCAGACGCCACTGCTACAGGGTGTGCAAGCATTGCCGCTCGCCACCGGGCGCCGGGGTTGAACCTCGATCGCCTCACGCAGCGCGACGCCGAGACGTCTCACGCTGGAAAGGCCCGGTATTCCCCGATCGTCGTTTTACCGTTGGTATGATCGGCATCGGCGCGGCAGACCCGAAGGCTCGCCGATTGCCCTTCACGGCCGGATCCGATTTGGAACCGCGTCCGGAGGCTATCCGCGGTCAGATTGTCGACGTGGCGCTGGATGAACCCGAACTCAGCCGCGGGAGCCGCGTCGACGCGGGGAATCCACCAGAGTCGGCAGGGGCTTACGCGGACTATCAGGTTCCGGCACCCCGACAAATTTGTTTATTGCCGCATATCGCCGACATGTTTAGGGCGGCGTTGGAATTTGTGGGCGGGAGTGCTAGCCGCCGAGCGAATTCACTCGCCGTCACCCCTCCCACAAGCTCGTGCAGGCACGCTGTGGGCGATGGGGTCGGCGCTCGACCATACTCATGAGGAGCGTAGATGCGAAGCATGATGAATATTGACTCGGCGGCGATCCGGCTGACGGACACAATTCTTGGCCAAGACGAACCAGATCTCGAACAGGCGCTGAAGGCGATCGCCGTCCAACATCGAGGTGCTGCATATCGCGTATGTTCCGTTGTGTTCGCAGAAAAGTCGAGGACGCGAACCTGCTGAGCGCGATTTGTACGTATCCGGTTGCGTGGCAAGCGCGCTATTTCAAGAAACAATATGCCATAATCGATCCGGTCATTGCTCGGGGAAGCGAGGCAGTTCTGCCATTTGACTGGGATGAATTGGCCAAGGATGACCCAGCCGTTCGAGCATTTTTTGAGGATGCGGCTGATCATGATGTGGGTCGCAATGGGTTGTCGATTCCGATTCGAAACCGCAAGGGAGTCCGTTCTTTGGTTTCCTTCACGAGCAATCATTCGAAGGACGATTGGGCTCGGTATAAATCGCGAAATATGATAAAGTTACAGCCGATGGCTGTTTTGATCAACTCGGCCGCGGGCATCAATTTCAAACTGACGCCGGAGCCGGTCGAACTGTCGAAAAGAGAGGAGGAGTGTCTGATCTGGGCGGCGCGAGGTAAGACTTACCACGACATTGCCGGGATTCTGAATCTGTCATTCGCCAGCGTCAAAACGTATCTGGATACGGCGCGCCACAAATTGAGCTGCATAAATTTGACGCACGCAGTCGCGGTCGCTATCGCCACCGAGGTCATACCAGCAAAAGCCCTGAGACAGCCGTGTTGACCCGGCGCATCGCGGGCGGCCTTGCGCGCCGTCCTTGTCGGACTTGCCTTCCAAGCTGACGGTGCGGGCGGTTCTCGAAATGAGCTATGATACCGACGGCGAAAGGCTTCGCCGCCGATGGGGGCGGCGGAGGGACTGCCAGCTTTCGCGCGCTGGCGCTTTGATCGTTGCCGCCCTCCTAGAAGAGAACAAGACTCCTGCAGCCACGTTGTTCCGCCGCACCGCCGAGCCGCCACTTGTCCCGCGGTGCGCGCGGCGTTCAGGGGCTCAGCCAGGTCGGAGAGCAGGTCGTCGATCACTCGCTTAAGGGTCTAGCCGACGACCACCGTCCGACCCAGCTTCCCCGGTCCGGGTCATCGTCAACCGGGACCTGATGCTTTATCCTTGCGCGGGCTGAAGGTGCGAACGACGGCCAAACTCAAGCTCGGCGCAATCGGAGACCTGAAACCGGTCCGGCTCAAAATCGAGCTGTTTACGGCGAGACCGAGACCCGCTTACGCCGAAGTCCGACGCGCGAAATAGCGCAAGGGACGATTGAGCCCGCCAAACTGATCGCGCCAATGCTCGGTCGCTTCATGGCGAGCGATCGCGCCTTCGCCAGGGCCAGGCGGATCACTTAGGCGTTGGGGACTGGCAACAGATAACGCTCGCCGAGGATCCTGAGGATGCTCGCGAGGGCCGGATTTTGATTGTCCGCCCGCCAATGCGCGGAATAGCCGATGCGGGCGGGTTCGGCGCCGTCGCGCAGCTCGCGATAGATCACACCGGGGAAACTGGCGCCGGCGCAGGCCTCGGTCAGCACGGTGACCCCGAAGCCGGCGCCGACCAAATTCTTGAGGTTCGCAAGACCAGCGCGATGGCGCACAATCCTTGGGCGATCGCCCGGTGAGGTCAACCTTCGCAATCAGGAGGTCACACAGCTCTGGACCCGGATCCCGCCGGCTGAGAAGGATCTTCTCCTCCCGCAAATCGATCCAATGCACAGGTTCCCGCTCGGCGAGGGGATGACCTTCAGGCACCCCGACGAGAATGCGCTCGCTCCACAGCGACATTGTTTTCGATTCCGGCAGCGCCGTGGCCCCCGGAATAATCGCAATGTCTACCACTCCGTTTCGTAGCGCTGTGACGAGCCGGGAGCGCGAGCTCTCGAACATTTCGAGCTCGAGCTGCGGAAACCGCTGGGAAACGTCGATCAGCGTAGCGCGAAGATTCCCGGCGGCGAGGGACGTGTAGAACCCGACCGTAAGCCTGCCGGCCTCGCCGCGGCCCGTGCTCTGCGTTCTCGCCGCGAGCGCTTCCACCTGCTCCAAAATTGAGCGCGCGCTGCGGAGGAACTGACGGCCCCCTTGGGTTGCTCGAACGCCTCCGCTCGACCTTTCGAACACGGCCATGCCGATCAATTCTTCGAGCTGACGGACACAACGGCTGAGCGTCGACTGCCGAAGGAGCAAGGCTTCCGCGGCGCGACGAAAGCTACCATAATCCTCAGCTGCGAGAGCGTAGCCCAGATTCTGAATGGAAAAAGCGGGCGACGGTCTTCGAAAAGAGGCGTGTAAAGTTCCTACATCAACTTCATCGCACTCGCCCAACACGATTAACTCCTAGTCAGTTATCCCTTGGCATAACCGGGATTACTTCGGAATCACTGGTTGGATCTTGCTCGCACGGGCGCCTCGATCGGCCAACCCTCCAATGTGTGGGGGCTGGTACAACCGCTACGCCATTATTTCACGTTGGCTGTGCCGGCCCGCTCAAATGCCGGCGGCGTCGCCAGCTGTCTCCATCCGGCGGATCAACGGATAGGGCGTCATGTCGACGTCGAAACGCCAAGGCCGCCCTCCCGGCAACAGCGCTCGAAAACATCCTTCAGGGACTTTGCGCGATCTGCGGTGCTTCCTTCGAAGGCCTCGTCGCGGAGCCAGCTCGGCTCGCCTATTCCGCCCATTGGAGAGCGGACAACGAAAACCCCGCCCTGGCGAGTTTCCTCAAGAGTTCTGGGCGAGCGCTATCCCTTGCCGACCGTCGGCGGTTGACCCGAGCGCCGCGTCTTCGCAAACGCCCGGTCCGTCGCCATGAACCGCGCCAGCATGGGCGCAATGAGTTTGGCGGGCTCGAGAGCTTCCCGGGCCGTCTCACGTGCGAGCGCCTGGGAATAGGCGACGAGATCGCGATGCAGCGCCGCCGGCAGCTCGATCGTCAACCTCACCGGCTTGTCGTCTTCGATCGCGCCGAGTTTCAGCTTCGCCATGACCGCCTCTTCAACTTGGGTAGGGTTCGAGCACGAGGTCATGAGTGACCAGAACGCGGACCGGGAATCCCGGCCGGATGGTGATGGTCGGCTGAACGTTCAGGGAGCGTCCGACGACCTGCTCGCCGACCTGGCTGAATCCTTGCGACGAGCCCTGACGAAGGGCCTGCACAAGCGCATTCTCGTTGTTGTTGGCGCCGGCTTCGGACCCAATACTGAGAAGCGTCGTCAGGATCGCCGCCTCGAACAGCATGCCCCAGTGATTGTCGACCTGGTCTTCAAGGCCGGCGTAGCCCTCGGGGTCCGTGCCGGGCTGACGCTCGAGAACGATCGAGCGCCCGTTCGGCATGATCAGACGATTCCAGACGAGGAGGGCGCGTGACTGGCCGAAGGCGACCTGTGCGTCGTACTGGCCGATGAGTCGTGCGCCCTGTGGGATCAGAAGGATCTTGCCGGTCGGAGTGTCGTAGACATCTTCGGTCACTTGGGCAGTGACCTCGCCCGGAAGATCGGAACGCAGTCCGGTGATCAGCGCCGCCGGGATCACCGAGCCTGCTTGCAGAACATAGGGGCTCGCGGCCGGCTGCACCCGATCGGGACTGGTGGTGCGGCGATCAACATTTCCATTCATGAAGGCAAGCTTATGGTCCTGCGAAACCGGATCCGGCGCTGCCGCCGCCGGTGTCGTGGACGGTGTCGCTCCCGCGGCAACGGCTGGCAGCGTGGGGGCCACCGCGCCGACGTCCTGGCGGAGGTTGGTCGTCGCGAAGAGATGGCTTGTGAGCGCCGCCTCTTGTTCCTGGGCGGCCCGCTGTTCTTCTGCATTGGATGCCGACATCGGCATCGCCGGCGCCGGCGCCCCGGCATTGAGGATGGGCCTGCCGAGGTCGCCCGGCAGCGGCGGGCCAAGCTGTGGAACGCTCCGCGGCAGCTCGCCATAGTTACGTGGCAGACTGGCGAGCCCGTCCGGCGTCGTGCGGTTGTCGGTGTTATAGAGTTCGGGGCCGGTCGTCCGCCGCTGCGGCTGCAAGGCGAAGAACAGGGCGACGCTGATCCCGGCGGCTGCGACGACGCCAAGACCAACGAGCACCCTGCGGGATAGACGCATCACCGGAGCGCGCTTTGGCCGCAGCCGCATTTCCTGGGGAGGCCGGGCGGCGCTTTCAGGCTTGGCTGCTTCCTCTTGAGGCGCGTCGGTCACGACTGCGGCCTGCCGTCGGTGCGGACGATGCGCACCTTCTTCTGATGTTCGCCGCCGAGGCGCAGTTCGGCCGCCGCGAAGAGCCGATCCACGATCATGTGATTGCCCTGGACGCGATAGTTCACGAGCTCGGCGCCGCCCTCCGCGCCGATGACCCAGAGCGGGGGCATCTCGCCGCGGCTGATCCCGCGCGGGAACTCGATGAACACCTGCCGCCCGTCATCGAAAGCGCGCAGCGGCCGCCAGGCCGCATTGTCCCCCTCGATCGAATAGCGAAAGTTCAACGCCTCCAGGTCGACGCCGGACGCCACCGGCGCCGCGGCTTCGGCAATCGCGTTCTGCCGGCGCAGTGCGATTAGCTGGTCGCTCGCATAGGCCCAGGACACCGAGGCCATGTAGGTCTTTTCGGCCGAGCGCAGCTCGAGATGATAGGTGCGCCGGTCGGTGTTGACGACGAGGTTGGTGACGAGATCCGGCCGGGTCGGCTTGATCAGGATGTGGACCTGCTTGGACGCTCCGGTTCCGCTCTCGGTGTCGCCGATCACCCATCGGACGGTGTCGCCGGCGGCGACCGGCCCCGAGCCGACAAGCTGCTCTCCGGCTTCGAGCGCGATGTCGGTGATCTCGCCAGGCGCGGCATAGACCTGGTAGAGCGCGCCGTCCGAGAAGGGATAGACCTGGATGGCGTTGATGTATCCCGCGCGTGTCGGCTGCACGCGCGCTTCGCCGTTCGCCTGCTCGACGCGAGCGCGGGGATCCGCCGCCTCCGCCTCTTCGGTCTTCGCGCCTGGGATCGGTTTGAGCTGCCCGGGCAGGGGCAGGAGCTTTGGAATCTCGACGATCCGAACGGGCTTCGGCGGATCGGGCGAAAGGACAGCTTTGCGCGGCGTGTCGTCGTAGCTGATCTCCGGCGGCTTCCAGGTCGTCGAGCAGGCCCCGAGTGAGACTGAGGCGAGCAGGAGGGCTGTAGGGACAAGGACGCGCATCAGCCGAGCTCCTTCGACCAGTTGAGGGCATGGATGTAGACGCCGAGAGGGTTCTTCTTCAGCCGATCGGCGTCGGTCGGCGTCTCAAGGACGATGGTGAGGATGGCGCTCCAGCGCTCGGTCGCGGCGAGCGCCTCATCGACGTAGCGGCGCTCGGTCCAGGAGACGCGGAAGCTATCGTCGGAAGCGCGGATGACGCTCGAAACCTCGACGGAGACCTGGATCTTGCCGACCTTGGAGAAGGGGTCGCTGGCGCGCGCATAATCATTCAGCGCCAGCGCGCCCTTGTCGGTGACGTAGTTGTAGGCCTCGAGCCAGTTCTGCCGCAGCACGATCGGGTCAGCGGGAATGCCCCGCACTTCGTCAATGAAGCGTGAGAGATGCCAGGCGATCTGAGGGTCCGTCGGCCGATAGTCGGCCAGCGCCGGCGCAACCGCCTGGGCCTGGCCGAGTTTGTCGACCTGCACGACCCAAGGCGTGATCGTGCCGCGGGCCGAATGCCAGACCAGGCCGGCCGCGAGGCCGCCGCTCAGGAGCAGTGTTCCGAAGAAGGCGAGCCGCCAGTTCCTCGCCTGGACCCGTGCGGATCCGATCCGCTCGTCCCAGACCTGGCCGGCCCGTTGATAGGGCGTCTCAGGCTCGGGCGTCTTGCCGTAACGGACTGATGGCCGCCGAAACATGGGCTATTCCCCTTCTGAGAGATCGACGGACGCGCCGCCGATAGGACGATCGCCGGAGCGGATGGCGTGATCGGCGACGGAGGCGGCTCGGCTGACCATCGGGCTGCGAGTCGTCCGAGACATCCAGGCAGGAGGCGCCGAGGCGGTCCCTTGAGCCGATGCGGCGGGGCTCGCTGCTGCCGTCGCAGCGCTCGCGCCGCCCGCAAAGCTGTCTTGGAGACTGGACGCGGCGCGACGCAGAGGGCTCGAGACGGCCGCGGCGGCGGCTTCCGCCACTCCTGCCGGCCCACTCGCGCGAAAGGCCGCGCTGGCGCCGCCGGCGACGCTCGCGGCCCCACGCGCCGTCCCGCCAATCAAGCCGCCAGCAGCTCCAAGCCCCCCGACGGCAAGACCGGCGCCGGCGGCGCCGATGCCGGCGACCGCGAGACCGGTCCCGACGGCCGCGCCCGCGCCGAGCTGCGGGCCGCCGGCGATCAAGCCGTTGGCGATGCCCGGCCCGAAGATCGAAAGAGCGAGCATGGCGAGCGAGGCGAGAATCAGCGTGAGAGCGTCGTTGATGGTCGGCGGATTGTTGAAGCCGCCGGTGAACTGGCCGAAGATCGTCGAGCCGATGCCGATGATGACGGCGAGCACGAGGATCTTCACGCCCGACGAGACGACATTGCCGAGCACCTTCTCAGCGAGGAAGGCGGTGCGGCCAAAGAGGCCGAACGGAACCAGGACGAATCCGGCCAAGGTGGTCAGCTTGAACTCGATCAGGCTGACGAAGAGCTGGATCGCCATGACGAAGAAGCTGATGACGACGATGAGCCAAGCGATCATGAGGATGACGATCTGGATGAAATTGTCGAAGAAGCTGGCGAAACCCATGAGACCGGAGATGGAGGTCAGGATGGGTTGTCCGGCGTCGATGCCGACCTGGGCGACGCGTCCCGGCTGAAGAAGCTGCGTCGAGCTCAGCGTGCCGCCCCCGGCCTTGATCCCCAAGCCGGCGAATGAGTTGTAAATGATCTGAGCGAGATTGTTGTAGTTGGCGATGAGGTAGGCGAAGACGCCGATGTAGAGCGTTTTCCTGATCAGCCGGGCGATCACGTCCTCGTCAGGCGCCAATACCCAGAAGAGACCGGCAAGGGTGATGTCGATGGCGATGAGCACGCCGGCGAGCCAGCGGACGTCGCCCTGGACGAGGCCGAAGCCCGAGTCGATGTACTGGGTGAAGACGCCCAGAAAACGATCGATGACGCCCGTGCCGCCCATCGTCTCTATTTGCCTTCAGGCGGCGCGGTCGGAGCGGTCGTGTGATCGGCTGTCGATCCGGCGGCGAAGAAGCGGCGCCGGTTCTCGGCCCAGGCGGCCTTGCATGCGGCGTCCTCGATCGCCGCCATGCCGATCGCGCGGCAGCGAGCAAGCTCATCGGCCAGCGGGTCGGTCTCATGAGGCGGGAAGCCAAGTTTTGCGGCCGCAACGATGCCGGAGTCATTGTCTCGAAAGTGAACGCTCGCCATGACCGTCGCGATCGTCACCGCGACGAGGCCGAGCGCGCGAGCCCAGGCGCCGAAGTTGAGCGGGTCCGCGGGCATCAGTGGAACATCTGCGCGGCGCCCGGCTGGTAGCCCGGCCCGTAGCTCAAGAAATTGGTCAGCTGCTGCTGCGCCTGCGCCTGGTTCGCGACATTGCGCGCGCCCTCCAGGCTCTGAGCGCGCGCGATCGCCGCCATCACCGCGGTGAGGTCGGCGAGCTGCGTGGTCTGAAGCGCGACAAGCTGGTTGCCGGATTGCGCCGCCTGGAGGGCGCCTGAGGCCCCTTGGCTCGAAGAAACGAGCCCAGCAATCTGGGTGCGGGTGGTGGAGAGGTTCTGCACCACGCCGGCCTGGACGCGCATCGCGTCCTGGAATCCGGCGAGCGCGTTCTGCCAGCGGGTCTGCGCACCTGCTAGCAGCTGCTGCGCGGAGGTCGAACTCGAATAGGCCTGCGGGTAGGACTGAGTGAAGGCCTGATTGACGGAAGTGACGCTGTAGGCGATCCGCTGCGCCTGGGTCAGGAGTTGCTCGGTCTGGTTGATCGACTGCTGAAGCTGGGTCAGCGAGGAATAAGGCAGGCTCGCAAGGTTCTTGGCCTGGTTGATGAGGGAGGTCGCCTGGTTTTGCAGGCTCTGGATCTCATTGTTGACCTGCTGCAGCTCGCGCGCCGCCGTCAGCACGTTCTGGGCGTAGTTTGTGGGGTCGAAGACGACCCACTGCGCACGGGCTGGCGCGGTGGCGAGGGCAAGCGCGGCGATGCCGGCCGCGAAGGCCAATCGAATACGAAGGCTACTCATTGTGCGATCTCCTGAGCTTGCGTGGCAATCATGTCCGCCGCCCAATCAAGGCCCTTGCGCTTGAGCCACGCGGCGGCGAAGCCTTCATGGGTGCTGGGCGGCGACGATCTCGGCGATCGCCTTCTGGTCGGATTTTGAAGAGGCGGCGGTGAAGGCGAGCGCGACCTCGGAGAGGCCGAGCTCGAACAGGCGGTTTCCGCGGCGGGATTGGCAGTAATAGTCGCGCTTGGGCGTCGACCGGCTGAGGATCTCGATCTGCCGGTCGTTCAATCCAAAGCGGCGATAGATGGCCGCGATCTGCGGCTCGAGCGCCCGCTCATTCGGGAGGAACAGCCGGGTAGGACAGCTCTCGATGATCGCAGGCGCGATTGCCGAGCCGTCGATGTCGGCGAGCGACTGGGTGGCGAAGATGACGCTCGCATTCTTCTTGCGGAGTGTCTTCAACCATTCCCGAAGCTGTTCGGCGAAGCCGCGGTCGTCGAGGGCGAGCCAGCCTTCGTCGATGATGAGCAGGGTTGGACGCCCGTCGAGCCGATCGCCAATGCGGTGGAAGAGGTAGGAGAGAACCGCGGGCGCGGCGCTGGCGCCGATAAGGCCCTCGGTCTCGAAGGCCTGGACGTCGGCCTCGCCGAGGCGTTCCGTCTCGGCGTCGAGCAACCGTCCCCAGGGGCCGCCGAGGGTGTACGGCTGTAAGGCTTGTTTCAGCGCGTTCGATTGCAGGAGAACCGAGAGGCCCGTGATGGTCCGCTCGGGAAGAGGAGCGGAGGCGAGCGAAGTGAGCGCCGACCAAAGATGCTCCTTGAGTTCGGGAGTGACGGACACCGCTTCGCGGGCGAGCAATGCCGCGACCCACTCGGCCGCCCAGGCCCGTTCTCCGGCGTCATCGAGGCGAGCGAGCGGCTGTAAGGAAACGGGTTCGGCGACATCCTCGGCGAGCGCGCCGCCGAGGTCGTGCCAGTCCCCGCCCATCGCCAGCGCCGCGGCCCGGATCGAGCCGCCAAAATCGAAGGCGAAGACCTGCGCGCCCGAATAGCGGCGGAACTGGAGCGCCATCAGAGCCAGAAGGACGCTCTTGCCCGCGCCGGTCGGACCGACGATCAGGGTATGGCCAACATCGCCGACATGGAGCGAGAAGCGGAACGGCGTCGAGCCTTCCGTCCGGGCGAAGAAGAGCGGCGGCGCCTGAAGATGCTCGTCCCGTTCCGGCCCGGCCCAGACCGCCGAGAACGGCATCATGTGCGCCAGGTTCAGTGTCGAAATCGGCGGCTGGCGGACGTTGGCGTAGACATGGCCCGGGAGGCTCCCGAGCCACGCCTCGATCGCGTTCACTGTCTCGCGCATGCAGGTGAAGTCACGGCCCTGGATGGCCTTCTCGACCAGCCGCAGCCGGTCTTCGGCCATGCGGGGATCGTCGTGCCAGACCGTGACCGTCGCCGTGACATAGGCCTCGCCGACGAGATCGGAGCCGAGTTCCTGGAGCGCGGCGTCGGCGTCGAGCGCCTTGTTGGCGGCGTCGGAGTCCATCAGCACCGACGCTTCGTTGGTCATGACCTCCTTGAGGATCGCCATGATCGACTTGCGCTTGGCGAACCATTGCCGCCGGATCTTCCCGAGCAGCCTGGTCGCGTCGGTCTTGTCGAGGCAGATGGCGCGCGTCGACCAGCGATAGGGGAAGGCCAGGCGGTTGAGGTCATCGAGCAGCCCCGGCCAGGTCTGCGACGGAAAACCCATGATGGTAAGGGTGCGCAGATGCGCGCGGCCGAGACGGGGCTCGAGCCCGCCGGTCAAATCCTCGTCGACCAGGATGGCGTCGAGATAGATCGGCGTCTCCGGCACGCGGACACGCTGGCGGCGCGTCGAGACGCAGGAATGCAGGTAGGTCAGGGTTTCGCCGTCATCGAGCCATTCGGCCTCGGGCATGAAACCTTCAATAAGAGCGAGCACTCGGTCGGTCCGGTCGACGAAACCGTCTAGGGCGACCCGCCAGTCGGCGCCGTCGTGGGCGCGATTCTCATAGAGCCAGGCTTCGGCGCGGGCGGAATCGTCGGCCGGCGGCAGCCAGAGCAGCGTCAGGAAATACCGGCTCTCGAAATGCGCGCCTTCTTCCTCGAACTGCGCCCGACGTTCCTCATCGACCAACCTCGGAGGCGGGTTCGGGAAAATCGCTGAGCGGATAGCTGTGGGCGGGCTGGCGTTGCGCTTCGATGAAGATCGCCCAGCCGGTTCCGAGGCGCCGGAGCGCATTGTTGAGCCGCGAGGTCATCGCGACCAGCTCGGCGGGCGTCGCGGAATCGAGGTCCGGACCGCGGAATTTCGCCGTGCGCTGGAACGAGCCGTCCTTGTTGAGGATAACGCCTTCACCCACGAGCGCCGCCCAGGGCAGGAAGTCGGCGAGGCTCTGCGAGCGGCGGCGGTATTCGGCGAGGTTCATCATGGATCCCGCCTCAGCCGACGAGGTGCTGCGGATAGCGGAGATGGCGGCGCACCACATCGACGAAGGCCGGGTCGCGCTTGGCGGCCCACACCGCCGCGAGATGCGCGACAAGCCAGATCGCGCCGCCGACGATCCAGAGACGCAAGCCCAAGCCCACCGCCGCGGCGAGCGTGCCATTGACGATCGCCACCGCCCTCGGCGCGCCGCCGAGCAGGATCGGCTCGGTCAAAGCGCGATGGACCGGCGCATAGAATCCGGCGATGGCGTCTGCCTGATCCATCAGACCAGGACTCCGCCGCCGAACTGGAAGAAGGTGAGGAAGAAGCTCGACGCGGCGAAGGCGATCGACAGGCCGAAGACGATCTGGATCAGCCGCCGAAATCCGCCGGAGGTTTCGCCGAACGCCAGCGTGAGGCCGGTGATGACGATGATGATCACCGAGACGACCTTGGCCACCGGCCCCTGGACGGATTCCAGGATCTGGTTGAGCGGCTGCTCCCAGGGCATGTTGGAGCCGGCGGCATAGGCTGGCGCCGTGATAAGGGCGAAGACGGCGAAGGCGGCCGCTGTAGTGATGCGGCGGCGGATACGGCTGAGCGGCATTATCAGTTCTCCTGCGGAGGTGAGGACGTAGTCGCCAGCGGGGCTAAGACCCCTGACCACGGCGAGTTCGGCGAGCCGTCGGGCGGAGCCGCGGCCAGCGAGAACGGCGATGACGTCAATGGTCTCGGCGATGAGCGCGCGCGGGACCGTGACGACGGCTTCCTGGATGAGCTGCTCGAGCCGGCGCAGCGCGCCGACCGCCGATCCGGCGTGCAGCGTGCCGACGCCGCCGGGATGGCCGGTTCCCCAGGCCTTGAGGAGATCGAGGGCTTCCGCGCCGCGCACCTCGCCGATCGGGATTCGGTCGGGCCGCAGCCGCAGCGCTGAGCGCACCAGGTCCGAGAGCGAGGCCGCGCCGTCCTTGGTGCGCAGCGCCACAAGGTTTGGCGCGGCGCATTGCAGCTCACGGGTGTCCTCGATCAGGACCACGCGGTCGTCGCTCGTGGCGACTTCGGCAAGGAGCGCATTGACCAGCGTCGTCTTGCCGGTCGAAGTGCCGCCGGCGACGAGGATGTTCTTCCGTTCCCGGACCGCCGCGCGCAGGAGCTCCGCCTGCAGGTCGGACATGATGCGGGCCGCGACATAATCGTCGAGGGTGAAGACGGCGACGGCCTGGCGGCGAATGGCGAAGCACGGCGCCGCGACCACCGGCGGAACCAGGCCCTCGAAACGCTCCCCGCTTTCCGGCAGTTCGGCGGAGACGCGCGGGCTGCCGGCATGAACCTCGACCCCGACGTGATGGGCGACGAGCCGCACGATGCGCTCGGCGTCGGCGGGCGCGACGCGGAGGCGAGTGTCCTCGAGGCCGCCCGACAGCCGGTCGATCCAAAGTCGACCGTCGGGATTGAGCATCACCTCGACGATGCTCGGATCTTCGAGATAGCCGGAAATCGATGGCCCCAGCGCGGTGCGCAGCATCCGCGCGCCGCGGGCGAAAGCTTCGGATCGGAAGGAGATCGTCGTCATGGTCACGCCCCGCTACGTCGCCTCGGTCCGGAGGCGGATGTCAGCGGGGTTGATTAGAAAGAGCCATAACTGCGGCGAAGCAACAACGTTGAAGCGGGCGTAGGGGCGCAGGATAGAATTACAGGCGGCAGGGATGGCGCTCTCTCAAGTCAGGACGGGCCGCCGCCTGAATTTCGCTCCCCCTCATCTCCGCCAACATCTCGGACGATCTCGTCAGCGAGCTTGCGCCCACGGGCGAGACGCCGGCCAAGCGCTTCGATGAAACCTTCGTAGCGCTCACGGCCCTTGGCTTGAGCGGCCGGCAGAGCCGCGTCGGGCAATGGGGGCGTGCTGGTCAGCCAGAAGCGCACGAAAACGGCCAGCGCCTCGTTCGAGATGTCGACATGCCGTTCGATGCGCTCCATCTGCCGGGTCATGCGATCGAGCCGCCGGGCGAGCGCGGCCTCCAGCCGATCGGCGCCGTCCGGCGAGAGATGGGACGCCAGCGCCGCCTCCAAGACCAGGGACTGCGTCACGCCCTTGCGCGCGGCGTAGTCGGCCAGCTTGCTCATCAGGTCGGGCGGGCAGGCGAAACGTGTGCTTGGTCCGCATCGGCGTCACATCTGCATGTCGTCGGCCGTGTCGAGCGAAATCTGCCGGGCGACCGCGCCCATCGTCCGCCGCATCATTCGCTGGCGCTGGGGTTCGTCGTCGGCTCCTCTTCGATCGGCTCGAATTCGTTGATCGCCTTGCGAGGCTCCGGCGCTATCTCCTCATGCTCGGGCAGCTCGGGCTCTCGTCTGATGCCGGCGTTTGCCGGGTCCTCGACAGGCGCCGCTGCCGGCGTCGCCACGATGGCGTCGGCCCAATCGCCTTCAGGTGCGGTTTGGAGCCCTTCCGGGCCAGACGAGAGCGTCGCGACCGGACAGCGGCGGCGGCGGGAGGATCCGCGCTTTCAGCTCGGCATCCTCGTAATAGCGCGCCTTCTTCGCGCGGATCGGCTGGCAGCCGGAAACCAGCACGAGTTCGTCGTCGTTCGGGAGCTGCATCACCTCGCCCGGCGTCAGCAATGGCCGCGCGGTCTCTTGCCGTGACACCATCAAGTGCCCGAGCCAGGGGCTGAGCCGATGTCCGGCGTAGTTCTTCATGGCGCGCATTTCGGTCGCCGTGCCAAGGGCGTCGGACACGCGCTTGGCCGTCCGCTCGTCGTTGGTCGCGAAGCTCACCCGCACATGGCAATTGTCGAGGATCGAGTTGTTCTGGCCATAGGCCTTCTCGATCTGGTTCAGCGACTGGGCGATCAGGAAGCTCTTCAGGCCGTAGCCCGCCATGAAGGCGAGCGCGCTCTCGAAGAAGTCGAGCCGGCCGAGCGCCGGGAACTCGTCGAGCATCAGCAATAGGCGATGCCGTCGCCGCTTCGGCTCGAGCTCCTCGGTCAGACGCCGGCCGATCTGGTTGAGGATCAGGCGCACGAGCGGCTTGGTGCGGCTGATGTCCGACGGCGGCACGACCAGATAGAGCGTGGCCGGCGCCGCGTCCCTCCACCAGGTCGCGGATGCGCCAGTCGCATCGGCGCGTCACCGTGGCTACGACCGGATCGCGGTAGAGACCGAGGAAGGACATCGCGGTCGACAGGACGCCCGAGCGTTCGTTGTCGCTCTTGTTCAAGAGCTCGCGGGCCGAGCTGGCGATGACCGGATGGACGCCGCGTTCGCCGAGGTGCGGCGTCGTCATCATCGCTCGCAGCGTCGTCTCGATCGGGCGGCGCGGATCGGAGAGGAAATTGGCGACGCCGGCGAGCGTCTTGTCGGGCTCGGCGTAGAGCACGTGCAGGATCGCGCCGACCAGCAGCGAATGGCTGGTCTTCTCCCAATGGTTCCGCCGCTCCAACGCGCCCTCGGGGTCGACCAGGACGTCGGCGATGTTCTGGACGTCGCGGACTTCCCACTCGCCGCGGCGGACCTCGAGCAGCGGATTGTAGGCGGCGCTCGCGGCGTTGGTCGGATCGAACAGCAGCACGCGGCCGAACCTGCGCCCGCCAGCCGGCGGTCAAGCGTCCAGTTTTCGCCCTTGATGTCGTGGACGATCGCGGAGCCGGACCAGGTCAGCAGCGTGGGGACGACGAGGCCGACGCCCTTGCCGGATCGGGTCGGCGCGAAACACAGGACATGCTCGGGGCCGTCGTGGCGCAGATATTGGTCGCGCCATCGGCCGAGCAGCGACTCCATCATGGCCGAGCAGGCCGGCCTCGCGAACTTCCCGTGTCTCGGCCCATCGGGCGGAGCCATAGGTGGTGACGCGCTTCGCCTCCCGCGCCCGCCAAACCGACATGGCGATCGCCACGACGACGGCGGCGATCCCGCCGGACGCGGCGATGTACGCGCCCTCGACGAAAATGTCCCGCGCATAGGCGTCGTAGGCGAACCACCACCAGAAGAAGGCCGGCGGTTGGTAGACTGGCCAGCCGAAGAACTCGAACCACGGGCGGCCGAGCTGGGGCTGGAACGCGAGACGCCAAGCGACCCACTCCGTCGCCCCCCAGAGGAAGGCGAGCACGACGGCGCTGACGAGGAGGACCTGGCCCCAGAGGATCTTGGTCGC
>CAWCEV010000003.1:0-810676 GCA_963794655.1 uncultured Alphaproteobacteria bacterium
CTCGAAACGGCCGCGGCAGCGGCTTCCGACGACCTGACGGCCGCGGAGCGGCTGCAGGTGAAGTTTGCCGCAGAAAGGGCACTTGCCGCGGCAAACTGGAATGAGATTGTCGTATGAGCGCCTGGTCGCTGCCCCGGCTCCTTGCGGGCCTCCACGACGACATCGAGCACCGTCTGAAAACGGCGCGGCAATCATTCGGCCATCCAGGCACCAAGGGCGACGCGAGCGAGGCTGTCTGGCTGCAATTGCTGCAGCGATATCTGCCTATGCGCTACCAGGCCGAGACAGCGCATGTGGTCGACAGCGCGGGCGCGTTCAGCGAGCAGATCGACGTTGTCGTGTTCGACCGGCAATATTCGCCCTTCATCTTCAACTTTGAAGGGCAGGTCATCCTTCCTGCCGAAAGCGTCTACGCTGTGTTCGAAGCGAAGCAGGCCATCAATGCCGAGTACGTCGCTTATGCGAAGAAGAAAGTCGCCAGCGTGCGGCGCCTGCATCGCACGAGCTTGCCGATCCCGCATGCGGGCGGGACATATCCCGCGAAGCCGCTGACGCGCATTCTCGGCGGCCTGCTGACGTTCGAGAGCGACTGGACCCCCGGCCTTGGCCCGCCCCTCCTGGACGCCCTTGCCGGCGACGATGCCGGCGGCGGCCTCGATCTCGGCTGCGTGGCGGCGCACGGAATGTTCGGCTGCGATGAAGCCGGCTGCCACACCATCGTGCCTCAAGGCAAGCCGGCGACGGCATTCCTGCTTGAGCTGATCGCGCGGTTACAGAGCAGCGCCACAGTGCCGATGATCGACGTCAGGGCCTACGCGAAGTGGCTGGCTGAATGAAAATCTGGCGCTACATCGATCTCGCCAAATTTGTGAACATGATCGCAACCGGCACAGTTCGCTTTACGTGCATATCCGAGTTCAAAGATCCCTACGAGGGGTGGCTGCCGCGCAGCTACATAAAAGCGTTGATGGATTTGAACCGTTCCTATCTCGATCAGATGCAGCAGACCCGGGACGCTATTGCCGCCCATTATCCTCACGCCGACCCAGCCCATTTAGATGCCATCGTTCGGTATGGAGAGCGCAGACTGAACATGCTGCAGCTCCTTCGCGAAACCAATGCCAAGTTCGGTGCGACTTGCTGGCACATCAATGACCACGAGTCGGAGGCCATGTGGCAACTGTACGGTCCCGCAGGCAATGGAATCGCTATCGAATCAACGCAGGCCAGGCTCGAAAGCGCCATGCAGGGCGACGGCATCCACATAGACCGTGTCCGTTACATGAATTTCGATGACGACCCGATTGAAAAGGGTCACCGGCACATCATGCCCTTCATAAAGCGCGCTTCGTTTGCGCACGAACAGGAACTGCGGGCCATCGTGAAGCTTCCCGCACCCGGCAAGGGAACCGCGATCGCCTGCGACATGAACACCCTGATCGCCAAGATACACATCGCGCCCGGTGCGCCCTCGTTTTATGCGGACACCGTCCGCTATGTCATCGAGCGTGCCGAGGCGAAGATCGAAGCGCCGGTCGTGCTTTCAAGACTTCTGGACCCCCCGGACTATTAACGGCGCCGTCGTCGCCGATGCGTGCAGAGATCCACCACTTTTGTAAAGCGGAGGTCCATCCTTCCGTTCCAGTGTCCGATGTCCTGCCACTTGACGGGGAGAGAACAAAGAGAGAACGTCAAGCATGGACACCCGCGATTGTCTCGCCCTCTATCCCTTCGTCGTGGTCAGGATCGCGTGCCGCGTCTGCGCAAGGCGCGGTTCGTATCGCCTAGCGCGTCTCGCCGCGAAATTTGGCCCCGAAATCAGCCTCCGCGATCTGACCGACCGGTTTTCATACGACTGCCTATGGCGAGCGGAGGCCCGCAGCAAACGGGGCATCTCGAGCTGCGGCGTCTATCTGCCCGACCTTGACTACCCACGGCAGCCGGACCTTCCGCCCGGCCTCGTGATGCTGCGGTTGGTCAAGAGCGGCTGACGGCAATCCTGGCAGTGAGTATTGAAATGCCAAACCGCACGCAAAATTGCAGTGACCAACGGCGAGCCGGTGGATACGCGGCCGTCTGTTTCTGGCATCGTTTTTCGCTGATTTGTTTTGGGGCCGAACGTGAAAAGCAGCTGGGCTGCAACGTCATGGGTGGCGGACGGGTAGGCTAACCTTGAATGGAAAATATGAAAACGTCGGCCCTCAGGTTAGTTGCTAACAACACAGCGACAAAGCAGCCGCAATTTGTGAAGCGGGCGAAGGCGGTTCCGAAGCCCAAGACAAAGGCAAATGAGGCAATGCATCCGGTTGTTGTGTCCGAAGATGCATTTAGCTCGACGGCCCTTACGAAACACGCGTTTTATGCGGATGATACGGCACTCGTTTTCAATATGGAGGTGAACGACGCCCTCACTTTGCTGGCCACGCATGGCATGATCGTCAACTGTATCGTGACGTCACCCCCTTTCTACGGCCAGCGCGACTATGAAGTGAACGGACAGATCGGTCTCGAAGAGCACCCGTCGCAGTTCATTGAAAAACTGGCCCAGACATTCGACAAATGCGAACCGATTTTGGCACCCAATGGCAGCATGTGGGTGAACATCGGCGATACCTACTGGAGCGGGAAGGGCGCGCATAAGAGCAGCGAAGCAAAACAAAACGCCCGGCGGTTTGGAATTCGGCCGCAGGACCGCAAAGGCGACGGAAAATGGTGCATTCCGAAGCAGCTCCTGCTCATTCCTCATCGCCTCGCAATTGCGATGCAGGATAAAGGATGGACCGTTCGAAACGACAACGTCTGGCTAAAGCCCAACCCAATTCCTGATCAGGTCAGGGATCGTTGCTCGATCTCGCATGAATACGTTTTTCATTTCGTGAAAGAGCGTTGGTACTATTTCGACAAGAACTCAGTTAGTCGTGTCGCCGACTCCGGTTCAATTCTGCCTCCGCTCGATACGTGGGATGTTCCGCCGGTGCGCGGCCTCCAGAACGGGCATAAGGCCCGTTTCTCCGAGGAGCTGGTGCGCATTCCAATTTTGACAACGACACCGCCGCGCGGCGTGGTCCTTGATCCGTTCGCGGGCAGCGGAACGTCTCTGATTTTTGCTCGGAAACATGGATTCAGATGCATCGGCATCGATATCAAAAAGGATTTCTGCGAGCTGATGGTCGAACGCCTTTTGGAACTCGTTGACGAAGAAGACCTTGAAGATGAAGCGGTTTAAAAGGGCAGACCGTGGCAACCTACCTTTCCGCTTCACGCATCAAAGCGGCCGTCGAACGCCTGGGCGATTCCAGAGCCAAGCGGACACCGCTGTTCGACTTCCTCATCGTCAAAAGAACGCTCGCCATTAAAGGTGCCGCCAGCGTTGCGATCGCTGAATCCGAACCAGTATTTTTGCAAGCCCTTGACGAAATCGGCGGGACCGCGCTCGGCGATCAGGAACACTACTATCTGAACCCGTTCGCGCTGCGCGAAGCGGCTAAGACCGGGTATCGACCGGAGCGGTACAGATCCAACGGCACGAACTCGACCATTTCCGGCACGCCCTGGCAAAGTGTCATCGCCTTGAGCGCGGAGAAGCCGCGCAGAGCAAGTCTTAAACCAGGGCATGAAGCCGAGCTGGCAAAGCTGTGTCTCACTACAGACGCCCGCAAGCCGCTTCCGAACGTTACCGAGGCTGCAATCTGGTACTGGCGCGGCAAAGACCTTGACACGGTGCTCGGAACAGCTGCCGACGATGTCACCCGTCTGACCATCCTCCGGGATCAGTTCATTTCAACGGTCGGTTTGACCCCCGCCGAAATCGACGCGGTTTTTGACCGGACCGTTGAGGCTGCTTCTACAGCTGACGATCCGATTTTTGTTTCAGCTCCTCCAGCCCCCGCAGATTATCTGCCGGTGAAGACGCTTCCCTCAGGTGAAACACGGGAAGAAAATCTTTCCGAGGTTTCGTTCGATCTGGTCGCCGCGCTGGCCGCCAAGAATTTCGTGATCCTTACCGGTCCTTCGGGCACCGGGAAGTCACGGGCGGCGCTCAAACTCGCCGAAGGCCTGCAGAGACACTATGCCGGCAAGGTTGACGGCGCGCTTTTCGAGCTTGTGGCCGTCGGGCCGGATTGGACCTCGCCGAAGCGGCTTCTCGGCTTTCGGACGCCCTTTGGTCCGGAACGGAAGCTTCCGGACGGAACCTCCACGCACGAAAGCTACGAAATCACAAACACCATTCGCCTCATTCTGCGGGCCAGCCACCCGGATGCCGCCGACATTCCCCATTTTCTGATTTTCGATGAGATGAATTTGTCCCATGTCGAACGGTACTTCGCCCCGTTTTTATCGCTGATGGAAGCGGCGGGCATTCTGGATGCCGAAAACGGTCTTTCGCTTATCGGGGACGACGATCTTGCGTTGATCGAAACCGTCCTTCAGGGCGAAAGCACCCGGGAGGCTGCGGCCGCTAAGGCCATGATTGCAGAAGGGCGAGGCTTTATCCTGCCGCCCAATCTGTTTTTCGTCGGCACCGTGAACGTTGACGAAACAACATACATGTTCTCGCCGAAGGTCCTGGACCGCGCCCACGTGATCGACCTGAGTTCCGAGAGGCCGAGCGCTTATCTTCTGGCTTCGACGCGGGCTGAACCGGGCGGCACGATCAACATCGGCTACGCTGACCAGGTGCTGAAACGCGGCATCGAGGATCGTGAAACCCAACGCCATGCGGTGAGCAATCCTGCCACGATCCTGGACAGCCTGACCAAGGCCGGATTTACTGCCGCCGAAATCGACCAGATCAGGCAGCCCGTCATCGCAGCGCTTGACGGCTGTTACGATCTGCTTGGCCCTGTCGGCTTTCCGTTCGGCTATCGTATAGCCAAAGAGGTGTTTGTCTATCTCAACGGATGGATCGAGACCAAGATCGTCACCGGCAGCGACAAGACAGAAATTCTGACCAGCTGGCCGGAAGGTCTCGACAAGGCTTTCCTGCAAAAAGTGCTTCCAAAAATTCACGGCAACCGTCGTGCGCTTGGCGATAGCATCCGCGCTATTTCCGCTTTTCTTGCCGGGAATGACGGCAGCTCGACGCCCGCCGCCAGCTATGTGCTTGGCGTTGGCACGAAGATCGAAATTCCCGCCGCTCGCAAACTCACGTTGCCCGGTTCCGGCGATCAGTTGATGCTTTCCCGCCGGAAGCTCGACGCCATGCACGACCGCCTGAGCGCGACCGGTTACGTTTCATTCGTCAATTGACGCCATGCCGACACCCCTTCACCGTGCAAAATTCTCATGGGACGACAAGACCAACATAGAGCTTGAGTGGTCTAAAGGGCGTGGACGGCCGCTGCATGCATTGCCGTCCGCGCCCGGTATTGTCCTTGCAGACGAAGAAACAGAGCTTGATGAAGCGGGCCTTCGCGGCATTCCAGCTTTGTGTTGGCGCGATGACGCGCCCGTCCTTTTCGAGCGGCTGCAGCTCCGAGAGAACACCGAATATTTTGTAGATGTTACCTTGCCGATTGCGAAGGCCGATGCCGAGGCGGCAAGTGCAACTAATCGAAGTTGGCCATTCAAGGCTCGCATGGCCACCATCTTCAAACCGGACCCAGTACGTCGATGGAGGGCGAACGGCGACGGCACGTTGACCATCTCGGGGCAATTACGGTTGCGCAATCACGCCGGGATTCTTGATCTCAGCCCGCGCCCTGACGCTCAGCTGATGACCGAAGTCGTTTGTCGCAAGATTGGATATTTTGACGAATTTCGCGCTCTTCTCGACTCTGTCGCTGAAGAATTTGCGGACCTCCTTTTGCAGTATGACAGTCCAGTCAGCGCCGCGTTCAACCTTGCAGATGTTACGCCAGAGACGGAGGCAGCGCTTCTTTTTCAGCTCCGCTATATAATGGCCGAGCGCAACTTGCCGCTCGCCCTGGATGAGATGCGCCGCTCGTTCCATTCAAGGCTGGAACAGCGTCATGCGGTTCAGGACATAACCTCCATAGAGGAGCCTGACCTTACCTCATTTATTCAGGAGCTTGATCAGTCGAGCCTAGCACGCGGCGGGCCGCTGGCCGGTATTTTCAGGGGCTACAGCCCGCGCGAGTTTCCGGCCATTGAGACGCATGAAACAACCGACACGCCAGAAAATCGCTACGTTAAATCCTTTGTCGAAGAACTTCGCCTGATAGCTCATCGTCTGGCCATTATGCTGAAACGCAATGGCCGCCGCGCTTCCCTCCGCGAAGTGGAAGAGTGGATTTTTATGCTGGGTGACGAGCTATCGTCGGATGCATGGCGACCGGTAGGCCTGTTCCAGGCCTTTCCTTCAAACTCTCAGGTGCTGCAGAAGCGGCGCGGCTACCGCGAAATTTTGAAATTCGATCTTTCGCTTCGCATGAGCCTTGAGCTGCCATGGAAGCGCGCCGAGAGCCTTGCAGACGGCCTGATCGGGGACATACGGCCGGTCAATGAGCTTTACGAATACTGGTGTTTTTTCCTGCTGCGCCGCACCCTCGCGGAGCTTTCGGAGACGGAGTTGCCGAGTGACGGCTCCATGATCGACGTTAGCGAGGAGCGTCTTCAGGTTCGGCTATTGCGCGGGCGAAGAAGCAGAACCAGCTATCTCTATCGTCGTGATGGAGGCCGATCCCTTCGGATCAATCTTTTTTACAACCGCGCATTTCCCCGACCCACGCACTCGTTGGCGAGCTGGCACGGCAGCTATACGGCGCGGTTCGACCCTGATTATAGCATCGAGCTTATCGTGGACGGTGAACACCAACGGCAGAGGCATTGGCTGCACTTCGACGCGAAGTACCGATTGCAGTCTGGAGAACTCGATCAGCTCTTCGCCGACGCCGATGCCGACGCCGACGATCAGGAACCTCCAAGCGATGACGCGACCGACTACGAGCGTGAAATCACGCGCGTACACAAGCGCGACGACCTCTTTAAGATGCATACCTATCGCGACGGCATTCTGGGGAGTCGCGGCGCTTATATACTATTTCCCGGTGACGGCGCCGGCCCCCGCTTCGAGGGTCGCAGGAAAAGCATGTTTGTCCGGCACCCTTCCACTTTTGGCGGCGTTCCAGCTCATCTTTTTCCGAGTGTCGGGGCTTTTGATCTATGCCCCGGGCAGCAGACAGCGCAGCAGCCAGCAATCCGTGAGTTCCTCCGGAACGTTCTTGAGGCTGTGTACGCAGGCAAACCCTATCAGGAAGAGACCGGTTTGTTTTAATGAGATGCGGCTGCCGGCGGGCAGAACTATCCGCTCCCTCTGTGAACTGACGCGCAAAGGTTCGCTCTTGCAGTGATGCTCTCCACGGCGTAGCCAAACTTCTCATGGAGAGAATCCGGAGTCTTCTCGCCAAGTAAGTGCTCATGGTCCTTCCACGGAGTATTATCTCCAAGCCGCGTCAGGTAGCAGGCTGACACGAACAAAGCGTCTCCGTCAGATGCGCCCGTCATAACACCCTGCCTATCCTTGGTTCGAGGATTTCCGGCAGGGACGAGCACGATCGAGCGAGTTAGCGGAGTGCCGGCGATATGACCATAAATGAATAACGTCGATTTATATTCATAATAAAAACCTTTATAAATGATCTCATGACCATCCCGGCCAATGCGGCGGCCCTTAAACACAGGTACGGTCAGTTTCTTTGAAATTCCAAACAATTCGATCCATGTGACAGCAATATTATGATTGTCGAGGAGACTGAATAGCAAATACCGGCCTTCGACGCGACGGATCGATGCGGCTATCAATTCCTGATCCAAGTGCAGAGAATCCAAGATATAATCCAATCCCGATTGCTCATCGTTGAACGTCTCATCCCGATATACAATATTTTTGCTACGGCAGAATTCTTCGACGCCCCGGAGTATTTCGTATGTACCAACAGAACGGCTCACCGGAGCTGTTATTGCATATATTTTATCGACATCAATCTTAATGAAGTTCGCCACAAGCGTATAATTTACTTTTTGCTCGATACGGAGGAAGCGAAGCATTCGCCGCAGGCGCAGCGCTGCATCGCTCGGGAGGACGCCGACCAGGGAGGACTGGGTTTGCTCCATTCTGGCGACTCCGATCTCAGGCCGTCCGAAATATGACGCGACGCGCGGAATTTGGCAATTTCTGTGTTTGCGGCGCGGAATTTGCCCGTATTTGTATAGTCTGGCCGCAATTTGGAATTGTTATCTAAAAAATCGTTAAAAACCTATGCTGGTTCGCAAAAACCATAGTAAAGCTAACGTATTTTGTCAGAAAAAATATGGCTATGCGTCCTTGAATACACGCAACTGGCAATTAATTGCTAAGGCGCGGCCAGTCATCGAGCGGGCCGCGATGAAAAGGCAAACCACAGGACTTATCACATGCGCAAGACCTTGAACGGCGTGTCGCTTGCCGCCCTCGCGATTGCAAGCGTCATCCTCGGCGGAGCCGCGGCCCGGGCCGAGGAAAGCAGCACGATCCTCATCTGCAAGGAGTCTCTCGCTCAGCCCGTCGCGGCAGCAGGCTGCGCGACGGTCGGCGTGATCGTCAATGAGCTGTTCGCGGAGCGCCCCTTCGGCCCCAACGGGGAAATCATGAAGGTCCTCGCGGCGCCCGTCAAAATCGTGGACGGCAACCTCAAGGCTGCGGCCCATGAGAGCGGCGAGGTGGCCAAGGTCGTGCGAGCCACGACCGGGATCAGCGTCGATGCGATCAACGAGAATGGCGGAGTGTTCGGCGGTGGTCTCTCCGGCGGCGAGAACAGCTTCTTCCGGAAGAACCTCGGTATCCGCTTCTAGCAGATGCACCTGTGGCGGCCGTTCAGGCCGCCACAATCCTCAATCTAAGACAGGACTCAAAGCCATGAACCCGATGACGAAACTTCTCCTCTCCGGTGTCGCTCTTACAGCGGTCTGGGGCACAGCGCCTGCGATGGCGGGGGGCGGTGTCTTCGACGCCCTGGATCCTTGCATTCAGCAGGTGGACAAGTTCCGAGACGAGCGGGTCTCGTATCTGCAGAAGCTCGACAAGAACGTTGCTGGTGCGGACAACGCGGCCGTCACTCCAGAGTACCGGGACGCCTGGATGAAAGCGAAGCGATCGCAGCTTCGGGCGACTTTCGATACGTACGTTGCTCCCGCGCTGAAGGACGCCGGCGTCCAGGACATGGATGCCCGGTATGACCACTGGTTCGACAAGCAGCTCGAATCTCTCGGCGCGGAGAACGTCGAGAAACTGGTTAGCCTCAACTTCCACCAGGAGTTGAAGCAGGTCCGGATCGAGCAGCGTGGGTCCGGCGCGGCCGACATGGAGTCGGCCAAAAAGGACCTCGACCACCAATGCAAGATGGATGTGGGCAATCAAATGCTGCGCGGTACTGTGACGGCGGTGCTCGCCCCGATCGAAATGGTCGCGAAGAACCTGGAGATCGCGAAGCGCGAAAGCGGTGCGCTCGCGAAACCCCTTGCCGCAACCACCGGCATCAGCGTGGATGCGATCAATAAGAACGGCGGCGTGTTCGGCGGCGGACTCTCCGGCGGCGAGGGCAGCTTCTTCCGGAAGAACCTCGGCATCCGATTCTAAGGGTTCAGGCCCCGGCTTCGGCCGGGGCTTTCCCTAACTTTGGCTCGTTGATGTCCTAGTCCGGGCCTCCGCCGAGCAGCGCACGTCGCTGTCGACAATTCGGACCCTTCAGGTTCCGCTGCCGAACGGGAAAACCGTTCCGTTGAGTCAAATCGCTTCCGTCGAGTACGGGCAGGAATATCCCATCGTCTGGCGCCGGGATCGACAACCCACCGTGACGGTGCAGGCGGACCTCGCGCCGGGCGTCCAGGCCGCCACGGTCGTTCAGTCGCTCGAGCCGCAGATCGCGGCGCTGAACGCCAGCCTGCCGACCGGGTACCATGTCAACATGGGGGGAAGCGTGGAGGAGAGCGACAAGGCGCAGGCCTCGGTCATCGCCGTCGTGCCTTTGATGCTCGTCATCATGCTCACGGTGCTGATGTTCCAACTTCAGAGGTTCAGCAGCATGTTTCTTGTGCTGAGCGTCGCGCCCATGGGCGTCATCGGAGTCGTCGCGGCGCTTCTCCTCGCGGACAAGCCGCTTGGTTTCGTGGCGATCCTCGGCGTGCTCGCGCTGACGGGCATGATCGCCCGCAACTCGGTTATCCTCATCAACCAGATCGAGACGGACAAGGCGAAGGGACTCCACCCCTGGGACGCGGTTGTCGACGCCACCAGTCACCGAGTCCGCCCGATCCTGCTCACGGCTTCGGCGGCGATCCTGGGCATGATTCCCATCGCGCCCACGGTCTTCTGGGGTCCGATGGCCTACGCGATCATGGGTGGCTTGGCGATCGCGACGGTACTGACCCTTGTCTTTCTTCCAGCGCTGTATGTCGCCTGGTTCCGCATCAAGAAGCCCGAACCCGACGCCGGCCAGACAATGGATCTCGGACATTTCGAGCCGCTCGGCCGCAGCGAAGTGCTGAAACGCAAAGACGTCCTGGAGCACGCATGAGCATCGATCCAGCCGTCCTAAGCTCGGTTTCAGCACTCTGGGGGGCCCTTATAGGGGGCGGCGCCTCGCTTTGCCCCGACCTCAGCCATCGGGGTGCTATTAGCTGAAAATTGGTCTCTCGACGCGCGACCTCGCACCTAAATTCTAATCAAGTCCCGCAGAATGTGCGGAAAACGCGTTCACCTGTTTGAGGCGGGTTGGCATAGTCGGCGAAGGCCGCTTGATCCTCGTAAGGTCGCGAGAGAACCGTCAGCAGGTCGGCGAACGGCGAGAAGTCTCCAGACTCGATCGCCGCATCTAGCGCTTGTTCGACGCGATGATTGCGCGGAATGAAAGCTGGATTGACGGCTCGCATCGCCTCGGCGCGTGCGTTGGGTTCCCGCTCGTCAACGGCCAGACGCGATCGCCATCTGGCGGCCCAACTATCGTAGGCGTCTGGGTTCGCGAACAAACCGCGCACCTCGGCGTCCGCGGTCTCGTCCGCAGCGGCGGCGCATAGCCGACGGAAGGTCAGGGTGAAGTCCGCGGCGTTCTCATGCATCGCCTGGAGCAATTCGCGGACCAGATCGAGATCGCCCTCTTCATTGCCGGAGATTCCGAGCTTGTCTCGTATGCCGGCAAGCCAATGCTCCTGATAGCTCGACGTAAACGCGGAGATCGCCTCGCTCGCAAGTTCGACCGCCCGCTCTGGGTTCGGATCCAGGAGCGGAAGCAGGGTCTCGGCGAACCTGGCGAGATTCCATTGCGCAATGGTCGGTTGATTGGCGTAGGCGTAGCGACCGAATTCATCGATCGCGCTGAAGGTGGTCGCAGGATCGTACAAATCCATGAAGGCGCACGGTCCAAAATCGATGGTCTCCCCTGAAAGCGCAGTGTTGTCGGTATTCATCACGCCATGGATGAAACCAACATGCATCCAACGCGCGATCAACAGGGCCTGGCGCTCCACCACGGCCCGAATGAGCGCCAGGCGGGGCCTTTCGGCATCGCGGACCTCGGGGAAGTGACGATCAATGACGTAGTCGGAAAGACGTTCGATGGCTTCGAGGTCGCCGCGCGCGGCAAAATATTGGAAGGTTCCGACCCGGATGTGACTGGATGCGACGCGGGTCAGCACGGCTCCCGGTAACTGACGGTCGCGATAAACTGGTTCACCGGTTGAGACCGCCGCCAGGGCCCGTGTGGTCGGAATTCCGAGCGAATGCATCGCTTCGCTGACGAGATATTCGCGCAGGACCGGCCCTAATGCGGCGCGGCCGTCTCCGCGCCGCGAGAACGGCGTTCTGCCCGCGCCCTTCAATTGGACATCGCGCCGCTCGCCGTTGCGGTCCAGGACCTCGCCGAGGAGGATAGCGCGGCCGTCGCCAAGCTGAGAAACGAAATTGCCGAATTGATGCCCGGCGTAGGCCATCGCGATCGGCTCTGCGCCCGGCGGCGTAACGTTGCCGGCAAACACCGCCGCCAGCTCGTCCGGTTCGAGGCCTTTCGCATTGACCCCCAGTTCCGAAGCGAGCGATTCGTTGAACTTGATCAGGCGGGGCTTCGTCGCTGGCGTGGGAGCGAGCCGCGCGAAAAAACGCTCTGGCAGCCGAGCGTAGCTGTTGGAGAAGATAGCGATCGGGCGGCCCGTGCGTTCGACGGCTGGCGGCTTCTCCATCGAGTCAGTCGGCGGCATGCGTCGCAATTCCTCTTTGAATGCACGCTATCGATAGCGCCGCATCGTTCGGTCGATCTCGGAGGCCCAGGCTTCGATGCCGCCGTCGAGGTTGACGGCATTGTCAAAACCGGCGTCTCGTAGAAAGTCGACGACCATCTGACTCCGAGCGCCGTGATGGCAAATAACTACCAAGGGTTGATTCGTCGGCAGGTCATTGACGCGCGCCGGGACCTCCGCCATCGGAATATGCAGGGCGCCTTCTAGCTGGCAGATATCAAGCTCTCTCGCCTCTCGCACATCGAGAACGACGTGCTCCCCTCCCGTGGACCGCATATCCGCAAGCTCTTGAACAGAGATTGCATCCGATCCTCTGAGAGATTCCTCGGACAAAGCGTCGTTGCTCCCTGACTCACACTACGACTGAAGATGGGTCCGACTGGTAGCCGCTCGAGAAAACATCGAAGCGCTTCGAGGGCTTCACATTTGTTGGTGCCGACAGCAATCCTTCAGCGCAAGGATTGCAGGCGCCGCTCGTCTCGACTGATTGGCCAATCTCAGACGGGCTTCAAATTGTCCGCCGAGGATTTGCCGGTGCGCTTGTCGGCGACGATCTCGTACGCGATCTTCTGCCCTTCATTCAAGTCACGAATTCCAGCCCGCTCGACCGCGCTGATATGGACGAAAACATCGGGACCCCCCGCGTCGGGCTGGATGAATCCGAAGCCCTTCGTCGCATTGAACCATTTCACTGTACCCGTCGCCATCGTGACGCTCCTCTCGGGTTGACCATGGCGCACTCCTCACAAATAGGTCGACGAACCTATCTGAGCCCTGGTCATTGCAAGGCCGAGCCCCTAGGCGATCGACAGCTCGCGTTGTCGTCTCGTCACGGGGGTCGCGGGAGTCCCGTGGTTCCGCAAATGACGCAACAATGACATAAGAATGGGCCACGCCGTAGACGGCCTCGAACCGAATCACGAGAACCTCTGCAGTGAACACATCCGAACTCGCCGCGAAGCTGACTGAGGCGCATGGCGTAAGCAAAGCTTCAGCCAAGTCGAATATGCGGGGAAGATGACCGATCATCGGCAGTACGCGCCGGCAACCTTACGTAATCGCAATTTCATTCTCGATGTCCTTCGGGATGTCCTGCCGCAGAGGGGTGTCATCCTCGAAATCGCAAGCGGCTCGGGCGAGCACGTCGTTCATTTTGCGAGAAATTTTCCCAGTCTCGTTTTCCAACCTTCCGATCCAGACCCTGAGGCCTTAAAGAGTATCGCCGCATGGACGAAGGCCACGCACGTCGTGAATGTGCGCGCGCCAATTGTCTTGGATGCCTCTCAATCATTTTGGCCGATCGGTTCGGCGGACGGAATCATCTGCATCAACATGGTCCATATTTCACCTTGGGACGCGACGGTCGGATTGATCAAAGGGGCGGCAGCGGTACTTTCACCGGCGTCGCCGTTCTATCTCTATGGCCCGTACAAACACGAAGGGTTCGCAACGGCTCCGAGCAACCAGGCTTTCGACCGGAACCTTCGCGATCGCAACCCGACCTGGGGTCTGCGCGACCTCGAGGCAGTTGCTGCGATAGCCCGCTCCGTTGGATTCTCGGCTCCCGGTGTCACCGAAATGCCCGCAAACAATCTGAGCGTGCTGTTCCGCCGGATGTGATCCTGACGGCGCGCTTACGACCAGCCTGCGAACGGTCGCTTTAGGTCGAATGGGGGTCTATTCTGACTTTGTCGACGTAATCTCTTTTGCCTTGCGCCTCATCGCTCGCCCCCTCCACAGTTGGCACGGACTTCGTGTGCGCCGATCTCGTGATCTCGACCATTCTTTTCGATATGAACGACGTGCTGTACAGCTATGATCGGAGCGTACGCGTTGCGCATATCGCGCGAATCTGTCGGGAACCGGCGGCGGCAGTCGCGGAGGCGATCTGGGAATCGGGTTTCGAAGATCGCGGCGACAGCGGCGTCATGGATGCCGACGCCTACCTCTCGAGTTTTGGCGAACGCCCGACGCATCCCCTTCCGTCGGTTGCGACAGAGCAGGACATTTCACACCTTAGCCAATGGTCCTAAATCCGGCGTCCAGCTCATTCACAATCTGTCATCATTTCATGAATTGCTTTGGCCACTTTGTCGGCCGCCGCAACGAGCACAGTGTCGAGGTGGTGGACATAACGACTGGTGATCGACCCTGCTGAATGACCTAGCATCGCTGCGATGGTGGACTCCGTGAAGCCCAAGTCTCCCGCCACAGACGCAAACGAATGCCTTAGCGTGTGCGGAGTAACACCTTGTAGTTTGGCCCTTTGCACAATCCGTTTCCAAGCGCGGGGCATTCCGCCGAACGCTTCACCGCTTCGTATGGGCGCCAGCACGTAAGGGCAGCTCAATTTCATTTCAATCGTCGAGAGGCAGTCAAGAACTGACCGTCCGATAGGTCTAACCGATGCGCCTTCCTTGCTATCCTGCAGGCGAAAACAACTACCCACTTCATCGATCTCGGCCCACTTCAGGTTGGTGATTTCGCCCGATCTGCAGCCCGTCAGGGCAAGAAGCCAAACGCCGGCTATGCCTTGTGCAGTCTCCGCTTCCTGCTCGGCGTCTGTGAGAGCCTTGCCGAGTTGGCGGTATTCCTCTGGAGTTAGTCGTCGTGCGCGGTGGTTGTCTGCCGGTCGCTTAACGCCGCGCGCCGGACTGGCGGGGATCACGCCTTCCGACACTGCGAACGAAAGGATGCCGCCAAGGAGGCCGACCGTCCGTGCCGCGGTTCCTTTGCCTCCTTCCACGATTGCCTTTCCTCGTTTCTTTTCCGTTGTTTGGATAGTCGCGGTCTTGCCGCCAGCGACGTCACGAATAAAGCGATTGACATCCGTTTGAGTAACATCGCGAACGAGTTTATTACCGAGAAGAGGGAGGATGTGACGTGAGATGCGGCCGCGATCAACGTATAAGGTACTGAACTTCTTCGGGCGATTCCGTTTGCCCATGATATGCCCGCGCTCGGCAGCCTGTAGATAGCGGTCGCAAAGCTCTTTCACCGTAAGAGAGTTGCGGCGGGAGACGCGCTCTTCGGCCGGGTCCTCACCTTTGACCACTTCGCCCATGGTCGCTATTGCGATCTTGCGGGCGCCTTCGGTTGTCAGTTTGCCATGCCTGCCAATCGTCAGCCGACGGCGGACGCCGGTGCTGTTCCGGTAGTCGACGAAATAGGTGCGATTGCCGGTCGGAAGAATGTACACCCCGAAGCCCGGGAGATCGCTGCACCATAAGGTGAATTGCTTTGCCCGAGGGGTGGCTGCGTCAACAACGGTCTTGGTCAGCTTCGGCATCGTTCGCTCAAGGCAAGTTTTAACTCACCAAATACTCACCACAAAAATGAAAAGAATGGAAGATGCCCGGGTGTGATGGCGTACGCTTTCTGCGCTCAAGCCTCTGATTTGTAGGTGAAAATCGTATGATGGCGGGGGTTGGCAAACTCTCGGAAACATTTGACCTTTATCCTCCGAAGGCAGAGGCCACAGGTCTGTCGGGCGCGCCACTTATCAATTGCTTATACCGTCATCACTCTGAGCCACAGAGGCTCACCAAAAACTCATCGCAAAGCTTGCCTGCTGGATTGGGGCGCCGGCGGCAGGCGTAGCACGCCCCTGGCTCCCCGCGAGGAAGTAGTCTATTAAAGGAGTCGACTTCCAGTCTTTTCGCGTGTGTGCGCGCCGTCGGGATAGAGGACCAAATGCCGAATTTCAGAAAATCCGCCTTTAGGATCCTAGCAGCCGCGCTTTCCTTGGCGTTCGTCGCGCAGTCGCGCGTCGCATTGGCGCAGCCGGCGGCAGGCGAGCCGGTGGCTATCGGCGTCAGCGGCCCTCTCACCGGCCAGAACGCGCAATATGGCGCTCAGTGGAAGAAGGGCTTCGATCTCGCGCTGGAAGAGATCAACGGCAAGGGCGGAATAAAGGGGCGTCCGCTGACCTATGACTTTGAGGACAGCCAGTCCGATCCGCGCCAGTCGGTCGCGGTTGCGCAGAAATTCGTGAGCGACCCCAAGATCGTAGTCGAGGCCGGCGACTTCTCGAGCACGGCGTCGATGGCGGCCTCGCCGATCTATGAGCGCGCCGGCCTCGTGCAATTCGGATTCACGAACTCGCACCCGAACTTCACCAAGGGCGGCGACTATATGTGGAGCAATTCCATCAGCCAAGCTGACGAAACGCCGAGACTCGTGAAATACGCGGCCGACCTTGGGTTCAAGCGCCTCGCCGTGCTTCATCTGAACACCGACTGGGGCCGCGCCGCCGAAAAAATCTTTGTCGAGACCGCGCCGAAATACGGCATCACGATAGTCGATACGGAAGGCTATCAGCCGGATGAGAAGGATTTCCGCTCGACCCTGGTCAGAGTGCGCGACGCCAAACCCGACGCGGTCGTGCTGATCTCCTACTATGCGGACGGCGCGCTGATCGCCCGGCAGGTCCGCGACGTCGGCCTCACCCAGCCATTGGTCGCCATCGGCTCAGTCTACTCGCCGAAGTTCATCGAACTCGCCGGGCCGGCCGCCGAGGGCGTGTTCACCGAGTTGAATTTCTTTCCTGGCGACACGAGGCCGGAAGTCCAGGAATTCGTCCGCAAGTTTAAGGCGAAATACGGCGAGGAGCCGGACGATTTCAACGCGGTGGCTTATGATACGATGGTCCTGCTCGCGGACGTAATGAACGCCTACGGCATAGAGCGCAAAGAGATTCGTGACGGGCTTGCGGCAATCAAGGACGTGCCGAGCGTGATCTACGGCAAGGCGACCTTCGACCCCGAGACACGCCGGGTCGCAGGCGCGCAGGCCGTCTACCTCGTTGTGAAGAACGGCGCGTTCGCCCTTTGGGACGGAAAGAAACCGGGAGGCTGAAGGGGCAGGGCGCCCGACGGAGTACGGAGATCGGAGCGTCAGGCTTGGGGCCTTTCATAGACTATACGATCAACGGGCTGGTCATCGGCAACATCTACGCGCTGCTGGCGATCGGACTCGCGCTGATTTTCGGCGTCGCCAACCTGATCAATTTCGCCCACGGCTCGGTCTACACGATCGGCGCCTATGTCGGCTGGGCCTGCGTCACCTTTCTCGGAACGCCGCTGCCGCTCACGATCGCCGTCGTTCTCCTGGCGACCGCCTTGCTGGGCGTCGCCATCGAGCGGATTGCGATCCGGCCCCTCCAGGGACGCAGCCGCATCGCCCCTCTGCTCGCGACCATTGGGGTGAGCTTCGTGCTGGACCAACTGGTGCAGCTCATCTGCAAGCCCGAGCCGCGCGCGCTTCCCAATCCGCTGCCGGACTGGCGTATCGCGATCGGCGGAGGCTCGATCGGCGCGCTCGACCTCCTGATCGCGGCCATCGGGATCGTCAGCGCCGCGATTCTGTTCGCCTTCCTCCGCTACACGAAACTTGGCTGGGCGGTGCGCGCGACCGCGCAGGACCCGGAAGCCGCCGCGCAGATGGGGGTCGAGACCGACGCGGTGAACGCCGTTGTTTTCGCCGTGGCCTCGGCGCTCGGGGGCTTAAGCGGCCTCTTGGTCGGCATGTACTACAACCACATCGATCCCAGCATGAGCTTCAACGCGATGCTGAAGGGCATCGTCGCGACCGTGATTGGCGGCATCGGCAACGTCCCCGGCGCGATCTTTGGCAGTCTCGTCCTCGGTCTCACGGAAAGCTACGGAATCGCGCTCTTCGGAGCGACCTACCGCGACCTTTTCGCCTTCGTCCTACTGATCGGCGCCCTCGTGCTGCGGCCCAATGGCGTTTTCGGCAGGGGCGGCGTCCGATCCGAGCCCCTGACGGGAACCTTCCTTGCACCGTCCAGTCCGGTTCGCATCCCGGCGTCGATCCTTTGGGCCGCGGGTGTGGCGGCGGTCGCCCTGCCTCTTGTCTACGCCCAGCCGTACCTCCTACAGACTCTCACCAACGCTTGGCTTGCCGGAATGCTGGCGCTGAGCCTGACCCTGATCGCCGGGACCGCCGGGCAGATTTCGCTTGGCCAGGCGGCTCTGCTCGCCATCGGGGCTTATGCGTCGGCGCTTGTCTCGCTCAACCTCGGCCTTCCCGTCCTGGTCGCCATTCCTCTTGCCGGCCTTTTCGCGGCGACCATCGGCACGATCCTCGTCTACCCGGCGTTCCGGCTGCGCGGTCATTATGTCGCGATCGCGACCCTCGCGATCGGCCAGGTGGTCGGCCTCGTCATCCTGAACTGGGAAAGCCTCACCCAAGGCGCGATGGGGCTCAGCGGCATCCCGCCTCTCTCCTTCGCCGGGTTCGATCTTTACTCGCCCGCGGCGGTCTACTGGATCTGCTTCGGCGCGATGATCGTTCTCGCTCTGCTGCAAGCGAGGCTGCTCGGCTCGCATTTCGGTCGCACGCTGCGCGCGATCCGTGACGACGACATCGCCGCACGGTCCTATGGCGTCAGGCTCGACCGGTACAAGAGCCTCGCCTTCGCGTTCGGCGGTTTCGGGGCAGGGGTGAGCGGCGCTCTTTCCGCGCATCTCTTCTCGTATATCAATTACCAGACTTTCGACGCGCAGGTCTCGTTGCTGGCGCTGACGATGGTCATCCTCGGCGGCATGGGTAATGTGGTCGGCGCCATCGTGGGCGCCGTCGTACTCGTCGGCCTGCCGGAAGCGTTCCGCTTCACGGCGGAATATCGGGTGCTGATCTATGGCGTGGTGCTTTTGCTTATGATCCGTTTTCGCCCGCAGGGCCTTTTCGGGACAGCGTAGGAATGTCCGGTCTGCTCACCGTCGCCGGGCTAACCAGACGCTTTGGCGGGCTCGCTGCAGTTGACACCCTCGCGCTTCATGCCGCTGAGGGCGAACTGGTCAGCGTCATCGGTCCCAACGGCGCCGGCAAGACCACGCTTTTCAACCTTGTGAGCGGACAGGACAAACCGGACGAGGGTTCGATCCGCATCGCCGGCATCGAAGTTGCAGGTCTCCCAGCGGAGCGGATCGCAGCGCTCGGACTTGCGCGAACGTTCCAGAATGGGCGCGTGTTCGCCAATCTCACCGTCGAAGACAATGTGCTGATCGGCGCGCACACGCGCCTGCGTGCAGTTGCGCCGCGTATTCCTGTTCTCGGACCGGTCGCCGAGCTTTTGCTCGCGCTCATCCAGCCGCCGAAGGTGCGCCGCGAGGATCGGGCGCTCCGCGCCGAGGTTCGCGAGATCCTTGCGACCTTCGGCGATCGTCTCTTGCCGCGGATCGATCAGCCGGCCTACAGCCTCTCCTATGCGAACCGCCGGCGGGTCGAGATCGCCCGCGCGTTGGCGCTGAAACCGCGTCTCCTGCTGCTCGACGAGCCGACCGCGGGCATGAATGAAACCGAGACGGCCGAGATGCAGTCGATCATCGCGAGGCTCAAGGCGAGCGGCCTCACGATCCTACTGATCGAGCACAAGCTCGATATGGTCATGCAGCTATCCGACCGGGTCTATGTAATCGATAATGGGGTCAAAATCGCCGAGGGCCTTCCCAGCGAGGTGCGCCGGGATCCGAAGGTGATCGAGGCTTATCTTGGCCACGGCCGCCATGACGGGGGCGCGGCTGAAGTTCTGATGGCTGCGAGCCTATGACGCCGCTCCTTGCCCTCGATCGCGTCAACACCTTCTACGGGCCCGTACAGGTGCATTTCGACCTCACGCTCCACGTCGAGGCCGGCGAGATCGTTTCGCTTCTCGGCGGCAATGCGAGCGGAAAATCGACGACCATGAAGGTCATTCTCGGGCTCACGAAGCCGCGCTCGGGAACCGTCGCCTTCGATGGTTCGGATATCGCCGGCCTCACGACGCCGGCGATCGTGCGGCGCGGAATAGGCTCCGTGCCAGAGGCCCGGCGGCTCTTTCCTGAAATGACCGTGCGCGAGAACGTCATGATGGGCGCCTATGCGCGGCGCGGCGGACCCGAGACCGTCAAGGATTTCGATCGGGTGCTAGAGCTCTTCCCGCGCGTGCGCGAGCGGCTCGCCCAGCGGGCCGGCACGCTTTCGGGCGGCGAACAGCAGATGGTTGCGATGGCGCGCTCGCTCATGGGCCGCCCGCGGCTCATTTGCATGGACGAGCCGACGATGGGCCTGTCGCCGCTCTATGTCGACCGGGTGCTCGAACTCATTTCCGCCATCAACCGCGAGGGCGTGACGATTTTCATGGTGGAGCAGAATGCGAGCCTTGCGCTGAGCATCGCGGATCGCGCCTATGTGCTGCGCAACGGGCGGATCGTTCTCGACGGCGCGGCGAGCGACCTCGCACGCGACCCGCGCATCCGGGACGCCTATCTGGGCGGGGGCGAGCAGGCTCCGTCGCCGGCCCTCAATTCCGAGCCTTGAGCAAACGACGATGACCGCACCCAGGAAACTCGGTTTTTTCACGCGGCTTCTCGATCGCGCGAGCGCAGCCGAGCGCTATCGTCTCGCGACCGAACAAATCGTCGAGGCCGAGCGCTCGGGCTACGACAGCGCATGGATCGCCCAGCATCACTTCCACGAAGACGAGGGCGGCCTGCCGTCGCCCTTCGTCTTTCTCGCGCATGTCGCCGCGAAGACGAGCCGCATCCGGCTTGGCACGGGAGTGGTCACCCTTCCGATGGAGAACGCGGTGCGGGCGGCCGAGGACGCGGTCGTGGTCGATCTCCTCTCTGGCGGGAGGCTCGAAGTCGGCGTCGGCTCGGGCGGCACGCCGACTTCCTTCTTGGCCTTCGGCGAAACCTTCGCCGGGCGCGGCCCCGCGCTTGGGCGGAACCTCGCGATCGTCCGCGAAGCCTGGGCGGGCCGGCCGCTCTCGTCGCCCAATAACGTGCTCTATCCTCCCGCCGGCGATCTCGACGATCGCGTCTGGCAGGCGACCTTCTCGGTCGAGGGCGGAAGGCGCGCCGGCGAAGCGGGCGACGGCCTCATGCTTTCCCGCACCCAGCCGCGGCCGCCCGACTCGCCGCGCGCGACCCTGGCCGAGATTCAGAACCCGATCATCGACGCCTATCTCGCCTCGCTGCCGCCGGGACGCGCCCCGCGAATCATGGGCTCGCGCACCTTGTTCGTCGCCGAGCGGCGGGCCGACGCTCTCCGGCTCGCCGAGCCAGGCCTGCGGCGCTCCGTCGCGCATTTCGCCGCGACCGGCTTTCCGCCGCGCGGCGATTCTCTCGACGACATCATCGCGACGTATGACGCGCATGTCGGCGCTCCAGAGGATGCGATCGCATCGCTCCGCGAGGATACGGCGCTGGCGCGGGTGACCGATCTTGCGTTTCAGGTCCATTCCGCCGATCCGCCGCACGCTGACATCCTGCGATCGATCCGGCTGATAGCTTCGGACGTCGCGCCTGCGCTCGGCTGGCGCCCAGGATTTGAACGTCCGGCGGCCAGGCGATCGGCCTGAGGGATCAAATTCCATGTCTGAATCTGCTTCCGACATTATCGATCAGCTGGTGGGGGTCGCGCCCGGGTCGACCCTGGACGCGGTCCGTGCACGGAGGCCGCAGGCGCGCGCCAACGCAGAGCGCAGCTATCGCGAGCTGTTTGCGCCGGAGGCGCCGGAGGGCTTGCCGCTTCGCGAAAGACTTGCCGTCGCCGCCTTTGTTGCGCGCTTACACCGGAGCGAAACCGCGGCCGGGCATTACGCGGATCTCCTCGTGGAGAAGACGCGAGATTCGGCGCTTGCCATCGCCGTCGCCGCGGCCGCCAGCTCGGGCGCCGCCAAAGGTCCATATGGCCATTTCCCGTCGCTCGAACTTCGTCGCGAGGACCGCGACGGTCCGACCTGGGCGCCCGACGCGGAACAAGTTTCCGCGCTGGGGCCAAGGCTCACGGCAGCGTTCGCCCATGCGCATCTCATCGTCTTCCATCCCCGAGACGCAGGTCCGGATGCGCTCCGCGCTCTTCTTGCAGCCGGCTTTTCGACGACAGAGATCGTTACCCTGTCGCAGGCCATTGCTTTTCTCTCGTTTCAGATCCGTGTCATCGAAGGATTGCGGCTCCTCGCCGGCTGACGGAAGACGCAAAACGAAAGGGTCTCATTTTAATGACCGACGCAGTCGTCGTTCACCGGCGCGTCAAATCGCCGCCGGTGTTTACTCAAGAGGAAATCGGCTGGGTTCCGTGGCTTGAGCCGCTTACCCTGAGCGACCTTACACCCAGACATTGGGCGGGTCTGGTGGACGAGGCGAGGAGCAAGTCCGATTATTTCATGCTGCTGGTCCGCGATCCGGGTATTCTTGAAGCGCGCACCCTCACCGACAAGGACATTTTCTACAATCCCGACGGTGGTCTGCCTCGCGCCGAGCGCGAGCTTGCGGCGCTCGCGGTCTCGCGCTTCAACGGCTGCATCTTCTGCGCCTCGGTTCACGCCAGGTTCGCTTCGACCTATTCAAAACGGCGCGACGAAATTGAGCGGCTTCTCGGCGAGGGGGTCGGCGCAGACGTCGGCGAACGCTGGAATGCTATCGTCGCAGCGTCGGTCGCGCTGACGAAGACGCCGAGCGCCTTCAGCGCCGAACATATTAGGCGGCTGCGCGACGCCGGCCTCGACGATCTCGCGATTGCGGACGTGATCCAGAGCGCCGCGTTTTTCAACTGGGCGAACCGCTTGATGCTGTCCCTGGGCGAACCCGACGCTGAGTGAGAGCTTGTCGCGTGCGGCCCGACCGCGCCGCGGGCGCGACCGGCCCGCGTTGCTCGCCTTGGACGGGGACTGTGGGAGAGACTTGGCCGTCACAGATCGACAACAACATCGCCGACCGGACGCGAACAGCAGATGAGGACGTTGCCGGACGCGGGCAAGTCGAGCGGTTGAGGCTCGTACATAACCCTTCCTGAGATGAGACCGCTCTCGCAGCTGTGGCAGACGCCGGAGCGGCATGCCCAGCGCACCGGGACGTCGCAGGCCTCGGCAAGCTCCAGCACGCTCTGGTAGGCCGACGAATTCCAGTGAGCCGCCATGCCGCTGCGCGCGAACGAGACCAGTGGCCCGATTTCGGGGTCGTCCAGCGGCCGATGCGGAGCCTTCTTCACGGCTCCGACGACACCCGGCATGGACGACACGCCGCCGTTGAAAATCTCGGTGTGGATGCGGTCGGCCGGAATCCCCGACTCGGTCAGCGCCGTTCTCATGTCCGCCATGAAGCGATCTGGTCCACACAAGTAGACGTCAGCATCTGACGTCAGGCCGACTTTGTCGAAGATCGCCCGGGAGAGATAGCCAGCGGCGTCAAAATCAATTCCTGGCCGGTCGGTCGCCTCCGGCCGGCTGAAACATATAAAGCTGCGGCCGCCCGCGAGATTTGAGACGAGACGTCGAACCTCGTCGCTGAATGGGAAGTGCCTTCCGTCGCGTGCGGTGTGCAGCCAGAGCACCCTTCGCCTCGAGCCAGCCGAGTGCATGGCGTAAAGCATGGCGAGGACAGGTGTCACCCCGATCCCAGCGCTAATGAGCACGACAGGGCTCTCACCGGATCGCAGGGCGAAGCTTCCGCGCGGGGAGCTTACCTCGAGACGATCGCCCGCTCGCACATTGTCCCTTAGGTAGGCGCCCGCTACCCCGTTTGGCTCGACCTTGACGCTGATCCGATAGTGGTCCGTCGAGACGGGTCCCGAAAGGGAGTAACTGCGAAAGAGCGGGCTGCTGCCGTCGCTCGGTCGAAGGAGCAGGACCACGTATTGGCCAGGCAGCGGCTCCAGCAGCGGCTTGTCATCTGGGCTCCGCATCGTAAGCGACACCACGTCGGCCGATTCCCGGTCAACCGCCGTCACCTTTAGCCGTTGAAATCCGGGCGCCGCCGGGTGTGCGGCTGATGCCGGCGCGAGCCCCGCATTGCCGTCCGACCGACTGCCTAGCAATGCAAGGAACGACGATTTCCATCCCGGCGACAGCGCCGAAATCTCTGATGCTCGCTCCAGTCGATCGCGCGGATGCTCGGCTGAATAAAGCAGCGCATTGACCTCGGCGACCGACATCCGCGCCTCGCCGTCCTCGACCTTCACGATCTCGTCACCGGCGCCAACCTCGCCTTCCTCGAGGGCGCGAAAGTAGAATCCTGGTCGGCCGCTGGACGTCAGGAGCGCCGGCATGCGGGGCTCATTCATACGAATTCCGATGCGATAGCAGGTGACCCTTGGCTGCGTCACCTCGAATAGAGCGCCGCCGATCCGATAGCGATCTCCGATACAGACCCGGTCGTCAGACAGGCCGTCTACCGTGAAGTTCTCGCCGAATTGTCCGTAGACAAAGTCGTTCCTCCCCAGCTGTTCCTGCCAGTAAGAGTAGGACTCAGTCTGGTAGACGAAGACTGCACGGTGCTCCCCGCCGTGTCCCGCGAGATCGCCCTGACCGTCTCCCTCGACGTTCAACCTACCGACGCGACGGCGTCCCGGCGCTGCCTCTTTCCAGACGCCGGTCCGCACTGTCATGCCTCTCCACGGGATATCCCGCGGCAAACCGACGTTGACCGACAACAATCGCGCCATCTTGTCACCCTAGCGTGGGTCTGCCAGGCAGGAACCTCTGAGAGACCGGTCCCGGCGGGAGGCGTGCCCATGATCGTATACGAAGCTGAGCGCCATCACGATAACGACTCCGTTCGTAACACCCGCCGATTTCATCATCGCATCCGCAGCGGTCCTTCCGCGCTTCGTGCAGAATTGCCCGTTTTCAACTCCTAGGTTTTGTAACCGCCGGTAGACGATAGTCTAGCCTAGCCGTTAGTGTGAGTCCGGCGACCTCTGGCGTCGAGGGGTTCGCGTGCATGAATCCAAACGAAATAAATTGGCGGGCGACCGCCTTTCCGAAGCACGAGTTGGGCGCTCCTATGAATCGTCGTTTCGACGCTATCGTTATTGGGGCTGGCCAGGCAGGACCGCCGATGGCGGGGCGACTCGCACGCGAGGGCAAGACGGTTGCTCTTGTTGAGCGCAAGCTTCTCGGAGGAACTTGCGTCAACGTTGGTTGCACTCCCACCAAGACTTTGGTCGCGAGCGCTTATGCAGCGCATCTCGCTCGACGCGCCGGCGATTATGGAGTCGAAGCCGGTCCGGTTGGCGTCAATTTCGCGGCTGTCATGTCGCGCATGAACAGCATCGTCGGCGAAAAGCGCGCGGGCCTCGAATCCTGGCTCGAGAGTATTGCCAATTGCAGGGTGATCGAGGGCCACGCCCGCTTCGTTTCCCCAAACGCGATCGAAGTCGCCGGCGAAACGCTCGAGGCCGACCGGCTCTTTATCAACGTCGGCGGACGGGCCGCGATCCCGAATTTTCAGGGGATCGATCAGGTCCGCGCGCTGACGAACTCGACTCTGCTCCAACTCGATGCTCTGCCGCGTCATCTGGCGATTGTCGGTGGGAGCTACATCGGTCTCGAGTTCGCCCAACTGTTCCGGCGGCTGGGCGCCGCCGTCACCGTGATTGAGAAGGCGCCGCGTCTGGTCTCAAGAGAAGACGCTGATGTCTCCGACGCGATTCGCGGAATCCTCGAGGCGGAGGGCGTCACCGTTCGTTGCAATGCGGAGTGCATCCGCTTCACCCCACACGGCGCCGACGTCGAGGTCGGCGTCGACTGCGAAAGCGGCGAGCCTGTCGTGGTGGGCTCGCACGTACTCGTCGCTGTCGGCCGCCGGCCGAACACCGACGATCTTGGGCTCGACGCGGCGGGCGTCGCAGTCGACGAGCGCGGATATATTCTGGTCGACGACGAACTCAGGACCAGCGTCCCGCACATCTGGGCGCTTGGCGACTGCAACGGCCGCGGCGCCTTCACCCATACAGCCTATAACGATTACGAGATTGTCGCGGAAAACCTCTTCGACAGCGCGCGACGCAGGGTGACCGATCGTATCCCTGTCTACGCGCTCTATGTCGATCCGCCGCTCGGGCGGGTCGGCCTGACCGAAGCCGAGGCGAAAGCGAAGGGGCACGCCGTGCGCATTGGCAAGCGGCCGATGACGCATGTTGCCCGCGCCGTGGAGAGGGGCGAAACGCAGGGGTTCATTAAAGTGGTTGTTGACAGTCAAAACGACGCGATTCTCGGCGCGGCGATCCTCGGACCCGGCGGCGACGAGGCAATCCACGGCGTTATCGAAGCCATGGCGGCCAGGGTTACCGCGACGGGTTACAGTCGCGTAGTCGCCATCCACCCCACGGTGTCCGAACTCGTGCCGACGGTCTTCGGGGAGCTGTCGCCGTAGGCCGGGCGAGGCGAACTGCGCCCTTACTATTGCTGTTCCTGCGGGGATGGAGTGCAGCAAGATCCCTTGACTGTCGGGTTCCGGCAGCCCGGTTGCTGGGCGCCGCAGTATAGAATATCGGCAGCGAATCCGCACGATGGGCAATGCCGTTCCGCCGTAGCGGGGGGACACGCTGCCAGCGTCGAAGTTAAATTCGGAATTCCGAATCTCAAACTTGGGATCTCGTCAGGAAATCGCACCGCTGGCGAAGGAGGACCCGACGCGGACAGCTCGCAGCGTATAGCTAGACCCTTGCAGCTTCGCCTAGGCACGATCCTTGCTTCGCGCTCGGCGAGGAGCTGTTCTGCGGGGGACCGAAAATGTCGAGAGCAGGATTCGGGCCGCCGCCATCGGCATCATCGGTGGTCTCCGGACTCAATAATCCATGGCTTCGAGCATGAGCAAGAGCATAGGCCTTGCGGCTGAACCTTACGCCTTCGCGCTTAAGCCTGAGCAGTGCGCGCTTCTGATCATCGATATGCAACGCGATTTCCTCGAGCCTGGCGGATTTGGCGAAATGCTCGGCAACGACGTTTCCCAATTGCGTCGGACCATCGAACCCAATCGCAGGCTGCTGGCGGCTTGGCGCGGCGCTGGTCTTCCCACCCTCCACACGCGCGAAGGACATCGGCCCGATCTCAGCGATTTGCCGCCCGCCAAGAAGGTTCGCGGCGGGAGCAAGACCACGATCGGGGACGAAGGGCCAATGGGCCGAATTCTCGTGCGCGGCGAAGCCGGTCACGACATCATCCCGGAGCTTTATCCCGAGCCTGGCGAACCGGTGATCGACAAGCCCGGCAAGGGCGCGTTCCACGCCACTGATCTGCATTCAATCTTGCAACACCGGGATGTGAAGCAGCTGATCGTCACCGGGGTCACGACCGAGGTCTGTGTCAATACCACGGTTCGGGAGGCCAACGACCGCGGCTACGACTGCCTCGTGCTGGAAGATTGCGTCGGTTCGTACTTTCCAGAGTTCCATGAAATGGGACTGAAGATGATCAAGGCCCAAGGCGGCATCTTCGGCTGGGTGTCGAATTCTGGGAGCGTGATCGAGGCCTTGGCGGAGTGGAAGAGCAAGCACTGAACAAGAAGTAGGACAGAAGGAGCGGGGCGATGTCAACGACGACGGCGACGGGACGCGAGCGCTATTGGGTTCCAGGCGACTGGAACGCCTTCTTTGGCTTCGGCACCAATATACTGGTCAACGTTCTGGTTCTGACCGGCCTCCTGCGTTTTGTCCTCAAGATGCCGGACTCGCTCGTGTTCGGGAGAATTCTCCCGGCTCTTGGGCTCATGCTCTTCCTCAGCACGGTCTATTACGCCTGGCTCGCCTACCGGCTAGCGCAGAAGACCGGCCGGACCGACGTCTGCGCGCTGCCGTCCGGCACCAGCGTGCCGCATATGTTCGTCGTCACCTTTGTCGTCATGCTGCCGATCCTGCTCAGGACCAACGATCCGATCCAGGCCTGGGAAGCGGGCCTTACCTGGGTGTTCGTGCAGAGCTTCGTGCTGATGGCGGGCGGCTTCATCGCGCCGGTGATCCGCCGGATCACGCCGCGCGCGGCGCTGCTCGGTTCGCTCGCAGGCATTTCGATCACCTTCATCTCGATGCGGCCGGGCCTCCTGGTGTTCGAGACGCCGCTCATTGGCCTCGTTTGCTTCGCCATCATCCTCGCGAACTGGTTCGGGGGCGTGCGCTATTTCCGGGAGGTCCCGGGCGGCCTTATCGCCATCGCGGCCGGCACGCTCATCGCGTGGGGATCGAACCTTTTCGGCCTTGGCTATGGCGGCTTGAGCGTCAGCAGCGTTGGCGACGCCTTTTCGCACTTCGGCTTCTCGTTTCCCGTACCCGCGGTGGGCCACGTCTTTTCGGGCTTCAAGTTCATCGGAATCATCCTGGTCACTGCGATTCCTTTCGGCATCTACGATCTCGTCGAGGCGATGGACAATGTCGAGAGCGCATCGGCAGCGGGCGATTCGTTTCCGACGACCCAGGTGCTGACGGCCGACGGCGTCATCAGCCTGATCGGCTGCCTGCTCGGCAATCCGTTCATCAACGCCGTTTACATCGGCCATCCCGGCTGGAAGGCGATGGGCGGGCGGATCGGTTATTCCGCGGCGACCGGCGTGATGGTGCTGGTGTTGACGTGGCTCGGAATCGTGGCCCTGGTCTCGAGCCTGATACCGGTCGTCGCGATCCTGCCGATCCTGCTCTACATCGGCATGCTGATCGGCTCACAGGCCTTCCAGGAATCGCCTCGGAGCCATGCGCCGGCGATCATTCTCGCGATGATCCCGCAGATCGCCGCCTGGGGCAAAACCATGATCGACGGCGCGCTTGGCGCCGCCGGCACCAATGCGGCTGCGGTCGGCTTCGACAAGCTTGGGAACACGGGCGTCCTGTACAAGGGCCTGGAGACGCTCGGCGGCGGCGCCACGCTCGCTGGGATCATCTTAGGCGCCGTCACCGTGTTCATCATCGAGCGCCAGCTCGAGAAGGCGGCGGCCTTTGCGCTCGCGGGCTCGATCCTCACCTTCTTCGGCCTGATCCATGCCGAGGATCTCGGGATCGGCCAATCTCCGGTCGTGGCGGTGAGCTATCTCGGGATCGCCGTGATGCTCTACGGCTTCGCCAAATTCGCCCACGTGACCCCGGCCGAGCCGTTTGAGATGGAGCATGACCACCTGAGCGTCCAGTCGGCCGCGGCAGAATAGCGCGTATCGCCCGGTGTTCGCGCCTCAGGCGCCCTTCGCCGGCGGAATGGCGTCAAAAAAGATGCTCCGGTCGAGCTTGGCGATTCCGTCCCAGCCGCCAAGGGCGAGCGCGCGGTCGATTTCGCGCCGGAACAGGTCAAGGACCCAGAAAACCCCATCCTCTCCGGCGCAGGCGACGCCCCACAGGTGCGGCCGGCCGATCAGCACCGCCCGCGCGCCGAGCGCCAGCGCCTTGACGACGTCGACGCCGCGGCGGAAGCCGCCGTCGATCATGACCGGCGCGCGGCCGCCAACGGCCTCGACCACGCCTGGCAGCGCGCAGATCGTGGCGACCATGCTGTCAAGCTGACGTCCGCCGTGATTGGAGACGATCACGCCGTCCGCGCCGCGGTTGATCGCCCGACGGGCGTCGTCCGGATGCAGGAGGCCTTTGATGACGAGCGGGCCGCGCCACTGCCTGCGCAGCACGTCGACATCCGCCCAGCCGACATCCGGGTCGAGTTGTTCGGCCATCAGCGGACCGAAGTCCATGATCGAGGTCCGCTTGCCGTAGTTGACGAAGGTCGGCCGCGGCGTTTGCGTCATGCGCATGAGCCAGCCCGGATGGCTCAGGAAGTCGAATATGCTGCGCGCGCCCCAGCGCAGGGGAAAGGACATCCCGTTGCGGGCGTCGCGGTCGCGTCCCGCCGACACCTGATTGTCGACCGTCAGGATCAGCGCCTTGTAACCGGCCGCGGCCGCGCGGGCCGCGAATTCGGCGGTGAGGCCACGATCTTTATAGAGAAACACCTGCATCCATTTCGGCCCCGGGGTGGCCGCACCGATATCCTCGAGGGTCGCGGTCGAGGCGTGGCTCGTGCAGTAGATAGTCCCGAACCGCCCGGCAGCGCGAGCCGCGGCGAGTTCGGCGTGCGGCCATAAAAGCCCCGCGAGCCCGGTCGGCCCGATGATGACCGGCGAACGAAGCTTGGCGCCAAATAGTTCTATCGATTGGTCGCGCGTCGGCGCCCCCTCGAGCAGCTTCGGCGCGAATTCGATCGCGGCGAGGGCTGCCTCGTTTCGGCGCATGGTGATCTCATCGCCAGCGGCTCCGTCGACCATGTCGAAGAGCATGCGAGGCAGCCGCTTCGCAGCCAGCGCCCGCAGCGCCGGGACGCTGTAGCCGAGGCGTTGCAAGGCGGCCGCGTTCATCGGAACCTGTACCCGTCGGCCATGATGGGGATTTCGCGATTCTAGGGGCCGGTCGTCAACGGCGCGCCATCGACCGAAACCATTGCGCCGGTAACCGAGAGCGCTCCCGAGTTGATCGAAACCGCAGGGCCGAGGAGGGTGATTGTCGCGCCTCGGCCGTTGCTGATGATGACGCCCGCATCGTTGACCACTATCATCGCGCCTCCTGCGGCCTTGAGAATGATCCCGCCACCAGTTGGCGATGGCGAGGCGTCGCTCAACGCGAGCGTGTTCTGGCCGGTGGTCTGCAGGACAATATTCTGGCCAGGAGGAATCGGGGGCGGGCTTATCGCGATCGCCGGAACATCCGCAACCAGTCCCCAGAAGCCGCCAGTCCATATCGGATAGTCTCGATCGCCCTGCTCGAACTCGATCCAGACCTGCGAACCGATTGGCGGGACGATGAAGCAGCCGGCCTGAAGGCCGGCCGCCGACGCGCAGGGGAGCGCCCAGCTCGATGGAATCTCGCCCAGAACGTCGGGAACCTGCGCCTGGATGCGTCCGATCTGGGCCGGGTCGACATTGTCAATCACCACGCCTCGGAACTTGCCGTAGAACCGGGATTGGGCTCCAGCGGGACCGGACGGCGGTGGGCTCATGACCTCTCCTCGAAAAACGCAGCCTCGTTCATCACATTTCGAGACGATATGCGTTGATCGCATTATCGCGAAATAGCTTGCGTTTGTCGGCAGGCGAAAAGCCAGTAGTCGCCCAGTCGAGCGCCTCCAGCCACTGCCGGTAGCTGCCGGCGAGCTCGGACACCGGCCAGTCGCCGCCATAGAGAATGCGGTCGGGGCCGAAGCACTCGATCACGTGCTCGATGTAGGGCCTCAGCTGATCGCGGGACCAGGCCTCATGGTCAGCCTCAGTCGTGACGCCAGAAAGTTTGCAGACGACATTGGGCAGCGTAGCCATTTCCTTGAGCTGCGCGCGCCAAGGCTCAATCATCCCGGCCTTGATCCCCGGTTTGCCGATGTGATCGAGAACGAAGGAAACCTCGGGGCACTGGCGCATCATCTTCAGTGTGTTCGGCATCTGAGAATGGAAGATGCAGATGTCGAAGGAAAGGTCGTATTTGGGCAATAGCCGCATTGCCTCGAGAAAAGCTGGCCTCAACACGAATTCAGGGTCGGGTTGGTTCTGGATCAGACGCCGGACACCCCGAACCGTTTTGAGCTTCGCGATCCGCGCCATCTCGAGTTCGATTTTACCGCCCTGCTCGAGCGGCAGGCAGACGACGGCGCCCTTGATGCGAGGATCGAGCTTGGCGAGACCGTCGACCCACTCAGCCTCTTTGAGATATTGCGGCATGTCGACATCGACTTCGACGAACACCAAGCCTTCGATTTCATACGGCTTGGCTGCATTGGCCAGATCGTTTGACGTCCAATCGCGCTTGAGCTTGGGGGCGCCGTCAGCCCAAGCGTAGCCGAACCGCTTCTGATCGAGGAGATGGATGTGGGAATCGATGACGGGAAAATCGATCATGGAGGGTTTGCCTCAACTACGGGCGAACGCCCTCGAGCCCGCTTGCATCAAATCCTGCCGATCCGCCGCAAGGCTGGAACGTCGACAGGCAGGTCTTTCAAGCCCCCGCGCACGCGCTCGAGCGTCGCAGATTCAGCGGCCTTGACCTGTTCGAGGCCCTCGAGCGTGCTGGTAATCCGCGCGCGCGGCACGACCACAACGCCGTCGCGATCGCCAACTACAACGTCGCCCGAGGCGATCGAAACGCCTCCGCAGACAATCGGCAGGCCGACGGAACCCGGACCGCGTCTTTGCGGCGAATTCGGAGTGACGCCCATCGCATAGACCGGCAGGCCGATCGTTTCGAGGTCGGCGAGGTCGCGCACAAGACCGTCGGTGACGAAACCGGCAGCCCCTCGGTTGCGTGCGACCCCGATCAGTAGATCTCCGGTCACCGCCGCCCCGACGTGGCCTCCCGTCGCGACCACGAGGACGTCCCCAGCATGACACTCGGCGAGGGCCGCCATGAAAGCCAGGTTGTCCAGAGGGCCGCAGTCGCAGGTGAGCGCGAAGCCGACGAGAGGCGCGCCAACGAGCGGCCGAATCCGCCAGTCAAGAGCGCCCGCTCCACCCATGGCGTCGACTATGAAGCTCGTAGGGACGCCGCGAAATCGTTCAAGAATCTCAGCTGGTGGGCGTTCGGCGGGGGCGGCGAAGACAAGGGGGGGCGGCTCCTCAATCATGATGGTTCCCGCAATCCTTCGCCTAGTCTGACCGCCGCCTCCGAGCGTTGACCACAGAATGCACGTTCGACGCGGCTCGGCAACCCGTCCGAGAGCGGGAGCTGTCAATCCGCGCCAATCGCCACAGCTGACCCGGCATGCGGCGGTTACCAACGACTGATCAGCTACCCTGACCGGAACCGAACGACGCCGTTCCATTGGCGAAGATCATTTCGGCCCATTCGATGTAGGCCTGATCGTCGATGGCGCAGTCGGCTGGAGCGTAAAATCGAACGAAATAATCGAGTCTGTAGGGCGCAAATGGATTTCGCGCGAGGACCCGGGCGAGATGCGAGAAAGTCTGACGCACTTGGCCGCGATAGACATTTGTCGAACGATAGCCTTGATGATCGAGGTAAGCGCGATCGGCGAGCTCGACGTCGGCGACCGATCTTAGTTTCATCGGCGCGGCATAGACCGGCTCGTTACATTGCGCCGTTTTTAGCCGGATGCTTGGCACATCTTCCGCGGCGATTCCGTCGAATGTTGCGTGTCCAAATGGCTGCCCGGGCGAGAGGCTCAAGGCCTCAACGCCCGGAAAAGAGGCGGCGCCGGACCGGACGGTGGCGATGCGCGAGATCAGGCCCAGCGAGACGGCCAACGCCACGAGGACGAAGGCGATCACACGCAGCCCAGTGAGAGAGGAGATCAAGGCCTTGCCACAATTCGCAGGCCGCCAAGACAGATAACCAGCATTGCGCCGAGCATCGCGGTCGAAATTATCGGAACGCCCGCGCCATTATGCCAGAATTCGTACATCGGATAGGACTGCGCCATCAGGGCGAGCCGCGCGGTGTTGAGGGCAACGGTCCCAGCCGCCATGGCGGCACAAATCCAAAGATGCGCGGTTCTCAGGGTCAGCGTTTCGAGCTTGACCAGCGAAATCCAGATCAATGAGGCAAGCGATATATTGTGGAATGCGGAGCAGCCTTCTTCGATCGCGAGCTTGAAATCGCCGCCGGGTGAGATTGTCAGACCGTCACGCGAGAACCCGCCAATCGGAGCGAGAGCGGCCTGGACGGCGATCGTTTCGGCTCTAAGAACCAAAGGAGACAGCAAATGGAAAATGAGCGGCCCGAGCCACTCGTAAAAGGAAAGCGCGAGCAGAACTTGACCGAAGGAACGGGCCCGCGGATCCGACCCGAAGACCAGCTTAACCCCTACTAAAGTTAGCGGAACGCTCGCCGCGGACCGCAATGGCAGCACGAAGGCCAAGCTGGCGATGGCGACCATCGCGAGATCGCTTCGCGTCAGCAGCGATTCCCGGTGGAAGCGAAACGCCAGCGTCCCAAGGACCGCGAGGGCGAACAATTCAGCGGCTCCGATCCCCGAACGCTCCCTGAAGAGATCCGTCGACAGCTGCGAGAGCGAGCCATCGACGGGGTCACGCCAGCAGATTGCGACCACGAGTCCCGCGATGAAAGCGAGCAGGAGGTCACGATCGCGCAACGCCGCTGGCGCGTCGTCAAGCTCGGCCCGCGCATCCAGAGTCATGGGTCTAAGCGGGTCTTCCGAGCTTGATCAGCGGCGACGGAGGCGATGCGCCAGAAAAGCGGCCCCAGCGACCATGGCGATGCTCGCCAAGCCGAGATCGGCCTCAGGCGAGGGGCCATTAGTCGCAACCGCGTAAGCCTGGCTGACGCAAAGGTAGAACGCAACTGATGTCAACAGATATCGCATGGAGAACTCCCCGTTCTTGTCCTCGATACCCCGGCGCGTCGCGCTAGGGTCGAGAGCCGCAAGTTCAGAGTGTACATAAAGACGCGGCCGGCACAAGTCACATCTTCGACAGGTGATTGACGCGAAAAAAAGGCAGGGCTGGTCCAAGTCACTATCGTGCCGAGCCATCCCGAGGGCACGCTAGCAGGCCGCAGAAACGGCTACCGGCCGCAGCAAGACGCTCCAAACGCGTCTCCCCGCCGGTTTGGTCGCGCGGCGCGATGCGCCGTGCTCAGGCCACGCGCACCAAAAGAGTACACAATCCACCCTCGGCGCAAGTAGCTCTTCGGAGCGGGTCGCCTTGCGATCGAAAGCAGGGACGGCCGCTGCTCCGCGTTTATTTGACAGTCGAATGAGGGTCGTCAACATTGGTTCTGAAGCTGGAATTAACCGCTCTGGCGAGCGTCAGAACCATCAGGAATTCGGAGACTCAACATGTCGCAATTTGAAAAGTTCTCCTTGACCCGGCGCGGCGCGCTTCAGGGCGGACTGGCCACGCTTACCACTTCAGGCGCGCTTCTTAGCCTGACGCGCGCCGCTTTCGCCGATGACACGCTGGCTGAGGTAAAGAAGCGCGGCGAGCTCACGACCGCCACGGAAATGCAATTCCCGCCGTTCGATATCTCCGACAATGGAACCTACAAGGGCCTTGACCGCGATCTCATCGACGCTGTCGGAAAAGTGATGGGGGTCAAGGTCTCCTATCTCGACCTGCCGTGGACCAGCGTGCTGCCCGGGCTCGAGGCGAAGAAGTTCGATCTTGTGATCGCGCCGGTCACGATCACCAAGGAGCGCATGAAGCGCTACGCTTTCTCGGTGCCGATCGCGGACGCGACTGCGGCGCTGATGAAGCGCGCCAACGATACAAGCATCATGAAGCCCGAGGATATCGCCGGCAAAACGGTCGGCGGCCAAAAGGGCACTTCGCAGGTCGAGCAACTTAAGGCGTTCTCAGCAAAACTGCCGAAGCCGGTCGAGGTCAAGGAGTACGTCGACAACAACCAGTCCTACGCCGATCTGGCCGCCGGGCGCATCGACGCCTCGGTCAATTCCTTTCCCAACCTCGCCTATGTCGCACAGCAGCGTCCCGATACATTCGCCGTCGTGACGCCGCCGTTCGGCCAGCCGACCTACTTCTCCTGGGTCGCGCGTCTTGACGACAAGGCGCTGATGGATGCGATCAACGCGGCAATCGTCAAGGTCGAGGCCGACGGGACGATGGCCAAGATCCAGAAGACGTGGTTGGGCCAGACGATGGATCTGCCGAAGATCGTCCCCGAGCCGACGATCTGACAGCCGATGATAGATAGGGCGGGGTCGATGACCCCGCCGGTCTGGCTAACAAAACGGCCCTTTATGGCGGCCGATGAAGCCTGAGATCATCCTCCACTCGTTTGGGTATCTTTCGCAGGCGGCAGCGACGACGGTAGTCGTCTCGTTCGCCGGCATCGTTTTCGGATTTCTAATTGGCGCCGCCGTGTGCGCTGCCCGGGTCTCGCGTCAAGCCTGGCTAAGGCGCGTTGGTGCAGTGTACATCAGCGTCTTTCGCGGCGTCCCGCTGCTCGTCCAACTCCTGTTCATCTATTATTTTCTCGCCAAGTACGGACTTGATGTGCCGGCCATCGTCGCCGCGGTCGGCGGGCTTGCGCTGTCTTCGGCCGCCTTCCAGGCGGAGATCCTGCGCGGCGCGCTCAACGCGGTTCCGCGAGGGCAGGGCGAGGCGGCGACCGCGCTAGGGTTCGCAGGCCATGACATTTGGCGTCACGTTCTCATGCCGCAAGCGCTTAGGATCTCGATCCCGCCGCTCATCAATGAATTCATCCTATTGCTCAAGGCCTCTTCGCTGGTCTCGGTCGTCGGTATTGCCGAACTGACTCGCGTGAGCATGAACATCGCTTCCCAGACTTATCGGCCGTTCGAGGCCTATGTCGGCGGGGGCCTTTTCTATCTTGCGATCAACCTTACCCTCGCAGCCCTTGGAGGGCTGGCCGAGCGGCGCCTGGCGCTGGAAGGCGGGCGATGAACGCGGACCTCTTGTGGCGCTATGCGCCCTCGCTCATCAGCGGCTTCGGCGTCACCATCCTGTGCTGGGGCTTTGGCGGCGCGCTCGGCCTTGTGCTCGGGTTCGCCATCACGCTCATGAACCGATTGCGATTCCCGCCGCTCAGCTGGGCGCTGAGGACGTTCGTTGAGATCTTCCGCGGCACCCCCTTCCTGATGCAACTCTTCCTGCTCTATGCTGGAGGGCCGTCGATCGGCTTAAGATTGAGCGCCACGGCCGCCGGCGTTGTAGGTCTTGGGCTATACTCCTCGGCCTATTTCGCCGAGATCTTTCGAGCCGGGTTTGCCTCTGTGCCTGCCGGCCAGATCGAGGCGGCGGCGAGCGTCGGCATGCCGCCGTTCGAAACGCTCGTGCGAGTGACGCTGCCAGGAGCGCTGATCGCCGCCGTTCCGTCGATCGTCAACATGCTGATCGTGCTGTCGAAGGAGACCGTGGTGCTGTCGATCATCACCGTTCCCGAACTCATGTATCAGGTGCAGACGATGGCGGCGGAAACCTTCACCGCATTCGACGCCATCTTCGCCATGGCGGTCTTCTATTGGCTCTTGGTGGAAACGGTATCGCGCCTCGGCGCGCGGCTCGAGACGCGCGTAACCGCGTTCCTTGCGCACGACGAGAGAACCGCGTGAACGCGCCGGTGATCGAGCTTGTCGGGGTCAGCAAAAGCTTCGGCGCGCATCGGGTGTTGCGTGGCGTCGATCTTGCGGTTGAACGATCTGAGGTCGTCTGCCTGATCGGGCCCAGCGGATCGGGCAAGAGCACGCTTCTTAGGTGCGTGAACTTCCTCGAGCCTTACGATTCTGGCGAGGTGCGCATCGAAGGCCGGTTGATTGGTTACGAAGACGCCGGTGAAGGAACGCGCCGACCCATGAGTGCCCGAAACTTGCGTGAGATGCGACGTGAGATCGGCATGGTTTTCCAGCACTTCAATCTATGGCCGCACATGACGGCGCTTCGCAACGTTGCTGAGCCGCTTCGGCGGGTGCGCGGCTTGAGCGCCCGCCAGGCAGCCGAGCGGGCTACGGCGATGCTCACCCGTGTCGGCCTCGCCGCTAAGGCGGATGCTTACCCTTCGCGACTCTCTGGCGGCCAACAGCAGCGCGTAGCCATCGCACGCGCGCTGGCGATGCAGCCCATGCTTATGCTGTTCGACGAGCCGACCTCAGCGCTTGATCCGGAACTGGTGGGCGAGGTGCTGGAAGTGATTAAGAGCCTCGCAGCCGAGGGTATGACGATGCTGATCGTCACTCATGAGATGGGCTTCGCAGCCCACGTCGCCAACCGCATCGCATTCATCGACGAAGGCCGCATTATCGACCAGGGGCCGCCCCGCCATGTGTTCCACGAAAGCCCGGAGCCGCGTGTACGCCAGTTTCTTCAGACCTACCATGACCGAAATGCGTTTTGAGTCGAGGGCACTGCCCCCATCGCCTTGTATTTCGAGCAGGTATCCGTCCCTTGCAAATAGCGAAGCAAGAGGGCGATGAACGCCTCAGTGGTTGATGACTGATCGCGGCCGCTTCGTCTGAGCCTTCGCTAGTCTAGGCTCTTTCGGCCACAGTCCCGCTAGGGCCAATAACGATCGCGTTCAATCTGATTCCGCTTTTGGATCTCGTGCAGGCAGATGCGGATCGGGAACAGGCGGGGGCCTGCGGGCGTTCCGTTCGAAAGCCAGGTCCGCAAATGTTCGACTCCGAGGTTCGGATTTCCGTCGATGTCGTCCTTCCGGCGTCAAGCCTGCGTTACGTGTGCGACGACTTGCCTGCAATCCGTCGCCGACGAGCGGGCAAGGGCTTTGTTTATATCGATCCAAAGGGTAGGCGGGTTGCGGACTCGGCCATTCTCACGCGCATTCGGTCGCTCGTGATCCCGCCGGCATGGACTGACGTTTGGATCTGCCCCTCTCCGGATGGACACATTCAGGCTACCGGCCGCGACGCCAAGGGGCGCAAGCAATATCGCTACCACTCTGACTATCGCGATGCGCGAGAGCAGTCGAAATACCTGCACATGTTCGAATTCGCCGAGGTGTTGCCGGTGATTCGAGCAAGGGTCGCCGAACATATGAGCCTCCGTGGGCTGCCGCGTGAGAAGGTTCTGGCGACTGTGGTGCATCTGCTCGAGACCACTCTAATCCGTGTCGGAAACCACGAATATGCGAAAGCCAATGAGAGCTATGGATTGACCACTCTCAAGAGCGAGCATGTCGCGGTCGAGGGGTCCGAGGTACGTTTTCGCTTTACCGGCAAGAGCGGCAGGCAATGGTCGCTTGCGGTGCGAGATCGGCGTGTGGCCCGGATAATTCGGACTTGCCAGGACCTTCCAGGACAGGATCTCTTGCAATATTTCGATGACGATAAGGAGCTTCGCGCCGTTTCCTCCGGTGACGTCAACGCCTATCTCAGAGAGATCGCAGGCCGCGACGTTACGGCTAAGGACTTCCGCACCTGGGCCGGAACTGTGTTGATGGTCCGCTTTCTGAGCGCTTCAGGTCAGTGCGAGAGTGAGAGGAAGGCGAAGCGCCTAATAAGCGCCGTGGTCAAACAGGTCGCTGCGGCGTTGGGAAACACCGCGGCCGTGTGTCGCAAGTCCTATATCCATCCCGCTGTCACTAGCGCCTACCTGGCCGGCGGGTTTGCCGTCAACGCCGCAAGGGTAAACGACGCGTCAAAGTCACCTTGCCTCAGGACCGAGGAAGCGACAGTCCTGTCTTTACTGGGAAATTGGCAACATTGAGTTTAGGGCCGGACCTTAGATTTTTCCGTTGATCAACTCCGATAAGAAGCCGCTCGACCGATGGAGCGGCAAACTCCCGGCGAGCGACCGTCGGATTATGGGCGCGACGAGTCAATGCACGGCAGCACGGCTTGCGGCGCCTAAGATGGAGTTGATCGCCTCTACGAGGTAATCTCACTAGGACCTATCATTGCGATCATCGGCCCCGGCGCTAGAGTACCGAAGTCGGTACATGTCGCATTGAAAACACTGGCCTCTCTCTGGCCGGCGACGCGAAAGGCGATGCTCATGGCCGACCAACGATGGCGTAGGAGGTTTCTCGGCAATCGACCGCTTGCGCCGGAAACCTTGATGATGGGCTACGGCTACGATCCGTTTCTCTCCGAGCGGTCTCTGAAGCCGCCGGTTTTTCACACATCGACCTTCGTTTTCCGTAGTGCACAGGATGGCAAGGCATTCTTCGAACTGGCCTATGGCTTACGCCAAAAGCGGCCGAACGAGGAGCCGGGTTTGATCTACAGCCGGATCAACAACCCCGATCTTGAGGTTCTTGAGGACCGGCTGGCGATCTGGGATGAGGCTGAGGCCAACCTGACTTTCGCATCGGGCATGGCGGCCATTTCGACAACCCTGTGGGCTTACTCGCGGCCCGGTTCGGTGATCGTTCATTCGGGCCCGGTCTATGGGGGGACCGATTTTTTGCTGAAGCGGATCCTGCCGCAATTCGGAGTGACCTCGATCGAATTTCCCGCAGAAAGCGGGACCAAGGCGATCGAGGAAGCGGTGAACAGGGCGCGCGGCATCGGTCCGATCGCCGCGCTTTACCTGGAAACGCCGGCCAACCCGACCAACGGCCTGGTCGACATCGGTCGCGCGAGGGAAATCGCCGAGGGTTTCGGGGGCAAGGATGGGAAACGCCCGATTGTCATCGTCGACAATACGATGCTTGGCCCCTTGTACCAGACGCCGCTCGCGCACGGCGCTGATTTGGTCGTCACTTCGCTGACCAAATACGTTGGGGGCCATTCCGACCTGATTGCGGGGGGCTGCTCGGGATCCGCCCACTCGCTTGAGCCGATCCGCGGCATGCGTACTATCCTCGGCACGATGTGTGATCCCAACACCGGCTGGATGTTGATGCGGTCGCTCGAAACCCTCAAACTTAGAATGAGCGCCGCCGCCGAGGGGGCGCGCAAAGTGGCGGAGTTTCTGCGCGGCCATGCCGGGGTCGCTTCGGTCTGGTATCTGGGCTTTCTGCCCGAGGGCCATCCGGACCGGTCGATCTTCGAGCGCCAGTGCAAAGGCGCCGGGTCGACTTTCAGTTTCGAGGTTCAAGGGGGCGAAGCCGAAGCCTTCACCGTTTTGGATCGGCTCGAAGTGATCAAGCTCGCGGTCAGCCTCGGCGGAACCGAGACGCTGGCCTCGCATCCCGCCGCTATGACCCATTCCGATATTCCGCTGGAAGAGCGGCTGAGCTTGGGCGTCACGCCGGCTTTGATCCGCATCTCCGTCGGCATCGAAAACCCGGATGATCTCATCGCCGATCTCGACCAAGCGCTAAGAGGCTGACGTCTTCCACTCGCCTTGCAGGCTCGGAAGGTCCAGCCCTTGCTCGCGAGCGCAATCGATCGCCGCCGCGTAGCCTGCGTCCGCGTGGCGCATGACGCCGCTCGCCGGATCATTCCACAAGACTCGCTCGATCCGCCGCGCCGCTTCCGACGTGCCGTCGCAGACGACGACCATCCCGGCGTGCTGCGAGAAGCCCATTCCAACGCCGCCGCCGTGATGGATCGAAACCCAGGTCGCGCCCGAAGCGCAATTCAAGAGAGCGTTGAGGAGTGGCCAGTCGGAAACCGCGTCTGAGCCGTCCAGCATCGCCTCGGTCTCCCGATTGGGTGACGCAACGGAACCGGAATCGAGATGGTCGCGGCCGATAACGATCGGTGCCGTCAGTTCGCCGGAGGCAACCATGGCGTTGAATGCGAGGCCTAGGCGGTGCCGGTCGCCGAGCCCGACCCAGCAGATGCGGGCCGGCAGGCCCTGGAACCTGATCCGCGCCCGCGCCATGTCTAGCCAGTTGTGGAGATGGGTGTCGTCGGGCATTAGCTCCTTGACCTTGGCGTCGGTCCTGTAAATGTCGTCCGGATTGCCCGACAGAGCCGCCCAGCGAAACGGTCCGACTCCCCGGCAAAACATCGGACGGATATAGGCCGGAACGAAACCCGGGAAATCAAACGCGTCCTTGACGCCCTCGTCGAGCGCCATCTGGCGAATGTTGTTGCCGTAATCGACAGTCGGAACCCCGGCGTGAGCATAGGCGAGCATCGCCCGCACATGCTCGGCCATCGACGCCTTCGCCGCGCGTTCCACGCCCTTGGGATCGCTCGCGCGCCGCTCCTCCCATTGCGCGAGCGTCCACCCCCTTGGCAGATAGCCGTTGACGGGATCATGAGCCGAGGTTTGGTCGGTGACGATGTCGGGCCTAACGCCCCGGCGCACGAGCTCAGGCATCACTTCGTCCGCGTTGCCCAGGAGCGCGACGGAGACGGCCTTCTTCTCCTTGGTGGCTCCTTCGATGATCGCGAGCGCCTCGTCGAGGTCCTTAGCCTGCACATCGACGTAGCCCGTCCTTAAGCGAAACTCGATGCTGGATGGGCGGCACTCGACGGCAAGCATAGAAGCACCGGCCATCGATGCGGCGAGCGGCTGGGCGCCGCCCATGCCGCCGAGGCCAGCGGTTAGAATCCATTTTCCCCTAAGATCGCCGCCATAGTGCCTTCGCCCCATCTCGGCGAAGGTCTCGTAAGTGCCCTGCACGATGCCCTGCGAGCCGATATAGATCCACGAGCCCGCAGTCATCTGGCCGTACATCATCAGCCCCTTGCGATCGAGCTCGTTGAAGCAGTCCCAGCTTGCCCAGTGAGGCACCAAATTGGAGTTGGCGATCAGCACCCGCGGCGCATCGACATGGGTGCGGAACACCCCAACCGGCTTGCCGGACTGGACGAGCATGGTCTCGTCGCCCTCGAGCCGGCGCAATGTGGCCACGATGCGGTCGAACGCCGGCCAGTCGCGCGCCGCCCGTCCAATCCCACCATAAACGACGAGCTCGCCTGGCCGCTCAGCGACATCGGGATCGAGGTTGTTCATTAGCATCCGCATCGGGGCTTCGGTGAGCCAGGTCCGAGCGCTTAGCTCGGATCCCCGGGGGCTGCGAATGATTCGCATGTTGTCCAGTCGGGCAGGCGTGTTCATGGGATTCGCCTCTCGAAATCGTCACTCTCGCAGCTCGGGTCTAACCGAGGATCGTTTCGCGCCACTTGCAGGAAGCGTCAATTGCCTGAACCGGTCCCTCCGCTTCCTCCGGGAGTGACTCTGCGCCATTCCCATCAGCCGCCAACTGCCGCGATGACCTTTTCCAAAACGCGCTTGAGCGTCGCGCGCGTTGACCTGGCGCGAGCTCCGTCAATCGGCGCAGGCCAGTTATTGGGGGCTGGGCGACCGGGCTCCTGCATATAGGCCCTGCAGGCGAGCTCGAGTTGCAATGCCTCGACGCCCTCACCCGGCTTCCCGTAGGCTCGTGTGATCCAGCCGCCCTTGAAGCGGCCGTCGAAAACCACGCTTTCTCCAGACGCCGCCAGAACGTCTCCGACTGCCTTGCGGATTGCCGGATTGCAGCTCGCCCCTGAATTGGTCCCGAGATTGAACACGGGCAGTTCGCCATCGAAGAGACGCGGGATACGCGAACGAATAGAGTGCGCGTCGAACAGCACGATGCGCGTGAACCTCTCGCGCAGGCGCGCAATCTCGTGGCCGAGTGCTCTGTGATATGGATCGAAGTAGAAGCGTCGCCGTTTGGCGATGGCCGATCTGTCCGGCGCTTGCCCCGCCCGATAGAGCGGCTCGCCGTCGAAGGTTGTCGTCGGGCACAGCGCCGTCGTCGCTAGCCCTGGATAAAGCGACGCTCCGCTCGGATCGCGGTTCACGTCGATGATTGAACGCGAAAGCTTCGTGCTCACTACCGTCGCGCCGAGAGAATCGACAAAGCTGTAAAGTTCGTCGATATGCCAGTCGGCGTCCTTCCGCGCGAGCCACGGATCGACGAATAACGGTTCGAATCGGTCGAGCGTTACGCCGGCATGCGGAATACTGACCACCAGCGGACGATCGCCGCGTCTTACAATCAGCCAGTCGGGATGCTCGGCCGTCATTGCGTTGCGTTCTCGAGGCAGGGCAGCATCCCGTTTCCGACGGCGTCGATCACTTTGCCTTCCCGGACGAGGCGCGCTGCCGCGGCGATGTCGAGATGAAGGAAGCGATCGTCCTCGAGGCGAGGAACCTCGCGGCGCAGTCGAGCTCGTAGCGCTTCCAGCGATGGGCTCGACGCGAGGGGGGTGTGAAAGTCGCATGCTTGCGCGGCAGCGAGGAGTTCGATGCCGACAATTGAGATTCCGTTCTCCGCCATCAGCGCAAGGCGCCTGGCGCCGTGAGCCGCCATCGAAACGTGATCCTCCTGATTGGCGGAAGTTGGGATCGAGTCGACGCTTGCCGGATAGGCTCGCTGTTTATTCTCGGCGACGAGCGCCGCCGCGGTCACCTGGGCGATCATGAATCCGGAGTTCAGCCCGGGCTTAGGCGTGAGGAACGCCGGGAGCCCGGAGAGTGCCGGATCTACGAGAAGCGCAATCCTGCGCTCGGCGAGCGAGCCGATTTCGCAAATCGCGAGCGCAATCATGTCGGCGGCGAATGCGACTGGCTCTGCGTGAAAGTTGCCGCCCGACAATGCTTCGTCGGTATCGGCGAAGATGAGCGGATTGTCGGAAACGGCGTTCGCTTCTGCGATCAGCGTCGCTGCGGCCTGACGCAGGAGATCGAGACAGGCCCCCATCACCTGCGGCTGGCAACGCAAGCAGTAGGGATCCTGGATTCGTTCGTCGCCGGTGAGGTGGGAAGCGCGAATAGCGCTTCCAACGAGCAGGGCGCGCAACGCGGCGGCAACCTCGATCTGGCCCCGATGGCGCCTAAGCGTATGAATTCGGGCGTCGAACGGCGTATCCGATCCGCGTGCGCCGTCGGTCGACAATGCGCCGGTCACAAGCGCCGAGCGGAACAATGTTTCGGCTTCGAACAGGCCGATCAGCGCATTAGCGGTTGAGAACTGTGTGCCGTTAAGCAGCGCGAGCCCCTCCTTGGGCCCAAGCGCGATCGGCTCGAGGCCGACCGCGGCGAGGGCGGTGGCGGCGGGCGCAACGAAATTCCCGAGCCGCGCCTCCCCGACGCCGATCATTGCCGCGGCCATATGGGCAAGCGGAGCAAGATCGCCCGATGCGCCGACCGACCCCTGCGCCGGGACAACCGGAGTCAGGCCACGGGCGAGCATGGCCTCGATGAAGCCAAGCGTCCGCGGCTGCACGCCTGAGGCGCCCTGGGCGAGGCTCCCCAATTTCAGCGCCATCATGAGCCGAGTCGTCGCGACCGAGGCGGGTTCACCGACGCCGGCGGCGTGCGACAGGACGATGTTGCGCTGAAGCTGAACCAGATCGGCAAGCTCCACGCGCACGCCCGCAAGTTTGCCGAAGCCGGTGTTGATTCCGTAGACGGCTTGACCGCGGGCTACAATCCGCTCGACCGCGCCGGCGCTCGCGGCCACTCCGGCAAGTTTGGACGGATCGACGGCGACCGGCGCGCCGCGCCAGATCGCCTGCCAGTCGGCGAGCGACGCCGCGCCGGCGCGCAGAACGACGGTCATTGTCCCCTCCAGATGCGCGCGTGGAGCGGATTGAAGCCGAGTCGATAGACAAGCTCGGCTGGACGCTCGATGTCCCATATCGCGAGATCGGCCCATTTGCCGACTTCAAGGGTTCCTGTATCGGCCCCAAGGCCGAGCGCGCGCGCCGCGTTGCGCGTGACGCCGGCGAGACATTCCTCGACAGTGAGCCCGAACAGCGTCGCCGCCATGTTGAGCGCGAGTAAAATCGAGGTCAGCGGCGATGTCCCCGGGTTAGAGTTGGTGGCGACGGCCATCGGCAGTCGATACTTACGCATGAGCTCAACCGGAGGCGCCTGCCGTTCGCGCAACACATAGAAGGCGCCTGGAAGCAGGACCGCGGTCACGTTGGCCTTCACCATGTCTGTTATGCCATCTTCATCCGTATATTCGAGATGATCGGCCGACAGCGCGCCAAACTTGGCCGAGAGCGACGCGCCGCCTGAGTTCGACAACTGATCGGCGTGCAGCTTGACCGGAAGCCCGGCCCGGCGTGCGGCGGCGAACACGCGAGCGATCTCATCTCGCGTGAACGCGATCCGCTCGCAGAACCCGTCGACGGCGTCGATCAGGCCTTCGCCTGCAAGCGCTGGGATCATTTCGTCGGCGACTTTGGCGACGTAAGCGCCCCGGTCGTCTGCGAATTCCGGCGGCAGCGCGTGTGCGCCGAGGAACGTCGTCCGGACTGCCACCGGGCGCTGATCAGCAAGCCGGCGGGCGACACGGAGCGATTTGCGCTCGGCGCCGAGTTCGAGTCCGTAGCCGGACTTAACTTCAATTGTCCCAACACCCTCCGCTATCAGAGCGTCCAGCCGCCGCAGTGCGGATTGCATCAGTTCGTCCTCCGTCGCGGCGCGGGTCGCGCGTACGGTCGATAGGATTCCTCCACCCTCGCGAGCAATCCTTTCATAAGTGGCCCCGGAGAGCCTCAGCTCGAATTCGTGCGCCCGGTCGCCGCCGTAGACAATGTGGGTGTGGCAATCGATTAATGCGGGCGTTATCCAACGGCCTTCGCAATCGATGACGCGCGGGCCATGGCGCGATGCGGACGGGAGCTCGTCCTGCAACCCGGCATAGACAATCCGTCCCTGCCTCGCCGCAACCGCGCCGCCTTCGACGATCCCGAGCCCCGGCCGCTCTGGCGCGAAGGTAGCCAGACGGGCGTTGAGCCAAACCCTTTCATGATCGCGGGTGTCGATTGCGTGAACCATGGCGCTCAGCGGCTTCACGCCGCAGCATTTATTGCATAGACCGAATAGTTCGAAAGGCAAGCGGCGCGCGCCCGCGACGCCGATTGCAGGAAGCGGAGTCAAGCTTTGCCTGTCCTTCACGCAGCAAGGGCGCTCACCCCCGAGGACTGGAAGTCCGACGTACGGGTGACGATCGACGCGGGCAAGATTGTTGCGGTCGAGATCGGCGCCGAGGCCCAGGAGGACGACGAGCGTCATGCAATCATGGTGCCTGCGGCGGCGAACCTGCACAGCCATGCGTTCCAGCGGGCCATGGCTGGCCTAGCCGAAATCCGTGGCCGGGAGGTCGATACATTCTGGACTTGGCGCGAAACAATGTACCGGCTCGCGCTTCAGATGTCGCCCGACGACGTCGAGGCGGTTGCCTCGCAGCTCTATGTCGAAATGTTGGAGGCGGGGTTCGCCGCCGTTGCCGAATTCCACTATCTCCATGGCGCGCCCGATGGTTCGCCCTACGAGGCCCGTGCGGAAATGGCCGGTCGGATTCTCTCTGCTTCCCGGCGTACCGGTATCGGGATGACGCTGCTTCCTGTGTTTTACGCTCATTCCACCTTCGGCGGCGCGCCGCCTAGTCCCCAGCAGAGGCGGTTTGTCAACGACGTCGGGTCGTTCGCGCGTCTCCTCGATGACTGCCGCCAGATGGTGGAGGGCGAACGAGACGAGACGATAGGCATCGCGCCGCATAGCCTTCGCGCCGTGAACCCGGCCGAACTTTCCGAGCTGATATCCCTAGCTGGGGACGCTCCAATCCACATCCATGCCGCCGAGCAGATCAAGGAAGTCGACGACTGCATCGCCTGGTCCGGCGCGCGGCCGGTTCGTTGGCTGATTGACCATGCGGGTATTAATGAAAAGTGGTGTCTCGTCCATGCGACGCATATGGACCAGGGAGAGACACACGACCTCGCCCGCTCAGGCGCGGTCGCCGGCCCCTGCCCGATAACCGAGGCCAACCTCGGTGACGGCATCTTCAATGCCGCGGACTACATTCGTAGTGGCGGACGTTACGGCGTCGGCACAGATTCCAATGTCAGCATCGGCGTCGCGGCTGAGTTGCGCCAGCTCGAATATTCGCAAAGGTTGCGAGAGAGGACGCGCAACGTCTGCGCGCCAGACGGAGGATCAACGGGTCGCGCGATGCTCGATGCGATCTGGTTGGGCGGCGCCCAAGCGCTTAAGCGCCGCTGCGGCCGCCTGGCGCCAGGGGCGTCCGCGGACATTTTGACGTTTCGCGCCGACCATCCGACACTCGCTGGAAAGACTGATGACGAAGTCATCGATGCGTGGATCTTTTCAGTGGGAAGTGGGCTGGTGGATTGCGTCTGGAGCGGTGGCCTGAAGGTGGTCGTCGATGGCCGGCATGTGTTCAGGGACCAAGTTGCGGCGCGATTTGTAATTGCCATGCGCGAACTGAGAGAACTGTTAGCCTGAACATTTGTCGTCATTACGGAAGCCATTCGGGGTTCCGAAATGGCGCAGGTAACGATGTCGTGTCACCGCCGTCCGCCGAGCTCATCGATGTGGACGAGCAAGTCGGCTGGGTCCTCGTAAACACGGAAGGCGGTCGCCTCCTGGAGTTCACTCGCACCGTAGCCGCCGCATAAAAGTCCAACGCCAAGCGCGCGACAGCGGGCGGCCGCCAGCATGTCCCAGATGCTGTCGCCGACCACCACGGCGGTCTCGATCGGGGCGTTGAGACGTGCTGCGGCGGCGAGAAACAAGTCGGGGTCGGGCTTGGCGTATTTGACCTGATCGCGGGTCACGACGGGCATTTTTGTCGGATCGACGCTGAGAGCTTCGAGGTTCACCGCCGCCGTTTCCATCCGCCCGCTTGTTGCTATCGCCCATGGAAGGCCGGCATTGCTGAGCCAAGCCAGCAATTCGCGCGCGCCGGGCAGCGGACGGATGTGGCCGGACATTCGCCGATAGGCCTCGGCGTGTTTTCGGCGCAGGCGTTCGAGCCGATCCTCGCTCATCTCGACCCCGGTCTCCCGTTTCAGTTGGTTGGTGAACAGACCGCCGCTCATCCCGATTTTGCGATGGATTCGCCAGACCGAGAGGTCGATGCCCTCGCTATCGAGCGCCTCCTTCCAGGCCAGCACGTGCTGATAAACGCTGTCCACCAGCGTGCCGTCGAGATCGAACAGGAACACGGGCTCGATACGCATCGGCCTTGTATCCTCCAATAAGGCGCTTTTCGGGAAGCGCTGCTAGTGGATCGAACCTGACAGTTGAATCCCGGATGGGATTCCCTCTGGGATTTCGGCGTGCGAGTTTGCGTGATGCGCGCAGGAAAATCCCTTTCGGTTTCGTCTGCCGATATTTGTCGGCTCAAAGCCCTGGTTCGTGACCGCAACGCGCCGCAGAAGCAGGTCTGGCGGGCCGAGATCGTGCTGCTTACGGCCGATGGTGTCGGCACGAACGAGATCATGCGGCGAACCGGCAAGTCCAAGACCTGCGTATGGCGCTGGCAAGAACGCTTTATCGAGGCGGGGTTCGACGGGTTGCTCCGCGACAAGACGCGTCCCTCGCGCATCCCACCGCTGAGCGCCGGGGCCGCCGAGCGCGTCGTCGCGCTGACACTTGGCGAACCGCCTGGCGAGACGACCCACTGGACCGGCTTGTTGATGGCGAAGGCGGCGGGGCTCAGCGTCAGCTCGGTTCAACGTATCTGGCGCAAGCACGGCCTCCAGCCGCACCGGATGCGCCAGTTCAAGCTGTCCAACGATCCGCGCTTCGTCGACAAATTGCGCGACGTCGTCGGGCTCTATGTCGATCCGCCCGCGCACGCCATCGTCCTGTCGGTCGACGAGAAGAGCCAGATTCAGGCGCTGGACCGCACCCAGCCCGGACTGCCGCTGAAGAAGGGCCGCGCCGGAACGATGACACACGACTACGAGCGGCACGGAACGACGACGCTGTTCGCCGCGATGAACGTCCTCGACGGCACGGTGATCGGCCGCAACATGCAGCGCCATCGCCATCAGGAGTTCATCCGCTTCCTCAATATCGTCGAAAGACAGGTTCCTGCGGGGAAGACGATCCACGCCATCATCGACAACTACGCCGCCCACAAGCATCCCAATGTCCGCCGATGGCTCGAACGCAATCCGCGATGGACATTCCACTTCACGCCGACGTCCGCTTCCTGGCTCAACGCGGTCGAGGGCTTCTTCGCCACTCTCACAAAGCGCAGGCTCAAGCGAGGCGTCTTCCGGTCCGTCACCGATCTGCAAGCCGCGATCAACCGCTTCCTCGAAGAGCACAATCAGCAGTCCAGGCCCTTCACATGGACCGCAGACCCGGACAAAATCATCGCCGCCGTCAGGCGCGGGCATCAAGTGTTAAATTCGATCCACTAGTGACGGATGGCGCCAGCGGCCACTCCGCTTGTCAATCGCGATTTGCGGTCGATTGAACAAGGGCGCCAGCGGGGAGTCCGTTCCTGCAAGCCGTGCTTCAGTTTCGATGATCAGCCCCTAATGATTAATCCAGCATCCGAAGCCTCGGCGGCGTCGGCCCAGATTAGATCCGCGATCTTAAAATAATAGTAACCACTCGGCTCCAGTGCTTCTTGCGAACATGTCGGTTACTGAGCGCAGGTAAAGGTTACTCTCAAGAGGCTCTTTGTATGATTTGCGATCCATGTCAGGTTCGATTGTCAGCTTTCTGAAAGGTCCGCTCTCATGGATTCCGATAGTCAGATCGGCTCGATCCTCGGTCGCATAGCCGACGCAGTAACTCACCCGTCGATCGCCAGCCTTCCGATGGGATTTCTCGTCCTCGTGCTGGCGGTGCTCACCGTTGCTGCGCTTCCACAGGGCGCGCGTGAAAGGATCCGGTTGGCCAGCCTGACAGCGTTCGGGCTTGTTGTCAGCCTCTCGCTGTCGTGGCCCATCAATTGGGCTGCGATCTTACGCTGAGCGGCGCCGGAAGCTGCTTCTGTGGGCGGCCTGGCGCGCGCGAGTCGCTCAATGGCGGGCTCTGGCCACAGCTGGATGGACCTCACCTATACAGCGAATCCCTAGCGAATGGAGGATGGCATCGCTTTTTGCCGACGGGTAGGGCATCCCGGTCACGTTGTTCCGAAACTCGGCCATAGGTTCGCACGCCGAATACGGGAGCTCGGCCTGCGCGGAGCGGATTGGAGGTGATGCGGAGCAGCCGGCCAACAGGGGCAGGAGGATCACTCCACTGACCATACGCATGGGATTCAGCTCCGAAGCATGACGAACAGAACGTAGGCGCGCAGGCTGGAATGGGCCTGACGCGGGGCCCCAACGGGTTCCGCGGGTTCGTCGGGCGTCCTACGTGTCTTTCCGCCTGGCGGCCTATGAGGCTCGCAGGCGCTTCGGCGGCAAAAGAAAAGAAAGCGCAGCTTCGCAAGGCTGTTCCGCCTTCAGCGTCAGGAACGCATCGGCTCGGGTTCGACCAAGGTTGATCGCTGCCACCGGCTTTCCAGCCCCAGCTGCCCTCTGGACGAAGCGGAAGCCGGAATAGACCATGAGAGAGGAGCCAACGACGAGCATTGCGTCGGCTTCATCGAGATTACGCTCAGCCTCATGGATCCGATCGCGGGGAACGTTCTCGCCGAAAAACACCACATCGGGCTTGAGGACGCCGCCACAGCGGCGGCAGGTCGGCACCACGAAGGACGCAAAATCGGCGCTTTTAAGATCGGCGTCGCCGTCAGGCGCTTTCGTTGCGTCCAAATCTAGCCAGCCCGCATTGAGCCGCCCGAGCTCGTGCTGCATTTCGCCACGAGGCGATCTCCGCTCGCAATCCATGCAGCGGACAAGATCGATCCGGCCGTGCAGGTCGATCACCCGTGCGCTGCCGGCGGCTTGGTGCAGCTGGTCGACGTTTTGGGTGAGGATGAGCTTGAGTCTGCCCATTGCTTCGAGTTGGGTCAGGGCGCGATGAGCGTCGTTCGGCTGCGCGTGACGAATGCGGTCCCAGCCCACGAGGCTGCGCGCCCAGTAGCGCCGCCGGGCCTTTTCGTCGCTCATAAAGACCTGAAAGGCCATCGGTTGCGGACGCTTCCACTGACCCTCGGCGTCGCGATAGTCGGGAATGCCGGAGCCGGTGCTGCACCCGGCGCCGGTCAAGACGAAGAGACGCCGATGCCGGTCGACGAAGTCTTCGAGGCTACTGCGATCGCTCATAGGCGATAGGTAGCGCACTCGCTCGCTGGCGGCTATTCGTAGCCATATAGCGCCGCCGCATTGTCGACCAGGATGCGATTGCGGATTGTCTCGTCCGGCGCCCAGTCGGCGAGGAGGTCGAACAAAACCGCGTCGTCGGGTTTGGCGTCCGCCTTTTCCGTCGGGTGAGGCCAGTCGCTGCCCCAGACCATTCGCTCCGGCGCGGCACTGACGTAAGCCCTGGCGAGCTTGCTGACGTCCCCATAGGTCGGCGGCCCGACCTTCGAATCCTGATAGGCGCTCGAAAGCTTAACCCAGGCCCGCCCGCGATCGATGAGCTTCAGCACCAAGGCGAACGCTGGATGATCGATGCCCGACGGCTCGAGGATACGCGCCATATGATCGAAGACGATCGGGGAAGGCAGCCGTTGCAGAAGCTCCGCGCTCTCCGCGATCTGGTCGCCCAGCATGTGGATCTGGACGTGCCAACCGAGATCGTTGACGCGTTTCGACAGCGGCTCGAGCATGTCGATCGTCGTCGCCCCGGATTGGACGAGATTGAAGCGGATCCCGCGAATGCCGAGGCTGTCCAGCCGCTTGAGCTCAACGTCCGCGACGGTCGTGTCGACCACCGCAACTCCGCGGGCCTTCGCTCCGAGCTTGGCGATCGCGTCGAGGGTGCAGGAATTGTCCACGCCATAGGTCGACGGCGTGACCACGACATTGCGCGTGGTTCCAAGCCGCTCCTGCAAGAGGCGATAGTTATCGACGGTCGCGTCCGGCGGCCTGAGTTTGGCGTTCGGAGCGACCGGAAACCGGCTGTCGTAGACATGCATGTGGCAGTCGCAGGCGGCCGCCGGCGCGTTGAGTATCGGCCTTTCAGTTCCGGACGACCATGGCGTGCCCTGCTGAATCTGGGCGGGAGCGCGCCCGAACCCGCTCGCGGCGATGGTTGTTGCGCCGATCGCTCTTAGCAGGGCGCGGCGGGCGATGCCCTGGCTCATTTCGATTCCTCCCCGCTGCGTCTTACGCCGACCCGGCCAAGATAAGCCAGGCGGTGAGAGGCGCAACGCCTTCTTCCGCAGGAGCCGCTATTTTTTCGACCGGCGGCGGGCTACTTCGGCAACACAACATCCTCATCCCGCCTGGCTTGGTGCGACGATCTGCGCCACGTCGGCGCGCAACGCCGGCAACAGGTCGAGCTCGAACCAAGGATTGCGTTTGAGCCATGCGTTGTTCCGCCACGATGGATGAGGGATCGGCATGAGGCGCGGGCGGTCGCCGCAGCGATAGACGTCGCGCCATTTGGTGACGGTCTCAGTTAGTCCCACGGCGACGGCTCTCGCGCCGAGATGCCAAGATTGGGCGTGAAGGCCGACCAGCAGGATGAGCTCGAGATTGGGCAGGCGGTGAAACAATCGCTCGCGCCACGTTTCTGCGCATTCGCGGCGAGGCGGGAGATCGCCGCCTTTCGCGTCGAGACCCGGAAAACAGAATCCCATAGATACGATTGCAACCTTCATTGGATCGTAGAATGTCTCCTCTCGGATGCCGAGCCATTGGGCGCAGCCGGACGCCCGACGGGTCTGTGAAGGGGCGCCCCGAAGCGTGAACGCGGACGCCCGGAGCCTGGCCAGCGACACAGAGGCGTGCGGCTGCCGATACCTGGAATACTGGTCGAGGCTCATGCGGGAGGGGAGCCGTATCTCGGCGCATCGAGACAAAGCCGGCAGGCGCGAACCTCCTCGGCAATCCCGTCGGGCGAAGGGTCGGGCGAGTCCACAGTCATCCAGTTACCGTGGCCGCCTGATCCGAGCAAGCGCTCGGATTCGCGAATCACAATGGGCTGTTCACGCAAATCGTGATCGAAGGAAGCCGTGTCGACGATGCCCAAAGCGCCTGAGGCGGCGCCATGGTAGTATTGACACTGAGGTCGATCCGGCGTGAACTTGTGGCCAAGAGGAGCGCGCTGGATCGACCAGTGCGGTGGGGGCGCGGGATGCCGAAGATTCCCTCTCAACGGCTGGCTTTGCGCCTTGCGCCGTTGGCTCTTGCCATGTGCCTTAGCGGCTGCGACTGGGCCGTGCTCAATCCGAAAGGCCCGATCGGCGACGGCAACGCGACGCTCCTCGTCGATTCGGTCGCGATCATGCTCGTCATCGTGGTCCCGACCATCATCGCTACGCTTGGCATCGCTTGGTGGTTCCGGTCGTCCAACTCGAGAGCATTCTATATCCCGGATTGGGACGAGTCCGGCCAGCTCGAGCTCATCATCTGGGCGATCCCGCTGCTCACCATCATGCTCCTGGGCGGGGTGACCTGGATCGGGGCGCACGATCTTGATCCCGCAAAGCCGCTGGTATCGAAGGAAGAGCCGCTCAACATCCAGGTCGTGTCGCTCGACTGGAAATGGCTGTTCATCTACCCCGATCAGCATGTCGCGAGTGTCAATAAAGTGGTGATTCCGGCGGGGACGCCGATCCATTTTTCGCTGACCTCGGGCAGCGTGATGACCGCCTTCTTCGTCCCCCAGCTCGGCAGCATGATCTACACCATGAACCGGATGACGACGCAGCTCTACCTTTCCGCCGACAATCCGGGCGTCTTCCGCGGCCTTGCAACTCAAATAGCCGGCGACGGGTTCGCCGACATGCATTTCGAAGTCGAAGCTAAGTCGTCGCAGGACTTTTACGCGTGGCTTGGTCAGGTGCGTGGCGCCGGACCTGAGCTGACGCCGGATAGCTATAAAGAACTGTCGAAGCAGAGCGTCGTGCCTGCCCCATACACTTTCCAGACGGTTGCGGACGGGCTGTTCGAGAAGATCCTCGATCAGACTCTGCCGCCAGGACCCGGCCCGGTCGCCGAGACCGATCCCGGGCAGATCGTGGCGACATCTCAGCTTTGCGTGGGGAGGCGGAACTAGCGTGTTCGGCAGGCTGACTTGGGACGCCATTCCGTTCGGCCAGCCGATACCTTTGGCTGCTGGCGGCTTTGTCGTTTTTGTGCTCGTGGGCGGGGTCGCCTTCATCACCCTCAAGGGGTGGGTTCCGTTTCTGTGGCGCGAATACATTACCAGCGTCGACCATAAGCGGATCGGGGTGATGTACGTCACGCTGGCGGCGGTGATGCTGTTGCGCGGTTTTAGCGACGCCTTGTTGATGCGCTCGCAACAGGCGTTCGCGTTTCAGTCGGGAGGCTATTTACCGCCGGAGCATTACAACCAAATTTTTTCCGCCCACGGCACGATCATGATCTTCTTCGTCGCCATGCCTTTCGTGATCGGGCTCATGAACCTCGTCGTGCCGCTGCAACTCGGCGTGCGCGACGTGGCTTTCCCGACGCTCAACTCGGTGGGTTTCTGGCTTACCGCGACCGGAGCCTTGCTTGTCAACCTTTCGCTGGTCGTCGGCAACTTCTCACGCACCGGCTGGCTGCCGTTTCCGCCGCTGTCGGAGCTCAACTATTCGCCCGACGTTGGGGTCGACTACTACTTGTGGGGGGTGCAGATCTCCGGCGTCGGGACGGTCATGACGGGAGTCAATTTCGTCACCACGATCCTGAAGATCCACGCCCCCGGCATGACCTATATGCGGATGCCGATTTTCACCTGGACGGCGCTCGCCGCCAATCTCCTGATCGTGGCGGCGTTCCCGGTCCTGACCGCGACGCTGGCGATGCTGACGCTCGACCGGTATCTCGGCTTCCATTTCTTCACCAACGAAGCCGGTGGCAACGTGATGATGTTCATGAACCTCATCTGGATTTGGGGTCATCCGGAGGTCTACATCCTTATTCTGCCGGCGTTCGGAGTATTCTCCGAGGTGGTGGCGACGTTCTCTCGTAAGACACTGTTCGGCTATCGCTCGATGGTCATCGCGACCATGACCTTTTGCATCATCGCGTACACGGTCTGGCTGCACCACTTCTTCACGATGGGCGCGGGCGCCAATGTCAACGCGGTCTTCGGCATCGCATCCATGATCATCGCCGTGCCGACGGGGGTGAAGATATTCAACTGGATGTTCACGATGTACGGCGGCAGGGTCCATTACGCGACACCGATGCTCTGGTCGGTCGGCTTCATGGTGACTTTTGTCATCGGCGGCCTGACCGGCGTGCTGGTTGCGGTAGTGCCGGCGGATTTCATGCTGCACAACAGCCTTTTTCAAGTTGCCCATTTTCACAACGTCATCATCGGCGGCGTGCTGTTCGGGATGTTCGCCGGATATACCTTCTGGTTCCCCAAGGCGTTCGGCTTCCGGCTCCATGAGGGCTGGGGTAAGGCGGCGTTCTGGTGCTGGTTCTTCGGCTTCTACCTGGCGTTCATGCCCCTCTACGTGACGGGCTTGATGGGCATGACCCGGCGGATGCAGCACTACGACGTGCCCGAATGGTATCCGTGGATTCTGGTCGCGGGATTTGGCGCCCTCGTCGTTCTCGCCGGCATCGCGTGTCAGATCATCCAGCTGGTCGTGAGCATCCGCCATCGCGAGGAGCTGCGCGATCTGACCGGCGATCCCTGGATGGGCAGGACGCTCGAATGGTCGACATCGTCGCCGCCGCCGGATTTCAACTTTGCCATCCTGCCTCATGTCGAGAGCAAGGATGACTATTGGCGCACAGAGCATTCGCCCGATCGTCCGGCGGAGCACGCGGCCGAACCCGTATACGCGACGATCCATATGCCGCGGAACAGCGCGACCGGCTTCGTCTGCGCCTTCTTCGCGACCTTCGGCGGCTTCGGCATGATCTGGCAGATCTGGTGGCTGGTCATTGTCGCCTTGCTCGGCGCCTTCGCCACTTTCGTCGTCTTCGCTTGGCGCGACCGGACCGAATACGAAATCCCGGCCGATGAAGTCGCCCGCATCGATCGGGCCAACCGACTCGCGCGAAACCAGGCGCGGGCAGCTTTGCAGGCCGCGGAATGACCGCCTTCGAAGCCGGCGCCGGCTATGGCGGACGGAATCGCGGGGTTGGATCGGGCACTATCCTCGGCGGCGGCTCGGAGCCGTTGGTCTCTCACGCCGACGGCAGTCCGGCCTCGAGGCGCATCATCGTCGGCTACGGCTTCTGGATCTTCCTGCTCAGCGACATCGTCATGTTCTCGGCGTTCTTCGCCACCTTTGCGGTGCTGTCGAGCGAGACTGCGGGCGGCCCCAGCGGGAAGGATCTCTTCAACCTCACCAATGTCGCGATCGAGACCGCCTTCCTGCTCCTCTCGAGCTTCACCTGCGGCATCGCAACCATCGGCGCGCGAGCCCGCAACGACCTGATGTACTATGGCGGCATGGCGCTGACTGCGCTGTTCGGGGCGGGCTTCCTGTACCTTGAGATCCATGAATTCGTGGGCATGATCGCCCAAGGCGCCGGGCCTAGCCGCAGCGCCTTCCTCTCGGCCTTCTTCACCCTCGTCGGCTGCCACGGCGTCCACGTGACGCTCGGCCTGTTGTGGCTCTTCACCATGATGGCCCAGGTGTTCGCCAAGGGTTACCGGGCCGACATCCTCCGGCGCGTCCTCTGCTTCGGCCTTTTCTGGCACACGCTCGACATCATCTGGGTCGCGATCTTCACCGTGGTCTATCTTTTGGGGTCAGGCTTATGAGCCAATCCGACGTCGAGGTTCTCGACCACGGCGACGCGGCGCCGGGCGATGAGCCAGCGGGCCGCCATGAGGTGGTGGAAGGCCTTCTGGGCTACGCGGTCGGCCTGTTCCTCGCTGCTTTCATCACCGGTGTCGCCTTCTTCATCGCCGGGACCAACCTGGTCTGGGGGCCCAGCATCCCGCTTGCGCTGGTGGTTTTGGCGGTCGCCCAGATCGGCATACACCTCGTCTTTTTCATCCACATCACGACCGGAGCCGACAACACCAACAATGTGCTCGCGCTCGCCTTCGGCGTCCTCATTGTCATGTTGATCATCATCGGGTCGCTCTGGATCATGAGCAACCTTAGCCAGAACATGACGCCGATGCAGATGGGGTAGGGCCTCACCGTGTTGACCCGGAGTGCGCTGCACCAAGCGCGCAATGTCCTCTGGCCCTTTTCGAAATTTGATAACGAATTGGTAGCCTCAACGGGCTAACGTCGCGTGAGATCCGTTTTATCTCACTTGGGAAGCCTATGTCACAAATAGAACAGGTCCTAAATGTTGGACCTATAAAGCTTCGAGGAAGCGCTCTCCTAGAGAATTATGAAAATTGTCTTCCGAAGTTCGATAGCCTGGACGAAGAACAGCATCTGAAGTTTGTAAAGGCGATTCGGATGATTTCCGATCAATTCAAGATCTCGGAAATACGATTTGAAGATCAGAGTTTGGCTCAAGCCCAACCGATAATTGACCGGCTTGGGCAGCTATATAATCAGTATCTTCTCAAGAATTCAATCGTTGCGTCGGCGATATTTATCGCGTTGGCTCACATCAAGTCTTACTACATCGACGATCCTGACGCCAATCTCGTTCATAATCTGACTGGCTTGCATATTTATTCCCCGATACAATGGCTGGAGCAGAGAGAGAATCGCATGGGGCCGGAAAAGTCCTGACCGTCTCGACTTCTTTCAATGCCAAGACAATTCGCAGGGAATTTTTGACCGATCCAGGCGATCCTTGTACTTCACCGCGATTTCCTTGACTTCTTCCATCAACTCGTCGGAGAGAGTTGTCGGAACAAGACCGAGGGAAAGCAAGCTTTCATTTGTTACGCTCAACTCATTCACGTCGGCTTCGTTTCGAGGGTTCGGTACCGAGCGCCACTTCACGCCGGTCATTTCAGAGATTCGCTTTGCGAGATCAATCACCCGGTGGGTCTCTGTCATTTGGTTGAAGATACCGACCCGACGGCGATTGTCTCGCGGTCGGCTGATTGCCAATTCGATGCAGCGCACCGTATCGCGTATGTTAATGAAAGCGCGCATTTGCCCGCCTGATCCGTGGACCGTCAGCGGATAGCCGATGGCGGCTTCGACCAGGAAGCGGTTGAGAACGGTTCCGTAGTCCCCGCAGTAGTCGAAGCGATTGATGAGCTCGGGCGCTAGTGGATCGAACCTGACAGTTGAATCCCGGATGGGATTCCCTCTGGGATTTCGGCGTGCGAGTCTGCGTGATGCGCGCAGGAAAATCCCTTTCGGTTTCGTCTGCCGATATTTGTCGGCTCAAAGCCCTGGTTCGTGACCGCAACGCGCCGCAGAAGCAGGTCTGGCGGGCCGAGATCGTGCTGCTTACGGCCGATGGTGTCGGCACGAACGAGATCATGCGGCGAACCGGCAAGTCCAAGACCTGCGTATGGCGCTGGCAAGAACGCTTTATCGAGGCGGGGTTCGACGGGTTGCTCCGCGACAAGACGCGTCCCTCGCGCATCCCACCGCTGAGCGCCGGGGCCGCCGAGCGCGTCGTCGCGCTGACACTTGGCGAACCGCCTGGCGAGACGACCCACTGGACCGGCTTGTTGATGGCGAAGGCGGCGGGGCTCAGCGTCAGCTCGGTTCAACGTATCTGGCGCAAGCACGGCCTCCAGCCGCACCGGATGCGCCAGTTCAAGCTGTCCAACGATCCGCGCTTCGTCGACAAATTGCGCGACGTCGTCGGGCTCTATGTCGATCCGCCCGCGCACGCCATCGTCCTGTCGGTCGACGAGAAGAGCCAGATTCAGGCGCTGGACCGCACCCAGCCCGGACTGCCGCTGAAGAAGGGCCGCGCCGGAACGATGACACACGACTACGAGCGGCACGGAACGACGACGCTGTTCGCCGCGATGAACGTCCTCGACGGCACGGTGATCGGCCGCAACATGCAGCGCCATCGCCATCAGGAGTTCATCCGCTTCCTCAATATCGTCGAAAGACAGGTTCCTGCGGGGAAGACGATCCACGCCATCATCGACAACTACGCCGCCCACAAGCATCCCAATGTCCGCCGATGGCTCGAACGCAATCCGCGATGGACATTCCACTTCACGCCGACGTCCGCTTCCTGGCTCAACGCGGTCGAGGGCTTCTTCGCCACTCTCACAAAGCGCAGGCTCAAGCGAGGCGTCTTCCGGTCCGTCACCGATCTGCAAGCCGCGATCAACCGCTTCCTCGAAGAGCACAATCAGCAGTCCAGGCCCTTCACATGGACCGCAGACCCGGACAAAATCATCGCCGCCGTCAGGCGCGGGCATCAAGTGTTAGATTCGATCCACTAGTTTCGTTTCCTTGGTCTGCGTGCCCCAGACAATGCCATGGTGCAGATCCGTTATTCGGATTCCATAATTCTTGTTGTAGTAATGGAAGAACAAAGCATCCTGCGTCTTTGTCATATGGTACACGCTGCCTGGGTCTGCGGGATAAAGAATCTCGATCTCCTGCGGGCCGTCGTCCGTCCGAACAATAACCGGAAGGTAACCCTCAGGAATCTGGACACCAGCTGTGCCATACCCATAAACGCCCATCGTACCCAAGTGCACGATATGCGTGTCATGACATCCTGCATCAACAACGGCGCACAATAAATCATGAGTCCCACTCAGATTATTTCGGACCGTATATCGTGTCTCTTGTGGGCTTTTCATCGAATAAGGGGCGGCGCGCTGCTCAGCGAAATGGACAATGGCTGTTGGTCTATTATTCTTGAGCAGATCAACCAATTCCCTATAATCAGAACCCAGTGTCAGGTTATGAAAACGTATTTCCTTACCTGATGTGTTCGCCCACGCAGCCAGTCTCACCTGCGGTGTTCGAATCGGCGTCAAGGACTCTGTCCCAAGTTCAATGTCGATCTTGCGTCGAGACAGATTATCGACAATGACCACCTCGTATCCGACCGCCGAAAGGTGCAGTGAGGTCGGCCACCCGCAGAAGCCGTCACCCCCGAGCACCAGAATTGTGCCTTTTGCCGACGAATGGTCCGGGTTGAAGTCTACTTTGTCCATTTCGCACCTTTACCGCTTGGAAGCTCTCGCGCCTGCCCGTTTCGGCTATGATCTTGGCGAGCCTTTGATTCAGCGCTGTTCCCGCCTCAGCGTCGCGCGAGGGCTCGAAGAACATTGATCGCTATATCGGGACGAAATTCGGTGACTGCCGGCGAGTATTTCGAAGGCCCGGGAATGTTTAGCCAGTAGCCGTCGACAAAATCGCGAGTTGCATCGATAGCCCTCAGAATGTCGTCCGCCGTTACAAACTGGCCACTCGGTTGAGTACTTACGCCAGCGAGAACAATGACCTTCGGATTTGCCTGCCGTGCTTGCGAGGCAGCTTCCTTCACAAACCTTGCGTATAAGCCTGTATCGCGCTCGAACCGCTGCGACTGAACGGCAAAGACGTCGGCATAGCGCGCGGCGTCGGCGGCAATGCCGAGTCTCAAGTACGTCTCGTCCTGATGCTTTCGATCGCCGTTCGGTGCAAGAACCGGCACCAGATCCACGGCGGGCGCGGTGAAAAACAGCAAGCGATTGGCATGAACAAGGTCGGCGGCCTCCTTGACATATCCGGCCGGGTTTTTTTGTTCTTCTTCTGGGGTAAATCGCCACGCCTCGTAATCGTACATGACCCCCTTCACGTCAGAGGCGAGCGCGTTATCCGCCAGCGCGTTGCGCACGCCATCGACGCTCTTGAAGGCGCCTATCGGAATTGCTTTCCAGCCGGGAGGAAGACCCTTGAACTTGAGACCGCAGAGCACAAAGGGTTCGGTACCTTCGAGTAGTTCTGAGGCGTCGGCATTCAGCGCTAGGGCCGCTGCCGCTTTGCCTGCGAGCAACCAATGGACTGGCTTAGATTCGGCAGCGGCAGCATGAATGAAAACAGGACTTGGCAACAAGCTCGCGGCTAAACCAAGGACGACGAGAGAGTTCCATGAGGGGTTCATGTATCACCTCCTCATCCTCTCGCATTGTTGACGCGCGGTAGGTCAAGCGTAATAATTGTTACAGACGGCACCGTCTCAAAAACGCGCATTTATTTCGTCGACTGCCCGCTATAAATGAGGCCCGTCGAAGTTCTTCATAACAGTGCCGTTCGCGTCCAGCGGTAGCAACCAATTTGCGTCAACGGCGCTCGTGCGCAACCCGGCCTCGAGTAACGTCACCTGGCGCGGTCCCAAGTCCCCGGTCCCTCACTTAAATCGCGGGCAACCGGGCGCCTCGACTCATCCACATGACAAGCAGCGCGCAGAGGACGATCGAAAGTGCGATCAAGAGCAAGTCGTCCTCGATTGAGCTGTCCAGAAGAGACGACTCTCGGCCGGAGAGGCACCAGCCACCGGCCAGCCCTGCGGAGACGAGATTGCTTCGCTTGCTGTTCGGGTCGAGGCCGTGCAGTGGGCTTGCGAGTATGACTGGTCCGGCAAACACCCCGCGCGGAACCTCCGCGGGCGCCGATCGCGCTGCCCCGAGACCAGTCCCCGAGTTGTTCCAGAACTCGCCGCCGGTCTCAAGGTTGTCGGCAACCGGAGCCTCGCCGCAAACTGGGTTGAGCGAACTCAGTTCGTGTGGACCCTTCATGTCCGCGGTCACTGTGGGAACGTTGTCGCCGCCGAAATCGGCGTTCCCCGCCGACGCGGCGTTGCCGCCCGAAGCGGTGTCCGAGTTTGAGCCGACGCTAAACTCCGCAACGGTCAAAGCGCCCGCACTCGGCAGAATGTCCTGTTGAACAATACCATCTAACATCGTCGATACCGCCGGATCGAAGCCGGCGCCCTGCTTCATTATTCCGTTCAATGGGGGCGCCTCGGACACGAGTACTGGAGACTGAAAATCACCGAACACGGTCGGCGTAATCAAACTCATGGCTCCGAACGACAACAAAGAGAAAAAATGGGCCGCCGCTGGATCATACTCATCGCTTTCGACCGAAGGACCCGTCCTCGACGACGGCATTTGGGAGGCGCCAATCGACGTAGAAGAGGGAAGCCCGCTGGTCGGCAACGCAACTATGGTGGCTGTCAGGATGACAACAATGGCTGACCGCAATCGCTCTTCCCCGCGTCCCTTGCCCCAGAGCTGACGAAGTCCGAGGTTCACCACCAAGGTATCTCCTCCCAGATATGATCCGGAACATAGGGATGCTTAGCCCCAATCCGAAATAACTCGCTCCACTCTGCGTATATATTTGGCAATTCTAACCATAGAACATAGATGGGATAAATAAATATTAGTGGAAGATTAACCGTGCTTGGTGTGCTGGCGACGTCGCGTGTAATAAGAGTTCTTCCGAGTAAAAATACAACTATGATCCAATAAAAAGTCAAGATAAGTGCGGGCGAGCTTTCAAATCCTCGCAAAATCGAAGTCAATAGCAATCCTATAAGTAACGAGACAGGTAAAATTAGCCTTATCACCAGTTGCGCAGCAATTATCGCGTTGATAAACCCATATCGACCAAGTACGAACATGTCCCGGTGCTTACTGACACGGATCTTGACTATGTTCCGGCGCCATCGCATGCGCTGGCGCCAAAGATGATATCGTGACTCTGGAACAGTCGTCCAGACGACTGCGTCGTTCGAAAATTCCAGTTTGAATCGCTGCTTAAGCAGCATTGTCGATAGGTCTCTATCATCGCCAAGACCAGTGTCAAAACCGCCAAGACTGCGAAGGATTTCCGCCCGGAACATGCCACCCATTCCGGATATAATGTCCATGAAGAAGATCTTCGATTGGAAGAATTTCGCCAGTGTAAATTTCATCGCATATTCGATTTCCTGTAATCGCGTTAGCAAATTGACCGTACTGTTGTCCACTCGGATGTTCGCGGCGACGCCGCCGACGCGCGGATCCGCAAAAGGCAACAGCCAATGCTGGATGGCGCCGTACTGTATCATCGAGTCAGCATCGTGAATGATGAGAAATTCACCCCTTGCCATGCGAATGCCGATATTGAGAGAACTGGCCTTGCCGTTGCGCCGGGGGGAGGGGAAGATTCGTACACGTTCAGTGTCGTGCCGGTGGCGAGTGAGCCCGAGGATGGCCCGCCTCGCAACAGCGACACTGTCATCGGACGAATTGTCGTCGACGAAGATGAACTCCAGGTTCGAATAGCCGCATTGCAACGCTGCCCGAATGCACCGCCCGATAGTGGTGGCCTCGTTTCGGCCGGCTGTAACCACAGACACCAAAGGTTCCGCCTGACGTGGTCGCGCAAAAAGCGGCGGCCTCACCAGAGCGGGTTTCACGAGGTAAGCGAGCCATATGACGATCGCGGGCGACACGACCATCGCAACTGGAAGCACGACCTCCAGCCACCAGAAGGAGCGCCGACGTCATCAGCTTCGGGAATGCCTTGGAGAACCCAAGGTTCGACATCGGGTCGAGTACTGAGAGAAAATAGTGCAAGAAACCATTCACTCGGGGCTGCCCCGCTCGGCGAGGCCGGCCAAAATGGCAGCAAGATCCTTTCGCTCCTTGATCTCGTGGGCAGAAAGAACAAGCGGCGAACTAGGACCGAGCTCAGTTTCAATGCGCTGGCGCACGGCCTCCGCTTCGCGCCTTTTCGCACACGGAAGCGGCACGACGTAAAGAACATCGGCAAGTTGCCCGATCAAATCCACGTCGCGCAAACAGCCCTTGATATGCGTTAGCCACTTCGCTGCCAGCTCCTCGTGAAGCGAAACGATGCCCCCGGGCGGCCACTTGATGAGCAGAACTGAAAAAGGTTCGTTGAGTTGCAGGAGACGCTTCATCTGGTGGAGGAGAAACTCAAGAATGACCCTCCGTCGATACACAGCGGCGTCGGCGATCCGAACCGGCTCGTCATCGTCTCCAAGTAGTTGGCCGCGCCGGACGGCTTCCGCGCCGCGCGACGTAACAAGGTAGCTGAAGGTGAACGTGCTGACCAAGTCGTCGATGGGCGTCCGCGCGCCACAGCTGCGGCAAGCCGCCTCGATCGGGGGAGTTTCGGAGACAAGCCCACAACCCCGACAGACGAACGCCTTGCCCAACCGGTCATATTCGGTCCCAAGATGATGCATGGCGTGGTTGCACTTGGGGCAACGATAGCCCCCGTCCGGGTCGATCGCGAATTCCGGGGGGATGCCCACGTAGCCGCAGCGGAAATGATGAAACAGGCCCTCGCTCACCAGATGCGCACTGCGACACCCCGGGCAAATCTCACGTACGTTGAGGTGGCAGCTGTCACATTTAGGACAAAGACTTACCCTGTCAAAAAAACGGGCTTCGAGATAGTTTTGCCTGGCGAGGAGCGCTAAGTCGTTCTTGGTATCTCCGGCTGGCGCCGCATATCGATAGCCATGTTTCGCCGCCGTATCGACAACTGGTGATATTTTACCGCCTGACTCTACGATTTGCCGCAGGAGCTCCAGTCTTCCTTCTTCAACGATCGTGGCGTCAACTCGCGCTTCCGCGTTCATCGGTCCGCATCGCGGCTGAGCAATATTGGAGCTTCATGTTGCCGGGTCAGGCGGGCGTCTTGGCGGAGCCCACGCCACCAGCCAAGGGAAAGTTGCGCAAGATCCGGCAATGCCCACCCTCCTCTGCGAGAAGCGGAGATCTGCGACCACGCAAATAGCTTGCTCAATTGAGCGGGCTCAAGCTTCGCAAAATCGAGCCGTGCCGGAATATATTGCGACCACATTTCTTTCTGCCAAAAGAAGCGGGTGAGCGAACTGGGAGGGGCTGACAACTCGGGGTAAAAGTCAGTCAGCGTTGCGGTGACTGCGCTTGGCATGCCCTCCACTGAAACATCGAAATCTTGCCCTCGGAAAAGCTTGTTACTGTCGCCCGGGTCGAAAAATACGACGGCATAGGTGTCAATGGGATTATAGATGCTCAAGATGGGCGCCCGCGCGGCAATTACCTCACCTTCCCTCGCCGTGCATTCTGTCACGATCCCATCCTTAGCGGCGGCCAGGTAAAAATGGCCGGTAAGCTCCGGCGAGTTCACATAGCTGTCGATCCTCTTCCGCAACACGTCGACGCTCACCTCAGCCATCTTCTGATCGGCTCGCTTCGTTTCGTAAACGAATTGGGCCGCGCGGGTCTCGGCATCGGCGCGGTCAACGGCGGCTTTCGCCTGCTGCCAGACGAGATCAGCCACGAAATTCTGCTCCCTAAGTTTGCTTTCGGCCTGCAAGACTGCGACTTGCTGCTGCAGAAGGGCATTCTGCGCATCCGTGAGCTTTTGCGCAGCTTGGGCCTCCCGATCCGCGATCTCGATCTCGGCTCGGGCTTGGGCCAACTGAAACTGGAGTTGCTGCACTTGCTGGCCGGCAAGTTGAACCATCGTCTCGTTGTAAAATTCAGCTAGCCGTTGGCCCTTCGAAACGTGGTCCAAGCATTTGACAAAGAGGTGTTCCAGGCGCGCCTGGACAATGGGCGATTCTGCAGTCAGTTCCCCCGCGATAATGCCGTTGCCTCTTATCCAGCTTCGATCCAAAAAAAACCAGGCAGCCATAACGACGCCGATGAAGGCCAGCGCCAAGCGCGGGGGAGTCCGCCACAGTCGCCGGGCGCCGCCGCGCGTTCTTACCGGTGGCCGCAAACTTCCGCTCCTGGATGAACTCTGGGGCAAAACCCCGCAAAGGCACGCTTAGGACGCTCTCCCTCCCGGGCGACCGCCCCGGTCCCTTTGCTGCTAATGTTGGGCGCGACTCACCTCAACGCAGAACTGTGAAGCTTATAGATGCGAACAGGGCCTTTCTGCAACGCAGAGTTGCGATGACTTATTCAAAGCACCGGGGCTTCGGCGGTCTTCGCCTCGCCCCCAGGGGCCATCAGCGGATGCAACAGGTTCCGGCGAGTGCAGGCGCACTGTAATCAGACGTAGCGCCCATCTAGTGGATCGAATCTAACACTTGATGCCCGCGCCTGACGGCGGCGATGATTTTGTCCGGGTCTGCGGTCCATGTGAAGGGCCTGGACTGCTGATTGTGCTCTTCGAGGAAGCGGTTGATCGCGGCTTGCAGATCGGTGACGGACCGGAAGACGCCTCGCTTGAGCCTGCGCTTTGTGAGAGTGGCGAAGAAGCCCTCGACCGCGTTGAGCCAGGAAGCGGACGTCGGCGTGAAGTGGAATGTCCATCGCGGATTGCGTTCGAGCCATCGGCGGACATTGGGATGCTTGTGGGCGGCGTAGTTGTCGATGATGGCGTGGATCGTCTTCCCCGCAGGAACCTGTCTTTCGACGATATTGAGGAAGCGGATGAACTCCTGATGGCGATGGCGCTGCATGTTGCGGCCGATCACCGTGCCGTCGAGGACGTTCATCGCGGCGAACAGCGTCGTCGTTCCGTGCCGCTCGTAGTCGTGTGTCATCGTTCCGGCGCGGCCCTTCTTCAGCGGCAGTCCGGGCTGGGTGCGGTCCAGCGCCTGAATCTGGCTCTTCTCGTCGACCGACAGGACGATGGCGTGCGCGGGCGGATCGACATAGAGCCCGACGACGTCGCGCAATTTGTCGACGAAGCGCGGATCGTTGGACAGCTTGAACTGGCGCATCCGGTGCGGCTGGAGGCCGTGCTTGCGCCAGATACGTTGAACCGAGCTGACGCTGAGCCCCGCCGCCTTCGCCATCAACAAGCCGGTCCAGTGGGTCGTCTCGCCAGGCGGTTCGCCAAGTGTCAGCGCGACGACGCGCTCGGCGGCCCCGGCGCTCAGCGGTGGGATGCGCGAGGGACGCGTCTTGTCGCGGAGCAACCCGTCGAACCCCGCCTCGATAAAGCGTTCTTGCCAGCGCCATACGCAGGTCTTGGACTTGCCGGTTCGCCGCATGATCTCGTTCGTGCCGACACCATCGGCCGTAAGCAGCACGATCTCGGCCCGCCAGACCTGCTTCTGCGGCGCGTTGCGGTCACGAACCAGGGCTTTGAGCCGACAAATATCGGCAGACGAAACCGAAAGGGATTTTCCTGCGCGCATCACGCAGACTCGCACGCCGAAATCCCAGAGGGAATCCCATCCGGGATTCAACTGTCAGGTTCGATCCACTAGTTTGACCACGGGAGTCCGTTACACACAAACACGGTCTAACCGGCGAAGAACATTACGCGAACGAGTATGTGCCATTGGCCCAATATGTGGCTGGGGGACCTGGATTCGAACCAAGATTGACGGAGTCAGAGTCCGCTGTTCTACCGTTGAACTATCCCCCATCGGCGCTCAAGGCGCGGTCATCCCGCGGGTGACCGTGGCGTCAATAGCTAAGCGGCGGCCTTGGCGCAAGCGCTTCTCAGACGGCTCAGACTTGCTCCACGGCGATCACGCCGGGCGCCGCCTTGAGTGCGCCGGCTAACACGGCGCTGACGGCATAACGGCCAGGCAGGCGAATTTCCACTTCGCCGTCGTATGCGCCTAGGATCACCACCAGCGACACATCGCCGTCGCCGTGCGCGGTTAGGCGCTGCTCGATCGAATCGAGCGGGGTCTCGTCGCGAACGAACACTCTGAGGCCTTTTTGCACCTTAGCGGCGGCGTCGACCAGCCGCTCGACGTTGACGATTCGCGCCCTCACGTCCTCGCCCTCGACCGCCGCCTGGATCGTCACCAGCACGTCCGAACCCTTCTCAAGAAGATCTCGGAACTGGCTCAGCCCCTCCTGGAACAAGATCGCCTCATAGCGGCCCGAAGGATCAGACAGTTGCACTACGCCGATTTTGCCGCCGCTGCGTGCGCGCCGCTCGTAGCGGTCGAGGACAGTCGCGCCTAGTCTCGCAGTCGAGGCGCCGGCGCGCACCGAGCGAGCGAAATCTGCCCAGCTCGTCGCTCTAAGTCGCCTAAGAGCCGATTCATAAACCTCGAGCGGATGGCCGGACAGGAAAAAGCCGACGGCGTCGAACTCGCGTCTCAGCCGCTCCGAATCTGGCCATGGCGCAGCGCGCGTCCCCAAAGGCTCAGCTTCCGTCTCGCCGAAGAGCGCGTTCTGGCCAGCCGCCTTCTCCATAGCCCCACGGCTCGCGATCGCCAGCATCGGCTCGATCGCCGCAAACGCGGTCGCGCGGTCTCCTTCCAGGCGGTCGAACGCCCCGGCCGCGGCTAAGCTCTCTAGCGCCTTCTTGTTGACGACGCGGGGATCGAGCCGCGTCGCCATCTCGCGGAGCGAAGAGAATGCGCGCTTTCCACGCGCCGATACCAGCGCCTCAGCCTGGGCTTCGCCGACACCCTTGATTGCACTCAAGGCGTAATGGATCGCCGGTTTCCCCCCGACGCTCGTACGCACATCGAAATCGACCAGCGAATCGTTGACCGACGGGGCCTCGACTTTGATCCCGAGTCGCAGCGCCTCGGCACGGAACTCGGCGAGCTTGTCGGTGTTCGACTTGTCCAGCGTCATCGAGGCGGCAAGGAATTCCGCCGGATGATTGGCTTTGAACCACGCGGTTTGGTAGGTGATGAAGGCGTAAGGCGCCGAGTGTGACTTGTTGAAGCCGTATTCCGCAAATTTGGCGCATGCGTCGAAAATGGCGTCGGCGGTTATTTTATCGATGCCGCGGTCGACCGCTCCCGTCACGAAACGCTCGCGCTGCGCATCCATCTCCTTCTTGATCTTCTTGCCCATTGCGCGGCGTAGAATGTCGGCCTGCGCCAGCGAATAGCCAGCCAGGTCCTTTGCAATCTGTTGCACCTGCTCCTGATAGGTGATGACTCCAAAGGTTTCCCTGAGAATCGGCTCCAGGAGTGGATGGTCGTATTCGACCTTCTCTCGTCCGAGCTTGCGCGCGCAATACACGGGAATGTTTGCCATCGGACCAGGCCGGTAGAGCGCGACCAGCGCAATTAGGTCCTCGAATCGGTCGGCGCGCATATCCACCAGCGCCTTCCGCATACCACCGCTTTCTACCTGGAACACGCCGACTACCTCGCCGCGGCCTAGCATCTGATAAGTCTTTGCATCGTCGAGCGGGATCTTGCTGAGGTCGATCGCGACGCCGCGCCGCCCCAGCAGATCGACCGCCCGTTTAAGGACTGTCAGCGTCTTCAGACCGAGGAAGTCGAACTTCACCAGCCCGGCCGGTTCGACCCACTTCATGTTGAACTGCGTCGCAGGCATAGCCGACTTTGGATCGCGGTAGAGCGGCGCGAGCTCGATCAGCGGCCGGTCGCCGATGACGACGCCGGCCGCATGCGTCGAAGCGTTGGAATAAAGGCCCTCGAGCCGCTCGGCAATTGCCAGCATCCGGGCGACTTTCTCGTCCGCCTTTGCCGCCTCCTGGAGCCGCGCCTCGTCGGCTACCGCTTGCTTCAGCGTTACCGGATGGGCGGGGTTCTGCGGCACGAGCTTGGCGAGCTTGTCGACCTGGCCAAGGGGCATTTCGAGCACCCGGCCGACGTTGCGCAACACACCCCGGGCCAAGAACGAGCCAAAGGTGATGATCTGCGCCACTCGATCAGAGCCGTAGCGGTCGCGCACATAAGCGATCACTTCGTCACGCCGCTCCTGGCAGAAATCGATGTCGAAATCCGGCATCGATACCCGCTCGGGATTGAGGAACCGCTCAAACAGGAGGCCGAAGCGCAACGGATCGAGGTCGGTTATCGTGAGCGCCCAGGCGACCAGCGAGCCCGCGCCGGAGCCGCGGCCTGGCCCCACGGGAATCCCTTGCGCCTTCGCCCATTGGATGAAATCGGCGACGATGAGGAAATAGCCGGCGAAGGTCATGTTGACGATGACGTCCAGCTCGAAGGCGAGGCGCTTCTCGTACTCTTCCGCCGTGCGTCCGGGCGTGAGGCCGTGGGCGCTGAGACGCGCGCGCAATCCCTCACGCGACTGGCGCCTGAGCTCTTGTTCCTCGTCGACAGGGGCGCCTCCGGCGATGGAAAAGCGAGGCAGGATCGGCTTCCGCGTCAGCGGCCGATAAGCGCAGCGCACTGCAATCTCGACGCTGGCTTCCCTCGCCTCTGGAAGGTCGGCGAAAAGCTCGATCATCTCGGCGCGGGTCTTGAACCGATGTTCCAGCGAAAGGCGCCTCCGCTCCGACGCCGAGACCAGCGCTCCTTCGGCGATGCACAGCAGAGCGTCATGGGCCTCGTAGTCGGAGGCATAGGCGAAATAGGGCTCGTTCGTTGCGACGAGGGGAACCCCCAACCGGTCGGCTAGTCCGATGAGCGCAGGCTCGACCGCTCGCTCGCTTTCGAGCCCGTGGCGTTGAATCTCGACATAGAGACGTGAGCCGAACGCCTCGACGAGGCGCCTAAGCCGGGTTTCGGCGACATCGCCAAGTCCGCGTCTAAGAGCCCGGTCGATCGGCCCCGCGGGCCCTCCGGTCAGCGCGATGAGACCTTCGCTCTCGCGCAAGGCGGTGAACGGGATATGCGGCTCGTCGCCTTCGGTCGGATCGAGCCATAAGCCCGAGACGAGGCGCATTAGATTGCGGTAGCCGACTTCGTTCTGCGCCAGCAGCACGATTGGAGCCCGCGCGTAGTCCCGTTCGACGGCACGCAGCAAGGCGGGGGCTGCGTCGGCGAAATCGACTGTCGTCTGGGCGCCGATAATCGGCTGCACGCCGGCCTTGGCCAATTTCTCAGAGAATTCGAGGGCGCCGAACAGGTTATTGGTGTCGGCGATCGCCAGCGCGGGCATAGCGTCAGCGGAGGCGAGCTTTGCGAGCGACTCGATCGTCAGGGCTCCCTCGCGCAGCGAATAGGCGCTGTGCACGTGCAGATGCACGAAGCCGACAGAACTGAGAATCGCGGGGTCCATGCGCCATTGTGGCAAGCGCCGGCAGGGGGGTCGATAGCGTCACGCTGTGGATGATGGGGACAGCGGCCGGAACTTTATGCGCGCCGCTCTCACTGGTGCCTCGCGAGCGGCGTTCGGCGGTGTTCGGAAATTGTCGCCGATCGTGTAATGTCAATCACTTAAGGCATCCATTCCGTCAGATTCACAAGGTTTAGCCTCACGGTCAGCGGCTCCTGCGGCTCCTGCGGCTTACGGCGATGGCCTGGCCGAGGTGGCTCCCAGGCCGTTTTCCCAGATCACGCTCCAAACGCACGCGCCGCGAGCGCGATCATCATCAGGAAGGCGCCAAGCGAAGCGAGTTCGGCGACGTCGCGCAGGGCGTGGGCGGTGGTGTGCATTTCGTCCTCCTCATCATGAGGAGTTCATCATATGTTCACTTTATGTTCGTGTCAACGACTATCATTTTGAAGCGCTGCCCGAACTTGGGATACTTGGTTAACGGCCGCGGCGGTCGTCTCCCGGGCCGATGAGCGCCCGGCCGCCCGCCGCCTGGATCGCCTCAGTCAGTGCGACTTCCGCCTTCCAGCCTTGTCCGGCGCCGTGTCGAGCTCCGGGTAATGACGGAAGATTCCTGACTCGTTGAAGGGAATGCGGCGGTCGGAGGCGAGATAGGCCGCGACCTTCGGTTGCGCCGCGACGTCGGCCGCGAGCGCGGCGAGGGCCGGATAGCGCTCCTCCCCATCCCTGAAGGCGCGCGGGAAGGCGTATGCGAGGCCGACCCAGATCTGAAACAGCGACAGGTCGACCGTGGTGAGTTTGTCGCCGACCGCACGCTTGTTTCCCGCCGGATTGCCGGTGAGCGTGCGCTCGAAATGGCCGAGATATTTCGGCGCGCGGTCGCTTAGGAATGCCGCCGCGCGCGCCTTGGCCTCTTGCTTCTGGTCCTCATAGTAGAGGTTAGCGGCGATCGGGTGATGCGTATCGTGAACCTCGGCCACAAGGTCGGTGACCGTCAGCTGAAGGCTGTGGGCGAACGCCCGCGCGGCCTCGCCGGCGGGCGCGAGGCTCAGCTTCGGCCCGAGGTAGTGGAGGATGTTGGCGACATGCGAGACGACAATGTCGCCGTCGCGCAGGAACGGCGGCGCAAACGGGGTTTGGGACGCGCCGCCCTCGAGCATCGTCGTCAGCGCCTTGACGCCGCGACCGGGCCCGCGCTCGCGCGCGACATCGACGTAAGGCGCGCCGGCCGCCTCAAGCGCGAGGCGGACGAATTCGCCCCGCCCCTGGATTCCGGGCCAGTAGAAGAGTTCATAGGGCATCCCGTTCCCCGCGCCTATTTCTGCGGCCGCATGCGGTCGGCGGCTTTGACATAGCGGCGGGCGAAATCGAGGAGTTCGCCGTCGGTCGGACGGTCGGCTTTCTCCACCCCCTCGACGTGGGCGCGGATCGTCGGGTGCTTATCGGCGAGGAATTTGGCGAAGTAGTCCTTTTCCTGGGCGGGCCCGACGATGAGGACCGCGCCGGCGTCCGCGATCGCCCTTGCGACGTCCTCGAAGAACGGCTTGTTCTCCTCGATCCGGTGGCCGCTGCCTTTCACGCGCGCATGGAGGTCGCGAACGATGTGATCGCGCACCACTGCTCTGTCTGCTTCGTCGACATTGAAGTGGAAAACGCGCGCCTGCTTGTGGTCGATCCAGACGACCGCGTGGAAATGATGGGCCATGGGGCCTCCTTGTCTTGTCCCAAGAACTGTCGGCCCCAATTTAGCCCGCCGCAATGACATCTGTCATTGACGGCATTTTTGTTCGTCGGCGACGCCTCCTCCTGGAGGCGCCTCTACGCCCTTGAGGCCCTTCTTATTTCTTCGATTTAGTGTTTCGCTCACCTATTGGGGAGCCATGGAGGGCCGCCATGTCGGAGTGGAGCGTCGCCGCCGATATCGAACGCGCCATCAGGAGCTACATCGAGGCTTGAAACAGGGGAGGCGAGGAAGCCATTGCGGCCTGTCTCACGCCTGAAGCGATGAAATACTTTCCGACCGGCCCGAAATGGTCGGGCGCAGCGACGATCGCCGTGAATCTCTCGAAGGGAGTGAATGCGCGCGGCCTGGTTTGGACGGTCGATCACGTAGCCGGGATTCTTATCGACTCGTCTGCGTAGTTAGGGGGTCGCCATTCGAAACGTCAGGTCGCGTCCTCCGCGGGGTGGGTGGTGTGACGCGAAACCGGGTCGTTTCGGATTCCCAAAATCCGCGCTTACCGCCCAGCTCCGGTCCAAACGGATCTGGTGTCCGGGAATCGCGCGGCTTCTACTATGGCGGACGAGGCTATCCCACGGCGCGGCCGCCTGAGCACGTCCCGCCTCTATGCCTCCGAACAGCGCTGCGCTATCACCCCTTCCATGCGGCAGGACAGGACGATTGCGCGCGGGCGGGAGGCGCGCGAACAGGCTGCGATCCTCGCGGTCAGCGAGGATGAAGGCGGGATGCGGCTCGACAGGTGGCTGAAGCGCCGCTTTCCCGACCTGCCCCAGTCCCGTCTTATGAAGATCGTCCGGAAGGGTGAGGCGCGGGTCGAAGGAAAACGCGCGGACATCTCCACCCGTCTCGAGCCCGGCCAGTCTGTGCGCGTGCCGCCGATGCGCCTCGTTGCGGCTGACGCGCGGGCTACACGTGCAAGTCCCGGCGACCGCGAGGCGATCGCCGCGATGACGCTGTTTGAGGACCGCGATGTGATCGTGGTCAATAAGCCATACGGCCTCGCGGTGCAGGGCGGCTCAGGAACGACTCGTCACATCGACGGAATGCTTGAGGCGTTCGCTAACAAAGACGGCGAGCGCCCCGTTCTCGTTCATCGGCTCGATCGCGACACTTCCGGCGTGCTGCTGATCGCCAAGTCGCGCAAAATGGCGGCCGAACTCGGCGAGATTTTCCGTTCGCGCCGCGCGCGCAAAATCTACTGGGCGCTGGTCGAGGGCGTCCCGAAGCCAGCGCAGGGGCGTATCTCGATGTTTCTGGCCAAAGGCGAGGGCATGGGTGAAGGGCGCGGCCTTGGGGCGGGCAGGGGGCATCTGGAGCGTATGCGAGTCGCGAGCCACGGCGACAAAGATGCGCAACATTCGCTCACTCTTTACGCGGTCGTCGACAAGGTCGCGCCGCGGCTGGCGTGGCTCTCGATGCGCCCAATCACCGGCCGCACCCATCAGTTGAGAGCGCACTGCGAGGAGATCGGGCACCCCATCATCGGCGATCCGAAATACAACCGCCGACCCCCCAACGATCCGGCCCGTAGCGATCCTTTTCGCGCCGTACCTCCGGGGCTGGAACAGAAGCTGCATCTTCTGGCGCGCCGCTTGGTCCTTCCCCACCCACGCGGAGGAATCATTGACGTGACCGCGCCCTTGCCAGAACACATGAAGAAGGCCTTCGCTATGTTCGGTTTCGAGGAGGGCGAGCGTGATCCGATCGAGGACGCGCCATATGAGTGACCCATTATCTTCCATCCCTCTCCGAGGTGGGGACTCAGCGGACGCTGATCTTCCGAGGGCCAATGAGGGAGAGGAGAACAAGGATCCCATGCGCGCGGCACAGGCCAACATGCGGCAGCCCGCGGTCAAGCGTTTCTATGAAGTCGCGGAGGCGCGCGAAAAGGACGGACGCTTCGCGCTCCTGCTGGACGGACGCCAGGCGCGTACGCCAAGCCGCGATCCGCTCACCGCAAAAAGCCGGGCTCTGATGGAGATGGTCGCCGCGGAATGGGCGCGACAGGGCGACCTGCTCCGTCCGGCCGACATGCCGCTTACGCGGCTTCTAAATGCGGCGCTCCATGGGGTTCAGCGCACGATGTCTGAGACGCGTGCGGAGATCCTCAAATACGCCGGCTCTGATCTTCTCTGCTATCGCGCCGAGGAGCCGGAAGCGCTGGTTCGGCGGCAAGCAGAGGGGTTCGATCCTGTCCTGCGATGGGCGACGGAGGCGCTTGGCGCACATTTTCGCTTGAGCGCCGGGGTCAGGCATGTCGAGCAGCCGAGGGTTGCGATAGAGGCTATCCGGGCGGCCGTCGAGGTTTTCGACGATCCTATCGCGCTCGCGGGCTTGAGCGTGATGACGACGCTCACCGGCTCGGCGCTTCTCGCGCTCGCGGTGGCCCGCAGGCGTCTCCCGGCCGATGAGGCGTGGAGGCTCGCGCATGTCGATGAGGATTTTCAAGCCGAGCGCTGGGGCGCCGACGCCGAGGCTGCGGCGCGCCGCGAGGCGCGCTGGCGTGAGTTCGAGGCGGCAGCTGTCGCTGCACGCACGAACGGGTTTTGACCGACTCGCTGCTGCTCCTGGGTCTGGCATCCTTGGAGGACGGAACGGACGTCAACAACGGCGAACGTTGGGCTCCTCCGCGGTGAGGCTGAGGTCGTTTCCCGCTTGGCGCGCGCGTGATATGCCGGTCGGGCTCGGCGCCGTCGGCGCTCTCAGGGATCGCGAATGAAGGACATCCTCGCCCATCTCGACGCTCGCCGCGAACGCGCCCGGTTGGGCGGCGGGAAGCAGCGCATCTCGGCCCAGCACGCCAAGGGCAAGCTCACCGCGCGCGAACGCATCGAGGTTCTCCTCGATCATGACTCGTTCGAGGAGTTCGACATGTTCGTCCAGCATCGCTGCGACGATTTCGGCATGGAGGCGACTAAAATTCCTGGTGACGGCGTGGTCACCGGTTGGGGCACCGTGAATGGGCGGACCATTTATGTCTTCGCCAAGGACTTCACCGTGTTCGGCGGCTCGCTCAGCGAGACTCACGCGCAGAAAATCACCAAAATTCAGGACATGGCGGTCAAGAACCGAGTCCCGATCGTTGGCCTCTTCGACGCGGGCGGGGCCCGCATCCAGGAGGGTGTCGCCGCACTCGGCGGTTACGGGGAAGTCTTTCAGCGCAACGTGCTCGCGTCCGGCGTCATTCCGCAGATCTCAGTGATCATGGGACCCTGCGCCGGCGGCGATGTCTATTCGCCAGCAATGACCGACTTCATATTCATGGTCCGCCACACGAGCTATATGTTCGTCACCGGTCCGGACGTGGTGAAGACCGTGACCAACGAAACGGTTACAGCTGAGGAACTGGGCGGCGCGCAGGTCCACACAACCCGCTCCTCGATCGCCGACCGGGCCTACGACAATGACATCGAGGCTCTACTGCAGATGCGCCGGCTGATCGACTTCATGCCCGCCTCCAATCTCGAACAGCCGCCTAGGCTGCCAAGTTTCGACGATCCGGATCGGATCGACATGTCGCTCGACACGCTGATTCCGGAGAATCCCAATAAGCCCTATGACATCAAGGAGTTGATCATCAAGGTCGCCGACGAGGGCGATTTCTTCGAGATCCAGGAGGCTCATGCCAAGAATATCGTCACCGGTTTTGCCCGCATCGAGGGATCGACGGTCGGCCTTGTCGCCAACCAGCCACTGGCGCTCGCAGGCGTTCTCGACAGCGACGCATCCCGCAAGGCGGCGCGCTTCGTGCGCTTCTGCGACTGCTTCAATATTCCGATCGTCACTTTCGTCGATGTGCCCGGCTTTCTGCCCGGCACAGCGCAGGAATACGGCGGCCTTATCAAGCACGGGGCCAAGCTCCTGTTCGCATATGCCGAGGCGACAGTGCCCAAGGTCACCGTCATTACCCGCAAAGCATTTGGCGGCGCGTACGACGTCATGGCGTCCAAGCACTTGCGCGGCGACATCAATCTCGCGTGGCCCACAGCGCAGATCGCGGTGATGGGCGCGAAGGGCGCGGTCGAGATCATCTTCCGCTCCGACATCAACAATCCAGCCAAAATCGCCGAACGGACGAAGGAATACGAGGATGCCTTCCTGTCGCCGTTCGTCGCCGCCGAGCGCGGCTATATCGACGAAGTCATCATGCCACATGCGACCCGCAAGCGCCTATCGCGGGTCTTGGCGATGCTGCGTAACAAAAAGCTCGAGAATCCCTGGAAGAAACACGACAATATCCCTCTCTGACCGCTCGCCGCCCCAGCGAACCTGCGGACGCTTCGATCATTGCCTTCAAAGACGCTCGAGGCATCTCGGTAGCAGTCCGCCAGACGGGACTCGGCAAGCCAGTTCAGCGATTGTGAGTCGGGCTAGCTGCCCGCCAAGCTCCTGGCTCAGGATTTCTTCCCGGGAGGATTTAGAGACTGACCCGTTGCGCCCTGCGACTTCTTGTAGTCGGATACTGCACCCTTCGGCTTATCTGACTTTGGCTTCTTGGCTTCTTTGTTGCCTCTAACCTGGCCCTTCGCCATCGACTCCTCCTTTTCGCCAACCTCGTCCCAGGGCGAGGACCCGATTGTGGCACAGTCGGCCCAACTCTGCCACAGATGCTGCGGATCCACCTGAGCCGCCAGACGAAGTGAAGTCCGCGAGTCAGCGCCTCACCCTCGCTACCAGTTTGACGCCAATGGCGCGGCCCATCGATCCGTGGAAAAGGCGGCGAAGCGGCGCTTCTGACTGTCGTCGAGGCTGACTAAAGCGGCTTGGCGGCGCCGCTCACCCGGTCACCGCTCTGCTCTCTCTCGCCAGGCGGCGAACCGCACCGCCCACTCTTTGGCGAGATCGCGCGTTACGGATTCGAGAGCCAGCAAGTTCTTCTGCTGCTGAGCGTTCAGTTCCATGCCTGCGGCGAGCGCGGCGACACGGGCATCGAGGAAGGCGGCGCGGTCCTCGAGGGCTAAAGGAGCTGCGGTGCTGCGCGGGATCGTCGGCAGCGGTGTAGTCGCCTACGGCGGCCAGAACAAGTTGACGGGCCGCCACGGCAACCGCGGAAAACGCGATTTTCATGAACGAATCCTCGCATCGTGCGTTTCAAGCGAGTCAAACGCTTAAGTCAGCTCTCCAGTCCAGTCCAATGACAATGGCGGGAGCCGCCTCGTCAATGTTTACCTATTCGTAACCCCGGCCTTCATCTCCGCGTTACCATGCCGCTTTCCTGAAGCTTAACTGTGCTGCGACGCATTTCATTACGTTACGGTCGGATTCACCTGCCGGAAAATATTGGGGGCGCAGGTTGGCTCGGATGTCAGAACTGACCCGGGCAGCGAACAGATCGAGTGTAGAGCAGGTGCGTAGGATGGGTTTTGCGATCGAAAGGAGCCGCACGATCATCAGCGCGATGGTGCTCGGCCGCCGGGTGACAGCCCAAGACGTCGCGTGGCTGAGGCGGGAAGTTTTCGCCGACGGCGTCGTGACGCGGGAAGAGGCCGACGAGTTGTTCGCCGTCGCGCGAGCCTACATGGACAACGCGCCTGAGTGGAAGAAATTCTTCGTTGAGATGATTGCCCGTCATGTCGTGCGACAGTCCCAGCCCGCGGGCATAGTCACTGAAGAGCGGGCCTCCTGGCTATTGACGCGTGTCGATGAATGCAGATCGGTTGAAGCCTTGGCTGCGCTGGCCCACGTGCTTGCCGAAGCGAGGAGCGTGCCGCAGTGGTTTCTCGATGAGGGAAAGGCGCGCGCATCGCACGGCTTGCCAAGCGTCCTGGAAGCGCTCCCCGCCGCCAGGAGTGGGTAGTATAGCGGCACGACAGGCGTCGGATTTCCTTGCCGCGCGCTGCTTAGGACTTTATTCAGTAGCGGTGCGCCACCAATTGTTCGCGCACGCGCGTTTTGGGCTGGAGAATCTCTGCGTGACCAAAGCTGCAGCCTCGATCGTAGCCGCTGCCGCGCTCAGCGCTCTCTTTCCGCCGAGTTCGGCGCGCGCCGAGCCGTTTACCTACCCGCCGCAACCGGTCGCCTGGATTGTCGGCCCCAGTTATTACGGCTTTAGCGGATATCCTTGGCCAGGACCGCCATTCGCCTGGCCGATTCGGGCGCCTTCGTATGGGTGTTACGTCTCGCGCACACGACTCAGGCTCAGAGGCGCTTGGCGTTGGGTCGAAGTCTGCTCCTGAGGCGACGCGGAACGGCCGAAATGCCCACGCGCCCATGGCGCCGCATTGCTTGACCCGGGAAGCCAATCGAATCGCCAACCCGCTCAGCCAAGATTATGCATCCGCGCTTTTAGCTCACTCCCGGAATTTTAGCTGCCTTCCGCGAATTGGCAGTCAACAATGGTCTTTGTTTATCCCGTATCAGCGGTTGCAGTTCCGACGCACGCTGTGGGTGTGGGTTCGTCGATATGCCGTTCACTCCTGCTCCGGTGATCCTTCAGTCGAGCGCCTGCAGGTCTCCCGGCACGTTTAAAGCCGCACGCTGGCTATAGCGGCCCGCTTGCGGTTGTTTACGCACTTCCAGCGTTCCAATAGAAACGGGCCCGGAAGGGAAAGCCTTGCGCTTTTCTCGTTGGGGCGCCGATGTTTAAGAAAATCCTCATCGCCAACCGCGGCGAGATCGCGTGCCGGATCATCAAGACCGCGCGACGGATGGGTATCACAACCGTCGCCGTATACTCGGAAGCTGACCGGGATGCGCTGCACGTCGAAATGGCAGATGAGGCGGTTGCGATCGGACCGCCGCCCGCGGCTCAGTCCTATCTCGTGATCGACAAGATCGTCGACGCCTGCAAGGCAACAGGCGCCGAAGCGGTCCATCCGGGCTATGGCTTTCTCTCCGAGCGCGCGGCATTCGCCCATGCCCTGGCCGAAGCGAGGCTCGTCTTCATTGGACCCAACGCCAGAGCCATCGAGGCGATGGGCGACAAGATTGAATCGAAGAAATTCGCAAACGCCGCCAAGGTTTCGACGGTTCCTGGCTATCTCGGGGTGATCGAATCGCCTGAGCAAGCGGCCGAGATCGCTGATGGAATTGGCTATCCGGTCATGATCAAGGCTTCGGCCGGCGGGGGCGGGAAGGGCATGCGGATCGCCCACTCCCGCAGTGAGGTGTCGGAGGGTTTCGTCCGCGCACGCTCAGAGGCGAAATCCTCTTTCGGCGATGACCGGGTGTTCGTCGAGAAATTCATTGTCAATCCTCGCCATATCGAGATCCAGGTGCTTGGCGACAAGCACGGCCACGTCATCTATCTTGGCGAGCGCGAATGCTCGATCCAGCGCCGTAACCAGAAGGTGATCGAGGAAGCGCCCTCGCCGCTCCTCGACCCTGAAACGCGCAAGAGGATGGGCGAGCAGGCGGTCGCTCTTGCGAAGGCTGTCGACTACGATTCGGCTGGCACTGTCGAGTTCGTCGCCGGGCAGGACAAGAGCTTCTATTTCCTCGAGATGAACACCCGCCTGCAAGTCGAGCATCCGGTAACCGAGCTCGTCACCGGCGTCGACTTGGTCGAAGAGATGATCCGAAGCGCCGCCGGGGAGCCGCTGCGCCTAGAACAGGGGAACGTCAAGTTAACGGGCTGGGCCGTCGAGAGCAGGGTCTACGCCGAGGATCCGACGCGCGGCTTCCTGCCCTCGACGGGACGGCTGGTCAAATACCGTCCGCCGCCGGAAGGGACGCATCACGGCGTCACCGTTCGCAATGATACTGGCGTCTACGAGGGCGGCGAGATCTCCATCCATTACGATCCCATGATGGCTAAACTCGTCACGCACGCGCCCGACCGGGTCGGCGCGATCGACGCGCAAGCGACTGCGCTCGATGCATTCGTCATCGACGGCATCCGCCACAACATTCCGTTTCTGTCGGCGCTCATGCAGCATCCGCGCTGGCGCGAAGGACGGCTTTCGACTGGCTTCATCGCTGAGGAATACCCCGGGGAATTCCATCCGCTGGTCGCCAGGGGTGAAACCGAGGTGAGACTGGCTGTGGCGGCGGCGCATATCGACCACACCCTGAACGAGCGAAAACGCCGCATTTCCGGTCAGTTACGAGGGCCCGAGCAGATGAATTTCGAGCTTAGGCGGGTGGTCGCGATGGCTAAGGATCGCATCGAGATCGAAATCGATCCAAAGAACGGCGACGTTGGGATGGTGTTTGGCGACGGCCGCAGAGTCGCGGTTCATTCGGATTGGAGGCCTGTCGATCCGCTCTGGCGCGGAACGGTTGACGGCGTGGAGATCGCTGTACAGGCGCGCCCCATCCTGAACGGCTATGCGCTATCCCACGCCGGAGTTGCGGTCGATACGCGTGTCTATACCCGTCGTGAGGCCGCGCTGGCCGCGCTGATGATCGAGCGCAAGGTTGTGGACGGCTCGCGCTTCCTCCTGTGCCCGATGCCGGGTCTCGTCAAGGCGATCGCCGTCAAGGTCGGGCAGGAGGTGAAGACGGGAGAGCAGCTCTGCATCGTCGAAGCGATGAAGATGGAGAATGTACTGAACGCCGAACGTGACGCGACGGTGAAGGCGATCCTAGCCAAGGAAGGCGATTCCCTGGCCGTCGATGCTGTGATCATGGAGTTCGGATGATGAAAGCCCTCGCAGGCTGCGCGGGCTTTAAGCCGGCCTCTTCACCCACAGACTGCACCAGCCGGTCGGCGAGATGTCGCCGTCGACCATCTTGCAGGAATTCGGGGCTACGAAAAAATTGCAGCCATCGCACTGTTTTCCGTCCTTCGGATCTGTTTGATACTTTACCGCGGTTTGCGCCAGCTTCGCCTGCGCTTCGCTGCCAGTCAGCGCGAGGAGTGGCGCCGCCCCGGCTGCGGCCAAAAGAACGGAGCGCCGGCTGACGCCGGAATTCCCGCAATTCTCACGCATGCGAACCTCGCTGACGGATTGAAATCCACAAAGTGGCGGATCTCAAATGAGGACCACCACTCTCCTTGCGTTTAGAATGATTCCAAATTGGTGCGCAGTCAATCACCACCGTCTGCGGCCAATTGAGGCGGCAAACGGCGCCGCCCCGCCGCTTGTCGGCAATGGGTGATATTCGACGTTGCGTGCGGCGGAGGTGACCCGCGACTCCGCCCGGACATGCGCGATGGAAACTCAGACTCGCCGGCGGCGGACATGACCTTCTGGCGACGATGGCCCGTTCGCGCGTTCCGCGAACGACGCGCTCCTTCAGCGAAAACTGCCGAGCATGCCGATAAAGTCGCGCCCGAGCGCGTTGGACACGGCCTGGTGGCACGACATGCAGCTCGACGGTGGGTCTTGGAGGTAAGTCTCAATGGTTGTGTTGACCAAATTTTCTTTGGGTGCGTCCGCAGTTTGGTAGCTCTCGTGCGGCGCGTCCGGGGGAGGGGTCGGTCCGGGGAAATAGACGCCGTTGTTTTGCGGGTCGGCGGGGCGCGTGACCGTCGGCCATTGGCTAGCCGCCAGCATGTAATGCTCCCAGACGGTTCCCTTTATTCCGGGCAGGGTCCAGTATGCCCGGTTCATCACCATGGTCGAGGCATGGATCGGATGCCTGCGCACCACCTGCATTGGCTGAGGGTCGATCTTGGGCGGGTTTTGTCCGCTGACGGGGAGCGTGTCCGGCGAGCCGAATGGTGGCCAGAGCCCCAAGTCCGGCTTGGACGCATCGAAAAACGAATAGGGCGCGCCGACGTCTTTAGCGTCCGGTTCGCGCGCTTTGCCCGCGCCGGCCGGCGGCACGTTATCGACGTGCTCGAAGGTGCTCCACAACCCCTGCGGGCGGGATGTCGTCCTGATCACGATGTGCAGACCGACAAGCGCAATGTCGCTCTTCGAGCAGACGGCGCGCCCGGCGGCGAGCGTCTTGGCCACGTCTACGACTTCGGCGTTCCTGACCACGTAATAGCGCGCCCGGATCGCAGGCGTGTCCGCCGAGGTGAGAAGACGCCACGCGGCCTTCACGGCGATCGAGCCCGCCGGAAGATGGGCCGGGTGGTCCTCGTCCGGCAAATTCTCGCCCCGGCTCCAGCCGGTCGCGGCAAGCGCCGTATATTCGGGTTCGTTGATGCGCACTTCATAGCGTGCGTAGGTGCGATTCTGGGCAACGAGCGGATTGGCGGCGATGCCGGGAAGAAAGGAGGATTGGTTGAAATCGAGGAATGGCTCGAACGACGCGAGCGTCTTGGTCCCGCCATCGAGGTGAGGTCCGCAGGGGTTGCGCGCGTCGTAAGTCGCCCATGGCTCTGGCGGGGCGGGGCGGCCGTCGGGAGCGACTTGAAACAGCTCAAAACGGGATTTGAAGGTTTCCCACACCCTGGGGCCGGAATCGCCAAGCACCTTGGCCCGGTCGGCCACGCCGCGATGCTCCGGGTCGGTGAGTGAAGGCCAATTCAACGCTATGAAAGCTCGCCAGGCGAAATTGTCGAAGTCCGGAAACGGGTCGGCCTTGGTCGAGGAAACATCCTCGACGCGATCGGCCGAAACAAGGGGCGCGATATCCTCGGCGGCGGCTGGACCGATTGAGCAGGGAGCGAGCTGCGCTCCAAGCAACAAGACCGTCGTCGCTATGTGACTGGCTCGCATGCTTGTCCAATTAGAGGAAATTCCGCCGCCGGCTTCACTGTCGCTTCGTGTTGTTTTGGATGAGGGTTCACCGCTAAAACTTGAAGTCTACCCTTTATTCGTCGTTCGTCGACGCGGCGGATCACGTCTTGGCCCACCTGAAAGCAATCGCGCCGCTGCGGCTTTGCGTCGGCCGACGCTCGCTTTCGCCGTCCCCTTATGATAGTCCGGCCCAAATTCGCCAAACGCCCGCGACAAGAGAATGGGCGCGCAAGCGTCGGTTCGAGCGTCAAATGAGCGACATTTTTCAGGAAGTTGACGAGGAAGTCCGGCGCGACAAGGCGACGGAATTCTGGAAGAAATACCAAAACCTGATCTTGGCCGGCGCGGCTGTCGTTGTCCTCGCTTCGGCCGGGTTTCGCTATTGGCAATACGAGCGCGAAAGGGCGCAGCAGGCCGCTGGGGACCAGTTCCAGCAAGCGCTCGCCGCGCTCGAGGGCGGCAAGCTCGACGAGGCGAAAGCGGGTTTCGACAAGATCGCGGCCGAGGGGCCGAGGGGTTATCGGGCGCTCGCGCAAATGGCGGCCGCTGGCGCCAGGGCCCAGAGCGATCCGCCGGGCGCGGCGGCTGCTTTCGATGCGGTCGCCGGCGATGCCGCGATCGATCCGCTCTTGCGCGACGCCGCCCGTCTTCGCGCGGCGCTGATCAGGACGAATATTCCCGGCGAAGAGCAGAAGGGCGAAGCGGAACTGACCGCTCTTTCGGCCGCGGATGGACCTTTTCGGCGTCTGGCCGCGCTCGATCTCGCGGCGTTGGCGTTGGCGCGGAAGGACTATAACGACGCCGCCAAGGAGCTCGATCTCGTGCTTGGGGATCCCGAAGTGTCGCCGGACGAGCGGCAGTTGGCGGCCCGCTGGCTTGGACTCGTGGCTGCGAACCGGACGGCGGCAAAGTAGTCCTCCACTCTGGCCGCGAACGGCCGAACCGGTTTGAGGCGAGATTGAGCCCCAGGGTCGCGATCATCGGCCGGCCGAACGTCGGCAAGTCGACGCTATTCAACCGGCTGGTGGGACGGAAACTCGCACTGGTTGATGACGAGCCAGGCGTCACCCGAGACCGCCGCGAGGGCGACGCGCGGCTTGCCGATCTCGCCTTTACCATCATTGACACGGCCGGCCTCGAGGAGGGCGATCCCGAAACGCTCGCCGGGCGCATGCGCGCACAGACCGAAGCCGCGCTCGCCGATTGCGATGCGATCCTGTTCGTCGTCGACTCGCGCTCCGGCCTCACCGCCGCCGACCGGCATTTCGCCTCGGCCGTGCGTCGCGCCGGCAAGCCCATCATCGTCGTCGCAAACAAGGCCGAGGGAGCGGGCGCGCGGGACGGTGTCTACGAAGCGTTCGGCCTCGGCCTCGGCGATCCGATCGCGTTTTCCGCCGAACACGGCGAGGGTCTGGGCGAGCTCTATGACGCGCTCGCGGCTGTTCTGCCGCCGGCGGCTCGTGCCGGCGAAGACGACGAGGGCAACACCGAGCCGTTGATCCTGGGCGAGGAAGAGGACGGCAGCGAGCTCGATCTCACCAAGCCCCTGCGCATCGCGGTGCTGGGGCGGCCGAACGCGGGCAAATCGACGCTCATCAACCGGATCCTAGGGCAAGAGCGGCTCTTGACCGGCCCCGAGCCCGGCATCACCCGCGACTCGATTGGGCTCGACGCGGAATGGGGCGGGCGCAGGCTCAAGATCTTCGACACCGCAGGCCTGCGTCGGCGCTCGCGCATCGTTGGCAAGATCGAGAAGCTCGCCGTTGCCGATGCGCTCAGGGCGGTTAGGTTCGCCGAAGTCGTGGTGCTCTTGCTCGACGCCACGATCCCCTTTGAGAAGCAGGACCTGACACTCGCCGATTTGGTTGAACAGGAGGGCAGGGCGCTCGTCATTGGGCTCAACAAGTGGGACCTGGTCGACAATAAGAGCGACAGGGCTCGCGAGTTGCGCGCCGAGGCCGATCGTCTCTTGCCCCAATTGCGCGGCGCTAGGGTGATTCCGGTTTCAGGCCTGACCGGCTCCCGTGTCGACAAGCTGATGGAGGCAATCATCGCCACCGACGCAATCTGGAACATGCGCATCTCGACCGGGCGCCTCAACCGCTGGCTTAAACCGGTCGTGGACGAGACGCCCCCGCCAGCCGTCTCGGGACGGCGGGTCAAGATCCGCTACATGACGCAGCCCAAGGCGCGTCCGCCCTTCTTCGTCCTCTTCGGCAATTCCGTCGCCAGCATTTCTGAAAGTTACAAACGCTACCTCGTGAACGGCCTGCGCGAGACTTTTGGTCTTTTCGGTGTCCCTATCCGCCTCTCATTCCGCTCCGGCGGCGAGAACCCGTATGTGGGAAAAATGAAGCGCGGCCGGTGACGTCGGCTTGCCGCCGGTAGATGATCCGCATGGGCAGTTCGACGTCCTTCCCGCGCCGTAGCCGTGCCGACACGTTTTGCCTTTCCCCCGACGGGCCTCGACAAGGGCTGGGATTGGCGCCAGCCTGCTAATTGTTTACGGCGGCGGTAAGTCGGCTCTGCCAAGGGAAGAAACGTCCAGCGCATGTCCCCGGTCTCGTACTCATCCTCCGGCAGTTCAACGAAGGCGCCGACATTTCGTGAGGCGCGCGATCTCCTTCTGAACTTTCGAAATGACTACCATGGCGCGAGGGCGGCCTTCGTCTGGCCGCGGCCCGAGCGGTTCAACTGGGCGCTCGACTGGTTCGACGCGGAGCTCGCGGCCGGCGAGGCGGGCCTTAAACTGGCGTTGAAGGTCATCGGCGACAGGGTCGAAACGAGAACCTTCGCCGACCTTAGCCGGGAGTCGTCGCGGCTCGCCAATGGTCTGCGCGCGCTCGGGGCGAAGCGGGGCGACCGGCTCCTGATGATGCTGGGCGTAGTCCCGGAGCTATGGGCGACAATGCTGGCCGCGATGAAACTCGGCCTGGTTTTGATCCCGGCGATGCCGACGCTCGCCCCGGTCGACATCGCCGATCGGCTGGACCGCGGCAGGGCGAAATTCCTCATCACCCACGGCGCCGAGGCGGAGAAATTCGAAGGCGCCCCCGGAACCATCGAGCGAATTGCTATCGGCGAGACGCCACCCGGCTGGCGGTCTTACGAAACACTTCTGGGCCCCGAGCGCTTCGAGTCCGACGGACCGACCAGGGCCGACGATCCGATGCTCCTTTATTTCACATCGGGCACGACCGCGCGCTCGAAGCTGGTTGTGCATAGCCACGCGAGCTACCCGATTGGGCATTTGTCGACGATGTACGGGCTGGGTCTCGTGCCGGGCGACGCGCATCTCAACATTTCATCGCCCGGATGGGCCAAGCATGCATGGTCGAGCGTCTTTGCACCCTGGAACGCCGGCGCCTCGGTAATCGCGTTCGCGGGGCGGTTCGACCCGCGGGCGACGCTCGACGCTCTTATCGAGCATGAGGTCACGACATTCTGCGCGCCGCCGACCGTTTGGCGCATGCTGATCCAACACGACCTCGGGCGATGGAAGGTCCCGCTCCGCGAGGTGAACGCGGCCGGAGAACCCGTAAACCCGGAGATTATCGAGCAGGTGAGGCGCGCCTGGGGCCTAACCTTACGCGATTCTTACGGCCAGACCGAGACCACGATGATGATCGGCAACTCGCCCGGTCAGACGGTCGTCCCTGGATCGATGGGGCGACCGTTGCCCGGTTATCGTATCGCCCTCATCGACGCCGACGGGCTCGAGAGCGACAACGGCGAGATTGCGATTCCCTTGCGTCCGCGTCCTGTGGGTTTGATGCGCGGCTATCAGAACGAGAATGGCGAGCTCATGCCGATCGAGGGCGAGTACTACCGCACCGGTGACGTCGCCTCGGGCGACGCTGAAGGCCATATCTCGTTCATTGGGCGCGCCGACGACGTTTTCAAATCGAGTGACTATCGCCTGAGCCCCTTCGAACTTGAAAGTGTGCTGATCGAGCATGCAGCGGTCGCGGAAGCCGCGGTCGTGCCGGCGCCCGACCCCGTGCGCCACACAATAGCGAAGGCGTACGTCACGCTTGCGGCGGGCGTCGCCGGGGACCGCGCGACCGCTGCCGCGATCTTCGCCCACCTCCGCGAGCGGCTCTCACCCTACAAGCGCGTGCGGCGCATCGAGTTTTGCGAACTGCCGAAGACCATATCGGGCAAGATCCGCCGAGTTGAACTGCGCACGCGCGAATCCGAACTCGCTGACCGCGGCGAAAGGGCTGAACAGGAGTTCAGGATCGAGGATTTTTCCGAGGCGTAGCCGGGCGTCAGCCAATATGGCCCCGCTCTTTCGAGCGGGGCCGCAAGCCGCGAGAGTAGGGGCGAGGAGGGTTACATCGCGGTCAGCGAGCCGTGGCCCTTCGGCGTCTTCATGGCTTCGCAGGTGCCTTTGGCGACATATTTCCAGTGCCCGGGATCGTAGTCGACCGTGGAGGTGCCGGCGCAGGTCGTGCCGGCCCCGGCGGCGCAGTCGTTCTTGCCCGCAAGAGCGACGCCGTAGCACTTGTCGGCGCCGGGCTGGACCGGGGCGGGGCCCGCCTTGGCAACGGTGGCAAGCGCCCCGGCAAGGGACGCCGCAAGCGCGGCGGCTGTGATCGCGGATCTGGCGTTCATGTGAAAAGTCTCCGTGTGAGCAATAGCAAACGTTCCCGACTCGGCGGCAGCCGCGCCGTTCGGCGGAGCCATCCTGGCCCTGCAGGAGCCTCTACGCCGCGCTGCGAAGCGCGGTTACCAGACCACCCGATCACGAATTGTGAACGAGAAGCGCTGTGCGAGCTTGGGCGCGTCTTGCGCCAAGAGCGTCCGCTCGCCATCTTGGGCCGGTCTCAACGAGAAGCGCCGTCATGTCCGACTCCGTTCACGCCGTTTGCCCGCATTGTTCAGCGGTCAACCGTATCCCCGCCAACCGTCCAGCCGCCGAGGCGATTTGTGGCGTCTGTAAGTCGAGACTGTTCACGGGCGAACCGGTTGCGTTGACCTCGAAGACCTTCGACAAGACGATCGAGCGCAACGACGGCCCGGTCATTGTCGATTTCTGGGCGCCCTGGTGCGGGCCCTGCCGGGCGATGGCTCCGATTTTCGACCGAGCGGCAAAAGAGCTTGAACCGCGCGTCCGCTTCGCCAAGGTCAACGTCGATGAGGAGCCAGCGATCGCAGCCCGCTTTGGCATCCGCGGCATTCCGACTCTCATCGCGTTCGAAAAAGGTAAGGTCGCAAAGCAGCACGCGGGGCTTGTGGACAGCGACTTTCTGCGTGGATTGGCGCACTGAAGGCGGTCGAAATCGCTCCTCGGCGCGCTCTTTCTGCACGAAACCGACCGCCCCTTACGGCGCTGTGACGCTCGGACCACGGCTTGGCAAAGCAGCCGGCTAGGCGATTCTCGTGCCTCGCTCAGGCTGGTGCACCCAGGCGCCCTGATCGCCGGGAACACAGCGCTATTCGGAGCAGCAATTGCTTGCCCTTTTCATGGGTCTAAGGCCATAAGGGCCGGCCTTGGGCGTGGCTCTTCGCGCCTGATTCGATCCGTTGAGCCTCCGTATGCGTCTTTCCCGCTATTTCCTGCCGATCCTCAAGGAGACGCCGAAGGAGGCTGAGATCGTCTCCCATCGTCTGATGTTGCGCGCCGGCATGATCCGGCAGGAGGCGGCGGGGAGCTACGCGTGGCTGCCTCTCGGCGTCCGGGTGTTACATAAGATTTGCGCCATCATCCGCGAGGAGCAAAACCGCGCCGGCGCGATCGAGGTCTTGATGCCGACGATCCAGTCAGCCGATCTGTGGCGGGAATCCGGACGCTACGACGACTACGGCAAGGAGATGCTTCGCATCCGCGACCGGCACGATCGCGACATGCTGTACGGGCCGACCAACGAAGAGATGATCACCGAAATCTTCCGCGCTTCGGTGCGCTCCTACAAGGATTTGCCGCTCAACCTCTACCACATCCAATGGAAGTTCCGCGATGAGGTGCGGCCGCGCTTCGGTGTCATGCGTTCGCGCGAGTTCCTCATGAAGGACGCCTATTCGTTCGATCTCGATCAGGCCGGGTCGCGCCATTCCTACAACAAGATGTTCACCGCTTATCTCCGCACCTTCGCCCGCCTTGGCCTCACCGCCATCCCCATGCGCGCCGAATCAGGGCCGATTGGGGGCGACCTCTCGCACGAGTTCGTCATTCTCGCATCGACCGGCGAAAGCGAAGTGTTCTGTCACCGCGACTATCTGTCGTTCCCTGCGGTGCCCGAAAATATCGACTTCGACAGCGCCGAAACCATGCAGACGGTGGTCGACAAGTGGACCTCGCTCTACGCCGCGACGTCCGACAAACACGATGAGGCAGCGTTCGGCAAGATCGATCCGAAGGACCGGATTTCTGCGCGCGGGATCGAGGTCGGCCATATTTTCTACTTCGGGACCAAGTATTCGGCTCCAATGAAGGCTGTCGTGAATGGACCGGACGGCAAGGAGCATTTCGTGCATATGGGCTCGTATGGCATCGGTCCGACCCGCCTCGCCGCGGCGCTGATCGAGGCCAACCACGACGAAAATGGCCCCGTCTGGCCCGAGGCGGTCGCGCCGTTCCGGGTCGGGCTTATCAATCTCAAGGTCGGCGACGGCGCCTGCGACGCCGCTTGCGCGCGTCTCTACGCGTCGCTTGAGAAGGCCGGGGTTGACGTTCTCTACGACGATCGCGACGAGCGGCCCGGCGCGAAGTTCGCCGCAATGGATTTGGTCGGCGCGCCGCACCAAGCGATTGTTGGCCCCAAAAGCCTCGTCGAAGGCAAGATTGAAGTGAAAACTCGCCGTGGCGGGGGGCGCGAACTGATGAGCATCGATGCGGCAATCGCCAGGCTCAGCGGGAATCGTTCCGAACACGACTTAATCACGCCCGGGCTGGGCGATAAACCCGCGCCGTGACCGCGATCGCCCTTGACGCGCGTACGCCGGAGGCGGCGCCAGCGAGGGCCTTTTCGGCTTTCGAGTGGATGGTCGCGTTCCGGTACCTGCGCGCGCGCAACGCCCAGCGCTCGATTTCAGTCATAGCCGGATTCTCGTTCCTCGGCATCGTGCTCGGCGTCGCGGCACTGATTGTGGTTATGGCGGTGATGAATGGCTTCCGCCACGACTTGATGGACAAAATGATCGGCCTCAACGGCCACATGTTTCTGCAAGGGGTCGAGACGCCGCTGACCGATTACGATGCTGTAGCGGAAAGGGTAAGCAAGGTCCCTGGCGTCACTCTCGCGTTGCCGCTGGTCGAAGGCCAGGCGTTCGCCAGCTCTCCCTATGGCTCGTCCGGCGCTCTGGTGCGGGGCATTCGGGGCCGTGATCTCGAGCGCCTTCCGGGGGTCGCAGGCCACGTGATTCAGGGCTCGCTTGACGGTTTCGATTCCGGACGAGGCGTGGCGGTCGGCGCCAAGCTCGCCGAGCACTTGAGCCTGAGGGTCGGCGACAAGGTGACGATCATCGCGCCCCATGGCGCGGAAACCCCGTTCGGCGTGACCCCCCGCGTGAAGTCCTACCCGGTCGCCGCCATTTTCCAGATCGGGATGACCACGTTCGACAACACCTTCATCTTCATGCCGCTCGCCGAGGCGCAGACGTTCTTCAACCAGGACGGGCAGGCCAGCGTCATCGAAGTTTATGTGTCCGATCCCGACGATATGGACGCGATGCGCCGCAGAATCGAGCCGGCTCAGCAGCGGCCGATGATCGACACCGACTGGCGCCAGCTCAACCGCTCCTTTTTCGATGTGCTGGCGGTCGAGAGCAACGTGATGTTCGCAATTCTGACGCTTATCATGCTGGTGGCCGCGCTCAACATCATCTCCGGTCTCATCATGCTGGTTCAGGACAAGGCCCGGGCTATCGCGGTCCTGCGCACCATGGGCGCGACGCGCGGCGCGATCATGCGCATCTTTCTCATCACAGGCGCGACGATCGGATTCGTTGGGACGGTTGTCGGCCTGGCGCTGGGCCTCGTCGTCGCCTACAACGTCGAGCCGATCCGAAAGGGCCTGAGCTGGCTCACCGGCGCCAACCTCTTTCCGTCGGAATTCTACTTTCTGTCGCAACTGCCCTCCCGCGTCGAGACCACCGACGTGCTTGCGGTTGTCGCGATGGCGCTGATTTTGTCGCTCGCTGCTACGATCTATCCGTCATGGCGCGCGGCCAAGCTCGATCCGGTAGAAGCGCTGCGCTATGAATGACGCTGCGCGCGTCGCCGCTCTCTCTCTCGATGAAGTGGAGCGCCGATATGGGCTGGGCGAAATGACCGTCGAGGTCCTGAACGGCGCGAGCCTCGAGCTCTTGCCCGGGCAATCGGTGGCGTTGATCGCGCCGTCGGGCGCGGGAAAGTCAACGCTCCTTCATCTGGCGGGCCTGTTGGAACGGCCGGACGCGGGCGAAGTCAGGATCGGCGGCGCTGCGACCTCGACCATGAGCGACGACAAGCGAACCGCGCTGAGACGCACCGAAATCGGCTTCGTTTATCAGTTCCATCACCTGCTGCCGGAGTTCTCGGCGCTGGAGAACCTCGTCCTGCCGCAGATGATCGCCGGCCTGCCGCGTGCTCAGGCCGCGTCACGGGCGCATGAGTTGCTCGCCTACCTCGGTCTTGCCCAGCGCGAAACTCATCGGCCGGCGGAATTGTCCGGCGGCGAACAGCAGCGCGTGGCCATTGCGCGGGCGGTCGCCAATGGCCCGAGGGTGCTGCTGGCCGACGAGCCGACCGGTAATCTCGACCCGAAGACTGCCGACCACGTGTTCGCCACGCTCGCTGCGTTGGTCAAGGCGAGCGGCCTCGCGGCGCTCGTCGCCACCCACAACATGGACATCGCCGCCCGAATGGACCGCCGGGTCACCATCCGCGAGGGACGGGTGATCGAGCTGGGGTAGGGTCGAAGGCGTCCGAGGCGAGGGGAGCGCCAGCAGCGGCTCACGTGGTCGCTTATGCTTCCACCCTGGCCTTTGCGCGCGCCGCGGCAATCCGCGATCGATACGCCTCCGACCCCGACATGACCGCGTCGACGATTGCGTCGAGCGCCCAGAAGCGCTCGCGCACATCGAAGTCGATCACGCGGCAGCGGATTGAAGACAACGTGCCGAGCCGCTGATGGATCATCTTCGCCAGCGCTGGATATCCGAACGCCTCCGAGAGCGCGGCTGTCACCAGAAAGCTCTCGAGTTCGCGCTTAAGCTCGCTGTCGCCTGACCGGTAGAGCCAGGCGTAGAGATCCGGATGGATATTGTTAGAGACGCCGGAAAAGCCGCGCGAGCCGGCCCGCATGGCGGACGCGGCGATCGCAGCGCTGGCGTTGATGAGCGCGAAACCCGAGCCGGCTGCCATCGCCAGGCGGCGCTTGACGGTCCCGAGATCGCAGCTCACGTCCTTCATCATCGCGAACCGGCCCGTGTCGAGCGAGGCGCGGAATTCTTCGTCGCTCAAGAGGCGTCGATAGGGCGCCGGGCATTCGTAAAGGCCAAGCGGAAGATCGGGCGGCAGGGCTTTGAGGAGCGATCTCAGGCTGGATAGAAGAGTAGCCGTCCCGCTCTTTTTCGGGTCGAGACGGTTAGTGACGAGCACGAGCCCGTCGGCCCCAATATCCGCCATCGCGCTGAGCTCTTCGATCTGGTCGGCGAGTGTCTCGCTCACGTGGCCGGAGGCTACGACCGGCGCGCGCCCGTCCGCATGGCGCACGACAAAACGGCCGATAGCCGCCCGCTCCTCCAGGCTGAGATATTGCATCTCGCTCGACTGACAGACTGCGAACAGGGCGTCGACTCCGTTTGCGAGATACCATTCGATCAGGCGCTCGAGACTTCCGTAGTCGACCTCGCCATCGTCACTGAACGGCGTCAGCATGACGGCGACGATTCCGTCGATGGATCGGGGCATTCTTCAGGCCTCCTGGATCGCGGGAACGTCGCTCGGGAGACGCGCGCCTGCGTCGTCCTCCAGTCCCAGCGCAACCCGCATCGAGCGATCGATATGCTTGCGGACGGCTGCGACGGACGCCGCCGCGTCCCTCGCCTTCAACGCCTCGATGATCGTCATGTGCTCGAGCATGACGCGTTCGATATTGGCTCCAGTCACTCGTAGCCTCTGCTGCGACGCCATGCGGACCTTGATCGAGTTGACGCGGTAGACCTCGGCGGCGAGCTCATTGTCGAGGAAGCCGATCAGAGCCTCATGCATCGCCCAGTCGATCCGCTGTGCTTCGTCCGCGACAACCTCGGGCAGAGGATCGTCGATGCGGGCGAGGATCGTCTGATGATCGCTCTCGACGCGTTCGAGGAAATCCAGGGGGGCGCGCAGCGCAGCTTCCGAGGCCGCCTCAGATTCGAGGATGCGTCTCAGCCGATAGGCGTTACGAACGAAGCGAACGTCGATACCGGCGATTTGCAAGCCGCGCTGATTCAGGCTGACGATGAGCCCGTCCGCCTCGAGCCGCGGAACGGCCTCGCGGATGGCGCTGAGCGGCAGCTGGCAAAGTTCGACGAGCTCGCGCTGAGTGACGAATTGGCCGGGCATCAAGCGGCGAAAGACCAACCTCTCGACAATCGCCTCGTAGGCCTGCACACGCAGCAGCGCTCCGCTCACAGGCTCCTCCCTGGCCCGGCGCTGGAATCCCGCGCCGGCTGTCGCGTGGCTGCGCTTCTCCTTCGCATGCGCTTGACAGGCTCCTCACATGATGATGGATATCTGACATGTTAGCAGGAGATGAACAATCCATCGCTAACATGCAGAGGGAGGAATGCCAATGAGGCACGCGAAAGTGTTGCTGTCGGCCGCGATCGCGGCCCTTTTCTCGACGGGGGTTTCCCACGCCGATACGTCGCAGAAGAAAATCGCATTTTCAAACAATTACGCCGGCAATTCGTGGCGTCAGGCTATGTTGAAGAGCTACGACATCGTGACCAAGAAGGCCGTGGCCGACAAGGTTGTCGCCGCAGCCGACGTTTTCACGACCGCGGACAAGGAAGTGCCGACACAGGCGGCGCAGATCCAGAACCTTATTCTGCAGGGCTACGACGCCATCGTGATCAATGCGGCTTCGCCCGACGCTCTCAACGGTGCGGTCAAGCAGGCCTGCGATGCGGGCATAGTCGTTGTTTCGTTCGACGGCGTCGTCACCGAGCCCTGCGCCTATCGAATCGTCGTCGACTTCAAGGACTATGGCCGGCAAGAGGTCGAGCATATGGCCAAGTTCCAGCCCAAGGGCGGCAACCTCCTGGAAATCCGCGGCCTGGCGGGCACCGGCATCGACGCCTCTGTCCACGATGGCATCGTCGAGGGCGTGAAGGCGCATCCGGAATTCAAGATCGTGGCTTCCGTTACCGGCGACTGGGACCAGACGACGGCCCAGAAGGCGGTTGCGACGGTGTTGCCATCGCTTCCGCCAATCGTGGGCGTGGTTGACCAAGGCGGCGACGCCTATGGCGCGGCGCAGGCTTTTGTCGCGGCAGGCAAACCGCGCCCGACGATCATGATGGGCAATCGCCAGGACGAGTTCGTCTACTGGAAAGAACAGAAGGATAAGGACGGCTACGTGAGCTGGTCCGGTTCGATCGCGCCGGGCGTGTCGACGCTCGCCTTCTGGGTCGCGCAACAGGTCCTCGACGGCAACAAGAACATTCCGCACGACCTGCTTGTACCGTATCTCGCCTTTACGCAGGATGATTTCGAGAAGGAGCTGCCGAATATTCCCAAGGGCGGCGTCGCAAGCCACGAGTATACTCAGGCGGACGCCATCGCCGCGATCAAGGCCAACACGAAGTAACCATCCGGATAGATGAGCGCCCAGCGCTCTGCGGGCCGATAGGACCATGGCGGACGCGGGCGCTCCACTCGTCGATTTCACCGGAGTCGAAAAATCTTACGGCGCCGTCCGGGCCTTGGACAGCGTCGATTTTTCTCTGTCCGCAGGCGAGTGCGTCGGCATCGTCGGTCACAACGGCGCCGGCAAGTCGACGCTGATGCACGTGCTCAACGGCGCCGTTACGCCTGACCGCGGACGGCTTGTCATAGCCGGCGAAGAACAACCCCACTGGAATTCGGCGCGAGCAACCGCGCTCGGCCTGCGCTGCGTGTTCCAGGAATTGTCGTTGTGCCCGAATCTCACGGTCGCGGAAAACGCGCGGATCGTCCATCCGGCGATCCGCGGGTTCGGCTGGCGTCGCAGGGCGGGGCGCCTCGTTCTCGACAAGCTCGACGAGATCTTTCCCGGACATGGAGTGAGGCCAGGCGACCTGGTGCAGGACCTGACCATCGGCAGAAAGCAGATGGTCGAGATTGCTCGCGCCTTCTCCGTCTCCGATGTCCCCGCGCGCCTTGTCATCCTGGACGAGCCGACCTCATCGCTTGACCAGCACACCGCCGAACAGTTGCTGGCCTATGCGCGCCGTTCGGTCAACTCCGGGATCAGCTGTGCGCTGATATCGCACATTCTGGGTGAGGTGCTGTCGACTTGCGACCGCATCATCGTGATGCGCGACGGCAAGGTCGTGACGGAAGGCGGTGCGCGAAATTTCGACCGCGCCAAGCTGGTTGGCACGATGGGCGGCTTTGAGAGCGAGGCTTCACGCCCTCAGTCCGCCGCAGTGGCCGGGCGAAGCGGCGAGGCCCCAATTGTTGTGCGTGTACAAGCCGAAAGGCAGCCGGACGACCAGTGTGTAATCGCCCGTGAGGGCGAAATCATCGGGCTTGCCGGTCTTGCCGGCCACGGCCAGACGGATCTTCTGCTGACGACCTTTTCTGCGGCCACGCGCAGGCAAGCCGGCACAACCGTCAAGGGACCGATTGCCCTCGTTGCCGGGGACCGGCAATCGGACGGCGTCTTTCCGCAGTGGTCGATTGCCCAGAACATCGGCGTACGATCGCTGAAGCAGTTGCGGGCTGGGCTCCTATTGTCGGCTCGCCGCGAGGAAGCGCTCGCCGACGTGTGGCGACAGAAAATCAAGATCCGGACGCCAGACGTTCGGGGCAAGATTCTCTCCCTCTCAGGCGGCAATCAGCAGAAAGCGCTTTTCGCTCGTGCGCTGGCCTCTGACGCCCGCATCGTGCTGATGGACGACCCGATGCGTGGCGTCGATTACGCCACCAAACTCGAAGTCTACGAGCTGATCCGGGCAGAGGCCCAAGCGGGGCGAACGTTCCTCTGGTACACGACCGAAACCGAGGAATTGAAGAACTGCGACCGGACTTACATCTTTCGCAACGGCGCTGTCGTCGCCGAGCTAGCGCGGGACGAATTGAACGAGGAGCGCGTAATCCATTCCTCGTTTGCGGGCGTTGCCTGAAATGAGCGCGACCACAGTCGCCGGGTCGTCGATCTCGAGCAAAGCAGGCCTGCGACGGCGGCTGCGCGCCGCGCTTCCCGCGTTGTCGCTCGCTCTGGTCATCGCGGCGATCGCATGGCTTAACTCGCGCGCGATCAGCTATTTCGGCTTCACGCTGATGCTGAACCTCGCGATCCCTATCGCGCTCGCCACCATGGCGCAGATGTTCGTGATCGCTTGCAATGACCTCGACCTCTCCATCGGCACCTTCGTCGGTTTTGTCTGCTGCGTCTCAGCAACGTGGTTGCGGGATGAACCCTGGCTCGGCGTGGCTGCGCTGATTGGCTGCGTCGCGCTCTATGCCGGCCTCGGCGCGCTTATTTACCTCCGGAACCTGCCTTCGATCGTGGTCACATTGGGCATGAGCTTCGTCTGGCAAGGACTGGCCGTGCTTCTCCTCCCCAAGCCCGGCGGCAAGGCGCCGGGTTGGTTGCAGGCGATCATGGGAGTGAAACCGCCGCTTGTTCCGCTGCCGATCGTAGCGGCGGCGCTCATCGCAGCAGTCGGCTATTTCGGGCTCATGCACACGTCTTATGGGGCGATCCTGCGTGGCGTTGGCGGCAACGCGGTCGCGATCCGGCGAGCCGGCTGGTCGTTGCTCAGAGCGAAAATGACGCTATTCGCGCTGGCGGGAGTCTTCGGCGTCATGTCGGGGATGGCCCTTGTCGGCATCACGACATCGGCCGACGCCAACATCGGCAATGGCTATACCCTGCTTTCGATCGCGGGCGTTATCCTGGGCGGCGGAGAGTTCGTGGGCGGCAATGTTTCGCCCGTGGGAGCGGTAATCGGCGCCCTGACCATGGCCATGGCGGCCTCGCCGCTGCTGACGTTCATACGTATTCCGCCAGATTGGCAGGTCGCGGCCAACGGCGCGATTCTGATCATCGTGCTCGCCGCCCGAGTTGTGATCAGCCGCAAGGGCGCGGAACGATGAGCGGCGCAATCAAGGCGCTGCTATCGCGGCCCTGGATTTGGTCGTTCCTCGGCGCCGGCGCGGTATGGCTTACGGCGGTGGCGTTCACTGGCGGCTACGGCGCAGGCGGGATGATGACCGCGGCATTGTCGTTGTCGGTGTTCACCGTCATCGTCGGGGTCGGGCAGATGTTCGTCGTCACGCTCGGGCCGGGCAATGTCGATCTCTCGCTGCCAGCCAATATTGGGCTTGCGAGCGCGGTCGCGATGAAGACGATGGGCGGCGACGATTCCTGGGTCGTGGTCGGCTTGGTCGCCGCGCTCGCCTGCGGGCTCGCGGTCGGGATCGTCAATTATCTCCTGATCTGGGCGCTGCGCATTCCGCCGATCATCGCGACACTGTCGGCGAGCTTCATCATCCAGTCGGTCGACATCAGCTATGGGCGTGGCCTGCAGATCAAGCCGCCGCCCGGCTTTGCGGATTTTGCCAATATCGTGATCGCGGGCGTGCCCCTCTTGGCGGTTCTAACCCTCCTTTTCACGATTGGCGCGAGCATCGCGCTCAATCGGACGGTCTGGGGACGTTCGGTGCTTGCGATAGGGCAGAATATTCGCGCCGCGCGCCTCGCGGGGATCAAGGTTGAGCCGGTGCGCTTCGCCACCTACGCCTTATGTGGGACGCTGGGCGGTCTCGCCGGCGCGCTGCTGGCTGGCTATTTCCGAGGCGCCAACGTGGACATCGGCGCCGAATACCTGCTCGCCTCGATCGCAGTCGTGGTCATCGGGGGGACGTCGGTGTCCGGCGGCAAGGCGAACGTGCCAGGCGTCTGGGGCGGCGCACTGTTTCTTGTGCTGCTGCTCACCATGCTCAATACGTTCGGGGTCAGCGCCGGCGTGCGGCTCCTGCTCACGGGCCTGATCATCGTCGCCGTTATTACTGCCGCGGGCGGTGAAAAGCCGGCGCGGTGAGGCGGGGCCTCAGAACACGAACGGGATCAGCGCCGGCACGTGCTCGGCGTAGCGCGCGTAGGCGGCACCGAACTGCCGCCGCATCACGGCCTCCTCGATCCCGAGCTTGCGCCAGAATGCGGCGCCGGCGAGGACAACGGCCACGAGGGCGCGCCACTCACCGACCGCCAATGCGGTTCCGAGGAGCCCCAGCAGAATCCCGGTGTAGATCGGGTGGCGGACCCAGTGATAGGGGCCGGTTGTGACAAGCTCATGGTCGCGCTTGAGCGTGACGTCCGAACTCCAGTTGCCGGCGATCCACAGTCGCGCCCAAATGGCGAAGGCGATCCCGGCGAAGGTCAACACCGCGCCGAGCCGCACAAGCCACAGGCTTAAGGGCGCGAAGCGTTGGTTGAGCGGGGCGAAGGGAAGGTCGGGCGTCGCAAGCAGGCAGATGGCGATCGCCAGCGGCAGGTAGTGGGAGATCCGCGAAAAGGCGGTTTCGCGCTCGACAATGGCTTTGCCGCCGCGGGCCATTGCGACCCAGAATATGATTAAGCCAAGCCAGAGGACCGGGAAGAGCAAACGGTAGAACATCCGCCGCCCTCCGTGTCCGGCTCGCCGCTTACGCGGCGATTTGCTCCACGCCCTGAATATCGGGCAGGAAGTGCTTCAGAAGGTTCTCGATTCCGTGTCTGAGCGTCGCGGTTGATGACGGGCAGCCGGAACAGGCGCCTTTCATGTTGAGGTAGACGACGCCGTCACGATAGCCTTTGAAGGTGATGTCGCCGCCGTCGCCAGCAACCGCCGGTCTGACCCTCGTCTCGATCAATTCCTTGATCGCCTCCACGGTCTCCGCGTCCTTGGCGTCGAAGAACTCGCCGCTCGCGGCGGCGTCAGCGCCGCCTTCCTCGATCAGCGGCGCGCCGGACAGGTAAAACTCGGTGACGACGCCGAGCACCGCTGGCTTGAGGTGCTGCCATTCGCCCTCGCCCTTGGTCACGGAAATGAAGTCGTTGGCGAAGAAAACGCCGGTGACGCCGGGCAGCTGCATCAGCGCCTTGGCGAGGGGCGACCGCTCGGCCTGATCAAGATCACGCGCCTCGAAGGTCCCCGTGTCCATCACCGGCTGACCGGGCAAGAATTTCAGGGTCGCGGGATTGGGTGTCGCTTCGGTCTGAATGAACATCGGCTTTGCTCCTGACCTTGGAAGATAAGCGCGCCGCGCGACATGCGCAAGAAACGAGCGGGACGCATCTGAGTTTCGCGCACCGGCGGCGCAAAACAGCGCTTCCGTGGGCGGATCGCGGCGCCTAAGATCGCTGGCCCCGCCTCAGCCAGGCCGGCGGACCGAGCCCCAAGCAATGTTCAGCGTCTTCGAACTCTTCAAGATCGGCGTCGGACCGTCTTCGTCGCACACCGTCGGCCCGATGAAGGCCGCCGGCGCGTTCGCGAGCGGGCTCATCGAAACGGGCGCGCTCGACCGGGTCGCTTCGGTCGAGGTCGCGCTTCTGGGCTCGCTCGCCTTCACCGGCAAGGGACACGCGACCGACAAGGCGGTGATCCTGGGCTTGAGCGGCGAGCGGCCGGACAGCGTCGACCCCGATGCGGCCGCGGCGCTCGCCGCCGATGTGCGCGCGACCAATCGGCTCAACCTCGCCGGTCGTCGCCCGATCGGGTTCGACCCAACGACAGCGATCGTCTTCGACACCGTGACGCCCGCGCCTCGCCACCCCAACACCTTGCGGCTGACCGCGCGCGACTCGACCGGTACGACGCTCGCCGACGAGACGTGGCTCTCGATCGGTGGCGGCTTCGTCGTCCGCGAGGGCGCCGGCGAGGACGCCTCCGCCTCCGACGCCCGCTTGCCCAATCCGTTCCGCTCGGGGGCCGAGCTTCTGGCGCGCGGGCGCGAGGCCGGGCTTTCCATCGCCGGGCTCGTGCGCTCGAACGAGGTGGCGCTCAGGCCCGAGAGCGAGGTCGACGCTCACGCAGCGCGCGTCATCGGCGTCATGTTTGCCTGCGTCGATCGCGGCTTGACCCAATCAGGCCCGCTGCCGGGCGGTTTGAAGGTCCTGCGCCGCGCCAAGGCGATCCACGACCGCCTGATCGAGGCGTCCAGGCGCAACCTTCACCCCGCTCACGAGATCATGGATTTCGTCAGCGTCTATGCGATGGCAGTCAACGAGGAGAACGCGGCGGGCGGCCGGGTCGTCACCGCGCCGACCAATGGCGCGGCCGGGGTGATTCCGGCAGTCATGCGCTATTACCGCGACCATTGTGAAGGCTCGACCAAGGAGGGGTTGATGGATTTCCTCCTGACCGCGACCGCGATCGGATCGCTCTTCAAGCTCAATGCCTCGATCTCCGGGGCGGAAGTCGGCTGCCAGGGCGAGGTCGGGGTGGCGTCGTCGATGGCGGCCGCGGGCCTCACCGCCGCGTTTGGCGGCTCGAACGAGCAGATCGAGAACGCCGCCGAGATCGCGATGGAGCACCATCTTGGCATGACCTGCGACCCGATCGGCGGGCTGGTGCAGATCCCGTGCATCGAGCGCAATGCGTTCGGCGCGGTCAAGGCGATCGCCGCGGCCTCGCTCGCGCTGCACGGCGACGGGACGCACCGCGTTTCGCTCGACAGCGTCATCGCCACCATGCGCCAGACGGGGGCCGACATGCAGTCGAAATACAAGGAGACGAGCCTAGGGGGGCTCGCCGTGAATTTTGTGGAATGCTGAGGGCTGGATTGGGGGTGAATTCGTCGGGTGCTAAGGAGCTGCTGTCGTCAAGCGGCCGATGTCACTTCCGAGGCGATACGGTCGCCGAATTCGGCTTCCGCGATCGCGAATTCATAGGCGGTCTGCAGATTGAGCCAGAACCGTGCGCTGTTGCCGAAATAGCGCGCGAGGCGCATCGCAGTCGCGGGCGAAAGGCCACGCTTCCCGTTCAGAATGTTGGTGACGCGACCCGAGTGCGCGTGCAGGGTGATGGCGAGCGCATTAGCCGACAAACGCCGCGCGTCGATTTTGCGCCTTAGGATTCTGCCGGGAGGAACTGGTCTCATCGTCTTAACTCCGTCAGTGATAGTCGATGATCTCAACGTCCCAGGCGTCGCCGTCTTCAAACCGGAAACACATGAGCCACGGGCCGTTGCCGGCTCAGGGCTGTCGAGCCGGTGGGATCGGCGGGCGAACACGATATCGATGGCGATGAAACCTCTCCTCTCAATCTGAGACTCCCATAGGCAGGAACAATGCCCCACAGCGTCGACCGCTTTCTCACTACTCACACCGGCAGCCTGCCGCGTCCCGACGACCTCATCCAGATGATGTACGCCAAGGAGGAGGGCAGGCCGGTCGATCGTGGAGCTTTGGCGCAGCGCATCCGAAGCGCCGTCGGCGAGGTCGTCGCAAAGCAGCGCAAGGCGGGCATCGACATCGTCAATGATGGCGAGATGTCCAAGCCGAGCTATGCGACTTATGTGAAGGATCGGCTCAGCGGCTTCGGCGGGACGAGCAACAGCTTCGTCTACCAGGACCTGGTCGAGTTTCCGAACATGGCGAATCGAGTGTTCGGCGATCCCGGCCGGTCGCGACGGAAGACGCCCGCCTGCAACGGACCGATCGCAGTCGCCGATCCCGACGCCGTCCGGCGGGACGTCGACAATCTGAAGGCGGCGGCCGATGGGGGAGGGGAGCGCGCTTTCATGACCGCTGCCTCGCCGGGCGTTATCTCGCTCTTCTTCCGCAACGACTTCTATGCGAGCGAGAGCGCCTATCTGGCGGCGATTTCGGAAGCGATGCAGCCCGAATACGAGGCGACCGTGGCAGCGGGCTTCGACCTCCAGATCGATTGCCCGGACCTCGCGATGGGCCGGCACATCCAATACGCGAATCTCGAAGTCTCCGAGTTTCGCAAACGCGCCGCCGAACATGTCGAAGCGCTCAACGGAGCGCTGGCGAGCATACCGGCCGAGCGCGTCCGCATGCATCTGTGCTGGGGCAATTATGAAGGCCCGCATCACTGCGACGTGCCGCTGGCGGAGATCATCGACGTTGTCTTAACGGCGAAGCCTGCGGCGCTCTCGCTTGAAGCCGCCAACCCGCGCCATGCGCATGAGTATGCGGTTTTCGAAACGATGAAGCTGCCCGAGGGCAAGGTGCTGATTCCCGGCGTCATCGAATCGAAGTCGAACTTCATCGAGCATCCGGAAGTGATTGCGAACCGCATCAGCAACTACGCGAAGCTGGTCGGCCGCCAGAACGTCATCGCCGGCACCGATTGCGGCTATGGCACCTGGGTCGGCCAGGCGGCGGTCGACCCTGACATCGTCTGGGCAAAATTGGCCGCGCTGTCCGAGGGCGCACGGCTCGCAAGCAAGCGGTTCTGGCCTTAGCGCTTGTAGCTTATGCTTGAGGGAACGGGATCTCTCGGACAACAATGCCTTGCGGAAAATCGGAAACCGTGGTTAAGATACCACAAGAACAATCCGGCCCTTCCTTGCGCCGGATCTCAGATTTCCTTCATTCTGCGCCATCTCATGCGCCAAAAGAAAGTCTCACCCGGTTCGCGCCGGGCAACCCATTGAAAAGTCTCAAAACGGACGAGAGAATCCAAGGATATCCAAGATAATCCAACGCCCGTCAGGCGAGGAACTTGGGCGCGAAGCGGCCCCGTCCAAGAAAACCCAAGCAAATCATGGTCCGAGGACTTGCGCCAATAGCTGTATCGCGACCGAACCCGGCTGGACGCGGGCTGGGATCTTCCCGCTCGCCCTACCGCTCGACCCGCGCCCAGCCATGCAGGCCGAGGCGCTCCTGCGGCAGGTAGCTCGCCTTGTACCCCATCTTCTTCGAGCCCTCGACCCAGTAACCGAGATAGACGTGGGGCAGGCCGAGGCGGCGCGCCTTCTCGATATGGTCGAGGATGACGAAACTGCCGAGCGACCGTCGCGTGAGGTCGGGATCGTAGAACGAATAGACCAGCGACAGTCCGTCGGCGAGGCGGTCGGTGAGACAGACGGCGACAAGGGGATCGGAAGCTTGATCGTCGGCAGCCGGGTCCGACAACCGATACTCAGTAAGGACGGTGTCGATATGGGTGTCCTCGACCATCATCGCGAAATCAAGCGAGGACATATCCGCCATCCCGCCGTACGGGTGCCGCTTGTCGAGATAGGAGCGGAAGAGCGTATAGTGCTGGTTCGTCGGCTTCGGCGCGGCAAATACGCCCGTGAGGTCGGCGTTGGCCCTGATCGCCCGGCGCTGGCTCGCGGAGGGACGAAAATCGTCGACCAGCACCCTAACCGATACGCAGGCGCGGCAACTCTCGCACGCGGGCCGGTACGCGATCGTCTGGGAGCGGCGGAACCCGGTTTGGGTGAGGAGGTCGTTGAGCGCGGCCGCCCTTTTCCCAACCAGATGAGTGAAGATCTTCCGCTCCTGCTGACCCGGCAGGTAAGGGCAAGCCGACGGCGCGGTGAGATAGAACTGCGGGGCGTCGCGCGCTTCCCTGGTCACGCCTCTTCCCGCCCTCCGCCCGCTCCCGCGGCCGGCGTCCCTCGATCCTCAGGAGTGTCGCGCCACCGTCTGATCAGAGCCTCCTGACGATGACGACGCCGGCGATGATGTCGTGCAGGCAGCGCTTTTCCGAATCAACCAGCGAAACCAGGAAGACCGGCGGAAAGCACCAGCTGACATAATAGAGCACCGCCTGGACCGCGGCGTTGATGAACGGAACCCGTGCGCCCGAGTCGTTCATGCGCATTTCAAGGTCAAGCGCTCGCATGCCCGGCGTCGCCATGTTGCGGCCCGAGACGGTCAGGCCGTTGTAGAAGAAAGCAACGATCGGCCAGAGGGTCAGATGCAGGAAGAACAGCGCCAAGCCCAGCGTCAGCACGATCGATGCAAACCAGATCGCCGCCACGAGCAGGCTGACCAACACGAAATCGATGCAGACAGCGAGAATCCGCCGGGTGCGGACGCCTGACAAAGCGTCGGCACGCATCACGTTCCTCGGCGTTGCGGCATAAGCATTCGACATTGGAGCCTCCTGCGCGGCTCGGCCAGCGCGGTCAAGGATGTGGGAGCCGCTGGCGCCAAGTCAAGACCGGCGCGGAAACAGGTTGTGGGTCACCAACTCGCGGCCCCCTAGTGGATCGAATCTAACACTTGATGCCCGCGCCTGACGGCGGCGATGATTTTGTCCGGGTCTGCGGTCCATGTGAAGGGCCTGGACTGCTGATTGTGCTCTTCGAGGAAGCGGTTGATCGCGGCTTGCAGATCGGTGACGGACCGGAAGACGCCTCGCTTGAGCCTGCGCTTTGTGAGAGTGGCGAAGAAGCCCTCGACCGCGTTGAGCCAGGAAGCGGACGTCGGCGTGAAGTGGAATGTCCATCGCGGATTGCGTTCGAGCCATCGGCGGACATTGGGATGCTTGTGGGCGGCGTAGTTGTCGATGATGGCGTGGATCGTCTTCCCCGCAGGAACCTGTCTTTCGACGATATTGAGGAAGCGGATGAACTCCTGATGGCGATGGCGCTGCATGTTGCGGCCGATCACCGTGCCGTCGAGGACGTTCATCGCGGCGAACAGCGTCGTCGTTCCGTGCCGCTCGTAGTCGTGTGTCATCGTTCCGGCGCGGCCCTTCTTCAGCGGCAGTCCGGGCTGGGTGCGGTCCAGCGCCTGAATCTGGCTCTTCTCGTCGACCGACAGGACGATGGCGTGCGCGGGCGGATCGACATAGAGCCCGACGACGTCGCGCAATTTGTCGACGAAGCGCGGATCGTTGGACAGCTTGAACTGGCGCATCCGGTGCGGCTGGAGGCCGTGCTTGCGCCAGATACGTTGAACCGAGCTGACGCTGAGCCCCGCCGCCTTCGCCATCAACAAGCCGGTCCAGTGGGTCGTCTCGCCAGGCGGTTCGCCAAGTGTCAGCGCGACGACGCGCTCGGCGGCCCCGGCGCTCAGCGGTGGGATGCGCGAGGGACGCGTCTTGTCGCGGAGCAACCCGTCGAACCCCGCCTCGATAAAGCGTTCTTGCCAGCGCCATACGCAGGTCTTGGACTTGCCGGTTCGCCGCATGATCTCGTTCGTGCCGACACCATCGGCCGTAAGCAGCACGATCTCGGCCCGCCAGACCTGCTTCTGCGGCGCGTTGCGGTCACGAACCAGGGCTTTGAGCCGACAAATATCGGCAGACGAAACCGAAAGGGATTTTCCTGCGCGCATCACGCAAACTCGCACGCCGAAATCCCAGAGGGAATCCCATCCGGGATTCAACTGTCAGGTTCGATCCACTAGGAGACCAGACGGGCGCAGGGCGATGAAAATCGTCAGAAGGGCATAAACCGCAATGTCGCGGTAATCGATCGGGAACAGGGCCGACCACCCAGTTTCGGCAGCGCCGACGATGAGCCCGCCGAGGAACGCTCCGGGCAGTGAGCCAATCCCCCCAACGATCGCCGCCGCGAGCGCCTTCAGGGTTAGCGTTGCAGAAAGGCCGTAGCCGACCGCGCCAAATGTCGCCGTCATGATCGCGCCCGCGAGGCCGGCGAGGGCCCCCGAAAGGGCAAAGGCGCGGGCGGTGATCGCTGCCGGGCTCACGCCCATCATCTCGGCGGCGAGCGGGTCGTCGGCATAGGCGCGCCACTCGCGGCCCGTGCGGGAGTGACGAAAGATGACGACGAGACCGAGCCCGGTGGCGAGCGTGACGCCGCTTGCCAGGAACGCCATCGGTGTGGCGACGGTCACAAAGTCGCCTGCGCGCGCAAGCGCGAACGGCTGATTGAGCTGCGGGCTCATCCAGCTTCGGTCGCCCTGCGCCAAGCGCAAGAGTTCGCGAAGAAAGAGCGCGAGGCCAACGGACGCTACGAGCACCTGCTGACCGCGCGCTTGGCGCAGCGGAATGAAGACCGATCGCGCCGCCGCGAATCCCCAGCCCGTCGCAACCGCGGCCGCGAGAGCGAAGGCCACGGTCAAGAGCGGGGCGGGCGGCCAGCCGATCATCGCTATCGCCACAATCGCCGCGGCGTAGCCGCCGGCTGCCGCCATTTCGCCGAAGGCGAAATTGATGCGCCCAATCAGGCCGTAGATCAGCGAATAGGCTGCCGCCAGGAGGCCATAAATCGCCGCCAGGGGCAGCCCGTCGAGCGCCATCTGCAATCCATAGGCGAGAGAATGCGGCACAACGGGAAGCCCGCTGACGTCGCCGAGTGGGGCAGGGTCGGCCGCGCGGCCCTCTGGCGTGGCCAGCCAATACCGGATGAGCGCAAAGAGCCGCGCTTCCGAAAGGGGCCGGCCGTCGAACTCAAGCGACACGAGATCGCGCGACTGCCTCGGCCGCCCGGGCTCGCGAAAGCGGCAGGCGGCGAGATGATCGCGAGGCTCTTCACCGGGGGTGTACGCGGTAAAGGCGACGCTTAATCCTCGCCCGTCGGAGTCAGGTCTTTGCGCCAAAATAGCGATCCGCGTCGATTGCGGCATCAACGCCGGCAGCGCCATTCGGCAGAGCCTCGCTTGGTCGGTTTCCAGCGCTGGCGAACAACCGACGAGCATCGCGGTAGCCAAAAGAATGATGAGGCAAAAGACCGGGCGGCGGCTCAATCGGCGCGCCTCCGCGCTGCGAGCCGCCGCTGCTTTGCACGATTGCCGCAGACCTCCATCTCGCACCATCGACGGCGGTTGTTCTTGCTCCGATCAAAAAAGAGCCAGCCGCAAGCGTGGCCGCCGCATTCGCGGATTCGATGCATATTGCCCTGAGTGAACAAACTCACTGCGGCAAGCGCAACTGGCCCGAGCGCCGCCTCAACCGGCGCTTCGCGTAAGCTCCAGCGCCATCGGCAGGAGAGCGCGCCGGGTGCAAGCGACGCACGAGCCAAAAATCTCGCGTGAAGAGCCGAAAGGCCCGCGAGCGACGCTTTGGGCGGCTGGGCGCGATGCCCGAGGGCCGCTCCAATGTCGTGAATCGCCTCACGCAGCGCGATAGCCTGGGCCAAGAGGTCAGCAGCCAGATCGTGGCGCCTGGAGGCTTGGTCCGCGAGCCAGTCGGCGTCGTCCGCCGGTAACGCCTTGGCGTGCTTGAGCCATTGGGCGACGTGCTCAGCCTCGCGGAGGTGGTTTTCGTGCGAGGGGAAGCCACGGCCGGACTCGGTGTTGGCGAAGTCGAGCGCGAGGTCGTCGGCGATCAGCGGCAGCGAACCGGCGCGGGAGGGAGGGGGAATGTGTTTTCTAACTGTCATTATGATCTTTACAGGTTAGGCTACCGTGGCTAGTCTCCGCAAGCTAACCCTTCAGTCTCACATGGGAGGTTAAAATGCGGACCATCGTTCTGAAAGCCATTCCCCTGGCGCTGGCCCTCTGCCTCGCCACCGCGGCGCACGCGCAAATCAAGATCGGCGTCGCGGGGCCGATCACCGGAGCCAACGCTGCGTTTGGGGCGCAACTCAGCCAGGGCGTCCAGCAGGCGGCTGAGGACATCAACAAAGCCGGAGGTATTCTCGGGCAAAAAATCGAGGTCGAGCCGGGCGACGATGTCTCCGACCCGAAGCAAGGTGTCTCGGTCGCCAATAAATTCGTCGGCGACGGGGTCAAGTTCGTCGTCGGCCATTTCAACTCCGGAGTGACGATCCCGGCCTCTGATGTCTATTCTGAGAACGGCATCCTGTTTATCACGCCCTCAGCCACAAATCCGAAGGTCACTGACCGAATGCTATGGGACGCGTTCCGCACCTGCGGCCGCGACGATCAGCAGGGTATGGTCTGGGCGGAACTCGCCCGCGACAAGCTCAAGGGCAAGAAGATCGCGGTCGTCCACGACAAGACGACTTATGGCAAGGGACTGGCCGACGCCGCGCTCGAAAACATGCACAAGATGGGTGTCAAAGAAGTGCTCTACGAAGGCGTGAACACCGGGGAGAAGGACTATTCGGCCATTGTCTCCAAAATAAAGGAATCCGGGGCCGACTACCTCATGTGGGGCGGTCTGCACACCGAAGGCGGCCTCATCGTCCGCCAGATGCGAGATCAAGGCATGAGCACGGTCATGATCTCCGGCGACGGCATCACCGATAGTGAATTTGCCGCGATCGGGGGGCCTGGCGTCGAAGGAACCCTCATGACCTTCGGCCCGGAGCCGCGCAAGAACCCGAACGCGCAGGAAGCGGTCGCGTCCTTCAAAGCCAAAGGCTTCGATCCGCAAGGCTATACACTCTACTCCTACGCCGCAGTCCAGATCATGAAGCAGGCGGCCGAAAAGGCGCACTCGCTCGATCCGAAGAAAGTTGCCGCGGCCATGCATTCGGGCATGACGTTCAATACGGTCATCGGGCCGATCGCGTACGACAGGAAGGGTGACCGCACGACCGTCGACTATGTCTGGTATGTCTGGAAAAAGGGCGCCGACGGCAAGATTGGCTTCGAGCAGCTTTAGCCGCGGCGGTTCTTAAAGCGTCCCATCGTCCGCGCTGCTAGGATTGGCAGGAGGGGCGCGTCGATTCCCGGCGCGCCCCTCGGCAAGGGAATTGGCGCGACGATGACCTTTCTTGTCACCGGCTCATCAGGGCATCTGGGCGAGGCGCTTATGCGCACCCTCCGCGCCTCGGGCCATGTGGCGGTCGGGCTCGATGTCATTGCCGGGCCGTTTACTGACGAGGTCGGCTCGGTCGCCGACCGGCTCTGTGTCGCGCGCTGCATGGAGGGGGTCGACGCAGTTCTGCACGCCGCGACTCTGCACAAGCCCCATGTCGCAACTCATCCTCGCGAGGCCTTCGTCCAGACGAACGTGTTCGGGGCGCTGGTGCTGCTGGAGGCGGCGACGCGTGCCCGCGTAAGGGCTTTCGTCATGACCAGCACCACCAGCGCTTTCGGCGACGCGCTCAAGCCCCCTCCGGGCGCGCCGGCCGCCTGGATTGACGAGACCGTCACGCCAGTCCCAAAAAACATCTATGGCGTCACCAAGACCGCGGCCGAGAACCTTTGCCAATTGTTTCACCGGAACGAGCGGCTTCCGACGATCGTGCTGAGGACCTCGCGCTTCTTTCCCGAGGAGGACGACGATCCGGAGGCGCGCGCGACCTACGCGGACGACAACCTGAAGGCGAACGAGTATCTGTTTCGTCGGGTCGCGATCGAAGATGTCGTCGACGCCCATCTGGCCGCGGCCGAGCGGGGGCCGGCCACCGACTTCGGCAAATACGTGATCAGCGCGACGACCCCGTTTCTCCCTGAAGATTGCGCCCGTCTCAGCGCTGACGCGCCCGCTGTTGTGAGCTTGCGCTCGCCCGGGTGGGAGGATGAATATGCGCGTCGCGGCTGGCAAATGTTCCGGCATGTCGATCGCGTTTATGACAACGCCCGTGCGCGGCGCGATCTAGGCTGGCGGCCGAAATGGGACTTCGCCACGATCATGGAGCGGTTGCGCGCCACCGGCGACATCCGTGGGCCGCTCGCGATGGCGATTGGCGCGAAGGGCTACCACGCCGAGCGGTTTGAAGGCGCACACTATCCAGTTGCGGGAAGCTGAGGTGAGCGAGTTTGCCGTTTGGGAACGGCTCGACCGGCCGGGCCGGGATGCCGTGCTTTTGCGCCCACACGCCGCCGGCTGGATGCTCCAGGGCGCCGCCGCATTCAACCATGTACTCGGCCCCGCCACGGTCGCTTATCAGGTGGAGGCCGACGATCGATGGGAAGCCAGGCGCGGAACGATTACTGGGTTTGTGGGCGGCGAGCAGGTTCGGCACGAAATTCTTCGCGACAATGTCGGCTGGCGCCTCGATGGGGTCCATATCGGGAGCCTGAATCATTTGGTCGATCTTGATTACGGGTTCACCCCCGCGACCAACGCGCTGCAGCTCAAGCGCATTCGATTGTCGCAGGGTCAGAAGGTCGCGGTCCCGGTCGCGTGGTTCGACCTCGACAGCGCTTCGCTAATCGAATTGCCGCAAGTTTACGAACGGCGGGGGGAATCGTCGTACTGGTATGAGGCGCCGTCGGTTCCGTATCGGGCTCTTCTGGAAATTGCCCCGAACGGGTTCGTGCGGCACTATCCGGGTCTCTGGCGGCTCGTCGCTTAAAGCTCAGGCCAGCGCCGCCAGCCGCTCGATGAGAAAGGCGCGCGCGGCCGGGTCTGTCTGGAGGCCGATCGCTTTGGCATAGGCGTGGCGCGCTTCTTCGGCGTCGCCCATTTTGGCGCAAAGGTCGGCGCGGGCAACCCAGTAGGGCTCGAACCCATCGAGGCCTCCGAGTGCGCCCACCTCATCGAGCAGTTCGAGCCCGGCCGCTGTCCCGCGCGAATGCGCGACCGCCACCGCGCGATTGACGGCGACGACCGGCGAGCCGGTGAGGGCGAAGAGCGCATCGTAAAGCAGGGCGATTGCGTCCCAGTCTGTCTTTGCGGTCAGCCGGCGGGCGGCGTGGACCGATTGGACCGCCGCTTCGAGCTGAAAGCGCCCTGGAAGGCCAAGCGCGCTGGCGGACCGCAGCAGAACCTCCGCCTCCGCGATCGCGCGCTCGTCCCACAGCCTCGTGTCCTGCTCGCTCAGCGGCACGTAGCGCGCCTTCGCGTCCCGGCGCGCTTCGCGCCGCGCGTGGGCGTAGAGCATCAGCGCCATGAGGCCCATCGCCTCCGGCTCGTTGGGGGCGAGAGCGACGACGACACGGCCGAGCCAGATCGCTTCCTCGGCGAGGTTGCGCCCGCGCGGGTCGTCGGAAAACGCTTCCGCCCAGCCGTGCGAAAAGGCGGCGTAGATCGCGTCAAGTGCGACTCCGAGCCGCTCCGGCAAATCCTCACGCTCGGGGATCTTGAACGGCACTCCGGCGAGGCGGATTTTCGCCTTGGCCCGGGTGAGCCGCTGGCCCATGGCCGCGGGCGAGACCAGGAAGGCCGACGCGATCGCTGCCGCGTCCAGGCCAAGAATCGTCTGCAGCATCAGGGGCGCGCGGATGGACTCCTCGATCGCGGGATGAGCGCAAGCAAACATCAGCGCGAGACGACGGTCGGGGATTGAGACCTCCGCCTCCGCCGCCTCCTTGAGGTCGGCGTCGATCAGCGCTAGCGCGTCCGACGCGGCTTCGGCGCTCCGGCGCCGGCGCGCGGCGTCGATGAGGCGCCGCCGCGCCGCTGTCGCCAGCCAGCCTTCCGGGTTCAGTGGCACGCCCTGCACTGGCCAGACGGCCAGCGCGGCCGCGAAGGCGTCGGCGAGCGCGTCTTCGGCGCCCGGCACGTCGCGCGAACCGGCTGCGAGATAGGCTACGAGCTTGCCGTAGCTCTCGCGCGCGACCCGGGCCGCGACGGCGCGCGCATCGGCTTCGTGGGCCGTACCCAGGCTGTTGATCACGGCTCTCTTGGGCTGGACCCTCGCTTTTGTGTTCGCCTCGGTCATTTCAATGACTTAGGCGCCTTTTTTCGACCCGCCTCGTTCCAGGACGGCGTTGATGGGCGCTGACCCTCAGATGTAACATTATCATTCTGGCCTTAATCACTGATATTATTAGTTTATCTCGTGAAACGCTTGCGTCGCGGTCTCGGCCATGGGCTTGCTCGGTTCGGCGCCGCCGATCGCACTGAGCAGGTATACCAGAAGCCACAGCCCGACAATTGCCGCGAGCGCGGTCGTGAGCGGGGCCAGACTGCGATCTTCGATGAGATATGCGCGGTAGAACGCCGCCTGCCTCTCGATCCCGGTCATCGCCGTCTGGCCCGATCATGAACTGTGGTCGCCTACATTTGCCAGATCGGCCGGACTTCGATCGCTCCGTCCTGGGCGCCGGGGCAGCGAGCCGCCCAGGAAATCGCTGCGTCGAGATCGGGCGCGTCGATGAGGAAATAGCCCCCAAGCTGCTCCTTGACCTCGGCGTAGGGGCCGTTGAGCACGGATGTCTTGCCGTTCTTGACCCGAACAGTCGTCGCGGTCGAAGCGGGATGCAGCCTTTGGCCCCCCTTGATCACGCCGGCGTCCGCCATCGCTTTCATGTAGGCGCCGTAGGCCGCCAGGCGCGCGCCGTTCTGCTCCGGCGTCGCCCCAAGGATCGATTTCTCGTCGTTATGAATCATCAGCAGGTATTCCATGGATTTCGCTCCTTTAAGCGGCGCGACTCTTTTGCCGCGCTCAATGCAATGACGATTGACGAGCGCCAGATTCGACAACGGGCCGGAAAAAGCGTGCCTGGCAGCCGCGCGAGGCGCCTTTACTTCGAACATTGCGAGAGTGGATATTGCGGGATAGCATCGGGCGAACCGGGCCGTTTCAACAGCACCCGGTTCAGTGGATCAGGGAGGGAACGGGCATGACCGGGACCATCGCGACTGAAACCCAAAACATCGCCGCCGTGCGGCGCGGCTACGAGGCTTTCGCAAAAGGCGACATCGCGAGCTGAAGACGCTCTTCGCGCCGAACGCGATCTGGCATTCGGTCGCGACCGGGGTGTTGCCTGGAAACTACCGCGGCACCCAGGCGATCCTGGAATTTTTTGGCCGCCTCGCTCAAGAGACCAACGGCACTGTGCGAGCCGAGCTGCAGACCATCGCGGCGTCCGGCGACACCGTGTTCGCTCTCCACAGGAACACCGGCAAGCGGAACGGAAAGACGACGGACACAAAATCGGTGCTGGTTTTCAAGCTCGACAAGGGGGTTGTGACCGAGGTCGCGGAATTCCGCTACGACCAACTCGCGGAAGCTCAGTTCTGGTCGTAGCCAGGGATCGAGCGATGAACCCGGGACTCAGTTCGTCTCGGCCCTGAAGTCCGCGCGCCAGCCGAGTTCGGCGACCGCCTTCTCACAGGAGACCTCGTCGCCGGGGTCGGCGATATTGAACGCGCCCGGCGCGCCTTGGTCGAGCGCGCGAAGCGCGGCATAGGCCGCCGCGTCGACATGAACCGCCGGAGCAGGCGGAGGCGTTTCGGCGCCGCCGCCGGGGCCGTAAAGCCGCCCGTAGCGCAACACCACGCCCTCCATCGGCTGCGCTGAGACGACCCGGCGCTCGAGCGACGCGACGCCCTGCACGGTCATGCCCTGCAGCCCGTCAGCATTCAGGTCCAATGGATCGTCTTCGCGATGAGGCTTGGGGTCGGGCGCATAGACCCAGGCGATGCTTTGCGCGATCAGCCGACGCGCGCCCGCCTGACGAGCCGCCGCGACCAGGTGACTGGTTCCTTCGTCGCGAATGCGGGCGTTGCGAGCGAGCGCCACTGGTCGCCTCAGCGGATCACGAACTTCGGCAAGGTCGGTCACCTGGTGGATGACGACCTCGGGCTTTGCCTCGAGCACCGCCCTTGCCAGCGATTCAGCGTCGAAGACGTCCACGACGACCGGATCGGCGCGCATTTCCCGGAGAGACGCGGCCTTGTCGGGCGAACGCGTCGTTCCCCAGGTTGAGTGACCGGCGGAGCGCAGCATCGGCAAGAGGCGTCTTCCGATGACGCCAGTCGCGCCGGCGAGAAATATCCGGCTCACGTGCCTTCGTCAGCTCCAGCTCGGCCAGCCTTCAGGCGCGCAAATATTTGTTGAGCCAATCGATCGTCCGCTTCCAGGCTTCCTCTGCTGCCGCCTGATCGTAGCGCGGCGTCGTGTCGTTGTGGAAGCCGTGATTGGCGCCCTTGTAGATGTGGCCCTCGTGCGGGACGCCTGCTGCGCTGAGGGCGGCGTCGAAGGCCGGCCAGCCGCCGGTGATGCGCTGGTCGAGCTCGCCATATTGGGCGTTGATCGGCGCCTTGATCTTCTTCGCGTCGGCGGCGACCGGCTGCAATCCGTAGAACGGCACGGCAGCGCCGAGGTCGGAGCCCATGCTCACGGCGAGCTGGTTGACAACGCCGCCGCCGAAACAAAAACCGACGGCGCCAAGTTTGCCGGTCGAATCCGGCAGGGCCTTGAGCCACCGCCCCGCCGCTGCGAAATCCTCCTGCATCTTGGCAGGATCGACCCGGCGGAAAAGCTCGGCGCCCTTCTCGTCGTCGCCGGGATAGCCTCCGACAGAGGTCAGGCCGTCGGGGGCGAAGGCGATGAAATTGGCGAGCGCCAGCCTGCGGGCCACGTCTTCGATATAGGGGTTGAGCCCGCGATTTTCGTGCACGACCAAGACCGCCGGCAGTTTGTCTGCGTTGGCGGGCCTGACCAGATAGCCCTTGATGCTGCCGTTGCCGTCGGGGGAGGGAACGGTGACGAACCTGGCCGTGAGGCGGCTGTCATCGGGCTTGACCTGGATCGCCCATGCGTAGTTGGGCCTCAGCATCTCGAATAGCGCCGCTGCGCTGACGGCGTGGGTAGCGAACTTCTGGGCGCGATCGAGGAACGCGCGACGGCTGATGGCGCCGTGCACATAGGCGTCGAGGATGTTCAGAAGTTCCTGGGGAAAGTCCGACGCCTTTTTTCGCTCCATCAATCGCTCTCAATCTTCAAAGTTGACCGCCCGGCTCATTCCGCCCGCGACAGAGTGGGACCAGGGCGTGCCGCGATTATGGCGGTGGCGGGGAACCCTCGGAGAATTGATCGCCGGAGCACCGGCAGTCAGAAAACCCCGGGCAGGAGGCGGTAATGGACCTTCTGCCTGTACTCGCGATAGCCGGGCAGCCGCTGCTCGAGGACGCGTTCCTCGTCCGCGAGGCGCCAGATCAGGATCGGAACCATCAGCGCCAGCACTGCGAGCCCCCAATACGACCCGAGCGCGAGCGGTATCCCGACAAGATAAATGAGCGCCCCCGCGTACATCGGATGGCGTACGATGGCGTAAGGCCCGGTCGACGCCACGGTCTGGCCTTCGGCGACTCGGATCGTCGACGAAGCGAACGAGTTCTGCCTGAAGACCTGGAAGACGACGAAGAACCCGACGGCGATCAGCACGTCGCCGGCGAGGGCGACGGCGACTGGCGCCTGCGACCAGCCAAAGCGGTGGTCGAGCCCGGGAACGACGATGAGCGCGACGAAGCCGATCGACATGAGGACCATGATCAGCCTTTGCGCCGGCTCCGTCTCCGCGGTCGGCCCGCCTGCGATGCGGCGCTCGAGCAGGGCGGGGTCGTTTACGATCAGGTATTGCGTCACCGCCGCCGACGAGCCGAAGAACACGGCGAGAAACGCCCATGCCTGCCAGAAGCGCAGATCGCCGGCCGACGCGAAAATGAGGTCGCCCATGACCGCCGCGACCCCGACGAGCCAAAGCCAGGCCTTCGCGCTCCTGGTCATCTCCGCGCCTCGCCTGTTATCTCCGTTCAGGGTGACGCCGCCGTCAGGAATCCGCCGCCCGGCTTCGCGAGCCCGAGATCATGGCACGAAGTTGCTCTGCCTCGGGCCGGTGAGATGGTAAATGTCGCCCAGGTCGTCCTGCGTCACCGGAGTGAAACCGGCCTTCGGCTCCAGGACCAATTCCCTGTCGAGCTTCGCGGTCCGGAATTTCCACCCCTGGGGCAGTTTCAAAACGTCGCCGAGCGAGTCGAGCTTCTCGATCGTCAGGCCGGGGCTGTCCTTGTCGGTATAGGCGACCATGATCCAGGTTCTGGCCTTGGGATCGTCGAGAAGATAGACCTGCGATCCTTTTTTGAAGCCCTCGACCGCCGTTCTCGCGACCGGTACGGCGCGGTAGGCCAAGCCGCTCGAGCTGTTGGAAGGGGCGACTCTCGGGGGCAGGCTGTTTCCCATCCACGCCGCGTCGAGACCGCCGAAATTTCTCACCTCGCCGACCCTGTCCGATAGCCAGTCGAGCGTCCAGTAGCGCGGCGGACTGATCGCGGCAGAAAGCGCCTGGAATTGTTTCGCCACCCGCTTCGGGTCGACGCTTTGCGCGATCGCCTTCGGCGCCGAGTCGCGAGTGTCTTCGCCGGCGTTCTGGCCGGTCGTGTTGTAGGTTGCGACGTACACCACCTTCTTCAGCGGGTCCTTCGCGAAGAGATCGATCTCTTCGTAACGATAATCGCGCAGGTTATCGAGTTTTCGGAACTCCGCGCCGGCGCAATCGTCGGGGAGCTGGCTGAAGAACTTGCACGCCTCGTACTGAGCGCTATAGGCCGACGAGACGCCTTGGCCGATCAGCAAGGCTGACGCCAGGCCGCAAAATATCACGCCGCCGCGGCGCTCGCAGACCGTCGGCATGGCAACCTCCAGTTCGGTCCCACGTCCCTGCGAGACCCAACACCCCTCCCTAATTATTCATGGTAAATCTGAACGCCGCGTTTCCGCAACTCAAAGCGTGCAGGGCGAGGTCATTTCTTCTTCAGCCGCTCCGCGGCGCGCGGCGCGAAATAGGTGAGCACCCCGTCGGCCCCCGCGCGCTTGAAGGCGATGAGGCTTTCCATGATCGCCTTGTCGCCGTCGATCCAGCCGTTGTTGGCGGCCGCCATGATCATCGAATATTCGCCGCTCACTTGATAAGCGAAGGTCGGCGCGCCGAATTCGTCCTTCACCCGGCGAATGATGTCGAGATAGGGCATGCCGGGCTTGACCATCACCATGTCGGCGCCTTCCTCGAGGTCGAGCTCGACCTCGCGCAGGGCTTCGTCGCTGTTCGCCGGGTCCATCTGATAGGTGCGCTTGTCGCCCTTGAGCGCGCCCTTCGAGCCGAGCGCGTCGCGGAACGGCCCGTAAAAGGCGGAAGCGTATTTGGCCGCATAGGCCATGATCTGCACGTCGAGGAAGCCCTCGGCGTCGAGCGCGTCGCGGATCGCCCCGACCCGCCCGTCCATCATGTCGGAGGGCGCGATCACATCGGCGCCGGCGCGCGCCTGGTTGAGCGCCTGGCGGACGAGCGCCTCAACCGTCTCGTCGTTGAGGATCGTGATCTCGCCCGTCGCGCTCTCGCGGATGAGGCCGTCGTGGCCGTGGCTGGTGTAGGGGTCGAGGGCGACGTCGGTGACGAGACCGAGCTGAGGGAATTCGCGCTTGATCGCGCGGCAGGCCCGGCAGACGAGATTGCCCTCGTTGAAGGCCTCGCTGCCGCGCTCGTCCTTGAGGCTCGCGGCGATATAGGGGAAGAACGCGATCGCCGGGATGCCCAGTTCGACCGCCCGCCCGGCCTCGCTCACCGCCTCATCGACGCTGAGCCGGTCGACGCCAGGCATCGCGTTGACCGGAACGCGCTTCTTCTCGCCGTCGATGAGAAAGAGCGGCCAGATAAGGTCATCCGTGGTCAGAACGTGTTCAGCGACCAGCCGCCGCGCCCATTCCGCCTTGCGGTTGCGGCGGGGGCGTTGGGGCAGGTCGAGGCGGTGCGTTTCAGCGATGCGGGACGGCTTGTTCATGGGGCGGCTGCTCCTTGCAAAGGCTTATACACCTTCCCGCGCCGGTCGCGGCCAGCCTACTTCGCTGGCTCGGGGTTTAGACTTCGTTCCACAATTGGAGCACCGGCTCGCTCTTGTCGTGTTCATAGCCGAGGACGCTCACGCTTGCGGTGCTGAGCACGAACAGCCGGCCCTCGGATGCCGGAAGCCCAAGCCAGCGCGCCGCCAGGACTCTCAGGATGTGGCCGCTCGAAAATATGATCGTCCTGTCGTCCCTCGCCCGAAGACGGGCAATGACGCGATCGGCGCGCTGGCCGACGTCGGCGGGCTGCTCGCCGTTGGGGCACCCATCGCGGAACAAGCGCCAGCCGGGGCGAATGGCGAGGATCTCCTTCGAGGTCCGCCCTTCGTAGTCGCCGTAGTTCCATTCAACGAGGTCCGGATCTACCTGGGCCGCTGCGCCGAAACCGGCCAATTCGCACGTGCATCGGGCGCGTCGCAGCGGGCTTGCGAGCACTCGGTCAAACATGACGCTTTGGAAGCGGTCCCGGAGCGCCCGCGCCTTGCGCTCGCCCTCCGCCGTCAGCGGGATGTCGGTGAGGCCGGTATGCTGCCCCGAAAGGCTCCACTCCGTTTCCCCGTGGCGGACGAGAGTGACGGTCGCTGACATGCAATCCCCCTGTCGTGGACAAAGCCGGATCCGGGATCGGCGCTGCCGCGGGCAGGCTCCCCGGAAGCGACAGTCTCGCGGTTAAGCGCGGGCGCGCCGTGGGCGGCGCCTAGGCCTTCACCCGCACATATTCCCCCGGCGCGTCGGCGACAGGCTTAAGCTTACCCTCGCCGGGCCTGCGCGCGGCGGTTTTTTCGGGCGCTTGCGCGGTGAGCCAAGCCAGCCAGTCCGGCCACCAGGAGCCGGGCGTCTCCTTGGCGGCGGCGACCCAGGACTCGAAATCACCCTCCGGCGGGCCGCCCGACCAATATTGGTACTTTGGCTTCCCCGGCGGATTGACCACGCCGGCGATATGGCCAGAGCCAGCCATCACGTAACGCACCGGGCCGCCGAAGCATTTGGCGCCGGTGAACACCGAGCGGGCTGGGGCGATATGGTCCTCGCGCGTCGCCAGTTCGTAGACGGGGATCGTCACCTTGGCGAGATCGAGCGTCTTGCCGCCAAGCACCATTCGTCCGTTGGAGAGATCGTTCTGCAGATAGCAGTGTCGAAGGTAGAAGTTATGGTTTGCCGCAGGCATGCGGGTCGAGTCGGAGTTCCAGACCAGGAGGTCGAACGCCATCGGCTCTTTGCCCTTGAGATAGTTGTTGACGTAGTAGGACCAGATGAGGTCGTTCGGCCTCAGCATGTTGAAGGCGTTGGCCATCTGCGAGCCCTCGAGATAGCCGTGCTCGGCCATCCGCTCCTCGACCTGCTTGAGCTGCTCGGCGTCCACGAAAACCTTGAGGTCGCCGGGGTCGGTGAAGTCGATCTGGGCGGCGAAGAAGGTCGTGCTCGAAATTCGTTTGTCGCCGACCGAGGCCATGTAGGCGAGGGTCGCCGCAAGCAGGGTTCCGCCGACGCAATACCCAATCGCCGCGACTTCACGCTCGCCGGTCGCCTGCTCGATGCAATCGAGCGCGGTCAGGATACCCTCGCGCATATAGCTGTCGAAATCCTTGGCGGCGTGGCGCTCGTCCGGGTTGACCCAGGATATGACAAAGACGGTCAATCCCTGCGCCGCGGCCCAGCGGATGAAGGACTTCTCCGGATTGAGGTCAAGAATGTAGAACTTGTTGATCCACGGGGGCACGATCAGGAGGGGGCGCTTATAGACTTCGGCGGTGGTCGGTTCGTACTGGATGAGCTCCATCAACTCGTTGCGGAAGATCACCTTGCCCGGGGTCGCGGCGAGGTTGACGCCGAGCTTGAACGCACGTGTGTCTGACTGGCGGATGCGCAAATTTCCATGCCCGGCCTGGATGTCCTCGGCCAGCATCTTGAGACCGCGCACGAGGTTTTCGCCGCTTTCGGCGAGGGTCGTGCGCATGAGCTCCGGATTGGTCGCGACGAAGTTCGAGGGCGACAGCGCCGCCGCGACCTGGCGCAGGTAGAATTGCGCCTTATCGCGATCGTGCGGCGTGAGCTCGTCGGCGTGCTTGACCAGATCGTCCGCCCAGCGCGTAGTCAAGACGTAAGCCTGCTTGATGAAATCGAAATACGGATTGTCGCGCCACGCGGTGTCGCTGAAGCGCTTGTCGGAGGGTTCGGGCGGGGAAACGGGCTCGGCGGTCTCGCCTTGCAGCCGCTGCAGCGTCGCGGCCCATAGATCGACGAACCGGGTCGTCAGCGCCGTTTGGGCGGCAAACGCCCGCTGGGGCTCGCCCATGTAATATTCGGCCACCCGGCCGATCGATCGCACCATCTCGCCGATATCGTCGGCGATCGTGGTCTTGATCTCGCCGCTCTGCCTCGGAGCCAGATAGGCTGCCAGCGCTTTGCCGCCGAGCTCGATCGCCTGGGCGATGTTGTGGGCGAGAGCTTCGACATCGGGCGTGGGAGCCGGGCCGCCTCCGCCCTGCGATTTTGCCGATTCGTTCGCATCGGGCGCCGGGATGAGAGCCGACGCGGGAGGCCTCGTCGGCGCGGACGGGGTTTCGATTCCGCTTGGGAGTTGCCGCTTGGCCGGCAGTGACGCGGGCGCCGGCGCCTTCTCCCTCTCGGGGGTCGGGGCGGCTGCTTCGGGGGTCGCGCTTGCAGCCTTGGCCGACACCGGCTTGCCACGTCGTCGGGGGGGCTTTGCCGGAAGCGCCGTCGCGAGGCGAGGCGCTTCGACCGCCGGCTGTCCCTTGGCACGGTTCGCCGACGGCCTCGGCGGCGCGGCTTTGATTGGCGCGGCTGCCGCAGGCGCCCTCCGCTTGCTCGCATTGGTCTTGGCCATGGAAAGCGTTTCCCGTCGTCTCCCGGAGTGAGGCCCGGTCCCGTTTTGGTCATAATAGGTCACTACGGGTTCCCTACGCCATCAAGACTTTCGGAAGCAAAAATGAATTGCACAATTCGCGCCGAGCGCGAGCGACGCTGGCGAAGGCGAGTCGCGTCGGTTGGGTTTGTCGCGCTCGCGGCGTTCGTCGTATCGGGTCACGCGGGTCGAGCACAACAACAGAACGATATTCTTAAGCAGGGGGACGCCATTCTCAAGCAGGGGGCGAAGCTCCTGGGTTTTGCGACCGACCTCGCGCCGCCGGCCGACTTCGTCGCCAAGTCGCGGCCGGCCACCGACCCGGACTTCATTCCGGTCTTTCAGCCGCCGCCGGAGCCGGCGGCGCCGGCGCTGAAGGACGACGACCTCAAGGCGGTGAAAAGCGACCTCGACGCCCTTCAAAAGAAGCATGACGCGCTGCGCCAGGGCTACCCGCCGGCCGCCAAGGCGCTCGCGGAAGCGGAAGCGGCGAAGAAAAAGCCGAAGACGAACGTTCCCAACCCCCAGAAATAGCGATATCCCGTTTGCCGCGCGCAAGCTTCCGATGTTAATTGAGCATCGGCGCGGAAGCCGACGAAGCGGGAAACGATCCAGGGGCCATTTGCTGAAATGAGCGACTTTCACCGGGTGCGGCGCCTGCCGCCTTACGTCTTCGAGCAAGTCAACGCACTCAAGGCCAAGGCGCGCGCCGGCGGCGCCGACATCGTCGACCTCGGCATGGGCAATCCTGACCTGCCCGCGCCCCGGCATGTGATCGACAAGCTCGTCGAGACGGTCGGCAAGCCGCGCACCGATCGCTACTCGGCCTCGAAAGGCATCGCCGGCCTCCGCCGCGCACAGGCGGGTTATTATGCGCGCCGTTTCGGGGTCAAGCTCGATCCGGACATCCAGGTCGTCGCGACGCTCGGGTCCAAGGAAGGTTTCGCCAACATGGCGCAGGCGATCACCGCGCCGGGCGACGTCGTGCTGGTGCCTAACCCCTCGTACCCGATCCACGCCTTCGGTTTCTTGATGGCGGGGGGCGTCATCCGTTCCGTGCCGGCGGAGCCGGGCCCCGAGTTCTTCGCTGCGGTCGAGCGTGCGATCATGCATTCGATCCCGAAGCCGATCGCGGTCGTGGTCTGCTATCCGTCCAATCCGACAGCAATGGTCGCCTCGCTCGACTTCTACAAAGATCTGGTGCTGTTCGCGAAGAAGCACGAGATTTTCGTGCTTTCCGACATCGCTTACGCCGAGGTCTTTTTCGACGATGCGCCGCCGCCTTCAATTCTTCAGGCGCCCGGCGCCTTCGACGTCGCGGTCGAGTTCACCTCGATGTCGAAGACCTATTCAATGGCGGGATGGCGGATCGGATTCGCGGTCGGCAACGAACGGCTCCTGGCGGCGCTGGCTCGGGTCAAGTCCTACCTCGACTACGGCGCCTATACGCCGATTCAGGTCGCCGCCGCCGCGGCGCTCAACGGTCCGGATGACTGCGTGCGCGAGATGCGCGCGACCTACAAGCGCCGCCGCGACGTAATGATCGAGAGCTTCGCCTCCGCCGGCTGGCCGATCTCGAAGCCGAGCGCCTCGATGTTCGCGTGGACCCCAGTTCCGGAGCGTTTCCGCCATCTCGGCAGCCTTGAGTTTGCAAAACTCCTGATCGAGAAGGCCGATGTCGCGGTCGCGCCGGGCATTGGTTTCGGCGAGCACGGCGACGATTTCGTCCGCCTCGCGCTGGTCGAGAACGACCAGCGCATACGTCAGGCGGCGCGAGGCGTGAAGCGTTTCTTCGAAAGCGCCGACAAGACGCTGCACAACGTGGTGAAGCTAAAGAAGCAGGCCTGAGACGGATATCATACGGCCTTAACGAAGGCGTATTTATTCCAATTTCAGTGGATCGAGCCTCACCGCGAACGCCTCGGGCGCGATGAGCGGCATGAGCTGGCCGCCGGAGCCAAAATCGCGCGCGTCGCGATAGCCGTCCGCAGCCGGCTCGCGGAAGATACGCGTCGTCAGGCGGACGGCGTCGATAACCCAGAGCTCGCGAACGCCGAAGCTCGCTTATAGCGCCGCCTTACGGCCCATGTCGTAGCGCAGCGGTGAATTGGCGATCTCGACGACGAGCAGCGCGTTGGCGCCAGAGACTTCCGTAAGGGCAATCGCGCGCGGATAGATGACCACATCCGGCTCGAGATAGGTGTCCTCGCTAAGTCGGATAGTCGTCTCGGGGACGAGACCAACTTCGTCAGGCGCGGCGCGATACCATCGGCGCAGCAATGCAGCTTTCAAGACTTCGTGGCGGCTTCCCTTCGGCGACATCGGAACCAGTTCCCCCCCGATCAGCTCGACGCGCTCGTTCTCCTCCATCACGCCCGCGGCCACCATCGCCTCAACCTCGGCGACCGTGAAGCGGCGGCGCGGCAGCCCCTCGGCTGCAGTCGTAACCCGGGCGGCCGATCCCATAACCGGAGCACTCCTCTTTCGCTCGCCGCGGAATCCCGTTCTATTGCGGCGACGAACTTACCACAGCGGACAGCTCAGAATAGCATTTCCCCGACGATGACACCCGCTCCCTCGATCGAAATCCGCCTCGCTGGGCCGGAAGACGCTGCGAACATCCGGGACCTCACTCGCACTGCTTACGCCAAGTGGGTCGCGGTCATCGGCCGCGAGCCGCTGCCGATGCAGGCGGATTACGACCGCGCCCTCCACGAGCACACGATCGATCTCCTGCGCGATGGCGGCGCGATCGTGGGCTTGATCGAAACGATCCCACGCCCCGATCATCTTTGGATCGAGAATGTTGCGGTCGCGCCGGGCCAGCAGGGCAGGGGTTATGGCCGCCTGTTGCTGGCGCATGTCGAGGCCCGCGCCGCCGAATTGGGATTCTACGAAATCCGCCTCATGACCAACGAGGCGTTCGTCGCCAATCTCGCGTTCTACGCGCGACTAGGCTACGGGGTCGTCGGCGCCGAGCCTTTCCGAGGCGGGACGGTGGTCACGATGGCGAAGCGGATCGGCGCGGAGCCAAAGGGGCAGGGGCCGGGAGCGTGAGACGATCCGGTTTGTGAGCTTTCTTTCGCCTCAAGCGACACGGCTCAGACTAGCCCGCTCGCCGCCTAGATTCCGTTGCATAGTCCGACAGTACCAATCGACGAATTGCATGACCCCGCCTTCCTGCTCAGGCGAGTAGGGGCCCGGCTCGTAGGCTGGCGAGCGGATGCCGATCTGGTTCTCTTCGACGACGCGACGATCCTGATCGTTAGTGGCGAGCCAGACCTGCGTGAGCTCCTCGACCGAATAGTCCTTGCCCTCGACCGCGTCCTTGTGGACCAGCCATTTCGTCCTGACCTGGGTTTGCATCGGGCCGATCGGCAGCACCTGGAACGAGACCGCGTGGTCGCCCAGCACGTGATTCCATGTTGAAGGGTAGTGGAAGAGCAAGAGCGAGCCGATGTTCGGCTCGGTAACGTTATCGCTGAGAGGACGCGCGACCGCGGCGCGCCCCGACATGGTGTAGCTGACAGCGTCGCCCAGAAGGGGAATCCTGCTCGTGCGGTACTGACCCGATTCCGACAGCCGGAAGAGGCTGGGCAGTCCCGCCGCCTCGCATCGTTGGCTATGGGCGACGACTTCCGCGTCGCCGATGACGCCGTCAATTCCCGACACGGTCGGCCTGTCGTTGAAAGTCCGGCAAAGCTCCGGATGATTCGCCGCGCAGTGAAAGCACTCGCGGTTATTCTCCCACACGAGCTTCCAGTTGCCGTTCTCGACGATCGTGCTCTCGAAAGCGACCTTGGCCTCGGCGATCCTGTGGGGCGCGAGATAGGGCTCCGCCAGCGCGCGGAAAGGCTCGAAGCTCGGCGCGACAGGGGCGACGCAAACGAAGATATAGCCGCCGACGCTTTCGCAGCGGACCGGTTTGAGCCCGAATTGGGTCTTGTCCATCTCGGCGTCGGCCTGACGAGCGCGAATCAGGCTCCCGTCCAAGTCGTAGATCCACTGATGATAGGGACAGACAAGCCGTTTCGCCGCCCCCTTCGCCGACGGACAGATGCGCGACCCGCGATGCCGGCATGAATTGTGGAGAGCGCGGATCGCTCCGTCGCGTCCCCTGAGCACGATGATGGGATAGTCGCCGATCTGCATCGTGAAGTAATCGCCGGGCGCCGGGATCTCGCAATCATGGCCGGCGAACATCCAGTCGCGGTAGAAGAGCGTCTCGAGATCGATCCGGTAGAACTCGGGATCGGTATAAAATCTCCGATCGAGGGTCATGCCGGGCCGGCGAGCCTGCAGATCGGCAAGCATGAGTTCTGGCGTGTTCATCTCGAAATCCCGGACCAGAGGGGCGGAATTGCCCGGCGCCCTCGCGGTTATCGGCCGCCTCCATGAGGCTGCCGCAATCCCCAAGGCGTGAACCTCCCCGCCGTATCGACCTCGCTTGGTCGTAGCCCTTGGGGTCGTAGAAGACCACCAAACCGGGCCGGCTCAAGACGAATATTCCGATGCGGACATAACCGAGACGATTTGACAGCGGGACGGTTCCGCGTATCATCTTCACGCGCAATGCCTCAGGCGCAGAAGCCGGTGGAAATCCGGTGCGGTCGCGCCACTGTGATCGGCTCTTTGGCCGAAAGTCAGACCTGCTCCTCAGGCCAAGCGCATCTCGCATAGGGACGCGAATTTCCCGAGGAGTATTGTTGATGACCACCGCCATACGTACTGCCCCAACCGCCGGCGTCGCCGCGATCCCGCTTCGCGAGGCGCTTCCGTGGGTCATCTTCGCGGGCCTCATTATGCTGCTCGGCGTCTATTTCGTCGGGGCTGAAGAGGGCGCAACCTCGATCATAAAGGGCATGTATGTGCACGAATTCGTGCACGACAGCCGCCATCTGCTCGGCTTCCCCTGCCACTGACGGCGTAAGCAGCCCGCGGGCATCGCTTTTCCGGGAAGACATGCGTTGGCTTCGTCCCGCGACGGCGCCGGTTTCCTAGCCGCGCCAGGGGCGATTTGGTTTGAGGATCAATCAGATGACAACTGGATCTTTGTTGTGGCGGGGAATGATCGTCGGCCTCCTCGCCGGCCTGTTCTCGTTCGGCCTCCTGAAAATTGTCGGCGAGCCTGCGGTCGACCGGGCGATCGCCTTCGAGTTGGCGATGGACGAGGCGAAAGCGAAGGCCGAGCATGACGCGGCGGTGGCGAAGGGAGAGAATCCGCCACCGGTTGAAGCCGAGCCCGAGCTCGTCAGCCGTCCGGTTCAGGCGGGAATCGGGCTCTTCACCGGCGTCATGACATACAACATTGCCTTCGGCGGTCTGTTCGCGTTGGCTTTCGCGATACTCTACGGGCGGATGGGCGATTGGAGCCCTCGGGTGACTGCAGCGGTGGTCGCGCTCAGCGGCTTCATCGCCGTCTATGCCGTCCCGATCCTCAAATATCCGGCGAATCCGCCGTCGATCGGCAATCCCGATACGATCGGCATGCGCACCGCGATCTACTTTGGGATGATTCTGTTGTCCCTGGCCTCGATGATCGCCGCCTGGAATGTCCGCAACCGCCTCGTGGCCGAGCACGGGTCGTGGAACGCAACGCTGATCGGCGCAGCCGTCTATGTCGTCGCGGTGGTCGTTTTCGCGTATGCGATGCCGCCGCTGAACGAGGTTCCGGACGGCTTCCCCGCCGTGGTGCTCTGGCAGTTCCGCATGGCCTCGCTCGGCGCGCAGGCGATCATGTGGACGGTGCTAGCCCTCGGATTCGGGGCCTGGGTCGAGCGCGATTTCGCTCCAGCGAAGCAGACGAGGCTACGGACGGCCTGAGGCCAGGCGCTCGGGTCATGACCGTGCGTCTTGACCTTCTTGCCCATGGCGCTTCGCCGGCGACGCGCGCCGCGCGTTTTCCTGACGACGAGGGGCTCGAAGCGTCCGCAGTCGCGGCTCTCACAGCGTTGAGAGGACGGATCCGATCCTATGCTTGCGTGCTGACCTCTCCCTCCCGCGCCGCGGGCGAGACGGCGGCGGCTCTTGGTCTCAAGGCTGACGTCGAGAAGGCGCTGAGGGATTGCGACTATGGACGTTGGCGCGGCCTCCTCGTGGCTGATGTCGCCGCACAAGAGCCGGACGCGTTCGCTGCATGGCTCGCCGATCCCCTCGCTGTGCCGCATGGCGGCGAGTCGCTTGCCGCGCTGATCGAGCGGGCAAGCGCCTGGCTTGAGCGGTCGCTGGCGCGGGGAGGCGCGACGCTGGCCGTCACGCACGCCGCAGTGGTTCGTGCGGCGATCGTAAGCGCTGTGGGAGCCGGTTCGCCGGCCTTTTGGCGGATCGATGTCGCGCCGCTCTGGGTTGCGCGGCTCTCCGGTCACGCCGGACGCTGGAACCTCGCTGCGCTCGGCGCTTTGGGACCGCAGTCGTGATTCGCCTCGTCCCCGCATTGGCCGTGCTGATCGCCTTGCTCTGCGCCTCGCCGAGCGACGCGCATCGGACCGCCGCGAGCGGCGGGCCACCTCCCACTGGAATCGCCATACCCAGCCTCACGCACGGCCAGATGGCGGTGATCGCCGACAATTTGTCCAGCATTCGGGCGCTGGCCGAGAGCCGGATCGGGTTCGACATGACGACGGGCCGGTTGGAGGACTATCTGAACCTCCAGTCCTTCGCCTGCCTGTGGGGTGTCGTTCCCGGCAGCATCGCGGACGAGTCGAGCCCGTTCAACGAATGCGCTCACGCCTATCTCGCGGCTGCGCGGGCCCTTCTCCTGCATCTCCGTGATGCGCCGGGCGTCGACCACAACGCGGCCAATGCGCTCATTGGCAGGATCGAGACCGAGATGCTCGCCAACGGCGCTTCGTTGACCCTGTGCCGGTTCAGCGACGAGCCATTCAACACAAACCAGATCATCTTTCCTCGCTGGAGCGAAATTCCCCTGCATCCGCCCACCGCCGGTTTCGCCGGAGTGGTGGTGGCGGTGATCGCGGGATTGGCGTGGACCGCGTGGCCCAGGCGGATCTTACGGGCGCCGGAACGCGCCGGCGCTTAGGGGAGCGGCGGCTAAGAAGCCGTTAGCTCGTCGCGACCTCGATCTCGTCATAGCCCTTCGCGCGATAAATGAGGAACGAGATCAGCCAGCTCAGCACGAAGATCCCGACAATGATGTAGCCGAGAATGCCGAAATTGTCGTTGATCGCCCCGATCGCGCCCCAGAAGCCGCCGCCGTCGGTCAAGCCGAGCTGATCGCCAATCAGATTGAGCACTTCGAGTCCGCCCACGACGACGGCGACGATGACCGAGACGGCCGTAATCGTCAGGTTGTAGTAAAGCTTCCGGATCGGCTTGACGAACGCCCAGCCGTACGCTCCGACCATCAGGACGCTGTCGGTTGTGTCCATGAGCGACATGCCAGCCGTGAAGAGCGCCGGAAAGACAAGAATCGACCAGATGGACATGCCCTGCGCTGCCTGGGCGGCCGAGATCCCTAGGAGGCCGACTTCGGTCGCGGTGTCGAAGCCAAGGCCGAACATGACGCCGAGCGGATACATGTGCCAGCTTCGCTCGATCAGGTGAAAAAAGCGGCGCAGGATGCGCCCCATGAACCCGCGCTGCGACAGCATGTGATCGAGCTCTTCGTCGACGAAACTTCCGCCGCTCTTCACAGTTCGAAAAGTGCGGTAGATCGAAACGAGGACGAGAACATTGGCTGTGGCGATCGCGAATAGAAACATCGCCGACACCAGCGTGCCGACCACGCTGCCGATTGTCCTGAAATTCTCGAAATTCGACTGGAGCGCGGTGGTCGTGACCGCGATAGCAATCGAAAGCAGGATCACGATCGTGGAGTGGCCGAGGGAAAAGAAAAAGCCGACCGCGACCGGTCGCTTTCCTTCCTGCATCAGCTTGCGGGTGACGTTGTCGATTGCGGCGATGTGATCGGCGTCGAACGCGTGGCGCAGGCCGAACGAGTAGGCGAGCATCGCCGTCCCGAGCAGGATCGGGTAGTTGCGAAAGGCCGTCAGCGCCCAAAACCAGGCGGCGACGTTCGCCCCGATCAGCAGGATATAGAGCCCGATAATCCGCGCGCGCAGACTGGCGCCCCCGTCGCTGAACAGTCTGGACATCGTTCCCCCTGACTTGATGCCGCTGATTGGTCGAAGTTAGATTTTCGGATGGGTGTGCGCATGTCTGTGCGAGGCGCCGCCATGTTCGTGCATCGCCGTATCGATCGAGACGGGCACGAAGCTCACCTGGCCGTGGGTGACGCCTCGCTCGGCGATGATCGTTTTGGCGAATTCGCGGACCTCTTCAGCTTCGCCGCGAAGCACCGCGACCTCAAGGCAGCTCTCATGGTCGAGATGGACATGCATCGTCGCGACTTGGTGGTCGTGATGCTCGTGATACGCATCGGTCAGCCGCTTCGCCAGCTCGCGAGCGTGGTGGTTGAAGACATAGGAGAGCGTCGCGACGCAATCGCCGGAAAGGCTCTGATCGACGCGGGCGCGCTTGAGGCCGAGGCGGGCGAGGTCGCGCACCGCTTCGGAGCGATTGTCGTATCGCTCGCTCTCCATGAACGCCGCGAGCTCGGCGGCGAACTCGTCGGAGACGCTGATCGTTATCCGCTCCACGGATTGTGCTTCCCGAAAAGTATGACGTTTTCAGAAGATCAGCATACACTTGCGGCGCCGCGAGGCAAGAGCGACGTCCCTCCCGCGCCGGGCGGGCTGGCGCTTGACGGCATGAGCGGACGATTCCACGATCACGGGCATGAAAACCGCGCCGCGAAAATTCGAGCTGACCGCGGACATCCTGCTCAGGGCCTATTCGATCGGCGTCTTTCCGATGGCCGAGAGCCGCGACGCCAAGGAATTGTTCTGGGTCGAGCCGCACGAGCGCGGAATCTTCCCGCTTGACGGGCTTGTTGTCTCACGGAGCCTAGCCAAGACGGTGCGATCGGATCGATACAGAGTCGTCGCCGACCGCGCGTTCGAGGCGGTCGTGCGGGCCTGCGCGGAGCGTGAGAAGACTTGGATCAACGACGAGATCGTGCGGCTCTATGGCGAATTGCACGCCGCCGGGCACGCCCATTCGCTCGAGGTTTACGACGGCGATCAGCTCGTCGGGGGACTTTATGGCGTGAGCCTGCGTGGCGCCTTTTTCGGCGAAAGCATGTTCCATCGCGCCCGTGACGCCTCGAAGGTCGCGCTCGTCCACCTGTTCGCGCGCCTCAATCTCGGAGGTTTCCGGCTGCTCGACGCGCAATTCTCGACTGAGCATCTTGCGAGCCTCGGGGCGGTCGAGATCTCGCGCGAGGCGTTTCGATTGCGCCTGGCCGAGGCGCTCGAGGTCGAGGGCCATTTCGGCGCTTGGCCGACGGCGGTCCCAATGCGCGGCGCCGCGGCGCTTAGCCGCGCTCTGGGCAGCGGCGGCACGGAAGTTGCGGCTGGTGAATTACCGAGGCGAAGCGTCGTTCGAGCCTGACGGCGTTCATTTCTGAGGTTTGGGCAGGCGGAATGGCGGCATTCGACGAGATGGGGATTGCCGGCGGTCCAACGAGGCCGCTTTATCATCAGGTCGCGCGCTGGCTGGACGAGACGCCGCCCGAACTGCTCGCCTCGCGCCGCGCCCAGGCGGAATTCATGTTCCGCCGCATCGGCATCACCTTCGGCGTCTACGGCGACAAGGACGCTGCGGAGCGGCTCATTCCATTCGACATCGTTCCGCGCCTCATCTCTCGCGCCGAGTGGCGCAAGCTCGAGGCCGGTCTCGCCCAGCGGGCGAAAGCGCTCAACCTTTTCCTTAAGGACGTCTACGGGCCGCGCGCGATCCTCAAGGAGAACATCATCCCGCAAGAATTGATTGTTCGCAATCCGTTCTATCGGCCGGAAATGATCGGCTGGCGCGCGCCGCACGACATTTGGGTCCACATCGCCGGTATCGACATCGTGCGGGTGGACGACGAGGAATTCTACGTTCTCGAAGACAACGCGCGCACGCCGTCGGGCGTATCGTACATGCTCGAGAACCGCGAAGTGACGATGCGCCTCCTGCCGGACCTCTTCGCCCGCCACGCCGTTGCGCCGGTCGACGATTATCCGGACCAGTTGCTCGCCTGCCTGCGCTCGGTCGCGCCGCGACAGAACGGCGGCGAAGCGACAATCGTGATCCTGACTCCGGGCGCATTCAATTCGGCCTATTACGAGCACTCGTTCCTTGCCGACAAGCTCGGCGTCGAGCTGGTCGAGGGCCGCGATCTGTTTGTCGACGACGACCAGGTTTTCATGCGCACCACGCTCGGGCCGCGCCGCGTCGATGTCATCTATCGGCGAGTCGACGATGACTTTCTCGACCCCCTGGTCTTCAACCCGGCCTCGGTTCTGGGCGTGCCGGGACTGGTCGGCGCCTATTTGGCTGGCAATGTGACGATTGCAAATGCAATCGGCACCGGAATCGCCGACGATAAGGCGATATACAGCTACATCCCGGACCTCATAGAGTTCTATCTTTCCGAGAAGCCGCTGCTCAAGAATGTGCCAACCTATCGTTGCCGGGAACCCGCGTCGCTGAAATACGTCATGGAGCGGCTCGACCAGCTCGTGGTCAAGGAAGTCAATGGGTCGGGCGGCTACGGCATGCTGGTTGGCCCTCATGCAAGCGCCGCCCAGCGCGAGCAATTCGGAGCCAAGGTCATGGCCGATCCGAGCAACTACATCGCCCAGCCGACGCTTGCGCTATCGACCTGTCCGGCCTCGTTCGAGAGCGGCGTATCACCGCGTCACGTGGACTTGCGCCCGTTCGTGCTCTCGGGCGCGGACGGGGTGCGCATCGTGCCCGGCGGCCTCACCCGGGTCGCACTCAAGGAGGGTTCACTGGTCGTCAACTCGAGCCAGGGCGGCGGGACCAAGGACACCTGGATCGTCGACGACCTGGAAGGCCAGGCCTGACCTCGATGCTCGCGCGCACCGCCGACAACCTGTTCTGGCTCGCCCGCTCGATGGAGAGGGCGGACTACATCGCTCGCACCATCGAGGCGACTCTTCGACTCGAATATCTGCCGAAGACCGACTCGGAGAAAGTGGGCGAATGGGAGGGCGCGCTCAACGCCGCCGGCGCCTACGACAGCTTCGTCGAAAAGCACGGCGAACTCGACGAGGAAGCGGCGATCGAATACCTGACCTTCGACCTTTCGAATCCGTCGTCGATCCGCAATTGCCTTGAGAATGCCCGCGCAGCCGGACGTGCGGTGCGCACGGCGCTCACCGCCGAGACATGGACCGCGATTAACGACGCCTGGCTCCAGCTCAAGCGGTTCGAGACCACCCGGGGTCGGAACCGGTCGCTCGATCGCGAGGAGCTGATGCGCTTCCTCGACTATGTGAAGAAGGCGTCGCTGGATTTCGACGGTTCGTGCTACCGCACGATGCTGCGCAACGACGCCTACTGGTTCAACCGGCTCGGCATTTTCGTCGAGCGCGCCGACAACACCGCGCGCCTGCTCGACGTCAAGTATCACCTGCTCCTGCCCTCGACCGAGACCGTCGGCGGCCCGCTCGACTACTTTCAGTGGGTGGCGATCCTGCGCGCGGTTTCCGCGGCGACCGCCTATCATTGGGTCTATCGCGACCGGGTCAAGCCGTGGCTGATCGCGGACCTCCTGATCCTCAAACCGGCGATGCCGCGCTCTCTCGTCTCCTGCTACGAGAGCATCGACCGGGCGCTCGATGCGCTCGCCCGCGAAGACGGGCGTAGCGGCGTCGCCCAGCGCCAGGCACGCGCGATGTACGCCAGGCTCGAGCGTTCGAGCATGACCGAGATTTTCCAGGGCGGGCTGCACGAGTTCATCACCGAGTTCATTGAGGACAACGCGCGCCTGTCGACCACCATCTCCGAGCAATATCTCTTCACCTGAGAAAGGCCACGTGGTCCCGACATGCGGATCAGGGTTTCGCACGAGATAGTCCATCGCTTCTCCCCGCCGGCCCGCACGGTCAACCAGATCCTGCGGCTGACGCCGCTCTCGTTCGACAGCCAATACGTCCTGCGCTGGCGGACCGACGTCGACGCCGATGGCGCGCTGAGGCAAAGCGAGGACGCGCAGGGCAATGCAGTCCTGTCCTATTCCTATCACGGGCTTATCGAGCGCCTCGCGATCCGCGCCGCAGGGGAAGTGGAGACGAGCGACGCCGCGGGCGTGGTCCGGGGCGCCGTCGAACGGCTGCCGGCGGAGATGTATCTGCGCGAGAGCCCGCTCGCCCATATCAACGGTGCGCTGCGCGGCTTCGCCACCGAGGCGACCAGTGGCGCGGCCGATCCCCTCGACTCCATGCATCGGCTGATGAGCGCGCTGCACGAGGCGCTGCCTTATCACCCCGATGACAAGGACGCCGCCGGCTCCGCGATTGAGGCCTTCGCTCTAAGGCGCGGTCGCGCGCGCGACTTCGCTCATATCTTCATCGCCTGTGCGCGCTTTCTCAAAGTTCCGGCGCGCTTCATCTCCGGCTACCGCGTGGCCGGAGAGGGAGCGGGCCCTGCGGGCGTGCACGAATGGGCAGAGGTCAATCTTCCCACCTTGGGATGGGTCGCCTTCGATGCGACAGAACCGATCTGCCCCGACGACCGCTATATACGGGTCGCGGTCGGCTTCGACGGCCAGGACGGCGCGATGAGTCGAAGCGCCCAGAGCGGCGGGGGAGAGGAGAAAATCGAGACCGCGATCCGCGTCGAGCAGGCGCGCGCCCAGAGCCAGGCGTGAGCGGCGATCCGCTGAAAAGCGGCGACCTGTTCGCCAATGTTCCGGGCCGCCTCGAAGAGGAGAAGACCTCGATTCTTGCAGAGCTGCCGGGCGCCCGCATCGAGCGGATCGTCTCGACCGGGCAGGCGAGTCCGCCTGGCAACTGGTACGATCAAGACTGGGCGGAGTGGGTCGTTGTTTTGAGCGGCTCCGCCGGAGTCAGGATCGAAGGCGAGGAGAAGCCGAGGATTTTGGCGCCCGGTGGCTATCTCGAAATTCCTCCGCATGTTCGCCACCGCGTCGAATGGACCGACGCCGATGAGCCGACGGTCTGGCTTGCTGTCCACGCGAAATGAGGAGTGGCTAAAGCGGATTTGGTCGGTGCGCAATGGGCCGCCAATTTCGCCCTTGATTGCTGGCGCATGAACTCCCCGACGTAATCGTGTAAGTTGCGAATTGCAGACTCCTGCGCGAGTCGCTGGCCGCTGCGCGGGCGACTTGGTTCTGGCGGCGGGGAGGCAAGCGCATGAATTCGATCTCAAGAACCGTATCGATCGCCATCCTTGCATTCGTCAGCGGCCTCATAGGGTTCCTGCTGCAATGGCTGTTGCCGGTTCAGGTTGTCACCGATGCGAAGGGCATGGTCGGGTCGATCACTGGCCTCGTCATTCTGTTGCTCGCGCTCGTGCTCGGCCTTCTGGTCTGGACGAGCTACGGCGTGTACACGACCCAAAACGCCGAGTCGCAGGCGCTCGGGCCGGTGATTCTGCAACTCGATTTCGCGCTGGAGCAATATGGGCCGGAAGCGCGCGCTGGACGCGACCTCCTGCGGAACGCGGTGGTGCACGCGCGCGACCGGCTCTGGGGCGGTAAGACGAGCAGCGTCGCGCCTTATGCGCAGGCGCGCGCCGATCTGCAGGATATCTCCGCCTTTTTCGGCGGCCTCACGCCCGCCGACGATCGCCAGAAGGAGCTCATCGCAACCGCGAGGCCATTCTTCATTCAGGTTATTCAGACGACCCTGCTGATGAGCCGGCAATTGGCGAGTCCGGTGCCGAAGCTGCTCCTCTTCGTTGTGGTCGGCTGGTCGGCGCTGCTGTTCCTTAGCTTCGGATTCCTGAACGCGTTCAACCCCGTCAGCGTCGCCGCGGTCGCGCTGGGATCAATCGCCGTCGCGAGCGCGATTTTCATGATTCTCGAGTTCAGCCAGCCTTATTCCGGCCTCGTCCGCATTTCGCCGGTCGGCGTCGACAACCTGATCGCGACGCTCGGCCGTTGAGGACGCCGGCGGCTGCGTCTCGACAGCGCGCATTGTCTCAGGCAATTTCGATTTCCGGGCTCGACCCAGGCGCAAGGCGACGAGGATTACCTCGCATTGCGGGAGGAAGCGGATGTATCCAGGGCTGCACGCGCAAGCGCGCGCCGATCAGCCGGCCATCATCATGGCTGGATCGGGCGAAACGGTCACGTATCGGGAGCTCGAGGCGCGCAGCAATCGGCTCGCCCATTTCTTTCGAGCGGTCGGCCTGAAACCGCGCGACCACTATGCGGTCTTCATGGAAAACCACCCGCGGTTCATCGAGTGCAACACTGCCGGCGAGCGGTCCGGGCTCTACTACAGCAACGTCAATTCGTTCCTGACGGCGCGCGAGCTTGCCTTCATCCTCAACAACAGCCTGTCGAAGGTGCTCATCACTTCGCAAGCCAGACGCGAAGTCGCGCTCGACGCTTTGCGCGAATGCCCGAACATTATCCTTTGCCTGATCGTCGATGGCCCCGGCACGGGTAGAGCGGTCCGCAATCTGGACGAGGCGACCCATGAATATCCGGCGACGCCCATCGGCGACGAATGTCTGGGCGGAGCGATGCTCTATTCCTCGGGCACGACCGGCAATCCGAAGGGCGTCCTTCGGCCGCTGCCCGACCAGCCGCCGGCGCAGGCGCTTCCGCTTTTGAACCTCTTTTCGAAATTCTGGCAATTTCGCGATGGCCAGATCTATCTCATGCCGGCGCCGCTCTACCACGCGGCGCCGATGGTCGGAGCCGCCGGAACGATTCGATACGGCGGAACGCTGATCGTGATGGAGCGCTTCGACGAGGAGCATTTCCTGCAGCTCGTCGAGCAGCATCGCGTGACCCATACTCAGCTGGTCCCGACGATGTTCTCGCGCATGCTCAAACTGCCGGAGGCCGTGCGCCGCCGCTATGATCTCAGTTCCATCGAGGCCGCCGTTCATGGCGCCGCGCCCTGTCCCGTGCCGGTGAAGGAAGCCATGATCGATTGGTGGGGCCCGGTGATCCTTGAGTATTACAGCGCCACCGAAGGCATGGGTCTCGCGATGTGCGACAGCGCCGAATGGCTCGCGCACAAGGGCACGGTCGGCCGGACGGTCGCGGGCGAGCTTCACGTCCTCGACGACGCGATGCGTGAGGTTCCGACCGGCGAGACAGGCAAGCTCTGGTTTAAGACCGCCTCGCCGTTCGAATATTTCAACGATCCGGCCAAGACCGCCGCGGCGAACTCGCCGGACCGGATGATGAGCACCGTCGGCGACATCGGTCATGTGGACGAGGAAGGTTTCATCTATCTCACCGACCGCGCCGCGTTCATGATCATTTCCGGCGGCGTGAACGTCTATCCGCAGGAATGCGAAAACTTGCTGATCACCCATCCCAAAGTCGCCGACGCCGCTGTATTCGGAGCTCCGAATGATGACTTGGGCGAGGAGGTCAAGGCCGTCGTCCAATTGATGCCCGAGGTCGGGCCTTGCGCGGATGTCGCCGACGAATTGATGGCCTTCTGCCGCGCGAATCTCGCCCATCACAAATGCCCGCGCTCGATCGATTTCGAGGCCCGATTGCCACGCCTCCCGACGGGCAAGCTCTATAAGGGTCCCTTGCGCGAGCGGTACTGGAAGGGTCACGCGAGCCGTATCCTGTGACGACCATGCACGCTGCGTAAGGGACGCTCCCGGTGTATCCAGGCAAATACGCTCGGTCGCGCGCCGATCAGCCCGCCGTCGTGATGGCGGCGTCGGGCGAAGCGATCACTTATGGCGAGCTCGAAGCGCGCAGCAACCGTCTCGCCCATCTCCTACGGTCGGCCGGCCTCAGGCGGCTCGACCATTATGCGATCTTCATGGAGAACCATCCGCGGTTCATCGAGTGCTGTGCGGCCGGCGAGCGCTCAGGCCTCTACTACACCTGCGTCAATTCCTATCTGACCGCGCCCGAACTCGCCTTTATCGTCAACAACAGCCTGTCGAGAGTGCTCATCACGTCACAGGCGAAGCGTGACATCGCGCTCGCGGCGCTGGCCGATTGCCCGAAGGTGGAGCTCTGTCTCATCGTCGACGGGCCGGGCGAGGGGACACGCGTGCGCAATCTCGGCGAGGCGAGCGCCGCTTGCCCCTCAACCCCGATCGCCGACGAGACGCTCGGCGCGGCGATGCTCTATTCCTCCGGCACGACCGGCAGACCGAAGGGCGTGCTGCGTCCGCTGCCTGATCGATCGCCCACCGATCCGTTGTCGTTGATCGCTGTGCGGCTCAATTTCTGGCGGTTTCGCGAGGGCCAGGTCTACCTTTCGCCCGCGCCGCTCTATCACTCGGCGCCGCAGGCGGGCGTGAGCGGGACGATCAGGCGGGGAGGGACGGCCATCGTCATGGAGCGGTTCGACGCCGAGCGCTTCCTTGCGCTCGTCGAGCAATATCGCGTCACCCACACTCAGCTTGTTCCGACGATGTTCTCGCGCATGCTGAAACTGCCGGAAGCGGTTCGCCGCCGCTACGATCTCACTTCTCTCGAGGTCGCGATCCACGCCGCCGCGCCGTGCCCGATCCCGGTCAAGCGGGCGATGATCGATTGGTGGGGGCCGATCATCCTCGAGTATTACAGCGCCACCGAAGCCATGGGCATGACGCTCTGCGACAGCGCGGAATGGCTCGCCCATCCGGGCACGGTCGGCAAGACGGTCTACGGCGAGCTTCACGTTCTGGACGAGAAAATGCGGGAGGTTCCACCTCGTGAGACCGGCAAGCTGTGGTTCAGGACCGCTTCGCCATTCGAATATTTCAACGATCCGGGCAAGACCGCCGAGGCGAATTCGCCCGACGGCACGATGAGCACGGTCGGCGACATCGGCCATGTCGACGAGGAAGGCTACGTCTATCTGACCGACCGGGCGTCGTTCATGATCATCTCGGGCGGCGTCAACATCTATCCGCAGGAGTGCGAGAATCTCCTCGTCACGCATCCCAAGGTGGCCGACGCAGCCGTGTTCGGGGCGCCGAGCGAGGAAATGGGCGAGGAAGTCAAGGCGGTCGTGCAGCTCGCGCCGGGCGTTGAGCCTGGCCCGGACGTCGAGGCGGAGCTTATCGCCTTCTGCCGCGCGAATCTGGCCCATCCCAAATGTCCGCGCTCGATCGATTTCGAGGCCGAGCTTCCGCGCCTGCCGACCGGTAAGCTCATGAAGGCCGCGCTTCGCGACCGCTATTGGAAGGGCCACAAGAGCCACATCCTGTGAAAGACGGCGGCGTGCGCGAGGTGCAATAGCCGCCGCTTATGGCCCAGGCGCGAAGGCGGCGACCACGTTGCCCCGCTTTCGTCCGCCGACGCCATAGCCTGAATTGACGAAAATCATACCGCCCGCGACCGTCGGCCCCGCCGTGTCGAGCGAGCCGCCGCTCGCCTCGACGTTATTCACGGTATTGAATGGTCTCGCCGTGTTGTAGTCCCAAAGAACCCGGCCGTCGGCGGCGGAATAGGCGCGGATGTGGCCGTCGATCGCGCCCGACAGCACGAAGTCCGGCGTCGCCGTGACCGCCGCCAATTGAGCCGGGCTGCACTCAGGGTCGGTTCCGCAGGCGCTCGGCGGCGACGCGCGCCACAGCACAGCGCCGTCCGCGGCGCTGAGCGCGAAGAGCCCGCCTCCCGCGGTGGGATCCGGCAGGACCGGCTGTCCGGCCGGGCGCTTTAGGGGCCTGATGTCCGAAACAGCGACATAGATCGCCGTTCCGTTCGTGGCGGTTCCCCACTGGACTCCGCCGAGCCGGCCTCCGCCCCCGACGCGGCGGCTCCAGACAATGCGGCCGCCCTCATCCGGATCGAGCCCCCAGACCATGCCGGACTTCTGGCCAATGGCCAGCACGCGCTTGCCGCCCGCGAGCGTGATCAGGTTCGCGGACGAGCCGAAGTCGTAGTCCGGCCCCCGTGGGTCCACGTCCCCGGCGACAAACTGTCTCGACCACGCAATCTTGCCGTCGTCGAGCCGGAGCGCCCGCACCGCGTCGCTCAATTCGGTCGCCGGAGCGGAGTGGTTGTCCCCGGTCCCGACATAAAGGACGCGGTTCCTGGCGTCGATCGTCGGGGCCGCCCAGACCGATGCGCCGGAAGGGCCGTAGAGCTCCTCGCCGGTTGGCGCTCGACCCTGCGGCGTAGCCTCAGGATTCATGAAGGTCGTCCAGATGACGCCGCCCGTCGCCGCGTCGAGCGCGACGACCGCCCCTCTGCCTTTGCAGCATTGGTGGGCGGGGTTGCCGCCCTCGCCGTTGGCGATCGGAACATAAAGCCTGTTCTCGAACAGGACCGGGGCGCCCGTGATAACCGCTCCCGGTTCGTCGACGGCGGCGACCTTCCAGATCGTCTCCCCGGTCGCGGCGTCGACGCAATAGGCATGTCCACGGCGGTCGCCGAACAGCGCGACGATCCGGCCGCCGACGCTTGCGACCGTGATGGCGCTCCTGACCCCGCCGGGCGCGCTATAGTCCCAGTAGGTGCAGCCGGTGTGCATATCGAGCGCGTAGACGTGACCGTTCTGCCCGCCGATGAAGACGCGGCCCGCCGCGACGGTCGGCTGGCCGAACATCACGATCGCGCCGGGCACCCCGAAGGCCCATTTGAGTTCGAGCCGCGGAAGGTCGGCGGCGGTGAGGTCAGGGCTCGGCTGGAAGCGCCAGTTTTCGACATTCGCGCCCCAGCCGTTGAATAGCGGCCCGTCGAGCGAAAGCGGCGGCGAGGGCGAGGCGCATTTTCCAGCCATCGGCGCCTCCTCGCCGACCTTCCGGCCGGTCAGATATTCAGCCAGCGCGACGCGTTCCTCGGAGGTCAGACCCGAGCCTTGATCTTTCATCATCCCCCGGCCGAGAGAATCGACGATGAGGTTTGGCGACATTGCGTGCAGGGATGGACGTCCCGGGGCTCGCGTCTCGGAATTGTCGTGGCAGACCGCGCAATCCCGATCGAACAGGGCCCCAGGCGCGCCTGGTTCTGAGGCTTGCGCATGCGGGGCGCCCGCTAGCGCAAGGCCGAGGACCCCAGCCGTGGCGAGCAGAGCGAGACGGCGTCGCAGCTCCTTGCCCAAGCGCATGAGGCGCCGAGCCTGACCGCCGTGAAACCCTCCGTCAATCACGGACTTCCCTCAGCGCATCATGTCGGTGAGCGCGTTGCGCATCGAGGTGCTGGGGATGCCGAACAGGCCTCCGTAGGGTTCATCCATGTCGAGGATCACGAACACGACGACGGTGATCGACAGCGCGCATAGGGCAATCACCGTCACGACCATCGGGTTCGGCGGGGCGGTCAGGCAGAACGTGCCGAAGAGCAGGGCGAGCCAGAACGCCATCACCCAATAGAAGGGCGCTGAGATCGACCCATGCGCGCCCTCGATCACCTTCCACCGCGCCTGGATCAGATCGTGATATTGCAGGACGCAGGCTGCCATCAGGGTCTGATGGAGCGTGTCCTTTGGCTGCAGCGAGCGGGTCTCGAAGCCGACGTTATTTATGATGTTGCTGAGCCCGGGATCTTCGCCGGTCAACGCCATTTTCGACGTGTCGGGATAGGTGACCCCCGTGGGCGGCGGCTCATCGGGCCAGGTGCTCGCGATGACAGCAGCGGCGTAGCTGCGCAGCTCAGCCCGGATCGGCGCCGTCTCGGGCCCATAGTCGCCGAGGCAGCGGTCCATCTGGGCGAGCTCGGCGGCGTATTCGCCCCGCGCGTTGTAGGCGGTGTCGAACCCCTCCTTGACCGAGGTCGTCAAGAGGCCAAGCACGATCGCGGTGAAGGTGACGAGAAGCGAGATCGCAAGCTGCACCAGCGCGATCGATTGCGCCGTCCGATGCTGTTCAGGCAGTCGGGGATGGACGAAAAAACCGAGAATGGAGCTCGCGCACAGAATCGCAAAGAGAATGACCGAATTGATTGGATTCTGCATGCGGCGTCTTGCGGTCCGAGAATCGCCGCATGTTTCAACGAAAAGGCCGGGCGCGCAAGCCGGGCTCGGCCGATTCAGGCGCCCGATCCACCCTTAGGCGGCGTCGCGGGGAAACTGGGTCTGGGCGATGTGGCTGTAGGTGCGCCCCTGCGCCATGAGTTCGACATGGCGCCCGCGCTCGACGATGTGGCCGCGATCGATGACGCAGATTTCGTCGGCCTGGGCGACGGTCGATAGCCGGTGAGCGATGACGATCGTCGTGCGCCCTTCGCACAATGTCCTCAGCGCCTTCTGGATCGCCTGCTCGGATTCCGAATCGAGCGCCGAGGTCGCTTCGTCGAGCAGGATGATCGGCGCGTCCTTGAGGAACGCGCGGGCGATGGCGATACGCTGCCGCTGGCCGCCGGAGAGTTGCATCCCATGCTCGCCGCAGGGAGAATCGTAGCCCTTCTCGAAACTCGTGATGAAATCGTGTGCGTAAGCCGCTTTGGCGGCAGCGACGATCTCCTCCTCGCTCGCGCCAGGGCGCCCCAAAGCGATGTTGTCGCGGATCGAGCCCTTGAACAGGAAATTATCCTGCGCGACATACGCGATCTGCCCACGCAGCGACGCGAGGCTCACCGTCGCAATGTCCACGCCGTCGCACAGGATCTGCCCCGACCCGACTTCGTAAAGGCGCAGGATGAGGTTCATAATCGTCGATTTGCCGCCGCCGGAGCGGCCGACAAGCGCCGTCGTCCGCCCCGCTTCGGCGACGAGGTTGACGTCATGCAGGACGGTCTCGCCGGGCCGATAGGCAAAGGTCACGTCGCGAAATTCGATTCTGCCCGCGGTGACCTCGAGTTGGCGCGTGCGCGGCTCATCTTCCTCGTAATCGTTTTCGTCAAGAAAGCCGTAGAGCATGGCCACGCCGAACAGGTTCTGCGACACGTCGACGTGCAGCCGAGCCACCCGCTTCATTGGCTCGTAGAGCATGATGACCGAAGTGATGAACGAGAACAGTTTGCCGGGCGGATTGCCGCGGATGATGACGGTGTAGCCGCTGTACAGGACCACGGCGGCGATGGCGAAGCCTCCCAGGCTCTCCATGATCGGACTCGTGCGCGAGCTCACCCGCGCGAGCTTGTTCGACGCGGCCTGGAAGCCAGTGATCGCCTTCTTCTGCTTCGCGCGCATGAAGTCTTCGAGGGTGAAAGCCTTGACGATGCGGATGCCTTGCACCGTCTCCGCCAGCGACTCCATCATCTGCAACGCGCCCTGGAATTCGCTGCCCATGATATTGCGCACGCGAACGCCGATCTTGCGCACCCCGACAGCGGCGAGGGGCAGGAACATCAGCGCCAGGAGCGACAGCAGGGGGTCCTGCGACACCATCACGATGACCAGCCCGACGATGGTTAATGCGTCGCGTGAGAACGTGGTGATGAGGACGTTGAGCACCGCGCTTGCCGACTGGGAGATGAATGACTGGCGAGCGATGAACTCGGACGAATGCGAGCGGCTATAGTAGCTCACCTTCATCCTGAGCATCTGGTCGAAGATGCGCATCTGGATGTCGGCGACGATGGAGTTGCCGACCCGGGACATGACGACCTGCTGGCCATAGGTCGCAAGACCCTTGACCGTATAGATTACGACGATCGCCGCTGTGATTTCCCATACCGCGGTCAAGCTGCGGCCCACGAAGACCTGATCGACGACCCGCCCGATGATCCACGCCGACAGCGCCGTCGTGGCCGCGATCATGCCCATCATCGCGAAGGCGAACAGATAGCCCTTCCAGTGCCTCACCCCCTGATCGAACAAGAGCCGACGCAGAAGAGCGTTCGAGGGCGTGTTGAGAAAGGCCCTCACACGCCCGCGGGCGTACCGCCATACCGACAATGCTTCAGTCCCTCGCGCTAGCTGACCCTCGACCCGCGTCGCCGTTCGCCAGCGCCGAGCCCTCCATATCATCGGCGACGACTTTATGGAAATCGGCTGCCGGGGCGAGCAGTCAGGCCTTCTTTCCGCCGCCTGCGGCTTCGCGGGCCGCCGCATGGTACTTGCGCCGGATTTCGGCAAGGTTAACCGTTGGCGGCGGGTAGGCGAGGTCGAGATCGGCCATCGCGTCGGCGATGATTTGCGACACGGCGAGATTCCGGAACCATTTGGCGTTGGACGGGATCACGTACCATGGCGCCTCGCGGGTGCTGGTAGCGTGAATAGCGTCCTCGAAAGCCTCGATATAGTCGTCCCAGAACTCCCGCTCGGTATAGTCGGCCTCGCTGATCTTCCAGTTGTGGCCCGGGTCCTCGAGGCGCTGGGCGAAGCGCGCGAGCTGCTCTTCCTTGCTGATATGCAGGAAGAACTTGAGGATCGTGGTTCCGTTGCGGCGCAGGAGCTCCTCAAAAGCGCGAATCTCCCCGCAGCGGCGGGTCCAGGTCGACTTGTCGACGATATTGTGAACCCGCTCGACCAGCACGCTCTCGTAGTGCGAACGGTTGAAAATCGCGATTTCCCCCCGCCCAGGGGCATGGGGATGGACCCGCCAGAGGAAATCATGCGCGAGTTCGGGCGGGGTCGGCTGCTTGAAGCTCGCGACGCGCACGCCTTGCGGATTGAGCCCGCTGAACACGTGTTTGATCGTCCCGTCCTTTCCGCCCGCGTCCATTGCCTGGAGGACGATGAGGATCGAGTGCTTGTGCTCGGCGTAGAGCAGATTCTGCATATGGGCGAGCTTCGTGCGGCTGTTTTCCGTCGCCTCCTTGGCCATGGCGTCGGATTCATGCTCGCCGGTGAACGAGGGATCGATCTTGCCGAGGCGAGGCTTTTCGCCCGGCTTGACACGGAATTTCTTGCGATAGTCCAAGGTCGTGGCCCTTCCTGGCCTGTCGCCGGGCTTCGCACTCCGTGGAAAGAGGAGGCGCTTCCGGAGCGCGCGTCGACCGCAACGGGCAGCCGTCGGCGCGTTCGACTGTGATAATAAAATGACGGTCGAATCAACCTGGTTGTCCGCGGATATGGCGACTTGACGCGAATGGGAGGTGAAGCGGGCGCGCGACCCGCGCGGATCGCGCTTCTCCGCGGCCTGCTTCCGGTCAAGCCGCGGGAGGCGCTGCGCGACGCCTTCGCCGGCGTGACGCTCGCCTCGATGAACATTCCGCAGGTGCTCGGCTACACGAGGATTGCCGGGACGCCGGTCGTCACCGGTCTTTACACCGTCCTTTTGCCCCTCATCGCTTTTGCCGTCTTCGGCTCGTCGCGCCATCTGGTGGTCGCGGCCAATTCCGCGACCGCTGCGATCTTCTCCGGCGCGCTTTCCCACATGGCCACCCCCGGCAGCGACCGCTACATGGCGCTCGTCGGCATGTTGACGCTCGAGACCGCAGGCGTGCTTCTGCTCGCGCGGATCTTCAAGGCCGGCTTCCTGGCCGACTTCCTGTCCCGCACCGTTCTGGTCGGGTTTCTAACCGGGGTCGGAATCCAGGTCGGCGTCGCGATGCTCGGCGACATGCTTGGCGTCGCCGTGGCCTCCCGGCGGACCGCCGTCCAGCTCTGGGAGCTGGCGCAGGCCGCGCCGTCGGCCGACGAACGCGTCGTCGGCGTATCGATCTTCGTCGCGGGGACCATTCTCTTGGCCCGCCGGCTTGCGCCCCGCTTTCCCGCGCCGCTCGTTCTGGTTGCAGGCGCGATCGCGGCGAGCGCCTGGCTCGATCTCGCGGCGCGGGGCTTCGCCGTCATCGGCCCGGTGCCGGGAGGGCTGCCGTGGCTCAAATGGCCGGACGTCAGCTGGAGCGACACTCTGGCGCTGACGCCGGTCGCCGCCTCGTGCTTCGTCATGATCATCGCCCAGAGCGCGGCGACGGCGCGCATCTATGCGGTCAAGCACAGAGAGCGGGTCGACGAGAACGCCGACATCCTGGGGCTCTCGGCCGCCAACGCCGTCGCGGGGCTGAGCGGCGCGTTCGTCGTCAACGGCAGTCCGACCCAGACCGCGATGGCGGAAGGGGCGGGGGCGCGAAGCCAGGTCGCGCAGCTCGTCTTCGCCGCCGTTGTCGCCGTCGTGCTTCTGTTCCTCACCGGCCCGCTGCAATATTTGCCGCGCTGCGTCCTGGCGAGCATCGTGTTCACCATCGCCGTCGGCATGGTCGATGTCGAGGGCATGCGCGCCATCAACCGCGAAAGCCGGGGCGAATTTCTTCTCGCGCTGTTCACCGCCGTCGCGGTGCCGGCGATCGGCGTGGAACAGGGCATCCTGCTGGCCATCGCGGCTTCGCTCGTCCGCCACGTCCGCCACAGCTACCGGCCGCACGCGATGGTGTTCGTCCCCGGCGCGCAGGAGCGGTGGGAGCCGGCCGCTCCGGGCCTCACGACCGATCCGGGGCTCATCGTCTACCGGTTCGGCGCGGACCTCTTCTACGCCAACGCCGATCGGTTCGCCGACGAGGTGCGCGGCCTCGTCGCCGGCGCGCCGGAGCGGGTTCGATGGTTCATCATTGATTGCGCCGCGGTCTTCGACGTCGACTATACCGCGGCGCGGACTGTCCGTGAGCTCATCGACGAGCTTAAGGCCGCCCAGGTCGGCCTCGTGCTCGCGCGCGTCAACGCGTTCCTGCACTCCGATCTCACGCGCCACGGCGTTGCTGCGGCGGTCGGCGAGGACCGGATCTTCGCCACCCTGCACGAGGCGATCGCCGCAGTCCGCTCGGACGGGCGCCTCGCGGGCGCGGACCCCGTCTAAGCGCCGGAGGCGCGCGACCCGCCGTGCGCCTGTGCTATGGAGCGCGGGCCTTTACGGAACGAGCGGATGGACATCACGGTCATTGGGGCAGGGGCGATCGGCGGCCATATCGCGGCCAGGCTCGCCACGGCCGGGGAAAAGGTCAGCGTCATCGCGCGCGGCGCGCATTTGAAGGCGATCCGCGAGCGCGGCCTCGTCCTCAAAGAGGGAGGCGAGGAGATCGTCGCCCGGGTCGAGGCGTCCGACCGCATAGCCGACGCCGGCCGGCCCGACCTCGTCGTGCTCGGGGTCAAGGCCCATCAGCTCGGGCCGATCGCCGCCGACGTCGCCTCAATCATTGGGCCGGATACGATCGCGCTTACCACCCAGAACGGCATCCCGTGGTGGTATTTCTTCAAGCACGGCGGCCCCTATGAGGGCCATCGGCTGGAAAGCGTCGATCCCGGCGGCGTGATCGCCGGCCATCTGCCGGTCGACGCGATCGTCTCTGCGATCAGCTACCAGGCGGCCGAGATCGAAAGCCCCGGCGTCATCCGCCATGTCGAGGGCAACCGCCTGCCGCTCGCCGAACTCGACGGCGCGAAGACCGCACGGGTCACGGCGCTCGCCGAGCTCTTCACCCGGGCCGGGTTCAAGTCGCCGGTCCTGAGCGACGTGCGCACCGAGATCTGGATGAAGCTCTGGGGCAACCTCACCTTCAATCCGATAAGCGCGCTTAGCCGCGCGACGCTCGAGGATATCTGCCGCTTTCCGCCGACGAGAGCGCTCGCCGCGGCGATGATGCGGGAAGCACAAACCGTCGGCGAAGCGTTCGGAATCCGCTTCCGCCTCGCGATCGAAAAGCGCATCGCCGGCGCCGAGGCGATCGGCCCGCACAAGACTTCGATGCTGCAGGATATCGAGCACAGCCGGACGACCGAAATCGACGCACTGCTCGGCTCGGTGATCGAGCTCGCGCGGCTGGCCGATGTCCCGGCGCCGCATCTCGACGCCATCTACGCGGCGACGAAACTGCTTACCGAGACAGTCGCCCGGAAGGCGGCAGCGCCCTAGCCGGCCTCCCCAACAAGGGGGGAAGAAGTCTGACGGCGCGCGGACTAAACTTAGCCTATTTCACTGCTTAGAGTTGGGACCATGAGCACACAACGGACACTAAGAGGCCTCATCGCATCCGGGGCGGACGACGCCGTTGCGATCGCGGGCCATGACGCGCCCCCGATGACCTACGCCGGACTGCGCTCGCTCGTCGACCGCACCGTCGTCCAGCTGAACGAGCTTGGGGTCGGCCGTGGGGACCGAGTCGCCATCGTGCTGCCGAACGGGCCCGAGATGGCGGCCGCGTTTCTTTGCGTGGCGTCCGGGGCGTCCGCAGCGCCGCTCAACCCCGCCTATCGCCAGGAAGAATTCGAGTTCTACCTCAGGGATCTTAACGCCAAGGCGCTGATCGTCGAGGTCGGCAGCGAATCCCCGGTGCTTGAAGCGGCGCAGAAGCTCGGCGTGGCTGTCATCACGCTCATGCCCGAGCCCGAACGCGGGGTGGGCGCGTTCCGGCTTTGGGGCGACGCGGCACAACCCGCCACGCGCACAGGGCCAGCGGAAGCCGAGGACGTTGCGCTCATTCTCCACACCTCCGGCACCACCTCTCGGCCGAAGATCGTGCCTCTGACCGGCGCCAACATCTGGACCTCGGCCAACAACATCGCGAGAAGCCTCGAGCTCAGCGAGGCCGACCGGGCCCTCAACGTGATGCCGCTCTTCCACATCCACGGGCTGATCGCCGGCCTCTCCGCGCCGCTGTCGCGCGGCGGAGCCGTCTTCTGCACCGAGGGCTTCAACGCGCTCAAATTCTTCAGCGACATGGATGCGGCTAAGCCCACCTGGTACACGGCGGTGCCGACCATGCATCAGGCGATCCTCACCCGCGCCGGGCGGAACAGGGAGATCATCGCCCGCCATCCGCTGCGCTTCGTCCGCTCATCGTCGGCGTCGCTGCCGCCCAAGGTGATCGGCGAGCTCGAGGCGGCGTTCCATGCGCCGGTGATCGAGGCCTATGGCATGACCGAGGCCGCCCACCAGATGGCCTCCAATCCGCTGAACGGCGCGCGCAAGCCCGGCTCGGTTGGCCTCGCCGCCGGCCCCGAGATCGCGATCATGGACGACAAGGGCCGGCTCCTCGGTCGAGGCGAGACCGGGGAAGTCGTCATTCGCGGCGAGAATGTCACGCTGGGTTACGAGAACCATCCCAAGGCTAATTCCGAGGCCTTCGTCGAGGGCTGGTTCAGGACCGGCGATCAGGGTGTCATCGACGCCGAGGGGTATCTCACTCTGACCGGGCGGCTGAAGGAGATCATCAATCGCGGCGGCGAGAAAGTCAGCCCACGCGAGGTCGACGAGGCGCTGATGGACCACCCGGCAGTGCTTCAGGCGGTCGCCTTCGCCGTTCCGCACGCCATGCTCGGCGAGGACGTCGCCGCGGCGGTCGTCCTGCGCGAGGGCGCCTCGGCGACGGAGAAGGATCTGCACGCGTTCGTCTCCGAACGCCTCGCGGCGTTCAAGACCCCGCGCAAGATCATGCTCGTCGCCGAAATCCCGAAAGGCGCAACCGGCAAGCTGCAGCGCATCGGGCTCGCGCAGAAACTCGGGCTTGGGTGAGCGGGTCCATTCGACGCTGGCCGCTGTCACAGTGGGTCGTTGTCACCCCCGCATTCGAGCGTGTGAGGGAATTGGCGGTTTTGCTTGGGCTGTGATTCTCTCCTCGCTGATGTGGCGGGAGTGAGTTGGCGATGGGTGAGGCTCGGGTGGTGCGGCCGGATCGACGGCAATTGCGTTGGGACATGGTCGATCTCGAAGGGCTTTTGCCGGGGGACCATCGCGCCCGCCTCGTGTGGAGCTTTGTCGAGAGCCTCGATCTTTCGCCGCTTTACGATCAGGTTCTCTCGCGCGAGGGGGAGGCGGGAAGACCGGCGGCCGATCCCGCGGTTCTCATGGCGCTCTGGCTCTATGCGACGGTCGAGGGCGTGGGGTCGGCGCGCGAGCTTGCGCGGCTTGCGCAAAGCGACGCCGCCTATCGCTGGCTGGCGGGCGGGGTTCCGGTCAACCATCACGGGCTCGCCGACTTTAGGGTCGAAAGGGTCGAGATCCTCGATCGGCTTTTGACGCAAAGCGTAACCGCGCTGATCGCCGAAGGGCTGATCAGCCTTGATGAGATCGCCGTCGACGGCACGAAGATTCGCGCCAGCGCCAGCAAGGCGTCGTTCAGGCGGCGCGAAAAACTTGTCAAGATCGAAACCGCGGTCGTCGAGCGGCTCGCCGCTCTCAAGCAGGAGCTGACCGACGACCCCGAGGCGTCGACGCGTCGACGCCAGGCCGCGCGCGAGCGGGCGGCGCGTGATGTTCAGGAGCGCGCGGCAAGAGCGCGCGCGGCGCTCGAACGGCTCGAGGCGGAGCGAAAAGCGCGGGCGAAGACGCACGCCAAGGACGAGGCCGGGAAGAAGGAGCCGAGGGCTTCGACGACCGATCCGGAAGCGCGCTCCATGCGCTTTCCCGACGGCGCGGTTCGCCCGGCCTATAATGCGCAGATCGCCGCGGCGCCGAGAGAAGGCGTCATCGTCTCGATTGCGGTCACCGACCGGCGCAACGATGCGGGCCTGGCGGGGCCGATGGTCGACGACATCGCGCGACGCTACGGGCGGACGCCCGGCAGGCTTCTGGTCGACGCCAGCTACGCCACAAGCCGGGACATCGTCGCGCTCGCCGGCCATGCGTCGGGTCCGGTCGGCGTCTATACGCCGCCGCCGGGCGACAGGGACGACGTCAAACCGGCGAGCCTCGCCCGGCGCATCCGCAAGCGAGAGAAGGAGCACGCCTTTATCAAGGCGTGGCGGGAACGCATGGCGAGCGAAACGGGCCAGGCCGTCTACGCCTTGCGCAAGCGCATCGAGCGGATCAACGCCGATCGCAAGAACCATGGCTTCGGTCATCTTGCCGTGCGCGGCCTCATCAAGGCGAAGGCCCACGCGCTCTGGCACGCCATCGCCAATAACCTCGTGGCCGCGCACCGTCTGAGGATCAACGCCGCCTGATCCCCCGCTCCCCTCAAGCGGCAGAGCGGCCGATACCAAGAACGCTTCAACCGCTTCGGATTCCATCCGCGGCGCCGCCGGATGACCCGTCTCCAGCGAAAAGGCGATTCCTTCACACGCTCGAACGCGGGGGTCCAGAGCCGCTGCCGCGCGCCGTCCTGGATGCCCGAGTGCGCGGGCATGACAGCATCGTGGCATGATGGCAGAACACGAGGATGCTCGAGCGTCGTTACAGCGTCTACATCATGGCGAGTCGGCGCAATGGGACGCTCTACATCGGCGTGACAAATAGCCTCGCCTTGCGTGCTTTCCAGCATCGCAACGGCTGCGGTTCAGAGTTCACCTCGAAATACGCGGTCACGAGGCTCGTCTGGTATGAGCATCACGCCGACGTCAACGAGGCGATTGCGAGGGAAAACAGCTCAAGAAATGGGAGCGGCGCTGGAAGCTCGACCTGATCGAGAGCGTCAACCCGAACTGGGCTGACCTTTATGAAGCGCTTAACGGCTGATTGATCTGCCACGCGCGATGACGGGTCCATTCTGTCACCGCTGGGCCATTGGATGCCCGCGTTCGCGGGCATGACAGTAGGTGATTGTCACCCCCGCGAAAGCGGGGGTCCAGAGCCGCTGCCGCGCACCGTCGTGGATGCCCGCGTTCGCGGGCATGACAGGGGGCGTTGTCACCCCCGCGTTTGAGCGTGTGAAGGAATCGCCTTTTCGCTGGAGACGGGTCATCCGGCGGCGCCGCGGATGGAATCCGAAGCGGTTGAAGCGTTCTTGGTATCGGCCGCTCTGCCGCTTGAGGGGAGCGGGGGATCAGGCGGCGTTGATCCTCAGACGGTGCGCGGCCACGAGGTTATTGGCGATGGCGTGCCAGAGCGCGTGGGCCTTCGCCTTGATGAGGCCGCGCACGGCAAGATGACCGAAGCCATGGTTCTTGCGATCGGCGTTGATCCGCTCGATGCGCTTGCGCAAGGCGTAGACGGCCTGGCCCGTTTCGCTCGCCATGCGTTCCCGCCACGCCTTGATAAAGGCGTGCTCCTTCTCTCGCTTGCGGATGCGCCGGGCGAGGCTCGCCGGTTTGACGTCGTCCCTGTCGCCCGGCGGCGGCGTATAGACGCCGACCGGACCCGACGCATGGCCGGCGAGCGCGACGATGTCCCGGCTTGTGGCGTAGCTGGCGTCGACCAGAAGCCTGCCGGGCGTCCGCCCGTAGCGTCGCGCGATGTCGTCGACCATCGGCCCCGCCAGGCCCGCATCGTTGCGCCGGTCGGTGACCGCAATCGAGACGATGACGCCTTCTCTCGGCGCCGCGGCGATCTGCGCATTATAGGCCGGGCGAACCGCGCCGTCGGGAAAGCGCATGGAGCGCGCTTCCGGATCGGTCGTCGAAGCCCTCGGCTCCTTCTTCCCGGCCTCGTCCTTGGCGTGCGTCTTCGCCCGCGCTTTTCGCTCCGCCTCGAGCCGTTCGAGCGCCGCGCGCGCTCTTGCCGCGCGCTCCTGAACATCACGCGCCGCCCGCTCGCGCGCGGCCTGGCGTCGACGCGTCGACGCCTCGGGGTCGTCGGTCAGCTCCTGCTTGAGAGCGGCGAGCCGCTCGACGACCGCGGTTTCGATCTTGACAAGTTTTTCGCGCCGCCTGAACGACGCCTTGCTGGCGCTGGCGCGAATCTTCGTGCCGTCGACGGCGATCTCATCAAGGCTGATCAGCCCTTCGGCGATCAGCGCGGTTACGCTTTGCGTCAAAAGCCGATCGAGGATCTCGACCCTTTCGACCCTAAAGTCGGCGAGCCCGTGATGGTTGACCGGAACCCCGCCCGCCAGCCAGCGATAGGCGGCGTCGCTTTGCGCAAGCCGCGCAAGCTCGCGCGCCGACCCCACGCCCTCGACCGTCGCATAGAGCCAGAGCGCCATGAGAACCGCGGGATCGGCCGCCGGTCTTCCCGCCTCCCCCTCGCGCGAGAGAACCTGATCGTAAAGCGGCGAAAGATCGAGGCTCTCGACAAAGCTCCACACGAGGCGGGCGCGATGGTCCCCCGGCAAAAGCCCTTCGAGATCGACCATGTCCCAACGCAATTGCCGTCGATCCGGCCGCACCACCCGAGCCTCACCCATCGCCAACTCACTCCCGCCACATCAGCGAGGAGAGAATCACAGCCCAAGCAAAACCGCCAATTCCCTCACACGCTCGAATGCGGGGGTCCAGAGCCGCGTCGCCCGGTGTCCTGGATGCCAGCGTTCGCGGGCATGACCGTGCCGTTGTCGCGGGGGTCCAGAGCCGCTGCCGCGCACCGTCCTGGATGCCCGCGTTCGCGGGCATGACTGGGCGGGCGCTCGCCCTTACTTCACTGCTTGCGGCTCCGGGAAGGTCCATGAGCGATCGAGGATTTCTGGCCGCGGGCGATAGAGGCGCACGAGGTAGTTCCAGCCGGGCGGCGTGGGCAGGCAGTTGTCGATCTTGCCGTCGCAGCCGCCGAACTGGACCGCGATCGAGCCATCCGCGCCCGCCTTCGCGGTGATGTTGTTGAGCGTATAGGCGTTCTCGGGGTTCAGCTCGAAATAGCCCTTGGCGTTATAGACGCTGATCGACCAGAAGCCGTCGACCGGCACGTCTCTCACGTTGAGCCGGTAGACCGTCTTGCCGTCATTCTTGCCGGGAACGACGTTGAGATAGAGCGCGTCCTTCTCCGGATTGCCGCCCCAGGCCGAGGCCGCGCCGATGAGATGCCTCACAGGATCGACTTCGCCTTTCGGGCCGAACATGCCCTTGGTGTCAGGCAAGGTCGTGGCCAGCGTGAGAAGCCCGTCGCGCACCGTCTTCTGGGTCGCCGGGTCCCAGTTCGGCGCCTCGAACTTGCCTGGGCCCCCCGGCTGCTCGACCTTGATCGCGTCCTGAAGCGCATGAACGGCCTCGACGTCCTTTGGATCGTCGGGATCGACCAACGTCCGAACCGCAGCCACGACATAGCGCGTGCCGATTGCCTCCTTGCTCAGCGTATGGGCCCCCGCGCCATAGGCGACCAACGGCGTATATTCGTCCTCGTCGATCACCTGCATCGACAGGAACCGCTTGCCCGCGTCCGGCAGCGTGATCGTGACCGGCCCGGCGTCGAGGTCGAACACGCCCGAGGAATAGAGCGTATCGCGGTTGAGCCGGATCACGGTCTGGTTGTCGATCGCCGCCGGCTCGCGGCGGTGGAGGAACTTGCCGACGCCGCCGTCCTTGACGAGGCCCGCGAGATAGCGGTCGCTCTCGGCGCGAACGAAATTGTCCGGCGTGACCGGAATCGGGTCGTTCGGCGCCTGAGCCGCCGTCTCGTTGTCGCTCACCCGGACAAGCGGCGGCGCCATCCATCGGCCGTTGAGCGCGTCGGGCTTCGGCCAATAGAGCCGCATCGCGACGAAGAACGGCCCGGCCGGCGCCGGCAGCCAGTTGGGCTGCTCATCGGCTCCCGGATCGGCATGCTGGACATAGAGCGTGACGCCGCCATCGTCGTCGCGCTTAAGGCTCGGCAGCATCGCCGAATTGATGAGGTAGCGGTTGAGCGGATTGGCCGACAGCAGGCTCGAACGCAATTCATAGAGGGTCAGCGACCAGAAGGCGTTGACCGGAGGCATGTCGCCCGGCGCGAAGCGCAGCTCGTAGCGACTCGCCCCGGTGAGCGCCTTCTTGCCGCTGTCGACGAAATAGGCCGGATAGATCGCCTCGTCCTTCGAGTTGCCGTAGATGCCGAGGACGGCGCTTGCGAAGCGGGCGAGATAATCGCCGTTGAGAAACGCGCGCGTGCCGAACCCGTCCGCGCTGGTGCGCTTGCCGGTGTCGAGCTCAGTTTCCTTGTATTCCTTGAACGTCGCCCAGGCGTCGGCCATCCCGTCCTGGACGGCTTTCAGCATCTCGGGCGAGAGCGTTTTTGCATCGAACGTCCCGTGCGGGCCGATCCCGAGCCTGGCGAACCGGGCCATGATCTCCGTCTCGGCCGGGTTCGGAGGGCAAAACTGGAGAATGAAATTGAGGATGTTGAAGAACTCAGGTGATGTTCTCTCCGCCTCGGGGCTCAGCGGCTTGACGAAGTCGATCGCGGGCGGGGCAGGGGGCGCGGGCTTGCCGAGAAATTGCGACAGCGGCTCGACCTTGTATGCGGCCTGGATCTTCTTGACGTTGTCGATGTCGTCCGGGCCGAAAAGCTGGGTCCGGTAAATCACGAAGGCGAATTCCGTCTCGGAACGGATCACCGCTTTGACGCCGGGCGGCGTTTCGCCATGCCAGTCCGGGCCGGCCAGCAGATAGGCGCCCGCCTCGTCGCCCGTCGCGCGGCTGCCGACATAGGCGAAGTTGAACGTGTACATGTCGACGAACTGGAGCGAGGTGTAGCGATCCTTGTCGATCGCCGGCACGGAGAACACCAGCGGCTCGGCGCGTAGGTCGGCGCCGATGAACGAATAGGGCGTGTCGGAGTTCGGCGTCTGGATCGCGGTGTCGGCGGGCGTGTAGACGCGCGCGTTGTTGACGAGGGTATTCCAGGGCGCCTTGTACTGACCGCCGCCGCGATCGACGAAAAAGGAATATTGGACGCGATAATTGTCGACGAGCGGGAAGCCGTAGATCGTCGCCTCCTTGGCGATCGCGCGCGCTTCGGTTGGCGTGAGGCCGTCGGCGGCAGCGGGGGCGGCCGCCAGGGCCAGGACTCCTATGGCGAAGGCGAGGATCGCGGCCAGCGCCTTGGCCAGGCCGGGTCCGGCCTTCGTGCAATTTGCGAACAAATCCTTCCGAAAAACGGAAACCAGTGGTATCATCCTGCTCGTCATGGACCCTACGCGTGGAGTAATCCCCCCGACAGCCCTTCGCAGCCTTCGGTGGCTTTTTTTGGCTTTGAGGGTCGCCTGGACGAAAGTTTGATGCCGCAGGGGGTCGGCGCAAGCCTCTGAAAACGCCCGATCCGGACAAGGAGGCGCAAGGAAATTCAAGGCAAAAATTTTGCCCATCCCGAGATCCGCTGGGACAAGGCCTCGCCAGCTTTGGCTAAGTTTGGACGAGGAACAGGAAGATGCTGTAAATAGCTCGCCCGGCCTCAAGCCGGTCCGGTCACCGCCTCGCAGTCGTCGCGCGAGCCCCATTCGGCCCACGAACCGTCGTAAAGGCCCTCGACCTTGCCGCCGGCCTCCTCGACCGCGAGCGTCAGGATCGCCGCGCTCACTCCCGAGCCGCAGGTGGTGATGATCGGCTTCGCGAGGTCGACCTTATGCTCGGCGAACGCCGCCTTGAGCGCTTCGGCGGACTTGAGGCGACCGTGCTCGAAGACCTCGGCGAACGGCAGGTTGAGGCTGCCCGGCATATGGCCGCTCTTCAGGCCGGGCCGCGGCTCGGGCGCCCTGCCATAGAAGCGATCGGCCGGACGCGCGTCTACCACCTGCGCCGAGCCGGTCGTGAGCGCTGTCCTGACCTCGTCGAGCGGGGCGACGAAGGTCTCGTCGAGGCGCGGGGTAAAATGCCGGGGGGGCCTCGGGCGCGCTGGGCCGGCCTCGACCGGCCGTCCCTCCCTGGTCCATTGCGTCATGCCGCCTTCGAGAATGCGGACGTCCTCGACGCCATAGGCGCGCAGCGTCCACCAGACCCGGGCCGCGGCGAACAGGCCAAGCGCGTCGTAGACCACAAGGCGCATGCCGTCGCCGAGCCCGAGTTCGCTCATCGCCTTCGCCAGCACGTCCGGCTTCGGCAACATGTGCGGCAGGCCCTGATCTAGATCGGCGATGGTGTCGATGTCGAAGAAAACCGCGCCGGGAATATGCGCGAACCGGTATTCGGCGGCGCCGATCCGTCCGGTGTTGGGCAGATGCCAGGAAGCGTCGATCACACCGAGGTCGGGATGGCCGAGCTCCGCCGCGAGCTCTGCTGTTGTGATGAAGTTTCGGCTCCGCATCAGGGCTCCTTCCGATCAGGCGGCGCCGAGCGCGATGCGCACGCGGCGGTTGATCTTGCCCTTCTTCTCGATGCCCGTCACTGACGCCCGGCCGATCTCGCCGGTGCGCGCGACATGCGTGCCCCCGCATGGCTGGAGGTCGAGGCCCTCGATCGCGATCAGGCGGACATGGCCCTTGCCCATCGGCGGCTTGACCGACATCGTCTTGATCAGACCCGGATTGGCCTCGAGCTCGGCGTCGGTGATGTAGCGCTGGCTCACCGCCGCGTCGAGCGCGATCAGTTCGTTGAGCCGGCTTTCGATCTCGTTCCTGTCGAGGACCGCCTCGCCGGAATCGAAATCGAGCCGCCCTTCGGCGTCGCCGACCGATCCGCCGGTCACCGGGTACGGCAGGACGACCGACAGCAGATGAAGCGCGGTGTGGGCGCGCATCCGCCGGTAGCGCAGCCCCCAGTCGATCCGCGCGATCGCGCGGGCGCCCGGCGAGGGCAGGGCGGCGCCGTCGGCGGGCACATGCAGAATGGTCGCCCGGTCGGCGTCGTAAACGGTGTTGACGACCTCGATCGGCGGACCGCCCTCGAAGACGAGCGTCCCGCGGTCGCCGCTTTGCCCGCCGCCCTGCGGATAGAAGACCGTGCAGTCGAGCGCCACTCCGCGCGGATCGGAAGACGTCACCGTCGCTTCGGCCTCGGTTCGGTAGGCGTCGTCGCGAAACAGGGTCCGGGTCATCTACGCAAACACCTCGGGCGTCTTCCCCTTCGTCTCCAGCCATCGCGGGACCGGCAGGCCCTTCGAACGCAGAAACGCGGGATTGAAGAGCTTCGAGGCGTAGCGCGCGCCGGAGTCGCACAGGAGCGTCACGATCATGTGGCCGGGACCGAGTTCGCGGGCGAGCCGGAGCGCGCCGGCGATGTTGACCCCCGACGAACCGCCGAGCAGCAGACCTTCATGGGTCACGAGGTCGAACACGATCGGGACCGATTCCGTATCGGGGATCTCGTAGGCAAAGTCGACCGGCGCGCCCTCGAGGTTGGCGGTGATGCGACTTTGCCCGATTCCCTCGGTGATCGAGGAGCCGGCCATCTTGAGTTCTCCGGTGGTGTAATAGGAATAGAGCGCCGCGCCCGGCGGATCGGCGAGCGCGATCTTGATCGCCGGGTTGCGCTCCTTGAGCGCCATGCCGACGCCGGCGAGCGTCCCACCGGTGCCGACGGCGCTGACGAATCCGTCGAGCTTGCCGCCGAGGTCGTCGTAGATCTCCGGCCCGGTCGTCTCGTAATGGCCGCGGCGGTTCGCGACATTGTCGAACTGGTTCGCCCAGACCGCGCCGTTCGGTTCGCTCTTGGCCAACGCCTCGGCAAGCCGCCCCGAATAGCGCACGTAGTTGTTGGGGTTGGAATAAGGGACTGCTGGAACTTCGATCAGCTCCGCGCCCGCGAGGCGCAGCATGTCCTTCTTTTCCTGCGCCTGGGTGTCCGGAATGACGATGACCGCCCGGTAGCCAAGCGCGCTCGCGACCATCGCGATGCCGATGCCGGTGTTGCCGGCGGTGCCCTCGACGATGACGCCGCCAGGCCGCAACGCCCCACGCGCCACCGCGTCGCCGATGATCGCCATTGCCGCGCGGTCCTTGACGGACCCGCCCGGGTTCATGAATTCGGCCTTGCCGAGGATCGTGCAGCCCGTTGCTTCCGACGCGGCGCGGAGCTTGATAAGCGGCGTGTGACCGATCGCGGCCACGACATCGCGGCGGAATTTCATCGCATTCCTCTTGAGTGAAAGCTCAAGTTAGGCGACAGCGCGACTTGCGACAAGCCTTGGCTCTTGCCACAAGGGCCGCGCACAAGGGATCGCGTCGCCAGTGTTTTTCATCGCCTCGAAGCTATTCTGGATGTTCGCTTCGCCGATCAACCTTTTGTTGCTCGGCGCGCTCCTGGGAATCCTGCTCTGCTACGGCCGCCATGCCCGGTTCGGGCGCGGGCTTGCGCTCGCGGCGATCCTGATCCTGCTCGGCCTGGCCGCGCTGCCGCTTCGTGGACTAATCCTCGTCCCGCTGGAAGACCGGTTTCCCCAGCCTTCGGCAGAAATGCATCCGCCATACGGCATCGTCGTGCTTGGAGCAGCCGTCAACGACTCCTTGAGCGCCGTCCGCGGGCAGACGATATTCGATGAGGGCGGCGAGCGGATCACCGAGGCCGTCATACTGGCCAAGCGGTTTCCGCAGGCGAAAATCGTATACACGAGCGGCACCAACTCGGTGTTCGGAGGGAGTTCGAACGAAGCGGCCCGGGCCCGCGACCTCATGGTGGCGATGGGCGTCGCGCGCGATCGGATCACCATCGAGGACAGGGCCCGTAACACCGAGGAAAACGCCACTTTCACCGCGAAGATCGTCCATCCCGAGCCGACGCAGCGCTGGGCCCTCGTAACCTCCGCCTTCCACATGCCGCGCGCGATGGGGGTGTTCGAGAAGGCGGGATTTCACCCGATCGCCTATCCGGTCTCTTATTATACTACGGGTCGGCCGGCCGACGATTTGCGCCCAACTTTCGAGCCGGTCGGCAATCTCAAGACATTCATGCTGGCGGCGCATGAGTGGATTGGGCTTGCGGCCTATTGGGCGAGCGGGCGGATCGATCGGCTATTTCCGGGACCGGATCACGCAGAGCGGTCTGCGGGCGACGCCGCCGCGCTCGTTCTCGGCTTGCCTTCGGTATCGATCTGATTACACTGTAGGCAGAATGAACGGTGCCCATTTTATAGGCGCTCCTCCCACCATCGCCATCGGACCACTCCGGCTCGAGGGACGGGCGTTGCTCGCGCCAATGTCGGGATTGAGCGACCTCGCCATGCGGCGGATCGCGCGCCGGTTCGGGGCGCCGCTCGTGTTTTCGGAGATGGTCGCGGCCGAAACCTATCTCGACGGCGACGCGGAAGCGTCGATGCGCGCCGAGGGCGACGGATTGGCCCCCCATGCGGTCCAGCTTGTCGGCCGCGAGGCCGGGGCGCTTGCAGAGACCGCGCGCCGGGTGGTCGGGGCCGGCGCCGCGCTCGTCGACATCAATATGGGTTGCCCGGCGCGGCGGGTCGCCGGCGCGCTCGCGGGCGCGGCGCTGATGCGCGATCTCGACGACGCGGAGCGTCTGATCGCCGCAGTGGTCGAGGCGGTGAGCGTTCCCGTGACCGTCAAGATGCGTCTGGGCTGGGACGAGGCCTCGGTGAACGCGCCCGAACTTGCCCGCCGGGCCGAGCAGGCGGGGGCGCGGATGGTGACGGTCCACGGGCGAACCCGCGCCCAGTTCTATAACGGCCGCGCCGATTGGGCTGCGGTCCGCGCCGTGGTTCAGTCGGTCCGAATCCCGGTCATCGTCAACGGGGATTGCGGGACCGTCGAAGACGCGCGCGCCATGCTCGCGCTTTCCGGCGCAGCGGGGGTGATGATCGGGCGCGCGGCGCTCGGCGCGCCGTGGCTGGTCGGCGGAATATCGCGCGCGCTCGACGCCGGAGGTCCGGTCCAAGCGCCGCCGCGAGAGGAGCGTCGTGAGGCGTCGCTCGGACATCTCGACTGGCTCGTCGGCAAGCTGGGTCCCCGCTCGGGGCTTCGCCACGCCCGAAAGCATCTGGCGGCCTACGCGGATCAGGCAGGCGCCGACGAGACGCTTCGGCGCGAACTCGTGACGACTGAGGATTTGCCGAGGGCGCGAGCTTTGCTCGCGCGGGCCTTCGACCCCGACCGGGCGAGGTTGGCGGCATGACGGCGCATCAGACCCAGCGGCGCCCGGACGCCGCCAAAGTGCTGAACGCGCTTGCGCAGCCTTTGCTCATGGTCGACGCCCAAGGCTGGGTGATCGATGTCAACGCGGCGGCCGAAACGTTCTTCGACATGGGGCGCGGGGCGCTGGTCCGCTCCCAGTTGACCGATCTCATCCCGTCGGACTCGCCCGTATTGGCACTTGTCGCCGACGCGCTCAGCAATCGGGCGACCGTCAATGGCTATAAGATCGATATCTCCACGCCTCGCACGGGCAATCGAAACGCTGTCGATGTTTTCATCGCGCCGGTGCCCCAGACCGACGATGCCGTCGCGATTATGCTGCAAGAGCGGGCGATTGCTGAAAAAATAGACAGGCAACTGACGCATCGGAGCGCCGCGCGTTCAATCAGCGCGCTTGGGCTCATGCTCGCCCATGAAATCAAAAACCCGCTGTCGGGCATCCGCGGCGCCGCCCAATTGCTCGAAGCAGCCGCCAGCGACGAGGATCGAGCCCTGACGCGGCTGATCTGCGACGAAACCGATCGCATCGTCAAACTCGTCGACCGGATGCAGTCTTTCGCCGATTCAACGCCGTCGCAGTGGGAAGGCCTCAACATTCACGCGGTGTTGGATCACGTGAAGCGTCTGGCTCAGGCGGGGTTCGCCCGCCACATCCGGTTTGTCGAAGTCTACGACCCGTCGCTGCCGCATGTGCGCGGGTCGCGCGATCAATTGATCCAGGTCTTCCTAAATTTGGTTAAGAATGCCGCCGAAGCCATTGGAATGGATAGTATTGACGGCGAGATAACGCTCACGACCGCCTATCGTCCAGGGGTGCGGCTGCGCACCGCGCCCAGCGCGGAGCCGGTTGGATTGCCGCTCGAAATCTGCGTTCGGGACAATGGCCCGGGGATCTCGCCGGAAATCCTCGGCAATCTGTTCGACCCGTTCGTCACGACTAAATCCCAGGGCTCTGGTCTAGGTCTTGCACTGGTTGCAAAGCTGATCGGGGACCATGGCGGGATCATCGAATGCGAGTCGCATCCGCGCCGAACGATGTTTCGCGTGCTGATGCCTCTGGAGTCGCAACGCGCGGCGGGGAGATGAGAGGCTAGGCGTTGGGGCGAAGGAGCTAGTGGGAATGCCGTCAGGGCATATTCTTGTCGCCGATGACGATGCCGGGATACGCACGGTCCTCAATCAGGCGCTGACCCGCGCCGGTTACGAAGTTCGCGCGACCGGAACGGTCGCCGGCCTCTGGCGATGGGTGGCGGCGGGCGAGGGCGATCTCGTCATCACCGATGTGGTGATGCCGGACGACAACGCGTTCGATCTCCTGCCGCGGATCAAGCGAATGCGGCCCGATCTGCCGATCATCGTCATGAGCGCGCAGAATACCTTCATCACTGCGATCAAGGCGTCGGAGCGCGGGGCTTACGAATATCTGCCGAAACCATTCGATCTGCGCGAACTGGTGGCGATCGTCGGGCGTGCGCTCGCGGAGCCGAAGCGGCGGCGCGAGGCGGCGGAAGCCGCCGCCCCGGTCGAGGTGATGCCGATTGTCGGGCGATCCCCGGCGATGCAGGACATTTTCCGGGTTCTGGCGCGGCTGATGCAGACCGATCTCACGGTCATGATCTCGGGCGAGTCTGGCACCGGCAAGGAACTGGTCGCGAGGGCGCTGCACGATTACGGCAAGCGAAAAGGCGGACCGTTCGTCGCCATCAACATGGCCGCCATTCCCCGCGATCTGATCGAGAGCGAGCTCTTTGGCCACGAGAAGGGCGCCTTCACCGGCGCGGCCGCCCGCTCGGTCGGGCGTTTCGAGCAGGCGGAAGGCGGGACGCTGTTCCTCGACGAAATCGGCGACATGCCGATGGAAGCTCAAACTCGACTGCTTCGGGTGCTGCAGCAGGGCGAATATACGACCGTCGGCGGCCGGACGCCGATCAAGACCAACGTCCGGATCGTCGCGGCGACAAACAAGGATCTCCGCTTCGCCATCCAGCAGGGCGCCTTTCGCGAGGATCTGTTCTTCCGCCTCAACGTCGTTCCGATCCGCCTCCCGCCGTTGCGAGAGCGCTCGGAGGACATTCCCGATCTGGTGCGCGCTTTTTTTCAGCGCGGCGCGGCGGAGGGGCTTCCGGTCAAGACGGTCGAGCCCGCGGCGATGGACCGTCTGAGGCGTTATCTCTGGCCGGGCAACGTCCGCGAGCTCGAAAATCTCACCCGACGCCTTTCAGCGCTCTATCCCCAGGAGGTCATCGGAGAGGGGCTGATCGAAGCCGAGCTCAGTGTCGGGGCGTCGCCGTTATTCCCGCCGCCGCCCGCGGCCGACGACGGCAGGAAGCGCGTCCCGCCGGCGACCGCCCAAATCGCCGGCGACGGGTTCGACGCGGCGATGGAGCGCGCGGTCGGCGATCTCTTCCGGTCGTTTGGCGGAGCGAGCCCTCAGGTCGGGCTCTACCATCGGGTGCTGCACGATCTCGAAGCGCCCCTGATCGCCGCCACGCTCACCTGGAACTCGCGGCAATCAGATCAAGGCCGCGGAGATCCTCGGCCTCAACCGCAACACCCTGCGCAAGAAAATCCGCGATCTCAATCTCCGCGGCGTCGCCAGTTTTCGTTGAATCTGGCCCAGGACCGTCGCAGTTGAGCAACATCGTTGCAGCTTTGCCACGGAGGCGCTAGACAATCGCCAAATATGGCGAGTCTCGCGGCATTCGGTTCAGGGCTTTGACTGGGACGACCATCGACGCACGCGGCCCGGCGCTCTTCGACGACACCCGGCCCACCGGCCGGTTCGGGGTGATCGTTGTCGGCGCGGCCTTCGTCCTCGCGCTGGCGACGTTCCTCGTTTTCGCCGGCTTTACGCCGATCCTGCCCACGCAGACCGTCGTCTTCACCCTTTTGATCGGCGATGGCCTCGTCGTCATTGTCCTCATCGTTCTCATCGCGATCGAGCTGGCGCGGCTGAGGGCCGCGAGGAGGGCCGCGCGCGCCGGCGCCCGGCTGCACAGCCGGTTCGTCACCCTGTTTTCATTGGTCGCCGCGATCCCGGCGATCGTCACGGCCGTCGTGGCCACGGTCTCGGTCGAATGGGCGATCAACCCCCGCTTCATGAGCGACGTTGCGTCTTTCATCAATGAGGCCAATCAGGCGACCCAGCTTTACCGGGAAACGCAGTGCCGGGCCCTCCTGCGCGATGTCGAACTGACCGCCGACGACCTCGCCCGCAGCGGCTCGCTGCTGAGGTCGGACCCGACACAGTTCAAGGCCTATTTCAGTTCGCGCTCGAAAACGCTCGGGTTCACCGCCGCAGCGCTCATGAAGGGCGACGGAACGCCGCTCGTGGTCGCGGAAGGTTCGGACGAGAAGCTGATCGCGAGGCCCGATCCGTCCGATTTCCAGGACGCGCTGAATGGCGAGGCGCTCTGCGGCTTCCTCGGGGCCGGCAATATTTTCGTGGGCATCCGCCCGATCCCCGGCCCGGGCGGGCAATTCCTGTACGCGGCGCGGGGGATTGACCCGCTGGCGGCCAAGGTCGCCGAAGACGCCACCCTCGTCTCCAACATGTGGGGGCGTTTCGAGGCCCATCGCCATGGGCTCGAACTCGGCTTTGCGACCGTGTTCGTCATGCTCGCGCTGACGATGCTGTTTTCGGCGATTTGGCTCGGGCTCGCCTGGGCCAATCGGCTTGTCGGCCCCATTCGCCGCCTCATTCGGGCGACCGACGAGGTCGCGTCAGGCAACCTTCACGTCCAGGTGCCGACGAGCACCTCCGACGGGGATCTCGGGCATCTCGGAGACACCTTCAACAAGATGACTTCCGAGCTCTTGCGCCAGCAAACGGGCCTCATCGACGCGAATGCGCTGAACGACGAGCGGCGAGCCTTCATCGAGGCGGTGCTGTCCGGCGTGCCCGCCGGCGTTCTCGGCGTCGACAACGAAGGCGTCGTCACGATTTCCAACGCCGCCGCGGAGCGCCTGCTCGGAGGCGATCTCGGCCTGATCGGCCGGCCCCTGAACGCGGTCCAGCCCAGCATCGGCTTGATCTGGGAACAGGCGCGGTCGCTCAGGCTGCGCCTCCATCAGGGGCAGGCGACCGTGCTGCGGGACGGTCGGGAGCGGGTTCTGAACGTTCGCGTGACCGGCAACCCCGGACGCGACGACCGCGCCAGCGTCATCACGCTCGACGACATCAGCGACCTCGTCACCGCCCAGCGCACCGCCGCGTGGGCGGACGTGGCGCGTCGTATCGCGCACGAGATCAGGAATCCGCTGACCCCGATCCAGCTTTCGGCCGAGCGCCTGAAGCGGCGATACGGCCGCCATATTGTCGAGGGCAGGGACGTCTTCGACCAATGCACGGACACCATCATCCGGCAGGTCGACGACATCAAACGGATGGTCGACGAGTTCTCCTCCTTCGCGCGCATGCCGAAGGCCCGGCCGGCGCACGACGACCTCACCGACTGCGTGCGCCAGGCGATATTCCTGATGCGGGTCGGGCGCCCGGACATCACCTTCGAGGACCGGCTGCCGGATGAGGCCGTCATGGCCAATTTCGATCGGCGGCTCGTGTCGCAGGCGCTCACAAACGTACTGAAGAACGCGACGGAAGGCATTGACGCTTTGGGTGAAAATCAGGGCAAAGGCGTCATCCTCACTACTTTGTCCATTGAGGGCGGGGACTTCGCCGAGATTGCGGTCAGCGACAACGGCAAGGGATTTCCCCGCGAGGACCGGCGCCGGCTCTTCGAGCCCTATGTGACGACGCGGGCCGAGGGAACCGGCCTCGGCCTGCCGATCGTGGTCAAGATATTCGAGGACCACGGCGGCGGCGTCGAGCTCCTCGACGGGCTCACGCGGATCGACGGCGGTCACGGCGCGAAAGTCCTGATGAAACTGCCCCTGCACAGCAAGGAGCAGGACGGCGCAAAGGCGGAAAATGAGAGGATTGGATCGTCCTGATGGTTGCTGACATTCTCATCGTCGACGACGAAGAGGACATCCGCCAGCTCGTCGCCGGGATCCTCGAGGATGAGGGTCACGGCGCGCGCATGGCGCGCGATTCGGATGAGGCGATGGCGGCGATCGACGCGCGCCGGCCGCAACTGATCCTCCTCGACATCTGGCTGCAGGGATCGAAGCTCGACGGCCTGCAGCTTCTCGAGGCGGTCAAGCGCCAGCATCCCTCTGTGCCGGTGGTGATGATTTCGGGACACGGCAACATCGAAACCGCGGTTACGGCGATCAAGCTCGGCGCCTACGACTTCATCGAGAAGCCGTTCAAGGCCGATCGTCTGATCCTGATCGCCGAACGGGCGCTCGAGACTTCGCGCCTGAAGCGGGAAGTGAGCGAGCTCAAGGCCCGGGGCGGGTCCGCCGACCGGATGGTCGGGTCGTCCTCGGCCATGGCCAATCTCAAGCGGATCATCGACAAGCTCGGACCCGCGAATTCGCGCATCCTCATTTCCGGCGGCGCCGGTTCGGGCAAGGAACTGGCCGCCAGGCTCATTCACCAAAGTTCGGGGCGCGCCGACGGCCCCTTCGTCGTCATCAACGCGCCGGCGATGTCGCCTGAAAGGATGGAGGCGGAGCTGTTCGGGGTTGAGGCCAGCGCCGAGCAGCCCCCGGTGATCGGCGCCCTCGAGCAGGCGCACAGCGGCACGCTCTACCTCGACGAAATCGCAGATATGCCGCGGGAGACGCAGGCGAAAATTCTCCGTGTGCTGGTCGATCAGAACTTTCGACGCGTTGGCGGGGCTTCGCTGGTCTTTGTCGACGTGCGCATCATTTCCTCGACCAGCCGGGATCTTGCGGAGGCGATCACCGAGGGGCGTTTCCGCGAGGATCTCTTTCACCGGCTTTCGGTTGTGCCGATCCGGATTCCGTCACTCGCCGAGCGGCGAGAGGACATTCCGGAACTCGTCCAGTATTTTCTGAAGAATGTCGCGGGCACGATGGGAGTTGCGCCCCGCCGCGTCGGCGCGGACGCGATGGCGGTCCTGCAGTCCCACGACTGGCCGGGAAACATCCGCCAGTTGCGCAACAATGTCGAGCGCCTGATGATCCTCGCCCTCGGCGACCCCAATGCCGAGATCTCGGCCTCGATGCTCCCGGCGGAGGTCGGCGCGCTTGTGCCAGCGGTCCCGAGCGGGATCGGCGGCGAGAAGCTGCTGTCGCTTCCGCTTCGCGAAGCGCGGGAGGCCTTCGAGCGGGAATATCTCGTCGCCCAAATCAGCCGGTTCGGCGGAAATATTTCGCGAACCGCCGAGTTCATCGGCATGGAGCGGTCGGCGCTGCACCGCAAGCTCAAGTCTCTCGGCGTCGAATAGCGCCCAGCCTTAGGGAAACCAATCGTCGCGCCGCGCGTTTGTGGTCGGACACGCGCTCTTTTGTCATTCCCGCGCAAGCGGGAATCCAGAGTTGCATCAGAGCCTTGAGGTCTGGATGCCCGCCTTCGCGGGCATGACAGTAACGCGCTGAGGGTCCGTCGTGGCTAAAGCCCGCCAACTGGTAAGGCGGTCACGAAGGCCGGTTTAACATTGTGCTTTCGGCTTATGTGTTCGATTGGCATAATTCATGATATGAACTTGAGGAGCGCCTCGCAAAAGGCGCCGGTGAATACCAAATAAAGCAGGCCGAGAACGGCCCAACAAACGGATAGACGAATGGCAACCGAGAAGGCGCAAAACCTCCAGGACACGTTTCTCAATCATGTCCGCAAGTCCAAGACGTCGGTCACAATTTTTCTTGTCAACGGAGTAAAGCTTCAGGGTTTTGTTACCTGGTTCGATAATTTCTGCGTCTTGTTGCGCCGCGACGGGCACTCTCAGCTCGTCTATAAGCACGCAATCTCGACGATCATGCCGGCCAGTCCAATTACGATGTTCGAGGCGGTCGAAGACGGCTCGGATGGGCATTGAGTAAACTTTGCCTCGTCCTTCGTCCGGACCAAAGGACGATCGAGAGCTCTAGGCGGTGACGAGCACTCGCGCCAGGGTCGTCTGTCCTGATCTCGTTCGGGAGCGTGCGGAGGTGTCGCGCGGCCCGGCTGCGCGGCGCGAGGAGGCGGTCGGGCTCGCGGGCGCCATCGACCTCGACGTCGTGGGCGCCGAGACCGTGCCGCTCAGCGCCATTCGGCCGGCGACCTACATCGGCAAGGGCAAGGTCGAGGCAATAGCCGCGAAAGTCAAAGGCGAGGCCATTGACCTTGTCGTGCTCGACTGCGCTCTCTCGCCGGCGCAGCAACGAAACCTTGAACGCGCGTTCGGCTGCAAGGTGATCGACCGCACCGGCCTCATCCTCGAGATTTTCGGGCGCAGAGCCCGGACCGCCGAGGGCGCTCTGCAAGTGGAGCTGGCCCATCTCGACTACCAGCGCTCGCGGCTTGTGCGCTCATGGACCCACCTCGAGAGACAGCGCGGCGGCTTCGGATTTCTCGGCGGACCGGGCGAAAGCCAGATCGAGACTGACCGGCGCCTCATCCGGGAGCGCATCATTCGCATCGAGCGTGAGCTCGACGGGGTCAAGCGCAGGCGGGCCCTGCATCGCACGGGCCGCGATTCAGCGCCTTATCCGGTGGTCGCGTTGGTCGGCTACACCAACGCCGGCAAGTCGACCTTGTTCAACCGGCTGACCCAAGCGGAGATCCTGGCGGCCGACATGCTGTTCGCCACGCTCGATCCGACGGTGCGGCTGATCAGGCTGCCCCACGGCGGTTCGGCGATCCTCTCCGACACCGTCGGTTTCATCTCCAGTTTGCCGACGACGCTGATTTCCGCCTTTCGCGCCACGCTGGAAGAGGTGCTCGCCGCGGACGTCATTGTCCACCTGCGCGACATTTCCCACCCCGACAACGACGCCCAGAGCCAGGATGTCGATGCGATCCTGGCCGAGATTGGCGTCGCCGACCGCGCCGACCGCGTCATCGAGGTCTGGAACAAGCTCGACTGCCTCGATGCGGACGCGCGGTCCGCGCTCGTCGCCAATGCCGAGACGGGCGTCGCGGCGCCGCTCGCGATCTCGGCGGCGACCGGCGAGGGCGTCGACCGCCTGTTGCAGGCGATCGAGGACCGGCTGGCTCGCGGACGCTCGCTGGTGGAATTGACGCTCGACGCCAGCGACGGTCTTGGGCTTCATTGGCTCTATGAACACGCCGAAGTCATGAGTCGCCGTGACGAAGAATCGGGTCTCCATCTGACTGTGCGCGTTCCGGCCGATCAGATCGAGCGGGTCAAGCGGCGGTTTCCCGTCGGCGGCGCTGTCGCCCAGCGCGAGTGAAAACCGGCCGGCTCGCGGCGCGACGAAGGGTGTCGCGACATTACCTTGCGATTTTCAGAATACCGCGCTATGAGTGGGTACTGAAGGAGAGGCGCCGGACTTGAGCGCGGGCGGTGCCGTTTCTCGGCGGATCGGAATCGGGAAGCGGGGAGGGTCTCGCGCAGATGTAAGTTATTGAAATTGCATTACTGGCAGAATCGGCGATTTGGTTTTTGTTGCGGCCGATTTTGATTTTGTTGCGCCCGGCTTGGACTTTGTTGCGCGGGGCTTGCGGTTTATTGCGCCCGATCTGGATTAGCGATCGTCGCAGCCTCTTCGGTTTTCGCCTCGACCCATAGCGCCTCCATCTCGTCGAGGCTTACGTTCTGCGGGGCGCGTCCGCGCTCCGCGAGGCGGCGCTCGATATGCGCAAAGCGGCGCTCGAATTTGGCGTTTGCGCCGCGCAACGCGCTCTCGGGATCGACCTTAAGATGACGCGCAAGGTTGACGACCGCAAAAATGAGGTCGCCAACCTCGCCGGGTAACGATTGCTCCGAACCTCCCGCGATCTCCGCCTCGACTTCGGCGATCTCTTCTCGGATCTTCGCGAGGACCGCCCCGACGTCGTTCCAGTCGAAACCGACCTTGCCGGCTTTCTCTTGCAGCTTCAGCGCGCGAGTCAGCGCAGGCAAGGCCAATGGCACGCCGGCAAGCGCGCCCGGCTGAGGCTCCGGCGGCAGCCCACGGCTGGCGCGCGCTTCGGACTTCGCCCGTTTCTCCTCCGCCTTGATGCGTCCCCACAGCGCTTTGACCGCCTCGGGGTCTTCGGCGCCGGCGTCGCCGAAGACATGGGGATGACGGCGAACGAGCTTGGCCGTGATCGCTTCAACCACTCCGCCGAAATCGAACAGGCCCGCTTCTTCGGCCATCCGGGCGTGAAAGACGACCTGCAGCAGGAGGTCGCCGAGCTCTTCGCGCAGGTCCTCGGGGGATCCGTGCTCGATTGCGTCGGCGACCTCATAGGCCTCCTCGATCGTGAACGGCGCGATCGTGGCGAATGTCTGCTCGATGTCCCACGGACAACCGGCGACGGGGTCGCGAAGCGCCGCCATGATTTCGATCAGGCGGCGAATATCGCTCGAGGGCTGCATGGGCGGGAGCTAAGAGTCCGTCAGGAATCAATCTGGCGGCCGCCGCCCGGGCCGCTCATCGTCATCGAGGTGCGAAGTGTCTAAAGCGACAGCGAAATGGCCTCGCGACCCTTAGGCGTGTCAACAACTCTCATGTTGACCTGCTGACCTTCCGCGAGATGCGAAATGCCGGCCGGCCCCAGGATCGAGATGTGAACGAACACGTCCTTGCCGCCGTCCTCGCTGGCGACGAAGCCGAAGCCCTTGGCGTCGTCGAACCATTTCACCTTTCCGGTCACCGAAACGGCGGTGGACGGATCAGGCGTAACCCGGCGCGGTCGCAGCCCGTCGCTCGATGGCCGCTGGGGACGCTCAACGATCCCGGTCGCGTCGACTTCGAGGACCCGGGTGACCTGCGCTCCCTTGGCGCCCGCGCCGACCTGGACGCGCAGCTTCGCTCCAGCAGGGACAAAGTCGTGACCGGCCGCATGCAGGGCATTGGCGTGCAGGAATGCATCGCCCTGGCCGCCGGCAAGTTCGACGAAACCATAGCCCTTGTCAGCCTTGAACCATTTCACCACCGCGTCGACCGCGGGCGCGCTGGAATTTACCGGGGCGGACGAAGGCGCGCCCATCTGGCCGCCGCCAAAACCGCCGGCCTCCGGAGCGCCGCCGTAGCCGCGCGACGGACGAGGCCTTGACTCGTAGGACATAGGTCCATCGTCATCGAATCCGCGCTTGCGAGGCGCACGAAAGTCCTTACCCTTGCTCATCTCAGTCCCAAATCTCCGCCCAAAAGCCTAATTGATGAGAGCACACGCCGCCCGCTCGCCGTCGCCGCTGATTCTCGGCGAAACTTCCTTGGACCATTTCCGCTTGAGCGATCTTCGTCTGTTGGACGAGCAATCCCAATGTCCGTCGAGACCGTCAAAAGCGAGGCCCTTCAGTCGGCAAAGGGAACTCGGGATGTCGTCTAGCGCGATCCCGCGCGACGGTCGGCGAATGGTTTCTCGCCTCCGGCGTAGTTGCAAAAAATGGCGCCCGCATCATCGAAACCCGCCAGGCCGGCTGCAATTGGTAATCAGGCCTTGCAGCAGCAACCTACCTCATTTTCGGCCCAGTTGCCAGATGGTCTGACCGGACGCAACAAACTATTTACGGGTTAAACTCCCGTTCCCCGTGATTTATCGCCGGGTAGTGGACGCTCCCGCCATTGAGGCGATAGTTTTCGCCTCGCAAGATCATGCGATCACGCGCGGGCGTCCTCGTGGAGCGGGACATGGTCGGGAACGGGACGCCTCCAGTCCGCTCAAGCCCGGTTCCTTCCTGGCCCTCCATCGCTGGACGCGCCTTCGTGGACGTGCCACGAAAGCGCCTCCTGGGAGGCGGATTCGCCGGAAAATGAGCTCGCTCGCCATCTCGCTCATCGTCATCGGCGTCATTGTCGCGGGGGGCCTCCTCGGCCTCGTGCTTCAGCGCCTCCTCCCCGAGCACTACACGCTGGACAAGGCTCGCGACATGATTGGCGGGGTCGTCGGGCAGCTCACACTGCTGCTCGTGCTGGTCAACGGCCTCCTCATCTGGACCGCGTACGGCGTTTTCAGCACCCAGCAGACCGAGCTGCAGACGCTCGTGGCGCGCGCGCTCGAGTTCGACCTCGAGATGCGCCAATACGGCCCGGTCGCGGATGAGGCCCGCAGCATGCTCAGGACCGATCTCGTCTGGGCGCACGAGCAGTTTTGGGGCGACGACACCTCGCGCGCGGCCGCCTATGAGGCCTCCTACAAGGCCATGGGCAGCTTGAACAAGTTCCTGGACGGCCTCGAACCCAAGACGCCGGCGCAGACCAGCCTGCTCGCCGCCGCCCGCACGAACTATGCATTCATTGGCGAGCAGCGCCTCCTCATGTCGCTGCAGGCGGCGACCCCAATTCCCTGGCCCTTGGTTTACGCCGTGACGTTCTGGGCCTCGCTCCTCTTCGCCAGCATGGGTCTCTTGTCGAAATTGAGCCCGATGTCGCTTGCGATGCTGGTCCTGGGCAGCGCGTCGATCGGGTTGGCAATCTTTCTGATCCTCGAGTTCAGCCAGCCCTATACCAGTTCGATTCGAGTCTCGCCGGCGCCGCTCGAGCAGGCAATCCTCCAGCTGGACCAGCCGAGTACCGCCGAACCCGGCGACGCCCCGAAGTGAGTTAGAGTGGCATAAGGAGACAGTCTGATGGCGCATTACAAGATTCTCAGCGACGCGGAGATTCGCTCGGCGCTGGCCGAACTGCCGGACTGGTCGCTGAAGGCGCCCAACATCGAGGCCCGGTTCGAGCTCAGGACGTTTCGTGACGCGATCGCCTTCATCGTCGAGATCGCGATCGAGGCGGAGGTGATGAATCATCACCCCGAGTTCCACAATTCCTACAACATCGTCTCGTTCTCGTTCTGCACCCATGACGCCGGGATGAAGATAACCGATCTCGATATCGAAACGGCGAAGCGGATCAGCGCGCTCGTCAAGCGCTTCCAGGCCATGCCGTGACGTCGAGCGGGCAGGGGACCGGAAGGTGACGAACGGGACCGCGCCCGCCGAATTCCAATCCAAGGTCGCGATCGTGACCGGCGGGGGCGGCGGGCTCGGCTATGCGATCGCGCGCGGTTTCGCGCTTGGCGGAGCGCGCGTCGTCATCGCCGGACGGACGTGGGAAACGCTTGAACGCGCCGCCGCGGCAATCGGGCAGGAGCGCCCGTCTGCGGTCCTGCCAGTCGTAGCGGACGTCGCGGACGCCCGGGACTGCGAGCGGATGGTGGCGGCGGGCGTCGATCGCTTCGGCGCGGTCGATATCCTCGTCAACAACGCCGCCGCCTTTGCCGTTTCTCCGCTGCTAGATGTCGATGCGGCTGAGGCGGCGCGGTTCTTTGCGGTCAATACCATCGGGCCGCTGAACGCCGCGCGAGCTTTTGCCAAATGGGCAATCGAGCATCGGCGAAGCGGCGCGATCGTGAACGTCAGCAGCATCGCCGCTGGCCGGCCGGTACCGGGCCTTGCGCTCTATTCGGCGTCCAAGGCGGCGCTGGAGAGCCTCACCCGGTCGATGGCGATCGAATGGGCTCCGAAAGGGGTGCGCGTCAATGCGGTCGCGCCCGGTCATGTGAAGACCGAAGGGGTTCTGGAGGACTTTCGCGCCGGGCGGCTCGACAAAGCCGCGATGCTCGCCCGCATCCCCGACGGCCGCATCGCCGACGGCGACGATATCGCTGAAGCCGTGCTTTTCATGTGCAGCGAACGGGCGCGGCATATCGTTGGCCACGTGCTGACGGTCGATGGCGGGGAGGGGTTTTTTTAGGGTCTCGTTCGGCCTCGCGGCCCACCGGATGGAAGGCTAGCGATCATCCTCGCGGGGAGCGGGCGCCTCGCGAGCGTTCCAGGCTTCGACGGAACAGACCAGAACGGTGGCGGAGATCGCCGCTCCGACGAACAGTAGCTGCTGATAGAGAACGCCATTCATCGCCCCCAACATGCAAAGGACGGTGAGGAGGAGCGAAATCGGCAAGATCGGAGACATGGCGGCGCCCATTTTCGGGTCAAGACCAGCCAAGCGCAGAATCTTGCCTGCGAGCAAGACGCCGTGGGCGCGGCTTCGTTCCGCTGGGAGTCGAATAATTATCGGCTCCGCAGAGAATGCCGGGCGAATCTGCGCCGGCCAGGGTTCCGGCGCCCGGCGGGCCGGCTTGGCGGGCAGAGACATATGGCGTGAAATGCGCCATCATGCCCGGGGAGAAATCTCCCGGGAGGAGGGGCAAAATGGCCAAGGCGCCGGTGGAGCGCAAGGACTACGAGAAGGTGCTGAAAGACCTGCAAGTCGACCTCTGTGCGCTGCAGGAATGGGTCAAGCACAAGGGTTTAAGGGTCGTCGTCCTATTCGAGGGCCGCGACGCCGCCGGCAAGGGCGGGGTGATCAAGGCGATCACCGAGCGGGTCAGCCCGCGCGTCTTTCGCGTCGTGGCGCTCCCGGCGCCATCCGACCGCGAGAAGTCGCAGCTTTATCTGCAGCGCTATGTGCCCCATTTGCCGGCCGCGGGCGAAGTCGTCATCTTCGACCGCAGCTGGTACAACCGGGCCGGCGTCGAGGTCGTGATGGGGTTCTGCACCGAGGCGCAGCACAGGCGCTTCCTCATCCTCTGCCCCGAGTTCGAGCACGTCATCGTCGATGACGGGATCTTCCTGATCAAATTCTGGCTCGAGGTGAGCGACGCGGAGCAGGAGCGCCGGTTCGAGGCCCGGATCAAGGATCCGCTTCGCCAGTGGAAATTGAGCCCGATGGACCTCTCCTCGCGCGGCAAGTGGTACGAATATTCGCGAGCGCGCGACGTGATGCTCAAGGCGACCGACACCAAATGGGCGCCTTGGGTCATAGTGCCTTCCGACGACAAGCGGAGGGCGCGCCTCAACAGCATCCGCCATCTGCTCAAGGCGGTCCCGCACGAGGACGCGCCGCGCGCCAAGGTCAAATTGCCCAAGCGTTCGACCAAAGGCGCCTATGACGACGTGGCGTCGCTCAAGGGCTTCCGGTTCGTAGAGGGGCCGTAGGTCAAACTCAATGATTTCGTTGCGCAGGGCGACTTGCTTCGGTGGAAATGCTGTCGTGCGAAGATGCGGAGCGTCAGTCCGCTCTGCGCCATCACTTCCCGTTCCGGGAACGCGTCGTATCGGCGTCTGTGCTAACTTTCATGACCCCGCCGCAGCGACCGAATGAGCGGTGAAGCAGACTCGACATGCGCCGGCGATGGACGAGTGACCAAGTCGACTGGGCGACGAGACAGTCGGACGCAATCGGCGCCCGCGGAAAGCTATCTTAAGTCTTGTTTTCTGGGGAGAAAGTGCGGATACCCTCTCGGCCCGAAACGTGACCTGTGCAGAGCGGACCATGCGAAAATTGGCTGGATGCGTTCGTTTGTCGGCGGCAATTGTGAGCGTCGCCATGGCTGGCGGCCCGCGGGCGCAGACACCCGAGGTCTCCCTTCCCCCGTTCTACGAGGACGCGACCAAGCTCACGCCTGACGGCAAGCTGGGGCAGGTCCTCAAGACGGAGAGCATTCCCACAAGCCTGGCCGGTGCGGAAGCATGGCGCATCGCCTACGTGTCTTCGGATGTGCTCGAGCGGAAGACGGTCGTGACCGCCCTGGTCATCGCGCCGAAGGGCGAAGCGCCGGAGGGTGGGCGGCCGATCGTCTCCTGGGCCCATGGCACGACCGGTACGGCTGAGAACTGTGGTCCTTCCCAACTCGTCGATCCGGCACAACCGCTCAACCAATATTTTCTTGTCGGCGGCAATTCATGGACCGATTACGGCGTACCCGGAATCGAGACCTTCATCGCAGCGGGCTACGCCGTGGTCGCCACCGACTATCAGGGACTCGGCGGCGGCGGCGTTCATCAGTACACCATCGCCGCGACGCAGGGCCGCGACGCGATCAACGCCATCCGGGCGGTCGGCGCGATGGGCGTCGCAGGCGACAACAAGAGAGCCTTGATCTACGGCTGGTCGCAGGGCGGGGGGGCGACAATCGCCGCGGCGAGCCTCACAAACTATCTGTCGCAAACCGGAACCGCCTATGACGGCGTCAAGATGGTCGGGTTCGTCGCGATGGCGCCGCAGGATGTCGCAGTCGTCGTGTCTCACGAAGCCGACCCCGACAAGGGCCTCGCGGCGCTGGTCGGCTCCTTTAGCGGCAGCGTCTTCGATTTCGCACACCTCGCGATGAATCTCTGGGCCAATGCTGTGACGTTCCCGAATCTCAAGCTGACCGACGTGTTTACGGACGAGGGGGCGAAGGCGGTGGACGCAATCATGCGCGGAAAATGCATGCACGCCGCGGCCGACACGATCAACTTCAACTATGGCGACACTTTCAAGACCTTGCTGAAGGAGAAGCCATCGAACTCAGCCGCCTGGTTCAAGGCGATGATCGACGGAAGCGTGGCGCCCGTGAAACCCGTCGCCCCGGTGATGATCTACTGGGGAACCAAAGACACGACGGTCCCGCCCGTCATGGGTAAGCTATACCGGGAGCAGATGTGCGCGCTCGGGGGCAATGTCGCGCGCGTGCAGCTAGCGGGTGAGCAAAACCATTTCACCACGCCCGGCGCTTCGGAGCCGCTCTACCTGCCCTGGGTGAAAGACCGGTTCGACGGAAAGCCCGCGGCCAACGGCTGCCTGACAGGCGGGGGCTGACCGCCTCCCGCAGTTCAGCATCGCCAAGCAGCGAGGGACACCTTCCTGCCGATGGCGAACGACGCTGATGGGCTCGGAACCCGGCGTTGCGCCTTCGGCTGCTTTCTGCCCGCCGCGACGGCGCGCTCAACTTCCGACGGAGGCGTGCTTCGGGCGGGTTCTGCGCCTACAGGCTGGGCTTGTACGCGCGCTTCGCGACCCTTACCCGCGTTCGGCCAACGGACGGTATCCGCCCTTATAGGGCATGCAGGTCGCGATGTTGAATGTCGACCGCACTTCGGGGACGGTCAGTTCGTTGGACCTTGCTTTGACCAACTCTTCACTCCGGCGTCGCCGTCTCGCGCGCGCCTTCGCGCCAAAGGAAAGTGCGGATTATCGCCTTCTCCGCCTCAACGACGAGGAAGAAGATGAGGCCGCCGAGGAAGAGCCACGGCCAGACGCCGAGCGGCACGCCCTCGGTCTCGAACAGGGACTGCAACGGCGGCGCGTAGGTATAGAGAAGCTGCAGCACGATCACCGCGCCGATTCCGGCGGGCAGGTATGGATTGCCGAGATGGGCCATCGGCGAGAGCGACGAGTCGATCTTGAACCGGCTGTTGAGCAGATAGAACACCTGCCCGATCACAAGCGCGTTGACCGCGACCGTGCGGGCGAGCGGATCGGAGCCGCCCTGCGACTTCATCCAGAAGAACGCCCATAGGGTGAGGATCAGGAGCGCCGCCCCGACGAACACGACCCGCCACACCCCGAAGGCGTCGAGGATCGGACGATCGACCGCGCGGGGCGGACGCCGCATCACGTCAAGCTCATGCGGCTCGAACGAGATCACGAGACCGAGCGCGACCGAGGTCACCATGTTGACCCACAGGATCTGCGGCGCGGTGATCGGCGCGGTGAATCCGACGAAGATCGCGACCAGTATGACCAGCGCCTGGGCGACGTTGGTCGGCAGCATGAACAGGATCGCTTTCTCGATGTTGTTGTAGACCGTCCGCCCCTCCTTCACCGCCGCGGTGATCGAGGCGAAATTATCGTCGGCGAGCACCATCTCGGCCGCCTCCTTGGTGACCTCGGTGCCCTTGACGCCCATGGCGACGCCGATGTCGGCTTTCTTCAAGGCCGGCGCGTCGTTGACGCCGTCGCCGGTCATCGCCACGACCTGCTTGTTGGCCTGAATCGCCTTGACGAGCCTCAGCTTGTGCTCCGGGCTCGCGCGCGCGAACACGTCGACCTTGGCGACCGTCTCCTGCAACGTCGCCATGTCCATTTCCGCAACCTCGGCGCCCGTGACCGCCGTCTTGCCGTCGCCGATGTCGAGCATCTTGGCGATCGCCGCGGCGGTGATCTTGTGGTCGCCGGTGATCATGGTGACCCTGATGCCGCCGTCGTGGCACTCCTTCACCGCCTCGATCGCCTCCTTGCGCGGCGGATCGAGAAGGCCGACGAGCCCGAGCAGGATGAGGGTCTTCGGCAGATCGGCCGGGCCCAGGCTTCCCGCCTTGACGCCGGGATCGGGCAGCCAGGCGAGCGCCAGCACCCGTTCCCCTTGCGCTGCGAGCGCGTCGGCGGCCTCTTCGAAATGGGCGCGATCGAGCGACGGGTGATTTCCCGCTTCGTCCTGTTGCCGGTCGCAATGGTCGAGAATCGCCTCCGGCGCGCCCTTGACCAACAGAACCTCGCCGCCCTCGGGCGTCTTGTGCAGGGTCGCCATGAACCGATGCTCGGACTCGAACGGGATGACGTCGATGCGGGGATAGGCGCTGAGCTCTTTCTGCCTGTCGAGCCCCAGTTTCGCCGCGAATGGATAGAGCGCGCCCTCGGTCGGGTCGCCCTCGACCTTCCACACGCCGCCCTCGCTGCGCAGCTCCGCGTCGTTGCAGAGCGCCGAGACCCGGCCCAGAAGCTCGAGCAAAGGGTCTTTGCCGACCGGCTCGCCGCCCTTCAGCACCTCGCCTTCGCTCGCGTAGCCGTCGCCTGTGACGTCGACCGTTTGGCTCGCGGTCGCCGCGGACACGACCATCATTTCCATGAGCGTCAGCGTGCCGGTCTTGTCGGAGCAGATCCGCGCGACCGAGCCGAGCGTCTCGACCGCCGGCAGGCGGCGGACGATCGCGTTGCGGCTTGCCATCCGCTGCACGCCGATCGCGAGCGTGATGGTGATAAGAGCCGGCAGACCTTCCGGGATCATCGAGACGGCGATTCCGGTCACCGCCTGGAACATCTCGATGAACGGAATGTTCTGGACGAGCCGCCCATAGGCGAAGGTAATCGCGCTGACGATCAGGATGATGACGGTGATCGCATAGCCGAACTTCTTGATCTGGATGAGGAGCGGCGTCTCGAGCGCGCTGACGCCCGCGAGCATCTGGTTGATGCGCCCGAGCTCGGTGTCGCTTCCCGTGCCAACGACGATCCCTGTCGCCCGGCCGGACACGACCAGAGTTCCGGAACAGGCCATGCAGGCGCGGTCGCCGACGGTCGCCTTGGCTGAAACAGGATCCGTCGATTTGTCGGACGGAACCGATTCGCCGGTCAGCGCCGCTTCCTCCGTGCGAAGGTTCTTGACGTCGACGAGACGGATGTCGGCCGGAATCTTGTCGCCGGATTCGAGCGACACGACGTCGCCCGGCACGAGCCCCTCGGCCGGGATCAGGGCGGTATGCCTGTTGCGCAATGTTCTCGCCTCCGCGGAGAGCATGTTGCGGATCGAATCGAGCGACTTCTCCGCCCGGCCTTCCTGGATGAAGCCGAGCAGGCCGTTGATGACGACGACGCCGAGGATGATCGAGGCGTCGAGCCACAGGCCCATCATCAGCTTGATGAAGCCGGCGGCGAGCAGGACGTAGACGAGGACGTTCTTGAACTGCATCAGGAAGCGCATGAGCGGCCCGCGCTTGCGCGCGGTCGGCAGCCGGTTAAGGCCGTACTGAGCTTGGCGCCGAGCGGCTTCGGCGTCGTCGAGACCCTTCGACACGCTGGTGTTGAGCCGCTTGACGGCCTCTTCCGCGGTGAGGGAATGCCAAGCGGTCGCGTCCGTCGCGGTCATTGCTCAAGCTCCATCGGGGAGGCGGCGGCGATTTCGAGATGGGCGATCGCGCGCCAGGCGTGATGCGCGAGCCGGTTCAGAAGCGCGACCGCGTCGACACGCGCGATCGCCGCGGTCGCGGTGAGTTTTCCGGCCGCAACCATGTCGAGCGTCGCGCGGCGGTGCGCCAGCCGGAGATCGGCGAGCGCCATCGCATCGCGCTCGAGGCTGTCGGCTGCTGTGTGGCCGGCGTCTTGCGTGTCCTTCCCCGGCGCGCTTGCGCGACGTCCCGTCACATCGTCATCGGCGCCGCCGGGTCCTGAGGAACGCGCGAGACCGACCGCGGCCGCCGCCGCCTCGCGCATCGATCGCGCGCATAGCGTGGCTGCACTGATCTCTTCGGCGCTGTCGGTCGAAAGGCCGGTCTTCGCCATGGCGTCTACAGCCTCGGCGAGCCGCGTCGCATGATCGAGCGCATGCACGGTGCTGGTGTACCAGGCGTGGCCTTCGTCCGAAGGCGGCGGGTCGGCTTTTGACAGAAAATCGCCGGCCTGTCGCGGGGCCTCAGACGCCTGCGCGAGCGTGGCGTCGTCGATGGCTGGCCGGACCGTCCCGCCTTCGACGGCGCCCTCGAGCGCCGTCGCCGTCGCGAGGCACAGCGTCTCGAGCGCGCGTTCCACCGTCCGGCGCACCGCCTCGACCGCGACCGTCGGCGCCCGAAGCGCTGCCGGGTCGAGATGCTTCGTAAACGCGGAGCCGCGCTCCGGCAGGAGCCGCTCGATCAGACGGGTGAACGGGCCCATCAACGGCAAGAGGACGGCGACCCCGACCACGTTGTAGGCGGTGTGATAGGCCGCGAGCAGACCGGTCGCGTCGATGTCGTGCGAAGCGCGCACGATGAGCGGCGTGACGAACGGAAAGAGCACGATCGCGATCAGCGCGGCGATCAGCTTGAACGCGATATAGGCGACCGCGAGCCGCTTCGCGGTGCTTGAGGCGCCGATCGCTGCGACGGCCGAGCTCGTGGCCGTGCCGATGTTCTGTCCGATGACGAGCGCCAACCCCTGATCCAGGCCGACAGCGCCGGCATAGAGGGCGGAGAGCGTCACTGCGATCGAAGCGGTCGAAGACTGCATGACCGTCGTCATGACCGCGCCGGCCACGACCAGCAGCAGGACGTTCGCGAGGCCGGAGAGCGTAATGGCGCCGGCCTCGTTCATGATCGTGGGCAAGTCCGTGGGGTGCAGCTGCTCGGCGAGCCCTCCCATGCCCTGCTGCAGCGTCGACAACCCGACCAGGATCAACGCAAAGCCGGCGATGGCGCTGCCCGCCGCCGCCAGGCGTCCGCGCCCGACCACCTTGAGCAGAGCGCCGACGAAGACGATGGGCAGCGCGGCGGCGGTGAGCGAGATTCTCACTCCGAACGCCGCCACCAGCCAGCCGGTCCCGGTCGTGCCGATGTTGGCGCCAAACACGAGGCTCAAGCCTTGCGGGAAGGTGAGGAGCCCGGCGCTGACCAGCCCGATCGTGGTCATGGTGGTGGCGCTCGACGACTGCACGAGCAGCGTGATGACCGCGCCCCAGAACGTGCCGAGGAGCGGCGTCGCCGCCGCCTTTTCCATCACCTGCTTCAGGGCCGTGCCGGCGAGCGCCTTGAGCCCGTCGGTCATCACCGCCATTCCGAGCAGGAACAGGCCGATGCCGCCGACGATAGAGACGATCGTTTCCAACTCTCCTCCCGAGCCCCTGTGCAATTCCACAGTGGGAAAGACCATCGGTAGCGCGGGAGGATGGGTTTGTCGACGGGACGACGTCAGCCGCGACTCAAGCTTGTGCGAGAAAAGCGAGCGCGCGCGGCATCTGCTCTGACAGGCCTCACGAGCGGCGATCGTCAATCACGAGGAGCGAGCGCTTCGTGATTGTTCGCCCTGTCACCGGCGGACCGTTCCGGGTTTCGGTCGAGAATTGTCGGAACATAGGCACAATCCACAATTGACCGGATTAGTCGTGGGGCTCGATAAAAAGCCAGCGAATTCTCCTCGAGAGAGACCAGAACAAACCGAAGAGTTCGCGGGAGGACGCCCATGGCAATGCCCACAACGCATCCGCCGGAGGGCTTTGCCCACGGCGCGACGATGCGGCACCTGATGGTCAACATATCGCGCGCGATGGACCAGTCTCCGGCCGAAGTCGAACTGTTGCACCGATTGATCATAACGGTGTTGCACGAGAAATTCCCGACCGCAGCCAATGTGCCTCAACACGAACTGTTCCATGCGCTCGAACCGGTCGTGCGGGCGCGTATGGAGAGTTCGCCGCAGCACAGGGCGGCGATGGACGCGATCATGTCCCGCTACGAGGCGCTTCCGACCAACGAGGAAATCCGACTGGCCCGGGACGGGCACAATTCGATCGTCATCGCGATCGCAGTCGGATTGGCGCTCGGCGTTCTGATCGTCATCGCGGTCTGCGTTTATCTCTCGATGAAGTACTGAGCGTCCGGGGCTCCTCACTCAGACGAGCTGAGCGGCGGTAGCAGTTTTGCGCTTATCGGGCCGCCGATCGCAGGCGACGGAATTCACATCGACAGTCGCCCGATGTGGCCGATCGCCATGTCGAGCGCAAGTTCGAGGGGCCGGCTCGAACGCGTGGTCTGCGCCAGCAAGAGGCCCCCCTCCAGCGCCGCGATCAGCGCGGTCGCGAGTTCGGCCGGCTCGGCTTCGGGCTTAAGCTCGCCGCGGTCGCGCATCGCGCTTAGTCCCTGCCTGAAATGCGATTCCCATAGCTCGAAGCCGTTCCCGAGCGCCGCCCGGGCGCTCTCCGACCGGTCGGCGAGCTGGCTCACCAGCGATCCGAGCGGACAACCGCCGACGCCGCGAGCGGCTCTGTTCATGGTCACCACGGCGTCGCGCCATCGCCTGATCCCGTCGAGCGAGTCGAGCGCTTCCGGGCGGACGGCCTCGCCGCCGGTCACTCGCCCGGTCTGGAACTCGATCACCGCGCGCATCAGCGCATCCTTGTCGGTGAAGTAGTGATAGAGCTGCGACTTCGAGGTCGCGCTCGCCTCCATGATGTCTTCGAGACTGGTCGCGACCGTCCCGCGCCGGTAGACGAGGTCCGCCGCCGCCTCGACGATCCGCGCGCGGGTCGCTGCGCCGCGCGCCGTCGCTGGCCGAGGCCCGCCCGCTCTCGTTCCCCTTGATCCGCGCATCGGCACGCTCCTTCGCTGCCGGAAGCCTATCCGAAACTGGACTTGACAGTCCAGTTCTAGTTGACGAACCTCGCCACATTGTGGGCTGGGTGGTCCAGTCTGTTTGCGAAACGGAGATTCCCGATGCCCCTTCTGAACAACGGCGACGCGTTCCCGAAACTCTCGGTCGCCCTCGTCGGCGGCGGAACGATCGAATTGCCGGCCGCGCTCGCCGGATCATGGGGCGTGGTGCTGATTTATCGCGGCGCGTGGTGCCCGTTCTGCAACGCCCAACTCGCCGGCTTCGCCGCCGAGAAGGAGGCGCTCGACGGCCTCGGCGTCAAGGTCGTTGCCTTGTCGGTCGACGACGAGGCGAAGAGCGCCGCGACAATGGCGAAGAACCACCTGCAGTTCCCACTCGGCCACAGCGCCGACGCCGACGCTGTCGCCGCCGCGACCGGAGCCTTCGTCAACGCGAGCCCGCATTTCCTGCAACCGGCCGGGTTTGTCCTCGGCCCGGACGGAACCGTGAAGGCGGCGGCCTATGCCACCAGCGCGATCGGCCGGGTGGTGGCCAAGGACGTTGTCGGGCTCGTCAGCTACCTGCAGTCAGTGGCGGCGAAGGCGGCAGCCGAGTAACGAATAGTCAGGGTTCGAGCCGGAGCGCCGTGAGCGTCGCCTTGGCCTCGCGCCACAGCCGCTCGGTGAGGGCGCCGGCGTCCTCTTCCCGCGCAAGCGCCGCCGCCTGGCCTGCCCAGAGCGGAGAGTAGTCGGCCGACCCGCGCTTCTCCCAATGGGCGCGCAACGGCGCGACCGGGCCGGTTGCAAGCGGGAAGGCGGGCGCGGCGTCGTTCATCGGTCCGTGCTCGCGCATGAAGCGGTTGACGAGGCCGCGGGCCGGGCGGCCGGTGAATAGATTGGTGAGCCGCGTCGCATCGTCGCTCGCCTCGCGAAGGGCCGCGCGGTGAAGCGCGCTTACCGTCGCCTGCGGCGTCTTCAGATAGGCCGTGCCGACCTGGACCGCGCTCGCGCCGAGCGCAAAGGCGGCGGCTACGCCGCGTCCGTCGGCGATCCCGCCGGCTGCGATCACGGGGAGCCGAATCGCGTCGACCGCTTGCGGCAGCAGCGCGATCAGGCCCGGCTGGCCCGCGATGTCCTCGCTCAGGAACATGCCGCGATGGCCCCCGGCCTCTGCCCCTTGCGCGATCACCGCGTCCGCGCCGTGCGCTTCGAGCCAGCGCGCCTCGGCGACTGTCGTCGCGGAGGAATAGATCTTCGCTCTGCTCGCCTTGACCCGCGCGAGCTGCGCCGCATCCGGCAGGCCGAAATGGAAGCTTACGACCGGGGGCCTCGTCGCCTCGACGACCTCAGCCATCGCGGCGTCGAACGGCGCGCGTCCGGGGCCGCTTGCCGCAGCCGACGGATCGAGGCCCGCCTGGGCATAAGCGCCGGCGAGGCGATCGAGCCATCGCGCATGCCGGTCCGGATCCGGCGCGGGCGGCGCGTGGCAGAAGAAGTTGACGTTGAAGGGCGCGCGCGTCCGGGCCCGCACTTCCGCGATCTGGTCGCGCAAGATCGCAGGCGTCAGCGTGGCGCTCGGGATCGATCCGAGGCCGCCCGCTTCGCAGACGGCGACGCAAAGCTCGACCCCCTGATGTCCCGCCATCGGGGCCTGGATGATTGGCAGGCGCGAGGGAAGCCATTCGCGAGGCATGGGGGGTCTCCGAGTCCGGACTTCCCCGGATCATACCTCATGAGGACGCGAACACGGCGAGGCCCGGTGCGGCGCCCGGCTCACCCAAACGCGCGCGCCGCCGCCTTGTGGCTTGCGATCAGCGCCTTGAGGTCGACGCCCTCGGGCTCGCCGTCGATCACCCGCCACTTGCCGGCGACCATCACCCGGTCGGCGCGATGGGCGCCGCAGAGCACGAGCGCCGCGACCGGATCATGCGCGCCCGAGAAGCGCGGTTCGTCGAGCTTGTAGAGCGCAAGATCGGCCTGCATACCGACCCTGATCGCGCCGATGTCGTCGCGCCCGAGGCAGCGCGCCGAGCCTTCCGTCGCCCAGCGGAGCGCATCGAGATGGGTGATCGAAGCGCCGTAGCGTAGCCGCCCAAGCATCATCGAGTGGCGCACGGCCTCCATCAGGTTGGAGGAATCGTTCGACGCCGAGCCGTCGACACCGAGGCCGATTGGAGCGCCAGCGGCTTCGAGATCCTTCGTCGGGCAGATTCCCTTCGCGAACAGCATATCGGAGGCCGCGCAATGCGCGACGCCAACGCCAGCGCTTCCAAGGCGTTCGATCTCCGCGGCGTTGAAATAGATCCCGTGCGCGACCCATGTGCGCGAGGTCAGCCACCCGGCCTCGTCGAGGATGTCGACCGAGCGCTTGCCTAACGCCTGCATCGCGTAGACGTCCTCGTCGGGCGACTGGCAGAGATGACAATGGAGGCGCGCGTCGTAGCGCTCGGCGAGCTCCGCCGAACCTTCCATCACCCGCCTCGGAACCGCGAGCGGCGAACAGGGCGCGAGCGCGACGCGGATCATCGCTCCTGCATTGCGGTCGTGATAGAGCCGCAGCACACGCTCGCTGTCCTCGAGGATCGTCTCCGAATCCTGAACGATCGAGTCCGGCTGGAGGCCCCCGTCCTTCTCCGAGATGCCCATCGAGCCGCGGCTCACTGTCATCCGCAGCCCGAGCTTCATCGCCTCTTCAACCTCGATGTCGATGGCGTCCTCGAGGCCGGGCGGAAAGAGATTGTGGTGGTCGGCGGCGGTCGTGCAGCCCGACAGCATCAGCTCGACCAGCGCCATCCGGACCGCGATCCTGAGCGCATCCGGCGTCATGCGGTCCCAGACCCGCTCCATCGCCACGAGCCACGGAATGAGGTCCTCGCCGAGGCTGGCGGGATGGGCGCGGGTCAGCGTCTGGTAGAAATGGTGGTGGGCGTTGACGAGCCCCGGCAGCACGACATGGCGCGCGGCGTCGAAGGTCGCGTCGGGGCGAATGGCAGGCGACCGGCCCCGCGCGACGCATTCGACGATTTCCGCGCCCTCGACGACAATTCCGCGCTCCGCGCCGGCCGCGAGAATGGCGAGCGGGTCCTTGATCCATAGTCGCATGCGGCGTTGAGGCTCCGTTTCGGGCATTAGGGCGCGAGAGGAGCGCCGCATAGGCGAGGCGGCGTGAAACGTAAAGCCTTCAGGCGACCCACGACAGCGCCGTGACAATTCACAAAAATGGATTCGACGTACTGAATTTCGGCCCTTATTGTGGCCTCCGTGGGGGCGCAAGCGACCTGTTCGCGGGCGCGTCGGCGGGAATTCGGGCGCGGTCCGCGGCGGGGCGTCCCGCGGGGTCAGTCGCCTCAAGAAGAGTACAGCTGGAGGGAATTCGAATGCGCGTTGCGATCATGGCGGCTTTGGCAGGGGCGATCGGATTCGCCGGACCGGCCTTTGCCCTCGACAAGGTGACTTTCGGCACCAATTGGGTCGCCGATCCCGAGGCCGGCGGCTATTACCAGGCCCTGGTCGACGGGACTTTCGAGAAGTACGGGCTCGACGTCACCATCCTGCAGGGCGGCCCGACCTCGAACGGCGGCATGCTCCTCATCGCCGGCAAGATCGAGTTCTACATGGGCGGCGACATGATCGGCGATTTCCTCGCGGTGCAGAACAACATTCCCACCATCGCGGTCGCGGCGCATTTCCAGAAGAACCCGCAAATCTTCATGTCCCATCCCGGTGTCGGCCTCGACAAATGGGAAGACCTGCCCAAAGCCAATCCCGCCTTCGTCAGCGCCGGCGCGGTCAATACCTTCTGGGCGTGGATGCGGCTCGCCTACGGCTTCAAGGACGAGAACATCAAGCCGTATAATTTCAACTCGGCGCCGTTCATCGTCAGCAAGACTTCGATCCAGCAGGGATACCTGACCTCGGAGCCGCTCGAGGTGCAAAAGCAGGGCGGCTTCAAGCCCAACGTCTTCCTGCTCGCCGACTATGGCTACTCGACCTACGCAACGCTTGTCGAAACCCGCCGCGAATACGTGGAGGCGCATCCCGACATCGTCCAGCGGTTCGTCGACGCTTCCACCATCGGCTGGTACCACTATCTCTACGGCGACAACTCGAAGGCCAACGAGGCGATCAAGAAAGAAAATCCGGAGATGACGGATGAGCAGATCGCCTTTTCGATCACCAAGATGAAGGAATACGGCATCGTCGATTCCGGCGACACGCTCAAGCTCGGCATCGGCGCGATGACCGACGACCGCTGGAGCGATTTCTACAAGACGATGGTCAAAGCCGGCGTCGTCAAGGACGGCCTCGACTACAAGAAGGCCTACACCACCCAGTTCGTGAACAAGGGCGTCGGGCTCGAATTGCGTCCGAAGTGACGTTCCGCCGCTATTTCTTCGACGCCTGCATCGCGTTGTAGGCGTCGGCCGACAGGGTGACGGAGACGAACACCGTCGCCTTCTCCTTGGGCCCGATCGGTCCGGCGTTCTTGTTGTCGACCGCCGGAACGCTCTTGAGAAAAGCCGCGATCGCCTGCGCGTCTTCGTCGGTGAGATGCGACAGGGCGGGCCACGGCATGACCGGGCTTAAATCGCGCCCGTCCGGCGTCTTGCCGGTGCGGATCGCGGCGACGATCTGGTCGCTGCTCCACGACCCAATCCCTGTTTCCTTGTTGGGCGTCAGATTCTGGCCGACGAATATGCCTGCGCCGGGAATCTCGAAGCCGGTGTCCGATCCGCCGAGATAGCGCTTCATGTCAGGCGACCCGAGCAGGGCGCCGGGCGTGTGGCAGTCCGAACATCCCGCGAGCGTCACCAGATATTTCCCGCGCGCGATCTGCGCGTCGTCTGCCAAGGCGGGCGAGGGCAGGGACCCGAATGCGGCGAGCGCCGCGCCGAGGGTCGCCGACAACATCAATCGAGCCATGGTCCTCTCCTTCCCGCTTTCCGGGCGAGCCAGTCAGGGGGCCTCGCCCGATATTTTTATCCCGGCCAGATGATCCGGAATCTGCCAATGTTGCGCCGGATCGGGCTTGTGCGCCACCGGCGTGATCGAGCCGCGCCACGCCACGCCCATCATCTGCGCGGTCTGATAGGCCATGATGTTGAAGCCTCTCGACTCGAGCGCCCGCAAACCCGCCGCCACATGCGGCGACACGAGGTCATGAAACAGGACCATCGCGGTCGTGTCGAGATAGGATGCGCAGGCGAGCGCATCGTTCTTCGGCGCCTCGGCGTCGTGGTCGCCGTCGATAAACGCGAACGACCACCGCGCGCCGGCCTCGCCGAGTCTGACGACCGCCCCGGGGCTCTTCTCCGGCACGAGGATCGTCGACGAGGCCCCACCGGCGCCGCGGATGACCGCTTCGAATTCGCCCCGCCAGTCCGCATCCGCGAGCAAGGGCTCGACCACATGCAGAGGCGCGATCCCGGCGCTGACCAGATAGGCCGTCGACCAGCCTCGCCACGCGCCGATCTCGATCCCGCTGCGCCCCTTGAAGGCGCGCGCGTTGGAATAAAGGATCGAGGCTTCGTCGCGGTTGATGAAGCCAACGGTCGGATTGCGCCTGTCGACCCGGAACGGATGGTCGATCTCTCTGCGAAAATAGGGCCAGGTCGACGCGCTCTTGTCCGCCTCGATCATGTTCGGGAACAGGTGGTCGAGGACCGGCGCTTCGAGATTGCGGGCGACGTAGTCCGTAGCCATCGATCAGACCTTAAGCGAGGGAGCGCGGATGCGGCCGCCGGCGTGGATCAAAAGACGACCTGGCGTGTTCTTCGTAGCGACGGACCGGCCTGAAGGTCGCGAATGGCACGCCGCACGCCCTGGCGTCAAGAAAGCCGGTCCGTCACGTCCTCCGTTGCTGCAATGCAGCGAATAATGGGCTCTTGTACTCTGCATGTTCTCGCATTACCTGTCGTTTGACCCGGAATAATGAGGTCTATAATGTTCGTGGTACAGCGCGTTGAAGGCTGGACGACGAGCGCGACCTTGGGAGGGGTGGGATGCGAACGGCGAAAGCCAAAGCGCGGAATCCTGCGGTGAGCTCGAACCGGCGGCGGCACGCAACTTGCGTTGTCGGGAGACGTGGTCGGCGGCCTGAGGGGCGGCCAGGAGACGGCGGGTTCGCGCGATGAACAAGATAGCGACTCTAAGGACGAACGAGACGGCGGTTCGGGTGGCTCCGCCGACGCTGGTCAAGCTTCGCGGCGTCGACAAGGTCTTCGCCAATGACGTGACGGCTCTCAAGGGGCTCGATCTCGACATTCAGGCCGGCGAGTTTCTTTCGCTGCTCGGACCCTCCGGCTGCGGAAAGTCCACCGTCCTGCGGCTTCTCTCCGGGCTCGCTGCGCCCAGCCGGGGCGAAATTACCTGGGTGACGAAATGCCCAGAGCTCGGCTTCGTGTTTCAGGAGCCGACGCTGACCCCCTGGTCCGATGTATTCACCAATGTCTGGCTGCCGCTGCGTCTGGCCGGCGTACCGAAGGAAAAGGCGCGGCCGCGGGTTGAAGAGGCGCTCGAGCAGGTCGGGCTCGCTGGATTCGCCAAGGCTTACCCCCGGCAATTGTCCGGCGGAATGAAGATGCGGGTGTCGATCGCCCGCGCGCTCGTGACCCGGCCGACGGTCCTCTTGATGGACGAACCGTTCGCAGCCCTCGACGAGATAACCCGACTCAAGCTCAACGATGACCTCGCCGCGCTGAGGTCGCAGCTCGGGGCGACTGTTGTATTCGTGACCCATTCCGTATTCGAGAGCGTCTATCTTTCCGACCGGATCGTGGTGATGGCGGCGCGGCCCGGACGCGCAGTCGCCGAGATCACGGTCCAGGCGCCGACCGCGTCGCGCCAGGAAGGGTTCCGGCTCTGCAAGGAATACGCCGACACCTGCGTCCAGACCTCCGAAGCGCTCCATGTCGCCATGGGCGATAGGCCGTCGAAGATGCTCGTGAGCGGGATGCCGTGAGCCGCGACGATTTTGTCGGCTACGCGGTTCCGGCCCTCACTCTCGGTTTGGGGTTGTTCGCGTGGGAGGGGCTGGTCCGCTATTTCGCGGTGCCGTCCTATCTGTTGCCGGCGCCGAGCCTCATAATCGCAACCCTCATCACCGACTGGTCGACGCTCTCGGCTTCGCTCTGGGTGACGCTCTCGATCACACTCAAGGCGCTTTTGGTCGCGGTCATCGGCAGCGTGACGCTCGCCATCATTTTCGCCCAGTCGCGCATCGTCGAGCGCGCCTTCTACCCATTCGCGGTCGCGATGCAGGTGACCCCGATCGTCGCCATCGCGCCGCTGCTTCTGATCTATCTCACCCCCAACATCGCGGTTCTGGTGTGCGCGTTCCTGGTGGCGTTTTTCCCGCTTCTGGCCAACACCACGCTCGGGCTCTCCTCGGCCGACCACAATCTCGTCGACCTGTTCCAGATGTACCGGGCCTCGAAGATGCAGCAGTTCCTGCTGCTCAGGCTGCCCTCGGCCTTGCCCTATTTCCTCGCCGGCTTGCGGATCAGCGGGGGCCTTGCGCTGATCGGCGCCATCGTCGCCGAGATCGCGGCGGGGTCGGCCGGGCAGGGGTCCGGCCTCGCCTATCGCATTGTCGAGTCAGGGTTTCGCCTTAATATTCCGCGCATGTTCGCCGCGTTGCTCTTGATTTCGGTCGCCGGCATCACAATTCATCTCTTGTTGACGGCGCTCTCGCATTGGTTGTTGCGCGATTGGCACGACAGCGAGCGTGGACGGGAAACCTGAACCGATAATCCAATCCAGCGTATAACGAGAGCGGTCGCGGCGTCTTTTCTTTGTGCGCCGCTGCGACGTAAAATCGTGGCGCCGACAAAGGAAGGCGGGGTCAAATGAGCATCGGATACCTCAACGAGCGGCGAATTGGGCCGCCGCGGGCCTCCGTTCTGCGCAAGCTCGGCATTTCCGACCTTGTCACCACGGCCAAGTTCGACATTGCCGCCGCCCATGAATCGATCGTTCGCCGCCAGGCGATGCCGGAGCGGATCTTCGCCGACGGCCTCGTGGTCGACGTCCCGGCCGGGGTCTACCATCCGCTCCCCAACTCGAGCTCCGAGTTTTTCATCCGCAATATCAGGGCGATGAACCCGAACCTGATCTCCAAGACGCTGGAGATCGGGGCGGGCTGCGGGATCATCTCGCTGTTCATGGCCGCGAACTGGACCTCGCGAACCGTCGCGACCGACATTTCCCCGGTCGCGGTCGAGGCGACAATCGCCAACGCCAGGCTCAACAACGTCAGCTTGACTGCGTTTCAGTCGGACCTGTTCGAGAAGATCGACGAGAAGGACTTCGACCTCATCGTCTTCAATACGCCAATGGTCGACAAGAGCCCGGAGAACGACATCGAGCGCTTCAGCCTGTGCGACCCGCAAGGGCGCATCACCGAAGCTTATCTGCGCCAGGCGCGCCGCCATGTATCGAAGGACGGGCTGATCATCTTCCCGATCTGCAACAATTCCGCCTACGAAGTGATGGACTCGATCGACCTCGATTATGAGATCGTCGGGTTCGAACTCGCCTATAGCGGCTTCTGGCGCGCGATCGTCGGCGCCCGGAACTGAGCGCAATCGCGGCGGCTGGCGGCCGGCCGCCGCTCGTCCCGTCGCGAAAATCCTGATTATCGGCGCCCGCCGCGGCTCCCGAAGTCGTGGCCGCACGTCGGCGCGCGTGATAGAAATCACGTGAAGGAGCGCGGGTTCGCGACGGGCGGGGCGGAAGCGAAAATGGCCAATACGAATATATCGCCGCCCGCGCGCGCTGCGGGACGTCGCCGGCGCAGGCTGTGGATCAGCCTGCTGGCCGAAGCGCCTTATCTCGCGATCGTCCTCATCGGCGTCATCGGCATTTGCTGGACGAGCTTTTTTCGCCGGCCCTCGGGCGAATACTGGGTCATCATGACGCCGGTCGTGGCGCTGCTTTGCGTCGCGGTCGGTCTCGCCCGCGCGCCGCACGGCCGCGGGCGGATCGAGACAGTCGCGATCCAGCTCGCACAATGGGCAGCGGTGCTGGTGGCCATGTATCTCATCAACCTCAGCAATGTCGGCGGCCTCACCACCAGCGACGCGTTGGGCGGCATGATGCTGACCTTGCTCGCTCTCGGCGTATTCACCTCCGGACTTGACCTGAGAGACTGGAGGCTTGCCGTCGCCGGCGCCTTCCTTGCCATCGCCGTGCCGCTGGTCGCCTGGTTCGAGCAGGCGGCGCTGTTTCTCGTTTTCGTCGGCGCAATCCTGATCGCGCTCCTGCTCTTGCTGTGGTGGGGGCGGGTCAAAATGTCGTCGGATTCCGGCTGAGCGGCCATCGGTCGGCGTTAGCTAGGCGCCGAATCGTGTTCGCAACCGGCCGCGCCGGGACTTGCGCCGCCGAAGCGGATGGCGCCTAAAGGACGGCGTGCAACAAGCCGGGACTGGGCAAGTCGGCGGGGAGGGGGATTTCGCCATCGCTTCGCTGATTGCGGACATCGCCCCTGCGGCCGCGGGGCGGGGAATGGGCGACCGCGCGCCGGCCGCTTCGGCGTCGTCCGCTGCGGCGCTGATCGCGGCGGTGGCGCTTTCAGGTTGCGCGGCGGTCGGCCCCAATTTCGAGCGGCCGGCGGCGCTCGTCTCACCCGAGTTCAAGGAGATCAAGGGCTGGAAGATCGCAACACCGGGCGAAGGCGAGCCGAAGGGCGAGTGGTGGTCGGTGTTTCATGACCCGGAGCTCGATCAGCTGATGCGGGTCGTCGTCGTCTCCAACCAGACGGTCAAGGCGGACGAAGCCAATTATCGCGCGGCGCTGGCGCTCATCAACGAGGCCCGCTCGGGGCTGTTTCCGATCCTGAACGGCAACGGCTCGGCCACCCGCTCGTCCCCCGGCGTGACCCAGCTCACCGCCGAGGTCTCGGGATCGTGGACGCTCGATATCTGGGGCCAGGTCCGGCGCGAGGTCGAAGCACAGCAGGCGGGCGCCGAAGTGAGCGCCGCCACCCTCGCCAACGCCACGCTTTCCGAGCAGGCGCTGCTCGGGCTCGCCTATGTGACGCTGAGAGAAGCGGATTCGCTCGAGGAGCTCTTGAGAAAGACGGTCGTCGAATACCAACATTCGCTGACCATCACCCAGAACCAGTATAACGCAGGGACGGCCGCCAAATCCGACGTCATCACCGCCCAGACGCAGCTCCTCAACGCCCAGGCGCAGCTGATCGAGGCCGGTGTGTCGCGCGCCCAGAGCGAACATGCGATCGCCGTCCTGATGGGCCGTCCGCCGGCCGGCCTTTCGATCCCGACCGGCGCGCTCGCGACCCGCGTGCCGCCGGTCCCGGTCGGCCTTCCCTCGTCGCTTCTCGAGCGCAGGCCCGACGTCGCGGCGGCGGAGCAGACGATGCGCGAGGCCAACGCCCAGATCGGCGTCGCGTTCGCCGGCTATTTTCCGGCCGTCTCGCTCAACGGCCTCATCGGCTATTCCGGCAACCCGTTCAACGCCGCCTTCGGCCCGAGCAATCCGGTGTGGTCGTTCGGGGCCTCGATCGCGCAGCCTTTGTTCAACGGCGGGCTCACCACCGCGCAGGTCGAGGCGGCGCGCCAGACCTATGACGCGGATGTCGCGCTCTATCGCCAAACCGTGCTGACCGCGATCCAGCAGGTCGAGGATTCCCTGTCCGGGATTCGGATTCTCTCGCGCGAAGCCAAGGTGCAGGCGGAAAACGTGCGCCTCTCGCGCCAGGCGACCCAGATCACGCTCAACGAGTATCAGGCCGGCACCCAGGCGTTTACCGCGGTCGTCGTCGTCGAAGCCCAGCAGCTCTCGGCCGAGGAAAACCTGCTCACCACTCAGGCGCAGGTCCAGACGGACGTGGTGAACCTCATAGTCTCCCTCGGCGGCGGCTGGACCCAGTCGAAACTGCCCGATGTCCAGGCGCAAACGTCGAATATCTCGCCGCATTGAGAAAGCGCCGCGCGCAATTGACATGAGGGCGTGAGCAAGGCGAAGGTCCGCCCATCGAGGCGGGGCCGCGAGATTCGTCAGAGACTTGGCTTTCCGCGCATTTTTTTGCCGATTGCGGGCAGGGAGGAAATGGCAGTGATCAGAACAGTCGGTCTGGGTTTGGCGGCGCTCGCCGCGTCGGCGCTTTTGGCGGGGTGCAACTCGCTCGGCGCCTCGGACAGGGAAAGCCAGCTTGCGGCTGCGGGGTTCATCCGCCAGCCGGCCGATACGCCGGCCAAAATGACCAAGCTTCAGGCGCTGCCGCAGAACACGATCGTCGCCACCCAGCGGAAGGGTCACAACATCTATATCTACGCCGACGCCGCCGGCTGCGGTTGCGCCTTCATCGGCAATGACGCCTCCTATCAGCAGTATCAGCAGATTCGCGCCGCCAACAACATCGCCCAGATGCAGGAGACGACGGCGATCTTGAACCAGGAGGCGGCGATGGACTGGGGCGGCGTCTGGGGTCCCTACGCACCCGGCTGGTATTGACCGGATCGGGCATCCGCCGCCTCGGGCGGCGACCTCGGGCGCAAGGTTGAGAGGTGTTTGAGACCGCAGGAGAGTGGTCCCACGATTGGGCGTGGAGCCTGCCGCTCATCGTGCTCACTGTGCTTGCGCATACTTTCGGCCTGGCGCTCATTCGCGAGCTGGTGGTGCTTCCGCTCTCGGCCCGGCTCGGCCGGCATCGGACCTCATTCCTGCTCGCCTCCCTCATGGCGCTGGTCGTGATATTGGTGACGTTCCTGCACGCGATCGAAGCCGGCGCCTGGGCCGTCGCCTATGTCGCGCTCGGGGCGCGCGCCGATTTGGCCTCCGCCATGCTCTATTCGCTAAGCGCGATGACAACCTTTGGCCACGCCGAGGTATTCCTTGCGGCGCACTGGCGGCTCATGGGCGCGATCGAGGCGCTGAACGGCGTGATGCTGTTCGGCCTGACGACGGCGTTCCTGTTCGCGGTCCTGCAGCGGCATTGGCCGGGGCCGGGGCATTGAGGGATATCGGCGACGGGATATCGGTGACAGTTTACTCAATGACCGAATATCCGACGCGCGATTGGGCCGCCCTAGCCATGCTCCGCAGCGCGTCGTGGGTGCGCGAAATCGGTCCCCCAAGATCAATGGGGATAGAGTAAACTGTCACCGATATCGAAATCCGCCGGCTTTCGACAATTGCTTGTGATAATCAGAAATCCGGTGTATCGTGTGCCCAAATGTCGCAGCAAGCGACTGGTTCTGCCGACTTGCGGCCGCGTCAATTGCGCCATCGCTCCATTGAAATTTATTGCAAGCATAGGTTGAGGTATCCACAATCTGATGTTGCAATCCGCCGCTGGTTAGCGTTAATGAACGAATCACAGCGGTATGAGCCCAGCCCCTTTGCCTGTTCCGAATCGCAGCGACCAAAACATCAGGAAGGAAACGTAGATGAGCCTGCGCCAGCTCCCCGTCGAGCGCGAGCATGCGTGGGTCCTGGACGGCGAGGACGAAGGCGTAAGCCGCGCGCGCGGGGCGGGGCCTGCGCGTTGGTCCGTCCGTCGGATCTGCCTGTGGGCGGCGGCTTTCGTCGGCGGCGCAGGCGTTTTCATCGCGGCCGCGGTCCTTTATTTGATGATCATGGCGCCCGAGGTGACCAGTTACCTCGGCTGACCGAACCGGCCGCTCCGCCCTGTCAAACCGCCAGACCTGATGCTATATAGGAATCGACCGGCCGGGCCTTGAACCCGGCTATGGGAGAATCAAGATGGCGTCCCGACTGCTACGGCGACAGGTGATGACTCTGACTGACGCGGCGGCGGCGCGGGTGCGCGAACTGACCGAAGCCGCCGGAAAGCCCGTCGCGGGCTTGCGGGTCGGGGTGAGAAACGGCGGCTGCGCCGGCATGTCCTATACGATGGAGCTTGCCGAGACCGCGACGCCGATGGACGAGATCGTCGAGGACAAGGGCGTCAAGCTGCTCATCGACCCGAAAGCGGTGCTGTTCCTGCTCGGCTCGCAGATGGACTTCAAGGTCGACCGGCTGTCGGCGAGCTTCGCTTTCTCCAATCCCAACGAGACATCGGCCTGCGGCTGCGGCGAAAGCGTCGCGATCACGCCGGCGAGCCCCGAGGCGCTTCACGAACCGGCCTGATTATTGTCAATGAGCCCAGAGGCTTTGAAGGAACTCTTCAAGCCGTTCGGCGAGGTTTCGGTCAAGCGCATGTTCGGCGGCGCCGGCGTCTATGCCGAGGGCCTTTGTTTCGCGATCGAGCAGGGCGGCGAGGTTTTCCTCAAAGTCGACGGGCAGTCGGAACCGAGCTTCGCCCAGGCCGGCTCCTCACCCTTCGTCTACATGGCCAAAGGCAAGCCGATGGCGACGTCGTTCTGGCGCTTGCCGGCGATCGCCCACGAAGAGGCCGACGAACTGCGCCGCTGGGCTTTACTGGGACTCGAAGCAGCGCGGCGCGCGGCGGCAGCCAAGGCGAAGCCGAAAAAGAAGAAGGGCGCAGCCTGACGCAGCGCCTTTATCAGGCGGGCTCGCTGAGATCGCCGCGCTTACTCCTCCGCCTCGATCGGCTCGCGTGCGGGCTTCGCGCGCGCTTTCACCGGGCGCAGGAGAAAGTCGGGCACGTGGTCGCCAAGGCCGATCACCGGCGCGTCCTCTTCGCGGCGCGGACGTTCGCGGCGCGGCGTGGGATCGGCGAAGGACGGCGCGCGCGGGGCTGAGGCGCGCTCCGCTTCGGCCGCGACGCGCTCGCGGGGCGGACGCTCGGCGTGATGGCGGCGTGAATCCGGGTGGCGCTCGGCGTGCCGGTCCGGACGCTCGCCGTTCTCGACAGGCGCTGGGCGCCGCTCGCCGCGTCGATCCGCACGCTCGGCGCTCTCGACGGGGGCGGGGCGCTCCGACCGCCGGTGCGAGCCGCCGCGGCCGCGCTCGCCGTGCCGCTCGCGCCGGGGCGCTTCGGCATCGTCGTCCGGGGGCAATTGAGCGCCGTCCTGCCAGTCGATCTTGCGCGCGATGAGCTTCTCGATCTCGGCGATCGCCTTCTGGTCGATGCGCGAGACGATGGTCAGCGCCTGGCCCGATTTGCCGGCGCGGCCGGTGCGGCCGATCCGGTGGACGTAATCCTCGGAATGATGCGGCGCGTCGTAGTTGATGACATGGCTGACGTCCGGGATGTCGAGCCCGCGGGCGGCGACGTCGGAGCAGACCAGGAGCTGGACCTCGCCCGCGCGGAACGCGTCGAGCGCCGCCATACGCATGCGCTGGTCGAGGTCGCCGTGAAGCGCCAGGACCGAGAAGCCGTGCTTCTGCAGCGACCGGTAAACCACCTGCACGTCGCGCTTGCGGTTGCAGAAGATGAGCGCGTTCTTGAAGTTCTCGGCCCCGCGGATGATGCGCCTCAGCGTCGAGCGCTTCTCTTCCGGCGTTCCGCCCGAAGGCACGAGCGTCTGCGTGATGTTCTCCGCGGTCGTGGCGGCGCGGGAGACTTCGACGCGCACCGGATTGTGCAGGAACGCATCGGCGAGGCGGGTGATTTCCGGCGGCATTGTCGCCGAGAAGAAGAGCGTCTGGCGGGTGAACGGCACGAGCTTGCAGATGCGCTCGATGTCGGGAATGAAGCCCATGTCGAGCATGCGGTCGGCTTCGTCGATCACCAGGATTTCGATGGCGTTGAGAAGCAGGCCGCCGCGCTCGGTGAAATCGAGCAGGCGCCCGGGCGTCGCGATGACGACGTCCGCGCCGCGCGCGATCTTGGCCTCCTGGTCGCCGAACGACACGCCGCCGATCAGGAGCGCGAGGTTGAGCTTGTGGTTGACGCCATATTTGGCGAACGCCTCTTCGACCTGGGCGGCGAGTTCGCGCGTCGGCTCCAGAATGAGAGTGCGCGGCATCCGCGCGCGGGCGCGTCCGCGCTCGAGCGTCGATAGCATCGGCAGGGTGAATGCGGCGGTCTTGCCGGTGCCCGTTTGCGCGATGCCGAGCACGTCGCGGCCTTGCAGCGCAAAGGGGATGGCCTGTTCCTGGATCGGCGTCGGCGTGTCGTAGCCCGACGCTTCGACGGCTTTGAGCACTTTCTCGCTCAGGCCGAGTTCGCTAAATTTCATGATTTCTCGCTTGCGCGAATGCCTCGCATCCGCTCGTTGTCATATGGGGGCCTCGCGGACCCGCGTCAATCGTTCGCGGATCCCGGCGTGCAAGCCTCGCGCCCCGCGTGGGCGCGAAGCGCTCGCCAACGCCTCGCCGGAGCCTTCATTCGCTCTCGGCGCGCTTCCCCATAGATCAATTGGCGAAAATGTCAATAAATTGCGGCTCCACTTCCACGCGGACCTGCCGTCTTGCGTCGCGATGTCGCATCCACGCAAGCATCTGCCCCATACGAGAAAGGCCCAACGCTTCACCTGGCGCGAGAAGGCGCCGATTTCGAGCGAGGGCCGATTCGACGGGTGCTCCGTCGAGCGGGGGCTCGCAATCGTGACCTGGACTGGCCATGAACCTGCGACTGCTTGAAGCAATCTCGCGGTTTGAGTATGGTGGTCAGTACAGGTCAGAGGGCAGCGCGATGGGCGAGACCCGCAAGCTCGCCGCGATCTTGGTCACCGACGTAGTCGGATTCAGCAGGCTTGCCAGCACGGACGAGCAGCGGACGCTTGCGCGCCTGCGTGCGCTCAGGGGCGATCTCGTCGATCCGGCCGTCGCCGCCCATCACGGCCGCATCGTCAAGGGCACCGGCGACGGCTTCATCGTCGAGTTCCGCAGCGTGGTCGAGGCGACGCGCTGCGCCATAGAAATCCAGAACGGCCTCATCGAGCGCAACGCCGGGGTGCCTCCGGAAAGGCGGATCGAGTTCCGGATCGGGATTCATGCCGGGGAGGTCGTCGAGGAGAGCGACGGCGACCTCATGGGCGACGCGGTCAATATCGCCGCGCGGCTGGAAGGGAAAGCGAAGCCGGGGGCCATCTGCCTCTCGGAAGACGCCTATCGACAGGTCAGGGGGCGGCTCGACATGGAGGTCAGCGCCCTCGGCGCGACCCAGCTCAAGAACATCGCCGAGCCGATGCGCGTCTATCTGGTCGAGGTCGGCAAGCCGGCGGACGAGCCGCCCAAGCGCCGTCCGGCGCCTCCCTATCGGCGCGTCGCCGCTCTCGCCGCGCTCGCAATCCTGGTCGTCGCCGGCGCCGTGGGTTGGGATTCTTTCGCCGTCAAACCCTCGACGACAGAAAGCTCGTCCGCTGCGCCGCCCTCGGCGACCGAGAGCCCGGCGCCGGCGCCGACCGCGTCATTGTCCGGACCGGCCGCCGACGTCATGCCGCCCACCGACAATCCCAACGCGACGCCGTCCACGGGCAATCCCGCGACCGCGCCGTTGCGTCCCCAGTCCCAACGCCAGGTGAGGCCTGCGTGGGTGAACCCACCTGAAGCGCAGCCTGCGGCAAGAAAGGTCGCGCGCTCCCCATCGAGAGCAAGCTCGGAGCCGACGCAATCAGCCGCTGCCGAAGGCGCGGCGGCGGAATCCTCGCAATCCTGCTACCTCTCGGCGGCGCAAACCAACGGCAACCACGTGAGCTGCGCCTATTTGCACGCCCAGGCGCCGAGCGCAGAGCCTGAGCCCGCCCCCCCGGTGGAAAGCGCTTCGGATTCGTCGCGTCCCTGCACCGTCTCGGCGGCGCAGACCAACGCGAACCACGTGCCTTGCGCCTATCTGCAGGGGCGATAGAGCGAATTGCATTGGGGCTGAACCATCCCGTCATTGCGAGCGAAGCGAAGCAATCTAGTAAGCGCCTAGTTCTCTGGATTGCCGTATATCGCGTATATCGGTATATCGGTGACAGTTTACTCAATCACCGAATAGATTCGATTCGGCCGATTTCGTCATGCCTCGCCTTCAGCCGCCGAGCAGCGGCGTAAATCGCGTTGCCGGAATCCCCAGGGCTATTGGGGAAAGAGTAAAGTGTCACCGTTATTCCCGTTATTCGTTATTCGATTCCCGGCGAAGGCATTCCCGAGGCGGGGTGGCTTATCCGTCCGCCGAGGGGAAGACCTCAGCGCTTGGGGGAGCGCTTCGGATGAAATACTGGCTCGACACCGAGTTCATCGCCCATCGCTTCACGATCGACCTCGTCAGTATTGGCGTCGTCTCCGAGGATGGGCGCGAGTTCTATGCGGAGAGCAGCGAAACGGACTGGTCCAGGGCGAGCCGCTGGACGCTCGACAACGTGCGTCCGCAGCTTGAGGGCAAGGGCGTGAGCCGCGACGAGATCAGCTACGGCCTGCGCGATTTCGCCCACGGCGACGAGCATCCGGTTTTCTGGGGCTATTTCCCGGCCTACGACTGGGTCGGGTTCGTCGGCCTGTTCGGCGGTCTCGAGGAGCTGCCGTTCCACTTTCCCCAGCTCTGCCTCGACATCAAGCAGTGGGCGCTCGAGCTCGGCGATCCCGAATTGCCCCACCAGACGGGAAGCCGCCATCATGCGCTCGCCGACGCCCGCTGGACCAAGGAGGCCTGGGCGTTTCTCGCCAACCTCCATCCGGCCGGCGCCGATCGACGCGCCGTCGGGCGCAAGAATCCGAGTCAATTCGGCGCCGACCGGCATCCCTGACGGAGGTCGACGCGCCGCTCTCGACGCCATGCGCAGGCGGTGCCCAGTCACGACGGCGCAGGGCTTGCTTTCGGGAAACCGACATTTTCTTGCCACAGCGCATGGCCCGTGGTTTAGTTTATCAGAAGAGGCGGCGCCCGATCCCGGGCAGCGTCGCCTAGTTGTCGGATCGAGCAAAATGGGATCCTGGCGGCCCTTTAAATGGAGCTAACATATTGAAAAGTAACGATGGAGGCCGGAAAACGCGATTTGGATTTTGTTGCGCTGGATTTGGTTTTCGCTGCGCCGGGGTTGGCTTGTGTTGCGCCGGGCTTTGATTGCGTTGCGGTCGGCCTTTGGTTTTGTTGCGCGCGGTCAGGGCGCCGCTACTGCTCGCCCGCCGAAGAGCCGCCCGAATTCGATCTTCGGGCAGCGATCCATGACCACGGTCACGCCCCTCGCGCGCGCCCGCTCCGCCGCGCCTTCATCGACGACGCCGAGCTGCATCCAGATCACGCGGGGCAGGGGATCGAGCAGCAGCGCTTCGTCGACCACGCCGCTCGCCGCGGACGACCTGCGGAACACGTCGACCATGTCGATCGCCGCGGGGACTTCGGCGAGGCGGGCATAGGTCGGCCGGCCGCGGATGAGCCCGCCGGCCTGGCCGGGATTGACCGGATAGGTCTCGAAGCCCTGGGCGATGAGAAAGCCCAGCACCTGGTTCGAGGGACGCGCCGGATTGGGCGAAGCGCCGACGACCGCGATGGTGGAGACGCCGGTCAGGATCGACCGCACCTCCTCGTCGCTGACGCCGTCGAGCGCCGGCATGTCACGACCCCCAGACAGGCCGCCGCTTGTCGAGGAAGGCGCCGAGGCCTTCGACCGAGTCGGGTTCGGCGAGATTGTCGATCATCGCGACCGAGGCCAGCGCATAGGCCTCATCGAGCGGCCGCTCGATCTGGTCGTAGAAGGCGCGCTTGCCGATCGCCAGCGTCGGGGCCGAGTGGCTTGCGATCGTGGTCGCGAGCGCCAGGGCTTCGTCGAGCGCGCGGCCCTCGGGAACGACGCGGTTGACGAGGCCGAAGCGCTCGGCCTCGCGAGCGGAGTAGAGCCTTCCGGTGAGCGCCATCTCCATCGCGTGCTTCTGCGACACCGCGCGGCCGACCGCGACCAGCGGCGTCGAGCAGAAAAGGCCGTAGTTCACGCCCGAGAGGCCGAAGCGCGCCCCTTCGCCGGCAACCGCAAGGTCGCACGCGGCGATGAGCTGGCAGCCCGCCGCGGTCGCGATGCCTTCGACCGCCGCGATGACCGGCTTCGGCAGCTTGACGATCGCCTGCATGAGCGTCGCGCAGCGCGCGAAGAGCTCGACATAATATTCGCGGCCCCGGTCGCAGTCGTTGCGATGGGTCTGCATCTCCCTGAGGTCATGGCCGGCGCTGAGCGCAGGCCCGGCGCCGGTAAGGACGACGACCCGCGCCTTGTCGTCCATGGCTATCTCGTCGAGCGTCGCGATGAGGGTCTCGATCACCGCGAGGCTCAGCGCGTTACGGTTCTGCGGCGTGTTCAAGGTCAGGACAACGACGCCGGACTCGTCTTCGCGCCTGAGAAGGACGGCCGGAGCCGTCGATTGAGCGGGGGAGGCGGACATTGGCCTTTCGGGGTCGCGAGGGGAAGTGTGAGCGCAACCATACCCGGACCGGCCGAGCCAGTAAAATCGAGCTCAGGCGCGTCTCCGCGGTTGCTCCATCCGACAGAGTTGCTTGGCCGTCCCCGTCGCGGGCGCAAGGGACGAAATGCCACGAGCGTTGAGCAGGCGCTTTTTTTGAAACCTGACGGCGCCCCGCCCGTATCTGACTGTGCGGGCGCATCGATCTGAACCGAAGCATTGCGCCGTCTTGATCCTCTCGAGAAAAAGGCAGAGCGATGAAATCCTGTCATTTGGCGATCGTTGTATCGATCATTTTCGCGAGTCCCGCCCTTGCGGACACGCTCGTCGTTCCAGGTCCCGCGGCAGGAAACGCGCAATCCCCAACGCCTTTCGACTACTATGGCAGCGGCGGATCGCGTGTTCAGCAAATCTACGCCTCCGGCTTCTTTCCCGGCACGGAACTTATCACCGGCTTCAGTTTCAGAGCCTATCCGGGCGCCGCGCCGAGCTTTTTCTTCGGCAACAGCGTCGATATTTCCGACACCGTCATTCAACTCTCGACGACGACAGCGGGGGCCGATGAAAGTGGGTCGCTTCCGAGTGCGACGTTTGCCGACAACATCGGCGCCGACGCGACAACGGTTTACTCGGGCTCCTTGGATCTCACCACTGCAGCCACGGGCGTTGGAGCGCAGCCTTTCGACTATACGGTCAGTTTCTCAACGCCGTTCCTGTACGATCCCGCCGACGGGAATCTGCTGGTCGATGTCTTGATACCGACCGGCGCGGTCGTGAGCGGCGCAGGCTTTGGTTTTCTTACGTTTGACACCGTGAATACGATCGACGACGGCATTTACAGCGTGGTCAATATAACCAGCGGAGGAGACGCCACTGGAACCCTCTCGACCGCCGGCGCGATCACGGCCTTTTCGGTAAGTGCGGCGCCCGTTCCCGAGCCCAGCACCTGGCTGATGATGATCACCGGCTTTGGCGTCTTCGGGGCGCTCATGCGCAAGCGCCGATCGGCGATCGTCATGCCCGCGACATGATCAACCCGGCGACCCTCTAGTGATTTATGCGGGCCTGGGTTGGCGACGCAGCGCCGTCAAGTCACGCGCGCATCGGCAAGAGAGCCGCCCGAAGGCGGCCCTCGAGATCAGCCCTTACGGTGCGCCTTATGCGATCGCCGACTCGAGCCGGCCCTTTCGAGCCCGGCTGTGGGCGGCGTAGCCGAGGCCGGCGAAGCCGACCAGCATCAAGGCCCAGGTGCCGGGCTCGGGAACGCCAGAGGTGATGTCGCCGCTGAACTGAATGTCGGCGTAGGCGGCGGTGACGTGCCGGTCGGCGTAGAAGATCTCCATCGTATATGTTCCCTGACCGAGATCGTAAGTCGATGTTCTCCCGTAAGGATGAACGCCGCCGACTTGGTCGACCACGGCGCCGTTGAGCGCCAGGAACATGTCGTCGTCGCCGCCGAAGGTGATCGAACCGCCGCCGGCCCCGACGTTGAGCGTGGCGAAAAAGATCGCCGTCTGAAACGAATTGCTGTCGCTCCCGCCCGTGCCTTCGGGCGAGAACATGTTCTGCGCCACCGGCGCCGACAGGGTCGTCGTTCCTTCATACGTGACCTCTCCGGCCAGCGGCGTCCACCAGTTGAGCGGGTTGCCGGCACCCTCTACGAGGCTGGCCGGATTGCCGGCAAACACGACCGGCAGACCGCCTACGTGCGACGCGCCAACTTCCGGATTTCCGTTGTTGAACAGTTGGCCACAATCCTGGGTCGCGCCGCACGGCGTCAGATTGAAGTCGCCGAAGCTTGGATTGACCGAATACCACTCGACCCCGAGCAGGACAGCGGCGTCCGCCGGAGCGGCGAAAAACCAGAGCCCGGAGCCCATGACGACCGCGCCGAACGCAGACAATGACAACTACTTACGCAACTAACGACCCTCCCGAAGATAATGCCGCGAGAGAGGTGTAGTTTCCTGATTTACAGTCCGTCAATCATAGTTGCGAATTGTTGTCGTTTACCCATATTGCTAATGTCAACGCCGGAGGTCGATGCTGGGAGCGCACGGCCAGGGCGGGAGTTTGCCGCTTTCCCCTTCCGGCGTTTTCAGTTAGGCAGCGGCGCAACGCCGCTCCCAAGCCGAAAAAGACCTAACTTTCATGCATCGCTACCGTACCCATACCTGCGGCGCCCTTACTCTCGCCGAGGAAGGCGCCGACGTCCGGCTTTCGGGCTGGTGCCACCGCATCCGCGATCACGGCGGCTTGCTGTTCATCGATCTGCGCGACCATTACGGGCTCACCCAGTGCGTCGTCGATCCGGACTCGCCGGCATTTGCCGAGGCAGAGAAATTGCGCTCGGAATTCGTGATCCGGGTCGACGGGAAGGTGCGCAAACGCCCGCTCGGTACGGAAAACCCCGAGATGTCCACCGGTCTCGTCGAGGTCTACGTGCAGGAGATCGAGGTTCTGGGGCCGGCGGGCGACCTGCCGCTGCCGGTGTTCGGCGACCAGCCCTATCCTGAGGACACGCGGCTCCGGTACCGCTTCCTCGATCTCCGTCGCGAAAAACTACACCAGAACATCATGCTGCGCGGTCAAATCATTGATTCGATTCGCAGACGCATGAAAGGGCAGGGGTTCTTCGAGTTCCAGACGCCGATCCTCACCGCGTCAAGCCCGGAAGGCGCGCGCGATTTCCTCGTGCCCGCGCGCCTGCATCCGGGCAAATTCTACGCGCTGCCCCAGGCGCCCCAGCAATATAAGCAGCTCCTGATGATGGCCGGCTTCGACCGCTATTTCCAGATCGCCCCATGTTTTCGCGACGAGGACCCCCGCGCCGATCGTTTGCCGGGCGAGTTCTACCAGCTCGATGTCGAGATGAGCTTTGTCGAGCAGGGCGACGTGTTTGCGGCGATGGAGCCGGTGATAAGGGGAGTTTTCGAGGAATTCTCGGGGGGCAAGCCGGTGACGCCGTCCCCGTGGGCGCGGATTCCCTATGCCGAAGCGATGCGCAAATATGGTTCCGACAAGCCGGACCTGCGCAATCCGCTCGTCATGCAGGACGTCTCCGAGCACTTCCGCGGATCGGGCTTCAAGCTGTTTGCGCGCCTGCTTGAGACCGAGAAGAACGAAATTTGGGCGATTCCTGCGCCGGGCGGCGGCCAGCGGACCTTCGCCGACCGGATGAACGCCTGGGCTCAGGGCGAAGGCCAGCCGGGGCTTGGCTATATCCTGTTCTTCGATCGCGCCAAGGATGAGACAACCCTCGCCGCCGACCCCAATGCGACCGGCGTCGGCGCCCGCGGACCCCTCGCTAACAATATCGGCCCGGAGCGCGCGGCGGCGATCCGCGCCGCGCTTGGCCTGAACGCCGGCGACGCGGCGTTCTTCATCGCGGGTGATCCGGACAAGTTCGCCAAATTTGCCGGCCTCGCCCGGACGAAGGTGGGGCAGGAGCTCAAGCTCATCGACGAGAACCGGTTCGAGTTCTGCTGGATTGTCGACTTCCCGATGTTCGAGTGGAACGAGGAGGAGAAGAAGGTCGATTTCTCGCACAACCCGTTCTCGATGCCGCAGGGCGGCCTCGAGGCACTGCAGAAGCAGGATCCCCTAACGATCAAGGCGTTCCAGTACGACGTCGCATGCAACGGCTATGAGCTGGCGTCCGGCGGCATCCGCAACCATCGTCCGGAGGCGATGGTTAATGCCTTCGAGATCGCGGGCTACAGCGAGCAGACGGTCATCGACCGGTTCGGCGGCATGTATCGCGCGTTCCATTACGGCGCCCCGCCGCATGGCGGCATGGCGGCGGGGGTGGATCGCATTGTCATGCTGCTTGCGGGCGAGCAGAACCTGCGCGAGGTCGCGCTTTTCCCCATGAACCAGCGGGCCGAGGACCTGCTCATGGGCGCGCCCGCCCCGGCGACGCCGAAGCAGCTGCGTGAACTCTCGATCCGGGTCGCGACGCCAGACAAGTGAGGCCACAGCGGCTGATAAGAGCGCCGCAGGCTTGTCCGCGGGGAGCCACGCGTGATAGCGAACCGGTGAAATCGGGGTATAGCGCAGCCTGGTAGCGCGGAAGTTTTGGGTACTTCAGGTCGCAGGTTCAAATCCTGCTGCCCCGACCACCTGCAGCATTCTATAGCGGTGATTCCGAGCGTCCGTCCCAGGACGCCGACCGACGCCTGCTTACGCCTGTGAGCGCGTTCGAAGCGCGGCATCTGAGGTACGGCCCACGCCTTGCAATCTACGGCCGCCGCCAGGCCCGCAATTCAATGAAGCTCGCTCCCTCTGCCAGTCCCGCCATGCTGCGAGGGCGGCGACGATCACCACCGCCGCCCCTGGCGCAACCAACGATGCGATCATTATTGCGACAATCGCGACAAAGGCTTCGGTCATTGTGGTTTGCCGTTCTTCCCCGGGGCCGCCCCCGGTCCGGGATCAGATGTCAGGAAACCATAGCCTCTCAACTCAGGCTATCGGGAACCATTCAAAGGGTTAGCTTTTCGTTGACGGTCTATTCGCCATAACTCGCAACGGGTCTCCCACTCGTCGCGGCGCAACCCCATTGTCAGAATGCGGCGCCGTGCTAGAAGTTCGCAAGAAATCCATAAGGTCGCGACATCCGAGCAGCAGGCTGTTCGGACACAGATTGGATTAGGTCTAAATCCTGCCGCTCGGACCATTCGACGAGAACAACCCCAGGGGAAGTCATGACCGCTCGGATCTACAAGCCCGCCCTGAACGCGATGCAGTCGGGGCAGGCCAAGAACAATTGGCTCCTCGAATACGAGCCGGAGAAGCCGCGCGAGATCGAGCCGCTGATGGGGTGGACAAGTTCGGCCGATATGAGATCGCAGGTGAAGCTCAAGTTCGACACGAAGGAGGAGGCGGTCGCTTACGCCGAGCGCAACGGCATCCCCTACCGCATCGAAGAGCCGAAGCCGCAGGCGCGCAAGGTCCTGTCCTATTCGGACAATTTTGCGCCCAACCGTATCGTTCCATGGTCGCATTGACGCATTACATGAACGGGCCGGCGCCCAGAATCGATTCGGCTCCGTAGCTCAGCTGGATAGAGCAGCCGCCTTCTAAGCGGCAGGTCGCAGGTTCGAGCCCTGCCGGAGTCGCCACTCAGCAAACATGACTTGTGAAGCCGTGCGCGGGTCGGCAGCGAGCCAAATCGGCGTTCGCAGCAGCCGACTCGACTCGATCTCCGCCCGGTGCTTTCATGGAGGCCTGCGAACTTAATTTCGTGCGCGAGGGCGCCCTCCATGCTCCGAGTCGCAGCTCTGCTGTCTATCTCATTCGCGATGAACGCGGCCGCGACGGCGCAAGAGGCCGGCGCCCCCAAGCAGGATACGGTCGAAGTTCATGGCAAGAAGCTGCAGCTCAGCTGCGCGGAGTGGAAGCAAAATCCGGATGGATCCTGGACCAGTATTGGGGCGCTTCTGGTCGGGACTGACACTTTGACCAACGTCACCTTGCGCGGCGCCAAGGAAACCAAAACCTTGGCGGAGAAGTGTGAGCCCGGATCGACGCCAGCCGCCGCCCCAGCGCAAACCGGCGATTCGACGCGACATAGCAAGCGCCGAAATCATGGCGTCAATTCCGCCGACGGAACCTGAAGCCCCGCAATGTTGCGCGACAGGATTCAGTCCGCCGCGTCGAAGATCGCCCCAGTCAGAAAGTCGGGCCAGTCACGCTCGAAGAAGGGGCGGGGCTCACGGTCGCAAGAGCGTATCGCCCGTGTGCGAATGACCGGATCCTTCCCATCAAAACGGATCAGGATCTGCTCGGTCCGGTGTTCGACGCGCTCAGGCAGGAACCGGAACTCGTTGAGCGGCCCCGTCCGCGCGAACGGAACGCACTCGCCTTCGGAAGCGCATATTGCGCGCGCCCCGCGGCTTCCTCCTCCGCGGTTGATGTAGAACGCGAGCGCCGCAAGCACAGCCTCGGAAACGATCGCCATTTGCCGCCATTGCACCGCCCTTAGCGCCTCGTAGGGACCTTTTGAGGCGATTCCAGAGATTCGGATCGAGCTGTTGAGAGCGTGAGCGGCGGCAAGCGCCTCGTTTGTGTCCTTGGCGGTGCAGACGATCCCGGCGTGGTCGCTCATTCGGGCCTGGACTTCAGTCCTTATGGCGCCAACTGTGATCGGACTCTCGGATTTGAGGACCCCAAGGATTCGGCTAAGCGCGCCTTCGATGAGGTCTCGCTCGGACGCAGGGGCGATTTCCGCGTTTTCGCGCGACGCGATGTGTTCGGCGCAACGCGTGCCCAAGACCTGGCCGGCGTTCAGCGCGGCGCCGCCCGGACGAGTGACGCCATGGGTTCCGGCCGCTTCGCCGATTGCATAGCAGCCCTTGAGGCTAGTCTGTCCCCATGTGTCGATCGCCAGTCCGCCGTTCATGTGCTGGTTGTTGATCGCGAATTCCAGCGGGTCTTTTATGATGTCATATTTGTAGCGTTTGTAGAGTTCGATGGAGAGCGGGTTCATCTTGCGCAGGCGGTCGAGGGGTTTTTCAAGCAGAGCGCCGGCATTCTTGAGGTAAGCGTGCACGTCGGGATCGACCCGATCGAGACTGAATTCGGCGTCGCCAGGAACCGTAAGAGGATTTCGATTGAAATCCATGAACACTCTTCGTCCCGCCTGAGTTTCTCGGAACACCGCGAGGTCGAAGAGGCTTGAGCCGAAGTCGAGCATGCGTGTCGCGTGCAAGGGCCACTGATAGCCTTTCCGAAAGACATTCGAGGCCAGTTCGCGCGTGGTTCGGTAATAGTCGGTGAGAAAATTGTGCTCCCGGCCGCGAGCATCGACCGAATACACGTAGGGCATGCACTGCACATACGTGCCCGACAGGTTCCAGGGAAACCGCTCCCGCGGCGTCCCGATGCCGAACTGGCTTTCAGTCAAGTTCACAGTTTCAAGTCCCGCCTCGAGAGCGAGTCCCAAAGAGCCGAAGCAATGCCTCGGATAGACGCTGTCCCGATAAAGTTCGCCCGGCCCTCCAGCCGCGAGAATCACGGAATTGCAAAGGAACGCGGCCAAACCGAGAGGATTATTCGCCGTGCGATGTTTCGGGCGCATCGCCAGGACGCCGACTGCGTGGCGGGGCGTCCCTGGAGCGACGAGGAGAGATACGCCGGTGGTGTGATTGATGATCGGAACGTCGAGGCGCATCGCCTCCTTGGTGAGGACCTGGACCATCAAGCGCGATGTTCGCGGCCCGCAACTCGTTGCTCGACCCACTTCGTCGTGATCGGTTTGATAGCGCAAGACCCCGCCCAGCGGATCCTGAGGTATAGGCAAGCCAAGATATTGGAGCGACGACAGGGCGCGCGCCGAACCCACGGCTTCGACATAAGCGGTGTCGCCGTCCATTGCGCCGCCGGCGCCAAGCGCCTCGGCCATCTTATGAAAGTCGTCACCTAGATCCGCGCTATTGGCCGTATGCAGCGTCTGCTTGTCCGATCCGGAGCAGGCCGACGTCCCGCCGAAGGCGCTCTGGGAGGCGACGACAACGTCAATCTCACGGCGCTTCAATTCCACCGCCGCCCGCAAGCCCGCCGCGCCGCTGCCCAGCACCAGCGCCTGACACCGTCGCACAGGCAGTGAAACGCCCAGCGCAGCAATGAATTCGTGCGGCGGCCTCTCGTTCGGGAGCTTGGGCATTTCGACGTCGGTCAGCCGGTCGAGAATTTGCTGGGGGATCGTCGCGCTCAAGGCCCATTCTCTGTATTGGGATTGACGGGAGCGTCAATGTCCGCTATTGGCACGTTCCAATTGTTCTTGGCACGTTCCAAATTTGAGCGCCGAGATGCAATGAATGTCAAGGTTGCAGAGAGGCCGGCGCTCTAAGCCGCCGGTCGTGGGACGCCCCGACCTAGATGGAGCGATAAAGGGCCTGGACAGATGGAAGGCGGGGAGGGCCGGGCGACGATCGTCGACGTCGCGCGTCGCGCAGGCGTATCGAAGTCGACGGTTTCACTAGTGCTGGGCGGGAGCGCGCTGGTCGCCGAGGCGACCCGAGAGCGCGTCTCGGACGCGATGAGCGAGCTCGGCTATATCTACCACCGCGGCGCCGCAACATTGCGGGGCGCCAAGTCGGGCGTGCTCGGCATGGTCATCAACGACCTGTCGAACCCCTTCTACGTCGAGCTGGCGATTGGCATCGAGCAGGCCTGCCAGGGCGCCGGCTTCATCCCGTTTCTCGCCAACACGGGCGAGAATCCGGTCCGCCAGCAGCAGGTGATCCGCTCGATGCGCGAGCACGGGGCGGCCGGCCTGGTGCTGGCGCCGGCTATCGGCTCATCGCCGGGTGAGCTGAAAGCTCTGGTCGCTGGCCTCCCGGTCGTACAGGTCATGCGTCGTCTTCCTGGTCTCAAGGCGTCAATAGTCGCGCCGGAGAACAAGGAGGGCGCGCGCAAAGCGACCGCTCATCTCCTGGCGGCCGGGCACACGCGAGTTGCGTTCGTCGGCGGCCTGAAGTCGATGATTGTTCGCGACGAACGTCTCGCGGGTTATAGCCTCGCCTTGCGGGACGCTGGAATTTCATTTGAACACTCCCTGGTCATCGAGACGACGACCAACTACTCCGGCGGCGGGGCGGCTGCTCCGCAATTGCTCAACCTCCGCGAACCCGCGACCGCAGCCCTTTGCTACAACGACGTCGTCGCGATCGGACTTGTTCGCGCGCTCACCGAAGCCGGGATTTCCGTCGGCAGGGACTTCGCGGTCATCGGCTTCGACGACATTGAAGAAGCCAAATATACGCTGCCCGCATTGAGCAGCGTCGCTGTGAATGGGCGCAATCTTGGTTCTCGCGCAGCCCAGCTTTTGATGCGTCAACTCGCAACAGGCGACTTTGAGCCGGAGACGGTCTTGAGCCCGACAACCCTGGTCAATCGCGCCTCGTGCGGCGCTTCGAACGATAAAATGGAAGCGCGCGCATGACGAAACTCCGTTGGGGACTGATCGGAGCCAGCACGATCGCTGCGGAGTACATGATCGGCGCGTTCCGAGCCAACGGAGGCGAGGTCGTTTCCGTCATGAGCGCTAACCCCGATCGCGCCACTAAGTACGCGCGCGAGCACGAGATCGAGCATGCGACGACGAGCCTGGCGGATCTCGTCGCATCGAGGGAAATCGACGCCGTCTACGTCTCGACCACTAATGACCTTCATCGCGACCAGGTCTTCGCGGCGGCCGCCGCGGGAAAGCATGTGCTGTGTGAGAAGCCTTTGGCGCTGACGCTTGCCGACGCGCGGGCCATGGTCGCCGAATGTCGGGAGCGCGGCGTGGTCATGGGCACAAATCATCATCTTCGCAACGCGGCGACTCACCGAGCGATGCGTGCGGCGATCGCAGAGGGGAGAATTGGCAAGCCGTTGTTCGCCCGTGTCTTTCACTCGGTCTATCTGCCCCCCCATTTGCAGGGGTGGCGAATTGATCGGCCGGAGGCGGGTGGAGGCGTCATGATGGATATTACTGTCCATGACGCGGACACTTTGCGCTTTGTGCTCGATGACGAACCAGTGTCGGTGATTGCGATGACCTCGCACGGAGGAATGGGCCGGGCCGGCCTCGAGGACGGAGCCATGGGCGTCATCCGTTTCTCTGGCGGATTGATTGCGCAGTTTCACGACGGATTTACGACCCGGTACGCGACCACGGGGTTCGAAGTACACGGAGACAAGGGCTCGTTGATCGGCACGGATTGCATGACCCAGGCGCCGAAGGGCGAAGTTCTGCTCCGGACTATGTCCGGCGAAGAGCCACTCAAACTGGATCACGAAGGACTATACGTGCGCTCGATCCGCCTCTTCAACGAGGCTGTCGAGGGGCGGGGCGCGCCATCGGCGACGGGCGAAGATGGGATCAAGTCGCTGAGCGTGGCTATTTCCGCTCGCGAAGCGGCGCGATCCGGTGTCGAAACCGCGATCGATCTGAGCGTCTGAGGCTGTCATGAGCAGGCGAAAGGTAATTTCCGCCGCCGACGCCGCCCGGCTGATCCCGGACGGCGCGATCGTCACGGTCTCTTCGTCCTCGGCGCTAGGGTGTCCCGACGCGGTGTTGGCTGCAATCGGCGCGCGGTTCGAGACCGAGGGTCATCCCCGGAACCTGACGACCCTCCACCCGATCGCAGCCGGCGACATGTGGGGAGTGAAGGGCGTGGACCACCTTGCCAAGGCGGGGTGCCTGGCCCGGGTATTGGCCGGCTCCTATCCATCCGGCCCGTCGTCCGCCGAGCCGCCCGCGATCTGGAAGATGATCACCGGCGACGCGATCCCCGCCTATAACGTTCCATCGGGCATCCTGTTTGATCTTCATCGCGAGGCGGCGGCAAAGCGGCCGGGCGTTCTGACGAAAGTCGGAATGGATACGTTCGTTGATCCCGTCCACGAAGGCTGCGCCATGAACGCGAAAGCGGCTTCCGAGCCGATCGTGGAACGTGCCAATTTCGCTGGCGACGAATGGCTGTTCTTCCCGACCATCACTCCGCAGATCGCGATCATTCGCGCCACGACCGCCGACGAAAGAGGAAATCTTTCCTACGAGCACGAAGGCGGCATTCTTGGCCCGCTCGATCAGGCCCTTGCCGTGCGCAACAACGGCGGGATTGTGATTGCACAAGTCAAACGGCTTGCAGCGTCTGGTACGCTGCGGCCCCACGACGTCGTCGTGCCCGGCATTCTCGTCGACCACATCGTCGTCGCCCCGGATCAATTGCAGACGACCCACACTCCGTACGAACCTGCGATTTCGGGCGAGATCTTTCGTCCGATCTCCTCCTTCGAGACGCCGAAGTTCGACATCGCCAAGGTCATCGCACGACGGGTGGCCCAGGAGTTGCGCGAGGGTGATGCGGTCAACATTGGCTTCGGCATTTCCGCGAACGTGCCCCGGATCCTCATCGAGGAGGGCAGGCACGGCGATGTGACCTGGGTGATCGAGCAGGGGGCTGTGGGGGGCGTGCCGTTGCTCGATTTCCAATTCGGCTGCGCATCGAACGCCGAAGCGATCGTGCCGTCGCCGGCGCAGTTCACTTACTTCCAGGGCGGCGGCTTCGACATGTCGCTGCTCTCATTTCTGCAGATTGATCGCCTGGGCTCCGTCAACGTGTCGAAGCTCGGCGTTCGCCCTCATGTGACAGCGGGGGCGGGAGGCTTCGTCGATATCACAGCACGCGCGCGGAAGATCGTTTTTTCCGGCTATTTTACCGCAGGCGCCAAGCTCGATATCTCCGACGGCGCAGTGACCGTAGCCAAGGAAGGCAAGGTTAAAAAGCTCGTTCACGCTGTCGAGCAGATCTCCTTTTCAGGACCCCGCGCGATCGCTCAGGGGCAGGAGATTCTCTACGTCACGGAGCGCTGCGTCCTTCGCCTGGAGCCTGAAGGCGTGACCGTCGTCGAATTGGCCCCGGGTATCGATTTGAAGCGCGATGTTCTGGGTCAGGCCGAATTCCCGCTGAGGGTAGCCCCGGAACTGAGGAAGATGGACTCAGCCCTGTTTCATCCCGCGCCGATCAATCTCGTGCTGGACCAATCCCGCAGGCCCCTCCAATGAGCCCTTTCGTCGACCTCGTATTCGAGGGTCCCCTTGCGCGTCTGACGATGAGGCGGCCCGACAAGTTGAACGCGCTCGATAGCGCAATGGTCGACTCGCTCGCCGAGGTCGCCCGCGCGATCGAAGCTTCGCGGGATGCGAGGGTCGCGATCCTCTCGGGTGAGGGCAAGGCTTTCTGCGCAGGCGGCGACATCGCCGCCTGGGGGGAGCTTCCCGCGCTGGAGATGTGGCGCGAGTGGACGCGCGCGGGGCATCGCGCTTTCGAAGCCCTCGCGCGGCTCCGGGTTCCCCTGATCGCGGCGCTGACCGGTCACGCGTTCGGCGGCGGCCTGGAGCTCGCGGCGGTCGCGGATATCCGGGTCGCCGAAAGCGGCGTCAAACTCGGCCTTCCAGAGTCCGGGCTCGGCATGGCCCCCGGCTGGTCGGGCACACAAAGACTGGTGCGGCGATTTGGACCGTCGGTCGTACGGCGCATGGCGCTGGCGGGCGCAATGTTTACCGCGGAAGAGGGGCTCGCGCTCGGGTTGGTCGACGAGGTGACCCCGAAGGGCGAAGGGGTCATGCGCGCCGAGGCCATCGCGGCCGACATCGCCAAGCGCGGCCCTGTTGCGGTGCAGATGATCAAAGCAATGATCAATTTCAGCGAGGGAGAGGATCGCGACGCTCCTATTGAAGGACTGGCCGGCGCCCTGGCCGCAACCACTGAGGATCTGGCCGAGGGCGTTGCGGCGTTTCGGGCCAAGCGGGGACCGGCTTTTGTAGGTCGATAGGCGAAGGGTAATGAACGCTGTATACCGAGGAAAATGAGCTTCACCTTCATGGCGGTCCGCGCGCTGGTCGGCGTCTTCGCGGGGCGGCTTGGAGGGAATTGAAAGATCGGAAGTGCGACTCGCTTCTGGGAACGGCGCCGGACCGCATCCGGTGGGAGAAAGACGCTTAGGAAGGGTAGAAGATGAAACTTCAAACCATGTTGATGGCCAGCGCGATGGCTGTCTCGATGATTGGGCTCGCCGCGGGAGCCCGGGCGGCCGATGTCAAGGAAGTGCAGATGCTGCATTGGTGGACGTCCGGCGGCGAAGCAGCGGCGCTGAACGTGCTCAAGCAGGACTTGGCGAAGGAGGGCTACGCCTGGAAGGACGTTCCGGTCGCGGGCGGGGGCGGCGAGGGCGCCATGACCGCGCTGAAGGCGATGGTCGCGGCTGGGAATCCGCCGACCGCTTCGCAGATCCTCGGCTACTACGCGGTCGACTACGCCGAGGCTGGCAAGCTCGGCGACATCACCTCGCTTGCGACCAAGGAGGACTGGGCCAAGGTCGTTCCTACAGCCTTGCAGAAGTTCACCACCACCAACGGCAAGTGGGACGCGGTGCCAGTCAACATCCACTCGGTCAACTGGATTTGGCTCAACAAGGCGGTGATGGACAAGATCGGCGGAACCGAGCCCAAGACCTTCGACGACTTCATCGCGCTGCTCGACAAGGCCAAAGCGGCGGGCGTCATTCCGCTCGCGCTCGGCGGCCAGCCCTGGCAGGAGGCGACGATGTTCGACTCAGTCGTGGCCTCGACCGGCGGCATCGACTTCTACAAGAAGGCGTTCATCGATCTTGACGAGAGCGCTCTCAAGTCGGACACGATGAAGAAGTCGTTCGACAACCTCGCCAAACTCCGCGCCTACACCGACCCGAACTACGCCGGCCGCGACTGGAACCTTGCGACCGCCATGGTCATCAAGGGCGACGCGCTTGTGCAGGTGATGGGCGACTGGGCCAAGGGCGAATTCAAGGCCGCCAACAAGGAAGCAGGCAAGGATTTCCTTTGTTATCGCTTTCCCGGCACCGACGGCGATGTGATCTATAACACTGACATGTTCGCTATGTTCGACGTTCCGGCCGATCGCAAGGCCGCGCAGCTTGCGCTCGCTGACGCGACCATGAGCATCCCCTTCCAGTCGGCGTTCAACGTGGTGAAAGGCTCGGTCCCGGCGCGGATGGACGTGCCGGACACCGCGTTCGATATGTGCGGCAAGAAAGGCATCGCGGACGTGAAGGCGGCGAACGCTTCGGGCAAGTTCGTAGGCTCGATGGCGCAGAACTACGCCCAGCCGCCGGCGATCGGCACGGGCGCCTATCATGACGTCGTGACGAAGTTCTTCCACGGCGAGATCAAGAGCTCGGACGCCGCCGTCGCGGAACTCGTCAAGGCGATCAACAACGCGAAGTAAAATCCGGGCCCTCCTCCGCCTGCTCGCGGGGGAGGGCTTTTGAAACATCACTCAAAGGGACTCGTCCCGCGAGGCAGCTCATGACCGCTTTCATTGAGCCGATCGCCGTGGCGGAGCCACGTGGGGCTACGTTACGCGATAAGTTACAGCACTACGTCCCGAGATTGGTGCTCGCGCCGTCCTTCCTACTGGTGCTGGTCTTTGTCTACGGGTTCAACCTCTGGACATTCTTTCTCTCGTTCACCAATTCGAAGGGGTTCACTTCAACCAAGCTCATTGGCCTCGCCAACTATCAGAAGCTCTGGAACTGGACCTTTGAGACCGATCCGCCGTCGAGCTGGTACACGGCGATTGTCAACATGGGCATTTTCGGCGGGCTTTATATTGTATTCTGCCTGATCCTCGGCCTGACGCTGGCGATCCTCCTCGATCAGAAGATTCGCGGCGAGGGCATCCTGCGCCCGATCTATCTTTATCCGCTGGCGCTGTCGTTCATCGTCACTGGCACCGCCTGGAAGCTCTTCCTCGATCCCGGCATCGGACTCGAGAAGGCGGTTCATGACTGGGGCTGGACGAGTTTCAAGTTCGACTGGGTCGTCAACCCCCGGATGATGATCTATTGCGTGGCCATCGCCGGCATCTGGCAGACGTCTGGGTTTGTGATGGCGATGTTCCTGGCGGGCCTGCGGGGCATCGACGGCGAGATCCTGAAAGCGGCGCAGATCGACGGCGCCTCGGCCTTCGCCACCTATTGGCGGATCGTCCTTCCCATCATGCGCCCGGTGTTCCTCTCCGCGATCATCGTGCTCGCCCACATGGCGATCAAATCCTACGACCTCGTGCTCTCGGTGACTGGCAAGAACCCGGGCGGGGCGGCGGAGCTGCCGTCCACCTTCATGTATTCCTATACGTTCACCCGCAATCAGATGGCGGTCGGCTCGACCAGCGCCGTGATCATGTTGATGACCATCGCCGCGATCATGGTCCCGTATCTCTACTCCGAGCTCAAAGAGAAGCATCAATGAGCGCCGCCGATCTCGTCGTTTCGGCCCCAGCGCGCGAACCAGCGCGGCACTCAATAACGACGCGCGTCGTCATTTACGCGCTCCTGGCCTTCTTCGCACTCGTTTATATCGTACCCCTCGTCGTCATGGTGATGACGTCGTTGAAGCCGCTCGACGAGGTGACGGGCGGCAACATGTTCGCACTGCCCCATCGGCTGACTTTCGATCCTTGGGTGCAGGCGTGGGGCGAAGCGCGGATCGGCGTTTCTGATACGGCCGGCATCAAGGGTTACTTCTGGAACTCGATCAAGATGGTCGTGCCGGCCGTGCTGATCTCGACCCTGCTCGGCGCATTGAACGGCTACGTGCTCACCAAGTGGCGCTTTCCCGGCCACAAGCTCGTGTTCGGGATGATGCTGTTCGCTTGCTTCATCCCGTTCCAATCAGTCATCATTCCGATGGCGGTCATTCTCGGCGAACTCGGACACATCGGCAATCAGCTCAGCGACCTGACCGGCATGTCGTTTGGCTTCGGCAATCCCACGGTCAATCTCGTCATTGTCCATGTCATCTACGGCCTCGGCTTCACCACGCTATTCTTTCGCAATTACTACGAGGCCTTCCCGACCGAACTCGTGAAGGCGGCGATGATCGACGGCGCGAGCTTCTTCCAGATATTCCGCCGCATCTTGCTGCCGAATTCCGCCCCGATATTCATCGTGACCGTGATTTACCAGTTCACCAATATCTGGAACGACTTCCTGTTCGGGTCGACTTTTGCGGCGGGCGACCAGTCCCCCATGACGGTCGCGCTCAACAATCTCGTCAACACATCGACGGGAATTGTCGAATACAACGTGAACATGGCCGCGGCGATCATCGCCGCCGCTCCGACTCTCTTCGTCTACATTGTCGCAGGGCGTTACTTCGTGCGCGGCCTGATGGCCGGCGCCGTGAAAGGTTGACCGCATGGGTTTCCTCGAGATCAGCGGATTGCGCAAACGCTTCGGGACGCTCGAGATCCTCAAGGGCATCGACCTTACGCTCGACAAGGGCGGGTTTCTGGTGCTCGTCGGCCCGTCCGGTTGCGGCAAGTCGACGCTGCTAAACACGATTGCGGGGCTCGAGTTCGATCAGTTCGGGCGAAATCCGAATCGAGGGTGACAGGATCAACGACCTTCATCCCTCGAAGCGCGACATCGCGATGGTCTTCCAGTCCTATGCGCTCTATCCGAACATGTCTGTGGCGCAGAACATCGCGTTCGGCATGGAAATGCGCGGGGTGCCGAAGCCCCAACGCGACAAGGCAGTGGCCGACGTCGCCAAGACGCTGAAGATCGAACACCTGCTCTCGCGGCGCCCGAGCCAGCTCTCCGGCGGCCAGCGGCAGCGGGTCGCGATGGGCCGCGCCCTCGTGCGTCAGCCGCGCGTGTTTCTGTTCGACGAACCCCTATCCAACCTCGACGCCAAACTCCGCGTCGACATGCGGGTTGAAATCAAGCGGCTTCATCAGCAGACCGGCGCGACGATCGTCTACGTCACGCATGACCAGATCGAGGCGATGACACTGGCCACGCGGATCGCGGTCCTGAAGGACGGCGAACTTCAGCAGGTCGGCTCGCCCAGCGAGATTTACAATACGCCTGCGAATTTGTTCGTGGCCGATTTTATGGGGTCTCCGGCGATGAACTTGCTCGAGGGTCGCGTCGCCCACGCCAATGGCGCGCCGAATGTCGTGCTCGAGCGCAAGGATCACGAACCGATCGTGGTCCCTGCGCCGTGGGGAGCAGACGCGAGCAAGCTCGCCGACGGCCGGAAAGTTATCTTCGGCATTCGGCCCGAGGCCGTGAACGATCGGGATAGCGTCGATCGCAATGCGAAGTCGGTCGCCACCTTCGACGCCAATGTCGAGATCGTCGAACCCGCAGGCTCGGATACGTTCGTCGTCACCCACATCGCGGGCAAGGAGGTGACCGCGCGCATGCGCGCCGACGCCGATGTCCGCGTCGGGGAGCGCCACGCGTTCGCGTTCAACCTCGACAAGGCCGTGCTGTTCGATCCGGCGACCACTCGCCGGATCTGAGCCGGCGACGCAAGCGGGTCACCAGCCGCCACGACGCCGCGAGAGGACTTGATGCCAGGCCGGGAAGAAGTGGACGTCCTGGTCGTCGGGTCGGGAATGGGAGGGGCGACATTCGCCGCCGGCCTGGCGCCGTTCGGTGCGAGAATTCTCATTCTCGAGCGCGGCGAGCGGCTCGCAGATAGCGACGCCGTTCGGGACGCGCGAACAATTTTCCAGCGCGGGACTTTCAGGCCCAAGGAATCCTGGCTGGATGGGGCAGGGCGGCCATTCAATCCTGGCAACTACTACTACGTCGGGGGCAATACGAAATTATACGGTGCGGTGCTTATCCGTTACCGGGCGCAGGACTTCGAACCAATCGTTCATAGGGGCGGAACGACGCCCGGCTGGCCGTTCGGCTACGAAGAGTTGGAGCCTTGGTATACGGCCGCGGAGAAGCTCTATCGGGTTCGCGGCGCGTTGGGCTTCGATCGGACCGAGCCGGGACATTCGAAGTCGTACCCGTTTGGCCCTGTGCCGGATGAACCGGCGATTGCAAAGGTCCGCGAGCGCCTGAAGGGCGCGGGGCTCAGCCCGTTTCCGCTCCCGCTTGGCGTCGACATCGAAAGGTGGATGCAGCGAGCGAAGACGCCATGGGATGCGTTTCCCGATGCGGGCCACGGAAAGATGGACGCGGAGAGCTGCGGCATTGAAGAGGCGTTGGCGCACCCGAACGTCGAGCTCCGCACCAATGCATACGTTGAACGGATAATCGTTGAGCCCAACGGCTCGCGTGTCGCGGGACTTGAGGTCAGGCAGGGCGGTCAGCGCGGCATCATCGGCGCGAAAATCGTCGTGCTGGCCGCTGGCGCCGTCAATTCAGCTGCGTTGTTGTTGCGATCTGGAGCGAAAGGCCTCGCCAACCGTTCGGACACGGTCGGCCGGCATTTCATGAACCACAATGCGTCGGCGGTCGTGGCGATCGATCCGCGCGTCGTCAACGACTCTGTCTATCAGAAGACTCTTGGGATCAATGATTTTTATCTCGATGACGGGCGCGGCGGGCCGCCGCTCGGCAACATCCAGCTCCTCGGGCGGGTCACCGCCCCGATCCTCAAGTCCAGCGTGCGCCTGGCGCCGGAATGGGCGCTCGGACCGGTAAGCAGGCGCTCGGTGGACTGGTACGCGATGAGCGAGGATCTCCCCAATCCGGAAAGCCGTGTCACGGTCGATGGCGGGCAGATCCGTCTCGACTGGAAGCGTAGCAATTGGATCACCCACGAAATGCTGGTCGGCAGGTTCAAGGAACGCTTGCGCGCCGCAGGCTACCCGATCGTCCTTTCACGAGCCTTCGACCGCCGCACGCCGTCGCATCAATGTGGGACCGTTCGCATCGGCGCCGATCCTGCGACTTCGCCGCTCGATCCTTTCTGCCGCGCCTGGGACCATCCGAATCTGTTCGTGGTCGACGCCTCGTTCTTGCCGACGTCCGCTGCGGTCAATCCGTCTCTGACAATCGCCGCGCAGGCGCTTCGCGTCGCCGATCACATCGCGAAGCACGATCTGCGACGAATTTAGGAAGAAGCGCCATGGCCTACGACTTCATCATCATCGGCGGAGGTCCAGCGGGTTGCGTTCTGGCAAATCGCCTGAGCGCCGACCCGGCCAACAAGGTGTTGCTTCTGGAGGCGGGCGGGGGTGACTGGAATCCGCTTTTCGCGATGCCGGCGGGCTTCGCTAAGATGACCAAGGGCGTGGCGAGCTGGGGCTGGAGCACGGTTCCGCAAAAGCATCTCAACGGTCGCGTCATCTGGTACACGCAAGCCAAGATCATAGGCGGGGGTTCCTCGATCAACGCGCAACTCTACACGCGCGGTAATGCGAAGGACTACGACGCCTGGGTAAGCGAGGCTGGCTGCAAAGGCTGGAGCTATCGCGAGGTGCTGCCGTATTTCGTTCGCAGCGAGGACAACCAGCGCCTCGTCAATGCGTACCATGGCTACGGCGGCCCGTTAGGGGTCTCATATCCCGTGAACCCCTTGCCGATCAGCTTCGCATTCCTTCGCGCGGCCCAGGAGCTGGGCATCCCGTTCAACGACGATTTCAACGGCGCGGTGCAGGATGGCATCGGGCACTATCAGCTTTCGACCCGCGACGCGCGGCGGTCTTCCGCGTCGAGCGCGTTCCTGAGGCCCGCGCGAGACCGGAAGAACCTGACTGTGCGTTTGAATGCGCAAACGCTGAAGATCGAGATCGAGAACGGCCGCGCTGTCGGAGCGACGATCGTCAGCGGCAACGGGACTGAAACCTTGCGCGCGGATCGCGAGGTTATCGTGAGTTGCGGCGCGATCGGTTCGCCGCGCCTCCTGCAGCTTTCCGGGGTCGGTCCGGCCGACGCGCTCAAGGCCGCGGGTGTTACCGTCGTCCACGACCTTCCCGGCGTCGGAAGCAACATGCAGGACCATCTCGACCTCTACGCGATCTCGGAATGCACCGGCGATCACACCTACGACCGGGTCGCGCAGGCGCATCGCACCGTCTGGGCCGGGATCCAGTATCTCCTTTTCAAGACCGGGCCCGTGACCTCCACGCTCTTTGAAACCGGCGGGTTCTGGTACGCGGACAAGGGAGCGAGATCCCCCGACATCCAGTTCCATCTCGGACTCGGATCGGGAATCGAAGCGGGCGTCGCTCAGATGAAGAACCCCGGCGTTACGCTCAATTCAGCGTTCCTTCGCCCAAGGTCGCGCGGGACGGTGCGGCTCGCGAGCGCCGATCCGAAAGCCGCTCCGCTGATCGATCCGAACTACTGGGCGGACCCCTATGATCGCATGTGCGCATTGAGCGGCTTGAGGCTCGCGCGCGAGATTCTGCGCCAGCCGGCGTTGAAACCCTATGTCCTCGCCGAACGTCTGCCGGGCGACAACCGGAAATCCGACGAGGAGCTTGCCGAGTACGCTTACCGGTCCTGCAAGACGGACCATCACCCGGCTGGCACATGCGCCATGGGAGCCGGCGCGGAAGCGGTTGTGACGCCCGATCTTAAGCTTCGCGGGATCGACCGGCTCAGGGTTGTCGACGCATCGGTCATGCCCTTCGTGCCCTCCTGCAATACAAACGCGCCCACGATCATGGTAGCGGAGAAGGCCGCGGACATCATTTTGGGCAACGAGCCGCTGCCCGCCGCCGTCCTGTATCGGCGGCGCGGAGCGCAAATGGGTCGCCAATTGCAGTGAGGTGAGGCAAGGAGTGGTCCCGCGCTGAGGCGAATCAGCGCGGGACCAGGCGCGCGCTCGTGTGCGAGCCGCCGGGGGCCGAGGCGCGACCGTGTGGACGATGCCGTGTGGGCAATGTCGTGGCAATGCGTATGAATACCCACCCGCAAAGGAGTGATGAATCAGTTGCTCGCGCCGCGATCGATCCAGATCGTCATGCCCGGCTCGAGGGATGGAACCTCCTGGTCCGGGTCGGCGCGGAGGAGGAAGCTGTTGAGGTCATGATCGCCGACCGCGCGGGCCGCCCGCCAAACGGCGAACTCGCCGAGCGGCCGAAGTTCCGTGACCTTGGCGTCGATCCGGTCGCCGTTGGCCGCGAGCAGACGCACGGGCGAACCGACAGTCAGGCCCGAGAGCATGTTCTCGCGTATGGTGAAAGTGAACCAGCGCTCGTTCGCGGGGGCGATGGCAAGAACCGGCTGTCCTGGAGAGACGACCTCGCCGGGCTCGGCGACCAGCAGGGTCACCACGCCGTCGACGGAAGCCGAAAGCGTCGTCTTGTTCAGTTTTGCCTCGATGTCCGCGAGCGCTGCCTGAGCATAGGCGACCTGAGCATCGGCGATCGCCCGCTCCTCCTTGGTTGGACCGGCCTTGCTCTGGGCGTAAGCCGCCTGGACCTGGCTGAGTTCGGCCTCGGCGCTGCCCAGCGCCTCTGTCGCCTGGTCGAGTTGCTGCTTGCTCACAAAATCCTTGGCCGCGAGTTTGGCGGCGCGTTCGTGCTGTTGCTGCGCGAGCGCGAGATTGGCGTCGGCGATCCGAACGTCCTGCGCCGCAGTGTCGATTTCTTCCTGGCGGACGCCGGCGTAGACATTCGCCCGGTTGGCGTTCGCCGATGCGAGGCTCGCCTTGGCTTGCTCGACCGCGGCGGCGAGGTCGGGGCTGCTCAGCGTCACCAGAACATCGCCCTTCCGCACCGTTTGCCCGGCGGCGACGTGGAACAACTCCACGCGGGCGTTCATTTCCGGCGCTATCCGGATTTCGGTCTGGCGCACGACCCCGATGATCGGCGCGGGCGGTGCGCCGCTGGCCTCCCCGAGGCGATAAACGACCGCGCCGACCGACCCTAGGCCAAGGACTAGCGCCAGGGTCGCGAGCGGGCGGCGAAAGGAATTACTACGCGCCATAAGCGTCCTCGCGTGCGAAAAATCGGCGCGCGGCCACGGCGAGGAGGCCGTAGAGCGCGGTCAGTACCCACAAACTCGCCCAATCGCGCCAAACATCGTGGAGGCTCGCGCCCATCTGGTTGAGGCGCACGAGTCCGTCGATCGCCGATGTGCTGGGAAAGATGCGGCTTGCGGCGCGGATAGCGTCGGGAATGGCCTCGACCGGCCACGAGACGCCGACCTGGAAAAAGAGTGGAAGGCTGACCGCGATGAATAGAATCACCGCCGTCTCGCGGCGTTTGAACCAGAGGCTCACAAATTGAGCGAGAAAACTTACCGACAGGACGAAAGGTATCGCCATGAGCAGCAGTTCGATCGGCCGGCCAAGTGTTGAGAAGCCGTAGACGCGCGGCAGAATGATCAAATAGAGCGCGAGGCCGGGCGCCGCGAGGCAGAGATGCGCCAGTGCTTGGCCGAGGATAGCGCGCGCGCCGACGCGACGCCGCCGGCCCGCGCTACCGCCCTGCTCGAATGCGACGCCTCCAACGGTTGCAACGCCGAGGAACAGGGTCTGTTGCAGGATGAGGATGAAGGCGGCGGGAACGACGTAGCTTGCGTATCCGCCCGTCGGGTTGAACAGCGGCTCGGACACGAGCTCGACGGGCGAGCCCCGAGTCAACGCAGCATGCGCGAGGCTGCCGTCGGTTCGCGCTCCGCGCTCGGCGAGGTCCGCGCTGACGGTTCCGGTCGCTTCGGTGATTCCCTGCAGCATGCGGCTGAAGAGGAGAAAATAGGCCGAAATCGACATAAGCGGCGACGCGGGCCCGATTGCCTTTGAGGACCTCCTTTTCTGTATCCTTCGGAATATCGACGATCCCGAACACCTCGCGTCGCGCCAAGGCTGCGTGGGCGTCGGCGAGGTTATCCGCGCGGACGGCGACCGTGATCGCTTCATCGGCGTTCAAAGTCTGCACGAGATCGCGGCTGACCTCGGTGCGGTCCTGGTCGACGGCGGCGATTGGGATTCCTCGTAGGAGCTGTCCGAGATAGGGCTGAGGATAGAGCAGGCCGTAGATGATCGGGGCGAGGACGATCAGGCCGAAGACGCCGCGGTCGTTGAGGATGCCTCGAATCTCGGCCGCCATCGCGCCTCCTACGCCGGCGACGGCGAACGCAGGCTCGGCGGGCTCCGGCTCCGCAGCGGGCGAGGGCGCCGCGGCGATCGCTCCGAGCCTCAACCAGCCGAGCCCGAAGAGCGCAATCGCAAGTCCGCCAAGGACTATGAATGGCGGGATCGAGCTCGACGGCGGCAATCCGCGCACCGCCTGGTCAAACAGGATCTCGATGTACCAACGCAACGGCAGAAGGGAGCCCCAGAAGCGCGCGAAGCCGTTCATCGCGAGAACCGGAAACCCGACGCCGGCAAAGCCAAACGCCGGATTGCAAATGATCGCGGTCACGCTCATGCCGAGCGCGAGATTGCGCGTGAGAAGCTGGAATAGCCCGCCGAGCGAAAGATAAGCGATGACGAGCAGGCAGGCCGCCGCCCCCATCAACACCGAGTCGCCGCGAAAGGGAACGTTGAAGAGGCCGTGGACGATGCCGGCGTCAGCGACCATCATCAGAATAAAAATCGCAAACAGCGGCGCAAACTTGCCGAGAAGCGCGGTAAGCGGACTGCCGCCGGCGGCCTTGAGCCAGGCGCGCAGGCTGCGGCGCGAAAATTCGGACCCGACCGCATAGCCGGCGGAGATCGCGACGACGACGTGAAGAACGGTCGGCAAGATGGCGCGGAGCAGGAACTGGGCGTAGTTCTGCGCCGGGTTGGTAAGCACATATTGCTCGACAACCAGCGACCCCGGCGTGAACGGCCCGCCGGCCTCAGGCGGTCGCGGCAGCGTCGCGGTCGCTGCGGCGATCGCGTTGGAGATCGCGGATGAAGCGCTGTTGCCGGGGGTGAAATACTGCCGGTTGTAGAGCGCAACGATCTTCGGGCGCCGCGCCGCGACAAGGTCGCGCTCGAAATTCTCGGGGATGTAGATCGCAGCGATCGCATCGCCCGAGCGGATGGCGTGCATGGCGCTCGTCATGTCGCCGGAACGCTCTGCGACGCTGATCCCCGGCGCCGAGGCGACGGCCTGAACATAGGTGAGCGACGTCGGAGAGCGATCGGCGTCGACGACGGTCACCTTGAGATTGCGGATCACGGCATTGCTGAAGATGAGGGCCAGAACCGCGAAGGCGAAGACCGGGACCCCGATCGCAAGGAACAGCGCTAGGCGGTCGCGGCGCATCCACCGCCATTCGCGGGCGGCGACTAGAAGGAACCCCGGTCGCGGCGGCGCCTTCATCGGCCGCCGTCCGGCCAGACCGCGTAGACGCTCATTCCGGGCCTGAGCTCAGGGATGGGCTCGACCGGGTAGGCGCGAATCTCGAAGGTGCGCAGGTCGAAGTCGCCGGTCGCACGGGTGGCGCGCCAGCCGGCATATTCGCCCTTCGCGGCGATAACCTTGACCGCCGCGGTGATCACCCGGTCGCCGAGCGCCGGGACGCGCATCTGGAACTGGTCGCCCACCTTCAGTTTCTTGACGAGGTCTTCGCGCAAATCGAAGCGCAGCCATACGTCGTTCAGATCGACGAGCGACAGAAGAGGCACACCCGGAGAAACATATTCGCCGATCTCGGCCCCGATCTGATAGACCTGCGCGGCAATCGGCGCCTTGACCGTGAGTTCATCGACTTGCGCCTTCGTCGTGTCGATCACGGCTTGGGCCTGAACCACATTTGCGCGGGCAATGCCGCGTTCCTCCTTGGTCGGGCCGGCGATGGCTTCCTGTTCGGCGAGCTTCGCCTGATCGAGCCCATGTTCCGCCACGCGCAGTTGGTCGGTCGCTTCGTCGAGTTTCTGGACGGGCGAGAAACCGGGCGCGGTCAGCGCCTTCAGGCGATCGTAGGTTTGCTGAGCGAGGGTCAGGTTGGCGGAGGCGTTCTCGACCGCGGCCTTGCGCTGGTCGATGGTTTCGGCGCGAGTGCCGGCTAGGATGTTCGCAAGCTGAGCGGAGGCGACAGCCAGCCCCGCTTCAGCCTCGTTGAGCTTGGTCAGGAGCTCCGGATTGTCAATTCTGTACAGCAATTGACCCGCGGTGACATTATCCCCGCGTTGAACCGGACGCTCGCCGACCCGGCCATCGACGCGCGCTGCGATGTCGACGCGGGTCGCGTCCGCCTCGCCCTGGATGATCAGGGGCTGCGGCTGCACGAGGTACCAGAGCGACAGGCCAACGATCGCCGCCACGATGAGCCCGACGACGAGGGCAGGCCCACGCGCGACCTTCGGCGTTCGCGGAAGGCTCGGTCCGGGCGAGGGCGGCGCGGCGGGCTCGCTCAACTCCCGCCCTGCGCCCGCGCCATTGACTGCAGGAGTCTTCGTCCGCGTCTCTTGACCCTCAGAATCCATTCGATTCACAATCCACAGTCGAGCTGTCTGGTTTTGGCTGATGCGCGGCCAAAAGGGGAGGCCCACACGGCAAAAGTGATTGCGGGAAAACAGAACTCAGGCTATGGTCTCGCCATGGTTATCCGGCCTTTTCGCATGCCGAGCCCCGCGGGTTGCTGTCGAGAACTCTTTCGACGTCGGCAAAGCGCGGGGCAGGGTGGTGGTATCAATCGCCACATCTTGTGTCTTGCGACTTCTGCGAAGTCCGGTTTGCGCGACCGCGCGCGACGCCCATATCGTGCGCGTATGGATCAGCCGCCGCCGTCCTGATTGCCCTTTTTCATTGTTGTTTGCGGGCGCGCCGAGCCGCCCACGCGTCGTATGGCGGGTTCCTCGGTCTCGGACAAGATGTTTTCCCCTTTCAGGTATCCATCGAGAACATCATTTGGCGTGCAAGTTTGGTCGGAGTTGTACCTTATGATTTGCGCGTTAATTACCGACCACGCCCGACGATAGCGATCCGCTCTTTTGCCAGGCGTGAGAAATGTGAGTAGACCTGTAAAGACGGCGACCAGCCATGCTAAGAAGCTAATTCCGCCTTCGTTGAATCCGACCCACGTTGGATGCGATGCAACCAAAGTTGACGACAGTAAGGCCCCGACACCGATGATGTAGTGTGTAGTTGTCCAACGTCTATAGTAATCTCTCCACTCATCTTTGATTTTAACTTGATCTGCTATTGCTTGTTTTCGCCGAGCTGTCTTTTGTACGCTTATCCTATATTCTTCCGCTTTATCCAACATCTTATCGGCTTGAACAAAATCCCCGTCCAATCCACGCGCAATCCCTTCGCCAATTTGTCTCCGAAACTTGATGGTTCTTTCCTCGTCCGATCGGTCCCACTCTGCTGACTCAATTTCGGTCGCTCTGTTGAGAATAGCGTTCAGTTGGACGCGCTCCTGCTCAAGCGCCCGCGCACAATCGACGTGCATATTCCCGGGCTCAAACGACGGCTGAACGCGCTCCGGCCCGAGCTCTATTACGGGACCGAGGACCGCCCAGCGCGCCGCTGTTTCGAATTGGCTGAGACACTGCCGGCGAAGAACCCAACGCCCAACGGATATTTCACGCCCAGCAAGCCGGCGCGGCCGAAATGGCTCGAAACCAGCGAAATCGCGTTCTCCAATGAATTCGCGGCGGAAGAGGATATGGAGACCGGGCAGATCATCGAGGCGATGTAGGCGCGCCCGTGTGAAGTGCGTAGGCGCTTTTCCCTTGCCTGCGTGAGGCGCGCAATGCGGCCATCGTCGACAGTAAATACGGCAATTATGTGATGTTGTCTTGGTCGATCGTCCATTTTGCAAAGAAAATATCACCAGAGACTGCCGACATGCGCAGATATATATGGTTATAATGTGCACGGTATATTTACTTATAGCGTAATTTTGGTACGTCTATACGCCGCGACAAAATATTTAATATGATTGTTATGATAGCGTAGCGTTTTTATCGGCTACGCATAGGCGTAATTTCCGGCAATTAATTTTTATCTGCGTCCAGCGTGCGATTTATTTATTTATACGGCTATCATATCCGGCCGTTTCGGAGCGTGCATCGTGCTGACATTGGCGTGACTGCAACTATCGGAGATAGGCGCTTTTTAACTTGCACTCCGCTCGCCTGCTTATTTTTAACGCGGATATATTTTCCCGCCATTTCCCGCGCGCATAGCGATGGCGTGCGTGGCATCGGCAATCATCGGAGATTGGGTTTCTAAATGCGCCCCACGCGCCGCTGAATTTTATCGCGGAAATTTAACTTCCCGCGGTTTCCGAGCGTGGCATTGTATTCCGCTGACGTCATCACAGTTATCTGAAATAGGTTTTTAGTTGCAGCTTACGCGCCGCTTATTTTTAACGCAGATGCTATTTTCCCGTCGTTTTGAGCGCGACACCGCAATTTCCTGGCCATATGTCTTCCCGCGTCCGCCTGTCGTCCGGGGCGGGAACGGCGGGAGTGCCTCAAACAGCGGTCATTCGCCAGCACCGCGGCGAACGGGTAAATTCGACCCTTTTGCGACGTTCGCCCTGACGCCACCACCGTCGGCTACGATGTCACCAACGCACATTTGGCGAGCACTCGACAAAGCCCGAGGCCGCAATAGCGATACGAGACGGGTGAGGCTTCCAGTGTATCACGACGTTGCTCAGTGGACGATGGTCCGCCGAAAGGTGCTCGAGGAAGGCGTCTCTCGCCGCCAACTTGCCAGGCAGACTGGTCTGAGCAGGAACACCATCAGAAAAATGCTTCTGCACGAGCTTCCGCAGCCCTACAAGCCGCGAACGCCTAAACACCCGGCCTTGCGGCAGCACACGGCAACGCTCGATGCCATTGCGACTTCGAGCGTATTTACAATCGTACCCCATCAAGTATCTATAAGTGAAATCTATCGGTATTTGAAGCGGCAGGAAAATTATTCTGCCAGTTACGGTGCCGTCCGCGATTACCTGAAGTATCGATCTTGTGCGAGCCAAGCTCCAAACAAGATTTTTTGGGAGCATCTTTACGAAGAAATCATCTCCACTTCAAAGAAAGACGCGATTAATACCCTCCGGTCGCTTTCCTTTAATGGCTCGCCATTGATTTCCTCGGCCGGCCTCCAACGTTTTGGGCGGGTTGCCGCGCGCTTGCGTGAGCATCGGGTGCTCTTTTCGCGACATGCGCAAACGCGACAAGACGTGGACTGGTTAAACCGAGTCTTGCGAACCGGCACCCCTCCGGTCGAGCTGCGAGGCAAGTATCGCGACCCCGGCGACTTCGACGAGTTGATCGCCAGAACGCACGTTGGTTCGAAGCCCGTTCGTAAGAGGGCCGTGGCTATTCTCGCTCACCTGCGCGGCATCAGCGACCATACGATCGCGACCACCTTGGGGATGTCGCGTCTTACGATTCGACGCTGCCGTCGCATTTACGAGTCCGGCGGCGTGAAGGAGCTGTTCACACGGAAAGCCACACGCCGGCTCAAGATCAATGACGAAGGACTCAAGGCTTCTATATTCGCGCTTCTGCACGAGCCTCCCGCCGATCACGGCATAAACCGCACGACTTGGACCATGGCCGACATCCGCGCGGTCCTAGTGGATCGAACCTGACAGTTGAATCCCGGATGGGATTCCCTCTGGGATTTCGGCGTGCGAGTTTGCGTGATGCGCGCAGGAAAATCCCTTTCGGTTTCGTCTGCCGATATTTGTCGGCTCAAAGCCCTGGTTCGTGACCGCAACGCGCCGCAGAAGCAGGTCTGGCGGGCCGAGATCGTGCTGCTTACGGCCGATGGTGTCGGCACGAACGAGATCATGCGGCGAACCGGCAAGTCCAAGACCTGCGTATGGCGCTGGCAAGAACGCTTTATCGAGGCGGGGTTCGACGGGTTGCTCCGCGACAAGACGCGTCCCTCGCGCATCCCACCGCTGAGCGCCGGGGCCGCCGAGCGCGTCGTCGCGCTGACACTTGGCGAACCGCCTGGCGAGACGACCCACTGGACCGGCTTGTTGATGGCGAAGGCGGCGGGGCTCAGCGTCAGCTCGGTTCAACGTATCTGGCGCAAGCACGGCCTCCAGCCGCACCGGATGCGCCAGTTCAAGCTGTCCAACGATCCGCGCTTCGTCGACAAATTGCGCGACGTCGTCGGGCTCTATGTCGATCCGCCCGCGCACGCCATCGTCCTGTCGGTCGACGAGAAGAGCCAGATTCAGGCGCTGGACCGCACCCAGCCCGGACTGCCGCTGAAGAAGGGCCGCGCCGGAACGATGACACACGACTACGAGCGGCACGGAACGACGACGCTGTTCGCCGCGATGAACGTCCTCGACGGCACGGTGATCGGCCGCAACATGCAGCGCCATCGCCATCAGGAGTTCATCCGCTTCCTCAATATCGTCGAAAGACAGGTTCCTGCGGGGAAGACGATCCACGCCATCATCGACAACTACGCCGCCCACAAGCATCCCAATGTCCGCCGATGGCTCGAACGCAATCCGCGATGGACATTCCACTTCACGCCGACGTCCGCTTCCTGGCTCAACGCGGTCGAGGGCTTCTTCGCCACTCTCACAAAGCGCAGGCTCAAGCGAGGCGTCTTCCGGTCCGTCACCGATCTGCAAGCCGCGATCAACCGCTTCCTCGAAGAGCACAATCAGCAGTCCAGGCCCTTCACATGGACCGCAGACCCGGACAAAATCATCGCCGCCGTCAGGCGCGGGCATCAAGTGTTAGATTCGATCCACTAGCGAAACAGGGGCGCCCTGCATGCGCTGGTGTCGTCAGGGCGATCACCAAGGCCGCCGGATACAAATGGCGCAAAGCGCGGCGCGTGCTTACGTCGAACGATCCTCAATACGCCGAAAAGCTCGCCCACATCCGTTTGATCCTATCGGGACTCGGGCCCGATGAAGCTTTTTTCTCTATCGATGAGTTTGGTCCGTTCGCAGTCAAAGCAAAGCCAGGGCGCGTTCTCGCGGCACCCGCGGAGGAACCGCAGGTAGCGCAATGGCAGAAGTCCAAGGGATGCCTGATTATCACGGCGGCTCTTGAACTTTCGGGGAATCAGGTCACCCACTTTTACAGCACCAAGAAGAACACGACAGAGATGATCCGAATGATGGACTTGCTCCTTGATCGCTACCGTGACCGGCGAAGGCTTTACCTGTCGTGGGACGCGGCGTCATGGCACATTTCGAAGCGCCTGTCCGAGCGGATCGAGGAAAACAATAGGGCTGCAACGGAGTCCGGCGGCCCAATTGTAGATACCGCGCCGTTGCCGGCTCGGGCGCAGTTCCTAAATGTCATTGAGTCGGTCTTTAGTGGGATGGCGCGGGCAATCATCCACAACAGCGACTACCAGAGCGTCACCGAAACCAAGGCGGCAATCGATCGCTACTTCGATGAACGCAATCGCTATTTTCGTGAACACCCGCGCCGCGCTGGCAACAAGATCTGGGGCAAAGAGCGGGTTGCGGCTGAGTTCGCCGCGGGAAACAATTGCAAAGATCCACGATACCAGTGAACGTCTCGAGCCCGATGTCCCACACCATCTGGAAGTTACTACCACTCGAGACCGACCGCTCCTCCGCCCGAACCAGACATTCGGTCTATTTCGGCTTCCCGCCCAACTGCGACGTCCACGGCCACCGCCTGCTAGCCGCTTTCATGTCGACGGTCCGTCGGTGGGAAGCGCACACAGATTTTGACCACTACGTTTGCCTACACACTGTCATATTCGCGCGTCGTGGCCACCGTCGGAATCCAACCAATCAGGATGGCTGCGGGCAAAGCCTACGCGCACGGTATGTAAATCACACGCGACCGCGCGGACCGGACTCGGCAGCGCCGTGAAATCGGCGGGCACAAGATGTAGCGATTGATACCACCACACTGCCCCCCCGTCGGCAAAGCGCGGGAATAATTGTCTCGCGGTTCAACCCCGCGCAACCTACTGAAAAGGCTAGATTCTGACGAGAGAATCCAAACAATTCCAAGATAATCCAAACCGTCCTGAGCGCCGGCTCGCCGCCAAACGGCCCTGAACCAAGAAAACCCAAGCGCGGCCGATCGCCAAATCGGCCGCGCGATCACTCAAGGCTCGTTTGCCTCGTCGGCGCGCTAAGGGCTCGCGGGACGTCCGGACCGCCTCCGGCGGCCTCTCCCATCCAAAGACGCTGCGGCCTGCGAACGAGCGGGACAGCCGCCGCTCTTCGGCGATCAGGTCCGCAAACGGACGTCCGGCCGCGCCTGCTTCGACCCGCCGCGCCTCGTCGTCCAGCCGTTTGATCGCGGCAAGCCTGTCCTCCTGCCCGAGCCTGGCCTTCTGCACCGCCGCCTTCATGACCCGGATCGTCTCGTCGTAGACCTTGAGCGGAACCGGGAACGGATGTCGGTCCTTCCCGCCATGCGCGAACGAGAAGCGCGCAGGATCGGTGAACCGGTAAGGCGCGCCGTGAATGACTTCGGCCACCATCGCCAGCGCCCGCACCGTGCGGGCGCCGACGCCGGGCACGAGCAGCAAGTCCGCGAAGTCGGCGGGCCCCCGATTGGCGGCCGCGGTGAGGCTCGCGTGAAGGCGCGGCATGAGCACGTCGCTTGCGCGGACATCATGATGACCGGGCATGGTGAGATGCGGCAGACTAAGCTGGCGGGGATCGGAGCCAGGCGGCGGCTTCCGAGGCTTTGCCTCGATCAGGGCGACTTCACGCGCCAGCCGATCCGGACCCAGCGACTGCAGGAGCTCGATCTGGCCCCGCCTAGAGCGATCGGCGCGACGATCCGTAAGGTTGGTGATCTCGCCTTGGTTGAGCCCGTCGATCGCCGCATGCGGTTCATCGACCAAACTCGTCAGTCCCTCGCTCAACCAGTGGTAACGGCGAGCCGTCCTGCTCGCGTCATTCATGCCCTGCTGGACCACCGCCCAGCGCGCGTCATCGGTTACGATGAAGCCGTGCAGATAGAGATTAAAGCCGTCCTGGACGGCGGCGCTGTCGACCTTCGCCACCAGCCGGCTGAGGCTCGCGAGCGCCGATCCGTCGAACCCCGCTCGTTCCCCGATCGCAACCAGTTCCTCTGGCGTTTTGCGCGAATGTTTGCCGCGGCCGCCGCAGACGTGAACGCCAAGCTCGCCCGCCAACGGCTCAAGACCGCGTTTCAGCGCTCCAACGACACTCGTCGTGGTTCCGGACGAGTGCCAGTCCATGCCCATGACCGCTCCGAAGGACTGAAACCAAAACGGATGAGCAAGGCGGCGAAGGAGCTCGTCGCGACCGTAGTGATGCACGATCGCCTCGGCGATGACCGCACCGAGACGGGTCATACGCTCGGCCAGCCACAGCGGCACCCGTCCGCCATGGAGCGGCAGATCCGCGCTTGCTGTCCTATGGGCCATGCGTCGTTCTACGTCGCGGCGACGACAGCCGCAACGCAGGAGCAGGCGGGAACAGGCCGAAAACGCCGCTCGCTGGGCCAAATGGGGGTCGGGGCTTCAGTTCCTGCCGAAGCTTTCGTCGAACGTGTAGCCGGCGCCGCGCAGGGTGCGGATCGGGTCACGTTCGCGGCCCTTGCTCAGCCGCTTGCGCAGACGCCCGATGTGCACGTCGACCGTGCGTTCATCGATTTCCGCCGCGCGCCCCCAAACCAGATCGAGCAGCTGGGCGCGCGAGAACACCCGCCCCGGCCGTTCGAGCAAATACTCCAGCAGACGGAAGTCGGTCGGCGCGAGATTAATGACCCGACCGCCGCGCCGAACGAGTTCTGGTGACCCGATCGAGATCGAGGTCGCCGGCATAAAGGCGCTCGGCGATGCGTTCCGGCCGGCTGCGCCGCAGGAGCGCCCGCACCCGCGCCATGAGCTCCGGCACCGAGAATGGTTTGACGACATAGTCGTCCGCGCCGATCGCCAGTCCACGGACACGCTCCAATTCCTTGCAGCGGGCGGACACCATGATGATGGGCAGGGCGCGGGTGGCCTCCCGGACCCGTAGTCGTCGACAAATCTCGATGCCGGAAATGCCGGGCAGCATCCAATCGAGAATTACGAGGTCGGGCGTGTTTTCAGCCAGCCGCACCTCGGCGTCATCGCCGCGCCTTAAGGTCTCGACGACGTAGCCCTCTGCCTCGAGGTTATAGCTGATGAGCAACGCCAAGTCGGCCTCGTCCTCGACGATGAGCACCCGCGGCGCTGACGCGCCGGCGAAATCGGCGAGGTCCTTGCTCGTACGGGTCATGAGAGCTCGCCTCCGGCGATAATCGTGAATCCTATCGCTCCCTGACCGTTTTCCTCCGAAGCCAGCGTTTTCTACGTCAACGCCCCAGACGCCGCCACGCCCAGCGACAAGGATCACCCTTCCGGCGTTGGCGGCCCATGAGGCCAAAGGCCAAAAGACATGCCCTTTGGTGACGTAACCACCCCGCCGGGGCGGCGCCACTAGCACAAATGTGGATCCGTATCGCCGACGCTGTTCATGAGTGGTCAGGCAATCGCTGTGGTTGCAGGCGGCAAAGCGCTTGGCTGCGCCACTGCGCGGCTTCTCGCTTCTAGAAACGTGTGACTTCGGCCAGTGTTTGCTCTAGCGAATACTGGCCGCTCGTGCCCCGGCATCGCCCCTCTTCTGGAAGCCAAGAACCAGGGTCGTGATACGCGGCTTAGATGGCGACCCGCGTAGTGTCGCTCGTCGTCCACTCCGCTCTGGGCGCCAGGAGAGACAATATTGCGGGCTAACTGTCGCAGGACCTAATAACTCGACATTCATCTCCAATTCATGATGGCAAGTGCAGATTGTGAATGTTCGAGAAACAAGAGTTGGAAGACTCGCTTCAAGAGGAACTGCAATGGTTAAGAAACTTCTCGCGATCGGCCTTGGCGCCGTTATCGCTCTCGCGCCTGTCGCCGTCATCGAGGCGCAGGCCCAGGCTGCCGCTCCCGACGCTCCCGCTGCTAGCATGGCGTCCCCGGCGGCCAAGCACACCGGTTCGCATCGCGGCCACATCCGGCGCAAGGGCAACACGGCCGGCCACCGGGCCAGGGCTTCGGCTCATCACATGCACCACATGCATTCGAAGCCCGCGGCGCCAGCCGCGCCCAAGAGCTGAGCAATCGGAGCGCGCCGTGGGCTGGCGCGAATCAAGTATGGGGTTGCGGGGGGCCAATCAGTGGGGCCCCCCTCGTTTTTTGTCCTTCGATGTCGCGGCTCGCCGTGCGGCGTTTGACTACTTCTTCTGCTAGATTCCGCATGGTAGCTTCGGCGGCCGGCCTGTTTCTGGGTTCCGGCTTCTTTCACGCTTTGTAGTTCGCGCTGCTTGCGCGATTCCCGCTCCCGCGGGCGCGGCCCCTCCTGCTGCTCGGCTGTGCTGAAGCTTCCCCTGTTTAGGGGAACGTGATAGCTCTGCGCCCGCGCCGCGCCACAGCGATTGGGATCACGGATGCCGAGCCACGCCAGCGGTCCCGCTGACAAGATTGCCCTCCCGTGGTTTCATCGCGGGCTTTACGCGCAGCCGAAGTTCGTGCCGCAGGCGCCCGCCGGACTTGCCCGTTGAACGCACAGACGGGCGACGGTCAACTCGATTTCATGCGAGCTGCGGCCATTCGGGCGACGCTTTTCCTTACCTTTTGGCTCATGATCTCAGGATGGGCGCCAGCTGATCTTCCCGTCGGCCTGGCTGCGGTGGCTGGCGCCACCTGGTTCAGCATCCGCTTCTCGCCGCCAGCCCAACAGCGCCCGAGAATCGCCGCGCTCGCGTCACTTGCGGCGAGCTTTTTGCGCCAATCGATCATTTCGGGCGCCGACGTGGCCTTGCGGGCGCTAAATCCGAGGTTGCAACTTCGGCCAGGATTCGTGGCCTGCCCGTTGGAATTGCCTCCCGGCGGCGCACGAAGCGCGTTCTGTGCCCTGTCGAGCCTGATGCCGGGCACGCTGCCGACGGGGACTGACGAGAACGGGGCGCTGCTGGTCCATTGCCTCGATGTCGGGCACCCGGTCGCCGCCAATCTGGCGGCGGAAGAACGCCTTTTTATCCGAGCGGTCGGCGGTGAGTGAGTTTTTCCTCGCGACCGCGGGCACGATCCTGTTCACCGTCGCGGTCGGACTCATTCGCATTTTGGGCGGACCGGGCGACGCCGACCGCATGATGGCGGCGCAGCTCATCGGGACTGGCGGAATCGCGTCGCTCCTCCTTATTGCGGCGGCGACGGGCGCGCGGGGGGTCGATGACGTCGCGCTTGGACTTGCCGTCCTGGCCGCCTTCGCCTCGGCCGCCTTCGTCAACAGCGGAGCGCCCGCCGAGCGGCCGGACCCGAATCCGCCGGGCGACCGATGACTTTGGTTCTCGAGGTCTTCAGCATCGCCGCGATTGGCGCCGGGGTGCTTTTCTTCCTCGCCGGCACAGTGGGTTTGTTGCGCTTCCCTGACGCGTTGAGCCGACTTCATGCGCTGACCAAGGCCGACAATCTTGGCCTTGGCCTCATCGTCCTCGGACTCTTGCCACGCGCGGAAAGCCTGCTCGATGCGCTCAGGCTTGTGGCCATCTGGGCTCTGGTGCAACTGGCAGGCGCAACCGCCGCCCAGCTGATCGGGCGCGCGGTACGGCGCAAAGGTTCAGCGGCATGAGCGTTCTGCAGGCGCTCGATGTCGGCCTTGCCTTCCTGGTTTTTGCTGTCGCCGCCTGGACTGTTTTCGCGCCCGGAGCGTTCGCCGCGACCGTCGGTTACGTCGTCTACGGGCTATTGCTATCGCTGGTCTGGATCCGCTTGTTCGCGGTTGACGTGGCGCTGACGGAAGCGGCGATCGGCAGCGGAGTGACGGGTGTCCTCCTCATCGGCGCTGCTGCGCGGCTGCGTGGCGCCGTGGCAGCCCCGCGGGAAGGCCTGACCGGACTCACGCGGCTGTTCGTCGCCGGTCTTTGTCTAATTGTCGCGGGGGCGCTGGCCGCCGTCGTCCTTCTGCTGCCCGACGAGGGTCCGACCCTTGCCCCTCAATCGATGCTGAGCTTGCCCGAGACTGGTCTTGGCAACCCGGTCACCGCCGTCCTGATCGCCTACCGTTCGTTCGACACCATGCTCGAAAAGGTCGTGCTGGTTCTGGCGGTGGTCGGCGTTTGGTCGCTTGCCGCCGACAGATATTGGGGCGGCGGCCCCGGAGAGGCTCGCGCCGAGCGTCCCGAGCCAACGCTCTCGTTCTTCGCCCAGGTTCTGGCGCCGATCGGTATCCTCGTGGGCGTCCACGTCTTCTGGGTCGGGGCAAATGAGCCGGGCGGCGCGTTTCAGGGCGGGGCCATTCTGGCCGCGATGTGGATCATCGTCATGATGGCCCGCTTGACCGAAGCGCCGCAGACGAGCGCCTTTTGGCTGCGGGCCGCGCTCATCGCAGGTCCCGCCGTGTTTCTCGCCGTCGGCGTCGCCGGCGCGGCTGTCGCGGGAGGCTACTTCGCCTATCCGCCCGGAACTCGCCAAGCCGCTCATTTTGTTCATCGAGACGTTCATGACCTTCACCATCGCCGTCACCCTCGCCATGCTGGTGGCGGGTCCGCCGCGCCGCGAGCCCCGGCGATGACCTCGGCGACCCTGGCGGGGCTGGTCGGGGCGGCGCTGGTCGGACTCGGCCTCTATGGGGTGATCGCCGATCCGCAGCTTCTGCGCAAGATTTTGGCGTTCAACCTGATCGGGAGCGGCGTTTTTCTCGTATTCGGCATCGTCGCCCGGAAAGGCGCGGCGGCGGGCCTTTCATCCGATCCTGTGCCACAGGCGATGGTCATCACCGGCATCGTTGTCGCCTTCGCGGCCAGCGCCATCGCCGTCGCCTTGACGCTGCGTCTCTTCGAGGAGACGGGCGAGACGACGCTGCCCGCCGACCCCGCGGCGAGCCCTCCCGGCGACCGGGCCGACGCCGGATGACGGGGGCCTCTTCGGCGATCGCAGCGACGGCGGGCGGAGGCCTGCTGCCGCTGCCGATCCTCATCCCGTCCGCAGGCGTCCTGCTATCGTTCCTGCTGGGCGGCCGGCAGGCGGAACGGGTCGCCTTCGGCCTGATGGCGGTCCAACTCGGCGTCGCCGTTGCAGTCGCCAGTCTCGTTTGGCGCTCCGGCGAGCCGGTCGTCTATATCCTCGGCGGCTACGCTCCGCCGCTCGGGATCGCGCTCAGAGCCGACGGGTTCTCTGCGGTCATGCTGATCGCCGCCTCGCTGATCATGCCGGCCGCCGGGCTTTACGCGCGGGTCAATTTCGCCACGCCGGACGAAGGCGAGAAACGGGCGCCGCTCGTATTCTGGACCCTGCTGCAGGCGATCCAGGCGGCCTTGGGCCTGATCTTTCTCGGCGGCGATCTGTTCAACCTCTATGTCGCGCTCGAGCTTCTGACCTTTGCCGCTGTGCCCTTGGTGTCTCTCGACGGCCGCCCGGAAACCTTGGCGGCGGCGCTTCGCTATCTCATGTTCGCGTTGTTTGGAGCATTGTTCTATCTGCTCGGAGTGGCGCTGCTTTACGGAGCTTACGGCACTCTCGACATCGTCCTCCTGGCAAGCCAGATCCGGTCCGAGCCGGCCGTATGGCTCGCGGCGGGGCTGATGACCGCAGGTCTCCTGGCGAAGACGGCGCTGTTCCCGCTCCACCTTTGGCTGCCGCCGGCGCATGCGAACGCGCCCGCGCCAGCCAGCGCGATCCTTTCTGGACTGGTGGTCAAGGGGTCGTTCTTTCTCCTCGTGCGGCTCTGGTTCAATGTCCTGCCGGCGCTGCCGGTAGCGATTCCCGGGGCGATTCTCGCTACCCTCGGCTCGGCTGCGATCCTTGGCGGCAGCGTGCTCGCCCTGCTCCAGCAGCGGCTGAAGCTCCTGATCGCCTATTCGACGGTGGCGCAGATCGGTTACCTCTTTCTCATGTTCCCGCTCGCCGCCGGGCCCTGGGCGGCGGACGCCTTCAGCGGCGGCGTCCTGCAGGCGCTGTCGCACGCCTTCGCGAAGGCGGCGATGTTCCTCTCCGCCGGGCTCGTCGCCGAATCCCTCGGCCATGACCGGATATCCGGTCTCGGCGGCGCCGGGCGGGCGATGCCGGTCACGTTTCTGGCGCTGGGTCTCGGCGGGCTCTCGCTCATGGGGCTGCCGCCCAGCGGCGGCTTCGCCGCCAAATGGCTGCTCATGAAGGCTTCGGTCGAGGCCGGGCAGTGGGTGTGGGCCGTGGTGATGCTGGCGGGCGGACTGCTCGCGGGCGGATATCTCCACCGGGTTCTGAAACCGGCGCTCTCGGATGAGCCTTTGCAGTTGAAGAGGGCGCCTCTCCGCTCGCGCGAATATGTCGCGCTGACGCTGGCGCTCGCGGCTCTCCTGCTCGCTTTCGCCCCGCCCGCGTTCTTCGCCTTCCTGCAGATTGGGCGGCCGGGCGCCGGGCTCGCGCTCCGATGAGCCCGCTCGCGGGAGCCGCTCAGGAATTCGGCCCTGGCCTGCTGGTCGCCGCCTTGGCCGCGCCGCTCGTCATCCTGGCAGCTTCGGTGTCGCTGAGGCTGCGGGCCTTCGCATGGGCGATGACGCCGCTCGCGCCATTGCCCGCGATTCCCGCCGCGTTCCTGGCGATATGGGGCGCGCCGTTCGGGGCGGAATTGCCGGCGCTGCGCGCGAGCCTTTGGCTCGACCGGCCGGGGGGGATGCTGCTCGCCGCCGCGGCGCTGGTCTGGCTGATCCGTAGCGTCTTCGCCCTCACGGACGAGAAGGGCAGGCCCAACGCCGACCGCTTCGCGGTCTCGTGGCTGCTCACCATGGCGGGCAGTCTGGGCGTCTTCATCGCGGCCGATCTCCTGACCTTCTATCTTGTCTACGCGCTGGTCAGCGTGCCCGCCTATTATCTGATCGCGAGCGACGAGAACGCCTGGTCGAGCCGCGCCGCCGGGGTGTACCTCGCGTTCGCGCTGATCGGCGAAGCGGTCCTCCTGATCGCCTTCGTCATGCTCGCGGCGGGCGACCCGGGCGGCGGTCTCGACATCCGCGCCGTCGTCGCCGCGCTGCCGACGTCGCCCTGGCGCGATGCGGCGCTCGTGCTGCTCATCATCGGCTTTGGGATGAAGATCGGGCTTGTGCCGATGCACGGCTGGATGCCGCTCGCCTATACCGCGGCGCCAATTCCCGCTGCGGCGGTCCTGAGCGGCGCCGCGGTCAAGGCCGGAATCATTGGCCTCATCCGCTTTCTGCCCGCAGGCGTGCCCATGCCCGGTTTTGGCGAGGCGCTGGCTTGGGCCGGGTTCGTCTCGGCCTTCTATGGCGCCGCGATCGGCTTGACCCAGCAGAATCCCAAGACCGTGCTCGCCTATTCGAGCGTGAGCCAGATGGGGGTGATCGCCGCCGCGCTGGGCATGGGTCTGGCGGCGGCTGATCAAGGCGCGGCGGCGGATGCGGCGTTCTATGCGGTGAACCATGTTTTCGCCAAGAGCGCCCTGTTTCTCACGGTTGGCGTCGTCGCGGCGCGGAGCGGGCGTGGCCGAACGGCCGCGCTCATCGTCGGGGGGCTGCTTGCGCTCAGCCTCGCCGGATTGCCGCTGACCGGCGGGGCGCTCGCCAAGCTCGCGGTCAAGGGGCCGTTCGGCGATGGCCCGGCCAAATGGGCCGCTGTCGCCTCGGCGGCCGCGAGCACGGCGCTCATGCTGCATTTCGTGATGCGGCTGGCGCGATCGGCCCGCGGCCAGCGCGAAGCCTCGCCGGAACGGGTCTGGTCGTGGCTCACGCTCGCCGCGCTTTCCGTGCTGGTCCCATGGGCCATGTTTCCGGCGGCTGGCGGCGATGTCGCCGAGGCGCTGGCGGGGGGAGCGCTCTGGGACGCGGTCTGGCCGATGCTGGTCGGCGCCGCTCTCTTCGCCGGCTTGTGGGCGCTTGGGGACCCGCTGCCGCGTGTCCCGCCCGGAGACATTGTCGTGGCTGAGGAGGCGGCGTTCCGCGCGCTGTCCCCCGTCGGCGCGCTGGTCGAACGGCTGGACGGACGGCTCAGGCAATGGCCGGCGGCCGGCATGGCGCTGCTCGTGATCGTCCTCGTTCTGGCCGCGGCAGGGTTCGCCGGACGCTGACGTGCGCGCCGCAACACAATCAAAGCCGCGCCGCAACAGAATCCAAATCCGGCGCAACGAAGTCAAAGCCTGGCGCAACAAAATCCAAGGCCAGCGCAACAAAATCCAAATCGCTTGCCGCTTCGATTACGCGCTAAGAATCTCTCCATTTCAGTCGGTTAAGACGAATTGCTCTCCTGATACTTCCACTTTCCGTCCTCATTTTCGCGGGGGCGGCTTCGCTTCGCCGACTGTGTGAATCTATAGCAGGGATTTCGGATTATCGCAAACAATTGTCCGCCGCGGCGCCCGGCCGGTCCCCCACGACCCGCGGGTCAGTCCCTCGCGGCCTTCTCGCCGCGGGGCCAGAAGGCGACGGCGAGGCCCGCGATCGCCACACCGGCCAACGCCAGGAGAAGCGAGGCCTGTTTGAGCCAGGTCATCGCCGGAATGCTGAGCGCCATGGCGAGGCCCAGAAAACAGATCCTGAGCGACACCAGGCTGACGCCTGCGAGAAATGTCCCGAGCCCCAGCAGCAGCATCAGCACCAGACCCGCGGCCTGAACCGGCATCAACTGCTGAAAGCCCTGCAGGAGGACGAGGTTCATCGCGACCACAACCGCCACCCAATGCGCGACCTGGGTCCAGAGCAGCTTGAACCGGCTGTCGCGATCGGGCGCGTTCGGCCATCCGGTGAAGATGCACACGAGGCCGATGGCGATCGCCAGGAATTCCCAATAGCCGTTGATCGGATGGCCGGAGAAATTGCTGTAGGCGACGCCGAATATGGCGAGCGCCAGCGCGATGACAAACGGCAGGTTTCGCAGCAGATTCTTCGTCGAGAAGAAGGAATCGGGACGAGATTCAAGCTCTTCCGGCTCTGGAAAGTCCGTAGGGTCAGTCATCCTCAATCCAATCTGCGACGGCGGGGCCGCACTGTTTACCCCTCGGCGACCGCGAGTCCATCCTCTATAACGCTGGCGCGCTGCACTTGGCGCTGCGAAAGTGTCTGCCGGATAATCGAGCCGACGAAACAATAGCCTTGCTCCGCCGTCCTTGCGATGCCATGCGCAGAGCGCGCAGTGGCCGGCAGGTCCGCCTGGACCCCAATAATCAAAGCTCGAGCACGTCCGGTTTCGTGCGGCGAGCTCAAACCGAACATCGCTGTCACGAGCAGGCGAGCGGTTCGCCGCCAAGTTTGCACAAGCGCCTTAAGGAGCAAGATGCCGACCAAAGCGAAAAAGCCGGCCCCTGCGACGGCGCCGATCGAGCGCAAACCTGTCCTCGTGGACCTGGCGCTGCAGGGCGGCGGCTCTCACGGCGCCTTCACCTGGGGCGTTCTCGAGCGCTTGCTCGAAGAGCCGTGGCTCGACATCGACGGCATTTCAGGCACCTCGGCGGGGGCGATGAACGCCGCCGTGATGGTCTACGGCCATCAAACGGGGGGCCGCGCGGGCGCGCGCGATGCGCTCGAAACATTCTGGCGCCGCGTTTCGGACGCCGCCCGCTTCAGCCCGTTCCAGCGCGGGCCGCTGGACGTGCTGCTCGGCCGCTGGACCCTCGATTCCTCGCCGATGTATGTCGCAATGGACCTGATGTCGCGTCTGGTGTCGCCCTATGATCTGAACCCATTGGGCAAGAATCCGCTGCGAGACATTCTGGCCGAGCTGATCGATTTCGACGTTTTGGCGCAGTCGCCGATCCACCTCTTCATCACCGCGACCAACGTGCGCACGGGCAGGGGCAAAGTGTTCAAGAACGCAGCGGTGACGCCCGACGTCCTGCTCGCCTCCGCCTGCCTGCCGACCATGTTCCAGGCGATCGAAATCGACGGCGAGGCCTATTGGGACGGCGGCTATTCCGGCAATCCGACGCTGACCACGCTGGTTCGCGAGTTGAAGGCGCGGGACACCATTCTCGTGCCGATCAATCCGATCGAACGTAAGGGGGTGCCGCGCAGCGCGACCGATATCCTCAACCGCCTGAACGAAGTCTCCTTCAACGCCGTGGCGCTGAAAGAGCTCAGGATGATGGCGCTCCTGCGCAAGGTCGCTGATCCCGGCGACGGCGAAGGACGCCTGTGGGCGGAGATGCGCATTCATTACGTGAAGAACGCGATCATGAACGACCTCGGCGCGTCGTCGAAGCTGAACGCCGAGTGGCCATTCTTCTCTTTCTTGCGCGAGGAAGGGCGAAAGGCGGCGCAGGAGTTTCTCGACGACCACGGACAGGATCTCGGCAAGCGCTCGACGCTCGACATCGACGTTCTGCTCGAGGGGGTCTGAGCACATGGGGCTTCTCGGCATTCTGGTCGCCCTCGGGCTCCTGATCTTTTTCGCCTATCGCGGCTGGAGCATCCTTTTGCTCGCGCCCGCCGCGGCGATCCTCGCCGCCGCATTGGCCGGCGAGCCCATGCTCGCCCACTGGACGCAGACCTTCATGGCGAGCGCAGCGCAGTTCGTGATGCAGTTCTTCCCGATCTTTCTTCTCGGCGCGTTGTTCGGCAAGCTCATGGAGGACTCGGGCTCGGTGACGTCGATCGCGAAGTTCATGACCGAGAAGCTCGGCCCGCAGCGCGCCGTGCTCGCAGTCGTGCTCGCCGGCGCGATCGTCACCTACGGCGGGGTCAGCCTGTTCGTCGCCTTCTTCGTCATCGCGCCGATGGCGCACGAGCTGTTTCGCGCGGCTCAGATTCCGCGCCGGCTGATGCCGGCGGCGATCGCGCTCGGCACGACCACCTTCACCATGTCGGCGCTGCCGGGAACGCCGGCGATCCAGAACGCGATCCCCATGCCGTTCTTCGGCACGACGCCGTTCGCCGCGCCCGGCTTGGGGATCATCGCCGCGATCGTGATGTTCGGCTTCGGCATGTGGTGGCTCGGGCGGGCCGAGCGAAGCGCGCGCGCGAAGGGCGAAGGCTATGGCGATGCGGCGCCGAACGCGGGCGGCGCCGCCGAGCAGGCCGCCGAGGACCTCGTCGTGCGCGAGCGCGCCACCACCGCGAGCACCTTCGACCCGCCGGAGGCGGCGCACGGGCGCCCGAGCGCCGACGGCCCGCCGATCGCGCTCGCGGCGCTGCCGCTGGTCATCGTCGTCGCGGTCAATCTCCTCATGTCGTTCTTTGTCCTGCCGCGCATGGACGGCTCCTTCCTCGCCCGCCCGGAATGGGGCGGAACGTCGATCGCCGCGGTCGGCGGCGTCTGGGCGGTGGTGACGGCGCTTTTCGCCGCGATCGTCGTCCTGATCGCGATCAACTTCCGCCGGCTGACGGCGCTGCGCGACAGCATGGACGCGGGCGCGAACGCATCCGTCCTGCCGGTCGTGAGCGTCGCGAGCCTCGTCGGCTTCGGCTCGGTTGTCGCGGCGCTGCCGGCGTTCGAGATGGTGCGCGACTGGGTGCTCGGCATCGAGGGCGGGCCGCTGGTGTCGCTCGCGGTCGCGACCAATGTGCTGGCCTCGCTGACCGGCTCGGCCTCGGGGGGCTTGACGATCGCGCTCGACGCGCTCGGCGCGACCTATCTCAAGATCGCCCACGAGCAGGGCATTGACCCGGGGCTCCTGCACCGCGTCGCGGTCATCGGCGCCGGCACGCTCGACAGCCTGCCGCATAATGGCGCGGTCGTGACGCTGCTCGCGGTCTGCAATTCGACCCACCGCGAGAGCTACATGGATATCGTCATGGTGTCGATCGTGGGCGGGCTGCTCGCGCTCGCGGTGGTGATCGCGCTCGGGAGCGCGGTTGGGTCGTTCTAGGCTTCCCTTCTCCCTCCTTCCCTTCTCCCTTCGGGAGAAGGTGGCGCCATAGGGCGTTCGAAGGACGCCCGTCCTTCGACGGGCTATGGCGCCGGATGAGGGCGCGGTGCGCTCACGGCCCTCACCCCAACCCTCTCCCGGAGGGAGAGGGGGTTACGCAGCTCGTTCTGTAGGGCGGGGCCGCTGACTCCGCCGGCCGGGTTGGCGACCCGGCCCCACAGCTATCCCGCGCGGCCGCTACTTGCGAAATGCGCCGGACGGTGGATAGGTATAAATACCTATTGCCGACGCTGGCGAAAGTGAGGGGGCGCCCATGACCGAGCACGTCGTCGTGGTGGTTGGCAGCAACCAGAGTCTTCCCCAATATACCCAAGGCGAATTTTGGGTGATCGACTTTTCCAAGGCGCCCACCGGGGCTCCGACCGCGGTCTCGGTGCCCTGCTCGGGCGGCGGCGTGGTCGTGGACTGCTCCGGCTCGCTTGCCGCCGTAGGCGACGTCACAGGCGGCTCGGTCACCATCTACGACATCTCGAATCCGGCGAGCCCGCGAGCGACAGGATCGGCCTCGCTCCCATTCAGCGGGGTCTGCGCCGTGTCATTCTACGGTGGGTACGTGCTGGCCGCTGAAGCCAACGGCACAAGCGTGGCCCTCATCGATATCAACGACCTGGCGAATCCGAAGACATACCCGACCTACTTCGACACGCTCACGGACGTCACGTTGTTTGGCTCGAAAGCGGTCATCTGCGGCGTGTCCGTCTACAGCAATGCGTTTCTGGTTGTGAGCACCGCCAATCTTTCGAACCTCGCCAATGTCGCGACCACGACGGTAAGTCCCAACAATCCCGACACTAACGCCCCCTTCATGTGCGACTTTGACGGTGTGAACGCCGTATTTTCGGAGGGAGTTGGGCTTTACGCGTACAACGTCGCGGGCGCCGCTCCACAAGCCATCGGTTCGATGAGCGCTGGGGCGACGTCGGTTGCGATCGCCGAGAACGGGAATTCTTCTGGCGAACCCACTGGCGCCGCTCAGGTGGCCTACACGGCCAACAGCGACGCGAATGTCGAACTTCAGTATATCGCGCCGCCCGTCCCGCCGGGGACGAACTGGTCGAGCAGCAGCGCAAGCCTCGGCGACCCCAACAATAGCTACGGCCAGCCGATCCAGCTGTGGGGCGGAGTCGCCAAGTTCTGCCGCTCGATCTTTGGAACGAGCGCGCTCCTGGCGACGGCCGGGGTCACGCAGAGCACCGCGGGCACGCAGGAATATATGGTTTCGCTCTTCGACTTAAGCGAGGGCGGCGGGTCTATCCATGCGATGAAGCAGGGCGCGCGCATTCCCGTACCGTTGGCGACGACGGTGGCGCCGAACTCGACCCTCGGCGTCACCACATTCTTCACCCTCCCGCCCTGGTTCTCCTGGCCAATACCGCCTTGGCGATTGCTGCGGTCCCTCGGACTGGGCTGATGGCGAGGCGCAATCCGCGGTAAGCGTCCTCCTGCACCGCGGATCACCCCGAGCCCGAGATCAGTGGCCCGATCGAGCGGAGGCGCGCGCTATCTGCGGCGAACGGTTGGCGAGGCGACGGCCGTTCCGCCGATTGCCAAAAGAGGCCGGCGGGGCCGGAGCCCCTCGCATTCCGAACAGGCCGCCCATGCTCGCGGTCGTGATCGCGCTAAGGGAGCGCGGTGGGGTCGTTCTGACGGCTGCGAAGCGAAAAAGCCGCGGCCGTTCCCGGGTGGCCAAAAGGCGTGTCTCCGGCACGTCCTAAAGACCTATCCAGCTGGCCAAAAGGCTATAATCGTAACTCGAAAGGATAGGCAGACAACCGGAAGCTATAATTGACACCTCGCTGGCCCGTGCTTAGTTTTTCATCATTGTTGCAGTGGGTTTTGCGGTGTGCGGGCCAGCGATAAGTTTTGCGACCGGTGTTGACTAAGGGGATTTCCAATGAGCGATAACACGCGAGACCTAAGCGTGAGCGCGAGGCGAACCCGCCGCAGCCTGCTGACGACCGGCGCCATCGCGGCGTCGACGATCGTCGGCCTCGGATCGATGACGCCTGCCGTGGCTGGACCGCCCGGACCGCCACCGCCACCGCCTCCTCCGCCAGGTGGCGGGCCTCCTCCGCCTCCTCCTCCGGGGGGCGGGCCGCCGCCACCGCCGGGGGGGTCTCCGCAATGCTTCCTGAAAGGCACGGCGATTCGGACTGCCGAGGGGAATTGCAAAATCGAAGACCTGGCGGTCGGAGATTTGCTGCCGACGATGTTTGGCGGGAACCGTCCAATTCAGTGGATCGGTCAGTTTCCGATCAAAAAGAGCAATCCATCAAAACCGTGGCCGAAGGACGCGCGTCCGGTACGGATCGCTCGCTCCGCGCTCGCGCCCGATATTCCTGAAGCCGATCTTTACGTGTCGCAGGCCCACGGCGTGTTCGTCGATGGCGTTCTGGTGTCGGCGGGGTATCTGGTCAACGGAACCACGATTACCCTGTGCGACGCGAGCGAACTGGACGAACTCAAGTTCTTCCATATCAAGCTCGACAATCATGGCGTGATCTACGCCGAAGGCGCTCCGGTCGAAAGCCTCTTGGAGGTGGATGAAAGAGCGGTCAACTTTGCCGAATATTTCCGCAAGTACGGCATGCCGACCGGGGCCGAACTGCCTTGTCTCCCGTTCCTCAGCAGTTGGAGACGGAGCGGCTTGAAGTCGAGGCTGCACGACACGCTATCGTGGAACGATCGCCGGAAGCGCATCGCTGTGATTCGCGATCGGCTCAAGCAACGCGCAATCGCGCTTTCGCGAGAGCTGGAGCCTTCGTTCTAGCGCCGCGTGACTCAGCGCCATCGCCTGTCATGCCCGCGAACGCGGGCATCCTATACCTGCGTGGCGACTTGGATAAGATCGGGTCGTCGCATCCGGCGACCGTGGGCATCCTGGGCTTTGCCCCCAATCGAGGGAGAGTTCGCTGCCTGGCTGGGTCCCGGATGCGGGTGTTTTGTTCCGAACAGTCGCAAGGGCCGCTGCGAACGCGCGCTCGTGTATAGGACAGGATCAATCCCCATGCTTGAGACTTCCGTTTCGGCCGGCGTCGATGTCGGCTCGACCTGGCTTGACCTTGGATTCCATCCCTTCGCCAAGCCGATGCGCGCGCGCAACAGCGAGGCAGGCGTTGCAACGATTGTCGCGGCGCTTCGCCAGCGCGGCGTCGGCCGGGTGGCGATGGAGGCGATCGGCGGCTATGCGCACAAGCTCGTCGCCGCGCTGATCGAGGCGGGCGTCACGGTCTTCACGGTCAATCCGAGGCGGATCAAGGCGTTTCGCGACGCCGAGGGCCTCATCGCCAAGACCGACAGGCTGGACGCAAGCCTGATTGCGCGCTTTGCTCACTTTATGGCCGATGAACTGCGACCTCTCCGGGACGCCGGACAGGCGGTCTTGAAGGCGCTGTCGACAAGACGGCGGCAACTGACCGAATCGATTGCGATCGAGAAGACCCGCCTCAAGCAGGCCTTCGATCCGCTGATCGCCGAATCATGCCGGGAGATGATCGCCTTGCTCGAGGACAGGCGCCGGACGATCGAGGCCGAGCTCGACCGCCGCATCGAGGCCGAGGACAGAATGGCGCGCCGGCGCGCCATTCTGTCCTCGATCCCTGGCATCGCCGCGCGCATCTCGGCCCTGGTCGCCATCGAAATGCCGGAGCTGGGCGAACTCGGCCGAAAGGAGGCCGCCAGCCTCGCGGGCCTCGCACCCCACCCCTCGCAATCCGGCCTCTCGCCAGGCCGAAACGCCATCTCCGGCGGCCGGCCCTGTTTGCGAGCCGCCTTCTACATGGCCGCCCTCGTGGCCGTCCGCAGCCATCCGCGCTTCAAGCGCATCTACCAGGACCTGCGCGGCGCAGGAAAACCCCCAAAGGTCGCCCTCGTCGCCATCGCCCGTCGAATGGTCGCAATCGCAAACGCCCTCGTCCGCGACAATATCACCTTCGATCAAGCAACCTTCGCTTGACCCGACCAATACAGTCGCCAGCCAACGCGCTGACGGCGCAATGGATTCCCGCGTGCGCGGGAATGACAAAACGGCCGACCGCGATTCCATTCGGGTTTTAGGTACCCTCAGGCAGCGGCCGCCGCGGGCCGCTGCGCGCGGTAAAGCGTGATGTAAAAAACCGGCAGCACGAGCAGCGTCAGCATCGTGGCGACGAAGAGGCCGCCCATGATCGCGAACGCCATCGGCCCCCAGAACACGGTCGGCGCGATCGGGATCAGGCCGAGCACGGTCGAGATCGCGGTCAGCATGATCGGGCGGAAGCGCGAGAGCGTCGCCTCGACCACGGCGTCCCAGATATCGCGCCCCTCCGCGCGCTCGGTCTCGATCTGGTCGATGAGAATGACCGCGTTGCGGGCGATCATGCCGACCAGCGCGAGGATGCCGAGGATCGCGACGAATCCGAGCGGCCGGTTCGCGACCAGCAGCGCAAGCACGATGCCGATCAGGCCGAGCGGCACCGTCGCCACCACCAGCGCGACGCGCCCGAAACTATGCAGCTGCGCCATCAGGAAGAGCAGCATCAGGAACAGCGCCGCGGGCAGGAGCGCGAACACCGAGGCCTGCGACTGCGCGCTCTCCTCGACGGTGCCGCCGGTCGCGATGTGGTAGCCCGAGGGCAGGCTCAACTCGACCTTCTCGATCGCCGGCTCGAGCGATCGCACCGCGCCTTCCGGCGTCGCGCCATTGTTGACGTCGGCCTGGACGGTCAGGGTCGGCACGCGGTCGCGCCGCCAGATCAGCGGATATTCCTGGTCGAAGTCGAAGGTGGCGATCTGGCTCAAAGGGACGGTGCGGCCGCCGGGCAGCGGCAGTTGCAGCGAGCGCAAGGTCGAGAGCGAGACGCGCTGCTCGTCGTTGGCGCGCGCGACGACATTGACGAGATAGATACCGTCGCGGACCTGGGTGATCGGCGTCCCGCTCATCACCGCGTTCAGCGTGTCGGCCAGCGTCTGCGAGCTCAAGCCCAGGAGCCGCGCTTGGTTCTGGTCGATCTTGACCCGAACCTCGCGCGAAGGCTCCATCCAGTCGAAGTTGACGAGCCTGAGATTGGCGTTTTCGCCCATCGCCTGGCCGAGCTTGAGCGCGATGGCGCGGACCTCCGACGGGTCGGGTCCGCTGACCCGATACTGCACCGGCCAGCCGACCGGCGGCCCGAGCTCGAGCGGCGATACGCGGACGACGGCGTTCGGCAATTGCTCGGCGAGCTCCTTCTCGAGCTTCAAGTGCAGCCGGTCGCGCGCGTGCACATCCTTGGCGATCACGACCGCCTGCGAGAAGAAGTCGTTCGCGAGCTTGACGTCGAGCGGAAGATAAAAACGGATCGCGCCGCGCCCGACATAGGTGCTCCAGCTTGCGACGTCGGGATCGCCTTTCAGCATCGCGTCCAGCTTGGCGGACGCATCCTCGCTCGCGTAGATCGAGGCGTTCTGCGGCAGGGTCAGATCGACGGTGAGCTCGGGCCGGTCGGACGCGGGGAAGAACTGCCGCGGTACATAGGGCAGGGCGAGCAGCGAGGCCGCGAAGCAGGCGAGCGTCACCGCGAGCGTGACCCAGCGCATCCGCATCGCGCCGACCAGGATCGAGCGGAACGTCCGCATGACGAAATTCGGCTCGGCGGCGACGGCGCCGTCCGGCTTCTTCAGGAGCCAGACCCCGAGCAGCGGCGCGAACAGGACCGCGACGAACCACGAGACGATGAGCGCGATCGTCACGACCGCGAAGATCGAGAACGTATATTCGCCAGCGGCGCTGCGGGCGAAGCCGATCGGCACGAAGCCGGCGATTGTGACGAAGGTCCCGGTCAGCATCGGCAGCGCGAGGGTCTTGTAGGCGAAGGAAGCCGCGGCCTCCTTGCTGTCGCCGGCCGCGAGTCGCGTCGTCATCACGTCGATGGTGGTCATGGCGCTGTCGACCAGCAGGCTCAGCGAGATGATGAGGGCGCCAAGCGAGATGCGCTGGAGGTCGATATGCATCGCCTCCATGATCGGAAACACGATCGCGATGGTGAGCGGAATGGTGAGCGCGACCACCGAGCCAGGCCTCAAGCCTAGACTGATGATGCTGACCGCCATGATGATCGCGATCGCCTGCCACAGCGACTCCATGAACTCGCCGATGGCGGTCTGGACCACGACCGGCTGATCGGAGACCAGCGTCGCGTCGATGCCGAGCGGCAGGTTGGCGACGCTCTCGTCGACCGCTTTCCTCACGTTGCGGCCGAGCGTCAGGATGTCGCCGCCGTCGCGCATGGCGATGGCGAGGCCGATCGCCGGCTTGCCGTTGACGCGAAACATCGGCTGCGGCGGATCGGAATAGGCGCGCCGGACGGTCGCGATGTCGCGCAGCCGAATGAGCCGGCCGTTGGACAGGAAATTGACGTCGAGCAGATCAGCCTCGGAACGGAAGGCGCCCGAGACACGCAGCGAAATCGTCTCGTCGCCGGTCTGGAGTTCGCCCGAGGGGCTGACCGCGTTCTGGGCGCGCAGCGCCGCGATGAGCGCCGCCCGGTCGATGCCGAGGCCGGCGAGTTCGGCGACCGAGAACTCGACGAAAATCTGCTCGTTCTGTGCGCCGATGAGCTCGATCTTCGACACGTCCGGAACTTGCAGGAGGCGCGAGCGGATGTCCTCGACATAGTCGCGCAGCTCGCGATGGGTGAAGCCGTCGGCGGTGAAGCCGTAGATGATCCCGAACGTGTCGCCGAAGTCGTCGTTGAACCCCGGTCCGACCACGCCGGCCGGCAGCGTCGCACGGATGTCGCCGATGTTCTTGCGCACCTGGTACCAGATGTCCGGCACTTCGGACGGGCTGGTCGAGCCTTTGAGATTGACGAAAATCGTCGTGAGGCCCGGCGTGGTGTAGCTGCGCAGGAAGTCTAGGCCCCGGGTCTCCTGCAGCTTGCGTTCGATCCGTTCGGTGACCTGCTGCAGCGTGTCGTCCATCGTCGCACCGGGCCACGCCGCCTGGACAATCATGGTGCGGAAGGTGAACGGGGGATCTTCCGCGCGGCCCAGATTGAAAAACGAGGCGATGCCGGCGAGCGTCGCCGCGATCATCAGAAAGACGATGAACGAGCGATGCTTCAGCGCCCAATCGGAGAGATTGAGTCCGCTCACGAAGTCGCTCCGAGCAGCCGGACCTTCTGGCCCGGATGCAGCGCCTGAACGCCCGCGGTCACCACGACGTCACCCGGCTCGAGCCCGCCGGAGATGACCGCCGTCGCCGGGTCGAAACGCTGAACCTCGACATTGCGCAGCGCGACGGTGAGGCTCGCCGGATCGACGATCCACACCGCAGGCTGCCGCTCGTTCGAAGTGAGCGCGCTCGCCGGAATCGAGATGCCTTTGCCGCCCTCAAGCTGCAGGCGCCCGGTCACCGTCGCGCCGAGGCGCATCGCCTCCGGATGATCGATCAGGCTCAAGCGGACGCGGAAGGTTCGCGTGACCGGATCGGCCTGCGGATCGACGGTGCGCACGCGCGCCTTCGCTGTCACCGAGGGGTCGTCGGCGAGCGCGATCGTGACGGTCGCGTCGGTCGGCGCCGAGCGCAGGACATTGGCTGGAACGTCAAACACGGCGTCGCGCCCGTCCTGCCGGGCAACGGTGAATATCGGCTGTCCCGCCTGCACGACCTCGCCCAATTCCGCGGTTCGTGCGGTGATCGTGCCTGAGACGTTTGCCTTGAGCTCGGTGAAGCTCACCCGGTCCTGGGCGATGTCGAGCTGCGCGGAGGCGTCGTCGACCCGCGCCTGCGCCGTCTGCAGCCCCTGGTTCGCCGCATCGAAAATCGCCCGGGTCGTGAAGCCCCGTTCCATCAGGTGGTTCTGGCGGTCGAAATTGCCCTGCGCTTCCACCTCCTGCGCCCGCGCGGCGGCGAGCGCTGCCTGTGCCGAGCGCAGTGCGTTCAGTTCGTCCTGCGGATCGAGCTTGGCCAGCACCTCGTCCGGCTCGACCTTGTCGCCGACCCCGCCTTTGCGCTCGATGATCCGCCCGCCGATCCGGAAGGCGAGATTGACCTCGTTCTCGGCCCGGATGTCGCCGGTCAGCACGACCGAATCCCCAACGACGCCCTTCTCGACCGTGACGGTGCGGACCGGGCGCGGCGGCGGCGGCTCGGTCTTGGCTTCCTGGTTGCAGCCGGCCAGCAGAAACGCGAGCGCGGACGCCGCGACGAGCGCGCGTGCAGAGCCGCGCCCTGCCGGAAGTGAGGTGGATCGAGCCAACGCGCGGGTCCTCTGGCGGAAGTTGACGCCGTGCATATAGCGCAACCCCCGGAGGCGCAACGCGCCGCCCCCGGCGCCGCGGCTGGGACGGCGCCGGCTAAGCTTTCGCCGCTTCCCGCCGGTTCAGCTCGGGCGCTTCCCGCCGCCGCGATTTCCGCCCGGCCGATTGTGGCCCGGCCGATTGTTTCCCGGAGGGTGATGCCCCGGCCGGTTAGAGGGCGGACGATGCGCAGGCGGACGATGCGCTGGCGGACGGTGCGCAGGAGGACGATGCGCTGGCGGGCGGTGCGTAGGCGGACGGTGGACCGGCGGACGATGGACCGGCGGACGATGCCATCCGTGCCAGCCCGCTGGTCCGCCCCAGCCGTGGCCGCGCCGCCAGGCGTAGCCGCACCAGTACCAGCCCGCGCCGCGCCAGGCGGAGGCGTACCAGCAGTAGTTCCGCCCGCCCCAGACGAACTGGACGTCCTGGACCGGAGAGCTCTCGGCAAGCAAATCCCGGACCGCGAAGCCGCCGGCGCCAAGTATCGCCGAAGCGGGAACGTCGAGCGGGACGATCAGGACCGCGACCGCGGCGATAGACAAGGCGAGCTTGCGAAACATCGGATGCGCTCCTCCGCAAAACGCGAGTGTCGAGCGCCGCGCTTGAATGCAAGATGAATGGGCAGAGGACCCCCGCGCCCCGCGCTTCGCTACCGGGCCGAGGCGACGCATGCTATGGCGGTCCGAGCCCGGAGAAATTCCCTGCCGACGCCAAGCGAGCGCCTGCCTTTGATCCCCTCGAGCGTCGAATCCAAGCCGCAAAGCGTGACGCGCGATTTCAGCGGCCTCATTCTCGATCCGCGCGACGGGGACGCGGAAGACGACGCCTCAAGCCCGAAGCAGAAGTCGCTGCTCGCAATCGCCGGCAGTCTCCTGGCCGAGATCAGCGTGACGAAGCTCTTCATCGCGTGGGCGGTTTCGATTCTGCTCCCCGCGGCGATCCTGGGCCTTGCGCCTCTGATCGCGACCGCATGGGTCGGCGACATCTTCGCGCGGGTCGTGGAATTGACCGGCATCGGCGCCGCCATCGTGCTGATCGCCGTCGCGGCCGTTGGCTGGATTGGCTGGCGGCCGCTGTTTCGGACGGCGGAAACCAATTTTTGGGCGCTCAACGCGCTCGCGGTCCAGCCGGGATACGCTCTCTGCCGCGAGGGGATTCGGCACCTCGCCGAGCGGGTCTTCAGGCCGAAGGGCGGCGCCAAGCTCGCGCGCCTGCGCGCGATGAGCTGCGCCGGGGCGGGGATCCTGCTGGCGGCGATTGCGGCCCTCATCGCGGTCGCGGTCTGGCCCGCCACGCGATGGCTCGGATCGGCTTCCGACCTCGCCCAGCCGCTCGGCCTCATCCTGCCGACGCTCGCCAACGCCGTCGTCATCATGTCGGCCTATTTTGCCGCGGCTTCCCTCGTCTGGGGCTTCGCCGACGCCAGCATGGACCAGCCGCTCGACCTCGAAGCGTTCGACGCGGCGCCGCCGGCCGGGCGCGTCTGGCGGGTGGCGCATCTTTCCGACATCCATATCGTCGGCGAGCGCTACGGCTTCCGGATCGAGAGCGGGCGGGGCGGCCCGCGCGGCAACGAGCGGTTGAGGCGGGCGATGGCTCGGCTCGCGGAATCGCACGCCGCCCGGCCGCTCGATGTCGTGCTCATCACCGGGGACATGACCGACGCCGGACGTTCGGCCGAATGGGCGGAATTCTTCGAGATCGTCGCCGGCCATCCCGATCTCGCCCGGCGGATGCTGATCCTGCCGGGCAATCACGACGTCAATATCGTGGACCGCGCCAATCCGGCGCGTCTCGATCTGCCGTTCAGCCCGGCGAAGAGCCTACGCAAGATGCGGGCGCTCTCCGCGATCGCGGCGATCGGCGGCGACCGCCTTCGCGTGATGGGGAAGGGCGGGAAGCCCGGCCTCACGCTTGAGGCGGCGCTCGAGCCGCACCGCCAGTCGATAGAAACTTTCGCGGACGAGGGCGGCTTGCGCCTGTCGCTCGGGCTCGGGCGCCTCTGGGACGAGATTTTCCCGATGATCGCGCCGCCGAGCGAAGCGGACGGCCTAGGCGTCGCCATTCTCAATTCGAACGCCGACACCAATTTCTCGTTCACCAATGCGCTCGGGATGATCACGGCGGAAGAGGCGCTCCGGCTCACCGCGGCGTTCGACCTTTATCCGAACGCTCGCTGGATCGTGGCGCTGCACCATCATCTGATCGAGTACCCGATGCCGGTCAAAGCCTTCTCGGAGCGCGTCGGCACCGCGCTCGTCAACGGCAGCTGGTTTCAGCGCGTGCTCAAGCCCTATGCTCCCCGCATCGTCGTCATGCACGGCCACCGCCATGTCGACTGGATCGGCGCCTGCGGCGCGCTCAAGATCGTGTCCGCTCCCTCGCCGGTGATGGCGCCGGGGTCCGCGGCGACGCATTTCTACGTCCACGCGCTGACCGCGGGGCCGGACGGACGGCTCGGGCTCATGGCGCCGGAGCGGATCGACATCGCCGCCGAGGAGGAAGCAGCAGTTAGCTGATCCACTTCTTCCGAATTGGCGGCGTTAGCGCACCCGCCCCCGCAAGGGGGGAGGAAACGCGCGGGACCGATCTCCGCGTAGATTCAAAACAACCCGATCTAGCGACTCTCCGCCGGCTTGCCTTCGACCCGGCCGCCGAGAAGGTCAGAGACCCATCGGCTCGACGGGTAGTAAGAGCAGAAGGTGAGGATCGCGAGCGCGATCGGGACGCCGATGAAGGTCCCGAACAGGCCCCACAGGAAGGTCCAGAAAAAGACTGCGAACAACACCACCGAGGGCGACATGGCGAGCACGGCGCCCGAAACCCTGGGCTCGATATAGCTGCCGACCACGAACTGGATGATGTTGAGGCAGACGAACACGCCGACCACCGCCTGCCAGCTCGCGAACTGCGCCATCGCAAGCAGAGTCGGGAACAACGTGGCGATGAACGGGCCGATGAATGGAATGTAGTTGAGCGCGAAGGCGATCACGCCCCATTCGAGCGCGAACTGCAGCCCGATCGCCCATGCGAAGACGAAGACGAGCGCGGCGGTCGCGAGGCTCATCAGCGTCCGCACCTCCATGTACTTGCGGGTCTTGCGCGCCGTGGCCGCGGTCGCCGCCAAAAGGATCGTCGCGGTCTCCTTGCTGAGATAGGTCTCGATCCGCCGGTGAAGATCCTCGACTTCCATCAACCCCAGAATGACGTAGACGAGGGCGATCAGCCAGAAGGTCAGGGTGGTGTTGACGCGGCCGGTCACCTGGCTCGCCCAGCGCACGAGCCAGCCCACATTGAAATGCTCGCTCCAGAGGCCCGCGACCGATATGCCGCGATCCCCGAGCCAGGCGATCGCGTTGTCGTAGAGCGCCTGATATCGCGCCGAGTCGGCGAACATGGAATGACCGACCCGGCCGAAGCCCCACACGACAAGCGACGTGAAGAATAGGCAGACGGCGACGGTCACCGTCATCGTGATCGCAAGCGCAAGGAGCCCTGGCATCCGCGCCTGAAGCCAGCTTTGCAACGGCCACACGATGGCGATGATGAACAGCGCCAGCGCTAAGGGCGCGAACACCGTGCTGGCCTGGTAGGCGGCGGCCGAAACCACGACCGCCGCGATGATCCCGACCGAGACACCGAGCGCCGAGTCGCGAGCCATGCAATATAGATCCTGGATAAAGCGGGGTCCCGGGCCGCGGCGTTTGTGCCCGAACGCGGCCGCCGTGTACAGGCGGCGTTTGCTGGAGGTTGAACGGCGCGGGATTCGGCGATCAAGCAGATTTGTCCCGAGTGAGCCCAAGGTTTCCGCCCCGAGCGGCGAATGGCGATTGACTGCCGGGTCGGCGGGGCTAGGGTTTTCGGCAGGAGCGCGTTTCCGCTCGGAGGTGAGTGACGCCATGCCGGTCAAGAATCAAATCGCGGAAATGCACGAAGAGATCGCCGCATGGCGCCGCGATTTCCACGAACATCCCGAGCTCCTCTATGACACGCACCGCACGGCCGCGATCGTCGCGGCGAAATTGCGCGAGTTCGGCTGCGATGAGGTAGCCGAGGGGATCGGACGCACCGGCGTGGTCGGACTGATCCGGGGGCGCGGCGACTCGACCGGCCGCGTCGTCGGCATTCGCGCCGACATGGACGCGCTCCCGATCACCGAGGCGACCGGCCTCCCTCATGCGTCCAAGACGCCGGGCCTCATGCACGCCTGCGGCCACGACGGGCACACCGCGATGCTGCTCGGCGCCGCGAAATATCTCGCAGAAACGCGCAACTTCGACGGCGCGGCGGCAGTGATCTTCCAGCCGGCGGAGGAGGGCGGGGCAGGGGGCAAGGCGATGGTCGACGACGGCCTGATCGAGCGCTTCCGCATCCGCGAGGTCTACGGCATGCACAATTCGCCGAGCCTGCCCGTGGGCGCGTTCGCGATCCGGCCCGGCCCGTTTTTCGCGGCGGTCGATATGTTCACCATTCATGTCGTCGGCCGAGGAGGACATGCGGCACGACCCCATGCGACGGTCGATCCGACCCTGATCGCGAGCCACCTCGTGCTGGCGCTGCAATCGATCGTGTCGCGCAACGCCGATCCCCTGCATTCGCTCGTCGTCTCGGTGACCAGCTTCCGCACCGCGACCGACGCCTATAACGTTATCCCCGAGACGGTCGAGCTTCGCGGCACCGTGCGCAGTTTCGATGCCGAACTGCGCCGTCATGCGGAGGCGCGGGTCAAGGGGATCGCGTCCCATACCGCCGCGGTTTTTGGCGGCCGCGCCGAGGTGGCCTGGGAAGATAGCTATCCGGCGATGGTCAATCACGAGACCGAGACCGCGTTCGCCCTCGAAGCGGCGCGGCGCGTCTCGGCGAGCGTCGATCATAACGCAGCCCCGGTCATGGGCGGCGAGGATTTCGCCTATATGCTCGAGGCCTGCCCGGGCGCGTATATCCAAGTCGGCGGCGGCGAGGGCGGACCCGGCCTTCATCACCCGGCCTATGACTTCAACGACGAGGCGATCCCGGCGGGCGTATCCTTCTGGGTCGAACTGATCGAGACCCGGCTGCCGGCCGGGTAGGCGCTCTTTGCGCTCGGCGCCCTCGGCTGCATAATCCGGCGCCATGTGCAACCTCTACAGCCTCACCAAGGGCCAGTCGGCGATCCGCGACCTCTTCAGCGTGAAGCATGATCGCAGCGGCAACCTGCCGCTTTTTCCGGGGATCTTTCCCGATCAGCTCGCGCCGATCGTGCGGCGGGGAGCGGACGGCGAGCGCGAGCTTGTCACGGCGCGCTGGGGCATGCCCGGGCCGCCCCAGTTCGGCGGCCAGCCGGTGACCAATATCCGCAATGTGACGAGCCCGCACTGGCGGGGATGGCTCGGATCGCGAAACCGCTGCATCGTCCCGGCGACGTCGTTTTGCGAATACGCCGACACCAAGCCGCGCAAGACCCCGATCTGGTTTGCGCTTGGAACCGATCGGCCCCTGTTCGCGTTCGCCGGTTTATGGACGCGCTGGCGCGGCGTACGCGGGCCGAAGAGCGCGCCGGTCGAAGGGGAGCACGAGCTCTTTGGATTTCTCACCACCGCCGCCAACGCCCTGGTCGCGCCAATCCACCCCAAGGCGATGCCGGTCATTCTGACGACGTCGGCGGAGGCCGACCTCTGGCTCGAAGGCGAGACGGTCGAGGCGCTCAAATTGCAGCGGCCGCTGCCGGACGAGGCGCTCTCAATCGTCGCCCAGGGGGAGAAGGAAGACGGCGCCGCCGCCTGAAGGAAGGTCTCGCCAATGGCTTTGCGTCCGTTCTGGAAGGGCTACATGAAGCTCTCCCTGGTCACGTGCCCGGTGGCGATGACGCCGGCGACCAGCGAGGAGGACAAGGTTCGCTTCCATATCCTGAACCGCCGGACCGGCAATCGAATCGTCAGCCAGTCGATCGACGCCGAAACCGGCCGCGAGGTCGGCGAGGACGACGAGGTCAAGGGCTATGCCCGGGGCGAGAATGAATATGTCCTGCTCGAGGACGACGAACTCGAGTCGATCGCGCTCGAAAGCGCCCGCACCATCAATATCGAGACTTTCGTTTCGGCCGAGAGCATCGACTGGATCTGGTACGACACCCCCTATTACGTGACGCCCGACGATCCGGTCGGCGAGGAGGCCTATTGCGTCATTCGCGATGCGATGCGCGCAACGGCGATGGTCGGCGTCTCCCGCCTCGTCCTCAATCGCCGCGAGCGGGCGGTGATCCTCAAGGCCCGCGACAACGGAATCGTGCTGTGGACGCTCAAATTCGGCGATGAGGTGCGCGATCCGGGCGAGTATTTCGCCTCGATTCGCGAGGCGAAGCCCGACCCGAAGCTGATGGGGCTGATCGGCGACCTCATCAAGTCGCGCAAGAAAGCCTGGAGCCCGGAGATGGTCGCCGATCCGGTGCAGGAAAAGCTGATCGACATCATCGAGGCGAAGAAGAAGGGCGCGAAAAAGGTCAAGGCGAAGCCGAGGGCCGAGCCTGAGCCGCCAAGCAACGTCATCAACATCATGGACGCGCTGCGCCGAAGCGTCGCCGCCGCCAGTAAGACGAAAGGGCGGCGCTAGACAGCAACGGACTCTCAAGCGCGTTTACTGTCATGCCCGCGAAAGCGGGCATCCTATACCTGCGTGGCGACTTGGATAAGATCGGGTCGTCGCATCCGGCGACCGTGGGCATCCTGGGCTTTGCCCCCAATCGAGGGAGAGTTCGCTGCCTGGCTGGGTCCCGGATGCGGGTGTTTTGTTCCGAACAGTCGCAAGGGCCGCTGCGAACGCGCGCTCGTGTATAGGACAGGATCAATCCCCATGCTTGAGACTTCCGTTTCGGCCGGCGTCGATGTCGGCTCGACCTGGCTTGACCTTGGATTCCATCCCTTCGCCAAGCCGATGCGCGCGCGCAACAGCGAGGCAGGCGTTGCAACGATTGTCGCGGCGCTTCGCCAGCGCGGCGTCGGCCGGGTGGCGATGGAGGCGATCGGCGGCTATGCGCACAAGCTCGTCGCCGCGCTGATCGAGGCGGGCGTCACGGTCTTCACGGTCAATCCGAGGCGGATCAAGGCGTTTCGCGACGCCGAGGGCCTCATCGCCAAGACCGACAGGCTGGACGCAAGCCTGATTGCGCGCTTTGCTCACTTTATGGCCGATGAACTGCGACCTCTCCGGGACGCCGGACAGGCGGTCTTGAAGGCGCTGTCGACAAGACGGCGGCAACTGACCGAATCGATTGCGATCGAGAAGACCCGCCTCAAGCAGGCCTTCGATCCGCTGATCGCCGAATCATGCCGGGAGATGATCGCCTTGCTCGAGGACAGGCGCCGGACGATCGAGGCCGAGCTCGACCGCCGCATCGAGGCCGAGGACAGAATGGCGCGCCGGCGCGCCATTCTGTCCTCGATCCCTGGCATCGCCGCGCGCATCTCGGCCCTGGTCGCCATCGAAATGCCGGAGCTGGGCGAACTCGGCCGAAAGGAGGCCGCCAGCCTCGCGGGCCTCGCACCCCACCCCTCGCAATCCGGCCTCTCGCCAGGCCGAAACGCCATCTCCGGCGGCCGGCCCTGTTTGCGAGCCGCCTTCTACATGGCCGCCCTCGTGGCCGTCCGCAGCCATCCGCGCTTCAAGCGCATCTACCAGGACCTGCGCGGCGCAGGAAAACCCCCAAAGGTCGCCCTCGTCGCCATCGCCCGTCGAATGGTCGCAATCGCAAACGCCCTCGTCCGCGACAATATCACCTTCGATCAAGCAACCTTCGCTTGACCCGACCAATACAGTCGCCAGGTCTGAAGCCTCTAATGTACTATGGATTCCCGCTTGCGAGCGTGTGAGGGAATTGGCGGTTTTGCTTGGGCTGTGATTCTCTCCTCGCTGATGTGGCGGGAGTGAGTCGGCGATGGGTGAGGCTCGGGTGGTGCGGCCGGATCGACGGCAATTGCGTTGGGACATGGTCGATCTCGAAGGGCTTTTGCCGGGGGACCATCGCGCCCGCCTCGTGTGGAGCTTTGTCGAGAGCCTCGATCTTTCGCCGCTTTACGATCAGGTTCTCTCGCGCGAGGGGGAGGCGGGAAGACCGGCGGCCGATCCCGCGGTTCTCATGGCGCTCTGGCTCTATGCGACGGTCGAGGGCGTGGGGTCGGCGCGCGAGCTTGCGCGGCTTGCGCAAAGCGACGCCGCCTATCGCTGGCTGGCGGGCGGGGTTCCGGTCAACCATCACGGGCTCGCCGACTTTAGGGTCGAAAGGGTCGAGATCCTCGATCGGCTTTTGACGCAAAGCGTAACCGCGCTGATCGCCGAAGGGCTGATCAGCCTTGATGAGATCGCCGTCGACGGCACGAAGATTCGCGCCAGCGCCAGCAAGGCGTCGTTCAGGCGGCGCGAAAAACTTGTCAAGATCGAAACCGCGGTCGTCGAGCGGCTCGCCGCTCTCAAGCAGGAGCTGACCGACGACCCCGAGGCGTCGACGCGTCGACGCCAGGCCGCGCGCGAGCGGGCGGCGCGTGATGTTCAGGAGCGCGCGGCAAGAGCGCGCGCGGCGCTCGAACGGCTCGAGGCGGAGCGAAAAGCGCGGGCGAAGACGCACGCCAAGGACGAGGCCGGGAAGAAGGAGCCGAGGGCTTCGACGACCGATCCGGAAGCGCGCTCCATGCGCTTTCCCGACGGCGCGGTTCGCCCGGCCTATAATGCGCAGATCGCCGCGGCGCCGAGAGAAGGCGTCATCGTCTCGATTGCGGTCACCGACCGGCGCAACGATGCGGGCCTGGCGGGGCCGATGGTCGACGACATCGCGCGACGCTACGGGCGGACGCCCGGCAGGCTTCTGGTCGACGCCAGCTACGCCACAAGCCGGGACATCGTCGCGCTCGCCGGCCATGCGTCGGGTCCGGTCGGCGTCTATACGCCGCCGCCGGGCGACAGGGACGACGTCAAACCGGCGAGCCTCGCCCGGCGCATCCGCAAGCGAGAGAAGGAGCACGCCTTTATCAAGGCGTGGCGGGAACGCATGGCGAGCGAAACGGGCCAGGCCGTCTACGCCTTGCGCAAGCGCATCGAGCGGATCAACGCCGATCGCAAGAACCATGGCTTCGGTCATCTTGCCGTGCGCGGCCTCATCAAGGCGAAGGCCCACGCGCTCTGGCACGCCATCGCCAATAACCTCGTGGCCGCGCACCGTCTGAGGATCAACGCCGCCTGATCCCCCGCTCCCCTCAAGCGGCAGAGCGGCCGATACCAAGAACGCTTCAACCGCTTCGGATTCCATCCGCGGCGCCGCCGGATGACCCGTCTCCAGCGAAAAGGCGATTCCTTCACACGCTCTTGCGCGGGAATGACAGGAGGTGCGCCTCCGGCTCCAACTGAGGACGTGCCGCGCTAGACGGGCGCGCTCGTTCACCGCTTGCGGGTCGGCGTCTTTGTCGTCTTCTTCGGCGTCTTCTGCGCCTTGATCGGCGCCGCGGCGGCGCGGAAATCCGCCCAAGGGTCGGCGGCAAGCGAACTGAGCCGCGTCGGCGTGTTGCGGACGTTGAAATAGGCCGGTCCGATTTCCGGCGCGAGCTCGTCCCAGCTTAGCGGCATCGACACCGGCGCGCCCGGACGGGCGCGCGTCGAGTAGGCGGCGACGGCGGTCATGCCGCGCTGGTTGCGCAGATAGTCGATGAGGATCTTCCCGTGCCGCCGCGCCTTCGGGATCGTCGCCACGTAGCGCTCCGGGCTGTCGGCCGCCATCGCGTCGGCAATGGCCTTCGTGAACGCCTTGACGGCCGGCCAGTCGGCCTTCGGCTTGACCGGCGAAACGACGTGAAGCCCCTTGCCGCCGGAGGTCTTGACGAAGGCGGCGAGGCCCTCGTCCTCGAGCCGGGCGCGAACCTCCTCCGCCGCCGCGATGACCGCCGTCCAATCCACGTCCTCGCCGGGATCGAGATCCATCACGATCATGTCGGGCCGCTCCCAGTCGTCGACCGTCGACCCCCAGGGATGGATTTCCAGCGTCGCCGACTGCACGAGCGCGATCAGCCCGTCGAAGTCGCGAATGCTGATCAGGGGTTCGGCCTCCTGCGGGTCCTTGACCAGAACGACACTGCGATTGAGCCCCTTCCAGGCATGTTTCTGGAAGAACGACTGTCCGCCGATCCCGTCGGGACAGCGCACCAGGGCGAGCGCCCTGCCGACGATGAAGGGCTCCATCGACGCCCACGCCTCGGCGTAATAGTCGGCAAGGCCTTCCTTGGTGACGCCGACATCGGGCCAATAGACGCGATCGGGATGAGTGAGCGTGACTTTGCTCGTCGGACGTTCCTGCGCGGGGTTCGTGGCCATGGGCGACTCGCGGATGATCTCGCGCGCGGGTTTATCGTCGCGCAGGCCCTGGAAAGACGCCTGGCGCAGGAGCCCATCCGCCGTCCAGCCGCGGAAATCGACTTCCGCCGCGAGTTCTGGCCGGACGTAGCGAACGTTGCGCGCCTCATTGCCGGTGAGACGGGCAGCGAAAGGACTTGAGGGAATGCGCATCGACTCGAGCTTGGCGAAGAGCGCCTCGGCGACGCCGGTGGAAAAGCCGGTCCCGACGCGGCCGACATAACGCAGCGTCTCGTCGTCGTAGACGCCAAGGACAAGCGAGCCGATCGCCTTGCGTCCGGTCGTCGAAGGAACGAATCCCGCGATCACGAACTCCTGGCGGGCCGAGCATTTGCACTTGATCCAGCTCTTCCCGCGGCCGGAGGAATAGACGGACCCGCTGAGCTTCGAGACAATGCCTTCGAGGCTGAATGCGCAGGCGCGCTGCAGCACGAGCCGGCCGTCCTCCTCGAAATGCGCGCTGAAGCGGACAGCGCCGCCGGCGGATCCGATCAGCCGGTTGAGAAGCTCCTTGCGCCGGATGAGCGTCACTTCGCGCAGGTCGTATCCGTCGAGATAGAGGCAATCGAAGGCATAGTAGACGAAACGGTCGTGACGCCCCTCGCTGAGGTCCGCCTGCAACTGCGAAAACTCGGAGACGCCGCTTTCGTTCTCGACCACGAGTTCTCCGTCGAGCAAGGCGGTGCGAACGGGGAGATCGCGAAGCGCTTCCGAAACCGGGCCGGCGAATTTTTCCGTCCAGTCGAGCCCGGCCCGGGTCCATAAGGTCACCCGGCCGTTTTCGATCCGGGCCTGAAGCCGGTAGCCGTCGAACTTGATCTCATGCAGCCATCGCTCGCCTCCCGGCGGCGATTTCGCCAGCATCGCGAGCATCGGCTCGATGAAGCCGGGCATCGGCGCTTCGACGGCCCCTTCGATCTCGGACGGGTCCACCGCGCCGCCTTGTCTCGGCGCGGCGGCTTTCGGCTTGCCCGCGCCCTTCTCGTCGTCGGCGGGCTCGATTCTGCCGGTCTTCGACGACCATCCGGGCGCCTCCCCCTCGAGATCGTCGATCGAGCGCCCGGTCTTCACCGACTCCGGCCGCTCCTCGAGGATATCGGGGTCCCCCTCCGACCGGACATACTGGTCGTCGCCCTTGATCAAGAGCCAGTTCTCCCGTTTCTCGCGCGGTTTGGCGCGCATTCGCACGAGGTGCCAGCGGCCCTTGAGCTTCTGGCCGTCAAGCTCGAACTCGAGATGGCCCTTCTTCAGGCCCCTGTGCGGGTCGCCGATCGGCGTCCACTCGCCCCGATCCCAGACGATGACCGAGCCGCCGCCATATTCGCCCTCGGCGATGGTGCCTTCGAAATCCGCGTATTCGAGCGGGTGGTCCTCGACCGCCACCGCAAGCCGCTTCTCGCCCGGAACAAGGCTCGGCCCGCGGGTCACCGCCCAGCTCTTGAGCACGCCGTCCAGCGCGAGGCGAAAATCATAGTGCAGCCGCGTGGCGTCGTGCTTCTGGACGACGAAGATGTCGCTGCTTTCGACCGGCTCGCGCCCCCTGGGCTCGGCGGTCGCCTTGAAGTTGCGCTTGCTCCGGTAAGCTTCGAGCGCCATTCGTCAGCCCGCCTTGCGCCGTGGAGCGGCGGCTTTTGGTTTTGCAGCGGCGCGCCGGCCCGCCGGTTTCTTGGCGGCTGATTTGGCCTTCCGGGGGGCGCTCGCGCCGGCGCTCTCCCGCAGCGCCTGCATGAGATTGACGGTCGTCTCGGCTGGCGCCGGGGCCCGTTTCGGAACCGGCTTTCCCTCCAGCTTCAGCTTCACCAGATCGGCAAGCGCGCCCTCGTAGCGGTCGTGGAACGCGCGCGGATCGAAGGCGCCCTCTTTGGTTTTAATGATGTGAATGGCGAGATCGAGCATCTCGCCAGTGATTGTCTTGGCCGGGATCTCCGCGAACGCCTGCTTGGCCGGACGGACCTCGTAGTCGAAATTGAGGGTCGCCGCCGCAAGGCCATTCTCGAGAGGGCGAATGAGAATCGTCCGGACGCGCCGGAACAGGACGGCCTGGGCGATCGCCGCCGCCCCGGCGCGGCGCATGCCTTCGCGCACGAGCGTGAACGTCTCGTCTGCGGTGCGGTCCGAGGGCGCGAGGCAATAGGGCTTGTCGAAATAGAGGTCATCGACGCCAGAAAGGTCGATGAATGAGGAGACCGTGAGGGTCTTGTCGCCGTGCGGCATGATTGCGGCGATTTCCTCCGGCTCGACAGCGACATATTCGTCCTTGCCGAGTTCGTAGCCCTTGACCTGTTCGTCGCGTTCGACCGTCTCACCGGTCTCGGCGTCGACGAACTGGCGGCGAATCCGGTTGCCGGTCGGCCGGTTGATCGTATGCAGGGCGATCCGCTCGCCCGTCGAGGCGGCGGCGTACAGGGAGACCGGGCAGGTCACCTCCGCGATCCTGAGGAAGCCTTTCCAGCTTGCTCTCGGCGGCAATTTCCACCTCGCGAGTTTGGCCCGCGGCCTCAACCGCGGGGGATTAAAACCCTTCAACGCGGGGCGGTCAAACTTTGCTCCCGACCGGGGCATGCTGTTGGTTGCGACGGGAACCTTTTGCCTGCTGCCATGTTCCCAACTCGACGCGGGGCCCGCCCGCCCATTAGAATGGCGCCTGGGATCGTCTTCCTTCGGCGAAGGGCCGGGATCCGGCCGAGCGAGCGGGGGCGGCGATCGGCTCGCCCGACGCGCCGAAGCTGGAGGAATGATGGGGGAGGACCGGCGTCCGCAATCGGCGGAAGAGGTCCCCGACGAGGACCGGGGCGATCCTCTTCGGCAGGTTTCGACGTGGTCTCTCGCGATCCTTGCCGCCGTCGCGGTCGGCTTCGTCCTCTATGTCGCGCGCGAAATCATGCTGCCGGTCGTTGCGGCGTTCGTCGTCGGAATCATGTTGGGGCCTGCGACCCGGCGACTCGAAGCGCTGCGCGTTCCCCGGCCGCTCGCTGCGGTGCTGCAGGTCACCGCCGTGACCCTGATCATCGCTTTCGTGATTCTCCTGATCGTCCCGCGGGTGTCCGAGCTGACGAGCGGGCTACCGGACGTCGTTTCGTCACTGAAAGAAAAGCTGCATGTGTTCGACGGCGTCCTTCAGACGTGGCGGCGCGTGACCGCGACGGTGACCGAGGCTCCAAAGGGCGACGCCGTTGCGCTTCCTTCGCCCGGGATCTCGTGGGCGCCGTGGACCATTTCCATCCTGTTGCCGCCGATCACCGGATTTTTGTTCTTTCTCGTGGTGCTTCTTCTCTTCATCGGCGCATGGCCGGACCTGCGCCGCGCCCTGGTTATGACCTTTGCGAGCCGCGACTCGCGGCTGACGGTGCTCAAGATCCTCAACGAGATCGAGGCTGGATTGGCCAATTATCTCCTGATCGTGACGCTGATCAACATCTGTGTCGGCTTACTGACCGGCCTCATCTGCGCCTTGACGGGCGTGCCGAATGCGATCGGATTTGGCGCCCTGGCCGCCGCCCTGAATTTCATCCCGATCATCGGACCGATCACCACTTTCCTGATCCTCCTCCTGGTCGGAATCGTCACAGCGCCGAGTCTCGCTCCCGGCCTTCTTCCGGCAGCCGGGTTCGGCATTTTGATCGTCATCGAGGGGCAGTTCGTGACCCCGGCCATCATCGGGCGTCATCTCGAGTTGAACGCCCTCGCGGTCCTGCTGTCGCTCGCTTTCTGGACCTGGCTCTGGGGACCGATGGGAGCATTCCTTTCGTCGCCGATCCTTATGGTGGCCCTGATCCTCAAACAGCGACTCTACACTGACGAGGAGCGCTGAATCGGCGTGCGGCAATTTGTCGATATCCTCCGGGTTCAGACCTCCGGCCAAGGCCTGGTCGAGATTACGCGCGAAGTCGCCGATTGGCTGAGGCCCCGTGAGCTACGGACCGGGCTTATGACCCTGTTCTGCCGGCACACCTCGGCCGGACTGCTCATCCAGGAGAACGCGGCCCGTAGCGTTCGCGCCGATCTCGAGGCTTTCTTCGACCGCCTGGCGCCTGAGGAGGCGGGGCGTTACCGCCACAGGGACGAAGGCTCGGACGACATGCCCGCCCACATCCGGACCGCGCTCAGCGGCGTGCAGCTCGCCATTCCGATTCTCGACGGCGGACTGGCGCTGGGAACGTGGCAGGGCATTTATCTTTTCGAGCATCGGCGCGCGCCCCATGTCCGGGAAATCGCCATCCACCTGATCGGAGAATGACAGCGCCGGACGACGTACCGCATTGCCGAAACCGCGCGAACAGTCAGTGTTTTGATGGGCTTAAGCGAACAGCGTAAACAATTTAGATCAAATGCTTCGCGGCGCACAATTCAACAAGTCCCTAGCGGCCGAAACGTTTCCTGTGGATGAACTTTCGGTGACATCAGGAACGCTATATTTTTCTTGATGTTCTCTGCGGATTATGATTAATGCGTGACGCCGCGACGGGCGTGAACCTGGGCCTTCGAGTCGAGAACCCCCTTCGATTCGTTGAGTGACGCGGCGCTATGGAGGCGACGCGATTAGCACCGGCCGGGAGGGCTTGCAGCAAGTTCATCTGGCAAAAGTCGCTTCCAAAATACTGGGCGGTCCGGTCGCTGCCGCGTTCGGGCCGCCCACGTTTTTCTGTCGTTCAGAACTTAACCCTGGGACGCGAATCCAGCCGAAATTTGGCCGATTCCTGACACATTCGGCCGATCTCCTGCGCCGGGACCTCGGACGCGCCGCTCGCGTCACGCACTTGCGACTGGCTCGACTGACGCTGGTTTGCGTGTCGCGCGCCGGCCACGTTCTCGCCGCGATTAAGCGTCACTCCTCGGGTGCGAATGTGGCGGGACGGCGGAGTCTGGCGGCGGCTCTTCTTTGCGGCGGCTAGCGGCCGCGCCCGGCCAGGGACAGTTTTAGCGAATTCGAAACCAGGCAGGGTCAATAGTGCGCAGCAGGCTTGATGGTTGGGAAAGATCTTGCCGCCGCGGTGGGCAACGGCGTTCAGAACTCGAAACTCGTTCCTGCGCGCAACCGAGTAAGCGTGATGAGCGTTCCGGGGGTTGAACCGCGCTTGCGTGCGGGCAAGCGAAGATGGCGAGGCGCGGCCGGCCTCGCGGTGACCGCGCTGGCGCTCGCCGGTTGCGCTCCAGAAAGCCCTCAGGTGTCGTATTCCCACGGGCATGAGCATTTTGCTCAATCCAAATACGGCCGCGCGAGCCGGAAGGTCGTGGCTGACGGGCAGCCCGTGCCGCGCGGCGGCGGGCAATATCTGGTCGGCCATCCCTACACCGTCGCCGGCCATCGCTATTACCCTGCCGAAAACCCGTCGTATTCGGCGGTCGGCATGGCCTCCTGGTACGGCGCGGCGTTCCACGGGCGTCGCACCGCGAACGGCGAGGTCTACGACATGGCCTCGCTCTCCGCCGCCCATCCGACGATGCCCCTGCCGAGCTACGCGCGGGTGACGAATCTCGGTAATGGCTATTCGGTCATCGTGCGGGTCAACGATCGCGGTCCCTATCACGGCGGGCGGGTGATGGACGTGTCCTCGCGCGTGGCCGACGTGCTCGACATGAAGGCCATGGGCACGGCGCGGGTGAAGGTCGAATATGTCGGACCGGCGCCGATGGAGGGGTCGGACGATTCGCAATTGCTGGCGAGCCTGCGCACCGACGGATCGCCCGCCAACATGATCGGCTATCCCAACGCCGCCCCGGTAATGGTGGCGGCCGCGGAAGAGACGCAAACGATCTTCTCGTTCTTTTCGGGCGGCCGCGGAGCGCAGCAGGCGGCCCCGCCGCCACCGCCCGAGCCGGTCCAGGTTGCTGCCCCTGCAGCGCCGCCGCCCGAACCCGAACCCGAGCCAGTGCAGGTGGCGGCCGTCGCCCCAGCGCCAGCGGCGGAAGCCCCGGAGCCGCCGGAGCGCGCGCCCGTTGCGGTCCGGCAGCCGGAGGGCGCCGTTCCCCTGCCGCCGCCGCGTCCGTTCGACCTCGGCTCCAATCGCAGCAATCTTGTCGTCGCGGCGGTCGCCGCTTCGCCGCGCGTGGGGGCGGTCATGCCGCCGCGCCGATCCGAGCTCCAGGCCGGCGGAGAGAGGGCGATCTATTTCTCAGCGCAAGTTCCGCCCAAGAGGCCGCCGGCCGGCGCGTTCGACCGGGTCAAGCCCGCAAAATCCAGGCTGACCGACGATTGAGCGGGACGCGGAGTCGCGCGTGAGCCGCCGATTGCCAATCGGCGCTGAACGATGCACTGAAAGCCTGAGACGCGGCTAGGCTTGCGGCGGTAGCCGCGCGGGACGTGCGGTGAGCTTCCTTTGAGCATGGAAAATGCCCCTGCGGCAGAAGGCGCGTCAGTGACGGGGCGGGCAAGGGGCCGGTTCATCACCCTCGAAGGCGGCGAAGGCGCCGGGAAGTCGGTCCAGGCGAAGCGGCTTCAGGAGAACCTGACGACGCTCGGCCTCGATGTGATCCGCACCCGCGAGCCCGGCGGCTCGCCCGGCGCGGAGGCGCTGCGCGAAGCGATCCTCTCGGGGTTTGGGGCGGACTTTGGTCCCGCGGGGCAGGCGCTCCTGTTCGCCGCCGCCCGCTTCGACCACCTGGAAAAGACGATCCTCCCCGCGCTCACGAGCGGCGCCTGGGTCGTTTCCGACCGGTTCGCGGATTCGACCCGGGCCTATCAGGGCGCGGCGGGGAACCTGCCGTCCGAATTCATCGTCGCCCTCGAGCGACTAACCATCGGGGCGACCCGGCCGGACCTGACGCTGATCCTCGATCTCGCGCCCGAAGTCGGCCTCGAACGGGCGTCGAAGCGAAGAGGCGGCAAGGAGGGCGCGGACCGGTTCGAGTCGGAAGGCCTCGCCTTTCATCAAACCCTTCGACGAGCCTTTCTCGATATCGCCGCCGCCGAGCCTCGGCGCTGCGCCGTCATCGACGCCGGCAAAAGTGAAAGCGAGGTCGCCGCCGCGATCTGGTCGGCGGTCGAAGCGCGTCTCGATCCGGCGGGCGCGCTCGAGGTCCGGCGCAGATGAAGAAGGCCGAGAGCGACGATCTTCCCGAGGCCGACGCGCGGCATGGCGCGCCGCACCCGCGCCATGCGACCGCGCTCATCGGCCACAAAGCCGCCGAGCAGGAGCTGCTGTCCGCCTATCGCGAGGGCCGCCTCGCCCATGCCTGGCTGATCGGCGGGCGGGAGGGGATCGGCAAGGCGACGCTCGCCTGGCGGTTCGCACGCTTCGTGCTCGCCAACCCGGACCCGGCCGCTGAAGCCGTACGCAGGGCGCAGGAGCTCAGCGTCGAGCCCGGCCATTCGGCGGCGCGACTCCTTGGCCAGCTCGCCCATCCGGATTTCGCGCTCATCCGCCGCGAGTGGCAGCCGAAGGAGAAAAAGCTCGCAAGCGAGATTTCGATCGATGCGGTGCGGCTCGGGCTGCAGGTCTTTCAGCTCTCCGCCGCATTCGGCGGCTGGCGGATCGCGATCGTCGATTGCGCCGAGGATCTGAATCGCAATAGTGCCAATGCGTTACTGAAAATGGTTGAGGAGCCGCCGCAACGGTCGCTCATCCTCATCGTCTCGCATCGGCCGGGTCAGGTTATGGCCACGATCCGCTCGCGCTGCCGCCGCGTGCGGCTTGAACCCCTTACGGCCGATGAAATCGTCGAAGCGGTAGCGACCCTCGGACCGCCTTGGAGCGAGGCGGCCCCGGACAAGATCGCCGCCGCCGCGAAGCGCGCGGACGGATCGGTCCGCGAGGCGCTCGCGCGGCTCGCGCCGGAATCGGAAGGCGCGGGCGTCCTGATCGATTCGATCGTCGCCGAATTGCCGCATCCCGATCCCCGCGCGGTCGCAAGAACTCGCTGATGCGGTTGGGGGAAGGGCGGGCGACGAGCCGTATCGGGCGTTCCATCGCGAGCTCTACGATTGGCTCGCGTCTTACGCCCGCGACTTCGCGCCGCCGTCCGGCGACATCGAGGACGTCGCAGGGCTGTGGGACCGCATCCGCGCCGCCGAGCGCGAGACGGAAGCGCTCAATCTCGACCGCAAACTGCACATTCAGGCGCTCATCGCAGAGATCGCCGCGACCGCGCCGCGGCGCTAGAGCCAAGCTGTCGAGCGATCGGGCGCATGCCGATTCCACATCGCTGGCGAAATGCTCTAGGACGGCGCGCATGAGCCGCTTCTACATCACCACGGCGATCCCCTACGCCAATGGCGCGCCGCATATCGGCCACGCCTACGAACGCATCGCGACTGACGCGATCCAGCAATTCATGCGCCTCGACGGGTGCGAGACGCTGTTCGTCACCGGCATGGATGAGCACGGCCTCAAGGTTCAGCAGGCTGCGGCGCGCGAGGGCGTGACGCCGCAGCAATTCGTCGATGGGGTTGCCAAGCTGTTTGCGGAAATGGGCGAGCTTCTCAACGCCCGCGCCGACGATATCGTGCGGACGACGCAGCCCCGCAACGACCGCGCTTCTCAGGCGATCTGGGAGCGCATGGCGGCGAACGGCGACATCTACCTGTCTAAATATTCCGGCTGGTATTCGGTGCGCGACGAGGCCTATTTCGACGAGGGCGAACTGACCGACGGCGCGGACGGCAAGAAGCTCGCGCCGAGCGGCGCGCCGGTCGAATGGGTCGAGGAGGAAAGCTATTTCTTCCGGCTCTCCAAATACGCGGACAAGCTGCTCGCGCATTATGCGGCGCATCCCGACTTCGTAACGCCGGAAAAATATCTGAACGAGATCGTCGCCTTCGTGAAGCGAGGTTTGTCCGATCTCTCGATCAGCCGCGCCACTTTCGACTGGGGCACTCCCGTACCCGGCGATCCGAAGCACGTCATGTATGTCTGGGTCGACGCGCTCACCAACTACATTACCGCGACCGGTTTTCCCGATGACGGACCGCGCGCGAAATTCTGGCCGGCGGACGCGCATGTGATCGGCAAGGATATCACCCGCTTTCACGCCATCTACTGGCCGGCTTTCCTCATGTCCGCTGGCCTGCCCGTGCCGCGTCAGATCGTCGTCCACGGATTCCTGTTCAACCGCGGCGAGAAGATGTCGAAGTCGGTCGGCAACGTCGTCGACCCGAAGGCGATGGTCGCCGCTTACGGCCTCGACCCGGTGCGCTATTTCTTCCTGCGCGAGGTCCCGTTTGGCCAGGACGGCAGCTATTCGCACGAGGCGATCGTCGCCCGCATGAACGCCGATCTCGCCAACGACTTCGGCAATCTCGCCCAGCGCTCGCTGACGATGATCGCCAAGAACTGCGCTGGCCGCGTCCCCGACTGGCGCGGCGCAGCGCCGGCGGCTGAGGATCTCGCGATGCTGGCGCGCGGGGATGCGCTCGTCGGCGAAGCGCGGCGCCACATGCAGAGCTTCGCGCTTCATCTCTATATCGGCGCGGTCTTCGAGGCCGTGTCGGAGGCCAATCGCTACTTCGCCAACGCGGAGCCCTGGAGGCTTGCCAAAAGCGATCCTGCGCGCATGGGGCTCGTGCTCTATGTGACGATCGAGACGCTGCGGATCGCCGCGATCCTGCTGCAGCCGGTCATGCCGGGGAGCATGAGCGCGCTCCTCGACCTTCTTGCCGTCGCGCCCGAGGCGCGCGCCTTCGCCGCGGTCGACGCGGGCGAGAGGGTTGGGCGTCTCGACGCCACGCATCGGCTCGAGCCGGGCAGGGCGCTGCCCGCGCCCGCGCCGGTCTTCCCGCGCTATGTCGAGCCGGAGGCGGCAAAGTGAACCAGCCCTCACCCCAACCTTCTCCGGTAAACGGGAGAGGGGGCGTATCCCTTCTCCCGCACGCGGGAGAAGGTGGCCGCGAAGCGGCCGGATGAGGGCTCGCGGCCGCATGACCCTTATCGACAGCCACTGCCACCTCGATTTCCCCGATTTCGCCGACGACCTCAACTCGGTCGTCGAGCGCGCGCGCTCCGCCGGGATCGAGCGCATGATCACCATCGGCACCAAGGTCACGAAGGCGCCGCGCGTGGTTGAGATCGCAGAGCGCTACGAGGACGTCTTCTTCACCGTCGGCACGCATCCGCACGAGGCGGCGAGCGAGGGGGCGGATGACTTCGCCGCCATGCGCAAAATCGCCGGCCATCCCAAATGCGTCGGCATTGGCGAGGCCGGCCTCGACTATTACTACAACTATGCACCCAGCGATGTCGCCAAACGGGTCTTTCGCGGCCAGATCGCGCTCGCCCGCGAGCTTGGCCTGCCGCTCGTCATCCACGCCCGCGATGCCGATGACGACATTGCCGACATTTTGACCGACGAAATGGGGCAGGGGAGGTTCGTCGCCCTCCTCCATTGCTTCACCGCTTCGCGAAAGCTCGCCGAGACCGCGATCGGCCTCGGGCTCTCGATTTCGTTTTCCGGCGTCGTGACGTTCAAGAAATCCGACGACCTGCGCGCCATCGCCCGCGATGTCCCGCTCGATCGCATTCTCGTCGAGACCGACGCGCCCTATCTCGCGCCAATTCCTCATCGCGGACGCCGCAACGAGCCGGCCTTCGTCGTCGCCACGGCAGGCGTTGTCGCCGAGGCGCGTGGGCTCGAACCTGAGGCGCTTGCGGCGGCGACGCGCGCCAATACGCTCAACGTCTTCACGAAGCTGCGATCGGCTGGCGGCGGACGGTTGCAGTGACCCTTCGCCTGACCATCCTCGGATGCGGCTCGTCCGCCGGCGTGCCGCGGGTCGGACAAGGGTGGGGCGAGTGCGATCCATCCAACCCGAAGAACCGCCGCCGGCGCTGCTCGGCGCTGGTCGAGCGCCGCGGCCCGAACGGCGCGACCACGGTGCTGATCGACACTTCCCCCGATCTGCGCGAGCAAATGATCGGGGCCGGGGTCACGCGGGTCGATGGCATCCTGATGACCCATCCCCATGCCGACCACACCCATGGCATCGACGATTTGAGACCCCTCTACCAGGAAATGGGGCGGCGCATCGACGTGCACATGGACGAGCCGACCGCGCTGATCGTTCGTCGCGCCTTTTCCTATGTGTTTCAAACCCCTGAGGGGAGCTCTTATCCCGCCATTGCAACCGAGTTGCGACTGACGGCGGGGAGAATGTGCCGGATCGAAGGCCCCGGCGGGGCGATCGAAGCCATGCCGTTCGACCTCGACCATGGCGACATCGGCGCGCTCGGCTTTCGCTTCGGGTCGCTCGCCTACACTCCAGATGTAAAAAGGATACCGGCGGCAAGCCGGCCTTTCCTCGAAGGCCTCGACCTATGGATCGTCGACGCGCTGCGATATCGGCCGCACCCGTCGCATTTCAGCCTCGACGACGCGCTGGCGCAGATCGAAGCGCTGCGGCCGCGCCGCGCGATCCTGACCAACTTGCACACCGACCTCGATTACGAGACCTTGCGCTCGCGCCTGCCCGCGCATGTGACGCCAGCCTTTGACGGGCTCTGCGTCGAGGGGTTCGACGCCTGACGCGTCGATTTGGGGGGAATGACATGACGGCGGTCGAAAGCGCGATCCATGCCTTCGTCGAGGCGCACAAGGACGCGGAATCGCGTTTCCTCGCCGAGATCGTGAAGGTTCCATCCGACAATCCGCCCGGAGACTGCGACCCTGCAGCCGCCGCGGTCGCCGGGCTCCTCGAGGGTCTCGGGTTCACGGTCGAGCGGCATAAGGTTCCGGACGACCTTGTCCTGGCCAATGGCATGATCTCTGCCACTAATCTGATCGTCCGGCGCGGCTTCGGGCAGGGCGGCCCGACGATCGCCCTCAACGCCCATGGCGACGTCGTGCCGCCCGGCTCGGGCTGGACCCACAACCCCTACGGCGCCGAAATCGTCGATGGCTGGATGGTCGGCCGTGGGGCTGCGGTGTCGAAATCGGACATTGCGACTTACGCCTTCGCTATGTTGGCGCTCGACAAGAGCGGTGCGGCGCTCAATGGCGCGGTCGAGTTGCATATCACCTATGACGAGGAGGCGGGCGGCGAGATCGGTCCCCGCTATCTTCTGGAGCAAGGGCTCACGCGTCCCGACCTCGCGATCGGCGCCGGCTTTTCCTACGCGGTCGTCAACGCCCATAACGGCTGCCTTCATCTCGAGGTTGAAGTCCTTGGCCGCTCCGCGCATGCCGCCCGCCCCTCGACCGGCGTCGACGCGCTCGAGGCGGCGACCGCGATCCTCGCCGCCCTCTTCGGCTGGCGCGGCGGGCTCGCTGCACGGACCTCCGCGGTTCCCGGCATCGGCTCGCCGCAAATGACGGTCGGCCTCATCTCCGGCGGGATCAACACCAATGTCGTGCCGGACCGGGTCGTCTTCCGCCTCGACCGGCGGATGGTCCCGGAAGAACGCCCGGCCGAGGTCGAGGCGGAGCTCAGGGCCGTGATCGCCCGCGCGGCGACGCTGCACCCGGACGCCGGGGTCACGGTCAGACGCATCCTGCTCGCCGAGCCGCTTATGCCGGTCCCAGCGGGGGCGAAGCTGACCGAGACGCTTTGCCGGCATGCGAGCCGGGTCGTGGGCGAGAAGGTCGCGGCCTCGGGCGTGCCGCTCTATACCGACGCGCGCCACTACGCGAAGGCCGGCGTACCCATCGTCCTCTATGGCGCGGGTCCGCACACGATCGAGGAAGCCAACGCCCACCGCGCCGATGAGCGCCTTCCGCTCTCGGACCTGCACAAGGCGACCGAGGTCATTGCGCTGACGCTGGCCGATCTCATGGCCGGCTGAGCCCCGCGGAAGCGCGCCGGCGCCGCCGACCTGTGGCCCGCGGCGCGGTATGCTTGAAGGTTCCATAATATATATTATGCGAATCGTGCCTATGGGTGAGCGCCGGTAAGGGGCGCGTGGCCCCCATTCGTCCCCGGGTCGGCGGCGCTTAAAAACCGCTGAGTTGCCTCGGCATATGGGGCGGCATAGAACCGGGAATCGCGAGCCCTCGCCGCCTATCCTGGGCTTGGGCGAAGGAGCGGGCATGGCCTCCTCTCGAGACGTAACGAGCATCGGCGCCTTCTGTCTTGCGGCATGTCTCGGGGCGGCTCCGGGCTCATCCTCGCGCGCCGAGGCGGCGGAGGCGGCCGCGCAGTCGGGCGTCGCCGTGTTCTGGGACGCGGGACAATGCGTCGGCGGCTACCATACGACGGTTCTCACCGCCCATTGCGAGGAAGGTCCGACGGCGGTCATCCTCGACTTCAAGGCAAAACTGCAATTTTTCTGCGTCAACGATGGCCCCGTCGACATCAAATGGGCCATTCCGCCGGACGCGAAGCCGGGATCGCTGGTGCCGCCTACGGAAATCGCTTGGCGTCCGGCGTGCTGGAAAGCGCCGTTCGGATTCGATGTGGATCCGAATGCAATGGTTCTCACGCCGCAATACAGTCAATCGCCGCCGCCGAACTACTACATGACGATGAATGTGGTCGTGCTCTACGACCCGGCGAAGCCGTCGGTAAAGGTGTGTCTCGTGCCGCTGTTTCCCAAATTTGCCGTCGCGCCGGCGTGCGGCGACGCCGACATACGATCGTAAGGGCGCTCCTCGACGAAAAAAGGGCGGGCCGCGCCGCCTGAATGAACCAGCACGGGAGGGGATGCGATGATGTTCGAGCGGCGTCTCAAGATCTTCATGACCGCCGGGGTCACGCTGCTGTGCGGCTTTATCGTCGTCGGCAATATCCAGGACCCGGGATCGAACCTGCTATTCGTCCAGCACGTCCTCAGCATGGATACGATCATCCCCGGCAGCGCGCTCGCCGACCGCGCCCTGCCTTTCCCCATCCTTTGGCGAATCGTCTTCTGGCTGATCGTTGCGGGCGAGGCGGCCACAGCCGCCCTGTTCGCGCTTGGAACGGTTGAGCTCGTGCGGGCGCGAAAGCGAAAGGCGCGGGACTTTCACGCGGCGAAGCGGTTTGTCTACGCCGGCGCGGGCTTCGCATTCCTGATGTGGTTCCTTGCCTTTCTCGCCGTTGGCGGCGAATGGTTCGCCATGTGGCAGTCGCAGTTCTGGAACGGTCAGCAGGCGGCGTTTCGGATCGTCACCACCATCCTGCTCGTCCTCATATTCGTCGCCCAGCCCGAAGCCGAGCTTTGAGGCGCGACAAGCGTCGGCGGCTTAGTCGCAAACCCGCGCGCAGCGGTCGCAGGGCTTGGCGCAGGAACGAGTTCGGGCCCGGTGGCGCCGCCCTGCCCTGTCTGCCGGCCCGGCATTCGGCAAGGAACCGGGCCCGGGTTTCGCCGCCGGTCATCCCCGCGGCGTGAGCGGCTTGCCATTGTTGGTCGCATGGCTTGATGGCTTGAGCCGGCGCCGCTGCTTGACCGGAGAGGACAAGCGCGATCGCGATTGTCGCGGTCAGCGCGAGGCCGCCTGGCGAGCGGGGTCCGGCGGCCGCCACGGCTACGGCGTAAGCGCCAATGTCCTGAGCTCCTTGCGGACGGCGCCGAAAGTGCCGAGATGGAAGACCGCCGCGCCGACGGCTGAGAACGTAAAGCCCTTGAACGGCTCCTTGAACATCTTGTCGAGATAGTCGATCGGCGCGACGCCGATCGTGACATGCGGGTTGAACTTGTCGCCGGCCGCCACGGTGACGAAATCGGCGACGTAGTCGATAAGCCCCGGCTGGATGTCGCGTCCGTTTTCGGTGCTGTAAAACGCGGCCGGCGTTCCGCTCCTCTCGGTGAATGGCGCGATCGCGTCGAGCAGTTCGCGCTGGATGCGAACAAGGTCGTCGGTCAGTTCGACGACAACGCCGGCAATGCCGAGCTGTGCGGTCGGAATGTAATAGTAGCCGGTCGCCTTGAGCTTCCGGCGTGTGATCCTCTCCTTGCCGAGAACCGCGCCTGCTGCGGCGGCGACCTTGTCGAGCTCGGCCGTACGGACGAACTGCTGGATCATCGTCATATGAGGGTGATGGGTCGCGTCGAGAGCGAAGAACTCCGGGAAGGCTTTGAGCAGGCGCTCGTTGTCGGCGCGAGCCCGCCGGACCATCGCGTCGCCCGGCTTGAGCGCGATGTCGATTGCAGTCAGCCGATGGTCGGTCATTGCGTTCGGGGTCCCCCCTATTGGCCCGGCGCGCACGTAACACGAGTGCAATGCAAAGGACGTTAATGGGTGGTCGGAGTCGAAGGAGCGTCCTGGTTCGAAGGCAAAACCCTGAGCGGCAGTTTAGCGCGATTCGAGCAAAGCGCGAATCCGCGCCGGCAATCGCCCCGCTGACACTCCGCACCCACCGCAGCGGGTTCGCCGACTTCAGGACGGGTTTCGCGGGCTCTAATATTTTCCTTCTAAATCCAATTTCACACAACGAACACGTCCTCGCCGTGAAGGAGGCGCATGCTTCGCGCCTCTGAGGCACAAGGTCATGAACGGAAATGGCTTCTTGTGTCATTCAAATGTCTCGGAGGAACGCATGGGCGGTCTTTGGAAGCTGTCGCTCGCTTTGGGTCTGGCGCTCCCGATCTCCGGCGCCGCGTTTGCGGCTGCGCCAGGGCATCATCACTACAGGCATGCGTATCGTGCAGCGTCGCCCGCCCCGGCGTTAGTGACCGCGCCGGGCTTCGGGCTATGGCCGCCGTCGGGCGCCACGCCGCACTGGCAATTTGAAGTCGAGGGGCTGTCGCGCGATCCCGACGCTTGCGCGCGATACGGCTGTATCGGCAACAACTAAGGCGTCCGACTTCAGTCGGACGCGCTTGCGGCCCTACAAGACGCATGGCCTGCATTAGGGCGTGGTGCATGACGAGGCCACCGCCCATCTAGCCTATCGCTGGTCTTGTCAGCTGGCGGGCCCCATTTCAATCTCGCTTACTCTTCACGGAGAAGTGAACAGGCCAATTCGCAACTTGTCGCCCGTCGCTGCGTTCACGATCGACCAATAAGCCGCGCCCGCGCGCCTTGCGCCTCCTGAGAACTCTTCCATGCCGCAGCTCCCACGCAGGCAGCTTCTCGGTGGCGTGGCTTGCCTCGTTGGCGTCTCGTTCGGCGCAAGATCTCAGATCGTTGAAGTATTGCCCTGGCGTCCGGACGCCGGTGATCCGCCCGAGGCGCCCGGGACGGGTGGATGGTTGTTCTTCACGCCTGCCGAAGCGGCGACCATCGAGGCCGTGGCGGAGCGCTTCATCCCGCCCGATGAAACGACGGCCGGAGGCGGGGATGCTGGTTGCGCCGTGTTCGTGGATCGGCAGCTTGCCGGGCCCTATGGCTCGCGGCGGGGACTCTATGTTAGCCCGCCGTTCCTGAAGGGTGAAAAAAATCAGGGGCCCCAGGATCAGGACAATCCTGCCGCGATATATCGCAAGGCGCTCGCCGCGCTCGACGCCTACGTCCGGCGGCACAAAGGCGACATCTTCGCCAAGCTTGCGCGCAACGACCAGGACGAAATCCTCGAGGGCCTCGAGCGCGGCGACGTGAAGCTCGAAGGAGTCGACGGGCAGTCCTTCTTCGAGACGCTACTCAAGGCGATTCAGGAAGGCTTTTTCGCCGACCCGATCTACGGCGGAAACCGCGACATGTGCGCCTGGAAGATGATCGGCTTCCCCGGCGCCCGCTACGACTACCGCGACTGGATCGGACGCCACAACCAGCGCTTCCCGCTCGGCCCGGTCAGCATCATGGGCGCACCGGACTGGACGCCGGCCACGAAGACCTGAGGTCTCGCGATGCCCCGAAAGTTGCCGAGCAAGGACGTCGTGGTCATCGGCCTTGGCTGGACCGGTTCGATCCTCGCGCATGAACTGACCGACGCCGGGCTTGAAGTGATCGCAATCGAGCGCGGCCCGTGGCGCGACGCTCCGACCGACTTTCCGATCACTTACGTTCAGGACGAGCTTCGCTACCGCATCCATCACGAGCTCTTCCTGCGCCCCGCCCGGACGACCTTCACTTTCCGCAACACGATGGATCAGCGCGCGCTGCCGATCCGCACCTGGGGCGCCTTCATGCCGCCGAACGGCGTCGGCGGAGGCGGCGTCCACTGGAACGCGGAAACCTGGCGTTTCCTGCCGAGCGACTTCGTGCTGAAGACGCATCTGACGGAACGCTATGGCGCGGGCTTCCTGCCCCCCGACATGACGATCCAGGATTGGGGCGTCACTTACGACGACCTCGAGCCGCACTACGACCAGTTTGAGTATCTGTGCGGCACGTCCGGGCAGGCGGGCAATTTGAAGGGGCAGATCCTGGAGGGCGGGAACCCGTTCGAGGGTCCGCGCTCGCGGCCCTATCCAACGCCTCCGCAAGCGCAGGGCTTCAGCCATACGCTTTTCGCCAAGGCCGCGCGGGACCTCGGGTACAAGCCCTTTCCGCAACCCTCAGGCAATCTCTCGCGGCCTTATCTCAATCCGCTCGGCGTCCGGATGGGCGCCTGCAGCTATTGCGGCTTCTGCGAATGGTTCGGCTGCGCCAACTACTCGAAGGCGAGCCCGCAGACCACGATCCTGCCGGTGCTTCTGCGCAAGTCGAATTTCGCTTTTCGGACCAATTCGGAGGTGATGCGCATCAACCTCGACGCCGCCGGCCACAGGGCCACGGGGGTGACATTTGTGGACGAGAGCGGCGAGGAATGGGAGCAGCCGGCGGAGCTGGTGATTCTTGCGGCCTATTCGATGTTCAACGTGCAGCTCCTGCTGCTGTCGAAGATCGGCCAGCCCTACGACCCGGTCGGCAATACTGGCGTCATTGGCCGCAACTTCACTCACCAGACGATCTCGGATGTGGTCGGTTTCTTCGACAAGGACAAATTCAACTTCAACCCGTTCATGGCCTCCGGCGCGATCGGCATGTGCATCGACGAGTTCAACGGCGACAATTTCGACCACGGGCCGCTCGGCTTCGTCGGCGGCGGCTACATGGGCCAGGTGCAGACGGGCGGGCGCCCGATCGAAACCACCAAGGTTCCGCCTGGAACGCCGCGATGGGGCGCTGCATGGAAAAAGGCGGTTCGCGACAATTACCTGAGCACTGTCGTGCCGGGCACGGGCGTCCACGGCAGCATGTATTCCTATCGCGACGTCTATCTCGATCTTGATCCGACCTATCGCGACCGGCTCGGCCGTCCGCTCATGCGCATGACCATCGACTTCCACGAAAACGAGATCAAGCAGAACAAATTCCTGACCGACAAGTTCGCCGAGATCATCAAGGCGATGGGCGCCAAGCAGATCGAGAAGCAATATCGCAAGGCGCCCTACGACATCACCAAATACCAGACGACGCATCTCAATGGCGGCGCGATCATGGGGACTGACCCCAAAACGAGCGCGCTCAACCGCTACCTGCAAAGTTGGGACGTACCCAATCTCTTCGTCATGGGCGCGAGCGCCTTTCCGCAGAACGCCGGCTACAATCCGACGGGCACGCTCTCCGCCCTCGCCTTCTGGGCGGCGGATGCGATCCGCACGCAATATCTCAAAAACCCCAGGCCGCTCGTCCATGCTTAGGGCGCTGACGCATGTCGTCGCAACGCTGGTCGCGTTCGCGCCGCTCGCCGCGCTATGGATCTTTTGGCCGCATCCCGAGCCTGCGCTCGCCGGCACGGCGCTCAATTCGCAGAACTTCGCGCAAATCGAACGGGGCCGTTATCTGACGATCGCTGGAGATTGCGCGAGCTGCCACGACGACCCGAGGACCAAGGCTCCGTTCGCCGGCGGCCGCTCCATCGAAACGCCGTTTGGAAACGTGCTCGCCGCCAACATCACACCCGACCGCGAGACCGGCATCGGCGGCTGGAGCGATGATGAGTTCGTAAACTCGATCCGCCGGGGCCGAAGTCCGCACGGCAAGCTTCTTTATCCGGCCATGCCCTATCCGCACTACGCCAACATAACGAAGGAGGACGCGCTGGCGATCCGCGCGTACCTCAACAGCGTGCAGCCCGTACACAACCAGGTCACGTCCGACCAGCTGCCGTTCCCGCTGAACATGAGAATAGGGATGGCGGCGTGGAACGCGCTCTTTTTTCAACGCGACGCGTTCCGGCCCGACTTGTCGCAATCGGCCGAATGGAACCGCGGCGCCTATCTCGTGCAGGGCCTCGCGCATTGCGGCGCCTGCCACACGCGGAAGGACATATTTGGCGCCGACGAGCGGAGCGCCGATCTGCAAGGCGGCGAAGTCCAGGGATGGTTCGCGCCGAATATTACCGGGGATCCGTCAAAGGGTCTCGGCCGGTGGAGTGTCGAGGACATCGTCGATTACCTGAAGTCCGGCCACAATGCGGCGGCAGGCGCGACGGGACCGATGGCAGAAGAGATCGGCTTCTCCAGCACCAATATGACCGACTCCGACCTCAAGGCCATCGCGACCTATCTCAAGTCGCTGGGCGATCGAAACGGCGCGTCGCCCGCGCCGATCGCCGCGAGCGATACGAGAATGACGGCCGGCGCGTCGATCTTCGCGGCGCAATGCTCCGCCTGCCACGGATCGGACGGCAAGGGCGTCCCGGGTCTATTCCCGGGGTTCGCGCTCTCGCTGCCGCCGCATGCGGCGGATCCGGCGAGCCTCATCCGTGTGGCGCTCGAAGGCGCGCAGACCGTTTCGACGGCGGCCGAGCCGACGGGCCCAAGCATGCCGTCGTTCGCCTGGAAGCTCGGCGATGGGGAGATCGCCGCCGTTCTCACCTATGTCCGCAACAGCTGGGGCCTCGCGGCGCCTGCAGTGACCGCGGACGAAGTTGCGGCTGCGCGGCGCTCCCTCGCCGAGCGCGCGGAACATTAGCCGGGCGCGACCCGCGGCCGAGCAGGAACGACTGTCGCCTTCGCGGCGTTCATGCATGCCGCGGGGGCGCGCGAGGTAGGCGGAATCGTGGCGCAACTCTTCCATCCCTACGCGGATACGGCCGTGCGCGTCGCCCTGCTGACGCTCGCCGTGAGCCCTGCCCTTCTCATTGCCGGCGGTTTCGCGATTTCCCGCTCACCGTACGTGACGGGGCAAGACTTGGTCAGCGCGCAGCCAGTTCCCTTCAGCCACGAACATCATGTCGGCTTCGACGGGCTCGATTGCCGCTATTGCCATTTCGGCGTCGAGACGTCGCGCTGGGCGGGCATCCCACCCACCGAGGTCTGCATGAGCTGCCATTCGCAGCTTTTCGATCAAGCCTCCGTGCTCGCCCCGGTGCGCGAGAGCCTCGCGAAGGACAAGCCGATTGCGTGGGAGCGCGTTCACGCGCTTCCTGACTACGTCTATTTCGATCACGCGATCCACGTCGCCAAGGGCGTGGGCTGCACCACATGCCACGGCGAAGTCGAGCGGATGCCGCTGACCAAGCAGGCGACGCCCATGACGATGGGCTGGTGCATCGACTGCCACCGCAATCCCGCGCCACATCTGCGCGAGCCGGATCAAGTCTTTGCTACGTCGTGGTCGCCTCCGCCCGACCAGAAGGAAAAGGGGCTGAAGCTGATGCGCCATTACGAGATCGACACGACGCATCTTATCGACTGTTCCGTGTGCCACCGGTGACGAGGCCAGGGCCAATCCGAGTCGACGAGCTCTCGCGCCGGCGTGCGCTGCAACTGCTGGCGGGCGGCGCCGCGTCGCTCGCGGCGGGATGCTCGCAGCCCGACGAGAACAGCGTCGCCCAGGGGGACAGGAAGGAACTGCCTTACGTCCATATGCCCGAGGGCCTGCTTCCAGGCGTTCCCCAGCACTATGCGACGGCGTTGCCGCTAGCCGGATACGGCCGTGGCGTGATCGTCACCGCCTTCGAGGGGCGGCCGACGAAGGTCGAGGGCAATCCGCGCCATCCGGCCAGTCTCGGCGCGACCGATGTTTTCGCGCAGGCGGAAGTGCTGTCGCTCTACGATCCGGACAGGTCGCAGGTTGTCCGCGGCGACGGTGAGATCAGCGACTGGGGGGCCTTCGAGAGCGCGTTCCGCGCGCGCCTTGCGCAGCACGCGAAGGATACGGAGGGCGGCCTGCGCCTGCTTACCGGCCGCGTCGCGTCGCCGACGCTGCTTGAGCAAATCGCAAAGCTGAAGACCGCGCTCCCGGATTTGCGCTGGCACGTTTACGAGCCAACCGAGGGAGAGGAAGGCGAGGCGGCGCGCGCCGTCTATGGCGAGGCGCTGCGGCTGAGAGCGCGGCTGCGCGACGCCGATACGGTAGTCGCCTTTGGCGCCGACCCGCTCGGACCCGGCCCGGACCAGGTCGCCAATGCCCGGGCGTTTGCGGATCGCCGCCAGCGCGATCGCGCCTCCGCCCGGCTCTATTCGGCCGAAAGCACTTTGACCCTGACGGGCGCAGCGGCCGACCGGCGAATGACCGCGCATCCAGACGCCATCGAAGCGATGATCGCCGCCCTCGCCGCTGAACTCGGCGCTCCGATCGCGCGGCCCGAGCTTTCCGGCGGCGCCGTCGAATTGCTTGCCGCCGCCGCCAGGGACCTGAAAGCGCGTCCGGAGCGCGGCCTCGTGTTCGTCGGCCCGGCGGTGTCGCTGGCTTCGCAGGCGCTCGCCGTATGGATCAACGATCGGCTCGACGCGCCTGTCGATGCTTTCGCGCCGCCGCAGCGTGAGCTCGAAGGCGAGACCCTGGCCGCGCTCGCCGAAGCGCTTCGGGACGGAAAGGTGCGGACGCTCGTGTGCCTCGAGTGCAATCCCGTCGCGACGGCGCCCGGCGATCTCGATTTTGCGGGCCTGATGCGGCGCGCGCCTTTCCGGGTGCATTTCGGCCTCTATTTCGACGAGACCGCCGCCGCTTCGACCTGGCACGCGCCGACGCCACATCCCCTTGAATCGTGGAGCGACATCGCCTCGCCCGACGGCGTGGTCAGCATCGTCCAACCGCTGATCCGGCCGCTGCGGCCCTCCTATAGCGTGCACAGGCTGGCGGGTTTGATGGCCGGTGAGCCGGAGCAAGGCGACTACGACCGGCTGCGGGCGGCGTGGCGCGCCCGATGGGACCCGGACGGATTCGATGCGCGCTGGCGGAAGGCGCTGGTCGATGGCGTCGTCGAGGATATGGCTCCCGCGACCGTAAGCAGGCCCAAGGCGAAGCTGCCGAACTGGACGGCGCCTGCGCGGCGATCCGATTTCGCGGTCGTTTACGCGCCCGATCCGTCCGTGTTCGATGGGCGTTTCGCCAACAACGCTTGGCTGCAGGAATGTCCGCAGCCGTTCTCGAAAGCGGTCTGGGGCAACGCCATCGAGATGGCGATCGAAGACGCAGGCCGCCTCGATATCCGCGAGGGCGACGAGGTCGAAATCGTCGCGGAAGGACGCGGGCTCTATGGCCCGGTGCGGCTCGCAAACGGGCTCGCGCCGGGCGTGCTCAAGCTTACCCTCGGGTATGGGCGCACGGGCGCGGGACGCATCGGAAATGGGCTCGGCGTCAACGCGGCCGTCCTGCGGACAAGCGCCTCGCCGTGGATCACGCGCGGCGCTACCCTCACGCGCGTCGGCGCAGAAGGCGGGCTTTCCCCGGCGGTTGCGGGACTTTATGCGCTTCCGGGTGAAGCCCGGAAGCTCGCGCCGGTGCTCGCGCCGGGCGCCGCGCTTCCGTCGCAAACCCAGAAGCCATCCTTCAACACACCGCCTCCCACGCCGCCGGGCGATCCCTACGCCTGGGCGATGAGCATCGACACCGACGCCTGCATCGGGTGCAACGCCTGCATCGTGGCCTGCCAGTCGGAGAACAACGTCCCCTCCATCGGTCCCGACCAAATCCGCATGGGGCGCGACATGCACTGGCTGAGGGTCGACGTCTACGATCACGCCGAAACGTCAAATCCGCGACCCGTCTTTCAGCCCGTGCCCTGCATGCACTGCGAGACCGCGCCCTGCGAGCCGGTTTGCCCGGTCGAAGCCTCCGTGCACGACCATGAGGGACTCAACGTCCAGGTCTACAATCGCTGCGTCGGCACGCGCTTTTGCGAGTCGAGCTGCCCCTACAAGGTCCGCCGTTTCAACTTCTTCGGTTACGCCGACGGCCAGGAATATCGCGATCTCGGCGACCCGCTCGTCAAGGCCGCGAACAATCCCAACGTCAGCGTGCGCGCGCGCGGCGTCATGGAAAAATGCACCTATTGCGTCCAGCGCGTCAGCGCCGCGCGTCGCCTTGCCGAGCGCGAGACGCGCCTCATCGGGGAAGGCGAGGTCGTCACCGCCTGCCAGGGCGCCTGTCCCACCCGAGCGATCCAGTTCGGAAATCTCGCCGATCCGAACTCCGCTGTGTCCCGTCTGCGGCGTGATGCGAGGCATTACGCGCTTCTCGAGGAGCTCCACACAAGGCCGCGGACCACCTACCTCGCGCGTGTGGTCAATGTCGCCCCTGAAGCCGGATCGAAATCGTGACCGTCGTCTCCGCACTCGATCGGGCGCCGTCGCTCGAAGACGATCCGGTCCTTCCGCGGTCGATCGACGACGGCGCCATAACCCGCCTCGTCTGCGCGCCACTGATGCGCTCCGCGGGCGGGCTCTGGTGGATCGCCTTCCTGGTCTGTTCGGCGGGAACTTTGGCGACGCTCTACGGAGTCTATACGCTCTTCACGCGAGGCGTGGGGATTTGGGGCATCAACACCAGCGTGGTCTGGGGCTATGCGATCGCGAACTATGTGTGGTGGATCGGGATCGGAAACGCCGGTACGCTAATCTCCTCGCTGCTGCTGCTGACCCGGCAATCGTGGCGCGCCTCGATCAGCCGGTTCGCGGAGGCCATGACGCTCTTCGCGGTCGCGATCGCCGGACTTTTTCCAATCTTCCATCTCGGGCGCCCGCTCTATTTCTACTGGTTGGCGCCTTATCCGGCGACGATGCAGGTCTGGCCGCAATGGCGCAGCGCGCTCATCTGGGACTTCTGGGCCATCACCAGCTATCTCCTGTTTTCAATAATCTTCTGGTATGTCGGGGTGATCCCCGACCTTGCGACATTGCGCGACCGTTCCTCCGGCGCCTGGCAAAGGATCTATGGCCTGTTCGCGTTCGGCTGGCGCGGTTCAGCGCGGCACTGGCGCCATTATCGCAAGCTTCAGATCACGCTCGCAGCCCTGGCGACGCCGCTTGTCTGCTCCGTCCATTCGATCGTCGGACTCGACTTCGCCGCGAGCCTGATGCCTGGCTGGCGGGAGCCGATCTTTCCACCCTATTTCGTGGTCGGCGCGATGTATTCCGGCTTCGCGGTCGTCGTCCTCTTGGCCGTCGTGATCTCGCGCGCCTTTGGCCTGCAGGCGCTGATAACGGATCGCCATTTTGAGGCGATCGCGAAGGTCATGTTGATGGCTTCGATCGTCATGGGCCTGTCCTATGCGAGCGAATGGTTTGCCGCCTGGTATTCCGGCAATCCCGAGGATCGCGGTCTGGTTGTGTTCGAATTCACCGGCGCCTACGCAAAACTCTATTACGCGATGCTGTTTTGCAATGTGGTCGCGCCGCAGATCCTGTGGGCGCCCACGATGCGCGCAAGCCGCCCGGTCCTGATCGCTGTGTCGGTCGCCGTTCTTGTCGGCATGTGGCTCGAGCGCATTCTCATCGTCTGGAACACGCTGTCGCACAGCTTTCTGCCGCCGATGGACCGGGTGTTCTTTCCGACCTTCTGGGACTGGTTGTTTTTGTTCGGACCGATTTTCTTCTTCGGCTGGCTCTTTCTTCTGTTCTGCAGGATCGTCCCGGTCGTGCCGATGTACGACGTGCGCGAGCTGCGGCGGCGCGAGGCGGTCGCATGAAGACCAGTGAGCCGCTACTCATCATCGCAGAGTTTCGCAATGGCGACGATCTCAGCGCGGCGGCGCGCGATGCACGCAACCAGGGCTTCGACGCGATCGATGCGCTGACCCCGTGCGCGGTGGAGGGGCTCGACGACATTCTGGGCCTCGACGAGTCGCCCATTCGTTGGCCGATGCTGATCGCCGCCCTCGTCGTCGCGGCCGCGGCTTATGGTCTGGAGTTCTGGACCGCCGTCTACGCCTACCCGATCGACTCGGGCGGCCGGCCGCTCAACTCTTGGCCCATCTTCCTTCTCGTCCCGTTCGAAGTGGGCGTACTCGCGGCGGCGATTGCGGGTTTTGCGGCGCTTCTGGCGCTCTGCGGCTTGCCGCGCCTGAATCATCCGCTGTTCGACTGCGAGGCGGTCGAGCGGGCGACCGACGACCGCTATTTCCTGCTGATTCGAGCTCCGACGCCTCCGACTGACAACGCGCGGTTGAAGCTGCTGCTTTTCGGCGCGAGAGCCATCCGGATCGAGGAGCAGGCTTGATGCGCGCGCCTCTCCTCCTGCTGCTCGCTTCGAGTCTGGGCGCATGCTCGGACCAGTCGATGACGCGCCAGCCGCATTATGGGCCGAACGCGCCGGCGCCGGTTTTCGCGAACGGTTCCGCCGCGCAGACGCCCCCGGCCGGAGCCGTGGCACAGGACGCGGAAGCCGCAGCGGAAGCCTCAGCCGCGCCGCCACCGGCCGATCTCGCCCTTCTGCGGCGCGGCCGAGAGCGCTTCGAGATCTTTTGCTCGCCCTGTCACGGCTTTGGGGGCGACGCCGACGGCGCGGTCGTGCGGCGTGGATTCCCGCGTCCGCCGTCCTACTACGATGCGGCGCTGATGGCTGCCCCGGCGCAACTTTTCTTCAACACGATCACCAACGGCTTCGGCGTCATGTATGCCTATGGGTCGCGCATTCCACCGCGCGACCGCTGGGCGATCGTCGCCTATATCCGGGCGCTGCAACAGAGCCGCTCGGCGAGCGTGGCCGCCGCGCCCAGCGGGGGAGCGGCGCAATGAGCGCTTCGGGATCAATCCCTCGGCTGCCGGCGTCGCGCGGCCTGTTCTTTATCGCGGCGGCGGCCGCGATCCTGCTTGTCGGGGGCGCGGTCTTTTTCCCTTCCGCAGTCGCGGAGGGATGGCTCGTGGGTATTGTGTTCTGGAGTTCTGCGCCAATCGGGGCCGTGGCGCTCGCCCTGATCCACGAGACAACGGGCGGCCGGTGGGGCGTCGCCGCCGCGCCGACGCTGCGTCTCGGTTGCCTGTGCGCGCTCGTTCTGCCGCTTTTCTTCATCGCCTTTGCCCCGTTCGTGGGCTTCGTCTATCCATGGGCGCGCGATGCCACGCCGATCGCGCCGGACGTGTCGCGGCTCTTTCTCAATGCGCCGCTCTTCGCGGTCTTTGGTCTGACCGCGCTTGTCGGCTGGGCCATCATCGCCGCGCTGCTGGCGGCGGGTCGGCTTGGATTGCTCGGCGTCTCGCTCGCGCTGGTCTTCCACGGCGTCGCCATCAGCGCCGTCGCCGTCGCCTGGCTGCTTTCCCTCGATCCGCGCTTCGCTGATTCCGCCTTCGGCACGGAAATCGCCGTACAGCAGATCCTGCTTGCGCTCGCCGCCGTCGCCGCGCTTGCGCCATCGCGCGCCATCGGCGTGGCGAAAGGCGACATCGGCGCTTTGCTGTTCGCAACCGCGCTCGGCGCCTTCTACCTCGGCCTCATGACTTTCATCGTCAAGTGGTACGGCGACCAGCCGGATGACGCCGCCTGGTATCTCGCGCGAGCGCACGGATTGTCCTTCGGCTTCCTTCTGGGCGCTCTCGGTCTTGGAGCCGCCGTTCCCATCCTGGCTTGCGCCTGGGAGCGGGTCCGGACGAGTGCGTTTGCGATGCGGATCGTTGGGCTCACCACGATCCTGGGGGTTTTTCTTCACGATCTCTGGCTAGCGGACGCAGCGAGCGTCTCGACCCTGTCGGCCTTCGCCGCGGTTGCCGTGATGGCCGGCTTGTCGCTGGGCCTCGCGCCGTCGATCGAGCGGTGGTTCGGAGAGCCGCGTGCGAGCGAGACGCATCTCGATCGAAGCGAGGCAGGAACGTGACCGTGGGCCGTGGTAATGGCGGCGAGGCGCGCGGCGACCGGCTCGGCTCTGTCGTGTTGACGATTGCGCAGCTCCTGCTGCTCGGCGCCCTCGCTGTAATCAGCGCGCTCTTCTTTGCGACGCCGAACGACCGTCCGCGGGTTGGCCTGACGCCAGCGACGGAAAGCCGTTATCCGGAGGCGCGTCTCGAACCGCCCGACATTCGCGCCGGGACTGTTGCGGCAATCTTGGTTGGATTCCTGCTGTTCGTCATTTGCGCCGCGTCGGGGCTGTCCTTCTTCTACCGGTCGCGCGCGCATGACGCGACGTTCATCAAGGTAGAAAGCTTTCCTGCGCCGCGGCTCCAGACCCTCGCAGACGGTCTCGCTGATCCGGAAATCGCGCGGCAGAAGGCCGATCTCGAGCGTTTCCGCTGGCTCGACCGCGACCATCACGCGTTCCAAATCCCGATCGAGCAAGCCATGCGGCTCGTAGCGGCTCGTCGCGCCAAGGCCCACGATCCCGTCCCGGGCGTCATTGAGGGCAATGCGGGCGGGAGGCCGACGCCATGACCTCAGGCCCTCGTCGCTGCCTCATCGCTGTCGCGCTATTGATTGCAAGCCTATTTGGCCGTCCCGCTGCGGCCTCGCTGACCGCGGAACAACTGGCGACGGTCGGGGTGGAGCCGCCGCCCGGCGCAGCGCTTCCGCTCGATGCGCCGCTTGCCGGTCTCGATGGGCGCCCGGCGACGCTCCGGGGCGCGATGGCGGGCCATCCGGCGATCCTCGTCTTCGCCGACTATCGCTGCACCCAATTGTGCTCGCCGATCCTCTCGGTCACCGGCGCGATGCTGGCTGCGAGCGGCCTTGCGCCGGGAACCGACTATCGACTGATCGTCGTCGGCTTCAATCCGAGGGCGACCGCCGCCGACGCACGCGCGATGATCGGCGGGCAAATCGGTTGGGACACGCCGGTCGGCCGGGCGACCGCCCCGCTGATGGGGAGTCAGTCCGCCGTGGAGAGACTGACCCGCTCGGTTGGCTATCGCTTCGCTTATGATTCGGAGAACGATCGCTTCGCTCATCCCGCGGCTCTGCTCATCCTGACGCCCGATGGGCGGCTTTCGCGCGTCCTGACCGGACTTGCGATCACCGGCGACGACGTGAGGCGGGCGCTGATCGAGGCGCGAGGCGGCGGTGTCGCCGCTTTCGTCAACCGGGTTCGGCTCCTCTGCTACGGGCTCGGCGCCTCTGTTGGGCGCTATGTCGGGCCGGTTCGAATCGCCCTCGCGGCGGCCGGCGCTGCTGCTCTTCTCGTCGTCGCGGCGGGGCTCCTGGTCCTGACGCGCGCGAGCGCAAGAGGGCGGGCATGAACGCGATCCCATTGCTGCCGCAGCAGGCCTCGACATTCGCGCCGGGGACCGACGCTCTCTACTTCACGCTCGTCGCCGTGTCGGGCGCGATTGCCCTCCTTGTCTTTTCTCTCATTGTGATTTTTTCGGCACGTTACCGGCGCGGGTCGTCTGCCCCACGCGGGGAGTTGCCGCCGCTCATCCAGCACGAATTCGAGATCGGCTGGACGGCCGCAACGCTATTCGCCTTCCTGATGCTTTTCTGGTGGGCCGGGGCCAATCAGATCAACCAGCTTCTTCCCCCAAGCAATGCGATGGAGATTCACGTCGTCGCGAAGCAATGGATGTGGAAGATCCAGCATTCGAACGGCGTTCGCGAGATCAACGTCCTTCACGCGCCGGTGGACGAACCGATCCGGCTCGACATGACCTCGCAGGACGTCATCCATTCCTTCGCCGTCCCGGACTTCCGCATCAAGCAGGACATTCTGCCCGGCCGCTATGTCGAGTCCTGGTTTCGCGCCACGAAGCCAGGGACCTTCCGTCTCTATTGCACGCAGTTCTGCGGCACGGCGCATTCCGGCATGGTGGGATCCGTCATCGTCATGAGCAAGGCGGACTTCGCTGACTGGCTCTCGGCGCAACGGCCCGAGGGCGATCTCGTCGGTCAGGGCCGCGCGCTCTTCGTAAGCCTCGGCTGCGCGGGCTGCCATACACCCGGAGGGCCCATCCACGCCCCCGATCTCGCGGGGCTGTTTGGACGGAAGGCGCCCCTGTCCAACGGCGCCTTCGCGCTCGTCGACGACGCCTACATTCGCGACCGGATACTCGACCCGCAGAGCAATCCGCCCGCCGGCTACGATCCGATCATGCCGTCCTTCAAGGGCGAGGTGAATGACGGCGAGATCCTCGCGTTGACCGCCTACATCCGTTCGCTTGGCCCCACCACGGGAGCGCTCCGATGACTAACGCCGCCGCTTCATTCGATCATGCCGAGCCGCGCGGCGAAAGCATCGTCGCTGGCAGCTATCTCGACACGGAGGGCGGAGGTTTGAGCGAATGGCTGCTAGCCACCGATCACAAGCGGATCGCGCTCCTATACGCCATGATGATCACGGCTTTCTTCTTCATCGGGGGCGCGGCGGCAACACTCATCCGGCTCGAGCTCATCTCGCCGCACGGGCATTTCCTGACGGACGACGAATACAACCATGTGTTCACGCTCCACGGAATTATCATGGTCTGGTTCTTTCTCGTGCCGCTCATCCCCACGACTTTCGGCAATTTTCTGCTGCCGCTGATGATCGGCGCGCCGGACGTCGCCTTCCCGAAGCTCAATCTCATGAGCTGGTATCTGACTTTGATCGGCGGAATATGTGTGCTTGGCGCGCTCCTGATGGGGGGCGTGGATACGGGCTGGACCTTCTACCCGCCCTACTCCACCGCCTTCTCGAACAGCAACGTTGCGGTCGCCGTCATAGGCGTCATCATCGCGGGATTCGGGACGATCGCGACCGGCGTGAATTTCGTCGCGACCACCCACATGCTCCGGGCGCCGGGTATGACCTGGTTCCGGCTGCCGCTGTTCGTCTGGACGATCTATGCGACGAGCCTGGTCATGATACTGGCGACGCCGGTGCTCGCGATCACGCTCATTCTGGTCGCGGCGGACCGCTTGTTCGGCCTTCCGGTATTCGACGGCTTCCGCGGCGGCGACCCGCTGCTTTTCCAGCATCTGTTCTGGTTCTACTCGCACCCGGCCGTCTACATTATGATCCTGCCCGCGATGGGCGTGGTGACCGAGATCATCACCTGCTTCGCACGGCGGCGGGTCTTCGGCTATGCGATGATGGTCTACGCCGTCCTTGCGATCGCGATTATCGGTTTCGCGGTCTGGGGCCATCACATGTTCGTCTCGGGCCAGTCGGTCTTTGCCAACCTGGTGTTTTCGTTTCTGTCCTTCATTGTCGCCGTACCCTCCGCGATAAAGGTCTTCAATTGGACGGCGACGCTCTATCGCGGGCAGATCACATTCGAAGCGCCGATGCTCTATGCGCTGGGCTTCGTTGGCCTCTTCACCATCGGCGGCCTCACGGGGCTCTTCCTCGCCTCGGTGCCGATCGACATTCAGGTGACCGGCACTTATTTCGTGGTCGCACATTTCCACTATGTGATGGTGGGCGGCGCCGTCTCCGCTTATTTCGCGGGCCTGCATTTCTGGTGGCCGAAGATCACCGGGCGGCTCTATTCCGAGGCGTGGGCGCGTTTCGCGGCCGTCCTGATGTTCTTCGGCTTCAACTTCACGTTTTTCCCGCAGTTCATTCTTGGCTATCTCGGTATGCCGCGCCGCTATCATTCCTATCCGCCCGAGTTTCAGCCGTGGAACGTGATGTCCTCCACCGGAGCGGTGGTGCTTGCGGCGGCCTACGCGCTGCCACTTTTCTACCTCGTCTGGTCCTGCTTCTACGGCAAGATCTCGCCGGCGGACCCCTGGCATGCGAAGGGGCTCGAGTGGCGGACGAGTTCGCCGCCGCCGAAGCACAATTTCCTTCGCACGCCGGTCGTCACGGAAGGGCCCTACGACTACCACGACCCGGGCGTCGCCCCGCAGGCGGAGGCGCGGCCGGTCGACGCCGCGCGCCTCGCTGCGGTTGCGCCGGGCTCCATCGGAGGCGCCCATGGCTGAGGCCGCCGTCGCGTCCCCCGTTCCGGACGCTCTGCGCGAGCCGTGGTCGGAACTTTCGCGCCAGCGCGAGGCCGCGACCCTCGGCATGTGGCTCTTCCTCATGAGCGAAATGCTGTTCTTCGGCGCGTTGTTCATGGCCTTCAGCTTCTCACGCGCGCTCGATCCCGCGGCCTTCGCGGAGGCCGCGCGCCACGCCGAGATCGCCTATGGCGCGGCCAACACCGCGGTGCTGGTGACGAGCAGCCTGACAATCACCATCGCGGTGCGGGCGGCGGATGCGGCGCGCGGAAGACTGGCGGCCCGGCTTCTCGCTGCGACCGCCCTGCTCGGCGTCGCCTTTCTCGTCATCAAGGGCTTCGAATATCGCGACGACCTTCGGCATCATCTCTTTCCGGGCCACGATTTCGCCCTAGGCCAGAACGCAACCCAGATCTTCTGGGCCTTCTACTGGGCCATGACCGGAATCCACGCGATCCATCTCACGGTCGGCGTCGCCCTCGTCCTGCGGCTCTTCTGGCTTGTGCGGCTCGGCCGCATGAGCCTCGCCTCGCCGCAGCTCGAAGTGACGTCGCTCTACTGGCATCTGGTCGACGCGTTCTGGATCGTGCTGTTCCCAATCCTTTACGTGGCGGCGTGGGGATGACGGCGAAAGCGCAGCGCATCGCCTGGCTCGGCCCCGTCCTCGCCTGGATCGTCCTTCTCTGCGCGACCGCCGCCGTGGCCTGGCTCGGGATAGGCGCGTCCGGCGGACTGAGATTCGGGGGCGCGCTGGCGATTGCCGCCCTCATGCTGGGAACGCTCGCCTTCGGACTGGTCGGCGTGGGGCACAATCCGGCCCTCCTGAGGTTGGTCGCTGGCGCAGCTTTCCTCTTTCTCGCGCTGATGTTCTTCCTGAGCTTCGCGGATCTTATGACCCGTTTACGTTGAAGGGGCCAGTGACACGCTCTCAGGACTCGAGGAACCGCCGGCGGTCGGTGGATGCCCGTGGCGATATACGGCATGCAATGCGGCTGCGCCAACGTTTGGCTATGGCGATGCAGAACCGCGATGAGGAAGCGCGCGCTCTCTTCGAGCGCGTCCTTGCCGTGTCCAGCGACCCGGACTGCTATCCGAGGAGTACCACGTCCCGTCGCGTCGCCTGCTCGACAACTTCCCGCAGGCGATGACCCACGTCGCCGTCATCAACACTGCTCTCGGCCCCCTGGGGTCCCGTGCGCAGGCAGGTTGATAGGGCGGCCGATGCCGTCCCTGAGCGCCTTACCTGACATTTTCTTGGACGAGACGGATCGTCGGGCGCCCGCTCCGCGTATCCATAATCGAGCACAGGGAATGCGCCATGCCAGATGTAGAGCTGCTGCAGGATTGTCGAGCCACTATCGGCGAGTCTCCAACCTGGTTTGCTCCGCGCCAAGCCCTTTACTGGATCGATGTCAAAGCGCCGGCTCTCTACCGGCTCAACGGGGATGGGGTGCAGACGCAATGGCGCTTCGACGAGGATATCGGCGCATTCGCGTTGCTGAACGACGCCGAGGGCGCGCTTGTCGCGTTTCGGACCGGGATTTTCCGCCTCGATTTCTTGACCGGCGAAACCCGCCTGCTCGCGGCTTCTCCGTTCGACCCGAATCTCTTCCGCTTTAACGAGGGCATCTGCGACGCCGAGGGGCGCTTCTGGGTCGGCGTGATGTTCGATCCTCGTCCGGGGGTCGTGGCCGAGCCGGTCGCGGCGCCCCTGCATTGCTTCACCCTCGGCGAGGGGCTTGTCGCCGGCGACGACTGGTCGGACTTGCATAATGGCTTTGCCTGGAACGCCGAAGAGGATGCCTTTTTCCTGTCTCATTCCAACGCTCGCAGCATACTTCGCGCACCTTACGACAGAGCGAGGGGCCGGCTCGGCGAACCAAGCCCGTTCGCCGAAATTCAAACCGAGGGGCATGTCCCCGATGGCGCTGCGATGGACGAGGAAGGCTGCTACTGGTGCGCAGTCCATGGCGGGGGCGCTCTGCATCGCTATGATCCGTCCGGCCGCTTGATCGCACGGGTCGCTCTGCCGGTCAGTCAGCCGACGATGTGCGCTTTCGTTGGCTCTGACCTCGACGAGATGGTCGTGAGCAGCGCCAGGGACAAACTGACCGAGGACCAGCTCAAGCGCGAGCCGCAAGCTGGCGGGCTGTTCTGGCTCCGGCCCGGCGTCCGCGGCCTTAAGCGGCCCTGCGTCGCGCATTAAAGCCGTCCGGACAGGAACTTTTGTTCGCCTCTTTTGTTGACTTTTACCGGCGTCGCCAGGTCGGTCGGCTATCGCTCGGAGGCTCCCCATGAACGTAAGCGAGTTCGTCTGGAAACGTCTCCAGGAATGGGGCCTCAAGCGCGTCTTCGGCTACCCCGGCGACGGCGTCGGCGGGTTGGACGTGGCGTTGCAAAAAGCGCAGCCGGGCATGGAGTACGTCCAGGTCCGACACGAGGAAATGGCGGCGTTCATGGCCTCCGCGCATGCAAAGTTCACGGGAGGCGTCGGGCTTTGCTATGCGACCTCAGGCCCCGGCGCGATTCATCTTCTCAACGGCCTCTATGACGCGAAGATGGACAACCAGCCCGTCGTGGCGCTTGTGGGTCAGCAAGCCCGCACGGCGCTTGGCGCCCGCTACCAGCAGGAAGTGGACCTGGTAGCGTTATTCAAGGATGTCGCGAGCGACTACGTCGCCATCGGCACGGTTCCAAGCCAGGTCCGCCACATGGTGGACCGCGCGGTCCGGATTGCACAGACGAAACGCTCCGTCACCTGCATCATCCTGCCCAACGATCTGCAGTTGATGCCATACGAGGAGCCGCCGATGGCCCACGGCGCGACCCATACCGGCGTGGGCTTTCCGGCGGAGAGCAAGGTCCCGGAAAGCCAGGGATTGCGGGCCGCGGCCAAGGTTCTCAATGAAGGCAAGAAGGTCGCCATGCTGGTTGGAGCCGGATGCCTCGGGGCGACCGACGAAGTGATCGCAGTTGCCGACAAGCTTGGAGCCGGGCTCGCGAAAGCGCTCCTCGGCAAGGCCGCCGTCCCCGATGACCTGCCCTTCGTGACCGGAGGCATCGGCCTTCTCGGGACAAAGCCGTCCTGGGACCTGATGAAGAATTGCGACACGCTGTTGATGGTGGGCTCCTCCTTTCCGTACAGCGAATTTCTCCCGGAACCCGGCAGCGCGCGAGGCGTGCAGATCGATATCAAGGGAGAAAACCTCAGCCTCCGCTACCCGATGGAAGTCAACCTGGTTGGCGACAGCGCAGCGACCTTGAGAGCGCTGCTGCCGCTGCTTGAACAGAAGACCGACTCGAAATGGCGCGACACGATCAAGGACAATCTTACTGACTGGTGGAAAGTGCTGGAAAGCCGCGCGATGAACGCCGCGGACCCGATTAACCCGCAGCGGGTGTTCTGGGAGCTTTCGCCGCGGCTGCCGGACAATTGCGTCATCACTGCCGACAGCGGAACGGTCGCCAACTGGTATGGGCGTGACCTCAAGTTTCGGCGCGGCATGAAGGGCTCGCTCTCGGGCTCTCTCGCTTCGCTCGGCGCCGCGACCCCTTACGCGCTGGCCGCGAAGATGGCCTACCCCGAGCGGCCGGTGATAGGCACGATCGGCGACGGCGCCATGCAGATGAACGGCATGAACGTCATGATCACTGTCGCCAAATATTGGCGGCAATGGTCAAATCCGCTCTTCATCATGATGGTTCTGAACAACCGCGACCTCAGTCAGGTGACGTGGGAAGAGCGGGTGCAGTTGGGCCAGGGCAAGACGGAGAGCACTCAGTCGATCCCGGACCTTCCTTACGCCAAATATGCGGAACTGCTCGGGCTCAAAGGGATCTTCTGCAACGACCCGGACAAGGTCGGCGCCGCCTGGGAAGAGGCCCTCGCCTCCGACCGGCCCGTCATCCTTGAGTTCTATACCGATCCCAACGTGCCGCCCTTGCCGCCTCACATCACCCTGAAAGACGCGACGCATTTCATGACCATGATGCCGGACGAGCCGGAACTCGGCAGTGTCCTGAAGAATTCGGCCAAGGAGCTCGTGTCTTCCATTCTGCCCGGCCGGTAGACTCGGATGCGTCCGGAGGCCGAAATCCAAGCTGTGAAGGCTCGCCCCTACAGGATCCCGACCGATGCGCCGGAGGCGGACGGGACATATGCCTGGCGGGAAACGACGCTGATCGTCGCAACGATCGAGGCCGGAGGCCACGCCGGACTTGGCTACACGTACAGCTCAAGTGCGGCCGCTTCGTTGGCTACGGGCCCGCTCGCCGCGGCCCTCTGCGGTCAGGATGCGTTTGACATACCGCTCTGTCACCGGTTGCTGGTCAATCAAGTGCGCAACATGGGCCGATCCGGTTTGGCCGCGACCGCGATTTCGGCGCTTGATGCGGCCCTTTGGGATGTGAAGGCGAAGCTCCTGGACCTCCCGCTTGCGGCTTTGCTCGGCCGAGCGCGGGAGACGGTTCCGATCTACGGCAGCGGCGGGTTCACCTCTTACAACGATCGGGAACTCACGCGGCAGCTCGCCGGCTGGGTCGAGCACGAGGGCTGTCGTGCAGTGAAAATGAAGATCGGCAGCCACCCGGACGACGATCTGCGCCGGGTCTGCCTCGCCAGGGAGGCCATCGGCGAGGCCTCATTGTTCGTGGACGCCAACGGCGCTTATTCGGTCAAGCGGGCGCTAGGGTTGGCGGATGCGTTCGCAGCGGAAGCCGGGGTCGCTTGGTTCGAGGAACCTGTTTCGTCCGACGACCTGGACGGGTTGGCGCAGGTGCGGACCGCAGCGCCAGCCGGAATGGACATCGCCGCTGGCGAATATTCCTACAACGTCGACGATGTGCGGCACATGCTCGCAAGGCGCGCGGTCGACGTACAGCAGGCGGATGCGTCGCGATGCCTCGGGATCACCGGCTTCCTGCAGATCGGCGCGCTTTGCGACGCCTATCACATCGATCTTTCCGGCCATTGCGCTCCCGCCTTGCATGTTCATGCGGCCTGCGCCGCGCCGCGTTTGCGTCATCTGGAATGGTTTCATGACCACGTTCGCATCGAACACATGCTGTTCGAGGGCGCGCCCGTTGCGAAGAACGGCGCGATCGAGCCGGACATGAGCCGGCCCGGTCTGGGCCTCGTGTTCAAAGAGCGCGATGCGGAGCGCTACGCCGCATGACCCCGGCGACTGAGAGACACTGGTCGGAACCCGTCGCGGCTAATAATCGGCCGAGGCACGAAATCTTCGTCGCGCTGTTGCTTTTGGGCGCCGTGGTCGCGGCCGGGGGCGTGGCTCTGGCCCTGAGGCCGGCCGGGCCCGTCGGAGGGGGAGAGGGCGAGCGCCCCGGGCCGGGCGATCCTCTTCCCGCCCCAGTCCCGTCGCCCCGGAACAATAGCGGGAATGTGCTCGCCGCGCAGCGCCTGAACCGCGCCGCGGGAACGATCGCGGGCTCCGTGCTAATTGACAGCTCGATGGAGCATTACCGCGGCGCCTTCAGGAACAAGGCGATGTACACGCCCATCGCCACGTCCGCGCTCACTCTCCTGGCATCGTTTCACGGGCACAAGGACGTCGCGTCGCGAGCGCATTGGGCGCGCGACATCGTTTACGCGCTCTCCGGACTGACCGGCGTGATCGGGACAGGCTTCCATCTCTACAACGTAGGCAAGCGCCCAGGCGGTTTCTGCTGGCAGAACGTGTTTTACGGCGCTCCGCTCGGGGCGCCGGCGGCGATGATGCTGGCGGGAATGACCGGGTTTCTGGCCGAACGGGTGCGCGACAACCCGATCGGCTCTACGCCCGACGTGCTCGGACTGCCTGCCGGCCGAATGGTTGCCGGGCTGACAGGCGTAGGACTGGTCGGCACGGCGATGGAGGCGGGACTTCTGCATTTTCGCGGCGCCTTCCATAACCCCGCCATGCTGCTTCCGGTCACGGCGCCCCCTGCGGCGGCCGCCATGCTGGCTGCGGCGGCCATGGGGAAGGCCGAGCGACCGCGGCGCATCACCCGCTGGTGGCTGCGGTTGACTGCGCTCCTGGGGGTTGCGGGCGTTGGCTTCCACGCGGTCGGTGTCGCGCGCAACATGGGCGGCTGGCGGAATTGGACTCAAAACCTTCAGGCGGGGCCCCCGCTTCCCGCGCCGCCGTCCTTTACAGGGCTGGCTCTGGCCGGACTCGCCGGCTTGCGGCTCTTGCAGGACAACCCCGATGACTGAGCGCATCACGGGCGGGCGCTATCCCGGCTATGACGTCATGTCCAAACGGGAAAGCCAGTCGTGGAACGACAAGACCCGGGAAGTCGTCGACGCCCGGCTGGCCACGCAGCCGCGCCCCGCTTTCTTTTCCACGGAGGAATGGAAAACGCTCGAGGCGCTCTGCGACCGCGTCATTCCGCAACCTGAAGGTCTCATGCGCGCGCCGCTTGCGGCCTATGTCGATCGGCAGCTTCTGGAGGGCAAGACGAAAGGCTATCGCTTCGCCGATATGCCCCAACCCGGGGAAGCGTGGAAGCGTGCGCTGGCGGCTCTGGACGAGGCGTCGGCGCGCGAGCATGGGCGGCCCTTCGCACTTCTGACCGAGCAGGATCAGGACGCGATGCTCGGGCAGATGGCCGAGGGCTCATTCGAGGCCGACGCGATGCGCGGAATGCCGTCCGGCACCTTCTGGACCTCGCATGTGATCCACGACGTCGTCGGCGCCTTTTACGCCCACCCCAACGCGTGGAGCGAGATCGGATTCGGCGGCCCCGCCTCACCGCGCGGCTATGTTCGCCTGGGCCTCGACCGGCGCGACCCGTGGGAGCCAGAGGAAGCCCAGCCGGGCAGCGAAGACCGGGCGGCGCGGGAAAATGAGCATGTCCGCTGACCCTTTCGCCGCTCCGCGCGCCGCAAACGGGCGGGCGCCCAACGTGTTCCGCCGCGGCGCCTGGACGCCGATGCGGCAATTCGATGATCGGGACGAGGTCGACTTCGCCGTCGTCGGGACGGGCGCGGGCGGCGGCCCGGTTCTCGCGGGCTTGGCGGAGCAAGGTTTTTCGGTGATCGGGTTCGATGCGGGCCCCTATTTCCGGCCGCTGGAGGACTTCGCCTCCGACGAGACCGAGCAGGAGAAACTCTACTGGAACGACGACCGCATTTCGGAGGGCGAGAATCCCCTGGTGATGGGCGGCAAGAACAGCGGCAAGGCTGTGGGCGGATCGACGGTGCATTTCGCGATGGTGTCGCTGCGCTTTCGTCCGGAATGGTTCAAATCGCGCTCGCAACTCGGATATGGAGTCGATTGGCCGCTCGACTGGCGCGAGATGTGGGACTGGTACGGACAGGCGGAAAAGGCGCTGTCGATCTCCGGACCGATAACCTACCCGTGGGGGCCGAAGCGGCCCCGCTACCCTTTGCGGGCGCATCCGATCAACGGCGCCGCGCAACTTTTAGCGCGCGGTGCAGAGGCGATGGGATACGCCTGGACGGAGACGCCGCTTGCAACCGTATCGGCGCCGAAGGGGGAGAGCCCGCCCTGCGTCTATCGCGGCTTCTGCCGCTTCGGGTGCTCGACCAACGCGAAGCAGAGCCAACTTGTCACCTTCATTCCCCGCGCCCTGGCCGCTGGCGCGGAAATTCGAGATCTCGCCATGGTCGGGCGGATCGAGATTGGCCGCGATGGGCGAGCCACCGGGATGCACTACCACCGCGAGGGCCGGTGGCGCTTTCAGAAGGCTCGGGCCGTGATTGTCGCGGGCTACGCGATCGAAACGCCGCGCCTGCTTTTGAACTCGGCGAACGATCGTTTCCCGGACGGGCTTGCCAACAGCAGCGGCCTGGTCGGCCGGAACCTCATGAGCCAGTCCAACCAAGCGGCATGGGGTTACATGGACGAGGTTGTGCGAGCCTACAAGGCGCCCCCTTCGACCACCATCACCGAGCATTGGAACTATGAGGACCGCAAGGACTTTCACGGCGGCTACTGCTGGATGGCGCAGGGGCCGCTGCCGATCGAGACGATGACGACCATCACGGGATCGAAGGGGCTTTGGGGCGCTGCGCTCCACGAGGAAATGCTGCGCTACAACCACCTCGTCGGATTGAAAATGGTTGGGGAGCAACTGCCCAACGAGAACAACCGGGTGACGCTCGCCGACGATACGGACCAATACGGGTTGCGCATCCCCCGCATCACCTATTCCTGGGGGAAAAACGACAAAGCCATGATCCGCCACGCGCTCGATCAGATGAGCACCAGTCTGGACCTTGTAGGCGCCAAGGATATCTGGCGGCAAGACAATGACATGAATCATCTGGCCGGCACGGCGCGCATGGGCTTCACGCCCCGGGACAGCGTGATCAACGCGGATTGCCAGACCTGGGACGTTCCCAATCTCTTCGTCTGCGACGGATCGGTTTTTCCCACCACGGGCGGAGTGAATCCGTCGCTGACCATCACCGCGCTCGCAATGCGCGCCGCCGAGCGAATCGCGCGATTGGCCCGGCGGGGCGACTTGGGGGCCATGATCAGCAGCCGGCCGAGATCAGCATTGCCCGTTGCGACCTGAGGAGAGCCCATGTCTGCGAACGATCATCTTGCGGGCAAAGTCGTCGTGATCACCGGGGCTGCAGCCGGAGTCGGGCGGGCCATCGCGCTACGGTTCGCGCGCGAAGGCGCAAAGCTCGGCCTCATTTCCCGCGACGAGGGCGCACTCGAATCTCTTGCCAACGAGTTGCGGGTCGCCGGCGCCCAAGAGGCCGCGATCGCGCCTATCGACGTCAGCGACGCGGAAGCCGTTTTTGCCGCGGCGGATCGCTTCTCGGGCCAGTTTGGCCCGATCGACATCTGGGTCAACGACGCAATGGTCACGGTTTTCTCCACGGTGCGCGACATCACGCCGGAGGAATTCCGCCGCGTAACCGAGGTGACCTATCTGGGCGTTGTGCATGGGTGCATGGCCGCGCTGAGACAAATGCGCAACCAGCCCTGCGGGCAAATCATCAACATCGGTTCGGCGCTGGCCTATCGCGGCATCCCGTTGCAATCAGCTTATTGCGGAGCGAAGCATGCGATCCGCGGCTTCACCGCCTCGCTACGCACCGAACTGGAGCATGAGCGCTCCCCCATTTCCGTCTCCATCGTCGAACTGCCGGCGATGAATACGCCGCAGTTCGATTGGGCTCGCACCCATCGCGCGCACCAGCCCAAGCCAATGGGCGCCATTTTCCAGCCCGAAGCCGCGGCGGAGGCGGTCCTGCGCGCAGCGCGAACAGGCGCCAGCGAATATTGGGTGGGAACCTCAACGCTCTTGACGATTGTGGGCAACATGATCGCGCCGAAATTCATGGACTGGTTTCTTTCACGCTCAGCTGTCGCCGGACAGGAAACCAGCCAGTTGGTGCAACCAGGCAGGCGCGACAATCTGATGCAGCCGGTTCCGGACTTCCATCGTGTGCGCGGCTCGTTCAGCGATGAAGCGAAGTCCCGGGTGTCCATCTATCCGGGAGCGACAACGCGCGCGGCGATCGTGGCCGGGGGAGCCGGGCTGTTCTTCGGGCTGGGTCTCATCATGGCGCAGCGTCGGCATTCTCGGCCGCGCGTATCGAATGGCGGAGGTTCTCGATCCTTTCGCGCCAACGAAGCCAACTCGCGTTTGTAGCTAGGCATCGCGCCCTGGTCCATCGAGTTTCCGCCTTTGCAGGTGTTAGCGCGGCGGCACGGCAACAGGGTCAATGTGCAAGCGGGTGGTTTCCAATGAGACACATGGAAACGCGCCCCTGCCGTCTCGCGCGACCGAGGTTCTCGACAGCGGGGCGTGTCGCGTCTGGGCGAGATTGGAGCGCATGGCGGGTGGGTTTGAACTGCAAGCCGAATCAGGATTTCCACCATGGGTGACCGCCCGCTTTCCATCGACATTCGCCATCCCCTGGTGCTCAAGGCCAGCGATCTTGTTCTCGTGACACGGGAAGACGGAGAGATTGTGCGAGAAGTGCCGGGGTTTGGGCTGTTCTACCGCGACACCTGCTATCTAGACGGGTATGCGCTGCGCCTGCACGGGACCGCGCCGCTGCTTCTCATGTCTTCAGACAGCGAAGGCCTCTCTGCGCAGATCGCTTTGACGAACCATGATCTCGCGACTGCTAACGGGCAAATCATTGCCGATCATAAGCTGAGCATCCGACGAACCTTCGTGACGCTCGAAGACGGACCCGTGTTCGTCGATACAATTTCCATCCGCAACTCCGGAACCAACTCGGTCACGCTTCCCATATCGCTGGAATTTTCGACGAAGTTTGAAAGCATGTTCGTGCTGCGGGGCGCGCCTCCGGGGAGGCGCGGACGAATGCAGGCGCCGGAGTGGGAAGGGACGGCCCTCCGCTTCTCCTACGATGGCGCGGATGATGTAAGGCGAACGCTTCAGGTCGACTTCTCGCTGCTGCCTGTGATCGCTCCGCTCACGACCGAGAAGAGCATCGCCAACTTCGAGCTTTGCCTCGAGCCTCAGGCTTCTAAGAATCTGAGCGTGATGTGCCGCGTCGATGAACGGCCCGTGGGCGGCGAAACGCCGGCTTCGAGCCAAGTGCCACTCAGCGCGGACGTGATCCAACAGACCAAGGAGGCCGCTTCGCGAGCGCTGCTCCACGGCTACGCTCGGGTCGAGACGCCCAGCAAGGCGTTCGGCGAGGCTATGGCGCGGTCCTTTACCGATCTTGCGCTCCTGGACGTGAGGCGAGGCCCGCACAGCTTCACGTCGGCGGGCGTGCCATGGTTCGTCGGGCTGTTCGGTCGAGACAGCCTATTGCCAACGATTCAATGCCTCGCCTTCAATCCGGAGCTCGGGCCCCGAACGGTCGAGTCGCTGGCGCACTGGCAGGGAACGAGGAAGAGCGATTCTCGAACCCGAGAGGAGCCCGGAAAAATCCTTCATGAACTTCGGGTCGGAGAACTCGCCCATCTTCACGAGGTCCCCCAGACGCCGTCGTATGCGGCGGTGGATTCGACGTTGCTCTTCCTGATCGCCATTGCGCGCCATGTCGCATGGACAGGCGCGATGGACTTGTTCGATACGCTGCGGCCAAATATCGATCGCGCGCTCGACTGGTTAGCCTACAAGACCGATGAAAACGAAGCGGGCTACGTGACCTACGACGGGGTTACAGAGGGAGGGCAGCCTATCAATCAAAGCTGGCGCGATTCTGGCACGGGCGTCCTGCGCGAGGACGGAAGCTATCCTGTTCCCCCCCTCGCGCTCGTAGAGGTTCAGGGTTACGCTTATCAGGCCCGTATGCTGATCGCGCCCTTACTTCGCCGCAGCGGCGAAAACGTGAAGGCGGACAAGCTTGAAGCCGATGCGCGGGAGCTACAGGCGAGGTTCCTGCGCGACTTCTGGATGGACGCCGAGGGTTACTATTGCCTTGCGCTGGAGAAGGATGGCCGTCAGGTGGCCTCCATCACCTCCAACGCGGCGCAAGTGCTCTGGACAGGCATCGCAACCAAAGAACACGCCCGGAGAATCGCCGCGCGGGTAATGAAGCCCGACATGTTTTCCGGCTGGGGCGTTCGGACCTTGTCGGCGGATCATCCGCGGTTCGATCCGCTCGCCTATCAGCAAGGCAGCGTCTGGCCGTTCGACAATGCCCTGATCGTCTCTGGCCTACGCCGCTACGGCGAGGACAAGGCCGCGCTCCGCATCGTTGCCGCGACGCTGGACGCCGCCAACGCCTTCCGACTGCGGCGTCTACCCGAGTTCATCGCTGGAATGGCGCGGTTTCCGGGAGACGGACCGATCCACACGCCGCGCGCCGACCCGCTCCAGGCGTGGTCCTCGGCGGCCATTCCCTTCATGACGAGCGAACTATTGGGTTTAAGCGCGGACGGGTTCGAAAAGCGCCTCCATATCCGGCGCCCTCATTTGCCAGACGGCGTGGACGAGTTGTCGGTGCATGATCTTCGCGCCGCCGGAGAGAAAGTCTCAATACGCTTTATGCGGAAGCAAGGCGGGGTCGACACCGAGCTTATCGATGGCAACAGTGGGCTGGAACTCGTCGCCGAATAGCGAATCCTTAGTGTTGCATCCGTTGTCGAGGACTCTAGAGAGACGCGCTATGGGCCAGGTTCTTCTGCGAGCGAGATGAGGCCTCCAGCGCCTCCCTTAGGGGCTTGTCAGCAGGTTCGGATGGTTGCACCAAGTTGGTTGGTATTTTTGTACCCAATGTGTACCCATATCGTCGAAGCCCCAAAAAACCGCAATATTCCTCACTCGTAAGCTATCGATCTCTTTGCTTAAAATGGTCGGAGTGGCGGGATTCGAACCCACGACCCCTAGTCCCCCAGACTAGTGCGCTAACCGGGCTGCGCTACACTCCGACGCGGCCCTTATAGTGAGCGAGTCCACGCGACGCAATGCGGCGGCAGCGGCTGTCCGCTTCACGGGCCCGGCGAACGCGCCTGGGCCAGGATTCGTTCGGCGTCCACGATTTCAGTAAGCGCCGCGCGAAGCGCAGCGACGTCGTCTTCGGCAACCTTCGAGGCGGCCGCGTCGGGGCCGGCGTCCTCTGCTGCTTCGGGGGCAGGCGCCGGTTCGGCGGCGGCGGTCGAGAGCGCCTGGACGCCCTGCTCCTTGAACAGCTTCTGGACGCCCTTGATCGTATAGCCTTCGTCGTACAGGAGCCGCCGGATCAACCTCAGCCGCTCGATGTCCTCCGGGCGGTAGTAGCGCCGGCCCCCGGCCCGCTTGAGCGGCCGGATCTGTGGGAAGCGCGTCTCCCAGAAGCGCAGCACATGCTGCGGCAGATCCATCGAATCCGCGACTTCGCGGATCGTTCGATAGGCTTCGGGACCTTTCTCGATCGGCGCGCTCGCGCCTGCGGGGCTGGAGAGAATCATGGCGCCTCCGTTCGCGTGGCCCACTATCGGCCGAACCGGGCGGAAACGCCAGTCGGGGCGCATTACGCCTTGCCCCGCTCAGCGGCGTTGTCGGGCCGCAGCGCCTAGTCTTTTTCGGACGTGTGATCGCGCCCGTTGATCTTGGCCTTCAGCACGTTTGACGGCTTGAACACCATGACGCGGCGAGGAAGGATCGGCACCTCGACGCCAGTCTTTGGATTGCGACCCACGCGCTCGCCTTTAGACCGTACCACGAACGATCCGAAGCCGGACAGCTTGACAGTCTCGCCGCGCGCAGCGGCGTCGCAGATCTCGTCGAGGACCGACTGAACGAGTTCCGCTGACTCGGTTCGCGACAATCCCACCTTTTGATAAACGATCTCGGAGAGGTCGGCCCGCGTGACCGTCTTTCCCGTTTCCCGCCCAATTTTTGTTTCGCCGCCAAGCCTAGCGTTCGCCATATCGAGCCCCAAACAAATTTCCGTCCCGCCCGGGACGCCTATCCCCGGCCCCGCGCCGGGCCAAATGAGCGGGGCCGACTTGGTCGCCTCCGCGTCGGACTTTCTTTTCGATCACCGCAAGTCCATAAGCGTCCAGCCTAGTGTCGGCGGCAATGAAAATCTACTTTTGCAACGTCGCGTGTCCAGCGCGATCGGTGCCCCCGCGACCCGGCTTCCCGTCGTCTCGTGCGCAGACCGCGATCGTGCCCCGAAGGGCGAGCCTAGCAAATGACGCAAGGAGTGTCGATTGAGCGTATCGAGCCCTGACGGATCGCCCCGGATCGCGCTGGTGACCGGGGCCTCTCGGGGCATCGGCCGCGCCGCCGCCGTCGCTCTGGCCGCATCGGGCGCGCATGTGGTGGCGCTGGCCCGCACCCAGGGCGGCCTCGAGGAGCTCGACGACGAAATACGCGCACTTCCTCACGCGGATTCTGCCGGAACGACTCTCGTTCCGATGGACCTGCGCGATTTCGCCGCCATCGACCGGCTGGGAGAAGCGCTCTATCGGCGCTGGGGCCGACTCGACGCTTTCGTCGGCAACGCCGGCGTCCTGGGGCTTCTGACCCCCCTCCACCACCTCGACCCGAAGACATGGGACGATGTCATGGCCGTCAATGTCACGGCCAACTGGCGCCTCATCCGCTCGCTCGACCCGTTGCTGCGCCGCTCCGCCGCCGGCCGGGTCGCATTCATAACATCGGGCGTCGCGAGCCGCGCGGAATTGCGCGCCTATTGGGGACCTTACGCCACCTCGAAGGCGGCGCTCGACGCGCTCGCTCGCAGCTATGCCGCGGAGACGCTCAACACTTCGACCATCCGCGTCATGCTCGTCGATCCCGGACCTCTCCGAACCGCGATGCGCGCAACTGCAATGCCGGGCGAGGATCCCACGACGCTGCGCACACCGCAGGAACTCGCGCCGAAGATCGTCGAGATTTGCTCTCCCGCCTGGACCGAAACGGGCAAGCTGTACGACTTCCGCTCGGACAAGGTCCTCGCCTTTCGTTCTCCGGCCTGATCCGGCAGAGCGCGATCGCCGCCTGACTTAAACGATGCATCTCTTGCGCATGCGCGATGATGCTCCGTCAGCGGGCAGGGGCCATGATTTACGGCTCAGGACAAGCTTGGAAGCTTCAAATTTCAGGAACCAACTGCGGCGCGCTGAGTTCTTGGGAAAGCTTGCCCCTTTCGCCAGGGAAACCCTACCAAGGCCGGGTCATGATCGGATATGCGTCCGCGAACCTCATCCATGCTGTGAGCGGAGCAGCCTTTCCCGCTTCGAAGGCCGACCTAGTGGAGCGCGCCAGGAACCGCAGCGCGGGACAGGATGCGTTGGAAATCCTCGCCTCCCTGCCTGAAGACGCCAGGTTCGAAAGCCTTGCCGATCTTGCGAGGGCGACGCGTGGCGTCGACCAGGCGCCTCAAAGCGGCCTGCTCGAGAGAAAGCCTTAGCAAGAGAATGGGTCGTCGCGCCTCCCGAAGCGGGCGGTCCGCCCTGCCCGCTTCGAGGCGCTCTGGCTTTACGCAGCGGCAGCGTTGACGCCGCTCTCCGCTATCTTGGTGAGTTTCTTGTCGGCCGCTTCTTCCTCGCTCAGGTTCGCCTTGAGCACGCTGCCGCAATCGCTGCGGCCGAGCGCATTTGCCCAGGCGATGAGCGTCCCGTAGCGGGTCATCTCATAGTGCTCGACCGCCTGCGCCGCGGCGATGAGCGCTGCGTCGAGCACCCGCTTGTCCTCGACGTCGCCGGCGACCTCTTCGGCCTCGTCAATGATCCCGTCGATCGCAGGGCAGTCGACCGTTTCCGGCGTGACGCCATGCATTTGGAAAACCTGCTCGACCCGTCTTACGTGGTTTCTCGTTTCGTCGAGATGGGCCTCGAACGCCGATTTGAGCTCCGGCGAACTCGCCTTTTCGATCATTTGCGGCAGCGCGCCAACGATCCGTTTTTCCGCGTAGTAGATGTCCTTGAGCTGGTGGACGAACAAATCGTCCATGGTCTGGATGTCTTTGGAGAAAATGCCCATTTGCGTGTTCCCTGTTTGGCATGGATCCCGCTTTCGCAATTCGATCCAAGGGCAACGTCGGCTATGGCCGTTCGTTCCGCTTCGCCGGGCGCCATCCCCGATTTCCGCAGGATTTTCCTTGCCACGGGGTCGATGTTTCCCTATGTACGCCGCTTCGTTGCGTCCCGCTGGGGGCTGAACGGAGGGCCGCGGGCTCGGACACGAGCGCGCGGCAGGACCAAGGTCCGGCCTCCCGTGTTCCCGCCTTCGAACGATCCGGTTCGAGCCTTTCCTGGGCTCGGAGGGCTCTGCGTGGGACGCGGCTTGAAGAATTGGAAAGGCACGAAATGGCTCTCTACGAGCACATCTTCCTGGCGCGCCAGGACGTCACGCAGCAGCAAGTCGAGGCGCTGACGGAGCAGATCAAATCGAAAATCGCCTCGCTCGGCGGCGCGGTCACCAAGGTCGAGCCGTGGGGACTGAAGTCCCTGGCATTCCGCGTCAAGAAGAACCGCAAGGCGCACTTCACTTTGCTCAATATCGCCGGGCCGTCGGAGGCGGTGGTCGAGATCGAGCGCCTGCTCAGTCTCAACGAGGACGTCATCCGCTACCTCACCATCCGCGTCGACGAGCATGAAGCCGGCCCGTCGGCCATGTTGCGCAAGCGCGAGGACGGCGACCGCGACGATCGCGGGCCGCGCGGTCCGCGCGGCGACCGGCCGGACCGTGGCGATCGCGGCGACCGTCCGGATCGGGGCGATCGTCCGCCACGCCGCCCGCGCGATGATGCAAGTCTTGGAGTCAGCTGATGGCAACCGCTCCCCGCCGCCCGTTCTTCCGCCGCCGCAAGTCGTGCCCGTTCTCGGGCGCCAACGCGCCGAAAATCGACTATAAGGACACCCGTCTCCTGTCGCGCTACATATCCGAGCGCGGCAAGATCGTGCCGTCCCGGATCACAGCCGTGAGCGCCAGCAAGCAGCGCGAGCTCGCGCAGGCGATCAAGCGCGCCCGGTTCCTGGGCCTCCTGCCCTACGTGATCCGCTGATCGGGTCCGGGCGGCGCCGCGGCCCCTGAAGTTTCGAACCGCCGCGTCCGGCCCTAGGGCTGGTCGCGACGGCAGCTGGAGGCGACCCGCCCGGGGCGCCTTCTAACCGCCAACCGACGCGGGACAGCGCTCGTCATGTGGCATAGATTTGTCGTCGCGATCGGAGCGGGATGCGCCGCCGCGCTGCTGTTCGCGGTCAGCGCGCAGTCGAGCGTTCTCGCGATGGCGCTCGCCTATCTCGCGCCATTGCCGATCATGATCGCGACGATCGGCTGGGGGCTTGACGCCGGAGCGGTCGCGGGGGTGATCTCCGTCGCCGCGCTCGCGCTTCTGTCGGAACCTCTGTCGGCCCTTCTGTTCGCCGCTTCCGTGGCCGGTCCCGGCTGGGCCCTGGCCGCGTTCGCGATCACTCCGATCGCCCGCTACTATCGTGGCCACAAGCCGGACGCGCCCGTTCACCCTTCCGTCGGCGCCGTCGTCACACTGGCCGCCTTGTTCGGAATCGTCGCCAGCGCCGGAGTGCTGACGACCATCATCGTCGTGTACGGCGGTTATCAAGAGGGCGCGCGCGAGATCGCCTCGACGGTGGCCGCCCTCGCGGCCGACGCCTTCGACAGCGCGCCGGACAAATTTACGGCGCGCGATTTTGCTGACGCTTTGGTGCGATTTGGCCCTCCCGCGATCGCCGCCTCGACGCTCATGATGCTGTGCGTCAATCTCTACGCTGCCGCTCGCTCGACCCAGTTGTCGCATAACCTTCCGCGGCCGTGGCCGGACTTGCCGAAGTCGCTCGCCCTGCCCTGGCCGCTCGGGGTTGCGTTCGTGGCCTGTGTCGCCCTGGCCTATGCCCTCCCCAGCCCCGCCGCCCAGTATTTCTCGACCGGCGCCGGAGGGCTCGGCGCCGCTCTCGTGCTGCAGGGATTGGCGGTGGCGCACGCGCTCTCGCGCGGTCTTAAGATGCGGCCGCTGATGCTGGTCGCGCTCTACGCCTGCTGCGTCCTGCGGGCGAAATTTACGCTTCCGGTTCTCGCCGCTCTCGGCCTTCTCGACGGATTCCTGAGGCTGCGCTCGCGCGCCGCCCTTATTCCCCACCCCACTCCGACAGGACATAAATAGGAGACGATAATGGAAGTCATTCTCTTGGAGCGCGTAGGCAAGCTCGGACATATGGGCGACACCGTGCGCGTGAAGGACGGGTATGCGCGCAATTTCCTGTTGCCGCGCGGCAAAGCCTTGCGTGCGACCGAGGCCAACAAGCAGAAGTTCGAAGCCCGCCGGGCCGATCTCGAGGCCCGCAACCGCGAGCTCAAGCGCGGCGCGGGCGAGGTCTCGGCGAAGCTCGAGGGCGTGACGGTTGTCATCATTCGCCAGGCTGGCGAGACCGGGCAGCTTTACGGTTCAGTATCGGCGCGTGACATTGCCGAAGCGCTGACCGCCGCCGGCCATCCGGTGCAGCGCGGCCACGTCGCGATCCAGCACCCGATCAAGACCCTTGGCCTGCACCCGGTCCCGATTCATCTTCATCCCGAGGTCGAGAGCAAGGTCACCGTCAATGTCGCGCGCTCGCCCGAGCAGGCCGAGCGGCAGGCGAAGGGCGAGGACCTCACAGTGCGCGAGCAAACCTCGATGGACGACCTCGGGCTCGAAGTCGGAAAAGCGCTCGCCGAGGCCGGTCCCGGCGAGAGCCTCGGCCGGGAGTAAGCGAGCGCGCGCCAAGTTTGCGTGCCCCAGCGATTTCAACGGCTTGACTGCGCTTTTATGCAGCTTCTTGGCGCGCCTTCGGTCGCATGGCGAAGGCGTATCTGTGAGGCGCTTGCCCCACCGGCCTTCCGACGGGTGAAAAGGCGGTTTGGGGACAAAGTAAGCTGTCACCGTAATCCCCGTAATCCCCCAGACCGCGCGGCTAATGGGCTTTGCCTCGGCAGACGCAGCCGTCCAGTCGCCGACCACATCTGACGAGGACGGCGGCTCGCGGCTCGACGCACGAAGGCGTCAGCGGCCCGCCTCTTTGACGCGCTCGGCGTCGCAGAGCGCGAGATGCATCGGCGGCGGCAGCTTGGACGCCCGGTCAGCGGGGACGCAAAGCGGCGCGCCCGCTTTGATCGTCGACGCGACAAGCTTGTCCCTGTCCTCTGCGCGCCGAAAGGTCGTTGCGTAGCCGAGGTCCTCGCCGGTGACGCCGGGAAACCGCCGCTTGAATTCCGTGAGCGTCGTCGCGGCTGCCGAGCTGTCGCCGAGCTCGGTCTCGCTGGCGAGCTGATACGCCATCCACCATGGGTTCGGCGGGATCCAGGCCTGCGTGCGGCGCACCATATCGATGGCGTCGGTGTAGCGGCCCACCAGGTAATAGGATTCGATGCAGTGGATGGCGTACCAGACCACGGGCGTGGAGTTGAGCTGGAACGCTCGGTCGCAAAGCTCGGCGCCGCGCTCGGGCTGCCCGAGATAAGCCAGCGACAGCGCGGACTTCATCATGATGTCGGCTGAACTCGGATTGAGCCTCAAACCGCGGTCGACCTCCGCTTCGCCCTGAGCAAAATCGCCGGACATCGAAAGGTTGGCGCCAAGCGCGACATGCGGCTCGGCGTCGAGCGGATCTATTTCGATCGCCTTCCGGAAGAAGCGCTCCCCTTCCGTGAGCGCGGCGCCGAAGTCTTCGGCCCCAATGGTCCCAAGAAGCAGCGCGGACCAGCCTCGCTGGACATAGATGAAACTGAGGCGCGGGTCCTTGGCGATCGCAGCGTCAAAATCGCGCTTCGCGTCAGCAACGCCCTCGGCCGTCCCCTTGAGGTAATCGGCGTAGCCGAGCGCATAGAGATCGTAAGCCGTGCGCGCCTCGGGCGCCTTGGCGCGGGCCAGCGGGATCGCCCTCATGACGAAGAAGTTGCGGCTGCCCAGCGTCGAGGCGACGCCGTCGGCGACGTCCGCCTGCAGGGCGAGGAGATCGCCCTGGGCCGGACCTTGCCAGCGGTTCGACCAGACGCTTGCGCCCGTTTCGCCGTCGGTGAGCTGCGCGCTCACCTGGACAAGGTCGCCCTCGCGCTGGACCGCGCCGGTGAGCACGTACTGAACCTTGAGATCCCTCGCGACCTTGCGGGCGTCGAGGTCGGGGCGGTTCAGGGACTCGGTCACCGAATTGGCGATCACGTCGATGTCGCGAAGGCGCGAAAAGTCGGTGGCGATGTCAGTTGTGACTCCTTTGGCGAGCTGACCCGAAAGGGCGTCGCCGCTCACGTTGACGAAAGGCATCGCGGCCAGGCTCGGCTTGCCGGACGGCGTCGGCCCGCGCGGTCGCAAGCCCCATGCGCCCGCGGCGAGCAGCGCGACGAGGGCGACCGCGCCGAGCGCCCGCGGCCGCCAATCCCGGCCGAGCCAGCCGCGGCGCATGGGCGCCGGCTCGGCCCCGACGCCCGCCGACTCGCCCGAGTTTTGCGCAGCGCCTGGGGCCACGAATTGGTAACCGCGTCCGGGAATGGTCGCGATCGCGCCCGCGCCGAGAAGCCGGCGCAATGTGGCGATCTGGACCTGCAGATTGCCTTCCTCGACCGTGACATTGGGCCAGACGAGGTCCAGGAGTTCTTCCTTGGAGACGACTCGCTCGCGCCGTTCGACCAAGGCCATCAGGAGGTCAAAGGCGCGCGCGCCGATTTTCGTCGGCTCGCCATCGATCAGGAGCCGGCGTCGAGCCGGTTCGACGACAATCCTGCCGAAACTCTGTTGGAAGGCCTCGTCCATTGCGCGCCTTCTCCGTCCAGCCCTGTTGGCCGCACAGTCCGCAAATATACTCGCGTGCCCCGCGAGCGAAAAGGCGCTGGACCGACCACGGCGGCGGTTTCAGATCTTTTAAGCCTTAATTTAAGTCCCTCTAAGGACCGCGACCGTTCTTTCGAGAACACTCCGCGCACCGAGACGCATTCTTGCGCGTCCGGAGGAACGAGGAGTTTCGTCATGAAGAACGCTTACGCGATCGCCCTTCGCGTAGCGCCATGCCTCATCACCGTGGAACTCGCGGCTGCGGCCCCCGGCCCAAGCGGCGCTCTGCCGCCGGAGGGCGCGACGACCTATGTGGCGGAAGCCGCGGGGCGCGTTATCGACGTGTCAGCGGTCGGCGGGGGAGAAGTGGAAACGGTGGTCGAGGTGGATGGGGTAACTCAAAACGCGCTGGGCCAGTCGATCTTCGACAATATGAAGGCGCGCTGCCTCATCTCCTTCACCTCGGACGGCGCCAAGTCGTCCGCCGTGGGCGCCTGTCGGGAAACCGACGGCGATGGCGATATTCTCTTCACCAGCTTCAACGGCCAAGCCGGCAAGCTGCTCGGCGGCACCGGCAAATACGCCGGAATGACCGGCTCCGCGGTCTTCTCCCTCAAGTCGGAGCCGTCAACGCAACCGGGCAAGATCGCCTATTCGATAAGGCGCGAGGTTACCTGGGCGCTGAAGTAGGCGCTCTCTTCGCCGGGAGCGCCTCAGCATCTCCGGCGCGTCGCCTTGGCGCGCCTTCGGTCGCGACGGTTTGGGGACAAAGTAAACTGTCACCTAAATTCCACGGTTGAAGCGTCCGCGGAGCGCGACAACGCCGTGAGACGGAGCGTTTTGCGTCTCACGAAGCCAAGCCGCTCATAGAGCGCAATGGCGGGGTTGTCGGTGAACACATGAAGGAACGGCGTCGCGCCTTCCGCGCGAAGCTTGCGTATGAGCCAGGCCACTAGGAACGCGGCGTGGCCTTTGCCGCGATGTTCGGGGCTGACGCAGACGGCGCTGATCTCAACCGCCCCTTCGAGCCGCATCCGCTCGCCGGCCATAGCCGCGAGCGTGCCGTCCACCCGGACGCCGAGATACTGACCGAGTTCGTGCGTGCGCGAAGCGAACGGGCCCGGGTTCGTCTGCTGCGCGAGACGCAGCATTTCCGGGACGTCGCCTGGACCAAGGACGATCGGCGCCGGCCCCCGAACCGGCGGGACCGGCGTTTCTCCTTCGGCAATCATCTGAAGGATCGGCGCCTCTCGTGCGACGTCGAAGCCGGTGTAGACCTTGAGCCTGTCGATGGTGACCAAGGCGACACGGCCATCTTGCGGGAGGAGCGCACGCAAGGCTGCGAATGCTTCCGGCGACTCGTTGGCCGTCGCCGCGAACGGCGCGATGGCAGGCGGAAAACGCAGCGCGAGCGCCCCTCCTTCGGCAAAGCGGCGGTCGCCGGTCGAGAGCGCCGACCAGACGGGACGATCGAGAGCGCTTTCAATCGCCGCGTCGAGCATGGCCGGGTCTTAAGCGAAGCGAAATTCGCTGACGTGCAGGTACTCCTCGTCCGGACGAAGCACGCAATCCGTGAAATGGCGGCGGTTGGGCAAGTCGGGGAAAGCCTGCGGCTCGAGCGCAAGGCCCGCATGTGCGCCGTAGTGCTGGCCGTCCAGTCCGGGCGCGGGGCAGTTCAGGGGCGCCGCGCTATAGAATTGGACGCCGGGCTCGGTTGAGATCAGGCTCATCGTAAGGCCGTTCTTCGGCGAACGCAGCGCCGCGATCTGGGCGAGGCCTTCCTCGTCGGGCTGAAGCGCCGCAACGAAATTGGTGTCGTAGGGCGTGAGCGCCGCATTGCGCACGGTGCGGGGCTGGCGAAAATCATATGGCGTCCCGGCGACGGCGCGTATTTCGCCGGTCGGAATCAGCTCCTCGTCAGCGGGCGTGTAGAAGTCGGCGAACAGCGTCAGCTCATGGTCGAGAATGTCCGGGGAGCCGTCGAGGTTGAAATAGCTGTGCTGCGTGAGATTGACGATGGTCGGGCGGTCCGAGACCGCGGAGAGCTCGACGCGAAGCGTCGCGGGTTCAAGCAGGCGATAGACGCAGGTCGCGGTGAGCGCGCCCGGGAATCCGGCGTCGCCGTCGGGTGAATCGAGGATCAACTCGACCGACGAGTCGTCATAGGCGCCAAGCTTCCAGATCCGGTGGCCGAAGCCATTGGGTCCGCCATGAAGCGTGTGTTTCTGGCCGGGTTTGCGGTCGAGCTGATACGCGACCCCGTCAAGGACAAAACGGCCGTTGGCGATGCGGTTGGCGAAGCGCCCGGGCACGGCGCCGAAGGACGGCGAGTAAGCGATGTAGTCGTCGAGAGTGTTGAGACCGAGCACGACCCGCTGCAAGCCGTTCGAGGCCGGAACGACGAGGTCGCGCACCACCGCGCCCCATGTCAGAATTTTCGCGCTCGCCCCTGCCTTGGACGCGATCGTGATCTCGAAAACGGGCGTTTGGTCAATCTGTCCGAAGCTTTGTGCGCTCATTTCGTTTCCCCCAAAATCGCGGCAGCGCGCCTGCGCTCTCAACTCAAGACCGCCGCCTGCACGTCCATGCGATCGAGCTCGGCGCGGATCGAGGCGAAGACCTGGCGAAACATCTCTTCCGTCAGGACGCCAGTGTTCGTGTTGTAGCGCGAGCAATGATAACTGTCGAAGAGGATGAGGCCCGAGGGCGCGAGTGGATGGCGCGCCCCATGCGCGAAGGGAAACTTCGCCGGGCTCAGCTTCATTGCGCGCAAGGCGCTCTCATGCGCGATCCGCCCGAGCGCGAGCATGATCCGCAAGCGCGGCAGACTGGAGATGGCCGGGGTGAGATACCGCCGGCAGGTCGCGATCTCGAGAGGCGTCGGCTTGTTCTGCGGCGGAACGCAGCGCACGGCGTTGACGATCGCGCAGTCGACGAGCCTCAGCCCGTCATCCGGGCGACGGTCATAGATACCCGAGGCGAAGCCGAACTCAATGAGCGTGCGATAGAGAAGATCGCCGGCATAGTCGCCGGTGAACGGGCGCCCCGTGCGGTTCGCGCCCCGCAATCCCGGGGCGAGCCCGACGATCATCAGGCGCGCCTCCGCTTCACCGAAGGACGCCACCGGCGCGTTCGACCAATCGGGATATTCGGCCCGGTTCGAGGCGCGAAACGCCGCGAGCCGGGGGCAATCTGAACAGTCGGCCGTCGGGCCGGGATCGAAGGCCACGGATCCGCGGCCTTAACGATTAGTCGCGCAGTTCTTCGGCCGGCTGTTGGGCCACCGGCCCATACTGGCTGCGGCGATGGTCCACGGGACGCTGCGGCCGGTCGCCGGGATCGCGGCCGATGCGCTGGATCAGATGGGCGAGATCGATGAACTCGTCCGCCTGTCGGCGCAGTTCGTCCGCCACCATCGGCGGCTGAGTTGAGATCGTCGAGACGACCGCAACCCGGACACCCTTTCGCTGGATGGATTCGACCAGCGACCGGAAGTCGCCGTCGCCCGAGAACAGGACCATAAGGTCGAGATGCGGCGCCATGTCCATGGCGTTGACCGCAAGCTCGATGTCCATGTTGCCCTTGACCTTGCGGCGTCCTGTCGAGTCGACGAACTCCTTGGTCGGCTTGGTCACGACCGAATAGCCGTTGTAGTCCAGCCAGTCGACCAACGGGCGAACCGACGAATATTCCTGATCGTCGACCAGAGCGGTGTAATAGAACGCCCGAACCAGGCGGCCCTTGGCCTGAAATTCCTTCAGGAGCCGCTTGTAGTCGATATCGAACCCGAGAGCCTTGGCGCTTGCGTAGAGATTTGCCCCATCAATAAACAGGGCGATCCGTTCCAATGATGACATATTGTTGGTTCTTTTCGCTTGTCGGTGATTACCTTACAGGGACCGTTATAGCCCCGCCAACCGGCGGGAGAGGATGGCATTGTCATGAAACCATGATCAAGCCTGAAATACGGCCGACCTCCGACCCATCCGCACATTTTCTCGTGCCTGGACAATTCCGGGCCGAAACAACCCGCTGCTTGTAAATTAGGCCTACCGTGGCTTGGCGCGCCGAAACAGCCAACTCACCACAACCTGCAACGCGAGTGAACGCCATATAGTACGCAATTGCGCTTAAATCCAAGGGCCCGGCTCAAATTTCCGTGTGTTCGCCCGCGTTTCCGCCCCGATCCGCGAGCAAAGGGTCGACTGAGACAAGCGGCGAGGATTGACGGGGCGGCGCGCGAGTGTTTGTTACGGCCCGATCTGGCAAGGCCCGGTTCCGGGCGGATTCAATTTAAGGAGGGGAGATGAAACTCGCGCGATATGGCAGGGCGGGCAAGGAGAAGCCGGCGCTCGTCGACAAGGCCGGCAAGCTCAGGGACCTCAGCGAGGTCATCGCGGACATCGACGCCGACACGCTCGCGCCGCGCGCGCTTGCGCGTCTGGCCAAGCTCAAGCCCGAATCCCTGCCTGCGGTGCGCGGCGCGCCGAGGATCGGGCCGCCCCTTCGGCGGGTCGGCAATTTCATCGCGGTCGGTCTCAATTATGCCGACCACGCCGCCGAATCGGGCATGCCGGTTCCCAAGGAGCCGGTGCTCTTCTCCAAGGCGCCGAGCTGCGTCGTCGGACCGAACGACGACGTCGTGATCCCGAAAGGCTCGGTGAAGACGGATTGGGAGGTCGAGCTCGCGATCATGATCGGCTCGCCCGCGAGCTATGTGAGCGAGGCTCAGGCGCTTTCGCATGTCGCCGGCTATTGCATTTGCAACGACGTCTCGGAGCGCGAATTCCAGCTCGAGCGATCCGGTCAGTGGGTGAAGGGCAAGAGCGCCCCCACTTTCGGCCCGCTGGGGCCCTGGCTGGTGACGCCCGATGAGGTCGGCGACGTTCAGGGCCTCAACATGTGGCTCGACGTCAACGGCGAGCGCATGCAGACCGGTTCGACCAAGACGATGATTTTCGGCGTCAAGACGCTCGTCTCCTATATTTCGCAGTTCATCGCTCTCGAACCCGGCGACGTCATCACGACCGGCACCCCGCCCGGCGTCGGATCGGGCAAGAAGCCGCCGCGGTTCCTCAAGGCCGGCGACACGATCGCGCTCGGGATCGACGCGCTCGGCCGGCAGGACCAGCATGTCGTCGCGTGGAAGGCCGGCTGAGCTGACCCTTCGATGAGACGACTGCTGTCGTGGACGGGCGTCGTTCTCGCCGCCCTCTACGCTCTGGCGTTCGTCGCGCTCTATGTCGAATATCGAATGCGTGCGGGAACCTGGTTCGCCGACCTGCCGCTCGCCCTTGCCGCCCTGCCGTTCACGCTTCTCATGCGGGCGATGAACGGCGGGTCCTATGCTTTCGGCGGCGACATGACGGGGCGGGTGATCGCGGCAGGCGTCTTCGGCTGCGTGCTCGCCTATCTTGCCGGGCTGGTCGTGGAGACGATCATTCGCGCGCTCCTGCGGCGCCTGCTCGTGGCGCGCTGGTCGGCTGACTGAGGCTCCGGGTCCGCGCCGGTTTAAGCCCCTTGCCCTCGCGCGTGCTCGGCCAGCGCCTCATAGCTCGCGCGGTTGAGCGGGGAAGGTGGCGCGCAGAGGTCTTGGCCGCTCTCGAAGAAGACGTAAACCCGGTCGGGGCCGACCGCGGCGAACAGCTTGGTGGCGACGAAGTTGCTCGCGGGGGGGGCAGCGTTGAACGCCTGGACGAAAGCCGCGGTCTCAATCTTGGTGAAACTCTCGATGTCGAGGCCGCGGCGCTGCGCCGAGTCGATGGTCATTTGCTCATTTTGAACCGAGACGCAGCGTGCGCTCGGGTCCTGCGCATAGGCTTTCGAAGTTGGACCGCCAATCGCAAGGGCGAGGATCAGGCCGGGGATGACCGTACGAAGCATGTTTGTCTCCAGATCATTGTTGGCGCTCGCCAAGCAATGTTCTGGGTAGGTTGCGCTGTCGTTGCGGAAAGCGTCGGCGGCGAAGCACCCAGGCATTGTTTGGCGCCCGGGCGTTCCCTCTGATTGCGTCCCGCGGATCAAAGCCGGGGTCGCAATGACGCGCGCGTCTCGATTTGATGGGACTCAAAGAATCGACGCTGCAGTGCAACATAGTTGCGAATATTGTGGGTTGCAACTGATTGCGGACTGCTGGAGCGCCTGAGGGCGCCCCTCTTGCTTCGCTGCTGCGCCAGTCACCCCTTTAGTGACGAGTTCGTCGATCGCCTACCGCCCCAGCATCAGCATGAGGTTCTGCACCGCTGCGCCGGACGCGCCTTTGCCGAGGTTGTCGAATTTGGCGACGAGCAACGCGTGGCGGTGCTGCTGGTTGGAGAACACATGGATCTCGATGTCGTTCGTGCCGTTGAGCGATTCCGGTTCGAGGCGCGCCCCGTTGTCGCTCTCCATGACATGGAAATGCTTCTGGCCCCGATAATGCTCTTTGAGCGCGGTGCTGAGCTCGGCGGCCCTAGGCTTGCCTGGAAGCGCGTCGAGATGGAGCGGGACGCTGACGAGCATCCCCTGGCGGAAATTGCCGACCGACGGCGTAAAGATCGGGCGCCTCGTCAGGCCTGAATAGACCTCGATCTCAGGCATGTGCTTGTGCTCGAGCGCGAGCCCATAGAGCTCGAACGCCGGCGCCCTGCCGCTCTCGTAAGCCTCAATCATCGACTTGCCGCCGCCCGAGTAGCCGCTGACAGAGCCGATCGACACGGCCGCGTCGCGGGGGATGAGGCCGGCGTCGGCGAGCGGACGCAGAAGCGCGATCGCGCCGGTCGCGTGACAGCCGGGATTGCTGACTTTCCCGGCGGAGGCGACAGCATCGGCCTGTCCGGGGGTGAGCTCGGGAAAGCCATAGGTCCAGCCGGGCGCGACCCGGTGGGCGGACGAAGCGTCGATCACGCGGGGCGCATCGGCGCCCATCGCGTCGATGAGATTGGCCGCCTCTTTAGCCGCCGCATCGGGCAGGCAGAGAATGACGATATCGACTTCGCCGTAGAGCTTCTTTTTGGCGCCCGGGTCCTTGCGCGCCTCGGACGGCAGGCTCGCGAGCTCAATTCCGGACAGGCCTGCGAGCTTGTCCCTGATTTGCAGGCCGGTGGTGCCTGCTTCGCCGTCGATGAAGATTTTCGCCGCCATGATCGCCCCGCAATCCGAATGCCGAAAGATAAGTCGCGCTCGCGCGCAAACTTGCGCTTATCTCAGCGTCGTCGAGGTCGGATGGGCGGGCGGCGGGTCATGAGACCCGTCTTTCGTACAAACGGCCGTCATGGTCAAGCGCGGAAGGGTTGGAGGTCGGTTGGAGGCGCGCGGCGCCTAACGGATAACGGTCGCGGCGAATGTCACCAGCGGCTCGCTATGTCGCTGGTTCCTCGGGTCCGAGAAAAACACATAGACGCCCGGCGGGACGAAATGGTCACCGTAGAAGGGATTGGCATAGGTTCCGTCGGCGAGCCCAACGCCGAACCCGTGCAAAGAGAGGTACGGCGCCTTTTCCTTGATGAGATTGTCGACCGGATAGCCGTCATTGCCGGGGATCGAGGTTCCGGGCCGCTGAAGGCTCGTAATCGCGACGCCGTTCACCTTGCCGGTTATCTCGGTGATCGCATAGAACCCATCAGCATCAGGCGCGTCTTTAGTGGTGAGCGAGCCTGACGCCTGGACCCCCTCCCCGGAATAGCTCCAGCGCCATTCGAGCGCGTGTGCGGGAAGGGTGAGCGTGACGGCCGCGAAAAGCAAAAGCGCAAGCTTCAAGCAAATCCCCTGGCGGGTCCAATCCTGAGGGCCATCTAAGCGCGCCCCGCGGCCGGGCGCAAAGCCGGCCGGCGTCGTCTCGCCGGCCCCAAGAGATCGCGCCGCCGGCCAGCGGCCAGCGGCGCGACCTTCCTTTCGGACGGTGTTTTAGGCGCGCGGGTCAGAAGCTCGAATATTTGGGCGCGGTGCAGCCTCCGCACGCCCACGGCCACGACCAGTCTGCAATGCGGCCTTTGTTCGCTTCGACGTAGGGGCTCCAGGGCTTCGGCGGCAGCGCGGCGCTCTGGTAGACGATGCTGAACTGCCCGTCGGCCTGGATCTCGCCGATCATCACGGGCTTCGCCATGTGGTGGTTCGGCAGCATCGTGACTTCGACCCCAGAGGGCGACTTGAACTTCTGCCCGATCATTGCTTGGCGCACGGCGTCGACGTCGGTCGTGCCAGCCTGCTGCACCGCCTGCACCCACATATGGAAGAGGATATAGGCCGATTCCATCGGATCGTTGGTGACGTTGTTGGGCTTCTTCGAATAGTCGCGCCACTTCTTGATGAAGGCCTTGTTCTCCGGCGTGTCGACCAACTCGAAGTAGCTCCAGGCCGCGAGATGGCCGACGAGCGGCTTCGTGTCCACGCCGGCGAGCTCTTCCTCGCCGACAGAAAAGGCGATCACCGGAATGTCGGTCGCCTTGACGCCCTGGTTGCCGAGTTCCTTGTAGAACGGCACGTTGGCGTCGCCGTTGATGGTGGAGACGACCGCCGTCTTCTTGCCCGCCGAGCCGAACGCCTTAATCTTCGACACTTCCGTCTGCCAGTCGGAGAAGCCGAACGGCGTATAGTTCTCCAGGATGTCCTCGTCCGCGACGCCCTGCTTCTTCAAAAACGCGCGGATGATCTTGTTGCTGGTGCGCGGATAGACGTAGTCCGTTCCCTCGAGGACGAAGCGCTTCACGCCGCCGCCGTCGTCGCTCATGAGGTATTTGACCGCGGGAATGGCCTTATTGTCCGGGACCGAGCTGCCGTAGAAGACGTTATAGGAATCCTCTTCGCCCTCGTATTCGAGCGGGTAGAACAAAAGCCCGTTGAGCTCCTCGAACACCGGCAGCACCGACTTCCGCGACACCGAGGTCCAGCAGCCGAACACCGCTGCGACCTTGTCCTTGCTCAAAAGCTCGCGTGCCTTTTCGGCGAACAGCGGCCAATTGGACGCCGGGTCGACGATCACCGGTTCGACTTTCTTTCCAAGCAGGCCGCCGCTCGCGTTGAGCTCGGCGATTTGCATCAGCATGACGTCCTTGAGGATCGTCTCGCTGATCGCCATCGTGCCCGACAGCGAATGAAGAATGCCAACCTTGATCGTGTCCTCGGCGAGCGCGAAGCTCGTCGTCGCGATCATCGCGGCCGAGGCGAGGGCGCCTCTTAGCCAGCCTCTGCGTGAAAATCCCATGCAAACCTCCTCTTGAACGTCGCGCGTCCGGCCTACGCCCGCGGCGGCCGGCTCATGGGAGAACGTGACACGAGGCCACGCGGGAGATGAGAGCCAAGCGGGATTGGAGGGATGGGGCCAGCTACGCCGCCCGTCTGGGCGGACTTGACGCTGATAGGCGCCGCGTCCTTGGGCAAACCGAACGGCGGGACGGTCAGCTGGCGCCACGCGCTTAAGCGCATCTGTATTCCGAGCGAGCGCGGAGGCGCCAGTCGCCGCCGCGTTGATGGGTCCAGTCGCGTTCCAGCGTTGCGGCGGCGGGGCCCATGGCTAGACTGGCGCCAAGCCAGGAGCTTTCGAAGATGCAATTGCCGCTGCTTCTCGATCGCTCTGGGGCCGGGAGCCTGACGGACCAGATCGCCGGGCAACTGCGGCAGGCGATCGCGAGCGCGCAACTGGCCGGGGGCGTGCGGCTGCCGTCGAGCCGGCGGCTCGCCGCACAGCTCGAGGTCGCCCGCAACACGGTCATACGCGCCTACGACACGCTGATGGCTGAAGGATGGGTCGAATCGCGGCCCGCATCCGGACTGTTTGTCGCGGCGCCCGAGTCCGCCGCCGCGGCACGCGCGGAGCCTTCGCCTATCGGAGCCTCCAGCCGCGCATCGTGGTCGATGCCGCTGCCCGCGCTTCCCAATCCGACCCCTGCCCCCGCCGCGCATCGACGCGGGCGCATTTCGCACGATTTCGCGCCCGGCCGCGCCCACCCCGCCCTGTTTCCGCTGAAGGCCTGGCGTCGGCTCCTCCTCAAGCAGCTCGCGCGCGGCGGCGCGGTCGGCCTCACCGAGGCCGCCGATAGCGCCGGCCTGCCGGCGTTGCGCTCGGCGATCGCGGCGCGTCTTGCGATCACCCGCGGTCTTGTGGCGGATCCGGCGCGCATTCTTATAGTCTCCGGCGTCCAGGAGGGCGTCGGCCTCGCGGCGCGCCTTTTCCTGCATCGCGGCACCACAGCCGCCATCGAGGATCCATGCTCGGCGGGCGCGGCGATGGCGTTCGAGGCGACGGGCTCCGAGGTCGTCGGGGTCGCGGTCGACGCTGATGGGCTCGTCCCCGATGGCCTCCCCCAGCGCGCGACCGCCCTCCTCTATCTCACGCCGTCGCATCAGTTCCCGACCGGCCATGTGCTCTCCGGCGAGCGGCGCGAGACCGTGGCCGCCTGGGCGCGGCGCTGCGGCTCCTACATTCTGGAGGACGATTCCGACGGGGAATTCAGGCTCGAAGGCTCGCCGATCAAGGCGATCGCGGCGACCGCTCCGGATTGCACGATCTATCTCGGGACCTTCGCCCGCACCCTCGGCGCAGGCCTTAAGCTCGGCTTCATGGTCCTGCCGCCGCGGCTCGTCGAAGCGGGCGCCGCGGCGAAAAGGCTGTTTGACGGCGGCGGCTCGTGGCTGGAGCAGGCCGCGCTCGCGGAGATGATGCAGGGGCCGAGCTATTCGACCCATGTGACCCGTCTCAGGGCGCATTACCGGGAGAACCGGGACGTCCTGATCGCCGCGCTCAGGCGCAATTTCGGCGAGGTCAACGTGAGCGGCGAGGATGGCGGCCTGCACCTGCTCTGGCGCCTGCCTCCTGGCGTTCCCGATGCCGACGTCGTCGAGGCCCTGGCCGCCAAGCGCCGGATCGGCGTCTACAGTCTCGCGAGCGCGGGCGCGATGTCGCTCACGCCGACCCTGCTCGACCGTAGGGCCCTGGTGATCGGGTTCGGCGCCGTCACCCCGAAGCAGATCGACCAGGCGATCGACCTGCTTTCGGAGATCATCGACGATTCCGTCGACGATCCCGCGACCGACATGGCCGAGTTTCTGATCCGCCTGCCTGGCGCGTCGACCTTGACCCCGCCGCGCCGCGCCCGCGCGCCGGCGCATCTGGACTCCCGCTTTCGGCGCCGCCCGGACCTATCGAAGCGTCCGCCGGGCCGGTCAAGCTCGCCGCGCACGAGGCAGGGAGCGGCAGGGTCCATGGCGCAGCTGGTCGGCATTTATCGGTACCCGGTGAAGGGGCTAAGCGCGCAGCCTCTCCCGGAGGCTCGGCTCGAGGCGGGGAAGCCGTTCCCGAGCGACCGGATCTTCGCGCTTGCCCGCCCCTCGGCGCCGATCGACCGCGACAATCCGCAATGGGCGAAAAAGGGCCTGTTCGCGATGCTGATGCTCGACGAAGCCCTGGCCCAGGTCACGACCGAACTCGATCTTGACGACCTGAGACTCACCATCCGCCGCAGCGGACAAGTCGCGATGTCCGGGCGGCTGGACGTCGAGAAGGATCGAAGGGCGATCGAAGCCTTCTTCTGGACGCTCCTGCCGGACTTTCCCGCAGCGCCCGCGCTCGTGCGCTCCCGCGGCGGGCATTTCATGGACAAGCCCGACAACGTGGTCTCGATGATCAACCTCGCGACGGTGCGGGCTCTCGAGGAGCTTTGGCGCGTGCCGATCGACCCGCTCCGCTTTCGCGCCAATCTCTATATCGACGGGGCGAAGCCCTGGGAGGAGTTCGACTGGATCGGCCGCGACGTCAGGATCGGCGGGGCGACCTTTCTGGTCGACCGCAAGAACGGCCGCTGCGGGGCGACCAACGTCAATCCGACAACGGGCGAGCGCGATCTCGACATCCCCGCGTCGCTGCGCCTCGCCTTTGGTCACAAGAATCTCGGCGTCTACCTCACCGTTCGCGAAAGCGGGCTTATCGCGACGGGCGATCGGCTTGCGCTTTCAGGCGAGGGGGAGGCGCCGGCCGCAGCCGCCGCCGCGCCGGTTCTCGCTGCGGCGCGCGGCCGCTTCATCTGTCGCGGCTGCTACTACATCTACGACGAAGCCCAGGGGGCGCCGTCCGGGGCGCCCTTCGACGCGCTATCGCCCGACTGGCGCTGCCCGGATTGCGGGACGGATAAGACCACCTTCCGGCCTTATGTGGAGAGCGCAGCGTGAGGGGGCCGCTGGCCCTCGCGGACACCCAGTCTTGGCGCCGCCGCAAGGACACGGCGGGCCAAACAAAGAGGGCGGCTCGAGGCCGCCCTTTTCGATCGGTTTGCGCTAAACGCCTCAGCGCTTGGAGAACTGGAAGCTCGCGCGCGCCTTGCGGTGGCCGTACTTCTTGCGCTCGACCACGCGCGAATCGCGGGTGAGAAAGCCTTCCTTCTTGAGCGCGGGCCGCAGATCCGGCTCAAAATAGGTGAGCGCCTTGGCGAGGCCGTGGCGCACCGCCCCAGCCTGGCCCGAAAGGCCCCCGCCGGTCACCGTCACGGTCAGGTCGTACTGGGTGATCCGGTTCACGACCACGAGCGGCTGGCTCAGGATCATGCGCAGGACGGGCCTCGCGAAATACTGGTCGAGCGGCTTGCCATTCACGGTGGCGAGACCCCGGCCCGGCTTGATCCAGACGCGCGCCACCGCGTTCTTGCGTTTGCCGGTCGCATAGGCGCGGCCGAGCTTGTCGAGCTTCTGGACATGGACAGGCGCTTCGGCAGACGCGGGCGCGAGTTCCGAGCCCTTGAGGTCCGCGAGCGAGGAAAGGGTTTCAGCCATGGACTTCAGCGCTCCGGCTGTTCTTGGGGTTGAGTTTGGCGACGTCGAGCACGGTCGGCGACTGGGCGGCGTGAGGGTGGTCGGGGCCTTTGTAGACCCTGAGGTTGCCGAGCTGCTTCTTGCCCAGGGGCCCGCGCGGAAGCATTCGCTCGACCGCCTTCTCGACGATGCGCTCCGGGAACTTGCCCTCGAGGATCGATTTGGCGGCGCGTTCCTTGATGCCGCCGATATAGCCCGAGTAGTGGTGATAGACCTTCTGGTCGAGCTTGCGGCCGGTGAAAACGACCTTGTCCGCATTGACCACGATCACGTTGTCGCCGTCGTCGACGTGAGGGGTAAAGCTCGGCTTATGCTTGCCGCGCAGCCGCATGGCGACGATCGAAGCCAGGCGCCCGACAACGAGCCCCTTGGCGTCGATGAGAAGCCACTTCTTCTCGACCTCGGCGCTCTTGGTCGAATGGGTTTTGCCGAACATGATGTGAAGTCCGCCGTGGTTCAGGTGGCGGGCTTCTAGCCGCGTGCGGCGCGGAATGTCAACACTTGAGCAGCGGAATCATCAAGAAAACCGCGATTTCTAGCCGTGCGGTATTATGATACCGCGCACGGCCTCGCCTGGGCCGTCAATTGCTCTCCTCCCCGCGCGCCGGGATCGAATAGGTGCCGGTCGCGTGCGCGACCATCTCGCTCTCGCCCTCCGAGTAGAGCGCGACTTCGCCGACGGCGAGCCGCTTGCCGAGCTTGATCAGCCTGACCTTGCCGATGAGATCGGCGGGCGCGGGCTTGCGCAGGAAATTGATTGAGACGCTGGTCGTCACCGCATGGGCGGCGGCGCGCCCGACCTCGCCCAGGATCGCGACATAGAGTGCGACGTCGCAGAGCGCGAACATCGCGGGACCAGAGATGGTCCCGCCCGGCCGCAGATGCCTTGGATGGTGGACGAGGCGCACCGTCGCCGCCATCGGCGCGAGGTCCTCGATCCGAAGATCGCCGCGCTTCCAGAGTTCGGGAAAGATCTCGGCGAGAAAGGCGCGCAACTCGTCGATCGTGAAGGGGCGCGGCTTGGCGTGGCTCGTCATGATCGAGACCTATCAAATTCATCGGGCGCCCTCCACCGCATCCGCGGAATTCCGGGCGGCGGCGGCTTGCCCCGCGCCAAGGCGGGAAGCCGCGGCGCTCCCAACCGGATTCAAACTTAGCCAAGTCCATCCTGCGTCGGCGAGCGAGCCGACCAAATCCGCCCAAGGAAAACGCTTGGATTTCCATGCATTTCCTTCGCGGTTTTGAGACTTTTCAGCGGGTTGCGCCAACGCCAGAGGCGAAAACTTTCCTGCCGCGGTCGGGGCGCGGGAGCACGCGACTGCGCTTCTCCCTGAGGCGCGGGCAAAGGCGGCGAAGCATTGGGCCATGGACGAGCTCCGGATTAGTCGGACACCATAGCATGATTTCTGTTCAACGGAAATAGAAATCGCCGAGCCCGCAGACACCCGCCGAGCCTAGGCGCTCGTCATTCAAGTGAGGATCGGGTCGCAACAGCCGGTAGTTATTTAGGATTAGCTTTGTCCGAACTCCCAAAGCCGGCGCCGCGCGATCTCGCCGGCGCCCGCTCGCCGCCGCTGGCCGCCGTTAGGCAAAAAAAGCCCCGCGCCGGAAGGGCTGGGCGCGGGGCAAGCCGCGTGCGGTTGGCCTCGGTGGTCAAATCCGAGGCGCGCGACTTCCGTAACGTTGCCGCTTCTGAAGCCTTGCCGCCAATCCGCAAAAATGCGGAGCTTCGCCAATTCCCTTGCGCGCGGCGCCATCCTCCGGCACACGGGAGATTGCCTCGCCACGCGTGGCCGATTGGCCCTTGGCCGTACGCCTCGCCGGAGGAGTCCGGCCTGTTCACCTAATACTTTTGTCTCCTGGGAATTGGCTCGACAACGGCGCCCGGAACATCTACAAGGGATGACAGTTAAACGTTCCTTCGCGGCTCGATCCCGGACGGGCCGCAAAGCGAGGAACCAAACGGGTTTGAATTAATTCTCGACTACAGTGTTTGGTCGAGAGAAAAGCGTGGAAAACCGCATGGCGAGGGGAGACAGGCGTTTGGATAGACCTCATAGCCCAGATCCCGGCGAACCTGTCCCAGCGGAAGCAGCGTGGGCGAATGTGCCCGATCCACTCAACGTCGCCCGAACCACCGAGCATCACGCGCTGCAGGACCAGGGGCTGCGGCTCAACCGCGCCTTCATCCAGATCAAGGATCCTCTCGTCCGCGAGGCCCTCGTCACTCTCGCGGTTGACGCCGCAAGAACCCAAAATGGCGACGCCATCTTCCGCGCGGCCGGACGCGGGCCGAAGACCCGCGAGCGATAGCCGAAGCGAGCAAACCGTTACGCCCGGCCCTCGACCAACCCAAGCGTCGCGACCGTCGGCGACGCGGTAACGGCCACGCTGTCGGCCGCCGTCGTTTTGGCCTCGATCCCGGAACCGAGCGCCTGTTCCGAGATCAGGACGGCGAGCTGGCACTCGTTTCGGCTTCCGGACGCGCCCGCGACGAGGGTGACGTCGCCGCCGGGACCGAAGGTCAGGCTGCGAATCCGGTCCGGGGAGCCGAGGCGATGGAGGTCGTTCGCCCAGGGCGTGTTCCGAAACGCCGTACGGACGCCCTCGAGCCGCGCGGCCGCATTGCTCGAGCGGACGAAGAACGGAGGCCTCCATGTCAAGCTCGTCTTCCTGAGGTGGGCTTTCTCGGGAAAGAGCACGATCAACTTATCAACGTATCCGCGGGCGACGACCTGATCGAGCTCCCACTCGACCCATTTGGTGAGCCCCGCGACCACGATGGTCAGGCGCGCAGACTGCATCCACTGGCCGACGCGCCCCTGCCACTCGTCGTCGCTCAGGAACGCCCGCGCCGCGCCGGCCGGAGGCGTCTCGTGGCTCGGCGAGCCGACAGCGATGAACGGGCCGGAAGCGGCGAAGTGACCCGCGAGCCGGCCTTCAAGCGAAAAGTCGAACAGGGCGTATTGACTGGTTCGGAAGGCCTGCAGTTTCTCGTCGTCGGAAAACGACCTTAGAAGCAGGGTGGCCGGTCTCCGGTCGACGGACAAAAGACCATCCGCCTTGGGCTGAAAATTGGCCCGGGCCCGCATGAGGATGTAGCACCCCAGCAAGGTGACGAGCTGGTCGAAATTCTGAAGCGCTCCGAGGCCTTGGCCGTGATTTTCGCTGGCCGCGTCGATCGTCGAGTCGACAAAGGTCGCCCGGCCGAGGAAGACGAGCGCGCCGATCGCCAGCAGCGTCCAGCCCCTCGTCGGATTCAACCGCGGGCATTTCGCCGTCTTTTGCCGCGGCGAGTTCTCCCCTGCCCGATCCATCAGCGCCGTGAAGCTCAATCCGAAGGGAGCGATCACGCTCTTCTTCAGACGCCGGATTCCGAATGCCGCGGCAAACGCAAATGGCACGTAGATGACGCAGGATAGGGCGAGAAAGGCGCTTACGTCCTCCTGCTGGGTGAGAACGGACAGACCCATCAGCGCAACGGCGCTCGCCAAGACGGCGGTGTAAATATAGATCCAGAACCCGAGCTTGCTGAACACGGCGCGGATCGGATCCATGGTCCGCCACGCGAGCCACAGCGGGGGCGCGAGCAGGGCGTATCCAACCAGCATTCCAACGCCGAGCCTGCCTCTGATGAGGTCCTCGGCCGCGCCGGCGATCGAATAGATCGCGGTGATCAGGAACAGGTTGTTGAACGCGGATATCGGAGTGAGGGCCCTGGCGGCGCTCCCGATTTCGACGGTTCGCATCAGCCAACTCTCCTCGGTCGGCGAATCTTGCCCGGCTGTTCTCGCGCGCCGGCCCCTTCAATCGGCGCGTATCCTTTTCGACCCATCCATCGGCCGAATTCACGCACCGCGTCAGTGACGACGGTCACAATACGCATTGCCTCGGCAAGCCCTCGCGCGGCGCTTTCGCCCCAGCGCGAAGTTGCGTAGCCTAAGCCGTCAATTCACGCTCCCCTGGTCCGATCCCATGTTCCCGCCCGACCTTCTCGGCCGCGCCGCCGAGCTCATCGCCCGCTATCGAAGCGCGAGCCTGATGGTCGCGACGGCGGAATCATGCACCGGCGGCCTCATCGCCGCGCTGCTCACCGAAATTCCGGGCTCTTCGGATGTGGTCGAGCGTGGGTTCGTCGTCTATTCCAACGCGGCCAAAGAGGAACTGCTCGGCGTTCCCGCTTCGACGCTTGCCGGCTACGGCGCCGTCAGCGAAGAGACCGCGCGGGCGATGGCCGAAGGAGCGCTCGAAGCCTCGCGCGCGGAAGTCGCGGTCAGCGTCACCGGGATTGCCGGGCCGGACGGCGGGACGGCGGCGAAGCCGGTCGGGCTCGTCCATTTCGCATGCGCACGGCGCGGCGAGACAACCGTCGTGCGCGAAGAACAATTCGGCGACACCGGCCGCGACGCCGTGCGCCTCGCTTCGGTCCGCGTGGGGCTGGAGCTTCTGGAGCGGGCGATATAGCCGCCCGTCGCTGTTCGCAACGGCGCTGGTCGGACTGCGGCTGCGGCGCCGCGTGAAGGAAAATTCATCCCTCCGGATTGGAACGAGCGCCCGCGCCAGCCGTTGCCAAGGCGCTGGGCGGCTATCTCGGAGACGAAACCCATGACTGCTCTCAGCAAGACCCTATGCGCGCTTCTCCTCGCCGGCGGCTTCGCCGGTTCGGCAGCGGCTGCGACCACCTCTGCGCCAACTCCGCCCGCATCGACGGCCGGCCAGAGCGCCACGCCAAACGCGCAAGCCCCGACCCACATTGTTCAAAGACTGCGCGCCGATCTCGGCAAGGCCGGGTTCACCGACATCACGGTCATGCCCTCCTCCTTCTTGGTCCGCGCCAAGGATTCGCAGGGCAATCCGGTGATGATGGTCATCAATCCGGACTCGCTCACCGAAGTCACGGAACAGTCCGCGCCGGCGCCAGCCGTCTCCGGCGCGATGAAGGGCGATACGACGGGTTCGGCGTCGAACGCCGCCAAGCCCGCGACGCCTCCGGCGACGCCGCCGGCGAAGCCGTAACTCCGGAGGAGGCGCGTCGTCCGCGGCGCGCCTTTCCGCGCGGCAAGCGCAAGTTTACGAGCGCCCGTAGACCGCGTTCGCCCGTTCCTCGAACGCACGCGCGAACTTGCGGAACGCGACATCGAACATCGAGCCCATCAGCGCCCCCAAGGTGGGGCTCCTGAATTCGTAGTCGATAAAGAAGCCGATGCGCGAGCCTCCGCTGTCGGGTTCGTCGCGGAAGCGCCAGATGTTTTCCAGATGGCTGAACGGCCCGTCAACATATTCGACCCTGACATTGAGTCCGGGCTTGTCGAGCATCACCCGGCTCGTGAAGGTCTCGCGGATGAGCTTGTAGCCGACGGTCATGCCCGCCACCAATGTTTCGCGGCCCTCATCGTCGACCCTCCGGCTGCGCACTTTCAGCGCCTTGCAGAGGGGAACGAATTCCGGATAGCGCTCGACGTCGGCGACGAGAGCGAACATCTCATCGGCGCGGTGGCGGACCCGGCGCTCGTCGCGGAAGGAGGGCAAGGGTCGAGAACCTCGAGCGCGAGCGCAGCGCCTAAGTTTTAGGGCTTGGGCTGGGGCGCAGCCGGTGCGGGAGCGGCGGGAGCCGGAGCGGGCGCCGACGGCGTGCTTGACCCGCCCTCCATCTGCTTCAGCTGATCGAGGATATTGCCGGGCGAGGTCGGGACAGGGGCGGTCTGGCCCGCCGGCGCGGGAGCGCCGGTTTTTTCAAGGATCGAGTGCGGCGCGCGGCTCCAGCTCGAAAGGATCGACATCAGAAGCGCGGTCGCGAAGAACATCGCGCCGAGAATGGCGGTCGCGCGCGAGAGCGCGTTCGCCTGTCCGCGCCCGGTCATGAAGCTGCCCGTTCCACCGCCCGCACCGAGCGCCCCGCCCTCGGAGCGCTGCAGGAGGACGACCGCGATCAGCGCGACGACGATCAGGATGTGAATGACGATCAGAACGGATTGCATGAAGGTCTCGAACGGACGGGACGCGGGGCCTGATGGCCGGCGTCCTCGAAAGATGGCGCGCTCCTATCACGGCGCAAGGGGGGCGTCCATCGGGGCGGTATCGCGGCCGGGCGCCTTCCCCGACTCGAAGCGAGGGTCACAGGTTGAGAGTTCGCGGCCCGCTCACGAACTCATTCCCACGCAGGTAGAACCTGAGCGGACTGTCGGGCGCGCGGGTGATGCCGATCCGCTTGCTCTCGCCGATCTCGCCAGCCGGACCCCCCGGCGCAAGCCAGAGCGGGCCGGTCCGGCATAGGTCGGTCCCGTCCAGCGCGCGATCGATCCTGAGAGCCTCGCAGAGGCGCCCCGGTCCCCGCGCCAGGTCTCGCAGCCGCGTCCGCCCGCGATTCTGCTCCATGATCTCGACGCCCAGCGTCGGCTCGATGGCCCTGATCAGGACCCCCGCGCCGACGCCCGGCGTCTCGCTCGCGACGTTCAGCATGAACGAGACGCCATAGGCGAGATAGACGTAGGCGTGCCCGCGCTCGAGGAAGAGCGTGCGATTGCGGTGGGTCATGCCGCGATAGGCGTGCCCCGCGGCGTCGCCAATGACATAGGCCTCGGTCTCGACGATGCGTCCGCCCGCCACGCCTTCCGCGAGCGTCCGCACGACCATTTTGCCGATGAGAAAGCGCGCGAGCTCGGCCGTGTCGACGGGCAGTTCGGCCCTCTCCAGCACGCGCGCATCCGGTCCAGCCGTCTCACGGGCGCCTGAGCGCCTGTCAGGCATAGGCGGCAGCGATGGCGAGAAACTCGGCGGCCTTGAGGCTCGCGCCGCCGACCAGCGCGCCGTCGACATTGTCGAGGTTCAGGAGGTGGCTGCAATTCTCGGGCTTGACCGAGCCGCCGTAGAGAATGCGGGTCTTGGCGGCGTGCGGTCCGCCGACCTCGACGAGCAGCGCCCGAATTCCGTTGTGAATCACCGCGACATCCTGGGGCTTCGGGGTAAGGCCGGTGCCGATCGCCCATACCGGCTCATAGGCGATCACCACTGTCTCGCTCGTTCCTCCGGGCGGCAGCGACTTTCTGAGCTGGCGGATGACCACGGCGGCCTGTTCGCCGCGGTCGCGCTCGGCCTTGGTTTCGCCGACGCAGACGATCGCGACGAGGCCAGCCTTCAGCGCCGCTTCGGCCTTGGCCTGGACAAGCTCGTCGGTCTCGTGATGGATCGTGCGGCGCTCGGAATGGCCGACGATGACGTAAGCCGCGCCCGCGTCCTTGAGCATGGCCGCCGAAATGTCGCCGGTGAAGGCGCCGCCCGCCGCCGGGCTGCAATCCTGGGCGCCGAGCGACAGCTTCCCGCCCCTGATCTTCGAGGCGGTCTGAGCGAGCAGCGTGAACGGCGGAAAGACGGCGAGTTCGGCCTCGCCGGTCTCGCCCGCGTCCGCCGCACGGCGCATCGCGTCGATCTCGCTCAGCGACGCCGAAAGGCCATTCATCTTCCAGTTGCCGGCGACGAGCGGACGCACGCCAGGGGTCATCGAAGGCCTCCCGCATCTTAAATCGGCGCGGTTGTTATCATCGGCTCCCCGCCTATGCAAAACGCCCTGCCGCCGCTAGATAGGGCGCGCCAACGGCCAGCAAGGACGAGATTCAAGGCCCGGCGGCGAGGAAAGGCGAACCAGGCGAATGCTCGAATCGATCCGCAACGCGAGTCTAGGGAATCGTCGGCAAGGCGATCATGACCGTCGTCATGGGGCTCATCATCGTCAGCTTCGTCATCTGGGGCGTGGGCGACATGCTGCGCGGCTTCACCGCTTCGTCGGTGGCCTCGGTCGGCGGGCAGAAGATCTCCGAGCAGGAGTACCGCGTCGCCTACGACCGGACGATCCAGCAGTACCAGCGCCGGCTCCGGCGCCCGTTCACCAACGAGGAGGCGCGCCAGATCGGCCTCGACCGCAGCGTTCTCCAGCGGCTCCTGAGCGAGGCCGCGGTCGACGTCGAGTCCGGCAAGCTCGGCCTCAACATTTCCGACGAGGCGTTACGCCAGATCATCACGACGAACCCGGACTTCCGCGACAAATCGGGCGCCTTCGACCCGACCCGCTTCGCCGGCGCCTTGCGCGACATGGACATGACGGAGCGCGGCTTCGTGTCCGAATTGCGCAAGCAGGCGCTGAGACAGTTCATCGTCGCGGCGCTCACGGCCGGCATCGCAGCGCCGAAGGCGGAGGTCGAGGCCGAGGCCGATTATCAGGGCCAGAGCCGGTCGGTCGACTATTTCCTGCTTCCCGCCGCAGCGGCGGGCGAGATCGCCGCCCCCTCTGAGGAAGCGCTCAAGACTTTCTTCAACGACCGCAAGTCGAGCTACCGCGCGCCCGAATACCGCGCGATGGACGTCCTCGCGCTCGAGCCTGAGACGATCGCCAATCCGGCCGAGGTCAGCGACGCCGACGCCGAGGCGGCTTACGCGAAGATCGCCGGCAGAGACGCGCGGTTCGGCGCGCCCGAGAAGCGCGACCTGCAGCAGATCCTGTTCCCCAACGACGCCGACGCGAGCGCGGCCGAAGCCAAGCTCAAGGCAGGGACGAGCTTCGACGACCTCGTCAAGGAGCGTGGCCTCAAGCCCGAGGACACCGACCTCGGTGAAACGACCAAGGACGCCATGCTCGACAAGGCCGAGGCCGATGCGGTGTTCGCACTGCCGGCGGGGGGCGTGAGCGAGGTGTTGAAGAGCCAGTTCGGCCCGGTGATCGTTCGCGTCAAGGGCGTCACGCCCTCGACGATGAAGCCGTTCGCCGAGGTCGCCGACGAGATCAAGCGTCAGGTTTCGGCGTCCCGCGCCGGCGACAAGATCCAAGCGCTGCACGACAAGATCGAGGACCTTCGGGTGTCGGGCAAATCGCTGATCGAGGCCGCCAAGGCGGTGGGCCTGACCGGGCAGTCGATCGCCGCGGTCGACGCCCAGGGCCGCGACCCCAAGGGCGAGGCCGTGAACCTGCCCGACCAGGCCGAGCTCCTGCGCGCCGCCTTCGCCTCCGACGTAGGCCTCGACGAAGCGCCGATCAACACCAAGGACGGCGGCTTCGTATGGTTCGACATCACCAAGGTCGATCCGGCGCACGACCTCACCTTCGAGGAAGCCAAGCCCGAGGTCGAGAAGCAGTGGCGGACCGAGGAGGTCGACAAGGCGCTCGCCGGCAAGGCCGACGATCTTGTGAAGCAGATCAAGGCTGGCGGCAGCGTCGCGGACGCCGCGAAAACCGCGGGCGCGGAGGTGAAGTCGGCGCAGGACGTCCATCGTGCGGAGCAAACCGCCCTGCCCGAGGCGGTCGTCGCCGCGATCTTCCGCGAGCCCGCCGACGGCGCCGGCTCGGCCGCGACGCCTGACGGGCGGGTGGTGTTCAAGGTGACCGCGGACAAGACGCCGGCGGTCGACTTCGCCGACGCCCGGGTCAAGGACATGGCCTCGCAGCTCGAGTCCTCGACCCGCGAGAGCCTGCTCGACCAGTATGTCGAAGCCTTGCGTCGCCAGCTCGGCGTCGTGATCCATCCCGAAGCCTTGCAGGCGGCGGAGGGCAGCTGACAAGCCGATGACGACCCTGCCCGATTACGAGGCCTTTGCGCGCGCCTATAGCTCGGGCGAGGCCGAGGTCGCGGTGACGACGCTGGTCGCCGATCTCGAGACCCCAGTTTCGGCCTATCTCAAGCTCACACGCGGGCGAACGGGCAATATGTTCCTGCTCGAATCGGTCGAGGGCGGGGCGCAGCGTGGCCGCTACTCGATGATCGGCCTCGATCCCGACCTGATCTTCCGCTCGACCGGGGATCGCGCCGAGATCAATCGTCGCGCGCTCATCGAGCCTGAGGCTTTCGTCGCCTGCCCCGGCGACCCGCTCGCCGTCCTGAGGGCGCTGCTCGCCGAATCGCGCATCGCAATGCCGCCCGGCCTGCCGCCGATGTCGGCGGGCGTTTTCGGCTATCTCGGCTACGACATGGTGCGGCGGATGGAGCGTCTCGCGCCGGCCAAGCCCGACCCGATCGGCGTGCCCGACGCGCTTCTGATCCGCCCGACGGTCATGGTCGTCTTCGACGGCGCGCGCGACGAGATGGCTATCGTGACCCCGGTGCGCCCGGCGCCGGGCGTCTCCGCCCGCGCGGCCTACGAGAGCGCGATGGCGAGGCTCGACGCCGTCGTCGACGCGCTCGAGCAGCCGCTCGATCACGCAGCGGGCCTGGCTGTCGATCCCATGGTCGAGGCGGGCGAAGCGAGGTCGAACACGAGCGAGGCCGAATATAAGGCGATGGTCGTACGGGCGAAGGACTATATCGCCGCGGGCGACGCGTTTCAGATCGTGCTGTCGCAGCGGTTCACGAGCCGCTTCGATCTCCCCGCCTTCGCCCTCTACCGGGCGCTGAGGCGCGTCAACCCCTCGCCCTATCTCTGCTTCCTCGATTTCGGCGGCTTCCAGATCGTCTGCTCGAGCCCCGAGATCCTGGTCAGGGTGCGAGAGGGCAAGGTGGTGATCCGCCCGATCGCCGGCACCCGGCCGCGCGGCGCAAGCCCGACCGAGGACGAGGCGCTGGCCGCCGAGCTTCTCGCCGATCCCAAGGAGCGGGCCGAGCATCTGATGCTGCTCGACCTCGGGCGCAACGACGTCGGCCGGGTCGCGAAGATCGGATCGGTCAGGGTCACAGACAGCTTCTTCATCGAGCGCTATAGCCACGTCATGCACATCGTCTCCAACGTCGAGGGCGAGTTGCGCGACGGGGTCGACGCAGTGACCGCGCTTGCGGCCGGCTTTCCCGCCGGCACCGTCTCCGGCGCGCCGAAAGTCCGCGCGATGCAGATCATCGACGAACTCGAGAAGGACAAGCGCGGCATCTACGCCGGCTGCATCGGCTATTTCGGCGCAGGCGGCGAAATGGACACCTGCATCGTCCTGCGCGCCTCGGTCGTGAAGGACGGGCTCATGCACGTCCAGGCAGGCGCCGGCATCGTCTATGATTCCTCGCCCGTGGCCGAGCAGAAGGAATGCGTCGCCAAGGCGAAGGCGCTATTCCGCGCAGCAGAGGAAGCGGTGCGGTTCGCGGTCCGGGGCAAGCGCGGGCAATAGCGGACGTCGCTCATCGCGCCGCGCCTCGACCTCACGCCGGCACGAGCTTCTTTTCGCTCGCGAACGGGCTCAAGCCCAGCCACGTTTGCATGTCTCGCGCGAGCGCGCGGTCGCCGGTCAGAGTGAGCTTTCCGTTGGCGGTGGAGTTGGGCACGGTGGCGAGGCCCATCCAGATCGCGGTCATCGTGCGCAGGTCGACGGTCACGTAGAGATCGACGTCGAAACCCGGATCGACGGAACAAAGGTCGACGTCCCCGTCCGGCTCGACCACCAGCCACCAGTATCGGCGCGCGCTTGGCTGCTCTGGATAGATGAAATGAATGACGCTTCGCCGGTCCGGCATCGGAGTCGGATCGAGATTGCGCCGCATGTCCCACATGAGCAGCCCCGGGTCGAGGTTCTCGAGCGAGAGCTGGGCCTGGACCCAATGCTGCCCCCATTTGCCTATCGCCATGATGACCCCCTCAAGCTCGCGCCCGGCCGGGGTCAGGTGATATTCACTCACGCCCGGCTCGGTTCGCGAAGCTGAACGCGAGACGACGCCGGCCTCCTCGAGGTCCTTGAGGCGCTTCGACAGGAGCGCGGGCGACATCCGCGGCACGCCGCGGCGCAGATCGTTGAAGCGGGTCGAGCCCGCGACAAGCTCGCGCAGGAGAACGACCGTCCACCGGGTGCATAGGATTTCGGCCGCCATCGCGACCGGACAGAACTGGCTGTAGCTGCCCTGGGTCATGATTTGCCTCCTAAGAGAGCGCCGCTTCAAGGTTAGGGCATGGGCGGAGCGCCCGCCAGTTCAGAATCTGTACCGCGCCGATTCATTTCCTGAACTGGACGAATAGTTCGCGCCCGCCGCATGTTTCCCACGCGGCCTAGCTTACGGAGGGCCACGCATAATTGACCTTATGAAGAAGGCAAGTCATGAACAAACATATCATGGATCAAGAAGCTATTTCTAAGTTCGCGCAGAGCCTGCGCGGGCCACTCATCGGCCGCGAACACCCCGAATACGATGAGGCGCGCAAGCTTTATAACGCAATGATCGACAAGCGGCCGCATTTGATCGCGCGCTGCGCCGACGTGGCTGATGTCATCGCCGCGGTCAACTTCGGCCGCGAGCACCATATGCCGATCGCCATTCGCGGCGGCGGCCATAATGGACCCGGGCTTGGCAGCGTCGACGACGGTCTCGTCATCGACCTTTCGACGATGAAGGGCGTGCGGGTCGATCCAACGACCAAGACCGTGCGCGTCGGCGCGGGCTGCCTCACCGGCGAGGTCGATCACGCAACCCATGTCTTCGGACTGGCTGTGCCATTCGGCATCGTCTCGACCACCGGGGTCGCGGGCCTGACGCTTTCCGGCGGTCACGGCTATCTGAGCCGCCAGCTTGGGCTCGCCGTCGATTGCCTGATCGAGGCCGACGTGGTGCTGGCCGACGGGCGGTTTGTCACCGCGAGCGAGGCGGCGAACCCGGACCTTTTCTGGGCGCTACGCGGCGGCGGCGGCAATTTCGGCGTCGTGACCAGCTTCCTGTTCCGGGCCCATCCCGCGAGCATGGTCTACGGCGGCCCGATCATCTTCGAACTCAAGGATGCTCCGGCCGTCATGCGCTGGTACCGCGACTTTACCGCAACCAAGCCGGACGAGGCGTTAGGCAGCTTCCTCGGGCTGCAGACCGTGCCGCCCGGCGATCCGTTCCCGAAGGAGCACTGGGCGAAGAAGATGTGCGTCCTCGTCGTCTGCCACAATGGGCCAATCGCCGAGGGGGAAAAGGCCATCAACGCGATCCGCGCGGCGCTGCCGCCGCCGATCATCGACTGGGCCGGCCCGATGCCCTACCCGGCCTTGCAAAGCCTGTTCGATGGGCTCCTGCCGAAGGGCCTGCAATGGTACTGGAAGGGCGATTTCGTAAAGACGTTGCCGGACGCCGCGATCGAGGCCCACGTCGCCCACGCCGCCAAGCTGCCGAGCATGATATCGGGCATGCACCTCTATCCGATCGACGGCGCGGTCCATCGGCCGAAGAAGGACGCGACGGCCTGGAACTGCCGCGACGCGGCGTGGTCGATGGTGATCTTCGGCGTCGACCCGGACCCGAAGAACGCGCCGGCGATCACGAAATGGGCGCGCGACTATTGGGAGGCGGTCCATCCGTTCAATCTCGCCGGCGCCTATCCGAATTTCATGATGGATGACGAAGGCGACAAGCGGCTCATGGCGACCTTCGGCGAGAACCACCAGCGCCTTGGCGAGGTGAAGAAGAAATACGATCCCGCCAATCTGTTCCGGGTGAACCAGAACATTCGCCCTGCGGCCTGAGCTTCCCGGGCGGCGGAGGCACAGAGCATCCGCCGCTCGCGACCACGACCTCGCGCCCAGCCGGGCGCCGAACAGTCGGGAACGGCGCCGGCAAATAGCCGCCACGGTTGACGCCCGGCGCCTCCCTCTTTCTCCGCCGCGGCGCATGGTCCCGACGGCCTGCCTTCCTGTCAGCATCGCAAAGGCTGGAAATCATCGTCTTCCTGGGCGATGATGCCTTCTCGCCCGGCGCCCGCCGCGGCGAATCGAGGTCGGAAAGGCGATCCCGACGGGCCTCGCGGCCGGCCAGGTGAGATGAGCTTGAAAACCCGAGAGGAAGCGCCGGGATCCGCGTGGACAGACCTCGCGGACAGCTTTGTCAGCCCGCGGTTCTGGCTGATCGGGATTGCGTTCGTGGCGGCGTATCTGGCGCTCAACGCCATGACCGCCCGCTATCAGTTCCAATCGCTCGGCATCACGTTGTGGAGCCCGGACGACGGGCTGACCGTTCTCATGCTGATTGAGGGGGTCAAATACCTTCCCTTCGTCCTCGCCGGCGCGATCCTGGCGGACGTGCTTGTCACCCATGTTCATCAGAGTTTTTTGATAATAGTGCTCGCTGAATCCGCGCTGATCCTCGGCTACCTTGGGCTCGCCGTGACATTGCGCGATGTGCTCAAGTTCAGCCTGAGCCGTAGCGATCTGGCCAACCTCCTCACCATGCTCGCGGCGGTGCTGGTGGGCGCGATTCTGGCCGCGCTGCTCTACTGCGGCGTCCTCTTTCTCGCCGGTTCGCTGCCGGCTGATCAGTTTCTCGCCGCGCTGCGGCATTTCTGGATCGGCGACACCGTTGGGATCATCGCGATCCTTGCGGGCGCAACGGCGGTGTTCACGCTTTTCTCGCGACCACGCTGGGTCTGGCGGAACGACGACACCCTGGACTGGACCGTATTCATCGTCAGTTCGAGCCTGGTGTTCGCGCTTCTCCGCGGCGAGAACAGCGAATACGCCTATCATTTGTTCTACCTGTTGTTCACGCCGGTCATATGGATCGGCGTGCGCGCGGGCTATGCCGGCGTCGCGCTCGCGCTGCTTGCGATCCAGACCGCGTTTTTCATGATCGCCCCGCACATCGGAGTCGCGGAAAGCGATTTCGACCAGTTTCAGATCCTGATGCTTGTGCTCTCGGTCACCGGGCTCATTCTCGGCGCGACCGTGACCGAGCGTGAGCGCGCCAACCTGCGCCTTCGGGAACAGCAGGGAGAGCTGGCGCGCGTCTCGGCTCAGGCGACAGCCGGCGCGATGGGCATGCTGCTTGCGCATGAACTGAGCCAACCTTTGTCCACGGTTGCGACTTACGCGCTCGCGGCGCGCCGGATGTTGCAATCGGGCGCGGGCGCCGAGCCGGTGATGGTCACCCTGCGCAAGGCGGAGGCCGAGGCACAGCGAACCCGCCAGGTCGTGCAGCGCATCCGCGATCTCGTGTCCGTCGGCAGATTAGAAGCGCGTCCCATGAGCCTTGTCGACGCAGCCGAGACAATCCGGGCGCTCTCGATGCAGGGCGCTGCCGCTCGCGGCGTCGAGATCGCGGTCGAGAGCCACCGTCCGGTCCCGCTCGTCAGAGCCGACCCGATCGGGATCGAACAGGTCCTCAACAATATCGTCAGCAACGCCGTCGACGCCGCGGCCGAGCGCGGGGACGGACGCGGCCGCGTCGTCGCGCGCGTCAGCGGCGGCGACAATTGTGCGATCGTGCAAATTGATGACAATGGCCGTGGGGTGTCGCCCGAACTGGCCGAAAGCCTGTTCGAGGCCTACCAGACGTCGAAACCCCGCGGGATGGGTCTTGGGCTCACGCTCAGCCGTCAGATCGTACGGCAGCATGGCGGACGCATCTGGTGGCAGCCGATCGAGCCTGAGGGGACCAGATTTGTGGTCGAACTCAAAATCAAGGGACCTGACGGCGATGCAGAATAAACGTCACGTCGATATTGTCGACGACGAGGCGAGCGTCCGCGAGTCGCTGGCCCTGCTGTTGTCCACCGCCCAGATCGAGTCGCGCACATTCGCGTCGGCGGAAGACTATCTTCAATCTCCGCCCGACGAGCCGGCCTGCGTGATCCTCGACAACCAGCTTCCCGGCCTCAGCGGCATCGGGCTCTTGAGGCGGATCGCGGCCTCGGAGAGCGACACCGCGGTCATCCTGATCACCGGACATGCCGACGTTCCGACCGCGGTCTCGGCGATGAAATGCGGCGCATTCGATTTCGTTCAGAAGCCGCTCGACCCCGAAGCCCTGCTGATCACGGTCGAGGACGCGCTGGCGAGGACCGAGCAGGCCCGCGACCGCCAGTCCCAGGTCGAGGAGTTCCGGGCGCGAAGCGCCCTCCTCACCCAGCGCGAGCAGGAAGTTTTCGCGTTGCTGGCGGAAGGCTTGCCGACCAAACTGATCGCGCGCCAGTTGGGGATCACCCCCCGCACGACGGAGCACCATCGCGCCGCTGTGATGCACAAGCTGCGGGCGCGAAGCATCTCGCACCTCGTGCGGATGGCGCTGAGCTTCGGTCCGTCCGGCGGCGAGACGTAGGTACTTTCCGCCATTTTCGCGGCCCCCGCCTGGCGATAAACATTTCGACTTTGGCCGATCCACATCTCGAGCCGATGAACGCTGGGTCATCCGCGTTCGTCGCCGTCAGGAGTTTGGAACGCGACAACAACCCGCCGGGCGCAATTGGCGCAGGCGGATCAATGGACCGGGCGCAGCGGTGACGTTCGCCTGGTGATCGGCCCCGACGGTGCTAAAGGGGGTCTGGGTCGATCCGGCGAAGGAGACGGGGATGGGCGGTCGCCGTAGCGGCGACATCGGCCATGCAACTTACTCCTTCGGATCAGCGGCGCCGTTCCGCGCCGGCTCGCCCTTCGGGTCGCTGGGCCGGCGTTGTCGAGCGGACGTCGCTGTCCGACCCGGTGATACGGGCTCGCCGCCGAACGTGTTCCTCGACGCCCGCTTCGCGCCCGGGGCTTGAAAGCCGAGCAGCCGGCGAGGGCGTACGGATCAAGGAGACCTCTTGCCGATCTTCATCGATCGCCATGACATGAGCGGCGCAACGCCGGAGCAGGTGGCCGAGGCCCACCGGAGGGATGTCGACATCCAGGACCGGCACGGGGTCAAATACATGGCCTACTGGTTCGACGAGGAGCGCGGCTCCGCCTTTTGCCTGGTCCACGCGCCCGACGCCGCCACCGCCGAGCGGGTCCATCGCGAAGCGCATGGCCAGATCGCCAATGAGATCCTGCCGGTCGATCTCGCCACGGTCGAGGCGTTCCTCGGCCGGATCACCGATCCGCGCGCGGCGCCGGGAGCCGCCGCCCCGCCGGTCGATTCTGCGTTGCGCGCCGTCATGTTCACCGACATCGTCGGCTCGACCGAGATGACGGCGCGTCTCGGGGACAGCGCGGCGCTCGAACTGGTTCGGGCGCATGACGCGCTGGTCAAGCGCGGGCTCGAGGCGCATGGCGGGCGCGAGGTCAAGCATACCGGCGACGGCATCATGGCCTCGTTCGACAAGGTGGCGAACGCCGTGCGCTGCGCGGCCGACATCCAGCGGCGCTTTGCCGCCTACAACGCCGAGGCGTCCGAGAGCCTGAACGTCCGGATCGGAATCGACGCCGGGGAGCCGGTCGAGGATCACAACGACCTGTTCGGCGCGACGGTGCAAGTCGCCTCCCGGCTGTGCAGCGAAGCGCAAGCCGGCGAGATCGTCGTGTCCGGGTTCGTACGCGAACTGTCCGAGGAGGACGCCGGCCGCTTTGTCACGCTCGGCGAGCGACGGCTGAAGGGTTTTCCTGACGAGGTTCCGGTGTTCCGGTTCGAATGGCGGAAATGAAAAAGAAGGAAGTGTGACAGTCATTTGTAGCCGTGTCCGCTTTCGCGGTATAAGCAGAGGCGAGAGCGAGCGAGCATGCTGTCGCAAAATCAATTGGTTTGGGTCGGAGGAACCGCGGCGGCAAGCGTTGCGGTCGTAGGCGCGGTGGCCGGCGCGCTCTACTGGACCCACCCCGAATTCCTCTGGCCGAGCCCTCCCCAGCCGCAGGTCCTGGCCAGTGCGCCGGAACCCAAGGCGCCGAGCGCTCCCCCGGCGGCGCCCGCGGCCGAGCCCGCGGCGCCCGCCCCGGCCGCTTCGCCTTCCGGCGCCGAGGCTGCGAGCGAGGCGACCGTTTCGCCGCAGAAGCCTGCCTTCGATGCGGTCAATGTCGAGCCCACCGGTGAAGCGGTCATCGCCGGCCGCGCGGCGCCCAGCGCCAAGGTCGAATTGCGCGACGACGGCAAGACGCTTGCCGAGGCGACGGCCGACGCCTCGGGCGAGTTCGTCATCATTCCGCCGGCGCTGACACCTGGCGATCATAGCCTTTCGCTGTCTTCGGCCGCTGGCGCCGCGGCGCCGGAAACATCCAAGGTGGTCGCCGTCTCGGTTCCGGAACCGCCAGCGAAAGTTGCGTCCGCCGCGCCGGCCCCGGCCGCGCCCGCCCCCGCTGCGCCCGTGCCCTCCCCGCCGCCCACGGTGACGCTGCGGACACTGGCGACGCCTGCGCCGGCCGTCTCCCGCGTAGCCATCCGGTCGGTCGAGGCTGACGCCGCCGGCGGGTTGATCGCAAGGGGCTCGGCCGCGCCCAACGCGACCGTCCGTCTTTATCTCAACGGCTCCGCTCTCGCCGACGCCAAGACGCAATCGGACGGCCGCTGGTCGCTCACGATCAAGAACGGCATGAGTCCCGGCGGCTACATGATCCGCGCCGACGAGATCAACCCGGGCGACGCGTCCGTGGTCGCGAGCGCCGATACCCCATTCGACTATCCCGCCCCGCCGGGCGCCGCGGGAACGCCGGCCCCGAAAACTCCGCAGGCGACCGCCGCCGCCCCCCCCAACACGGGGCAGCCAAAGGCGGCGCTCTCAGCCGACGCTGTCGTCGACAGCGTCCAGACCAAGCTGGTCCGGCCCGGACACACGTTATGGGCGCTCAGCCAGAACTTCTACGGCGATCCGACCCGCTATCCGGTGATCTATGAGGCGAATAAGTGGGAGATCCACAACCCGAACCTGATCTACCCGGGCGAGGTCTTCGTCCTGCCGACGTTCGGACCGAGGCCCTGACAGGCGCCGACGGACTTGGGCGTCGTCCGCCGAGCGACCGGGACCAAGCTCCCCTCATGTCCTCCGACGACCGCGCCGAGGCGATCTCCCGGCTGCAGATCAAGACATTCGACGATGCGCTCGGCCATCGCATCATCGGGACCCATATGTGGGCGGTGCGCCAGGGACTGCGCAGCGCCGGCGCCTATGAATTGTTTGACGGCTATTGCCAGCGGCTGGTCATCGACGGAATGGCGCTGTGGCGGGCGCATACGGCGATGGAGACGCTGCATCCGCAATGGAGCGGCTACGGCTACACCTGGCGCCGCGACCTGAACGCGATCGAACCCGAGCAATACGTCCACGGGAGCATCGAAGACGCTGATTTTCTCGGCAGTCCTTTCAACGAGCTCATCGTCAGGGCCCGGGAAGGCGAGGAAAATCCTTCGATACGGCGGCGCCTCGACCAGGAAGACCAGCGCGATTTTCCGATCCTGCTCGAGTTTTTCGCCGCCGGCGCAACGGACTACGCAGCCTACCTATTCGAGTTTGGAACAGGCGGCGATCGCTCGCAGGGAACCGGCATCGTCTATTCCTTCGTGACCGACCGCAGCGGCGGGTTCACCGACGACGAGACGCGGTTGTTGCAGGCGACCCTGCCCGCGCTTTCGCTGGCGATGAAATCGCACGCCGGCTACGTCATCGCCTCCGGCCTGCTTGCGACCTATCTCGGCGAGGACGCCGGGCGGCGAGTCCACGCCGGCTCGATCATGCGCGGCTCGGTCGACACCCTGCGCGCCGTGATCTGGTATGCCGATATCCGGGGTTTCACTCCGATCAGCGATTCGGCGCCGGGAGCGGTCGTCGTCGAGCTGCTTAACGAGGTGTTCGAGGTCCTGACCGCCTCGATGCGCGCGCACGGCGGGCAGGTGCTCAAATTCATCGGCGACGCGATGCTCGCGGTGTTCTCGTTCGAGGAGCGCGGCCGTGGGGAGACCTGCCGGCACGCGCTCGACGCGGCGACCGAGGCGATGCGCAACATCGACGAGATGAACAAGGCGCGGGCGGCCGCCGGCCGTCCGTGCGCCTCCGTCGATCTCGCGCTCCATCTCGGCGAGGTGCTCTACGGCAATGTCGGGGCGACCGACCGGCTCGACTTCACCGTCATCGGGCCGGCCGTCAACGAGGTTGCCCGCATCGAGGCCTTGTGCGAGCCGCTCAGGCGCCAGGTCCTGGTTTCGGCTGAGTTCGCCGCAGGAATGACTGCGGCCGAGAGCCGTCTCGAGTTGCTCGGCAGGCACTCATTGCGCGGGGTCAAGCAGGAGAAGGAGATTTTTGGACTGGATTTGGGCGATCCCGAACGCGATCGCTGATAGACTTCCGTCTGGCGTCGGAAACGAGGCGCCGGCCAACGAACTTCGATTGCGCGCCACCCATATCTTGCAAGGGCGTCATTGGCTTATTTAGCGAGGACCTTCGCAAATGGACATTTCCGGCAACACCATCCTGATTACCGGCGGCGGCTCCGGCATCGGCCGCGCGCTCGCCGAAGCCTTCCACGCCAAGGGCAATCAAGTGATCGTCGCGGGCCGCAGGGCTGATGCGCTCGACGCCACGACCGCCGCCAACCCCGGCATGCGCTCGTTCGTGCTCGACGTCGAGGACCGCGACGCGATTCCAGCCTTTGCGGCCCGGATCGCCGCCAAGTTCCCGACCCTCAACGTCCTCATCAACAACGCCGGCATCATGCGGCGCGAAGACCTGACTGCGGACCCTATCGACCTCGCGACTGCCGAGGCGACCGTGGCGACGAACCTGCTCGGTCCAATTCGGCTGACGGCGGCTTTCCTGCCCCATCTGCGGCGCCAGCCGAAGGCAAGCGTATTGATGGTCTCCTCCGGCCTTGCCTTTGTTCCGATCGCAATAACGCCGACCTACTGCGCGACCAAAGCCGCCATTCATTCCTATTCGCAATCGCTGCGGTGGCAACTCCGCGACAGCAACGTCGAGGTGCTCGAACTGGCCCCGCCCTATGTTCAGACCGAACTGATGGGCCCGGAACAGAAGGCCGACCCTCGCGCGCTGCCGCTCGGCGACTATATCGCCGAGACGATGCACATTCTTGAAACCCGACCGGAAGCGGCCGAGATTCTGGTCGACCGCGTGAAGCCGATGCGACTTGCCGAAAGCAACGGCAATTATGATGAGCTATACAAGGCAAGAAACGAGATGTGGAAGGCGACTTGATCGCCTGATCGCTGGGCATATCGCAATCGACGGATGCGCCGCGAACGCCGCCGTGCTTGATGATGCGAGAAGCGGCGTCGAGGCCCCGGCGACTTCACACCTGCGGCACGCCGGCGAGCTTCAGACCTTCGACAATGCGCTTGCGCTGTTCGAGGTATCTGGGGTTGTCGCTAAGAGCGCCTTCCCGGTAGCGTTTGACGGTGAAGCCGGGCGCGAGCCCAAGTCCGGCTCGAGTTTCGACACGCGCGGCTTCCACCTGGCCCGAGAGCGCGAGCGCGGCCGCGCAGTGGAAGCGGGCGATCGGATAGCTTCGATTGGCTTCAATCGACTTCCGGTACCAGGCGACGGCTCCTCCGTCGTCGCCGAGGACGAGTTTGGCGTCGCCGACGAATGAGCACCAGACATAGGCGCCTGTGTCGCGCGGGCTGAGCCGAAACGCTTCGAGCACGTCCGCCTCGGTCTCTTCGGCCCGGCCCAGCACAATCTTGGCGAAGCCGATTTGCGCATGGGCGAAAGCGAGATTGGGATCGAGCGCGAGCGCCTGCTTCAGTTCGTCGATACCCTGATCCGCGCGATAGCTGAAGGTGAGGATGATCCCCATGCAATAATGGGCAAGGGCGGTCCTGGGCGCCATGAAGAGAGCGCGCGACGCAAGCTTCTCCGCATGGGCGATGCGCTCGAGCCGGTCGTCGAACGAGTGCATCTGGGTAAGGATCGCATCGACGAGGACGATTCCGAGAAGCGCGCGGACGTTGTCGGGGTCGAGGTTAAGCGCGCTGACGAAGCACTCCCGAGCCTTGCCCAGAGATTCGGGGTTGACCCCCTTATTGAGCCAGTCGACGCCACGAAACCAGAAGTCGAGCGAATCCGGATTGGTGGTCCGCTCGGCGCGGCGGGCCTCGACGCTCGCGATCTCGGTGCTGAGCTGGTTGGCGAGCCGGGAGACGATCTCGTCCTGCATGTCGAACAGGTTGGCGAAGAGCTTGTCGAATCGCTCGGCCCACAGGTGCGCGCCCGTCTCAGCGTCGATCAGCTGCACGTTGACCCGCATCCGGTCGCCGCTGCGCTGCACGCTGCCTTCCAGAACATAGCGGACATTGAGCTCGCGCGCGACCTGCTTCGCGTTGACCGCCTTGCCCTTGTAGGTGAAGGCGGTGTTTCGCGCGATGACGAAAACCCCGGAGATGCGCGAAAGATCGGTGGTCAGGCTTTCGGTCACCCCGTCAACGAAATAGTCCTCCTCGGCCCCGCCGCCGATATTGGCGAACGGCAGGACAACGAGCGAGAGCCGAGGCGGCTCGGTGCCGGCCGCAGGGGCCGGCGTCGTTTGCGCACTGCCTTGCCGGTCGGTCAACGCGAAAACTCGAACCGGCCGCGCGATGTTCTTCAGCCGCTGTTCGCCCAGGTCGGCGAAATCCGCCTCGATCTTGCCGCGCACCTGATCATAGGCCGATCCGGAAATCGCGACGCCGCCGGGGTCGGCGACGCCTTCCAGCCGGGCGGCGATATTGACACCGTCGCCGAGGAGGTCGTCGCCATCCACCATGACGTCCCCGAGGTTGACGCCGATCCGGTAGACGAGACGCCTGTCCCCCGGCACGCCCTCATTGCGCTCGGCCATCGTCCGCTGGATCTCGAGCGCGCATTCGACAGCGGAAACGACTGAGGGAAACTCGACGAAAACACCGTCGCCCATCGTCTTGAACAGCCGCCCACCGTGCGCCGCGATGATCGGCGCCGCCGCCTCGCGTCGCTCGAGCACGGCCTGCGCCGTCCCCTCCTCGTCCTCGCCCATCATGCGCGAATAGCCCACCACGTCGGCGGCGAGGATCGCAGCGAGCCTACGCGACGTGGTCATGGCTTCAGCAGTCCAGCCTTGCGCAAGCCGTCCGCCAGGCGCTCAAAATCCTCGGGGTTCTTGTACGGCAGGACCCTGCGCCGCTGCTCGAGTGAATAGGATGGATTCACCCGGAGCGCCTCTTCCCACGCCTCGCGCGCCTCATCGAAACGGCCCGTCTGGCCAAGGCTCGCCGCGAGAAAGACGCGCGAGGTGTCCGTCCTGGGATTGGCGGCGATCCGCCGCTCCGCCCATTTAGCCGCCTCGTCGTAGCGGCCCAGGGCGTAGTACGCCTGCGCCTCGAACTGCAGGATCTGGTCGAACAGCGGGTCAACCACGAGCGCCCGGTCGAACAGCGGCAGCGCCTCTTCCGAACGGCCCGCGTAGTGCAGGATCACGCCAAGCGCCAGGCGAGGGTCGGCATGATTAGGGTCCAGAGCGATCGCGCGCTCGGCATGGCGCAACGCCTCATCATGCCTGCCGAGCCACAGCGTGACCACGGCCATCGCGAAATGGGCATCGGGGTTCGCTTCGTCCAGCGCCACGGCGCGTGAGGCGCAGGAGAACGAACTCTGTCGTGAGTCCTCGGGCGACGGGCTCCAATCATTGACCGTTTCATTGAGGCGAACGATGGCGAGAACAGCATGGGCGGGACGAAGCCCGGATCGAGCCCGATCGCCCGCTCGAGAGTCTCGACGGCTTGCGAATTGGCCTGCCGATCCCCCTTTCGCCACAGCTCGCGGCCTCTGAGATAGCAGTCATACGCTTCCTGATTGCCGGTGCGCGCGGTCGCCAGACGTCTGAGATCGCCCGAAGTGAGATTGACAGAGAGCGCCGAGACGATATGCGCCGTCACATCGTCTTGCACGTCGAAAATATCAATCAGGTTGCGATCGAAGCGTTCCGCCCAGACATGGCCGCCTGTCGTCGCGTCGATAAGCTGGGCGGTGATCCGGATGCGCGAGCCCGACTTCCGCACGCTCCCCTCAAGCACATGCCGGACGCCGAGAGTCTTGCCGACCTCGCGCAGGTCAACGTTCTTGCCCTTGAAGGTGAAGGATGAATTGCGCGCGATGACAAAGAGCTGCGGCAGCTTGGAGAGCGCGGTGATGATGTCCTCGGAGATGCCGTCGGCGAAGTATTCCTGCTCCTGATCGCCGCTCATATTGGCGAACGGGAGGACAGCGATCGACGCGGCCGGGCTCGGCGCCGAAGACGGCGCCGCGGCCGTGCGCCCGACGTTGGGCGGCCCGACGCGGGCGGCAAAGACTCGCAGCGGCCGGGCGATATTCTTGAGCGCTTTTTCCCCCAGGTCGACGAATTCGACTTCGACGCGCCCGCGCACATGATCATACGCCGAACCCGAGATTGAGACGCCCCCGGGCTCGACGACACTCTCAAGCCGCCCCGCGATATTGACGCCATCGCCCAGAACGTCGTCGCCGTCGACCAGGACGTCGCCCAGATGAACGCCGATCCGATATAGGATGCCATTGGCGTCCGGCGTCGCCAGGTTGCGCTCCGCCATCTGCTTCTGCATCGCGAGCGCGCACTCGACCGCGGCGACGATCGAGGAAAACTCGATCAGCATTCCGTCGCCCATCGTCTTGAACACCCGCCCGCCATGCGCCGCAATGATCGGGGCGGCCGCCTCGCGCCGCTCGCGCACGGCCTGCGCCGTCCCCTGCTCGTCCTCGCCCATCATGCGCGAGTAGCCGACGACGTCGGCGGCGAGGATGGCGGCTAGTTTGCGGTCGCCGATCAAGGTCCGGCCTCACCTTATCGGCGGGGCGTATTGCAGGCCGCCCTTGTCCCACAGCGCGTTCAGGCCCCGGCGGATCTTGATCGGGGAGCCCATGCCGACATTGCGTTCGAAGGATTCGCCGTAATTGCCGACGTGTTTGATGATTCGATAGGCCCAGTCGTTAGTGAGCCCGAGCCCGGTCCCGAAATCGCCCTCGACGCCGAGCAGGCGGCGGACTGAGGGGTTATCGGATTTGAGCTTTTCGTCGACATTGGCCTGGGTCACCCCGAGCTCCTCGGCGGTGATGAGGGCGTAATGGGTCCATTGCACGATCTGGAACCATTGGATGTCGTCCTTGCGCACCGACGGGCCGAGCGGCTCCTTGGAGATGATCTCCGGCAGCACGATATGGTCGTCCGGGTTGGACATCTTGAGCCGCTCCGAATAGAGGCCCGACGCGTCGGTCGTATAGGCGTCGCAGCGCCCGGAGTCGTAGGCCTTGGTCGCCTCGTCGTCGGTCGCGAACACAACGGCCTCCAGTTTCATGTTGTTGGCGCGGAAATAGTCGGCGAGGTTGAGTTCGGTCGTCGTCCCTTGCTGGACGCATACGGAGGCCCCGTCGAGCTTGAGCGCGGAGTCGACTCCGAGCTTCTTGCGCACCATGAACCCCTGCCCGTCGTAATAGTTGATGCCGGTGAAGAACATGCCGCCGGTCTGGCGCGACAGGGTCCAGGTGGTGTTGCGGATGAGGACGTCGATCTCGCCCGAGGCCAGGATCGTCGGCCGGTCCTTGGCGTTGATCGGCAGGAATTTGACCTTGTTCGGATCGTTGAAGATCGCCGAGGCGATCGCCCGGCACTCGTCGACATCGAGGCCCTTGTAGACCCCCTCGTCGTCCGGCAGGCCGAATCCCGCGAGGCCCGGATTGGCGCCGCAGATCAGCTGCCCCCGCGCCTTGACCTGATCGAGCGTGCCCGCGGCGGCGGGAAAGGCGGCGAGAGCGCCGAGACCGACCGCGGCGAGGAGGACAACAACCGATTTCATGAAACTCTCCCGTGGTCAGCGTTATGTCCTTGACGCCCGATTTGAACGAAAGGCAGATGCGGGCATTGTCGGGACAGCCGATCGGGGAAGTCAATCGGCTGGAATCCGGGACATCCGAAAATGGGCGACGCGATGGAGCAGCGGTTCACCTTCAACAATGTCGCCGAACTCTACGACCGGGCGCGCGCCGGCTATCCGGAGGCGCTCTACGACGATCTCATCGCCCTCGCCGATCTTAAGCCGGGCGACCCAATTCTCGAGATTGGCTGCGGCACCGGCAAGGCGACCGAGGAATTCAACCGGCGCGGCCTCAAAGTCGTCGCGCTCGATCCGGGACCCGACCTGATCGCGGCGGCGCGCCGGCGCGTCGCTCAATCGCGCAGCGTCCACTTCATCGAGACGACTTTCGAGGCCTGGCCGGTCGAAGCCGGCGCCTTCCGGCTCGTCGCCGCGGCGCAGTCGTGGCATTGGGTCGCGCCTGAAATACGTTTCAAGAAGGCCTTCGAGGCGCTTGCGCCCGGATGCGCCCTCGCGGTTTTCGGGACGTCGCCCGAGCCCGCGCCGCAGCCGCTTCGGGAGGCGCTCGAGCGGGCCTACGCCATCCACGCGCCCGAACTCGGCGGGCCGCCGCCGGAACACGCCTACTTGCCGAGCGGCCCCTTTCCCCGCGATTTCGACCGCTCCGGCCTGTTCGGACGCGTGACCCACAAGTCCTATCCCTGGTCGCGCTCGTTCACGGCGCAAAGCTATGTCGCCTATCTCGGCTCGATTTCCCGCTATCAGCTATTGGACAAGGAGCGGCGCGAGACTCTGCTGGCTGCGCTGGAAAGAGCGATCGAAGCGCATGGCGGCGCCTTTGACGCGCCGGTCGAGACGCACCTCTATCTTGCCGTTCGCGAGGCCTGACCTGCGCGCGTGGGGCACCATAGGTGATCCAACCCGATCGCGGTTGTTCCCGGATTGGGAACATACTATACTCGCCGCATGCGGATCATTGCCCGAAACACCCTCGTCGGGTTTTGGACCGCTCACCCGGAGACAAGGATGGCTTTGGAACGTTGGATCCAGCGGGTCCGGGCGGCGCGCTGGACATCGACGGACGATATCCAAAGAGCGGCGCCGAACTGCAAGCCGCTAAACCGCGAGCGGGTAAGATTCGAGATCGCGGGCGGAAACTATCGACTGGTCGCAGCGTTTGATTTTCGTCGCCAGACGGCGTTCATAAAGTTCATCGGCACGCATGCCGCGTACGATCGTGTCGACGCTTTGACAGTATCGTTGTTCTAACAGGGTCATTCGATGGAAATCCGGCCGATTCGCAGCGATCAGGACCACCAAGCCGCGCTCAGGGAGATCGAGGCTTGCTGGGGCGCGCCCGAGGGCACGGAGCGGGGCGACAGGCTGGACGTGCTGCTCGCCCTCGTCGAAGCCTATGAAGACAAGCGATGGCCGATCGAGCTCGACAAGAATTTCGATCCGATCGACGTTCTCGATCACGCCATCGAGGAGCTTGGACATACGCAGGCGGAACTTGCCGAGCTCCTGGGCTCGCGTTCGCGCGCTTCCGAAATTCTCTCGCGCCGGCGTGCGCTCACGGTTGAAATGATCCACAAGATCAGTAGCGCATGGAAAATTCCAGCCGATCTGCTCGTGCGTCCATATCGAATCCATCACGCGGCCTAGGCCCGCGACAGACCGGAGCCCGCAGGACGCCAATGGCCAAGCTTACCGATGAAACCCGCGCGCGCCTCAGGCGCCGCTCGCGCCTGGTCAACCTCGGGCGCGACCCCGAGCTTTCGCACGGCTTCGTCAACGTCCCGCCGTTTCGCGGCTCGACGGTGCTCTACCCCGACGCGGAAACCCTCAAGAGCGGCGCGCAGCGTTTCACCTATGGCCGGCGAAACTCGCCAATCATCGAGGCGCTGTCGTCGGCCTGGAGCGACCTAGCCGGCGCGGCGGGAACGGCTCTCGTCCCCTCGGGCCTCGCGGCGATCACGGCGTCGCTGATGACGGCGCTCGGTGCCGGGGATCATCTCCTGATGGCGGATACGGTTTACGGTCCTTCGCGCGAAGTCGCCAACACGGTGCTCAACCGCACGGGGATCGAGACCACCTATTATGATCCCATGATCGGCGCCGACATCGCCTCGCTCATTCGCCCGAACACCCGGGCGATATTCGCCGAGTCGCCGGGCTCGGAGACTTTCGAAGTTCAGGATGTCCCCGCCATCGCCGAGGCCGCGCATGCGCGCGGCGCGTGCCTCATCCTCGACAACACATGGGCGACGCCGCTGTTTTTTTCTCCGCACGCCCACGGCGCCGACATGGTTGTCGAAGCAGGGACAAAATATCTCTCGGGCCACTCCGACCTGCTCATCGGTCTCGTCTCCGCCAATGAGAAATGGTTCCCGCGCCTGCATCGGACGGTGGGCATGGTGGGCATCCAGGCCGGTCCCGAGGATATGTTCCTGGCCCTGCGCGGCCTGCGCACGATGGAGCTGAGGCTGCGCGAGGCGGAGAGGCAAGCGCAGGCGCTCGCGCATTGGCTCGCCGACCGGCCCGAGGTTCTGCGCGTCCTCCATCCCGCCCTCCCCGGCCATCCCGGCCACGCGTTCTGGAAGCGCGACTTCACCGGCTCCTCGGGCCTGTTCTCGATCGTGCTGAAGCCCGTTTCCGAGGCCGCGGTCGCCGCCTTTCTCGACGCGCTCGAACTTTTCGGCCTCGGCTATTCCTGGGCGGGCTTCGAGAGCCTCGCCGTTCCGTTCGACTGCACTAAGAGGCGCACAGCGACCCGTTTCGCTCCCGGCGGCCCGGCGGTGCGCTTCAGCGTCGGGCTTGAGGACATCGAGGATTTGAAGGAAGACCTCGATCGGGGTTTCGCGCGCTTGAGGGCGACACCATGACGGCCATGCGCGATTTCCTTATCGACACCGACACCGCCTCCGACGACGCGGTTGCTATCATCATGGCGCTCGCCGACCCGGGCGTGCGGGTTCTTGGGCTGACCACCGTCGCCGGCAATGTCGGCCTTGAGCAGGCGACGCAAAACGCGCTTCTGACCGCCGAGATCTGCGGTTCCGATGTTCCCGTCTTCGCCGGCGCCGAGAAGCCGCTGACCCGGGCGCACGAGCACGCGCATTGGTTCCATGGCCATGACGGCCTCGGCGACCGCGGCTATCCCAGGCCGAGGCGTGCGCCAGAGCGCGAGGGCGCCGTTGACGCGATCCTCCGCCTCGCGCGCGAGAACCCGGGCCTGACGCTGGTGACGCTCGGCCCGCTGACCAACATCGCGCTGGCGCTCGAGCGCGAGCCGGAGCTTGCGGAGCGGATCGGCCGCTGCGTGGTCATGGGCGGGGCGCCGTGCTGTGAGGGCAACGTGACGCCGGCGGCCGAATACAACATCTGGGTCGATCCCGAGGCGGCGCGCGCCGTCTTCCGCTCCAGGGCGCCGCTCGAGATGGTCGGCTGGCATGTGTCGCGCGGCGCATCGGTGCTGAGGGACGACGAGATCGCGGCGATCGAGGCGCTCGCCTCGCCCAAGGCCAAGTTCGCGATCGAGTTCGAACTCGACCGCGCGCGCGGCCTATCGCACCCAGACCGGCGAGATCGGCCTCTCGCTCGCCGACCCGACCGCGATGGCGGTCGCGCTCGACCGCTCGGTCGGCCTGTCATGGTCCCGCCATCGGGTCGCGATCGAGTGCGAGAGCGAACTCACCCGTGGCATGACGGTGGTCGACCGGCTCAACGTTTCCGGCGACGACAACAACCGCGACGTCTGGGCCGCCGAGAGCGCCGGCGCGGACGTCCTTTGGACTTTCGACTCCGACCGGTTCAAGGCTATGCTCAAGTCCGCGCTCTCGATTTGAAGACTGAGAGATCAGGAAAAACATAGGTGCATTTGAAAGGGAGACGCAGCCGTCGGCTGGATAATTAAGGAAAGATTATATGCTGAAAAGACATATCAAAGATTTTCTCGTCTATTCCATTGGCGAGCCCGTCACCAGGATAATGAGTCCTCATCCCCACGAACGTTTCTTTCTGGGATGGCTCGGCAGGCAACATACGTTTTCCTCGGAATTTTCACCGCGAAATGTATATTTTGAGTTTGGAGTCAGTACTGGAAATAGTTTGATTAGATTTATCAATGCGGCCAAGTTATATTCTAAGAAATTCAACAGGCCGCTGACAGACATCACGATCTACGCTTTTGATTCGTTTGTCGGGCTGCCCAAATCCGACGATGAAAGAGATCAACATGTGGATTGGCGCGAGGGCCGGTTTGCCGGCTCGAAGGAGCTTGTCGAGTCGAGGATCAAGCAGACCGGCTTCCCGCTGTCCAACATCCATCTTGTCGAAGGCTTTTACGAGAAGAGCCTCACCCCGGAATTGCTGAACGAACTGAAGAGCAAAAAGATCTACCCTTCGATTGTGAACGTCGATGTCGATTATTATTCTTCCACAAAAAACGGTGGTCGACTGGCTGCTGCCGCTGCTCCACTCGGGCTGTGTTTTCCACTTTGACGATATCTGGAGTTTCCACGGCAACCCGAATATGGGACAATTGAAGTATCTCAATGAATTCAACACTGGCGATCAAGGCCGGTTTACACCAAACAACATGTATGGACTGGACTCCCATGCCTTCCTTTATTCACGGAAGGAATGGGAGTGGAAGTAGCAGGGCGCGGCCCGAACCATAACCGCGTCCGATGAGCGAAGCCGGTTCGATCAAGGACGCGTCGGAGAGGAATGTCATGGATGCCGGCCGCAACCTCCTCGCCGGCGAGACGTCGCCCTATCTCCTCCAGCACGCGCATAACCCGGTGCATTGGCGCCCGTGGGGCGAAGCGGCGCTCGCGGAGGCCAAGAGCCGCGACTGCCCGATCCTGCTCTCGATCGGCTACGCAGCCTGCCACTGGTGCCACGTGATGGCGCACGAGTCGTTCGAGAACGAGGAAACCGCTCGCCTGATGAACGAGTTGTTCGTCAACATTAAAGTCGATCGCGAGGAGCGGCCCGACATCGACCACATCTACATGACCGCCCTCCACGCGCTCGGCCAGCAGGGCGGATGGCCGCTGACCATGTTCCTCACACCCGACGGCAAGCCGATGCTCGGCGGCACCTACTGGCCGCCCGAGCCGCGCTGGGGCCGCCCCTCGTTCCGGCAGGTGCTCCACTCGATCGACACTGCCTGGCGCACCCGGCGCGACGAGATGCAGAACCGCAGCCTCGTTCTGACCGACCACCTCGCCAAGCTCTCCGAACTGAGCGCTGGTCCAGGGGTGACGCCCGCCGATCTGACCCGCATCGGCGACGCGCTCCTCAACGCCGTCGATCCCGATCGCGGCGGCTTAAGCGGCGCGCCGAAATTCCCCAATGCGCCGATATTCCGCTTCTTCTGGAACGAGATGTTCCGCCGCCGCGACCCCGCCTTCGGCGAAGCCCTGCGCGCCATGCTCGAGGCGATGAACGCGGGGGGCATCTACGATCACCTCGGCGGCGGCTACGCCCGCTATTCGACCGACGCCGAATGGCTCGTGCCGCATTTCGAGAAGATGCTCTACGATAATGCGCAGATCCTCGAGCTTCTGGCAGAGGTCCACTCGCTCCGGCCCGACCCGACCTTCGCCGATCGGGCGCGTGAGACCGTCGGCTGGCTCATGCGCGAGATGCGGGTCGGCGACGCTTTCGCCGCCTCGCTCGACGCCGATCAGGACGGCGAGGAAGGCCTTTTCTACGTCTGGACCGCGGACGAGATCGACGCTGCGCTCGGCGACGCGGCGCCGCGCTTCAAGGCGGCCTATGACGTCACGCCCGGCGGAAACTGGGAGGGCCAGACGGTGCTGCGCCGGGTCGGCCCGCGCGGCGCGCCCGAGGCCGAGGCCGAGCTTGCCGCTTCTCGGGCGAAATTGTTCGCGCTCCGCGAAGCGCGGTCGAAGCCCGGCCGCGACGACAAGGTGCTGGCGGACTGGAACGGCCTCGCCATCGCCGCGCTCGCCCGCGCCAGCGCGGTCTTCAGCGAGCCGGACTGGCTTACCGCCGCGCGCTGGACCTTCGACTTCGTGACGAAGGTCATGCGCGGCCCCGACGGGCGGCTTCTCCACGCCTGGCGGGAGGGGCGCCCCGGCGCCCGCGCCCTCCTCGACGACTATGCCTCGATGGCCCGCGCCGCGCTCGCGCTCTTGGAGGCGAGCGGCGAGCCTAGCGACCTCGACGCCGCCCGAAGCTTCGCAGCCGACGCATTGGAGCTCTTCGGCGATGGCGCGGGCGGCTTCTTCCTCACCGCGAAGGACGCAGCCGACGTGCCGGGCGCCCGGCCGCGCCAGACGCATGACGGCGCGAGCCCGTCGGGCGTCGGGATGCTGGCCGAGGCTTTCGTCGGCTTGTGGCATCTGACGGACGAGCCGCGCTGGCGCGAGGCGGCCGAAAACCTCATCCGCGCGGTCTCGGGCGCGCCCGATGGGCTCGGCGGCTGTCCGCTCACGCTCATGAGCGCCGACATGCTCGAGCGCGGCGGCTCCATCGTGATCGACGGGCCGCTTGACGACCCGGCGGCGCAAGCGCTCGCCGAAGTCGCGCTCACCGCATCCGATCCCTCGCTTTTTGTGCTGCGCCTCGACCGGCGGCTTTGGCCGGACGGCCCGCCGCGCGCCGACCTGCCGCGCGCAGAGGCGCCGATCGCCATGCTCTGCCAGGGCCAGACTTGCTCGCTTCCGGTGACGACGCCCGAGGCTCTGCACGCGCTGATCGACGTGAGGCGCGCGTCGCCGCCCACTTGACGTCAGGCGCCGGCGCCCCCGTCCTCGCGCGCCCACCGGAGAACGCCGACTCCAATCGCGCCGTCGAAGAATTCGACCGGCCGCGGATCGGTGACGATGTGGAGTTCGCCGTTCTCAATCGAGAAATTGCGTCCTTGCGCCGACCCGACCCAGCTCGGGAACCAGGCGATGTCGACATCGGTGACGAACCGGTTCGGAGGCTCAATCCGGTAGCGGCCCGAATAGGCGACGAGCTGCCGCGGCGCCGGCGGAGGATCGTCCCGTTTGAGCGTGGGCGTGATGAGCGCCGCCATCCGGCCGCCCTCGTGCAGAATGAGAACGCCGCGCGGGTTCTCGCCGAACATGAGGATCCGTTCCTTCGTGTCCACCCGCTCGCCATAAGCCGAGCGCAGGATCCATACCCCCGTCAGCCCGGCCGCTTGATCGCCCATCGTCCCCGCTCCGCATGCGTCCGCGCCTTTTTGACGTCACCCCGCGCCGATGCGCAAGCGCGTCGTGGAGAGCACACCGGTTTGACATTTCTGCGTAATATGTCAAACTCGTCAAATGGCGTCCCGCGAACGCATCATCGATTCCGCAGCCAGGGTGTTCGGCCAGCACGGTTATCGCCTCGCCTCGATGGAGCTCGCGGCGCAGGAGGCCGGGCTCACCCGGCAGGCGCTCTACTATCACTTCGACTCCAAGGAGGCGCTGTTCCGCGCTGTCGTCGAGGCCATGTTCGAAAGCGCGTGCGAGGCCGAGCAGGTAGCCGGCGCGAGCGCGGAGAAAGCAGGCAAGGGGCTCGCCGATGTTCTCGCCGCGCAGCTTAACGCGCGGTTTCGCCACCTGTTCGACCGGATCAAGGGCGCAGCCCAGGCCGAAGAGCTGCTCGCCGAGCACAAGCGCCAGACGGAAGACCTTCATCAGAAATTCGTCGAGCGGAAACTTGGCCTCATCCTCGGTGCGGTTGAACGCGCCCAGTGCGCAGGCAAAATCGCCTTGCGCGAAGGCCTGACGCCGCTCGAGCTCGCCCGTTCGCTCGAAATGGCGATCCACGGACTCGATCTCAAGACCGCCGGTCCGGGCGCGTTCGCCGACCTCGAGCGGTCCATTCGCCTGATGGTGGCAGGCGCAACCGCCACCCCTGCCCGCCATGCGCCCGAGCGCCGTCCCTCAAGGAGAGACCCATGACCACCGCCCTTATCAACGGCCGCGTCGCTACGCTCCCCGACGATCCCGAGGCGCTCCTGGTCGATGTCCTGCGCGACAGTCTGCGCCTGACCGGGACCAAGCTCGTCTGCGGCGCCGGCGTCTGCGGCGCCTGCACGGTCCTGCTCGACGGCGCACCCGTCGCAAGCTGCCTCCTGCCGGCGAAAGCCGCCGCGGGCAGAGCCGTGACCACGGTCGAGGGCGTCGGGGCGGTCAAACTGCACGCCATCCAGCGCGCGTTCATGGCGCTCGATGCGCTGCAATGCGGGTTCTGCACCCCGGGCTTCATCGTCGAGGCGGCCGCCTTCCACGACGCGTGGCGGGCCGCGCGCGGCGCCGCGACCCCGTCCCGCGACGAGATCGCCCGCGCGCTTTCGGGCCACCTCTGCCGCTGCGGGGCCTACGACAACATCTATCGCGCCGTCGCTGACGCCTGCAGCGGCAAGTATGACGGCGACGCCGAACGCTCGCCGCGCGTCGAAGCGCGGCAGAAGGTGACGGGCGAAGCGGTCTATACCGTCGATATTCGCCACGAGGGCCAGCTTGACGGCGCGGTGCTGCGCTCGCCGCACGCCCGCGCGCGGATCGTCGCGATCGACCTCGGGCCGGCGCGCGCCATTCCGGGCGTCGCCGCCGCTGTGTCGCTCGCCGACGACGACCGCATGGTTCACTTCGTCGGCGAGGCGGTCGCCGCGGTCGCGGCGGTCGATCGCAAGACGGCGCTCGCGGCGCTGGCGGCGATCAAGGTCGAGTACGAGATTTTGCCGGGCGTGATCGGGCCGAACGCGGCACGCAAAGCCGACGCGCCGATCCTGTTCCCGAAGGGCAAGGGGCAGCGGTACAACGCCGGCGAAGGCGCCGCGGCGCCCGCGTCGTGGTCCGGCAATATGCGCGGGCCGACTGCGGCATTCTCGCTCAAGAAGAAGAAGGCGCGCGGGTCAATCGCCGCCGCGAGGACCGGAGGCGATCCGCTGCTGTTCGAGGGGACGTTCCGCACCGGGGTCCAGCAGCACACCTGCCTCGAGCCCCATGCGACGGTCGCGCGCTTCGACGGCGACGAGCTCATCGTCCACGCTTCGACTCAAGCCGTGGCTGAACTCAGGACCAAGATCGCGAAGTCATTCAAGCTCGATCCCGCGAAGGTCCGGGTCGTTGCCGAGCATATCGGCGGCGGCTTCGGCTCCAAGGCCACGCTGGGCGCGGAGACGGTGATCGCGGTCAAGCTCGCTAAGGAGGCGAAGGCGCCGGTCCGCGTCGCGTTCGACCGGCATGAGGAACTGTCGGTCGCGGGCTACCGGCCGGCGGCGGAGGTCAAGGTCGCGATCCTGCCGGGACGCGACGGCGCTCTCAAGGCGCTGTCGCTGACCTCCCATTCCGACGCGGGCGTCGCGGTCAATTCGACTGTCGCTGGCCTCGCGCGCCTCATCTATCGCGCCGACGCCAAGGAGCTCATCGACTACGACGTCGTCAGCAACCTGCCGCCCGGCTGCGCCTTTCGCGCGCCCGGCGGCCCCCCGCTCGCCTTCGCGCTGGAGCAGGCGATCGACGAGGCGGCGCTCAAGCTCAAGACCGATCCGATCGCGGTGCGCAAGCGCTGGGATCCGAACCCCGATCGCCAGCGTCTCTACGATTGGGCGGCCGGGCTCGAGGCTTGGCGCCGGCGCGGCGAGGCCGGCCGAGAGACCGGGCGCTACCGGCGCGGCGTCGGCGCGGCGGCGGGCTACTGGCTCTATCTCTGGCAAGTCGGGACCAAGGTCGAGCTCGCCGTCGAGGGCGGCCGCGTCGTCGCCAGCACCGCGGTGCAGGACATCGGCACCGGGACGCGCAGCGTCATCGCCGATACGGTCGCGCGCGAATTCGGTCTCGATCCGCACGAGGTCGAGGTTCGCATCGGCGATTCCAAGCTGCCGGAGGGGCCGACATCCGGGGGCAGCCGCGTGACCGCCTCGATCGTCCCGCCGCTTCTCCTTGCCGCCGGCAAGCTCAAGGCGAGCATCGCCGACAAGACCGGACGCAAGCCTGCGCCGGGCTCGAACGCGCCGTGGCGCGAGCTTCTCGCCGCCGCGCCCGATCTCAAGGTCGTGGCGGAGCGTCCGGAGGACAACGGCCGCACCGCTTACGGCAACAACTCGCTCATCAAGGACGCGGGGCTGATCGGCTGGATCTTCGGCTTCATGATGCGCCGCTCGTCGCATATCGCGATCGGCGCCGGGGCGCCGAGTTCCGTCCAGGTGATCGAGGTCGAGGTCGATACGCTGCTCGGCCATGTCCGGGTGCTGAGAGTCCATACGGGCGTCGCCGTCGGGAAGCTCGCCGCGCCGGCGCTGGCGCGCAGCCAGGCCACGGGCGCGGTCATCCAGGGGCTGGGCTACGCGCTCTACGAGGGCCGCGAGATCGACGCGAGAACCGGCGACGTTCTGACCGCGGGGCTCGAGGACTATCGCATGCCGGGCATCGGCGACATCCCGCCGATCGACGTCTATTTCGACGAGGGCGGGTTCGAGCATGTTGCCGGCGGCAGCGTCGGCATCGGCGAGGTCGCGACCGTGCCGACGTCGCCCGCGATCGCCAACGCGATCCGGAACGCGATCGGGGTCAGGCCGTTCGAGATTCCGATCCGGCCCGACCGGCTGATCGATCTTCTCCACCGGAGGACCGCGGCATGACGGCAATGACGCCAATCGTCCCCGTTTCCGGGGAACCCGAGTTTCGCGCCTCGGGGACCGATCTCTCGGAGCGCCGCCGCAGCGGCGTCTCGCGCGGCCCGCTCGTCGACATTGTCCCTGCCGCCGGCATGACCGGTATTGCCTGGGACGCTACGGGAGCGGCGCGCATCGGCGCCTCGACGACCATCGCCGCGATCGCGTCCGACGCCAGACTTCAGGCTGCCTATCCCGGCCTGGCCGCCGCTGCGGGCGGCCTGGCGACGCCGCAGATCCGGCATCTCGCCACCTTCGGCGGCAATCTCGCCCAGCGCTCGCGCTGCTGGTACTACCGCAACCCACATGTCGCCTGCCTCAAGAAGGGCGGGAGCGAATGCCCGGCGCGCGAAGGCAACCATCTCTACGGTGTCGTGTTCGATCTCGGACCGTGCGTCGCCCCGCATCCCTCGACGCTTGCCGCGGCGCTTCTGGCCTATGAGGCGAAGGTTACGACCAACCAGCGCACGAAGTTGAGCATCGAGCAGTTGCTGGGCGACGGCTCAAACGGCGCCGCCGATCACGCGCTGAACGCCGGCGAAATGATCGAGGCCGTTCAGCTCGCGCCGCCGCTTACTGGCGAGCGCGCGGTTTACAAGCGCGCGATCAGCCGCGCCTATGCCGAATGGCCGCTGGTCGAGGTCGTCGCGCGGGCCGTCGTGCAGGACGGGCGCTTCGCGTTCGTGCGGCTCGCGGCGGGCGGCGTCGCGTCCGTTCCTGTGCGGCTCGCCGAGGCTGAGAGAGTCTCGCAAGGCGCGCCCGTTTCGGCGTCGACCATCGCGGTGGCGGCGCAGGCTGCGGCGGTAGGCGCGGCGCCCTTGCCGATGACGGCCTATAAGCTCGACTTGCTCGCGGGTCTCGTCCAGGACCTGCTCGAGCAGTGCGTCGCGTGAGCTCCGCCCCGCGCGTCAGTCGCCCTGCTCAAAACTTCCGCGCCGCGGCCTCCGCGAGCCGCCGGCGCTCTTCGACGACCGGCGCCAGGCGCATGCCCGCTTCCTCGACAATCGCGGCCGGAGCGGTGTCGGGGCGGCCGGCGTTGAACGGCGGCGCGGGCGCATATTCGAGGTAGAGCTCGATCGCCTCGGCGATCTCCTTTCCGGCAAGTTCGGCGAGCAGCGTCAGCGCGAAGTCGATGCCCGCGGTCACGCCGCCGCCGGTGACCAGCCTGCCGTCGCGCACGACCCGCGCCTCAACCGGAATTGCGCCGAGCGTCGCGAGCAGATGGTGCGACGCCCAGTGCGTCGTCGCGTGCCTCCCCTTGAGCAGGCCGGCGGCGCCGAGCACGAGCGCGCCGGTGCAGACCGAAGTGACGAACCGCGCCCCTTCCGCCTGCCGTCGCACGAAAGCGAGCGTCTCCTCATCTGCCATGAGCGCGTTCACGCCGGCGCCGCCGGGCACGCAAATGACGTCGAGCTGCGGGCAGTCGCTAAACGACGTATCGGGCTTGAGCCAGAGCCCGGTCGACGAGGTGACCGGCTCGAGCGTCTTGCCCACCAACCGGACGCGCGCGCCGGGCCAGGAGGCGAACACCTCGTATGGCCCAGTCAGGTCGAGCTGCTGGATGTTCGGAAATACGAGCAGGCCGATTTGCAGCCTCGTCGAGCTTTCCGTCATGACGTCCGCCCCCGATCGCGGGCGCGGTCCCTGGCGCCCGGTTGACTTCGTCCGGCCGAGCCTTGATGCAGGCTTCCGTCCCTCGTCCCTCGCATCCCCTGCCCCAACCCGCAAGGACAGGAAAGCCCACGTGTCGCCCGAAGAGTTCCGCGCATACGGCCATCGGCTCATCGACTGGCTCGCCGACTACCAGCAGGGCCTCAGCGAAAGGCCCGTCATGGCAAAGACGAAGCCCGGCGAGGTCCGCGCCGCCCTGCCCTCGGCGCCGCCGGACAAGCCCGAGGATTTCGAAGCCGTGATCGCCGACCTCGATCGGATCGTCCTGCCGGGCCTTTCGCTTTGGCAGCATCCGCGCTTCTTCGGCTATTTCCCGGCCAACGCGCTGCCCGCCGGCGTCCTCGCCGATCTCGTCTCGACGGGGCTCGGCGTGATCGGGCTCTCATGGCAGTCGAGCCCCGCGGTGACCGAGGTCGAGGAGGTCGTGACCGACTGGCTGCGGCAGATGCTCGGCCTCTCGCCGGACTTCAGCGGCGTGATCCAGGACACCGCCTCGACCTCGACGCTGGTCGCGCTGATCTGCGCACGCGAGCGGGCGACGAATTACGCGCTCGCGCGCGGCGGCCTGCAGGGCGAAGCGCGCACGCCGCGCGTCTATGTCTCGGCGCATGCGCATAGCTCGGTAGACAAAGGCGCGCTGCTCGCGGGGTTCGGACGCGACAACCTGCGGCTCGTGCCATTCGACAAGAGCTACGCCATGCGCGCCGACGCTCTCGCCGAGATGGTCGCCGCCGACATCGCGAACGGCGATCTTCCCTGCGCCATCGTCGCGACCGTCGGCACGACGGCGACGACGGCGATCGATCCGATCGCGGAGATCGCAAAGATCGCGCGGCGCCACGGAATCTGGCTCCACGTCGACGCGGCGATGGCGGGGAGCGCAATGATCCTGCCCGAATGCCGCTGGATGTGGGAGGGCGTGGAAGGCGCGGACTCGCTCGTCATCAACGCGCATAAGTGGCTCGGCGCGCCGTTCGACTGCTCGGTCTATTATGTGCGCGATCCCGAGCATCTGATGCGGGTGATGTCGACCAATCCGAGTTTCCTGCAGTCCTCGGTCGACGGCGAGGTCAAGAACCTGCGCGATTGGGGCATCCCGCTCGGGCGGCGGTTTCGCGCGTTGAAACTATGGTTCGTCATTCGCGAACAGGGGGTGAGCGGACTGCAAAGCCGCCTCAGGCGCGACATGGCCAACGCGCGACGGCTCGCCGAGATGGTCGCCGCCGCGCCCGGCTGGCGGGTCGTCGCGCCGGTCAACCTGCAGACGGTGTGCGTCAGGCACGCGCCCGACGCGGCCGACGGCTCGCCGCTCGACGGCGAAGCGCTCGACAAGCACACGACGGCCTGGGTCGAGGCGGTCAACCGCTCCGGCGCCGCCTATCTGACGCCGGCGATCCTCGACGGGCGCTGGATGGCGCGGGTCTCGGTCGGGGCGCTCACGACGGAAGCCGCCGACATCGACGCGGTCTGGGCTGCAATGCGTGAGGCAGCGGAGGGCCTATGATGTAAGCTGCGTGTGGTTGGCTCGGGGCTGGACGACAAGTTGGTCACGCTCGACAGGCGGTTGGCGGCCGCTCGGCATGAAGGCGAGGTGAAATGACAGATCAGCGCGTCTCGGCGCCTTGCCGCTGCGGCAAGGTGCAGCTCGAGGTCGTCGGGGCCCCCATTTTTCGGGCCCTTTGCTATTGCACGAGTTGCCAGGAGGCCGGCCGCCGATATCAGGCGGCGCCTCAAGCCGACTCGGGCTTGGCCGAGGATGGCGGCACGGACTACGTCCTCTATCGCAAGGATCGAGTGCGCTGCGTCCAGGGCGGACGCCTTCTGGAAGAGCGGCGGCTAAAGCCGCAGTCTCCGACGAGGCGAATGTACGCGCGCTGCTGCGGCACGGCCATGTTCCTCGACTTCACGAAGGGGCATTGGCTCTCGGTCTATCGCGGTCGCCTCCCCGACGACATCGCGCCCGCGACCATGCGAATGATGACGGCCGAACGGCCGGAGGGCGTGATTTTGCTAGACGACATGGGCAACTATTCCGGCCGCCCCGGAAAATCCTTGCTCAAGTTGATCCGTGCATGGATGGCTATGGGGTTCAGGCGGCCGGCCGTCGACGGCGTACCCGAACCGCAATCGTAAGAGTTGGAACGCATGGAGCGCAGGCTCAAGTTCTACGGCTGGGGTCATGAGGGCGAGGGCCTGAGCCTTGAGGAGCGCGAGCGCCTCTTCCGCTTCGTCGGCGAGAGGCTCGGCGTCGAGCCGCGCCCAGCCGCGGCGCCGCCGCAGGCCTCCGAGATCGCGCTGCGCGCTCCGCGCGTCTCGGCCCCGGCGGCCCTCGCGGACGTGCTGACTGAGGAGCCCTACGAGCGGCTCCTGCACACCTACGGCAAGTCCTTTCCCGAAACCGTTCGTGCGTTGCACCGTGATTTCGCGAACGCCCCCGATCTCGTAGCCCTGCCGAAGAGCGAGGGCGACATCGAGGCCGTGCTCGACTGGGCGGCGGCAAAGAAGGTCGCGGTCATTCCGTTCGGCTGCGGCTCCTCGGTCGTCGGCGGCGTCGAACCGATTGTCGGCGGCGGCTGGTCGGGCGCGGTGAGCCTCGACATGCGCCATTTCGACCGCGTGCTCGAAGTGGACAGCGCCAGCCGCGCCGCGCGCATTCAGGGCGGCGTGCGCGGGCCGGCGATCGAGGCGGCCCTGAAACCGCACGGCTTTGCTTTGCGCCACTATCCGCAGAGCTTCGAATTCTCGACCCTCGGCGGCTGGATCGCCACCCGCTCCGGCGGCCATTTCGCGACGCTCTACACCCATATCGACGATTTCGTCGAAAGCATCCGCACCCTCACGCCGGCGGGCGCGATGGAGTCGCGCCGCCTGCCCGGCTCGGGCGCGGGCCCGAGCCCCGACCGGATGATGATCGGCTCCGAGGGCGCGCTCGGAATCATCACCGAGGCGTGGATGCGCCTGCAGGGGCGGCCGCGCTTCCGCGCCGACGCGGTGTTCGGCTTCCCCGATTTCTTCGCCGCCGCGCGCGCGGTCCGCGCTGTTGCGCAGGCCGGACTCTATCCGTCGAACCTCCGCGTCATCGACAACGACGAAGCCGGCGCCTACGGCGTCAACGCCTATGAGGAGAGCCTGCTCGTGCTCGCCTTCGAATCCGCCGACCATCCTGTGGACGCCTGGATGGGCCGCGCGATCGAGCTGATGGCCGACCACGGCGGGCGCCGGCACGACGACGAGGCGGCGGGCGGGCGCTGGCGCACCGCCTTCATCCGCATGCCTTATGCGCGCGAGCTCACCGTGCCGATGGGCCTCATCAACGACACGTTCGAGACCGCGATCACCTGGGACCGGTTCGAGGCCTTCCACGCCGCCGTCCGCAAGGCGACCGAAGAGGCGCTGAGCCAGGCGACCGGCCACAAGGGAACCGTCTCGACCCGCTTCACCCATGTCTATCCCGACGGCCCCGCGGTCTATTACACCTTCAACGTCCGGGGCGATCCCAGGCGCCTCATCGAGCAATGGCGCGAGATCAAGGCGCGAGCCTCCGACGCGTTGATCGCCGCCGGCGGCACGATCACCCATCACCACGCGGTCGGCCGCGACCACATGCCCTGGTACCGCGCCCAGCGCGCCGACCTGTTCGGCAAAGCGTTCGCGGCGGCGAAAAGCGCGCTCGATCCCGCGGGGATCATGAATCCGGGGGTGCTCGTTCCGTAAAACGGGGCGGAGCTCATAGTTAATCGGACCTGCGTTACCCTCAGAAAATCTATGCGCGTCCTTGATGACTGGCGGACGCCGCAGCGTGAAGCCCCGCCGCATCGGTATTTCCACTTAGTGCTTCTGCCTTGCAAAGCGGCCTCAGCAGGGTCTATTTGGCGCCAGAAAGCCGGTGGATGGCCGACCGGGGGGCGTTGCGTGGTAGGGGGGAAGGCCGGTCACAACGGCATGCTGCGCAAGGCGATGCGGGCGGTCGCGCCCATTTTCGCGACCGCCATCATATTCAGCTTCTTCATCAATCTGCTGCTGTTCGTGAGCCCGCTCTACATGCTGCAGATCTACGATCGCGTGCTCGGCACCCGCAACCTCGTCACGCTCGCCGGCATCACCGTGATCGCGGCCTTTCTGCTCCTCGTCTGGGCGGGCCTCGAGATGCTGCGGTCGCGCCTGCTGGTGCGGGCGGGCATGCTGTTCGACGAGGAAATGGCCGCGCCGATGTTCCGCACCGTGCATCGCAGCGCGCTGCGCGAACCCTCGTCGCTCAAGTCGCAATATCTGCGCGACGTCGACGTCATCCGCGAATTCTTCACCGGGCCGGGTCTCATCGCGTTCTGCGACCTCCCGTGGTTCCCGGTCTTTGTGTTCGTCGCCTTCCTCCTGCATCCGTGGTTCGGCTATATCGCGATCGCCGGCGGCTTCGTCACGCTCATGCTTGCCCTTCTCAACGAGGCGACGACCCGCAGAACGCTGCAAGAGGCGTCCAAGGCCAGCATGCTTGCGAACCATAAGGCGATGGCGACGTTCCGCAACGCCGAGGTCGTTCAGGCCATGGGGATGCTCGAGGCGCTTGCCGAAAGGTGGGGCCTCCATCATCGCACGGCGCTCGAACTGCAGGCGCGCGCAAGCGACAAGGCCGGCGCGATCGTCGCCTTCACCAAGTTCTTCCGCATCCTGCTTCAGACGATGATTCTCGGCGCCGGCGCCTATCTTGCGGTCCAACACGAGATCTCGGCTGGCATGATGATCGCTGCCTCGATCATCATCGGACGCGCCCTGCAGCCGATCGAAATCGCGGTCGGCAACTGGAAGGGCTTTCTTGCGGCGCGCGACGCCCTCGGCCGCATGAAGACCCTGTTCGCGGCCGTCGGCGTCGAGCCGGAGCGTATGCAACTCCCGCGCCCGAACGGAACCCTCAGCGTCGAGAACCTGATCGCCGGAGCGCCGGGCGGCAAGGCGCCGATCCTCAAGGGCGTGTCGTTCAGCCTCGAGGCGGGCGAACTGCTCGGCGTCGTCGGCCCGAGCGCCGCCGGCAAGTCGAGCCTCGCGCGCGTGCTCGTCGGCGTATGGCGGTCGGGCGCCGGCGCGGTGAGGCTCGACGGGTTTGAGCTTTCGCACTGGAACCCGCACGAGCTCGGCCAGCACATCGGCTATCTGCCCCAGGATGTCGAGCTGTTCGAGGGCACGGTCGCCGAGAACATCGCCCGCTTCGGGATGATCGACAAGGACGCGATCCTCGCCGCGGCCGAGCTCGCGGGCTGCCACGAGCTCATTCAGAACCTGCCGGAAGGCTACGACACCAACATTGGCGACGGCGGGCAGGTCCTCTCCGGCGGCCAGCGCCAGCGCGTCGCGCTCGCGCGGTGCCTTTACGGCAAGCCGAGCCTGCTGGTGCTCGACGAACCGAACGCCAATCTCGATTCGGGCGGCGAAGAAGCCCTCGTCGCCGCGCTCCATCGGATGAAGGCGGCGGGCGTCACGGTCGTGCTCATCACGCACAAGGTCAATATTCTTTCCATTCTCGACAAGATCCTGATCCTCGACGACGGCAAGGTGCAGGGCTACGCCTCGCGCGACGTGATCCTGCGGCGCCTCACCGGGCCGAAGGTCGTGCGGACGGACGAGGCCCCGCGGGCCGGCCCCGAATCCCAGCTCGGCGACGCTCGGGTAAGCACACTATGACTGCGCCCGAACGGCTTCCGCCTGCCGACGGGCATCCGACCCGGCAGAACGCCAGGAACGGGAGCCGCGGCGCGAGCTGGGTCGGCATCGCCATCGCCGGCTACATCATCATCTTGCTTACCTTCGGCGTTCTCGGCGTCTGGGCGGCGGTCGCGAAGATCGACCGCGCCGTCGCCGCGCCGGGCGTGGTCTCGATCGAGACCAATCGCAAGACGGTCGAGCATTTCGAGGGCGGCATGGTCCGCGAGATCCTGGTCAAGGAAGGGCAAGCGGTCGACAAGGGAGAGGTGCTGTTCAGGCTCGAGAGCACGGAAGCGAAGGCGAATTTCGACACGCTCCGGCACGGCCTCGACGCCTATCTCGCGGTCGAGGCGCGGCTCATGGCCGAGCGCGACCAGAAGTCGGAAATCGCGTGGCCGCCGGAGCTCGTGCAGCGCTCGGGCGAAGTGTCAGTGAAGCAGGTCACCAATGACGAGACGGCGGAATTCAACAAGCGCAAGTCATCGCTCGACGGGCAGACCAGTGTGCTGCAGTCGCGCATCTCGCAGATCGGCGATGAAATCCATGGCGCCGATCTCGAGAAGAAATCGGCCGAGGGCCAGATCGAATTCATCAACAAGGAGCTCGTGGGCTTGCGAGAGCTCGAAGAGAAGAAGCTCATCCCGGTCGCCAAGCTCTATGCGACGGAGATCGAGCGCGAGCGCCTCCAGGGGGTGATCGGCGCATCGATCGCGCAGATCGCCAAGTCGAACGGCGAAATCGGCGAGTACAAGATCCAGATCCAGCAATTGCAGCAGAAGTTTCAGGAGGACGTCGCAAGCTCGCTCGCCGGCGTGCGCGACAAGATCGTCGAGTTCCGCGCCAAGCTCGATGTGGCGAAGGACGTGCTGCGGCGAGTGGACGTGCTCGCCCCGGTTTCAGGAACGGCGCAGAACCTCAAGGTGTTCACCATCGGTCAGGTCGTGAAGGCGGGCGAGCCGCTCGTCGACATTGTGCCGGGCAGCGAGCGCCTGATCGTCGAAGCGCGAATTTCGCCGACCGACATCGATGGCGTTCACTCGGGGCAGGACGCGGAAGTGCGCTTCCCTGCTTTCCACTCGCGCCTCATTCCCCTGATCATGGGCCGTCTCGACTCGGTTTCGCGCGACCGCCTGATCGATGACGCGACGAAGCAACCCTATTACCGCGGGATCGTGAGCCTCGACGAAACGCAGATCCCGCAGGAACTGAGGCCGAGGGTGCGAGCGGGCATGCCGGCCGAGGTGCTTGTCGCGACCGGCGAGCGAACCGTGCTCAGCTATGTGATCCAGCCGCTCACTTCGACGCTGCGCCGGGGCTTTATCGACTAGCCCCGGCCGCCGCGCTCATTGGAGTAAAGCCGCCCCTATGCGCGCACTGGAATGAGCGCGCGGCGACGCTTGCCCCCAGGGTTCTCGCCGAGCTCTGGCGACGTCTGTCGTCCGATCATACGAACGGGATGTGATGGTGAGGGGCGTCGGAGACGCCAACGGGCGGCGTCATCACGAGGTCCGTGCCTCCGTGGCCGTCGGACACAAGCTTGAACGCCGTATTCGCCTGCTGGCCTTGGGAAAAATAATAGTAACCGTCCCCGCCCGAAGTTTCCACAAGCAACGTGCCGCTCCCCTGATAGAGCGTCAGTCCCGTAGTGTTCACGAAGTCGATGACGTCGCCGACGTGCCAGTTGTTCACCGTTCCATTGGCGAATTCCGCGGGATTGGTCAGATTTAAAGTCCCGTGCGAGCCCTCGAACGTGATCGCGTCAGCGCTGCCGCCTTCGCGAATGGTTTCGACGCCGTTCGCGATTGTGGTGCTCGTGGCTGTGCCGCCGTTATAGACAACCTCGAGTCCGCCATAGTGGATGGTCGTGTCGGCGGACGTTCCGGTCCTCACGTCTTCCCGGCCGCCGTTATAGATGGTCGTACCGGTGGACGAGCCGCCTTTGTCGACGATTTCCAGGCCGCCGTCATGAATATCGGCGTTGATGGATGTGCCGCCGCTGACAACTTCGCGCCCGCCGTAGTTGACCGTCGCTCCGTACACCTCGCCGTTGATGACATGGAGGACGCCGCCGTCATTGATCGTGGGTCTGATCGATTCGCCATCGACGAATTCGCGGCCGCCGTTGTTGATCGTCGTTTCGATGTCCCTTCCACCCGCGAAGACAAGTTCGAGGCCTCCGTTATGGATCGTCGTGCCGAAGGACTCGCCCCCCGAGAGGACGCTTTCTACGCCCCCGTTATGAATGCTTGTGCCGAAGGCTTGACCCTTGGCGTCGACGTTCAGGTGATCGCCTGAGTGCAGGACGAGGTCGTTTTGTGTCGGCGGCGCCGTATAGGTCGTCATAATGGCTCCTTGGCTTCGTCTCATTCTTCGCGAGACTACCTCAACACATCGCCGCAGGCGTGACAACTCCACACATGCGGTGGAGGGATCACGAACCTGGTTGGGCCCGCGCGGCGAGGTTCAAAGATGGTCCAGCGCTTCCTGCGCCGCGCGGAATCCGGAGCGCGCCGCGCTTTCGACGCAGGGCGTGCCTTCGCTGTCCTGCCCGGCGAAGGAAATCGGCCCTATTGCCGCGTAGGCCAGGCGCCGCGGCGCTTTTGTCCGATCGATCTTGCCGTCGGCGCCATGCGTCGCGCCGAAGACGGAGCCCGGGGCGGGCAGGATCATGCTGTGGCCCCATCGATAAAGGCTTATCGAACTGACGTCCCTATCGAAGTCGAAACCCGTCTTGCCGAGGATACGCGACAGGTCGTCTTTCAGCGCGCTCTCGTAGGCGCTGAACGGCGTGGACAGCAATTTCAGCCTTTCCTCCGCGAGATTCTCCTTAGGCGCGCTGTTGCCGCCGTAGAACGTCAGGACGGTCCCCCGGTCGCGATTGCCCCGATTGGGGGTGGCCCAATCGGCGATGATGAAATCGGCCCAATACCGGCTGCCCCACCAATATTGGTCATAGCCCAGTCCGAGATCGATCAACGGCGCTGCGCTCTTCACGACGACGCTCGCCGCGAGCGCCGGCGCGAGAGTGACGGCGCCCCATTCGGCGCGCCGTCCGGCGTCGGTCAGATGTTCGACGAGATGCTTCGCGCTTTGCGCATCCGTCGCGACGATTACCGCCCGGGCGGTCGCGCGACGAAAGGCGTTGTCCCTGAAATAAACGACGCCCGGCGAGGGTTGGCCTGCCCCGCCCGCATCCGCTCTCAGCGCGACCGCGTCGGAGCGGATCTGGACCGCGCGGCGTTGCCGTCCGGGGCCTGCGGGGCTGGTCAGCCATCCGACGAGGCGGCGCGCGATTTCCGATGTGCCGCCCGGGAAGGTGAAGAGATCGCCGGCGTAGTCCGAGCTCAGGAAGCTGATCGCGCTATGGGCGTTCACTTGAGCCGCCGTGCCGCCGAGGCAGTCGACGGTGTAGCGCGTGTAGAAGTCGGCGAGGATCGGGTCGTAGTGCAGCGTGTTGGTGAGATAGTCCGCGAACGACATTTGCGAGAGATAGTCGTAGCGCGGACTGCTTGACTCCGGCGGGTCGGTCGGGCCGCCGTCGGTATTGAACCAATCGACAAGCACCTTGTGACAGCGGACGAAGTCGTTCACGACCTTCGGCTGATAGGGCAGCGTGCGAACGCCTTTGCCGAACGAGTCGAGGTTCCAGCCGCGATGTCCGGGGTTAACGCCCGGAGTATTGTCGTCGAAAAAGTAATTATAGACGGGATCGACGACCTTCTCTTGATCGCGCTCGATTTCTAGTTCGCGGTAGAGGTCCTTTTCCGAGTCGAGCTGTGGCGCGGTGAAATAGGCGCCGGCCGTTGAAGCCACAACCGGCAAGGGCGGGCCGGAATCGCGCGCCGCGTTGCCCCCGGGCGTTGAATTGGCGTCGAGCACGAGGATGCTCGTGTCGGGCCTGCGTCGCAGCAGATAGAAGGCCGCCGACAGGCCGGAGAGACCGCCGCCGACGATGACGACATCGAAGCTTGCGCCGTCATCGGCGATATCGAAGTCGCCGGCGCGGCCGTCGCAGCCCGCGCTCAACGTCACCTTCCGCGGGCCGAACTCGAGGCGCCCGTCCCTCATCCAGTGGGCGACCATGAAGGCGGCGGGAAGGTTTCCCCCGCGCAGAACGCGCGGGTCCTGAGCGAGAACGTCGCCGCAGACGCTTTCAACCGCGGCCGGCGTGGCGCGAGCGGAAAGAGCAAGAGGGCCCGCGAGACTCGACGCGACCATGAGCCCGTTGACGAAATCCCGCCGCGATATCGCGGCCGGTTGGTCTCGGGCATGGATGTGCGGACCTGGCAGGCTCAGGTGCTTCCCCTCAGGTCTTGCGCCGCTCCTTGCGGTTCTCTGTCGCGACGTTCCTTCGCCGGCCGGCGGCAAAAGATAGCCGGATCGCAACCGAGACTGCCTCATCTCCCCTGCTTCCGCAACGACTCCTCCCCTGCTTCCGCAACGACTCCGATACGGGCAATTCGGTGACGGTTTACTCAATCCCCAATTGCGGCGCGGGTCGGGCGTCGAGCGACCGAAGGGGCGCAGAGCGGAAATCGGGATTGAGTAAAGTGTCACCGATATCCGGGCATCCATGACGACGCGCGGCAGTGGCTCTGGACCCCCGCGTTTGAGCGTGTGAAGGAATCGCCTTTTCGCTGGAGACGGGTCATCCGGCGGCGCCGCGGATGGAATCCGAAGCGGTTGAAGCGTTCTTGGTATCGGCCGCTCTGCCGCTTGAGGGGAGCGGGGGATCAGGCGGCGTTGATCCTCAGACGGTGCGCGGCCACGAGGTTATTGGCGATGGCGTGCCAGAGCGCGTGGGCCTTCGCCTTGATGAGGCCGCGCACGGCAAGATGACCGAAGCCATGGTTCTTGCGATCGGCGTTGATCCGCTCGATGCGCTTGCGCAAGGCGTAGACGGCCTGGCCCGTTTCGCTCGCCATGCGTTCCCGCCACGCCTTGATAAAGGCGTGCTCCTTCTCTCGCTTGCGGATGCGCCGGGCGAGGCTCGCCGGTTTGACGTCGTCCCTGTCGCCCGGCGGCGGCGTATAGACGCCGACCGGACCCGACGCATGGCCGGCGAGCGCGACGATGTCCCGGCTTGTGGCGTAGCTGGCGTCGACCAGAAGCCTGCCGGGCGTCCGCCCGTAGCGTCGCGCGATGTCGTCGACCATCGGCCCCGCCAGGCCCGCATCGTTGCGCCGGTCGGTGACCGCAATCGAGACGATGACGCCTTCTCTCGGCGCCGCGGCGATCTGCGCATTATAGGCCGGGCGAACCGCGCCGTCGGGAAAGCGCATGGAGCGCGCTTCCGGATCGGTCGTCGAAGCCCTCGGCTCCTTCTTCCCGGCCTCGTCCTTGGCGTGCGTCTTCGCCCGCGCTTTTCGCTCCGCCTCGAGCCGTTCGAGCGCCGCGCGCGCTCTTGCCGCGCGCTCCTGAACATCACGCGCCGCCCGCTCGCGCGCGGCCTGGCGTCGACGCGTCGACGCCTCGGGGTCGTCGGTCAGCTCCTGCTTGAGAGCGGCGAGCCGCTCGACGACCGCGGTTTCGATCTTGACAAGTTTTTCGCGCCGCCTGAACGACGCCTTGCTGGCGCTGGCGCGAATCTTCGTGCCGTCGACGGCGATCTCATCAAGGCTGATCAGCCCTTCGGCGATCAGCGCGGTTACGCTTTGCGTCAAAAGCCGATCGAGGATCTCGACCCTTTCGACCCTAAAGTCGGCGAGCCCGTGATGGTTGACCGGAACCCCGCCCGCCAGCCAGCGATAGGCGGCGTCGCTTTGCGCAAGCCGCGCAAGCTCGCGCGCCGACCCCACGCCCTCGACCGTCGCATAGAGCCAGAGCGCCATGAGAACCGCGGGATCGGCCGCCGGTCTTCCCGCCTCCCCCTCGCGCGAGAGAACCTGATCGTAAAGCGGCGAAAGATCGAGGCTCTCGACAAAGCTCCACACGAGGCGGGCGCGATGGTCCCCCGGCAAAAGCCCTTCGAGATCGACCATGTCCCAACGCAATTGCCGTCGATCCGGCCGCACCACCCGAGCCTCACCCATCGCCGACTCACTCCCGCCACATCAGCGAGGAGAGAATCACAGCCCAAGCAAAACCGCCAATTCCCTCACACGCTCGTGCGCGGGGATGACAATGACCCACTCAGGCTAGCCGCGTGCTCCGCCGATATCCGAGGAAGCCCAGGCCTGCGAATCCGATCAGCAACATCGCCCAGGTCGAGGGCTCGGGAACACCGTTCACCCCGGCGTCCGTGCTGTAGTCATGTCCGCTGATGGTGGTGAAGCTGCCGGGCGGCGCGTCGATGAAGAGCTGGCCTGTGTTGCTCATGTCGGCCTCAGACTGATAGGCCGAGTTGGAGAAAAAGGCTGCGGTGCCTGCCAGGGCCTCGAAGGTGGCGAACACAACGTAGGTGTCTCCCGCCCTGAGAAAGATGCTTCCGGTAAACGTATGATCGGGAAAGACGTCACCCAGGAGGTCGAAGGAGTCGTCGACCACGGTCTGGTCCGTGGTCAAGTCCGTCACTTGAAGCGCCAAGCCGCCACTCCCGTTCACGAACACGCCATCCGCCGAGAATGTGTAAGTGGCGTCTACGGTCTTGTCGGCGATCAATCCGTCGGTAAAGCTGGCAAAGGCAAAACCCTCCGCTTCGACGGGGTTCTGGGTGACGCCGAAAGAGGCGCTGCCGTTCAGATGGACTTCGCCGAAGTCCGCCGATGCGGTGGCGAGGGCGCTCGTGCCGCTTCCGCCGACGCCGCCCGAGGCCGATGCGGGGCCCGCGTTCACGTCCGGCAGAGGCGACGAGACCATCGGCGTCCCGTTGGTAGCGCGGAGTTGCACATTCGCGCAGACGGTCCCGGCCGCGGCCAGCGAGTTTCTCTGGTTATCGAGGCATCCCCCGACGCCGTCTCCCAGCAGCTGGGCGAACGATGGGGAGGCAAGAAGCGAAACGGCGCCTGCGATTGCGATCCCGGAAAACAACGCTCGAATATTCATCTTCCGATCTCCCCGAATTCTTCCGGCGAAGAAGCCTCGGGCGGAACTTGCGCGCGCGTCAGCGAAAGCGCTTGTAAATTTTTGTCATCCTTCGGGGCAAAAAGCGTTGTTCCAGTCGCCCACGAGACCACTGGGCGGCAAGCCGGTGAAAGCGTGGCATTCGCGGATGAAATGGGCCTGATCGAAATAGCCGAGTTCGTGAACGACGTCGGTCCACGGCCGGTTTGGGGCCTCGCGACGGGCAGCCAACGCCCGGTCGAACCGGATCATGCGCGCAAACAGTTTTGGCGTCATCCCAACCCGCACCTCAAAATGGCGCGCGAACTGACTGGCGCTGAAACCGGATTGGGCAACGAGATCCTCGATCCGCGCGCTGCCACGGGCGGCGATCATCCGGCGTGACGCAAGGCCGATCGCGCAGTCCGCGTCGCGCCTCTCGAGCATCGTCCCGATCCAGCGCTCGACGGCGGCGACGCGCCGGTCGAAGTCCGGCGCCATGCGCATCGCGTCGCCGAGGGCCGCGGCGGATTTTCCGAGAACATCCGAGGCTGCCGGGTTCTGATTGACCAGAGACGTCACGTTGACGCCAACCAATCGGTTCAAGCCGGTCGGTTGAAAGAGAATGTGGAAAGCGTGGATCGAACCTGACAGGCTGACATAAGCTCCACGATCGGCGAGCGGGCCGGCGACGCTCATGTCCGGCGCCGGGTTCGCCTGACCGTAGTGGATGCGGACTCGAAATGGCTCCGCCAGATTGATGTTCAGGATTTGATGAGGTCGTGCGGCGACCGCCCAGGTCAGCGTCGCGCGCCCCAGCTCCACGCGTCTTTCCTCGTATGAGCGGACGACTGCTCGAAGCCGGGGATGAGGCGCCGCGCGTCTGATCTCCATTCGGGACCCCCGCTGGCGGATGCCTGAAGCCTTCCGCTCGACGAGCAGCCCGTGAGCGCGGGAGCAAGAGATTTGAGGAGCCCCCAAGCCGCCTTCGGGCGCGGCTATATTGCGGCTACAAACAGCGAACAGCATAAGTAGAAGTACCTACCTATCGTTGGCAATAAGTAGAACTACCTACAAATTGTTGTGCTCGGGAATTCGGGGAATTCGGTGGGAATTCGGTGACAGTTTACTGAATCCCCAATTGTGTCGGGCGGCTCGGGCGTCGATCTGGGTTCTGCCCAAGCGACCGAAGGGCGAAGGACGCAAACCGGAAATCGGAATTGAGTAAAGTGTCACCGATATCCCGCGAACTACGGAAAGAGGAAAGAAATGGGGATTTAGTAAAGTGTCACCGATATGGAGTCTTATAGGAGCCTACCTTGCAAAAAACAGAAACCTCGGCTATGGTTGTCTGATCGGGTAGAAGCGCGCCGAGAGAACCCGCGAAGCGGTCAGGAGACAAGAAGGAATATTGCGGTTACTTATTGAAATGTCAGGACTCAGCAATTTGGATTTTGTTGCGCTTGGCTTGGATTTCGTGGCGGAAAATTTGGGTTTCGTTGCGCCGGATTTTGCTTTCGTTGCGGGGGCGCTTGGATCTGATTGCGCCGGATTTTTCTGTTTCACGTGAAACGCCCTGCCCGGTCGCTTCCCTCACTCCTTCGGGAAATCGAGCCCCATGGCGCGGTAGCGTTCGGGGTCGTCGAGCCAGTTCTCGCGCACCTTGACGAACAGAAAGAGGTGCACGTTCGCGCCGTGGGCCGCGGCGATGTCCTTGCGCGCGGCCGTGCCGATCGCCTTGATCGTGCGCCCGCCCTCGCCGAGCACGATCTTGCGGTGGCTCTCGCGGGTGACGAAGATCGTCTGCTCGACGCGGGCCGAGCCGTCCGGCAGGTCCTTCCAGCTCTCGGTCTCGACCGTCGCCTGGTAGGGCAGTTCGTCGTGCAGCCGCTCGATCAGCTTCTCGCGAGTGATCTCGGCCGCGAGCGAACGGATCGGCGCCTCGGCGATCTGGTCCTCGGGATAGAGCCAGGGTCCGGAAGGCACGAGCTCGATCAGGCGCTCTGTCAGCCGGCCGAGCCCGTCGCCGGTCGAGGCGCTGATCATGAAGGTGTCGTCGAAGGCCATCGCCGCGTTGAGCCGGGCCGCGAGTTCGAGCAGCTTCGGCCGCTCAACCAGATCGATCTTGTTGAGGACGGCGAGCTTCGGCTTGCGGATAGAGCCAAGCCCCTCGAGGATCGCCCGGGTTTCCTCGCTGAGCGCGGCCTCGCCCGCCTCTTTCCTCGCATCGATCATAAGCGCGAGCACGTCCGCGTCGCCGGCCGCCCCCCAGGCGGACGCGACCATCGCTCGGTCGAGGCGGCGTTTGGGCGCGAACAGGCCGGGCGTGTCGACGAAGACGAGCTGCGCCTCGCCCTTTGTCAGGACGCCGCGCACGATCGAGCGGGTCGTCTGCGCCTTGCGGGTGACGATCGACACTTTCTCGCCGACCAGCGCGTTGATGAGCGTCGACTTTCCCGCGTTCGGCGCGCCGACGAGCGCGACGAAGCCGCATCGGGTTTCGCTCACGTGGTCGAGCCCCAGCGCTCGAGAAAGGCCTGCGCCGCCGCCTGTTCCGCGGCCCGCTTCGAGCTCGCCTCGCCAAGCTCGGGCGCGAAGCCTTCGACGGTGAGACGCATCACGAAATGGGGCGCGTGCGCTGGCCCGCTGCGCTCGACCTCCTCGTAGCGGGGCGCGGCCAGCGCGCGCGACTGCGCCCATTCCTGGACCGCGGTCTTGGCGTCGCGCACGGCGTCGGCAGTGATCCTCTCGCCCCAGGCGCGCAGGATCAGGGCCTCGGCCGCCTCGAAGCCCCCGTCCACGAAGACCGCGCCGATCAGGGATTCGCAGACGTCCGAGAGGATCGCCGCCTTCTTGCGGCCGCCGCCCCTGGCTTCGCCCAGGCCCAGCGCGACATGCGGCCCGACGTCCCATTCCGCCGCGATCTCGGCGCAGGTCTCGCGGCGCACGAGCTTGGCGAACCGCATCGAGAGCTCGCCCTCGCTCGCCTGCGGAAAGGCCTGATAGAGGCGGCTCGCGATCACCACGCCGAGCACCCGGTCGCCGAGGAATTCGAGGCGCTGGTAAGAGGCCGCCCGCCCCTGCCCCTGCCCGCCCGAGTTCTGGGCGGAGAGATGCGTCAGCGCGAGCTGAGCGAGGCCCGGGGCGCGGAAGCTATATCCGAGCCGGGACTCCAGCGCCGGCAATTCGGCTCGCGGCTGCTTGTTCATTGACCGACCGATCGGGAGAGGCCGCGCTCGCGGCGCCGCCCAACAAAAGCGCGGGAGAATCGGAGGACGGGCCCAGCCGACTATAGCGCCTTTAAGCCGTTCGCGGGAGCGTTTCGGAGGCCCTAGCGCACCCGCTGGAAGATGCGGCTCCAGCGCACGTCCCACGGCCAGCGCCACACCTGCCAGGCCGGCGTCCCTTCGTCGATCGAGAAGAAGATCACTTCCGCCCTGCCGATCAGGTTCTCGAACGGGACATAGCCGACGCCGCCCTGATCGCCCGCGAGCCTCGAGTCGCTCGAATTGTCGCGGTTGTCGCCCATCATGAAATAGTGTCCGGGCGGGACTTCATAGACCTTGGTGTTGTCGAAGGTGCCCTCGTCGCCGTCGATCTGGATGATCCTGTGCTGGACCCCGCCGGGCAGCGTCTCGAGGTACTGCGGGGCCTCCATCGGCTTATTGAAGTGGTTGACGGTCAAAAAGGGCGCGATCGGCTCGCGCGGAACCTCCTCGCCGTTGATGAAGAGCCGTCCGTGCTGGACCTGGATCTTGTCGCCCGGCAGACCGATCAGCCGCTTGATGTAATCGGTCTGGCCGTCGCTCGGCAGCTTGAAAACGATGATGTCGCCGCGCTTCGGCTGGGAAGCGAATATGCGGCCGGGCATCGCCTGGGGGGCGAGGTCGAGAAAGCTCGGCAGCGAGAAATGCGAGTAGCCGTACGCGTATTTGGAGACGAACAGGTAGTCGCCGACAAGGAGCGTCGGGACGAGGGAGCCCGAGGGAATATTGAAAGGCTGGAACAAAACCGTACGCACCACGAGCGCGATCAGGAGCGCTTCGATGATGACCTTGACGGTTTCCCACCAGCCCTCCTCCTTCTTGACGGGCGTGACGGCGGCCTCTGCGGGCTTCAGGGTCGGTTCGATCATTCGGGTCAATACGCCCTTCCTCGTTACGTCCGCAAATCGGCCGGCGCGGGCAGCGCGCGACCCCTATACAAGGGCGTTCGGCTTGCGCCAAGCATTGGCTGGTGGCCCGCAAACTTGGCGCAAGAAAGGCCGAGCGCCCGCTTTAAGGCGAGCGCCCGCTTTAAGGAAGGAGAATGAGGGAGCCGGTCGTTTCGCGGTTCTCGAGCGCGGCATGAGCGGCGGCTGCCTCGGCGAGCGGCCACTTCCTGCCGATCTCAATCTTCACCTCGCCACGCCCGACGACCTGAAACAGGTCGTCCGCCATTTTCTCGGCCCGGGAGCGATCGGCCAGGAACGTGGTCAGCGTCGGCCGGGTCGCGAAAAGCGAGCCTTTTTGCGCCAGCAGGCCAATGTTGAACGCTTCGATCCCCCCGGAAGCCGATCCGAAGCTTGCGAACACCCCAAACGGCCTTAAGCAGTCGAGCGACGCCGGGAAAGTCGCCTTTCCGACGCCGTCGTAGACCACATTGCATTTTGCGCCTTTGGTGATCTCGTCCACCCGCTTGGCGAAGTCCTCGTCACGGTAGAGGATCGTGTGCTCGGCGCCCGCCTTCTTCGCGATCGCGGCCTTTTCGGGGGTGCCGACGCAGCCGATCACCGTTGCGCCCAGCGCCCTGCCCCACTGGCAGAGGATGAGGCCCACGCCGCCGGCCGCGGCGTGGACGAGGATCGTGTCGCCCTCTTTCACCCGATAGGTCTGCCGGAGCAGATATTGGGCGGTCAGGCCCTTGAGCATCATCCCGGCAGCGGTTTCATAGGAGATCGCCGGCGGCAGCTTGAACAGAAACCTGGCTTCGATGTTTCGCTCTTCCGCGTAGGCGCCGGCCGAACCGCAATAGGCCACGCGGTCGCCCGGCTTGAACCCCTCGACGGACGGCCCGACCTCGACCACCTCGCCCGCGCCCTCGGAACCGGGGGTGTAGGGGATCTTCACGGGCGGATAGAAGCCGGTGCGATGATAGATGTCGATGAAGTTGATCCCGATCGCGTGCTGGCGCAGCCTGACCTCGCCCTTGCCCGGCGGCGTCCCTTCGACCTCTTCGAGCCGCATGACTTCCGGACCGCCCGGCTGATGGATACGTATGGCGCGCATTGTTTCCTCTGGTCGTTCTATGCTGCGCGGCGGTCAGGCTTGCCAGCGCGAGACGGCGACCTTATAGCATCGCGCCGATCCGGCAGAACCGGATTTGTCATCCAGCCCGCGCCCATCGTCTAGCGGTCCAGGACGCCGCCCTTTCACGGCGGAAACACGGGTTCGATCCCCGTTGGGCGCGCCAGCAAAATCAAAGGCTTAAGCCGGTTTTGACCCTTTCTGTGAAACATCTGTGAAACAGCTAGGATGGACACGCATGGACGGATGCCCCGCCAAGCCCGTCCTGCGGCACGCCTCGGCCGTTCCAGTACAAAAGACCAAGGCGATACTGCGCATCGGGATCCCCCTGATCTGCCGCCTTGCGGTACCATTTCACCGCCTCGCGGTAGTCCTTTGGCAGGCCTCCTAAGCCCTCATCGTAAAGGACACCAAGGTAGTATTGCCCAGTGAAGTCGCCTTGCTCAGCAAGAGGCCGACACAATCGGAGAGCCTCCGCGAAGTCCTTCCGCTCATCGTAAGCCGCCGCGCAGTCCTCTGAGGTCCCTGCAAACACATTGCCAGTAGAAAGCATGATGGCGACAACGACGACGTTGAGGGGATACAGGGCGACCGGCATGGAAGCGTACCCTTTCGCACCTTGCGGGATTGGGGCGTTGAATCGGGGGCGGGCGCGATGCTCGCCGATTGTCGACTAGCCGGTCTACCCGTTTCTTGAGCGCACTATGCGAGACTGGCCGTGCTGAAGCAAACTGGCCGCAGCCCTCAAGGAACTCCGCCTCATGGCCTCGGTTGACGCGGCGATCAGCCCCTCGCCAGTCTCAGCATGACGTCGCTGTAGCTTTCGCCCGGTCGCCCATGGCGTTGAGCCAGTCGAGGATTTGCCGGTCAAGCATAACAAGATAACCTTCGGCGCGAGAAAATCTGCCCGATGAGTCGTGGAATCTAATCTTGGCTGAGTCCAACTGGTCGCCCGTTTGGGCGCTCCCCAACGTTTCGCTGGACGATCCAATTGAAACATCGTGTACAGCACTCGTTAACTGTCGCGACGACCGCATTCTTTCGCTCTCTAGTCGTCATCCTGCGCTCGAAACCTTTCGTCGAGCATTTCGAGACGAGTTCGAGAAGCCTATCTGCCCAACCTTCCTGATGCACGCGGAAGATGCCGCAGCGAAAGTCCGAAGCGCGACAGCCTTGGCGGGCTTTCGGGATGCTGTTTGCGTCAGCGCCGTAGTGCGGGGGCGGACTCTCACTCTCACATTCAATAGACCTCAGGGAATCACCCACTCCGACGCGTTTGACTTTTACCCATGGTCACTATCGTCGCAGATGGACGAGCGCATTATCGCTTCGACCCCCGCGCTGCGAGGTCTGCACGTCATTGACGAATTGAGGCCTCGAACAACGCCCGCGTTGGGGGAGCGTTCTCTATCCTTCCGTCAAGTTGATCGGCCGCTGTTACAAGCGCTTCTGATTCGATGGGAGCGTCATTTCGCCGAAGGAAGCGAAAATGTCGAAGACCGTCGACTGTTTCGCGCGCTCGACATGGCTCGCGCCGCATCGAGGATACCGGGTGGAGTCGACGCAAACGAGCACGATGCCGGACGCTCAACTGCGCTCTGGGTGAGCGCCTTCGAAATCTTGGCCCACGACGGGCGGAGCGGGCCCAAGCAAGTCCTTTCGCTCCTAGATCGCGTTCAATGGCTAAGGAAGGAATTGAAGGCCCGAGATCGTGAACTCGCACTGGACGGAAAGAAAAAAACGCGAACTCCAACCAACCTTGCCGGGCTGATCTATAAGAGCCTTTACGACGTCCGCAACGACTTCATCCATGGCAACCCGGTGACGCCCGCAACGCTGCGGGTAGGTAGGTCCTCACGCTCTATCCATTGGTTTGCGGCTTCATTGTTTGGTCTTGCGCTCGCTGCGTATCTTGGTCTGGAGTTCTCGGCATCTCTTTCCGACATCCCAGAAGAGGCAGAGCGTCGAATGTGGCTCCGCAAGTATCAAAGGGACGCGGAGGCTGCGATCCTTATTTTTGCGGAGGGGCTTGCGACAGCCGCAGGATAACTTCACCGAACTGCCGTCCCGCCCCAAGGCGTCTCCCGAGCGACCGGACGGTCGCTTCTACGAGCGTGATCAGGTAGCCGCCCTTGCCGTCGGGACAACTCACAGCCTTCTAGACCTCGGGCAGGGTCGACGCGATGGCGGCGAAGGCGGGTGGGAGACAGAGATGCGCAGATCATCGGCCAGAGAGTCGATTCGTGGATCACTGTCCCAACTCTGAGACGAGCGTCTCAACACGCGCTTTGGTCATTTTCCAGCTCTCGGGAATCTCCTCAAGCGTGCCCGCGCCTGCGGCCTTCGGGCCTCGCGTGTAACGCTCGTAGAGGATCGTGTCACCGCGTCCTCCCGACGCCGCCTTCAATCTAGCGACGATGTCGTGCGGCGAGGCCAAATATGCACGAGGCAGTTGGTCGTCCGCCACGCCCTTAAATTGAACGAGGCAGATGGCCGTGTGCGGCTTGTGACGCTTTAGCCACAAGTCCGCTGCGCCTTTGTAATCTGCTTTGGAGAGTTGAGATTGGGTCAGACCCCAACTGCCGTCCTTGCTGCCCTTGACGGAGATTTTCATCATCCGTCCTGACGGCCCTGCCACCATCAAATCATATTCGGGTTGGTTGGCTCCATACTGAACGGAGACGTCAAACCCGAAACGTGCGAACTGCGCGGCAGCAATCGCTTCTGCTGCTGTTGCAACATGCCAAGAGGCCATGCCGTTCCCCTTTCTATTGAGCGTGGGTCGTCAATTGGACGACCTTGAGATTGCCTGTGCGGCGAGGGCGAGTCCCGCGCGGCAACGTCTTGCAAGTGGCCTTCGAGCGCGAGACTATCGAGAGCTCGGCGGGAAGAGGGTGCGCAAAAATGGTAGAGGACGACGACCTGACAGACCTCGACCCGGAAGAGGTAGTGACGTTTGAAGGCAAGTTCGTGAGCCTCTTGACGGCCGTGCGTGAGATCATGAGTCAACCGGCCGTGAAGCGGCTAGGGTTCGCCGTGTTCCGCGATCAGGGATTGAAACCTTCGATTTTCGAGACGGCGGACATCGAGAGGATTGCCCAGCTTCCGGCCTTCAAAGGGCGGTAGAGATCGAAGCCGCGCGAGGTCTTGCTAACTGGGAAGAAGGAGCCGACGGCCGGTGCCGCGCTGGCTAATGGCTTGACATCGGCAGAGGTCTTTTCAGTTGCTCCACATGGAGCAACAGCCTTTTTAGCCCTCATGACCGAGAGGCGATAAATTCGTCGACATGCCTTACCGACCTTTCCCCTCCCGGTTAATGCGTAAAGGCGCGGTCTAGCTCGCCGCCTCCGGTCGTCGCCGATTCGGCGCGCGCCCTTGCCCGCCTTCAATGAGGGGTCGAAGCACGTACTCGTTTTTGTTTCTGACCCAACCCGATCTTTCTCGCCATGGCCGATTGCTGGGCCGCGTAGTTAGGCGCGACCATAGGATAGTCAGAAGGCAGCTTCCATTTCTTGCGATACTCTTCCGGGGTCAGGCCGAGTCCTCCCAGATGACGGCGCAGCGATTTAAATTTTTTGCCGTCCTCCAGACAGATCAAATAGTCTGGCGTGACTGATCTGCGGATTGGCTCCGCTGGAGTTTGCGCGTCGGTCCGAGGCAGCAACGCCAGTTCGGACTCACTTTCCAGCCTCCGGACGAGGTTGCGCTGCTTCTCCGAGATTTCGGCTTTCAGGAGATCGCCGACGAAGCGATGCGGTTTGTGCGTGCGCTTGAACGCCGTGACCAGCGTCTCGTCGTAGGCCGCCGCTAGTTTTTCGCGTTTCCGCTCAAGCCATACCGCGTGAAATGTGCCGAGGAGAATGGCGGCGGTCGCCGCGCCTAGCATGTTTAGTAGAATGTCGGTCATCGCAGTCGTATCCTCCCAATCCGCGATTGGGTGTTGAATAGAATGCGGCAGGGGGTACGTCTTGTTAATAGCGGCCAAGGTTATGCTTCTTTGGGCCAATTCTCAGATGGAGGGCCACCCAGTCCTCGGAGGTACCCACTTCGAGGCTACGCTAACCGAACCAAAAGGGCCGCATTTGCTGCGGCCCACCGCGCGGACAGCCGGTCCAGCGGTTGAACGCCTGATGGAACGTGGTCGGACCTTCGTAGCCCAGCAGCCATCCGATCTGCGAGCGTGACTCAATTCGTGGAGATACTGAGCCGCGAAGGCTACGCCGTAGGCCGTCGACAACCCTTTCGAACTGAGTATCAGATGGTAGTCGACCTGACCGCGCCGGGTGCAAATTACGAGGATGACACTTATGCATTCCTCGGTGAGAACGCTCAGGCTGCGACCGTGTTTAAGACCTTCGATGCCTGCTCTGGCGCATTGGACGCCACCTACTCGAAGCCCGAGAAGGACATCGGGATTAGTGAAGACGGAAGCGTCTTGCGCGACAACTCGGAGAACGTCCTCCTCACGGCGACCTGCGTGCGCGTGTACTGAAGCGGAAGCAATACCTGCTCTGCCCTCAAGGAAGCCCGCCCACTGGCCTCGGCTGATGAGGCGAAGACCGCCAGCGGGCCCTTCGAAGTGCCTGCCCATGGCGGCGAGACGGATCGACGACGCGGCGGTCGAGGATGATCGGGTAGCCGCCCTTTCCGTCCGGACGGCCCTTCGTAGGGGCACTTCCCTCGGCCATGGCGGACGCGATGGCGCGGCGAAGGCCTCTATGGACATGATCGGTCGACCCTGCGAGCATCCATTTCGGAGTGCCCATGAGAACTGGCAGCCTGCTCGCCCTTCTCTCCGCCGTGCTGTTCGGCGCAAGCACGCCGTTCGCGAAGATGATGGTCGGGGACGTCGGGCCATGGACCATGGCGGGTCTCCTCTACCTTGGGGCGGGGCTCGGCCTCTCAGCGGTTCATCTGTCGCGCGACGCTCTGCGCCTCCCCGTCATCGAAGCGCCTCTGCGAAGGGCCGATGTCCCTTGGCTCGCTGGCGTCATCGTATCTGGCGGCCTTATCGGGCCGCTGTTCCTGATGTTCGGTCTCTCCCGCACTGACGCCGCGAGCACGTCCCTTCTGCTCAATGCGGAAGCGTTGGCTACAATGGGTATCGCGTGGATCGTCTTCCGCGAGAACGTAGACTGCCGATTGCTGCTTGGCGCGTTCGCGATTCTGAGCGGAGGAGCGCTGCTCTCATGGGAGGGCGGACCTACGCTCAACTCGGGTGCGCTTCTCATCCTCGCCGCCTGTCTCGCGTGGGGCGTCGACAATAACCTCACGCGGAAGCTCTCATCCGCCGACCCGGTTCAAATCGCGATGCTGAAAGGGCTCGTCGCGGGAGCGTTCAATCTGACGCTCGCCTTGGCCCAGGGCGCGAGCCTGCCCGGCGTCGACGTGATCGCGGCGGCGGGTGTGGTCGGCTTTCTAAGCTACGGCGTGAGCCTCGCGCTGTTCGTGCTGGCGCTGAGGCATCTCGGCGCGGCGCGTACAGGCGCATATTTCTCGCTCGCGCCCTTCATAGGGGCGGCGCTGTCCCTAACCCTGCTCGGCGAGCCCCTTACGCTTCGACTGATCGTTGCAGGTGGGCTGATGGCGGTCGGCCTATGGCTCCACCTGACAGAGCGCCACGAGCATGAACACCGACACGCGGCAACGGAGCACGAGCATCGCCACCGGCACGACGAACATCACCGGCACGCCCATGGCCCGGATGACCGTCCCGGCGAGCCGCACAGCCATCGGCATCGGCACGCGCTCCTGCTACACCGACATCCCCACTACCCCGACCTCCACCACAGGCATGGGCATGAACAGGCCTAAACGAGCCGCCGTCACTAGACGTCGTTAGCAGGCAATAAGGCCCCAGCCAGTGCGGCGGAAAGCGCGTTGAGACGCGTCCAGCTTGGCATGCGGGGCGCGATCAATGGGGGCCGGAACGTACCGCTATTGGAAAGGACCCTGCTCCGCAGTCGCGCTGCCCCGGTGTCTGCTATGCTTTGTGGAAAACACGGGTGTGGGGAGAACGGTCGGTTCTGCGGGGGAGCTTTCCGGGGAGGAAAAAAGGGCGGTGATCTCATCGAACTGGGTACGCACCATCGCAACCCAAGTCTTCCTGTGGGGTGCCATTTTCTCGCAATGGTACGCTTCTTCTACCCACCGGCCGATGAGCCCCCGACGCACAGAAATGTGTTATGCAAGGTGCTGCCGATCTGCGTTGCGTACAAGTCTGCCCGACACGACTGCGCGACCGCCGCGAACTTCGACGATTGCCTGCATGTCAAGATCGATGGTGGCGACTACGACAAGCTAATGTTCTGCAACAACGACGGGACACTGGCATCAACCGATCCGGAGCAGCCCGCGCCCGGTCCGCTGGAATGCTGGCTCCGAAACAACACTCGTTTCTACCGGTAGGCGGAGGACGAGGCCGGTCCAGACGCCGAAGGCCTACGCGAGCGCCGTAGCCGCGCGGCAGGACACGCCGCTAACTCGGCCGATTTTGGCTGAAGGGCTTCCTGAGGCCCCTGTGGGGTCGATCTGGCAGTATTTGATCAACAGTGGCTCGACGGTGTCCACGTTGCAGATGGTGGCCTCGGCTGATCCGGGCGAGATCACCGGCTTCGCCGCGCTCAAGATCACGTCGCTGTAGATCTCGCCCGGCGGCTCGGCCAGAGAATCCTCCCACTTTGGCCAACGATCCCCAGCCCTACAATCGCTCGCTGGCGAGCAGCGCGTAGAGCATGTCGTCGCGCCACTCGTCGCCGACCCGGAGGTTATCACGCAGGCGGCCCTCGCAAAGGAATCCAAGCTTCTGGGCGAGCGCGAGCGATGCGACATTGTCCGGATGGATGAAGGCCTGAATGCGATGCAACCGTAGCTCGCCGAAGCAGAACTCGAGCATCGCCGAGACGGCCTCGGTGCCAACTCCGCGCCTTTGCTCAGCCGGGTTGACGATGTAGCCGATGGCCACGCGCTTATGGCGGATATAGCCGTCGTGGTAGTTGACCATGCCAATGGCACGGTCTGTCATGGCGTCCGCTACCGCCCAGTACCGATAGTACGACGGGGTGCAGTCGAAGAAGCGGCGCACGGCGCGCTCGGACTCGATGCGTTTGGTGTGAACCGGCGTATTCCAGAAGCGCATCGCCTTGGGGCTCGCAAAGCATTCGTGCATCGCGTCCGCATCGTCCACGCGGAATTGGCGCAGCCGCAGACGGGGCGTAGACAGGATCGGGTGGGGTATGAGGCGCTTGGGCATAAGGCAGAGATTTATCCGACTCGTGCTCTTCGGTCTGCCCACTAGTTTCGGGCGGGGCTCAGGCGGCCGGGTCCGGTGAGGCGGCCTTGGCGGCCGCTCGGACACACGCTGGTGGTGAGCCCTTCGGCGCTCAGATCACGTCCGAGTAGCTCTCGCCCGGAACGCGCATGGAAGTTCGGACCCAACGCGGCTCAGCCGAGCGAGCGGACAATTTCGCGGTAAGCGGTCTCCGGGAAAGCCTTCAGCGTCTTTGTGCGTACGAAGCCGAGGCTCCCAAGTTGCAGGATATAGCGTGCCATGACGGCGTCGTCCGGAGCCTCGCAGATTCCAACAAAGTCGAACTCGCCCATTACCATGTAAAACTGCTTCATCTCGCCGCCCATGTCGGCCAGTAATTTCTTGGCGGCGTCGAGCCGACGCGGCAACTCCTTGGCCGCCTTGATTCCAACTTCGGTCAGGCTGAAGAGCGCGATATACGTGGTCAAGGTCTTCCTCCCGGATGATCGGGGCGCGGCGGTTGATCGCGCGATCATGCGCTCATGAGGATGGATCGCAAGCGCCACCTTCGCCAGCTTCAGAATGACGTCAGAAGGGCCCCCGCCCGCCCATGGCGGCGAGGCGGCGGTCAACGGTCAGGTAGCCGCCCCGCCGTCTGGACGACTTACGGCCTCGTTGACCTCCGGTAGCGTCGACACGAGGGCGTCGGCTGTGATGGAGATCGTTATCACGCCCTAAATATGGACTCGAACTCGGCGCACCCGCTATCGCCGCCCTCGCGCCGGGAGACCGAAGCTCCGATGACTGATGACGGATACAGATATGATCTTGACCAGTGCGACGTCCCGAAGGAGCGTCGTTCCACTCTTCGCCGTTTTCGTGAGAAGCGGCGAGAGTGGCTGTCGTGGCTGGACACAGACGAATATCATGCGATCTGGCCGACGCTGCAGGCCATGGTTTGGGCAGACGTTGCGTTCAACGCCCTTAGGAGGTTCGCCGAGGACAACGATGAGAACGCTCTCAGTAACCCGCTGATCGTGGAGGCTGTCGCTAATGACCCGAGTCTCTGCCTCGGCGTTGCGCTCCAGCTATTTCGGTTGGCGCGAACTAGTGGATCGAATCTAACACTTGATGCCCGCGCCTGACGGCGGCGATGATTTTGTCCGGGTCTGCGGTCCATGTGAAGGGCCTGGACTGCTGATTGTGCTCTTCGAGGAAGCGGTTGATCGCGGCTTGCAGATCGGTGACGGACCGGAAGACGCCTCGCTTGAGCCTGCGCTTTGTGAGAGTGGCGAAGAAGCCCTCGACCGCGTTGAGCCAGGAAGCGGACGTCGGCGTGAAGTGGAATGTCCATCGCGGATTGCGTTCGAGCCATCGGCGGACATTGGGATGCTTGTGGGCGGCGTAGTTGTCGATGATGGCGTGGATCGTCTTCCCCGCAGGAACCTGTCTTTCGACGATATTGAGGAAGCGGATGAACTCCTGATGGCGATGGCGCTGCATGTTGCGGCCGATCACCGTGCCGTCGAGGACGTTCATCGCGGCGAACAGCGTCGTCGTTCCGTGCCGCTCGTAGTCGTGTGTCATCGTTCCGGCGCGGCCCTTCTTCAGCGGCAGTCCGGGCTGGGTGCGGTCCAGCGCCTGAATCTGGCTCTTCTCGTCGACCGACAGGACGATGGCGTGCGCGGGCGGATCGACATAGAGCCCGACGACGTCGCGCAATTTGTCGACGAAGCGCGGATCGTTGGACAGCTTGAACTGGCGCATCCGGTGCGGCTGGAGGCCGTGCTTGCGCCAGATACGTTGAACCGAGCTGACGCTGAGCCCCGCCGCCTTCGCCATCAACAAGCCGGTCCAGTGGGTCGTCTCGCCAGGCGGTTCGCCAAGTGTCAGCGCGACGACGCGCTCGGCGGCCCCGGCGCTCAGCGGTGGGATGCGCGAGGGACGCGTCTTGTCGCGGAGCAACCCGTCGAACCCCGCCTCGATAAAGCGTTCTTGCCAGCGCCATACGCAGGTCTTGGACTTGCCGGTTCGCCGCATGATCTCGTTCGTGCCGACACCATCGGCCGTAAGCAGCACGATCTCGGCCCGCCAGACCTGCTTCTGCGGCGCGTTGCGGTCACGAACCAGGGCTTTGAGCCGACAAATATCGGCAGACGAAACCGAAAGGGATTTTCCTGCGCGCATCACGCAGACTCGCACGCCGAAATCCCAGAGGGAATCCCATCCGGGATTCAACTGTCAGGTTCGATCCACTAGCAGTGTCTTGGCGGACGCAACCACGCGCCAACTCGCCGCCCCGCTGTGACGGACGGGGAAACCGCCCATAACTAGGAGTCCACAAAAAATGAAAGCCCGACACAATCTTCCCACCATCCGAGTCCGTGGCCGTCAAGGACAATGGTTTTCGGACTGCGGCCAGTTCGGCCTCTTACCGACCGCTCATTGGGACATGTTCACGTTCGACAAGGTGACCCAAACGGGCAAATACCATCACCCAGACAACTCGTGCATGACCCCGGGCCAGCAGGCGAAGGTTCCCGCCTACGTCGAAGCTCTGCGCACCGGGCGGCGGGTCGTTCTGACCAAGGACGACTTCACCAAGGACGAGGACAACCGGATCGTTGCGGTCAAGCGCAAGCCCCGCAGCTATCAGGGCATTTGGGAATATGACGAAGTTCGCATCGACTCTCAGGCGCAGTTTAGCCACACGCTGATCGGCCTGCGAAAGGTGGGCGAGACCATTTGACTGGCATTGGTCTTGGCAAGTGCGGATCATTGCAGCCGATGACGGTCGAGCGTTCGACCAAGGTTCTGTTCCAACACCTACCGTCAGGCGCATTGCGAGGCCGTGCAGCAACGACCCGGATCAGCGCCACTGCCCCGACGGTCGCCGTCGCCCTCATCGGCCCAGCGTTCGGCCAGAGCCTCACCTGCGAGGCGTGGGGCGACATTCGCCATACCAGCAGGGATACGAGATGACTGAGGAACGAAGCGGCGACTACGTCCACTGACAACCGGGGCCGGGCGTGGACACGTGGGGCCATGACGGGCGGGCGGAGAAGTGGCCGACCGGTGAGGCGCGGGCTGTCAGACGCCTTCGACCAGTACGATTTCCACCTCGGCCGCTCCCTCGCGCAGCGCGCGCGCCGCCGGATACTCAGCCGAGTGATGTTGGGTTCGCGCCGCGTCGTAGCTGTCGAACTCAAGCACCACGTTGCGCGCCCGCGCCTTGCCTTCAAGGGCCTCGGAACCCCCGCCGCGCGCCAGCACCTTTGCGCCGTGTGCCGCGATCACCTTAATCGCTTCGGCGGCGTAGCGCGCGTAGGCCTCCGGATCAAGGACATCGACGCGCGCGATGATGTAACCTTTCGGCATTGGAGTTTCACCGAGCTATGAGCGGGTGCGATGCTCGTCGCTTATCGACTGGCCGGTCTATCCGCGCTTTGAGACGTACTATGCATTGTCGAGGCGCGCAATGCGGCCGACGCTCCTCGGGGTATTAGACGGCTACGCGGGCCTTTGTTCGGCCGAAAACGTCTGCCCATTTTGTTACGCACGGCGGCACTTTCAAGTCAGGTTAGATGTTCGCTCGATCCGTAGTCGCTCGCTGTCAATAGACACGATCCAGTCAGTTGGCCTCTCCTCAATCACTTCAAAAGAGCCGTAGTGCGCCTGACGGTGATGATTTGGGCACAGTACCATGATGTTTCGCTCGCCTAACGAACCAGCGATTAGCTTGGACACCGGTTGGACATGGTGAGCCTCTGCATATGGCGAACCGTCGCGTTTCGCGAAGGCGTGGGGATGTACTCCCTTCGCCTCGCATATTTGACATTTGTACCCGCGCGTCGCCTTGACCAGATCGCCGAGAGGCCCGCGCTCGATGACCCGGCTCAGTCGCTCGCGGATTTGCGGATCGAGGCTTTCGGCCTCCCGCTCTAAAGCGGCAACGCCTGCAACGTCAGCCGCCAAGCGGGTTGCGTTCAAGTTGAGCAAGTCGGCTCGGCTCCTTTCGAGGATTGTTTCGAACGCTGCCTGCGAGAGTGGAATAGTGGCGTTCCGTAGCGGGCGGCGAATACGATCAAAGTCCGCACCGGTTGGCAGCGTCAGAGCAGCCACCGGTTGACCTACAAAATTTGCAAGCATTCTAAGTCCTGCTCGCCAAACTACGGCCGTCGCGTCGTCCGGATCGGTGTAGAAACGCGGATCGTCGTCGGTCCTTTCGCGAGCTTTCTCTACCACCTCTAGGATTGCGTATGCGCCCTCGGGTTGTGCCTCCCGTGAATTTGACCCAGTGAGCGCGTTCACTCGCAGCACACCAAGATCGCCGGGCTGGACTTCGTTCCGATTATGATCGCTGACCATGTACAGCAATTCAGTGGTACCGGATCGAAGCCACGCGTCTGCGTCCCATCGCGTGCGGTTGCAAACGAATATCCAGTATCCTGTGGGCGGAAGTTTGCGGGTCTTGCCCGCAGGGACCGGAGGCAGTTTCGCCCGAGGCGTAACCCAGAGATCCGAGACGTTCTGGGTGACGGAGGCCGGATGAACAGTTTCGAGGAACTGCTTGAAGGGGATAGGAGCTTCCTGCTCACGCCTCGATGGCCCCCTCGTCTCTGGTTCGGTCACGGTCAACGCACCCTAGTTCGCACCTTGGGATTGGCGCGGAGCGGGAGCGGGTGCGATGCTCGGAGCTTGTCGACCCGTCCGTTTATCCGCGCCGTGGGCGTACTATGCCGGGGTCATCGCGCTCGCGCAAGGCTGCGCGGCAACGGCGCACAACGCGCCACACGGCCGCTAAGGGCGGTCGGGGTGTCGTGGGTGGGAGGGGACAGGAGCCCGGCGCGGAAGGCGTCAACTGGACGCTGTCGCCTCCCATTGGCGCTTCATCGCGGTCCGCGCGCTAAACTGAACGATCTCGCGTTCCTCTCGGCTGACATAGGCTCCGGCGACGGACCGCTTGCAAACCTCAGCGGTTACGATCTCAGGGAATTTCCGCGTGACTCCGCGATGCCCGCGCGCAAATTCGGCCGCAACCTCGCGATCTGGTGTCCAAGACAGGCCAACTGCCGCCTTGGCAGCCTGACCCCGGTAGACCGCGAATCGATCTGGGAGCGAATCATAGAACTCGCGATCACCGACGCTCAAGAACTCTGCGCGCCAGTCCTTACGCATGCGGGCAAAGAGCTGCGCGAACCTCCGATGGGATGACTTCGAAACCGTTCCACTCGTCATGCAATGCGCGCCAGATGCTTTCGGGATGAGCCTCGGCGTGCTTCTCGGCGAGACCAAGAAAAACGTGGGGCCTCTCCGTAGAGTCGAACATGATCATGTAGTTGCTAATCGCGGCGAGCAGGGGCGCGCCACCCGAAATGGCCGCGACATCCACCTTCTCCAGCGCTCCCCGTTGCGTGTCGATGTGCTGTGGCGCGCTATCGCGGTTCGGCCCGGCGAAGCCAACATCGCCGCCATACCGCGGTACTTCGCCGAGCCTGAGTCGAAGAGCGCTCGCCAACTTCGTAAGAAACCAGCGGTGTTGGTTTCGCCTCAAGCGGATGCGGGCCAAGTGATATGGATCCCCCCGTCAGGCACGCCACAGTGAACCATAGGACGCCTCTGAAGGCGGTCGCCGCGTGTGGGGTAGAAAGGCACCGGTTAGCGCGAAGGCTTGCTCTGGACACGGCAAAACCGTGTAGACCCACGGCAATTTCCCCTCAATCGCGGCGAAGGCGGCGGGGGTGACGGAGAGGGTGATTACAATAGCATGAGGGTAGACGCTGCCAATCGTGTCGAAGGCCAAGTTGTCGAACTCACAGCAATAGCGACGTGATCCTGCGGGTGGCGAAGGCGGTACGAAAGGCACGAACTTCCCGACAAAAGCGTTGCTGACTAAGATCAGGGGAAATCTGATGGCAACTCACGTAGAATTGCTCAAAAACATGGATGCTGTTTGGGCCGCGTTGATCACCAGATATACGTGGTTCATCCATGTAACGTCTTTAAGCAAAATACCAGACATTCGTAAGACCGGGATAGAGCCTCGCGACAAAGGTAGTCCACCTTCCGAAGTGACCACCGAACTCAATGCGGCAGCGCGGAATATCGTGTGTCTTCACCCTCTCGGCGCAAGGATGCAGCCGGGGCCTTCAGGGGAGTCACCTTATGCGACCCTAGCGATAAGGTACGACGACCTGCCGAAGAAGGTCGGCCTCGACTGGTCGTATTGCTGGGAAACCGTGAACAGGAAGTTTTCGGATTGCCCCGATCTCGACATGGATCTTTTCGTTTCGCACATCGTCCTCGAACTTGGCTCCATAGTCTCCTACGAACGCATAGAGCCACAGAAGTTGCGAGCGTATTGCATTGGCAGGCCGCCTACCAACCCTATTTACTGGCCCGAACTATCGAAAACGTTGGACGAGCACGTCTATAGCCATTTCTGGGACCCGACGTCGGCGGCAGGTGGCGGTTTTTGAAGGGGTGGCGCGCGCATATGTCCGAGAGCCGCGCCCGCGCCGCCCGGCTCTCCCAATGCTACCTGCCCGGCTTCGGGGCCTGTGACCCCCACAGGTGGCGTCATCGTCGGCGTCGACCGCGAATTGCGATACGCGGTTTGACCTCGAATTGAGCGGCAGCGATTGCTTCCATTGGCTCCCCGGTCCGGCCGAAATTTGGAATCATTTCGGTGCAGCCGCCTGTGGCTCGTCAATACCGCTATTGGGCGATGTCGTCGGAGAGGAGAACGCGTAGCCAATCCCTCTCAATTGCCGTGAGTTCCTTCGAATAGCGTCGGGCAAGCGCGACAAACAGCGATGAGAAGCCATCCCAATCTTTGGGCTCTCCGTATTTTCCTTTGATCGGCTTTGGCTTCGGGCGTTGGCCAAACTCATCCAACGCAGCCGCGCCCTTTCGGCCATTGCACTTGTTGCACGCGGTTGCGAGGTTTTCGTCGCTGTCCGGACCGCCCGCCCTACGCGCTCTGACATGGTCAACAACCGCCCCGAGTTCGTCGAGGAGCGGCGCATGGCTGCGCGACCAACCGCCGTGAAAATATGTATTGGATAGGTCAGGAGCGGCTGCGCGCATTTCCAGCTCGATCAACCTCATGGCCGGTGCAAAAATTACCGGACGTCAATGATCACGACGGTGAATGGCTATCGAACGCTTTCGATTGTATCCCATTAGCGATCTTTCCAAACATCCGCCGAAGGCTAAACTGCTGGCGTCAGGTTCTCTTGCAAGAACTCAGTAATGTTTTCGGGGCCGAACTTCACGGTGTCCTCCGGCATGTCGCCTGAAGCCAACGAGCGGCGAGCGCCTGATCTGCATCGGCTCCGGGACGCGGCCCGGACGAGAGCACAGCAACTTCCACCATCAGCGCGATTCCAGCACTGCAAACCATGGCTCGGATTGCATCGCCCTGCGCAAAGGTGTGTCCACCAGACCCGGAGCGCGCCAGATGTATTCTGCAGCGCTGGCCTTTGCTCCAGCGTCGAGTTTCTGCAGGTGATGGATTGCGTTCAGGACAGAAAAGGGCTGTCCTCTTTTCTCTTCGAAGTTGCTCCGAAGTCCGGTCCACACTACCACGTCGAATTTATGAAGCTCGGCCCAAGGCGGGATGGTTTCGGGGATCTCTGGAACGCCGCGACGTGAACCGTCCCCGAAGTAGAGGCCCATGCGCCGGATGACCGTGCCTTCGCGGCAGCGCAGGTCCGCAATCGCGTCGTCAGGATCGTTGCGACGGCTGATCGCATAGGCCGAACGGCACTGGTCGCCGTTCGTAGTGTCGATAACAAGCGTCAGCGCTCCACCGCGCGAATCGGAAATGCGGCTGAATTCAAGTTTCAAGACCGGACCGTCGTACTGCCAAGGCTCATGTTGCTTGTCGAATTCTTTCCGTTCGTCCCATAGCAACGAGCCCCATCCCAACAGGGCGATGCGCGATTCAACTCTTGGGCATCGGCGCTCCTTGAGGACACACCTGAGCGAGCTATGAAGATGCGCGTCAGATTTTTGGCCTAAAGAAGCCCAACTGACCTTTGCAGTCGATGGTTTGACCCAGCGTCTTTGGCTTCACGAACACAATTCCGTATGGGCCTTGGAACCATTTGCTTTTGCTTTTAGTTACGATCTCCGCAATCTCCACCGTGCCCAGAAGACAACCGCCCCAAACATCTTCTGGCCATTGGACTTCTGGGTATGTGTCAATTGCGTCGTCCCACGCTGGGGTTAACCCCGCATGAATGTAAATCCGTTGACCTACCAGCGATCCTGCCATTCTGGCGATACGCTCTGGCCTATTCTCCACATCCTTGCCAGCATGGAAGATTGCCCATGCCCACGGTTGCCTAATGGACAAAGCCTTGATGGGTTCCAGACGCATCGCTTTCCGATCCTCTATGTCGACGGCGATACGTTGATGAAGGCCTGCCCGGCCTTCCGCAGGACGAACGGCTCCGGGTTCAGCCCGGCGGCTTTCTTCTCGGCGCGCCCGGCAAGAACGGCCGCCTTGGTCGGCTCCAGAACGCAGTCCAGACGCCGCAAGACCGTGAAGGGCAGGATGACCTTTCCATAGTCCGCCTGCTTGTAGTCGCCGCGCAGGAGGTCGGCGACGGACCAGATGAAAGCGGAAAGGGATTGGTGGTTCACTCGGAGGCCCCCGACGCGCCTCGGCCATCCTTTTCGGCCGACTTCGGCGACGCACCTTTAGCGTTTCTCAGGCGCACGGCAAGCGATACAGCAACTATTGCACGGGCAATGGTCAATCTGAGACGAAGGACGGGCCTTGGGCGCAGCCACCGCTGTGTAGGCCTCCACGCATAGGCCGGACGGCGGTCTAATCGGAACTACAAGGGGGAGAGGGCCGCAATGCTGAACGGGCAGCCAGCGGCCTCAGCGGCCTCCGGCAAATGGAATTGCGGTCTGTGCGCTCAGTTTGACACCACATCGCCTCGAAAGGTATCAACAATCAGTACCGCCGAAGTGACGCGGCTCGGGTCCGAGGTACGCGGCGGGGCGTTGAGAGCGAGTACGCCAACGGCCCCTGTGATCCGCCCCCGCGATGGGGAATGCGGGGCGGTTTTGTGCGCTCAGGTGACCGGGTTTTAAATAGGGTTTTTATTCGCCAACCGGCGGGCCGCGCCTTCGCCCGCTCGCGCAACGCTACTTTCGTTGCAGGAGGTCCACCTCAATGAAACTAGTGGATCGAACCTGACAGTTGAATCCCGGATGGGATTCCCTCTGGGATTTCGGCGTGCGAGTCTGCGTGATGCGCGCAGGAAAATCCCTTTCGGTTTCGTCTGCCGATATTTGTCGGCTCAAAGCCCTGGTTCGTGACCGCAACGCGCCGCAGAAGCAGGTCTGGCGGGCCGAGATCGTGCTGCTTACGGCCGATGGTGTCGGCACGAACGAGATCATGCGGCGAACCGGCAAGTCCAAGACCTGCGTATGGCGCTGGCAAGAACGCTTTATCGAGGCGGGGTTCGACGGGTTGCTCCGCGACAAGACGCGTCCCTCGCGCATCCCACCGCTGAGCGCCGGGGCCGCCGAGCGCGTCGTCGCGCTGACACTTGGCGAACCGCCTGGCGAGACGACCCACTGGACCGGCTTGTTGATGGCGAAGGCGGCGGGGCTCAGCGTCAGCTCGGTTCAACGTATCTGGCGCAAGCACGGCCTCCAGCCGCACCGGATGCGCCAGTTCAAGCTGTCCAACGATCCGCGCTTCGTCGACAAATTGCGCGACGTCGTCGGGCTCTATGTCGATCCGCCCGCGCACGCCATCGTCCTGTCGGTCGACGAGAAGAGCCAGATTCAGGCGCTGGACCGCACCCAGCCCGGACTGCCGCTGAAGAAGGGCCGCGCCGGAACGATGACACACGACTACGAGCGGCACGGAACGACGACGCTGTTCGCCGCGATGAACGTCCTCGACGGCACGGTGATCGGCCGCAACATGCAGCGCCATCGCCATCAGGAGTTCATCCGCTTCCTCAATATCGTCGAAAGACAGGTTCCTGCGGGGAAGACGATCCACGCCATCATCGACAACTACGCCGCCCACAAGCATCCCAATGTCCGCCGATGGCTCGAACGCAATCCGCGATGGACATTCCACTTCACGCCGACGTCCGCTTCCTGGCTCAACGCGGTCGAGGGCTTCTTCGCCACTCTCACAAAGCGCAGGCTCAAGCGAGGCGTCTTCCGGTCCGTCACCGATCTGCAAGCCGCGATCAACCGCTTCCTCGAAGAGCACAATCAGCAGTCCAGGCCCTTCACATGGACCGCAGACCCGGACAAAATCATCGCCGCCGTCAGGCGCGGGCATCAAGTGTTAAATTCGATCCACTAGCGCCTGACCCAAAAACACGTTCAGCGATTAAGTTCTGGCTCGATTGTCTACAGGTACTGGCGGTGATCGGGGGAATAATCACCGCAGTGGTGTCGTTCAGGACCTATAAGGACGAGCAGACCGCCCGCGCTACCGAACAAGCCGCCCGTGCTGACGCACAAGAACAGCACGCCAAGGAAATACTTGCGGCGACAAAGAGAGAGTTGGAAGCGCCGTATCAGGAGAAAAAACTGGCCTTGTACCTAGATGCCGCGCGAGTGCTGGCCCATCTAGCGGCCACCCCTGATGTCGATAAAGAAAAAACAGAAGGGCGGTTTTGGGAGCTGTATTGGGGGGAGCTCGCCTTTGTTAAATCTCAAACCAAAAATCCGAACGGGGATACGCCCCCCTCCGTCGAACAATTGATGGTGCAGTTTTGTCATATCTACTTCCAAACGGACCCGAGGAGATGCACATCAGCGCCCGGTTCAGGCGGCACTGTGCCGCAACCGACGCTCATCGAAAATGCCGCGATTGAGATGGCTCATCAGGCCAGCAAGGAGATACGAGATCGGGCAGAGAGTATCGGAAAGTAACTTTGAGGCCGATTACGCTCGCTCCGGCATCGAGACTCAACCAGTAGCCCAAGCCCCGCCTACTAGCGGCCAAAAAACGAGCGCGCTCGATCCGATCTCTAACGACGGCCTTCCGCGCCTTCGGCAATCGCAACCCGCCTGTTCGTAGTCGCCGCGCGGAGGTCGGCGACCGACCAGATGAAGGCGGAAAGCGATTGGTGATTCAAATGGACGCCCCAGCGACACGCATCAGCCTCTCCCTCGGCGGATCTCGGCGACACACCTTTAGCGTTTCTCCGGGAGTCGGCAAGGGATAGAGCGACCGGCGCACGGACAATAGTTCATCTGGGACCGAGGGCCAGCATGGCACCGCCGCCAACAACGCCGGGCGGGTTTGCCTCTGTGAGAGCGAGACGGCCGCCAGCGGCCTCTGGCGGCCCGGCAAATGGCAAAGCGGTCCATGGGGCTCAATTTGACGCCGCACGGCCCCGAAACCTATAAAACACTGGTGCCGCCCGAAGTGATTCGGGCCGGTTCCGAGGCAAGCGACAGGGCGCGGAGCGCAAATACGACCGATGTCCCTGTGTACTCAGGCCTCTGCCATTTTACCGGCGGAGTATTTTTGCACGCCCTCAGTTTTGATTGCTAAAATAGCAATGGATAGCAATGGCGGGTAAGGGTTCAGCGCCGGGCGAGAGACGAGGCGGACGCCAGAAGGGGTCAGCGAACCTCTCGACGCGAGAGATGAAGGCGATCTTCCAGAAGCCTGAAGACGCCGAGATGATGAAGGCTCATCTCATGGCCATCGCGGGCAACGACAAGCTCCCGGCTAACCATCGCGTGATGGCGATCCATGAGTTCTTCGACCGAGGCTTCGGCAAGGCCACGACGCCGATCAAACTTCAGGAGGGCACCGGTCGCTGGGACTGGTCCCGCATCCCCGACGATAAGCTCAAGCTGGTCGACGAAGTCCTCCGCATCGCGCAGACCGACGGAGTGGTGATCGACCATGATGAATGACGGGAGCGTTGGCTGATGGCTCTCGCCTCTCCAGCTCAGACGGCAGAAGACATTCGCGACAGCATCCGTCGCATAGCAACCATGCTCCCCTCAGGGACATCAGCGCGTATCGCGCGCGGCTCGCCGCTCAACAAGAGGAAGAGGGCAACGCCAAGCTCGCCGTCGAGATGCGACAGCGATGCACGACGTAGCCCTGCTCACCGGAACGCCAATTCGCTTCAACTGATCGATGGTGGCTTGGATGCGAGGCGTAGTCGTTCCCCGTCCTCGTCGTAGATGGCGAAGGTCTCGCCAAGGCCCATAGGAGCCCCATGGCTGCCTCGGCCGCGTCGTCGGCTACCGGGGTCGGGGTAGCTTCGGCGTCGAGCGCGGCCTCGGCGGCCTGCGCGTCGTGGAACGCGGCGATATGATCGGCGAGAGCCTGACCCGGGTTCGATGGCGGGGGGCTTCGGCTGGCTGCGCCTGAGCATTGCAAGGCGCGGGTCGTCGAGTTGCCGAGGCAGGTCAATTGCTCAGCGTCGACAAGCTCGCCCCTCATGACGGGGGGCTTGCATCCGCTCGCTGGCCACGATCATCGCCGTAGCCTGCCGGACCAACGCCGTCTGGCCAGCATTGAGCACCGACGCGCCGGGGTGGTCGTGAGCCAGCGTTTGACAAAGGTCGCGGTACCGGCTCGCCTCAGCGCTCCGACCATCAAGACCGGCGGTCAGCTTGCGACCGTTCGTCACCCGGCTGCGGATAGTCGCCGGGCGTTCGGCGAGGGCTGGGCTATCGAGCATCAAAACCATCCCTCCGAAACAGGCCCGGCCCCAGCTTCCGGAGCCGTCCTGTTTGACAGATGTTTCACATTTTATCGCCAGATCGTCCGTATGTCACTGACTTGCCACAGTTCATCGGCGTCCATGGCCGTAATGTTTCCGCCTTAATGGGGCGCAGACGCGTCCATGAGCGGCTCCCCGACGACGCAGTGATTCGCTCGACCGGGACGCGGAAAAGAGCCCGGCGTGGTGAGCGTGTGCGAGCGTCGCCTCGCGCCTTGTTCGGCCTCTCAGCCGCCTCGATCATCGGTGCTGCGGTTGCCGTCTCGCTCGCGCGTCTTTGCCGCCGCGTCCACGCCCCCGCCCAAAGGGCGGAGGGAAAGGGCAAAGGATGGTGGATGGTTCATGGTGAGCATGGGGAGCCCGGTCACGCGCTCCCCATCGGCTGCGACTCGGCGAGCGCCGCAATGTGCTTCTGCGCGAGCTTACTGCGGAAGGCCTTCGAGCCCACGACCGCGTGAAAAACCGCGTCGTAAACTTCCGGCAAAAGACGCTCGTCTAGCTCTCGTTGCAAACGACCGAGGGCGCGAGCCTGCAACACATCATGCCCGTCGAAGGGAAGCTTCATCGCCCTGATCGCTTTCCAGACCTCTGTGCGCGCGTCTTGAGCGACAATTCTCGCCCACGACTGCGCCCGACGCTCAGGCGTCCAGATGACCTTGTTGCCGCCACGTCGCCGCGCCTTTTTCGCTTCTGCTTTCGTCATCGCGTTTGTCCCTTTCCATCGAAGTCTCTCGCGCGGGTGTGCTCCTAGTCGGCGGTTCCCGGAAAGCGAGGCGCGAACGGAACCGTGCGTGCTTGCCGAAGTAGGAAAGGGAACCAAGCCTCTCCGTCTGGCCGCAGCATTGGACCGCTCGGTTCCTCCCCGACGGCGATAACGACCAAGGGTTGATTGACCCGCCGATCTTACCGTCCAAAAGCCGCGCGAGGGGCGCGTCAAAAACGGCTGAAAAAGTGCGTGTCGAAAGGCGGTGGTGTGGAAGTTTCCCTCTTAGTGTCTCAAAAAAGAGACTGTGAGCGCCGCTTTTCTCCAATTGAAACAGCGTCTTGCAAAATGCGTGCGCGACAAACATAAGCCGATTTACAGTCTCAATTTTGAGACTGTGACGCGAGGTCCGCGCCGCGCTCAAAACCGTGCCTCTTGCGCTACGTCGAGGGACCTCATTTTGCGCACGGTTTTGACCGTCACATCCTTCCGCTTTCGAGGTTTCCGCCGCCAGCGCCGCACGCCCTCGATAGCGTCCGAGATGTACTCGTCGCCGGGAGCCTCGCCGCGAAACGGAAACATCGTGAGCCGGAAGCTCGACGGGGTGCGGTTGCTCCTTCGCTCGCCCGTCGCGAGGCGGATCAGAAAGCCTGCCATCGTGAGCGCGACAAGAGCGCGCGCCGCCGCCTGCCACGACACTTTCGCAAGCTCAGCGATCTGGCGCGCCGTCGTCATGACCGGCTGCTCCGGGTCGCGGTTGAAGAGCTTCACCATCGCGTCGAGCACGGAGCGTTCGACCCTCGTCCGCAAGTCACGATACCGCTTGGCGGGCGCGGGGAGCACGTAGCGATAGTGATACGCTCGTCGCCGCGCCGTGCGCCTCGCCACTTGCGGAGAGTCGCCGCTCGGTGTAGCCGGATCGTCGAGAGGGCCGGGAAGCCGCTCGACGTATTGAGGGTCGCTAGCCTTTAAGGGGGCTGCGGCCCTCTCTCGTTTGAGGGCCATGGTTCATGCGGCCACGGATGGTTTGATCGTCGATAACGGATCGCGCTCGCGCTCCGCACGCCAACGCTTAGACGCCTCTTTCGAGATCAGCTTTTTCGCGCCCATCTCCATAAGGTCCGGGCCCTTGCCGATCTTTCGCAAGTCATAAAAAAATTGTCGGCTAATGCCGTTCGAGCGGCAAAACTGGGTGATGGTCTGAGCGTCTTTGTCTGGTTCCACGGGTAGCCTCCATGTCAATAGCTGACCTTGGGGCTGATCTGAGCGCGTTGGCCGTCGCGCGCAATATGCTCAGGCGTCGTCATGGTGAGACGGGGACGCTCACTATAGAAACTGTCCTTTTTTTCTTCGCCTTGCGCTCGGCGTTCGCGAGCGTGAGCGCCCTCTTCAGGGTCTTGATCGGTTCGTCTTGCGCTTCCTTGGTGAGATGGTTCCAGATTGCGTCGAGGCAGTCGTCTGTGCCCGCTGGCTTGCACTTGGCCTCGGCGCACGCCTCCTCGACCGAAGGGACCAACCGCTTGGCGGCTTCCTCTTTCTTGGCCTTGCGCGCCGCCATCGCTTCCGGCGTCGCGGCCTTTTGCCGCTCGACGTCAAGGGCCGCTCTCGCCTCCGATAAGCTCGCGCGCTGCACTGCCTTGCGCGTCCTCGGATCGGCCATGACGGAGGATTGCACATCGGCGAGGACCCCGTAAGGGTCGTTCATCGCCGCCTCGATCAAGAGGTCGCCAAACTTGACCTCGTCCGTTGGCGGGGGCGGCTCAAGGGTGATGATCTGCGGCATCGGCTGAAAGGCGATGACCTGCGGCACGTCGTCGTCGGTCAGCTTCGCAATCCGCTCTTCCATCGCGGCCGCCATCTTCACCATCTGCTCGCGCATGACGGCGGCGAGGCGTTCCTTCGGACTGGACGCGCTCATGACGCCCTGCCCCGGTACGCGACCACGTTGTCGCCAGACGGCGGCGGCGGAGGTGTACTCGGCGCGAACGAGATGGCCGCCTTGGCTGCGATCTCGTCCAATGCCTCGACGATAAAGGCCGCGTAGTGCCGCGCGATCATCGAAGAGCTTGTGTCGTGGAGCTTGCCGACGTGCTCGGTGCCGAGACCTTCGCGAAGGCTGCGGACAATGCTCGAATGTCTGAGCGCGTAAGGGATAGTCTCGGCGGGAAGGCCAGCCTCGGCGACAATCTTGCCCCAAGGGCGGACAAGCTCCGAAGCGGCGTACCAAGGCCCGCGTCCGACTGTCTTCCATGTCGTGAACGTGACGCGTTCTTTTTCGGGGCGCAGGAACAACGGTTCATGCCCCTTGCGCCCCTCCGTGGCCTTCGACAGCGCTTCCATCACGTCGGCGGCCCGGGGATAAGGGTATGCGTCCGCGCCTTCTGGCCCCTCCCCTTGTGGCTTACCGGGACCATGAGACGGCGCTTCTCGCGTTGCACGTCGCCGACGCGCATGCGGGCGAGCTGTATGAACCGCGCCCCGGTCGCGGCCATGACGCGCACGATCACCGCGAGGTCACCGCCCCAGCCCTCCCGTTCGTCGACACGTTCGGCAGCTTCGACCAGCGCGCGAACTTGGTCGTCGGTCAGCACTTGCATTTCGCGGGCTGGCGGCGCGGACGCAACCACGGTCGCGAGACCATCCCTAATCGTGTCACGGAGGCTTGCGGGAAGCTTCGTCCTATGGCGCTTCGCAGCCATGTTGAGCGCGGCCCGGAGATCGTTTGAGACGCGCCGGACGGTGCTCGCCTGCAAGCCCTTGAGGCTCTTTCGCCATACCGTGAGATCGTCGACCGTAATCTCTGCCAGCGACTTCGCGGCGAGCTTATCGTCGACACGCTTCAACCGTGAGGCCGCGTCATTTTTCATGCCGCGTTTGTCGGTCCCATGGCGCTCGGCCTCGCGCTCCTCCCGCTCGGCGACGTACTGCTCGATAGCCTTCGCGACGGTCAGGCTGGGCGTGGGCTTCTTGGGCTCCCCTTCCCCAGTGATCGCCTCCATGCGCTTGCGAGCGAGCGAGCGCCCAGCCTCATAGCTCAGGGTGTCGGCTTCGGTCGGGTCATCGTCCGCGCGCCCGATGGTCTCGTAGACGTATGGCGGCTTGGCGTCTCGCCCGAGATAACGCCGGAGAACCCAAGAGCCGCCCCGCTGGCCTTTTCGATAACCGAGATGGAACCCCTTCTCGAAATATTCGAGATAGGGCGCGGGTCGCGCCTTCAACGCCTCGCGCTTGGTCCGTGTCCCGAACTTAACCTTTTTCGTCACTTTCCGACCCCTTCCGAACCCGCGAACCTGTGAAACATCTGTGAAACATAAGGGGTGGACGTGGCTTGACAAGGGCTGACGGTAATTGACGCTGTTTCGCGTTATCAATGGCTTAGCAAAACACGGGTGGACACTGATAGAACGAACCCCAGCCCTTTCACGGCGGAAACACGGGTTCGATCCCCGTTGGGCGCGCCAAAAGAAGGCCTGCGCGAAAAAATGGACGCAGGACGCGCGAGTAAGCTGGGCCGGCTCGGCGCCGGCGTTGTCTCGCTTCTCATCTTGTCGGGCGCGACTTCCTTCGCCCAGACGCCGTCGCCCGTCTACCCCGGCTGCGCCGTTCCGCCGACCGCGTTTCGAAACGTCTGGCGCATCGATCCGGTAAACGGCCAAACCGCCGAGGCCATGACGGCGGCTGGCATTCCGATGCCGGCGATTGGCGCCAAGGCAACGGCCGCAACGCAGGGCAGCCCCCAGCATCCATGGAATTCGCTTCAGGCGGTGTTCAATCCGCCCGCCGCCAGCGGCTATAGCTATCCGCTGCTCACGACCGCCCCTTATAGGCACGTCGTTGGTTCAGCGTATCAGACCGTTGCCGGCCCGCTCGCCGGCCCGATCCAGCCCGGCGACGAAATCCTGCTCATGAGCGGCAAATACGGCGCCGTCACAGTCGGCTACGGGCCGATCCCCGGCGTCAACAACCCGAACTTCGTCACCGTCGCGGCTGCGCCGGGTCAGACGCCCGTACTGACTTCGCTCAACGTCTTCAACTCGAGCATGCTCAGGTTCGTTGGCCTCAAAGTCCAGGCGCTCTTCCCCGCCCTCAATTACAACAACCTGATCACGGTCGCCGACGGCGGCGGCGGCGCGCTGGTCACGCACGACATCGTGTTCTCTGACATGTCGGTCTCGAACGCCGATCCTGCCGTCTATGAGACGTGGGCGCAGGCTCAGTGGCAATATGGCAGTGTCGGCTTCGTCGCCCACGGGACAAACGAGGGCGCGAACACCAGCTGCATCGCTCTTCTCGACTCGCATGTCTATGCCCTCCACGAGGACATCGTTTGTACGTCGAGGAATTCGACTTGCTCCTACAACGAGCTCGACCACTATACGGATAATGCGATCACTTATGGCTCCAACAACCTCTTGATCCGGGGAAACTACATCCACGACCCAATCGACGTCGGTCTTTCGTATCATATGGACGCGATGCAAGGAGAAGGTCAGCCGCTGGCGGCAGGGCACAAAAGCCTCACGTGGAACAACGTCATTATCGACAGCAACATTATCGTCGAGCACAACGATCCCAAAAATCAGTGGCTCCAACAAACCAACGGGATCGACGACTATTCAGGCGTGCCCTACCTGACCTGGAACAATCTTCAGGTCACGAACAACCTCTATATCGGCTCGAGCGTCAACGGCATCCTATTCGCGGGCATCGCCAACAGCCTGATCGGCGACAACATTCTCATCAACAACGACTACGCCCCGAGGACGCCGCCGCCGGACATCAACCTCGCCCCTTCACCGCTCAACAGCAACGTTCGACTCTGCAACAATATCGCGCCGATCATCGTCGCGCGGACGGATCAGGGGGTCTCCCTCGATCACAACATCGCCACGACCTTGTTCGCCTACTGGATCCAAAACCGCGACGGCACATTCGCGAAGAACTCCACATGGTTCAGGCGCCCCGGCTTTTATGGCGCGTCGGGCGGCCCACAGCCGATGCGATCCGCCGCCTTTTCGAACGAGGTGATGCTCCACGCGGAGCCAAGGCTCCTCCACTCTCTCAATCTGCCGGGCGATACTGCTGCCTGGCTTCGCAGGGCGAGGCTTTGCGGGGCGAGGCTTTGCGGGATATCGGCGGAACATGCAGCGTCCGAAGCGGGACCTTGCTCCATCGAGAATGAGGCCCCTACCTTCGATTTCGAGCGGGGACCGTCGGGCAATCCCGATTGAAAGCGCGATTTTAGTCGGCGAGAGACCCGGTAAGGCTCAAATTCACCCGCGTTGCGCCGGCAGCGCCAGCCCGCCTAGCTCGGCGTGGCGAGCGAGCGATCCTCGACTCGAATCGAACTTCGCGCTCGTGTCCGGTTACCCAGGAAGAACCGCACCGGTTCATCGTAGTACTTCACGACGACTGCTGCGACGGCCACGTATAGCGCTAGGGCCACAACAGACGCCGCCTCGCGTTCGCTCGAAGATCGACCGGCGACCGCCAGCGCGAAAAACACCAACATTGGGGCATGGATCAAATAAAGAGGATACGAGATGCGCCCGGACCATTGCCAGAGGGCGCCTTCCGCACTTGTACTCACTCCCGCGACAACGATGATCGGGAACAGAACCAAGACGGCCACAAGATCGAATATGTCCTTGTGAGCGCTTAGCGGAAACGCCAGACAACCTAAAAGTACGGCCGAGAGTATCCAGATGTTGGTGCGAACGACCGGAAGGCCGCGCGCCCGATGTATGCGGCTGAGAGCGACCCCGACGACAAATCCGAACAGGACACGCGAGAGCCCGCCCCATAAATTCGACCAGATATAACCGACCTCGAGGCTATGGAAATGCCTTGCGGTGAGCAGCAAAGCAAGCGCGCTGATCAGCGTAAGCGTCGCGAGCCCGACTGCCCGAAGGCGAAATAAGAACAATGCAAACACGCCGTTGATCGCTATCTCCCAAAACAGCGACCATGCGGGCGGGTCAATAGGCCAAAGAAGGTGCACCGCAAGCCCCCGCATGGGGATGGGAAGCACCAAGGCCGCCGCCGCGCCTGCCCCGAGAACCGTGGTGATCGGAACGGGCCACGTCAGCGCTGCGGCGAAGGTTCCTAGCAATACGCCCAACGCAATCATTGGGTAGAGCCTGACAGCCCGAGCTACTGCGAACCGCCGAAATGACATTCCGTTGCGAAGCCGCTCCTCGTACGCGTGAGCAACGACGAACCCGCTCAACATGAAGAAGAAGTCGACGGCCAAATAGCCGTGATCGATGGGATTGATCTGGAAAGCGGTCCTCGTATGAAACGCTGCAACCAGCAACGCCGCGACGCCTCGCAACCCGTCCAGCGCCATGAAGCGCTGGTTCATCGACTCTCAGACCTTCGGCGCAAAAAAGGCACAACTATAAGAAAGGCGTTCTCTGACAAGGACAGCCCCATTCAAGGAACGGCGCCTTGGTGGTCAGCCGGCCTGCAAAAGACAGCGTACATCTACGCACATGCGAAGGCTGGCACAAGCCGCTGTCGTTCTGAAAGTCGCGAAGCTTGGTGCGACCGGGTTCGGATTTCGGAATGTCTCCGGCTTGTCTAGCCTCGCAAGGCCTTCTGGCGCGCAAACACCTCGCGTCCTTCGCGATCCAGGATTCGCAATCCGATCGTTCGAGGCGGCCACTCGGTGTTCGCGGTCGCGACGATTGCGGCCGATGTGTCTTCCGCCTCAATCTCTCTCTCCGTGAGACTCTTTTGGCCATGATCGGGCGTGGCGCAGAAGAACTGGATCCGGAACGCCTTCGGCGGGTCCGCGGCGGTCGACGTCGGCTCGGCGGCCGGATCAAGTTCCACGGCCGACGGGGCGCTTACGGCGCCGAGTGCGGTTGGCTTACGAGTTCGCCGGACGATAACCGCGGCGACGCGCTTCCAGTCTCGCGCTGCTTCGGCGCTATTCGCCTCGCGGGCGCGTCGGCGTGCTTCCGCGCCAGCCTCGTCGCCATAATCACCGATCAACCGGCGCGCCGCTTCATATATCCGCTCAATTCTTTCGAGGCGCCAGAGCAACCAAGCGAGCATGTCCGCCTTCCCTGTCTCCCATCGCGCTGGCCTCGCGGGTGCCCCGGCCAAGACGTGACCTAAAGACAGTGCGTTTCTTACCCAATAGATCGTTGAGTATTTGGCCATTTTTGTTGACAAAAGATTAACATCGGCCGGAAAGTGAAAACACTATACTTATGTAAGCGGATGTCGCCTTAAGCCAGCCAAACGCCATCGTGGCCTGCCTGCGGCACGGGATCGTTGGCCTAGCGCTCGGATTCCGTTAATTATAGAGGGGAGCTGCGAAGCAACCTTGCATGGACGCGCCAGGAACAGTTCTTCTCGTCGTGCGCGACGAAACCGCATGGTCTGGAACGCATGAACTCCCGGCGGAGGAAGTCTGCCACCGGGTGGTGACCGTCAGGTCGCGAGCCGAGCGAACGGCGGCTTTGCACGACAATCGAACACGCGCCACGGCGCGCAATAGCCTTCGATGGCCCCACCGCGTCGCAGCTTCAGGCGATGCGATTACGATCGCCGATTCCGCCAACAACCGCATCCTTCCGGACTTTGCGGCATGACGCCAACAGGCCAACTTGCGCGCGATCCGGACCACCTCGCCATGGAGATACGGGTGCGCGGCCGCGTCCAGGGAGTCGGCTTTCGCCCGACGGTATGGCGCATTGCCCGCGAACTCGATCTTGCCGGCGAGGTTCTGAACGACGCCGAAGGCGTGCTGGTGCGCGTGTGCGGCGAGGCTGCGGCGGTCAATGACTTCCTCGCCCGAATAGCGCGCGAGCCGCCGCCACTGGCGCGCATCGACGCAATTGAAACGCATCCCTATCGCGGCCAGCTGTCGTCGGCATTCCGCATCGCCGAAAGCCAATCGGGCGCAGCGCATACCCAGGTCACGCCGGACGCCGCGATCTGCGCGGCGTGCGCGGCCGAGATCGCCGATCCCTTTGAGCGCCGCTTTCGCTATCCGTTCGCCAATTGCACCCATTGCGGGCCTCGCCTCAGCATCGTCACCGGCATCCCCTATGACCGCTCCATGACGACCATGGCGCCATTCGCGATGTGCGGCGCCTGCTGGCAGGAATACCGAAATCCAGCCGATCGCCGATTCCACGCCGAGGCGATCGCCTGCGATGCCTGCGGGCCTCAGGCGAGCTTGATCCGGTTTGATGGACGCGCCGTGAGTTTCGACCAGCACTCGCTGCTGGACGACGTCGACGCGGCAGGCGCCCTGTTGCAGATGGGCGAAATCGTCGCCGTGAAGGGCCTTGGGGGATTTCACCTCGCTTGCGACGCGACCAACGCCGACGCCGTGGCGCGGCTGCGCCATTTGAAGCGCCGCGAGCGGAAGCCGTTCGCGCTGATGGCGGCCGATGTCGAGATCATTCGCCGCTATTGCTCGGTCGATGCCCAGGAAGAGCAGCTTCTCGCCGGCGCGGCGGCGCCTATCGTGCTCTTGCGCGCCGACGGGCCGCGGCGCTTGCCAGAGGACATCGCCCCGGGACTTTCGACGCTGGGCTTCATGCTCCCGACGACGCCGCTGCATGCGCTCATGTTGAGGCGCCTCGATCGGCCGGCGGTGATGACGAGCGGCAATCTCGCCGACGAGCCGCAAGTGACCAACGATGACGCGGCCCGCGAACGGCTCGCCGGCATCGCTTCCTACGCGCTTACCCATAATCGTGAGATCGCCAGCCGGGTCGACAACTCGCTCGTGCGTGTGATGGCGGGAAAGCCCCGCTCGCTGCGGCGAGCGCGGGGCTACGCCCCTGCCCCGATCGCGCTACCACCCGGATTCGCGGCGGCGCCGCAGCTCTTGGCGATGGGCGCCGAGCTCAAGGCGACGTTCTGCCTGGTCAAGGGCGGGGAGGCGATCCTCTCGCAACATCAGGGCGATCTCGAGAACGCCGAAACTTTCGACGGCTATCGCCGCACCCTGGCTCTGTACACACGACTGTTCGACCATCGGCCCGTCGCGCTCGTCGTCGACCAGCATCCGGAATATCTCTCGGCTAAGCTCGCGCGCGAACGAGTGCGCTCGCAGCCGCTCACGCTCATCGAAGCCCAGCATCACCACGCCCATGTCGCCACGTGCCTCGCAGAGAACCTCTATCCCCTCGACAGCCCGCCCATGCTCGGCATCGTCCTCGATGGCGTCGGATGGGGAAACGACGGAACGATCTGGGGTGGGGAGTTCCTGCTCGCGGATTATCGCTCGTACGAGCGGCTCGGCCACTTCAAGCCAGTGGTGATGCTCGGAGGCGCGCAGGCGGGGCGCGAGCCCTGGCGCAACCTCTACGCGCATCTTATGGCCGAGATGGGGTGGGCGGAACTCGAGAGGAGTTTCGCGGAGCTCGAACTCTTCGCCGATCTCGCCCGCCGCCCGCGTGCGACGATGGATGCAATGAGCCGCAACAGTATCAATTCCCCGAAGGCCTCGTCCTGTGGTCGGCTGTTCGATGCGGTCGCCGCGGCTTTAAACCTCTGCCGCGACCGACAGGCCTATGAAGGCGAAGCCGGCGCGCGACTTGAAGCGATCGTCGATCGAGAGGCGATGGCCGACTATCGTGAGGAGGCCGCCTATCCCCATTTTATCGCAAACATGGGGAAATCCGGCTTGCCCTATATCGAGCCGCTCCCGATGTGGCGGGCGATCCTCGGCGATCTCATCCTCGAAACGCCGGCGCCTCTGATTGCGGCGCGGTTCCACAAGGGCCTCGCCAACGCCGTCGTCGCCATGGCCCAAAAGTTCGCCGCCAAGGACGATGAGGGCCGAGCGCGGTTCGAGACCATCGCGCTTTCGGGCGGCTGCTTCCAGAATCGGGTGCTGTTCGAGGAGGTCATTGGAGGGCTTGAACGCGCTGGCTTCCGGGTGCTCACGCACGCCGAGATCCCAGCCAACGACGGAGGACTCGCGCTTGGGCAGGCCGCGATCGGCGCCGCGCGTCTGATTGACGCAGCAAAACTTCGCGACAAGTCGCGTCCTGCTGTGGGATAATACCGGCAGAAACGATTAGCGAGCAGAGAGGATAGCGAGAATGTGTCTCGGAATCCCAGGCCGCATTGTAAAGATCGACGACGTTGATAAGAAGCTCGCGACCGCAGACGTCAGCGGGGTGAAGCGGCAGGTGAACATAGCCTGCATCGTCGATGCGGAGCATCCGGTCGATGATTGCGTCGGAGATTGGGTGCTGATCCACGTCGGCTTCGCGATGAGCCGCATCGATGAAGCCGAGGCCGCGGAAACGTTGCGTATCCTGACCGAGCTTGGCGAAGCGCAGCAGGAACTAGACGCAATGCGCCACTCCGCCACGATGTCGGAGGCTCGCGATTCGTCATGAAATATCTTGATGAATTTCGCGACAACGCCAAGGCCGGCTTCCTCCTCAAAGAGATCGAAGGCCTGACCGCCTCGCTCTGCATTCCCGACCATCGGCCGCTACAGCTCATGGAAGTTTGCGGCGGTCATACCCACTCAATCTTCCGCTACGGCCTCGAGGGAATGTTGCCGCGCGGAATTGAGCTTGTGCATGGGCCGGGGTGTCCGGTCTGCGTGCTGCCCATGGGCCGCGTCGACGATTGCGTCGCGATTGCCGAAGAGGCCGACGTCATCTTCACAACATTCGGTGACGCCATGCGAGTGCCGGGCTCGCGCAAGAGCCTGTTGCAGGCGAAGGCCGACGGGGCCGACGTCCGGATGGTCTATTCGCCGATGGACGCGCTCAAGCTCGCGCAGGCCAATCCCGGGCGCGAAGTCGTATTCTTCGGCCTTGGCTTCGAAACCACGATGCCATCAACCGCGCTGACGATCCTGCAAGCTGAGGCCGAAGAAATCGAGAATTTCTCAGTGTTCTGCAACCACATCACTATCGTTCCGACCATCAAGGCGATTCTCGACAGCCCGGATCTGAGGCTCGACGGCTTTCTCGGCCCCGGACATGTCACGATGGTGATCGGAACCGCGCCATATGAGTTCATCGCCCGCTACTATCGCAAACCGATGGTCATCTCCGGCTTCGAGCCCCTCGACATTCTACAGTCGGTCTGGATGCTCCTGAAGCAGATCAAGGACGGGCGGATCGAAATCGAAAATCAGTATTCTCGCGTCGCTCCGGAGGCGGGAAACGCGGCGGCGCTCAAGGCCGTGTCGCAAGTCTACGAATTGCGCGAATTTTTCGAATGGCGGGGGCTGGGCTCGATCGATCATTCCGGCGTCAGGGTGCGTGAGGCTTACGCGCGTTTCGACGCCGAGCGCAAATTTGCGATTCCCAACGCCAAGATCGCTGACCCGGAGGCTTGTCAGTGCGGCGAGGTGCTTAGGGGCGTCATCAAGCCGAACCAGTGCAAGGTGTTCGGCTCGGCCTGCACGCCGGAGACGCCCCTCGGCGCGCTGATGGTTTCGTCCGAAGGCGCGTGCGCCGCATATTATCAGTACGGCGGGATCAGGCATCACGAGACCGCCGCATGAACATCTCCGCCCCGGTCCGCGTCAGAACGCTCGGCCGGGTCCATGTGCCGACTGTGACGCTCGCTCATGGCGGCGGCGGCAAGGCGATGAAGGACCTGATTGACGACGTGTTCGTGAGAGCCTTCGACAATCCCCTGCTCGCTCCGCTCGAGGATCAGGCGCGGTTCGATCTCGCCGATCTCGCACGGCATGGAGACCGGCTTGCGTTCACCACCAATTCCTTCGTCGTCGATCCGCTGGTCTTTCCTGGTGGCGACGTCGGGAAGCTCGCGGTCTGCGGCACGATCAACGATCTCGCGGTTGGGGGCGCAGTCCCGCTCTATCTCTCCTGCGCCGCGATCATCGAAGAAGGCGTGACGATCGACCTATTGCGGCAGGTCGCCGCTTCAATGGCGGCGACGGCGCGCGAGGCGGGCGTGGCGATCGTCACCGGCGACACCAAGATCGTCAGCAAAGGCGCTTGCGACAAGCTTTTTCTGACCACGACCGGGGTTGGCGTTATCCGTGACCGCGTCGATCTGGGCGCGGATCGCGCCCGACCCGGAGACGTCGTTATTGTCAACGGCCTGCTCGGAGACCACGGCGCCGCAATCTTGTGCGCGCGCGGCGACATGGCGCTCGATACGCCGATCGAGAGCGATTGCGCGCCGCTGCATGGGCTGATCGCGGAGCTGCTTGCCGCCGCGCCCGGCGTCCGGTTCGTGCGCGACCCGACGCGCGGAGGAGTAGCGACGGTGCTCAATGAGATCGCCGAGGCGTCGCAGGTCGCGGTCGAGATCGACGAGAACGCGACCCCCATCCGCGAAGAGGTGAAGGCATTCTGCGAAATTCTCGGCCTCGACCCGCTTTACCTCGCCAACGAGGGCAAGATCGTCGCGATCGCGCCTCCCAGCGAGGCGGACGCCGCGTTAGCGGCGCTTAGCGCCCATCCGCTCGGGAAGCACGCGGCTGTCATCGGGCGGGTGCATTCGGGCGAGCCCGGTCGGGTGACGATGCGCACCGTGTTCGGCGGGCGGCGGATCGTCGACATGCTGGTCGGCGAGCAATTGCCGCGCATTTGCTGAAGTCGCTGCCCATGCATGAACTCGCTATCACCCAGAACATTGCCGGCATTGTCGCCGATGCCGCGAAGGGTCGCCGCGTGACGCGGGTGACGCTCGAGATTGGAAAGCTGTCTGGCGTGATGGCGGACGCGATCGCCTTCTGCTTCGAAGTCGTCGCCCATGGCACTCCACTCGAGGGGGCAAGCCTCGAAATCCTCGAGATCGACGGGCGCGCGCGCTGCGAGGCATGCGGCTTCGAATTCGACGCCGAGACCCTGTTCGCGCCCTGCCCGTGCGGCTCCCACCGGTCGAGGCGCGTTCGCGGCGAGGAGCTGATCGTCAAGTCGGTGGAAATGATGGAGGCAGCCTGATGTGCGGCCATTGCGGGTGCGGCGACGAGGCGGCGGCTACGGTCCTCAATCTCGAGACCGGGAGAGGGGCGGCGATGTCGCGCGGCGCCCACCGGCACACCCACGACCACGGTCAATCTCATGCCCATGATCATGACCACGACCCCCACCATGTGCATGGGCACGATCACGATCACCATCACGGCCACCCCACCCCGGCGCCGGCCCGCGAGGTCGTCGATCTCGAGGCACGTATCCTGGCCAAGAACGATGCGATGGCGGAGAAGAACCGGGCCTGGTTCAAGGGTCGGGAGATTCTGGCGCTCAATCTCGTGAGTTCCCCCGGCGCCGGCAAGACAACGCTGCTCGAGCGCACGATCCGCGATCTCAAGGACGAGCTTAAGCTTTATGTCGTGGAGGGCGACCAGGCGACGGCCAATGATGGGGAACGCATCCGGGCCGCCGGCGCGCCGGCGGTTCAGGTGAACACGGGCGCAGGCTGCCATCTCGAGGCCGATATGGTCGCCCGCGGATTGCAGTGGCTCAAGCCCGCCGCGGGTTCCGTGGTCCTGATCGAGAATGTCGGCAATCTTGTTTGCCCCGCTCTGTTCAATCTTGGCGAGCGGGCGAAGGTCGTTATCCTGTCGGTGACCGAGGGGGACGACAAGCCGCTCAAATATCCCTACATGTTCAGGGCCGCCGAGATGATGGTCCTCAATAAGATGGACCTCCTGCCTCACGTCGAGTTCGATCCCGAGCGGGCGCTCGCGAACGCGCTTAAAGTCAATCCGTCGATCACCTCGATTCGCCTTTCCGCGCGTACCGGAGAGGGACTCGACGCCTGGTATGACTGGCTGCGCGGTGAATTGGCGCGGGTGCGTGATCTCGCGTTCAGCTGAGCCCGAGGGCGCGCTGACGCCAGCGATCTACCACGCCGCAGCTCGAGGCAGTGCAACACAGCGCCGGCGCTTCGATACGCTCTGGCGCCGCCATTTCGCGATTTGAGTAGCCGGACAGTCCGGCGGCAATTGGGGCGCAGCGCCGACTGACCATAGTATGAGATACTGTCCGCCGGACCCGCGACGAGACGCAGCGAACGCGTGAGAAGCGAGAGCAAAGAGCGAACGGATGGCCGGCATATTCAATCCCTCACAGGTGCCCCGCTTCGACGAGACGTTTCCTCAGCTGAAGCCGGAGGAGATCGACCGGCTCAGGCGCTATGGAACCTTGCGGAAATATTCGAACGGCGAGAAGCTGGTCGAGGCTGGGAAAATCGCCCCAGGCATGTTCGTGGTGCTTAAGGGCCTTGTGGCGATCAGTCAGCGCGACGGCCTCGGCCACGTGTCGCCGATCGTCGAGCAGGGCCCGGGTCAGTTCGTCGCCGACGTCGGTCAGCTTTCGACGCGTGCGACGCTTGTGGACGGAACGGCCGAGGGCGACGTTGAAGCGCTGGTGGTCCCGACGAGCGGCCTGCGCGCGCTGCTCGTCGCGGAGGCCGAACTCGGCGAACGGATCATGCGCGCGCTTATTCTTCGTCGGGTTGCGCTGCTTCGCGGCGGAACCGCCGGCGCCGTCCTGATTGGGTCTGACGGCGCCGCGGATGTGATTCGGCTCCAGGGCTTTCTTACCAGGAACGGCTATCCCCATCACTTGCTCGACCCGGCCCGAGACCTTGAAGCCAAGGAGGTGATCGGCCGATATGCCGACATTGCCGGCGGTCTGCCTCTGGTGGTTTGTCCGGATGGGACGGTGCTGGGCAATCCCTCGGAGTCAGCGCTCTCGCGCCAGATCGGCCTGACCGTCGAAACGCGGTCGGACTTCGTCTACGACGTGGCTGTGGTGGGCGCGGGGCCGGCCGGCTTGTCTACGGCGGTCTACGCCTGCTCCGAGGGCCTTTCGGTTGCGGTTCTCGACGCGCGCGCGTTTGGCGGACAAGCCGGGGCAAGCGCTCGGATCGAGAATTACTTCGGCTTCCCGACCGGTATCAGCGGGCAGGCGCTGACGGCGCGGGCTTTCGTTCAGGCTCAGAAGTTTGGCGCGGACGTCATGATCCCGGTCGGCGTCAAGACGCTCGATTGCGCGCGCTTGAATGGCGCGCTTGCGCTCGAACTCGACGGCGGCGATCGCATTCAGGCCCGCACGGTCGTGGTGGCGAGCGGCGCGAGATATCGCCGCCCGGCGCTCGCCGATATCGCCCAATTCGAAGGCCGTGGCGTGTGGTACTGGGCGTCGCTGATCGAGGCGCGTCTATGTCTCGGCCAGGAGGTCGTCCTGGTCGGCGGCGGCAATTCGGCGGGCCAGGGCGCGGTGTTTCTTTCCGGCCACGCCTCGAAGGTGAGGATGATGGTCCGTGGACCCACCCTTGCCGAAAGCATGTCGCGCTACCTGATCGACCGCATCGCCGCCACGCCGAACATCGAGCTGATGACTGAGACCGAGATCGTCGCCCTCGAGGGGCCCGCGGGCGCCGGCCTCGAAAAAGTCCGGTGGCGTGACCGGCGGGCGGATCGGGAGTTTGAGGCCCCAATCCGCAACGTATTCCTGTTTGTCGGCGCGGACCCGGCAACGGAATGGTTGCAGGGTTGCGGCGTCGCCCTGGATAAGGCAGGCTTCGTAGCGACTGGGACGCCGCGGACGAATGGCGCCCCCGCCCCCTCCCCGCTTGAATCGTCAATCCCGGGCGTGTTTGCGGTCGGTGACGTGCGGAGCGGGTCCGTCAAGCGGGTCGGCGGGGCGATCGGAGAGGGAGCTCAGGTCGTAGCCGCCATTCATAATTTTCTCTCGCATTCTCCAGGTCCCCACCTCTAACGCGCCGAGTGAGCCCCACGATGTCGAAGGTCTGCAGCCACTTGGACGGCATTCGCCGCGTGACACCGAGCGCGCTGGGCTGCGAGGAATGCCTCAAGACGGGCGACGTCTGGCTTCATCTCAGGCTCTGCCGCACCTGTGGGCATGTCGGGTGCTGTGACCAGTCGCCGAACCAGCATGCAACCAAGCATTTTCACTCGACCCGCCATCCGATCATCGAAGGCTACGATCCGCCCGAAGGCTGGGGATGGTGCTACGTCGACGAAATCATGTTCGATCTCTCCGATCGCAAGACGCCACATAATGGCAAGATTCCGCGCTACTACTGAGACGAGCTTGTAAATGCTGGCGGAACGACGAGACCGATTGCAGATCCGGAAGGCGTGAAAATTGCCGCATTGCCGGTTGAGAAGCGGTAGCCGCCCGCGACCTATGCGAGTTCAAAAACGGAAAAAAGCGACATTTCGACCTGGAGTTTTGCGATGAAAGCGACCGAGAAGCTTCACAATGCCGGTCAGAGTTTGTGGCTCGACAACATCACGCGAGATCTCCTGACCTCGGGTACGCTCAAGCGATATATCGACACGCTCTCGGTCACCGGACTGACCTCGAACCCCACGATCTTCGACCACGCGATTTCGAAGAGCGCCGCATACGATCAGGACATCCGCGCAATGTCCAAGAGCGGCGTTGGGCATGAAGATCTGTTCTTCAGACTTGCGATCGCTGATTTGCAGCAGGCCGCCGATCTGTTCAAGCCGATCCACGACCGCACGGCCGGCGTCGATGGCTGGGTCTCGCTCGAAGTATCGCCGCTCCTCGCCTATGACGCCAAGCGCACTGTCGAGGCCGCGAGTTCTCTTCATGCCGCGGCCGCCCGGCCCAATCTATTCATCAAGATTCCCGGGACCAAAGAGGGCGCCCCGGCGATCGAAGAGGCCATTTTCAGGGGCATTCCGGTCAACGTCACATTGCTGTTCTCGCGCGAACATTATGTGGCCGCGGCCGAGGCCTATATGCGGGGCCTGGAGCGCCGGATCGCGTCGGGCTTGACCCCCGACATTCGCTCGGTCGCCTCGCTGTTCATCAGCCGCTGGGACAAGGCGACGATGGACAAGTTGCCAGCGAACCTGCGCGATCGGTTGGGCATCGCAATCGCCGAAATGACCTATGCCGCCTATCGGGACGTCCTCGATTCCGAGCGTTGGCAGCGCCTCGAAAACAGCGGCGCCCGCCCCCAACGCCTGCTTTTCGCAAGCACCGGAACAAAAGATCCCAGCGCTTCCGACACGCTTTATATCGGGGGTTTGGCGGCGCCGAACACAGTCAATACGATGCCCGAGGAAACGTTGTTGGCTTTTGCCGATCACGGCGAAGTTGGAGCCGTGCTGTCGCGCGACGGCGGACGGGTAAGCGAGACGCTGTCGGCGATCGCCAAGGCGGGGGTCGATCGTGACGCATTGGCCGCGGACCTCCAGTCGGAGGGCGCCAAGTCATTCGACGATTCCTGGAGCGATCTTCTGAAGGCGATTGAGACAAAGGCTCGAGCGCTCGCTTGACCGGCAATTGCGTCGGCAAGCGCCGTGGCCTCGGTGAGAAGGGTGGAAGAGCGCGGTAGCTAGCGGCCTCCGCCTTTTGTTTGAAGGGAAGGGAACGGTTGGGCCGACAAACTATTGCAGAAAATCAGAATTCGGCCTAATCTGCCCGCCATGACCAATTCGGACATTTCCCGCTCCCGGAGTTCCCGCGCCTCGCACGCGAGGGATAGGCGCAAGGATAAACTATCGACTTCATCTCGCCGCGCAACCCATTGAAAAGTTACGATTAGCGCGAGAGAATCCAAGCTAATCCAAGAGAATGCAACCCGCGCCATCGGCTCCTTCGGCCTGAAACAGCCCCGAAGACAAGAAAACCCAAATCGGATCGCTCGTTCCGATGAGGCCCCCAAATGTCACGAGGGAAGACGAGATGGATGACGACGAGATCCGCGCTGCCCTCAATCTCCACTGGGCCGCATCCGACGCGAGCGACTTCGAGGCGGAGCACCGGATCTATCGAGAGGACGCCGTCCTCGAATATCCGCAGTCAGGCGAGCGCATCCGCGGCCGGCGCAATATCGAGGCGTCTCGCGAGGCGCAGCCCAACAAGAAGCGCTTCACGGTCCGGCGGATGCTCGGCGCTGGAGAACTCTGGGTCACCGAATTCGTGCTCACTTACGATGGTCGGCCGTCTTACACGGTGAGCATCATGGAGTTCAGAGATGGGAGGGTGGCGCGCGAGACCCAGTATTTCAGCGATCCGTTTGAGCCTGGGCCTTCACGCGCTCGGTGGGTCGAACGGATGGCTTGAATGCGACCGGCGGGAACGGTGAAGTCGGATGAGCCTTACGAGCCGATCGCAGAAGAGCGTATCCAGCGCATCAATCGCAGTCGCGGCGTGCTCAACGATTGTGGAATGGTATGACTTCACGCTCTACCTTTACCTCGCAACGGTGCTTTCCCGGGTGTTTTTTGGCGGCGGCGAAACCGCGCTGATCACAACGCTGGCGACATTTGCAATCGCATATCTGTTGCGCCCGCTCGGCGGGATGGCTTTCGGCCATATCGGCGACAGGTTTGGGCGTCGACGCACGATGCTGCTGTCAGTGGCCGTCATGACAATGACGATGTTGGGGACGGCCCTGCTGCCGACACGCGCTCAAGCAGGCGCTATGGCCGGCTGGCTGCTTTTTCTCCTCCGTTGCGTCATGGGGTTTTCGGTCGGCGGCGAGTACAACGCGGTTGTCGCATACTTGCTGGAAGGCGCGCGTCCGAACAGTCGCGGCTTGGTCGCGTCCCTGGCTTCCGCAGCGAGCGAGATCGGAGGGCTCCTTGCCGTTGGCGTTTCCTTGTTGACTGTCAATTCGATGAGTGTCGCTAATCTGGACGCATGGGGGTGGCGCGTCCCTTTTCTCGTCGGGGCTGTCCTTGCCGCTAGCGTGTGGGTTGCCCGGACGACGATGCAAGAATCACCGGACTTCGAACAGCAGCAAGCGAGCGGGACCGTGCCAATGAATCCGCTCTATCACGCGCTGATCAACTATCGTGGCGGCATCTTGCGAGCCTTCGCCATTTCCGCGTTGGGATCGATCACCTATTATATTGGGATCACTTACGTGCCCACATTCCTGGCTTCCGCCGGAAAGCTGAGTGAGGGCGATTCTCTCCGGCTGTCGACAATCGCCGCGTTCGCCGTCATCCTGGTCACGCCATTCACCGGAGCATTGTCCGACCGAATCGGGCGCAAGCCGGTCCTGATATTTCTCAGCGGATGCAGCGCAATTCTGCCCATTGTGCTGTTTTATCTGATGGCGCGCGGCTCGCCGTCTCACGCGCTGATGGGGATCATCGCACTCGCTTGCGTCGCAGGCGCGGTGAGCGCGGTCGGCGCCATAACCGCGGCCGAGCAATTCCCGGGCGAAGGTCGTGTCAGCGGTTTGGCTCTGGGAGCAACCTCCGCCACGGCCATCTTCGGAGGCCTTACCCCCTACGTCGCGCAAATCCTGACTGAGCGCACGGGTTGGTATTTGGTCCCCGGCGCGATGATTGCCGTGGTTGGCCTTTGCGCCCTACCGGTGATGATCGCCTTACCCGAGACTGCGCCCGGGAAAGCAAACGCGCTCTCGTCCCTCCGCCGGTCCCCGCCGCAAGATGCTCGGGCTCGCCAATGAAACGACTATCGGGCGGCGCGGCAGCGCCTGCCCCTCCACCGTTGTCGAGCGATGCGGCTCGGTTACGATTCGGGCGCTGCGGATCCGGCGTCTTTCGCGTCGGAGCGGGTCCGGCTGCGCGCCATGCGGCCGGCGACGCGCTTTTTCCACCTCCGGTGCTGGCGTTGCGGCGCGACAAGATAACGGGTCTCGGCCGGCGTCATCAGAAACCGCTCGGCTGCGTCCTCCATGATCTGATCGGCCATCGTCACCCGCGACTGGCGATATTTGAGTTCCAGCGCAGAATGGATGAGGTAGGTTTCGATCAACTTTCCGGCCTCATCCGGATCCTCGTATATGCTCCAGGCGCAGGCGCCGTCGCGCCGCCGCTCGAGGCTGATGTCGTGCATGACAGCGAGAAACTCGGCGCTGTCTTTCGGGTCGATCCGATATTCGGCGATCGCCAGGATCGGCCCCTGGTCGTTCGGGACCCGGTTCAGGAAGGACGGCGAGCGCCAGCGCATCGAAGGGGTGAGATCGAGCGATGTCCCCCCTTGCAGCTTCCATCGCCAGGTGAGCGCCATCGCAAGCAGCGCGCCGACGCCGGCGACGACAAGAGCGAACGGCACTCCCTTCTGACTTGCGACTTCGCCCCACAGCGCGCTCCCGACCGTCAGCGCGCCAAAATACACGGTGAGGAAAATCGCGAGACCCCGTCCCCGCACCCATTCGGGCAGGGAAACCTGCGCTGATACGAAAAACGTGGTGAGCGCTAGGATCCAAGCCGCGCCGGCGACGAAGCTCGCGGCAAGCGCGGTCGCGGAATCGTGCGCTATGGCGAACACGAACAACGCGCCGGCGATGCCGATTGTGCCGACAGCGGCGAGCCCGTTTGGACCGAACCGGGCCTTGAGCCAGTTGAGCGCCAAGGTGGCGACGATCGACCCGACGCCAACCGCGGCCATCAGTTCTCCATAGACCTCCGGTCCGTCTCCGATTTGCGCCCGCGCCACGAGCGGGAGCAGCGCGAGATAGGCGCTCGCAAACAGGAAGAACGCAGCCCCGCGGATGACGGTTGCATCCATCTCGCGGCTGTAGCGAACATAGCGAAGCCCAGCCATGATCGCGCTGACGATGCGTTCAGCCGGTAGAGTCTCCTTTGCCCTCCGCGGCGCCCGCCACCAGATGAGCACCCCAAGGAGCACCAGATTGCCTACGGCGCAGCACCAGAATGGAATGCCGATGCTGAGCTTTGCAATCGCGTATCCTGCGATCGCCGGACCGATCGCGCGGGCGACATTGTAGCTCGCGTTGTCGATCGCGATCGCGCTATCGAGTTGGGGTCTTGGCACCAGCATCGGCGCGATCAGGAGCCACGCGGGCGCCGCGAGCGCGCCCCCGATGCCGAGCAGGAACGAGGTGCCGAGCAGCCAGGGCGGAGTCGCCGCCCCGGCCGAGACCGCGAAGGCAAATCCGATCGAGACCACGACGATGCCTGCCTGCGCGGCGATCAAGAGACGGCGGGGGTCGACCACATCGGTGATCGCGCCGGCCGGCAGAGTAAGGAGGAACATCGGCAGGGTGGTGGCGACCTGCACTGCGGAAACCATGAGCGGGCTTGGATTGAGGCTGGTCATCAGCCAGGCCGAAGCGGTGTCGAACATCGCGAACGCCACGCTGGACAGCGAGGTGGCGACCAGGATGACGACAAACGCGGGATAACCGAACACGCCCAAGCGCGATGGCGTGATCGCCGGCGCATTCGGATTGAGGTTCAAGTCGGCAGTCAATGATCTCGCCCTGGCTCAGGGGCGCGGCCCGCACCTACCATGGCCTGCCCTCATTCGTTCGCTTTGGCAAGCGTCAGCAGCCGCGAGCCCTCTGAAAATCAGTCGCATGAAAGGGTCTAAACGTCCCGCGGTCAGCGACCGCGCAGGGAACGCCTCAGGAAGGCGCCCGCGCTGGCGAGGGCGCGGCGGCCAGGCTCGAGACGCGCGTTCCACATCTGCCAGGCATGGATCATGTGCGGCCAGATTTCGAGCGTAACGCTAACGTCGGCGGCGCCGGCGGCAGCGGCCAAGCGGGCCGAGTCGTCGAGCAATGTCTCGGCCGACCCGACCTGGATCAGCGTCGGGGGCAGTCCGCTTAAATCGGCGTAAAGGGGCGAGATGCGCGGATCCTTCCGGTCCATGCCCAGGGGCAGATAGGCATTGGCCAGCTCCTCAAGATACTCCTTGTGGATGAGCGGATCGACCGCGCTCTTGCTCAAGAGCGTCGCGCCAGACATCGTGAGGTCCGTCCAGGGCGAGACGAGCCATAGGCAGGCGGGCAGTTCCGCCCCCGCGCGCTTCAGCTCGCCGACGAGTGCAAGCGTCAGCCCCCCGCCCGCGCTGTCCCCGCCGACCGCAATGTGGCTCGCCGCATATCCGAGTTTCAGCAGGCGTCGCCACGCGGTGAGCGCGTCGTCGCAAGCCGCAGGGAACGGATGCTCGGGCGCGAGCCGGTAGCCGACGGCGAACGTGCGCGCGGCTCCTGCCCGTCCCGCTTCCGTAACCATACGACGGTGGCTTGCGATCGAGCCCGAGCAATATCCTCCGCCGTGAAAGTACATCAGCACTAGGGACGGGTCGCTGCCGGGAGCCATCGACCATTCGCCAGGCACGCCGTCGAGATCGGCCGGTTCGAGCTTGATGTCGCCCGCGACCGGCCAGATCGAGCCGACCTCGTCAAGGCGTTCACGGCGAGCTTCCCAACCTACAGGCCGGGGCCTCGAGCCGAGAAGCGTACGGACCGCGTCGATTTCGCTTTGGGCCACGGAGAATCCTTGTTCTTTGCCGCTGTACAGACCACAACCCGCAAAGCCGACCTATGGGATCGCAATTGCAAGGCATAGGCTGGCCGCTCAAGTCACCGTAGGACGCAGTGCAGTCCGTCCCGCTCGGCCAAGATCGGCAGGAGTTGGCGGAAGATCACACCGGCAACTCGTTCGTTTCCAGCCTCGGTGAAATGCACGATATCGAGGTAGAAATCGTCGTCCCACTGTCCATCGAGGGCTTGCGCCGTGTCTATGAACGGGACACGCTCCTCCTGGCTCAAGAGCCGCACCATGCGATTGTGGGCGGCGTTGGCGGCGATGATATCGTCGATCGGCTTGAACACCGCGCCATAGAAATCCTTGACCTCGCGCGGACTCTCCTTGTTGATCGCCATGCTCGCGTCGGCGAGCGCGATGTCCGCGCCGTCAGACCGCGCGAGCGCGATCAGTTTGCGGTAAGCATCGGCGTAGCGGCTTTTCAACAATTCGGCATCCGGTATCGGCGCGAGCGCCGCCGGCCGCGGCTGGGCGGCGTTGCTGTTTCGCCAATCGTGGACCGCGCGCTCGATCGTTAGGACCGCGCGGCCGATCAGCGCGGAAGCGCGCGGTCGCACCCCCGGCTCGTTGGGCTCTGGCACGCGCCGGAGGCCGAGCGCGAGCAGACCATTCATGCCGTGCGTGCTCAAAATCAGGTTGGGTTTCAGCGGCAGGATGTCGCGGCGCATCCGCTCGAGATTGTCTTCGAGCGTATAGGCCTCGGTCCCGGCGTTGATGATCTCGACTTTGCGTCCGCAGTCGGCATGCCGGTCGAACAGGTCCTGCAGCAGTTCGGGCCATGGGCGCTCACCGTCGCGCAAAGTAGGCCCGAAGGTCTGCGACTCGCCAAGTGCGAAGATCCGAAAGGCGTCGCCCTCGACGCGCTGGATGTCCGGACCGCGAAAGCCGAGATTGTTGATCCGGATGGTGGTGTCGAACATGCGTCCGGAGGAACCCGGTACGAGGACGAACGGCAGCTTTTTCTCAGGGTCCGGCGCGTCGATCTTGGATCTTATGCCGTCCTCCCTGATCCACTCATTGAGATAATAGTACCACCAGACCGCGAACGCGGCCGGATTGGCGTGCGCGGCCCGATAGGAATATGTCGGCTGAGCGATGGTCGCGACGAGCGGCAATCCTGTCGAGTGACGATAGAGAGCATCGGCGAACGGCAGCGCGAGCGCAAACAGGAGGAATGCTCGCGCCGTTGTGGCGAGCGCCCCTTTCGCATCAGGCCACGCTTTCGTGCTCAGCGCTAGCACAAGGCCCGCGGTCGCGACGAGCAAGCCATAGAAAGCAAAGGGCTTGTCCGCCATGAAGGCGCGTCGGGCAAGCACGCCTGCGAGCAGGGCTGCGAGAGCAAGCGCGACCGACAAAGGCGAGGGACGAAGGCGCCAAGCCCCGCCGCGCGGCGAAGCGGCGGCTCCAGCCGCCGAGCGGCTGGCGGCGGTGTAATAAGGCCGCGCAGCCAGGATCGGGCGCTCGAAGCCCGCAAAGAAGATCGTCGACAGCGACAGGATCAGGACCACATAAATCGCGAGTTGCACGACCAGCGGCGCGGTTGCGATCATCGGCTTCAGCGCCATGACGATCATCAGGTGAAAAAGATAGACTGAGTACGAGACGCGGCCGAGATAGAAGCTCACGCTCCGGATGAGGCGGCCCCGAAAAACGGCGTCCGCCTGCTGGAAGACCCCGACGCAAATCATGCCGAAGGCCGCCGAAACGTAAGGAAAAAGCTGCTGGGCCGATGAGTGGCCGTCCACAGCGAGGATCGCGACGCTGAGCTCGGCCGGAACCGACAACGCAAGCAGCGCCGCGAGCGCGGCGAGACGCTTTGCGCCTCCGGCGCGGTCGAGCCCCAGCGCCGGGAACCACTCGAGAGCAAGATAGAGCAGGAAGCCCCAGACGATCGAATCGACGCGGAAAAGGGTGACTCGGCGAACGTTCAGGTCCCAATCGTGTGGCTGAAGCGTCAATCTGACGACTGTCACGGCGACGATGACGAGAACCGCGAAGCCCGCTTCGAGCGTCCGATCGCGTCGTTTGAGCACAAGGGCGACCAGGAACAGCGCCGGGGCGAATAGCACGTAGAACCATTCCTCGACCGCCAGGCTCCAGGCTACAGGATAGAAGTCGGTGTGATTGGCGGAGGCGAAGAGATTCTCGACGTAGAAGAGGTAGCGCACAAAGTCGGCGGTCAACAGATTGCCGGTCATGAGCGCGATCACGATGAGCGCGACCACATAGGGCGGTATCGTGCGCATCCAGCGCCGGGCGAGAAAGACCCTGAGATTGCGCCACGGTTGTCCGACCACCCAGTCGACGATTTGCGGTGCGAGCACGAAGCCGCTGAGGACGAAGAAGACCTCCACGCCCGCGATTGCGAAGGCTTCCGCGAGCGGCTGAAACGGCGCGTTCAAGGTCAGATAGTGGGGAATCGCGACCGCGAACGCGGCCCCCCCGCGCAACAGATCAAGCGATGCGCTCCGCTTCATCTCGGTGCAGTATAGACAAACGGCGCGTTGAGCGTTTGACCGGCAAGCGCGAACAGGACGACGAACGCCGCGAGGCAAACCAGCGCAGCCGTAGCCCAGGGCCCTTTCAGAAACTGGAGCCCAAATTCAACCATGCAATTCGGCTCTCCGTTACGGCGGCGAAGAAGCGAAGGAGAACGGCGAACGCGCGCCGCGCAGGTGTGCCGTCGCTCTGCCGCCTACCCCATTCTCACGCGTCTGTCATGCGTAACTCGGCAAAGCTGCGGCGCCGCCGCACGGGATCTTCCTTGCGAAAGAACGAGCGGCCGACCCTATCGGTTTGGAAGGAAGCTGGGAGGTACGATCGCGGCAGCAGGCGCCCAAATAGATCATTGGCCACGGCCGGCTCAGCCGCGCAGCGGGGCGCCTCGTTCACTGGGCCGGCGGAGCGCCCCAGTTCAGCGGCAGGGCCAGCGGCCTTAGGAAGGTCTTGATGAAGTTTTTGCTTGAGGCGGGAGCCGGTGTTCCCTTGACGCGGGCATCGTGCATGGCCACGGCGGCTTGCCGATCCTCGTCGCTCGCCAGCTCGTAGTCGTGTTGGTAGAGGTCGTGTATCCAACTCTCCTTGGGATCGCCTGCTGCGTCCTTGGCGAATTCGAGCCACATCAGCCCTTTCGCTCGTTGGTGAGGGACGCCTTCGCCTGTAAACAGCATGTGCCCGAGCACCGCCTCTGAAGGGGGATGGCCTTTGTCGGCCGCCACCGCTAGCCAGCGGACGGCCACAACGCTGTCCTTTGCCACTCCGCCGGAGCCAAGCCGATACATGTGCGCAAGATTATACTGCGCGTTCGGGTCGCCAAAGATCGTCGCGGCATACTGGAAGAGCTCGTGCGCCCTCCGCGGATCTGGCCTGACATCGCTGTTTGGAATGCCATTCAGGCAATAAACGCCGACCGCGACGAACGCGTTGGAAATTGCGCCGACGGTTCGCCGGTCGGGCTGGTCCTCGTCGTAGTCTTCGACCATTTGGTTGAAGTAATGGTAGGCCTTGACGTCGTCGCGCGCCACACCGTCGCCGTCCGCATACATCTCGCCCAGCTTCCAGCGCGCGATCGCTTGACCGCCTTCCGCCGCATAGGTGAGGGCAGCGACGGAGGCGACCGCGTCGCCAGCCTTCAGGTCGTCGACGCCGACGCGCAAGGCCTGCTGTGGATCAGTGAAGTTCCCCGGAATCTTCTCCGGGGTGTTCGATGTCGTGCCGTCGAAGGCGAGAGCGGGCGCGAGTCCGAATGTCAAAGTTCCAATGACTGCGAATGCCAGGCGGCGGCGCATTGGCGCCCTATCAAACCGGCCTTCCGCACACGCGCATACGCTCATATCGATCCCGAGCTGCCATCCGGCCGCGTCGCGGCCCGCTATTGGCGCTCGCGACACGGACGACTTTCGTCATCAATTGAATTTGAAAATGCTAGCCGTTTATGGCGCAATCGCGGCGCCCTCCGGCCGTAATCTCGTTTCGGAGGACTTGCCGCCGAGCTGTTGCGCAAAAGCAACAATATGGCGCCTAGGCCATGCCCTTATACACGCTCCAGGCGCTCGCGCGCGGCGTTAAGCTTAACGAGCTGCGCCTGAAAGGTCTCGAGCCTATCCTCGTGCTCAGCAATGATATCTTCTGGCGCGCGCGCGACGAAGTTGTGGTTGCCAAGCTTGGCCTGGACCTTGGCGATTTCTTGTCGCACCCGCGCGATTTCCTTGTCGACGCGCGCTCTTTCCGCCGCGAGATCGACGACGCCTGCCAGCGGCAATGCGACAGCCTCACCCCGCACCAGGAGCTCAAGCGATCCAGGCGGCGTGGCCTCGGCAACGTCGACCGAGCTGACGCGGGCGAGACGCTTGATGCTTTCGCTCCAATCCCGCACGCTCGTTTGGGCCCTCAAGCTCGGGCTGATGAGAACGAGCGGCGTTGGTATCGAGAGCGGCACGCCCATTTCCGACTTCACCGAGCGAATCTCGGCAATGAGATCGATCACCCAGCCGATTTCAGCCTCGACCGCATCGTCGACTTCGAAACCTTGTGTGGGCCACGGCCCGAGCGCCAAGGGCCCCTCACGCCTCGGGCCAGTTTCGCCTTTGATCGCCCAAAGCTCCTCGGTGAGGAACGGCATGAACGGATGCAAGAGAGCGTAAATCAAATCGAGGACATAGGCGATTGTCGCCTGGGTTTCGGCCTTCGCCGTCGGGTTCGTGGGCCCTTGCAGCACAGGTTTCGCGAGCTCGAGATGCCAGTCGCAGAACACGCTCCAGACGAACTTATAAGTCGTGTTGGCGGCGTCGTTGAAGCGGTAGGCTTCGATCGCGAAGGCTGTTTCCGCCGCCGCTTTGGCGGCTTCGCCGAGAATCCAGCGGTTCAAGGGCTCGCGCGCGGCGGACGGATCGAATCCCGCGACGCGGGCGCAGCCGTTCAGTTCGGCAAAACGCGAGGCGTTCCAAAGTTTGGTTGCAAAGTTGCGATAGCCTTCGATCCTTGCCTCGCTGAGCTTGATGTCGCGCCCTTGCGCGGCCATCGCCGCCAGCGTGAACCGCAATGCGTCGGCGCCGAAGCGGTCAATGAGGTCGATCGGATCGATGACGTTCCCCTTCGACTTCGACATCTTGGCCCCCTTCTCGTCTCGAACGAGGGCATGGATGTAGACATCGCGGAATGGGATCTCGTTCTGAAAGTGCAGGCCCATCATCATCATCCGCGCGACCCAGAAGAAGATGATGTCGAACCCGGTGACGAGCGTGTCGGTTGGGTAGAATCGCTTCAGCTGTGCTGTTTCGTCAGGCCAGCCAAGAGTTGAGAAGGGCCATAGGGCCGAGGAAAACCAAGTGTCGAGCACGTCCTCATCGCGCTGGAAAGTCTCGGCGAGCCGCGCAGGATCGCCGGCGAGGGCCTGGGCTTCGCTTTCCGTTAGCGCCCCGCGCTCGACGCCGTCGGCGAGCGCTTGGGCGTAAGCCAATTCCTCCGTCTCCTCGACATAGACGGCGCCCCAAGGGGCATACCAGGCTGGAATCTGATGCCCCCACCAAAGCTGGCGGGACACGCACCAAGGCTGAATATTCTCGAGCCAGTCGAAATAGGTCTTCTCCCAGTTCTTCGGCACGAACTGGGTCAAGCCCGAGCGCACGGCATCCATCGCCGGGCCGGCGAGCGCTTTCGCGTCGACATACCATTGATCGGTGAGCCACGGCTCGACTACGGCGTTGGACCTGTCGCCGTGGGGAACGGCGTGCGCATGGGGTTCAATTTTCGCCAGAAGGCCGGAGAGCGCCATCATCTCCACGATCCTTAGCCTGGCGACGAAGCGATCCTGACCGTCGACGGCGGCGATGAGCCGAGTGTGGTCGTGATCGCTCTCCAGCCCGTCAAAGAAATCGAGATTGTCCTTGAGGACCACCCGCGCCTGCGCATCCAGAACATTGATCGGCCGCACGCCCTCGGCCTCGTGCCGCTTGCCGACCTCGAAATCGTTAAAGTCGTGCGCAGGCGTGATCTTGACCGCGCCAGTACCCTTCTCAGGATCTGAGTACTCGTCGGCGACGATCGCGATCAACCTGCCGACGAGGGGCAGGCGAACCCGCTTGCCTACCAGATGCTGGAAGCGCGGGTCGTCGGGATGGACTGCGACCGCGGTGTCGCCGAGCATCGTTTCGGGCCGCGTGGTGGCGACGGTCACGCGCTCGCCTGTCTCCTCACCGTCAGCGTCGATGACCGGATAGTCGAAGTCATAGAGATGGCCGTTCGGATTCCTGGCCAGCGCGTTGGCGAGCGCCGCGGCATCGAGCGGAGCGCCGTCCGCCCGCGACCATTTGAACGAACCCTTCGTCTCGACTTGTACGACTTCGAGATCCGAAATGGCCGTTTGGAACTTGGGGTCCCAATTGACGAGCCGCTTGTCCTTGTAGACGAGCTGCTCACGATAAAGCTGGACGAAAACCTTGGCGACCGCGCGCGAGAGGCCCTCGTCGAGCGTGAACCGTTCGCGGCTCCAGTCGCAGGAGGCGCCGAGGCGCTTGAGCTGGGCGACGATCGCGCCGCCCAACTCTGCCTTCCATGCCCAGACGCGGTCTACGAACGCCTTGCGGCCTAAGGCGCGGCGGTCGGGCTCCTGCCGCTCCATGAGCATACGTTCGACGACCATCTGGGTGGCGATCCCCGCGTGATCGACCCCCGGCTGCCACAGCACGTCGCGGCCATTCATGCGCCAATAGCGGCACAGAATGTCCTGCAAGGTGTTGTTGAGCGCGTGTCCCATGTGCAGATTGCCGGTGACGTTCGGCGGCGGAATGACGACGCAGAATGGCCGCGCGGAGGCCCGCTCAGGCCGCCCTGCGCGGAAAGCGCCGGTCTCTTCCCAGAGCGCGGAAACACGGCCTTCGACCGCCGCGAAGTTGAACGATTTGTCCATCATGGAATTCCGGCTATGCGCGTTGTCCCGCCGGGGCGGCTTCGAGATCGAATGGCGGCTCTCAGGCCGCGCCGGAGCCCGACCGCGCCCGGGGCTATAAACGCATCGCGAGGGCCGGAGTCAACGCGGGATATCGAGGCCGGCGTCCCGCCTATTTTGGCCCGCGAGCGACGCGCTGGATTTCCGCGCGGACCAATCGCTCAACCACGTCCGGCAAGTTCTCGTCCAGCCACTGCTTGAGCATCGGACGCAGCATCTCGCGGACGAGACCGGCCGACAGGGCGTTGAATGAGGCCGTCACAGCTTCGCTCGCTTCCGGAGACAGAAGCGGCTCCTCATCCAGCGGGACGGAATCAGGCGCGGGACTGGTATTGGCCAACGGCGGGCGGCGCCACACGACCGTGGGCGCGCTCGGCTCCGCCCGTTGGCCGGGCTCGGAAGCATTGCCGTGTAGCGCTGGCGCTTCCTTCGAAAAGACGACCTGCGGCGCGGATGAAAGAGCAGGTCCCTGGGGCGCCGCGGCCGGCGTAGGCTCGCGGTCGTCCGCGATGATGGTACGGATCGAGGCCAGAATCTCTTCCATCGAAGGCTCATGAGCGCGCTGCGCGCGACGTATTGCGTCGAGGTCGCGATCGTCGGAATTCGAATTGACTGCGCTCATCGGATCGCCCTGCCCCATTCAAGGGGCCTTATGCCACTCGCCTTGCACGACACTGGAGACAAATGGCGCTGTCGCCGATGTCCGAATCGAGCGCCCACCGAACGCACGATAGTCGCTCCGGGCCGCAACCGGCAAGCGACTCTCCGCGGTTGGGCCTTACTGGCCGCTCGGGGTCCTCACTCCGATCCACTTGCTCTTGACCTGGTCGAAATGCACCCGTGGATCGTATTCGGCGACCGCGAGGCCAAGGGTCGGGATGTTGAGACGGCCAACCGCGGACAGCAACGAATAGGAATTGACGACCTGATCGTGCTCGGCCTGAACCAGAGTCGTTCGCGCCTGCAACAGCGCCTGCTGGGCGTTGAGCACGTCCAATGTCGTGCGCTGGCCGACCTTCGCCTCTTCGCGAACGCCGGTGAGCGCGACTTCGTTCGCGGAAACCGCTGCGCGCGCTGCACGCACCACCCCGACCGAGGCTTGATTGAGGCCCCAAGCGGCGACGACATTCTGCCGGATCTGGTCGCGAGCCGAATCCGCACGCAGTTCCTGCACGGTGAGACCTTCCTTGGATTGCCGGATGGAGGCGTACTCGGCACCGCCCTGATAGATGGGAATCGTGATCTGTCCCACAATTTCGGCCTGAAAGGCCCTTTGCCCCGGCGTTATGTTCACATCATAGTTGTTGGAGGCGCTCGCCGTAAGACTGACCTGGGGGTAGAGAGCTCCCTCGGCGATCTTGATCTGCAGCTGCGCCGCGTCGACGCCATCCAGTATGGCTGTGATGGCCGGGTGCTCGACCAGCGAAATCGTAACGGCCTCGGGCAACGTCCTGGGAATCGGGGCCACGATCGGCTTGACAGGAGCAAGGCTCGTCGGTTGATCGCCGATCACCTGGCGGTAACGCGCGACCGCCGCTTGCAGCGTTGCGACTGCGCTCAGTGCAGTCGCCTGCGCGCTGGCCAAGCTCGCCTCGGCTTGGGCGACATCGGTCCGCGTCACCTCGCCGACGGTAAATCGGTCCCGGGTCTCGCGCAGCTGCTCCTGCAAGACCTGGACGTTGTTGCGGTCGAGGTCCAGGATCGCTGTGTCCTGCAGCACGTCCATATACGCCTCAACCCCGGAGAGAAGCGTGTTCTGTTCGGTGTTGCGCAATTGTTCGCGCGCGCCCATCACCTGGGTTTCTGCGGTTCGAATTCTGTTGATCGTCTGGTAGCCGTCGAAGACAGTCTGTTGGGCCTGCACTCCGTAAGCGCGCGGGAACGCGCCTGTCGAATAATTGATGATGCCCTCGCCGGGGATGACCTGGGAGCCGGTGACGTGGGACACGGATACGTTGCCGAAGGCGCTCACTTTCGGCAGATAGCCCGCATTCGCTTCAGGAACGCCTTCATCTGTCTGGCGGACGGCGGCGCGCTGGGTGTTGATGTCCGGGTTGCTGAGATAGGCTTTGATCAACGCCCCGTTGACCGTTTCCGCCGTGGCCGCTCCCATTCCGATCGCGGAGAGACCGGCCCCGACAAGCAGCGCCGAGCGCACGACGCGCAACGACGATGCGCGCCAGGATAAGCCGCGCCGCCCCTCAAATGCGCGTAAACCCCAAATCATCATGGCCTCATGCGTCCGCGCCGCAACCTACAAGCGGCGGTCCACGCCGTAGCAGCCAACTAACTCGCATGTCCGAACCGAAAATCAAACACGCCAATCCGCTTACTGCAACAGGCATTGATCACAAACGCGCGCCCCGTCCGCTCGCGCCGGACAACGCCATCATAGGCGATAAAACTCGTCTCGCGCCACGCACGCTTGGCGCCTGCTGCGCGCAAGCGCTGATTTTTTCATCGAGCGTCGCAAACATGAGACACTTGACATTGGGGTAGAGCCCCTTTCCCCGCTGCCCCCGAGCTTTAAAAGGCGAAGCTCACTTGGGGCTGGAAGCCGTCGAGCAGATCGGCGCCAGTCTCGAACAGAGGCCGGCGACCGACGGCGGCGCCGAATTTCTCGAGGAGAACAGCCTGCGGAGGCTGTCTCGATGCGTCAATGCCGACGAGACGGCCCGGATCGGCCAGGAGAGCGAGGAGGCTATCCGGCGGGACCCCGAAAGCGCCCTCGACAACGATGAGGTCGAAAGGCCCGCGATCCTTGCCGCCTCGATCGAGGGGGCCTTCGGCCACGACGACATTCGCGCGGCCCTTGAGCTCGGTTCGTGCGGCGGCGGCAGCGCCCGCATCCGATTCCAGCATCACCACCTTAGCGCCCATGGCGTCGAGGAGGGCCGCGCAATAGCCCGATCCGCCGGCGATATCGAGGACCCGGTCGCCGGGAACGACCTTCGCCGCCTGCAGCATCCGGGCGAGCGCCACCGGCGCCATGAGCTTGCGCTTCAACGCGCCGCGCGCGGGCAACTCACGATCGAGATAGGCGAGTGATTCATATTCCGGGGCGACGAAGCGCTGGCGGGGCGTCGCGAGGAACGCCGCAAGCAGGGCTTTGTCGACGATTCCGCCGGTCCGCAGCTGGCTGTTGACCATGTGCAGGCGCCGGTCGAGCATCGTTTCAGCGGAAATGTGCGCCCCCTCGGCTCATCGACCGCCCCACGGCCGGCCTCTCCGATTACGCGCCAGAATTAGCGGCGGTTCATGAAAGACGCAAGCGACTCCAGCCGCGCTTCGCCCCGTTTGAGACGGCCCATGGGACGCGCTGATCGATCGCGGATTTGTGATCGGCGGACGGGCGCGCGGCACGCCGTTTGGGTTTTCTTGGTTTAGGGCCGCTTCGCGGCGAAGACCCCTGCTCGTCCGGGTTGGATAGTCTTGGGTTTTCTTGGAATCTTCGTCCGAATCGGGCCTTTTCAACGGGTTGCGCGGGGGTTCAGCCGGGATAGATTATCTTGCCCCTTTCGCCCCCGGGAGGGGCGCGGAAACGCCGGCGCGCGGCCTCGACCCGAGGAAAGGCGGGGTTGCTCATGGGGTGCAGCTTAGCCATAATTCTGATTCTCAGCAAGGATTTGTGGCCCCAAGAGGATTGCCGCCGCAGCCGGCGGAGCCCCACAGAATTGACAAACATCACGCGGAAAAGGACAGCGCGGGAGAGGGAGCTGAGTGGCAGGCAAATTTCTCAGGCGCGGCCTTCTCGCAGTCGCCGTCGCCCTCACCGGCGGCGTCGCCTTCATCGCCATTGAGCGGGCGACCTCGCCGGTGATCTCCTGCGCACCTCCGCCTATGTTCGCTCTTCGGCCAGCGACGCATTCCTGCATCAACCCGCCGCCCGTGAAGCTCAGCGACGAGGCATAACCCGGCGCATGATTCGCCATGCCCGGGCCGGGCTGCGATCTGCTCAAACGAGAGGCGACGGGAGGCGCGTTCGCCGCACCCGACAACCCGCGTATCCGAGCCCGGCGAAGCCGATCAGCATCATCGCCCAGGTCGAGGGTTCGGGAATGTTGGTCTCAACAGTACCCTCGAAGAACTCAGTCATCTCGCCATTAGGTCCGCCTTCCACGCTAGCGGTCCAATCACTGCTAGGCGACGGTATCGGACCGGCGTAATTGAGAGCAGAGAATTGACCGGTTTCGCCGGGCGCAATCGCGGAATTGTAGTCGCCATCAGTCCATGTCACTAAGGTCTGATCGGTAAGGTTAAAGCCCGGCGGCGCGCCGATCGCAAAAACGACGCCGTCCAGGGCTGCGGTGAATTGGTAGATCCGACTCGCGCCAGCCAGATTATTCGTTACCGAAAAGACGTAGAAATCCTGAGACGAAAAAGGCAAGGCGACCGCCTCAACCTTCACATAAATAGACTGCGCACGGGCGTCTCCGCCGCAAAAAAGGCCTGTTGCAACAACTGCGGCGGCTAAGAGCGCCGCATAATTTCGGTTCACAGCATTCCCCCGCTACGTCGGTATTCGGGGAGGCGTAGTTCTCTAAAACGACGATGGTAGCAAGTAAAGTTCCGTCTCAAGCGCCGCCCGGCACGGTTCCCGCCGGCATTTTTTTCTGAGAGCTCATTTTGCGACTATCGCGCAACACATAATATGTTGATTCTTTGGAGGCCTCGCCCGGAATCGAACCGGGGTGCAAGGATTTGCAGTCCTCTGCGTAGCCACTCCGCCACGAGGCCGGCGATGAAGCCAGGCAGCATCGCGAGCGGCGGCTATACCAAGGATTGGCTTCGCCCCGCAAGGCGCTTCGGACATCCCCAGAGGACATCGCCCGATCGGCTCAACCCCGCGCGAGCGGCGAATGACGCATCAGCGGCAGCGACAGGAAATAGGCGGCGGTCACGATGAGGCCCCAGCCGACCCAGGCCGGGGGGGCGAGCCTCTCAAAGATGGCGATCGCGGCGAGCGCGAACCACGCCGCCGTCATGGCGATGGTCAGGCCGCGCAACCGGACCACACGCAGCGGATGGACGAAAACGATCGGCGCGAACATCAGCGCGGCCGCGCCTAGAAGAATGACGGCGCTCACGATCCATGGCGGCCTCAGAACGAAGAGGTAGAGGACAACAACGTTCCAGGTCGCCGGAAAGCCGCGGAACCAGAGATCGTCGGTCTTCATCCTGGTGTCGGCGAAATAAAGCGCCGAGGCGATGGTCACGATGAGCCCGATCCAGAACGAAGCCTCGGTCGGCATGAGGTCCGAGCGCCAGAGCGCGACCACCGGCACCAGCACATAGGTGAGGAAATCCACCACGAGATCGAGAACCGCGCCGTCGATCGAGGCGGCGGTCACCTGCACGCGGGCGGCGCGGGCGAGCGTGCCGTCGATGCCGTCGATGAAGAAGGCGAGGCCGAGCCAGGCGAAGCAGGCGGCGAAATTGCGCTCGATCGCGGCGTAGAGCGCAAGAACGGCGACCGCCCCGCCCGAAGCGGTGAAGACGTGGACGGAGAATCCCGCCGCGTTCGCGACGCCAACAGGCCGCTTTTCGATCGACATGCCCTGCCCTATCCGCCTTGCCGCCCACGGACCGCGCGGCTCAGCCGGCCTCGGCTTGACCTTGCAGCCTTCGCCTTATCAAAGTTGCGCCGCGCCGTCTCCCCGGTCGTTCGGCCGAGCGTCCGGGCTTTCGGGGAGGCTCGCGGGAGATCGAGAATGGCCAATAGCGAAACGCCAACCGCGCGCCCTGCGGATGTTCTCATCGCCGGCGCGGGGCTGGCCGGGCTCGCGGCCGCATTCGGCTTCGCCCGAGCGGGCTTCGACGTCGTTCTCAGCGGGGCGAGCGAGCGGACCGGGCGTGGGCGCACGGTTGCGCTACTCGATCCGTCAGTGGCCTTTCTCAACTCGCTCGGCCTTTGGACGCGACTTAGGGCCGAAGCAGCGCCGCTCAGGTCGCTGCGGCTCATCGACGACACGGGAACGCTGTTTCCGCCGCGCCCGGTCGAATTCCACGCCGCCGAAATCGGGCTCGAGGCGTTCGGCTGGAATATCGAGAACGACCGGATGGCTGAGATCCTCGCCGACGAGGCGAGACGCGCCCCCGGCCTCGAGCGGGTCGCCGAGGGCGTCGCCGCTTACGACTTTGCTGCGAGTCCCGCCTGGGCGCGGCTCAAAGACGGACGCACGATCTCGGCCCGGCTCGTCATCGGCGCCGACGGGCGGGATTCGAAGGCGCGCCGCGCCGCCGGGCTCGAGGCCCGCCCTCACGCCTATAGGCAGAGCGCGCTGACCGTGTTCCTCGAGCATCGCCTGCCCCATCGCGGCTTTTCGACCGAGTTCCACACTCCCGGCGGCCCATTCACGCTCGTGCCGTTACCCGCCACAGCCACCGCGCCCCATCGGTCGAGCCTCGTCTGGGTGATGACGGAGGAGGACGCGCGCCGCCGTGCGGCGCTCGGCGACAAAGCGCTGGCTGGCGAGATCGAGCGCCAGGCGCAGTCGCTTCTCGGCGCCATGCGCATCGAGGGCGAGCGCGGCCTCTTCCCGATGACGCGCCAGATCGTTCCGAGGATCGTGGCCGCCCGGCTCGCGCTCGTCGGGGACGCGGCTCACGTTTTTCCGCCGCTCGGCGCGCAGGGGCTCAATCTCGGCCTGCGCGACGTGCAGGCGATCATCGCCTGCGCGGTCGAAGCGCGGGAGGCCGGCCGGGACATCGGCGGGCCCGAGGCGCTCAGCGCCTATGAACGCTCGCGGCGGACCGATATCGCGCTGCGGACGGGCATGGTCGACGGGCTCAACCGCGCCTTGCTGGCCCATTTCGCCCCGGCCGACTTCGCCCGCGGCGCGGCTCTGGCGGCGATGTCCGCGATCGGGCCGCTCAGGCGCCTCGTCATGCGCGAGGGCCTTGGCCCTCACACCGCATTCCGGCGCCCGAAGTCGTCCGCGCCGAGTTTCCCGCCCGCGGCCGCCAGGCCCAGCCGGCCGAGATAATGCGTCCAGCCCTTGGCGTGGTTGGCACATTCGGCGGCGTTGGGAAGTCCGGTGTGCGTCATGCGCAAGAGAGTGCCGCCGTCCCGGTCGAGGAGGTCGATCTCGATCAGTCCGGAGCCCGGCGGCACGGCTTCGTCCCCTTCCCAGCCGAAACTATAGGCGAGGCGGTGGACGGGAACGACCTCGCGGAACTGTCCACGCGCGGTGCGGCCGGGCCGCCCGCCGACGTCCTTGACGAGATAGAGTCCGCCCGGATGGACCTCGGTCGAGACCTCGGCGCCCATCCAGCTCAGGATTTTTTGCGGATCAGTCAGGAAGGCGAAAACAGTGGCGGGCGGCGCCGCGATCTGGGTCTCGCGCCGGACGATGAGCAATTCATCCATCGGGTTTTTCCTCTAGAGCCGGGCCAAGGCCGGTTTCGTTCTCATGGGTTCAATATGGGCAAGCGGGCCTGAAGGTCAACCATCTGGTTGAATATTGAGCTCGCCGGCGCCTCCGCCATAGAGACGATGCAAACGCCGTACGACAGACAACGGACTGAAATCATGGATGACAAGGCAGCTTTGTCCAGCCGATGATCGATCCATGCGGCTCTCTTCACCCCTCGCCTGGCTCATCGACGCGGCGGCCGAAACGCCAACGCCGGAAGGCTTTCTCTCGAACCTCGGCCGGCGCCTGATCGAGGACGGCGCTCCGCTCACGGCCGGGGCGCTGACGCTGGCCGCGTCGCACCCGCTGGTCGCGCGGCGCACCTGGCTCTGGCGGGCCGACAGCGGCGAGGTGATCGAGGCGCTGGGGTTCCTGCCCGGAGGGCGCGCGACTTCGTCAGCAAGGGACACTGGGCGGGCCTGGCTCGAAGGCCTTGGCGTGATGCCCGTGCATGAGGACGCGGTCGCGCCGCAGGCTGACGGCCCGACCCTGGCCTGGATCGGGCCGCGCCCCTTCACCGCCAACGAATCCGCCCGCCTCAGCGAAGCAGCGCGCTTCGCCGCGGCGCCGCTCGCCGCGCTGACCGCCCGGGCGACACTGACCGCAACCCTCGAGGCCTATCTCGGCCGGCGCAGCGCCGCGCGGGTGCTCGCGGGTCCGTTGGGACGCGGGGTCGGCGAGACGATCCAGGCCGCGCTGCTGTTCGCCGATCTGCGCGGCTTCACCGCCCTATCCGAGAGCACTCCCCCGCCGGAGGTCATCGAGGCGCTCGACGCCTGGTTCGACCGCATCGCGCTATCGGTCCAAGCTTTCGGCGGCGAGGTGCTCAAGTTCATCGGCGACGGCGTGCTCACGGTCTTTCCCGTCGCGGGCGCGACGCCGCGCGGCGCGTGTCAGGCCGCGCTGAGCGCGGTCGCCGCCGCGCGCGCAGGAATGGCGCATCTCGACGAGGCGCGAGGACGGCGGGGGCTTTCTCCCTTGCCGTTCGGCGTCGCTCTGCATCTTGGCGAGATCCTGTGGGGCGCCATCGGGGCGGCCGATCGGCTCGACTTCACCGCGATCGGCCCCGCCGTCAATTTGGTCAGCCGGCTCGAAGGGCTATGCCGGCCGCTCGACCGGGCCGTCCTGATTTCGGGCGCCTTCGCCGCCGAGACCCCGACGCCGCTCATTCCGCTCGGCGATCACGCGCTGCGCGGCATCGCCTCGCCCTGCGCCGTCTTCACCCTTCCGGAGGACGCTCAAAGCACGACGACGGGCGTTCCCTTCGCGACCCGGCCGTAGAGATCCATCACGTCGGCGTCCATCATCCGGATGCACCCCGAGGACACGGCCTTGCCGATGGACTTCGGCTCGTTGGTGCCGTGGATGCGGAACAGCGTGTCCTTCTTGTCCTGGAAGAGGTAGAGCGCACGCGCGCCGAGCGGGTTCTCCATGCCGCCGTCGAGATGCACCGGCAGGCCCGGCTGGCGCGCCAGCATTTCCGGCGGCGGCGTCCAGCCGGGCCAGAACGCCTTGCGGCCGATCTCGGCCGTGCCCTTCCAGGAAAAACCCTGGCGCCCGACGCCGATGCCGTACTGGATCGCGCGCCGATCGCCGAGCGAGAGATAGAGCTTGCGCTCGCGGGTGTTGATGGTGACCGTGCCCGCAGGCTCCCCCGTCGGATCGTTGACCTCCTTGCGGGTCGTGAGGCTCATGTCGACGTCTTTGTCGAAGCCTCCCGGAGTCGAATAATTGGGATCGGCGTCAGGCGGCAGGTAGGTCTCGGTCGGCTGCTGCACCGGCGACGGCGAACCGAATCCCGGAAACGCAAACAGGTTTTGCGCCCGTCCCTCGCTGGAGGAAATCGCCAAGCCCGCGAGGCCAATCAAGAGAAGAATTCGCGCATCAGGCATGATTGACCCGTCCGTTCGGCCTTGTCTCCGGTTCTCGAAACCAAAAGCGGCGAAATCGCGGCGGCCGCAATAACATGCTTCTGGCAGAAATACCCTTCCATCGTTGGAGATGGACGACCGGTTCGGCGCTCTCGCCCAAAAAAAGCCGGAATGAACCCGGTTCGTTGCGCCGACAAAGCGCGATTCCTCCCGCGGCGACTGGGGGACTTACAGTTCATTGACGTAAGTCACGCAGCGATCTTCGCGGCGAAGGCGACATGCGTTGCAGCGCGGCTGCTTGAGGCGCGTTTGCTGAGGGGCGGGTCGGCCGGGACCCGCGCTCTCATCCGGTATCGGCTGGGGAACAGAGGGACGACATGACGTCAACGACCGCCGACACTGCCGATCATCCCGTGACCGTCGCCGCGAGGGAGGAAGACGACAGGCGAGTCAGCCTGTTCATCCTCTGCCTGCTCGCTTTGGGCGTCGGGATCATGACCGGCATCGGCGCGGTCGCGCTTCGATCCTTAATCGGCCTTATCCACAACGCGATGTTCAACGGGATTTTCAAGGTCGCCTATGACGCCAACATCCTCGAGGGGCCGAGCCGGTTCGGGAACTGGGTGATCCTGTCGCCCGTCCTCGGCGGCCTCGTCGTCGTCTATCTGGTCGAGCGCTTCGCCCCCGAGGCCAAGGGGCACGGTGTCCCCGAGGTTATGGACGCTATTTACTACAAGCGCGGCGACATCCGCGGTGTCGTCGCAGTCATCAAGTCGCTCGCGTCGGCGTTGTCGATCGGATCGGGCGCGTCGGTCGGGCGCGAGGGGCCGATCATCCAGATCGGTTCAGCGCTGGGATCCGCATTTTCAAAGGCGATCGGGCTCTCGACCGGGCAGAAGATTACCCTTCTGTCCGCCGGGGCGGGCGCCGGCATCGCGGCCACTTTCAACACGCCGCTCGGCGGAGTGTTGTTTGCGATCGAAATCCTCCTGCCCGAAGTCTCCAACCGCACCTTCCTGCCGGTCGTGATCGCGACCGGATCGGCCACCATGCTCGGCCGCATTCTGATCGGCCCCAATCCGGCGTTCACCGTTCCGGAGATTGTCTTTCCGACCGCCCGCGCTTTCGGCGTCGAGGCGGCGATCGCGTTTACCGCGCTCGGCGCGCTCTGCGGCGTCGCCGCCTGGGCGTTCATCCGGCTTCTGGTATTCATGGAGGACGGTTTTCCAAAGCTGCCGGGCAACATCTACACCCAAAACATTATCGGCATGACGCTGGTCGGGCTGATGATGGTCGGCCTCACCCACGCTTTCGGTCATTCCTACATTGACGGCGTCGGCTACGGCGTCATCCAGTCGGTCCTCGACCAGAGCATGACGGCGACAGAGCTGCTTGCACTTCTGTTCGCGCTCAAGCTGCTCGCAACCACGATCAGCCTAGGCTGCGGCGCCTCGGGCGGCATCTTCTCGCCTTCGCTCTATCTCGGCGCGACGCTCGGGGCGGCATTCGCCTCGTTTGCGATCCTGCTCCTCCCCAATGCGGGGATGACATTGCCCTCAGCCGCGATCGTCGGCATGGCGGCGATGGTCGGGGCGGGGACCGGGGGCGTGATGACCGCCATCGTGATGGTGTTCGAGATGACCCGCGACTACGCGATCATCGTGCCGGTGATCCTCGCCGTAGCCGTCGCTGCAGGCGTCCGGCGCGCGTTGATCGCCGAAACGATCTACACCATCAAGCTGCGCCACCGCGGCCACCGCATCCCAAAGGAGCGGCACGTCAACCTCTACCTCGTCCAGCAGGCGCAGGACGTCATGGAGCGGCGGTTCATCGTCGCCGAAGCGGGCACGACGCTGAGGCAGTGCATCGGCTGGGAAGACGTGGACGACCTGCGCGCCATGATCGTCGAGCGCGAAGGCAGGATTGTCGGCCTCGTCCCTCCCCGCTCGGGTATCTGGCGCGAAAGCGTGAGCAACCCGGAAAGGCTGGTCGACGACTTCGTCGAGAAGCAATTGGTGGTCTGCCGCGACATCGATCTGCTGAGCCTCGCGCTGGCAAGGCTCAGACGCCACAGGGCTGGCGCGGCGATCGTCTTTCGCGGCGCTCGCCGGCCTCGCGCCGCCGATGTCGTGGGCGTCATCACCAAGCGCGCGATCGCGGACGCGGTAATCAACGAATATCAGGACTGAGCGAGGCCGCCGCCGTCCTCTTCAGGTTTTCAAGACCTCGGCGATGTAAAGGGTCAACAGCTTCCGCGCTTCCGCGATGAGCGGCGAGGGGCGCGCGTCTTTCGTCGCGGCGAGCGCCGGGATCATCTTCATGATCTGGCTCACGATGACCGCAGCGACCGCCGCCTCCTCCTCACTCAAGGAGCCGTTGGCAGCGCTGAGGATCATGGCGATGCGTCCACGCAGCGCGTCGCCGAGCGGCTTACGGCGCTCGACGATGCCGGCGACCGAGCTTGAGAGCGCGATCGTCGCGTCGCGATCCGTTCTGAGTGCGAGCCTATAATCGATAAGCAGGTCCGCGAGTTCGCGCGGCGAGCGCCCGTGAGCAAGCGTCTCGACCCCGGCGAAGGACTCCACGGCCCGCTCGGCGTATCGATTGAAAAGGGCCTCGGCCAGCGCTTCCTTGGAGGGAAAGAACTGGTAGAGCGAGCCGATCGACGCGCCCGCGCGCTGCGCGATTTCGGTCATGGTGGTCGCCTCGTAGCCCTTCTCCGCGAACAGCTCCGCCGCCGCGTCGATGAGCGCGGCGACGCGCTGCTTGCCGCGCTCTCGTTTCGGTTCCTTCGCGGCCGGCTGAATTTCGATTGACATTTATGAGGAACACTCATATTAGTGATTTACGAGTATTCCTCATAAATCGTCAAGACGCAACTTTTGCGCCGCCGCCGGAGCTACCGCGCCGATGATCGCTCTCGAGTCCAAGACCACCGCCCTGGTGCTGATCGACCTGCAGAACGGCATTCTCGGCCGCAAGCTTGAACCGATCCCGGCCGAGCAACTGGTCGAGCGGGGAAAGGCGGTGGCGCGGAAATTTCGCGCCGCGGGAGCGCTGGTGGTCTTAGTCAACGCGGCGCCCGTCGCGGACCAGCCGCCGCGCCCGGTCGACGAGCCCTCGACGCTTCCCAATCCCCTGCCCCAAGGGTTCATCGATCTCGCGCCGGGCCTGGCCGAACCGGGCGATCTCAAGATCACGAAGAGGAGCTGGGGCGCGTTTTCCGTTCCCGAGCTCGACCTCACGCTTCGCGAGCGCGGCGTCCGCACGATCGTCCTCGGCGGCGTCGCGACCCAGTTCGGCGTCGAATCGACCGCCCGGCAGGCTTGGGAGCTGGGCTACGAGCTCGTCATCGTCACGGACGCGACGACCAGCATGGCGCTTGAACCGCACGAGCATTCGATGCGGCGAGTTTTTCCCCGGATCGCCCGCGTGACCGACAGCGACGCGCTGGCTTTCTCCGCCTCCTGACGCGCAATGTCGCGTCTCAGTCTGAAAGGGAGCCCACCCGCGCTGCAATGGGGCGCGCTTCTCGCCGCCTCGCTTGTCTTGATTGCGGCCTTCGAGCTAACGCGCTTGCCGGCGGCTCTGCTGCTCGGCGCCATAGGCGGGGCGATCCTCGTTTCCTGGTTCGAGGGGCGCGTCAGGATTGCGCCCTGGGCCTTCGTCATCGCGCAGGGCTTTGTCGGCTGCCTCGTCGCGCGCAGCATCACCGCCGATATTATCCTGACCATCTTCCAGAAATGGCCGATGTTCCTGCTCCTGATCGGCTCGGTCATCCTCATGGCGGCCGGCCTCGGCTTCGTCCTGGCGCGGTGGAAAGTGCTCCCGGGCTCGACCGCCGTCTGGGGTTCCTCCCCCGGCGCGGCGACCGCGATGGTGCTGATGGCGGAGGCCTTCGGCGGCGACTTGAGGCTGGTCGCGGTCATGCAATATCTGCGCGTCGCATGTGTCGGGCTGGTGGCATCGATCGTCGCGCGGGTCTATTCGGTTTCGGGAGGCGCGGCGGCGCCGATCGACTGGTTTCCGCCTCTCGCGGCCGGGCCTTTCCTCGGCACGCTCGCTCTGGCGTTCGGCGGCGCGGTCGTCGGAATGAAGTCGAGGATGCCAGCCGGTCCGCTGCTTCTGCCGCTGTTCGTCGGCGCTCCCCTTTCGGCGGCCCACATCCTTACCATCACGCTGCCGCCGTGGCTCCTCGCCATGTGCTACGCGCTGGTCGGCTGGTCGATCGGCCTTAGGTTCACGCGAGACATCGTGCTCTACGCGGCCAAACAATTGCCAAGGATCCTCGCGTCCATCTTCGCCCTGATCGCGCTGTGTGGTGCCCTAGCGTTCGCGTTGCACGAGGCGGCCGGAACGGACGCGCTGACTGCCTATCTCGCCACGAGCCCCGGCGGCGCGGATGCTGTGGCGATCATCGCCACGTCGTCCCCGGTCGATGTGCCCTTCGTGATGGCGATGCAGATCGGACGCCTGCTGCTCGTGATCCTGATCGGTCCGAGCCTCGCCCGGACGATCGCCCGCTGGACCACAGAACCCAAGCCCGCGTCCTCGGATATTCAGATCTCCAAATGAAAGCCGGCCCGCCATGCTGAGCCTCCCCTGGTACATCTACCTCCTGCAATTCGTCAGTGGATTGCTACTCGCCAACGGCGTCCCGCACTTCGTCGAAGGGATCTGCGGGCGCCCGTTTCAGACGCCGTTCGCTTCGCCGCCTGGCGTGGGCAAGTCCTCACCTTTGGTCAATGTCGTTTGGGGCTTCCTGAAATCTTGCCGTGGGCTTCGCCCCCGTGTTCGCCTTCGCGCCCAAGGGAAGCGACGTGATCGCCGAATGGTCGCTGGTGGCCTTGGGCGCGCTCATCATGGCGCTTTTTCTCGCGCGCCACTTTGGCCGGGTGCGGTCGGGAATTCGGTGACAGAAATTTGAGACTTTCGGCGTAAGCATCGCGGCCGACGCTCGCTCGAGGCCCGACGCTTGAGGGCGTGCGCGCCGGAGCAGCCCAATGATCGTCGCCACCACCGAAAACGTCGCCAATCATCGCACCGTCACCACGCTCGGCCAATGTTTCGGCGTCGTCGTGCGCAGCCGCGGACTTGGCGGCAACATCATGGCTGGACTGCGCACCATCGTCGGCGGCGAGATCCACGAATATACGCAATTGCTCGAGGAGGCGCGCCGCCATGCGCTCGACCGCCTGGTCCAGAACGCGACAGCGATGGGCGCCAACGCCGTGCTCATGATGCGCTACGACAGCGCCGAGATCGGCAACACCATGAGCGAGATCGTCGCTTACGGAACGGCAGCGGTGATCGAACCCGTTTCATGATCCCGGTACTCTTCCCGCTCGGAATCTTTGGGGCGGTCATCCTGATCTGGTTCTTCTTCCGCAGCGGCGGCTACAAACGCCATCCGCTCGACGCCCCGCCGCGCGGGCCGGGCTGGAGCCTGACCGCCGAGCGGTTCCGCGATCCGCAGTCGGGCGAGATGCTGGAAGTCTGGTACTGCGCGCGCACCGGCGAGCGCGCTTATGTGCGCGGGCGCGCGAACTGAAGACGCGGGCGACGCCCCGGCGTTCGTGCGCTGCGCGCCAAGCTCCCGCCAAGCAGCAAGACCGCTTGCGCGACACATAAGTATGTGCTTATCTGTCGCCATGGAGAGCGACATCTTCAAAGCCTTGGCGGATCCCACCCGGCGCAGCGTGTTCGAAAAGCTTGCCGCCGGGGGCATGAACGCGAGCGACCTCAGGCGCGGCATGACGATCACCCAACCGGCTATGTCGCAGCATCTCGCAGTGTTGCGCTCCGCCGGGCTCGTGCGCGAGCGGCGCGACGGCCGTTTCGTCAACTATGAAGTCAACCCGGAGGGGCTTTTGCGGATCGGACAGTGGCTGGCCCGATATCGAGCCTACTGGCCGCGCCGCATCGATGATCTCAGGGCGCTGCTCAAGGACATGGACGAATGAGCGACATTCCAAGTGACGCGCGCGAGGAAGCTGAGGCCGAAATCGCCCTCGAGGTCGAACTCGACGCCAGGCCGGAAAAAGTATGGCGGGCGATCGCCATTCCGGCGTTTCGCGAACCGTGGCTCCCAGGGGCGGACCTCGCTGAGCCGGAGCCAGTCGCGTCCGTTCCCGGCGTTGAGGTCTGCTACCGGATGCGGGAGGACGGCGCCCCCTTCCCCGAAAGCACCGTCACATTCAGGATCGAACCCGGCCCGCAGGGCGGCACCCTGTTCCGGGTCATTCACAGGATCGAGGGCGATACTCGCCGAAAGAGCGCCAACGACAACCTTCGCCCCGTGAGCCTGGCCGCCTAGCGGTTCGAAACTACCCAATCCAGCAACTTGCAAGGGAACTCGCGACATGCGCGACACGATGCAGCTCGTCCCCATGGTCGTCGAACAATCGAACCGCGGGGAGCGGGCGTTCGACATCTACTCCCGCCTGCTTCGCGAGCAAATCGTGTTTGCAAGCGGCGAGGTCAACGATGAGATGGCCTCGCTGATCTGTGCGCAATTGCTGTTCCTCGAGGCCGACAACCCTAAGAAGCCGATCGACCTCTATATCAATTCCTACGGCGGCGTCGTGACGAGCGGGCTCGCGATGTACGACACGATGCAATTCATCAAGGCGCCCGTCCGCACTCTCTGTATCGGGACCGCCCGGTCGATGGGGTCGTTTCTCCTGATGACGGGGAGCCTGGCGAGCGCGCGGCGCTCGCCAACGCGAGCCTCCACGTACATCAGCCGCTGGGCGGGTTCCAGGGCCAGGCATCGGACATCCTCATCCACGCCGAGGACATCCTGAAGACCAAGCGGCGCATCACGAGCCTCTACGCCAGGCATTGCGGCAGGACTTACGAGGAGGTCGAGCGCACGCTTGACCGCGACCATTTCATGGACGCCGAGCAGGCGCGCGACTGGGGGCTGATCGACCGGGTCCTTACAACTCGCAGCGCAGCCGAACTCATGCCGATGACCGAATCCCCTGTCCTGCCTCGATGAGCCGCGCCGCGTAGCGCGCCATCTGGTCGACCTCGATGTTGACCTTGTCGCCGGCCTTGCGCTCGCCCCAGCTTGTCACCTTCAGCGTGTGCGGGATCAGCAACACTTCGAACGTATCGCCCTCGACCGCGTTCACGGTGAGCGACGTCCCGTCGAGCGCGACCGAACCTTTCATGGCAATGAACTTGGCCAGGTCCTTCGGCGCACGGATAACGAAATGCGCCATGCCGTCGAAATCGCGCCGCGACACGATCTCCGCGATCCCATCGACGTGGCCCGAGACCATATGGCCACCGAGTTCGTCGCCAACCTTGAGCGACCGCTCGAGGTTGATGCGGGCCCCCGGCCGCCATTGCCCAAGCGTAGTGACCGCGAGCGTCTCGGCGCCAACATCGTAGGCGATCGCTGATCCCTTCCCCTGTGATTCGACGCCGACAACCGTCAGGCAGGCGCCCGAGTTGGCGATCGAAGCGCCGATGTCGATCGAACCGGCCGGATACGCGCTGGCAATTCGCAGCCGGTTTCGCTCTCCGTTTGACGCCATTTCAATGACTTCGCCAACGTCGCTAATAATCCCAGTGAACATTTGACACTCTCTTCAGGCCGCGCTGAAGGGCGCCGAATTTTTGCACCGTTCGCGCGTATGTTGTTCCGCTACGACCGATAGCATGATAGATTTATGTCAGGGCAATAAGAGCTACATTCGAATCATGGCGTCTGGGTCTGGCCAAACTTCATTTCGCGATCGGCCCGATCCGCGCTCCACGCTGTATTGGCTGGACATCGACGTTACTTTCCACGACATCTTTCGTCAGCCGCGGATGAGTTCGGACGATTCCATTGTTCGTCCGCCGCGGTCGTCCCTGCAATATTCAATTCTACACGGCGTTGGGACAGTAGCGAACGCGCTGTCGGTCGGTGACCGGGCGAAAACCTTTGACCGTTTTGCGGTCGATGTCGCGGCGTTCGCGCAAAGCGACGAGGATTTCAGCCCATCTGACCACCATCGCGCCGCCAGGATGATCTGGAACGAATTGGATGTTCGATCGCCTCAACTCCAGATCCATGTCCAAACCAAAATGTTGAGGCATTTGGTTGAGCTCTATGTGACAAAAAGGATTGATACCGTTGTAATCTCCATGAAGATTGCAATTGAGCGACATAGAACTATAGATGCAAATCCGATCAGCTCGGAATTGTTGCCCGTGCTTGACAGAGACGGACGCCTATACTTTCGCCGCACTCAGTGCGAACTGCTGTCCGTGCAGGCATCCTTGGCCCGGGAGCGGGTCTAGAGGCGGCCAGGCGCTACGATTCGGTGCGCTCCCAGACCCGCATCGTGTCGGGCCCAAGGGCCTGCGTTTGAAGCAGCCGATAGCGGGATCGGTCCAGGAGGATCGCGCGCGCCTCCTCGCCGAGCGCGGCTACGCCTCGCCGGCCAAGCGGTTTCTCGGCGGTGATGAGCACGACCGTGTCGGCAAGCCTGAGCGCAATGAGCCGCCCGGCGACGCGCGGCCCGCCCTCGCTGAAGACGCGGGTGATCCCGCGGGCGGCGAGCGCGCGCAGGGCGTGGCCAAGATCGATTCCGCTCTCTGCGTCGAGGCCGACGCGCTCGACTTCGACACCGAGATCGGCGAGGCGCCGAGCCGCCTCCTCCGCCGCGCCGGGCCCCGCGATGACAAGGGTCGGAACATCACGCGCGGTCGCCGCGAGGCGCGAGCGCACGGGCAAACGCAGGCCACGGTCGAGCACGACGCGCAGCGGCTTGAGGTCGACCCCCGGCAGGCGCACCGTCAGCGCCGGATCGTCCGCCAACGCCGTCCCGACGCCGACCATGATCGCCTCGTGGGTCGAGCGCATCACCTGGACGCGAAGATCGGCGATCGGCCCGGTGATGCGCAGGCGTCCATCGTGGGCGCCGGCGGAGGCGAAACCGTCCGCCGTCTCCGCCAGCTTCAGCGTCACGCACGGCCGTCCTTCCGTCACTCTGAGGATGTGGCCGAGATGGTCACGCCGCGCCTGAGCGGCGGCAGGACCGACTGTGACCGCGATCCCGGCCGCGCGCAGCCGCGCGTGTCCTTCGCCGCCGACAAGCGGATTTGGGTCCTCCATCGCCGATACGACCCGCGTGACGCCGGCCGCGATGATCGCATCGGCGCAGGGCGGCGACACGCCGGTATGGGAGCACGGCTCGAGCGTCACGTAGAGGGTCGCGCCGCGGGCGGCCTCGCCTGCTCGCTCGATCGCGATCCGCTCGGCATGCGGCCTTCCCCCCGGCGCCGTCGCTCCGCGCCCGACCGCCGCCCCGTCCTTGACGAGGATCGCGCCAACCGAGGGATTGGGCGCTGCGAGGCCGAGCGACCGCGATCCGAGATTGAGCGCCGCCGTCATCCAACGCAGGTCCTCTTCGGTCCCTGCGCCCGCGTTTTCGTTCATGAAGCCGGCGCGTCCCGGCGTTGGCGGACAGTCTGGCGCGCCGGAGCCGGATCTGGCTCGGCCTCGAGCTCGCCGACGATGGCGTTGAAGTCGCGCGCTTCGCGGAAATTGCGGTAGACCGAGGCGAAGCGCACATAGGCGACATCGTCGAGCGCCTTGAGCCCCTCCATAACCAGTTCGCCGATCCGTTCGGTCGGAATGTCGCCGTCGGTCTGGCTCTCGAGCTGGCGCACGACGCCGTTGATCATCCGCTCGACCCGCTCGGGCTCGACCGACCGCTTGCGGAGCGCGACTTGCACCGAGCGCACGAGCTTGTCGCGGTCGAACGGCGCGCGTCGGCCATTCTTCTTGACCACCTGCAATTCGCGCAGCTGCACCCGCTCGAAGGTCGTGAACCGCCCGCCGCAATCGGGACAGATGCGACGCCGGCGAATCGACGAAGCATCCTCAGTCGGCCGCGAATCCTTCACCTGCGTATCGAGCCCGCCGCAATAGGGGCATCGCATCTGAGCCGCCCTTCGTCGGCCGCGCCGGCCGCTTAGTAGATCGGGAACCGTCGCGTCAGTTCGGCCACGTCCGCCTTCACCTTCGCCTCGACTCCACCATTCCCCGATTCGCCGTTCGCCGCCAAGCCGTCGAGAACTTCGACCACCAGCCGCCCGACTTTGGCGAATTCCGCCGTCCCGAAGCCCCGCGAGGTGGCCGCGGGCGATCCGAGCCTAATCCCCGACGTCACCATCGGCTTCTGCGGGTCGAACGGAATGCCGTTCTTGTTGCAGGTGATGTCGGCGCGGTCGAGCGCCGCTTCGGCGGCTTTGCCGGTGAGGCCCTTCGGCGTGAGATCGACCAGCATCAGATGGTTATCCGTGCCTCCGGTCACAAGCTTGTAGGCGCCGGCGAGGATCGGCTCGGCCAACGCCTTGGCGTTGGCGACGACGGCATGGGCGTAAAGCTTGAATTCGGGGGTCAGCGCCTCGTGGAACGCCACCGCCTTGGCGGCAATGACATGCATGAGCGGCCCGCCCTGGAGGCCCGGGAAGATCGCCGAATTGATCTTCTTGGCGAGTTCGGCGTCGTTGGTCAGGATCATGCCGCCGCGCGGGCCGCGCAGGGTCTTGTGGGTCGTGGTCGTCACGACATGGGCGTGCGGGAATGGCGAAGGATGCGCGCCGCCCGCGACGAGGCCGGCGAAATGGGCGATGTCGACGACGAAATGCGCGCCGACCGCGTCGCATATCGCGCGGAACCGGGCGAAGTCCCAGTGCCGTGCATAGGCCGAGCCGCCGGCCATAATGAGCTTGGGCTTGTGCTCGCGCGCCAGCGCCTCGACCGCGTCCATGTCGATCCGTTGCGACGCTCTATCAACGGTATAGGGGACGACCTTGAACCAGCGGCCGGACATATTGACCGGCGAGCCATGGGTCAAATGGCCGCCGGCGGCGAGGTCGAGGCCCATGAAGGTGTCGCCGGGCTGCATGAGCGCCATGAACACGCCCTGGTTGGCCTGGCTGCCGGAATTCGGCTGCACGTTAGCGAACCGGCAGTCGAACAGCCGGCAGGCGCGCTCGATCGCGAGGGTCTCGGCGATATCGACGAACTGGCAGCCGCCGTAATACCGGCGCGCCGGATAACCTTCCGCGTATTTGTTGGTCATGACCGAGCCTTGCGCCTCAAGCACCGCCCGCGAGACGATGTTCTCCGAGGCAATGAGCTCGATTGAATCGCGCTGACGACCAAGCTCGAGCTCGATCGCCCGGGCGATCTCCGGGTCGGCGGCGGAGAGCGGGGCGGAAAAGAACGAGTTCGAACGGACGGATACGGGAGCGGAAACGGTCATTGGCCGAACTTCCTTCGATCGGGGCCTAGCCGGGCGGCAAGCGGCGCGGCCTTAGCACGCGCGGCGCGCGAGAACCAGACAAGGTCATCCGCCGGACGAGCATCCCGACGCGGCCCGCGGCGCGAGGGGCGAACCCAAGACGACCCGCAGCTTCGTCAGGCGATTTGGACCCGGCCCCGAGCTTATTGCGGGACCTCTGCTCGAGCGCCGCTCGGCAGGAGATGGCGCCGCGCCCCTCTCATCAAATGCGCTAGGCGCGAATACCTATTCGCGGATCAGCGAAGCGCTTTTGACCTTCAGCGTCTCCCAGGCGGCGGCCCGAAATTCGCACAGATTTGCGCCTTCGGAGCCCGCCAGCTGCCTCGAAGAACTCTGCCGGCACGGCCGTCATCCATGTGATCAAGATCACGGCGTTCTGGACTTGCGGAGCTAGCATTGGTTTGATCACCGGTTCGTGAAGGGGGAGGATGCGCCAATGAACGCTTTCGAGTCGACGAACCGCTTTCTGGTCAAATTCCGCGACCCTTCGGCAGCAGCGTCGTCGCGCATCTCGATGCGCATGGGAGTAAGCGGGCCTGCCGTCACCTTCGCCTCGGAGCCGCTCTTTCACAGCATCGGCGTCGCCCGGGCCCGGGGTATTGCGGCGAGCGGCGGGGTGTGGCGGGTGGCGACGGCGTCGGCGCAACTCGACGACGCCGAGGCCTGGGACCATTGCCATGACATTCTCGCGGCCAATCCGAGCGTCGTCGCGGTCGAACCGGACCTTGTGCAGCAATGGCCGGTCGTCGCTCCCTCCGATACGGGGCAAAGGTTCGGGGCGCGCGCCGGAGGCCCGCATCCGCAAGACATCGGCGACGGCTATACCGGCGTTGCCGGCGACAACTACTGGTTCCGCGACGGCGCCCACAACCAGATGGATGCTGCATTCGCGCAGACGAGCGGCGGCGCCGGGGTCCGGATCGCCCATCTCGATACCGGCTACGACCCGGCCCACAAATCGGTTCCCAAAAACCTGCGCGCGGATCTCGCGCATAATTTCGTCGACGCCGACAAGCCGAACGACGCGACCGATCGGTCGGAGGGACCCTTCAACAATTTCAGCCACGGCTGCGGCACGCTGAGCATTCTGGCCGGCGCGACCGTGCCGGGCCTCAAGCCGTTCGGCTGCGCGCCAAACGCCGAGATCGTCCCGGTTCGGGTCGCGAACCGCGTCGTGCTGTTCAGCAACATGACGATCGCGCAGGGGTTCGACTACGTCCACGGCCTCTGCAAATCGGACGGGACGCGCGTCCATGTCGTGAGCATGAGCATGGGCGGCATCCCGTCTCAGGCATGGGCGGACGCAATCAACGCGCTTTACGACGCGGGCGTCGTGGTCGTGACCGCGGCCGGAAACAACTATGGCAACGCGCCAACTCATGTCGTCGTTTATCCGGCGCGCTTCGGCCGAGTCATCGCCGCCTGCGGCGTGATGGCGGACGGCGCCCCTTACGCGAATCTTCCCTTGAAGCGGATGGCCGGCAACTACGGTCCCGAGGCCAAGATGCGGACGGCGATCGCGGGCTATACCCCGAACGTGCCCTGGGCCCGGTTCGGCGAGCCGACGGTCGTGGATTTCGACGGCAACGGCACCTCCTCGGCGACGCCGCAAGTGGCCGCGGCGGCGGCGCTATGGATCGACAAGCACCGGGCGGACTACGACGCCTACCGCGAAGGCTGGATGCGGGTCGAGGCGGTACGGAAGGCGCTGTTCGAGAGCGCCGCCAAGGGCGCCGCCGTCTCTGCTCCGGAACTCGGCGCAGGGATGCTCCGCGCCGCCGACGCGCTCGGGCTTGGCGCGGCGCCGGCTTCGCAACTGGTCGCGACTCCCCCCGACGCCGCGAGCCTCGCGCTCCTGAAATTGCTGCTTGGCGATTACGGGCCCGCTATCGCCGCGGCGGGGCCGCCGTCGAAACTCTCTTTGCTCGATCTCGAGGCGGCGCAGGTCGCGGCGAAGTCGGGTCTCGACGGGCGTTTGGCGACCGAGTCGCGAGCCGAACTCGTGGAAGAGATGCTGGCGAGACCCGATCTTTCCCGGACGTTGCGCGCCGCCCTGGAAAAAGCGGGCGTGTCGGCGGGGCCGACCAAGGCGCCGTCGCGGAGGCCGCCCTCAAGCGACGCTGAAAAGGCGATGAACCAGCATTTCGTCAAGCTGGCTCTCAAGCCGCCGATCCTGCAGCCCGCCTTCCGGCGCCTGCGCATCTACGCCTACGATCCGGGGCAGGAGACGGATCCGACCCTGTTCGACGTGAGCGTCGCAACCGTCGCGACACCGTGGGAGGACAACCTCAAGCCGGGTCCGGTTGGCGAGTATCTGGAGGTCGTCGACATCGATCCCGCGAGCCACGCCTGCTATGCGCCGGTGAACCTGAACGATCCGACCGTCCTGCACGAAAGCGGACTCTCGCCCTCGGAATCCAGTCCGCAATTCCATCAGCAGATGGCCTACGCGGTTGCGATGCGCACGATCGAGCGCTTCGAGCGGGCGCTCGGCCGCAGGGCGCTCTGGGCCCGACGCCGTCCAAAGGACGGAAGCCCCCCGCCAGATGACGGATATGTGCCGAGGCTCAGGATCTATCCACATGCCCTGCGCGAAGCGAACGCCTATTATGATCCCGAGAGGATTGCGCTCCTGTTCGGCTATTTCCCTGCCGCCGATAGCAGCGGTTCGGTGGTCCGCGGCTCGGTAATCTTCGGCGTCGTCTCGCATGACATCGTCGCGCACGAGACGACCCATGCGCTCCTCGACGGTCTGCATCCCCGCTACTCGGAGCGCACCAATGTCGACATGGCGGCGTTCCATGAAGCTTTCGCTGACATTGTCGCGCTGTTCCAGCACTTCTCCATGCCCGAGTCGCTGACTCGGCAGATCCGTCGAGCGCAAGGCTCGCCGAGCGACATCGCTCGCCGTCTCGGCCAATTGGCGCAACAGTTCGGCCAGGCGATGGGCATGCATGGAGCATTGCGCAAATTTGTTGGCGAGACCGGAGCCGGCGTTCCGAAGCTCGATGACACCGTCACCGAACCGCACACGCGCGGCGCGATACTGGTTTCGGCCGTGTTCGCCGCGTTCCTCACCATCTATCAGTCGCGCAGCGCCGACCTGATCCGGCTCGCGACCAACGGGTCCGGCATCCTCCCCGGCGGCGAAATCTCGGTCGACCTCGCGAACCGGCTCGCGAGCGAGGCGTCGAAAACCGCGGAGCATGTTCTCAACATGTGCATCCGCGCGCTCGACTACTGCCCCCCCGTCAACCTCGAGTTCGGCGACTATCTGCGCGCGATCATCACCGCGGATCGCGATCTCGTGCGCGACGACAGCCGCGGCTATCGCGTCGCTTTCATCGACGCCTTCCGCGAACGCGGAATCGTGCCCTATGACATCAAGCGGCTGGCCGAAGACTCGCTGCTGTGGGAGCCGCCGCCCATGGATCCGAAGCTCGCGGACGAGTTTTCAACGGTCCTTCCCGAGCTCGACCTGAGGTGGGGCTTGGCGATCGATCGCGCGACAGCATTCGAGCTCTCGCGCAAGAATGCGGGCATGCTCAAAAACTGGCTTGTCTACCCGAAGCAGCCCCAGCGCCGTCTGCTCCGCCAGATTCTCGGCCTTGAGGAGCCGACGAAGACGTGGACGGGGACGCTTGGCGACCAGGAGTACAGCGGCGAGATTCGGCCGATCGAGGTGCATTCGGTGCGGGTCTGCCGCCGCTCAGGTCCGGACGGACTGCCCAAATCCACCCTCGTCATTGAAATCACCCAAAGCGTCCGCACGAATCCGACTCACACCAACTATCGCGGCGGCTGCACTCTCCTGTTCGATCTGGAAAAGGCCCGCCTCGACTACGTCGTCCGCAAACGGGTGCTTTCGCCGTGGTCGTTCAAGAATCAGGTCGGCGTGCAAATGGCGGCGATGAAAGCGGCGGCGGACGAGGGACAGGTCTTCTATCCGCCCGACGATCCGCTCGGGCGAAGCAAGACTTTCGCGATCATGCATCGGCATGGGAGGCAGTCATGAGGGCGGCGTCGAAATCGGCCCGGACCGCGAAGACGCGCCGCGCGCCGCGCAAGGCGGCAAAGAAAGCCACGTCAAATGGCCCGGCGCACCGTCGCTCGAAGCCCTCCCCCAAGGCTCATACGCCCGCTTCCGCTCACAACACCAAAGGTGGTCGCGTTACGGTGCGCGTATATCGCCAGGGACTGGGCGACTGCATCCTCGTCCGGGTGAAACGCTCCGGCCACGACGATTTCAAGTTGATGATCGATTGCGGTGTCGTTCTCGGGACGCCGGGCGCTGTGGAGACCATGACCAAAGTGATGGAGAATCTGGTCAGCGACACTCAGGAGAAGGTGGACGTCCTTGCGATCACGCACGAGCATTGGGACCATCTGTCTGGCTTCACCCAGGCCCCGGACTCCTTCGCCAAGCTCGCGGTCGGCGCGGTCTGGGTCGCCTGGACCGAGGACCCCAAGGACGAACTCGCCAATCAGCTCCGTGACGAGCTCGGCAAGGCGAAAGACAAGCTCAGGGCCTGCGCGAGCGCGCTGCGCGCGGCCGACGACGGAACGACCGCTGATGCGCTGGAAGACATTGCGCTGATGCCTCTCGGCGCCGCCGCCGCGTCGAGCGGGAGCACAGAAGCGGCGTTCGACAAGGTGAAGGAGCGGGGCAACGTGCGGCTCTGCCGCCCGAACGATCCGCCGTTCGCGATCCCGGGCGCCAATGCCCGCTTTTACGTGCTGGGCCCGCCGCACGATCCGAAGCTGATCCGGAAGATCAATCCGTCGACCAAGAGTCCCGAGACCTATGGCCTCCTGACGAATGGCAACGGCGCGCTGCCTCTGGGAGTTCTCACGGCGTTGGACCGCCGCCTGGATTCCAGTCCCGACGAAACCACGGACGACAAGGCGGCCCCGTTTCATCCAAGAGTCACCATTCCGCTCGGAAAGGATGGCCGTCCGCGGCTGTTCGACAAGTCGTGGGCCGACGATGCGACGTGGCGGGAAGTCGATAACTTCTTCAGGGAAAACTACTTCGCCGGCGCCGACTGGCGGCGCATCGACGGCGAATGGCTCGGCTCCGCGACGGAGCTGGCGCTTGCGCTGCAAAGCTACACCAACAACACGAGCCTCGTGCTCGCGCTCGAGCTTGGCGAGCCCGGCAAGGGGGATGTGCTCTTGTTCGCCGGCGACGCGCAGGTCGGCAACTGGGAGTCCTGGCAGGCCTGGACCTGCGAGTCAGGCGGGCTCAAGCTGACTGGCCCGGATCTGCTCAAGCGCACGATCTTCTACAAGGTCGGCCATCACGGCAGCCACAATGCGACGCTCAAGCAGCACGGCGTCGACCAGATGGACGGTCTGAAGGCCGCGATCATTCCCGTGGACGAGGCAGAGGCGAAGAAGAAGCGCTGGGGCAGCATGCCGCTCCCCGACCTGATCGACGCCTTGGAGAAGAAGGTCCCCGGGATGCTGTTCCGTACGGACCAGGCGCCGGCGGATCGGCCGGACAATGTCGCGATCGACGCCAACTATTTCGAGATCACGCTTTAAGGGATTGTTCGGCGGCCTCTCAGCGCGCCGGTTGCGGCGCGGTGAAGATGACGACCTCGTCCTTGGCGACGCGGTCGAGCAGCGCGTGGGCTTCTTCGTCGAGGAGATCTCTGTCGACGCTTTCCGGCCTGAGGCTCCCGACGCGCGCCTGCCAGCGGGCGCGCTCGAGCTTCAGCGCAGCGAGCTGCCCCTGAAGCTCGTCGGCTTCGAGGTCGAACTTGACCTTGGCCTTGAGCCCATGCTCGCCGTTCGAGGCGCCCCACACGAGGTAGGAGGTTGTCGCCCCGAGCACGAGGTAGAGAACGATGGGCGTCAGAATCCTGCGCAGGCGCGTCCTTTTAACCATGCGCCGATCCTGCGTGGGACGGCGTTAATGCGAAGTTACCGGCCTTGCCCTAACTCGCCTTGACAGCCGCGCGGCCGGCGAAACGGGCCTGGTCGCCGAGCTCCTCCTCGATCCGGATCAATTGATTGTATTTGGCGAGCCGGTCGGAGCGCGAGAGCGAGCCGGTCTTGATCTGTCCGCAATTGGTCGCAACCGCAAGATCGGCGATCGTCGAATCCTCGGTCTCGCCGGATCGGTGCGACATCACCGCCGTGTACCCCGCCCGCTGCGCCATTTCGACGGCGGCGAGCGTCTCGCTAAGCGAGCCGATCTGGTTCACTTTGATCAAGATCGAGTTGGCGACTCCGGCCTTGATCCCGCGTTCGAGAATCTCGACATTGGTCACGAAAATGTCGTCGCCGACCAGTTGCCGGGTCGGGCCGATCTTCTCGGTGAGAAGCTTCCACCCCCGCCAGTCGTCCTCGGCCATGCCGTCCTCAATCGAGAGGATCGGATAAGCGTTGGCGAGCTTGACGAGATAGTCGACCTGCTCCTCGACCGACCGCGTCACTCCTTCGCCCGAATAGACGTAAGCCCCATCCTTGAAGAATTCGGAGGCCGCGGGATCGAGGGCGAGCGCGATGTCGTCGCCGGGCTTGAATCCGGCAGCCTCGATCGCCTTGACGCAGAAGTCGAGCGCGGCCTCCGCCGACGGCAGGTTCGGGGCGAAACCGCCCTCGTCGCCGACATTGGTGTTGTGTCCGGCCTTCTTCAGCGCGCTTTTCAGCGCATGAAAGGTCTCCGCGCCCCAGCGCACTGCCTCGGCCAGGGACGGCGCCCCGACCGGCATGATCATGAATTCCTGAAAGTCGATCGGATTGTCGGCGTGGACGCCGCCATTGACGACATTCATAAGCGGCGTCGGCAGGAGCCTCGCCATGGTCCCGCCGACATAGCGATAGAGCGGCAGGCCGGCCGCCTCCGCCGCCGCCCTGGCTACGGCGAGCGAGACGCCGAGGACCGCATTGGCGCCGAGCCTCGACTTGTTCTTGGTCCCGTCGAGGGCGATCATCGTTTCATCGATCTTGAGCTGATCTTCGGCCTCGAGGCCCGAGACGGCGTCGAAAATCTCGCGATTGACCCCTTCCACCGCCTTGAGAACGCCCTTGCCGCCAAAGCGGCCCTTGGCGCCGTCGCGCAGCTCGACCGCCTCGCGCGTTCCCGTCGATGCGCCGGATGGAACCGCGGCGCGGCCCATCGAGCCGTCTTCAAGCACGACATCAACCTCGACCGTCGGATTGCCTCGGCTATCGAGAATTTCGCGAGCGACGACGTTCACGATCGCGGTCATTTTGCCTCCATGCCCCAAGCATTCGATTGCGGTTCTTACGGCATCCCGGCTGCCGATGAAAGGCGGGCGGGAGAAGCGGTTGGAGGGCCGGACGCACAGCACTTTTGCATTCGCCGCTGCACATTTGACCAAAATCCCCCAAGCTAGAAAAAATATGCATGGCAGGGCCGCCAAGCCCCGTGACATGGGCGAAAATATGGACTAGCAATGGCTTGCCAAAAGGAGGCCGCTGCCAAAATGTTTGGCGCCGGGCGCCGTAGGGTCTGTGGGAGGACAAAGCGTTCGATAGTCTTGAGCCGCCCAGATTCACGGACGGATAATAAAGCAAAATAATCGGGATTTCGAAGCGCACACCAAGGACAAAAAAAGGGGCGAGCCGCCGAAAAGGCGTCTCGCCCCTTGCGTTTGCCGGCGGCTTTTTCTTTCCGATTGAGGAACGGCGCCGGGGATCAAGGACATTCGCGCGGGGAAATACAGTCCCGCTGGCCGGTAAACACTTGGCCCTCGCCGGGCGAAAGCCGGAAAGCCTTTATCAGCTGCCCTCAGCCTCGCCCTCCGCCCAATTTCGTTGCGTTTCGGTTATATATGCATCAATTCGTCCCTCGGCGATTGCGTGGCGGGCCCCGAGCATGAGGTCGTGATAATAGGCGAGGTTGATTTCGGTCAGCCCCATCATCGCCAGAATTTCGCCAGATTTCGCGAGGTGGCGCCAATAGGCTCGCGAATAGTCGCGCGCCATCGCTGACGACGACAGCGGATCGACAGGACGGGGATCATCGGCGAAACGGGCGTTGCGCAGATTAAGGCGCCCGCGCCGGGTGAAGACGAGCCCGTGCCTGCCCGCGCGCGTCGGCATCACGCAATCGAACATGTCGACGCCCCGCCGCAGCGCCTTCAGGAGATCGTCGGGGGTTCCGACGCCCATGAGATACCGGGGCCGATCCAGTGGCAGGTGCGGGACCACAGCCTCGATCATCTCGAGCATCGCGGCCTGCGGTTCGCCGACCGCGAGGCCGCCGATGGCATAACCGTCAAAGCCGGTTTCGGAGAGCGCTTGGGCGCTGAAGATGCGAAGGTCCTTCTCGGTCCCGCCCTGCACGATGCCGAAGATCGCCCTGCCCAGCTGCGCGCCGAAAGCCTCCTTCGACCGCTCGGCCCACCGCAGCGAGAGCCGCATGGCCCGCTCCGCCTCGTCATGCGAGACGGGCAGCCTCACGCACTCGTCGAGTTGCATCTGAATGTCCGAGCCGAGCAGGCGCTGCACCTCCATCGACCGCTCCGGCGTGAGTTCATGCCGCGACCCGTCGATATGGGACTGGAAGACGACGCCGCGCTCGCTGAGCTTGCGCAGCTTGGCGAGGCTCATGACCTGAAAGCCGCCGGAATCGGTGAGGATCGGGTGTGGCCAGTTCATGAACCGGTGCAACCCGCCGAGCGCTGCGATGCGCTCGGCTCCGGGCGCAAGCATCAGATGGTAGGTGTTGCAGAGCACGACATCGAAGCCGAGCGCTCTCACCCCGCCCGGGGTCATGGCCTTGACCGTCGCGGCGGTGCCGACCGGCATGAAGGCGGGCGTGCGAATGACGCCGCGCGGGGTCGAGACGGCGCCGAGCCGCGCGGGCCCATCCGTCGCGTGCACGGCGAAGGAAAATTGTGTGGTCACGGGCGCTCCCCGGACGCGTTTGCAGCGGCGGCGCGGAACAAGAGGCAGGCGTCGCCATAGGAATAGAAGCGGTAGCCCGCCTGAACGGCGTACGCATAGGCCGCGCGCATGGTCTTGAGGCCGCTGAAGGCCGAGACCAGCATGAACAGCGTCGATCGCGGCAGATGAAAGTTGGTGAGAAGCGCGTCCACGCAGCGAAACCGGTATCCGGGCGTGATGAAAATATCGGTCTGACCCGCCACAGGTCGCAGCCGCCCGCCTTCGTCGGCAGCGCTCTCGACGATGCGCGCCGATGTCGTGCCGACGCAGACGACCCGTCCGCCGCGCGCCCGCGCGGAGTTCAGGGCGTCGGTGGTCACGGCGTCGACCGCGCCCCATTCGGAATGCATCTTGTGATCGCGCGTATCTTCGACCCTGACCGGCGCGAAGGTCCCGGCGCCGACGTGAAGCGTCACCCGGTGGAGCTCGACGCCGTGTTCGACCAGGCGCCGAACCAGGTCAGGCGTGAAATGCAGCCCCGCCGTCGGCGCCGCGACGGCGCCGGCTTTGGCCGCGAACATGGTCTGATAGTCGGCCCGGTCGCGTGGCGAGGACGCGCGGCGAGAGCCGATATAGGGCGGCAATGGAGGGGCGCCGAGCCGCTCGATTGCCTCGTCCAGCGCCGCTCCGGCAAAGTGGAAGCGCAGCAGGATCTCGCCCGCTTCGCCCTTGTCCTCGACCTCCGCGTCGAGCGCGGAGAGCAGGCAGGCCATGCTTTCGCTCGTCTCGCCGAAGCGGATGCGCTCGCCGACCTTGAGCTTCTTCGCTGGGCGGGCGAGCGCTCGCCAGCGGCTGTCGTCGACGCGCTCGATCAGCGTCGCCTCGATCGAAGCGACCACATCGCCCCTGACCCGGACCCCTTCGAGCCGCGCCGGGATCACCTTCGTGTCGTTCACGACCAGCGCGTCGCCGGGGCGCAGGAAGTCAGGCAATTCGCGCACGCGGGAATCCACCAGCCCGCCGCCCGCGTCGACAACGAGCATTCGCGCGCTGTCCCGCGGATTGGCCGGCGCGAGCGCGATGCATTCGGGCGGGAGAGCGAAATCGAAATCGTCGACGCGCATGGCAATCCTGTAGGGCGCGGTCGCTGACCGCGCCTGGCGGCCTCAGCGAGGCCGCCCTGCAGCGCGCGGCCGCGGCCCTCAGCTCAGGGTCGCCTTGACGATCTTGTCCGGGTCGCGGACGGGTTCGCCGCGCTTGATCTTGTCCACGTTTTCCATGCCCGAGACGACTTTGCCCCAGGCGGTGTACTGCCGGTCGAGAAAGCGGGCGTCGCCGAAGCAGATGAAAAATTGCGAATTCGCCGAATCCGGGTTCGACGCGCGCGCCATCGACACCGTGCCGCGCACATGCGGCTCGGCGTTGAACTCGGCTTTGAGGTCGGGATATTTCGACCCGCCGGTTCCGTTTCCCTTCGGGCAGCCGGTCTGGGCCATGAAGCCGTCGATCACCCGGTGAAAGACGATGCCGTCGTAGAAACCTTCCGAGACGAGGCGCTTGATGTGCGCGACGTGACCCGGCGCGAGCGCGGGGTTCATTTCGATCACCACCGGGCCTTTGGTCGTCTCGAGGGTCAGCGTGTCGCCTGGGTTCGCCATTTCCGCTTTCTCCTCGTCACTTCGCTGCGGGCGCCATGCGCATGGTCACGATCTTGTCGGGGTTCGTGACGGCGCCGTTGTTTTCCTGAGTGCCGGCCTTGATCTTGTCGACCGCATCCATCCCCGACACGACCTCGCCGAAGGCGGTATATTTGCCGTTGAGGAAGTCAGCGTCGCCGGTCGTGATGAAAAACTGCGAATTGGCCGAGTCCGGGTCCTCCGAGCGCGCCATGCCGACGATGCCGCGCTTGAAGTTGGTCGAGTTGAACTCGGCCGGCAGGTTCGGAAGGCTCGAGCCGCCCGTGCCTGTGCCGGTCGGATCGCCGGTCTGGGCCATGAAGCCCGGAATGACACGATGGAATACGAGGCCGTCGTAGAACTTCTGCTTCACCAGCGCCTCGATCTGCGCGACATGCTTCGGCGCCCAGTCGGGGCGCAGACGGATGACGATCTTGCCATGCTTGGTGGTGAGGATGACCGTATTGACGGGATCCTCCGCGGCCCATGCGGCGGAAGCGGCGACAAAAGGAAGCCAGAGCGCGGCGCGTCGGCTGAATGCAAGCATGAATTGGCCTTTTGAGAAGCGGCCGAGAGCATCGCCGCGGGCGGCTTGATAGCAGGTTGAGGCGCCATTGCAACCCGGTCCCCGTATCATCGGAGCGAGGCCGCATTGTGCAGGAAAGGGCAAAATATTCGCCTCATTCTCGCAATAGCTGGGTGCGCAAGCGCTTCAGTGCGTGGTAATAGCGGAGGTCGTCGTTCCAGAATGAGCGTCCGAGCAGTCACGATTTCCATGCCCCGCACTCGTCTGATCCCCGCCGTTTTCGCAGCGCTCGTCGCATCCTCGACCGTCGCCGTCGCGGCGGGGCCGGTGACGCGGCAATGCGACTACAAGGGCCAGGGCAAGCTTGGGCCGCTCGTCGTCGCCTACGACGAGTCCGCCCGGCTCGTGCGCGTGACCACGCAAGACGGCCGGATCTGGCGCTATCAGGATGGGGCGACGGGCCGCCTTGGCCCGACGGTCGCGGCGGCCGACGATCCCGGTCCGGTCGAGCAGTTCGTCACCAACAAGGGCGGCAGGGTCGAGGTCGGCTTCCGCTGGCCGGACGACGGATCGACCGGCCACCTGGCCTATTTCGACCCGCTCGCTTTCAAGAACCCCACCAAGCGCTGCGTCTGGCGCTCGCTCTGGGATTTCGCCACGGGGTGAGGAGGGCCCCGCCCCGGGAACTGCGCGCGCAGCGTCCAAGCGGCGGTCCAACAATCCGACCACCCTCGCGGATCGGGCGAGTTCGCATTTGCGCTTTTCCGGGCCGGTAGTCCACGATGCGGATGGCCGCCGATGCGCGCGCTCCGAATATTGGTCTGGGGGATTTCACGATGTCGAACAGGATCGCGCTGATCGGCGCCTTGTTGGCTTTTGCCTGGTCAGGCCCAGCAATCGCTGGCGACGCGCCGAGCCCGGGCGTCGATTTCACCGGCGTCGGGCAGTCGCGGCCGACCAACGACACGTGGACGCTCGGCTATGAATTCGTCGCGAATGCGGACGCCACGGTGGTCGGGCTTGCGACCTGGGATAGCTGGTTCACTGATCCCGCATCGGTCCGGGTTGGGCTTTGGGACGCAAGCGGCCACCTTCTCGCGGCGACAACAGTGACTAACGCGAGCCCGACCATTGGCTCGGCGGATTGGTCGTGGAGTGCGCTCCTTCGGCCCGTGACGCTGACCGCGGGGGACACGTACTATGTGGGCTCCTTCGGTCCGGACGCCGGCTACTCTTTCAGCAACGCCGGCTTCACGGTCGATCCCCTGATCACGTTCATCCAGGATGCCTATGTCGTCGATAGCTCGGGCCTGGCGTTTCCCAACGCAACCTACGGGAGCCAAGGGACTTTCGGCGGGAACGTGATTCTGGCCGCCGCCGCGCCCGAAGCGTCGACCTGGGCGATGATGATCCTCGGCTTCGCCGGTCTGGGCCTCGCCGGCCATCGGGTTCGGCGGGCAGCGTCGGCTGCCGCCTGAGGGCGCGCGCACGGTTGCGCCGACGATGCGGCCGGCTGCGTATTACCCGGCGCTGGTAATGCCCCCACCCCCCGACGCGTGAAACTCGGCGATCATCGCTGGCCATGCCTCCTCCGCCGGGAAGCGCGGGAAGCTGTGTTTCGCGGTCGTTTGCGCCCAAGTCAGCTTTTCGTCGGTCCAGGTTTCGACAAAGGGGGCCTTCCAGGCCTCGCGATCGAGAAGGGCTGACCGGACGTTGACGAAACCGGCGCCGGGCATGCGGCTCAAAAGCCAGCTCATGCAATACGCGCAGAAGCGATGCTCGATCGGGCCATGCGCGCCGCCGACCGCGGTCTCGCCGGCGGTCACCCGAAAGCCATCCTCCGGCACGGCGACGCCGAGCGAAAAGGCGCTCGACGTCATGCGCTGGCAGCCCGTGCAATGGCAGGCCATGGTGATGAGCGGCGGCTTCGTGATTTCGAGGCCGACCCGTCCGCACCGGCAGGCGCCCTGGGCAAGGACCTCGCCGCCCGTCGGGCCGCTCACTCCGCGGCCACCTTGGGCAGGTGGGCAAGCGACGCCTCGAGCGCCTTCGGATCATAGTCTCGATCTTCGAGCTTGCCGGCGAAATAGTCGCTGTAGGCCTGCATGTCGAAATGCCCATGGCCCGATAGGTTGAAGAGGATGGTCGGCGACTTGCCCTCTTCGCGCGCTTTCAGCGCCTCGTCGATCGCCGCGCGGATCGCGTGGGTCGTCTCCGGAGCAGGCACGATGCCCTCGTGGCGGGCGAACTGAACGCCGGCCTCGAAGCAGGGGTTCTGGTGGTAGGCCCGGGCCTCGATGAGCCCGAGCTCCTTCAGGTGGCTGACCAGAGGCGCCATGCCGTGATAGCGCAGACCTCCGGCGTGGAAGCCGGGCGGGATGAACTCCGATCCCAGCGTGTGCATCTTGACCAGGGGCGTCAGATGCCCGGTGTCGCCGAAATCGAAGGCATATTTGCCGCGGGTGAGCGACGGGCATGCCGCCGGCTCGACCGCGATCGCTCGGATGCTCTTTTTGTCACGTAAAGCCTTGCCGATGAACGGAAAGGCGATGCCGGCGAAGTTCGATCCGCCGCCGGCGCAGCCGATCACGACATCGGGATAGGCGTCGGCGTCCTCCATCTGCTCGATCGCCTCGATGCCGATGACCGTCTGATGCATCAGCACGTGATTGAGCACGCTGCCGAGAGCGTATTTGGTGTTGGGGTCCTTGGCGGCGACTTCGACCGCCTCGGAGATCGCAATCCCGAGGCTGCCCGGCGAATCCGGATGCGCCTTGAGGATCGCCTTGCCGGAGTCGGTCTCGCTGCTCGGGCTCGCGACGCATCTCGCGCCATAGGTCTCCATCAGCGCCCGCCGGTAGGGCTTCTGGTTGTAGGAGACCTTGACCATGTAGACCTTGACTTCGAGGCCGAACAGCGACCCGGCGAAGGCGAGCGACGAGCCCCACTGCCCCGCCCCGGTTTCGGTCGAAAGCTTCGTGACGCCCTCTTCCTTGTTGTAGAAAGCCTGAGCGACGGCGGTATTGGGCTTGTGGCTGCCGGCGGGACTGACACCCTCATATTTGTAGAAAATGCGGGCCGTGGTTCCGAGCGCCTTCTCGAGCCGCCGCGCGCGATAGAGCGGCGTAGGCCGCCACAGGCGATAGATGTCGCGAACCGGGGTCGGGATATCGATATGCCGCTCGCCGCTGACCTCCTGGCCGATCAGGGCCATCGGAAAGAGCGGAGCGAGATCGGCCGGGCCGATCGGCTGCCCGGTTCCCGGATGCAGCACCGGCGGCGGCGGCGACGGGAGGTCCGCGATGATGTTGTACCAGGCGTGAGGGATCTTGCTCTCGCCCAGGAGATATTTCGTATGCTCGCTCATTGCTCCTCCCTATCGCGCCAATCCGCCTCGGCGCGTCAGGTTAGCGCTGTAGCACAAGGGTGGGCCGGAATTGAAGCTGGCGGGCCCCGGACGCGCCGTCTCGAAGAGACTCCACGACGAGGCTGGTTTCCGTTTGAGACGCGCGCTTGACGGCGTCGGGCTGAAGCGGCGGCGCCCGACTTGGCGCCTTACATCCCCGCGCCGGCCTCCGCCGGCTCCCGATAATAGGTGTTGAGGATCGAGAGCCGCGGCCTTTCGACCGGCACCGATATCGCCTCCCGCCCGTGCCAACTCGATTTCAGAAGCGAATAGGCGGGGTGGATGACGACGAAGGCGTAGCCGGTGTTCGGCAGGAACGGCAGGGTCTTGTCCTTGACGAGCCCGTAGGATTTCCAGGCGAATACGCCCATCGGCGAAATCTTGTAGATCGTCGTGCCGAGGTCGCGCTGGGTCTCGTCCTCCGGCAGGTAGATCTGCATCGTCAGCACTTTCCGGCGCGTGTCCGGGTGGGGCTTGATCGCGTAGCCGTCGAGGTCGGCATAGACGACCGGGCGCGGAAACATGGGTATGGGCCAGCCCTCGCGGCTGCCCTTGGCGCGAATCCTAAACCCAGCGTCAAGTTTGGTCGTAAGCGCCGAGGCGACCTCCGGCGACGACAAGACCCGCCTGACGACGCTCCAGGTCGCGCGGGCCTCATCCGACCCCGGGTCGGCCCGGTCGTCGTAGAGGTTGTACTGCCTCCGCGTTCCCTCCCCGTTCAGCTGCACGAACCGGTCGCTCGCGGGAAAGCGCTTGAGCAGGCGGCGATAGAATTCGCCCGGAAAAAAGTCGCGGAAGAAAATCAGCGGATAGGGCGACTGAAACGACTGCGCATTGAGGATCGCGTTCGTCGCGCTTGCGAGCACCGTTGCATATTCCCCGTCCGGCGCGGGCGCCGCCAAGGCTTCCGCCATTTCGCCGATTCCGGCTCTGTCCATCGCGCTCAGGCTCCAGTCCGACTCTTGGTGTCGAGGGCGCCCATTATGGAGAATTGGCGCGGGCGAAGGAAGCCCGCCCGACCCGGCCCGCGACCTTTGGCCGCTCGGCTTGACAGGGCGCTGACCCTCAGCGCAATCAAACGCCCCCGGCCCATGCGCCGATTGCCCGCCGAGTGATGAATTTCCCCACCGAATTCCGATATCGGCTGGAATATGCCGGATTCCGGCTGATTCAGGCGGCGATTTCGACTCGTCCGCTCGAGGCCGCCTCGCGCGAATCGGGCAAGGCATGGCGCCTGATCGCCCCGCGTCTCCACCGCCAGAAACGCGCTCTCGACAACTTGGCCCTCGCCTTTCCCGACATGCCGCTCAAGGAACGTGAGCGGATCGCGGCTGACATGTGGGAGAACCTTGGCCGCACTTTCGCCGAAGGCTTTTTCCTCAAACAAATCATGGCCGAAGGGCGGGTTGTCTTCGAACCGATGGAGCAGCTGCGCGAAATCGCACGCGGCGGCCCCTGCATCGTCTGCGGCCTCCATCTCGGCAACTGGGAGCTTGTCGCCTATGCCGGCAAGCTCATGGGCGCGCCGTTCACCGGCGTCTACCAGCGCCTGAGCAACCCTTATGTCGACGCGGCGACGCTGAAATTGCGCGAGCCGATCTACGAGGGCGGGCTTTTGCCCCGGACCACCGCCACCGCCCGAACCCTGGTCAAGACCGCAAGGCAGGGGGGCTATCCCGCGTTCCTCGCCGATCTGCGCGACGACCGCGGCGCCCTCGTTCCTTTCTTCGGCGTACCCGCGCGCTCGACCGTCTTCCCGGCCCTTCTCGCCCGCACGACCGGCCTTCCGCTTTACGCCGGCGCCGCGTTCCGCCGCCCCGACGTCCGCTTCGTCATCAAGGGCGAGCGCATACCCATACCCGAGACCAACGACCGCGAGGCCGACGCCATCGTCGCCACCGCCGCGCTTCATAAGCAGTTTGAAGCCTTCATCCGCGAGGCGCCCGAGCAGTGGATGTGGGCGCACCGGAAGTGGGACGAAGCCCGCGGCGGCCGATACTCGGAAATGTTCGGCATCATACCCGCCGACCAGTAATGCGTGGGCGCCGTCTATGGACGCGACCGCCTGGCAGTACGGCTTCCAAACATGCGACAGGCGGCCGCTTTCGCCAAATTCCGCAAATTTTTGCGCTACCGCAAAGCTTTCTTTGCTGTTCGGGCGCTATGGCGGCTCACAGGACGCCGACCCGGCGCCGGAGGAATTACCATGTGTGTCGGCTGTTTCAGTCCGCTCTTCCTTCGCGACGAGTTCCATTCCGGCGGAGTGGCGCGCCTCATCGGCAAGGCGGCGGGCATGCCGACCCGGCGTGCGTTCATGGCCTATTCGGTGGCCGCGGCCTCAGCCCTTTCCGCTGGGGCATCGCCCGGCCGCGCCGCCAGCGAGGGCGCCGACGTCATCTTTCGCGGCGGGACGATCCGTCCGCTGGCGGGCGCGCCGGTCGCGTCTGCGCTTGCGGTCAAGGGCGGCAAAGTCATTGCGGTCGGCGACGAGAGCATGGAGAGCGGCCTCAGGACCAGCGGGACGACGGTTGTCGATCTTGCCGGCCGAACCGCCCTCCCCGGGCTTATTGATCCGCACTGCCACACGCTTTTGGCTTCGCTCATCTTCGAACTGCTCGACGATGTCGGCTACGCGAAATATCCGACGCGCGAAAAGGTCCTGGCGCATCTCAGGGAGGCGAGCACGAAGCCAAAGGGCCAATGGATCGTCGGCTCGAACTTCGACAACCTGCTCCAGGGCGGGGATCTCAGCCGCGCCGAACTGGACGCGATTTCCACCGACCATCCGATTTTCGTCTGGTACACCAACGGGCACGACGCCTGCGTCAACAGCGAGGCGCTCAAGGTCGCGGGAATCGGCGAGGATGTCGGCGACCTGCCGGGCGGCGGCCACTTCGGCCGCGATAAGGACGGCAGGCTCAACGGCGCCGTCTACGAGGAAAGCGCGATGCTCAAATTCGCGATCCATTTTCTCGGGAAGATAACGCCTGAGGTCGCCGCGAAGGCGGTCACCGATTTCTGCCTGCATGTCGCGTCAGTGGGCACTACGATGATGCACGAGCCGGGTACGATCCGTTCGGACTGGATAGAGCCATTCGCCAAGCTCTCGAATTCGCTTGCCTGCCGCACCAGCGCGAGCGTGATGTTCGGCGACACCAAGGGCCTCGCGCCGTTCCTTGGGCGCGGCCTCGGCAAAGGCGCGCCTGTCGGCGATAGCCTGTTCTCGCTCTATGGCGTCAAGATCGTCGGCGACGGCTCGAACCAGACCGAGACCGGGGCGCAGACCAAGCCATATCTCAACTCGAGCCTGAAGGGCTCGCCGAACTTCGACGCCGCGCAGCTCAAGACCATGGTCGCCGAAGTGGAGGCGCTTGGTCTTCCGGTGCAAATCCACGCCAACGGCGATTACACGATCGACATTGCGCTCGATGCGATCGAGGCGGCGTACGGGGCCTCGACTGATTACGGCGTCAACCGGATCGAGCATTCGACGATGGCGCGCGCGGACCAGGTCCTGCGCATGAAGAGGCTCAACGTCCAACCGAGCTTCCTCATGAACCATGTGCGTTTTTATGGCGCGGCTTATCGCGATCAGATCTTCGGCCCCGACCGCGCCGCCTTCACCGACCCGGCGGGAGCGTGCGTCAAAGCCGGCCTGTCTTTCACCCTGCATACCGACGGGCCCTGCTCGCCGCCCGGGCTGCTTGCGCTCATCGAAACCGCGATGACTCGCCGTTGCATCATCGACAATTCCGTGGTCGGCCCCGATCAGGCCGTTTCGCTGGACGATGCGATCCGCGCCGTGACGATCGACGCCGCCCGCCAGCTCGGACAGGCCGAGCGCCTCGGCTCGCTCGAAACGGGCAAGGAAGCCGACATCACGATTCTGGAGAGCGATCCCTATAAGACGAGCCCAGACGCCGTGAGCCGCATCAAGGTCAGCGAGACATGGGTCGCGGGCGAACGCAAGTTCGCTGCTTAGCGGCGCGGCGCTCGACGAGCAGGTCGAAACTTAGCCGGCGACCTTTTGGGCGGCGGAGACGGGCGTCCGCTTTGTCAGCCTTTTGAGAAATGAAAATGGGCGTTTATCCCGGCCGGCATTCAATTCACGGCGCACGATCGTAACTGCCGTAGCAGGTATGTCGCCGCGCTCGATCACGCCAAGGACGATCTCAGCATCCCGGGCGTCAAGGCGGCCTTCGCCATAGCTCCTGCCCTCGTCCAGAGCCTCGATCCGGAAAGCCTGAAGGCAATTCGGGCTCCGGTCGCGATCGTTCTCGGCGACGCCGACAAGGTCGCGCCGCCGGCGACGAACGGCGAAGTCGCCGCAGCGCTCATCCCTTTCGCGAAGCTGACCGTCCTGCCCCGTGTCGGCCACTACGACTTCCTCGCCGAATGCACGCCGGCGGGCGATGCCGTCGTGCCGGTCTGCCCGACCGATGCGCCGCGCGCGGCCACTCACAAGGCGGCGATCGACGCCGCGCTCGCCCTATTTGGCGCGGCGCTCGGCGGCGGATAGCTAAGCAGGGAAATGCTCCATCGGCCGCGCCGCTCAGGGTGTGGCGTCTCGAATACGGCCCGCTGCTCGCATCGCGTAAGAAAGAAGGCGCCCAATCTTATCCCGCGGCTCGGGAAGCCGCTCGACGCTGAGGCCACCCGACCAGAATGAGGCCGGCCAGCACCAGCGTCGCCGCCATTGCGAGTCCTTCCGCCAACGGCTCGCCGAGCACGAGGGAGGCCGCGACGAGCCCCGTGAGGGGGGTCACGAATCCGAACGCCGATAGTTCCGCCGCCGGGTATCGTTTGAGCAGCCAAATCCACAGCGCGTAGGTAAGGCCGACGATCACCGCGCCCTGCCAAAGCAGCGCCGCATAGGTCGAAATCGAAAGATCCCTCGGCGCCGGCTCGCTGAACGCCCAGGCGGCGGCCGGAGAAACGATCGCCGCCGCACCGATCTGGTAGAAGAGCGTCTTGACCGGCTCGATCCGGGCAAGCCTTGTCCCCTTGATCATGAGCGTCGACGTCGCCCACAGCGCCCCGGCGAGAAGCGCCATTGCGTCCCCCGCCGGATGCGAAACGCCCCAATGCCGTGCGAACTCGCTCACCACCCCGCAGAATGCGAGGCATATACCAACCCACTGCATGGGCCGCAGACGTTCCTCCTTGAGAAGGAACCTCGTCCCAAGCGCGACAAGCAGCGGCGCGACATAGAGAAACACGATCGAATGCGCGAGCGTGGTCAGGCGCACCGATTCGAAGATCGCCATGAACTGGGCGACATACAGGACGCCAAGCAGCACGCCGAGCTTCTCCGTGCCGTCGATGCGGAAGATCGTCCGCTTCGTCGCTACCGCAGTAGGCGGCGATGCATACGAAAGCGATCACGCACCGGACGCCCGAGAAAGCTTGCGGCCCGATCTCGGTGAGCGTCGCCTTGACGACGATGGCGTTGAATCCCCAGACGATGCTGAGCGCGAGGATGGTCGCCGCGCCAAAACGATCGAGGGGGCGCGTCGCGCTCTTCACTCCAGCCGGTTGCGCTGCCTGCGAAACCGGCGCGACAGGCTGTCCGGACGGCGCGGCGCGGCGGATCATCCGCCCCCTCGCGGGACGGCTCGGGAAGCCGCCCGACGCGGCCAGCTGACCAGCGCGAGCCCGGCCAGCACCAGCACGATCGCCAGCGCAAAGGCCCCGGTGATTCTCTCTCCGAACACCAGCCAGCCCGCGAACACGCCGACGAGCGGCGTTATGAAGGTGAAGGCCGAGAGCTGCGCCGCCGCATAGTTGGTGAGGGTCCAGAACCACAGCGCGTAGCTCAGGCCGACGACGGCCACGCCCTGCCAGAGGAGCGACGCCACCGTCGTCGCCGAGAGATGCTCCGGCGCCGTCTCCCCGAACGCGTAGACGAGAGGCGGCGTCGCGACGGTCGCGACCGCAATCTGGTAGAGCAGCACCTTGAGCGGATCGACGCGCCTGAGCGGCGTCGCCTTGATGACGATGGTCGTCGCGCCCCATAGCGCCGCGGCGAGAAGCGCGAGTCCGTCGCCGAGGAGGCTGCCGCCCGGCGTCTGTCCTGCGAGCCCGGAGGCGACGCCGACGAATGCGACCCCGAGCCCCGCCCACTGGATCGGCCTCAGGCGCTCGTCCCTGAGAAGGAACGCCGCGCCGAGCGCGACGAAAAAAGGCGCCGCATAGATGAAGACGGTCGCCCGCGCGGCGGTCGTGAAGCGCAGCGATTCGAAGAGCGCAATGAACTCGGCGGTGAACAGCACGCCGGCCAGGATTCCCGCCGCCTCCGTGCCGTCGATTTCGAACACGCGCCGTTTCGCGAAGAGCGCGTAAGCCGTAACGCAAGCGACACCGATCGCCGACCTTATCCCTGTCTGCGCGATCGGGCCGACCTCGGGCAAGGCCAGCTTGACGACGACCTGATTGAAGCCCCAGACGACGCAGAGCCCGAAGGTCAGGGAGGCGGCGAAGGCGTCGAGGGGGCGGGCTTTCATCGCTCCCCCTGTCCATCCGCGAGCGAAAAATCAAGTGCGACGGGGGAACGCCCGCACCCCGTGTCGGAAGGAAGGCGCTATCGGTTCTTCAGAACTGGAAGTTCATCCCGGCGTAAATCTGCCAATGTGGGACCTGCTCACCGTAGTGGTAGACCGTGTATTGCGGCTCGACGAAGAAGTTCGCCGTCGTCGGGCCAATCTGCATCACCTTGCCGGCGCCGAGGCCGACCGGGATGTAGCCGAGGTTGTTCTGAAGATCGAAGTTCCAGACGCCGCTGGACCGCAGATAGAAGCCTTGCGGCAGATTGTAGAAGACGATCGGCTGGGCGGTGATGAGGCTTGCCGGCTCGCGGCCGAAACTGTCCGCGAACGAATGCTGGTAGGTCACCAACGAGCCGACGAGACCCCACGATTGCACCGAGACCGCGGCCCCCGCCGCGCCAGCCTGCCAGCGCCCGGCGCCGGTGAAACGGTCCGTCGCGGTTGGGGCGACAAACAACGGCCCGACCGCGAGCAGAACGGGCTTCGTCGGCAGGACGATCAGGTCGAAGATCGTGAAGTCGCTCAGTCCGTCGGCGTAGCCTTGCGGCGAAGGGTTCACCGAATAGGGAAGCGTGAAGCGGACGAGCTGCTGAATTCCGCCGATGTTCAGCGGCACGAGTCCGCGCAGGAGCAAGCTGTTCGAGTCAGAATTCAACGGCCCGTAGAACGAGGGGATGTAATAGTTCTGAAGGTTGAGCGAAGCCTTCGCGGTCAGTGGATTGTTGGCGGAATTCGTGGCGTCGCCCTGTGCAGCGCTGTCGTCGGCGCGGGCGCCGGAGATCATACAAAACGCCATAAAAGGAGCAAAAAGGCGCGGCGCTGAACGGCGCATTGACGAAAACTCCGGAGCGATACGCCGTCGGCGCGGCGAGCGCAAAGGCCGCGCCGCCGCACGTCGCCACTACGTCATGGCCTTCCACGGTGATAGACACCTTCTCGGGTAGGGCCAAGCCGCTTCAGTTGCCGGTCGGCATCGGCAGGACGAAACCGCCTTCGTGCAACTTCTCCCGCGCCCACTGGAAGCGCTGGTACTGGGTGATCGTGATCGGCCCGGTGTAAACCTCGCTCTGCAGCTTGCGCGGCGGGTGATCCTTGTAGGTTTTCATCAACTCGGCGACCGCCTTGTTGAAAGTGACAAGCGTCCAAGTGTGCTCGGTGTAATTGTTCATGAAGACGTCGTAGCGCTCCTGCGGATCCTGCCACAGGTCGAAGATCTGCGGCACGGTTGCGACATATTTCTCGCCGCCCTTCCAGCCGAGATTGCTGTCAACGGCTAGACCGCCGGTCGCCTGACCGTCGTCGCCGCGCAGGTTGAAGGTGGCCTTGAACCGGCCGACCCTGACCGCGCCGGGGGTCAGCTCGTTCTCGGTGAAGTAGAACCAGCTCTTGCGCTTGCTCTGCCCCTTGCCGAACAGGACGGGCGACATGTCGTAGCTGTCGAAGATGATCGGCTTTCCCTCGCGATCGTTCTCGGGAAGCTTGATCCCGGCGAGCGAGGCGAAAGTCGCCATATAGTCGAGGCCGCCGAGAATATCGGAATTGCGGCTGCCGCCCTTTATCCCCGGTCCCCAAGCCAGCGCCGGAACGCGCGCGCCGCCCTCGCGGCAGGTGCCTTTCGTGCCGCGATAGGGGGTGTATCCGGCGTCTGGATAGACGTCCTGCCAGGCGCCGTTATCGGTTGTCCAGAACACGTAGGTGTTCTTGTCGAGGCCGAGCGCGCGGATCTTGTCCATCACGCGCCCGATGCGCGTGTCGTTCTCGACGATCGAGTCCGCGAACTTGCTCTTCGCGGCCGATTTGCCCTTGAACTCCGGCGCCGGCATGTTCGGCTGATGCACCTTCATGAAGTTTATGTGCATGAAGAAGGGCGCCTTGGATTTGGCGTGCTCGTCGAGATATTCGAGAGAAGCCTTCTCGACATATTCGTCGAAGAACGGAATGCCGACGACGCCTTTCTTGGGCGTGTTGACGTATTGGCCGTTGATCTTGAAATCCTCGATCACTTTTCCGCCGGCATTGCCGGAAAGGGCGCCCTTGGTCACGCTGTTGAACATGTCGCGCAAGTCGTCGTCCATGTCCGGAAACCATTCAGGGTCACCGTAGGTGTAGGCGTTGAGATGGTAGAGGCCGCAATATTTCATCACGTCATAGCCATGCGCGCTCGGCAGCGCGTAGTCGTCCTCGCCGAGATGCCATTTGCCGGTGAAGAACGTGTCGTAGCCGCCGGTCTTGAGGACGGAGGCGAGCGTCCATTCGGCCGCCGGCAGACCGCCGCCCTGGCCCTGGAACGCGACCGTCGTCATGCCGCTGCGGTTGGGGATGCGCCCCGTCACCATCGCCGCGCGCCCAGGCGTGCATGAGGGCTGGCCGTAGAAAGACATGAACTGCATGCCCTCAGCCGCCATCCGGTCGAGGTTCGGCGTCGCCATGCCCCGGTTCTCGCCGCCGCCATAGGCGCCCATGTCGCCGTAGCCGAAGTCATCCGAGTTGATGAGAATGATGTTCGGTTTTCTGTCGGCCATGAATGTTTCCTCCGCCGCGCAACGTCACCCCGTCAGCGTTCGTGCGCGAAAGCGATGCAATACCCGTCCCTATCCTTGCCTGTCCAATGCTCGAAGGGTTATCGTCGCATGACACAAGGTCATCAGAGAGTTGGATCAGCGCCCTGCCGTCGCTCCGACAATTCGAATGCTTTCGCACAATTGCGGAGCACCGGCATTTCGGCCGGGCGGCCCAAGCGCTCGGCGTGACGCAGCCGGCGCTGACGCGAAGCCTGCAGAAACTCGAAGGCAGGCTGGGCGTAACGCTCTTCGACCGGCAGGAAATGTCGCCCACCGTGTTTGGCGAAGCGGTCTTGCGTTTCGCCGAACCGGCCCTTGGCCGCTTCAATGAACTTCAGCGTGAATTGCTGCTCCTTCAGGAGATCGAAACGGGCGGCCTTGTCGTGGCGATGGGTCCGTATCCGGCGGACATCTCCGGAAGCCGGGCGGCTGCGTTGCTTTCGGCACAGCATCCGAGGCTTGCGATCACGCTGCGTGTTTGCAACTGGAGCGAGGCGATCCGCGACGTCCTTCACAATGCGGCCGACCTGGCCCTTGCCGAACTCTCGGAGGCCGAGCAGAACACGGAACTGCAGACGGAAGTCGTGCGGCGCGCCCAAGGCTATTTCTTTTGCAGGGCTTCGCATCCGCTCGCGTTGCGAAAGAAGCTTGGATTGGATGACCTGCTCGAGTTTCCGTGGGTCGGGCCGAGCTACCCGAGCCGGATACGGGACACGCTGCCGAAGATCGATATGCCGTTTGGCGCGTTCGACACGGATTACGATCGCTTCAGCCCACGAATTCTTGTCGAGACTTTTTCGATGGCGAAGGACTTGGTGCTCGCCGGGGATGCGATCAGCGCATTTGTGCCAGGGCAGCTTGAGGACGAATTCAAGACCGGCCGCTGCGTGAAGCTGCCGCTGCTGCTCCCCACACTGAGCGTCAACTACGGGTTCATCACAAAGCGCGGTCGAATGCCCTCCCCGGCCTCACTGGCGTTCATGACAATGGTGAGGGATATCGAGCAGGCAATCCCTAAGGATTGAAAGGCGCGCGTCGATCGCTCGCGGCAGCCCTCTCTTGCGCAGAATGGCGAAAGCGGCGGGCCTTTCCTTGGACCCGCCGCCCGCACCGGCCGTTCGAGGATGAGAGGCGTCTCGCGGAAGTCCTCGAAGGTCAGGGTTCGCCAGGCCGGAGCCTGGACTTCGTCAATCCCGTCCGAACCTCGTTAGAGGCCGGCGAGATAGCTGGTCGGATCGACTGGGGTCGATCCCTTGCGCAGTTCGAAGTGGAGCTGCGGCGCGTTGACATTGCCGGTGTCGCCGGACTTGGCGATCACCTGCCCGCGCTTGACCTGCTCGCCGCGCTTGACGTCGAGCTCGCCGTTATTGCCGTAGGCAGTGACGAAGCCGTTGGGGTGCTTGATCAGCACGAGGTTGCCGTAACCCTTGAGCCCGTCGCCCGAGTAGACGACGACGCCGGCCTCCGCCGCCCGGACCGAAGTCCCGGCCGGCACGGAGATATTGATGCCGTCGTTGCCGCCAGCCTTGAACCCCTGGATGATGCGGCCGCGCGCGGGCCAGCGGAATTCGGGTTCGACGCCCTCGGCGTCGGCTTTCGCGCCGGTCAGCGGAACTTTGGCCGCCCCGGCGCCAGTCTCGAGGTTGCCGGTCGGCGCCTTGTCGATGAGCGGCGTCTTCGTCTCCGCGGGCTTGGCCGGCTCGGCATAGGCGACGGCGCCGCCCGCGTCGTTCTTCGATGCCGGCTTCTCGCCCTCGGCGGGCTTGTCGGCCTTGGCGAGGTCCTTTGATTTTTCCTTGTCCTTCTTCGCCTTGGCCACGTCGGCGTCGGCGACGTCCTTCGCGCCTTTGCGCGGCTTCTCGGCGCTCGCAACGCCATGGCCGTCGGCGTGGTAGACGGGCACGACGATCCGCATGCCCGTCTTGACCTCGGCGCCGCTGGAAAGACCGTTGGCGGACAGGAGCGCGGCGGCAGGCACGCCGTAGCGGCTCGAAAGCGAATCGAGTGACTCACCCTCGGCGACCGTAACCGGCGATCCGCCGGCGGCGGTCCAGCCAACGGCCGAGCCGCCCACCGCCTGCGGCTTGCGGGCGGCGGATGCGGTCTGCGTCGCCGCGGCTGCGGTCGCCCCCTGCGCCAGCGGCGCGGAGGTTACGGCGGACGTCGGCGCGGCGTCCCCGGTCTTGCTCGCGAATGGATTGGAGAACGGATTGCTCAAGAACGGGCTCGGACTGGCGCTGAAGCGCGTCACGTCCGACGAACACCCCGAGAGCAGCGCAAGGCCAAGCCCGGCCAGCGCGAGGCGCGGCACCGCGCGCCCTCTTATCCACGCAACGCGATCACTCATCGGCTCCACCCACGCCCACGCAACCACTAATCCAGGCAGTTTGCGCCGATCGAGTTAAGGGAAGGTTTAAGATGAATCGGGGGTGACTTTATCTTCGAAGCGTGTGTCGTTTGCGCCGATCGCGCCTCAAAGCGCGCGAGCGAGCCCGTGCTCGAGCGGCCTCAAGGCCCGCGCCGGACCAAGGTCAGCGGCCTCGAACCCCCCATCCGGGCCGCCGGCCAGCCTGACGAGCCGCTGCTCGCCCCGTTCCGGCCCGGCGACGGCCGCGACCAGGATGCCGCCCGGCGCGATGAGACCGCGAAACGAGTTGGCCGGCGGCTCGATCAGGGCATGCACGATCACGCGGTCGAAGCGTTCGCCCGCACGGTGGAAATCGAAGCCGTCCTCCCACCGGATCGCGACATTGGCGAAGCCGAAGGTCTTGATGCGGCTGGAGGCCTCGACCACGAGCGTCTCGAACCGCTCGAGCGAGACGATCGCGTTCGCAAGCTGCGCGAGCAACGCCGTGCAATAGCCTGTCCCCGTTCCGATTTCGCACACCCGGTGCGACGGCTTGAGGTCGAGCGCACGGATCATCGCGGCCACCACCGAGGGCGGCGGCGAGGTCTGTCCGCAGCCGATCGGCAGCGCGATGTCGCGGCCGGAAATATCGGCGAACCGTTGTGGCATGAAGAGCGCCCGGGGCGCGCGCTCGAGCGCCCGCAGGAGGCCAAGGTCGTTGATGCCCCTCGCCCGCATCGCCAGCGTGAACTGAGCCCGCTCCTCCGCCTCGCTCGCGCTCAACCCCTCATCCCTCCGGCGCCGCGCCTCGCTCATTGTCGCGCAAAAGCCTGTTTGAACCTTAAACGCGAATCATTATCAGTGAGGTCGAGCCGAAGCGGCGTGATCGAGATTTTCTTCGCCGCCAAAGCCGCGAGATCCGTCCCGTCCTCCTGGTCGAACGCGCCGCGCTGGAACATCAGCCAGTAGTATGGAAAGCCGCGGCCGTCGCGCCGCTCCTCGACCCGCATCAGTTCGGCGTTGCGGCGCCCCTGCCGGGTGAGTTCGATCCCCGCCACCTCGCTCGCCGGGCACGCCGGGAAGTTGACGTTGACGAGGCCGCCCGGCGCGATGCCGGCGGCCAGAATTGTTCGGATGACCGGCGCCGCGTGGGTTTCGGTCGCATCCCATTCGATCAGCGGCCGTCCGACAGCCCCGCCATAGGCCTGCGAGAGCGCGATCGAGGGAATGCCGAGGATGGCGCCTTCCATCGCGCCCGCGATCGTGCCCGAATAAGTGACGTCCTCGGCGACATTCTGGCCGCGGTTGACGCCGGAGAGGACGAGATCGGGCCTGCGATCGGCCAGGATTTTCCTCACCCCCATGATGACGCAGTCGGTCGGCGTGCCTTTGAGCGCGAAATGATTCGGGCCGATTTCCCGCAGCCGCAACGGGTCGCTGAGCGAGAGCGAATGGGCGACCCCCGACTGGTCGCTCTCGGGCGCGACCACCGTCACGTCGTCCGAAAGCTGGCGCGCGATCGATTCGAGCAGCTTGAGTCCCTGTGCGTGGACCCCGTCGTCATTGGTAAGGAGAATTCGCATGGGGCGCGTTTTGGCACGGTCGCCGCGTTGAGGCGAGAGCGTTCTGGCGAGGAACGGACGATTCGCGGCGGCGGACGGGCCGTCCTGAGCGGCTTTCAACCCGGGCGGCTTCGGCGGTAGAGTCCCGCATCGTTACGACCCGCATCGTCGACAGCGCAACGGAGGGCGCCCTGCGTATCGAGCTTCAGGAGATCGCAAAGAAGGCCTTCGCGATTCTGGGCAGCGGACGCCAGCTTGCTCCGTTCTCGGCCGCCTATCCCGATTTCAGCCTCGAGGAGGCCTACCGGGTCACGGCGGCGGTGCGCGCGGAGCGGGAAGCGCGCGGCGAGCGTCCGATCGGCCGCAAGATCGGCTTCACCAACCGGACCATCTGGGACGAGTACGGCGTCCATGCGCCGATCTGGGGCTATGTCTATGACAGCACGGTCGGGGAACTGGGGAGCGAGCCTCCCGGGGTTTCCCTCGAAGGTCTCGCCGAACCCCGCATCGAGCCCGAGATCATCTTTGGGCTCGCGGCCGCGCCTGAACCGGGCATGGACAAGGCGGCGCTCATTCGCTGCATCGACTGGATCGCCCACGGCTTCGAGATCGTGCAGTCGATCTTCCCGAATTGGTCGTTTCGCCCTGCCGACACCGTAGCGGCCTATGGTCTTCACGGAAGGCTCTTCATCGGACCGCGTCATTCGGCCGAATCGCGGCGCGACGAATGGGCGCACGAGCTCTCGCGGTTTGAGATCGATCTTTTCCGCAACGGGGCGCGCGTCGATCATGGGATGGCGGCCAACGTCCTCGACGGGCCGCTTTTCGCGTTGCGCCATCTTGCCGAGACGCTGGCGCAAGACCGCCTCAGTCCGCCTCTCGCGCCCGGGGAAATCGTGACGACGGGAACGCTCACGCGCGCCTTCCCGGTGGCGGCGGGAGAGGAATGGAGCACCACGCTGGCCGGCATTCCACTTGAGGGCGCACGGATCCGATTCGTCTGAGTTGACGGCTTACTCGCCCGCCATGAGCGGGATCTCCGGAAGTTGAAGAAGGCTGACAGTACACGGGTTCCGCAATCGTTTCAGGGCGATGTCGCCAGATCTTCATCCAGCGCCGTTCCGGATGGGGAACCGTTTTGCTCTCGGAGCGTTGATCTCGCAAGTTCGAAGGAGGTCAACAATGCGAAACACCATTTCCAAATCGGCAATCGCGGCGCTGGCCGCGCTGTCCCTGGCGGCGTCCGCGGTCGCCGTGACCACCGAACCCGCTTCCGCAGCGGGAGCCTTTCATGGCCGGATGGGCGGCGGTGGGTGGCACGGCGGGGGCTGGCACGGCGGTGGCTGGCATGGTGGCGGCTGGCATGGTGGCGGCTGGCATGGCGGCGGCTGGGCCGGCCCGGCGATCGTCGGCGGTCTAGCCGCAGGCGCTCTGCTCGCGGCGCCTTACGCTTACGGCTACGGGTATAACGGCTATGGCTATGGCGGCTGCACCAGTTATCAACCGATGTATGACGCCTATGGCAACTATATCGGCCAGCAGTTGGTCAGAACCTGCTGACCTCGACGTTCGGGGGCCCGCATCCCGGGCCCCCGATTTTAACGCGCGATACGCGCCAATCCCCCCATGTAGGGCCTGAGCGCGTCGGGGATGGCCACCGAACCGTCCGGCTCCTGATAATTCTCCATCACCGCAACCAGAGCCCGCCCCACGGCCACGCCGGAGCCGTTCAGGGTGTGGAGGAAGCGCGTCGATTTGGCGTCGGTCCCTTTGAAACGGGCGTTCATGCGCCGGGCCTGAAAATCTCCGCAGACCGAGCACGACGAGATTTCGCGAAATCGCCCCTGCCCCGGCAGCCAGACCTCGATGTCATAGGTCTTCTGCGAGGCGAAGCCCATGTCGCCGGTCGAGAGCGCGACGACGCGATAGTGCAGACCCAAGCGCTTCAGCACGTCTTCGGCGCAAGACGTCATGCGCTCATGCTCCTCGCGCGACTGCTCGGGCGTCGTGATCGAGACCATCTCGACCTTCCGGAACTGATGCTGGCGGATCATGCCCCGGGTGTCGCGCCCCGCCGCTCCCGCCTCCGCGCGGAAGCAGACAGTGCCGGCGGTATAGCGGAGCGGCAAAGTCTTCTCGTCGAGGATGCTCTCGCGGACGAGATTGGTGAGAGGCACTTCGGCGGTGGGGATCAGCCCGAGCCGCTCTTTTCTGATCCGTCCAAGCAGCCCCAGAAAGGCCATTTGCGCCGTTTCCCGCTGGGATTCGGCGACTTCATCCTCGGATGGCGTTTGCAAGATCTCACCGCCGACGGCCCAGAACTGATCGTCCTCGAACTTCGGCAATTGCGCCGTGCCATACATGGCCGCGTCGCGCACCAGCACCGGCGGCGCGACCTCCGTGTAGCCATGCTCACCTGTGTGCAAGTCGAGCATGAACTGCTCGAGCGCCCGCTCGAGCCGCGCCAGCGCTCCCTTGAGCACCACGAAGCGCGCGCCCGAGAGCTTCGCCGCGGCGTCGAAATCCATGAGGCCGAGCGCCTCGCCGATCTCGAAATGCTCGCGCGGCTTGTTCATGCCGCCAAGCTCCGGGCGGGCGCCCCAGCGGCGTAGCTCGACATTGTCGCTCTCGTCCTTGCCGTCCGGCGCATCTTCGGCCGGGAGGTTCGGGATCGCCGCCAGCTCGGTTTCGAGCGCGGTCGCGGCCTCCCGCTCCTCCGCCTCGAGTTGCGGCATCTTTGCCTTTGCCTCGGCGACTTCGGCGCGGAAGGCCTCGGCCGCGAGGCTGTCCTTGCGCGCCATGGCGATGCCGATCTGCTTCGAGGCGGCGTTGCGGCGCTCCTGCGCACTCTGGAGGGCCGCAATCGCCGCGCGTCGCCGCTCGTCGAGGGCGATCACCGATTCGGCGCGAGGGGCAAGGCCGCGGCGCCGAAGGCCATCGTCAAAGGCTTCCGGGTTCTCGCGGATCGCTCTGATATCGTGCATGATCCGACCTCGGCATGGGAATCGTGTTCTGGTGGGCGATCTTGGGCGCGGGCGCCAGCCATTACCAGAACGCCGGCGAAAAGCTCAACCGGACGGGCGGCATTTCTCAGCGGAGCGCCGGCAGGCTGCGCCTCAGCGCCCAGTCGCCGAACACGGAGAGAGCCAGGCCGACCATCACCAGAGCCCCGCCTGCGAGCTCCGCCACGGTCAAGGCCTCCCCGAACAGGAGCGCGCCGGCGATCATGCCGACGATCGGCACAAGGAGCGCGAATGGAGCGACCGTCGCCGCCGAGTGATGCGCCATCAACCGCGCCCAAAGGCCATAGCCGAACAGCGTCCCGGCATAGGAGATGACCAGCACGCTGATGACAAGCTTCGCGCTTGGATGAGCGAGCGCGGCGAAGCCGGCCGTCCCCTCGACCATGAACGACAGGGCGAACAGCGGGAGCGGCGCGGCGAGGCTCGACCACACGGTGAAGGCGAGCATGTCGACTCGGCCCGCGCCTTTGGCCAGCACGTTGCCCGAGCCCCAGAAGGCGGCCGCCAGGACGACGAGCAGGAACGGCCCGAGGCTCGCCCCGCCTAGCCGTTCCGAGCCGATGACCGCCATGCCGGCAAAGCCGACTGCGGCGCCGATGATCTGGGCGCGGCGCGGCTGCTCGCCGAGAAAGCCCCAGGCGAGAAGGATGGTGAAGAACACCTGCGCCTGGATGACCAGCGAAGAAAGCCCGACCGGAAAACCCCGGCGGACGGCGATGAACAGAACGCCGAACTGGCCGACCCCGATCAGGAGTCCATAAAGCGCGACCAGCCACGCCGGCGCTTTCGGCGGCTTGAGAAAGAACACCATCGGGAAGGCGGCGAAAAAGAATCGAAGCGCGGCCAGCATCAGCGGCGTGGTCTCGCCGACGCCGACCTTGATCGCGATGAAGGTCAGGCCCCAGACGATCGCGACGCTGAGCGCGGCGACGATGTCGCGCGCGCTCATAGCGGACGGGCGATGAAAGATGGCGGGGGATTCATGCGCAGTGAACTAACATGAGCAGGAGCGATCCGGGAACGCCCCGCAGCGCGCCTGAGCGATGCTGCGGCTGCATGGTTCGGGGCGCTATCGGCAGGGCCGCCGCCGACCCGCTGACGGCGGCCGGCGAAGTTGCTACGATGGCAGCATGACCGAAGAGCCCGAAAGCGTCATGCTCGATCTGCTGCGCCAGATGCGCGCCGAGCTCGGCGACGTCCGCACCGATGTCGGCCAAGTCCGCGCCGATATGGCGACAAAATCTGAGCTTCGTGCCGAAATAAACTCCCTCCGCGCCGACGTCGCCGCTGACCTGCTCTCAAACCGCAAGGAATTGAGCGAGCAGATCGTCGGGCTGCGTCGCGCCGTCGTCGAGTACCACACTTCCGTCATCGGCGATGGCGTTCTGATCAGCGAGCTCGAGGCCCGCGTGCGCCGGGTCGAGCAGCACCTCGATCCGCCCTCGCTCCACCCGGGCTGAGCCGGGGAAAAACGTCAGGTCGCCGGGTTGTTCGCCGCGTTCTGGGTCTGCGCCCGACGCTTCTCGACCATCTTCACCGCGATCACCGAGCCCTCGTAGAGCAGCAGCATCGGCAGGGCGAGCGAGGTCATGCTGATGAGGTCGGGCGGGGTCAGGATCGCCGCGATCCCGACCACGGCCACGATCGCGTAGCGCCGCATCCGGATGAGATAGGCGGAATCGATAATGCCGACGTGGCCGAGCAGGGTCAGGATCACCGGCAACTGGAACGCGATCCCGAAGGCGAAGATCAGCGTCATGATGAGCGACAGATATTCGCTGACTTTGGGCAGGAGCTCGATCGTCGCCTCGCCCGGCACATTGACCTGCTGCAGCGACACCGAAAAGCGGATGAGCAGCGGCATCACCGCGAAATAAACGAGCAGCGCGCCCATCAGGAAGAAGATCGGGGTCGCGATCAGGTAGGGCCGAAAGGCCTGCCGCTCGTTGCGGTAGAGGCCGGGCGCGATGAATTTATAAAGCTGGACGGCGATCACCGGGAAAGCGATCACGCCCGCGCCGAACATGCTGAGGCGGATGTTGGTGTAGAATTGTTCGAGAAAATGGGTCGCGATCAGCGTCGCCTTGTCCGCCCCGACCACGCGCACATAGGGATAGGTGAGGACGTTGTAGATGTGCCGCGAAAAGTAGAAGCAGACGATGAAGGCCGCCAGAAAAGCGTAGAGCGACCGGATGATGCGAGCGCGAAGCTCGATCAGGTGGTCCATCAACGGCGCCTTGGTGGCGTCGATGTCCTCTTGGCTCATTCCGCCGCGCTTCTTCGGGCGGGTGGCTCTTCGGAGGAGACTTCCGCCGGAACCGGCGCGGGCTCTGCCCCGGCGGGCGCCGGACCGGTCAGCGCAACTTCGGATACGCCGATTCCAGAGCCGGCCGCTTCGGGCTCCGGAAGCTCAAGCTTCGCAGTTTCAGGACTGGAGGCCGGGGCGGCGCCGGTCTCGGCTGTCGGCTCGGTGGCCTTGGCGATGTCGTCGCGCACCATGCCGACCGGATCGAAGCTCGTGTCGATCTTCGCCTGGTCGCTGATCGCCTGGAATTCCTTCTTGACGCTGTCGAGATCGGCCTCGCGCTCGACCTCGCGCATGGCCTCCATGAACTGGCCCTGGAACTCGGCCGCCATGCGCCGCATCTTGCCGACCGTCTGGCCGACGGTGCGCATGACACGCGGCAGGTCCTTCGGCGGAATCACCGCCAAGGCGACGATGCCGACAATGATCATCTTGCTGATGTCGAGATCGAACATGGCTCACCGGAACCGGCGACCGATGAGCGGCGCGGCCAGCGCCAAGCCCCCGTCGCAGGCGCTCCGCTTCGAGGAACGCGCTCAGCCGACCTTGTGAACGTCGTTGGCGTCGACGCCGACGCGGTTCTCGATCGTCCGCGGGGCGGCCGTCGGGGCCGATGCGGGCGCTTCGTCGTCGTCGGCGAGGCCCTTCTTGAACGACTTCACGCCCTTGGCGACGTCGCCCATGAGGTCGGAAATCTTGCCCTTGCCGCCGAACAAGAGCAGCGCCACCGCGCCGAACAGCATCCAGTGCCAAATGCTAAAGCTACCCATGGCCGTTATCCCTTCCGCGCCGCCCGGCTTTCCGGCCGCCGGCGCATCCACTCTTTGCGCCCAAACCTAAGCGTGCGGAGAGGCAAAAACAAGCTTGCCATCGCCAGTCGGGCGACATAGGCGAGAAACCGTCCCTGCGGCGCCTTGCCGCCGCCTATGCCTTTATGTCCTTCAGCGCGGCGCGCTGCGACGTCAACCTCACCTTTCGAGGAGTTTTCGGCCCGATGAGCGAAACCGCCAAGCGCCTGAAGGAACTGAGCGTGGTTCTGCCCAAGCCCGCGGCGCCGGTCGCGAATTATGTTCCCGCCGTGCGCGCCGGAAACCTCCTGTTCGTTTCCGGCCAACTGCCGCTCGGGCCGGACGGCAAGCTCGCCGAGCGCCACAGGGGAAAACTCAAGGCGGACTCCGAAATCGACGCCGCCCGCGAAGCGGCGAGGCTCTGCGTCATCAATGTGCTCGCCCAGGCGCAGGCGGCGCTCGGCGACCTCGACGCGGTCGCCCGGGTGGTGCGGCTCGGCGGGTTCTTCAACGTCGAGACGACCTTCGACGCCCTGCCCCAGGCGATGAACGGCGCATCCGATCTCGTCGCCGAGCTGTTCGGCGCTCAGGGGCGCCACGCGCGGACGACCGTCGGCGTGTCGCATCTGCCGCTCAATGCGCTGGCCGAAGTCGAGGCCGTATTCGAGATCAAGGCTTGAGACCGGCCAACGCCCCGGCCTGGCTTACCGAGCGTCCGATCGCCCATCGCGGATTGCACGACAAGGCCAAGGGCGTGATCGAGAACACGCTTGCCGCGGCGCAGGCGGCCATTGCCCGCGGCTATGCGATCGAGTTCGATATCCAGATGAGCAGAGACGGCGAAGCCTTTGTTTTCCATGACCATACGCTCGACAGGATGACGAACGAGACCGGGCCCTTCGCGGCCATGAGCGCGGCTGAACTGAGCAAAATCCAGATCAAGGGCGCGGATGAGCCGCCGCCGACACTTGCGGCCTTCTTTAAGGCGGTCGGCGGTCGGACGCCGCTCATCTGCGAGCTCAAGAGCCGGTTCGACGGCGACTGGCGGGCCGCCGACCGCGTCGCCGCCCTCGCCGCGGCTTATGACGGGCCGCTCGCCTTCAAGAGCTTCGACCACGACCTCGCCGCCTATCTGCGCCTGCGCAAGCCCCGAGCGGCGGGTTCGGCAGGCCCCTGTCCGATCGGCCTCCTGGCGCAAGCATCCTACGACGACCCGGAGTGGTCCTTCCTCAGCGCCGAGCAGAAGCGCGACTGGACCGATTTCGAACATTTCGATCTCGCCCGGCCGGATTTCGTGTCGTGGAACGTCGACGACCTCCCCCACAAGATCCCGTTCCTGATGAAGGAACTGACCGGCGCGCCGGTCATCGCCTGGACGGTGCGGAACCCCCAGCAGCGCGAGGCGGCCCGCAAATGGGCCGACCAGATCGTGTTCGACGGCGAGGAGAACGCCGTCGTCGCAGGCGCGCGCAAGCCGTCCGGGGCGGCGTAGGCTCGCCGCGCCCGATCACATCGCGATTTCCGGATAGTTCGACGGGAACATCGCGCGCTTTGTTTCCTCGTCGACTTCCTTCTTGAACGGATGGTCCTTGCCGATCTCCCTCGCCCGCGCCGCCGCCGGCCGGGCGTCAACGCGTTCGTACAAGCGCTTGAGATTCGGGAAGGCGGCGAGCGGATCATCCGCGCCCGGCAGCACCCTGCCCGCCCGCGTCAGCCAGCCCCAGGCGGCCACGTCGGCGATCGAGTAGTCGGCGCCGAGGATGAAGTCGCGGCCGGCGAGATGCCGGTCGAGCACGCGATAATGGCGCTCGATCTCGCGCCGGTACCTATTGACCGCATAGGGAATCTTCTCCGGCGCCGCATGCTGGAAATGCACCGCCTGGCCAGAGAAGGGGCCGACCCCCGTACCGATGAAAAACAGCCATGACAGGAGCTCGGGCCGATCGGCGGCCGAGCCGATGAAGCGCCCGGTCTTTTCGCCGAGGTAGAGCAGGATCGCGTTCGAATCGAACACCCGCGCCTCGCGCCCGCCCGGCCCCTCCGTGTCGACGATCGCCGGCACCTTGCCGTTCGGGTTGATGGCGCGAAACGCAGGCCCGTGCTGCTCGCCCTTGGCCGTGTCGATGGGAATGGCTTCGTAGCGGAGGCCGAGCTCCTCGAGCATCAGCGCGACTTTGACCGGATTGGGCGCGAGGTTGAAGTAGAAGCGGATCAAAGGGGTTCTCCGATATGTGGGACGGTCGACCTGGCCCGCGGCCACGCCGCAGCCGATGCGGCCCCAAGGCTAGGAACTCATCCGCTAAGGGCAAGTCAATTCTGCCGTGATTAGCGGTGCCCGCCGTCGATTCGACCGCGCCCGAGCCACGCGGCGCTGGGCCGCGAAGCACAAAGCCGGCGCGACCCTCGTCTGCGACCAATTCGTTTGGGACCGAGAGCTATTGAAACAGGTTCAGGTCGACCGCTTCCCCCATCGCGCGGTAGCCGGCGTCGTTCGGATGCAGATGGTCGTCCACATCGAAATCGGGTCTGATGCGCGTCGGATGCGCGGGATCGCGGACCGCCGCGTCAAAGTCGATGACCGCGTCGAAGGAGCCTGGCGAACGTATCCAGGCGTTCACCGCCTCACGCTTGGCTTCGCCCTGCGGCTGGTAGTAGTCGTGGAACACCGTGCCTTCGTAAGGGGTCAGCGTCGCGCCGTAGATCTTGGCGCCGTGCTCGTGCACCCTGGCGACGATCTGCTTCATACCGGCAATGATCTGGTCAGCCGTAACGTCCTGCTCGGGAAGGTCGCCGTTCGAGGAATGACCGATGTCGTTGATTCCCTCCATGAGCACCACCCAACGGACGCCCGGGACGGAAAGCACGTCGCGATCGAGCCTCGCCAAAGCGGTCGGACCAAACAAGTCCTCGGGGTGATCGTGCAAGATGCGGTTGCCGCTGACGCCCGCGTTGACGACGCCGACCGGCTCGGCGTTCGAGCGGGCGGCGAGACGCTCCGCGAGAACGTCGGGCCAGCGATGGTTGCCGTCCAGCTTCGAGCGATAGCCGTCGGTAATCGAGTCGCCAAGGGTGACGACGGTCGCCGGCTGGCCTGCCGCTTCCACGTCGACCTCATCCATGAAAAACCGCGAGGTCGAAGTCGTTGGCGACGGAATCACGGCGTCAGCCGTGTGATCGCCATCGCCCGAGATGTAGGTGGTTGCGACCCCATCGAGATGAATGACCGCAGGCCCGGTAAATCTGGGCACGAACATGCTTATGGCAAGCGTCGACAAAGGAGGAAGGTCGATCCCCACGGGATCCGACACCACCTCCCCGCCCGGCGCGATCGTGACCCCGGCGACCCCTCCGAACGTGAGCGCATGGTCAGTAGCGGGGTCGATCGCTCCCGGGGTTCCGTCTGCCGCCGGTTTCGCCACATGCGCCGAGCCGATCACCAGCGGATAGAGGCCCGTCGCGTTCGAGAATCGGACGCGAGCCTCTTTGCCCCCGGCGCTCAGCCGGACGAATTGGCGCAGCGTTTGGTAGTTGATGTTCTGTCCGACTGGAAAGACATCGCTCGCCCCCCAGCTGCCGACCCAGCCGTCCGCCCGCGCGGCGGTCGCGCCGCTGAGCATCGCCGCCGCAAGGCCGGCCAAAATAAGCGCGCGTTCGCTCCTCATCACGATTCCTCCAGATATTTGCTGTCAGCAGGTTCGCAGACGCCTAAGCGTCGAACCCTGGCGCCGGCAAGTTACGGGGGGCGACCTCGAACGCGCAATGGCGAGATTTGGGGAGGCGCGGAAGTAAGGCGGCGCCGTCGGCGCAAGATCCGAAAATCAAGCGGCTCTCAGCGTTCCCAGGGCTCAGATATCCTCGATCCTGATTTCGTTGCGCCCCAATGCGGCGAGGCACGCGAGGAAAAACGAAGCGGCGAAGGCGCCGCGACCGAGCTTGCCCGTTATCGAGGTTTCCGTTTCACGCAGTCCGTGCCGGTTGAGCCGTTCCGCGAGCTCCTTGTAGCCGACGTTCGACCGCTTGAGTTCAGCCTTGAGGAATCGGCTTGCCTTGACCCCCCATTCCCTCTCCTTCTCGGTCATATCTGCGCTCCGCGGTTTATTTTGGCCTATGGAAGGCGCCGTCAAGCTGGGCAGCTGGGGGCCTGTAGATGGCGATGGGCTTCCACGTCTCCGCATAATGAACCGCCGCCCTGCGCGGGTGTTCCCGTCGCAGGCGCGAGCGGGTCCGGCCGCCGCCCGCCATGCCGCGGCGGGGCCACAATCGCGACGCAGGGTGTAACAAGTCGCGATTATTGCGACCGCGGGCGGGCATCCAAGAGACAGCATGCGTAGAATTATCGGCGTCGCCCTCGCACTCATCGTTCTTGTCCTGGCCTATTGGGGCTGGGCGCTGGCCGGCGCGGCTCAGCTGGCCGCGGCCGCTCGGAGCGGCGATGCGAGGGCGGTGATGGAGCGCATCGACATCCCGGCGCTTAGCCGCTCGCTCAGCAGCCAGATCTCGCGCGCCTATCTGGGACAGAATCCGCAGCTTCAGAAGCTGCTCGCGCTGAAACCCGGCTTCGCCGGCGGGGTTGGCATAAACGCGGCTGCGGCCGAGTTGCTGCTGCGCGCGTTTCTCACTCCGGAGAACATCGCCGCGCTCTTAAATCAGCGCGCCGGCGCCGCGGGCGCTCCGGACGGCGGCGGGCTCTGGCGCATGCCCGGGCTCGGCGAGGCGATGCGTGTCGACCCGTTGCAGATCCTGACGCGCTCCTATTTCGACGGTCCATCGAGCTTCGTTGTCGCACTCGACAGCCCCGACGGGCGCTATCGCGCCCACCTGAACCTGTCAGGGGGGACCTGGCGCCTTTCGGGCCTCGATATCCCCGATCAGGTCACCGCCCGGGTGGCGCGCGAAATCGGCCAGCGGATCACCGGCGGCGTCGACCTACCCGGCGGGTGAGCCGCGCGGCTTTGCTCAGCGCGGAAATCGGGAAATCGGTGAGAGTTTACTCTTTTCCCAAATAGGGTTTTGGAAAGGATACCGGCAGGCACAGGCTTGAGCGACTGAACGTGGAGCTGTCGCAGTCGGATTATTAGGGGATTGAGTAAGCTGTCACCGATATAATTCGCAGCTTCAGAAGCTGCTCGCGCTGAAACCCGGCTTCGCCGGCGGGGTTGGCATAAACGCGGCTGCGGCCGAGTTGCTGCTGCGCGCGTTTCTCACCCCGGAGAACATCGCCGCGCTCTTGAATCAGCGCGCCGGCGCCGCGGGCGCTCCGGACGGCGGCGGGCTCTGGCGCATGCCCGGGCTCGGAGAGGCGATGCGCGCCGACCCGTTGCAGATCCTGACGCGCTCCTATTTCGACGGTCCGTCGAGCTTCGTTGTCGCGCTCGACAGCCGCGACGGGCGCTACCGCGCCCACCTGAACCTGTCAGGGGCGACCTGGCGCCTTTCGGGCCTCGATATCCCCGATCAGGTCACCGCCCGGGTGGCGCGCGAAATCGGCCAGCGGATCACCGGCGGCGTCGACCTCCCCGGCGGGTGAGGCGCGCGGCTTTTGCTCCGTGCGGAAATCGGGGAAAGGATACCGGCGACCGACACACGCTTGAGCGACTGAACGTGGAGCTGTCGCAGTCGGATTATTAGGTGATTGAGTAAGCTGTCACCGATATACTTGACGCGCTGCGGCCCCGTCAGAAATCGGTGACAGTTTACTCTTTCCCCAAATGGGTGCTTGGAACCGGTTCGGCAACCGGCCCGCGCTTGACCGACGGAGCTGTCGCAAATCAAATCTTTAAGGCGATTGAGTAAGCTGTCACCGATATACTCGGGAAGCGCGGCGCGTCACTCCTCCTTGAAGCCGTACTCGGGCACGCCCTGTTCGGCGCCGTAGTATTTGTACGGCAGGAATTTGCCGCTCATCACGAGCCGGACCCGGTCGCCTTTGGGATTGGGCAGGCGGTCGATCTCGAGATCGAAGTCGATCGCCGACATGATGCCGTCGCCGAATTCCTCCTCGATCAGCGCCTTGAGCGCCGGACCGTTGACCATCACAAGTTCATAGAACCGATAGAGCAGCGGATCGGTCGGTGGCATCGGAGCGCCGCGCATCGGCGCCTCGTTGAGCATCCGCTTCTCGCTTTCGTCGAGCCCGAACAGCTTCGCGGCCCGCTCAGCGAGCGGCTTCGGCAGCTTCATCTGACCCATAAGCGCGCCAACCACCAGGACCGGCGACAATCCACCGATCTCGTCGGTGATGGTCTTCCAGCTCCACCCTTTCTCGCGCTTGATGTCGAGGATCTTCTCGACGAGTTGCTCACGTCTCATGCTCGCTTTCACCCCAACGGCCGATGGCGCGCGCGCCCGATTGCGGCCTTCGCCGCCAAGACTGGATAGTCGGGCTCGTGGGTTTTCCTTGTCAACCGCCCGGGCGGCCAAGCGTGCCCAGGCCTCCCGGCAGCGCCAGCCCACGGCCGCGGTTTTTTCGGAATTTCCTTTCCGATTGTCAGAAATTGCGCTATGCTGCCCGCATTCGGCGCCGGCTGCCCTCGGGCTGGAGTGGGCGAGCCGAGAGAGGGTGAGGGGCAAAGGACAAACGGCCCAGGGGTCGGCACAAGCGTTTGAAAAGGCTCAATTCGGACAAGGCGATCCAAGCAAATCAAAGCCTTTTCCTTGGATCGATTTGGTTGATGTCCCCGCGGCCTTTGCTGGATTTGGCTAAGCGCGGGCGGCCTATCGCGCCTCGGCGACGTCGACAACCCTGAGTTGCGCCCGCTCCCGGCCGCCGTAGCGGTTCACCGAGAGGGTGCCCGCGAGGTGCACCGGCGCCCCCTTGAGGCGCGTGAGCGCCTCGCCGAGTTTCTTGCCCGCGGCGCGAAAGGCGACAGCCTCGACCGCCTGCCCATCGCCCGCGACCGCCCGCAGGCGCAGGTGATCGCGGCCGGCGCCGACTGGCATGACCTCCGTCAGGCGATGGCGCGGCAGCGCGAACACCGGCTCAGGATTGCCCGACCCATAAGGGCCGGCCGCCTCGAGCCGGTGCGCAAGCGCAGGAGTCGCGGCGTTCGCGGTCAGCGCGGCATCCACGGTCAGGCCCGCGTCGGAGCGCGCTCTTGCCACCGCCTCGCCGAGCCGCTCCTCGAGGAAGGCGCGCCACTCGCCGAGACGTTCGCTCGGGAGCGTCACGCCCGCCGCCATCGCGTGGCCGCCGCCCTTGAGCGCGAGCCCCGCCTCGACCGCCGCCCGCACCGTCCGGCCGAGATCGACGCCTGCGATCGAGCGCCCGGAGCCCGTCGCATGCGCCCCCGCGAGCGTCAGCGCGAACGCCGGGCGCTCGAACCGCTCCTTGAGCCGCGCCGCAAGCAGGCCGACCACGCCGGGGGGCCATGTTTCGCCGACGACAACCACCGCCGCGCCGCGTTCCTCGAGCCCGAGCGACATCAGCGCTTCCGCCTCGGCCTCGGCGAGCGCGGCGATTTCGATCTGCTGCCGGATACGGTTGAGCCGGTCGAGCTCGACCGCGATCGGACGCGCTTCGAGGTCGTCCGCAGCGGTCAGGAGCCGGACCCCGAGGGCCGCGTCGCCGATGCGCCCGCCCGCGTTGATGCGCGGACCGATGACAAAGCCAAGGTGATAGGGCCGTGGCGGTCCGTCCGCGCCGGCCACGTCGAACAGGGCCGCGAGCCCGGGCCGGCGCCTCTGGCGCATAACCGCGAGCCCCTTGACGACAAAGGCGCGATTGAGGCCGACCAGCGGGACCACGTCGGCGACGGTCGCAAGCGCGACAAGATCGAGGGCCTCGATCAGGTTCGGGGCCTGTCGTCCGCTCCAGAAGCCCGACTCGCGCAGGGCCCGGTTCAACGCGACGAGCGCCATATAGACGACCCCGGCGGCGCAGAGATAGCCCAACCCGGAAAGATCGTCTTCGCGGTTCGGATCGACCAGAGCCAGGGTCTGCGGGAGCGTCTCCGGAGCTTGGTGATGATCGAAAACAATCACATCGAGACCGAGCCGGTTCGCGACCTCGAAAGGCTCGTGGCTGACAGCTCCGCAATCGACCGTCACGACGAGCTTGGCCCCTTTGGCGGCGAACTCCGCTATCGCCTGGGCGCTGGGGCCATACCCCTCCGTCACGCGGTCGGGGATGTGGACGATCGTTTCGCAGCCGCAGGTGTTGAGATATTCGCTGAGCAGCGCGGCGCTGCACGCGCCGTCGACGTCATAGTCGCCGAAAATGCCGACACGCTCGCCGCGCGCGACCGCCTGCCTCAGGCGCTCGGTCGCCGCCTCCATGTCGCGCAGGCAAAAAGGGTCCGGCATCAAGTCGCGCAAGCTCGGATCGAGATGGCGCTCAACCGCTTCCGGAGCGACGCCTCGCCCGGCGAGCACGCGGGCAATCAGTTCGTCCTGCCCGCCGACCTGTGCAATGGCGAGGGCGCGCAATTCCCCGTCCGCGTTGAGCCGCGACCGCCACGGCCGCCCCAGCGCCGAACTCTGGACGTCAAGGAAATAGCTTTCGCGCGTCAAAACAAGCCTTCACAGCCGCCGCCGTTGAGCTCGCGAATCACCCGCGACGGCGCGGGACCCAGATTACCATGCGCGAGACCGCGGCGGCCCGGAAGAAACTCGGCCGGCTAGGTCCGAAGCGTAACTCCGGCGCTGCGCAACTCGAATCGGAGTGTTAAGCTTCAATGCAATTCCGTCAGCAATCTCAGGCGCGGTAGCGAGTAACGGGAGCGCTCTTGTCACCATTGGAGACCTCGGTGTCGTATTTCCTATCGAGCCTCGAGCTTTGGCAATTGATGGCGCTGATCGTGGTCGTGCCGACTGCGGCTGCGATCGCCGCGCAACTTCTCATCCGCCGATGGGTCGGCGCTGACAAGTTGGCCAAGAACAACGAAATCGCCGGATTCAAATTCGCGACTGTCGGCGTCATCTATGCGGTGCTGCTGGCCTTCACCGTCATCGCCGTCTGGGAAAAGTTCAGTGACGCCCAGAACGCGGTCGCGGATGAGGCCGGAGCAATTGCAGCGCTGCACCACTATACCGCGGGCGACGATCCCGACGCCCGTGAAGTGCGAACGGCGCTCGTCAATTATCTCAGAGCGGCAATCGATGACGATTGGCCGGCGATGGCGCGCGAATCAGAGAGTGCAGTGACAGAGCACGCGCTCGATAGCCTTTATGGGGCCGCGATCGCGCTCGGTCGGGGTGGGACAAGAGGCACAGCCGATATGGCCGAGGTCTTCCGCCAGCTCGACAACGTGACCGCGGCTCGTCGAGTGAGGCTGCACCTGGCGTCGGGAGTCGTGCCGAACGTCATTTGGCTCGCTCTCTTCATGGGCGCGCTTCTTACCGTGGGATTCGCGCTCTTCTTCGGCAGCGAGAATCCGATCGCCCAGGTTTCAATGACTGGCGTGCTGTCGGTGCTCGTCACCACAGGCCTGGTTGTCATCCTCTCAATTGACCACCCGTTCACCGGCCCGGTTTACATTCATCCCGATCCACTGGCCTCGATGCTCCCGGAGCTCACCGGCTCGCCCGGATGATCCTTCCGAGAGCCTGTTCACCACCAGAGCCCGGGCGTCGCCAGTTCCACGAGCGCGTCGTCGGGGTCACGGATGTAGAGGCTCGTTCCGCCACGCGGCCATCGATATTCGCCGACAATTTCGACGCCGTGTTCCGCGAGCCGCTCGCGCCACATGTCGAGATCGCTCGAAGCTACCGAAAGCGCCAGGTGCGGACGCCCACGCCCGTCGTGACCCGGGATCGTGCCTCTCGCGTCAACGACGTCACCTTCGGTCGAGCCGGCCTGAAACACCAGCAGCACGCTGCGAGCCGCGACATCGAAGGCCACGAGGCGCGGCGAATCGACCAGCGTCCTCAATCCGAACAGATCGCGATAGAACCTCGCCGTGCGCTCGAGATCGCGCGCATAAAGGGAGGTTTCAAGCAGGCCATCGACCGGCGGCGGGCTCGTTCGGTTCGACATGTCTCTTCCGCCCTCGGCTGGGTTCGCCCCCGTCTTCCGCTAGGCGCCGATCGCGCCTTTCGTCAATCGACCTCGATCGCTGATCTGCGAGGGCGCCGCGCTCGCCTCTCGCGAAGCGCCAGATAGGCGCCGCACGCGACCACGAGGGAGGCGCCGATCAATGTCGCGGCCGACGGCCAATCGCCAAAGACCAGGACGCCTGAAACAATCATCCAGATGAGCTGAGTGTAGGTGAAAGGGGTCAAGGTCGGCGCCGGGGCAAAGCGATGGGCGACGATCAGCATTCCATGGCTTGTGGCCGCGAAAACGCCCATTCCTGCCATGACCACCCACTCGATCGCCGAATCTGGCTGCCGCCAGACCCATGGCAAGATCGGAGTGAGGAACACGATCCCGGCGATTTGGGTCCAGGCGAGCGTCGTCTGGGGAGAGTCGGCGCCCGCCAACTTCCGGGTGGCCAGCACATATCCCGAATTGCAAACGACGCCTGCGACCGCGACAAGAACGATCGGTTGAAACGCCCCTGCTCCCGGGCGCGTCGCGATCACCACTCCGAGAAATCCGAGCGCGATCGCGATCATCCGTTCCGCGCTTACCCTTTCGCCGAGCACAGGCCCCGCAAGAAGAGCCACGAAGACAGGGGTCAGAAATGAGATTGTCGCAGTCTCCGAGAGCTGGAGCTCGCGGACCGCGAACACGTTCGCGGTCGTCGAACAAAATAGCAGGACGGAGCGCAGCAGCTGCAGTCGAGGGCGCTTCGAGCGCAGCATGGCCGGCCGCGACAGAGATCGCGACGCAACGAGCGCTATCAGCGACGCCCCAACGTAACGCGCCCATACGATCTGCGCGATCGGCAAAGAGGCGCTCAGCCATTTGGCGCAGGTGTCCTGGCCGGTGAAGCAAATCATGGTGGCGCACATGAGCCCGATCGCGAGGATGCGCATGCGGCGATCCTCGGCTTCGCCCTTCTCAAGCGCCGCGATCATCGAAGTCAGGCGCTCACACCGCTTCGCGTTCTATGCGAATAACCTGCGGCTTCTCACGAACCAGCCCATCCTCGACCGTGTGCTTGAGGGCGTCGCGTATCGAGGATTCGGTTGTCCCGTAGGTCATCAGCACCACCGGAACCACCCCTGCCGCAGCCGCTTCTTTCGTCGCCCGCTTCTGCATGATCGCCTCGAGCGAGATCAGCCGTTCGCCCATTCGCGCCGCGATGGCTCCCATGGCGCCGGGTCGATCGACGACCGCAAGGCGCACGTAATAGCCGCCCTCGTGCCGCTGCATCGGCACCCGGTCGGCCTCGACGAGCGAGGCGGCGGGCCGGCCGAACGCCGGCACCCGGATGCCGCGCGCGATATCGACAATGTCGGCCGCGACGGCCGAGGCGGTGGTATCGCCCCCTGCCCCCGGCCCGACCAGCGTCAGCTCTCCGACGGCGTCGCCATCGATCGAGACCGCGTTGAGCACGCCCATGGTCTGGGCGAGCGGAGCGCTCTTGGCCACCATCGTCGGATGCACTCGCTGCTCTACGCCATGGGGCGTGCGCTCGGCCACGCCCAGGAGCTTGACGCGGAATCCAAGTTCGTCGGCGGCGCTCAAGTCGGCAAGGGTGATCGTCTCGATGCCCTCGACCGAAACCGCCCCGGCGTCAATCTTGGCCCCGAATGCAAGCGAGGCAAGAATGGCGAGCTTGTGCGCCGTGTCGAAGCCGCCAACGTCGAACGTCGGATCCGCTTCGGCATAGCCCAGCCTCTGAGCCTCGCCGAGGCAGACCTCGAACGGCAGCTTCTCGCTCTCCATGCGAGAAAGAATGTAGTTGCAGGTGCCATTGAGAATGCCGGAAACGCGCTGAATGGCGTTTCCGGCCAAACTCTCTCGTAAGGTCTTGACGATGGGTATGCCGCCGCCAACCGCGGCTTCGAAATAGAGCTGCGCCCCGGATCGCTCGGCAAGAGACGCAAGCTCGAAGCCATGCGCCGCGAGCATCGCCTTATTCGCCGTAACGACCGGCGCGCCGCGTGCGAGCGCAGCCTTGGCCGCCGCAAACGCGACCCCGTCGGCGCCGCCAATCAGTTCGACGAAAATGTCGATGTCGGTTGAGGCGGCAAGCTCCTCCGCGTTGGCGAAGAACACGGCCTCGCCGACATCGATGCTGCGGTGCTTGCGCCGAGCGCTATAGGCGACGACCTCGAGTTCGCGTCCCGACCGCGCGAGGAACTGAGCCCGTTGTCTCTGAATAAGTCGAAAGAGACTGGTCCCGACTACGCCGAGACCCGCTACCCCCAAGCGAAGCGGCTTCGTCATTCTGTCCTCGCGCCGCCTTCCGCCGATCGTGACCGCCGCCGGCCGTGCGCGTCGTTCGCGGTCCTGGGATCAACGAAGCGCGGGCGTTTCAGCCATATCGTTCGGAAGCGGACTTCTTCTTCTTCTTCCGCTCTTTGCGCGCGGCATAGCGGGCGTCGCGCTCGAGCTTCTTCTCGTATTCGAGTTGCGCCTCGACCTCCCGCTGGCGCTGAGCCTCGGCCTCGCGCGCAAGGGCTTCGAGCCTCAGCTGCTCCTGCCGCGCCGCCTCTTCGGCCGCGCGCCGCGCCGCTTCCGCCGCCGCTTCCTCCGCCTTGCGCTTCGCGCGCTCGGCGTCGCGGACGACCCGCGCTTCAAGTATCGCTTTGCGCTTGGCCTCGCGCTCGATGATAGCCGGGTCGGTCGGATCATATTTCGAATTGGCGAGGAATTTCTCCGCCATCGCCTTGCGCGACGCGGCTGCGGCCGCCTGGCGGTCAGCGAATTTATTGCCGTTCAAGAAGGACATCGCGTTCCTAAGCTAGTGATTGTCGGGGATGCGGGCTCATGGCACAGCGCGAGCAAATCGGCAATGGTTTTCAGCGCATTTCCGCGATGCGCCCGCAGCATTGCGACGCCTCGCCCCACGAAAGGCGGCGAAATGACGCGTCACGAATTGTTGATCGCCGGCCGTGAACGTGGTCCACTCCCCAAGCGCCCGGGAAGAGGCCGCGACTAGGGGAGCGTTTTGATGGCCGTTGTGGTTGGCGCGGGGCCGACCCCCGCGAACGAGAACGCCGCCAACGTCGGCAGGGCGCCGCCATTCGAGATCCGCAAGATCGAGATTTCCGATGTCATCGAGTGCATCGCCAAGGGGTTGCATGACTTTGGACAGGCGCCCCGATACGGCATGTTCTTCGGCGCCATCTATGCGATCGGCGGCCTCCTGATCGTCTGGGTCGCGTTCGCGCTCGACTATCCCTATCTCGCTTACCCGTTTGTCATGGGCTTTGCGTTGTTTGCGCCATTTGGCGCGGCGGGAACATACGAGATTTCGCGCCGCCTTGAGAGCGGCGAGCCGCTGTCCTGGTCGGCGATTCTCGGTTCGGTGTGGGGCCGAAACGGCAAGGAGCTTGGGTGGCTCGCGCTGGTCAGCCTTTTCACCCTGATCATCTGGCTCGACCTTGCGGTCTTCGTTTTCCTCATGTTCTACGGCGCCGACATTCCGTCCATGCAGCAGTTGGTCGCCAAGATCTTCGCCACCCCTTACGGGGTCGCGTTCCTTCTGGTCGGCAATGGGCTCGGCGCGATCATTGCCCTCTTCGTCTTCTCGATCACCGCCGTCGCGCCGCCACTCGTCGTCGATCGCGAGGTGGATTTCGTGACCGCGATGACCACCAGCGTGCGCGCGGTCGTCGCCAATCCGCGCCCGATGCTGGCGTGGGCGATCGTCATCGGCGCCGACCTCGCGATTTCGTTCGCCACCCTTTTCGTCGCGCTCCTCGTGATCTTCCCGATACTCGGCCATGCGACCTGGCATCTCTACCGCCGCCTGATCGTCTAACAGGCCTGGCGATCGATCGACGTCGCGACGCGCGTTGCGCCGTGGACGCGTTTGCGCCAAAAGCCTGGGCTCAAGTTTCAGGAAAGCTGACGTCACGTTCCCATGGCCTTGACCCGCAGCGCGCCCGCCGCCGCCCAAATCGAAGGCTTCGATGCTCGCGCCGCTGTTCGGTTCTGGCTGATCGCGGTGGCCGGTCTCGTCTTCCTTATGGTCCTGGTTGGCGGGGCGACCCGTCTGACGGAGTCCGGCCTCTCGATCACCCAGTGGAAGCCGGTGACGGGGGTGATTCCGCCGATTAGCGGCTCGGAATGGCAGGCCGAGTTCGACCGCTATAAGCAAATCCCGCAGTTCGCGGCGCTCAATCCGGACATGACGATCGAGGGCTTCAAGACCATCTTCTGGTGGGAATGGGGCCATCGGCTGCTGGCGCGGGTCGTCGGCGCGGCCTTTATCCTCCCGTGCCTGTGGTTCTGGCGGCAGGGGCAGCTCACGGGCGCGCTTGGGCGGCAGGTCGCCGTCGCCGCCGGCTTCCTGGCGCTCGAGCCGATCGTCGGCTGGTGGATGGTGACGTCGGGCTTGAGCGAGCGCACGGAAGTGGCGCAGCAGCGGCTCGCGCTGCACCTCCTGATCGCGGCAGCCACGTTCGGCGCGCTGATCTACGCCGCCGCCGGACTTGGCGAGCGGACGCGGCCCGGCGCGGCGGCGAGCCGGGGTTTCCTGGTTTCCGCCCGCCTGTTCGTCGCGGCGGTCTTCTGCCAGATCGGCCTCGGCGCGCTGGTCGCGGGACTTCGCGCCGGGCTTATCTACAACACCTGGCCGCTCATGGGATCGGACTTCGTTCCGGGCGAAGCGTTCAAGCCGAGCTGGCTCACGGCGATGCTCAACGACCCAGCGACGGCGCAGTTCGACCACCGCGCGCTCGCCTATGCGATCGTCGCCTTCGCCCTCATTCAGGCCTTCGCCGCGGTTCGCGCCGCCCCCGCGTCCGCGCTCGCGAGCCGCGCGCTCGTCGTCGCGGCGGTCGCATTGCTTCAGGTTGGGCTCGGCGTGGCGACGCTGCTCGCGGTTGTCCCGATCGGGCTCGCGCTCGCCCATCAGGCGCTGGCCTTCGGGCTCTTCGGCCTCGCCGTCATCCACCTTCGCGCGACCGGAATGGAGCAATCCACGCATGTCGTGAGATAAATTCGCCAAGCGGCCCCGATAACTAGGCAAGCTGGCTCAAACCGATCCTGGCCGGAGCCAAATTTTCCCAAGAAAAACGCTTTGATTCCCTTTGATCGGCTTTTCCGAAATGAATCTTTCCAACGGCTTATCGCGACTCCCGAGCCGGAACGGGTTCGACCGGACAATAGAGGGAACGTCCAAACATTTTTTCCACATTCCGCGCGAGTCATATCTTTCCTGCCGGTTGGAATCCTGTACCATGGTTTTCGCTTTTCCGAAAGCAATTGCACGAAAAACCTTCGCGGCGCCCTCGCCCGCTCCCTGAAGAAAAGTGATAAATACGGGCCGCGCCGCGGAGGCGGCTCCAAGGACGGTCGAGGACACTTGCGATGCAGAATGTGACGGGAGCGGCGTCGGCGGCGGTCGCGGGAGCGCCGGAGAAACCTAGCCTCAAGGACCGGGCTCTCGACGAACTACGCCAGTACGCTATTATCACGCTCTATCTGTGGGTATTCTTCGCCCTATTCAGCTTCTATCGGCGAATGATCCTTGAAGAGAACGGGATCAGCGTCTGGCAGCAGACCTTCGCGATCATCAACGCCCTCGTGTTCGGCAAGGTGATCCTGATCGCCCAGGCGCTCCATCTCGAGGCCGGACTGCGCAAATATCCGCGCATATTCATCGTGCTCGGCAACGCTCTCATGTTCACGCTCGTGCTGATGGCGTTTCATGTCCTCGAGGAAGCGATCAAGGCCTGGTTCGAGAGCCGCCCGCTCGCGGACAGCGTCGCCGCCTTCGGCGGCGGGACGCTCGCCGGATTTCTGACGTTGGGCGCGATCTTCTTTGTCGTTCTCATTCCCTTCTTTGGCATCCAGGAGATCGCACGCGCAGTCGGGGGGCAGCCGCTCTGGGATCTCTTCTTCTCGGGGCGGACACAGACGTTCCACCTGATCGAGGACTGATGTTGCGGACTTAGGGCGCAGTCGCCATGGCGAAGCTCATCTTCGCATTGAACCAGTCGCTCGACGGCTACGTCGATCATCTGGCGATGCCGCCTGAGCCAGGCCTCTTTCGTCATTTCATTGAGGATGTGCGCGGCCTGAGCGGCATGGTGTACGGTCGCGTGATGTACGAAGTGATGCGCTATTGGGACGAAGACCTTCCTGATTGGGATGCGGAGGAGCGCGAGTACGCTGCGGCGTGGCGGAGCCGGCCAAAGTGGGTCGTGTCGCGCTCGCTGAAATCCGTCGGTCCCAACGCGACGCTCCTCGAGGGCGACCTCGAGGCGGCGGTGCGCGGCTTGAAGGCGCGGTTCGAGGGCGAGATCGAAGTCGCTGGACCGGAGCTCGCGGGAAGTCTGACCGAGCTTGGATTGATCGATGAGTATCGGATCTACCTTCGCCCCGCGGTGCTCGGTCAGGGCAAACCATTCTTCGCCCGCCGCCCGCCACGGCTCCACCTCATCGCGAGCGATCGGTTCGGTGAGAACACGATCCGGCTGACTTACGTCCCGGCTTAGTCATGCGACTCGTCTGGATGGCCCAACGGACATGACGGATCTACTGACCCGATTCCTGCTCGTCGGCCTTGGCGTGGCGATGATTGTGATCAGCGTTGTCTGGTTCATGGCGAGAGCGGTCGCGAGATGGTTTGCGCCGCAGGTCGTCGTCGTCGAGAGCAGCTCCGAAGCGCGCCCATTCCCGATGACGCGCGCCCTGCTCCTTATCGTCGCCGCGATGCTATTGCTTGCGCTCTTCGGCCATCCCGCTTCGCGCTAGCCCGGAGCAACCGACCTTCAAGCACGTTTACTGTCATGCCCGCGAAAGCACGCATCCAGACCTCAAGGCTCTGATGTAACATGGATTCCCGCTTGCGCGGCAATGACTGAGGTGCGCCTCGGACTCCAACCGAGGGCGTGCCGCGCTAACTCGCCGCGCCGCGAATCCCGACGCCGAGGAACTCGACATTGACCTTCGGGTCGGTCCGCTCGATCAGAACGTCCCACCAGTAGAACACATTGATCTTGATCGGCTCGGAGTGGAAGAAGCAGGCCATATTTTGTGGCCCCGTCGTGTTCGAGGTGTTCGAATCGCAGGTCGCGTCCGTGATCGCGACATTCGTCCCAATACCGGCGTGACGAAGGAAGGCGCGAACGCGCGCGCCGGTATTCATGCCGTCGCCGTCGATGACGCTCATGAAGATGAGGCCGATGTTTGTGTCGAGCATGTTCGCGGTCACCGTGAACGGACACAAGAGCCGTATCGAGCCGGTGGCCGAGCCGCTGAAGCCGACGCCGAAACCGCGGGTTTCGTAGCCGCCGGCGCGAACGGTCGCGCTGTCCGGGACGCAGACCCCGCCGACTTCATCGAGCGGCATGTCGCTATTGGCCCGCGCAAGACCCGGCCCCAACACGACCCCGCAACCGAATGCGAGCCCAAAAATCATGGCTGCGTAACGTGTGGTCATCCCCGGCCTCCCGACAATCGATTCGTGTCCATGCAGCTTCCACCCCCTGCAAGCTAAGGCAAGGGGGCGAAGACGGGTGTGATCCGCGTCACCGGGCAGAATCGGTCAGGAAAAGGCCGGCCCTCCCGCGGAAGCGGCCATTTCGGAAGAGCCAGGCCTATTTCTTCTTTGCCGCTCGCTCGGCGCGCGCCGCCGTGTTGGCCGCGACCGCAGCGCGGATGAGCTCTTCGAACGCGGCTCCGTCGATCTTGTCGCCCTGGCGAAGGTCGATCGCGCGCCGCACGTTGCCTTCGAGGCTCGAGTTGAAAAGCTTCTTCGGGTCCGCGAGCGAGGCGCCGCGAGCGAAGGTGAGCTTCACCACTTCCTTGTAGGCTTCTCCAGTGCAGACGATGCCGTCATGCGACCAGACCGGGGTTCCGGGCGACGTGGCCTTCGCCCATTTCCACTCCTCCTCGATGGCGGGATCGGCGTCGTGGATGAGCTTGCGGACGTGGGCGAGGGTTTCGCCTCGCCAGTCTCCCAGTTCGGCGATCCGCTTGGTGATGCTTGCCGAAGCCTCGCTGTCCGAAGAGCTTGTCGGCTTCATATTTCGTCCTCGCGTCACCCGGCCGATCGCACGGCGTCGGCGCGCATCAGCGCCCGGATGGCGATCACGACGAAGGTCGCGCCGCCGATGATCGTAAAGATCGAGGCGATCCCATGCACCGCCATGCCTGCGGCCGCGACGGCATCGAGCGAGCCCGCGCCGGACGGGGTCTTGCGCAATGCGCCGTAACCGCCGGCGACGAACATGGCGATCGAGGCGACGAACTGACCGCCGCCGTAAAGGCCGAGCAGGATGCGGGTCGCGCGAGGCGGCGCCGGCGCCCGCCTGAGCTCCTTGAGGCCGAAGGTGAGCAGCATGCCGGCGCTCGAGACGCTGACCGCGGTGATGACTGCGTGATAATGCGCGGGCGTGCGGGTATCCGAGCCGGTGATCAGGAAGCCCATGACCCCGCCCAGCGCAAACAGCGCCAACGACATCGCAAGCGCGAAGAACGCCGGATCGCGCCACGGCCATGGGCCCCGCGAGCGAAGCGCGCGGGTGAGAAGAGAAGCGGCGAAGATCAGCGTCGGCGCGGCAATGCCGAACTGGAGCAGGCGAAACGCCTCGTGCTGGGCGCCTGAGAACGGCTCGAAGGCCGCGTAGAACAAGGGCGCCGGGAGAGCGATCAGCGCGATGAGCAGAATGCAAGCGAGGAAGACGCGGCTGTCGACTGCGCCCTCGCCGAGGCTCATGCGGGCGAGGATGGACCAGTTCGTGACAAGGAGCGCGGCGTAGACGAACTGGAGCAAATGGCCGCCGCCCCAGAAGAGTCCCTCGCGCGACCACATGAGGCCGCCCTCGTCAGCGAGCAGGGACCCGGCGACGCCGAAGCAGATGAGCGCAAGGAGGTAGATGAAGCCGCCGAGCGCCATGGCGATGGCGAGCGGCGGAGCCGAGCCAAGCCTGCCCGGCAGGTTGATCAGGAGGCGGACCACGGGCGCGAGGACGCCGAGCGCCAGCGCGAGAAGCCCGACGTCATAGACCGGATGAAGAATGAGCGGAATGTAGTTGTCGAGCGCGGGCTGGGTCGCGTCGAGAAAGGCCGGCGCGAACAGGCAGGGGAAGGCGACGAGGACCGCGCCCTGCCCCATTCGTCCGAGCGGCGCCCACCGCACGTCGTCTCCAGCGAGCTTCACCGTCGCGATGGCGACGAGGAACGCGAACACGCCCTGAAGCCAGATGATCAGGGAGAATATGACGTGGATGACCAGGCCCTTGTAGAAGAAGTCGATCGGCCAGAACGGCGTCTTCTCCATGCCTGGAATTCGCGACAGCGCGAGCAGGATCGCGAACACGCCGGCGACGGCGAGCGCGCCCACCGCGAGCCAGGCCCAGCCGAGGAGCTCGCGCCTTACCGCGCTGCCCGTGCTCGCGGCGGAGGGGGCGGCGTCGACGACCGTCGCGGTCAACTGCCGGCCATCGGATAGAGGTGGACCGCCATGACGTAGACGACGAGCCCCGAGACGGCGACGAAGAGCCACGCCGGCATCGTCACCCGCGCGAAACGGCGGTGGGTGGCGAAACGCTGCCGCATCGCATTGTAGAAGGTGATCGGAACGAGCACGGCGACGGCGAACGCCATCAGCACATGCACGGCGAGAAGGGTGAAGTAGATCGGCCGGATCGGGCCATAGCCGCCGAACTTCGCCAGGCCAGCGAACGCGTGATAGACGAGATAGACCGCGAGGAACGCCACGCCGAGGCCGATAGCGACGTACATCGTCCGCCGGTGTCCCTCGCGGTCGCGGGCGCGGATGAGGATATAGGCGCGCAACAGCACGACGATCGTCGCCGCATTGATGACGGCGAGCACGTGGGGCAAGTCGCGAATGGCGATCATTGGCGCGTCAGAACCCGTGGTTGGCGACCTTGAGCATGACGCTCAGGTAAAGAGCGCCCGCAAGCGCGGCAAGGACCGCAAGCACGATCAGGTTACGCCGTCTCTGGTTCGGGTTGACAGGCGGCATGCTTTAAGCCCGCGATCGCAGCATCGCCGCTGCGAGCATCGCCGCGAACAGGACAAAGAGATAGAGGATCGAGAACCCGAACAGAGCCATCGCCGCCTTGCGGCGAGCCAACTCGTCACCCTCGCGCAGGCGGTAGAGGGCGAGCGCGCGCCACAGCAGCACCGCGTCCGCGACAGCCGCCGTCGCCCCATAAAGGAGACCGACGCCGGGAATGAGGAGCGGGCCGAGTGACGCGGGAATGAGCAGCGCCGAATAGATCACGATCTGTCGGCAGGTCGCGGCGTGGCCCACGACATTCGGCAGCATCGGCACGCCGACGCGCTCATAGTCGCCGCTGCGGCAAAGCGCGAGCGCCCAGAAGTGCGGCGGCGTCCAGAGGAAGGTGATGAGGAACATCGCGATCGGGCCCATGGACAGGCTGCCCGCCGCCGCAGCCCAGCCGATGACCGGCGGGAGCGCTCCAGCGGCGCCGCCGATTACGATGTTGAGCGGCGTCCAGCGCTTGAGAACCATGGTGTAGAGGGGAACGTAGATCGCAATGGTGAGGGCGAGCAGCGCCGCCGAAAGCACGTTCACCTTCACCGCGAGCGACGCCACCGACACGATCGCGAGCAGAAGACCGATCGCCAGCGCCTGGAGCGGCGGCACGACCCCGCGCGGAATGGGGCGCATCGCGGTGCGCGCCATGTTGGCGTCGATGTCGGCGTCCCACCACATGTTGAGCGCGCCGCAGGCGCCGGCGCCCGCCGCGATCGCCGACATCGCGGCCAGGAACTTCAGCCAGTCGAACGGCTGAGGCGCGAGCGCAAAGCCGACCGCGCCGGTAAATACGACCAGCGACATGACGCGCGGCTTGAGCAGAACAAGATGGTCGACGACCCCGCCCCACCAGCGCGCATTCGGCGCGCTTCGGTCGCCGTCCCTGCGCGCAACTGCTGTCAACCAACTCGCCACCTTGCTCCACCTGATTTCACGCCGTCGCTTCGACGCCATAGGGCGCTTCGGCGGCGAGATCGCACGCGGGCTTAAGTCAATCGCGGCGAAATTGCTAACCAAAATGCAACGATGGCCGGTCCCAAAAGTCAAGCTTCGGGCCTCGCGCGGCCGCGTCGTGCGCGTTCGGCCAGCAGAATGAGCCAGGACTGCGCCGACATTCGGGCTGATTTAAGCGAACTAGCCCGCCTCGCTCAGCGCGACCGCCCCGGATTCGAACTGCAGCCGCGCCAGCCGCGCGTAGACGCCGCCGCGCGCGACCAGCGATGCGTGATCGCCCTCCTCGACGATCCGCCCCGCCTCCATCACGAGAATGCGATCGGCCTTGAGAACGGTCGCCAGCCGATGGGCGATCACCAGCGTCGTGCGCCCTGTCATCACGTCCTCGAGCGCGCGCTGCACCTGAGCCTCGTTTTCGGCGTCGAGCGCCGAGGTCGCTTCGTCGAGCAGAAGCACCGGCGCATCCTTGAGGATCGCGCGCGCAATCGCCAGCCGCTGCCGCTGCCCGCCGCTCAGGGTCACGCCGCGCTCGCCGAGCTTGGTCGCGTAGCCCATCGGCAGCTCGCGGATGAAACCGTCCGCCGCGGCGCGCCGCCCCGCCTCTTCAATCGCCAACTCGTCGATCTCGGCCTGGCCGTAGGCGATGTTCTCTGCCACCGTCGCGCCGAAGATCGCGACCTCCTGCGGGACCGGGGCGATGCGCGCGCGCAGGTCTTTCGGATCGACCGTCCTCACGTCAACGCCGTCGACGAGAACCTGGCCCTCGTCGCAGTCGTAGAAACGCATGATGAGCTGAAAGACAGTCGATTTGCCGGCTCCCGACGCGCCGACGATGGCGACCCGTTCGCCCGGGGCGACCGAAAAGTTGAGGTCGTCGATCACCCGCTGGTCCGGCGAGCCCGGATAAGCGAAGGCGACATGGGAGAATTCGATCGATCCGCGGGACGGGACCGGCATCGGCGCCGGTCTCGGCGGCGCGACGATCCGCGGCTTGACTGAAAGCAGCTCCGCGATCCGCCCCGCCGAACCCGCCGCCGCCGAGACCTCGTTCCAAACTTGCGACAGTTCGCCAAGCGAAGTCGCGCCGAGGACGGCGAACAGCACAAACTGCGAGAGCAGACCGCCGGTCATCCGCCCCGCCAGCACGTCGCGGGCGCCGAGCCAGAGCACGAACACCACGCTGCAGAAGGCCAGCGACACCGCGACCGCGATCAGTAGCGAGCGGGTGGCCGCGGCGTCGCGGGCGGCGTCATACGCGCTCTCGACTTCGGCGGCGAAGCGCTGCCGGCTCGCGCCTTCGGCGCCGAAAGCCTGCATGGCGCGCACCCCACCCAGGCTCTCCGAAGCAAAGGCGGTCGCTTCGGCCAGCGTGTCCTGCGCCCGTCGCGATCGGCGGCGCACGACGCGTCCGGAGGCGATGAGCGGCGCCGCGATGACCGGAATGGCGACGAGCACGAGCGCCGAGAGCTTGGGGCTGGTATAGACCATCAGCGCCGTCGCGCCGACGAACATGAAGAGATTACGCAGCGCGATCGACGCCGAGGAGCCGAACGCCGCCTTGATCTGGGTCGTATCGGCGGTGAGGCGCGACACGAGCTCGCCGGTCCGCGCGCTGTCGTAGAATGAAGCGTCGAGACCCGATAGATGCGCGAACACATCCCGCCTCAGGTCGGCGACTACGCGCTCGCCGAGCGTTGTCACCAGGTAGTAGCGGGTGGCGGCGGCCAGCGCTATGACGACCACCACCGCCCCCATGGCCATGAAATAGACGTTGATCGCGCCCCCGCTTTCCTTTGAAAAGCCGAAGTCGATCATTGACCGCAATGCGAAGGGCACGGCCAGCGTCGCCGCAGAGGAGACGGTCAGCGCCGCCAGCGCTCCGATCCCCCGCCCGAGATAGCGCCGCCCATAGCGGAGAATGGGCAAAAGCGCAGCGAAGGAGGAGGCGCGGTTGGCGGGCTCGGAGGTCATCGGCTCTTCCATAGGCGCTTTGTGGTCGAGAGGCATGGGCGCCAGAGCCGGTCCAACGCGAGCGGATCCCTCATCACCCTTCCAAAGCTGGCTTCGTTAGCTGTAAATAAAGGCGAGTTGAAGAGTGGAGCTCATGTACGCTCGTTCCACGGCCTGGAGCGCGCTCATGCTTGCGGCGGCCGCTTCGTCGGCGCTCGGCCAGGAGTTGGGAGACCGGAATGCTGGCGAACGGCTCTCCGCGCTGAACTGCGCCCCATGCCATGGCGCCGTCGATGCGCCCCTCGGCGGGCGCGCCCGCGTTCGTGACGATCGCCAGCATGCCCTCGGTGAACGCGGCCTCGTTGAACGTATTCCTACAGTCGCCTCATGCCACGATGCCCGACCTGATCCTGAGTCCGGACGACCGAAGCGATTTTGATCGCCTATATTCTCAGCCTGCGCCCGTGGTCAGCTTCGATGCTTGTCAGGAGCCGAGGGCCTGGAGGGTCTCGAGAACGCCCCCGGGCGGGATGCGGAAAAGGCCGGCATAGGGCTGGCTCAATTCGAGGATCAGGAAAATTGCGCTGGCGACCGCTATCGCGCCGAGAGCGAGCGTCGCGACCACCGTTCCATTGACCGGCGAAACCAGGCCATAGCCGCAAAACAGGAGCAGCGACCAGCACACCACGATCGCGACCATCGGCCAGGAAATGCCGCCGGCCAGCTGCAGCATCATCAAAAGGCGCGTCTGCTGGATCATTCCGGCGGCGACGTTGGCGGTCGCGAGAACCTGTTTCTGGGCGTCGGTCTTCGGGGTGAGAGTGAGCAGAAACCGGTCGAGCCTCTTCATGCCCTCAAGCACCGAGCGCACCGTCATATCCTCGGCCTCGATTTTCCCGCCGCCCCAGATCTTCTCGTAGCTTTGCTGGATGGCGGCGCGGAGCCCATCGCGCGCCGGCTGCGCCTCCGGGCCATAAGCCTCGAGCGCCGAGTCGAGTTGCAGCGTTCGCGCGCTGAGCGTTTCGAGCTCCGCTTTCTGGGTGGCGTAAAGCGTATAGCTCGCGCCGACCAGAGTTCCGAGCACGAGGGCGAGCAGGAGCCCGAGCAGCCCGGTCATCGATCCGATCATATCGCGCGCCCGTTCAGGCGCGTGCCGTTCAGGCAGCCAGGCCCGCAGCCGCAAACCGACAAGTCCGGCGCCGAATGCGAGTATCGCGACGAACACCGAGAAGAACAGTTCATTCACGAGCGCAGATCCCCCGCCGGCTCCGTTGGACGCTCCCTGTTCTTGTCCCCTCGGAACCCAAACGTCACTGAGCCGAGCAAGACCCTAATTGGCGGTTCTACGCCGTTCAAGGTCGATTGAGGGGCTTAGCGCGCTCTGGTAGACTTGCACACCAGGCGCGCTTGGCTTCTCCGGCGGAAGGCCGCGATCCAATCCCGAAACGGCGATAGGACGAGGCGGCTGCGGCGGCGATTGCCGCAGCTGGCGTGCAGTCCGCCGAGGGGCGCCAAGACGATGAACGGCCGCAGGCTCATTCCCGGGAAACCACTGCCACCTGCGGATATTCCCGACTATACAATCCGCCGCGACACGCTCGATGAGGTCTTCGCCGAGCCGTTTCAGGCTCGCCTCAAGCGCATCGCCGAGATCGTCGGGCAATCCGGCGAGCGTCTCGAGGGCAATATTTTCTATCCCGACCTCGAGGAGCGCTATGCGGGCGAAGCTCCCGCCGCCGAGCTCGCGCCGGCGCGCCGAAACGTCTGGCGGGCGGTGAGATTCAAGGAGCGCCTGCTTGAAGTCGGCGTCAACGCCGGGCACAGCGCGTTGCTCGCGCTGTCGACGAGCCCCAGACTGGAATATTACGGCGTCGACATCATGTCCCACGCTTACACCGCGGAATGTATCGACTATTTGAAAGGCGAGTTTCCGGGGCGGGTGCACCTGTTCCCCGGCGATTCACGCGAGGTCTTGCCGTGGCTCGTCAACCGTCGCGCGGAGCTCACATTCGACATCTTTCATGTCGATGGCGGCCATACCAGCGAAGTCTGTTATTCCGACATGACGAACTGCATTCGCATCGCGCGAGGCCAGCGCGGGCGCCATGTGATGCTAGATGACGTTCATGCGAGCTGGATCTTCGATATTTATTGCGAGTTCGTGTCGCTTGGCGATTTGACGACCGAGACTTTTTTCGGAGACTGGGAGGAGGCCGGGCGGAACGTGCTGGCGAGGATCGAATGAGCGTCCGCGCCGCAAGCGAGAGGACGTCCGCCAATGCCTGAGAGCCGTCCCCCGGGCAAGGACTGCGAGTTCGCGTCGTTCTGGCACGGGACGCTCAATCCGTTCGCCTACGGATGTCTCGCCTCGTTTCCCGTCGCCGGCGCGAGCTTACGGGTCTTCAGCTACGATCCGCGCCTCGACCTGCCTCCCGGGGTGCGCCTCGAGGACGCGCGCGCAATTTGCGCCGACGAGTCGCTTACGCGCCGGTTCATCGCCAACGGCAAGCCGTCGATCGCGACCTTCGCCGACATGTTCCGCTACCGGATGATCCGGGACAAAGGCTATTGCTGGGTCGACGCGGACATCCTCTGCCTGACGAAACCGGCCTTCGACGGCGACGACGTGATCTTCTGCCGGCAGGCCGACGCGGTCGGGACGAGTCTCATCAACAACGCTGTGCTGAGGCTGCCGCCGTCGCACCCCGCGCTCGCCGAACTCGTCGCAACCGGCGAGGCGGCGATCGACGTCGACCAGCGATGGGGCGCGCTCGGCCCTTTCCTGCTGACGCCGGTCTTGGAGAGGTATGGTCTCTACGATCGCGCGCTCGCTTCGCATGTCTGCTACCCGATCGAGCCCGAACAATTCTGGAAGCTCTTCCTGCCCGCTTATCGGGACTGGGCCCTCGAGGCGGCGCGCGGCGCGACCTTCGTGCATTTGTGGAGCGAGGCGATCGTGTGGAGCGGCTACGATTTCTGGGCCTGCCCGCCCGCCGGCTCCTATCTGCATGACGCGTTCACGCGCGTCGGAGCGCTTTCCCGCTTCCGCCGGATCGCGACCGAGGACGAGGTCGTTCGCCTGATGGCGAAGCCGATCGCCGAATCTAAGCGCGCGGCGGTGGGAAAAGCAGTCGCGCCGACCTAACCCGAGCCAAGGCCTTCCGCCGACCGCCCTACCCCACCTCAGCAGTCCGCGCCACCTTCTGCCTCGCTGCAAGCACCCGCGCGGCCCGTTTGCGACGGGCCTGGCGATGGCGCCTTGGCGACACCAGAAACGTGACTTTTGGCGGCTCGGTGAGGAATGCTCGCGCCTGTTCTTCAATCATCCGGTCGGCAATCGTCACCCGCGTGCGCAGGTGCTTGAGCTCGAGCAAGGACTGAATGAGGAATGTCTCGAGGATCCGGCCGCGCGTCCTGGTATCCTCGAAAACTCCCCAGGCGTAGGCGCCGTCGCGCTTTCGCTCGAGACCGATCTCATGGATCACCGCCAGAAACGCCACGGCATCCGCCGGATCAATTCTGTATTCCACGGTCAGCAGGATCGGCCCTTCCTCGTCCTCGACGCGATGCACGAACACTGGCGTGCGCCAATGCATCGATGGGGTGAGGTCGAGCGCGGCCGCTCCCTGCAACGGCCAACGAAGCGTGAGGATCATCCCGACCGCCGCGCCCGCCGCCGCGACATAGAGGGTCGTCGACAGCCCTTCGACGCTGGCGACCTTACCCCAGACGGCGCTGCCGACCGTCATTGCGCCGAAGAACACCGTCAAGAAGATGGCAAGGCCCCGTCCGCGCACCCACTCCGGCAACGCGACCTGCGCGGAGACGAAAAGCGTGGTCATCATCGTGATCCACGAGGCGCCCGCGATCAGGCTGGCGACGCCCGCGATGGCTGGGTGGCGTGCTGCGCCATAAAGCGCGAGCGCCAGGATCGTGCCCACCGCCCCGAGCGCCGCCAACCGATCGGGGCCGAGGCGCGCCTTGAGGCTGTTGAGCGCAAGCGAACCGAGAATCGACCCCACTCCGATCATGCCGAGCAGAATGCCGTAAACCTCCGGCCCATTATGCATTTGCTGTCGTGCGACCAGCGGCAGCAAAGCCCAATAGGCGCTCGCGAACGGGAAAAAGGCGATGGCGCGGATCAGGGTGGAGTCGATGTCGCGGTTGTTTCTGGCGTAGCGAAGCCCGGTGCGCACCGCGCTGAAAAGGCGCTCGGCCGGCAGGGTTTCTTTCGCCCGCCGTGGCGCGCGCCACCAAAGAAGCGCCGCAAGAACAGCAACATTGCCTACGCAAAAGCACCAGAACGGCAAGGCTATGCTGACCGCGGCGATGGCCAGTCCGCCGATGGCCGGGCCGATCGCCCGGCTGACGTTGTAGCTCGCGTTGTTGATTGCGATGGCGCTGTCGAGGTCCTGCTTCGGGACCAGCATCGGCGTGATAACGAGCCACGCCGGGGCGGCGAGCGCGCCGGTCGCCCCAAGACAGAATGTCGTCGCCAGCAGCACCGGCGGGGTCGCCAGATGCAACGTTACAACAGCGGCAAAGACGACCGAGATCGCGGTCACAGCAAGCTGCGCGCCGATCAAGAGCCGGCGCGCGTCGATGATGTCGGTCAACGCGCCAGCGGGCAGGGTGAGAAGAAACATCGGCAGCGTGGTCGCCACCTGAACCGCCGACACCATCATCGGATCGGGATTGAGACTGGTCATCAGCCAGTTTGTCGACGTGTCGAACATCGCAAAACCGACGTTCGAGGCCGAACTCGCGATCAGGACAACGGTGAACGCCAGATTGCCGAAAACGCCCCACCGCCAGTCCTGGCCTGCCGGCGCGTCCGGATTGACGCTCGAACTCGCTCGACAATAAAGACCCCCACGGTCAAGATTCGACGGCGGAAACGCGACGCAGCCGGCCTCCAAATGGCGAACGAGAGTCGAATTTTCAAGGCGACCCATCCGTCGGGGGCGAGGCGGCGCTGACCGGACGGGCGCGCGTCGAGTGGTAAATCCTTCCTATTGGCCTCGGCGTCGCGTCGTAGCGGCTGCAAATCCTCTGCCCGTTCTCGCATTGGCCGGGCGCAAGCGACAAGATTTGCAGTCGAATCGTGGAGTATTGCCCAGCCCAAGCCTCGCAACTTTTTGAATTTGCGCCGCCAGTCGCTATGTTTGGGGAGGTTCGCGGGTAAGGGGAGGCCGACGGCCGATAGGCTGGTCCTGTTCATACAGACAGAACGATTTGGCCCCGGAGGCTTGTTTGGCGACGATTTCCATCCTGATGGCCTGTATGCGAATGGACCGGTCGAACGCCGACTTGCTCGTGGTCGTCGCCGACATGGCGCAGCGCTTTTCCGCCGCTGTCGTCGGCGTCGTCGCCTGGCAGGGCTCGACCCATTCCGCCGTCATGGCGATTGGCCCCGGGGAGCCGCGGGGCCGCGATTTCGAGAAATTTCGAGAGCTCGCCCCTGCGGCCGAGGCGGAGTTCCGCTCCGCCTTATCCATGGTGAAGGATCTGGAGTGGCGCCCGCAATTGGTTGCTGGACCGCCGTCTCGCCATATCGCCGATCAAGCCAGGGAGGTCGACCTGATCGTCGCCAGCACGGAAATCAGCGAGCCGATGTTCCTCCCTTCGGCCGAAATCGATGTCGGCGACCTCCTGATGCGCGCGGGGCGCCCCGTTCTCATCGCGCCTGCCGGCGCTCGCGGACTGAAACTGACCCGAGCCTTGGTCTGCTGGAAGGATTCGCGCGAGGCGCGGCGGGCCATTGCCGACGCTCTGCCGGTCCTGAAGGCGGCGAAAAGGGTGGACGTCATCGAACTCGTCAACGAGCGCGAAATCGAGGCGGCGCGACGCCGCTTGTCGGATGTCGGCGACTGGCTTGCCCGGCACGGAATCGAGGCGAATTGTCTGGCGGCGCCGCTGAAGGGACCGGAGGCCGTGCAGCTTGAGGCGATTGCGAGTGAGCTTGAGGTCGATTTGTTGGTGGCTGGCGCGTTCGGGCACAGCCGTCTGCGCGAATGGGCCTTCGGAGGAGTGACACGGGACCTGCTGCTTCGGACCGAACGCTGCGCCTTCGTTTCTCACTAGCCGCTCAGTCCAGCCCAGCCGAGGAACGTTCGACTATGGACTTCAGTATTCCCAAAGAGCCGACGGCAGTCGCGCCGAGCCGGCTCGGCGCTTTCGCCCATCCTGCCTTCGCGGTCGTGTGGACGGCGAGCACCTGCGCGCTCATCGGCATCGCGATGTATGATACCGCGTCGGGTTGGCTGATGACGACGCTCGACGTCAATCCGCTGGACGTGTCGCTCGTCCACGCGGCGACGACGCTGCCGATGTTCCTCTTCACTCTTCCCGCGGGAGCCATCGCAGATATCGTCGACCCACGGCGTATGATCATCGTGGTCTCGTACACGATCGCCGCGCTGATGGCGCTTTTCGCCGCCTTGGTCTCGCTCAATTTTGCGTCGCCGCTGCTATTGCTCCTGACCACCTTCGCGCTGAGCGCGGCATGGTCGCTCAACACTCCCGCCTGGCTGTCGATCGTGCCGCTGCTGGTGCCGAAGCCCGACATTCCCGGCGCGATCGCGGCGCATAGCGTCGGCTATAATATCAGCCGCACCGTCGGTCCGGCGCTGGGCGGCCTAATCATCCTGAAATTCGGGTTGGTCGCCCCATTCTGGATCTTCATCGGCGCCAATCTCGCGGTCATCGCGGCTTTGACCTGGTGGCGCGCGCCACCGAGACAGTCCGCGTCGTTGCCGGCCGAGAGGCTCAGCAGCGCGCTACGAACCGGCCTCAGGCACGCCGCCAACAACCGCCTTCTGTGGGCCACGCTAGCGCGAACGATGGCGATCTATCCGTTCACTGCGGCCTATTGGGGCCTGTTGCCATTGATCGCGCGGCGAACCGGAGAGGGCGCCGAGCACTACGGCCTCCTCCTCAGCGCGATCAGCATCGGCGCGATCCTGGGCTCGCTCAAGCACGGCAAGCTGCGCGAGCGGCTCGGCCCCGACCGGCTTGTGGCTCTCGCGACCATCCTGACTGCGGCCGCCCTCACGATCTTCGCGTTTGCGGACAACCTCGCCCTCGCGCTGACAGCCTCCGTGCTCGGCGGAGTCGCCTGGGTGACCAACCTGACGTGTCTCTATACTTCTGCCCAGAACGTCCTACCCGACTGGGTGCGCGGCCGGGGCCTCGCAATCTTCCTCACCGTCATCTTCGGAACGATGACCATTTGCAGCGCTGCATGGGGGGACATCGCGGGCAAGACCGGACTCCCGACCGCCCTCCTGCTTGCGGCCGCGGGGGCGATCATCGCGGTGCCCCTCACCTGGCGCTGGAAGCTGCAACCGAGCGCGGCGCTCGACCTTTCGCCTTCCCAGCATTGGGGCATGCCCCAGACCCATGAGGAGATCGACAATAACCGTGGGCCGGTCCTGGTGAAGATCGACTACCGGATCGACCCCAAGGACCGCACTGCGTTTCTGCGCGCTCTCGACGAGCTTGGGTTCGAGCGCCGGCGCGACGGCGCGTTCGCTTGGGGGATCTTCGAGGACGCCAGCGAGTTCGGACATTACGAGGAGACCTACCTCATCGAAACCTGGCTGGAGCTCATGCATTTGCGCGAACGGGTGACCAACGCCGATCGGGTGCTCGAGGATGAAATCCGGGACATGTTGGTCGCCCCGCCCCGTATCGAATTCCTCGTCGCAGCCGAACGCGGCCCGCGAGTTCGGGATCGGCGCGCGGAGCCGGCCGGAGCCTAGAAGTTGCGCGTTCTCGTGGTCTACGCTCATCCGTTGGAAACGAGCTTCATCGCCGCGCTTCACCAACGCGTCGTCGAAACTCTGCGCGCGGGCGGGCATCGGGTCGACGATCTCGATCTCTACGCCGAACGGTTCGATCCGGTCATGTCGCGCGAGCAGTTCGCCCACTACGTCGACACCAGCGTCAACACGCGCGAGGTCGAACCCTACGTCGAGCGGCTGCGCGACGCGGAGGCGCTAATCCTCGTGTTTCCGGTCTGGTTCGACGGACTGCCGGCAATGCTGCAGGGTTATTTCCAGCGGGTGTTTCTGCCAGGCGTTGCACTGCGCATTGACGAGGCGGGCCTCTTTCATCCGAACTTGTGGAACCTCAAGCGCATGGCGGCCGTCTGCACCTACGGCGAGGACAGGCGAGCGGTCGAGGCGAAGAACAACCCCGCGCACCGCTTTGTTCGCGACAACATTGGCTTATTGATCAAGCCGAGGGGCCAGTTCGAATATCTCGCCCATTACGATATGAATTTTTCGACCGCGGCCCGGCGGACGACGTTCATGAAACGCGTGACGCGCGCGTTCTTGGCGTGGTGAGGACGAAAAGCCGGAAGACCGCGTCAGAAAGCGTATTTGAAGCCGGCGAACGGTCCGTACATCCACTGCTGGTAGCGGAAGCTCCGCGGTTCGAAAGTGAGCTCGTTGAAGCCAGTGTCCTGATGGGTATAAGTGTACATGACACGATAGCCGATTGTCGTGGAGATGTTCTGCGTCCAGTTGTAGCCGACCGAGGCGAGCGCCTGTCCCGTGGCGGCGTCGGACCAGCCGCCGAGATCGGCCAGCATATTCATGAACCATCGGTCATAGAAGCGATACTGCGCGGCAAAACCGCCGACAGGCATGACCCAATCCTTGACGACGGACTCAGTCCCGTTGAACAACCCGAGCGGGCCGCTAACGGACAGTTTGGTTCCGCTGTAGAAATTGCGGGCGCCGACCGTGCCGTAGAGATCGAGGTTCGGCACGCCAAGCGGGACGCGAAGGCCGCCGAACGCGGTGATCGCCCCCTCGTTTAGGGTGAGGCTAGTCTTCCCGCCGTAGAGTGCATTATCCGGGTTGCTAAGGACGCTAGATCCCCCAATTCGCGCCCAAATGAAATCGATTCCGCCGATGAACGTGTCGTTGCGGGCGACTATGCTGCCCATGAACGCGCCCTGAAAGTGCTCGAGCACTTTGGCGAAGCTCGCGTAATAAGGCAGCGTCGGCAGCGTGCCGAACCCCGTGCTTCCCGCAATGCTCGACGCCCAGCCGTAGCCGGTGATCTCGATATGCCAGGTTGAGGGTAACGGCGGCGCGACTATTGGCTCAGGCGCTGGCTTCTTCGTCGGCAGGTCCGCAGCGGAGGCGGACGTTCCGCATAGCGCCCCAGCGAGAAGCAACACCCCCCAATATTTCCGCATCCCCCACCGCCCCTGTACGCGGAAACGACCGCCGCGCCCATGGCGCGAAGTTGCCAAATCGCGACGCTTCGAGCCCGCCACGACTCGAAAGCTCTTGGCTTCATAGAAGGGATCGGCGGCGGCGGCAATACCGTCAAATCGGCTGGCCAATCATCCCGACTTCGCCTCTGCCGACCTCGACCAGCATCGACAGAATGAAATCTGGCGCGAGGAAACGCGCGCAGGCTTGCCCGTCGGCGACAAGCGCGATCATCGCCTTGCCGCTGGCGCTTGCCACCACTGCGCTGTCGCCCGGCGGAAGCTGTCGTGAAATAGGGGGAATGGCGATGTAGAGCGCCCGCACGAACTGGAACTGCTCGGCGGTTAGCTTGGTCACCTGAGACACCGAACCGATCTGCGAGACGGGGACGCATTCCGGAGCGTCGGCTCTCAGCCACCGGGAGAACACGCCCGCATCCTGGCTGCCTTCATGGACGCTCGGGTCCGGCATGCGCACGGAATCTTGAGCAGGAATTCCAAAGCCGCTAAGGCCGGCCAACGCGGCCGCGGCTGTCGCGACCAAGAATGCGGTATTCATGACGCCCTCCTGTTCCCGGACGCCGACAATGGCCGAGGCGGCGTCGAATATGAGCCGCCCGGGAATCTCGGTGATCTCAACGTCCGCGGCGCGAATTGGTTCCGCGCTTCACATTGACGAAGGTGAGAGGTCGATGAGCGCTGGCCCGGAGCAGGGTCTCAGGGCCCGACTGGAACTAGCTTGCCGACGAAGACGGGCGGACCAGACGGAGCGCCTGTCGGCGATCCGCCCGGCGGCTCGACGGTGACGGCGTAGGTCGCACCCTCGACCACGCCTCGATCGTACTGGGTCAGATTGGCGCGCCGCGTCGCGTCCGCGGCTATCACGCCAAGCGAACGGGGGGCGCCGATCTTGGGGTCGATGAGCCACAATTCGTACGCCTTGCCGGGGGGCGGCGTCGCTGCAACCGGACGCACCGTGAACTCACGTGTGTCAAGATTGACGGTAAGCGCGAACGCTGGCGATACAGCGTCTTTCTGGAGGATGGCGACGTATTGGCGTGGGACAGGCTCGCGCGCTGCCTCGCGGGCGACGAACCCGACCGCCAGAACCCCGGCGATGATCGAGGCGGCGATGGCGGCGGCGCGCCAGCGAACGAGGGCCCGCCTGAGCGCATCGGGGCTCGGAATCGGCGCCGCCTCCGAACTCGCGCCTCGAATGCGCGCTTCGATCGCGAGCAGAAGCCCGGGCGGCGGCTCGATGGGTCCTGCCGCCTCGGCGAGCGGAGCAAGACGCGCCTCCCAAGCGCGGATCGCCTCATCGAGGTCAGGCTCACGCAGCCGCCGGGCTGCCATGACCGCGCGCTCGCCCGGATCGAGAGTACCGAGCGCATATTCAGCGGCGGCGAAGTCGTCATCTGGACTGACGGTCATGACGCCAGGCAATCTCTGAGTTGCGCGAGGCTGCGATGCAGCCAAGTCTTGATCGTCGGCACTGGCCGTCCGAAGCGCAGGGCGAGCGCCTCGCGGCTCACGCCGCGGTAATACGCCAGCAGCACAATTGAACGCTTCTCCTTTTCGAGGGCCTGAAGGCAGTTGATGACCGCCGCGAGCCCCTCTGACCGTTCCCTTGCGGCCAGAGGATCGACGTCGTCCCCGGCTGGCTCGAAGGTCTTGGGCAGGTCCTCAAGCGAGCCTGGACGTACCCGCCGGACCTCATCAAGCGCGCGATTGCGAGCAATAGTGGCCATCCATGCGAGAGGGGAGCCTTTGGCGAGGTCGAATTCGCCGGCCCTTTCCCAGATCCGCACGTAGGCCTCCTGAAGCGCGTCGGCGGCTGCGTCGCCTCGTGGCAGGATACGGGCGACCACGCCGTAGAGTTTGGCGCTTGTGCTCTTGTAGAGCGCCGCGAAAGCCATTTCGTCGCGCGTCGCGATGCGGCGCAAGAGGCCAGCCAGATCGTCTCCTGGCTGGGCCGATGCTTCCTCGCGCGGCGCCCCTCCCCCGATTGTCATCCGGGCATCCTAATTTGCGGCTCGCGCCCGGCGCAACCGGCCATGTGGTTCCCTCAGTCCCGCCAGGCGAAAAGGGCGGACGCTAATAGCGTCCGCCCGCCGCTTCCCGGTGAGCCGTAGGAGGACGCTCAGCTCGGGAGCAGGACCTTGTTGATCACCTGGATCACCCCGTTCGACTGCATCACATTCGGAATCGTGACTTCCGCCTTGTCGCCCTTGGCGTCGATCACCCAAAGGCGGCCTCCAGAGCGCGCGAAGGTGAGCTCCTCGCCCTGAACCGTCTTGAGCATCGCCTTTCCCCCGCCGTCGCGGATCATGGCGTCGATCTCCGCCTCGGTCAGACGGCCGGGCACGACGTGATAGGTGAGGATCGAGGTCAGCATTCCCTTGTTTTCTGGCTTGAGAAGGGTCTCGACCGTGCCAGCAGGAAGACGGGCGAACGCCTCATTGGTCGGCGCGAAGACCGTGAACGGTCCGGCGCCCTCGAGCGTGTCGACGAGGCCGGCCGCTTTCACGGCTGCGACAAGCGTGGTGTGATCCTTGGAGTTGACGGCGTTTTGGATGATGTTCTTGCTCGGATACATCGGCGCGCCACCCACCATCTTGGTCATTTCGGCATAGGCCGGCGCGATATAGGATCCCGCGATCGGCGGGGCGAGGGCGGCGCTCAAGGCGAGCGCGGCGGCGGCAAGCGAAATCTTGGCGTTCATCCTAATCTCCGATGCTGGTTTCATCCGATCGTCGCGTTCCGGCGTTGGTCGGGCGCGGATTGGTTACGGGTCGCCCCCGGCAAAGTTTCGCGGTCGGTCAAAAGAATCCCCAAATCGCCAAACAAAATTATGTCGCGACACGAAACACTTGGCCGCGGCCGCCCGAATGGAGTTTGCGCCGGAACCGGCGTATTGCAGCCGACAGAAAAAGTGGAGAGCCTTTAGTGACGTCTCTTTCTACCGCCATGCGCGCGAGTGAAGCGCCGGCTGGCCGCGTCATTCTTCGGCATTCCGTGGTCGTTCGCGTCTGCCACTGGGTCAATGCGGCCTGCTTTGTCGTCCTTCTGATGAGCGGCCTGCAGATCTTCAACGCCGACCCCGCGTTGACCTGGGGTCCCGCGACCAGCTTCGAGCATCCCTTCCTCTCGCTGTCGGCGCGTGAGAACGACGACGGCGATCCGACCGCGGGCGTGACGACAATCTTCGGCCACCCATTCAATACGACCGGCGTCCTTGGCGCCTCGCGAGGGGCCGACGGCGGGCTGGAGGAGCACGGCTTTCCATCGTGGGCGACTTTGCCGGGGTATCAAGACCTTGCGATGGGCCGGCGCTGGCATTTCTTCTTCGCCTGGATCCTTGTGCTCAACGGGTTCGTTTATTTCGCCTATCTGATCGGGCGCCGCCATATTCGTGACCTCTGGCCGAGCCTCGCCGATATCCGCGCCATTCCTCGCGCAATCGTCGATCACGCGCGGCTCAAATTCCCTGAGGGCGATGAGGCGCTGCGCTACAACGTGCTGCAGAAGCTCGCCTATCTCAGTGTCGTCATCGCCTTTCCCATCCTTATCCTCGCCGGTCTCACAATGTCGCCGGCTATGGATGCGGCTTTCCCCTGGCTCCTGACCCTCTTCGGCGGGCGTCAGGCGGCGCGCTCCCTGCACTTCCTGCTCGCGACCTATCTCGTTCTGTTCATCGTCGTGCATCTCGTGATGGTCGTGCTCTCCGGCCCAATCAACAATATACGCTCGATGATCACCGGGCGGTATCGCATCAAGGAGGCCCAGCGATGACCGGCGACGGTCTCATCCGGCCACGCGGACTGCGGCTGAGCCGCCGCAAGCTCCTGCTCGGCCTTGGCGCCGGCGCCTTGGCCGCGCCGCTCTCGGGCTGCGACGCCGGCTCGCCGGCGGCATTGTCGATTCTGGAAAAGGCCGAGGGATTGACCAAGGCCGTCCAGCGCGCCCTGCTCGCTCCCCGCACCGCGCTCGCGCCGGAATTCTCGCAATCCGCCATCACCAAGACTTTCAAGCCGAATGGCTCAACCGATCCCAGCGATCCCGCCTATGTCGCCCTACGGCAGGGGGGCTTCTCCGACTGGAAGCTCGAGGTCGGCGGTCTCGTCGAACGGCCGATGACGTACACGCTCGCCGACTTGCGCAGCCTTCCATCGCGCTCGCAGATCACCCGGCATGACTGTGTCGAGGGCTGGAGCTGCATCGGGCAATGGAAGGGGGTCCAATTGTCCGCCCTGATCGCTGCAGCGGGGCTGAAGCCGCAGGCGCGCTATATCGCTTTCTTCTGCGCGGATACGCTCGAGGAGACGACCGACAACACCGGCCGCTATTACGAGACGATCGATCTCATCGACGCGTTTCATCCCCAGACCATTCTGGCCTATGAGATGAACTTCGCGCCGCTCCCGGTCGAGCATGGCGCCCCGTTGAGACTCAGGGTCGAACGACAGCTCGGCTATAAGATGGCCAAATATGTCATGCGCATCGAAGCGATCGACGACTTCTCTCGCCTGTCGCGCGGGCGCGGCGGGTTCTGGGAGGATCGCGGCTACGAGTGGTACGCCGGGATCTGAGCCTACCGGACGAAATGGCGCGGGAGCAAGTCCGCGCGGGGACGCCCAGACGCATCACGGGGCCACCGCTGCGACGCGGCTCCGCTTTCACTTTTGCGTGCTTGGCGATTGGGGCATCTGAAGATGCTATTCGCGTCGGGAGGGTCTTTGCCGCTCGAAGGCGTTTCCAAGCGACGCTGTCGCTCGCCGGAGCTGATCCCATGACGCCGGTTTTGACCCATGTCGCCAATTTCTCTGTCGAGGTCGGCGCGCCGATCGCGGTCGGGGAGACCGCGCAAGGCCTGCGGCGCGTTGTGCCGATCCTCGGCGGCCTCATTCAGGGCGTGAGGCTCAACGGGACGATCCTCAACGCGGGCGCCGACTATCAGGTCATCGGCCCGGACGGCTTTACCCGGCTCGAAGCCCGCTATGTCGCCCGCCTCGACGATGGGAGCATGCTCTATATCGAGAACACCGGGGTCCGCTTCGGACCTCCCGAGATCATGGCGCGGATCACCCGCGGCGAACCCGTCGATCCGGCTCAGGTATATTTCCGCAGCGCGCCGCGCTTTGAGACTGCGGCGCCGAACCATCAATGGCTCACGAAGCCGCTTTTCATTGCGAGCGGCAGCCGGTTCCCGGATCGCGTCTCCCTTTCGGTGTTTGAGGTCGGCTAGAACTCGCTGGGTTGAGAGCGAACTCGGAGCCGTGCTCCCCCTCAGAGCTCCCGGATCTTCGCCGCCGCAGACAAGAATGCGGCCCGGGAATCCGGCAAGGCCGCGCCGCTCGCCGCAAACAGGTCGCGGGCGAGAAAAAAACCGGTCAGGCGGAACCCGTCGGCGATTTCGCCCGCGCTCGGCTGCGCCTCGAGACGCGCGCCTTCGCGCAGGAACGCGGGCAGCGGCAGCAGGCGGTCGCGCCACGGCGCCCCGGCTTCGGCGCTGACCGCCCGCCCGGTCCGCGGCGAGACATAGGCGAGGCCCTCGGTCGCGCCCGTGGCCGCGCAGCGAGTGAGATCCAGCCGAAACCCGCATTCGGCCAGGATCTTCGCCTCGAACCGCGCAACGAGCGCCGGGGCGAGCGCGCCGTCGTCGAGAGCGTCGGCGATGAGGCTCAGCGTATCGTAAATCCCCTCGTGGGGATCGCGCTCGGGCAGAATCCGGACCAACTGGCCGAGATAATTGAGCCCCGCGAGCGCGAGCGCGCTGGTCATCAGCCGTCCCGCCCGCAACGACAGGGGTTCGACGGCGTAGGAGCCCAAATGCTCGTCGAGCCGCGCACGCCAGACGAGGCCAATGGTGTTGCCGGGCTGCAAAGTCGCGCCGAACCGCGGCGACCGGCCGCCGCGAACGAGCCCGAGATGACGGCCATGCGCCTGGGTCATCGCCTCGACGATCGCCGATTGCTCGCCGTGCCTGCGAACGCCGATAATGAGCCCTTCGTCACGCCACTCCATGCCGAGGCGCCTCTACGCAGGGCCAAGGATCGGAGCCGCGAGGGCCGGAAGCGGGTTGGTCGACGTCACGGTCGCAGCCTTTCCGGTTGCGAAGCGGAAATGCAAGCCAAATCCGAACTAGCAGCCGCGCGCCGCCTATTCCTTGCCCATGACCGCGAGCACCTGCTCGAGCGGCGCGGGCGAGGCGCGGAAGGAGCCCGAATATGGACCGCTGAGGTCGAGGATCAGGTAGATCGCGCTGGCGACCGCGACGGCGCCAAAACGCCCCGACGACGATCGACATCGGATTGCCCTTCGACATCAAGCCGTAGCCGACGAATAGAAAGATCGCCCACGCGACCACCATCAGAATGAGCGGGTAGGAAAGCTCCGCGTCCCAGGCTCGCCTGCGCAGGCGTCGATGAAATCGTCCATCTGCCGCGCGATTGTGCGGATGTCGAACAGCGCTTTGACCCGCTCGCGTCCGGCGCTGGCAAGATCGGCGCGCCGATCGGGCGCGTCCATGAGCGCTCCCAGCGCTGCCACAAGCCCGCCGGCGTCGTTCGGGTCGAGCGTGATCGCGCATGGGCCGCAGACCTCGGCGAGGCCGCCAAGTCCCGACGCGATCAGCGCCGCGCCGCTCGCTAACGCCTCGAGTGCGGTGCGGCCGAACGGCTCGGGCGTTCTGGTCAGCGCCATGCCGATTGCGGCCCTTTCCCACGCCGCTTTGACCTCGGCGTGCGGAAGATTCGTATCGATCCGGATACGGCCGCGGGACGCTTCCGCCGCGTCGCGGAGCGCCCGGACGGTTTCGGGCTCCCGGCCGATCGCCGAGAGGATGAATCGGGCGCTCCAGCCGGGCCGATCCTTGAGCGCGCTTGCGATCGCCGCCATCGCCTCGAGGTGGCCCTTGTCGGCGAGCGCGCGGCCGACGCTGAGGATCGTCGGATCCTTGGGTTCGGTCGCCGACCAGGCCCGCATGTCGAGCCCGTTTGGAATCGCACGCATCGGCGCGCGGGCGAAGGGAAAATTGGCCCGGAAGCGAGCGAGCGCGTCCTCGCTGACGAACGCGAGGCCAGCGAGCGGCGCAAGCTTGATCCGCGCGGCGGCGACGCCGGCGGCCCCGCGCGGCGCGGTCTCATAGGCGTGGCTGTGCAGGATAACGCGCGCGCCCGAGGTGGCTGCGATCAGGGCGGCGGCGGGAAGATGGTTCTCGACCACCGCGACGTCGATCCCGCGCCGTTTGAGAAGCCGGGCGACTGCCAAGGCCTTGCCGACGTTTCCGCCCAGCGACACGTCAGGAATGGTCGCGATCTCGACGCCCTCGAACGGTTCGTCCACCGGAGGACAGGCGACCAGGGTCGAGCTTGCATAGCGGCTATAAAGGACGAGATCGCGGACGCAGAGCTCGACCGACGACGCGAGACGAGGCCCGAAATGCGCGTTGCGCAACAGGACATAGGCGATCTTCGGGTTACGCGCGATCATCGCAAGCTCAGATGTCCAGCCCGCCGCGCGGCGGGCCAGGGGCGTCCTTATATTGCGAGGGGCGGTCAGGACAACGGCGGGCCGCGATTGCGGGCCAGCGCCAATTTTGCTTGGAAGGGGGCGGCCGGCCGGCGGTTCCCGCCCAAAAGAAACGCCCCGGCCTAAGCCAATGAGCGAAAGACGCGAACCGATGGCCCGATCCGCCGACGACACCAAACCGCTGACCCATATCGGCGCCCAGGGCGAGGCGCGGATGGTCGATGTCTCGGACAAGGAGGCGACCAACCGGGTCGCGATCGCCGAGGGACGGGTGCGCATGGCGGCTTCGACACTGGCCGCGATCATGGCGGGCGACGCCAAGAAGGGCGACGTCATCGGCGCGGCGCGCATCGCCGGGATAATGGCGGCCAAGAAGACCGCGGACCTCATCCCCCTCTGCCATCCCTTGAGCCTCAGCAAGGTTCTCGTCGACATCGCGCCGGACCCCGCGCTGCCCGGCCTTACGGTGCGGGCCGAGGCGCGATGCATTGGGCCGACCGGCGTCGAGATGGAGGCGCTCACCGCGGTCTCGGTCGCCTGTCTCACCATCTATGACATGGCCAAGGCGATCGACCGCGGCATGAGCGTCGAAGAGGTGCGACTGATCGAGAAGCGGGGCGGCAAATCGGGCGAATGGCGAGCCGCGAAGGAGAAGCGCCGATGAACGCGAGCGCGATGATCACGGTCGAGGAGGCGCTGGCCCGCGTGCTGGCCTCCGCGGAGACGCCGCTCGGGGAGGAAAAGGTCGCGCTCGACGAGGCTTACGGCCGGGTGCTTGCTCGTGACATCGCGGCGTTGAGGACCCAGCCGCCGTTCGCGAATTCGGCCATGGACGGCTACGCGGTGCGGGCAGCCGACACGGGCCCGGCAGCCTCGATCCTGACGGTGATCGGCGAGTCGGCGGCAGGCCATCCGTTCGAGGGCGCGGTCGGCCCGGGCGAGGCGGTTCGCATCTTCACCGGCGCGCCGATGCCCGAAGGCGCCGACGCCATCGTCATTCAAGAGGATGTGCGCCGCGACGGCGAGCGGATCGCCCTCGCCGCCGCTGCGCTCCCGGGCGAGAACCTGCGTGAGGCGGGCATGGACTTTCGCGATGGCGAAGCGCTGATCGCCGCCGGGCGCCGTCTCACGTTGCGCGACGTCGCCCTCGCGGCGTCGGCCAACCATACGCATATTCCGGTGCGCCGGCGCGCACGGGTCGCGATCCTGGCGACCGGCGACGAGCTGGTTTCCCCCGGCGGGACGCTCGGCCCGGCGCAGATCATCGCGTCGAACAATTACGCCGTCGCCGGCCTCGTCGAGGCGACCGGCGCGACCGCGATCGACCTGGGGATCGCGGTTGATGCGCTCGAGGCGCTGAGCGACGCCGTGAGCCGCGCGCGCGACGCCAAGGCCGACGTGCTGGTGACGCTGGGCGGCGCGTCGGTCGGCGATTACGACCTCGTGCAGCAGGCGCTCACCGCCGAGGGGATGGAGCTCGGCTTCTGGCGGATCGCAATGCGTCCCGGCAAGCCCCTGATGCACGGACGGATCGGCGCGATGCGCGTCCTCGGCCTGCCCGGCAACCCGACGTCGTCGACGGTGTGCGCGGTGCTGTTCCTGCGTCCGCTACTACGCGCCCTGCACGGCGAAAGAGATCCGGGTGCCGACCCGAGCCAGGCCGCAAACCTCGCGATCGACCTTCCGGCCAACGGGCCGCGCCAGGACTATATGCGCGCCGCGCTTGCCCGCGGCCCCAACGGGGTTCTGGTCGCGACCCCGGCCGCGAACCAGGACTCCTCACTGGTGAAAACGATGGCCCGCGCCGATGGCCTCATTGTGCGGCCGGTGCGCGCGGGGCCCGCGAAGGCCGGCGACGCATGCCGGGTTATTCCCTTCGATGGCCTGGGGATCTAGGGAAGCAAAGCAAAGGCTTTGGAAGGAAAGCAAAAGGGAAAACGGAAGGAAAACCTAGGCGGGCCGGAAGGAAAGCAAAAACGGTTGGAAGGAAAGGAAAGACCTGGACCGCCGGCTTGTGAGGCCGCTGGGCAGGGCCGTTGCCGGTCCCGAAGGTCGACGTTTGCGCGCTGTGTTTTTCGTGCTAGGCGGACGCATGGCTTCCCGCCGCCCCGACAAGACCGCCAAGCCGCTCCTCACCATGCACGACTGGGAGGCGAAGCATTACGTGCTGGCGGCGGTGATCATCCTCGTCGTGATGGGCCTCTTCGCCTACAGCTGGTCCTGAGGCGCCCCGCTCCGGAAAAGACCAACAAAAAAGCCGCCCGGAGGCGGCCTTTTCTTCGATTTGCGTGTCCCTGGCGCTTATGCGGCAGCGATCGTCGCGCGCTTGCGATAGGCAAGGAAGCCGAGTCCGGCGAAGCCGAGCGCCATCATCGCCCAGGTCGAGGGCTCGGGGACGCCGGACACGTCGACGGCCAGGACGCCATCCCATGAGTACGTGTACGTTCCGGGCGTGATGCCAAGCTTGGCCAGCGTCGTGTTGTTGAACGTCGCGGTGCTCGAGAGGGATGTGCCACTCACATAGCCTACCGGGACGAATATGAAAAAGGTCCCGGTTGAGTCCCCCACGCCGAATTGGTCTCCCGAACCACTGTCTGCAATAGTTTCGGCGCCCGATCCCATCGAGGTCGGGCCGCTGGCGCCGTGTAGAGATCGACACCGCCTGTTCCTCCGGTAATGACCTCGGCGGCGTCAGGCCATATGATTCCGTTCGTCCCGAGTGGTCCTGAGCTAAACAAAGTCAGGCCGCTCAGGTCGATCGAGCCGCTTCCGGTCATCACGACATTAGGGCCGACCTGTTTAATCGTGATCGTGGCGGCGGGTTCTATCACAGCCGCTTGCGCCTGCCCGCCAAAAACCACTCCCACAGCCACCGCCGCCAACGAGAAAAGATGCTTCCTCATCCCAAGACCCTTTCCAAGATCGATGGAGACCCCCAGAAGACAAACCCTTACGCTTGAGAGCAACTATATTGATCGGTTGTGACATGATCATTACCGTTCCGTAATGTGGTGTCAATCTCATTTCCGCTAACCCCGCCCGCCTGGGAGTCTGGAGCTTCGCCGCCGATTGTGGCAAAGCGCCTTCGCCTCCAGCGCCGAGTTCCAGATTGCCCGCCTCCAAGCCTGACGATGCCCTCCTCCGCCGCATCGCCGACGCGCTCGACCGGCTTGCGCCCGCGCGCGGGTCCGCGCCCGATTTCGACGCGGCAGAAGCGTTCGTCTGGCGCGCCGACAGCGGCGCGCTGGCGCCGGTTCAGCGCGTCAATCGCGTCGACATCTCGCTTCTGCGCGGCGTCGACCGGGTGCGCGACCTCCTGGTCGAGAACACCCGCCGATTCGCCCGCGCGCTTCCGGCCAACAATGCGCTCTTGTGGGGCGCGCGCGGCATGGGCAAGTCGTCGCTGGTCAAGGCGGCGCATGCAGCGATCAACCGCGAGAAGGACGTCGCCGGCCGTCTCAAGCTGGTGGAGATCCATCGCGAAGACATCGAGGGCCTGCCGACGTTGATGACGCTGCTGCGCGAGGCGCCCTATCGCTTCATCGTCTTCTGCGACGATCTCTCGTTCGACGCGGGCGACACGTCCTATAAGTCGCTTAAAGCCGCGCTCGAGGGCGGCGTCGAAGGCCGCCCCGGCAACGTGCTCTTCTACGCGACCTCGAACCGGCGCCATCTCATGCCGCGCGAGATGATGGAGAACGAACGATCGAGCGCGATCAATCCGGGCGAGACGGTCGAGGAGAAGGTGTCGCTCTCCGACCGCTTCGGCCTCTGGCTCGGTTTCCATCATTGCAGCCAGGACGACTATCTCGCCATGGTGCACGGCTACGCGAAGCACTACCGCCTCGACCCGCCGCGCGACGCGCTCGAGGCGGAGGCGCTCGAATGGGCGACGACGCGCGGCTCCCGCTCCGGCCGCACGGCGTGGCAGTTCATCCAGGATCTCGCGGGCCGGCTCGGAAAGCCGCTCGACTGACGGGGCCTCGCGCGTGTTCCGCTGCGGAAAGCTTTGGCCTCCTTCAAAGCACCCAAGTCGCGTTCCACGGGAAGCGCCTCAAGCCCTCGGAGCGGCGATGACGCCAGCACGCCTTATGAAAGCGGCGCTCGCCGCGATGTTCTCCCTGTCGCTCACGCTCTCGGCAAAGGCGGCGGCTGTCGGCGAGCGCCATCTCGTCGCGCATGAGGCCTCGGCGGCCCTGCGCAACGCCTCGCACAGCGACGAGCTGCGAGTGACGATCTGGTATCCGGCCGCACCCGGCGCGGCCGAGGCGCCGCTCGACGTCGGTCCTCCCGGCAAGCCGCTCTTCACGGCTGGCGCGGCGGCGCCCAAGGCGGAGTTCGAGGACGGGAAGCCACGTCCCGTGATCCTGCTCTCGCATGGCTTCGGCGGATCGGCCCGCATCATGGGCTGGTTCGGAACCGCGCTCGCGCGGCATGGCTATGTGGTGATCGCCGTCGATCACCCAGGCAACAACGGGCGCGACCCGATGACGGTCGCAGGCGCAGTCCTTTCCTGGGAGAGGCCGGGCGATCTCAGGACGGCGCTCGACGCGGCGAAGGCCGATAGTGCGATCGGCCCGCATCTCGATCTCGACCGGCTTGGCGCGGCGGGTTTTTCCGCCGGGGGGTTCACGACCCTTGTGGAAGGCGGCGCGCGCGTCGACTTCGGCCGCTTTCTCAAATTCTGCGACGCGCACCCCGACGACGGGGTTTGCGCGCCCCAGAAGGAGTTCCAGTTCTCGCGCGCCGACGCGGCGGCGCTGTTCGCCAAGCCGGAAGGCGCCGCCGCGCTCGATCACGCCAAGGACGATCTCAGCATCCCGGGCGTCAAGGCGGCCTTCGCCATAGCTCCGGCCCTCGTTCAAAGCCTCGATCCGGAAAGCCTGAAGGCAATTCGGGCTCCGGTCGCGATCGTCCTCGGCGACGCCGACAGGGTCGCGCCCCCGGCGACGAACGGCGAAGTCGCCGCAGCGCTCATCCCCGGCGCGAAGCTGACCGTCCTGCCCCGCGTCGGCCACTACGACTTCCTCGCCGAATGCACGCCGGCGGGAGACGCCTTCGTGCCGGTCTGCCCGACCGATGCGCCGCGCCCGGCCACTCACAAGGCGGCAATCGACGCCGCGCTCGCCCTATTTGGCGCGACGCTCGGCGGCGGATAGCTCAGGCGCGAAATGTTCCGATGTCATCCTCGACGGCGGCTTCACTCGGCGGCGGCGGCCGCTTCGCGCTTCGGCGCGCCGTAGGTGTCGGGGATCTTGTCGGCGTAAGCGGCCACGAAATCGTGGTCGTGATCGACCTCGACCGAGGGTTTCAGCGCCTCGTCCATGTAAGCCGCGCCGTGCTTGTCGGCGAGCACCCGGCGCAGGATTGAACGGTAGCGGAGCGCGAGCGCCGCCCATTTTCCGGCGACCTTCGCGAAATCCCACGCCCGCCAGGGATAGAACAGCGCCGGATTGACCACCTTCATCCCGTGCCGGCGCTGGGTGCGGATCTTGCGCCGGACATAGCCGAACTGGAGCGGGTGCACGCCCTCGATCCGCGACGAGCCTGAGAACACCGTCATCGCGTCGACGATCTTGCGCGGGTTGATCCCGCTCGCCACCGCCCGCCTCAGCACGGTCTCGACATGGGCGTCGGAATAGTAGCGCGCCCACGCGTCGCGATAGACGCCCCGCCACGTGTCCGCCGACATGATCGCATGGTCGGCGCAGACATGTTCGAGATCGTAGTGGTTCATGTCCGGGTCCATGCGCGCCCCCTTGAGGTAGAGGGTCTTGTGGTCCTCGGAGCCCGGCAGCGGCGTGAGGAAGAAGAATTCGAGGATGTCGATCGGCAGTTCCCGCTTGATCGTGTCGATGTCGCGCGCAATCGATTCGGGCGTATCGGTCGGGAAGCCGAGGATGTAGCCGGCCCAGGTCATCACCTTGGCGCGCCGCCATGCCTGCAGCATGTCGCGATATTCCCAGATCTTGTTCTGGCGCTTTTTCGCGCCCATGAGAGACTGCGGATTGATGTTCTCGAGCCCGATGAAGACGGCGTTGCAGCCGGCCCGCGCCGCCTTCTCGATGAAGCCCGGGATCTTGTGGCAGAGCGTGTCGACCTGCAGCAGCAGGCGGATCTTGAAGCCCTGCTGCTCGCGCAGTTCGATCAGCCGGTCGAGAATCGCCTCCCAGTTGCGGTTGCGGGCGAAATTGTCGTCGGTGACGAAAAAGCGCGTGACGTCCTGCGCGGCGTTGGCGCGGACGATCGCCTCGACGTCGTCGGCGGTGCGATAGCGCGACTTGCGCCCCTGCACGTTGATGATGGTGCAGAAGGAGCACTGGAACGGGCAGCCGCGGCCGGCGTCGAAGCTCGTGTAATGGCCCGCGACGCGAGTCACGACCGGCCGGGGCAGGACGGGGATCGCCGCCGCCGCCATGTCCGGCATGTCGTTGAGGTAATTGTAGACCGGCTTCGCGGCGCCGGCGTGGATGTCGCGCAGGAAGTCTCCAAGGCGCCCCTCGCCCTCGCCGGCGTAGAGGATCATGCCGAGCGCCTGCGCCTCTTTGAGGTCCGGCGGCAACTCGGGCAGCATGGCGATGCAACCGGAGACATGGAAGCCGCCGACCGCGACCGTCACCCCCGCTTTGCGAAACGCGCGCCCGATATCGAGCGCGCGCGGAAACTGATTCGACTGCACCCCGACCAGCGCGACCATGCCTTGATCCGCCAGAATGCGTCGCGAAATCGCGGGAATGTCGACGATCGTGTTGCACTCGTCGTAGATCTCGATCTCGATATCGACGTCCGGGCCGAGGACATGGGCTTCCGCGCATTCGGCGAGCAGGCCGTAGACGCTGGCGAGGCTGTTCGAGGGGATGGTCGAACGCCGCCACTGGATCACGTAGCCGTCGTCGTCATAGTGCGACGGCTTGATCAAGGCGATCGTGAATTTGCGCTGAGGCATGCCCGCCCTTGGGAAATCGAACCCGCTTTGGTGTATGGGGGCATAGCACAGGGCGCCCGCCGCGCGAAGCCTCGCTGGGCCGCAACGAAATAACGAGGCATTAGGCCCGCGAAGCTTGCATCCAGCGTTTAGGCGTTGACGCGGTCCTGGACAGGGGGCAGTTCGGGAAGCAGCGAAACAACAGGCTAGAGAAATGCGCACGACTTTGGCGCCCGACGTCTCGCGCATCTCGGGGGCGCCGAACTCGGCCTCAAAGCGCCGCGGCGGCGCCGGGCGGCAAAATAGTCAACCCCGCCGGCCGCACAGCACCAGATTCTGGTCCTTGTTGACGCCCTTCTCGACAAAGCTTTCCACGGCGATGACTTTGGCCCATTCGCGCTCGATATATTCGCGGGTGTGGTACGAGGTCTGGTAGAAATCCGGCAGGCCTTCGGCGCCTTTGCCGCCGCCATGATGAAAGCCGCGGGCGATGAGCTTTTCCTCTTTTCGCTTGCGCGGGGCCCCGAAGGAGTGGGTCGAGATGACCGCCCGGCCGCCCGGCTTCATGACCCGGTTGATGTCCTCGAGCCAGGCGAACTGCATCGCCTCCGGAAGGTGAGTGAAGATCGAGATCGAGTAGACGAAGTCGAAAAAACGATCCGGAAACGGCAGCGGCGGCATGGTCTCGTTGACCACGAACTTGCCCCTTGCGCTGAGATACGCGCTGCACCAGTCGATCGCCTGGCTGTCGATGTCCGATCCGTACCAATCGATCGAGTCAGCCGGCAGCGACGATTTTCGCGCGAGCTCCTGCAGCGGGACCAGGATTTGCCCGCATCCCACGCCGAAGTCGAGCGCCCGGAACTCGGCGCCCGCCCCCTGGACGCGCCCGAGATAGCCGACGATGTCGGCCGCGACCGCCCGGCCCACCTGCTCGAAGGTGTTGATATCCTCCGAACCGTGGATCCTCTTTCTCAAGAAAGCGGGCGGAAGCCCATGGTCCAGCTCGTAATTCTTCTGCCGGCGGACCTCGGCGTAGACCGACGGCGGGACGCCAAGGCGGTTCTCGAGCCACCCCTGCTCGACGAAATAGCTCCAGCCGCTCGCTTGGGGCTCGGCTTCAACCCTCGCTGCGACGTCGGGATTCGCCTTGAGATAGACCGCCTCGTCGAACCCTGGCGCCGGCGCCGCCAGCAGGTCGTCGCCCGCCTGCGCCTGCGCGGCGCCCGCCTTGCGCTTGTCCGCCCACTTCAATCGACCGAGCATCTCAAATCCTTCGAGGCCTCTTTTCCGCGCTGGCGCGGCGCCCTAAGCCTGATCCGCCACCCAAGGAGTCCCGCGCTTGCGCATCGCCACCTGGAATGTCAACTCGGTCCGCCAGCGGCTGCCCCATCTCCTCGACTATTTGAAGGAGGTCAGCCCCGACGCGCTCTGCCTCCAGGAGATCAAATGCCTCGACGAGCAGTTCCCGCGCATGGAAATCGAGGAGCTCGGCTATAACATCGAAACCCACGGCCAGAAGACGTTCAACGGCGTCGCCGTCCTCTCCAAGCGGCCGTTCGAGGTCGCGCGTGGACTGCCGGGCGACGAGAACGACTCCCAGTCGCGCTATCTCGAGGCGGTGATCCCGGCAGGCGACGGCGTCGCGCGGGTGGCGAGCGTCTATCTGCCGAACGGCAATCCGGTGAATTCGGAAAAATACCCCTATAAGCTCGGCTTCATGGAGCGGCTCATCGCCCATACGCGCAAGCTCATGCAATATGAGGAGCCGCTGGTGCTCGCGGGGGATTTCAACGTCATACCGGAGGCGCGCGACGCCGCCCGCCCCGAGATCTGGGTCAACGACGCGCTGTTCCTACCCGAGACGCGGGCGCGATATCGGGAGCTGATGGCGCTCGGCCTGACCGACGCCCTGCGCGCGACCACGGACGCGGGCGGCTTGTACACATTCTGGGATTATCAGGCCGGCGGGTGGCAGAAGAACAACGGCATCCGCATCGATCACCTGCTTCTCTCGCCCGAGGCGGCCGACCGGATGCGCTCCGTCGCCATCGACAAGGACATGCGCGGCCGCGACAAAGCCTCGGACCATACGCCGATCCGCGTCGACCTCGCCCTTTAGCTCCCAATCCCCGCGCCCATCCAAGCTTGTCAGGAAGCCGGAACGGTCGCACATTTGGCGCGCCAGCCTCCATCCGGAGACGACGGCGCCTGCAGGAGACGCGGATGTCCCAGACGGTAGCCGACACTTTGGTTGAGGCGCTCGAAAAGATCGGCGTCAGGCAGATATTCGGCCTCATCGCCGATTCGCTGAACCCGATCGGCGACGCCGTGCGCCGGAGCAAGATCGAATGGATCGGCGTGCGCCACGAAGAAGGGGCGGCGCTGGCGGCCGCGGGCCAGGCGAAGCTCACCGGCCGGCTCGGCGTGTGTTGCGGATCGACCGGGCCGGGCAGCACCCATCTCGTGGCCGGCCTTTATGAGGCGAGCCGCGACCATGCGCCGGTTCTCGCGATCTCAGGCGATATGCCGCGCCAGCTCGTGGGAATCGATTATTTCCAGGCGACAAACCCCAACAAGCTGTTCGACGACGTCTCGCTCTATACGCAGACCCTTACCTCACCGGCGCAGGCGCCGGTCGTTATCCATCAGGCCATCGCCACCGCCTATGCGGACCGCGGCGTCGCGCATCTCACGGCGCCGATGGACGTGCTCGCCGCGACGGCCGACGGCGCCGTCGCAAGCCTCGCCACGCTCAAGCCGAGCCCGGGATTTTGCGCCGCGGAAGCGGATATCGCGGAGCTCTCCCGTCGTATCGACGAAGCCGGCAAGATCGTGATCATGTGCGGGGCCGGGTGTCATGGCGCGGCTGACGAGTTGCGCGCGCTCTCCGATCGGCTGAAGGCGCCGCTGATCCATTCCGTCAAAGGCAAGGACATCATGCCTTACGACGATCCTCGCTGGATGGGCGGCATCGGCATGATCGGGTCGAAGGCGGACTATCACGCCGTCATGCACTGCGATCTGTTTCTGATGCTCGGCGCCGACTATCCCTATTCGGAGTTCCTGCCTCGCGAAGGCGTCGTCGTCCAGCTGGACGAGCGGGCGCGAGTGCTCGGCCGCCGGGCGCCGACCGAGTTCGGCGTTGTCGGCTCGGTGCGGCCCACGGTCAAAGCGCTGCTCGACCGGGTCAGGCCGAAGAGCGATGGCGGGTTTTTCGATCGCGTGGCAAGCCAGCGCAAAACCTGGGACGAGATGCAGGACAAGCAGGCCGACCTCGCACGCAGCAAGGACCGCATTCATCCGCAGGCCGTGGCGCGTATGGTGAGCGACCTCGCCAAACCCGACGCCGTGTTTGTCCTCGACACCGGGCTCAATACGCTCTGGTCGGGCAACTGGATCCGGCAAAGCGGCCAGCAGCGGATCATCGGCTCTTTCAACAATGGCGCCGTCGGCACAGCTGTCGGCCAGGCGAACGGAATTCAGGCGGTCGACCGCTCGCGCCAGGTTATCGCGCTTTGCGGCGACGGCGGTTTCAATATGTTGCTCGGCGAATTCCTCACCGCCGTACATCACAAGCTGCCGGTCAAAGTCGTGGTCTATAACAATTCGTCGCTCGGGCTGATCAGGCTCGAGGCCGAGGGGGTGGGACTGCCGGCCTGGAAAGCCATGGACTACCCCAATCCTGACTATGTCGCGCTCGCTCGCGCCTGCGGAGCCGTGGGCTTCAAGGCCGAAAAGCCAGGCGAACTGCGCGACGCGATTGACCAGGCGCTCAAGGCCGAAGGTCCGGCCATCGTCGACTGCGTCGTTCCGGCCGACGAACTGCCGAACATGCCGCATATCGAACTCGACAAGGCCGAGAATTTCGCCAAGGCGAAGATAAAGGAAGCGTTGCTCGCATTTACCGGCGGGTGAGGAAGGCGCGCCGGCCGCCGGCATCGGGTCGCGACGAAAATGAGTTGCTGGCGACGTGGTGGAGCGGCGACTGAATGAACCTGTCTTCTCTTTTCGATCTTAGCGGCAAGACGGCTCTCGTGACCGGCTCATCGGATGGCCTCGGCCTCGCGATCGCGCGCGGTCTCGCCGCGGCCGGGGCGTCGATCGTCCTCAACGGCCGCGACGAGAAGAAGCTCGCCACCGTCCTGAAGTCCTTCGAGGCGGACGGGAGGCGCACGCTCGCGCGCGCCTTCGATGTCGCCGACGAGGCCTCGGTCCTCGCCGCCTTCGATCATTTCGACGCGACTGGCGTCGAGATCGACATCCTAGTTAACAACGCCGGCTTCCAGCTCAGGAAGCCGATGCTCGACCTCAAGACCGACGAATGGCGCCATGTGGTCGAGACTCGACCTGACCGGCTCGTTCCAGGTCGGCCGCGAGGCGGCGAGGCGGATGATCAAGCGCGGACGCGGCGGCAAGATCATCAATATTGCGTCACTGGCGAGCGAGGTCGCGCGCGCGACGATCGCGCCCTACACGGCCGCCAAGGGCGGCATCAAGATGCTGACCCGCTCGATGGCGGCGGAATGGGCTGTCCACGACATCCAGGCCAACGGCATCGGGCCGGGATATATCGACACCGAGATGACCAAGCCGCTGATCGCCGACGCCAAGTTCAATTCGTGGGTCAAGGGCCGCACGCCGTCGGGCCGCTGGGGCAAGCCGGACGATCTCATCGGCGTCGCGGTCTTCCTCGCCGCGCCCGCTTCGGCTTATGTCAACGGGCAGATCATCTATGTCGATGGCGGACTGCTCGCCGTGATATGATCATGGGCAGATGACAGCGGCCAGTCCCACGCTCGCAAGGTCCGGCGGCGCTCTGCTCGCGCAACGGGTGCGCGACGCAACGCCGTCGCTGCTCTTCGGCCTGAGGATGTGGGCTTCCGTCTGCGTGGCGTTCTACGTCGCGTTCGCGCTTGAGCTCAGCGAGCCTTCGTGGGCCGCGACGACGGCGGCGCTGGTGTGCCAGCCGGTGCTCGGCGCTTCGTTGCGCAAGTCGATGTTCCGGATGGTCGGAACCATTGTCGGCGCCATCGCCATCGTCGTCCTCGCCGCGCTCGTTCGTCAGGACCGGCTGGCCTTTCTGGTCGGGCTTACGCTCTGGTGCGCGGCCTCCGCCTTCATGGCGACGATATTGCGCAATTTCGCCGCCTATGCCGCGGCCCTCTCGGGCTATACCGCGGCGATCATCGCGATCGACGTTCTCGGGCCAGTCGGCAGCACCAACGGCGTTGTCTTCATGTTCGCCATCGACCGCGCGATCGAGATCTGCATCGGCATCGTTTGCGCGGGCGTCGTGCTCGCGTTGACAGATCTCGGGCACTCGCGGCGGAAGCTCGCAGCGGAATCGGCCGCAATCTCGAGCGCCGTCATGGATGGGTTCAGGGATTGCTTCTCGACCGCCAGCGGCAATCTCGACCAGTTTCGCGGCCTTCGGCGCGAACTCCTGCGCCGCGTGATCGCGCTCTATCCGATGGTCGACGCGGCGATCGGCGAGGCGTCCGACCTGCGCTATCGTTCGAAGGTGCTGCAGCGCGCGGTCGCGGGGCTTATGGAGACCGTCTCCGCCTGGCGCAAGGTCGCGTTCGCGATCGCGCTCAACGGCGACTCGGCGACAGCGCGCGAGGCCAACGCCATTCACGACCTGCTCCCGCAGGCGCGGCTCTCGCCAAACGCGATTGGCTCGGCCGACGAACCCGCGGCGATGCGCGACGCGTGCTGCGCCGCGGTCCGGACGCTCACAAGGTTTCAAGCCGAGACGCCGATGCAGAGGCTGCTCGCGGATAATGCGGCCGCGGCGATGCTCGGCATGGCCCGGGCCCTCAATGGCGTCGCCGCCGTCATCGACCCGCGCGAAATTGTCGGCGTCAGGGGAATGGCGCGGCTGAGGGTCGCCGACTGGGCGCCGGCCTATCTCAACGCCGCGCGGACCCTCGTCGCGGTCGGGGCGATCTCGCTCTACTGGGTCGCGACCGCCTGGCCGAACGGCGTGAGCGCGATCACGTTCTGCGCCGTGATCGTCATTCTGTTGCCGCCCGTCGGCGACGGGGCCTATTCGGCCTCGGTCGACTTTCTGAAAGGAACGTCTCTGGCGGCGGTCCTGGCCGGGCTCGTGGTGTTCGGCGTGCTTCCTCAGGTGACGACCTTCCCGACGTTGTGCCTGGTGCTCGGAGTGGTCCTCGTGCCGCTCGGATTCTTGAACGCGCAGGGCTGGAAGCCGATGCTCAATTTCGCGGCGGCCGTAAATTTCCTGCCGCTGCTCAACATCGCGAACGGCATGACCTACAATGGGTCGAGCTTCTTTAACGGCGCGATCGCCATTCTGGGCGGCATCGCCGTCGGCGTGGTCGCGATGCTCGTCATCCCGCCGCTGACGCCGGCGATGCGCGCCAGAAGACTGCTCGCCTTGACCCTCGCCGATCTCCGGCGGCTCGTCAGCCGCGCCTCTCCCGGAAGCCAGAGCGACTGGGAAAACCGAGGGGTCGCGCGCCTGCTCGCCATGCCCGACCAGGCGGATCCTGACCAGCGCGCCGAACTCGCCGCCGCGGTCGCGGTCGGCAAGGAGATCGTGCGGCTTCGCCATGTCGCCCCCCGCTTCGTCCCGGGCGCGATGGTGGACGCGGCGCTCGCGGCTCTCGCCGACGGACGCAGCGGCGAAGCGGTCGCGCGCCTTCAGGAGATCGACCGCCGGGTCGCCGCCCTGCCCCGAGCGACCTCCCGCATTCCGCTCAGCCTGAGAGCCAGCATTCTGGTGATTTCGGGCCAGCTCTCGGAATTCGCCTCCTATTTCGACCAGCGGCCCCGATGAGATTCAACGAGATCAACCTGTTCGGACTTTACGTCGCGCCGATCGCGGTGATCCTCGGCGTCGCCTGGGTGATCTATCTCCTGCTGAGGCGCGCGGGCGACCGCTTTGGCTTCAGCGAGCAGGTCTGGCATCCGGCGCTGTTCGACCTCGCGCTCTATGTTATCATCGTCTCGGCGATCGTCATCGTGGCGGCGCGTTGGGGAATTTGATGTCCCGCGTCGAGCTCAAAGCCAACGACGTTATGAAAGGCGCCGACGTCGCCGCCCAGCCGGCGGTCCGGCGCCGCTCGCTCCTGTCGTCGCTCCGCATCGCGCCAATCCTCGCGACCGTGGTCGCGGTCTGTGTCGCGGCAGCGCTCGGCTATGGGGCGTGGCAATATTACATGGGCGCGCCCTGGACCCGCGACGGCACGGTCCGCGCCTATGTGGTCAAGGTCGCCCCCCAGGTCGCGGGCGAGATCGTGCAATTGCCGGTCGCCGACAACCAGTTCGTCCACAAGGGCGACCTCCTGACGGTGATCGATCCGAGAAACTATTCGATTGCCGTCCGGCAGGCGCAGGCGGCGGTCGAGCAGACGCAGGCGGTCGCCGAAAACGCCAACGCGGAGATGATCCGGCGCGAAAAGCTCAACGACATTGCGGTCACCCAGGAGGAGCGGCAGACCTACATCAGCCAGGCCGCGACCGCTGAGGCGAACTATCAGGCGGCGCTCGCCAATCTGGCCCAGGCGCGGATCAACTTCAAACGCACCCAGGTCCGCTCGCCGGTCAACGGCTATGTCACCAACCTCTCCGCCCAACTCGGCAACTACGCCAATGTCGGCTCGCTGCAGCTCTCGGTCGTCAATTCCGACTCGTACTGGGTCGACGCCTATTTCGAGGAGACCGCGCTGGGGCGCATCCATGAAGGCGACGCGGCGACGATCAAGCTCATGGGATATAGCCCGCTCTTGCGCGGACGGGTCACGGGGCTCGCCCGCGGCATCGACGTGCCGAACGCGGCGCCCGACGCCTCCGGGCTCGCGTCCGTAAATCCGATCTTCACTTTCGTTAGGCTCGCGCAGCGCGTGCCGGTGCGCATCCACATCGATGAGGTTCCGGAGGGGGTCAAGCTCGTCGCCGGCCTGACCGCGACGGTGCAGATCGAACCCTACGCTGCGCCTCCGCTCGCGGCCCCGGCGCCCGGCTCCTCCGGTAAGGTGAGCCAGGCCCAATCCGCGACCACTGCGACGCTCGTCGCAGACGAGGCGCCGGCGCAACCGGCGCCCGCGCAAACGATGAGCCGCGCGCTGCCCGCGGCCGCTCCGCCGCAGGCCGCAAGTCCGCCGGCCCTTGCGGCGGCCAAGCCGCAGGCGCCGCCTAAGCCGCCGCAGCCGCCGGTGGACTTGCCGCCAGCGCCGGCGCGCAATGCGAGCGCCGACGAACTGGCGGTCTCCGATGCCGCCTCCATCCAGGGTTTGGCCGCGGCCCACGCGGCTTCCGCCGACCTCAGGGCGCTCGAGGAGCAGATCGCCGCCAACCCTCCCTCCGGGGCCGCCTCTTCGCCGGGCGCTCCCAATGGCAAGGGCGAGAGGAGCGCGGATCTTTTGGGGCCGAGCGACTATCTCGGGCAGACTTTCGACCTCGAGGGCGGGCAGAGCGTCACGCGCAATCCCCGGCCGCGATCTCCAGAGACGATCCGGCGGCGCGCCCGCTCGCGGTGGCGTCACATGTACGAGCGACAATAGGGTCCGCTCGGTCGCCAGATTCTCGAGGGCGGCACGCTCCTTGCGTCCCATTCTCATCAACGCGCCGACGAGGGACACCGGGGAGCGGGACAGATGAAGGACGCGATCACCGCCGATGCGGCCGCGGCGCTGATACCCGATGGCGCACGCCTCCTGATCGGCGGCTTCATGGGCACAGGCTCGCCCCATCGGCTGATCGACGCGCTGGTCCGCCGCGGCGCGAAGCGCCTCACCGTCGTCGCCAACGACACCGCCTGGCCCGGCCGGGGGATCGGCAAGCTGATCAGCGCCGGCGCGGTCGAAAAAGTCGTCGCCTCGCACATCGGGCTCAACCCCGAGACGCAAGCGAAAATGTTCGCGGGCGAAATCGAGGTCGAACTCGTGCCGCAGGGAACGCTGATCGAGCGCATCCGCGCCGGCGGCGTGGGCCTGGGCGGCGTGCTCACCGCGACGGGTATCGGCACACTCGTCGAGAAGGGCAAGCGCATCATCGAGGTCGACGGCAAGTCTTATCTGCTCGAGACGCCGATCCGCGGCGATTTTGCGCTTATCGGCGCGAAGCAGGCCGACTACTACGGCAACCTCGAATACTCGCTGACCGCGCATAACTTCAATCCGATCATCGCGCTCGCCGCCGACGTCGTGATCGCCGAGCCGCAGACGATCGTCCCCGTCGGCGTCATCCCGCCCGACTCGGTCAAGACGCCGGGCATTCTGGTGACCCACCTCATCGAGAGGGCCTTCTGATGGACGCCAAGGAGATCATCGCCCGCCGCGTCGCGCGGGAGGTGAAGCCGAACACGCTCGTCAATCTCGGCATCGGGCTCCCGAGCCTCGTCGCCAATTATCTGTCGAAGGACGTCCACGTGTTCTTCCAGGCCGAGAACGGCGTGATCGGCCTCGGTCCCCGTCCGCCCGAGGGGATGGAGGACCCGGATCTCACCGACGCCGGCGGCGGCTTCGTGACCGCCATGCCCGGCGCGGCCTCGATAGACAGCGCCATGAGCTTCGGCTTGATTCGGGGCGGGCACCTCGACATGACCGTGCTCGGCGGGCTCGAGGTCGACGAGCGCGGCTATCTCGCGAACTGGATGGTGCCGGGCAAGATGGCTCCCGGCATGGGCGGGGCGATGGACCTCGTCTCGGGCGCGCGCAAGGTGGTGGTGGCGATGGTCCACACCGGCAAGGGCGGCCACAAGATCGTACCCCGCTGCACCCTGCCCCTGACCGCGACCCGGCGCGTGAGCCTCATCGTCACCGAAATGGCGGTTATCGAGCCGACCGACGCCGGGCTCACGCTTCGCGAGCGCGGTCCGGGCGTCTCGATTCGCGACATCGAGAACGCGACCGGCGCCGACCTCATCGTCGAGGGCGACCCGCCGGAGATGCGGCTGAACTGAAGGCTTCGCCCGAGCGCAGGCGCCGACGGGCCGCGCCCGCGCGCCGAGGCACGGCTGCGCTCATCCGGTCGCTCGAAACTTTCGCCGGCTGGACGTCGCCTTGTTTTGATCACGATTTCGTGAGCAGTTAAAGCGGCGGTGTTATCTTGCTGGATGCGTGTCGCGATCGAGCAAAGCCGGCGATGATGGTGGCTTCGCCAAATAGAGCGGGAAAAATACGGAATTAAATCTTCAGAAATGGGCCAAAGCCCATGCGCTCGTCCTCAATCTCCCGGTGGACGCCACACGCCCCGTCCCCCTTGAGGCCGAGCGAGCGCCGCGCCGGATCCAGACCCCGGCGCGGCGCAGCCCTTCCGCCCGCATATCGGTGACAGTTTACTCAATCATCGAATTGTTCCGGCTGACCCCCGCCTCGTTTTTCGTTCGCGTATCGCTTGCCGCAATCGGCCCGAGGCAATTGGGGAATGAGTAAAATGTCACCGTTTTAGGAGAATTATCTTCCCATTTTCCGAATATGCCCTTATACTCCGGCTTTTCACAAGACAAAGCCGCCAGGCGGCGGGAAAGGAAAAGCGGACATGGATGTGGACACAAAGCCGAAGACGGCGCGGCCGCGGCTCAACCCCTACACGAAGGCGCTGAGGCGCCAGCGCATCTTCGACCGGCTCACCTTCGGCTGGCCTTATGACAGGATCGCGCGCGAGGAGGGCGTGTCCGAGCGCCGCGTCCGCCAGATCGTCGCCGACGCGCTCAAGCGCCAAAAGCTCGACGATCCGACCGATCACGCGATCATCCAGCTCATGCGGCTCGAGGCCGCGCATGAACTTGCCGCGCGCGCGGTCGATTCGGGCGATCGCAAAGCGATCGACCCGCTCCTCAAGGTGCTCGAGAGAATCGACCGCTATCATCACGCCGCAAAGCGCAAAGCCGTCTATGACGACGCGGCGCGGAAGCGGCTGTTCGACAAGCTCAACCGCATCGCGGCCGGCTTTACCCGCGCCCAGGCTGCCGCCGCGGCCGAGCCCTCGAACGCCGACGGCGCGGCGCCCCTTCCCGAGACGCCGAGCGACGACCAGAAGCCGCCTCGCGAAGATCATCCGCCGGAGCCCGTAACAAGTTGAGACGCCTTGATAATCCAAAGCGCGACCCCGCTCGCCGGGCGCTAGGGAAAGCTTCCGGGCCGCTTTGCTTTCCTTCCGGCCCGCCTTTGCTTTCCTTCCGGCGGCGGTTTTGATTCCCTTCCATCGGCTTTGCTTTCATTCGCAGACGCGGCCGACAAGAATCCGCTTGCCGAACAAGCCGTGAACAACTAGGGTTTGTTCGTGATTTGTTTACTGCCGCACGTGATTCTTCGCTCACCTCGGGCGAAAGAGGGCGAATCATAGCCGGCCGGGTGGAGGACTTTTGATGCTGACCAAGAAACAGAGCGAGCTCTTGCGTTTTATCCATGAGCGTCTGCAGGAGGCGGGCGTGCCGCCGTCCTTTGACGAGATGAAGGACGCGCTCGACTTGCGCTCGAAGTCCGGAATCCATCGCCTGATCATGGCGCTCGAGGAGCGGGGTTTCATCCGCCGGCTCGCCAATCGGGCCCGGGCGATCGAGGTGCTGCGGCTCCCGGAGTCGGCGACGGTTTCGGCGCCCCGGGCGCAGAGGTTCTCGCCGAGCGTCATCGCCGGCAATCTCGGCCGCATCCGGCCCCATGCGCCCTCGCGCGACGCCGGCGACCAGCGCGCTGTCATGGTGCCGCTCATGGGCCGCATCGCCGCCGGCACGCCGATCTCGGCGATCCAGACGCGGCTCGACACCTTCGCCATGCCGCCCGAATTTCTCGGCGCGGGCGAGCACTTCGCGCTCGAGGTGCGCGGCGACTCGATGATCGAGGCGGGAATTCTGGAGAGCGACACCGTCATCATCCGCAAGCAGGACACCGCCGAGACCGGCGATATTGTCGTTGCGCTGATCGACGAGGAGGAGGCGACGCTGAAACGGTTGCGCAAGCGCGGCGCCTCGATCGCGCTCGAGGCGGCCAACCCCGCTTACGAGACCCGGATTTTCGGCCCCGACCGGGTCCGGGTGCAAGGAAAGATGGTGAGCCTTTTGCGCCGTTACTGACCGATGAGCGCCAGCCCGAAATGAGGCCGGCCGAGCGCGTCATGCAGAAATGCACAGAAGCGCGTTCCGGCCGGCCAGCCCTGCAGGCTCCGGGGGATGCGGCGAAACCCGGCGCCTGTGGGGCGTCTCTTTCGCTCCCTGCGTTGAAGATGGAAGAAAGAATAGCCGCGGCCGCCACAGGCGCAACAATAAACGGAGCATTAATAGCGGCGCGATCGTATTTACCTCAACAAACGCAGTTAATCCTTACGTTACGTAATGGATCTTCGCTTCGTGTCTTACGTTATACATGGACGGATATTGGGCCAGTCGCACCCTATAAGTTAGCTGGCCGGATGAGGGGCGGCGATTTCGCAGCCGGCGCCCTGTGACCGGCGCCCGCCGCCCCTTGCCTGCCCCTCCCCGCTGCGTCAGCATGCGGGACGGAGGTGATTCGTGGCCGGCGCGGACGCGTTTCAAGTCGATTTCGACCAAGTCCAGGCTACGGGCGAACCCGCCTTCACCGTCGATCTCGACGGGTTCGAAGGCCCGCTGGACCTGTTGCTTGAGCTTGCCCGCCGGCAGCGGGTCGATCTTGCGCGCATATCCATCCTGGCGCTCGCCGAGCAATATCTCGAGTTCGTCGAGGCCGCCCGCAAGCTCCGGCTCGAGCTCGCCGCCGACTATCTGGTCATGGCTGCTTGGCTCGCCTATCTCAAGTCGCGCCTGCTCCTTCCCGCCCCGCCGGAGCCGGCCGATCAGGACGCCTCGGCGCTCGCGGAGGCTCTCGCGCGGCGGCTGCGCGCGCTGGCCGCCATCCGCAAGGCCGGCGAGTTCCTGCTGAACCGCCCGCGCCTCGGCCGCGACTTTTTCGCCAGGGGCGAGCCCGAGGCGATCGAGACTTCGCGCCGCACGTCCTATGAAGCGAATCTCTATGACCTGCTGGCGGCTTACGCCCGGCAGGCCCAGCGGCACGCACTCGCCCGCGTCCGGTTCAAGACGCGCGAGGTCTGGTCGCTCGCCGAGGCGCGCGAGGCCTTGACCCGCCTGATCGGCGGCCAACCCGACTGGACGGCTTTTGACGATTTCTTGCTTAAGGCCTGCGCCGACGCCTCGATGCTGAGAAGCGCGCGCGCCTCTGCATTTTCGGCCTCGCTCGAGCTTGCGCGCGAAGGCAGGGTTGAGATCCGCCAGGAGCGGGCGTTCGCGCCTCTCTGGCTGCGCCCGAAAGACCCCGAGCTAGCCGCGGAGCAGGCCGCTTGACCGGCCCCTGCCCCTACCCGCCGTCGAGCCCACGTTGCCGGCCTTCCAATTCGAGAGAGACGCTCCCATGAGCCGCACGACCGCCACGGATAATGTCGCCCGATTGTTCGGCCCGCCCGCGGCATCCGGCGTGTCGCCCGAGGACGTGCGCATCGCCGAGGCGATGCTGTTCGCTTCGGCCGAGCCGCTCGAGGAATCGACGATCGCCGCCCAGCTCTCGGAAGGCGCGGAGGTTTCGGCGGTCATGGAGGAACTGCGCAGCCTCTATGCCGGACGCGGCGTCAATCTCCTGCGGGCCGCAGGGAAATGGATGTTCCGCACCGCCGGCGATCTCGCCTGGCTCCTGTCTCGCGATCGCGAAGAAAAGCGCAAGCTCTCGCGCGCCGCGCTCGAGACGCTCGCCATCGTCGCCTATCACCAGCCGGTCACCCGCGCCGATATCGAGGAAATCCGCGGCGTCGCCGTGTCGAAGGGCGCGCTCGACGTGCTGATGGAGGCTGGCTGGGTGCGCGTCCGTGGGCGCCGAAAGGCGCCCGGCCGGCCCATTACTTACGGAACGACGACCGACTTTCTGGTCCATTTCGGCCTCGACGCGATCGGCGACCTTCCCGGGCTCGACGAACTCAAGGGCGCAGGATTGTTCGACGGAAGGCTGCCGGTCGGCTATGATGTCCCGCATCCCGACGATGCCCCGGCGCTGAGGGCGGACGAGGATCCGCTTGAAGAGCCTTCCGCGCTCGAGCAGGCCTGGGCGCCTCTCGGCGGAGAAGAGAAGCGTTAAGCATCAACCGCTTGTGAAGCGGCGGGCGACGGAGCGTTCGCCGGCGTCACGAAAGCGCCGGAAACGCGAGGGATTTTGCGGATTGCGGTCTGCCCCGTGGAGTGACCATGTTTCCCCGATTAGCCGTTAGCCTGGCGGCCATCCTCTGCTCGAGCGTCGCTGCTCTTGCCGAGGCGCCCGTTTTGCCGCTTGCCTCGCATCGTGCGGCCTATGACATTTCCCTGGGCGACACCTCGTCTCCCCAGCCGACCTCCGCCCAGACCCCGATCTCGGCGACCGGTCTGATCGCTTACGAATTCCGCGGCTCGGCCTGCGAAGGCTATACTTCCAACTTCCGCCAAATGACCGAGATGGAGCGCAGCGAGGGTGACCCGCTCTCGATGCAGGTGAACGCCATGTCCTTCGAGGAGGCTGGCGGGAAATCGATGCGATTCCAGATCAACTCCCAGGGATTGCAGGAGACCCGGCCCGTTGTCGGAACCGCCACGCGCGGCGCCGACGACGACCTGCACGTCCAGTTGACCAAGCCGGAGGCCAAATCGATCGACTTCGGCCATGACGTTCTCTTTCCCACCCAGCACATCGAACATCTGATCGACGCCGCCAAGCACGGCGGCGGCGCTGTCCAAGCGCGGGTCTATGACGGCTCGGATACCGGCTCGAAGATCTTTGCGACCCTGTCGGTCATCGGAAAGGAAGAGACGAAGCCCGGAGAAGACAGCGAAACTGCGACCGCGCTCGGCGGGATCCGCCGCTGGCCGGTGGTGATCTCGTACTTCGACGAGGCCGCCACCAACTCGGCTCCCGAATACACGCTTTCCTTCGACCTATACGAGAATGGCGTCTCGGGCAGCCTCAAGCTCGACTACGGCGCCTTCGCCCTCCACGCGCACCTGCGCAAACTCGAGATTTTGCCGACTTCCGCCTGCGCCAAGTAGAGCCGACGCTCACTTGGTTCTGCCCGCCGGTCGAAAGGCCAGTCCCCGCTGGACTGCGGCCGAGCCGAACCTGTCGCGCAGGCTCGCGATCGCCGCCTCGCGAACCTTCTCGCGGCCGCCGTCGCCGGCGATCAGATCCTCTTCATCCGCGCGCTCGGCTGGCGCGAGGCTGGTCGCGGCGACCCCCAGGAGGCGATAAGCCGTCCCGTCCGGCTGGCTGTCGAGCAGCGGGCGCGCCGCCTCGAACAGTCGCGGCGCAAGCTGCGTCGCCTTCAGGCCGGCGCGGCTGCGGGTGCGCAGGCTGAAATCGGGCAGGCGCAATTTCAGCGTCACGCCGCAGGCCGAAAGGCCCTCCTTTCGCAGCCGCGCGGCGACCCGATCGCAATGGAGAAGCAGGACGCGCGTGAGTTCCACTTTGTCGCTGATATCGGAATCGAAGGTTGTTTCGCTCGAGATGCTCTTGGTCTCGCGCTCCGCAACCACGGCGCGATTGTCTCGACCTTGCGCGAGCCGCCATAGCCGGAGGCCGTCGTCGCCGAGACGCGAGACGGCGGTCCGCTCGTCGATGGCTTGCAAATCGCCGATCGTGTGGAACCCCAATCGCTCCAGCCGCTCCTGCCCGACCCTGCCCACTCCCCACAGGCGCCCGACGCTTTGCGGAGCAAGCCAAGCCTTCGCTTGTTCCCGCGTGATCCATGCGAAACCGCGGGGCTTGTCGAGATCCGAGGCGAGTTTCGCAAGAAACTTGCAGTAACTGAGGCCGACCGAAACCGTCACGCCGATGTTTGCTTCGATGTCGCGGGCGAAGCGCGCAAGCGTTTCGGCTGCGCCCGCGCGGTTGGGGCCGTCGCAGCCTGTCAGATCGAGAAACGCCTCATCGATGGAAACCGGCTCGACCAGGGGAGTGAGTTCAAGCATCTTGACGCGGATCTCGCGGCCAACCCGCGAGTATTTCGCCATGTCGGGCGGCAGCACAGTGGCATGGGGACATAACGCCAGGGCGCGGGACATCGGCACCGCCGAGCGCACCCCGAACGTGCGGGCGATGTAACAGCAGGTGGCGACGACGGCTCGCGACCCGGAACCGCCCACGATCAATGGCTTGTCTTTGAGGCTGGCGTCGTCGCGCTTTTCGACCGCGGCGTAGAATGCGTCGCAGTCGACATGCGCGATCGCCAGCCCTTCGGCGGCTTCAAGATCGATGGTCCGGGGCGATCCGCAATGGCCGCAGCGCGTCGCCTCGATGGAGCTGCGTTTCATGCAGTCTCGGCACAGCCGGGCCATCGGCCTATCCGTCAAAAGTCGCCGAATTGACCCGGTCCGCACAGGGCCTGATGCGCGAGCGCGATTTTCTCAGGTCCGATGCCGGAATCGGCGGCGAATCGGAGGAGAAGCTCCTCGTCGGCAAGCATATACTCGAGCACCGAGGCGTGAAACGTTGGATCTTCCGCCGCGTCCCGCAAATTGTGCGGACCAAGTCCGGTAAGGCTGAGGAATCGGCTGAGGCGCTCGGGGTCGGCCGCGAGAAAGGTCAACGCCGAGGCGGCCAGCGATTCACCGAATTCGGGGCTGACGGGTTGCCGCCCTTTTGAGGAATCGCGCATACTCCGATTCTCCTTTCGTAAATGTCTCAACGTTAGCATCTGCGAACTGACCGGCCGACTTCGCGCCGAATGGACCCCCGAAATGCCCAAAACCGTGCTCATCGTTGAGGACAACGAACTCAACATGAAGCTGTTCAACGACCTCGTCGAGACGCGAGGCCATCGAATCGTGCAAACGCGCAGCGGTATTGAGGCGGTGGCCCTGGCGCGCGAGCACCGGCCCGATCTCATCCTCATGGACATTCAACTGCCGGAAGTCTCCGGGCTCGAGGTCACGCAATGGCTGAAGGATGACGAAGAGCTGCGAGCGATACCCGTCGTCGCCGTGACCGCCTTCGCCATGAAAGGCGATGAGGAGAAAATTCGTCAGGGGGGCTGCGAAGCTTACCTGTCGAAGCCGATCTCGGTCGCTAGGTTCTTCGATACGCTCGATCAATTCCTTGGGCCGGGAATGAAGCAATGACGGCCCGCGTGCTGGTGGTCGATGACGTCGCGCCAAACCTCAAGCTCCTCGAAGCGAGGCTCAGCATCGAATATTTTGAGGTGCTGACGGCGACGAACGGCCCCGATGCAATTGCGATCTGCAAGATGGGCGGCTGCGATCTCGTCCTCCTCGACGTGATGATGCCGGGCATGGACGGGCTCGAAGTCTGCCGGCGATTGCGAGCGGCGCCCGAGACCGCGCATTTGCCGATCATCCTCGTCACCGCGCTCGACCGGCCTGCCGACCGCGTACGCGGCCTCGAAGCGCCGACGATTTCCTGACCAAGCCGGTTGATGAAGTCGCGCTGATTGCTCGGGTCCGGTCGCTGGCCCGGCTCAAGCACTCAATTGACGAATTGCGCAGCCGCGCCGCGCACAGCGCCGGCGCGGAGATGGTCGATCCACTTGAGGCGCTGGCGCCCAAGGTGCCGGAACGAGGACGCATCCTGCTCGTCGATCGCCAGCGAAGCTCGTTCGAGCGCCTCGTCAACGCGTTGACCCCCCATCACGATGTCATCCAGATCGACGAGCCGGGCGTGGCTCTCGCCAAGGCGTCAAGCGAAGACTTTGACCTGATGATCGTCGCCCTCGGAGAGTTCGACGGTTTGAGGCTTTGCAGCCAGGCGCGTTCGCAGGCGTCGACGCGAAATCTCCCTATCCTCCTCATCGCGGACCGCGAAGATCGGCAGGCGGTTCTTCGCGGCCTTGAACTTGGCGTCAACGACTACCTTTCGCGACCCCTCGACCGGAACGAACTGCTGGCTCGCGCCCGCACGAACGTCCGTCAGAAGCGCTATGTGGACCGGCTGCAGCAAACCGTCCGGCAATCCGTTGAGATGGCGTTCTTCGATCCGCTGACTGGGCTCAACAATCGGCGCTACCTGGAGCGCCGGCTGCCGGCGATGATCGAGGCCGCGCGGCAGCGCGGGGCGCCCTTGACGATGATGATTCTCGATATCGACCATTTCAAGCGCATCAACGACAGCTTTGGTCACGATGCCGGCGACCTCGTTCTCAAGGGCTTCGCGGCCGAGCTGCAGCAGATCGTCCGCGGCGGCGACCTCGTGTGTCGTTTGGGTGGAGAAGAGTTCATCGTCGCCATGCCGGGCCTCGACGCCAACCACGCAGGGCGAACAGCGGAGCGAGCCCGCCGGAGCATAGAAAACAGGGCGTTCCCTGTCGGTGACGCCGGGGCGCCAGTTTCGATAACCGTGTCGATCGGCCTTGCGGATATTCGCGGCGAGCAGGACCCCGCGGATCTCTATCGCCGGGCCGACCAGGCGCTCTATCTCTCGAAGTCCGCCGGCCGCAATCGCGTGACGTTGGACGCGGCGTGACAGGATCGGGACGCGATGGCCGACGTCGCGATCTAACCTGGAGCGCGCTCTGCTAGCTGACGCCAAGTTCGGCCGTAAGCGCTGCGAGCCGCCGCGCGCCCTCCTCAACGTCGAACGGCTCGGGCGCCGAAATGCGCGCCAAGGCCGAATTGGCGCGGCGCAGCGAAGCGCCCGCAAGTTCGGGCGTGGCGGACGCAACCGCGCGGGCCTGGTCGAGTTCGCCATTGCAATGAAGGACGATATCGAGCCCGGCGTCGATGATGGCCGCGGCGCGCTCTTCGTATGAGCCCGTCAACGCCTTCATGGACACGTCATCGCTCAGAATGAGGCCGTCGAACCCGATCTCGCCGCGCATGACTTTCGCGACCACGATCGAAGACGCCGTCGCCGGACGGCTGTCGTCAATCGCCGTATAGAGGACATGGGCGCTCATCGCCATCGGCAGGTCATTGAGCGCTGCGAAGGGCGCGAAATCGCGTTTGAGGCTATCGCAGGGCGCGTCGACGACGGGCAGCTCGTGATGGCTGTCGACGCGCGCGCGCCCATGACCCGGCATATGCTTTATGACGGGCGCGACGCCGCCGGCAAGAAGCCCTTCGGCGACCGCTCGACCCATCGCCGCCACGCGCTCTGGCCGCGAGGAGAAAGCTCGGCTGCCGATGGCGGCGTGCGTTCCAGGCTCCGCGACATCAAGCACGGGCGCGCAATCGACGGTGATCCCGACTTCGGCCAGATCGAATGCGCTCAGGCGAGCCACGAGACGCGCCGCGGCCTCTGCTTTGGGCGGCTCAAACCCCGCTTCGATTTGAGCCGCCGCAGGATACGAGCGCCAGTGTGGCGGCGCCATGCGCTGAACACGGCCGCCCTCCTGATCGATCAGAACGGGCGCATCGGCGCGCCCGACACATTCCCGGAACGAGCGCGTCAACGCGCGCAGCTGATCGCGGTCGCCGACATTGCGCTTGAATAGGATCAGGCCCCAGGGGTCTTCGCGGCGAAGGAACTCCCGCTCGTCGGCGTCGAGACCGAGGCCCGCGCAGCCGCAAATGAAGGCCTTAGGCATTCGGATCCCCCGCGGCCCAAGTCGCCCGGCTCACTTGGCGATGAAGCACTCCCCGCCCTCGCCTTTCAGGCGAGCGCAGAGCGCCGCGGCGTCCGCCTTCGTGAGGCCGACTACGCGCAAGCGATAGATCGTTTCGCCGTTCACCACCGCCTTGTGCACGCCGATGGATGAACCGTTAAGGTCAGCGCCGTACTTGCCGCTCAATCGGGCGGCTTGGCTCTTGGCCTCCGCTTCGGACCTGGGCGCTCCGAGTTGAACCGCCCAACCCCCCGAGGCGGTCGCCGGTGTTGCGTCGACAGGAGGCGTATCGGGCGCCGCAGCCGCGCCGGTCGCAGTCGCCTCGGCGACGTTCTTTTCCGGCTTGGGCTTCTTAGCCGGCTTTTCTACCGGTTTCGGCTGCGCCCCAGGTTGGGCCGGCTCGCCCGGCGCCTGCGCATTCGCTTCCGGCGCGGTCGTGTCGGTTTTCGCCACCACGACGCGCGCCGAGGACTTGGACGAAGGCTTGGCGGGCAGTTCGAGCTTGGGGCTCGAAGCTTCCGCCACCGCAGCCGCGTCGCCCGTCGGTTTTGGCGCTGACGCGAAGGCGGGGGATGGAGGCGCCGGGGCCGGCGCGGCGTTGACAATGGGCGCAACCGTGGGCGCGGGTAATGCGGAGATTGGCGTTCCATCCGGCCGTAGGGAAACGGTGCGCACCGGTTTCGGATCAGGGAATTCAGACGTCATGGGCGGTGGGGGCGCGGCGGCGGGCGGCACCAAGGGCGTATTGATGGTCGCTGCGACCGGCGTCGCCGCCGATGCGGTGGTGGAAGGCGCGGGCAGCGTCGCAGCCGGGGGATTGGCCGGTGCGGGGTTGGCCGGCGCCGGCGACGGATTGTCAGACGGCGCCTGGGCGCTCAAATCGACAGGCTGCTCCTCGGAATTGACAATCTTTTCCGTACCCGGCTTCGCGTTGTCCTTGAGGACGGAGACAGAAGGGTCATCGGAAGCGGGGCCTTTCGGGTCGCTCGGCGGCTGAACCTTGGTCGGTCCTTGAGCGGCGGCAATGAACGGAGGATCCTTGGGCAGGCCGGGGACCCGACCTTTAAGCGCGAATACCGCGCCGATCATCGCCAGGCCTACAAGGGCCAGCGCGGAAACCGTCAGTTTCCACCTTCCAGTTCGCCGCTCCGGCTCCTCCGTATCCTGGGGGTCGTAGGAACGAGGGTCAAACTCGTAATCTCGCCGAGCCGCGCGGTCGGCCTCCGACGCGCCGGGAACGATCTCCTGCGCTTCGTCGAACGCCGGCCTCAGCGTCCCTGCCTCGATCGACCGGCCGGATTCCGCGTTTCTCTTCTCGATTTCGGGGGCGGGCCGCGCGGGGGCCTCGCTTGAGGAATAGGAAGACTCGACGATGCGCGCCAGTTCAGCCAGAGGATCTTCGACGTTTGCTTGTTGGGCGCTTGCGGCGCGCAGGCGCCGCTCGAATTCTTCGAGGTTGATATCGTCGGCTGCACGCGACCCTGAAACGCCCATTTGGTCCTCTTCCATCGCCGATCATAGCCCCTCGCGCTGACGCGCCACGGCCAATGATGACAATTTGCTAACGCATCTCCTCCGGGGCGCTAACCCCCAAAATTGACAGTGCGGAGGCCAAAACAAGGCCGACGCCCGCCACCAAGGACAGCCTCGAATACGATAATTTTCGATCATTTTCATTAACGAAGCGCAAATCGCGCGCATCTTTGCCCCGGTTCCAGTGGGCGTGAAATCGCGTCGCCAGTTCGTGGGCGAAGAACGCCACCCGGTGCGGCTCGTGCGCCTCGGCGGCTTGAAGGACCAGGCGGGGATACTGCGCCGCCGTTCGCAGCAATTCGCGCTCGCCCTCGTCGCTCAGGAGCGTGAGGTCTGCCTGGCTGAGCGCGACCGGATCAAGGTCGAAGTCGCCAAAGACGGCCTTGCCCTGTCTTAGTACGCTATGGGCGCGCGCATGCGCGTATTGCACATAAAAGACCGGATTGTCCTGGCTCTTCTCGATCACTTTCGCCAGGTCGAAATCGAGCGGAGCGTCGTTCTTGCGCATCAGCATCATGAACCGGACGGCGTCTGCCCCAACCTCGTCCACCACCTCACGAAGCGTCACGAAGTCACCGGAGCGTTTCGACATCTTGACCGGCTCGCCCGCCCGCATGAGCCGTACAAGCTGGCAAAGGCGAACCTCGAGCTTGGCCTTTTTGCCCGACAAGGCCGCGACCGCCGCCTGCATGCGCTTCACATACCCGCCGTGGTCGGCGCCCCACACGTCGACCAGAGTCCGATAACCCCGGTCGATCTTGGTCTTGTGATAGGCGATATCGCCGGCGAAATAGGTATAGGCGCCGTCGGACTTGATGAGCGGCCGGTCGACGTCGTCGCCAAATTCAGTCGAGCGGAACAGCGTCTGTTCGCGGTCTTCCCAGTCGTCGGGCGCGCCGCCCTTGGGCGGAGGCAGGCGTCCCTGATAGATGAGGCCCCGCGAGCGCAGCCAGTCGATCGCCTCGCTCACCCTGTCTTCGCCGCCGTCGGCGCCGGTGAGGGCGCGCTCGGAAGAGAACACCTCATGGGTGATGTTGAGGGCGGCGAGATCGGCGCGGATCATCGCCATCATCGCCTCGATGGCGCGCGCTCGCGCCTTTGGCAGCCATTCGGCCTCAGGGTCATCCTTGAGCGCGGAGCCGAACTCGCGCGCCATCTTCTCGCCGACCGGTCTGAGATAGTCGCCGGGATAGAGGCCCTCGGGGATCGGGCCGATGTCCTCCCCCAAAGCCTCGCGGTAGCGGAGAAAGGTCGAGCGGGCGAGGACATCCACCTGGCCGCCGGCGTCGTTGACATAATATTCGCGCGTCGCCTCGTGGCCGGCGAAGATCAGGAGGCTCGCAAGGGCGTCGCCGAACACCGCCCCGCGCGCATGGCCGACGTGCATCGGCCCGGTCGGGTTGGCGCTCACATATTCAACGTTGATCCTCCCATCGCCGCTCGGCGCGCCCGCCCCGAAACGCTGGCCAGCGACGAGGATCGCCTTCAAAACCTCGTGGTAGACTTCCGGCTTCAGCACGATGTTGATGAAGCCCGGTCCGGCGGTTTCGGCGCGCAGAACACCCGGTTCCCGGCTGAGATCCGCGACCAGGCTTGCAGCAAGCGCGCGTGGATTCGAACCAGATTCCTTCGCTTCCCGCGCATAGACCATGGCCGCGTTGGTCGAGAGATCCCCGTGGGCGGCGTCCCTTGGCGGCTCAACAGTGAAGCGGCCGAGATCGAGGCCGCTCGGCAGTTCGCCGGCCGCGATCCTTTTCTCGAGCAGCCGGGCGATGCGCGACTGAAAGTCGGCGAAAATATTCATGTTTCTCCACGCCGTCGACGCCTCGGCGCCATAAGGAGCGCGCGCCTCTATCGCAAGTCGGAGGCGCCGTCAAAATGCCGCGCATGCTCGGCGATCGCGAACCGGTCGGTCATGCCGGCGATGTAGTCGGCGACCGCGCGCGCCCGGTCGCTCTCCCCCGCTTTCGCCGCCCACTCGGGCGGCATGGCGGATGGCTCGGCCACATAGCGCTCAAACAACCGCCGCACGATGGCGTCCGCCCGGTCGCGGATCTCGCGTACGGCGGGATGGCGGTACATCCGGGCGAACAGGAACGCCTTGATGTCGCGGTCGGCTGCTTCGAGCCCAGGTGAGAGGCCGACCAGGGCGTGGCCGGCGGCGGCGACCGCTTCGGGGCTGTCGACGCCCGCTGCGGCGATCCGCCGCGCGCTCTCGGCGATTGCATCCTCGATGAACCGCGTGATGACGCGCCGGGTGAGCTCGTGGATGACGCGCGGCTCCTCGAGCCCCGGATGGAGATCGTCGATCTCGCCGAGCAGCGCGGCGACGAACGGAACGGCGGCACGTAGCTCAGCGATAGGGAAGAGGCCCGCGCGCAGGCCGTCGTCGATGTCATGCGCGTCATAGGCGATGTCGTCGGCGATTGCGGCCGCCTGCGCCTCGAGGCTGGCATGGCGCGCGAGATCGAGGGACTGGCGTTTATCGTAGCGAAGGATGGAGGCGGGTACCCCTCGCGCGCTGTACCGCTCGGTAGGCGAGCCCGAGGCGTCGAGGAGCGGGCCATTGTGCTTGACCAAACCCGCCAGGGTCGGCTGGGTGAGGTTGAGCCCGTCGAAGGCGGCATAACGGCGCTCGAGCTCGGTGACGATCCTGAGCGCGTGGCTGTTATGGTCGAAACCGCCATATCCCGCCATGCAGGCGTCGAGCGCGTCCTCGCCGGTATGACCGAATGGCGTGTGGCCGAGATCGTGGCCGAGCGCGACCGCTTCGGCGAGGTCGTCGTCGAGTCCGAGCGCCCGGGCAAGCGCACGCGCGATCTGGGCCACCTCGATGGTATGGGTGAGGCGGGTGCGGAAATGATCGCCCTCGTGGTCGACGAAGACCTGCGTCTTGTGGGCGAGCCGGCGAAAGGCGGTCGAGTGGACGATCCGATCGCGGTCGCGCTGGAACTCGGAGCGCGTCGCCGACGGCGGCTCGGGGACGAGGCGCCCCGGCGCTCGAGCGGCGTCGGCGGCGTAGGGCGCCCGAGCCGGAGCCGGGGCCTGGTCCGCCCACGGGTTGCTTGACATTGCGCTCTTCACCGGGCGTCCATATCTTCAGCCGAGCAGAGTCTTGGCGGCGCCGGCATGGCGGCGCAAGCGATTAAGGGTCGTGGTCATGAATGAAACGGTTTCTCCGGCTCTTGAAGGAGTTTCGATCAGCGCGAGCGCGGCCAGGCGGCTCAATGTCATCCTCAAGGGCGAACAGGGCGCGGCGCTCAGGATCTCCGTCAAGGGGGGCGGCTGCTCGGGCTTCCAATATTCCTTCGATGTCGACCGGGCGCGCGCCGAGGACGATGTGGCGGTGACCCGCGACGGCGCGACAGTGCTCGTCGATCCGGTGTCGCTCGAGCTTCTTAAGGGAGCCGAGCTCGACTTCGTCGACGACCTGATGGGGCAGTCCTTCCGGGTCAAGAACCCGAACGCCGTCGCCTCGTGCGGCTGCGGGGTCAGCTTCTCGGTGTGACCACGCGCCGCGCGCGGCGGAAGGAAAGCAAAGCCCACGGAAGCAAAGCAAAGGAAAAAACGGAACGAAAGCAAAATCCGGCCGCAAGGAAAGCAAAGGCGAGCGGAAGGAAAAGAAAAGCCTTGGAGCGGGCTCAGCAGGTTGATTTCATTGCCTCATTTCAAGCAGATATGATCCACAGTGAAGATATCGATCGAACAAACGCCTCCCTCTGTTGAGATCGCCCCGCGCCCAAACGCCTTTACCTCTCCTGTCACCCAACTTGTGGCGGAGCATAGCAGACATTTCTGATAAAGGGAAACAGTTTTTCCGCTCTCTCTCAAAAACCGAACCCAGGCTCATATGAGCCTCACGGTCGGCGGCAGTTGCTTGAGGTCCTCCCAGAAGGCCTCCTTCTGATAGCGCGCGAGGAGATCCGGCGGCAGGACCGGCTTTCGCTCCCGCACTTCGACTGCGCGGCCAACATCATGAAGGCCCGGCGTTCCGAGCCGCTGGTCGAACTCAATCATGTCGTAGCAGGGTTCGATGTGGCGCGGGTCGTGCGGATGGAGTTCTTCGCCGAGGAAGCCGTAGATCGCGGCGAGGGCGCCCAGCGGGTTCGCGACCAGGCTCTCGTAGCGCACGAGCAGGAGCCGGTTTGACTGCTCCCCGTACACCGCCTCGCGCAGCGCGTTATAGGCGAAGCCGAACATGCCGCCCGCGGACGCCAGCCCCTCGAACTCGCGAATAGACCGTGCCGCCTGAATCGAAAGTGAAGATGCCGGAAAGCTCGAAGGCGTTGCGGCGGATGAGGCTCTCGACGCTGTCGAGGATCATCGCCGGATTGCGGACGCAGCAGATCACTTTGGCGTCGGGAAAGAGCTCGGCCAGCGCCGGCAGTTTGGTCGTCCAGCCGCGATTGGTGTCGAAGATCACCGCCTCCGCGGCGACCTCGGCGTAGAAGGCGTCGAAGACGCCGGTCAGGAGGCGCTTGCGGATGTCGTTGTCGAGGAACACCGCGCCTTCGGTGCGAGCGCTGGTTTCGACCAGCATCGACCGGAAAAGCTGATAGACCGGACTGCTCATGCCGGCGATGAAGCGCGGATTCTGCCTCAAGAGCGCAGCGAGCAGGGTCGAGCCGGATCGGGGCAGTCCGGAGATGAAGTGAAGGCGGTTCTGCACCGGGCGCGGCCTGTCGCAATAGGGGCGGCGCAGAGCGCGCCGCTTCCGCTATAGCCCCGAAGTGGAGCGCCGTCAGGCCGGCGAAGTCTTGCGCTTTCGCATCCGCGCGAGCCAACCGAGGCCGGCGAAGCCAGTGGCCATCATCGCCCAGGTTGAAGGCTCGGGTATGCTCGTAATGCTGATCAGGCCGTCGCCAGTATTCCCGCCCGCGGTCAGGACCGGGTCGGTGAACACGCTCGCAAGATAGGAGCCGCCGCCGCCGCCGGGGCCGAAGCCTTCGCCGCCGCCGCCGCCGGAGAACCCGCTTCCGCCGCCGCCGCCCCCACCGCCGCCGCCACCGCCACCGTAGCCGCCAACGCCTCCGCCCTGGGAGCCGGCGGCGCCGCCAACAGGGAATTTTCCGCCGTATCCAGCGCCGGGACCAGACCCGTCGCCCCCATACCCAGCGGCGCCGGTAAGGACGCCGGCGCCGCCGCCGCCGCCGCCGCCGCCGCCCCCGCCGGTTCCACCCACCCCGCCGGCCCCACCGCCCCCGCCATATGCATGTTCGCCGCTGGTTCCAGCCTGTCCGGGACCGCCATCGCCCTCCGCAGCGCCGCCGCCCCCGCCAGCGACGGCAAGGACAGTTGTCCCGTTGAAGACAAAACTCCCGCCGCCGCCGCCGCCGCCGACACCGCTCCCGAATCCGCCGCCCTGGCCGCCGACATAGAGAGTCAGAACTTCTCCTGCCGTGAGGAAAATGTCGCCGGAAACCTCAGCGCCTTGACCTGGGGAAGCTTGAAAGGGAGAATTCCCTCCGCTCGCGCCAAAGGCCTCTAGCGTGTATTCGCCGGTGACAGGGGCGGTGAAGGAATACATTCCCGGGATCGTGAACGTCTCGGCGTTCGCCTCGGCCGCACAGGCCAAAATCGCGAGGGCCGACGTTCCGGCGAGCAAAACCTTCCTAGTTGATCCGAACATACCCCCACCCTTCAAGTTGTTTGCCTCGCACCGTAGGCGAGGCGACTTTGACGGTGGGTCAACGTCGCCGTCAATTAGCAAAAATGTGGCGGTCGTTTCAGGCTCGGGTGAGCTTGCGCCTTCGCATCCGCGCGAGCCAACCGAGGCCGGCGAAGCCCGAGAGCATCATCGACGAAGGTCCCGAGAGACGTGATCGGCCGTGAGCGCCCAGCCGTCGCCGCTGAACCAATCCGAGCGGTCCGGCGCGCCGCCTAAACGTAGCGAGCGCACCTGCCCGGAGCCCCCGTGGCGGAACGCCTCGTCGAGCCGCCGGCCGATCGCGGGATCCTGCGCGCCTTCGCACGCGATGAACACGACGGGAGAGAGGAAGCGCGCCGGCCAGACGTCGCCGCGTTCCGGCCGGGTTATGAGCAGCATCGCGCCGCTCGAGCGCTCCGCCTGGAGCGGGAAAAGGAGCCGGCCGCCGACCTTAAGCGCGTCGAGCCAGGCGCGCGGCGGATGGGTGGCGGCGGCGTTGACATAGATCGCGTCAGCCTCGGGCAGGTCCTCGATCCCCGACCGGGCGCGGACCTCGACCTGCGGGTAGCGGGCGAGGTTGATCCGCGCCCGTTCGGCAATGTCAGGCTCGATCTCGTAGGCGACCACCCTGCCCTCCGCCCCGACCAGGTGGGCCAGGATTGCGGTGTAATAGCCGGCGCCTGCGCCGATCTGGATGACCGTGTCGCCCTCTTTAAGCGCGAGCGCGCCGATCGATTGTGCGTGCAGCGACGGCTGGCCGTTGTTGATGCCGCGCCCGGAATCGATGGAGACGAGAACGTCGTCATAGAGATCGGCGGGATCGTCGCTCGTGGTCCGGCCAAAGAAGCCGCCCGCACCGACACGCCACGGCGGCGGGCCGGCGAAATCCTCGCGCGGCACAGCGGCGAAGGCTTTTTCGACCCTCCGGTCGCCAGCGCCCCGGGCGATTTTGGCGGCATAGGCTTGCCGGCGTTTTGCGATCCTGTCGGCCATGAAATTCCCAGGCTGCCAATCGCAAAACCAATAGGCTGTTTTCGCCGCCTCCGAATTGATCTGTGTCCAATCAGGGACATTCCAGCGTTCGCGCCAATCACAGGGCAAATCCTGACTTGCCGGTGTCATACCCGCGAAAGCGGGTATTCAGTCTGGCGCGACGGCGGCCGTGCATTCCTGCGTTCGCGGGAACAAACAGGGGCGCCTCCTCGCCGCTCCGGGTCATTTCAATGCGCCGCCGACCTCAGTGAAGACCGTGCTCACCGATGTGCCGACGGTCCCGACCGCGGCGATGATGAAGAGCGCGATGAGGCTCGCCATGAGCGCATATTCAATCGCCGTCGCGCCATCCTGGTTATTGATGAACCGTGCAAGGATCGTCATCGGGTAAGGTCCTTTCAGCTTGATCGGGGCGCCGAAGACTGCGCATTTGCGCCCTTTCATGCCGGGGAGGATCAGGCCACACGTGTTAACGAACGCCTAGGCGGCGCGGATAAACTCCAGAGGCGTTCAGTGGTGGTTCCCGAATCGTATTAACAATCGGCGCATTTTGCCGCCCGGCCACGCCACGAACAGCGGCCTATCCCTCGAACTTGTTGCTCTTCGGGAACCCCTTGGGCGGCAGGCGGCCGGCTTCGGCGCGGTTCCCCATCCAGTCCTTAAGGTCGCGACGATCGACGGTGAAAGTGCGGCCGGCGGAGTCGCGCCAGGTCAGGCCTTCGGCGAGGGCGAACGTCTTGGCGTCGGCTATACCGCCGTCCTTGTAGCGCTGGAGGCGCGTGCCCTTGCCGCGCGACATTTCGTTGAGCTGGGTCATCGGAAAGACAAGGAGCTTGCGGTTCTCCCCGATGACGGCGACATGGTCGCCGGCGGCCGGGACGATCAGGGCCGCGGTCGCCGGGGCGGTGACGTTGAGGACCGCTCGGCCCTTGCGCGTCGACGACAGCAGCTCGTCGTCGCCGACGATGAATCCATTGCCGTCGCTCGACGCGATGAGGCGCTTCGTCCCCGCCGCATAGGCCCAGACCGCGACGATCGACGCGCTCTCGTCGATGTCGGCCATGAGCCGGATCGGCTCGCCCTGCCCTCGTCCGCCCGGCAGTTTGGCGGCGTCGAGAGTGAAGACCTTGCCGTCGCCCGCCAGCACGAGGAGCTTCGAGGTCGTTTCGGCGAAGAACGAGATGTTGAGGCCGTCGTCGGCCTTGAAGGACGCCGAAGAGAGGTCAGCCACCTGCCCTTTCAGCGCGCGGATCCAGCCCTTGCGCGACACGACGACTGTGATCGGCTCGCGCTCGATCATCGCCTCAGCGAGATCAGCCACCACGACGTCGGGCGCGGCCTCGAAGGTCGTGCGCCGCCGGCCGAGCTTGGTCTCGGGACCAAACTTCTTTTTGACGTCGCGGATCTCGACCGCGATCATCTGCCATTGCTTCCTCTCGCTTGCGAGGAGCGACTCGATCGAAGCTTTCTCCTTGGTGAGGTCGTCCTGCTCCTTGCGCAGCGCCATCTCCTCGAGACGGCGCAGGCTCCTCAGGCGGGTGTCGAGGATATAGACGGCCTGCAACTCGGTCAGCCTGAAGCGGACTTTCAGCGCCTCTTTCGGGTCCTCCTCCTCGCGAACGATGCGGATCACCTCGTCGAGGTTGAGGAAGACGATGATCATGCCGGCGAGCAGCTCGAGCCGTTTGTCGATCGCGGCCAGCCGGTGGCGCGAGCGGCGGATCAGCACCGCGCGGCGATGGTCGAGCCATTGCCTCAGCGCTTCGCCGAGCGACACCACCTTGGGCGTCACGCCGTCGACGAGCACGTTCATGTTGACCGAGACCCGCGCTTCGAGCTCGGTCAGCCGGAACAGCGATTCCATCAGCGTTTCCGGCTCGACCGCGCGGGTGCGCGGCTCGAGCACGATCCTGACGTCATCGGTCAACTCGTCGCGCACGTCGGCGAGCAGCGGCAGCTTGCGCTCGTTGAGCAGATTGGCGATCTCTTCGATCAGCCGCGATTTCTGGACCCCATAGGGAATCTCGCTGACGACCGCGACCCATCCGCCGCGCCCCGTGTCTTCCTTCGTCCACCGAGCGCGCAGCCGGAAGGCGCCGCGACCTGCGCGGTAGGTGTCAATGATCGCGGCCTTGGAGTCGATGACGACGCCGCCGGTCGGGAAGTCCGGACCCGGCACGAACTCGGCCAGCGCTTCGGCGTCCGCGGCCGGGTGGGCGATGAGATAGAGCGCAGCGTCGCAGAGTTCGGCGATGTTGTGCGGCGGGATCGAGGTCGCCATCCCGACCGCGATGCCCTGCGCGCCATTGGCGAGCAGGTTCGGAACCGCGGACGGCATGACGATCGGCTCTTGAGTGTCGCCGGAGTAATTGTCGCGCCAGTCGACCGAATCTTCCTCGACGCCCTCCATGAGGAGGCGGGCGACGTCGGTCATCCGCGCCTCGGTGTAGCGATAGGCCGCGGCGTTGTCGCCGTCGATGTTGCCGAAATTACCCTGCCCCTCGATCAGCGGATAGCGCGAGGCGAAATCCTGCGCGAGGCGTACGAGGGCCTCGTAGATCGCCTGATCGCCATGCGGGTGGAAGGAGCCCATGACGTCGCCGACGATCTTCGCGCATTTCTTGAAGGCCGAGCCCGGATCGAGCTTGAGAATGTGCATGCCGTAGAGGATGCGGCGGTGCACCGGCTTGAGCCCGTCGCGGGCGTCGGGAAGCGCGCGCCCCATGATGGTCGAGAGCGCGTAGGCGAGATAGCGCTCTTCGAGCGCTTCGCGAAGGTTGACGTCGATCGGCGCCGGAGGGGGGATCGGGGGCGGCGGAACGGATTTGGCCATGAGATTCGGGTTAGCCCGGAGCTTGAGTCGCCGCAAGCGGAGCTCAAGCCGCCTGCCGGGGACCAACCGAGACGCCGCCGGCCATCGGAGCGGGGGTCCGCCCGCATGCACCGATGGGTCGGATCACACCCTTTTGATGCCGCTCAATTCCGCGCCTTCTTGTCGTTACGGCGCTCCGCCACCAACTCGACAGGGACGCGGCGGAAGTGGTCGGCCAGGAATGGGGAACCGTTTGAGGTTGGCGCAAGTTATCTGCCTGAACCTTGGGGTAACCCATCACATTCGGCGTGCTTTCGCCGCTCACGCTTGCCAATTCGAATAGTCCGGCGGCAGGATAGCGACTCAGTGAGTCGGGAAAGACGGCATGGGTCTTGCTTCGACAGAAGGGTACAGCGTGGACGTGAGTTGAAAGGAGGAAAACTCCCAAGGTTCGGCATGATTCCAACTTAGCAACCCGTAAGGGGACTGAGATGATTGCTCGAACCGTGGCGCTCCTATTCGCGCTCTCCGCCAGTGGCGCGGAGGCTCATGACTATTGGTCTGACGGAAAACCCGTCCCGGATTGGGTGAAGGCCTCTTGCTGCGGGCCTTCGGACGCCCATCACCTTCGGCCCGATCAGGTCCATCGGATCTCCGACGACTTTTACTCGGTTGACGGCTACATCCGGCGAATCCCCGTCGGACAGGCGCTGCCCAGCCTGGACGGAGACTATTGGATCTTCTACCGGGACGACGGCGGCGGCAGCCAGTCCGGCGTCTACTGCTTCTTCGTGCCGATGGCCTTCTGATTTCGATCGGACGAAATATCTAACGTCGATCCCGGCGCCGGGCTTCTGTTCAGCGCCGGGCGGTTCGTCGGACAAGGCGCGTTGAGAGCGCGTGGCTCGCAGGCGCTGGCGGCGCTTCTTCTTCTGAGGATGCGACCGCGCGCTGAGAGGGTGACGCGCCGCGCCTCATCCCCTACATGTCCCAAGAATGAGATCGGATCAGGGTGCGTCCGCGGGCGTGGGGTCGGCCCGCGAGGTTTGCCGTTGTCCGGCGCGGAAACTCGTCGATCGAGCGCGCGCTCTGGGAGGGGAGGAACGGCGATGCCGCCAATGATATCCATCGCCGCCGTGACCAAGCGCTACAAGTCCGGTTTGGTCGCACTCGACGCGGTCGATCTCGAGATCGCCAAAGGCGAGATTTTCGCCCTCCTCGGCCCCAACGGCGCCGGCAAGACGACGCTGATCGGCGTCACCTGCGGCACGGTGTCGATGACCTCGGGTCGGATAGCGATCGACGGTCATGACATCGTGAGCGATTATCGCGCCGCCCGCAGCGTCGTCGGCCTCGTGCCGCAGGAAATCGCGCTCGATATTTTCTCTTCCGTACTCCATTCGGTCAGCTTCAGCCGCAGGCTGTTCGGCCGCTCCGCCAATCCTGAGTACATCGAGCGGCTGCTGCGCGACCTGTCGCTGTGGGACAAGCGCGATACGCGAATCCTCGAACTGTCGGGCGGCATGAAGCGGCGCGTGATGATCGCGAAAGCGCTCAGCCACGAGCCCGACGTGCTCTTCCTCGATGAGCCGACCGCCGGCGTCGACGTCAACCTGCGCCGAGACATGTGGGCGCTGGTGCGTCGGCTGCGCGGCGAAGGCGTTACCGTCATCCTGACCACGCATTACATCGAGGAGGCCGAGGAGATGGCGGACCGGGTCGGCGTCATCAACCACGGCCGGATCGTGCTGGTCGAGGAGAAGGCGGCGCTGATGCGCAAACTCGGCAAGCGCCGTCTGACGCTCGCGCTGCACGAACCGCTGGCGGCGCTGCCTGAGGAGCTCGCGGGCTGGCCGCTCGAGCTTGAGGACGGCGGGCGGCGGCTTTCCTATCGCTTCGATGCCTCCGCCGAGGACACCGGCGTCCCCACGCTTCTTCGCCGCCTGAGCGAGATCGGCGTCGACTTCAAGGATCTCGACACCACGACCACGACGCTCGAGGACATTTTCGTCGATCTTGTGGGGCGCGCCGCGTGAGAGATCTGCGGGCGATCAATCTCGACGGCGTGTTTGCGATCTACCGCTACGAGCTCAAGCGGACGCAGCGCACGATCTGGCAGAGCGTGGCGACGCCGGTGATCACCACCGCGCTTTATTTCGTCGTGTTCGGCGCGGCGATCGGCTCGCGCATCAGCGAAGTCGGCGGCGTGACCTATGGCGCGTTCATCGTGCCAGGCCTCATCATGCTGTCGCTCTTGACGCAAAGCATCACCAACGCCTCGATCGGCATCTACTTTCCCAAATTCGTCGGCACGATCTTCGAGCTCCTGTCGGCCCCGCTGTCTTCGATCGAGGCTGTCTGCGCCTATGTCGGCGCGGCGGCGACCAAATCGATCGGCATCGGGCTCGTCATCCTGTTGACCGCCATGCTGTTCGTGCCGGTGCGGATCGACCATCCCTTCTGGATGATCGCCTTCCTGATCCTGACCTCGGTCGCGTTCAGCCTCTTCGGCTTCATCATCGGGATCTGGGCCAAGAATTTCGAGCAGCTCGCGATCATCCCGGCCCTCATCGTGACGCCGCTCACTTTCCTCGGCGGCGCCTTTTATTCGATCGACATGCTGCCGCCGTTCTGGCGCGGGGTCAGCCTGTTCAATCCGGTGGTCTATCTGGTCAGCGGCTTCCGCTGGAGCTTCTACGGCAAGGGCGACGTCAGCGTCGCGGCCAGCCTCGGCTTCACGATGCTGTTCATTGCGCTCTGCCTCGCTTCATTGGTCTGGATCTTCCGCACCGGCTGGCGGCTGAAACCATAAGACGGCGCGCGGCGCCGATTGACCCGCGCCAGGACGACCTCCACTATCGCTCTTTCCCCTTCGCTGGAGCGCCCCGATGCCCTCAGGCCTCATCATCGTCACCGGAGGCTCGCGCGGGATCGGCGCGGCGATCTGCCGCCGCCTCGCCGCCGACGGCTATGCGATCGGAGTCAATTACACATCCGACGCGAAGGCCGCCGAGGCGACGGTGGGGGCGATCAAAGCGGCCGGCGGCAGCGGGGCGCCCTTCAAGGCGGACATGGCCGATCCTGCCGCCATTCCGCGGCTGTTCGACGAGGCGACCAAGGCGCTCGGTCCGCTGGCCGGCCTTGTCAATAACGCCGGCGTCGGCGGACGGCTTGGCCCGATCGAGGAGCAGTCGCCGAAAGAGCTGACGCGGCTCTTCGAGGTCAATGTGATCGGAGTGATTCTCGCTTGCAAGGAGGCGGCGCTGCGACTTTCGACCAAGCACGGCGGCCCGGGCGGCGCGATCGTCAACCTGTCATCGATCGCCGCGCGGCTCGGGGGACTCCCCGGCCTTGCGCCCTATGCGGCGACGAAAGGCGCGGTCGAGAGCCTCACCAAGGGGCTCGCGACGGAGCTCGGCCCGGTCGGGATCCGGGTCAACGCGATCGCGCCGGGAATGGTCACGACCGACATGACCGTTCCCCTCGTGGGCGATCCGGCCGCGCGCCAGCGGGTCGAGGGGATGACCCCGCTGCGCCGGATCGGCGCCCCCGAAGAGATCGCGGAAGCGGCCGCGTGGCTCATCTCGCCCGCGTCGAGCTATGTCACCGGCAGCGTCCTCACCATCTCCGGCGGACGATAACGGCGCTGCTCTCCTCGCCGCGCCGTGCGTTGACCGCGCGACTCCAGTCTCCGAGGATAGCGAATCAATGGTCAGCGAATTGCCGCGGGCAAGGGAGGAAAGCGCTATGGCGGATGAGAAGCAGCCTGCATATCCCATTCATCTCGATCGCAATCACCTGCCCGAGCCGGAATGGAAATTTCCCAACGCCAAGATCGAAATGTATGCGACGGAGTCGAAGCCCGACTTCCCGCCGACCAAGCAGGCGCCCAAGGGCTCGCCCAACATTCTGCTCGTTCTGCTCGACGATGTCGGCTTCGGCTGGATGAGCGTGACCGGCGGCCTCGTCCGTTCGCCAACGGCCGAGAAGCTATTCAAGCGCGGCCTGCTCTATAATCAGTTCCACACCACGGCGCTCTGCTCGCCGACCCGCGCCGCCATGCTCACGGGCCGCAATCATCACTCGGTGGCGACGGGCGTCATTCAGGAGATGGCGACGGGCTATCCGGGCTATTGCGGCGTCATCCCCAAAGGCTGCGCCACCTTCGCCGAGCTCTTGAAACAGTCCGGCTACACCTGCGCGTGGTTCGGCAAGAACCATAATGTGCCGGACAACCAGACGAGCCCGGCCGGCCCGTTCAACAACTGGCCGACCAATCAGGGCTTCGACTATTTCTACGGCTTCATCGGCGGCGAGACCGACCAGTTCTATCCATCGCTGGTCCGCAACACGACGCCGGTCGAACCGCCGAAGCGGCCGGAAGAAGGCTACCAGCTCACTCGCGACCTGGCCGAGGAGTGCATCGGCTGGGTTCGCCAGCAGAAGGCGATCGCCCCTGACCGGCCATTCATGGCCTATTTCTCGCCCGGGGCGGCGCACGCCCCGCACCAGCCGCCGCTCGACTGGCGCGGCAAGAACGCCGGGCGCTTCGACCTGGGCTGGGACAAGTATCGGGAGACCGTTCACGACAACCAGTTGAAGGCGGGCATCATCCCCGCAGGCAGCAAGCTGACCGAGCGCCCCGAGCAGATTCCCTCATGGGACAGCCAGCCGGAAGAGCACCGCAAGCTGTTCGCGCGTCAGGCGGAGAATTACGCGGATTTTCTCGAGCACACCGACTACGAGGTCGGGCGCGTCGTGGACGCGATCGAACATCTTGGCGAACTCGACAACACGCTCGTCATCTACATCATGGGCGACAACGGCTCGAGCGCGGAAGGCTCGCTTGTCGGCACGCCGAACGAACTCATGAACCTCAACGGACGCCAGCCTTCGCTCGAGGATGCGATGAGCTTCATGGACAAATGGGGCCTGCCGGGAACGTCGCCGCACTATGCGGTCGGCTGGGCCTTCGCGGGCGACACGCCGTTTCAGTGGACGAAGCAGGTCGCCTCGCATTTCGGCGGCACCCGCAACGCGATGGTCGTGTCATGGCCGAAGGGGATCAAGGATCACGGCAAGGTTCGCGCGCAGTTCCATCACTGCATCGATGTCGCGCCGACGCTGCTCGAGATCGTCGGCACCGCGGAGCCCGCGGTCGTGAACGGCTATATCCAGCGTCCGATCGAGGGGACCAGCTTCGCCTATACATTCGACGCGGCAAACGCGTCCGCGCCCAGCCGTCACACCCATCAATATTTCGAAATGCTGGGCAACCGGGCCATGTACGCCAACGGATGGATCGCATCGTGCCGTCATGGACGCCTCCCGTGGGAGACGGGCGCCCCGGCGACGGACTTCGGGCACGACAAGTGGGAGCTCTATCACCTGGAGGAGGACTTCAGCCAAGCCGTCGATCTCGCCGAGAAAGAGCCGACCAAACTGCGCGAGCTGCAGGATCTCTTCATGGCGGAAGCCGCCAAATACAACGTGCTGCCGCTCGACGACCGGTTCGCGGAACGGATGGACGTGACGCTGAGGCCGGGCTTTTTCACCGGGCGCGACACGGTCACGTTCTATCCCGGCATGACGCGGCTGCCGGAAGGCAGCGGGCCGAAGCTTGTGGGCGCCCCATTCACGCTCACGGCGCCGGTCGAGATTCCGAAGGAGGGCGCGGAAGGCGTCATTTTCGCGATCGGCGGCGACGCGGGTGGGTTCTCGCTCTTCCTGTGGGAAGGAAAGGTGAGGTTCCACTACAATTTCTTCGCGATCAAACGCTACGACGTCGTTTCCCCCGACAGGCTCGCGCCGGGCAAGCACACGGTCGAACTCAAGTTCGCGCCCGAATCGCCGAAGCCCGGCTCACCTGCAAAGGTCGCGCTGTCCATCGACGGCAAGCATGTCGCCGACGGCCGCATCTATGAGCAGGTGCCGATGCGCTTCGGCACGGAGTCCATGGATGTCGGCATGGATTGCGTGTCGCCGGTCTGCGAGGACTACGCGAAAAAAGGCCTGTTCCCGTTCACCGGCGCGATCGAATCGGTGGGCTTTTCGTTCGGCGCGCACGAGCAGCCGGGCGGCATGGACAGGCTCAAGCTCGCGACGCGGATGGACTGATCCCGCGCCCCACGAAAGCGAGGCTATCGAATCGGAAAGTCGAAATACGTGTCGGGATAGGGTTCGGCGTTCAACGTGAAATGCCACCACTCCGGCTCGTAGGGATTGAAGCCATATTGCGTCATCGCCGCGCGCAACGTCGCTCGATTGGCCCGGGCCTCGGCGCTGACGTCCGTGGCGGCGAAGGCGCTTTTCGGACTGAAACAGTCGAAGCTCGTTCCCATGTCGAGCGACGACTCCAGGGGTCGTGACTCGAACGGCCCGTCACACTCCCCGCCGTGGTCAGGCGTAGGAAGCTTTGCGTCCGCGAGACGTACGAGGCCGACGTCGAGAGTTGAGCCGCGCGAATGTCCGGATTTCGATGCGATATAGCCGAGCTTTATCAAATCGCGCCGGTCGACGTGCGGATAGAACACGTTCTTCAGCGGAGAATCCTGGTTGCCTTCAACCCACGACACGAAGAAATCGACCGCGGTCGCGGGCCTGTAACAGTCGTAGACCTTCAGCGCCAATGCTTGTTCGTTGAGATAACGCTCGACATTGACCAGCGCTTCCGCGGCCTGCTTCGTCAAGATGCACTCCGCCCGCTCGTATCCGGGCGCGACCTCGCCGGTGAAATTGAACGTCGTGGCGTATCGAATATCCTGACGGATGTTTGGGGAAACGTCCCGGAGGCGCGCAAACCCGGCCGGCAGATCATTCGCCCAACCCGGGCCGCCGCATGAGAGCGTCAGGAGCGACAGCGCGGCAAGAACGCGATTGATCATTCCGGCGCCCCCAATTCCGTCAGTTTGGCGCGCGATCCCACGCCCGCACTGACGGCCTCGGCCGGAAGGCAGGTTCGGCCGCTGGACTGAAGCTACTCTCCCCGCCGCGCCGCCGCAGCCCATTCGAGCGCAGCTCGCTTGTCGGCCTCGGCGAACAGCCGAACCGTAACCGGCGATACGTCGAAACCGCTGAGCCGGGCTTCGTCCATCCGTCCGTTGTCTGTCACGACCGCGAGCTTGACCAGCGCCTTATGGGCAAGCGAGGCATTCGTAAGCCCCCGCGCCAACTCGGCGAAATAACCGTCGAAGTCGGGATCGATCACGACGACCAGGCCGGTCGCGGCGTCGGACTGGCCTAGCGCCGCATCGATCGCCGCTTCGACATCGCGCGCCATCACCGTGCCGCTGGCCCGCAATGCGAGCGCGTGCGTAGGAGCGTCCTGCACTCGTTCCAGCATCGGCCGTTTCCTCCCGCAGGCGTCGACGCCGACAAGCGTTCCCTCGCCCTTGGCCGTCATAGCAGATCGGCGGGCGACCTTGCGAGCGGCGACAGCGACCGGCTCTGCGTCGGATCGCCGCGCCGGCCTCAGCCGGCGGCGAAGCGCTTGGCGAAACTCTCGAGATTGACGACGCCGCGGCGATGCGAGCCCTCGCCGATGAGCCGCTCTCCATCATGCGCCTCGACCGCGAACAGGAGGCTGCGGCCGGAGACCTCGACCACCCGCGCGGTCGCGACGACGGTGCGCCCCATCGGCGTCGGGGCAAGATGGCGGATATTGACCTCGCTGCCGACCGTCGCCCAGCCTGGCGGCAAATGCGCCTTGACCGCGTCGCCGGAGGCGATCTCCATCGCGAGGATCATCATCGGGGTGCCATAGACGAACGGCATGCCCTCTACATGGGCGCCGACGGTCATGTCGCGCGTGACCACGACCTCCTTGCGGCCGGTCATGCCGACGCGCACGTTCTCAAGCGGCTCGGTCATCGCGGGCTCCGTCGCGGCAAGACGATGCGGACCGCCCCGCTCCGGGCGCGGCCCTACCCCGTCGCCCCTTCGATCGCCGCGCCCCACGAACCCCAGATGTAAATGCAGCTGAACAGGAACAGCCAGACGACGTCGACGAAATGCCAGTACCAGGCGGCGAACTGGAAACCGACGTGGTGGCGGGGCGTCAGTTGCCCCATCCAGGCGCGCGCGAGACAAACGAACAGGAAAATCACGCCGATGATCACATGCGCGCCGTGAAAGCCAGTCGCCATGAAGAAGGTCGCGCCGTAGATCGAATTCTTGAAGCTGAACGGCGCGTGGATATATTCATACGCCTGCGTGAAGACGAACAGGGCGCCGAGCGCGATCCCGAGCGCCAAGAAATTCTTGAACTTCTGGCGGTCGCCCTCGCGCAATTCGTCATGGGCGACGTTCACCGCCGCGCTCGACGTCAGCAGGACGAAGGTGTTCATCAGCGGCAACGCCCACGGATTGATCACTTCCGTGCCCTTCGGCGGCCAGATCCCGCCGCTGAAATCGAGAAGCCCGTAGGTCTGCGGATCAGCAGGATTGAGCGAATTCCAGAAGAAGGCCCAGAACCACGCGACGAAGAACATCACTTCGGAGGCGATGAACAGAATCATGCCAAAGGTCAGGCCATGGCGCACCATGATATTGTGGTAGCCGCCCTGCGCCTCGGACACGACATCGCGCCACCACCCCGCCATGGTGAACAGGATGCCCGCGATACCAATCGTCAGGAGTCCGGCGCCCAAGCCCGACCCGTGCATGAACAATATGAGACCAAAGGCCGTGAGAAACCCGACAGCCGCGCCCACAATCGGCCAGGGGCTAGGCTCGACCAGATGAAATCCCGGCCGGTCCGGAACCGCCGCGTCGGTCATTGCCTTCTCCCGTTGATTGTCATCCCGCCGACCCGGCGCGATCAGCCGAACGCGCGGGCGCGGGCTTCTCGGACGGCGGGGCGAACAGGGTATAGGACAGAGTGATCGAATCGACCTTCGCCATCAACTCGTCGGTTTCGAGCGACGGATCGAGGAAGAAGACCACCGGCCATTCCGCGGTCTCATGCGGGCCGAGATGCTGCTCGGTGAAGCAGAAGCACGAGATCTTGTCGAAATATTCGCCGGAGACTTCGGGGCTCACGTTGAAGGTCGCGCGGGCCTCGGTCGGTTTGTCGGTGAGATTGCGCGCGCGAAAAAAGACCGTGATGGTCTTGCCGGTGCGGATCCGGACCGACTCGCTCTCCGGCTCGAAGCTCCAGTCGAGGCCCGGCGCGACATTGGTGTCGAAGCCCACGCGCAGAACCCGATGGCCTTCCGCGTCCGTATTGGTCGCCACGCGCTGCGGCGTGCCCTCGTAGCCTGTCGCGCGGCAGAAGGCTGAGTAGAAGGGCGCGGCGGCGTAAGTGAGACCAATCATACCCGCTGCGAACGCGATCCCTCCCAACCCGATCAGCCGATTGTTGCGGCCCGTACGACCGCCAACCGAGACGGTGCGGCCATCGTGATCGCCCGAGGAGGTCACGCTGCGCTCCCGTGCCCCGCAATGGCCGGCGCATGGTCGTGTTCATCACCCACGATGTGGGGCGGCGTTTCCCAGGTGTGGAACGGCGGTGGGGAAGGCAATTGCCACTCGAGCGTCGTGGCTCCAGCTCCCCACGGGTTGTCCCCGGCAACACGTTTCACCTTGAACGCGTCATAGAGGACGTAAAGGAATATGAGGGTGCCCGCGCCACCAATGAATGCTCCGATCGACGACACCATGTTCCAGAAAGCGTAGGCCTCAGTATAGTCGACGACCCGCCGGGGCATTCCCTGGAAGCCAAGGAAATGCTGGGGAAAAAAGGCGAGGTTGATGCCTACGAAGGACACCCAGAAGTGCCATTTCGCCAGCCTCTCGTCATAGAGATAGCCGCTCATTTTCGGGAACCAGTAGTAGAAGCCGGCGAAGATCGAAAACACCGCCCCGAGCGACATCACGTAGTGAAAATGCGCAACGACGTAGTAGGTGTCGTGCAGATAGCGGTCGATCGCCGCGTTGGCGAGCACAACGCCGGTGACGCCGCCGACGGTGAAGACGAAGACAAAGCCGATAGCCCACAACATCGGCGCCCTGAGCGAAATCGAGCCGCCCCACATCGTCGCCAGCCACGAGAAGACTTTCACCCCCGTCGGCACCGCGATCACCATCGTGGCGAAGACGAAATAACGCTGCGCGTTGAGCGACATGCCGGTCGTGAACATGTGATGGGCCCAGACGGCGAAGCCGAGGAAGGCGATGGCCAGCATCGCGTAGACCATGCCTACATAACCAAAGATGGGCTTTCTCGAAAACGTCGCCACGACCTGGCTGATCATGCCGAAGCCGGGGATGATGAGGATGTAGACCTCAGGATGGGCGAAGAACCAGAACAGGTGCTGGAACAGGATCGGGTCGCCGCCGCCGGCCGGATCGAAGAAGGTGGTGTGGAAGTTGCGGTCCGTCAGCAGCATGGTGAGCGCTCCCGCCAACACTGGGAGCGACAGAAGAAGCAGAAACGCGGTCAGCAGCACCGACCACGGGAACAGGGGCATGCGGAACATCGTCATGCCCGGCGCGCGCATGTTGAAGATCGTTGCGATGAAATTTATCGAGCCTAGAATCGAAGACGCGCCGGCGAGATGCATCGACAGGATCACAAAATCGGCCGCCGGGCCGGGAGTTCCGACAGTCGATGACATCGGCGGGTAAAGCACCCAACCGCCGCCGAAGCCGTGCATGCCCGGCGAGCCTTCGGCAAACATGGAACACATGAGAAGCAGGAACGACGCGACCAGAAGCCAAAACGACATATTGTTCAGCCTGGGAAACGCCATGTCCGGCGCGCCGATCATGAGCGGCACCATCCAGTTGCCGAACCCGCCCATCATGGCGGGCATCACCATGAAAAAGATCATGATGATCGCGTGGCTGCTGAAAAATACGTTGTACATGTTTTTCGCGGCGTCGGGCGAACCGTCGCCGGACATAATCGCGGAAATCCAGGGGAAAACGTGCACGCCCGGCGACATCAGTTCGGCCCGGATCATGATCGAAAGCACGGCTCCGATCACGCCAGCGAAAATCGCGAAGATGAGATAAAGCGTCCCGATATCCTTGTGATTGGTGGAATAGAGGAACCGCCGCCACCCGGTCGGGAGGTGGTGATCTTCGTGATGAGCCTCAACGCCGTGATGGCTGAGGTCGGTGACGGACGCCATGGTTAACAACTCCGGTGCTGCATGAACGGCAGGCCCATGACCGCGCCGATCTAAGGTTTGACGAGCGGCGCCGCCGCGAGACGAACGCCATCCGAAGATGCGAACTGCTTCTTGGCCTCGATGAGCCAGGCTTCGTAGTCCGCCTGACTGACGACGCGGACGTTGATCGGCATGAAGGCGTGATCGATGCCGCAGATGTTCGAGCACTGGCCATAGAACATGCCGACCTGGTCAGCTTTGAACCAGGTCTTGTTCAGCCGGCCGGGGATCGCGTCGATCTTGATTCCGAACGAGGGAACAGAGAACGAGTGAATGACGTCCTGCGAGACCACGTCAAGCTCCACCACCTTGCCGACTGGAACGACCATTTCATGGTCGGCCGTGATGACGTTCGGCTGGCCAGGTTTCAGGTCCTTATCCTCGACATAGAGCGAATCGAAGGAAAATCCGCCTTCCGATTTCGGGTAGCCGTAGTTCCAGTGCCATTGCGAGGCTGTCACCTTGAGCGTCAGGTCGGGCGCGGGGATGATGAGTTGTTGCGCGAGCAACCGGAACGAAGGTACGGCAATGATGACTAGAATAAGCGCCGGCGCCACCGTCCAGGCAAATTCGAGCAGAGCGTTGTGCGTGCGGCGGGAGGGCACGGGGTTTGCGGTCTCGTTGAACCGCCAAACGATATAAACGATCAGCACCAGCACCAGCAACGAGATGAAAGTGATTGCCGGAAGCAGTATCGAGTTATGAAACCAGAACATGCCATCGGCAATTTCCGTGTTTGCCGGCAGAAAGCCGATCCCCCCGGATTTGGGAGCGCCGACGACCTGCGCGTCCGCCTGCGCCGAGACGAGCCCTGCCCCAAGCGCCGCGAGGCCCGCCATGACCGCGTTTAAGGTGACGCGCATACCAACTCTGTCTCCGTGACTCTGTATCACAAGCGTCTCTCGTCCGGCGCAGCGCCTATTTCGCGCGCCCATCGAATCCGCCGCGGCCGGACAATAGACGCCGCGGCGCAACATTGACAAACGAAAAATTCTCTCCGCCTTTCCGCCGCAATGTCTCCCGGCGCTATCTCAAGATCGTCCGGACCTATCGGCTGGGGCTCGACCGGCGGGTCAGACAATTTTGTGCTTGGCGGACCGCGCCGGCGCCCGCAATATGCCGTGGAGCCCCCTGGGCTTAGGCTGCCGCGGGCGGCGCGGCGCCTCTAAGGGACGCGTCATGGAAGATGAGAGGGGCGAATCCTCGCAGCGCCCGGTCACGCTCGCCCTCGCTTGCGTGGCCGCCGTCGGCTGGCTGGGCGCCGCCGCGATCTGGTGGCAGTCGTCGCGGACCGAGTCCGAGATGAGCGACTTGCAGACCACCGCGGAGCGGGCGCGCGAGTCCCTCGCCGCCGATTTGCAGAACCTGCAGAAGACGGCCGGCACCGCCGCCGACCTCAAGAAGCAGGCGGCCGACGCCGAGAAGGCGCTGTCTGAGGCTTCGGCCGCCAGGGCGTCGGCCCAGAACGAGCTCGCGGAGCTCACAAAACAGATCAGCGACGCCAAACTCGCGATTTCCGGCGCCCAAGAGGAGACGAGCGCCAGGGCGCGCGATCTTCAGGCCGTGGACGCGCGGCTCAAGGACGAGACCGACCGCGCCGCGGCGCTGCAGAGCCAGGATCAGGCCCTTGCGGCCGAGCAGTCCCGCCTGCAGGGCGAAGCCGACGCGGCGCGCCGGGCCCTGACCGAGGCCCAGACGGCGACCGCCGGCGCGCAAAAGGAGTTTCAGGCGCTCCAGGGCCAGATCAATGCGGCCGCCGCCGAGCTCAATTCCATCCAGGCTCAAATTCGCGCCGCCAAGCCGCAACCGGATTCGACGCAGCCCAGCCCGAACCCGTGATCGCTCAAGCCCGACGTCGCCACGGCAATGGCACATAGGAGATTGTGCGGCGCGGCGCCCCGTGTTTAACATTAGGAGGGCCGGCAGATTTCGGGGCAGCGCCCGGAAAATCGAACTTGCGGGAGACTTCATGGACGAGCTCGTCGTAGCTGACAAACCCGCGTCGCAAGCGGCGGAGCTGCGTCCTTATACCGCAGCCGAACTCAAGGCGGCGGTGCTGGCGAAGCTGACCTATGCCGTGGGCAAGGCGCCCGAAGTCGCCAGCCCGCGCGACTGGTTTCTGGCCGTCACCTTCGCGACCCGCGACATCGCGGTCGGACGCTGGCTTGAATCGCTGAACGGCGTTTACGCTGACGGGCGTAAGCGGGTCTATTATCTGTCGCTCGAATTCCTGATCGGGCGCCTGCTGTTCGACGCGATGACCAATCTCGGCGTCGCGGCGCCGATGGCCGAAGCGCTCGATGAGCTTGGGGTCAAACTCTCCGACCTGCGCCAGATCGAGCCCGACGCTGCGCTAGGCAACGGCGGCCTCGGGCGCCTCGCCGCCTGTTTCATGGACAGCATGGCGACGCTCTCCATCGCGGCGCATGGTTACGGCATCCGCTACGACAATGGCCTCTTCCGCCAAATCATCCGCGGCGGTTGGCAGCAGGAAACCCCCGAGGACTGGCTCCTTAACGGCAATCCGTGGGAATTTGTGCGCCCCGAATATAATTACGCCATCGGTTTCGGCGGCTGGGTCGAAATGATCCAGGGCGACGACGAACGCGCCCACCACGTCTGGCATCCGGCCGAGACGGTCGAAGCGGTCGCTTATGACACCCCGATCGTCGGCTGGCGCGGCAGACACGTCAATACGCTGCGCCTGTGGTCGGCGCGGGCGACCGACCCCATCAAGCTCGAAGCCTTCAACGCCGGCGATTACGTCGGCGCGTTTTCCGAAACCGTGCGGGCGGAGGCGATCTCCAAGGTTCTCTATCCGAGCGACGCGACCCCGGCCGGCCAGGAATTGCGGCTGAGGCAGGAGTATTTCTTCGCTTCCGCGTCGCTGCTCGATCTCATTCGCCGCCACATCAAACAGTGGGGCGACGTGCGCACGCTCGGAAAGCACTCCGCCGTCCAGCTCAACGACACCCATCCGGCGATCGGGATCGCCGAACTGATGCGCATCCTCGTCGATCTCAACAAGATTGAATGGGACGAGGCGTGGTCGATCACGCAGGAGGTGTTCTCGTACACCAACCACACCCTCCTGCCGGAAGCGCTCGAGACCTGGGCGGTGCCGCTGATGGAGCGGGTGCTGCCGCGGCACATGCAGATCATCTACCTGATCAATGCTGCGCATCTCGACAGCGCGCGGCGGCGCGGCTTCGTCGATCAGGGCCTCCTGGCGTCGATCTCGATGATCGACGAGCATTCGGGCCGGCGGGTGAGGATGGGCAACCTCGCCTTCGTCGGCTCGCACAAGATCAACGGCGTCTCGGCGCTCCATACCGACCTGATGCGCAAGACTGTGTTCCACGCCCTCAATTCGGTCTATCCCGGCCGCATCACCAACAAGACCAACGGCATCACGTTTCGCCGCTGGCTGATCGAGTGCAATCCGGGCCTCGCAGACATCATCCGCGCGAAACTCGGCGAGCGGGCGCTCGACGATTATGGCGCGCTGAAGGGCCTTGCGGCCTACGCGGACGATCCGGCCGTCCAGGAGCAGGTGGCGGCGGCCCACCGGAGCCGCAAGGCCGCGCTCGCGCGCGTTATCGCCGATCAGGTCAACCAGCGCGTCGACGTCGACGCGATGTTCGACGTGCAGGTGAAGCGGATCCACGAATACAAGCGCCAGCTCCTCAACATCCTGGAGACCGTCGCGCGCTACAACGCCATTCGCGCCAACCCGACAATCGACTTCGCCCCCCGGGTCAAGATCTTCGCCGGCAAGGCGGCTGCGAGCTACACCCAGGCCAAGCTCATCATCAAGCTCGCCATCGACGTCGCCAAGGTCGTCAACTCCGACCCGACCGTGCGCGGCCTTTTGAAAGTGGTGTTTCTGCCCAACTATAATGTCTCTCTCGCCGAGATCATCATGCCCGCCGCCGACCTGTCGGAGCAGATCTCGACCGCCGGAATGGAGGCTTCGGGCACCGGCAACATGAAAATGGCCCTCAACGGCGCGCTGACCGTCGGCACCCTTGACGGCGCCAATGTCGAAATGCGCGATCTGGTCGGCGACGAGAACATCTTCATCTTCGGCCTTACCGCGGCCGAGGTCGAGGCGTCGCGCAGCCAGGGCATCGATTCGAGCGAACGGATCGCGGCCTCCCCGATCCTGCGCGAGGCGCTCGACGAAATCGGCTCGGGCGTGTTCTCGACGGATGACGCCCAGCGCTACCGCGGCCTCGTCGACACGCTCACCCACCATGATTATTTCATGGTCTGCGCCGATTTCGACGCCTATTGGGCGACCCAGACCAAGATCGACGAGGTCTGGCGCGACCGGAAGCGCTGGATGCGCTCGAGCATCCTCAATACCGCCAATGTCGGCTGGTTCTCATCGGATCGGACGATCTCCGAATATGCGAAAGAGATCTGGAATGCGCCCTACGCGCCGATAAGCTGACCGAGCGGCCTGCGGGCCAGGGAGGACCGAATGGGGGAGGAATGGAGAGCGAGCGACGAGGCGCTGAACGCCATCGCAGCCGCGCGCAAGTCCGACCCCTTCGCGGTGCTCGGACCGCATCAGACGCCGGCGGGATGGGTCATCCGGGTCTTCGCGCCGGCGGCGATATCGGTCCGGGCTCTCACCCGCGAAGGCAAGCGTCTCGCCGATCTGCCGCGCCGCAAGGATGACTTCTTCGAAGCCTTGATCCCTTCAGCCAAGGAGCGGCCCTCCTATCGCGTCGAAGTCGAGACCGCGCACGGAACCTATTCCTATCTCGATCCTTATGCGTTCGGGCCCGCGCTGGGTCCGCTCGACGACTATCTCGTCCATGAAGGCACGCATCGCCAACTCTACCGCCGGCTCGGCGCGCAGCTCATCAAGCACGAAGGCGTCGATGGCGTCCTGTTCGCGGTCTGGGCGCCCAATGCGTCCCGAGTGTCCGTCGTTGGCGTCTTCAACGAATGGGACGGACGGCGCTCGCAGATGCGCCAGCGCTTCGACAGCGGCCTGTGGGAGATCTTCGTCCCCGAACTGACCGTCGGCGCGATCTACAAGTTCGAGCTCCTTGGCCCCGACGGCGCGCTGCTGCCGCTCAAGGCCGATCCTTTCGGCTTTGAAGCCGAGCTTCGGCCGATGACCGCCTCGGTCGTCGCCCGCAGCGACGACTTCACCTGGACCGACGCCGAGTACATGGCCAAACGCGGCGAGGGCGAACCGCGGCGCAAGCCGATGTCGATCTACGAGGTCCATCTCGGGTCGTGGCGGCGCGGCGAAGGTGGGAGATTTCTCACTTACGACGAGCTCTCCGAGGAGCTCATCCCTTACGCGGTCGGCATGGGCTACACCCATATCGAGCTCTTGCCGATCAGCGAGCATCCGCTCGACAAATCCTGGGGCTACCAGCCGGTCGGCCTGTTCGCGCCGACCCGGCGCTTCGGCGAGCCGGCGGGATTCGCCCGCTTCGTCGACCGCGCGCATAACGCGGGCCTCGGCGTCATTCTCGATTGGGTCCCGGCGCATTTCCCGACCGACGCTCAGGGGCTCGCGCGCTTCGACGGCACGGCGCTTTACGAGCACGCCGATCCACGCAAGGGCTTCCATCCCGACTGGAACACCGCGATCTACAACTTCGGCCGCCGCGAGGTCGCGAACTTCCTCTATTGCAACGCGCTTTACTGGGTCGACCGCTTCCACGTCGACGGGCTGCGCGTCGACGCCGTCGCCTCGATGCTCTACCTCGACTATTCGCGCCGCGAGGGCGAATGGTTGCCGAACGCCGACGGCAGCAGGGAAAACCGCGAAGCGATCGCCTTCCTTCAGCGCGCCAACGAGCTGGTCTATGGCGGCTTTCCCGGCGCGGTGACTATTGCCGAGGAATCGACCGCTTTCCCTGGCGTCTCGCGGCCGACCGACCACGGCGGTCTCGGCTTCGGCTTCAAGTGGAACATGGGCTGGATGCACGACACGCTCGACTACATGTCGAGCGATCCGATCTATCGGCGCTGGAGTCACGACAGGCTCACCTTCGGGCTTCTCTACGCCTTCAGCGAGAACTTCGTGCTGCCGATCTCGCATGACGAGGTCGTGCACGGCAAAGCTTCGGTCGTCGGCAAGATGCCGGGCGACGAATGGCGCCGCTTCGCCAACGCGCGCGCCTTTTACGGCTTCATGTGGGGCCACCCGGGCAAGAAGCTCCTGTTCATGGGGCAGGAGTTCGGACAGACGAGCGAATGGAACGCCTCCGAGTCGCTTCCGTGGTGGCTGCTCGAACACTGGCCCCATCAGGGGATCCAGGCGCTGATCCGCGATCTCAACCGGCTCTACCGCGAGACGCCCGCCCTCCATGTGCGCGACTGCGAGCCTGAGGGCTTCCGCTGGATCGTCGTCAACGACGACACCCAGTCGGTCGTCGCCTTTCTCCGCCGCGGGGCGGCGAGCGATCCGCCCGTCGCGGTCGTCTGCAACTTTACGCCCGAGCCGCGCGTTGGCTACCGCCTCGGCCTGCCTTACCAAGGCCTCTGGCGCGAGGCGCTCAACAGCGACGCCGGTCAATATGGGGGGTCGAATATGGGTAATTTCGGCGGCGTCACGGCTGAAGCCCGCTCCTCGCACGGCTTCCCGGCCTCGGCAACATTGACATTGCCGCCCCTGGCTACGCTGTTCCTCGTTTTCAGCCCGCCCATCACCTGACGACGGAGTCGAATGGAGTTCATCATGCGTAAGACGAAAACGGCCAAGGAGCTTGGCATTTCGGCCCCGTATGCACGCCACGCCATGGCCTATGTGCTCGCCGGCGGGCGCGGCAGCCGCCTGCTCGAGCTGACCGACCGGCGCGCCAAGCCCGCGGTCTATTTCGGCGGCAAATCGCGCATCATCGACTTCGCGCTTTCGAACGCTCTCAATTCCGGCATTCGCCGCATCGCCGTCGCCACTCAATACAAGGCGCATAGCCTCATCCGTCACCTGCAGCGCGGCTGGAACTTCTTCCGGCCGGAACGCAACGAAAGTTTCGATGTCCTGCCCGCTTCCCAGCGCGTGTCGGAGACGATGTGGTACTTGGGCACCGCCGACGCGGTCTATCAGAACATCGACATCATCGAGAGCTATCGTCCCCTGTTCATGGTGCTGCTCGCCGGCGATCACATCTACAAGATGGATTACGAGAAGATGCTGCAGCAGCATGTCGACACCGGCGCCGACGTCACCGTCGGCTGTCTCGAAGCCTCGCTCGAGGAAGCCAAAGGCTTCGGCGTCATGCATGTCGACGAAAAAAATACGATCATCCAGTTCCTGGAGAAGCCGAAGAATCCCCCGCCCATGCCGGGGAAACCTGACGTCGCGCTCTGCAGCATGGGCATCTATGTGTTCGAGACCTCGTTCCTGATCGACCTTCTCAAACGCGACGCCGCGGACGCCAATTCGAGCCACGATTTCGGCAAGGACATCATTCCCTACCTGGTCAAGAACGGCAAAGCGGTCGCCCATCACTTCTCGCAGTCCTGCGTGACCTCGAGCGAGGAGGCCAAGCCCTACTGGCGCGACGTCGGAACCGTCGACGCCTACTGGGGCGCGAACATCGACTTGACCGACGTCGTCCCCGATCTCGACCTCTACGACCGGAGCTGGCCGATCTGGACTTATGGCGAGATCACCCCGCCGGCGAAATTCGTCCATGACGTCGAAGGCCGCCGGGGCCTCGCCGTCTCGACCCTGCTCTCGGGAGGCTGCATCGTCTCGGGCGCATCGCTCAGCCGGTCGCTGGTCTTCACCGGCGTGCACGTGCACTCCTTCACCACCGTCCACGAGACGGTCGTGCTGCCCTATGTCAACATCGGGCGCAACGTACGGCTTTCGAAAGCGGTCATCGACAGCGAGGTGCGCATTCCCGACGGCCTCGTCGTCGGCGAAGACCCCGAACTCGACGCCAAACGGTTCCGGCGCACCGAAAGCGGCGTCACCCTGATCACCCAGCCGATGATCGACAAGCTCGCGCAATGAGCGAGCTGAAAGTCCTCTCGGTCGCCTCGGAAATCTTCCCCCTCGTCAAGACCGGGGGGCTCGCCGACGTCGCCGGCGCGCTGCCAGCCGCCCTCGCCCGCGAAGGCGTCGAGATGAGAACGCTGATCCCCGCCTATCCGGCGGTCGCAGCAAAGCTTGCCGGCGCTTCCCCGGCGCACGAGTACGCCGACCTCTTCGGCGGGCCGGCTCGCGTGCTTGCCGGGAAGGCGGACGGACTCGACCTGTTCGCGATCGACGCCCCCCATCTCTTCGATCGGCCCGGCAATCCCTATCTCGGCCCTAACGGGCTCGATTGGCCCGACAATGCGCGCCGGTTCGCGGCGCTCGGACGCGTCGGCGCCGACATCGGGCTCGGCGCGATCGGCGGCTTCCGGCCGCAGGTCGTCCACGCCCATGACTGGCAGGCGGCGCTTGCTCCCGCCTATTTGCGTTATGCGGATGGCCCGCGCCCGGGGACGGCGATCACGATCCACAACATCGCGTTCCAGGGGCACTTTCCCGCATCCATTTTCGCCGAGCTGGGATTGCCCGCAACCGCGATGACGATCGACGGGGTCGAATATTTCGGCGGCGTCGGCTACCTCAAGGCCGGCCTCCTTCTCTCCGACCGCATCACCACCGTCTCGCCGACCTACGCGCGCGAGATCATGACGCCGGAATTCGGCATGGCGCTCGACGGGCTCCTGCGCACGCGCGCTCCCGACGTCCAGGGCATCGTCAACGGCATCGACGACACGGTCTGGAACCCGGCCACCGACCCCGCGCTGCCGCAAAACTATAGCGCGCTGCGCATCGACATGCGGGTGCGCAACAAGACCGCGCTGCAGACCCGGATGGGGCTCGCGCCGGGCGCGAACCGGCCGCTCTTCGGCGTCGTTTCGCGCCTCTCGGATCAGAAAGGCCTCGATCTTCTGCTGGCGGCGCTGCCGCAGCTCATCGGCAAGGGCGGCCAGTTCGCGCTGCTCGGCTCCGGCGACCCGACGCTCGAGGCGGGCTTCCTCGCCGCCGCGGCTGCCCGCCCGGACTCGGCGGCCTGCGTGATCGGATATGACGAGAAGCTCGCCCATCTCTTCCAGGCCGGCGCCGACTTCATCGTCGTGCCGTCGCGGTTCGAGCCCTGCGGCCTGACCCAGCTCTGCGCGCTCCGCTATGGCGCCGTGCCGATCGTCGCTCGCGTCGGCGGCCTCGCCGACACAGTGATCGACGCCAATGAGGCGGCCGTCACAGCGGGAGTGGCGACGGGCGTCCAGTTCTTTCCGCCCTCGATCGAGGCGCTCACGCACGCGCTCGACCGGGCGCTGGAGATTAGCCGCGATCCCGCGAGATCGCGGCGCCTCAAGCTCAACGGCATGCGCTCGGACGTGTCCTGGCGCGGCCCGGCGCAGCGATACGCCGCGCTTTATCGCGCTCTGGCCGGGCCTACCGAATGAGCGATATTCCAGCGGGCCTCGGCGTCATCGTCGGCGCGAAGGGGCTTGAGGCCGCGCTCGTCCTGCCCAACGCCGAAAGCGCGTCGCTGTGCCTCTACGACGGCGATCGCGAAGTCTTTCGCGCGACCATGGCCCGCGACGCTCACGGCGTGCTGCGCGGACTTGCGCCCGGCTTCGGGGCGGGGGCGCGCTACGGCTTTCGCGTCGATGGCCCATATGACCCGGGGCGCGGCGCCCGCTTCGACGCCTCCAAACTGCTGGCCGACCCCTACGCCTGGCGGTTCGACCGGGCGTTCCGCCTCCATCCCTCGATGTTCAAGTTCGGCGACGACAGCGGGCCGTTCGCGCCGAAGGCGATCGCCGGCGCGCCGCCGGCGGGCGAACCCGGCTTCAGGCGCGTCGCGGCGGACGCGCTCATCATCTACGAACTCAACCTGCGCGGCTTCTCCCGCCTCAACCCTGCGGTCCCCGAGGCGGCGCGCGCGACCTTCGCCGGGCTCGCTCATCCGGCCTCGATCGCGCATCTGAGCAGCCTCGGCGTCACCGCGGTCGAGATCATGCCAGCGGACACGTTCGTCGACGAACGTCATCTGCCGCCGCTCGGGCTCTCGAACGCCTGGGGCTACAACTCCGTCGTGTTCGGGTCGCCCGATCCGCGTCTCGCGCCCGGCGGCTGGGCCGAGGTGCGCGCGGCGACCGACGCTCTCCACGCCGCTGGCATGGAGGCGATCCTCGACGTCGTCTTCAACCACGACGGCGAGAGCGACCAGTTCGGGCCTACGGTGTCGTTCCGAGGCCTCGACAACGCCGCGTGGTTTCGCCTCGATCCGCATGATCCGGCGGCTTATGTCAACGACACCGGCACCGGCAATTGCCTGGCGCTCGACCGCCCGCTCGTCATCGACATGGCGATCGGGGCGCTGAGGCGCTGGATGATCCATGGCGGCTTCGACGGCTTCCGGTTCGATCTCGCGACCACGCTCGGCCGCCGCGACAATGGCTTCGACCCGAAGGCGCCGTTCCTTGAAGCGCTCGCCGCCGATCCGGTCCTCGCCAAGGCGCGCTTGATCGCCGAGCCGTGGGATATCGGCCCGGGCGGTTACCAGCTCGGCCGGTTCGATTCTAACTTCGCCGAGTGGAACGACCGCTTCCGCGACGGCGCGCGCCGCTTCTGGCGCGGCGACGCCGGAGCGCGCGGCGAACTCGCGACCAGGATCGCGGGCTCCCGCGATGTGTTCGACCACGCCGCCGCCCCGTCGGAAGGCGTCAATTTCGTCGTCGCGCACGACGGGTTTACCCTCCGCGACCTCGTCTCCTACGCAAACAAGCACAACGATGCCAACGGCGAGCATAATCGGGACGGCACGGACAATAATCTGAGCTGGAACCACGGTGTCGAGGGGCCGAGCGACGATCCGGCGATCCTCGCCGCGCGTGCGCGCGACGAGCGCAATCTCCTGACCCTGCTCCTAGCCGCGCGCGGGACGCCGATGCTCTCGATGGGCATGGAGCTCGGTTTCAGCCAGGGCGGCAACAACAACGCCTATGCCCAGGACAACGCGACGAGCGCAATCGAATGGGGCGCCGCCGACGCCTCGCTGATCGCCTTCACCGCCCGGCTCATCAAGGCGCGGCGCGGCAATTCCGCGTTGTCGCGCGACGCGTTCCTGAGCGGCGCGCCGTTCGACTCGAGCGGTCTCCCCGACGTCGAATGGCGCGACGCCGACGGACCCTTGACGGAGAGCGGATGGAACGACCCGGCGGGAGCGGTTCTGGTCGCGATCTTCGCTACCCCGCAAGGGAACGGCGTCGACCGGGTCGCGCTGGCGATGAACCGATCGACGGCGGACGTCGAGATCCGTTTGCCCGAGCCGCGCTCCGGCATGGCGTGGCGCGCGCTCATCGACACCCACGATCCGGAGACGCCCGAGCGCAGGCTCGCCCTCGCCGACCGGGCGCGGCTGCACGCGCGCTCCTCGCTCATTCTCGCCGAGGCCCGGACTGCAAGCGGCGGCGCCGGTTCGGGCGCGCCCAGCGCCGAGACGATCGACGCGCTCGCGGGCGCTGCGGGCATCGCCGCCGAATGGTTCGACGTGCGTGGCAAGCGGACGATCGTCGCCCCCGAGACCAAGATTGCGCTTCTCTCGGCGCTCGGCCTCGAAGCCGGCAGCGAGTCCGAGGCGCGCGACAGCCTGACAAGGCTCATCGACGAGACGCAGCGCCGGCGCCTGCCCTCTTCGCTCGTGCTACGGCTCGGCGAGCCGCTGATCGCGCCGTTGCGCGACCAGCCGGGCGCAGCCGGCGCGCGCATCGTCCGCGAGGACGGGTCCATCGCCGAATGGCGGGTCGAGGCCGCAGACGGCGCGGCCCGTAGCTTGCCCGACGGGCGCGCCGTCGCCGAGCGCACGATCGCCTTGCCCGAGCTGCCGCTCGGCCGCCACCGGCTCATCGTCGACGGCGTCGAATGCGCGCTGACCGTCGCCCCGCCGAAGGCCTTCAGCTCCCCGGCGGCGCAGCGCAAGCGCTTCGGCGTCGCCGCTCAACTCTACGCCCTGCGGCGCGCCGAAAAGGACCATCCCGACCAGGGGATCGGCGACTTCTCGGCTCTCGGGCTCGCGGGCGAGAAGGCCGCCGCCGCCGGGGCGGCCTATTTCGGCGTGAGCCCACTCCACATGCTGTTCCCGCGCGACCGGGACAGGGCTAGCCCCTATTATCCCTCCGATCGCCGTTTCCTCGATCCGATATTGATCGACGCGCTCGACGGCGCCGGCCTGCCGCGCGACGCGGCGGTCTCCGAGGCGCTGGGCGCGCTCACGCCAGCCTTCGCCGCCGCGGCCGCGACCGGACAGGTCGAGTATGACGCGGTGTGGCGCGCGAAGCGCACCGCGCTCGAAGCCTGGAGCGCGGCCTTCTCGCGCCTCCGCGCCGCGCGCCCTGCCGATCCGCTCGTCACCGACTACCATGCGTTCGCGCGATCGGGCGGCGAAGCCTTGCGGCGCTTCGCAGCCTTCCAGGCCAACGCCAGCGGGGAAGCCGGCGCGAACTGGCGGCTCTGGCCTCAGGACCTGCGCGAGGGCGAAGCGAAGGCGATCGACAAGGCGATCGAAAGCAACCGCCAGGCCTTCGAGTTCGCCCTCTTCTGCCAGTGGCTCGCCGACCGCCAACTAGGACGGGCGGCCGAGCGCGCACGGGGGGCGGGCCTCGAGATTGGCTTCTACCGCGACCTCGCGGTCGGCGCGGCGCCGGACGGATCGGAATCGTGGGCGCACCACACGCTGCTTGCTCACGGCGTCACCATCGGCGCGCCGCCCGATCCGTTCTCGGTCCAGGGACAGAACTGGAGCCTGCCCGCGCCAAACCCGCTTGCCGGCGCGCGCGAGGGCTGGGCCTCGCTCAGCGCGCTCTACCGCGCCAACATGCGCCACGCCGGGATGCTGCGGATCGATCACGCGATGGGGCTCGAGCGCCTGTTCCTGATCCCCGCCGGCGCCAAGCCCGCCGAGGGCGCCTATCTCGCGTATCCGCTCGACGACCTCGTCGGGCACATCGCGCTCGAGAGCCAGCGCGCCCAGTGCATGGTGATCGGCGAGGATCTCGGCACCGTGCCGGAAGGTTTCCGCGACCGGATGACGGGCGCCAATATCGACGGCATGCGGGTCTTGTGGTTCGAGCGCGACGGCGCAAATGTCCGGCCGCCGGAATCCTATCCGCCGCGCTCGGTCGCCTGCGTCGCCACCCACGATCTGGCGACGCTCTCCGGCTGGTGGGGAGGAACGGACATCGCCGAGCGGCTGTCGCTCGGGCTCTTGACCCTGGCGAGGGCCGGCGAGGAGATCGCCAGGCGGCGCGAGGAAAAGCGCGGGCTGATCGCCGCTCTCGTCGCCGCCGGCCTCATCGGCGCCGGCCCGACCGACGACGCCCCGCTGACCGACGCCATCGCCGCCGCCGTCCATGCGCTCGTCGGCCGCGCGGGTTCGATCCTCGCCCATGCCCAGTTCGACGATCTTGTCGGCGAGGCCGTCCAGACCAACCTGCCGGGAACCGACCGCGAGCGGCCAAACTGGCGCTTGAAGCTCAGCCCCGACGTGGCCGCCGCCTTCTCAAGCCACCGGACACGGGCGGTCCTCGCGGCGCTGGCCAAGGGGCGGACGTAATTCGTCCATTCGCCAGAGCGCTCGCCGACGCGGGCGTTGCGGCTTTTCGCCGCTCCTCGCGGGTCGCGGGGCCTTTTGACCGCCCGGGCTCCGGCGCTTACAAGTGGCCCGCGACTCTTTCGTCGTCGTCGGATGTCTTGCTCAATGGCTCTACGCTCTCTCGACCTCGAAGCGTTGAAGGCGGCTCCGCTCACGCGTGAGCCGTTCGAGTTTTTTGTCGTTCCCGGCTTCGTGCGCCCCGAGGCGCGGGCGAAGATCAACGCCGATTATCCGAAGATCACGGACGGCGGCAGCTTTCCGGTCGCCCAGCTTTCCTACGGGCCTGCGTTCCGGGAATTCCTCGCCGATCTCGAGAGCGACGAATTCCGCGAGGCTTTCGAGGAGAAGTTCGGGCTTGATCTCGCGGGGCGGCCGAGCACCATCACGGTCCGCGGCCAATGCAGCCCGAAGGACGGGCGCATCCACACCGACACGAAGAGCAAGATCATCACGATCCTCATCTATATGAACGCCGGCTGGGAGCATCCGGGCGGGCGATTGCGCCTGCTCAAGTCGGCCGACAACCTCGACGACATGATCATGGAGGTTCCTCCCGCCGAGGGAACGCTGCTCGCGTTCAAGCGCTCCGATAACTCCTGGCACGGCCACAGGCCCTTCGCCGGCGAGCGCCGCGTCATCCAGTTCAACTGGGTCACCTCGGAAGGCGACAAGAAGCTCGCGATGCTGCGCCACCACGTCTCGGCGCCGCTGAAGCGGCTGTTCGCGGCGGTGAGGCCGGGGGCGCACTAAGCCCGGCCGCGCTCTTCGAGATTGACCTCGGCTTCGAGGCTCTGCACGTCGCGGAAGATAGAAGCGATGGCGAGCGTGCGTCCCTCTCTCTTGTAGCGAACGAGACAATCCTTGGCGGCGATATTCCCTTCGACCGCGACCTCATCCCACCGTTCGGCGTGGCCGACATAGTTGATCGGGACGTCGTAGTGCTGGCTCCAAAAGAACGGAGCTGCGGCGAACGGCTCCCGCTCGCCCATCATGTTAAGCGCGGCGACCTGGCCCTGACGTTCCGCGACGACCCAATGCTCGACCCGTATCGCCTCGGCGCTGATAGGGTCAGGCCAGCGTGCGATGTCGCCAGCGGCGAATATGCCGGGCGCGGTCGTCTCGAGATGAGTGTCGACGACGACGCCGCGATCCACCTTCAAGCCAGCGGCCTCGGCAAGTCCGACTCGCGGCCGCACGCCGAGACCCGCGACAATGAAATCGGCTTCGACCCGGCTCCCGTCGGAAAGACTGACACTGCGTCCATCAACCGCGGCGGCGGTTGCGCCAAGGTGGAATCGGACGCCATGCTGTTCATGCAGCGCCCGAACAAACTCCCCCATGTTCGGGCCCAGAATGCGCGCCATTGGGACCAACTCCGGGGCGACGACATGGACCTCAATCTCTCGCGCCCGGAGCGAGGCCGCGACCTCGAGCCCGATGAAACTTGCGCCTAGGACCAGAACGGTCTTTGCGGCTTTCGCCCGCTCGATGATCGCCCGGCAATCCGCAAGCGAGCGCAGGACGAAGATCTGCGAGGGCGACGCCCCCGCAATGGACGGGCGCACGGGCTCGGCGCCGGTCGCAATGAGGAGCCGATCGAACTTGACGCTCTCGCCGCCGGCGAGCCCCGCCTCCCGCGACGCGACATCGATGCGCTCGACGGTCGACTGAAGTCTGAGTTCGACGCCATTGTCGCGATAGAATTCGCTCGGGCGGAGCGGAAGCCAGTCCTCGGGCGCGCCGCCCGCGAGGTAGTCCTTGGAGAGATTGGGCCGATCGACCGGCGGAGAGTCGTCGTCGGACAGCATGACGATCTGACCTTCGTATTTCCTCCTTCGCAGCATTTCCGCCGCGGCGAAGCCTGCTGCCCCGCCGCCGACGATCACGATGCGGCCAGGTTCCCGCGGCTGGGCGCGCGCGGCCGCGGGCGCGACCCTGCGTTTCTCCCGCAGGAAGATCTTGCCGCCGCTTTGATCAACAAGCCAGGTATCCACTGCGGTGAGAGCGGGCGCGTGAAGCGCCTCTCCGGTCCGGAGACTGAAGCAGGCGTGATGCCACGGGCATCTCACCGTGTCTCCGACAATCAGCCCCTCGGCCAGCGGACCGCTGTAGTGGGTGCAAACGGCGCCGATCGCAAAAATCTCGGGGCCTCGGCGCACGAGCAGGACCGGCTCCTCGCCGACGTGGCCGAGCAGCTTGCTCCCGTCCGGCAAGTCCGCAGATGCGAGTCCCAGGGCAAGGTCCGGTCCCGGCGCGCCGGTCTTTCCGTCTTCCATCTGAAAGCTCCGTGCTCGGGTCAAGGCCGATGGAAACGTCGCTTCCCCGAATAGGCTTCTACGCCCTATCGGTCAAAAAGGTTCCGTTGCCTGCGCAGCCCAGACCTGCTGATAGACCGCGCTGATTTCGTCCGCCTCCCGGTCGCGGCTGAATTTATCGACCACCTTCTCCCGCGCGCGCCGTCCCATCTCCTCGATGCCTTCGGGATCGCGCATCATGGGCTCGATCGCCGCGGTCAGCGCGTCGGCGTCATCGACCGGCGCGAGAACGCCGTCCGCGCCGTCGGCGATGACCATCTCCGCCGCCCCGGCGCGGGTCGCGACAACTGCGTCGCCCGCCGCCATCGCCTCGAGCATGGTCAGCCCGAAGCCTTCGACGCGCGAAGCGAAGACATAGATCGAGATCCGCTGATACCAGAGCGGCACCTCCTCGACCGGCAGTTCGCCGAGGAACCGGATGCGCTCGGTCAGGCCGGCGGCGGCGACCCGCTGTTTCAGGCCCTCGACAAACGGCCGGTTGTCGACGGTTACGAGCCCGATCACCACCGCCGAGAAATCGGGGTAGCGCGGCAGGAGCCGGCACATCGCCTCGACGAACAGGTCGCTGCCCTTCTGCTTTCGCACGCGGCCGAACGTTCCGACGCCATATCGGCCCGGGAGCCCGGTCGCGGCGAAAGCCGTTCGGCGGTCGGCTGGGGGGACATAGAGATCGACGTCGATGCCGTGAAGGATAACGGTCGCCGGGCGCTTGAGAAATTGCGCCGCCGCCTCGCTGGTCGCGATCACGGCGTCCATGCGCGCGATCAGGAAGTTCGTTAGCCAGGTTTTCGGGCGCTGGGAGGCCGAGTTGAAGATCAGCGCGAAGCCGTAGCCCATGAGATTGAGGATGAGCCCGGCGATCATCTCGACATTGCGGCGCGCGTGCCAGATGCGGACCTTCCCGTGGCTCGGCGGACGGAAGCGTAGGCGAAAGAGATCGCGGAGGCTCAGGGCGCCGATTCCGTCCGGACGGTCCGGCCCCAGCCACGCCGTACGCCACCGCTTCGCGACAAGAGGCGCGATCGTGCGGTTGACCGCCGTGCCGCCCGAATAGCGCCAGTTCAGATTGGGAATGACGACCTCGAGCGCGTCGAGGGCGTCGTCATCCCATTCCCGGTTCATCACGCCCTGCCCGACTCCGCCCGTCAGCGGGCCTCTTTAGAGCAAGGCCAATCCCGAGGGAATCGCCCGGCCGGGGACGAAGGGCGAAAAGATTCCGCGAATAGTTCTTTGCGGAAATCAGAATCCGGGCTATGCTTTTTCCAGTGGCCGAACCGTCCCCCGTCGGGGCCCAAGGTCAGGCAGGAAAAGCCCGCAATCCGTGGAGAATTGAGATTTACAACCCATCGTAACCCGTTGATAATCCTCGATCGACGACCAAGAATCCGAGCGATCGGCGATTTGGATTTTGTTGCGCCGGATTTGGATTTTGTTGCGCCCGGCTTTGATTGTGTTGCGCCCCGCTTGGCCTTTATTGCGAGCGGCTTTGAGATTGTTGCGCGCCGGTTCGGGCGTAGTAGAGTTGACGATGAATCGCCTCGGTCATGAGCGAATACATCGCGCCGGTCGCGGCGTGGATGAAGCCCGCCCAGCCGCATAGAAAAAAGCGGTTCCAGAAAAAGATGCGGAGGAAATAGATCGGCGGACTGAACATGAGTTTGAGCCTCGACGGCTTGCGCCCCTGTTTCAGCCGCTGCTCGGCCTTGAGCCGGGCATAGACGATCTCCTTCTTCATCTGTTCGTTGAGCGGCAGCGATCGCTCGTGGCGCAGGAGCCCGTGGCGCGCAATCGGCGTCTCGCCCTCGTCGGCGACGAGGCCCTCGTGGACGATGAGCGCCGGATCGAAGCGGGCGCGGCCGCGCCTGACGAACCGCAGGATGTGCTCGGGCCGCGTCCATCGGCTCACCGGCTGCGATTGCCCGTAAAGCGTGAGCGAACGGCGCACCTTCCAGCCGGAAACGGCGTCGCCGGCCGCCATCAAGCCCGGCAGCGAGGCTCGGAGCTCTTCGTCGAGCCATTCGTCGGCGTCGATGCTGAAGATCCATGGTTGCGCCGCCTGATCGAGGGCGAACTGCTTCTGCCGGGCGTAGCCGAGCCACGGCTGGCTAACGAGGCGCACCGGAAAGCCGCGGCGTGCGAAGTCGTCGACGATCGCGAGCGTCCCGTCGGTCGAGCCGGAATCGACAACGATGATCTCCGCGAAGCCGCGCAGGCTCTGAAGGCACGCGCCGATGCAGGCGGCCTCGTTGAGGCAGATGATCGCCGCGCTCGCCGCAAGCGCGTCCCGCGAAGGCTCCGCTGGCTCGACGTTTGTGACGGTCGCGGGGCTCAGGGACATGGCTTCAGTGGGCGCCGCCTCGACGCCCCGGCGCGGAAGGGTTTCGCGCCCGCGAAAGTCTCCGGGCGACGCGCGATTATCTGGGCCATTTGTCCTTTTGTGGCAAGCCCGGCGGAATTGGCCCACCCGACGCCGCCAGCGCTTGCGCGGCCCGGCAGGCGCCACCATATCGCCGCAATGAGCAACCCATTCGAATCCCCCGCCGCCTCCTTCATCCTCGATTCCGACAGCGCAAGCCAGGGACCGGGCGGCGCCCCAGCCCCGAATGACTCCGCGCTGCTCGACGATTATTCACGCGTCGTCACCGGGGTCGTCGACCGGGTCGGCCCGAGCGTTGTGCGTATCGACGTGAAGAAGCAGGGCCGCAGCGCGGGCTCCGGCTCCGGCGTCATCATTGCGTCGGACGGCCTTGCTCTCACCAACAGCCATGTCGTCCAGGGCGCACGGACGGTCAGCCTCACGACGCTTGAAGGGCGCGAATTGCTGGCGCGCGTGCTCGGAGACGATCCGGATACGGATCTCGCGCTGCTCAGGGTCGAGGCCGACGTGTCGCTGCCGGCTGCGAAACTCGGCGACAGTTCGAGGCTCAAGCGCGGCCAGATCGCCATCGCCATCGGCAATCCGCTCGGCTTCGACGCGACGGTGACGACGGGCGTCGTCTCCGCGCTCGGACGCTCGCTGCAATCGCGCACCGGGCGGATGATCGAGGACGTTGTCCAGACCGACGCGCCGCTCAATCCCGGCAACTCGGGCGGCCCGCTGGTGTCGTCGGCGGGCGAAGTGATCGGCATCAACACCGCGGTGATCATGGGCGCGCAGGGCATCTGCTTTGCGGTCGCGTCCAACACCGCCAGTTTCGTCGCCGGCGAGATCGCCCGCCACGGGCGCGTAAGGCGCGCCTATATCGGGGTCGGCGCCGCGACGACGGCGATCCCGCGCCGCATCGCGCTGAGGCTCGGCATTGAACAGGCGACCGGCGCGCGTCTGCTCAGCGTCGACCAGGCGGGGCCGGCAGCCCATGCGGGCCTATTGTCCGGCGACCTCGTCATCGCGCTCGACGGCAAGGCGGTCACGAGCGTCGGCGAGCTCCTGAGGGCGCTCGACGCCGATAAGATCGACCGCACCGTCAGCGTCGATTTTCTGCGCCGGTCGGAGCAGCAGAGAGTGTGGATCGGGCCGGTCGAGCGGAAGGCCGCTTAGGCGTCAGCCGCTCGCGGGCGGCTTCGGCTTCATGAGCGGTCCGGGAAGCGCGCGCTCCGCCTCTTCCTCGAGGGCCTGCTCGTGATAGCGGATGAAGCGCGCGGCGAAGAACGAGCCGATCACCGCCGCGACCAGCGCCGCAAGCGCCACCGGGCGGGCGTAGTGCTCGAAGGCGCGGCCGAGCCAGAAGCCGCCGAGGCCGAAGATGGTCGCCCACACAATTCCCCCCGCGGCGTTGAAGAAGAAGAACTCTTCCCAGTTGTAGTGGTTCACGCCAGCGAGAAACGCGGCGAAAGCGCGCAAAAGGGCGACGAAGCGGCCGAAGAAGACCACCTTGCCGCCGTGCTTGAGAAAGAGATATTGCCCGAGCTTAAGCCGCCGCTCGTCCAGGCTGATATAGCGCCCGTATCGGTAGAGAAGCGGAAACCCGAACTCCCGCCCAATCCAATAACCGCAATTGTCGCCGATGATCGCGGCCGCGGCCGCCGCGCCGATCACGCCGTAGATTTTGAGCGTCCCGTGGCCCGCCAGGATCGCTGCGGTGACCAGGACGGTTTCGCCCGGCATCGGGATGCCGGCGCTTTCCATGGCGACGATCAGAAAAACTGCGAAATAGCCATAGGTCGCGAGAGCGCCCTGCAAATGGTGCGCGAAGGCCATTCAGCGAAATGCCTTGGCTCCGGTCAGGCGGCGCGCGTTGGCGCGCACTTTCCGCCGCGCGGGACCCGCGGCCGCCTCGGCGATGGCGGTCAGTCCCGCCGAGAAATCGTGGGGCGTGCGCACTCCCCCAAACGCAGCCTTGATGAAGAACGCGCCCCAGGCCGCCTGGGCGGCGAATGCGCCCTCAACCGCCGCGTCGACCTTCTCCTGAACCATAAGCTGCGCCTCGCGCGCTTTCTCGAATCCCCCGCCGCCGGGCGCGAGCAGGCTTTGGGTTCGAGCGGCGATGGTCAGCGCGGCGTCGACCCCCGCCTGGGTGTTCGCCTTGGCGATGGCGAGAGACCGCGAAGTGAGACGTCGCGACACTATGGGAGCCCCCTCATTGCTCAACCCCGCTGTACGAGCACGGGCCGCGTAACATGGGGGAAGATGGGCGCTGCGGCAAGTCCAGCCCTAAGCAGACCTTTGGACGCCCTCCCCTTCAGCTCAGCCGATCGATACGGTACTGAATGAAGCCGGAGCGCTCGGCCACCGCCTCGTAGAGCCTGCGCGCGACCGCGTTGGTCTCGTGGGTGTTCCAGAACACCCAGGCCGCTCCGGCGTCTTTCGCCGCGGCGACGACGGCGCCGATCAGCGCCCGCCCCACGCCGCCCCCTCTTTCAGCTTCGCCGACATAGAGATCCTGCAGATAGCATTGCGGATTGATGAGCCAGGTGCTGCGTTGAAACAGGTAGTGCGAAAAGCCGATGAGCTCGCCGTCGCGCTCGGCGACAACCGCATGCACCGGCTCGAGCGGATCGAAAATACGCGCCCAGGTCGCGTTCGCGACCTCGAGGCTCCATTGGGCGCGATAGAAGTCGAGATAGGCCCGCCACGGCGGCGCCCAGCGCTCGCGGTCGCCGCGCCCGATCCCGCGCACCCTGAATTCCGGCAAAAGCCCCCTCCTTGCTCCCACGCCCCCGAAAGCTCGCGCAAGGCGCAGGATCGAGGGTTCGCGGCGGCTTGACAAGCGGCCGGGAGCTAGACTGCGTTCCCTGGACTCGACCGAACGCCTCGGACACGGAGCCGCAAATGAACCGCTCGCCCTTCATCCTCGCCGCCCTCGCCGCGCTCATGGGCGCGGCAGGCGGCGCGCTCGCGGCGGCGGGCGTCCACGCCAACGGCGGCGAGCTCGCGCTCCGAGGCGCCGAGTTCCTGATCCTGCATGCCTGCGCAGCACTCGCCATCGCCGCCCACGCCCGGATCTCCGCAGCGCCGGCGCGGGCGCTGATCTGGGTCGGTTTCGCCATGGAGGCGGGCGCGTCCTTATTCGCGGCCGAGCTTGCGGCGCACGCGTTTACCGGGAGCCGGCTTTTTCCTTTCGCCGCGCCGATCGGCGGCTCGACCTTGATCCTGTCGTGGCTGGCGCTCGCGATCGTATTCGTCGTGGCTGCGTCGCGACGCGAGCCATGAAGAATTGCTCGCGGCCCGAGCGGCCTCGGATCGCGCAACCGTGAAGGGACGCCAGAATCGATGGTCGCATTCCAGCCGCAGGGTTTTGCTAGTGGATCGAATTTAACACTTGATGCCCGCGCCTGACGGCGGCGATGATTTTGTCCGGGTCTGCGGTCCATGTGAAGGGCCTGGACTGCTGATTGTGCTCTTCGAGGAAGCGGTTGATCGCGGCTTGCAGATCGGTGACGGACCGGAAGACGCCTCGCTTGAGCCTGCGCTTTGTGAGAGTGGCGAAGAAGCCCTCGACCGCGTTGAGCCAGGAAGCGGACGTCGGCGTGAAGTGGAATGTCCATCGCGGATTGCGTTCGAGCCATCGGCGGACATTGGGATGCTTGTGGGCGGCGTAGTTGTCGATGATGGCGTGGATCGTCTTCCCCGCAGGAACCTGTCTTTCGACGATATTGAGGAAGCGGATGAACTCCTGATGGCGATGGCGCTGCATGTTGCGGCCGATCACCGTGCCGTCGAGGACGTTCATCGCGGCGAACAGCGTCGTCGTTCCGTGCCGCTCGTAGTCGTGTGTCATCGTTCCGGCGCGGCCCTTCTTCAGCGGCAGTCCGGGCTGGGTGCGGTCCAGCGCCTGAATCTGGCTCTTCTCGTCGACCGACAGGACGATGGCGTGCGCGGGCGGATCGACATAGAGCCCGACGACGTCGCGCAATTTGTCGACGAAGCGCGGATCGTTGGACAGCTTGAACTGGCGCATCCGGTGCGGCTGGAGGCCGTGCTTGCGCCAGATACGTTGAACCGAGCTGACGCTGAGCCCCGCCGCCTTCGCCATCAACAAGCCGGTCCAGTGGGTCGTCTCGCCAGGCGGTTCGCCAAGTGTCAGCGCGACGACGCGCTCGGCGGCCCCGGCGCTCAGCGGTGGGATGCGCGAGGGACGCGTCTTGTCGCGGAGCAACCCGTCGAACCCCGCCTCGATAAAGCGTTCTTGCCAGCGCCATACGCAGGTCTTGGACTTGCCGGTTCGCCGCATGATCTCGTTCGTGCCGACACCATCGGCCGTAAGCAGCACGATCTCGGCCCGCCAGACCTGCTTCTGCGGCGCGTTGCGGTCACGAACCAGGGCTTTGAGCCGACAAATATCGGCAGACGAAACCGAAAGGGATTTTCCTGCGCGCATCACGCAGACTCGCACGCCGAAATCCCAGAGGGAATCCCATCCGGGATTCAACTGTCAGGTTCGATCCACTAGTAGGCCTCCGCGACACGAGCTGCAGGAGGATCGAATGCAGGCCATCGACCGCAAGCACAATCACACGTTTCCGGGCAGCGCATTATTGGCCGGAGCGGCCTTTCTCGCCGCCCTCGCCTTCGCCGCGCCGGCCTACGCGGCCTGCGGCGGCGCCGGGGCTTCCACCGGAAGTCATCCGGCCTCCGCTGGAACCGGAGGAGTCCACACCGGCGCGAGCGCCTCGGCCGGCTCTGCTGGCGGCGGCTCCGGCTCATGCGGCGTGACTTCGGCCACGAGCGCCCTGGGCGCCGGCGCGCTCGCGCCTTCGCTGGCCGGCGTACATACGGGCGTCTTTGCCGCCAACGGAAAGCGCACTACGAATGGCACAACCACCGCCACGAAGACCGCGAGCGCCACGAACACCAAGAATGTCTCCCACACGGCGAGCGCGGTGAGAACCGCAAGCATCGGGGGCGCAGCCGGGCACGCCCGTTTTACCCGTCCGGGCAGACGCTAGCTCGCGGCTAGTCGCGCACGAACGCGAATTTGTCGACGTCGACGAGGCCCATGTCGGTGATCTTGAGATGCGGGATCACCGGCAGGGGTAGAAACGCGACTTGCAGGAACGGCTCGGCCAGCGTCACGCCGAGCCCCTTGGCCGCCGCCCGCAGCGGAATGAGCGCCTGGTGAACCTCCTCGAAGCTCTTGAGACTCATCAGGCCCGCCACCGGGAGCGGCAGTTCGGCGATCACTTTGCCGTCGCACGCGACCGCGAATCCGCCCTCGATTTCCCGCAGCCGATTCACCGCCGCCGCCATGTCAGCCTCGTCCACACCAACGACGCACAGATTATGGCTGTCGTGGCCGACCGATGACGCGATCGCGCCGCGCTTCATGCCGAAACCTTTGACGAAGGCTGTCGCGATGTTGTCGTTGACGCCGTGGCGCGCCACGACCGAGACCTTGACGACGTCCTGGCCCAGGTCGACGCCGCGCCCGCCATTCTTGAACGGCAGCGTCACCGGCACGCGGTCGGTGATGATCTGGCCGGGAATGACGCCGATCGCCTGCGTCGACGGCCCCTGCCCCCTTGCGACGAAATCCCCCGGCGCCACCCGCCGGGCTTTCACGCTGCCCCGCCCGACGGCGGCTAGCGGCAAGCGCTCCGCGAACAGCGCATCATCCACGACGCGCCCGCCCGCCATCACCATCGAGACGGCGCAATGTTCGAGATCGTCGATGACGGCGAGATCGGCTCGCCAGCCCGGCGCGACGAGGCCCCGGTCGCGCAGGCCGAAAATGCGGGCGGCGGAAATCGACGCCGCGCGATAGGCGGCGAGAGGCGGCGCACCAAGCTTGATCGCGGTGCGGATGATGAAGTCGAGGTGACCCTCCTCCGCGATGTCGAGCGGATTACGGTCGTCGGTGCAGAAGGCGATGAACGGCGAGTTGCGCTCGGTGATGATCGGGCTCAATGCATGCAGGTCCTTGCACACGGAGCCTTCGCGGATCAGGAGTTGCATGCCCTTGGCGAGCTTCTCCTTTGCTTCGGGAAGGTTGGTGACCTCGTGATCGGTGCGCACGCCCGCGGCGAGATAGCCGTTGAGCGCCAAGCCGCTCAAAAGCGGGCTGTGACCGTCGATCGGCCGGGTCTGGAACGCCGCGAGCTTGGCGAGGCACGACGGGTCGCGCGCCAAAAGGCCGGGAAAGTTCATGAATTCGGCCAGTCCCAGCACCTTGGGATGATCGGCGAGGACCAGGAGATCGCCGGCCTCGAGCCGCGCCCCCGAGGTTTCGAGCGCCGTCGCCGGAACGCAGCTCGAGAGCTGCACGCGCAGGTCCATGACCGTCAGCATCGCGGCGTCGAGGAAATAGCGTAAGCCCGCCTGCCCGAGCACGTTGGCGATCTCGTGCGGATCGCAGATCGACGTCGTCACACCGCGGGCGAGCACGCAGCGGTCGAATTCGAGCGGGGTCAGAAGCGAGCTCTCGACGTGACAGTGGGTGTCGATGAACCCAGGAACCACGACTTTTCCAGCCACGTCGATCTCGCGCCGCCCGCGGTAGTCGCCGAGCGTCCCGACGATCCTGTCGGCGGAGATCGCTACGTCGCTCCTGACCAGCTCCCCGCTGACCAGGTCGAAAATCCGCCCGCCCTTAAGCAACACGTCCGCTGGCTCAAGCCCCTGCCCCTGCCCGATGGCGCGCGAGAGATACGCGATGGCGTCGCTCATGAAGGGGCCTCGGCTGTCCGCGATGAAGGGTCAGCGCATTGTTTCAGGCTTGCGCCGGGGGCTCAAGCCATGCGCCATAAGGTCAAACCCGGTCGCGCGCTCTCGTCGCCCGCTGTGTGGGGGCTCGAACTTGCGCGGCGCGGTTTGAAGCCATGCGCTCAGGGCTTGGCGCGTGAGAGGGCCGCCGCGCGTCCCGCGGCGGCATAGAGGTTCAGCCGGGAATAGACGCCGAAGGCCGAACCGTTGTCGAGGAAGCCGCCGCCGGGTCCTTCCGTCTCGGTAAGAATGCGGTTCGCCTCCTCGAGGCTGAGTTTCGGGAAAGCCGCCGTCAAGAGGTTCCCGGCTTCGGGCGCCAACGCGCCGACATCTTCCAGTTTGTCCACCGTCTCCGGATACGCAACCGCGAGCCCATAGGTCTGCGTCGTTGCGTAAAAGGCCTCGTTCATCGCGGGCGCGTTGAAGCGTCCCGTGTCCTGAGTTGCGCAAACCGCAACCGTATCGCCGCAGGCTGCCTCGAGCGCCTTGGTCAGGTCAGCTCGCGCCGTCACGACCGCGGCGCGGAAGTCTTCGATGGTCGCCGGAACCAGAGGCGACGACATTGCCGTTGCCCTGGCGAAGTCCTTGAGCGGCCGACCTACGTAGGCAGGGTCGTTCGCAAGCAGGTGGGCGAGGTCGTAGGTCGCGACGGTTCGCCCGCCCAGCACGTCCATCGCGTAATGCGCCCCCAAGATGATGCGGTCATTGCCATATTCGGCAGCGCGCGCGACCATCTCCTGATACCGGTCGGGCACGAGCACCGCGAGCAGAAGCGAGCCCATGTAGCCGTAGGTCGTGTGCCCGCTTGGGAAGGACGGGCTGTCAGTCAAGTTCATGACCGGACCGCGGTTGTACACAACATTGTCGGCCGGAACATTGAAGTAGTCCGGCCCTACGATCGGCAGGACCGTGGGCTCGGTCTGGAACGGGCGGGAGTTGCCATAAAGGTCGGCGCCGGGCGATCCCGCGGGCCGGGCATACGCGCGGCCAAAAGGATCGGGCGCGCCGTCGATGTCCTTGAAGATCGCCATGGCCTCGTCGGAAACCGGTTTCTTGCCGTTCGTCGTTCCGTTGGCGAAGAAATATTTGCCAGAGTTGGAGTCCGAGCCGCTTGTCGAGTTGGCGTAGGCGATCAGATCCGAGACGGATTTGGCGATGTTGGTGAAGCGCTCCCGGTCGAGGTAGTGCGCGCGGGCCCCGTATGCCGCCCCCAAGGTCGTCCCGAGGCCGTCCGCCAGCTGAACCAGATTGCCGTCGGTGATGAAGGCGTCGCGCAACGCCTGCTGTTGCTGCTCCGTAAAAGGCATGAGCGTGGGTTGGCGGATGGCGCCCGTCTGGATTCCGCCGGTGACGGTGAAGTTGGAGCCCAGCGCTGCGTTTCCGTCTATGGTCTTGGAGAGAGCGGAGACGGGGGCCAGACCCTTGAGGGCGGCCATGTTGGTCACGCTCTGCGCGTCGGCCGCGGCAATGCTGATCGCTAAGACGACAAGGCCTAGTCCGCATCCTGCCCTGGTCATGCCGGCGCTCCTCGTGATTTCGCGTCTCAACGGGTTGTCGGCCCAGTTTTGCATCGCCAAGACCGTCCAGCAAGGCGGCTTCACTTTGACGCCGCCCGCCGAATCGGCGTCTCGTCGGCCATGCTCGCGCCGATCCTCTCTATCCAGTCGCATGTCGTCCTCGGCCATGTCGGCAATTCGGCGGCCGTCTTTGCGCTGCAGCGGCTCGGACGCGAAGTCTGGCCGATCATGACGGTGCAGTTCTCGAGCCACACCGGCTACGCCGGCTGGCGTGGCCGCGCCTTCGACGCCGGCATGATCGACGAATGCGTCGCGGGACTGAAGTCGATCGGCGCCCTCTCGCGCTGCGCTGGGCTGCTGACCGGCTATCTCGGCAAGGCGGAGGTCGGCGAGGCGGCGCTGCGCGCGCTCGAGAACATCCGCGCCGCCAACAGCGAGGCGGCTTACGCCTGCGACCCGGTGATCGGCCGCGCCGGACGCGGCTCCTACGTCGCCGAGGGGGTGGCGGAACTCTTCCGCGACCGCGCGCTGCCGCTGGCGACGATCGCGACCCCCAACGCCTTCGAGCTCGAATGGCTGACCGGCGAACGGCTCCGCGACCTGCAGACGGCGCGCGGGGCGATCGCGGCGCTACGCCGGCGCGGGCCGCGGGTTGTCGTGGCGAAATCGCTCCTGCTCGAAGACACGCCGGCGGACGCGCTCGACATGCTGGCGGGGGACGAATCCGGCTTCTGGCGCTTGCGCACGCCAAAGCTGCCGATCGCTGTCAACGGCGCCGGCGACCTGTTCTCGGCGCTGTTCTTCCATCACTGGCTTGGCCGCCGCGCGACGGGCGAGGCGCTCTCGCTTGCGGCCTCGTCCGTTCACGCCATCGTGAAAGCAACCGAGACGGCCGGCTCGCGCGAACTCGTACTTCTCGCCGCTCAGGACGAACTCGTCCGGCCCTCTCGGCTCTTTGCCGCCGAGGCAGTGTGACGCTCATTTACTTTTTTCGCACATCGGCGCATGACTACAGGGATTCTGGCGTATAATCTGTCGCGCCAAGGGGAGCGCTTATGACATATTCGATCAGATTGCTCGGGGCCGTCGCGGCTGGAATTTTCCTTGTGTCTTCAGCCCAGGCGCAGACGGTTCATCATCGCGCCAAGCATCCGGCGCCGGAAGGACATCAGATCGTCGTTCATGAGCGCGCGGTTGAACCCTGGCTGACCTTGGGAACGTGGGCGCCCGTCGGTTCGCGCAACGGCTATGTCAGCGACACCTTCAGGCCACCCCAGCGCGACTCGGTCGAGAGGACATTCGTCGGCGTGCGCGGAACCGACCGCCTGCCGAACCCGGTTACCTTGCCGGAATCAAATCGGCCATTAATTGTCGTCTCCCAGCCCGGCGTCGAGGGGCCTCTTTTTTCCTGGTATTGACGGGGCGCGCCGGCGCGTTCGAGGAGCGCCAGGGCCGCGGGACTTCCTTTGATGGCGCGCCGGTTTCAAACGCTCGACGTGTTCACCGAAACCGCGCTCGCGGGCAATCCGCTGGCCGTCGTATTCGACGCCGATGGGCTTTACGACGCCGCCCTGCAAGCGATCGCAAACGAGTTCAACCTTTCGGAGACCGTGTTCGTCTTCGAGCCGAGGAACCCGATAAACACCGCGCGGGTGAGGATCTTCACGCCGAAGCGCGAATTGCCTTTCGCCGGCCATCCCACGGTTGGAACCTCGGCCCTTATCGCCCACCAGAGAGCTCGCGACCTGCTCGTCGCGCAGGACCTCCGGCTCGTGCTCGAGGAAGGGATTGGCGACGTCATTTGCAGCGCCCGCCATCGCAAGGGCAAGGCGTTAGCCGCCTATTTCGAGTTGCCGAGGCTGCCAAAGCGGCTGGACGGAAAGCCGCCGTCCCGGGCGGAAATCGCAAAGGCTCTCGGGCTCGAGCCCGGCGACATTGGGTTTGACCGGCACGAGCCGAGCCTCTTTACTGCCGGGGTCCCCTATCTGTTCGTGCCCGTCCGGTCGCTTGTCGCGATTCGCTCCGCCCGGCCAGGGTCAGCAGTTGGGTCGCTAAGCAACGAGGCATGGGTCTATCTCTACACGCGTGCCGTGGTGCGAGAGGGATCAGCGTTTCACGCGCGCATGTTCTGGGAACAAGGGGAGGACCCGGCGACCGGAAGCGCCGCCGCCGCCTTCGGCGGCGTAGTTCATACCTTCGACCGGCCAACGGATGGCGAGCACACGTTCACGATCGAGCAGGGCTTCGAGATGGGCCGGCCGAGCCTGATCGTACTCGGCCTTACGATCGAAGAGGGCGCGCTCACCGCCGCGACGATCGGCGGCTCGATCGTGCTCGTGTCCAGCGGCTCGCTCGACCTTTGAGCGGGCCGGCGCGTCTCCTTCGAGTTGGGGAGCTCGACCTCAAGTTCGAGCCTGCGCGCTGGGCGTTCGCGGAACGCCAGGGAGTGAGCATCGCGGCGCACTGGACGCGGTTGAGGAAGGCGAAGCCCGCGCTCTTCAACGGGCGCATTTTGCTTCTGGGCCGGCGGAAGATCGAGACCAGCGCCGGCGGCGTGCCCACGCTGAGGGGGGTCTATTTCGAGACCGACTACGCCGATTACCTCGCTTGGGAAGAATTCGGCTTCCCCGGCGAACCCGTCGACAACTGCTTCTCGATGGCGGCGCTGCGCGGGTCCGACGGGGCGTTCCTGCTCGGCGAGATGGCGCCTCACACGTTCAACGCGGGCCAGGTCTATTTTCCTGCCGGAACTCCGGACCCAACCGACGTTTTTGACGGCAAGGTCGATCTCGAGGCCAGCGCAGGCCGGGAACTGCTTGAGGAGACTGGGGTGAAAGCCGGCGAGACGCTGATAGCGCCCGGCTGGACCCTTGTGCTCACGCCCAATCGCATCGCCTGCATGAAGCTGATGACGCTTACGGTCCCGGCCGCCCGGGCCAAGGCCCGCATCGACGCTTACCTCGCGAGCGACCCGCATGCCGAATTTTCGGCCATCCATGTGGTGCGCGGCCCGCGCGACATCGACGATGAGCGGGTGCCGGTGTTCGTCGCGGCGTACCTGCGCGACGCGTTCGCTCACAGCTCGGCGGGATAACCATGCCGCCTCTCGGAGGCGGCGATCATTGCCTTCGCCTGAGCGTCATGGCCGGCGGCGCAAACGCTTTCCGCCGCGCCGATGTCGTGCCTGATCTAATTGTAGACCGAAGGGACGACGTGGCCCATCGAGAGGTCGTTGTCCTGGACCGCGCGGTAGCGCGCGATTTTCGCCGAGCAGTCGTCGCCTTCGGGCAGCTTGAGCCGGGCGGCGTTGCCGCCACAGATCCCGGCGCTGGCGGCGCGGAGGCCTGGGGCGCCGGCGCGTTGCAGGCTGCGAGGGCAAGACCGGCCAACACGAGCCGCGCGAGCATCTTCATCGTTTCTAAGGCTCCCGGCCGACGACTCAGCCCCTTCCTGGCGAAAAGATGGGCGGATCGCGCTGCTTGGCAAGCGACCCGCCCGCATGCGCCAGGCTCAGTGCCTGACTGTCGCCGGGGAGCTATGGACGGACCAGATCTCCGTGATCGAGGACAACGCGACGATCAGTCCGAGCACGACGCAGACGGCTAGCGCATAGTGCAAAGCGGTGAAGCCAAGCACCCACGGCGCGGCTGCGACCGCGAGGCCGACGATGAGGCTCACCCATTCTTCCCACTCGGCGAATTGGATCAGCGCTGCGATGGCCATCACGGCGATCACGATTCCGCCGACCCACGCGGTTCTCGCCGCTGCGACATCGCCGACGAACCCGATCGCCCAGGGCGAGATGAAGAGCAGGACGCCGCAGACCAGGTTGATCCAATTCTGGACACTTCTGTCGGCCCCGCGCAATGAAGTTTCTACAGGCATTTCAATCTCCATGGTTTGAGGCGGCGTTGAACAACGCCTTTGAAAACTATAGTAAATCAGGTTCTTGGGGATTTGATGGCGAACGGGCGCGGGGCGCCCTGCCGGCCGACGCCGGACAAAGTAGAGGCCATGACCGGGAGGATCGCGATTTTCGGCTACGGGCCGGTCGGCCGCGCGATCGCGGGCCGGCTGTCTTCGGCCGGCCGCGAACTGATCGTTGCGCAGCGGCGCGCGCCCCCGGACTTGCCGAACAGAGCGTCGTTCGCGGCCTGCGACGCGCTCGATCGAGAGGCGATGATCAAGGCCGCCCGCGGCGCCGGGCAAATCGTAGCGGCGATCGGCTTTGAATATTCCGGGATCGTCTGGCGCGAGGCCTGGCCGAAGGCGATGGCCAATTTCGTCGCCGCCTGCAAAGCGACAGGCGCGCGGATGGTCTTCATCGATAATCTTTACATGTACGGTCCCCAGACCGTCCCGCTCGTCGAGACGATGCCGCTTGCCGACGTCGGCTGGAAGCCGGCGGCACGCTCAGCGGCGACCCGCATCTGGACGCAGGCCGCCGCCGCGGGAGAAGCGCGCATCGCCGCTCTGCGCGCGCCCGACTTCTACGGTCCCGGCGTCGGCAACTCCTATCTCGGCGATACGTCGATCGGGAAGCTCGCGCGGGGCAAGCCGGCGGTGTTCATCGGTTCGCCCGACGTCCTGCACGACTATGCCTATGTTCCCGACATTGCCCGAGCGGCGGAAACGCTGCTCGATGCGCCCGACAGCGCCTTCGGCCAAGCCTGGCATGTCCCGTGCGCGCCGATTCGCACCACGCGGGATATTCTCAAGATCGCTGCCGACACGCTCGGCGTAAAGCTGCGCATAAGCGCCTTGCCGGCTTGGATGCTTGGAGCAAGCGCCATGTTCTCGCCGTTCCTGCGTGAGCTCGTCGAAATGCGCTTCCAGTGGGACCGGCCCTACCACGTCGATTCGAGCCGGTTCGCCGGCCCGTTCTGGTCGGACGCCACGCCGTTCGAGACCGGCGTCCGCGAGACGGCGCTCGCGTTCCGCGCCGCGTTGAAGCGGAGGCGCTAAGGGTCGCGACGCGCGGGAATTGCCGGCTTCGTAGATGTCGAAATCCTCAGGAAAACGGACACCGTCGTCCTTGTCCCTGATACGTTAGGTCTCCCTTCTGGCTCTTCCTTGCGTTCCCGGCGATCTTCTGCGCGAGCGCAAACCGAAATTGGGCATCAGCGGGGCGCGGCGCGGACGGGAAGCCGCGGCCCAGGATGCGACCGGAGTTGCAATGGGAAGCTTCGGCCTCCTCGCGTTGCGGGCCATCATCTGGGTGATGCTGCCTGTTTTGGGGCCTGGCCTGGTCTTTTTCCTTTGCAGCCGCGGCGTGGTTGCTCATATCGATATCCCGATGGTGGGCTCGCCGCTTCGCCCGGCATCCTTTCGCCGCATCCGCTAGGCGCAACTTCTGACGACGCGCGCGATCGGGGTTGGATTTCCCATGGAAGCCATTCGTCCCGGGCGCTGTCCGGGATAGGTGGCTCACGCACATGCAACGACGTCGCTCGACCTGAACGAACTATGCTTTAGGATGGGCTTTGCGCCCTGATCGGACCGCCCGCCGCAATGACTTCGACCTTCACCGCACGCGTCATTCCCTCGATCTCAGCCGTCGACGCCAAGGCTTGGGACGCCTGCGCCAATCCGCCCGGCCGGCCAGCGGACGAGGCTGAGGGCGAGCGGTTTAACCCGTTCATCACCCACGCTTTCCTCAATGCGCTCGAGACGTCGGGCTCGGTCGGCGGCCGGTCGGGTTGGGCGCCTGCCCATGTGGCGGTGGAGGACGGGCGCGGGCGCCTCGTCGCCGCCGCGCCGGCCTATCTCAAGAGCCACAGCCAGGGCGAATATGTGTTCGATCACGCCTGGGCGGACGCCTACGAGCGCGCCGGGGGGCGCTACTATCCGAAGCTTCAGGTCGCCGCCCCGTTCACGCCGGTGACCGGGCGCCGGCTCCTCGTCGCGGGCGATGCGCCCGAGGGCGCTCGCGAGGCGCTGATCGGCGCCTTGCGCGAATTGCGCAAGCAGACCAAGGCGTCGTCGATTCATGTGACATTCCCGACCGCCGAAGACGCCGACCGGCTCTCGAACGCCGGATTTCTCGTCCGCACCGGCGAGCAATTCCATTTCTCCTGTCAGGGATTCGCGACATTTGACGACTTCCTCGCGGCCCTGGCGTCGCGCAAGCGCAAGGCGATCAAGCGCGAGCGTCGAGACGCCCTCGACGGCGGCGTCGAGATCGATTTGCTTACGGGAAACTCCATCAGCCCTCAACATTGGGACGCGTTCTTCAAGTTTTACATGCACACTGGATCGCGCAAATGGGGACGGCCCTACCTAACCCGCGCATTCTTCGATGCGATCGGAGCGACGCTCGCTGACCGAGTCCTCCTGGTGATGGCGCGCCGCGCAGGACGGTACATAGCCGGGGCGATCAATTTCATCGGCGACGATGCGCTCTATGGCCGCAACTGGGGCGCGATCGAGCAGCGGCCGTTCCTGCATTTCGAGGTCTGCTACTACCAGGCGATCGATTTTGCGCTTTCACGCGGCCTCAGCCGGATCGAGGCCGGCGCCCAGGGCGAACACAAGCTTGCGCGCGGCTATCGGCCGGCCCGCACCTATTCGGCGCATGAGTTCGCCGACGCGCGGCTCGCCAGGGCGATCGCCGACTATCTCGGACACGAGCGCGCGGCCGTCGAGCGCACGATCGCCTATTACGACGGGCACGCGCCCTTCCGCCGCGGCGAGGGCGACGAGCGCGGCGACGAACGCCTGGGAGAATCCTATGACGCCGACGTATGATCCAGCCAACATCTTCGCCAAGATCCTGCGCGGCGAAGCGCCATGCGTGAAGGTCTATGAGGACGAGGTGTCGCTCGCTTTCATGGACGTCATGCCGCGCGCCGACGGCCATACCCTGGTCATTCCCAAAGTCCCATGCCGGACCCTCTTCGACCTAGCCCCTCAGGATCTCGCGCGTTTCATGCCGGCGGTGCAGAAGGTCGGGCGCGGCGTCATGGCCGGCATGAAAGCCGAGGGGCTTTTGCTTCAGCAGTTCAACGAACCGGCGAGCGGCCAGCAGGTTTTCCACCTGCATTTTCATCTTCTGCCGTGCTGGGCGGGCGTGGCGATACGTCCACCGGGCGGGCCCTTTCAGAACGCCGAAGCGCTGAAGCCCCACGCCGAGAAGATCATCGCCACCTTGGCCGTCGCGTGAGCGATCGCGGCGCGCCCGCGCCGCCAATCTCGGGGCGCCGGCGCACTTGATCCACCACCTGCATTATTTTCCGGTCGGAGTCGGCGTCGCGGCGCTGTTCGGGGCGATTCTGCTCGGACTGCTGCTCCTGTTGCAGATCGGCCTCTTGAGCCGCGCCTATTCGGCGCTCGGCCTGAACCCGTTCGCCGCCACTCTCGTTCTGTTCGGCTCGCTTCTCGGCTCGTATGTCAATATTCCGATCCTGTACCTACCGGAGCAGCGGGTCGTCTCGCGCGAGGTGGTGGAGATCTTCGGCGTCCCGTTCCTGGCCCCGGTCGCGGTCGATTGGCCGGGGACGATTCTCGCGATCAACGTCGGCGGCGCGGTGATTCCAATCCTGCTGTCCCTCTATCTCCTCTTTCGCTACGACCTTTGGGTCTCCGGCACGCTGGCCACAGCGATCGTCGCCTTTGTCGTTCACCGGCTGGCGACCCCGGTCGCGGGGGTGGGCATATCGGTGCCGACATTCGCCCCGCCCCTGCTCGCGGCCCTGGTGGCGTTGGCGCTCAAGTGGCGATTCGCCGCTCCGCTCGCCTATATCGGAGGCAGCCTCGGCGTTCTGATCGGCGCCGACCTGCTCAACCTCAGCCTCCTCCGCGGATTGGGCGCACCCGTAGCGTCGATTGGCGGCGCAGGGACTTTCGACGGCATCTTCTTGACTGGCGTCATTGCGGTTTTGCTCGCCAGTCTTGTAGCGAATAGATGAGCATGGTTAACGATGTGTTGCCAAATCTGTGGCGATTCTGCCACATCCGGCTGCAAATTCAGCGAGTTCCATCGGCGAGGGTGGACAGGCTCGGAACCGGACCGTATAGTCTGCGCATTGTATTAGCGGCGGGCGCGGGCGCATGTGGCGTATGGCGTCGCGATCAACACGGAGACAGCAAATGATGAAAACATGGCTCAAAGGGGTCGCCATTGCGACGCTGACGGCCGTCGGGGCAGTTGCCGCGCAGGCCGCCGATCTTCCGACCAGGAAAGAGGCGCCGGCGCCCGTGTTCGTGCCGCCCCCCTTCACCTGGACCGGGTTCTACATCGGTCTGAACGCCGGCGGCATCATCACCAGCGGCAGCCGCAGCGTGACGCTCTTTGACCCGGTCGCCGGCGATTTCCTGAACAGCTCTTTCCCCGGTGGGATCGGAAATGGCCAGAGCGGGTTTATCGGCGGTGGCCAGGCTGGTTACAACTGGCAGACGGGCGCGTTTGTGCTCGGCGTCGTTACCGACTTCGACGGGACGACCCTGAGCAAGAACTTTAATTACAGCAGTGCCCCGTATGCCGGAGTTCCGTTCACCGGCGATGTTCTCAACGTGAACGCCAAGGCGAGCCTCGACTGGCTGGGAACGACCCGGGGTAAGGTCGGCTTCGTCGTCACTCCCGACAATCGTCTGCAGATCTACGGCACGGGCGGTGTGGCCTACGGCGGCGGGAGCTCGCACTTCAATATCTTTGACAGCAGCAACAACTTCTACTGGTCGGGCAGCCCAAGCTCCACGCGCGTTGGCTGGACGATCGGCGCTGGCGTTGAATATGCCATTACCAACAACGTCACTATCGGCGCCGAATATCTCTACGCCGACCTTGGTAGCACCAAGATCCTGGCGAACCCGAACTCCCTTGCGGCCTTGGCCTTCCCGAATACCTATGCAAGGGCCAAGTTCGACTACAACGCGTCGATCTTCCGCGCTCTCGTGAACTACAAGTTCTGAGCGCTTCACGCTTCGATCTGAACTGAGTTTAGCCGGAGGAAAGGCGACTTTCCTCCGGTTCTTTTTTTGCCCTCTTGCCGAGCGCGCCGCAGGTCCAGGCGAATCGCTGACTGCGATGCCTGCTCATGAGCGGCGCCGAGCATTTCTCGCCGGCGCGACGTTCAGCAAGGGCTTTGAGGTAATCGCGATTTCGCTTAGGCGCCCTCGTTCTGGGCCGACCGCGCAACGGTGCGAAGGCGAGGCCGCGCCCACGGCCGAACGGCCCCGTCCCTGCTCACATCGCTGGACGCATCTCCGGCGTGCTCCTCCGGGACGAGCAAGCCATCATAGCGCATCGTTCGGATGGAGGCGCCATCGAGAATTCCCGGGCGAAGCCCGGGTGGACGTGGCTCCTCATTGCGAGCGAAGCGAAGAGACCCAGCGACGCAGCAGGCCCTACGATCACGGAACTTGTTCGACCCGAGCGTCTACGGCTCTTCGGGGGCGGGCTCCTTGTCGGCGGGGCCCGAATCGGCGGGCTCGACGCGCTTGCGCGAGCGGCGTGCGCCGGCGGAGACGATGAGGTCGCGCTCGAGCCGGGGCTGGGCGGGCCCTTCCGGATAGACGAAGCTCAGCTTCTTGCCGCCCGCCTCGTCGGCCGTGACCACGACCTTGACCACGCCGCCGTTCTTCAAGCGTCCAAACAGCACTTCGTCGGCGAGCGGCGTCTTGATCTGGGTCTGGATCACCCGCGCCATCGGGCGGGCGCCCATCGCCTCGTCATAGCCGTTCTTGACCAGCCATTCGCGCGCCTCGTCGGTCAGCTCGATCGTGACATTGCGGTCGCTGAGCTGGGCTTCGAGCTGCAGGATGAACTTGTCCACGACCCGAGCGATGACCAACTCCGGCAGCCGCGCGAACGGCACGATCGCGTCGAGGCGGTTGCGGAACTCCGGCGCGAACAGCCGGTCGATCGCCTCGCGGTCGTCGCCCTCGCGCTTCGACTTGTGGAAGCCGAACGCGGCGCCGGCGAGATCGCGCGCGCCCGCATTGGTGGTCATGATCAAGATCACGTTGCGGAAGTCGATCGCCTTGCCCGAGTGGTCGGTCAGCTTTCCGTGATCCATGATCTGCAGAAGGATGTTGAACAGATCCGGATGCGCCTTCTCGATCTCGTCCAGAAGCAGGACCGAGTGCGGATGCTGGTCGATGGCGTCGGTCAGGAGACCGCCCTGATCAAAGCCGACATAGCCTGGCGGCGCGCCGATCAGGCGCGAGACCGTGTGGCGCTCCATGTATTCCGACATGTCGAATTGGACGAGCTCCAGTCCGAGGCTGAGCGAGAGCTGGCGCGCCGCCTCGGTCTTGCCGACGCCAGTCGGGCCGGAGAACAGGTAGCAGCCAATCGGCTTCTCCTGGTCGCGGAGGCCTGCGCGCGCGAGCTTGATCGCTGACGCCAGCGCCGCGACTGCTTCGTCCTGGCCATAGACGGCGCGCTTCAGCGTCTCCTCGAGATGCTGGAGCACTTCGGTATCGTCCTTCGACACCGACTTCGGCGGGATGCGCGCCATCGACGCGACGGTCGCCTCGATTTCCTTGACGCCGATCGTCTTCTTGCGCTTCGGCTCCGGCACCAGCATCTGGGAGGCGCCCGTCTCGTCGATCACGTCGATGGCCTTGTCGGGCAGCTTGCGGTCGTGGATGTAGCGCGACGACAATTCGACCGCCGCCTTCACCGCTTCTCCGGTGTAGCGCAGCTTGTGGAACTCCTCGAAATAGGGCTTGAGCCCCTTGAGGATCTCGATCGCGTCGGCGACGCTCGGCTCCTTGACGTCGATCTTCTGGAACCGGCGCACGAGCGCCCGGTCCTTCTCGAAGTACTGCCGGTATTCCTTATAAGTGGTTGAACCAATGCAGCGAAGCGTCCCTTGCGCAAGGGCGGGCTTGAGCAGGTTCGAGGCGTCCATCGCGCCGCCCGAGGTGGCGCCGGCACCGATGACTGTGTGGATCTCGTCGATGAAGAGAATCGCGTCCTTATGCTGCTCGATCTCCTTCATCACCTGCTTCAGGCGCTCTTCGAAGTCGCCGCGATAGCGGGTGCCTGCGAGCAAGGCACCCATGTCGAGTGCGAACACGGTCGATTCCGCGAGCACCTCGGGCACGTCCGAGTTGACGATCTTGCGCGCGAGCCCCTCGGCGATCGCGGTCTTGCCGACTCCGGGATCGCCCACAAGGAGCGGATTGTTCTTCTGCCGGCGGCACAGCACCTGGATCGTGCGCTGGACTTCGGCCTCGCGCCCAATGAGCGGATCGATGCGCCCCTCTCGCGCCTTCCGATTGAGGTTGACGCAATAAGCTTCCAAGGCGCCTTCCTTCTTCTTTGAATCGGAACTGTCTTTCAACTCCTTGGAGTCGCGCGATTCGTGGTCCTCGTCAGTCCCCCGTGGTAGGCGGGAGGGATCGGCATGACCAGGACGCTTGGCGATTCCGTGACTGATGTAGTTGACCGCATCGTAGCGGGTCATGTCCTGCTCTTGCAGGAAATATGCCGCATGCGTCTCGCGCTCGGCGAAGATCGCGACCAGCACGTTGGCGCCGGTCACTTCCTCGCGGCCCGACGACTGGACGTGGAACGCAGCCCGCTGCACCACGCGCTGGAAGCCGTTCGTCGCCTTGGCCTCCTCCTGGCTGTCCACGACCAGGTTTTCAAGCTCGGTATCGAGATAATGGACGACGGTCTTGCGCAACCCGTCGAGATCGACCCCGCAGGCGCGCAGCACCGCCGCCGCGTCTACGTCGTCGATCAGCGCGAGCAGCAGATGCTCGAGGGTCGCATATTCGTGTCGGCGCTCGTTGGCGAGCGAGAGCGCCCGACGGAGGGTCTTTTCGAGCGCGCGGGAGAAAATCGGCATCGGGCGCCTTTCACTTCTTTTCCATGATGCATTGAAGGGGGTGCTGATTCTTGCGCGCGTGGTCCATGACCTGCGACACCTTGGTCTCCGCGATCTCGTAGGTGAAGACGCCACACTCGCCGACGCCGTTGTTGTGGACCTGGAGCATGATCTGCGTCGCCTCCTGGGCGTCCTTGTTGAAGAACGCCTGCAGAATTGAAATCACGAATTCCATCGGCGTGTAGTCGTCGTTGAGCAACAGCACGCGATACATATTTGGACGCTTCGTCTGCGTCCGGGTGCGCGTGATTACCGCCGCGCCGGCGCCCGGTGTTTCTCCCCCTCTTTTGGTTTCTCGCGAGGCCATCAGCCGCGCCGGCGTTTGCGTCGACGCGGCGCCGAAGCCCGGATAGAGCCAACGCGCCAGCCGAGCCATCCCCGCTCGCAGCCGAACAACCAACGGATTTGAAACGGCAGCCACGGATAGACCCCGATTGATGCCGGTTGGCCCTGAACGCACATCGTTACGCACGCACGAAACTCAAGCAACACAATCTATGCACGACCCGGAGCCAGCGCTAGATGTCGTCGCCAGATGTCAGCATTGCGAATTTGTCCGTTACGCGCAAGACCCTCCGCGCCTCGAACCGCGAGAAGCAGCAGGCGCCCAGTTTCCATTCTCCTTCTCCGCTCAATTCGCAGGCATTCGAAAACGCCGGGAGAGCATAGTTCGTTCGCGAATGATGAAAATAAAAAGCCGGCGCTTCGGAGGCGCCGGCGTCAGCTCTATGCGATTTATTTTTCCCGCTCATGCGAGCGAGAGGATCGCCGATTACTTCTGGATGCTCGCGTAGGCCGTGGTGACCGGCTTCAGCGCGTCAGTGGCCACGCGGGTATAGAGTTCCGAAACCTTGGTCGCTTGGGCGACGAAGCCCTCATAGGCCTGCTTGGCGAATTCGGTCTGGATCTGAACCGCGGATTCGACGCTGCGCGCGCCGAGAAGCTTCTCGAACATCGCAGTGCTGGCGGCGAACGCCTTCTTCGAATAGTCGGTCGAACTCGGTGGCGATATCCTGCAACCCCTTCGACAGCGTGGTCGAAGCGGCGGTGAAAGCCTCGAGCTGGTCCTTGGAGTACTTCTGGAATTCGTCGAATGTCGGAGTGGTGGCGGTCATGGCTCGTCCTTTCTCGTTGGATCGCTCCTTCTGTTAAGTGATAGGAACGATCTCTCAATGACACCAATATGTGCACTGCACAATGAAAGTCAAGGTGCTTTTTTGCGATGCAGCATTATGTCGCGCCCTATGCGGCGGCCGGTGATGCGACCTCTCAATTTAGAACAGTTAACTGACTGATATATAATCAATTGCGCCGAGAAGTTTAACTGGAGCTTTAATCGGACGGATCGCCCCGCTCCTGCGCAAGGCCGCAATTCCAATGACTTGCGGACGATCCTCTCAATCGAACGCCGTTCCGTTAACCGCAGCGTAACCGCGCCGACATATCGTTCACGACCGTGTGAGTTCCGCAACGGGTGGGCGGCTTGGCCTCGGCCGTTGGGTGAAGTCGAATGGGACGCGTTCATGGCGTTGCGTAACGGTTGCTCCCCAATCGGCCGGCTTGCCCGTCTGGCGACGGCGGCCCTGATCTCGGCTTCGGCGCTTCTGGCCGCCAGCGCGTCCGCCGAGGCGCATCATTATCGGCACTATTCCCGCTACCACGCGCCCGTCGCCCGCCCTGCCCATTACGCCCATGCCGCCCATTACGCCCGCGCGGCCCACTATCCACGCTACGCTCATCGCGGGCGGGTCCATGGAGCTCGCCAGCTGGCCGGGGCGGTTCCCGGCTCGCCGGCCTTCTCGGCGCTCGTCGTCGACGCCAACAGCGGCCAAACGCTCTATTCGGCGGACGAGAACGGCCTGCGTCACCCGGCCTCGATCACCAAGGTGATGACGCTCTACCTCCTGTTCGAGAAGCTCGAGCAGGGCCAGATGACGCTCCGCACCGAGATCCCGGTCTCCGAGCACGCCGCGGCGCAGGAGCCCTCGAAGCTCGGCCTTAGGCCCGGCGAAACGATCAGCGTCGAGGACGCGATCAAGGCGGTCGTCACCCGCTCGGCCAATGACGTGGCGGTCGCGATTTCCGAGGCGGTCGGCCAGACGGAAGACAATTTCGCCGACATGATGACCCGCAAGGCTCACGAGCTCGGCATGGCCAACACGCTCTATCGCAACGCCTCCGGGCTTCCCAACGACGAGCAGGTCACCACGGCGCATGACCTCACCATCCTCGGGCGCGCGCTCGAGGAGCGGTTTCCGCGCTACTTCCATTATTTCTCGACCGCCCAGTTCGACTACGACGGCGAGATCATCGGCAATCACAACCACCTGCTTGGCCGCGTCGACGGCGTCGACGGCATCAAGACGGGCTACACCAGGGCGTCCGGCTTCAATCTCCTGACGTCGGTCCATCGCGACGGCCGCTCGCTGATCGCGGTCGTCATGGGCGGCCGCAGCGCGGCGGGTCGCGACCGGATCATGGCGAACCTGATCGCCGACCATCTCGCCGAGGCCTCGACCTCGCGCACCGCGACGGCGATCGCCGACGTGGCGCCCGATGCGAACGCGCCGGCTCGCGAAGAGCCGCCGGCCCGCGCCCGCGCGGCAGCCGCGCCGCAGCGCGTCGCCGAACGGGAGCCGGAGCCCTCGACCGGGGAAGGCGACAACGCCGACGGAGACGACGAAACCGCGGCCCCGGAAGCGACCGCGACCGCGATGCCGACGACCGCGCGGGCGTCCGCCCGATCCGCCGCAGCCGAGCGCCCCGCCTTGGCCGCTAAGCCGCTGAAGAGCGCCGCCGACCGGCTGGCGCTGGCGAGCGCGCTGGTCATGCCGCCCGAACGGCCGCAGGGCCAGGAGCCGGACCGCCGCCGCCAGCCGTTGCCGGCGCCCGCTCAGACTACGAGCTTCGCCCGCGCCCAGCCAAACGCGCCCGCTCAAGCCGAGGATCCCCGCGGCGAAGGCTCGGCGACGCCCGGAAGCTGGACGATCCAGATCGGCGCGACCGACGACCTCGCCAAGGCGAACGCCCTTTTGATCCGCGCCCGCGAACGCAACGGCGCCACCCTCGCCGCCGCCAAACCCATCACGCAGACCGTGCGCATGGGCGACGGCAAGATTTACCGCGCGCGATTCGCAATGCTCGATTCGGCCTCGGCCGAATCCGCCTGCCGCTCCCTCAAACGCAATGGATTTGCCTGTTTCCCCGCCCGCGACTGACGTCCTTCGAAGCCGCACGTCTCTCTGGAGCCCTGTCTAGCCTTGTCGCTGCATCAAAACGTCCTTGGCCTGATTGACCCTCGCGGCAAGCGCGGTCGAGCCGCCATGATCTGGATGAAACTTTTTCATCAGGGTCCGATGGGCGCGGATGATGTCGGCCGCGCCCGCGCCTTCGGCCAGACCCAGGACTTCGAGCGCCTCCTTGCGCGACATCGCCCCCCCGACGCCGCTCCGCCCCCGCCCCTGAGGCTCACCCTGGTCTGCTTCACGCCAGCCGGCGAACCGGCGGTCGAGATACGCCTCTAGGAGGCTCACGCCCTCCGGATCGTCGCGCGCCAGCTCTTCGCGAAGATTGAGCAGCTCCGGCCGGGAAAGCGTGTCCAGCGCCCTCCCCGCGTAAGACCCGCCGAGCACCGAGCCGGCGATCGCGCCGGTGTCGAGATCAAGCCGCATCTCGATCATCGCCGAGCGCGCCGAGGAGGCGCGGCCCGGCCGGGCGCCCCGTCCGGCGTCTCGAAACGGGGACGAGTTCGGCGCGACCGCGCGCCAGCCAGCGAAGCTCGCCACCATGCCGGCGACTGCCGCAGCGAGACTGACGCGGCCGCGCAGGAGCAGGAGCAGCGCGCCGATCATCCCGATCACGCCGCCGCCATGGCGCACGAGTTGCGCCGCGGCGGCCGCGTCCATGCGTGCGAACTGCTTGATCGCTGTCAGCAAAAGAAACAGCAAGATCATGCCGATGACGAAGTTCATTGCAGTAACGCTTTCAGTCCGACCGGACGCTCGGCAGGGTCGCCGCCGCCGCGGTCTCGCTCTCCTCGAGGCGAGACTACGCCAACTTCACCCTGCCCGCATCAACTCGCCGCATCACTTGGGCCGCATCTGCGACAACAGGAGCCGCGCCTCCGGGTCGGCGGCCGCCTCGCGCGCCAGCGCCGTCTGCCCTCCCGCGGCGTAGGCCGCAGCCGCCCGCAGCAGCGCCGCGAGCCGCGCCGAGGCGCCCGCGTCGAGGGCGCCATAGGCCCCGCCGGTCAGGCGCGCGATCTCGCCGAACGTGCGCCTCGCCGCCGGATCGCCCCCCTCCTGGAACATGAACGCCTTGACCCCGAGCAGCGCGAGCTCCCCAGCCAGGACCGCGAGCCGGTCAGGATCCTCTTCCATCGCGTCGCCGACAAAGACGAGCGCCCCGACTTTGGCTCGCCTCGCCTCGTCGCGCGCATGCGCCAGCACCTTGCGGATCTGCGTCGATCCGCCGCGCACGCCGATCCGGCTCATGAGCTCGGCCAGCCCCTGCCCGCCGGAGACGAAATTCGACGCCCGGCATTCGTCCATGCCGCGGAAATAGACGAGCTGAACGTCGAGGCCGCCGAGCCCGGCCGCCGCCTGGAACATGTTCGCCTGCAGCGTCTGGGCAAGGTCCCAGGTCGGCTGACGGCTCATGGTGGCGTCGAGAGCGAAGATCAGCCGCCCGCGACCGGACCCGGCGGCCGGAACCTTCCTCGCCGCCTCGACGAAGGCGGCGATGTCGTCGGCGGCGCCCCGCCGGGCGAGCGCGCCGTCTTTGTCCTTGTCCATGGCTGGCCTCAAGCGTTCGAACGAGGCCTTAGATTGGGCGCCGTGACCCGCGCCACAAGCCGCAAAGGCGCTTTATTTACAATAGCCCGAGCCCCGCGAGCTCGCGCCTGAGCGCCTCGGGCATGTCGGCGAAGCCGGGCTGACTTTCGTCGATGTCGGGGGGCGCGGCTTTGGCGTCGAAATAGCGCCAGCCCTGAAAGGCCCGCATCGGCCGCGGCGCGACCGCGATCACCGATTGATCGAGCCACAGCCGACAGCGGCCGATCCCCTCCGGATCGACGAACGGCTCGATGTCGAGCAGCCGCTGGCGGGCGGCGATCTGGCCCTTGATCACCCAGTAGAGCGAACCGTCGTCGAGAATGTCCGCCGCCCGTTTCGGCGCCATCCGGGTGACGTGGGCGTGCCGCAGCGGCGCGCGGCGGCGCTTTGCGTCCGCCATCCGCGCCGCCATCCACTCGCGAAGGTCGGCAAGCGAATCGGCGCCGACGCAGAGCTTGATGAGGTGGAGAGGCATGGGGGGAGCTTAACAGAGGCGTGGAGATCCGGCCCAGCCGGAGGAGCCCGCTATCCCCGTGAATCGTGATCGAACGGTTCCCGCCGGAGTCGCCAGTTTCGCCGCTCCTCCGCAACTGCGGCAGGAGCGTTCAGCGGACGCTGCCGTATGGCCCAACCAATGTGTTGGGTTGGATTGCGCTTCGGCTCTGCTACGAATCCGATGGTGAATAATTTGGCGGGCTCGCAAGAGGCCACAGTCATGGGGGAGGGAATTGTGAAATCATACTTGGCGGCAGCAACAATCCTCAGTCTTTGCAGTGGATTTGCCCTCGCACAACAACCGGGCGAACCTCCATGTCCAAACAGCGAACTGGCTCCGTCTGGTATATCGCCGGATAGCCATTGCGGCGGCACGGGATGTCTGCTGACTTTCAAAAATTACAAATGGTGGACAGCGTTCACATATAATCCGTCGGGCGGATATTACTACAACGGCGGTCTGGGAACGACTTTCGCACCCGAGCACGTTTCTCTGGGGAGCGATGGCCTGCATCTCAGGCTGGCCAAAGACTGGGACGGCGGCAAGGAATGGGCGGGCGCCGAAGCCGTCCTCATGTTCAAGGCTGACGGCACTCAAGCCAATCTCGGCTACGGCGACTATCTCGTCGTGCTCACGATGGCTGCGCCCGCGGGCGCCAACTGGAACACCTACGATCCCAACGTGGCGACCGGGGTATTCAACTACGAGCGTTATAAGTCCGATAAGTGCAGAGGCGGGGACAAGAACTGCGCCCGCGAGGTCGATCTGGCGGAGATCTCACGCTGGGGGTGGAACCATCAAAGCCCCGCCAATTGCCCCTTCAGCGGGCCGATCGGCGCTTTCGATAAGGCGACTCTGTGCAAAGGCAGCGCCCAGTTCGCGCTCCAGGATTACACGCAAGCCAAAGGGATGGTGAATCGCTACGATATAGTACCCAGCACGCCGGCACGGTCAGTCACGCTCGTCATGGAGTGGCGTAAAGGGGAGGTCCACTTCCTGCAATATAATGGGCATTATACTTTCAGTGACCTGCCCCCGAGCAGGGACGCTGACAACAGCTGGACGACGCCGGGCGACCTAAGTCCGTTCATCCCGGATACGGCTAATGGAAAAGGCCCGGCGTGTCAGAGATTCCACATAAATCTTTGGCTGGGCAACTTTTACGACACCAATTGGAAGCCGTTGCCTCAGTACACCGCCCATGCCGGGCCAACCAACGGGCAACCGGTGGAGATCGTCGTCCGGGAGTTCCAGTATAGGCCGGCGCCCTAGTGGATCGAACCTGACAGTTGAATCCCGGATGGGATTCCCTCTGGGATTTCGGCGTGCGAGTTTGCGTGATGCGCGCAGGAAAATCCCTTTCGGTTTCGTCTGCCGATATTTGTCGGCTCAAAGCCCTGGTTCGTGACCGCAACGCGCCGCAGAAGCAGGTCTGGCGGGCCGAGATCGTGCTGCTTACGGCCGATGGTGTCGGCACGAACGAGATCATGCGGCGAACCGGCAAGTCCAAGACCTGCGTATGGCGCTGGCAAGAACGCTTTATCGAGGCGGGGTTCGACGGGTTGCTCCGCGACAAGACGCGTCCCTCGCGCATCCCACCGCTGAGCGCCGGGGCCGCCGAGCGCGTCGTCGCGCTGACACTTGGCGAACCGCCTGGCGAGACGACCCACTGGACCGGCTTGTTGATGGCGAAGGCGGCGGGGCTCAGCGTCAGCTCGGTTCAACGTATCTGGCGCAAGCACGGCCTCCAGCCGCACCGGATGCGCCAGTTCAAGCTGTCCAACGATCCGCGCTTCGTCGACAAATTGCGCGACGTCGTCGGGCTCTATGTCGATCCGCCCGCGCACGCCATCGTCCTGTCGGTCGACGAGAAGAGCCAGATTCAGGCGCTGGACCGCACCCAGCCCGGACTGCCGCTGAAGAAGGGCCGCGCCGGAACGATGACACACGACTACGAGCGGCACGGAACGACGACGCTGTTCGCCGCGATGAACGTCCTCGACGGCACGGTGATCGGCCGCAACATGCAGCGCCATCGCCATCAGGAGTTCATCCGCTTCCTCAATATCGTCGAAAGACAGGTTCCTGCGGGGAAGACGATCCACGCCATCATCGACAACTACGCCGCCCACAAGCATCCCAATGTCCGCCGATGGCTCGAACGCAATCCGCGATGGACATTCCACTTCACGCCGACGTCCGCTTCCTGGCTCAACGCGGTCGAGGGCTTCTTCGCCACTCTCACAAAGCGCAGGCTCAAGCGAGGCGTCTTCCGGTCCGTCACCGATCTGCAAGCCGCGATCAACCGCTTCCTCGAAGAGCACAATCAGCAGTCCAGGCCCTTCACATGGACCGCAGACCCGGACAAAATCATCGCCGCCGTCAGGCGCGGGCATCAAGTGTTAGATTCGATCCACTAGGCGGCGGGCGCTCAGCCAAGTCGTCGAAACGCGCGCAAGATCGGCGGAGCTTAACGCGCTTTGCCGGCAGACCTTTCGCAGCGATCGATAGGGTGTGCGGCCCAGCCTGCGACGATAGACCTAGCTCCAGGCGACAAGCGCGCTTTTCGCACCGGCCGTCTCGAACCGCTGTCCACCGGGTTTCGCGAGGCCGCGCGTCCCGACGCTGGCCTCGAATCTCCTCAGGCGGTAAGAATCGCGCCCGCCTTGGAGGCGGAGAAGGCAGAAACGGCGCGCTAGGTGGACTTATATCTCGCGGCGTCCGCGGTGTTCGAAAGCCACCCGCTTCTTGTCGGCGCGATCCATATCTTGATGGCTGGCGCCGTCACAGTCCACGTATTGCTGACCAAACGCGACGTTCCCGCAGCGATCGGCTGGATCGGGCTTGCCTGGCTCGCCCCCGTCCTCGGGTCGATCCTTTACGTTGGATTCGGCGTCAATCGGGTGAGGCGCCGGGCGCGGCGGCTGAAGGGGCCGGTTCGAAGCCACGAATCCTCGCCCGCGGGCGACGAAGCGCCGGATGAACCACTCGATCGCCTGAAGGCCGCCGTCGGCAGGATCACCGGCCGGGAACTCGCGCCCGGCAAGGTGGCCGCGGTGCTCGACTGCGGCGACGAAGCCTATCCGCAAATGCTGGCTGCGATCGAGAGCGCGAAGAGCCACATCCGGCTCTGCAGCTATATCTTCCGCGCCGACATGATCGGCATGCGATTCATCGACGCTTTGGCGAAGGCCCAGCGCCGAGGGGTCAAAATCCGCGTCCTGATCGACGGGTTCGGCGGCGGATTCGTGCTCTCGCCCGCCTATCACCGGCTGCGCGGTCACGGCGTTCCCGTTTCGCGCTTTCTTCACTCGACGCTGCCGTGGAAGATGCCGTTCCTCGATCTCAGGCTGCACAAGAAATGCCTTGTCGTCGACGGGGAGACTGCCTTCGTCGGCGGCCTCAATATCGGCGATGAGAACCTGCTCGCGCGCCAGCCCGCGGCGCCGGTCCGCGACACCCATTTCCGCCTGGACGGGCCGATCATCCGCCAGATCGAGCAGGAATTCGACGACGACTGGCTGTTTGCGACCGGCGAAGCGCCGATTCCCGCCGACCCGGTCCGTCAGGCGCTTCCCTCCCCTTACTCGCCGACGCGCGTAATCGTCGCCGGACCGGACCAGGACGACGACCAGCTGGTTCTCATTCTCCTCTCCGCGATCAATCTGGCCCGGGCTTCGATCAGGATCGCCACGCCCTATTTCCTGCCGCCGGAGCAACTGATCACGGCGCTTCAGTTGGCGGCCTTGCGCGGCGTCGAGGTCGATATTCTCCTGCCGGGCAGAACGAATCATCGGCTCGTCGCCTGGGCGGCACGAACGCATATTCGCCCCCTGATCGAGGCGGGCTGTCGCGTCTGGCGAAGCGCGCCGCCGTTCGATCACTCGAAACTGATGACGGTCGACGGCGAATGGAGCCTCATCGGCAGCCCGAATATGGACATTCGAAGCCTGCGCTTGAATTTCGAGCTCGCCGTCGAGATATACGATCCGGAGTTGGCTGCGCGGCTTGCGAAAATCATTGACGCCCGCCGCGTCAACCCGGTCACTCTGCAAGAGATCGACAAACGAAATTTCGTCACTAAGCTCAGGGATGCTGCGGCGCGGCTCGCCATGCCCTATATCTGAATGCGGATCGGATTCGAGGTCTCGAGTGAAAGTTGCATCTTACAACATCCACAAGTGCCGCGGCTCCGATGGCATGACCCGTCCCGACCGAATTGTCGGGGTGATCCGCGAGCTTCAGGCCGATGTCGTCGCCCTTCAGGAAGTCGACCGGCGTTTCGGCAGCCGCGGCGGCCTGCTCGATCCGGCGGCGCTCAGGCGGGAGACGGGCATGCACCTTCTGGTGCAGTCGGACGTTTCCCACCGTCACGGCTGGCATGGCAACGCGCTGCTGGTGCGCAGCGATCCCATTTCCTACTCGCGTTCACGCCTGAAGCTGCCGGGCGGCGAGCCGCGCGGGGCTGTCGTCGCGGAGCTCGATTTCGGCGAGGGTAAATTTCGCGTCATCGCGGCCCATCTTGGTCTTCTTCGGCTCTCGCGAGTGGATCAGGTCGAGGCGATCCTGCACGCCTTCCACAACCTGCCCGAGATGCCGACGATCCTGCTCGGGGATTTCAACGAATGGCGCCGGCGCGGCCGCTCGGCCCTCCGCCGATTGGAGCCGACGTTCGGCCTCGCCCCTTCCGTTCTCAGCTTTCCTTCCCCGCGCCCGATTTTCGCACTCGATCGCATCCTTGGCTGGCCGAAAGGCCTGATCACCGACGTCGCCGTCCATGACTCGCCGCTCGCCCGGCGATCGTCCGACCACCTTCCCTTGACGGCCAAAGTGCACCTGACGCCCGCGCAGCGGATCGCGGCATAAAGCCGCAATCTGTCGGTTGGACTGGGAAGGGCGCCTCTCATTCCCGCGCGAAGCGGGAATCTAGAGTCACATCAGAGCCTTGAGCCTGGCGACTGTATTGGTCGGGTCAAGCGAAGGTTGCTTGATCGAAGGTGATATTGTCGCGGACGAGGGCGTTTGCGATTGCGACCATTCGACGGGCGATGGCGACGAGGGCGACCTTTGGGGGTTTTCCTGCGCCGCGCAGGTCCTTGTAGATGCGCTTGAAGCGCGGATGGCTGCGGACGGCCACGAGGGCGGCCATGTAGAAGGCGGCTCGCAAACAGGGCCGGCCGCCGGAGATGGCGTTTCGGCCTGGCGAGAGGCCGGATTGCGAGGGGTGGGGCGCGAGGCCCGCGAGGCTGGCGGCCTCCTTTCGGCCGAGTTCGCCCAGCTCCGGCATTTCGATGGCGACCAGGGCCGAGATGCGCGCGGCGATGCCAGGGATCGAGGACAGAATGGCGCGCCGGCGCGCCATTCTGTCCTCGGCCTCGATGCGGCGGTCGAGCTCGGCCTCGATCGTCCGGCGCCTGTCCTCGAGCAAGGCGATCATCTCCCGGCATGATTCGGCGATCAGCGGATCGAAGGCCTGCTTGAGGCGGGTCTTCTCGATCGCAATCGATTCGGTCAGTTGCCGCCGTCTTGTCGACAGCGCCTTCAAGACCGCCTGTCCGGCGTCCCGGAGAGGTCGCAGTTCATCGGCCATAAAGTGAGCAAAGCGCGCAATCAGGCTTGCGTCCAGCCTGTCGGTCTTGGCGATGAGGCCCTCGGCGTCGCGAAACGCCTTGATCCGCCTCGGATTGACCGTGAAGACCGTGACGCCCGCCTCGATCAGCGCGGCGACGAGCTTGTGCGCATAGCCGCCGATCGCCTCCATCGCCACCCGGCCGACGCCGCGCTGGCGAAGCGCCGCGACAATCGTTGCAACGCCTGCCTCGCTGTTGCGCGCGCGCATCGGCTTGGCGAAGGGATGGAATCCAAGGTCAAGCCAGGTCGAGCCGACATCGACGCCGGCCGAAACGGAAGTCTCAAGCATGGGGATTGATCCTGTCCTATACACGAGCGCGCGTTCGCAGCGGCCCTTGCGACTGTTCGGAACAAAACACCCGCATCCGGGACCCAGCCAGGCAGCGAACTCTCCCTCGATTGGGGGCAAAGCCCAGGATGCCCACGGTCGCCGGATGCGACGACCCGATCTTATCCAAGTCGCCACGCAGGTATAGGATGCCCGCGTTCGCGGGCATGACAGCAAACGCGCTTGAGGGTCCGTTGCTCTACGCCGCCCCAGCCGCGCCTTGCGCACGGGCACGGTGAGAAAAAGCATATCCCGTGCCGCGTAACCCTTTGAAAAGTCTCGATACGGACGAGGGAATGGTGATTATAACCTTGACAAAAGTAACCCAAGAGATAGATAGGCCGAGACAGGCCGGCGTCACGATGCAGATGAGGGAGGCCGGGGCGAGCGTCTTGGCCGACCCAGATTTTTCTGCCTCTTTAGAAGAGAAGGCTGAGGCGGTGTATAACGCCATGTCATCCGTAAAAGTCGCTCATGAAGAGAAGATGTCACGCGCCCGTCGCGGGCCGCGTCCATTCCAAGTATAAGGTATATGCCGAGTAAGTCACTATGTAGTTTCTTAAACTCGTCTATTGAGATTGTAAACTCTTTGATGCTCTTAGGCCTATACTTTTTGTTGGAAACGCGATATGCATTGTCTCCTGCGGCCTCTGCGCCCCAATGAACCAGATGATTGCGTATAGTGCCGATTGTAGCTAATTGGGAGAACGCGCTCGAAAGGCGCTCCTTGCGTTCCGATTGGCCAGTTATATCTAGAATGTTGTTTATTAAATCCTTTGCCTGATCAGTTCTTACCCCGTGAAAAATAACGCCCGCTTTGGCTTTCGTGGTGCCGCTCAATCGCCATAACAAGAAAAGTAGTTGGGCTTCGGCCTTGGCATATCCGTGAATGAAGCGGCCTAGATGAAACCAATATTCGTGATATGGTTGGTCAAACGCCCTCTGGGCCTCCCCAAGACCCCCATCGAGGTAATCTGAAATGACGGGCATACCGAATGAACCGCTTCCGCCGGACACGCGGGAGGTGGATATCGCGACTCAGATCATGACCGCAATGGTCAGAATGCCCCCAGAGCCGCATAAGGACGCGCCGAAGCCACTAACCACCAAGGGCGAGGCGCAGCGGCGACGGCGTGAAAACGAGCGTGTAGGCGTGAGTAAAAGTTATGGCGGGCCTGGTGAGGGACGCGCTCCAGGATTTTCGCCGGAGCGTTGAAATAACAAGAGATGCCAGATTCCAAGCCAGCCTTAGGTTGGCTAGGCGCCAACGCGCGTCCGCCTACGTGGTATCTCTTCTATCCCTGTACGTAATAGCGCTATCCCTGATTCCAAACATAGTCAAGCTGGAGATCAATCAAAGTCAGATTCTCTTGGCCTGCTCGGTTATATTGTCGGTTTTCATAATATTTACATCACTTATCGATGGTGCGCAGAATTTCTATCACAAAGGTGAGTTGCTACACCAATGCGCTAGAAAAATTGCCTCAATAAATCATAAACTAAAAAACGTCGATACTGAAAGGGACGGGGCTATGAAGCAATTAGAAGATCTTCAAATTGCCTATCAAACTGCGTTAGACGAATGTCCCGTCAATCATGATAACGTTGATTTCTATTTTACGATGATACGAAAGCCACATTTATTTCCCGATAATTATCACTGGAAGCGCGTGTGGCCCCTCAGGACTCTATATAGAATTAGGTTGTTTTGTATGCTCAACTCGTGGTTGCTGCCTCATTGCCTCGCGGTGGTCGCTATCTCAATCATACTTATACGGTACGTCTAACCCATCGGATGGTAATGGTACAGACTCCTCTTTTGCCCAACCATGACGCATATTCGTTGATGCATGTGATTCTTCCGGAACACAGCGGCCAGTATAAAGAAGTCTCATTCCACGCATAGACGCTACCCAATCATTCGTGTTAGCTCCGCCTGTCTCTATTTGCTCATTGAGTGTTGCGATCCCCATGTATCGTCTTTGATTGGACATTTTTGTATCCTTCCGTTCTAGTGATAGTGGCAACGTCTACCGCGCCTCCAACGCCCCTCACGTCTGTTGTATATTGCATCAATTGGGAAGTCGTCCTTACAAGTAGGATAGACAAATCGACGCAGTCCTGTAGCGGCAGGAATTGATATGGGATTTTCAAGGCGTGCAACTGAGTCGCTTCGGTTGAAGCGGCGCTAATATCTTGATCACTAATGGTCAATTTCTGCTTTAAGTGGTGTATCACCATTGGGTCTGACCCACTCAATAGCCTAGCCACAATGTGTGTTTGGCCGCCCCAATTAAGACCAAAGTCGTTGACATTTTGCTCCATTGGAACAGGCCTAGCCGGGATTATCACGTCATAAACCCGGCCATAAGCCTCGCCTTCGTTGTAACCACCAACCAAAAAACACATATCATTTCCGGCAGGCGCGCCAGGATGGGCGGCTTGATGCAGCGGAAGAAAAAACTGCCCGAGGCATGTCGCAAACTCCTCAACAGAGAGCCTGCCCTTGCCAGCCAAGCTCGCTTCTAATTCCGGAATGTAACTGTGGGCAGTTCTCGGCGCGGTGCCCCCAATTGCGCCAAGGCCATATGTTACAGCGGCGACATAGTCTTGACCTGCGCACCGCAACAGTTTCGTCGCGTTATCATAGAACGCAGAGACAATCATAACGGGTTGGGGCGGAGCGCCTGGTGCGGAAGGAACCCCGATCGGTTGATAGGTCAGCGTCACGCGGCTATCAGCAGCGAGAACGATCCCCTCCGTCCCTTTGAATACAATGCCGAGCGACACGCGTGAGGCTCCTCCCTACCTCACTTTAATGGACGAACTCCGCCAGAGTCCAGCCAACGCGCGGTTTAGGGCAAACTGGACCACTACTCATCGGATCGTCGGCTTGACATTTAATAGCGCCTGTGAGATAGTGAAGGTTCGCCTGTTTCTATTAAACAGTGCAATCCTGCCTATTCCTCCCATTTTCGTTTGTTAGGTGAGTGCGCCTTCGTTAGGCCGTCGGTATTGCAGGCGCTTACCCTTGGCTCCCTCAACGATTTTGGCCACACGCTCTGCGTCCTCGATCCCAAGGGCGGAACGGTTTGAGTAGCGAAAATCGAACTCGGCCAGATAGCGGTGAAGATGCTTCTCGCCACAGTGCTGGTAGACGCCTTTCATGCCGCGCTTGAAAATCGAGTAGTAGCCCTCGACGGTGTTCGTGTTCACCTTCGCCCCGGTCTCGTGGTCCGTGTACCCATATTCCTTGCGCGAATGATCCACGACGCCATGAGCGGCAAAGTCCTTGCCGATCGCCTCGTAACGACGCGCTTCGTCCGTCATCAAATGGCTCTCGCGGTCCAGATTCTCGTTCACGATAGGGACAATGTTCTCTTTCGTGGCTTCGTCAATGTGGAACGAGCGCGCACGGCCACCACGCTCAACGAGGGTCAAGACCGTGTTCTTGTGACGAACCCAGCCGGGCTTCGCCTCATAGCCTTCGCGCTTCCCGATGAACGTCTCGTCAATCTCTACGGTCGCCCCTTCGCCGCCCATAGGCGCAAGACCGCCGACGCGCATTGCTTCGCGCAAGCGATGCATCATGAACCACGTCGATTTGTAGCTGACGCCCAACATTCGGTGCAGTTGATGGCTCGAAATGCCTTTCTTTGACGAGCCAATGAGATGCGCCGCCAGCCACCACTTAGTTAGCGGTATTTTGCTGCGCTCAAAGATTGTTCCGACCGTCGCGGTGAACTGGCCCTTGCACTCGTTGCAGTAGCGCAGGCCGGGGCGCGCGGTCTTGGTGGTTAGGGCGGCAATCCGTGCTTGGTCCGCATTTCCGCAATGAGGGCAAACCTGGCCGTTCGGCCAAACGATCTTTTCGAGCGCTTCGCGTGCGGCGTTTTCGTCAGTGAAGCGCGGGTCTTGCAATTCGGCGGACATGTATGGCTCCTATGGAGAGCCATACTACATGTCGGCTAACTTTTGTCAAGGTTATAATCGCCGAGGGAATCCAAGAACCCCCAACCCCCGAGAGCCGGGCCTTCGGCCTCCAACCGGCCCAAGCCAATGGACAGCCCCCGGGGAACGCGGGCGCTCACAAAATGGCGCCTAACTGACTGTAATCCGTGGCCCCTTACCCGTTCCGCTAACCCTCGGCCTCCACCCGCATGATCCGCTCGCGCATGTCGACCTGATCTCCGACGTCGACGGTGAGGTCGCGCACGACGCCGGCGTGCGGCGCGACGAGGGCGTGCTCCATCTTCATCGCCTCGACGACCGCGAGGCGCTGCCCGGCTTCGACCTTGTCGCCCTCGAGGACCGCGAGCGCGGCGACGCGTCCAGTCATCGGCGCGCGGATCGCCGAGTCGCCCTCTTCCGCGGCCCCTTCCGCCTTCGCAAACGGATCGACGAGCTCCACGAACGCCTGCCGGCCGCCGGCGAAGGCGTAGATCCCGCCATCCGCCTCATAGAGCGTGATCTCGTCCCGCGACTTGAGGCCGCCGCCATCGCCGAGGCCGGCGTTGGCGCCCTCGACGCGATGCAGGCGAGCGGGGATGCCGTCGATCGTCACATCGAGGCCGATCCGGCGCGCGCCCACAAGCTCGAACGAGTCCAAGACCCGCCACGGATCATAGGGAGCCAGCACCGAAGCGCTGGCGCCGTTGCCGGACAAGAGGAGCGCGGCGGCGTGGACGGCGCGCCGGTCGGGCGGATGCGGCTGGGCGCCGAGGCGCCCGAGATTGGCGTCGATGAAGCCGGTATCGACTGTCCCCGCCGCGAACTCTGCGCTGCGCGCGAGGGCCTTGAGGAACGCGAGATTGGTCTTCGGTCCGATGACCACGGCGTCGTCAAGCTCTTTCAGCAGGGCGGTCAGCGCGTCGGCGCGGGTCGCTCCATGAACGATGAGCTTGGCGATCATCGGGTCGTAGTAGGGGCTGACGCTATCGCCCGAGGCGACCCCGGCGTCGACCCTGACGCCCTCGAGCCCCTCTTCTCCCTTGAGGTTGAGGAGATGGATCCGGCCGGCCGAGGGCAGAAAGCTGTGCTCGGGATCCTCGGCATAGATGCGCGCCTCGATCGCCGCGCCGGCGCAGCGGATCTCGCTCTGGGCGAGCGGAAGCGGCTCGCCTGCGGCGATCCGGAACTGCCACTCGACCAGGTCGAGGCCGGTCACCGCCTCGGTGACAGGATGCTCGACCTGAAGCCTCGTGTTCATCTCGAGGAAGTAGAAAGCATCGGGCCTAAGCCCGCGCGACGGATCGGCGATGAACTCGACCGTGCCCGCCCCGACATAGCCCGCGGCAAGCGCCGCGTCAGTCGCGGCTTTCGCCATCGCGCGGCGCGTCTCTTCAGGAAGTCCGGGCGCCGGAGATTCCTCGACGACCTTCTGACGCCGGCGCTGCGCCGAGCAGTCGCGCTCGTAAAGATGGACGCAGCCGCCATGCGCGTCGGCGAACACCTGCAATTCGATGTGGCGGGGTGAGGCGATGTATTTCTCGATCATCACCCGTCCGTCGCCGAAGGCCGCCTCGGCCTCGCGGATCGCGCTCTCGAGCGCGGCGTCGAACTCGACGTGAGCGTCGACCCGGCGCATGCCCCGCCCGCCTCCACCGGCGATCGCCTTGATCAGCACCGGATAGCCGACCTCATAGGCTTTCTCGCGGAGAAACTTCGGGTTCTGGTTGTCGCCGTAATAGCCGGGAACGACCGGCACGCCTGCTCGCTGCATCAGCGCCTTGGCCGAGCTTTTCAGCCCCATGGTCCTCATCGCCGCGGGCGGCGGACCGACGAAGACGACCCCGGCGGCGGCGCAGCGTTCGGCGAAATCGGCGTTCTCGGACAGGAAGCCGTAGCCGGGATGCAGGCATTCGGCGCCGACTTTGCGCGCCAGCGCGACAATCGCCTCCTGGTCGAGATAGCCGCTCGCGCCCTCGCCGATCTCGTGCGCTTCGTCGGCGAGCCGGGTGAACAACGCACCTCGATCGACCGGCGTATGGAGGGCGATCGCGCGGATTCCCATGCTCCGCGCGGTGCGAATGATCCGGCACGCGATCTCGCCGCGATTGGCGATCAGAACATTGGCGAACATGTCAGGCTCCGGAAGGGCCTTGTCTAGCGAACGGCGCCGTCATTGGCGAGCGCTGCCGCATCGTGAATGGGCAGGCAGGGCGCCCGAGCCAAAGAAAGTCACAAATGGGGGTCACAATCATCGGCTCCCCACAAATGCAAAACAATGGATCGTCCCGCCGATGACCTTCGTCGACAGAGCGCGCGCTTTCATCGGCCTCAGGGAGCCTGCTCCCAGCTGGCCCCCCGAGCGGCTTTCGCTTGCGCTGCAGGGCGGCGGCTCGTTTGGCGCGTTCACATGGGGCGTCCTCGACCGGCTCCTGGAAGAGCCGGCGATCGGCTTTGACGCGATCAGCGGCGCGAGCGCCGGCGCCGTCAATGCCGTCCTGTTAGCGGCTGGCATGGTCGACGGCGGGCCCGACGAGGCGCGGGCGCGGCTGGCCCAGTTCTGGCGCCGGATGAGCCGGGCGGCGGCGCTCATCCCGAAACCGCCGGAATCCGCGTTCGGCGCCGGGCTCGAACTCGCGATCCGATCGCTCTCGCCCTATCAGTTCAATCCGCTCAATCTCAACCCGCTGCGCGAGGCGCTTCTGGCGTCGGTCGATTTCGAGCGCCTCAGGGACCGCTCCCCGATCAAGCTCCTGATCGCCGTGACCCGGGTCAGCGACGGCAGTCTGAGGATACTGACCAACCAAGACCTGACCGTCGAGGCTGTCCTCGCCTCCGCCTGCCTGCCCCTGCTGCATCACACGATCGAACTTGACGGCGAGGCCTATTGGGACGGCGGCTATGCGGCCAATCCGCCCCTGCTTCCGCTCATCCGAGCCTCGGAATCCGATCACGTGCTCGTCGTCCAGGTTACGCCGATCAAATCCGACCGGCTGCCGAGGAGCACGCGCGACATTGCCAAGCGCATCGAGCAGATCCAGTTCAACGCAACGCTGAACAGCGAACTCGAGACGCTCAAGTTCGGAAAGATGATCGGCGCCACGGAGAAGTTGCGGCGGCTGCGCATCGGCCGCATTTCGGTCGACGAGGAGTTCGAAGGCGTCGCGGACGAAAGCGCGTGGAACCTCGACTGGGGCTTCCTCGAACGCCTCCAGGCCAGCGGCCGGGTCGCGGCCGATCTTTGGCTCAAGCAGGACATGCCCCAAGCTGCGTCCGCCCGCCGGGCCGACAAGGCCGCTTCGTAGCTCGAAGGAAATCGCGCCGACGAAACCTCGCTGGGTTTTTGACATCGATCAAGGTTCGAAGCTACCTTCAACTGCTACATCGCGCAGGATAGAACTGCCCCGGAAGGATTTTAGAAATGACAATTCGCCGTCTTTCGTGTTTTGCCGCCGCGTCTGCTTTGACCGCGCTCGCAGCGTCGCCCGCGCCGGCGCAGACCAATGTGCAAGCCGGCACTCTCACCTGCGATGTGTCGGCGGGCATCGGCTTGATCCTGACGCAGAAACAAACGATGACCTGCAGCTTTGTTAGCGCGAATGGCGCGCCGCCGGATCTTTATACCGGCCGCATCGACCAATTCGGGGTCGCGCTTGGCGCAGTTCAGGAAGGCACCCTGGTCTGGGGCGTTCTCGCCCCGACGAGCGGCGTGCCGCGTGGAGCGCTCGCGGGCACATACGCCGGCCTCGGGGCCCAGGCGACCGCCGGCGCAGGCATCGGCGCCAACGCGCTGGTCGGCGGGACCGGCCGCTCGTTCTCGTTGCAGCCGCTTTCGATCCAGGGGCAGACCGGCGTCAACATCGCCGGCGGAATTACAACCGTCACGCTGACGCCCGTGCACTGAGCCAACGATCGCTACTGCCGCGCGCGATCGGCTAACCGAAAGCGTGGCGGCTCTTATGTTCAGGGAGGGAGCATATGACGAAGAAGGACCGCCCGGACAACGGTGAAGAGGCCGAAGACCACGAGAACCTGGGCGCCGCGGCCCTCTCGGCCGCCGCGAAGCGAGCTCAGCACGCGCTTGAGAACGCCAAGGATATTGTCGCCCAGGCGCACCTCGACGATGTCGGCGCGAAGGCGGCCGCGGCCGCGTCTAGCTTCTATCGCGAAAGCCGCGACCGTCTCGCGGCCAATGAAGAGCTGTCACAAGCAACCGAAAGTTTAAGCGCCGCGATCCGCAAGAATCCGCTCGCTGCGGTTGGCGTCGCGTTCTCGGCGGGCCTGCTGCTCGCGCTTCTCGCCCGCGGTTAGGGGCAATGGTGGACGACATCGCCGCGATCGTTCGGGAACGGGCAAAGGCCGCCGTTGGCCGCATCGCCCGTCCGGCGGCGTTCGGGATCGTGGCGGGCGTGTTCTTCCTGTTCGCCGTCGCAGCGCTCTTCTACGCGCTGTTCTTCTGGCTGGAGACGCTATACGGACCGCCGATAGCGGCGCTGATTGTCGCGGCGGTCGCGCTCGTTCTTGGGTTGCTCGCGGCGGCGCCTTTGATGATCGGCCGCCGCCGCGCTGAGCCTGCCGCCCCCCCGCCCTCAGTCGCGACGCTGCCAGACGTCGTTTCGCTGCTCGCGCAGAGCGCCTCCTCGCTCGGAACGAAGCAATCCGTGTTGACCGCAGTGGTCCTTGCCGTCACCCTCGGGCTGATGGCGCGAAGCTCCGCCCGCCGTAAGCCGTGACCTAGTGGATCGAATCTAACACTTGATGCCCGCGCCTGACGGCGGCGATGATTTTGTCCGGGTCTGCGGTCCATGTGAAGGGCCTGGACTGCTGATTGTGCTCTTCGAGGAAGCGGTTGATCGCGGCTTGCAGATCGGTGACGGACCGGAAGACGCCTCGCTTGAGCCTGCGCTTTGTGAGAGTGGCGAAGAAGCCCTCGACCGCGTTGAGCCAGGAAGCGGACGTCGGCGTGAAGTGGAATGTCCATCGCGGATTGCGTTCGAGCCATCGGCGGACATTGGGATGCTTGTGGGCGGCGTAGTTGTCGATGATGGCGTGGATCGTCTTCCCCGCAGGAACCTGTCTTTCGACGATATTGAGGAAGCGGATGAACTCCTGATGGCGATGGCGCTGCATGTTGCGGCCGATCACCGTGCCGTCGAGGACGTTCATCGCGGCGAACAGCGTCGTCGTTCCGTGCCGCTCGTAGTCGTGTGTCATCGTTCCGGCGCGGCCCTTCTTCAGCGGCAGTCCGGGCTGGGTGCGGTCCAGCGCCTGAATCTGGCTCTTCTCGTCGACCGACAGGACGATGGCGTGCGCGGGCGGATCGACATAGAGCCCGACGACGTCGCGCAATTTGTCGACGAAGCGCGGATCGTTGGACAGCTTGAACTGGCGCATCCGGTGCGGCTGGAGGCCGTGCTTGCGCCAGATACGTTGAACCGAGCTGACGCTGAGCCCCGCCGCCTTCGCCATCAACAAGCCGGTCCAGTGGGTCGTCTCGCCAGGCGGTTCGCCAAGTGTCAGCGCGACGACGCGCTCGGCGGCCCCGGCGCTCAGCGGTGGGATGCGCGAGGGACGCGTCTTGTCGCGGAGCAACCCGTCGAACCCCGCCTCGATAAAGCGTTCTTGCCAGCGCCATACGCAGGTCTTGGACTTGCCGGTTCGCCGCATGATCTCGTTCGTGCCGACACCATCGGCCGTAAGCAGCACGATCTCGGCCCGCCAGACCTGCTTCTGCGGCGCGTTGCGGTCACGAACCAGGGCTTTGAGCCGACAAATATCGGCAGACGAAACCGAAAGGGATTTTCCTGCGCGCATCACGCAAACTCGCACGCCGAAATCCCAGAGGGAATCCCATCCGGGATTCAACTGTCAGGTTCGATCCACTAGGGCCCTCCGCGGCGCTCTACTCGATGAAATAGTTCTCATCGATTTTTCGCACTTCATAGACATCCTTGACCCGGATGCCGACCCGATGGCGGATCATCAGGTTCGCGAGTTCCTGCCCATCGATGAGCACCACACGCTTGGAAACGCGGGTGATGAAATCGTAAGCGGTGCCGGGAAAATACGAGGTCGTCACAAAGACCCCCTTGCTCGCGCGATGACCTTTCAGTCCGCCGACAAAATCGCGCACTTCCCGCAGCGGCACGCCGGTATCCGGATCGAGCCGCTTGGCCTGGACATAGACGACGTCCAGACCCAGCTCGTCCTCCTTGATAACCCCATCGACGCCGCCGTCGCCGACCCGGCCGAGCGCGCGCCCCATTTCGGCGCGGCCGCCGCCGTAGCCCATCCGCACCAGGAGGTCGACAATCAGGCGCTCGAAGAACGCCGGACTGAAGGAATGGACCCGCTCGACGATCTCGCGCCCAAGCTCGGTGTTGAGGAGTTCGAAACTCGACGCGATCAACGCCTCGGCGTTCTCCCGCATCCCCGGTTCCTCCACCGCCTCGACGACCTTGTTTTGGCTGCGCCAGGCGACGAATTCGGGATATCGCTCCAATAGCCCAAGGTCGATCTCGCTCACGCCCTCGGCGAGAAGCTGGCGACCGCGGTCGGTGGCGCGACAGTAGCCGCGACGAGGCAGTTCGATGAGCCCTGCTTTGGAAAGATAGGACCTCGCCCAGTTCAGACGATTGCCGAACAGCGTTTGATTGCCGCTCGGCAGCATGACCTGGCGTTCCTCCTGCGACATTCTCAGGTGCTTGCCGACCTCCTCCTCGAGTCCCGCGATGCTGATCTCGTCATAACGCTGCCCAATCGTCTGCAACGCCGGCAACATGAGTTGCTGAAAACTGGGCACGCTCATTTGGTTTCTGATGCTCCTGAAACGATGGCTACATGCGAAAGACGCCGAAGCGGGTCGGCTCGACCCCGGCGTTGAGCGTGGCTGAAAACGCGAGCGAAAGGATCCGCCGGGTTTCCCGCGGCGTGACGATCCCGTCGTCCCAGAGGCGGGCGGTGGCGTAGTATGGCGACCCTTCGGCTTCATATTTGGCGCGAATGGGCGCCTTGAATGCGTCCTCGTCGCCCTTCGGCCATTCGCGGCCTTCGCTCTCGAGCGCGTCGCGCCTTAGCGTCGCGAGCACGCTCGCAGCCTGTTCGCCGCCCATCACGCTGATGCGCGCGTTGGGCCACATGAACAAAAAGCGCGGAGAATAGCCGCGTCCGCACATGCCGTAATTGCCGGCGCCGAACGAGCCGCCGAATATGAGCGTGATCTTGGGCACGTTGGCGCAGGCGACCGCGGTGACAAGTTTTGCGCCGTCCTTGGCGATGCCGCCTGCCTCGTAGCGCTGTCCGACCATGAAGCCCGAGATATTCTGCATGAAGAGCAGCGGGATGTTGCGCTGAGCGCAGAGCTCGACGAAATGCGCCCCTTTAAGCGCGCTGTCCGAAAACAGGACGCCATTGCTCGCGATGACCCCGATCAGCATGCCCGAAAGGCGCGCAAATCCGGTCACCAGCGTCGTTCCATAGCGCGGCTTGAAGGGGTCGAACTCCGAACCGTCAACGATCCGGGCGATGATCTCATGGGCGTCGACCTGCTGACGAAGGTCGACCGGCATGATGAGCTCAAGCTCCTCCGCCGGATAGAAGGGCTCGACCGGTTTCTCCCATCCGATCGTTCGTTTCGGCTCCCGGTTCAGGTTGGCGATCGCCCGCCGCGCCAGCGCTAGCGCATGGGCGTCGTCGCGCGCGAGCGTGTCGGCGACGCCCGAGACGCGGGTGTGCATCTCTCCGCCGCCGAGTTCCTCCGCTCCCACCGTCTCACCTGTCGCCGCCTTGACGAGCGGCGGCCCGGCCAGAAAAATCGTGCCTTGCTTGTCGACGATGATTGTTTCGTCGGACATGGCCGGCACATAGGCTCCGCCCGCGGTGCAGGATCCCATCACCACTGCGATTTGGGCGATGCCGGTGGCCGACATCCGCGCCTGGTTGAAGAAGATCCGGCCGAAATGCTCGCGGTCGGGAAACACCTCGGCCTGGTGAGGCAGATTCGCCCCGCCGGAATCGACCAGATAAACGCAAGGCAGCCGGTTTTCCGCCGCGATCTCCTGAGCGCGCAGATGCTTCTTGACGGTGCTCGGATAGTAGGTCCCGCCCTTGATCGTCGGGTCGTTGGCGATGATCATGACCTCGCGGCCGGCGACGGCGCCGATGCCGGCAACGAGCCCGGCGCCGTGCACGTCGCCCTCGTACATGCCGAAAGCGGCGAGCGCCCCGATTTCGAGAAACGGGGAACCGGGATCGATCAGGCCGGCGACCCGTTCGCGGGCGAGAAGCTTGCCTCGAGCAACGTGACGTTCGCGGGCCTTGCTTGACCCGCCCTCGGCGGCGACCTGCCGGCGCAGGCTGAGTTCGTCGACAAGCCGACGCCATTCAGCCGCGTTGGCTTCGCGATCGCCTGCCCTCGCAGTCAAGGCGCTCTTAATCCGCGTCATCGTGTGCGAATTCCCCAGTCCCAGCCCACAACTTTGCGGCAGGCGCCGACGATGTTGTCGTTGTTCTCCCGCGACACTGCGGGCGAAGCTATTGCCGATCTGATAATATTAATGCGCGAATGCTTGGCTTCCGCTAGAGCACGCGCGATGTTGTTTATTTGCAACATAATAGTCGTCGCCACGCGCTCTTTCCCTACGCTATGTAAGGGCGGGTCAGCGCCGCTCGTCTTCGATCACTCGGCCGGCTTCCGACCTCGCTCCATTTCGGTTCGGGTCAAGGTCGTCGGCGGCGCTTCCGGCTTCAGTCGAAGCCCATCCCGCCGGTTCGATCTTCGCATAGTCGGCGCGGCGCTCAACGGTTCTGGATCAGATCGCCTCATAGCGTTCGATCCGCCAGGGCTCCGCGTGGGCGTCGGCTATCCACGCCTTCCAAGCCGGCAGGGCCATGATGGTCTCCATATAGGCGCGCGACATCTTCGAGACGGGGATGTCATAGACATGGAAGCGGTTGACGACCGGCGCAAACATCGCGTCGGCGGCGGAGAACCGCCCGAAGAGACAGGGCCCTCCCTTGCCGAAAGTCGCGCGCGCATGCGCCCAGGCAGCCTCGATCCGCGCAACGTCGTCCTTGACCTCGGTCGAAAGAGGGATGGCCCTGACCGGCCGTCGGAAATTGGTCGGACAGGCCTGCCTCAGCGCGCCAAACCCGCCGTGCATCTCGTTGGCAAGCGAACGCGCATGCGCCCGCGCGGCCTTGCCCCTGGGCCAGATCGCCCTGTCGGGATGGGCCTCGGCGATATATTCGATGATCGCGAGCGACTCCCAGACTGCGATCTTGCCGTCATGAAGCGAGGGACACTTTCCGGTCGGCGCATATTTGAGCATATCGGCCCGCGTCTCGGGCCGATCCATCGCGATAACAAGCTCTTCGAATGGGATCTTGAAATGCGCCAGCAGGATCCAGGGCCTTAGCGACCATGACGAATAGGCCTTGTTGGCGACGATCAGCTTCAGCGGCACGATAGGATTCCGGCAAGGGTTCGCTGCGCTTGATCGGCGCGCGCCGGAGCCAAGTCAAGGGCTCCCGCGCGCCTGCGTTGACGCCGCGGTCAATGCCCTCGAAAAGCGTCTCAATCGAATTTCGGAGCCCTCAATTGCCGTCCACCAAGGTCGCGCTTCTCGTCGTCGCCGCTGGGAGGGGGCTGAGGCTGGGCTCGGAGCGGCCGAAGCAATACTTGAACTGCGCCGGACGGCCGCTGATCGCCCATACGCTCGAAGCTCTCGCCGCCGGCTGGCCGTTCTCGACCGTCGTAGTCGCGATCCGCCCGGACGACCGCTCGCTCTATGACGAAGCGATTGCCCGCCTGACGCCAGCCGCTGCTGCCGTTCTCGGGGCTCCGGTGACGGGCGGCGAAACCCGCCAGCAGAGCGTTCTCGCAGGGCTCGAGGCGCTTGTTCCGGCGGCGCCGGACTACGTGCTCATCCACGACGCCGCCCGGCCCTTCCCCTCACGCGATCTCGTATCCCGCGCAGTTAAAGCCGCCGAACTCCACGGCGCGGCTGCGCCCGGGACGCCGATGAGCGACACGGTCAAGCAGGTGGACGCCGATGGCCGCGTGCTGGCGACGCCACCACGCTCGGCGCTGCGAGCTGTGCAGACGCCGCAGGCGTTCGCCTTTCCGCTAATCCTCGCCGCGCACCGCCGCGCCGCGGAAGCTGGCGTCGCCGGCCTCACCGACGACGTCGCGGTCGCCGAATGGGCGGGCGCGCCAGCCTATGTGTTCGAGGGCGAAGCCGCCAACGTCAAGGTGACCACCATGCAGGATTTCAGCGCCGCGGAAGCGCGGCTCACGGCTGGCGCCGGCGAGACGCGGGTCGGCCAGGGTTTTGACGTGCATGCCTTCGCACCCGGCGACCATGTGTGGCTCGGCGGCGTTCGCATTCCCCATTCCTCTGCGCTCACGGGACACTCGGACGCCGACGTCGCGCTGCATGCCCTCGCCGATGCGCTCTATGGCGCGCTGGCCGAGGGCGACATCGGGGCCCATTTTCCGCCGTCCGACCCGAAGTGGAAGGGCGCGGCGTCTGAGATCTTTCTCGCCCATGCCGTGGAGCGTGTCCGCGCCCGCGGCGGGTTCATCGTCAATCTCGATGCAACGGTCATCTGCGAAGCGCCCAAAATCGGCCCTTTCCGCGACGCCATGCGCGCGCGTGTGGCCGAGATCGCCGGCCTCGACGTCGCCCGCGTCGGCATCAAGGCGACAACGACGGAGCGCCTCGGGTTCGCGGGCCGCGGCGAGGGCGTCGCGTGTCTCGCGACGGCGACAGTCCGGCTGCCATAAGCAGCGCGCTCATCCTTTGCCGCGGATCGGGCGCTACCTTTGAGCCGGCGCCCGCGCCAGCCTCAATGAACGGGCTTGGCCGACAAAATCATTGCGGAAAATCAGAAGTCAGGTTAATCTGCACCCATGGCTCATGCTCACATTCTTCAGACCAAGCTGGGGCGCCGTTCTGAGCGCCCGCGGACCATAGGGCGCAAGAAAGTAGTTTGCCGCCATAACTGCGCGCAACTCATTGAAAAGTCACGATTGGAACGAGAGAATCCAAGCAAACCCAAGACAATCCAACCCGCGCAGCCGTGTCCTTCGGCGGGAAACAGCCCCAACGCCAAGAAAACCCAAATCGCGTTCAATCAGCGCGTGAGCGCCTGGCGCAACATCCGCTGCATGACCTCCGGCTCCTCGAAGCGCAAGGTCACCGGCAGGGTCAGGACGGCGCGGGCGTAGCGGCCGCTGAGGCGGACGAGGTCCTTCTCGGTCGTCGCCAGAAGCGCGCCCCGCCGCCCCGCCTCGTCGATCAGCGCCTCGATCTCGCGCGGCGCGTACGGGTGGTGGTCGGCGAAGTCGCGAGTCATCACAATCTGCGCGCCAACTCGTCGCAGCGTGGCGTAGAACTTCTCCGGTCGTGCGATCCCGGCGAAGGCGACCACCTCGCGGCCGATCAGCGGCGCGGCGGCGAGCGCGTCGGGCTCGAGGCTGGCGCGGATCAAGGGCTTGCCCGGAGCCGAGCCGGCGATCCCCGAGAGCGCCTCTTCGTCGCCGCCGAGCACAATCAGCGCCCTCACGAACGGGAGCTGAGCCGAGACCGGGGCCCGCAGCGGGCCGGCCGGAACACATAGACCGTTGCCAAAGCCGGTCTCGCCGTCGACGACGGCGAAGGCGAGGTCCTTGACGAGCGCCGGATTCTGGAGGCCGTCATCGAGGAGGAGCACGTTCGCTCCCGCTTCGATCGCGCTCTTGGCGCTCCTGACCCGGTCCGCCCCCACCCAGCACGGCGCCACCCTCGCCAGCAGCAGCGGCTCGTCCCCGACGACAGCAGCGGTGTGAGCGTTGGTGTCGACCATCAGCGGCTCGACGCGCTCAGCGCCGCCGTAGCCGCGGGAGAGGAAGGCGACGCGGCGGCCGTTGGCCATCAACATCCGCGCAAGCGCCAGCGCGGCTGGCGTCTTGCCTGCGCCGCCCACGACGAAGTTGCCGACACAGATCGTCGGCGCGCCGGCGCGCTCGCCCGCTCCGCGCATGCGGCGCGCCGTCGTTTGCCCGTAAAGGGAACCGACCGGCTGAAGCAGACGCGCCAGCACGGTCGGCCTGCGTCTGGCCCAGAAGGCGGGTGACCTCAAGGCGCCGCCTCGGCGGTCGGCAACAGAGCCTTGAGCGCGTGCATAGAGCGATCGAGGGCACCCGCCCGGCGCGCCACGGTGTCGCCCGCCGCCCGCGCCATCGCCCTCAACCGCGCGGCGTCGACGAAAAGCGCGATCAGCGCGTCGCCCAGATCCTCGGGACGAGCAATGGCGAGGGCGCCGCCAGCGTCGTCGAGCGCGGCATAGGCGTCGGCGAAATTCGCGACCATCGGCCCGTGCAAAATGGCGCTGGCAAGCCGGGCGGGTTCGATCGGGTTCTGACCGCCGCCGGCGACGAAGGACTTGCCAACGAACACCACCCCGGCCAGGCGATAGAACAGCCCCAGTTCGCCGATCGTGTCGCAAATATAGACCGCTGTTCCGGGCTCGATCGCGTCGCCCCGCGAACGGAGGGCGCAGACGATGCCTTGAGCCTCGAGCTGGCGCCGAATGACTTCTCCCCGTTCCGGATGGCGCGGCGCGATCAGCGTCAATGCATCCGGAAACACCTGTTGCAGGCGGATGTGAGCCGCCGTCGCAATCATCTCCTCGCCCTCATGGGTCGAGGCGGCGATCCAAATCTGGCGTCCGGACGTCCGGCCGACGAGTTCCGCAAGCTCGCGCCAATCCGCCGGCAAGGTCGGTGCGTCGTATTTGATGTCGCCGGCAACCAGCACCCTCGGCGCGCCGAGCGCGACCAGTCGCGCCGCATCGCTCTCGCTACGGGCGAGGCACAAATCGAAGTCCTTCATCAGCGCGCCGATGAACCGCGGCGCCTTCATCCAGCGGCTGAGCGACCGCTCACTGATGCGCCCGTTCACCATCGCCAGCCGCGACCCCGACCGCTTCAGCTCCATGATCATATTGGGCCAGAGCTCGCTTTCCGCCACGAGCGCCGCGTCGGGGCGCCAATGCTTGAGGAACCGGCGAACGAAAACCGGACTATCGAGCGGGGCAAATTGATGCAGCGCGCGCGCCGGCAGCCGCTGCGCGAGCATCGCGGCCGAGGTCAGCGTTCCCGTGGTCACGAGCGCAGTCGCGCCGGTTTGGGTGATGCGTTCGACAAAAGGCAGGAGCACCGAGGCTTCGCCAACGCTTGCGCCATGAAACCAGACGAGCGGACCCGGGGGACGAGCAAGAGCGGTCAGACCTCGACGCTCGCCGATCCGCCGCGCATCCTCCTTGCCGCGCCTCAGCCGCATCCCAAGGAGTGGCCCGGCCAGAGGCGTCGCCAGAAACGAGGCTGTCCGATATGCAATCAGCGAGAGCGGCGCCCTCATGCGGGTCTCAGCTGGGCGCCGGGGTCGCTCGCTCCTACCATGGCGTAGGCTTTCCGATGCGCCTCGTCGAGCCCATGTTCGACGGCGCGCCGCGCGGCCTCCATCTGCTTTTCGTCGGCGTCAGCCGGCACGCGGATGAAATCGCCGGTGACGACGATCGCGCGGCCGAACGGCAATCCAAGCGTGGCCCGATCCCAGGTGTGGAACTGGACGCGCAAGCTTGAAACCACCGCGGTCGGAACGATTGGGCGGCCCGACAGCCTCGCCAGAGCGACAATTCCCGGTCCGGCGACGCGCGCCCGCTTGGGGACATCGGCCGTCATTGCGACTGAGACGCCCGCATCCAATTGGCGCATCAGTTCGCGCATCGCCGAGGCCCCGCCCTTGTAATAGACGCGGTCTGCCGGACCGCCGGAGCCACGGATAGGGACGATGTCGAGCCGCTCGGCCGCGAGCGCCTGCGCGCCGGCGTCCTCATGGCGCGAAATGAGCACCGCGAGCCGATCCATTGTTTTCGGGCGGGCGAGCGGCATCATCAGGTGTTGGCCGTGCCACATCGCGGCGATCAGCGGCAACTCGCCCTTGATAAACGCGTCGAGATCCTCAGGGACTGTCGTGAACCGGCTCGTGCGCTGGACGAGGCGCAGATAGCCCGCGAGCCCGAATCCGATCGTCTCCTGCGCCCATTGCGACCTGCCAACACGCCTCGCCATGGAGGGCTCAAGCCGTCCGGGTCGGAGGCGCGAGATCCGGTTCGAGAAGTCGATGGAGGTGAACGATGTAGTAGCGGAACTGGGCCTTGTCGACCGTGGCCTGAGCCTTCGCGCGCCAGGCTCGTTCTGCGCTGGCGTAATCGGGGAAGAGTCCGACGATGTCGATCTGGCCGAGATCGCGGAATTCGTGGCTGTCGAGCGACTTCAATTCGCCGCCGAACACCAAGTGCAGCAGCTGTGGCTTCGGCTCAACTTGAGCCTTGGGATCGCGGGACGTCATGATCGTTTTCCTGGGGCGCGTTGCGCGTTGGAACCGGGTTGCACGCTGGCCTTTGCCTTCGGCGCGGCAAAAACGCAAGCCGTGCGATGATCGCCGGCGCGCAGCTTGATCACCCGCCGATCGCGCCGCGAAAGGCCTCGATCAGGCGAGGCGCCGTCGCGTCCGATGCGGCCAGGAGCGCGCCTCGTCGCACGCGACGGGCATTGTAAATGAGCCGCTCGCCCGCGGCGTCAACAAGGCGCCCGCCCGCTTCCTCGAGCATGAGGTCGGCCGCGGCGATGTCCCAATCGTGCGAATTCTCGGCCGCGATGGCGAAATCGACAGCGCCGCGAGCGGCCATGCAAAGGCGATAGGCGAGCGAAGGCACGCGGGGCGTGATCTCGACCGGCGAGCCGATCTGCGCCGCCATTGCCTGAACGAGCGTCTTGGGGCCGGCGGCCGCGCGCGGCGGCCACCCGTCGGCCGCGGCGAGCGGCGCGCCGTTGATCGTCGCGCCGCCGCCACGCGCGACGGCGTAAGTCTCGTCGAGCGCCGGAGCGTAGACGACGCCGGCGATCGGGCGCCCATCAACGATCAGCGCTGCGGACACCGCCCAGCGCGGATCACCGATCACAAATGCGCGAGTCCCGTCGATCGGGTCGACGACAATAAGACTGGGGCGTGCGAGGCGCTCAAAATCGTCAACGGTCTCCTCCGAGAGCCAGCCTGCCTGAGGCAGCGCGTCACGCAACCGGCGCTTGAGCAGGGCGTCGGCGGCGAGATCCGCCGCGGTCACGGGCGAGCCGCCCAGCTTGGTCTCAACGCGGGCAGAAGTGCGCGCTCCGGGTCTGAAATATTCGAGCGCCACCGCCCCGGCCTCGCGCGCCGCGGAGGCCAGGAGATCGCGCGCGGCAAGCGCGTCAGTGTCAGCGTCGACGCTCAAGGGCGGGAGGTCCGCAGCGGGGGAAAGGGTCTGCGCGATCGATTTACCCGCGCCCGCAGCCGCGCGCAATCGCGAAACGCAGATTGACACTCGCCCTTGCCTTCGATCGCGCTCTGCCGCGTCTGAGACGAAGCGTGTGGGTTTAACGATGTGTTGATCTTGGCGCCGGCTGGCTCGGCGCCAAGATAATCGGTATCCGGCTCGGTCGGAGTGGAGCGCCATCCGGCGCTTCCGCGAAAGGACGTCGGGACGCGCGCCGATGAGACTAACAGCTGTTCTTCGATTGGCCTTCCCAATCGCGCTCGCGGGTTTCGCTGCGGGCTGTCAGACCGAGCAACGCACAATCCCGAACCTCACGATGGCGCAGGCTCTGGCCCTACCGGCGGACAAGCTGCCGAAGATCTTCAGAGATCCCACCAATCACTTCGGCTATCCGTACGACGTTCATGAAACGGACGGACTGAGCCGAAATCCCGACGATTGCGCGAGGTGGGGCTGCGTCGACGTTGGCGGCGGCGCGCTTTGAAGACGGCGTGAACGTTCAAGGGTGTTCGCGATTCCCCGAACGAGGTCCGCTCTTCGGCGGAAGTCAAGCGGTACCTACGCCTCGATTCAGGCCAAGACCCACCCGAGATTCCCGCCGCCAGCCACTTACACCGCAAGCGCCTTGTGTACGGCGTCGGCTGCGGCCCGCCCCAGCAAGGCGTGCTGGTCGGCTTCGTAGTGGATGCCATCGAGGTCCGAACAACGGATGACCGCGCCGGCGTCGAGGAACGCCACCCCCGCCTGCCTCGCGACCTCTCCAAATCGCTGCCCGAGCAGGCGGGACTTCTCCGTCCCGCCATCGAACATTTCCGCATAACCGGTGAGCTTGGCGATTGGCGGCGGTGCAACCAGCAGGATTTGGGGCGCGCGGCCGTTGGGGCCCTCGCCATAGGCGCGGACAAGAAAAATGAGGCGCGCCACGCCCGCGGCGATGTCGAAGGCGGACAGCGAGAACCGCTTCTTGAGATCGTTGCAGCCGAGCGCAAGGATGACAAGGTCAACCGGCGCGTGAACTCATGAGGCACGGCGGCAGCGTCTCCGCGCCCGAGCGGTAAGGCTCGATCGGATCGTCGTGAACGGTCGTGCGCCCGCGCAGTCCTTCCGCGATCACTTCGAACTTCGGCCCGAGTTCGTGACCCATAACGTTTGGCCAGCGCTGTGCGCGGGGGTGCCGCGCGCCGGTCGCCGGGTCGGAGCCCCAAGTGTTGGAATCGCCGAACACAACAATGACAGGCATGGACTTTGGATCCCCTCGTTGATCGCGCGCCAGCCCGGGCGCCGCCGATAGGAGGTCTAAGAGGAAGCGAGGCCGAACGCCAGCCTTCGAAACGAACCACGCTTCTTGAGAACGCACATAGGGACGATGTGGCGGCAGCGTTGGCGCGCAATTGTGCTCAAGGATGGGGGCTAGTCGCGGGTCGATCTCGACCCATCGCGCTATTTGATCGGCCGGCGTTCGGTCTGCAGCAGTTCGCTCGCGATCGCCGCCCATTCTTCATCGAGGGGACTTCGGCAGACCGGCTTGCGCGCGCGGCGATACCAGTAGGCCGCGTTGCCGAGGTCGCCTTCCTTGCGATGGAGATAGGCATGCACCCAGTCCCCCGCCCCACCTTCGTCGGCCTGCGCGGAATCGTGCGCGCCGTCCCAATCGCCGCGCGCCTCGAGCCATAAGGCGCGCAAGGCCGGGCTCAGATTCAATGGCGGCGACGAATGGCTAAGCGAAGAGCGGAAGGCGACAAGATCCATAGCGCTCATCGTTGCGCTGAAAGCGTGCGCCGTAAAGCCTCCGTCCGGTCCAATCGCTTCGACCACGCCGCCGGCAGCCTCGCCAGCGCGCGTCGACGGAACTCGTCCTTCTCCCCTCAAGTCGGAGATGAGCATTTCCACTTCGAGCTGAATGTCGAGAGGCAATCCCCGTAGCCGCTGCCGATCAAACATGCTGCGTCCTTCATTGACTCGCTGCGTGCCGCAACGCTGCAGCCGATCGCATCTTCAATCTGTGACGGAGATCACACGACGAACGAACGCGCTGGCTGTTCTATGCAACAACAACCTCATGTTTTAGTCCCGGATTACCAGAAAATCGACACGATCAACGAGGCAAATACGCGTGACTTTTCAGTCCTCTCGCATCAGTGGCAAAACAATGATAGCATTGCGGCTACCCTGAGGTGCGATTCGATCTCTTGGGCACTGCGTCGTGAGCGTAATTACATTTGAGCGACGCCCATGCGTAACTTCCTTGGCCCTGTCATAGGCCAATCGGGTACTCACGGGAGGGATCGCGATGAGAACCGGAACCGTAAAATGGTTCAACACGCGGAAAGGCTTCGGCTACATCACGCCAGTTGATGGCGGCTTCGACGTCTACGTCCAAATCGACGTTGTCGAACGTGCTGGGTTGGCAGACTTGAAGGAGGGGCAGAAGATCAATTTTGAGCCTGCCGTCGATCGGCGAACCGGCGAGATATTCGCCGAGACCGTTGAGCCTTTGGCGGGCGCGCTCGAAAAAGCGGACCGCATTCGGGGAGGATTAAACGCCCCGCCCGCGCTGACTTTTGCGCGGCTTCTGGCAAGAAAGATAGCGCCGCACCTTAACAGGATTTAGGCGCCTGAGGGTTTGGTCGCGCGCCATCTCCTCGGCGCGCTTTGATTCCTCGCTCAGGTATGAGCTGGTTCGCAACCGAGCTTGCGAAGCGCGGCGCTCCGCTGACGTTGGCATGCTGCGGACGACGCCTCGTGGTTTGATCGTCGCCTGTTTCGGCCGCCCCGCTTCCAGAAATTTTTTTCAGATAGCGGAACAAACCCGCTCTCGGAACATTCCGAGGAAGCAGGTCGGGCAAAGGGACCGACGCGTCCCCAAATCTGCGTGGCGCCATGCGCACACGGGATGCCTTCAAAAGGCGCCTGTCTCACTCCTAACGAAAATTATCAAACTGGAGCTCAGATGGCGGCGAACAATGGATCCTAGAGTTTTGGCGGCATCATCCTGCTTCCTGATCTCGTTTATTCTGTCGGGCGCGGCAGTGATGCGAATTCAGGATGGGCTCCACTGGGGCGGCTCGGCCGTAACCGGGGTTTTTCTTTTCATCGGATTGTCCCTCTCGATCTACGGAGCTCTTCTTCTCATTGCTCCATCTTAATGGATAAACTGCGCGCAAGCCGACATCGATCAGCCTCCTACCAATTCTCTATATCGCGACGCCTCACGAAGCCTTAGGGTCACGCAATGAAAGGCCGCGACTTCACCCAGATCCCGCTCATCAACATAGCCGCCCTGCGGACGGGCGAGTGGGATGCTATCGGCGGAGTTGCGGCGCGGATCGGTGAGGCCTGTGAAACCGCAGGATTTTTTTATGTCGTCGAGCATGGCGTATCCGACTCGACGATCGCGGGAATCTTCGCGGCCGCCGATTGGTTCTTCAGCGCTCCGCAAAGCCTACGCGATGAGCTCGACGTCAAGACGTCACCCAACTTCCGTGGGTACGTGCCGGTGGGCACCGTGGGCCCGAATAAGCCGCGCCGTATGCTCGAAGCGTTCCAGATGATGCTCGACCTTCCGCCCGATGATTCGGACGTGCGCGCCGGCAGCGTCATGGCCGGCCCGAACCGTTGGCCCGATGGCGCGGAAGCTTTTCGCGCCGCGGTGGAGGCCTATTTCACCGCGATGATGGAGTTGATGGCGCTCTTGCTCTCGGCCTTCGCTCGCGGGCTTGGCCAGGCGGACGAGTTCTTTTCCGCCCATTTCCTGAAACCTCTTACTCAGCTGCGTCTCCTGCACTACCCGCCGCAGCCCCCAGATTCAGACGCCGAGGGCGTCGAAGCGCATACCGACACCGGCGCGTTCACTATCCTCTTGCAGGACGAGGTCGGCGGTCTCGAGGTTAGGACTCGCGCTGGCAAGTGGATTGCCGCTCAGCCCATCCCCGGCGCATTCGTCATCAACATCGCTGACATGATGCAACGCTGGACCAATGGTCGCTTCATTTCAACTCCCCATAGAGTGAGAAATCGAACCGGTCGCGATCGTATCTCTGTCCCTTTCTTCGCCAATCCGGATTATCGCGCGGTGATCACGCCGCTCGCCGGAGCGGATGGCGAGACCGCCTATGCGCCGCTCGCCTGCGGCCCGTATGTCGAAGCCGCGTATCGCGCCGCATGGCCCCGCGCGGAGCAGAAACAATAAGAGGGTTCGCCCGATTATCGCCCGGTTTCGGCGGCTGCGATTGCAGCTTCAACTTCATGGCGGCGCGGTAGCGGCGCGACCGCGCCATAGCCCAGCGTCGAGAGCGCAGCCGCGATGTTAGCGAACCTGGCGGCGGCGAACGGATCTGCTCGCTGGACGTATTCGGCGAGAAACGCGCCATCGAAGCAATCGCCCGCCCCGGTTGCGTCAACCGCCACTACCTGATAGCCGGCGATGCGCTGGCGCCGCTTTGTGGTCGCCGCGATCGCCCCTTCCTTGCCAAGCTTGAGCACCACCACCGGCGCGCCGAGCCTTAGATAGAAATCGACGATTGCATCGGCTTCGGTTCGGCCGGTCAACGCCTGCCCATCATCCAGGCCCGGGAGGGCGATGTCACATGAGCGCATCGCCTCGTGAATGACGGCCCGCGCCCGCCTCAGTGGCCACAGCTTAAGCCTCAAGTTTGGGTCATACGAAACGAGCCTCTTGGCCTCATGGGCGATGTCGATGGCCGCGAAAACAGCATCGGCGGCCGAGGATGAGATCGCCTGGCTGATGCCGGAAACGTGAAGGATCTTCGTCGCCCGGATCCGCCCATCCGGCAGGTCGGTTTCGCTGATCCGGCTCGCCGCAGATCCCGCACGCATATAAGAGAACTCATGGCCTTGCGGGCCATGGGTGACAAAGTAGAGCCCGGTGTGGGCGGCTCCGTTCACCGCGATCCGGCTCGCGTCGACGCCTTCGCTGAGCCAAAGCTCGGTCAGCGCCTGCCCGAACCGGTCGGCGCCGACCGCGGTGAAATAGGCAGCGTCGGCGCCGAGCCTCGCCGCCGCGATCATCGCATTCGAGGTGTCGCCGCCGAAGCCCTGCACGAACGGCGCACCCTCCCTTGGCTGGTTGAGCTCGACCAGGGCCTCGCCGATCGCCAGGAGATCCGACATATCCTACCTCGTAGCGACAGCCACCGCGGCCCCGGCCATCAGACCGCCAGCCGCGCGATGGAGGAACTTCATCGCTCGCGTCGAATTGAGGAGTACGCGCGCCCGGTTCGCCGCAAGCGCGTAGAGCGCCAACGTCGAGAATATCACCGCCCCGCAGACGACGCCGAGCTCGAGGAGCGCCATCAGGCTTAGCGTCGTGACGTCGACGACGAGTGGCATGATCGACAGGAAAAAGACCATCACCTTGGGATTTCCCAGAGTCAGCGATAGCGAGGCCAAAAACGCGCGCCAGCCGCGCGAGGCCGGCGGCCGAGCATCCGCCGCGGCGATGGGCGCGGTCGCCATCTTCCAGGCCAGATAAAGCAGGTAGGCGGCGCCGGCGAGCTTGATCGCGACAAAAACGCCGGCGAAGGCTTTGGCGACGACGGCAAGGCCGGTCGCCGCCAGAGCGAGCCAGAACATGTCGCCGACGAAATAGCCCGCGATGAACGGCGCGACGCCCACCAGCCCTTGGCCCATTACTCGTGCGACAAGGGCGGCGACTCCCGGTCCGGGCGTCGCCACCGCGACGAAATAGACGGCGGCGAAAATGAGGAGCGAGGTAAATGTCACGTGGTCCGCCTGACCTTGCGCCGGGCGAGCGCGTTGAGCGCCTCGACCAGGGAGGAAAAGAACATCGCCGCGTAAACATACCCTCTTTCGATATGAAAGCCGAAACCGTCGGCGATCAGCGTCATGCCGATCATGAGCAGGAAGCTCAGCGCCAGCATCAAAACGGTCGGATTACGGCTTATGAACGCGGCGAGCGGCCCGGACGCGGCAATCATTACACCGATTGCCGCGACGACGGCGGCCACCATGATCGGAAACTGATCGGTCATGCCGACCGCGGTGATGATATTGTCGACCGAGAAGACGATATCGATGACGATGATCTGGACGAGGCCGGCCGTCAGGCTGAGCGGCGCGCGGGTCGTCGCGTCGTCGGCGTCGCTTTCCGGATCGACCTTGTGGTGGATCTCGGTCGTCGCCTTCCACACCAGGAAAAGTCCGCCGGCCAGCAGAAGCAGATCGCGGATCGAGAACGCATGTCCGAACGCCGTCGCGACGGGTTCCCTGAGCCTCACAACCCAGGATGCTGAGGCGAGAAACGCAAGGCGAAAGACAAGCGCGAGCGACAGGCCGAGGCTGCGCGCCAGGCGCCGACGATGCTCGGCGATACGGTTCGACAACAGCGCGATGAACACGAGGTTGTCGAGACCGAGCACGACCTCCATTGCGAACAGCGCCGCGAGCGCCGCCCAGGCGCCGGGATCGGCCGCGAGCTGAAGAAGATTGTCCATTCGCCGCTCGGCCCGGCCCTCGGATCTTGTCCGCGCGACGGTCGGCGGCGCCCCAGTCTACGGCGCCAAGTTTGTCGATTCCATGCTCACGGGCACAGGCCCAGCGCGAGGCCCCGGCAACCGGCGCCTCGCCGTGACGACACCGCTTACTTCAGAGAGGCGCCGACCTCAGTGAACACCGTGCTGACCTGAGTGCCGACAGCCTGGAGGGCGACGATGATGAAAACCGCGATCAGGCTCGCGATCAGCGCATATTCGATCGCCGTCACGCCGGATTCATCGCCCAGAAAGTTTTGAACTCGAGTCATATTTCCGCACAAGACAGAGCCGGACAATTCAAGAAATCGCGCCCTCCCATTCCCCTTGATATCCCTTGCATTGCCCCGAGTTGTCTGGTAGCGACCTAGACACGGGGTAACAACACAAGACGGACCGATTCCGTTACCCCGGGAGGCCAGGGTAACATGCTGACCGATGTTCTGATCAAAAATCTAACGCACCCAGACAGGCGGCCGTCGAAGCGCCAAGAGACACCAGACGGCAAGATCGCCGGCCTTTATTTTGTCCGGCAGACGAGCGGTGCGGCCTCATGGGCGTTGAGGTTTCGCAGCTCCGGCAAGCCGAAGAAATTGACGTTGGGGCCGTGGCCGGCGATCGGCCTCGCGGAGGCCCGTAGAAAGGCGCAGGAAGCTCTTGGCGCGATCGCCGTAGGCAAGGACCCCGCCGCTGAGAAACGGGCGTCACGGGCCGCCGCAAGGGCGGCAGTGGACATCAAGGATCGCCTCTCAGACGTCGCCGGCAAGTTCGTGAAGCAATATACGAAGCGCGAGAACGGCGCGCTTTGGGCGGCTGCAACGGAGCGGTACCTCGCGCGCGAGATTCTCCCGCGGCTTGGCGCGAAGCGGATCGGCGAAATCCGACGCGCCGACGTGCGAGAAATGCTGAATGAAATTACCGACAGATCCCCCACTACCGCGAATTGCGTGCTCGCCGTCACTCGTCGCCTTTTCAACTGGGCCGTCGAGGAGGAGATCATCGCGGCCTCGCCGATCGGCAAGCTCAAGGCGACGAAGGAGGTCTCACGCGATCGCGTGCTCGATGACGCCGAAATTCGGCTGGTTTGGCGCGCGTTCGGTCGCATAGGCGCGCCATTCGGCGCCGTCGGCCAATTGCTCTTGCTCACCGGCGCCAGGCGCACTGAGGTCGCTGAGATGCGCTGGACCGAGATCGACATGGCGGCGCGCGTATGGACGATCCCGGCGGCGCGGTCGAAAAACAAGGTCGCGCACGCAATCCCGCTTAGCGACCAGGCGATTGAGGTTCTCAAGGGTCTGAAACGCGTCGAAAGCAAGGGCGATTTCGTCTTCACCTACGGTCGGGTCGCCGTGCAGGGTTTCGCCCGCAAAAAGTTCGAGCTTGATGCCGCGATTGCCGCCGACAATGGCGAGCCGATCGCCGGCTGGACCTACCACGACCTTCGCCGGACGCTCGCGACGAATTTGCAGAAGCTTGGCGCGCGCCTCGAAGTGACCGAAGCCGTGCTCGGTCACACTTCCGGCTCGCGCTCAGGGATCGTGGGCGTGTACCAGCGCCACGATTGGGCCGACGAGAAGCGCGCGGCGCTCAACGCGTGGTCGCGCAAGCTCAACGAGATCGTCACCGGCGAGGCGCCGGGGAACGTGGTCAGCATCGCGGCCGCGCGCGCGTCATGACGAAGCCGTCCGGAAAGCCGCGCGGGAGGCCGCCGAAGCAGGGACCGAAACTTCCTGCACGGCCGGCGAATCGGCCGCCATTGGATTTTTGGCGCGATCCGGAAAACCGTCACCTTCTTGCGTACTACAAGGCCCTCGTGCTCCGCGGCCGAACTCACCGGCAGGCCTTGATCCTAGTGGCGACGGCGAAAAAGGCCTTGAAGGAACCCTCGCGAATCACGCTGGAGCTCCTCACGCCGGAGGAATTTCAGGACGAGAATGAGAAGCGCAAGGGAAAGACGGATATCGTTGAGGGCCGGCGTATAAGATGGAAGCCACTCACGGGTCGCGAAGGATTGTGGGACCGGACGCATACGACGACGGACGGCGTGGCTAGTGGGATCCGGAAACAGTTGCGGCTGGCGGAGAGGGATCCTGCAGTAGCTGATTGGCTGCGTATCATGGCGGATCAGTTCGCAATCCTTGATGGGATGCCGTCGATGACCGACGCGTGGCTTGAACGGCTGGAACAGATCGTCAGAGTCACCAGCCCTGAGCTCGAGGCTCACCTAAAGCGGGTCCATGCCCGCATTTCGGGCTAGTTTTTTCCGCGATATTTGGCCTGCCGCGAAATGGCATCTGTAGGCTTCGTCAACCATAGACGGAGCAAGTCGTGTCTACATCAACCCACGAGGAAGTCCCCGCGCCGCACCGCATCAATGGGCGGTTGGTGTGGGATCGCTTTGAGATCGAGAACTATAAGCGCGCCTTGATGGGCCTTTCGCCGATCGAGCGCGACCCGAGCGCGCCGATCGTGTTCGTCACCGCGAAGCAACTGACGGCGGAACTGCCCTACGGCCGCCGCACGCTCGGCCGCCGCGTTAAGGGCCGCGAGGCCCAGGCCGCCGCTGTCGCGTAAGAGCGATGACCCACCACGGCAAACCCCGCGCCGGGCAAGGACGCGGGGCTGCTGAGGTCATTCCGTCGCGGGAATGCCAAGCAGATAATCCGAACCGCCCGATTTTGCAACCTCCGGATCGCCCTGCGATCGCGGGGTTTGCTGCTTTTCTCGATCGCGCCGCCGCCGAGGCGTGGCGCGCGTCGTGGGCTGATCTGCGCGCCTGGACGGCGCAAGGATGGCGCCCATGAGTTCGCGTCTCCTCCTCTCTGGCGTGCTGACCAATGCAGCCGTCCGCCGAAAGCGCAAATCGGACGGCGCCATCTTCGCCGTCGCCACGATTCGGGATCGAGATCGACTCGAAAACCGCGTTTGGCGCGTCTTTGCCAATGACCATGACGTGATCGAGCAGCTCGAGGGTTTGCGCGTCGGCGAACCGATCGCGGCAAGTGGACCGTTCTACGTCGCGGTCGACGGCGGTCAGCCGGTCTACCGCATGACCATCGAGGCGCTGATCGACGTCAAACGCCGTCGCAAGCCCAAAGGCCAAATCGCCAAAGAGTCGCGCGTCGAGTCGGACGAGCTCGACCTCGCGCCGCGCCAACACGAGGGGGAGACGCTGAATGACGCAGTGCCATTCTGAGGGCGTGTCCCTCGACGACTTTTTCGCATACATGCCGATGCATGGCTACATCTTCGCGCCCACGCGCGAGATGTGGCCTGCGTCCTCCGTGAACGCGCGCATCCCGCCAATCGAGGTGGGCGAAAGGAGGATCTCAGCCAGCGCATGGCTGGATCAGAACAAGCCGGTCGAGCAGAGAACGTGGGCGCCTGGCGAGCCGATGCTCGTGCGCGATCGCCTGATCGACGATGGCGGATGGATCCAGCGTGACGGCGTTTCCTGCTTCAACCTCTACCGAGCGCCGACAATTACGCGCGGCAACGCCAAGGAGGCCGCCCCTTGGCTCGACCACCTTCGCCGCGTCTATCCGGATGATGCGGAGCATATCCAAAGATGGGTGGCCCATCGGGTCCAGCGACCGTCGGACAAGATCAACCACGCGCTGGTACTCGGTGGCGCGCCCGGCATCGGTAAGGACACGCTGCTCGAACCGGTTAAACACGCGGTCGGCCCTTGGAACTTCGGGGAAGCGTCGCCGACCCAGATGCTCGGGCGCTTCAATGGATATTTGAAAAGTACCGTCCTTAGAATCAGCGAGGCCCGCGATCTCGGCGACTCTGATCGGTTTGCCTTTTATGACCACGCGAAGACTATCTTGGCATCTCCTCCTGACACGCTGCGCGTCGATGAGAAGCACGTTCGGGAGCACTACATCCTGAACTGCGTTGGCGTCGTGATAACGACCAACCACAAGAGCGATGGGATCTTCCTTCCGGCCGATGACCGGCGGCACTACGTCGCGTGGTCCGACCTGAAGAAAGAGGAGCTCGACGATGGCTATTGGAACCGGTTGTGGAACTGGTACGCCGCTGGCGGCTACGGCCACGTCGCCGCCTACCTTCATGAGCTTGATCTGTCGACCTTCGACCCAAAGGCGCCGCCGCCCAAGACGGCGGCATTCTGGGAGATCGTGAACTCGAACCGCTCGCCGGAGGACGCCGAACTAGCCGACGCGCTCGACCGGATCTGCAACCCGAACGCGGTCACGACCGCGCAGATCGCCGCAGCCGCAGACGATAACTTCGCCGCCATCCTCCGCGACCACAAAAGCCGACGGCAAATTCCTCATCGCCTCGAACGCTGCGGCTACGTCCCCGTCCGCAACGAAAACGCGGACGACGGCCTGTGGAAGATCAGCGGCAAGCGCCAGACGATCTACGCCAAGAGCGCGTTGCCGGTTCCCGAGCGGCTGAAGGCCGCGGTGGAACTGAAGGACGTCGAAAAGAGGCCGGAGTGGTAGGTGAAGTCAGTGAAGTCAGTGGTTTTCCTACTGTCTTCTACAACCTCTTTTCCCCTTAACCAAAAACAGCTTCGTCATCGATAGGTAGAGGCGCGCGTAGGGAAAGATAATGGAAAAACCACTGACTTCACTGACTTCACTGATCAGGCCCCGCTCCCGTTTGAGCATGGACGCCGTCCGATCAGGCGTCGGCTTCGTCCTGCATCAGCCGCGCAGCGTCCGCGAAGCGCCCATTTCCGTAACCCACGCCCTCGTGACGCGCCGGCAGGCTCGCGTCCACTCATGATCGGAGGATCTTCCATGACCGACACGGTCACGCGCGACCACGCGGCCGAGCTCGCCGCCCGCATGTCGCGCCTGCCTTGCGATTATTTCGAAGGCATGTTCGCGTACGAGCCTAAAGTCGAGCACGCCCACGAGCCCGTTGGCGACGCTGTTGCTCACATTGTTGAGATGGAGGCGACGCAATACCATGAAGCAGGTCACGCGGTCCTCATGTACGCCCTCGGCCTCGGTTGCGCGGGCGTTCATCTGACAAAGAAGATGCTCCGTCTTCCCGATGGGAGCATGGGGGTGACCTATAGCGGTTGCGTTAATGGACGGAAGACGCTGGTGTCCCGCGTCTATCGTCTCATTGACCGAGGATTCCTAACCGCGGAAGTCATCGCCGAGGGAGTCGCGTTTGCAGCGGGACCGGCGGCAGAGCGGAAATATCGCCTATCGGCGGATGCGTCGCTGTGCATGCTCGGCGCCACGGAGGGCGACCACCACCAGATCGAGAGCATTGCCAAGACGCTCCAGCTCATCGGGGGTCACGATCGCTACGCCTACGAAGAGACGGTCTGGAGCCGCGCTCAACAGGCATTGGAGATCGACGTGATTTGGAACGCCGTCGAAGCCCTCGCCGAGGCGCTGGAGTGGCCATTTGAAGTCGATGACGTCGGAGTCTTCACCGAGACGATGGCTGGTCCGACCGCTCGCGCGATCATGCGGCGGCTCGGCGTCCGACCAGGCATGCTCGAGCCCCTTTGCTCATGACGCAGGACCAGAGGACACCCGAAGACCCCGCCACTTGCCGCTCGCCGGAACCAGACAGGCCAATAGTCGACGGAGGGTCGCCAGCGGGCTCCCGAGGCTTTCAACGCCCGGCCCAGGACTCCAGCGGTGAGAGCACGGCGGCTATCAAAGCCGCGGCGCCGGCCTCTATAGGTGAGAGCAGGGTGACGATCATCTCTGCCAGACCGGAATGATGACACCTGCGGACAATCTCGTCGTCGCCGTTGGTGAAGATAGCTTCATTCCATGTCGGATGAGAGCGACAAAACTGCCGCACCGTTGGCCGGCTGTCGTCAATCAACCACGCGAACGAAATGATCACGTATAATATGGTGAGGATACCGACGGCGTAGACAAATCTGTTTACTTTGCCGTCCACTGCGCCTCCGGCGGATACGGGTGTTTCGCCCAGAGTATAGCAGTAAACCAAGGACGCGACGCCTGCCGCTCGATCCCGGTGTCGCCTGCTTCGCTCGCGCTCGCCATGCGCAGGCCTGCGTGCGGCCGCTATCCCAGGTCCGCCATGGTCGCGCGCGCGAGCCTGGTCCGGTCGCGCGTCGCCATCGCAAGGTCAACCACCCCGGTTTCCTTTCGCGCTTTGGCGGCCGTCAGGGCCCCCTCAGCGGCCCGCTGGCGGCTGTCGCCGGTTCGCCGGCCAGTTCGGGGGGCTTCGACGCTCGACCCCCTTCAGCGACCGCGCCTGCGTCGCGGCTCCGCCTCTGGGTCAGCGAGCGTAGCGCCTTCGAAGGCCCTTTGAGCTATTCCGCTACCCTCGGCGTTACCCCATTGCTATTCCGAGGATGATCGCTGAGCTATTGCAGTGACTTAGGCCGATGGAGCCTCTGATAGTATATCACCTGCCTCGCTGTTTTTGCCCGTTCCTGACGCCCCTCTCGGTCGCTGGCGCCCGTCCTGCTCGGCCCGTTACGCCGCCGCTGAAAACGCAGAACACCAAACAGCTCTGCATTGTCGCCCGTCCCGACCGCTCCGCAACCCCGGAGGGGGGAATCCAAAGCCCAAGTCGAGGGCGGGGAAAAATCAAAAATAGCCTCCTTCTGTCCGCAGATCGGATCGAATCACTTTGCCATGGTCAAGGGCGTCGTTCGAGAGTCCCTGCGTCTTCCATAGGCAATGCCGATAGGTTTTTTGATAGTACACCATGACATATCGGGACACGTTAAGACAGTAACACGAGATTTCATTTGAAAATATCATGAACTGTTGTTGGGCTTTGCTATTGTGCACGTCCGTACGCCTGGATTATATTGTGGCGCACGCATTTTGAGCGGCGGTAAAATCAGGGTCGGGGGAAGAAAATGGCGAATGAATTTGGACTGCCGCCTCGGATAGACCCGGGCGTCGGGCCGCTTCCGCCCGCCAATGGCGGTCAGATTGTTCCCGTCGGGGCTCCGCGGCGGGACAGTTTTGGTTACCCGTCACCGGCCGGAAATCGCGTGGAGCCTCGCCCAGGTGGATCGGTCGGGCCGCACAATCCGGCGCCGCCGGTAGCTCCCCGCCCGTGGGCCCGCTGACGATGGCCTCGATCTTCAGTTTCCCCGCCGGCCCCATCGACGGCCTTCCGCCGGCCCGTCGTGATCTCGCCAGGTGCTTCGGCGAGATCGCTGGCCTGAGCGCCGAGGACAAGCGCCTCGAGGGCATTGAGGCCCACCTCCAGGGCGACGTCGCGAAAGCCGTTGCCGCCGAAGCGCAGTACGACGACGCGATCGACGCCGATGCGTCGATGCTGATTGCCAGGCTGCGGGACGGGCTCTCCGGCCTCTGGGGATCGGTTGGCGGTCGAGCCAGGCGAGCAGGCGCCGCGATGATCGACGCGCATTCAGACAAGCTTGTCGCGGAGCGTGCCTTGGCCGCCGTGATCGCCGAGAGGGAGAAGATTCAGGGCAGAGCTCAGGCCCTGGAGCAGGACAAACGGGATCTGATCAACGCTGTCGTCGTGGAGTCGATCGGAGCCGGCCTTAAGGCCGAGCTCGCTGAGAGCCTTGAGACCGCTAGGCTCGCGCTGACGAGGCTCGAGGCTCTTCGTCGGGCCGTCGATCCGGCGCCGGTTGACTACCACCCGACGCGGCGCGCTGCGATCATCGTCGACGCTTCGAGCGCCGATGACACCGAGCTTGTGGTTGAGGGTCGCGAGGTCGACAAGTCATTTGGCATTCTCGAGGGTTTCAAGGCCTCGCTTGAGCGCGACCCGCTCGCCCCCGCGCCTGCCTTCCCGGATCTCGACCTCTCGATGGACGAAAACGTCGTTTTTCACGATCTGCGTCTTGGGGAGCAGCGCGAGCGCGCCGCCGATCCGCGCTTCCTGCCGAAGGTCAGTCACAAGACCGCAACCGCGGTCTAACCCAAGGACGAGTTGCTGAACGCCAGCCAACCATCAACTTCAACCGCAAGGAAATCCCCAATGACAATGACCATCACAGCCGACGCCGACAAGAGTTTCTCGATCGAGGCCGCCGTCGCGCGCCTGGCGAAGCCTGCTTTCCGACTGCTCCATGCGGCCGGAATCGAGACGCCGAAGGCGAAGATCGAGGTCGGCGCCCTTGATCTGCAACTGGCATCATCCAAGCTCAATGCGGAACAGCGCATTGAACTGAAATTGAGCCTCTCGCGCGCCGGCTTGCTGAGCGAGTAGGGGAACCGCCATGACCGCAACCACGGACGCCAAGGCGATCACGACGACAGCCAACGCCAAGAAACTGTCGACGACGTCCGGCGCCAATGTCGAGGTCCTTCGGCAACAGTTGCTTCTGACGCTCAACGACGCCGTCATCCAGCTGAAACAGCTCACCGCTCTCACGCCAAGCGGCGACGCGAACCTGACCGCGCTCAACAACCTCTTAAGCGAGATTTCATGACCATGGCGCGCCCCGCCTCAAAGGTCACCGCGGCCCCCTCTGGGGCAACGGCCACGCCCCGCGCCTCGGTTGGCCCCCCATCGGCCGAGGCGCGGACGGCGGCCTTTGCGCAAGGGGCAAATATCGACGCCATGCTCGCGATCCTGCGGGAGCGCCTGCTTGAGGCCTGTCACCGCATCTCGGAGATCCTCGCGCTCCTGCCTGACGGCGATATGCGCCTTCGTACGCTCCAGGGCAAACTGGCGCTAGCAGCGGGCGAGATCGGGCTCTTCAGCCCGTAAACAGGAATTGCCGCGAGGGATCCATTCAATCTCACCTCGTAGGCGAGCCGGGGGCACGCGGCTCATAACGTGCAGCGACATACGATGGTTCGTCGCGTCGGGGTGTCGCATGTCGGCGCAAGGCGGCTCTGAGGGATGGGCTGCGGCGTTCGCAGAGTAGCAAGGCAGCGATCCGCCCCCAGCCCTTCGAAGCAGGGGCGGGTCGCCCGCCAAACCTCAAGGTACGAAATGAAAAAGCCCAGGGCCCTACGAAGCAACCAGTGTCTGGCATGCCGCTTACCGCCAGACGACCAGTCTCGTCTGGAAGTCATGAGATTGGGTGGCGCAAGTGCCTCTGCCGTGGGCGCCCGATGGGGGATGTCTCGCTGGGCTGTCCAGCGCCACATGGCGCATTGCTCGCCGGAAAGACGTCGGGAATTGCTGGCTGGCGCGGGGCAGATCTTGCAACTGGCCGAGCTCGCCGCGAAGGATGGCACGTCACTGCGCGAGAAGGCGAACATTCTCGTTTCCCTGCTCTGGGGTCGCGTGCTCGCGTGCACCGAGGCAAACGATAACCAAGGTGTCGCGAATCTCAGCGGCAAGTTGCTCGACGCGATGCGCCACGCTGGCCAGCTCAGCGGCGAATTAAAGGCGCTTGGGGCGCTCGTCGTGAACAACCACCACACGCAAGTCAACATCGTGGCAAGTCCGACGTTCATCGCGCTCTCCGAAGGCTTGCTCGAGATCGCGCGCTCGCATCCGGAGGCCAGAGGCGCAATTGTCGGACTCCTCGAGCGGGTAAGTGAGATGGAGACGCCGCCGGCGAACGGCTCGCGCTTCAGCGGGGGGCCGGCTTTGATAGAGGCGGAATTCGCCGATGCTGAATGAAGCGCTCCGCGAGCTAGCAGGAAAAATCTCGCATGACTGGCCCAGCCAGGCGAGGCCGGCTCAGCGCCTTCCCGAAGGCGATTGGCTCTACTGGCTCATCCTTGCGGGCCGCGGCTTCGGCAAGACCCGCACGGTCTCGGAGACCGTGCGCCAATGGATCGCACAAGGCTATAATTTTGTGAACCTGATCGGCGCGACCAGCGACGACGTCCGCACAATCATGGTGGAGGGCCCGGCCGGAATTCTGGCGTGCTGCCCGAGCAGCGAGCGACCTGAATACCTGAAGAGATCGTATGAATTGAGATGGCCGAATGGCGCGATCTCGTTACTATTCTCGGCCGAGGAGCCCGACCGGCTCCGCGGAAAACAGCACATGAAAATAGCGGCCGATGAGCTTGCTTCCTGGCGTGAACCTGACGCGTGGGACCAGGCCCTCCTCGGCCTCCGTCTCGGACGCAAGCCGCAAGCTGTCATCGCCACAACGCCTCGACCGACGAAGATCATCAAGTCGCTCGTCAATGATCCCAGAACGCATGTCACGAAGGGCTCGACTTTCGACAACGCGGCTAATCTTAGCGACGCGTTCATCCATCAAATCGTGCGCAAGTTCGAAGGCACGCGCCAAGGCAGGCAAGAGCTTTTGGCGGAAATCCTCGACGACACGCCGGGCGCTCTTTGGAATCGAGCTGGCCTTGAAGCTTCAAGGCTCCCCGCATCCGCCGCCGAATGGGACTTCAAGAGGATCGTGGTTGCGATCGACCCAGCTGTGAGCGCTCACGAGGACAGTGACGAGACAGGCATCATTGTCGCCGGCATCGATTATCGTGATCACGTTTGCGTCCTCGAGGACTTGTCTGGTCGCCACGCTCCGCATCGGTGGGCGGAAACAGCCATTGCGGCGTTCAAGCGCTGGCAGGCCGATCGGATCGTCGCTGAGGTCAACAATGGCGGATCGTTGGTTGAGGCAACCTTGCGCGCCGTTGACGCGACAATTCCTTATCGCGCCGTTCATGCCTCGCGCGGAAAATTTGTGAGGGGTGAGCCGGTGTCCGCGCTCTGGGAGAATGGTCGCGCGCACCTCGTCGGCAGTTTCTCCGAGCTCGAGGACCAAATGTGCGGCTTTGCTCCGAACATGCTCGGCTCGTCTGGCAGCTTGTGGGACCGCGTCGACGCGCTGATCTGGGCAGCTACCGAGCTCGCACTCAATGCACGTCGAGGGGGCGAGTTCCTGTGGGCAGGAGTCGAGCCGCGGTCAGATCTCGATATCGCGCGCCGCGCTTTTTCGACTGACCGCTAATTGAGCTGCGCGTGCGCCAACGTGCCTTGGCTCGTCTGCCGAAGGGCCAGCGGGGGGCTTGATCGAGGTGCATATGGCGGGATTTGCTATGCGACGAGGCCCGAGGGGATGGAAGCAAAGGCGCGAATAGCGGTCGGCCGCGGGCAGCCCCGCGAACAGGTCAAACCGACCCGAAGCGGAAGTCCCACACGTCCGGCGGATCGATCGAAGTCCTTCCCAGTGGAGAAGTTCCGTGCGGAAATGGGGAGGGGTGTACGCGTTTCGCTGATGAGTAAACGCGGCGGACAGACTGTAAATTCCGGTGATTGCTGCGTGCGCCGACCAGATCAAAGAAACGTTTTATCCACCACTTTATGATGGTAACGACAGACCCTAAACGTTAAACCGCCTGACAAATTACGAGGTAATCTGCGTAAACTTTCTTGTTCAAGCACCGATGTTGTCCCCTGTTCGTAAATCGCTTGCTTTCTGGCGGATTCGATGGTAGCAATGCCTTAGGTAGAAGTACCTATATACCGAGATATTCAGCGTCCGCGGTCGTTTTGCGGACATGTCTGTGGCGTCGGCTGTTGATGACGTGACAGAAACGTGAAAATTATATTGCTGAAATCTCGATGACTTGTCTGCGCGCTGGCTTTTAATCGCGCGCCGAATTCGAAATCTCAATTGAATTCTTCAAGGGGGAAACACAACCATGCGCATTTATATCGTTTCTGCGGTCGCATTCGCAGCGCTCGGTCTTTCATCCGCCGTGTCCTGCGCTATGGCTGGCGGTTACTCGTTCACGACGATAAACAGCACAGGTGGCGACGGGAATTTCACCCAACTGCTCGGCATCAACAACGCTGGTACGATCGCAGGCTATTTCGGCGACGGTACGGTCGTTCCCAACAACGGATTCACAATCGCTCCTCCATATGGTTCCGGGAATTTTAGCGGCTATAATTTCCCTGCCTCGGCCCAGACCCAGGTGGTCGGCATCAATAACACCGGCGCGACGGTAGGGTTCTACGTCGACGCTAGCGGCGTAAACCACGGTTTCATATTTACTGGTGGCTCGAGTACCACGGTAGACAATCCCAGCACTTCGACCACCACACCCTTCAATCAACTGCTGGGGATCAACGACAATTCGTTAGCGGCAGGCGTTTACGTGAATAGCAGCGGCGTTACTGAGGGAGAACTCGTAAACCTCAGCACTCCTACGTCCCCCGTGTTCCTGCCGGTGACTGTTCCTGCAGCCGATAACCCCGTGTCGACGACCGCTACTGGCGTCAATAATTCCAATGTAATATCGGGATTTTTCACTAATGGGGAAACCGACGCTGTGGAAGGTTTTCTCCTGAATGGGGACACATTTATACCCCTGAATTTCGGGAATGACACCAATACGATGGCGTTCGGTCTGAATAACGAAAATCAGGTCGTCGGAAGCTATGTCGACGCCCAGGGCAACACCGATGGGTTCGTCTACAATTGGCTCACGAACACCTTGACGACAATCAACGAGCCAAACGCCGACGGCACGACCGCGTTTGGCGTTGAGGGGACCCTTGTCAACGGCATCAACGACAAGGGTCAGCTGGTTGGCTTCTATGCGAACACCGACGGGCCGAATGTCAACGGGTTCCTGGCTAACTCGGTCCCCGAGCCCTCGACCTGGGCGATGATGCTGCTCGGCTTCGCGGGGTTGGGCTTTGCCGGCTACCGCGCCAGGCGGAAGGGAGCTGCGTTGCCTGCCTGAACAAGACCCAATGCAGAGCCTTTCCGGGCCGCCTGAGGGCGGCCTTTCTCTTGACAGCCTACGGTACAAGGGAGGTCCGCTGCCGCCCGAGAAGCGGTCCTTCCCGACGAGACCCCTTGAGGTCCGCAAACCGCCCAACTGCGACGTTCGCGCCCCATCCGCGCGATGTCCCTTTTTCGTGACACCGATCGTCTGGCCATTGCCAACAACCCTGCGATGATCGGAGGACGTGTCTTAGGCCTTCGAGCGGCGCCGCCGTCGGCGCGGCGATCCCGAGCGGCGTTAATCACGACATGGCGGCGGCGGTGAGCGCTCGACCTGAGAAGGTGCGCAAATCTTCCGCACCTTCTGGCGGCTCGCATCACACGGCTGAGTCCCAAGCAGCCATTTGTGGCGTTCATTCCTCCGTGTCGGCGTGGCCTGAGCGGGGCGGCTCGAAATTAACGACGTTGAGCTCGTGAGGCGGCTCCGGCTCGACGAATTCGCAGGCCGTGAGCGCAGAGAGCTCGGCGCCGCTCAGTCGTTCGCCAGACTGATGGCGCGTAAGAGCATCGCCTAGCAGTTTCCGATTTCTCTCGAACAGCTTGCTGCGAAACTTTTCGAGATCGAGATCCTTCAGTAGCGGGTAGATCGCATTGACGGGAAGCTGCAAAATTTTCTCAGCTGCGATGGTTTCCTTGTCTGGTTCGATTTGTTCTTCTGGCATGGCGTTTTGGCTCCTCCCTTCCCCGCAGCCCCTGCCGCCTCCAATTCAACAGCGAAATCTTTAACAAATTCTGTCCCATGGCTGCAGCGCAAATCGCAACGCGCGTAGCGAAATTATCTACTTAATATCAATTAGTTAGCTCTTACAACGCTTTGCAATGCTGCTTACAGCTCACCGCGTCGCCCAAACCGAAGTGACTAAGCTAACGGACGAGGACGCGCCAGACGGCCCGGAATTCGACGCTGCTGTCCAGGCCGAGATTGACGCCACGAAGGCGCTGGACGTTCCGAGCGCCGACGACGACGCCTTCTATGCCCGGGCTGCCTACATCCTGGAGCATGCGGACGGCGACATGCACGAGGAGATGGTGGCGATCGCGCTCCTCAAGAACCACCTCAAGCGGCGCGCGCGAACGCAATAGGGCCTCGTTGGCAGGCATGCGAACGCCGCTGGGGCATGATCCCCAGCCCGCGCGCCCGGGGCTACCAGGCGGCCTTCCCGCCCTCGCCCTGCCGCAATGACGTGCGAAGGTGATTCTGGGCGCGCCTTTATTGCCCCCTAGCCCGGCGCGCCCCATAGCCCCGCTGCGAAGCCGCCCTCCCCGGACGCATCGCGCGGGGCTTTTTTAGCCCGCCGTCGCCAGCCGCAGGATCAGGTCGCTGTAGGTCTTGACCGGGCGCGCAGGCCACGAGTCAACGTACACTTGCGAAACGCACAGAATTGTGCAGCATCGTATTCAAGGCCTCGGCCAAGGGTGCCGAGCGCGCGGGGGTCACGATGAAAGTAAAACTGATCGGGGCCGTTGGCGCGGCTGTGTTGCTGTGCACGACGGCCGCAAACGCGACCGTTACCTTTTTCTCTGACTTGACCTCGTTTCTCGCCGCTGCGCCGCCCTACGAGACGATAGCAATTCCGGACGTGGGACTTGGAACGTCGGGCCTTGGTTTTGACTTTTTGGGCGCGGGTGACGCTTCGGTTACATACGACTCCGTGACGTTTTCTCAGAGCGCCCTCCTAAGTAACGGAAATTTCTTCAACACGAGTCCCTTCTTCAGCGGCGTCCCCGCGGTTCTCACCTCAAATGAACAGACGACCGGGGTCCCAAATATTCTCATAACATTTCCGTCGTCGGTAGACGCCTTCGCACTTGACTACGGCACGTTTGAAGGCAGCGATGTGACGTTTACGCTGTCCGACGGGTCCACGACCACGTTTAACAGCACAGGCGACGGTTACGTTACCTCGAACTTCTTCGGAGTTGTGGATGCGACGGGGGTTACTTCCGTCCTCATAACGGCGGCGGGGCCAACCGATAATTTGAGCATCAACGGCGTAGCCGGCGTCGCTGATTTCCCTGAGCCCTCTACCTGGGCGATGATGCTGATCGGCTTCGTGGGCCTAGGCTGGGCCGGCTATCGGGCGCGAAGAACTGCGTTGGCCGGTTAGCTCTTCGTCAGCCTCAAGATGACATCGGAACAGCTCCTCCCGGCCATCGCATCTGGCACAGCCGGTCGACGTACCGCGGATCCAGCCAGATAAAATAGTCGCCGTTCGGCGCTCGGATCCGCTCGTACCCGACGCTCGAGGGCAACGTGGCGGCGATCGCGTCGAACGCAGCGGCAGAAATGGCGATGCGGGTCATGGGCAAGGAGATGGGGCGCGACGGCCGTTGAGGCGAATCCGACAGTCAGGCCAGCGCGCCGGCCTTCGCTCGTCGCGACCTATATCTGGCAAAGCCGAGCCCGGCGAAGCCGAGTAGCATCATGGCCCATGTCGAAGGCTCGGGAATATCCATGATGCTGACGAAGCCATTGCCAGAGTTGGCGCCCGAAAGCAGCACCTGATCGGTGAATCCGCTCGCGAGGAAGGACCCCCCGCCGCTGCCGCCGCCCAATGCGGCGCCGTTTCCGCCGTAAGAGCCGCCCCCGCCGCCGCCTCCGTTATACCCCCCACCGCCCCCACCGCCGTATCCGCCGTCGCCAGCGCCTACATTGGGGGCGCCGCTGCCACCGCTTGTTAAAGACCCCCCTTTGCCGGACCCAGCGCCATAGCCGTCGCCGCCGGGTCCGTAGGCGCCGGCGCCGCCGCCGCCGTTGCCGCAAACCCCGCACAATTGCGATTCAATTGTAGAGGTCCCTCCGATGCCGCCCCCGCCTGGGCTACTGCCAGGTTCGGCCAGTCCAGGTCCGCCGCCAAGGAAAAAGATGGCGCCGCCCCCGCCGCCGGCCGCCGCAAGCAAATCCGCGGGTCCGAATATGAAGCTACCGCCGCCGCCACCGGAGGCCGCGTCGCCTTCGTCAGCTCCACCTTGCCCGCCGACCAAAATCGTCAAATTCTCGCCAGCCGACAGGAACACATCCCCGGCGACCTCAGCGCCCAGACCCCCCTGAGCCGTAAAGTTTTCGCCGCCTTGCGCGCCGAAAACCTTAATCGCATAAAGGCCGCTGACCGGCACGATATAGTCGTACCCACCCGGAATCGCGAAGGTCACCGCAGCGTGTGCGTCCGTCGCGGCGGCAAGAATCGCGAGAGCCGAAGCTCCGATAAGCAAGAGCCGTTTCGTTCCGTTGATCATGGCCATCTCCCTCGTTCGCGGCGCTGCGCCAAGGCATGGGCGCTTCCAAAGACCTGCGAGTTCAGTCCTCAAATAAGCGAGCTCCCTTCCCGAACTCCTCAAAGGCGTCGGTAACGGCGGTACGGGTAAGCAGTTCAGCCATTGACCTCCCTCCACCCCCTTCGAACAGATCGAAAACAGGTAAGACAACCCGCCTGAGCGACTGAAAATATGAGTATCTTAGATCGGCCCAATTCAGCAGGATGGTCTTGGCGAAGCGGTTGTCGACAACGGTTCCATTCGCTGCATACCCATCCCGGAAATCCCACGTCAGCATCCGGCCAGCCAAGCCACGCCAATCCATCCGCACTGAGACTTGCTGTACGCCGGGGGTCTCCTGACCGACCAGCCGGGCATGTGCGAGAAGCGAGTGGACCCGCCAGAGGACCAGTTTCACGTTCAAAAAGGGCGGGTTCGACGGCCGCCCATCTGGATGACTGTCTTCTCGGTAGCTTTGGGCCGTCGCTGCGACGCCCGCCTCGTAAATTCGCCAATAATCTAAAGCGCCGGGGAGTGTCCCCATCGCGGATAGCCGCATACCTTCTAGGTATACTTGATCTTCTCCAAGCAATTTGTCGGTTCTAATTTGTGGCGCCCTTTGTGGGAAGGTCAAGGGAAGGAACGGCGCCCACCCGTTGTAGGCAAACTCACGCATTGATATTGCGACGCGTTGGTTTAAGGATCGTATCCCATGTAATTCAACTAGTCCTCCATCCTCGCGGATTAACGAATATCCCATCACAGAGTAGGCACTCTTCACATATTGTGGTGGCAGAGACAATTCGTAGATTTGGAACTCAAAATCGTCTGCGGTCGCATCGACGGCGGCGGTGAGCGTCGCGCCTGCGCTCGGGAGGGGACGCCCGGGACGAGCGAGCGCCGTTCGCAGGATGGCTCCCAAGTGATCCGCTCTATTTGCAAGACAGCGGTCAAACAGCGCGTTCCAGTCATCCGGCGATGAAATCGAAACGCTTTCTGGGCCGGACGCTCGAATATAGACTGCGCCCTTCCGAATTCCGATCGGCCTGCCCGCTCCGTCTTGCGGACCGTCGGCGATAGCGATGACAGGTCTCGGCCCGTGAGGCGGAACAATCACGACGGGATATCGAACTCCGTCGCGCTCTGCTTCTTCCACCCTTATGGCCGGCCGAGGATCGAGATACCTCTGAACGATGCCCGCGAGTTCGTCTTGGTTGAATGACTGCCGTTCATATGTCGTCTCCCCCATCGGAGCGCGGGTTTGATCCTGCACCCCGAACACGAGGAAACCGCCCCCGTGGTTGCAAAGAGCAGCGAAGTGCTTGGCTAATTTCGCTCTCGTCGCCGGGTCGCGCGTGTCCAACCACGCCTTGTATTCTACGGAGAGGTCCTCGCTTTTGCTCGAGAGCAAATCTGACAGTTCGGAATCGGGCATGGTCACCTAAGCCACATAGCGCTGTTACCCGATTGCATACCCAAGCCAGTCCATCGCGGACGATCAGAAATGCAATTTTCGGTGTAACCAACTGATGTATTGGCGATTATTGACGAGATGCAACAACTCACACTCCAGTGAACTCGAGTCATCGGATTCTCCACATGTTCGACGGGCGGCCCAATGTCCCAAGGCGCGATGTCCCGCTCATGAGGAAAAATCCCAGCAAGCGATTACCTTAGCTTGGATGTGATTGCTAAAATTGTCGCAACCCTTCGTCACGAGGACGTGATCCGGCGTTAATGCTTAATTTCGCATCCGGGCGCGGCTTACGAACCTGTATGCGCCCTCGCCGCCTCGATCGCTTCCTCGACCTGCCCGAGCCGGTCCTTGCCGAAGAACATTTCCCGGCCGACGAAGAACGTGGGGATTCCGAATACCCCGCGCTCAACTGCAGCAGCCGTATTGTCGGCAAGCTTCTGCTTGACCCGATCAGTTTGAGCCGCCGCCATGAGGCTCGCCGAATCGAGACCCGCCGCATCGATGCGGCGCGCAAGAACCTCCTTGTCATCGAGCTTGAGGCCTTCCTCCCACATTCCGGCAAGGCCCATCTCGATATAAGCGGCGCCGGAGCCGGCCTCCTGCGCGGCGACGAGCCCGCGCATCAGCATCAGCGTGTTGACCGGAAAATGGGGGTTGAGCCGGAACTTCTGGAACCTGTGCCTAGCGACGAAGCGGCGAATCTCCAGCATCTCGTATTCGAACTTGCCCTTGATCGGCGTGAAGGCGATCATCGGCGCCTGGTTGCCGGTCGCCTTGAAGATGCCGCCGAGCAGGCAGGGAGTGATGACGAGCCGGGCGCCGGTCCGCTCGAGGATCGGCGGCAGCGCGCGATAGGCGAGATAGGCGTTGGGGCTGCCAAAATCGAAGATGAACTCGATCGTCGCGCTCATCACCACGGCTCCTTCCACGGCCGCAAGTCCATTTCGAATGTCCAGGCGCCGCGCTTCTGGTTATGCAGCCAGACGTAGTTCCGGGCGATCTCGTCAGGCGACAAAATCTCATCCCGCGCCAGCTTTTCCGCGGCGTCGGGCATGAGGCCGCGGATGAAGGCGCCGTCGATCGCGCCGTCGATGACGATATGGGCGACATGGACGCCCTTGGGCCCCAGTTCGCGCGCGAGACTTTGCGCGAGCGCGCGGAGCGCATGCTTCGCCCCGGCGAAGGCGGAAAAGCCCGCGCCGCCGCGGACGCTGGCGGTTGCGCCTGTGAACAGGATCGTGCCGTGTCCGCGCGCGAGCATAGCCCGCGCGGCTTCGCGGCTGGTCAGGAATCCGGCGAGCGCCGCCATCTCCCAGACCTTGGAATAGACCTGCGTTGTCGTCTCGACGACAGAGAAGCGCACGTTCGCGCCGATGTTGAAGACGAGAACCTCGATTGCGCCGATCTCGCGCTCGATCCGCTCGACGAGCGCCGCGACATCGGCTTCGACCCGCGCGTCCAGCCTGAAGGAATGCGCTTCGCCGCCCTCGGCGCGGATCGTCTCCGCCAGTTTGTCGATGGCGTCGGTGTGACGCGGCCTCCGGGTCACGCAAGCACTCAGCCCCTCGCGGGCGAAGGCGCGCGCGATCGAACCGCCGAGCCCGTCGCCTGCTCCGATCACCAGGCACACTCCGCGCCCCGGCCCCGACTCGGTCATGCCTTGGCGTCCAAGGCAGGGAGCGCAGGATGCGAGCTCAAAATCTCAATCAACTCGCTTCCCCAAACGCCGTGGACCCGCATAGTTCCACTTCGCGACTTTTCAACAGCTTAGGTGCGAAAAAGTGAACATCCTGTCCGGCCCTCCGCATTGCGCAGGTCAACACCAATCGTTCCGACGGGTACGAAAAGCTTTACCACGTCTTTCTGATTTTCGCAAGAAAATTGCGTCGGCCGCGTCGCGCTCGCTCGCTTATCTACATTCTCTCTGCGTACAACAGTTGCGTATTCGATATGTGGTCTAACGGATTTCAAACTGCAGATGATCCCACTCCGCCATTCGAGCGAAGAAGCTTCTCGCCGCCGGCAGCAGGTCCTCCTTGGATTGTGCGACATGCGTGGTCCCCAACATGCCCCTGATCGTCCGGGCGCCATCGATTTGCGCAAATAGCTCAGCTTCAATCGCTTCCAGCGTGACCGAGTGAGAAAGGCGGCGTATCGCCAGTCGTCTCGACCCTTTCGCTCCATCGAGTATCGGCTGCACCGCGAGCGGATGGCGTCGACTCGGGATATATTCGAGCCATTCGTCTCCCGAAAAATCGAGCGCATAGTCTCGTTTGTCTTTTCCGGGATGGCATAGAAGGAAATTGTGACGGGCCACGGACTGTCCCATCAACTCAACGATCTCCCACTGTCTGGCGACGGGAAGCGTCTCGGCGAGCTTTCTGACAGGATGCGTCGGGTCCGCGATAGTCGCGGACAACGAATATGTCAGGTTATCGAGCCACGACTGAAGCGTGAGATTGTTATCCCGCGCCAACCTGAGAATCTCTGGAACCGTGAAAGCTCTGTCCGAGGGATGCAGGAATGTATCCACCAGACCGGAGTCGTAGCCCAGGTCGGGCGCTGTCTGCCTGTACACATTAAGGTGATGCCATCTCGGCAACACATCGATTGCGCGCTTGACGACGCCTATACCCTCGACGTCCTGCTTGAGACCAAGTTGGCGGAACACCTCTTGCAGCATATAGACGCCGACGCGAGGGTAGGAGCCATAAAGCATTATGCTCATGACGCCGTGGGGCTTGAGGACATCACGCAGAGAACGCAGCCCTGCATCCGGATCCGGCAGATGATGCAAGACGCCGGTGCAGACGACGAGATCGAAAGTTCGCCCTAGAGAGCCTATCTCGCCAAGGCCCATCCGCAGCAATTCAAGGTTGCCCAACCCATGCCTTTGCTTGAGATAAGCTTCATGGCTCAAGGAGCTGTCCGATAGGTCGATTCCAAGAACCTCGGAATTGCGGTTGGTGAATGCATAGTGCGCGGCCTGGTTGGCCCCGCATCCGGCAATCAAGATGCTGAGGTTTTCCGGCTCGGTTTTTCTCGGCCAGAACTTTCGGCGGAACAGCGACGGATCCGACAGGTCGAACGACTGTTTGACGAATTCAGCGATGTCCGGAATAGGCCGCGGGTAGACCCAATCCTTGTATTGTCGCGCTACAAGCTCCTCCTCCTCCTGACGCGCTGCTAGTTGTTTCTTTCGCTTGTGCTCAGACAACAGGAAGTTCCGTGCGGAAAGGGAATGCGGCTAGCGTAACCACAACGGACCTGGGAATGGAAGGCCGGCGCCCGTTCAGGCGTCGGCTCTCCACGCGAGGCGGACACAGGGCCCTCACCGCTTCTCCGCCCGCCCCATCAAACTGTCGGCGAACCGGCGCAGCAGGCGCGCGAACTCCGTCAAGTCCTCGCTGCTCCATCCGGCAAGCGCGCTCCGCGCCAGCCTCTCTCGCGTCGCGTCCAGCATGTTCGAAATGGCCTGGCCTTTATCGGTGACGACAGCCTCAGTCACGCGGCCGTCGGCTTGCCCTGATCGCCTCGCGACCAGGCCGAGCGTTTCGAGCTTCGCCACCTGGCGGCTGACCGTCGTGTAATCGCGGCCGATCCAGTCCGCGAGCTCCCCTATCCCGAGCGGTCCCCGGCGCTGAATGAGCACCAGCAGCGGAAATAGCGCGCGATCCAATGTCACCCCCGCCTCGCGCAGCAGGATCAGATCGTTCTGCGGGCGGTTTGTGAAACCGATTACGTCGATCAGCGCCTCATGCAGCGTGCGCAGCGTTCGGCGAGAACTATGTGTATTACGCACTTTTCTCTTGACCTCGCCGGCAGGCTTGCATTATGTGCACTATACACCTATTCGGAGCCCGCGTCATGCCGCAAGAGGCGACCACCGACATATTGATTTGCGGCGCCGGCGCGGCGGGGCTTGCGCTCGCGATCGACCTTGCCCGGCGCGGCGTCGATTTCCGGCTGATCGAGAAGGCGGAGGCGCCGTTTCGCGGCTCGCGAGGCAAGGGCCTTCAGCCGCGCACCCTGGAAGTGTTCGAGGACCTCGACTTCGTCGACCGGCTGTTTGCGGTCGGCGGTCCCTATCCGCCGACGCGCCGGTACGGCCCCAACGGAGATAGTGTGGACGAGCCGATCGGCGACGCGCCCTTCGCCCCGACGCCGGCCGAGCCTTACCGCGGGACACTAATGTCGCCGCAGTTTCTCACCGAAGCCCTGATGCGCGAGCGTCTGGCCGAACTCGGGGCCGCGCCCGAATTCGGACGCGAACTTACCGGCTTTGCGCAGGACAGCGAGGGCGTCGTCGCGGAGGTGGGCGGCGAGACCATCCGCGCGCGTTTCCTCGTTGGCGCCGACGGCGGCCGAAGCTTCGTGCGCAACGCGCTCGGCGTCGGCTTCCCCGGCGAGACGCTGGGCGTGCGTGCGATTGTCGCCGATGTCGATCTCGAGGGCCTCAGCCGCGACGCTTGGCATCGCTTCGGCGCGGGCGGCGAACAGATCATGTTCTGTCCGCTTGCAGGCGCCGATCTTTTTCAGGTCCAGGCAGGCGCGCCTCTCGCGGGGGACGTCGATCTGAGCGCCGAGGGACTGACGGCGCTCGCCATCCACCGCACCGGGCGCAAAATCGCCATCCGCTCGGTTACGTGGGCCTCGGTCTATTCGATGAACGCCCGGCTTGCGGACCGCTACAGGGTCGGGCGGGCGTTTCTGGTCGGAGACGCCGCCCATATCCATCCGCCGACCGGAGGACAGGGCCTCAACACCAGCGTTCAGGATAGCTACAACCTCGGCTGGAAACTCGCCTCCGCGCTCAAGGGCGCCCGCGAGTCCCTGCTCGACACTTATGAGGAAGAACGCCGTCCTATCGCCGCCGGAATGCTCAATCTTTCGACTCGCCTTCTGGACGAAGCGAAACAGGGATCGATGCGGCGAGGCCGCGAGACACGGCAGCTCGACCTGGGCTACCGTGGCTCATCGCTCGCGCTGCAGACAAGCGACCGGGACGGCGTCGGCGCGGGCGAGCGGGCGCCCGACGCGCCGATGCGGGGCCGGGCCGGCCAGCCGACGCGCCTGTTCGCGCTGCTTCATGGTCCGCACTGGACGCTTCTCGGCAGCGGGACAGACCGCGGCGCAATTCCGCCCCGGCCGGGCTTACGCATTCATGTCGTTGGCCCGCGCGGCGACATCCTGGACGATCACGGCCATTTTCACGACGCCTATGGTCTCGCGCCGGGCGAATGGGCGCTCATCCGGCCTGACGGCTACATCGGCGCCATCGTCGGCTCCGACGAGATTGCGGAACTCGAGCCGTATTTGGCCAAAGTTGGCCTTGCCGCTCCGCGCTGAGCGAGCTGTGACCGTTTCGGTTTAAGCTTGCTCTGGGGTTCAATCCTGGCGCCTCGGCAGCACCCAGAAAACGATCAGACCCTGCGCGAGATAATAGGTCGGCAAGGTCCATTGATCGGCCGGCCAACCGACGGCGCCGAATTTGGCGAGGGCGATCGTCATGTCCGACAGCATGAAGACGAGCGCCCCGATCGCGACCGCAGCCGCGGCGCCGCCGCGAAGCACGATCGCCCGCCCCGCCGCTTGCGACGCCATCAGCGCTATCACGGCGACATAGATCGCAACCGGCGCCTTGAGCTCAGGCGCAACCCCGGGCCAGACATAGGCGAGCACGACAGCGGCGAACGCCCCGATTCCCGCCAGAGTCGCACGCGAGGGCAGAAAGCCGACGCCGCGGGAAAAGGCGGCGATGTAGAAGCCGTGCGCAGTCAGAAAGGCGACAAGGCCCGGCAGGAAGAGCGAAGGCGAGAGTAGCAGTGTATCGCCGATCAGCGACGCCACGAGCGCAAGGAGGATGAGGCGCTTGACGTCTAGCGGCCCGTCGCGCAGGGAAAAAGCCAGGATCAGGAACGCCATCGCCAAGGGCTTCATGGCCGCCTCGACGAACGGCCAGTCGAGCGCAAAAGCCGCGCATGTCGACGCGGCGGCGAAAACATAAAGCGCTTCTGAAATCGAGATCCGTCCGTCGAGCAGCGCTCCAATCGTCCAAAGCGTCGCGGTGAGCGCGAGAAACACGCCGACGCCGTTGGCGAGCGGCAGATGCGGCGCGGCGAGCAGAAAAGCGGCGGTGGCGCCGATCATGACGACGAGCGCGCCGGATGCGAGAATTGACGCCACGCGGCCGACCGGCGGATCGTAGACAACGACCGCATGCGGATCGTAGCGCGGCGGATCGGACGGCCTCAGATTGGCCGGCAGCCATCCCGGCGGCTTGAACCAGACGCGGAGCTTATCGCGCCAATCGGTCGCCCGGCGACAGAGGTCGAGCATGGTCCGGTAGTAGGCGAGGTTGGCGGAGATCGGATCGAACGCGCCAAGGCCGCCCCGCACGCCGAAGACCGGCGGCTCGACTTCGTCCTCATAAGTGCCGAACAGGCGGTCCCAAAGAATGAGGATGCCGCCGTAGTTCTTGTCGAGATATTGATCGTTGACCCCGTGGTGGACGCGATGGTTCGAAGGGGAAGCGAACACGCGGTCGAACCAGCCGAGCTTTCCGACGAGCTCGGTATGAATCCAGAACTGGTAAAGGAGATCGATCAGGCCGACAGCCACGAACACGACCGGCGGCACGCCCGCGATCGCCATCGGCAGATAGAAGATCCAGCCGAGGAGCACACCCGAGCTAGGCTGCCTCAGGGCCGTCGAGAGATTGAAGGCTTCGCTCTGGTGATGGACCACATGCGCGGCCCAGAAGAGGCCGACCTCGTGGTCGATGCGATGGTTCCAGTAGTAGAACAAGTCGTAGGCGATCAGCGCCCCGACCCAGACGCGCCAGTCGCTCGCCTGAAGCGAGAACAGGGAAAAGTGGCTGTAGACGAGGATATAGATTCCGACGCTCAGGGCGAGCATGAAGACGCCGGAAATCTGACTCAAGATGCCGGCCGCAAGCGATCCAATCGCGTCGTTGAGCCGGTAGACGTTCCGCCCAAGCGCAAGGCCGATCCCGAACTCCGCCGCCATCAGGGCGACGAAGACAGGGATGGCGTAGACGATGACGTTCAAAGTTCCTCCCTATTCGCGGTCTTTTAGACGCGGCTCGTGACAGCGTCTACATGAGGGCCGCTTACATCAGCGCCTGCAGGCCGCCGAACAGGCCGACCGCCGACACGAGCGCGGAAACGGCGACGATCACGCCGAGATACCAGCCGCGAAGCCTATAAGGCTCCGGAAGCGCCTTGACCGCCAGCACGACCAGGAAGCCGATGACGAGCGGCATCAGGAACGCGTTCAGAACCTGCGCGGCGATATTGAGTGAGACGAGGTTCGACGCGGCCCAGACGACCGCGCATGAGCCGATGACGGCCGCCGCATAGACTGCGTAGAACCATCCGGCTTCGAACGGCCGATATTCGAGCGACCGGCGATATCCGGCGACTTCGCCGACGCCCCATGCCAGCGCCAGCGACGAGACGATCGCCGCCACCAGCGAAGCGCCGAGCACGCCCGCGCCGAACACCACGCGTCCGGCGCTCTCGCCGAGGACGGGCGTAAGCGCGCGGCTGATTTCGCCCACGCTCTTGAGGCTCGGGCTCGGCGATCCGGTCGCGAAGGCCGCGGCGGCCGCGACCAGCACCGCGCCTGTCAGGCACTGGGTCAGGACCGCGCCGATCCCCGTATCCCACCGCGCATGGACAAGGTCGTCGGCCTTAAGCTTTTTGTCGACGGTCGCCGACTGCTGATAAAAGACCATCCACGGGTTGAACGTCGCGCCGATGACGGCCGCGACCAGAAGCAGGAAGTCGCTGTTTCGGATCGGCAGGTCGACCGCGTCCCTCGCGAGCGCCGCAAACCCGGGGTGGGCGCGCCAGGCGACCACGAAAAACGCGAGCTCGAACAGGCCGATGAAAAGCGCGGCCCGCTCGACCCGTTTGTAAGAGCCGCTCGCGACGATAATGAGCAGGGTCGCTGCGCCGAGCGGGAGCGTGAGAGCGCGCGAGAGGCCGAATAATTCCCCGACGCCGGCGACGCCAGTAAACTCGGTGATGAGTGACCCGATGACCGCCGCCGCAAGGCCGAGCGTCGAAACATAAGCCCATGCCGCACCGAACCGTTCGCGGATGAGCTCGCCGTGGCCGCGCCCCGTATAGAGCCCAAGCCGCACGGTCAGTTCCTGAACCATGTACAGGAGCGGAATGAGCAGGAGCACGAGCGGCAGCAGGCGATAGCCCCATTGCGCGCCGGCCTGGGCGGCAGTGACGACATTGCCGGCGTCCGTGTCGGCGAGCATCACGAGGAGGCCGGGGCCCCAGATCGCAAGCGAGCGGGTAAACGAGGCGGCGCGGACAGCGTCCGGCTGCGCTTCAGCCTTCATCGTACGGCTATCATCCTGCGATCTCCTCGGGCTCGTCGCGCCGTCCAACCAAGGACCTAGCTGCGGCCGGACGCGGCGACTTACCCTCGCGGCGAGCGGGACTATCGGAACCGGGAAATGAAAGTCAATTGCGCCAAAGCGCGCGCCCTGTCGGGCGACGCGCGGGCCTCAGGCGGAGCCGGCCGGCGGCCCCATCCACTTGAGGAAATCGGTGTCAGGACCGTTGAAACGATCGCAGTCCAATGGACGGCTGAAGCCGGGCACGGAGCCGTCGGAGGTGTATTGCCACAGGCTCCAGGCCGGCCAGGTTGCGGTCGGCCACGATGGCTGGCCCTCGGTGTACTGAGCAAGCCAAAGCGAGGTGTTGGCGGCGAGCCAGGCGTTGCGCCTCCTGCCCAGCGCCTGCTTGATCTGGTTTCCGGAATAGACCGTCAGCTGGAGATCCGGACGTGAGGAACGAATGGCCTGCAGGAAGGTGAGCAGGTTGGCGAGGCTGACGTCGGGAATCTCGTAGTCGGCGACAACGCGTTCCCCCTGCCTCGGCTTGACGACGTTGATAAAGAATTGCGCCTGCGCGTTCATGTCGCCCGGACGGAGGAAGTGATAGGAGGCGACCGCGAGCTTCGCATCCATCGCCTGATCCCAGAAACTGGAATAGCTCGGATCGCGAAAAAGGGCTTCCGAGGCCTTCAGGATCACGCCTAGGCCTCCCCCGGCCTTGAACTGATCAAAATTAAAGCCAGCCTGATAGTGGCTCAGATCGACGCAAGTCACCGACATGCTACTTTCCTCCCTCAAGCAGCGAGCATTCAAATCGCGCGTTGCGGCTGCCGCTGACCTCGACTGCGTCGAAATACTTTCTCAGTCCATCGAGGCATTCTTCCTTGCTTTGGAACTGATACTCCTTCGCCAGCCGGAAGATAGCGTAGGCATTCGCCATGTCGCATGAAGGTGTGGGCACGGACCCTGCGCAGACAAAGATCAGTCCGACCCACATTTATAAAGCTCAAATCAATATTCTTACGCTCATCCCTATTGAGATCGCCGCCGGCCTGTCAACGAGAAGTATCGCCGGAAGCAGAACCCACGCGACGCGGCTCTGGCGCCGAAGCGAAATCGCACCATATAGAATCCAGCCGCTGCGCGCTGACGGCGGACTCCGGTTCGGGGCGGAGCTCACTCGAGGAGGCCTCGCATGCCGCAGCGAAACGCCCTTCCGGGCCTCGTCTTTGTCGTCATTTTTGCCGTCGGGTTGCTTGCCGCCTATTGGAATTTCCGCCCGGAGAGCCTTGGCGCCAGCGTCGCGATCGGCGTTTTGAGCTTCTTTGCCGCTTCGATCGTCGCCAACGCGATCAAGGTCGCCAATCAGTGGGAGCGGGTCGTCGTCCTTCGGCTCGGCAAGTTCCGCTCGCTCGAAGGGCCGGGCCTGTTCTTCATTGTCCCGATCCTCGACGCGGTCGCCTACCGGATCGACACTCGCGTCATCACCAGCACATTCAGGGCGGAACAAACGATGACCCGCGACACGGTGCCGGTCGACGTCGACGCGGTCCTGTTCTGGAAGGTGGTCGATCCGAGGATGGCGGCGCTCGACGTCGCCGACTATGTTTCGGCGATCAACTGGGCTGCGCAGACGGCTTTGCGCGACGTGATCGGCAAGACCATGCTGGCCGACATGCTCGAGGGGCGCGAGAAGCTCAGCATCGAATTGCAACGCATCATCGATGCGCGGGCGGAGCCGTGGGGGATCAACGTCATCTCGGTCGAGGTCAAGGACGTGCGGATTCCGGCTGCGCTCCAGGATGCGATGTCGATGCAGGCCCAAGCCGAGCGCGAGCGTCAGGCGCGCGTCATCCTTGGCGATTCCGAGCGGCAGGTGGCGGAGAAATTCGGCGAGGCGGCGAAGACCTACGCCGACAACCCGACCGCGTTCCACTTGCGGGCGATGAACATGCTGTACGAGGGCCTCAAGCGCAGCAACTCGACGATCGTCATCGTGCCCTCGAGCGCGGTCGAGTCGATGCAGCTTGGCGGGATGCCGACGATGGCGACGGTCGCGAGCGCCATCGCCCACGCTCAACCCGCGGCGTCGGCGCCGCCGGCGAAGGCGGCGGAATGAGCTTAAGGCCCGCGGCTCAAGCCGGCGTTGGCGCGTCGGCGCGGATCAGCTTCTCGTGCTTGAGCTCCGCCCACAGATCGGGCGGAATGGGATGGCGGAAGGCGGCGACGTTCTTCTCAACCTGAGCGCGCGTGATTGCGCCAGGGATGATCGAGGCGACGATCGGATGCCCAAGCGGGAACTGGAGCGCGGCGGCCGGCAGCGGAACCTTATGGCGGGCGCAGACGCGCTCGATCTTCGCGACCCGCTCAAGGATCTCGGGCCCGGCGGGCGAATAGTTGTACATCGCGCCCGGCACGGCGCCGGTGGCCAAAATCCCGGAATTGTAGCCGCCGCCGATGATGACGCCGACGCCGCGTTCGGCGCAGCGAGGGAACTCGCTCTCGAGCACGTCCTGCTCGAGCAATGTGTAGCGCATCGCCAAAAGGAAGAAATCGATGTCGAAGAGATCGAGGAAGCGCGGAATGCTGCCCATCGAGTTGAAGCCCGCGCCGATGCCGCCGATGACGCCCGCCTCACGCAGCTCCGCGAGCGCTCGCCACCCGCCTGTCTTGAGGTCGACGAAATAGGCGTTGAGGGCCGCGGGATTGTGATCCCAGGGGTCGAGATCGTGAATGAGCAGGACGTCGACCCGGTTGATCCCGAGCCGCTGGAGGCTGTCCTCGAACGAGCGCATGACGCCGTCGTAGCCGTAGTTGAACACGGTCTGAAACTCGAGGCCGCCGAGCCACTGGTCCTTGATGGCGTTCGGCCCCAGCGGGCGGCGCAGGACGCGGCCGATCTTGGTCGATATGGCGTAGTCGCCGCGCGGCCTGCGATAGAGCGCCCGCCCGAGCGAGTGCTCGGCGAGCCCGCGGCCATACCATGGCGACGTATCGAAATAGCGCACGCCGCCGTCCCACGCGGCGCCAATGAGCGCGGCGGCTTCGCTATCCTCGATGCGATCGAACAGCTCGCCGAGCGGCGCGGTGCCGAGGCCGAGCTCGGTCACGCTTACGTTGGTCCGGCCGAGTTTGCGCGTCTTCAATGGCGGGAGAACGGCGCCGCTCATGCCTCGAGCCCCATTTCAATTCCGAATGCCGCCAACGGAAGGCGCTATTCCTCGGGCTCCGTTCCAAAGCGGAGCGGATAGCCCTTCGCCGCGCCGGCTTCGGTGGCGCGGGCGGCCTTGGTTTCCGCGATGTCCTGCGCGAACACGGCCACGACGCAGACGCCCTTGCGATGGGCGGTCATCATCACGGCGAGCGCCTGGGATTCGTTGAGACGAAACACCCCTTTCAGCACCTCGACGACGAAATCGCGAGGAGTGTAGTCGTCATTGAACAGTATGACTTTGTGCAGGCGCGGACGCTCGACGCGAGGCTCGGTCTTGACCTGCCGTTTGGTGGCGATCTTGCTCATCCCATGATCTCGTTAGGGCGGACTGTCGTGCAGGCGACACGAATATTCTGCCACGCGCAACCGGCCGGTTACAAGCCGCTTCGCGACTCGATCGCGTGGCGGGTGGAGAGCGCAAATTCCGCGGCGAGGCGGCGCACGAGATTTGACGCTTCCGCCCGGATCGGCTGGACAGCCGGCCGCGTTTTCGACTCAGGGCTGACGCGTTTTGCCCTCACAAGCTCGGGAGGATGACATGATCGTTCGCAACGCAATCGCGGCGGCGGGGCTCGCTCTTGTCGCCGCGCCGGCGCAGGCCGGACCCTGCACCGATCGGATTTATAAGGCCGATCTCGCGGTCGAAAACATCCTGGACGCCGCGGCGTCGAACGGGAAGCCGGCCGCCCAGTCGACATTTGCCACCATGCACCGGCAGCCGACCCCTGCGACCGTCGCGACCGCCGAGCAGAAAACCGGCGCGCTTTCGTCGGCGCAGGTGGAGGCGATCACGGCGAAGCTGGACGCGGCGCGCGACGCCGACGATAAGGGCGACAGCGCCGCCTGCGAAAAGGCGCTGAACGAGGTCGATCGCATGCTGAAGCCCTAGTCGCGACCCGCATTTGACGCTCGCGCCCCTTCTCGACGCCCCGGCGGTCATCCAGTTTCACGCCGCCTTTGCTTTCGCCGCCATCGGCCTCGGCGCGGCGCAACTCACTGCGCCCAAGGGGACGGTCTCCCACCGCATGGTCGGATGGGCCTGGGCGACGCTGATGATGCTGGCCGCGGGAACCTCGCTCTTCATCCATACGATCCGGACGTGGGGACCGTGGAGCCCGATCCACCTGTTGTCGCTTTTCACGCTCGCGGTCGTCCCGATCGCCGTCTTGAGCGCCCGCCGACACGACGTGCGCAGCCATAGCCGCGCGATGATCTGGATCTACGCCCTCGCCCTCGTCGTCACCGGCCTCTTCACGCTTGCGCCCGGACGGATCATGAACAAGGTGGTCTTCGGCGGCTGAAGGCCCGTTTTTCTGAAGAATGCGGACGCGGGGCCGGGCTGGAACCCGGAACCGATTGCGCCTTCAACCCATTGTGATGGCGGGTTCCGCGCCCCGCCTTGCGGTCCCGGCCTCCCGGCGCCATGAAGGCCCCGACCCCGAAAGCCGTCGATGCGCTCCCCCCTTCTCACTGCCCTCATCATCGCGACTGCGCTATTCATGGAGAACATGGACGGCACGGTCATTTCGACCTCGCTGCCCGCGATAGCGCTCGATTTGCACCAGGACCCGATCGTCCTCAAGCTGGCGCTCACCTCCTACATGCTGACGCTGGCGGTGTTCATTCCCGCGTCCGGCTGGGTCGCCGACCAATTCGGCGCGCGCACCGTGTTCTGCAGCGCGATCGTCGTGTTCACGCTCGGCTCGATCCTGTGCGGCGCCTCATATTCGCTGCCCACCCTTATCGCCGCGCGCGTTTTCCAGGGCCTGGGCGGGGCGATGATGGTGCCGGTCGGGCGGCTCGTGCTGTTGCGCAGCGTGCAGAAGAGCGACCTCGTCAGCGCGATGGCCTATCTGACCGTGCCGGCCCTGCTCGGCCCGGTCGCCGGGCCGCCGCTCGGCGGCTTCATCACCACCTATTTCCACTGGCGCTGGATCTTCTGGATCAACGTGCCAATTGGGATCCTCGGCATCGCGCTGTCGCTGCGGTTCATCCACAACCTGCGCGAGGAGGCGGTGCCGCGCTTCGACTTCAGGGGTTTCGTGCTCTCAGGCGTCGGCCTGCTCAGTCTCATTTCGGGTCTCAGCATAATCGGCCGCGGCATAGCGCCGGCATGGCTGGTCGTGGCGATGGTCGGGATTGGGGCGCTCGCGCTCGCGACCTACGTCCGACACGCCGCGGACAACGAGGACGCGATCCTGGATCTGAAGCTTCTCAGGATTCCCACCTTCTTCGCGGGCGTCATCGGAGGCCTCATCTTCCGCATCGGCATTGGCGCCATGCCGTTCCTGCTGCCGCTCCTGTTGCAGATCGGCTTTGGGCTCACTCCGTTCGAATCGGGCTCGCTCACCTTCGCTACGGCGGCCGGCGCGCTGCTCATGAAATTCACCGCCTCGACCGCGCTTCGCTGGTTCGGCTTCCGGCGGACGCTGATCGTCAACGGCCTGATCTCCGGCGCGTTTCTCGCCGCCTGCGCCCTCTTCACGCCGACAACGCCGCACTGGATGTTGCTTCTGACGCTCTTGACTGGCGGCTTCTTCCGCTCGCTCGAGTTCACCGCGCTCAACGCCTTGAGCTATGCCGATATCGACCAGCCGCGGATGAGCCGCGCCACCAGTTTCGCCAGCGTCTCACAGCAAATGTCGGGCGCGGTTGGGGTCGCGGTGGCGGCGATCTGCGTGCAGACGATCCAGCTCGGGTTCGGCGATCCCGAGCTTCAGGCGCGCGACCTGTCGCTTTCCTTCATCATGGTCGCGATCATCTCGAGCCTGTCGGTTTTCGTGTTCGCCAAGCTCAAGCCGGACGCGGGCGCGGCCGTTTCGGGCAAGGTCGGGATGCCCGGCAAGGAGACTCAGGCGGCCCCGGCAGAGTAGAGGTAGGGAGGGAGCTCTCCCTACCCCACACAGCGCTGTTCAGGCGGCGGGCCAGGCAGAGTCCGGTATGGCGATTGGGTTTGCCGGCACCAGCGTCGCGACCGATACATGCGGCCAGGAAAGACGGGCGAAGTTCAAATTAACGGTCTGCGTATATTGAATCTGTTGTCCAGTCACTGTGAGCGTCAATGGGGCTGGAACCGGATTCGGGGGATCGACCAGGAAGGTCGGGATAGGACGCCCAAACGGCCGCGGGCCATCCGGCTCAACTGTTATCGGTCCCTGCCCAGGAGTAAACACCGGGATTTGCAATGTATATTGCACAGTTTCAATCCAAAATATCGCAGACATCGTGATCGCCTGCGCATTCGGATTTGCCGCCGCGGGGTCGCCGAGCAGGAATGCAATATTGCTCGTGCCGCCGCCGAACAGAGGGGACGGTGGGTTTGTGGCTATGCTGAGCACCGTCGTGGAGACGATATTCTGTCCAGCTATCTGATTGCGCAGAAGTGAGTTCGGATCGTCGAGCAAGCCCTGGGTGATGGTCCCCTGCTGCATGAAAGGCGTCAAATCCTGCGGGATTCGAGCGGTTTGCTGGTTCGAGGCGGTCTGACTGGGAAATTTGTTGGCCACCTTTTGGCCGGTGGCAATTACTGTTGGTGTGATGTCGACCGGGTCTATCCGGGGCCCTCCGGGGACCGTGAAGAAATTCCCTTGCGCCTCGATCGTGGTGCCGTGAGGGATGGACGCCATGCGCGCCACGGTCGGGCCTATGATGGGGACGTTCGTCGCCGGCACGCTGAGCCAGATGCCCGGCTCGAAGTGGATCCCGGTCGACTGACCCGGATTGGTTACATCGCTGATGACTTGAAGATAGGGCACGCCATTCATGAATAGGTCGCCTTGCACTGTGCCGCGGTTGGGAATGGATCCGAGGCTGGGCGAGAAGGAGAGCGTCTCCGTTGTCAAGTTGAGTTCGAGGACGTTGTCGCCAGGAACAGGAACAGGCAACGGCGTGGTAGTCCCTTTCTGCGGCCGGAAGATCGTGTTGAACCCGTTGCCCGTCCAAGTCCCACTGAACGCGGAGAGTGCGTCGAGCGGCGGAGGAGCGAGCTTGGGAGCTGCCGCAACGAGGTCATGGCTCGGCGGGGCGGTTGGGACCTGATGGATTTTGAAGTTGGTGGGGATGGCAAAGGCGGATTGAAGGCGGTCGGCCATAGAGAAACCTCCAAAGTATGTGAATGAAATGAAAATCAATGAACTAAGACGCACCGAGGCGAACCCCGCCGAATTTACAGTATCAACTTCGTGGTCGAGGGCTGTGACCGGCGTCACAGTGGTTGCCGAAGGGCACTTTGTTATTCGTTCCTGCCCGGCGTCGATGATCGCCAGGAGGGGTTAGCCAGATCCCTTAAAGTCATGACGCAGCTTCGGAGGCCACCGCCACCTCATGCAAGGGCGAACTGATCGCCTCCCGCCGCGAAGGCGGGCTGGAGCCGCAGCTTGCCGAATCGGTCCAGCGCGGCCACGCCCGAGGAACGCCCGCGCCTCAGTCCAGCAGGTCGGGCTGCTCCTTGACGATCCGCGAATAGAGGGGCTGGAACTGGAACCAGCCGGCGAAGGCGTTGCCTACGATTTTGAACGATTGCATCGCGGCCTCGGGGGAGATCATCCTGAGGCTCTCGCCCTCCTTGAGCGCGCCTTCCGCCAGCAGCTGCACCTGGCACGACCGCTCCATGGTGATGAACCACCACACCGCCTCGTCGACTGTCCCCCCGACCGTGATGAGGCCGTGGTTCTGAAGGATGGCGGCCTTGCGCTTGCCGATGGCTTCGGCGATTCGCTGACCCTCGTCGAGCTCGACCGCGACGCCTCCGAAATCGTCATAAATGGCGTGATCGTTGTAGAAGGCGCAGACGTCCTGGGTGATCGGCGCAAGCGGGCGCCCGAGCGTCGAGAAGGCGCGCCCATAGGTCGAATGGGAATGAGCGGCAGCGACCGCGTCCGGCCGCGCGGCATGGACCCGCGAGTGGATGACGAACGCCGCGGTGTTCACCGGATAGTCGCCCTCGACGACATTGCCCTTGTGATCGCAGCGGATCAGGTTCGAGACATTGATCTGGCTGAAATGGACGCCGAACGGGTTCACCCAGAACGTGTCCGGAAACTCAGGATCGCGCGCGGTGATATGGCCGGCAACGCCCTCGTCGAAGCCGAATTTCGAGAACAGCCGGAACCCCGCCGCGAGCCTCTGCTTGCGATGTAGCCGCTCGTCCGCCACGTTGGCGAATTTCGGCGGCATCGGCAATTTTCCCATCATCGCCGCCGGATCGGCCGGCGCCTTGCTTTGAACGTTCATAAGTTTCCTCCGGGCAAGCTTGTCGCGGCGGCCAGTCTAAGACCTATCGCCGGATACGTCAGCATGCAGGAAGATCGTACTCCAGGCCCGCCGACAGCGTGGGGCGGGGTCGCTCACGCCGCCGACCGGCCTCGGCGAGGTCGCCCTACGGTCCTTTGCGTTCCCCCCGAAACCCTGTCGCCAGCAAATAGAGCTCGGCGCTGTCGGCGCGGCTGGCTTTGGGCTTGACGTGGCGCACGATCGCGAACTCGCGCTTGAGGCGCGCGAGCAGCTCGCCCTCCGCGCCGCCTTGCAGCACCTTGGCGAGGAAGAAGCCGCCCGGCGCCAGCACCTCGCTCGCGAAGTCGGCGGCGAGTTCGACAAGCCCGATGATGCGAAGCTGGTCGGTCTTGCGGTGGCCGGTCGCGTTCGCGGCCATGTCGGAGAGAACCCCGTCGGCCGGCCCGCCCAGCCATTCGCGCAGCTGCTCCGGGGCGTCGGGGTCGTGGAAGTCCATCTGCCGGAACTCGACCCCCTCGATCAGGTCCATCTCGAGAAGGTCGATCGCGACGACCCGGCCCCTGCCCTCACGCGATTGCACCCGAGCGGCCGCAATCTGGCTCCAGCCGCCGGGCGCCGCGCCGAGGTCGACGATGCGCTGACCCGGGCGAAGCAGCTTATATTTCTCGTCGATCTCGATCAGCTTATAGGCCGCGCGCGAACGGTAGCCTTCGCGCCGCGCCTGGGCGACATAAGGGTCGTTCAGCTGGCGTTCGAGCCAAAGCGTCGAGGCGAGCGAGCGCTTGCGGGAGGTCTTGACCCGGACTTTGAGCGCCCGGCCGCCTTCGCGTCCGGAGCCGCCGCTCTTCGTCACCAGCGGCTGCGCCGGTGCGGGCCGACCCCGTCGTCACGCATCATGTGGCTCAGGATGCCCTCGCGCAGGCCCCGGTCGGCGATGCGCAGGCGCTCGGCGGGGAAATGCGCCCTGATCGCTTCAAGAATGGCGCAGCCGGCAAGCACGAGGTCGGCGCGCTCGTGGCCGATGCAGGCGTTAGCGGCGCGCTCGGCGTAGCTCATCGCGCGCAGGCGCGCGATCGCCCCATCGACTTCCGCCCTGCCGAGCCAGAGCCCGTCCACCGCGCGCCGGTCGTAGCGCGCAAGGTTCAGATGCACGCCCGCGATGGTTGTCACCGTGCCGGACGTGCCGAGGAGATGGAAGCGGGCGCAGCGCGTCTCAGTCGCCACTTTGGCGACGAAGGGCGCGAGCGCATCGGAGACGTAAGCGGTCATGGCCGCGAAAGCCTCGTCAGTCACGTCGACGCCACCGAACCGCTCGGCCAGCGAGACCACTCCGAGCCGCAAGGACTCCCAGGCCTTGACCCGGTTCGGCCCACGCGGCGCGCGGGGATCGAAGGCAAGCCAGATGATCTCCGACGATCCGCCGCCGATGTCGAACATCACCGTCGAGCGGGCTTCCTTGTCGGCAAGGTCGCCGACGCCGGCCGCCGCGAGATGGGCCTCGGTCTCGCGGTCGACTATTTCAAGGTCGATGCCGAGCCTTTCCCGGACCGTGGCGACAAAGGCGGGGCCATTGGCGGCCGAGCGGCAGGCCTCGGTCGCGATGGTGCGAGCCCGCGTCACGCTCCTCGCCGCCATCTTGTCCCGGCAAACCTTCAGGGCGTCGAGCGTGCGTCCGATCGCCGCTTCGCTCAGCCGTCCGGTCAGCGAAAGTCCCTCGCCGAGACGGACGATGCGCGAGAACGCGTCGATGACCCGGAATCCGTCCGCGGTCGGCCGCGCGACCAGCAACCGGCAATTGTTGGTGCCCAGGTCCAGCGCCGCATAAGTCCCGCCCCGGCCATTGCGCGCGCCGGCCGGCTGGCTCTCGGAACTCGAAAACAGCGTGTGAACCCCTGGCTCAGAACTCCATGTCGAAACTTGACCCAAACCAAACCCCGGCGCCTATGCGGTCGGTCGTCCCTGTCCGCGGCGGCATTATCAGACGAGTGTAGCAATACTGGCGGCGGATGCAACGCGGCCCTGGCGCGCTAAGCCTTGAAGAAAGGATGGCGCACCCTGTCGCCGACCTTGAGCCCGATCCTGGCGGCGGCGCCGCCGTTCAGTTCCAGCACCGCCATGCAGGGAGGACCGGAGGGAATTGAGCGCTCGGACAGGGGTTCGGCGTTCGCGACGATGTGTGTCACAATCCCCGATCGTGAAATGAAGATCATGTCGAGGGGAATGTAGGTGTCCTTCATCCAGAAGGCTTCAGGCGCCTCGCGCTCGAATTCGAACAACATCCCGTGGTCAGCCGGCATGTACCTGCGGTCCATCAGCCCCCGCGCGCGGCTCGCCTCGTCTTTCGCGATCTCGACCTGGAAGTCATGGGCGCCGGTGGCGGTCACGATCTGCAGCGCCTCGAGCGCGTCGCTGCGGGCCGCGCCCGCGAACGCGATGGCAACGGCGAACAACAGCGCCATCCAAAGCCGAAATCCGATCGCTCTCATCCGCGGTTCCTTGCTCGCCGGGCGTCAAGCAGGCGACGCCGCCGAGGCCGGTTTCAAGAGCAACCCGAAAGGCGCGTCAAGCGGTTGAGGGCCGGGACGGCCGCCGGCCAGAGGGTCTCAAGCAGGGCGGGCGAACGCCGCGCTCAGTGCGGCGCCACGATCTTCGAGCCGTCGAGCGGCCTGACTTCAGCGGCCATGAGCCCTTTCGGCCCCGGGCCGAAGCGCGCCAGCATGGTGTCGCCGGGCTTGGGATCGATAAAGCCGTAGCGCCGCAGCGTCTCCATATGGACGAAGATGTCCTCGGTGCCCTCGCCTCGGGTGAGAAAGCCGAAACCGCGGGACCGGTTGAACCATTTGACGATGACAATTTCGAACGCCCCGACGGTGCTTGCCTGAGAGCGGGTACGCGCCGCCGGCGGCGGAACGGCCATCGACGCGTCCGGCTCGGCGATCGAGAGCACCCTGAACACCTGGAGGCCGCGCTCGCGCCGTTGCGCCTCGGCGACCACCCGCGCGCCCTCGCGAATGGCCGTGAACCCATCGCGCCGCAGCACCGTCACGTGCACGAGCACGTCGGCCTCGCCATTGTCAGGCACGATGAATCCATAGCCCTTGGCGGCGTCGAACCATTTGACGCGCCCGGCGATTTCGACGAGCCCAATGGGGCTCTCGTCGGTTTGTTCGGTGCGCGCCGTCGCGTCCGATGGCTTGACGACTTCCTCGCTCAATTCGGCCCCCACTCAACGCGTCGGCTGTACATCCTTGCCGCCTCGAACCTCTTGCGCGTCGCGATTGGGACCATCCGCTCGGCTCCGCCAGATCGGCAAAGATCCGCAACGCAATTGATTCTGTCAGCAAGATATCAAATCGTCCGCCGCTGAATATAGCAAACACGCAAAACTTGAGCGTGGCTGTGGATAGGAGGCAAAAAAAATCCCGCCGCGCCCAACCGGACCGACGGGATCATGCAGCGGCGCCGCAACGGCAAGCGCGAAAAATCGTAATGGCTATTCGCCATCGTCCTCCTGCTCAGGCGGCGGCGTCAGGCCCTCGAGCCCGCGCAGGAGATCCTCCTCCGTCATGCGGTCGAACTGAACATCGACCCCAAGCTCGATCTGGGTTTGAACGTCCGGGTTGACCATCGGCGGCGCCGCCTCGGTCTCCGGCTCGTCGATCTCGACGTGCTTCTGCAACGCGTGAATGACATCCTCGCGGAGATCGCCGGGCGAGAGTTTGCCGTCGCCGATTTCGCGAAGCGCGACGACCGGATTCTTGTCGTTGTCGCGCTGAACCGAGATCGGCGCGCCGGACGAAATCGCCCGCGCCCGGTGGCTGGCCATCAGGACCAGATCAAATCGGTTGTCGACCTTGTCGATGCAATCTTCGACGGTGACGCGAGCCATTGAGACTCCTTAACTCTATGAAATGAGGGAGATGAAGCGCGCCTCGTACACTGCGCGCCGATCGGATGCAAGCTTTTCCGCGTCCGCCCCCTTATCGCCGCGACTCCGCTTCGACTGCCGGGGCGCGACCCCGCCCGAACGAGTCCTCCGTGCGGCCACGCATGAAAAACGCGGCGACCCAGGCCAGAAACGCGAGCGCCGCGCCAAACAGCAGGGGAACCCGCAGGCCCCAGTCCGCCGCCGCGGCGCCGACCGCGGCGACGGAGACGGCCCCCGCGAGGCGGGTCAGGAGAAAGAGCGTGCTCAATATGCGGCCTCGCATCGCGTCCGGCACGGAAAGCTGCATGAGCGCCAGCGCGCCGGTTCGGCAGACTTCGAAGCATGCCCCGAGCAGGACCATGGCGAGCGCCGCCTCGCCGAGCCTTCGCGACAGCATCAGGCCCGAAACGGCGGCGATAAATCCGAGAAACCCCCACAGGATGGTCGCCGGCGAGGCCCGCGCGACGCCGCCATGGGCGAGCCACAGCGCCGCGACGGTCGCCCCCACGCCGGCGCTGGCGAGCAGGGTCGACAGGCCGCCGACGCCCGCGCCGAGCGCCCGATCGGCGAAAGCCGGCGCCATCTGCCGGACCGCGCCATAAAGTCCGTCGCCGAACAGGAGCAGCAGCAGAATCATTTTGATCCCGCCGTGCGCCCAAATGGCGGCGACGCCATCGAGAACATCGCGGATGAAATGCTTGGCGGGCGCACGCTCCTGGCGGTATCCGACCGGTGTGCGCATCGCCGCGACGCTGAGGAAGAAGAGCCCGTAGCCAACAACATTGCTCAGGAAGGCGGCGGGCGTCCCGAAGCGCAGAATGATCCACCCCGCAAGCGCCGGACCGACAAACAGCCCGAGCTGGCTATAGGCGGCGCCGACCGCGATCGCCGAGGGCAATCGGCGCGGCGTAATGAAGCGCGGCAATAGCCCGTAGCTCGCGGGGATGCTGAATGCGTGCGCGGCGCCGTGGACGGCCGCGAGCGCTGTCAGCGACTGGATCGTTAGCGCGCCGGAAAAAGCGAGCGCCGCCAGGATCGCAGCCTGCGCCGTCGCGCACGCATAGCTGAGCATAAGAATGCGCAGCCTGTCTCCCCTGTCCGCGAGCACGCCCCCGATCGGCATCAGGACGATGTTCGCGGTCGCGTCGGCGAGGGCCACGATCGCAAGCCAGGCCGTCGAATGCGTGAGATCCCACGCCGTCCATGACACGGCCACCGCCTGGACGAAGAAGCTCAGCCAGGAAACGACCGAGCCTAGCGAATACCAGCGAAAATTCCGGTCACCGAAAGCTTCCGCGATGCCACCCATGCCAAAGGTCAAGAGCCGCCGACCGCCGCGCCGCGCCGGGCCGTCCTGACCCGCGCCATCACGCTGCGCAGGGCCCCGGCAAAGCGTTCGACGTCAGCTTCTCCCGACGCCCAGCCGAGACTGAGCCGGATTGCGCCGCGCGCGAGTTCCGGCTCAACCCCCATGGCCGCCAGCACATGCGACGGCGCGACCTTGCCTGACGAGCAGGCCGAGCCGGAGCTGACCGCGACGCCCGCGAGATCGAGCGCGATCATCAGCGTCGCCGCCTCGACGCCGGGCGCCGCGAAGCAGAGAGTATTCGGAAGCCTTGGAGCCGTCTCCGAGAAGATGACCGCATCGGCGACGACCGAGCGCACAACCTCGGCGAGACGGTCGCGCAGCCCGACGAGCCGCGCCGCCTCGCTCGCCGCTTCAGGCCTGCACGCGCGAGCGGCGGCGCCGAAGGCGGCGATCGCGGTAACGGCCTCAGTGCCCGCGCGATGGCTGCGCTCCTGCCCCCCGCCCCGGGCGAGCGGCGCGCCCAGGCTGATCCCGGCCCGCGCCGTCACCAGCGCGCCCGCGCCCTTCATCCCTCCGATCTTGTGGGCCGAGAGCATGAGTGCGTCGGCGCCGAGCACGGCAATGCTGCAATCCATTCGCCCGGCCATCTGGACAGCGTCGCAGAAGACGAAGCCGCCCGCCCCGTGGACCAGCGCCGCGGCTTCGGCCACCGGCTGAACGACGCCGGTCTCGTTGTTTGCACCCTGCAACGCCAGGAGCGCACGGCCCGGACGGCGGCAGGCCGCCTCGAGCCAGTCGAGGTCGAGCCGGCCATCGGGCCGCAAAGGCGCGATCTCAGCCGCCGGAAACCGATGTCCCGCGAGGACGCACAGGTGCTCGCCGGCCGAGACGATGAGCCGGTCGAGCGGGGCGGCGCCTGGCCCGGCGCCGAACTCCGGATTGAGGGCCGTATTGGCGGCCTCCGTCCCGCCGGACACGAAGGTCACGCAACGTGGCGGCGCCCCCGCGAGCCGCGCGACGTCGCTTCGCGCCTCCTCGACGATCCGGCGCGCCGCTCGCCCTTCCGCATGCACCGAAGAGGGATTGCCGGTCGTCTCCATCGCCGCGACCGCGGCCGCGCGCGCTTCCGGCCGCAGCGGCGCGGTCGCGTTATAGTCGAGATAGGTTCGGCTCAACGGCCGTGCGGCGGTCATCACGGCTCCCATTCCGGCTTCCGGGAGGCAAAACGCGGCCCCGCTTGCCGTTTTTCCTTGCAATTGCCGCCGCCCCGCGTGCTATGAGGCGGCCTCCGAGGCGAACCCCCGCCGTCCGACCGATTGATATGCACGCCCGAACCCGCGCCGTAGAGCGTGGCGTAGCGTATTTCACCCCCGGCCGAGCACGCCTCAAGGCATTCTGGAGTTTTCATGCCCGAGGTTTTCTTTAACGGTCCCGCCGGTCGGCTGGAGGGTCGCTTTCATCCGGCCAAGCAGAGGGGGGCGCCGATCGCGGTTGTGCTGCATTCTCATCCCCAGTTTGGCGGCACGATGAATAACCAGATTGTCTACAACACTTATTACAACTTCGCCGAACGCGGATTTTCGGTGCTGCGGTTCAATTTCCGCGGCGTCGGGCGGTCGCAGGGCGCATTCGACCATGGGCAGGGCGAATTGTCCGACGCGGCTTCCGCGCTCGACTGGGCGCAATCGATCAGCCCGGAGGCGCGCGCTTGCTGGATCGCGGGCGTGTCGTTCGGCTCGTGGATCGGCATGCAGCTCCTGATGCGCCGCCCTGAGATCGAGGGGTTCATTTCGATCGCGCCGCCCGCCAACCGGTTCGACTTCAGCTTCCTCGCCCCCTGCCCCTCGTCCGGGCTGTTCGTTCACGGCGACAAGGACCGCGTCGCGCCGCTCAAAGAGGTGCTGGCGCTGATCGAGAAACTGAAGACGCAGAAGGGCATCGTCATCGAGCATGCGGTCATCCCCGAGGCCAATCACTTCTTCGAGGATTGCATCGACGAACTCCAGATGGTGGTCGGCGCCTATCTCGACAAGCGTCTGGGCATGCCGCGTCACGTGGCCCCGGCGGTGCGCAAGGAGCGGGCGAAGCCGACGCTGCCGCAGCGCGACACCCGCTAGACCCAGCGACGCCTGTGTCTCTGATCACGACCACGGACGAACTCGCTCAAGCCTGCCAGCGTTTGGCGCGCTCGCCCTTCGTGACGGTCGACACCGAATTCCTGCGCGAGACGACGTTCTGGCCGATCCTTTGCGTCGTGCAGCTCGCCTCCGACGACGAAGCGATGGCGATCGACGCGCTCGCTCCAAGCCTCGACCTCCAGCCGCTCCTGCAACTGATGGCCGACGAGGATGTCGTCAAGGTCTTCCACGCCGCGCGGCAGGACCTCGAAATCTTCTGGAAGCTCTCCGGCGTCCTGCCGACGCCGCTCTTCGATACGCAGGTCGCGGCGATGGTCTGCGGCTATGGCGAACAGGTCTCCTACAGCGAACTTGCCCATTCGATCTGCCATGTGACGATCGACAAGTCGTCGCGGTTCACCGACTGGGCGCGCCGGCCCTTGGCCGAGGCGCAGATCGAATACGCGATCGGCGACGTGACCCACCTGCGCCAGATCTACAAGGACTTGTCGAAGCGGGTCGCGGCCACCGGGCGCCAATCCTGGCTCGACGACGAAATGAAGACGCTGAACTCGCCTTCGACCTACGAGCAGCATCCCGAGCGCGCGTGGGAGCGTTACCGCACCAAGGCGCGCAAGCCTCGCGATCTCGCGGTCTTGATGGAGCTCGCGGCGTGGCGGGAGAGCGAAGCGCAGGCGCGCGACGTGCCCCGCGCGCGGGTCCTCAAGGACGACGTACTGATCGAACTCGCGCTTGCCGCCCCGCGCAGTCTCGAGGCGCTCGCCAACCTGCGGGCCTTCCCGCGTGGCATGGAGCGCTCGCGCGCCGGGGGCGAGATTCTGGCGGCGATCGAGCGGGGGCTCGCACGCGACCCCAAGACCCTGCCGAAGATCGAACGCGACCGGCGCAACGGCGCCAATGTCGGTCCCACCGTCGAATTGCTCAAGGTTCTCCTGAGGCAGGTGAGCGAGGAGAGCGGCGTCGCCGGCAAGCTGATCGCCACCGTCGACGATCTCGAGTTCGATCGCCTCGAGCGACAAGGCCCAAGTGCCGGCTCTCACCGGATGGCGGCGCAAACTGTTCGGCGACCGGGCGCTCGAGCTGAAGCACGGGCGACTCGCGCTGACGGTCGAGAACGGCAAGGTCGTGACGCTTGAATGGAAAGACGCGGAAGCGCCGAACCCGGTCGCTTGAAACCGGGCGAATGGCGGGGGCGCCGTTGAGCGCAGGCGCGGACATCGTCTGGCTGCGCGACGACTTCCGCCTCGACGACCAGCCGGCGATTTTGGCAGCCGCGGATCGACCGGCTCTCCAGGTCTATGTCCACGATGATTCGCCTCGCAACGGCCGGCCGCTCGGCGGAGCGGCGAAATGGCGCCTCGCCCAGTCGCTGAAAGCGATGGAGGAGCAACTCGCCTCGCGCGGCGCCCGCCTCGACATCATTCGGGGCGATGCGGACACGATGATCCTCGCGCTCGCCGCCGCGGCAGAGGCCGGGCGCGTTCTCTGGACGAGGCGCTACGAGGGGGCGGCCATCGCGCTCGACTCCGCGGTCAAGGCGGGGCTGCGCGAGCGCGGCGTCGAGGCCTTGAGCTTCAACGGCCGCCTCATGCGTGAGCCGTGGGAGGTCGCGAAGGCGGACGGCGCGGCGCCCGCCGTCTTTTCCGCCTTCTGGCGCCGCCACCAAGCCCTTACGCCGCTGCCCGCGCCGGCTCGCGCGCCTGATCGCCTCGCGGCCGCGCCCTGGCCCGCGGGCGCTCCGGAACGGGTCGCGATCGAGGCGCTTGCCCTTACGCCGGTCAAGCCCGACTGGTCAGGCGAGCTTGCGCTCGGCGAGGCTCCGGGCGAAGCGGGGGCGCTCGCCGCGCTCGGGCGCTTCGTCGAAGGCCCGCTCGAGGGCTATGCGGAGGGCCGGGACCTGACGTCGCGCGAGACGACATCGCGCCTTTCGGCGCATCTGCGCTTCGGCGAGATTTCGACCCGCCGCATCGCCGCCGCCGCCGAGCACGCCGCGGCCGCGCGGCCGGCGCTGCAAAGGGACGCCGAGAAGTTCCTGGCCGAGCTTGGATGGCGCGACTTCGCCGCGGCGCTCCTCTATGCGCATCCCGACATGGCGACGCGTCCGCTGCGGCCTGAGTTCGAGCGCTTTCCCTGGCGCGACGACGAAGCCGCTTTTCGCGCCTGGGCGCGCGGCCGAACCGGCTATCCGATCGTCGACGCCGGAATGCGTCAGCTCTGGCGCACGGGGTTCATGCACAACCGCGTCCGCATGATCGCAGCCTCGTTCCTCATGAAGCATCTGCTCATCGACTGGCGGCGCGGCGAGGAATGGTTCTGGGACACGCTCATCGACGCGGACCCCGCCAATAACCCGATGGGCTGGCAATGGGTCGCAGGCTCAGGCGCCGACGCCGCCCCGTATTTCCGCATTTTCAATCCCGTATTGCAGGCGCAGAAGTTCGATCCCGACGGCGCCTATGTGCGTCGATGGGTTCCCGAGCTTACAGAGCTGGCGGCGCCCGAGATCCACGCGCCGTGGCAAGCATCGAGCGAAACGCTGGCGCGCGCCGGCGTCGCCCTCGGCGGAACCTACCCGCGGCCGATCGTCGACCACGCCTTCGCCCGGGCCCGCGCGCTCAAGGCTTTCGAGGACATGCGGCGAGCCGCTAGAGGATGATGAGCTTCTTTACCAGCGAGAGCACTTCCTTGAAGGGAAGCTTCGTCGCCCCGGCTATTGCGAAGGGGATGAGCGCCGCGCCCGCGAGCGGGGCGATCGCGGAGCGGCTCATCAGGAAGATGGAGAGCTTCTTCGCAGCCGCGAACTGCGCCGACGGATCGGGGACCGCAGGCGTTTCGGCTTCCGCCGGGTCGTCGGCGGCGAGATTGCGGCCGATAAGAGCGCGCTCAGCGGCGCGGTGATAGCGGGTCGCCTGGGCGCCGAGCGCCTGCGCCGATTTCGACTTGAGCTCGGCGAGCGGTTTCGAGAAGGCGAGCAGCGGGAAGGCGAAAAACACGAACACGATCGCAAGCCAGGCGGTGATAATGCCGCTAAAGGTGGTCGAGGAAATGTTGGCGTCGAACACATGCCGCACGACGGTGATCGCCATGCCCGAGCTCAGCCCGAACACGAACATCGAATAGGCGTTCGGATATTCGGCGAGAAAGCCCAGCCCCCCCTTGCCGTCCGGGTGGGTCGCGACCAGCCTGAACTCGAGACTTGCGATCCGCCACAACAGCATCGCCCAGACGATGTAGCGCCAGAGGCCGCGAAAGAGCAGAAAGTAAAAGATCGGCCCGCTGACGATGACGCTCCACCATCCGGCGAGCGTGAGCCGGGCGCTCTCGGCGCCGACCTCGACCGCCCACGTGGAGCTCTCAAGGTTGAGAAGCGCCTCGAGCCACGCAAGCGCGCCCGCGGCCGCGAGGCCCACACAGATGATCTCCGCCAGACGCGAGTCGCGGAGCCTCAGCGCCTTGAGCACCGCGTTTCCGGCCGACTCGAACGAGGTGGGCGCGAGCACCGGGGCCCGAACCAGTTGCCCGATCTTGCCGTTGAGTCCGTATTCGACCTGCTCCTCGGCGAGAACGAAGAGGGCGACCGCAATGAAGTAGCGCGCCCAGGCGCCGAAATCGAGGAGATAGGGGCGGTCAACAGCCGCTCCAAACGCGCGTCCCGCGACCAGGCTCAGAATGAAGGGGACGCCCCATGCGAGCGCAACGAAGATCGCGGCGCGCCTTCCCGCGAGCAGCGCATCCTCCCGCAGGATGCCGAGGCGCCGCTGCAATTCGAAAAAGGGCCCCCCATGCGAGGCGAGATATTCCCCGATCCGGCTCGCCCGCTCATCATCGTCCGCAACGCTGGTCATGCGCTCAAGCTCCCCAAAGCTCGGCTTCCCCTTGAGTCCCGTGGTTAGGCCGGATGCCCCTCCCCGCGCAAGCGGCTTGCGGGGTCGCCGGACAGCGCCGCCTCCTCGCTCAGGAATTCACGCAGCGCCTTGATGCGTGGAGAATTGGTCTCGCCCGGACGGCAGACGAAATAATAGCCGAACGGCGTCGACACGCTGGTCTTGAACGGCTGGACGAGGCGCCCGGCGGCAAGCTCGTCGGCGGCGATGGCAAATGAGGTCAGCGCCACCCCCTGCCCTTGGGCTGCGGCGCGCAGCGTCATCGCCATGTTGTTGAAGAAGACGCCGTGCGTCGCTTCGACGCTTTGCGCGCCGGCGGCTTTCAGCCAGTCGGCCCAGGTCGGCCATGACGCGTGAGCGGGGTTCCAGTCGAGGTGCAGGAGCGTATGGCGGGCGAGATCCTCGGGCGAGCGCAACGGATCGTCGCCAGCAACGAGCGCGGGCGCGCAGACGGGAAACACGTCCTCCTTGAAGAGAAGCGTCGCCGCGAGCCCAGGAAATTCGCCCGCGCCCCAGCGGATGAGCGCGTCCGCCGCGCCGGTCTCGAGCGCTTCGTCGATCGGATCGGCGTCGATCAGGACGTCGGTCTCCCGGTGTCGCGCCTTGAACTTGCCGATCCGGCCGACAAGCCAGGTCGCCGCGAACGAGGGCGTGGAATTGATGACGAGAAAGCGGCGTCCGTCGCCCTCGCGCATGGCGCGCGCGGCTTTGGCGAGCAACGCAAACCCCTCCGTGAGCGCGCCCGCGCCGGCCGCGCCCGCTTCGGTCAGCTTGAGTCCACGGCCGCTTCGCTCGACGAGCCGTGCGCCGAGTTCCTGCTCGAGCGCACGCACCTGCTGGGCGACCGCGGGCTTGGTGACGTGCAATTCCTCCGCGGCCCGCGCGAATGACAGGCGCCGCGCGACGACCTCGAAGGCGCGCAGCGCGTTGACCGGCGGCAGGCGGTTGAGGAGACTCATCGTTCAGCTATCCTATACGATTGCGACAGAAGGAATGATTTGCCGCAATGCGCCAATTCCTTATACGGGTCGGTGAAACCGGCGCAAACGCCCCAATTTATGCTTAAGGATTAGTAACATGACCGCCTCCGCCGCCAATGTCGCACATTCCCACGCTGATTTCGGCGTCTCGTCCGCAGTGCGTTTCGTGATACGAATTCTTAACCAACTGGGCGAGCGGGCGGAAGCCGCGGTCGATCGCAGCCGGCTTGCGGCGCTCCCCCGCCGCTATCTGGACGACGTCGGCATGACGATCGGCGAACGGGCCGCGATCGTCGGTTACGAGGAGCCGGCGCTGGACTCCTGGACGCTCGCCGCGACCCAGCGACTCTGAACGCCAGCCCGCCGCGGTTCGCTCGCCTCGCGAGCGATAGCCGCGCGCCCGCACGCCCTACATCGACGCGGCCTCCACCGCGCGTCGTCCGCAACATATTGCGAATTAAACCGCAAATGCGCACGCTGTTCGCTCGGCTTGACGGGCGCGGCTCAGCATCGGAAAAGACGGCTCCCCTCGAGCGGGAGCCTGGATGCAACGCGTCACGCTGATCGACAACTATGACAGCTTCACCTTCAACCTCGTCCATTACCTGGGGGAAATGGGCGCGGACGTGTCGGTTTGGCGCAACGACGAGATCACCGTAGCGGACGCGATCGCCTCGAAGCCGGACGCAATCGTGCTGTCGCCTGGCCCCTGCACCCCGAACGAGGCGGGCGTATGCCTCGACCTTGTCCGTTCCGCCAGCGAAACGACGCCGATGCTCGGGGTCTGTCTCGGCCACCAGGCCATCGGGCAGGCGTTCGGCGCCGATGTCGTGCGCGCGCCCACGCCGATGCATGGCAAGGTCTCGCGCATCTCGCACCACGCGAACGGCCTCTTTCGCGGGCTGAACGGACCGTTTCAGGCAACGCGCTATCACTCGCTCATCATCGAGCGGTCGAGCACGCCCCCCGAACTCGAGATCAGCGCCGAAAGCGACGACGGGCTCATCATGGCCGTCGAACACCGCGACCGGCCGGTGTACGGGGTGCAGTTCCACCCCGAGAGCATCGCGAGCGAGCACGGGCGGCAGATCTTGCGTAATTTCCTGGACTTGGCGGACGCGTTTCATAAGCGCCAGCAGGCTTTCTGAGGGCGGCGCGAAACGAGGTCATGGAATCCTTCAAGCCTCTGATCGCCAAAGTCGCCGCTGGCGCGACGCTGACCCGGGCCGAGGCGGAAAGCGCCTTCGATTCGATGCTCTCGGGCGAGGTGACCCCGTCGCAGATGGGCGGCTTCCTGATGGCGCTGAGAGTGCGCGGGGAGACGGTCGAGGAGATCACCGGCGCGGTCGCGGCGATGCGGGCGAAGATGATGCGGGTGAAGGCCCCGCCCGACGCCATCGATATTGTCGGCACCGGCGGCGACGGCTCAGGCTCCTATAATGCGTCGACCCTCGCCGCGATCATCACCGCCGCCTGCGGCGTGCCGGTCGCCAAACATGGCAATCGCGCGATGTCTTCGCGCTCGGGCGCCGCCGACACGCTCGTCGCGCTCGGGGTCAAGATCGGGCTCTCGGCAGAGGGCGTCGAACGCTGCATCCATGAGGCCGGGATCGGCTTCATGATGGCGCCGACCCATCACGCGTCGATGCGCCATGTCGGCCCGACGCGGGTCGAACTCGGCACGCGCACCATTTTCAACCTGCTTGGACCGCTCTCCAATCCGGCCGGAGTCAAGCGCCAGCTCGTCGGCGTCTTCTCCGCCGCCTGGCTCGAACCGATCGCCGAGGTGCTCAGGAATTTCGGCTCAGAGCGCGTCTGGGTGACCCACGGCCTCGACGGTCTGGACGAGATCACCGTCACCGCGCCGACCCGGGTCGTGGAACTCAAAGGCGGCGCGCTTCACGCCTTTGAGCTGACGCCCGAAGCCGCCGGCCTCGCCCGCTCCGCGCCGGAGGCGCTCAGGGGCGGCGACCCAGTGCACAACGCCAAGGCGCTGATCGACGTCCTCGACGGCGCGCAGGGCGCCTTTCGTGATATTGGGCTTATGACGACCGCCGCCGCGCTCGTGGTCGCGGGCAAGGCCGGTGCGATCAAGGACGGCGTCGCGATGGGCGAAGAAGCGATCCGCTCCGGGGCCGCCCGCCGCACGCTTGATCGACTGATCGCAGTGTCGAACGCCTGAAACCCGGGAACGCCGATGGCTGACATCCTCAAAAAGATCGAAAGCTATAAGCGGCGCGAAATCGCAGAGGCCAAGGTCAGGGTGCCGCGCGGAACGCTGGAGCGCGAGATCGACGGCCAATCTCCGCCGCGGGGCTTCATCAAGGCGCTGGAACGGGCGATCGAAGAGGGACGTTTCGGCCTCATCGCCGAAATCAAGAAGGCGAGCCCGTCGAAAGGGCTGATCCGCGAGGATTTCGACCCAGCCGCGCTCGCCAAGGCCTATCAGGCCGGCGGCGCCGCGTGTCTCTCCGTACTGACCGACGCGCCGTCCTTCCAGGGCGCGCCCGACCACCTGATCAAGGCGCGAAAGGCGACGACGCTCCCCATTCTGCGCAAGGATTTCATGTTCGACGCCTATCAGGTGCTGGAAGCGCGCGCCTGGGGCGCCGACTGCATCCTCATCATCATGGCCGCCGTCGACGACGAGGTCGCCAAGACGCTCAACAAGACCGCGCATGATCTTGGCCTCGACGTCCTGATCGAGACCCATGACGAAAGCGAGCTCAAACGCGCCCTCACGCTCGAGGGGCGGCTGATCGGCGTCAACAATCGCAACCTCCACACCTTCGAGACCTCGCTCGAAGTGTGCGAACGGCTCCTGCCCTCAATCCCGAGCGGAAAGATCGTTGTCGCCGAGAGCGGCATCTCCGATCACGCCGACTGCAAGCGGCTCGCCAGGAGCGGCGTCGAGGCCTTCCTGGTCGGCGAGGCGCTGATGCGCCACAAGGACGTCACCGCCGCGACCCGCACGCTGCTGACGGGGATGTAGCCGCATTTCGAGACCGGCTCCCGCCCGCTTGCGCCAATGTCAGCACGCGGTGGCAGGCTTTGAGTCGCGCCGGGCGCCGGCGGGTGTTCTATTTTCGTTCCATCTCGCCCCGTGTTAGTTTATCGAGGGGCGCGATTCGTCAAATGTGAAAGTGGACATGAACGATCTCTTCGGCGCGGCGGCTCCCCGGCGCGGCAAGCCCGGGCCGGCCAATAGCCCGTCGAAAGACGCCCGTCTCTCGACCGGCTACGGCAAGCCCGGCCCGCGCAACGGAACCCCTGGCGAAGCGGCCTATAACGCCGCCTCGATCGAAGTGCTCGAGGGGCTCGAGCCCGTTCGCCGCCGTCCGGGAATGTATGTGGGCGGGACGGACGCAAACGCCCTCCATCATCTCTTTGCCGAAGTCATCGACAACTCGATGGACGAGGCGGTCGCCGGTCACGCCACCTTCATCGAAGTCTCGCTCGAGGAAGGCGGGTGGCTCAGCGTGGTCGACAATGGGCGCGGCATGCCGGTCGATCCGCACCCGAAATTTCCAAAGAAGTCCGCGCTCGAAGTCATCATGACGATGCTGCACGCGGGCGGCAAGTTCGACAGCGGCGCCTATGAAACCTCGGGCGGACTTCATGGCGTGGGCGTTTCGGTCGTGAACGCGCTTTCGCAAAAGCTCGAGGTCGAGGTCGCGCGGGGCCAGACGCTCTACCGCCAGACGTTCGAACGCGGCAAGCCCACGACCCCGCTCACAGTCGTCGGCAAGACGCCGAACCGGCGCGGCACCAAGGTGCGGTTCCTGCCCGACCCGCAAATCTTCGGGGCGCAGGCGCGGTTTGACCCCGTGCGCGTATTCAAGATGGCGCGTTCGAAGGCCTATCTGTTCGGGGGCGTCGAGATCAGGTGGCGCTGCGCTCCCTCGCTCATCGCCGACGCCGCGAAGGTTCCGGTCGAAGCGACGTTCCATTTCCCCGGCGGGCTTCGAGACTATCTCGCAGCCGACATCGAGGGGCAGGAACTGGTCGCCGATCAGGCGTTCACCGGCCGGGTCGACAAGACCGGAAAGCACGGCTCGGTCGAATGGGCGATCTGCTGGCTCGCGGACGCCGACGGCTTCGTCCATTCCTATTGCAACACGATCCCGACCCCCGACGGGGGCACGCATGAATCGGGGCTCCGCACCGCCCTTTTGCGCGGCCTCAAGGACCATGCGGACCGGATCGGGCAGAGCAAGCGCGCGGCCGCGCTCACGACCGACGACGTGATGGCGAGCTGCGCGGCGCTCATTTCGATCTTCATCCGCGAGCCGGAGTTCCAGGGCCAGAACAAAGGTCGCCTCCAGACCCCCGACGCCGCGCGACTGGTGGAGGGGGCGGTGCGCGACGCGTTCGACCACTGGCTCGCCGCGGCGCCGAGCCAGGCGTTGAAGCTTCTCGACTGGTCGATCGAACGCGCCGAGGAGCGCATCCGCCGGCGGATGGAAAAGGAGGTCGCCCGCAAGACAGCGGTGCGCAAGCTGAGGCTGCCCGGCAAGCTCGCCGACTGCACGAACTCGTCGGCGCAAGGCTCCGAACTCTTCATCGTCGAGGGCGACTCGGCCGGCGGATCGGCCAAGCAGGCCCGCGATCGGGCCTCGCAGGCGGTGCTGCCGCTGCGCGGGAAGATCCTCAACGTCGCCTCAGCGGCGCGCGACAAGCTCGCGCAGAACCAACAGCTTTCCGATCTCATGCAGGCGCTCGGCGCCGGCGCCGGCGCGCATTACCGTTCGTCCGACCTGCGCTACGACAAGATCATCGTCATGACCGACGCGGATGTGGACGGGGCGCATATCGCCTCGCTGCTCATCACCTTCTTTTACCGGCAGACCCCGAAACTTATCGAGGAAGGCCATTTATATCTCGCCGTCCCGCCGCTCTACCGGCTGACGCAGGGCGCACGCTCGCTTTATGCGCGCGACGACGCGCATAAAGACGAACTCATGAAGTCGGGCTTTACCGGCCGTGGCGCGATCGAGGTCAGCCGATTCAAGGGCTTGGGAGAAATGCCGGCGCGCGACCTGCGCGACACGACGATGGACCCCGCCAAGCGAACGCTGCTGCGCGTCGCCCTGGTCGCGCAGGACAGCGAGGCGACCGCCGAGGCTGTCGAGCGCCTGATGGGCTCGAAGCCCGAGGCCCGCTTCGCCTTCATTCAGGAACGCGCGCCGAGATCGCTCGAGCTCGTCGACGTTTAAAGCATCATGCTTTTGAGTTTACGTGGAAATCGCCCCTGCGAGTCTCCTCCCCCTTGTGGGGGAGGAACAAGGAGGGGGGTCGCGCCGTCCGATGGACGATGGAGCGGCGGCGCGATTCGACAATCTCCACAGCTTGGCGCGGCCCCCCAACCCTTCCCGCCCCCACAGGGGGGCGGGTGCGCTAACGGTATCGATTCTGGAGGGACGCCTATTCGTTAAGCCTTGGCGAATTTGGCGAAGGCGTCCTTGAAGTCGGGATGCCAGCGCGAGAGCGGCGGGCGGTTCTCGACGATGTCGCCCGCGGCCCAAAGGATGCGCCGCTCATCCAGTTCCCGCGGCACGTCGTTGTCGGGACAAAGGATGTAGAAGTCGCCGGCGCCAATCGACGCGATCATGAAGTCGACCACCTGCTCCGCCGTCCAGGCGCCCGCGGGCTTCACGACATTTGAGCCCGCGGTCATGCCGGTGAACGTGAAGCCGGGTATGAGCAGGTGAGCGCTCACGCGGCAGCCGTCGATATTGCGCAATTCGTGGGCGAGCGCCTCGGTCACGACCTTCACCCCGGCTTTAGAGACATTATAGGCGGTGTCGCCGGGCGGACAGGTGATGCCCTGCTTCGAGCCGGTGTTGACGATCGCCGCGGGGCTTTCCTGGCGGATCATGTCGGGGGCGAAAGTCTGGACCCCGTTGACCACGCCCATGAGATTGACGTCGATGATGCGCCGCCACCGGGCGGGATCGGCGAACAACCCGCCCCCGCCCCCGGTCCCCGCATTATTCATCAGCACCGCGACCTCGCCGAAGGCGTCGAGGACTGAGGCCTTGAGCCGCTGGACATCGTCGAGCTGGCTCACGTCGACCGCGAAGGTCCTGACCGCGTCCGGACGCTTTGCCGTTTCACGCAGCCTGGCGGCGACAGCCTCGAGCGCCTCCCCGTTCGCGTCGGCCATGCACACATTCATGCCGAGCGCGGCGAATTTGGCCGAGGCGGCAAGGCCGATGCCGCTCGCCGCGCCGGTGACGACCGCGACCCGGTTCGGGGCAAATGCAGGATGATCGGTCACGGGTTCGCCTCCTCCGGTTCCAAAGGGTCGAGACGCTTACATCACGCCGACCGCCCTTCGGCAATCGCCATCACTCGCCGATGTCTTTAGCCGCGCGGACCTTATGGGCGGCGAGCGCCATCAGCCGACGGTCGCGCCACGCCTGGCGCTCGGCCAGCTGGTCCGCCGCCAGACGCTTGCGCCGATCCGCCTCGATCACGTCCATCACCGGCCCGGACCAGTCGGCCCGCCACTGCGAGGTGGGGAAGATTCTCTCGTAGATGCCCTGATAGCGATTGGCGTAGTCGCGCACGCCGCCCGGCGCGTTGAGGTCGATCGTCTCGAACGGGCCGATGAACGACCAGCGGAGCGCAAGCCCGTCGCGAATGCCGATGTCCACGTCCTCGATGCTGGCGTAGCCTTCCGCGACGAGCCGAAACGCCTCCTCGAGCAACGCTCCCTGCATGCGGTTCATGACGAAGCCGTCGATCTCGCGCTTCATCACGATCGGCGCATGACCGGCGGAGCGCATGAGCGCGGCCGTCCGCTCGACGACGGCGGCGTCCGTCCACGGCGCCGGCACGACCTCGACCGCCGGAATGAGATAGGGCGGATTGATCGGGTGGACGACGAGCGCGCGGCCGCGGCCCGGGAGCGCCTCGGTGAAACGCGACGGCAGGATCGCGGAAGTCGAGCTCGCGAGGACCGCGCCGGCCGGGGCGAGCGCGTCGAGGCGGGTGAAGACGTGCCGTTTGACGCCGACGTCCTCGGGCGTGCTCTCCTGGACGTGGCTCGCGCCGTCGAGCGCTTCCTCGAGCGTCGCGGCGCGGCTGAGACGCGCGCGAACCTTCGCTGGAGAGTCACCGAGCAGTCCGTTGGCCGAGAGGTCAGGCAGAATCTCGTCGGCGAACCGCAACGCGTCGTCGACCGCATCCCCTTTCTCGTCAAAGAGCAGAACGTCGTGGCCGGCGCGAGCGAAGCTGATCGCCCAGGCGCGGCCCACCAGTCCCATTCCGACGAGCGCGATCTTACTCATTTCTCAAGGTCTCCAAACGCAGGGCGAGCGAGCTCTATGCGCCTGAATTTGGCCACCGCGTCAATCCGCAGGCGCCGGGGCGGGGCGCCACGGAAGCGGACGCGCTCGCGGGTTCAAGTCAGGATTTGATTACACTCTGGCGCAACTGACGTTCAGCCGGGCCTAACTAAGAGAACAACCTAAGCTTGTATCACAGTCGCCGCGGCGGTATTTAATAAAAATAGAGCCACACAATGGCTGAGGTCAAAAGTCTCTGCGCCACTCAATACGAAAGTATGACTGGCTCTATAAACAGGAGATGCATGATGCATAAGACTCTGAGAACCATGTTTGCTTCGGTAGCCGCTGCGATGCTGTTAACCTCTGCGCCGGCCAGCGCGACGGTCTACAGGTTTACCTTCGAGTCCTTCGAACTCGGAGCTTACCGCGACGGGAACGATGACAGTCGACGCCGCCGGCCAGGTCACGGGGATGACGGGCTTGATCTCCGGCCTTGTCGATCAGACCATCGCCTCGGTGACCCCGAATCCGAACTTCCCCGGGTCCGCCTATAGCCCGGACGGGTCCTTCATTTACAACAACCTCTACCATAGCTCCGGCATGGCCTTCGACATCGACGGGGTGCTGTTTTCGACCAGCCAGAATCCGGGCGGCTACTGGAACCTGTGGGGAGGTTCGCCCGGCGCCTATTCGCTCTGGGAATCGGCCAGTTCCTACAATTACCCGATCGAGGAAAGCGGGAGCCTGGGCGTCGCCGCCGTCCCTGAATTGTCGACCTGGGCGATGCTGGGGTTCGGTTTCGCGGCTCTCGGCGTCGCCGGCCGGCGGCGCCTGCCGCGGCTGGCGGAGCGAAGCATCAACTAAGCGCTGCTGTTACAAGAGCCGATTAAGCGCATCTTGAACTAGCCGGTTGTGGCGCTTGACTCTTGAGCTAATTGCTTTTTTAAACAGAATCGGTTGAGACTGCTCCAGTCCGGTCGCGCAAGGTTGTAGCGCGGTCGGGGCGCGGTGGCTGCGTTGTGACCGTTACCTGCGGCGTCGCGAGGGGTCTGACGATGTTCAGTCGTGGAAGACGACCGTATTCGCATCTTCGCCGGCCATTGGCGTCGATAGGTACGCCGCGCGTACCCGAGGGCGGCCTGAGGGCCGGGCGCGGCGGGTGGAGCGACCCCATATCCGAGATTGATCCGTTGGACGAACTCGATCGCATCCTCTTCGCGAGGCCGCAGCGGTTCCGGCTTCAGTTCTTCGCCGCCGCCGACGACCGCGGCCCGGCGATTCTCGCCGAAACCGAAATGGAGGCCGCGGACGCCTCCGCTGCGATCAGGGCCTCGGCGGACGCAGACTGGCCGCCCGGCGCGCTCGGCCTGAGAATAATCGACCACGAGGGCCGCGAAATCTTCGAGCGCCTCCGGGCTGACCGACGGTAAGCGCAGAAGTTTTTCCGGGGCGGCCAAAGCGCCTCGGCGCGATCATCGTCCGTGCTCGGATCCGCCTGTAAACCACTGGTCAGGCAATATTTTCACCTTCCAACACGGGCTCACAACTCCTGCAACAGGCTCACGTGAGCGGCGACGCAGCGCCAGCCGTCGTCGGTCCGGAGCCAGACCTGGCTTTGCCGTCCGGTCCGTGTCGCGCCGATGCGCTTGAACTCGGCGTTGGCGGTTGCGAAATCCCGCCCGTAAGTTGTGATGACGGTCCGGATGAGGTCGCGCGCGAGGTTGATTGCCGGGCGGCGGCCGCGAAAGGCGGCGATCTCGTCGTAGCCGTAGAGGTTCTCGGTCGCCCCGTAACGCAGAGTGTGCGGGCTCTTCCAGAACAGCGCGTCGAGCTCGGCGACATCGTTCGACACCAGCGCGCGCTCGTAGCGCGCGAAAACCTTCTCCACTTCGGCGACCACCTCGGGAATATTGATCTCGACCATCGATCAGGGACCTCGCTTGAATTTCACCTGCCGCGCGCAACCGTTCGCCTCGATCGCAACCGGCCCGGCCCGCACCGGCTTGGACTATAGCCGCAATCGGAGCTGACTGCGCCTTGCCGAGCCGATAAGCTCACGGGCTGTGGCCGATCGCGGCATCGCCTTCCTGCTCGCGCCCGGAGCCGGCGCTCCCTCTTCGCATCCGCGGATGCGAGCCTTTGCGCGCCTCATCGGCTCGCTCGGCACGGTCGCGCCGCTCGACTACCCGTACATGATCGAGGGCCGGAAGCGGCCGGACCCGCTGCCCAAGCTGATCGCCGCGCACCGAGCGGCTCTCGCCGTGCTCCGGCAGAGCTATGCCGGGCCGATCGTGCTCGCCGGCAAAAGCATGGGCGGACGCGTCGGCTGCCATGTCGCCCTGGTCGAGCCGGTCGCCGCCGTAATCTGCTTCGGTTATCCGCTTTGCGGCGGCGGCGACCGGTCGAAGCTGCGCGACCAGGTTCTTCTCGACCTCCGAACGCCCGCGATGTTCGTTCAGGGGACGCGCGATCCGCTCTGCCCGCTTGAGCTTTTGGAGGACGTGCGAAAGCGGATGCGCGCGCCGTCGACGCTGCAGGTCGTCGACGGCGCCGACCACTCGCTCCTGGTCGCGAAGGCCGCGCTGAAAGCTGAGGGCTCGACCCAGGAGGAGGCGGACGAACGCATAAGGGGCGCGGTCGCGCGCTTTCTTGAAGAGGCGGTCCGCGGCCGAGCCTAGCAGCCAGAACGGCCGAGCGTCGGCAGCCCGACGAATGCGGCGCTCTGGGCGCAAACAGACCGGACCCGGCGCTCTTTAGGCAACGGCAAGAAATGGCGCCATGTCCTATTTGTTTATTAGCAATATTAAATGCGCGTTGATCGGCCTGGAATGGTAGAAAAAGCTGCACTTGAGGTTGCGCGGAGATATGGCGGCGACTATGCTGGGAGCCAGCTATTGGCGTCACTTTTGGCGCGGTCGATAAGAAATGGTCAGGAAGACCGGCGCCACCGCACGTATTTGGCCAAGCTTCCGGTGTTGGGAAGCTCATATCACCGCGATTGTCGCCAGCGCCGGGCTTTGCGCCCTGGCGGCGGTGAACGGGGCGGGCGCGGAGGTCGTAGCGCTGCCGTTGGACAGCTGCTCCGCCGGCTGCGCCTCGGACATTGAAGACAGTTCGGCCCTTGCCGGCGAACTTGCCGACGATCGGGCCACTCTATCGCTGGTCAGCGGCGACCTACCCCAAGCCGCGTCATTCTTTGATAGAAAGACCGTGCCAGAGGTCCTGGCGGCAGGCTTCCCGTCAGCGCTCTTTCCAAATAGGAAGGCGGAAACGCAGGACAGTTCCACCTTCCAGCACGTTTTCGCGTCCCCTGACGAAATCGGCGCGCCCGGGCTCTTCATGTCGGCTGACTCGCTTACTGGACTCACGCTGGGCGAGTTTCTCTCGGACAGCCACGATTTTTTCGCAACGACCCTCACTTTGAGCCCGCAAATTCCGTCGGACCTGAACGTCATCATCGTTCGCAGAACCCCGAGAGAGAGCAGCTTCTCGACGGACAGCGCTCCAGCACCGACAAAGAAAGCGACGCTGCCGACGTTCCCCTCGATCGATCTATCCTCGCCTGATCTTTCCTCGCCCCTTTCGCAATGACCAGTCTCCCCATCGGCTGACGCGATATTCCTTAGTAAATACAGCGGTAATTCGTTGCAAGGCGGCATTGCCGCTTGTACCCTTCGAGGCTCGCTGAACGACGCGCAGGGAGGTGCGGAATGACGATTCCACACGAGCTTTGGCTCGTGGCCCTTTCCGTCGCCATCGCCATCCAGGGCAGCTTCGTCGGCCTGTCGCTCGCCCGCGAGCTTGATTCGGCCGAGGGTTTCCGCCGGCGTCTCACGCTCGCCGGATCGGCGCTGACGCTCGCGACCGGCGTCTGGTCGATGCACTTCGTCGGCATGCTGGCCGCCAATTTCCCGAGCGCCATCGACTATCTGGTGCTGCCGACACTGATCTCCTTTCTCATCTGCGTCATCGTGGTCGGCGTGGGCGTCTATGCCGCCCATGCCTCCGGCCCTCCGGCGTTTCGTATCGCCTCGGGCGCTCTCGCGATGGGACTCGGCATCAGCCTGATGCATTATGTCGGCATGTCGGCGGTGCACCTCGCCGGTCCGACGTCTTACGTCCCGTCCTATGTCGTCGCCTCGATCGCGGTGTCGATCGCGGCAAGCGCCTTCGCCTTGTGGGCGATCGGCAGCCGGCCGACCCGGCCGCGGCTGTTCCTCGGCGCAATCGCCCTTGGCCTCGCGATTTCCGGCATGCATTACACCGCGATGGCGGGAATGCGCCTCGATCCGCTGTGCTTCGACGTCTCCCGCTTCGTCGGCGCCGAATCGGCGCTGTCGCGCAACACGCTCGCGCTGCTCGCCACCGTGGTCTCGTTCGGCGTCTCGGGGGCGTTCCTACTTTCGCTCGTGCCCGACGCGCGCGTCCCTCGAAGCGCCGGAGCCATTGCGACCGACGCGCTGGCTCGCGCGCCAACTCCGCCGCCGGGCGCGAATGACCCCGGCCCCTCGCCCCTCGCAGCGCCAGGGCCTTCCCGCGTCGCCTTCATTCCGGTGGAAAAGGATGGCCGCGGGCGGGAAATCGCCGTCGCCGATATCTACGCCATTCGCGCCAACGCGCATTACACCTATGTCCACGACGGCGAGCACGAATACTTCTGCAACCTGTCGATCAGCGCGCTCGAAGCGCAACTCGATCCGAAGGCGTTCCTGCGAGTCCACCGCAGCTATATCGTCTCGGTCGACCGCATCGCCCGGGTCAAACGATCCGGTGAAGCCGGGGTCGCGGAACTCGGGTTGCCAGTGCGCTGCAGCATCCCGATCGCCCGCGCCCACTATCGTCAGGTCAAGCTGAGGCTGGGCGCGCTCCCAGGCTGAAAAACAGCGCTTCGCCCATGAAATGCGTCAGGCGACCTGACGCATTTCATGCGCGACGCCCGCCGTCGGCGCCTTTTCCCGCATGCGGTTCATCGGCGATTGATTGTGCGGCGCACAGAATCCGACGCTGGCGAGAGCGCGAATCCGCCCAGCCATTCGCGCCTTTCCCTTTGGGAGGACGCCTTGATCCCCGGTTCCTTCGAGTATCATCGCCCGGCCAGCCTCTCGGACGCGGTCGCGCTGCTCGGCAGTCTGGATTCCGACGCCCGCGTCATCGCCGGCGGCCACAGCCTCATTCCGATGATGAAGCTGCGCCTCGCCATGCCGACCCATCTCGTCGACCTCGCCGGCGTCGCCGAACTGAAAGGCGTCCGTCTCGAGGGCGGCGAGATCGTGATCGGCGCGATGACGACCCAGCGCGAGATCGTCGTCAACGGCCTCCTGGCGGAGCATGCCCCGATCCTGCGCGAAGCCGCCGAAGTGATCGCCGATCCACAGGTGCGCTATGTCGGCACCATCGGCGGAAATGTCGCCAATGGCGACCCAGGCAACGACATGCCGGCGCTGATGATGGCGCTCGGCGCGAGCTACGTCTTGCGCGGCCCGGATGGCGAGCGCCGGGTCGCGGCGCGCGACTATTATCTCGGCCTCTACGAGACCGCGCTCAAGCCGGGCGAGGTGCTCGCCGCCATACGGGTTCCGAAGCCTCCCGAGGGTCACGGCTGGGCCTATGAGAAGCTCAAGCGCAAGGTCGGCGACTACGCGACCGCCGCCGCCGCGGTCATCCTGACGGTCTCCGGCGGCAGGGTCGCGACTTGCGCCATCGGCCTCACCAATGTCGCCTCGACCGCGCTGCTCGCGAGCGAAGCGGCCGCCGCATGCGTCGGGACCGTGCTCGATCAGCCGGCCCTCGCTCGCGCCGCCGCCGCGGCGACCGCCGCCGCTTCGCCCGCCGCGGACGGCCGCGGCTCGGCCGAATATCGCGCCAAGATGGCCGGCGTCATGACCGCGCGGGCGCTCAAGCGCGCCCTCGCCCGCGCAACATCCTGAAAGGGCTCGACATGTCCCTCACCAACGTCAGCATGACGGTCAACGGCAAGGCGATGTCGGCTGAAGTCGAGCCGCGGACGCTGCTCATCCATTACCTGCGCGAGAACCTCGGCCTCACCGGCTCGCACATCGGCTGCGACACCTCCCATTGCGGCGCCTGCACGGTCGATGTCGATGGCCGGTCGGTGAAATCCTGCACCATGTTCGCCATTCAAGCCGCGGGCTCGGATGTCCTCACCATCGAGGGCATGGCCGGCGCCGACGGCAAGCTCAGCGCGCTCCAGGAGGGCTTTCGCGAGATGCACGGCCTCCAGTGCGGCTATTGCACGCCGGGCATGATCCTGCGCGCCCATCGGCTTCTGCAGGAGAATCCGAACCCGACCGAGAGCGAGATCCGCATCGGCATCTCCGGGAACCTCTGCCGCTGCACGGGATACCAGAACATCGTCAAAGCCATCCAATACGCCGCCGCCAAGATGGCCGGCCTCGAATTCAAGGAAGCCGCGGAATGAACGACGCTCCCCTTCCCACTTCGCTCGAGCGCGCCGAAAAACTCCAGGGCATGGGCTGCAAGCGCAAGCGCGTCGAGGACGTGCGCTTCACACAAGGCAAGGGCAACTACGTCGACGACATCAAGCTGCCCGGCATGCTGCATGGCGACTTCCATCGCTCGGCCCATGGCCACGCCCAAATCGTGAAGATCGACACCTCCAAGGCCAAGGCCGTGCCCGGCGTGCTCGCGGTGCTGACCGCCGAGGACCTCAAGGGCGTCAATCTCGCCTGGATGCCGACCCTTGCCGGCGACGTCCAGATGGTGCTCGCCGACGGCAAGGTGCTGTTCCAGAACCAGGAGATCGCCTTCGTCGTCGCGACCGACCGCTATATCGCCGCCGACGCCGCCGACCTGGTCGAGGTCGAGTATGAAGCGCTTCCGGTCGTCGTCGATCCGTTCAAGGCGATGGACAAGGACGCGCCGATCCTGCGCGAGGACATCAAGAACAAGAAGGACGGCGCTCACGGGCCGCGCAGCCACCCGAACCATATCTTCAACTGGCAGGTCGGCGACAGGGAGCTGACCGACGCCGCGTTCTCAAAGGCCGAGGTCGCGACCAAGGACCTCCTGAGCTACCAGCGCGTGCACCCCTGCCCGCTCGAGACCTGCCAGTGCGTGGTCAGCTTCAACAAGATAACCGGCGACCTCACGATCTACGGCACCTTCCAGGCGCCGCATGTCATCCGCACGGTCGTGTCGCTGATCGCCCCGGTGCCCGAGCACAAGATCCACGTCATCTCGCCCGACATCGGCGGCGGCTTCGGCAACAAGGTCGGCGCCTATCCCGGCTATATCTGCGCCGCGGTCGCCTCGATCGTGACCGGGCTGCCGGTCAAATGGGTGGAAGACCGGATCGAGAACCTCTCCACCACCTCGTTCGCGCGCGACTACCACATGACGACCGAGATCGCGGCCACGCGCGAGGGCCGGGTCACGGGCCTCCGCGTCCACATCCTCGCCGACCACGGCGCGTTCGACGCCTGCGCCGATCCGTCGAAATGGCCGGCCGGCTTCGCCAACATCGTCACCGGCTCCTACGACTTCCCCGTCGCGCATCTCTCCGTCGACGGCGTCTACACCAACAAGGCCCCCGGCGGCGTCGCCTATCGTTGCTCGTTCCGCGTCACCGAGGTCGCCTATGCGATCGAGCGGGCGATGGACATCATGGCGCAGAAGCTCGGCATGGATCCGGTCGACTTCCGGATCAAGAATTTCATTAAGCGCGAGCAGTTCCCCTACCACTCGGCGCTCGGCTGGGAATACGACTCGGGCGACTATCACACCGCCATGCAGAAGGCGCTCGACGCCACCGGCTATCGTCAGCTTCGCGAAGAGCAGAAGACGAAGCAGGAGGCGTTCAGGCGCGACGAGACCCGCGAGCTCATGGGGATCGGCGTCTCCTTCTTCACCGAGATCGTCGGCGCCGGCCCGTCGAAGAATTGCGACATCCTCGGCATCGCGATGTTCAATTCGTGCGAGATCCGCATCCATCCGACCGGCAAGGGCATCGCGCGGATGGGCACCAAGAGCCAGGGCCAGGGCCACGAGACGACCTGGGCGCAGATCATCGCGAGCGAGATCGGCATTCCCGCCGACGACATCGCGGTCGAGGAGGGCAACACCGACACTGCGCCATACGGGCTCGGCACCTATGGCTCGCGCTCAACCCCGGTGGCCGGCGCCGCGATCGCCATGGCCGCGCGCAAGATCAAGGCGAAGGCGCAGATGATCGCGGCCTATATGCTCGAAGTGCACGAGGGCGATCTCGAGTGGGACGTCGACCGGTTCCGGGTCAAGGGCAATCCGGACAAGTTCCAGACCATGACCGCGCTCTCCTGGGCGGCCTATCACCAGGTCCCGCCCGGCATGGAGCCGGGTCTCGAGGCGGTGAGCTACTACGATCCGCCGAACATGACCTATCCGTTCGGCGCCTATATCTGCGTCATGGACATCGACGTCGACACCGGCGTCCATAAGGTGAGGCGCTTCTACGCGCTCGACGATTGCGGCACGCGCATCAACCCGATGATCATCGAGGGCCAGGTGCACGGCGGCTGCACCGAGGGCTACGCCATCGCGATGGGCCAGGAAATCGCCTACGATTCCGACGGCAACGTCAAGGGCGCGTCGTTCATGGACTATTTCCTGCCGACCGCGGTCGAGACGCCGCATTGGGAGACCGACTATACGGTGACCCCTTCGCCGCATCACCCGATCGGCGCCAAGGGGGTCGGCGAGAGCCCCAATGTCGGCAGCGTGCCCTGCTTCGCCAATGCGGTGAACGACGCGTTCAAGTTCGCGGGCTCGACCCACATTGCGATGCCCCACGACGCCTATCGCATCTGGCAGGCGGCGGAGGATCTGGGGCTGCACGGGTGAGCCCTTCTCCCGCTCGCGGGAGAAGGTGGCGCGAAGCGCCGGATGAGGGTCCGTGAAGTGATGAGCTTTGTGACGAGCGCCCTCACCCCGGCCCTCTCCCGCGATGCGGGAGAGGGGGTCGGCGATGCCTAGCGCCGCGATCCCTCGCGAAGCGATTGCCGCGCGCCTCGCCGAGGTCGGCTATGTCGCCGACCGCGACCTTGCGACGGCGCTCTGGATGATGGATGCGCTCAAGCGCCCGCTCCTCATCGAAGGCGAGGCGGGGGTCGGCAAGACCGAGGTCGCGAAGGCGCTGGCCGCCGTGCACGGCGCCGAGCTCATCCGCATGCAGTGCTACGAGGGGCTCGACGTCTCGTCGGCGCTCTACGAATGGAACTACCAGCGCCAGCTGCTCGCCATCAAGGCGCGCGAGGGAACGGGCGCGAGCGCGGCCGAGATCGAGGCGCGGATCTTCTCGGAGGACTACCTGCTCGAGCGTCCGCTGCTCGCCGCCATCCGGCGCGAGACGCCGCCGGTGCTGCTCATCGACGAGGTCGATCGCGCCGACGAGGAATTCGAGGCCTTCCTGCTGGAATTGCTCTCGGACTTCCAGGTCACGATTCCCGAGTTCGGCGTCATCCGCGCGCTCGCGATCCCGCGCGTTGTCCTGACTTCCAACGCCACCCGCGAGCTTTCCGACGCGCTGCGCCGCCGCTGCCTTTATCACTATCTCGATTTTCCCGACGTCGATCGCGAGGCGGCGATCCTCATCGCCAGCCAGCCGGGGCTCGACGCGAATTTCGCCGTGCAGATCGCCCGCATGGTCGGGCTCTTGCGCAAGGAGGACTTGAAGAAAGTTCCCGGCGTCGCCGAGACGCTCGACTGGGCGGCGACGCTCGCCGGGCTCGGTGTCGAGGATCTGAGGCAGGAGCCGGAGATCGTCCATGCAACCCTGATCGCGCTGCTCAAGACCCGCGAGGATCGCGCCGCGATCAGTCCGGAGACGACGAGCCGGCTCGTCGGCCAAACCGCATGAGGAGCGTCGCATGAGAGGCGCGGCGTGATGGGCGCGCATGCTTTCGCGGCCGAAGGCCCCGGCCCGGCGATGCGCCGGCGCCTCGCGGGCTTCGTCCTGACCTTGCGCGACGCCGGCTTCGTCATCGGGCAATCGGAGGCTGGGGACGCCGCGCTCCTCATGGCCGGCCCGCTCGCCGCGCGACCCGAAGGCTTCCGCGCCGGATTGCGGGCGCTATTCGCGTCGCGCCGCTCGGACCTCGCCCGCTTCGACGAGCTCTTCGACGCCTACTGGCGCGCGCGGGGGGTCAAGAGCCTCGCAAGGATCGACGCCGAGGCGCTGGCCGCCCGCTCTCCCCGGCGCTTTCAGCACGGGCCAGGCGGCGCCGACCGACGGCAGGAGCCGAGCCATATCGGCGGCGCCCGCGGGCGCGAGGACGGCGCGGCGGAAGGCGGCGGCCGGCGCGGCGGCGCCTCCGCGCATGAGGCGATGTCGACGAAGGACATCGCCGCCTTCGAGGGCGAGCGGGAGCGGGCCGAGGCCGCCGAGATCGCCGAGCGCTTCGCGCACGCGATGCGGGCGAGGCTCACGCGGCGCGAGCGCGCGCGGCGGCGCGGGCGGCGCCTCGACCTGAGAGCGACCATCCGGCTCAGCGTCGCCCATGGCGGCGAACCGCTCGACCTCAAGTTCCGCCGGCGCAAGATCAAACCGCTGCGGCTCGTTGCGCTGCTCGACGCCTCCGGCTCGATGGAGCCTTATGTCGCCTTCTTCACCCGCTTCCTGCACGCGGTGAGCCAGGCGTTCCGCGAGTCCGAGGCGTTCCTGTTCCATACCAGGCTCGCGCATGTCTCGTTGGCGCTCAAGGAGCGGGATCCGTCGCGCGCGCTCGACCGGCTCGCGCTGATGGCGGCTGGCGTCGGCGGCGGCACGAAGATCGGTGAATGCCTTGCCGTCTTCAACGCGAGGCATGCAAAGCGCGTCATCCATTCGCGCAGTTGCGTGATGATCCTCTCCGATGGCTACGACACCGGGCCGCCGGAAGTCCTCGCCTCGGCGATGCGCGACCTGAGGCGGCGCTGCAAGCGCATCGTCTGGCTCAATCCGTTGACCGGCCGTCGCGGCTTCGAGCCGAGCGCGCGCGGCATGCAGGCTGCGCTACCCTATCTCGATCTGCTGGCGCCGGCGCATAATCTCGAAAGCCTCGCGGCGCTCGAGCCTTATCTCGCGAGGATATGATGGGCGTGCTCGAACAGGCGGCTCAGCGTCAGGCCAAAGGCCAGGCCTTCGCGCTCGCGACGGTCGTCCGCACCGTCTCCGTCACCGCCGCCAAGGCTGGCGCGAAGGCGCTGATCGGCGCCGACGGCTCGATCGTCGAGGGCTGGATCGGCGGCGGCTGCGCGCGCGCGGCCGTGGTCAAGGCGGCGCGCCAATGCATGGCCGACGGGCGGTCGCGACTGGTCTCGATCGCGCCGAAGGACGCGCTGGCCGACCTCGGCGCGGCGCCGGGCGAGGAGCGCGGGGGCGTCTTCTACGCCAAGAATTCCTGCCCGAGCCAGGGCACGATGGACGTCTTCGTCGAGCCGGTGCTGCCGAGCCCGCGGCTTCTCATCCTCGGCGCTTCACCGGTCGCGGTCGCGCTTGCGAGGCTCGCTCCGGCGATGGGCTTCGCCGTCGCCGTCGCCGCTGCGCCCGAGGAGCACGAGCGGTTCGGCCCCGATGTGGAGCGTCTCGTCGACGCGGCGGCGCCGGGCGAAGGCGGTGAGAACGCCTTTGTCGTAGTCTCAACTCAAGGGTCGGGCGACCGCGCCGCGCTGAAGAGCGCCGCCGCCATGGTCGCCCGCTACCGCGCCTTTGTCGGCTCGCGCCGCAAGGCCGAGACGCTCAAGCGCGAACTCGCCGAGGAAGGCGTGCCGGCCGAAGCGCTCGCCGCGATCAAGGCGCCCGCAGGGCTCGACATTTCCGCCATCTCGTCGGAGGAGATCGCGCTTTCGATCCTCGCTGAAATGATCGGCGTGCGGAGGAAGCCGGAGCGCCCGAAGGCGGAAGAGGCGGGCGACTGAGCCGGAGATGAGAGGTTCGTCTGGGGCGCTGCGAGTCTACAGGGCCGGCTTCTTTCAAACTCGGACCCGGAAAAAATCACGTGACTGATCCGATCGCGAATTGATTCCATTCGCAGCTCGCGAACGAAACTAAGTATTGACTCTACGGGTGCAGGGTCTCGCCAGGGCCGACGAGATGGTCATGACAGCTACGTACTTGAAGATTTGCCATGAAAAAAATACAGGCACCTAGTGGATCGAATCTAACACTTGATGCCCGCGCCTGACGGCGGCGATGATTTTGTCCGGGTCTGCGGTCCATGTGAAGGGCCTGGACTGCTGATTGTGCTCTTCGAGGAAGCGGTTGATCGCGGCTTGCAGATCGGTGACGGACCGGAAGACGCCTCGCTTGAGCCTGCGCTTTGTGAGAGTGGCGAAGAAGCCCTCGACCGCGTTGAGCCAGGAAGCGGACGTCGGCGTGAAGTGGAATGTCCATCGCGGATTGCGTTCGAGCCATCGGCGGACATTGGGATGCTTGTGGGCGGCGTAGTTGTCGATGATGGCGTGGATCGTCTTCCCCGCAGGAACCTGTCTTTCGACGATATTGAGGAAGCGGATGAACTCCTGATGGCGATGGCGCTGCATGTTGCGGCCGATCACCGTGCCGTCGAGGACGTTCATCGCGGCGAACAGCGTCGTCGTTCCGTGCCGCTCGTAGTCGTGTGTCATCGTTCCGGCGCGGCCCTTCTTCAGCGGCAGTCCGGGCTGGGTGCGGTCCAGCGCCTGAATCTGGCTCTTCTCGTCGACCGACAGGACGATGGCGTGCGCGGGCGGATCGACATAGAGCCCGACGACGTCGCGCAATTTGTCGACGAAGCGCGGATCGTTGGACAGCTTGAACTGGCGCATCCGGTGCGGCTGGAGGCCGTGCTTGCGCCAGATACGTTGAACCGAGCTGACGCTGAGCCCCGCCGCCTTCGCCATCAACAAGCCGGTCCAGTGGGTCGTCTCGCCAGGCGGTTCGCCAAGTGTCAGCGCGACGACGCGCTCGGCGGCCCCGGCGCTCAGCGGTGGGATGCGCGAGGGACGCGTCTTGTCGCGGAGCAACCCGTCGAACCCCGCCTCGATAAAGCGTTCTTGCCAGCGCCATACGCAGGTCTTGGACTTGCCGGTTCGCCGCATGATCTCGTTCGTGCCGACACCATCGGCCGTAAGCAGCACGATCTCGGCCCGCCAGACCTGCTTCTGCGGCGCGTTGCGGTCACGAACCAGGGCTTTGAGCCGACAAATATCGGCAGACGAAACCGAAAGGGATTTTCCTGCGCGCATCACGCAAACTCGCACGCCGAAATCCCAGAGGGAATCCCATCCGGGATTCAACTGTCAGGTTCGATCCACTAGCGCGGCGATGGACCGTTTACTCAGCTTGGCCATTGAGTATAATCTTGTCACGATAAGTGATACTGATCGAAAAAAGCTCTTTGATGGGTACGGCACACTTTCCAGTTTTTCCTCAAAAATCCTTATCGGTTTCGGTATAGGTCTCTACGGCACAAAAGTACGACACGATCTCGACACAATTCGACAGATCCGCAATGAGTGCGCTCACTCTCTTGTCAGGCTTAGCCCTGATAACCAGACGATAAAAGCACAAATTGCAGGGCTACACTCGGTCCGAAGCATTCCCAGCAAAAAAGCTTTGCCTAGTCAGTCCCTATTGAAAATGGCAGTCGAGAAGATTGCTCTATTCTTGATCCTACGCACGGCTCCAAGCCAACTTAAACCTGACGCCGAGTCGCTAGCGATCCTCAATGACTTGGAATTCTCAAGTTTCTCGGAGGTGAAGCGGCGGGACGTGCATCAAAGTTCTCCACTTAAAGCTCCGCCTTGATCGCGCCTAAGAGCCGGTAGCGCATCTCGCCGTCTTCGCCGGGCGCCGAGATCACGAAATGCACCCGCCCGTGACTCGTCGTGTCGGCGTAGCCCGCGAGCGTGCGGACGCCTTCCATGGTGCCGGTCTTGTTCAATCCGCCGTCATGGCCGTGGAGCAGCTCGGCGTTCGGCGCGAAGAGTTCGAGCACCTTGGCGAGTCCGCGGGCGGTCATGTGGTCGTCGCGGCTGATGCCTGAGCCTTCCTCGAGATGAATGGCGCCGGCGACCCCCTGCGCGGCCAGCATCTCGTCTGCCACTTTTAGCGACTTCTCGAGGCTGACCGGACCGCCCAGGCGATGGGCGCCGACCTCGAGGAAGACCTGGTTGGCGGTGAAGTTATTCGAATCGAGCAGGAGCGAAGCAAGGATTTCCGACAAGCTGCGCGACTGCCGGTGAACGTAAACCGGCTTTAGTCCTTCAGGGACGGCGCCGACCGATATCTTCCCCTTCACGCTGCCGCCTGCCCGCACGATGAAGGCGGAGATCAATTCGCCCGCGTATTCGAGGCCGAGCGCGGGATCCTGGCCAAGACTGATGCGGCCCTCGCCATCCGGCCCCTTGGCGCGGAAGAGAGCGACGGCAAGCGGCGTGATCGGCGTCTGCTCCTCGGCGGAGCGCACCTTAGCGCCGCTGCGCACCGCGTAGACGGTGTTGAAATTGACCGCCAGCGCCGAGTTCAGCGCATCATAGGCGAGGTCGTCATCCTCGATGCCGGGAATGCGGAGGTTCGATGGATAGTAGCTCCCATCGACCACGACGCCAGTGATTGGCGCCTTGCCGATCTTGGCCAAGAGTTCGGCGGCGAGCGGCTTCAGCTCCTCCGAGATCAGGAATGGATCGCCGCCGCCGCGAATATAGAGCACGCGCTTGTCGTCGAGATAGAACTTGGTTTCGAAGCGGTAGTCGGCGCCCAGCACCTCCATAGCGAGCCACGACGTCACGAGCTTGGTGACCGAGGCCGGGACGAAAGGCTCGTCGGCGTTCTGCGCGACGAGATCGTCCCCCTTGGCGTCTACGACCAGCACGACCGCCGACGGATCGAGCGCCGCGACCTTGTCCTTGAGGTCAGCCAGCGCCGGGGCGGGCGAGAGAAGCAGAGCGAGGGCGAGAAGGCGAAACCACATGGCGACTCCGGCGCGGGCGCAAGCGTGAGGCGCCATGTTTCTAGTTAGGCGTCGTAACTGGCGTGTCATGTAAGTCGGGCACGTTGACGACAATCTGTTCCATAACCAGAAACCACTTATCCTCGAGTAGCGGCGGAAGTTTGTCCTTGTTTTCTAACGAAATTACTTATATATTTCGATGTTACTTGGGCGAGATAGTTCCCAGGCTTCAGCGGAGGGATCGCAAACGTCAGGCTCCGCGTTTGACCTGGGTCGAAATACCGCACAGGCAGATCAGAAAATTGTTGCTGAAAGTCAATCCACTTGGAAGTGACGGACATGTCATCCTTGCCCAGTTCAGGTTCACCTGTACTGTCAGAAAGTCGCGATAGTTGCAACCGAGTGTCTTTGAACGCAATTTGTTGTTTCCCATCGTTGCGGAACACTACTCTCAGCGAAACGTATCGTTTATCGTCTCGTTCTCCGAAAGCATCCCACTTAAGATCAATTGAGAGCACATTTTGGGAAAATATCTGCTCGGCTTGTAGTATATCAAGGTGCGATTTTTGTATAGATCCGAGCGTCCAGAAGGTAAGGCCAACCCACAAGCCGCCTACGGCTATAGCAACAATGGTCGCGATACTCTGGGCGATTGACGCGAGTTTGCCAACCCGGTCTAAGTCGAATCGTGACAATTGCGATGTCGAGCTTTCAATCGACACTTTGGTATCTCCGCGACTTTCTTGCCGCTCCCCGGCACAAACGACGTTAGCGCGAAGCCAGAGGCTGCACCGTGATGCGGCTCACGGTCTGCGCGGCCGTCAGAGCGGTCCCGCCGCGTGTCCACCCCGCCGAACAACCAGTGACCTCGGTTCGGCTCCTAGCCAACTCCGAAGCCGCCAATCGGACAGCGCGTAGCGCGAGCAAGGGGTTCGTGGCGCGCGGGTACTCTTCTGCACAGCGTTCGATGTGTCGGGATTGACGCCCCGTTTAGGATAGTCTCGCAGCCTTAATTTGGTCTTGCGAAGGCGTCCGTCGGCGACGCCTCTTGCTTCGCAACCCATTCGCACTCGCCAACGTGCATTGCAGACTCAAGTTGAGTTTGCCGATCGGCGCCCGTAGCATCGCTGCCGAGCGACCGACGTCAAGATCGTTGAGGAGGCGCGAACCGATGAGCCATGAGATGCTGCGGCGCGATTTCAACGACCTGATCGACCCTGAGGCCCCGGTCGAGCAGGTCGGGACCGGGTTCATCTTCACCGAGGGGCCGGTGTGGCATCCCCTCGACCATTATCTCCTCTTTTCCGACATGCCGGGCGACGTGCGCCGCCGCTGGGACCCGGAGCATGGCGTCGCCGAGGTCAAGCGCCCCGCCAATAAGTGCAACGGCATGACCTATGACGCCAAGCTCAACCTCATCGTCTGCGAGCACGCGACGTCCATGCTTATCCGCGAGCGCCCGGACGGAAAGCGCGAGGTTCTCGCTTCGCATTTCGGCGGCAAGGAGCTCAATTCCCCCAACGATGTCTGCGTGCGATCGGATGGCTCGATCTATTTCACCGATCCGATCTATGGCCGCTCGCCCCATTATGGCGTCGAACGGCCGCATGAGCTCGGCTTTCAGGCCGTCTATCGCGTGCCCTCCGCCGGCGGCGCGCCGCAGCTCGTGGTCGACGACGATGTTTTCAACCAGCCGAACGGGCTCTGCTTCTCGCCGGACGAGAAGCTCATCTACATCAATGATTCCGCGCGCAAGCTGATCCGCGTCTTCGAGGTCGCCGGCGACGGCTCGCTCAAGAACGGGCGCCTGTTCGCCTCCAAGATCACATCGGAGACGGAGCCCGGCGGCCCGGACGGCATGAAATGCGACGAGCGCGGCAATGTCTGGGTGACGGCGCCGGGCGGCCTTTGGGTCTATGCCCCCTCGGGCGACATCATCGGAAAAATACGCGTCGCCGAGCCGGTCGCCAATCTCGCCTGGGGCGGCCCCGATTGGCGCACCCTCTTCCTCACCGCGAGCCAGTCAGTCTACCGCGTCCGGACCAAGGTCGGGCCGCGGCGCGAGCCTTACATGAAGGCGAGCGCCGGCGACGTGGCCGCGTCATCCGCGGAGCCCGCCCTCGCCCTCGACCCCAAGCGCTGCGCGCTCCTGATCCAGGACATGCAGAACGACGTGGTCAGCGAGGGCGGCGCCTTCGCCTCCTCCGGCGCGCCGGTGCACGCGAAATCCCAGAACGTGATCGAGAACATCCGCCGCCTCGCCGAGAGCGCGCGCGCGAACGGCGTGCCGGTAATCCATGTGTGGTTCATCGTCGAGCCCGGCGCGCCCGGGGTCAAAGGCAACGCCCCGCTGTTCCAGGGCGTGGTCGAGCACAAGGCGATGGTGCGCGGGACATGGGGCGCGGCGCCGGTCAAGGGCCTCGAGCCCAGGCCGGGCGATCTCGTCGTCGAGAAGATGACGATGAGCGCCTGGGAGGGCTCGCGGCTCGAGTCGCTGCTCAAGGGCCACGGGCGCGACACGATCATCGACACCGGCGCCTGGACCAACATGTCGATCGAGCACACCGCCCGCACCGGCGCCGACAAGGGCTACGCTGTCGTGCTGCCCGAGGATTGCTGCTCGACGATGAACGCCGAATGGCACAAGGCCTCGATCGACTTCGCGATGCAGAATGTCGCGACCGTGACCAAGGCGGATGAGGTGATCAAGGCGCTCGGCTCATCCTGAGGAGGGGCGGGAGGCGGGCTCAGCGACCCGGCCCCTTCACCCTCGCCCTGTCGTCTCCCGCGCCAGAAACTCTCCCCGTCCCGGCTTCCCGACCACCTTCCCCTCATCGACCACCACCTCGCCGCGCAGCAGCGTCTTCACCGGCCAGCCGGTCACTTCCATGCCCTCATAGGGCGTGTAGTCGCTGCCGTGCTCCATCAGCTCCTGCGTCAGCGTCACCTTCCTGTCGGCGTCCCAGAGCGCGAGGTCGGCGTCGGCGCCGACGGCGATCGAGCCTTTTCGCGGATAGAGGCCGTAGAGCTTGGCGTGATTGGTCGAGGTCAGCGCGACGAACTCGTTGAGCGTGATGCGCCCCTTCTTGACCCCCTCCGAGAACAGAATCGGCAGCCGCGCGGCGACGCCCGGGATGCCGTTCGGCACCCACCGGAACGAGGTCTTCGCCTTCGGATGCTTTTTTCCGGCCTCGTCCTCGAACCTGAACGGGCAATGGTCTGACGAGAATGTCTCGAACACGCCGCCCTCAAGCCCGCGCCAGATCGCGTCCTGCGAAGCCTTGTCGCGCGGCGGCGGCGAGCAGACATATTTCGCCCCGGTCTCGTCCATGTTGAGGCCTTTGAGGTCGTCGGCGGTCAGCACCAGATATTGCGGGCAGGTCTCGGCGTGAATCTTCATGCCCCGCCTGCGCGCCCATTCGATCTGCTCCATCGCCTCGCGGCCCGACACGTGCACGATCATGATCGGGATGCCGATGAGCTCGGCGTGCGAGATCGCGCGGTGGGTCGCCTCGCGCTCGACCAGTTCGGGGCGCGATTCCGCGTGGTAATAGGAATGGGTCTTGCCCTCGCGTTCGAGCCGGTCGGTCATGAACTTGATCTGGTCGTAGCCCTCGGCGTGGACCATCACGAGCGCGCCCTGCTCGCGCGCGACGCTGAACACTTCGAGCAATTGGCGATCGCTCAGCACGAGGTCGTCATAGGTCATGAACACCTTGAACGACGGATAGCCCGAGCTCACCAGCGCCGGCAGCTCCTGCCCGAGCACGGCGGGCGTCGGATCGGTGACGATGAGGTGGAAGCCGTAGTCGACGTAGCTCTTGCCCCTCGCCTTCCCGTGATAATCCTCGACGCTCTGGCGCAGCGATTGGCCGCGCGGCTGGAGGGCGAAGGAGAGGACGGTCGTATTGCCGCCCGCGGCCGCGCTGCGGGTGCCGGTCTCGAACCCGTCCGCCATCACGATGCCGGGCCCCATCGGCTGATCGAAATGCACGTGGCTGTCGATGCCGCCGGGGAGCACGAGCAGGCCCGACGCGTCGATCTCGCTCGCGGCGCGCGGCAGCTCGGCGGCGAGCGCGGCGATCCGCCCGTCCTTGACGCCGATGTCGCATTTCCCGACGTCCGCCGCCGTCACGACGGTTCCGCCGCGAATGATCAGATCAAATTCCATGTCTTCCTCTTCATGCCGTCGCGAACACACGCAAGTTTCATGCAAATCGCGCCGGTTGTTGACCGATCTTGCCAAGCGGCGCGCGGCCCGGCTTAGGTGCCGGCGAGAGTTCTTAGGCTCGATTTGCACGACAGCCAAAAGCGGAGCGCCACTTGCGGGATTTTCATCAGAGCGGACGCAGCCCGGTCCATGCCGCGAACGGCATGGCGGCGACCTCCATGCCGATCGCCTCGCTGACCGCCATCGATATCCTGCGCGCCGGGGGCAACGCGGTTGACGCCGCGGTCGCGGCCTGCGCCGTGCTCGCTGTCGTCGAGCCGCAGTCGACCGGGCTTGGCGGCGACTGCTTCTGCCTCTACGCCCCGGCGAACAGCGGCAAGGTGGTTGCGGTCAACGGCTCGGGCCGGTCGGGGGCGGCCGCGTCGCTCGATGCCCTCGAAGCCGCAGGGCCGGTCCCACCCGAGGATACCTCGCCACACGCGGTCACCATTCCGGGCGCCGTCTCGGGCTGGCAATTGCTCCTGAATGCTCACGGGACGAAGGGCTTCGACGAATTGCTCAAGCCCGCCATCCGCTGCGCCGAGGAGGGATTTCCCGTGCATTCGCGCGTCGCGTTCGACTGGTCGATGGAGGAAGACAGGTTGCGCCGGGCGGGAAACCGGCTCTTCCTGCCCGGCGGCCGCGCGCCCCGGGAGGGCGACCGGTTCGCCCAGCCGGCGCTCGCCGCGACGCTTCGCGCCATCGCCAAAGGCGGCGCCGACGCCTTTTATACCGGGCCGGTCGCAGCCGACATGGCCGCGACGCTGAAGGCGCACGGCGGACCGCAAACGGAAGAGGACTTCGCCAACGGGCGCAATGCCGGCGAGTTCGTCGAGCCGATCTCGCTTCGATGGCGCGGGCTCGACGTCTGGCAATGCCCGCCCAACGGACCGGGCCTCGTCGCGCTCATGATGCTGGGTGAGCTGGAAGCGCTCGGCCCCGCCCCCGACGGACCGGGCGGGCCGACGCGTTTCCACAGGCACATCGAGGCGGCGCGCCTCGCTTACCGCGACCGCGAAGCCTTCGTCGCCGACCCCCGCCGGAGCGAGACGCCGGTAAGCCAGCTCCTCGCCCCCGATTACCTCGCCGCGCTCGCACGGCTCATCGACGACCGGCGCGCGCTCTCCGTCCTGCCGGCGCCGGGAAGCGCCGTTCCGGCCAAGGGCGACACGGTGACGCTGTCGGTCGTGGATCGCGACGGAAACGCCTGCAGCCTGATCAACTCGCTCTATCATCCCTTCGGCAGCTGCATCGTCGGCGAAGGCTCCGGCGTCCTCATGCAGAGCCGGGGACTGTGCTTCAACTTCGAGCGCGGCCACCCGAACAGCCTGGCGCCGAACACCCGTCCCGCGCACACCATCATGCCGGGCATGGCGACGCGGGACGGTCGCCCCTGGATGTGTTTCGGCGTCATGGGCGAATACTACCAGCCGATGCACCAGACCTGGCTTCTGACCAACGTGGTCGAATACGGAATGGACATTCAGGAGGGGCTCGATTTCCCGCGGGTGGGCGCGCATCTGGGGAAAGTGCAGGCGGAACGGGGCGTTTCACCCCCCTTGCGCGAAGCGCTTTCCGCGCTCGGACACAAACTGGCCGACGTCGTGCGTCCGCTCGGCGGCGGGCAGGCGATCATGATCGACCGCGAGCGCGGCGTCCTCATCGGCGGCTCGGACCCGCGCAAGGACGGGGCGGCGCTGGGGTATTAGGGTGAGGCTGTTCCGGAGAAAATGCGAAAGGAGAGGGACGCATGCTTGAGCATCTGCAAGTCTTCGCCAGCGTTGGCTTGGGGCTTGGGCTCGCGATGGCGCTTGTTCCGGGCGCGGCTGCGCAGCAGGCCCCGGTGACGGCGATCGATATCGCGCTCGAACCCGACGCGACGATGGTTCAGCACGCGATGGCCGACAACGCTCGCCTGCTCAAGTCCTTCCCGAAGGGCTTTTCGCTCGACGCAACGCATCACCCGCACGTCTCGATGATCCAGCAGTTCGTCCGCACGGACGACCTCGACAAGATCTACGCCGCCGCACAGGCCGTCTTCGACAGAGAGAAGCCCAAATCATGGACGCTGAAGGCGTTCAAATATTACTACATCCCCTCCCCGCCGATCGGGCTTGCGGGAATCGTGGTCGAGCCCTCGGAAGACCTGCACCGGCTGCAGGATGAACTGATCGCTGCGGTCCAGCCCTATACCGTGAAGACCGGGACGCCGGCGGCGTTCTTCAGCGACGATGGCGGACGCGACATCCAGCCCTTCCTCATCAGCTATGTCGAGAACTTCGTCCGGGACGCGGCGGGCAAGCGGTTCAATCCGCATGTGACGATCGGCGTCGGCACGGAGACATATTTGAACGCAATGCTGGCGGAGCCATTCCCGTCGTTCACGTTCTCGCCGGCGGGCGCATCGGTTTACCAGCTCGGCAGCTTCGGCACGGCGCGCAAGGAGCTCAAGGCGCTGACGCTCTCGCCCTGAGGGCCAGCGCCGCGCGTAGTTAGATTGGCCCAGGCGAAGACCCGAATCGGTTTTCGAAAATCCGAAGGCCGTGCTATACAATTGCCTCGTCCGGGTGGGTCGAGCTCCGGCCTCGGCGCAGCGAATCTGCGGGAGGGAAAAAAAGAGGCCGGCTTGGGATGCAGAACTTCCAAATATCATCGCAAGCCTTTGAAGGATTAGGCGATTGAGACATTATCACGTCGTCTAAATGTATTTTTATTTTGTTGCGCTGGATTTGGATTTCCTTGCGCCCGACTTTGCTTTGGTTGCGCCCGGCTTTGGTTTCGTTGCGTCACGGCCTTGCGTTCGTTGCGCCGGCGTGAGGCGGGCGCGTCAGGTCATGTAGACGCCGCCGGTGACATTGACTCCCTGCCCGGTCATGAACCGCGCCTGGTCAGAGCAAAGGAAGACGACGACGCCGGCGACGTCCTCCGGCAGTTCGAGACGTCCGAGCGGCGTCTGGGCGACATACTCCTCGACGACGCGTTCGGGCGAGATCCCGCGCAGCCGCGCCTCCCACTCGATCTCGCGCGTCTGCATGCCGGTCTTGACGAAGCCCGGGCACACGGCGTTGATCCGTATGCCGCGCGGGGCGAGCTCGCGCGCCAGCGCCTGCGTCCAGCCGAGCACGGCGAATTTCGACGCCGAGTAATGCGCAAGCAGCGGCGCGCCGACCTTTGCGGCGAGCGAAGCGGTGTTGACGATGCAGCCCGAGCCCTGGGCGACAAAATGCCGGGCCGCGATCTGGTTGGCGAGAAAGACGCCCCGCGCGTTGACCGCGAAGTTGAAGTCCCACTCGGCGTCGGTCAGTTCCAGCGCGTGCTGCATGGTCGAGACGCCGGCGTTGGCGATCAGGATGTCGCAGCCGCCGAGGCGGGCAAGCGTCTCGCTGAACGCGCGCTCGACCGACGCCCGCTCGCGCACGTCGGCCTCGACGGCGACCGCGCTGGCGCCGATCTCCTGCGCCGCTCGTTCGGCCGCCGCAAGATCGATATCGGCGATCGCAGGTTTGACGCCGCGCTCAGCGAGAGCGGCGGCGATCGCGCGCCCGATGCCCTGCGCGCCGCCGGTGATAAGCGCGCGTTTGCCGACGAGTTCGGAATAAGGCTGAACGGCTGCCGGCATTGTCCCTCCCAGGCCAGGGCGACGACCCATATCAATAAAATCGAAAGCCGCGAAACCGCTTTTTGTTTGATAATCTCAATCTCGACGCTAGTTTCCGCGCCTCGCGCCTGATCGCGCGAAGGACTAGCGCAGGCCGTCGTGCGGCCTTGCCGCTTGAGGGCTTAAATTCATGGTGTTCGACTTCCTCGGCGAAAAGACCAAAGCCGTGATCGCCATGGCCCATATCGGCGCCCTGCCCGGCTCACCGCTTTATGACGCGGACGGCGGCGTGGCGAAGCTGATCGAAGGCGTCCTCAAGGACATCGAGAATCTGCAGGCCGGCGGGGTCGATGCGATCATGTTCGGCAACGAGAACGATCGCCCTTACGTCTTCACGGCCCCGCCGGAAGGCGTGGCGGCGATGACCGCGGTGATCGAGGCCGCGAAGGCCCATCTCAAGGTCCCCTTCGGCGTCAATTATCTCTGGGATCCGGTCGCCAGCGTCGCCATCGGCGCGGCGACCGGGGCGAGCTTCGTGCGCGAGATCTTCACCGGCGTTTTCGCTTCCGACATGGGACTTTGGCGGCCCGACGCCGCAAGCGCGCTGCGTCTGCGCCGCCAGCTCGGCCGCGGCGACATGAAGCTTCTCTTCAACGTCAACGCCGAGTTTGCCCATTCGCTCGACGAGCGGCCGATCGCGCTGCGCGCGAAAAGCGCGGTCTTCTCCTCGCTCGCTGACGCGATCCTGGTCTCGGGTCCCCTGACGGGCGAGCCCGTCGAACGCACGAACCTGATTAGCGTTCGCGAGGCGGTCCGGTCCGTGCCGGTCCTGGCCAACACCGGCGTCACGATCGACAATGTTCGCGACATCCTCGCCATTGCCGACGGCGTGGTGATCGGCACGCATTTCAAGGTCCACGGCCACACCTGGAATCCGGTCGAGGCCAAGCGAGTCAAGCGCTTCATGGACGTCGTGTCGAGGCTGAGATGACAGTGCGCGAGAGCAGCGTGTCATTCCCGCGCACGCGGGAATCCAATGCGGCCACGCTCCGGCGAAAGTCTGGGCGCCCGATTGCGCGGGCATGACAAGGCATGCGCTGCGTTCTCGGCCTCGACATCGGCACCACCTCGACCATCGGGGTCCTGATCCGGCCGCCGGACCAGACGCTCGCGCTCGCCTCGCGGCCTGCTGCGCTGCGATCCGATCATGTCGGCTGGGCCGAGGAGGATCCGGAGCAATGGTGGGCGAACGTCGGCGAGATCATACGCGAACTCACTCGTTCGAGCGGCGTTTCGCCCGCCGAGATCGCCGCGGTCGGCGTGACCGGCATGCTGCCCGCCGTGGTGCTGCTCGACTCCGCAGGGCGCCTCCTGCGTCCGAGCATCCAGCAGAGCGACGCGCGGTGCGGCGCAGAAGTCGCGGAGCTTCAGCGCGAGGTCGACGAGAAGGCCTTTCTCGCCAAGGCGGGCAATGGAATCAATCAGCAGCTTGTCGCCGCCAAGCTTCGATGGATCGAGCGCCACGAACCTGCGGTCTTCGCCCATATCGCGACCGTCTTCGGCTCCTACGACTACATCAACTGGCGCCTCACCGGCGAGCGCGCAATCGAGCAGAATTGGGCGCTCGAAGCAGGTTTCGTCGACCTTAAGTCCCACATGATCGATGACGAGTTGATCGCGCTCGCCCATATTCCGCGCGCGGCCCTGCCACGCAAGGTCGCTTCGCACGACATTCTCGGCGGCGTCTCGAAAAAGGGCGCGGCGGAAAGCGGACTTGAGGCGGGAACGCGAGTCATCGGCGGCGCGGCTGACCATATCGCCTCGGCGCTCGGCGCAGGCGTGGTCAGCGCCGGCGACGCTCTGCTCAAGTTCGGCGGGTCGGTCGACATCCTGACCGCAACCGACCATGCGAAGCCCGACCCTCGCCTCTTCCTGGACTATCATCTCAAGCCCGGGCTTTTCGTCCCCAACGGCTGCATGTCGACCGGCGGCTCGGCGCTCAACTGGTTCGCACGCCAGTTCGCCGGCGGCGAAGCCCAGGCCGCCGAAAAGGCGGGCGTCTCGATTCATCAGTGGCTGGACCGGCTTGCCGATGAGCGCCCGGCCGGCAGCGACGGGCTGGTCATCACGCCCTATTTTTTGGGCGAGAAGACGCCGATCCACGACGCGAGTGCACGCGCGACCTTCGACGGGCTCACGCTATCGCACGACATCGGGCACGTCTGGAGAGCCCTGCTCGAGGCCTATGCTTATGCGATCGCGCATCATGTCGAGGTCATGAACGAGATCGGTTACCGGACCGAGCGCTTCATTGTTTCCGACGGCGGATCCGCGAGCCGCGTCTGGATGCAGATCGTCGCGGACGTCTTGCAGCAGCCGCTTCAAAGGCTGGCCGGACATCCCGGCTCCTGCGTGGGAGCGGCCTGGACGGCGGCGATCGGCGTCAATCTCGTCTCCGATTGGTCGGTGATTTCGGCCTTCGTGCGTCCCTCCGACCGGATCAAGCCTCGACCGGAGGCCGCTGAGATTTATCGCCTGGGCTATCGCCGCTACCGCGAGATTTATCGCGCCCTTGCCGAACGCGCCGCGTCATGAGCCTTTTTCGCGCCGTAGCCTGGGATATCGACGGCACCCTCATCGACAGCGAGGGCTTGCACCTGCGCTCCCTGATCGAGACGGGAGCCGAATTCGGAGTCGACCTCTCCGATCTTCCCGACGAGGCCTTCCGCGGCATACATATGCGCGACGTCTGGACTGCGCTCAAGCCGCGGTTTCCGAGCACGCTCGACCGAGACACGTGGATCGCGGCGATTGAACGCTTCTATGTTGCTCACGCGCCTTCGCTCTCGCCCATCCCCGGCGCGGTGGAGGCAGTTCGCGCGCTGGCGGCGAAAGGCGTCGCCCAGGCGTGCGTGTCGAATTCGGGTCGCTCCATCGTCGACGCCAATCTTGACGCACTCGGAATTCGGCCCCTGATGGCGTTCTCGATCAGCCTCGAGGACGTCTCCAGGGGCAAGCCGGATCCGGAACCCTATCGAGAGGCGGCGCGCCAACTCGCGATACAGCCGGCCGCGATCGTCGCGGTCGAGGACAGTGGCGCAGGCGCTCGTTCGGCTCGCGCGGCGGGCCTCTACGTCATGAGCTACGCACCCGGCAGGGATAGCGCCTTCGTCGGCTCCGATCGATCAATCGCGAAGCTGATGGAAGTGGTGTCGTTGTTCAATTCATGAACGCGCCACTGCTCTCAAACGATCGCCAGCCTGCTCGCGGAATCGAAGAAGTGCAGTCGCTCGAGGTCGAGCGCGACGCGGACCGGCTGCCCTGCGGCAAGGCGCACGCCGCTCTGGGCGACAATCCGCATCCGGGTCGATACGCGCGGAACGCCGGACTCGGTCAGGTCCTCGACAATGGCGCCGTCGCGATGCGCCGAACCTCCGAGTTCGACGGTGGTCACCATGCTCGCGCCGAGATCTTCCTGGAACGCTACCACTCCAGAAAGCACGGATTCCGCGTCATCGGTGGCCCAGGCGGCCTCCGGCCGCACGCCGACAATGACCTCGCGGTCCCGATAGGCCATGAGCCCAGGGCGCATTCCGACGATCTCGGGCGGCAGCGCGATGCGCGCGCCGGCCAGCTCGAGTTCGATCCCCTGCCCGGCCGAATGGAGCACTCCCGGCAGGAGATTGATCGGCGGCGCCCCGATGAATCCCGCGACAAACAGGTTGACCGGCCGGTCGTACAGCGCGCGCGGCGGCCCCAGCTGCTGCAGCACGCCATCGCGCATCACCGCGACGCGATCGGCCATCGTCATCGCCTCGACCTGATCGTGCGTCACATAGACGGTCGTCACCCCGGCCGCGCGCTGGAGGCGGGCGATCTCGACCCGCATCTGGCCGCGCAGACGCGCGTCGAGGTTGCTGAGCGGCTCGTCCATCAGAAAAGCGGTCGGATGACGGACCAGCGCGCGGCCCATCGCAACCCGCTGCCGCTGTCCACCCGAGAGCTGCCCCGGCCGGCGCTCGAGCAGCGCCTTGAGCTCGAGCATCGCCGCGGTTTCGCCGACACGGGTGTCGATGACGCCGCGCGGCTCGTTGCGGACCTTGAGCGCGAAGCCGAGGTTTTCGCCGACGGTGAGCTGAGGGTAGAGCGCATAGCTCTGGAAGATCATCGCGACGTTGCGCTGGCGCGGGGAGAGGCCGTTCGCGACCGCGCCGCCGATTGTGAGCACGCCGCTCGTGATCGGCTCGAGGCCCGCGATCATCCGCAGCGCCGTCGACTTCCCGCACCCGGAAGGTCCGACCAGCACCAGGAATTCGCCGTCCTCGATCTCGAGATTGAGGTCGCTGACAGCGGCATGGCCGCCCGGATAGGTCTTGCTCACATGCGAGAAGCAGATCGCCGCCATGTCAGTGCACGCCCTGGGTCAGGCCCTGAACGAAATAGCGGTTGAGCGCGATCATCATCACGACGATCGGCAGGGTCGAGAAATGGGCGAGCGCGCCGAGCGTTCCCCATGAGATATCCTTGGTCCCGTAAGCCGATAGAAGGGCGACCGAGATCGTCTTGGTGTCGGACTTAGTGAGGAACATTGCGTAGAGGAAATCATTCCAGGAGAACATGACGCAGAAGATAGCGCTCGCGATGAGGCCCGGAACCACGGTCGGGAGCGCGATCCGGGCGAAAGCGCCGAAATCCGTGCAGCCGTCGGTCAGCGCCGCTTCCTCTATGCTCGCCGGCGCGGCGCGAAAAAACGAGAACATCATCCAGACGACGAATGCGCTGTTGAGAGCTGTGTTGAGGATGATCACCGCCCACCAGGTTCCGAGGAGACCGATGTCGCGCATGAGCAGGTAGAAGGGGATCAGTGTGGCGATCGGCGGCACCGTGCGGATGATGAGAAAGAAATAGGCGAGCCAGATGGCGCGCGGACTTGTAGAGCGCGCCAGCGCATAGCCCGCCGGCACGCCGATGAGAAGCGACAGCGCGGTCGATCCGATGGCGATGATGAGGCTCGATTCCAGGAGCCTGCCGAGATTGAAGTAACGGAAGACGCTCGAGAAATTGTCCCAGGTCGGTGAAAAGAGAAAGGTCGGAGGCGAAGCGAAGATGTCGCTCGTCGGCTTGTAGGCGATCGAAAACAGCCAGACCACCGGCGCAAGCGCGATGACCAGCACCGCGCAGATCGCCGCGCGACGGACGAAGAGGATGAGGCGCGCGCTCTCAGGCATGCCGGTTCCTTGCCGGTCTGAGCACGGCGATGAACGCCGCCGCCATGACGAGGATGCAGGCGACGATCAGGGTGCTGACTGCGGAAGCAGCGCCGATATTGAAGAATTCGAGCCCCTGTTTGACGCCATAGATCATCAAAGTATTGGTCGCGTCCGCCGGTCCGCCGCTGGTGGTGACGAAAATGATGTCAAACACCCGAAAAGCGTCCATCATCCGGAGGATAAGCGCCAAAAACGCCGCCGGCAGCAGGAGCGGCAGGATGACGAGCCGGAACCGCTGCGGCGCGGTCGCGCCATCGACGGCGGCGGCCTCGAGGATGTCGGTCGGCAGCGACTTCAGGCCCGCAAGCAGGATCAGCGCCATGAGCGGCGTCCATTCCCAGGCGTCGATCGCGATCAGCGTGGCGAGCGCCCGCTGAGGCTCGGCGAGCAGGCCGCGCGGGCCGGAAAGGCCGAACTCGGCCAAAGGATAGCCGAGCATCCCATATTCGGGACTGAGCAGCGCTTTGAAGATGAGCCCCACGACGAGCGGCGTTACGGTCGCCGGGACAAGCAGGAGCCCGAGCGCGATCCGGTTGAACCAGTCGTCCCGCCACAGCAGCAACGCGACGCCGAGACCGAGCACGAATTCGATTGTCACCGCGCCAAAGGCGAACAGAAACGTATTGATCACCGCGCTGCGCGCCGTCGGGTCCCGCCAGAGGGCGGCGTAATTGTCGAGCCCGACGAAATGCCGCGAACCGGGCCGGATCAGGTTATAGCTCTCGAACGAATAGAGGAATCCCTGGACCATCGGCCCAACCGCGACCGCCAGCACGTAAAGAAGCGCCGGCGCGGCGAGCGCGGCCAAAAAAAACTGGCGTTTGCGCGCATAGGTGAAGGCGTCCGGACCCGTCATTGCGAGCGCAGCAAGGCCATCCGGAGCAATGACGGTGGCACGAAAACGCAACTCGGATCAGGGCCGCTCACCCGGACGCAGGGCGCACGCGCGTGCAGCCCTCCTCCGCCACGGGCCCCCTCGCGGTTCAGGCGCCTCGCCGGAGCGTCACTTGAACAGCGCCTCCGCCTTCGCCTGGATGCCGTCCATCGCCGTCTTCGGATCGACCTGACCGACCAGGACCGCATTGATCGCGCCGCCGATAAGATCCTGCAATTCAGGATATTGCGGAATGCGGGGCCGGAAGTCGCCGTCGCCATGCTCGAACGAGGTCGCGATCACGGGCAGGAACGGGTACTTGGCGAGGAGCTCGGCGTCTGTCATCTCGCTCTTGCGCAGGTAGCTTCCGGCGCCGCGCAGGTTGAGCTCCTTGTGAACCGCCGGGCTCGTCACCCATTTGATGAACGCCCAGGCCGCTTCCTGCTTCTTGGGGTCGATGTCCTTATTGATGCCGAGCGCCCAGCCGCCGATGCCGTATTCCTGCGGCTGCCCCTGGGCGGAGGGGGTCAGCACGATCCCGGCCTTGCCGGCAACCTTCGATACTTTCGGGTTGTCGTAGTCGGCGGCGCCGATCGACCAGGTCTGCATGTTCGCCACCAGACCCTGGCGGAAGCTCTCCTCGCGGCCGCCCCAATCATAGTCGGCGGCGCCCGGAGGCGCGGCCTCGTCGAACAGTTTCTTGTAAGCGACGACGCTCGCGATGTTCGCCGGCGAATTGAGCGCCGGCTTGCCGTCCTTGTCGAGGATCGAGCCGCCGAACTGGCGATTATATTGCATCCAGTCCTGCGCCACCGCCGGTCCCTTCTGACCGTTGGCGACAAATCCGTAAGTCTTCTTGCTCTTGTCGGTGAGCTTCACCGCGTCCGCGACAAATTCCTCCATCGTCGCCGGCGGCTTCATGCCCGCAGCGTCGTAGAGGTCCTTGCGGTAGGCAAGCACATTGGCGTAGCCCGCGAATGGAAACGCGACCTGCTTGCCCTTGTATCCGCCAAGCGAAGCCATCAGCGAGGGATAGATGTCGTCGACCTTGATCTCGGCGGCGTCGCGCTTGATCCAGTCCGTGAGATCGACTGTATAGCCGGCGTCGGCAAACTGACCCGACCAGACGATATCGACAGTCGCGAGATCATAGCCCCTGGTGTGGCCAATGTAGTCGGCGGTGATCTTCGTCAGGAGCTCCGGGTAACTCAGGATGTCGACATTGACCTTGGCGCCGGTCAGAGCCTCGAACTGCGGGGCGATCGCCGCCAGCACCGCCGCAAACTGATCGTTCTGCGAGGCGAGATTGAGCGTCACCCCCTCGTAGGGTTTTTCCGCAGCCTCCGCGGCAGAAAGGCCGACCGACGCCAGCGCGCCGAGTGCAAGCGCCGTCGCCCGACCGATAAACGGCTTCATCGCGGTCTTCTCCCTTTGATGACGATGAAGCAGGCTACCACCGTGATTTTCGCAAGATCAATCAAATTGTGCGCCGCCCACTCGAAAACAAATAGGCGCGAGTTCGCTCTTCGATCGAAGGCTTTCCAAGCCAGCGAGGATGGGATAGCAACTCGAGCAGCGCATTGGAGGAAGTCATGAGAGCGGCGTCCGCGCGCGCCATCTCCTCGCATCGCAACCCCGCGACGCAGCATGGACTCGAGCGGGCGATCGCTTGGTCGCGGCAGTGGAGCGTCGAGTTCCCCTTCTTCCTCGCCAATCACCTGCCGATGGTTCTGGTCGCGCTGCATCGAATGGGCGCAAGCGACGAACGGTTGGAAGCCTATTGCCATATCTATCACGAGCAGAACAGGCTCGTTCCGGTCCCCGAGCCGACAGGCGTAATTACGCGCGGCGACTGGCGTAAGTTCCTGGGCCAACGCGAGCGTGAAGGCGACTATCGGGCGTTCTTCGGCGCCGAAGTGGCGCGGCTCGGGGCGACGCCGGCGGCCGTCGAGTACCTGCCTGAGCTCATCCCCGGGATGGCGGCGAGCGCGCTCCATGCGTTCATGCGCATGGCCTATGCGACGATGACTGACAGCGACGAGGAAACCGCGGTCGCGCTGGGCTATTGGGCTACAACCTATCTCACGCTAGGCGCGTCGCAGGGTGGCGCGCCGACGACCGAGGATCCAGCCGGGGTTCTCGCCTTCATGTACGGGCCGGCAACGTTCCGGCAGGTCGAGACGGAACGGGATTTGCTCTGGCATTTCATGCGCGCGGTCGCGCTGAAACCCGAATTTGCGCCCGTCGTCGATCTGCTCGCGATCAGCCCCGAGACGCATGACCGCATCGCCCGCTGCTCGATTGCGCTCTACGCCGCGACGCTCGACTTTTGCGCGCTTCACGCGGTGACGGGAACGCATTGGCTCCGGCTGATCGCGCCGCGCACGCCGGACCCTGCCGCTGCGCTGCGTTATTTCTGGCAGGCGATAGCGTCGCTCGTGCCGAAGATCGGCTTTCCTGTTCTCCCGAGCGAGGATCAGCTCGAGGCGTGGCGGCGCGGCCCCCTGCCCGATTGGCCCGAGATCTTCTCCGAAGCGGTCGCTCGCGACGACGAGCATGATCTGAGCCTTAGCTTCTCGGCGGGCGAAGAATTCAAGCATTACGACGACCGGCTCTACCAATATGCGGCTGCGAAGCGGCTGAACCTCGTCTGATGATCCTGGCCAACGCGCGTTTGCCCGATGGGCGTCTTGCCGACGTGGAGATCGCGGCCGGCCTCATCGCCGCAACTCACGCGCCGGGGACTTCAGGGACGGCCAATGATCTCATCGACCTCGACGGTTTGCTCCTCCTGCCGGCGTTAGTCGACGGCCACCTCCATCTCGACAAGACCCATTTTGGCGCGCCGCGCCTGGCCCATGTCGAGGGGCGCAGCGTGCGTGAGCGCATCGCGCTTGAAAGAACACAGCGCCATCGGGTCGCCCTCCCGATCGAAGCCCGCGCCTCGGCGCTCGTCAGGACGCTGATCGCGAACGGCGTGACGCGAGTGCGCAGCCATGTCGATATCGACAATGATGTCGGCCTCGACAATCTCGAAGCGGTCATCAGGGTGCGCGATGCCTTTCGTGACTGGATCGACATCCAGCTCGTCGCTTTCCCGCAAAGCGGGGTAACGACGGAGCCGGGAGCGCCCGATCTCATGGCCGCGGCCCTCATGGCCGGCGCGGACCTGGTCGGGGGCCTCGACCCTGCCGGCTTCGACGGCGACGTCAAGGGCCAGCTCGACATCGTGTTCGGCCTCGCCGAGGCGTTCGGCAAAGGGATCGACATCCATCTGCACGACTTCGGCGAGACCGGCGCGACCGAACTTCGCGACATCGCCGAGCGCACGATCGCCGCCGGCCTTCAGGGACGCGTCGCCGTCAGCCACGCGTTCGCGCTCGGAACGGTCGCGCCGCGCCTGTTTGAAGAGACCGCCGACGCGCTCGCTCGCGCCGAAATCGCGATCATGACGTCATGTCCGCCATCTGCGCCCGTGCCTCCCGTGAATGCCCTTCGCGCGCGCGGGGTGACGGTGTTCGCCGGCTCCGACAATATCCGCGACTGCTGGTCGCCTTTTGGCAACGGCGACATGCTCGATCGCGCCGCGATCATCGCCCAGCGGCACGAGATGTACACCAACCGCGAGCTCGCGGACGCCTTCGCGCTGGCGACCAGCGAGGCGGATAAAGCGCTCGGAGACCCACAGCGGGGGCTCCGTGTCGGAGCGGTCGCCGACCTTGTCGCAATGGAGGCGTCGAGCGTCGCAGACGCCGTCGTCAATCGGCCACCGCGGTCGCTGGTGCTGCGAGCCGGACGCATCGCGGCCGAGCGCGGCGTTCCATCGGCGGCGCTGGCCGCCGTTGAGGTCGCGGATGCTTCCGGGGCCGCCGAGAGCGAAGCCGAAGCTCAACTGAAGGCGGTCGAACAGGCGCTCAGGGCGGAACTCGGGACGCGGCGCTAGCCTCGTCGCTTTTGGCTTGAGGCGAAGGGGAGATTGGGCCGCACAATTCATTGCAGAAAATCAGAATTCGTCTTAATGTGCCCGCCATGAGCAATTCTGACATCCCGCGCCAACACCCTCGGTCGCCATTTCCCCGGCGCCTCCCGCGCCATCGCAGGAGCGGGGATAATTGTCTCCCGGCTTCGCGCCGCGCAAGCGACTGAAAAGTCACGATTCGGACGAGAGAATCCAAGCTAATCCAAGAAAATCCAATCTGCGCCCGCAGGTCCTTCGGTCCAAAACAGCCCGAAGCCAAGAAAACCCAAACTGGATCCCCTCGAGCGGGCGACCTTCCCAGACGCCGAGCAAGCCTCCGCCTCAAACTGAAGAGGCCGCCCGTGCGGCGGCCTCTCAGTCTAGCGTTGCATATGTCCCCGATGCCTCGGCTGGCGATCGTTCCCGCATCTCCGCCGTCCCGGCCTGGGTTTGCCCGGCCCGTCAGCGGCTCTCCGATTGCATAGCGATCGGGGCCACGTGGCTGCCAGGGCGCACCGTCTCCGCCTCGGTCTGAGGACCGACGGCGATGACCAGGTAGACAAAAAACCACAGAGCGACAATGGTCGCAAGCGCGATTGTCATCGGGACCAGGCTACGTTCTGCGGGCAGATACGCCCGGTAGAACGCCGCGTGCTTGTCGATCCCGTCCATAACCGTCTCCATTACAATCCAGGTTCCCTTTGTTCGATCCCTACTCGGCCGTTTCCCGTGCTTTCTCTCGGCTTCGTTGTCGCTTTAACCATATTCGCCACGTGCTCGCTGTGACGTCCGTCACATATCGGCACGGCGCACCAGAGCGATGGCGTCTGCGAGGCGCAATCATGCCGCAATTTCAAGCAGTTGACCCAGCTGGTCGCTTCAGACACACGAGCGGGCTTCTTAACCGTCGGGAGCCCCTTCGATCGGACAGCGCGGACCGATAAGCTCGTTGTCGCCCACAGACCACCAGGAGTGTGCAGCGCCCAGATAGGAGGCCAAGATCAGGAATCCGTCTTCGCCCTCGACGCGAACCGCCGCGACCATGATCGTCAGATTGCTCTTGTCGCGTACCTTGTCTGCAAACGCCTCCGCGACGAGCCGGAACGGCTCGACGTCCGCCAGGTCCTTCCCGCGGACCCGGGTGCCCCAGAAGACGATATGAGGCACGACCGCGTTCAGTTGCCGCCAGTCCCCAACCGGCACCTCAGGCGCGGCTGCGGCAACAGCACGTCGAACGGCCGGAAGAAGGCAACCAATATGGATGTGGAGCTGGTCTTGGGTCCGATTGACGGCCGAGTTTACAACGAGCGCGACCGCGTCGCGACTTGGCATCCGCCCTCGGCCGATCAGCAGCGACCGCGCGCGCCAAGCGGCGTCGAAATAGTTGGGAGAACCGGGCGCCTGCAGGATTGGATCCTCTACGCCCACGATCCGGCGCGTCGGAGCGAGGATCATGTCATGCATCAATGGCGGGCGAAGCACGACATAGCCACGCTCTTCGCCGCCGGAGAGGTCAACCGCGAGGCATGGATAGGGAGCGGAGGTCAGTGTGAAATCAGCGACGCAGGCCCGGACCACCTGCCATAGCGCCTGCCTCTCGAGGCCAAACGCAAAGGTCGCAGCCGCGGTCATCGTTATCACGCTTGCGGAAAGAAGCAGTAGCCGCGCTGTCTTGCTGCCCAGTGACATGGTCCCTTTACACATCGCGAGGCGAGGGGTTTCGTCCAATCATCGACCGTTGCCCTCGCAGCGCCATATGGGGAATTAGTGACCGCGAGATCAATTGTCTGAACGCCGTGACAAGAACAGGCCGTAACGTATCTCTTTTCACGACCGGCGCGAGGACCGCTGGTGTTATCGGACATCATCAAATCTGAGCGCGCGTTCAGCAGGCGACATGGACTTTCACTTAGCGCTCCGACGATCTTCGTTGATCGAGGACCCTGTGGCGAAGTTTTCGTTGAACGTGGCGGACGTCCCGTTTGGCCGATCAGGGACGAAGATGATTGGCGCGCCGTTTCAAGGCTGTGCCAAGTCCGGTTGATTCAAGTTGAAGAAGTGCGGGGAAAGCCAGGGGAGCTCAGGCGACGAAGGGAAATCTTCGCGGGGATCGGCTGTGCGAAAATCCAGGAGATTGCCCGTCTTTACGCTCATCCGACCGGCGCCAATTCAATGAACCCGCGGCGTCACTTTCGTGGGCGACCTTTCACGATTTTCGGTTGTCGTCAGTGCTGCTCATGATCATAGCAAGAACGAACATATTGCCCTGCAGTTTTATGTTACGACCCGAGCCGGACTTCTCAGCGACGTGGCGTCAAAAAAACGTAGCGAGATACGCCATCGCCGTCGAGGCCGCAGTAGCGATGATTCAAACTACAGGTCTCACAAGATCCGGTAGCGGAGTGCAGGCCCTAGCTCCGCGCTGCCCTGGAAGGCTATACTGAACATAAGAAAGGCGCGGCGTGATGAGCAAAAGCAAGGTCAACGTCGCCATCGTCGGCCTCGGTTTCGGCGCACAATTCATCCCCATCTACAGGCGCCATCCCCTTGCCAACATGTACGCGATCTGTCGGAGGTCTAAACTCGCGCTCGATGCGGTCGGTAATGCATTTGCCGTGGAACGACGCTACCAGCGTTTCGAAGATGTGCTCGCCGATCGCGAGGTCGACTTCGTGCATATCAACTCTCCCCTCACCGACCACGGTTGGATGACGATCGCCGCGCTCAAGGCTGGCAAGCACGTCATGTGCACCGTGCCGATGGCTCTCTCAATCGACGAATGCCGTCAGATTGTCGCGCTCGTGCGCGAGACGGGGCTCAAATACATGATGGCCGAAACGGTTCTCTACTCACGGGAGTATCTATTCGCTCGCGAACTCTATCACAGCGGACGGCTCGGGCGGATTCAATTTCTGCAAGGAAGCCACCATCAGGACATGGACGGTTGGCCGGACGGGTGGCCAGGTCTGCCCCCGATGTATTACGCGACGCATTGCATCGCACCTTGCCTCTCGATCCTCGACGGGGAGGCTGAAACTGTCTCCTGCTTCGGATCGGGCCGAATCCGCGACGACCTCGCCGCTCGTTACGGTTCGCCCTTCGCGATCGAAACCGCCCACATATCGATCAAGGATTCGGACGTGGTCGCCCGAGTTTACCGCTGTCTCTTCGACGCGGCGCGTCAATATCGCGAGAGCTTTGATGTGTTCGGGACCAAGTCCTCAATCGAGTGGCCGCTGATCGAGGGGGAAGGCCTCATCCTGCATACCGCGAAACGGCCGCAAGCGGAGACCGCGCAACATATAACCGCGCCGGACTATGCCGAACTCCTGCCTGAACCAGTTCGCCACTTCACCACCAAGACCTTCCTGGATCTGCCGGAATATCAGAACCTCGCCCGCGGCGAAGGAGCGGACCCAGATGGGACCCATGCCCATCTCATTACCGATCCCGGGTCGCTTGAGGGCCACGGCGGATCGCACCCGCACCTCGTGCATGAATTCGTCTCCGCGCTTCACGCGGGCCGCGATCCCTTCCCGGACAGTGTCCGGTCGGCGAACATCACGTGCGCGGGAATACTCGCGCACGAATCCGCAATGAAGGGCGGCGCTGTCCTCAATCTGCCGGACTTTACTTTAAGGTCCAAGTAAGAGTGTGAGTCGCGACGGGGCCTCAGGGAATCAGGACGAGCGACCCCATTGTACGCCGGCTTTCGAGTTCTGCGTGGGCCGCCGCGGCGTCCGCCAGCGCAAAGGTTGTCGGCCGCGGGACGATGACCGCGCCTGCTCGGATCGCCGCGAACAGCCGCTCGCTCTGAGTTCGGATTTTCGCGGGCGTGTCCGTATAGTGGACATAGTTCGGTCGAGAGAGCGTCACGGATCGGCTGGCCAACCGATCGATCGAGCGGATGCCAACGTCGCCGGAAGCCTGGCCGAAACTGACGAGATGGCCCGGCGAAGCGAGGCACTCGACCGACAGGTCGAACGTCTCCTTGCCCACGGCGTCATAGACGACATCAACCCCGCGTCCCGAGGTGAAACGCTTCACCGCGCCCGTCAAGTCCTCGCGGCCGTAAACGACGACGGTGTCGCATCCGGCACGGCGGGCCTCCTCGGCTTTCGCCTCCGTTGACGTTGCGCCGATCACGACAGCGCCAAGCGCCTTCGCCCAGCGCGACAGAATCTGCCCAACGCCGCCCGCGGCCGCATGAACGAGAACAGTCGACCCTGGCTTGACCTGAGCCACCTCATGCAGAAGAAAACCCGCGGTCATGCCTTTCAAGAGCAGCGCTGCAGCGCTGGCGTCACTCAGGAATTCCGGCAGGCGGACAAGGAGATCGGTCCGCATCACGCGAATCGAAGCATAGGCGCCTGGCGGAGCGCAGGCATAGCCAACGCGATCTCCGGGCCGCACGTTCGTAACATTCGACCCGACGCTCTCGACGACGCCCGCCGCTTCCATTCCGGGCACGCCGCCGGGCTCGACCAGATCAAAGCTTCCACGACGACAATAAACGTCTATGAAGTTGACCCCGATCGCCGCCTGCCGGATGCGAGCTTCGCCTGCGCCTGGCGCGCGAATTCGCGCTCCGCGAGCCTCCAGAACCTCAGGGCCGCCGTAACGGGTCAGCACGATCTCAACACCGTCGAGACCACCCGGCGCATCAATGGTTCGGGGAGCCGCGTGGACAAAGACCGGGCTGCTCAGCTCTCCGCGCAGAAAGCCGCGCATCGATGCAAAGCCCGCCTCGATGATATCGTCGCGCACGAAGCGAACCAGCCGGTCCCGCTCGGAAACGGGCGGATCGAACGAGGCGCGCCATTCCCATAAGCAGGCGCGCTCGCCAGTGACTGGTCTCAACCGAACGTGCGCCACATAGTTGCGCAGCGGTGAAGGCGCCTCGAGGATGCAATAGCCGAAGCTCATAGCTGAATCGGACAGATAGAGCAGTTGCTCGCGGATATGCGATCCATCGGTGAGCCGGAAGTCGCGCACAGCGCCGACTTGATCGCCGGTTCCACCGCCTTCGATCCCACTGGTTTTAACGGCGGGATGCCATCCAGCATGACTGTTGAAGTCGCGAAGGACCGCCCAAAGCTCATCGACCGACGCATCAATCACGGTCGTACGGCGGATATCGACCTTCATCGAGACGCGAAGCGAGCTTTCAGGCTGCTCAGACCAGCGGCGAACACGTTCGTGCCGATCGATTTGACGAGCCCATCCTCCTTTTCCGGCGCGGCATCGAACTCGGCGGTCCATTCCGCAAACGTATGATCGACATCGGTGATGGGGATCAGGCGAAAGGTCGCAACATAGTTCTCGACGCCCATCGGGCTTTCCAGAATCGAATATTCGAACGACATTTCGTAATCGGAAAGCGCAAGCAGGCGCTCTCGAATTAGGCCGCCGTCTTTGAGACGAAAATTCCGGATGCAGCCTATCTGATCGGACGGTCTGTTCTGCTCGATCCGGCTTTCCGCCACGAACGGCGTCCATTTTGGCAACGCGTTGAAGTCGCGAACGACTGCCCAGACTGCGTTTGCCGGCGCTGGGATTACCGCCGAACTGTATACTTTCGCCATGCTCAAACCTAACGGTTGTCATCGTGATCATTGGTGGGGAGCGGATCGATCGCCGGCTTTTCTCTCTTTTGGGTGAGATTGGCGATGTCCTTGGCGTCGCGCAGGACCTCGGTCAGGCGACCCAGACCGGCGCCCTCAATGCCGATCTCCTTCATTAGGCTATCAATCATCGGCGCCTGGACACGATACCGCAACGCCGAATCGATCACTTCATCTGTGACATTGCGATGGCCGGAGCCTCCGCCGTTCGCCCCATCAATGTGGAGGATCTTGATAGCGTCGATCTTCTCCATCGGCCGCACGCTCTCGCGAACGATGCCCTCAATGCGATCGAGCAGCTTGCCCCGGAAGCGCGAGAGGCGCGCCGCCTCGGTGAGCGCGTTCTCGGCTTGGTTGAGCTGCATTGCGCCCTTCGCGTCGACCTCGTAGCGCGCGGCCGCGGCCTCCGCCTTGATCTTTTCCGCCTCCGCTTCGCCCGACGCGGTGATCCGAGCGGCGTCGGCGAGACTCGCGGCAGCCTTTTTTTCAGCCTCCGCTCTGCGGGTCAGGCGCAGCGCTTCGCGTTCGCTGTCCCTGGCTGCTGCGATCAGTTCGGTCGACTTCCGACGCTCTGCGATCTCGCGCTCGCGCGTCGTGATGGCATGCTCCTCGGCTTCGATCGCCTTCGCGCGCGCTCCTTCTGAAGCGGCGATGGCGACCGAGCGCTCGGTCGTCGCCCTCGCGATCGCGATGGCGCGCTGGATCTCCGCGAGCTCGATCGAGCGGTCTCGCTCGACCTCGAGGCGACGAATCTCGCCGTCACGCGACACCCGCGCCTCTGTCAGTCCCCGTTCGGTCGCGATCCGCGCCCGCTCGACCTCCTCGCTCGAGGTGATCTCGGCCTCCTCGAACGCCTGCCGCTTGGCGATATTGAGCGCATCCAGCGCCCGCTCGCGTTCGAGCCGGGCCGAATCGAGCGCGCGCTCCTGCGCGATACGGGCCGTCTCAATGTCTTGCGTCGCAGCAATCTCCGCCCGCCTCTTCTCCGCCTCCGCTTGAGCGAGTTCGGCGGCCTTGACCGCGACCGCGATCTGCCGACTGATTTCGACGATTTCAAGCGCCCGGCGCCGCTGCACTTCGAGTTCGCTCTGCTGCCGTTCCCGCTCGATACGAGCGGTCTCGAGGGCGAGTTCGAGTTTTATCTGCTCTGTTTCAGTCAACTCACGCGAGCGCATCCCCGCCTCGTCGATCAGCCTGCGGCGCGAGATTTCTCGTTGTTCTATCTCTTCCTGGTTCTTGATCCGGGTCTCCGCGAGACTTCGCTCTTGCGACAGCCTCGCTTTCTCGACCTCTTCATTGGCTGCAATCTGCGCCTGCTCGCTCTCCCGCTCCCGTTCGGCGCGGTCCTTGGCGAGAGCAAGACGTTGGGCTGCGCGCCGGATTTCGACGTCGTGCTCCTGCGCCAGCCGTGCGTATTCGCCTTCCCGCTCGATATCGAGCGCCTGCCGCTGCGCATCCAGATTCTGCGTCCTGATCTCGATCTGTGTACGCTGTTCGATCTCATTGCGCATGCGCCGGCGCGCTTCTATCGCCTCCGTGAGTTGGGTCAGACCTTCGGCGTCGAACGCATTGGAGCTATCGAAGAATTCGAGGCCGGTCTGGTCCAAGTCAACGATGGCTACGCTTTCGAGTTCCAGGCCGTTTTGGGCGAGCCCTTCGCGCGCGGCGGCCTTCACCGCCTCGGCGTAGTCCTGCCGCCGCTCGTGCAGTTCCTCCAGTGTCATTTGCGCGGCGCCTGTTCGGAGAGCGGCGGCAAACCGACCCTCCATCAGTTCACGCACTCCGTCCGACTCCAGCGTACGTCGGCCGAGCGTCTGGGCCGCGCGGCTTACCTCCTCGCGGGTCGACCCGACGCGAACATAGAAGTCGGCGACCACATCGACACGCATCCGGTTCTTGGTGATGAGACCCTGCGTTTGGCGGCGCGACACCTCAATTCGCATGACGTTCATGCCGACCGGCGTGATGTCATGCACGACTGGTACGACAAATGCGCCGCCGCTGATGACGACCTTTTCGCCGCCGAAACCCGTCCGAACGAACGCGGTCTCCTTTGATGAGCGGCGGTATAGCCAGCGCAGCAGATAGACAGCGATCACGATGAGGATTGCAACAACGACCAGCCAGAGGATCGCCGATCCGACAGTTTCCGCGCCCACCGCGATATCTCCCCTACTCGCCAGATTGCCCGAAAGTGATGGCTTTGAATCGCCTGGTCTGGTCCACCATGGCGCGTTCCGTCGGCAGCCGTTCCATCGAGGATGCGCCGTAGAAGCCGTGACAACGCCGAGTGGACTGCAGAATGTATTCGGCGTCGGCCGGCTCGGATATTGGGCCGCCATGCGCGAGCACGATCATCCCCGGATTGACGGCAAACGCCGCTTCGGCCCAATCGTCAATCAGCGCCGGGCACTCCTCGAGCTGGCGGCCCGTCTGGGCGCCAATCACGCCGCCCGTGGTCAACCCCAGATGGCAGACAACAATGTCGGCGCCTGCCTTTGCCATAGCCACGGCGTCCGCGGCACTGAAGACGTAGGGAGTCGTCAGCATATCTTTGGCGTGCGCAAGCGCGATCATCTCGACTTCCAGCGCGTAGGACATGCCGGTCTCTTCAAGATTGGCGCGCATGATTCCGTCGATGAGACCGACGGTTGGGAAGTTCTGCACGCCCGAGAACCCGAGACGCTTGAGGTCGTCGAGAAACGGATCGAAGAGGCAGAACGGATCGGTGCCGTTGACGCCTGCGAGCACCGGCGTTTGCTTGACCACGGGCAGCACTTCATACGCCATTTCGCGGACAATCTCGTTGGCGTTGCCATAGGCGAGCATGCCGGCGAGTGACCCGCGTCCCGCCATGCGGTAGCGACCGGAATTGTAAATGACGATGAGGTCGATGCCCCCCGCCTCCTCGCATTTGGCCGAAATCCCCGTTCCCGCTCCGCCCCCGATGATTGGCCGGCGCGCTTCCTTCATCGCGTGCAGCTTTTGGAGGATAGCCCGACGTCCCAGATGCGGCATCAGGCTCTCCGCTCGCGTCGCGGTGCGACGGCAAGGAACGCCGCGGTCATCGCAGAAATGAAAGCATCGTCGTTGACGTTCGCCTTGACGCGTTCGATACGTCTGCGCGGCGTCTGTCGTACCGTTCGTTCGAGCGCTTCGAACAGGGCCGCGTCGGCCTCGGGGTCGTGAAACGGACTGCCCGGCGCATCCAGGGCCGACACTCCTCCCTCGGGAAGCAAGAACCGGACAGGGCCTTCCATCCGGTTCAGTCTTTCCCCGATCCACGCCCCCGCGGCTCGGTTCTCATCCGGGGTCGTGCGCATCAAGGTGACGTTCGCGTTGTGAACGACGAACCGGCGATTGCGAAATTTCTCAGGCACCGTGTCGCGCGGACCGAAGTTGACCATATCCATCGCCCCGACGGATCCCACATAGGGCAGCCCGGTGCGGATCACGGCTCCGAAGCGGTCGCTGTCACAAGGGAGGACGCCGCCGACCAGCATGTCCGCGACCTCCGTTGTCGTCAGATCAATCATTCCCGCGAGAAGCCCCGAGTCGGCGAGGCTCTCCATCGAACGGCCTCCCGCGCCCGTCGCGTGGAACACCAAACAATCAAAATCGCCTTCGAGTTTCTTGGCGATGCCCTGCACGGCGGGCGTCGTTACCCCGAACATGGTCATGCCGATCGCAGGCCGGGCCAGACGCCGCCGAGCTTCCCGCTCTTCGGGTGACGGGCTCCCGGCTATCATGCCGGCGAGCGCATGCGCCGCATTGCCGAGCACCTGCTCGGTGATCACATTGACGCCCTGAACGTCCGCGACCGAGTGGAGCATCATGATGTCAGCTGAGCCCACATAGGACGCAACCTGGCCGGACGCGATGGTCGAGACCATGACCTTAGGTATGCCGAGCGGCAGACGTCGCATTCCCGCAGTGGCTAACGTCGTGCCGCCCGAACCGCCCGCCGAGATAACGCCGCCGATCCCACGTTCCCGCTCGATCCACCGCGCGAACGCCTCCGACATTGCGGTGACTGAAGCGCCGCGATCGTTGGAGAAGACAGCAGCTGAGCCGCCGGGATGCATTGCCGCCACTTGCGACGGGGTGACATCGGCGCGCGACGGCTTTCCGGATGTCGACAGGTCGACCGTGCGCACGGGAACTCCGTAGACGCGAAGACGATCGCGAAAGAACCGCAGCTCGGCTCCTTTGGTGTCGAAAGTTCCGACAACGAGCGCTGTGCGGCCGATGCGCTCCGCGAAAGGCAGGGGCAGCAGCGGTCGCGGCTCGGGAGCGGCGGCGGTGGGCGCTGGGGCGGCCAGTGGGGCCGGCCGCAGGCCCCACCGATTGGGCAGATGGTCCGCGCGATAGACAGGCGCCTCGTCGTCGCCTTTCGCATCACCGCGCGCAACGCGAAAGATCTGCACTTCGGCGGTCGCGGGCGTCGATGCGGCCCCTGGCATCGCGGCGGCGCTGTCGGTTTCATCCTGGGCGTGCCGGCCGACGCCCAGCAGCCGTTGTTGCAAGTCGCGGTCGGCGGCGAGCGCGCTCGCGTCCATGATCCGATTGACTCGTCCGTTGACCATGATCGCGACATGGTCAGACACCGAGGTCGCAACCCCGATGTTCTGCTCGACGACAAGGACGGCGAGATCTTCCTCGTGCGCGAGACGGATCAAGAGATCTCGCACCTGGACCACGATCATCGGCGCCAGACCCTCGGTCGGCTCGTCCATGATAAGAAGCCGTGGATTGCCAAGCAGCGCTCGCGCGATCGCAAGCATTTGCTGTTCGCCGCCGGACAGCTGTCCGCCGCCGTTCGAGCGCCGTTCGGCCAGACGTGGAAAAATCGAATAGATCCGGTCAACCGTCCAGTCGCCGCGCGCCCGCGAGCTCAGCCGTAATGTCTCATCGACCGAAAGGCTCGGCCAAAGGCGCCGCCCCTGTGGGACGTACCCGACCCCGGCGCGCGCGATCGTATGAGGCTCGAGTCCGACGAGCTCACGCCCTTCGAAGCGGATCGTCCCGGAGCGTACTGGCATCAGGCCGACGATGGCGTTGCAGAGCGTCGTCTTGCCCATGCCGTTGCGTCCGACGACCGATAGGACCCCGCGTTCTAAGGTGAAGGAGACGCCCTGCAGCGCGTGCGACTCCCCGTAGTAGACTTGGAGGTCCTGCACCTGCAGGACGGCCTTCGTCCTAGGAGCCAGTGCCGACCGGGGGCTATCCATGCGCCGCCCCGAGATAGATCTCCTGAACCTCGTCGTCGTCCTCGATCGCTTGCGGCGCGCCTTCCTTGAAGACTCGGCCGTTGTGCATGATCGTTACATAAGACGCCACTCGCAACGCCACGTCGAGATCATGCTCGATGATGATGTAGCCGATATGTGGCGGCAGGGCATTCAGAATGGCGATGAGCTCGCCCCGCTCGGCGGGCGAAAGACCAGCCGCCGGCTCGTCGAAAAGGATGAACCGAGGCGCGCCGGTGAGCGCGAGGGCGATTTCGAGCTGACGCTGCTGGCCATGACTCAAGGTCGACACCGGCTTTTCAAGGATATCGTCGAGTTGGACAGAGTGGGCGATCGTTCGGGCCTGCGCCATCGGTGCGTCGGCTGCTCCCGGGCGCAGTATCGAGAGGCGGTTGCGTGAAACGCCACGGCAGGCAACGAAGATGCTGTCGATCACCCTCAGGCCGGCAAAGAGCTGGCTGATCTGATAGGTGCGGCGAAGTCCACGCCGAATCCGCTCGTGCACCGGGAAATTCGTCACATCCTCGCCGAAGAAGCGTATCCGCCCGGTCGTCGGAGGAAAATCGCCCGTGACCGCATTGAACAGTGTCGTCTTGCCCGCGCCATTCGAGCCGAGCACCGCTCGCCGCTCGCCGGCGCCGACCCGAAGGTTGACGTCGGCGAGCGCAACGAGCGCGCCGAACTGACGGCCCACACCCTCGAGCTCCAGCGCGAACGCGGAGTTCGAGGAGAGGCGTTCGGCGACGGGCTGATCGACCATGGCTTTCTCAGCGGCCCCGGGTCGACATCACTTGCAGTCGGGGTTGTCGCGATTGGCGACCCCGAGTTTGAGGAAGTCGGCTTCCGGAATTCCAAGCGTCTGGTTGACCGCCGGGATGACCTTCACAACCTTGTTGTACAGATGGCCGTCGTCAGCCTTGGCGACCTCGGTGAGATAATTGTCGGCGATCGCCTGACGGTTTTTGTCAAGCTTGACCTTGCCGGTCGGCGTGTCGAGGTCGAGATTGGCCAATGCGTCACGGAACTTCGCCTGGTTGCCTGACAGATCGCCTTGGACTTTATCGAGCGCCGCCAGCATCGCCTTGGCCTCGATGTAGTAGCCTTGTGCGAACAGCGAGGGAGAGGGGAACCCGTCCTTGTAGGCGGCCTTGTAGTCGGCAACGAACTTCTTCCAGGCCGGACTATCGTCGTTGTCTGCAATCGGGCCCGCGGCCGGCGTGCCAATCACGTAGTCGCGCTGCTTGCCCTGCGTACCAAGCACGGTCTGGTCGACCGTGATCGAACCGCCGATCAGAGGGGCGGTCCCGCCCGCCTGCTGATATTGGGTGAGGAAATTGACACCGTCAGCGCCGCCAAGCGCGACATAGATCGCATCCACCTTGTCGGGGATCGCGGCGATCACCGAGGAGAAGTCCTTGTTGCCGATCGGCACCCAGAACTTCTTGGGCACATGCCCCCCGGCCTTGCAGAAATCGGCCATGAAGCCGAACACCTGCGTGTATGGGAACGAATAGTCCTCAGCGACCGTCACGACGGTATGATATTTCTTGTCGTTATAGGCATAGGAGCCAAGCCCGGCCATCCACTGCGCGCCGTCGGTCGTGAAGCGGTAGAAATTCGGCGCCGGATCGCGCAGCGTCGTGTCCTGCGCGGCCGACGTGCCGTTGATAAAAGTAACGTTCGGCTGCGTCTTGGCGTAGTCCTTCACCGCGAGCCCCTCGTCACCAGAGAGCGGCCCGATCAGAATGGCGACGCCGTCCTGCTCGACCAGCTTGCGTGCGGCCTTCACCGCGCTGTCGGGGGAAGCGTCGGACGAGCCCTTGATAATCTCGATCTTCTTGCCCCCGGCCGTGTAGTTGGACTCTTTGAGCGCTAGCTCGGCCCCGCGAACGCCATCCTGGCCGAGGACCGTAAACGGCCCTTCGAGGGTGGCCAGCAGGCCGACCTTGATCGAGTCGTCCGCCAGGGCCGCCGGCGGCGCCAAGGCCGCGCTCGACAGCACGGCAAGAGCAATCACCGTTCCATGCGTTTTCATTTGCTTCCTCCCAGATTGAAGGCCCTTCTGGACCTCCGTTGAACAAGTTTCCCTTACGTCATGCTTCGCGCAGCGGTCTTTGGGCGAGCGCTGGCGCGATACGCCGCCACAAGCCGAGTACGCCATCCGGCGAAACAAACACAACGATGAGGAAAATCGCGCCGATCAGGGTATTGAAGCGATCGGCGCCGACGATATCGATCGCGAAGGTCTTCAAGATGACATAGAGCGCCGCGCCAAGAAACGGGCCGATCGGATGGCGCAGCCCGCCGATGACGGCGATGACCAGCACACTGACCACCTCGCCAACGCTGACCGTGCCGGGCGAAATTCGCCCGTTGAACCAGACATAGAGCACACCGGCCGCGCCTGCGATGACGCCCGCGAAGAAGAAAGCGGCAATCCGAAGGATGGTCACGTCGTATCCGACAGCACGCGCCCGGCGCGGGTTGTCGCGCGACGCCATCAGCGCCAGGCCGAAGGTCGAACGGGCGGCATAGACGACAGCGCAGTACAACAGCGCGGCGACCACTAGGCAGAGGTAGTAGAAGGGAACCGCGTTTCGCCATGCCACGCCGAAGACGACCGGAGCCGCCACGCCGCGAAATCCGGAATGGCCGTTGAACAGCCAGTAGTTCTGCTGCGCAAGATAAAAGAACGCCACGGCCGTCGCGAGCGTGATCATGATGGTGTAGATGCCGGCAGTTCGCACCGCGATGGCGCCGATCAGCGCCGAGACGACCCCGGCGATCAGGATCGCCACCGGAACGTAGATCTCCCAAGGCCAGTTGAAGCCGAGAACGCCCGTCCCATTCGGTCCCAGGATGGCAACGGCATAGCCCGCTACGCCCGCGACGGTCAGCTGGGTCATCGAGACCATGCCGCCGTAACCCGCGAGCACCATCAGCGACAATGCGATCATGCCGAGAATCAGGGTTTGCGCTCCGAGCTGGAACACTACGAAGGGTGAGGCGAGAAGCGGAAACAGCACGAGCGCAACCCCGAGCGCCGCAGTCGCCGGCGTCAGCTCCGTTGTGACGACGTCATCCGCGGCAGGAGGGCGTACCGGATCGGCAAGACGCGTCCGCGCGTTGCCGACGATCCCCTGCGGGCGCAGCGCCAGAGTCAGGACCATGATGACGAAGGTCAGCACGACGCCATAGGTCGGGAAATAGACGAGGCCGAGCTGCTCGGCGAGCCCGACGATCAAGGCGCCAATCGCCGCGCCGACGATCGAGCCCATGCCGCCGACAATAACGACGACCAGCGACGCCATCAGATAGCGAACGTCCTCACCGGGCGCGACCGACAGGGCGGAGCCCCCTATCACGCCGGACAGCCCCGCAAGAAACCCGCCGATCGCGAAAACGCCCACGAACAGCAGTCGGACATTGACTCCGGTCGTCGAAAGCATGGCGCGGTCGTCGACACCCGCGCGGATCATTGTGCCGAACTTGGTCTTGTTCAGCGCAAGCCAGAGCCCGACTCCGATGACAATCGACACGGCGAGAACGACAAGGCGATAGAGCGGGTATCGCAACGTTACGATCTGCCCATTGGCCTTGATCGCCGTGATGATGGGCGTCGATACCGCCCCATCAAGCCACGGCGGGATCGAGAACTGGTAGGTCTTGCCGCCCCAAACGGCCAGCATCAGGTCGGCCGCGACGATCGAGAGGCCGATGGTGACCAGCGTCTGCCGGAGCTCATCGCCGGTCAGGCGCTGGAAGACGAGGACCTGAAGCAGCGCTCCAATAACCGCGATCGCGAGCGCGCCCGCGACGACCCCCACGAACCAGTTGTCGCTCCACAGCGCGGCGTCGTAGCCAATATAGGCGCCAAGGAGGTAGAGCGATCCGTGCGCCAGATTGACGTTGCGCATAAGTCCGAAGACGAGCGTGAAACCGCTGGCGACAAGAAAATAGAGACCAGCCAACGTCACGCCGTTTAGCACCGCGCTGACAAAGGCCTTCTTGCCGTCCAGCAGCCAGTCGAGCCAGTCTGGCCAGACGCCGAAAACGAGCCAGAGGAGAATGGCGGCGCCAAACAATACGGCGCCGCCCCATAGCTGGCGCGCGGTCAGCCCCTGAGCGGGATTTTCGACTGCGATGCTCACGCGGTCAGCCGTCGACGCTGTTCGTTCATCTTTGGCGCCTTATGGAACTCACCGTCCTTCATGATCGCCAGGAGCCGCGTCTTGTCCTGCAGAACACGGACATTGGCGGCGGGGTCGCCATCGACCAGCAGGAGGTCGGCAAGATAGCCCTGCTTGATCATGCCGAGCTCGTTCCCCATGCCCATGATCTCGCCGCCAAGCCGGGTCGCCGCGACAAGCGCCTCCATCGGCGAGAAGCCGAGCAGATCGACAAAATACTCGAGATCCTTCGCGTTGGTGCCCTGAGGGGTCCAGGCGAATCCGTAGTCGCCGCCGATCAATACGCGAATGCCGCGACGATGCATCTTGCGGCAGGTTTCGACAGCGTGCTCGAGTTCGCGCTCGTAGCGCATAGTGAGCGGCGTTCCTGGCTTGATGCCATATTCGCCGGCGTTGCGCGCGGTATTGATGAGCCAGGCAAGGCCCGGCGCAACGAAATGTCTGTCCTTGGCTGCTTCCAGCATGTCGAGCGCCTCTTCGTCAGCAAAAGAGGCGTGATAGATGTTCGGTATGCCGTGACGCACGCATTGCTTGATCGAACCGGACGAGCGCGCATGGGCTGACAGGCTCTTGTTGCGCAGCTTCGCCTCGCGCACCGCCATGGCGACTTCTTCCTCGGACATCGGCGTTTCTTCCGCCGCCATCCCGGTGATTTCTTCGCCAGAGAGGTTAAGCTTTATCGTATCGACCCCGTATTTGATCAAGGTGCGCACCGTACGCCGAACCTCCTCGGGGCCGGACACGACGAGGCCGAGATTGAGGCCTTCGTGCGGGATGTGGGAGGGCGCCGAGTTGCCGAGGCCGCCAACGGTGGTGATCTCCGGCCCTGCGGCCAGATAGCGCGGACCTGGTATCATGCCCTGATTGATTGCGTTGCGGACGACGACATCGAGGCGGGGTTTGGCCGCCGCCGCGCCACGTCCCGCGGTGAAGCCGGCGTCGAGCACGAGCTTGGCCATTTGAGCGGTGACCAGAGTGTGCTCCTCCGGGGGCATCATCTGGATCGGATCGATCCCCGGCGCGTTGTTCCACGAGAGGTGCAGATGCGCGTCGCAAAGACCGGGCATCAACGTGGCGCCCATCCCGTCGATCACTGTCTGCCCGCCGGCGCCCGGGCCGTGCGACAGCCGCGATGCGCCCTTCGTCACCTGCCGGATCCGATTGCCCTGGACGACGACCTCGCCGCTGTACGGATACTCGCCGGAGCCGTCGATAATGCGCACGTTGGTGAAAACTACGCCGTTCGATCCGCCGATCCTGTCGTCCGCCATCGCGATTTCTCCTCCCTTATCGGTTCGACGCTCTCCGGCGCCGCGATCAGTTCAAGGCGCGAACGCCCGGATGTGGTCGGACGCCATGAGTGCGCATTGCTTTGGCTCTTCGAGCGGCGTCCAATGGCCGCAGCGCGCCAGAATTCTAACCTTAGCGCTCCTGATCGCGTCCGCAAGGGCTTGGGCAGCGGTTGGAGGAGCAATCGGATCGTCCTCGCCGGTCACGAGAAGCGCCGGGACGCGGACGCGGCGAAGGTCGACGCCTGGGGAGTCGGCCAGCGCCTCGCAGGATTGGGCGAAGCCCTCGGGGTCCTGGCGCAAATGGCTTTCCCGGACATAAGCGAGGACGACGGGATTGATGGACTTTGTCGTCGTCGAGAGCCCAGCCGCCGCAACGGCATCGGCGACGGCGATCATCCCGTCCCGCCTGACGAGCCGGGCGCGGTCGCGGAGGCGCTCTCGCGCGGCGTCTCCGGGGGTCCCAATCGGTCCGAATAAGGTGAGGCTACGGACGTCGTCAGGCGCCGCGGCGGCCACACGCAAAGCGACGGCCGCTCCCATCGAATGCGCCACGAGATGCGCGGGCGCGCCTGCAACAGCCCTCAGGATATCGCGCACCGCCTCGACCAGCGAATCCATTGTGATCTTAGCGAAGGGCACGGAGGAGCGCCCTGCGCCGGGCAGATCGGGGCGGATGCAGCGAAAGCCGCCAAACGAATCGATCAGCGGCTGGAAAGAGCTCGAGCTGGCCCCGAGCCCGTGCAGAAACAGGATGGGCGGCCCCTCGCCATCGATCTCGAGCTGGACATGACCGAGGGCCGCGCCGCTCATCGGCGCGCCTCGACAAACTCGTTCTCGAGGACGCCGATTCCGGAAATCTCGATACGCGCCACATCGCCGGACACGAGATATTTGGGCGGCTTAAAGCCGATCCCGACGCCTGCCGGCGTTCCCGTGGCAATCACATCGCTCGGAATCAGGCTGACGCCCGCGGAAATCGTCTCGATGATCGTCGGCACGTCGAAAATCAGATCCCTCGTGTTGGCGCTCTGCCTGAGTTCGCCATTGATCCAGCACTGGATCCTGGTGTCGTTGAGGTCGATCTCGTCGCGGGTCACGGCCCACGGACCCATTGGACAGAACGTGTCCTGCGACTTGCCGATCAGCCACTGGCTATAGAGACCCTGCAGGTCCCGCGCGGTCACATCGTTCACGATCGTGTAACCCCAAACGTGATCCAAGGCGTCCGCCGCCGAAATGCCGCGTCCGCCCTTGCCGATGATCACGCCGAGTTCCGCTTCGTAGTCGATGGCCTCGGAAACCTTAGGGTCAATCGATACGAGATCGCGGTGGGCTATGACGCAATCGGGCACCTTCGAGAAGATGATCGGGTGCTTCGGCACGGCGCCCGAAGAGGCGCTGGAATCGAAGCCGCTCGCCGCGAATTCCTGGGCATGGTCGTGGTAGTTCTTGCCCACGCAAAAGATGTTGCGCCGCGGGCGCGGGATCGGGGCCTCGAGAGTCGCCTCACGCAAAGGCATCGGCGACAGGGTGTGCGGCCAACTGGGGCGGTCGATCAGGGCAAGGACACCGAGCGCCGCTTCGGATTCGGGCAGGTCGAACGCCGCGACGGTTTGCCTGCGCTCGTCCGCGATGCCGACACGCCGCTCTCCGCCCACTCTGTAGGTCGCAATCTTCATGGCACGGGTCTCATCTTTCTGGTCATCGCCTACACCCATCGTGCGGATTGACCCGACCGAAGCACTGGCCGCGCGGCGGCAATAAACCAGAATTCATACGCACGACGTCGGCCCAGGGCGCCCTTTTTCGACCCGAATCTACGAAAAGGACGCCCCAGCAATTCGCCGATGGCCGTTCCTCTCCGACGCCTGCGCCAAAATCGAGCGTATTCACGTTTCGACACGTTGTTCAATCCCTGATCAGGATTCCGCTTCGGCTCACCATTCGGCAAGGGCCGGGATTTAAGGGCTTGACAGGGCCCTGCCTCAAACCAATAGACTTCCACGGCGAGCAGATCATTTCCCGCAGACAAGTTTCCGGTCGGAGACGATCGGCAGGGCCTCAAAACATCCACCGGGCCGCCCAAATGTATTGTAGAGTGCCATAACTATCACGTAAAAAGTAAAGTCGCCAGGCAATAACTCAATTCTGACCTCAGTTGGTCAGGTTGACAGTCTTGTCTGTGCAAATGTCGACGTTAGATACATCCGCCGACTTGCCATCGGAATATTTTCCACGCAAATCCACGTGGCAATTCTTACCCTGTGGTATTTTAACGGACGTGTATCGGCCGCCTTTCAACATGCCCAGAACTGTCTTCCAATTGGTCGACCCGCTCTCCGCCGCCTGGAGCTCGGTGAGATCCGCGTCGCGCCAGTTGGTCACTGTCACAGTGACCGTGCCGCTTTCTGGCGCCTTGGGCTTTGATTTCATTGGGGAGGTCGCCACCGACGCCGAGTTCGAGTTTTGTGCGAGCGCCGGCGCCGATGGAACCCCGAGCAGCGCCGCCGTCGTCGTGACGGCCACAATCCGCCTCCTCATGAATCTCCTCCCTGCACTTCACGCGAGCCGATGAGCTTCGCCGGTCAGGATGGACGCTAACGATGGCGAAAGAAAAGCCGGAAGTTCAGGGGCGTCAGCTCCCGACCGGCTACGCCCAATGAGTGGCCAAGCGAGAGCCCCGCCAGGCGATCGATCCTGCGGCCCAAGGGAGCTCGCGGAGTCTCACAAGCTGAGCCGGTCCAAACCAATAGACCCGCCTTTTCAGGTGCAGCGCCAACATCGCTGGGTTTATTTGGTGAGCGCGGTGGGAATCGAACCCACGACCCTCTGATTAAAAGTCGCACCCCATAGCCAGACAGGGGGCGCCATATCAGGACTACGAGACCGCCGCCATCGTCGGCAAACCCTTGCATTTGCCCCACTGTCTCTAAGTGTCTAGGATACGGGGTAACGGCGCTAGACAGGTGTTTTGCGTTACCCCCAGAAGCTAGGGGTAACAGGGTAACGACATGCTGACGGACCTTTCGATCAAGAATTTGCTCCGCCCGGACAACCGACCGGCTCAACGCCGCGAGGTTCCTGACGGCAAGGTTGACGGCCTTTATTTCGTCCTACAGCCGAGCGGCGCGGCAAGTTGGGCGGTCAGGTACAGGGCCGCCGGGAAGCCGGTCAAACTGACGCTGGGCCCCTACCCTGTTCTCGATATCAGCGCGGCCCGCAGGCGAGCCAAGGAAGCCCTTGGAGAGATCGCAGGTGGCAAAGACCCTGCCGCCGCCAAACGTGCTGCCAAGGAAGCCGCAAGGGCCGCTCAGGCGGTCGACGACCGGGTCGAGGATGTCGCCCAGCGCTTCCTCGATCGCTCCGTCAAGCGCTCTGTCGGCGAAAGCTGGGCCAAGGAGAGCGAGCGTCTTATCCGAACCGAGATCAACCCCAAGCTTGGGCAGAAGCGGCTGGGCGAGGTTCGCCGGGCCGACGTCCATGCGTTGCTCGACGGGATCGTTGACAGGGGCGCGCCTATCGTCGCGAACCGCGTGCTGGCCGTGTTCCGCCGCCTCTGCAACTGGGCGGTTGAACGCGGGATTATCGAAGCCTCGCCTTGCGACAAGCTCAAAGCCCCGGCGCCCGAAAAGAGCCGTGACCAACTCCTGAGCGACGACGAACTCCGACTTGCATGGACAGCGTTCGATGCCGTCGGCGAGCCGTTCGGGCCGATCGGGAAACTCCTGCTTTTGACGGGCTCAAGGCTTCGCGAGATCGCCGAGGCGACATGGTCCGAAGTAGACCTGACGGCCAAGACGCTGACCATCGCCAAGGAGCGGTCGAAGAATGGAGTCGCGCATGTTGTTCCGCTAAGCGACAAGGCGGTCGAGATCATCTCCGCCATTCCGCGCATCGGCGGAAAGAAAGACGGCTTCGTTTTCACGACGACCGGCAAGACGCCCGTCTCTGGTTTTAGCCGGGCCAAGGACACAATCGACGCCGCGATCATGAAGGGGCTGTGGAAGGACGCTGAAGATCGTGGCGATGACCCAGGCGACATCAAGGCGCCGCTGCATTGGGTGATGCATGATTTGCGCCGCTCCGTCGCAACCGGACTGCAAAAGCTCGGCATCCGACTCGAAGTGACCGAAGCAGTGCTCGGCCACATCTCGGGGAGCAAGGCGGGCGTGGTCGGCGTTTATCAGAGGCACACATGGTCCGACGAGAAGCGCGCGGCGCTCGACGCATGGGCGAGCAAGCTCAACGCGATCGTTGCGGGCAAGGTGAAGTCGAAGGACGTCACGGACCTAGCAAAGGTTCGGGCGACGCGCCGGACGAAAGCTGCGGTTTGAGCCATGGCCGAAGACTTCCAGGAAATGATTGAGCTGATCTGCCCGGGCGCCGAAAGGAAAGAGCGTTGTCGCGAAAAGATCGACAAAGCCATCGCCGAGATCAAGAAGGCGCACGACGACCGAGAGCTCTATTTGCCGATCAACGAGATCAAGGCTCAAATGAAGGTCTTGCACGGCGCCTTGAAGAAGACCGAACGTCTATGTTCGACAATGAACCCCATCGCACGGCCCTTCCTGTTCAGCGACCATCCCGAGCCTTCGGATCCCCGGCGGGAACGGGAGGCGTTCCGGGAGATTGAGCAGGACCGTGGTCGAGTTCGTCTCGTGAACGCCGCCGACTTCGCCAGCGACCTGACCTTTCTGATCAGGCAGACCGGAAAGATCGCTAACGGGTGGCCACCGGCCCCGCCCGCGCGTCGGACCAAGGCGCGGGTTCTGGCAGCGCAGGCGGCCTTCAGGTTGATCGCGGACTTCGCGTTATTCGCCCCCAGGGATACGAAAGACGGCCCCTTTTTTAAGCTCGCAGGCAAATTGTTGAAGGCCGCCACAGAGGAAGAACGCGAGCCTGACCTCACACGAGACTGTCGCGAGATTCTCCACGATTATAAGGTGATCGGGGAGACGCTCAAGGAGACGCTCCGCGACCAGGCGGCGATCGAGGAGACGCTCAACGCCAAGTTGGGCGGTCAGCTGGAGGCGCTCCGCAACCAGGCGGGGGTGGAGATCGGCCCCCATGCCCGCGCCATGAAAGCGACGGTGGAAAAGCTGGCGCGGGTTCGTTTGCGCAAACAGTCCAAACGACGCACGCACAGCTGAGATAATTCTTCTCAGCGTGAGTTTTATCTGAGCCGCCAATACCCGACATTCGTGGACATGAGCACCAACCTCTAGGTGAGGCACGCAATGTCCACGACCGAATTTCCCGCCCCCTTCAGGCGCAACGGCCGCCTGATCTGGGACCGCTTCGACATCGAAAACGAAAAGCGCCGCATGCTCGGCTTGAGGCCCCTCGAGCGCGACCCCTCCAAACCTATCGAGTTCGTCACCGCGCAGCAGTTGGCGAGGGAGTTCCCCTTCGGACGGAGAACGATTGGCCGTTTGGTCAAGGGGCGCGCGCAGCCGGCGTTAGAAGGCTGATGCCCCGTGAGCAGGATCCTATGCTCAATCTGCGGCGCCGGGCCGTCGCTCGAAGACGGCGCCGCCACCCTCTTCGCTAGCCGATACGACGCGGAAGGGCCGACCAGGTTCTGCGCCGAATGCTTGCCGCTCCCGGCGGCGCGGGCCCGGCTCGAGCGCCATCTCAAGGTTGGCCCGCTCCTCGAGCCCGTCGTCGTCAACATCATCACCCAGCGCCTGGCGGAGGTCCGACAATGAGCGACGCCTCGGCAGCCCTGCGTGACCTAGTCGACCACCTCAGCCCGATCCACGCGGTCATGGAGCGGGGCTTAAGCGCCAAGGAGATCGAGCGCCTTCACGACGACCTCGTTGGCCTGGAGAACCACATCATAGATCTCGAAAATGAGATCGAGGCGTTGAAGTTTGCCGAGTTTGAGCGCGCCGAGCTCGCCGCCGATAAGGCGACACCATGAGCGCGCCCACGTTCCTCGAATTCTTCTGCGGCGGCGGAATGGCGCGGGAAGGGCTAGGCCCGTCCTGGAGCTGCCTGTTCGCCAACGACATCGACCCAATGAAGGGCGCTGCCTACACCATGTTCCGCCGCGATCGTCTGCGCGTGGGCGACGTTTCGAGACTCACGCTAGCCGACCTGCCGGCGACGACGGCCGATCTCGCCTGGGCGTCCTTTCCTTGTCAGGACTTGAGCCTAGCAGGCGGCGGAAAGGGGCTCGACGGCTCCCGGTCGGGAATCGTTTGGCAATTCTTTAGACTAATGGGCGGCCTGAGGCAGGCCGGCCGCGCGCCCCGCATCATCGTCCTGGAAAACGTCGTCGGTTGGCTGACGTCGCATGGCGGCAAGGATTTCGGCGCGATCGTCGCGGCCCTGTCAGAGATAGGCTACCGGTCGGGCGCAGTCGTGATCGACGCAGCGCTTTTCGTTCCGCAGTCGCGCGAGCGCGTATTCGTCGTCGCCGTCCGCAATGACATGGCGCTTCCGGCCGTAACCGCCGATGCGCCGCAAGCCAACTGGCATCCGGCGGCTCTCATCAGGGCCGTCGAACCTGAAGCCAAGCGCGACTGGATATGGTGGCGTCTGCCGAAGCTAGCGCCGCGGCGCCAGGTCTTTTCCGACCTGATCGAGGAGACGCCGACCGGCATCGCCTGGCACACGGCGGCCCAGAGCAGCCACATCCTGGAGCTGATGCCGCCGCTGCATCATCAGAAGATCGAAGACGCCTGGCGGTCGTCCCGGCGGGTCATCGGCGCGGTCTATCGGCGCACACGGCCCGACGTGGGCTGCGGCAAGCAGCAGCGGGCTGAAGTCCGCTTCGATGATGTCGCGGGGTGCCTGCGCGTCCCCACGGGCGGATCCTCGAGACAGACAATCCTTGTTGTCGAGGGGCGCGACCGGCTCCGGTCGCTGCTTCTGTCGCCTCGGGAAGCGGCGCGGCTGATGGGCCTTAAGGAAAGCTACAAGCTGCCGGGGCAGTACAACGACGCGTACGCTGTCTGCGGCGAGGGCGTCGTGGCTCCAGTCGTGTCGTTCCTCGAGTGCCATCTGCTCTCGCCCATCCTGAATTCGCAGTCGGCGGTCCTGAGCGAGCTCACCCTCGACGGCGCGATCGCGAACGGCCCCGAGGAGCGATCATGAACACACCCCGTTATCACTGGAAGCCCCGCACCGGGTTCTTCAGTAGCCCGATGATCGCCGGCGCCATCCTGGTCCAAGCCAACGGCGGCTTCGAGGCATGGGCTGGCGGCAGTCTCGGCACGTTCTCTAGCGCCGACGACGCCGGTCGTGCGGTTCTCGCGGCCTACGAAGCTCAAAGAAAAAGGACAGTTTCGGCGATGAAGGGAGACCCCTGAACCGCCAGGAAGAGCTTGGCGATCGAGGCGGGTCCTCTCTCCAAAACCCGCCTCGGACGCTCAAGGACCGGCCGAAAGCCGGAACACGCAATACCAAACTAGGACAGTCTATCATGTCAACCTTCAACGCGCTAATCGGCGAAATTCTCGGCCCCCACATGAAGTGCGGCAAGGGCGGCATCTTCACGCTCGACGGCGTCCAGATCCCGACCGGGCCCGACGGTTTCACCTTCACGGCATTGGCGTCGACCGCGGCTTATGGCCGGGTTCGATACGAGAACGACTTCCCAGTCGAGAAGGAGCTGCGACTGTTCGCCGACGGCTTTCCCCGCTTCGGCGAAGAGCTGCCGGAGGGATGGTCGTGGAGCTCATGGCTGCTCGGCGCCGGCGCCGACGGCCAGATGTTGACGTTCACCGGGGCCTACGGTCCGTGGAAGACGCTCAAGAACTTGGTCAGCCAGTACTTGATCAAAGGCGGCCTGTTTGTCCCGACCTGCACCGTGAGCACGCGGCCACGGGGCGACGAGCACAATAACGTCGACCCGGTCTTCAACATTAATGGGTGGAAGGACGCTCGCGAATTTGCGGAGCAGTTCCCGGGGCTCGTCGCAATGCCGCGGCTGGCGGCACCCGCGACGACGCTGACCGAACCGCCGCGCAAGCTGCAAGCCATCGCGAGCGTGGCGCCGCCGGTCGATGAGAGCGATCACAACCTCGCACGGGCGATCGACGACGACATTCCGTTCTAGTCCGTGACTCAACGCCGCCGGTTCATTCCGGCGGCGTTTCTTTTTCGCGTGAAGGACGGAAGCCTTGGGCATTCCCAGCGAGCTGATCGATCGCGCCCGTTCGGTCCTCGTCGAGACGGTGATCGCCGATCGCGGCATCAAGCTCCGAGGAACCGTCGATCGCTGCGGCGCGTGCCCGAAGTGCCTCGGGCGCGACCGCTTCAGCATCAATACCCGGAAGCAAGTTTTCAATTGTCGCGGCTGCGGCGCGAAAGGCGGCGTCATCGACCTGGTGATGCATATCGATGGCTGCGAATTCAGGGAGGCTATCACACGGCTCACGGGGGCCTCGTGGACGCCAGCGAGAACGACAGGCCCTACTCCTGCCGCCGCCCGCGTCGAGGCCGCTAGCGCTCGCGCCGCCGCGTCGGCGCGAGCGCTAGCATCCGCTCGGAAGATAGTATCGGAGATCGTTCCGCTCATCGGCACGGCCGGCGAGGTCAATTTGCGCGACGTCAGAAAGATCGACGTCGCCGCGATCGAGGACGTGTTGGCGAAGGCCGACGCGATCGGCTGGCATCCCTCCGTCTATTTCAATGAGCCCGGCCACCCCCTGCATCGGAGCGAGCTGGGGTGTATCGTCGCCATCATGACTGACGCCGTGACGGCCGAGCCGACGGGCGCGATTTCGCGGACCTATCTTAGGCCCGACCTCACGAAGATCGGCAAGGCCAAGACGCTCGGCGCCCCGCGCGGGATTGTTCGTCTCTCGCCCGACTGCGAAGTGCTCGAAGGATTGCATATCGCCGAGGGCATCGAAACGGCGCTGACCGGCTTGTCATGGGGCTTTCGGCCCGTGTGGTCGACCGGCGACTGCAGGCTCATGGAGGACTTCCCCGTCCTTTCCGGAATCGACGCGCTGACCGTCTTCGTCGACAACGACGAGAACGCCGCCGGCGATAAGTCGGCCCGCAAGCTCGAGGCGCGCTGGACCGGCGCCGGGAGGGACGTGGCCCTCCGCCAATGGGGCGCTCCCGGCGATCTCAACGACGCTTTGAGGAACGCGTCATGACCCCGGAGGAGAGACTCGCGGCGCTCGGTGTGCTCCAGATGCCGCCGGCCACGCCGGAGAAAGGCGATGGCGCAGGCGAAGCAAAGCGCTTGCCGAAGCTGGTTCCAGGCGAAGGGACCGCCGATTGGAAGCCAAAGATCAACAGTGTCTCGTCGGCGGCCGGCACGCCGCCGACGCCAGAGAAGAATGTCGACGACGGGCGTCAAAAGCAAGAGGGCGCTCGGCCGGAAGAGCTAAGGACCGATAGCCTGATCTGGTATGGCGACTCCCCGCCGAAGCCGCCAAGCTATCTCGTGGACGAGACGCTTCCTCAAATAGGAGTCGCCACTCTAGGCGGGCAATACGGCGCAGCAAAGACCTTCATCGCCGCAGATCTCGGTGCCGCCACCATCGTCGGCGGCGAATTCGCCGGTAAGCCGGTAAAGCGGACTGGCGGCGTCTTGTGGTTCGCCGCCGAAGGCGAGAACGAGATCGAGATGCGCATAAAGGCGGCGGTCGCCGCGAAAGGCGGCAATGCGGCCGATCGTCAGCCATTCGCCCGGCAAGCGGGCGGCGTGCCACGCCTCGTCGAAGCGGGGGCCCTCGAGCGGCTGAGAGCGCTCGCGAAGCAATCCGCCGAGCGCCTCAAGCAGAATTTCAATTGCGGGCTGGCGCTGATCGTCGTCGACACGTTGGCGGCCGCCGCCGGGTTCGACGATGAGAACAGCGCGGCCGAAACCCAGAAGGTGATGAACATGCTCGCGACGCTGGCCCGCGAGACGCGGGCGCTCGTATTACTCATCGATCACTACGGCAAGGTTATCGAAACAGGGGTGCGCGGCTCGTCCGCCAAGAGCGCCGCCAACGACGCCATCCTCGCCTGCCTCGGCGACCGAGACCAGGCGACGGGCGTGATGAGCAACCGGAAAATGGCTGTGACCAAGCTACGGGCCGGGCCTGTCGGCCGAGTCGTTCCCTTCGAGCTCGAAAAGACAGATGACGGATTGACGTGTGTCGTCCGCTGGCGCCCCAACGACCCGGAACTGACCACAGAGAAAGGCAAGCGGTGGCCGAAGGCGCTGATCATCTTCAAGCGCGCCCTCGACGAGGCGCTCGACAGCTTCGGCAAGACCGCGGCGCCGCGGGCCGGGATGCCCGAGGTGAGGGCCGTCGATCGGGAAGCCGTCCGGGCAGAGTTTTTCCGCCTGTATCCCGGAGATACTCAGAAGGCGAAGCGGGACGCCTTCCTTCGCTGTGCCAAGGACGCCGTCGAGCGCGGCATCATGTGCTCGATCAACGTCGGTCCCGACCTCGGGCAGACTATCTTTTGGACGCCATGACCGCCTCAAACCACCGACCAAGCGCGACGCTTAAAAACACCCCCCACGACGCCTCAAACCGCCTCAACCCTATGGGTTGTGAGGCGGTATGAGGCGCCTCGTCCTGCTCATGAGGCGTTCTGAGGCGTTTTGAGACGGGTTTGCCGATGGCGTTCGGGAACAAGTGGGGACGCGCATCGGTGACCCCCTTTTTTCTCGCCGGTGGCTCCGTTTTGCACCCGTCGCGGTTCGTCAAGCTAAGCTATCCTTCGACGTCTAGCAGCAGGTATTTGACTTTGCAGTCTTCCGACGCCTCGCGCTATGTGGTGGTCAACGTTTCGTGGGCCGAGGGCCGCCGGCGAGCGCTGGAGGCGGCGGTTGCTCACGATGCGACGAAGCGCCCCAGGCGATCCTTCTGATCGAGCCCGAGAAGGAAGGCCGAACCGTCCGGAATCGAGAGGCCGAGGATTGCGCGGGCTGAATCACCCCGTCCGAATGCGACACCGGGCCAGCTTGAAAAAAGCATTCCTTCCTTGCGGCAATCGCCCCGACACGGTCGTCGTCCCACGTTACGTTAACCAGGCGTTGCGAGGTTGAATCCAACTCCGCATCGAGAGGCCATCTACATTGGAAACCGACCTCTATCCACCAATAAAGCGGCATCTCGAGAGGCTAGGCCTGGAGGTCAAGGGTGAGGTGTGCGGCTGCGATGTCGTTGCCCTTTCTGAGGGCTCACCCGAACTCATCGTGATCGGCGAGATGAAGCAAAGCTTCACGCTCGAACTGGTGCTTCAGGCCGTTGATTGCACATCCGTCTGCGACGAGGTCTGGCTCGCGGTCCGCGCCTCCAAACGGGCACGCGGCCGGGAGAATGACGCCCGCGTGAGAAAGCTCTGTCGATTCCTCGGCTTTGGCCTTCTCACAGTCACCGCCGAGGGTCGAGTCGATGTAGTGACGAAGCCCGTGCCATGGAAACCGAGGCGCGACGCCAAACGACGTTCGCGCATCGTCGAAGAGCATCGTCGTCGGAAGGGGGATCCCGTCGTGGGGGGTTCAACTCGGGTACCGCAAATGACCGCCTATCGTCAGCAGGCGCTCGCTGTTGCCAATGCGCTTGCCAGCACGTCGAGTCGTCCGCGGGACCTTCGGATACTTGCTCCGGACGCCGCCAAGATCCTTCAGGGCAATGTCTACGGTTGGTTCGAGCGGATCGAACGGGGGTTTTACGGGCTGACATCGTCCGGTCGCGTCGCGCTAGTCACATGGGCCGATCATGTTTCCGCGGAGGCGAGCGCCAAGTTTGGCGGAGGCCCCGTTCGTGAGAGGATCGTGTGAATCAGCGTGCCGACGGTCGTAAAATTTGTTGAATCGCGCCCTATTATGCGACAGATTTTGCGAGCGTGAAAAAGCACAATCAATTCGGACTGTTTGCTGACCGCGCGCCGATTCAAGGTCTTCGGATGCGCCACCCGTCCAGTCCCTCGCCCCAAGGGGATTGTCAGACGCAGCGTTGATCGCCGCTCTCCCCGACTCGCTTGCTGATGCCTGAGCTTGCCGCCGAGGCCGGAAGGCGGCGTTTAATGGTGCAGTGACTGCGCTTGCGACTTTGTGCAATCGTTTCGTCGGCTTTGGCGTCGATTGCAACGTGCCCGAGCAAGCCGCGGCGTTAGAGGCCCTTGCCGCCATTGATGGACCCGACGCTTCACGATTCGTCAGTGAAATAATCGCTAAAGGTATCGTCCAAGGGCCAATTCTCGCCGTAGCGGCGATCTCGGCTTCGCAGCTTGGCGTAGTATTTCCACCCCACGTCGCGCTGATGCTGCTGCGACATTTGAATCCCTCGGTACGCGCGTCTGCCTGCGGTTGCGTTCGCGCGAGTCGCGATATCATGGCGACACTGATCGAATTGCTGAGCGACCTTGATAATGAGGTCTAGACCGTCGCCGCATGTGCACTAGACGAATAGACCCGGTCGATCCAGCAAATCTGCAACCAGTAATAGGGTCATCGAACCCCACCGTTTGGGATAGCGGGCGATTCTTCGACCGGTGTGAGCGCAAGGGCGTCGAAGAGCTTGTGGCGATCGATCAGATGCATCGCCGCCTTTTGTCCACCCATTTGCGCGGCCGACCGAGGACCGCGGACTGCTCTAGATAGGGCAAGGCGCGAGATGCCTCGTCAACGGGCCTGCCTACCGTGCCTACCGTGCCTACCGTGCCTACGTCGAAATTGACTTGGCCATGCGATTGCGACGCGAGAGGAAAATAGAGTCATCCGGAGTGTTACGTAATAACATGGGGTTTTCCATGACCAAGAATCGCCCTCTCTCGTAAAAATTGATGAATTAGGTCAAATCCGCGCGGACAGCTGCACCAACAACTTCAGCATGACTTCCCTTTCCCCTGCCTACATATGACGTAGGCGGAGGGTGTTCAACTATGGATGGCAATGCCATTGTGATGACCACCGATTCCCATCGCCAAGACCTGACGAAGGTACAGATAAAAGCCTCTCCTGTTGCCAAGCGATCGTGATGGTCGCACAGGGGCAAGCCACCGCCCGTTCACGGAAGTCACGGGTCAGGCGAGGCGCCTCATCATCCGCGTCATGAACGCGGTCGCGAAGAGAGGTGTCCATAGGTTCAGCAGAGGAACGGCGACGAAGCCCGCAACGATCATGCCGGCGATGAACACATCGAAAGATCGCTGGCGGCGAAGCTGCACGGCTTGGGAAAACGTCAGGTGGCGCATGGCCGCCAGTTCGAAATATTCTCGCCCGAGCAGATAGCCATTCAGGACGAAAAACGCGGCGAACCCGACCCCGGTGAAGAGCGTCAGCGCCAGGACGGCGAGATTGACGATCAGGGAGAGAGCGGCGAATTGCAGCCCCACAGAGAGCGAAGCGCGTACCGGCAACGGACGTCCCCGAGGACGCCTCGGATCGATCTCGCGTTCCACCACATCGGCGATGTCGTCCAGGTAGAAGCTTGCGACCAGCGAGACCGTGGGCGCAGCGAGGAGGGTCATGCTGGCGATGAGACCGAGCGCGACCGCGATCGAGAGGATCCAGCTCAACCAGGCGGGCGCAGCGGGCATCAGTGAAGAGGCGAGTCGATCCAGCGCCAAGCCGAACAGGAACAGAACAATCGCGGTCAGGCCAACGGATTTCCCCATGACCCTGCGGAAAGGCGGAGAAAATATCTGGGTAAAGGATTCGAACGCGTCAGAAAGCATTAGCGAGGAGTTCCGAAAGCTCGATAAGCCTGCTCCGCATCACCGAGCGACCGTCGGCTCCGCCAGCGTTTCGTCATAGCAGCCGAACTTGAGCAAACGGAGCGTCGAAGGCAAAGCACAATCTGCAGCGGTCGCACGGTTTAACAAGGACCTGATCCGGCCGAAGCGGCTTCGACGTTGGCCCGCTGCGATGCGCAGACTTGAGGCTCGGCCGAGAGGTCGGGCACCATGCGATCGTCGGGCTGGTGGCGGAGGCACGCGGAAATCTCTTGACGCCTCCGTGGGGTGCCCGGCGACGCCTCAATGAATTTTAAATTTTCGAAAGGGGCTCGTGTTGCAATAGCACCACTCATCCCTGTGCCTTGTCGCTTGGCAGCGACTCGGTGTTTCAACTCGCCACATCGCCGCAACGGCCGAGATTGCCGAGGATTCCCACGTTTTCAAACTCGCCAGAATGCCACCATTGTGGCGAACTCAAAACCTGTGGTTTCCCCCTGTTCTTCTACCGTAGCTGCGTGAGCCGACCGTACCGGTTCAGTCTAAGCGCTCCCGGCCGGGAGACGGCAGGTCAGGTGCGCGCGAAACGACTCCGCCGCGCGCCAGCTGTGTTGAAAAACCCGGTCCCAGAAGCCGGTGCTGACTCCGAAATTGGCGTTGTCATGATAATGATGGGCCATATGGCGCAGCCGCGCCTTGTAGAGCCAATCGCCGGGCTGGATCGCGAAATGATGGGTCGCGTGATGGACGAACATGTAGGCAGCGTAACCCAGCAACATCCCGCTGGTGAATCCGCTGGCGGCGACGTCGTCGAAGATTCTTACAGGCAAATAGCAGGCGACGATGATGAAGCCACTCGATACGAACGACGGCACCCCGATGAATTCGTTGGGCGCCTGGTGATGAGAATCATGCAACGCCGAAAACAGCGGCGCGTGATGGTACAAGAAGCGATGGATGGCATATTCGACCAGCGTCCAAGTCGCGAGACCAATCAGAACTGAGACGCCGAAGTCCGGCGCCGCCCACAAGCCTCCCGCGGCTAAGGCGGAATAGGTCAACACGGTGACTGCCACGGGTATTGCGAGGAAATCGCCGAAGTACAGGAATTTGTTTATAGGCATCACGCGCTCCGGTTAACCCGGCCCGGGAAGCTAGGCCAAAGTTCTCCAGAAAGGGAAGATTGTCTCCGCGGGCGGCCCTATGCAATACGGAATGTCGCCGCGGGTTGTAGAGGCTCCCGCGCTACCAATTGGGCGCGCTCGTCGCCCGAGATGGCGCTTTTGTCTCCGCGAGAGTCGCCTATTGCATTGTTGCGCTTTGCCTCGCAAGGTCGTCTTCGGCGAGACGAATCAGCCGAACGGTGGGCGGATCGAGGATAACATTGATACGCGCTGTTCCTTCGTTCACGATTGAAGTCCGGCGGCGGCCAAAGCGCGCGACCCAGCCAAACCCAGACGCGCCATCGTCCGAGACCCGGTCCCTGCGAGCAGGATTTGATCGCGCGTCGCGTCGCGTCGCTGCTACCGCGTTCGCGGCGTAGCAGGCGGATCCGTTGCCTACTGTTGCGGCTTCGACTCCAAAGGGCCGTATCCTTCCCAGCCTCGTCCCCGATGAGTCGTCGCGGCGGACGCTCCGAGACGCCGCACCAACACCCGCAGGGTCTGCCCCACCTCCCCGGGCGCCAAGGCGACCGCCGCCGCAGACGTCGAAAGACAAAGATCAGGCGTCGCAGTTGTCCCAGAACTCGAGGGTGTCATCGGGCGGCAACGCTCCGGTGGCTGTGAGAGCGTCAACCACGTCACCCCAAACGGCCAGCGTGCCATCAGATAATGGGGCAGGTGTCGCGGCGACCGCGGTAAGGCAAGTTGTTGGAGACTCCGGTGGTCTGGTGCTGAGCGCAAAGGCAAAGCGAACAAACCCGATCGCGATCTCTCGCGACGACCTCCGGGCCAAGCCTTTGCCTAACGACCGACGATCCGCGATGGACGCTGACTCTCCGGCCACGATTCCTTCGAGGGTCGACGATCGGTCACCTCAAGGTCGAAAGCGAACCATCGTGGCTCGCTACGTGTTCGGCGATGAACTCAAACCCGGCGTGCGTTGGAAGCGGCGGTTGCTCGCGAGGCGGTGAAGCGCCGCTAAGCACGCTGCTTTTAGTAGTCGATTCCCGCTCGGTCCTACCTTTAAGGTCGAGCCTGACCTTTCTGCGGTGCAACAATGCGCTGATGGTGTAGATCACCACAGGTACACTAACCCGGCGCCGTGAGTTGCCGCGAGTTGAGGCTTACAGCGGCCGTCGCCCTGAAGTCGTCCCTCTCCATGATTCCGACGAGCCCAGGGAAAACGGACAACTGTCAATCAATTACGTTCGACGTCGCGTCGACGAGCCTAGCCGCCAACGTCTCGTCCCCAAAGCAATGGATCTTACGACGGGACGTTGCGCGGCGCTGTGACCAAAGCAATGAAAGGTCCAAATCATGCGTTCTCGGAGATCAAGTCGCAGCACGACCGGGCCCTCGTGGTACGTTGGCCCCGGCTACGTTAAGAGTGCCGCCCTCAACTCGGGCGCCAAGATTGACCAGGCCGCGGACGAAACCAGACAGAAATTACGAGAAGCCAAAACAGACGAAGAGCGACAGGACGCCGCATTGACCTTAGAGGCCTTAAGGGACGAGAGGCGGAGACGTAAGCAAATCATTGAAAAGGGCAAAAAGACGCGCCGCGAAAGGGCGCTACGGGCCTTTTACGAAAAGATGGGAGGTAAAGGCGAGCCTCCTCCCCTCCAGCCTTTTTGATGCCGTGGTCAAGAACGCAGACGAAGACGAAGGGATGATCGTTCGTCAGAGCGGGGCTGGCTGCGACGCCGCGGGCACGCCGACGAAGAAAAAGTTGCTCTTGCCCAAGCGGCGCTTTCGCCCTGGCGGCAGGGACAAGGGAACTGCTCCCGAGTCGTGACTGATTGTCACCACGCAGCTCTTATCGAGGAACTCGTGGATGTGGATGGAAATTGAGAAGGAATCGATGAGCGCGATGGAATAGGCTGGCTGCTCGTGACTGCCGTCAGGCGGTCGTCCTTGGGCGCAAGCGACGCCGCGAACTGATGGATCAAGGACCGTTGCGCCGAGAAAGGGATTCCGCGCCACGTCCCATGCGCGAATCGATGCACGTGCCCGCAGAAAATGTGCCGGATCGTGACCTTTGGGGATCGGGCGATGAGCTTCCGCCGAGATAGCGGCTTCGTTCAATCCCGCTAGTCGTTGTTTTCTTCGTCCTTTCGTTTCCGCCGGAAGCGGCTTACTGTTTCCGAAGCTTTCCTCAAAATTTGGAAACACCTTGAATCTTCCTCCCCATGCATTCTCGCATCTGGCTCGCATCTGGCAGCGGGCGTTACCGCGAGCCGGATCATGACGGTCAGCGACCACGTCTTGGCGCAGCCTGCAGCAGGGGCGCGTGTGAGGGGTCCGCTGGTTTGGCTCGACATGGACCAGAAAGAGCTCGACGATGCCTACGATCAAAGCGTTTACGCGCCGAACATGCAGCAGGTGCGGATGCGGATCCACCGCAACAGCGAGCTAGTACGCGAGCGCCTGGGCGTTCCAAAGCGTCTGGCCTATGGACCGACGTCGATCGAGACACTCGACCTCTATGCCACCGAAGCGGTGGGCGCGCCGGTCAATGTCTTCGTGCACGGCGGCGCTTGGCGCACCGGGGTCGCAAAGGACAATGCCGCCCATGCGGAAATGCTCGTGAATGCCGGCGCCCATCTCGCCGTGCTCGATTTCAACAATGTTATCGAGACTGGCGGCGATCTCATGACCATGGCTGACCAGATTCGACGTGGCGTCGCTTGGGTCTACATAAACGCGAGAAGCTTCGGCGGCGATCCCGAGCGGGTTTATATCAGCGGCCATTCCTCCGGCGGCCATTGGGTGGGCGTGCTGCTTACCACCGATTGGCAAAAGGATTTCGGCATGCCGCCTACTGTGATCAAAGGTGGAGTTGCTGGCAGCGGTATGTTCGATTTGAAGCCGGTGCGGCTGTCCGCGCGGTCAAATTATGTGAAGTTCACCGATGAGGCTGAGGAAACTCTCAGTTCCCAGCGCCATCTCGATAAGCTGACGGCGCCGGTCGCGCTGGTTTATGGCACTGCCGAAACGCCCGAATTCCAACGGCAAAGCCGCGATTTCGCGGCCGCTGTCAAGGAGGCAGGCAAGCCCGTGACACTCTCCGTCATGGAGGGGTACAATCACTTTGAGGTTTCGGAGCAACTTGCCAACCCCTACAGTTTGTTCGGTCGCGCCGTCTTGGAGCAGATGAAACTTCGACCGGCCTGAACACGGCCGCCCGCTCCGCCAATTCAATAAATTCCGTTCGGCAATTGTGTCCCCACAGCGCAGAAGCCCTGCTATTTTCAACGGATCTCGGTGGATTCCTGGCGGGCCGCCGGGTCGGCCCGCCGTCGCAATTCGGCGCGCGCGAAAAGCAAATCTTGGGAGCTTTTGCGCGTCGAACTCGCGCTGGCGCTGGACGGCGCAGGGGTTCACGCCTGCCTGTCTCTGCACGGATTTGATCTCCACCTTTGCGATTGGATGAAGAACGGCACCTCCGTGTGCACGTTGCTGGCTGCGCAACAGGCAAGTGTCGCATTGGGCATCGAATCCAGGGCTTCGCGGTGCCAAGGTGGCGCGCTTGCGGCTGGGCAATCGGATACACGCATGGTCAGGGTTGGTTTGATCGGCTTTGGCGCTATAGGCGCCAGGCTCGCCGAACAATGGTCGGGCCGATTTGGCGAACATGGGGCCCTAGCCGCGTTGTTAGTCCGGCCAGGCCAGGTTTCGGCGGCGCGCGAGGCCGTCAGCCACGACGCCCATGTTACGGACGACTCCACGACGTTTTTCAACCGCGACATGGACGTCGTCGTCGAAGCGGCCGGACACGCGGCAGTCGTCGAGTACGGCTGTCAGACGCTGGACGGAGGGCGAGATTTTTGCCTGCTGTCGGTGGGCGCGCTGGCCAATGAGCAACTAGGCAATCGCCTTCAATCCGCGGCGAAGCGAGGGCGTGGCCGGGTGATCATTCCGGCGGGCGCCCTGGCCGGATTTGACGGCCTTCAGAGCCTTAGCGCGGATGGTCTGCTGCACGTAAAGTACACCTCGACTAAACCGCCTGGGGCGTGGCGCGACACGGCGGCGGAGCAGGCGGTGTCCCTCGACGGCCTCACCGCCCCGTGCGCGGTGTTCCAAGGCTCGGCGCGGGAGGCGGCGCGGCTATTTCCCAAGAACGCCAACCTGGCCGCCGCCGTGGCGCTCGCCGGGCTTGGGTTTGAGGACACCGAGGTCGAACTGATTGCCGATCCCAATGCGACGGAAAACAGCGGACGTCTGGTCGCACAATCGACCCACAGCCGATTGGATGTCACCATGAGCGGCTCAGGCTACGGCGACAATCCGAAGACTTCCCGCATTACGGCTATGAGCGTCATAGCGTGCCTACGCAACCAGGCCGCTGCTATCGGCTTTGGCTGACCGATTGGGGCGAGATCGCTTCAAGCAGGACGTCGACGAAGGCTTTGACAACCCGGGGAAGGCGTCGGCGGCGCAACACGATGAGATCGATGTGGGCGTCCTGGAAGGTCGGCCCGGCCAAGGGAACGCTCGCCATGCCGTGCGTGATCGATCGGCCCGCGGCGCGGGCCGGAAGGACGGCGGCACCGGCTCCGCCTCGGACGAATTCACGCAGGGTTTCAAACACGTTGCTCGAAAGGGTCGGGGTCAGGCGCAGGCCCGCTTCGGCCGCCGCGCGGTCGAAGATCCGTCGCACCCCGAAGTCATCGTCGGGAAGCGCCAGCTTGACCCCAGCGAGATCGACCAGATGAATCTCTTTGGCGTTAGCCTGGGGATGATCGGCGGCGAGCAGAACTACGATGGGTTCAGACAGGCGCGCCAAGTGCAGCAAATCGGGATCGGCTTCGACACAAAACCCCAGCCCGATGTCGCAGAGATCCTGGCGCACGGCTTCCACGACCGCGGGCGCCGGCAAGAGACGGATCGAAAACGACAGGGTCGGAAATCGCTTCAGGAAATCTTTGATCGCCTCGACCAGACCGGACGAAGCGATGCTCTCGACGGCGGAAAGCCGGATCAATCGGCGCTGCGTGCCTCTGAGATCGTTCAGGTCAGTCCTGAGGGTGTCATAGTCGACCAGCACCGAGCGGGCATAGTCGGCGACCATCCGACCGGCGAACGTCAGCACAACGCCGCGGGAGCGGCGGTCAAACAGGGCCGTTCCCATCTCGCGTTCGAGCATCGCGATATGGCGGCTTACCGAAGACGGGGCGACGCCGAGGATCTCGCCCGCCTTGCGGATCGAGCCGGCGCGCACGGTTTCATCGAAGGCTCTGAGGCTCCCGGAGAACATTTACGCGTTCCAACGGCCTTTGATCTTCGCCCTCATCGAGATGGCCGCGCTTGAAAACCTCGTCGATTCTCAGTCCGCCGGTTCGCATTCGCTATGTCTTCGATGCAGGCAATATGATCCGGATTCGCGATGGGTGCCAGAACCTTTTAAGCAACACAGTGCTCGACACATTCTAATTGACGAGGCGCTTAGCGCTGCGGAAACTCATCTCGACATGAGGATTGGGGATGAAGTCGCCACGCGGTTCTGAGGGCTTGGGGTTTGCCGCGGTGCCTCATACTGGCAGGCTCAGTCCAGAAAAGTACCTTCGGCACGGAAAAGTTGAACCCTTTCTTAGCATAGGACAGAACGCGGAATGATTGGCGAGTCTCCCCGCCGGAGAGAGGATCTGCGATTCATTACCGGCCGCGGTCTATTTGTCGAAGACATTCAGTTGCCTGGCATGTTGCACGTGGCTTTCCTGCGAAGTCCCTATGCGCACGCCCGCATTGCAGCCCTACGAAGCGATCGAGCCCGGAAAATCCCGGGCGTCGTCGCCATAATCACGGCCAACGAGATGCCGGAGCTCGCGGGCGCGGTTCCCGATCTTCATGAGGCGGGCACGCTGCACAACCCCTATTGCGACTTGAACATCGTGCCTACGCAAATCATGTTTCCCGAAGTGGTAAAATATGTCGGCGAACACTTTGCCGCGGTCGTCGCCACGTCGGCCTACGCCGCAGCCGATGGTCTGGAAGCCGTCGAGGTCGACTATGACCCTCTGCCGATCGTGCATGACTGGGAACGCGCGATGCGTGAAACCTCCCCCAGGGTGCATGAGGGCCACGGGAACGTCATCGCTCATCTCGCCCACAATATTGGTCGGGTCGACGAAGCTTTCTCAAATGCAGAGATCATATTCGGGCAGCGCCTCCGCACGCAGAGTTTAAAGTCGATGGCTCTGGAGTGCCGGGGCTCGGCGGCAACATGGGACGAAGCGGCACAGCAGCTCCTCGTTTGGTCGACGAGCCAGCAGTACTATCTCATTCAAGAGAATCTCTCGCGTATCTTGGGCATACCCCGGGACAAGATCCGTGTGGTCGCGCGAGATATAGGTGGGGCGTTTGGCCTCAAGGGCATGCCCTATCCGGAAGACGTCATCATACCCATCATGGCGTATAAGCTCAAAAAGCCGCTGCGTTGGGTCGAGACACGGTTGGAGCATATGCTTTCCGCCCACCATTGTGGCGAGCAAATCCACGATGTGAGAGTAGCGGCGCGAAAGGATGGGGCGCTACTCGCCCTCGACGTAAAAATGTACAAGGACGTTGGCGCTTACAATCACTTCGAGATGGTGACCCTTACCAATACTGCCAACCATCTGCATACGCATTATAAAATTCCGAACTTCCGTATTGAAGGTTGGTCGATCACGACGAACCACGCCCCGGTGACGCCCTATCGCGGTGCTGGGCGTATCGAGGCGACGTTCACGATGGACCGCGTGCTCGATATCCTAGCCAGAAAGGCTTCGCTGGACCCGTTGGAGATTCGAAGACGGAACCTAATTACCAAGGCGGATATGCCGTACAAGAGTGGATTGATCTACAGGGACGGGGTGCCCGTCGTCTATGACGACACTGATTTTGAATCACTGCTGAATACTGCGATTGAAAAATCGGACTATCATGCTTGGCGCGAGAGGCAGGCGCAGGCGCGACAGCAGGGGCGCAGCATCGGGATCGGCATTTCGAGCTATGTCGAGGGCGGCGGAATTGGCCCCTGCGAAGGCGCCACGGTCCAGATTGACGAGGATGGGCGCGTAAAGGTCGCTGTCGGGGTCAACTCGCAAGGACAGGGTCATGAGACGACGATGGCCCAGATATGTGCAGCGCATCTCGGCGCCTCATTTGATAACGTCTACGTCGTCGGCGGCGACACGTCGGCAATTTCGATTGGATTTGGAACCGCCGCCAGCCGGGTCCTCGTGAATACAGGAAATGCAGTTTATCTCTCCGCGAAAGCCGTTCGCGAAAAAGCGCAGGTCCTGGCCAGGATCATCCTGGACTGCGACGAAGTGGAAATTCGCGACAGTCGCGTGTTTTGCAAGGATTCCAATCGCTCAGTCTCCTTTGCCGAGCTGGCGGCGAAAGCGTACCGACACCCGGTAATGGCGAAGCTCGGAGGTCCCGGGTTGACTGCGACGAAGTTCTTTTACCCCCGCACGGTGACGTGGTCTGCGGGGGTGCACGTGGCGGTGTTAGAGCTAGACCGAGTCAACGGGCAAATCATGCTGAATGGTTACACGATCGCGCATGATTGCGGCGTCCCGATCAATCCAATGATTGTCGAGGGACAGGTGATCGGCGGCTTCGCGCAAGGGCTGGGCGCCGCAGTACTGGAGGAGGTCATCTATGACGAAGAAGGCCAGGTGGTCTCAGGCTCGCTGATGGATTATGCGCTGCCGCGGGCCTCCGACGTGCCGCCGGTTTCGATGCATCACTTGGTCTTTCCGACCTCATCGAATCCCCTCGGGGTTCGCGCGATCGGCGAAAGCGGTCCGCTCTCCGTCCCAGCCGTCCTCACGGCCGCCATAGAAGACGCCATCGGCAACGGCGCGATCATTGCCAGCATTCCCGTGCGAATAAGCGAAATCTTGAAGGCGCTGCGAAATCCCGAACGATCCGACTCGGATTTGCAACCCGCCGCTGATGGTCGGTCGTCAGCCAGACTCGAACAATCGGCTGCGATTCCGTACCGCGCGGAGGCTTAGTCGGAAAGCAAAAATGTATTGTCGGGTCGCTATACAAATAAACGGAAAGCTAGAGGCCCATGAAGTTGAGCCGAGACTGCTCCTCGTGCACTTCATTCGCGAGATCGTCGGTCTCACTGGGACGCATGTCGGGTGCGACACCAGCCAATGCGGCGCCTGCACGGTCAGCTTCAATGGTCTCGCAGTTAAATCCTGCACCAAGTTCGCGGTTCAGGCGGACGGCGCCGAGATCGTCACCATCGAGGGACTTTCACGCGGCGGCGCGCTGCATCCGATCCAGCAGGCCTTCCGAGATCATCATGCGCTCCAATGCGGGTTTTGCACGCCCGGCATGCTCATGGCGGCGAAGCTTCTCCTGGATCGCCACAAGCACCCTTCGGAGGAGCTTATCCGTCACGAGCTGGAAGGGAACATCTGCCGGTGCACCGGCTATACCGGCATCGTCAACGCCATACTTGCAGTCTCCAAAGCGACGGCGAGCGACCCCGTCGCCTTCCTCAGGACGGACTGATGTACCCCGCGGCGTTCCGATATCACGCGCCAGAAAGCATCGCGGAAGCCCTGGGGATGGCGGCTGAGCTCCCGGACGCTCGGTTCCTCGCCGGCGGCCACAGCCTTATTCCAGTGATGAAGCAGCGCTTCGCCCAACCAGCCGATCTTATCGACCTGCGAAAAATCGCTGAAATGCGAGAGATTTCCACGTTGGACGGGAGAGTGTCGATTGGCGCTATGGTCACGCATTGGGGGGTGCAAAGTTCGGCCCTCCTGAGCCGTTTATGCCCGCTTCTGCCTGAAACCGCTGGCCATATCGGCGATCCTCAAGTTCGGAATTGCGGCACGCTCGGAGGATCGTTGGCTTATGCTGATCCCGGCGCCGATTATCCCGCCTGCATCCTCGCCTTAGAATTGATCCTCGTCTGCGAAAGCCTGGCGGGGCGACGTTCCGTTAACGCGTCGGACTGGTTCAACGGTCCGTTCACGACGGCCTTGAAGCCCGGTGAATTGCTGGTCGAAATCCATGTGCCCGTCATCAGGGGTCGTACGGGAAGCTCGTATCGCAAATTGCCACACCCGGCGTCTCGCCTGGCGGTGCTCGGCGTTGCGGTGGAGCTGACTGTAGATGAAGCTGGCACGTGTGACCGCATTCGGATCGGGATCAACGGACTGGGACCGAACGCGGTTCGCGCGACCGATGTCGAGGAGCCGCTCATCGGACGGGCCATCGACAACGATCGCGTTGCCCGCGCGTGCCTATTGCTTGCGGCGGGAGACCACGTTGTTGGCGACAGGTTTGTCAGCGCAGACGACAAGCTGCCGCTTTGCCGCAATTTGATTCAGTCGGCTGTATCTTTGGCCCTAGAGGATGCGTTGCAGAAGAAAGTCTGAAGGTCCGCCCGGCGCCCTCTGGCGGCCTGTCGCCGTGTTGCCGAATCGGCAACGCCCTTACAACCTATTGTTATTGCCCGCCCCGATGGCTTGTGCAAACGTCGAACTGGCATTTCGTTGTTCACGCGAGGACAATTCGATGAGAGCCTTGAGGCATCAGCGAGCGCCTGAGCTCGCGGATATGAGTCTCGAAGCCATGATGGAGCGCTATACCAAAGCGTTCAAAGATGTCGTGCCGGATTGGACGGCGTTTGCAGACTCCCAGATTGAAGGAAAGCGGCGTGCTCAGCACCGGCTGATCGGCGGCGGCGGATCGGGAAAGCACGATGATCCCGACGTAATCCCTGCGGGCGCGTTCACTCTCAGCGTCATGTTTCTTCCTCCGGGGCAAGGCGGCTCCGCTCACACCCACGAGGTTGAGGAAGTCTTCTTCGTCCTCACCGGGGTTCTCACCGTATTTATCGAAGATGAAGCCGGGCGACGAATTTCCAAGCGCATTGGGCCCTGGGAATGCGTTTGCTGTCCAGCCGGCGTGCCGCACGGATTCCTCAACGAAGGAGTCGAGGGAGCGTATTTCCAGACGCTAATCGGCAGCGGTCGGCCTGGGGCCGTCGGCTTTACCGACAGCGTCATCTACAAGGCCGAGGAAGAGAAACTGGCGGCTCAGCAGAAAAAAGCCATCTAATCTCTAGGCCTAAAGCCATCTTGCTTAGCCGGGCCCAGCCAACGAACGGCGCTGGTTACATGACCAATACTGGCCAAATAGCGTGCACCACGGAGGGATTGCTTGCTCGGCCGCAAGGACGCAGAGGCGATTCCGAATGGTTCATGCCACGTCTGAGGAGTTGAAAGTGAAAACCGCCTTGTACACCGTGACCTACAGCGGGAATTTCTACAAGGGCGACGCCCTGAGCCTGGAGGAGATCTTCCCGCGCGCCGCGGAGATGGGGTTCGAAGGTGTCGAGATTGGCGCGAAGCGGCCGGTGGCTTCGCCGCTTGATCTGACTCAGGCGCGGCGCACGGCCATTCGCCGCCTCAGCAATCAGCACGAGCTCCCGATCGGCTGCATTGGCGGCTACAGCAATTTGGCGAGCCCAGTGATGGAGCATCGCGAGGCGGAGTTGATATTCCTGCGCGAGACCATTCGGCTCGCATACGACGTCGGAGCCCCGGTCGTTCGGGTCTTCGCGGCGTGGCCCGGCGTGACCATGCGCAATGGACAGGCGTATTACCAGCTCGCCAAGAGCTATGTTTGGCACGATGTCACTTGGTTAGAGCAATGGGAGTGGGCTCGCGAGGCTCTCGCCGAAGCCAGCCGGTGGGGACAGGAAAACGGCGTCGTGCTCGCGCTTCAAAACCACCGACCCGTAACGAATACCTATCGCGACGTTCTCGACATGGTGAGCGAGATCAATTCCCCGAACCTCAAGGCGTGCATCGACGCTCCTCACCTTGCCGACCAGAGCGATGCCGGCGTCCGCAAGGCGCTCCTGGAGACTGGCGGTCTTCAGGTGTGGTCGCACTTCGGAGGCTACGAGCAAACCGAGGCGGACCGGGTGCTCGAGCACACCGGCGAGGCCGTGATAGCCGTAAACTACCCTGCTTTCTTCCGCGCGCTCCACGAAATCAATTACACCGGGTTCGTCGCTTATGAGGGCTGCGGTCCCGCTTTAGTCGGCCACCGCTATCAGGGCGTCGACGAGGTCGATCGGCGTGTGCGACTGGCCCTCGCGTATATGAAACGGCAGATCGCCGCTGCGAAAGCGGCAGCGGGGTCGCAAAACTCGTCGCGAGCAACTGTGGGCGTCCCCTCGAGCGCTCGGGGATAAGCGCGGGCAAGAGCACGACAGGGCAAGAGGGAGGATAGGATGAACAATCTACTGACTTGCGTCGCCAGCATCGGCCTTATCGCCGGCGTGAGCGCCGCCAGCGCGCAAGAGTTGAGTGTGTGGGTCCAGACCGACCCCAATTACGAGGCGGCCGCGAAGCAGGAGGCGGCTGACTACGAAAAGGCGACCGGCGTACATATTAAGTTGAGCTTCGTCCCTTGGGCGCAGTATGGAGCCAAGATCACCGCCGCCTTCAAGGCCGGATCGCAGCCGGACCTGATTGAAGGCGTCGCGTCGTGGCTTTACGCGCAGAAGACGGGCGGACAATTGTCCGAAGTGCCCGCCGACATCGCTTCTCAGATGCCGGGCATCGATAAAGCGTCGCTCGCGCCTGTGGAATGGAAGGGCAAGTACTACGGCGTGCCGCTGAACGTGAACATCGACGTTGGTCCGTTCAGCCTCTACAACGTCGATACGTTCCAAGCGGTGGGCGTCACGCCGAAGTGGAACAACTGGGCCGCCTATGTGGCCGATTTGCAAAAGCTTACTACGACCTCCAACGGCAAGATCACCCGATCAGGCATCGAGATGATGGGTGGGGATCGGATGAACCAGTTCCTGTACTACTTCCTCCAGGCCGGCGGGACTTTCTACTCCGCCGATGGAAAGTCGGTACAAATCAACAACAAGTACGGCGAGGCTGCCCTCCAGACGATGTATGACTTATTGAACACCGCCCATGTCGACAGCCCCGACCTTACCGATTGGGTGGGCATAGCGAGCGGGACGGCTGCGTCTATCAACTATGGGCCATGGTACATCGCGACCTTGAAAGCGTCCTTCCCGAACTTCAAGTGGGGGTGGGCCCCCATACCGCTGATCCCCAACGCCGCGGGGCCATATTTCGCGGGCACCAACGTCTGGGCCTGGATGGTTCCAGCGGACAGCCCGAACAAGACTGCCGCCTGGAAATATGTTGGCTGGCTCAACGACAACGCCCGGAGACTCGCTTGGTCCGAAAAGACTGGTGAGATTCCGGCGGTCCAGGCTTTGTGGACCGATTCGGCGGTCGCCAGCGACCCGCGCTGGGCACCTTGGCTGCCGGTTCTCAAATACCAGGTTCCGCTACTCTACATCGGCCCGCAGGACACCTATCAGACCGACCTCACCAACATGGTCACCTCTGTGCTCCTGAAGCAGGCGACGATCCCAGCGGCGTTGAAAACCGCGGAGGATCAGCTTAACCAGATGCTGGCGGCACTTCCAAACTAAGGGGGGATCTCGCCCAGCGCGCAAATCTAAGCCGGGGGCCTTCATGGTCGCGCGCTACCTCAAGCAAACGGCCGGACGTCATGGATTCCTTTTGGTGGTCCTGACGCCCGCCGTCCTTTGGATCCTCGCCTTCCGCTACTGGCCGATCGCCTACCTCGGCGATCTCAGCCTACAGACCGGCGCGGCCGGCCGGTCGAAGTACGTTGGCGTCGCCAACTACCAGGCCGCCTTCTCCGACAGCGTCTTTCACACGGCCGTGCTTCATACCGTCGAATACATGGTGATGTTCGTCGTCGTCCAACTTCCGCTCGCGCTGCTGATCGCCGTCGGCATCAATTCGCTCCGGCGGCAAGCGATGCGGCAGGCCGTCCTGACGATGTACTTCCTGCCCCTCGTCGCCTCGACGGCCGCGATGTCGGTCGTTTTTGTCTACCTGTACCACCCAGTCTACGGCCTGCTTAATTATGGTCTCACGTCGGTGGGGCTTCCGGCGCTGAGCTACCTGCATGATCCGAGGCAGGCGCTGCCGGCCGTGACGGCGATGGCCGTGTGGAAGACGCTCGGCTTTCCCGTGATCATCTTCCTCGCTGGACTCTTGTCGATACCTCACGAGCTCTATGATGCTGCGGCGGTTGACGGCGCAGGGTCCTGGAACCGTTTCTGGCAGATCACGCTCCCGCTGCTGCGCCCGACCACCACGTTGCTACTTCTGATTCAGGGTGTGGAGAGCCTGCGGGTCTTCACTCCGGTCTACGTCATGACCGCCACGAGCGGCTCGCCTGCGGGCGGCCCTAACAATTCAACGCTTGTTTGGTCTCTCGACATCTTCCAGCAGGCATTCGAGTTCAATAGCTTCGGTTACGCGGCGGCGTTGGCGATGTTCATGTTCGTCGTCGTCGCGATCGTAATGTTCATCCAGATTAAGACGACCCGCGCGGCGTGGGAGTACTGATGACCACGCCGAGCGCTCGTCGGGTGGAAGAAGCTCAGCCGTGGCTCTGGTCCTGGCCCCGTCTTCCATTGAACAGACTTTCGACGCCGCGCTCCTGGTCGCGACTCGGAGGGCTGGCCGTGCTTTGGCTGGGTGGGCTGCTCATGGTCGTCCCGTTCCTGTGGATGGTCGTTAGTTCTTTCAAATCCGCCCAAGAAATCCTAAGTCTGCCCCCGACATTGCTCCCTCGAGACCCGACGCTCGAGAACTACCGGCAGATCTTCAATGGCGGCTTTGGTCGATACATGCTAAACAGCGTCGTCGTGACCTCGGCGACTACCGTCTCGATCGTCATTACGTCGGCCGCCCTCGGCTTCGCGTTTGCGAAAATCCAGTTCATCGGCCGTGATCTCATCTTCGTCGCCTTCTTGGCGACAATGGCCCTGCCGTTCGAAGTCCTGGCCATCCCGCTGCTCATCACGTTCCAGCGGCTGGGCGCGGTCGACCAGGAATGGGGCCTAATCGTTCCGTTCATGGTCGACGTGTTCGCTATCTACATCTGTCGCCAGTACATGGCCGCCATCCCCAATGACTATCTCGATGCGGCGCGCCTCGACGGCCTCGGCAACTTCCGCATCTTCTGGCACATCGTCCTGCCGATGAGCCGCCCCGCCGTCGCCGCCGTTGCCATCCTCAGCTTCCTCTATAACTGGGATCAGCTGTTCTGGCCGTTGGTCCTCATCACGAGCCAGCAGAACGCGACAGTCCCGCTCGCCATCGTCGATTTGTCGACGCAGTTTGGGCCGATCTACAACCTCACTATGGCCGCCAGTACGGTCACCGTGGTGCCGACTGTGGTTGTATTCTTCGTATTCCGGAGACAGTTCGTGGAAGGAATGATGATGCAGGGTCTCAAGGGTTAAGGAGCGGCAAAATGAAGTCTCTCGGCATCGGCGTCATCGGAGCCGGTGATGTTGCTCTTAAGCTGTACCTACCCGTCATCAATGATATCGATCCCTCCCAAGCTTGGCTGGCTGCATTGGCGGACGTCGAGGAGGAGCGAGCGCGCCGGGCGCAGGCCAAGTTCGGTGGTCGACGCATGTTCAGCGATTACCGAGATCTCCTGGCCTGTCCTGACGTCGACGTCGTCGTCAATCTGACCCGCCACAAGGCGCATGCGGAGATCAACCTCGCGGCACTCGATGCCGGCAAGCACGTCTATAGCGAAAAGCCGATGGCGACCACGCTGGATGAGGCGAACCGGATTGTCGAGAAGGCCGCAAGCGCCGGTCTCGCCCTCGCGGCCGCGCCGGCCATTGTGCTTAATCCGCAGGTAACCTTCACCAAGCAGCTTTACGCCGAAGGCCGCCTTGGCCGCATGTGTTTCGCGAGAGTTCACGGGTCGCACGAAGGAGGGACCCTACATGGCCACTACTACAATTCGGCTTGGTACCATATGCGATCGGAAGGTGGCGGGCCGCTCTTTGATACGGGCGTTTATGCCCTGCACACCATCACCGGCGTCCTCGGGCCAGCGAAGCGCGTCGTCGCATTCTCGGGCCTCTGCATCCCTGAGCGTCACGTCGCGGCCGTGTGGCAGGAGGGTTTCAAGCCCTACGCGATCACGGCTGATGTGGACGACAACGTCCTGATCATGCTCGATTGGGGCGACGGCTTGTTCGGCCATGTCGATGCGTCGCATTGCATGCTTGCCTCGCAGGGTCCGTGGGCCGAGTTCTACGGCAGCAAAGGCGTCGTGGTGGCGGGCGCGGGGGAAGCGCCGCGCAACGAGGGCGAACCGCTGCTCCAAGTGTATCAGGAACCGTTGGACTTCGGACGGCGCGGCTGGTTCAAACCTTATCCCGACCGAGGCGCGCAGCGCTGGCACGTCGGCCACGGCGTGTCCGCGTTCATCAAGGCGATCCACGCTGGCGAGCGGCCCGCCAACTGCGGCGAACACGCTCGGCACGTCATCGAGATCATTGAGAAAACGGTCGAGTCGGCCGCGACCGGTCAGGTCTGCGTGCTCGCGACAACCTTCTGAGCCGGACGACACATGAAGGTTGGCGCACACTCTTGGCTTCTCGAGACCCGTTATCCGCTACGGCAAGCGATGGCCGAGGCGCGGCGTATCGGCTACGACGGCTATGAGCTGGATATCGGCAATTTCGGCGGAACTGGGCTCGGTCTGCAGATCTTGCCTGACCGCATGCGGGACGAGCATCGTGACGACATCCTCGGTGCGGCGGCCGAGGCGGATATCGAGATCAGCTCGCTATGCCTGGGCGCCTTGTGGAATTATCCCCTCACCAGTTCAGACGAGGCGTACCGCAAGCGAGGAGTGGAGATTGTACAGGCGGCGATTTCGTTGGCGCGAAGCCTGGACGCTCGGTGCATTCTTCTTCCGATCCCGCAGCCCCCCGGCCTCAGCGACAAAGAGGCGTGGCAGATGACTGTCCGCGCCCTAGATGAATGCCTCCCAACCGCCGAGGAAGGCGATGTGATCCTCGCGGTGGAGAACGTATGCTCGCCGTTCCTGAAAGGAGCACCAGAGCTCGGGCGCCTCGTCGACGAACTCGCCTCGCCGGCTTGCCGCGTCTATTACGACGTCGGAAACGGCGCATGGATCGGCCTCGACCCCGTCGCGGAAATCCTCGAGCTTGGCGATAGGATCGTTCGGTTCCACTTCAAGAACCGAAACAGCCTGCGTGGCACGCCGGGGACGGATACGGTGTCGGTAAGCGATCCCGGCATCGTGCCGTGCAAGCGCGCATTCGACGCGATTCGCAGTATCGGCTACGACGATTATCTAACCATAGAGGTACCTACCCTCCACAAGGACGCTGACAAAATCGCGCGCGAAAATCTAGCAACCGTTCGCGAGTGGATCGGCGCCGCGAGGTCGTCGGACTCAGCCCTCTAGTAGGACATTGGCTTATGATCGGTTCTTTCTTACCCGCCTGCCGTGCCTTTCTTACCCGCCTGCCGTGCCTGCGCCATTTTCTCCGCGTGAGTCCTCTCGAAGCCTGCCCCTCCTTCGTTCAGCGCTTCCATCGCCGATGACCAGCGGACTCCATATCCGTAACAGTGTAATATTCTACCAGATATTACACGCTACTTCAATAGCTTACATGAAGGACGACGTTGCATGTTGCGTACATGTCGCTTAGGATCGCGATGTCATTACAATGGAAAGCACGCTCATCACCGTCCGCCCGCCGACCATTCGCTCGGCTCAGACCAATGACCCGCTGCTGCTTCGCGGCGTCGACGGCCGGAGCGTCGCCGCGCGGCGTTACCGGGACGTGGCCATTGCGCTCGCCGATGATCTCGGCGGCCAGGATAGGCTGAGCGAGTCGAGCAAGCTACAGATCAGGGCGGCGGCGAGCATGACCGTCAGCATCGAGGGGTTGCAGGCCCGCCTCGTCAACGGTGAGGACATCGACCTTGAGCAGCTTAGCAGGCTGCAAAACGCTCTCTCCCGGACGCTCGCTTCGCTCGACCGCCGCAAGAAGGGGCACCCAAAGCCCGAGGCGAGGGCCCCTCTGCGTGATCGGCTCGCTGCGAAATACCGTCCTCGCGCAGTCGCCGAGGGCGGCTCGCAATGACTACCATTATTCAGGCCATGGAGGACGACGAGGCCTTCGGCCGTTGGTTTGAAGGCGACAGCTGGGACGTTCTTGCAACAAGCACTCAATTTCTCTCCGCCCGAGCTCAGGCAGCGCTAAGGACGCCGCGGTTGCAGACCTTCATCCCAAAACATCGCGGAGCATCTGATACATGATCAGACGTCCATACCATCCCGTCGAGACTTTTCAGGACAGGATAGGCCCATATCTACAGTAGTTTGACAAGCATTTTGCCCCGTGAGAAGCGGTTGTCTGATCGGCTGGGGTGCGGATAAGGGTAACGGGTTGATGCTTGGAAGCGAGGCAACTACCGTTCGAAAGGCCGCTGATCCGAGCGCGAGAAAGACGTGGTCTCGCGCCAAGCCGTTGACGAAGGTCGACGGTCGCACCGTCGCCGCGCGCCGGATTGCCGAATTGCGGAGCCTGTTCGCAGGCGCACTGACCGCAGCCGGAATCGAGATCGGCCCGATGCTGCAACTGCGGATCGAGACCGCTGCTCAAGCTCTGGCGCTCGCCGAGACCGCGAGAGGCCACTACCTGCGCGAAGGCAAGGGTGATCTCGACGAGGTTTTGCGGGCCGAAAGGAGGGCCGACGGCCTGATCAAGCGGCTCGGCATCCCGGCTGAGAAGGCTGCCCGGGTCGACTCGGTTGCCAACTTCCACGCCGAGCTTGCGAAGATCCCCGCCGAGCATGAGCAGCGAGAGGCGTGGGCAGCCTTGGACGTACTTGCCATTCGGGAAGCTCCGAAGCTCCTCCCTATACGCGGCGTTCCAAGTGTCCTCGATCATCTCGACGTTGTTATTGTTGACCTGCACCGCGAACCGAGCGGCCCTCGTCTCCTTGTCGCCGCTCTCCGGGCTGAAGTCGACCCGAAAGCCGTTCAGCAGTTTGACGAAGGCTTCCTTCTGCGCGAGCCCGGCCTGACCGGGGTCGACGGGGAGCGCAATCTTGACCTTGACCGTATCGAGCCGGGCCTGAGCTGCAATGGCCTCTGACACAGCCTCTGGGCGACCCCTGAGACGCCGTACACCGCCAACAACGACCTTGCCGCTACGGGTGCGGCCCAGAAGCACTCCGGCCGTCCAGTCCCCATCCAAGCTCGCCGCCAAGTCCCACGCCCGGACCCAGACTACGACGTCGGACGTGTTCATGTCCTTCCTGACCGTGATCTTGTCCGGCATGAACATCGCGCCCTCGTCTGGCGTCGGCCGCTGCTGATAGAGCGCAAACCAGTTGCGCGGCGGCTGCGTGTTCGCCCGGATACGGTCGAGGGACTTGATCGGATAGGAGGCTGGCCAGAGCGCCTCGCCGGGCTTGCGACCCAGCGGATCGGGCTCGGGATATTCCTTCGTCGGCTCCTCAGCGATGGCCGGTAGCCTGACGATGGTCCACTGGTCCGCGCCGTCCCCCGCCTTCATCCGCTCGATCAACCTTCCGGCCAAATCGTCCTCGTGCATGCGGTGGCCGATGATGATGATTGCGCCGCCCGGCTGGAGCCGGTTGTAGACGGTGCCGTTGTACCACTCCCACACCGAGTTTCGGATCGTCTCGCTGCGGGCGTCCTGCATGCTTCCGAACGGATCGTCGATCAGATACTCGTCAGCGCCACGGCCCAAGATCGCGGTGCCAACCGATGCGGCGACATAGATGCCGCCCTGCTTGGTCTGCCACTTACCCGGTCCTGAGTGGTTCGCGGGGCGAAGCTCAAGCGCGATATCCAAGAAGATCGGCAGATGGCCCTCGCAGCTCCCATGCACTTCTCATTCATGGTCGATCACGACGCCGTCGGTCTGCGCGATGCGGAGAACCTCGTCGACGAGCTTGAGCTTGTCGTCAGGGATGCGGGACCAGTCGAAGCGACCAAAGCCCTCCTGAACCTTAACCGGCCGCGACACTTTGCCGTAGCCACGGTCGAGAACTTCACGACCGGCCATGACGCGAAAATTGCCGGGCTGATTCTTATCGTTGAAGATCGCCATGAGTCCGGCGATGATGTCGGCTCCGTGAGCTTGCGCCGCCGCCTTCATCTCGCGGGTCGACAGGTTCGTCGCACCCTTTGGACGCCCGCGTGGATTGCCCGTCTTCGCCGTCGCCATGCCCGATTAAACCCTATTATTTTATTCGGGTAAACCGAGGGCGTACAAAAACATCCCGCGCGTTGGCCTCGCGGAGATTGAACACAGGGCATCGGGCGCGATTGCCCTTCGCGCCCTGCCGCGTGCCTCGGAGCCGGGCCGAATCACCCTGGCGGCACCAGCGCTTAGTACGTTTCAAGGCCGAGCGGTGTCAAACCGAGCGCCATAGTCCACAGCGAAAACAAACGCGGGGGCCGCTGAGCTGCCTTCGCCGCGAATCGCGTCGACACTACCGAAGGGCTACCGGGCGGTGACCGAGGGCCCTGATTCGGACGCGCGGAGCGCAGCGGGCTTCGGTAAAGGGGTTTCCTCTCGGACTCTGTTGGTGCCAAACTCGCACACGTCGGTAAGGGCGGCGCGCTCGATATGGAGGCGCTCGCTGTCAACCGACAAAACCCAGTCGGTCGAGCTTTCTTCAAGCACCTCGAATGAGCCGTAGTGCGCCTGACGGTGATGATTTGGACATAGTACCATGATGTTTTGCCTGCCCAACGAACCGGCGATTAACTTGGAGACCGGTTGGACGTGGTGAGCTTCCGCATATGGCGAACCGTCGCGTTTCACGAAGGCGTGGGGATGTAGTCCCTTAGCCTCACATATCTGACATTTGTACCCGCGCGCGGACTTAACCCGGTCGCCCACAGGCTCACGTTCGATGACCCGGCTCAGTCGCTCGCGGATTTGCGGATCGAGGTTTTCCGCCTGCCGCTCCAAAGCGGTCACGCCTGCAGCGTTAGCCGTCAGCCGAATAGCGTTCAATTCGAGCAGGTCGGCTCGGCCCTTTTCGAGGATTGTTCCGAACGCCGCGGGTGAGAGCAGGATGGTCGCGGCCCTTAGTGGGTGTCGAATATGGTCAAAGTCCGCATCTGTCGGCAGCGTCTGAGCAGGCACCGGTTGACCCACAAAATTCCCAAGCATTCTAAGTCCTGCTCGCCATTCTATCTCCACGGCGTCAGCCGGATCAGTGTAGAAACGCGGATCATCGTCGGGCCTCTGGTGGGCTTTTTCCACGACCTCTAGGATTGCATATATCCCCTCAGGTCGTGCCTCCCGCGACCGGGATCTTGTGAGCGCATTTACTCGCAGCACACCAAGATCACCGGGCTGGACTTCGTTCCGACTATGAACGCTGACCATATACAGCAATTCAGCAGTGTCGGATAAGGCCGCTCAGGGGCATGAGTGTCTAGTTTGAGATTCGTTGTTGAATTGCGGCCAACGGGACATCAATTTCACACACCACGCCGCTGGGCTTGAATTGCATTCGCGTCGAGCCTGAGAATTGCTCTGCGAAGCCCCTTTCAATGAGCAGCATCCCAAAGCTTCGACGCGACGGCTTTTCAACAGAAGGCCCTCCCGTTTCGCTCCATTTGAAACGAAATGTGCCATTGCGCTCATTGACTTTCGTCGCAACATCGACGCGACCATGCGGCACCGTCAGCGCCCCGTATTTGGTGGCATTCGTGCACAGTTCGTTGATGGTCATGACCAAAGGAAGCGCCGCAGCGGGACTAATCCGTATCGGCGTTGGCTGGATTCGGAATTGTTCGCGACCAGGTGTCTCAAAGGGTTCAATAGCTGTTTTCAACAATTCAGGCAGCATCGCACCGCCCCAGGCCGTCCGGAGCAGTAGGTCATGGACCCGACCTAACGCCGAAAACCGCGCCGCGATGGCCTCACCAGCGTGCGGCAAATTAGTGGCGGTGCGCACGCTTTGATTTGCAATGGCCTGCACGATCGCCAGGGTGTTTTTCACCCTGTGGTGCAATTCTTCCAGTATGAGCCGCTGCAGTTTCTCGGCGCTATCGCGTTTGGCCGAGTCGGTCGCGGCCTGCTCAAGAAGCCTCCTCAGAGTGGCATTTTCCAGTTCAAGTTTGAAATCGCCTTCGCTCATTCCTCAAAACCCGCGGGTTGCGATCACTGAACCGCTACGTGACCCGGTCCGCATATGGAGGAACCTCAACCAACGTTCCAATCAAGCGCAAGAGCGCTTGCTGCTCTGGCCCCTTCGCATCTCTGAGAAAGTCGCCCAGCTCGATAGGCGACAAGCGGCCACCAGAAGGCGCGTTGGGCTGATGAACGATGAACGCGTGCCCGGTCTGCGGCTCCCTGCCAAGGAACCAAGTATCACCATTTGGGCTGCGATAGAGTTCTCGGCGTTCTGACATGCGGAGGCTTCCGTAGTTTCCGCCGAGTATAGCATTCCGGATGTGCGAACGCGCAAACGTTCGATCAGGGAGAGCCTCAGATGCGCACTCGCATTTCAATCTTCATCAGCTCTATACTGTTGGCGGCTCTGGTCAGCCGCGCCAGCGCGCAGAATTACAACGTGTTTGTAGCTCCGACCAGCCCATGGAATACCGTGCCTGCGCCAGCGTACCCGGACGGTAGTGGCGGCGCTGACGTCCTTGGCAACGCCGTTGGAGGCGCTTTCAACAACTACCAGAGCGCTCGGATCCGGCAGCAAGAAATCGAAATGAACGAGCTTCGGCTCAGGGAACTCAAGGCCGCACAGGATGCCCAGGATGCCGCCGCTACGCCCGAGGTCGTCCCAGTATCCCCAGAGAAGCATAGCCGGCTCCGTTCCTGTGCTCACCGCGCAAAGCCCTGGGAGGCCATCGTGGCCTGCGGAGGAAAATAGCGCAGCCCTAATACCCGATTTTCAGCGCAATCAAAGGCCGGAGCGGCATCTCCGGAGATTTCGCCCTTTGGAAGGAAATCAACGGCCGAACCTCAACTGCTCGGACGGTAGATCGCCGATCCGGCGGCTGCTCGAGAAGGCGCTGGCGAAGTGAGGGCGGTCAGCCTGACGCTCTCGCGCGAGCAAGCCCGTGCTGCTCGACGACTATTAAATTGGTCCGCAATCCGGCTGGCCGCGCGCTCAAACCTGGGCGAGGGAACAATCCGCAGATTCGAAGAGGGCGTATACCAGCCCTCCGTCGACAAGCTGGCGGCAATCCGCTCCGCCCTTGAAGCCGCCGGCGTCGAGTTCACCAACGGCGACCAGCCCTGCGTGCGGATGCGGCGGAGGGAGTAAACCGTTGGCGATAACTCCCGCTCAGTCTCTCGCCGCGCGCGGTCTCTTAAACTTGTCCCAGGTCAGATTAGCGAGGCTCGCTAACGTCAGTGGTAGTTTGCTTCGCGATTTCGAGAAGGGCCGCCGTAAGCCGACGATCGACGATCTCGAGGCAATCCGCCGCGCCCTCGAGGTGAAGGGCGTCATCTTCGGCAAGGGGAACGGGAGCGACCCGGGCGTTCGGTTGAGGAAAGCCAATGGCGTGATCAGGGCGACATGGGATCCGCCGCCCAAGACCTAGCCCCGGAGCGTGAGGATGATGAGGAAGGCGCCGATAAAATGAAGGGACCGACCGAAAAGAAGAAGGCGACCGAAACGGCTCAGGTCCTCGCTGCCAGCGGTCTTGAAACTTACGTCCGGAGCACTGACGGTGCGGTCATGGTGCAAATAGCACCCCACTCCTATCTGAACACAGAGCTTCTCGCATTTGCGTCAGGGCGCGGTCGGGTAACGTGAGATGCCCCTCCGCTTCGCTCGTCGCGGTCGCCTCATCCCCGGCATCCACGTCAACCTCAGTAGGGGCGACCGAGCGTATCCGCAGGCGAGGGCGCGGGGTACTTCAACTAACCCCGCGGTCACCGTCATCCATGTTCCTGCCCGGTTGAGATGTGCTATTCATAAGCGCGCAGTTCCAGCAGTTGGAGGAAGACGATGGAATTCGCTATCTGGTTTTGGATACTCGTTGCTCCGGCCGTCGCGTTTGTCCTGATGAGCCGCATGGACCCGGGGAAACGCTAGAAGCCGCAGCGGCGTTCACCACTAGCCGCATTGATCCGGCTCAGCATCACGCCTGCCGCCTATGCCGCGATTATCGCGACGCACCCCATGAGCGGCCTTCGGCAGAGTCGCGCCCCTAATGGCGAATTTAACGTCTGGCTCGACCCGAAATATGTCGATCGGCTCCGCGAATTGCGGAAGCCGGGCGAGAGCTATAGTGACGTCATCCTGCGACTGGCGGAGGCGAGCGAAGGCGGGGAATAGCCGCGCGGCTGTGTTAGGGCCTCGAGGTAACCGACGCACCTCGACGGAGGCTCAGCCGTCTTTGCGCCTCGTAAAAGCTGGCGTCGATCTCGCGGGCCGCGAGCTCATAGAGCAATCTGTGCCTGCGAGAACGCATTTGCGCGGAAAGGTCAGCCAAGTATGAGGCTTCAGCGTGCGCGTGAAGACCAAACCTTTTGATCAGGTCCGTCGCAACTGCTGCGACCTCATCTCTCCGAGGGTCAAAGAATGGCAATCGCATCGGGAGGCCCTCAAACCGGAGGGGGCATGTCCTGTACCACAGTCTGTCACCTCATGGGCTTCAACGGGAACAGACGACGGACATCCTGTGGATTGCGTGGAAAACTCGCCCTTGGGCGACGTCCTCCCGACCCTTACAACGAATCTTGCGTAAACCTCGAATACGAACACGTGGTTCGCATCCTTTTGCGACACCGCGATGTTGAAGGCACGGCAGCCCGGCTCATGGACCGAGGCGGCGCCGTTCTCCTTAAGCGCGGCCAGAAAATTGTCGATTGGGCCCGGCACGATATCGATGTCGACCGCGTTGATGTAGGGGGCGTGGAGGATTGCGCCATCGTCTCGTGGCTCATGCATGCAGCGGACAGAACAAGGACGTGCTAGTAAATAGGATCGATTTTCAACATGCTTTTGCCTCCGGCCGCTCACCCAAATGTAAACCTTATCGCGTCTGAGACTGCGGACAAGCGGTCATTGGATCACCGCTCGGTACCTAGCGCGAAGGGACACCCTAGGACGGCGCGCGAAGCAGGCGGCCGATGTCATCATCAACATCCTGGCGCGTCGGCGCAATATCGGACCTCGCGGCGATCATGACGCCCAGCGGCGGTCGCAGACGAACAAATCCTCCGACGCGACACTACGCTGTCCTATCCGCCATGTCCGGTTTACGTCGTCAACTCCCGCCGGGCCGGAATGCGCAAATAGCAGACATTCGCCAAGGGCGTTGGCGAACCGGCAAATCGACTGTTGCTGTCCTTCGAGATCCGCTACGAATGAGCGGTAACGCTGGAAAGCGACCGTGGGAAGGTCGATGTCTGCTCGAGCTCCCTAGGAGAACGCTTTGCAATGCGCGGGCATGGACCCTCAACGCGAACCTAGGAACTTCCGAATCCCCTGATGGAAGCGCCTAAGGACATCCTCGACGCGCTCGATATCCCGGTGGAAGACATTGGCGCGAACTATGGCGATTGGTGTCGGTTCCCCCCGGGGGCTCTTTCGCACATCAGTGGGTCGGGCACACCGCTCCAGTCTTCTCCCAGGCGTCGACGAGCTCGCCCGCTTCCTTTTGCCTGCCTGGCGCTGGTTTGCGGCCGGCCCCGGGCGCCCACGCCCAGCCGACCAGATGGTCCTCGCCGATATGCTCAACGAGGCTCGCAAGCGAGCGGTTGCCGTTGCGCGCGGGATCCTTGATCTGGGCGCAGATCTCACCAATCGTCTTGCCTTCCCAAGCCATCTCGCGTGGTGCGAGATGCCAAATCGGGTTGCCCGGCACCCGCCCGGGTTCGAAGTTTGCCGCCTGATGGCAAATCGGACATCGCATCGCCGGAAGGCCGAAGCCGTCGGCGCCCCGCTCGACCGGAGGCTGGTGCAATCGCGCCGTGTCGCCCTGGCGCGGGCGGTCGCCAGCGGGATGGCAATTGAGACAGCGGGGGCTGGTGAGCACCTTGCCGAGCTCGGTAAAATAAGCGGCCGACCGCGCAGCCGGATCGCTAATCGACGAAAAGCTCTCAACGCTTGCGAGACTGTCTCGGTTGACGCTGGACACGGCGTAAGCGGTGAATACGTTCGCCAGCAGCGCCATAGCTGCGACCGAGAGCATGGTCCGTAAGTCAGTTCGCATGGTCAACTGCTTCGCAGGTAGCGCGGCGGATCCGCCAGGATCACGGCACGCACCGCCTGATGATATTTGATGTAGCCAGTGCAGCGGCAGAGGTGCCCGTCCAGAGCCTCCGCGATAGTTTTCTCAAGATCGGCACGCGGGATCGGATCCCTCGCCAGGCGCTCGAGAAGAACCTGGCCCTCGTTGAGGAAACCCGGCGTGCAATAACCGCACTGGAAGGCAAAATGTTCAATGAAAGCCCTCTGCAAGGCGGTGAGCTCGCCGCCCTTCGCATGTCCTTCGACGGTGCGAATCGATTTGCCGTCGAAGCTTGCGGCCGGGGCGATGCAGGTCGGCCTCGTGTAGCTAGCCCGGTCGGGCTCATCGACGATGACCGCGCAACTCAGACATTGCGCGGCGCCGCAGCCGAATTTGGTGCCCGTCATGCCAAGATGTTCGCGCAGGAAATCGTTCATGGTCAGATCGTCGCGCACGTCCTGTGGGCCGTAGTCGCGCCCGTTGATGGTGACAGTGAGCGACGTCATTTGGACGCTTCCCCGAGCGCGGCCTGTTTGAGCATGGATTGGGTCACCGGCAAGGATTGGAAGCGGCGACCGGTCGCATCATAGATGGCGTTAAGAAGCGCAGGTACTATTGGGGTCATCACGACTTCGGCCATGCCCTTCGGCCGCTCGTCTGCGTCAACGGGCGGCAATACCTCGACCTCAAGCCGGTCAAGCGGCAGATCTGACCCCCGTGCGACGAGGTATTGACCGAGGTTCCATTTCCCGTTGCCGGGTCCGTCCTCGTAAAGCGGGAGCGTCTCGAGCAATGCGTAGCCGACGCCCATGGCGAAGCCGCCTTGCGCCTGTCCCAGCACGACCTCTGGGACTAATGGCTGGCCGCATTCGAGCACACTGTACGCCTTTGCGATACGCAGCGCGCCGGTTATGCGATCGATTTCGACGCGAACCACAGAGCCGCACAATGTCGCATACGTGGGGCCGCTCTGGTTGAAGACAGTAGGGGGAAACTTGACGCTGGTGCGATCAAGACGAACGAAATCGCCGTCGCCGTGGCGTACAGCAAGGGCATCGATGTCGGCCGTCCATTCGTGTCCGGCCAACGGGAAGGTCGCTTGCGACCATGCCCAGCGATTGAAGCCATGGGCCATCGCGCCAGTCACGCCATTCTGCGCATGCGCCTTGGCCGCCACCGCCCCTAAGGTCAGCGGGACAAGTCCGGGCATGATGAGGTGTGCGTCCTTCCAGCGGGCCTCCTCCCATTGCCCGGCTCTGGGATCGCTCGGCGCAAGGCCCCACAATTCGAGCGCGGCCGGCCACAGGCCAAAACGGAAAATGACTCGCGCGGCCTCGGCCGCCGCGTGCGTCCCGGCAAAGGCGCCTGTCGAGGCGGCGGTCGCCGAACTGATCGACGGCACCCAGCGCGGATCGCGCGCCGCCGCGTCTTGGGCCTCCTGGCTGATGGCGTAGGGGTCGCCAGAGGTCACGAGATCCAGGGCGTCGAATCCGTCGACTTGGGCGAGGGCGATTTCGTCGGCGACGCCGCCCAGATGGGTTGCGATCCGATTGGCCGCCGCTGTCCCGACAGCGTTGCCGATTTCGGTCGCGTCGCAACGGATCGTGATGTGACCGTCGGGAGCGATCTCGACGGTTCCCAACACCGTATCCCCTCCGGTGCCGTAGTTCTTGCTGGCGCAGGCGACGCCCGTCCCGACGAGAACTCCCGCTTCCCGCCCGCGCGCCTTTTCCTCCGCGCGCCGATTCCAGATTGGATGCTTCTCCAGTTTATCCAGGATCTCCGGAGTGCGGATCGACACGCTGTAAGTGTTTCCGGCCATGATCCGGCCGCCGGCCGCCAGCGCGTTGCGTCGCCGGAACTCGAATGGGTCGAGCGGCAGCGCCGAGCAGATCTCATCGACCATCACTTCGAGCGCGGTCGTCGACTGCACCGTTCCATAACCGCGCATCGAGCCCGCGGTCACTCCGCGCGAGTGGAACGCATATGTGGTGATGTCGACTTTCGGGACATAGTAAATGCCGAGCGCCATATTAGCAGAGACGGTTGCCACACTGACTGAAAAATTTGCGAGGCCGCCGCCATCCAGCACATGGTCAGCCGCGAATCCGATGATTTTGCCGGTCGCCCGATCAACCCCCATCTGCGTGCGGATCTTGAAGGCGTGCCGCTTGATCCCCGATTGAAACTGCTCGTAGCGATTGTTCGCGAGCCGGACTGGACGATTGGGGAAGAACATCGCCGCCAGCGCGACGTAAAGCGGGAACGGGGTGTGGTCGCGTCCGCCGAATCCGCCGCCGCAATAGGCGGAATTCAAGTTGATGCGCGCCGGCTTGACGGCCGCCTCGGCATTGCCGAGCAGATATGCGACTGCTGTCGCGACCTCGTAGGGCGACTGCGAGCCGACAACGAGCTCGAGGCTCTTGCGCGGGGCGTCAAACCAGGCGAGTCCGCTTTCCGGTTCGAGAAACATCGGGTCCACCGACTGGGTCTCGAATTCGCGGTCCAGCACCAAAAGCGCCGGATTGTCCGCCTCAAGTTCAGCCCGGATCTGCTCGCCATGGGCGGCGGCTTCGGCATAGGCTTGCCCGGTCGGAATCGGGAGTCGCGCCCATATCGGCCGCCCGGTGTCCTCGAAGCGCCCAGGGCTAACCCAGCCGTTCTTGAACGGCGAGAAGACGTCGGGCGCCTCCGGAGTCGGGCCGCCGACCCGAGTGAAGCGAAAGGCGCCGTAGTTGGGCGTTTTGACGGGGCCGGTTTCCGCCCCGAAATTCGCGAATTTTGCGTCGCGGAGCACCAGACGCGCCTGATCGAAGGTGTCGAAGTCCTCGAAGATCAACAGCGCCACAGGCTGCCCGAGATAGAGCGGCGTCTTGCCGACTGGGCAAAGCAGATCGCCGGCATAGTATTCGGGGACTCGTATGCCGGTTCGAGCGAGGTCGGCGGCGGTTACCACGACGGAAGGCTGCAGCGCTCCGGGAAGGGCGGAGAGGTCGAGGCCGACGTGGATATGGGTCGCATCCGCAACCCTAAGGAGCATGGCATGCGCCGTTTTCGACGGCCAGCCCGGGAGATCGGCGGGGCGGAAATCGGAGGCGTAGAGCTTGGCCCCGGTGACCTTGGCCACGCCGTCGATGCGGCCCATGCCGGTCGCGGCCGGGTTCCAGCCTCGCCGTCCCGGCAGCGTCTCGCGTGCGGCGAATCGGGGCTCTGCGGCGACCGCCAGGCGCGATACGCTGAGCGAAATGCCGCTCGCCATCGCCAACTTGACGAACTCGCGTCGCGAGGTCCTCATGCTTCCCGCCATCCGGTCGTCGCCATTGAGAACCAATCGGCGCTGGCTTGCCGCCAGCCCTCCGTCGATGCCCGGTTGTCGGCTACAACTTTCGCGTGAGCGAGCCAGGGGGTCACTAGGGAACAGCCGCCTTGAGGATTGCATCGGTGTCGGTCAGACCGCGTCATCCGTCTTGAGGCGCGAAAGCACGCGCCGCAGGGCGGCTGCTCCGTCCGGCGTGCCGACCACGAAGGGATGGATTCCAATGACCACCGTCGTCGCTTCGCGCGACGGGTCCGCGCGCGCCTCATTCGCCAGCTCCGAAACGTAGTCCACCCAAAGGGCTTCGATCTCCACTGGTGATTTCATCCTTGCCAGCTGCTGCCCCATATCGACTGTCACGACCGGATATGGCAGCAGCAAAACCCAGCCATCTGGCGTCTTCAGGCGCAAAACAATGTCAGAATCCATCTGGTCGAGGGTGTATGCGATGCCCTCCGCGGCTACCGCCTGCATCGTATCGCCATCGGAATAGACGCTCGGGCTCGACCAGCCATGGGGCCTGACCCCGGTTACGCCTTCGATCATGTCCAGGGTTTGGTGGATGTAAGCTTTTTGCTCCGGAATGCCTCGCCCGAGCGGCAGCATATGGTTGGTGTTGTTCATGCCGTGGGCGATGATCGGCGCCTTCGGCTGCGACGCCCGGAACTCCTTCCACACCGACGGGTGGGCGCCGGGAAACTCCGCGTTCAACACCATGCTCAGCGGAACGCCCAATTCCTTGAACACGCGACCGACGCGCGCGATGCCCCAGTCGATCCCGTATTGACGGAAAGCCTCGTTCACGAGATCCGGGTTGCGGGTCGCGAGATCTGGCCGGAACACCGGACCCAGACCCAACCCGAACTCCTCGACGAACAGTGCGAAACTTACAGCGACCTTTCTTCCGCCAGGCCACGCCGCGACATGGACCGACTCACGCGCAAAACCGGTGACGGGGTCGATTGCGTCCTGGGCCAAGGACGCTGAGGTCAGCTGAACGGCGAGTAACAGCGCCAGTCCGGCGACTAAGCCTTGCTCCCGGGCCTTTCGGGTGAGGACCTCGACGGCCAGACCCAAGGTCATGGAAGGTCGGCCAAACTCTTAGCGCCCGGTCCCGGCGTGATCAATGTTGGCCATTGGTGCGAACCGAACGGCGCTTGTGGCGGCAGGTTTACCGCAATGTTGCGCTTGCCGTCTTCGTCGATGATGGCCTGACGCGCGTCGCCGCCCATCAGCTCGTAGTCCATAAGATGGTAGTTACCGAAGAACGCTGCACCGACAGCTCGGTCGGCTATGATTCGAGTGAGCGAATCGAGCATGTCGTCTGGGGTCGTGGTGAACGAGACCGTCTCGATCAGCATCAGACGGTCGTTGATGGCCTCGGGCGGGAAAAACTGTGCGAGAACGCTGAACAGAACGTTGTTCTGGCGAGCAACGTAGATCGTGTTGCTGGCCGCATAGGTTTTGTCCCACTCGTCGCCGAGCATCTGCTTCCAGCCTCCAAGCACATCCATCCAATGGGCGACTTGGGTCTGCGCCGCCCAGGCGATGTTCTTTTTCAGCAGCGGCGACTGCTTCTTGGCGAATTCCTGCAAGGCGTCCGCCGAGATCGCGTTGGTTTTCAGGCACTCGTCCATGAAGGCGATGTTGTTCTGCAGAATGTCGCGGTTGTTCGGTCGCCAGTCCTCCCGCATGGGCGACGCGTCAAGGCCGTCTAGCGCAAACTGCATCCGGTCGCGATACGCCGCGAGCGAGCTACGCCAGGCCAAGTCGTTCGGGCTGTTCAGGTAGGGAACGACGACTTCGCCCAACGCCATTGTGCTGTGGGCGACAGACTTGAGCAGCTGGTAGACGATCGGCACGGAAGGCGCGTCAATCGGCGCCATGCCCGGTCGATAGAGGATGAATCGGCCGCCCGCTCCTGAGAACAATCCGAGGATAAGCGGGTGCTGGGCAAGAATGTTCTTCTTGAAGACCTGCCCGGCATCGCCATAGAGCTCAAACATCGTCGTGTTGAGCTGCAAGATATTTTTGGTCCCGATTTCGGCCGGGCTTGCCGTTTCAGTTCCGACGATGTCCTTGAAGTAGGATGGAAACTCTTCAGCGCGAGCAGACGGACGTGATCCGACGGGCAATAACAGCAGAGCGCAGATGCCGCCGAGGGCGATCACGACGGTTCTCATAAAGGTTTTCCTCAAAGGGCCGGTTATGGGAATCGACGAAGCAAATGTTCGTTCGTGGTCTTCTCACGATCGAACTAAAAACGCGCCAACGCTGACCTGTGTTGCCGACCCTCCCAAGCTTGTTACCGACGGCGAACAGGGCGGTCAATTCCACATTCGTGAGGAGGCCTCTTTCCCTGGATCACCAGATTGCCAGGTAAACTGGAAGACGGGGTTGGATGGCTGTAATGCGCGGACAAGCCCGGTATTATCGCGCAAACGCAGAAGGCGACGTGCGTTCGCAGATCGCCTTCTCGCCGTTTCGGCCCGTTCATAAGACCCAGCTTGAACGCGTTTTGGGTCGCCTTGGCTGTTCGCCAATCCATCGCGGGAATGGCCGCTGTTTGGCGAAGCAGCCCGATGGAGTCGACGTGAAGCGGACGTTCCAGACTGCCCTCAGAGGCGCCTGCGGAGGCGCCCGGGGGGTTTCGGCTTCCTCCGGGGCCTTGGCCTGCGCAAGGTCGCACGGGTCCGTAGCGCCATCGTGAAGGAGTTCCAGCTTCTGCCCAATGCGGGGTCCTCGGAACCGGCCGCCGCAGAGCGGCGCCTCCACCATTCTGTTACTGGAACAAACCGGCCCAATTCTGTTAATTCATGGGCCTACCCCAAATAGCTGCCGCAGTTTGCGCTGGCCGCGCGATATCCGCAATCTCACACGTAGAACGGCATTCGACGACGGCCTCTTTAAACCCCTTTTAGGTACAGCAAAGCTCCAGTGTGGCGCTCGAGGCCAAGGGCGTCGTCTTCGATCACCAACGCCTCCCTAGCCGGCCACGCCAGCCCCCGCCGGCGCCACTAATCAGCCTGAGAATAATGAGCAAGACAATCGCGCCAAGCGTGGCGTTGACGACAAGGGCGATCATCCCGGTGCCGAGATGGATACCCAATTGGGGCAGCAGCCAATCCCCGATGAACGCCCCGATAACGCCAATTATCAGGTCGCCGATGAGTCCGTAGCCGCCGCCTCGCACGATGTTGCCAGCAAGCCACCCCGCGACAATGCCGACGACAACGATCACGAGGAGACTTTCGTTCGATAGGTGCATGGGGTTCCCCTGGATTCTGTTGTGGGCTGGTTGTACGCCGAGCCTACATTATCGCGTTTCCGGCGAAGTCACCGAAAGCCGCCTGATCGCGCGGGCTCTCCATGCAATGATAACACCTAGGCAAAGCCGCCGGCGCCAGCATCAAGGAGAACGGCAATGGCAGTATCAAGCAATCAAAAGATCGGAGAACTAGCTCGGATCGCCTATCTGGCACTATTACATGCTGAAGGTGAGCTGGGAGACGAGAAAAATACGTTTGACGGAGAGAAATGGTCGGATAAATTACGAGGCATCCGCTCAACAATATTGAGAATGTTTAGTGACACCGACGACAAAGTGGATCTAGACAAGGCGATTTATCTCATTGGAAACGAAGGATCGTTAGTTGCCTACTATCACGGAAGTGGCACAGACGATCAGGATGAACGGCTAGAGAAGATAGTGCAGTCTTCGACAAACTCATTCCTCGATCTGAGACCCAAGAAGGAATGATTAATCTCGTCCTCCATCGTCATCCCGACCATCCGATGAGCTGCCGGGGCCACTCCAGGCAAGCCTGGTGAACGCGCGATCATTGCCCTCGCTCAGGCTTCGGATCGACCACGGTGCGGATAATCGTGAGATCTCACCTTGGCCCGGGAGGCCCTTGATGACCGAGATACTGAAAACCTCATCCTGATCCGTGATTCCTCCGGGCTTCCCGCGGTTCCTTTCCACGATCCCGGCGAGAGCGGCGTCAAAGCCCTCATCTCCTCGACGATAGTCCGCTACGTCAAATTGGCTAGGCGGTGGAGGCAGAGAGGCCGCCAGAGCTGCGACGCGCTTCGACAGAATGCTCAATTCATCGCTCCTTCTCGAGCCGCTGCAGCTTCGACAATGGTGCGGATAAGCTCAAAATCCTCCTCGCGGCCCCGGAGATGCGCGGCCAGGATCGCCTCAAGCTCTTCGTCCGACAGCAACGACAGGTCCTCGGCGCCATTGTCGAAGCTGCGGCGGTTCAGAGAATCCCTACGACGAAGCCGTCTCCGACCCGCTCAGCACCGCTGTCCGCCACACCCGCACCACCCCCGACGCCATCCGCCGCGATCCCCATACCGCTGAGCTTCAAATGGATTTTCATAACGGTTCTGGCTCTCACTGTCGGGTCGCTGGCGTCGGAGATCGGCCTATCGATCTTATGGTCCACGCCGAACACAACCCAACAAGCAATCCTTTCGGCGCTACTGCCGGTTTGGACGTTGGGCACCGGGGCAATCATAGGTCTCCTAGGCGGCAAAGCGACTTAAAAGCGCTCCTGCCGCCGAATGGCCCATCCGGGTCGAGCACGCGTAAGGTGACGCTTGTCGGCCTAAGCGGCCCTCGCGCCCTGCTTTTTTGCCGCCGGCCGCTCGGCTTCCTTCGCGAGCCGGGCGCGCAGGAGGGCAAGGACGGCGGCTTCTTCCGGTTTGAAGCTTTGCACGTCGCCACGCAATTCGCTTTCGGCCTTTTCTTTCAGCTCAAGAACGAGCTTGCCGTCCATATATGAGTTCAGAACCTCGGGATGCACATAGCATTTGCGGCAGATCGTCGGCGTGTTGCCGAGCTTACCCGCGACTTTTTCGATGGCGGCACGGAGGTTTCGTTTCGCCTGCGCGGCGCTATCAAAGCTTTCAAGCTCATTGAGCGCCGTCGCCGCGAGGACCGTGCCCGCCCAGGTGCGGAAGTCCTTCGCGGTGATATCCTTGCCGGTTATTTCCTTAAGATAGTCGTTCACGTCGTTCGACGTGACATGAAGGCAGCTGCCCCCTTCGTCGACATACTGAAGCAGTTCCTGACCGGGCAGGTCCTGGCAGGCTCTTATGATCTTGGCGATCCGGCGGTCCCTGACGCGGAGCGACCACTGCTTACCGCTTTTGCCTGTGAAGCGGAAACGCACCTCGTTTCCATCCACCGAGACATGCCGGTTCTTGAGGGTCGTTAGGCCATAACTGTTATTTCGCTTCGCGTAGTCATCGTTTCCGACCCGGATCAAGGTGGTTTCCAGGAGATGGACCACGGTCGCCAGCACCTTTTCGCGCGGCAATCCGCGCAAGGCCCCATGTTCCTGGACTTTCTCGCGGATCGTGGGCAGCGCGTCGGCGAAGGCAACGACATGCTCGTACTTGGTGCTTTCTCGCACCTCGCGGAAGCGAGGGTGGTAGCGGTACTGCTTGCGGCCCTTTGCGTCGCGTCCCGTCGCCTGAATATGGCCATCCGCGAAGGGGCATATCCAGACCTCAGTCCATGCTGGCGGAATTGCGAGCGCCTTGATCCGTTTCAGGACATCTTTCTCGGTCAGTTTCGAGCCGTCCGCGCGGGCATAGCTAAAACCCGTCCCGGCTTTCTTGCGGCGTATGCCGGGGCGCCCGTCTGAAACATAGCGAAGTCCCGCGGACTCGGCTCATCCCTCGGGTCAACGATCGTCTCGACGGTATCGGATGACTCAAGCAACAAAGGAAGGGTCCTTTCAGATCGCAAACAAAGGAACGGCCTGAAATCAAACCGGTTCCCTGGCGGCTAAGCAGCGCGCCAGCGATCGGGGACTGTCTCGTCGTTGAGAGGCCCTGCTACCGCTATGTAGCGGCCCTCGCTCGATGCGCCCTCCTTCAAGGTCGTCCGGGGAATGTTATTTGCGCCGGGATCGCCTGTTAATTGCTCTCGAACGCGCGTGGGCCTCGGAGGTCTAGACCGCCGGACCCCTTGCCCGTTTTGGCTAGGGCCGCGCCATACGACCCCACGTCCCGCCGACGCTGGCCCCGGTCGACGCGCGCCCGGTATTCCGCGGACACCCCTAGCGGATTTGCTCGACATGCAAGGAGCCGGCAGGCAGCGGTTGAAGGAGCTCGTTCTCGGGCTTGCTGAGGTCGAGCCACGCCTGCCAATCCTCACGATTGAGGACAACCATCTGACGGTCGCCAACGCCGTCAGGCATCGGCCGCCAAGCAAAACCAGTTCTCGCCCGCCTTCGTGAACCTCCATTTCGCCTTCGGGGGCTTCGCGCCGGTGAACTCATAGAAGTGGGACGTCGGCACAAGACAGCGCCCAACCGGGAAGCGCCTTCCCTCCGACCGGAAGTTGATGACAGGTGGCCCTTTGGGCTTCGCGGGCGGAAAGCCCCAGCGCAGCACCGCAAATACGTTCTCGCCATCTTCGAGGCGGCGAATCACGGGAGCCGGATCGGTCGGCCAAATATCGTCTCGCGGCTCCAGGTTCGGGGCCGCAGCGGGCCATTTTACGCGAATGCGCGTTTGGCTGAATGCCGTCAGGTACTCGCTATACGAAACGTTGTTTCCGAAGTCGTTGCACATCCGTCGCCTGCCCGGCTTACTGGGGTGATTGCGGCGCGCCCGATCCCGTATTGGGCGGTCCAACTCGGGCGTCCGTACGGGTCACGGTCACGCTGTCCGAGCGATGGCAAAGGTCGATCAGGACTTGCCCCACATAAGCGCCGGATGGATCGTAACCTGCGCGGCGGACCCAGCATGAAGTAGGAAAGGTAACCGGCGGAATGTCTGCGCCTACCGGGTCGGGGACATAGCCGCCGCCGCTATAGCCTCCCCCACTGTAACCGCCGCCGCTGTAGCTGCCGGCATTTGCCCCTGCGCCGCCACCATAGCCATAATCATAACCATAGCCAGGATCATTAACCCCGCAGGCGAAACCGAAGCCGCAGTTGCCGTAGCCGTAGATGACAAACAGATCGCGGGCGCGACGAACCCCGTGGTGGAAAACGAAGCCATGAACGCCGTCGCCGCGTGCAGACCTTTGGTTGTCGCCGCCGGTCGCTGGAAAGCCGTCACTTGACCAGGCGCCGCCGTGTGGAGCGCCACCAAATCGGCTTGCGCCCAAGGCGGGAGCGGCTAGCAGGATTATAAGCAACGCGAGAAGAGAGCGTGACATTTTGCCTCCTTCGCCTGCCGCGCATCGGGCCTTTCCCCGCATTAAGTGCGATTGGCTCACCAAAGTGCGCAGCACAGGCGTTTCGGTCTGCGTTCCTATGTGGGTTTCCTTCCGGCAGATTGCTACAGTCGGATGCGGGACCCACGGGACCCGCCCGCCACTGCAGCAGGGTAAGCGCTCCCGGCCCGCGTCGGCCCGGTCACGACGCCCCCACCGTCGCTTACCGAGGCGCGTTGGATAACCTCAGAAACGAGGAGCATTGCGTCCCTCGTGGCGAAACTTTTACGCATTGCTGGGGCCGGAGGGAATGACCGCGCCCTGTTCAGACGTGGCGTTGTGTATGGATTTCGAAACCAGTCAGTTCAAGGTCATCGTCAACGGCGGCGAGAAGCTCTTGGATCAATTGAGCCAATTCTGGGCCTTCGCCCTCGAGACTCGTTGTCACGACCAACCACCGGCCGACCTGCTGGGCAGAGCGCTCCCACCGAAAAACCATGCTTTCACCCAGCACGTGGGCATTCCTGATCATCCGGCCCATGTTCCGGCCCCACTTGCGCAAAAAGCCTGGCTCCCGGTCACTTAACTCAAGATCCGGTGTGGAGTTCCATTCTATTGAACCCGCTGGCACTCTCAAGACCGCGCGGGCTGCAGCCCTTATTTGGACCCCGCGTTAGCTCGGCTGATCGGGCTGGCCGCGCACAAGAGGAACCAACAGAACGGCGCGGGCGTTGGTTTCTGTAATCCCCGTTGGTGACGCCTCAGGGTCGTCTAGATGGCGGGGAGGGAGGCAACAGATGCTCAAGACAATCGCCGGGATCGGGCTTGCGATCACCGTGGTTCTCACTCCCGTCTCGATCCTTGCGCAGACAGGTTACGGCGTTAAGCCTGGCGCTCCCTCAACGTCGACCTTCGACCGGTCTTGGAACCGGGCCAATGAAAGCAAGGACCGGGCGAGGGCCAGCGCGGAGTACATGCGGCATCACCGCGCAAGGACGCATTACCATCATCCTGCCATTTAGTGATCGACAAGCAGCGCTTGTCCCCAGATGCCCTCGTTGCCTCGCTGGATCGAGCCGCAGCTTTCGAAGCTGGCGGCGACGGCCCCAACCGGGCCGGAATGGGCGCACGAAATCAGGTTTGATGGCTACCGGATGGCGGTCCGAATCGACAATGGCGACGTTCGACTGTTGACGCGATCGGGGCTGGAATATTCAGAGCGAGCTGATTGGCTACGTCGAGAACTTCGTTCGAGACGCGGCGGGCAAGCGGTTCAATCCGCATGTGAGGAAAGTCTCAGACCTTCGAACCAGGCGAGCTGTGAGGCGCTTTTTTTCATTTCACGCAGGCCAAGGCCACCCGTTTGACTTCGCCCGATGACGGAAGTTAACGGTCGCCGACGGCGAACTGGAGGGACGAATGAGCGAGTTGATTGCGGCGGTCGGGCTCGGGTTGGGATTGGCGATGGCGCTTGCCCCGGGAGCGGCAGCGCAATCCAACCTAGTGACGGCGATCGACATCGCGCTCGAGCCCGACGCGACGATGATGCAGCGCGCCAGGGCCGACAACGCGCGTCTGTTGAAGTCCTTCCCGAAGGGCTTTTCTCTCGATGCGACGCATCACCCGCACATTTCCATGTCGCAGGAGTTCGTCCGGACGGAAGACCTTGATAAGGTTTATGCCGCTGCGGACGCAGTATTCTCCAGCGAGAAGCCGACGACATGGACGCTGAAGGCGTTCAAATATTACTACATCCCGGCTCCGCCGATGGGCGTCGCGGGTATTGTCATTGAGCCGACGGAAGATCTTCATCGCCTGCAAGACAAGCTGGTCAAAGCAATTGAGCCCTATACCGTGAAGACCGCGACCCCGGTGGCGTTCTTCAGCGAGGACGGGGGACGCGATATTCAGAGCGAGCTGATTAGCTACGTCGAGAACTTCGTTCGAGACGCGGCGGGCAAGCGGTTCAATCCGCATGTGACGATCGGCGTCGCCACCGAAACGTATCTGAAACAGATGCTGGCTGAGCCGTTCCCGTCGTTCACGTTCTCCCCGGCGGGCGCGTCCGTCTACCAGCTTGGCACCTTTGGAACGGCCCGGAAGGAACTCAAGGCATTAACGCTGACGCCCTGACGCCCCTCACCGTCGCCAGCCTCAGGATGACGTCGCCCGATCGCGAATGACCAGCGTCAGCGGGCACAAGCATATTTGTCCGCTGCCCGGAACAAACCGTGCTAGGGTCGGCAATCGCCGACTGCGGCGACTGAGAGCAATCCGTCATTCGTTATCCCAAAGAGAAGGCGCACTCCCACGGCCAACGAGGGAGCGCCACACATGCGGTGCTATTTCCTACGCGACGGGCATATAGCGGGCGTTGAGATATTGCCCGCGGGAATTTCCGACGAAGAGGCAATCGCCCGGGCTCAGACGCTGGCCACGAAACGCAAAGGACCGCTCGACAGCCTCGGTCCGAGGCTTCCAGCCACTCATAGAATCGCGTGGTACTTGCCCCGGACATAAGCATTGGCGGAAACAGACATTTTGCGATTGCGCTACGCTGTGAGCAGCGACGCGCGTTCCGCCGGCCGGCGGGCGATTTGTGAGGTTGTCCCAAAGCATTTAGTGAAGCGCTAAACCGGACCCCGGGGCGCGGCCTTGGATCTTGTGTTTCGACCTTTTGGCGCCTGCGTATGGTTTTCGTCGTCCGCGTTGATGGGAGCAAGGGGAAGACCGCCTTCAGGCTCGGGGGCCGCAACATACTCGAAGTTCGGCTCTTCGTTCCAGGGGCCACGCACGTCTTGGTCTTGTGAGAGGTTGAATACGAGCTTCACTGTTTCATCAGGGGGGACGTTTCCGAAGAACGGGTCATCCAACTTGCCCATCGCGTCGAGCGCCTTCATAAACATGTTCGCGTGGGTGATTTCGCGGGTCAGGAGGCGATGCAGTGTCCTCTTGGTCCCCTCGTCATCGCATGCCTTGATGAGCGCCTCGTAAGTCTGTCGCGCGCCCGCTTCAGCCGAAATGTTGGCCCGAAGGTCGCGGACAACATTGCCACCCTCCTGGATGTAGGCGGCCGTCCAGCAGCTGCCCTGGCTATCGAGAAAGTGCGGGCCGCCACCCTTGAGCTTGAACAACGGAGCGTCGTGAACAGACGTCTGGTCGAGCTCGCTGGTATGCTGCGCAATCAGCTTGCCAACCATTTCGAGATGACTGAATTCCTCGATCGCGATATCCTGGAGCATGTCGCGGATGCCTGCATTCTCGACGTGGAACGACTGGACCCAATATTGCAGAGCCGCTGTCAATTCACCCGTGGCCCCTCCGAATTGCTCAAGAAGATACGTGCCAAAGCGAGCATCGGGGACACCAACATTGACCGGTTGTATAAGCTCTTTGCGATGAAAAAACATAAACTCATCCTTGGGTTGACTAGTTTTTCTATGGAGAAGCAAAACTTTAGGGAAGAACGACAACCCGAGAACGCCCGGGCTTATGTTCTGTTCCCCCGCGAAGGTTTTAATCTGGTTGGCCGGTCCGCCGTCCAAGCCACGCTGGTGAGCGCCGCCTTGAAAACAAAACGGCCGACGCTTCGCCCGCGCGGCGCGGGTGTAGGAACAGCCCAACTGTGGAGCCGTTTAGAGCCATGATCGCGATCGCAATCACGGCGGTCGCCTACCGAGCGATTAGACTGTCGCTGTCTGAGTTGGATAATCCCGCGCGCTCCGCGGGCCCTGACGGCCTCATCCGGGTCCGGCTCGATCGGACGACCATGGATCGCCGGGAAGGGCTCAGTCGACCTGGCGAGTCCTACAGCGACGTCATTCTGCGGCTTGCGGAGGCTTCGCCTCCACCGCGTCAGGCTCGGCCCGCACCAATTCAACCTGAGACAGGCCTCGGTTCGCCGAGAACCCGCCTCCCCTCGCGATTCACTCCCCCTCGAGTTTTCCGACCTCCGTGCCGGGGGGCCCGGGAACGACGGTTGTTCGGTTTGGCGCGTCGGCCGAGGTGGACATTTATTTCGAGGTCGATGACGCCGATCGGGAGTTTCATTGGCTCCGCAACCGTGGACTCGAACGCCGCCGTCTACATCTACGACCACACCGACGCGGACCCCAATCCCGTCGCCGCGACGACCCTCGCCACGGCCGGCGCGGGAACGTTCGACCTCCTGTTCGACGCGGACCCGTACGTCGAATACGAGGTCCGCTACCTGGCCAGCGCCGGTGGGTGCATCGCGAGCAATCCGATCGAGACGTGCGGAAACACCACGCCCGCGACCTATATCGCCGGGATCGATCCGTTCGTGATGGTCGATCCTGCGCTGACCGCAGACGGCGACTATGTCCTCACGATGAGCGCGGGGCTCGCGCCCTCGGCGACTACGGCTCCTGAGCCAGCCACCTGGGCGATGATGCTCATCGGCTTCGCGGGGCTAGGATACGCCGGCTATCGGCGATCGCAGCGTGCGAGGCTTGAGGCGCTGGCCTGACTTCGCCCCAATGATCGCGCCCCATATCTCGCGTATGATCCGAATCACCCCCGCCGCCTTCGAGGCGATCGTCGCCACAGGGCAATCCCGGGGCTTGGCGCGGGGCCATCCTCGCAGATAAGGTTTGGCCGGCATGGTCAAGATCCCAATCACCGCGGCGGCCTATGAAGCCCTCAAGGCGACGACGCCAGGGATCGATCAGGCCCCGACATCCATACTCTCGGACGGAACGGTCGAAATCTGGCTCGATCGTGCGGTCGTCGACCGGCTCAGATCGCTTCGCGAGGCGGGCGAATCATACAGCGACGTCATCCTAAGGCTGGCGGAGGCGGGCTAAAAAAGCCCCGCGTCGCGTTCGAGTTCGGCGCGGGGCAAATGGGCGCGCTCGGGCTCTGGGGCAGGGAGGCGCGCCAGACGGTAGAACGCGACCAGCGCATGATTGTTCCGGTTAAAGCTGGGGAAAAGTCGACTGCAGCGTTGCCGCTGTCGTCCTCAGTCGAATAGCCTCCGCACATGATCAGCATCCCCATCAGCGAAGAGGCCTTCGAAGCAATCAAGGAATGGAATCCTGGGATCGATCAGGACCAAGCGTCGCGGAGCCGAAACGGCCAACTTCGGCTATGGGTCGATCGTCCGTTCCTGGACCAGGTTCTTGAGTTCCGCAGCCCCGGCGAGTCCTACTCTGACATCATCCTGAGGCTGGCGACGGCGAGCTCATAGCGGGCGCGGCTGGCCTGTCCTCAACGGTTTGGAATGCTTGAAAACCAGACGGGCGCCGTCCCAAACCTCGAAGCCGTCGAACGGGCCCCTTCGCCCGGAGAAGAGAACATGGGCGAGCCCGATCGCGTCTTCGTCCGAGAGCCCAGGTGGCAGCATCTCGAAGTCGACAATTTTTCCGTCGCGTACGAAAAAGCAGCACATGACGTAGGAGGTTGAGGAAGGGATTGAGGCAGTGACGACGAAAGGCGACAGCCGCGGCATGCGAGCCTACCTCGTTCCGGTGCTTCTGCCTCTGTTCGTGATCCCGACGGGTTGCGTTCTGGCCGAGATGGTCGCGAGATGCGACGCGACGGACCTTTGGCTCCTCATCGGTAAATGGTTCGTGTTTTGGGGAGTCGGAGCGAGACTGTTTCTCGCAGGCGTCCGACAAATCTTTCAACCAGAATTCACCGCGACGAAAATCTTTGAGCTCGCCGAGCCTGGCGCGCTCGCTGTTGTTCGCGAACTGGGCTTTGCGAACCTCACCATGGGAACGCTCGGGGTGGCAAGTTTGGCCAATAGCGCGTGGCTCATTCCCGCCGCCATCGTCGGCGCTCTCTACTACGGCCTGGCGGGGGCGGGGCACTTGATACGCCCCGAACGAAACTCAATCGAGCAGATCGCCCTCATCACCGTTCGTTCTTGGGGCGGACGAGCCGAGAAGCCCGGAGCGATCCAAGAAGATCGAGGGGATTTCCACGCGGCTCGATCAGATCGCGACTATGTTCACCTACTTCGCGACAACCTTCATCCATCATCACTCAGGAACAGCCCGCTGAGCCGCCTTCCCGCCCTCCGCCGAGATCGAAACGGCCCTCAGCGGTCAATTATGGGGCTTGGGGCCGCTCACTCGGCGCTCGGGCCAAACGACCGTCCGAATGTCCATGATGATATAGCGCCAATCCCCGCGCCCGTGGGTGCGAATGTAATCGCGGGCTTGGTCTAGCGTGTCGAACGAAGCCGAGACGTCACTGCCGTCGACATCTCGCAGCACTCGATACCGCTTGGGCTGGCTGGGCGGACCCTCGATCTTCTGGGTCATGTGAGAGGCGTCCTACGGCCCGGGAATGGCGATTTTTGGTCTGTTACCCTAGCAATACCCGGACGAATTTGCCTCGGAAATTTCGGCGGCCATATTTCGTTGTAAGCTTTTGTTTTAATTTGGTGAGCGCGGTGGGAATCGAACCCACGACCCTCTGATTAAAAGTCCTATTTCTTGAGCGCTGATGAGACCGCATGATATCCGACGATAATCTCCATTGCGGCTCAAGTGGCTTTGATATCAATGAATTAGCCTCACATGAGCGCTCATGCGATATCAGCCATTGACAACCCATGTTTGTTGCCCCATTGTTGCCCCGTTGCCCGCCCTGATCAAAAATCACGAGTTCACGTTGCCCGGGCAATCAGGTGGTCGAAGATGAAGAAAAAGCTCACCGTCCGCGGCATCAATGCCCTCAAGCCGGCCGAAGTTCTGGGCGAAGCGATACGTCATATGGGACATTCGGAAGAGTTCCGAACTTCGGCGTGCGGGTGACGGACACCGGCAAGATCTCCTTCATCGTCATGCGCCGGATTGGATCGCAGGGCGCGCCGGTCCGGCGTGTCGTCGCTGAGCACCGCTGCGGCGCGGAGTACACCGAAGGCCTGCTCACCCAGGCGCGTGAGGACGCGCGGGCCTTCCTCCGTCTCATGGCGCAAGGGATCGATCCCAAAGGCAAAAGCGGAGACGGAGCGGGCCGCCGCCATGGCGGCTGAGGCCGAGCGGCCGCCAACTCATTCGAGGCGGTCGCCGAGGACTTCATCAAGCGCCACGTCTTGGCGGCGGACAAAGGGCGCGCCAAGCTCAAGTCCGGGCCCGAGGTCGCCGCCACGATCCGCCGCGAGATCATCCCCCCATGGCGTGGCCGGACCATCACCGAGATCACCCGCCGCGACGTCGTCAAGCTGCTCGAGAGCGTTGTCGACGACGGACGCGCGTCGGTCGCGCATCACCTGCTCGCCTATCTCGTCAAAGCTCTTCAACTGGGCGATCGCGCGAGACGCCTACGGGCTGCAGGCATCGCCTATAACCCGCGGCATGGCCAAAGACATCATCGGCGCCAAGAAGCCGCGCCAGCGCGTCCTGAGCGACGCCGAGATCGTGCGAAGTCTGGCAGGCGAGCGCCGCCCTGCCCTCCCCGTTCGGCGCCTTCGTCCGGATGCTGCTGGTCACCGGACAGCGCCTGCGCGAGGTTGCAAACGCCAAGTGGAGCGAGTTCGATCTCGACGCCAAGTTGTGGACGATACCGGCGGCCCGGATGAAGGGCGACGCGGCACACGAAGTTCCCCTCGCGCCGCTCGCGGTCGAGATCCTCGAGTCGCTCGCGAAGCCTGAGGACCGGAAGCCGGGAGCGTTCGTCTTCTCGACGACGGCAGGCAAGGCGCCGATCTCCGGTTTCTAGCAAAGCAAGATCGCGCTCGATCGCCTCATCAATGAGGCGCGCACGAAGGCGAACTCCGGCGCCGAGCCTATCGACGAATTCGTATTCCATGACTTGCGCCGAACGATGCGAACGGCCCTTTCCGGGCTGCCGGTTCCCGATCTCGTCGCCGAGCTCGTCATCGCGCACGCCAAGCCCGGTCTGCACAAGGTGTATGACCAACACGCCTATCGCGACGAAAAGCGACGCGCGCTCGACCTATGGGCGACAAAGTTGATCTCGATCGTCGAGCCGGAGCGCGATGCGCAAGGTCGTCGAGTTCGCGGCGAGGTGCGACGGTGACGGCGGTGAGAAGATCCGTCCTGGGCGGAGCTAGTCGCCTCCGCCCCCGAGGTCACCGCGCCTCCTCCGGCCGTTCCGACGTCTGAAATCCTGTGATCGCTGCCAGACAGACGCATGACGAGATGTTGAAATTCGTCGCCAGGGCTCTCTCAGACGAAAGCAAAACTCTGATTGAGCATGATGCCCACTGGCTG
>CAWCEV010000004.1:0-14161 GCA_963794655.1 uncultured Alphaproteobacteria bacterium
CCCTTGCCAGGCTACAGTGATTTCGTGTTCGAGGCAGGACTCATCGCCCGCTCGATCGGCGACTATTTCTCCGGCGGGGCGCTCCGCCTCGGCGTCACGGGTCTGTCGCGCTCGGGCAAGACGGTGTTCCTGACGGCGCTCGTCAACAACCTTATCGCGGGCGCGCGCCTGCCGGTTCTCGCCGCCTCCGCCGAAGGCCGCATCATGCGGGCGCGCCTCGAACCCCAGCCGGACGACGCCGTGCCGCGTTTCGCCTATGAGGAACATCTGGCGAGCCTCTCGGGGGCCGATCGCCGCTGGCCGCAATCGACCCGCCGGATCGCTCAACTGCGCCTCACCATCGAGTTCGAAAGCGCCGCGGGCTGGGGCGGGCGAAGCTCGAGCCTCAAGCTCGATCTCGTCGATTATCCAGGCGAATGGCTGCTCGACCTGCCTCTGCTCGATAAGAGCTACGCCGAGTGGTCGCGCGAGACGTTGGCGGCGAGCGAGACCGCAGCCCGCGCGCCGCTTTCGGAGAAATGGCGTGCGGCGCTCGTCGGGCTCGACCCGCAAGCCCAGGCAAGCGAGGAGACGGCGCGGCGAATCTCCGAGCTGTTCACCGCCTATCTCAAGCGGGCGCGCGACGACGTCTATGCCCTCTCGACACTGCCGCCCGGCCGGTTCCTGATGCCGGGCGATCTCGAGGGCTCGCCAGCTTTGACGTTCGCTCCGATCCCGCTCGCGGACGAGACAGCGATCGCACATGGCTCTCTCGCGGCGATGATGGCGCGTCGCTATGAGGCCTATAAGGCGCATGTGGCAAGGCCGTTCTTTCGCGATCATTTCGCTCGCCTCGATCGCCAGATCGTCCTCGTCGACGCCCTTTCGGCGCTCAACTCCGGGCCTGCCGCGCTCGCCGATCTTGAGAACGCGCTCTCCGATGTCATGCGCGCTTTCCGCGCCGGCCGCGCCTCGCGGATTGGCTCGATCTTCCGCCCGCGCATCGACCGCATCCTTTTTGCGGCGACGAAGGCAGACCATCTCCATCACACGAGCCACGACCGGCTGGAGGCGATCCTACGCGCGGTCACGGCAAAGGCGATTGCGCGCGCCGAGGGAGTTGGCGCGGAGATCGACGTCATTGCGCTCGCGGCGATCCGCGCGACCCGCGAGGCCGAGATAAAGACCGGCGGCGAGACGCTCGACGCCATTATCGGCGTGCCCGAAAAGGGAGAGACGATCGGCGGCCAGACGTTTGACGGCGTAGCGGAAGCCGCCGTCTTTCCGGGCGAGCTGCCGGCTGACCCGGAGGCCCTCTTCGAGGGCGAGGCGATCGCCCTGCCCGAGGCCGACAATGATTGGCGGTTCGTGCGGTTCCGCCCGCCGCTCACCCAGCGCGGCGAGCCGGCGCCGCAGATCCGGCTCGACCGAGCGCTCCAATTCCTGATCGGGGACCGTCTCGCATGAGCCGGCGCCCTCCCCGCCCCCGCGCCTTTCGGCTCGACGACCGGCGGATCGCGGTCGACAACGAGCCCGCCCCCTACGCTCCTGAAGCCGTCATTCGCTCCCAGCATGACCCGATCCCCGCGGCCTTGCCGTCGTCCATCGATGATACCGAGCTCAAGGTCGAAGCGGCGCAGAAATCGGGCCTCATCTCACGGTCACGCTTCACGCTAGCGCGTCTCGCGTGGACCGGGCTTAGCGGCCTCGTGTCGCTTGCAGTCGGATTGTGGGCGACCAACCTTATCGAGAGCCTGTTCGCCAAGGCAGAATCGCTCGGAATCATCGGCCTTGCGTTCGGCCTCCTGTTCCTGGTCGGCCTCATCGGCGTCGCGGCGCGCGAAATGATCGCGGTCGCGCGCCAGACCAGGATCGCCGAAATGCATGTCGCCTTCGCCGGAGCGCGGGCTGGCGACGATCGCGTCGCGGCGCGCCGCCTGGTGGGGCAACTCATCGCGCTTTATCGCGACCGGCCGGATACGGCGCATGCACGAGCTGAGGTCGAGGACGCGATGCGCGCGATCATCGACGGACGCGATCTCATCGACGTCGCCGAGCGGGCGCTGCTCAGGCCGCTCGACGACAAAGCGCAGGCCGAGATCGCGACGGCCGCCAAGCGCGTGTCGTTGGTGACCGCGATCAGTCCGCGAGCGGTGCTCGACGTGGTGTTCGTCGTCGCCCAGATCGTGCGCCTCGTGAGGCGGATCGCCGAAATCTACGGCGGCCGCCCCGGCCTCCTCGGTCTCATCAAGCTGGCGCGCTCGATCGGCGCCCATATCGCCATCACCGGCGGTATGGCTGTCGGCGACAGCCTGCTCCAGCAGTTGGTCGGCCACGGAATCGCCTCGCGGATCTCGGCCCGCATGGGCGAAGGCGTGCTCAATGGCCTGCTTACGACGCGCGTGGGATTATCCGCCCTCGCCGTCTGCCGCCCGGCGCCGTTCTCGGTCGACAAGCCCCCCGGCGTTTCCGAGGTCGCGCCGTTCCTTTTCACGGGCGGAAAAAGCGAGTGAGTCACTAGTAGCGCTAGACTAGCGCCTCAGGCTCAGTCCACCGGCTCGAGCGCGTCCTGCCCGACATGCGCCAGCACCCCGGTATGGACGTCGAACCAATAGCCTTGCAGCGCAAGTCGGTTGGCGGCGACCGCTTCCGCGATCCAGGGGAAGGTCATGAGGTTCGTCAGCGACAGGCGCACCACCTCCGCCTCGATGCGCTCGAGCCGGCCCTCCGCCTTTTCCCCTGCCGCAGCGACCGCAGGGGCGCCGATCTCGACCCAGGAAGCAATGAAATCGCGCGCTTGCGGCGGCGCGCCATAGGCCATCGCTTTGACCCCGCCGCACTGCCCGTGCCCGAGCACGACCAGGCGGGCGACTTTCAGCACCCTGACGCCGAATTCGAGCGCAGCGCTGGTGCCGTGGTGACCGGGGTCGGGACTATAGCGCGGAACCAGCGCCGCGACGTTGCGCACAACGAACAGCTCGCCTGGAACCGCTCCGAACACGGTCTGGGGATCGACGCGCGAATCCGAGCAGGCAATGACCATGGCCTCCGGGCTCTGTCCCCAGTGCGCCAAAGCTTCGTAACGCGCCCGCTCGGCGGGCCAGATCTCTTTGCGAAAGCGGCGGTAGCCTTCGATCAGCGGATCCATGGGGCCTCGAGATGGTGGAATGTTGCACCGCGATAGGGCGCCAACGCGATGCATGCAAGGATCGCAAGCGCATTATCGCGGCGGCGCCAATCAGCCAGGGAGCTGCTGCCCGGTCTTAAGTCGGCGCGGCTTGAGCGCGTTCAGCGCTCGCCGCGGAGGGATTTCATGTCTGCTTCCTTGCGAATTCGGAGATCCTCGTCGGTCCATTGTGACAGAATTATACAGGTAACGTTAGACCGATTTCCATATTTATCCAGTCCTAGGATGAAATTAAATCGATCGTTGAAAGCATAAGTATGGCGTGTTATTGAGTAAACTCAGATTTCACGTGCAATATTCGTCCAGATTAAGAAAGGACTTCAATGAAGACTCTGGGTCATGCCGTAGTTCTGCTCGCCTGCTACGTCTTTCCTGCTTCTGCGCAACAGGTCCTTCATAATTGTGCGCCTCCGCCGTCGACGTTCAGGAAGATCTGGTACATCGACCCGGTGAACGGCCAGACCCAGGCAGCCGGAGGCAATGGCTCCCAGGCCCACCCGTGGAACTCGCTGACGGCCGTCGTCGGAACAGCGCCGGGCTACCCCTACCCGCTGCTTACGACGGCGCCCTATACCCACCTGAACGCCACCAAGACCGCCAATGTGGTCGCCGCTGGTCCGTTGGCGGGGCCTATTCAGCCCGGCGATGAAATTCTGCTTATGAGTGGGAATTACGGAGATCTCCGTGTCTGTGTCTATGACACAGAGCTCTCGAATTCGGCTTTCGTCACCGTTGCCGCCGCCCCAGGCCAGACGCCGGTGCTGACTTCGCTTCTTGTGTGCTCAACCACCATGTGGGCCTTCGACGGGCTGAAGGTGCAAAGTCTCGCCGCCGCCGCTCACAGCACCAGTTTCCTGGTTAACATCGGGGACCAGGGCCCGTCCTATCCGACATCGAACATCGTGTTGGAGAATATGACGATCTCGTCCCAGGACGATGTCAGCGGCTGGAGTCAGGCTCAGTGGGTTTCGAACGCGCGCAATGGCTTTAACGCGCAGAGCAGCGCCGGAGGCAACAATACAAAATGCATTTCGCTGACCGAATCTCATATCACCAACGTCAGGACAGGCGCGGGGTTGAGCTCCAACCTCTCGATGTTCTCAGGCAATGAGATCGATCATTTCGCCGACGACGCAGTCGACTTCGCCGCGAGCGGACTTGACATCACCAAGAACTACATCCACGACAACGTGAGCATCGGCGATGGCGTTCATCCAGACGCCATGCAGGGCCAGATCGGCGTTCCGGTGCCCGGCGTCGCGTCGAACAACTATTCGACAATTTTGATCGACAGCAACACGATCATCCGGCAAACCGACCCGAATCTGCCGTTTCCAAAGATCGGCCTGCAGGGCATCGACGCCTTCGACTCGGACTGGACATATCTCACAGTCACCAACAACATCGTCGTCACCAGCGCTTGTTGGGGGGTCTCGTTCTCAAGCGTTCATGGCGGTTTGATCGCCAACAACACGGTGGTGAACGACGGACTTCTTTCGACGTCTTCCATTTGCTCGCCCGCCGTCAGCATCGGCGACAAGACACATGAAGGCTCTTCGAGCAATGGCGTCACGCTGCGCAATAACCTTGCCAACCAGATGACCGTGTATAATCTCGACCCCGGCGTTACGGCGGATCACAACGTCGGCATGGCGACGGCAGGCCCGGTGTTTGTCTGGTATGTGAAAGGCGTCGGAACTTACTATGGCAGTCCGGGAACCTACGGGAGCGCCAATGTCTCGCTGCGGGCGGGCCGGCGGCCGAGTTCGTCGACTTCGATCCGTCGACTCTGACGTACAATATGAAGCTCAAGGCGGGAGCTCCCGCGACCGGGGCCGGCGCCGCAGGCTCGCCGACCGTCGACATTCTCGGGGCCACGCGGACCTCTCCTTATGCTGCTGGAGCGTACGCCTCTCCCAATAATTGACCGGTGGAGCTGCGATCGCGTCCAGCCGCGTCTCTGATCGCGGCGGCGATCATCGGCCGCAGTTGTTCAGGGCGCTGCCGGTTGGACTTGAAAAGCCGCTGGCAAGCGATGCATGATGGGAGCTTGCCTTGAGTAGGGGTGATCTGGAAGCCTTTGCGGCGCTCCTCCGTGTCGCCCTTTTCGCTGGCGAAATTCTGTGGCGAGGTTAGCTTGAGCGCGCGCCCGGTGGAGGGGCGACTGGAGCGAGAACGAGAATGATCCGCGTAGTCGCAGTCATAACCGCCAAGCCGGGCCGCCGGGATGAGATCCTCGCCGCGTTTCGCGCCAATGTTCCGGCTGTCAGGGCGGAACAGGGATGCATCGAATATGCCGGGCACGTCGACGCGGCGGGCATCGGTCCGTTTCAAGCGAAGTTCGGGCCGGATACTTTCGTCGTGCTCGAGTCCTGGGAAAGCCCGGAGGCCTTGGCGGCCCACGTCGCCGCCCCACATATGGCGGCATATGGAGCGAAGACCCGGGACCTGATCTCCAGCCGCGCAGTCCACGTCCTCTCCGCGATCGACTGAACGCACATAAAACCCTTCTTGCTGCACAGGGCGAAGCGCTGGCTTCAACCGTCAACGCTCGCGCCGGAAAGGAGGCGCACGCGCCGATCATGAGGGCGCAGGCTGGCGTCGCGCGAACCTGTCAAAGCAGGCCCGGGCATTTGGCGCTTCGGATGATTTTTGCGACTGTGCATGCTGCGAATCAGTGGCGCCAGAGCGGGAAAGCGATGCGTGTGTCGGACCAAGCCTTGATCGTCATTCTGGCAGTCGGCCTCGTCGTGGGATGGCTGGCAGGAAAAATCGTCCGGGGCAACGGATTTGGCCTCGTCGGCGACGCCGCCATCGGGATTGTCGGCGCGCTTGTCGGAGACTGGGCGCTGCATCGATTTGGAGTGCACTTCGCGCCGGGACTTATAGGCCTCATCATCAACGCGGCAATTGGAGCGGTTGTGCTTCTCCTTGCGCTGAGACTCACCGGCGCGAGCGGATGGGGCAATCGCTAGCTATACCCGACCAGACCGATCAATTCGGATCGCGCCCGGAGGACGTCAGCTGCCGCGGTAGGTCGTGTAGCTCCAGGGCGAGGAAAGCAAGGGCACGTGGTAGTGCTCCTTCTCTTCGTAAATCGCGAAGTCTATCGAGACTCGATCGATGAAGGGCGGATCGGGCAATGGGGCGCCGATCTTTCGGAAATAGTCAGCGACATGGAACACCAGCCGATATTGGCCCAGAGACGCCGGTCCTTCGACCGGCAGCAACGGCTCGCCTGCACGACCGTCGTGATTGGTAACCACCGTCTTTTGCAGCACGTAGCTGTCGCCGTCGCGCTTATAGAACTCGATCGTAACCCCTTCGCCGGGAATGCCGCTATAGGTGTCGAGCACATGGGTCGTGAGCCGGCTCTTGACCTGCGCTTCAGCCGGAGCGCTGCTAGCCGTCGCCACGGCGAGCGCCGCTCCGGCGCCCAAAAGGTCCCTGCGGCCGATCCCGTTTGTGGTCATGCTCGTCTCCTTCCGGTCCGGCGCCTGATGGTCAAGGATGCTCAACTGCCGCGATAAGTCGAATAGCTCCATGGCGTCAGAAGCAGCGGAATGTGGTAGGCGGCCGGCTCGAAGACCGCGAACCGAACTGGAACTTTGTTGAGGAACGGCGGATTGGGCAGCTTGACGCCGAGGCCCGAATAATAGTCGGCCACGTGGAACATCAATTCGTATTCGCCAACCTTCAAGTCATCACCGCTTAATACCGGCGCGGCGGGACGGCCGCTGACCATCGTGCTGACGGTCTTGATGAGGCGATAGGCCTGGCCGTCGAGAACAGAGAGGTCGACGGTCACGTTCGCGCCGGGCTTGCCGCTATAGACGTCGAGGACATGAACGGTGATGCGGTGCGGGTCGAGCGTCTCCGCCGCCGCCCGACTTGTCGCGACAGCGAGGGCGCCGACAGCAAGGCCGCCGATGAGCACGTCGCGCCTTTCGACCGGGTGGTTCATGTCGTCCGCTGCCTTGTTTTAAGGGATTGTCAGCCGAAGCTTAGCACGGTCGCGACCGCTTTCAAGCGCGCGTGCGGGTTTGGCAATAGCGGCGCGTCCGAAGTCATCGGCCCGGCGAATAAGAATACGCTCGCCTCGAGCCGAGGATCATGAGGACGCCCACGACCTGCACCGCCGCGACGATGAAGAAACCGTAAGACAGGCTACCCGTCGCCGACTTGAGCCCGCCAATCAGCCAGGGAGACGCAAATCCGGCCAGATTGGCGGTGGAATTGATCAAGGCGACGCCGGCCGCCGCGGCGGCTCCCGAAAGGACCCGATTCGGCATCTGCCAGAACACCGGGATTGCGCTCATCGTGCCAACGATCGCGACCGCGAGCGCAAGGATCGGCAACATCACGCCAGCCTGCATGACGAGGCCGAGAGCAGCCATTCCCGACGCGCCCGCGAGCGCTGCGAGCCCGCAATGGTAGGGCGCCTCGCCTGAGCGATCCGAGTGCCAGCCGTTGACGATCATGCCCGCGCCGCCGAAGAGGTAGATCGCCGCCATGATCCACCCCACGTTCATGGCGCCGCCGACGCCAAGGTCCTTGACCGCGCTTGGGCCCCAGAATGTCAGCGCCGAATTGGCGGCGATGATGCAAAAGAAGATGAGGATCAAGCGCCACAAGGCCGGCTCTCGCAGCGACGCCAGGATCCGGTGCTCCCGCTCGCCCATGCCGCGAGCGTCCTGCTCAAGATCCTCGAGCACAAGGCGGCGCTCCTCGTTCGTCAGCCAGCGCGCCTCCTGTGGGCGATCGGTCAGATAGAGAAGCGTGACGGCGCCAGCGAGGATCGACGGCGCCCCTTCGATCAAAAACAGCCATTGCCAGCCCGCCAAGCCGTAAGCGCCGTTGAGATTGGTAAGGATTCCGCCCGCCAGTGGACCGCCGATGACGCCGGCGAAGGCGGAGGCGGACATGAAGAGGCCGAAGGACCGCGCTCGCCGGGCGGTCGGGTACCAGTAGGTCAAATAAAGAATAATGCCAGGATAGAATCCGGCCTCGAACACGCCGAGCAGGAACCTCAAGCCGTAAAAGAGGGCCGTCGTTTTCACCAGCATCATCAAGATGCTGGTCACGCCCCAACCAATCGTGATTCGGGCAATCGTCTTTCTCGCGCCAATCCTGGTCAGAAGCAGGTTGCTCGGCACTTCGAAGAGGAAATAGCCAAGAAAGAAAATCCCCGCTCCGAAGCCATACGCCGCCTCGCTGAATTTCAAATCGTCGAGCATCTGGAGCTTGGCAAAACCGATGTTGACTCTGTCGATCCAGGCGATGATCCACAGTAGCGCGAGGAACGGAATCAGGCGCCAGGTGATTTTCGAATAAGCGGCTTCCAACGTTGGCGCGCCCACGTCGTTCGCGGCCATGCTTTCGGTCGCCATCGCCGCGCCAACCCCCGTTTTCGCCTGCGTCGAGGGCCCATGAGAGGGGCGGCGGCGGCGCTCCGTCAAGTCCCGAGCGACGCCCTTGCGCGCCTGCCTTCTTTCGCGTATGACCCCGCCCCTTGAGAACCGCCCGGCTGTCAGGGCTGCCGTGGCGGTTTTTTCGCTCGCGCGAACGGGGCCTTCGCCCCGCCGAATGTCAAGAAGGCGTCAAGCCTTAAGGAGAGCCAAATGCCCAAGTTGAAGACCAAATCGGGCGCGAAAAAGCGCTTCAAGCTCACCGGGACCGGCAAGGTCGTGTACGTCCAGCGCGGCAAGCGCCACGGTATGATCAAGCGCACGACCAAGCAGATCCGCGACCTGCGCGGCACTGCGGTCCTGTTCAAGACCGACGGCGACAAGGTCAAGAAATACTACCTGCCGAACGGCTGAACCCTTTTCCCGGAGAACTGAATCATGTCACGCGTCAAAAGAGGCGTAACGTCCCACGCCAAGCACAAGAAGGTGTTGAAGGCCGCCAAGGGCTTCTTCGGCCGGCGCAAGAACACCATCCGCGCCGCCAAGGCCGCGGTCGACAAGTCGATGCAGTATGCCTATCGCGACCGCAAGAACCGCAAGCGCGAGTTTAGGGCGTTGTGGATTCAGCGGATCAACGCGGCGGCTCGCGAGCATGGACTGACCTACAGCCGGTTTATCTCCGGCCTCGCCGCCGCGGGAATTGAGGTCGACCGCAAAGTGTTGTCCGAACTTGCCATTTCCGAGCCCGCAGCGTTTGCCGCGATCGTCGAGCAGGCGAAAGGGTCGTTGCCCAAGGCGGCGTAAGAGGCTCGACGAGACCCTTCTCCCGTTGTGGGAGAAGGCGGCGCGAAGCGCAGGACGAGAGATCGCCCGATAAAGCGCTGCTTCAGGGTGGGCGTTGTCGCGCGGGCGATGCTAAAGGACTCATCCCTCGTGCTTCGCATGGCGCCTTCCTCCGAAGGGGCGCTCAGTCCATCGGATCAAGAGCATGAACGACCGGGATTCTCACCGAGAGCAAATCCGCATAGCGGCTAACAACGCGATAGATGCGGCGAGCAATACGGCGGAGCTCGAGGCGGCCCGCATCCGCTTTCTCGGCAAGAAGGGCGAGATTACCCTCCTCTACAATGACCTCGGTTCATTGACCCTCGAGGAGCGCAAGTCCGAGGGCGCCGCGAACAACGCGCTCAAGTTTGGCGTTGAGGAGAAGCGAAGAGAGAAAGAGGCCAAGCTCAAGGCGGACGAACGCGACAGGGAGCTCAAGCGCGAGGCGGTCGATGTCACCCTGCCCGTTCGCTTGCCGGGGATCGAGACCGGACGCATCCATCCGATCAGTCAGGTGATGGACGAGATTGTCGCCATTTTCGCCGACATGGGATTTTCGGTCGCTGAAGGGCCGGACATCGAGAGCGACGACTATAATTTCGGCAAACTCAATTTCCCGCCCGGCCACCCCGCGCGCGAGATGCATGACACGTTCTTTCTCGCCCCCGACGCAGACGGCGAGCGCAAGGTCCTGCGTACCCATACGAGCCCGGTGCAGGTACGCACGATGCTCAAGCAAAAGCCGCCGATCCGGATCATCTGCCCCGGCCGCACCTATCGGCGCGACGCCGACCAGACGCATACCCCGATGTTCCACCAGGTGGAGGGGCTCGTGGTGGACGATCGCGCTACGCTCGCCAACCTGAAGTGGGTTCTGGAAGAGTTCTGCAAGGCGTTCTTTGAAGTGCCACACGTGGGCATGCGCTTTCGGCCGAGTTTCTTCCCCTTCACTTCGCCATCGCTTGAGGTCGATATCCAGTGCCGCCGTTCGGGTGGGGAAATCCGCTTCGGCGAGGGCGAGGACTGGCTCGAAATCCTCGGCTGCGGCATGGTCCACCCCAATGTGCTGACGAATTGCGGTATCGACGCCGCTGCGTATCAGGGCTTCGCCTGGGGCATGGGCGTCGACCGGGTGGCGATGCTCAAATACGGCTTGCCGGACCTGCGCGACTTCTTCGACGCCGACCTGCGCTGGATCAACCACTACGGCTTTAAGCCGCTCGACATCCCAACGCTGGCGGGAGGCTTGAGCGGATGAGCGCGACAAAGGGGCTTTGACAGATGGCCTGGGTCACGAACTTTGAGACGCGAGACGGAACAGGAAGACTCCAACCGTCCAATGTTGTCGGCCTTGTCAAAATCTTTGGCCTCAGCGACGGTCATCCGATTATGCAAATCGATACCAATGGATCGACGGATCGAGCCAATCCCGGAAAGCAAAGCCAAACCATTCAATTGGGTCGCGAAGCCGCGAGGGAACTCTTTGATATTCTTAAGCGCACCTACAATTTCACATAAGACGGTGCTTCACGGCACGCAGGAACGATGAAATTCACCCTCTCCTGGCTTAAGGACCACCTCGATACGTCGGCCTCGCTCGCCGAGATCGTCGACATGTTGACCCGCGTCGGTCTCGAGGTTGAAAGCGTCGACGATCCGAGCCGCAAGTATGATGGCTTCGTCGTCGCCTCTGTCATCGAGGCCAAGCAGCATCCAAACGCCGACCGGCTCAAGGTCTGCATCGTTGACGCTGGCCAGGGCCCGGTGCAGGTGGTCTGCGGCGCGCCGAACGCGCACACAGGCATGAAGAGCGTCTTCTCGCCGGTCGGAACCTATATTCCTGGCAAAAAGCTGACGCTCGCCAAGGGCGTCATCCGCGGCGTCGAATCGAACGGCATGCTGTGTTCGGCGGCGGAGCTCGAGCTCAGCGACGATCATAACGGAATCATCGAGCTTCCCGATGACGCGCCGGTCGGCGTCGCTTACGCTCGCTTCGCCGGGCTCGACGATCCTGTCATTGACGTCGCCGTAACGCCGAACCGTCCCGACGCCGCCGGTGTCGCCGGCATCGCGTGCGATCTCGCCGCGGCGGGGCTGGGAAGCCTGAAGACGCCGGCTCCGAAATCAATCCCGGGCTCTGTCGACTGCCCGACCAAGGTGCATCTCGACTTCACTCCCGCCGACAAGCATCTCTGTCCCGCGTTCGCGCTCAGGCTCGTGCGCGGCGTGACCAACGGCCCTTCGCCCGAATGGATGCAGAAACGGCTCCGCGCGATCGGCCTGCGGCCGATCAGCGCGCTCGTCGACATCACCAATTACATCACGTTCGACCGCGGCCGCCCGCTGCATGTTTTCGATTTCGCCAAGGTTAAGGGCGATCTTACGGTGCGCCGCGCCCGCGCGGGCGAGAGCGTGCTCGCCCTCGACGGCAAGTCGTATCCGCTCGACGAGAGCATTGTCGTTATCGCCGACGAGAATGGCGTCGAGTTCGATCGCCGGCGTCATGGGCGGCGAGCATTCCGGCTGCGACGCGACCACGCGCGACGTTTTGATCGAAAGCGCGCTCTGGGACCCGACAAACATCGCTCATACTGGCCGCAAGCTCGGAATCATGACCGACGCGCGCTACCGATTCGAGCGCGGCGTCGATCCCGAATTTTGCGTGCCCGGATGCGATCTCGCGACGGAGTACGTCGTTTCAATGTGCGGCGGCGAGCCTTCGCGGATGATTGTGGCAGGCGTTCCGTCGCCACCGCGACGCTCGGTTAATTTCCCCTATGGCGAAGTCGAGCGGCTGCTGGGCGTCGACATTCCCCGCGAGGAAGGTGAGGCGATCCTCGCTCGCCTCGGCTTCGTCGTCGCGGACGGATCGGTCGTGGTCCCGTCGTGGCGGCCGGACGTTCAAGTGACGGCGGACGTGGTCGAGCAGATCTTGCGCATCGCCGGGGTCGACCGCGCGCCGATGACCCCTCTGCCCCGGCTCGAAGAGGGCGTGGCTAAGCCGGTGCTGACGCTGATCCAGAAGCGGACGCGGCTCGCCAAGCGCACGCTGGCCGCGCTTTCGCTGCGCGAGGCGGTGACCTGGTCGTTCGTCTTGAAAACGGCGGCGGAGCTTTTCGGCGGCGGCGCTCCGTCGCTTGCGCTTGCCAATCCCATCGCAGCCGACCTCTCCGACATGCGCCCGAGCCTTATTCCCGGTCTCGTGGCCGCCGCCGAGCGCAACGCCCGCCGGGCTTTAAGCGACGTTGCGCTCTTCGAAGTCGGGCAGGTCTTTCTCGGTCCGGGAGAAAACGACCAGCGCATGGCGGCCGCGGCGGTGCGCCGCGGCAGAGCCAAGGTGGACGGAGATGGCCGGCACTGGAGCCAGGGCGGCTTCGTCGATGTTTTCGACGCCAAACGCGATGCCATGACGCTTCTCTCGGCCCTGGGCGTGAGTTCCGGCGCGGTGCAAGTCGTCCCTGGCGGCCCGGCGTTTCTGCATCCTGCCCGTTCGGCGACATTGCAGTTCGGGCAAAAGACCGTTGTCGGCTGGTTCGGACAGCTGCATCCCGCCGCTTTGGAAGCGATGGACGCCGACGGACCGATCATCGCCTTCGAGATCATCCTCGACGCCGTTCCCGCCCCGAAGGCGAGGGCGACAAAGACCAAGCCCAAGCTCGATCGCTCGGATTTCATGCCGGTCGAGCGCGATCTTGCGTTTATGATCGACGCCGCCGTGCGCGCCGGCGACGTCGTCAAGGCGGCGGAAAGCGCCGAACGCGCGCTCATCGCCAAGGTCGGCGTATTCGATGTCTATCAGGGCGAAGGCGTGCCGGAGGGCTCGAAATCAATCGCCATTCATGTGACGCTGCAACCGCGCGACCGGACGCTCACCGACGCCGAAATTGACGCTGCGATGTCAAAGATCGTGGCCGAGGTCTCGAAGCGGACCGGCGCCGCGCTGCGGAGCTGACGCCGGTGGCCGCGCGCGCCACAGCCTTTGCGCTTTTCGTCATCGCCCTCGCGCCATCCGGGCGGGCGTTCGCCGAAGACGATCCATCCTGCGCCCAATATCAGGAGCCGATGGCCTACAACGCCTGTCTGGCCAGGCATGGACCCAAGGCGAACGCCGCCGCCGGAGCGCATTCCGGGGGGATACAGCCGCAACGCGCCGCACGGGGTCGGGCGTATGAGGGCGAGCCGCATGCTCAAGCGACCGGTTTCGGCCGCTGGCCACATGCCGAGCGCGTCCGCGGGCGCGTTCATATGGAATTCAACGTCCGGTGAGGGATGACGAATGGAACCTGCGAGCGCGGCGCCCGGGCCTGCGGAAGAGCGCAGGCGCCGCGCTCGTCACCCCGCGCGGTGGGAGATCAGCGCGGAGGCCGCGTTTAGCGCCCAGCCCCTGAGCGCAACGACGCGGATAGAAATGTTTGGGCCGTACGCCCCTCTCGCCCGAATCGGGACACACGCGTTCGGGAGCGAGTTTCGGTCACTTTGCACCAGCGCGGGCGCCGTTGGCTGTGATCCACGTCACAGTGCGTTTCGGACGGACCGAGGACGTGGATTCGGACCTGATCACGAATTTGAAGGGATCCCGCCAAATGAATCCCGGCTGTCGATTCAAAGGCGCTTGACGTTGCGGCCAAGGTCCGTCACCGTTGAGACCAATCATCTGCGAATGCGATGATGTCACCGAATACACTTGCGGCTCACCCTTGTTTCAAGACCCTCGATCCGGAAGCATGCCGGGTTCTCGACCGTCATTGCGCGTGGCTCAAGA
>CAWCEV010000005.1:0-381740 GCA_963794655.1 uncultured Alphaproteobacteria bacterium
GAACACCAAGGTTTTCAACGCCCAAACCGCCATCCATCAGGCCGAGCGCCAGATGCACCTTCACACCTGCTGGAGCGATCATCATGATGCGGCGCCCCAATCAGCCACGTGCCGCTGGACCGCATCGGGATCGGCGCCTGCGGGCGCAAAAACCTTGCGGCCGTCCGGCAGGTCGACGAGCGTCATCCCGGCAGGCGCCATGAGGAGGTCGAACAGAACCGCCGCGGCTGAACCGTTCTTCCCTCCCTTCCCGGTCGTGCTGACATCGACAAGCCGCGCGGGCTTCTCCTTGGCGAGCCCGAGCTGCGCCCGCCATCGGAAGAGCATGCTCGGAACGATGTCGTGGCGTCGCGCCACGGACGAGACGGTGGCGCCCGGCTGTTCGGCCTCGAGCACCGTGGCGCGCTTCTCCTCGTCGCTGAACGTGCGGCGGGCGAAGCGTTCGATGCGCGCGAGGTCGGCAGCATGACCGTTTGTCAAGCGCTCATTCGGCTGTTCGTCCTTAGCGCCAGTGCTAGCACTAGTGCTTATCGGCGCCCGCGCGCTCGGGTGCAGCTGCGATCGCCAATCGCTCGGCGTCTCGCTGGCGTCGATCAAATCACGCCATCGCCCCATGCTGTGCGACGAGATGCGGTGCGCATCGCAGTAGTCGCTCATCGTCATTCCGCTCCATCGCTGCGCCTCGACGTGCATCGCCCAGAACGCCTGGGCGGCGCGGTTGCGCTTGTCGGTCGACAGGTTCGGACGACGCTTTTTAGCCTTCTGCTCGCGCGCCAATTCCCTGTCCGCACGCAGCTTTTCGGCGCCCAGGAGCACGTTCAGCCAGCGCGTGAACGTCTCCTCGCAGAGCCGATGTTCGCGGCAGTATTTGCGTCGCGAAAGGCCGCTCTTGCGCCAGGCCTCGACATGGATCGACCACCAAGCCCTGAGCGCCTTGTTCCCGTAACGTTTCGACCCCACCGGAGATCCTCCAACATGCGAAGGAGCCCGATATGGACCGCCAGGGCATATCTGCGGAACCGTGCGGAAACCGGACGCTTACGCGCCGACCATGGACTGCCGGTGTAATCGGGCATGACGCGTCGCCGCTCGGCCCGAAATGCGGCCGCCTAGCCATCGCTGGCGAAGGCAAACTGTCGATTGCAGGCGCCGATTCGCGGCCGCCGAAGCGACGGAGGATGACGGCGATGGCCCATTTCGCGGGACTGGATGTGTCGATCGAGGAGACGGCGGTGTGCGTCGTCGATGATCAGGGAGCAGTGGTGATGCAGTGTTCCGTGCCGACCGAGCCGGAGGCAATCGCCAAGGCGCTGGAGCCGTTCGCGGCCACGCTGAAGCGCGCCGGGCACGAGGCCGGGTCGTTGTCGCCTTGGCTGCATCCGGGATTGAAGGCGCTCGGCGTCCCGGTGGTCTGTCTTGAGGCCCGCCAGGTGCGCGCCGCCATGTCGGCCCAGCGCAACAAGACCGACGCCGCCGACGCGCTGGGTCTGGCGCACCTGATGCGGACCGGCTGGTTCCGGCAGGCGTATGTGAAGACCGAGGGGGCCTATCGATTGAAGCTTCTTTTGACCCATCGCCGCAACCTGAAGCGCAAGTTCCTCGACCTCGAGAACGCCATTCGCCACTCGCTGAAGAGCTTCGGCGTGCGGCTCAACAAGGTCGGCCGCGGCGGCTTCGAGCAGGCGGTGCGCGAGGCGTGCGCCGGCGACGCGTTCACCGCCGAACTGATGGAGTGCATGCTGACGGCGCGCGCCGCGCTGTGGCGGCAGTATCTCAAGCTGCACAAACTGGCGGTCGGGCTGGTGGCGCGCGACGAGCTGTGCCGGCGCTTCATGGCGATCCCCGGCGTCGGTCCGGTCACCGCGTTGACGTTCAGCACGGCGATCGACGACCCCAGGCGCTTCCGGCGCTCGCGCGATGTCGCCGCCTATTTCGGCCTGACCTCCAAGCGCTGGCAGTCGGGCGCCTCGATCGACGTGCAGGGCCGGATCAGCAAGGCCGGCGATCCGGACGTCCGGCGCGCGCTCTACGAGGCGGCGAGCGCCATGCTGACGCGCTACAAGGGCAAGACGGCGCTGAAAAGCTGGGGCCAAAAGATCGCCAAGCGCTGCCACAAGAAGGCGGTGGTGGCGGTGGCCCGCAAGCTCGCGGTGATCATGCACGCAATGTGGCGCGACGGCACGGTCTACGCCGATCGGCCGCACGCCGGCGGCACGCAGAGCGACGCGCCGAGCCCCAAGGAGCGCAAGCTTCTGGGCGTCCAAGCATGACGTTCCGGGGCCCCTTCAACCGCCAACCGGTGTGCGGCTGAACGCTTAAGGAGATCCGCTCGGCGGATGAGGACTGATGCAGACCATGGATGGGCTACACCGACATGCGCAAAGGTCTTGATGGGCTTGCCACGCTTGTCCAGGAGCACCTCAAAAAGGATCCCTTCTCCGGCTATTTGTTTGCGTTCCGGGGGAAGATCGCGCGCAAGTTGAAGATCCTGTTCTGGGACGGCAATGGCCTCTGCCTGTTCACCAAGCGGCTCGATCAGGGTGGTTTCATCTGGCCGCGGATGAGCGATCCCGGCGGCACGGTGACGCTCTCGCCGGGGCAGCTCGCCATGCTGATTGAAGGCATCGACTGGCGATCTCCGGAACGCGTATGCCTTTCGCAAACAGCGGACATTGCGCGACCAAGGAGGCGTATCGGCCAAGTCGATCTAGCCCGGGGCCGAGGACTTGTCGTTCCTGTCGGACGAAGAGATTGAGGCGATCCTGGCCGCCCATCTCCGTGGCCGCGATGAGGATTTTGAGCTTATCCGCACCATTGTCGAAGGTGCGGCGGCTCGAGAAGGAGTTATAAATTGAACATTCTATCGAAGCGTGTCGCGGCTCTTGAGGCCTCTCTGCCTCCGCCGCCGAGCCAATATGCCGTAGCGGACTACTGTCGAGGAGGACGCCGCTCTCGTCGAGATCGTCGAAAAGGACCGCGGCAAACCCGGAGGGATCACTGGTCAGGATGAGGGGTTCAGTATCACGGCAATCAGGGGACTCGAGGGCCAAGGCAAGGATCTCACGATTGTCCGCACCCTAGTCGATCCGAAAACCTGAGCCCTTCCTGGTTCTCCCATATCGATTGATATTGGCGGGGCGACTTGCAGACTGAAATCGTTTTTTCATTGATTGCAGGCAGGGGCTGCGCGTTGACCGCAGACCCCGCGACGAGGAGGAAAGCCATGAAGACTCGGTCCATAGCTTTATTGGCGTTGCTGACTGGCGCGGCGATTGGTGCTGTCGCGATCCAAGGCCTCCAAGCACAGACCAAAGCGCCGGTCTATGTTGTCACCGAGACGGACATTTCGAATTTGGACGCGTACCAGAGGGAATACGTCCCAGTCGTCCAGGCCACGATAAAGGCTTCGGGGGGCCGCCTTGTCGCCGCCGGGCAGAATTTTACTGCGCTCGAAGGGCCGCCGCCGGGCACGCGCGTCGCGATCAACCAGTTCAACAGCTTCGAAGCGGTTCAGGCCTGGCGAAACTCGGCGGAATACAAAGCGGCGCGGAAGATCGGCGACAAGTATGCGATATTCAAGACTTTCGCCATTGAGGGCCTTCCGCAGTAGGCGGGGCCGTCATGGGCTCGGGTCCCGGCAATGGGCCATTTCTGGCCGGTGCCCTGAACTGCTCCGGGTTTGCCGGAGCGGTTCACAACTCCTTACCTCGGGACAAAAATAAAGGTCGCGTTCGGTGTCGAATATGAAGTCGCTGCGGGAGAAAGTTCCGTCCATACGCTCGGATTTGTCGATCAGGTTCACGTGCGGCTCGATCCCGCGCTCGCCCACCGGCCACCCGACCCTCTCTGCCGAGTTGTAGCCTCCATCGGCGACCGGGCGCGACGGGGTGACGCCAAACTGTTCAGCTGTTCGGTCAAGCATGGTTTTGGCCGCGCCAACTTCCGTTTGGCGAACGGTTGTCGTCGCCTCGACATCCACAATCACGGCGTGCTTCAGCCCACACGTCAAGGCCGGGCTGAGCGCCATGCGGAACAAGACCGATCGCAATGACGCGCGCGGCATCGCGCAACTCGTTCGCCTCGATTGGCTTCGGCAAGTCCATGTTAAGAGCGAGGAAGCGCAGCGGACCCGTATGCTGATGGTCAACCGTCAGCAGCTTTTGACCAAGGCCTTGGACATCGAGAACTCAGTACGCGGGTCCCTAAAGGTTTTCGGCCTGCGGGTCAGTGTCGTGCCCCGGCGAGGGTTCGAGGCGAGGCTATGGAACTCGTAGCGGACGATCCCATTCTGCTTGCGGTCACCGAGCCAATGTTGCGCGTTCGCCAAGCGCTCCTCGAAGAGTTCGAACGGCTCGATCGACTCTGCCAACAGTTGGCGCGGCGTGGTCCAAACTGCCGCAGGCTGATGACCGTTCCCGGTGTCGGCGTGGTTGTGGCCCTCACCTATCGGACGGGCGTCGATGCGCCCGAGCGCTTATCGAGATCGCGCAATGTTGGAGCGCATTTCGGCCTGACCCCGAAACGCTACAGTTCTGGTCAGACTGACTATGACGGCCGCCTCAGTCGTTGCGGTGACGAGATGGTCCGCACAGCCTTGTATCAGGCAGGGAACGTTCTGCTGCATCATGGCCGATCGTCATCGCTCTGATCCTGGGCCATGCGGATCGCGAAGAGAGGCAGCGTGAAAGGGGCGAAGGCCGCCCTCGCACGCCGGCTCGCCGTGGTCATGCACCGAATGTGGACCGACGAACTGACTTTCGATGGTCTGACGCGAGCCGAATGACGGTGCCGACCGCAGCTTAAGAAGGAACACATAAGCGAAAACCCGAGTTCCGACGACCAGGCGGAAAAGAGCGCCCGGAAGGGGGCGAGGGTCGGATGAGCCCGCATCGCTGGTTGCGACAGTTCGGCATTTGCCGGCTGGTCGTGTGGCAGAGGTAGGCCGGCTGGCCAGGTGGGAAGCGCTCGGAAGGGTTCAGGCTTCTTTGCGTGCTCAACGCCCGGCAGCGTCGGCGGACAGGATGGGTTGAGAAGGATCGGACGGCCAGATTAAGATGGACCTCCTCGCACAGCCGGCGCTCCGAACGAATGCGGAAGCCATAGCCGACGATGAGCATTCGGATCATCAGCTCGGGATCGATCGACGGCCGCCCGAAGTCGCTATAATAGGGGCCCAGGTGCGCCCGAATCTCCAACAAGTCGACGAACCGATCGATCTGGCGCAGCAAATGATCGTCAGGTACATGCCGCTCAAGACTGAGGCTGTGGAACAGCGCCTCCTGCATTCCCCGCCGCTCGCCCATCATCGGCCGAATCTCCTGCACCCAGCAGAAGGGAATCAGCGACTGGCGACCCCGATCAAGCGGAGTTTTTCAACATCGGGTAATGGGCGGGAGCTCTTCCACACAGGCCGATAGAATCGGCGGCGATTCGGAAGAGGAGACCGTTCAATGGACTATTTTGCTGGCCTCGACATCTCGATGGACGAAACCCATGTCTGCGTTTTCGACTGCGAAGGCGAGGTGGTTCACGAAAGCAAGTCCGCGTCGACGGCGGAGGCGATCGCCGGCGAATTGGCGAAAGCGCCAAGCTATCGTCGGATCGTATTTGAGACCGGACGCATGGCGCCGATCCTGTTCCATGGTTTGAGCGAACTCGGCCTTCCTGTGGTCTGCGTCGAAAGCCGGCAGGCCTACCAGGCGCTCAAGTCTCTGGCGACCCACAAGACCGATCGCAATGACGCGCGAGGGCTAGCGCACTTGGCCCGCACCGGGTTCTTCAAGCCCGTGCACGTGAAGTCTTTGTCGGCCCACGCCGTCCGAACGCTGATCATCGCGCTCAAGAAACTGGTCGGCCAGCGGGTGACCCTGGAAAATCAGTATCCGAGGTTTGGCGGTCGTGTTCGGGATCCGGCTGCCTCGCGCTCTCACTGCCGCCTTCATCGATCAGGCTCTCAAAGCCAGCGAGGGGGTCGCCGGTCTCTCCGGCGCCATGCGCGGACTGATTGCTGCGCGCACCGCGGTGATGAGCGCAGTTGCGGCGATCGACGCCGACATCAGGCGCATGACGACGGCGTCGGAAGCCTGCCGAAGGCTCGTGGCGATTCCGGGCCTTGGCCAACTGACTGCCCTCGCCTTTGTCGCTGCAATCGACGATCCCTCGCGCATCCGCCGATCACGAGACGTCGGCGCTTATCTGGGCCTCGTTCCAAAACGACGCCAGTCTGGGGAAGTGGACTATGTCGGCGGCATCTCAAAATGCGGAGACCGGCGGGTGCGGACCCTGCTGTATGACGCTACCAACGTCATGCCGACCCGCTACAAGGGCCAGCTCAAGCTCAAGGACTGGGCCTTCGCCATCGCCAGGCGATCGACCATACGCAAGGCGCGCGCCGCCTCGCCATCATCATGCACGCCATGCTGCGGGACGGAACGGCGTTCATCTCGGCATACGCCTACCGACTACTGAGACAGGAGACCGCATCGAGCTCCCGCAAGGAGCGACGCCCGAGGGAGGGAACAGACGACGGCGTGGATTTTGTAGCCAACGGCATCACCGGCCGACTGCGTTTTCAACCTTGCCGGCCTGTCCCAGCTTACCCCATCAAGCGCGAGCGAGCGCGCAGAGAACGCAGGCATCCCAGGCGTCGATAATCGGAAGAGCCTCGCCCCACTGACCCATTAGAGAACACAATCCACCGTAGGCGGACGTTGCCGCAAAAAAAAACTGCCGCCAGCACTTGCCGCTCAGTCCGCCAAGATTGCCCGCAATGCATCAGGCTCGACGACACAGATCCGGCCATAGGCGAGCTTCACCTGCCGCGCCGAAACGAGTTTGCGAAGGATCGCGTTGGCGGTGGTCCGCGCGAATTGGCCATCGTTGCGAGGTCCGACTGACTGGCCTCCACCTCAATCGTCTGACCGCCCTCAGGCGATTGTGTCCGAGCGTCGGCGAGCCGGAGTAGGACCGCGACCAGCCGTTTGACATGGTCGCGGATCATGAGGTCGGCGACGGCCGAAACCGCTGTGCGTTCATGCTCAAAGGCCAGGAGGGCGAACCAGCGCCAGAACGCAGGCTCCTGTTTCAGGAGCTCACGAAGGCTCGCGAGCGGCACATGCAGGAGTTCCGTCTGTTTGGCTGCGTTGAGGCCAATCATTCGAGGCCCGTCGGTGATGATCGGGCCTTCGCCCAGCCACGAGCCCGGCCGGAAATAATGGGTGATGAAAGGTCCGAGTTCTCCCGTAGCGGCGGCAAGGCGGACGCCGCCCGAAATCATCCCGTAGATGCCGCCCGGCGGCGCGCCGACCATATAAATCGTCTCGCCTGGCGAAAAGCTCTGCAGCGAGGATCGGTCGAGAATCGCTTTTCGAAAGGCTGGCGGCGTCTGACTGAGCCACCCCTCTCGCGCGGCAATGTCCCGCGCTATCCTAATTCCGACCACATTTCCCTCTCGCTTTGTCCGCAGACGGACAATTCTACGTTCAGACTATGCTAGGCAAGCCGCCTAATCACGGGAGCTGCGCGGCAATGAACGGTCAAAATGAGAATCAGCGCGGCGTCAGCCGCCGCGAAATGTTGATGCGGGGCGGTTCTGCAGTCGCTGCTGCGGGCATTGCTCCTTCGATCGCCGCAGCCGCTCAGATCGTGTCCTCTCCAGCGGCGAGCGCGAAGGGGCCGAACATCCTCTTCATCATGGGAGATGATGTCGGCATTTGGAACATCAGCGCCTATCATCGCGGCATGATGGGGGGAAGGACGCCGAACATCGACCGAATCGCCAAGGAAGGCCTGCTCTTCGTCGATCATTATGGACAGGCGTCATGCACGGCCGGTCGCGCGGCCTTCATCCTTGGGCAATACCCCATCCGCTCAGGCCTCAGCACCGTCGGACTTCCCGGAGCACCGGAGGGCATCTCGACCAAAGACCCGACGATCGCAAATCTGCTCAAGCCGCTCGGATACGCGACCGGACAATTCGGCAAGAACCACCTCGGCGACCGCGACGAGCATCTGCCGACCAATCACGGCTTCGACGAATTTTTCGGCATCCTCTACCACCTGAACGCCGGCGAATATCCTGAGGAATATGATTTCCCCAAAGATCCGGCGACGGTCGAGAAATTCCATCTCGGTCAGCGCGGCGTCATCCATTCATGGGCGCAGCCTGACGGGACCCAGAAGATCGTAGACACCGGGCCCTTCGGGCAGGAACGGCAGCGCACGCTGGACGAAGAGTTCCTGGTCGAATCCAAACGCTTCATTACTGACGCGGTCGAAGCGGACCGGCCCTTCTTTGTGTGGTACAACACCACCCGAATGCACTATCGCACCAATCTCTCCAAGAAATACGAGGGACGCACGGGTTACGGCGTTTATGCCGACGGAATGGCGGAACTCGACGACAACGTCGGCGAACTTCTCAAGCTGCTCGACGACCTGCGCGTCGCGGACAACACGATCGTGCTGTTCACCACAGACAATGGAGCGGCCGTCAACTCATGGCCGGATGGCGGCAACACGCCCTTTGCCGGAGAGAAAGGCGCTGGCGCGAAGGAGGGCGCCTTTCGCGTGCCGATGGTTATCCGCTGGCCGGAAAAGATTCCAGCGGGCACGACGACTGGCGAGTTCATGACGATGGAGGACTGGCTGCCAACGCTCATGGCGGCCGTTGGCCAGCCGGACGTCAAAGAGAAGCTTCTCGGCGACTACAAGGCGGGCGACAACGCCTATCAGCGCATCCATCTCGACGGCTACGATCAGACCGATCTTCTCACTGGCAAGGGTTCATCAGCGCGCAAGGAGTTCTATTACTTCACCGAAACGAAGCTGCACGGGGTGCGCTATGGCGACTGGAAGTTTCTTTTTGTGAAACAGGACAAATGGTTCAACGGGGTGCAGCAGAATATGGTGTCGCCGCTGCTGACGAACGTCAAACTCGATCCATTCGAACGTTTCGAAGAAGCGCGCGGCTACGACGAATGGCAAGAGAATCGGGCTTGGACCTATCATCCCGCCTTCAATCAGGTCGGCTTATTGATCCAGTCGCTCAAAGAATATCCACCCCGCAACAAAAGCGTAGACTTCAATCTCGACGAAGCGATGCGAGCGCTCACCCCCACGTCGTCGGATCGATAGACAGCCTGCGCCACTGTGTCTGTTCGCCATGCCATAGGCGAACGGCCGGCGCGAAGGAGACGGCTGGAATCGACGGATTTCGTTGAAGAACCCTGTCCTCAGGCGAGCGCAAGAAGTGTGAGCTGCAGCTGTCAGCGAGGCAAAGCGGCGCCTCTGTGCCTCATGCGGCGAAGATCGGCGCCGGGAAGGGGATGAGCTTGGCCAGTTTCCGCAAGTTTTGGGCGGTGGCGGCTAACAGGAACTCGTCTTTCGCTCCATTCGGCCCGCGCAGGCGCAATCGACCGAGCCTGAGGATGCGCTTCAGATGAGCGAAGAGCATCTCGACCTTCTTTCGTTCGCGGCATGAGACGGCGTAGGCCTCTGTCTTTGCGATCGCACGGGCCTTGTCGCGAGCGGCTTCATGAACGGAGCGCGCGATTTTGCGCGCAGGAACGTTCGGACAGCACTTGGGCTTGAGCGCGCAGGCCTGGCAGTCCTGCTTGCGCGCAAAGTAGATCATCGTGCCGTCATTGGTCAGCCCGTCGCGGGGCTTGGCGAAAGCGCGGTGGTATTTCTTGAGCTCTTTGCCGCCGGGGCAGACATAAAGGTTGCTTTCTGGATCGAATGCGAAGTCGCTGCGGGAGAAGGTTCCGTCCGTGCGCTCGGTCTTGTCGACCAGGTTCACGTGCGGTTCGATCCCGCGCTCGTCCACCAGCCACCCAATCATCTCGGCCGAGCCATAACCCGCATCGGCGACCAGGCGCGACGGAGCGACTTCGAACTGTTCGGCCGTGCGGTCGAGCATCGTCTTGGCCGCGCCGACTTCGGCCTGGCGAACGGTCGTCGTCGCCTCGACGTCCATGATCACTGCATGCTTCAGATCGATGAGGTAGTTGTCAGAGTAGGCATAACCGGCGACAGAGTTGGCCGAAGCGGTGTAGCGGGCGGCCGGATCGGTTGGGGAGATCACCTTCGGCTCGACGGGCGTCGCCCCGCTAAAGGCCGCATCATCAAGGACCGACAGATATTCTGCGACTGCGCGGCTCGAAGTCGGAACTAAATCTTCGACCTTGGCGACACCTCGCCGTCGATGCGCGTCCGCCACGATAATGCTGGCGTCGACCGCAAAGGCTTCGCCGCCCACGATGCCTTCCTTCATGCAGCGCGCGATTACGGTCTCGAACAGCTTGCGAAAGAGGTCGCTCTCGCGAAAACGGCCGTGGCGGTTCTTAGAAAACGTCGAGTGATCGGGGACGTCGCCGTCGAGCCCCAGGCGACAAAACCAGCGATAAGCCAGATTGAGGTGGACCTCGTCGCACAGCCGCCGCTCCGAGCGAATGCCAAAGGAGTAGCCCACGATCAGCATGCGGATCATCAACTCGGGATCGATCGAGGGCCGTCCCACATCGCTGTAATAGGGCCCCAGATGCGCCTCAGATCCGACAGGTCGACGAAGCGGTCGATCTTGCGAAGCATGTGACTATCGGGGACGTGCCGCTCGAGGCTGAAGCCGTAAAAGAGCGCCTCCTGCGTCACCCGCCGCTCGCCCATCATCGGCCGAATCTCCTGCTCCCAACAGAAGAGAATCAGCGACCGGCGCCCGGATCAAGCGGAGTTTTTCAACAAAATCCGTCGACTCCAGTCCTCGCCTTCGCGCAAATAGCGGTCATCTCAGATGGCATGGCGAACGGATCAAATCGCGGAGGTTGATCACTGCTGTAGGGGAAGCGATCGAGCGTTGGCATCGGACTCCCGCGCGCGACGCTTCGCCGCCCCCATTCCTGCCGCACCCTTCCGACTTGGCCGCCAGGCCGCTCAGTGCGGGAAATCCGCTGAACGATCCTCGATGTCCTCAGTCCGGACGCGGTCGAGCGGGAAGGCCGAGACCTTCTTGGCGTTAAACTCGAGCTTGCTGAAGTCGACGCTGCGCATTCGCCGGTCATACATGGTCCAATAGTAATAGACCTTGTGGCGGGTATCGGCGATCACGGACCATTGGGTGTAGCCGAGATGAAAGTCTTCGGGGCCTGCGCCTTCGCGAACGAGGCCCTGCGGGATGTCAAAATTATTCAACATCGTCGACGCGGCGCTCACGCCCTCGGCGGCGTCTTTGACCGGCGTCATCGTATTGACGAACGCCACGGCGCGGATGAACCGGGACGGCGGCGTGAAGTCGCCGGGCAAACCGAGCATTCCGCTTCCGGCGCCGAACGGCGCTAGAGAAACGCCATCGATATTGCGCGATGCCGGAGCGCCGAGTGGCTGCAAGTTGGCGTAGTTGCGCAAATTGAGGAGATGCCAATCATAGTTCGGCGAGTTGGTCATCGCGCCAACCTTGTTGTCATAAATCGATAGCGCGCCCTTCGTGTATTCGATGACGATCGACGCGCCGGTCGCATCGGTGACAATGTGGTGGATCGGGATCGGCGTGCCAAACGCCTTTTCGATTTCGGGATTGCGCACGACGCGAATCTTGCTCATCGCCTGCCGCGCTTCGTCCACAGTCGCGAAATTGCTGAGCAGATAGTTGGCCAGGTCGACACTGCTGACCGTTGAGGATTGCTGATCAGCGTCCAGCTTCTGGAACTCTGCAAAGCCGGGGAAGAACAGAACACCCACCGTAAGCCCGGCTTCGTTCATTCCGTCGGTGGCATAGGGAAGGCCTGCCGCATTCACGCCGACGAAGCCGTAGCGGTTCTTCCATTCCATGCCGCTCTTGCCTGCGCCCAGCGCCGACTTGAACGCTGTGGCGTGTGGGACAAGAGCCAATTCGGACCTGAGGTCCGAGGCTCCCCATTCCATTGTCCGGCCATAGATAGCCGTCCCGTCCTGCGCCTTAAAGACGAGCGAGGTGCACGCCGGCGCGGGCAGGATGCCCAGGCTCGATATCAGGCCGGCGAGGGCCGATGCAATGACCTTGGATGCGAGCATTGAAAGCGTCTCCGGTTTTGCGATCCGGCAATGACCGGTCCGCATTAGACATACATGGAATATGCGCGGTCGGTACAGATCGCGACTTGGCGTCATAGTGGGTCCTCAAAGCACTGCTCTCGAGCGCTGAGGATGTCCTAGTCAGCGTGGAAGCCGACCGCGAGCTCGCAGGCGACAAAGCGTGGGCCAATTTCGGGCTCAAGCATTATGACCAAGCCATTGAACTGGCTCGCCAGGCGATCGCAATCAAACCGAACTACGTCGCGTATGTTCATGCGACCCTTGTAGCGGCACTTTGCCTTGACCGGTCATGACGACGAAGCGCGCGAGGCGCTGCAGCGCCACCTCGGGCTGCTCTCCGCCGGGCCGCTCAAGACGATCGCGGCATGGAAGGCGTTCTACTCCGAACAGCACGGCGATCCGCGCTTAGTCGAGAGGAACGAGCGGCTGTACGACGGCCCACGCAAAGCTGGGATGCCGGAGGAGTGAGCGGTCGCGATTCCGCGAACGCGGCCTCGATGGGCGGTCGGTCTTCCGCTTTGGGCGGTTAGGCCTATTCTGCGCTGACAATGGAACGCCAGCTTTGGCGCGGACTCCGGTCTTTGCCGAGGCGGTTTCTGAAGGGGAGCTATCCGCCCACTTGCGACGTCCCCTCTTGCGACCAGCGATGGCCGCTTAACGTCAACTCCAGCCGTCTCCTTCGCGCAGTACCGTTGAAAAAGTAGAATTCGCCACGCCGGTCACAATTCTTGTAGCCGTGGACCGGCTTTAGCAAAATTCATTCGCGGGGATACACGACACTCACGATTGGTCTAAGCGACCAGCGTCATCGGCTTGCGAGGCCATCCAGCAGCCTCGACCCTATGTTCGGCACAAAGGCGAAAATTTCTGGTCCGATAGCTTTCTGACTTTTTCAACGATATCCGCCGATTTCGTTGAAGAACCCCCTCGACCGACGGGGGATAGGGGTTGCGACGACGGTCAGGGCGGCCGAGTGGGGCCGTTCCGCCTCATGAGGCGAAGATCGGCGCCGGAAGGGGGATGAGCTTGGCCAGTTTCCGCAAGTTTTGGGCGGTGGTGGCTAACAGGAACTCGTCTTTCGCTCCATTCGGCCCGCGCAGGCGCAATCGACCGAGCCCGAGGATGCGCTTCAGATGAGCGAAGAGCATCTCGACCTTCTTTCGTTCGCGGCATGAGACGGCGTAGGCCTCGGTCTTTGCGATTGCACGGGCCTTGTCGCGCGCGGCTTCATGAATGGAGCGCGCGATCTTGCGCGCAGGCATGTTCGGGCAGCATTTTGGCTTGAGGGCGCAGGCGTCGCAGTCGTGCTTTCGGGCGAAGTAGATGAGCGTCCCGTCCTTGGTCAGCCCCTTGCCGCGCGGCCTCGAGAAGGCGCGGTGGTATTTCTTCAGTTCTTTGCCGCCCGGGCAGACATAAAGGTTGCTTTCCGGATCGAATGCGAAGTCGCTGCGGGAGAAGGTTCCGTCCGTGCGCTCGGTCTTGTCGACCAGGTTCACGTGCGGTTCGATCCCGCGCTCGTCCACCAGCCACCCAATCATCTCGGCCGAGCCATAACCCGCATCGGCGACCAGGCGCGACGGAGCGACTTCGAACTGTTCGGCCGTGCGGTCGAGCATCGTCTTGGCCGCGCCGACTTCCGCCTGGCGAATGGTCGTCGTCGCCTCGACGTCCATGATCACCGCATGCTTCAGGTCGATGAGGTAGTTGTCGGAATAGGCATAACCGGCGAGGGAGTTGGCCGAAGCGGTGTAGCGGGTGGCCGGATCGGTCGGCGAGATCGTCTTCGGCGCGACCGGCGTTGCGCCGCCGAAGGCCGCGTCATCGAGAACCGAGAGATATTCCGCAACCGCCCGATTGGAGGTCGGATCGAGGTCCTCGATCTTGGCGACGCCGCGCCGGCGATGGGCGTCGGCCACGATGACGTTGGCGTCGACCGCAAAGGCTTCGCCGCCCACGATGCCTTCCTTCATGCAGCGCGCGACTACGGTCTCGAACAGCTTGCGAAAGAGGTCGCTCTCGCGAAAACGGCCGTGGCGGTTCTTAGAAAACGTCGAGTGATCGGGGACGTCGCCGTCGAGCCCCAGGCGACAGAACCAACGATACGCGAGATTGAGGTGGATCTCGTCGCACAGCCGCCGCTCCGAGCGAATGCCAAAGCAGTAGCCCACGATCAGCATGCGCATCAACAGCTCGGGATCGATCGAAGGCCGTCCCACATCGCTGTAATAGGGCCCCAGATGCGCCCTCAGATCCAGCAGGTCGACGAAACGGTCGATCTTGCGAAGCATATGATTGTCGGGGACGCGCCGCTCGAGGCTGAAGCCGTAGAAGAGCGCCTCCTGCATCACCCACCGCTCGCCAATCATCGGGCGAATCTCCTGACACCAGGAGAAGGGAATCAGCGACAGGCGCCCGGATCAAGCGGAGTTTTTCAACAAAATACGTCGATTTGAGACGTCGCCTTCGCGCAAAATAGAGATCGTCGCCCGCGGCGAAAAGGCCGACGCGGGATGGACGTCACTGTCCGATTACGTCCGACGGTGCTTTCAGGATGGCCCTAAGCGCGTCGGGGGCAAGAATGCGAACGCGACGGTAGGATACTTTGAGGTAGCCGGCGGCTTCGAACTTTCTCAGGACCGTGCCTGCGGTCGTGCGGGCGAGGTTGGTCATCGCGGCAAAGTCTTCCTGGCTCACGTCGACTTCGGTCGCCGTGGCGCCCTCCGGCGAATGATAGCGGCAGCCTGCGAGGCGCAGCAGCACGGCGACGCTGCGCTTGACGTGATCGCGAATGAGGAGATCGTCCGCGGCCCCGATAGCGACGTCGATGTGAGCAATGGCCGCGAGGCCAAAGAACCGCCAGGCGCCCGGATCGGCCGTCACAATTTCCCGAATGGCGGGCAGCGGCAGATGCAAGAATTTTGAGTGGCGCGTCACCGCGAGGCTGATCCGCCGCGGCTGCTCGGTAAACGCCGCCGCCTCGCCGAACCACGTGCCCGGCCTGGCGAAATGCGCGACATAAGGCCCGCGTTCGCCCGGCGCGATCGATAGAGCGAAACTGCCGCGAACCAGTCCGTACATGCCGCCGGGCGGATCGCCGACCGAATAGATGGTCGCGCCGGCTTTCAACGCCTCCAGCCTGCAATGCTCGAGCACAGTCTGCCGAAACGGCGCCGGCGTGAAGCTCAGCCAGCCATTGCGCGACACGATCGCATGCGCATGGGGAAGCGTAGGCATGGCCCCTCCCGTGGATCGTTCGCCCGGCGGCGGGCCGGCTCGCCGCGCAGTGCGGGCGCGGCGCGATGTCGCGCCCGCCCAAAATTTGGGGAATCTTTGCCGACTGACCGCCTGCGGTCAATTCGGATTCAAGATTTGGGGTAGGGCCTAAAGCGCGTAAAGCCATTGAGGCGGACCCAAATCGCCGCGATCCGGCAATCGTCGCAGCGCGTCGGTGTCGGCGGTCGCACATTTAGCGGCGCCTGAATTTTGTAGATCCGGTCAAGGAATTATGGAGGTCGTCATGACCATGAGTAGCGTTCGAGCTTTGACAATTCTTGCGGCGACGGCGGTCGGAGCAGGCGCCATGTCGGTGGCGCGAGCGGAGCCGCCAAAGCCCAACATCGTCTTCGTCATGGCAGACGATCTTGGCAACGCCGATCTCGGCTATCGCGGAGGCGAGATCAGAACTCCCAATATCGACAAGCTTGCAACCGAGGGCGTCAGGCTCGAGGATTTCTACGGCATGCCGGTCTGTACGCCTTCGCGCGCTGAGCTGATGACTGGCCGCTACGCGATGCGCTATGGGCTGCAGACGCTGGTCATCTTTCCGAGCCACACCTATGGGCTGTTGACTGACGAGCGGACGCTTCCGCAGGCGTTGAAGGAGGTGGGCTACAAGACGCTGATGGTCGGCAAGTGGCACCTCGGCCATGCCGACAGGAAATATTGGCCGCAGAATCGTGGCTTCGACTATTTCTACGGCAATGTCGTCGGAGAGGTGGATTATTTCACCCGCGAGCGTGGCGGCCTGATCGACTGGCAGCGGAATGGAACGTTCCTCAGGGAGCAGGGCTATTACACGACGCTGATCGGCAACGACGCAGTCCGCCTCATCGACCAGCAGGACAGCAAACAACCGTTCTTCCTCTATTTCGCTTCACTCGCCTCGCACGCACCCTACCAGGCGCCCCAGGCGGCGATTGATGAATACAAGTCCGTCCCCGACCCGCTGCGGCGGACCTATTCGGCAATGATCACCTCGCTCGACGATCAGGTCGGCCGGATTGTCGCCGAGCTCGACAAGAAGGGATTGCGCGACAACACGATCATTTTTTTGGCCAGCGACAACGGCGGCGCAACCAGCGGACTTTTCGCCGAGGGCGCAAAGAGCAATGAGGAGCGGGCTGGGCAGGAGGGTGGCGTCCAAATGAGCCAGAAGACGCCCGCATCCAACGCGCCATTCGGCGGCGGCAAGGGCAGTCTACGCGAGGGCGGCGTGCGCGTGCCCGCCTTCGTCAACTGGCCGGGCAAGCTGAAGCCTCGCGTCGTTACCGAACCGCTCGACATGGTCGACGTGATGCCGACGCTACTGGCGCTGGCCGGAGCCAAGGGCAGCCCCGACCATCCGTTCGACGGTAAGGACATGTGGCCGACGATTGCTGACGGCGCGCCCTCGCCGCACGAAGATATCTTGATCAATGTAGAGGCTTTCCGCGGCGCAGTTCGCAAGGGCGACTGGAAGCTGATCAAGATCGCGCTATTGCCGGGAAAGACCCAGCTCTTCAACCTCGCCAAAGACCCGGGCGAGACGACCGACGTCGCCGCCGATAATCCCGAGATCGTAAAAGATCTCGAAGCGAGACTGCTGGCCTATGCGAAGGAGCAGAAACCTTCGCTCTGGATCAAGGCGCAGCCGGCCTTCGTTGGCAATCAGGGCAAGACGGTCATCGACCCTGATTTCGACATCGACGACAGCGGGCTCCCGCACGAGAAAGTGGCGTTGCCGGCGAAGTGATTGACGTCGCTGCAGCGGATCGTGAACGGAAATCGGTTGAGAGCGAGCAGGAAGCGCCAATGAGCGACGAGAATATGGAGCCGGGCGGCGTCACAAGGCGCACGCTTGTGAAGATAATCAACGGCGTCGGCGCCGGGATCGGCGCGGCGGTCATTGCGGGGAAAGCCACGACCGCCGCGTTCGCCCAGCAGGTCAAGGACGCGCTCGGCTCGGCCCTGCCGTTTCCGCCAGTTCCGACAGCAAGCACCGCGGGGCCGACGTTGCAGGAATCGAAGCATGTCCGGCGCGCCGAGCCGAACCATCTTCCGCCCGACGCGCCGAACATCCTCATCGTCCTCCTCGACGACGTCGGTTTTGGGCTGGCCGACACGCTCGGCGGCGAGGTCCACACACCGACATTGACGCGCCTCGCCAACGACGGCGTCGCCTTCAACCAGTTCCACACGACCTCGATCTGCTCGCCGACGCGGGCCGCGCTCTTGACCGGGCGCAATCACCAGCGCGTCGGCTCGGGCACCATCGCGGAGCGAGCGCTCGATTTCGACGGCTACACCGGCGTTATCCCGAAAAGCACGGCGACGGTTGCAACGGTCCTGCGCGACTACGGCTACAAAACCTCGGCCTTCGGCAAATGGCACAACACCCCGGCGACGGAAACGACCGCGATGGGTCCGTTCGATCGTTGGCCGACAGGCTACGGCTTCGACTACTTCTACGGATTCATGGCGGGTGAGACTTCGCAATATGAGCCGCGCCTGTTCGAGAACACCATTCCGATCGAGCCGCCGCACGACGAGACCTACCACTTAAGTTCCGACATGGCGGACAAGGCGTTGGCATGGCTTCGCAAGCATCGCGCATTTGCGCCCGACAAGCCGTTCCTGATGTATTGGGCGCCTGGCGCCGCGCACGGGCCCCATCATGTCTTCAAGGAGTGGGCGGACAAATACAAAGGCAAGTTCGACAGCGGCTGGGACGCTTATCGCGAGCGCGTGTTCAAGCGGCAAAAGGACATGGGCTGGATTCCGCCGGACACGAAGCTCACGCCGCGCGCCGACACGATGGCGTCGTGGGACAGTATCCCGGAATCGCAGCGACCGTTCCAGCGCCGGTTGATGGAAGTCTTCGCCGGCTTCCTCGAGCATGTCGACGCACAGGTCGGTCGGCTCGTCGACGGCCTGGAAGAGATGAAGATCCGCGACAACACGATCATCTTCTATGTATTCGGCGACAACGGTTCGAGCGCCGAAGGTCAGAACGGGACGCTCAGCGAACTCCTCGCGCAGAACATGATCCCCAATACGATCGAGCAGCAACTTGCGGCGCTCGACGAGATCGGCGGGCTCGACGTTCTCGGCACATCGAAGACCGACAACATGTATCACGCCGGCTGGGCCTGGGCGGGCGATACGCCGTTCCGCTATACGAAGCTCGTCGCCTCGCATTTCGGCGGGACGCGTAATCCGCTCATCATTTCGTGGCCCAACGGCATCAAGCCCGACAAGACGCCGCGGCCGCAGTTCCACCACGTCAACGACATCGCGCCGACAATCTACGACATCTTGCGGATCAAGCCGCCTGACGTCGTCGACGGATGGCAGCAGTTGCCGATCGACGGCGTCAGCATGGCTTACGCCTTCGGTGATCCCAATGCGCCGGGTCGAAAGCTAACCCAATATTTCGAGAACAACGGCAGCCGCGCCATCTACCACGACGGCTGGATCGCCGCCGCTTTTGGCCCGCTGATCCCTTGGCTTCCCGTTACACCGGGGCTCGACACGTGGGACGCCAACAAGGACCGCTGGGAGCTCTACGACATCCGGAAAGACTTCTCGGAGGCCGACGATCTCGCCGACAGGGAGCCGGAACGCCTCGAGGAAATGAAGAAGCTGTTTCTGAAGGAAGCGAAGGACAATCAGGTCTTTCCGGTCGGCGCTGGCTTGTGGACGCGTCTGCATCCGGAGGACCGGGTGAAGGTTCCCTTCACCCATTGGGACTTCGACTCGACGACGACCCGGCTGCCCGAATTTGCCGGCCCCGGGCTCGGGCGCGAAAGCAATCGCGTCGTCGTCGATCTTGAAACGGATGAGAACGCCTCGGGCGTGGTCTACGCGCTCGGCGGGATCGGCGGGGGCCTAACGCTCTACATGGAGAAGGGCGAGCTCGTCTACGAGTACAACATGATGATGATCGAGCGCTACATCGGCCGTACCGCGGCCCCGATCGGCGCCGGTAAGCATCGGATCGTGGTCGACACGTCGATCGGCAAGCCGGCGGGCCCCGCCGACGTCGCAATCGCGGTCGACGGCCAGGAGGCGATACGCGTCGCTGTCAAGCGGACCGTCGCGGGCGCCTTCTCCGCCAGCGAGACTTTCGATGTGGGCGTGGATCTCGGGTCGCCTGTCTCGTTCGACTACTTCGACCGCCGGCCCTTCGCGTTCAGTGGGAAAATCGCCGCGGTGGCCATCGACCTCAAGTAGGCGAAGCCGCTGCGGGCGAAGGATCCTCAGACGCGCAATCAGCCAATGACAAGATGCTGCAAAGGCGCTCGTTTCCAAAAGCAAGACAAAACCAAGAAGGGTAGTCAGTGATGAGAACTTCGAAACTTTTAGCCGCAACTGCGATGGCCGTAGCCAGCCTAGTGGCGGTCACCCAGCCAGGCTCGGCGGTTGTGCGGCACGGGGGCGGCGGAGCTCACGTCAACCGCAACGTCAACATGAACCGCAACCACAACGTCAACCGGAACATGAACGTCAATCGGAACGTGAACCGCAACGTCAACGTGAACCGGAATGTTCGCGTCGGCGGCGCCGGATACCACAACGGCGTCTATCGTGGCGCCTGGGTCGGGCGGAACTATCGCTGGGCGCCGGGTGGCGCGATCGCGGCCGGTGCGGCGATCGGCGTGATCGCCGCCGGCACAGCGGTCGCCTGGGCGCCCCCGCCGCCCCAGCCGGGCCTCTGCTGGTACTATACCGACCAGACACAGCGGAACGGCTTCTGGGACACTTGCCCCTGACGCACAAATCTTCCGAACGCGTGAGCGGCCGATGGTGTCTCGCGCAGTGATGCGGCGGCTTTAACGAGGGGAGGGGGTTTTCTTTGCCGCCAGGGTAGCCGCGCACGGTCGAACCGAACCGCAGCCGTTGCGATCCGCGATGTCCGTAACGTCGACTCCAGCCGGACGGATTGCGCTAAAGTCCCCGCGCCGGCCCGATCTGCGGCGCGCGCACCGGCTTCGCCACGCCGTAGAAGACCACCACGCCCTGGCCGCCGCAGCGGGTCGAGAGTGCCTCGGGAGGGTTGGCGTAACAGCTTTCGACGTCTTGCCAATTGTTCATCGCCCAAACGTCGCCGGCCGGGTCGATGTCGATATCCGTCTGCATCTGCAGACCGCCGCCCACGTAGCCGCCGGGCGGCGAAATCTCATCGCCGGTCTTCATGCCTGGCGGGCAGTTCTCGGTCCGCACGCCGCAAAGCTGCGCGATCTGGCCGGACGCTCCGGCGAAGTTGGAAATCCAGACGTTGTCGTTTCCGTCCACGGCGGCCGCCCACGGTCCGGGGAGGCCGCCGCCGGTGAACGGCGAGCCAGGAAAGGGCGTCCCATCGGGCCGCAGCAGGTTCACGCTGCCGCCGAACCGACCGCCCTTCTGCTCGGACATGGTCTTGGTCAGATAATCGGACGCCGCCTCGACGCCCTCGAGCTTCAGCCGGACGCCCATGTCAATGAGATGCATCATGCCGAGAAGCCCGTTGCCGAACCGGTCGGTGACCCAGACGTCGCCCTTGCTGTCGATGGCGAGGCCGCTGCTGTTGTAGCCGACCTTGAAGTTCTCGACCTTGGTCGGATCGGACGCGGGGAAGCGGGTGACGTGGTCGACGCCGCTGTTCGACACCCAAATCCGGTCCTGCTGATCGATGGCGAGATGGAACGGCGCGCGAAACGACCTGCACGGTTCGGCGCTCTCGCCCTCGCAAACGATCCTGCCTTTGGTGAGGTCGCCCTTCGGGAAGAACACGAGCTGGCTCTTCTCCACACCCAGAACCCACACGTCGCCGCCCGGCGTGACGATAACCCCCTGCATCAGCCCGAGCCGGCCGCCGAAGGTGATGCCCTCAGGTGGCGTCAGGGGCTTGCCGGTCTTGTCGAAGACGGTGATCGACTTGCTGCCGTAGCTGGTGAGCCAGGCGTTGTCGTTGGCGTCGATCGCGGCGCCGAAGGTGCCGCCCTCCATGCCGCCGCCGGTGAAGCCCGTGGTGATCGGCGAGAGCGCGCGGCCGTTTGGCGCAAATTTGGTCGCATGGCCCTGCCACAGCGCGTCCGACGCCTGCCAGCCGATGGTGAAATTGTCGCCGACCCAGAGGTTGCCCTCGCTGTCGAACCCCGCCTTGCCGCCGGCGCGATAGCCGCCGCCGTCGAACTTGAGCGGCAGCACCCAGGCGCTTGGCGCGGTGTTGAGATAGGGCATGAAGGGGACGGGGCGGAGGTTTTTGCCGATCGGAACCGGATAGAACGCGTCGAGCAGCGCAAACACTCGGCCGGGCAGATACCAGGGAGCGCGCGCGATGGCCTCGGCCGCCGCCAGAGTGTCGCCCGGCGCGTCGCCCTTCGGCCCTTTCGCCGCCTGGAACAGCATGTCGCAGGCGATGGGCGTGACCCGCGTCGCGCAACCCGCGAGCGCATCGGCGAGCGTGGCGAAATTCGCCATCGTCGGCGTCTGACCGCTGTTGAGCGGGTCCTGGATCGCCGCGCCCCATCCGCCGGTGGAGACTTCGACGAAATTCGGAACGTTGCCGGCTCCGATGCCGAGGCTGAAGATTGGGCCCTTAAGCGCCGAGCCGTCGAGGAACTGCGCGTTGGTCCAGACCGCCGCGACGGTCGTCATCTCGTTGACGGTGACATTGGCCGGCGCGCTGGCGCCGAGCACCGCCAGAAACGCGAGCGCCGGGTTGTCGCCCGCGCCCTTGTTGACCGAGGCGACCCCGCCCCTGGCGACGAGATAAAGGCTCTCGCCCGGTCTGGGCGTCGCATCGGCGCTGAGCGCAAAGCTGCCGTCGTCCCGAGTTTTGGCTTGCGCAAGTTGCATCGGTTCGGCCGCGCTCCCGGCCCATAAGGTCACCGTCGCGTTCGCGACCGCTCCGCCGCCGGCCTGAACCTGGCCGTCGATGTGAACGGCCGCCGCTGCCGGACCGGTCGCGCTGCTAATGAGGCTCGCAGCCACGAGCAGGCCGATGAGATGAGCCCTGTCGGGATTGAACATGTCGCCGCTTTCCAGGACGCCGGCTTTCCAGGGCGCCGGCCGACGAGATACTCAGGCAGCGTTAAGAGCGCAATGTCCGCTTCACGTCGTCAATTCCAGCCGTCTCCTTCGCGCAAAAAAAAGGTCAGTCCCGCACAGGGTGGCGACTTCGTCGCGCCGGACCCGCGCCGCACAATTTGCGCTCCACATCGATTGGGCTATGGTCGACGCAGAGCCCAAGATTTCGAACGGAGACGCGAAGCCGAATACGCAGGACAGCCACAGATGACCACCGCAAAGAAGCGCGTTGAATTCGTATCGGTGTCTCTCGCAATCGCCATCGCGTTCCTGCTCGTCGTCCATGCCGACGGTGCGCAAGCGCAGGCCGTGGGTAATGGCAGCTTTGAGGTTCCCAACGTCTCCAGCGATCCGGGTGGCTTTGCCCAGGACGGCGACCCGGCGCTGACCGGGCCTGGTGTCCTGTGGAATTTTCCGAGCTCGCCCGGCGGCGACAGCGGCATCACGGTGGGGGATCGGCGGGGTACACCAAGGCGCCGAACGCGTCGGACGGCGATCAGATGGCGTGGATCGAGAATCTCGGCGTCATCTGGCAGACGGTGACCCTGACCCTGGGCAGCTACGAGCTTTCCTTCAAACTGGCGCGGGGCTCCTTCGGCTGTTCCGGAGGCAATTGCGTCGGTATCCCGGCCGCGCTGCCCATTCGGGTCTCGATCGGCGCCCAGACATTCGGGCCATACACGCCCGCAAGCACGGCAAACTTCGACATGGTTACGTTTCCGTTCAAGGTCGTCGGGACCCAAGCGCAAAAGCTTCAATTCAGCGGGACGGGTTCCCCCTACATCGCCAATCAAGAGGATCACTTCTCCCTTATCGACGCGGTTTCGATCAAGCCAGTTCTGCCCAAGATTATCTCGGGGCCGTCCGATATCGACCCCACCAGCATCATTGTTCTCGAGGCGGAGCATTTCGGTTTGGTGCCGGGTCAAATCAAGGTTGCTTTCAAAAGTCAGTTACCCGTGAGCCTTTTTCGAACGCGAACGGGTCGAAGACCGAATTTCATCTCGATACGATACTGGGCGTAGACACTTTAGCCCAATCCGCTTTCCCCATTGACATCGCCCATCCGCAGGGAGCCGCGGATTCACAGACGGTCGACATCACGCTGACTGCACCAGGCGAGCAGACGTCCAACGTCTGGCACGCTAATTTCCACAACAAGGCCGTGATCACGAGCGTCAGCCCCGACACTATAACGCCCGGTCGATCGTTCATGCTGAAGGGATGGGATTTCGACAGCAAAGATGAATGCACAAGCGAAAAGACCGGGACCGTGACTGTTCGATTCTCGGATAAGGCCTTTCCCCACAGCGATTTGGTTCTGTCGATCCCCAAGAGCGGCTGTTGCCCGACGCCATCAAAATGACGTTGCCGGCGGACACGGCGGGCGTCCTCCCGCAAGCCGTGACAATCACCTATGAATCGCCTGAAGGCAGGAAATCGAACCCCTGGCCGGTGCAGTTCGTCCCGAAAACTGAAACGAAGATTTTGCCGTGGCAAGATGTTATAGCAACTTGCAGCAATGAAAGCACGCTCGATATCTGGAATAACCCAAATATAAGCAGTGTAGGCCCCTGTTTTATGCAGCTCGTTCCCGGGGGACTGGCTGGCTACTTGCCGCCGGACGAAGACAGCATGATCGCGGAACATTGGGGGTGCTTCGGCATCACTTCCAATGACGGAACTGACACTTATGCGAGTGACATCGCGTTTGCCCGCGGTTGGACGATCACGGGGGTTGACGCTGGCGCGATAGCAAACGATGCCTCGTTCTCCTACACTGTTACTTCTCCGCTCTCCACAGCGCCTGTCAACCTCGTCTTCGTCGACGTAAATTGGCACATCGGAGCAACCGGCGGCGAGATCTTCTACAATGGAGACATCTATATCACCGGACCAGCGGGCGTTCCGTTCGCTCAAGGTCGATCTCTATGGCACGGCGCTTGTCCTGGAAGAATTCGGCAAGGTTATCGCCGACGGCGGCGCTGGCGCTGTCATTGCCTCGCAGTCCGGTCACCGCCTGCCGCCCCTTCAGAGCGGCGAGCGTCAGCCGGACATCGATGGATCGGCTGATGGCGTAGCCGACGACGCGGCGCGACCAGGCGTCGAGAATCACGGCGACATAAGCGAAGCCCGTCGTGACAGCGACGTACGTGATGTCGGCGACCCAGAGCTGATTAGCGCCGTTGGCGACACTGTCCTCGGCCAGATTGCGGAAGATCGGAAGTCGTGGTCGCTGCTCGTCGTCGCCACATATCGCCGACGCATGCGTGGCTTAAGATCGTGTTCGCGCATGAGGCGCTTGACCTTCTTGTGATTGACCACGAGGCCTTGCTGGCGAAGGGCGGCCTGCATGCGTCGCCAACCGTAGCGTTCGAACGCGTCACGGATCGCGCTCATCGCCTCGACGATGGCTGTGTCATCGGGCGCCCTCGGAGGCGCGTCATAGTAGGCCGAGCGCGAGATCCCCATCAGCCGGCATCCTTCGGCGACGGAGACGCTTTCGGGCCGGCAATTGCGGATGTAGGCCCGCTTCTCGCTGGCGGTGCGTTTCGCTGACCCCCCCCCCCTTTAAAAATTCCAATTCCAACGCCTGCTTGCCGACCAGCCGTTCGAGGGCGGCGATCCACATATTGCTGAAGGAGCTCGGCTGCGGCAGCGTCCTCGTCGAAGGCGCCGGCTTGGTATCGTTCGACCCACACAAGGATCAAATTGCGCGAGAGATCGTGGCGCTTCTGTAAACCGTGAAGCGTATCGCCAGCCAAAAACTCTTGAGCAATTTGACGCTTGAATTCGATGCTGTGGGATCGATACCTGGCCATGAGCTTTCGTCCTTCGAAAGCTCAGCCTGCCGGTCAAATGTTAAGTCCGTCCATGTCCGCCCCCAGGGGCCCACTCCAGGGCCGGGTCGGTCCCGGCCGGGAATTGCACACGTGCGCCGCCAGGGCCTTGAACGATCATCGGGGCGGCCTGAGCCGACGCCGCCGCGTACTTCGTCCAAGGCCTCTCGGCCGGTGCGGCCGCTGCCATCTGAGCAATCCTTTGTAGATACAAAATATTAAGATATTTCGATGTTTTGAGCAATTGAAAAGGCTGGTTTTGCTTGGGATCTCAAACTATTTCGGTCAGCAAAATTAGTGGGCCCAGGTCGCGGCCGGATAGCCCGGATGGTCGGGGTACACGGGCAGGGGGTGTTTCAGAAACTAAACGCAAAGGATTGGTCTGTCGGAAAGGATCGGTCGGTAGCCCCCCTTTTGTGGCGCTGATTATCAAATCGTATCATAGCCTTCTGGGCATAGCTTGACCCTTCGACCGTAGCGCGGTCGGTCAGCTGGCGTCGCTTTGCGCCTCGCCGGGACTCACGTAAGGCCTGCCCGTCGGCAACCGGGGTCGACCGCCTCGGCGAGCGTCAACGGATTCGCGCCGCTCGCTTACCGAATGCTTACCGGCCTCATTTTCGAGGGTAGAAAAACGGAGCTAAGTGCTGGCGCGCCAAGAGATTCGAACTCCTGACCCCCAAGATTCATAGTCTGAACTGTTTAGATGGCGTCAGATCAAGCGAAACCATTCGGCCCCAAATTCTTGGGCATCTTCCCACGACCGCTCATGGCAGCCTCAATTTGTGCCCCAATTGCATCCGCCGCCTGATGCAAGGGCGACGCAGCCAGATGGGCATATCGGGCGGTCGTCGCGGGTTGGGAATGGCCCAAGAGTGCCCCGATCACCGGGAGGCTCAGACCGCCAGCAGCGCCCACGCTTGCAAAACTGTGGCGCAAATCGTGAAGCCGAACGTTTTCGATTTCTGCCGCAGCGCAAATCCGCTCCCAAGGTTTGCGCAGGGAGCCAATTGGCTTCCCCTTTCGATCACCCTCGAAGACGTAATCTTTGCCTTGGTCACGAGACAAAGAGAGCAACAAATCCATCGCGGGCTGATTCAGAAAGACGGATTTCGCCCCTGTCTTGCTATCAGGCAGCATGAGAAGCCGACGTTCCTGATCAAAGTGTCGCCACTGTAATCCAAGAACTTCGCCGACGCGGCACCCAGTCAAGAGCAGGAGTCGCAACGCGGCGATTGAGGTTCTCCCAGTGCGAGAAAGTTTGGACCCCCTATGCTCGACTTCGCTTGCTGACAGGGCAGTCCCAAGTCGGGCTAACTCGTCATAAGAGAGAAACCGTTCAACCTTATGCTCGGCGTATCGCTTGACGCCCCGGCAGGGGTTGGTCCCTTCCGGACGAAGTTTCCAATCTTCGGCGAGCGCGAACATCTTTGAAAGAAGAGCCTGCACGCGATTTGCCACGATCTCGCCACCGCGGACTATGCGTCTGCCTTGCAGTTTGGTTTTTTCGTTCTTTGCAGTCTTGCCGACGGCAACTTCGCGCATGACTCGGGTGACATCGGCCCGCTCGATGGACTTCACGGGCAGTTTGCCTATCAACGGCATTACGTGGTTTTGGAGATTACGACGATCCTGGGCGATGCCGGACGGCTTCTTGTGGGGGATCGCATATTCGTCGAGGTAGCGCCGGGCGAGCTCGGCAACGCTCGTGTTCTCGGACCGCTTTTGTCGAGCCGCTGATGGTGTCTCGCCACCGGCGACCAAGCCACGAAGGCGCTGGGCTTCGAGACGTGCTTGCTCCGGCGTGACGTCTATGCCGTGTCGGCCGATTGTGACCCTGTGGTCCCGTCCAGATCGGCCATATTGGAGGATATAAATTCGGTTACCTTTGGGTGTGATTTTGCACCCAAACCCTGGGAGTTCGGTATCCCAGAGGAAGGTGTCGCGTTCGCCGGACCGCAAACCGTCCACTGTGCGCTTGGTGATTTTCGCCCGCATCACAAACCTCTGGCACCACAAATTGACGACGCGAAGATTGCAACAGGAAGACCGTTTCTAGCAAGGCGCCAGCAAGGCGATGGGGGTAAATTACCGGATACCGCAGCGAACTCTTAGCGTGCTCGCCGAGCCGAAGCGAAGCAACTCTTTTTATCCAAGTCTTTGAGTAGTCGAGGAAACGGCGGCAATCAGCGGTTGGAGGGATGGTGCCCAGGGGCGGAATCGAACCACCGACACTGCGATTTTCAGTCGCATGCTCTACCAACTGAGCTACCTGGGCGGCTGACGCCGTCGAGGCGCAGCGGACCGCGGCTTATAGGCGGTACCGGCTCGCCTTGTCCAGCGCAGGCGTTGGACATTTTCGCACTGGCGCCGACCCTTCAGTTGACCCGGAAGGGATCCCGCGAGGGGATCAAGCGACGATCATCAAGATGCCGCAGTCGAAACCGCGATGCATCGTTCGCGGACCTATGGTAGAAGAAACTTCATGCGCTTCGCCATCTCTTGTCTTTCCGCCGCTGCTGCGGTTTGCCTCCAGCTGGAGCCAGCCCGCGCGGCCGACCTGCCGACCGCGCCGTCGAACTATCCGGCGCTCGGCCCGGGCGCCGCCGACGTCGCGCCGGATCCCTGGGCCGGGCTTTCCGTAGGCGCGGGTATCTCAGTCTGGGGCGGCAAGGGGATCAAGGGCGGGGTCGGCGGCGAAACCGACTTGAGCTACGAGCACGTTTTCGACAACGGGATCATGCTGGGAGTGCAGGTCTCGACCGGCTATATGCCTTATCTCCAGTCTGGCCCCGGGTTTTCCCAGTTCACCGGGGGCGCTTTCGCCGGGGGCTCGGCTATCATGGGTTATCGTTTCGGCCAGGTGACGCCTTACGTCATCACGGGGGTCGATTTCGTCCGTCCGACCCGGTTTGGCGGCGGGGCGTTCAACGCCAGCGACGCCATCAATAGCGTGTTCTCCGGCCCTGGCGCGGTGCAGGCGGTCGGGACCGTCGGCGTCGGCGTCAATTATCAAATCACTTCCAATTTCAGCATGGGGGTCGAGGCGATCGTGCACACCAACCCCGGCGGCGGCCCGTTCGCGCCGTGGCCCTAGCGGCGCTTGCCCCGGGCCGGCCTTTCTCATGGGCTCGAGCTCGCCGATCCGTCCAGCCTAACCGCCCAGCCTGAATGACCCTCATGCACGATTTGTCCCGCCGCGCGCTGCTCGTCAGCCTTGCAGCCGCGTCGGGGGCGCGTATGCTCGCGCCTGCGGCGGCACAGACCGGCGCGCCGCAGCCCGCGGCCGGGGCGCCGGCGCCTTTCGGCTTCGCGGACGTCGTGAAACGGGCGCATGACCTCGCGGCCGCGCCTTTTGACGGTTCGATTCCCGCTCTGCCTGACGGCCTGGCAAACCTCGATTTCGACGCGTGGCGCGACATTCGCTTCAAATCCGATAAGCCGCTCCTGGGCCAGGAAGGGGCGAATTTCCGGCTCGAGCTGTTCCATCTCGGGCATCTCTACAAGCGACCGGTGGTCGTCAACGTGTTGCGTGACGGCATCCCCGCGCCGATCCCCTACGCGACAAATCTCTTCGACTATGGCCGCACCAAGGTCGAAGGCGTGTTGCCGATCAATCTCGGCTTCGCCGGCTTTCGGCTGCGCTTCCCGATCAACGTTCCGCACGTATGGGATGAGGTGATCGCGTTTCTCGGCGCGAGCTATTTCCGCTTTCTTGGCCGTGGTCAGCGCTACGGTCTCTCCGCGCGGGCGCTGGCGATCAACGCTGGTCCCGGCCTCAAAGAGGAGTTCCCGTTCTTTCGCGAGTTCTGGATCGAGACCCCTGACCCCGTCGGGGAGCACATCGTCATTTACGCGCTCCTCGACAGCGAATCGACGACGGGCGCCTTCCGCTTCGACCTCACGCCGGGTCAGGAAAGCGTGATCGAGACGAACGTCACGCTGTTCGCGCGCAAGGCCACGCCGTCGATTGGACTTGCGCCGCTGACCTCGATGTATTTCGTCGGCAAGGCCGATCGCCGGTTCCACGACGATTTCCGCGGCGAGTTGCATGATTCCGACGGGCTCCTGATCCACACCGGCGCGGGCGAGTGGATCTGGCGGCCGCTCAGCAATCCGGCCGCGCCGCGCGTGTCGACCTTTCTCGACAACAACCCGCGCGGCTTTGGGCTCCTCCAGCGCGACCGGAATTTCAGCGACTACGAGGATCTCGATCTCGCCTATGAATTGAGGCCGAGCTACTGGATCGAGCCCCATGAGGGCTGGGGCGAGGGCAGCGTGGACCTCATCGAGTTGCCGACCAGCGACGAGACCAACGACAACATCGTCGCCTTCTGGGCGCCGAAGGACGGCCTCGACGTCGGCAAGTCGCTCTCCTACGGCTATCGCATCACGGCGATGGCGATGGATCAGAGCCTGACGCCCGGCGGCCGCACGGTCGGGACTTTCCGCGTCGCTCCGCGCGCCCTTGGAGCGCCGGAGTCCCCGCCGCCCGGCGCGACGCGATTCCTCATCGACTTCTCCGGCGGAGATCTGTCCTACTATATGAGCGACCCGTCGATGGTCGAAACGGTCGCGACGACGTCGGCCGGCCGCGTCCTGCGCACCTTCCTGATCCCCAACACCCATATCCGCGGCTTTCGGGCCGGCGTCGATGTCGCGGTCGACCCGGGCCAGAGCACCGACCTGCGCGTCTTTCTGCGCGCGGGCGCCAAAGCGCTGACCGAGACCTGGACCTTCCCCTGGCGGGCGTGACCGCAAGCTTCACCGGGGCGCTGAAGGATCCCAAAGCGCCGTGGAAGGAAAGCCATGCCCGGCGGAAGGAAAGCAAAGGGAAAACCGGAAGGAAAACCAAGGAGAGCGGAAGGGAAACCGAATCGCCGCTACCGTGATAAAACCATTCACTTCAATGGGTTAGGCTGAATGCATTTCACGCCCTCCGCTCCCGCTCGCCTGACCGGCATGGTCCGAACGCGCCATCGTCAGCAACCTATCATGATTTCTGATTATTGTAAATGGAATCGACTGATCAGGTTTGCCAGAATTCAGAGCGCCCGCTTGCCCGGGACGACTAGCGTCCGGCCGCACCCGCATCAGCCGGGTCGGATAATAGTCACAATGCCAATTCTTTGGCCTCGACGAATGTGCGCTTTCTGTTACATTATCGAGAGTCGGCCATAATTTCGAAAGTTTTCCTCATGCCCTTCGGAATGCCCCCCATCACTGATTTCTGCTTCCTGGTCGAAGACGTTGAGCGGTCGGTCGCTTTCTACCGCGACAAGCTCGGCTTTGCCTTGCGCACGAAGGCTCAGGGGTTCGCTGACTTCAAGACCGAGCATGTCGCCTTCGCCCTTTGGGAAATCGACCACATCGCGAAGACCGTCGGCATATCGAGCAAAAGGGCCGCTCCGGGCGTGCACAAGTCCATCGGCGCAATCGAGCTCAAGAGGCCAGAGGAGATCGACGCGCTCTACGAACAGCTCGTGGCGCGGGGGGTGACCTTCATCGCGCCGCCGAAGGATTACCCATGGCAGGCGCGCTGCGTCTATTTCACCGATCCAGACGATTATCTTTGGGAGATATATGCGTGGCTGGATGAACTTGGCGGGAAGAGGTTTGGAGAGGTGGAATGAGCAGTCTCGAGAACGGGCATGCGCCAATGATCAGCCGAAGGCGTCTATTGAAGGGAGGCGTCGCCCTTGGCGCCATCGCCGCCGGACCCGGTGTCAGCCTTCTGGCGCCGGCGACGAGTCGCGCCGACACCGCCAAGGTTGTGATCCAGTATGACTGGCTTATGGGCAACGGCCAGATTGGCGACATCGTGGCCGTCCACAACGGCTATTTCAAGGATCAGGGCCTGGATGTCGAGATGAGCCCCGGCGGGCCCAACTCGGCAACGCTAGCTCCGGTTGTCTCCGGTCAGGCCCAGCTCGGCCAGTTTTCCGGCGTTTCACAGCTCCTACTGGCCCGATCGGCGGGCGCCCCAGTGCGCCTGTTCGCCACCGGGTACCAGCAGGCGCCCTTCGCCTATTTCTCCCTGCCGAAGGCGCCGGTGCACAAGCCCGAGGACCTCTATGGCAAGCGGATCGGAATCCAGCCCACCGCCCGCCCCACGCTCGATGCATTGATCGCCAAGGCCAAACTCGATCCCTCGAAGCTCAACATCTCGACGATGGGCTTCGACATGACCCCGCTCGCCGCGGGCCAGCTCGATGTCGTGACTGGTTGGATCACCAACACCCAGGCGCTGGCGGTCATCGGTCCCGAGCGGATTACGATGATGGAAAGCGCCGCCGGCATCATCGATCCGGGCAACGTCTATTTCGCCACCGAACAGGCGCTCGACAAGAATTCTGATGTCCTCGCCCGCTTTTTGACCGCTGTCGCCAAGGGCTGGGGCTATACACACGAACATCCGGAGGAGGCCGTCGAAATCGCCGTCAAGGCCTACCCCAATCTCGATCTCGCGATCGAGAAAAAGACCATCCCACTCGTGCTCGGTCTTTCCTTCGACGCCAATACCAAGGAAAACGGTTGGGGCAGCTTCAAGCCGTCCGACATCGGCAACCAGATCGATCTGATGAACGACATCGGGATGTTCAAGGATGCGGCCAAACCAGTGCTGAATGAATCGATGACCACCGCCATCCTGGAACGCACTGCGGCCGATCGTCCAAAATTTTGATGGCGGCGGGACTCGAGTCTCAATCCGATGAGCGATCATCTGTCTCGAGCCGGCCTCCGGCGATCCGGGCGACCGGCATCGATGTGGCGTTTCAGGGACCGGCCGGGCTCCACAAAGTTCTGGCCGGTCTCAATATCGAGGTTGCCGACGGGGAGTTCCTCACGATCATCGGGCCGTCAGGCTGCGGAAAATCGACGCTGCTGCGGGTCATCGCCGACCTGCTCGATCCGGCCGCGGGCACAATCGAGGTCTTCGGTCAGCCGCCGGCGGCGGCGCGTCGCCGCCGCGATGTCGGGTTCGTCTTTCAGGATTCGACGCTGTTGCCTTGGCGCACGGTGCTTGGGAACCTGCGCCTGCCCGAAGAGGTCGGACGCGTCGACGGCCGCGATCAGCGTGGCGGGGCCAGCGCGGCCGAACTGATCGCCATGATGGGGCTCTCCGGCCGCGAGAACGCCTATCCGCATCAGCTTTCGGGCGGGCAGCGGCAGCGTGTCGCCATTGCGCGCGCGCTCTTGTCGCGCCCGCGAATCCTCTTGATGGACGAGCCGTTCGGCGCCCTCGACGAGATCACCCGCGATCGCCTGAACGAGGAATTGCTGAATATCTGGCGCGCAACAGGGATGACGATCCTCTTTGTGACACACAGCATTATGGAGGCGGCCTATCTCGGCGAGCGAGTCCTCGTCTTGGCCTCAAATCCGGGCCGGCTGCGGGAGCTTGAAGATTTGCGCGGCGTCAAGGCCGCCGCCTCGGGGTCCATCCGCGAAGATCCGGCTTTCGTCGAGCGCATGGGCAGTCTGAGGGCCGTGCTGCGAACATGCTGAAGGACCGCGGTCAACGCGCTTCCGTGACGTCCCGCGTCGTGCTTCCAACCCTCGGCGCTCTTTCACTGCTGGCTTTCTGGCAGCTTATCATCCCGCTGTTCGGCGTTCCCAGATTCATCGTCCCGACACCTTGGCAGGTGATGCAGCGCATCGCGGCCGATCCGCTGCTGCTGTGGCAGAACTTGGTCCCAACCTTCATCGAGAGCATTCTTGGGTTCATCATCGGCAACCTTGCCGCCATCCTCGTGGCGATCGGATTTGTGTATAACAAGCGGGCGGAGCAAGCCTATTTTCCCGTCGTGCTGTTCCTCAACACGATTCCTGTTCTCGCTCTCGCGCCGATCATCGTCTTGATTTTCGGCATCGGGATCCTGCCAAAGGTGATCATCGCATCAATCATCTGCTTCTTTCCGACGCTGGTGAACATGACGCGCGGACTGGACGCGATCGGCGCCAGCGAGATCGAACTCATGCACGTTCTCTCCGCGAGCAGCTTTGAAATCTTCTGGAAACTGCGCGTGCCGCGGTCGCTTCCATTCCTGTTCGCTTCATTGCGGATCGCCTCAACCGCCTGCGTGGTCGGGGCCATCGTCGGCGAGTGGATTGGCGCGAACAAGGGGCTCGGCGCCCTCATCATCCAGTCGACCTTCAACTACCGGTCCGATCTCCTCTACGCGGCGATTATCGTCTCGTCGTCCCTCGCGGTCGCGATCTTCCTCGTGGTTACGGCGGTGGAAAGACGGATCATCAACTATCAATAGAGATTCGCTTTTTCCTCGGGAGGGAGAGTTCATGCCGAGGCGCTCGCCCAGCGCAAGTTTGACGACTGAAGCAAGCCGCCAGACGCTTGCGGAGATCACCTCGGAGCGTATCCGAGATGACATCATTACCGGAAAGTTCAGGCCCGGCGAGCGGCTCCTGTTGATGGCGCTCTGCGCGCGCTATGGGGTGAGCATGAGTCCGCTGCGAGAGGCGCTGGCCGGGCTGGCGGCTGAACAGTTCATCGTCTTCGAAGGACGGCACGGCTTCCGTGTGGACATGATGTCAGAGGAGGATCTGGACGACCTGACCGAGACCCGGAAGCTGGTCGAAGCCGCCATCCTCCGTCTCGCGCTTGTTCACGGCGACGAGATTTGGGAGAGCCAGGTCATCGCGGCGTTCCATCAGCTCACTCATACCGAGCAGCGCATCATAGAGACCGACGAGCGAGCCGACCCGGCGTGGGAGATCCGCAACGCGGCCTTCCATGATGCAATCGCGAGCGCGTGCCCCTTGCGCCTTTTAAAGCAACTGCGCTCGCAAGTGTTCGCCAAGGCCTTAAGATACCGCTATGTCGCCTGGCTGGCGCTACCCGATCCGGCGGTTATCGCCGCAGAGCACCGCGAGATCTTCGAAGCGACGATGGCTCGGGATGAGGCGCGGCTGGTCGCAGCCTCGAACATCCATATTGGGCATGTCGCCGCATTTGCGCGCGGGCGTCTGCCGAGCGCCGCGTCGGGTTCGCCACCTGACCTTCCTTAGAAAGGTTGCTTTCGTAACACCGGCTCGGGCGTGCGCAGGCGGTTGACCCCGAGCGTCTTCATCACGAAGCGCTCGTAGCCGGGCTCGCTCGAATCGTTGCGGACCTTGCATGAACCCGGTCTTTGGCGCGCCGACCGGAACGGGAGTGGGTTCAAACGGCGGGATCGTGACACAGACGCCGACCGCTCGCCATCGGCGCGCCGCCGATCCCGGCTCCAATAACGACAACTCGGGTCATCCCGCCCTCCCGCATTTTCATTCAACGACAGACACCACCGATCGCGTGCGTTTGCGATGGATTAAGGAGCGCCAGCGCTCGGGCCCTTATGAGAACGCCTGGCCCGTCCGGACGCCGATGCGCTTGAAAAAGAGCGCGGTGGGACAGAACCCGGTGAACGAGGCCTGGATCAGGTTCAGCCCGACGAACGCCGTCAGGAGCAGCCAGTAGGGACTGAAAAGCTCGGCGAGCGTCAGGCTCACGAGAATGAGAAGGCCCGCGAAGGCCATGACCATGCGATCAAGCGTCATAAGACTCTCCTTCTTTCTCGGTTCCGTGGCGGATGCTTCGTCTTCGTTTCGCGCGCCGGGGCGCAATAGAGCTCGTAGAGCAGGCCGATCAGCCGGCGAACGTGATCGCTCGCCAGCGAGTAGTGGATCACCTGCGACTCCCGGCGCGTCGCCACGAGCTCGTCCGCCCGTAGACGCGCCAGATGTTGCGAGAGCGCCGACTGGCTCAGGCCGGCAGCGCTCTGTAGCGCCGTCACCGAGCGCTCGCCGTTCAGAAGCTCGCACAGAATGATCAGGCGGTTGCGATTGGCGACCGCCTTCAGCAGCGCCTCCGCCGCCCCGGCCTTTGATTGAAGCTCTCGTAAATTCATACTTGCTAATGTAGCAAGTACTAATATATGTGTCAAGTCCGCGGATAGGGAGAAATATCGATGCGCGCGAACGTGATGGTTGCGGCCCTGGTTCTGATGTCGCCGCCTGCGCTTGCGGGAACGAGCTTCACCGTTCACACGACCGAGGTCGCCGACCAGAAAGCGGTGATCGGAACCGTCGAGCCCGTTCATCAGCTGGTCGCGCGGGCGCGCATTGGCGGCACGATTTCGTCGCTCAGCGTGAAGGAAGGTGACCGCGCCGCCGCCGGGGCGCAGATCGCCGTCGTCGCAGATCCCAAGCTCCTGCTTCAGATGCAGAGCATCGAGTCGCGCATCCAGTCCCTTCAGTCGCAGCGCGACAAGGCCAAGGCGGACTACGACCGCGCGGTCGAGCTCGAGCGTCGCGGCGTGAGCACGCAGGTTCAGGTCGACGCGGCGAAGACCGCGCTCGACGTCGCCGAGCGCACGCTTTCGGCCATGGGCTCGGACCGCGACGTCGTCGTCCAGCAGATCAGCGAGGGCGCCGTGCTCGCGCCGGGCGCGGGCCGGGTGCTGCGCGTCCCGGTCTCGGAAGGGTCGGTGGTGCTGCCCGGCGAAACGATCGCGACGCTCGCCGAGGACCGCTACATTCTCCGCCTTGAATTGCCTGAGCGCCACGCCCGTTTCATGCGCGCGGGCGACGCGGTCCAGATCGGCGCGCGCGGCCTCGAGGACGGCGGCGCCAAGCGCGAGGGTCATGTCCGCCTCGTTTATCCGGAGATCGAGGGCGGCCGGGTCATAGCCGATGTCGAAGTGCCCGCGCTCGGCGATTATTTCGTCGGCGAGCGCACGCGTGTCTATGTCAGCACCGGCACGCGGCGAACCACGATCGTTCCGAGCGAGTACATCTACCGCCGCGCCGGCGTCGACTATGCGAAGCTCGCCGACGGAACAGAAGTCGTCGTGCAGCTCGGCGAGCCCCAAGGCGCGAACGTCGAGATTCTCGCCGGACTCAAGGACGGCGACGAGCTGGTGTCGCCATGAAGCTCGGGCTTTCGGGCGTTCTTACCCGCGCCTTCATCAACTCGCCGCTGACTCCGCTTCTCCTGATCGCCGCCATTGTCGCCGGCCTCCTCGCGGTCGCCTCCCTCCCGCGCGAGGAGGAGCCGCAGATCAGCGTGCCGATGGTCGACATCATCGTTCAGGCGAACGGCTACAAGGCCAGTGAAGCCGTCGAGCTCGTGACCCGTCCGCTCGAGGACATCGTAAAGGGGATCGACGGCGTCGAGCACGTCTATTCGCAGACCGAGGACGACCGCGTGGTCGTCACGGCGCGCTTCCTGGTCGGGACGGACCAGGACACCGCAATTCTTCGCGTCCACGAGAAGATCCGCGCGAACATCGCAGACTTGCCGAAGGGCATTCCGGAGCCGCTGATCATCGGCCGCGGCATCAATGACGTGGCGATTGTCGACCTGACCCTCTCGGCCTCACCGGGCCAGGCCGGGCGATGGTCGGACAATGGCCTCTTTCAGGTCGCGGAGGAGCTTCAGCATGAGATCGTCAAGGTCGACAATGTGGGCGGCGCCTATATCGTCGGCGGGAGCCCGAACCAGATTCGCGTCGAGCCAGACCCCGAGCGTCTGGCGCTCTATGGCGTGACGCTCAGCCAGCTCATCGACAAGCTCGGCAACGCCAATCGCTCGTTTCTCGTCGGCTCCTTTCGCGACGGCGGAAAGTCGCTGCCCGTTCTCGCCGGCCAAACCCTGCAGGGCGTCCCGGACATTGGTCTCCTCCTGCTCACGACGCGCGACGGCCGGCCGGTCTACGTCAAGGATGTCGCCGACGTCGTCGTCGGCGCGGCCGAGCCTGAGCATCGCGCCTGGACGATGACCCGTCTCGCCGATGGCGAGCTCGAGCGGCGGCCCGCCGTCACGCTCGCGGTCGCCAAGCGCAAGGGCGCGAACGCGGTCCTGGTCGCCGACGATGTCCTTCGCCGTCTCGAAAACGTCAAAGGCCGCATCGTGCCGAGCGGGCTCGAGGTCGCGGTCACGCGCAACTATGGCGCGACTGCGACCGAGAAAGCCAATGAGCTCCTGTTTCATCTCGGCCTCGCGACGCTCTCGATTGTCGTATTGATCACGATCGCGATCGGTTGGCGCGAAGGATTTGTCGTCCTCATCGTCATCCCGACGACGATCCTGCTGACCCTGTTCGCGTCCTGGCTCATGGGCTACACGATCAACCGCGTCAGCCTGTTCGCGCTGATCTTCTCGATCGGCATCCTGGTCGACGACGCCATCGTCGTGGTCGAGAACATCTCGCGGCATTGGGCGATGCGCGACGGGCGGGGCCTCGCGGAAGCAGCCGTCGACGCAGTCGCGGAAGTCGGCAATCCGACGATCGTCGCGACGCTCACGATTATCGCGGCGCTCCTGCCGATGATGTTCGTGAGCGGCATGATGGGGCCGTACATGAGTCCCATTCCGGCCAATGCGTCGATCGCGATGCTGTTCTCGTTCTTCATTGCGGTGACGGTGACGCCATGGCTGCTGCTGCGGTTCGCGCGCGGGCGCTTCGAGGGCAAAGGCGACGGAAAGTCTGGTAATCACGACATCGGCGCCATGGGCCGCTTCTATTCGCGGATCGCCCGGCCGCTGCTCAAGGGCCGCATCCGGTCGAAGGCGTTCCTCATCGCGGTCGGCGTGGCGACCGTGGCCGCCTGCGCCCTGTTTGTGACGAAGGACGTTCGCGTCAAGCTCCTGCCGTTCGACAACAAGTCCGAGATCCAGGTCGTCCTCGATTTGCCCCGCGGTGCCAGCCTCGAGGATTCCGATCGTATGCTGATGGCCACTGCGGAGCGGCTCAAGGACCTGCCGGAACTCGTCTCCATCCAGGCTTATGCAGGGACAGCCGCGCCGTTCAATTTCAACGGCCTCGTGCGCCATTACTATCTGCGCGCCAATCCCAACCAGGGCGACCTCTCGATCAACCTTGCGCCGAAGGGGGAGCGGGCGCGCGCCAGCCACACGATCGCGCTCGACATTCGCAAGCGTCTCGGGGGTCTCGGCCTCCCGCCTGGCTCGGCGCTGAAGGTAGTCGAGGTTCCGCCGGGGCCGCCGGTGCTCGCGACACTGCTCGCCGAAATCTATGGGCCGGACGCGCAGAGCCGCCGCGCGCTTGCGGCGAAAGTGCGCAAGGGGTTCGAGTCGGTCGATTTCGTCGTTGACGTCGACGATAGCTTTGGTACGCCCGCCGACCGGCTGCGTTTCTCGGTCGACCAGGAAGCGCTCGAATTTCATGGCGTCGAGGAGCAGGCCGTCTATGACACGATCGCCGCGATCGTCGGGGGCGCGAAAGTCGGCTATTCGCAGCGCGGCGAAGGCCTGAAGCCGATCGACATTAGCGTCGTGCCGCCGAAGCGTTCGCTCACCCTCGACGAGCGCCTCCTCTCGACCCCGTTGCCCGCCGGGGGCACGGCGAGGCAGGGAAAGAATGTCGAGCTCGGCGACGTCGTGAAGGTCAAGCGCGAACGCGCGTCCTACCCGATCTTCCGCCATAACGGACGTTTTGCCGAAATGGTCTCGGCCGAAGTGGCCGGCCGGTTCGGGGCGCCGGTCTACGGCATGCTCGCGGTTCAGGATGCGATCGCCAGGATGGATTGGGGTGCGGCTGGGCCGCCCGAAATCAAATATCACGGCCAGCCGGTCGACAACTCGAAGCCGACGCTACTCTGGGACGGCGAGTGGGAAGTCACCTATGTCACCTTCCGCGATATGGGGGCGGCATTCATGGTGGCGATCCTCGGCATCTACCTCCTTGTCGTGGCGCAGTTCGGCTCCTTCCTGCTGCCGCTCGTCATTCTCGTGCCCGTGCCGCTGACCCTGATCGGCATCGTGCTCGGCCACTGGCTGCTCGGCGCGGCGTTCACGGCGACCTCGATGATCGGCTTCATCGCGCTCGCCGGCATCATCGTGCGCAATTCGATCCTGCTGGTCGATTTCATCCGGCATCGGCGCGCCGGCGGCAAGGTGGCGCTGCGGGACGCGCTGATCGAAGCCGGCGCGACCCGGTTCAAACCGATCGCGCTGACCGCGGCGGCGGCGATGATCGGCGCGGCCTTCATCCTGACCGATCCGATCTTCCAGGGGCTGGCGATCTCGCTCGTCTTCGGCCTCGCGTCGTCGACAGCGCTGACCGTGCTGGTCATTCCGGCGATCTACGTCTGGCTGAGAGACGACGGGCGGCCGGCGGCCTCGAATGGAGGCGTTGCCGGAGCTTAGAGCATCCTGCTTTTAGGTCTACGCATATCCTGCGTTCTTGAGGTATGCGGCGCATTCGGCGGCCGTGTACTGCGCGAGGATTTTGCCGCAGGCGTCGGAGATCGCGTCGTAGGTTCGCGCTCCCGCCTTGCGCAGCAGAGTTTTGAGCTTGGCAAAGACCTGCTCGATCGGGTTGAGGTCGGGCGAGTATTTGGGCAGGAACACGAGGCGGGCGCCGACATCCCGGATTGCCTTCCGCACCGCCTTTCCCTTGTGCGATCCGAGGTTGTCGAGGATCACGACGTCGCCTGGCTTCAGCGTCGGCGCGAGGAACTGTTCGACATAGGCGCGGAAGCGCTCGCCGTTGATGGGGCCGTCGAACAGGCAGGGCGCGTCGATGCGGTCGTTGCGCAAGGCGGCGAGGAAAGTCGCGGTCTTCCATTTGCCCTGCGGGATCTTGTCGACGAGACGCTCTCCCTTCGGGGCCCAACCGCGAAGCCTTGTCATATTGGTCTTCGTCCAGGTCTCATCGATGAAGATGAGGCGCCTGGGATCGATGAGCCCCTGATAGGTTCGCCATCGTCTGCGGTGGCGACTTATGTCCGGGCGATCCTGCTCCCGTGCGACAAGGGTCTTTTTTTGAGCGTGACGCCGATCCGGCGAAAGAAGCGGCTCATCATCGAGGTGTCCGCCTTGACGCCGCGCTCAGCCAGCAGCCGATCGCATAGAGCCTGAAGCGTGACGTCCGATTTCTCAGCCCGCGCGGCCTCAAGAAAGTCCCGATGGGGCATGAGCTTGGAGGCGCGGTGGCCCCCATGTCCAACAGGCTCCCGGGAGCCGTGGCGTTCAAGGCGTTCAAGCCATTTGACGGCGACGGATTCGCTGATCGCGTAATGACGGGCCGCTGCTCGGCGGCTCATCTGGCCCCTCTCCACCGCGTCGATCACCCGCTCACGCAAATCTTGCGAATACGGTTTCGCCATCTCCTGCTGGCCTCCGCCCAGCCCGCAGGTTGAATCAAAAACTCTCCGATTCGGGAATCCCATTCCGATTCATTCCAAAAGCAGGACGCTCTAGCGCCCGACCTACCCCAACATTATCGCGTCCGCTAGAAACTTCCCGCGCCGGGGTTCGCGGGGGAAATTAATGGGCCTTCTGTTCAAAGACGACTTGCTTGACGAATTCGGCTCGTGGCCGATCGCCTATATCCCTTACGGCGGGGCCGACTTTGGCGAGATCGCGGCGGTGGCGAAGGCGGTTGGCGGCGGCGACGCTACGCGCTTCCACGAGGCGTGGGTCGCCGCGGGCGACCGCTTCGCCGCCGAGGCCGACGCGGCCGAGCGGCGCGGGTCGGCCGTCAGCGCGCGCGACCTGTTGTTGCGGGCAAGCGTCTTCTACTCGACCAGCCTACATCCCCTGTTCGGCGCGCCGGTCGATCCGCTGCTCCTCGCGGCTTATCGAAAAGGGGTCGACGCCCTCGACCGGGGGTTCCGGCTGTTCGATCCCCCGATCCTGCCGCAGCGCATTCCGTTCGAGGGCGCGGCGATGCCGGCCTATTTCATTCCCGCCGCGGGCTATGCCGCGGCAACGCGCCCGACGATCATCTTCACCAACGGCTACGACGGCACGATGATCGACATGCTGTTCGCCTCTGTCATGGCCGCCTGCGCGCGTGGCTATCACAGCCTGATGTTCGACGGCCCCGGGCAGGGAGGCATGCTGTTCGAGCACGGAATTCCGCTGAGGTCGGATTGGGAGACGGTCGTAAGCGCGGTGGTCGACTTTGCGCTCGGCCTGCCGCAGGTCGATCCGGCCAAGATCGCTTTGAGCGGCTGGAGCCTTGGCGGCTATCTCGCGCCCCGCGCGGCCTCCGGCGAACCGCGTCTTGCGGCCTGCATCGCCGACCCCGGACAGTGGGCGATCGCCGACTCGTTTCGTCAGGTCGCGATGATGATGGGCGCGTCGGCGGCAGCGGCGGCCGATCTCGGCACGCTCGACGACGCTCTCCTGCAGAAGTTCGGCGCCATGATCGCCGTCAACACGAACCTGAAGTGGAAGGTCGTCCAGCGCGGCTTCTGGGCCAACGGCCAGACCAATCTGCGCGACTATCTTCGCGAGATCGAGCGCTTCACGCTCGACGGTCGCGTCGAGGCCATCCGCTGTCCCACCCTGCTGACGGCCGCCGAGAATGATCTGCTCGCCAACGGCGCGCAGCGGCTCCATGACGCGCTGAAATGCCAAAAGCGGATTGTGCGCTTCACGGCGGCCGAAGGCGCGGGCGATCACTGCGAAATGATGAATCGGTCCCTGCTCAATCGCACCGCGCTCGACTGGCTAGACGAAATGCTGGGTTGACGGGCCGCCGTCGAGCCGGGAGCCTCGGCTCAGCTTCGGGCGGCTCGCCGGGCTCGAGCTTCCCAACCGCCGACGCATTCCGCCCTGTCGTTACCCCCAAAGCGCTTACCCATGGTCATCTATAGCCGCCGTCTCCTGCGCGTCCGCAATCAGTCTAAAAAAGCAAAACCCCGTGTAAAACGATTACGCAAACTTAATGACGTCGAAAGCCGGCGTTAAGTTGCAGATCCCGTTTGTCAGCTTACATTCATCTGCGTTTATATTTAAGATAGGAAACGTAGGGCAGGAAAGAGAAGACCCTCTTTCTACAGTAATAACTCTCCGGGCAATGGGGATTAACATGCGTGACTGGTATGTCGGTCAAAAGATCGTCTGCGTGAATGCGCAACCCATCGGGGGCCTGAGAAACCGCTTCGTCGATGAGCATCTTGTAGAAGGAAAGGTCTACAAGATCAGACAAATTCTAGTGTTCAAATTCATATCCGGCAATGAAGTTGGGGAAAGACTAGCATTTAGACTGGAGGGGATCGTCCCTCATTTGATCAACGGAATCGAGTACGCCTTCTTTCACGGCCGATTTCGTCCGCTCGAGCCGGGCGAGGACGCAGACGTCGACATATCGATCTTCCTAGCCGGTTTGGCGGAGGTGAATAGCGGCCTCGTTCAATTTCCGGTCCTGGAGACGCCCGAGCTGGAGCGTGTCGAAGCTGGAAAGGTTGGGACCTGACGCGCGCGCGACTGCCGAACGACCGCGCCGCGCCCGCTTCGACCCTCTCCGCCGCCTTCCTCCTTGCTTCCGCGAGGCTTTCCTGCTAGCCGCTGGCGCGCGCCGCATGGGCTTCCCATATGGCGATGAACCCTGGGCTTCCGCTGTCGGCCGCTTCGCGCCGGCCCGCCGAAAGGCGGCGATGAGGACTGCGCCGATTTGAAGCGCGGGACTTTCCGACCGGTGGGCGCCTGAACGTCAACCCGAACCCAAGCCGGCGCCGCCCGCTCAAAGCGGGCTCACTAGGAGAACCAATGGCTTCCACACAATCCCTGGCGCCGACGCGCGACGATTTCACCGCGCTTCTGAACGAGACCTACGGCGCAGACGAGGCGTTCGAAGGAACGGTCGTCAAGGGCAAGATCGTCGCGATCGAGAAGGACATGGCCGTCATCGACGTCGGCCTCAAGACCGAAGGGCGGGTCGCCCTCAAGGAATTCACCAATCACGGCCGGGATCCGGCGCCTGGGCTCGGCGACGAGGTTGAAGTCTATCTCGAGCGGATCGAGAACGCGCTCGGCGAAGCCGTCATCTCGCGCGACAAGGCGCGGCGCGAGGAGAGCTGGGTCAAGCTCGAGCAGGCGTTCGAGAAGAATGAAAAGGTCGAAGGCGTCATCTTCAACCAGGTCAAGGGCGGCTTTACCGTCGATCTGGACGGCGCGGTGGCCTTCCTGCCGCGCAGCCAGGTCGACATTCGTCCGGTGCGCGACGTCGCGCCGCTGATGAACGTGCCGCAGCCGTTCCAGATCCTGAAAATGGACCGGCGCCGCGGCAATATCGTCGTCTCCCGCCGTACCGTGCTCGAGGAGAGCCGGGCCGAGCAACGCCACGAGATCGTCGCCAACCTCGCCGAAGGCCAGGTCATCGACGGCACGGTGAAGAACCTCACCGACTACGGCGCGTTCGTCGATCTCGGCGGCATCGACGGCCTTCTGCACGTGACCGACATCGCCTGGCGGCGCGTCAACCATCCGAGCGAGGTCCTGACCATCGGGCAGACGGTCAAGGTGCGCATCATCAAGATCAACCACGAGACCCACCGCATCTCGCTCGGCATGAAGCAGCTGCAGGAAGATCCGTGGTCGAACATCGAGACGCGCTACAGCGTCGGGCAGAAGCTCAAGGGCCGCGTGACCAACATCGCCGACTACGGCGCGTTCGTCGAACTCGAGCCCGGCATCGAGGGCCTCATCCACGTCTCGGAAATGTCGTGGACCAAGAAGAACGTCCATCCGGGCAAGATCGTCTCGACGAGCCAGGAGGTCGAGGTCCAGGTGCTCGAGGTCGACTCGGCCAAGCGCCGCATTTCGCTTGGCCTCAAGCAGACGCTGCAGAACCCGTGGGAGGCCTTCGCGGAGAAGCACCCGATCGGTTCGACTGTCGAGGGCGAGGTCAAGAACAAGACCGAGTTCGGCCTCTTCGTCGGCCTCGATGGCGACATCGACGGCATGGTTCATCTCAGCGATCTCGACTGGTCGCGTCCCGGCGAGCAGGCGATCGAGGACTACAAGAAGGGCGACACGGTCCGGGCCAAGGTGCTCGACGTCGATGTCGAGAAGGAGCGCATCGCCATCGGCGTCAAGCAGCTGGCGAACGACCCGTTCGCGGCCAAGAAGACCGGCGAAGAGGGGGCCGAGGGCGACCTGCGCAAGGGCTCGGTGGTCACTTGCGAGGTGGTCGAGGTCAAGGACGGCGGGATCGAGGTGAAGATCGCCGGCACCGACCTTACCGCCTTCATCAAGCGCAACGAGCTCGCGCGCGATCGCGGCGACCAGCGCCCCGAGCGCTTCTCGGTCGGCGAGAAGGTCGACGCGCGCATCACCCAGTTCGATCGCCGCGCGCGCAAGATCGCCGTCTCCATCAAGGCGCTTGAAGTCGCGGAAGAGAAGGAAGCGATCGCCCAGTACGGCTCGGCCGACTCTGGCGCTTCGCTCGGCGACATCCTCGGCGCCGCGCTCAAGGCGCGCGACCGGGGCGAAAAGGCGAAGTAATTCGTCGCCTTTTTTTCATGAAGACGAGCCCGCCCAGGAGTGAATTCCGGGCGGGCTTTTTTCACGCCTTGACCCGCAGGATCACCCTCCCGAATGGACGCTCCTCGATCAGATAGCGGACAGCCTCGGCCGCATCGGCGAGCGGAAAGGCCTTGGCAATGGTCGGCTGGAGCGCGCCTTCCGCGAGATATCCGGTAAGCGTCCGCAGCGCCTTGCCGATCGTCTCGGGCGCGAACTCGCGCATCGTAAAGCCGCGTATTTTCGCCGCCTTCCAGATCACGTCGGTCAGATTGACCGTCGCTTCTCGCCCGCCCGCGTAGCCGACGACGGCATAGGTCCCGCCGGAGGCGAGGCAGCCGAGCGCCTCGCCGGTCAGCGTCCTGCCGACGCCGTCGATGACGACATCGACGCCCTTCCCCCCGGTGATCCGCGCGACGCCGCCCTTGAGGCTCTCCTTCGACAGATCGATGACGTGCTCGTAGCCGGCGGCGCGCGCCTTCTCGGCTTTCGCCGTCGTGCTCGCGGTCGAAATGGCGAGCGAGGCTCCAAGCTTGCGGGCGACCTGCACGCTCTCCATTCCCACCGCCCCGCCGATCCCTGGAGCAAGAACGCTCTGACCCGGCCGGAACGAGACGAATTCGGTGAGCACGAGATAGCCGGTAAGATACCCGGCGCCGGCCAGGAACGCCGCGGCGTGGTCGTCGTCGAGACCGTCCGGAATCGGCCACAGTCCCGCCGCGGGCGCCGCCACCCGCTCGCGCCAGACGCCGTCGGCGACGAGGCCGAAGCCGGGGCCGGTGACGAACACCCGATCGCCCGCCGTGAACTTCGGGCTCTTCGACTCGGTGACCACGCCAGCGCCCATCTGTCCGCCGACCCGCGGCAGATTTTCTGGCGTCGCCAGAAAAATCTTGCCGGAGCGGAAGGTGTTGTCGAGGGGATTGACGCCCGCGGTCCGCATCTCGACCAGGACCTGGCCGTCCGCCGGCAGCGGCGCGGGAACGTCCGCGAGCCGGTTCTCCGCGTAGTCGCCATAGGCGCGATATTGTATGGCCTTCATGTTTCAGTGCTCCTTATGCAAGTGGTTCAGGGTGAAACGCCCTCGCGGGGCGCGCTGGCGACGGCCGTCGTCGGGCGACGCGCGTGGAGGTGGAACAAGCGCTAATATGACCAGTCATCTTGAGATCGAGATCGAGATTGATAATGCGCCGCCTTGGCGTCTTGGTGCAGCCGAGACGCCCGTGAGGACGAGCCAAATGCGGGAGTCGGGGCATAGGGAGGTATGGGGAATATGACCGGTCATCTTCTATTGCTCGAGGCTCGACAAGGCACCGAGTCCTGACGTGATCGGGCGTCTTGGATGCACCCGGGACGGCGCGAAGCGCGCTGGAATTCTGGAGGGCAGGGCGCACGGCGCGGCGGTGAATATGTCCAGTCATCTTGCAATCATCCGGGCAGACGCGGAGGGCGCAATCATCACGAAGCGAAGAGAATTGAGACGACGCGGTCGAAGGCGCTGAGGGCGTCGGAATTGCGATCGGCCTTCGACCTCAACATTGCGCCTTCCCAGGCGTTGAGCAGGAAGGCGGCGGCGTCTCGCGGATCGAGGTCGCGCCGAACGGAGCCGTCGGCCTGCGCTTCAACGACGCAGGATTCGATTCCCTTGGTCCAGCGCGCAAGCAGGCGGGTGAGCTCGTTTCTCACTCGCGGGCTCTGGCCAGCCATTTCGGCGCTCAAATTGCCGATCATGCAGCCGGTGCGGAATCCGTTCTTTCTGGCGACGTCGTTGAGCGCCCTGAAATAGCGCATGAGCCGCTCCCGCGGCGGGAGATCGTTGCCGTCGAGAAGGGCGAGGGAGGCTTCGACGCGGTCCCAATAACGGTTGAGCGCCGCGACCGCGAGGTCCTCCTTGCTCTCGAAATGGTTGTAGAACGAGCCCTTTGGGGCATGCGCCGCCTCGGTGATATCCTGCACGCTCGAGCCGTTGAAGCCCTGTCGGTGCAGGGTTGCAACGGCGGCGTCGATGATCTGTTCGCGAAGGCTGGGGCGCGCCATTCAACCAATATGACCGGTCGTCTTAATAGAGTCAAGCCCGGCGGCGGAGGATCCAATGCGCTCGCGGCCCTATATGAGAGCGCGACCAACTCAACTTGATGCGGGCAATCGGAACTCTGCCATTACATTCGGCCGCTTCGGCTGACGACAGTCATGGCGCTGTCCCCGAAACTTCGAGGCAGCGGGCAGGGCCAGCGCTCGCAGGCTTGTGATCAGCTCTCGACGAGGAATTCCTTGTCGACCGGCAATTGCAGGCCGGTCGCCAGCGCGTTCGTCTGCGATGCCAGGGTTACGACGGCGATGAAGTCGGCATATTGCGCGTCGGTCATTCCCTTCGCGCGAGCAGCCGCAGTGTGCGAATGGATGCAATAGGAACAGTTGTTCGTGATCGAAACGGCGATGTAGATGAGCTCCCGCGTCAGGGGATCGAGCGGTCCGGCCGCGCCCATCACCGCTTTCACCGAGTTCCAGACGCGCTCGAGCGTCTCGGGCTGGTTGGCGAGACCGCGCCAGAAATTATTGACGAAGTCCGAGTTCCGTGTCGCCCGGATATCGTCGAACACCGCCTTGACCTTTGGATGCGCGTCAACCTCCGCATCGGTCCAGAGCTTGACTGTCGCCATCCTTGCCTCCTCGCAAACGCGCCTCGAGAGGTCGCAGACTACGACGGGGGAAGTTAGCTCGTCACTTGTTCCGAGCGTCCGTAAACCAATAGCATGAGAATGATCACGCCGCCGTAGATCACCTGCCGCCCGGCCTCCGGCATTTCCATGATCGACAGCACGCTGTTGAGCAGCACGATCAGGATGACGCCGACGAGAGTGCCGAGATAGCGTCCGCGGCCGCCGAGAATGTTGGTGCCGCCGATGACGACGGCGGCAATTGCGGGCAGCAGATAGGCGTCGCCCATGCCCTGGTAGGCTTTCTGCGAGTAGCCGGCGAGCAGGACGCCGGCGAGCCCGGAGGTCAGGCCGCATATGGCGAAGCAAAAGACAATCACGCCCTTCGTGTTGACGCCCGCGAGATAGGCCGCCGCCTCCTTGTTGCCGATTGCATAGATCGCGCGGCCGAGCACCGTGCGCTGGAGCATGACCGCGATGATCGCGGAGACGGCGAGCCAGACGAAGAGCGCATTCGGAATGCCGAGGATATGCTCGGCTGCGAGCGTGCGCATGAGATCGGTCGCGTGGGTGTCGGGCGCGAACCCGCCGGTATAGGCGACCATCAGCCCGCGCATCACCGCGTTGACGCCGAGGGTGAAGATCATCGACGGCACGCGCAGATAGGCGACGCCGAGGCCGTTGAAGGCGCCGACCACGAGCCCGACCGCGAGTCCAATCGGTATCGCCCAGGGGCCGCCGACGGCGGTCGCCATCATCGCGGCCGCGGTCAGGGTCCAGGGGACCGAAAGGTCGATCTGCGAGATCAATATGACGATCATCATTCCGGCGGCGACGACGCCGAGGAACGCTCCGATCTGCAGCTGCTGCAAGAGGTAATTGGGCGAGAGCAGCGGCGCGCTGCCGAATCGCTGCCAGGTGTAGGCGGTGCCGGCGATCAGGATGGCGACGATGAAGAGAGCCGCGATGAAGATCGGCCGATCGTCCCGAGAAGGGGTGAGGTTCGCTGGAAGCACGGTCACCGGAAGAGCTCCAGCGTGTTCTTGACCCTGAGCACGCGAAGCGCGCCGATGCTCACCGCAGCGAGCAGAATGATCCCTTCGAACAGCGGCTGCAGCAGCGGCGCGATGTCGAAAATGCGGAAGAAGAACGAGATGACCCGCAGGATCATCGCGCCGAACACCGAACCGATCGCGCCCCCGCTGCCGCCGAGAAGCGAAGTGCCGCCGATCACGACCGAAGCGATCGAGTTCAGCGTATAGGCGCCCGCTTGGGGGATGTCGGCGTTCCCCGAGGATGTCTGGATCGCTAAGAAAAGGCCGCCGCAGCCGGCGAAGAACCCGCCGAGCGTGAAGGCGGCGATCCTGGCTCGGTTGACGTCGAGCCCGGACATGTAGGCCGCGCCCTCGGCCGACCCGATCGCATAGATCGTCCGCCCGGTGACCGTGCGGCTGAATGGGACCCAGATCAGGAGCACGATCAGCGCAAGCAGCATGAACGGAGTCGGAATGCCGGCGAACGGCGCGAACCACGGCGCCGCGCCATCATTGAAGATATGGAGGGTCGAAGCGAAATCGCCGAGCGAGTTGGTGAGCGCCCAGTTCAGATCATCGTCGATCTTGCCCCCGGGCTGCGGCCGCAGGAAAAGCGCGACGCCAATGAAGATCGCGCCGGTCGCGAGCGTCGCGATGATCGGTTGGATCCGGCCGTAGACGACGACCATCCCGTTTATGAAGCCGGCGAGGACGCTGATCGCGAGACAGATGACGATGCCGATCAGGATGCCGGGCACGCCGCCGGGCAGTGTCCCGAGGCCGAACGTCCATCCGGCGAGATCGAGCGACAGGGGCGTCCCATCGGGCGCGCCGCTAAGGAGATAGCTGGCGAAGCAGCCGACCATCGTCATCAGCGCGCCGACCGAGAGGTCTAGGCCCGCGGCCAGAACCGGGACCGTCTGCGCCATCGCCACCAGCGCGAGAGTGAAAACCTCGTCGCTGTTCTGAACCAGCACCGCCGATGAGAAACCCTTGGGATGGGCCAGATGGTAAAGGAGATAGACGACGCAGAACAGTACGACCGCGGTCAGGAAGGCGAAGTTCTGGCGGATGCGGATGACGAGGTCGCTAGACATGGGCAGGCTCGTGACCCGCGCCGTCCGTCTTGGCGGCGTCGATGTTGAGGGAGCTCGCGACGATGTTGGTCTCGTTCAGTTCCTCGCCCACAAGTTCGCGAACGATCCGGCCGTCGTACATGATGGCGACGCGGTCGCAGCACCCTATGAGTTCGTCGTAGTCGGTCGAGTAGAACAGGATCGCCGCGCCCTGATCGGCGAGCTCCCGCATGAGACGATAGAGTTCCTGCTTGGTGCCGACGTCGATCCCGCGCGTCGGATCGTTGAGCAGGATGATCCTGGGCTCGGTCATCAGCCACTTGGCGATCACGACTTTCTGCTGGTTTCCGCCTGAGAGCGTCGAGACGGAATCGGCCTTGGCTCCGATCTTGATGCGCAGGCGCTTGACGCCGGCCTCGACCGCTGCGGCTTCCTTGTTGAAATCGATGAATGGGCCGAACGAGAGCGCGCCGAGCGACGCGATCGTCAGGTTGTCGGATATCGACATCGGCAGCATTAGTCCTTCCGTCTTGCGGTCCTCGGGGACGAGGGCGATGCCGACGTCGCGGCTCTTCGCTTGAGCGGGAGATCCTGGCCGCACCGCTCGCCCGTTGACCGTGATTGCGCCGGTTACGCCGCGCAGCACGCCGAACAGCGCGAGCAGCAGGGTTTTTTGCCCTTGTCCGTCGAGTCCGCCGAGGCCGACGATCTCGCCAGCGCCAATCTCGAGCGAGATCCCTTCGAGACGATTTTCCCAACCGAGCCGCTCGACCTTGAGCGCCGTCGCCGGCTTGGAGCGCTTGGGTTTGGGCGGATATTGGGTCGCGATGTCGCGTCCGATCATCAATTGCACGATCTCCGCGGTCGTACGGGCGCCCTTGTCGAATGTTTCGATGTGACGGCCGTTGCGGAACACTGAGGCGCGATCAGCCAGCGCTTCGACCTCGTGCATGCGGTGCGAGATGTAGAGGATGGCGACATTCTGCGCCTTCAGCCGCGCCAGCAGCGCATAAACCTTCTCGACGTCGGCGCTGGTGAGCGCCGAAGTCGCCTCGTCGAGGATCAGAAGCTGCGGCTTTTGGCCAAGCGCCTTGGCGATCTCGACCATCTGGCGCCGCGATAGCGGCAGATCGCGCATCCGTAGAAGCGGATTCACGTCTTCGCAGCCGACTTCCGCCAGAAGCGCTTCGGCTCGGCGGCGCTGGGCGCGCCCGTCGATCAAACCGAAACGTCTCGGCGGCGTGGCGATCGATATATTGTCCGCGACCGAGAGGTCGGGCATCAAGGAAAGCTCCTGGAAGATGCACACCACTCCCGCCGAGGTCGCCGCGGACGGGCTCGCAAAATGGCGAGCGCGGCCGTCGAGAGTTATCGAGCCGTTGTCCGGTTGGACCACGCCGGCGACGATCTTGATGAGGGTAGACTTGCCTGCGCCGTTCTCGCCAAGCACGGCGTGAATCTTCCCGCGCCCGCAGCGGAAATCGACGTTCTCGAGCGCGCGTACGCCGCCGTAACGCTTGGAGATCTGTGAGAGGACAAGAAAGTCGCCCGGGGGCGCATCAGCCATGGCTGGCCTCGACAAAGTGGGCGACAGCCGCCGCAGCGGCGCGAGAATGGCCCGGCCTGTGCGGCCGGGCCACGCGTGTGCTCGCGATCAGGCGATCACTGGGTTGTGTTCTTCTCGCTCTGCGCCATGATTTCCGGCGCGGTGAAGTTCACGCCGCACGGGGTGAACTGGTTCGGCGCGAAGAAGCTCGCCTTGAGATCGGGCCAATAGTTCACGCCCGCCTTGAGGTCGGTATAGTCGGCGACCGGAATCGGCACCGAGATCAGCTGCGGCATCGGATTGCCTTGCAGCGCCGAGATCGCGGCCTTGATCGAGATCGCAACCAGCGCAGGCGATTGCCCGTAGGAAAGGCCTTTCAGGCCGTCCTTCGAGTATTCTGCGATCTGCTTGCGGAACTCGTTCTCGCCCTCGCCGGCGAACGGCACGAGCGGACGCTTGGCGTCGAGGAACGCCTGCACGGTGCCGTCGTCGCCGCCCTGGCTGAAGATGCCGTCGAAATGCGGATGCACCGCGAGCGCGTCCGCGGTCACCTTCTGAGAGGTGCCGGTGTCCCAGTTGCCGACCACCTCGGTGATGTTGAACTTGTTTGGCGGCGCGTTCATCACCTCGTCAAAGCCCACATGGCGGTCGCGGTCGACCGAATTGCCCGGCAGGCCGCGCACTTCGAGAATGTCGCCTGACGTCTTGCCCATCTCCTTGAGCAGGAACTTCGCCGACATGCGGCCCATTTCGGTCTGGTCCTCGTTGACCTCCATCACCTTGTCGGTGTCGAGGACGTTGTCGAACGGCACGAGAACCACGTTGTTCTTGTCGGCGAGCCGAATGATGCGATCGAAGCCCTCGGGCGAGACGGCGTTCACGATGATCGCGTCGTAGCCCTGGTTGATGAAATCCTCGATCGCGCCGAGTTGCGCGGCGGCGTCCGTGCCGGTGGAGACGACTTTGAACTCCTTGATGTTTTCCTTGATCCCGGGCTGTTCGGCGAACGCCTTGGCGGTTTTGATCATCTGGATGCGCCAGGTGTTGCCGACGAAGCCGTTCGCAAGCGCGATCTTGTAGGGTCCGGGCTTCTTCTCCCACTGGAGGAACTTCGTCTTGTCGGACCAGGGCTTGAAGCATTCCGGGTTTGCGCTGGGACCGGAAACGGTCTTAGGGCCGGCCCAAGCGACCGACGACATCAAGGCGCCGGCGAGCGCCAGGCTGAATACGCGACCACAACAGTTCATAATAAGTTCCTCCCTTGCTTGCTGCGTTCTTCGTTGGAACGGCATCCTCATCGGGGTTCACCCCAGCGAGATGTAGGGCTAACATGCCAGACCGAAGGCCGCACGGCAAGGCGGTCACGTCGGAGTGATCGCCGACGCGGGCTCCTCAGCCAAACGGTCGGCCCGACAAACCGCGGCGAACTGCCACAATCGGACGGGCGTCCAAACTCTTGCTTCTGACCTTGCGCCCAACGAATATCCCGCTGACGTCAAATTCGCCAAAGCGGCGACGGGTTTCGATGCATGAGCTTCCTGGATCAACTGGCGTTTGGGCCTGGCGGCGATCGCAGGGCGTGGGCAAAGATCCTGTTGATCACGCTCGCGGCTCTCGCCCTCATTGCCGTGCTCCTCTATTACCTCGTCTCCGGCGACTACGCGTTCCTGCGAGCCTCGATCTTCACCGGGTCCCCGACCGGCGCCTATAACGCGCTGGGGGAGCGGTTGGCCTCCCTCGCGGACAAGAAGCACGGCCACTTGAAGGTCGTGACCACCGCGGGATCGGTCGAGAACATCGCCCGCCTCGCCGGCGAAAACGGACAATGCGTTCCCGCCTTCGCTTTCGTGCAGGATGGAGTTCCGGTCCCAGCCGACGCCGGCCTCCGCACACTGGGACGGCTGCCGCAGCCGGAATCGCTCTTTCTGATGGCGCGGCGCGGGCGCGACATCACTTCCTTCAGCGATCTCAAGGGGAATTCGATCGGAATCGGCCCGGAGGGCTCGGGGACGGCCTATCTCATGCAGCAGTTGCTGCGGAATACGGACCTCAGCGGACTCAATCTCAAGCCGTCCAACCACGATCTCGAGGCGCAGGCGCAGCTCGTTCGCGACGGCGAACTCGACCTCGCCGCGTTCGTGATGAACGAGAACGCGGAAATGATCCGCACGCTTACGAACAAATACGACCTCGAGATCGTCGCCCCATCGGACATGGAAGGCTTGACGACGCGCGACAAGTGGCTGCGGGTCGGCCGCATCCCGGCCGGCTACTACGACGTCGCCAAACCAATTCCTGCGACCGACAAACTCGTCGCGCAGGTCGATACGCTCGTCATGACGAACGCATGCGTCCATCGCGCGGAGCGGGTTGCCTTCCTGATGCTGCTCAGCGAGGAGTTCCCCAATTTCGTTCGAGTGAACCCGCCCCCCTCGGCCAAGTCGCAAGACACGGCGCCGCTTGCCGACGAGGCGCGGGAATTTTTCGCCAGCGGCCAGCCCGAGATCGCGGACAAGTATTTCCCCTGGCTTGTGAACCTGATGTCGCCGGCCTACTGGATCTATCTGGCGATGGCGGCGACGATCCTCTTGAACGCGGTTGGGGCCTATAGCCGCTTCCGGCTCTGGCGGATCGACGCCAACCGCGGGCTCCTGGAGGCGAGGCTCAGGGCGCTCGTCCATCCGGGCCTCGTCGAACAGCCGAATAAGGCGCCAGGCGCTCATGCCCTCACGCGGGAGCAAATCAGGGCGCTCCGACCCGAGGCGGTCATCCAGACGCCGCAAGACCGAAAGGCGGCGGAAGAGCTGATGAAGGACTTCGAGGCGCTTCGCCAGCTCTGCGAGGACCAGTTGAAATCGCTGGTCACGCCGATGGGGCGGGAGATGTATTACCGATATCAGGAGTGGCTGATCGACGAATCGAAAGCCACGCTCGCGGCGCTGCTTCACCAGCCGCCGCGGGCCTGAGACGAAGCGGCTCGACGAGACCGACGCCGGCTAATCCGGGCTGCGATAATCAATCGCGCAACAGGTCAGCCAAGAAAAGATCTCGGAACGAAGTGTCCAGCCGCGGGTTTTGAGACGGTCGATGGCTGTGGGGCCTCGCCGATCAACGCCGGAGGCGCCGATGTTCGCGCATAACAAACGACTTCAATACACGGTGCGGGTGGCGGAGCCGAACCCGGTGCTGGGTTCCTTCATGCTCGAGCAGTTCGGCGGCCCGGACGGAGAGCTTGCGGCGGCGATGCGCTATTTCACCCAAGGGCTTGGCGACGACGATCCCGGCCGGAAAGACCTGCTGCTCGACATCGCGACCGAGGAATTGAGCCATCTCGAGGTGATCGGCTCGATCGTGGCCATGCTCAACAAGGGAGCCAAGGCGCAGATCTCGGAGGCGAGCATGCGCGAGGCCGAACTCTACATGTCGCTGACAAAAGGCGGCAACAGCCATACGCAGTCGATCCTCTTCGGCGGCGGCCCTGCCCTCACCAACTCGTCGGGCGTCCCATGGACTGCGGCCTATATCGACAGCCGCGGCGATCCCACTTGCGATTTGCGCTCGAATATCGCTGCCGAGAGCAGGGCAAAGATCGTCTACGAACGGCTGATCAATATCACCGACGATCCCGGCATCAAGGATGCGCTCGGTTTTCTGATGACCCGCGAGGTGGCTCATCAGAAGAGCTTTGAAAAGGCGCTCTATGCGATCGCCGACAATTTCCCGCCAGGGAAGCTGCCGGGGTTGCAGCAGTTCGCCAATGTCTACGTCAACACGTCCCAGGGCCTGGGCGACGCCGAGGGTCCATGGAATGACGGGCCTCAATGGCGCCGTATCGACGACCTGGCGGATACCGAACCGGCCGATAGGGGCGAAGGCACGGCGACAGTGCGCCTCCCCCCGAAGGACGCCGCCGCGTTGAAGAAGCTTAGCGCGCGGACGATGTCCAAGCCGGACGAGAATCCCACCACTGGCGCGGACCTCGGGGCCGGGCCGGGCGCCGGGAAGATCACGGGCGGCGACAAGGGCGGAGCGAAGGACATGGACGACGCCCGCAAGCAGGCTCACGCCCACTAGCGCGGCTGCTAGCGTCCGCTGTCGCAGGGGGAACGCGTCATAAAATGATCGAATCGCTGGTGTAGGGGCGTCTGAATACAAGACGCCGCCCCAGCGGGGCGGGGCGACGCCAGGGAGGATTGCGGATGGCGCAGCCTACCCCCTTTCAAAAGGTCACGCCCGCAGCGGGCCGCCTCGGACGGTTGGGTGTTGCGATGATCGCCGCCATCCTGGCCGGGCCGCCGGCGCGAAGTTCAGGCTGCGCCCGATGCGGCGCGCCAACGCCGGTCTTGAACAGCGCTCCGTCGGTTCAATCCGCGCCTGCGCGTCCAAAGCGTCTCGCCTCGCGCGAAGCGCGACCGCGGCGGCTGACGGGAGAGCTGACGATCGCGTCGGGCGGATCCTACCTTGTCTGTGTTCGTTCGTGCGATGGCGGGTTCTTTCCGGTCTCTTATGTCGGCGACCGGGAGTCGCTTGCGAAGCTCTGCCAGGCGCTGTGTCCGCAGGCCGAGACGCAGCTCTATTCCATGCCGTTCGGAGGCACGATCGAGGAGTCCGTTTCGATGTCCGGCATGCCGTATGGCAGCTTGCCGAACGCCAGCAAGTTTGAGCAAGCCGTCGATCAGACTTGCTCCTGCCGGCGCAAGGACGAGAGCTGGGCCGAGGCGCTTGCCGGAGTCGAGGCGAGACTTCAGCGCCACCCGGGCGACATCCTCGTGACGCCGGAAATATCCGAAAAGATGTCGCGGCCGGCGGCGGCGGCGCCGGTCGGCGTTGCAAAGGCTCATGCCAGCGATGCCGACGTTCTCGCGCTCGTCGGAAAACCTAAGTCAGAGCCGGTGGTTCTCGACGCCAATGGCGTTGACACGAGCTTGCATGCGGCGACCGCGGCGGTTTCTCGCGAGACATCAGGAATTGGCGTGGAAGAGACAGACGGCGCGCACTACGGCCTCAAGCAGGGGCAGATCGTGGAGCAGCGTGGCTCCGACGGCTCCATCAGGCGAGTAAGGATCGTCGCGCCGACACTCCAGTAATGTACTGCCAGTCCTTGCGCCGTCGCTCAGGCGACGGCGGCCGCGAGCTCGTTTGCGTGCTGATGGAACGCGCCGGGGCAGGTCTTGAGCCGCTCACGCAGATCCGCGATCAGCCAGCGGCCGGCGCGGCCAGGAGCGCGGCCGCGCTCGTGGACGACGTAGATCGGCAGCGCGACTTCGTCCTCGCGACCGGCGATCCTGAGCTTCTTCAGCCGGCCGGCCTCGATGTGGTCGGCGACCATGTGGCTCGGCATGTTGCACCAGCCGAAGCCCCCGAGCAGGAAATCGAGGCGGGTGGCCAGGTCGGCGAATCGCCAGAGGTGAAGGCCAACGATCCCGCCGACCCAGTTCTGGGTCAGCGCGGTTCGATCGGTAAGCACAAGCTGGACGTGCCGCTCGAGCGCCTCGCGCGTCAGCGGCTCCGGCTGCGCGGCGAGGGGATGATCGGCGGCGACTACCGGCCACATCGATACGCGGGTCATGAACTCATGTGCAAGGTCGGAAGGACCGGTCGGCGCGACCGTATAGATCGCAAGCCTGGCGGCGCCGTCGCGCAGCCGCTGCTCAGACCCTCCGAGCGCCTCGGTGAAGACCGTCGCAGGCAGAAGCGGAAATGCGACCCGAAGCGCTTTCAGGCTCTCCATCAGAAGCGGAATCGGGAACATGGAGTCGACCGCCAGCGTCAGCTCCGGTTCGACGTCGTCGGCCATGCTGTCGGCCCGCGCGCGGATGGCCTGCGCCGCGGCGATCAGCGCCCGGGCGTCGCCGAGCAGCGCCCGCCCCGCGTCGGTCAGCTGCGGGGTCTTGGCGGAACGGTCGAAAAGCGTGAGCCTGAGCGTCGTCTCAAGGGTTTGAATCGCCTGGCTGATCGCCGACTGCACCCGGCCGAGTTTCCTCGCCGCCGCGGAAAAGCTCCCCGCATCGGCGACAGCGACGAGGACGCGCATCTGGTCAAGGGTGAGCGGGTCGATCATTGGCCTTGGCTCCCGATCTATCGGCGTGACTGATCATAAGTACCACAATTTTGCCGATTGTCATGATGCATGGTGAGGCGCATGTTGCGCTGCGATAGCTTCTTTTCGCACCGCCCATTGTGAATTGCCTTGAAGGGATCGACCCGTGAGCAAGCCCAAGATCGCCATTATCCTTTCCACGACGCGCGCCGCCCGGTTCGGGCACAAGGCCGGGCAATGGATCTACGACATCGCCAAGGAGCGAAGCGACCTGGAGTTTGATCTGGTCGACCTTCGCGACCACCCGCTGCCGTTCTTCGACGAAGTCGCCAGCAACGCCTGGGTCCCGACCCAGAATGCTGAGGGCGTGCGCTGGCAGAAGAAAGTCGGGCAATATGACGGCTACATCTTCGTTACCGCCGAATATAATCACGGCGCTCCGGCCGTTCTCAAGAACGCCCTCGACTACGCCTATCCCGAGTGGAACAAGAAGCCGGCGGCCTTCTTCGGCTACGGCGCGGTGGGGGCGGCACGAGCCGTCGAGCAGCTAAGGCTCATCGCCGTCGAATTGCAGATGGCCCCGACGCGCTCGGGCGTGCATCTCGCCGGCGGCGACTTCATGGCCGCGCTGCGCGAGGGCAAACCGATCTCTGAATTTGCCTACTTGAAGCCGACCGCGGAGGCGATGCTTGATGAGCTCGCCTGGTGGACGAAAGCGCTCAAGACCGCGCGCGAGGCGACCGCGGCAAGCGCGAAAGTTGCGGCAGAGTAAGCGTCGGCCGCTGAGCCCGCCTCCGGTTTCTTGATCACATTGCGAAGACGCCGCGCCCGGTCGCGGCGATTGAAGACGCGCGCCCCATCGGAAGGGACTTGGAAATGACCGTAGCCGTCGATGCAAAACGCATAGCCCGTCACACTTCGCTCGGAGGGCCGGCATTGGCCCAGCTGTTCAACGACGCGCGCACTCACAGCGCCTTCCTCGACCGTCCGGTCCCGGACGCATTGCTGCGCGAGGCGCTCGACCTCGCCAAAATGGGCCCTACGGCCGCCAATCAACAGCCGTTGCGGATAGTCTTCTTGCGCTCGAGCGCAGCCAAGGAACGGCTTCGCGCGGCGATGGCGCCGGGCAATGTCGACAAGACGATGGCCGCCCCGGTCGTCGCGATCGCCGGCTACGATGTCGAGTTCTACGAGCATCTGCCGTATCTGACGCCACAGCGCGACTTCAAGAGCATGTTCGCGGGCAACCCTGAGCTCGCTGCGCGCAGCGCGGCGCAAAGCGGGACGCTCCAAATCGGCTATTTCATCCTCGCCTTGCGAGCGCTCGGCCTTGACGCGGGTCCGATGGGCGGCTTCGAAGCCGCCAAGGTGGAAGCCGAGTTCTTCCCCGAGGGCAAGATCAAAGCCAACGTGATCATTAACATCGGCTACGGCGACGACGCCAAGCTTTACCCGCGAAATCCACGCCTGACCTTCGACCAAATGGCGACGGTCCTCTGATTTTATCCCCAGTTCAGGAGCATCTAAAATGAGTTCGACCACTCTGCAGCCAGCCAAGTCAGGATTGGCCGGCCTGTCGCAAAACTTTGCGCCGAAGCTCTTGTCCGTCCTGCGCATCGTGACCGGCCTTCTGTTTCTCGAGCACGGAACCGGCAAGCTCATCGGCTTCCCCGCAGGCCTGCCGTTCATCGACAAGATGCCGACCGGATTGCTCTACGTTACCGGAACACTGGAGCTGGTCGGCGGCTTTCTGATCCTCATTGGGCTGTTCACGCGGCCGATCGCGTTCATCCTCTCGGGCTTCATGGCCGCCGCCTATTTCATGGCCCATTTCCCGATGAGCTTCTTCCCGGCGATCAACATGGGCGAGCCGGCGGTGCTCTACTGCTTCATCTTCCTGTTCCTCGCCGTCGCCGGTCCCGGCCCGTGGGCGGTCGACAAGGCGTAATGGAGAACGGTCCGGCCCACGGATCTCTTGAGGGCGCCCTCGCAGGGCGCCCTTTTTTCGTGCGGTGAGCCGCCTTCGACTTACTGCTGCGGGCCGCGCAGATCGCCGGGCTTCGCAGCGGCGGGCGCGGCGGACCTGGACCCTCCGAACGACAGGCTACCAAACAGTCGCGCGAGCATGCCCCTCTCCTGCGGCGGGGGCGCTAGCGGAGCGGCGGCTGTCTCAGGGGCTGTCGCTGCAGGCGGGCTGGCGCTGGGAATTGGCAGGGGCGGCAGCGGCGCGCTCAGTTCCGCCGCCTCCGCGAGCAGCGCGCTATCGTCGTAGGTCTGCCGGGGCGGCGTTTCAGCGAGCGCAAGCGCGCCGGTCGGCCGCGTATCGACGCCGGAAGTGATCACCTTGGGAAGGCCATGTAGGGCGACTGGCCCGCCGGCCGCGGGCGCGCGGTTCGGCGCCGGCGGGGGAAGAACGGCCCCGCCCGCCTGATCGCCGGTCGACGCCAGGATCAACTCGGCCGGACGGACGGGCGGCATCGGCGCGCCGGTAAGGGCGGCGAGGGCATCGAGGTCTGCCGGTCGTCGCGGCGGCAGCGGGCCGAATGACTTCGGCCCGGGGGCGCCGCGCGCCGGGATCAGCGAAGCGTCGCTGGCGACGTCGGGCTGCTCGAGCGCCGCGACGACCTCCGGCTTGACCGGAGGCGCTGGCGCGGCGCTCGCGTAGGCCGGGCCGGTCGGCAGGTTGCGCTTGGCCGCAGCGACGGCCTCGGGTCCGGACGGGAGACCCTGCGACTTGGCGGCGGGCGCCGGTTGTTCGGCGGGGCCGGCGTAAGCCTGCCCGGTCGGCAGGCCACGCTTGGCCTTCGCCACCGCTTCCGGTCCCGCGTCGGCGACCTCGACCTGGGGCTGTGGCTGGCTCGATCCGCCGCCACGGCCGCTGCGGGCGTTGCCGGCCGTCGTCGTAGTCGACGCCTCCTGTCCGCCTGCCTCCTCCGCGTCGTCCGCGCCGCCGCCGCGAGCGCCGAAGAGCCAGGCGAAGAGTCCACCGCCGCCGCTCGCGACCTGCACCTGGCCGCCGCGCAACTCGATCTCCGCTCGCGCCTGTTCGTAGCCGGGCATCGGCTGGCCGTCCGAGGGGATGAAGACCGTCTTTCCGTCAGGGAAGAGCCGCGTGAGAGCGTCCCGGCTCATGCGCGGCCAGTAACGGACCGAACCGCTGTCGATATGCACCCAGGTGACGCCCGTAGGGTAAAAGCCGACGCCGCCCGCCTGCATGCGCATCGCGATGTCGCGGATGCGTGCGGGGCCGACGTCGACGAAGTGGGCGTCGATCGCCTTGCCTTCCATGTGTTGCGAATGTTCGGCCACTTGTCGTGACCGGCGACGCAGCATGGCGTTGGTCTGCGGCGAGCGGTAGCCCGAGAGAACGTCGATCGGCTGCGTCGAGCCTGACTCGCGATAGACCTCCCAGATGATGTCGAACAGGTGCGGGTCCATCTTGGTCGGCTCGTTGAGCCGCCAGTCTCGGCAGAACCAGTTCAGCTTGTCGAGCACCGCTGGGTCGTAGACGCCGTTGACCATGAAGGTAAACGAGCCGGATTCGTTGGTGTGTTGGTCCGACAGGATGATGGTGCGCGTGTCGCCGTTGGCGACCGCCGATTCGGTCGAGTTCGGGACCACCCAAGCCGCGACGAATGCCGCAGCCACCGCGACCCGCGCCGCCGCTCCGCCGCGGCTGACGCCTATGTTCACCCTGATACCCGCCAACAAACGATCCTTCCCCAACACGACGCGACCGGCGGCGAAGCCGGAGGCCTGTGCCTTTCCCTTCCGTACGCATACGCTTTGGCCGGGTTCTCTCCCGCCGGCCCCTACGCGACCTGCCGAGCGCGCATCCCGCCGCGCGCTTGATTCGGACCCTCGCATTGTGACGAAGACGTCACAGTTAGGCAAAAAGCGATTTGAGTCGCCTATAGCCCCATCTCGTGGCCCTTTCAACCTTGACTCGCTTGCGCGAGTATGTCTTCCACCCTTCGGGTCAGCCCATACACGTCCGGGCGTCCCTGCCGTCCGCCGAATTCATCAACGAATTCAGTGAAGTACTCGATGTGGATGGGCAGCGGGCGGGGCAGAAACACCGTCCTTTCCGCCCCTCCGATCGCCGCCTCGATTCGCTCCTCTGTCCACTTGCTCTCAGGCGATTCGAGAATCAGCGCAGCGAGGCCCGTGGGATCCTCGACGCGGACGCAGCCGTGGCTCAACGCGCGCGCGTCCTGGTCGAACAATTCGCGCGCCGGCGTGTCGTGCAGGTAGACCGCGTGATCGTTCGGAAACATGAAGGCGATCCGGCCGAGCGCGTTGTCCTCGCCGGGAAGCTGACGCACGGTGACACGTCCGCCGACCGTCTTCACCTCGTAGCCGCGGCGGCTGAGCGACCCGAGCTTCGAGGCGAACTCCTTCCTGATGATCGAATCGGGAACCTGCCAGGACGGGTTGATGATGACGTAGCGCATCACGTTCGAAAAGATCGGGGTCGGCGTTTCCGGCTTGCCGACGATGACGCGGGCCTCGTGGAGGGCGGCGTCGCCCTCCATGACCTTGACCGAGAAGTCGGGGATGTTCACCTCGATCCTGCGCTCGCCCATGTCGCGCGGTTGCCAGCGCCACATCTCCATGTTGGCGAGGATCGCCGCCCGCTCGCGCGCAAGCGCGGCGAAGCCGAGCCCGGGGTCGGCGGAGGCTGCGCGGATTCGTCCGCCCGCCAGCCTTTTCGCTGGGCGGCCGGCTTTACCCGGTTGCGGATCGCCCTGGAGGTCCGCGGTGGCTTTTGATGCGCCCGGCGTCGAGGCGAGGAGCCGCACCCATTCTTCCCTTAGGTCGCGATAGCCTTTCTGCGGCGGGTTGAAATCGGCGAGCCGCCGGGCCGGATCGGACGCCGCAGCGGTCTCGGCGAGGGCTGCGCCCGGATCCGCGACGCTCGGGGTTGCAAAAATGAGCGGCGAAACCCGCGCGGGCGGCACCCGCGATCCGGTCGCCTGTTCGGCATAGATCACGACGGCCGAGGAAATCGCCGTCTCGGCTTCGGCGAGCGCGTCCGGATCGAGGCCGGGGCCGATTGCACGCGGAAGCGCCACGTCGGCGAGGCTGAGGCCATCGTCGCTGGCGCGCTCCAGCTGGGCGAGCGCGGCGCGTCCGGCCTGGGTCAAGCCGTCGGCGCCGACCCATACCGGCTCATAGTTGCGGCCGGCGTAGAAAAACGCGATCGCGGCGCGGGCGGCGCGCCAGTCCCCGGCGCCGAGAGGATTGGGCTGGTCGGCGGCGGCGACGAGCCGCTCCGCTGCCGACTGGAGCGCGGCCTGCATCGGCGTCAAAGGCGGAGCGGCGGGGGTTTCCGGAAGCAGCGGCGGCGCGGCGTTCTCGGATGCGACCGGCGACGCTGAAGGCTCGGTCGCGGCTGCGGGCGCGGCCGCAAAGCCCGCTGCGGGAGCCTTCGTTTGCGCGGGTCCGTCGCCAGGTGGGATCGCCGCGAAAGCCGGGATGTCGAGTTTCGGCTTTACGAACAGGCTGACGCTCGGGGCGTCGTCCTCCCTGGCGCGCGAGGCGTTGAAGGTCTCGACCAGCGGACTGACGCCGCTCTCGGCGCCGAAGCCTGCCGGAGCTTCCGGCGCCGGGAGCGCAATTCCACCGCCGCGAAGGGCCTCAGGCGCGGGGCCGCCGGCCCACGCGAGACTTGCCGCGACCGCGGCCACGCCGAACGCTCCCGCGAGCAACATTCCGCGCCTGAACGCGCTCATGCTCTGCTCCCCGCCGTGGAGGGGGCGATTCCCGGCCGCACAAGCTCAAGCAGCTTCGGCAAGAGGTTTCCGATCGGCGTCCGCCCACGCTTCGCCCGCATTATGCCGCAGCGTCGCCGAGCATGTCATCACCGATTCCGATATCCTTCATCTTTCGATAAAGCGTGGAACGGCCGATGCCGAGCTTGCGCGCCATTTGCGACATCTGTCCGCGATAATGGGCGAGCGCGAAGCGAATGGCCTCGGTTTCGATCTCCTCCAGCATGCGCACGTCTCCGCTGTCGTTGATGAGCCTCAGCGAATGCGGGTCGTGATGGTCGAAACCGATTGGCCGCAAGGCGGCGAAAGCTGACGCCGACGGATCGGCGGCGATCGGCGGCGGCGCTGGGGGTATGCGGATGTTGTACCCCTCGACCTGGGCGGCGATCTGGGGAAACTCGGCCGTGGTCAGTTCGTCGCCGTCGGCCAGCACCACTGCGCGAAACACCGCGTTCTCGAGCTGGCGGACATTGCCCGGCCAGTCGTATGTGGTGAGGAGCGACAGCGCATCGCTGTCGAGACCGCGGATGCGCTTGCCCTCCTCGACGCAGAATCGGGCGAGAAAGCGCATCGCGAGATCGGGAACGTCGCAAATGCGCGCCCGGAGCGGCGGGATCGAAATCGGGAACACGTTCAGCCGATAAAAGAGATCTTCCCGGAAGCGCCCGGCTTTGACCAGCTCGATCAGGTTCTGGTTGGTCGCGGAGACCAGGCGGAAATCGACCTTGACCGGCCGCCGCGCGCCCACGGGGTCGATCTCCCCCTCCTGTAGCGCGCGCAGGAGCTTGACCTGAGCCTCCGGCGGAAGCTCGCCGATCTCATCGAGGAACAGCGTCCCGCCATTCGCCTCGGCGAACTTGCCGGCATGCCGTTCGGTGGCCCCGGTGAACGACCCCTTTTCATGTCCGAACAGGATCAATTCGACCAATGTCTCCGGCAGCGCGCCGCAATTGACGATGACGAACGGTTTGCCGCGCCGTTCGGAGCCGCCCTGAATCGCGCGCGCCATCAGTTCCTTGCCGACGCCGGATTCGCCTTCGATCAGCACCGGAATATTCGACTTGGCCGCCCGCTCGGCGAGACGGACGGTGCGCGCCATCGATTCCGCGCGGGTGACAATATCGCGAAAGCTGAGCTCCCCGGCGCTGCGTCGCGTCGCCCGGCGCAATTCGTCCTCGAGCGCATCAACTCGCAGGGCGTTGCGGATCGAAACCTGGAGACGCTCGGCGCCGACGGGCTTGACCACGAAATCGGTAGCGCCTGAACGCATGGCGGAGATTACCGCCTCGATCGAGCCGTGCGCCGTCTGCACGATTGCCGGAACCGAAATCTCGCGCCGCCTCATTCGCGCCAGCACGCCCATGCCGTCGAGATCGGGCATCACCAGGTCGAGTATGACGAGATTGATCGGCGGGCGATCGCTGGCCTCGAGTCGCGCCAGTGCGCCTTCGCCCAAATCGACGGTTTCGACGTCATACCCGAATCGTCTGGCCATTGCCTCGAGCAGGCGGCGCTGGATGGGATCGTCATCAACAACGAGTATGAGTGCGGTCATCGTCGTCCCGAAGCCGGCCTTACGGACCGCGCATTGCGCCACCCTGTGTCATCACGGTAAATGCGGTGTTAATGCAGCGCCGTTCCGGCCGGCCGTCTCCCCAAAAGCGCCGCTTTGTCGGCGCGTAGCAATCGCGGAAACCTTAGCAAGAGCTTAAAAAGGGTCTGGTCGATGAACTCGCCGTTCCGTTCTCTCGACGCCGCTCTGGCGCGCTCGCCCGCGTCGGTGGATCTCGGGCCGTTGCCCGACTGGCGGCTCGAAGATTTGTACGAGGGCATGGATTCGCCGCGCTTCGCCGCCGATCTCGAGCGCGCCGAGCGCGAAGCGAAACTCTTTTCCGAGAGCTGGCGCGGAAAACTTTCCGAACTCGCCGACCGTCCGGATGCGGGCGAGACGCTAGCCGCCGCGGTCCAGGCCTACGAATCGATGCAGGACCTGACCGGGCGCATCATGGCCTATGCGTCGCTGCTCTACGCCTCCGACACCAGCAATTCGGCCCGCGCGAAGTTCTACGGCGACGCGAACGAACGGGTGACCGCGCTCGCCGGCGACCTCCTGTTCTTCGAGCTCGAGCTCAACCGCATCGACGATAAGCGGCTCGAGGCGGCGATGCGTACGCCGGCGCTTGGGCATTACCGTCCCTGGCTCGAGGACATCCGCAAGGAGAAGCCGCATCAACTTGCCGATGATCTCGAGCGGTTGTTCCTGGAGAAATCAGTCAGCGGCGGCGCGGCGTGGAACCGGTTGTTCGACGACACGACGTCGGCGCTGAGGTTCGACTTCGAGGGCGAAAGCCTCACGCTCGAGCCGCTGCTCGGCAAGCTGCAAGACCCGGATCCGGCGAAGCGCGAGGCGGCGGCAAACGCACTGGCCGCTACTCTCGGCGCGAACTTGCGCCTGTACGCTCTCATCACCAGCACGCTGGCCAAGGACAAGGAAATCTCCGATCGCTGGCGAAAATTCACTGACGTCGCGGATTCCCGCCATCTTGCTAATCGGGTCGAACGCGAAGTCGTCGAGGCGCTGGTCGAGGCGGTGACCGATGCTTATCCGCGCCTCTCGCACCGCTATTACGCGCTGAAAGCCCGTTGGTTCGGCAAGGACCGCCTCAATCACTGGGACCGCAATGCGCCCCTGCCCAACGCCCCGCGCCGCGTCTACCGGTGGGAAGCCGCGCGGGACACCGTGCTTCAGGCCTATGGCGCATTTTCGCCGCGGATGGCCGATATCGCCCGCCGCTTCTTCGACGAACGCTGGATCGACGCGCCGGCGCGGCCGGGCAAGGCGCCCGGCGCGTTCTCCCATCCGACCGCGCCGTCGGCGCATCCGTATATCCTGCTCAATTATCTCGGCAAGACGCGCGACGTGACGACGCTTGCGCATGAGCTCGGTCACGGCGTCCATCAGGTTCTGGCCAACGCCAACGGCGCGCTAATGGCGCCGACCCCGCTCACCCTCGCCGAGACGGCCTCGGTGTTTGGCGAGATGCTGACCTTCCGCTCGATGCTCGCCGAAACCGCCGACGCGGTCGAGCGCAAGTCGATGCTCGCGGCCAAGGTCGAGGACATGCTCAACACCGTGGTCCGGCAGATCGCGTTCTATAAGTTCGAGCGGCTTGTCCACCTCGAGCGCCGCAATGGCGAACTGACCGCGGAGCGGATCAGCGAACTGTGGATGAGCGTCCAGGCCGAGAGCCTCGGCCCGGCGATCGAGCTCAGACAAGGCTACGAGACCTACTGGGCCTATATCGGTCATTTCATTCATTCGCCGTTCTACGTCTACGCCTATGCGTTCGGCGATTGTCTGGTGAATTCGCTCTACGGCCTTTATGAGCGCGCGCCTGAGGGCTTCGCCGAACGCTATCTCGCGATGCTCGCGGCAGGCGGCTCGAAGTCCTACGGCGAGCTGCTCGCGCCGTTCGGTCTCGACGCGAAAGATCCCGGCTTCTGGAAGATCGGCCTGTCTGTGATCGAGCGGTTGATCGGCGAACTGGAGGGGATGAAGTAGGGGCTTTGTTTGCGAAGCCGCCCGCTCAACCTTGGGGACGACGGTCCTGCCGCAGGACCCAGCCGTGGTCCGGGTCGCGGATGAGAGTGGTCGTGCGCATCCCAAACGGCTCCGGAGTGATCCCTCGGATCCACAGGTCGATTCGCTCGACGACGACGTCGATGAAGGCCGCGTTGGCGCGGTCATCCTCAGTCGGGAAATAGAGCTCGTAGGCCGCGCTCCATCGCGATCTGACCTCAGCAGGGCTTTCCGACAGCCGCGCTGACCCCATCAGCGACACATAGGCGTCCTCTCTCGCGGGCTGGAACACGAGAGTCGCCTTGCCCGTGCGGCGGATTTCCACCGCCTTTCGGGAACGGCCGTCGGTCACGAACGACAACCGCCAGTCCGTCTGTCGCGGGTGCGGCGATACACGCCCCATCGGACGCACGGCGACAGCGCCGTCCTCCGCCTGGGCGGCGAGCCAGCAATAGCGTACCTCGCCAACGACGTCGCCGGCGCCGTCAAGCGCGCGTTTGACGGCGTCGGCTGCAAGAATCGATTCGGGCATTGTCGGCCTCCTGCTTGTCACGACACCCAGGCGGCCGCCGCCGCTCCGACCGTCGCGAATCCCTGCCGCCACGAAGGGATGGCGGGCGCCCAGGACAGTTCGCGCTTGAGCTTTGCGTTGGAGCCGGCCCGTGCCTCGGTCATCATCGTGACGAGCGCGTCGCCTGCCAGAAGACGGGCGATCCAGGGGGGAATTCTGCGCGGACGCTTCGCGCCCACCGCCTCCGCCAGAGCGGGCAGCCATGCGCGGACCGGGGCAGGCTCATTGTCGACCACATTGAACACTCCGGCCGCGCCGGCTTCGATCGCAGCGGCCGTCGCGGACGCGGCGTCGTCGATATGGATGAGCGACCACCAGCCTCCGCCGCCGCCGATCAATGGCACAGCGCGACGCTTCAATTGTCGGACCATGTCCGGCTCGAACAATCCGGTGTCCGGGCCATAGAAAACGCCATAACGTAAGGCTGCTCCCTTGAGATCGCGAAGGCGCGACATCGCGGCCTCCACGTGCTTGATCGCAGCGAAGGTCTCCGTTTGGCCGCGCCGGGGCGCTGGGTCGAGCGGATCGTCCTCGCTTTTCACGGGACCGCCGACGCGCGCGTAGGGCCAGCCGCAGAAACTTTGCGCCACGAATCCGCGCGCGCCGCTTTTGCGCGCCGCGTCGAGCAGGAGGTCGAGCCCCTCCGTGCGCAGCCGGTTGCTCGCGGCGAAGGTCCGATCAAACCTGCTGAGGTCGCTCGCGCTCGCAAGTCCGGTCAGTTGATGCACGACGATTTCGGGGCGGCATTCAGCGAGCGCCCGCTCTATCCCCGGCGCGTCGAGCGCATCGCCGATGACAGGCCGGGCCCCGGCGTCAGCGATCAAGCGTGCCTTGTCGGGCGCTCGCGTCAGCCCGAAGACGAGGTGGCCGCGGGCCACGAGGAGGGGAACCAATCGCCGCCCTAAAGCGCCGCTCGCGCCGGCCACGAATATGCGCATTGCTGGCCTCTCCATAACCTACTATACAGTAAGTTATTGCGGCCGGGGGTGAATTTCAATGGGCAAAAGACGATTGCGTTCAAACGAACGGAAGCGGAGCATTCTTAAGGCGGCGACGGCGACCTTCGCCCGCCTGGGCTTCGCCAACGCCTCGATGGATGAGATAGCCCGCGTGTCGGGCGTGACGAAGCCGGTGCTTTACGATCATTTCCCGTCGAAGGACGCACTCTTGGTCGCCGTGCTCGAAGACGTGCGCGACCTCCTGCTCGCCGGAGGGGAAGAGGCTCTTCGAGCGCCGGTCTCTCGTGAACGGCAGGTGCGCGCGGCAGTCGCCGCCTTCCTGACGTTGGCGGAGACGTCGCCGGACGCGCTGAAGGTTCTCCTCGCGGCGTATCATTGCGATCCGCAAGCAACGGCGCGCGCAATCAAGGCCACGGCGGTCGACCGGATCGCGGCCATGCTGAAGCGCACGGCGCAGAATGCCCCGGACTGGATGCTGGCGGTCGAAGCGCAAGTTGTCCTGAACGGGCTGCATGCGGTCGCGCTCTGGTGGTTCGACAACAAGGGCGTTGCAAAGGAGGCGCTCGTCGATCTCGTCGCCAACCTGCTATGGAAGGGCCTCGCCGCTCTGGAAACCGCGCAAGCGCAAAAGGAGGGCGAATAATTTCTAGAGGGCAGACCGACGGCGACAATGGACAAGCAGACCGCGCAGCGAGCCTCTGAAATGCTTATACGCTCATGGCGCGAGGGCCTGGTGATCGACGCCTTGCCGCCCCCGCTGCGCCCCGTCAGCCGAGCGGACGGCTATGCGATCCAGGCGGAGATCGAGGCGTTGAGCGAGAAGCCTCTGTTTGGCTGGAAGATCGCCGCGACGAGCGAGGCCGGGCAGAAGCATATCGGCGTCGATGGACCGCTCGCGGGCCGCCTGCTTGCCGAGAGGGTGCACGCGGACGACGATGTAATTTCGCTTGGCGCAAATCGAATGCGTGTCGCGGAGTGCGAGTTCGCGTTCCGCATGGCCCGTGATCTGCCGCCGCGCGAGACGCCATATGAACGCCAGGATGTGCTCGACGCGGTCGCCGATCTCTATCTTGCCATCGAGGTTCCGGACTCGCGCTACGCCGACTTTGTGACCGCTGGCGGACCGCAGATCATCGCTGACAACGCTTGCGCTCACCTTTTCGTACTCGGTCCGCAGGCGCCGCCCGTTTGGCGTCAGCTTGATCTTGCTGCGCATCAGGTCGCGGCGAGAGTCGGACGCCGCTACGATCGTGAGGGGGTCGGGGCAAACGTGCTCGGGCATCCGCTCATCGCACTTACATGGCTTGCGAATGAGCTCTCCCGTATCGGCGTTCCGCTGGCGTCCGGGCAGGTCGTCACCACGGGCACGTGCCTGAAGCCGCTTGAGATAGAACCCGGCGATGAAGTTTTGGCCGACTACGGCGTCCTGGGTCGGGTCAGATGTCGGTTCGCGGCGTGACGGGGCTTTTCAGCTCGACGCCCATGCTTCCCCGCGTTCCACGGACGCGTTCGGGAGCGACTTCTGCAAGCGCGCGACCTCATTCTTGAGATGGCAATTCGGAATCGGGGAGAGGGGCGCGTCCAGTCCAGGTGGGAGCAAGGCGCTTGGATGGGTTGCGAGTTGTCCGTTGTTTCGTGCTGGCGCTGAAATCGCCGAGCATGCGGCCTATATGCTAGACGTTCCGCTCGGAGATTCGTGCGCTTGGACCAGGATAATGAAACCAACCGCCTGAGCGCGCGCGCCACGCGCTACGCGCGCCTCGGGGTCAACGCTGGCGCGCTTGCGGCGCGGGTCGGGGTCAACCGGCTGCGTGGCGGGGGACGCGCTTCGGACGCCAAGGCGCTGGCGGCCGCGCTGGGCTCGATGAAGGGCCCGCTGATGAAGGTGGGCCAGCTTCTCTCAACCATTCCCGAGGCGCTTCCGCAGGACTACGCCAATGAGCTGATGCAGCTCCAATCTCAGGCGCCGCCGATGGGCGCGGCCTTCGTGCGCCGCCGGATGCAGGCGGAGCTTGGAGGGAAGTGGCGGGAGCGTTTCGCCGAGTTTGACCTCAAGCCGGCTGCTGCTGCGTCGCTCGGCCAAGTGCACAAAGCCAAAAGTCTCGAAGGCGAATGGTTGGCGTGCAAGCTGCAATATCCGGACATGGCCTCCGCGGTGGAGGCGGACCTCTCCCAGCTCGAGCTCCTGTTCTCGTTGCACCGGCGCATGGGCGCCGCGATCGACACACGCGAGATCGCGCGGGAGATTCGAGAGCGCGTTCGCGAGGAGCTGGACTATGGGCGCGAGGCCAGGATCGCCCGGCTCTATCGCCTGATGCTTGCCGACCGGCCGTTCGTACGCGTGCCACGGGTCGAGGAAGCGCTTTCGAACTCGTCGCCTGCTGACGCTTCAGTGGCTTGATGGCGAGAAGCTGACGCAGTTCGAGAAAGCGCCGCAGGAGGCGCGCAACGCCATTACGGTCGGCCTGTTCGACGCATGGTGGCGCCCGTTCCTCCGTTATGGGGTCATCCACGGCGATCCTCACCTGGGAAACTACGCCGTGGCCGCGAAAGGGCAGGGGAAGGCGGTCGAAATCGAAGGAATCAATCTGTTTGACTACGGCTGCGTCCGGATCTTCCCGCCGCGCTTCGTGCTCGGCGTCGTCGAGCTTTACCGAGGCTTCCAGGCCGGCGACCAGGCGCGTATCGAGCAAGCCTACGAGATGTGGGGCTTCTCCCGGCTCAGCCGCGGCGCGCTTGAGGCCATGAACATCTGGGCCCGTTTCCTCTGCGGCCCGATCCTCGACGACCGCGTGCGGACCACCGCCGACGGCGTAAGCCCGGGTGAATACGGGCGGAAGGAACTCGGTCAGGTCATGCGGACGTTGCGTTCCGAGGGCGGCGGACTTGTCGTGCCTCGGGAGTTCGTATTCCTCGATCGTGCCACGGTCGGCCTCGGCGGCGCGTTTCTGCGCCTTGGCGCGCGGCTTAATTTTCATCGCTTGTTCGAGGACGCGATCGACGGCTTCGATGAAGCGACGCTCGCACGCAGGCAGGCCGGGGCGCTCCGGGCGGTGGGTCTCACGGAAGCAGGCGCTCCCCTCACCGGTCCGGAGAGTGTAGGGGTGAGGGGATCGATCGGATAGGAACGTCGCGGGGGCGGTCACGCAGCCGCAAACCGGCGCCTCGCTCCGAGAATCGCCGAAGGCGTCCTCTCGAGGGACGGGGAAAAGACAGGTAACGGGGAGAGAAGGACAAGCATGCGCCGCACTCAGGTCGCGATCATCGGCGGTGGCCCGGCAGGGCTTCTCCTGTCCCATCTCCTGCATCTCGACGGCGTCGACAGCGTCGTGCTGGAGCGGCAGAGCAAAGCGCATGTGCTCAAGCGCATCCGCGCCGGCGTGCTCGAACCCGGAACGGTCAAGCTTTTGCGCGAGGCGGGGCTCGGAGAGAGGATGGACCGCGAGGGCCACGCTCACGACGGCAGCTGGATCGTCTGGCAGAACCGTGAGCCGTTCCTCATCGACACCAAGACCCATGCCGGTCGGCCGATGTGGTCGCACGGGCAGACAGCGATCACCGAAGAATTGTACCGGATCCGGGAACGCGACGGGGCGCGCATTGTCGAGGAGGCGAAAAACATCCGTCTCAACGGCCTTACCCAAGCCGCGCCAAGCGTGAGTTTCGACAAGGACGGGGCGACCGAGACGCTCGAATGCGACTTCGTCGCTGGCTGCGACGGGTTTCACGGTGTGTCGCGACAGAGCATTCCAAAGTCCATCCTCAAGACGTTCGAGCGTGCCTATCCGTTCGGCTGGCTTGGGATCATGTCGGAAACGCCGCCGGTCGGGGATGTGATCTACGCCCGGCATGACCGCGGTTTCGCGCTCGCGTCGCTGCGCAATCCCATGTTGAGCCGCTATTATATCCAGTGCAGCCTCGATGCCGAGATCGCCGACTGGCCGGACGACCGGTTCTGGGAGGAACTCAAGGGGCGGTTTCCTGACGACATCGCCAGCAAGATCGAGACCGGCCCGTCGATCGAGAAATCGATCGCGCCGTTGCGCAGTTTCGTCGCCGAGCCGATGCGCTACGGCCGGCTTCTTCTGGCCGGCGACGCCGCCCACATCGTTCCTCCGACCGGGGCGAAGGGCCTGAACCTCGCGATCTCCGACGTTTTCTATCTCGAACGGGCGCTCGCCGCGCATTTTGCCAAGGGCGATGACCGCTATCTCGACAGCTATTCCGACATGGCGCTGAGGCGGGTCTGGGCGGCGGAGCGCTTTTCCTGGTGGCTGACCAAGCTCATGCACGTCTTTCCGGACGATGACGCCTTCGAGACCAGGATCAAGCTCAGCGAATTCGACCATCTTCACCGCTCGAAACTCGCTGCCGCCGTCGTGGCCGAGCAGTACGCGGGACTGCCCTTCGAGGACTGAGCCGCCTCTTTGCGGCGCCCAAGACGTTTCGTAACGACTGCGCAGCAAAATCCCGGTTCCCGGCCTTTGCTTCCGTAAAGGTTGATCAATTCTTAACTGGCGCCGCGAGATCACAAACCCCTAGACCCGGGTGGCGCGTTACTGTATTCAAATGAAATATGGAGACAGTTTTTCTGGCTCAGCAATCCGGAGGCGGAGCCAGTATTTCTGGCGTCGTGACCCGGGGCCGAGTCGATCGATGGCGCCCTCGTTTCTCAAACTGACCTTTGTTGGTCCGCGATCTGAATCCCAAGCCTCGTGCAGGCGCCGCGCAGTCACCGGTCCGGTCCATATTGGCGACGGAGAGTGTGATGGAGTTGCTACCGATCGTTCAGAGTAGTCTCAGCAAGAGCGCCGAAGACTATTATTCCGCCGATCCTTTCCCGCACGTCGTCATCGACGATTTTCTGCCGGAAAGTCTATTAGATACTATCATCGAATGCTTCCCGCGCCCGGAGGCGGATATCTGGACTGAGCGGATCAAGGAAGCCTACCAGGTCAAGCTGGCCTCGAATAATGTGGACGCGGCGCCGCCGCCCATCCGCGACCTAGATGTTTAGTCCCGGGCTTTGATGGAGCGGACTGAGCTTGAATCGTTGGGGCTGTGACGTCCAGGCTTTGCAGATGAACTCGTAGGGTGTGAGGCCTCGGAGGGTCTTGAGCCTGCGAGCGAAGTTGTAGGCGTTGACGAAGTCGCGCAGATGGGTCCGCAGCTCATTGTGGGTTTCGTAGAAGTAGCGTTTGACGGTGGCGTCCTTGATGGTGCGGTTCATCCGCTCGACCTGGCCGTTATCCGGTATGTGATCCGTCGGCGCCTTGCTGTCCGCCTGTTTCCGAAAGGGAGATGGCGATATGGTGAGCCCATCCTGGACACGGGGCGCCGGGAGCACGAAGGTGCGGGCAGGCCGTCGACAGACAGTGGGCTGAGAGCCCGAGCTCGTTACATGGCCGCCCCTTGCGACTTTCCCGGATGCGCCGTGAGCGCGGATCAGTAGATGTCGTGTTGCCCGCCAGCTCCCGCCATGAACGAACAGAGACGGAGGAGCAACCATGCGGATTATTGGTCTGGATATCCACCGCGCCTTCGCCGAGGCGGTGGCCTGGGACGACGGCAAGCTCAAGCGGCTGGGGCGTGTCGACATGCGCCGCCATCTTCTCGAGGCTTTCGCAAAGAAGCTCGCCAAGGAGGACATCGTTGTCGTCGAAGCGACCGGCAACGCAGCCTCGGTCGCTGCGGTGATCGCGCCGCACGTCAAGAAAGTCGTGATCGCAAACCCCAAGCAAGTGCGCGTCATCGCTCATGCGAAGATCAAAACCGATACGATCGACGCCAGCGTGCTCGCCCAACTTTATGCGAGCGGCTTTCTGCCCGAAGTCTGGATTCCGGATGAGCCGACTCAGGCGCTCCGCCGGCAGGTGACCCGGCGTAACCAGATCGTCCGGCAGCGATCGCGCTTGAAGAACATCATCCAGTCGATCCTGCACAGCCACTTGATCCCCTCCTGCCCGCACGCCGATCTGTGCGGGGCCAGCGGGCGGGCATGGCTTTTTCACCAGGTCTTGCCGGAGGACGAACGGCTTGCCGTCGAACGGCATCTGCGCGAGTTCGATCGGCTCGGCGAGGACCTCAAGGTCATCGAGCGTGACCTTGCCCGTTCGGCGTTAGGGGACGAGGGCGTCAAACGCCTGATGACAATCCCAGGGGTCGACATGGTGGTGGCGCTCGCCATCGTGGCCGCGATCGGCGACGTGGGACGCTTCGAGCAGTCGCAGAAGCTGGTGAGCTATCTCGGCCTCAACCCAAGCGTCAGACAGTCAGGTCCTGGACCGGCTTATCACGGCCGGATCACCAAGCAGGGCCGCGGCCATGCCCGAGGCATGCTCGTCGAGGCCGCCTGGGCGGCAGCGCGAGCGCCGGGTCCGTTGCGTGCGTTCTTCCTGCGAGTCCGCGCCCGCCGCGGTCAGCATGTCGCCGCTGTCGCGACCGCCCGCAAGCTCGCGGTCCTCATCTGGCATCTGCTGAGCAAAGGTGAAAGCTACGTGTGGGCCCGACCGGCGCTGCACGCCAGGAAGCTGCGCGATTTGGAGCTGAAGGCGGGTTATAAAGCCGAACGCGGCCAAAGAGGCGCAGCTCACGCTTACAATATCAAGAGCCATCGCGATCAGGAGCGCAGGTGGATCGAGCAAGCCGAGACGGCCTACGCGCGCTTCGTCTCCGGTTGGAATCCGCGTGGTCTCAAGGGAGTGCGCACGGGCGCCGCAACCGAGGTGCGACGATGAAGGCTGCGCGGCAGGGCTTGCGCCTCGCGCCCTGCTCTTCGCCGCGCGGTCACCCATGCGCGAGAGGAAAATAGCTCAGATCCAGCAAAAAAACACTTGTCGATCACATCAGTGGTCCATGGGTGCCTCGGCTTTGTCAGCCGATGGTCGATGCCGTTCTGGGCGCAGGCGTATTCGAAGGCGTGCGCCCAGACGGGCTCCCCACCGTCGATGGCTGCTTTGATGTCGGGCGCGGCCGAACTCGTGTTGCCGGGCGTTGTGAAGTGGGTTCCGTTGTCAGTGAGGACGGTGTGGACCTTGTAGGGGACGGCGGCGATCAGGCGGCGCAGGAAGTCTCCCGCGGTGCGGCGCGCCACCTTCTCGTGCAACTCCACGAAGGCGAACTTCGACGTCCGATCGATGGCGACAAGCAGGTAGAGTTTGCCCTGCGCGGTTCGGACCTCGGCGATGTCGATATGAAAATAGCCGATCGGGTAAGTCTTGAATTTGCGCTTGGGCGAGGCTTCGCCCTCGACCTGCGGCAGCCGAGAGATCCCATGACGCTGAAGGCAGCGGTGCAGCGACGAGCGCGTCAGATGCGGGATCGTCGGCTGCAAGGCGTAAAGGCAATCGTCGATCGGCAGCATTGTGTGCCTCCGAAAGGCGACAACGACGGCCTCTTCCTCGACTGACAGGACCGTCGATCTGGGCTCCTTGGGTCCGGTCCGGAGATCCGCGACGGAGTTCCGCCCCTTCCATTTGGCGACAGTCTTTTGATTGACGCCATAGCGCTTCGCCAGCGCCCTCAAGCTCTCTTGATGGTGTGGACGGCGCTCGCAACGCCTGCTTCCCGTGGGAGGCATGTCTTAGATGGTGCTGTCGAACACTCTCCGAAGGAGCGCCACAAATGCGCAAGGCACACGTTGACTTGAGGTCGGTTACAACGATTGGCTTGGATCTGGCGAAACATGTCTTCCAGATTCACGCGGTGGACGCCGAGGGGCGGGCCGTGATCGCCACCGCATTGCGGCGCAAGGACGTATTGTCCTTCTTCGGCGCTCTACCGCCCTGCGTCATAGGTTTGGAGGCTTGTGGTTCAGCTCACCACTGGGCTCGCGAGTTGATAAAACTCGGTCATGACGCACGCTTAATGCCACCCAACTACGTCAAGGCCTATGTTCGCCGGCAGAAGAACGACGCGGCAGATGCGGCGGCGATTTGTGAAGCGGTCACCCGGCCTTCGATGCGATTCGTGCCGGTACGGTCGATCGACAATCAAGCCGTTCTTATGCGTCACAAGGTGCGTGAGATGTTGGTGTCTCAACGCACCCAGCTCCTCAATGCGTTGCGCGGTCATCTGGCGGAGGTCGGCGTTATTGCCGCTCAGGGACCGAATGGCGCCTACGCATTGGCTGCAGCCATTTTGGAGGGCGATAGTTCCATTCCGCTTTGCGTGCGAGACGCCCTCGCGCCGATTATCCGTCAGCTGCAGACGCTCGACGATGAGATCGCTGCGATCGACCGCGCCATCCTGGAGCTGGCAAGGACGGATCAGACAGCCCGGCGTCTGATGAGCGTTCCCGGAATTGGTCCGATAACGGCCTCAGCTATTGCAGCAACTATCCAGGATGTCGGCGTATTCTCGGGCCCACGGGAGTTCGCGGCGTTCCTCGGACTAGCGCCGAGACAGAACTCGTCCGGGGGCAAAGAGCGCCTTGGACGGGTGTCGAAAATGGGGAATCGCTATCTCCGAAAGCTATTGGTCGTAGGCGCCCACGCGGTCCTCTTCCACCGAAGGTCCCATCAGGATGCACTCAGAACATGGGCAGCGAAGCTCGTGGAAACCAAGCCATTCAAACTGGTCGCTGTGGCGATGGCGAACAAGCTGGCAAGGATCGCCTTCGCCCTCATGCGCGATGGCTCTATCTACGCGCGTGCCATGACCTGACCGCCATCGCCCCACCGCCGGCTGCCAGTTAGGTCGATATCGAGGGTGACCACGTCGTGATGCGAAAGACGCGAAGCATTGGGTTCGTGAAGCCTGCAGCATAGTCGGAGCGTCAAGCTCGTTCTCTTGATCAGGCAAACGAACCAGCGGAAACCATCAGGGCCAGCGGGCCACGTCCCGCACCAAAAGGCCGGAGACATGACCGCACCCGCGAACTTCGCTTAACGGCAACGAACCCCTTGATCTGCGAGCGCCGTCCAGACATGACTATGTTGTATCGCTCGACGGATCGCCTCTGTCGTCGTGGCGCACCCATGAAGAACCTGGCCCATAGCGCATCCTTCGAATCACTCGACAAGGATGCTCCATCAAAGCCCGGGACTAAACATCTAATGTATCAGTTGAACTCGGCCACCGTCCTGAAGTCGCTTGAAAAGCTGACCGGGGAAGGTCCGTTGATCTCGGATCCTTTCTTCGGTGGCGGCGGTCTTCATCAGATCGGGCGCGGCGGCCATCTGTCGATCCACTCTGACTTTGCGAAGCCAAGGCATCTCCCGATCTTTCGGCGGTTGAACCTGATCATCTATCTGAACAAGGGCTGGAAGGAGGAGTTTGGCGGCTCGCTCGAACTTTGGAGCCGAGACGGCAAGGAAAAGGTCAAGTCGGTGCTGCCGATCGCCAATCGCGCGGTCGTATTCACGACCGATACGACATCGTTTCATGGCCATCCTGAGCCGATAAACTGCCCGCCAGACATGTCCCGACGGTCGTTGGCGCTGTATTATTATAGCGTGCAGCCGCCGGCGCGGGCGCACAACGGAACGACGACACGGTGGAGGCTCAATTCGGGGAATGAGGACGCTGACGCCCGCATCAAGGTTGCCTCTTTTCTTTGGCGGGTGTCGGGTAAGATCGGCAACATCGCTTCCCGGATGGAAACCAAGAAATACGAAACGGAGAAGCCTCTCCATTAGGTGCGGCGGGCTGAGATGGAGTCTGTCGCCATGACATTTGGATCCAGGGGTCGTAGCTCTCCGACTTAGAGGCGCGACAGGATAGGCAACCTCGGAGCGACAGCATAATTGAGCTGGATCAGGATGATCAGCGCGAGTCCGAGCGGCACGCTGATCAGGCCGACGAGCGCCCCGAGCGCATATAGCGATTGCGCGATGATGACCCGCTTCCGAAAGGCGCCCAACAGCCCCGGCGGCGCATCTTCACGGATGAGTTTCGCTCGCTCTGAATAGGCCCAGGTGACGTAGACGGCCGCGCCGAGCAGGAAAATGTTGGCCCAGTAGATTAGGAACGCCGCGCGATAGGTGAAGAAATCTGCGAGCAGGCGGGTCGTGAACGGCAATACCGTGACGATGCCGAGGAAGACGAGATGCAGCCAGGTCAAATCGCGATTCGACCGCGCGAGCTGGCTGAGCTGGGTCTGCTGGGCGACCCAGAAGATACCGAGCGTGAGCAGGCTCAGAAGCCAGGGCATGAGCCGGTGTGACGAGGCGAGGAGCGCGGTCAGCAGTTCCGCCTCGGAGTGAATATCCGCTGGATCGGGGGCGCGGAAATCGAGCATCAGCACGGTCGCCGCAAAGGCGAAGATGCCGTCGCTCAGGGCCTCGATCCGGCCGACGTCGCCGCCCGCGTAGAGGTTGTAGTGGCTCCGCATCGGACGAGCATCGCAGCCGGCCGCAGGCAGCGTCAATCCCGCGGCCGCTCTCCCGGGCCACTTGCGCCAGCCGTTCCGCCAAGCGATGCATGGCTGGTCCCATCCAGTCTTTAATGGAAGGAGGAGCGCGATGGCGCAGCCGTTCACACTGCACGTTCCGGACAGCAACCTCGCGGACTTGCGCGAGCGCCTCGCGCGGACCCGGTTTCCAGATTCAGCGCCTGGCGACCCCTGGCTCTACGGGACGAGCGTCGACTACCTTCGCAGCCTCGTCGACTATTGGCGGACCAGCTTCGACTGGCGCGCGGAGGAAGCGCGGCTCAACGCCTTTCCGCAGTTCAGGATTGCGGGGCCGGACCACGACCTGCACTTTCTCCACGCGCCCGGCAAAGGGCCCGATCCGACGCCGTTGCTGCTTATGCACGGCTGGCCGGGATCGGTGTTCGAGTTCATTGACCTCATTCCCCGGCTTACCGATCCAGCCAGCTTCGGCGGCGATCCGGCCGACGCTTTCACCGTCGTCGCGCCGTCCCTGCCGGGCTATGGCCTCTCATTCCGACCGGGGCAGAGACGCTTCGGCGTCGAGGACATTGCGGATCGGCTGGCCGAGCTCATGAGCGAAACTCTCGGGTATAAGCGCTTTGCGGTTCAGGGCGGCGATTGGGGCTCCATCACCGCCGCGCGGCTGGGCTACGCGCATGCGGACAAGCTGATCGGGATCCACGTCAATATGCTCGCGCTGCGCCGCGAGCCGGCGACGGTGAAGAATCCGATCGCGGAAGAGCGCGCCTATGTCGACGAACTCGCCCAATGGCTCAAGGAAGAGACCGGCTATACGTGGATTCAGGGCACGCGACCGCAAACCCTGAGCTTCGGCCTCACCAATTCCCCGGCGGGGCTCGCGGCCTGGATCGTCGAGAAGTTCCGCCGCTGGTCGGACTGCAACGGCGATGTCGAGAGCGTCTTCACCCGCGACCAGATGCTGGCGAACATCAGCTTCTACTGGTTCACCGGCGCGATCGGATCGTCGTTCTTTCCATACTACTTCCGCCTTCATCGGCCGTGGATGATTCCGGACGGCGCTTCAGTCACGGCGCCGACTGGCTACGCCGCATTCCCCCGCGAGATCCTGAGGCCGCCGCGATCATTGGCCGAGAAAATGTTCCCCAACATTCGCCGCTGGACGGTGATGCCGAAGGGTGGCCATTTCGCCGCGATGGAGCAACCGGACCTCCTCGCGGACGATGTGCGGGCGTTTTATCGTTCGCTGCGGAAGTGAGCCGGCGGCGCCCCAAACGCAGCGGGGCACAATGAGGTCGGCGACGACGGTCATCCCGCCGGCTGCGGGCGCAGGCCGCCGCGCTCCGCAATGAGCCGGGCGATATGAGCGCGCAGTTCGGGAACGCCTTCGCCGGTGCGCGCTGACGTCAGCAGGACCTCCGGATAGGCGGCGCCGTGCTTGCGCAAGCCTTCGAGCGTCACCGCGATCCGCGCGCTTCGGTCGGCCTCCTTCACCTCGTCGCCCTTGGTCAGCACGACCGCATAAGAGACCGCGGCGGCGTCGAGAGCGCGCATCGTCTCATGATCGCTTTCCTTAAGTCCATGGCGGCCGTCAATGAGAACGAACACGCGCAGAAGCGACGGCCGGCCGCGCAGATAGTCGCGCGTGAGTTCGCCCCAGGAGGCGGACTTGGACTTGGCGACCGCGGCATAGCCGTAGCCCGGCATATCGACCAGCCGGGCTTTGTCGCCGAGATCGAAAAAGATGAGCTCCTGGGTGCGGCCGGGCGTGCGCGAGGTGCGGGCGAGGCTCAAGCGGCCGGTGAGCGCATTGATGAGTGAAGACTTGCCGACGTTTGAGCGTCCGGCGAAGGCGATCTCCGGCGCCTCAACCGGCGGCAGGCCGTCGGAGCGCGCCGCAGCGAAGATGAATTCGCACGGGCCCGCGAAGAGCTTGCGGCCAGCCTCCGTCCAGTCCGGCGCGTCCGGCGCTTCGCTCATACGCTCGGCGTCTTGGCCGGACTGGTTTTCTTGGGGAACAGCTTGAAGAGATTATCCCACAGTTCGACTTTCACGCCCGCCTTCGTCATGATGTAATATTGCTGGATGACCGTCAGCGTGTTGTTCCAGGTCCAGTAGATGACAAGGCCCGCCGGGAAGGTGCCGAGCATGAAGGTGAAGATCACCGGCATCCAGGCGAACATCGACTTCTGAACCGGGTCGGCGGGTTCGGGGTTCATCTTCATCTGGAAGAACATCGAGACGCCCATGATGAGCGGCCAGATGCCGAGCGCGAGAAAATGGCCGAACATCGGCAGCGCGGTCGGGTTCCACGGAATGAGCCCAAAGAGCGTGAACACGTTGGTCGGATCGGGCGCGCTGAGGTCCCTTATCCAGCCGAAGAATGGCGCGTGCCGCATCTCGATGGTGATGAAAATAACTTTGTAGAGAGCGAAGAACACCGGGATCTGGATCACCATCGGCAGGCAGCCGGCGACAGGATTGACGCCCTCGCGCTTGAAGAGCTCCATCTGCTCCTGCTGCTGCTTCGCGCGATCGTCCGGATAAAGCTCCTTCAGGGCGGCGATCTTCGGCTGGATCTTCTTCATCTTCGCCATCGACTGGTAGGAGCGGTTGGCGAGCGGGAAGAAGGCGAGCTTGACGAGCACCGTGACGATGAGGATCGCGACGCCAAAATTGCCCACCCAGTGGTAGATTGCGTCGATCAGCAGGAACAGCGGCTTGGTGATGAAATAGAACCATCCCCAGTCGATCATCAGATCGAATTTCTTGATGGCGAGCTTTGAGGCGTAATTGTCGATTGTCGACACTTCCTTCGCGCCCGCGAAGACGCGGGTCGTGGTCTCCGCCGTCGCTCCCGGGGCGACAGTCTGCTCCTTGCCGAGGAAATCGGCTTGGTAATCCTCTCGCTGCGGGTCGCCGCCGCCTCCGCTCGCCGTGAAGCGCGCGTCGATCATCGCCTTCTGGTCCGGGATGATCGCGGTGCCCCAATATTTGTCGGTGAAGCCAAGCCAGCCGCCGACCCCCGAATAGCTCAGAGCTTTGCCGGTGTCCTTGTCGAGCGCCTTGTAGGTGATCTCCTGCACGCCGCCGTCGCCGAAGACGCCGATCATGCCTTCGTGCAGCACAGAATAGCCGGCGACCTGCGGCATGCCGTGCCGTATGACGAGCGCGTAGGGCCGAACGGCCACCGTTTCGCCGCCGGAGTTCGCGACCGAGTCGGCGATCGTGAACATGTATTTGTCGTCGATGGCTATGACGCGCTTGAAAGTGAGCCCTTGGCCGTTATCCCAGGTCAACGTGACCGGATGATCGGCGGTCAGCGTCTTGGAGTCGGCAGTCCAGAGCGTGTCGCGACGCGGGATATTGACGGCCTCGGAGGCGCCGACGAAACCGGTTTCGGTGAAATAGGCGTTGGGCGGCCCGCTCGGCGAAAGCAGACGGATGAGCGGGCTGTTCTTGTCGATCGTCTCCCGATAGTCCTTGAGCACAAGGTCGTCGATGAGCCCGCCCTTGAGATTGATCGAGCCGGCCACGCTTGGGGCGTCTATGGCGACCCGCGGGGTAGCGGCTAAAGCTTCGCTGACCGTCCCGGGAACCGCCGTCGGCGAGGCGCCGGGGGGAGTGACGCCGGCCGGAGCGCCTGACGAAGCCGTGGCGCCGGACGCAGGTGGGGCCGAGCCGGGCGCGGCTGGCGCGGCGCCGGGTTCGGCTTCCTTTGGCGCCGCATTGTTGGCGGCCTGCATCTGGGACTGATGCTCGCGCTGATACAGTGGACCGGCGTAGAAATATTGCCAGGCGGCCATAACCAGGACCGACAGCGCGATCGCCAGAAAGAGGTTCCTCGTGTCCTCGGATTTCATGGTCGCCTGTCTTTGTCCTTCGGCGCGCTCAAGACCGGCCCACGCCCGCGACCTTCAGCCCCACCGCGCCGCGCGACCTGAAACGCATGACGGACATCCTCGACCAGCGCGGCGAAACGGCGCCCAAGCGCTTCGCGCCGGGCCATCAGCACGTAGTCGTGATCGCCCCGCGCCTCAAGGGGCGTTGCGGCGCGCAACGCTTCTTTCAGGCGCCGACGCACCCGATTGCGCACAACAGCGCCGCCGACGCTCTTGGTCACCGTCACTCCGACTCGTGGGCCCGACGAGGTCTCGCTTTCAGGCGCCTCTCGTCTCCGGGATTGCAGGGTGAAGGTATCAACCGGTACGCGCCGCCCACGCGCGACGCGCAAGAACTCGGCCCGCTTGGTCAGGCGGCCCAGTGGTCCGACGACAGGCTCCGGCTGTCCATCCTCACGCAAGGCGTCGGGACTCCATTCGCGCCGTCCTCGGGTCCGAGCGACGGTTGGGCGGCCAAGGGGAAGGGCCGTCCGGTCAGGCGGAGAGCTTCTTGCGGCCGCGTGCGCGGCGCGCCGCGAGCACCTTGCGCCCGCCAACGGTCGCCGAACGGGCGCGAAAACCATGCCGTCGCTTGCGCACCAGTTTGCTGGGTTGATAGGTCCGCTTCACCGGTTCATCTCCGAATCCGACTGCGCGCAAACACGACGAAAGGGCTATCCATCGTCACGCGCAAACACCGACCCACCGCAACGCCCTGCATGACCGCGCGGAGAGTCGGAAAATCAATGCGGCGCTCGACGCGCCGCCCACGAGGCGCGGCTTATGCCGCGCGAGCCGCGGGAAGTCAATCGCGGCGCCGCTGATCGCGGCCTCTTGCGGGCAATTCACCTCGGGAGGTTGAGCCGCTGCTCGCAGTCATGTCGGCCAGAATCCAGGCAATTCTGAAGTTTGCGCTCATGATCGAGATAGCTGAAAGCCCAGTAGCCCAGCCCGACCAGGACCACGACCGCGATGAGGGCAAAGAGATTGCCGCGCCCGGTCGCGCCGGGCCCCCCTTCGCCCGGCCGGGGTTCAGTCACGCGATGCGGCTCGGAGACGCCGCCCTGACCTCGATCTCGCCCAGAGCTGCCAGCGCTTTCGCGACGATCCCCTTCGCATCGAGTCCGGCGGCGGCATACATGCGCTCCGGCTTGTCCTGGTCGAGGAACTTGTCAGGCAGCGTCATCGTCCGCACCTTGAGACCATTGTCCAATGCGCCTGCTTCGCTGAGCAGGGTCAGGACATGCGCGCCAAAACCGCCTGCCGCGCCTTCCTCGACGATAATCAGGAGCTCGTGAGCGGCTGCGAGCTTGAGGATGAGCTCGCGGTCCAGGGGCTTGGCGAATCGCGCGTCGGCGACGGTGGTCGAGAGGCCCCGCGCCGCCAGTTCGTCCGCCGCCTTGAGCGCTTCGCCGAGCCGCGCCCCGAGCGACAGGATCGCAATCCTTGCGCCCTCGCGAAGGACCCGGCCCTTGCCGATCGGGAGCGGCTCACCCCGCTCGGGCATGTCGACGCCGACGCCGTCCCCGCGCGGGTAGCGGATCGCGATCGGGCCGTCATCGTGGGCGGCCGCGGTTGCGACCATATGGACAAGCTCGGCCTCATCGGCGGCCGCCATCACCGTCATGTTCGGCAGGCAGGCGAGGTAGGCGATGTCGAAAGCGCCAGCGTGGGTCGGGCCGTCGGCCCCGACCAATCCCGCGCGGTCAATGGCGAAGCGGACCGGCAGGTTCTGGATCGCCACGTCATGGACGAGCTGATCGTAGCCGCGCTGCAGGAAGGTCGAATAGATCGCGCAGAAGGGCTTGTAGCCTTCGGTCGCGAGCCCGGCCGCGAACGTCACCGCGTGCTGCTCGGCGATGCCGACATCGAAAACCCGATCCGGAAACACCTTCTTCACCCGGTCGAGCCCGGTGCCGTCGGGCATGGCGGCGGTAATGGCGACGATTTTCTCGTCGCGACGCGCTTCGTCGGTCAGGGCTTCGGCGAAGACCCTGGTGTAGGCGGGCGCGTTGGACTTGGGCTTGGCCTGGGCGCCGGTAATGACGTCGAAGGCGGTGACGCCATGATATTTGTCGTGGGCGGCTTCGGCCGGGGGATAACCCTTGCCCTTCTTCGTCACCACGTGGACCAGCACCGGGCCGCCCTGCATGTCGCGGACATTCTTCAGGATCGGCAGCAGGTGGTCGAGATTGTGGCCGTCGATCGGCCCGACGTAGTAGAAGCCGAGCTCCTCGAACAAAGTGCCGCCGGTCCAGAAGCCGCGGCCATATTCTTCGGTGCGCCTCGCCTTATCGTAGAAGAACTTGGGCAGGCGGCGCGCCAGCTGCTTGGCCGCGTCGCGCAGCGAGCGATAGGTCTGGCCGGAGACGAGGCGGGCGAGATAGGCCGACATCGCGCCCGTCGGGGGCGCGATCGACATGTCGTTGTCGTTGAGGATGACGATTAGCCGCGAGCCGAGGGCCCCGGCGTTGTTCATCGCTTCGTAAGCCATCCCCGCCGACATCGCGCCGTCACCGATCACGGCCACGACATGATTGCTGGCCTGCGACAGGTCGCGCGCGACCGCCATGCCAAGGCCGGCGGAGATCGAGGTCGAGGAATGCGCCGCCCCAAATGCGTCGTATTCGCTCTCCGCGCGCTTGGTGAAGCCTGAAAGGCCGCCGCCCTGACGCAGCGTTCGGATCCGGTTGCGCCGCCCAGTCAAGATCTTATGCGGATAAGCCTGATGGCCGACGTCCCATATGATGCGATCGGCCGGCGTCTCGAACACGTAGTGGAGCGCAACCGTCAGCTCGACGACGCCGAGACCCGCCCCCAGATGCCCGCCCGTCACCGACACCGCGCTGATTGTCTCGGCGCGCAATTCATCGGCGACCTGCGCGAGGTCTTTCTCGTCGAGCCGACGCAGATCGGCAGGCGAGTTGATTTGATCCAGCAAGGGCGTGAGAGGTTTCGTCACTTTATCCCCAAAAGGTGCGGCTCCGTCCGCTTATTTCGGCCGCAAAGGAGGAGACCTACACCAAGTCAGAGGTTTGTCGCAATTGCGCCGCCGCCCTCGAGCGCAAGGCCAGCGAGGACCGCCCGCCTCGAGAGGACCCGCATAAAGCAAAACGCCGAACCGGGGCGGCCGTTCCGGGGCCCGGCGGCCAAGTCGCAAGCGCATATCCGCCATAGACCTGTATTATCGCCCTCCCCTCGATGCGGCCCGGCGGCTTTAGATCACGGGATCAGACGGTGGGGCCGGACTGGCCTTCCGGAAATCCCGGATCGGCCCGCCGCTTGGATGGGGGCCTTCAAAGGCCGGCGCCGCCGCAATCCGGGAGATGACGGTGAGAAGAAGCAGGACAATGCCCGCGCCGAGTAACGTGTAGCCCTGGGCAAGGAAAGTCCTCTTGATCGCTTCCACCCAATTCGGCGGCGTATCGCGCGAGAGAAGCTCCGGCGGCAGGGCCGCATGAATTTCCGGCGCATCAAGCAATTGGCGCAGCCGGCTCGCATCGGAGTAGGGGATTTCGAACAATTGAGCGCGGTTGAGAGGCGAGGGGTCGCCGGTCGCGAGATAGGAGCGCAAGTTGTTCTCCTGGACCTGCGCGGTCTCGCGCCGCCATTCCATCGAGCCCGGCAGCGGGTGGGCCGGACGCACTAGCGACACCGCGACGATCACCAGCCAGGCCGCTAGGGCGGCGGACCACCAGATCCGGCGTTTGCCGGCGGCGGCGTTCGAATCCACCAGCCAGAAGAAGCTTGTCAGATTGACCGCCAGCCCGACCAGCAGCGTGTCGAAATAGCGGTTCTCGACCGGGATGAGTGCGCGCCCAGCCGCGAAAGCGACGAATTGGGTGAGAATCCATCCGAACGCGGCCACGTTGAACCAGCGCGCGTCGTTCAACGCAGGGCGATCTAAGAGTGTGCGCAGGCAGAACAGCACCGTCGGCGGCGCCATGAATATCGCAAAATTGGGGTGGGCGGGCCAGCTCGCCAACTCGACCACCGCCGAGAGAAACTGGCGCGCCGAATGCGCCCTGTAGATGTCCGACGAATCCGCTTGGGGAATGACGCTCGCGAGGACTGCGGTCGCAACCGCGAGGGCGGCGATCCCGAGCCATTCCCGCCTGCCTCCTCTCCGGCCGCACGCCAGCTGGAGCAAATGCAGGCCGGTCACGGCGGCGAGCGTCAGCGCGCCCGAGGCCATGCAGAGGTAGGATGCGAGCCCGAACAAGGCTCCCGTCGCCCATCGCGGCGACCAGGCCTTGCTGTCGGCCATGAACCAGAGGCTCGCGAATGAAAAGGCCAGCAACAGGTAAAAATGCGTGTTGAATCCGAGCAGTATGTTGTCGTAGCTCAACGGGAACGCGTTGACCAAAGCGGATAAAGTCAACGCGGCCGTCGCCCAGGATCCCCGAAGCGGGCGCGACAGCGCATAGCTGATCGCGACAATCGTGGCGGCGTCGAGGATCGCGTTGGCGATCATTTGCAGGACGACGTCCCAATAGCCCGAGAGGTTGAAGATCCCCAGTGTGAGCAACCGGGTGAAGAGAATGACGTGCTCATTGTGAGCACGAAACAGGTCTCGAGCTGTCAGCGCGCCGTCGAGATAGGGCTTCAACAGATTGGCTGCTTCGCCGTCCCACTCATCCGCGTAGGGAGTCGGGTTTCCGGCGTAATTGATGACGATCGCCCGGGCGCCGAGGACGATTAGGAAGAGCGAGACGAGCAGCAGCGCCTGACGCCTGTCATCGAGGAAGCGCAGAAATCGCTGTCCGGAGCTCATCGCCACATCCTGGCGGGCTTCGCGCCCGCGCCTTGCTCATTCGCCAGCGGCCGCCGTTTGCGTGGCTCTTGCCGTGGCTGCTTGCCATCGCTTCGCGGGCGCCGCAAGGTCGCAGAATGACCCGGCCGGCGGCCAAACCTATCGAAGACGCCGGCGGCTATGCGCCCGACGGCCCCTATAGCTTCGCTCGGCTGGCCCTGTCGCTCTCGATTTCGACCCTGATCGGGGCAGGCATGTGGGCGATCATCGTCGTCATGCCGGAAGCGCAACATGACTTCGCCATCGATCGATCGGCGGCCTCGCTCCCCTACACTGTGATGATGTGCACGCTCGCCTTCAGCACGATCGCGCTCGGACGAGTGACGGATCGCCGCGGCATCGTGCTGCCCCTCGTCCTATCCGGCTTGAGCCTGGGTCTCGGCTTCATCGTCGCCGGATACGCGCCGAACCTTGCCATATTCTCGGCGGCGCATGTGCTGATCGGCCTCGGCGCAGGGACCGGCTTCGGGCCGATGATGGCGGATATTTCCCACTGGTTCGTCAGGCGGCGCGGTCTTGCGGTGGTCGTCGTCGCGTCCGGCAATTACCTCGCCGGCACGATCTGGCCGCTCGTGATGAGCTTCACCATGCCGGTCATCGGCTGGCGGGGAACTTACGCCGGCATCGGCGTCGTGATCGCAGCAACCGTTCTCCCGCTCGCCCTCGCGATGCGCCGCCGCCCGCCGGACGCAGCCTATGCCGGGGCCGAGGCGGCGACCGCGGCCGCGCGGGCCGATGTCGGCATAACGCCGCGAGCGCTGCTCGTCCTCCTGGTTCTCGCCGGCTTTTCCTGCTGTGTGGCGATGTCGATGCCGCAGGGTCACCTCGTCGCCTATTGCGGCGACCTCGGCTATGGGGTCGCCCACGGCGCCGAGATGCTGTCGCTCATGATGGCGCTCGGCATTGTCTCGCGCATCGGGTCCGGCTTCGTCGCCGACGCCATCGGCGGCTCGGCGACGCTGATGATCGGCTCGTTCATGCAGGGGGTCGCGCTAGCGCTCTATCTCTATTTCGACGGGTTGACGTCGCTCTTCGTCGTCTCGGGGATCTTCGGCCTGTTCCAGGGCGGGATCGTGCCGATGTACGCGGTCATCTGCCGCGAGCTTTTGCCGCCGAGGCAGGCGGGCGCGACGATCGGCCTCGTCGTCTCGGCGACCATCTTCGGCATGGCGTTCGGCGGCTACTTCTCAGGGGTCATTTTCGACCTGACCAGCTCGTACCGGATGGCGTTCCTCAACGGGCTCCTGTTCAACCTGTTCAATTTCGCCATCGTCGCCTGGCTCTTCTGGCGCCGGCAGCGGCGAGCGCCGGCGCGCGCGCTGATCGCCGCCTGAACTTGGGTTTTCTTGGCGACGGGCCGTTCCGCGGCGAAGGCGCCGCACGCGACGGTTGGATTATTTTGGATTTCCTTGGATTCGCTCGTGCAATTCGAGACTTTTCAATGGGTTGCGCGGAGTTTCAATGGGAGACGATTATTTTCGAGGCGCACCGTTTGTCATTCCCGCGCAAGCGGGAATCTAAAGTCACATTGGAGCCTTGAGACCTGGATGCCTGCTTTCGCGGGCATGACAGTAGACGCGCTTGAGGGTTCGTTGCTCTAGCGTCCGGCGGGGGGGGACGACTTGGAGGGCGCGTGGGTCGGCGGGACAAAAGGCGGGACGGGTTCATGAGGGCAGACTGCGCCAAATTCTGATTTTCCGCAATAATTTGTCGCGTCTACTGGGCACGGGTCCCGCAGGAGGGCTCACTCCTCGAGTTCGCTGTCCCAGTAAAGATAGTCCATCCAGCTTTCATGCAGATAATTCGGCGGGAACAGGCGCCCGTTCTGATGCAGGTCGTGGACGCTCGGCTGGTATGGCTTGGTCGCCGGCCACATGCGGGCGACGGCGGGCAGCATGTCGGCTTTCTTCAGATTGCAGTCGGAGCAGGCGGCGACCACGTTCTCCCAGGTCGTGAAGCCGCCCTTGGAGCGGGGAACGACATGGTCGAAGGTGAGGTCCTCGCGTTGGCCGCAATATTGGCAGGTGAAGCGGTCGCGCAGGAACACGTTGAACCGGGTGAAGGCTGGAAAGCGCGTCGGCTTGATGTAGCTCTTGAGCGACACGACCGAAGGCAGGCGCATCTCGAAGCTCGGGCTGCGCACCAGCGTATCGTACTCGGACAGGATGTTGACCCGGTCGAGGAACACCGCCTTGATCGCGTCCTGCCAGCACCAGATCGACAGCGGGTAATAGCTGAGCGGGCGGAAGTCCGCGTTGAGAACAAGCGCCGGACAATTCCCCGGCGTGACTGACCGAACATGAACCGTCACAAAGACGCTCCGTGCCTCCGATTGTCCAACCCCCGGCCGGCGCTGAAGCCCGGCCGCGGCAATAGTCTACAGGGAGCGTGACGCGGTTGTGAAGGCCCCGGAATCCCGGGGATTCCGGGCTGTCCGCGCTCGCCTCGCCCCGCGGGGCCAGCGAATCGGTCAGCGCGCCGCCTGTTCAATCGCCTCCATGTCGGCGTCCGAAAGCCCGAAATGATGGCCGATCTCGTGCACGAGCACATGGGTCACGACGTCGCCGAGCGAATCCTCGCCGTCACACCAGAAGTCGAGCAGCGGCCGGCGATAGAGCCAGATCATGTTGGGCAGTTCGCCTGTCTCCCCGGCTGCGCCGCCCTGGGCGAGCCCACGGCCGCGAAAGAGGCCGAGCAGGTCGAATTCGCTCTCGGCGCCCAGGTCGTTGAGCGTCTCGTCATCCGGGAAATCGACGACCTGGATGATCAGGCCTTCGCTCAGGCGGCGAAACGACGCGGGGAGCTCATCGAACGCGGCCTGGGCGAGGGCGTCGATGTCCTCGGCGGTCGGGGCATGCGCCGAGGCGAGGCGGCTCACCGTCTCGGCGGTCATTGGGCGGCGCTCGACCGTGGCGCGGGCGGGGCCTCGAACGACTTCGCGCGCGCCGCGTCGAGCCCGTCGATCAGGCGATGGGTTCGATTGGCGAGCTCGGCGCGGATCCGCTCCGCGCCCGCCGGAAATTCGGCGAGCACGCGCCGAAAGGTCTCGCGCGGGATCCGGATGACCACCGCATCCTCGGCCGCCCGCGCGCCGACCCGGCGCTCGGTCTCGGCGTAGAGCGCGCTCTCGCCGATGAGCGCGCCGGCGCCGACCCGGCGCTCAGCCCTGGGCCCGGCCCCGTCCGCGACCAAAGCGATCGCGCCCGAATGGACGAAATAACCGACATCCGCGCTCTCGCCAGCGAGGAAGAGCGTGTCGCCGGCCTTCAGGCGGCGCTTTTCCGAGGCGAAGGCGATGAGCTGCACCGCTTCGCGCGGAAGCAGGCTGAATGGGCGGGTGCGCGAGAGACGTCCGACATCGTCGTCCAGCGTCACTCGGATCGCCCCCCTGCCGCCGCACTGGCGACGAGCTTATATCCGCCGGCCTCCGTTACGAGCAACTGGGCTTCCGCTGGGTTATTCTCGATCTTCTGCCGCAGACGGTAAATGTGGGTCTCGAGCGTGTGCGTCGTCACGTTGGAATTATATCCCCAGACGTGCTTGAGCAGGGTCTCGCGTGCGACCGGCTGTTGCTCGGCGCGGTGGAGATAGCGAAGGATCGCCGCCTCCTTTTCGGTCAGCCGCAATTTGACGCCCTGCGGGTCGACGAGGTTCTTCGAGGTGGGCCGGAAGGTGTAGGGGCCGACCTGAAACTCGGCGTCTTCACTCGCCTCGTACTGGCGGAGCTGCGAGCGGATCCGGGCGAGCAGCACGTTGAACCGGAAGGGCTTGCCCACGTAGTCGTTGGCCCCGGAATCGAGGCCGACCACCGCGTCGGCGTCGGAGTCATGGGCGGTGAGAACGATGATCGGGCGGCGATAGCCGTCGCGGCGCATTCGCTTGACCGCCTCCCGGCCGTCGAGGTCGGGGAGGCCGACATCCATGATGATGAGGTCCGGCGTCCCGGTCTCGACCGCCTGGATCGCGGCTTCGGCGGTCTCGACCGACTCGACCTCAAACTCGGGATGCAGCGCGAGCTGCTCGACCAGCGCCTGACGCAAGTCGGCGTCATCGTCCACGATCAGCAATCGCCGGGCCTGGGTCATTTGTCCTACTTTATCGACAGGAACCCGCGGCGGCTAGCGCAGGATTGCGGCAAGGGTACGGCTGACGCCTCAGGCCGGAGCCTGGCCGGGAGCTGCGCAAGGGGCCTTCCGGGTTCGGCCCCACGCCGAGGCCAGAGAGCGACTGGAACCCGATTGAGAGAGACTTATTCAATATATCATCGTATAAAATACTTATTTGTCAGATATTTATACTCATATCCGAATGAACAACTTCATTTCCCTGGCCCGGCTGCGCCGACCTTGCCCCGGTTGCCGCAACAACCGCGGGACGAGATCGTCGCGTTGCACTTCTCGATTCCGCGCCATCGCGGCGGGAAAAGCGTGAGCTGGCCCTTGCCATCGAGGGAGTTCGACGGCATCTGATCGCCATCACCGTCTTTCCGCCGGAGTGTCGCTCCGGCGGCGATTCGAGGCCAACCCATGACAAAATTGAAATTCATCGCTGTCATCCTCCTGGGCGCGGTCGCGGGCGGGACGGCCTACGGGCAGGATAACGGCGGCGGTCTCGTCGCCCCGGAGATCACCAAGCCGACCCCGGGACAATTGCTCGATCAGAACTATCTCACCTCGACCGGCGAGACCGTCGACCGCCCCGGCGCGTCGCAGTCGGCCGGTCCAACGCCGCTCGACCGCCAGATCCAGCGAGAGGACAACAAGATCGACAACAGCATCTGCAAGGGCTGTTGAGGCGACGCGGCCTGGGCCGCCGTCGGCGGGCCGCAGCGGGTTCCCGCATATTCGATACCGAGCCTAGTCTTCCCCCGAGACCGGGTCTTTTGTACTAGCAGTTGGATTGTCGACCTCATCTGCGATTGATAGCCCCGCCGCCGGTTCCAATTGGGACTTAGTCGCTTGCACTTCTGGCCCAGTTTCAATTGGCGTCCAGGAAGCCGGATTGAGTTTGCGATTATAGATTGCACGACGACTGATCGCGAGCCAAAATTCTCGTTGGCGATGTCCATCCTTCGGAAGCTCGTACCCTAGTTTTTTCGCAAGTTCGGGGAGGTAACAATCAAATCCAGCCTTGACCATCGAGCCCCAGCTATAAACGGACTGAATCGCGAGATTATAAGCAACCCAGGCAAAGAAAATGGCCGCGCCACTAAGGACTAGCAAATATAATTTGTTCTCAATCGAGGGTTGGTCGTAACCTAGGCAAGCAAACCTGACGGCCACCAGAGTTGAAATAAGTATTAACATGTAGAATATATTCATAAAACATACCACCTGCATTCTAGAATCCTCTACGGCAGACTGATACTCTTTAGATGAGACCGTTGACAAATGTATCCACAACGGGATGCTGTCAGCCCCGTATACGGAACGAGAGTAGTCTTCGAATGCTCTAATGGCGTTCCCGAATCTCGTAGGCAAAATCGCTTCAGCATTACTGGGAAATCGAAGCGTTATATCGCGGCGTAATTTGTCAAAGTCGCGTCGAAGGGGATGGGAAATTGCTCGCCTTGCTCTTTCCACTTGTCGCGGAGCCTTTCGCGCTTCTCGATCAGCAAGGCAAACTCGCGTTGTTTCCTTTGTTTTAGGCACGTAATCTTCGCGAGGGGTCCGTAATAGCCCTCCAGTACTCTGAACAATATATTATTAACGAGCATCAGTAGTATTGCAAAGTACCATAATAGTGCGCCAGCATAAGCGATTTTCTCAATAGACTTTAGCTCGGTAAAAGCTTTATCAATGTTTATTTGCAATATAAATTCTGGAAAAAGCAACCCAAGACACAGTACAAAAATACCGTTGGTATAACGAAAGCGATAATAAACCCCTTATCTGCTAGCTTTGGAAGCGTTGACCACATTAACCGATAGACTCCTCAAGTCTCATCGGGGCCTCCGCCATCGGTGTCGGGATCGCCTGGTAGCGGCCCCCACCAAGACCCGTCGGGAGCCGCTTTCTTCCGCTTTGCCGGAGGACGTCTGGCTCCAGCCCTCTTCAGAACGGACTTCTTTCTAACCGTCCTCTTAGCGCCACCCCTTTTTATCACCCTCTTCTTGATGATAATCTTGCGCTTCCCCTTGCGAGCGCCGGCTTTCTTCGCGGTATTTTTTTTGGCAAAGGATTTCTTAGCCGTCTTATTAGAAGCGCGGGTCTTTTTTGCGGATTTCTTAGCAGCAATTTTGGCCATTGTTGTGTGCCCACAGTCGCGGCCACTTATTTCCTCGATTTCTTAGTGACGCGCAAGGGCCTCAATGGCCGTAGACGCCGATGATCGCCTGGTTGTTGCTATCGGTCGGAATCATCTGGATGAGCAGCGAGAGGCCGGCGACGTCATAGGTGCGGGTCAGCGTGCCTGCGGCGCCCACCGAAAAGTCGTCCAGTGCATATCCGTCGGGGAAGGGAAAGGCGCCGCCGGAGAGCAGATAGAACTGGATGCTGCCGTTTCCGTTGACTGTCACCGAAAAGCGAATCTTTTCGAATTGGCTGATGTCGATGGGGTCGAGGGTTCTGCCGGCGGTCGGTATTCCGATGATATTTTGATTGAACGCCAGTTTCGTCCCTCCGCCGGACGCGATCAGATACATGCGCGAGACGCTCGAGTAGGGAACCTTTGGCGAGTCGATCGCGACTTCGACCGGCTTGTTGGCAGATATGGCGGCGAGGCCGACCGACAGCATCTCCGTTTTGCTTTTCTGCGCGGCGTGGAACCACTGGTTTACGAAGCTTCCCCCGTTGTCGGTGAGGTTGACATAAATCACCGGGGCCGGCGTTTCCGTGCCGTTGGCCGCCGGGCCGATTTCATTCACGGTGCAGGAAAAAAAGGGCATTTGCTTCTCCTCTCATGGGCTCGAAGCTTTGTCTGAGAGCGCCTCTCCCCACTATCGATAATACCGAAAGCGGCCGAAGCGCGCTGTGACTGAAGGCACAGAGTCCGGGCGCGCGAGTTGCCATACCGACTTGTGAGAATTTGCCGCTGCGTCCTCGGGCGGCGCCAAGTCGTCCCGTGCGCCGTGCGAGGAAACGCAAAGTCTTCGACGGCCGATTATTCGACACCTCAGGGCCGCTAAACACGCATTATTTGTGTCGGAGATCCCACTCCACTAGGGCGGCCAATTCAGCGTGCTGATCCGGGAATTTTTTTGCCTTGCAACGGCCTTGCTTGTTGTGGTCGTCTTGCCTCAGCCCATGCAGGAGGCGTTGGCCGCTCGCGCCTAACGAGACCGCCGCTGAGGGAGGATGACATGGAGCTTCGTGAGAACAGAACGGAGCTTGAACGACTGCTTGGCGACGTCTGGGATTACGAGGACGTCGACCACGGGAACTCGCATCTGCCGAAATGGCTGTTCGCCCTCACGCTCGCCGCCGCGGTCACGTGCACGTCTTCACCCCGCGACCTTGTCTCTCCCGTCCTGACGGCGCTCGCGCCTGGGCCCGAAAAGCTCTCGATTGATACGGCCTCGTCGCAGAACGTCGCCGAGGACCTCGACTACCGCATCGCCCGCCACACGGATTCCATCGGCGGCTGGCAAGCGTTTCTCGCAGCTCACCCCGACGGGCCGCACGCCGAGGCCGCGCGAGCCGCGCTGGGACAGCCGCAGCCCGCGCCTTCGCCGCAGCCCGAGCAATCCGTCGCGACGGCGGACGACGCGGCGCCGCCTCCCGCGGCAACGCCGGTCACGGTCGAGGAAGAGGAGCGAGCGCCGTCGCCGCAGCCGGTTGAGGTCGCCGAACACGCGCCGCCGCCCCCTTCGACCGCGACTGAGGCGCCCGCTTTCGCGGCGCAGCCCGCAGCGACGGCGCCGCCGCCCATGGCCAAAGACGAGGCTGAGCGGCCGGTGAGGACGGTCGAGGTCGCGGAGACGCCATTCCAGTCTCTCCCGGCGACGCAGGGCCCCTCCACGACGCCGCCGGCGGCCGCGCCCGCGGTCGTTGCCGAGGCGGAGCCAGGGGCGGCGCCGGACCCGATCGCGGCCCTGGCCGACCCGCCGCTGCCGCCGTCACGACGGCGCGAGATCGCCGCCGCGAAGCCGGTCCAGTCGGTTGAGCCGGCGGAGCCCGCGCATCACAGCCATTGGCGCGCCGTCCATCGCCAGGCCGATCGGCCCAACGCCCTGACGATCCTGATCGCGCAGCTCTTCCACCATCATGGCCAGCGCCCGGACACCCGGGCGCGGTGACTTGAGATCACGGCTTGAGCGTCAGTTCCTCGCCGCCCGCCTGTCTGAGCTCATCCTCAGTCCCGGTCAGCGTGACCGAGCGCACGTCGTTCCAGAGTGGCGTCAGGTCGCCATAGTGGCTCGAAAAGATGTGGCCGGATTCGCCGGTCGCGATCATGAACCGGGATTTGCCGGGATCGTTGAGATCGTAAAGGCCGCGAAACCCGCCGCCGATCATGCGCGCGAACGGCAGGTCCGGGGGAGCGCCGGAGCCGCCGCCGCGATCGAGGGTGTAATACCCGCCGCTCGAGGGCAGGCTGAGATCGCTCAGTCGATCGAGAAGCGGCACATGCGTGTAGACCTGGTGGCGCAGCTGCGCCTGGTGCTCCGCGCCCCATTCCCACTGGCTCATGGATGACCCGTCGCGCTTGACGAGGAGAGCGAGACCGTCATCGAGGGCGCGCCCGAGCGTCTTGCGGCAGTCCGGGTCGGGGGCGCCGGGAGAATCGCACCAGGAGGGGTGGTCGCGCATCAGGGATAAGAGGGTGGTCGCGGCGAACGGGCCTTTTTCGCCCATCGCGACCCCGGTCCTGTCGTCGAGCAGGATCTTATGCAGCGCGCTTAAGAAAGCGGTGTAGATCAGCGGCTCGGGGCGGTCCTTGGCCATCACGCCGTCCCATTTCATGAGCATCGCCTGGGCCTGCTTCGCCCAGTCCGTCGAGGGCGCGATCGTGGCGATGAAGGGCTGCATCTCCTTGACGTCGAGCGAGAGATGGTCGCCCTGCATGGCGGCTGAGGTCTCGAGGCTGTGCTTTGCGATCTTGTCGAAGAACTCCTGGATGCGGCGGGCGCGGAAGGTTTCCTCGTAGTCGAAGCCGAAGCTCGGCTGATGGTCGGGCGGAAAGTCGGCATTGTTGGCGTTGAAGGCGAAGCCGATCTCCGGGTTGTGGAGCTCGGGCATCTGATCGAACGGGATCATGCCGGTCCAGTCGAACGCGCCCGATGCGCCGTCGACGGGCAGCGATCCGTCGCCGGATTTGCGGATCGGGACCAGCCCAGGGCTGAAGAAGCCGATGTTTCCGGCGCGGTCGGCATAAACGAGGTTCTGGGTCGGCGTCTGGTAAAGGCGGAGCGCGTCGAGAAACTCGTCCCAGTTCCGGGCCGCGTTGACCTTGAGGAACGCTTCGGCGGTGGTGTCGCGGTCGCCGAGTCCGGTGAAGGCGAGGGCGATGACCTTGCCCGGCCCGGCGACGCTCGCCGCGTCCTCGTTGATGTCGGACAGGACGGGGCCGTGGCGGGTGGCGCGAACCGCGAGCTTGACGTCGGCCGCGCCCTTGACGTGGATCGTCTCCTCGCGGGTCTCGAACGGCTTCGGTCCGTCCGGGGTCAGGTATTTCGATGGGTCGTCCGGATCGACGGTCTCGATGAAGAGGTCCTGCACGTTCGAATCCGCCGTCGTCAGGCCCCAGGCGATCGAATCGTTCTGGCCGAGGACGAACACCGGCGCGCCGGGAATCATCGCGCCCTTGACCGATCCTTCCGGCGTGACGACGCGGGCGAGATACCAGAGGATCGGCGCGCTCAGGTCGAGATGGGGATCGTTGGCGAGGATCGGTTTGCCGGTCTCGGTCCGCGAGCCGGCGATCACCCATTCGTTCGAGGCGCCCCGGCCGATCCCGGTGAGCGCCCCGAGTTCGTCCTCTATGGAGTCGCCGGCCGCGTGCTTTTCGCCGAGCGAGGGCAGGGTAGTGATCGGACTGCCCGGTCTTGCGCCGGGAAAGAGCAAGTTCAGCTGATCCGCGCCGAGCTTCTGGAGCAGATGGGCGCGCATGAGCTTGAGCTTGAAGTTCTGCGAGAGCTGATAGGCCTCAAGCTTTGCGATTGCTAGAGAATCCGCCGGCTTCCAAGGTTCCGGATGATCGCCGGCGAGCAGGAACTCGGGCGGGAGAGGGTGGTTGGCAAGGAAGGCGTTGACGCCGTCGGCATAGGCTTCGAGCCGCTTCTGCGCCCACGGCGAAAGCGCGGCGAAACTCGCCTCGGCTTCGCGGTAGAAGCCGACCGTACGGATGAACTTGTCGACGCCGAGGAGATCGGCGCCCCGGATTTCGGCCATCCGTCCCTGACCGACGCGGCGGAAGATCTCCATTTGGAACATTCGCTCGCTGGCGTGGAGGTAGCCGAGCGTCCGCGCCGCGTCGTCCATCGTTGGGGCGAAGATGTGCGGCACGCCGAAATGATCGCGCCAGACGCGAACCTCGGCCGAAAGGCCCGGAAGCGTCTCCGTCCCGGAATAGGCCGGCATCGCGCGATAGAAGAGATAGCCGCCCCCGAGCGTCGCGAGCACGACCAGCGCGAGGATGAGGCTCGCCGCCCGATTGACCCATCGCCACGCCATTCAACCTGCCCCCTGTCATTCCCGCGCACGCGGGAATCCAGAACTCCGCCGTTCTGCGCGGCTAGATACCCGCTTTCGCGGGTATGACAGACCTCCTTGTCATTCCCGCGCACGAGCGTGTGAGGGAATTGGCGGTTTTGCTTGGGCTGTGATTCTCTCCTCGCTGATGTGGCGGGAGTGAGTCGGCGATGGGTGAGGCTCGGGTGGTGCGGCCGGATCGACGGCAATTGCGTTGGGACATGGTCGATCTCGAAGGGCTTTTGCCGGGGGACCATCGCGCCCGCCTCGTGTGGAGCTTTGTCGAGAGCCTCGATCTTTCGCCGCTTTACGATCAGGTTCTCTCGCGCGAGGGGGAGGCGGGAAGACCGGCGGCCGATCCCGCGGTTCTCATGGCGCTCTGGCTCTATGCGACGGTCGAGGGCGTGGGGTCGGCGCGCGAGCTTGCGCGGCTTGCGCAAAGCGACGCCGCCTATCGCTGGCTGGCGGGCGGGGTTCCGGTCAACCATCACGGGCTCGCCGACTTTAGGGTCGAAAGGGTCGAGATCCTCGATCGGCTTTTGACGCAAAGCGTAACCGCGCTGATCGCCGAAGGGCTGATCAGCCTTGATGAGATCGCCGTCGACGGCACGAAGATTCGCGCCAGCGCCAGCAAGGCGTCGTTCAGGCGGCGCGAAAAACTTGTCAAGATCGAAACCGCGGTCGTCGAGCGGCTCGCCGCTCTCAAGCAGGAGCTGACCGACGACCCCGAGGCGTCGACGCGTCGACGCCAGGCCGCGCGCGAGCGGGCGGCGCGTGATGTTCAGGAGCGCGCGGCAAGAGCGCGCGCGGCGCTCGAACGGCTCGAGGCGGAGCGAAAAGCGCGGGCGAAGACGCACGCCAAGGACGAGGCCGGGAAGAAGGAGCCGAGGGCTTCGACGACCGATCCGGAAGCGCGCTCCATGCGCTTTCCCGACGGCGCGGTTCGCCCGGCCTATAATGCGCAGATCGCCGCGGCGCCGAGAGAAGGCGTCATCGTCTCGATTGCGGTCACCGACCGGCGCAACGATGCGGGCCTGGCGGGGCCGATGGTCGACGACATCGCGCGACGCTACGGGCGGACGCCCGGCAGGCTTCTGGTCGACGCCAGCTACGCCACAAGCCGGGACATCGTCGCGCTCGCCGGCCATGCGTCGGGTCCGGTCGGCGTCTATACGCCGCCGCCGGGCGACAGGGACGACGTCAAACCGGCGAGCCTCGCCCGGCGCATCCGCAAGCGAGAGAAGGAGCACGCCTTTATCAAGGCGTGGCGGGAACGCATGGCGAGCGAAACGGGCCAGGCCGTCTACGCCTTGCGCAAGCGCATCGAGCGGATCAACGCCGATCGCAAGAACCATGGCTTCGGTCATCTTGCCGTGCGCGGCCTCATCAAGGCGAAGGCCCACGCGCTCTGGCACGCCATCGCCAATAACCTCGTGGCCGCGCACCGTCTGAGGATCAACGCCGCCTGATCCCCCGCTCCCCTCAAGCGGCAGAGCGGCCGATACCAAGAACGCTTCAACCGCTTCGGATTCCATCCGCGGCGCCGCCGGATGACCCGTCTCCAGCGAAAAGGCGATTCCTTCACACGCTCGCACGCGGGAATCCAGAACTCCGCCGCCGTTCTGCCCGGCTGGATACCCGCTTTCGCGGGTATGCCAGACCCCCCTGTCATTCCCGCGCACGCGGGAATCCAGGGCCGAGCCGCCCAAGGCTGAATACCCGCTTTCGCGGGCGTGACAACGCGGCGGCCGGTTACAACGCCAATTCGGCCATCACCGGCGCGTGGTCGGAGGGGCGCGTCCAGCCGCGCGCGTCGCGCAGGACACGCATCGACTTGACCGAGTTGGCGAGCGCCGGGCTCACCCAGATATGGTCGAGGCGCCGCCCCTTGTTGGTCTTCGACCAGTCGAATGCGCGATAGCTCCACCAGGTGTAGAGCTTCTGGTCGTCGGGCACGAATTTGCGCAAGGCGTCGACCCATGGTCCTGCGGCCTGCGCCCGGTTCAATTTGTCGACCTCGATCGGGGTATGGCTGACCACGCCGAGCAGCGCCTTATGGCTCCAGACGTCGTGCTCGAGCGGGGCGATGTTGAGGTCGCCGACCAGGATTGCGCGCCGCGCCGCCGGCTTCTCGTCCCTCGCCCAATCCGCCATCTCGTCGACGAAGGCGAGCTTATGGGCGAATTTGGCGTTGATCTCGGGGTCGGGCTCGTCGCCGCCCGCGGGCACGTAGAAATTGTGCACTTCCAGCCCGTGCGCCTCATCGCCGAGGACGACGTGCAGGTGGCGCGCGTCGCCTTTGGCGCAGAAGTCGCGTTTCGCCGAGCCGGCGAACGGGACGCGCGAGACCATGGCCACGCCGTGATAGCCTTTCTGCCCGTTGATCGCGATATGCGGATAGCCGGCGTCCCGAAAGGCCGCGAACGGGAAGTTGGCGTCCGGGCATTTCGTCTCCTGCAGGCAGAGCACATCCGGCCGATGCTCGGCGAGGTAGCGGGTGATGAGGTCGATGCGCAGACGAACCGAGTTGATGTTCCAGGTGGCGACGGAAAACGTCATGCGCGGCTCCGAACGGGGAGAGCCTGTTTCATCGCCCGCGCCAGGCGGCGCAAGGCTTCCGCGGCACTTTCCCACAAGCCGAGCAATCTCACTTGCGGCGGTTGCCCGGCTGGTTGGCCGGCAGTTCGTCGATGTGGAACAGCGCTGGATCCGGCCTCGTGGTCAGATCGATATTGGACAGCGTGACGACGGTCTGGAAGCCCTGGGCGTCGATCACCGTCCACTGCCTCAGCGCATAGGTCGAGGCGTCGAAGACGAGCGTCACATGCGCCGTGCCGCCGAGCGCCGCCTTGTCCTCGACCTCGATCGTGACCGCATTCCCCTCCTGCCCGACGCTGAGGACCCGGGTGTCGCGGGCGAGGTCGATATGATCGGCGAGCAGGAACTTGAGCGGCGTCTGGCCAATGAAATATTCGTCCTGGGTGTCGAGCTTGCGGTCGATGACCGCGACGCTGCGGCCGTCCGCGACGACCTCGAAGCGCGGACCTTCGAACCGCATCTTCCCCGGTCGCACGAGGCTCAGCGTCCCCTCCGTCCGCCGTCCGTCCGGCCCGGTCTGAACGTAGTCGGCGGTCAGGACCCGCGCCGCGTCGAGCCATGCGTTGGCGCGCGCCACCGCTTCGGTCGCGGACAAAGGCGTCGCGGACTTTGCCGATCTCGGCGGTTTCATCGACGCGCTCAGGTCGAGCGGCGCCTGCTGGGCCGGGGCGGCGCCGGCCGCGAGAAGGGCGGAGGCGACGCCAAGCGCGAGCCATCGAAAGCGGTTCGCCACGAATGTCCAATCCTTGTCGTTGCGTCGGGGCGCCGAATCGGCGTTCGGCGGGGGCGGATCATGGGAAATTTCCCGCCGCGACGGAAGCGGGGGCTTTCCGGCGCCACTGCGCTCTTTCTAAGGCGGGCGCGCGGCGTTCGCGCGGCTAGGTCAGCCCGGCGAAAGCGGCTTCGAGCGCGTCGCCGAGGCGCTCGACGATCGTGTCGACCTCCGGCGGCTTGATGATGAATGGCGGCGCCAGGAGAACGTGGTCGCCCTCGACGCCGTCGACGGTCCCGCCCATCGGATAGACCATGAGGCCGCGCGCCATCGCCTCGCGCTTGACGCGAGCGTGCAGTTTCAGCGCCGGATCGAACGGCCGCTTGCTCGCCCGGTCGCTCACCAACTCAAGCCCCCGGAAGAGACCGCGCCCGCGAATGTCGCCGACGAACGGGTGCTGGCCGAAGCGCTCCTCAAGGCGCCGTTCGAGCCTTGCGCCCATCTCGTTGACATTGGCGAGCAGCCGATCCCGCCGGATGACGTCCTGCACCGCGAGCGCGGCCGCCGCGGCCACGGGATGACCCATGTAGGTGTGGCCGTGCTGGAAAAAGCCGGAGCCGTTGGCGAAGGCCTCGAAGATGCGCTCGGACAGCATGACCGCGCCGATCGGCTGGTAGCCGCCGCCGAGACCTTTGGCGAGGGCCAGGAGATCGGGCGCGACGCCCTCCTGCTCGCAGGCGTGCAGCGTTCCGGTCCGCCCCATGCCGCACATCACCTCGTCGAGAATGAGCAGGACGCCGTAGCGGTCGCAGATCGCCCGGATGCGCTTGAAATAGTCGCCGACCGGCGGGACCGCGCCCAAGGTCGCGCCGACAACCGTCTCGGCGACGAATGCGATCACAAAGTCCGCGCCCAGCTCGACGATCTTGTCCTCGAGCGCCTGGGCGGCCCTGGCCGCGTAATCCGCGTTGCTCTCGCCCTCTCGCTGATGCCGGTAGGCGTAGCAGGGGTCGATGTGATGGGCGCCGATCAGCAGCGGCTCGAATTGCGCGCGCCGCCAGGCGTTGCCGCCGACAGCGAGCGCGCCGAGCGTATTGCCGTGATAGCTCTGCCGCCTTGCGATGACGTGACGGCGCTGAGGCTTGTCGATCTCGACAAAATACTGGCGCGCCATCTTGAGCGCCGCCTCGATCGCCTCCGAACCGCCGCTCACGAGATAGACATGGCCGAGCCCCGGCGGAGCGTCCTCGATCAGCCGGTCGGCAAGGCGTTCGACGGCGTCGGTGGTGAAGAAGGCGGTGTGCGCATAGGCGAGCGCGTCGAGCTGTCTGTGCATCGCCGCGAGCACGTCCGGATGTCCATGGCCAAGGCAGGAGACGGCCGCGCCGCCCGACGCGTCGAGGTACCGTCGCCCGTCGGCGTCAAAAATTTCAATTCCCGAGCCGAAAACCGCGACCGGCATGTTTATTCTTGCAGTGCGGTGAAGTATGTTCGTCATGGGGGTGTACGATGACTGATCTCGCGGATGGGCCTTTGGCCCAGTCTACCCGTGCGCAGCCGGCAGCGGAAACGCGCAAAGCCTTCGACAGGGCGGAAGCGAGAGGGCAGGTCGTGCTGGCGGTTGCGCCCAATGGCGGGCGCAAGACGAAGACCGACCATCCGGCGTTGCCGCTCAGTCCCGACGAGCTCGCCCGCACTGCCGCCGAATGCCTCGAGCGCGGCGCCTCGATGATCCATCTCCATGTGCGCGACGGGGGCGGCGGGCACTGCCTCGACCCGGACGCCTATCGCGCCGCGATCGCGCGCATCTGCCAGGAAGTCGGCGATCGCCTCGTGATTCAGATCACGAGCGAATCGCTTGGCCTCTTCACGCCACGCGAGCAGAAGGCGGCGGTGCTAGAAGCCAACGCCGAGGCGGTGTCGCTCGCGCTGCGCGAGTTCGCGCCCGAGCCGTCGGACGAGCGGGACTTCGGCCTGTTCCTGGGCAGGCTCAAGCAGATGCGGATCTGGCCGCAGATCATCCTCTATCATCCCGACGAGGCGCGACGGCTTGGCGCGATGCGGAAGGAGGGGCTGATTCCGTTCGACAAGCTTTCCGTCCTTTACGTGCTCGGGCGCTTCGCGCTCACCCGCACGGCGATCCCGCGCGACCTGCTGCCGTTCCTTGCGCCCGACATGCCGCGGTTCGAATCGTGGAGCGTATGCGCGTTTGGCCGCCGCGAGGCCGCGTGCGTGACCGCCAGCGCGCTGCTCGGCGGCCATGCGCGAGTCGGTTTCGAGAATAATTTCACCCTCCCCGACGGGGCGCGCGCCGCCTCGAACGCGGACTTGGTCGGCGCGGCCGTGCGCGCGCTCGGGGCGGTCGGGCTTCAGACCCAGACGGCGGATGGCCTGAGGGACGAGATCGCGGCGGGGCTCGGGCGTTAGCGGGGCGGCGAACCTCAGCCCAGATCGTCGACCCCGAGCAGCAGTTGTTTTGCAGCGAGCTTCAGCCATCTCGCGTTGTTGGCGCGAAGCGCCTTGATGCGGCTGGCGAGAACGCTCGCGTTGTCCGCCGGAGCAGCGCTCAGTTCGTGCATGAGCTGCGCCCATTCCTCGCCGCAGGCTTCGACTTCGGGCCGCAGATCGCGAGCAAAGATGCCGTAGAATCGATCGAACCCCTGGATGCCCTGGCTTTGAGCGTCCCGTGCGAGACGATCGTAATCCGCGGTCACCGATTTTGTTATCTCCGCGCATCGCTCGGGCGTCGGTGCGCGATATCTCATCGTCTCCTGGTAAGCGGGCTCCAGAGTGTCCCACCGCGCCCGGAACATCATCCGCACCAGCCTGACCAGCGTCGCGACGGGATCGGGCATCGCGGCCGGGAGCGACCAGTCGAGCATGCGGCGGAGCGGATCCGCGTCGGCCGCGACAAAGATCAAAACGAGTTCCTTGAGAACGTCGTCGACGCTCTGCGCACGGGTGATGACGGGGATATAGAGCTCGCCGGACGAAAAGAACGGAGGCAGCGCCGGCGGCAGCGAGCCGGCGGTTATCGACGGGATCGCGCGCTCCAGCACCGCCGGCCAGTCCTCTGACTCTCCGATCGATCGTCGAACCGCCGACCAGGGAACGCTTTCGTCCTCGCTGAAGCCCAATAGTTTCATGCCGTCGGCGTTGCCCTCGACCGTCGTCGCTTCGGGGTCGAACTGGTTCGCCGCGTCGGAGCTGACTGAAAGGACGACCCTCCATTCATAGAACTGCTCCCGAAGCCGGGCCTGGGCGAATTTTTGCGCCAGTTGGCGCGCGACGCCTTTCGCCACGCCGTAGATTTCTTCGCCGGGCTGGCCGATCTTCGGATTGAGCGGCTTATTGTCGGTGAAGGTTCCCCTGACGAAGAGTTCGTTGATAAACTTTAGAATCCCGGCCTCGTCGCCGTCATAGGCCTGATAGGATTGAAAGGGCGGAGGCGGGTTGGGTATGTCGGTGTTCTTGATGCAAATGATTTTGCGCTTGCCGTCGTAAAACCGCCCAAGCTCATAGTTGCACCAGCTCATGTCCATGCTGGCGTGCGGGAAAATCAGCAGGAATACATCGGCGCTGCGAACGTTATCCTCGATCCACTGCCGCCAGTTGGCCCCGCCGTCCATTTCCTCGCTGATCTTGATGTCGAGTTGGGTCGACGGTTTGGTTTCGAGGGCGTGCAGGGAGTTCTTCAGGCTGGTCGCGAGTTCGATATACTTTGAGTTATGGCTCAAGAATATTTTGACGGGATCCATGCGCAACGCCCTCCCGACGGTTATTCGTGCAGCGCAGCCAATAGCTTAGGTCTTTGATGGGAGACTTGATACGAAGATTTCCCTGCCCCGACAAGGGCGGATCTCTAGGTGGAACCAACTAATTACATGCGACTACTGTAGCGCATCAGCAGAAGCCGTCTCGCTCCTTTTGGCGCGCTGGGTTTGCCCCGAGCAGGGGCCGTCGCCGCCTCACTCCCTGAGCAGCTCGTTAATGCCGGTCTTTGCGCGCGTCTGCGCGTCCACCGTCTTGACGATCACTGCGCAATAGAGCGAGGGGCCGGGCGAGCCGTCGGGAAGGGGCTTTCCGGGAAGCGAGCCCGAGACGACGACCGAATAGGGCGGCACATAGCCGACGTGAACCTTGCCGGTCGCGCGATCGATGATCTTGGTCGAGGCGGAGATGAAGACGCCCATCGAAATGACCGAGCCTTCGCCGACGATGACCCCCTCGACCACCTCCGAGCGCGCGCCGATGAAGCAGTCGTCCTCGATGATCGTCGGGTTGGCCTGAAGCGGCTCGAGCACCCCCCCGATCCCGACGCCGCCGGAGAGATGCACGTTCTTGCCGATTTGCGCACAGGAGCCGACCGTGACCCAGGTGTCGACCATCGTCTTCTCGTCGACATAGGCGCCGAGGTTGACGAAGCTCGGCATCAGGACGACGTCGCGGGCGACGAAGGCGGAGCGGCGCACGATCGCCCCGGGAACCGCGCGAAAGCCTGCTTCCTTGAAGCGGTTCTCGCCCCAGGCCTCGAATTTGGACGGGATCTTGTCCCACCATGTCGCGCCGCCCGGTCCGCCGGGCACGAGCGCGTTGTCGCTGAGGCGAAAGCTCAGGAGCACCGCTTTCTTGAGCCACTGGTTAACTTTCCACGAATTCGGCCCGCTTGCGCCTACGAGCTTCTCGGCCACCCGCGCCTTGCCGCGGTCGAGGAGCTCGAGCGCCGCCTCGACCGCCTCGCGAGGCTCGCCTTTGGTCTGGGGCGTGATTTTGGTCCGCTCCTCGAAGGCCTTTTCGATCGAAGTCTGAAGGCGTGCGTCGGTCATGGGGGTCCCGGGTTGAAAGCGGCGGGACGTTTCCCCGCCCGCTCGCCGATTGTCAACGGCGGGCGCAATCGGGGATTCTACGGAGGCCCGCGATGCGCCCGCGTATTGAACCGTGAAGGTTTTCCATGCCATGGTCGGCCGTTGACGACGAACGGCGAACAAGCGCCGCGTCTCAGGGAGGAATTTATGACGGACGAAAAATCAAATCTTTCGGCGGATCGCCGCAAGCTGCTCAAGGCTGCAGCCGCAGGCGCCGGCGCCGCCGCCCTGTTCGGAGGATTGGGCGTCAACCCAATGATCTCTCAGGCGCTCGCCGAGGCCGCGGGCCGTTCGGAAAAGCCGCTCAAGGCGGCATTCTCCAACGCCGGATTGCAGGCGACCTGGTGCGCCCAGGGCAAGCAGGCGGCGGAATACTGGGGCAAGCTGTTCAACGTCGACGTCACCTGGTTCGACGGCCAGCTCGATGCGGTCAAGCAGCGCGCGGCGATCGACAACATGGCCTCGCAGAAGTGGGATTTCGTCGCCATCCAGGCGTTCGGCATCGGCACGCTGACAGCGCCGGTCAACAAGATGATCGACGCCGGCATTCCGGTCATCGACATGGATACGCTGATCGCGCCCCTCGACACGATCAATGTCCTGACGCTTCTTGCGCCTGACAACGTCTATATGGGCTCGTCCGTCACCCAGGCTCTGGTCAACGCCATCAATGGCGAAGGCACGATCGTGATGACGCAGGGCGCGCTGGGACACACTGGCGCCCAAGGGCGCGCCAAGGGCTTCCATGAAGTCGTGGCGAAGTTCCCGAACATCAAGGTGCTCGACGAACAGCCCGCTGACTGGGACGTGACCAAGGTCGCGCGCATCTGGGAGACGCTGCTCACAAAGTATCCGAAGATCGACGCGGCCTTCTTCCACAACGACGACATGGCGCTCGCCGCCATCAAGGTGATGGAGGCCAAGGGCCGCACCGAGACCAAGGTCGGCGGCGTCGACGCCATGCCTCCGGCGATCAAAGCGGTGCTGGACGGTAAGATGTACGCGACGGTCCGCAATCCGTCCTGCCGCATCCATGGCGGCGCGATCGTCGCCGGTGTTCAGGCCGTCGTTCACGGCGCGAAGACCGGCAAGGATATCCCGAAGAACATCGTCACCGACGGCCCGGTCGTCACCAAGAACAACGCCGAAGGGATGCTGTGGATGCAGGAGCAGTTCTTGATCTAAGCCTGACGAAGCCCGATGGCGCTGCTTGAACTGACTGACATTTCGAAGTCGTTTGGCGGCGTCCAGGCGCTTCGGAACGTCGACTTCACGCTGAACGCCGGCGAGATCCACGGTCTCGCCGGCGAGAACGGCGCTGGCAAAAGCACGATGATGAAAATCATCTCCGGCGTGCACTCGGCCAATTCTGGAACCATGCGCGTCGACGGGAAGGAAGTTCGTTTCCGTTCGACGCGCGACGCCTTGGCGGCGAGCATCGGCATGGTGCATCAGGAGCTCAGCGTGGCTCCGGAATTGACCGTGGCCGAGAACGTCTTTTTCGGCAATCAGCCGGTGAATGGCATGGGCGTCGTCGCGTGGCGGCGGATGGCCGAGCGCGCCGCGGAAGAGCTCAAGAATCTCGGGCTCGACATCAATCCTCGCGCGCGCCTCGGCGATTTCCCGATCGGCGTGCAACAGCTCGTCGAGCTTTGCCGCGTCCTGTTTTCCGGCGCGCGCCTCATCATTCTCGACGAGCCGACCTCGGCTTTGTCGCCGCCTGAGATCGAACGTCTGTTTGGCGTCCTCGCGCGGCTGCGCGAGGAAGGCCGAAGCATGATCTTCATCTCGCATTTCCTCGACGACATTCTCAAAATCTCGAACGGCATCACGATCTTCCGTAACGGACGCAAGGTCGAGACCGCCGAAGTCACGCCCAAAATCGACAAGGCCTGGATCATCGAGCGCATGATTGGCACGGGTCGCGAGGAGCTCGAGGAAAGCTACCTCGGTCAGATCAAGCTCGACAGCCGCCCGGAGGCTCCGGTCGTGCTGCGGGCCAATGACATCACGCTCGTGCCTTCCTATCGCAATCTCAAGTTCGAGGCGCGGGCCGGAGAAGTCCTTGGGATCTATGGGTTCATGGGCTGCGGGCAGCTCGAATTGGCGCGAACCTTGTTCGGCAAGTACCGTCCTGAGAGTGGATCGCTCGAGATCGACGGCAAGGTGACGGCGCTCAAAGACACGACGGCGGCCAAGAAAGCGGGCGTCGCTTACGTCGCTGAGAGCCGCCGCGCGATGCTATTCAGCGATGAACCGGTCTACAAGAACGTTTCCATCGCAGTGCTTGAGCGGCTGTCCAAGTGGCTCTTGAAGCCGGACCGCGAGCGGCAGATCGCCGAGGTGCAGGTCAAGAATCTCGACGTCCGCCCTCCCGACGTCGAATGGCGCCTGGGCGGCTTGTCGGGCGGCAATCAGCAGAAGGTCGCGCTCGCGAAATGGCTGACCCATTCGCCCCGCATTCTTCTCCTGGCCGAACCGACGCGGGGCATGGATGTCGGCGCAAAAGAGGACGTGGTGCGCATCGTGCGGCACTTGCGCGATTCTGGCATCGCGATCGTCGTCTTCTCCACCGAGCCTGAGACCGTGCTCTCGCTTGCCGACCGCGTCCTCGTGATGCGCAAGGGCGAAATCGCGCATGAATTCGCCGGCGAAGCGATCAGCAAGGATCAGCTGCTCGCCGCCGCCTGACGATAGGATAAAACCTAAGCATGAATATGCAGAGCGCCGAGGTCGGATCCACACGCGCCTTTCGGCTGGGCGATTTCCTGCGCGATCAATTGCGTAACATCGCGCCCTTCATCACCCTCATCGTGCTCGTCGGGTTCTTCAGCATCGCAAGCCCGAGTTTCGCCACGCTCGGCAATCTTGAGAATATCCTCCAGCAGGTGTCGATCACCGCGATCATGGCGGTCGGCCTCACCTTCGTCATCCTGACGGCGGAAATCGACCTGTCCGTCGGCGCGATCGCCAACGCGACTGCGATCGTGCTCACCTTCTTCACGCTGCAGCCGGACTATGTGAACATCGCCAATCTGCCGATGCCCGGCGCAATCGCGATTATTTTTGCCCTGCTGGCGTGCGGCGCGCTAGGCCTCGTGACCGCCTTTGGCGTGACCCGCATCGGCATCCCATCCTTCATCATGACCCTTGCCATGATGCAGATCGGCGCTGGCATATCGGCGGTTCTGGTGCGCGGGCAGATCGCCTACTCCGTTCCGCCGCTGATTCTGACGCTCGGCTCCAAGACGATTTTCGGCATGCCCTGGATCATCATCGTCGCGGCGGTCTTGCTGCTCGTGGCCCATCTGGTGCTGACCTACACCCGCTTCGGCCGCTACGTTTACATGGTCGGGGGGAACCGGGAGGCGGCGGAATATTCCGGCGTCAACGTCCGCTTCATCGTCGGAGCGGTGATGGTGATTTCCGCCATGTGCTCGGGCTTCGCCGGCATGGTCGGCGTCGCCTATTTCGGCAGCGCCCAGCAGAACGAATTCGACACCTTCCTGCTCGACGCCATCGCCGCGGTGGTGGTCGGCGGAACGAGCCTCTTCGGCGGACGCGGCGGCATCGGCAATACGATCGTCGGCCTCTTCGTGCTCGGCGTCCTCAACAACGGCCTCGACTACGTGAAGATCGACAGCTTCCTCAAGATCCTCATTCGCGGCCTCATCCTGCTCATCGCCCTCATCATCAACGTCTATGCCGAGCGGCTGCGCACCGCGCGAAGCGGCGAGCGCGCCGGCTGAACGGCATCGGCCCCGGCCGCCGGTTCGCGCTTTGCCAATGCGCTCGCCCGTATTCCCGCTGTCCGCGGACGGCTTGGCGGCGCACCGTCGAGGTAACGCTTCCGCGAGGGCGATCGAGAGCGCCTAGGTCAAGGCAAAAGGGCGTCCTTGCGGACGCTCAATCGGAGCCCTCGAAGTCCTTGATGATGCTTTCGTCCGGGTCATCAAAGTCGTGAGCAATGGCGGTGATTTTCATCAGCCTTGACGGCCGGCGTTTGCGGACCCGCTTCGCGATCGACGCAGGCCCAGCGCTCGCGGCGCCTTTCCCGACGGCGGCTGTCTTTGCTGCCCGTTCATCCGCGTGGACCCGTCCGTCCCCTTGGCTGAGCCAGCGCGCGATCTGAAGCCAGGCGGTGGCCAGCGTTCGCCGGCCCATGAAGAGCGAGAGATGCCGGCCGGGCTCGATGCGGATTTCGACGTTCGCGCGCGGGCACAGCGCCTTGACCGCCGTCGCCTGCGGCAGGGACACGATCTCGTCGTCGGCCGAGGCGAGGACGAAGATCGGCGCGGTTATGCCGGAGAGCGGGCTCACGCGCCCGAGAGCCGGAAAGGTTCCGCGCGCGAGGCGGTTCTCGCGGAATATCCATTCCGCCGTCTGCAGGAAATAGGCGCCGGGCAGATCGACGGCGCGGGCGTTCCAGGCATTGAACCTGGCGATCAGCGCCGGATCCGTTGCGCCCTGCAGCGCCGCCTCCGCGGTGAAACCCTGCAGGAGATCATTGGGCGATAGCGCATGGGAGAGCGACCCGAGAACCCGTCCCCCGCTGAGCGCGAGCGCCTGCGCAATCGAGGCGGTCGAGACCGACGCGAGGGTCTTGGTGATCGGCGATTCCGCCGCGGCGGCGTCGACCGGCGCGCCCGCGAGGAGGAGCTTTGCGACCTTGCGCGGGAAACGCGCGGCATAGGCCGCGGCCAGCCAGCCGCCCTGACACAAGCCGACCAGCGACGCGCGGCCGCCAAGATCGTCGACGGCGATGTTGAGGTCGCTGAGATAAGCGTCGATGCCGTAATCGCGCATCTCAGGGGTCGCCGACTTCCAGTAGGTCAGCGCCACGCTTTCCGACCCGCCATCGATCAGGACTCGCGCCAGGCTGTGGCCCTCCGCGAAGTCGGCAATCGAAGCTTCATGGATCGCGAAAGGCGCGACGATGAGCGCGGGCGTCGCCCTCGTCCGCGCCTCGACGTCCCGCTCGATGAGCAGCATCGTCGGCAGTTCGAGGCGGATGCGTTTGAGGGTCGCGAGCGACGACGGGTCGATCGAGCCCGCGTGACGGCCCCTATCGAGGGCGTTAACGCTCGGCGCGCTCGGGAAGCTCTCCAGTCCACGCGAAATTGCGGACGACCACAGAAGGCGCCACAATTCAAGCGGGTCGGCCATGGCGTTCGACCCCTTCGCTCATCGGGCCGGCATTGTATCGGCGCCGCTCCGCCGCGTCGATGTTCGCGGGCCCGTGCGGATTGTCGCAGGGCGCTGGGGTCGAACGATGGCGGCAAGGGGTCGCGGCTCGAAACAGGATCGTGCAGCACATGCGAATGGCGCTCATCGCGGCGATTTGGCTTGGCGTCCTGCTGCTCTGCGTTCCTGGCGCTGAGGCGGCTGACGGCGGGGGGCGGGTGCTGACCGCCTCCGATGTCGTCGCGATCAGGATTGTCGACCATCCTGACCTGGACTGGACCGCCCGCGTCGAGCCCGACGGCACGATCAACTTTCCGTATGTCGGCCGGATCAAGGCCGCCGGGCTCACCGAGGACGACCTCGCGCGCACCATCGAGCGGCGGCTCGTCGAGCTTAAGATCATCGCCGGACCTTGAGTTTAGGGGCGATGGCGCGCGAAGGCGGGGCGAAGCCTCGATTCCCGTCGCGGCTTATTTAACAAAAGCACGATGCATTGAAATCCCGGCCCTCCATCCCATCTGTAGATGGCCCGAAAGGGCGTTGATTGAAAAACGTAAGCAAAGAAAAAACGAACGAACATGCACTGCTCACCGAATACCGAATATGGCCGAACCGAGTCCGTCCCGCCGCTTCTCGTGTGCGATCTCAAGGCTCAGCTTGCGCCGTTGAACCGTTACGGTCCTTCCGGCCTCGGCGTCGCCGTCGCCGAGGGTATCCGCGCGGCGATTGGGTTGCCAAAGACCATCTATGCCGCCATTCCGGTGGCGGCGCGAGGATTGCTCGCGCGCTGAACCGCGCTTGGGGACAGCCGGCCTCAAGGCTGGCTGTCGGACCCGCTACTTCAGCACCATAATTTAGCGCACCAGCACGTTCCTGAACTGCCAGGGATCGCTCGGGTCGATGTCCTCGGGGAAGAAGCCGGGGCGGCCCACGAGCGGCGTCCAGTTGGTATAGGCGCCGATCACCGGGCCAAGATACGGCAATTGAACCTCAAGGCAGCGGCGGAAGTCGAGTTCGTCGGCCTCGACGATCCCGGCGTTCGGATTCTCGAGCGCCCAGACCATGCCGGCGAGCACCGCTGAGGTAACCTGCATCCCGGTCGCGTTCTGATAGGGCGCGAGCGCTCGCGTCTCCTCGACCGAAAGCTGCGAACCATACCAATAGGCGTTGCGGGCGTGGCCGTAGAGGAGCACGCCGAGCTCGTCTATGCCGTCGAGGATCTCCGCTTCGCCGAGAATATGGTGGGCGCTCTGGACCTCGCCGGCGCGGCCGAACAGCTCGTGCAGGCTCAAGACCGCGTCGTCGCAGGGGTGATAGGCGTAGTGGCAGGTCGGACGGTAAACCGCTTCGCCCTTGTCGTTGCGCACGGTGTAGTAGTCGGCGATCGAGATCGACTCGTTGTGGGTGACGAGGAAGCCGAACTGCGCCTGCGCGGTCGGGGTCCATGAACGCACGCGGGTGTTGGCGCCGGGCTGATTGAGGTAGATCGCCGCGCCGCAGCCCTTTTTATGGAAGCCGGCGTTGGCTGGCGTCCATTTCTCATGCGTGCCCCAGCCGAGCTCGGCCGGCTGCATCCCTTCCGACAAAAAGCCCTCGACCGACCAGGTGTTGACGAACACGTTGCGCGGCTTCGGCTGCTTCGCGCGCTGGGTGTCGCGCTCGGCGATATGTATGCCCTTGACGCCGAGGCGCTGGGCGAGCCGGCCCCAGTCGTCCTTCGTCTTGGGCTCGGGCGCCTTGTCGCCGAGGTCGTGGGCGAGATTGACCAGCGCCTGCTTGACGAAAAAGGAGACCATGCCCGGATTGGCGCCGCAGCACGAGACGGCGGTCGGCCCGCCGGGATTGCGCCGCCGCTCAGCAAGCACCGTCTCGCGCAGGGCGTAATTGGTGCGCGCCTCGGCGCCGAGAGACTTGTCGAAATAGAAGCCCGGCCACGGCTCGACGACGGTGTCGACATAGAGGGTGCCGAGCTCGCGGCAATAGCGCATGATGTCGAGCGAGGAGGTGTCGACCGAGAGGTTGACGCAGAAGCCCTGGCCCTCGCCCGCGGTCAGGTATTTCTTGAGCGCGTCGCGATAATTCTCCCGCGTGAGTCCGAGATGGACGAAGCGCACGCCGCGCTCGTCGAGGAGCTTGCGGTCGGTGTCGTCCGGATCGATGACGACGAAGCGCTCCGGGTCGAACTCGAAGTGGCGCTCGATCAGGGGCAGGGTCCCCTTGCCGATCGATCCGAGGCCGATCATCACGATCGGGCCTGCGATGCGCCCGTGCCGGGGCCAATGCGGCATGGCGTTCATTCTCCTTGTTAAGGATTCGCGACGTCGGGCGACTTCAGGCGCGCTTAAAGCCACGGCGTTCAGGGCGCGTCAATGGTGCGCGAGGCGGCGCGCTTTCGCGAAACTGTCATGCGAACGTGCAGACTTGACGGATCCTGCCTTTCTGGGGAGGCTGCTGGGTTCCCCGATCGCACCCAGAGGTCTGCAATGCTGAGTATCAGGACCGCCGCCGCGCTCGTCGCATTGCCTTCGCTCTTGGCCGGCATCGCGCTGGCCGCGCAGGACCGGTATTCCCTTCAGGTGCCCGGCGGCCTCGCCTTCTCCGAGTTCAGGGGATACGAGGACTGGCAGGTCATCTCCATCAGCCACAACGGCGACAAGATGGCGCTGATTGTCGGCAATCCCGCGATGATCGAGGCCTATAAGTCGGGCATTCCCGGCAACGGCAAGCCGTTCCCGGACGGGGCGAGGATGGCCAAGACCCATTGGATGGCGAAGAAGCGCGACGACCAGCCCGGCGCGCCGGTCGTGGCGGGCGCGCTGCACGACGTCGACTTCATGGTCAAGGACAGCAAGAGGTTCGCTGACAGCAACGGATGGGGATACGCCGAGTTCGAATACGATCCTGCGTCTGCGACCTTCCGGCCCGGCGACACGTCGGATGATCCGCCGCAGGAGCACGACGCCAAATGCGGAGCCGCGTGCCACACGGTCGCAGCTGCGACGGACTACGTCTTCACCGCCTATCCGACGCGGTGAAGGGCGCCGCGCCGCGGCATCTCACCAAACTTATCGCGATCGAGCTTCAACCCAGGAACGGAAATTTTGGCGCGACGCGAGAATTGACACGCGCCGGCTCCCGTCGCACGCTCGCATGGTATGATGGCCCAGCGCCGATGATTGCTTAGAGCCGGGCGTCCAAAGCCAGTGTGCCGGACATGCGGTAGAGTTGCCGCCTGTCCGGTCCGATATCCGCGCAGAACTCGAAGCATCTCCACTGAATATTCGAATCGGAGGGAGCAATGAGCCTCATCGATCAGGCGGTGAAAGCCAATGAGCAATTTGCAAAGAGATACGATCCGAAACTGGGTGGGCATCCGGCACCGAAGATCGCGATCGTCACCTGCATGGACCCGCGGCTATCCGACCTCGAGGGGATTCTCGGGTTGAAGACCGCGGATATGGACGTCATTCGCACGGGCGGTCCGGCGGTCACCGACGACGTGCTGGGAGAACTCGTCGTTTCCACGCGGGTCCTCGGCAGCAAGGAGATCATGCTGCTCAATCACACGGGCTGCGGGTTCACGACCTTCACCGACAAGGAGTTGAACGACAAGCTGGCCCAGGAAACGGGTGACGCCACACCCGTGCCGATGCGCTTGTTCTCCTTCAAAGACCCCGACGAGAACACTCGCGCTCAGATCGCGAAGGTCCGGTCGCATCCGTGGATCTCGAAGGACGTGCCGGTTCGTGGCTTCATTTTCGACGTGGACACTGGAAGGTTGCGGGAAGTTAAGCTCGGCTAGACGCCCCCCCGCGGCCTCGCTATCTGCGATCGATGCTCTGGTGCGCGGGCCGCGCCCTGCGGGGTTGCGCCGGCGATCAGCGCGAGCCCGATGAAAAGCGGCCTGCGGTGGATTCCTCACGCGTTTGTGATGATGCTTGGGGTCGGATTTCCAAGGAAGTCGTGTGCGGAATGTTAAGGTGGGCGTGGTTCATCAAATAGATGGCTGGAGTTTGCCGTGGGCGAACAGGGCAGCGAAACGGGCCTGAAATCTGCGCGCGGCGCCGACCCGGCGCCAATCCCGCAGAAGCCTCCTGGCGGAGAGATGGCTCCGCCGCAGGAGCAGAAGCCGACGCGGCGGCGCAGGATTTTGCTAGGCGCCGCGGGCGTCGTCGTTCTAGCCGCCGCGCTCTGGTTCGGCATTCCTTGGGTTCAAACGTCGCTCAACACGGTTTCGACCGACGACGCATACGTCAATGGTCACGTCACGTTCGTCGCCGCCCGGGTCAAGGGCCAGGTGGCGCGCGTCCTCGTCGACGACAATTACCGGGTTCGCAAGGGCGACCTTCTCATCCAACTGGACAAGGAGCCGTTTCAGATCGCGGTCGCCGTGAAGAAGGCGGCTGTCGATACGGCGACGGCGGACTTGGAGGTTGCCAAGTCCAAAGTGCGCGGCATCGAGGCGGAGGCCATGAGCCGTCGCCGGGCGCTGGAGCACGCGATGGAGAATGTCGACGACCAGGTCGCTCAGCTTCGCGCAAAGGTCGCAAATGTCGACAAGAGTAAAGCCGAGCTCGCGCTGGCTCAGGTCGACTTCGACCGGGCCGCCAAATTGGTGGTGTCGAACGACACCCCAAGGTCGGAGTACGACCGTAGGCAGGCGATCTTATTGGCGGCCCGCGCGGACGTTGTCGCGTCGCTGGCCGATGTCCAGCAAGTCCGCGCCTCTTTGGGCCTGCCGCCCCAACCCGAGAACGGAGATCTCGGCCAGGTTCCGCCCGATATCGATCAGACTTTTTCGTCCGTGCTCCAGGCGCAGGCGGCCCTGATTCAAAGCGCGGCTCAACTTGGCGTCATCCATTCGTTCGACGAGGGGCCCCGTCACATGGTCGCTGCTTTCGAAAAGGAAGGCGACGTCAACACCACCTTCGATCGAACTCGCGGCCGACGCGCCCGACATCAAGCAGGCCGAGGCCAAGCTTGAGGTCGCCAAGCGCGATCTCGCCCAGGCCGAGCTCGATCTGAGCTATTGCGATGTGGTCGCCGAGATCGACGAAGTCGTCACGCGCCGCAACGTCAATCCCGGCGACAATGTGCAGGTCGGCCAGGCTCTCATGGCGATCCGCTCGCTCGATGACATTTGGGTCGACGCCAATTTCAAGGAGACGCAGCTCGGCGACCTGCGGATCGGCCAGCCAGTCAATCTTTATGTCGACATGTATGGCGATCGGCATGTGTTCAAGGGACGCATTTCCGGCTTTACCATGGGAACCGGATCGACCTTGGCGCTGCTGCCCGCGGAGAACGCCACCGGCAACTTCATCAAGGTGGTTCAGCGGCTGCCGGTTCGCATCGACCTCGAGAACTACGATCCGGACAAGAGCCCGCTCTTCGTCGGCACGTCGGTCGTCCCCTACGTCCTCTTCAAGGAGCCGCCGACCGGACCCGACGCCGGAAAGTTCCTGCAAACCTCAGCGCCTGAGGCGACTGCAAATCCATCGGGCGCGAAGAAGTGACAGCCGCGGCGCTGTCGCCCGCGAGACCTGAGGTTGGGCGGAGCCCGTGGCTGGTCGCCGCGATCGTCGTGGTGCCCGCTTTCATGGAGGTGCTCGACACCACCATCGTGCTCGTCGCGCTGCGTTACATCGCAGGCGGCCTGTCGGCTGCCGCCGACGACGCCGAGTGGGTCATCACCAGCTACCTTGCCGCCAACGCCTTCATTCTGCCGATCACCGGCTGGCTTAGCGCCCATCTCGGTCGCCGCAACTACTTCCTGGCGTCGATTGCGATATTCACCCTGAGCTCCCTGCTGTGCGGACTGGCCGGCAGTCTCAGTCAGCTGATTTTGTTCCGCGTCATCCAGGGCCTCGCGGGCGGCGGTCTGCAACCCGGAAGTCAGGGGATCTTGCTGGACGCCTTCCCACGCGAAAGGCAAGGCGTGGCGATGACGCTCTTCGGCTTCGCCGTGCTGATAGCGCCCATTGTCGGCCCGACCCTGGGCGGTTGGCTGACCGATACATATAATTGGCGCTGGTGCTTCCTGATCAACGTGCCCGTCGGCATCGCGGCGCTTGGCGCATGTTACGTCATGCTTCGCGACCCGGACTATCTCGTCGCCCAGCGCGCCGAGTTGAGCAAGGAGCCGTTCCGCTTTGACGGAATCGGCCTCTCGCTTCTGGCCATCGTCATCGTCTCGTGGGAAGTCTTGCTCAGCAAGGGCCAGGAGTGGGACTGGCTCGGCGATCCATTCTGGCGCGTCCAGACGCTTGTCGCTTCATTGCTGGTGGGCGTGGTTGCGCTGATCTTCTGGGAGTTGCGCCACAAGAACCCGGTGGTCAATTTCCGCGCGCTGAACGAACGCAACTTCGCGGCCTGCTGCGTCATCATCTTTTGCGCCTATCTCGCGCTCTTTGCCGGAACAAAGTCGTTGCTGGGACTGCTGCAAGCCCTGTTTGGCTACGATGCGCTGAAGACCGGATTGGTGATGTCGCCGTCCGGATTTTTCGCTGTCATCGCGATGCCAGTGGTCGGTCAACTCATCGGCCTCAAGGTGGACACGAGATGGCTGATCGCCGCGGGCCTTCTGCTCATGACCGCGGGGAACTACTGGATGTCGCAGCTCAACCTTGACATCAGCCCGGCGCAGGCGGTTTGGCCGCGGGTCGTTCTGGTCGTTGGACTTTCGGTCTGCTTTGCTCCGGCGAATGTCGCCGCCTACCTCTATACGCCGCTCGCGTTACGCGGAGCGGCCATTGGCATATTAAGCCTCCTGCGCAACGAGGGCGGTAGCGTCGGGGTATCGCTGTCCCAGACTTTCGTGGAGCGGCGCGACCAGTTTCACGCCCTGCGCCTCGGAGAGCATCTTGATCCGCTCAGCGCCGCCGCCACCAACTTTCTCGCACGCGCCCAGGCGTTCTTCGTTCAACAGACCGGCGACCCGGTCGCCGCACAGCAATTGGCGGTGCAGCAACTCGAAAACCTGCGTGAGCAGCAGGCGTCTTCGCTCGCCTATTTCGACACCTTCTGGATGGCAGCAGTGCTGACGTTCCTCGTCACGTTCGCGGTCTTGTTCATGAAGCGCTCGGTCGCCGAGAAGGGCGCGCCCGTCGGCAGCGAGTGAAGCGAGTTTGCGCAAAGTGAGCCGGCTCGACCAGGGGCGACAAGGGAGCACCTAATGCTGCAAGCGCACCAGCCAGGGGAATCGGCGTTTCGCTCGGTTCTCCCCGAGGACGTCGAGTGGAAACCATTCCCCGCGTTTCCGCCCTCGGTGCGGCTCGCCGTCGTCGTCGGCGAGCCTGCGAAACCCGGCCCCTATGTGATCCGCGTCAAAGTGCCGTCGGGCGTGAAGCTGATGCCGCACCGGCACCCGGAAGACCGGATCTACACCGTCATGTCCGGCGTCTTCTACATCGGCCTAGGCGAAGAGTTCGATGCGGACAAGCTCAAGGCCTACCCGCCCGGGAGCGTCATCGTTCTGCCCGGCGATACCGCGCATTTCCATTGGGCGAAGTCCGGCGAGTACGTCACGCAGGTGACGGCCATCGGACCCTTGGGCATCGCTTACTTTGATCCCGCCAACGATCCGCGCGAGCGGCAAGCGCAAAGCGCCGCGCCTTCGAGAGGCTGATTTGAGTTGATCGAGAGCCTTAACCCGGTCGGCAGGATGGAGCGATCGTCTCGAGCGTGGGCGGTCAGCGGCTTCGCCGGGCGGCGTTCCACCCGTCGAGGCCGAGCAGCCGGTCGAGCGAGATCGCGCCCGGCCCGAAGGTCATGATCGCGAGCGCCATCGTCGCCCAGGGCAGGTGATAGTCCGGCCAGGCGTCCGGATAGGTGAGCTGGATCACCGCCGTCATGCAGAGGAGGCCGAGCGCCGCCCAGCGGGTTAGGAAGCCGAAGGCCAGCAGGATCGGCAGCACGATCTCGGCCGTGCTCGCCATCGCCGCGACGGCGTCGGGCATCGGAAACGGGATTTCGGCGCCGAACACATGCAGCTTGTACTCCTGCTCGAACAGGATCCGCGTGCCGAAGGAGAGATTGAACCAGCCGTCCCATCGCGTGAGACCGGAGAGGAAGAACGGGCGCGCCAGCACGAGCCTCAAGATGAGGAGCGGGAGCCACGCCGGGATGAGGCGGAAGACGGCGCCGGTAAGGCGCGCAACCGGGTTGGCGGGAGCGAGCGCGGGCGCGCGCCAGGCGTCGGCGTTCATGACGAGGCTCCGGGCATGAGAGAGGCGACGGCGCCGGATTCGACCAATCCGACGAGATGCGTTCCGAAGTCGAAGGCGGGGTCGTCCAGCGCCAGCGCGGCCTCGATCAGCGTCGCGCCCTCGCTGAGCTTGAGCGCGAAATCAAAACCGAGCGGCGGCAGGATGCGCACCCGGACGTCGGCGTCCGGACGGGTGATGAGCACGTCTTCCGCAATGTTCCCGGCCGGCTCCGCGGCGCCCGCGCAACTCTGAGCGCTGGCCCAGATCGAGGCGGCGGGCGTCGAGAAACGCAGGATGCGCGCGGCCGGGTGAAAGGCGACCCGCGCCTCGGGCAAAGACTCCGGCCCAAGCGCGGCAAGGTCGCCGATCGTCGCCGCGGGCGCGTCCCCGGCGTGATAGGCTTCCACCCAGGCGTTCTCGAGCCGCGCCAGATCGGCGAGACAGGCAAGAGCCGCTTGGCGTGGGGCAAAATCGATGGCGTTTGCGCACCCGCCCCCTCCTGTGGGGGCGGGCGTAGCCCGTCGGAAAGACGGGCGTTCTTCCGAATGCCATGTGGGTGGGGGGTCGTGCTCGCCCTGGAGATTATCGAGTCGCCCGGCCGCTCCATCGTCCATCGGACGGCGCGACCCCCCTCCTTGTTCCTCCCCCGCAAGGGGGGAGGAGACGCGCTCGGACGGGTCTCGATCTCGCACGAGATACGCAGCCACGAACTCGGGGAAATCTTCGCCATAGGCGATCATCACCGGCGAGCGCGGCTTCCTCTCGCTCACGAAGGCGCGTGCGATCGAGCGGAAGGCGTCTTCGCCCGCGATCTTGCGCGTCGCCGGATAGCGCGCTTCGAGCGCGCCCATGAGGCCGACGGCGACATTGTTGCGGTAGACCGAGAAGCGGCGCCGGTCAGGCGCGTCGAACCGTCCGCGCGTCATCGCGGGCGGGGCCGCGGACGGCTCGCCGAGCGCGGCCGCGAAGGCGCCGACCGTCGCCTCAAACGACATCGGCATGCTCCGCGCTCCTCGCGGTTGCCATGACCCGCTCGGCCCGGCGCGCTTCGAGGAGAAGCGTCGGCCAGGGAGGCAGGTCGTTGTCCCACTCGATCAGGGTCGGCGCGGCGCCGAGCCGTGGAAGCGCTTCCGCGTAAAGCGACCACACCGCTTCGCGGACCGGCGAATTATGGGCGTCGATCAGAAGCGGACGGCCGGCGTCGTCGCTGTCCTCGGCGTAGCCCGCGAGATGGATCTCGCCCACCGCCCCGAGCGGAAATTCGGCGAGGTAGCGCTTCGCGTCGTAGCCGTGGTTGGTCGCGCTGACGAAGACGTTGTTGACGTCGAGCAGGAGGCCGCAGCCGGAGCGGCGAACGATCTCGCGCAGGAAATCGGTCTCGGCGAACGTACTTTCGGCGAAGACGACATAGGTCGAGGGGTTTTCGAGCAGGATTGGCCGCTTGAGCGCCGTCTGCACCTCGTCGATATGGTCCGCGACCCGGCGCAGCGTTTCGAGGGTGTAGGGCAGGGGCAGAAGATCGTTGAAGAAGGCGCCGTCGTGGGTCGACCACGCCAGATGCTCGGAAACGAGGGCCGGCTCGAAGCGCTTCGCGACCGCCGCCAGCCGCTGCAGATGCGCCTTGTCGAGCGGCCCCGGCGAGCCGATCGATAGCCCGACGCCGTGAAGCGACAGCGGATAGCGCTCGCGAATGGCGTCGAGACGGCGATGGGGCAGGCCGCCCGCGCCCATGTAGTTCTCCGCGTGGACCTCGAAGAACCCGAGCTTCGGGCGGGTTTCGACGATCGGCTCGAAATGCTCGGCCTTGAACCCGACGCCGACGCCCGACGCGCCCGGCGGCTTGCGGTATTGACGGTCGGCGTTGCTCATCCGCGTCTCCCAAGGCCCTGGCGCCCGAAGGAATGGCGCTGACATCTTCGCTGGCGCGCCGCGGCGTGTTACATCGGGCGGCCCGCGGCAATTCGCGCCTCGAAACCGAAATATTTTCCCCGACCTGTAACGGCAGACCGGACGAAACGAAGGCCTTATGAAAGCCTCATTCAGCGAGGGTCTCCCGGACGATCCCTGGTCTCAAAATATGAGAGCCGCGATCGCTGGCGATGAGGGGACATACCGGCGGCTCCTGGATGATGTCGCTCGCTCGGTGCGGGCGATGGCGCGGGCGGCGTTTGCGCGCGCGAGGGTCGGAGACGCGGATATCGAGGATGCGGTGCAAGAGACCCTGTTGGCAATCCATCTCAAGCGGCACACCTGGGACTCCAGGCAGCCGCTTGCGCCCTGGGTCTACGCCATAGCCCGGCACAAAATCGTCGACGCACTGCGCCGGCGCGGCCGGCAGCGGGTCGAGCCGCTCGAGGATTTTCAGGAGTTCCTCGCCGCGCCCGAGGCCGAAGACCCGCACGCGCTGAGCGACGCCCGCCGACTGCTCGAGACGCTTCAACCGCGCCAGCGCGACATCGTGACCTCGATCTCCCTCGACGGCCAGTCGATCTCGACGACCGCGGCGCGCCTCAAGATGTCCGAGGTCGCGGTCAGGGTCGCGCTGCATCGGGCGCTGAAGTCGCTCGGCGCTGCGTGGCGGAGGTCGGTCACGTGAGGACGTCCGAGCTCATCGCGGCGCTCGCCGCCGATCCCATCCCCCAGCCGATCCGGATCGACCGGCGGGTCGCGATCGCGCTCGTGGCCGGTCTTGCGGTCAGCGTCGGGCTTTATTTCCTGCTGCTCGGCCCGAGGCCAAACCTTGTCGCCGGCCTCGGCACGATGCGCTTCTGGATGAAGGTCGCGGACTCGCTCGCCTTCGCCTTGCCGTCGCTCTTCCTGACGCTCCGGCTCGCCCGTCCGGACGCGAGGCCTGGAGCGCTCGCGCTGTGGCTGATTGCGCCCTTCGTCCTGCTCGCCGCAGGCGTGATCGCGGAACTTTTGCTCGTGCCGCAAAGCGAATGGATGTCGCGCCTCATCGGCGCGAACGCCATGCACTGCACGGTCATGATCCCGATGCTGGCCGCACCGATCCTCGCGGGGTTCATCGTCGCGTTGCGCGCCGGCGCGCCGATGCGCCCGACTCTGACCGGCGCGATGGCCGGGGCGGCCGCGGCCGGGGTCGGCGCGCTTGTCTACACGTCGTCCTGCCCCGACAACTCGCCGCTGTTCGTGGCCACCTGGTACCCGCTCGCGACGCTCTTCTGCATGGGCGCGGGGGCGCTCGCGGGGCGCTGGTTGCTCGACTGGTGAGAAGGCTACTTCTTGATCAGCGGGTCGAGAATCGCTTTGAACTGGTCCATGGAGAGCTCCCCGCCATAGACCTTGCCGTCGATGACGAAGGTCGGGGTGCCGTTCATCTTGATCTCGTCGGTGGCGCGCTTGCCCACTGCCGCGACCGCGTCGACTTTCGACTGGTCCTTAAGGCACGCCATCGCCTGATCGTGGGTGAGGCCGGTCGGGCGCATGGCGGCGATCAGCGGCTCGAGCGGCTTGTCGACGAACGCCCACTTGTCCTGCGTCGAGAACAGGAGTTCGATCGCGGCAAAGGCCTTGTCGTCGCCGACGCAGCGCGCGAGCACGAAGGCCGCGACGTCGAGCGGATTGCGCGAGAATTCGCGGAAGATGAATTTGACCTTGCCGGTGTCGATGTAGTCCTTCTTCAATTCGGGGAAGACCTCGCGGCTGAACGCCGCGCAATGAGGGCAGGTCAAGGAGCCATATTCGATCACCGGCACGCCCGAGGCGTCGCCGACCGAGAGTTCCGGCAGCGATCCCGGCTTGAGCACCGCGGCCATGTCGACCGTCCGGTCGGGCTCGGGAACGGTCGTGGCCGCGAAGGCGGCGCCGGCGGCGAGCGCCGCGACGGAGAAGGCGGCGGCGACGGCGAGCCGGCGAAGAGCAGCGGTGGCCAAGTCAAGCTCCTGAGCAGGGGTAAATTCGGGCGGCGGGACATTGCACTTAAGCCCTCGGGGCGGCAAGTCCGCCTCGTCTCCAGCCTTCGGCCAGCGTTGCGCGCGCCCGCTCACAACCGCGTTACCGGGCGGCGCGGCGATCTTGGCGCGACCGGACTGACATGTTAGTGCGCGCCGGCCATTCGAGCGGCCTACGAGGAGCGGGCGATGGAATACCGGCAGCTGGGCAATTCGGGACTCAAGGTTTCCGTGCTTGCGATGGGCACGATGACCGTCGGCGGCAAAGGGAACTTCGCCAAGGTCGGCAACCTGCAGCTCGACGAGGTGCGCCGGCTGATCGACATCGTCGCGGACGCCGGCGTCAATCTCATCGACACCGCCAATGTCTATTCGGGTGGCGGCTCGGAGGAGCTGATCGGCGAGGCGATGGCGGGCAAGCGCAAACCGGGCATGCTGATCGCGACCAAGGCGCGGTTCGGGATGGGCCCGGGCCCCAACGATCGCGGCCTCTCGCGCTGGCACCTGATCCGCGAATGCGAGGCGAGCCTCAGGCGCCTTCGCACCGACGTCATCGACCTCTATCAGGTCCACCAATGGGATGGCGTGACCCCGCTCGAGGAGACGATGGAAGCGCTCGACAGCCTCGTGCGCTCCGGCAAGGTGCGCTACATCGGCTGCTCCAACTATTCCGGCTGGCACATCATGAAGGCGATGGAGGTCGCGCGCCGCGACGGCCGCGTCCCGTTCGTCTCGGAGCAGATTCACTATACGCTGCAGGCGCGTGAGGCCGAGTACGAGCTTCTTCCGATCGCCGTCGACCAGAAGCTCGGCGTGCTCGTGTGGAGCCCGATCGCCGGCGGCCTGCTGAGCGGCAAGCACCGCCGGGGCAAGAGCGCCGAGGGCACGCGGCTGGTCGCGGGCTGGGGCGAGCCGCCGATCCGCGACGAGGACACGCTATGGGCGATCGTCGACGAGCTGGTCGCGATCGCGGAGGCGCACAAGGTCTCGGCCGCGCAGATCGCGCTCGCGTGGCTGCTCGCGCGCCCCGCCGTGACGTCGCTCATCATCGGCGGCCGCACCGAGGCGCAGTTTCGCGACAACCTCGCGAGCATCGAGGTCAAGCTGACCGACGACGAGCGCGCGCGTCTCGACAAGGTGAGCCTGCCGCCGCTCATCTATCCCTACTGGCACCAGTCGCGGGCGGCGAGCGACCGCCTCAGCCCCGCCGACCTCGCCCTGCACGCGGGCCATTTGAAGAAGTAGGGGAAGCGCCGCTGGCGTCCGGGACAGAGGCGGACTTACATGGCCCGGTCGAGCGCAATCAGCCGGAAATCGGCGAGCGCGGCGAGGCGGTGCGGCTGGACTTCACGCCGGTAGGCGTCGGTGTCGACGATGGCGCGGAATGTTCCGAAGTCGGCGTATTCGTTGAGCGCGCCGGCATCCCATAGCTCGCCCGCGGGTGCGACGATGGGCGCGAGCACCGGCCCTGCGAACACGCGGCTCACCGCCCGCCCGGCCATCAGCCGGCGGAAGCCGGGGACGTAGCGCTCGTAGAAGGCCTCGCGGCCCGAACAGGGGGTCGCGTCGAAATCCGGCGCGTAGCTCGCCTGATCGCGAAAGCGCAGCAGGTTCAGCATGAAGACCGGCGCGCCGGGTTTGACCGCGCGCTCCGCGGCGTCGAGCGACTCGCGGGTGATGTGGATGGGGATCATGGGTCCGTCCTCGCGCCGGAAGCGGCGTCCGCCCTATCTGCGCCGGCCGGGCGCGGGCTTGTAGCCGGGCGCCGGGAGAGGCAGTATGGACGTCATGTCCACACCGACGTTGCCCATCGATCTCGCCGGCGTCGTCGCCTTCGTGCGCGTGGCCGAGGCCGGCTCCTTCGCGGAGGCGGCGCGGCGGGCGGGAACCACAACATCGGCCATGTCGAAGGCGATTCTCCGCTTCGAGCGCGCGCGCGGCTTGCGCCTTTTTCACCGCACCACCCATTCCATCGCGCTGACCGAGGAGGGCGATCGGCTGCTGGAAAGCGGACGCGAGCTGATCGCCGGGCTCGACCGCTTCGGCGACGCGCTCAGCGGCGTCGCCGCCGGGCGCGGGTCGGGCCGGGTGCGCATCACCGCGCCCGCGTCGTTCGCGCGGGCATGTATCCTGCCCGCATTGCCGGGCTTCCTCGCCGCCAATCCGGGCCTCGAGATCGAGGTCAAGTTCCGCAACGAGCTGCTCGACCTCGCGGCGGAGGGCGTCGACATCGCGTTGCGCTCAGGCGCGCTGGACGGCCTCCCCGGCCACCGCGCGCAAAAGCTGCTCACGTTCCCCTGGATCGCCTGCGCCGCCCCCGCCTATCTGGCCCGCGGGATTCCGAAGACCCCCGCCGACCTCGTGGCGCACGACCACGTCGGCTTCCGCAATCCCGCGACCGGTCAGATCCTGACCTGGCGCTTCGCCGATCCGGGCAGCGGCGCGACGCTGCGCTTCACACCGAAGCCGCGCCACATCTTCGACGACGCGCACGCCGCGATGGGACTGACGCGCGAAGGCTTCGGCGTCGGATGGGGTCCAGCCTGGCTGATCGGCGACGATCTGCGCGAAGGCCGCGTGGTGGAGGTGCTGCCCGACTGGCGCGTGCCGGAGGAGCCGCTCTGGCTCTTGCGCAGCTCGCATCGGCAGGCGCCCGAGCGCACGCGGCGCGCGATGGCGTTCCTGTCGAGCCTGCCGCAAAGCTGGCGCGTCTAGCGGAAAAACGGTGGCGCTTTACTCAATCCCCAATGTCTTGGCAGCGATTCTGCAACGCGGCATGCGCCGTGAGGTTGACCGACGACGAGCGCGCGTCTCGACAACGTGAGCCTGCCGCCGCTGATCTATCCCGACGGGCGCCAGTCCCGCGCCGCGAGCGACCGCCTCAGCCCCGCCGACCTCGCGCTGCACGCGGGGCATTTGAAGAAGTAGGGGCGAGAGGCCGTAAGCTCGGGTCGGCGCAGTCTCCGTTGGGCGGGGAGCGGGGTTGGCCCGATCGCCTCGGGAAGGACTGCGATCCGCGCAATCGCCGCCGCCCTCGCGGCTGAATGTCCATACACTAGCGATTCGCCGCTTCGGTGAGGCGTGTCCCGGGCATGGGCCAAACATGGGACATGAGCCAGCTCACGACGAGCCCGACGACGCAGCCGAGCAGCACCTCAGCCACCCTCCGGAGTCCCTGCTCTACGCCGGTCAGTTTCGAGTGCTTCTCCAGCCCCGAGGCGATGATGATAGCGGCTGTGATGGGCGCTTGCCGCCACATGGTTGGGATGCGCACGAAGTAAGACGAAACCAGCACGGCGATCGAAATGGCAATCGGTAGCTTCCATTCGCTCGATCCGCCGGTGATCAGGACGACTAGCCCTACCGCGCAGCCGACCGCTCCGTTGATCATGCGGGCGCGAAACGCGCGCAGGGCGTCCACCATGATCGGCTCACTCGCCGCAATCATCGACGCGATCGCCCAGATGGGGCTCACTCCCGCAAGATGACGCAATAGGAGCCAGAGCGCTGTCGTGCCGACGAACACGTTCAGTGCGAAGCGCACGCCGCGCAAATCGTCTGCCCGAAAGCGTTCAAACATGCCGAAGCCGCCCCTCTATTCGTGTGCTTGTGGCGGGTTGCCGCGCAATCGGTACACCATGCCGGTCTTGGTCGTGCCGAGCGAAAGCCAGTCGTGGCAGGCTTTTTGAAGCGCGATAAAGAAGGCGCGCATCCGCTCCCGTGTCTTCTCATGCACGTCGTCGCCCCGCTTGAACTTTGCCTGGAAAGCAAACTCTCCGCACAGCGGTCGGTACATCCCTCGCTCTCGCCAAAGCGCAACGTTTGCCTTCGCCGTTATTCCTTGGCCGAAGTCGAGCACGCCAAGATCCTGCAGCACCTCTTCAACGATGGTCTGGTTCACTATCTCAATGCGGTCGGTCGAGGATTTCTTCACGCCCGTAACGCAGGGGAAGATACCGGTTAGCGTCGTCATGGCCGTCCGGTCGTGTTCGGGCAGCTGGCTCAGGCCGACCTCGACATTGTGCGAATACAGGAACCTGACGCCGCCGATTTGATCCTTCAGCGGCAGGGCTTCTACCTTGAACTTGATCCGGTAATCGCCCGCGATTTTGGGGCGGACGTCGAGGTCGGCGGCGGTCTTCATATCGGGATGACGGAACTTGAAGACAATCTCGGGATCGCCGGTAAGGAAACCCTGTTCATAACGAATCCTTCGCCGAAGGATGAACGCATTGTTGTAAAGGAAGCAATCGTCCGTATCGGCGAACAGCACCTCTCTCAACTCGGGCGCGAGAACCACGTCGCGGTTGTTGAATGAAATGCCAAACTCTTTCGCTGTCTTCCCGACGAGCGCTCCAAATTCCAGGAATGTTTTGGCTTCCGTGAAGCGATCGGGTTTCAGGATCAGCTTGCACTCGAGGTACTGCACTCGATCGAGCGGGTGCCCGTCGCTGTAGGTCCCATCCTTCAAGCTGGGGAGCTCCGCCGCCTTAGGTTCCGTTTGATCGGCGTGCTTCTTGCGGGGGGCGGCCTTGCCTCCCTGGGGCGATGACTTGGCGCTCATTGTCGCTCTCCCGTGGCTCTCGGGTCTTCCTTGCCCGAGTTGCTATCACCTCAGCGCTATCTTAAGCGCGCCAGGATCGAAGCCAAGCTCCTATTCGATCCGCGCAAAGTGAAAGCTCGAACACCAAATCGAAGGGTCGTGTTGGACACGCATTTGTAGCAGACCGGGATAGCGCATGCCCGCGCCGCTCCCGCTCCTATCGCCAAGGTCGCCGAGGACGTTCGTGAAGCAGCGGTCGGCCTCACAGTCGCCGCTGTCGCGGATGATCTACCGACCTTGCCCCGCTTCCGGGCCAAGAGTGCGCTTCGTCCTCCCCGACCGGGAACGTCGGAAAGGGTCGGGGGCGGACTCGCTGATTGAGTTTGTCCCTGGAAAGGAGACTGCGAACTTGGCGATCTCCGCGGTTCGGCCGGTCAGCATTGCCGGGTTTAGGAGAAAGCTCCGACAATAGCTTGCGATATTCAGAATGCCGCGCTATGCTGCCCCCATGTCGGCGAACGGGGGTTTTCTGATCAAGGTCGCCGGCTCCTCCGGCGCGGTTTCGGCCCTCAGACTGAGTCGCCCACGGACTGCAAAGCGTGGTCAGGCGGCAGGCGAGGGGCGGGTCGTCCCTTCCCGAGCAACGGACCGTCGCGGACGTTTGCTGTCATACCCGCGAAAGCGGGTATCCAGAGTGACGGCTGTGATGCGGCCCGAGATTCCCGCTTGCGAGCGTGTGAGGGAATTGGCGGTTTTGCTTGGGCTGTGATTCTCTCCTCGCTGATGTGGCGGGAGTGAGTCGGCGATGGGTGAGGCTCGGGTGGTGCGGCCGGATCGACGGCAATTGCGTTGGGACATGGTCGATCTCGAAGGGCTTTTGCCGGGGGACCATCGCGCCCGCCTCGTGTGGAGCTTTGTCGAGAGCCTCGATCTTTCGCCGCTTTACGATCAGGTTCTCTCGCGCGAGGGGGAGGCGGGAAGACCGGCGGCCGATCCCGCGGTTCTCATGGCGCTCTGGCTCTATGCGACGGTCGAGGGCGTGGGGTCGGCGCGCGAGCTTGCGCGGCTTGCGCAAAGCGACGCCGCCTATCGCTGGCTGGCGGGCGGGGTTCCGGTCAACCATCACGGGCTCGCCGACTTTAGGGTCGAAAGGGTCGAGATCCTCGATCGGCTTTTGACGCAAAGCGTAACCGCGCTGATCGCCGAAGGGCTGATCAGCCTTGATGAGATCGCCGTCGACGGCACGAAGATTCGCGCCAGCGCCAGCAAGGCGTCGTTCAGGCGGCGCGAAAAACTTGTCAAGATCGAAACCGCGGTCGTCGAGCGGCTCGCCGCTCTCAAGCAGGAGCTGACCGACGACCCCGAGGCGTCGACGCGTCGACGCCAGGCCGCGCGCGAGCGGGCGGCGCGTGATGTTCAGGAGCGCGCGGCAAGAGCGCGCGCGGCGCTCGAACGGCTCGAGGCGGAGCGAAAAGCGCGGGCGAAGACGCACGCCAAGGACGAGGCCGGGAAGAAGGAGCCGAGGGCTTCGACGACCGATCCGGAAGCGCGCTCCATGCGCTTTCCCGACGGCGCGGTTCGCCCGGCCTATAATGCGCAGATCGCCGCGGCGCCGAGAGAAGGCGTCATCGTCTCGATTGCGGTCACCGACCGGCGCAACGATGCGGGCCTGGCGGGGCCGATGGTCGACGACATCGCGCGACGCTACGGGCGGACGCCCGGCAGGCTTCTGGTCGACGCCAGCTACGCCACAAGCCGGGACATCGTCGCGCTCGCCGGCCATGCGTCGGGTCCGGTCGGCGTCTATACGCCGCCGCCGGGCGACAGGGACGACGTCAAACCGGCGAGCCTCGCCCGGCGCATCCGCAAGCGAGAGAAGGAGCACGCCTTTATCAAGGCGTGGCGGGAACGCATGGCGAGCGAAACGGGCCAGGCCGTCTACGCCTTGCGCAAGCGCATCGAGCGGATCAACGCCGATCGCAAGAACCATGGCTTCGGTCATCTTGCCGTGCGCGGCCTCATCAAGGCGAAGGCCCACGCGCTCTGGCACGCCATCGCCAATAACCTCGTGGCCGCGCACCGTCTGAGGATCAACGCCGCCTGATCCCCCGCTCCCCTCAAGCGGCAGAGCGGCCGATACCAAGAACGCTTCAACCGCTTCGGATTCCATCCGCGGCGCCGCCGGATGACCCGTCTCCAGCGAAAAGGCAATTCCTTCACACGCTCTTGCGCGGGAGTGACGAAAGGTGCGGTTCCGATTCCAACCAAGGCGCGCCGCTCTCAACCGTGATGCCGAGGCCAGAAGGTCAGAGAGGTTATTCGGGGGTTTTGCGGGTTAAGTCATTGAAAACATGAGAAGCATGAATTTGGATTTTGTTGCGTTCGGCTTTGATTTTGTTGCGGCGGATTTGGGTTGTGTTGCGCCCGATTTGGATTTCGTTGTCCTCGAGGCCGCGGTTCACCGGCTCGACTGGATGTGGTTCCTGAGGACCGGATAGACCTGCGCCTCCCAGCGCTTGCCGTTGAAGACGCCGTAATGGCCGACGCCGGCCTGGAGATGGTGGGTCTTCATGTAGGGCCGTAAGCCCGTGGTCAGGTCCTGCGCCGCGAGCGTCTGGCCGACCGCGCAGATGTCGTCCTTCTCGCCCTCGACGGTGAGCAGGAAGGTGCGCTTGATCGCGCCAAGATCGATCGGCTCGTCCTTATAGCGCATCTGCCCGAGCGGCAGGAGATAGCGCTGGAACACCTGGTCGACCGTCTCGAGATAGAAGTCCGCGCTCATGTCCATGATCGCGAAATATTCCTTGTAGAAGTCGCGGATCGCGTCGGCCTTCTCCATGTCGCCGGCGATCCGGTGATGGAAGAGGTCGACGAAGGACTTCGAGTGCCGGTCGGCGTTCATGCTCATGAACGCGCAGAGCTGAAGAAAGCCGGGATAGACCCGCCGGCCATGGCCCTCGAACTTGGCCGGAACGGTGCCGATCATGTTGGCGCGGAACCATTCGATCGGCTTCTCCTGGGCGAGCTCGTTGACCTTGGTCGGCGAGACGCGGGCGTCGATCGGGCCGGCCATCAGCGTGAGGCTCGCCGGCTGGAGCCCGTTCAGGTCGCGCGCCATGACCGCCGTCGCCGCAAGCGCCGAAACCGTAGGCTGGCAGACCGCGACGATATGGCAGTCCTCGCCGATGAAGCGGACGAAGTCGATGAGGTGGCTGGTATAGTCCTCGAGCGCGAAGCCGCCGTCCTCGAGCTTCACGTTGCGCGGGTTGATCCAGTCGGTGACGTAGACCTGGTGGTCGCGCAGCAGCGTGCGGATCGTGCCGCGCAGCAGGGTCGCGAAATGACCCGACATCGGCGCGACCAGGAGAACCTTGGGATCGTCCGCGCCCCCCGCCTTGCGGAAATGCAGCAGCTGGCAGAACGGCGTCCAGAGCACCCCGCGCTCCTCGACCGGGACCGGCGCGCCGTTGATGTCGACACTGTCGATTCCATAGTCGGGGCGGGCATGGGTGAAGCCGGCGAGCGCCACCAGTTCGTAATAGGCGCTCATGCGGCGCCAGGGCGACGCGGTCGGGTGCGAGGCCCAGGCGCCGAGGATCATATGCGTGCTCTCGGCCAGCCGACGCACGCGATCGCCGACGTCGGCCATCCCCTGATATGCGTCATACATCATCAAATTGCCCGAGCTGCTGCCCCGAAAATTAGCAAACGCCGTGCCATCAGCCTTTGGCACGTCATTTGCTGCACCGCCCTTCGATGGACTAGCTCTTCCAATCTGCGGTGGGCCGCCCGAATGTCGCAAACGACGCTGACCTTGAGCAGCAAGAACTATTCGTCCTGGTCGCTGAGAGGCTGGCTGATGGCCAGGCTGGCGAGGATCGATTTCGAGGAGGTCATCGTCGCGCCCGGCGACGCGGGCGCCCGGGCCGAGATCCTGCTGCTGTCGCCGTCGATCCTCGTTCCCTGCCTGACCTACAAGGGCATCCGGGTCTGGGACACATTGGCGATCGGCGAATTCTTGAATGAAATCGCGCCAAAGGCCGGCCTTCTGCCTAAAGATCAAGCAGAACGCGCCCATTGCCGCTCAATATGCGGCGAAATGCATTCCGGTTTCGTCTCGCTGAGGCAGGCGTTGCCGATGAACATCAAGGGCCATTTCCCCCACTTCAAGATCTGGTCGAAGGCGCGCGCCGACATCGACCGGATCATCGTGATCTGGAGCGAATGTCTCCAAGCCTATGGCGGGCCGTTCCTGTTCGGCAAGATCTCGATGGCCGATGCGATGTACGCCCCGGTGGTCAGCCGTTTCCGTACCTACGGCATCAGGCTTGACGGGGAACTGAAGACCTATGCCGAGCGAATCTGGGACTTGCCCGCGATGCAGGAATGGCGTGAGGCGGCTCTGGCGGAGAAGGAGGAGATCGAGGAGCTCGAAGTCGAGTTCTAAGAGGCGCCGGGCGAACGGTTCATCGCTCATGCCCCGTCCGGCCGCCCGCTTCGGCGCGCTGGGATTCCCAGACATCGCGGGTGATCTCATATTCAGCGTCGCCCGCATCGCTGCCCGGAATCGGGTCGGTGAACTGGATAAGCACGGTGCGCCGATAGGTTAGACCTGCTTTCTCCAGGACCCTGCGCGACGCAGTGTGAACCGACATCACGCTCGCGACAATTCGCTCGAGGCCCATCTCCTCGAATCCCTTGGCGACCAGCGCCGATGCGCCCTCGGAGGCGAGGCCCTGACCCCAGACTTGGCGCCGGAGCCGGTAGCCGAGTTCGGCTATATCCGAATCAACCGGACGCAGCGAGAACCATCCGACAAACGCGCCGGAACGGGCTTCGATCGCCGCCCAGACATAGCTCTCGCGCCCGCGAGGGGTGAGAAAAGTGGAAGGGCCGTCGACGCCCTCGATTGGGGTCAGTCGCCCGCCGTTGAGATAGCGCATGACCTCCGGGTCGCGTTCGAGCGCGATCAGGTCCTCCCGATCTGTCTCACACACCTGAGACAGGCTGAGACGGGCGGTGGCGAACGACGACCTCATAAAGGTAAGGCTGTGTCGCGCCATTCCGCTCGTCTTCGTTTCGGCTCAGTCCTTGCCGCCGTATTTGAACGACAGCTTAAGCTTGGTGCGATAAGCCGCGACTTTGCCCTTTTCGATCACCAGATCCTGCTCGACCACTTCGGCCACTCTGAGGTCTCGGAGGGTCTTGGACGCGCGCTCTATCGCCGCCTGGGCGGCCTTCTCCCAGGACTCTGTGCTGACGCCAACGAGTTCGACCACTTTATAGACGCTCTCCGCCATCGTTGCCTCCCTCGCCGCGGCCCGCGTTGCGCCTCGAGGCGCGCGGCGCCGTTTATGCGCGGCGCCTCCAGCTTGCGGCGCGGACCGTCGCGGGGTCAAGCCGCGGGTTTCCGATCCTCGGTCGCGGCGTCACTGCCTGTTCAGACGCGCCTGCGGGAAATAGAGCCCGAGCAATCGGCGGTCCCACCACTGACCGGCGCGGTGTTCGTCGCTCGAGGCATAGGCGTATTCGTAAAACTGCGCCCGCACGTAGGTCGGCGGCTTGTCGGGAAAGGGATTTGTCCCAAGGAGCCCTGTCACCGAGGGCTCGTTCTCGAGCAGGCGGACGAGGAACCGTGAAAACCACGGCTGACGGTTAGGGTCGTCGAGCGCGGCGAACCACATCTGCCAGTCGAGCCTCGGCTGGTGAGGAATGTTCCATCGCGGGCGGCGCATGATGTCGCCAGGTTTGTAGCGGAATTCATAGTCGCGCCATTCGACGCCGTCGTTTGAGCCCTGGATGATGATCTCGTCGCGGGCGGTGGTCATGACCGCAAAGAGGCCGTAGGGGTTCACGAGATGGAGCGGTGCGAACCAGCCGTCGAAAATCACCGCTGCGTCCGGCGGGCTGCCGCCGAAACGCAGGTCCATCTGCACGAGGCTTAGGAAGACCATCAGAAGTGCGAGGGCATTGACGACGACGCGCGCCGCCCGTCGAGGCGCGTGATCGGTCAGGCGCGCCGCGAGGAGGCCGAGCAGTCGCGGCGGCGCCATCCTACGCAACGCAGCGTCGTCGAACAGCGGGAGACACAAGATCATGGTTTGCAGGTTGAACCAGTTGTAATTGCCCGTGAGCAGGATGCAGACCTGCAGCACGAGGATTCCAATGGCGGCGACAAACCTCGGGCGTCGCGGAAGAAAGACTAAGAACGGCAGGATGAGCTCGACCACAAAAAGGGCGCCGGTCGCGACCCTCAAGAGATCGGGCGGAAGCCTTGCAGCGTGCCATGCGAGCGGCGTTGGCAGCGGCTGGGTCAGGAAATGATAGGAGAGCGCCGAGAGATTCCACCAGTTGGAATCGCCGCTGATGAGCTTCACGACGCCCGACATGAACATGAAGCGGAACAGGAGCCACCGCGCGAGCCAGACGCCGGTCGCCGGGACAAAGCTCATCACGAGCGCGACGATCGTTGTTTCCAGGAGGAACGTGTCCCACTGGAAATTCATGAAGGTCTGTCCGGCATAGAGCAGCGAGAGATAAAGTGCGTAAATCAGCACCAGGCTCACGCGCGGTAGGAGGTTGAAGACCAATATCACCGACAGTCCCGCCCCGGCCCAGCAAATCGCTTGAATGGCGGCGTCGCTGTCGTTGAGCCAGAACACCATGGGCATGAGGACGAAACGCTGCGGGCCCACGCGAGCGAGCGTGTCGACCAGCTCGGCCAGCGGAAGGATGCCGCGGCTGCCGATGAGCCCCTGAGCCTGCACGGCGAACGAGAGGAAAGCCGCAAGCGTGATCAGGCCGAACAGACGCAGAAAGAGGAATGAGACCAGCTCATAGCGTGGCGGCTCATGGAATCTGCCCCAGAGCATCAGGCTTAGGCGATGGAAGGCGGGGCGATGGGCGGCGATGAAGGCGTAAGCGCGTTCGGAGACGGTCGAGAAGCCGGGTAGATGGCGGTAGAGAGCAAGCCAAAACCCCTTGCCCGGCGCTTGGCTGAGCGTGAGAAAACTCGCCTCGGCGGCGCTGGCGCGACGCCCGTCAGGCGCGACGAATTGCACGGCCCGCCTGAACTCAGCTTCGGAGATCGTCGGATGTTGCGCCGCGGCTTGCTGGTAGGGCCGGTATTCGACCTTGTCGCCGGTCAGTTGCTCCCAGTAGCGGGCCCAATAGGCGCAGAACCCGCATTCGCCGTCATAGATGAGCTGCGGGCGCGGGCTCAAGGGTCGGGGGTCTGGGACGTGATTTCCGGAACTCTCTGGCATAACGTTCGCCGCGAATAGCGCCGAGCTTTTGCTCGATGGGCAAGAAGGCGAATATAGGCAACGCCGGCCGCCGCGTCCTGGGAGCGGCCGCCTCGAGCTTCTCCGTTGGAGCCCGCGGTTCGATCGTCGCGGTCGCATCCGCTAGTATCGCGCCGATCGGCGGGCCCAGTCGGGGCTGCCGGCAGTTCGAAGCACGACGATGGCCGACGAAGTCTTGAAACCAGCCGTGGCGCCCAGACCCTCCGCCGCCAAATCCGAATTGGCCAACGACAAGCCACGCTCGCTTCGCGCGGCGGCGCGAAGCGAGGCGCGGCTGGCCGCGCTTCTCGCCACCATCGCGGGCTTCGTCGACGCCTACGGCATCATGGCGTACGGAGTTTTTGTCTCGTTCATGAGCGGCAATACGACCCAGACCGGCTACCAGACCGCCGAGAGCGAGTTTGGCCCGGCGTCGGCCTCCGCGCTCGCGATCCTGTTCTTCTTCATTGGAACATTTGCAGGCGCCTTGTTCGCGGGGCCCGCCGGGCCGCGGGCGCGGCGACTCGTGTTCGCCTTTGTCGCCGCAGCGCTCGCGGCGATCATCGGCCTGACGCAGCTTGGCCTGCTTTCAACTGGCTTCGGCATCGCAATCGTCAGTTTCGCAATGGGCGTCTTCAATAGCGCGCTTTCCCGTGTCGGCGCGCAAGCGGTGAGCCTCACCTTTGTCACCGGAACGCTGAGCCGCGTTGGATCTCATCTCGCGCTCGCCGCGAGGCGCGCGCCGCTGACGGATTCGCAGGGTCCTTGGGACACCCACCTGCGTCGGGCCATGCTTCTCGCGCGCGTTTGGGGCGGATTCCTCGGCGGCGCGCTCTTGTCAGGAGCGGCAACGCTGCGATTCGGCGCCTGGGTTCTGCTGGCTCCGGCGCTGATTCTGGTGGCGCTTGCGATGTTCGATCGCGGAGACGACGCCCACCCTTGAGGCTACGACGCGCCGCTACTCCGCCGCTTGGGCGGTCACCGGGGCGTAGTTCAGCACTGGCCCGAGCCAGCGCTCGACCTCGGACACGGCCATGCCCTTGCGCGCCGCATAGTCCTCGACCTGATCGCGCTCGACCTTTGCGACGCCGAAATAATGGGCCTCCGGATGGGCGATGTAGAGGCCGCTAACCGACGAAGCCGGCCACATGGCGTAACTTTCTGTAAGCTTGACGCCAACCGCGCGCTCAGCGTCGAGAAGCCCGAACAGGGTCGCCTTTTCAGTGTGGTCGGGCTGTGCCGGGTAGCCGGGCGCGGGCCGAATGCCTTCATAGGGCTCGGCGATCAGTTCGTCGGGCGCGAACGCTTCCTCAGGCGCGTGTCCCCAGAGCTTGCGCCGCACGCGGGCGTGCATCGCCTCAGCCAAAGCTTCGGCAAATCGGTCAGCCAAGGCCTTGACCATTATCGACGAATAATCGTCGTTGGCGTGCTCGAATCGCCTGGCGATGGCGTCATCGGCGAGCCCAGCGGTGACAACAAAGGCACCGACGTAGTCATTGGCGCCGCTCGAAGCGGGGGCAACGAAATCCGCAAGCGCAACGTTCGGCTTCCCATCCCGGCGGGAGAGCTGCTGGCGGAGCGTGAACAATGTCGCGATCGGCGAAGCGCGCGACTCATCCGCGAACAGATGTATATCGTCGCCAGCTTGCGCGGCGGGCCAGAAGCCGACCACTGCCTTCGGTTCGAACCATTTTTCCTCGATGATGCGCTTAAGCATTGTTTGCGCGTCGTCGAACAAGCTGCGCGCCGCCGCGCCTTGCCCCGCATCGTCGAGGATCGCGGGATAGCGGCCCTTGAGCTCCCATGTCTGGAAGAAGGGCGTCCAGTCGATGTAGCGGGCAAGATCGGCGAGATCGGTCCATTCGAATATGCGCGGGCCCAAGTAGCCCGGCGTCACGGGGCGGTAGCCGCTCCAGTCGACTCTCATCGCATTTGCGCGCGCCCTTGCGAGCGGCACACGGACCTTCTCGGCTTCGCTGCGTTCGTGCGCCTCCGCCACCTTGCGATACTCGGCGCGGACCGACTGGATCGTCGCGCCGCGAGTCTCCGGCGACAACAGCGCGGAGACAACGCCGACTGCGCGGCTCGCGTCGTTGACGTGCACCGCCTGCGAGCGCGCGTAGCGCGGGTGGATTTTGACAGCGGTGTGGACTCGGCTCGTCGTGGCGCCGCCGATGAGCAGAGGAATGTCGAAGCCCTCGCGCTCCATTTCGGCAGCGACATGAACCATCTCGTCGAGCGAGGGCGTGATGAGGCCGGAAAGTCCGATCGCGTGCGCTTTCCGCTCACGCGCGACGGCGAGAATCTTCGATGCCGGCGTCATCACGCCGAGATCGATGATTTCGTAGTTGTTGCAGGCGAGCACCACCCCGACGATGTTCTTCCCGATGTCGTGCACGTCTCCTTTGACGGTCGCGAGCACGATCGTTCCCGCGGTCTGGCGCTCTTCGCCGCCCGCGGCCTTTTCAGCCTCCATGTAAGGCAGGAGTTTCGCCACCGCCTGCTTCATGACACGCGCTGACTTGACGACTTGCGGCAGGAACATTTTTCCCGCGCCGAACAGGTCGCCGACGACATTCATGCCGGCCATCAGAGGGCCTTCAATAACGTCGAGCGGACGTTTGGCATGAAGACGCGCCTCTTCGGTGTCCGCCTCGATATGGTCGGTGAGGCCATTGACGAGCGCATGGGCGATGCGTTTGTCGACTGGCCATTCCCGCCACTCGAGATCCTGCGGCTTTGCTTCCCTGGCTCCGGCGCTACGAAAGCGCTCGGCAACCGTCAGCATGCGCTCGGTCGCATCGGCGCGCCGGTTCAGGACGACGTCTTCGCACGCTTCGCGCAGCTCGGGGTCGATCGTCTCGTAGACCGAGAGTTGCCCGGCATTGACGATTCCCATGTCCATGCCGGCATGGATGGCGTGGTAGAGGAAGACGGCGTGCATCGCCTCGCGCACCGCCTCGTTGCCGCGGAAAGAAAATGACAAATTCGACACGCCGCCCGAGACATGCGCATGGGGCAGTTCTGCCCGGATTCGCCTCGCCGCTTCGATGAAGGCGACACCATAGCCGTTGTGCTCCTCGATCCCGGTCGCGACTGCGAATATGTTGGGATCGAAGACAATGTCCTCGGGAGGAAAGTCCGCCTGTTCGGTAAGGAGCTTGTACGCGCGGGCGCAGATTTGCACTTTGCGTTCGAACGTGTCGGCCTGGCCCTGTTCGTCGAACGCCATCACCACAACCGCCGCGCCGTAAGCGCGCACCAACTTGGCCTGACGGAGAAATTCATCCTCGCCCTCCTTCATCGAGATCGAGTTGACGATCGGTTTGCCCTGGACGCATTTGAGGCCGGCCTCGATGACGGAAAACTTCGACGAATCCACCATCACCGGCACGCGGGCGATGTCCGGCTCTGAGGCGACCAGATTGAGAAACTCCACCATCACCGCTTTTGAATCGATCAGCCCCTCGTCCATGTTGACGTCGATGATCTGGGCGCCGTTGGCGACTTGGTCGCGCGCCACCGCAAGCCCGCCGGCGTAATCGCCGGCCGTGATGAGCTTTCGGAACCTCGCCGAGCCGGTGACGTTCGTTCGCTCGCCGATATTGACGAAGGGAATGTCGGAAGTGAGCGTAAACGGCTCGAGGCCGGAGAGGCGCATCAGCGGCGCGACCTTCGGCGCCATCCTGGGCCTGAAGCTGCGAACGGCCTCGGCGATGGCGCGAATATGGTCGGGCGTCGAGCCGCAGCAGCCCCCGACAATGTTGACAATGCCGTCGGCTACGAATTCGCCGATCTGCGCGGCCATCGCCTCCGGGCTTTCGTCATATTGGCCGAAAGCGTTGGGGAGCCCGGCGTTCGGATAGGCGCACACTAACGTGTCCGCAGCCGCGGAGATCTCCGCCAGATGCTCACGCATTGCGCTTGCGCCAAGGGCGCAATTGAGGCCGACAGAGAAGGGGCGCGCATGGCGCACCGAGTGCCAGAAGGCGGTGGGCGTCTGGCCGGAAAGCGTCCGTCCCGAACGATCGGTGATGGTGCCGGAGATCATCAGCGGCAGGCGGACGCCGCGCTCGGCGAACTCCTCGAAGCAGGCGAAGATCGCCGCCTTGGCGTTGAGGGTGTCGAAGATCGTCTCGATGAGGATGATGTCCACGCCGCCGTCAACGAGCCCGCGAATCTGCTCGGCGTAGGCGAGGCGAAGCTCATCGAAACTGACTGCGCGGAAGCCCGGATTGTTCACGTCCGGCGACAGCGACGCGGTTCGGTTCGTCGGCCCTAACGCCCCGGCGACGAAGCGGCGCCTGCCATCCGCCTTTTCGGCCCTGATCGCGGCCCGCCGCGCCAATCGAGCTCCGTCCCGATTGAGTTCGTAGACGAACTCCTGCATTCCGTAGTCGGCCTGAGCAATCGAGGTCGAGGAAAAGGTGTTGGTCTCGAGAATGTCCGCGCCAGCCATCGCATAGGCGAAATGGATATCTTCGATCGCCTGCGGCTGGGTCAGGGTCAGAAGATCGTTGTTGCCCTGCAGATGGCGGTCGCAGGAGTGAAACCGCTCGCCGCGAAAGTGCTTCTCGTCGAGCCCGAGGCACTGGATCTGGGTGCCCATCGCCCCGTCGATCAGCAGAACCCGCTCGCGCGCCGCGCGGCTAAGGGCGGATGAAGCGTCTTCCTGGCGCGCCGCTGCATCGATAATCGGATCCAGAGGACCATTCATTGCGCATACCGATCATGTCATTAGCACGGGACATAATCATATAAACATGTCTTTATATGAAAGCAAGCTACTGGCGTCTTGCTCGCCAATTTGCAAAAAGCGCAGGGGCCCCCCAGTATGGTTGGCCAAAACGGGCAAAGCCGCGCAACTCTCCTAAGGGCGCAAGATCGCTGACCCCATTGCGCTTCGGCGGTAAATGGACGCCTCCGAAGCGTAGATCCAGACAGGGGGAGTTTGAAGTATGGCTGACAGGGTCGACGGACCGGCCAAACGTCCCTCGATTACCGATCAGGAAGCGCTCCAGTTTCACTCGCGAGGGCGCCCGGGCAAGCTTGAGATCGTCCCGACCAAGCCGATGGCGACCCAGCGCGACCTGTCGCTCGCCTACTCGCCAGGCGTTGCGGTCCCGGTCAAGGCGATCGCCGCCGATCCTTCGACCGTTTACGACTATACCACGCGCGGCAACATGGTCGCGGTCATCTCCAACGGCACCGCGATCCTGGGCCTCGGCAACCTCGGAGCGCTCGCGTCCAAGCCGGTGATGGAAGGCAAGGCGGTTCTGTTCAAGCGCTTTGCCGACGTCGATTCGATCGATCTCGAAGTCGGGACGGAAGACCCGGACGAATTTGTCAATGCGGTGAGATATCTCGGACCGTCGTTCGGCGGGATCAATCTCGAGGATATCAAGGCGCCCGAGTGCTTCTACATCGAGGAGCGCCTGCGCGAGATGATGGACATTCCGGTCTTTCACGACGACCAGCACGGCACCGCGATCATCGCCGCGGCGGGCATGATCAACGCGATTCATCTGACCGGACGCGATATCAGGACCACGCGGCTCGTCTGCAACGGCGCCGGCGCAGCCGGGATCGCGTGTCTCGACCTGATCAAGTCGATCGGATTTGAGCCCGCAAATGTCATCCTGTGCGACACCAAGGGCGTCGTCTACCGCGGCCGTCAGGAAGGCATGAACCAGTGGAAATCCGCCCACGCGGTCGAGACGCCCTTGCGCACTCTTTCGGAGGCCATTGAGGGAGCGGACATTTTCTTCGGTCTTTCGGCCAAAGGGGCGCTGACCTCCGACATGGTGAAGGCGATGGCGCCCGATCCGATCATTTTCGCGATGGCGAACCCCGACCCGGAAATCACCCCGGAAGACGCGCAGCGCGCGCGGGAGGACGTGATCATCGCGACCGGCCGCTCCGACTATCCCAACCAGGTCAATAACGTCCTCGGATTCCCGTATATCTTCCGAGGCGCGCTCGACGTACGCGCCAAGACGATCAACATGGAGATGAAGATCGCGGCCGCCCGGGCGCTCGCCGATCTCGCGCGCGAGGATGTTCCCGACGAGGTTGCGGCCGCGTATCGGGGCGCGAGGCCGCGCTTTGGCCGCGACTATATCATTCCGGTCCCATTCGATCCTCGCCTCATTCATGTGGTGCCGATCGCCGTGGCCAAAGCCGCGATGGCGTCGGGGGTGGCGCGTCGGCCGGTCGTCGATCTCGACGCCTATAAGGCGCAATTGTCCGCCCGCCGCGATCCGATCGCCGGCGCCATGCAGCGGATCATCGAGCGTGTCCGCCGCTCGCCGAAGCGCGTCGTCTTCGCCGAGGGCGAGGAGGAGCAGGTGATCCGCGCCGCTTATTCGTTCGTCAATCAGGGGCTCGGCGCCGCCATTCTGGTTGGTCGCGAAGAGCGGGTTCGGGCCGCAGCCAAAGCGTCCGGTCTCGATCTCGCCGATAAGGGCATCGAGATTCACAACGCGCGCCTCTCGCAACGCAATGCGATCTACGCCCAGTTCCTCTACGAGCGGCTGCAGCGAAAAGGGTATTTGCTGCGCGACTGCCAGCGCATGATCAACCAGGACCGCAACTATTTCGGCGCTGCAATGGTGGCGCGCGGAGACGCGGACGCGATCGTGACCGGCGTGACCAGGAACTTCTCGGTCGCGCTCGAGGAAGTGCGGCGAGTGATCGACGACAAGCCCGGACATCGGGTCGTCGGCGTCTCGATCATTCTGTCGCGGGGACGCCCGATCTTGGCCGCCGATACCGCAATCACCGAAATGCCGACCGCTGAAGATCTTGCGGAGATCGCGATCGAGGCTGCGGGCGTGGCGCGGCGGCTCGGCTACGAGCCGCGCGTTGCCCTGCTTGCTTTCTCGAATTTCGGCCATCCTCCGGGCGAGCGGACCCAGCGCGTGCAGGAAGCGGTCAGAATTCTCGACGCCAAGCGAGTCGATTTCGAGTACGACGGCGAAATGAGCGCCGACGTCGCGCTCAACAGAGAACTCATGGCCGCCTATCCGTTCTGCCGGCTCAAGGACACGGCGAACGTGCTCATCATGCCGGCCTTTCATTCGGCCTCGATCTCGACCCGCATGCTGCAGGAGCTGGGCGGGGCGACCGTGATCGGGCCGCTGATCGTCGGGCTCGAGAAGCCGGTGCAGATCGTGTCGCTCGGCGCCAAGGATTCCGACATCGTCAACATGGCGGCGATGGCGAGCTTCAACATCGGCGGTTGAGCTGGGCTGGGGAGCGCTGGCCGAGGGCGGGCGGGGGCGAAGGATTGCAAAATCTTTTGAAGGAAATCAAAAGCCGCGCGGAAGGAAAGAAAAGACCAGGGCGGAAGGAAAGGAAAGCTGCCAGGAAGGAAAACAAAACTGGGGCTTTTAAAATTAGCTCATATTGTCAATAGTTTGCCGTTCTTCGATTGGGCGGCTCTCCGATTCTCGCTCGTCGCCTGTCTCACAGAGTTCACAATCCCAGCGGCAGGGTGAACGGTAGCGTGACTTTCTGATTATCGCAAGAAATTGTTCGTTCCATTCTTCGCTACCGGCCATCGGTCGTCTTGCATCGCGTCATGTCCGGGGACGCGGGCATCCTGACGGCTTTCGCGCCACGCTGGGTTCCCGCTTGCGCGGGAACGACATGAAGAGTGCGACGGGCAATCAGCCGACTCTGACCGTCGTGCTCCGGAGGCGCAGAACGGCTTTCTGATATGCCCATTCCAAGATGCCGGCGGCCTGGGCCGCGAGGCGGGCGGTTTCGCGCCCGAGCTTCTTGAGCAACGAAGCGCGACGAGGCGCTCCGTTCTCGCCCGGGCCGGCCATTCCGGTGGCGAAGGTCTGGCCGCCCTCCTCGGTCGAGAGAAGGTGATCTTGGATCGCGATGGCCGGAATGAGCTGGTAGATGCGCAAGCCGGCGCGGCCGGGACGATCGGGGAATAGCGAATAGTCCGCGGGCAGGGAGGCGGTCGCGGTCAATTCAAGATATCGGGCGGCGCCCTCCCGGCTGAGGATGTAGGCCGCGCTGCTCTGATGGCGGCTATGGAGTCTCGCGAGCTCGCGGCCGCCGGTCGCCGCGCGCCTTTCGCCCAGCGCGACCGTTTGCAGGTAGGTATCGAGCTTTATCGAATGAGTGTCCGGCGGTATCCATGACTCGGGCCCCGTCAGTGCGGCGAGCCCCGGCCAGACGTGAAGGTCGTCTTCAAGGAAGCACGCGTAAGCTTCTGGCCCGGCTAGGAATCGGCGCCATGCGACCTTATGGCTTTCGAGGCACGCAAGCTCAAAACGGGTAAGGCCTTTCGCCGTCGGCGGCTGGCCCGATCCATCGACGGCGGCGATGCGCTCGAAGGCGATTCCGCTGAGTTGCTTGCGCATGTGCGCGAGGCGATCGGGATGCCGATCGAGGTTGATGAGATAGACCTTCATCGGCGGACGCCCGGCGCTTCCCAACTCTTCTCGCTCGGCGTCGGACAGTCGTGACGCCGCTCGACCCGAGCGCTCACACCTTCATCTGCGCTCCGAGTTCGACCACCCGGTCCGAGGGCAGATTGAAGAAGTCCGGCGCGCTCGCCGCCTGCTTGGTCATGGCGATGAAGAGCTTGTCCTGCCAGAGCGGCATGCCGGAATTGGGCGCCGTCTTCAGCGTGCGGCGGCCGAGAAAGAATGAAGTGGTCATGATGTCGAACTTGAGCCCGGCCTTTCGCATCGCAGCCAGCGCGCGGGGGATGTGCGGCTGCTCCATATAGCCGAAACGAAGAGTGACGAGCATGAAGTCAGGCGAAAGGCTGGTCATCTCGTAGCGGCTCGCCGGGGCGGCGCGCGGGGTGGTTTCGGTGCGCACGTTGAGAAGGACGACGCGCTCGTGTAGCACTTTGTTATGTTTGAGATTGTGCATGAGTGAGGACGGGGCCGAGGTCGGGTCGTTGGTGAGGAAGACCGCCGTCCCCGGAACCCGGACCGGCTTCGATTTCTCGAGCATCTTGATCAGGTCCAGGGTCGGAATCGAGTCCCGATGGGTGCGCGCCAAAAGAATCGCGCTGCCGCGCGACCAGGTCCACATCACCACGAACATCGCGGCGCCGAGGGTGAGCGGCACCCACCCGCCCTCCATCACTTTATACAGATTAGCAATGAAGAATCCGATGTCGATCGAAAGGAAGGCGCCGGTGAGGGTCAGCGCGGCCCAGAGCGGCCAGCGCCACAGCTTCCAAACGACAAAGAAAGCAAGCGACGTGGTCGCCACCATCGTGCCCGAAACCGCGATGCCATAGGCGTTTGCGAGCGCGTCGGAAGAGCGGAACAGCAGCACCAGGCCGAGGACGCCGACCAGCAGCACCCGATTGACCCGGGGGATGAAGATCTGGCCCTCTTGGGTCGGGGAAGTGTGGACGATTTCGAGCCGCGGCAGCAATCCGAGCTGGATAGCCTGGCTGGCGAGCGAAAAGGCGCCGGTGATCACCGCCTGGCTCGCAATCACGGTGGCGGCGGTCGACAACAGAATGAGGGGCACGAGACCCCAGCCCGGGGCGAGCAGGTAGAACGGGTTCTCGACCGCCTTGGGGTCGTTGAGAATGAGCGCGCCCTGGCCGAGATAGTTGCAGACCAGCGCGGGCAGAACGATGAAGAGCCACGCCGCCTGAATCGGGCGCCGCCCGAAATGGCCCATATCGGCGTAAAGCGCCTCAGCGCCGGTCACGGCGAGAAAGACGGCGCCGAGCACGATGAACCCGATCGCGCCATGGGCGTGGATGAAACTCAGGCCGGCCAACGGGCTGAGGGCGCCCAAAATGCTCCATGCGGAAGCGATATGCACGAGTCCGAGCACGGCGTTGACGGCGAAGAAGATCACCATGATCGGGCTGAAGAAGGTCGCGACCCTCGCGGTCCCCCGGCTCTGGGCGCCGAACAGAATGACAAGGATGACGACTGTGGCAGGCAGGATATAGGGCGCGAGCTCCGTGTCGACCTGTTTCAGGCCTTCGAGCGCCGACAAGACCGAGATCGCGGGGGTGATGATGGCGTCGCCCGAGAACAGCGCGGAGCCGGCGACGCCGAGCAGGAAGGCGAGCGTGGTCCTCTGTCCGAGCGCGCGTTGCGCGAGCGCCTTCAGCGACAAAATGCCGCCTTCGCCCTTGTTGTCGGCCTGCATGAGGAACAGGACGTATTTTCCCGTAACGACGATCAAAAGCGCCCAGATGATGAGCGAGACGACGCCGATCACTTCGACCGGCCCGAGCCCTGTCCCCTTGAGCTGGCCGAGCGCGGTCTGGAGCGCATAGAGCGGGCTCGTGCCGATATCTCCGAACACGACCCCGATCGAGCCAAGCGCGAGGACCCAGGAGTGCCCTGTCGAATGGGTCAGGCCCTCGCCCTCGCCGCTCAAGGATGCGGGCGGAGCGACATCTTTCGAAAGGGGGTGGGACATGCGTAAAGGGGAAACCCGCGGTCGCCGGCTGCCGCCGGACCTTCAAAACGGCGCGTGTCTATACTCTCTCATCCAAAGAACGGGAAGCGCGATATTTTAAGCCTCTGGATTAACTCTCGGCAACATAGGCGTGTTCCCGCCGCGTCCTCAAGCGGCCGTCCGCGTCACATGCTCGGCGATCAGCCGCGCGACCGCGGCCGGCTTCTCCACATTCGGCAGATGACCCGCCCCCTCGATGATCTCAAACTGTGCGCCTTTGATCAACGCTGCTGTTTGTCGCACAAGCGCGACTGGGGTCGAGCCGTCCTGATCGCCAACCAGGCAGAGGGTCGGCACTTCGATCAGCGGGGCCGAGGGCCGCAGGTCGGCGCGCTTCAGGGCGCCGCAGGCGGCGAGGTAGCCCTGCTTCGGCGTCCGAGTCAGCATGGCGCGGACTCCCGCATATTCGGGCGCGCGCCGGTCGCGAAACTCGGCGGTGAACCAGCGTTCGAGGACCGCCTCGGCGATCGATTCGATGCCGCCGCGCTCGACCGCGGCGATACGCTCGTCCCACGATTCGTCGGTTCCGATTTTCGCTGCGGTGTCGCAGAGAACGAGAGCGGCGACGAGGTCCGGGCGCTGGCGGCAAAGCTCCTGCGCGATCACGCCGCCGATGGACATGCCGACGATTGCGGCCCTGCCGACGCCGAGGACCTCGAGAAGCGCGGCCAGGTCCTGCGCATAGTCGGCCATCTCCGCGTCCGGCCCGGATTCGGACAGGCCATGGCCGCGTTTATCGTAGCAGAGGACCCGGAAATCGGGCTTCAGGATGCAGGCGACGTCGGTCCAGACGCGCAGGTCGCAGCCGAGAGGATTGATGAAGACCAGGGTCGGCAGCCCTTCCGGCCCTTCGATGAGGTAATGGACGACGAGGCCGTTGGCCCGCGTGAATCTCATGCCGGAGGTCTCCTCGAGCCGGCGCGGCGCGCGTCGCGAAAAAAGGTCCACCAATACCAGATGAGGAGGATCGGCGCGCCGATGTCGACGGCCATGTCGAGGCCGGGAATCGGGGTTGCCGGGATCACCAGCATGCCGGCGGCCGCGGTCGCGCCGACCCGGTAGCTCAGCGCGACCATGATCCGCTTGAGCGGATTGTCGTCAGGCATCCGCGAGATGATGACCATGAGCGCCGCCAGGATCGCGCTCATGGCGACGACGAAGAAAAGCAGGTCGCGGATGATCCTCTCGATTGCGGACAAGGCTTCCATGACGCCCTCCTTGCGACTCGCCATAACGACCGCGGGCGGCCTTCAGGTCAAGGCGCGTCCGCTTGCGCGCCGCGGCCCTCTCCCGCCTCCGCCAAAGCGCGCAGGCCCTCGCGGTAGGTCGGGTAGGCAGGGGCAAATCCTAAAATTGACTTGGCCTTGGCGATCGAGACCCGCTTATTGTCGGCGTAGAACTCGGCCGTCATCGGGGAGAGCCGCGCTTCGTCGAATGGCTCCTCGGGCGAGGGCGTGACGCCAAGGAGCGCAGCCGCATAGGCGACCACGTCCTGCGGCGGGGCAGGTTCGTCGTCGGCGACGTTCCAGACCCCGCCTTCGAGCCCGCGGGTCAGAACGAGGCGCGTGAACTCCGCGATGTCGTCGACATGCGCCCGGTTGAAGACCTGATTCGGCTTGACGATGCGCCGTGCCTGGCCGGTACGCAGATTGATCAGCGCGCTGCGGCCGGGTCCGTAAATCCCGGCGAGGCGCAGGACGTCGGCTTCGGCCCCGCGGGCGCGGGCGGCCGCCGCCCAGCGCGCCTCGTCCTCAAGGCGCGCAAGCCCGCGGGCCGTTCGGGTGAGCGTCGCGCTCGTCTCGTCGACCCAGGCGCCGCCGTGATCGCCATAAACGCCGATGGTCGAATAGTAGACGACTCGGCGCAGGTCCGGCGCGGCGGCGATCGCGGACGCGAACTGGTCGAGCGCGGCGCCCGCGCCCTCCCGCGGCGGAATGGAGACGACGATCGCCTCGGCGCGCCGCAGCGCCCGCTCGAGGGCCGGATCGGCGCGGGGGCCAGCGCCGTCGAACGCATAAGCCTCGACGCCCATCGCTCGCAGCGCGTCCACGCCCTCGGTGGTCCGCGCCGTTCCGCTCGCCTCGATCCACGGTTCGCGGGCAATGAGGCGCCGGGCGCAGTAGCCGGCGCCGAAGAAGAAGAGTTTCAAGCTGTGCGCAAAGCGGCCCGAGGCTCGGGAATCGCGCGCCCGACCGACTTTGCTTCTTCAAGCCAGCTGGCGATTGCGTCCTCGACGTTGCGCGCGGCCTCCTCGCGGGTGTCGCCGTCGGACATGCAACCGGGCAGGTCGGGAACGGTCGCAAGGTATCCGCCGCCATCCTCATCCGCAAGAGGCTCGATTACGACCGCATATTCAGGCTTTCGCATTCGCGTTCCTTACGGCGTCAATGAACCGCACCAGCTTGCGAACATATATTGGCTTGATCGGGCGGCGAAAGGGCACGGTCAGGATTTCCCGCTGGGAAGCGTGAGAAACCTTGTAGTGCAAACCGCCACCGGACGGCGGAGCGCACCTCACGCTATATGCCCCGACAGACACGCTCGAAGTCATCTATGCTCCAGCCCGACGCTGGACCCGACCGCATCCGGTCAAGAAGGTCGCCCGCCATGCCCCTAAAACTCTTTCCGCCCGGCGGCCGTGAAGTGCGGACCTTCACAGCCCAAGGGTGTCTGCGTTCAGGACCGAACGAACGCGAGCAGATCAGCATTGATCTGATCCGCGTGGGTCGTTGGCATGCCGTGCGGCAAGCCGGGGTAGGACTTCAGCGTTCCGTGCTTCAGGAGCTTGACCGACCTCGCGCCGGTCGTGGGGAACGGGCAGATCTGGTCATCCTCGCCGTGCATCACCAGGACCCGGAACGTCGATCTTTGCCAAGTCATCGTAAAATTCGGTCTCGGACAGAACCCGAATGCATTCATACTGCGCCTGGATGCTTCCCATCATTCCCTGCCGCCACCAATTCTCTCGAATGCCTTCCGACACTTTCGCGCCGGGTCGATTGAACCCGTAGAACGGAATTGTGATGTCCTTGTAGAACTGCGATCGGTGGTTCGCGGTGCCGTCGCGAATCCCGTCCACGACTTCCTTCGGAACGCCATCGGGATTCTTGTCGGTCTTCATGAAGAGTGGCGGAATGGAGCTGATGAGGACGGCCTTTTTGACCCGGTCCTTGCCGTGCCTTGCGACATACCTCGTGACTTCGCCGCCGCCTGTCGAGTGTCCGATATGGACGGCGTTCTTGAGATCGAGCTTCTTGACGACCTCGTAGGCGTCGTCAGCGTAGGTATCCATATCGTGACCGGCGGCGGTCTGGGAGGAGCGACCATGGCCGCGCCGATCGTGCGCGATCACGCGGTAGCCGTGGCCCAGGAAAAACATCATCTGGGCGTCCCAGTCGTCTGCTGACAGCGGCCACCCATGATGGAAGAAGATTGGTTCCCCCGTGCCCCAGTCCTTGTAGAAAATCTCTGTGCCGTCCTTTGTCGTGACTGTGCCCATTGACCGGTTCCTCATTTTGCCTGACGCGCATCGGCACCTTCCGGCGCAAAACGCGGGTCGATGATTCCAAGATGGTTCGTGGCTCGCCCACTGGCGGCGCTTAGGCCGACATGGCGAAGGTTTGGGACACGCCTCGGCGATAAGGTCGCCGCCGCTGGCGCCCCAAAATTGCTATTGAGCGTCCCAAGGCGCGCAAGACTGCTGGCACAACAAGGGATTGCAGGGACAAGACAGATCAGGCTCGCAAGATTGCATACAAAATGGCTCGCAAGCCGCCTGAACAAAGGCGCGCTCATAGATCTGACGGCGAGTGACCCGGAGCGCGTCGCCATTGAGAATTTCGCCGAGCGAACTCTCCAGGACATTCCCGACGGCCCATTGCCTGGCCATGACGCAAGGCATTGCCTTGCCGTCCGGAGCAACCGCGAGGTTGCCGTTCCAGCAATGCCCGCATAGGCGATCCATGCTCTCGTTCTTGCCGAGGACCTCCTGCCCGCGGCCGAACTCCCGCACCTCCGATGACCGATTGCTCCCGAGAGTGGCGCCAAGACCCAGCAGGTACTGGCCCGTCCGCGCGGTCGCTTCGCCGTCGTTGTCCATACTTATGATCGCCGCGCGGGTAGGCACGCCGCGATCGATCAAACGGCGAAGATTGTCAATCGTTCGCCGATGGCTGCCACGGACGGTGGTGATCCTATCGTGCGCCGCCGGATCGTCGGAATAGACGGACGTCGCGAAATGCACTCCGTTTTCGATCGAGATCTCGAGCGTTTCATCGTCCAGCCGGGTTAGATTGCTGAAAACTTCAATGAAATCGAATCCGACTTTGGTGCTGAACCGCAGTAGCCGCTTGAACTGTGGATTGAGCTGCGGCTCGCCGCCGATAAACTGGATCTTGCTGCATCCGAGGCCATGCGCCTCGGTCATCAGATCCTCGTAATCTTCGGCGGTGAGGACATCGCCGCCTCCCGTATTGGGTCCAGACTCCGTATAGCAGTGGACGCACTGGAGGTTGCAGCGATTGGTCAGTTCGAGCCAGAGGAAATTCAAGACTCCGTTGACATCTTCGGGCGTGGTCGCCGCCGTTTGCCGGACTATCTCAGGGCCATGCACGAGCGCGCCTCCCTTGTGCTTGTTCGGCGTCAGTTTGCCGGATTGTTCGTGTAGTCAGGTTTCGAAATAGGGACGAGCACCAGATCGCCATTCCATCCGGTGGGTATCATCGTCAGCCTTACGGAAAAGCCGGTCTGGCCGCCGGCGTCGAGCGCCCAGCCCTGGCCGATAGTGAACCAGACATTGCCCGGCGAGGTCTTCGCTCGGGCGGCGAACTGTGCAGGCCCATTGTGCTGCGGCACAAAGTCCCGATCGTCCGGAACTTGATCATCGTTCTCAGCCATCGTCCCAACTCCACCGGTCTGGGCGCTCTAAGTTATGTCCTAATCATCGTCCGCGGGCTTTAAGGAGTCTATAGCGCAAAACGAAACGCGCTTACTTCTTCTTCGGCATGTAGAGGTCGGTCAGCGTCCCGGCGAAGGCTTCGGCCGACATGGCGAAGGTCTCGGACAGGGTGGGGTGCGGGTGGACGGTGAGGCCGATGTCTTCGGCTTCGGCGCCCATCTCGATCGCCAGCGCCGCCTCCGAGATGAGGTCGCCGGCGTTGGGGCCGACGATGCCGCAGCCGATCAGACGCTGGGTTTCCTCATCCCACAAAGTCTTGGTCACGCCCTCGTCGCGTCCGAGCGACAGCGACCGGCCGCTCGCCGCCCACGGGAAGACAGCCTTGCCGTATTTGACCCCCTTGGCCTTGAGCTCGGCTTCGGTCGGACCTGCCCAGGCGACTTCAGGGTCGGTGTAAGCAACCGACGGTATCACCTTGGCGTCGAACGAAGATTTATGCCCGCTCGCAACCTCTGCAGCAACCTTGCCTTCATGCGTGCCTTTATGCGCGAGCATCGGCTGGCCCACGATGTCGCCGATGGCGAAAATGTGCTGGACGTTTGTGCGCATCTGCCGATCGACCGGGATGAAGCCGCGCTCATCGACCGCCACCCCCGCCGCCTCGGCCCCAATCGCCTTGCCGTTCGGCCGCCGGCCGACCGAGACCAGCATCGCGTCGAACACGTCCGTCTTCGCGCCGTCCGGCCCCTGGTAAGAAACGTGAAGCCCATCGTCCCTGGCTTCGACCTTGGTCACCTTCGTCTTGACCAGGATCTTCTCGTAGAGCTTGCCAATGCGCTTCGCGAGCGGAGCGACGATGTCGGGGTCGGCGCCGGGCATCAACTGATCCATCATCTCGATCACCGTGATGACCGCGCCGAGCGAATGATAGACCGTCGCCATCTCGAGGCCGATGATGCCGCCGCCCAGCACCAGCATCCGCTTCGGGATGAAGCTCATCTCGAGCGCCCCGGTCGAATCCCAAATTCGCGGGTCGGCCGGGATGAACCCGGGCGCAACAGGCTCGGAACCAGCGGCGATGATTGCGTTCTTGAAGCGCACGGTTCGCGCGCCCTCGGCGGTGGCGACCTCGAGGGTGTTCGGCGAGGTGAACTTTCCCCGGCCCGTCACGACCTTCACTTTGCGCTGCTTGGCGAGAGCGCTCAGGCCTCCGGTCAGCCGTTTGACCACCCCGTCCTTCCAGCCGCGGATGGCGGAGGGATCGAGCGAGGGTTGGCCGAACTTGACCCCATGCGCGCCCATGGCGGCGACTTCGTCGATGGTCTTGGCCACATGCAGCAGCGCCTTCGACGGGATGCAGCCGACGTTGAGGCAGACGCCGCCGAGGGTCTGCCGGGCGTCGACCAGCACGACGCTCCGCCCGAGATCCGCGGCGCGGAATGCGGCGGTATAGCCGCCGGGCCCAGCGCCGAGGACGAGAATGTCGGCCTCGAAATCCGCCTTGCCGCCCGGATCGGCTGCCGGTTTCGGAGCGGTCGCGGCCTCGGTCTTGGGCGTCGGCTCCTGGATCTCCGCGCCGCCGTAAGTCGGAGCGGCGGCCGCCGCCGGCTTCGCGGCTGCGGGCTTCGCCTGTTCGCCCTCGGCATAGGTCGCGAGCACTGCGCCCTGACTGATCTTGTCGCCGACCTTGACCCGGACCTCCGCGATCACCCCATCCTCGGGCGCGGGCACGTCCATGGTCGCCTTGTCGCTTTCGAGGGTCAGGATCGTTTCTTCCTTGCGGACGCTCTTTCCGGGCGCGATCTGGACCTCGATCACCGGCACGTCCTTGAAGTCGCCGATATCGGGCAGCCTGATTTCCTTGGCCATGGCCGCGTGTCTCCGCTATCGAGCCGCAATCACAAAAGAACGCGCCGCATGTCCTCGAGCAGGCCCGCCAGATGGCGCATGAAGCGCGCGCCCGCCGCGCCGTCTATGACGCGATGATCGTAGGAGAGGCAGAGCGGCAACATCAGCCGCGGCTGGAACGCCTTCCCGTCCCACACCGGCGCCATCTTCGAGCGGACCACGCCGAGGATCGCCACTTCCGGCGCGTTGACGATCGGTGAGAACGCCGTCCCGCCGATCCCGCCGAGCGAAGAGATGGTAAAGGTCGCGCCCTGCATTTCGGCGGGCGCGAGCTTGCCCGCGCGGGCCTTCTCGGAAAGGGCGCCAAGCTCACGGGCGAGCTCGACGACGCCCTTCTGGTCGACGTCCTTGATCACCGCGACCACCAGTCCGTCCGGCGTGTCGACGGCGACACCGATATGCCAATAGCGCCGCAATATCAGCAAATCTCCAGCCGGACTTAATGCTGCGTTGAAGGTCGGGAACGCCTTCAGCGACGCGACCGCGGCCCGCATCAGCAGCGGCAGCAGGGAGACGCGGTAAGGCTTTGTCTTATCCTTCTTCGCCTCCTCGTCGAGCGTCTTGCGGAACCCGTCGAGGTCGGTGATGTCGGCCTCGTCGCAATGCGTCACATGGGGGACATTGACCCAGGAGGCATGCAGGCGCGGGCCGGAGATGCGCTTGATGCGCGACAGCGGAACGGTCTCGATCGGCCCGAATTTGGCGAAATCGACGGCCGGAATCGCGGGCAGGGCGCCGCCTACCGCAGGCGCGCCGCCGCCAACGCCGCCGCGCGAAAGCGCGGCCTTCACATCTTCTCGGGTGATGCGGCCTTTCTCGCCGGTGCCCTTGATCGTGGTGAGGTCAAGGTCGAGCTCGCGCGCAAGGCGCCGAACCGCCGGGCCGGCGAAGACGCCGGAGAAGTCGGCCTTGGCGGGTCCGGAACCTGGCGCCAAGGCAGGCGGCAGATCCCGAGGCGCGACCGGCGGGGTTTCGGGCGCCCGCGCGGCGTCCTCCTCCTCCTTCGCCTGCGCCTCGTTTTCCTGAGACGAGGGGACCGGCGCGGCGGGTCCCCCGGCGTCGAGCTTCGCGATAAGGGCGCCCATCGAAATCTTGTCGCCGACCTTGACGATGAGCTCGGTGATCTTGCCGGCCGCCGGCGACGGCACGTCCATCGTCGCCTTGTCGGATTCAAGCGTCACCAACGGCTGTTCGGCCTCGACCGTGTCGCCCGCCTTCACCAGGACTTCGATCACCGGGACATCCTTGAAGTCGCCGATATCGGGGACCGTGATGTCGATCGTCGCGCTCTTGGCCGAGGCCGGCGCGGCGGCGGGCTTGGCCGGAGCCGCCTGGGCGGACTTGGCTGGGGCCGGGGCGGGCTTGGCGGGCGCCGCGGTCCCGGCCGACTCGCCGGCCCCGGTGTCGATCCGCGCGATCAGCGTCCCCATCGAGACTTTGTCCCCGACTTTCGCGACGACCTCGGCGACGGCGCCGGCGATCGGCGAGGGGACGTCCATCGTCGCCTTGTCGGACTCGAGCGTCACCAGCGACTGCTCGGCCTTTACGACGTCGCCTGGCTTGACCAGGACCTCGATCACCGGGACATCCTTGAAGTCGCCGATATCGGGAACGTTCACGTCGATTTTCGCCACCGGCGCTCTCCTCAGACCGACAAAGGTTGAATGGGACGGCGAACGCTCAGCTGCGGGCCGGATTCGGCGCCTCCGGGTCGATGCCGTATTTGGCGATCGCCTCGGCCACGCGCTTGCTCGGCAGCAATTGCTCGTCCGCGAGCGCCTTCAGGCTCGCGACGGCGACGTGATAGCGGTCGACCTCGAAGAACGAGCGCAATCGGCGGCGATAGTCGGAGCGCCCGAACCCATCGGTTCCGAGCACCTTGTAACGCGCAGGCACGTAAGGCCGGATGCCGTCCGCGATCGCTTTGATGTAATCGGTCGAGGCGATGACCGGCCCTTTTCCGCTCGACAGCGCCCGGGTGATGAACGGAACCTTCGGGTCGGATTCGGGATGCAGCAGGTTCCACCGTTCGGCGTCGAGACCCTCGCGGCGCAATTCGGTGAAGCTCGTCACGCTCCAGATTTCGCTCGAGACGCCGTGCTCGCTCGCCAGCATGTCCGCCGCCGCCTCGACCTCGCGCAGGATCGCGCCGGCGCCGAGCAGACGCACCTGCAATCCGGGCCGGTCGGCCTTGACCTCGCGCAGCTTATAGGCGCCGCTCAGGATTCCCTCTTCCGCTCCCTCCGGCATCGCCGGATGGGCGTAATTCTCGTTCAGAGTGGTGATGTAGTAGTAGACGTCGTCCTGATCGACGAGCATCCGTTTCAGGCCCGCGTGGATGATCACCGCGAGTTCGTAGCCGTAGGTGGGGTCGTAGGTGACGCAATTGGGAATGGTCGAGGCCAGGATATGGCTATGCCCGTCCTCGTGCTGCAAACCCTCGCCGTTGAGGGTGGTGCGGCCCGACGTGCCGCCGATCAGGAAGCCGCGCGTGCGCATGTCTCCCGCTGCCCAGGCGAGATCGCCGACGCGCTGGAACCCGAACATCGAGTAATAAATATAGAACGGCACCATCGGCACGTTCGACGTCGAATAGGACGTGCCGGCGGCGATGAACGAGGCCATTGCGCCCGGTTCGTTGATCCCTTCCTGAAGGATCTGCCCCTTCGGGTCTTCACGATAATACATGAGCTGATCGGCGTCCTGCGGCCGGTAAAGCTGCCCCACCTGGCTGAAGATGCCGACCTGCCGGAACAGGCCCTCCATGCCGAAAGTCCGGCTCTCGTCGGGGACGATCGGCACCACATGCGGGCCAATGTCCTTGTCGCGCAGCAGCGTGGTCAGGACCCTGACGAACGCCATTGTTGTGGAGATTTCCCGTCCCTCGGCGGTTGCCTTGAGCAGCGCGTCGAAGGCGGAGAGCGGAGGAACCTTGAGCGGTTCGCTCTCGCGCCGGCGCGCCGGCAAATAGCCGCCGAGCGCCGCCCGCCGCTCGTGCAGATAGGCCATCTCCGGACTTTTCTCGTCAAAGCGCAGGTACGGGACCTTGTCGAGTTCGGCGTCTGAAACCGGGATCTGGAAACGGTCGCGGAAGGCCTTGAGCGCGTCGTGGCCGAGCTTCTTGGCCTGATGGGCGATCATCTGCCCTTCGCCGGCCGAGCCCATGCCGTAGCCCTTGACCGTCTTCGCGAGAATGACCGTCGGCTGGCCCCTGTGCTCGACCGCCGCCTTATACGCCGCGTAAACCTTGACCGGGTCATGGCCGCCTCTGGTCAACGCCCAGATCTCGGCGTCGCTCCAGTCCTCAACCATCGCCGCCGTCTCGGGATGGCGGCCGAAGAAGTGCTTGCGGATATAGGCGCCGTCCTTCGACTTGAAGTCCTGGTATTCGCCGTCGACGCACTCTTCCATCAGCTGGCGCAGCTTGCCGGCGGTATCCCTGGCGAGCAGCTGGTCCCAGCCCGACCCCCAGAGACACTTGATGACGTTCCAACCCGCGCCGCGGAAATCGGCCTCGAGCTCCTGCACGATCTTGCCGTTGCCGCGCACCGGCCCGTCGAGACGCTGCAGATTGCAGTTGATGACGAAGATCAGGTTGTCGAGCTTCTCGCGCCCGGCGAGCGAAATGGCGCCGAGCGATTCCGGCTCGTCCATCTCGCCGTCGCCGCAGAAGACCCAGACCTTGCGTGGGGCGGTGTCCGCGAGGCCGCGGCAATGCAGGTAGCGCAGGAACCGCGCCTGATAGATCGCCATCAAGGGTCCAAGACCCATGGAAACGGTCGGGAACTGCCAGAACTCCGGCATCAGCCAGGGATGGGGATAGGACGAGAGACCCTTGCGGCCGACCTCCTGGCGGAAGTTGACCAGCTGCTCCTCGCTGAGACGTCCCTCCATGAAGGCGCGGGCGTAGACGCCCGGCGAGCTGTGGCCCTGGAAATAGACCAGGTCGCCGCCGTGTTTCTCATTGGCGGCGTGCCAGAAATGCATGAAGCCGGTGTCGTAGAGGGTCGCCGCCGACTGGAAACTGGCGATGTGGCCGCCGAGCTCGGAAGACTCCTTGTTCGCCTTGACGACGATGGCGGCCGCGTTCCAGCGCACATAGCGGCGGATGAGCTGCTCGATCTTGCGGTTGCCGGGATGGGGCGGCTGCTCTTCCGGCGGGATGGTGTTCACATAGGCGGTGTTGGCGGCGAAGGGCAGTTTCGCGCCCTTGCGCCGCGCCGCCGCGACCAGCGAATCGAGGATGTCGTCGACCTTGCCGATACCCTCGAAGGCCTCGACCGAATCGAGCGCGTCGAGCCACTCGTCAGTTTCGTCGGAACCGTCCAAGACCCGGTCGTCCATCGTCGGCCGCCCTCCCTGTCAATCCTACGAAAGTTGCAAAAGTAAGTGTCGTGCTCTCTTCTCATGCGCTCGCGGAATTGGCAATCACGGCCTGCGGCGCTGCTGCCATGCCGCACACGCATGCGGCCGACGCGATGGCGGCGGCCGGGCGCCCGCGATAGACTGGCCCCGCTCGACCCGCTTCGGAGGATCATTTGGCCGGCCTCACCACCCATGTCCTCGACGTCGTCCGCGGCGGGCCGGCCGAAGCCGTGCGGATCGAGCTCCATGAGTTCGGGGCTTCGGGCGCCCGCGCTCTCGTCGCCGAGGTGCTCACCAACGCCGACGGGCGCACCGACACGCCAATGATCGCCGCGAGCCATGCGCGAGCCGGACGGTTCGAACTCGTGTTCTACGCCGGGGATTATTTTCGCCGCCAGGGGGTGAAGACGGCCGACCCGCCGTTCCTCGATCTGATCCCGATCCGCTTCGCCATCGCCGACCCCAAGGCGCATTATCACGTGCCCCTGCTGCTTTCGCCGTGGAGCTATTCCACCTACCGCGGAAGCTGAGGACGCGGCGCGGCGATAAAGGAATCGCTGCGGTCCGGAGACATACGAATGCAACAAGCGCCGGACTTCGACAGCTTCTTCGAGGCTTACAAATCATCCGTGCTGAACAAGCAGGTCGACAGGCTCATGGATCTCTATGACGAGGACGTGATCGCCTACGACATGTGGGGGCGATGGTCCTATGTCGGAGCGGGCTCCTGGCGAGAAATGAACCAAGGATGGCTGGGCTCGCTCGGCTCGGAGACGGTCGTCGTCGAGTTCGACGAGGTCAGCACGGTCCATGACGCGGAAGTTGCAGCCGCATACGCCACCGTGACCTATAAGGCGGTGTCGGAAGCGGGCGAGACATTGCGGTCGATGCAAAACCGCCTGACCTGGGTAGTGAAGCGTAAGAACGGCGCCTGGAAAATCGTCCACCAACACACGTCGGCGCCGATCGATCCCGACAAGTTCAGCCCCATACTCCGTCGCTAGCGGGCCCGGGGCATCGCTGAAGGGCGTCGAAAGACGCCGGTCCTGCGACCGTCTATGCTAGCGTCGCCAACCCGCTGGGCGACGCCATGTCCGAAAACCGGAAAATTGCAGCGATCCTGGTCGCCGACGTTGTCGGCTACAGCCGGCTCGCCGGAGCGGACGAGGATCGTACCTTGTCGCGCCTCAGGGAGCTGCGAACCGATCTGACCGACCCTGCGATCGCCGCGCACCATGGGCGGGTCGTCAAGCGCACCGGCGATGGGTTGCTGGTCGAATTTCGCAGCGTGGTCGACGCAATACGTTGCGCCGTCGAGGTGCAGACCGGGATGGTCCAGCGCAACGCGGGCGTGGCGCCGGAAAAGCGCATCGAGTTTCGCATCGGGGTCCATCTCGGCGACGTCGTCGAGGAGGTGGACGGCGACCTCATGGGCGATGGCGTAAACGGCGCGCGGCTCGAAGCTCTCGCCGAGCCGGGTGGCGTCTGTCTCTCCGAGGACGCCTGGCGCCAGGTGCGCGACAAGCTCAAGGAAGCGTTCGTCGACCTTGGCGAGAAGACGCTGAAAAACATCGCCAGGCCGATGCGCGTCTACGCGCTCAGTCCCGGTTCAGCCGCTGTGGCGTCTGCGCCGACTGCCGCGTCTCTAGGCAGGAGTGAAACGCCGCGCCTCTCGATGGTCGTCCTGCCATTCGCCAACATTGGCGGCGGCGAGGAGCAGGAGCACTTCGTCGACGGGATCACCGAGAGTCTCACGACCGACCTTTCGCGCATTCGCGGCTCGTTCGTGATCGGGCGCAACACCGCCTTCACCTACAAAGGTAAAGCCGTCGATCTGAAACAGATCGGACGCGAATTGAACGTCCGCTATATTCTCGAGGGTAGCGTTCAGCGCGCGGGAAACCGCATGCGCGTCAACGTGCAGCTCATAGACGCCGAAACCGGCAACCATCTCTGGGCCGAGCGGTTCGACAAGCCGCTCGCCGATCTCTTCGACATGCAGGATGAAATCGTCGCGCGGCTAGCGGGCGCGCTCAACGCTCAACTCTTAGCCGCCGAGGCGCGGCGGGCGGAACAGGTGACCCGACCCGACTCGGTCGACCTCTATTTTCAGGGGAGGGCCTGGTTCAATAAGGGTCTGACCCCCGACAATCTCGCCCAAGCGCGCAGCTTTTTCGATCGCGCGCTCGCCGCCGATCCCGACAATGTCGACGCGCTGGTAGGATCGGCGGGCGCGGACGTGGTTGCGGGCGCAAATTTGTTCGTCGTGGATCCGACGGCGGCCTTCGCGGCGGCCGGAACAAAATTGACCAAAGCCTTGTCGTCGGTCCCGGACCACGCGCTCGGTCACATGTACTTGGGATTTGTCGACGTATTGACCAAGCGCGCCGCCGAGGGCGTCGCTGAATGTGAACATGCGCTGGCGCTGGATAGAAATCTCGCTGCCGCCCATCACGTTATCGGGCTTGGCAAGATTTACAGCGGTCACGCCGAAGAAACGGAGGCGCACGTTGGCGAAGCGCTGCGCCTCAGTCCGCGTGATACATTTGCTTTCGTCTGGATGACTGTCGCAGGCGCGGCGAAGCGCCACCTCGGCAGTTATGGACCAGCGGTCGAGTGGTATCGACGAGCGATCGAGCTCAATCGAAACTATTCGGGAGCATATTTCGGGTTGGCTGCCGCTCTCGCGCAGCTTGGTCGACTTGCCGAGGCGGGTTCCGCAGTCAAGGATGGTCTCGCTCTCGACCCGACCTACGCCGTTTCCCGCGCGCGCACCCTCTTGACGGCGAGGAGCGACGACCCGACCTATCTGGCGCAGCTTGAGCGCAACCTCGAAGGCATGCGCAAGGCCGGGGTCCCCGAGCAATGACCGCCCCCCTCACGCCGTGCTGGCCGCCTTCCGTCCGAGCGCGGCCTGAGCGGCGGCGAGGCGGGCGATGGGGATGCGGAAGGGCGAGCAGGAGACGTAATCGAGATGGGCGTGCTCGCAGAAGGCGATCGAGGCCGGATCGCCGCCGTGCTCGCCGCAGACGCCGAGCTTGATGTCGGGCCGGGTCGCCTTGCCGCGCTCGCAGGCGATGGTGATCAGTTCGCCGACGCCCTCGGTGTCGAGACTCACGAACGGATCGGTCTTGAGCAGCCCCTTCACCGTGTAAATGCCAAGGAATGACGCGGCGTCGTCGCGCGACACGCCGAGGGTTGTCTGGGTCAGGTCGTTGGTGCCGAACGAGAAGAACTCGGCGCTTTTTGCGATCTCGCCCGCCCGCAGAGCCGCGCGCGGCAGCTCGATCATCGTGCCGACATGATAGGGAACCTTGACGCCGGTCTCCTGGGACACCGCCTCGGCGACGGCGTCGATGATCGCCTTGACCGAGTCGAGTTCGGGACGCCCGATGATGAGCGGGACCATGATCTCGGCCGTCACCGGCTTCCCCGTCTTTCGCCCCGCCTCGACCGCGCCCTCGAAGATCGCGCGCGCCTGCATTTCCGCGATCTCAGGATAGCGGATCGCAAGCCGGACGCCGCGGAAGCCGAGCATGGGATTGACTTCATGCAGCTCCGCCGAACGCGCGCGTAGCTTGTCCGCGCTCACCTTCATCACCTTGGCGACCTCGTCGATCTCCGCGTCGGTGTTGGGCAGGAACTCGTGCAGTGGCGGGTCGAGCAGACGGATGGTGACCGGAAGCCCGGTCATGATCTCGAACAGCTCGGCGAAGTCCTGCCGCTGCATCGGCAGGAGCTTGGCGAGCGCGGCGCGGCGCCCCTGCTCGTTCTCGGAGAGGATCATCTCGCGCACCGCGACGATGCGCTCGCCGTCGAAGAACATATGCTCGGTGCGGCAGAGGCCGATGCCCTCGGCGCCGAACGAGCGGGCGACGCGGGCGTCGGCCGCGGTCTCGGCATTGGCGCGCACTTTCATCCGCCTGACGCCGTCGGCCCAGCCCATGAGGGTGGCGAAATCGCCGGTCATCTCCGGCTTCACCATCGCCGCCGCGCCTTGCATCACCTCGCCCGAGCCGCCGTCGATCGTAAGCACGTCGCCCTTCTTCAGGGTCACGCCGCCCGCGGTCATCGTCTGGGCGGCATAATCGACGCGGATTGCGCTGGCGCCGCAAACGCAGGCCTTGCCCATACCGCGCGCGACTACGGCGGCGTGCGAGGTCATGCCGCCGCGCGTGGTGACGATGCCCTCGGCGGCGTGCATGCCGTGAATGTCCTCGGGCGACGTCTCGACCCGGACCAGGATCGATTTCCGACCCGCCTGGCGCAAAGCCTGCGCCTCGTCGGCGGAAAAGACGATCTCGCCGCTCGCCGCGCCGGGGGAGGCGGGGAGGCCCGTCGCGAGCGCCTTGGGCTTCGCCTTGGGGTCGAGCGTCGGGTGGAGGAGCTGATCGAGCGCGCCCGGCTCGACGCGGGTGATCGCGTCCTCGCGCGAGATGAGGCCCTCGTTGGCCATATCGACGGCGACCTTGAGCGCCGCCTTTGCAGTGCGCTTGCCGTTGCGGGTCTGTAGCATCCACAACTTGCCGCGCTCGACCGTGAACTCGAGGTCCTGCATGTCTCGGTAGTGCTTTTCGAGAAGCTTGGTCGTGTCGGCGAACTGCTTGAACACCGCCGGCATCAGCGCCTCGAGCGAGGGCTTGTCAGAGCCCGCGGCCTTCCGCGCGGCTTCGGTGATGTTCTGCGGCGTGCGGATGCCGGCGACCACGTCCTCGCCCTGGGCGTTGACGAGGAACTCGCCGTAGAGCGCGTGGTCCCCGGTCGAGGGATTGCGGGTGAAAGCGACGCCGGTCGCCGAGGTCTCGCCCATGTTGCCGAACACCATCGCCTGCACATTGACGGCAGTGCCCCATTCGGCCGGAATGGCGTTGAGCCGGCGATAGGTGATCGCCCGCTGGTTCCTCCAGGACGAGAACACCGCGCCGATCGCGCCCCACAGCTGATCGCTCGGGCTTTGCGGGAACGGCTTGCCGGTCTCTTCGATGACCCGGGCCTTGTAGTCGGCGATGACCGCGCGCCAGTCCTCGGCGTTGAGGTCGGTGTCGAGTGAGTAGCCCTTGCCGTCCTTGTACTGTTCGAGGATGTCCTCGAAATTGTGGACGTCGACCTCGAGCACGACGTTGGAATACATCTGGATGAAGCGGCGATAGGAATCATAGGCGAACCGGGCGTCGCCCGAGGTCTTCGCCAGCGTTTCGACGGCCTCGTCGTTGAGCCCGAGGTTGAGGACCGTGTCCATCATGCCCGGCATAGAGGCGCGCGCCCCCGAACGCACCGAAAGCAGGAGGGGGTTGGCCGCGTCGCCGAACGAGCGTCCGGTCTGGCGGCCGACTTCCGCCACTGCGGCGTCGACCTGCGCCTTCAGCTCCGGCGGATAGGACTTGCCGTTGGCGTAGAAAAAAGTACAGACCTCAGTTGTGATGGTGAAGCCGGGGGGCACCGGCAGGCCGAGCGACGCCATCTCGTGCAGGTTCGCGCCTTTGCCGCCGAGCAGGTTCTTCATCTCGCCTTTGCCCTCGGCGTGTTCGGCGCTGAAGGAATAGACCCACTTGGTCATCGCTGTTCCCCAAAAGATGCGAGCGCAAGCCCGACCGAGTCAGGCGCGCGAATGCAACCCCATGCCGAAGCTCACCCATCCAACCCCGTGAAAGAGGAGGTCGACGCCGAGCAGGGTGCCTAACACATAAACGCTGTCGAGCGGCCAGTGACTGACAATGATCAAACCGAGAAGAATTGTGACCGCGGCGGCCAGGAAGACAAGACCGCGCGGCTCGCCGGCCGGAATCTGCGTCGCGAGATAGGCGCGAACCACGCCCGCGGCGATGAGCCCCGCGCCGAGCAGGAGAGTGAGCACCACGGAACCCAGAATCGGGTTGGCGATGCACAGGATTCCCGCGGCGATATAGAGAAGGCCGCCGACCACCCACAGAAAGAACAGGCCCCAGGTGCGCGAATGCATGCCGATGCCGATTTCCGCCGCGCCGGCGATTAGGAACAGGACGCCGTTGAGCGTGACGGTTGCGATCGTCGCGATGAGGGAAAAGAACAGCGCGGCGAAGCCGAGCACGACCAGGAGGACGCCGAAGGCGGTGATCGCCGCCCATTTTCCTCGCAAGCGCTCGATCGCTTCGCCGAGGCTGTGCGGAGAGGTCCCGGCATTCGACGCGTTCGACATTGCATGACTCCGGAGGCGACCGATCGGTCCCGCATTAACGCGGGCGCTTGAGCTCGCCGAGCACCTGGGCCGCATATTCGACCATTGGCACGATGCGAGCGTAATTGAGCCGGGTCGGCCCGATGACCCCGAGCACCCCGGCGATGCGATGGTCGCTGTCCCTGAGCGGCGCGGCGATCATCGAGGATCCCGAGAGCGAGAACAGCTTGTTCTCCGAGCCGATGAAGATCTTGACGCCGTCGCCGGCCTCGGCGCGGTGCAGGAGCTCGATGACGTCGGTCTTGGTCTCGAGGTCTGCGAACAGGGTGCGGATGCGCTCGAGGTCCTCGGTGGCGTGCACATCGCCGAGCAGGTTCGCCTGCCCGCGAATGATGAGCTGGTCGCCCGACCCGCCGGCGCCGGACCACGAGACGAGACCGGCCTCGACCAGGCGGGCCGCGATGTCGTCGAGCTCCTTGCGGGCGTCGCGCCGCGCGTCCTCGATCTCGGCCGTCACCTCGGCGAGCGTGCGGCCGCGGACGCGGGCGCTGAGGAAGTTCGAGGCCTCGACGAAGGCCGAGGCCGGCATGCCCGCCGGCGTCGCGACCACGCGGTTCTCGATCGAGCCGTCCTCGGCGACGAGGATCGCCAGCGCCCGGCCGGCCTCGAGGCGCACGAATTCGACATGCTTCAGCCGCGCGTCGGTCTTGCTGGTCAGCACCACGCCGGCGCCCCGGGTCAATTCCGATAGCAGGCTCGTGGTCTCGGCGAGCGCGCCTTCGAAGCCGCTTCCCTCGGCCGCCGCCCGCACCTGGCTGTCGATGCGGGCGCGCTCCTCGCGGCCGAGGTCGCCGAATTCGAGCAGCGCATCCACGAACAGCCTGAGACCCTGCTGGGTCGGCAGGCGCCCAGCGCTCGCGTGCGGGGCGTAGATCAGCCCGAGCTCCTCGAGATCCTGCATCACGTTGCGGACAGACGCCGGCGAAAGCGAGATCGGCAGCAGGCGCGAGAGATGCCGGGAGCCCACAGGCTCGCCGTTGGAGAGATAAGAGTTGACGATGCTGCGGAAGATTTCGCGCGCACGCACGTTGAGCGTCGTCAGCGCGCTCGAACTCGGCGGGCCGTTCTGCAGAGGCGGACATCGCGCAAGAATGGCTGGAACTCGGCTCAGGCGCAAGGCGACCTGATCGGGCCAGGCCTGCGATTGAAATGCGGCGACCGACCTGCCAAACATGGCCGCGGGGATAGGGCGGAGCGAGGACAGGCTGTTGGGCGGAGCTTTGCGGACGGGCGGACAGATCCTCATCGATCAACTCGTCATCCAGGGGGTCGAGCGCGTCTACTGCGTTCCCGGCGAATCCTATCTCGCCGCGCTCGACGCGATGAACAATTCTCCGATCGACGTAACCGTGTGCCGGCAGGAAGCAGGCGCGGCGATGATGGCGTTGACCGAGGGGCGCCTCACCGGGCGCCCCGGCGTCTGTTTCGTGACGCGCGGCCCCGGCGCGACCAACGCGGCGCACGGAGTTCATATAGCGGAGCATGATTCCGCGCCGCTGATCCTGTTCATCGGCCAGGTCGATCGGGCCATGATGGGGCGGGGCGCATTCCAGGAAATGGACTATCGCGCCTTCTTCGCCTCGACCGCGAAGCTCGCGACGCAGATCGAGTCGGCGGCTCAGGTTCCCGAAATCGTCCAGCGCGCGTTCCACGTCGCGATGCAGGGTCGTCCCGGCCCGGTTGTGATCGCTCTACCCGAAGACATGCTGACGGAAACGGCCGAGGCGCTCGATGCGCCGCGCGTCGAGCCGGCTCCGATCTGGCCGGGCCTGACCCAAATGGCCGAATTGCAGAAGATGCTGTGGGCGGCGGAGCGGCCGATCGCGATCCTCGGCGGAGGCGGGTGGACCAAGCGCGCGAGCGCCGCCTTCGTCCGCTTCGCCGACCGCTTCGATTTGCCGGTCATCGGCTCGTTCCGGCGCTCGAGCGCCTTCGACGGCGAGCACGATAATTTTGCCGGCGAGATCGGCTACTCCGTCAATCCGAAGCTCAAGGCGCGCGTCGAAGCGGCGGATCTCGTGCTCTTGGTCGGGAGCCGGATGTCGGAGGCGGCGGCGCAGGGCTATACGCTGTTCCGTATCCCTTCGCCGCGCCAGCGCCTCGTCCATGTTCACGCGGATGCGTGCGAGATCGGGCGCAACTATCATCCCGCGCTCGGCATTGTCGCAACCTCGGCCGAATTCTGCGCCGCGCTCGAAGGAGTTCAGCCGCCGCCGACGATCCGCTGGTCGGCGGAAACAAGAGCGGCGCGGGCCGACTATCTCGCCTGGAGCGAGCAGGCGCCGGTTAATCCGGGCAAGGTGCAATTGAGCGAGATCATGTTCGCGATCCGGCGGCGTTCGCCCGACGGCATCTTCACCAACGGCGCCGGCAATTTCTCGATCTGGGTCGGGCGCTTCATGCGCTTTCGTACGATCGAGCAGCAATTGGGCCCGACGTCTGGCTCGATGGGCTTCGGCTTGCCCGCGGCGATCGGCGCGAAGCGCGTGTTCCCGAAGCGGACCGTCGTCTGCTTCGCCGGGGACGGCGACTTTCTCATGAACGGACAGGAATTCGCGACTGCGGTTCAGTACGGCCTGGGCGTTATTGTCGTGGTGATCGACAATGGCATGTACGGCACGATCCGGATGCATCAGGAGCGCATGTATCCCGGGCGGATCATTGGCACGGCGTTGCGCAATCCGGATTTCGCAGCCTATGCGCGCGCGTTCGGCGGCCACGGCGAAACAATCGAGCAGACGGCCGAGTTCCCGCCCGCATACGAGCGCGCGCTGGCCTCCGGCCTGCCGTCGATCCTGCACGTCAAGGTCGATCCCGAAGCGATCACGCCAGCAACCACCCTCTCGGCCATTCGCGCGCAGGCGCTGGGGAATCGCTCGGCGTCTTAGCTTTGCGCTCACCGTCCGACGAGCGCGAGAAGGCGCAGAATCGCAACCGCGCGGACTAAGGCCGTCCCGCCGCCCAGTCGAGCGCCTGTTCGAGCCGATCGTTGCCCCAGAACACTTCGCCGTCGCCGGTGACGATCGATGGCGCGCCGACGATGCCGATTTCCACGGCCTTCGCGCACTCGGCCTTGAGAGCAGCCTTGTTGGCGTCGCTTTCGGCGCGCTCGAGTGTTTGGGCGGGATCGGCGCCGCATGCTTCGATAAGGGACGCGATCGCGGCGCGATCTGCGATCGGCATGCCGCGGCCGAATTCAGCCTTGTAAACCTCGCGTGAGAAGGCCGCGCGCGCCTCGCCCTCGAGCGCCAGCGCGACCCGCGCGGCGAGCAGGCTGGGCTGCGGAAAGGGCTCGGGGCGCTGGAACGGGACGCCCATGGCCTCGCACGTGCGCTCGAGGTCGCGCCACATGTACCGGCCTTTGTTGGGGTAGATATTGAACGGCGAGTCCCGCCAGCCCTGGGCGGCGAAAATCGGGCCGAGCAGGAAGGGCCGCCAGATGAGGGTTACGCCGCGCGCCTCGGCGAGCGCGCCGACTCTGAGCGCCGCCGGATAGGAATATGTGCTCGCGAACTCGTACCAGAACTCTGCGCTTGCCATTGCGCCTCCCGGGAACGCCTGCGAGTTTGACATGGCGCATGCCGTAGCGGAAGCGGTAAGGCCGAACACAACGAAGCCGCCCCATCGATCGATGGAGCGGCTCGTTTGCCGAGAATTGCGGTCGACGAATTACTGCGCGGGCGCAGCCGGAGCGGCCGGCGCCATCATCGCGTCGGCGCCCTTCTTCGCCTTCTTGGCCATGTGCTTCTTTGGCTTGGCCTTCTTCATCGAGTCCTTCGCCGGCGCCATTGCGTCGGACGCGGCGGGAGCGGCGCCAGCAGCGGGCGCGGTCGTGTCGGTCTGGGCGAATGCGGCAAGCGGCGCGAGCGCGATCGCTGCGGAGATTCCGAGCGCGGCGAATGTCTTCAACATTGTACAGTCTCCATGCGAGTCCTTCGACTCTTGGTTGCAGCGGGGCGACGGGATGCGCCCGCCAACATGAATTGGCAATGAATGCAGCATGGCGGGAATTGGGCGCGGATGAGGCCGAGACTCGGCCGTTTGACGCGGCGGAGGGCTCTCCCCTATGTACACTGAAGGTCAGCCATGTCGCATAACACTTTCGGCCATCTCTTCCGCGTCACCACCTTCGGCGAGAGTCATGGCGCGGGAATCGGTTGCGTCGTCGACGGCTGCCCGCCGCGAATCCCGCTCGCAGCGGCCGACATCCAGGCGGAACTCGACCGGCGCCGGCCCGGCGGCTCGCGCTTCACCACCCAGCGGCGCGAGCCCGACGAGGCCCGCATCCTCTCCGGCGTCATGATTGATGAGACGACGGGCGCCCAGGTGACGACGGGTACGCCGATCGGGATCTTCATCGACAATGTCGACCAGAGGTCGAAGGACTACGGCGAGATCAAGGACAAGTACCGTCCCGGTCACGCCGATTACGCCTATGAGGCAAAATACGGCATCCGCGATTATCGCGGCGGCGGCCGCGCCTCGGCGCGCGAGACCGCGGCTCGTGTCGCGGCCGGCGCGATCGCGCGCAAGGTGATCCCTCATGTCAGCATCCGCGGTGCTCTGGTGCAGATGGGAAAACTCAGGATCGACCGGACGCGCTGGGACTGGGACGAGGTCGCGCGCAATGCGTTCTTCACGCCCGACGCTGTCGCCGCCGAGCGCTTCGCCGGCTATCTCGATGAAATCCGCAAGTCGGGCTCCTCGATTGGCGCCGTCATCGAGATTGTCGCCGAGGGCGTCCCGCCCGGCTGGGGCGCGCCGATCTACGGCAAGCTCGATGCGGAAATCGCTGGGGCGCTGATGGGAATTAACGCCGTCAAGGCGGTCGAGATCGGCGACGGCTTCGCGGCCGCCGAGCTCTCCGGCGAAGAGAACGCCGACGAGATGCGGCGGGGCAACGACGGCCAGCCGCGGTTCTTATCGAACCATGCCGGCGGCGTGCTCGGCGGCATCTCGACCGGACAGCCGGTCGTGGCGCGGTTCGCCGTCAAGCCGACGTCGTCGATCCTGGCGCCGCGCCACACGCTGACCCGCGCGCTCGAGGAGACGGAGATCGTCACCAAGGGTCGTCACGACCCGTGCGTCGGCATTCGCGCGGTGCCGGTCGGCGAAGCGATGGTCGCGTGCGTGCTGGCCGACGCATTTCTGCGACACCGGGGGCAGGTCGGCGGGTAGTCCGTCGCGACGATGTCGGACCTAGCCTGACGTATCGCGGGCCAGCCACTGAATTCCGCGGCAAGAAGCGGAGTGTGGCGCGCGCTCGCACGGCTTAGCGGTTCGCTCGGTTCATCGAGCAATATCGATGTTCTTCCGACATGAACGCGCGAGGAGCGATTTCCATGAGCAAGGAAGAAGACAATAAGGCGTCGTCGGCCGCTGGTTCACTGAGTTCTGGGGCAAGGACGTCAATCTCGCGGTCATCGACGAGATCGCAGCGCCGGACATGCTGCTCAAATATTCGCTGCACGCGCCTCGCCGTGGCCGCGACGACATCAAGGCGTTCATAACCGACTTTCGCGCTGTGTTTCCCGACCTCAACTTCTGGGGGACGGCCGATCTGATCGCCGAAGGCGACTTCGTCGTCGGGCAGTGGGAGGGTGGGGGAACCCACACCGGCCCGGCTTTCAAGGACTTCCTGGTCGGAGGCCTTCCCGCCGCGACCGGCCGCAAACTACGCTTCACCGGCACGACGGTGCTCAAGGTGATCGACGGCAGGATCGTGGAGGAGATCGGCCTCGACGATGGCGTCGCGGCGCTCACCCAACTCGGCCTGCTCAAGGCCGCCTGATCCGCCAAAACCGCCGCCGGCTGGCTCGTCCCAATTGTCTGTGATCGAGCAGTCAATTACAGATGGAAGCCTGTCGGCGAGCGTGGTGAGGCATGCGCATCTATCTGGCGTTGGCGGCCGCTCTCGCGCTGGTCTCGGGCGCGCTCGCCGGAGACGGCGGGCGGGCGACTGCGATCATGGTCACGCCGATACACGAAGCCCAGGTTGTTCGCGGCGACGACGGCATGGATCATGTCGAATACGAACTCCTCGTCGTCAGCGTCTTCCCCGAGCCTGTGACCTTGTCGAGCGTGACTGTGCTCGACCCCAACGGCAAAGAGCTCACGCGGATCGATGGCGCCGCGCTTGCGGCCGCGACCCAGACGTTGTTCTCGAAGACGCCCTCGCCGACTATTCCAGCGTCGGCGGCCGTATCGGTCGACGTCGATCTGATCGTACCGCCGGGCAGCGCGCCGGAACGGGTCACCCACCGGATCGCTTACGCGCTCGAGACAGGCTCCAAGCTTGCTCCGGTGCTCGGCAGCCTGGAGGTCAGCGCGCCGGAAGTCGCCGTCGACCGCGAGCCCGCGCTCGTGGTCAAGCCGCCTGTCAAGGGGGATGGCTGGCTCGCCACCACCGCATGTTGCAAACCCAATGTCCACCGGGACGAACGGATCGCAATCGATGGTCTCCGCATCGAGACCGGCGAAACCTTTGCGGTGGACTGGGTCAAGGTCAAGAACGACAGGATCTTCGACGGCGACGGCAAGAGCGTCGAGCAGTACTATGGCTTCGGCGAGGACGTCCTCGCGGTCGCCGACGGCGTGGTGGTTTCCGTCCACGACGGCATGACCGATCAGACGCCGTTCGACTTCATGGTCCCGCAGTCGAAGGCAGACTTTGGCGGCAACAACGTCATGGAGGAAATTGCTCCGAATGTCTTCGCCTGGTACGCGCATTTGCGCCAGGGCAGCATCGCGGTGAAAGCTGGCGACAAGGTGAAGGCGGGCGAACCTCTCGGCAAGCTGGGCAACACCGGCCCCTCGGAAGGCCCGCACCTCCATCTCGGTCTCCTCGACAGGCCGGACCCTATCGGCGGACGAAGCATGCCGTTCGTCTTCGACCGTTTCGACTTGGTTGGCGCGATCGATTTCGACGCTTCGAAGGGGGATCGATTGGTGGTCACGCCGGATTCGCGGGAGGTTCGCGGCGCCTATCCGCTCTACGGCGGCATTCTGAACCTCCCATAGCGAACATGTGACCACCGCGGCAACGGCGCCGCGGGTTCCCTCCCATCTCGGTGCGCTCTATAGCTTCGGAGCATCGACGCCCGATCGTTCATGACGAAGTCATGCGCGCGGCATTTCCTGTGACGAAACTGAAGCGGAGGTCGAGACATGTCCGGGCATCACGACGATGGAATGACGCGGCGCGAGGTGCTGATCGGCGCGGCGGGCGGGCTCATGCTGGCGGCGGTCGAGCCTGAGCGGGCGGCGGCCGAGGACGCGGCGGCAACGCAGGTCAGAGGCGTCGTGTTTGAGGACCGCGACGGCTCGGGCATGGCCGGCGCCGCCAATCCGGGGCTCGCCGGCGTTTTGGTCTCCAACGGCCGCGACGTCGCCGTCACCGGCGCCGACGGCCGCTATACGCTTCCCTTGCCGGACGAAGCGACGATCTTCGCCGTCAAGCCCGCAGGCTTCACGCCCCCGCTCGAACCTAAGACCAACCTTCCTCGCTTCTACCGCCATCATCAGCCCAAGGGCTCGCCGGCCGACCTCAACCTGACCTTCGAAGGTCTCGCGCCGACCGGCCCCTTGCCCGCCTCGGTCGATTTCGCGCTTCGCCGCCAGGACGAGCCGAAGGCGTTCAACGCCGTGCTGGTGACCGATCCGCAGCCGGAGACCGGGGCGGAAGTCGACTTCATTCGCGAAGACCTGATTCAGGCGCTCGCGGGCGTCGACGCCAGGTTCGGCCTCACCGCGGGCGACATCATGTTCGACGACTTGTCGCTCTATCCGCGTTCGAACGCGATCATGGGGGCGATCGGACTGCCATGGTGGAACATCGGCGGCAATCACGATCTCAATTTCGAGGCGCCGGACCGGAAATACAGCCGCGAGACCTTCAAGCGCGTCTTTGGCCCGAACTATTACGCATTCTTCTATGCGCAGACGCTCTTCCTCATGCTGGACGACGTGAACTATTTCGGCTTCGATCCCCACAAGCCGCGAGGCGGGGACAGGTACGAGGGCAGGTTCGACGAGACGCAACTCGCCTTCGTCCGCAACGTGCTCGCGCATACACCCGACGACACGCTGATCGTCGCCGTGATGCACATTCCGATCCGCACCTTTCTCGACGACGAGCCCTATCAGAACCTCCAGAACCGCGAGGCTTTCTTCGCGCTGTTCGAAGGACGCCGCTTCGTGGTCAGCTTCGCCGGCCACACCCATACGACCGAGCACCATTATTTCGACGCCGCGGAGGGCTGGAAGGGGGCGGCGCCGCTTCATCAGCACATCCTGACCACGCTGTCAGGCTCGTGGTGGAGCGGGCCGTTCGATCACCGCGGCGTACCCTCCGCCGACAGTCGGGACGGCACGCCGAACGGCTTCCACATCCTCTCGGTCGACGGCTTGAGCTACAAGACCCGCTTCGTTCCCGCGAAGGAGCCGGACGGCCGGCAGATGCGGCTCTCGATCCTGAGCCGCTTCCACGGGGTCGGCAGGGACGCCGACCGCGATTTCCGTCAGGTGCGGCTTCTAGGGTCGCCGGTCCCGCGCGACGCGCTCGGCGCTTCGACGCTGATAGCCAACGTGTTCGACGGCGGCGAGAGGACCAAGGTCAAGATGGTCATCGGCGATCGGGCGCCGATCGAGATGACGCGCAGCTCTCGGCCCGATCCGTTCGTCCAGGAAGTGTTCGCCCGCAACGAGGCGACCAAGAAGGCCTGGGTCAGCGCCGACAACTCGTCGCACATCTGGACCGCCCGCCTGCCGGCCGATCTTGCGCCCGGAACCTATCCTGTAGTGGTCGAGGCTTCGGGCGAATACGGGCAGAGGCTCAGCGGGCGGCTCGCGCTCGAAGTGACGGGCTGAGCGGGGCAAAGAGGCAGAAAGACGCTGGGAGCGACGTAAGGATCATGGTCAGGCTGAACGAAGTCCGGCGAAACGAGGTCGCGGTCGAAGCCCCCAAGGCGTTCGACGCCGGCCTGACCTTCATCGGCGTGATCCGCACGCCGTGGACCTCGCGCCTCGATTGTCCCCGTCAGGGGCGGGCCGATGGGCCGGTCTGCCGGATCGAAATCTACGAGCCCTGGGTCGCGGCGCTCGACGGGATCGAGGCGTTCGAGCGGATCGAGGTCCTTTACTGGCTGCACGAGTCGCGGCGCGATCTCGTGCGCCAAAGTCCGGCCAATGACGGCGCGACGCGCGGCACGTTTTCGCTGCGTTCGCCTGTCCGGCCGAACCCGATCGGGACGGCGCTCGTCAGCCTGGTCGCGCGCGACGGCGCGATTCTCAGCGTCAGAGGCCTCGATTGCCTGGATATGACGCCGCTCATCGACCTCAAGCCCGACCGCTGCCTGTTCACGCCGCTCGCCCCGCCGCAGAAGGGCGACTTCGAGACGGGTTGACGTCGTCACAGACGGGGGCGAATCGGCGCCCATACGGCTTCAGTCTCCATCGCGTCGCCGTGGCCCTGTAACAGACGGACGTTTCCGTTCGTACACTCGTCATCGGCGCGTTGACCCAAGCCGGACAATCAACCTGATCGCAGCGAACCGCCGCGCGCACGCTTTGCGCTCGCGCCCCTGCGGCTCATTTTCGAGGAGGCTGATATGGCGGCGGCTGCGCTGGCGGCGTCCGGCTTCGGCGATGGCTTGAAACGCGCGGATCGGTCCGCCTCGGCGCGCGCCGCGCTCGACGGGCCGCCAGGCGAGCGAGCGCCTCGCCCGCCTGATGGCGAAGCGTCGGCGCATCGAGCAGGCGACGCTGACGCCTCCCGGCGCCGCGAGCGTATCGCCATCATCGGCGCAGGTTTCGGCGGATTGTCGGCTGCCAAGGCGCTCGCGAAGGCGCCGGCCGACGTCGTCGTGATCGATCGGCACAATTACCACCTGTTTCAGCCGCTTCTGTATCAGGTGGCGACCGCAGGCCTCTCGCCCTCCGACATCGCTTCGCCGATCCGCAGCGTATTGAGCAAACAAGCCAACGCGACCGTCATTCTTGCCAATGTCGATGCCATCGATTGCGTGAGCAGGATCATCTATGCTGAGGATCGGCGGATCGCGTACGATCGCCTGATCATAGCGACCGGGGCGACGCACAGCTACTTTTCGCACGACGATTGGGCGAGACACGCCCCCGGACTCAAACGCATCGACGACGCGACGCTGGTTCGCCGGCGCATATTGCTGGCCTTCGAAAAGGCTGAGATCGAGGACGACCCCGCGACGCGCGAGCGGTTGCTGAGCTTCGTCATCGTCGGCGGCGGCCCGACGGGAGTCGAAATGGCGGGCGCCATCGCGGAACTCGCGCGCAAGGCGCTGTCGGCCGACTTTCGCTCGATCGACCCGCGCTTGGCCCGGGTGACGCTGATAGAATCGGGGCCTCGCCTTCTCGCCGCATTTCATCCCGACCTCTCGGAGGCGGCGCGCCGTTCCCTGGAGGAATTGCGTGTCGAGGTGAGGCTCGGCAAGCGGGCGACGCGCTGCGACGAGTTCGGCGTCGAGGTCGACGGCGCTTGGATCGACGCGGGCAACGTGATCTGGGCGGCTGGCGTGATGGCCTCGCCCGCTCATCGCTGGCTTGGCGTCGAGGCGGACGGCGCGGGCCGGGTCAAGGTGAATGCGGACCTTTCGGTTCCCGGCCGCCCGGACGTATTCGTGATCGGCGACACGGCGCATTGTGTCGAGGGCGACGGGCGCCCGCTCCCCGGCGTCGCGCCGGTCGCGAAGCAGCAAGGCGCGTACGTGGCCAGTCTGATCCGGGCGCGCTTGCGCGGCTCGGACCTGCCGCCGTTCAGGTACCGCAACTATGGGTCGATGGCCACGATCGGCCGCAAGAGCGCGGTCGTCCAGATCGGCAGGGCGAGAGTGACCGGGTTCGCCGCCTGGATCATCTGGTCGCTCGCCCATATCTACTACCTGATCGGCTTCAGGAATCGCCTCGCCGTCGCGCTCAACTGGGGCTGGAACTACATCACCTTCCAACGCGGCACGCGATTGATCACGGGGCTTACGGGTTCGCGCATGCCCTCCATGGAACCCCCCGAATTGCAAAAGGGAGGAGTGATGCCGCCCGGATAAGGATGGATGCGAAGGAGCCGCATCGACCGATGCGGAAGCATCAGTCCGGTTAGGATGACGGGCGTCGAGCTGCGTGGCGCACAGAATGGATGACGACCTCATCGTCCGTTGCGGCGTAGAAGATCACGTAGGGATACGGGTGCGCGACGACGCGTCCAAGGGCGCGGATGTTCGTGGGCTGGCCGGCGTGAGGGTGCAAGGCGATGAGGTCAATCATGGCCTCGATCCGAGTCTTTACGTGATGGGCGCCTTGCGAGGAGCGCTCATCGATATACGAGAGGACTTGGTCGAGTTCTTCGGCGGCGCGAAGCGTGTATCGCAGCTTCACAGGCCGTGCTTGGCCCAAACCGCTTTGATCTCATCCTCGGTCGCGAACTCTCCGCGCTCAGCCTGCGTGAGTGAAGTCTTAAGTGACGCTTCTTCGTCGGCGCTCAATGTGACGATTGATGGGTCGTCGCCGACGAGTTGCTGGAGGATGCGCGCCAGAGCGTCCTGGGTTTCCGGTGGTAGACTGCGCAAGGATTCGACAGCCCGTTCTAAAGTTCAGTCATTGAGATTTCATAGCGCAATCGGCGATTGATTGAAACGACGCGGGATGGCGTCGGCGGAACACAAGAGTCATTGCGCACACCAAGCCCAATGGGGCTTGCAATCAAGCAGCGCCTCCCAGCCCCCCCTCTGCGCCTTGACTCTTTCTGCTCTTTCGGTCCAAAACAAGAACAAAGAGCGAACCTACAGGATGCGGGCCGAATGTCGCAAAGCGGCAGAGCGGAGGGGATGGCGCGTTTGCGGCGCGCCGTCGCTGAGATCGAGGCTGAGGCCGGCTCTGCCGGCCTTCGCCCGGCTGGGGAGCGCGCCGTGCGGCGCCTTTCGCTCTCCCACGCGCTCGATTCCGCCCTCGGCGGCGGGCTCGCGGACGACGGCCTGCACGAGATCGCGCCCGCCGAGCCTCAGGACGGGGCGGCGGCGATGGGCTTTGCGCTCGCGATCGCCGCGCGGTTCCTGGACCGGAGGCCGGCCTCGGCGCTCATCATCGGCGAAGGCTTCGCCGCCCACGAGACAGGCGCCCTTTATGGACCAGGCCTGATCGCCCACGGGCTGCCCCTGAGCCGCCTCGTGTTCGTGCAGGCGCCCGACGCGGCCTTGGCCTTCTGGGCGATGGAGGAGGCGCTCAAATGCGGCGCGCCGGCCGCGGTCGTGGGCGAGATCTGGAGCCTCAAGGGCTATAGCCTCGCCGCCTCGCGCCGCCTCCTGCTCGCCGCGCGCAAAGGGCGGACGCCTGCGCTTCTCATCCTGGCCAGCGCCTATGGCCAGGCGGAGCGCCTCTCCAGCGCCGCCGATACCCGGTTCGAAATCGCTGCCGCGCCGAGCGCCAGACTCAAGGCGGCCGCTGGCCGGGACCTTCCCGGGCCGTTCGCCTTCGGGGCGCGGCTCGTCAAGGCGCGCCTCGCCCGCGCCGGGCCCGAGGCGCCTCTTCAGGCTTTCGACGCCGAGCGCGTCATCCGTCTGGAATGGCGAAGCCAGGACAATCAATTCGAGGAATTGCAATTCGAGGAATTGGCTTTTGGCGATCCGGCGGTTTCTCTCCCTGTGGCTGCCGCGGCTGGCGACAGACCGCGCTCGGCGTCTCAATGGCGTTGACCGACGCGCGCCGCTCGTGGCTGTCGCCAAGGTCAACAACGCCGAGCGCCTGGTTTGCGTCGACGCCGAGGCCACGCGGCTCGGGTTGACCCTGGGCGTGTCTCTCGCCGACGCGCGCGCGCGTCACCCGAACCTCGTCGCGGTCGAGGCCGAGCCTCTGGAAGAGGCGCGGCTCATCGAGCGCCTCTGCGACTGGTGCTCGCGCTTCACGCCTCTCGCCGCGCTCGATGGTCGCGATGGGCTGATGCTCGACGTATCCGGCGTCGCGCATCTGTTCGGCGGCGAGGCGGCATTGGTCGAGGACTGCCGCGCCCGGCTTGCCGCGCAAGGGTTCACCGTCGCCGCCGGCGTTGGCGGCAATCCGCGCGCGGCTTCGGCGCTGGCGCGGTTTTCGCAGGTGAAAATCGCTCCCGATCCCTTGAGCGACAAGGCGTTCGCCAAGCTCTTCCACGACCTGCCGCTCGCCGCGCTCGGCCTCGACGAGAAGACCGTGGCCGATATGGCGCGGGCAGGCTTGCGCCGCATCGGCGACATCGCGCTGAGGCCACGGGCGCCGATCGCGGCGCGGTTCGGGTCGGCCTGCATCGCCCGGCTCGACGCGCTCAAGGGCCTCGAGCGCTCTTCGATCGCGCCGCGCTTCATGGCCCCGGATTTCTGCGCCGAGCGCCGGTTCGCTTCGCCGGTGCAGACGTTTCAGGCGATCGAGGCGACGCTCTGCAAGCTTGCCGACGATCTCGTGGTTCTGCTCGAGCGCCAGGCCAAGGGCGCGCGGCGGATCGAGCTTGAGCTCCATCGCGTCGACGGCGACGTGCGCCGCATCCGCGTCGGCGCCTCCAGGCCGCTCAACGAAGCGCGCCCGATCGTGCGGCTTTTCGCCGAGCGGCTGGCGAGCCCAGACGAAGAGGCCGTCGACGCCGGGTACGGCGTCGATCTCATGCGCCTCGCTTGCCTTGCGGCCGAGCCGCTCGCGCCCTCCCAGGCTGAGCTCGAGCGCGCGCATGAAGCCGAGCGCGCCCGAGCACTCGCCGAGCTTCTCGACCGGCTCTCCGCCCGGCTCGGCGCGCGCGCGGTGACGCGGCGCGAGCTCATCGAGGCGCATCTGCCTGAGCAGGCCGAGGCGGCCCTGCCGGCGACGCTCGGAGAAGCGCGGATGCGAGGGGAGGGCCACCTTCTCCCGCGAAGCCCGTCGAGAGACGGGCGTCTTCCGACGCCCTATGAGGGAGAAGGTGGTCGGCGAAGCCGACCGGATGAGGGCGCGCCGGCGCGGCCATTCCGCCTATTCGCGCGTCCGGAGCCGATTGAGGCTTTGGCCGAAGTGCCCGACGGGCCGCCTTTGCGCTTCCGCTGGCGGCGCGTCCTGCACGACATCGCCGCCATCGAGGGGCCGGAGCGCATCGCCGCGCCATGGTGGCGGCGCGAGGCCATGCCGACGCGCGACTATTTCCGCGCCGAGGATTCTCAAGGACGCCGCTTCTGGCTCTACCGCGAGGGCTTATGGGGCCGCGAGACCGCGCAGGCGAAATGGTTCGTGCACGGGGTGTTCGGGTGAACCTCTTCTCCCCGCTTGCGGGGAGAAGGTGGCGCGAAGCGCCGGATGAGGGGCAGCGCAAGGGAGGCAGCTTATGCGTGACCATATTCCCCTCGTCGCGAAGTCTCGCGCCCGTGCGATGCGCCGCGACCCGACGGAGGCCGAGCGCAAACTGTGGTACGCTCTGCGCGATCGCCGAATGCAGGCGCTCAAGTTTCGCCGACAGGCGCCGATTGGCTTCTATATCGTCGACTTTCTTTGCGTCGCTCACCGGCTCATCGTGGAGGCGGATGGATCGCAACACGCCGAAAACTTGCGCGACGCTGCCCGCGATACATGGCTCGAGCAGCAGGGCTATAGGGTCCTACGCTTCAACAATTGCGACATCCTGACGGCGCGTGAGGGCGTGCTCGCGACGATCGCGGCCGCCTGCGGCTTGCCGTGGTGATGTTCGCGCTCGCCCTCACCCCAACCCTCTCCCGTAAACGGGAGAGGGGGCGCATCCCTTCTCCCGCTTGCGGGAGAAGGTGGCCCGAAGGGCCGGATGAGGGTTTTCAGGCATGATCCGTCTCGAGCCGCGCTTCGCCGAGCTCTCGGCGATGACGAATTTTTCGTTTCTGCGCGGGGCCTCGCATCCGGAGGAGATGGTCGCACGCGCCGCCGAGCTTGGGCTTGCGGGAATTGGGATCGCGGATCGCAATACGCTCGCCGGTGTCGTGCGCGCGCATGTGTTCGCGCGCGAGAACGCAGCTGCGATGGGCGCGACCCGCGTCGTCACCGGCGCGCGGCTCGCCTTCGACGACGGCGCGCCGGACGTGCTCGCCTATCCGAAGGATCGCGCCGCCTACGGCCGGCTCTGCCGCATCCTGACCGCAGGAAACTTGCGCGCGCCCAAGGGCGAATGCCGGCTCCGGCTGGATGATCTCGTGGAGCTGGGCGAAGGGCTGCAGGTCGTGGCGCTGCCCCTCATCCGGCCGCTGCGCGGCCACCTTCTCCCGCGAGCGGGAGAGGGGAGCCCCTCACCCCCGGCCCCTCTCCCGCAAGGGGAGAGGGGAATCCTCCTCCGTCTGCGCGAGGCCTTCGGCCAGCGCTTGTGGATCGGCGCGAGCCTGACTTACGGCGATCACATGCGCGGCGGGCTTGCGCGGCGAGCGGCGCTTGCGCGCCAGGTCGGCTCGCCGCTGATCGCAACCAATGACGCGCTGATGCATGCGCCCGAGCGGCGCCCGCTCGCCGACGTCCTCGCCTGCATCCGCGAAGGGACGACACTCGAGGCCGCGGGGCGCCTGACGCAGGCCAACGCCGAGCGGCATCTCAAGGCTCCGAGCGAAATGGCCCGCCTCTTCGCAGAGACGCCGCAGGCGATCGCGGAGACGCTGCGCTTTCTCGATGGCCTCTCCTTCAGCCTCGATGAATTGTCGCATCGCTATCCGGAAGAGTTGCGCGAAGGCTATGCGACCGCCCAGGCCGCGCTCGAGGCCTTCACGGAAGCGGGCGCTTGCGCCCGGTATCCCGAGGGCGTTCCGGAGCGGACGCGCGAGGCGCTGACCCATGAACTCGCGCTGATCGCAACGCTCGGCTACGCGCCTTATTTTCTCACCGTGCACGACATCGTGCGCTTCGCGCGCACGCGCGGCGTCTTGTGTCAGGGCCGCGGCTCCGCGGCCAATTCCGCCGTCTGCTTCTGCCTTGGGATCACCGAAGTCGATCCGGCGCGGTTCGATCTTCTGTTCGAGCGCTTCATCTCGCCCGAGCGCAATGAGCCCCCCGACATCGACGTCGACTTCGAGCATGAGCGGCGCGAAGAGGTGATGCAGTACATCTACCAGCGATATGGGCGCGAGCGCGCCGGCCTCGCCGCCGCGGTGACGACCTACCGCACTCGCTCGGCGATCCGGGAGACGGCCAAGGTTTTCGGCCTCTCGGACGATGTCATCGCCGCCCTCAACGGGACCGCCTGGGGCCAGGAGTCGACGCCGATCGGGGAGACCCGCGTGCGCGGGATCGGGCTTGATCCCGCCGAGCCGACGCTGGCTCTTGCGCTCAAAATGGCGGAGGAGCTCATCGGCTTTCCGCGCCACCTCACCCAGCACAGCGGCGGCTTCGTCATCACCCGCGACCGGCTCGACGAGGTCGCGCCGGTGATGAACGCGGCGATGGAAGAGCGCACGACGGTCGAATGGGACAAGGACGATCTCGACGCGCTGGGTCTCCTCAAGATCGATGTGCTCGCGCTCGGCATGCTGACGGCGCTGAGCAAGGGCCTCGATCTTCTGGACCGGCATTACGGGCAGCGCCTGACGCTGGCGACCATCCCGCCCGAGGAGCAAGAGGTCTACGCGATGATCAAGCGCGCCGACACGATCGGCGTGTTCCAGATCGAAAGCCGGGCGCAGATGTCGATGCTGCCGCGGCTCAGGCCGGAATCGTTCTACGATCTCGTGATCGAGGTCGCGATCGTGCGCCCCGGCCCGATCCAGGGCGACATGGTCCACCCTTATCTCCGCCGCCGGCAGGGCCTCGAAGAGGTCTCCTATCCGTCGAGGGAGCTCGAGGCGGTGTTGAAGAAGACGCTGGGCGTGCCGCTGTTCCAGGAGCAGGCGATGAAGATCGCCATCGTCGCGGCCGGATTCACCCCCTCGGAAGCCGACAAATTGCGCCGCGCGATGGCGACCTTCCGCCGCGTCGGAACGATCCAGACCTTCCAGAACAAGATGGTCGAGGGCATGGCCGCCAAGGGCTACGAGCGCGAGTTCGCCGAGCGCTGCTTTCGCCAGATCGAGGGGTTCGGCGAGTACGGCTTTCCCGAGAGCCATGCGGCGAGCTTTGCGCTCCTGGTCTACGCCTCGTGCTGGATGAAATGCCGCTATCCCGACGTTTTCGCCGCGGCGATGCTGAACTCCCAGCCGCTCGGCTTCTACGCTCCGGCCCAGCTCGTGCGCGACGCGCGCGAGCATGGGGTCGAAGTGCGCGAGGTCGACGTGAACCTGTCGGACTGGGACTGCACGCTGGAGCCTTTGCCCCCTCTCCCGTTCACGGGAGAGGGTCGGGGTGATGGAAAAGACGCCAAGCCCTCATCCGTCGCCTTCGGCGACATCTTCTCCCGTGAACGGGAGAAGGGATGGATTCACCCCCGCCACGCCGAGATGGCGGAGCATATCCGCGCGACGCACGCGGTGCGCCTGGGCCTGAGGCAGATCGTCGGCGCGAATGAGAAGGACATGAAACGGCTCGTCGACCAGCGCGGGGAGGGTTACGATTCCGTGCGCGACTTATGGCTGCGCAGCGGCCTCACGCCGGCCGCGCTGGAAAAGCTCGCCGACGCCGACGCTTTCCGCTCGCTCGGGCTCGATCGGCGGCAGGCGTTATGGGCGGCGCGCGGCCTCGACCGGGTCGGCGACCAGGACGACCTGCCGCTGTTCGCAAGCCGCCCGGCGCGCGAAACCGAGCCTGATGCGCGTCTGCCGCCGATGCCGCTCGGCGCCCACGTGGTGGAGGACTACCGGCGCCTGTCGCTGTCCTTGAAGGCGCACCCGACCTCGTTCATGCGCTCGCGCTTGTCGGCGCGCGGCGTCCTGCGCTCCGACGCGCTTTCCTCGATCAGGAACGGCGAGCGGGTCACGGTCGCGGGCCTCGTGCTGGTGCGCCAGCGGCCGGGCACCGCCAAGGGCGTCATCTTCATGACGCTCGAGGACGAGACGGGAATCGCCAATATCATCGTCTGGCCGAGGGCGTTCGAGCGGCTGCGCGCGATCGTGCTCGGCGCGCGCTTCGTGGCGGTGACCGGAAAGCTGCAGAGCGAAGCCGGCGTCATTCATATCGTCGCTGAGCGCATGAACGATCTCACGCCGATGCTCGGTCTTCTCTCGGAGACGGGTGGGACAATCAGTGCTCTCGCGCACGCCGACGAGGTCAAACGGCCGCAACTGACGATGGCGCAAAAGCGCCAGGGCAACCGCTTCGCCCAGCCGCCGAGGCTCGACGATCCGCGCGCCCCGCCGAGCCTACCGCTCGAAGCGGCCGATCCGGCGCAGGCGATGCCTGCGGGGCGCAACTTCCGTTGACGTCCGCTCGCCGACCGGGGCTTGTCGAGCTTGTCCCGGCCAGTCCACGAGTCGCCGCCCCAAGTCGCGCTTGTCAGTTCTGGCTCGACTATTCTATTTGCTTTTCTTCCAAGATTAGTTCTTGGATCGCCGCCTGCAAGTCAAACTGCCGCTCACAACCAGGGTCATGAAAACGACCATAGAAATTCCGGACGTCCTTCTTCGCGCAGCTCGGAGCCTCGCCAAACGCGAGGGCGCCACGTTGCGCGCATTGGTGGAGCGTGGGCTTCGGCGCGTGGTCGTCGAGATGAAGTCGGCCGCGCCGTTCAAGCTGCGCCGTGCGAGCTTCAAGGGCAAGGGACTTCAGGCCGAGGCGCGAGGCGCTTCCTCGGATACCTTGCGCGATTGGGCCTATGAAGGCCGCGGGGCATGAGTCCTTAGCCCCGAGAGCATCATGGCGGCATACCTAGCGCTGGCTTTTCTGTCGCTTCTCTGGGGCTCTTCGTTTCTGCTCATCAAGATCGCCTCGCGCGCTTTCGATCCGTTCGCTTTCGCGCTGGCGCGGGTGACCGTCGCCGCGGCTGCGATGCTGGCGACGAGCGCCTTCGCCGGCAAGGTCTGGCCGGGATCGAGGCCGGGGCTCTGGGTCAAGCTCCTCGCGCTCGCGCTGATCGGGCAGGTCGTTCCCTTCCTCATGCTCGGTCAGGCGGCGACGCTGACGACCAGCGCCGATATGGCGCTGATGATGGGCGCCCAGCCGATATTCATTTTTCTGTTCGGCCGCTTTCTCGGATCGCGCGAGCCCTGGACCTGGATCGCGGCGCTTGGCCTCGCGATCGGCTTCGCCGGCGTCGGCGTGGCTTTCTGGTCGCCGGGCGCGGGGGGCGGCCCCCATTCGGTCCTTGGCCGCGCCTTCGCTCTGGCCGCTGGCGTCTTCTACGGCACGAGCGCGATTATCTCAGGCGACGTGACGCGGGAGATCGGCGCTGTCCGCGCCGTGACCGCCTCGATGACGATCTCGATGCTGGTCCTCGCGTTGCTGGGGCTGGCGCTCGGGCGCCTCCCCGATCCGGCGGCGCTGGCCGCCTCTCCGCCCGTCCCGATCCTCGCGATGCTCGCGCTTGGCGTTCTCAACACGGCGCTCGCCTATTACGTCTATTTTCGCCTTGTCCACGATGCGGGCCCGACCTTCGCGAGCCTCAACAACTATATCGTGCCGCTGATCGGCATTGTCGGCGGGGCGGTCACGCTCGCGGAGCCGATCGCTCCCTCGGCCTGGGCGGGATTGGCGCTCGTGCTGGCGGGCGTCGCCCTCACCGGCCGCTCGCTCGGAAAAGCCAACGCCTCTCAGGCGCGTCGGGCGAAGACTCGCGCCAGCGCCAGCTGAGGCGGCGCCACATTCCCTCTCAGACCCCCGCGCGGGGGCTCGTCGTCGTCGGGCGGGAACATCACCGCAGCGGCGCAGACGAGACCTCCGCAGGAGGTCATGAAGCCGACATAGAGGAGGAAGATCGCCGGCAGGCCGAGGCCGCTATCGTGAATGAGCGGCCAGAAGCCGAAGGGGTCAAAGATAAGGAACGCGCTCGTGGCAAGCGCGCCGCCAACCGCGCCCAAGAACCAGTGGAAGATCATGTAGCGGACGAGAGGGTCGAGCTTTCGCGCAGGGCCGCGCGGCCCTTGCGTCCCGACTCCCGGCGATGAACTTTGCTTGCGAGACATGACATGCATCCTACCGGCGAACGCCGAGCTGTCCAAATCGAACCTGCGCGACAAATTCGCGCGGGCCGTCGGCGCGCGAAACCGCCTCAACCGGGCCCTTTGAGCGCATCGGCGAGACGCGTCGTTGCTGATCCCGGCTTGAGCGGCTTCGGCTGGCTCTCATGCGGCGCCCAGGCAGCAAGCCACACCAGGTCGAAAGTCGCGCGCAGTCGGCCGTCCGGATCGGCGAAGCGTTCGGCATAGACAGCGGCGGCGCGCGCCAGGACGTCGCGGCGCAGGAACTTGCGATCGCGGTCGACGAGTGCGTTCGTAGCCCCCATGGCGCGCAGATCGGCGATAAGCGCGAACGGGTCGGGATAGCGCACGATCGCGCGGTCGAGATCGACCACCGGAAGCGCGAGCCCGGCGCGCTGCGCGAGCTGCCCAAGCGCACGCACGTCCACGAACGGGGCGACGCGCGGCGAGGCGCCGCCGCGGACTTCGCTCTCGGCGATCGTCAGGCTCTGGCGAAGCTCGGTCAGCGTCTCGCCTCCGATCAGCGCCGCGACAAGGAGGCCATCGGGTTTCAGCGTGCCGCGCATTTGAATGAGCGCGCCGGGTAGGTCGTTCACGGTCTGCAGCGCCAGAAGCGAGACGGCGAGGTCGAGGCGGCCATCCGCCACGGGCAGACGTTCGAGGTCGCCGACAGCGGGCAGAAATGCGCCAGTCCCCCGGCTCGCCCGGGTCGGGGCGATCCGGACTACGCAATCGACCTGACCTCCGGCGGCAAGCGCGAGCGCGCCGTGCGGGCCGGGCGAGCCGAAATCGACGGCGAGGGCGAAGCGCCGCTTGACCACCGACAGCCGTTCGCCGAGGTCCTGCGCCGCTCGCGCGAGAAGGAAGTCCGTCGACGCAACGGTGGCGCCGCGCGCCCACGCGCGATCGAGGCGTCGGTTTATGAGATCGCGATCGAAGATCCGCGGGGGCGTGTGAGGGGGCATGAGCCTTCCCTTATGCTCCAGGGCGCCCCTCGCGCAAAGCTTGGGTTCCGGCTAATGCTGGCGACATGGACGCCATTCCGGCGGTGGACTCGGAGCAAGCGGCCGGCCCGTCCTGGACGAGCCGGGGCGGCGCTCTCGTCGCGCGACTGGCTCAAGCAGCCCTCGATACGCCCTATCCGCCGACATGCCTTGCCTGCCGCGCCGCGACTGATTTGCATGGGGCGCTGTGCCCGCGCTGCTGGAGCGCGATGCGCTTCATCGAGCGGCCGTTTTGCGAGCGGCTCGGGACCCCGTTCGACGAGGATCTCGGGCAGGGTCTCATCTCGCCTCAGGCAATCGCCGATCCGCCGGCTTTCGCCCGAGCGAGGGCCGTGGCTCGGTTCGAGGACGGGCCGGCTCGCACACTCGCGCATCGGCTCAAATATTCCGACCGCGCCGAGCTCGCCCGGCCCATCGCCCGCTGGATGGCGCGTGCGGGCGCCGATATTCTAGCCGACGCCGATCTTCTCGCGCCGGTGCCGCTGCACGCGTTGCGGCTGTGGCGGCGGCGGTTCAACCAAGCCGCGGCGCTCGCAACGGAGATATCGCGCCAGACCGGCAAGCCCTGCGACCTCAGCGCTCTTCAGCGCGTCAAGGCGACCCGGAGCCAGGTCGGTCTCACCCGCGCGCAGCGCGCCGAAAACGTCCAGGGCGCGTTTCGCGCCGCCGCCGGCCAGCCGCTGCGCGGGCTCAATGTCGTGCTGATCGACGACGTTTTGACCTCGGGCGCGACCGCCAACGCCGCCACGCGGGCGCTCCTGAGGGCAGGCGCGAAGCGTGTGGATGTGCTGGTCTTCGCCCGGGTTGTGACCGGCGGGTGACATCCCATATAGTGGGAGCTGGCGCGAATCCGCGCCTAAGGGGTTGTTTTCACGTGCCGCCGATCGTCATCTATACAAAGTCGACTTGTCCCTATTGCCATGCGGCCAAGGACCTGCTCAGGACCAAGGCGGCGCCGTTCGAGGAAATCGGGGTTGACGGGGATCGAGCCGCCCAGGCGGCAATGGCGGCGAAGGCCAACGGGCGCTGGACAGTGCCGCAGATTTTCATCGGCGAGACGCATGTCGGCGGCTGTGACGATTTGCACGCGCTCGAGGCCACGGGCGAACTCGACGGGCTATTGGCGGACTGAACGATGATCAAGTACGCGCTCGGCTGCGCCGAAGGGCATGCATTCGAAAGCTGGTTTCCCGATAGCGCGGCTTACGAGAAGCAGCGCAAGCGCAGCTTTGTCGCCTGCCCAGAATGCGGCTCGACCGAGGTCGACAAGGCGATCATGGCGCCGGCGGTTGTTGGCGGAGATCGTGCGGCGGCCGAACCGGGTCCGCCGATTCTGGTTGACGACCGGCGACGGAAGGCGCGCGAATTCTTCACCCGCATGCGCCAGGAGATCGAGGCCAACACCGACGATGTCGGCTCCAAGTTCCCGGAGGTGGCGCGAGCGATCCATTTTGGCGATGAGCCCGAGCGCGCGATTCGCGGCCGCGCCAGCCTGGAGGAAGCCCGGTCGCTGGCCGAGGACGGAGTGGGCGTGTTGCCGCTGCCGATGCTAGAAGACGAACTCAACTAGCAACGCCGGGGCCACGGCGAGCTTATCGCCCAGTTTGCTAAGGTCGCCCCCTATTTTTCGTCCACGTGGAACTCCGTCGCTTCGACGACGGTCGTTCCGATCATCGTGCGCACCGAAACCCGATAGGGTATCAGCACGTGGTCGCGCTCGATCGGCGCGAGCCACACCTCGAGGTCCTTGTTGTCGGCCATGAACTTGGTCGCCGGGCGGTCGCGGCGATGGCCGGCGATGGGGACATATCGCGCCGCGCAGACCACGACCGGGCCGGCATAGCCCTTGGTCGTCACGCGCCGCTCGCCGACGTAGGTGAGGTCGATGTCGAAGCGGGTATAGCCGTCGAAGATCGGAACCTTGCGATTGCACGCAGCGGGCGACACGATCGGACCGGAGGCCGGCGCTGTGATGATGACCGCGCCCGCCGGGTCGACCACACCCTTCTCATCGCCGGGTCCGAGCGGAACCCGGTCCGGCTTTTCGTCGAACGGCGGCGAGATGTCGACCCCGGTCACCGCATTGCCGGCGAGCGCCATGCGAATGGTGCGCGTCATGTTCGAGCTCGCGGCGATGGTGGCGAAGGTCGCGGGCGACACATGGCCCTGGATGATTTCCCCTTTGCCGGTCGAGGCGCCCCCGGCCTTGCCGAGGAGCCGCGCGAGGCCCGTCAATTTTCCATCGCCCTGAATGGAGTAGCTCGTCGGAGTGAGGTCGGCCATAAGATTGACGACGCCGATCGGAAGTCCGATCAGCGATACGCGATAGGTCGCGTGCAGGACATCGGCGCGTGCGGCGCCTGCCCCCGCGAGCGCCGCGGCAATCGCGATGGCGGCCAGCGCCAGGCGCGCCCATGGTGATCGCGGGGGCATGATCTCGAAGCTCCTGGTCTCGCGCACGAAGCGCATTGAACGGTGAATTGCGCGAATATTCCGGCACGAATGCGCCAACTCAAGGGCAAGCTTTCTGCGAGCAAAAAAGTCATCCGTCGCCGCTGTCAAGACCTTGCGGCAGGCCCATGGGCCGACTTAACATCCCTCCATGGTCGAGACGGTCATTTCCATTCGCGCGGCGCGACTCGGCGACGAGGCCGATATCGCCTCGGTGCATGACGCGGCCTGGCGCGAGGCCTATCGGGGCGTCATTCCGGGCCGCGAGCTCGAGCGGATGATCGCCCGCCGCGGGCCGGCATGGTGGCGCCTGGCGATCGCGCGGCGGACGCCGCTGCTGGTTCTCGAATTCTCTGATTCGATTGTCGGCTACGTCAGTTACGGGCGCAACCGCGTGCCGGCGCTTGGCTATGGCGGTGAGATCTTCGAGCTTTACCTCGCCCCCGAGTGTCAGGGCTGCGGCTTCGGACGGCGCATGTTCGATGCGGCGCGCAAGGACCTCGCCGGCCATGGGCTCTCGAACCTGGTCGTCTGGGCGCTGGCCGACAACGAGCGGGCGGTTGGCTTTTATCGCCGGCTCGGGGGGCGCGTCCTGCGCCGGGCGCGCGAGACGTTCGGCGGTCAGCAGCGCGAGCGTGTGGCTTTCGGCTTTGGCTGAACCGCCGTTCCGCCTATAAGGTCAGGTCTGCGAGCCGCTGAATTCGCTCACGACGGCGATTGCGCGCGCCCGAAAAGGGGAGGGTGGCGGTGAATCTGAATGCTGTCTCGATCGGCAAAAGCCCGCCCCACGATGTCAATGTCGTGATCGAAGTGCCGATCGGCGGTGAGCCGATCAAGTATGAGATGGACAAGGAAAGCGGCGCGCTGCAGGTCGACCGGTTTCTCTATACGTCGATGCGTTATCCCGGAAATTACGGCTTCATCCCCCATACGCTGTCCGACGACGGCGATCCGTGCGACGTGATCGTCGCGAACACGCGCGCGATCGTTCCCGGCGCCGTGATGAGCTGCCGGGTGGTCGGCGTCCTGATCATGGAGGACGAGGCTGGCGGCGACGAGAAGCTGCTCGCCGTGCCGTCGGCCAAGCTCACCCAGCGCTATGCGCACGTCCAGAACTATGCAGACCTGCCGGCGATCACGCTGCAGCAGATCGAGCATTTCTTCGCCCATTATAAGGATCTCGAACCCAACAAGTGGGTCAAGATCGTCCGGTGGGGCGACGCGGAAGAAGCGCGCGGCCTCGTGCTCGAAGGCATCGAGCGGGCCAAGAAGGCGAAGGCCGCGGACAAGGTCAAGAGCTAAGCCGGACGCTCGACGAAACGTGTGTTTGCGCCGGGAGGATGCGACGTGCCGAAACGCGAACGAGTGCGGGACTTCGCCCGATGAAGCGTTCGTTCGTCGACGCCCGCATCGACCGCATGCTGGGTTTATGCGAGCGCCACGGCGTCGCGCTGCCACCGTTCGCGCTATGGGGCGAAGGGGATTTCCGCGCCAACCCGGAGGCCGCAAGACTGATCGCCGGGCGCGGCATGGGCTGGAACGTGGTCGAGTTCAAGCCCGGCCAGTTCGCGCGCGAGGGCCTCACCTTGTTCACGCTGCGGATGGGCGACTGGCGCGAGCTTGGCGCGGGTCGGGGCCGCCTCTATGCCGAGAAGGCGATCGTCGCCGAGGACGGCCAACGCGCGCCTCATCACTACCATGTGGTCAAGACCGAGGACATTCTGAACCGCGGCGGCGCGCGCTTCGTCGTCGAGCTCTTCAAGGTCGATGCGCAGGGCGCGCCGCTCAAGGACAGGTTTCGCGCGCTCAAGGACGTAAGCGTGCTCGATCTTGGTCCCGGCGACCAGGTTCGGCTCGAGCCCGGCGAGAGCCTCACGCTTGAACCTTACGTCGCTCACGCGTTTTGGGCCGAGGGCGGCGCGGCGATCGCGGGCGAGGTGTCGCTCGCCAACGACGATGCGACCGACAACTACTTCGTTCCGCCGCTCGAGCCCTTCCTGCCGATGGAGGAGGACGCGCCCGCGCGTTACGTGACGGTTAGGGACCACCAGCGGCGTTGAGGCGCGGACCCTAGGGGCCCGCCCGCTCGAGACGGAATTGGGCGTCCCACGCCGGGGTGTGCGCTCTAAAAGCCGATACAGTCTTTTCAGCCCCTTGGGCGCCTTTTTCTGTAACGGGATGCAAGATTATATACATATGTTTGATGTATTATGGAGCTCGATCAACTGGGCGTCACCCCCGGTCCGCCAGCCGGTCCATCGCCTCGAAAAACAGGCGGCGGAAGCGGTCCGCATCGACCGTGACTGCGACTTCGGCGTTGGCGAGGCGGCCCCATTGGCCGCGCCAGTCGACAATCGTCGCGCCGGTCGTGAGCCGGCCCGATGTCTCGACATCGACAGCGGCGCGGCGGGTCTCGACCAGGGTCGGGTCGAGGGCGACGGCGAGGGCGAGCGGGTCGTGCATGGTGAAGATGCGCTGGCCGTAGATCTTTTCCATCCTCTCGAAATAGGCGCGGGTCGAGTCCTCGAAGAAGCGGGTGAGCGCGGGTCCGTCGGGCTTGCCGGCCCAGCGCGCGGCGATCGCCGCAACGTCCTTTTCGTCGATGATCGTCTTGCGGGTGACGTCGAGGCCTATCGCGATCACCGGCGTCGCGCCGACGCCGCCAAAGGCGTGAAAGACGATGCGCGCGGCCTCAGGGTCATGCCAGATGTTGAACTCGGCGGAAGGCGTCACATTGCCCGGCTCGGCGTAAGCGCCGCCCATGATGACGAACCGCTTGACCAACCGCGGCAACTCGGGCTCGCGCATGACCGCGAGCGCGATATTGGTCAGGGGCCCGGTCGCGACCAGAGTGAGGCGCCCCGCGTGGGCGCGGGCGGCGGCGATGATAGCCTCGACCGCATGCTGGACGCGGGCCGGCTCTTCCGGCTCGGGCAGGACGGCGTGCCCGAGGCCGCTTCTGCCGTGGATATCGCTCGCGTCCTTTATCTGGATCGAGATCGCGGCCAGCGCCCCCGGCCAGACGGGAATGTCGGCGCGTCGCGCAAGCGCGAGGACCGCCCGCGTGTTGCGTGTGGCCGCCGTAAGCGAGACGTTGCCGACGACCGTCGAGACGCCGAGAATATCCGCCTCACGATGCGCGCAGGCGTAAAGCAGCGCCAGCGCGTCATCGATTCCGGTATCGACGTCGATGACGAGGGGCTCGGCGCGTTCGGACATGGGGACGGTCTCCGGCTTGACCAGCGTTTATCCTGCTCCCGCGCAGTATGACACACTGGCGGGACGATCTAACCTCCGTTAGAGGAGAGCCTTAAAATCGAAAGACGTTTGAGGCCGGCGGCCTGTTCGACCATCTTCCATCCGATGCTCGAGTAGAACTCCTCGAGTTCCGGTTGGCAACAGATGTAGGTCGCCTCGTAGCCGAGGGAGCCTGCGGTCTTGGCGGCCTGCGCGACCACAGCGCGGCCCACGCCGCGCTTTCTTTCCGCGGCTTCAACCCATACCGCTGCGACCCATGGGCTGAACTGCAGCCGTTCCTCCATGTCGGAATGAATGAGAAAGGCGGAGCCGAGATAGCGGGGGCCCTCGTGAGCTACGACCGCCATGGGCAGCGGACGGTCATCCGCCATTTCGATCATATGGCGCTCGACATCCGATACCTGCCGCCCGGAAGTCCTCCACCAGGCGTTCCAGACCCTGTCCGCGATCGTGGCGCCGAAATGCTGCTGTTGGCGGAAGTCGGAAATCTGAAACGTCTGCAATTGGGAGCCTCGGTCTGGCGTGTGAGCGGCGAGCCGCGTCAAACGGGAAATCCGTGTCGCTCCTTCGCGAGCCAGCGCGTGAGTAGCAGCATGGCGACGACCGCGAGGCCGAGCGCAAGCCCGATCCATATCCCGACCGCGCCGAGCGTCGTCCCGAACCCGAGCGCGACCCCGACCGGCGCGCCGATCGCCCAATAGCCGACGAGCGCGATGATGAGCGGAATGCGCGAATCGTGCGCGCCGCGCAGCATGTTGGCGAGCGTCGCCTGGCTGGCATCGAAGATCTGGAACAGGGCGGCAATCTGCAGGAGCGCGATCGCGATGCCGACCGCCGCCTGGTTCTCCGGCGCGCTGACATTCATGAAGGGCGCGATGAGCAAACGCGGCGCGGCAAGCATCGTGGTCGCAGACAGGAGAGCGAAAACGAGGGTGAGCCCGAAGGCCGACCGGCCCGCCCGCTGAAGCGCAACCGGGTCGTGCGCGCCATAGGCATGTCCGACCCGCACCGTGGCCGCCTGCCCAAGCCCGAGCGGCACCATGAAGGCGAGCGAAGCGATCTGCAGCGCGATTGTATGCGCCTCGAGCGACGGCGGATCGATGAGGCCGACCAGCAAGGTCGATGAAGAAAAGACTGCGACCTCGGCCGCGATCGTCGCCCCGATCGGCAGGCCAAGGCGCCACAGGGCCATGAAATCCCGCGGCGCCGGTCGCCACGGCAGCGCGAACAGGCGCAATCGCCGCATGCGATCGTCGAGGGGCGAAGCCGCGAAGAGCAGCAGGACCATCAGCGTCTGCGAAAGGGTCGTTGCGAGCCCCGAGCCGAAAATGCCGAGCGCCGGCGCCCCCAGCTTGCCGAAGATAAGCGCATAGTTGGCGAGCGCGTTGAACGCGACGGCCACGAGGCCCGCTATCAGCGCAGGCCGCGGGCGCTCGAGGGCGAAAAAGGCGCCCCGCGCGGCGAAGAAGAGAAGACTGGGCGCGAGGCTCCACTGGAACCCGAGCATGTAGGCCCCGGCGTCGTCGGCGAGATCGGGCTCTTCGCCGATCGCCTTGAGAATGCTCGCGGTATGCCAAAGCGCGAGCCAGGTGACGAAGGCGATGACGAGCGCGGAGAGAAGCGCCTGGTGGGTCGCGCGCCGTAGCGCGTCCGCGCCTTCGCCGGCGCCAAGCTTCGCGGCGGCAATTGGTGAGATCGCTGCGACGATGCCGCTGCCGAGCAGGAACGGGGGCAGGTAGAGGTTGAATCCGAGCGCGCCGGCGGCGAGCGCCCGCGGCGACAGCCAGCCGAGCATCATGATGTCGGTCACCGTCATCACGCTGATGGCGATGTTCGCGAGCACGATCGGCCAGCTCAGCGCGAGCGTCGCTCCGAGCTCGCGCTTGAGCCAGCCCCTGGCTTGTGTGGCGCTTGGTTGCGCTGCGGCGCGCATGGGTGCGGCGGGTCCTGAAAAAACGGGGCAGGGTCCATACCGGAAGCGCATTGCGGCGGCAACAGAGGGCGCTGGGGCCGCTCGACGCGGACTGGGCCGGGCCTCTCTCTCCGCGTGCATGCTTGCGCCGCTATCGGGCCAACCGGGCCGACTTTCAAGAAGTTGACAACATCTATAGAAAAAATAGATTGATGCACTCACCAAGGAGACAGCTATGGCGCTCAGGGACATCATCGTGGCGACACAAGCCGATTTGCGGGCGAACGCCCAAAACGGGCGGGCCGCGTTTTCCGTCGACTCGCGGCAGGTCGACGGCCTCCGAAGCGAGACAAAGATCCGACAGTTCACGCTGACGGTGGACGAGCCGCCGACTCTGGGCGGCGCCGACGCCGGTCCAAACCCCGTGGAGCTGGTTCTGGCCGCGCTCGCCACCTGCCAGGAAATCACCTACCGCGCATATGCGACGGCGCTTGGGATACCGCTAGAAGGTGTGTCGGTGAAACTCGACGGCGCCCTCGACCTGCGAGGGTTTTTCGCCGTCAGCGACGATGTTCGGCCGGGGTTCACGGGCGTCGAAGGAACGGTGACGCTGAAGAGCCCGGCCAGCCCCGAGCAGCTCGCAAAGCTCAAGGAGGTCGTGGACGCGCATTGCCCCGTCCTGGACGTTCACCGCGCACCCGTTCCGGTCGAATTGCGGCTTGCGACGGAACGAACCGCGGCCGCTGCCTGATCACGCCACCGTTCGCGCGATCCAGTCGATAACATCCGCCAGGCGCTCGCCGAGCGCCAGATGACCCGCGCCCTCGACGCGCCAGAACGCCTTCGGCGGATTGGCGAGCGCGAACAGCTTCTCGCCGAAGCGAATGGGCACGACCGGGTCCTTCGTCCCATGCACGATCAGTGTCGGCGCGTTCACCTGGGCGATCAGCAAGTCGTTATGAAACGGATCGCGCAGCAGCATACGAACCGGCACGAACCAGTAAGCGGCCGCGGCGACGTCGGCGATCGAGGAATAGGGCGAATCGAGAACCAGCGCGCCGACATTGTGGCGCGCGGCGATCGAGACCGCGACGCCCGACCCGAGCGATTCCCCCATCGCGACGATCTGCTCCGGCTTGGCGCCGCTCGCGATCGCCGCCGCATAGGCCGCTTCGCCGTCAAGCTTGAGTCCGGCCTCGCTCGGCGAGCCGGTCGAGCTGGCGTAACCGCGATATTCGATCGCCAGCACCCCGATGCCGGCCTTGGCAAAAGCGCGAAAGCGCTCGACCCGCAGGTCGAGGCCGCCGGCGTTGCCGTGAAAATAAAGGATCACCGGCCGCCCGGGGCGAGGGGCGATGCCCCACGCGAGCAGATTTTCGCCATCCTCGGTTTCGAGACGAAGCGTCTCGGCCGCCAGTCCGATCGTCGCCGGATCGACTTCAGCGGCGTCCTGCCGGAACAGGATTTTGCGCTGGCCGAAGAGAAGTCCGACGAACACGGCGGCGTAGAGCGCGGCGCAGACGCCGATCGCGATCAGCACGGCGCGCCGGGCCCGGCTATGATCCACGCCCGGCTCAGCTGTGCTGCAGCGCTTTGACGATCGCGTCGGTCATCTTCTTGGCGTCGCCGAACAGCATCAGCGTGTTGTCGCGGAAGAAGAGCTCGTTTTCGACGCCCGCGTAGCCCGAGCCCATGCCGCGCTTGACGAACAGCACCGTCTTCGCCTTGTCGACGTCGAGGACCGGCATGCCGTAAATCGGCGACTTTGGGTCGGTCTTGGCGGCCGGGTTGGTGACGTCGTTGGCGCCGATGACATAGGCGACGTCGGCTTGCGGGAACTCGGAGTTGATGTCCTCGAGCTCGAACACTTCGTCGTAAGGCACATTGGCCTCGGCAAGCAGCACGTTCATGTGCCCTGGCATCCGCCCCGCGACCGGATGGATCGCGTATTTGACCTCGACGCCGTTCTTCTTGAGCAGGTCCGCCATTTCGCGCAGCGAATGCTGGGCCTGCGCCACCGCCATGCCGTAGCCCGGCACGATGATCACCTTCGAGGCGTTCTTCATCATGAAGGCTGCATCCTCGGCTGAGCCCTGCTTGACGGGCCTCGTCTCGGCGGCATGCGAGGAGGCGGCGACCTCGCCGCCCCAGCCGCCGAGGATGACCGAGATGAACGACCGGTTCATGCCCTTGCACATGATGTAGGACAGGATCGCGCCCGAGGAGCCGACTAAGGCTCCCGTGATGATGAGCGCGAGATTGCCGAGGGTGAAGCCGATCCCCGCCGCGGCCCAGCCGGAATAGGAGTTCAACATCGAGATGACGACCGGCATGTCGGCGCCGCCGATCGGAATGATGAGAAGGACGCCGAGCGCAAGCGCGTCGAGCGCAATGAGCCAGAAGAACACCGGCGCCTGCGTGGCGTAGAAGAGCGCGATCAAGACCACCAGCGCGACGCCGAGCCCGCCGTTGACGACGTGCCGCTGGGGCAGGAGGATCGGCGCGCCGGACATGCGTCCGTCGAGCTTCAGGAACGCGATGATCGAGCCGGTGAAGGTGATGGCGCCGATAGCAAGCCCGAGCGACATCTCGATCGTGCTCACGGGATGGATGATATTGCCTTCCTCGATGCCGAACGCTTCGGGAGCGTAGAAAGCGCCGGCGGCGACGAGCACCGCGGCCAGGCCAACGAGCGAATGGAACATTGCCACGAGCTGCGGCATCGCCGTCATCTGGATGGTGCGGGCGCGCCAGGCGCCGATGCCGCCGCCGATGGCGAAGCCGAGGATGATCAGGAGCCACGAAAGCCCGCTCGATGGCGGACGCACCGCCAGCGTCGTCAGGACCGCGACGCCCATGCCGATCATGCCGAAGCGATTGCCCTGGCGGGAGGTCGCGGGCGAGGACAGCCCGCGCAGCGCCAGGATGAAGAGGATGCCCGAGACGAGATAGAGCAGGGCGGCGAGGTTGGCGTTCATTCGCCGTCAGCCCTTCTTCTTGTACATCGCCAGCATGCGCTCGGTGACGAGGAAGCCGCCGAATATGTTGACCGAGGCGAGGATGAGCGCGATGAAGCCGACGAAGCGGGCGAAGATCGAACCGCTGTCGACCGCGGCGACGCCGACGGAAAGCAACGCACCGACGACGATGACCGAGGAAATGGCGTTGGTCTCGGACATGAGCGGCGTGTGGAGCGCCGGCGTCACCGACCAGACGACGTAATAGCCGACGAACACGGCCATGACGAAAATCGCTAGCCTGAACACGAAGGGGTCAATCGCGCCGCCCGAGGCGGCTTGCCCAGCGGCCGCGAGCTGATCGCTATAGGCCTCGGCGGCGTTCGCCGCCTCGCGCGCGGCGGCTGCGGCGGCTCTCAGTTTTTCAATTGCGGCGTCGAGATTGTCCATGCGGCTCTCCGGGGCTCAGGCGCGGGCAGGGTGGAAGTTTATTGGGCGATGAAGGCGGGATGAACGACGGCGCCGTCGCGGGTCAGGCACGTCGCCTTGACGAGCTCGTCGTCCCAGTTGACCGCGAGCGACTTCGCCGTCTTGTCGATGAGCGTCTCGGCGAAGGCGTAAAGATTGCGCGCGTAGAGCGCCGAGGCTGAAGAGGCGATGCGGGTGACATTGGAATAGCCGACGATCTTGACGCCGTTGTCGGTGATCGTGAGTTCGCCCGGCTTCGACAGCTCGCAGTTTCCGCCCCGCTCGACGGCAAGATCGACGATCACCGAGCCGGCGCGCATCGACCTCACCATGTCCGCGCTGATGAGGCGCGGGGCCGGGCGCCCTGGAATCAGCGCGGTCGTGACAACGATGTCCTGCTTGGCGATATGCGAGGCGATCAGCACGGCCTGCTTGGCCTTGTAGTCGTCCGACATTTCCTTGGCGTAGCCGCCCGCGGTTTCCGCCTGCCTGAATTCCTCGTCCTCGACCGCGACGAATTTGGCGCCGAGCGACTCGACCTGCTCCTTGGTCGCCGGACGGACGTCGTTCGCGGTCACGACGGCGCCCAGGCGCCGGGCGGTCGCGATCGCCTGGAGGCCGGCGACGCCGACCCCCATGACGAACAGCCTCGCGCCGGTGACGGTGCCCGCCGGCGTCATCATCATCGGCATCGCTCGGCCGTATTCGGCCGCGGCGTCGATCACAGCGCGATAGCCGGCGAGATTCGCCTGGCTCGACAATACGTCCATCACCTGGGCGCGCGTTATTCGCGGCAGAAGCTCCATCGCGAAGGCGGCCACTCGAGCCTTCGCCATCGCCTCTATTGCGTCGCGATGGCCGTAAGGGTCCATGGTCGCGATGACCAGCGCGCCCGGCTTGAGGCGGGTGACTTCATGCTCGCTCGGCCGGCGAACCTTCAAGACCACATCGGCGCCCAGAGCCTCGTCCGCCGAGACCAGGCGCGCGCCAGCCGACTGATAATCGGCGTCAGGGAAACCCGCCTTGAGGCCTGCTCCATGCTCGACGGCGACCTCGGCCCCGAGCGCGGCGAATTTCTTGGCCGTTTCCGGGCTGGCTGCGACGCGCGTTTCAGCCGGGTCCGTTTCGGCCGGAACTCCGATCAGCATGAGACCTTCCCCGCGAGCGCGTAAGCTAGTGTGACGTCCAAACGGCCATGCGGCCAGCCGCTTTCCGAACGAATGCGAGCCGCTTCCGCGAGGCGTCAGCCTTAGAGCATCGGCCCTCGCGCCGCAACGCGAGTAACGCGAACGTTAGGAGAGGAGGGCGCCGACCGGCGACCCGCAGGTTCTCAAGCGCGCTTCCCAAGAAGCGCGAAAGGAAAATCACGGAAGGCGTCACAGTGTCTTGAGGCGCGGTCTCATCGACCGGGCCCATCCGTGCGAACACGCGCCCTCAGGCGCGCGCGACCGCCTCCACCATGCGCTCGCTCGACTTGTCGCGCACTTCGAGCGACTCGAACTTGAGGAGTTCGGCCTCGGCTTCGTCCTGCGCCGCCTTCGCCTCCTCGATCTGGCCGAGAAGCTCGGCAATCGAGCTCTTCAGATTGTCGCGTCTGACCGAGGTTGCGCGCGCGTATGTCGGATAGGCGAAATGTGCGGGATCGGCGATGCCCGCCCGCTTCTCTTCATTGGCGATCTCGCGATCGAGGTCGCCGATCATGCGGGTGAATTCGGCCATCATCACTTCGATCTGCCGAACCCGACGGCGCTTTTCCTCGAGTTGAAAGCGCTTGAGCCGAACAAGCGTGTCCCGCGACTTCATTCCGGCGTACTCCTTGGCAAACTCAACTCGAGAGGACGTCGCCGCCCTCGCTTTCACAACTACGAGACGGCGAGACGATGCATGAGGAAGGTTTCTCTTTTCTTACGTCAAGGGATGTTGCGCGCGGTCGGGACCGCTATCCCGGTCAATCGCTCTGCAACGCCAAAAGCCCTCGCGCGTCACGCGCAGCGCCCACGTTAGGAGTTCGTTTACCCGGGTCGTTAACAATCAGGGCAGGACGAGGGCGAAAAATATTTTCGCTCATTCAACAGCGCGACGGCGCCTTTCGCAGAGCGGGGGAACCGCGAGTCCAATGAATCCGTTAGCGTTGCTGATTAATGTGACACATTAATTTTATCAGATCCAAAATACCTTTTATTATCAATTTGTTACTATTGTCGAGGGCAACGCAAGCAAGGGGCTTGCGCAATGAAATCATGGTTTGTTAACCAATGGCGGTCAGTGTTCTTTCGAATCAGTCCGAGCTCCTGACTGTGCGCTGGCAAGGGTTGGGCAGGAAAGCGACGTACATAACCGCGGTCACGAAGCGACGGGCGAGGCGGGGAGCCTAAGATGCGGGTACTTTTGATCGAAGACGATACGGCGACCGCGCAAAGCATCGAATTGATGTTGAAGTCGGAGAACTTCAACGTCTATGTCACCGATCTTGGCGAGGAGGGGATCGACCTCGGCAAGCTCTATGATTACGACATCATCCTGCTCGACCTGAACCTGCCCGATATGTCCGGCTACGAGGTTCTGCGGTCGCTGCGCGTCACCAAGATCAAAACTCCCATCCTCATTCTCTCCGGCATGGCGGGGATCGAGGACAAGGTCAAAGGGCTCGGCCACGGCGCCGACGACTATCTCACCAAGCCGTTCCACAAGGACGAGCTGGTCGCCCGGATCCACGCCATAGTCCGCCGCTCGAAGGGTCATGCGCAGTCGGTCATCATCACCGGCGATCTCACCGTGAACCTCGATCAGAAGACGGTCGAGGTCGACGGGGCGCGCGTGCATCTGACCGGCAAGGAATATCAGATGCTGGAGCTGCTTTCGCTCCGCAAGGGCACGACGCTCACTAAAGAGATGTTTCTCAACCATCTCTATGGCGGGATGGACGAGCCCGAGCTCAAGATCATCGACGTCTTCATCTGCAAATTGCGCAAGAAGCTGGCGACGGCGTCGAGCGGCCGCAACTATATCGAGACGGTCTGGGGCCGAGGCTATGTGCTGCGGGAGCCCTCGCCGAGCGAAGACCGTATCCCGGCCTGACCGGGGCGTCCGCGGGCACGAGGCCCGAGCGCCCCTGGGATCCCCTCTGGTCTGCGTCTAGGGGATGGGTTGGGGGCGACAAATTCTTGCGGAAAAGCAAAACCCGGCTTAGTCTGCCCGCCATGACCAATTCGGACATTTCCCGCGCCAGATCCGTGACCGCCGCTCCGCGCCTGCACAGCACCGGAGGCGGGGAAAAGTTGTTTCCGAGCTTCCGCGGCGCGCAAGTCATTGAAAAGTCACGATTCGGACGAGAGAATCCAAACCAGTCCAAGATAAACCAACCCGCGCCGGCGGGTCCTTCGGCCTGAAACAGCCCCGCAGCCAAGAAAACCCAAGCCGGATCGCCCCTGCCAGCGCCCAGGACGCCGCCCAAAAGGAGCCGAACCGGCTCAGCGAGGCAGGACCGTCTCGCCCATGAGGGCCTCGTCGATGGCCGCCGCGCATTGGCGCCCCTCGCGGATCGCCCAGACCACCAGCGACTGTCCCCGCCGCATGTCGCCGCAGGCATAGACCTTGGCGCGCGAGGAGGCGTAGCGGGTGGTGTCGGCGGCGACGTTGCCGCGCTTGTCGAGCGTGACCCCGAGTTCGGCGAGCAGGCCGTCCTTGACCGGCGAGACGAAACCCATCGCGAGCAGCACGAGGTCGGCTTTGAGGGTGAACTCCGAGCCCTCGATCGGCTTCATCTTCTCGTCGAGGCGCGCGCATTTGAGGCCGGTGACGACCCCGTTCTCGCCCTCGAAGGCGGTCGTCGTCACCGCGAAATCGCGTTCCGCGCCCTCCTCGTGGCTCGACGAGGTGCGCAGCTTGAGCGGCCAGTTCGGCCAGGTGAGCAGCTTGTCCTCCACCTTCGGCGGCATCGGCATGATCTCGAGCTGGGTAACCTTGAGCGCCCCCTGCCGGATGGACGTGCCGATGCAGTCGGAGCCGGTGTCGCCGCCGCCGATCACCACGACATGCTTGCCGTTGGCGAGAATGGGCTCGTTGGTCCCGACCGGCTCTCCGGACACGCGCCGGTTCTGTTGGGGCAGGAAGTCCATCGCGAAGTGGACGCCCGCGAGGTCCCGGCCGGGAACGGGGAGATCGCGGGAGCTCTCGGCGCCGCCGGCGAGCGCGATCGCGTCATGTGAACCGAGCAGGCTCTCGGCGCTGATCGTGACGCCGACATGGGCGTTGTAGTGGAACTCGACGCCTTCGGCCGCGATCTGCTGGACACGGCGGTCGACGTGGCGCTTCTCGAGCTTGAAATCGGGAATGCCATAGCGCAGCAAGCCGCCCGCCTTGGCGTTCTTCTCATAGAGGTGAACCTCGTGCCCGGCGCGGGCAAGCTGCTGGGCGCAGGCGAGACCGGACGGACCCGAGCCGATGACGGCGACCTTCTTGCCTGTCCGGCGGGCGGCAGGCTCAGGCTTGACCCAGCCCTCCTTGAAGGCGCGGTCGATGATCGCGCATTCGATCGTCTTGATCGTGACCGGCGCGTCCTGGATGTTGAGGGTGCAGGAGGCTTCGCATGGCGCCGGGCAAACCCGGCCGGTGAACTCCGGAAAGTTGTTGGTCGAGAGCAGATTGCGCGCCGCCTCCCGCCAATCGCCGCGATAGGCGAGGTCGTTCCAGTCGGGGATCTGGTTATTGACCGGACAGCCGATGTGACAATAGGGGATGCCGCAGTTCATGCAGCGCGACGCCTGGTTGCGCGTCGCCTCTTCGCTCAATGGCAGCACGAACTCGCGATAATGGCGGATTCGGTCGGAGGCCGGGGCATACCGCCGGTCCGCACGATCGATCTCGAGAAACCCTGTCACCTTGCCCATGTGCTACCCTTGAGCCGCGCCGCCGCTTCGCAATTCCGGCGGACGGGGTCCGATCCGCTTCAATAAGGCGCCACCCTCATCTTGCAAGAACTTTGCCGGGCGCCGATCAGCCGAGACATTCCATCCTTCGAACAACTCGGCCGGCGGCGCCCCTCTTACTCTCCAGCGGCCAGAAGCGGCGGTCCGCTCTGGGCCGCAAGCTCTGCCAGTGCGCGCCGATATTCGACCGGCATAACCTTGCGGAATTTGGGCAGATACCCGTCCCAGTCCTCGAGGATGCGCCGCGCTTGCGTCGAACCGGTGTAGCGCGCGTGGTTGGCGATCAATTGATGCAGCCGCTCGGCGTCGAATCGGCTCATGTCGCGCATCACGTCGACGCGCCCGTGCCCTTGCAGGTCGCCGCCTGAGTGCAGGTGGCGCAACATGACCTCTTCCTCGGCGGCCACCGGCTCGAGCTCGACCATCGACAGGTTGCATCGCTCGGCGAATGTTCCCGCTTCGTCAAGCACGTAGGCGATGCCGCCGGACATGCCGGCCGCGAAATTACGCCCAGTCTCGCCGATGACCACGATGATGCCGCCGGTCATATATTCGCAGCCGTGGTCGCCGGTCCCCTCGACGACCGCGATCGCGCCGGAATTGCGCACGCCGAAACGCTCGCCCGCGACGCCGCGAAAGTAGCACTCGCCGGCGATCGCGCCGTAGAGGACGGTGTTGCCGACGATGATCGAGGCTTCCGGCGTCAGCTTCGTGGCCTCTTGCGGCGGGTAGACGACGATGCGCCCGCCCGACAGTCCCTTGCCGACATAGTCGTTGGCCTCGCCCTCGAGTTCGAGGGTCACGCCTTTGGCGAGAAAGGCCCCGAAGCTCTGGCCCGCAGAGCCCTTGAGCTTGATGTGGATCGCCTCTTCGCGCAGGCCAGCGTGTCCGTATCGGGTCGCAATGACCCCGGACAGCATCGCGCCGGTCGAACGGTCCGAATTGCGGATCGAAAGGTCGAGCCGGACGTGCTTGCCGCGATCGATCGCGTCCTTGCAACCGGCGATTAGGCGCCGGTCAAGCACGTTTTCTAGCCCGTGGTCCTGTGAGACGCTGTGGTGAATCGTGTCCTCGGGCCACGGCGTAGGCTTGAAGAACAGCTTCGAAAAGTCGAGGCCCTGGGCCTTGGCGTGTTCGATCAGCTTGTCCCGGTCCAACATTTGCCGCTGGCCGACCATTTCGTCGAACGCGCGGTAGCCAAGACTCGCCATCAACGCCCGCACCTCTTCGGCGACGAAGAAGAAATAGTTGATGACGTGTTCTGGCTTGCCGACGAACCGCTTGCGCAGCACCGGATCCTGGGTCGCGACGCCGACGGGGCAGGTGTTCAAATGGCACTTGCGCATCATGATGCAGCCGGCGGCGATCAGCGGAGCGGTGGCGAAGCCGAACTCGTCGGCGCCGAGCAGCGCGCCGATCACGACGTCCCGGCCCGTTCGAACGCCGCCGTCGACTTGGACCGCGATGCGGGATCTCAGGCCATTCATGACGAGCGTCTGATGCGTCTCGGCAAGACCGATTTCCCATGGACTTCCGGCATGCTTGATCGACGTCAGCGGCGAAGCCCCGGTCCCGCCCTCAAAACCGGCAATCGTGACGTGATCAGCCTTGCACTTCGCCACCCCCGCCGCGACTGTGCCGACGCCCACTTCCGACACCAGCTTGACCGATACCTTGGCCTGCGGATTGACGTTCTTCAGGTCGTAGACGAGCTGCTTCAGGTCCTCGATCGAATAGATGTCGTGATGCGGCGGCGGCGAGATGAGGCCCACGCCCTGGGTCGAGTGACGCACCTTGGCGATAACGGCATCGACCTTGTGGCCAGGCAATTGTCCGCCTTCACCGGGCTTCGCGCCCTGCGCCATCTTGATCTGCATCATGTCGGAGTTGACGAGGTATTCCGCCGTCACGCCGAAGCGGCCGGAAGCGACCTGCTTGATCGCGCTGCGCATCGAGTCGCCGTTGGGTAATCGCTTATATCGGTCGGACTCCTCGCCGCCCTCGCCAGTGTTGGACTTGCCGCCGATCCGGTTCATCGCGATGGCGAGCGTCGTGTGAGCCTCGCGGGAGATCGAACCGTACGACATGGCTCCGGTCGCGAAGCGCTTGACGATCGAAACGGCGGTCTCGACCTCCTCGATCGGCACGGGCGTTCGCCCATCTTCCTCCGCCGTCTTGATGCGGAAGAGGCCGCGCACCGTCAACAACTGCGCGCTCTGATCGTTGAGGAGCTTCGCGAAGGCGTCGTAGCGTTCGCGGGCGTTGCCGCGAACGGCATGCTGGAGCAACGACACCGTTTCAGGCGTCCAGTTGTGGGTCTCGCCGCGCACACGATAGGCGTATTCGCCGCCGACTTCGAGCGACGTCTGCAACACCGGCGAATCGCCGAACGCGTCCGTATGACGGCGCTGGGTCTCCTGCGCGATCTCGGCGAGACCGGCGCCTTCGATCGAGGTCGCGGTTCCGAAGAAGAATTGGTCGATGAACGCGCGCGACAGGCCGACCGCGTCGAAAATCTGGGCGCCGCAATAGGACTGGTAGGTCGAAATGCCCATCTTCGACATGACCTTGAGCAGGCCCTTGTCGATCGACTTGATGAAGCGCTTGACCGCCTCATAGCCGCTGATCGGCTCCGGCAGGTCCTTCGCCATCGCCGTCAGCGTTTCGAACGCCAGATACGGATTGATCGCTTCGGCGCCGTAGCCTGCGAGACAGGCGAAATGGTGGATCTCGCGCGCTTCGCCGGTTTCGACGACGAGACCGACGGAGGTGCGAAGTCCCTTGCGGATGAGGTGATGATGGACTGCCGCGGTCGCGAGAAGGGCCGGAATCGGGATTCGGTCCGGGCCGACCATGCGATCGGAAAGAACGATGATGTTGTAGCGACCGTGGACTGCGGATTCCGCGCGTTCGCAAAGCCGCAAGAGCGCTTCGCTCATGCCGGCTGCGCCCTTCTTCACCGGATAGGTGATGTCGAGCGTTCGGGTGTCGAACGATTCCTCGAAGTGGCCGATGCTGCGGATCTTCTCGAGATCCTCATTGGTCAGGATCGGCTGACGCACCTCTAGCCGCTTGCGTCGCGCGGCGCCGTCAAGATCGAACAGATTGGGCCGCGGTCCAATGAAGGAGACGAGGCTCATGACAAGCTCTTCGCGGATCGGATCGATCGGCGGGTTCGTCACCTGGGCAAAGTTCTGCTTGAAGTAGGTGTAGAGCAGCTTGGATTTCGACGACAGCGCCGATATTGGCGTGTCCGTCCCCATCGAGCCGACAGCTTCCTGGCCGGTCGTCGCCATCGGAGACAGAAGTATCGCCAGATCCTCTTGGGTGTAGCCAAACGCCTGCTGGCGGTCGAGCAGCGAAACGTCTGTACGCAAGGCGCGCGGCTCGACGGGGTTCAGGTCCTCGAGCACGATCTGGCCTTCGCGGAGCCAGGCGCTGTACGGACGGGCGCGCGACAGCGTCTGCTTGATCTCCGCGTCCGAAACGATCCTGTGCTGTTCGAGATCGACCAGCAGCATCTTTCCCGGCTGCAGCCGCCATTTTGCGATGATCAACTCCTCAGGCACCGGCAGAACGCCCATTTCGGACGCCAGCACGACGAGGTCGTTGTCGGTGACGAAATACCGGGCAGGCCTGAGACCGTTGCGGTCGAGCGTCGCTCCAATCTGCCGTCCGTCCGTGAAAGCAACCGCGGCGGGGCCGTCCCACGGCTCCATCAGAGCGGCATGGTACTCGTAGAAAGCGCGCCGCTCCTCGTCCATGAGAGGGTTGCCGGCCCAGGCTTCCGGGATCAGCGTCATCATGGCGTGGCTGAGCGAGTAGCCGCCTTGGACCAGAAACTCGAGCGCGTTGTCGAAACAGGCAGTGTCCGACTGACCTTCGTACGAGATCGGCCACAGCTTCGAGATATCGGCGCCGAACAATTCCGAATCCACGCTCGCCTGACGCGCCGCCATCCAGTTGACGTTGCCGCGCAAGGTGTTGATTTCGCCGTTATGGGCGACAATGCGATAAGGATGTGCGAGACGCCACGACGGGAATGTGTTGGTCGCAAACCGTTGATGGACCAAGGCCAGAGCGGTCTCGAAGCGCGGATCGAGCAGATCGCGGTAGTAGGGCGCGAGCTGCCGGACGAGCACCATGCCCTTGTAGACAATGGTCCGGGCCGACATCGAGACCGGGTAATATTCCAGGATCTCGCGGGTGCCGATGGCGTAGATGCGGTTCGAGACAACCTTCCGGGCAACGAACAGGCGGCGTTCAAAATCATCTTCGCCTGCGACATCGGCCGGGCGGCCGATGAAGATTTGCTGCATGACCGGCTCGACTGCCTTTACTCGTTCGCCGAGACTGGAATTGTCGACGGGCACGTCGCGCCAGCCGAGCACGTTGAGGCCCTCGGCGACGACAGCCTCCTCGACAATCTCCCGCGCCTGTTGGCGAGCCGTGGCCTGGCGAGGCATGAAGAATTGCCCGATCGCGTAATGGCCGGGTTCAGGCAGGTCGAATCCGAGCTTCGCGCATTCCGGGGCGAAGAACCCGTGCGGGATCTGCGTGAGCACGCCGCAACCATCGCCGAGGGAAGGATCCGCACCGACCGCGCCGCGATGGTCGAGGTTGACCAGGATTTGCAGGCCCTTCTCGAGAATGTCGTGGGACTTACAATTCCTCATGTCGGCGATAAAACCGACACCGCAGGAATCATGCTCCCTGGCGGGATCGTAGAGGCCTTGGGCGGGAGGCGTGAGCGGGTCCAGACCGACCCGGAGCTCCTGTGCCTCGCCAGTCTGGTCGAGCGTCGGTTGGGTTGTTGCGTTCATCTCTCCGCTCCCCACGCAGTCGCGGATCTCGTGCGACCGTCATTCCGAATTTTTAAGGCGTATCATGGACAAAGGCTGCTGCACCGCGCGCAGCTCGAAGGCGTTACGCGTCGGATTTTATTCGATCCGTCTTTGTCGTTCGATCCGACAACGCTCAAGTCCCGCTCTTCCGCCGGCGCCGAAGCTTTAGCCCCGCCGCACAAAAAATGGTCAGCACAACTGTCCTATCCGACGACCATGACAGAAATGGATGGTCGGCACAAGCTGCCGCTCGCAATTATTTGCGGCGTCGGACCGGCCCGGCCACGAATTGCCAGCACAGCGCGAATTGACGCAAATTGCGTGGGTCCAATCCAATGGGAGCGAGCATGAATTTCGCCAGCGACAACGGGGCGGGCGTGGCGGCGGAGATTCTGGACGCAATCGTCGCGTCGTCGCGCGTTAACGCGCCCGCCTATGGCGCGGACGATTACACCGCGAAAGCGCAGGCGCGCCTCTGCGACATCTTCGAGACCAAGATTGCCGCCTTTTTGGTGGCAACGGGGACGGCGGCGAATGCTCTTGCGCTCTCAGCGTTGGCCCGTCCTTGGGATGCGATATTCTGTCACGAGGAGGCGCACATCCATGACGACGAATGCGGCGCGCCGGAGCTTTTTACCGGTGGGGCCAAGCTGGTCGGGATTGCAGGGGAGGGAGGCAAGATTACCGCCGTCGGTCTCCGGGAAACGCTGGAGCGGTTTCCGCGCGGGCTCGTTAAGTCGTCGCAGCCCGGCGCCATCTCGTTGTCGCAGGCGACAGAAGCGGGAACGGTCTATAGTTTAGGCGAAGTCGCGGAGCTCAGCTCGATTGCTCGGCAGAACGGGATTGGCGTTCATATGGACGGGGCCCGCTTCGCCAATGCGCTCGTTTCAGCGAAGGCGACGCCTGCCGATATGACCTGGCGCGCCGGGGTTGACGTTCTCACGCTTGGAGCGACCAAGAACGGAGCACTCGCTTGCGAAGCGGTCGTGTTTTTTGATTCCGCCCGGGCGGACAATTTCGCCTTTCAGCGCAAGCGTGGCGGCCAGACTCTATCCAAGGGGCGCTTCCTGGGCGCGCAGATGGAGGCCTATCTCGCCGACGGACTCTGGTTGCGGTTGGCGGAGCGGGCGAACAGCTCCGCGCGCCGGCTTGCGAGGGGTCTCGCGGCGATGCCAGGCGTTCGGATCGCGTGGCCGACGGAGGCCAATGAGGTCTTTGTCGTCGCCCCCGACGCGATGGTCCAGCGATGGCGCGCGGCCGGCGCCCGTTTCCACGACTGGCCCACGCGATCGATCGCGCCGGAGAAGGCGCCGGGAGCAGGCGAAACGTTGGTCAGGTTGGTGACGTCGTTCGAAACCGCATCAACCGAAATTGAGCGCCTTATAGGCATGTGCAGCGATGTCCCAGTTGGCGCCTCAGCGGCGCCGTAACCGCGCCGCATTTGTTGGCGCAGATCGACCATCGGAACGCTCGGAGCTACACGATGCCGACACGGATAAACGGGGTGCTGCGAAGGCGACTGGTGGGTTCGGCGCTTGGCGGGCTCATCGCTTTTGCCATCGTTCCCGTCGCAACGGCTCAATGGCTGCCGCCTTGGCGCGCCGTTGTTTCCTCCTGGGACATCGCAAACCGGCTCGAGGCGCAAGGCTATATGCTGATCGCGCCGCTCCAAAGACGTCCGGGCGTCTACCTCGCCGATGTTCGCGCCGGACCCGCCGGTTATCAGCGGCTGGTGATCGACGCCCGGAACGGGGAGATCATCGAGCGCTTCCTCTCCCCGCCTCGAAGTTTCAGCTCGCAATTCGCCGCGCGTGATGGCGAATTCGACCAGCCTCTGCCGGGCGTCGTCCACCCGCCCGGGTACGGGTTCGACGGACGGAACGCAGCAACCGGGCCCCGGTCCGCATATGGCGGACCAGCGGACGTGTATATTCCAACCGTTATCAGTCCCTACGGCTCGCGCTCCGCGCCTAAGCCAAAACCGCCCACGCCCGCCGGGACCGCGCGCAAGACGCCGCCTTCAAACGCCGCGCCGACGGCCGCCCCGCCGATGATTGGGCCGCCTCTGCCGCCTCCCGCTCCACGCGAGGCGACGACTCCGCCTCAAGAATCGGCGCCGCCGGCCGCCGCCCCGGAGCCCAAGAACGAACCCGCTCCCGGCGAGAGCGAAAATGCAAATGCAAGTGCGCCGGCGAAGCCCGAAGCCAAGCCGGGAGCGCCGCGGATCGAGCCTCAACCTCAAACGGGGCCTTCGGACAAAGCGCCGGAAGTCGCCGCCAAGCCGCCCGCCCCCCCGTTGTCCGTCGAGGCGAACGACAAATCAAAGACGCGGATCGTTCCCGCGCCGCTGTTCGAATAGACGAAAAGGGGCGCCTCAAGGGCGCCCCCGCTTCGCTTCGATCCGTCGACGCCTGGGTTATGCAGCCTGGCCGGTCGGCGCCTGGACGGCTTCGATCGTCTTACCGCTCTTGCCGTTCTTGTTGATCGCGATTGTGCGCGGCTTCTGAGCCTCGGGCACTTCCCGCACCAGATCAATGTGGAGCAAGCCGTTCTCGCTGTTCGCGCCGGTGACGACGACGTGGTCGGCGAGCTGGAACCTGCGCTCGAACGCGCGCGCCGCGATGCCCTGATAAAGGACTTCGCGCTTGGCGTCGTTCTTTACGCTGGTTTCCTTCGACCCACGCACGGTCAGAGTGTTGTCGCGGGTCTCGACAGTGAGCTCGTGCTCGCCGAACCCGGCAACCGCAAGCGTGATGCGGTAGGCGTTCTCACTCGTCCGCTCGATGTTATAAGGCGGATAGGTCGGGGCGGTCTGCTCGCCTCCCGCTACCTTATCCAGCATCGAAAGCAGATGGTCGAAACCGACGGTGGAACGATAGAACGGTGAAAGATCGTAATTCAACATGACACATCCTCTTCGTTGAGCGACATGACGACGAGCGCCCCAACTTGCGGCTGCGCCCATCGCTACGGGTCCGATAACCCGTCAAACAAGATTTTTGGTCCTGGCGGTCAAAATTCAAGGGCAGCCGGCCGACTTCGCCACAAAAAGTGCAAGCTCTGCGGCGAGACGAATGGCCGGACCGGCGATTCGCCGGGCCTGGGGTGGAGAAGCTACAAGAGGGGGCCAAGCCTCCTGATTTTCGAGGTCTCAACCAGATGAGGAAACCACTTTCATTCGTGGCTCTTGCAGCCGCAACCTTCTGTTTCGCCGCGACAGCCTTTGCGGCTGGCGGCCCGCAAACCGAGGACAAGGACGCGCCGCCAAAGCCGCTGCCGCCGCTGCAGAAAAACTTCCCGCTCGACGAGACCTGGTCGCTGCGCGAGCTCAACGGCAAGCCGGTGCCGGCGGGAGTCGACGTCAGCCTGAAGATAGACGGCACGCTGCGCGGTTCAGGCTACACCGGCTGCAACTCGTGGTCGGCGACGATGTATCCGATCAAGGATCAGCATCTCGCCGTCGGTCCCTACGCGCTGACGAAGAAGCAATGCGACAAGGACGCGATGGCGCTTGAGGCGGGGTTCCTGAGCGGGCTTCTCGGAAGTCCGGTATGGGACTTGGTGAACGGCGACCTGGTGATCAAAGGCCCGCGCGGGTCTATGCGGCTCGCGCGCTCGCTTTGAGCCGATAGGGCGGTCACGCCGCCGGCGCAGCTGCGCCAGCAAGGGTGGCGGGGCCTCCTTCGTGCGTTTCGAACCCGATCCGGCGCTTGTGGAACTGGTTCATCGTCGCCTGATGGCCGATCGAGACCAGGGTGGTGCGGGGAAGCGTGTCCACGATCGCGCGATAAAGGTTGGCTTCGCTCTTTTCGTCGAGCGAGTTGGTTGATTCGTCGAGGAACAGCCAGTCGGGTTCAGCCAGCAGCGCGCGCGCCACCGCAAGGCGCTGCTGCTCGCCGCCCGACAGCCGCATTTGCCAGTTCTCGCTTTCATCGAGACGGTCCACGAGCGCGGGCAGGCCGACCTTGGCCAGAGTTTCCTTCAGCCGCCCATCGGTGAAGTTCTCGGCCGACGCCGGATAGGCGAGCGCTTCGCGCAAGGGTCCGATCGGGATGTACGGCCGCTGTGGCAACAACATGAGCTTGGCGAATTCGGGCTGGCGGATCTCGCCCGAGCCGAACGGCCACAGGCCTGCGATGGCGCGAAACAACGTCGACTTGCCGACGCCCGAGGGGCCCGCGAACAGGGTTGATTCCTGGGGGACGAGCACGAGGTCGGCGACATGGGCGAGCCGGCGTCCGTCGGGCAATGCGAGGTCGATATCGTTCAGCGTCAGGTTCGGCCCCTCGCTCGGCTGGACGACGATGCGGGGCGTTGCCGCTTCGGCCGCGCGGGTGCGAGCGAAGGCTTCCTCGAACGAGGTCAGGCGCTGGATCGTGGCGCTGAAACTGGCGAGGCCGGTATATTGATTGACGAAAAAGTTCATGGCGCTGTTGACGTTGCTGAATGCGTCAGCCGCCTGGTTGAACGTGCCGAAATCGACCTTTTTCACAACGAAATAAAACGGCGCGACGACCACGTAAGGAATGATCGCCGAAATCTGGGTATAGAATTGCAGGAATGAATTGAGCATGGTCCGCACGCGAATGATCCGCTGGACCGTGACAAAGACGTTGTTGAACACCCGGTTGGCGCGATCGATCTCGCGCGGCTCGCCTTTGAGCAGGGCTATCTGCTCGCTGAACTCGCGAATGCGGGCGAGGTCGAAGCGGAAGTCGGCCTCGACCGCCTGCTGGCGGAACATGAGCCGCGACAACGAGCGGCCGATCAGATGCATCATGCCGGTGGCGAAGAAAGCGTAGAGGATCGCGACCCAGAAAAGGAACCCGGGGATCGGAATTCCGAACACCGAGATATCCATGTTGCGCGAGATTCCCCAAAGGATGATCGAAAAGGCGACGAGGTTGGTCGCGGTGGTCATCGCCTGGATCGTGTAATTGTAGATGCCCACGTTCATGTAGCCGCCCACGCCGCCCGCGCCGCTGATGAAGCCGCCGATGTCCTCGGAGATTCGCTGATCCGGGTTGTCGGTCTGGGCGCCGGTAAGGGCGAGCTTGTAGTGCATCGAATGCATGAGCCAGCGCGACGTGTAGGACGCGGTCATCCAGCGCCGCCATTGCAGCACGAAATTGAGCGCGACGTAGAATTCGACGAGGAACGCGAGAATGGAGATCGTCACCAGCGGGACGAACACGAGCATCAACTGTTGCCAGAACGCGGCTTGGTGGACCGCATCAGGAACCTGAATCGCGTTGCCGAACTCCCGGTAAAAGAAATTGAGCCGGACGCCGAGCGCGACCTGGAACTGATTGATGAGGATCAGAAAGAAGACATTGATGCGCGCGTAAAGGCTCTGGCGAACGGCGATCCGCGGCAGCGGCCAGGGGTGGATGGAAATCGGCGTTTGGGCTTCGAAAAACGGGTCGCTGAGCGCGACCATTCTGCGCACGAAGGCGAAGTGCGAAATGCCGAAGATGGCGACGCCGAAGAGCGCGGTCGCCAACGGCAGGTAGCGGGGGAGTTCGTAGTCGGCGTAGGCTTTCGGCCAGTAGCCGAGCAGCGCGGCGATGTCTGCCAGTCCGAAGACGACCGTCTCGAAGGCGAAGAGATCGAACAGAACGGTGAGAAAGGTCGAAAGCCGCCAGCGCGGGTGAGAGGCGAACGCGCCAATCGCCGAGGCGACGCCAATGATGATCATCATCGTGTCCTCCTCGTAGACTCCGACTACGAGGGCGAGGGTCGCGAATATGGCGAGGCTCAACATGCGCAACATTGGGCGGGACCTCGAGGGGGCGGGAATTGAACGAAGCGCCCTAGCAGACGGGCTAGGGCATTAGAAGGGCGGTGCGGACGCGGCGGGGATGAAATCTCAGTAATATTGGAGGCAGGCGATTATCATCGCGCTTCCGCATGATTTGCTCCCTGCAAGCCCGGTCCAAACCTACCCAAACCCGGCCGCGCCTAGCGGAGACGCGGGCCAAGGGGAGCAAAGGAAAAAGCTTGAATTTCCTTGGATTCTCTTGGCCGAATTGAGCCTTTTCTGGGAGTTGCGGCGACCCTCCCTGGCGGGACAATTTGTTCTGCTCCTTCTGCCCGCGCCGGCTCCCCTCTTGGAACGCGATTCATTCACTGACCGGACGAAGGTATCGTATTTTCTGATTTTCGTAAAGACAATTCGCAGAAGTCAGCCGAAAGATCGGTTTTTCCTGATCTTAGCGCCGACTGGGCCGCGCGCTGGCGGATAAGCAATCAGCGGCGGCCGACCGCGACCGGCAGCTCGCCTCCGGTCAGCAGCCACCCACACACAGGCCGCTCATTTCCCTGCAGCCGCGAGGGGTCGCGCAAACCAGCCCAGTGACCCCGGGAGCGTCGCACGAGCAGCCGGCGCTGTCACTGAAACTGTTCGTGCAGGCGCCCACGCAGAGCCCGTCCATTTCCCGGCAGCGAGAAGGGGTCGCGCAAACCAGTCCGAAGACCCCCGGGGCGTCGCAAGAGCAGCCGGAGTTGTCCGTCGCCGTGTAATTTCTCTCATACCTGCCGGCGAGATCGGCAGCCGGGGCGGCGGAAGCGGCTATTGCAACGAGCGATGCGAGGGCCAGGCTGAATATGGCCGTTTTCATCTTCATGCCCCTCCGCATTGATTCTGGGGAGTGAACCATTTCGGAAAAGCGGAGTCCAGCGTCTGCCACGGGAGAACGGCAGCGGGGCGCCGAGCTAGGAACGATCACTGCGAGGGCAATGGCGCCGAAATTGCGCTTCGGTGCGCGCCGCGAGAACAGCCGGCGCTCGAGGGCGCGCCCGCTATGGATGGCGAGGCGAGTTCTGTCGGGGCTCGCGCGGTCTTAGGGTGCGCCGCGCCCAGCCGACCGGAGCCATACCGGCGAGTCGCCGCGCGGATAAATTGGGGGTTCGGCAATGGATTATGACGTGATTGTCGTCGGCTACGGTCCGACGGGCAAGATCCTCGCCCGGCGACTTAGCGACTCTGGGCATTCCGTCGCCATCGTCGAGCGCTGGCCCACGGTTTATCCGCTGCCTCGGGCGCTCGTCTACGATCACGAGATCAAGCGGATCTTCCATGCGCTCGGATTGGCGGCGAAGATCGATGAAATATCTCGGCCGATGAGCCGTTACGTCTGGTACAACGCCGACTGGAAAGTCCTGGCCGACATCGACGAAGCCCGCGAAACCATCTCCGGAGGACGCCACGGCTATCTCGCCAGCCAGCCGGATCTCGAGCGAGTGCTCGAGCGCGACCTCGCTGGCCGGCCGGGGCTCGCGTTCTTCCTCGGCCATCAAGCGCAGGAGGTCGACCAGACGACCGACGGCGCGAGCGTCACAATCGCGCCGTTCGACGAGCAGACGCATCACGCCGATCTGTCCAGGACCAGGCGTCTCACGGCGCAATATGTCGTGGGATGCGACGGCGCGAACAGCCTCGTGCGCGAGGCTCTCGGATCGACCTTGCTCGATCACGGCTTCGACGCGCAATGGCTGGTGATCGACGTTCGTCCGCATGATCCATCGACCCTGCAATTTCCGGACGCCGTTCAATATTGCAACCCTGAGCGGCCGATGACGATCGTTTGGGGCGGCGTCGCGAACCGCCGTTGGGAGTTCATGATCAAGCCCGGCGAGGATGCGTCCGAATTCGCGAAGCCGGAGAAGACATGGGAACTGCTGTCGCGCTGGATGAAACCCGGCGACGGCGAGCTCCTGCGTCACGCGGTCTACCGGTTCCGCTCGGTGCTGGTCCAGGGATGGCGGAAGGGACGGCTTCTCATCGCCGGCGACGCAGCCCACCTGATGCCGCCGTTCATGGGGCAGGGAATGTGCTCCGGCATTCGCGACTCCTGGAACCTCGCCTGGAAGCTCGATCGCGTATTGAAAGGCTCTTCGTCCGACGGCCTGCTCGACGCCTACGAGGCCGAGCGGGGCCCAAACGTGGACGCCTACATTCGCCTGTCGATGCAGGTTGGGGAGATTGTCTGCGCGCCTGACGCCGAGGCTGCCAAGGCGCGCGATGCGGCCTTTTCACGCGGCGAGCTGCCGCCGCCGCTGGAATTTCCGGGAGTGTCGGGCGGCGTGATCGCGGGGGATGCCGGCGCTGGACTGCTGACGCCTCATGATGAGCTTGAGACGCCGCAAGGGATGCGCCGCCTCGACGATGTTACCGGCGAAGGTTTCGCGCTTATCGGCGATCGGGCGGTTATCGAGGCGCTTGACAGCCGCTCGCGCGCGACCGCGGACAAGCTCGGCGTGGTTTTCGTGGCGATCGGGGCGGGCGGTCATCGCGAACTCAACGGGCGCGTTTCAGCTTGGCTCGTGAGCCACAAGGCCGCAGCGGTCCTCGTTCGTCCGGACTTTTATGCGTTCGGATTGGCGCGAGACGGGGCGGAAGCCGGGCGCCTCTTGGCGGAGCTTGCAGCAAAGCTCATGCGCTGAGAGCCGGGGCCCGCGAGATCGCGGACTATGGCTCGAAGTTGCCATCGTCGCGCGGCCGGGGCAGAATCGTTGTCGGACCGGAGCGAATTCGTCGTTTCGGAAACCTCTGTTTGAACCGCTCGGGCCTCTTTCACCATGACGGATCACGACGCCGCAATCGATCCAAGGCGCGCCCATCACGACATGGGCGGGCTCCAGGCGGGACCGGTCGAGGCGACCGAGCATGACTACGCGCTGTGGGAGAAACGCGTCGACGCGATGCTTGTCCTCTTGTCGAGCCGGGGACTGATGACGGTCGACGAGCTCAGGCGCAACATTGAAGCTCTCGGCCCCGGGGCCTACGACCAGATGACCTATTATGAACGCTGGATGCATTCCGTCGCACAAACGATGATCCAGCGCGGCGTGGTCAGCCTCGACGAACTCGGCCGCAAGATCGCGGAGGTCGAGGGTCGGGCCGATGCCTCGCGCTGAAGCGGCCGAACCTCGATTCCAGCCGGGTGACCGCGTTGCGGTGCGGACCGCCTATCCGCCCGGCCACGTGCGCACGCCCTACTATATCCGCGGCAAGGCGGGCGTGATCGAGCGCCTGTGCGGCGTCTATGGCAATCCGGAGGAACTCGCCTATGCGCGGCCGGGTCTGCCGCGCCAGCCGCTCTATCGCGTACGCTTCCGGCAAGGCGACGTCTGGCCGGACTATCGTGGGCGGGCAGGCGACACCGTCGACATCGAGATCTTTCAACACTGGCTGGAGCCATCGCCATGAGCGCTCACGACCATGATCATGGCGAAGGCCATTCGCACGAACATGGAAGCGTGCATCGCCATCCGCCGCGTCCCGATCTCGACGATACGCTGACCTATTATCGCGCGATGGAGATCGCGCTGCGCGAGCTTTTGGTCGAGAAGGGCGTTTTCACAGCGGACGACATACGCAGGCAGGTCGAGGACATGGATCGCCGCAACCCGGCGCAAGGCGCGCGGGTGGTCGCCCGGGCGTGGGTCGATCCGGAGTACAGGAAATTATTACTTCGGGACGGCGGCGAGGCATGCGTCGCCGCCGGTCTCGATCGCGGACCCTATAAGCTGGTGGTGGTCGAGAACACGCCCGACACCCATAATATGGTCGTCTGCACGCTCTGCTCCTGCTACCCGCGCTGGCTCCTTGGACTGCCCCCGGATTGGTACAAGAGCCGGGCCTACCGCTCGCGCGCGGTGCGCGAGCCGCGAGCTGTGCTGCGCGAGTTCGGAACCGAGATCCCCGAGAATGTCGCGGTGCGCGTGCACGATTCGACCGCGGACATGCGCTATCTCGTGCTGCCCGAGCGCCCGGCGGGCACGGACGGATGGAGCGAGGAGCAGCTTGCCGGATTGGTGTCGCGTGACAGCATGATCGGCGTTAGCCTGCCCCAGCGCCCCTGACCCGCCTCACGCCTGGCCGGCGTCGGAGCCGAAGCGCGCCTGGCGGGCGCGGATGAGGGTGATCGCGATGAGCGCGAGCGCGATGACCGCGAAGGACACGCCGGTCGTCGCGGTGCCGAGCGCGTAGATTTCCGGCGTCGTCACCGTCGTCGTGAGCGCCTGAAGCTCCATCGGCAGCGTATTGTGCTCGCCCATCGCCTGGCTCGAGCGGGCGATCTCGTCCCATGAGAGCGTGAAGCCGAACAGCCCGACGCCGATCACCGAGGGCAGGATGATCGGCAGGATGACATAGCGCAGCGTCTGCCACGGGGTCGCCCCGAGGTCGCGCGCGGCTTCCTCGTAGCGGGCGTCGAAGCGATTGAAGATCGCGAACATGACGAGGAGGCCGAACGGCAGCGTCCAGGTGAGATGAGCGCCGAGGCCGGAAGTGAAAGTCCCCATCGTCGTCTTGAGGTCGCCCGCAAGCCAGTCCGGCCCGTGGTTCTTCAGGAAATCGTCGAGGAGGCGGAACTCGAGCGCGATCCCCAGGGACGTGACGATCGAGGGCACGATGAGGCTCGCGACCGCGATGAAGAACAGGAGGTCCGAGCCCCTGAATTTCTTCCGAAAAGCAAGGCCGGCGCTGAGCGATAGTAGGACGGTGAGGATCATCACCACCACGCCGAGCTTGAGCGAACGCTCGAACGCGCCGGTGATGTCGACGATGCCGCCGCCATGCCACAACCGCTCGAACCAATGGAACGAGAGGCCGTTCAACGGGAAGGTCAAGCCGCCGGTTGGACCCTGGAACGAAAGAATGAAGATGACGATCATCGGCCCGTAGAGAAACAGCACGAAGGCGGCGAAAAACGCCGCGAGCCAATAGAATGCTGGAGAGCGGCCCTCGCCCATTTTTCAGAGCTCCTTGCGCACGTCGACGATGCGGTTGAGACCGACGATGATCAGAAGCGTGACAGCGAGGAGAATGACCGCGTTCGCGGCGGCTGGCGGGAACTGCAGCGCGTTCAGGCGCGTCTCGACCACCTTGCCGGCGGAAGCGATCTGCTCGCCGCCCATCACGTCGAAGGTGATGAAATCGCCCATCACGATGGTGACAACGAAGATCGAACCGATGACGATGCCGGGCTTGCAGAGCGGAATGATGAGATTCCAGAGGGTCTGCCAGGCGGAGGCGCCCGAGTCGTATGCCGCCTCGACGAGGCGGCGATCGATGCGCATCATCGAGTTGAAGATCGGCACCACCATGAAGAAGGTGAAGAGATGGGTGAAGGCAAGACCCACGGAGAATGGCGAATAGAGCAGCCACTCGACCGGCTTGTCGACGATATGGGCGCGCTCGAGCCCAAGATTCACCAGTCCATTGCGCCCGAGCAGCGGAATCCACGAGATCATGCGGATCACGTTCGAGGTCCAGAACGGAATCGTGCAGACGAGAAACAGCACCATCTGCATGGTCACGGTGCGCACGTGAAAGGCGAGGAAATAGGCGATGGTGAAGCCGATGAGCAGCGTCGTCAGCCACACGATGAAGCAGAATTTCACCGTTGAGAGATAGGTCTTCAGGATCGTGCACAGATCCGGAAATTGCGTGAGGCAGCCTTCGAACGTCTCGGTGTAGCTGCGGGTCGTGAACGACGGCAGCATCGCGTAGTCGTTGTAGTCCCAGAAGCTGACGATGACGACAAGGATGAGCGGGATGACAAAGAAGAACAGGAACACCAGGCCGAACGGCATGGCTTGAACCCATCCCGGCACGCCGACGCGGTCGATTGCCGCGCGCGGCGCGGCCGCGTCGAGAGGCGCCGCCTTTGCTGCTGTCGTATTGGCCGTTGCTACGGTCATCGGAAGGCCGGCGTTTGAAGTCGGACAAGAACGGCGCCGGTCGTGTCATGCCCGCGAAAGCGGGCATCCAGCGCCGGCGCCCTGGGCCCCCGCTTGCGCGGGGGCGACAGACGAGGCGCCGAGTTTAAGACGCGATGAACTCGTTCCATTTGCGGACCATGTAGTCGTTCTCGTCCATGACCGCGTTCCAGCAGGCGACATTGCCCATGCGGTCGTCATAGGAGCCGCCGTCGCGGACCGCGCCGGCCTTTTCGAGCAGCGACCCGTCGGGCGCCATGATGTCCTTTTCAGCCGGTTTGCCTTCCATCCAATAGGCCCACTCGTAGGGCTCCATATTGGCCTTGGCGGTGGAGAGAACGGCCGAGTAATAGCCCTGCCGGTTGAGATAGGCTCCCGCCCATCCCGACAGGTACCAGTTGACGAACTCGTAGACCATGTCGGCCTGCTTCGGCGTCACGCCCTTGGACATGCAGAAGCCCGACGCCCAGGAACGGTAGCCCTCTTTCAGCGGCTGGAACACGCAGGGGATGCCTTTGGTGCGCACGGCCGTCACGGCGGGCGACCACATCGATTGGATGACCGTCTCGCCCGACGCCATCAGGTTGACGCTCTCGTTGAAGTCCTTCCAGAACGCCCGGAACTGGCCGGCCTTCTTGGCCTCGGTGAGGACGGCCATGGTCATGTCGATCTCGGGCTTCGTCATGTTGCCCTTGTCGGGATATTTGTACTTGCCGAGCAACTCGACGACCATCGCGGCGTCCATGATCCCGATCGAGGGAATGTTGAGAATCGCCGCCTTTCCCTTGAATTCGGGGTTGAGCAACTCGGACCAATGCTCGATTGGCCGCTTGATCAGGTCGGGGCGAATGCCGAGCGTGTCGGCGTTGTAGACGGTCGGGATCAGCGTGACCCATTCCGTCGGGGTCGGCGAGAACTTGGTCGAGTTCTCGCCCTCGAGGAACATCACCTTCTTGGGCGCGGTTCCCTGGTCTCCAATGACTTTGCCGTTCGGCAGCTGACCCTTGGTGAAGACGGGCGTGATATTGTCGAATTCCTTGATCTTCTTGGCGTCCATCGACTTGATGTTGCCCGACGGGATCAACTTCTTCAGGCTGAAATATTCGGTGTCGAGGATGTCGAAGGAGTTCGGCTGGGTGATCACCCGCTTGGTCACGTCGTCGGTGGTGGCGACGATGTTCTGAATCGTGATTCCGGTCTCCGCCTTCACCTTCTTGGTGATGTCGTCCGACTGGTTGACCGCGGTGCCGAGGTAGCGCAGCACCTTGTCTTCCTGTGCCCACACATAGGGGAAGCCGGTGACCGCCCCCGAGCCGGCCGCGGCGCCCGCGAGACCGGCCGCTCCTTTGAGCAGCGCGCGGCGACTGACGCCTTTCGCCGTCTTCACATCCTTGATCGGCATGATTTTCTCCTCCTGGTTTGGCAAAAAGCTTCACGGCGCCGGGGCAAGCGCATGCACGTCCTTGTCGGCCCACAAAACACTGACATTGTCGCCGACGTTCAGAGGCTCGCCCGCGAAGTTCTCGTCGGTCACGAGCGCAGTGAGCTCGGAATAGCCGGGATGATCGAGCGCGACCTGATAATGCGCGCCCTGGTATTCGATGGCGCGAACCGCCGCGACGAGGCGCGCGTCGTTCAAGCCGGCGCCATTCCCGTTGCGGCGAAGGGTGATCCGGTCGGCGCGGACCGCGACCGGGCCGAGCGGAGTCTCGATCACGTTGTGACCGCCGAGAAAGCGCGCGATGAACTCGGTCGCCGGCCTTTCAAACAGCTCTCGCGGAGTTGCGACCTGCTCGATGCGCCCCTTGTTCATCACCACGACCTGGTCGGCGAGCGCCAGCGCCTCGTCCTGCCCATGCGTCACATGGATGAAGGGAATGTTGAGCTGTTTCTGGAACCGGCGAAGCTCGGCCCGCATCCTGACCCTCAGGAACGGGTCGAGCGCCGACAACGGCTCGTCTAGCAGCAGGATCTGCGGGTTGGTGACGAGGGCGCGCGCGAGCGCGACCCGCTGCTGCTGACCGCCCGACAGTTGCGCCGGAACCCGCTCCGCGTATTGGGTCATGGCGACGAGCTCGAGGAACTCCATCGCCTTCGCCCGCCGCGTGGCTTTGTCGACGCCCTTCATCTTGAGCGAGAAGGCGACGTTGTCGACGCAGGAAAGATGGGGAAAGAGCGCGTAGCTTTGGAACATCATCGCCGTGCCGCGCTTGGCCGGCGGCAATTCTGTGACGTTGACCGCGCCGATCAGGATGTCGCCTTCGGTCGCGCTCTCATGGCCGGCGATCATCCTGAGCGTCGACGTCTTTCCGCAGCCTGACGGTCCGAGCAGACAGCAATAAGCCCCCGCCGGAACCTTGAGATCGATCGAATCGACAGCGGTCGCGGCGCCATAGCGCTTGGTGAGATGAACGAGTTCGAGGTCCGCAGGCTCCAACATCACCTCACGATTGAGCGATCGTCTGCGGGGATGTGGTTTGCAACCCTCGTGCCAAGCCGCAACGGCGCGGGCGCGCGGTTCAAGCGACTGTTCGCAAGCCGATTTTGGGAGCGTCCAGCGAGTTGTGGGCGTTGATCAGCCGCTTAAATGGGCGCCCTGTATAGAATCCCGGCGCCATTGTCGCCCCGGACATGGACAGAAGGGACGGTTGTGAGAGATAGTGTGTCCCCGATCACAATCGGGCGGCCGAACCTGAGTTAGGAGGAGTTCCTGACCGATCGGTAGCAATCCCCTTCGGCGATGACCGGTGCCTATGCAACACGTCACGCGCTACGCGAAGAGCAGCGACGTCCACGTCGCCTATCAGGTGTTCGGCGAAGGACCCGATCTCATAGTGGCGCCGGGCTTCGTCTCGCATATCGAAAATTACTGGGACGAGCCGCATTTCGCGCGCTCGTTGAACAAACTTGGCGGCTTCTGTCGGGTCGTCCTGTTCGATAAGCGCGGGACCGGACTGTCCGATCGGGTCGCGCACCTGCCGAACCTGGACGAGCGGATGGACGATCTTCGCGCCGTCATGGACGCGGTCGGCGTCGAGCGCGCCTCCGTTTTTGGGATTTCGGAGGGCGGTTCGCTCGCCGCACTGTTCGCCGCCAGTCATCCCGAACGAACGGAGTCGCTCATCCTCTACGGGGCGTTTGCGCGGTTTCGTCATTGGATGGCGACGGACGAGGCGTTTAACGCGATGATGAAGTACATGGATGAGGCCTGGGGCAGAGGCAAGAGTTTGCCAGCCTTCGCACCGTCGAAGGCGAGCGACCCGGCGCTGCAGGAATGGTGGGGCAAATTCGAGCGGCTTGGCGCCAGTCCCTCGGCGGCGATTGCCTTGATGCGCATGAATCGCGAGATCGACATTTCCGGCATACTTCATACGATAAAGGTTCCGACCTTGGTCATACACCGCACCGGCGACCAACTGGTCAGCGTCGAAGGGGGCCGCGAACTGGCGGCGGTCATTCCCGGCGCCCGCTTGGTGGAGATTCCTGGAGACGATCACCTTTTCTTTCTTGACGACGCCGCGAGCGACATGATGCTCGCGGAAATGGAGGAGTTCCTGACGGGCGCGCGATCGGCTCCGGCGGTCGACCGGGTGCTGGCGACTGTGGTCTTCGAAGACATCGTCGAGTCGACCAAACGCGCGGATCAGCAGGGAGATCGCGCCTGGCGCGACCTGCTCGAAGCGCATGACAGGACAGTGCGCCGCGAACTTTCGCGTTTCCGCGGGCGAGAAGTGAAGTCGCTTGGCGACGGGTTCCTGGCTACTTTCGACGGGCCGGCTCGCGCCATCCAACGCGCAAGCGCCATTCGCGATTCGCTGCGTGGGCTCAACGTGCCGGTGCGCATCGGCGTTCACACCGGTGAAGTCGAGCTGGCCGAGAACGACGTGCGCGGGATCGCGGTGCACATCGCTTCGCGCGTTGCTCAGCTGGGCGGCGCTGGCGATGTGCTCGTCTCGCGCACCGTGAAGGACCTGGTTGCGGGCTCGGGCATTAAATTCGAGGATTTCGGCGCGCATGCGCTGAAAGGGATCCCGGAGCCCTGGCAAATCTTTCGCGCCATCGCCTGACCCGCGCCGCGCAACAAAAAGGGCGGCCGAAGCCGCCCTTTCCGTTTCTCTGCGTGGGGAGGCCGGACCTTAGAAGTCCATGCCGCCCATGCCGCCGCCGCCGCCGCCCATCGGCATCGCCGGCGTATCCTTCTTCGGCTTGTCGCCGATCATTGCTTCCGTGGTGATGAGGAGGCCGGCCACTGACGCCGCGTCCTGCAGAGCGGTGCGCACGACCTTGGCCGGGTCGACGATTCCGGCCTCGATCATGTCCACATACTCTTCGGTCTGGGCGTTGAAGCCCCAGGTCTGCGACTTGTTGTCGCTGACCTTGCCGACCACGATCGAACCCTCAGCGCCGGCGTTCTCGGCGATCTGACGGATCGGCAACTCAAGCGCCTTCAGCACGATGGTGATGCCAGCCTGCTCGTCAGCATTCTCGCTCTTGAGCTTGGCGACCGCCGCCTTCGCGCGCAGAAGCGCCACGCCGCCGCCGGGGACGATGCCTTCCTCGACCGCCGCGCGGGTGGCGTTGAGGGCGTCGTCCACGCGGTCCTTCTTCTCCTTGACCTCGACCTCGGTCGCGCCGCCGACCCGGATCACCGCCACGCCGCCGGCGAGCTTCGCCAGCCGCTCCTGCAGCTTCTCCTTGTCGTAGTCGGACGTCGTCTCCTCGATCTGGGCCTTGATCTGGCCGATCCGGCCTTCGATGTCCTTCTTCTGCCCGGCGCCGTTGATGATCGTGGTGTTCTCCTTCTCGATACGCACCCGCTTCGCCTTGCCGAGCATCTGAAGGGTGACGTTCTCGAGCTTGATGCCGAGATCCTCGGCGATCATCGTGCCGCCGGTCAGGATCGCGATGTCCTCGAGCATCGCCTTGCGGCGATCGCCGAAGCCTGGCGCCTTGACCGCCGCGACCTTCAGGCCGCCGCGCAGCTTGTTGACGACCAGCGTCGCCAAAGCCTCGCCCTCGATGTCCTCAGCGATGATGACGAGGGGCTTGCCGGTCTGGACTACGGCCTCGAGCACGGGCAGCATCGGCTGGAGCGAGGAGAGCTTCTTCTCGTGGATGAGGATATAGGCGTCCTCGAGCTCGGCCAGCATCTTCTCGGCGTTGGTGATGAAATAGGGCGAGAGATAGCCGCGGTCGAACTGCATGCCCTCGACGACGTCGAGCTCGGTCTCGAGGCTCTTGGCCTCTTCGACCGTGATCACGCCCTCGTTGCCGACCTTCTGCATCGCGTCGGCAATCATCTTGCCGATCGACTTGTCGCCGTTGGCGGCGATCGAACCGACCTGGGCGACTTCCGACGACTCCTTAATCTTCTTTGAGCGCTTGGCGATATCCTTGACCGCCTCCGCGACCGCGTGATCGACGCCACGCTTGAGATCCATCGGGTTCATGCCGGCCGCGACGAGCTTCGCGCCTTCGCGCACGATCGCCTGGGCGAGAACGGTTGCGGTGGTGGTGCCGTCACCGGCAGTGTCGTTGGTCTTCGAGGCCACTTCGCGCACCATCTGGGCGCCCATGTTCTCGAACTTGTCCTCGAGCTCGACCTCCTTGGCGACGGTCACGCCGTCCTTGGTGATGCGAGGCGCGCCGAACGACTTGTCGAGAATGACGTTGCGGCCCTTGGGGCCCAGCGTCACCTTGACGGCGTTGGCGAGAATGTCGACGCCGCGCAACATCTTGTCGCGCGCATCGGAAGAGAAACGTACGTCTTTGGCAGCCATTGCTTCAGTCCTTAAGGATTCGTGTGGAAGGGGTTGATCTTACGCGGCTTTCTTCGAGGAGGAGGCCGTGGCTTCGATCACGCCCATGATGTCCGACTCCTTCATGATCAGTAGTTCCTCGCCGTCGATCTTGACCTCGGTGCCGCTCCATTTGCCGAACAGCACCTTGTCGCCGGCCTTGACGTCCAGAGGGACGAGCTTGCCGCTTTCGTCGCGGGCGCCCGGGCCAGCGGCGATGATTTCGCCTTCTTGCGGCTTCTCCTTGGCAGTGTCCGGGATGATGATGCCGCCCTTCGTCTTTTCCTCGCCTTCGAGGCGACGGACGACGACGCGGTCATGCAGGGGACGGAATTTCATGAAATGTTTCCTCTTTCGAATTCGCCCCGATTTGAGGCGCAGACAGTGAGTTAGCACTCGCTGGAGGCGAGTGCTAACGGCGCTCAGATAGGCGGGCGGCGCGCACCCGTCAAGGCCGCGGAACTGCTCAACGACGAGGAATCGCCGACGGCATTTCCCGGCCCGTGCGCTTGCGTGCGCCCAATTGAACCTTCGATCGCCGCGGACGTTGTTCCACCAAGCAACGCGTGGAAAGCGGTCGAGGGCATAGTGTATCCCCACCGTTGTCGAGATCGGTGTCAGCGTATTCACCTCGAGAGCGCGCGATGTTAAACTTGTTTTTATTTTCGCTATCAGTCTTTCTCCTACAACTCGACCTGTCGCTCCGCTACGCTCGAAAACGTGACCGGCTCCGACCTTGTGCGTTAACCATGCCAATCTACGTATAGATTCAACGGGGGCTTTTCCGCGGCGCCCCGCGCCGCATATAGAAAGGAAGTCGCCATGACCAACGGCGCTCTTCGAACATCAGCCATCGCGCTCGGCGCGGCCGCTTTCGCCATGTTGTCTTCTCTTCCGGCCGCAGACGCGGCGACCGCCGTCCATCGCAATGGGCGTGCGGCGCACGGGGTCGCCCATGCCCATGTCGCGCGCGGCCATGTCTACGGACATGTGGCGCGCGGGCGAGCAGGCGCGCGCCACTATGTATGGCGAAACGGACGCCGCTACGCTTATGGCTCCGGCTATAATCCCGGGGCCGCCGTGGCAGCGGGAGTCGTCGGCGGCATTCTTGGCGGGCTGGTCGGCGGCTATCCGTATTCCTGCGACTACTCCTACTACGATCCCTATGATTCCTGCGGCTACTACGGCGTCGGGGACGGCTACTGGCCTGGCTACGGCTATGGTTATGGCTACGGACCATACTATGGCGGTTACGGCGGATACGCCGGCGGCTATGGGGGCTATGGCGGATATGGCCGTTACGGAAACGGTCGAGTGTTCGGCGGTCACTTCAACGGCGGAGCGGCCCATCTCGCCGGCGGCGCCTTCGGCCACATGGGAAGCTTCGGCGGCAGCGGAGGCTTTGGCGGCGGCCACTTCGGCGGGATCGGCGGCGGCCACTTTGGCGGGTTCAGCGGCGGCCATTTCGGCGGCGGCGCGCACATGCGCTAGCAGCGCCCGCCTAGCGCGAGGACAAAACGGCGGCGTCGGGCGGTCCAATGGGGCCGCCCGCTTTCGTTTGGTCCGGAGTTTTGCATTCAAAAGCAATTGTGCTGCAGCGAGGCTACGGGCGCCAGAGCGCGCCTAAATCCTCGGCGTCTGCCAGATAAACGGCCGCGTCCGGGATGGGTCGAACGGGAACGGTTCGATCGCCCCGTGCGTTGGTGGTCAGGCGATGGCGGCGCGACGCGCCGCCCCTGAAATGGGAGGTCAGCATGACCCATAGCGTTCTTCGACTTTCAGCGGTTGCGCTCGGCGCGGCTTCTATTCTTTCGTTCGCTCCTGTGTCGGCGGCTCGCGCGGACACGTCAGCGGAGCCGGCGCCGACGCCGAGCGTCTCGGCGCCCGCCAGTGCGCCCACGGCCAAGCCCGCCGCTCCCTCCATGAGCGAGCCGGCGCCGACGCCGAGCTTGGCGGAAGTCCCGCGGAGCACGGCGGCTGCCCCGCACGGGCCCCGCTATGCCCGCCATTACACCCGCCATTATGCGTCGCGCGAAGGCCATCGCTATGCCAGCTACGACAACAACCCTGTTGCGGTCGCCGCAACCGGCGTGGCTGGCGGCGTGGCTGATCTGGGCTCGATCGCCGCCTATCCTTTCTATTGCTTCCCGAACTACGGAGCCTGCCGGGTGCACTGGTATCGATAGGCCGGTCAGCCAAACTTGCGGGCGAGCAACGGTTCGCAGTCACGGGCGGCTCATGGGCCGCCCGACGTGCTTCGAGGAAAACGCTGGGCCAAATACCGCTCGTCAGCGGAACCACTTTGCGTAAAGCGCGTCGAAGTCGCCGTTTTCCTTCGTGAGATGCAGCCACTGGTCGACAAAGGCCTTCAAGGCCGGGTCGGGAGGCATCCAATAGGCCTTCTCGGCGAAATCGAACGGCTGATCGGGATGGATGGCGCAAAGCACTCCGGGGTGCAGCTTCGCCTGGAACCGCGTTTCCGAAGCGTCAGTGATCATGACATCGGCACGGCCTGCGGCCAGCTGGTCGAATATTGCGAGATTGTCCGGATAGATCACGATTTCCGCCGCGTGCAGGTGGGCGCGGTCGAAGCGTTCGTTGGTCCCGCCCGGATTGGCGATCACCTTAACGCCGGGGCGGTCGATATCGGCCAACGTCTGAAACTTCGACTCATCGGCGCAGCGGGCGATCGACGTCTTGCCGTCGCGCAAGTAGGGCTCCGAGAAAAAGCCAATCTTCTGCCGATCGAGCGTGATGGATACGCCGCCCATGGCGATGTCGAAGCCGCCTTCCTCGAGCCGCTTGGCGAGGCCGCTCCAGGTCACAGGCGCGAATACGACGGAGACCCCGAGCGCCTTGGCCAAAGCCTGCGCCATTTCGACGTCGAAGCCGGAATATTCCCCGCTCGCCTTGTCCAAGGTGGTGAACGGCCGATAGTCGCCGGTCGTGCCGACCCGCAGCACCCCGCGGCCCAGGATAGCATCCAGGCGAGAACCCTCCGCCAGCGCCGGAGCGACGAGTCCCGCCCAAAGCGCCGCGACGAAAAGCGCCGCCAGCCGCATGGGCTTCCGCCTTTCAATGCGCTCCGCCGGCCCTACGCCGCGCGCAGCAGTCGCTCCACCTCATTCACCAGATCGCGAAGATGAAAGGGCTTCGACAGAATGCGAGCGTCCTTCGGCGCCCCGTTGCCCGGGTTGAGCGCGACCGCGGCGAAGCCGGTGATGAACATGACCTTGATTTCCGGGTCGAGTTCGGTTGCCCGGCGCGCGAGCTCGATGCCGTCCATCTCGGGCATGACGATGTCGGTCAGCAGCAGCTCGAACGGCTCTTCGCGCAGCCGATCGTAAGCAGAGAGCCCATTGTCGAAAGAGGTGACGTCATAGCCGGCGTTCTGCAGCGCCTTGACGAGGAAGCGGCGCATGTCGTTGTCGTCCTCCGCAAGCAAAATCTTGGCGGAAATCTCGACCGGCGTCTGCATGACTGTCCTCTGGCTGGGCTTGCAACTTTGCGGCGCCCCAGTAAAGATTTCTTGAACCGGCGTGCGAGGCTCGAGTTGAGCCGCCATTCAGCGCTATGATAAAGCCGAACCGCGCTCTCGGAGCAAGCGCTTGTCGGAGGCCCGATGGAACAGGTCGAGCGGATCGCAATCCAGGACTTCGATCGCCCGTTCGAGACGATCGAGCCGACCCGGCTGGCGACGCCCCTTGTGTTCAGTTCGCCTCATTCCGGCTCGACCTACCCGCCGCGCTTCCTCGCCGCCTCACGTCTTGATCCGCTGACGCTTCGTCGCTCAGAAGACGCCTTCGTCGACGAACTGTTCCTGCCCTGCGTCGCGCTCGGCGCGCCGCTCCTGCGGGCGCTATTCCCGCGCGCCTATCTCGATGTGAACCGCGAGCCTTACGAACTCGACCCGCAGATTTTCGAGGGCCGCCTGCCCGATTACGCCAATACCCGCTCGCTCAGGGTGGCCGTTGGCCTCGGCACCATTCCGCGAGTGGTTGGCGACGCCCAGCCGATCTACAGGAAACCGATCTCCGTCGCCGACGGCTTGAACCGCATCGAAACGCTCTACCGGCCTTATCACGCCGAGCTGAAGGCCTTGATGGAGCGCGCCCGCGCCTGGTTCGGGGTCGCGGTGCTGCTCGATTGCCATTCGATGCCCTCAAACGCCGCCGATGTCGCTGGACTCGATATCGTGCTCGGCGACCGCTATGGCGCGAGCGCCGCGCCAGAGGTCCTCGAAGCTCTCGAGGAGAGCCTGAAGGGCGCCGGTTACCGGGTGCGGCGCAACAAGCCGTTCGCGGGCGGCTTCATCACCGAGCATTTCGGCGCGCCGGGCGAGGGGACACATGCGGTTCAGATCGAGATCGCCCGGTCGCTCTATCTCGACGAGCGGCGAATCGTCAGAACCGACAGATGGACGGGGTTGAGGGAAGATCTGTTCGCGGCGGCGAAGGCGTTGGCGGGGGAATTCGGGGGCGAAACAGACATTGGCCGGCTCGCCGCGGAGTAAAAAGGGGTGCCATGAGGAGCCCGAGGCCATCCCGCAATGCAGCGGCTTAGATGCAGCGCACAATGGCCCGTTTCCGCGTCCGACTCAAAAAAGGAGGCCGCCATGTCGCCATGGCGGCCCTGAGTTTAGGGAGGAAACGCCCAAGGAGGGCATATGCGGCAGGTCATGCCGCACCGCAACAATATCGTCGCTGACTGCCTCGGTTGCAAGACATTTCTTCGTTGAATGGGCGTCCGCTCGCTGAAATCAGGGGACTGTTGCAATCTTGTTCGCCGGCGCCGACGGCGTCCGAAAGCCAATAAAGTTTATTACAACAATGACCTATAACGATATAGTCCATGCAGTTAGGAGCATAGCTCCTATCTCTTGGGATAGCTGATATGCATACTCAGCATGACATTTAGTCGCATTTGTGGGGATTTTGAATGACCGCCGTCGACTTCGCTGCCTTTGTTGACCGACTCGCGCAGCTGTCAGGCGAAGTGATTCTCCCGTTTTTTCGCAGCGCGATTGGCGCGGAGGACAAATCGCGCGGCGGCGTCTTCGATCCCGTCACCGAGGCCGACCGGGGCGCCGAGGCGGCCATGAGGCGGCTGATAGCGCAGACTTTCCCCGATCATGGCGTCATCGGGGAGGAGTACGGAAGCGATCGTCCCGAGGCGGAGTATGTCTGGGTGCTCGACCCGATCGACGGCACGAAAAGCTTCATATCGGGCTTGCCGACCTGGGGCACCCTGATCGGGCTCATGCACCGGGGCCGGCCGGTTTATGGGATGATGGCCCAGCCCTACACGCGGGAGCGGTTCTACGGCGACGGCAAACGGGCGAAACTGCGCACGCTTGCGCCGTCTCGTGGCGAGGCGCCGCCGTCCGAATGGACGACCCGGGTGCTGCGAGCGCGCACGTGCGCAAGTCTCATCGAGGCCACGCTGATGACCACCAGCCCCCATCTGATCCGCGACCCGGCAGACCGGGCGGCTTACGGCCGGGTGGAAGACAGCGTCCAGCTGATCCGCTATGGCGGGGACTGCTACGCCTATTGCGCGCTGGCGGCGGGATTTGTCGATCTCGTGATCGAGACCGGCCTCAAGCCGCATGACGTGGTCGCGCTGGCGCCGATCATCGAAGGGGCGGGCGGCGTGATCACGACGTGGGACGGCGAGGACGCCGCAAAGGGAGGCCGGATCATCGCCGCCGGCGACCGGGCGGTCTATGACGAGGCGCGCCGGCTCTTGTCGGGCGTCTGAGGTCGGACATTGACCGTCCGCAGCGCGGACCAGCAAATTGCTTAATTGACGCGTATTATTTGGGCCTGCCCAGTCAATCGCCCGCCTGAATTGACCCTCTTGGCAAATCGTGTTTTGTCGCGCCGCACGCCATGATCCCTGCAGTCCTCCGAGAACGCCCGGCAATGCGGCCCGAACGATACAACGTGCGCGAAGCCGAGGCCAAATGGCGCAAGGCCTGGGCGGACGCGCAGATCTTCAAGACCGAAAACGAAGATCCACGGCCGAAATATTATGTCCTCGAGATGTTCCCGTATCCGTCCGGGCGGATCCACATGGGACATGTGCGCAACTACGCCATGGGCGACGTGGTGGCGCGCTACCGGCGCGCGCGGGGATTCAACGTCCTCCACCCGATGGGCTGGGACGCCTTCGGCTTGCCGGCTGAGAACGCCGCCATGCAGAACAACACCAATCCGGCGCAATGGACTTACGCCAATATCGCGGCGATGCGGGCGCAGTTGCAGTCGATGGGCCTGTCGCTCGACTGGTCGCGCGAGATCGCGACCTGCGATCCGAGTTATTACAAGCATCAGCAGAAGCTGTTCCTCGATTTCCTCGCTGCGGGTCTGGTCGCGCGCAAGAAGTCAAAGGTCAATTGGGATCCGGTCGATCAGACCGTGCTTGCGAACGAGCAGGTGATCGACGGCCGCGGCTGGCGTTCGGGAGCGATCGTCGAGCAGCGCGAGCTTACCCAATGGTTCCTCAAGATCACCGACTATTCGGACGATCTGCTCGCCAGCCTCGACCGTCTCGACCGCTGGCCGGAAAAAGTCCGCCTCATGCAGAAGAACTGGATCGGGCGATCCGAGGGCCTTGCGGTCCGGTTCGTCATCGATCCCGCGACACTCGGCGCGCTTAAGGGCGAGCTCGCGACAAACGAGCTCGACATTTATACGACCCGCCCCGACACGTTGTTCGGCGCGAAGTTCATGGCGATCGCGCCCGACCACCCGCTGGCCGCAGCGGCCGCGAAGCACGACCCGGCGCTAAAAGCGTTCATCGAGGAGACGCGGAAACTCGGCACATCCGTCGCCGCGATTGAGACTGCGACCAAACGGGGCTACGACACCGGGCTAAAGGTCGTGCACCCCTTCGACCCGGAATGGCGTCTGCCCATCTACGTCGCCAATTTTGTGCTGATGGAGTACGGCGCGGGCGCGATTTTCGGCTGCCCCGCCCACGACCAGCGCGACCTCGATTTTGTCCGCGCCTACGGCCTTGGCGTGACTCCGGTGGTATGTCCGCCCGAACTCGATCCCGCGAGCTTCGCAATCGATCAAATCGCCTATGAAGGCAATGGCGTGATGATCAATTCGCGCTTCCTCGACGGCATGACGGTCGAGCAGGCCAAAGAGGAGGTTTCGCGCCGGCTGGAGCAGATCACGGTCGGCGGTCGTCCGCAGGCGAAGCGGGAGATCAACTACAAGCTCCGGGATTGGGGCATTTCGCGCCAGCGCTATTGGGGCTGCCCGATCCCGATTATCCATTGCGAGACCTGCGGCGTCGTGCCGGTCCCGGACAAGGATTTGCCGGTCGAGCTGCCGGAAGACGTGACCTTCGATCAGCCGGGTAACCCGCTCAACCGCCATCCGACATGGAAGCACGTTGCCTGTCCGCAATGCGGCGGCGCGGGGACGCGTGAAACCGACACAATGGACACGTTCGTCGATTCATCGTGGTACTTCGTGCAATTCACCGATCCCCATAACGCCTCCGCGCCGGACGATCCGGCGATGGCCGACCATTGGCTGGCGGTCGACCAGTATATCGGCGGCATCGAGCACGCTATCCTGCATCTCCTCTATTCGCGCTTCTTCACTCGCGCGATGCGGAAATGCGGCTATCTCGGTCTCGACGAACCCTTTGCCGGCCTCTTCACTCAGGGCATGGTGGTGCACGAAACCTATCGCGGCGGGGACGGCCAATGGCTTGCGCCGTCAGAAATTCGCGTGGAAGCGGACGGCGGCGGTCGCCGCGCCTTTCTCCTTGCCGGCGACGAGCCGGTCGAGATCGGCCCGAACGAGAAAATGTCGAAGTCCAGGCGCAATACCATTGACCCGGACGAGATCATCTCGACCTATGGCGCCGACACGGCGCGGTGGTTCATGCTCTCGGACTCGCCGCCCGAGCGCGACGTCATCTGGACGGAGGCAGGCGTCCAGGGCGCATTCAAGCAGACGCAACGCCTGTGGCGCCTGACCTGCGAGGTCGAGCGCGTCGTCGGGAGCGAGCGGCCGCCGCAGCCGTCGCATTATGGGGAAGAGGCGAGCCGCATCCGCCGGGTCGCCCATGCGGCGCTGGCCAAGATCGAAGATGAGATCGAGCGCCTTCGGTTCAATGTCTGCATTGCCGTCATTTACGAGTTCGCGAACGAACTCGCCGCGGCGGTGGGAGCGATCCAGGAGTCGCCGGTCGGCGACGACTTGCGCGCCGCCTTCGCGGAGGCGGGCGACATCCTCATCCATTGCTTCGCGCCCATGATGCCGCACCTGGCGGAAGAATGCTGGGAGGCGCTCGGCCACAAGGGCTTCGTCGCCCAGAGCCCGTGGCCGGTCGCCGACCGCAGCCTGCTCGTCTCGAACCACGTTACTTACGTCGTTCAAGTCAACGGCAAGAAGCGGGGCGAACTGACGATCGAGCGGGACGCCGACGGGAAGCGGATCGAGGCCGCGGCGCTCGCCCTCGACGGGGTCGTCAGGGCGATGAATAATAAGCCGGCCCGCAAGGTCATCATCGTGCCCCTGAGGATCGTCAATGTCGTGGTCTAGAGGTCTTGGCGTCCTCGCGGCGCTTGCGCTCGCCGCGGGACTCGCGGGTTGCTTCCAGCCCCTCTACAGCGAGGCAGCGCATCCGGGTCTCGTCGACAAGGTCCGCGCGATTGAAGTCGAGCCGATCAAAGACCGCATCGGCCACTATCTCGCCGACAATCTCACAACCGCCCTCAACGGCACCGGCCAGACGCCGCCGCCGCAATATCGCCTGACGGTGAAGGTGTCGACCAACACCCAGACGCCGACCGTCAATTCCCTGATCAACGTCGCAACTTCCGCGACAATCGTGGGCGAGGCCGAGTTCACCCTGACCAAGGTCGATGGCGGCGCGGTCGTCACCGTGGGCAAAGCCACCGCTGCCGCAGCCTATGACCGCTCGCAACAGCGCTACAACGATTTGCGCGCCGCCCGCGACGCAGAGATCCGGCTTGCCCGCGCGCTTTCAGATGAGATCTCGCTGCGACTCGCCTCGACGCTGGCCGAGAAGAGCTCGTGAGGCCCTATCGCGGCTCCGCGCTCGCGCGCTAGCTCAAGGCTATGCTCGGTTACGCCATCCAACGGATCTTTCTGTTCGCGGCCACGCTTCTGATCGCATCCATGATCGTGTTCGCGGTCATGAACATTCTGCCGGGCGACGCCGCCCAGACCATGCTGGGCCCGACCGCGACGCCGGAGGCGGTCGCCGCACTATCGCATAAACTCGGACTCGATCAGCCGGCGCCCGTCCGTTACGCAAACTGGATCGGCGGCGCGCTGCGCGGGGATCTCGGGCTTTCCTACGCCTATAATTCCCCGATCGGTCCGCTGATCGCCTCGAGCCTCGCCGTCAGCGCTCCGCTCGCGCTGATGGCGATGATTTTTGCGGCCGCGGTCGGGCTCACGGCTGGCGTCTACGCCGCGGATCGGCGCGGGCGTGCGGGCGACGCTGTCGTGATGGGCGCGAGCCAGGTCGGCGTCGCTGTCCCGAACTTCTGGCTCGCGATCCTGCTCGTGATCGTCTTCGCGGTGACTCTGCGGCTCGTTCCGGCGGGGGGATTTCCGGGTTGGCGAGATCCGGCACGCGCGTTTAGCGCCCTGATCCTGCCAGCGATCGCGCTCGGCGTCGTGCAGGCGGCGATCCTGACTCGTGTCACCCGCTCGGCTCTGATTGAGGCGCTGAACGAGGATTTCATGCGCACCGCGCGCGCCAAGGGCGTGTCACGACGCGCGGCGCTCTGGCGTCACGCTCTGCCAAACGCGCTGACGCCGATCCTCACCATCATGGGGTTACAGTTCGCCAACCTGATCGCCGGCGCGATCGTGGTCGAGAACGTGTTTGTTCTGCCGGGCCTCGGCCGGCTGATGCTGCAGTCGATTTCCAATCGGGACACGCTCGTGGTCGAGAACGGGGTGATGTTGCTTGCGCTGATCGTGATCGGATTGAACTTCATCGTCGACCTCGCCTGCGCTGCAATTGACCCGCGGCTGCGGGCGCGAGCCGCGTGAGCTTCGCGCTCCCATTTCGCCTGCGCGGCGGCGCGAGCTTATGGCTCGGTGCGGTCCTCGTCGGCGCGCTCTTGCTCGCGGCGGCGGTGTCGCTGGTCTGGACGCCTTATCCGCCGGCGGCGATCGACATCCCGCACCGGCTCGCGCCCCCTTCGGCGGCCCACTGGTTCGGCACCGACAATCTTGGACGCGACGTCGCCTCGCAAATAATGGCCGGCTCGCGGGTCTCGATCCTCGTCGGCGTCGTCGCGGTGAGCATCGGGCTCGCGTTCGGCGTCGCGCTTGGGCTATTGGCGGCGTTCGCCAAAGGTCTCGTCGAGGACGGGATCATGAAGCTCAGTGACTTCACGTTTGCCTTTCCGGCGCTTTTGACAGCAATCATGCTGACCTCCACATTCGGCCCCGGTGTCGTCAATGCGATCGTCGCCATCGGCATCGTCAACGTGCCGGTGATCGCGAAGCTCACGCGAGCAACCGCCAACGGCGTGCTTTCGCGCGAATATGCGCTCGCCGCCCGCGCCGCCGGCCGCGGACCGCTGGCGATCGCCTTCGATCATGTGCTGCCCAACATCGCGCCAGCGTTGATCGTGCAGGCGACGATCCAGTTCGCCATCGCCATCCTGGCCGAGGCGGCGCTTTCCTACTTGGGCCTCGGCGCCCAGCCGCCGCAGACATCGTGGGGTAAGATGCTCGCCGACGCGCAGAATGTTCTCTACAACGCGCCGAGACTGGCGCTTTACCCCGGCGTCGCCATCGCGCTCAGCGTGCTTGGCCTCAATCTTCTTGGCGACGGCCTGCGCGACGCGCTTGATCCAAAACTGAAGGCGCGGCTCTGAGATGCTGCTTGAGGTTGCCGAGCTTGCGGTCGATCTCCCGGCGCCGGGGCCGGGGGGCTTGCATCGGGTCGTCGACCGGACGTCGTTCTCGATCGCCGAGGGCGAGAGCCTCGGAGTGGTCGGCGAATCCGGCTCCGGCAAGACGATGACAGCGCTCGCTTTGATGGCTCTCACGCCCGAGGGCGCGCGCGTCTCGGGTTCGATCCGCTTCGAGGAGCGGGAGCTCGTGGGCCTCGGGGAAGACGCGATGCAGCAATTGCGCGGCGACCGCATCGCCATGATCTTCCAGGAGCCAATGACGGCGCTGAATCCGCTCCACAAGGTTGGGGCGCAAGTCGCCGAGCCTTTGATCCTGCATCGCGGAATGGCCAAGGCGGCTGCGCGCCGGCGCGCGGTCGAGTTGCTCGAGCACGTGCGGCTTGCCGAACCGGAGCGCGCCGCCCGCTCTTATCCGTTCGCGCTTTCCGGCGGCGAGCGCCAGCGGGCGATGATCGCCATGGCGATCGGCTGTTCGCCGCGCCTTGTGATCGCCGATGAGCCGACGACCGCGCTCGACGTCACCGTGCAGGCGCGCATTCTCGCCATCATCGACAGCCTGCGCGTCGAATCGAAGGTGGCGATCCTTCTTGTCAGCCATGATCTCGCTGTGATCGCCGGGCATTGCGACCGCGTTATGGTGATGTATGCGGGGCTGATCATGGAGAGCGGCCCGGTCGACGCCGTTCTTCGCCGGCCGAGAAACCCGTATACTCTGGCGCTGCTTGAGGCTCGGCCACGGCCCGGCGCGCCGCGCGGCGCGCGGCTCGCGACCATTCCCGGCGCGCCACCGGTCACGCACGACCATGTCGCGGGCTGCCCATTTGCCGGCCGATGCGCGCTGACCATTGACCGGTGCCGGACGACGCCGCCTCCTCTCGTCTCATTCGGCGCGAACCACGTCTCGCGCTGCCACCGGGCGGGCGACGTGAGGCTGGACGGATGAGCGAACCGCCGCTGCTCGAAGTCTCGGCGCTGGTCAAGACCTACCGTCATTCCAGCGCCGGCCCGTTCGGGCGCAAGAGCGCAACGCCGGCGCTGGCGGGCGTGAGCTTCGCAGTGTTGCGTCAGCGCTCGTTCGGGATCGTTGGGGAATCGGGGTCTGGGAAATCAACCCTGGCGCGCATCGCGCTCGCGCTCGACAGGCCGGACTCAGGTGAAGTCCGCCTCGAGGGGCGCTCGCTGTTCGATTTGCCGCGCGGCGAACTGCGCGCGATGCGAGCGCACATGCAGATGGTCTTCCAAGACCCCTACGGTTCTCTGGACCCGCGCCAGCGCATTGAAAAAATCGTGGCCGAACCGCTGGCGGCGCTGGGCAGGGCAGGGAGGGCCGAGCGCCGGGCGCGTGTGCAGGCCTCGCTCGAGGCAGTCGGCCTCAAGGCGTCGGACGCAATGAAGCATCCGCATGAGTTTTCGGGGGGCCAGCGCCAGCGCATCGCCATCGCGCGCGCGCTCATCACCCGACCAAAGCTGGTCGTTGCGGACGAGCCGGTGTCGGCGCTCGACGTCTCGGTGCAAGCGCAGGCGTTGAATCTGATGACCGATCTCGAGCGCGAGGCCGGCGTGACCTTCCTCCTGATCAGCCATGATCTCGCTGTCGTAGCGCACATCTGCGAGACGACGGCGGTGATATACCGTGGACGCATTGTCGAGATCGGAAAGACCGATGATCTGCTCGCCAATCCCGCTCATCCCTATACGCGCGAATTGGTCGATGCGACGCCCCGGCTCGACCGGCCGACACGAGTCCCGCCGCCCACGCCCGCGATCGGGGGCGCGGCGGAAGGCGGCTGCCCCTTTGCGCCGCGTTGCCCATTCGCCCGAGGGCGTTGCCTCGCCGAGGCGCCGCCCCTCGACCCTATCGCGGACAGGGAACGGAGAGTCGCGTGCTGGTTTCCGCTTGTTTAGGTCAGCGACACTGACATTAATGTAATGCTTTATTACATTCGACGGCTCTTGCAGGCCGCTTCGCGGCTACCGATCTCACAGGGCGCGGGCAAATCCCGTGATTTGAGCGTCGCTGGCGAGAGGACATGGAGGCTCGTAATGGGCACGGCGGATAACACGATGGGTGGTGCGTACGGAGCGCGGGAATTTGGCCCGAGCGACTGGGCGGGCGCCCGTTGGAGGCGCGGCGGGTCGCGCTGGACGGCGTTCGAGATCATCGCGATGATTCTGGGGTTCGTCGTTTTCTGGCCGATCGGCCTTGCGATCCTCGGATATAAATTCTGGCAGAGCCGGAATGGCGGTCCCGATCTGCAAACCCTCGCGAACAACAAGTGGCAGGACGCACGCGCGATGATGAGCTCCAATTCATTTTGGGCGTGCGGCGGCGCGGCCCGGCGGGCAAGCCGTTATTACGCCTCGCCGACCGGCAACGCCGCATTCGACGAGTGGCGGACGGCGGAGCTCGGGCGGCTCGACGAAGAGCGCCGCAAGCTCGATGAGGCGCAGCGCGAGTTCGCCGAATATTCGGATGCGATCCGCCGCGCCAAGGACCGCGAGGAGTTTGAACGCTTCATGGCTGAGCGTCGCGCTCGTCCCGCGGGCGACGGCTCCAGCGCGCACTGACCGTCTCGGCCTTATCGGGCCGTGTTTGAGGTCCCTTCTTCCCTGAACGGGGAAGGAGGGACTTGCGTCTTGACGATCTCACGGCTTGCGGTGGTATGGTTGGGCTGTATCTCCCACAGCCTTGGAGCCTTTATGCGCCGCGCGAATCGATTTTTTCTCACGCTCGGGCTGGGACTCCTGGCCTCGACAGGCCTCGCTTTCGCCAAGGACAGCGTCACGATCGGCATGGTGCTCGAGCCGCCCGGCCTCGACCCCACCAGCGCGCCAGCGGCGGCGATCGGCGAAGTGACGCACTACAACATTTTCGAAGGGCTCGTTAAGATCAACGAGGACTTCTCGGTGACGCCGCTGCTCGCGGAGAAATGGGTATTCTCGCCCGACCTCAAGACCCTGACTTTCACCCTCAAGCCGAACGTCAAGTTCCAGGACGACGAACCGTTCTCCTCGAAGGATGTCAAATATTCGTTCGAGCGGTTTGCGGCCAAGGATTCGACCAACAAGGATAAGGCTTTCTTCGCCTCGATTGAATCCATCGAGACGCCCGACCCGATGACGGTAGTACTCAAATTCAAGGATCCGAGTTTCGAGGCGCTGTTTCATCTTGGCAACGATACAGCGGTGATCCTCAACGAGAAGAGCGCGGCGAGCGACGCGACCAACCCTGTCGGCACCGGACCCTATAAACTCACATCCTGGACCAAGGGCTCATCGCTCACCCTCGACAAGTGGGACGGCTTTCGCGACGCGGCAAAGATCCCGCTGACGCATGCAACTTTTCGCTTCATTTCCGATCCTTCAGCGGCGGTCGCCGCAATGCTCGCCGGCGACGTCGAGGCGTTTCCCCGCTTCGCCAATGTCGAGGCGCTTGGACAATTCAAGAGCGATCCCCGCTTCCAGGTGCTGGTCGGCGGCACCGAGGGCAAGACGATCCTCGCCATGAACAACAAGAAGAAGCCGCTCGACGATCTGAAAGTGCGCCAGGCAATCGCCTACGCGATCGATCGCAAGGCGATCATTGACGGCGCCATGGATGGTCTCGGAACGCCGATCGGCAGCCATCTGACGCCGAACGACCCCGGCTATGTCGATCTGACCGGCATGTATCCGCACGATCCCGAGAAGGCGAAAGCGCTCCTGAAAGAGGCGGGCATTACGACCCCGCTCGAGCTCAGTCTGATCCTGCCGCCGCCCCCTTATGCACGACAGGGCGGAGAGATCATCGCTGCTCAGCTCGCCGAGGTCGGGATCAACGCCAAGATCCAGGATGTCGAATGGGCGCAATGGCTGAGCGGCGTCTACAAGGACAAGAACTTCGACCTGACGATCATCAGCCACGTCGAGCCCCTGGACATCGGCATCTATGCCAATCCCAATTATTATTTCCAATATGACAGCCCGGCGTTTCAGGAGATCTACAAGAAGGTGACGACCGCGCCCAATCTCGACGCCTTCAAGGCGGCGCTCGGCGAAGCGCAGAGAAAGATCGCCGAGGACAGCGTCAACGCCTTCCTGTTCCAGCTGCCGAACGTGACTGTGGCAGACGCCAAGCTCAAGGGCCTATGGAAGAACGCGCCAATTTTCGTCAACGACCTCTCGGCCATGTCGTGGCAATAAAAGAACGGGTGAAGGCCGCGAAGGGCTGATCATGCAGCCGTTCCGTATGTCGGCGGCGGCGCTCCTTAGCGCCTACCGGAACCGCGCCCTGTCGCCGGTCGAGGCGATGGCGTCGGTTATCGGGCGGGTCGAGGCTTACGAGCCGCATATTCATGCGACTTGGCTTTTTGCACCCGAACGCGCGCTGAAAGAGGCGCGCGCATCCGAGGCGCGCTGGGCGAAGGGCGAACCGCTTGGCCCGCTTGACGGCGTGCCGGTCACGATCAAGGACAATATCGCCACCCGCGGCGATCCGAAGCCGGTCGGCACGGCGGCGGAGGACATGTCGCCCCAGCCGGCGGACGCGCCGCCCGCCCAGCGGCTGCGCGAAGCAGGCGCGATCATCTTCGCCAAGACGACCATGCCCGACTATGGCATGCTGTCTTCGGGTCTTTCGAGCTTCCATGCGCTTGCGCGCAATCCCTGGAAGCTCGATCGCAATCCGGGCGGCTCGTCCGCGGGCGCGGCCGCGGCCGGCGCCGCGCTCTACGGCCCGCTTCATCTCGGCACCGACATCGGCGGCTCGATCCGGCTCCCGGCGGGCTGGTGCGGCCTCGTGGGCTTGAAGCCCAGCGCCGGCCGAGTTCCGATCGATCCGGCTTATGTCGGCCGCGTCGCCGGCCCGATGACCCGCGACGCGGCCGACGCGGCGTTGATGATGGCGACGTTGTCGCTTCCTGACCCCCGCGACTATTCGAGCCTCAAATACGAGGCGCTGGATTGGATGGTCGAGCCCGCGGCGCTCAAAGGCATGAAGCTCGGCCTCCTCCTTGAGGCAGGCTGTGGCGTCGCGCCTTCCGCCGACGTCAAGGCTGCGATCGAGCGCGCCGCGCGCGACTTCGAAGCGGCGGGCGCTCATGTCGAGCCGATGAAGCCCTTCCTCACCCAGGCCATGCTCGATGGCCTCGACCGTTTCTGGCGCGCCAGGGCGCTGAGCGACATCGGCGAACTCTCGGCGGAGCGGCGCGCCCTTGTTCTGCCCTTTATCCTGGAATGGGCGGAGTCCGCCGCCGGCTTTTCGGGCGTTGAGGTGTTTCGCGGTTTCGACCAGATTCCGGAGATGCGCAAGGCCGCGATCGCGGCGACCAATCGTTTCGACTTCGTACTTTCGCCGACGGCGCCGATGACCGCCTTTCCTGCGGAATGGGCGTCGCCCAGCCGCGATCCGCTCAATCCGTTTCCGCACATCGGCTTCACCGTCGCTTTCAACATGTCGGAACAGCCGGCGGCGTCGGTCAATTGCGGCTATGATAAAGAGGGCCTGCCGATCGGCTTGCAGATCGTCGGGCGGCGCTTCGACGATGTTGGCGTGCTGCGGACGGTCCGCGCCTTCGAGGAAATTCGCGCGGGAGAGGCGAGGCCGTGGCCCGAGCCGCCGGGAGGATGACATTGCGCGCTGCCGACAGATCTTGCCCCGCCGTTTTCAAACGCGCCGTTCGAGCCGCGGCCCTCGCCACGGCTGCCGCCGCGCTCTGCGCCGTCAGCGCGAGCGCCGAGGACTGCGGTCATGGGCCGGAAGGATTCAACAAGTGGCTCAGCTCGTTCAAGGGAGTGGCGCAAGGCAACGGCGTGTCGGCGAGCGCGGTGGATCGGGCGCTGGCGGGCGTCGCCTATGACCCTGCGGTCAAGCGGCACGACGGCGGGGTTGCGATGTTCGGGCATAATTTCGACGGCTTCGCCGCGAGCCACGTGACGCCGGGAATGGTCGCGCGCGGCAGGGCGGAACTCAAGCGATACGCCGAGCCCTTGAAGGTGATCGAGCAACGCTTCGGCGTGCCGGGGCCGGTGCTGGTCGCCATCTGGGGGCAGGAGACCAGTTTCGGCGGCGATAGCGGCTCGTTTCCCACTTATAGCGCGCTCGCGACGCTCGCCTGGGACTGCCGCCGCGCCGAGCGCTATCGCGCCGAACTGGTCGACGCCCTGATGCTGGTTGAGCGCGGCATCGTGCAAAATCCGAGGGAATTGCGCGGCGCCTGGGCGGGCGAGATCGGTCAGACGCAGCTCATGCCGTCCGCGTACCTGATGTTCGCGACCACCCCTGACGGTACGGGAACGCCGGACCTCATTCACAATTCGGCCGACGCTCTCGCTTCGACCGCGGCCTTCCTCAAGGGCCACGGCTGGCAGCCGGGCGCGGGTTGGGACGAAGGCGAGCCGAACTTCGCCGCGATCCTGCAATGGAATTCGGCCGAGATTTACGCAAAGACGGTGGCGCTATTCGCCGACCGGCTGGCGGGGCGGTAGCCCCCCCCCCGGATCGCTTCAAACTGCGACGCGGCCGCGCGCAAAGCCTTAACCGCCTTCCGATATTCGTCTCGGCCATGTCGGTCGTCGAGCGGCGCGCGCTTGCGCCTCCCACCTTTTGCGCGATTCGGTGGGTCGCCCTTCTGGCGGCCCTTGCGCTCGCTGCCCCGGTCGCGCTCGTTCTGCGGCGCGTCGCGCCCGACGCGTCGACGGTTGTCGCGATCGGCGTTGTGGGCGTTTCCGGGCTTGCAGCCGCCGTCCTTGCCTTCATGCTCGACGAAGCGTCGCTTTGGCGCGCAACGCTTTGCCTCCTGGCGGGCGTCATCCTCGTGATCCTTGGCGCGCTCGCCGGGCCGGAGGCGGCGTTGAAGCTCGCCAGTTTCGCCTCGCTCGCTTTCGCAATCGGACTCGCAGGCTGGCTTGCGCGCACAGCCCGGCGGCGCCCGCGTCTGTCGCTTGGCCTTGTCGCGCTCTATGCAGCCGCTCTCGCTGGGCTTTGCGCCTATGCGGTCTATGTTGTGCTCGTCTCGCGCGATCTGATGATCGCCGACTTCATGACCTATCGCAGCGTCTCGGTCATGGTCGCCCGGCTGGCCGATGCGGGCAATTGGCCGCTGCTCTTCTCGGCCGTCGCGCAGTCGATCACGCAGGACTATGGCTGGGGCCCTGCGGTCATTCCAGGCCTCGCGCTGGCGCTGACCGAGCCGACGTCGCGGGCGGTCTATACTTTCGCGGTGATGGCGCTCTACGCGGCGCCGGCGCTGCTCGCGCTCGCGATTCTATCCCGAGACCTCGCCCGTCGCGCCGGTCGGCATTTGCCCTCGCCCCCGCATTCTCACGTGGACGGCAGAAGGGGCGCTCGGCGAAGTCGATCGGATGAGGGGTGGCTTACCCTAGGCGTCGTCGCCGTTTTCTTCGCCTATCCGGCCGCCATGGCGGTCGCCGCGCGCGGCATGCCGGATGTCGGCGGGCTCGTTTTCGTTGTCTGCGCGCTCCGCCTCGCCGAGCGCCTCGCCCGCCTGCTGGCGCTGCGACCGGGCCACGACCCGCTGGTCGCCCCGATGACGCGACGCGTCGCTTTGGCGCTGGCGTTGACCCTGTTCGCGATGTTCGCATTCCGGCGCTGGTACGCATTCGCCGCGGCGGGAATCGCGGTCATGCTGGTGCTCGACGCCGCCTCGATCGCGCTCAACACGGGGGCGCGCTTCCGTTGGAGGGATGCTGCGGCGGCCGCAGCGCTCGCGCTGCTTACGCTGCTTGCGCTCGCAAGCCCGGTCGTCGTCGGCTGGCTGCCGAACTTGGGTGCCCACGACTACGCCACATCCTACGCCGCCTATCGCAAGCCGCCGGATGGTTTCCTGCGTCAGCTCGGCGACTGGATCGGGATTTTGCCCGCACTCGCGGCGATTGCCGGGGCGGCGTGGCTCTGGAGGCGCTCGGCGGACCGGCGCCTATTGCGGCTGACGCTGGGCAGTGCGGCGATCGCCGCTGCGCTCTTTCTACGCATCCAGACGCCCTACGTTCATCACCTCTATCTGATCGCGCCGGCGATCGCCGCGCCGGTCGCGGGCTCTCTGATGCTCGCCTTCGCGAGCCGAACTCGCGCGACGCTTGTGGCCGTCGCCGCGCTCGGCGCGATCACTCTTTCGCCGCTTGCCGCAGCGCTCAACCCCCTTGGCCTCACGCCGATCGCCGCGCTGCCGCGCGCGCCCCGGGCCGACCTTGGCGAACTCGGGCGGCTCAAGGACTGGGTCGACGAACGCGCGCGTCCCGAGGCGAAGGTTTGCGGGGTCGGTTCGAGCTACACATTCAGCGGCCAACTGATCGGCGAGTTGTGGCAACTGCGTCCGGAGCGCGAGACGGCAGCGCGCGCGATGACCGACGTCAAGATGCCAGACGTCGACGAGGTCAATGGGCCGCCGACGGCCGGCTTGAAGGATTGCGCGTTTCTTATCGTCGGCGATCCGGTCCAGACCCACCTCGATCCAGACCATCAGCAGACCGTCGTTGTACCATCGCGCGAGATGCTGACGGGGGAGGGGATCGGGGCGAAGTTTCGGCGGTCGGGCGAGGTGTTCCGCCTGGAGAATGGCGTCAATGCGGTCGTGTTCGAGCGCTTGGCTCCGCTCGACGACGCCGACATCGCGGCGCTACAGGCACGCTGGCGCGCGGCCCGCGCCAACAAGGACGAGCGAAGATGACGAAGCGCGACCGGGGGGCGAAATCAATTCGGCGACGCGCGGGATAGCGCGGCGCGAGTCGCCCTTAATCCCGCCGCTATTCCTTCAGGAGAGGGATACCGCCTCCGCCGTGCTTACGGTGTGCTCGGCGATCATGAGCTCCTCGTCGGTCGGGATGACGAAGACAGTCGTCGGGGAATCCTTGGCGCTGATGATCTGGGCGCTCTCGCGATTCGCTTCGGCGTCAAGATGGATTCCCATCCATTCCATTCCCTTGAGGACCGCTTCGCGCACCTTCCAGGAGTTTTCGCCGATGCCCGCGGTGAAGACCACGGCTTCGACACCCTCGACGGTCGCTGCAAGTCCAGCGAGTTCGCGTCGGATCCGGGAAACGAAATAGGCGATCGCGTCCCGCGCCGCCGGGCTTGAGGACGCCTCGAGCTCCCGCATATCCTGCGACAAGCCCGACATGCCTTTGAGGCCGGAATTTTTCCAGAGAAGATCCGAGATCTCGTCCGCGCTCATCTTCTTCTCGGTCATGAGATAAAGCACAACGCCCGGATCGAGCTGTCCGCAGCGCGTGCCCATCGCCAGCCCGTCGAGTGCAGTGAAGCCCATGGTCGAGGCGACGGCGCGGCCGTCATGGACCGCGCACATCGAGGCGCCGTTGCCGAGATGGGCAATGACGACGTCCTCACGGGCGATCACGGGGGCGATTTCGCGCAGCTTCCGCACGATGTACTCGTATGAGAGTCCGTGGAAGCCGTACCGGCGGACGCCCTCGTCGTAATAGGAGCGTGGCAGCGCATAGGTGTCATCGAGAAACGGATGGCTGCGATGGAAAGCGGTGTCGAAGCAGGCAACCTGCGGGGTCGACGGAAATGCATTCATCGCCGCCTCGATACCAGCGATATTGTGCGGCTCATGCAGCGGCGCGAGCGGAATTAATTCCTTGAGGGTCGCAATCACCGACTCGTCGATCAGCTTCGGCTCGACGAGATTGAGCCCGCCGTGGACGACGCGATGTCCGACTGCGGCGACGGAAGATTCATATCCGGCTTGCCGCAGCCAGCCGAGGATGGCGCCCATCGCGACTTCGTGGTCGACACGGCGGACCGAGGGATCGAACGCGAGTGCGATTTTTTCGCCCGCAGCCGTCTTGACGTCGCCGCGCGCCGCCGCCCCGATGCCCTCGATTTGGCCCGACGCGAGGAGTTGCGGCTTGCGGTCGGCGAGAGACAAAGCGAAAGCGGCAAATTTGAGCGACGAGGAGCCAGCGTTCAGCGTCAGGATCACCGAACTCAAGATCGTCACCCCGTCGCTCGACCCGGCCGCCCTGTGGTCGAAGGCGCCGTCATGCCGCCGGTACCGAAGCAGATCGGTGGCAGCATGCCACGCAAGCTGGCTCGATCACCGTCTGCTTCGTCCCTACGCGCCAGTCCCGTCGCTTCAGCCGCGCGACGAAGGTCAACTCCTTGACGAGCCCGTTTCCCGATTTCAGATGAGGCAACATTTAGCACATTTGCGGGGCCTCTCACCAGAGAGAGATTGCCTTGGGCGAACGGCGCCCTCGGTGGGTATGGGCGATTACAGCGGCGGAACCCAGCGCCCGCGGCCGACTTGATTCTGACACGCGCATGCTGTCTTAGCTTTCGCCGCAGGGGACTCTGCTCCGCGGATGTAACGCCGCTAACCATGACGGGACGTCGGCAACGACGCCTGTCTGGCGAGCAGCTATGGGTGTCCGCAAGGACATCCGTCCGACGACGGGATACGAAAGCGATGAACTTTTCCCAACGTCTGACCTTTCTGTTCTCGGCGCCAATGTTTGACGCCGACGACCTCGAGGGCCTGAGAGTCAATCAGATCATCGCCGCCATCGAGCGGCTCGGCTTTCAGGTGATCAAGGCGCGCCGGGTCGAAGACGCCGAAATCGCGGTGCAGACCGACGCGGCGATCGGCTGCATGGTTGTCGACTGGGGCAAGAAGGGCATCGAGGGCAAGGCCGCTTCGCTCATCAACCTGATGCGTAAGCGCGGCCTGGACATGCCGATCGTCGTCCTGGTCAGGCGCAAGCGCTTCGAGGATATTCCGGTCGAGGTGCTCGACTTCATCGACGGCTATGTGTTTCTGGCCGAGGAGACGCCGGAATTCATCGCCCGCAACCTCGTCTCGCGCCTCAAGCAATATGCCGACACGCTGAAGACGCCGTTCTTCGGCGCGCTTGTTGACTACCAGGAAGAGGGCAACCAGCTTTGGACATGCCCCGGCCACAACGGCGGCGTGTTCTACAGCCGCAGCCCCATCGGCCGCATCTTCGTCGAGCATCTGGGGGACGCGATCTTTCGCGACGACCTCGACAATTCGATCCTCGAACTCGGTGACCTTCTGACCCACGAAGGGCCGGCGCTGCAGGCGCAGAAGGAGGCCGCGGCCATCTTCGGCGCCGAGAAGACCTATTTCGTCCTCAACGGCACGTCGTCCGCGAACAAGATCGTGGCGACCAACCTGATTGCGGAGGGCGATCTCGTGCTTTTCGACCGCAACAACCACAAGGCCGCCCACCAGGGCGCGCTGATGATGAGCGGTGGGATCCCGATCTACCTGTCGACTGACCGCAACGCCTACGGGCTGATCGGCCCGATTCGCGCTGCCGAGCTCGACGAGACGGCGATCCGCGAGCGCATCCGCGATTGCCCGCTCGTCGAGGACAAGGACGCCTGGAAGCGCGAGCGGCCGTTCAGGGTCGCGGTGATCGAGCAGTGCACTTACGATGGCACAATCTACGACGCCCAGCGTATCATCGAGCGCATCGGGAGCTTGTGCGAATACATAATGTTCGACGAGGCCTGGGCGGGCTTCATGAAGTTTCATCCGCTCTATGAGCGCCGGTTCGCGATGGGCTTGCGCGATCTTGGCGAAAAGTCGCCCGGCATCGTCGCGACCCAGTCGGCGCACAAGCAGCTCGCGAGCTTTTCGCAGGCCTCGCAGATCCATGTGCGCGACCGGCACATCAAGGGCCAGCGGCGGCGCGTCGAGCATCGCCGCTTCAACGAAGGCTTTATGCAATTCGCCTCGACCTCGCCGTTCTATCCGCTGTTCGCCTCGCTCGATGTCGGCGCGCAAATGATGAAGGGCCGTTCGGGTGAGGTGCTGTGGGACGACACGATTCGGCTCGGCATCGAACTGCGCAAAAAATTGCGCGCGGTCCGGCGCGAATTCGAGGAGAAGGAGAGAGACCCGGCGCGGCGTTGGTTTTTCGATCCCTTCGTGCCGCAACGGGTCTCGATCCGCGACGCGGCTCTCGAGGGGGCAACCCACGAGGTCGCGTGGGAGCATGTGTCGACGGACCTCATCGCCCGCGACCCCCGGTACTGGGGACTGGCGCCCGGCAAATCCTGGCACGGGTTCACGGCGCTCGAACAGGGCTTCGCCATGACCGATCCGGCGAAGCTTACGCTCTTGACTCCCGGCTTCGACCGGGCGACCGGCGAATACGAGGCCCATGGCGTGCCCGCGCCGGTGGTGGCGCAATATCTGCGCGAGAACCGGGTGGTGCCGGAGAAGAACGATCTCAACTCGCTCCTTTTCCTTTTGACGCCGGGAGTCGAGTCGAGCAAGGCGGGCACACTCGTTTCGGCGCTTGTCGCCTTCAAGCGGCTGCATGACGACAACGTCCTACTCGACGACGTCATGCCCGAGTTCGTCGCCAAGCGGCCGGCGCGTTACCTCGGAAGGCGGCTCAAGGACCTGTGCGGCGAGATGCACGCGTTTTTTCGCGACGCGGGCGCAAGTCAGCTGCAGCGGGCGCAATTCGCCGCCAAGCATCTGCCGGAGATGGCCATGACCCCGCGCGAAGCCTCGCGCCATCTGGTGCGCAACACTGTCGACTATGTGCCGCTCGAGGCGCTCGAAGGACGCATCGCAACGACGCTTTGGGTCGTCTATCCGCCGGGCATCGCGACCGTCGTTCCCGGTGAAAGGTTGACCGAGCGGGCTCGGCCGATGATCGAATATCTCAAGATGTTCGAGAAGAGCGCCAACGTGTTCCCAGGCTTCGAGGCGGAAATCCAGGGCCTCTATCGTGAGGTCGACGCGACGGGGGCGATTCGGTTCTATACCTACGTCGTTCGGGAATGATGGGCTGACCCCCGCGCGCCCGCCGCCGCAGGCAGTTCCGAGGCTGCCGTGCGCCGGCAAGGAAACGATTGCGCGCCGGCTGGGGCCACGTCATAAGGCGGCGGCCTTGCGTCGAAAGCTCAACAGCGGCGCGGCCTTTAAGGTTTGGAATGGACGCGAAAGCCGAACTGACAGCTCACAGCCCGATCGAGCATGGCCGGTCGCATGTTTTGATTCGCACGTCCCGAGACGGCGACGTGCCGGCGATGCTCGCGATCTACCTGCACCACATCCGGCGCGGCGTCGATCCGGGCGTTGATCCCGGCGAGTTCGAGACGCCGGACACTGAAGACATCAAGCGGCGGCGCAAATCGATGAACCGCCGCAAGATGCCGCATCTTGTGGCCGAGGGGGCAGGAACGGTCGTCGGCTACGCCTATGCCGTGCCGTTCCGCAAACGCCCCGCCTATCGCTACACGATCAAACATTCGATCTATGTGCGCAGCGACCTGCTGCACGCCGGGATCGGTCGCCAGCTCATGACTGCTCTTATCGACGCCTGCGCCGCGGCGGGCTTTCGCCAGATGATCGGGTATATCGACGCCGCCAATGTCGCTTCGATCAAGCTCCATGAGGGGTTCGGCTTCCGCCAGGTCGGCTGCCTGCCGGCGGTCGGCTATAAATTCGGCAAATGGACGGACACCATCATGGTTCAGCGCTCGCTCGGACCGGGCGCTACCGAACCGCCGGCGGCGTGAGCGATGTGTTAGGCCGCATTATTGCGACGAGGCAGGAATGGCGACCTATACCGCGGACGTGAAATGGACGTTGAAGGACGGCGACGATTTCCCGAAAGGGCGCTTCAGCCGCGGGCATGAAGTGAGCTTCGACGGCGGCGTGACGATGCCTGCGTCCGCGTCGCCGCACGTCGTCGGCAAATGGGCGGTCGAGGCCGCGGTCGACCCGGAGGAGATGCTGGTCGCTGCTCTCTCCAGCTGCCACATGCTGTCGTTCCTGCATCTGGCCCGGCTCGCCGGCTTTGCGGTGGCGGCCTATTCCGATCATGCGGAAGGCGTGATGGGGGAGATCGCGCCGGGAAGACAGGCGGTCACAAAGGTCGCGTTGCACCCGCGGATCGAGTGGACGGGCGCCGCTCCGGACAAGGAGAAGCTCGCGCACCTTCACCATCAAGCCCACGAGGTTTGCTACATCGCAAATTCGGTGACGACGGCAGTTACGGTGGAATAGGACGCCTCGCCATCTCGCTCACGACGCCGCCTGCGCACCCATGGTTGAAAGGGGCGGCGAGATCGGCGGCCCTGGCCGCCCTCCGCGCCTTGAGCCTGGCTTCTCGGCCGCGAGGCGCGACATCCAGCGCCGGCAGGTCGTCCGGGCCGAAGCCGGCGCGCTGGTAAACCTCCTCGGACATCATCACTTCGCAGCCGAATGTCTTGGTCATTTCTTCGAGCCGAGCGGCAATGTTGACTGCGTCGCCGATCACCGTGAACTGGGCGTGGCGGTCGTAGCCGATATTGCCGGCGATGGTCACACCGGCGTGGATGCCGATGCCGAAGCGGATCGGCTCGAGCAGAGCATGGGCGAGCGCGCCGTTCAGCCTCTCGACTGCGGCGGCGATCGCGGCGCATGCGGTGACCGCTTGACGGCAGGCGGCTTCGGGCTTCCCGCCCATGCCGAACAGTGCGAGAAGGCCATCGCCGAGGATCTGGTTCGGCTCTCCGCCGGCGGCGAGAATCGCACTGCTGACCGCGCTGAGGAACTGGTTGATGACGAACACCGTGTCGAATGGCAGGCGGCCTTCGGCGAGCCGGCTCGAGCCGCGCATGTCAACGAACATGATGGCGACATAGCGCTCGACCCCCGAATAGGCCGATCCGGTTCGATAGGCGTCGACCGTCGTCGCATGCGGCGACAACATCGGCATGAACGCGATATCGCTCGTCGGACGAAGTTGGCAGGCAAGCCTGACGCCGGGCGCCGCGCCCACCCGCTCGAGCACCGCATGCTCGGCCGCGCTCGGCGGGGGCAGGGCGCTCGCGTCGCTCAGCACCCGGATGCGGCAAGTGGAGCAGCGGCCGCGTCCGCCGCACACATGCGCGTGCGGGATGTTGTTGACGAGGCTCGCCTCGAGCACACTGAAGCCGCGGGGCGCGCGTATCGTCCGGTCGGGATAAGTCAGGCGGATCGATCCGACCCGTCGTTCGCGCCAATGACGGACGCCTCTGGCGGAGAACGTCAACACAAGCGCCGCGCCAAGGAAAGCGAGGATTCGCGTGCGCTCGTCGACCAAGACCGCGTTCTCAGCGAGGGTTCCGACGTGGTCTGGCGACGTGTTGCGCGTTCGCCACTCAGGGTTCTGAGCCGCCTGCAGCGTTTCCTCGCCTCCATGGTAGTAACCGAGCAGCGCAAGCGTAGGCAGGAGCACGGCAGCGGCCAGAAGAAGGTCTTTCACGCGCGGGTAGAACGGCTTCAGCCGCAGCCAGAAATGCATCCCGACGCATCCGTGAATCCAGACGATCAGCAACAGCATCGCCTGCAGCGCGCCTGAAAAAGGCGAGTTGACCCAGAACTTCAGGAATTCCTGCTCGTAACTCTTCTCGAGTTCGAATTGGCTGAGCGCGACGCGGGTGCCGACAAAATGATCGGCAAGGAGGAAAGGGATCGAAAGGCCGAGAATGAGCTGCGTCGCCTCGAGCCGGGTCCAGCGAAAATGGCGCCGGGCATAGAGCGCCCAGAAGCCGAGGCTCATATGGGTGAAGAGCGCCAGGTAAAGGATGACCGCCCCGGGGAGCGACTGCCAGATCGCCTTCTGGACGATGAGGCCCTCGTCCATCGCTTCGAGGGAAATGTTACCCAGCGCGTGATTGGCGAAATGCAGCGTCACATAAGTGAAGAGAACGAGGCTGGTCGCGAGCCGGATCTGGCGAAGGCTGGGCATTGCGGCTCCATCGGCGCGATGGCGGAGAAGGCTCAATGGAGACGGGACATCGCGCCTCACTCCGGCGCGTCCAGCCTCTCGCGCACCTTGGCAGCAAGGTCGTGGAACGAGAAAGGCTTGCCGATCACGTGAACGCCCGGCTCGATGCGGCCGTGGCGGATGATCGCGTCGCGACTATATCCGGTCATGAACAGCACTCTTAGGCCGCCGCGAAGCTTGATCGCCTCATCGGCGAGTTCGCGACCGTTCATCTCTCCCGGCATCACGACGTCGGTCAGCAGCAGATCGAACGGCTCCGCCCCTTCGAGGACGTCCAGAGCGGATTTGGCGCTGAACGATTCGGATACGCGGTAGCCAAGCTCACGCAGGATTTCAGCCGTATAGGCACGGACCGCGTCGTCGTCCTCGACCACGAGAACCTTTTCGTGTCCCCCGGCTTGCACGAAGGGTTTCCCGTCAACCTTCTTCGAGGCCGTCGGCGCGGCGGATTGGCGCGGCAGATAAAGCCTGACGACAGTCCCCCTGCCAGGTTCGCTTTCGATTTGGGCCTGTCCGGCGGACTGGCGAGTGAAGCCGTAAACCTGGCTCAAGCCCAGACCGGTGCCCTTTCCGATCTCTTTGGTCGTGAAAAACGGATCGAACGCGCGCTTGCGCGTTTGTTCATCCATGCCGGCGCCGGTGTCGGCGACTGAGATCATAACGTATTCGCCGGGCTCGATCGGTTCGGGCAATGAGCCGACAAAGGCCGCGTCCAGGAATCGGTTTGCCGTTTCGATCACCAGTCTGCCGCCGCGCGGCATGGCGTCTCTGGCGTTGAGCGCCAGATTGATGAGCGCGTTCTCGAGCTGGTTCGGATCAACGAAGGCGTTCCAAAGCTCTTCGGCAAGGACCGTCTCGAGCGCAATCTGCTCGCCGAGGGTTCGTCGCATCCAATCGGCTATGCCCTCGACCAGCGCGTTCGCATTAATGACCTGCGGGGCGAGCGCCTGTTGGCGTGAAAACGCGAGCAGCCGGTCGGTCAGCGCCTGTGCGCGCTGCACGCCTTGAAGCGCCATATCCTTGGCGCGCGCAATTCGGGCCTTCGGCTGGGAATCGGGCAGACCGGCGATCTGGCGGTCGATGGTGTCGAGCCCGCCGAGGACCAATGTCAGCATGTTATTGAAGTCGTGAGCCACTCCGCCCGTCAGCTGGCCGAGCGCCTCCATCTTTTGCGATTGTCGCAGATGTTCCTCGAGGCGTCTTCGCTCGGTGACGTCGTGAGCACTGACGATCACGCGCCGCGCTTGGCCCCCACGCGTCGGGACGGCCGTCGCGGTCGCCTCGACCACGCCGCCGCCGTGCATTCTTTCGTAGCGCCGGCTGCCTCCGTCGCGCAGGCATTCCGCGAGATGCCGGTTGACCACAGCCCCGGCCACCGGTCCAAGCACATCCTCCGTTCTGCGACCGACGACTTCGTTTCTGGCCATTCCATAGAGGCGAAGCGTGGCCGGATTGACCTCCTGATACCGGAAGCCGCCGTCCTCCTCGACCATGATCGCGTGACACTCCGAGGAATGTTCGAAGAACGTCCCGACCAGAGCCTCGGTCGCCGCGAGTTGCGCCGTTCGCTCTTCGACCCGCTGTTCCAGCGTTTCATTGATTTGGGTGAGCTGCCGCTCGGCCTCCTTCGCCTCGGTCACATCATGCGCCACGCCGATGAAGCCGATATGTTCGCCCGCAGTGCCCCATCTCGGCTGAGACTCCGACCTTAGCCAGCGCCACGCGCCATCGCTGCGGCGGAAGCGGGCTTCGACCGTGACAACCCGGACGGACGGTCCGACGACGGGCTCCTCGGCAAGGATTCGCGGAAGATCGTCCGGATGAAGCGCCCGGCGCCAGTCGAAATCGAGCGCCTCCGCGTAAGTCTGGCCGAGAAAGTCGAGATAGGCCTGATTGACGAATTCCCTTTTGCCGCCCGCTCCGGTCACCCAGATCAGCACGGGAGCGCTATTGGCGATCGAGCGGAACCTCGCCTCGCTTTCGGCGATCTTTCTCTCGGCGATCATTCGCTCCGAGATGTCGCTGACCACAACGTAGACGCCGAGGATTTGGCCGGAAAAGTCGCGGTGCGGGACGTGGATAACCTGCGTAGCGGTCGCGCCGGTCGAGCGGATAAAATCGGCTTCGTAGGACACGCTCTCGCCGGCAAGCGCCCGCTCGAGATAGGGGCGTCTCGCCGCGTACATTGCCGGACTCATGACTTCGTTGACCCGCCTGCCGAGGACTTCGCTCAACGGGCGCTCGAACCAGGTCTCGTACGCCTTGTTGGCGAAGCGAAAGACCTGGTCCCGGTCGATGTAGGATATAAGCACCGGGAGGGCGTCGGCGATCGCGCGCAGCTTCTCCTCGCTCTCCAGCGCTTCCTGCTCGGCGAGTTTGCGGTCGGTGATGTCCATATGCGCGCCGACCAGGGCGATCGGCGCGGCGTTTTCGTCGCGTTCTATTTCTCCCACGGCCCGGATCCAGCGCACCGAGCCGTCGTCCGGCCTGATAATGCGGTACTCCGATTTGTAATGGGTCTCGCCTCCCGCGACGACGCGCAGGAAATGCTCGACTGTCCGCGATCGGTCGTCGGGATGGATGCGACGTACCCAGTTCTCGTGGCTTTCGACGCCGGCTTCCGGCGGCAGGCCATGCAGGCGCAAATATTCGGGCGAGCGTCGGCCGGTGAGGCCGCCGGCGAGGTCCACTCTCATGCCGCCGATGCCGCCGATCTCCTGGACGCGGGCGAGCTCGAGCTCGCGACGGCGGAGCGCCTCGAGGATATTCTGCCGATCCGTCGCGTCCTTGAACGCGACCCCGATCCCTTCGCCCAGCGGGAAAGCGCGGACCTCGTGATAGCGGTCCGGTCGCAGCAGCGTGTAGCTCTCGAACTGCTGTTCCTGCCGGTTCGACATCGCCAGGCGATAGCGGCGATCGAATTCGGTCCCGAGAATCGTCGGCGAAACCTCCCACAAAAGCTTGCCGAGCACCTGCTCCCGCGGGATTTCAAACATGCCTTCGGCGGCGCGATTGAAGGCGATGAACCTCCAGTTCGAGTTCGAGTGCGAAGAACCCTTCGACGAGCCCGTCCAGGACCTGATCGACAGACAGGGGTGCGCTGCGCTCGCCGGCGCCCGACGCCGGGCGGTCCGCGGTCGAACGGTTTTCGCCGAGTTCCGAAAGAATCGATTCGTCTCCAGTCATGAAGCGCTTCCTTCTCAAGCGCTTGGGCTGGGCGCAACCTATCAGGGACGGCCCTGCGGGCAAGCGGCGCAGCGACATCGCGCCGGGCGGGAGCGCCGCTTGCCTCGCGCAAATACGCCCCCTATTCAGTCGAATCGATCAAGCCTATGGACAACGGCGTCTGCGGCGCGGAGTTTCGAAGGCGCGGCCCCGCCGGGTGAACGCGTGGAGCCGGATCTGGACGTCAGGAGCAAAAAATGAAGGGCGCGCGTCTCATCGCTGTGGTCGCAACCGTGGCAATGGCGCTGACCAGTTTCGGCGCGTTGGCGTGCACCCAATTCCTGTATCGGACCGGGACTGACGACGCCATTGTCGGTCGTTCCATGGATTGGGCGGAAGACCCGGGGACGGACCTCTGGTCGTTCCCGGAAGGCCTCAAGCGCGACGGCGGCGCCGGTCCCGGTTCGATCGAATGGACGTCCAAATACGGCTCGGTGATTTCTTCATTCTATAACATCGCGACGGTCGACGGGATGAATGAGGCGGGCCTGGTGGCGAACGCGCTCTATCTGGTCGAGGCGGACTACGGCGATGCCAAGACTTCGGGCAAGCCGCTGATCTCCGTCGGCGCCTGGACTCAATACGTGCTCGACAATTACGCAACCGTCGCGGAAGCGGTCGATGGGCTCAGCAAAGACCCGTTCGCGGTCGTCGCGCCCGAGCTTCCGAACGGAAGGAAAGCGGCAGGCCATCTCGCGCTCGCCGACGCCTCGGGCGACAGCGCGATCTTCGAGTACATCGGCGGCAAGCTCGTCATCCACCACGACCGCAAGTACACGGTCATGACCAACTCGCCGAGCTTCGACCAGCAACTGGCGATCAACACATATTGGCAGGCCATCAACGGCCTCGCCTTCCTGCCGGGGACGATCAGCTCGCCGGACCGGTTCGTCAGGATGAGCTGGAGCCTCAACGCGGCGCCGAAAGTCAAGGATCCAAGGCTCGCAATCGCGACCGCGTTTTCGCTGATCCGCTCCATCTCCGTTCCGTTGGGGCTCGCCGACCCGAACAAGCCCAACATCGCCGCCACGATCTGGCGGACCGTGTCCGACACCGGCGCCAAGCGCTATTTTTTCGAGTTCCTCCTATAGTCCGTCCATCTTTTGGGTCGACCTCGCCAGGCTCAAACTTGCGCCGGGCTCCGCCCCCGCCAAGCTCGATCTCAGCGCCAAGCCGCTTCTCGACGGGGAAGTGTCAGACAAGTTCATCCCGGCCGAGCCGTTCCCGTTCCTGTCGCATTAGGCTCGTTCCCGGCCACGAATTAACGGCCGCGACAGTCAACTCCGAAGCGTGAAATCCGTCGCCGCGACGCCCGACGGCGGGCGCGCCAGGCCATTACTACTTTTGCCAAAAAAGTGCGGAACAAACCTTGTGACCTCGCGTTTCGGCCATCGTGGGCCTGCGGGCGTTTGAGGGCCTACTTCGCGGACGTCCCGCTTCGCCGGATCGATCCGGATACACAGCTGCCAGCGGGAAAGAAGCGGAATGAACGCGCTCGGACACAGCGACGTTTTCAGAAACGCGGCCCACTGGCGAATGCGTGCCGAGGAAGCGCGGATGCTTGCCGAAGCCGGGAAGGACTTGGAGGCGAAAACAATCATGCTGAGAATCGCCGCCGACTACGACCGTCTCGCCGAAAACGCCGGCGAAAGCATAGCCCTTTTGAAACCGGAGGCTTCCGAAGATCCACCGCCGTCATTGGCGGTTGCTGCTGACGCTCCCGCTTCGAATTCGACCACAATTTGGATCACTACATCGGCCTATGCCGCCATTTTCGGACGTGCGCCCAATCGGACCGAATACGACCGGCTTGGACGTGGGTATAAAATCGCGCTCGAAACGATAGTAATCGACGGGCTGTTGACCATCCGCGCCTTCAACGACAGCTGGAGCGACGCGATTCTGAAAGTCGTGAGCGCGGAGGGCGGATGGCCATATTCGGAGTGTCCCTCTGCTCAAACGTTCGGGGAACACACCCTCACGGCCGACAAGCGTTCTCCGCCGCTAGAGACCGCGCGGCAAGGCGATCACGAACGGGTTGCTGCCGAGACGAGAGCGACAGATAGGAACGCTCGGCCATCCGTCCCCGACCGTCCGGGCGCAGTCAACTCGCCTCGGTCATTATCGTCAGCACGACCGAGGTCCGTTGGCCTCCGCGCCGCGATGTGGATTGCCGTCATTTTGGCGGGATCCATACTTGTGATCCTGGCCGGAATCGGCACGGTCGCCTTCCTGGTCAACCACGATTGCGAGACGGCATACGGACGCAACAACTGCGAGTGAGCGCAAGAATACTGCGGCCGCCTGGCCTTGGCTTTGCGCCGCCTTACCGCCCCTTGAACCGCCCGGCGAGGCTTCCGAGATAGACCAGGCCGGAGAGGGCGGTGATCCAGAAACTGGTCGGCCAGTCGGTGTAGAAAGCGAGCGTGAGCCCGCCCCACGCCTCGGCCAGCGCGAGAGCGGCCGCGAGCGCGACGCCGCCCCACAGCCGGCGCGAAAAATTCTGCGCCGCCGCCGCCGGGCCGACCATCAGCGTGAACACGAGCAGCACGCCGACGATTTGCGCGCATTCCGCGACCGCAATCCCCACGATCGCCAAAAACGCCACCGAGATGAAACGAACGGGCACGCCGCGCGCCTCGGCAAGCTCGCTTTGCAGCGAAGCGAAGATGAGCGGGCGGGCGATGAAGGCCAGCGCGACGAGGCTGCCGGTCGAGAGCAGAGCCAGCGTCGCGAGGCCGGTTTCGTCGACGCCGAGCACGTTGCCGAACAGGAGCGCCGCAGCCTGCGTAGCCCCGGTGGTGTAGAAATGCAGGAACAGAAGGCCGAGGCCCAGCGCCAGCGACAGCATCATTCCAATCGCGACGTCGCGCTCGGCAAGCTTCTCGCCGAACAGTCCCATGCCGATCCCGCTCAGGAAGGTGAAGCCGACAAGGCCCGCCAGCGGCGACAGGCCGAACAGCACCGCGCCCGTCGCCCCGGTGAAGCCGACATGCGAGAGCGCATGGCCGGCGAAGGTCTGGCCGCGCAGCACCAGGAAGAAGCCGACGGCGCCGGCGAGAATCGCCGCCATGCCCGAGGCGGCGAAGGCGGTGCGCATGAAATCATATTCAAGCATGGGCGTCGTCGTGATCGTGCGAATGGCCATGCCCGTGCTCATCGTGGCGGTGCGCGTCGCGCTCGACGTCGACGCCCCCGGCCATGACGAAGTAGCGGTCCCTGATGTGAACGACCTCGATCTCCGTGCGATAGAGGCGGGAGAGCACCGGACCGGTTACGACCTCGTCGACCGCGCCGATCACCGCCGCTCCGCCGCCGAGATAGAGCACCCGGTCGATGGCGTTGACCAGCGGGTTGAGCTCGTGGGCGCTGAACAGGATGGCGATCTTCAAATCATTGCAAATGCGGCGCGCGATTTCGACAATGCTCCTTTGATGCGCCGGATCGAGCGAGATCAGTGGCTCGTCGAGCATCATGAGGCGCGGTTTGCCGATCAGCGCCTGACTGAGCAGCACCAGCTGGCGCTCGCCCCCCGACAGTTCGCCGATCGAACGGCGGGCGAGGTGGCGCGCGCCGACCTGATCGAGCGCCCAATCGATCTCGCGCCGCGCCGCCTTATCGAGCCGGACGAATCCGAATCGGCGCCCGATCGCCGCGGATGCGACGACGTCCCAGGCGCTCAGCCTGACTCCGGCGGCGGCGCCGCGGCTCTGCGGCATGTAGCCGACGAGGGCGTTGCCGCGGCTGGCCGCGCGGCCGAGCACCGCGATCGCCCCGGAGGCGACCGGAACGAGACCGAGCGCGGCACGCATCAGCGTAGTCTTGCCGGCGCCGTTCGCGCCGAGCATGCCGACGAATTCGCCGTCCACGATGGCGAAGCTCGCGGCCGAAAGGATGTCGCGGCCGCCGAGCCTGATGGTTACATTGTCGAAGCTAAGAGCGCTCACTACGCCCCGCCGGCGAGCGCCTTGTCGAGCGCGTTGAGCTGCCCCAGCATCCAGGCCTGGTAGGTCGAGTTCGGCGGCTCGGTCTCGGAGACGCCGACGACCGGGATGCCGTTGTCCCTGGCGAGTTGCACGAGCTTGCCGATCGCGGGCTCGCTTGCCTGGGCGTTATAGAGCATCGCCTTCACTTTTCTGCCCTTGAGGTCGTTCTCGAACCCGGCCACTTCCGACGGAGTGGGCTCCGCGTTGTTCATTACCGCGAGCGCGAATTTCTCGTTGCGGACGGTGAGACCGATCAGCCCGGCCTGATAGCCGAATACCGGCTCGGACGCGGTGACCGGCTCGCCGGCGTAGGACTTACGCATGGCGGCGATCTTGTCGTCGAGGGGTTTCAGCGAGTCGAGGAACCTGGCCTCGCCCTGCTCATAGTCCCCCTTATGCGCCGGGTCGATGGTGGCGAGGTCGGCGGCCAACGCCTTCGCGGCGGCCTTCATGGTCGCCGGGTCGTACCAGAGATGCGGATTGTCGCCGGCTTTGCGTCCGACGAGCGCGCCGACGATGATTTCCTTGCGGCCGGGCGCCTTGTGGGCGCTGAGCAGCTTTTCCATCCAGGGGTCGTAATCGACGCCGTTGACGATGACGACCTTGGCGTCGGCCAGCGCCCTGGCGGTCTCCGGGCTTGCCTCGAACAGGTGCGGGTCGTCGTCGGGGTTGGAGAGGACGCTGGTCACGGCGACGTTGGCGCCGCCGATCTGGGACGCAAGGTCGCCATAGAAATTCTCCGCCGCCACCACTCTCACCGGATCCGCGAAGGCAGGGGCGGCGAGCCCGCAGACGACGATCGCCGCCAACCAGGCGCGCTTGTTGAGCTTGTCGATCATGGGAAGCAGGCCTCCGGTTGAGGCGCCGGTCCGGCGCCCGCCGCTCTGTTATGTTATACTCTATCGCTTGGCAAGCCCAATCTGCAACCTTATATCATTTCGTGGGTTCGGGCCGTGATATGATCGAAAGCGCAATGAGCAAGAAGCCAACGTCGTCCAAGGCCGCGGGGCACGAGCCGAGCGCGGTTCGGTGGCAAAAGCAGGTGGAGAGCGCCTGCGCCGAGAAGGGCCTGCATCTGACCCCGCTGCGCCGGCAGGTGCTCGCCATCCTGGCCCAGAGCTCAGCCCCTCTCGGGGCCTATGCGATCATCGATCAGCTCTCGCGGCTCGAGGGCAAGCCCGTGGCGCCCCCGACCGTCTATCGCACGCTCGATTTTTTTCTCGATCACGGGTTCATCTACAAGATCGAAAGCCGCAACGCCTACGCGCCTTGCGAGCACCTTGGCCACGCCCATCATGGCGCGTTGCTGCTGTGCGAGAAATGCGGACGCAGCGACGAAATCGAGGACGTGAAGCTCGACCGCCTTTTGCAGGAAGCCGCCGCCCGCGCCGGCTTTGCGCCGCACCGGCAGATGGTCGAGCTCGTAGGCCTCTGCCGGGACTGCGCGGCCTGAACGGTTCACCCGCCGAGCCGCTTCAGCCACGCCTTCGCCTGCCGGCGCACGTTGGCGGGCGCGGTGCCGCCATAGGACGTCCGGCTCCTGACCGAGCGCTCGACCGAAAGCACGCTATAGGCTTCTGCAGTGATGCGCGGGTCGATGCTCTTCATCTCGGCAAGCGTGAGCTTCTCAAGCGCGACGCCGCGCGCGGCGGCAAGCGCGACGACGCGGCCGGTCACGTGGTGGGCTTCGCGGAAGGGAACTTTCAGCGCCCGCACGAGCCAGTCGGCGAGGTCGGTCGCGGTCGCGTAACCCGCGCCGGCCGCCGCCTTCATCCGCTTGGGATCGGGCGCCATGTCCTCGATCATGCCGGTCATGGCGGCGAGCGCGAGCGCAAGCGTCTCGAAGGCGTCGAAGGCGCCTTCCTTGTCTTCCTGCATGTCTTTCGAATAGGCGAGCGGCAAGCCCTTCATCACGGTCAGAAGCCCGATCAGAGCTCCGAGGACCCGCCCGGTCTTGCCACGCACGAGCTCGGCCGCGTCGGGATTGCGCTTCTGCGGCATGATCGACGACCCGGTCGTGAAGGCGTCGGAGAGCCTGACGAAGCCGAACTGCGGCGTCGTCCAGAGCACGATCTCTTCCGCGAGGCGCGAGAGATGGGTCGCCGCGATCGCCGCCGCGGCAAGGGCTTCGAGGGCGAAGTCGCGATCGGCAACGCTGTCGAGCGAATTTGCGGTTGGCCGGTCGAAGCCGAGCGACTTCGCAGTCATGTCGCGGTCGATCGGGAACGAGGTTCCGGCAAGCGCGGCCGCGCCGAGCGGGCATTCGTTGAGGCGCTTGCGGGCGTCGGCGAAGCGGCCCGCGTCGCGCGCCAGCATCTCGACATAGGCCATGAGATGATGGCCGAAGGTGACCGGCTGCGCCGATTGCAGATGGGTAAAGCCCGGCATGACCACGTCGGCCGAGTCGAGCGCCTTGGTAGCGAGCGCGCGCTGCAAGCCTGCGATCTGGAGGCCGATCGCGTCGATCGCGTCGCGCACCCACATGCGGAAGTCGACGGCGACCTGGTCGTTGCGCGAGCGCGCGGTGTGGAGACGTCCCGCAGCGGCCCCGACGATCTCGCTCAAACGGCTTTCGACGTTCATATGGATGTCTTCGAGCGCCCGCTTGAACGAAAAAGCGCCTGCCTCGATTTCGCCTTTGACTTGAGCGAGACCCTTCGCGATTGTTTGGGCGTCGGCGGCGTCGATGATGCCCTGGCGCGCGAGCATGGCGACATGGGCCTCCGAGCCCGCGATGTCCTGGGCGGCGAGCTTGCGGTCGAACTCGATCGAGGCGTTGATCTCCTCCATCGCTTCGGCCGGGGATCCGGCGAACCTACCGCCCCACATCGTGTTGCTCATTTGAGTTGGTCCCGGATGCCTGGACAATGACGAAGACCGATAATCCGCCGCGCCGGCGATCTGCTCTTGTCCCTGTTCTCGGCGTGCTCGCGGCCGTCGTCGCCGCGGCCGTCCTATACGAGACGGCGCGCCCGGCCGGCAAGGCGGCGTCCGACTGCCCCGCCAACTCGGCCAGGCTCGCAGCGACTCTCGCGCCGATGGCGAAGGGCGAGCTTGCGGCTCTCACCGTCGCGCGCGAGCCGCAGCGGCCGGAGCAATTCGCGTTTCAGCGCGAGGATGGCGGCAAGCTGACGCTCGCCGACTTCCGTGGGCGCGCGGTGCTTTTGAACCTCTGGGCGACTTGGTGCGTGCCGTGCCGGGTTGAGATGCCGGCGCTCGACCGGCTTGAGGCCGCGAAGGGCGGGCCGGGCTTCGAGGTGGTGGCGGTGAATGTCGACACCGCGCGGCTCGAGCGGCGGGCGGCCTTCCTCGACAGCATCGGCGTCAAGTCGCTCGCGCGGTTCTCCGATCCGAGCGGCGACGCCTTCGAAACCCTGCGCAAGGACGGCAAGGCGCTCGGCCTGCCGGTGACGCTCGTCATCGACAAGGACGGGTGCGAAATCGGCTCCGTCGCAGGCGGAATCAAGTGGGATTCCGCCGAGGCGCAGGCGCTCGTCGGGGCGCTGAAGGGCGGGTAGGGGACGCCCAAAAAGCCGAGCAAAAGCGCATGAGCCTCAGCCTATGGCGATAAGGTCAGGATTGACGCGGGCGGGTCAATTCTAGGGCGTTTCTCAGGAGTTCGTGCGCATGCGTCACCCGCTTCTGGGCTTGCGTCAACCCTATGGAAGTGCGCCACAGTTCCGTTACACTGACATCCCAGGCGCGCAGCGCCGCGTCGAGCTGGACCTGCGCCAGTTCCAATTCGGACCGCGCTTTCTCGACCAGCGGATCAGGCATGTCCGGCAGCGTCAGGCGCGAACAGGAACGGCCGACCCTCAGACTTGACCTCGCTCGAGGGATCGGCGGCGGCGCGGCCGCTCAGACGCAGCATGAAGCCAGGCGGCCCAGAGCGGGGGCTCCGCTCTCGAGCTCAATTTTGAGCGCCGCTCCTGGCCCCACCGGGCGCTTCGGCGGACGAAAAGGCGCCCCGACGCCCGCCGGAGCCTGCGGAGGGTCGTCATCATCGTCGTTGAACCGTGGCGGCAAGCCGATCCGCCTCATCCATTTGGACGCGGCGCGGACTCGGCGGCCTGGAAAAGGCGCCGGATGGCGCCGCGTTGCGGGATCTGATGAAGACCCGTCGAGCGACCCGAGCGCTCGCAGGATTGCATCCGCTTCTACCACTGCGCCGCTATCCAGGCGGCGCAACGTGGGAGCATTCTCGACCGCGCGGGCGTCTGAAATCCATGACGCCAGGATGGCCCTCTTGTCCGCCAGGGTCAGTTCAGGATCGCCCGCGACCTCCTCTGGATGGAGGTAAATCGCTGCGTCGCCCGACGGCGCGCGGACAGGCGGATCGCCGTGGCCGGCCAGGACCAGGTCAAAGTCTTCTCGCATCTCCATTCTCCGCAATCAGGCCTCCCAGTTTACGCAACCGGGAGGGACCGCAGTCATTGGGTGGGTCACGCGGCGCTCTTGGCGCCGGAGTGGATTTGCTTCTGCTGCGCGCTGTCCTCTTTCGGCGTTCGCGCCTCGCCGCCGGAGCGGATCTGAATCTGGCGGGGCTTCATCGCCTCGGGAACCTCGCGCGTGAGGTCGATGATCAAGAGGCCGTGCTCGATCGTTGCCCCAACCACTTTCACGTGGTCAGCAAGGTTGAAGCTCTGCTTGAAGCTGTGCGGAATGCCCTGGTGAAGCACCTCCGGTTGTTCGCCCTTTTGGCCGGTTATGAGAAGAGTCGCTCCGTGCTGGACCAATTCGATTTCGTCCGGCGTGAAGCCGGCGACGGTCATGGTGATGCGATATTGGTCTTCGCCCTTTTTCTCGATGTTGTAGGGCGGCCAATCGGATCGGATGCTCTTGTCCAGCAAATCGAAAAGCTGGTCGAAGCCGACGGTGGACCGATAGTAGGGAGTAAAATCGAAAGCTTGCATAGCCACATCCTCCGAGAAGCAACATGGGTATGGATGACCGGCGCCGCCGGTCTGCGCCGAGCCGGAAAGGTCCTCGACGCCGGACGATTTGGGCGACGGAGCGAGTCCGTCAAGAGGGGTGAAACAGAATTTTTTCATCAGTGATTGCAAAGGCCGGGGCCCCCTGGGAATACGCGGAATTCGGTGGGAATTCGGTACAGAATTCGGAATTCGAATTCGGTGACAGTTTACTCAATCCCCGTTTCGTATAAGCTCCATGCGGCTTCCCTCGAGGTCCGCAATGGCCCGTATCGCCCGCTTCATCGTCCCTGGCTTGCCGCATCATGTCACCCAGCGCGGCAACCGGCGCGAGCGGGTGTTCTTCAGCGACGACGATTATGCGCTCTACCGCGATCTGCTCGCGGATCAATGCCGCAAGCAGGGCGTCGCGTGCTGGGCCTATTGCCTGATGCCGAACCACGTCCATCTCATTCTCGTCCCGGATCGGGAACAGGCGCTCGGGCGGGCGCTCGGCGAGACGCATCGGCGCTATTCCACGGCGATCAATGCGCGGCTCAGGGTGAGCGGGCATCTCTTCCAGGCGCGGTTCGGATCGGTTGCGATGGACGAGGAGCATCTGATCGCCGCGGCGCGCTACCTGGCGCTGAACCCGGTGCGGGCGCGGCTCGTCGAGCAGGCGGAGGACTGGCGCTGGTCGAGCGTCGGGGCGCATCTTGCTGGCCGCGACGACAGCCTTGTCCGCGTCGCGCCGCTCATCGAGCGCAGCGGTGGGCGCTTTGCCGATCTGATCGCGACCGAGCCGTCCGCGGAGGCGGTTTCCATGCTGCGGGCGAGCGAGACGATCGGCCGTCCGGTCGGCTCGCCGGCGTTCCTCGATCGTCTTGCCGCCGCGACCGGGCGCGATCCGCGGCCAAAGCGTCGCGGGCGGAAGGCCGCGCGGGCGGGGAAGGATTTGGGGATTCAGTAAACTGTCACCGTTTTGGGCGCCGCTCGGCGGGGCTCAGCTTTGCGCGCTGTGGAAAGTGATGGCGTAGCCGTCTGGATCGCCGGCGACGAAGAACCTGCCGAACGGACCATCGCTCAGCGGGCTCACGACTTTCCCGCCGCGTTCGACGATCAGGTCGTGGAAGGCGTCCGCGTTATCACACGCAACCCACAGGACCATGCCCGTTCCCAACATGCCATTTTCAGGCAGCGGCCGCACAGGTTCGCGCAGCGCCAGAGCAATTGGCTCGGTCGTGAAGACAATGGCGCCGGGCGGATTCCGGTCTTTAGCCGTAAAGCCGAACACATTTTTGTAGAACGCGGCGGACGCGGCGAGGTCGCGAACTTGCAGAGCGATGAAGGATGGTCCGATTGGCGTTGTCATTTCCTCTGACTCCGGTTATCATGTTCCTGATATTAATATCAGGTTACTGATATGTCAATGCGAAAAATGGACCCTTCGAGCGGAGAGACCTGGCTCGGCTACGGTTTGAAAATTGTCCAACATCGCCTGCGCCAGCGGCTGGAGGCGGAACTGGCTGGAGCCGGCGTCTCAGCGTCGCAGAACGCCACGCTCCTCGCCATCGGCGACAACCCGCGCATATCGAATGCGTCCCTTGCACGCGCGGCCTTTGTGACGCCCCAGTCGATGCAGGGCATGCTGGTCACACTCGAGCGGGACGGGTTTATCGTACGCACGCCGCATCCAAAGCATGGGCGGATCATCATGACCGAACTGACCGAAAAAGGCAGGGCGGCGGCCCAAGCAGGAATGATTGCGGCGGAGACGGTCGAGCGGCGGATGCTCTCGCGCCTGACTGACGACGAGGCCAAATTGCTGAGGGACTTTCTGCGGTGCTGCGCGGATGCGCTCGAGGCGAACTGACCGTACTCAATCCTTGGCGCCCGGAGGGGGTGCGGGTTCGTCGCCCCCGCTGATAGAGTAAAACGGAAAACGAAAAAGGAAAACGGGAAAACGGGAAAACGGTGGAAAAAGGGGAAAACGGAAAACGGTGACAGTTTACTCAATCCACTATACTTGCAATTTGGGGATTAAGTAAAGTGCCACCGTTTACGTAAGTAAAATAAAGTGTCACCGTTTATGGCGGTAAGGGTCAATCGGTTCGTGTGCAGAAAATGACGCTTAAGTCGTTGAAAAGCGACGATCCTGACCGGAGCTGTGCGCCGAGGCGGGTCTGCGACGGCTGACGCAACCCGGACAGCAGGCTAGGCCGCCACCTGTTGGCTGAAGTCGCGGCCCAGAAGGTCGAGCACGCCGGATTCCGGGACTGGCGCACTGAACAGGAAGCCCTGCGCCTCCGCGATCGTGCCGAGCGTCTCGATCATCGTGAGCTGCTTCACCGTCTCGACGCCCTCGATCAAGACGCACATGCCGAGCCGCCCGCTCATGGCCGCGACGCTCTCCACCAGCACTGAAGCGCGTTCCTGAACGCCGAGCCCCATCGTGAAGGTACGGTCGATCTTGATGCGGTCGAGCGGGAAACTCAAAAGATAGCTCAGGCTCGAATAGCCGGTGCCGAAATCATCGAGCGAGATGCGCAGGCCGCTTTCGCGAAGCGTCTGAAGCGTCCGACGGGTGTCGCCCCGATCTTCGAGCAAGGTCGATTCGGTGATCTCGAGATCGAGCCGGTGGGGGGAGAGGCCCGCGGACGTGAGCGCGCCCAGGATCGTTCGCTCGAGATTGCCGCTACGGAACTGCGTCGAGGACAGGTTGACCGAGACGCTGACGCCGTCCGGCCATGTTGCGCAGGCCGCGCAGGCCCGCCGCAGCACCGACGCCCCCATCTCTTCCATCAGGCCGATCTCTTCGACGATGGGGATGAATTCGGTCGGAGACACGCTGCCGAGCACCGCGCTCTGCCAGCGCGCGAGCGCCTCGAAGCCGACAATCCTGCGCGTTCCGACGGCGACGATTGGCTGGAAGTGGACATCGATGCCGTCGCTCGCCACCGCCGCGCGCAGTTCGAGCTCGATCAGGCGCCGGATCTGGATTTTTGCGTCCATCGCCGGTTCAAAGGCCCGCCAGACCCGCCGCCCGTCGGCCTTCGCCGCATAAAGCGCGATATCGGCCTTCGAGAGCAGCGCGTCAGGACTGATGCCGTCTTCGGGCGCAGAAGCGCTGCCTATGCTGGCGCCGACGATCACTTCGCTGCCGTCGATCACCACAGCGCGGTTGATTTCGTCGATGATGCGCTTGGCCATGGCGGCGGTCTCCGGCTGGCCGGCCGCATGACGGTGAAGGATGACGAATTCATCGCCGCCCCAGCGGGCCACGAGATCGCGCGGGCCGGTGATCGCGTTGAGCCGGCGTGCAATCTCCACGAGAAGCTTGTCGCCGGTCCGATGGCCGAGACTGTCGTTGACTTGCTTGAAGTCGTCGAGGTCGAGAAACATCACAGTCAGGCCGTCCGTCAGCGTCTGCTCAGGATGAAGGACGAGCGCGAGCTCCTCCTCGAAACATCGCCGATTGGGCAGCTCGGTCACCGGGTCGAAAAGCGCCATGTGGTTGATTTCGCGCTGGGCGTTGCGCTGCTCGGTGACGTCCTGGATCACCATGACGGCGCCGTCGTCCTTCGTCCGGTGTATCGTGATTTCGATCGCCCTCCCGTCCGGCGTTTCGATCGGCATGACGATGTCCGCGCCGTCGCTTCTCTTGCCGAAAACCGCGTAAGAAAGCGGAACGAAACTCGCCTCGTCGATCGCCCGGCTTCGGACCAGCCTGCGAAACACGGCGCGGGTGTGCGTTCCGGCAAGCTCGGCGTCCGGGGGGATGCGGAATATGCTGTGAAACTTGTCGTTGGCGAGAATGAGCCGCCCCTGGCGATCAATCATGCACAAGCCGTGCGACATATTGTTGAGCGCGGCGTCGAGTCGAACGGCGAGCATGGCGCTTCGATTGCGCTCGATGATTTCTGCCCGGAAGATGTTCTTCATGCAATTCGACGAAGACTTGATGAACAGGATGAGCGGCAACAAGGAAATGACGATCATCGAGGGGTACCAGCCGCCTGCGTAAACAAATGCGGCGCTAAGCGGAATGAACGCCGCCGCGAGTTGCGCATTCATCCCCCGATCGAGCGCGAAGCTGCGGGTCCACATCCCGAACGCGTATGTCACGGTCACGGTCGTGGCGAGAAATCGTACGAAGCCTTCGTCCGTCTCCATGAAGGCGACGAGCGTCCAGATGGACATGAAGGCGATTTGCGCCGTCGCGCCGGCGACGAAGATCCGCTCTCTCTGACGTGCGACCTCGATATTCGGACTTGGCCTGTTGTTGGCGTGAAGAAGCTGGAAATGCATCCGGACAAGCGAGATGAGCAGCATCACGCCGGCGCACGTCCAGAGACCCAAGCTCCGCGACGCGACAGCAGCTACAATCGCCGCGCCGACGCTTGCCGTACAGGCCAGGAAAAGGCTACGGACCTCAACAAGGAGACTATCTACGAATCCGATGTACAACGGGCCCGGTAATTCTTCCCGCGCGGCACGATTACGGGCCCTTTGCATCAGCCACATTAAGTTTACCCAACGTCTGAGTGGCCAGCGATCAACTGAACATTAATCTATGCGCAGCAATTCAATCGCTTTGGCGGGTTCTTTCAGAGATGATTGATACCGTCTCCGAGTTTTCGACCGACAGGTATAGGCCTAGGGTCATTAAGTTTTTGCAATCGCGCGGCGCAAAAAGGAGCGGGTGCAATTTCTGGCTCAGTCAATCCGTTGCATCGGAATAGCGTGGCGCATGGAGGCAGTCTTGCCACATGAAACCGGTCGCATTGTCGTCGCGTATCTGACCGAGTGTGATTTTGCGTCAGCCAGATTGAAAATACCCGAAATAGGAGCCTTCAACGATTATCAGGATTGGCTGGACTTTCGAGCGAGCGCTCTATTTGGCCTGGAAGCCGCCGGCTTTATTGTCGAGCGAGTTCCGGTAGACCTCGACCGGTTTACAAAATCGAGTGAATCCACTTCAGTTCTTCCAAGCATATCGGCACTTGATCAATTTGCCGGCGCCTCACTGTCATCGGCTATTCTCGAACCGCGGATGACGACTTGTTTCAAGACCCCGCCGAGTTTTCTTCGCTAAGAAAGAGGAACCGTCACTAGACGCGTGGATCGGCGGCCAAAGGCGTCGCAAGTGGATTTATCGACGGCGTATTCAGCCGTTCTGCAACCGCCGGGTCGTCGCCAGAAAATATCGTACCAACAGATTTGGAGAGGTTTTTCCCCCGGATTGACGCCGCCGATAGTTTGAACTTTCATGCGAAATTGATTTTGGGGCTGGAAAACACTGTCTCGAATCGATACAATCTCTGATTGTATATCTGTTTACATTCTCTTAATAATTGATTAAACATGGCCTGGGTTGCGGGAGTAAGGGTCATGTATGTTCAAGCTTCGGATCATGCGCCGCGCTTTGCCGATCGAGTTGCGAAAATGCTCGAACGTGTCGAGCATCGGCCAGCCAACAGTCGGGGCGACCGCGAAGCCGCCTATCGGCTTCGGTATGAAGCGTATTTGAGGCAGCACCTTCTGAACGAGCGCATCGATGCGACGCTTTACGACGAGGTCTACGACAAGAGTCCAAACTCGCTCATAACGATGACATATATCGACGGCGAATTGGCGAGCACGGTTCGCGTGCACGTCATTAGCGACGAGACCTCAGAATCGCCCGCACTCGATGTGTTTCCTGACGTTCTGGAGGCGCGCCTGCGAGAGCGTCGCCTGATCATCGACCCGTCGCGTCTCGCTGCGAGCGCGGACATGGCCAAGAGATTTCCGGAGTTGCCGTATTTCGCGCTGCGGCCGCCGTGGATGGCTGCGCAGCATTTCAACGCCGGTTTCATAGTCGTAAGCTGCGCCATTGGACACCTGGGCTATTACCGCAGAACGTTCAGGGCCCAGGCATGGTCGGACCTTCGCAGCTATCCTAAGGTGACCGCCAAGGTGGTGTGCGTCGGCCTTGAATTCCCCGCTGAACGCGACGTCGTCGAGGCTCGCTACCCGTCTTTCCGTTCGACGCCGGGGGAGCGCGAAGCCCTCTTCGGCGAGTTCGCGTTGTCGTTGGGGCGATTCGGGGTAACGCCGGGGAGAACTGTCGCGGAGGCGACGCTTCAACAGACGAATGCGTGACGAGGTGGGCTTTTAACCAAATGCGCAGCGGCGCCGATCGCTGTCGTCCGACTGCGGAGTTGAGGCGCGCCGCAGCGAGGGCTCAGCGCCGCTAACGCTTGAACTTCGCCATGCCGGCGCGGGCGAGTTCGTCGGCGCGGGCGTTCATTTCGTCCTCCGCGTGGCCTTTGACCCAAAACCACTCGACGCTGTGCCGCTGGGCGGCCTCGTCGAGCCGACGCCAGAGGTCTTCGTTCTTGACCGGCTTTTTCGCTGCGGTCCGCCAGCCATTGGCCTTCCAGGCGTCGATCCAGCCCGTGACGCCGCCGCGCAAATATCGCGAATCGGTGTGGACGCTCACGTCGCACGCCCGTTTCAAGGATTGGAGCGATTCGATTGCTGCGGTCAGTTCCATACGATTGTTTGTGGTGAAGGCTTCGCCGCCCTTGAGTTCCTTTTCATGGTCGCCGTAGCGCAGGACGGCGCCCCAGCCGCCCGGGCCCGGGTTGCCGGAACAGGCCCCGTCGGTCCAGATCGAGACGCGGTGGCTCACCGCATGAGGCCATAGTCGGCGGCGGACCTCACCCGCTGATGGAAGCGCAACTTGTCGCGATATTCCAGGGGATTTTTCGGCGCGACCTTCGCCCCCGCGGGCACGTTCAGCCAGTCAACGAGCCGGGTCAGCATGAAGCGAAGCGCCGCGCCCCGCGCGAGCAGCGGCAAGGCGGCGATCTCGGCCCTGTCAAGCGGCCGCACTTGCTCGTAGCCTGCGATCATCGCCCGCCCTTTCGAGACATTGAACTCGTTATCGGGCTCGAAGCACCAGGCGCTGAGGCAAATCGCCAGATCGTAGGCGAGCGCGTCGTTGCAGGCAAAATAGAAGTCGATCAGGCCGGAGAGCTTTTCGCCGAGGAAGAACACGTTATCGTTGAAAAGATCCGCGTGAATGACGCCATGCGGCAGGTCGCGTGGCCAATGAGCTTCGAGAAAGGCCATCTCCGCGGCGCTTTCCTCGCCCAGATGCGCGGCCACTTCGTCCGCACGCGCTTCCGCGGAGCGCAAGAGGGATCGCCAGCCGTCGAGCGAGAGCGCATTTGCGCGTTTCAGAGGAAAATCGGCGCCCGCAAGATGCATACGCGCCAGCGCTTCTCCGACCGCGCCGCAATGGCGAACGTTAGGCCGGCGGATCCATAGTCCGTCGAGAAACGTGACGATCGTTGCCGGGCGGCCGGCGAGTTCGCCGAGCGCCGAGCCAGCGCGATTTCGGACCGGCTGAGGACAAGTGACCCCGCGCTGGGCCAAATGCTCCATGAGGCCGATAAAGAAGGGCAAATCCTCTGCTTTGACCCGCTTCTCATACAGGGTGAGGATATATTGACCACTTGCCGTGCGCATAAGGAAGTTGGAGTTCTCGACCCCTTCGGCGATGCCCTTGAAAGATATCACCTCCCCGATCTCGTAAACGGCGAGAAAGGCGCGCAGCGCGTCGTCCGACACTTCGGTGTAGACTGCCATATCCGTCCGTTGAACCGTCGCATCGAGGAGAGCGATGGCGGACCCGCTTAACGGCGTGTATAAGGCGCGTCAATCGCCGCCTTTCGCCATGAGCCGTACGCCCACGGGCGCGACCGGGCGAGCGAATACCGCGCTTCAAGCGCGATTCGAGCGGACCACGACGGGTCGAAGGGTCCGCCGTCAGGGTCCCGAATATTGGCGCTCGGAGGAAATCGGTTCGGGTGCTGCGCCGTCACATGCGCCGTGGCGGCGCTGTGCTGGCGCCATTTGGATGGGGGTCCGCTTGATGCGCATTGTAATGATCGGGGCCGGCTATGTCGGACTTGTATCAGGGGCCTGTCTCGCCGATTTCGGCCACGAAGTGGTTTGCGTCGAGGTCGATGAGGGCAAGGTGGCCGGTCTGCGCAAAGGTCGCGTTCCGATCTACGAACCCGGCTTGAGCGAACTGGTTCTAGCTAATCAGGCCGCGGGGCGACTCACGTTCACAACCAGCCTCAAGGAAGCCGGGCGTGGGGCTCAGGCGATCTTCATCGCCGTCGGCACGCCCTCGCTCGCCGAAGTTGGCTCTGCCGACATGCATTTTGTGCACCGCGCGGCGCAGGACATTGCAGGGATTATTGACGACTTTACCGTCGTCGTCGTGAAATCGACTGTCCCGATCGGCGCTGGCGACGAGGTCGAGCGAATCATAGCCGGGCGAGCGCCGCGCGACCGGTTCGCGGTCGTCTCAAATCCGGAATTCCTGCGAGAGGGCGCGGCGATTGACGATTTCAAGCGGCCCGACCGGGTCGTCATTGGCGTCGAGGACGACCGCGCGCGTGAAGTCATGCGGGAGATTTACCAACCGATCGAACGCAACGGCGGATCGATCGTCTACACGTCCCGTCGCAGCTCCGAGATGATCAAATACGCCGCCAACGTGTTCCTGGCGATGAAGGTCACCTTCATCAACGAAATCGCAGACCTCTGCGAACGCGTCGGCGCCGACGTCCTCGATGTGTCGCACGGCATCGGGCTCGACGACCGCATCGGGCGCAAGTTCCTCAATCCCGGGCCGGGCTTCGGCGGCTCGTGCTTTCCCAAAGATACGCTGGCGCTGACTAAGCTCGCCGCCGACGCCAAAGCCCCGATTCGGCTGGTCGAAACGCTTGTCGACGTCAATGACAAGCGCAAGACGGCCATGGCCGCCAAGGTTGTCGCCGCTTGCGGCGGTTCGGTCGCGGGGAAACGGATCGCGGTGCTCGGCCTCACCTATAAGCCCAAGACAGACGACATGCGCGACGCGCCTAGCCTCGTCATCGTGCCCGAACTGCAGGCGGCGGGCGCTCGCGTCGTCGCGTATGATCCGGAAGGGCTTCGCATGGCGAAGCCGCTCTTGCCCGGCATCGAGTTTGCGGAGAACGCGTACGCCTGCCTTAAAGGCGCTGACGCGGGGGTGATCGTCACCGAATGGGATGAGTTCCGGGCCCTCGACCTTGCCCGCGTCAAAGCCTGCCTGGCCGCGCCGATCATCGTCGACCTGCGCAACATCTATCCGATAAAGACCATGAAGACGCTCGGATTTCGCTATGTCTGCGTCGGCAGGGGCTTTGGCGGAGAGGGCTGACGCGCCGTATTATCGCGGGGCGCGCGCGATGGCGCGGCGGAGCAGCGCCGACATTCTTGACCGATCCTGCAAAACCCGCAAATCGAAAGTCGCCATGCCGTCGCCGTGTCAGCCCCGATCCTGTGTCATCGTCGTCGAAAATCTTCCGGTCCCCTTCGACCGACGGGTGTGGCAAGAGGCCCAAGCGCTCGCCAGGGCCGGGTGGCGGGTCTCGGTGATCTGTCCGGCCAACGCGGCTTACCCGAAGCGGTTCGAGGTCATCGACGATATTGCGATCTACCGCCACGCGCTCCCGCCCGAGGGACGCGGGGCGCTCGCTTACTTCCGCGAATATTCGGCGGCGCTCTTCCATGAACTCCGGCTCTTGATCAAGGTTCACCGGGAGCGCGGCTTTTCGATCATCCAGGCCTGCAATCCGCCTGACCTCATCTTCCTGGCCGCCGCGCCGTTCAAGCTCATGGGCAGGAAGTTCATCTTCGACCAGCATGACGTCTCGCCGGAACTGTTCGTCGTCAAATATGGCCACAAGGGCTTTCTCTATCGCGCGCTCATGTTTTTCGAGCGAATGAGCTACGCGACAGCGGACTTCGTCATCACCGCCAATGCGACGTTCAAGGACCTCGCTGTGAGCCGCGGCGGGAAGGCGCCCTCGCTCGTCGAGGTGGTCTACGGCGTGCCCGACCGCAAGCGCATCCACCGCGTCGCGCCAGAGCCTGGACTGCATGGCGGGCGCAAGTTCGTGCTCGGCTACCTCGGCATCATCAACGAACAGGATGGCGTCGATCATTTCGTGCGTGCGGTCGCCGATCTGGTCAAGGCCAAGGGGTTTCGCGACTTTTCCGCCGTCGTCGTCGGTTCCGGCCCGGCGCTCGAATCGGTGCGGGCGCTCGCGAGTTCGCTTGGCGTTGAAGAGTTCATGCGCTTCACCGGCTATCTCAGCGGCGAGCAGCTGCTCGCCCATATCAGCGCCTTCGACATCGGCGTGATCCCAGATCCGTTCAACGAAGCCAACGACGTGATGAGCATGAACAAGGTGTTCGAATATTGCGCGCTGGGTATCCCGACCGCCTGCTATCCGCTTCGGGAAACCAAGCGGCTCCTGGGCGAAGCCGGCGTCTACGCGCCGACGCTCGATCCGTCGGGGCTCGCCTCCGCCTGCCTTAGCCTGATGCAGGACGAGGGTCTTCGCCAACGCTCGGCGGCGGCGGGGGCCAGGCTTTCGGCGGAGACTTTCGTGTGGGAGAACGAAGCGCGTAAGTATGTCGCGGTCTATGAGCGGGTGGCGGCGTCGCTGCCCGCAGGCGCAGTCGAGTCCGCCGGCCCCAGCGGCGGCTGACCACAGGCCGCAGGGGCACGGGAGGCTGGCGCCGGTGAGCCGGTCTCGGGCCAGGATTGCCTCGGCCCGGCCGCCATCCCATTTTCGTGCGCGAACGGCGCTTTTCAAAGACTTAGGCGCCTTTTTATGCAACTGGGAAACTATATTACATAATCAGATAGTGTAATTCCCAATCACGGTTTGGCAGGGGCCGGAGGGCCGAGGGGCGGGAGGCTCTTGAGATAGACGGCGATCGCCTGGCGGTCGGATTCCGGCAGTTCGGCGAGGTTGCGCACTACCGCGGTCATGCCCGCGCCCAGCACGTCGCCCGAAGGGGTGAAGCCGCTGGTCAACGCCTCGACGATATCGGCTGGCGTCCAGTTCAGGAAGTCGCCGCCCCGCAAGTTTGCCGCCTTCCCGTGACCGTCGGGCAGAGGCGCGCCCGCGAGCGCCCGGCTCGCCTCCGTCTCACCCAAGAGGCCGCGCGGGGTATGACATTCAACGCAATGGCCGGGGCCTTCGACGAGGTAGCGGCCACGATTCCATTGCTCGCTCTGCGAGGGGTCAGGGCGAAGACCGGCGTTGTCGAAATAGAGCAGCTTCCACAAGCCCACCGCGCGGCGGATGGAAAAGGGAAACGGGAGATCGTTCGGCGGCGCCTTTCCCGCAACCGCCGGCAAAGTTCGCAGGAACGCGATGAGATCGGCGACGTCCTTCGGCGTCATCCGCTGATAGGACGGGTAGGGGAACGACGGGTAGAGATGTTCTCCGCCGCGGGAAACGCCCGCGAGAAGCGCGTTGGCGACATCGACCGGGCGCCAGCCGCCGATCCCGTCCGCCTGATCGCTCGAAATATTTGGCGGGTAGAACGAGCCGAACGGCGTCTTGAGTTCAAGTCCGCCGCCGAGCCGCAAAGGGTCGTCCTGACCGGGCGACTTATGGCAGGACTCGCACCCCCCGGCGTAGAACACGAGCCGCCCCGCGGCCCGGTCGCCGGTGAGACCGAGCGCCTGCCACTCGGCCTCGCTGTAGCGGGGCTTCGGCGCGGACAGGACCCACGCCAGCGCAGCCCCGGCGGCGACCAGCAGGGCGAGGATGAGAACGATCCGCTTCATTCGAGCGCGAAGGCGCTCGAATTTCAGCCGCCCTTGGCCTTGTAGAGTTCGTGACAGCCGCCGCAATTCTGAAACACGGACGGCGCGAGCTTCTTGAAACTCGCTTCATCGACGATGCCCGCCTGCGCCGCCGCGACATCCTTGACAAATTTGGCGAAGCGGGCGTCGAAGTCCGCCTTGTTCTGCCAGATCGCCGGCAGCGCGGCCGTTCCGCCGCCGGTCTTGCTGTTGTCGGGAAACAGCGCCGCCGATTTCGAGGCGCCCTCATAAAGCGTTTTCAGCGATTCCTGTACTTTCGCGAGGTCGAATGGGGTGTTCCCTTTCGACATATCGAACATTGCCTTCGCCGCCGCGCCGTCGTTCTTCATCAACGCGCGCCGCTCGGCGATCGGATCGGTGTCGGCCCAAACGGCCCCGACGCCGCAGGCCAAAGCAATTACCACAGTCACCAAGCGTTTCATGACTTCTCCCCGCAGTAGTTCGGCGTTGAACACTCGTCGCAGCGCATCTATTCTTTCTAGCCCGGCAATGATTGCGCGGCAACGCCGCTGCCGAGGAACGAACGGCGCGAGAGGCCGCGGTCAGTTTGCACTGTAGACTTGCGGGGCGTCGGAAAGTATGATCTTTCCCAACACCTATACAATACGTGATTTGTTCGGCCTGTCATGTTTGGCCGGTATGGTCTTTGCAAGGCCTTAAGCCCTGCCGTCCCCGCGCGATGGCTTGGCCGCGGGTCTTCCGTCAAATACCGCCACGACGCTGCTGGGATCGCATATGGAGAGCACTGCTTTGGACCTGTCGCTCGCGCCGCGAACTCTGGCCAAGCCGCGCGGAGGGATTCTCGCAAACCATCTGACCCTTTACATCTGCATTGTTCTTGTCGCCGCTCTCGCGTCCTACGCCGCATGGGCGAGGACGCGGAGCATCTTCGCCTGCCAGGCGGGCGGATACAGCGCGGACCGATATATCTCTTATTGCGCGGCGGCGAATTACGGCGACTACGAGCACGGCGCGTTCTGGTTCGGCCTCGAGCCCGCGCTCGATTTCGCCAGCAAGGCGGATGTGCTGTTCCTGGGCAACAGCCGGATGCAAAAGGCCTTCTCGACAACGGCTTCGGCGGATTGGTTTAAGGACGCTTCCGCGCGGTATTATCTCATGGGTTTCAGCTACGGCGAGCACGCGCTTTTCGCCGAGAAGCTGTTGGGCAAGATGCATCCGCAAGCCTCGGTCTACGTGATCGACCTCGATGATTTTTTTGATCCGATTCTGACGCCTCCGGCCCAGACTGTGTTGTTTGATCCAAGAGCGCGCAGCCGCTACGAGGACAAGCAATTCTGGCAAGGGGTCCAACGGCGGGTTTGCCAGACCGTTCCCAAGCTTTGCGGCTCCAAGGGCGTCACCTTCCGCTCGCGCGAAACCGGGGCCTATGACATGCAGGGCGCGCCGCGACTCGTTCTTCCGGTCTCGTTCGATGAGGTCGCGAACCCCGACGTGGTTGACCGGGACACGGCGACGGCGACAGATTTTCTCAAGCGGTTTGCCCAAGGGAAGTGTGTGATCCTGACCTTGGTTCCTCACGATGAAACCAGGCTTGGCGACGCCAAGGCCATCGCGGCGGCGCTTGGCATGAAGCTGGTGACGCCCGATGTGCCCGAGGGCCTGCAGTTGAGCGACGGCCACCACCTCGACGGGCCGAGCGCGGAACGTTGGTCGCAAGCCTTCCTAGAGGCGGCGGGACCCGAGATTCGGTCCTGTATTGAGAAACACGGCGCGGGCGCTTCGTGAACCCGGGCCGCAATCCAGCCATCGTTCGACAGGCGGTCCGCCGATGCAGTCCGTTACCCCAGCCAGCCCGATGATGAACTGGCTGCCGATCGCGGGCGATTTCCGCGAGGATCTGCGCGCCGCGCTCGCGAGGTCCGCGCCGGAGAATCAACTCGAGGGCCTTGCTTCGCTTGCCGGCCATCGGCTGGGATTTCTCGAGACGATCCAGCTCGATCGCGCGCTGGCGCGCCTCGGGATCAAGGAAGCCGCCGGCTTTCAGCCGATCCGGCTCGCCATCCTCGCCTCGTCCACCGTCGATCACCTGGCCCCCGCGATCCGTGTCGCCGGTTTGCGGCGGAGGCTCCTGATCGACGTCCACGCCGGCGCCTATGGCCAATACCGCCAGGATCTCCTCGATCCGGCGTCGGCCCTGCATCGATTTCAGCCCCATGCGGCGCTGTTTTCGCTCACCGCCCGGGAAGCGATCTCCGGTATCGACCTCGCAGCGACCGCGGCCGAGGCCGATGGCGCGATCGCGCGATTCGTAGCCGAGCTCGGATCGCTGTGGCGCCGGGCGCGCGAGATCGGCGCCGCCGCGGTTATTCAGCAGACCTTCATCGACGTGAGCGAGCCGCTGTTCGGCGGCTACGAGCGCATGGTTCCTGGCGCGCCCGCGACCTTGGTCGCCCGGCTCAACGACAGGGTGTGCGAAGCGGCGGCGCGCGAAGGCGTGCTTATTCTGGACATTGCCCGCGCTAGCCAAAGGGACGGGATCGACGCCTGGTTCGACACCGCGCGCTGGCTTCAGGGCAAGCTCGAAATCGCGCCGCAAGCCGCGCCCCTTTACGGCGATCTCGCCGCCCGCATTCTTGCGGCCCAGCGGGGCCTGTCGAAGAAATGTCTGGTGCTCGATCTCGACAACACCTTGTGGGGCGGGGTCATCGGCGACGACGGGCTGGACGGCATCGTGCTCGGCGAGGGCAGCGCCGCGGGCGAAGCGCATCTTGCCTTGCAGCGTTACGCCAAGCTGCTCAAGGAGCGGGGCGTCATTCTCGCCGTGTGCTCCAAGAACGACGTCAAGATCGCCGAGGCCGCGTTCCGCGATCACCCGGAGATGGCGCTGCGACGCTCGGATTTCGCCGCCTTCCAGGCGAATTGGGACGACAAGGCGCAGAATCTCAAGGCAATCGCGGCGAAGCTCAACATCGGCGTCGACAGCCTGGTGTTCGTCGACGACAATCCGATCGAGCGGGCGCGGGTGCGCCAGAGCCTGCCGATGGTCGCCGTGCCGGAGATGCCGGAAGATCCGGCGCATTATGTCCGCTGCCTTGCGGACGCCGGCTATTTCGAGGCGGTCGCCTTCACCGCCGAGGATCGCGGACGGGCCGAGGCCTATGCCGCCAACGCCGAACGCGATGCGCTGCTCGGATCGGCGGAAAGCATGGACGACTTCCTGCGCGGGCTTGCGATGTCCGTTGTCCATGGTCCGTTTACCGCCGTCGATCACGCCCGCGTCGTTCAGCTCATCAACAAGACCAACCAATTCAACACCACGACGCGCCGCTACGCCGCCGACGAAATCACCCGGATCATGGACGAGCCCGACGCGGTGACGTTGCAATTCCGGCTGATCGATCGCCTCGGCGACAATGGGCTCGTCAGTACGATGATCCTGCGCCCGACCCCGGACGACGACGAGACGCTCGAGGTCGAGAACTGGGTGATGAGTTGCAGGGTGTTCGGCCGCGAGCTCGAATTCGAGGCGATGAATATCGCGGTCGAGGCGGCGAGGGAGCGCGGGGCGCGGGCGCTCGTCGCAAACTACCTTCCGACGCCCAAGAACGACGTGATCAGCAAGCTCTATCCGAGCCTCGGCTTCACCGAGGTCGATGCTCCGACGCTGGCCAAGGGGGCGACGCGTTGGGTGCTCGATCTCGCCGACTACGTCGCCCGCAAGACCCACATCGTTGTGCAAGAGCAAGAGAATGACCGATCAAGAGATCTTGGCCAAATTCACCCGCATACTTCGCGATCTCCTGCTCGACAACTCGATCGAGTTGACGATGGAAACCCGGCGTGAGGACGTCCCGGACTGGGACTCGTTCAATTACGTCAATTTCATCGTGGCGGTCGAAATGGAGTTCGGAGTGAAGTTCAAGGTCGCCGACATCGAGTCGTTCCCCAATGTCGGCGCGATCGTTGAAGAAACCAAGAAGATCCTGGCTTGAGCCGATCGAGCGATTCGCCTCAGCATCGAGCTGCGCCGGCAGGCGCCGAGCAGCCCGTGCTTGCGGAAAGAACCTTCACCGAGGCGGACCAGGCGCGGTTCGCCGCGCTTTCCGGCGACCGCAATCCGATCCATCTCGACGCGATTGCAGCCCGCCGGACGCAAGCCGGCGCGCCGGTCGTGCATGGCGTCCACCTCTTGCTTTGGGGACTCGACGCGCTTGCTCGAGCCGAGCCTGCGTTGCCGCCGATGCGTGGCGCAAGAGCCCAGTTCAAGCATTTCGCGGCGGTCGACGAGAGAGTCGCGGTGACGGCGAAGCCGGCCGAGGCGGGCTTCGTCCTCCGCTTCACCGCGGCCGGCATGACGATCGCCCAACTCGCGGTCGATCTCGGCGCGGCCGTCAAGGCGCCGGAAGCCCTTTCGGCCGAGCCGGTCCCTGCTCCCGCCGAAGCGCGCGATCTGCCGTTTGAGGCGATGGCGGGAATGTCGGGCAGGCTTTGCTTTGCGAGCCCGCCCGATGCGATCGCCGCAATGTTTCCGGCCGCCTCGAGCTGGCTCGGTGCGCGTCGCGTCGCCGCGCTGAGCGCGACCACGTTGCTGGTCGGCATGGTCTGTCCCGGGCTGCATTCCATCTATGCCGGGCTGACGGTCGAGACATGCGACGAGCAGGCCGCGCGGGACGGGCTCAGCTTCCGGGTGACCGCGACCGATCCGCGTGTCCGGCTGGTGCGGATGGAAGTCGCGGGCGGCGGCCTGGCAGGGGTCGTCCAGAGCTATGCGCGGCTCCCCCCCACTCCGCACGTGCCGATGCGCGACCTGGCCGACTTGGTCGAGCCCGGCGAGTTTCACGGGGCCACGGCTCTCGTCATCGGCGGCTCGCGTGGCCTCGGGGAGGTGACCGCGAAGCTGTTGGCGGCGGGAGGCGCAAGGGTGACGATAAGCTATCGCGTCGGCAGCGCAGAGGCCGATGCGGTGGCGCATGAGATCCGCTCCGCCGGCGGGAGCTGCGAGACGCTCGCCTATGACGCGAGCCTTCCAGCCGAGGCGCAATTGGCTCATCTTACCGCCGCGCCGTCGCACGCCTATTACTTCGCCACCCCGAAGATCTTCCGCGCGCAGTCGGGGCTGTTCGTTAGGGCGCGGCTCGACGAGTTTCTCGACGTCTATGTCGATGGGTTTGTCAATCTGGCGGAGGCGCTGAGGGCGCGCCGAGCGGATGTCTCGCTCTTTTATCCGTCGTCTGTCGCCGTCGATGTGGCTGAGCGTCCGCGAGGCATGCTCGAATACGCCATGGCTAAATCCGCGGGCGAAACCATTTGCGCCGAGCTGAATCAGGCCTTGGCTCCGCTTCACGTGACGGTCGATCGCCTGCCGCGTCTGCGCACCGATCAGACCGCGTCGGTTATCGGAGGGAGCCTTCCTTCTCCGGCCAGCCGCGTGCTCCCTTTCGTACGGGAGACACAGTCATGGCCGCGCAGGGCCGAAACCAGGAGCGTCCGCGCTCACTCCCTTCAGGCAGGTTCGGCGGGATAGGCAATGCTCTTCAATTCGCATGAATTCTTGTTTGTTTTTCTGCCGGCGACGCTGCTCGGCTTCTATCTCCTCGGCCGCGTCTCTCAGCAATGGGCGATCCTGTGGCTCATTCTGGCGTCGCTGGTGTTTTACGGCTGGTGGCGGCCGCTCAACATCCTCATCATCGGGCCATCGGTCGTCATCAATTATGCGGTGGCGTCGTTCCTGCTGCGGCTGAGCGAAAAGGGCGACTCGCCTCGGCTCTCGCGGGTGACCCTGATCGCCGGGATCCTGTTCAACGTCGCCTTCCTCGGCTTCTTCAAATATGCCGACTTCGTCTACGGCACGATCAACGACGTCTTCGGCGCCAATCTCATTCTCATGCACATCATTCTGCCGCTCGGCATCTCGTTCATCACATTTCAGAAGATCGCTTTTCTGATCGACGTCCAGGCCGGCCGGGTCAAATCCTTCTCGTTTCGCGAGTATTGCACCTTCGTCCTGTTCTTCCCACAGCTGATCGCCGGCCCGATCGTCCACTACCGGGAGATGATGCCGCAGTTCGGGACGGCGACCTGCCGGTTTGACAAGGAGAACTTTGCGGTCGGCCTGACGCTCTTGTTCTTCGGCCTGTTCAAGAAGGGGGTGCTTGCCGACAACATCGCGCCCTTGATCACGCCGATCTACGAGCATTCCGCGGATGGGGGCAAAACGTCGTTCCTGCTGGCGTGGATGGCCGCGGTCGGATTCACGCTGCAGGTCTATTTCGACTTCTCCGGCTATACCGACATGGCGCTGGGGCTCGGCCAATTCTTCGGCATCAAGCTGCCGCCGAACTTCAATTCACCGCTCAAGGCATCGAGCATCATCGATTTCTGGCTCCGCTGGCATATGACCTTGACCCGCTTCCTGACCGCCTATCTCTACAATCCGATGGTGCTGTCATTGACGAGGCGCCGGGTCACGAAGGGGCTGCCTGGTTTCACAACACGCAATCCTTCGGTCGGGGCCTTCGTTTCACTGTTGATGGTGCCTCTGCTCACGACGATGTTCATATCGGGCCTTTGGCACGGCGCCGGCTATGGATTCGTACTTTTTGGCCTCATCCATGGCGTTTATTTCGTCATCAACCATGGCTGGCGGGTCTATGCCGCGCATCGTTGGCGGCATCGGCCGGCCTATACCCAGATCATGAAGCCCGTGGGCTGGGCGCTGACCTTCGTCTCCGTCACGACGGCGATGCTGTTCTTCCGCGCGACGACGGTGCGATCGGCGCTCGATCTCGTGAAAGGCGTCTTCGGACTGAACGGCGTCTCGCTGCCGCATGGCGCTGCGGCGATAGCCGCGACCTATGGCACGGATATCAAGCAGGCGGCGATCTGGGTCGCGGTCCTGTTGTTCATCGCGCTGGTTTGCCCGAACACGCTTGAGATTTTGGCGCCCTATGAGCCGGCGCTTGGGGTGAAGCCGAAGGCGACCGCGCCATTCTTTGGCGGGTTTCAAATGCCCGCCTGGGGTCCCTCGCTGCCATGGGCGGTGGCGATTTCGGTCGTCGCCGCAGTCGCCATATTTTCAACCGGAGGTCCGAGCGAGTTCCTGTACTGGCAATTCTAGGTGTCCAGTCCCGGGAATTGGACCTCAGCGCTATCGATATGGAAATTGCCCCGATTGGATGGGCGTGAACTGGCGCCGGGCTTCGCCTTCGACCTGCGGCCGGCGCGAGATTCCATGACGCTCGAGCCAGCGATGCGGCAACGAGCGCGCCAGATGCTGGATCGTCGACTGTAGTAAGGGCAATAATCGTCGAGCGGCGGCAGAGTATGCCCTCGGAAAGCGACCACAATCGCCTCTTCCTCAACGGACAGGACCGTTGATCTGGATTCATTCGGGCGTGTCGGAAGATAGGAAACGGAGCTTCGCCTCTTCCATTCGGCGACCGTCTTCGGATTGACGCCGTGGCGCTTGGCCAGCGCCCTCAGGCTCTCCTGATGGTGTGGACGGCGCTCGCAACGCCTGCTTCCCGTGGGAGGCATGTCTTAGATGGTGCTGTCGAACACTCTCCGAAGGAGCGCCACAAATGCGCAAGGCACACGTTGACTTGAGGTCGGTTACAACGATTGGCTTGGATCTGGCGAAACATGTCTTCCAGATTCACGCGGTGGACGCCGAGGGGCGGGCCGTGATCGCCACCGCATTGCGGCGCAAGGACGTATTGTCCTTCTTCGGCGCTCTACCGCCCTGCGTCATAGGTTTGGAGGCTTGTGGTTCAGCTCACCACTGGGCTCGCGAGTTGATAAAACTCGGTCATGACGCACGCTTAATGCCACCCAACTACGTCAAGGCCTATGTTCGCCGGCAGAAGAACGACGCGGCAGATGCGGCGGCGATTTGTGAAGCGGTCACCCGGCCTTCGATGCGATTCGTGCCGGTACGGTCGATCGACAATCAAGCCGTTCTTATGCGTCACAAGGTGCGTGAGATGTTGGTGTCTCAACGCACCCAGCTCCTCAATGCGTTGCGCGGTCATCTGGCGGAGGTCGGCGTTATTGCCGCTCAGGGACCGAATGGCGCCTACGCATTGGCTGCAGCCATTTTGGAGGGCGATAGTTCCATTCCGCTTTGCGTGCGAGACGCCCTCGCGCCGATTATCCGTCAGCTGCAGACGCTCGACGATGAGATCGCTGCGATCGACCGCGCCATCCTGGAGCTGGCAAGGACGGATCAGACAGCCCGGCGTCTGATGAGCGTTCCCGGAATTGGTCCGATAACGGCCTCAGCTATTGCAGCAACTATCCAGGATGTCGGCGTATTCTCGGGCCCACGGGAGTTCGCGGCGTTCCTCGGACTAGCGCCGAGACAGAACTCGTCCGGGGGCAAAGAGCGCCTTGGACGGGTGTCGAAAATGGGGAATCGCTATCTCCGAAAGCTATTGGTCGTAGGCGCCCACGCGGTCCTCTTCCACCGAAGGTCCCATCAGGATGCACTCAGAACATGGGCAGCGAAGCTCGTGGAAACCAAGCCATTCAAACTGGTCGCTGTGGCGATGGCGAACAAGCTGGCAAGGATCGCCTTCGCCCTCATGCGCGATGGCTCTATCTACGCGCGTGCCATGACCTGACCGCCATCGCCCCACCGCCGGCTGCCAGTTAGGTCGATATCGAGGGTGACCACGTCGTGATGCGAAAGACGCGAAGCATTGGGTTCGTGAAGCCTGCAGCATAGTCGGAGCGTCAAGCTCGTTCTCTTGATCAGGCAAACGAACCAGCGGAAACCATCAGGGCCAGCGGGCCACGTCCCGCACCAAAAGGCCGGAGACATGACCGCACCCGCGAACTTCGCTTAACGGCAACGAACCCCTTGATCTGCGAGCGCCGTCCAGACATGACTATGCTGTATCGCTCGACGGACCGGCTCTGATTGGGCCAAATATCAATTAGAAATAGCTGCGAGAATCTGTTTGTACTAAATGTCATTCAAGCATTGGGCATAGTGAGCCTGTCAAAAAATTTGACGTTGCAAATATAAGCTCGATCGATACTATGCTCGTGACATTGTACACGCTAATAAAAGACTTTTGCGAGGAGGACAATGAAATATCCATTGCGCTCTATTGTCTTTGTTTTGGCGGTGTTTCCCCTCTGGGAGATGTCAGCGAAAGCAGCCGGAACGTACCCGGGCTGCGCGGTTCCCCCGACCAGCTTCACCAAGGAATTCACGGCCACGCCCGCGACTTTGAACTCTATTCTCAACTCGGCGGCGGCGGGCGACGTTATTTACCTCGACTCAAGCAATTATGGGGGCGGTCAGCATCGCTAATCGAAAGTATACACAGTTCCTGACAATCGAGGCGGGGTGGGGACAGACTCCGGTATTCTCATCTCTCGCGGTTAATTCCTCAAGTCACATAGTATTTTCCGGCATAACCATCAACGGAAACGGCGTTCGATCGAAATCGCCCGGTGGAATTCTCGTCAATTTGGCCTCGAGCAATAACATTGTTTTCGAAAACAACATCGTCGAATCCACTTCCGGCGCTTTCCCATCGAAATCAATGGGCACGGTTCTCAACACCTCTCTCGCGCCCAGTGATGGCGTCAACGCCAGCCAGGACTATTGCGTGGCCTTGACCAGCAACAAGATCCAGAATGTCTTCAACGGAATTGGAGTTGGGGGCGACCAGGTTGGGACGAACGGGCAAAACTACCTGGTCGCAGGCAATACGATTGATCATTTCGCCGGCGACGGCATCGACCATTCGGCGACGAATATCACCATTCAGCGCAATGTCATCACCAACGGCTTGGATACCTGCAACTCAAAATGCATCCATAACGACGGAATTCAGGGTTGGAACTGGAACAACCAGCTCGGCATCACCAACAAAAACGTTATTATCGATAGTAACCTTATCCAGAGTCAAACTGTTGCAAACCTTCCTTTTGCCGTCGCGCTGCAGGGTATCTCGATCTTTGATGGTTTCTGGGCTAATGTCTCCATCACCAACAACATCGTTCTGACCAGCAGCATTACCGGGATTTCGATAGCCGGCGCCAACGGGCTCAATATCATCAACAATACGGCGATGAACATTCCGATCAATGGAGTGGCGCAATCCCGCACTTATTGGATGTATTCGGGAGCGACGTGGATAACGGCGGGAGGGACGACACATGAGGGAGGAACCACCACCCGCGTGATCGTGCGGAACAACATCGCGCCGCTGATCGCGCCGACTGCGGCTGCGAGCGGGAATTGTCCGATCACCGAGAGTTTTTGCAGTCACACCGCCAATTCAAACGTCGTATTGGATCATAATCTAAGCCTGTTCCAGACGACTTACCTGGCGCCCAATCTCTTTGTCACGTTCAACGATAGTACGGCCCAATATAATCTCGAGTTGAAGGGAACGGCGGCGACCAATCCAGCGATTGGAACCGGCAGTTCTTCGCTGATGCCCGCAACCGATTTTCTGGGACATCCGCGCAGCGCCGCCTCGCCCGACCTGGGGGCTTACGGAATTCCCCCGTGATGGTTCGGACCTCCCGTCCCGCTTCCGCGCAATTTCAGGCCAGCTTCTCCGCCTTCGCCATGAAGGCCTCGACCTGTGCACGATCGATGACCCCCGCGTCTGAGCCGAGGCCGGTCGCGACCAGAGCGGCCGCGGCCGCGCCGAGGCGGCAGGAGCCTTCGAGGTCGAGGCCGTCGACGAGGCCGACGACGAAGCCGCCGCAATAGGCGTCGCCGCATCCGGTGGTGTCCGACACCGGGACCTTGAACGCGGGGGTGCGGAAGGCCCCCTCGCGGGTGCGGGTGTAGGAGCCTTTGGCGCCCATCTTGAAGATGCAGGCTCCCGCGCCGCGGTCCATGAAGAACGCTGCGGCGTCGGCCGGGTCGTCGCGGCCGGAGAGGAAGGCGGCTTCTTCCATCGAGGGCATGAAATAATCGACCGACGGCAGGAGGTCGGTCATCAGCGCAAGCGTGTTTTCGCCGGGCGCAATGAGGTCGAAGGTCGTGGTCAGGCCCTTCGCCTTGGCGTGACGGAGCAGTTTCGCGCTTTGTCCGCCGTCCATCGCGGCGATGAGTTCCGTCCCACCGAGGTGAAGGACGCTGGCGTCGCAGACCGCGTCGAACTCGCTCTCGGCGACGAAGAGGTGGTCCGAGGCGCCGCGGCAGTGTAGCGCCGGGCGCTCGCCGTTCGGGCGAATGGTGAGGATAGTCGCCGAGGTCGGCGCCTTATCGGTGCGCCGAACGAGCGAACAATCGATCCCAAATCGCCGGTAGAAGTCGAGGATGAGGTCGCCTTTTTCGTCGGCGCCGAGGCAGGCGACGGTCGCGGTTCTCGCCCCGAGCTTGGCGGCGTTCATCACCGCCCCGGCGGCCGTGCCGGCGGGATTGAGACGGATTTCGTCGATGAAGGCGACTCCCCCTCCGTCCGGGATTTTGCTGACCGGGCGCCCGGCGATGTCGAGGATGGTCAGCCCCACAAAGACTGCGTCGAATTTCGCCACTATCGCCCCTCCCTGGCCCCGCGTGACTGTCCGCGGCCGCCCAGTCTAACATCGCCGCCGCTGGACAAGCCATCGCCAGCGCCTGCGGCAAGGAGGTGGAATTGCAATGTCTGAGAGGCTGAGATCGCGCTTGCCGACAGCCGTCACCGGAACGCGAGGGAGGGTTCGCGAACCGGTGACGTAGCCCTCGGCAGAGGGCCAGCGGCGGGGGGGGGAATGCCGCTGGCCTTCGCTGTGCGGGGGCGCCGCCGAGGGCTGTTCACAGCCGGTGCAGCGCGTTGAGCGAGATGTAGGCGGCGCGGGTGAAATTACGAGTCCTCCGGCCTGAATATGCTCTCCCGCGCGCCGGGCCGGAAGCGGCCCCGGTGTCAGGCTCCAGGCGCCGCGGGGCGTCGGATCCAGGACCAGAAGGTCAGGCGGGGGCGGCTCAGCCAAGTGTTGAGCCGGTCGAGGTACAGATAGACGACCGGCGTCGTATAGAGCGTGATCCACTGAGAGACGATGAGGCCGCCGACGATGGCAATTCCCATCGGGCGCCGCAGCTCCGCGCCTGCGCCGGTTTCGACGGCGAGGGGAAGCGCCACGATCAGCGCGCAGACCGTCGTCATCATGATCGGACGGAAGCGCTGCAGGCAGGCCTGATGGACCGCCTCGACCGGGCTCATTTCCTGCTCCCGTTCGGCGGCGAGCGCGAAGTCGATCATCATGATCGCGTTCTTCTTCACGATGCCGATGAGGAGCAGGATGCCGATGAGCGCGATCAGGGTCAGATCGTAGCTCATGGCGAGAAGGATGAGCAGCGCGCCGACGCCCGCCGCGGGCAGGGCGGAGAGAATGGTGATCGGATGGACGAAGCTCTCGTAGAGCATGCCCATGAGGATGTAGATGACCAGGATCGCGGCCATGACCAGGAGCGGCATGGTGACGAGCGAAGCCTGGAACGCCTGCGCCGTGCCCTCGAAAGCGCCGACCAGCGTAGGCGAAGCGCCGAGGCTCGCCTTGGCCGCCGTGATGGCGTCGACGGCCTGGCTCAGCGACGCGCCCTTGGCGAGGTTGAACGATAGCGTAACCGCGGGAAAGACGCCCTGGTGGTTGATGGTCAGCGGCTCGACCTTGCGCGTGACATGGGTGACGGCCGACAGAGGGACTTGGCCGCCCGACGTATTCGTGACGTAGATGCTCGACAAAGCCTGCGGGCCGGATTGAAATTTCCTTTCGACCTCGAGGATGAGATAGGCCTGCTGGGTCGGCAGATAGATGTTGGCGATTTGCGCCTGCCCGAACGCATTCTGAAGCGCTGCGTCGACATTGGCGACGGGGACGTTGAGGGTTGACGCGAGGTTGCGGTCCACTTCGACGACGACATGGGGCGAGTGGATCTGCTGGTCCGAGGCGACGTCGGCGAGCACCTTCATGCCCTGCAGCTTTTCGAGCAGCATCGGAGAGAAGCGGTTGAGTTCATCGGTGCTCGTATCGGTCAGGGTGTACTGATACTCCGCCTGTTCGAGGCGCGCCCCGATCCGAATGTCCGGCACGGACTGCATATAGAATTTGACGCCGACCACTTTGGCGAGCGCGGGCTTGAGCCGGGCGATGACCTGCTGCACCGACGGGCGCTGGTTGAACGGCTTGAGCTGGGCGAACATGCGCGCCGTGCTCTCGCTCGGGTTGCCGCCGGTCGCGCCGGCGAAGCCGACGATACCGGAGACGGCGGGATCCTTGAGGATGATCGCCGCGCATTCGTTCTCGATCGCTGCGATCGTCTCGAAGGCGGTGTCCTCGCGCGCCTGCGCGACGCCGATGAAGATGCCGGTGTCCTGTTCGGGCAGGAAGCCCTTCGGAATGATGACGTAGAGGATGACCGTAAGCACGATCAGGCCGATATTGACCATCAGCATCGGAAACTGGTGAGCGAACGTCCAGGTGAGCCCGCGATCGTAGAGGTCGCGCATCCGGTCGAAGCCGTTTTCGAGCCACCGGCTGAAGCGGTTTTGCTGTTCGTGGCTCTCCGGGGTCAGGAACCGGGCGCACATCATCGGCGTCAGCGTCAGCGACACGAAGCCCGAAATGAAGATCGCGAGAACGGTCGTCATCGCAAATTCATGGAAGAGAAGCCCGACCACGCCCGCCATGAAGAGAAGTGGAATGAATACTGCGGCGAGCGAGAGGGTGATGGAGAGAATGGTGAAGCCGATCTCGCCTGCGCCGTCGAGGGCGGCCTCGAGAGGGGGCTTGCCCGCCTCGATGTGGCGAACGATGTTCTCGATCATCACGATCGCATCGTCGACGAGAAAGCCGATGGCGATCGTGAGGGCCATCAGTGAGAGATTGTCGATGCTGTAATTGAGCAGATACATCGCCGCGAAGGTCGTGACGATCACGACCGGCAGGGTGATGCTGGGAATCACGGTCGCCCAAAACTTGCGCAGGAAAAGGAAGATCACCATGACGACGAGCGCGAGCGCCAGCACTAGCGTGAACTCGACGTCCGAGACCGAGGAGCGGATCGAAAGCGAGCGGTCGGAGACAAGGTCGACATGGACCGATCGCGGAACGGACTTCTGGAGTTGCGGCATCATCGCCTGGATGCGGTCGACCACATCGAGCGTGTTGGCGCCGGGCGCCTTGAAGACGAGGAGCACTTCGGCGGGCTTCGTGCCGAACCAGGCGCCCGTGCGCGGGTTCCTTGGGCCGTCGACCACGGTCGCGATGTCCCCGAGTTCGACCGGGGCGCCATTGCTGTAGGCGACGATCACTTTGCGGAACTGGGCGGCGGTCTCGAGCTGCTGGTTAACATCGAGCGGATACTCGAGCCGGCCGCCCTCGAGGTTGCCGGTCGGCTGGATGACGCTCTGCGAGGTCAGTCCGGCGCTGACTTGAGCGAAGCCGAGTCCTTTGGCCGCGAGCGCCTGCGGATCGAGTTGGACCTCGACGGCCGGCTGCGCCTGCCCGGCGATGACCACCTGGCCGACGCCGCTGACCCGGGAGAGCGACTGTCCGATCAGGATGTTTGCGTATTGGTCGAGTTCCTGGATCGGATAGGCGTCGGAATGAACGGCATAGATCAGAATTGGCGCATCCGCCGGGTTGGCGATCTTGTAGGTCGGCGGAGCGGGGAGGTTCTTTGGAAGCAGTGCGCTCGCTGCCTGGATCGCCTGGTCCACATAGCCGGCGTCGGCGGTGATGTTGGTGCTGAGGTCGAACTGAAGCGTAATTGCGGTTGAGCCGAGCCCACTGGTCGAGGTCATCGAGGAGAGGCCGGGAATGGCCGTGAACTGGTCTTCGAGCGGCGTCGCGACCGTCGAGGCCATCACGTCCGGGCTCGCTCCGGGGAAGGTAGCGGAGACGGTGATTGTCGGAAACTCGACGTTCGGCAGCGCGGCGACCGGCAGCAGCGTGAACGAGATCGCGCCGAAGGCCACGAGTCCAGCGGTCATCAGCGCGGTCGCGATCGGCCGGCGAATGAAGATTTCCGAAATGTTCATTTCGCGGCGCTCGCGGCCTTGGGCGGCGAGATCGCGACTTTGACGCCATTGGCGAGATTGTACTGGCCGTTCACGACGACGCGCTCGCCCGCCGAGACCCCCTTCGTGAAGACGGCGAGTCCATTCTGCCGGGCGGCGACCACGACGGGAGCGCGGGTTACGACATTGTCGGCCGAGATCGTGTAGACGTAGTCGCCGTCCGGGCCTGACTCGACGCTTGCTGCCGGCGCGGTGATGGCGTTCGTGCGCGTGCCGACCACAAGGTCGACGGTCACGAACCCTCCCGGCCACAGCGCTTCGTTGCCGTTGGGAAATGTCGCGTAGAGCATGACCGTGCCAGTCGTCGCGACGACCTGATTGTTGATGAAGGTGAGCTTGCCGTCGCCAAGTTCTTTTCCGTTCTGAGCGAGCGCGTGCACGTCGAGCGCGCCCTTTGCCTGAGCGGCGCGGACCTCGGTCAGATCGCCTTGCGGAATCGGAAAGCTTACGAAGATCGGCGAGATCTGGGTGACCGTCACCAGCGTCGTGCCTGCCCCGGCCTGGACGTAGTTCCCCGGATCGACCGCGAAGGCGCCGGCGACGCCCGTCAGCGGGGAATTGATGTGGGCGTAGTCGAGATTGAGCTTGGCCGTTTCGACGTTCGCCTGATCGAGCTTCACCGTACCTTCGTCCTGCTGGACCACGAAGGCTTGGTCCGCGGTTTTCTGCTGAGCGATCGAATTCTCAGCCTCGAGCTTCTGGTAGCGCGCGAGATCGGTGTTCGCCTCGGCCGCCACGGCTTGATCATGTGCGAGCTGGGCGTTCGCCTGGTCGAGGGCCGCCTGAAACGGACGGGGATCGATGAGGAAGAGCGGGTCGCCCTTCTTGACCACTTGTCCCTGTTGGAAAAAAGCCTGCATGATTTGGCCGTTCACCCGCGACTGAACGGCGACCGACTCGATCGGCGTGACTGTGCCGAGCGCGTTGATCAGAATGGGCACGTCCTTGTTCGAAACCTCGCCGGCCTCGACCGGGATCGGCGCGTCGTCCCCCGCGGCCGGCTTGGCGGCGTCCTTCGAGCGGCCAACTGCGACATGCGCCGCGATGGCGGCTGCCGCCGCAACTCCAAGCCCGAGCGCGATCGCGGACCGCGGCTTCACGTCTCAAAACTCCCAACTAGCCGGTCTGGCTTTCGCCCGATTCGGAAAGACTACGCGCAGATGCGCTCTGGGGTTCCCTGAGAGGCCGATGGCCGCGATCCTTGCGGCTCTTCGCCGGACTGCGGGGCGTTAGCCGCAGCGCTATGAGCAGGACTGTCGGCCGTGAAGCCGCGATTTTCCGGATCGTATGGGAGGCGGGTCACGAAGCTGAAACGAGGCGCTTCGAAGAGCGGACAGGCCCAAACTTGAGCACAATCAAGCCTGGGCCTGCGGGCCGCGTTGCTGTGCGGCAAGCCGGGGATCCGGCGCGGCCCTATGTTGGGGAATCACAAATTCCTGGAGCGGTCCAGTCACAGTCCCGTGAATGACTCGCGAGCCGGCGCTCAAACGCGCGGCGGGCGTTATCTTTGGTAAGAAGGCTTACGCATTGTGGGGGATAGGACGACCTATCGGCCATGCCACCGCCAGCGGAAAAAGTGTGCGCGGGCCGCCATTCTGAGCCAAAGCGGACGACGCCGCTAGGCGCAGACCGGCGCGCCGAACGGGCGATTCGCGTTCCCACGCGCACGCGTTCGGGCGCGCCGTCACGCCGCGAGCGCCGAGGCCTTTCGGACTGGACGCACGATAGTCAGCGCCAGTCCCGCTGCGATCACGCAAGCGACGCCGGCGACATAGAGCGCCGGCAGATAGGTCGAAAGCTGGGTGCGCGAGAGGCCGGCGCCGAAAGCCGCCGTTGCTGCGCCGAGTTGATGGGCGGTGAAGATCCAGCCGAAGGTAAGATTGGCTCTTTCCGGGCCGAAACGCTCGGCGGTCAGGCGCACGGTCGGGGGAACCGTCGCGACCCAGTCCAGACCGTAGAAGACCGCGAAGGCCGAAAGCCCGAACACCGAGAAATCCGTGAAGGGCAGGGCGATCAGCGAAAGCCCGCGCAGGCCGTAGTAGATGAAAAGTAGCCACCGGTTGTCGTAGCGGTCGGAGAGCCATCCCGACAGGATCGTGCCGACGAAATCGAATGCGCCGATGGCGGCAAGCGCCCCCGCCGCGCTGACCGGCGCCACGCCGAAATCGCCGCAGAGCGCGATCCAATGGGTCTGGATCAGGCCGTTGGTCGACAGGCCGCAGACATAGAAGGTCGCAAAAAGCACCCAGAAGGTCCGGCTCGCGCGCACGGCGTAAAGCGCCTTCAGCGGCGACGTCATCATCGCGCTCAGCGACAGGTCCTGCTTCGGCGGCGGCTCGATCTTGCGCGCGCCGTAGGCCGCGAGCCCGAGGTCGCTCGGCCGGTCCCGAAGCGCCAGCAGTCCGATGACGCCCGCGACCAGGAGCATCGCGACGACGAACACGAGCGCGGCGCGCCAGCCGTGATCCTGAGTCAGCTTCGCCAAGAGCGGCAGGAAGATGAGCTGCCCGGTCGCGTTGCTGGCGGTCAGCATCCCGACCACGAGGCCGCGGCGCGTCGCAAACCAGCGCGTCGCGATCGTCGCGCCGAGCACCAGCGCCACCATGCCGGTGCCGACGCCGACGATCACGCCCCAGAGCGCCACGAGCTGCCAGACCTCGGTCATCGCGAGCGAAGCGAGGATGCCGAGCGCGATCATCGTAATCGCGGACACAACGACCGTTCGCACGCCGAAACGGTTTATGAAGGCGGCGGCGAACGGCGCGATCAGCCCGAACAGCATCAGGCGCACGGCCAGCGCGAACGAGATGTCCGCCGAGCTCCAGCCGAATTCCTTTTCGAGCGGGCCGATGAAGACGCCAGGCGCTCCCATCGCGCCCGCGGTCGCCAGCATGACGACGAAGGTCGCCCCGGCCACGACCCAGCCGTAGTGCAGGTGGCGCTCCGCCATCGCGCGGGCGAGCGGGGCGGACAGCGAGAATGGCGCCGTCCGCGGCTGCGCATCAGCGGCGTCCGAGATCACGACGGCCGGCCCCGATGTCGTCATATTGAACTCCTGTTGTGGGCAGATACCCGCATTTCGGCGAAAAAATCAGAGACTGTTCGGGAGCGTCAGCAGCCGCGCGGCCTCGCTTGCGCCGAGCGCGGTTTCGACCCGGTGCTGGGCTTCGCGCCAAAGCGGAGCGGCGCGCCGCAGCGCGTCGGTTCCGGCCGGGGTCAGGCTCACCGCCGCCTCGCGCTGATCCTCGGCCGAGCCCGGGCGCACGAACCCGAGGCCCTCAAGCGCCTTCACGTTTCGTCCGACCGTCGAACGGTCGAGTTCCGCGAGCCGCCCGAGTTGAGTCAGCGACACCGGTTCCGCGCGCTCGATCCGCCGCATGAGGCTGTATTGGGCGAGCGTCACGCCAGCCGGCGCCAGGGCGGCGTCGTAGAGCGCCGTGGCCTTGCGCGCCGCGGTCCGAACCGCCGCGCAGTAGCAGAGGGTATCCATGGCGCGGGTATATACCCGTATCGGCGTTGAACGGCAACCGGGAAGAATGCCATTGCTGGCAGGAAAGGCGGGGAAGCCGCTCTCGTCGCCTCCGCCGCTTAGGCCTCCGCGCCGCCCGAAAGCCGCTGCGCGAGCAATTCGAGCCGCGAACCGAGCTTGTCGAGGCTCGAGGCGATGGCCTGTGCGCGCCCCTCGGCGGCCTCGGAGCGCTCGCGCTCGGCCGCCACCTGCTCCCGCGCCTCGGCCAGATTGTCGGCGATGGTGAGCGCAGCCATGATGACGAGGCGCTGGTCGCCGATCTCGCCGAACGCCTTGCGCATTTCGCCGATCTTGTCGTCGATCACGCCCGCGAGCGATTCGAGGCGGGCTTCTTCGCCTTCGTTGCAGGCCACCCGGTATTTTCGGCCGTCGATGGTGAGCGATACCTGAGCCATTCCGCGCGCCTTTCCGTGCAGGACGGGCCCTTAGGAGCCCGCCTCCGGCTCGAGCCGGCCGAGAACGCGCTCGATCGCCTGAGCGGCGTGGGCGAGCCGTTTGGCCGCTTCGCTGTTGGCGGATTCGAGCTTCCGCGACCGGTCGGCCGCGGCGTCGAGTTCGACCGCGAGCCGCGAGCGGTCGTCCTGCATCAGGGCGTATTCTTCCTGCTCGGTTGCGCGCGCATCGTCGTGCCGCATCCGCCGGTCAGCCGCCAATTCGACCGCGTCGATCGCCGAAGCGACACGTTTGAGCGATTTCTCAACCGCTTCCAAGGAGGTTTTGCTTCCGTCCATTGTCACGCTTTGTTTACGCGATGGTTGAACGGGGCGTCAACGCACCGTCGCAATAGGAATTCAAGTAATTGACAGGTTCGTGCGCCGGTCCCTATCTGGGGGCCGGGCGCCCGGCCCATCGGGCCGTTCGGCGCGGTCCGGGCCCGGGACCGCAAGCACCCCCGGTCACAAAGCACGAGGAGACCCTGATGGCGACGAGCGTGACTCACGACGCAATGGCCAACGCGATCCGCTTTCTCGCCCTCGACGCGGTAGAAAAAGCCAAGAGCGGCCATCCCGGTCTGCCGATGGGCATGGCTGACGTGGCGACGGTTCTATGGCGCGACGTGCTCAAATTCGACGCGGCCGACGCGCATTGGCCGGACCGCGACAGGTTTGTCCTGTCCGCCGGCCACGGCTGCATGCTGTTATATGCGCTGCTTTATTTAACCGGCGTCGGCGGCGACAAGGCGCTAACGATCGACGACATCAAGCAGTTTCGGCAAGTCGGTTCGAGAACCCCGGGACACCCCGAATATTTGTGCGCTCCGGGCGTCGAGACGACGACCGGTCCGCTCGGGCAGGGCATTTCGACCGCGGTCGGCATGGCTATCGCCGAGCGGATGCTCGCCGCGCGTTACCCGAGCGTCGTCGACCACCACACCTATGTGATCGCCTCCGACGGCGACCTGATGGAGGGAGTGAGCCAGGAGGCGATCGGCATCGCGGGTCATCTCAAGCTCAACAAGCTCATTGTTTTTTGGGACAACAACGGGATCTCCATCGACGGGCAGGTCCCGGTGCTCGCAGACAACATCGACCAGGTCGCCCGCTTCCACTCGGCCGGCTGGAATTCGGTCCACATCGACGGCCACGATCCGAAGGCGATCCTCGACGCCATTCACGCCGCGCAGAACTCCGATCGGCCGACGATGATCGCCTGCAAGACGACAATCGGCTTTGGCCTTCCGACCCATGCGGGAACCCAAAAGGCGCATAGCGACGCGCAGGGGGCTTCCGAGGTCGCCGGCGCGCGGAAAAATCTGAACTGGACCTATGACCCCTTCGTGATCCCGGACGACATCCTGTCGGCATGGCGCGCGGTTGGGCCCAAGGGCAAGGCGAAGAGCGACGAATGGCGGGCCGCGCTCGCCAAGCTCGCGCCCGACCAGCGCGCCGAGTTCGAGCGCCGCCAGCGGGGCGAGTTGCCGAAGGACCTCGACAAGGTCATCGACGCGTACAAGCGCAAGCTCGCCGACGATAAGCCGGAGCTCGCGACCCGCAAGGCGGGCGAGGCCGCGCTCAACGTCATCGGCGCCGCCGTTCCGGAGCTGGTCACCAGCTCGGCCGATCTGACGCCATCCAACAACACAAAGTTCAAGGACGAGAACGAAATCAAGCCCGGCGACTTCTCCGGCCGGTACATTCACTGGGGCATTCGCGAGCATGGGATGGCGGCGGCGTGCAACGGTATCGCCGTGCACGGCGGCTTCATCCCCTCGGGGGCGTCGTTCTTCTGCTTCACCGATTATTGCCGGCCCTCGCTCAGACTCGCCGCGCTGATGAGAATCCGCGTCCCGCATGTGTTCACCCACGACTCCATCGGCCTTGGGGAGGACGGCCCGACCCATCAGCCCGTCGAACATCTGGCGGCGATGCGAGCGATGCCGAACTTCTATATCTGGCGCCCGGCTGACAGCATCGAGACCGTCGAGTGCTGGCAGGCCGCGCTCAAGCACGAGCATTCGCCGTCGATCCTCGCGCTGACCCGGCAGGGCTTGCCGGCGGTGCGGACCACCCATGTGTCGGAAAACCTGTGCGCGCGCGGCGGCTACGAGATCTCGCCGGCTTCAGGCGAGGCTCAAGTGTCGATCTTCGCCTCCGGCTCCGAGGTTTCCCTCGCAATCGCGGCTCAGGCGCAGTTGAAGGCGAAGGGAGTGGCGGTCAGGGTCGTGTCCTTGCCATGCTTCCCGGCGTTCTTCGAACAACCGGAGGACTATCGCCGCTCGGTCATCGGTTCGGCCAAGGTCAAGGTCGGCGTCGAGGCGGCGGTGAGGTTCGGCTGGGATGCGATCATCGGCGACGGGCCGTTCATCGGGATGCACAGCTTCGGCGAAAGCGGGCCGTACAAGGCCGTCTACCAGCATTTCGGCATCACTCCGGAAGCGGTGGTCGAGGCTGCGATGGCGAGGCTCAAGGCCTGAGCGTCGCCGCTTCGCGGGCTTCCGCCCGCGCGCCGGCGTTTGTTGAGGGAGCCGTGAGGTTGGCCAGTCGGAGCGGGGCCGCGCCGCACACTTATGCGATCGCCGGCGGCGAGGACGGAAAGCGGCGGCTCGACCTGCTGTCGGACATCATGCGCGAGACGACCCTCGGGCTCCTCAAGGACGCCGGGCTCAAGCGCGGCGACCGGATCCTCGACGTCGGCTGCGGCGGCGGTCATGTCGCGCTCGACATGGCTGAAATGGTCGGGCCCGAGGGCCACGTTCTCGGCATCGATTTCGATCCACACGTGCTCGAGCTTGCGCGCGAGGATGCGCGAAAAGCGGGCGTGAGGACGGTCGAATTTGAGACCGCCGACGCGCATCATTTCGAAGGCGGCCCGTTCTCCTTCATCCACGCGCGCTTTCTTCTGTCGCATGTGAGCGAGCCCGAGCAAGTGCTCGCCCGGCTCAAAGCCATGCTCGCGCCGGGCGGACGGATCGCGGTCGAGGATATCGACATGTCCGGCGCCTATTGTTTTCCCGCCGATGAGGCGCAGAACCGCTATCAGGCGCTCTACACGGAAGCCGTGCGGCGCGGCGGAGGCGATGCGAATCTCGGCCGCCGCCTGCCCGCGGTCGCGCTCGGCTCAGACCTCGAGGCGCGCTGGCGGGTGTATCAACCCGTCCACGCCGCCGGGCCCCAAAAGCGGCTGACCGCCGTCACGATGGACATGATCCGCGGCGCGCTGCTGCGCTACGGCCTCGCGGACTTGGGCGAGATCGACGCCCTCACGGAGCGGCTCAACGCTTTCGCGGACGACAGTTCGACGCTGGTCGCTCTCCCGCGAATGGTCCAGGTTTGGGCCGCGATTTAACTCCGATAGTTTCCCTCCCGACCGACGAACGGAGGGATTGCGATAAATCAAAGGAAAGGCCCATTTTGCGGGTAGGCTGTAGACTTCGAACGCAGATCGGACAATAAGCGCGACTTTGGCGCGCAGGCGGATGCCTGGGCGGTAAGAGGAGAGATTGGGGATGGCCACCAAGATAGCAATCAATGGTTTCGGCCGCATTGGGCGGCTTGTTGCGCGCGCGATCATCGAGTTGGGCCGGAATGACATCGACATCGTGTCGATCAACGATCTCGGGCCGGTCGAGACCAACGCGCACCTTTTGCGGTTCGACAGCGTGCACGGACGTTTTCCGCATGAGGTGAAGGTCGAGGGCGACACGATCGTGGTTGGCCGGCACAAGATGAAGGTGACCTCCGTCAAGGATCCGGCGCTGCTTCCGCACAAGGATCTGGGCGTCGACATCGTGCTCGAATGCACTGGGATCTTCACGTCACGCGAAAAGGCCGCCGCGCATCTCAAGGCGGGAGCCAAGCGCGTGATCGTCTCGGCGCCCTCCGACGGCGCCGACCTCACCGTCGTCTACGGCGTCAACCACGGCAAGCTGACCAAGGACCACGTGGTCATCTCGAATGCGTCCTGCACGACCAATTGCCTCGCGCCGGTCGCCAAGGTGCTGAACGACGCCGTGGGCATCGAGCACGGTTTCATGACCACCATCCACTCCTACACCGGCGATCAGCCGACGCTCGACACGCTGCACAAGGACCTCTACCGCAGCCGCGCCGCGGCGCTCTCGATGATCCCGACCACGACCGGCGCGGCCAAGGCCGTCGGGTTGGTCTTGCCTGAACTCAAGGGCAAGCTCGACGGCTCGGCGATCCGCGTTCCGACGCCGAACGTTTCGGTCGTCGACCTCAAGTTCGTCGCCAAGCGGGAGACGAGCAAGGAAGAGATCAACGATGCGATCAAGGCCGCCGCCGACGGCAATGGGCCGCTCAAGGGCGTTCTCGGCTACACCGACCAGCCTAATGTCTCGACCGACTTCAATCACGATAACCGCTCGTCGGTCTTCCATCTCGACCAGACCAAGGTGATTGACGGCAAGTTCGTGCGCGTGCTGTCCTGGTACGACAACGAATGGGGCTTCTCCAATCGGATGGCGGACACGGCGGTCGCGATGTCCAAGCTGATCTGATCGTGGTCCGCGGCGCCGCCGGCCTTCCATGGCTAGGCGGCGGCCCGGGCCCGGTCGATCGGACTTCAACTTCGCTGGAATACGAGCATGACCAAGCCCTTTCGCACCCTCGATGACGCGGATGTCGCCGGCAAGCGCGTGCTTCTGCGCGTCGACCTCAACGTGCCGACCGAGAACGGCCGCGTAACCGACAAGACGCGTATCGAGCGCGTCGCTCCGACGATCGAGGAGATCGCGAAGAAGGGCGGGAAGGTCGTCCTGCTTGCCCATTTCGGCCGGCCCAAGGGCGGCCCTGACGCCGCCAATTCGCTCAAGCCCGTCGCGGCGGCGGTCGCCGACATCATCAATCGCCCGGTCGCCTTCGCGACTGACTGCATCGGCAAGACGGCTGCTGACGCAATCGCCAAGATGAAGAACGGCGACGTGCTGCTCCTGGAGAACACCCGCTTCTATAAAGGGGAGGAGAAGAACGATCCTGCCCATGTCGAAGAGCTGGCGAAGCTCGGCGACATCTATGTCAACGACGCCTTTTCCGCAGCTCATCGCGCTCATGCCAGCACTGAGGGTTTGGCGCATAAACTGCCGGCCCACGCGGGACGGGCGATGCAGAAGGAGCTCGAGGCTCTGTCGCTCGCGCTCGGCGATCCGACGCGGCCCGTCGCGGCGATCGTCGGCGGCGCCAAAGTCTCGACCAAGCTCGAGCTTCTCGGCAACCTCGTCAGCAAAGTTGATGTTCTCATCATCGGCGGCGGCATGGCGAACACCTTCCTGTTCGCCGAGGGCAAGCACGTCGGCAAGTCGCTCTGCGAGAAGGATCTCGCCGACAAGGCGCGCGCGATCGCTGCGGCGGCGGAGAAGGCAAAGTGCCGAATCCTGCTGCCGGTCGATGCGATGGTCGCGAAGGAGCTCAAGCCCCACGCGCCCGCCCATGTCGTGAGTATCGACCACGTGCCCGAAGACGAGATGATCCTCGACATCGGGCCGAAATCGGTTGCGGGCGTCGAGGAGGCGCTTTCCCACGTGAAGACCCTCGTCTGGAACGGCCCGCCCGGCGCGTTCGAGACGCCGCCCTTCGACGAGGCGACGATGGCGATTGCAAAGACCGCGGCGGCGCTGACGAAAGCCGGCAAGCTCAAGTCGGTCGCGGGCGGCGGAGACACGGTCGCCGCGCTGAACGACGCCAAAGTCGCCGGCGATTTCACCTATGTCTCGACCGCCGGGGGCGCGTTCCTCGAATGGATGGAAGGCAAGGCGCTGCCGGGAGTCGAGGCGCTCAGGGCGAAGTAGGGCGGTCACGCGTCGCTCGCCCCCCGCGGGTCGGGCGCGGCCGCCTTTTCCTGGCAGGAAAGGAATCAGGGCCGGGCCGCGATGGGCGCGTGCGTTGAAGCCTTGCGCACTTTCCGCGAGACCCGGAATGCCCGTCCCGCCGCTACGGCGCCGAAACCGAGCAGCGCCAATATCCACGACACGGGTTCCGGAGCCGGCGTGGCCGCCAGATCGACGGTCACCGAGGTGTTCGACGATTGCCAAAACTGGTCATATTTGTCGATGATGTTAAGAGAGCCGCCGTCGAAGGACGGGGTCGAAGTCGTGATGCCTGTAATCCCGACGCAATAGGTTTCCGTGTAGCTGTAGCACCCCCCGTCCGTGGCGAGGTTCGTCCCCAGGAAGAGGATATTGTCGACGAATGAGAATTCGGTCGAATAGGCCAGCGTATTGGAATGGACGATCAACCCGGTCGTGGTCGGCAGGATGTCCGAAACGGGATCGAAAGTCACAGTGACGTCAACGACGACCGGATCAGGCGGGGACGGATAGCCGTTGCCCTGGAAGTCCGACGCGGTGACTGTCACATGAAACGTCGAGACCGACGCGTCGGCAGCCGTCGCCGTCGCCGCAAGCATCGCCGCGGCCATCACTGTCATCAATTTCATTACTATACCCCCGTTGAGCGCTCGCCAGCCCGCGCCGCGGCCCCGCGCTTTCGGCAGCTCAAAGCGAAGCTCCTTTTAACATGACATAAGACGCGTCCCTCGTCATGGCGTAAGTGGACACGCCGACGCCGATCAGGGTGCGAGCAGACGCTCGGCCGCCTGACGGACCCGGAGCGCAATCGCCTCGGCGCCCTCGACGGCGCTCCTGCTTGTCATCGGCACTTCGAGCGCGACCGGAATGCCGGGGGGCATGTGGCTCACAATGCCCTTGATGTCGATGCCGCCCTCGCCGGGCGGGAGCCGCTCCACGCGCCCCGCATGCAAGAGCTCCTCGGTCGTGTAGGTTTCCTGCACCGGCGCGTCGGCCACGTGGACGAAGGGTAGTCTCGCCGCGGGAATCCGGTCAAACTCTTCGTAGCGGCTCCCGGATCGGTTGAAGTGAAGCGTGTCGACCAGAATCCCAAGTTCGGGTCGCCCGGCGGCCTCGACGATTCTCGATGCGGCGGCGAGATCCGGGACCTCCGTCCACGGGAAGAATTCGAGCACCGCACGAAGTCCGTATCGCGAGGCGAGGTCGCTGATGGCGGCGAGCCGGCCGGTCAGGCGCCCGAGATCGGGATCGTAGGGCGCCGTGATCACGTATCTTGCGCCCAGTTCCGCGCCGGCGGCGATGAAAGGCTCGAGCGAGGCGACGTCGATGTCCGGCGTGATCCTGACGAGCTCGATGTCGAGCACGCCAATGCCGGTCGCGGCCATGGCCGCCTTGGTCGCCCGCATCATCGGCTTGTCGTCCATGAGCGGGTAGCCGGGCATCCCCTGCGTCGTCCGGAGAAGACGCAGCCCCACTGTCCGGTATCCGGTGCGCGCGGCCGCCTCGACCGCCTCGGGCGGGGGAAGGCTCAGCACCGTCAGGTGCGCGAGTGAGAAGCTCACTGTCAAAATCGCTGTCCTCCGCGCGGCGGCCTCATGGTTTTGCGCTTCGGGCATGGCTGACGCAAGGTGAGCGGCCGCATGAAGAGCCCAACAACGATTGAAGCCGTTCTCGCCGCAATCGCGGAAACCGGCCTCGTTCCGCGCGGCGCGCTGCGGCTCGGCGACACTGAGGGCGCCGGCCCACTGGCGGGCGTGCGGACGCTCGTCCTCGCCGGCTTCGCGGGCCGGCAGGGCTGGGACGCTTTCGCCGGGAGCGCCGAGGCGCATGACGGCGCCGACGATCCGCTGGACCGCTGGAGCCGGCGGGTGATCGAACGGCTCGCGCGCGACCTTGGCGGGCTGGCGCTGTTCCCATTCGGCGGGCCGCCGTTCTGGCCGTTCCAGCAATGGGCGCGGCGCGCCGAGCCGGTTCATCCCTCGCCGCTCGGAATTCTGATTCACCCCGAATACGGGCTCTGGCACTCCTATCGGGGCGCGCTTGGGTTTGGCGAGGCGCTCGCCATTGAAGAGCCGGCGCCGTCGCAAAGCCCCTGCGACTCCTGCCGCGAACGCCCTTGCCTGAATGCCTGCCCGGTCGGCGCGTTCTCAGGCGGCGGCTATGATGTGGCGGCCTGCGCCGGCCACCTCAACGAGCCGGCGGGCGCGGACTGCATGGGCGCGGGATGCCTGGCGCGGCGGGCATGCCCGATTGGCGCCTCCCACGCCCACGGGCCCGGCCAGGCGAGTTTCACCATGCGGGCGTTCCTGCGCGCGCAACGGGCTCCTGATCCTACCGGCCGGGATTGACGGCGGTCACGATCCAGACGGCCGCGCCGAGCGGCACGCTGTTTCCTTGCGCGCGCTCCGCCAAGGCCTTGCGGATGTCGTTGGCCGCGGCGGCGCGCACGGCTTCAGGCTGGCCGTCGAGTATGCGGCTCGTCGGACCGATCCCGAGCGCGCTGGCGACGGCGGCGTCGAGGCCGCGGCCGATGGCGACGTCGATATCGAGATCCCGCGCGGTCACAGCGACGTCGGCGAACCCGGCCGCGCTGAGGATGCGCCGCACGCGGCTATCGTCGGCGAAAGCGAATGGCCCCGGATCCTCGGGATTCGTCTCCGGCAAAGGAGGCGCGTGCTTCCTTGCCTCGCGCAGAGGGAGCATCATCCACGGATTCTGCTTCGCCTCGCGCCAGCAAGCGAAGACGAGCCGCGCGCCTCTCTTGAGGCCTTTGCGCAGATTGGCGAAGGACCGGGCGGGATCGGCAAAGAACATGACGCCGAATCGGGACACCGCGAGATCGGCCCACTCGGGCTCGAATTCATGGACCGTGGCGTCGGCGAGAACGAACCGGGCGGGGAGCCCGTTCTGCGCGCGCTCGCGAGCCCGCGCAAGCATCGGCTCCGAAATGTCGAGCCCCAGGACCTCGCCCCCCGGCGTGACCCGGGCGGCGAAGTCGATCGTCGTATCGCCGCAGCCGCAGCCGATGTCGATAATCCGATCGCCGAATTTCGCATCCGCCGTCGCAATGAGCAGGTCGGAGACCGGACGCAGCACCAGGTCCTGCTCCTCCTGGCGGTCCCTCCATCGCTGTCCGGCGGTACGATTCCAGTAGTCGGCCTGGGTGGCGTTGTCAGCGTGGACCGGCGCGGAGGGCATAGATCATTCCTTTTGGAGTCAGGCGGGGGAGGCGAGCGGCTTGCCCTTCTCGACCACATAGGTCGAGATGACAACGGTCTTGGCCGATCCGTTCGGTCCGCCGTGCGGCGTCGCGGTCGGCACCTGGAAGCCGTCGCCCGGTCCGAGCTTGAGTGTTCCCTGTCCGTCGATCGTGAGTTCGATTCCGCCCTCCGCGACATAGCCCGTTTCGATGCCAGGATGGGTGTGGCGCGCGACCGTGGCGCCAGGGTCGATGTCGACCCGCATCTCGACCGTCACATACCCCTCGACCGGGCCGTCGGTCTGCTTGAGGAGCGTGCGCTTGAAACCGGGCGCCTGCGCGTCCGCGCCCGTGGCCAGGAAACCGCCCGCCGCGCACAAGGCGCAAGCGGCGAAAGCCCGTCGTGTCAGCATGGGTCATATCCTCCCGGGATCGGCGCTCCTTGTTGCGGCTGGAGCGCACGGCACGCAGTTGAGCGAAGATTGAGGCTCATGGCAATGGGAACCTGGCGTCCGGCGCCGGCCGCTCCTTATTCCGCGGGAGGAACCGGCTCGCTCGCCGTTGCGTCGATCGGCTGTCCGACCGCCTCCGCCAGCGCGCTCAGTCGGGCTATGACCGCAGCGAAACTCGACAGCGACTGGAACTGGGTCACGATCAGGGAGAAGGCGGCGACGAGGGTCGAGAACGCCATGGCCGACTGGGTGATCACGCCGAATTCGATTTTGCCTTCGATGAAGGCGGGCGCGACGATGAGCGCCGGGATGATCTGGATCATCCAATTATACCCGGTGGTGAAAAACCCGACGTTGCGGTTGATCGACGTGATCTTGCGAAAATTGTCGACAACGCCGTCGAAGCGCGTCAGCAGGTCAGCCTTTTCCGATTCCTCGCCACGAGCCGCAAGGATTGCATCGGCGTTATCGCGGACATGGATGAGCCCGGAGCGGAAGCTCGCCTCCTTGTCGAGTTGGTCGTAATTCAGTTTGATCAGTGGACGCCCGAGCCAGAAAGTGAAAACCGAGCCCGCCGCCGCGTAAAGCACGGCGACGCCGAAGAGCGGCGGGCTGATCGTCCACAGAACCTCGGAGAAGGCGAAGATCGTAAGCGCGCTGTTGAGCGCCATCAGGGTGAAGGAAAGCGTTGTGGCCGTGAAGGCGCGAACGTCCTCGGAAATGCGCTGGTCCGGGTTGGCGACCGCCCCGGAAGTCTTGAGGCGTTGATAGTTCCTTTCTTCGAGGTAGCGGCTCACGATCGCGCGAGTCATCGTGTCGCGCCACAAGAGCCCGAGCCGCTCCTCGCCGAAGCGGGCGATCACCGCGACAAGGGTCGAGCCGGCGAACACGCTGATGTAGAAGACGGCCTGTTGCGCGAACCCGGACATATTGCGTTCGGCGATCGCGCTCATGAAGTTTCGGCCGACGAAGCTGTTGACGACGTTCAGCGCGTTCGCCGCGCAGAGCAGGAGGACGAGCGCTGCGAAAATCAGCTTGGCGCGTCGGCCGTTCTCCGAGCGCGCAAAAATAGCGACTGTGCGGAGGAAACGCCTCGCGGTCGTCTTCAGGGGAATAGCCTGCCCATCCATGAGCCTGATCTTTGGTGCTTGCCCAGTCTGCCTGAGAGGGAATCTGACTGTCCCGGCCTGGCCGGGGCCAGCCTCGAGCAGTCCGGCAACGGGCTTCGCCATGCGTCTCTCGGCCGCAGCCGACGCGTCACGCGCCTGTTGCTCAAATGTCACCGATCGGGGACAATTTGGCTTAGCAGACTACCCAACTCGCAGTTCGGAGGCATGCCCATGGCCGCCAAGGTCAAGTCGCCAACCGTGTTGACGGAAAAGGAAGCTGCGCTGATCGACGCTTATTGGCGCGCCGCCAATTATCTTTCGGTCGGCCAGATCTATCTCTTCGACAACCCGTTGCTGCGCGAACCGCTCAAAGAGGAGCACATCAAGCCGCGCCTCCTCGGACACTGGGGCACGACGCCCGGCCTCAATTTCATCTATGTCCACCTGAATCGCCTGATCAAGAAGCACGATCTCGACATGATCTACGTGATCGGCCCTGGCCACGGCGGCCCGGGGATCGTCGCAAACGCCTATCTCGAGGGCACATACAGCGAGGTCTATCCGAATATCTCCGAGGACGAGGCGGGCATGAAGCGGCTCTTCACTCAGTTCTCGTTCCCCGGAGGCATACCGAGTCACGTTGCGCCGGAGACGCCAGGCTCCATCCATGAAGGCGGCGAACTTGGTTATTCGATTTCGCACGCCTATGGCGCGGTGTTCGACAACCCGGACCTCATTGCCGCCTGCGTGGTCGGCGACGGCGAGGCGGAGACAGGGCCGCTTGCAACGAGCTGGCACTCGAACAAATTCCTCGATCCGGTCAGCGACGGCGCGGTCCTGCCGATCCTGCATCTCAACGGCTACAAGATCGCCAATCCGACCGTGCTCGCGCGCATCCCCCATCACGAGCTCGAAAATCTGATGCGCGGCTACGGCTATCATCCGCATTTCGTCGAGGGCGACGATCCCGCAACGATGCATCAATTGATGGCGAAGACGCTCGACACCGTCGTCAACGAGATCCGGGCCATCCAGAAAGAAGCGCGGCGCAACGGATTCTCGAAGCGCCCGGTCTGGCCGATGATCGTCATGCGGACCCCCAAGGGCTGGACCTGTCCCAAGGAGATCGACGGCAAGCGCGAGGAGGGCTACTGGCGCTCGCACCAGGTGCCGATGAGCGCCATGCGCGGCCATCCGGAGCACGTCCGCATCCTCGAGAACTGGATGAAGTCTTATCGGCCGGATGAGCTGTTCGACGCGAGCGGCCGTCTGATCCGCGAGCTCGCCGCGCTGCCGCCGGCCGGAACGCGCCGGATGAGCGCCAACCCGCACGCGAACGGCGGCCTGTTGCTGCGCGATCTCAGACTGCCCGACTTCTGCGACTATGCGGTCGATGTTCCCAAGCCGGGCGGCTCGAACGCTGAGGCGACCCGGGTCATGGGCGGATTTTTGCGCGACGTGATGAAGCTCAACCTCGAGGAGCGCAACTTTCGCCTGTTCAGCCCGGACGAGAACAACTCAAACCGGTGGCAGGACGTGCTCGAAGTCACGAACCGCGCCTGGGCCGCCGAGACCCTCCCTTACGACGACCATCTGGCGCCCGACGGCCGGGTCATGGAGGTCTTGAGCGAGCACCAGTGCCAGGGCTGGCTCGAGGGCTATCTGCTGACCGGCCGGCACGGCTTCTTCTCCTGCTACGAGGCGTTCATCCACATCATCGACGCCATGTTCAACCAGCACGCGAAATGGCTGAAGGTCTGCGAGGACATCGAGTGGCGCCGCCCGATCGCCTCGCTCAACTACCTCTTGTCGAGCCACGTGTGGCGCCAGGACCACAACGGCTTCTCGCATCAGGATCCGGGTTTCATCGACCATGTCATGAACAAGAAGGCCGAGATCGTCCGCGTCTATCTGCCGCCGGACGCGAATTGCCTGCTGTCGGTCACCGATCACTGTCTGAAGAGCAGGAACTACGTCAACGTGATCGTCGCGGGAAAGCAGCCTTCGCCGCAATGGCTGACCATGGATCAGGCGATCAAGCACTGCACGGCGGGCCTGGGGATCTGGGAATGGGCGAGCAGCGATCGCGGCGGCGAGCCCGATGTCGTCATGGCCTGCTGCGGCGATGTTCCGACGCTGGAAACCCTCGCTGCTGTCGATCTCATGCGCCGGCATACGCCCGAGACCAAGGTGCGGGTGATCAATGTTGTCGATCTCATGCGCCTCCAGCCGCCAAGCGAGCATCCCCACGGGCTCAACGATCGTGACTTCGACGCGCTGTTCACCACCGACAAGCCGATCATTTTCGCGTTCCACGGCTATCCGTGGCTGATCCATCGGCTGACCTACCGGCGGCGTGGACACGACAACATTCATGTCCGCGGCTACAAGGAAGAGGGGACGACGACGACCCCGTTCGACATGTGCGTCCTCAACGACCTCGACCGTTTTCATCTGGTCATGGACGTGATCGATCGCGTGCCCGGCCTCGCCGCCCGCGCGGCCTACGCGAAGCAGGCGCTTCGCGACAAGCTTATGGACCACCATGCCTACGTGCGCCGTTACGGCGACGACATGCCGGAGATCAAGGATTGGGTGTGGGGCGGTCAAGCGGCGTCGCAGGTCGCAAGCTCGACCGGCGGCGACAACGCCTGATGGCCGTCGCCGGTCGCGCCCACTTGCCGTCGCCAAAGCGTCACTGACGTTCGCTATCAAGACCGTCCGGATGCGAGGGCGGCGCGATGAACGAGAAACCGGGTGCGTTCGACAGGGCGGCGCCGAGTTCGCTTCCCACCGGCAAGACCCTTGACCAGTATGGCATTGGCGCCGCGCGCTTCGCGGGCGCGCCGGACGCGCTTTTCGAGCGGAGACTGAGGTTCGACAATATCGTCGAACCCGAGACGGCCAACACGCGCGAGCGCTACAAGGGCGCGGCCCGCACGGTGCGAGACATTCTCTCGGACCGTTGGTTGCGCACCAACAAGACCTACGCCCGCGAAAATCCGAAGCGGGTCTATTATTTGTCGATCGAGTTTCTCATCGGCCGCTCGCTCGGCAACAATGTCATGAACCTCATGCTCGATCCGATCGTAGCGGCGAGTTTCGGCGCCGACGGCCGCGAATGGTGGGAGATCCTGCACGAGGAGCCCGACGCGGGACTGGGCAATGGCGGTCTCGGGAGACTCGCGGCCTGCTTCCTCGAACTCGATGACGACGATGCAGTTGCCGGCGATCGGCTACGGGCTGCGCTACGAGCACGGCATCTTCCAGCAGGAGATCCGCAACGGCTGGCAGGAGGAGCGTCCGGACAACTGGCTCAAACACCCCGACCCTTGGGAGATCGTGCGTCCCGCCGAAAGCATCGAGGTGACGTTCGGCTGCTCATTCGAATTGCGTCAGGGCGTGTTGAGGATGATCCCGAACAGCCCCTCGAGCCTCGTCGGCGTCCCCTATGACCGGCCGGTGGTCGGCTATGGCGGCGACACGGTGAACACGCTCAGGCTATGGAGCGCGACGGCCTCGGAGGGATTCGACTTTCAGCGGTTCAGCGGCGGCGATTTCGTCGCCTCGATCGCCGAAGCGCTCAACGCGGAATCGCTGACCCGCGTCCTCTATCCCGACGATCACACGGTGCAGGGGCGCGAACTCAGGCTCATGCAGGAATATTTCCTCGTCGCCTGTTCGCTTGGCGATATCGTTCGCAGGTTCCGCCAATCGAATGCGGACTGGCGGACGCTGCCCGACAAGGCCGCGGTCCAGATGAACGACACCCATCCGGCGCTCGCGGCGCCGGAGCTCATGCGGATTCTGCTCGATGAAGCGAAACTCGGGTGGGACGAAGCCTTCGATCTGACCAAGCGTACGCTCGCCTACACCAACCATACGCTTCTACCCGAGGCGCTCGAGCGCTGGCCGGTCGAATGGATGCATTTCCTCATTCCGCGTCATCTCGAGATCATCTACGAGATCAACCGCAGGCTGATGGACGACGTACGCGCCCGCTTTCCCGGCGACGAGGGCCGAGCGGCCCGCATCAGCCTGGTCGAGGAGGGGCAGGCGAAGCACATCCGGATGGCGAATCTCGCGATCGTCGCCTCGCACAGCACCAACGGCGTGGCGGCGATCCATTCGAAGCTTTTGCGCGAGACGACGGTGCGCGATCTCGCGGAGGCCTTTCCCGAGCGTTTCAGCAACAAGACGAACGGGGTGACGCCGAGGCGCTGGCTCCGACTTGCCAATCCGCCTCTCGCCGAGACGATTTCCGCAGCGATCGGCGATGGCTGGATCGCAGACCTCGCCCGATTGAAGGAGCTGCGGCCGCTGGCGGAGGACGCATCGTTTCGCACGAAGGTTCTCGCCGCCAAGCGCGCGGCCAAGGCGAGGTTCGTCGACTGGGTCAAGCGGCATACGGAAATCGTCGTCGATCCGGACACGATCTTCGATTGCCAGATCAAGCGCATCCACGAATATAAGCGGCAGCTGCTCAACGCCTTGAGGATCGTCGTCCTCTACGATCGGCTGCGCGAGAATCCGGATATCGCCATGCCGCCGCGAACGTTCTTCTTCGCCGGCAAGGCGGCGCCGGCCTATCAACTCGCCAAGGTGATCATCAAGTTCATCAACAACCTCGCTCAAACCATCGACAACGACCCCGCGGTTCGAGGAAAGCTGAAGGTCGTCTTCCTCCCGGAATACAACGTGACGCTCGCCGAGCGGTGCATCCCGGCGGCCGACGTTTCAAACCAGATATCGACGGCGGGGTTTGAAGCGAGCGGCACGAGCAACATGAAGTTCATGATGAACGGGGCGCTCACGCTCGGAACGCGCGACGGCGCGACGATCGAGATGGTCGAGGAGGCTGGGGAGGAGAATTTCTTCCTGTTCGGCCTCACGGCGGAGGAGGTCGAGAGCAGCCGACCGTGGTACAGTCCCTATTGGCACTACCAGAACGAGCCGGAGACGCGCAAAGCGCTCGACCTGATCTTTTCCGATCACTTCAGCCCGCATGAGCAGGGCATTTTCGAACCGCTTCGCGGGGCGCTCCTCACCCACGACGCCGCTTTCATGCACCTCGCCGATCTCACGTCCTATCTCAACGCGGACAGCGCGCTTTGCGATCTCTATCGCAAGCCCGACGAGTGGGTGAAGAAGAGCATCCTCAACATCGCCGGCTCGGGCAAATTCTCCAGCGACCGCACGATCCAGCAATACGCGGATGAGATCTGGGGCGCGAAGCCCTGCCCGGCGGCTTAAGTCTAGGGTGGCTGAATAGCTCGGCGCGCGCGTATCTGAGCGCGCGCCGGCTTCTCGCTCGATCAGCTCTTGGGAGCGGTCCCCGTGCGCATATGGTGCATATGATGGGCGCCTGCGCGCGCGCGTTCCTTGCTCTGGTTGCTGCGGTGGCGCAGATGCCGGCTGTGCGACCCTCCGCCGCCGGCATGAGCGGAACTGGTCGTGGCCTGGGCCACCTGCATGGGCTGAGCCGACCCGTCGGACTGAGCCATCGCGGCCAGAGGCGAAAGGGCGATGACGGCCCCCAGGCCGATCGCTGCGAATGTCTTAACCATCAAATGCTCCCCAACCATGTGTGAGTCCCTTCCGCGCGGAAGGCGGCCGGAGAATGCGCTCGCCGTCCTGGGCTGTCTATGGGCGCCTTTGCGTATTCACAGCCAGACGATGTACTAGCCCAGACCCCCGGCCGCTGTTCACGTCCGGCGCGGGCGTTGATCGCCCGGCGGGCGAGGATAGGATGGCCGCCCCCGCGACTCAGGAGCCCGCTCGATGAAACCTCAAGCCCTCGTCGTCGGCGCCGGCCCGGTCGGGCTCACAATGGCGGCGGAACTCGCGCGCTACGGCGTCAGCGTCCGCATCGTCGACAAGGCGGCCGCGCGGACCGACAAGTCGAAGGCCATCGTCATCTGGAGCCGCACCCTCGAGCTGATCGACCGCATGGGCTGTGGCGCGGCATTCGTCGAAGCGGGCCTCAAGGCGAAGGGCGCGAGCATCATCGCGGGCGAGACCCGGCTCGCTCACATCGACCTCGGCGGCCTCGACACTCCGCATCCATACGCGCTGATGCTGCCGCAGAGCGAGACCGAGCGGCTGATGGAACAGCATTTGAATTCGCTCGGAGTTGAGGTCGAGCGGCAGGTCGAATTGACGCGGTTCGTCGGCGACGAAGACGCGGTCACGGCCTTCCTCCGGCGCCCCGACGGGAGCGAGGAAAAGCTCGATGTCGACTGGATGGTCGGCTGCGATGGCGCGCATAGCGCCGTTCGCCACGGGCTTGGCATGGAGTTCGAGGGCGATACGCTCATTTCCCACTGGATCCTCGCCGATCTTCACCTCGCCGGCCCGGCGCCGTCGGACGAGCTTGCCATCTATTGGCATGCCGATGGCGTGCTGCTGCTCTTTCCCATTACCGCCGGGCGCTATCGGGTGATCGCGGACGTGAAGGCGGGTGCGAGCCCAGCCGAACCGACCTTGAGCGAGGTGCAGGCGCTGATCGATCAGCGGGGACCGGGCGGCCTCACGGCCTCCGCGCCGGTGTGGCTTTCCCCGTTCACGATCAACGAGCGCAAGGTAGCCGACTATCGGGCCGAGCGGGTGTTCCTGGCCGGCGACGCCGCCCATATCCATAGCCCCGCCGGCGGGCAGGGGATGAACACCGGGATGCAGGACGCGGTCAACCTCGCCTGGAAGCTCGCGCTCGTTTGCCGCGGCCTCGCCAGCCCGGAGCCGTTGCTTGGAAGCTACAGCGCCGAGCGCAGCGAGATCGGCCGGCAGGTGCTGGTCAACGCCGGCCGCCTGACGACGCTAGCGACGCTGCACGGCAGCCTGGCGCAGGGCGTTCGCAACCATCTCGCGCCACTTCTGTTCGGCCTGTCGCCGGTGCGGCGGGCGGCGACCAACGAGATGTCGGAACTCTCGATCGGGTATCCGCACGGTCCCCTGACCAGCGCGGCGGGCGGGCATGGTCATGCCGGGCCGGCCGCCGGCGAGCGGGCGCCGGTCGGCGCCGCCGGCGATCGGGTGGGGGCGGGCGACTGGCCGCGGTTCGCGATATTCGGGGCGGCCGATGCCGGAAGCGCCGCGCTGAGCGCCCGCCATGCCGGTCTTCTGGAGGCCAAGACGCGCGCGCCTTTCGCGGACGACGCCCTATGGCTGGTGCGGCCGGACGGTTATGTCGCGATGACCGCCGGGCGCGGGGAGTGGGACAAGATCGGCGCCTATCTCGACTGGGTCAGCGGGGCCGTCGTCGGTGTCTGACAAGGGCCGAAGGATTGCAAAATCCACGGAAGGAAAGCAAAGCCTCGGCCGGAAGGAAAGCAAAGTCCGCGCGGAAGGAAAGCAAAGCCAAAGGGGAAGGAAAGGAAAGGCACGGGGCCTCGCATTCTTCTTAATATTTCAATCACGTAGCGCCCGGATTGAAAGACTCGCGCTAAGCTTGGCGTGGTCGGGTCGGCCGATCGCAAGCCGCAGTGTCAAACACCAAGGGCGCTGGCCCGTGAGGGCGATTTCCATAGCGGGCACAATAGCACGACTTCGGATTTTCGCAAAGCACAAACAGCCCCACCACGTCATGGCCGGGCTTGTCCCGGCCATCCAGGCGGCGCCGCGATAAGAATGGTCCGCGTTCGGCGCGAGCAAGCGGCCGAGACTCGATGCGCGGAAGCGCGTGGGTGGCCGGGACAAGCCCGGCCATGACGGCGTGGGCAGAGCCCGCCTCTCGCTGCTCTCGTTCCCGACTGCGACACGGTCAGATGATCGGGAAGATCGGTGACACTTTGAAGATCGGTGACACTTTACTCATTCCCCAATTGTCAGGGGACCGGTGATGCAACGCGGCAAGCGCTGATAAGCGACGAAAGAATGAGGATTGGATCGCGATCAAATTCGTTGATTGAGTAAACTGTCACCGATACCCCGCCGCACCGCTTTTCGGCCCAAAATCCCGCGCCCTAACGGAAGATTAACCTTAACAACCCCTAATGCCGTCAGAGCGCGGTTCTGGGGGCCAAAACCCCTCGGATTCATTGACGCCCATGGGGTCCCATGCTATCCCACGCCATCCCGTCAACTGACCGCGCATGGGCGCAGTCACCGAGCGCTGAGACGCGCCCGGCGCAGGCCCGTTCGCGCGCTGAAGGGCCGCGCGGTGGATCGATTTCTCTCCCATTTCATCCATCGATTCGACGCCAAGGGGCGGATCTCGATTCCCTCGGCGTTCCGCCAGGTCCTGGCGAAGGATGGCTTCGCCGGTGTCTACGCCTATCCGTCGCTCGACGCGCCCGCGCTCGACTGCGGCGGCCACGCGCTGATCGCCGAGATCGACGCCCTGTTGCAGACGATGCCGCCCTATTCGCCGGCTCGCGACGCCTTCGCGACCGCGCTTCTCGGCATGAGCGAGATCCTGCGGCCCGATTCGGAGGGCCGAGTTTTCCTCGAGGAGCGCATCAAGTCGACGCTGGGCCTCGAGGGCGAGGCGGTGTTCGTCGGCCAGGGCCACAAGTTCCAGATCTGGGAGCCGGCGAGGTTCCAGGCCCATCTCGAGGACGCGCGGGCGCGGGTCCGGCGGCTGCGAGCCGAGCGCGAGGCCCTGGCGTCCGGGGGGCGCCGCAGTGAACCCAGCCGCTCCGGCCGCGCTCAGTCACGTTCCCGTTCTGCTCGAGGAGGCGATGACCGCGCTCGCGCCGCGCGCGGGCGGCGTCTATGTCGACGCCACCTTCGGCGCCGGGGGCTATGCGCGCGCGCTTCTCGATCGCGGCGCGACCGTCATCGCCATCGATCGCGACCCGGCGGCGATTCGCGCTGGCGCCGCGCTCGCGGCGTCATCCGGCGGCCGGCTTCGGCTCGCGGAAGGGCGCTTCGGCGGACTCGATGCGATCGCCAAGAGTCTCGGCGTCGAGTGGGCGGACGGGGTCGTCCTCGACATCGGCGTGTCGTCGATGCAGCTCGACGAGGCGGCGCGCGGCTTTTCGCTGAGGTTCGAGGCTCCCCTCGACATGCGGATGGGACGCAACGAACGCTCCGCCGCTGACATCCTGCGCGAAGAGGATGAGGCGACGATCGCCGACATATTCTTTCATTTCGGCGAGGAGCGCGCCGCCCGCCGCATCGCCCGCGCCATTGTCGCCGACCGGACGGCGAGGCCGTTCACCTCGACGCTCGATCTGGCCCGGCTCATCGCCCGCGTCGCCCCGGCCCGGCGCGGCGAGATGACCCATCCGGCGACGCGCGCCTTCCAGGCGCTCAGGATCGCGGTCAACGACGAACTTGGCGAGCTCGTGCGCGCGCTTGCCGCCGCGGAGCGGCTGCTGAGGCCAAGCGGGCGCCTCGTCGTGGTGACCTTCCACTCGCTCGAGGATCGCATCGTCAAGCAGTTCTTCGTTGCCCGCTCGGGCCACGGACGCGCGGCCTCGCGCCGGCTGCCGGGCGAGCCGGCCGAGGCCGAGCCGACATTCGAGGCGCCGCGCGGCCAGCCGGTCGAGCCCAGCGAAGCCGAAGCGCTCGCCAATCCGCGCTCGCGCTCGGCCAAGCTGCGCTTCGGCGTGCGCACCGGCGCGCCGCCGCGAGCCATTGAGGAAACTATCGAGGCGCTGGCCCGACTGCCGGCGCGACGGGGGAGAAAGACCTGATGTGGCGTTTCATGCACGCGGCCGCGATCGCGGCGCTGATCGGCGCGGCGGCTTATGTCTACGGCGTCAAATACGAGACGATCTACGCCTCCGAGCAGCTGGTGAAGACGCGCCACCTCATCGACAAGGAGAAGAATGCGATCAGTCTCCTGCGGGCCGAATTCGCCCATCTCGCCCGGCCTGACCGGGTGCAGGCGCTGGCCGATGCGAAACTCGGCCTCGAGCCGCTGGCGCTGAGCCAGATCGCGAGAATCGACGAACTGCCCGACGCCAAGCCGAAGGTCGACTCGATCGGCCGCACCCTCGAGTCGCTCGGATTTACCTCCGACAACTCGACCCCGGCGGTGACGGCCGCCGCCTCGACGCCTCCGGTGAGGTGAGGAATGGGCGCGACCCCGACCGATCCCGGCGCGAAGCCCAAGCCAAGCCTATGGGAACGCCTCAATCCCGCAAACATCCTCGCCGACGTCGCCATCGCGGCGCTGCGCCGTTACCTGCCGAGGAACTTCGGCGTCGATCTCGGGCCGCCCGGTCCGCGGGCCTCGCTCGCCTCGCATCTGACGGGCGCGAAGCTCAGGGCCTTCGCGCGCGAGCTTCTTTCGACGCGGCTCGATCGCTCGGGCGCGCGGATCCGCACCCTCGCGCTCGGCCTCTTCGCGGCCTACGCCGCAATCGCCGGGAAGCTGATCGTCCTCGGGGTCTCGCATGATCCGCCGCAAACGCTGAAAGCCGCGGCCGACGACGCGGTCTCAGGCGCGAGGCCCGATCTGCTCGACCGCAACGGCGCGATCCTCGCGACCGACGTCAGGACGATGTCGGTCTTCGCCGAACCCAACCGCATCATCGACAAGGACGAAGCGGTCGAGCTCATCACGGCGGTGCTTCCGGATGTGGACGCGAAGGAGCTGCGCGAGCGGCTGGGCTCGAAGAAGGGCTTCATCTGGGTCAAGCGCCAGATCACGCCGAAGGAGCAGTCCGAGATCTTCCACCTCGGCCTGCCGGGCGTCGGCTTCCTGCCGGAGAACAAGCGCGTCTACCCGAACGGCCCGATCGGCGCCTATGTGATCGGCTATGTCGACAAGGACAATGTCGGCATCGCGGGCATGGAGAAATATCTCGACGAGCAGAGCCTCACCGATCCGCATGTTGCGGGCTTCACCGTCGATCCCGACAGCCTGAAACCGGTCAAGCTCTCGCTCGACCTCAAGGCGACCCACGCGCTCCGCGACGAGCTGGTCGACGGGATGGACCGCTTCCATGCCAAGGCCTCAGCGGGCATGATCATCGACGTCAACACCGGCGAAGTGCTCGCGCTCGAATCGCTGCCCGACTTCGATCCCAACGATCCGAGCAGCGCGCACGACCCGAACAAGATCAACCGCATCAGTGTCGGCGTCTATGAAATGGGCTCGACCTTCAAGGCGCTTTCGCTCGCGATGGCGCTCGAATTCGGGCAAGGTCAATCTCGGCTCGCACGTCGACGCGCGCGACAGCCTGCGCTACGGGCGTTTCACCATTCACGATTTCCACGCAACGCATCGCGTGCTGTCGGTTCCCGAAGTGTTCACCCATTCCTCGAACATCGGCGCCGCGCGGCTCGCGCTCATGGTCGGCGTCGAGGGCCATAAGGCCTTCCTGAAGAAGATGGGCCAGCTCGACCGCTTGCGCACCGAACTGCCTGAGAGCGCCGAGCCGCTGGTGCCCAAGCGCTGGTCGCTTCTCAACACCATGACAATCGCCTTCGGGCAGGGCCTCAATGTGGCCCCGATCCAGGCGGTGATGGCGGTGTGCGCGCTGGCCAACGGCGGCGAGTTGATGACGCCGACCTTCCTGCCGCGCACCGAAGAGGAGGCGGAGAAGGTCAGCCACCGCGTGATCAGCGAGCAGACTTCCGAATCCATGCGCTATCTGATGCGGTCGAACGCGACCCACGGGTCGGCAAGTTTTGCCAACATTCCCGGCTATTACGTCGGCGGCAAAACGGGAACCGCCGACAAGATCATCCACGGCCACTATGCGCAGAACAGGGTCTTCAACACCTTCATGGCGATCACGCCGGCCGACAAGCCGAAGTATCTCTACCTGACCATCTACGACGACCCTCAGGCGGCGCCGGAGGATCACGGCTACCACACCGCCGCCTACAACGCCGGCCGGGTCGCGGGCGCGCTGATCCGTCGCGTCGAGCCGCTGATGGGCGTCGCGCCGATGAAGGAGCCGCCAACTCAGCCATTCCCCATCATCGCCAGACTGGGGTATGGAGCCGACGCCGACAAGACCGGCAAGGAGTGAGCCAGAGGCGATGATAAGGCTGGGCGATATTCTGGAGCTCAAGGACGCGGACGGCGCGCTCGCCTCGCGCGCGATTGCCGGGCTCGCGTTCGACAGCCGCAAGATCGCGCCGGGCGACCTCTTCTTCGCGCTCTCCGGCGCGCAGGACGACGGCCTCAAGCATGCCGGCGAGGCGCTGGCCAAAGGTGCGGCCGCAGTCGTCGCCGAGCGCGGAAACGGGATTCCCGACGCCGCTCTCGTCAAGGTCGCCGACGCCCGCGCCGCCCTCGCTCGCGCCGCCGCGCGCTTTTACCCGCGTCAGCCCGAGACCATCGTTGCAGTCACCGGCACCAGCGGGAAAACCTCGGTCGCCGCCTTTGTGCGTCAGATCTGGCAGGCGCTCGGGCTCGAGTCCGCTTCCGTCGGGACGCTCGGCGTCGTGTCGCGCCCGCTGACCGTCTACGGCTCGCTGACCACCCCGGATCCGGTCGCGCTCCACGAACTCCTCGACCGGCTCGCCGCGAGCGGCGTCACCCATCTCGCGATGGAAGCCTCGTCGCACGGCCTCGACCAGAAGCGACTCGACGGCGTGCGCCTCGCGTCGGGCGCATTCACCAATCTCACCCGCGACCACATGGACTACCACCCGACCGTCGAGGACTATCTCGCGGCCAAGCTCAGGCTGTTCCGCGACCTTCTGCCCGATGGCGCGCCGGCGGTGATCGACGCCGACAGCGCCATCGCCCCGCGGGTGATCGCAGCCGCGCGGGCGCGCGGGCTTCACGTGCTGACGGTCGGCAGGAACGGCGAGACGATCCGGCTCGTTTCCGCCGCGCGCGATCGTTTCGCGTCGATACTCGACCTCGAATTCGGCGGCCGTCGCCGGCGCTTGACGTTTCCGCTGCCGGGTGACTTCCAGATCTCAAACGCGCTGGTCGCCGCAGGGCTCTGCATCGCGACCGGCGGCGAAGCCGACCCGGTGTTTCAGGCGCTGCAAAAGCTGCGCGGCGCGCCGGGACGCCTCGAGCGCGTCGGCGAGGTTCGCGGCGCGGCGGTGTTCGTCGACTACGCCCACAAACCCGACGCGCTCGAGAAGGCTCTTCAGGCCTTGCGTCCCTTCGTGCGCGGTCGCCTTGTGCTCGCGTTCGGCTGCGGCGGCGACCGCGATCCCGGCAAGCGGCCGATCATGGGCGGAATTGCGGCCCGCCTCGCCGACGTCGCGATCGTGACCGACGACAATCCGCGCTCCGAGGACCCCGCCGCCATTCGCGCCGAGATCCTCGCCGCCGCGCCTTCGGCGCTCGAAATCGGCGACCGGGGCGCAGCCATCCGCGCCGGGATCGCCATGCTCGGCGAGGGCGACGCGCTCGTCATCGCCGGCAAGGGTCACGAGATCGGCCAGATCGTCGGCGCCATCACGCTTCCCTTCTCCGACGCCGACGAAGCGCGCGCCGCATTGAAGGAGGCCGCGTGACCGCGCTCTGGAGCGAGGCCGAACTCGCCGCCGCTATCGGCGTCGCCCCGAGCGCGCCCGTGAGCGCCGCCGTTCGCGGCGTCTCGATCGACAGCCGCACGCTTGAGGCGGGCGACCTCTTCATCGCGATCAAGGGCGAGGCGCACGACGGCCACGACCATGTCGCGCGGGCATTCGAGTCGGGCGCTGTCGCGGCGATCGTGTCGCGCGAACACGCCGCCCGGCTCGCCGCGCTGGGACCGCTGTTCGCGGTCGACGACACGCTGAGCGCGATGGTGCGTCTCGGCCTCGCCGCGCGCGCGCGTTCGAAGGCGCGGATCGTCGCGGTGACCGGTTCGGTCGGCAAGACGACGGCCAAGGAGATGCTGCGCGCGATGCTGTCGGCCTGCGGCGCGACGCACGCCTCGGCTCAGTCCTATAACAATCATTGGGGCGTGCCGCTCACGCTCGCGCGCATGGCCGCGAGCGTCCGTTTCGGCGTGTTCGAGATCGGCATGAATCACGCGGGCGAGATTGCGCCGCTGAGCCGCATGGTGCGGCCGCACGCGGCCCTGGTGACGACGATCGCCCCGGTCCATATCGAGCATCTCGGCTCGATCGAGGCGATCGCCGACGCGAAAGCCGAAATCTTCCTCGGCCTCGAGCCGGGGGGCATGGCGGCGCTCAACCGCGACGCGCCGCAATTCGAGCGGCTGGTGAAAGCAGCGGCGACGCGCGGGGCGCGCGTCCGGACATTCGGCCGGGGCGAGAATTGCGACGCCCGGCTGATCGAAGTCGAGGCGATCGACGGCGGGTCGCGCGTGAGGGCGAGGGTGCTCGGGCGCGAGCTCGCGTTCGTCCTTGGCGCGCCCGGCGCCCACATGGCCGAGAACGCCCTTGGCGCGCTGCTCGCGGCGGACGCGCTCGGCGCGGACATCGGCGCCTGCGCCGCGGCGCTCGCGCGGTTCGCGCCGCAGCAGGGCAGGGGCGCGCGCTTCTCGGTCGCGACGCCCGACGGTCCGGCGATCATCATCGACGAAAGCTACAACGCCAATCCGGCCTCGATGCGGGCGGCGCTCAAGCTCCTCGCTGCTACGAAGCCGGGACCGAAAGGCCGCCGCATCGCCGTCATCGGCGACATGCTCGAACTCGGGCCGGCCGCCGAGGCCATGCATGCGGAGCTCGCCGCCGATCTCAGCGCCAACCGCGTCGATCTCCTGTTCGGCGCGGGTCCCCTCACCCGCGCGCTCTACGAGGCGGCGCCGGCTTCGATGCGCGCCGCATGGACTGCGCGGTCGAACGAACTCACCGACGAAGTCGCGCGCGAATTGCGCGGCGGCGACATCGCGATGATCAAAGGCTCGAACGGCAGCCGGATGGGTCCGCTGGTCGCGGCCCTACGCGACCGCTTCGCCCGCGGTCCGGGAGGCTAGGACTTTCGATGCTGACCTGGCTGTCCGAGCTACCGGGCGTCTTCCACCTCTTCCGCTATCTCACCTTCCGGACGCTCGGCGCCGCGGGCACCGGGCTCTTTCTGGTCTTCTTCTTCGGCCCGGCCATCATCTCCGCGCTTCGGCTCAAGCAGCACGGAGGGCAGCCGATCCGCGCGGACGGCCCGCCCTCCCACATCCTCATGAAAAAGGGCACGCCGACGATGGGCGGCCTCATGATCCTGTTCGGCCTCTTCGTCTCAGCGCTGCTGTGGGCCAATCTCGAAAGCCCGTATGTGTGGATCGTCCTCTTCGTCACCGCCGGCTTCGCGGTGATCGGCTTCTATGACGACTATCTCAAGGTGACCAAGCGGTCGGATCGCGGCTTCTCGGCCCGCGCCCGCCTCGCGGGCGAGTTCGTGATCGCGGCGCTGGCCTGTTACGCGATGATGCTGGTCGGCGCCAATGGAGCGACCGAGTTGGCGGTCCCGTTCTTCACCGGCTTCGTATTCGATTTCGGCTGGTTTTTCCTGCTGTTCGGCCCGTTTGTGATCGTCGCCTTCGGCAACGCCGTCAACCTGACCGACGGTCTCGATGGGCTTGCGATCGTGCCGGTGATGATCGCCGCCGCGACCCTCGGGCTCATCTCCTATATCGCCGGCAATCTGCTCTATTCCCACTATCTGCTCATCAACCACATCCCCTTCGCCGGCGATCTCATGGTGGTCTGCGGCGCGCTCATCGGCGCCGGCGTCGGCTTCCTGTGGTTCAACGCGCCTCCAGCCCAGATCTTCATGGGCGACACCGGATCGCTCGCGCTCGGCGGGCTGCTCGGCGCGATCGCGGTCGCGGTCAAGCATGAGGTCGTGCTCGCGGTGGTCGGCGGCCTCTTCGTCATGGAGGCGCTGTCCGTCGTGGTGCAGGTGGCGTCGTTCAAGCTGACCGGCAAGCGCGTCTTCAAGATGGCGCCGATCCATCATCATTTCGAGCAGCTTGGCTGGTCGGAGTCGCAGGTCGTGATGCGGTTCTGGATCATCGCCTTCGTGCTTGCGATGATCGGCCTCGCCTCGCTCAAGCTGAGGTGACGATGACGCCGGTCGAAACCATGCGGGGCCAGAGCGTCGCCCTGTTCGGCCTCGGCGGCTCGGGCCTGTCGACGGCCCGCGCGCTGGTCGACGGCGGCGCCGAGGTTGCGGCCTGGGACGACAGCCCCGCCGCTCGCGAGCGCGCTTCGGCTGCGGGAATCGTGCTCGTCGATCTCGCGGAAGCAGACTGGCGCGGCTTCAAGCTGTTCGTGCTCGCACCCGGCGTGCCGCTGACCCATCCCACGCCCCACTGGACGGTCAACCTTGCCGACGCGGCGGGGGTTCCGGTCGTCGGCGACATCGAGCTTTTCGTTCGCGAGCGCGGGGCGCGGGCGCCCGATGCGCCATTCGTCGCGATCACTGGCACGAACGGCAAATCGACCACGACCGCGCTGATCGCGCATGTTCTGCGGGAGGCCGGACGCGAGGTGGCGATGGGCGGCAACATCGGCGTGCCGGTGCTCGACTTGCCGCCGCCCGCCGCAGGGCGGACGCATGTCGTCGAGTGCTCGTCCTATCAGATCGATCTCGCGCCCTCGCTCGCGCCGAGCGTCGGCTGCCTCATCAACATCACCCCGGACCATCTTGACCGGCATGGCGACCTGCAACGCTATGCGGCGATCAAGGAGCGGCTCGTGGCCCATTCCGACGTCGCGCTGGTCGGGGTCGATGACGAGCCTTGCCGCGAAATCCACGCGCGGCTGAGGGCGCGCGCCGGCCCGCCGCGAGTCCTCGCCATCTCGGGTAAGGATTCGCCGCTCGCCGACGTCTGGGTCAGCGAGCACCGGGTGATGGCGCGCGGAGAGGCGGCGCCCGCCGCCGATCTTCAGCCGGCGCGCGCGCTTCGCGGCGCCCATAACGGGCAGAACGCCGCCTTCGCCTACGCCGCCGCGAGGACGCTCGGCGTCGAGCGCGAACGCATCGCCAGCGCCTTTGTAACCTTTCCCGGGCTTGCGCACCGCATGGAAGAGGTCGGCCGGCTCGGCCGGGTCATGTTCATCAACGATTCGAAGGCGACCAACGCCGACGCGGCCGAAAAGGCGCTGCTCTCGTTTCGCGACATCCACTGGATTCTCGGGGGCAGGCCGAAGGCGGGCGGGATCGAGCCGCTCCGGCATTTGTTCCCGCGCGTCGCCAAAGCATACCTGATCGGCGAGGCGGCGGAAGAATTCGCTTTGACGCTTGCCGGCGCCGTTCCGTTCGTCCTCTCGGGGACGCTAGAAGCAGCGGTCGAGGCGGCGGCCGAGGATGCGACGCATTCCTCGCGGCAGGAACCCGCGGTGCTGCTGTCGCCGGCCTGCGCGTCGTTCGACCAGTTCGCGAATTTCGAAGCGCGCGGCGACGCCTTTCGCGCCGCCGTCGCCGGATGGCTCGCGCGGCGCGCGGCAGCCGAGGGCGCACGCGCACAGAAGGAGGCCTGAAGCCGATGGTGTCGAGAGTCGAACGCGGGCCCGTTGCGGACTGGATGCGCACCGCCGACCGCTGGCTGATCGGGTCGTTCGTGGCGCTGATGGTGATCGGCCTCGTCATGGCGCTCGCGGCGAGCCCCGCCGTCGCCGAGCGGCTGAACCTCTCGACCTTCCACTTCGTCGACCGGCAGGCGCTGATGCTGGTCCCGACCGCGGCGCTCATGATCGCGACCTCGTTCCTGACGCCGCGCCACATGCGCCGCGCCGCGCTGGTGGCGTTCGTCATCTCGTTCGCGCTCATCATTCTCGCGCTGATGTTCGGCGCGGAGGTCAAGGGGGCGCGCCGCTGGATCTTCGGCATCCAGCCGTCGGAGTTCATCAAGCCCGCCTTCGTCGTTCTCGGCGCCTGGGCCTTCACCGAGGGCGGGCGCAAGGGCCCGACCGCGATCTGGGCCAAGGTCCTGTCGTTCGTCCTGCTGCCGCTTACGATCGTGCCGCTCATTCTCGAGCCGGACTTCGGGCAGACGATGCTGGTCGCGATCGTCTGGACGGCGCTCTTCTTCCTCGCCGGCCTGCATTGGTTCTGGGTGGTCGCGGTCGGCGGCGTCGGCGCGGCCGGCGGCTTCGCGGTGTTCAAACTGTCGCCGCATGTGCACGAGCGCGTGCTGCGCTTTCTCGATCCCGATTCGACCGGAGGCCTCGTCGACACCTTCCAGGTCGACACGGCTCTTCAGAGCATCCTCTCGGGCGGCTGGTTCGGCCGCGGACCGGGCGAGGGCATTTATAAGCGCATCCTGCCCGACGCCCACACCGACTTCGTTTTCGCCGTGACCGGCGAGGAATTCGGCATGATCGCCTGCATGGCGCTGATCGCGTTCTTCGCCTTCATCGTGCTGCGCGCGCTCTATCTCGCCTCGCGCAACCCCGACCCGTTCTGCCGGCTCGCGGCCGGCGGACTGACCGTTATGTTCGGGGTCCAGAGCTGGATCAACATGGCGGTCAATCTGCGGGCCATGCCGGCCAAGGGAATGACCCTGCCGTTCATCTCCTACGGCGGCTCGTCGCTGCTCGCGCTCGGCCTCGGCATGGGCTTTTTGATCGCGGCGACCCGCAAGCGCCCCGCCGCCGATCTCGACCATCCGGGCGCGCCCGAGGAATGAGCGCCGCTCGCCCGGTCCTGCTCGCGGCTGGGGGCACGGGCGGCCATCTCTTCCCTGCGGCGGCCCTCGCCGCGGCGCTCGCGAAGCGCGGAGCCGAAGTCGAGCTCGCGACCGACAGCCGCGCGCTCAAATACGGCGGCGATTTTCCCGCCCGCGCCATTCACGCCTTTCCGGCCGCGACGACCACGGACGCGGGCGCGCTCGCCAAGGCGCGCGCGGCGCTCACCCTTGGCGCCGGGCTCGCGGCGGCGCTTGTCACACTCCGGCGCGTCAAGCCGCGCGTCGTGGTCGGCTTCGGCGGCTATCCGACCGTCCCGCCGCTCCTTGCCGCCTGGCTCATCGGGATTCCGACCGTCCTGCATGAGCAGAACGCGGTGATGGGCCGGGCCAATCGGTTCCTGAGCGCCCGCGTCAATCTCATCGCCTGCGGATTTCCGTTGAAGGGCGTCGATCCCAGGATCGCGGCCAAGACGCGCACGACCGGCAATCCGGTGCGCCCGTCGGTCATCGCGGCGGCCGCGCTCCCCTATCCCGAGCAGACCGGGCGCCGGCTGAACGTTCTCGTGACCGGCGGCTCGCAGGGCGCGCGGGTGATGGCCGACGTGGTCCCGGCGGCGATCGCGCGCCTGAGCCCCGACGAGCGGCAATGGATCCGCCTTACCCAGCAGGCGCGGGGCGAGGACTCGTCGCGGGTCGCCGCGGCCTGCGCGCGGATGAGCTTTCCGGTCGAGATCGCCGAGTTTTTCCCCGATCTGCCGGGGCGGATTGCAGCCGCCCATCTGGTCGTCGGCCGCGCCGGCGCCTCGACCGTTTCGGAGCTTGCGGTGATCGGCCGGGCGTCCGTCCTCGTGCCGTTCCCGCACGCCCTCGACCAGGACCAGGCCGCCAACGCGGCGGCGCTGGCAGCTTCCGGCGGGGCGGTCGTCGTGCCGCAGCCCGAGTTCACGCCCGAGCGCCTGGCCGCGATCCTGCGCGGCGCGCTCGCGTCGCCCGAGAAGCTCGCCGCCCAGGCGGCTGCGGCGAAATCGGTCGGCGTCCCCGACGCCGCGGAGCGCCTTGCCGACGTCGTGCTCGAGGTCGCGGGGCGCGCATAAGCGGCGGCCTGCGCGGCAATCGCTGGGTCTCTGGATCGCCGCAAAGGCCGGGACCAGATCCGGTCGCGGATCTTCCGTGACACCTTCGCGACAACCGAAATTCTTCGCGCGCAGAAGATCTTCTGTGACGACTGCCCCAGTGCGTCGCTCACCATTTGTGACAGACGCGATCAGAATTCCTCATGCAAGGACGAAGGGAACAAGTAAATCAACATAGTTGTTGAATTGCCCGCAGCTGAAACCACGCCGAATACTTTAGTGCGCCCTCGGTTAGGAGTCGGAGGCGTACCTCTTGTCATTCCCGCGCAAGCGGGAATCTAGAGTTACATCATAGTCTTGCAGTCTTGATGCACGCCTTCGTGGGCATGACGCTAACCGTGCTTGAGAGTCCGTTGCTCTAGTCTTCATTCTGTCTTTTCTACAGGGGGAATATCATGCAGATTAAGTACAGTGTTCTCGCCACGCTCCTAGCGGGGCTCATCGTCGCGTCCACGGCCTCGCGGGCCGCCATTGTGGAGACGATCATTGACACGGACTCGGACACGGCGATCGGTAGCATCAGCTTTCCGGACGTGACCGGGAGCAGCGCCGCCGGAGTCGAGTTCTCGCTGGCCGGGTTCACGCAAGCGGCCATCACCTCGATCTCGTGGACCCTTGATCCGAGCACCTACGCCGTCGGAGCACTCGACCTGAATGCGAGGACAGGCGACGCCACTTGCGATTTCGGGATGAATTGTTCCTTCAGCGACCTCTCCCTGTCTGCGACCGGCTACAGCACGGGCGGCGGTTCCTGCTCTTTCGACCCCGACCAAATGGTTGGGACCTGTGAGGAATACGCCACCTTTCCCGGTCCTGTTTCCTTTGTGCTGACGACGCCAGTGCCCGAGCCGTCGACGTGGGCGATGATGCTCGCCGGATTCGCGGGCCTTGGCTTTGCCGGCTATCGGGCGTCGCGGAAGGCTGTGGCATAGGAACGAGCGGCTGCCTTCCGGACCCCCCGCTCTGCGTTTGCCGCACGTCGAGGACGCGAAATGACGCTTCCGCGATAGCCAAAACTATCTGAAGTCAGACCCTTTGTGGTCCACGAGTTCGGACAGTTGCGCTCTTTTTGACGGATGCGCCTGGACTTGCACCGCAAGACCAATTGAAACCAGTAAATCAACAAAGTTGTTGAATTGCCGATCTGTGAAACTCGGCGGGATAATTTACGGCGAGCTTTTAGTGCAATGCTGTTCTGTGGGGGTGGATCGCTATGCAAACGCGGACCAATGTTATCGCCGCTATTCTTCTTTCCGCTTTGGTCGTGGCGCCCTCGGTCTCCCGAGCGGAGATCGTCGAAGCGATCATTGATTCGTCGGACACGGTGATCGGCAGCATCTCTTTCCCGGGCGTGACCGGGAGCAGCGCCGCCGGTGTTGACTTGTCCTTGGCAGGATTCACGCAAGCCAATATCACTTCAGTTTCCTGGACCCTCAACTCAAGCACTTACGCGGTCGACGCCCTCGACTTGTCCGCGATCAAGGGCGACCTCACTTGCTCTATGAATTGTTCAAACAGTTCGCTGTCCCTGTCGGAGACCAGCTACAGCGTGGCCAACCGCAGCTGCTCTGCCAATTCGTGTTCGCAATTACCCGGTTATCCAAACTCGATTTCGTTCAGGTTGACCGCGGTGCCGGAGCCGTCGACCTGGGCGATGATGCTGGCCGGATTCGCGGGTCTCGGATTTGCCGGCTATCGAGCCTCGCGGAAGGCTGTCGCGTAGAAACGGGCGGCTGCCTTCCTGACCCCCCGCTCGCCGTTTGCTGCAAGCGGAGCGGGGGCGGCTGACGGGGTCGCCAGGATCAGTCTCGCCGGCAGCTCGTCCTGGAGCCGCGCGCGATCGAGGGAGACGCTAGGCGGGAGCGTGGTCGAACATCATCATGTCCGCTCCGCCGGTCGCGAATTTCTGCACATCGTTTGCGGCAGCGTGGCCCTCGGGGCTCCCGAGGCCGCTCTGGAGCGCCGCCATGCTGTCAAAGCTCAAAATCGCGACGAGATGAACGCCGGTGGGTCCTGCCGGCGAGGCCACAGCGCCGCGGCTGATTTCGTAACGTCTGAGTCCGGGGATTTTCTTGGCCAGCGGAATATGGGTCTCGGCGTAATATTTATCGAAGGCGGCTGGGTCTTTCGGCGTCTTGTAGAGCACGAGCAAGCTTGCCATGGCGTTCCTCCAGGTGTTCTGACGAATGCGATCAGTTCGCCGTCGCTGCGATCCTGAGTGGATATTCGCCGCCGCGCAAGCCGATTCGCTCTTCGCGCGTTATGGAGTCCATCTCATATTGCAACGGGTTGCTTCCGTTCTTTGACGTAATCCGTGAGTCCCGCAGCGAGCCAGTCGAACATCAGCCTCACCCGGGGCTCGTCCTTCAGGTCGCGGTGCATGACCAGCCACACCTCGAGCGTCATCTCGAACGCGTTGGGAAGCACCGGGACGAGGTTCGGCGTGCGGCGGGCGATGACGTCCTGACAGCCGCCGATCCCGACCCCGGCCCGCAGCGCCGCGAGCTGGGCGAGATCGCTGTCGCAGCGAAAGCCGAAATCCTCGCGGGTAAGCGCCTTCCCGAACGCGCCCGCCGCGCGGAATGTCGCGTCGTCCCGGTCGAAGCCGATCATGCGATGGTCGGCGAGGTCGGCGAGCGAGCGCGGCTCGCCGGAGCGGGCGAGATAGTCGCGATGCGCATAGAGCCTGATGCGCGTCGAACCGATGCGGCGGGCGACGAGCCCGCTCTGGGTCGGGCGGATCATCCTGACCGCGATGTCGGCGTCGCCGCGGGCGAGATCCTGATTGCGGTTGGTGAGCGCAAGCTCGATCGCAATTCCGGGATGGCGGCCGCGGAAGCCGGCGAAGATCGCCGGCAGCGCCTCGGCGCCCATGACCTCGCTCGCGGTCACGCGCACAACGCCGCGATCAATTCCCGCCGCCGACGAGCCTGAGCGCGCCAGCGCCGCCGCGGCGGCCGCCATCGCCTCGCTGTGGGGGATAAGCGCGTTCGCGGCCGCGGTCGGGTTGAGGCCGCGCGGCGAGCGGGTGAACAGGGTCACGCCGAGGGCGTCCTCGAGCGCGTCGATGTGGCGCCCGACCGTCGGCTGGGTGAGGCCGAGGCGCCGCGCGGCGCCGCTCAGCGTGCCGTCGCGCGCCACCTCGAGGAAAGTGCGCAGTTCGTCCCAGGCGGGTTCGCGCCTCATACAAATATGTATAGCCGATGAAGACAAATATGCAATTCCGCATGAGAGGGGAGGGGCGTATTCACGGGTGCAGGGGCCGGGTCGCCGACCGCGCCCCACAGCGCCGGACGAGGAGGTTCTGATGATCGCAACCCTTAGCCGCTTCACGGACGACCGCGCGTCCGCGCCCGTCACGGGCGGCGCGGCCCGGTCCCTGCCGGCGGGCGTGCGGGCGATCCTGCGCCTCGAGGGGGCGGCGGCCTTCGCCGCGGCGATCGCGCTCTACGCCGACGCCGGGTACTCCTGGCCGCTGTTCGCTCTCCTCATTCTCGCGCCGGACCTCGCGATGCTGCCCTATCTCATCGGCCCGAGAGCGGGCGCCTTCGCCTATAATCTCGTCCATACCTACGCGCTGGCGCTGCCGTTCGCCGTTGCGGCCTTCGCGCTCGGTTCGCCCGCCGCCACCGCGATCGGCCTCATCTGGATCGCCCATATCGGGATGGACCGGATGCTCGGCTACGGCCTCAAATACGTGAGCGGCTTCGGCGACACCCATCTCAGCTTCTTCGGCAAGAAATGAGCGACACCATGCGCGTTCACGCCATTCAGACCGGCAGGGTCAGGATCAAGACCAGCCAGATCGTAGGGCGCGGCCACGGGCTCCGACGCCGCCTCGCGCCCATGTTCGACAGCGTGTGGTCGCCCTGGCTGCCGACCCTTGCCTACGCGATCGAGCATAGCGACGGCGTCATCCTCGTCGATACGGGCGCTTCCGCCGCCGCCATGCGCCTGCCGCGCTGGCATCCCTACTTCCGCTTCGCGGTACGCTTCGACATCGAACCGGAAGAGGAAGCGGGACCGCAATTGCTGGCGATCGGCATCGGCCCGGGCGACGTCAAGCGCGTGGTGATGACCCATTTGCATATCGATCACGACGGCGGGCTCGCGGCGTTCCCGAACAGCGAAGTTCTGGTCAGCCCCGGCGAGCTTGCGCGGGCCTCGGGAATCGCGGGGCGGATGCGCGGCTATCTGCCGCAACGCTGGCCTAAGGACTTCGATCCGAAGCCTCTCGTCCTCGACGGCGGTCGTTACGGACCGTTCGAGCGCTCCAAGCGTCTCAGCGCCGACGGCGCGATCATCGCCGTCTCGACGCCAGGTCACACGCCCGACCATCTCTCGGTCATCGTCGAGGATGGAGACAAGGCCGTCTTCATCGCCGGCGACGCCTCTTACAGCGAGGCGACGATGCTCGCGGGTGCGATCGACGGCGTCAGCGAAGACGAAGGCCAAGCGGCAGCGACGCTCGCCGCCATCCGCGCCTTCGCCGCGACGCGACCGATGATCTATTTGCCGGCGCACGATCCCGATGCGGCGCGCCGGCTCGCCGAGCGAAGATTTCAGCCGCCATGGAAAGCCGCTTCCTCACGGTCGGTGGCGGCCGCATCGCGTTTGACGACACCGGCGGCGACGGCCCGGCGACCTGTTGCCAAAAGCCGCAAAACCTGTTTTTGAGCAAACTGGATTGTGGAAAACCGTTCCGAATGGTGTAAGACGTCAAATACCGATGTATACTGACTTATCTTGTTCGTACGGACGTAATTCGACGATATTTGGCTTGCTCTAAGTGCTCAGTGGAATTAGAGCGGAATTGTCGCGACCATCGACGGCAATCGCGGCTGCGATAGCCGCCGTAAGCATACTATTCGGATTAATCACATCGCTGTACTTCTATGACAAAAGCGTACGCAAGGGAGTAATGTACTACGAGGTGAAGCAGCTATTGGCTTTCGACCAGAGTAGTATTGGAACGTCTGTGCCGCTAGTGGATCGAACCTGACAGTTGAATCCCGGATGGGATTCCCTCTGGGATTTCGGCGTGCGAGTTTGCGTGATGCGCGCAGGAAAATCCCTTTCGGTTTCGTCTGCCGATATTTGTCGGCTCAAAGCCCTGGTTCGTGACCGCAACGCGCCGCAGAAGCAGGTCTGGCGGGCCGAGATCGTGCTGCTTACGGCCGATGGTGTCGGCACGAACGAGATCATGCGGCGAACCGGCAAGTCCAAGACCTGCGTATGGCGCTGGCAAGAACGCTTTATCGAGGCGGGGTTCGACGGGTTGCTCCGCGACAAGACGCGTCCCTCGCGCATCCCACCGCTGAGCGCCGGGGCCGCCGAGCGCGTCGTCGCGCTGACACTTGGCGAACCGCCTGGCGAGACGACCCACTGGACCGGCTTGTTGATGGCGAAGGCGGCGGGGCTCAGCGTCAGCTCGGTTCAACGTATCTGGCGCAAGCACGGCCTCCAGCCGCACCGGATGCGCCAGTTCAAGCTGTCCAACGATCCGCGCTTCGTCGACAAATTGCGCGACGTCGTCGGGCTCTATGTCGATCCGCCCGCGCACGCCATCGTCCTGTCGGTCGACGAGAAGAGCCAGATTCAGGCGCTGGACCGCACCCAGCCCGGACTGCCGCTGAAGAAGGGCCGCGCCGGAACGATGACACACGACTACGAGCGGCACGGAACGACGACGCTGTTCGCCGCGATGAACGTCCTCGACGGCACGGTGATCGGCCGCAACATGCAGCGCCATCGCCATCAGGAGTTCATCCGCTTCCTCAATATCGTCGAAAGACAGGTTCCTGCGGGGAAGACGATCCACGCCATCATCGACAACTACGCCGCCCACAAGCATCCCAATGTCCGCCGATGGCTCGAACGCAATCCGCGATGGACATTCCACTTCACGCCGACGTCCGCTTCCTGGCTCAACGCGGTCGAGGGCTTCTTCGCCACTCTCACAAAGCGCAGGCTCAAGCGAGGCGTCTTCCGGTCCGTCACCGATCTGCAAGCCGCGATCAACCGCTTCCTCGAAGAGCACAATCAGCAGTCCAGGCCCTTCACATGGACCGCAGACCCGGACAAAATCATCGCCGCCGTCAGGCGCGGGCATCAAGTGTTAGATTCGATCCACTAGCCAGCCCCGTCTACGTGGTGGACGGCGCTGGCAAGAAGCTGCAGGGTAATATCTATGTCGCTAGCGTCAATGTCTGGAACGGGGGCAATGATGAGATACGTTCTGATGACGTTAGGGAGCCGTTTAGGATCGTTCTTGAGCGCGGTGGTACCATTGTTGACGTGACGATGTACGCCGAAACAAATAAAAACGAGGATAAATTTGATATTACTAACAATGATAAATCAATCTCGGAGCACTTTGATTCAAGACTAATTTGGGATCACGATCGAGGATTAACTTGGGATCATTTCGACCCGGGAGACGGGTTTTCACTGCGTCTGATCTATACCAGTGATAGGATTAAGAGTATCAGTATAACTGGGCGAGCAACAAATCTTAGTGGCCCACTAAACGTAAACGATATTCGCGATTGGTACGGAAAATTGCCAGATCTTTTTCGTACGGCTCTTGTAATAGTTGCTATATCGATACCGATCATCGGTGGCATTATTCGAATTAGGCGTCGAAAGCCAAAGCTTTCCGATCTTCTATCAGCAGACGTATTAGCGCCTCTTGTTGCGGCGGTTGGTATTCCAATTGTGGTCGCCATTGTATTCTTTGGCGGCAAATTCCTTTGGGATTGGATTGGATTTATCCCGGTTCCGCCAACACAGTGAGAGTTTGAAGAATGCGTCGAGCCGCAATCTTTGACTAGTCCATCACCGCATGCGCCGCCGCTTCGCGTGAGGCTGCCGCGGCGACGGCTTTCGGCGAGCGGATGAGCGCGAGCAGCGGGAAGGCGCAGAGCGAGATGAAGGTCATGAAAAGGAAGTCGTTCGAATAGGCCATCGCCGCCGCCTGCTGGGTGATCAGGCCTTCGAGCATCGCGAGACTCGGCAGTCCATGGCCCGACAGCATCGAGGCGTTGGGCATACGCATCGCGTCGTTGAACGGCGTCACATGCTCGACGAGCTGGCTGTGGAACATCGTGATCGAGCTGGTCAGCCGCGCGATCACGATCGAGATGCCGACCGCCGAGCCGATGTTGCGGATCAGCGTCCACAGCGCCGCGCCCTCGGTGCGCAATTCGCCGGGCAGGCTCGCGAAGGCGATAGTGTTGAGCGGCACGAAGATGAAGCCGAGGCCGAACCCCTGCGCGACCGAATTGATGGCGATGACGCTCGCCGGGACGTCGAGCGACCAGCCGACCATCAGCCACAGCGACGAACTCGCCAGCACGAGGCCGATGAAGATGAGCAGGCGCGCATCGACCTTGCCGCTCAGGCGTCCGACCAGGAACATCGCGACGAACGTGCCGATGCCCCGCGTGCCGAGCAGATAACCGCTCGACAGCACCGGGTAGCCGAGCAGGTTCTGAATGAAAGGCGTCACCAGAGCCATGGTCGCGAGCAGAATGATGCCGATCAGGAACATGAAGACGAGCGCGATGGAGAAGTTCCAGTCGCGGAAAATGCGCACGCTGATGAACGGCCGTTTCGACGTGAGGCAGTCGGTGAGGAAGAAATAGAAGCCGACAACCGCAAGGATCGTTTCGACCCAGATCTCGGTCGACTCGAACCACGCGAGCTGCTCGCCCCGGTCGAGCATCATCTGCAGCGAACCGATGCCGAGCGAAAGGCTGAGGAAGCCGAACCAGGAGAAGGGCACGTCGCGCCGCGTCGGGGTTTCGCTCATGAAGAGCCAGAGGCCCGCGGTGGTGAGGATGCCGAACGGCAGATTGACGAAGAACACCCAGCGCCAGGAATAGGAATCGGTGAGATAGCCGCCGAGCGTCGGGCCCATGATCGGCCCGAGCATCACGCCCATGCCCCAGATCGCCATCGCCGAGCCGCGCCGGGCGGGTGGAAAAATGTCGAGCATCACCGCCTGCGAGAGCGGCACCAGCGCGGCGCCGAACACGCCCTGCAGAAGCCGGTAGGCGACCATCTGCTCAATCGTGAGCGCAACGCCGCACAGCATCGAGGCGACGGTGAAACCGGCGGTGCAGACGATGAACAGCTTCTTGCGGCCGAAGCGGGTCGCCATCCACCCGAGCGGCGACGTCATGATCGCCGCGGCGACGATATAGGAGGTGAGGACCCAGTTGATCTGGTCCTGCGTTGTCGACAGCGAGCCCTGCATATAGGGCAGGGCGACATTGGCGATGGTCGTGTCGAGCGCCTGCATGATCGTCGCCATCATGATGCAGACGGTCAGGATCCATCTCAGCGTCGGCGAGATGGTCTCGTAGAGCGGCGGAGCGGGGACGGCCGCGTTCATCTGATGACGGCCGTCCTCGCGCCGAGGAGGGTGTCGACGTAGCCGACGACCCACTTCTTGATTCCTTCGAGCGTCCCGGCGAGCGTGCGCACGCGGCCGGTGTCGACGGTGAGATAGGCGCTCATGCCGGCGCGCAAGCCGGTCGTATCCTCATGCTGGTCGAAGCAGAACCGGAGCGGCACCCGCTGGACGACCTTGACCCAGTTGCCGGTCGCGTTTTGCGCCGGCAGGATCGCGAATTGCGCGCCCGTCCCCGGCGCGATCGAGCAGATCGTGCCCTTCCACTCGCGGTCCGGGAAGGTGTCGACGCTGACCGTCGCGGGCAGGCCGGCATGGACGTAGGTGAGGTCCGATTCCTTCGGATTGGCGTCGACCCAGAGGCCGGTGTTGGCGACGATCGCGAACACCGGCTGGCCAGCCGCGGCGACGCGCCCAACCTGGATCTCGGGCACTTGCGTGGCGACGCCGTCGATCGGCGCGACGACCTTGGTGTTGCGCAGGTTGCGTTCGGCGTCCTCGAGGCCGGCCTTCGCCTGCATGTAATCGGGAAAGTTCTCGATCGACGCGTCGGGGCCGCCGCCGAGCTTCACCGTCACCGTCGCCTGCTGCTGGCGCACAAATTCGAGGATCTGCTTGGCCTGGATGAGATTCCCCATCGAGGTGTCGCGATCGGCGGTGGTGCCGGTGCCATGCACCGCAAGTCCGTTCTTCCGGTCGAAGTCGGTCTGGCGCACGGCGACCGCGTCCTCGCCCATTTTGATCTGATCGGCGTTGCTGACGTACGAAGACTTGAGATTGGCGAACTCGACCTTGGCCGCCTCGACGCGGCCCTTGGCGAGCGCAAGCGCGATCTCATAGGGCTGCGAGTCGATGTCGAACAGAGGATCGCCGACCTTCACCTGCTGCCCCTCCTTCACATGGACGGCGGTGACGGCGCCGGTGACTTGCGGCGTGATGAGGGACTTCTCGGCGCCGACATAGGCGTTGTCGGTCGAGACAAACCGGCCGCTGCTCAGCCACCAGCTGAAGCCGAGCGCGAGCGCGACGAGCGGAATCACCACGAGCATGACGAACCGGCTGACACGGCGCTTCGGCTTGACGGTGATCGGCGTCTCGGCGGCGGGCGGCTGCGGCGCGGGCTGCGGCGCTTGAGGGCCAGGCGCGGGGGTTCGCGCCGGGGTGAACTGGATCGGCTGCGACGGCTGGGCGGCGGAAGACGGCGATTGCGACTGAGGCTCGCGCGCGCCTATCTGCCCCAATGACTTCGGCGGCGTGAACGGCAGCGGCTGCCCCGGCTGGGCAGCGGGCGATGGATCTTCCGGCACGGGATCGCGCCCTGCAGCAGGCTTTGGCTGGGTCACTTTGATTCAACTCCGGGAATCAATTCGTTCTTGAGATTGGCTTTAATGGTCATGAGGCCGTCGCGCATGGCCTCGATCGTGCTCTCGTCCACGCCCGATAGCGCGCGCCCCATGACGTCCTCGGCCAGCGTCGCGAGCTGCTTCAGCGTCGGCGCGGCTTTCTCGGTCAGATAGAGGCGGTTGGCGCGCCGGTCGGTCGCGTCGTCACGCCGCTCGACCAGGCCCGCGACGGTCAGTTTGTCGATCAGGCGGCCGAGGGTGATCGGCGCGAGGTCGAGCGCCTCCGCCAGTTCGCTCTGTTTTACGCCCTCGCAGCGTTGCAGGCGCGAAAGCACCGCCCATTGGGCCCGGGTTGTCCCGGTTTCACGGGCGCGCTGGTCGGAATAGGTCCTGAGCAGGCGCGCCACGTCATGGAGCGCAAAGCCCAGCTCTCGCGCGGGCGAGATCATTGGTTTTTGAGCAAGTGATAACATAAGCATGCTTATAATATAGTGAGTACGCTTATGCAAGAGGGCGGCGCCGAAGAATTTCGGCCGAGGGGGGTGACTTGAGGGTGGGCGTGGGGTTGACCGGCAATTCTTCTTTCGGAAAACCGGAACCCATGGTAGATTGAATGAAGGTTGGCAGAGACGGGCGGCGCGCCCGCGAAGCGGCCAATGGGCAAAAGCGCTCTGGCGCCTATTTTGAGATTAAATCATTGATTTTACTTGAAGGGTGCATTTTGATTTTGTTGCGATCGATTTGGATTTTGTTGTTTTCGCCTTTGACATTGTTGCGCCGAGCTTTGAAACGGTTGCGCCCAGGCTTTGAAATTGCTGCGGCGCCGCGCGATCAATGCGCCGCCGGCGCCGCCCCGCCAAGGTGAACCTTGCGCAGGCTCATCGCGAGCGGCACCGCCGCAAGCGAGAGCAGCGTCAGCACCCAGAAGACGTCGATATAGGCGAGATACGACGCTTGGCCCTGCACCTGCTGGCCGATCCAGCCGACGGCCTGCTGCTGCGCGGCGGGCAGCAGGCTGCCCTGCGCGAGGAAGTAGTGCGTCGCCTGCTGGAGGGTGTCATGGTACTGCTGGCTCGCGGGAGTCACGTTCTCGATTAGCCGGCTCTGGTGGAACTGCTCGCGGTGCTGGAGCACGTTGGAGGCGAGCGAGACGCCGATCGAGCCGCCGGTGTTGCGCGCTGCGTTGATGAGCGCGGAGGCCATATCCACCCGGTTAGCCGGGATCCCGTCATAAGACGCCGTGATGATCGGAATGAAGATGAGCGGCAGGCCGAGGCCGAGCATCATGCGCGTGCGGGCAAAGAACCAGAAGCCGAGATCGCCGTAGACGTTGGTCATCTGATACATCGAGATCGCAGCGAAGATCGCCCCGGTCATGATCAGATATTTCGGCTGGATTCGGCTCGACAGGTTGCCGACCACGAACATCATGACCATCGTGACCATGCCGCCGGGCGAGAGCACGAGGCCGGCCCAGGTCGCGGTGTAGCCGAAGTCCGTCTGCAGCATGAGCGGAAGGAACTGGGTGGTCGCGTAGAGAATCGCGCCGGTCGCCCCCATCACCAGAAAGCAGGCGCCGAACTGCCGCGACCCCACCATCCTTACGTCGACCATGGGATCGCGCCGCGACATCTCCCAGGGGATCATCAACACGAACGCGATGGCGCAAATGAATGTGAAGGTGACGATGAAGTTCGAGCTGAACCAGTCGTCCTCGAGGCCCCGATCGAGCACGATCTCGAGCGCTCCGAGAAATGTCGCGACCAGGAGAAAGCCGATGACATCGAACCGGGCCGACTGCTTCTGATCGGGATTGTCGGCGGGCAGAAGGATGGCGATCAGCGCGATCGTGGCGAGGCCGACCGGCCCGTTGATCAGGAAGCACCAGCGCCAGGACCAATTATCGGCGAGCCAGCCGCCGAGGGTCGGGCCCACCACCGGCGCGACGACCACCGCGACGCCGAACAGCGCGAAGGCCTGCCCGCGCTTCTGCGGCGGAAATGAAGCGGCCAGAATGGACTGCGAGACCGGCACCATGCCGCCTCCGGCCAAGCCTTGCAGGAGGCGGAACAAGAGAAGCGAATCGAGATTCCACGCCTGCGCGCAGAGGAGGGAGCTGATGCTGAAGAGCCCGAGGCAGACCAGGAAGAAGGTCTTGCGCCCGAGCCATTTCGCCAGGAACGGGCTCGCGGTCAGACTGACGGCGTTGGCGACGAGATAGGTCGTCACCACCCAGGACGCCTCGTCGTCGCTGACCCCCATGCCGCCGGCGATGTAAGGCAGAACCACGTTTGCGATCGTGGTGTCGAGCACCTCCATGAAGGCCGCGAGCGCGACCAGGACGGCGATCAGCCAGGGACTGGCCGACGCCGCGCTGCTCGCGGGCGGGGCGCCTGCGTGCGCGGTCGCGTCGGTCACACCCGACTCCGCCATTGCTCGACGCGGGCCCGCAGCCGCTCATAGAGCGAGGGCGTAGGATCGACGCGCACGGTCGGGACGACGGACATGCCAGGGCCGAGCGCCACGTCGGCGGGCGGATTGTCGAGGATGATCTTGACCGGGACGCGCTGAACGATCTTCACATAGTTGCCGGTGGCGTTTTCGGGCGGCAGCAGCGAAAACGCCGGCCCTGAGCCGGGCTGGACGCTGGCGACGCGACCGTGGAAGTCGCGCTCGGGATAGGCGTCGATCTCGATGTCGACCGGCTGCCCCGGCCGCATGCGGTCAAGCTGGGTTTCCTTATAGTTCGCAACGATCCAGATCTCATCGGGCACGAACATCGTGAGGCCCGTGCCTGCCTGCGCGTATTGGCCGACTGCGCCGGTCAGGTTGACGACGCGGCCCGGCTGGTCGGCCACGACGGTCGTGTAGCCGAGGTTGAGCTTGGCCTGGTCGCGCTGGGCCTGGGCCTGCGCGAGATTGGCCTCCGCCGAGGCGCGCTGCGCCCGTAGCGCGTCGATCTGCCGCTGCGCCACTTTGAGCGTCGCCTGCGCGCTGTCCACGGCGGCCTGCTGAGCCTTGAGATTCTGAACGTCCACCGTGCCCTGCTGGGCCGTCGCCCAACCCTGATTCACGAGTGGCTTGTCGCGTCCCCAGGTGACCTTGGTAAGCTCGAGATTGGCCTCGGCCTGGCTCACCTGCGCCTGGTTCGCGCCGATCTGCGCGTCCTGAGTGGCGATCTGAGCGTCAATGTTGCGGATGCCGGCTTCCCCGCCGCTGACCTGAGCCTCGGCCTGCGCGAGTGCGTCGCGGTAGGGTCGCTGGTCGATCTGAGCGACCACCTGACCTTTGTTGACATGCTCGTTGTCGGTGACCGGAACCGCGGTCACGTAGCCCGCGACCTCGGGCGCGACCGCGAACTGCCGCGCCGCGATAAACGCATCGTCCGTCGACTTAAAATGCGAGCTGTGGTCCCAATAGACGTACCCGGCGACCGCCGTCAGCGCTAACGCGACCAGTCCGATCGCCGCGAGGAGCGGATGCCGGCGGAGCCAGCCCCTGCTCGGGCCTTGGGTTGTCTTTTCCCCCTCCGCGTCCGGCGGCGCGCTGGGCTTGGGTTCCTTGTCGGGTGGCCCCGCCGGGCGCTCGGGCTTTTGGGAGGGCTCTGCCGGGCGCTCAACCCCAGGCTGAGTCTCGGCCGCCGGCGGAAGCAGGGTGATGATGTCCCGCTTGGGGCTGGTTGATAGCGAACCTCCGAGCCGCGGCGGCGACTCGCGATCCAGATCGGATTCGGACGCGGCGGCGTCCTTGAACATCCGCTGGTCCCGGTCCTGATTCCTGCGCGCCATGGCCGGATGTCTCCAACATGCGCCCCCCGAGCGGTGTAAACGGCCCCAAAACGAAACCGTTCCGTTCACTTTACTTTGCGAGGGATGGGCCTAAATCAAGAGGGGAGAGAGGACGGTTTCCCGCAGTCACTGTTTTGTGAAAGGACGGGTGATGGAGGGAAGAGCGGAGAGAGAAGGGGAATTGGGACGGGTGCGGAGCGCGGTTCGCTGTGGACGCCCTCCGCGTGGGCTTGCCGGGGAAGTCGAAGAGAGAATCCTCGACGCGGCGGCCCAGGTCTTTCTTGAGCACGGTTTCCGGGGCGCGAGCGTCGATGAAATCGCCGAGGTCGCCTGCGCGGGCAAACCAACCATATACGCAAGATTTCCCAGTAAACAGGCGCTGTTCACGGCGGTCGTTGAGCGACTCGTGCGCCGAAACACGAACTTCGAGGCGATTTCCTGCTCCGGCCGCTCGATCGAGGAGCGGCTTAACGGCCTCGCAGCCATCATTCTCAATCGGGTCTTGACCCCGGAAACGATTGGCCTGGTCCGGGTCGCGGTTGCTGAAGCACGTAGATTTCCCGATTTGGCGACCAGCGTAAGCCGCATGGGTCGCGAACATCCGACGGAAGCCTTGACCCAGGTGCTCGGCGGATTGGGGGCGTCCGACGCCATCGGAGCGTCGCCCGCGTTCGCGCCTCGACGCCTTCCGGCGACGGCGCGGAGGTTTCTCGATCTCGTGGTGTCGCCCATGCTGGTGCGGGCGCTGTTTGGCGAGGACCTGGGCCTCCTGCGCACCGAGATTGGTACCCACGCATCTGCGTCGGTCGCGTTCTTCCTCGCCGCATGTCGCCGGGCGAAAACGTCTCGAAACGTCGTGTTAACGCCGATGCGTGCGACTGCGCCGCTAGAGGAAGGCTCCGATCACGGAGCCTAGTCCTTCCGTTCTTCCTCTTGTTCCCCGGAGGGAATGACGACTCCCGAGTTCGGCTCGATCCAGAACATGTGGTCGTGCACGGCCGCGACGCCGGGTGTGTTCTCGGCGATAACCTTGAGCCCGTCCCTGAGCCGCACGTCGGTGATCGCGCCGCCGAACGTGACGACGCCGTTCGCGACCTCGACCCGTACGCTCGAGCGTGGGGCCCAGCTGAGCTTGTCGAGCTCGGCCTGGATGGCGGCCTTAATCTCGGCGTCGGAATGATGGGCGTTCGCCCCCGCCGCTGGGGTCAACAGTCCCTTCAGGAGGTCCGAGCGTGAGATGACGCCGATCACGGTTTCGCCGCGCAGCACCGGCAGGCGCTTGATGCGGCGGTGGATCATCCGATCGACGGCCTCGCTGAGCTCGGCATCCTCCTTGATCGTCTCGACATCGCCGGTCATCACCTCGCCGACCTTGCGCCCGTGCTCGTGCGCATAGGCCTCGGCAAGCCGCCCGCTTCCAAGCAGGAGCTCAAGCCAATGGGGGCGCTTGCGCTCGCTTCCAAGCTCGCTGCGGCGAAGCAGGTCGCCTTCGCTCAAAATTCCACTCAGCGCGTGATCGGCGTCGAAGACGAAAACTGCGCTTACCCGCGATCGCAGCATCGTCTCGACGGCTTCCGCGAGGCTTGCGCTTTCGGGCACGCCGATCACGCCATAAGTCATCACGTCGCGAACCCGCATTCTCTCTTCCCTGCTAGGACTTCCCAAAATGGACCCAAACCCAAGCGGGCAGTAAGCGCCGGACGGGAGATAGGCAATAGGCGACAGACGGGCCCGGCGCGCCGCTTCGGCTGCCGCATCCGTCGGTCTTTTGCTATGCGTTGACCAAGCGGCGGCCGCAAGGAGGGAAATGATGGCGAACCCAGTGGTCGTCGAGGCCATGCGCGGCGATCGGATCGAGTCTGCTCATCGCGGCGCTGGCGCGGTCGTCGATTCGGATGGCGTCGCGGTCATGATTTTCGGCGACGCGGAGCGGGCGGTCTATCCGCGTTCGGCGGTCAAGGCTCTGCAGGCGTTGCCCCTCGTCGAAAGCGGCGCCGCGGATCGCTTGGGTTTGAGCGACAACGAGATCGCGCTCGCGTGCGCGTCCCACTCGGGGAGCGAAGATCACGTCGCACTTGCGCGCGCTATGCTCGCCAAGGCTGGCCACGACGAATGCGGGCTGGAATGCGGGGTGCACTGGCCGCTGGGCGAGGCCGAGGCGCGCGCACTGGCCCGTTCTGGCGGCGCGCCGAACGCGCTGCACAACAATTGCTCGGGCAAGCACGCGGGCTTCCTATGCCTTGCGTGCGTCATGGAGGCCGACCCAAAGGGCTATGTTTCGCCGGCTCATCCGGTTCAGCGGGAAGTCGCTGCGGCGATCGCGGCGGCGACCGGCGCGCAGTTGAGTGAGGAGATGCGCGGCGTCGATGGCTGCGCCATTCCGACCTACGCCCTGCCACTCACAGCTCTCGCACGCGGTTTTGCGCGGCTTGGGACTGGCGAAGGGTTCTCCCCGGCGCGCCGGAAAGCTGCGGCGCGCATTCGCTCGGCCGTCGCCGCTAACCCCTTGACGGTCGCCGGCAAAGGCCGCTTTGACACCGAGGTCATGAGCTTGCTCGGCGCCGGCGCATTCACGAAATCAGGAGCCGAGGGGGTGTTCTGCGCCGCGCTGCCCGGCGCCGGGCTCGGCCTCGCCGTCAAGGCTGACGATGGCGCAGGACGAGCGGCGCAGGCCATGATTGCGGCGCTCATCCGCCGGTTCGGCGATTTTAGCGACGAGATTAGTGCGCAGCTCGAATCATTTGTCTCCCCGCGCCTCCTGAATTGGAACGGCGCCGAGGTTGGCCGCCTGCATCCGGCGGGCCAGCTGGCGTGACCGCTGTGGGAATGCGAAAGAGCCTCATGCGTCGTAGCTCAGGGATAGCGCTCCCGGGTAAAGCTGCGCTCGATCGCCCCTCGCAGGACAATCGTCGTTGGGGAGGTTCTCTCGACGGCGGCTCTTTCGCTGCACTCGGGCCGGTAGTGGGGAAGGCGATGGTGCGCGTGGCGGCGCTGGCCCTACTCGCCTTCGTCGCGGCCGCAAGCCCAGTTCACGCCCGCGACCCATGCGCCGACAAGGCGGTTGCGATCGCAGCGCTTCGAGAAGGCGACGAGTACCAAGCGGCCACGTTGTTGTTCTCCGTCGCGCGGCTTGGCTGCGAACCCGAAGCCCGCGCGCTCCTCGGCCGTGGAGCGGCTGTGGATGCGAAAGACCGGGAGGGCGCAACCGCGCTCGGGCGAGCTGCGCAGGCGGGCAAGATCGCGGTGGCGACGCTGCTGCTCGACCGGGGCGCCGACGTCAACGCCCGCGGCGTCGACGGATCGACCCCGATTTTCTACGCGGCGGAAGCAGACCGCGCCGCGATGATACATCTGCTCATCGACCGAGGCGCCGATCCCAACATCCCGGCGCGAGAGGGCCTGCGCCCGCTCGCAGCGGCGGCCTACACCGGCTCGGCGGGAACCGTCGAACTTCTCCTCAAGCATGGCGCGGATCCGAACGCGCTCGACGACGACGGCAGGAGCGCCATGATCTATGCCGCCGGCCGCGCTTACGCTCCGATCGTCGAGCTTCTGATCGCCGCGGGAGCCGACGTCAATCGACGCCACTCCCATGGCCTCACCGCGCTCATGTGGGCGGCCGGGCATGACGCGTCCGCCGGCGTCGACGACGTCGATGCGACGATCAAAGCGCTGATTTCTCACGGCGCCGCCGTCGACCTCAAGGACGATCGCGGCAAGACCGCCGCCGACATCGCCCGCGATCTCGGCCGCGATCGCGAGGCGAAGCTTCTCCAGTAAAGTGGGCGGGTGCTTTTGGTAGTTGGCGGCGGAGCTTGTCGCGGAAACTCACAAGCCGGCAAGATAGTCGGCGATCGCCGTGAGTTGGTCCGGCGTGACGGTGTTCATCAGGTCGGACATACCGGGATTGTTCGCGCGGTTGTGATTGCGGAAATCCGTCATCGTCTTGAGAAGGTAACCCTGCGATTGCCCGGCCAGGCGAGGCACCGACGAATCGCCCTGAAACTCTTCCAGATGACAACTCGTGCAGACGACGGAGTTGATCGCCGTCATTGCGACCGCGACCTCGGCCTTGGGAGTCGACGGCGCGCTTGTGTTCGGCCACGGCTTCGGGGCGAAATACTCAGCGAGCGCGAGCGCGTCTTCCTTGACAACTCCCTGAGCAATCGGCGTCATGCGATCGTCTTTGCGCGCGCCCTTCTGGAAATCGCGGAACTGAAGATAAAGATAGCCTGCATTCTGGCCCCATATGATGGGGATCAACTTGTCTTCCGGGATTCCCTTCACACCGTGGCAGGCGTCGCAAAGCGCCGCCTTCTCCTCGATCGTATCCGCCGACGCGGCGGTCGCGCCAGCCAGAAGAGCCGCTGCGACAGCGAAACGCAACATCCAACGATTCCTCGCGCCCAAGCGGCGCGCATTTGCGCGCCGGGTCGCCGTCAGGTCAACAAAAAAGGCCGCCCCGCTCGTCGAGCGAGGCGGCCTCGGGCAGAGCGTCACTCGATCGTGAAAGCGATGATATTATTGCCGCGCTTCGAGTTGATCTGGGCGTTGCCGCCCGAACCGACGACGATGTACTGCTTGCCGCCCACCTCATACGAAGATGGGGGCGCATTAACGCCAGCGCCGGTCTGGAACTGCCACATCACCTTGCCGTTTGCCGTATCATAGGCCTTGAACCAGCCATTGGCCTCGCCGGTGAAGAGGAGTCCGCCAGCGGTGGCGAGGCTGCCGCCAATCATGGGTTCCGGCGTCTTGACCTGCCAGGCGATCTTTCCGTTGTTGTAATCGACCGCGGTCACATTGCCGAAGCTCTCCTCGCCTGGGATCACCGTGAAAGCTCCGCCGAGCCACAGCTTGCCATCCGGATAGGCGGCGCTCGCGACCGTGTAGGTCATTGGCTGATGCAGGTTGATCGCGAAAGCCATATTGTGATTCGGATCGGTCGAGAGCGGCGACCATTCGACGCCTCCATTCGCGCCCGGGAACATCCGCGCCGAATTGGGATCAAGCGGCTGCGTTGGGGTCGGCAAGGTCCACCGGCCCTTCTGATCCACCATCGGATCCGAGAATCGGATGAGGCTGCAGTCCTTGCGATCGTGCACGTAGATATAACCGGTCTTGCCCGCGTGCATGACGGCCGGGATCATCTTGCCGGACTTGTCCGCGGCGTTGACCAGCACGGTCGGGCTGACGGCGTCGAGGTCCCACACGTCATGGGCGATGTACTGGAAGTGGCAAACGTATTTGCCGGTGTCCAAATCGAGCGAGACCAGCGAGTCGGTGTAGAGATTGTCGCCGGGGCGCGCCGCGCCATCGAGGTCGGGTGACGGATTGCCGACTACGAAATAGATCCGCTTTGCCGCCAGATCGACCGACGGATTCTGCCACACCCCGCCGCCCAGCGTCTTGTAGGGGTCGCCATTCTTTGCGAGCGCCGCCTTCTCGGCGTCGATGTCGCGGTGCATGTCACGGCCTGTGGCGTCCTTGGTCGCCCAAACGCCGACGGAGTTCTCCGGGATCGTGTCGAAGCTCCAGATGAGCTTGCCGTCCTTGGCGTCATAGGCCTTGACGAAGCCGCGGATTCCGTACTCGCCGCCGTTGGTGCCGATCAGGATTTTCCCGTCGACGGCGGTTGGAGCCATCGTCTCGCTGTAACCCTTCTCCGGATCGCCGACCTGCTGCGACCAGACCTCGCTGCCGGTCTTGGCGTCGAGGGCGACGAGCTTGGCATCTAGGGTGCCGACGTAGACCTTGTCGTCATAGACCGCGACGCCGCGGTTGTTCGGGCCGCAGCAGAAGGTCGTGACCGGCCCGAGCTTGGGTTTGTAATGCCAAATTTCGGCGCCGGTCTTGGCGTCAAGCGCGTAGACATGGCTGAACGAGGTGGTGACGTACATGACGCCGTTAACAATGATCGGCGAGGTCTCGAGCAACTCTTTGACCTCAGTGGAGAAAATCCAGGCCGGGTGCAGATGGCCGACGTTGCCGCGATTGATCTGCGCGTTCGGATAGAAGCGGGTTTGTTCGTAATTGGCGTTGGTGTGAAGAAAGTTCGCGCTGTCCTTGTGGGCGTTGCTGAGCTGCTGCTGCGTTACCGGCGTGATCGCGGCGGTGGCCGCCATCGAGGCCGACGCATTCTTCACCTCCTGCGCGCCCGCAACCCCAGCCACGGCCATCGCGGCGGCGCAGATCGATCCAAGCAATACTGAGTTATTGACGACTGTGGTCATCGAAGTTCCCTCCCTGGCGTGGACATTTTGTCGTGAAGCCCGGGAAGCCGCAAGCGGTTTGGCGGGATTTTTTCCTTTTCATGCTGATGATTTGATAGGCGGGGGCTATCAATCAGAGCTCGTAACCGAACGATTGTGGGTCCACGCGCAAGACTCTGGCGCGCGTCGAGGCGCCAAAGCTCTGAACGTTTGAGTTTTCGGCAAGACAAAAGTTCAAAAATACGCTAACCAAAACGGCGCTTGGACACTGGAGGCCTTGTGTTGACGTCGCATTCCAAGTCCGCCCGTTTCAACGTCAACCGTCCGAAGGTCTATGATCGTTTGACCGAGGACGATGTCCTGGGCGCGTTGAGACGCATGCATCGCATCCGCCAATTCGAGGAAGCGGCTGAAGATTCGTACATCCGCGGCTTGAGCTACGGCACGATGCACCTCTCGATAGGGCAGGAGGCAACGGCCGTCGGGGCGTGTCTGCCGCTCAGCAACGCTGACTGCATCACCTCGACCCATCGCGGTCACGGCCATTGCATCGCCAAAGGCGCCGAGCTCGAGCCGATGTTCGCGGAGTTCCTCGGTCGCGAAAGCGGCTACTGCAAGGGGCGGGGTGGGTCGATGCACATCGCCGAGCCCGCGAAGGGCAATCTCGGCGCCAACGGCATCGTCGGCGGCGGCTTGCCGATCGCGGTCGGCGCCGCGCTCAGCGCCAAGAAGCGCGGAACCGGCGGAGTCGCGCTCGCGTTTTTCGGAGACGGCGCCAATAACGAGGGCGCCTTTCACGAGGCGCTCAACCTCGCCTCGATTTGGAAGCTGCCGGTCATCTTCGTCTGCGAAAACAATCAATATGCGATGTCCATGTCGATGGCGCGCGCGACCGCCGTCGCCAATGTCGCGGACCGCGCCAGCGCCTACGCGATTCCGGGCGTCATTGTCGACGGCAACGATTTTGCCGCCGTCGCGGAGGCCTCCTTCGAGGCGACGGAGCGGGCGCGGGCAGGCGAGGGGCCGACGCTGATCGAGGCCAAGACCTATCGCACTCGCGGCCATTCCCGCTCGGATCGCAACCGCTATCGTTCGAAAGAAGAGATCGAGGCGTGGCGGGCCCGGGATCCGATTGTGCGCTTCGAAGCCGAAATCCTCGCCCTCGGCCTCGCGACCGAGGCGCAAGTCGCGGCGATCGGGGACGAAGTGAAAGAGCAAATGGCCGAAGCGGCCGCCAGGGCGAGTGCGAGCCCTTGGCCGGCGGCCGGCGATGTCATGCGCGATGTCTACTCTCCCGCCGGGAGCGCATGTCCGTGAACGGCCGCGAACTCTCGTACGCCGAGGCGATCCGCGAAGCGCTCTCGATCGCGCTTGAACGCGACGAGCGGGTGTTCCTGATGGGCGAGGATATCGGGGTCTACGGCGGCGCCTTCCAGGTGACCGGAGATCTGGTGGAACGCTTCGGCGACGAGCGCGTCATGGATACGCCGATCTCCGAGCTGGGTGGCGCAGGCGTCGCGGTCGGCGCGGCTCTGACCGGCATGCGCCCGGTCTACGAATTCCAGTTCTCCGACTTTTCGATGCTGGCGATGGAGCAGATCGTCAATCAAGCCGCCAAGCTTCGTTATATGCTAGGCGGCGCGGTCCATGTTCCAGTCGTCTTTCGAATGCCGACGGGATCGGGGCTCGGGGGTGCCGCACAGCACAGCCAGAGCATCGAAGCTTGGTACGCCCACGTTCCCGGCCTCAAGGTGGTCGAGCCGTCGACGCCAGAAGACGTCAAGGGCATGCTGCTTGCTGCGATCAGGGACCCCGATCCGGTGGTCGTGTTCGAACACAAGCTGCTCTACAAAATGAAAGGTGAGACGCCCGAGGGCTATTACGAAACGCCGCTCGATCGCGCGGTCATACGGCGCGAAGGCACGCATCTCACGATAGTCGCCGCCGCCATCATGGTCCACCGAGCGCTCGAGGCAGCGGGCATTCTCGCGAAGGACGGAATCGAGGCCGAAGTGATCGACCTTCGCTGCCTGAGGCCGCTCGATAAGGACGCGATCGTGGCGAGCGTTACGAAGACGGGACGACTGCTCGCGGTTTACGAAGGCGTCAAGACGCTCGGCATCGGGGCGGAAGTTTCGGCAATTATCGCCGAGAGCGAGGCCTTCGACTATCTCGACGCGCCGATCATGCGGCTCGGCGGGGTCGAGGCGCCCATTCCCTATAGCCCTGTTCTGGAGAAGGCGGCGGTTCCCCAAACCGAGGACATTATCGCGGCGGCGCGGCGGCTGGCGCTATACGAGGTCTGACATGGCGGTCGAGATCGTCATGCCGCGCGTCGACATGGACATGAGTTCCGGCCGGATGGGCCCCTGGCATGCAGCCGAGGGCGCGCATGTCGTCAAGGGCGCGACACTGTTCGAGATCGAGACGGACAAGGCGGCCATGGAGGTCGATGCGCCGGCTTCGGGTGTTTTGAAGTTCGTCGCCGCCTCCGAGGGCGATGTGCTGCCGGTCGGCGCCTGCCTCGGCTGGATCGTCGCGGACGGAGAGGACTTTGTTCCATCTGAGCCCTCACCCCAGCCCTCTCCGGAAGGGAGAGAGGGCGCGCTTCCTATGAGGAGCGATCCTCAAGGGCCGCGCGATAGCCCGTCGAGAGACGCGCGTGCGATCGGACGGCCTGTGCCGATGGATAAGGACGCTCGCCCCCGCGCGACGCCCGCGGCTCGGCGAGTGGCGCGCGAGCGCGGAGTCCGGCTCGACGACGTGAGCGGGTCAGGCCCGCACGGGCGAGTCCAGCTACGCGACCTCGGGCCGCGTGGGCCTTTCGCGCGCTCTGCGTCGAGCATCCATCGGCTCTGGCTGCAGCGCGCCGCCGGCGCGCCGATCGTGTTCCTCCACGGCTTCGGCGCCGACCTCAACGGCTGGAGGGCAGTGCAGCGCTTGTTGCCCAAGTCGCGCCCGGCGCTGGCGATCGACCTCCCCGGCCATGGTCTCTCGCCGCTCGGCGAGAACGCGAACTTCAGCGCCCTGGTCGAGGCGGCACGCGCGGTCATGATCGAGGAGGGAGTGCGAGAGGCGCATCTCGTCGGCCATTCGCTTGGAGCGGCCGTCGCCACTCAGGTCGCGCACGAGCCCCAGGTCACGGCGCTGTCGTTAATGCTCATCGCGCCGGCGGGACTCGGCGAGGAGACCAACGGCGCCTTCTTCGCCGGCTTCTTGCAGGCCGACACCGAGGCCGCCCTGACGCCCTGGTTGCATATGCTGGTCGTCGACCCCGCGACGCTCGGCGGAGCGCTCGCAAGGACGACGCTGCGCCAGCGCCGGGAGCGGCCGCTCGCAGCCGAGCAGCGGAGGCTTGCTGAAGCCATTCTCGCCGGGGGCCGGCAGGGGTTCCAGGTTCGTGATCTTCTCGCAGCGCCTAGGGCGCCGACTAAGATCGTGTTCGGGATCGAGGATCGCATAACGCCGGCCCACCACGCGGATGGCCTAAGCGGCCTGATCGCGCTGCACCGCTTCCCGGGCGTCGGCCACATGCCGCATCTCGAGGCGCGGCGGGAAGTGGCGGCGCTGATCGAAGAGTTGGCCGGAGCGGGCTCTGCCTCGGCCTGAGCGCGCGCGATCACTTTGCGGGCTCGCGGCCAAGGTGCGCGCAACGGACGCGCCCCTATGCCTTTTCGGTCAGCCTCCGCGCCGTCGCCTCGTCGGTCACCAGCGTCGTCGGTTTGAGCAGCTTGATCGCGCCGGCGATCGCCGCCTGTTTGTGGGCCCCGCCTGCTGCGAGCACCCGGATTGGCGCTGCGCGCACCGACTCTGTGGGAACGGACATCACGCGCTGATTGAGCGGGTGATCGAGGAGCCGGCCCTCCCGATCGAACACGTTGCACAGCATCTCGCCGACGCCGCCATATTCGCGCAGCGTCTTGCGGTCGGCCTCGCCTATGAGCGCAAAACGCGCAATCGCCGCGTCGGATCCGAGCGAGCCGACGCTGACGACGACTGCGTCGAGCGCCTGTGCGAAGTCGTAGACCTCACCAAGCCCGCAGCGCTCGATGAGCGCGGCCTTGGTCGCCGCGCTGTCGACCAGCGCGGGAGCGGGAATGAGGTAGCAGTCAGCGTTGAAGGCGTGGGCGAAGGCCGAGGGAAACTCAGCAGGATTGTCGTGGGCGAAGCGCGTGACGCCGCCGACCAGCGAGACGACGCTCAAACCGCGCAGCGAGCGCTCGCGCATATATTCGAGCGAGCGGTTGAGCGTACGTCCCCAGCCCAGGCCGATCTTCATCTCGTTGCGCAGCAGCGTCGACACGTGATCGCCGAGCGCCGCGCCAATGGGCGCGGTCGGGTCGGCGGTCGCCGAAGAGAGTGGGGCAACGATCGCCTCCGAGAATCCGTAATGCTTGCAAAGCGCCGCCTCAAGCCCGGCAAGTTCAACGTCGCCACGCGAGAGCGCGATCCTGACCTCGCCGAGCGCCTTCGCCTCGGCGAGCATTCTCACCACCGTCACCCGGCCGACGCCCAGCGCTTCGGCGATCGCGCTTTGCGTCATTTCCTCGACGAAATACATCCAGGCCGCCCGCTGCCGCAGACGCTCGCTGCGCTTCGGCGCCCGCATGATTTCGCCGGCCGGAATGTCCTGCTTCATGATTTCCTTTTCAATCGATCCTGCCCTCCAAGCTCAACACCCTCAGTGCGGCGAAAGCAACATATCGGCAATCGCTTAGTCTAGGTGAGACTGTCGAGGAACGAGGCGATAAAGATGATCAACCCGGCCAGCGCCGCCAGAATGACAAAGCCGATAACGACCACGCGTTCCTCGCTCCATCCACCTGATGTCCGGATCAGGTGTAGGTTCGCGATCCGCGACAAAAGCCTTCGGCGCGGCGCGCGTTCGTGATCTGACACGTGCATGGCCTCGAGACCGGGGGCGGCCTGCGGCGAGGTCAGAATCTCCCGACTGGGCTGCGGAGTCGGCCACACCACGGAAGCGAGTTCGACCGCACGGCGCGGCGAGCGTCGTTCCGCCCCCTCGCCGGCAAGCCATACGAAGGCGGCGCCGAGGACAGGAGCGAAGACGGCAAGCCCCGGGACGTTGGTCTGGAACCAGTTCGCGACGAGAGGATCGGAAACCGCCATTGCTCCTGCAATCCAGCCGAGAACGACTGCGCCCAGCGTCAGGATTACCGGGGCGCGACGGATGATCCCTGAAAGGATGAGGCTGCCGAAGGCGATGATCGGTATGCTCAGAACAACTCCGAGCGCCAGGAGCCAGAAACTTCCTCCGGCGATCGCAGCGAGCGCCACGACATTGTCAAGGCTCATCGCCGCATCGGCGAGCATGATGACTGCCGCCGCGGCGATAAAATCGCCCGCGGCGCTGGCGGCTGCGGGGCGTTCGTCGCCGGCCCTCCGTGCGCGCACGTTGAGGGCTATGATGATCAGCGTCCACGCCGCGATGAGCTTGACCAGCGGCACGGTGAGGAGGGCGTTGGCGAAGGCCAGCATGCCGAGCCTCAGCCCGATCGCCCCGGCCGCGCCGAGCACCACCGCGCGGCGCGTCTCCTCCGCAGGCAGCCTTGAACAGGCAAGTGCGATGACGACGGCGTTGTCAGCGCCGAGCAGGAGATCGACGCAGAGAATTTGAACGAGGACGACGATCCACGCGACGCCGTCGATCACGTCCATTCCTCCATCGCCCTGCGAGCCGAAGGGATCCCCTGTCGCTCGGGCCCAGCCCTGCCGCGCGCTGCGGCGCGCAGGAGGGTCAAGGCTTGGCGCTCAAGGCTTGGCGCCCTCCGCGACCGGCGCTGAAGGCGCCTCGGGCTTGGGGCCGGATTTGAGCGTCTGAATGAAGTCGGCGTCCGGACTCACGACCATGGTCGGAGCCGAATTGGCGAGCGCGTTGCGATAAGTCTGGAGCGAGCGATAGAAAGAATAGAATTGCGGGTCCTGTGAGAAGGCTGCGGCGAGCGCCTGGTTAGCTTCGGCGTCGCCGTCGCCGCGCGCGATCGCCGCGTATCGGCGCGCCTCGGAGAGGATGACCGTGCGATCGTGGTCGGCGCGGGCCTCGATCTGCTGCGCCCATTCGAACCCTTGCGCCCTCAGCTCTTTCGCTTCGCGCTGCCGTTCCGATTTCATCCGGTCGTAGATCGCCTGACTGGTCTCGAACGGCAGGTCGGAGCGATCGAATCTGACCTCGTCGACTTGGATGCCTAGCGGCTCGGCCTTGGCAGCGACCTCGCCCTTGATGATATCGAGGATATGCCCGCGCTCCTCGGTCAGGAGCGTCCGAAGCGGGATCTGTCCGAGCTCGCGCCGCGTCGACGAGCTGACAAGCTGAGCAAGCTGCGCGTTCGCCGTCTCGCTCGTGCGCAACGCCTGGTAGAAGCGAAGCGGATCGACGATGCGATAGCGCGCGTAAGGCTGCACTTCGAGCCGCTTCTCATCGCCCATGATCACCTGTTCGATCGGCGGTTCGAGCAGAAGAGAGCGGGTCGACGTGACGTAGACGCTATCGACGAAGAGCGCCTTGAACTTGAGACCGGGCTTGTCGGCAACGCCGAGCGGCGCGCCGAGGCGCACGACCAGCGCCTGCTCTCCCTCGTTGACGATATAGATCGAGGAAGCTGCGAGATAGACGACCAGCGCAGCCAGGCAGAGCGCGACCCCAACGGCGCGGCCCGTCACTTTGCGGCTCCTGGCGCCGGCGGCGCGGGGAAGGCCGGCGCCAATGTCTTTATGTCCGACATGGGCAAAAAGGGAACGATGCTCGACATGCCGTGGCCGGAAGCATCGACGATGACCTTCGACGATTTCGTCAAGAGTTCATCGACGCTATCCATGTAGAGCCTGCGCGCGGTTACGTCTTTTGCCGCCTCATAGCTTCTTAGCAGCGGCGCGAAGGCGTCGGCGTCGCCATGCGCGAGATTGACCACCTGTACTTTATAGGCGTCGGCTTCCTGGCGGATCCGCTCGGCGTCGCCGCGCGCACGCGGCAGGATGTCATTGGCGTAAGCTTCGGCCTCGTTGCGCGCCCGCTCTTGATCGGCGCGCGCGCGCTGGACGTCGTTGAACGCGTCGATGACTGCAAGCGGCGGCTCGATGCGCTGCAACTGCACCTGGGTGATTTCAACCCCGGCCTGATCGTCGTCGAGCAGCTTCTGCAGGAGGGCCTGGGTCTCGTCGGCGATCTGCTGGCGCTTGTTCGACATCGCCGCCTGGATCGGCGTGCGACTGATGACGTCGCGGAGCGCGCCCTCCGCGGCGATTTTGACCGCCAGTTCGGGATTGTCGATCTTGAACAGGAACTGCGCCGGATCGCGAATTTTCCAGAACACCGCGCCGTCCGCCTCGACAATATTCTCGTCCCCAGTGAGCATCTGTCGGCCGCGCCCGCTCTGCGGGTCGCCAACGACGGCCGTTGAGCCCACGCCGAGCTGGATCTGATTGATCTGGGTCACTTTCGGCAGGAGCACGGTTTCGATCGGGTAGGGCAGGTGGACATGGAGGCCCGGCTCGGTGGTCCCGACCCATTGACCGAACCGCAGAACAACGCCTTTTTCGTCCGGCTGAACGCGATAAAGCGACGTCGTCAGCCACGCGAGGAGGACGAGGCCTACGAACGCAACGACGCCGCGGCGGTCGAGGCGGGGCAGACGAAATAGATCACCCACACTGGCGCGAAGGGCGCCTGAGAGGTCAAGCGCGGGCGCAGGCGAGCTGCTTTCGCCCACGTCGTCGCTCACCGGAGCATCCTTCCGCTCTCATGCATAAAAGTGGGCGCGTCAGTCCTGTCCAACGGCCAAGCTCTCCTCGAGCATCATGCGCGCCCGCGCCCGCAGCTTTTCGCTCTCGCTCTTGAGCTGGCCGCACGCGGCGAGAATGTCGCGGCCTCTCGGCGTCCGCACGGGGCTCGCGTAGCCGGCGTTGAAGACAATCTCCGAAAAACGCTCGATCGTCTCCCAGTCCGAGCATTGAAAAGAGCTTCCGGGCCAGGGGTTGAACGGAATGAGGTTGATCTTGGCGGGCAAGCCTTTCAAGAGGCGCACCAGCGCACGGGCCTCGGCAGGCAAATCGTTCACGTCTTTGAGCATTACGTATTCAAACGTAATGCGTCGGGCGTTTGAGGCGCCGGGATAATCGCGGCAGGCTTTGAGCAGCGTTTCGAGCGGATATTTGCGGTTGAGCGGCACGAGCTTATCGCGCAGCGCATTGTTGGTCGTGTGGAGCGACACCGCGAGCATGGTCCCGCATTCCGCCCCAAGTCGCGCCATTTCTGGGACTACGCCCGAGGTCGAGACGGTAATGCGCCGCTTCGACAGCGACAGACCGTCGCCGTCGGTCAGAATCGCGATGGCGTCACGCACCGCCTCGAAGTTGTAGAGCGGCTCGCCCATGCCCATGAAGACAATATTGGACACCGCGCGCACGCCTTCGCCCTTGGGCGCGAGCCCATCGGCCGGAGCAACGCCGCCAGGAAAATCGCCAAGCCGGTCGCGGGCGACGAGAACCTGGCCGACGATCTCGGCCGCTGTCAGGTTGCGCACCAGCGGCATCGTGCCGGTGTGGCAGAACGAGCAGTTGAGCGTGCAGCCGACCTGGCTCGAGACGCAAAGGGTGCCGCGATCCGATTCGGGGATATAGACGCACTCGATCTCGGCGCCCTTGTCGAAACGGTGAGCGGGCGCCATCCGCAGCAGCCACTTGCGGGTGCCGTCGGCCGAGACCTGCTCGGCGGCGATTTCCGGCCGGGCGAGCGTGAAGCGTTCTCCAAGCCTCTCGAGCAGCGGGCGTGCAATGTTGCGCATGGCGGCGAAATCGCCCGCGCCACGATGATAGATCCAGTGCCAGAGCTGCGAGGCGCGCATCTTGAGCTCGCGCTCGGGTGTGCCGATTTCGCGGAGGCTCTGGATGATTTCGCCGCGTGTCGCGCCGGCAAGGCACGCCGGCGCGCGGTCGTCGGCTTTGAGGTCGGCGGCGGTCATGTCGGGCGTTCTACCATGCGCCGGGAGCCGCGACCAACGGCCAGTTGTCGCAGGGGTCCGCAGGCATAACGGCGCCTCTGGGGCCCCTCTCACCCCCCGAACACGTCGTTCGTCTGGGCGGTCACGCGCACGAAAGTCGTCCGCTTCGACACCTCCTTGAGGTGGGCGGCGCCGATATAGGTCATCATCGAGCGCACCCCGCCCATGATTTCGCCCATCGTCTCATCGACCGGACCACGGTAGGGCGTTTCAACCGTCTTGCCCTCGGCCGCGCGGTAATGGGCGACGCCGCCCGAGTGCTTCTTCATCGCCGTCTCCGACGACATGCCGTAGAACGTCATCCCGATGGCGATCCTTTGGCCGCCCCGCTCCTCGTAATGGATCTCGCCGTCGCATTCGTCGTGGCCGGCGAGCATGCCGCCCAGCATGACGAAATCCGCGCCCGCGCCGTAAGCCTTGGCGACGTCGCCCGGGCCGGTGCAGCCGCCGTCCGCGCAGACCTGCCCTTTGAGCCCATGCGCCGCGTCGGCGCATTCGATGATCGCGGAGAGCTGCGGATAGCCGACTCCGGTCACCCGGCGAGTGGTGCAGACCGAGCCGGGGCCAATGCCGATCTTGACGATGTCAGCGCCGGCCAGGATCAGCGCCTCCGTCATGTCGCCCGTGACGACATTGCCTGCCATGATGACGGCGTGCGGGTAGTCGTCGCGCACGCGCTTAACGGTTTCGAGGAACTTCTCCGCATAGCCGTTGGCGACGTCGAGACAGATGAACCGGATCGGCGCGGCCTTGGCGACGGACGCGAGCTTCTTGACGTCGGCTGCGGTCGTGCCGAGCGAATAGAAGGCATGGGCGCCGTCCGGCCCGGCGAAGAACTCGGTGAGCTTCGCCTCCGGGTAGTGCTTGTGCAGCGCGGTGAGCGCCCCATGCTTGCCGAGCGCGCGCGCCATCGCCATTGTGCCGGTCACGTCCATGTTGGCGGCAATGAGCGGAAACCCCTTCCATTCGGCGCCGGTGTGGAGGAAACGGAAGGAGCGGGCGACGTCGACCGCGCTGCGGGTGTTCAGCGTCGATCGCTTGGGGCGAATGAGGACGTCCTTGAAATCGAGCTTGACGTCGGTTTCGATACGCATGGATTGTCCAGTTCGTGGCAGGGAAAGGCGCGCCGGCCGCGGACAATGTAGTGATCCCCGAGGCGGACCTCAACGAGTGCGGCAAGGGCAAAGGGCATGCGACTGAAAGGCAAGGCCGCGCTGGTGACCGGCGCGGGGCAGGGGTTCGGTTTCGGCATCGCCGAGGCCTTCGTGCGCGAGGGCGCCCGCGTCGCGTGCCTGGACATGAAGGGAGACGTTGCGGAAGCGGCCGCCAAGCGGTTCGGTCCGGGCGCAATCGCGATCCACGCCGACGTCTCGAGCCGCGCGGATGTCGAGCGGGCGGCGCGCGAGGCGATAGCCGCGTTCGGGCGGATCGACATCGTCGTCAACAACGCCGGCACGACCCATCGCAACAAGCCGATCATGGAGGTGACGGAGGAGGAGTTCGACCGCATCTTCGCGGTCAACGTCAAATCGATCCTGCTCGCCGCCCAGGCTTTCGTGCCGCACATGCGCGCGAGCGGCGGCGGCGTCTTCATCAATGTCGGCTCGACCGCGGCGCTACGCCCCCGCCCTGGGCTGACCGTCTACAACGCCTCCAAGGGCGCGGTGCATGTGATGACCAAGTCGATGGCGGTCGAGCTCGCTCCCGACAAGATCCGCGCCTGCGCGTTGGCGCCGGTCGCTGGCGAGACGCCGCTGCTCGCGATGTTCATGGGCGAGGACACGCCCGAGAAGCGCGCGGCCTTCAAGGCGACCGTGCCGCTCGGCCGCTTCTCGACGCCCCAGGACATTGGCTCGGCCGCGCTCTTCCTCGCGAGCGACGAGGCGGGCTTCCTGACCGGGGTCGTGCTCGAGGTCGACGGCGGGCGGTGCATCTGACGCCTGCGCCCGCTCGCCGCTGGGGCTCGGAAGGAAATCCAAGCCCAGGCGCAGGAAATCAAAGCCCAAGCGCAGGAAATCAAAGGAAAAAAGGAAGGAAATCCAAACATAAGCGCAGGATTTCAAAGCCGATCTTTCCATTATTTCTGTTTGTTTTCAAATATTTGGCTTCTCAATCCTCCTTTGGTGCGCCGGCCGCCCGGGAAACCGCGCCCGAGCTTCAGGCGCCCCGCCGGCCGGGCGGCTGTTCGAGCCGGGTCCCGCGCGCGACAGCCGCCCGCTTTGGTCCATCGGAAACCAATAGCATGGATTCCGTTTTTCCGCAATCGCCGCAGTCACAAATGTGTCCGGTCGATGGAGGCGCCGGACGGAGGGAGGACGGATAGCGGGTCCCCCATTGAGCATGTGTGAATCACCCGGGGAACGAGCCGGGCATCGGCGAGTTAAGCCAGCATGACGATCATCGGCTTACGATTCTGCCTGTTTCTCACTGGAGCGACCCTTATCGCCGGTCCGGCGTTCGCCCAGGCGCAAAGCCCGACGCCAACGGCGCCCGCCGACTCCGCCGCGCCCGCTCCGAACCTGAGCGACAAACTCAACCGGTCGAACGGCGTGATCCATCCGAAGGAGGTGGACCCGGCCATCGAAAAGCCCGCGCCCAATGTTCGGGATCCAAACGTCGAGCCGCCGCCGGCAGCGAATTCGAAGGGCGTTCCCGCGCAGCCAAAATGAGCCTGGCCTGTCGCGATTGGGTCGGCCGGGCCGTCGCCCCGGTTTTCGCGGCCTCTCGCCGGTTCAGCTCATGAAGGACCTGCCGGGCGATGCTCGAAGTCGCCTCGGTCGGCGGGCCAAGTCCCCTTCGGTCGGCCGCAGTTTGTAGGCTTCTTCTTCTCCGTTGTGCTGGTGGCGAATTCCATCGGGTGTGACGGCCGTCACAGCGCCCGGCGGCGGGGAGTGCTTTTCTCATTGTGAGAAAGAGGCCGTCATGTTGTACGATAATTTGTCCAGTAGACTTCTGATCGATGATCGCAATGAGCGTCCGCTTCTGGCCGCTTTTGTTGCGATCGCCGCTGTGTGGTCGATCATATTCTTGCTCGGGCTCTGAGCTCCAGCTCGGGGGACTGGAACAGGCACGCCCCTCGGAGACCGCGTTGATCCGCGGTTCCCCTAATTAGGTCCGCTAGCCCGCTTAGGCGGCTTTGATCCGGCGATGACAACTCTGATTCGCCGGCCCGGCTGGACAAAGTCAGTCTCGGGGAGGTTCGCCCCCGCCCGAGCCCTGCTCGTCCTCCGCCGACCCCTCGAGCAGCGCGATCGTCCGGCCGAGCAGCCATCGCTTAATCTGGTCGCTCACGATGTCGTCGAGCTTCAGATCGTTCCGCTCGCAAATGGAGGCGAGGTGGGCGTGAAGTTCAGCCGGCAATTTGACCTTCACCTCGACAAGCTTGTCTTTTTCGTCCGCCAACCTTGCCTCCATCGCCGCAACCAACAGCGGCGGAATGTCGTGAATCCAAATCGCGCCCAGACACCGGATGCAGGGCTTCCCGTATTTCGCCGCGCCCGCTAGGAACTTTGCGCCGCACGTGTTAGGCAGCCCCGCCATGCAGCGGATGCGAGTCTTACGCCGTCCGCGCCTGAAATCCAAAAGGATGCGTGGCGATGGCGATGGTTGAACCGACCTCTATTCCCGAGGGCTTGGCCTTCGACGACGTTCTCCTGCGCCCAGGCCACAGCGCGATCATGCCGAGCGCGACCAACATCGGGACGCAACTCACCCGCACGATTCGCCTCAACCTGCCGATCATCTCGGCGGCGATGGACACCGTGACCGAGGCGCGGCTCGCGATCGCGATGGCGGAAGCGGGCGGAATCGGGGTCATCCACCGCAATCTCGAGCCCGCCGAGCAGGCCGACGAGGTGCGGAAGGTCAAACGGTTCGAAAGCGGGATGGTCGTCGATCCGATCACCATCTTTCCCGACGCCACGCTCGCCGACGCGCTCGCGCTCATGAAGCGCGCCTCGATTTCCGGCATTCCGGTGGTCGAGCGGGGGCTCGACGGAAAACCGGCCCGGCTGGTTGGCATCCTCACCAACCGTGACGTGCGCTTCGCCGACGATCCGCGCCAGCCGGTGACCGAACTCATGACCCGCAAGGTGGTGACGGTGAGCGAGGGCGTAACCCGCGACGAGGCGCGCCGCCTGCTCCACCTGCACCGTATCGAGAAGCTGGCGGTCGTCGACGATTCCGGCCGCTGCGTCGGCCTCATCACCGTGAAAGACATCGAGAAGGCGACCGCGCATCCGAACGCCGCCAAGGACGCCGACGGGCGGCTCAGGGTCGCAGCCGCCACTTCGGTCGGCGACAAGGGGTTCGAGCGCGCCGAGCTCCTGATGGCGGCGGGCGTCGACTGTCTGGTCGTCGACACCGCCCACGGCCATTCCGAGCAGGTGCTGAGCCAGGTGCGGCGCATTCAGCGCGCGACCAACAAGGTCTCGGTCATCGCCGGCAATGTGGCGACGCGCGAGGGCGCGCAGGCGCTGATCGACGCCGGCGCCGACGCGATCAAGGTCGGCATCGGGCCGGGCTCGATCTGCACCACTCGGATCGTCGCCGGCGTCGGCGTGCCGCAGTTGACCGCGATCCTGGAAGCGGCGGCGGCGGCTCGCGCCGCGGGCGTGCCGGTGATCGGCGACGGGGGCATCAAATATTCGGGCGATGTCGCCAAGGCGATCGCGGGCGGCGCGGACAGCGTGATGATCGGCTCGCTGTTCGCGGGCGCCGACGAGAGCCCGGGCGAAGTGTTCCTCTACCAGGGGCGCTCATACAAGAGCTACCGCGGCATGGGTTCGCTCGGCGCGATGGGGCGGGGCTCGGCCGACCGCTATTTTCAGCAGGACGTGAAGGACCAGATGAAGCTCGTGCCCGAGGGCGTTGAAGGGCAGGTGCCCTATCGCGGGCCGGTCGGCGCGATCGTCCACCAGCTCGCGGGCGGCCTGCGGGCCGCCATGGGCTATGTGGGCGCGGAAACGATCCCGGAGTTCCAGGAGAAGGCGCGATTCATGCGCATCACCAGCGCAGGCTTGCGCGAAAGCCACGTCCATGACGTCGCGATCACCCGCGAGAGCCCGAACTATCACCCGTCGGGGGTGTGAGGCATGGGGTTACGCAGGCCCGCGGGTGAGGGGATAGACATAGGAGACCGTGACCTCGCTCGGACCCTGAATGAAAGCCTTTGAGATCGGTTGGTTTGACGCATCCACCATGGTGATCGTGCCGCCGGTCGATAGGTCGATCGATCGGCCGCTGACCGTCCCCGCATAGCAATCCGTGAAGGACACGCTCCCGTATATCCCCAGTTCCGGCGTCGGCGTGTCGAGCGCCAGCGCTTCAACGATCCATTCGGCGCAGTTTCCCGAGAGCGAGACATTCGCCGGCGCGGTCGCTTCAAACCATAGTCCAACCTTGGTGGTGAGATTGCCGAGGAAGATGGTCGCCTGGGTTGTCGAAGCCTGGTGCATGCAAATCAGCGTGGTGAGCTGATCCCCGCCCGACACAAGCATGTTTGTGATCCAAAAGGCTCCGGCGGGGCGCCATTGCCAAAAGGGTTTGAATTGGGTGTTGACGTACGCGCCTCCGGTCAAGACGGACACGTTCATCGAGTCCACCTCGCATCCGGCGTGCAGCACGTCGCTTGACCCGTCGTCCCCGTCGAGTCCAACCCAGAACGAGGCGGTGTACCAAACGTCATTTAGCGAAGGGTCGTGTAACGATTGCGGCCAAACATCGATTGGCATCGTCCAGGTACCCTCGGCGAATTTCAGCGGATCGCCGGACGGCGGGAATGTAATGCCGCCGCACCAGTTGTTCGTGGTCTGAAGCGCCGCGGCAGGCCGAAAGCCCGGATGCTTCCTGCTTGGGTCGCGCGGCTCGAACTTCGGTTCGATCAAGCTGAAGTTCTTGAGCTTTGCCCGCATGCGCTGCTCGAGCTCCCCGAACGCTACCGGGCAGCGCGGGATGCCGTGAACGATCCGTTCGCGGTCGCTGGCCTTATCGGGATCAAAGCCCTCGGGCGGTATTGGAAAAGTTCGCAAGGAAAAGCCATTGCCGAACCTTAAAACGCCCATTCCAGCCTCCTCGTTTTCGGCTGTCGAGAGGCGCCAGTCAAAGCACCCTAATGGGCGCCCTACTATGCGCTGCGTCACAGTTCGTGACTGGAGCCGAGTTACGATCACGGAGCCGATACTCACGATCTACTGTGACGCGCCTCACGTGTGGCGGGGCAGCCGTGGTGCTAGGCTAAACGAAATGGTTCGGAGAACGAAGCGATGTCGCGTCACGCGCACCGGGGGGCGTTGCACTTTGAAATCGACCGCGAGGCCCATGCGCTCATGAACGCTCTTGGCGCCCAGGCCTATTGGGCGGCGCGGCGCAGAGCGGAGGAAGCAAGCAGCGACGAAATGGCGAGAGGCTGGACCGGAGTCGCCGCGGCGATCGAGCGCAGAACGGCGAAGCGCTCGTCGCTCTTATCCTACTTGATCCATTAGCGGGCGCGGGCGGCGAAGAACTGGCTCAGCCATACGCTGGCCATGACCAGCGCAACGCCGAGGAGCTGGAGCGGCGTGAACGTCTCGCCGGCCGCGAGCCAGCCAAGCAGGATCGCGGTCACCGGGCTCAGGAGAACGAGCGGCGAGACGGCTTGCGGGCCGAGCCGAGCGAGTCCCCTGAACCAGAGGAAGTAGCTGACCGCCGCGCCGAACAGCCCGAGCCAGACAAATCCGGCAAGATTGGGAAGCGTCGGCGAGGGCAGGGGCGGCTCGAGCGTCAGCGCGAACGGCGCGAGCAGGAGGCCGCCGGCGACAAGCTGCCAGGCGGTGAAGGTGAGCGCGGGGACGGGCGGTTGCCAGCGCTTCGCGAGCACCGTGCCGAGCGCCATCGCGGCCGCGGCGCCGAGGCCGGCCGTGACCCCGAGCCCGTCGAGGGCGGCCCCGGGTCGGACAACCAGAAGCGCGACGCCCACGACGCCGCCCAATGCCGCGCCGACGGCGCCTGAGCGCAGCGGCGCGCCGAGCAACGCCCAGGAAAGCGCGACGACGAATACCGGCTGAAGAGCGTTGACGGTCGCCGCCACGCCGCCCGGCAATCGATAGGCGGAGATGAAAAGGAGCCACCAGAAGAGCGAAAAGTTCAGTCCCCCGAGCACGAGAACCCGCAAGAGCCATACGCCCTTTGGCAGTTCGCGCACGAAGGCGAGAAGGAGAAGCCCCGCCGGGAGAGCGCGGATCAGCGATACGGTCAGCGGATAGCCTTGCGGGAGCCACCGCGTGGTCACGAGATAGACAGTTCCCCAGATGACCGCTGCGAGCGCGGTCATCACGAGATCGGCGACGCGCGTCATCGCGCCGCGCGCGTGGGAGCGGTCCGCCTCGGCCGAAGCCCTCACATGTGGTTCTCGAGTTGGGTCTTGGCGTCGAGCGGCTTCGGCGGCGGGGCGGTGATGACGGGGGCAGGGGGCGGCGGCGCGGTGCAGCCGCCGAGCCCGGCCAAAGCGGCGCAGGCGGCGAGGACGCGAAGGCGCTTGGACATTGGCGAGGTCTCCATGATTTTGCCGGAAGCGCCCGGATTTTCGGGCGAGCCGGATTGGGACGAGGTCAGGGGCTAGGCGCTCCGCGCGGATTGCGCATCGACAATTCGGCAGCGAACGGGCGCGTTCTCGTCGAAATGGCAGACGGCGCATATCCGATGATAGCCATCGGCCACGACGAGCGGCAGCCCTGTTCCGAGCTGGCCGCGAACAAGGAGAACGGGCGCGAGCGCGTTGCCTTTTTGAATTCGCTTGAGGTCGCCGGCCACGTGTGAATCGTCGCTCGGCAAAAGCGGAAGCTCCGCCGCGCGCAACAAGTCCTTGGCGGCGTGATCGACGTGCTTTGCTTTGCGAAGGCTGCTGACGAGCGCCTTCGCCTTGGCGTCCGGGCAGACAAGCGAGAGGAACTTGAACGCAGCGTCGAAATCCCCCGCCTCACCGGTTGCCGCCCATTTGAGCGTCCCTTTGCCCACAGAGCCTCTCCCCGCCTGCGACTGTCCGCATCATAGCCCGAGGGCCGTCACAATGGCAGGGGCGTGGGCCCGGTTTTGCGGGGTCGGCATGTCATTGCCGGGTTGGCGCGCGATCGCGCGGCCCGGCGAGGGCAGCTCCTTGTTAGTCGTGGCGCTCCGCGAGGGCTTGGAGCGAGCCACGGGTTTCTCCCATTCATAAAGGCAGGTCGATGAACGGCGATTGGCGCCTATCTTGCGGCGGGCCTCGGCGGAAGCGAGGCGAGAATATGGGCTCTATTGTTTTGCAAGGGCGCGAACCGTTTGACTTGATCGCCCATCGATTGGCGACGGCGGTCGCGGAGAACAAGATCGTTGCAGCCACGGTGCCTATTTTTGCGCCCGGTTTCCCGGGCAATATCGCTGAAATTCGAGTCCTGCTCAATCCGCAGCAAGCCGAAGATCTGGCGCGGCAACTCATGCTCGAGGCGAAAAGGGCGCGGGAGAACAGGGTATGAAAACGATGGAGCGCTGCCCGAGGCCCGCAGCACGGCAGCGCGTTCCTTATGCGGTGCCGACGGCCTCGATGGCGTGGATGTCGGCGCGAGGTCCGTCAGCCGAGACCGAGAGCGAGGTTTGCAGCGCCTCCAGGTCCGCGAGCCTCCGCGGCTCCCGGCCGCAACAGCAGCCTTTTTCGCCCCGATGCGCGGCGGCGACCTCGCCATAGAGCGAGCCGACCGCCATTGCCGCGAGACTCAGCGCGGCCATCGGCGGAAGCCGTGTCGATTGCATGACGCTGCAGAAAGCGATCCTGACCGTCCGCTTCAACTGCTCGAGCGCGACGATCGCCTCGTCTTCGGTCGGGGCGGCAAGCTGCATGGCTGATCATCCTCTCGACGGTCGCGCGCTTTCGCGTTCGAGCGAGAAGTAGACAAGCGCCGATCGAGCCGCAAGCCTTTGGCAGCATTTGGTAATTAGAACAATTTCAAACTGGGCCCGCAGGAGGTTCGGGAGGCGAGCGCAAGCACGCTCATCCGATGCACGACGGGTGGGCGTTCGGTGATAGGCTGGTAAGGATATAGCTCTAGTTGCGAGGGCCGGCCGGCCCGGCCTCGAGGACGAAGCAATCCGGGTCGATCGGGCGCCCGCGCGTTCCCTCGACTGCTTCGCTCCGCTCGCAATGACGAGGACCATTGGGAACGGAAGGGGAGCGCATATTCATGCTGTTCACGGCGGAGCACGAAGAGCCGCGTCGGACCTTGCAGAAATTCATCGCCGCCGAGATCAACCCTCATGTCGACGAATGGGAGGCGGCTGGCGAGCTTCCGACGCACGATCTGTTCAAGAAGCTCGGCGCTCTCGGCTTCCTCGGGCTCAACAAGCCGGTCGAATTTGGCGGCGCCGGGCTCGACTATTCCTATGCGGTCATGATGGCGGAAGAACTGGGGGCCGTTCACAGCGGCTCGGTTCCGATGGCGATCGGAGTGCACACGGATATGGCCACGCCCGCGCTTGCGCGGTTCGGCTCCGATGAATTGCGGCGGGAGTTTCTCGCGCCCGCGATCTCGGGGGACGTGGTCGCCTGCGTTGGCGTGTCCGAGACCGGCGCGGGCTCGGACGTTGCCGAGATCAAGACCAACGCGCGGTCGGATGGCGACGATTACGTCATCGATGGCGGCAAGATGTGGATCACCAACGGCGCGAAGGCCGACTGGATATGCCTGCTCGCGAATACCGGCGACGGTCCGAAGCATCGCAACAAATCGCTGATCTGCGTGCCGATGAAATCGAAGGGTGTGACCGTCGCGCGCAAGCTCGACAAGCTCGGCATGCGCGCCTCCGACACCGCGCAGATTTTCTTCGAGGGCGTGCGGGTTCCGAAGCGCAACCGCATCGGCGATGAGGGCAAGGGATTCGTCTATCAGATGATGCAATTCCAGGAGGAGCGGCTGTGGGCGGCGGCGGCGTGCCTCAAGGCGCACGAGCACACGATCGCCGAGACGATCGCCTATGCGCGCCAGCGTAAGGCCTTCGGCCACAGCATTCTCGACAATCAGACGGTACACTTCCGCCTCGCCGAATTGCAGACCGAGATCGAGCTCCTGCGCTCGCTGATCTACCGCGCCGCGGAGGCGATGATCGAAGGCGCCGACATGACGCAACTGGCAACGATGGCGAAGCTGAAGGCCGGGCGGCTCGGACGCGAAGTTCCAGGCGCCTGCCTGCAATATTGGGGCGGCATGGGATACATGAACGAGACGCCGGTGAGCCGCGCCTTTCGTGACGGCCGCCTGGCCTCCATCGCGGGCGGCGCCGACGAGGTCATGCTGACGATTCTCTGCAAGGGCATGGGTACGCTGCCGGGAATGGGCCAGTAGCCGAGCCCACCCTGCAAGGCGGCAAGCCGCTTCGGGTCGGTCTCCTGCAAGATTTCCGCTGCCGGAATCGGCGACGGCCCGGGCTCGGCATAGGACGAAAGTCGCAAGCCAACGGCCTTGTGGGCATCGGAGAATTCTCGCATCTTGTGACATATCGTCGCACCGGCGCGCCCAGCCCAAACTGCCGCCGGACGGCGCTCATCAGACGATTCGGGAGGAACTCTAATGGCCGGCAATTTCGACAGAAATAACCTTGGGCCGCTTTCGCGTAGGACCCTGCTCAGGGCTGGCGCGGGGCTCGCCGGGGGGGCGCTCCTGCCGTCCGGACTGATCCTGCCCGCCTTCGCCGAAGATCAGCCGGCGCTCGGCACCTGGCCGGACGGGTCGAAGGGCGATTCGGTTTTCGTCGGGATTTCCATGCCGCGCACCGGCACCTATGCGGCCGCGGGCGAAGACCTCATCAAAGGTTACGAGCTTGCGATCGACCACTTGAACAACGGTTCGGAGATCATGACCAAGATCTCGCCGAACATCAAAAAGGGCGTCCTCGGCAAGCAGGTGAAATACGGCATCGCCGACAGCGAGGCCAAGCCCAACACCGCGGTTCAGAACCTCAGCAAGTTCATCAGCGACAACAAGGCGGTCATGGTGACCGGCTCGGTGTCGAGCGCCGAGGCGGTGGCCGACAACAAAACCGCCGACCGCGAGAAGGTGCTCTACCTCGTCGGCATCTCCGGCTCGAACGACACCACCGGCAAGGATTGCGTGCGCTATTCGTTCCGTGAGTGCTTCTATGGCCAGACCGCCGCCAAGGCGATCATGCCGGTCTTGATCAAGAATCTCGGCAAGAACAAGAAGGTCGCCTATCTCACGCCCGACTACACCTACGGCCACACCGTGCAGAAATCGATGGAGGAGTTCGGCAACGAGGGCGGCTGGACGAAGGCGACCGACCAAGTTTCGCCGCTCGGCACGACCGACTTCAGCTCCTACCTGCTCAATGTCGCCAATAGCGGCGCCGACGTCGTCGTTAACATCAATTTCGGCCGCGACGCGGTGCTGTCGATCAAACAGGCCAAGCAGTTCGGCATTCTCGACAAGATGACCCTCGTCGTGCCTTACAACACGCCGTTCCTCGCCAAGGAAGTCGGCGCCGACACCATGCAGGGCGTATTCGCCGCCACCGACTACTGGTGGACGATGGAGGACAAGAACCCGATCGCGAAGATGTTCAACGACGCCTTCCGGGCCAAGTACCAATACAGCCCCGAATGGGGTGCAAACCTTGCCTATGCGCAGATCGCGATGTGGGCCGACGCGCTCGAGCGGGCCAAGTCGTTCTATCCGCCCGACGTGATCAAAGCCTATGAAGCCGGAGCCAAGGTTCAGTCGACCGTGGGCGAGGTCTTTTTCCGCGGCGCCGATCATCAGCTCGTGCGTCCGGTCGTCGTTGAACGCGGCAAGAAGCCGGCCGACATGAAGACGCCGGAGGACTTCTACGAGATCGTCGAGGTCGTTCCCGGCGAGGGCCTGATGCAGTCGCCGACCGAGTTCGGGTGCAAGCTCGGCGGCTACACCTGAAAGCCTAGCCGGCCGCCATCCGCACGCGAGGCCGAAGGTGCTCAGCCTGCCCAACTTCGTCGCCCAGGCCTTCAACGGCCTGGTCTTGGGCGCGTTGCTCGCGCTCATTGCGTCGGGGCTGACGATCATCTACGGCACGCTCGGCGTGCTCAACCTCGCGCATGGCGCGATGTTCATGGTGGGCGGCTACGCCGGCGTGGTCGCCTACCAGTATACCGGCTCCTATCTAGTCGCGGTCGCGGCGGGATCCCTCTTCGTGCTGGCGCTCGGGCTCCTCATGGAGCGGGTCGTCATCCGCTACTTCTACGACCGGCCGCCCGAAGACCAGATCCTCGTCACGTTCGGGCTCGGCATCGTCTATGTCGAACTCGTCCGGCTCGCCTTCGGCAGCCTGTCCCAGTCGATGTCCCCGCCATCCTGGGCGGCGGGCGTCACCTCGCTCGGGTTCATGATCTATCCGACCTACCGGCTCGCTGTCGTGGGCATCGTCGCGGTCGCCCTCATCGCGCTCTATCTCGTTCTCTACCGCTCGAAGCTCGGCATGATCGTGCGTGCGGGGATCGAGGACGCGGTCATGGTCAATTCGCTCGGCATCGACGTCTATCGCGTCTTCATGGTGGTGTTCGGCATCGGCGCGATGGCGGCCGGGTTCGCCGGCATCGTCAATGTTCCAATCGCGCCGATCACGCCCGACGTCGGTGACGACATCCTGGTTGAGACTTTCGTCGTCGTGGTCATCGGCGGCGTCGGGTCGTTTCCGGGCGCGGTGCTGGGCGGCCTGATCGCGGGCGAGATTCTGAGCCTGACCTCGATGATCAATCCGGCCTATTCCCAGGTCATGCTGTTTCTGGTGATGACGCTCGTCCTCGTCGTTCGCCCGCGCGGCCTGCTCGGCGAGCAGGGCCGGGCCTGACATGATCGAGTCGCGGCGGGGGATACGGGGGCTGGCGTTCGAGGGCTGGACGGCGCTCGCGCTCATCGTCGCCCCGTTCGTGCTGCCGAAAATCGGGTTCGTCCCCGACACCATGAACCGGGTGCTGGTCTTCGGTCTGTTCGGCGTCGGCTTCGATCTCCTGTTCGGCTTCGCGGGCCTGCTCTCGTTCGGGCAGTCGGCGTTCTTCGGCACCGGCGGCTTCGTCGCCGCCTATCTTCTGACCCAAATGGGACTGACGAGTGTGATGCTCGGGCTTGCGGTCGGCATCGTCGCCGCCGCCGCCGCCGGGCTCGTTGTGGGTATGATCGCGCTCCGGCGCACCGGCATCTATTTTGCGATGATCACGGTCGCGATCGCCGAGGTTTTCTTCTTCATGGAGAACTCGCCGCTGTCCGACTATACCGGCGGCGAGAACGGCTTGCCGGGCGTCCCCTCGCCGACCTTCAATCTCGGTTTCGCCAGCTTTCATGTGACGAGTGGCTGGTCGATGTATGTGTTTCTCGCGGTCTGCTATTTCGTCGGCCTCGCGCTCGCCCGCCGAATCGTTGCATCGCCCGTAGGGCGCATTTTTGTCGCGATCCGCGACAACCCGCTGCGAGCCGCGGCCGTCGGCCACGACGTACACGCCTATAAGCTGCTCGCTTTCGTGATCGCCGCGGCCTACGCCGGTTTCGCCGGCGGGCTCCTCGGGGTCCTGCAGGGTTACATGCCGCCCGAAGCGTTCACCTTCGACACGTCCGGCCAATTGATCATGCAAACGGTGATCGGCGGTCTCGGCACGCTGATCGGTCCACTCGTCGGCGCGGCCGTCTGGCTCTATCTGCGCGACTTCCTGCAAGGGTCGCTCGGCATGGGCGCATCGTGGAAGCTCGCGCTCGGCGTCGTCTTCGTCCTGCTCGTCTTCTTCCTGCGCCGAGGCGTCGTTGGAGGCCTGAGCGACCTCATCGCCCTTGCGCGCGCCTCCGGCCGGGCGCCGGGCCACGCTGCGGCGGAAAGCAGCGAAGAGCCGCCTGTCTTCGCGGCTCCCTCCCAGGAATCGGGCTTGCCCGGTTCCAAGGACGGCCCGGGGATTGCCGGCCCAATCCTCGAGGTCAAGGATCTGTCGAAAGTGTACGGTGGGCTCGCTGCCAACAGCGAGATCAATTTTTCCCTTGAACGCGGCGAGTTGCGCGGCGTCATTGGGCCGAATGGCGCTGGCAAGAGCACTTTCTTCAAGATGCTGACCTGCGAGATCAATCCGACCTCGGGTTCGATCCATTTCGAGGGCCGCGACATCACCAATCTCGGCGTCACCGAAGTCTGCCAGCTCGGCTTAAGCAAGAGCTACCAGGTGAACCAGCTCTTCACCCGCCTGACCCCGCGCGAGAACATCATGATCTCGGCGCTGGCGGAGCGGCGGGGCAGGTTTCGCCTCGACCTTCTGCGCAATCCCGCGGCTATCCCGGGCCTTGCGGAGAGAGTCGAGTCGACGCTCGCCCTGGTTGGCCTGACCGGGCGGGCCGACACGCCGGTTTCGGCTCTCGCTTATGGCGAAAAGCGCCGGCTCGAGATCGGGCTTGCTCTCGCCACCTCTCCAAGCCTGCTCCTGCTCGATGAGCCGCTCGCCGGCATGAGCCCGCGCGAGCGCGCCGAAACCGTCAAGCTCTTGAAGTCGATCAGCAGAGGGCGCACCACTGTCATCATCGACCACGACATGGACGCTCTGTTCGAGATGTCGGAGCGGGTGACGGTGCTCCAGCTCGGCAGGATACTGGTCGAGGGAACACCGGACGAAATCAAGGCCAACGCCGCCGTGAGGGAAGCCTACCTCGGGGGCGTGCTCGAATGAGCCTCATCGAAGTCAAGGCGCTGAACAGCTATTACGGCGATTCGCACATCCTCTTCGACGTCGATATGCGCGTCGAGAAAAACGAGGTCGTCGCCCTGATCGGGCGCAACGGCGCGGGCAAGACAACGACCTTGAAAAGCCTGATGGAAATCGTTCGGCCGCGCACGGGTTCAATCAAGTTCGACGGGGTCGAGCTGGTGGGACTGCCGAGCCACGCGATCGCGAAAGTGGGCATGCAACTCGTCCACGAGGAGCGGCGTATCTTCGGCAGCCTCAACGTCGAGCAGAATCTGGTGCTCGCCGGTCTGACCGCCCCGAACCGCTGGCCGCTCGATCGGATCTACGAGATGTTTCCTCGCCTGAGAGAGCGCCGTGACAGCCGCGGCACCGACCTCTCGGGCGGCGAGCAACAGATGCTCGCGATTGCGCGGGCGCTCGTGCGCGACCCCAAAGTTGTGCTGCTCGACGAGCCGTTCGAGGGTTTGGCGCCGGTGATCGTCCGCGATCTTGTGCGCGCCTGCCGAGAGCTCGCGGCGGCAGGACAGACGATCGTTCTGGTCGAGCAGAACCTGGCCGCGACGCTCGCGCTGGCGCAACGGGTCTATATCGTCAACAACGGCCACGTCGTCCACGAAAGCCCGTCGAGCGAACTCAAGGAGCAGCCGAAAATCCTCGAACGCTATCTCGGCGTCTGACGCAGCGCGGACGCCCCGCTATCTCAGCGCCGCCGCGGCGCGCCGGCGCTGTTCGGCCTCGACCCGCTCGAGCGCCGCGCGCAAAGCCTCGGCTTTGCGGACCGTTCCAAGGTTGTCCTTCGCGGGCCTTGCGCCACGCGGCGCCGACTTGCCGCGAATCTCGCGCGTTTGCCGCGCGGCGATGCCTTGGGCGCGTTTGGCCGCCTCGCGCAGACGCCTGGCCGCTGCCTTGAGCTCGTCGTCCGACAGGCGCTCGATCTCGGGCTCGCGGGTCGATGCGACGAGCTCGAGTTCGGAGGTCGTCAGGAGCCGCGCTTCAAGTTTTGCCGCTTCATCCATGGTAAATCCTCGCGTTATCCCCGCCGCGCGCTCTCGGTCATTGTCTCGCGGAAACGCTTCTAAGTCATTCCCGGAAGCGTCGCCACGGCTCGCCGCCCGCGCTTGCGCGGACCCGTTCGCATGCGTCGATCAACCGCAGCGCGCGACATTGTCCGCGCGCGGGCCGCGGACTAGATTTCGCGAAAAATGAACGGAGGAGAACCTGCTATGGCGACCCTGCTTTCGTGGAGCAGTCTTGGAATCGGCGATCTCGACGTCTTTCTTCCTTCGCCGCCCTGTCTCATCGTCTACACCTCATACGAGGACGGCAGGCCAGAGAGTTCGGTGACGTATATCTGGCAGGACGAGAAGACCGGCGCCCTCCATCACGAGCTCGTCTACCAGCAAGAGGTTCCGTTCGAGACCGCGGTCGCGTGGGCGCAAGAGCATGCCCCGACCCGGAACGTCGAGCGCATCCATGTGAAGCACGCGCGGGCGAAAAAGTCGGTCGAGCAGAAGCCGAAAGCTAGAGCCGCCGCTAAGAGAGGCCCGGCCAAGATAGCCGCGGCTGGAAAGACCGCGCCGGTGAAGCGCGCGAGCGCTGGGAAGGGCCGGCGGAAACCAGCCGCGGGGCGCGCCGCGAGAAAATAGCGGCGTCGCTGACGCCCGGACCACGCGCGCCTTAGCCGCGAACGAAGCCCTCGCTGGCATCGACGTCGGCGCCAGGGGCATGGCCAATGAGTGGTTCGGGATTTCGCCTTAAATCCGAACTGGCGGATCGCGCGCGCCGCCCGCTAAACCTTGGCGGCGCGTTCCAACGCCTCTTGCTTCCCGCCTGGATCGCGACGAGCGAAAACCCGATTTTTGGCTTAGGGTCAGACTATCAATAATGATGCATTTGACATGAGAATGGATATTTGCTATCCGCAAAATCAAACTCCACAAATGAGTCATTCTCATGCTTTCGGCGGCTCAGTTGCGCGCGGCCCGCGCGCTCATTGGCCTCGACCAAAAAACGCTGGCGGAGCGCGCCGGCGTTTCGTTGCCGACGATCCAGCGGATGGAGGCGAGCGACGGCAATGTGCGCGGAAACGTCGACACCCTGACCAAAGTCGTGGCTGCCCTCGAAGCGGCCGGCGTCGAACTGATCGGCGAGCATGCGCGCAGCGAGGGTGTGGGGCGCGGCGTGCGTCTTCGCGAGCGCCGGCAGAGCGAGGCGCCGCGCGACCGGACCGTGAGTGATGACGAGCCCGGCCCGGCGGATTCCCCTGTCTCGCGGCCCGAGTGACCCCCGTGAAGCGCCAGCCCCAACGACAGGCCAGCTTCGCGGAGCTGTTCACGCCCAAGCTGGTGACTGTCCTGCGCGAGGGCTACGGGCTGAAGGACCTCCGCGCCGACGCCGTCTCCGGCCTGACGGTCGCGATCGTCGCTCTGCCCCTATCGATGGCGATCGCGATTGCCTGCGGCCTCGGGCCGGATCGCGGGTTGTTCGCGGCGATCGTCGGCGGATTCATGATCTCGGCATTCGGCGGCAGCCGGTTTCAGATCGGTGGTCCGGCGGGCGCGTTCATCGTGCTCGTTTTCTCGATCGTCGACCGGCACGGCTATGACGGGCTCGCGCTCGCCACGATGATGGCTGGCGTCATCATGCTTGTGCTCGGCTTCATGCGCTGGGGCACATACATAAAATATATTCCCTATCCGGTGACAGTCGGCTTCACCAGCGGCATCGCCGTGATCATTTTCGCGAGCCAGATCAAGGAGCTGCTTGGTCTGGACATCGCCAAGGAGCCGGCTCCGCTTTTGCCCAAGCTCGGCGCTCTGTGGGCCTCGATCGACACCGCGAGGCCTTCGGCGGCGATGATCGCGGCGCTGACGATCGCCGTCATCGTCGGCTTGCGGCGCTGGCGTCCCCTGTGGCCGGGCATGCTCATCGCGGTCGCGGGCTGTTCAATCCTGACCTGGCTCTTCCACCTCGACGTCGCGACCATTGGGTCGCGGTTCGGCGGCGTTCCACGAAGCCTGCCGGCGCCTGCCATACCCGCCTTCGATCTCATCAAGTTGCGCGCGCTCGCGCCCGACGCCGTGGCCATCGCTTTGTTGGGTTCGATCGAATCGCTGCTTTCCGCCGTCGTCGCGGACGGTATGACCGGGCGGCGCCACCGGTCGAACTGCGAACTGGCCGCGCAAGGCGCCGCGAACATCGGCTCGGCTATATTCGGTGGAGCGCCGGTCACCGGCGCGATCGCGCGGACGGCGACCAACATTCGCGCGGGCGCGAAGGGCCCGATTTCCGGCATGCTGCACGCGCTCTACCTGCTCGTCTTCATGGCAGCGGCGGCGCCGCTCGCGTCCGGCATCCCGCTCGCAGCGCTCGGCGCGGTGCTCGCGATCGTCGCCTGGAACATGGCCGAAAGGGAGGAATTCGTCGCCCTGGTCCGCTCGTCGCGGGGCGACGCGCTCATCCTGCTCGCGACTTTCCTGCTCACCGTCTTCGAGGACTTGACGCTTGGGATTGCCGTCGGCGTGACGCTCGGGGCGTTCATGTTCCTCCACCGGATGGCGGAATCGGTTGAAATACAGGGCGGCAGCGAGTTCCTGGTCGAGGACCAGGCCGACGAACTCGGAGAGCGCCCCGCCTATGACCCGCGGGCGGCCGCAGAATCCGGCTTCGTGGTTTACAAAATCAGCGGCGCGCTCTTTTTTGGCGCGACCGCGGCAGTCGGCGCCGCGTTTGAGGGAGTCGGCGTCTACCCGAGGGTGTTCGTGTTCGATTTCGGCGAGGTGCCGTTGATCGATGCGACAGCCGCGAGAGCCTTGAAGGTCTTTGTTCACAAGCTGCGCCGCGCAGGCACGCAAGTGTTTGTCGCCGGGGCGCGCCGAAGCGTCCGCCGCTCACTCTTGATCGGCGGCCTCGTCAAGCCGGACGCCCTTTACGTTCGTACGGTCGCTGACGCGCGTGAGAAATCGGCGGCGCCATCGCCGGCGCCGAATCCGGATCGCGCCGAACCCGAAATCGCGCCTATCGGGCCGCTCGGCATGGGTGCGGCTGAGGAGGGAAAGGCCTGAGAGCCGGGGGTCCGGCCTCTGGCCCGCTCTGGATATTGGCGACGTCTGCTGCTACCGGGCTTCGGCGGGATCTTTTCCGCGGGATTGTGAGCGGCTCGCAGTCCCCTAGCCCAGAAGACCAGTAGGAGAAGCCCGGTGAGAACCCCGATTGCTATTGCCGCGGCAGCCCTGGTCTTGTTGGTGGCCGCCCCTGCGGCCGTCGCCGGTCCGGCCGAATACACTCGCGGCTATAACGATTGCCTCGCCGGGCGATACGATGAAGGGGAGACCAGCCGGTCATACAGGCAGGGATGCCGCGCCGCGGAAGACGAGCGCGGGGGCGAAGAGCGGCAGGGTCATTGGCGGCCTGAGCGAGCCCCGAGGATAGGAATTCCCAATGTTCGCGGAATGGAGCCCGTCCAGGCCCTGAGCGCGATGGCCTCTCGGGGATATCGCAATGTCGGCACCGCAGTGGCCGGCGGGGCGATCGCGGGATACTACTTCAATCCCCAGACCGGAGAATGTGTCCAGCTCACAAGCGTCAATGGCCGGGTCGTAGACGCGCGTGACATCGGGACCAATTCGCGCTGCCGGTGACATTTGTCGGTTCGAACGAAGACAAGTCGTAAACCGGCTGCGACACAGCAGGGAAACAGGTTCGCTCGTACGAGGCCTTTCCCATGATTCCCGCCGCCCGCGCCGCTGCCGCGATCGAAGTCCTGGCGGACATCGAGACACGTCGCCGTCCGGCGGCCGATGCGATGAAGGAGTGGGGCCTCGCGCATCGCTTCGCGGGCTCCGGCGACCGGGCCGCGATCTCGAATCTCGTCTATGACGCGCTGAGAAAGAAAAGCTCGTCGGTTTGGATCATGGGCGAGGCGACCCCGAGGGCCGAAGTCCTCGGCGCGCTGAACCAAACCCGGGGGCTTGATGAGGCCGGCGTCGCGGCGCTGTTCTCGGGTGAGGGCCATGCGCCGCCGGCGCTGACGGAAGCCGAGCGCGCGCGGCTCGCCGCCGCTGACCTCGCCGGCGCGCCACCGCATGTCGAGGGCGACTTTCCCGAATGGCTTGCGAGCGAGTTCGAAGCGAGTTTTGGCGACAAGGCTGCGGACGAGGGCAAGGCGCTCGCCGAGCGCGCGCCGGTCGACCTGCGGGCGAATCTCCTCAAGACGACACGCGACAAGGCGCTTGCCGCGCTTTCGTATCTCAAGCCCGAGCCGACGCCGTACTCCCCGGTCGGCCTGAGGATCGCGGCGAGGCCCGACGGACGGGCGCCGCCGCTCGCCTCCGACCCGGCCTATGTCAAAGGCCTCGTCGAAGTGCAGGACGAGGGCTCGCAACTCGCGGCGCTCGTGGCGGAGGCCAAGCCGGGCATGCAGGTTCTCGACCTCTGCGCCGGCGCTGGCGGCAAGACGCTGGCGCTTGCCGCCGCGATGGCGAACCAGGGCCAGATCTACGCCTCCGACCCCGACCCGCGCCGGCTGGCGCCGATCTTCGCCCGACTGGCCCGATCCGGGGCGCGCAATGTCCAGGTCCGGGCGCCGCGCGGCGGTGAGGACGTGCTCGCCGGCCTCGAGGGGCGATGCGATCTGGTCATGATCGACGCGCCCTGCACCGGCTCCGGGGCCTGGCGGCGCAACCCGGACGCCAAGTGGCGCATCCGGCCTGGCGCGCTCGAGCAGCGCATCAAAAATCAGGACGAAACGCTTGAGAACGCATTGCGTTTTGTGAAGCGCGGGGGGCGCATCGTCTATATCACTTGCTCGGTCCTAAAGGCTGAGAACGAGGACCGGATCGCTGAGTTCATGCGCCGCCACGACGATCTCCTGCCGGTCGACGCCGCAGCTCAGGCGCGCTCCGCCGGACTGCCGGCGCTGGCCGAGCACCGCTCGGCCTCGGGCCCAGGCTTCCGCTTGAGTCCGCGGACGACCGGCACGGACGGATTTTACGTCGCGACCCTCGCGCGGGTTTGAGAGGACTCGGGAAATGGCAGGCGACTGGCGCGAGGCGTTCGGCCTTCTCTCCGTCGCGCTCGCGGTTCTTGCCGCCGTCATTTACATTGCTCAGACGAGGTCCGCCCGCATCCCCTGAGTTGGTTCCTGTTCGGCATCCTCAACCTCACCGGCTATCTGGTCCAACGCCACGAGGGCGCTCGCCAGGCCAGCTGGACGCTTATGGCGATGACGGTCATCTGCTTCTCTTTGTCGCCGCCCGAGTCGCGCGCGGCGAGCTTCGCCTTCAACGGGGTCAAGTTCGTCCCTTCGCTCATGGCGATGGACCCGATCTCGTTCGCGACGTCATTTTACCCGGCGACGCTCATGGTCCTGAACGCGGCCGTGGCGATCATGCTCATCGTCCGCAGACGAGCCACGGCGTGACCCGGGTCCGGAGGGCGGCTGTGTGATCCCTCGCACAGCGGCGCCAGGCGCTCGCGATTAGGGTGTCGCCGTTGTTGCCGTCCTGACGGTCGAGCGTAGAATGTCGTTCGGCGCATGAGCGGTGCGGGGAGGACGATCATGACGACCCGTCGATTCCTCTTGGCTGCAGTCATTCTCGGATCTTTGGCTCCCCAGTGGGCGCTCGCCCTCGACTGGGAGATCGAGCGCAACTTTCGCTATTTCCTCTATCCCTCCGACGTCGCGGCGCAGCGGGTAGCTCGCGACCTTTACGTGGCCAAGAACGGCGCGCCTCCGACGCCGGAGCGGCTCGAGAAGTTCATGAACGGCCCGGCGTTTTGGACCACGAAGCTGAGTGAAGCCGGCGACCGTGCGAAAAGCTGGCCGATCGATTGGCCGCGCGACCCCGCCGCCACGCCCCATGACCTTGTCAAGCAATTGCGCGCCGAAGAGGGGCGGCCGCCGCCGGCGCCCGAGCCGGAGCTCGGCCGGCGCGGCTGGGCGAGCCTCCTGGTCCGCGAGCGCCCGGAAAGCCCGACGCTGACCGGATCGACCGCCACCTGCTGGAACCCGGTCCAGAGACTGCATAATGCCTGCGCGGTGTGGGGGGACTATGTCCGCCCGCCAGGATGGATCGTGCGCGTGTTCGACCCCGACGCGGCGGCGGGCCAGACGTGCCAGTGGACCTTCGCCGGCGCGGTCCCTGCCGGAGCCGCCGCCACATTTGTCGCGGCGACCCAACGGGCGCTCAATGGAGGGCCGACCACCGTCTCGGGCGATTGCCGCGAACTTCGCATCGTCGTCCCCTCCGATCCGAACGACGCAAAGTCGGTCGCCGGCAAGGCGACCGTCACGCGGACAATGGAAGGCGCGCAGGCGAGCGTGACGGTCACGCCCAAAGACCGCCTCGTGATCGGCTTCGGCGATTCCTTCACCTCCGGCGAAGGCAACCCGGAACTGACCGCTCACTTTTCCGGCGCGCCCTGGCAAGGCGGCAATCTTCCCGCCCGCGCTCGCGATCCCGCTTCGCTCACGGACAACGATACGCGCGCGCAATGGACCGACCGGTGGTGCCATCGCTCTGTCTATTCCTGGCAAATCCGTACCGCGCTCGCGGCTGCGCTCACCGACCCGCGCCAGTCCTTCACTATCCTCCCCTATGGCTGCTCGGGCGCGACAATTCCGGAAGGCATCCTCTACGGCTACAATGGCGTCGAATGGAGCCAGGCGTCAGACAGGGGCATAGTCGGCAGCCGTTCGGAGGTCGGGCTCGCCTATCAGGAGATCTGCCAGCCGCAGGCGTTCCGCTCCTATTGCGTCTCGGGGGCGTCCTGGTGCGGCCGGACCGAGCCCCCGACCGCGTCTCAGGAGCAAGCGCTGGGCTTCTACGAGACCGCGGGGTCCGGGCTGCGCCATGCCGTCATGCGCTGCGGGCCGAACAACGCTTTCAAGCGCGCGGCCGACGCGCTCCTGATCGATATCGGCATCAACGACGTCGGCTTCACCGGATGGGCGGCTGCGATCATCCTCCAGGATCCTGGCTTGCGCCTTGTGACCCACGCGGCTGCGCCCTGTTTCGACGGAACCGCGAACTGCACTACGACGCAGAAGCTGTTCGCGACGCTTGGCCGGCGGTACGATCTTCTGCGAACGGTTCTGGTCCAGAATATGCTGCCGGATTTTGGCATCGATCCGTCGCATGTCATCGTCGCCGTCTATCCGCCGGCGCTCGAGAATGAGAACGGCGTATTCTGCCCGCAAGGAAACTCAGGGTTGACGATCGCGACCCTTCCATCGCGCAACCCGTTCGCGAGCGCATGCAGTGGGTCGATCCTGGCCGGCGGCGCGCTCGCCGAATATCCGGAAAGCGACCAGGTTGAGAGAAACGTCGAAGAGGCTCGGGTCAAACTCAACGAGAGCCTCGTCGCCTTCGCGCTCAAGCCTCCGGCCTTCGACGTGGTCACCGCCTATACGTCCGGCTACGCGAAACGCGGCGTTTGCGCGACGACCGACCCGCAGAGCCGTCCGTCGGGAGGGGACGCCTGCTTCACGGTGACTGATCTGGCAAATCTGGGGTGCGATCCGAGCGCTGAATCGACGCATTTGCCGCGAGCCGAAGCGGGCGGCTGCCCCGGCGTCACGACTTTCCTGCCGTTTCAGCCGACCCAGTTCGAGCCTTACCGAAGCCGCGCCCGACTCTTCCGCACCATGAACGACGTCTTTCTCGCCATCAATCAGAGGCCTCAATATTACCTGGACGAAAACGCATTCGGCGTCCTCGATCTATCCGGCCGCGCGACGGGCGGGGCCTTCCATCCGACGGCGGAGGGACACGCGATGATCGCCAACGATGCGGTAACCGAGCTTTGTCAAAGCGTGGGCTGCGATCACTGAGGGAGGCGCGGATCGCTCAGCCATATTTCCGCAATCTCGGCCACGCCTTCGGCGACGGCTCTTCGAGAAGCCGGGGAACGCAAGCGGCATCGAGCGCCGACGTCAAGGCGCGTTCAGGGACTTCGCGAGGCGGTCCAGGTTCTCGGGCCGCACCTGGACCACGCCGCCGCGCGGGCTGTCGATGTCGGCGATCAGGAAAAACGAAACCGAAGCGGTGAGCGGCACCACGAGAAGAAGCGGCGACCCGTATCGTCGCGCGCCGAAGCCGAGCGTCAGATTAGCGCCGAGTCCGACCATGACCATGAGCCACCATGCGGGAATCGGGATCCGGTCGAGCCATGCGGCTACAGTCGCGTCAGTGGAGTTGAACACGTCGTTAAAGCCGGAAGCCACGAGCGCCGAGACGGGCGTTGGCTGGACGGCGGCCTCGACGCGCGCGAAGTCCCAGAGATCGGCTAAAGCCTTCGTCCTCTCTATTTCAATTTGAACGAGCTTGCTCTCATCCGTGACGACGTAAAACTGGATACGCTGGTCGAGATAGCCCTTGAGCCCGCTCCGCGTCGCCGCCGCCGGATTGTCGGGCATCAGGCCGGCCCGCAGATAGGCGGTGCCGATCGCGTTGGCCTCGGCCTCTTCGAATCCTTTCCGCTGGTCGTAGCGGCTGATCGCCATAGCAAAGCTGAACCCGATGATGAGCCCCAGCAACGTCAAGGCGGCCGACTGTACGATTGAAAGCTCATTGTGATCGCTGACCTTGACCGGGCTCCAGAGCCTCTCTGCGAGAACGCCCAGCATCGCGGCGCCAAAAAGGGCTGCGAATGACGCCACGAGCATGAGGAGGGGCCGGTCGACGAGCGCCGCCATAGGGTCAATCCTGGGCCGCGCGACTCGCTTTCAGGCGAGCGCGTCCCCAAGTCTATCAGGCCGTTTCGCATCGCGATGCGGCGATGTTTGACCGGCGTGCGTCCCGGTCCTAGAAGCGTGCGTCATGACCCGGCTCATCGACACTGTCGCCGAGCGCGCCCCGCGCCATCCCGAGAAAGCGCACCGGCCCGATCAGCCGGTTGCCCGGAAGCCGCCATGGATCCGCGTCAGGGCGCCGGGCTCGCCAGTCTATTCCCAGACCATGAGTCTTGTGCGTGAGCTCAAGCTCTCAACCGTCTGCGAGGAGGCGGGCTGCCCCAACATCGGCGAATGCTGGGACAAGCGCCACGCGACTTTCATGATCATGGGCGAGATCTGCACCCGAGCCTGCGCCTTCTGCAACGTCCGCACCGGCCTGCCGGGCCCCCTCGACGAGGATGAGCCCGACCGCGTCGCCGATGGCGTCGCCAGGCTCGGCCTCGCCCATGTCGTGGTGACCTCGGTCGATCGCGACGATCTTGCCGATGGCGGCGCGCGGCATTTTGCCCGCACCATCGGAGCCATACGCCGCGCGGCTCCCGAAACCACAATCGAGGTCTTGACCCCGGATTTCCTTCGCAAGGAGGGGGCGCTCGAGACTGTGGTTACGGCGAGGCCGGACGTCTTCAACCACAACCTCGAAACTGTTCCGTCGAAATATCTGACCGTTCGTCCGGGCGCGCGCTACTTCGCATCGCTCAGGCTGCTGCAGCGGGCCAAGGAACTGGATGGGTCGCTGTTCACCAAGTCGGGGGTGATGGTCGGCCTTGGCGAAGAGCGCAACGAAGTCCTGCAGATGATGGACGACATGCGTGCGGCGGGCGTCGATTTCCTCACCATCGGCCAATACCTGCAGCCGACGCCCAAGCACCACGCCGTCGAACGCTTCGTGCCGCCCGATGAATTTGCCGAATATGCCGCGATCGGGCTCGCCAAGGGCTTCCTGCTCGTTTCGTCGTCGCCGCTGACCCGCTCCTCGCACCATGCCGGCGACGACTTCAAGCGGCTGAAGGCGGCGCGCGCCGCCGCGGCCTGAAGGCCGATTGCCGTTGACCGGCCTCCCGCGACACTGTACGCACAGGCCCCGCGCCTTCATAGGCGCGAGGCGAGCGCGTAGCTCAATAGGTAGAGCATCTGACTTTTAATCAGAGGGTCGTGGGTTCGATTCCCACCGCGCTCACCAAATAAAACAATAACTTACATCGCTTAGTTAAGAGGCCTTAGGAAGCGAAGTTCCTCTCCGGGCAACAATCTGGGCAACGACGGCGAGATTCCAATATGAGCGCCGACATTGACTGGGCAAAATTTTCACAGGGGCCCATATCCGACAGCGCGTGGAGCGCCTTCCGGACGCTCGTCCACAATTCTCGTGAGTATTTGAAAGAGAAGAATGCGGCGCGTGACGCCAGGCACAGTGCGCAAATCGAGGTTCCGGGGGGGAATAAATATGCAGGGCTCGCCAAACGTCAGCTGGAAGCCTCTGCCAAAGGCCACGATAGCGAGTGGCACGCAGCCGAGTACCGTGCCTTTCAGGAGCTTCATCGGTTAGCCAAAATCGGCAGCGATAGCCATCCGGATAGCCCTGATCATCGCTTCTCTATTGCAATAATCAACGCCGTCGGTGGGGCCCCTGCGCTGTGTTACCAAGAGCGTGGCGATTACTCTACAACTGCTATGTCGAGCATGGACGCCGCAGCTTTTCTAGAGCTACCTCCCGATCAGGTTGCACAATATCTGCGCGCGCACCGGACCTAGTATTCAAGGCGCAGCTTTCGGAAATCCGACGCCTGGATCCCGGAAAAAAGAGAGCCAGATTCGGAAATCTCGGCGGGCTTTTTGTAGCGCCTATACGACGCCCATGATCCGCATTTCGATCTCCGCCGCCGCCTTCGAGGCGATCGCCGCCACGTTGCCCATCGAGCGTCGGCTATGAGCGGATCCGGGCGCCCGACGGCGACTACCATGTCTGGCTGGAGCCGCGGTTCGTCGACCGCCTGCGCGCAATGCGTGCCCCGGGCGAGTCCTACAGCGACGTCATCTTACGGCTGGCGGAGGCGAACTCATAGCGCGACAGAGTTTGCGGGCCTCGCTCCGCTCTCGTGTGACTAGGTCTGGTTTCCCATAACGAACTTGTACCCCTTCCCCGCCATACAGCCGAGCATGACGTTCCCGGCCTGCGCGTCCCGTTGAAGCGAGTTGTCGGCATCCTCGAACATATTCCCGGTCGGGACGATTGCTCCGCTCATTTGAGCCTGAGCCATCTGTCCTCTGCAGACCGTTTGGTCGACCTCGTACTTGGTCGGGTCAATCGCAGACCCGTCGATGTGGACATAGGATCCGGACGATGTCGCAGCGCAGCCGGAAAGCCCTGCGGCGACAATGAGGAGAAGGAATTTCATTTTGGCCCGCCAGCAATGCAGCGCCAAACAATCGAACACGACAAATTCTTCCCGTCAAATGGAAACGGCCGCCGAGTTGCCCCGACAGCCGGCGCGCCTATATCTACTGCGGCGACCGCGGCTTGGCGCGGTAGTCCTCAGTCGCATAGGCTGGCGGCGTATGATCAGCATCCCGATCACCGACGAGGCGTACGAAGCCCTTAAGGCGATGCATCCCGGGTTGGACCAGGACCTGACGTCCCGAGGCAAAAACGGTCAGCTGCGGATCTCGGTCGATCGGACGTTCCTCGACCAGCTTCTGGAAGCTCCGGCGCCCCGGCGAAGGCTACAGTGACGTCATCCTGCGGGTGGCGGAGCATTCGGCTCTGCCGCGTCAGGGTCAGGATGCCTGAAGACCATGCGAGTGCGATCCCAGACCTCGAAACCTTCAAACTGGCCCCTGCGCTCCAGAAAAAATAGCTTATGAGCCTTGGCGATCGCTTCTTGGTCCGAGAGGTCGGGTAGCATCTCGACGGCCGCGATATGGCCATTGCGTAGGAAAAAGCACCGCATGAACCGCGCTCCCGGGATTGCCGTGGGAGTTCGCGATTCCTTGAGGTGAAAAGGCGCGTGTGCTCTCAGTCGCCGAATGCGGCGATCGGTCAGCCTAGCACGATTGCCCCAAGCCTAGCCATGCGCCCCGCAAAAAAAGGCCCCGCGCGAGCAGGGGCTCGACCGCGGGGCCATTGGGCGCGCCCGGGCTGGGGGGCAGGTAAAAGGCGCGCCAGGCAATCAACCTGGCACGTCATTGTGACGCGGCGAGGGCCCGGGCAGGGCCGCCTGATGGCCTAGGCTTGGCGTCGGCGGCCAGCTTCTCGGCTTTGATCTTCTCGAACGCTGCGCGCCGGCGGGCGTCGGGGCCGCGGCGGAGGCGGCCGCGCTCTTTTGGCGTGAGCCGGTGCTCCGGGCAGGTTATGAACGAGAACCAACGCGGATTGAGGCTGCGCTGCCCAGGGGTGTAGACCTCGAACGGCTGGCCACATACGCCACAAGTTCCTTCCCAGACGGCTAATCGAAGAGGCTTCGCGCCAGGCCGATCATATCGGCGCTCGCCAACGCGTGCCCATGTCCGCGGACCGTGAATGGCGGACTCGACGGTGATGGTTTCATTCACGCGCCGCTCGTCGGTTTTCCAAAACCCCCCTGAGCCAGGAAGCGCCGCTCAAGCTCGCTCATATCGTCAAGGTCGGTCCTGTCGATCACCAGCGCGATCCGGCCGGTGTTCACGAGTTTGGCTGGCAAGCACCAGGAGCGCCAGCCCATCTCTTCGATCTCATGGCCGGCAAGCTCGCTCTCTGTCGCATCCAAGTCGATGCTGAGCACAATGTCGCCCTTCGCGCCTTCGTTTACGTCGACTGGTCGGTCGGAGACCCAAACACCCACCAATTCAAACTCCGGGTCGTCGACAGGAAGAAAGCCGTAAGTGCCTCGCGCCTCTCGGAAGCCCTCAGTCAGAATGGCTTGGGCGGCGGACTCTGTCGTGCTGTGATAGAGGATCACCGTCGGTAGGCGGCGTTACTCACTTGGCGCGCCCCCCGTCTCGTTTCTTCCCGGTGGGCTGTTCCAGACCCTTCTCGACAAGCTGCCGAATCGCCTCGCCGCGCGAGGAAATGCGGTTGCCCCAGCGCCATTCGTCGAGCGCTTTCAGCATCTCGTCCGATAGCAAAACGACGACTCGATTCGATAGCTCTGGCGGCATAGTGACAACGCTAGTCGGCATGGGCTCCTCGGGCAACTTGACATTGATACGTAACATACGCATGTTTTGCATGTCACCGTTGACCATGTCAAGGATTTCCAAATGCCGAACGACGAAAACCCCAACGTCAGACTCGTCGACAAGACTCCACCAGAACATCCTGCTCATAGAAGCGGCGCGCAGAGTTGCCGGAAGCGATGGAACGCCGGAAGATGCTGGCGATCCAATAGCTGCGGTGCTCGACGTCGCGTTGACGGACCTCCGCAGGGTCAGAGACGAGATTCAGACGAGAACCACTCGCGACGCCTGACTGATCGCGCGCCGCAATCGCAAGACGGCCGTCGGGGCGACTCGGCGGCCGTTTCGTTTGGAGCCAGGATGCTCAAATCCCCCAACTTGGGGATTTCAGCGCGCTGACGCTGGCCGAGCATGCAGAAGCGATCCGCGTGCTCGGCCGGCAGACGGTCGCCAACGTCATCGAAATAGGACGGAGGCTGACGGAGGCCAAGGCAATCGCCGGGCATGGCGGGTGGTTGCCGTGGCTGGAGACAGAGTTTGGGTGGACGGAAATGACGGCGACGCGCTTCATGAACGTCGCGAGCAAATCTAACAAATTGTTAGATTTGGAAGTTCCCATGAGCGGCCTCTACCTTCTCGCAAGAGCGCCCGATTCCGCCACCGAGGAGATCATAGAGCGCGTCGAGTCAGGCGAGAAACTGATCGTCGCCGACATCGAGCGCGCGATTGGTCGCCGCGAAGATCAGTACCTCGGCCGCACGCTCGGATTGCGGTTCCAGTATTCCGCGATCGCCTTGGCTGTCGCTTGCGGACTCTGGGCCCCGTCGATTTGATAGTTGTGGGCGTGCGTGTGGTAGTGCGTCGTGCCCCCGCCAAGGCCGCCGCCGCCGGCGCTGAGCCGCGCTCGAAATTGGTCGGCGATGCCGCCCTGAGCAGGGACGATCATCTCGCCAGCATGGACCATCGCCAATTGCGTGCGCGGTAGCTCCCAAGCCCCTGAAGCAAAGCCCAAGGGAGCCCCAAGGATGGCGCCGCCGAGCTCAGCATCGGCAATCAGACCACCGCCCCCCGCGGCCGCTCCTACGCTCCCCAGAAGGCCACTGAGAAGGCCGCCGAGCCCCTCGCTGTTCAATGCGGTGCTGAGCGACTGGCCCAGCACCATGTCCCGGATCAGGTTCTCGGCGAGTTTGATCAACTGCAACGTCGCATCTTCGGCCATTTTCCTGACGGCGGTCGAGAACGATTCGGTTCCGCTGAGAGTTCCCTTAGCTGCGAATTGGCGATGCCTTGGACACTCTTGGCCAGGCCCATCCACGCCTTCGCGGATTGGTCAGCCGCCTCGACCTGAGTTTGTTGGATCTCCTGCGCGTATTGCTGTTCGAGTTGAGCCAACTGGTCGAGAATTTTTTTGCGCTCCGCCGGGCGCAAATTATCGAGTGCGAGCTCCTGCGCGATCGCTTCGCGTTCTTTGGCGATCTCCTGTGCAAGTGCGGCCTCGGTCGCGGCGACCTTCGTCTGCTCGTTGATCACGTGAGACCGCAGCTGCATCTCCAATTCGCGGATCTTCGCCTGCGTCGCGCTTTGAGCGCTCTTGATGTCGGCTTCGGCGCCCTCCAGCGCGACCCGCTTCTCTGTTTCGGCTAACTTGACGAAGAGCCGCCGCCTTCTCGCCCTCCGCCTCTTTGTATTCGGCAGAGTCCTCGGCATAGAGGGACTGTTTGAACGTGGCCAGGGCGACCTCGGCGCCTACTCGCTGGCCAGCCGCGTCACCGCGTCCCTGGGCCTGGCCTATGCTGAGGCGCAGCTGGGCCTCTTGAGCGGCGTTCTGCCGGTCCTTGAGGGATACTTCCGCGCTGGCGAGGTCGCTTTGTAGCTTCCGCTGCTCGGTGAGCGAGTGCGCGTCGGCGAGCTGGCGCTTGGTCGCCTCAACGAGGCGCTCCGCTGCAGCGATGTCATCCTTGCGGCCGGCGACTTCGGCCTGAAGGGTGGCGTGTCTTTCCTTCTCGATCGCGGTGCCACCCGACTGCGCCGCGTTGATGGCGTTGATGCGGTCGAGCTGGCTCGTTATAGGCCTCGGTCCCCTGTTGGATTTCGGTGAAGCGCGCTTCGACGTCGCTCACGTAAGACGACGTCGATTTTCCGGTCGGGTCGGTCTTGTCCTTCAAGTACGGCGTTGCGGAACCTGGCGGCGCAACGTTGCCGGGCCCGGAAAAATAGGCGACCGCGGTCCGCGCGATGTCGCCGTTGAACTGCCTCCAGTACGTCTCGACGATTCGCTCTGCGACCGCACGATTGTCTGCGGGATTGGCGATGTCCTCCCCGGGCCTGGCGAATTGTTTGAACGTGTCAGGCTGAATTTGCCCGGGTCCGGTGGCGCCGGTGACGCTGGTCGGGGCGTTGGGATTGTTGCCACTCTCCTGGCCCAGGATTGCCGCCGCCGCGGCCGAGGCCGTTCCGCCCGCACCCAGAGCGCCAAGGCCGGCCTTCGGTGGCGAGTTGACGGCGCTCTGGGCCTTCTCGAGCTCCGACGTCCAGGGAGCGACAGACTTCAGGGCGTCGTCGAACGCCTGCCGGAGCTGCTCGGCCTATGTTTTGTGCGCGTTAAAGGATTCCAAGACTGCTTGCGCAGTTCATCATTCGTCGCAGTGATCTTTGCCCGCTCGGCCTCGAGGGCGGCGATCGCCTTCTGCCCCTGTTCGACCGCGGCGGCGCCGGCGTCGCCCATCGCTTGGGCGGCCTCAACGGCGGCTCTTTGCTGC
>CAWCEV010000006.1:0-2659603 GCA_963794655.1 uncultured Alphaproteobacteria bacterium
GCGAGGCCTGGGACGGCGAATGGTATCGCAGGGGCTATTTCGATGACGGCGCGCCGCTCGGCTCGGCAGCGGACGACGAATGCCGGATTGATTCCATCGCGCAATCCTGGGCTGTCTTGTCAGGCGCCGCGACGCAGGATCGCGCCGCCCGTGCGATGGCCTCGCTCGATAAACAGCTAATTCGGCGCGAGGACGGACTGGCGCTGTTGTTCGCGCCTCCATTCGACAAGACGACGCACGATCCGGGGTATATCAAGGGTTATCCGCCCGGCGTTCGGGAGAACGGCGGCCAGTACACGCACGCGGCGACCTGGTCGGTCATGGCGTTCGCCGCGCTCGGCGAGGGCGACAAGGCGGTGGAGCTTTTCTCATTGCTCAACCCCATCAACCACTCGCGAACCCGCGCCGATGCGTATCTCTACAAAGTTGAGCCCTACGTCGTATGCGCCGACATCTACTCGACAGCGCCGCATGTCGGGCGCGGGGGCTGGACCTGGTATACGGGCTCGGCAGGCTGGCTGCAGCGCGCGGGGGTCGAGAGCTTGCTCGGTCTGCGACTCCGCGGAGCGTTCTTGTCTGTCGATCCCTGCATTCCTAAGGCTTGGGACAAATACGAGGCGACGGTGAAATATCGAACCGCGCGATACTCGATTTACGTTGAGAATCCGAGCGGCGTCTCTCGGGGCGTCGCGTTCGCAGAAGTAGACGGAGTCGAGGTCTCAGGACGTCCGCTCCTCGTCCCGCTCCTGGACGACGGGGGTCTGCACCAGGTCAACGTGCGGCTTGGTTGACGCTCCGACGCTCGATCGCGAAATGGAGACTCGGCGGTGCGCGTGGGAGCGGCATTGTTGAATGAGTATTTTCCACCCCTGTTCGCCGAATCGGAAACGATTATCGTGCTCTGCCGACATAAGCGGAACAGAGGCTGATCGTCATGCGCGCAGTGATTGCTTTGATAGTGATCGTCTATCTTGTCGGCGTTGGCGTGGTGCTGTCGCCCGTATTCCAGACCGAGTGGAATAACGGTTCCGCATCAAACCTCGCCGCGGGCGTAGGACAGGCTCTGCCCAGCGCGCTCGCTTGGCCGGCAGGGATTTACCACAGCATGACCAACCATGGTTGACCGGGTTTGACGGAGCGGAGGATGTCGGCTCTCGTCGCAATGAACAGCGCGACAAGGCCGGTTGTGGATCCTCGTCGCAAGTCCAAAAATGACGAGAAATCGCTTCAGCGACTTATCGCGATAGTTTGCGCTGCGACCTCGTTCCTTTCACGCGAATAGCACTTTCGATCCCTCGCGGTCGCGGGTGGTTCTAGAATCTTGGACATTTTAGCGCTTCGGGATGAGGGCGAAACGGCCGCCTGAGTAGATTCCGATTCTTGCATGCCTCAATTCATGGCGCCTCAATGGGGTGGGCGATGGCACAGGAGGCGTTAATGAACTGGGATCGAATCCAAGTGAGTTGGAAGCAGCTCAAAGAGAATTTCATGTTGCAGTGGGTCGGGGTGACTGATGATAACGGCAAGGGGCTGCAACTGATCGGCGCGGAGCTCTCGAGGGACGATCGACGCGTTGCGCAACCGGCTGCCTTTCACCCCGATGACCGCAGAAAACGGAGCGAGTTTTCCTTGCACATTGGCTGCTGATTGCCGCGCAGCAGCAGGCAATTCGTTGACCTCGTCGCGCGACCCGAGCCGGCTCGACGGGAAGGTCTGATTTCCGTCCGGAACTATCCTCAAAGGCCGCCCCGCCGCTCATTAGGCCATGTGGCTATCTCAAGCTTCAATTCAGAAACTCTGCGCCCTGCGTTCAGTCGTAACGCCTCCCGACGTCGATTGAGGCGCCCTGTCCGAAGCTGGCGGACGCCGACCAGAGGAAGGATCCCCGGTCATGTTTTCCCTTGAATCCATCTTCGTCTTCTTCGTCCTTTTCGCCATCGTCGTCTGCTTGATCGCCTCCGTCCGCATCCTGCGCGAATACGAACGGGCCGTCGTCTTCACTTTGGGCCGCTTTGAGCGGGTCAAGGGCCCGGGCCTGGTCCTGCTGTTCCCCTTCATTCAGGAGATGGTGCGGGTGGACTTGCGCATTCAGGTCATTGAAATCCCCAGCCAGGACGTCATCTCCCACGACAATGTTTCGATGAAAGTCGATGCTGTGCTCTACTTCAACGTCGTCAATCCCGAACGGGCGATCATCAAGGTCCAGAACTATCTGCCGGCCACGAACATGCTGGCCCAAACAACCTTGCGCGCCGTGCTCGGCCAGCATGAGCTCGACGAAATGCTCTCCGAGCGCAAGAAGCTCAGCGCCGACGTGCAGAGCATTCTTGACGCGCAAACGGAGACCTGGGGCATCAAAGTCAGCAATGTCGAGATCCGAACCGTCGAACTGACCGACAACATGGTGCGAGCGATCGCCAAGCAGGCCGAGGCCGAACGCGACCGGCGCGCCAAGGTGATCCACGCCGAGGCTGAGTTCCAAGCCTCGCAGACGCTGGTGAACGCCGCCAAGATCCTCGGCAGCATTCCCGCGGCTATGCAGCTCCGTTACCTGCAGACGCTGACCGAAATCGGGGCCGAACAGAATTCGACCGTCGTCTTTCCCATGCCGATCGACATCTTGAAGCCCTTCCTCGAGATCATAGAAAAAGCGGATCGCTCGATGCCGCGCCCCAACGGGTCGGACAAAGCCGCCCCCACGTTGGAAAGTCCGCTGGAACATTGAACGCCATTTCTCTGGCTCACCGAGAGGCATAACGACAATGTACGTTCCCGTTTCACCGCGAGACGTGACCATCCCCGAGGACTCCTCTGCAAAGGGGCAGGCTGTCTTGGATTCGGACGAAGTGCGCCTGCTCGACGCGTACTGGCGCGCCGCCAACTATCTCTCGGTCGGTCAGATCTATCTCTACGCGAATCCGCTGCTGCGCGAGCCTCTCACGCTGACGCATGTCAAGCCGCTAGTCGTAAGCCATTGGGGAACGACGCCTGGGCAGAATTTCATCTACGTCCATTTGAATCGGACGATCCGCCTCAATGATCTCGACATGATCTACATCGCCGGTCCCGGTCATGGCGGACCGGCGCTGGTCGCCAACACCTATCTCGAGGGCAGCTACAGCGAAATCTATCCCGACGTCAGTCAGGACGAAGCCGGGATGAAACGGCTGTTCAAGCAGTTCTCTTTTCCTGGCGGGATTTCGAGCCATGTGGCCCCGACGACGCCCGGCTCCATTCACGAGGGCGGCGAACTCGGATATTCGCTAAGCCACGCCTTCGGCGCCGCGTTTGACAATCCGGGGCTCATCGTCGCGTGCATCGTCGGCGACGGCGAGGCCGAAACGGGCCCGTTGGCGACCGCCTGGCAATCCAACAAATTCCTCGATCCGATCACGGACGGAGCGGTTCTGCCGATCTTGCACCTCAATGGCTTCAAGATCAGCAACCCGACAGTACTCGCGCGCATCGAGCACGAGGAGCTGGAAAACTTCTTCAGGGGCTGCGGCTGGACGCCGCTCTTCGTTGAGGGCGAAGAGCCGGAAGAGATGCACCGGCTTATGGCGGCAGCGGTCGAAGAAGCCGTCAGCCAGATCCATGCGATCCAGAAGAGGGCGCGAGAAAGCAAAGACCCCGCGCGCCCGCGCTGGCCGATGATCGTCCTCCGATCGCCCAAAGGCTGGACCGGGCCGAAGATCGTCGATGGCCTGAAGATCGAAGGCACGTTTCGGGCGCACCAGGTTCCCCTGCTCGTCGACGCCGGGCATCCCGACCATGTCAGGCTGCTTGAAAGCTGGATGAAGAGCTACAAGGCCGAAGAACTCTTCGACGCGAACGGAACGTTAAGAGCCGAACTTGCCGAGCTCGCGCCTAAGGGCGCGCGTCGGATGGGCGCCAACCCGCACGCCAACGGCGGAATCTTTCTGCGCGATTTGCAAATGCCGGACTTTCGCGATCATGCGGTCTTCGTCCCCGCGCCGGGCGCCGTGAGCGCGCAAGATACGATGGTGCTGGGCAAATTCCTTCGCGATGTGACGCGCCTCAACGAGGACAAGCGCAACTTCCGCATCTTCGGTCCGGACGAAACGCTTTCGAATCTGCTCGGCGATGTCTTTGAGGCCACCAATCGCCAATGGGACGCCCGCAAAGTCGACGACGACGAGTTTCTCGCGCCTCAAGGTCGCGTCCTGGATTCCATGCTCAGCGAGCATCAATGCGAGGGATGGCTCGAGGGTTATCTGCTGACGGGTCGACATGGCCTGTTCAACAGCTATGAGGCCTTTATCCGCATCGTCAACTCCATGTTCAGCCAGCATGCGAAGTGGTTGAAGGTCACGCTTGAGCTGCCATGGCGGCGCAAGATCGCCTCCTTGAACTACCTGCTCGCCTCGCACGTCTGGCAGCAGGACCACAACGGCTTCACCCATCAGGACCCCGGCTTCCTTGATCACGTGATCAACAAGAAGGCGGACATCGTTCGGGTTTATCTGCCGCCGGACGCCAATTGTCTCTTGTCGGTATTCGATCATTGCCTGCGCACTCGGCACTACGTCAACGTCGTCGTGGCGGGCAAGCACGCGCTGCCGCAGTGGCTCACCATGGAGCAAGCCGTCATCCATTGCACCGAGGGAATCGGCATCTGGCAGTGGGCCAGCAACGACCAGAACGCGGAGCCGGATATCGTCATGGCCTGCTGCGGCGACACCCCGACGCTCGAGGTTCTGGCGGCTGTATCCATCCTGCGCGAATATCTGCCCGATTTGAAAATTCGGGTCATCAATGTTGTCGATCTTATGCGACTGCAGCCTTGTGCGGAGCATCCGCATGGACTGAGCGAGACCGATTACAACTCGCTCTTCACCAGGGATCGGCCGATCATATTCAATTTTCACGGCTATCCGTCGCTCGTCCATGGGCTGACCTGTCGCAGAACCAACCGGAACCTCCATGTGCGAGGCTACAAGGAGGAGGGCACGATCACGACGGCGTTTGACATGCGTGTACAAAACGACATCGATCGTTTCCATCTGGTACAGGATGTCGTCGATAAACTGCCGCGCCTCGGCAGCAATGGCGCCTACTTGAAACAGGCGATGCGCGACAAGCTCATCCAGCACAAGCATTACATCGACGAGCATGGCGAGGATTTGCCGGAGATTCGGGACTGGCGATGGGGCGCGCCACAATGAGCGCGAGCTCGCTTGTCGGACCCGTCCAGCCGGTAATAGCGCCAAAGCAGCGCTGCGCGGAGGTCGATCGGTTCCTTTTGATGAGCCCGGGGCTCCCTTACGGGAGATAGGCGGTCGGCTTGACGGGAAACGAAGACGGGGACGGGCCCGGCGCGCCGACGCTGCGTGGAGGGCCGTGCCGAGGCCTATGGGGCAAACGTTAACCGCGATGATAAGCCCCTACGCCACCGCGCCGACCGGACCGACAACCTGCCAACCCCAGCGATCGAGCTTGTCGCAGATTTGGACTGGCCGCCGTGCGTGTGCCCATGAAGATCCAGCCGACGTGGTCGGCGACATGCCGGAGATAGATCTTCCCTCGATGGCCGACGACCTGGCCTTATGCGTGGGCCCATGTGAAAGCGGTTAACCGTCAAGACGTCCCTGCATCTCAGCCTGGGCGACGCAGCTGCGAAGATCGGTCGCGCCCGTCATGGTGAAATTGTTCGAGTGCTCATATCGCGCACAAGGCTCACTGCGATCGAATCGCCGTGCAGCCTGTACAGGCGAAAACAGTGGTTGAGGACAGCTCTCTACACATCGCGAAGTGCGCGCAGACCGCAATAGGTTGGGTCACCCCATCCACTAGTCGAAAGCGCCCCGGTTTGCGGGGCGCTCCAAACTCCAATCGCCAAAGTCTCACGCGGCGATCTTTGCCGCCAAGCGCCCGCCTATGAGCGTGAGTTCGGTCTGGTCGCCGATTTCCGCGCCGGCCTTCACTGCGGCCCGGTGGCCGTTGGCGAGCTCGGCTACCTTAAGAAGGAGATCGCGCTGATCGGCGACACGATGAACACAGCCGCACGATCCAGCAGACGTGCCGTGAGACCGACAATCGCGGCCGCAGCGGAGCTCTTCCCGCCGCGACTTCGCAAATCGCCGCACCGACAATTTGGTTACCGACGCTTTGCCAGGGCGGACGCCGTTCGGTTCGCAATCGAAGAACTTCCGCCCCAACTGCTTTCGGGCGCCGTTCTTGAGAAGTCGATGGTGAAAGATGTTGCGGCGAGAACATTCGCCGTCTCTAAGATAGCGCGGATTTTCCCCTGCTGCCGCAAGCGGGGGCCTAGATGACCATACGCACCCGCAACACAGTCGTTGTCTTCCAGCATCCATTCGAGCTCAAGGGCGTCGATCGAACATTGCCGGCGGGAGAGTATCGGGTGATGACCGACGAGCAGTTGATCGAGCAGCTGTCGTTTCCGGTCTATCGTCGCGTCTCGACCGTGATCTTCGCGCCGGGGCAATCCCCTAATAGCTCCTCGGTCGAGATGGTGACGATGGATCCCGGCGACCTACAGGCGGCGCAGGATCGCGACAACGCGATGCGGGGGCTTTTAACCTAACTGCTCTCGCAAGAAGTCGATCCGTGAGCCTGGTGGGCGGGTTCAGTCATCCGCAAGGGATCAGGCCAGAGATATCCGCCGATGGCGGAGAAGACGATCGATCTCGATCAGCGTCGCTGGATGGCTGCGCAGAAGGCCACCGATCTGCGCCGGCTGCCGGCCGACCTGGAGGCGAACGAGGAGGCCTTACCACTTCGGCAGGATGATTGGAAGCTCACTTGGTTGCGGCGCCGTCTAAGTGATGCGAAGCCGCCGAGAATCCGATATCTACTCCATCTTTTCGCGCCGGCTCCCGCGCCTCGCAAGATCCCCGCCGCGCCCCGCTTCGCCGGGTACGCGGTCGCTTGGCGCTTGCGGCCGCCGGGATCATCGTAGGCTCGTGCTTGTACGATGGCCCCCGGCTTGGCCTCGCCGGTCACCTTAAGACAATACATCGTTGGCAATTGCGACGTCAGAGCAGCCAACGCCTAGCAGCGGGAACGGCGAAAGCAGCCGTGAGGATCGCCAATAGCGGCAGCGCCACTCGTGATCCTGGTGGCCCGACCTCTGTCGCCGCGTAGACGACAGCGCCGAACAGCACGGTCGCGCTCAGCCCGATGGCGATTCCAGGCCTGCTAAACTCGCGATGCCGCTGGGCGTCGTCCGAATAGAGCTGGATTGTTGGTCTGTTTCTCATGCGGCGCCTCGTGCTAGCAGTCTTTAGGGAAGGAATGCCACGGTCGATCATGATTCGGCCGCGGCGATAAGCTTTCGACGCCCCGCGGTGCAAGGGTAGTTGCGGGGACAATCCCGTTGCCGCAGGTCCTCGCCAGCGAACCGCCTTTTTTGAAGGCGGTGACATCGCTAGCCGAAGTCCAAACACTTCCGCGTAGGAGCCTTGGCGCTCTGGGGCAACCATCGGAAACTACTCAAGCGATGGTTGCCGAGCGGCTCCCAAACTAACGGCCGTCCGGCAACTCGCGGATGTCTGCGGTTGCAGCGTGAGGGCTGCGCGCTTGGCACTGGAACCTGTCAGGCGAGCCCGTTCGCTCATCCGTCGCGCGGCACGTCGAACAGTTCGCCGGGCGTCCCTTGCATCGTCCGCGCCCCATGCATCTAGGAAGCGACCCGCATCTTCGATGGCTCGCCGCCATGCCTCTTCGGTCGCATAGGAAGGCCGCTGGCATTGCAGCCGAATCCAGGCACATCGGGCCGCCGCGCGGCCCGCTCTTCGATTGCGGCGGTCCCAGGGCTCGCCGTCGAGTCCGAAAGTGTCCCCAGCGTCCTCTAGGCGTCCATCTAGTCCAAAGCGTCTACGCGACCGGGCAATTATTCGCTTCGGGGAACGAGGGTTTCCAGACGCCTCAGCGTGGGCGATGGGTGCCGATCGGATTCCCAGGGCTGTGAGGCAACCTCGGCGTCGCTGCCTCGACTGAACGTTCGGGCGATCTGGATAATGATCCCGGTGACCATGCCGGCAAAGTAAATCGCGACGCCAAGGCAGAATAACTAGAAATCAGGCATGTGATTTCTCTTCTCGAGGCTCATGGTTGTGTGACCGGGTGTACGGGTCAGGCTAAATAACACCCCATGGACCACCATCCGGCGCTAGGGGCGATGGCGGCAATCAACGGAAACTACTCACGCGCCCCATAAAAAAGCCCCGCGCGAACGGGAAGGCTCAATGCGGGGCAAAGGGCGCGCCCCGGCTGGGCTCGTCAAAGAAAGCGTCGGAAACAAAGCATTCGCGAGCCCGTTCAGACCTTAACTCACAAGTCTGAAGGAGCCTCCTTATGTCGCAAATCAGTCAACCCGGACAACTCGGCGAGCGGGGGTCGTCGCTAGCCGAACTGCATTCGTCACCACTGGCCTCGCTATTCAACATCAGGGACATCGTGGCTTATCGTCCAACGTAGCTCGGCCGAGGATGTTGCGCACCGTTGTCGCTTCCCATTTCCCGCCGCGTGCCGTGGCGATACCGCGTGGGTTCAGGGACGCGGCATTCTCGCGTAAGGCCTCGCGCCAGCGGCTTGAGCCTCGCGGAGGACCGGCAATGACAGTGGCGGAGGTGATCTTCGTCGAGGGGAACGGGGATGGCCCGGGCGTTCGGCTGACGAAAAGCGATGGCGTGATCAGGGCAACGTGGGACCCGCCGCCTAACGGCCAAGAAAATGACCCTCGGCTTCTTCCGCCGCGTGGCGCGGCAACCCCTATGTCCGCACAAAGGCTGGGTTCTTAGACTTCAGCCTTTGCCGACTGTTTCCGCTCGAATATCGGCTGCCGGCGCGCTTCGAGACGATCCCCTCCAGGCCCAGCTCGCAGGCCTTGGCGAACACGAGCGCTCCCTCGGTCACCGGGCGTCGCTGAATAGAATGCAGTGGAGGCCGGCGACGAGCGGCGACAGTGCGGATCGCCGTTTCTCGATCGGCCGCTTGCGGAAATCCTCGCCGTTGAGGGTCAGGAGATCGAACGCGACGAAGGAGGCCCGCGCTGAGCCCGCGTTTGTGCGCAAGGCGGTAAAATCGGAGTGCCCGTCCGGACGGACCGCGACGGCCTCACCATCGATCAGCGCGCTTTCGGCAGCCAAGCTGAAGACCGCCTCTGCGATCTTCGGCAGCCTGTCGGGGAAATTCGCCCCGTAGCGGGACCACAGGGTTACGCGTCTTCCGTCCTTGCGGGCGATAATCCGGTACCCATGGTGCTTGACTTTATGTAGCCAGCCCAGGCCGGTGGGCGGCTTGGGGACGAGGAGAGGCTGACACGGAAGGATGAAACCGGCCGGCGGAGCGCGCCGAGAGATACGCCACAACATGCCGCCGTATGTGGGGGGCGAGGGCCGGCGTTGCGACCTGCTCGCGGCGTGAGGCCGGGCTCATCCTGATCTGGCTCGACCCGAAGCTCGCTGACTCAGCCGCGCGCACGGCCCCGGCGAGAGCTGAGGCGACGTGATTCTGCGTCTGGCGAGGGGGAGCCCGCAGCCGACCGTGGCCGGCCGTCGCCAGACGTCGCCTCGGATAGGGACCCTCTAAATACGATGCGGCGGCCATCACGGATCTCGAGGGCATTGAACGGGCCCTCGCGGTTTGACGAGCGCGTGAGGGCCCGCGCTATCGCATCCTCGTCGGAAAGGCCTGGAGGCAGTATCTCCACGTCTGCAAGACGGTCATCGCATAGGAAAAAGCACCGCATGAATCGCTATCCGGCATGGGGGCCGCGGCGGCAATCATCGGAAACTACTCACTCGGCCGCCGAGTCACCGCCCGTCACCCCTTCGCCAGCCTCAAGACCACGTCGCCGTAGCTCTCGCCGCGCGCCGCAAGTGCTTATCGTCTATTCGACCTGAACTTCGCACCATAGGCCGCGAGCGCGGCTCCAACGAACACGAGGACGGACAGGCCGAGAGCGATTTCACCTGTTACTGTCAGTATTGAATGAAACAGATTCACCACTGGTGACTAGACTGTTGCGCCTCTACGTCACAGAATCGGAATCTACGCACGTGGCTACCACGGCTTCTCGGGCGCGCATCGCCGTGATGAACTCCGGCATCTGCTCATACGGGAGCGAAGGATGGCGACCGCGGGTCAACTGCGCCGGCGCCTCAAAGCCCATAGCCTTCAGATCATCGCGAGCCGGATTGTCGGGCATCGCGATGTCGTGGTCATCTCGAAGGATGACGCGTGCGCGTTCGAAGACTCGGCGGATCGCGGGATAGGCCTTGCGCACGACCTCCGGCTTGGTCCACCATATTGGGGCCAGCACGGTCGTCACGTCGAGTGTCGTGATCTCGTACACGGGGCGCGCGAGCAGGGGGCGGCAGTACTCCGGTCCGAGCTGGCGCGGCCACTGGTGGCGGGCCTTGGCGTTGACGGACGACTTCTGGCGTCCGCGATCACAAGCTTGGCTACGTCCTCGAAGTCGGAACGGTCGCGCAGCCTTTCTAGTCGCTCGCTTGCCTCGATCCGGTCGATGCCCTTGGCGATCAGCGCCCGATGCTCTGCGGCCTCGAGCGCGCGGCCCTCAAGCCGACGTCAGGATATGACCCGAACCCCGCCCGCAACCTTGCCGAGGCATATCTCAGAACGCATTTGGTGCGGACGGCGGGACTCGAACCCGCACTCTCAGAGAGAAACAGATTTTCTTACCACTTCGGCTTTCGCCGCCGCCAGTCGGCGTTCGTGGTCTGGACTGTCCCTTCGCCATGGCCTCTCGGCCGAAGGCGCCGCCCGTCCAGTCTCTACACCTTCCCTCAATTGAGGGCTTGGCTCGGGATTGGCCTGGGGCGCGAGCCCGTTAGCGTTCCCCGACTTTGAGCGGTTCTGCTCCACGAATTTCCCCGTGGGCACTCCAATTAGAAGTCTGTTGCGTCTACCGATTTCGCCACGTCCGCTTTGCCATATAAGCGCCATAACGCGCTTGGTCGCGCGATGGCGAATCTTCGGCCGGTTCCAGCACCTGGCTCCTATGCGGCTCCTAGCTTTGATTGCCTCAACCCTCCTTCCGGCTAACGCCAGGGAATAAGTCCATGTTTTCTAGATGGAAAGCCCTCCAGAAAGAAAGTTACTCGCGGGGCTCAAAAAAGGGTTTTTAATCCCTTGCGTCTACCGGTTTCGCCACGTCCGCCCGAAGCGTGCTGCATTTCGTGCAACCCGTCATTGCGAGAAGCGAAGCGGCGAAGCCACCCGGCAGAAGATGGAGCGCCTACGCTCCCGCGGATTGCTTCGCTCACGCTCGCAATGACGGATCCGGCTCGCCAAAATACAAACGCTTCAACGCGCTTGTTTCACATTTCGGGACGAAAATGAACCGGACGCCGGCCTAAGCCCCCGCTCAGCCGGCGCCGTCCTTGGCGATCGGCGGCTGGAAGGCGAGGCCCATGTCCCAGGGGAAATAGATCCAGGTGTCCTGGCTAACTTCGGTGATGAAGGTGTCGACCATCGGCCGTCCGAGCGGCTTGGCGTAGACGGTCGCGAAATGCGACCTCGGCAGCATCTCGCGCACCACCTTCGCCGTCGCGCCGGTGTCGACGAGGTCGTCCACGATGAGGATCCTCGCCCCGTCGTTGAGCTTCGAAACATCGGGCGCGATCGTCTTCAGGACCTTGAGGCCGCCCTGGTTCTTGTAGTCGTGATAGGAGGCGATGCAGACGGTCTCGATCACCCGCACCTCGAGCTCGCGCGCGACGATCGCGGCCGGGACGAGCCCGCCACGCGTGATGGCGACGATGGCGTCGAACGGCCCGGCCGAGGCGAGGCGCCAGGCGAGCGCCCGCGCGTCGCGGTGGAACTGGTCCCATGAAACCGGAAAGGCCTTGTCGCGGGCGGCGGTCAAATGTCGGCTCCCTGGGCAGTGAGGGTCGCCTCTCCATAGCAAGGGCGGCGGTTGCGGGCGAGCAGCGGTCGCGCCGCATCAACATCTTTCGGGTGGCGTCGCGCGCCCTTAGGGCTCAACGCGCCGCGGCAGCGCCCGAAAGCGCGGCGAGCATCGCCTCGACCGCCGCCTTCGCCGCGGCGACCGCGCCCGGATCCTTTCCCCGCACCACGATCTGGTTGTTGAAGCGGCCGTCCTTGTAGGACGGGTAGGAGCCGATCGAGACCTCGGCGTGGGCGGCGGCGATCGCCCCCAGCGGGTCGCCGTAGAGCCCCTCGGGCGCGCCGCCCGCCTCGATCGTCGCGACCTGCATCGCCGCGCCGGTCTTCATCGTCTTGACCGCGAAGTCGAGCATCGCCTGCATGACGGCGGGAACGCCGGCCATCACATACACATTGCCGATGCGAAAGCCGGGCGCGGTCGAGACCGGGTTCTCGATCAGGTCGGCGCCGGCGGGGATGCGGGCCATGCGCCGCCGCGCCGGCGTAAGATCACCCAGCGCGTAGCGCTTGAGCATGGCGGCGATGACCCTCGGGTCCTCGTCGATCGCGACCCCGAACGCGCGCGCGACCGCGTCGGCGGTGATGTCGTCGTGGGTCGGCCCGATGCCCCCGGTCGTCAGCACATAGTCGTAACGCCGCCGGAGCGCGTCGAGTGCGGCGACGATCTCGTCCTCGACATCCGGGACGACGCGCGCTTCCTTCACATCCACGCCGACTTTCGCCAGATATTCGGCGATATAGCCGAGGTTGCGGTCCTTGGTGCGGCCGGAGAGGATTTCGTCGCCGATCAGCAGCACGGCGGCGGTTACGATCGTGGGTTTGTCCATCGTGAGTTTCCTTCGGCGCGCCGGCCAGCAGGGCGCGAGCCTATCATCAAGCCGGGGAAAATCGCACGTAGCAAGGGGATCCTGAACCGGGCGCTCGGAAGCCTTGTGTTCGGCCTGAAGCAGGGCATATGAGTAGGGTATCCAAGAAGAAGGCCAAGGGAACGCTGCGGTGACGAGTTCGACGACATTTGTGCAGGCGGGCGAGAAGATCGGCCGCCGCAGCGGGCAGATCCGATTGTACCGGCCGGAGGATTTCGCCGGCATGCGCAAGGCCGGAGCGCTGACCGCCGAGGCGCTGGACCTCATCGGCCCCTTGGTCAAACCGGGGGTTACCACCGCGAGCCTCGACAAGTTCGTGTTCGAGTTCGCGCGCGACCACGACGCCTATCCGGCGCCGCTCAATTACCGCGGCTACCGCAAGTCCATCTGCACGTCGATCAATCACGTCGTCTGCCACGGCATTCCTGACGACAAGCCGCTGCGCGACGGCGACATTCTCAACATCGACGTGACCCTGATCGTCGACGGCTGGCATGGCGACGCGAGCCGCATGTTCGTCGCGGGCGAAGCGCCGCGCCGCGCCCAGCGGCTGATCGATGTCACCTATGAAGCGTTGATGCGCGGCATAGCGGCGATCAGGCCGGGCGGGACGACGGGCGACATCGGATACGCCATTCAGACCTATGCCGAAGGCGAGCGGTGCGGGGTCGTGCGCGATTTCTGCGGCCATGGCCTCGGCCGATTGTTCCACGACGAGCCGAACATCCTCCATGTCGGGCGGAAAGGCGAAGGCGCGGAGCTTCGTCCCGGCATGTTCTTCACCGTCGAACCGATGATCAATCTCGGCGGCTACGGCGTGAAGATCCTCTCCGACGGCTGGACGGCGGTGACGCGCGACCGCTCGCTGTCGGCGCAGTTCGAGCACACGGTCGGGGTGACCGAGACCGGGTACGAGATTTTCACCCTTTCGCCCACGGGGGCCGATCGCGCGCCGATCCGATGACCTCGGACGCCGGCGGGGACGCCAAGGCCTTTGGTCCGCGCCGCCGGCGTTCGCGCGTCGAGTTGCACGAGGCGGGCGCAGCGCTCCCGGCGACGGCCCGGGCGCGAGCCGCTGCTCCTCCCCCGACCCCTGAGGGCGGCGACGGCGAAACGCCGCATTATCACGGGCATCGCGAGCGGCTGAGGTCGCGCCTCATGGAAGCGGGCACGGGCGCCATCGCCGACTACGAACTGCTCGAGCTCGTCCTCTTCCGCGCGATTCCTCGCCGCGACGTCAAGCCGCTGGCGAAGGCGCTGGTCGCCCGCTTCGGCTCGTTCGCCGAGGCGATCGCCGCCGAGCCGGGGCGCCTCGCCGAGGTCGAGGGGATGGGCGCGGGCGCGATCGCCGAGTTCAAGATCGTCGAAGCCGCCGCGCAGCGCTTCGCCAAGGGAGCGGTCAAGAAGCGGCTGCCGATGGGCTCGTGGAGCGAGGTGGTCGATTACTGCCGGACCTCGATGGCGTTCGAGGCGCGCGAAATCTTCCGGGTCCTCTTCCTCGATCGCAAGAACGGGCTCATCGCCGACGAGATTCAGGGATCGGGCACCGTCGATCACACCCCCGTCTATCCGCGCGAAGTGATGCGGCGGGCGCTCGAACTCGCGGCGACCGCGATCGTGCTGGTGCACAACCACCCCTCGGGCGACCCGACGCCGTCGACCCAGGACATCAAGATGACGCTCGAGATCGTCGCCATCGCCAAGACGCTGGGCCTCGCCGTCCACGACCACATCATCATCGGCCGCGACGGGCACGCCTCGCTGCGGGGCATGAAGCTGATGTAATGCTGGTTTACGAAAGGAGCGCCAGCATCTTGCGATAATCAGAAACCCATGCTATTACGCTGCATGCCGCTGATGCTCCCTCCACCGGGCTTCGCCCGGTCCCCCTCCCCCATTCCGCTGGCGCTCCATGGGGGAGGATATGGCCATCCGTCGCGCCATCCTCCCTCGCGCATGCGCGGGAGGGGGACCAGCCGAAGGCTGGTGGAGGGGGAGGCAGCCCAGGCCTCCGTTGGCGGCATCTTTGGTCTAAGGTATTGAAAAGGCTAGGGGAGCAACCGGAAAGCCGATTTGGTTTTTGTTGCGCCAAATTTGGATTTCGTTGCGCCGGATTTTGATTCTGTTGCGCCTCGGCTTGGGTTTCGTTGTGCGCGTCAGGGGGCGCGGCCACCCGGCCGCCTGGCCACCGCCAAGTCGTCGGGCGTGTCGATATCGACCGCCACGCCCTCGTCGGGCGCTTCGACTTCGACGAGCTCCCCGGCCCCAAGCGAGCCGATCAGCCGGCGTGCGCCCTCGTCGCCCGTGAGCTTCATCGCCGCCTCGAACAGACCGCGCCCGATGAGCGCCGGGTTGCCTCGTTGGCCCCCGCGCGTGGGCGCGGCCGCGAGCGCGGTTTCCTTGGCGAGAAACGCGCCGATCAGGGCGTCGATGAGCCGCGGCTCGATCCACGGCATGTCGCCGAGCAGGACGAGCGCGCCCGCGACATCGGCAGGCATGGCGGCAAGCCCGACCCGCAGCGACGATGCGAGGCCGCTCGAAAAATCGGGATTGTGAGCCCACTCGACATCGAGGCCGGCGAGCGCCGCCTCGACCGACGCGCGAGCATGGCCGGTCACCACGATCACCGGATGGGCCTTGGACGCGAGCGCCGCTTCAGCGACCATCCGCACGATGGGCTTCTCGCCGAGCTTCGCGACAAGCTTGGTCGCGCCCGCTCCGCCTGCGGCGCGAAAGCGCGCCGACCGGCCCGCGGCAAGCACGACGGCGCCGACCCTAGTCACTGGGCGCGCGCGGCTGCGGCCGCGTCCCGATCTCCATGAGGAGCCCGCCGACTCCCATCGCGCGGATGTCCGCGTCACGGATCGGCGTGCCGGTCAGAACCCGCTGCAGGACCCAGTCGAAGCCGTTCTCTTTGGGCGAGCGGGCGCACCCCGGCGCGCCGATGATCGGCACGCCCTGGCGTTCGGCGAGGAGCAAGAGATTGCCGGGATCGACCGGCATGCCGAAGCGCTCGATGCGCCCTCCTATCGCCTCGATCGCGGCGGGAATGACATCGCGGCGGTCGGTGATGGCGGAGGCCCCGAACGCGACGATCGCATCGGCGCCATCGATGAGCCGGCCCAGCGCCTTCGCGAGCGGGCCCACCTCGTGCGGAACGATTTCCTGCGCCGCGATGCGCGCTCCCGCCGGCGCGAGGCGGGCTTCGAGCACCCGTATCGTCTTCGCGACGACGCTCGCCTTCAGCCCCGGAAGCATCGTCGAGACCACGCCGATGCGCATCGGCCTGAACGCACGAACGGCGATCGCGGCCGACGCGCCGGCAGCGTCAAGCGCCGCGTCGAGCGTTCGGGAGGGCGTCGCGAACGGAATGATCTTGACGGTCGCGACCATGTCGCCATCGGCGACGGCCCGATAGGGCGGCAGGGTCGCAACCGTGATCGCCTCGTCGACCGCATTGACCCGATCGATCGCCTCGGCGGCGATCATCGCCAGTCCCGGCGCCTCCGCGAACAGGTTGACCCGCCCGGTGAACGGCGCCGAGCAGCGCAGATTCGCGCCCGCCAGACGGTTGGCGAGCATCAGCGCCGCCTCGTTCTCACCAACGTCTCCGGGCTCCAGGCGCGCCGCAACGACGTTCGCCACGCCCGCCGCCGACAGCGCCAGCCGGCGCTCGCGGGTGAGAAGGTCGCCCTTCTTGAGCGAAGCGCCTTCGATCCGCACCCCGTGCGCGAGAACGGCGCCCTCGGCTTCCTCGATCGGAGTCGAGCCGAATTTCATGCCGCCGCGCTTTCGGCCCTGAGCGGCTTCTTGCGCAGCGAAGCGACGATCTCGCCGATGATCGAGATCGCGATTTCAGCCGGGCTGACGGCGCCGATGTCGAGCCCGATCGGCGCGTGAATCCGGGCCAGCGCAGCCTCGTCGAAGCCCTTGGCGCGCATCCGCTCGAGCCGCTTGGCGTGCGTCTTTCGCGAGCCGAGCGCGCCGATGTAGAAACACTCCGCCTTGAGGGCGATTTCGAGGGCGGGGTCGTCGATCTTTGGGTCGTGGGTCAGGAGGCAGATCGCGGTATAGCGGTCGAGAGGCGCCTCGGAGAGGGCTTCGTCCGGCCATTTGGCGATGACCGGAACGTCGGGAAAGCGGTCGGGCGTCGCGAAAGCGGTGCGCGGATCGATGATCGAGACGTCGAGCCCGGCGATCTGCGCGATCGGCGCCAGCGCCTGCGAGATATGCACCGCCCCGATCAGGGAGAGCCGCGGCGACGGCGCCTGCACGGTGAGAAAATAGTCCTCGCCCTCGACCGAGACGGCGCCGCTCTTTCCCATGCGAAGCGCCGCCTCGAGCTGGTCGCGAAGGGGGTCGGCGTCGATCCGCTCGGCAGCCACAAAGCGCTGCTCGCCATCGGCCAAACGGGTGACGATCGAACCCGCGCGACGGCCGGCTCGCGCCGAATTCATCGCCTTGAGGACGTCAAGGCGCATCAGGCGAGCCTTTCGACATAGACCTTGATCCGCCCGCCGCAGGAGAGACCGACCCGCCAGGCCGTCTCGTCGGCGACGCCGAACTCGAGCATCCGCGGCGCGCCCTTGGCGATCACCTCGGACGCCTCCTCGACGACCGCGCCTTCGACGCAGCCGCCCGAAACCGAACCGAGAAAGTTGCCCTCCCCGTCGATGACGAGATGGGAGCCGACCGGCCTCGGCGCCGAGCCCCAGGTTTCGACGACCGTCGCGATTGCGACGTCGCGCCCTGCTTCGCGCCACAACTCGGCGGCGGCGAGAACGTCTTCGTCTCGTGTCAGCATAGCATCAGCCTCCTTCCGCCGGACCGCCGGCTGGGTAACGACGCCCCGGCGCGCGTCCAGGCGACGGCCGCCTGTCAAACAAGGCAGGGCGCGGCCTGCCGGTCATTGCCCTTACCGTTATGTTCGCCCGAAAATGGCCCCGCCGGGGCCGCTCCGCAAGGCTGGTGCGCTCACCTCGTCCGCGAGAAGCCGCTCCTTTCGGTCCGCCGATGAGCCCTCCGACCCCGACAGCGCCCGGCAAAGCTCGGCCATGCTGGCCAGATTATGGATCGGCCGGAACGAATCGACATAAGGGAGCATGGCGCGGATCCCTCCCGCCTTGGCGGCAAAGTCGCCAAAGCGCAACAGCGGGTTGACCCAGATGATGCGCCGGCTCGACTTGGCGAGGCGCTCCATCTCGGCCCTGAGCAGGTCGAGATTGTCCCGCTCGAGCCCATCGGTGAAAAGAAGCGTGATTGCGCCCTGCCCAAGCACGCGCCGCGACCAGTCGCGGTTGAACTGCGCCAGGGCCTCGCCGATTCGGGTGCCGCCCGACCAGTCGACAGCAAGGGCCGAGCATCGCGCCAGCGCATCGTCGGGATCGCGCGCCCGCATCGCCCGGGTGACGTTGGTCAGCCGGGTGCCGAACAGGAATGTCGACACCCGCCGCGTTTCCCCCAACGCATGCAGGAAATGCAGGAAAAGGCGGGTATATTCGTTCATCGACCCGGAAATATCGCACAGAGCCACGACCGGCGGGGGCCGCTCGATTGGCGAGCGAAACTCGAGGTCGATGACGCCGCCGGGCTGCAACGAGCGGCGGAAACTGCGGCGCGCGTCGATTCGCACCCGCGGACCCCCAGGCTCCAACCGTCGCGTCCGGCGCCTGTCTTCAGGCATCACGAGCCGCTTGATGGCCTTGCGCGCGGCCTCGATCTCGTCCGCGCTCATCTGGGCGAAGTCCTTCGTTCGCAAGATCTCCGCTGCCGACATCGTCAGCCGGGCGTCGAGCTCGAGCGAAGGAACCGGCTTCGCGTCGTCTTGCGCCGTCTTGAACAGGGCGTCCGCGACGCGGCTCGCCCCGGCTTCCGCGGGCTTGAGAGCGCGCTCAGCGGGCGCGCGGGGCGCCAGCATCGCGATCAGCTTCTCGATCAGGCCCTTTCGCTTCCAGAAGATGCGGAACGCCTGGTCGAACAGCAGGCTCTCCTCATGCTTCTTGACGAAGACCGCGTGCAGGGTCGTGTAAAAGTCGTCACGGTCACCGATGCCCGCGGATTCAACCGCGGCGAGGGCGTCGAGCACCGCGCCCGGTCCCAGCGGCAGGCCGGCTTCGCGCAAGGCGCGAGCAAAGAGGACGATGTTTTGCGCGAGCAGGCCTCCGCGCTGGGGCTCGGTTTCGGCAAGCGAGGCGATCAAGCCGCCCCGCCTGGTTTCCCCCCGGAGCTCCCGGTCGCCGTCTCCAGCTTGCGGAGCTCCGCGCGTGTCTCCTCGACTAGCATGTGCGCTTTCGCGCCTTCGATCTTGGCGATGTCGTCCTGATACTTGAGCAGGACGCCGAGCGTGTCGGAGACTTGGCCCGGATCGAGGGCGACCGCGTCGAGCTCGGCCAGCGCCGCCGCCCAGTCCAGGGTTTCGGCGACCCCCGGCGACTTGAACAGGTCCTGCTTGCGAAGGCGCTGCACGAAGGCCACGAGCTCGGCGGTGAGGCGTTGCGGCGCCCGCGGCGCCTTGGCGCGCACGATCGCCGTCTCGCGCTCGAGGTCAGGATAGCCGAGCCAATGGTAGAGACAGCGGCGCTTCAGCGCGTCGTGGATCTCGCGCGTGCGATTGGAGGTGATCACGACGATCGGCGGCTCGGGCGCTTTGAGGACGCCGATTTCGGGGATCGTCACCTGAAAGTCGGACAGGATCTCGAGCAGATAGGCTTCGAAGGCCTCGTCCGCCCGGTCGATCTCGTCGATCAACAGCACCGGCGCGCCGTTGGCGCCGGGCTCAAGCGCCTGCAGCAGCGGGCGCTTGATGAGGTAGCGTTCCGAGAAAATGTCGTGCTCGATGCGATCCTTGTCGTGCTCCCCGGCTGCCTCGGCCAGCCGGATCGCCATCATCTGCGCCGGATAGTTCCACTCATAGACGGCGCTCGCGATATCGAGGCCCTCGTAGCACTGGAGCCGGATCAGCCTTCGATCGAGCGTGGCGGCGAGAACCTTGGCGATCTCCGTCTTGCCGACGCCTGCCTCGCCTTCCAGAAAGAGCGGCCGCGCCAGCCTGAGGCTCAGGAAAATGACGGTCGCGAGCGGGCGATCGCCGACGTAAGAGGCCCTGCCGAGCAGGGCCAATGTTTCGTCGATCGTAGCCGGAACGGCCGTCGTTTGCAGGGTCAACACCAGCTCCGCGTCTGAAATCCGCCGCACCCTGCAAAGAGGCGCGCGGCCGGGTCAAGCCCAGCCGCGACCGGAACGGCCCGGAGGAATCCTCAGCCTGCCGCCGTGACTGCGCGCTTCGCCATCACCCCGATGAGGTGGGCGCGATACTCGGCGTCGGCGTGCAGGTCCGAATTGAGGCCGCTCGACGGCACGGAAACGCCGTCAAGCGCCGCTGCCGAGAAATTTGCGTTAAGCGCCGCCTCGAGCGCGTTGGCTCGAAAGACGCCGTTCCCGCCGGCCCCGGTCACAGCGACACGGACGCCGCCCGCGGTCTTGGCGACGAACACGCCGACGAGCGCGTAGCGCGAGGCCGGATTGGCGAATTTCATATAGGCCGCCTTCTGCGGAATCGGGAAGCTCACCTGGGTGATGAGCTCGCCCGCTTCGAGCGCGGTCTCGAACAGGCCGGTGAAGAAATCCTGCGCGGCGATGCGGCGCTTGTTGGTGACGATCGTTGCGCCCAGCGCGAGCGCAGCCGCCGGGTAGTCGGCGGATGGGTCGTTGTTGGCGAGCGAGCCGCCGATCGTGCCCATGTTGCGCACGTGCGGATCGCCGATGCCGCCGGCAAGTCTGGCCACCGCTGGGATCGCCGCCTGCACCACATTGTTTCGGGCGACGTCGGCGTGCCGGCTCATGGCTCCGATCAGGAGATTGTCTCCCTCGCGGGTGATCCCTGCGAGCTCGGGTACGCTCTTGAGATCGATGAGCGCGGCCGGCGAAGCCAGCCGTTGCTTCATTGTCGGCAACAGCGTCATGCCGCCGGCGAGCGCCTTGGCGTCGGTCTTCCCAAGATCGGCAACCGCACCGGAGAGCGTCCGGGGGCGATGATATTCAAAGGCGTACATGTTTCAATTCTCCCGATAAGGGCGTGGGGAGAGGCGGCTTGGGGCCGCCTCGATCTTGGTTCATTCCGCGGCGCGCTTCGTCACAGCCTTTTGCGCTGCCCGCCAGACGACCTGCGGCGTTGCCGGCATGGTGACATCCTCGTGGCCGAGCGCGTCGGTGATCGCGTTGATGACCGCAGGCGGAGAGGCGATCGCGCCGGCTTCCCCGCAGCCCTTGATGCCGAGCGGGTTGGACGGGCAAGGCGTCTCGATCGTATCGATCTTGAACGCGGGCGCGTCGTCGGCCCGCGGCATGCAGTAGTCCATGTAGCTCGCAGTCAGCAGTTGCCCGTCAGCGTCGTAATGCGCGCCCTCCATCAGCGCTTGGCCGATGCCGTGGACGACGCCGCCGTGAATCTGACCCTCGACGATCATCGGATTGATGAGCTTGCCGAAGTCGTCAACGGCGGTCCAGCGGTCAATCGTCACGACGCCGGTCTGCGGATCCACTTCGAGCTCGCAGATATGGACGCCGGCGGGGAAGGTGAAGTTTATCGGATCCCAGAACGCAGTCTCCTTCAGGCCCGGCTCCAGTTCCTGGCCATTGAACTTGTGCGCGGTATAGGCGTTCAGCGCGACAGAGACGAAGTCGATCGACTTGTCCGTGCCCTTCACCGTGAACTTCCCGTCCTTGAACTCGATGTCCTGGTCGGAGGCCTCGAGCACGTGGCCGGCGACCTTCTTGGCCTTGGCCTCGACCTTGTCGAGCGCTTTCGAAATCGCCGACATGCCGACGGCGCCCGAGCGCGAGCCGTAAGTGCCCATGCCCATCTGCACCTTGTCGGTGTCCCCGTGGACGATCGACACGTTTTCGATCGGAATCCCGAGCCGCGACGACACGAGCTGGGCGTATGTCGTCTCATGCCCCTGGCCGTGGCTGTGGCAACCGGTCAGGACCTCGACCGTTCCGACCATGTTGACCCGCACTTCGGCCGATTCCCATAAGCCGACGCCGCCTCCGAGAGCGCCGACCGCCTGCGACGGCGCGAGGCCGCACGCCTCGATATAGGCCGAGAAGCCGACGCCGCGCAGCTTGCCCTTGGCGGCGGACGCCGCCTTGCGGGCGCCGACGCCCTTGTAGTCGGCGAGCTCGAGCGCCTTGTCGAGCGCCTTGGGATAGTCGCCCACGTCATAAGCGAGAATGACCGGCGTCTGATGGGGGAACGACTTGACGAAGTTTTGGCCACGGAAATCGGCGGGATCGCGACCCAACTCGCGCGCCGCCTTCTCGACGATCCGCTCAACCAGATAGGTCGCCTCGGGCCTGCCGGCGCCGCGGACGGCGTCGACGGAAACCGTATTCGTGTAGACGCCATCGACCTCACAATAGATCGCGGCGATGTCGTACTGCCCGGACAGCAAAATCCCGTAAAGATAAGTCGGAACAGAGGCCCAGAAAGTCGAAGGATAGGCGCCGAGATTGGCGACGGTATGGACCCGCATCGCGAGGATCTTGCCACTCGAGTCCAGCGCGAGTTCAGCATGCGAGACGTGGTCGCGCCCGTGCGCATCGGCAAGGAAGGACTCCGTCCTCTCCGCCGTCCATTTGACCGGGCGGTCGATTTTCTTGGCCGCCCAGACGCAGACCGTCTCCTCATTGTAGATGAAGATCTTCGACCCGAAGCCGCCGCCGACGTCGGGCGCGATGACGCGCAGCTTGTGCTCCGGCGCGACTCCCTGAAATGCGGACAGGACGACACGCGCGACGTGAGGGTTCTGGCTCGTGGTGTAGAGGGTCTGCACGTCCGTTCCCGAATCGTATTCGCCCAGCGCCGCGCGCGGCTCCATCGCATTCGGGATGGTGCGGTTGTTGATGAGATCGAGCGTCGTCACATGCGCCGCCTTCGCGAAGGCTGCATCCGTCGTGGCCTTGTCGCCCACGTGCCAGTTGAAGACGGTGTTGCCTGGCGCATATTCGTGAATTTGCGGCTGGCCGGCCTTGGCCGCGCTCGCGGTGTCGATGACCGCGGGCAGCACGTCATAGTCGACGACGAGCTTCTCGGCGGCGTCCTTCGCCTGAGCGGTGGAGTCCGCGATAACGACCGCAACAGGATCGCCGACGTAGAGAGCTTTCCCATGCGCGAGCGCGGGGAAGGATCCGACTTTCATCGGCGACCCATCCTTGGAGTGGACGGTCCAGCCGGGAATGTGAGCGCCGATCTTGTCGGCGACCGTGTCGGCGCCGGTGAAGATCGCGACAACGCCTGGCGACTTCAGCGCCGCGGCCGTATCGATCTTTTTGATCGTCGCATGCGCATGGGGGGACCGAACGAAGAATGCGTAGGCCTGGCCCGGACGATTGATGTCGTCGACGTAGTGCCCCTTGCCGGTGATGAAACGGATGTCTTCCCTGCGTTTGACGGAGGCGCCGATGCCTGTCGCGCTCATGATGTTTCTCTCCCTTGGAACGTCGTGAAGCGAGCGGTCACTCAGCGGCTTTGGGCGTCGCCGCGGCGCTCATCTCGCGTGCGCCCTGCGCGACGGACTTGACGATGTTGTGATAGCCGGTGCAGCGGCAGATGTTGCCTTCGAGCCCGTGGCGGATCGCGGCTTCGTCGAGGTGCGAGCCCTCCCGATTGACGAGGTCGACCGCAGCCATGATCATGCCTGGAGTGCAAAAGCCGCACTGCAGGCCATGATTGTCCTGGAAGGCCTGCTGCATCGGGTGCAGCTTGCCGCCGCTGGCGAGGCCCTCGATCGTCGTCACCTGGGCCCCCTCGCAGCTCACGGCAAGAACGGTGCAGGATTTGATGGCCCGCCCGTCGACATGGACGACGCAGGCGCCGCATTGCGAGGTGTCGCAGCCCACATGGGTGCCGGTCAGGCGCAGGTTCTCGCGCAGGAACTGAACCAGTAGCGTTCTCGGATCGACGTCGGCCGACGCGGGCCGGCCGTTCACCGCCATAGAGACATGAACCATTCCGATATCCTCCTGAACCAAGACTTTTTCGAAGGGATTGCTTGCGGCGCGGGCTTCGCGCCAGCGATTGGCTGCGCCGGGGCAGGCGGCGCGGCGCGGGTCGGCGATTGAGCCGCCGGGGCGGCCGCAGGGGTTGATGGCGCCGCCGGGGCGGCCGCAGGGGTTGATGGCGCGTCCGCGGCGGCTGCGGGAGCCGGCGCCGCGCTGGCGGCGGCGATGGCCGCGAAACTCGTGAAAAACTTGTCGGCCATGTTCTTGGCGACGCCGTCGATCAGCCGCGCGCCGAGCTGGGCGATCTTGCCCCCGACATGCGCCTCGACGTCGTAGTGCAGCAACGTTCCGCCGGCGGCGTCGGCAAGCGCCACTTTCGCGCCGCCTTTTGCGAAACCGGCGATGCCGCCCTCGCCCTCCCCTTTGATGGTGTACCCGACTTGAGGCGTGAGGTCCGAAAGCTCGACCTTGCCTTTGAAGGTCGCCGACACCGGCCCGATCTTGGTCTTGACCACGGCCGCGAACCCATTGTCGCCGGTTCTCTCCAACGACTCGCACCCCGGGATGCAGGCCTTCAGCACCTCTGGATCATTGAGTAGCTCCCAAACCTTCGGCCGGCTGGCGGGCAAGTTCACGTCGCCCGTCATCGTCATGGCCATCGACGTTTCCTTCCTCTTCGGCCCTGATCAGTTCGCCGATGCGCCCCCTGCCCCCGAGAGCGACGCGAGCAATGTGCTGCAACCTTTCGCATCGCGCGGCAAAGATCAAGACGTCGCGGCTTTCTTCCTCGACGAGAGGCGAGGCTTCATTTGGAAATGAGTTTGGTTATTCGCTGCATGGCCTGGTCGATCGGGCCTGGCGCGATGCGAAATATCTGTCCGGATATTACGTAACTTGCGCAATACTCGCCCGTCAGGCGCTCCGCAACTTCGGTCGGCGATCGGCTTGCGGGCCGAAGGTCGAGTTGCCGTGCGTGCGCATGGCGGCTAGGCTGTGGCTAACCAGGCGCGATCGAGAACCCGCCAGCGGGCCGAAATCGGGTCAACGACAGGGCGGCCGGCGGTTAATGGCACGTTTCCTGCGAAGTGGGGTGAAACAAAGGGCAGGTCGGCGCATGGACAATTTCCTGCAGCAGTTGATTAACGGACTCACGCTGGGGTCGATCTACGGATTAATCGCCATCGGCTACACGATGGTTTTCGGAATCATCGGCATGGTCAATTTCGCCCACGGCGACGTGTTCATGCTGTCAGCCTTCATCGCCCTGATCATATTCATGATTTTGACCCAGATCCTTGGCCTTGGGTCCCTGCCGCTGGTGTTTATTATCGTCCTCGTCGCCGCGATGGCGCTGACTGCACTGTGGAATTGGGCGATCGAACGCCTTGCTTATCGCCCGCTGCGCGGATCGTTCCGATTGGCGCCGCTCATTTCGGCGATTGGAATGTCGATCTTCCTGTCAAATTTTGTCCAGGTTGTTCAAGGGCCGCGCAACAAACCGGCGCCCCAATTGCCCAATCACGTCTTCAACCTGACGGGTGGGACCTACGACGTCACGCTGTCCGTGCGCCAGATCCTGATCGTGGCGGTCACGGCCATTCTGCTCGCCGCCTTCTGGTATCTCGTTCAGCACACCTCGCTCGGGCGGGCGCAACGCGCCTGTGAGCAGGATCGCAAGATGGCGGCGCTGCTGGGGATCGATGTCGACGCGACGATTTCGATCACCTTCGTTATCGGCGCGGCCCTCGCCGCGGTCGCCGGCGTCATGTTCGTGATCTACTACGGCGTGGTGAATTTCGCCGACGGCTTCGTGCCCGGCGTGAAGGCCTTCACAGCAGCCGTGCTCGGCGGCATCGGCTCGTTGCCTGGCGCGGTGCTCGGCGGCCTCCTCATAGGCCTCATCGAGGTGTTCTGGTCGTCCTATTTCACAACCGACTACAAGGACGTGGCGGCCTTCATGATTCTCGCCATCACCTTGATCTTCATGCCTTCCGGAATTCTTGGCCGGCCTGAAGTGGAGAAGGTCTGAACATGAGCGCGCCCTCGCAAACCTCCGAGCTGGCCGAAAGCGCAGCCGGCGCCGGCCAGCTCGTTCCCGCCCTCCGAACAGCGGCCGCTGCGGCGCTGGTCGCCTTCGGCCTCTGCTTCCCCATCATCAGCTACCATGCCGAATCGAATATCAATAACGAGCTCGTTCTAATCGGCCGCTGGCCGCTCTCGTTCGCAATCTCGGCCCTCGTCTTCGTGTTCGTCTTCCTGCGCCAGATGGCCCGCGCGGACTGGCGGATCTGGTTCGACCGCGTCGGCGCGATTGCCGCCGGCGGAATGGGGGGCGCGCTGGCTCAAGCGGCGCGGGAAGGCGAGGGCACGGCCCCGCCGTCGGCCGCCCGCCAGGCTTTCGGACGTTACTTCGGCCCCTTCGCGCTCGGCCTCGTGATCGCGTTTCCGATCCTGGCGCTCGGCCTGCTCGGCCCGAGCGCCTCGCTGAAATGGATCAACAACTACGGCGTCCAGATCCTGATCTATGTCATGCTGGGCTGGGGACTGAACATCGTGGTCGGTCTCGCCGGCCTGCTCGATCTCGGTTACGTCGCTTTCTATGCGGTCGGCGCCTATTCCTACGCGCTGCTCTCGACCACTTTCGGACTGTCGTTCTGGGTCTGCCTGCCGCTCGCCGGCGTGCTCGCCGCAATGTGGGGGGTCATCCTTGGGTTTCCCGTGCTCAGGCTAAGAGGCGACTATCTCGCCATCGTGACGCTGGCGTTCGGCGAAATCATCCGCATGGTGCTCATCAACTGGGTCGATCTGACAAACGGCTATGCCGGCATCTCCGAAATTCCTCATGTCTCTTTCTTCGGGATTCCGTTCAACGACGACGACAACGGATTCGCGGCGATCTTCCACCTTCCCTTCACGCCGATCTACCGCACGATCTTTCTATTCTATCTGATCCTCGCGCTCGCGCTCCTCACCAATTTCGTCACCGTTCGGCTTCGCCGGCTGCCGATCGGGCGGGCCTGGGAAGCGCTGCGCGAGGACGAGATCGCCTGCCGCTCGCTCGGCATCAACACCACCAATACCAAGCTGACCGCCTTCGCTCTGGGGGCGATGTTCGGCGGGTTCGCCGGTTCGTTCTTCGCCGTGCGTCAGGGCTTCGTCAGTCCCGAGAGCTTCACCTTCATCGAATCGGCGACCATCTTGGCGATCGTCGTGCTCGGCGGCATGGGCTCGCAACTCGGCGTCGCCATTGCGGCCGCGGTCATGATCGGCGTGCCCGAATTGATGCGCGAACTCGACTGGATGAAAAAAATCTTCGGCGAGGATTTCGACCCGACCCAATATCGCATGCTGCTGTTTGGCGCGGCGATGGTCGTCATGATGATCTGGAAGCCGCGAGGTCTGGTATCGACCCGGATGCCGTCGGTCTTTCTCAAGGAGCGAAAAGCCGTTTCGGGCGACCTTGTTAAAGAGGGGCACGGCTGATGAACTGGCTGACCGGCCCATTGCTTGCGGTCGAGAACCTCACGATGCGGTTCGGCGGCCTCGTTGCGGTCAACGCCTTCAGCTTCTTGGTCGGACGGGGAGACATCACCGCTCTGATCGGCCCGAACGGCGCGGGCAAAACGACCGTCTTCAACTGCGTCACCGGCTTCTACAAGCCGACCGAGGGGCGCCTGGCGCTTGCGCGCGACGGAGTCGCGACGCCCGAGGACGTCGCGGCGGTGACCCGAACCGGGGGCCGCCACGCGACGACCGCGAATGGCGAGCTGTTCCTGCTCGAGCGGATGCCTGACCACGAGATCGCCCGCCAGGCGCGAGTCGCCCGCACTTTCCAGAACATTCGGCTATTCCAGGGCATGACGGCGCTCGAGAACCTGCTCGTCGCCCACCACAATACCCTGATGCTCGCCAGTGGCTTCACCATCCTCGGGCTGGTCGGCGCGCCGAATTATCGCCGCAAGGAGGCCGAAACGATCGAGCGGGCGAAATACTGGCTCGACAAGATCGGGTTGACGGACCGGGCCGACGATCCGGCGGGTGAACTGCCCTACGGAGCCCAGCGGCGGCTCGAAATCGCGCGCGCGATGTGCACCGACCCGGTGCTTCTCTGCCTCGACGAACCGGCCGCCGGATTGAACCCGCGCGAATCGGCCGAGCTCAACACGCTGCTGCGATCGATCCGCGCCGACCATAAGACCTCGGTTCTCCTGATCGAGCACGACATGTCGGTGGTCATGCAGATCTCCGATCACGTGGTCGTCCTTGATTACGGGGTCAAAATCGCCGACGGCACCCCGGCCGAAGTGCGCGCCGACCCGAAAGTGATCGCCGCCTATCTCGGCGTCGCGGACGAGGACGAAGTCGAACAGATCGAGAAGGAGCTCGAGCAATGAGCGGCGGGGCCTCCCCCGCGCTCGCGCCGCCGCTCCTGCAACTGCGCGGGATCGAGACCTTCTACGGCAAGATCCAGGCGCTCAAGGGCGTCGACATCGACGTGAACAAGGGCGAAATCGTCACCCTGATCGGGGCCAACGGCGCCGGCAAGTCGACGACCATGATGACGATTTTCGGCGCGCCTCGCGCGCGGCGCGGTCGCATCACCTTTGATGGGGTCGACATCACCAACCTGCCCACGCACATGATTTCTCGCTTGTCGATCGCCCAGTCCCCGGAGGGGCGGCGCATCTTCCCGCGGATGACCGTGTTCGAGAACCTGCAGATGGGCGCGTCGATCAACAATTTCGCCCATTTCGATGAGGACCTTCAGCGCATGTTCGCGCTCTTCCCGCGCCTCAAGGAGCGCGCGCCGCAGCGTGGAGGGACGCTCTCCGGCGGCGAGCAGCAGATGCTGGCGATTGCGCGCGCGCTGATGAGCCGGCCGCGGCTATTGCTTCTGGACGAGCCGTCGCTGGGTCTTGCGCCCCTCGTGGTCAAGCAGATTTTCGAGGTGATCGCTGAACTCAACAAGAGCGAGGGCCTCACTGTCTTCCTGGTCGAGCAGAACGCCTTTCATGCGCTGAGGCTCGCCCATCGCGGCTACGTCATGGTCAACGGCGCAATCACCATGCAGGGCGGCGGCGCCGAATTGCTCGCCCGGCCCGAAGTCCGCGCGGCCTATCTCGAAGGGGGACACTGATGGGCGGCGTGCTCTGGACCGATGCTCCTTACGGATTCTTCACCTTCGTCCTCCTGACCCTTATTTTGGGAGGGCTCGGCGCGTGGGCGACCGGGCGGGCGATGGCCCAGACCTGGCGGCCGCTGGCGATGCTTGCGCTCTACATGATCTTTCTGACCGCCGGCGTGCGATTCCTCCACTATGCGCTCTACGGCGAGCCGTTGCTGTCGCCGGCGCTATTCATAAGCGCTTATGTCTGGACAATGGCCGTCGGCGCGGTCGGATATCGGGCGATGCGCGCGACCCAGATGGCGACGCAATACTCCTGGGCCTACGACCGCTCGGGCTTGAGCTGGCGGGCAAAGGGGATCGGTTGAGTGACCCGCTGCAACCCGCGATACCTCTGCGTTTTTTAAGGTGACTCTTGACCAAAAAAGAGAAAGTATCCGCGCCCAAGGTGGAATTCCTTCTGCCGACGGGCGTCAGGGAGGGCCGTCGCCCGCAACTCAAGGGAGTAACTGAATGACTAAACATTGGTTGTCGGGCGTCGCGCTTCTCGCGGCCCTGGCGTTTTCGGGCGCGGCCAGCGCCCAGATCAAGATGGGCGTTGCAGGCCCGATCACTGGTCCAAATGCGGCTTTCGGGGCGCAGCTCGTCAATGGCACGCAGCAGGCGGTTGACGACATCAACAAAGCCGGCGGCATCCTCGGTCAGCAGATCACCCTCGAGCAGGGCGACGACGTCTCCGATCCGAAGCAGGGAGTCTCGGTCGCCAACAAGTTCGTCGGCGACGGCGTCAAATTCGTCGTCGGCCATTTCAATTCCGGCGTGACGATCCCGGCTTCCGACGTCTATTCGGAGAACGGCATCCTGTTCATCACGCCCTCGGCGACGAATCCGAAGGTCACCGACCGCAAGCTTTGGGACGCGTTCCGCACCTGCGGCCGCGACGATCAGCAGGGCATGCTGTGGGCCGAGCTCGCCCGCGACCAGCTCAAGGGCAAGAAGATCGCCGTCGTTCACGACAAGACGACTTACGGCAAGGGTCTCGCCGACGCCGCGCTGGACAACATGCACAAGTTCGGCCTCAAGGAAGTGCTCTACGAAGGCGTGAACACCGGTGAGAAGGACTATTCGGCGATCGTCTCCAAGATAAAGGAATCCGGGGCCGACTATCTGATGTGGGGCGGCCTGCACACTGAAGGCGGCCTCATCATCCGCCAGATGCGCGACCAGGGCATGAAGACGGTCATGATCTCCGGCGACGGCATCACCGACAACGAGTTCTCGCAGATCGGCGGACCCGGCGTCGAGGGCACGCTGATGTCTTTCGGACCCGATCCGCGCAACAACCCGGCCGCGAAAGAGGTCGTTGCAGAGTTCAAGGCGAAAAACTTCGATCCGGAAGCATACACCCTCTACTCCTACGCCGCGGTCCAGATCATCAAGCAGGCGGCTGAGGCGACGAAGTCGCTCGATCCGAAGAAGATCGCCGAATACATGCATTCGGGTAAGACCTTCCACACGGTCATCGGCGACATCGCCTATGACAAGAAGGGCGACCGCACCAGCGTCGACTACGTCTGGTACACCTGGGAGAAGGGGCCCGACGGCAAGATCACCTACGTGCAGAACAAGTCCTGATCCTGCGGGCTTGCGGGGCGCGCCTGCGCTGTCCCGCAAGTCTCTGCAGTCGAAGCAAGTCTCTGCAGCGAAGATAGAGAAGCCCGCCTGCGACGGCGGGCTTCTTTCATTCCGGTCTCATCCGATCTGCCCTAATTGCGGGAAGGTTTCGATGAGCCAGAAGGAAATGTTCTGGAATCCGCCGGTCAGAAACAAAACGCCGGTCGCGACCAAAAGGACGCCGACGGCCTTCTCGATCCGGCCGAACTGTTGGCGCAGATGGCGCGAAGCCCGCATGAACGGGCCGATCGCAGCCGCGGCGAGGATGAACGGCAGGCCGAGCCCGAGGCTGTAGACGGCCAGCAGCAGCGCGCCGCTGGCGACCGTCTCCCTGCTGCCGGCGACGGCGAGAATGGTGGCCAGGATCGGGCCGATGCAGGGCGTCCAGCCGAGAGCGAATGCGAAGCCCATCGGGTAGGCGCTCCAGACGCCTGCTGGTTTCTCGATCTCGAGCCGCTTCTCGCGCAGCATCGCGCCAATCCTGAACACGCCGAGAAAATGCAGGCCCATCAAGATCACGCCGACCCCGGCCGCGATCGACAGCGCATGACTCCATTGCCTGAGCAGTTCCCCAAGCGCGGAGGCCGTGGCGCCGAGGCCGACGAACACGGTCGAGAAGCCGGCCACGAACAGGAGCGCGGTAACGAGGATGTCGCGTTTGGCTTGCGTCTCGCTCTCATCCGCCAGGGCTTCGACGCTCGCGCCCGCGAGATAACAGAGATAAGGCGCCGCGAGCGGCAACACGCAGGGCGAAACGAAGGAGAGCAGGCCCGCGCCGAACGCGGCCGGAAAGGAGACGTCAGCCATGAACCTAGAGATGGTCGTTCCGCGGCCGGGCGTCAAATGTTTCGCGGAGACCGCCAGCCCCAGCGAAGGGCGGCGCGACAAGGCCCGTGCGACAACGCGCCCCGAAAGACCAGACCCGAGACGTGTCCGGGAGAACCGTTAGCTGGCCGCAACTCGACGTTTGGCGGCGCGACGGTGCGCGACGACGCCGAGTCCGGCGAAGCCGGCGAGCAACATGACCCAGGTCGAGGGCTCCGGCGCGGAGGCCGCCGCCGAGACCTGGCCGGCCAGCGCAAACACCGATTTGCTCCCGATCGCGGCGTTGATGTCGGCTACCGCGGACCCGCCGAGCCCGAACATGAGATCGATCACGGAGTTGGTCGCGTCGACCTGGAACGAACCGTAGGGGTCGGAGGTTGCCCCGGCGACCAGGTTGGCATAAAGAGTCGCGTTCTGGTCGGCGGGCGTCTCCAGTTGCGTAACCCACTGTGTCGCGCCAAACAGAGTGTAAGTCAGATCGCTGGTGACTGTGCCTGACGGCATGACCAACGTCGCCGAGGTAATCGAAGTGACCGAAGAGGGGAGACTAGCGAGGTTGAAACCCAAATAGTCGATAAGAAATCTGCCACCGTTGGAGCCGGCGGCATAGCTTGTATTTCTCCCGTTTGGGCCGCCGACGGAAGGCGACGCCGTGACGTTGACGTTGCCGATAAATCCCTGAAAGACGCCAAGCGTGCTGGTCGTGTACGCGGTGGCGACCAGGACTCCGCCGCTGAAAAGCTCCAAGCTTGGCCTTAGGTTCGCAGAATTTCCGAACCCCAGAGGGTCCGCTGCCTGAGCTTGTCCGCAGACGCCCGCTTCGCACAACACAACAGCGGCAAGCGCGCCTGCGAGAATAGCGGACCGCGGCATTCATCATGAAATCAACCCAGCCGTGGCGCGCGTCATCGTCTCCGATGACCTTGCGTAAATACTACGCCCCCCGGCCAATAGAATCAACCCGTCGGTTGTGTCGCGTCCCCGCCAGTCACAACCTCTGGAAACCATTATTTCACCATAGGCAGATGTGGTCAAGTTCGCAAGAGACGTACGCCAGTTGCCGTAGCGATATGCCCCGAAAAGGTCCAGGACAGTGACGGCCGTCACACCCCGCCCGTCGTCGGCGCATGATGGAAAATCCTGACCGCTCCTGATAGTGTAAGGGCGCCTCCGAGGCCCGGCCCCGCGATCGGAGAGCGAGAGCGGCCCGCGATGAACCTTGATCCGGTTATTCTTTCCCGGGTGCAATTCGCCTGGGTCATCGCCTTTCACTTCCTCCTGCCCGCCTTCACCGTCGGGCTCGCATCGTTCATTGCGGTCCTGGAAGGCCTTCACCTCGCCATCGGACGCGAAATCTACTTCCGCATTTCGACATTTTGGATCAAGATATTCGCGGTGTCGTTCGGCATGGGCGTCGTCTCCGGAATTGTCATGCCGTTCCAAATCGGCACGAACTGGAGCCGGTTCTCCGACGCTGTCGCCGATGTCGTCTCGCCGCTCCTCGCCTATGAAGGACTGACCGCGTTTTTCCTCGAGGCGGCGTTTCTCGGCGTGCTGCTGTTCGGACGTAACCTGGTGCCTAGGTGGCGCATTTCGTCGCCGCGTTGATGGTCGCCCTCGGGACGCTTTTTTCGACCTTCTGGATCCTGTCCACGAACAGCTGGATGCAGACGCCGGCCGGGTACGAAATCGTCAACGGCCGGTTCCTGCCCAAGGACTGGCTGCAGGTCATCTTCAACCCATCATTCCCCTACCGGCTCGCCCACACTGTGGACGCGGTTTACATCACCACCGGCTTCGTTGTCGTCGGCGTCGCCGCCTCCTATCTTCGAGGCGGGCGCTTCATCGAAGAAGCCCGTACGATGCTCTCGATGTCGCTGTGGCTGCTGACCGTCCTGGTCCCGCTGCAATTTTTCCTTGGCGACGCGCACGGCCTCAATACGCTCGAGCATCAGCCGGCGAAGCTCGCAGCGATTGAAGCCATCTGGAATACCCACAGCCGCGTCGCGCTCAATCTATTCGCCATTCCTGACGAGAAGGCGGAGACGAACCGCTATGAGCTCGCGATTCCGGACCTTGGCAGCCTGATTTTGACCCACGATCCAAATGGAACCGTGCGCGGCCTGAAGGACTGGCCGGCCGATGAGCGCCCCTCGCCCGTGATCGTCCCCTTCTTTGGCTTCCGGATCATGGTCGGGATCGCTGTCGTCATGCTGGGCGTCGTCGTGGCGAGTCTGTGGTTGCGGGCGCGAGGCGACCTGTTCCACGCCCGCTGGTTCTTATGGCTTTGCACACTGGCTTCGCCGCTTGGCTTCGTCGCCGTACTGGCTGGGTGGGCGACGACCGAGGTCGGCCGGCAGCCATGGACGGTCTACGGTCTCCTGCGCACGGCCGATTCCGTGTCGCCGTCGCTGACCGGCTTTGATGTCGGGGTTTCATTCGCCGGCTATTTCATCGTGTACCTGGTCATGTTTTCGGCCGGCCTTGCGCTTATGATCAAGCTGATCCGGCTCGGTCCGGTCGAGGCGGCGGCCGAGCCCGATGCGATCGAAAGCGGCCGCCCGCAACACCCGGTTGAGGCGCTTCCAACAACCGGAGGGGGGCAGCGCCCATGACCCAGCCGGTCCTCGATTTCGTGCCGATATGGACTCTCATCCTCGGCGTCGGCGTCTTCCTTTATGTGCTGCTGGACGGTTTCGACCTCGGCGTGGGCATTCTCTATGGATTCGCGCCCGATCGGGATTCGCGCAATCTGGTCATGAACTCGATCGCCCCGATCTGGGACGGCAACGAGACCTGGCTCGTGCTCGGCGGGATCGCGCTAATGGCTGCTTTCCCGCTCGCGTTCGCGATCATCATACCCGCCGTCTACTTTCCCATCCTCATCATGCTTCTCGCGCTCATCTTTCGCGGCGTCGCCTTCGAGTTCCGCTATCGTGACTCGCTGCATCGGGCTTTTTGGGATCACGCCTTCAACTACGGCTCTGTTCTCGGCGCTTTCGCCCAAGGCATCGTGCTCGGCGCGTTCATTCAGGGCTTCGAGACCGATGGCCGCCGCTTCGCCGGCGGCTCGTTCGACTGCTTCACGCCGTTCTCGTTACTCACCGGCGCCGCGCTCGTCTTCGGCTACGGTCTCCTCGGCGCGGGCTGGCTCATCTTGAAGACCGAAGGCGCGCTCCAGGACTGGGCGCGTTCGCTTGGGCGCCGGGCGTTCATCGGCGTCCTGATCGGGATCGCGGCGGTGAGCTTGTGGACGCCGTTCTTCCGGGCGGAAATCGCCCAGCGGTGGTTCTCCTGGCCCGATGTCGCGATCCTGGCTCCGGTGCCCATTGTCACCGCGCTTATCGCCTGGTGGGAATGGCGGTCGCTCAACAATCGCTCGGAAGCGGCGCCATTTGTCGGGGCGGTCGGTCTGTTCGTGATGTCCTATCTCGGCATCGCCATCAGCTTGTGGCCGATGATCGTGCCGTACAAGTTCACCCTCTGGGAAGCCGCGTCCTCGCCGGCGACGCAGGCATTCCTGCTCGTGGGCACTTTGTTTCTCCTGCCGGTAATCCTCATGTACACCGGCTGGTCCTATTGGGTATTTCGCGGAAAGGTCCGCGGCGATCTGGGCTATCATTGAACCGGTCGCCGCGCGCCGCGTGACCCGCGCTATTCCGCCGGCGTCGCGGGCGCAGGCGGTCAACTTGTCGAAGAGCGGGGCGCCCACGCTACGATGTGGGTCTTCCGCCGATTGCGCGCCTGCGGCAAACGTCCGACAATAGCCCGCTCACTGGAAAGCTCGTGTCCGAACCCGCTCCCATATTCGACCTCGTCATCGCCGGCGCGGGCGCCTCGGGCCTCGCGCTCGCGGCTGCGGTCAAGCAGGCCATGGGCGCCGGGGTCTCGATCGCCCTCGTCGATCCGGCGCCCCTGCCGCCCGCGGACGCCGCGCGGTTGCGCACGGTCGCGATCGCCGAGGGGCCGCGCCGGCTGCTCGAGCAGGTCGGCGCCTGGCGGGCGATCGGGCCCAAGGCGCAAGCCATCCTCAAGATGGCGATCATGGACGGCAGGACCCACGACGCCATCCGCCCCCCGCATCTCCATTTCGAAGCCAAGGGCAGCGAGACGCTCGCCCATATGGCGTTCAACGACGACGTGGTCGGCGCGCTCGCGGCGCTATGCGAGCGGCTCGACGTGCAGCGTCTCAGGGCCTCGGTCGTCCACTGGTCTCCGGGAAAGCGCGCCGCGTCGCTGGGACTGAGCGACGGCCGCTCGTTGCGCGCGCGCCTCGCGGTCGCCGCCGACGGCGCGCGTTCGAAGCTCGTCGCGCTCGCGGGCGTCAAGACCGTCGGCTGGGATTACGACCAGGCGGGCATCGTCGCCACCATCGCCCACGAGCGCGATCATGAGGGCCGCGCGGAGCAGCACTTCCTGCCCGCAGGCCCGTTCGCGATCCTGCCGCTTCCCGGCCGCCAGTCGAGCATCGTCTGGAACGAGCGCCGCGCGGACGCCCGCGCGCTTCTCGAACTCGACCCCGAAGATCTCACCCGCGAGCTTGAGCTGCGCTTCACGCCCAAACTGGGCGAGATTCGCCTCGCGTCGCGCGCCGAGTCCTTTCCGTTCCGCTTCCAGGTTGCGCGGCGGTTTGTCGACGAGCGGCTGGCGCTGATCGGCGACGCGGCCCATGTTGTCCACCCGCTCGCCGGGCAGGGCCTGAACCTGGGGTTGCGCGACGTCGCGGCGCTCGCCGAGACGATCGTCGGAGAGATGCGGCTCGGCCTCGACCCGGGCGCGCCCGGGCCGCTCGCGGCCTACGAGCGCCGCCGGCGTTTCGATGTCACGGCCGGCGGGCTCGGGCTCGATTCGCTCAATCGCATGTTCTCCAATGACTTCGCGGCGTTGCGACTGGTCCGCGATCTCGGCCTCCGCATCGTCGACCGCGCGCCGGCGCTGAAAGACATGCTGATCACCGAGGCCGGCGGCGCGCGCGGCGGCGCGCCGAAGCTGCTGAGGGGCGTCGCACTGTGACCGAGCCACGGCCCTTAAGTCCGCGCACCCTCGCCGCCCAGGCCTTGGGCCGTATCGATGAGGGCACCCGCGCCATCGTGCCGCCGATCCATGTCGCGACCACCTTCGAGCGCGACCCCGACAATCTCTATCGCAGCGGCAACATCTATGGCCGTCCCGACAACGAGACCGTGCGCCAGGCGGAGGCGGTGATCGGGGCGCTCGAGGGCGCCGCGGCGACGCTCGTCTATGGCGCCGGCATGTCGGCGGCGATCGCGCTTTTCCTGAGCCTTGGACCGGGAGCTCATGTGGTCGCGGCCAAGGGCATGTACTGGGCGCTGCGCGCCTGGCTCGTGAGCGAAGCGCCGGCCTTCGGCCTCAGCGTCGATTTCGTCGAGACCGAGGATCTGGCGGCGCTCGAACGGGTGGTGCGGCCGGGAGCGACCAGGCTCGTCTGGCTCGAAACGCCGAGCAATCCGCTCTGGGGCGTGAGCGACATCAAAGGCGCCGCGCGCATCGCCCATGCGGCGGGCGCCGCGCTCGCCGTCGAATTCGACCTGTGCAACGCCGATCCTCACCCAGCCGCTTGCCCTTGGCGCCGACGTGGCGATGCACTCGGCGACCAAATATCTCAATGGCCATTCCGACGTCATTTCGGGCGTGCTGTGTTTCGCCGCGGACGACGCGCTTTGCGCTCGGGCGCGAACCATCCGCCACAAGCACGGAATGATCCTGCATCCGTTCGAGGCGTTCCTCCTGATCCGGGGATTGCGCACCCTCGACCTGCGGGTCCGGGCAGCTTGCGACAACGCGATGGAGCTCGCGACCCGCCTTTCGAACCACGCGGCCGTCTCCACCGTGCTTTATCCCGGGCTGCCCCATCATCCGGGCCATGATGTCGCCCGCCGGCAGATGAAGGGCGGCTTCGGCGGCATGCTGTCGATCCGCGTTCGCGGCGGCGCCGACGCGGCAATCGCAGCCGCCGCGCGAGTCCGCCTGTGGAAGCGTGCGACTTCGCTCGGCGGCGTCGAATCTCTCATCGAACATCGCGCCTCGATTGAGGGCGAGGGCTCGCCTTGCCCACCCGACCTGTTGCGCCTCTCGGCAGGCGTCGAGGACGTCGAGGACCTCTGGCGGGATATCGACGCCGCGCTGGCCGGATAACTTCCAGTCGATCGGGAGGGCATTTTTACGATTGGTTTGGGCGGCAGTGCGAAAATCCTTGGACCCCGCCCCCTTAGTCTCGGTCCTGAATTGCAAATCGCACGATCGTATCGACCCGGAAGGAATATCGACAGGTGAGCGCCGCCGGAGAGAGGATCGGCGCGTTGCCGCGATGGCGCGATTTCGGCCGCGCCGCGAAACCGGCTAAACCGGGCGCAATGTATCGCAACATATTCCTGGTCGGCGGCTGGACCGTCGCTTCCCGGCTCACCGGCTTCGTGCGCGACGTCGCGCTCGCCGCGCTGCTGGGCGGCGGAGCGCTCAACGACGCCTATGTGGCGGCGATCAAGCTTCCCAACCAGTTCCGCCAGATCTTCGGCGAGGGATCGTTCAACGCCGCCTATCTACCGACCTATACCCGCGTGCTCGAAGCGTCCAGTCCCGAGGAAGCGGGGCGATTCGCGAGCCAGGTCTTCACGCTCCTCATCCTGTCGCAGATCGCTCTGCTCGGCCTCGTCTATCTCGACATGCCGCTCCTCGTGCGGCTGACCTCGCCCGGCTTCGTCAGCGAGCCCGACAAGTTCGCCGCAGCGGTGGCGATGTCGCGCATCATGTTCCCCTATATCGCCTTCATCGCCGTGTTCGCGCTTCATCAGGGCACGCTCAACGCCAACAACGCCTGGGGGACGCCCGCGATGGCCCCTGCGGCGGCCAATGTGTGCATGATCGCCTTTCTCGGCTTCGCCGCCTTCTTTCCCAAGCTCTCGCCCGGGGTGGCGAGCATGGCGAGCTGGGGCTTTCTCGCTTCCGGCGCGACCCAGCTCGTCATCGTCATGGCCGACGCGCGCCGGCGCGGGCTGCTCGAGCGGCTGACATGGCCGCGCTGGACCCCGGACATCCGGCGCTTTTTCTTGATGCTCGGGCCGGCGATCGGCATTTCGGCGAGCTATCAGATCGGCGCGCTCGCCGACCAGATCGTCGGCTCGCTGCTGCCGACCGGCGGCCTGTCCGCGATCAGCTACGCCGACCGGCTTTATCAGTTGCCCGGCGGCGTCATCGTGATCGCGACCGGCTCGGTGCTGCTCCGGGAAATGTCGGCTCTCGTCGCGCTCGGAGACGAACGGGGGGCGCTCGCCGCCCAGAACCGCGCCGCTTCTCTTACGCTCGCGCTCGGCGCTCCGTTCGTGGTCGCCTTTCTTCTCATTCCCGATCTCATCATCGCGGTCGCCTTCGAGCACGGCGCCTTCAAGGCCAACGCGACCCACCAGGCCGCGGGCGTGCTCGCGGCTTATGCGCTCGGCATGCCCGCGCTCCTGGTCGACCGGATCGCGTCGGCGAGCTTTCTTTCGCGCGGCGACACGGCGACGCCGATGAAGGTCACGCTCGTCGGCGTTGCGGTCAATGTGGCGCTCAAGATCGTTCTCTTCCGGCCGCTCGGCGCGCCGGGCCTCGCCCTCGCGACCGCGGCGGGCCTGTGGATCAAGGTCGCCGGTGTGTTCGCGCTCGCCAGGCGGCGCGGCTGGACCGCGCCCGACGCTCGGCTGCTCGCGACCTTCGCCGCGACCCTATTCGCAGCCGGCGCGCTCGCCCTCGCGCTGACGCTCGCCGATCCGCCGCTCGCCGGGCTCCTCGCGCATCTCCCGCGCTTCGCCCGCGAAGCCAGGCTGCTGGCGCTGACCGCCATCGGGGTTCTGGTTTACTTCCCCGCGCTTGGCGCGGGCTTGTCGCTCACTCAGGCCATGCCTGAGGCCCTGCTCAAACGCGCGCTTCGAGCGCTTGGTTTCGCCCGTTGAGGCTTGCCGGCGCCGCTCCCTCGCCGCACCTTGGCGCCCGCGCCGCGCTCAATCACGCTTGACGCAGACGCGGCGAGGTATTCCTGTTCGGCGATGGGAGGAAATCGCATGAGCGTCCAAGCGCGCGATCTCGCGGTCGAGTTCGCCTATCGCTTCGGCCGCGTGCCGACGGTCAGCCGCGCCCCCGGCCGCGTCAATCTGATCGGCGAGCACACCGACTATAACGATGGCTTCGTCATGCCGGCGGCGCTCGAATTCGCGACCCTGACCGCGGCGTCGCCGCGACCCGACCGGCGCCTCCGCGTCTACTCGATGATCATGGACGAGACGCGCGAGTTCGATCTCAATTCCCCGCCGCCCGCCGCGGTCGGCGACTGGTCCGACTATGTTCTCGGCGTCGCGCTGATGCTGGAGATGAGCGGGCGGCCTCTGACCGGCGCCGATCTCGTCGTCTGGACCGACGTCCCGATCGGCGCCGGCCTCAGCTCCTCCGCCGCGCTCGAGGTTTCCTGCGCGCATGCGCTCCTCGCCGCGAACCGGCTGCCCTTCGAGCCGATCGAGATCGCCAAGCTCTGCCAGCGGGCCGAGAACGACTTCGTCGGCATGCGCTGCGGGGTGATGGATCAATATATCTCCTGCCGCGGCGTCGCCGGACATGCGCTCCTGATCGACTGCCGGAGCCTCGAGGCGCGCAATGTCGCCATCGCCCCGCATTTGCGGCTGCTCATCGCCAATAGCGCCGTCCGCCATCAGCACGCCGGCGGCGAATACAACGCGCGGCGCGAGGCGTGCGAGGAAGGGGTGAGGCTGCTCAGCCGCCGTCTCGGGCCGATCAAGGCGCTGCGCGACGTGTCTCCCAGCGAGCTCGAAGCCAACCGCCGCAGGCTGCCCGATCTCATCTATCGCCGCTGCCGCCATGTCGTCACCGAGAATGCGCGCGTGCTCGAAGCCGAGCGGGCGCTCAACGCCGGCGACTTCGCCGCCTGCGGGCGAGCGATGAACCAGTCCCATGTGTCGATGCGCGACGACTTCGAGATCACCTGCCCTGAGGTCGATACGCTCGTCGGCCTCGCCCAGACCGTGGACGGCGTCTATGGTTCGCGGATGACCGGCGGAGGTTTCGGGGGCTGCACCGTGAGCCTGGTCGAGGCGTCCGCCGTCGAGAAGGCTTCGCGGATCATGGTCGACGGCTACCGGGTCGCGACCGGCCTCGACGCCGAAATCTTCGTCTGCTCGCCGTCGGACGGCGTTGGCCTCGTTCCGGTTTGAGGCCCTCCGTGACGAGCTTCGCTCCGCTCCGCAACGCCTCGCACCGCCGCCTCAATCCGCTGACCGGGGAGTGGGTGCTGGTCTCGCCTCATCGCGCGCAGCGTCCGTGGCAGGGCCGGCAGGAGCCCAAAGCCTCGCCGGCGGCGCTGGCCCATGACCCGGACTGCTATCTCTGCCCTGGCAATTCGCGCGCCAACGGCGAGCGGAACCCGGACTATCCGCACACCTTCGTGTTCGACAACGACTTCCCGGCGCTCAAAGCCGACGCGCCGACGACGAGGGCGGTCGACGGGCTCATGGTCGCCGAGGGCGAGACCGGGCTCTGCCGCGTGCTCTGCTTCTCGCCCCGCCACGATCTGACCCTCTCCGGCATGGCCGTCGCCGATATCGAGCGTGTCGTCGATGTCTGGGTCGAGGAGACGATCGCGCTCGGCGGGCTGCCGGACATTGTCTCGGTCCAGATCTTTGAGAATCGGGGCGAGATGATGGGCGCCTCGAACCCCCATCCGCATGGCCAGATATGGGCGACGCGCCATCTGCCGAACGAACTCGACAAGGAAACCCATCGCCAGGGCGAGTATCTCGTGAAGCACGGCAGGCCGCTGCTTGTCGACTACCTCGAGCGGGAGCTCGAGCTGGGCGAGCGGGTCGTGTTCGCCAACGACGATTTTTGCGTCCTTGTGCCGTTCTGGGCGATCTGGCCGTTCGAGACCATGATCCTGCCTCGGCGGCGTATCGGCGGCTTCGACGAATTGAAGGCGGGCGAGAAGGTCTCGCTCGCGGGCGCGCTGTCCGAACTCACCCGCCGCTACGACCGGCTGTTCGACGCGCCGTTCCCCTATTCAATGGGATTTCACCAGAAGCCGACCGACGGCGCCGTGCACGCCGAGTGGCAGATGCACGCCCATTTCTACCCGCCGCTCCTGCGCTCGGCGACGGTCAAGAAGTTCATGGTCGGCTTCGAGATGCTGGGCTCTCCCCAGCGGGACCTTACGCCTGAATCGGCGGCGGAGCGGCTGCGCGAGACGGCGGAATGATTCCAGCCGGATCGGGCAGATAAAGCGGCAAGCGTGCCTCTTGTCATTCCCGCGCAAGCGGGAATCCAGAGTTACGTCAGAGCCTTGAAACTGGATGCCCGCGTTCGCGGGCAAGACAGCAAACGCGCTGAGGCGCCGATTGCTCTAGAAGAGGCCGAGGTGATGGCGGCGCATGTATTGGGCGCCTGCTCTCGCCCTCTGCTTGCTCTCGTTCTCCATGTGGCCGACGTGGTGACGGTACGAGTCCGAGCGCTTCGGGATGTAGTCGTTCTTGTAGGTGGCCGCGGTCGCCGAAGCGGCGAGAAGCGGCAGGGTCAGCGCTGTCATAAGGCAGATCATGCCGAGTGCGTTTTGCATTGCTTTCTCCAAAGCTATTTCGTTGTGCCGCGCGGCAGCCCTCAAAAGCGTCTATCCGCATGTTCTTTGAATGACGCGGGCGAGGATTTGTTCCCTGCCGATCGCGCGCGAAGGGGATTGACCGGCACCAGCGGTCAGGCCAGCCGAATCGGCCCTGGATAACTCGCGATTGCCTTGTCCGACGTCATTAGCGTCAGTCCCTCGACTGTCGCTTGGGCGACCAGCATCCGGTCGAACGGGTCCCCGTGAAACCGAGGCAGGCTGACGACCGCCGTGGCGTGGAGGCCCGTTATCGGCAATTCACTATAGCCGTTCTCGAACAAGCTCCGCCGAAGCAGCCCTGCATCAGCCCGAAAGTCGTCGCGGCCCCGCCCCGTCTTGATCGCGATTTCCCAAAGGCTGACGACGCTGAACACGAGTTCGTTGTCCGTAATCTCGAGCAAGGAACGCGTGGCCTTGCTCAGTCTCTCCGGCTCGTTCGCAGCCCAAAGCAGAATATGAGTGTCGAGCAGCAGCCTCATTTATCGACGCCGAACATCTGTTCGATCTCTTCCTGGAACATGGTGTCGAAATCATCGGGCACGGAAAATTGGCCTCGCAGGAAACCTAACCGCTGCGGCGCTTTAGGGGCATCGATCGGCACGACCTTGACCATCGGCTTGCCGGCCTTGGCAATGATGAACGGCTCGCCTTTTGCGGCTGCGTCGATCAGTCTTGATAGGTGAGTCTTGGCGTCGTGCATGTTGACGGTTTTCATAAGAGGACCTCGACTAAGTCCGATTAGTCTAGTTCACCGGTCCGGCCTGTCAAGAAGCGCGGCTCACCTTCGCCGCTCGTACTCGACGAACGTGAAATCCGCCTCGTCGCGTGGTCCTCGTTCACCTTGCTCGCGCCTTGCCTCCCGCCATTGGGAAGGGTCAATCGGCGGGAAGCGGGTTTCGCCCTTCGCGTCCAGCGCGACCTCGGTGACGAAGAGCCGCTCGGCGCGATCGATGGTCTGGGCGTAGATCTCGCCGCCGCCGGCGATGATGATTTCGCTCGCCTCCATCGCATGGGCGCGCTCGGCCGCGAGCGTGAAGGCGGCCTGAAGATCGTGGGCGACGAGCACGTCCGGGGCGCTGAAGCCGGGGTCGCGGGTGACGACGATCGTCTCGCGCCCCGGCAGCGCGCGGCCGATGGTGAGATAGGTCTTGCGTCCCATCACCATGGGCTTGCCCCAGGTCAGCGCCTTGTAGCGCTTGAGGTCGCTGGAAAGCCGCCAGGGGAGCCCGTGGTCGCCGCCGATGACGCCGTTGCGCGCGACCGCAGCGACGATGACGAGCGGCGGCGCATCGCTCACACCGCGACCTTGGCCCTGATCGCCGGCCACGGATCGTAGCCCTCAAACGCGATCGCGTCGGCGTTGAGATCGAAGATCGGGCCGACGTCGCCGAGCACGAGCTTCGGCAGCGGGCGCGGTTCGCGCGAAAGCTGCTCGCGCGCCTGCTCCTCATGGTTCAGGTAGAGATGGGCGTCGCCGAACGTATGCACGAATTCGCCCGCCATAAGGCCGCATTCGCGGGCGATGAGATGGGTCAGCAGCGCGTAGCTCGCGATGTTGAAGGGAACGCCGAGAAAGATATCGGCCGAGCGCTGGTAGAGCTGGCACGACAGCCTGCCGCCGCTCACGTAAAACTGAAATAGGCAATGGCAGGGCGCGAGCTTCATCCGCTCGATTTCGGCCACGTTCCAGGCCGAGACGACCAAGCGGCGCGAATCGGGATTGCGGCGGATCTCCTCGATCACCCAGGCGATCTGATCGATCGTTCGCCCATCCGCTCCCTCCCACGCGCGCCACTGCTTGCCATAGACCGGGCCGAGGTCGCCCGATTCGTCGGCCCATTCGTCCCAGATCGAAACGCCATGCGCCTTGAGATAGGCGATGTTGGTGTCGCCGCGCAGGAACCAGATCAGCTCGCGCACGATCGACTTGAGATGCAGCCGCTTGGTGGTGACGAGCGGAAAGCCCTTCGCGAGGTCGAAGCGAAGCTGCCGCCCGAACAGCGAGCGCACGCCCGTCCCGGTGCGATCCTGCTTGATCGCGCCGTCTTCAAGCGCCTCGCGCATGAGGTCGAGATATTGGCGCATGGCTTGCGGGTCCTCGAGCCGATCGGGCCGCCGCAAGCTCTACCCCGATTCGGCCCCGCCGGACAGCGGTGGGGCTCAGTGCAGGCTCACGGTCTCCAGTTCCTGCTCCCAGGCGTTGGCGATCGCCGCGTCCTTGGAATCGGTCAGCATGATCGGCGAACCGTCGGCGCCGAGCAGCGCGAACAGGGTCAGGCCCGGCTTGAGCGGCGGCGCCTGGGGGAAGAGGCGGGCGACCTCCTCGGAATTCATCGTCTTCACATAGGCGAGCGCGCCATCCCCGAGATGGGCGAATTCCTGCGCGGTCAGGGCCTCCGGCGGAGCCGTCGTCTTGTCGCTTTCCTGTCTCATCGCGTCTTCTCCATATCCGGCGGTCCCGTCTTCCGCCTTTTCGGCCGCGCATCCTTCAATCGCGCGCCGATATCCTTATCTTTCGCACCACCCGCTCGGGCTGCGGCCGAACCAGATCGATCGACAATAGCCCCTGCTTCAGGTCGGCGCTCATAACCTCCATGCCGTCCGCAAGGAGGAAGCTGCGCTGGAACTGCCGCGCGGCGATGCCGCGATGCAGATATTCCCGCCCCTTGTCCTCCTGTTGCCGGCCGCGGATCACGAGTTGCTTGTCCTCGACCGCGACTTCGATCTCATCCTGCGAGAACCCGGCCACCGCCAAGGTGATCCGCAGCCGCTCGGGCTCGCCGCCCTCAGCGGCGATCCGCTCGATGTTGTAAGGCGGATAACCGTCCGTCCCCGTCCGCGAAACCTTATCGAGCGCCCGCTCGAGGTCGTCGAAGCCGAGCAGGAGCGGGGAGGTCAACGCCGTCACGCGCACCATTTTCGAAGCCCCCTTTCAGGCGGCTCACGGAGTTTGGACCTTCATTCTAGAAGCGCCCGGTTCCGTCACACCATCAACTCCGGACCGCGAAACTCGTTCCGGATGAGGAAGATATGGGGCCGGGCGCAGCACGTTCAAGCCGCAGGGTTCAGCGAGCGAAAAGCCATCGGGTGGCGCCGTTTGCGACAATTCGGTTAAAATGCTGCGCTTTAAACCTGAATCAATCGTTTCTGCTCTGGCGCCTCGGGGCCGGAGGGCGAGGGCCTATTGACCAAGAGCAAGCTGGCGTCCGGCCGGCTCGGAACTAAGCGGCAGTGTTTCGCTTGCGGGGCCAAATATTACGATCTCGGCCGCAAGCCGCCGGTCTGCTCGCGATGCGGCGCGGCCGCCGAGCCTAAGCGCGCGAGCGAGGCGGCGCCCCCCGCGCCCGCCAAGGACGCTCCTGCCGAAGCCTTGCCGGCCGCTCCGCTCTCGCGTCCGGTTCCGCGCGAATGGTCGCCCGAGCAGGCGCAGGCGATCGACGCGGTCGGCCGCTGGCTGAAGGAGGGCGAGCCGCAGGTGTTCCGCCTGTTCGGCTATGCCGGGGTCGGCAAGACGACGCTCGCCCGCCATATCGCCGAAGGCGCGCGCGGCGACACCGCCTTCGCCGCCTTCACCGGCAAGGCCGCGCTGGTGATGCGCTCCAAGGGCTGTGCCGGCGCGACCACCATCCATGCGCTGATCTACCGAGCGAGCGAGGGCGCGGAGGGCGCGCCGACCTTCACCCTCAACGCCGACGGGCCGGCGTCGCGCGCCGGCCTCATCGTGATCGACGAATGCTCGATGGTCGACGCCGAGCTCGCGCGCGACCTCCTCTCGTTCGGCAAGCCGATCCTGGTGCTCGGCGATCCCTTCCAGCTTCCCCCGGTCAAGGGCGGCGGCTATTTCACCGACCACCCGCCCGACGTGATGCTGACCCAGATCCATCGCCAGGCGCATGACAATCCGATCATCCGCCTGTCCGAGGTCGTGCGCTCTGGCGGCGAGCTCGAGCACGGCGCCTATGGCGAGACCCGCGTCATCCGACGCGCCGAGATCGACGCTGCCGAGGTGATCGGCGCCGATCAGGTGCTGGTCGGCACAAACCGGACGCGGCGCGCCTATAACCAGCGGATGCGCGACCTCAACGGCTTCAAGGAGCCGCTGCCGGTCGCCGGTGACCGGCTGGTCTGCCTGCGCAACGACCGGACGAAGGGCCTCATCAACGGCGGCCTGTGGCGGGTCGAAACCCTTGCGGGCGTGAAGAAGGATTTCGTCAGGATGACGCTGCGCTCGGAGGACGAGGGCGCCCGCGCCGCGGTCAAGGTCGCGGTCTTGAAGGCGTTCTTCGAGGGAACGGAGGGCGAGCTCGCCTATCCCCTGCGCCGCGAGTCGGACGAGTTCGACTACGGGTACGCACTCACCGTCCACAAGGCGCAGGGGTCGCAGTGGGACAATGTGATGCTGTTCGACGAGAGTTTTGCCTTCCGCGAGCATCGGGCGCGCTGGCTCTATACCGGACTGACGAGGGCGGCGCGGAAGCTGACGGTCGTGCGCTGATCGGAGCGGGCGCGATTTGCACATCGGATGCGGGCGCGTCATCGCGAAGACCCCCGGGCTTTGACCCTGGCTTTGACCCGGGGGGACGTGGCGATCCAGCGTCGCCCCGCCGTTCGCACGCGGTGACGGCGGCGAGGCCCTCGACTCCGGGGGCTTTCCGGCGCTAGATTGACGTTGCGGCGCCGGAGATCTTTTCCCATGCGAACTTCCCTCGCGATGAGGGCGGCTTCCGCCTCCGCTGCGGTCGCGCTCTTGCTGTCGTCGGTCCCCGAGCCCGCGCTCGCCCGTGGTTCAGCCTCATTCGGAGCGCCGGGCATGCGTCCGGGCTTCGCCCACGGACATGGGTGGTCGCCGGGCCCGCGCCGCCCGGCCTGGGCGTTCCGAGGCCAGAACGGCTTTCGCGGCTATGGCCGATTCAGGAATGGGGGCGGCTTCTACGGCCCCGGCTTCTGGTACGGGCCATACGGCTATGGCTACGGGGACGCAGGTGCCGGCGGCGCCGGCCCGGTCATCATCGTGGTCGGCGCGCCGGCGGCGAGCGACTTTCCTGCTTCTCCGGCCGCCGCCGACCCGAGCCCCGAAGGCGGGTGCGTGATCCACAAGCTGAATTACGACAGCGCCGGCAGATACGTCGGCGAGCGCCAGACAGCCCGGTGCTGAGCCGCCGCGGGCTGTCCGCCCATGGTGACCGTCTGTCATGCCCGCGAACGCGGGCATCCAGGAAGGCTTTGACATAGCTCTGGATTCCCGCTGTCGCGGGAATGACAAGCAGGGCCAAAAACGCTAGGAGCACGGCGCGTTCGGACGGAACGTCATCGCGAGGAGCGAAGCGACGCGGCGATCCGGAGTCCTGGGGCGCTCGACGTCCCCTGGATCGCCACGTCCCCCGCGGGTCAAAGCCCCGGGCCCTCGCGATGACGGCGCCGGCGCCGTCTAAAACCGCCATGCCCTAGTCCGGCGACGTCCCGCCGGCGCCGGCCAGGCCGCGGGCTTCGCCCGCGCCGGCGAAATTCTGCGGGCGGACGCCGCGGTCGCAGACCAGGAACCGCTCGGTCGGCGTCCACCACACCTCGTCCGGCTTGAGCTTGTCGATCCAGTTCCAGTCGAAGCCGCATTCGCGATGATTGAGCCAGATCGCGCGCCCGGCATGCTCGGCCAGCATCGGCGGGAAATAGGACGCGGTGAAGGAGTCGCCGATCACCATGATCGTCGGGCCGGGCCGGCCGGACGTGAGCTCCCAGTCGGCCATCGGCCCCGGCGAGAGGTCCCGGCTCGTTCCGCGCGCGGGCAGCGCGAGCTCCTGCACGACCTCGCTGACCTGATCCTCCGCCCCGATGATCCGCGCGACGTCGCCGCCCTTGCGCTCGGCCGGCGGGGCGATCGATGTATCGGGGTCGAGCCGCCAGCCGGCGTGGCCGTCGGCTTCGGCGATGGCGTTGAACGCCAGCACCGCCGAGCGCGCGGTCCAATGGGTGTCGTGCATGAGATAGGCCTTGCCGTCCGACTTGGCCTTTTCCATCACCGGCCTCAAATCGACCGCCCTGACGCCGCGGGCCTTAAGGTCGGCGAGAAGAACGTCGTACTCGGTCGTCCGTCCCTGCCTTTGCGCCCAGAGCGGCAGATCGTCCTGATAGACGGTCGAGGAATTCGGCGGGATGGCGACGAGAAAGCTTATCCCCCGGCGCGCCAGCGCGTCGCGCATCTCGGCCAGCATGTCCGCCGCCTCCGCCACCCTCTCGTCGCGCAGGACGAGACCGGCGCTCTGCCGCACCATGTCCCGGCCGAGATAGAACATCCGCCCGTCGCGGCCGATCAAGACCTGCTCATTTCCATAGAGGACGGGGTGGGACAGGTCCCGGTGGGTGTGGATCATCGTCTCACGCAGGCCGAAATGATCCTTGAGAAAGGCGTCGGCCTGGCCGGGAAAGGCCCGCAGCGCCTCAAAGCTCGTGGGCGCCTCGGGGGCGGGCGCAAGCAGGCGCCCTTCTTTGAGAATGAGCTCCGGGCTGTCTGGCCAGACCACTCCGACGACAAGCGGCGTCGCCAGAAGCCCGAAGGCCAGAACGGCGAAATAGCGGCGGTGGCGCGAAAACATTCCGGCTCAGAACCGGAAGTAAAGGAAGGGGCTATAGGCGCCGGCCGCGACGGTGATCATCGAAAAGATGAGCAGCGCGAAGGTCACGGTGGCGTCGGCCGAGGCGCGCAGGACGAGCGGCGCCGGCCATCTCGGCAGCCATCGCGGAACCACCGCGAGAATGCAGCCGATGATGAGCGTCACGATCGCCCGTTCGTTGAGAGCGTCATGCATGTCGAAACTGAGCTCGCTCACCCCGCGCCCGCCAAGGAGGCTCGCGAAGTAGCCAGCCGCGTCGTGGAGGTTGGCGGCGCGAAACAGGACCCAGCCTCCCATCACCGCGAGCAGCGCATAGACCCAGCGAACCGGGGTCGCGAGCTGGGCCAAGATGGATTGCAGGCCCAGCCGCTCGATCACCAGGAACGCGCCGTGCCACGCGCCCCAGAGGACGAAGGTCCAGTTCGCGCCATGCCATAGGCCGCAGAGCAGGAACACCATGACGAGATTGCGATAGGTCTGCGCGTTCCCGCCGCGGTTGCCGCCGAGCGGGATATAGAGGTAGTCGCGCAGCCACGACGACAGCGACATGTGCCAGCGGCGCCAGAACTCGGTGATCGAGAGCGATGTATAGGGCATGCGGAAATTGCGCGGAAAGGTGAAGCCGAGCACGATTCCAAGCCCGATCGCCATGTTCGAATAGCCGGCGAAATCGAAATAGATCTGGATCGTATATGCGACGAGCCCGATCCACGCCTCGAGCATCGAGATGTGATGGCCCTGGTCGAACGCCACCTGGACGAGCGGCGCGACCACGTCGGCCACCAGGACCTTCTGCGCAAGACCGACGATGAAGATGCGCGCGCCGACCGAAATGCGCGCGAGCGTGAACCTGCGGGCGTCAAGCTGCCGGGCGACGGTTTTGTAGCGGACGATCGGCCCGGCGACCAATTGCGGGAAGAGGGAGATGTAGAGCGCGACGTCGATCGGGTCGCGGTTCGCCCTGAACCGGCGCCGGTAGATGTCGATGATGTAGGACAGGCAATGGAAGGTGAAGAACGAGATGCCGAGCGGAAGCGCGATATTGGCCCGCGTCAGTGAGAGCCCGAACGGAGACAGGAGCGCCGCGAGATTGCCGGTGACGAAATTCGCATATTTGAACACCCCGAGGACAAGCAGATTGCCCGCGACCGCGACGGCGAGCGCGATGCGGCGGCCTGCTCCCTCGCGCCCGTCGATGACGAGAGCGGCGCAGAAATTGAACAAGATCGAGAACAGGAGGATGAGGATGAAGCGCGGCTCGCCCCAGGCGTAGAAGACGAGCGAGAACAGGAGCGTGACGACGTTCTTGCCCTTGATCGTCGGGGTGAGGAAATAGGCCGCCAGAAAGATCGGCAGGAAATAGAACAGGAAGGTGATCGAAGAAAAAACCATCGGAACGCCTTGGCTCGGGCTTCCTGTCCGTTCGGGAGCGCGCTTTTTGAGCGGCGCGGCTCCGGATTGATCCGAATCTAGCGTTAACGAAGCCGAGCGCCTTAAGGGCGCGCCATCGATTGCGGCTCGCGGCGCGACCCAAGGGAGACGCAGCGCGTGTTTGCGTGGTTTTGCCCGCGTTGTCCAGACGGGGAAGGGGAGGCTGGGAAGGGATCGGGGCTAAATCAGCGGGGCCTCCGCGTGAATATGGCGGCGGCAATTGATTTACGAAAAGCAGAAAGTCTGCTATAGCTTGCGGGGTCGTAAAGGATTGTCGCGCCGTTCCCGCGCTCACTCTTGGCTGGCGCGGGCGAGACGGCGGATCAGGAGGGCCGGCAACTGCTGGAATCGGGGCTAACCCATTGAAAAGCCTCGATAGGGGATTTGGATTTTGTTGCGCCGGGCTTGGTTTTTGTTGCGCTAAGTTTTGATTTTGTTGCGCCCGGCTTTGCAACTGTTGCGGCCGGGCTTTGCTTTCGATGCGGGCGCTTGAGCGCAAACAACGCAATGTAATTGTACGTAAAACAAACACATATATTGCTATCGTTAAATATGCTACTACATGGGTCCGCGAGGCGCCGAGCGCCGGCGCCCCGTGAGAGCCATAATGCCCGACGTGATAACCGCGAACCGTCTGACCGACGGCGTCGTCGTCTTCCAGACCCTCGACGAGGGCTGGAGCGAGGATTTCGGCCGCGCGGCGGTCAGGGCGGATCCCCAGGCGACGGCAGCCGCGCTCGCGCGGGCGAAGCAGGACGAAGCGGCCAATCTCGTCGTCGACCCCTATGCGGTCCAGGTCGAGGAGCGCAACGGCCATTACGCGCCGAAAGCGCTGCGCGAGGCGATCCGCGCCGCCGGGCCGACCAACAGGCGCGACCTCGGCAAACAGGCGGCAGGCCTCGCGCCCCGCACCGGTCCAAGGGCCGCGACGGAGGCCGACTATGTATCACTATGACAATTTCGACGCCGCCTTCGTGGCCGCCCGGGTCGAGCAGTTCCGCGACCAGGTTGCGCGCCGCCTTTCGGGCGAACTGACCGAGGAGCAGTTCCGTCCGCATCGGCTGATGAACGGCCTCTATCTGCAGCTGCACTCCTATATGCTGCGGGTCGCTGTGCCCTATGGCGTGCTCAACTCGCGCCAGATGCGCAAGCTCGCCGAGATCGCGCGCCGTTACGATCGCGGCTACGGCCATTTCACCACCCGGCAGAACATCCAGTACAACTGGCCCGCGCTCAAGGACACGCCCGATATCCTGGCCGAGCTCGCCAGCGTCGAGATGCACGCTATCCAGACCTCGGGCAACTGCATCCGCAACGTCACCGCCGACCACTTCTCCGGCGTCGCGCACGACGAAATTGCCGATCCGCGCCCTTACGCGGAGATCTTGCGCCAATGGTCGTCGCTGCACCCGGAGTTCTCGTTCCTGCCGAGGAAATTCAAGGTTGCGGTGAACGGCGCGACGCATGACCGGGCGGTGATCCAGGCCCACGACATCGGCTTGCAGGCGGTTCGCAACGACGCCGGCGAGATCGGCTTTTCCGTCTATGTCGGCGGCGGCCTCGGCCGAACGCCGATGATCGGCCGAAAGATCCGCGACTTCCTGCCTGAGCGCGACCTGCTCGGCTATGTCGAAGCGATCCTGCGCGTCTACAATCTCGAAGGCCGGCGCGACAACAAGTTCAAGGCGCGCATCAAGATCCTCGTCCACGAGAAGGGCGAAGAGGCGCTGCGCGAGGCGGTCGAGGCCGAGTTCGCCGCGCGTGACCCGAGGACGCTCGAGCTTCCGGCGCGCGAGATCGAGCGCTTCCGCGCTTTCTTCGCGCTGCCCGAGCTCGAGGCGAAGAAGCCGGCCAGCGACCGCGTCGAGCGCCGCAAGGGCAAGGACGCGCGCTTCGCGAGCTTCTGCGCCTCCAATGTGACGCCGCACAAGGCGCCGGGCTATGTCGTGGTCACCGTTTCGCTGAAGGCCATCGGCGCGCCTCCCGGCGACGCCAGTGCCGACCAGATGGACGCAGTCGCCGATCTCGCCGAGGACTATTCGCACGACGAGGTCCGCGTCTCGCACGAGCAGAACCTCATCCTGCCCCATGTCGCGCTCGACGACTTGCCGGCGGTCTACGACCGTCTGGCGTCGGTCGGCCTGTCGACGCCGAACGCCGGCGAGATCAGCGATATCATCGCCTGCCCCGGCCTCGACTATTGCGCGCTCGCGACCGCGCGCTCGATCCCCGTCGCCCAACGGATCGCCGAGCGCTTCGGCGACGGGCCGCGCGCGCGCGCGATCGGGCCGCTGAAGATCAAGATCTCCGGCTGCATCAACGCATGCGGGCATCATCACGTTGGCCATATCGGTATTCTCGGCCTCGAGCGCGCCGGCGAGGAGACCTATCAGATCACGCTTGGCGGCTCCGGCGACGAACAGGCGGCGATCGGCCAGATCGTCGGTCCCGGCTTCAGTTCGGAAAACGTCGTCGAGGCGGTCGAAACCGTGGTCGAAACCTATGTCGGCCTGAGACGCGACGACGCGGAGACCTTCCTCGAGGCGTTCCGCCGGGTCGGGATGGCCCCGTTCAAGGAGGCGCTTTATGAGCGAAGCGCCGGATCGGACATCTGATGAGCGCCCATGACGTCAAGCTGTTCGGCGACCAGATCGCGGCCTCGCGGCTTGAAACCCGGTTCGCCAAGCTCAAGGCTTCGTCGCTGCTGAGGCTGGCGATCGAGGACCTCTATCCCGGTCGAATCGCGCTTGTCTCGAGCTTCGGCGCGGACGCCGCGGCGCTCCTGCACATGGTCGCGCAGATCGACGCGGCGACGCCGGTGATCTTCGTCGACACCGGCCAGCATTTCCCCGAAACGCTGGCCTATCGCGACGCTCTCTGCGACACGCTGAAGCTGACCAATGTGGTCGTCGCGACGCCGGACGCCGACGTTCTGGCTGCCGAGGATCCGGAGAAATTCCTGTTCGCCAGCGATCCGGACCGCTGCTGCGATATTCGCAAGGTTCGCCCGCTCGCGGAAGCAATGGAAGGCTTCGACGCCTGGATTACCGGCCGCAAGGGCTTCCAGAGCACGACGCGCGCGAGCCTGCCGCTGTTTGAAGCGGAGGGGGAGCGGATCAAGATCAACCCGCTCGTCGGCTGGAGCGCGACCGACGTGCTCAAGTACATCGAAGAAGCGGGCCTGCCGCGTCATCCGCTGGTCGCCAAGGGATTTCCCTCGATCGGCTGCCTGCCCTGCACCAGTCCGGTCAGGCCGGGCGAGGACGAGCGCGCGGGCCGATGGCGCGGGCGCGGGAAGGTGGAGTGCGGGATCCATGTGGGCCCGCTCGACGCCGGTTCGGGGATCTGATGCCGTTGTGGCGTCGCGAGGGGTTCGTCGAGGACAAGTGGGCGGTTCTCGGCGACGACGCTCCAATTCCCGCGGAGGGCGCGATCATTGTGCCGCTCAAGCGCTGGCTTGCGGAACGCGAGACGCTTGTGGCGCGCCCGGGACCGGTCGGGGTCGCGGTTGAGGCCGGCGTGGACGCGCAGGCGCATCTTGCCGATCTCGCCGATCGCCCGCTGATTGCGCTTGAATTCGCCAAGTTTGCCGACGGACGCGCGTTTTCCTACGCCCGGCTCCTGCGCGATCGAGGCCGGTTTCGTGGCGAACTCAGGGCCATCGGCGATGTGCTGATCGACGAAATCCCGCTGATGCTGCGCTGCGGATTTGATTCCTTCGACGTAACCAACGAGCCGACCCTGGACGCGCTCAAGAGCGGTCATTTGCCAGGCTCGCCGCTCCACTATCAGCCGGCGAGCGCCAGGGACGAGATCGCCGAGGGAACGCGGCCGTGGCTTCGCGTTTCGACTTCAGAACCGACAAAGGGTTCGCCCTGACCGTCGGTCGGGCTACCCGGCCCAGCCCATGAGTTCGCGCCGCGCGACCGCTTCGATGACCGCGACGCCCTCGGCGCTGTCATTGAGGCAGGGTATGGCGGCGAAGCGCTCTCCGCCGGCCTGGCGAAAATAGGCCGCGTTCTCGACCCCGATCTCCTCCAGCGTCTCGAGGCAATCGGCGGCGAATCCGGGCGTGACGACAACCACGCGTTTCGCTCCGTTCGCGGCCAGTTCGCGCAAAGTCTCGGCGGTATAAGGCTTCAGCCACTCCGCGCGGCCGAACCGCGACTGGAAGGTCATCTTGAGATGCTCGGCGTCTAGTTTGAGAGCCTCGCCGAGAAGCCGCGTCGTCTTGGCGCAATGACAATAATAGGGGTCGCCCCGGTCGAAATAAGCTTGCGGGATGCCATGGTAGGAGGTGAGCACGACCTCGGGCTGGAAGTCGAGCTTTGCGAGGCCAGCGCGAATCGAGGCGGCGAGCGCGTCGATATAGACCGGATCGTCGTAGTAGGGCGCGGCTATCCGCAGCGCGGGCTGCCAGCGCATCGAGGCCAGCGCCTCGAAGACCTTGTCGCCGACCGTCGCCGTCGAGGCGGCGCAATATTGCGGGTAAAGCGGAATGACCAGAATGCGATCGCATCCTTCGGCCTGAAGCGCCCTGAGACGCTCGCCGATCGGCGGCTCGCCGTAACGCATCGCCCAGTCGACCACGATGTCGCGGTCCAGATGGACAAGCGCAAGCGCCAGTTTTTCGGCCTGCGATCGGGTGATCGTTTTCAGCGGCCCCTCGTTCCTCTCACGATTCCAAATCGCATCGTAATCGCGGCCCTTGGCGCGCGGCCGCGTCAGCAGAATGAACTGCAGGATCGGAAGCCAAATCGCGCGCGGGGTTTCGATGACCCGGCGGTCGGAGAGGAACTCCTTCAGGTAGCGGCGAATCGACCAGAAGTCGGTCCCCTCCGGGGTGCCGAGATTGACGATCAGCACCCCGACCCGGCCGCTCGGGGCCGGCGGATGGCCGGCTGGGCGAGAGGCTGTGGCCTCGCGGGCGCGGTTTGCGATATTCATCGGGCGCCTTGATCAGTCTCGCGGCCGCAGCGACTTGGTCATTGCCCCCCGGCTGGAGCGAAATTCGTCGCCACTCCGTTGATGCAATAGCGCAGACCCGTCGGGGGCGGCCCGTCCGGAAAGACATGGCCGAGATGCGACCCGCAGCGCGAGCAGTGCACCTCGGTGCGCGTCATCCCGAAGCTGCGGTCGACGGTGGTCTCGACTGAGCCTTCGACCGGCGTATTGAAGCTCGGCCAGCCGGTGCCGCTCTCGAACTTGGTCTTGCTCTCGAACAGCGGCTGTCCGCACCCCGCGCAGGCAAATGCGCCGTCGCGCTTCTCGTGGAGCAGCGCGCAGCTGCCCGGCCGCTCGGTGCCGTGCCCGCGCATGATGTCATATTGCTCGGGAGTCAGGATCGCGCGCCATTCGGCGTCCGTGTGCGTCACCGGGAAATGGTCCTGTTTCATGAAATCCTCCTTCAGCGCCTTCATATAGGCTCGATCGCCGCCGGCCGCACGCCTCTTTACGCCGGCAAGTGGTTCGGCGTTACGGACGGCCCCCTGCCGTTCGCCGACGTTGCCTTTGGGCAAGGCGAGCGCCAGAATCACCAGAATGGCGACGAAGAAGCTTGACTGGCGGCTGGCGGCGGCCGCGGTCGCCGTCCTGACCGCCTACCTCGGTCTGGCCTATCTCCTGGCGCCCTTCTTCTGGCGCCATTTCGAGCGCCAGCCCAAGCTCGCGGGGCTCGAGGCGACGACGCACACCGCGCTCGGCCTTCCCGGGGACGCGATCAATGTCGGTCTCGAAGGCTCTGAGGACGATGTGCTCTGCGCCATGCACGCAGCCGGCTGGCAGCCCGCCGATCCGGTCACGCTGAGGTCGAGCGTCAAGATCATCGGCAGCGTGCTGCTCGATCGGCCCTATCTCGACGCCCCGGTCAGTCCCCTTTTCTACGAGAACCGCAGGCAGGACCTGGCGTTCGAGAAGACTTCCGGCAGAAGCGCGCGCACGCGCCACCATGTTCGCTTCTGGAAGGCGCTCGACGCCGGCGAGGACGGCTCCCCGGTCTGGCTCGGCGCGGCCGTTTTTGATGACGGCCTCGGCGTCAGCCATTACACCGGCCAGATCACGCACCACACCGCGCCGGACATCGACGCCGAGCGCGATTTTCTGACATCCGACCTGACGCAGGCGAAGAAGATCACGGCCACCTATTCGGTGAGCGGCGTCGGGCCGACATTCTTCGCTCGCAACGGCGGTGGCGATCCCTATTTCACCGACGGCGATATCGAGGTTTCAAAGCTCGTTGCGGGCTGTTCTGCCGAGGAAGCCGCGCCACAGGCCCTTCCTCCGCCGCCAAGAATTGCGGCGAAGAACGCAGTATTCTCCTGGCTGACCTCCCTGTGGCGAGCCTTCCGGTGAACGCCGTCACTCCGCGAACACCACCGTCTTGCCCTGATTGAGGAGAACCCGATCCTCAAGCACGTTGGCGACCGCACGGGCGAGCACGCGGCGCTCGACGTCGCGCCCCTTGCGCACCAGGTCTTCCGGCGTGTCGCGGTGGCTGATCCGCTCGACGTCCTGTTCGATAATCGGGCCCTCGTCGAGATCGGACGTGACGAAATGGGCAGTCGCCCCGATCAGCTTGACGCCGCGCTCATGCGCCTGATGATAGGGCTTCGCCCCCTTGAATCCCGGCAGGAACGAATGATGGATGTTGACGCAGCGTCCTTGCAGTTTTGCCGCGAAGCCGTCTGACAGAATCTGCATGTAGCGCGCGAGAATGACGAGGTCGGCCTTGGTGGATTTTATGATTTCCCAGCCCTGCGCCTCCTGTTCCATCTTGGTTTGTCGTGTGATCGGGAGGTGGTGAAAGGGGATGTCGCCGAATTCGATATGGGCGTAAATCTCGCGCGGATAATTCGCAATGATTGCGACCGGCTCCATCGCAAGTTCGCCGCTTCGCCAGCGATAGAGAAGGTCGACGAGGCAATGGTCGAAGCGGGAGACCATGAGGACCGCCCGCTTGCGCTGGTCGGCCGGCCGCATCGACCAGGTCATCGTGAATCCGGCGGCGATCGCCTTGAACTTTTCCCCGAGGCGCTCGACGTCGGCGTCCGCTCCTGCGGGGTTGAACACGACACGCATGAAAAAGTTGCCGGTCTCCGTGTCGTCGAATTGCTGGGCGTCGAGAATGTTGAACCCGCCCTCAAACAGCGCGGTCGAGACTTTGGCGACGATTCCAGGCCGGTTGGCGCACGACAGCGTCAAAATGTGGCGCGGGCTCGACATGAGGATCCCTCTTCAAGGCTACGGACCCAATCGGCCGCAGATACGGCGGCTAGCTACGGCTGACCGGCCCGGCGGCGCAAGCGCGCGGCAACTGCCGGGGTCATCGCCTGACCTGTTTGAGGAGTTGCTCGACCGACGGCTCAATTCGTTCGACGATGGCGTCCACGCCGTCAGCGGTTGGATGCATGCCGTCGGCCTGGTTCAATTTCGGGTCGCCCGCGACGCCGTCCAGGAAGAACGGATAGAGCGCGTCGCCATAAGCCTCGGCCAAACCTGGATAGATGGCGTCGAAGGCGCGGTCATACTCCGCCCCCAGATTTGGAGCCGCGCGCATGCCGGCGATGAGTGTCGGCAGATGGGCGGCGCGCGCTTTGTCGAGGATCGCGGCCAGCGCCTGCTTCGTGTCCTCCGGCTTGAGGCCGCGCAGCATGTCGTTCGCCCCCAGTTCGACGATCAGCGCGTCGGCGTCAGCCGGCACGGCCCAGTCGTAACGCGCGAGCCCGTCCGCGGTCGTGTCGCCAGAGACCCCGGCGTTATAGACCGTCACCTCCCAACCCTTGGCCCGCAGCGCCGCCTGCAGGCGACCGGGGAACGCCTCGCCTGGCGGCAAGCCGAGGCCCGCGGTCAGGCTGTCTCCCAGGACGACGAGGCGAATCGCTTTCGCCGCAGCAGGCGAAGCCGCCGCCAGAGCCGCGGCGAAGGCGGCCGCCTGGACGAGGCGGAGCCAATGCCCATATGAGGGCGGCTTCGATTTCAGGAAATCCGGCAATGGTTGTTCCAGCAGTCGCGATGCGCGGCGTCGACGTCAGCCTCGGTCGCGGCGCCGCTCGCGTGCATATCCTGCGCGGCGTCGGCCTGACAATCGGTAAGGGCGAGGCGGTCGGAATCGTCGGCCCCTCGGGCTCGGGGAAATCGACCCTGCTGATGATCATGGCGGGGCTCGAGCGCCCGGACAAAGGCGAGGTCGAGATCGACGGCGTGAAGCTCGGCGGAATGAATGAAGACGCTTTGGCCCGTTTTCGTGGCCAGAGGATCGGAATCGTGTTCCAGTCCTTTCACCTCATCCCGACAATGACCGCACTCGAAAACGTCGCGGCGCCGCTCGAACTCGCTGGCGCTCGCGATGCGACCGCGCGCGCCAGAGTCGAGCTCGAACAGGTTAATCTCGGCGGCCGCCTCAGCCACTATCCCGCGCAGCTCTCCGGCGGCGAGCAGCAGCGCGTCGCGCTCGCCCGCGCGCTCTGTCCGCGTCCTTCATTGCTGATCGCGGACGAGCCGACGGGCAATCTGGACGAGGCGACAGGGAGCGCAATCGTCGATTTGATCTTCGACTTGCCCGCGCGCCGGGGCGCGACGCTCGCCCTTGTCACTCATGACGCCGCGCTCGCCGCGCGGTGCGACCGCGTGATCCGCATGCGTTCGGGCGAAGTCGAGGAAATTCCCGCCACTGTCCCCGCATGAACGCCCCCGCCGCTCTCCCGCAGGTGCACACACGCATCCCGATGGCGCGATTCGCGCTTCGCGACCTGCGCGGCGGATTTGGAGGCCTGCGCATCTTTCTCTTGTGCATCGCCCTCGGCGTAGCCGCGATCGTCGGCGTCGAAAGTCTTGCCCGGGCGCTCGACGATGGCCTCGGGCGAGAGGGACGGGTGATCCTGGGCGGCGACGCGTCCTTCTCCCTTATTCATCGTCGGCTCTCGGCTGCAGAGCAGCAGTTTCTGGAAGGTTACGGCTCGCTGTCGACGGTTGCGACCACGCGCGCCATGGCGAGAGCGCCGAACGACGACGCGACGCTCGTGGAGCTCAAGGCCGTCGAATCCTCGTGGCCGCGGTTGGGCTCGGTCGGTCTCGCCCCGCCGATGGTGCTCGGCGAAGCGCTATCGGAGAAGGATGGCGTGTTCGGCGCGGCGGTGGAAGAAGCGCTGCTGGCCCGGCTCAATCTGAAGCTGGGCGACCTCATTCGCATCGGCGAAGCAAAATTCACGATTCGGACCATCCTGACCAGCGAACCGGACCGGCTGGCGACCGGAGTGGGCCTCGGTCCCCGCGTCCTCATCTCGCAGGCGGCCCTCGACGCGACGGGGTTGGTGCAGCCCGGATCGCTGGTCCGATGGACGACGCGCGTCATCATGGGCGGACCGGGCGGCGAGCCGGACGAGGCGGCGGTCCGGGGACTCCTCGGCGCGGCGAAACGGGGCTTTCCGCAGGCCGGATGGGAGGCGCGCTCGCGTCTCAACGTTTCCCCCGATTTCAGCCGCGATCTCGACCGGTTCGCCGAGTTCCTGACGCTGGCGGGAGTGCTGTCGCTGGTCGTCGGGGGCGTCGGTGTAGCCAACGCGGCGCAGGGCTTCGTCGAACGCAAGCGCGCAACGCTTGCGATCCTCAAAGCAATCGGCGCGACCGGTACCGCCGTGGTGGGCCTCGCGGTCCTCGAGTTCTCGATTGTCGCCCTGATCGGGGCGCTTGCCGGCGCGGCGCTCGGCGCAACGATCCCATTTGCCGTCGATTGGCTGTTCGGGTCGTTGTTGCCGATCCCGCTCGCGCCGTCGATCGAGCCGGACGTGGTCGCCCTTGGCGTCGCGTTCGGACTGCTGACCGCGCTCGCCTTCTCGATCGCGCCGCTCGGACAGGCGCATGACCTGCCGGTGACGATGCTGATCCGCGATCTGGCCGAGGAGCGTCAGGGCTGGGCCCGCAAGCGCTACATCGCTGGCGCAGCCATCGCCGCGGCGGCGCTGATCGCACTGGTCGTTCTGACGAGCCCGCAACGCTCGATCGCCGCTTACGTCGCCTGCGCGACCGTCGCCGCCTTTCTGGCGCTGCGGCTGGTCGCGCTCGGCGTGGCCCTGATCGCGCGCCGCGCCCCCAGAATGCGCTCCATCGAATGGCGCATGGCCCTCTCCGCGATCGAGCGACCGGGCGCGCTGACGGCGTCGGTCGTACTGTCCCTTGGCTTGGGCCTGGCGGCGCTGGTCGCGCTGACCCTGATCGATGCGAATATGCGCGCCGAGCTGCTTCGGTCCGAACCCGGGGTGACGCCGAGCTTCTTTTTTCTTGATGTGCGCGGCGCCGATTCAGGCGCGTTCCGGGACTTCCTCGAGCGCGAGTCGCCCGGCGTCAAGATCAGCGAGACGCCGATGATGCGGGGGCGCTTCATCCGGATCGGCGATACTCCGGTCGAGCAAGTGAAGCCAAGCGACAATGTCGCCTGGGCCCTCGAGGGTGACCGCGGCGTGACCTTCGCCGAAAAGCTGCCGGAAGGCTCCGAGATCGTCGCAGGAACATGGTGGCCGGAGAACTATTCCGGGCCGCCGCTGGTCTCAATGGAGAAGGAAGTCGCCGACGGTCTCGGGCTCCGCGTCGGCGATACGGTCGTCGTCAACGTGCTTGGCCGCGACATCGCGGCCAAAGTCGCGAACCTGCGCAAAGTCAATTGGCGCAGCTTCGCGATCAACTTCGTGCTCGTCTATTCACCCAACACCCTCAAGGGCGCGCCCTATACTGAACTCGTCTCGGCGGCGCTCCCGCCCGGCGCCGGGCCGCAAGCCGAGCTTGCGCTCCTGCGCTCGGCGGCGCGCCTTTTTCCGACCGTCGCCGCCATCCGCGTGCGCGAGGCGCTGGAAAACGTCGAAACCCTGGTCGCCAAGCTCGCGCTCGCCGTTCGGGCGGCCACGGGGGTCGCGCTGACGACATCGGTCCTGGTGCTGGCCGGCGCGCTCGCGGCCAATCGCCGCGCCCGGCTCGCCGATGCGACTATTCTGAAAATCCTCGGCGCCACGCGCGGACGGCTCGCTCTCATGTTCCTGATCGAATATGGGCTCCTCGGCGCTTCAACCGCCGCGTTCGGCGTCGGCGCCGGCGCGCTCGCCGCCTATCTGGTCGTCACACGGATCATGGCGTTTGACTTCATTTTCGGCTGGGCTGCCGCTCTTGCCGTCGCCGCTGCCGGACTTGCCGTCACTGTCGGCTTCGGCATGATCGGCGCCTGGCGGGTCCTGAGCCAGAAGCCTGCGGCCTACCTGCGCGAATTGTGATAACAAGGGCGATCGACGCCTTTTGACGGCGGATTAGGCCGTCGGGCGACAACGGGAGCGAACGCCATGGCGCCAATCACCCAGTCCTATGTCCATGGCGCTTCGCCGACCCCTTTGAGCGGCGAAACCATTGGCCGGCTCCTGTATCGGATCGCCGCCGAGGGACCTGAGCGGCCGGCGCTGGTCACGCGCCACCAGAACGTGCGCTGGACCTATGCCGACCTGCTTCGCCGATCGGAGGATCTTGCGATCGGACTGCGCGGCCTCGGGCTCAAGAAGGGCGACCGCATCGGCATCTGGTCGGCCAATGTCAGCGAGTGGGTTCTGGCGCAATTCGGCACGGCGCTCGCGGGGCTCATCCTCGTCAACATCAATCCGGCCTACCGTAGCCACGAATTCGACTATGCGATGAAGAAGTCCGGTTGCCGGGCGCTGATCCTGAGCCCGGGCCACAAGAACAACGACTATTTCGCTTCGCTCCGCGCCTGCGCGCCCGAGATCGCGGCGGCCCAACCCGGCAAGCTTTCGTCAAAGGGCCTGCCCGAGCTTGAGATCGTTGTCCACCTCGGCGCCGACAAATCCCCGGGCATGCTCAATTTCGACGACGTCGCCAAACCCGCCGCGCCGGCCGAACGGACCGAACTCGCCGCCTTCGAGGCTTCGCTTCAGTTCGACGATCCGATCAACATCCAGTTCACCTCGGGCACCACCGGCGCCCCCAAGGGGGCGACGCTGACCCATCACAATATCGTCAACAACGGCTACTTCATCGGCGAGGCCATGCGTCTCGGCCCGGACGACCGGCTGTGCATCCCCGTGCCCTACTACCATTGCTTCGGCATGGTGCTCGGAAATCTCGCCTGCGTCACCCACGGCTCCTGCATGGTGAGCCCCTCCGAGGGGTTCGACCCGCTCGCGACCCTCGAGACGGCGCAATCCGAGCGTTGCACGGGCCTGCATGGCGTGCCGACCATGTTCATCGCCATGCTCGAGCACCCGGAATTCGCCCGCTTCGACCTGAAGACGCTGCGCACCGGGATCATGGCCGGCTCGCCCTGCCCGGTTGAGGTCATGCGAAAGGTTGTCGATCTCATGCACATGCGCGAGGTGACGATCGCCTATGGCATGACCGAGACGAGCCCGGTCAGCTTCCAAAGCTCCCACGACGACCCGCTCGACCGGCGGGTCTCGACGGTCGGGCGGATCCAGCCGCATCTCGAGGTCAAGATCGTGGATCTCGAGGGCCGGATCGTCCCGCCCGGCGTCCCAGGCGAACTGCTGACCCGCGGCTATAGCGTCATGCGCGGCTATTGGGACGACCCGGCGGGGACGGCCGCTGCGATCGACGAGGCGCGGTTCATGCACACTGGCGACCTCGCGACCATCGACGCGGACGGCTACTGCAATATCGTCGGCCGGCTCAAAGACATGATCATTCGCGGCGGCGAGAACATCTATCCGCGCGAAATCGAGGAGTTTCTGTTCACCCATCCGGCGATCGCCGAGGTTCAGGCGTTCGGAGTCCCCGATCACCGATACGGGGAAGAGCTTTGCGTCTGGATCCGCCGCCGGGAGGGCTCTGCGCTGAATGAGGATGAGGTTATCGCCTTTTGCCGGGCCTCGATCGCCCATTACAAGGCCCCGCGACACGTTCGCTTCGTCGATTCCTTTCCGATGACGGTCACCGGCAAGGCGCAGAAGTTCCTGATGCGCAAGACAATGATCGAGGAATTGGGCGTGAGGGAGGAGAAGACGGCTTAAGACGTCGTGGTGCCTTTGATCTTCCATTAGATCAACGGGGCTTACCGAGCGTCACGAGTTGGCGCGAAGACTGTCGGATATTTCGCAGAGAAAGATTCGCGAGGTGAATTCTTTTTAAAAGAGAGGGTTATTTTAATGGCCATGAACTTCAGACTTCTGCGCATAGCGCTAATAATCTCGCTGTCATTTCCGAGCCACGCCCTACCAGCAGACAACAGTATGATTTCTAATATTTCTAAGCAGCAGCTTGACTATTATAAAGATAAAGATAAGGGTGCTGCAGATAGGATTAAGAACTTATCCGAGGAAGTTAATCCAAAAAGCGATAGCGCAATAGTTGCGGAACAAAACGGTCTTCGTAGTGAACTGGCGCAGGCAGAAAAAGACATCTACGATACCTCATCCTATTCCATCTGGCAGACCTCGTTTGAAAAACAATTTAACGATGTGTTAGATAAAATGAAGAATCTTAAAGCAGCGAACTGCGATAACATCAATGAGTTTGACAAGGCGAGATTAGAATTTGTCACTGCAATTTATGGGTTTCAAACCTTCCTTCAGGCATATAATTTCAGATGGGAATTCTTGAATCTTAACAGTATACAAATGCCCGTAGCAACAACAGAGATGTGCGAGAAAATAAAAGATCAACTTACCAGCGTTTCATATGCGAACGGTTTTAAAGATGGCATGGAAAGTATAGATAAATTGGTTACCGAGAATTTAAAATCTGAAGGTGACTATAATAAAACTCTTAATTTATTAATAGATGCTTTGAATAAAAAAATATCTGACTTAGATAAAGCCCCTAAATGTTTCGGCACAACAACAGATAACTGAGAATTTGCCGTTGATACTTGGAATAATAGGAGCGGCATCTATTTTAACTATTGCAGCTATACTTTTATTTGACGATGAAGTTCAGATGGAGTGGGTTGCATCTGGAGAGGTAATTCAATTTATAACTGTAATGATACTTCTAAGTGTGATAACTGCGCTATCATTATCCAATAAAATTCAAGAGAATACACTAGGAACTCTGTTGGGAGGGATCGCAGGATATGTTTTAGCACAAGGGGTAGGTAGGGCCGCCGCCCGAGCTGAGGCGGTCAAACGAGATCAAAAAGATTCTCCTCCTAAACCTTCGGGTTGAAAGAGAAGGAGCTTAACCGCCGAGACCGCATAGAGAGGGCGAACGTTTCGCAGGAAGGCGATTTGTCTGGGCCGTCGCCAGTAAACTCGCCGCCAAAAAACTGCAATTGGAGCCTTCACTGGAAATTCAGAGAATTCCTGTTCCCTTGGCAATTCGGCCGGCCGCGCTTAAATGGGGTCAGAAGGACAGGTCGGAGGGTCGGGGGATGGTTAGTCGACCCCCCTCCGTCACGGGAAGGCTATGAACGCGAATTACCGAAATTTCGCCCTGTGGGTGATCATTTTCCTCCTGGTTCTGGCGCTCGTGACTCTGTTCCAGAGCCCGGGCCAGAAAGCGCCCTCGAGCGAAATCACCTTCAGCCAGCTGCTCACCGACGCCGACGCCGGCAACATTCGCGACGTCACCATCGCCGGCCCCGAGATTTCCGGTCACATGAAGGACGGACGCTCGTTCCAGACCTATGCGCCGAGCGATCCGAGCCTCGTGCAGACGCTTTACAAGAAAGACGTAACGATCACCGCCAAGCCGCCGTCGGACGGCAATAACTGGCTGCTCACGATTGTCTCCAGCGTGCTGCCCGTTCTCCTGTTCCTGGGTCTGTGGATCTACATGACCCGGCAGATGCAGGGCGGCGCCGGCAAGGCGATGGGGTTCGGCAAGTCGAAAGCCAAGCTTCTGACCGAAGCTCAGGGCCGCGTCACCTTCGAGGACGTCGCGGGAGTCGATGAGGCCAAAGAGGACCTGCAGGAGATCGTCGAGTTCCTGCGCGACCCGCAGAAGTTTCAGAAGCTCGGCGGACGCATTCCTCGCGGCGTTCTGCTCGTCGGCCCGCCGGGCACCGGCAAGACCCTGACCGCGCGAGCGGTGGCTGGCGAAGCGAACGTGCCGTTCTTCACCATTTCGGGTTCCGACTTCGTCGAGATGTTCGTCGGCGTCGGCGCAAGCCGCGTGCGCGACATGTTCGAGCAGGCGAAGAAGAACGCGCCCTGCATCATCTTCATCGACGAAATCGACGCGGTCGGCCGCCATCGCGGCGCGGGCCTCGGCGGCGGCAACGACGAGCGCGAGCAAACGCTCAACCAGTTGCTGGTGGAGATGGACGGCTTCGAGCAGAACGAAGGCATCATCATCATCGCCGCGACCAACCGGCCCGACGTGCTCGACCCGGCGCTCTTGAGGCCCGGCCGCTTCGACCGCCAGATCGTGATCTCGAACCCCGATTTCATCGGCCGCGAGAAGATCCTGCGCGTCCATGTCCGCAAGGTCCCGCTCGGACCCGACGTCGACCTCAAGGTGGTCGCCCGCGGGACGCCCGGCTTTTCGGGCGCAGATCTCATGAATCTCGTCAACGAGGCCGCGCTGCTCGCCGCACGGCGGGGCAAGCGGGTCGTCACCCGCCAGGAATTCGAGGATTCGCGCGACAAGATCATGATGGGCGCGGAACGGCGCACGCTGATCATGACCGAAGAGGAAAAGCGGCTGACCGCCTATCACGAGGCTGGGCACGCGCTTGTCTCGGTGACAATGCCCGCCTCGACTCCGATCCACAAGGCGACGATCATCCCGCGGGGCCGTGCGCTTGGCATGGTCCAGTCGTTGCCCGAGCGCGACCAGATCTCGCAGAGCTACGAGCAGCTGATCGCCATGCTCGCCATGGCGATGGGCGGCCGCGTCGCGGAGGAGCTGATCTTCGGCAAGGACAAGGTCACGTCCGGCGCAGCCGGCGACATCCAGCAGGTGACCAAGATCGCCCGCGCCATGGTGACGAGGCTCGGCTTCTCCGACAAGCTCGGCACCGTCATGTATGGCGAGAACCAGGACGAGGTGTTCCTCGGTTATTCGCTGGGTCGCCAGCAGAACATCTCGGAAGCGACCGCGGAGACGATCGACCAGGAAGTCCGCCGCCTGGTGCTCGAGGCGCACGAAACTGCGACGCGCATTCTCACCGAGCGGCGCGCGGACCTTGAGAACCTCGCCTCTGGCCTGATGGAGTTCGAGACGCTCACCGGAGACGAGATCGTAGGCCTGTTGCAGGGCGTGCGTCCGGTGCGTGAATCGGCGACCGACCGCGAACCACCGGCCGCTCCGCGCGCCGCGGTGCCTTCGACCGGCAAGCCGAGGCCGATCGGTCCAGAGGCCGGCGGGCTCGAGCCGCAACCGCAAACCTGATCTGTAACGCGGGCGCGCGGGCTGAGTCGCTATTTTGCGACATTTTCTTTACTGAAAAACAGAACGCGCTATAGTGGTTTCACGGTAAGCCTTCGGGCCGATTGCGTTTGCGGGAATCGCCCTTGCGAAGGGGCTAGGGGCTAACGAGTTTGGGTCGAGAGTCACCGTCACTGCGAGGAGCGAGAGCGGGCGAAGCAATCCAGGGAGCCGCCCACGCCTTTTGAATTGCTTCGCTTCGCTCGCAATGACGAAGAACACCACCTAAACCCGGCGGCTCTACGTCGCGCCGAAAGTGACAGGATTCGGCAGTCAAGTGATTGAAAATGCTCGGTCGCGGCCAGAAATGCAGGCCGGACGCTCGGCGGCGGGGCGAGCTTAGCTCTTTGTCCTATCGGCCCCGCCGGTTTCGAGCCGGACGACATGTCCGCCCGGCCCCGAGCGCGGCCTAATCGGCGCGTCGGGCAGGTAGCGGCCGACCAGCGCGGCGCGATCGAGGTTCTCGATCTCCGAAAAGCCGAGGCTGCGAGCGCGATCGTGCAGGGCCGCAGTGTCGAGATAGCATCGAAACGGCTCGCCGCTCGCGGCGACCCGTTGGGCCATCTCGGCGTGGAAGTTCCGCGTCGCGGTCTCCGCGATCCGATCGGGCGGGTTGGCGTAATCGAACACCACCCCTGCCCCGCCTGGCCACGCCGCAAGTTCGCCGAGCGTCGCGAACACCGCGTCCTCGGTCAGATAAGGGGTGACGCCGAGCCATAGGACGAAGGTGCGTGCGGCCGGTTCGAACCCCGCCGTCTCGAGCGCCTCGGTCATGCTGCCGTGTTCGAAGTCGTGGGCGACGTAGCGTACGTGCGTAGGCTCGGCGATCCGCGCCTCGGCAAGCCGACGTCGTTTGTCGCGCTGGGTCGCGGGGTGATCGAGCTCGAATATGCGCAGATCGCGGGCCAGCTCGAGCCGATAGGCGAAGGTGTCGAGGCCGGCGCCGAGCACGAGGATCTGCCGCACGCCTTCGGCGACCGCGCGGCGGGCCGAGTCTTCGGCAAAACGGCTGCGCATCGCGATGAAGAGACGCAGGCCCCGCCTCTCCGGCGATTCCCTCGCCCGCGCAATCGCGTCCTCGGCGTCCTGTCCGAGAATGGCCAGCGCGAGCGGATCCGCGAAGACGAAACCCCGCTCGATGACCTGGTGAGCGGCGCGGTGTCCCGCGGCGCCGATGGCGGTTCGACTTGCCTGTCCGTGCAGCATGGCGCGACAGTAAGTGCGCGAGGGCGGCAAGTCGAGACGAAGCTAGACGAAGCTTGACGCCGAAAACCCCTTCCCCTATAGAGCGCGCTCCCACGAGCCTTGGCCACGCGGAAGGCGGGGCGCTTCTTGATTGGAGCGGCCCGCTTCATGTTTGTGGGGCTGGGCTTCTCACCGTTTGAAGGACGTTAGCGCGATGTCACGCCGCTGCGAGCTGACCGGAAAGGCCGTTCAATCCGGCAACAAGGTCAGCCACTCCAACCGCAAGACGCGCACCCGCTTCTTGCCCAATCTCGTTCAGGTCACGCTGATCTCCGATACGCTGGAGCGCGCTGTCAGGCTCAGGATCAGTGCGGCGGCGCTGCGCTCGGTCGAGCATCGCGGCGGCCTCGACGACTTCCTCACCAAGGCGAATGTGTCGGAGCTCTCCGATACGGCCGTCGAATTGAAGCGCGAGATCGCCAAGAAACGCGCGGAGACGCAAGCCGAGGCGGCGTAAGCCGCTCCGGACGTCTTTTCCGTTCAGGCCGCCTCGCGCCTGAGGCCCGCCGCTTGGCGGGACAGAGCCTCGACCCCGGCGTAATCCCCCGCCGCAAGCACGGCCTTCGGCAACATCCACGATCCCCCGACGCACGGCACATTGGGCAGCTTGAGATATTCGGGCGCCTTCATAAGGTCGATTCCGCCAGTTGGGCAGAAGCGTAAATCGGGCAGGGGCGCGGCAAGCGAGGCGAGCAACCGCACGCCGCCAACCGCCTCGGCGGGAAAGAGCTTCAGTGCGCGAAAGCCGAGCTCCCTCAGCGCCATCGCTTCCGACGCGGTCGCGCAGCCCGGCAGGAATGGAACCGGCGATTGCGCCGCGGCCCGGGCGAGCCCCGCGGAAGCGCCGGGGCTGACCAGAAATTGCGCTCCGGCCGCCACCGCCTCGCCAATCTGCTCCACCGAAACGATTGTGCCCGCCCCGACAACCGCTCCGGGCACGCTCTTGGCGATCTCGCGGATCGCCGCCAGCGCTGGAGGCGTGCGCAACGTGACTTCGATCGCGTAGAGGCCGCCAGCGACGAGCGCCCTCGCCTGTCCGACGCCATCCTCGACGCTCGTGACCGTCAGAACCGGAATGACCGGCGCAAGCGTCATGATCGAAGCCGTTTCGCCGTTGAGGGAATAGAGCGGCATGGAACTCTCCGGTAGTGCGACGCTCCGCCCTTAGCACGCCGCGCGGCCCCTCGCGAGGCTCGCGCTCGCGTAAGAATCGACTAGGCTGAATGAGCGGCTGGCGGCGAGGGAGTCCGGGTGAACGAGCCAATCGACTTGTCGGTCTACAAGGAGACGCTGCTGTTTCTAGTGACGGCAGGCGTGGTCGCGCCGCTGTTCTTCCGCCTGCGCGTGAGCCCGGTGCTCGGCTATCTTTTGGCGGGTCTTGCTCTGGGGCCTTACGGCCTTGGCTCCCTCGATTTGAAAGCGCCGTGGCTTGGGGCGCTCGCGATCAATGTCGAGGCCATCGACCGCATCGCGGCATTCGGAGTCGTCGCCCTCATGTTCACGATGGGGCTCGAGCTGTCATTCGAACGGTTGCGCCGCATGCGGCGGCTCGTGTTCGGACTCGGCCTGTCTCAGGTGGTCGTAACGATCTTGATCCTGAGCGGCGTCGCCTGGGGGCTCGGTCTCGCTCCGCCTTCAGCGCTGACTGTGGGTGCGGCGCTCACAATGTCTTCGACCGCGATGGTCATCCCGATGCTGGTCGAGAGCAAACGGCTCCATACCGGCGCTGGCCGGGCGAGCTTCGCAGTCTTGCTGTTTCAGGACCTGGCGGTCGCGCCGCTCTTGGTCATGACGGGCGCATTCTCGGCCGGAGGCGAGCGGGGACTGGGCTGGGAGTTGCTGAGCACGGTCGCTCCGGCGGGGCTGGCGCTGGTCGCGTTGGTCGTGTTTGGCCGCCTCGCGCTCAGGCCGTTCTTCCATTTTGTCGCCGAAACGAAGAGCCCAGAATTCTTCATGGCGGCGTGCCTCTTGGTCGTGCTTGGCGACGGACTGGCCGCCGCCGCCAGTCATTTGTCGATGGCTCTCGGCGCTTTTGTCGGAGGACTGTTGCTGGCGGAGACGGAGTACCGACGCGAGATCGAAGTGACGATCGAACCGTTCAGGGGCTTGCTCCTCGGGCTTTATTTCGTTTCGGTCGGCGCCGGGATCAATCCCGCGTTCATCTTCGCCCGGCCTGGCCTCATCTTAGGCTTGGCGGCGGCGTTGGCGGCGGCGAAGGGCCTCACGCTGTTCGGGCTGGCGCGCGCATTCCGGCTGCCGGCCCGCGTGGCTGCCGAGATGTCCTTCCTGCTCGGACCGGGCGGCGAGTTCGGCTTCGTAATGATCGGCGCGGCGCTGGCGGGCGGCCTCATCGATCGCACCCAGGCGACGACCCTCGTCAGCGCAGTTGCGATATCGATGCTCGCGATTCCTGGCTTGGCCAAGCTCGGGGCGGGCATCGGCTTGACGCTACGAGCGGGCGTTGACAAGGGCCATCCGGAGATTCCGCCGGAGAGCGACGACTCCCGCGTGATCATCGTCGGCTACGGCCGGGTCGGCGCGCTGATCGGCGATATGCTCGACCGCCACTCGATCCCGTTCATCGCGGTGGATTCCGACGCGCGGATCACGACGCGCGCCCGCTCGGACGGCAAGCCTGTCTATTATGGCGACGCCGCGCGGCCCGAATATCTACGCCACTGCGGGCTCGAGACCGCCCGGGCGGTCGTCGTAACTATGGATTCGACCGCCGCCAACGAAGCGGTGGTCGAGACGACGCGCCGACTGCGGCCCGAGGTGACGCTGGTCGCCCGCGCGCGCGACGCCAACCACGCTCGCACGCTCTATAAGCTGGGCGTGACGGATGCGGTCCCAGAGACGATCGAGGCAAGCCTGCAACTGTCCGAGGCCGTGCTGGTCGATCTCGGCGTGCCGATGGGCCTGGTTATCGCCTCGATCCACGAGAAACGGGATGAGTTCCGGAAGCTCCTCACCGCCGCAGGCGCGCCGGAACGTCCGCGCTCGACGCGCGGGCCACGCAGGAGGCGAGGGGAGGCGCCTTCGGACATTCGACGCTAGCTGAACCGGTCGAGATTCGTTAAAAGCAGGCCTGCTCACCGAAGACGAATGTTTCAGCCTTGCCCGCCATTTCGCGCTTTCTGATTGCAACGTTCGCCGCCTGGGCGGCCCTCGTCGGCGCGGCCCGGGCCGCCGACTGCGCTTTCACGCCGGCGCCCTTGATGCAGCTTCAGAGCCCGGACGCGGTCGGTGACTATCAGGCGGTCTTGAAGGCGTGCGTCGCCGCCGATGGACGTAAGGCGGTCGCCATCCGCGAGATGACCGTCGCCGGCCTCAAGCTCGATTTGCTCGCAGATCCCGAGGCCATGACCACCCGGCTCGAGCGCGCGGCGTGCTGGACGTGCGGCGAGATGAGCGAGGGCGAGCTTAAGTCAACTCGCATGGGCCGCGCGATCAGCGAATCTGCCGAGGCGCCGGGTCTCATCCATCGGGGCTTTCTCCAGAATGCGGGTCTGACGCACGGCGCTGCGGCCGGCGACTTTCTCACGGGCGATCTTTGCCCGAGCAAGCGTCCGCTCGATCGGGCGTTCTTTGCCCGGCTCGAAACGGCGAGCGCCCATGCGTCACTCGCCCTGAGCGTTTCGGGCCTCTGGCTCATCCATCACTTCGACGATTTCCGCTGGCTCATTGATCAGCGCAACTCGGGCGCGCTCGACATTCTCTGGGTCGACCATACCTACCATCACCCCTACCGGGCCAAGCTGCCTCTTGCGGCGAACTTCCTATTGACGAAGGGCGTCGATCCGGAAGCGGAGATCCTCGACACCGAGCGGCTTCTCATTGCGAACGGCGAGACGCCGTCGTTGTTCTTCCGTTTTCCAGGCCTCGTGTCGAGCGATCCGCTGATGCAGGCGGTGAGCCGCTTTCACTTGGTGACTCTCGGCGCCGACGCGTGGCTGGCAAAGGGACAACAGCCGGAAAAAGGCTCGATCGTGCTCGTGCATCCCAACGGCAATGAACCCAAGGGCATTGCAATGTTTGCCCGCGATCTTGCGCGCGGAACGATCGCCGCGCCACTCGAGCCGCTGACGGCGGCGCCGGAGTAAACGCGACGCCCGGATCTTCGGGCGCCTGGGGCAAGACCGCCGGGCCGGCCTGGCCGACATTGTTCGGACCGCCGAACGGGCTGTGCCGATTGCATGGCGTTATCGGCCGCCCCCTTGCAGACTATATCCGCCCTCGATCGAGAGGAGATCACGCCATGATCGACATCAGCAACGCCGGAACGTTCAAGCTTGGCGATCGCATCGTTAACCGCATGGGTTACGGCGCGATGCAGCTGGCAGGAAAGGGCGTTTTCGGGCCGCCAAAGGACCCCGAGGGCGCGATCGTTGTGCTGCGCGAGGCGACGACCAGCGGCGTCAATCACCTCGACACCAGCGATTATTACGGGCCTTATTTCACCAACCAGCTGATCCGCGAGGCGCTCCATCCTTATCCCGACGATCTCGTTATCGTCACGAAGATCGGCGCCAGGCGCGGCGAGGACGCGTCATGGATTCCGGCAATGGCGCCGGCCGAACTGGAGAGCGCGGTCCATGACAATCTGAGGCGTCTCGCGCTCGACGCGCTCGAGGTTGTAAACCTCAGAATTATGGGCAGGCACGATGGCCCGGCCGAAGGATCGATCGAGGCGCCGCTCACCGTCGTGGCCGAACTTCAGCGGCGAGGCCTGGTTCGCCACATCGGACTTAGCAACGTTACGCCGACGCAGATCGCAGAGGGGCGGCGGATCTGCGACATCGTCTGCGTGCAGAACATGTACAACGTCGCCCATCGTGAGGACGACGCTTTGATTGACAATCTCGCCCGCGATGGAATCGCCTATGTGCCGTTCTTCCCGCTCGGCGGCTTCACGCCGTTACAGTCAACCGCGCTCGACGGAGTTGCGAAGAGGCTCGACGTAACTCCGATGCAGGCCGCGCTCGCCTGGCTCATGCGGCGCGCCCCGAACATCCTGCTCATTCCCGGGACGTCATCGATCGGCCATCTGCGCGAAAATCTGGCGGCGGCCAATCTTGAGCTCCCGGCCGAGGCGGCCGCTGCGCTGGACCGGATCGTGACCGGTTCGCCCCGGCCTGGGGCCAAGCCTGCTCAATAGCCTTTGCCGCTGTCGTCCGCGTATGCGGGCGCCAGCGAAATGGTCACGCCGGCGGCCGCCCCGCAGGCCATCGTGATAGCCAGCATAAGGATCAAGAGATATTGCATGGTCCCCTCCGCAACTCGACGCCGCCCCGCTGCGTACAACGAAACTTGCCCCGATCGCGCAAGCCACGATGTGAGCCCCGTCACATGGCCTGCGCTGAGCAGTCGTGATCCGAGCGCGCCGTCGGCTTTGATCTTCAAGCAAAGCCACCGCCGGCGTCTGGCAAGGACACGATATCGCCGCGTCTATTGACGAATTGTAAATTGCAGGCTCGGCTTGGGCGCTGGAGCGAGCATCGTAAAGGAAGCTCTAATCTCGGCGGAAGCCCTGTCGGCTACCCTCGCCCGACGAACGGCATCTTGGTCGCCATGATGGTCATGGTGAGGATGTTCGTGCTTAAGGGCAGGTTCGCCATGTTGGCGACCGCGGCGCCCACCTCATCCGGGTCCATGGTCGGCTCGACCGCCATGCGCCCGTCCGCCTGCATCACGCCGTGGGTCATCCGGCGAGCCATCTCGGTCAACGCGTTGCCGACGTCGATCTGGCCGCAGGCGATGTCATGGGGGCGCCCGTCGAGGGCGATCGACTTGGTGAGACCGCTGACGGCGTGCTTGGTCGCATTATAGGCAATGGCCATCGGCCTCGGCGCGTGCGCCGAGATCGAACCGTTGTTGATGATGCGCCCGCCCTGCGGCGTTTGGCGCTTCATGAGGCCGAATGCAGCCTGGGCGCAGAGAAACATGCCATTGAGATTGACATCGACCACCGCCTTCCACGTGTCGTAGGGCAGTTCGTCGATCGGAACCGCAGGGGCGCCGCGGCCCGCATTGTTGAACAGGAGGTCGAGACGCCCGAACTCTCGCTCGATCTTGGCGAAAAGAGCCCTGACGGCTTCGGGGTCGGCGACATCGGCTGCTGCGGGAAGCGCGCGGCGCCCAATCGTCTTGATCTCGCCCGCGACCCCTTCAAGAAGTTCGCCCCGCCGCCCGGTGAGGGCCACATGCCAGCCAGTGCGCGCCAAAGCCAGCGCGGACGCCTTGCCAATCCCTGAACCCGCGCCCGTGACAAGGGCAAATCTCTCGCCGTTCATATTCCCTCCCTCTGCTCGTGCGTAAGCTCCGGCGCCATGCGCCAGATCGCGGCGGCAAGCACGATCGCGCCGCCGAGCACGGTTGCGATACCTGGGTTCTCGCCGAAAGCAAGAAACACCCATACCGGGCCGAGCACAACATCGAGCAGGCTGATAAGCCCGGCTTCGGCGGACGGGATGAACTTCGCGCCCTCCATGAAGATCACGAAGGCGAGGCCGATCGTGGTCAGGCCGAAAACGAACAGGATCACGAAATCGTGCAGCCCGATCGGCTGCAGCGTCGAATTGGCGAGGCCGAAGATGCCGGAGCCGAGCGCGCCGAGGCAGTTGACGACGATCATCGAGGCCTTCGGCTGGCGCCGCTGGAGCACGATCATGCCCGCGAAGGCTAGCGTCATCAGCATCGACAACGCCTGCCCCACGAGGCGGCCGGAGCCGAGGCCGCTTGCGACCATGATGACGATGCCCACGAGCGCCAATCCCGAGGCGGCGAGTGTGCGCGGGCTGACCCGCTCGCGATTGATGAGAAAACCGATCGCCGCGGCCACGAACGGCAGGGTTGCGTAGATCACCATGACGTCGGCGATGGTGGTCGTCATCACCGAGGCGGTGTAGGCGGAAATCGCGATCATCGCCAAGAGCGCTACGACCGGCGACAGCGGACCGAAGCCGAGCGGATTCTCGAGGCGTCCGCGCCTCCATTCGATGAGCCCGACGGCGGCGATTGAGACCGCGCCGAGCAGCGCCCGCCAGCCCATCACCGTCCAGATATCAAGATGGGCCAGAAGGCGGGCGAAGAGACCCGCCATGCTCCAGAGCACTGTAGCCACGAGGACCAGCAACACGCCGCGCCGTCGCGCCGACATTTCGCCCGGCACGGAAGCGTCTCCATTTCGCTTGGGGTCGAAGCGAGAATAGGGAGATTCGCGCCGCGAGGGAACGCCGCGCGACCGCGCAAAAAAGCGATGGCGCGGCGCCCGTTCGTCATTCGGCCGGCGATTGGACGTCGAGGCGGCCCGTCTTTCGTTGGCGCGGCGGCGGCATTCAAGCACCGCCGCCTACCGCCGTTGGGATCGACTCGGTTCGCTCACAACAACGAATTGCGTTTCGGCGGCGCTCGCTGTCGCGCGCGCGGCCGCACGCCGCTGCCGCCTGGCGACGAATCCCCCGAGATGCCCGGCGAAGCGAACGAAGGGGACGATAAGGGCGGCGGAGGCGGAACGGAATGGAGGCGCTTCGGCGCCAACGCCGAACACAATTCGTTGGCGCTTAGTTTCGGGAATGACGAGGGTGCCGAACACCCAATCCCAGACGGCAAGAGCGAAGCCCAGGTTGCGATCGTAATGAATGGGATTGGCCGAATGATGCAGCTGGTGGTGGGCCGGGCTCTGCAGGATGCGGCCGGCGAAGCCGGTGAAGGGGATCCACATGTGGCTGTGCCGCAAGTGCCCGTAGGTGACGAGGAACGCCATCAGGAGGATGTTGCCGTTGAGCAGGGTGAACGGACGCACGCCCGGACCGAAGGCGTAAGTCATGACGCCGAACACGACGCCGGTTGAAAGCCCGATCAGGTTCATGAACGCAAGGATCTCAATCGGATGCTGACGCAATTCGGTGAGTGTCGTCATGACCTCGGCTGAATGGTGGACCCTGTGGAACTCCCACAGGACCGGAACCTTATGGAAACAATAATGGGCGAACCAGTAGGCGAGCTCAGAAGCCAGGAGCTGGAACACGGTCGCAAGCGCGAGGATCGTCCAGGCTGGCCACCGGGTGGGCGCGTGCGCCCCCCAGCCGTAGGTGAGGCCGGCGACGACTTCGTCGCGCCAGAAGAACAAGCCTAGGCCCAGCATGCCGTAAGCGGAGGCGAACGCGACGCCGTTCAGCCCCCACAAGCGCATGTCGACGAGCGACGACGGATGCAGGAGAATGCGCCTGGGGAAGATCGAGCGCACGAACCCGCTTACGATCGGGAGCCGGCCGCGCGCCCGGCGTCGGCCAGCGTAGTAAGCCGCCGAGACCGCAAGCGCGCCCAATAGCGCCGGCGCGCCATAGGCCGACGATGGCTTGAAGGTTTCCAGGATCGCGCCCTGCAACGCGGCCCAGATCGCGGCGGGGCCCGACACGGATTCTCCTCGGCTTCGAAGAGTGACAAGGCTAGCGCGCGACGCTTCCCAAAGGGTTAGGAATAATGTGCGAAGTCTCCCTCAACGGGTCGGGTCGGAATGGAACAATTTCTCGGTGCGGATTGGCGCGACCTCGTCGCCCCCGCAGAGGCGGCGTTTCTGCTCGCCTTCCCCTCGCTTTTCTCGATCATCAATCCGATCGGCGGAGCGTTCATTTTCTATGGCGTGACAAGGGACTTCTCGCGCGCCGACAAGGAGAAGGCCGCCGCCCTCGTCGGCCTTTACTCACTTGCGATCATGTTCGGCGCACTGTGGGCCGGCGCCTATGTTCTGCGCTTCTTCGGCGTCTCGATCGACGCTTTGCGCATCGCCGGGGGAACCGTGGTCGCGCTCAGCGGCTGGCGTCTGTTGACCTCGCCTGAAACCCATCCCGACCACGGAGGGCACGAGAGCGCGGAAGCGGCGGGCGGCGACGATCCGATGCAGCTCGCGTTCTTCCCGCTGACGCTGCCGTTCACGACCGGGCCGGGAACAATCGCGGTGGCGATCACGGTTGGGGCTGAGCGAACTCCGGCCGAGGCTGGGTTCCTCGCCTTCTTTCTCGGCGCGAGTTTCGCCGCGGCGCTCAACGCCGCGCTTATCTGGCTTCTCTATCGCTCAGCCGACAGGCTCACCCAATTCATGGGCGCGACGGCCCGCGCGGTCATTGTCCGGCTGACCGCCTTCCTCCTCATGTGCATCGGGGTGCAGATCCTCGTCACCGCGATTGGAAACTTGGTCGCCCACTGGCGCATGGCCTAAAGCCGCGCCGCCTTTTCGGCCTGATAAAGCGCGCGATACCGTCTGAGGCGCGGCGCATGGATTGCGGTCCGCTCCGGTTCCGGCGTGAACTCGCGCTGCACCGGCGGCCGCGCGCACACGGCCTCGATCGTTCCAGCTCCTGCGGCCAGCATGCCGAGCCGGGCCGCGCCTAAGGCCGCGCCGGCTTCCGCTCCGGAAGCAACATCGATAGTCAGGCCGGTGACGTCGGCGATCATCTGACCCCAGAACTCCGACCGCGCGCCGCCCCCGACCAGGAGCGGCCGGGTCGGCCTCGCCCCTGCGGCGTCAAGCACGTCGACGCTGTCGGCGAACGAGAAGGCGACGCCCTCCATGACCGCGTACACCATCGCATCGGCGCCGTGTTCCCCGCGTAAGCCGGCGAACACGCCCGTCGCCTCGGCGTCGTTGTGCGGGGTTCGCTCGCCACTGAGGTAGGGCAGGAAGATAGGCGCGGTGGCGACTGCGTTCTTCGCGCTGGCGAAGACCGCCGCGGCGGCGATCAGTTGGACGATATCGCCGTCGCGCCCAAGCACCGCGGCGATCCAGGCGAGCGAGGAGGCAGCGGACAAGGTCACCGCCATGCCGTGCCAACGGTTCGGCAGCGCATGACAGAACGCGTGCAGCGTACGGTCAGGCAACCTGACGAAACGGTCGGTGACGGAAAAGATGACGCCCGACGTGCCGAGCGAAACGAAGCCCGCGCCGGCGGCGGTCGCGCCGACCCCGATAGCCGAAGCGGCGTTGTCGCCGCCACCGCCGGCAATTGGAATCTTGCGGCCCGCAAGTCCCCATGTGGCTGCGATATCGGGCGCGAGATGAGCCGAGACTTCGGACCCTTCGACGAGACTTGGCATGGCTTTTTCGGTCAACCCGGTCGCCGCGAGCAGGCTCGCGTCCCACCGCCGCCGGCCGACGTCGAGCCAGAGGGTTCCCGAAGCGTCCGACATCTCCGAAACGGCTTCGCCGGAAAGGCGCAGGCGTACATAGTCCTTGGGCAAGAGCACCCGTCTGGTCGCCTTAGCGACCTCGGGCTCATGGGCGGCGACCCACAGCATCTTCGGCGCGGTGAAACCGGGCATGGCCAGGTTGCCGGTGCGTTGCTCAAGATCCGGTACTCGGCGCTTGAGCTCGGCGCATTCGGCGAACGAGCGGCCGTCATTCCACAGGATCGCCGGCCTCAGCGGCTTGTCACGTTCGTCGAGCAGAGTTGCGCCATGCATCTGGCCTGAGAGCCCAATTCCGGCGAGCGCATCGAACTCTCTCGGTGAATGACGGCGGATCGTGGCGACGGCGGCCTCGACGCCCGCGATCCATTCGTCTGGATCCTGCTCGCTCCACAAAGGATGAGGGCGCGAAAGGTTGAGTTGCGTCGAAGCTTCCGCAATCACACGCTGCTCGGCGTCGACAAGCAGCGCCTTGACCGAGGACGTGCCGATATCGAGTCCCAGAAACGTTTCTTGCTTGCCCTCGGCCATCGGCGCCCTCCCCTTAGCGGCCATCATAAACAAAAAGCCCCGGCTTTGTCGCCGGGGCTCAAGCGGGCGCGGGCAACCGCGCAAGCAGGAGAAAAAAGGTCAGGCGACCTTCAGGTTGCCTGCCGACGAGCGCCCGGTGCGTTTGTCGGCCACAATCTCGTAGGCGACTTTCTGTCCCTCGGCGAGGTCGCGTAGCCCCGCGCGCTCGACGGCGCTGATGTGGACGAAAACGTCCTTGCCGCCATCGTCGGGCTGGATGAAGCCAAAGCCCTTCGTTGCGTTGAACCATTTGACGGTTCCAGTAGCCATAGATGCAGTCCCGTAGATAAAGTTGAGAGGAGCGGCCTGATGAATGCCAGTCCGCTATCGGTGCGGAAGGCTTCCTCGTCGCGCGTCTTTAGGACGCGAAGTCGAGTGGTCGGTCGGACATCGATGCCAGCCCATAGCCACACATGGTGGTGAAATCAAGATCAGGTTGTGGCGCGGTCCCTAGAGCCACGCGCCGACAGCATGGGCGATCTGGGCCCCCGCTTCGTAATAGGCCTCCTTCAGCGCCGGGAGCGTCGGGGCGTCGGGCTCGGTGACCGGCAACGGCAGGTCCTTCTCGCTCACCTTGCCCAGAATGAGATCGGCGAGCACGCGCCCGAAAACGGTCCCGGTGCCGATACCCCTGCCATTATAGCCGCAGAACGTCACGACGTTCGGCGCCAGCCGATGGAAACGCGGCAGCGCGTTGTCGGTCATGCCCATCATCCCGTACCACTGCGCCTCGAATGTGACCTCGCCCAGACGGGGAAAGGTCTTGTTTAGCGCGCGCAGGGTCCAGGCGCGGTGGACGGCGAGACCGGTTCCCCGTAGCGCCCCAATGCTGCCGAAGAGAAGCCTCCCGGCGCGATCGAAGCGGAAGGAATTCATGATCATTCTGGTGTCCCAGCAGCCCTCGCGGCCAGGAAGGATGGCCGCCTGCAGGTCGGCGCTGAGGGGACGAGTGGCGAAATTGAAATAGGGCACGCAAACCTGCTCGCGGCGGCCTTGCGGCCATGGACCGACGCCGTAAGCGTCGGTCGCGAGCACGATCCAGTCGGCGGTGACCCTTCCGCCGTCGGTCCCCAGCGTCCATGTCTTGCCCGTCTGCTCGGCCGACCGGATCGGGCTTCGGGTATGGATCACGGCGCCGGCGGCTAGCGCGGCCCCGGCGAGGCCACGCGCATAAGCGAGCGGCTGGATGACGCCCGCGCGCAGGTCGAGCAGCGCGCCGGCGTAGATGTCGACGCCGATTCGCTTTGCGGTCTCCGCCTGCGTGAGAACCTTGATCGGCGCGCCGCGGTTGCCCCATTGCTCCGCGCGCTCCTCGATCTTGGCGAGCCCGGAACGGCCGACCGCGCACTGCAAAGTGCCATTGCGGACAAGCTCGCAGTCGATGCCGTGTTTGTCGACGAGCGCGTAGACGGCCGCCGGGCCGCCGCCCAGCAGGCTGAGGAGCCGTTCGCCGTAATCCGCGCCGAGCCTCTCGACGATGTCGTCGGGCGCGAGCCACATCCCCGCGTTGACCAGTCCAACATTGCGCCCCGCGCCGCCGAAGCCGATTTCGACCGCCTCGAGCGCCACGACCCTCGCTCCCGCCTCAGCCAGATGCAGGGCGGTCGAAATGCCGGTGTAGCCGCAACCGATTACGGCAACGTCAGCTCTCGTCTCGCCCTTGAGCGGCGAGGTCGGCGGAGCCGACGGAGCGGTCAATTCCCACAGGCCATGCGAAAGCGGATCGTTTTGCATCGGCCGATGATAGGCGCGCCGGGGCGCCGTTTCCAGCAGCTGGCGCCGGTCTCGACCTCGACGCCTCGTCGGCGGGCCAATATAGATCGATCTTGGCCCGACCCAACTCCCGGTTCGAAGGACCAACCGAGGCCGGCGCTCGCCAATGCAGGCGCCGGGAGGCCCGAGGACATTGTGATGACCGGCTTTCATGGACCCGATCTCGGCCCGTTCCAGTGGGACGATCCGCTGTTACTGGAATCTCAGCTTACCGAGGATGAGCGGATGATCCGCGAGACGGCGCGGGATTTCGCGTCCAAGGAGCTCGCGCCCCGGATCCAGAAAGCCTACCTCGAGGAAAGGACAGATCCCAAGCTCTTCCGCCTGATGGGCGAGGCGGGGCTCCTCGGCGTGACGCTGCCGGAGGAATTCGGCTGCGCAGGCGCAGGCTACGTCTCTTATGGCCTCGTGGCGCGCGAGGTCGAGCGCGTCGATTCCGGCTTCCGATCGATGATGAGCGTGCAGAGTTCGCTCGTGATGTACCCGATTTACGCCTATGGCGACGCAGACCAGCGGAAGAAATACCTGCCGGGCCTGGCGCGAGGCGAACTCATCGGCTGTTTTGGGCTCACCGAGCCAGGGGCGGGGTCCGATCCCGGCGGCATGGTGACGCGAGCCGAGAAAATCGACGGTGGCTACGGGCTTGTGGGCGCCAAGACCTGGATCAGCAACGCGCCGTTAGCCGACGTGTTCGTCGTCTGGGCGAAGTCCCGCGCTCACGGCGATCAAATTCGCGGCTTCGTCCTCGAAAAGGGCATGAAGGGCCTCTCGGCTCCGAAAATCGAGGGCAAGCTGTCGCTTCGCGCGTCGATCACCGGCGAGATCGTGCTCGACAACGTCGAGGTTCCGGAGAGCGCGCTCCTGCCGAACGTCTCGGGCCTCAAAGGGCCGTTCGGCTGCTTGAACCGGGCGCGTTACGGCATTTCCTGGGGGACGATGGGCGCCGCCGAGGATTGCTGGTTCGCCGCCCGCCAGTACGGCCTCGACCGGAAGCAGTTCGGCCGCCCGCTCGCCCAGACTCAGCTGTTTCAGAAGAAGCTCGCCGACATGCAGACCAAGATCGCGCTCGGGCTCCAGGCCTCGCTGAGGGTCGGCCGGCTCATGGACGAAGGCCGCGCGGCGCCGGAGATGATCTCGCTCGTCAAGCGCTCGAATTGCGGCGAGGCGCTCGATGTCGCGCGCGCCGCGCGCGACATGCACGGCGGCAATGGCATTCAGATCGAGTACAAGGTCATGCGTCACCTCGCCAACCTCGAAACCGTCAACACCTACGAGGGAACCCACGACGTGCACGCGCTGATCCTCGGGCGGGCGCAGACCGGCCTGCAGGCGTTCTTTTGAGCGCGGGCGCGCTTGCCGGCCTGCGCGTCGTCGAGCTCGCGCGTGTGCTCGCCGGACCGACAACCGGTCAGACGCTGGCCGATCTCGGCGCAGATGTTATCAAGGTGGAGAGCCCGGGCGGCGACGAAACGCGCGCTTGGGGCCCCCCCTTCATCGACACGGATGGGGAGCGGTCGGCCGCTTATTTCCATTCATGCAACCGCGGTAAACGATCGATCGTCGCCGACTTCGCAACCGAACGCGGGCGCGAGATTGTCCGCCGGCTCGCCGCCCGCTCGGACGTGCTGATCGAGAACTTCAAGGTCGGCGGCCTCGCCAAGTTCGGTCTCGACTACGAGTCGCTGCATGCATTGAATCCGCGCCTCGTCTATTGCTCAGTGACCGGTTTCGGCCAGACCGGGCCGTACGCCAAGCGCGCCGGCTACGACTTTCTTATCCAGGGCATGTCGGGGATCATGAGCATCACCGGCGAGCCCGAAGGTTCGCCGCAGAAGGCCGGCGTCGCCATCGCCGATCTCTTCACCGGCCTCTACGGTGCCATCGCCATCGAGGCGGCGCTGATCGAGCGGGAGCGCAGCGGGCGCGGGCAGCATCTCGACCTCGCGTTGTTCGATTCGATGAGCGCGATGCTAGCCAATCAAGCGATGAACTATCTCGCGTCCGGCAAGTCGCCGAGAAGGATGGGCAACGCCCACGTCAACCTCGCGCCCTATCAAACGCTGCCGGTCGCAGATGGTTGGCTCATTGTGGCGGTCGGCAACGACGGACAGTTCGCGCGGCTCTGCGGCGTGCTGGGCCTGGAGGCGATGGCGAGCGACCCGCGCTTCGCGTCGAACCCCGACCGGGTGACGAACCGCGACCAGCTGGAGCGCGAGCTTAGGGCGAAGACGCTGCTCTGGAAGCGCGACGACCTTCTCGCCGCATTGGAAGCCGCGGTCGTGCCGGCGGGTCCGATCAACACGATTGCCGACCTCTTCGCCGATCCGCAATTCAAGGCGCGCGGCATGCTGATCGAACCTCAGGGAACCCCTGGCGTCCGCAGCCCGATCGTGATGAGCGAAAGTCCGCTCGTCATCGAGCGCCGGTCGCCAAAGCTCGGCGAGCACCAGACAGAGATCCTGCAAGAGATCGGGCTCGAATAGCGGCCCGGCATTCGGCGAGCCCTGGCTCCAATAACCGAGCCCATCGACTTGCGCCGAATGATCCTCGGCTCAAGGGGCGCTTGACGGCGCTCGACCAGGGCGGCAAATCGATCCATGAGCGAGGCTTGAGCCATGAGCGCGATTCGAAACGTCTGCGTCTACTGCGGATCGAGCGCCGGCAATGACGCTCGCTTCAGCGACGCCGCCGAGACGCTCGGGCGAACGCTCGCGGCCGAAGGCGTTGGGCTCGTCTATGGCGGCGGCGGCGATGGCCTGATGGGCCGCCTCGCCCGCTCGACACTCGCCGCCGGCGGCCATGTGACCGGCGTCATCCCAAACTTCCTCGTCCGCAAGGAACACGCGTTGAGCGCGGCGCATGAATTGATCGTCGTCGACGACATGCATGACCGCAAGCAGACGATGTTCGATCATGCGGACGCCTTCGTCGCTCTGCCCGGCGGGATTGGGACGCTCGAGGAACTGGTCGAGCAGATGACCTGGGCGCAACTCAATCGTCACATGAAGCCGATCCTCGTCGCCAACATCGGCGGCTTCTGGCGCCCGCTGCTGGCGCTGATCGCCCACATGAACATCGAAGGCTTCATTCGCGAAGGCTTCGATTTGCGCTATCTGGTCGCCGAGAGAATCGAGGATGTGATGCCGATGCTGCGCGCCGCCGTCGAACATCGGATGGCGGACAATGGACCTCAAGACGCGTTCACCACTCGCCACATGTAATGATGGGCGACAAAGCGGGGACCACGACTCTCGCTCTTTTTTCGCCATCGTGGCGCCATCCTCGCGAACGCAAATCCACGCGGCTTGAGCGCGGGAGGAGATTGATGACGACAAGGACCTTGGCCACTGCAATCGCCGCGGCTCTATGCGGCTTAGCCATGGGGCCGGCGTTGGCCGAGAACGCAGCGCCAGCGCCGACGAAACTCAAACCGGCAGCCAAAACGACGGATGCGGCAAATACCGTCACCGTAACGGTGACGAATGCGCGTAAGGCCGATCTGGTTCAGCTGCAGGCGGCGGAGAGCGGCTCGGTCGCCTGGAAAAAAGTGCTTGGTCCCCTCAAGGCGGGCTCCCACACAACCGCCGTCCTGCCACGGCAGTTCAACTGCCGCGTCGATCTGCACGGAACGTTCGCCGACGGTCAGTCGATGGACGCGGCTGACGTCGAAGTCTGCACCGAAAAGACGCTGAACCTGACCGAATGATCGGGGACCTGTTCAGCCGCGGCAGCCGTCGCGGTTACTTCTGTCCGAAGAGCTCAGCGACATATTCCCAGTTAACGAGGCTATCGAAGAACGCCTTCAGATAATCGGGCCGGCGGTTGCGGTAGTCGATGTAGTAGGAATGCTCCCACACGTCGACGCCCAGGATCGGCTTGCCGCCATGCACGAGCGGGTTTTCGCCGTTGGCGGTCTTGGTCGCCGACAGCTTGCCGTCCTTGAGGGTTAGCCAGGTCCAGCCGGAGCCGAACTGGGTAACGCCTGCCTGGATGAGGTCTTCCTTGGCCTTCTCGACCGAGCCGAATCCATCCTCGAGAGCCTTCTCGAGTTCGCCCGGAATCTTGCCGCCGCCTTTCGGCTTCATCCACTTCCAGAAATGGATGTGGTTATAATGCTGCCCTGCATTGTTGAACACCGCGGCGTTCTTCCCGAACGACCCCTTGACGATTTCCTCTAGCGGCTTGCCTTCCCACTCGGTTCCTTTGAGCGCGTTATTGCCGTTGTTGACATAGGCCAGGTGGTGCTTGTCGTGATGGAATTCGAGCGTCTCGCGCGACATGATCGGAGCCAGCGCGTCGTGAGGATAAGGCAGTTCGGGCAGCGTGAAGGCCATGGGACGGCTCCTTGGGAGGTGGGGCGATATCGAAACCCTGGCGGACGGACAGGGTTCCTTCGCCCCTCAATTTACCCGTCCCCCAGCGTCGCGGCAACTCCATGTCCCGGATCAGCATATCTGAGACGGGTGTGCTCGTGGCCGATTACTGCGCCAGATACCGAGCCGGCGTCTTGCGAGCAAGGGCTCCGAGGGGCGCATGGGGATCTCCTGAGGTTGGTTGATTCGCGATCCTCGACTTCGGAGACCCCTTTCCCTTTCTCAATCGCTCCGTCTCACATCTCTCTGATCCTGGACACCGAGCCCCGCCGGCGCCGGGCCGCCGCTCGCCCAGTCGAGCAGCTCGACGGTGTGCACGACCGGCGTTGCGGTCGCCGAGCCGATCTGGGTCAGGCAGCCGATGTTGCCGGCGGCGATCACATCGGGCTTGACGCGGGCGATGTTGGCGACCTTGCGGTCGCGCAACGCCTTAGCGATTTCGGGCTGCAGGATGTTGTAGGTCCCAGCGGACCCGCAGCAGAGATGCGCTTCGGGTATCGCGCGGACGTCGAAGCCGGCGCCTCTCAGAAGAGCCCTCGGCTGATCCACGATCTTCTGCGCGTGCTGGAGCGAGCAGGCGGCGTGATAGGCGACCGCGAGGCGCCGCGGCGCCTTGAAGTCGAGATCGAGCGCACCGGCGACCTCCGAGACGTCGCGCGCGAGCGCAGCGACGCGGGCGGCTTTCTTGGCATAGGCCGGGTCGTCGCGCAGCATGTAGCCGTAGTCCTTGATCGTCGCGCCACAGCCGGATGCGGTGACGACGATCGCCTCCAACCCCTCGCGCTCGATCTCACGCATCCAGGCGTCGATGTCGGCGCGCGCCTGAGCGAGCGCGCGCGCCTCCGCGCCCATGTGATGCGCGAGTGAGCCGCAGCAGCCCTCGCCGTTCGGAATGACCACGTCGATCCCGGCGCGGTTCATGAGCCGGATCGTCGCGGCATGAATGCCGGGCGCGAGAACAGCCTCGGCGCAGCCGCCAAGGAGCGCCATGCGCCGGCGCGGGCCGCCCACGCGGGCCGCCGGATAGACGCCGGGCTTCTCGGCCGGCCCATCAGCCGGTAGCGACGAGGGGGCAAGCGCCAGCATCGCCTCGAGCTTCGGCCCGACGCCAGGCAGAAGGCGCAGCGCCGGCGTGAACAGCCGTCCGAGCCCGGCGAGTCTGAGCCCGGCGCGAAACGCCGCTCGCGAGGGGATGAGCCTGACGAGGAGAGAGCGCAGGAGGCGGTCGGCAAGCGGGCGGCGATAGGTGTCCTCGATCCTGACGCGAGCGTCATCGATGAGCCGGCGATAGTCGACGCCCGAGGGGCAGGTCGTCACGCAGGAGAGGCACGAGAGGCAATGGTCGATCGGCCAGACGTCGTCCGCCTCGATCTTGCGCTCGGTCTCGAGCAGATCCTTGATGAGATAGATACGGCCGCGAGGGCTGTCGCGTTCGTCGCCGAGCGTGACATAGGTCGGGCAGGTTGCGGTGCAGAAGCCGCAATGCACGCATGACCGCAGGATGCCTTCGAGTTCGCGGATGTGCGGATCGGCGAGCGCTTCGGGGGCGAACTGAGTCTGCAATGGCTGGCCTCACACGCCGTCGTACATCCGGCCAAAATTCAGGACGCCGTTCGGGTCGAAGCTCTGTTTGATGCGGCGGCTGACCGTCAGGCCCAGGGCGGACGGCGGCTCAAACACCTCGACCGCGGCGCGCAGCGAATCGGGCGCCCGCATCAGCGTCGCGTGGCCCCGGGCCGACGCGACCGCGGTGCGGATCGCGGAGGCCGCGGCTTCGGTCGCCGCGGTCGCGACCCAGACAAGACCGCCCCCCCAGTCAAAGCAATGGGCGAGGCTCGTCTCGCCGAGGCCGGCGGCGAACGACGCCGCGCGGGAGGGAGCAAGACTGACTCGCCAGACGGCGCGGTCGCGCGGCTCGGCGATGAATTCGGCGTCGCGGATCGAGCGCCAGAGCGCGGCCAACTCGTCACTCACCAGCTGATCGACATGGCCGAAGCCGCCGATGAGCACGGCGAGACGGCCGGCGCGATCCGCCACCAACTCCGCGAAGCCTTCAACGCGCAGGAGCGTACGGGAAAAGCCCGCGCCCATTCCCCTGGCAAGCCAGGTCGCGCCGGTGACGCCGAACGGCGAGTTCAAGGCGCGAGTCATGGCTTCGACCGCTCGCGGCTCGCTGAGCTCCGGCACGACAAGCGTGGCCTCCGCCTCGGGCTTCGGCGCGAGCTTGATCGTTGCTTCCGTCAGCACGCCGAGCGTGCCGTGGGCGCCGCAATTGAGCTTGGTGAGGTCGAGGCCCGTGACGTTCTTCATCACCCTTCCGCCGCAGCGGATCGGCTCGCCGAGGCCGTTGACGAGCCTGAGGCCGAGGACGCCGTCGCGCACCGCTCCAGCGCTCGGCCGGCGCGGCCCGGAAAGATTGGTCGCGACCATGCCTCCGAGCGTCGGCTCGGCCGTCGATTCCCAAAGCGCCCCGGGACGCATCGGCTCGAACGGCAGCATCTGCCCGTGCTCGGCGATCGCGGCCTCGATCGCCTCGATCGTCGTCCCGGCCCCGGCGCTAAGCGTCATTTCAGCGGGCGCATAGAAGTCGATGCCCGACATTGCCGTTAGTGAGAGCCGCCGCTCACCCCGGCGCGGCCGGCCGAGTCCGGCCATGGCGCCGCCGCCGACGATGTCGAGCTTCGTCCCGGTGATGCGCGCCGCAAGCACTGCTTCCACCACATCGGCCTCACGCTCGGGCTTGAGCGTTTCGGTCATGCGGCCCGCTCGCCGAGCGGAAACACCTTGGCCGGGTTCAGCCTTCCTTCGGGGTCGAAGGCGGCGCGCACGCGCTTCTGCTGCGCGAGCTCATGGTCGTTGAATTGGCGCCCCATAAGCTCGCGCTTTTCGACGCCGACGCCGTGCTCGCCAGTGAGGCAGCCGCCGAGATCGACGCACATTTCAAGGATCGCCGCCCCGGCCTCCTCGGCTTTGACCCGCTCCTCGTCGTCGTTGATGTTATAGAGGACCAGCGGATGCATATTGCCGTCGCCGGCGTGGAAGACATTGGCGACCCGAAGCCCGAACGAGGCGCAGATCTCCCCGGTGCGCTGAAGCGCCTCGGGCAGTTTGCTGGTCGGCACTGTGCCGTCCATGCAGATGTAGTCGGCGACCCGGCCGGTCGCGCCGAACGCCGATTTGCGGCCTTTCCAGATCTGGGCGCTCTCCATCGCCGACATCAATTCGCGCGCCGTCTTCACGTTATGCGCCTTGGCGATGGCGCCGATCCTGCCGAGCATCGTCGCCATCTCGGCGTCCGAGCCCTCGACCTCGATGATCAGCATCGCCTCGACGTCGAGCGGATAGCCCGCATGGGCGAAATTCTCGCAGATGTGGATCGCCGGCTTGTCCATGTACTCCATCGCCACCGGAACGATGCCGGCGCCGATGATCGCCGCGACGCACTGGCTAGCATCCTCGACCGTGTCGAAGCCGAACAGCACCGGCCGCGCCCCCTCAGGCAACGGAATGAGACGCACGACCGCTTCGGTCACGATCCCGAGCTGGCCCTCGGAGCCGCAGACGAGCCCGAGCAGGTCGTAGCCGGGGGCGTCCATCGCCTCGCCGCCGATATCGAGGATCTCGCCGTCTAGCGTGACCAGCCGGACGCCCAGGAGGTTGTTGGTGGTGACGCCATATTTGAGGCAATGGGCGCCGCCAGAGTTCATGCCGATATTGCCGCCGATGGTGCAGGCGAGCTGCGAGGACGGATCGGGAGCGTAGAAGAAGCCCTCGGGCGAGACGGCGTCCGAAATCGCAAGATTGGTCACGCCGGCCTCGACCCGCGCGTAGCGGTCGGCAAGATTGACCTCGAGGATGCGGCTCATCTTGGTCAGCGCGATGACGACCGCGTCCTCCTGCGGGATCGCGCCGCCCGAGAGCGAGGTCCCGGCGCCGCGCGGCACCACATTGACCTTCTCGTCGCGGCAGAGCCTGAGAACACGCGCGACCTCCTCGGTCGAGCGTGGCAGCGCGACCGCGAGCGGCAGCCGACGATAGGCGGTCAGCGCGTCGGTCTCGAACGCGCGCCGGCCCAATTCGTCGGCGATCAGACATTCGGGCGGCAGGATCGCCGCGAGGCGCTCGATAATGGCGCCCCGGCGGGAGAGGATCGATTCGTCCAGGCGCGGGAAAGCGATATGGGACATGGCGGCGCCAATATAGGCCGGTTCGGGCTTGAGAGCGAAGGCCAATCAGGAATGAGGGAGCACCCCTCGTCCGCCGATCCCTTCCCTTCATCCTCCGCTGGCCGACGCTGCTCATTGGCGCAAACTTGCGCGGGCCCCCTCAGTGCAGGATGGGCGGCGAGCCGAGGCCGGTCATCACGAACTGGAATCGTTCATTGTCCGAAACGACGCTGCGATCCGTCGTGAAGAACACCCCCTCCGGAGCCTGATACTGACCGACGAAGAACCCTTTCTCGGTCTGTATCGTGTACTTGCAATCGCCGAGGTCGGCGATGCGGAATTTCTCCCACCCCAAAACCTGCGTCGCATCGGTGTGGAAGATGTCGGTGATGCTGTCGATGCAGGCGCCCGGAAAGCCGGGGTGGCAGTGTATGTATTCTTGGACTTCGCCGCCGCCGCCGAGCGCGGTGACAAAATTGACGCCGTTCGACGTCTGCAGCGCGTAGGTCCCGTCCGGCTGGCAAATCAGCTTGAACCGCGATTCCGACCATCCTCCGTAGCCCGTCGCGACCGCGTCGCTGACTTGGCCTCCCCCGCCCGGCGCCGAGAGCGCCCAGCCGTCGAAGGGCACGACATTGGGGATGATGAAATACTCAATTCCCGACCCGAGGTCCCCGCACTTCACGGGCCGGAACTCCTCCCATGTCCCGACTTGCGTGGCGTCCGTATGGATGGCCTCCTCGAATTGTCCTCCGGCGCCGACCGCGGTGACGTCCCGTTTTCCGATGGTGAAGAGCTCGTAATAGGTCGCGCCGGAACTCAAGAGACTGAGATCGTTCATGCGGAATTCCTCCCAGGCCCGGATCTGGGTCGCGTCCGTATGTAGCGCATCGGAGGCCATTCCACCGCCGTTGACCGCTGTAATAAAGTTGCCCGACGAGGTCTGAAAGCTCTTGTCGAACGCATTCACCGATGGATCGCCGACGACGATCCTGAATTTCTCCCACGGGCCCGCTGTGGTCGCTTGGGTGATGATCGTCGGAGCTTCGGAACGACCTCCGCCGGTGACAGCCGTGAGGTAAAACCCCTTCTTGGTCCGGAAGGCGAATTCGCCGGGAAGCGTGGATGACTGCGCGTAGGTTAGAGTTGGAACGCTGGCGAGCGTCGCAATCAACGCCAAACTCGGAGGACCGTTCGTGGCGGAGGACTTTTCCTGGCGCATGTCCGGTCGGCGGTCGTGAGACCCGGGAGCGGGGGATCATTTTTGGCGTGTCGGTCAAGTCCTTGTCGCGAGATAAGGGAGTTCTCGAGATTGGAATGTCCGAATGCCATGCTGTTCCCCTGGGAGGACGAACTGACCGGGGGAACGACTACTTCCGCCGCGGCAGCCGCACAGTGAGCTTGATCACCTTTCTCTCGGAGAACAATCCGCGACGTCTGCAAATCGGTAACCGCCGCGCACCGCTAACCCACGCTACACCACCACCGCCTCCGCCGTCATGCCCGCCGTTCCGAACACCCGCCGGTAGCGCTCGACCTCGTCCGGGGGCCCCAGCACCTTGTTCGGATTGTCGGAGAGCTTGACCGCGGGGCGCCCGTCCGCCTCGACCACCTTGCAGACGAGCGAAATCGCCTTGAGCTGGCCGTCGACGCCGGCCGGCGCGCAGCCGACGAAGTCGTTGGTGAGGTTGGTGCCCCAGCCGAACGAGAGGTTGACCTGCCCGCGAAGCGCGCGCACCAATTCCTCGATCGAATCCACATCCATCGCGTCGGAGAGGACGACGAGCTTCTCCCTGGGGTCGCGCCCACGGCTCCTCCACCATTCTATGAGCTCGCGCGCCGCCGCCACCGGCTGCTTCGAATCCGGCCGCGCGCCTTTCCAGTCGGCCACCCAGTCCGGCGCGTTGAGGAGGAACTCAGTCGTGCCGAAGCAGTCAGGCAGCACGACCAGGAGGTTGCCGCCGTACATCTTCGCCCAGTCTTTCAGCACCCGGTAGGGCGCTTCGAGGAGTTCCTCGTCGTCGTTGGCGGCCGCCGCGTAGACCATCGGCAGTTCGTGGGCGTTGGTGCCGATCGCCTCGAGACCGGTGTCCATCGCATGCTTGACGTTGGAAGTCCCGATGAAGCTCTCGCCGAGCCCCTCCTGCATCGCCTCGACGCACCAGCGCTGCCAGAGGAAGCCGTGGCGCCGGCGCGTGCCGAAGTCGGAGACCCGGACCGGGCCTTCGCGCTCGAGGATGCGCAGCCGCTCGACCTTCGACCACAGCTTGGCCTTCGCCCGCGCGTAGAGCACGTCGAGATCGAACCGGCTCATGCCCCGCATCGCAGCGCGGGCCCTAAGCTCGTTGATGATCGCCAGCGCCGGGATTTCCCACATCGTCGTGCCCGTCCACGGCCCGGAGAAGCTGAGCTCGTACTGCCCATCGCGCCGGGTGAGCTCGTATTCGGGGAGCTGGAATGTCGCGAGCCATTCCATGAACGCCGGCTCGAAAATATGCTGGGTGCCGTAGAACGTATTGCCCGCGAGCCAGATCAGCTCGTTCTTGGCCAGCCTCAGCGTGCGCGCATGATCGAGCTGGTCGATGAGCTCGCGCTCGTCGACGATGTCCGCGAGCCTCACCGAGGTGGTCCGGTTGATCAGCTGGAAGGTCACCTGGCGCTTCGGATGCATCTTCCAGATCATCTGGAGCATCAGAAGCTTGTAGAAATCGGTGTCGAGCAGCGTGCGGATCGCCGGATCGATCCGAAACGCATGATTATAGACGCGGGTTGCGATATCCGTGGCCATTGTGCGACTTTACGGAGGCGAAGGCTGAGCGACAAGAGCGCCGCCCGGACGGCCAAGGATGCAAATTGACATGAACGCGACGGCGGCCTCCGCGGGCCCGGCCCGGACCTCTCAGCCCCGCGTCGGGCTCTTCGTCACCTGCCTCGTCGACATCATCCGGCCGAGCGTCGGTTTCGCCGCGGTCAAGCTGCTCGAGGACGCCGGCTGCAAGGTGATCGTTCCGAAACAGACCTGCTGCGGCCAGCCGGCCTATAACGCCGGCGACCGGGCGACCGCCAAGACGCTGGCGAGGCAGGCGATCGAGGCCTTCGAGGACTGCGACTACGTCGTCGCCCCGAGCGGCTCGTGCGGAGGCATGCTGATCAAGCATTATCCCGACCTGTTCGCGGGCGAGCCAGAGCTCGTGGCGCGAGCCGAGCGCTTCGCCGCGAAGTCGCATGAGCTCATCAGCTTCCTCGTCGATGTGCTCGGCGTGAAGAAGGTCGCGGCGCGCTACGACGGAACGGTCGCCTACCACGATTCCTGCGCAGGGTTACGCGAGCTCGGCGTCAAGGCGCAGCCGCGTCGGCTGCTCGCCGGCGTCGAAGGCCTGACGCTGGTCGAACTCGAGGAAGACGAAACCTGTTGCGGCTTCGGCGGCCTGTTCGCGGCCAAATATGGCGAGCTCTCGAACGCCATCGTCGCCCGCAAAGCCGACAACATTCGCGGCGCGAAAGCCGACACGCTGCTTGCCGGCGATCTTGGCTGCCTTTTGAACATGGCCGGCAAGCTGAGCCGCGAGGGCTCCGCCGTGAAGGCGCGCCATGTGGCCGAGATTCTGGCCGGCATGGCCGACGGGCCGGCGATCGGCGAGAGCCAGGCGGAGGCGCGGAAATGAGCGAGGCCGCGACCTCCTCGCATTTCAAGGAGAACGTCCATGGCGCGCTGACGGATGCGCGCCTCCAGGGCGCGATGTCCTTCTCGCGCAATTTCGTCGGGCGCCGTGCGGCCGCGGCCGCGCGGCTGCCCGAGTTCGAGGCGCTGCGAGACAGCGCCCGCGCGATCAAGGATCACACGCTCGCCCATCTCGACCTCTATCTCGAGGCCTACGAACGCAAGGTTCGCGAGACGGGTGGCGAGGTGCACTACGCCCAGGACGCCGAGGAGGCGCGCGAGATCATCATCGGCCTCTGCAAATCGATGGGGGCGAAGAGCGTCACCAAGGGCAAGTCGATGATCGCCGAGGAGATCGGCCTCAACCATGCCCTCGAGGCGGCGGGAATCGAGCCGGTCGAAACCGACCTTGGTGAATATATCATCCAATTGCGCGGCGAGACCCCGTCCCACATCATCGCGCCGGCGATCCACGTCACCGCGCGGGACGTCGAGCAGGAATTCCGCAAGGCGCATCGCGACCTTCCGCCCGATCGCAGCCTCGCCGAGCCCGAACAGTTGCTCGGCGAGGCGCGCCAGGTGTTGCGGTCGAAGTTCCTCGCCGCCGACGTCGGCATAACCGGCGCGAACTTCCTCATCGCGGAGACCGGCACGTCGATCATCGTCACCAACGAAGGCAACGGCGATCTGACCCAGATCCTGCCGCAGGCGCATATCGTCATCGCCTCGCTTGAGAAGATCGTGCCGACGCTCGAGGACGCGGCCCAGCTTCTGCGGGTGCTCGCGCGCTCGGCAACCGGCCAGGACGCCTCGGTCTACACGACACTCTCGACCGGGCCGCGTAGGCCCGACGATCCCGACGGGCCCCGGGCCTATCATGTCGTGATCCTCGACAACGGCCGCTCGGCCATGCTTGGGGGCGAATTCGAGGACATGCTGCGCTGCATCCGCTGCGGTGCGTGCATGAACCATTGCCCGGTCTATCAGGCGGTCGGCGGGCACGCCTACGGCTGGGTCTATCCAGGGCCAATGGGGGCTGTGCTGACGCCGTCCCTCATCGGCGTCGCCGAAGGCGGCCAGTTGCCCAACGCGTCGACCTTCTGCGGCCGCTGCGAAGCGGTGTGCCCGGTGCGCATTCCCTTGCCCAATCTGATGCGGCACTGGCGGGAGCGCGAATTCGAGCGCCGCCTGTCGCCCGCGCCGTTCCGCTATGGCCTCGGGTTCTGGGCGTTTTTCGCCAGCCGTCCGACGCTCTATCGCCTCGGCGCCGATCTTGCGGCGCGCGCCATGCATCTCGCCGGCCGGGCCAAGGGGCGATTCTCCTGGCTGCCTTTCGCCGGCGGGTGGACCCGCTATCGCGATCTTGCGGCCCCGCAGGGCGCCACGTTCCAGAGCCAATGGCGGGCAAAGAGCGGAGCCGTGCGATGAACTCGCGCGAGGCGCTGTTCGCCAGCATTCGTCGCTCGCTCGGCGTGCATGGCGATGAGGCGCCGCGCCTGTTCGAGGTCGAGACGCGCCTCAAGGACGCCCCACCCGGCGTCATCCCCAAGCGCGGGCAGGGGGACGTTGGGACGCGGGTGGCGACCTTCAAGGCCGAGGCCGAACGCGCCCAGGCGAGCCTTGCCGAAATCGCCGATTGGGCCGATGCGCCGGCCGAGATCGCCCGCTTCCTGCGCGAGAACAACTGTCCCGCCACGCTGCGCATGGGCGCGGATTCGCGTCTCTCCGCGATGCCGTGGGGCGAGACAACGCTCGAGATATTGCACGGCGCCTCCGACGGGCGCGACGTCAACGCTGTTTCGGCCGCCTTCGCCGGGATCGCGGAAACCGGGACGCTAGCGCTCGTCTCGGGCGTCGATAATCCGACGACGCTCAATTTTTTGCCCGACAATCACATTGTCGTCGTGCCGCGCGACGCCATTCTGGCCGATTATGAAAGCGTGTTCGCCAAGCTGCGCGGCGCCTATGGCAAGGGCTCCGCCCCGCGCACGCTCAATTTCGTCACCGGGCCGTCGCGCTCCGCTGACATCGAGCAGACGCTGCTGCTCGGAGCGCACGGACCGCGCCGGCTTCATATCGTGGTCGTAGGTTGAACCCATCCGGGCGCGCGTTCAATTCGTTGGCACCTCGGCAACTCCCGCGGTTGTACCGCAGCGCGAAATTTTTTCTTCGCATCTGCAGCAAATCGCCATAGTCTTGTCACGCTCCGCGCTTACTTGATTCGCGCGTTCGTGTTCGGACTTGGGGGTAACATGTCCATGAGCTCAGCGAACCCGCGTCGCCTTGCGATCGCGGCAGGATGTGGCGCGCTTGCTGTCGGCGTGCCTTATGGAGCGGTCGCCTATGCGTCGTCTCCCGAATCGTCGGCGTGGGCGCTGGTGGCGCTTTGCGTATGCGGCCTCGGATTTGCCGGCTATCGGCGCTCGCGCAGCGACAGGCTGTCGCCGGGAATCGAATAGGCGCGGACTTCACGTCCGCCCAACTCGGCTCCCCCGTCGCCTCGTCTTTGCTTTTTCGGCCCGGCCGGCGTAAGTGGCGAAAATGCGCCTGCCGGCGCCGCAAGAAAGCCGCGGCGCCGAACTATGAGCCCACTCCGGAATAGGCGGGCGGCGCGGACGGGCGAAGCGCGCGCCTTGGGCGTGGTCGGATTTCAATGATGATGCTGCGGGTTTTGGTTGCGGGGGCGCTGGTCGGGCTGCCCTTCCTGGTGTCCGATGCGCTGGCGCAGACTCCGTCTGCTCCGGCCGCTTCACCCTCTCCCTCGGCCGCTCCGGCCAGTCCGGCGCCCGACCCCCTGGTGAGCCCGTTCATGCCGACGCCGAACGTCGCGGCGCCGTCGGCTACGGGGGCAACGCCGCCCGCGACGGGAGCGGAGGCAGCACCGGCTGCTACGCCGCCCGCCGCCGCGTCGGCTCCGGCTCCGGCTCCGGTCGAGGCCGCGGCGCCACCGAAGCCGAAAAAAGTCGCGCCGCCCCCGCCGCCGCGTGAAACCGCCCTCAGCGACGACCCGGAGCCGACGCTTCGGCCCGACACTTTCTTCGCCACCGCGAAGGCGTCCGAGCGATATTCGGCGATCGTCGACGCAGGCGGCTGGCCGACCGACATCGCTGCGATTGGGCCGGGAATGAAAGGTCCGGCGGTGGCGAAACTGCGCAAGCGACTCATGATCGAGGGCTATCTGGACGGCGCGCAGGCGACCGGCCTCGCGTGGGACGGCGCGCTCACCGCGGCGGTGAAACGCTTCCAGTCGCATATGGGGTTGCGCCAGACAGGCGTCGTCTCCGGAGCGACGCTGAAAGCGATCAATGTTTCGGCGAGAGAGCGCTTCAACGAGCTCGCCTCGAGCGCCAACCGCCTCGCGGGGCAAAATTTTTCGTTCGATCAGCGCTACGTCGTGGTCAACCTGCCGTCGACCTCGGTCGAGGCGGTGGAGAACGGGCGGGTCGTTCACCGCTATGTCGCCATCGTCGGCGACCCCGAGCATCCCTCGCCGGAGATTTCCGCCCAGATCCAGGTCATCAATCTCAATCCGACCTGGACGGTGCCGACCTCGATCATCAAGAAGGAAATCATCCCCCGGATGCAGCGCGATCCGGGCTATCTCACGCGCGCCAAGATCCGGATTCTCGACGGCTCAGGCCAGGAGATCAATCCGAAATCCGTCAACTGGAGCACTGAGCGGGCGGCAAACTACACGCTGAGGCAGGATTCCGGCGCCGGCAATTCGCTCGGCTCGATCCGCATCGGCATGCCAAACAAGCTCGCGGTCTACATGCACGACACGCCCTCCAAGGGCCTGTTCGGCGCCGACTACCGCTTCCTGAGCCACGGCTGCGTCAGGGTGCAGGGCGTCTACGACTATGCCGCGTGGCTGCTCGAGGGAACGGGCGGCGGCCCAGCCGGCGGCTGGGACAAGGCGGCGCTGGAAGCGAAGATCAAGGAAGGCGCGCCCTATAACATCAACCTCGCGAAGGCCGTGCCGGTGATCTGGGTCTATCTCACCGGCTGGTCGAACGGCGACGGCCCCGCCGAGTTTCGCGACGACGTCTACAGCATCGACACGGTCGGCGAAGCGCAGGCGAGCGCGCAGAGCGCGCCGGTGCGGTAGGCGCGAGCCGCCGTCGCCCAATCAGCGCTTGTTGGGCGGAATGCCCGCGACATTGCGAACGAAGCGCGCGATCTCTTCCCGGCTGTACGACAGCTCGACGCGTTTCGCTGACGCCGGCCGCTTGGCCAGCGACAGTCCGGGACGCCATTCGCGCACGGGCCTGATCGGCCGGGGCGAGAAGCCGCCGGCGCAATTGGGACAGACGTTCTGAAGCGGCGCCGCGACGCAGTCGGCGCAGAACGTACACTCGTAGGAGCAGATCCGGGCGTCGCGTGAATCCGGCGGCAGATCCCGATCGCAATATTCGCAATTCGGCCGCAGTTCGAGCGCCACGCTCGCCTCCCTTTTGAAAGCGTGAAAGCCTCGCGTCCGCGGACCTGGAGCAGGCCCACGAATCGCGGTTGCTCGTCATTATGCCTCAACGCCGCTCGCCGCTGCAAAATCGCGTCGATCCGTTCGGCGAGCTCCACGCCGTCGCCGAGCGCGGCGGGCTCATGGGCAATCGCGGCGGGCGAATCCATCGCCACGATAAAACGCTGAACGGCAGCCGCTGGAAGACCAGGCACTGGCTGATCTGCGTCTGCGCCTTCAACGGCCGTCAGCGCGACGTGTGGGGCAAATTCTACACCGAGCTTTTCTTCCTCGACGAGCCGACCGGACTCGCCGCCGGCCACCGCCCCTGCTTTGAGTGCCGTCGCCAAGCGGCGAAGGCGTTCATCGCCGCCTTCCCTGGCCATCCGGGTCGCGTCGATGCGGTGGACGACGCGCTCCATCGCGAGCGGCTCGACGGCCGCAGCAAGCGCGTATGGCGCACACGGCTCGGCGATCTCCCGGATGGCGCGATGATCGCGCGCGACGGACGCGCCTACGCCATTCGCGGCGGCGCGCTCTTGCCCTGGAGCTTCGCCGGCTATGGCGCGCCGGAGCCGCTCGCGCCGGACGCCGTCGCTGACGTGCTCACCCCGCCCTCGACCGTCGCGGCGCTCGCGAACGGCTATCGTCCGCTTTGGGCGGAAGCGCTCGTCACGGGCAAGGGTTGAGCGGCGCTTCGCCGCTGAGATAGCGGCGTACTTCCTCGGCCGCCGCCTCCGCCGCCCGCTCGATCGTTTTAAGCGACGCCCCGGCGATATGCGGCGTCAGCGTCACATTGGGAAGCCGCAGAAGTTCGAGCGTGGCCGGAGCGGGCTCGATCGCGAAGGTCTCCAGCATCGCGCCACGCAGATGGCCGCTTTTCAGCGCGTCCGTCAGCGCGGCATAATCGACCATTGGACCCCGCGCCGTGTTGATGAATACCGCGCCCTCGCGCATCGCGGCGAATTCCGCCCGGCCGATGAAGCCTGTGGTTTCCGCGGTCACCCGCGCGTGCAGGGTGACGACGTCGCTTTCCCTGAGCAGCGATGCAAGCGTCGTCTGGACCACGCCGCCGCGGAGATCCTCCGGCGACAGTTCGACATAAGGGTCGGCGACGAGAATACGCCCGCCGAAGGCTTTGAGCAGGCGGACCACCTTGGTTCCAATATGGCCATAGCCGATCACGCCGACCGTCATTTGCGACAGCTCGCGGCCGATGAGATCGGCCCGGTAGAGGTCGCCTCGCCACTCGCCTCGGCGCAACGCATCGTGGCCCCGGGTCATCAGCCGGGTCTCGGCGATGATCGCGCCGATCGTGAATTCCGCGACCGCGGAGGCGTTCCGCCCGGGCGCGTTGACGACCAGGACGCCGCGTTCCCGCGCGGCGCCAAGATCGATGTTGACCGGCCCGCCGCGCGCGACCGCGATCAGCCTCAGTGCCGGCATGCGCTTCAGCATCGCGGCGGAGAACGGCGCGAGCTGGGTGATCGCGATCTCGGCCGCGCCGACAAAGGCGACGATCGCTTCGGGGTCGCCCTGGTATTCCTTGAGGCCGTCCATGCCCGGCTCGACATAGCCGTGGGCCATCGGCTCGTCAGGCCACGGCAATTGCATCGTCGCGATGTCGACGAGCCGGTCACAGCGCGCGCGCAGCGCCGCCTCGAATGTCGAAGGCGTCATGAACCGGTCGCCGATGATGGCGATTTTCGCGATTTTTCGTTGGGGGGCCCTCATGCGGCTCCTCTTTGAATCGATGGGGAGCATGTGGGCAAGTGTAATATGATTGTCATCTTCGGCCGCCGGCGGTTAAATAAGGGCGAAGGAATCCCGCCAGCGCCAGGAGCGATGAAGAAAAGTGCCAGTTGTTCGCGCCAACGCCATCGACATTGAATATGAAGCGATCGGGCCCCGCAACGGTTCGCCGATGGTGCTGATCATGGGCCTCGGCATGCAGCTCACCGCCTGGCCGGACGAATTCTGCCAGGGCTTGGCGCACCGGGGCTTTCGCGTCATTCGCTTCGACAATCGCGACACGGGACTGTCGACGAAAACGCCGGCGCTCGGTCCGCTCAAGGCGACCGCCATGCTGGCCGGCGCCACGCTTCGGCTGCCGGTCCGGGCGCGCTATGGCCTCAACGACATGGCGCGGGACGCGGTCGGACTGATGGATGCGCTCGACATCGATCGCGCACATGTCGTCGGCGCTTCGATGGGAGGCATGATCGCTCAACTCGTCGCGGCCGATTACCCGGAACGAGTGAAGAGCCTTGTTTCGCTCATGTCGACGAGCGGCAAAGCCACGCTGCCCGGACCGAGCCCGCGCGTGTTGCGGGGCCTGCTGCGACGGCGCGCGCGCCGCAATTCCGAACGCGGGATTGCCGAAACCATCGCGTTTCTGCGGCTGATCGGCAGCCCCGGGTACCCAACCAGCGACGCTGAGCTTCGAGCCAAGATCGAGCGCGCGCTCCGCCGGCGCCCTCATCCTGACGGCTGGACCCGGCATCTCATCGCAGTCCAGGCGGCGCATAGCCGCGTCCGGGCGCTCCGGCGCATCCGCGCCCCGACGCTGGTCATGCACGGGGCGGACGATCCCCTTATTCGCGTTGCCGCCGGCTGTGACACCGCCGCGAACATTAACGGCGCGCGGCTCAGGATCATCCCCGGCTGGGGCCACGACCTGCCGGCGACGCTATTACCGACGCTGGTGGGCGAAATCGCAGACCATTGCATCGTCGCTTAGCGAAGAAGGACGCGGGTTCGGCTACCGGTAGCGCTTCTGGTTCCAGCGGTGGCCGAGGAGCGCGAGGATGATGATGAGGCCGTTGAAGAACTGGACGTAGAATCCGCTCAAGCCCGCAGCGACGATGCCGCTCTGGATGAAGGACACCGTCAACGCGCCGATCGCGCCGCCGGCGATCGTGCCTACGCCGCCCCAGGTCGGCGTTCCGCCGACGAAAACCGAGGCGATCGCGGGGAGCAGATAGCCGTCGCCGGTCGTCGGCCACCAGGTGTAGTTGACCATGGTCGAGAACACCCCGGCGAGCGCGGCGCCGAGGCCGACGAAAACGAAGGTCAGGATGCGCACGCGCGAAACGTTGATCCCCATCTGGCCGGCGCTGTCGGGATTGTCGCCCACCGCGCGCACCCGCGCCCCGAAGGTGTGATGGTTGAACAATAGCCAAGCGAATATGACGAAGGCGAGCGCCCAGAAGATCTGCACCGGGACGCCATAGACCTCGCTCGAGAACAGTGTCGCTGTGGTCGAGTCCTGCAGTTCGAGAAGCGCGATCGATTTCCCTTGGGTCACGATCGTGATGAAGCCGCGCAGCATGAAATTCATGCCGAGCGTAGCGATGAGCGACGAGAGCCCCGCGGTTACGACCAGCCCGCCGACGCACGCGCCGAGGATCATTCCCGTCGCCAGCGCCGCGATGATGCCCAGAAACGGACTGAAACCCGCGTGCACGACGAGCGCGAACATCCAGGCGGCGAAACCCATCGTCGCGGGAAACGACAGATCGATCTCGCCGACCGTCACTACGAACACCAGCGGCGCGACGAGGCAGAGCGCAACCGGCAGGGTGACGAGGACCGAATCGTAGATCGGCCAATGCAGAAACACGGTCGGGCTCGCGACCATGAAGATCGCGATCATGATGACGAACACGGCGAGCGTGCCGAGCGCGGCGCGATTGGCGTCGACGAAACGCCTGATAGCGCTCTCCGGCGGTCGCGCGACCGGCTGCGCGCGCGCCTCGATCGGTTCGAGCGAGGCGCTCACGACGCCGCCTCCGCGCGATGCCCGGGGGACGGGGGAATTTCGACGCCCTGCGGGTGAGCGAGCCGCTCCATATAGGCGATCAGGCGCTCGGCCGAGCCGACTTCCTCCTTGGTGGCCTGCAGCGCCACCGTGCCCCGATCCATGACCACGAAACGCTCCGCGATGTCGAACACGTGGTGGATGTTGTGGCCGATGAACAGGACCGACCGTCCGCCGGCGCGGACAGTGCGCACAAAGCGGAACACCTTCTCGGTCTCGGTCAGCGAGAGCGCCGTCGTCGGCTCGTCCATCACGATGAGGTCGGCCTTGTTGTAGATCGCTCGCGCCAGCGCTACCCCCTGCCGCTCGCCGCCCGAAAGCTGGCCGACGATCGAATCGGGCGAGAACACTTTCGAGGTGAAGCCGATGTCGCGCATCAGCCGCTCGGCCTCGGCGCGTTCACGGCGGCCATGCAGAAAGCCGAGCCAATTGGCGGACTCGCGTCCGAGGAAGATGTTGCGGGTGATGGTCTGCTGGACGCAGAGCGCGCGGTCCTGAAACACCGTCTCGATTCCGGCGTCACGCGAGCGAGCGGCGTTCCAGTGCGTCTCGCGTTTGCCGCGCACGAGGATTTCGCCGCTGGTCGGCTGGATGGCGCCGGCGAGCATCTTGATCAGCGTCGACTTGCCCGCGCCGTTGTCGCCGAGCAGGCCGACGACTTCGCCGCGATCGACGTGAAAGTTCACGCCGCCGACCGCGAATACCCGGCCGTAGCTCTTCGCGATACCCTTGAGTTCGATCAGCCGTTCGGCCATCGCCGCCTCGTCTCCAATGAGGAGGCCGGCGCGCCCTGTTGAGGAGGCGCGCCGGGCGCCTTTACCGCAGGCCCTGGGTCGCGAGATCGGCGACGGACTTATAGTTGTCCGGCGTCACGAAGCCCGCGCCGGTGTCGACGTTGATCGGCGCGAGGCCATAGACGATCTGCTCGCAGAGGCTGAGGATCGGCAGGTAGCCTTGCTGGAACGGCTGCTGGTCCGCCGTGAGCTGCACCCAGCCGCCTTTGAACCCCTCGACGATCTGCGGGCTGGTGTCGAAGCCGACGTTGAAGACTTCGCCGGGCTTCTTGCCGGCGGCCTTCATGTAGGTGGCGGCGTTGCCGAGCTGCTGGCCGCCGGGATAGACGATCGCCTTGGCGGTCGGATTGGCCTGGAAGGCCGCGGTGACCACCGGGATAGCGAGGTTCGGATCGGCCGCCCATGCCGGGTCGCTCGCGATGCGGACGACCTTGACCCCACCCTCCTCAAGCGCCTTGGCGGTGCTTTCTTCGCGCACGTTGCGGAGTTCGTCGTTGGAAGCCAGCATGACAATCGCCACATCCCCCGACTTGAGGCCGGACCGGTGCAACATCTCGACGCCAAGCGCATGGCCCTGCACCGCGAGCTGCGCGCCGATATAGCCGCCGCCCACTTTATCGACCGCCGCCGGGACCGGGACGTTCTGGTACATCATCTTGATGCCGGCCTTGGCGGCCTGCTCGGCGAGCGGCAGGATCGCTGCTTCGCCCGGGTGACCCATCATCGCGATGCCGTCGGGATGCGCCGCGACCGCCTCGCGCAATTGCTGGGTCATCTTTTCGTTGGCCCAGCCGGAAAAGACATAGTCGACCTGCGCGCCGGTGTCGTTGGCCGCCTGCCGCGCGCCATTGTAGACGATGGTGCCGAAGGCGTCGCCCTCGGCTCCGCCGACGAAGAAGCGCAAGTGGACCTTGCTGCACCACTTGTCGCGCAGAGCGTCGGCGGCGGAGGCCGCGCCCGTCGCGCCGAGAACGGCCACGCAGGCAAGAGCAAGCGCGGTCGATCCGCGCCAATCGAACATCTGGGATCGCTTCATTGTCATCCTCCCGTTGTCATTGCGGCGTTACGCCGTGTTATGCCGGGCGCTTTCAACGACCGGCTGGTGAAGGCTTCGGTTCGTTGAGCTTACGCCGGATTGGCGATCGCGCGCTCCCCTCCCCGACATTGCTTGAGATAATGGAGCGCGCGCACCTGGCCGGTCATTTCCAGATTGTCGCGATAGACCGGATCGTGCCAGCCCTCGATGTCGATCGGTCCGGAATAGCCGGCGAGGCGGAGCTCGCTGATCACCCTCGTCCAGTCGGTGTCGCCGAACCCGGGCGTGCGCATCTGGACGAACGGATATTTGCCGAAAACGCCGTGCTCGCGCACCACATCCCAGCGGATGGTCGCGTCCTTGCCGTGGACATGAAATATTTTCGGCGCCCATTTGCGGATCTGCGGGATCGGATCGATCAAGTAGACGAGCTGATGGCAGGGCTCCCATTCGAGCCCGAGCGCGTCGCTCGGGACGGCGTCGAAGATGAGCTCCCAGGCGTCCGGGTTATGGGCGATGTTCCAGTCGCCGGTCGCCCAGTTGCCGTCCATGGCGCAATTCTCGAACGCGAGCCGCACGCCCTTGTCCGAGGCCCGCCGCGCGAGTTCGCCCCACACGGCCTTGAACTTCGGCAGGCTTTTCTCGATCGACTGGCCGCGCACCCGCCCGGTGAAGCCGGCGATCGTGCGCGCCCCGAACAGGTGCGCGTGGTCGATCAGGGCCTTCCATCCGTCGAGGGTCTGGCGGTCGAGGTCGTCGTCCTCGAGCGGATTGCCGAACATGCCGAGCGTATCGATGACCACGTCGGCGTCGCCGATCGCCTCGCGCAGTTCCTGGGCGAGCTTGGGCAGATCCTTGTTCATGGTCTGCCAGAAGAACGGCTCGACGCTTTCGAAGCCGAGCTTGACGAGCGCGCGCACCATGGCCGCCGGATCCGGCGCCCCAGCGCGGACCATCGTGCCGATCCGGATATCAAGCAGCTCTTTCATGCCCGTCCCATGTCATTTCGATTTCGAATCCTGAGCGGAAGGCCGGGGTCATCCCGACGCCTCTGAGCGAATGTAAGGCTGGTTCACGTCTTCGTAGCCCTTGGCGGCGTATGGATCGGCGCCGGCGACGAGCACGACGTCCCTGAGATCCTGGGTCGGGGGATGAGGTCCGCCCGGCCGCCACCATGGAAGCAGGGATTCGGCGCGCATGTAGTGATTGACGAGCGCCCGCCGGAACCCGCTTTGCCTCCGGTTGGCGAGCGACTTGTGCAGGAGATAGCCGTTGAAGAAAACGACCGACCCCATCGCGACCTCGATCGGCTTGGCGTCGCCGTCCTCGTAAGGAAAATCGAACGATTCCGGAATCGAGTCGTATTCGGGATTGGCGTGCCGGCGCAGCGGCCAGAGCACGCCCGAGCGGTGCGAGCCGGGGATCGCCCACAGGCAACCGTTGTCGATCGTCGCGTCGTCGAGAGCGATCCAGGCCGCGGTCAGCGAGCGGTCGCGGGTCGGAATGAAATCCTCGTCCTGGTGCCAGGCCTGCCCCGGCTTGCCCGCATGCTTGATGAACAGCATCGACTGCATACACTTGACGTTGGGACCGATCAGCGCTGTCAGCACGTCGACGATCCGCGGGTGGGCGAGGGCGTCGCGAAACTGGCTCGACAGCTTGTGCGGGAAATGGATCGCGAGATAGGCCGCCAGCGGATCGCTCGACGCGGGGTCTGAACCGCGGGCGAGAGCGGCGCCCTTGTCGAGGCAAAGCTTCGCGGCCTCTTCGCGCAGCTCCGTCACTTCCGCGCGGCTGATCAGGTCCGCCATCACGAGATACCCGTCGCGCCCGTAACGCTCGATGAGACTTTCGTTCATCGCTCCCTCTCATCGGGGTCATACGACAATGCTCACGCGGCGCTGAGCCTCCGCGCTCTCGATCGCCCCGATGACCATCGCCAGCGAGCGGATGTTGTCGCGGCCCGCCGTCTCCGGCTCCGCGCCGGCGCGCACCGCCGCCACGAAGTCGCTAAGCACCCCGAAATGCCCGCCGACGCGATCGTCCTCGGCGAGCGCCGGCGGTTCGACCGGTTGGACCGGGTCGAACAGGCCCTGGCGTTCGCCGGGAGCAAGAGCCTCGATGCGGATCGAGTCGGCGCCGTCCCAGGTGAGCGTCCCTTTCGATCCGACGAAGCGCCATCCGGATTCCCACGGGGTCGGCAGCCCCGGCGCGCACCAGCTGCCGCGGTAGACGAAGGCCGCGCCCGTCTCGAGTTCGAAGATCGCGGCGGCCGACGAGCCCTGGCGGTACCAGGAGGAAGGCGGGTTCCATTCGCGGCAATAGACGCCGAGGGCGCCGAGACCGGTCATGCAGCGCAGCGCGTCGAAGGTGTGGATCGCCATGTCGAGCAGCAGAACATGGTCCATCTCCTCGCGAAAGCCGCCGAAATGCGGAGCGAGGAAAAAATCGGCGTGGACGCTCGCGATGTCGCCGATCGCGCCGCCCTTGAGCGCGCGGGCGATGCGCCGGACGCCGGCGAGATAACGGCGGTTCTGCACCACGGCGTGAATCCGTCCCGCGCTTTTCGCACGCGCGATCAGGTCGCGTGCTTCGGGAAGGGTCTGTGCCATCGGCTTTTCGCTGAGCACATGGCAGCCCGCCGCGAGGCCGGCCGAAACGACGCTATGCCGCGCCGAGGGGACGACGACGTCGAACAAGAGATCCGGATGGCTCTCGGCGATCAGGCCGTCGACGTCGCGGGCGATCACCGCGTCCTTGAGTCCGAATTCCGCCGCCCGGTCCTTGGCGCGAGCGGGATCGAGATCGGCAAGGCCGACAATACGGAGATCGGGGATTTTCGCCGCCGCCTGAAGCCAGGCCCGGCTCATTGCGCCGCAGCCGACGAGGGCCGCTTTAAGCTCCATCGACGTCCCTCTTCGCGAGCCTCCGCTTCGACGGCGGATTGACCGTAAACGTTTACGACGCTAGCTTTCGCGTTCCCGCTTGTCAAGCGCGGCGGCGAGCCGCTAATTTTCCACCGGTTGAGTGGGATCCGGCCGCCTGTCGTTCCCTCGTCCCGCGGAAGGCCTGAGGCGCATTGGTCGGAATTCGCGAACTCGCCCGCCATCTCGAAATCTCGATCGGCACGGTGTCGCGGGCGCTGAATGATCGCGCCGACGTCAACCCGATCACGCGCCAGCGCGTCCGCGACGCGGCAGCCAAGCTCGGCTATTCTCCCAATCAGTCCGGCCGCAGCCTCAGGCGCGGCCAGACCGATCTCATCGGCGTTATCATCCCCGGCGGCGCGGGCGACGCGCTGATCAATATGGTGTTCCTCTATGTCCTCGCGGGCCTCAGGCGTCGGCTGTCGCAAGAAGGGCTCGATCTCGCGATCTTTCTCGAGGACGGTGGGGCGGACCGGCTCGAGGCTCTGCGCCGTGTGACCGAGCGGGGCTTAGTCGACGCCGTGATCATCGCCGACACCGCCCGCGACGACCCGCGCGCCCGCTACCTCATGAAACTCGGCAAGCCCTTCGTCGCGTTTGGGCGCACCGGCTCGGCGCTCGAGCACGCATGGGTCGACCCCGACTTCGAAGCCGCCGTCGACGGCGCCGTCGAGCGGCTCGCCGCGCTCGGTCACCGGCGGATCGCGCTCTCGCTGCAGGACATTCATACCAATTACGTCGATATTGTTGGGCAGAGCTATCGCCGGGCGATGCGGCGATTGGGACTCGGCGACGAGGTGTGGGACTTGCGCCGGCCGCCGGGCGAGCGGGGAGCTGTTGCGGCGGCCGAGGCGCTTCTCAACGCCGATCCGAGGCCGACCGCAGTGCTGATCTCCGATTCGATGCACGCCGTCGCGCTCTACCGCCGCCTCGGCGAAGCCGGGATGATTCCCGGCCGCGATCTTTCGATCGTCGGGGTCCTCCCGGAGGCGCGGGCGCAGTCGCTCATTCCGGCGCTGTCCAGTTATGAGACCGACTGGACCGGGATCGGCGGCAGCCTGGGCGAAGCGGTGACCCTCGAGCTCGCCCGTGCGACCGAACGGCGGAAGTCCGGCGAGGCCGCGCCCACGCAGCGCGCGAAGCGCCCGATGCAACTCAAGGTCCCGGTCGTTTTCAAGCCCGGCGACAGCGTCGGGCCGCCCGGCCCCTAAGGCGAGCCAGAGGAGGACGCCGGCTTAGGCGCGGAAACACCCGGAGCGCGAAGCCGGAGCCGCGCGGAAAATCGCGACGTTCATTTGCGATTATCAGAAGGCCGTGCTATGGTGACCGCTCGTCGGAGGAGGCGACGCGCTCGGCCCGGGCCTATGGTGGATCGAAAGGAGTTGAGTTAGCTTAACCAGTTGATAAACTTAGTCTTTCTCCTGGCTAACCGATTCGGTTTTCCTTCCATTAGGCCTCGGTTTTCCTTCCGCCGGTCCTTTGATTTTCCTTCCGGCGGCTTTGCTTTCCTTCCAGCCGACTTTGCTTTCCTTCCGCCGCTCTTAGGGCGCAGCGCGCGCTCGTTTGATCGCGCTGTGGACTGCGAACGGGGTCGCCGGCATGTCGATGCCCTCGACGCGATAGGCCCGCCACAAGGCGTCTCCGATCGCGTTCATCACCGCAGGCGTCGACCCGATCGACCCGGCTTCGCCCGCGCCCTTGAGGCCCATCGGGTTGGTGACCGAGGGGACGTTGCGGGTCTCGAAGTCGAACGAGGGCAGATTGTCGGCGCGTGGGAGGGAGTAGTCCATGAGGCTCGCGGTCAATAACTGGCCGTGGCCGTCGAACGTCGCTCGCTCCATCAGCGCCTGACCCGCGCCTTGCGCAATCCCGCCGTGGACCTGCCCGGCCAGCAGAAGTGGGTTCAGCGTGAAGCCGAAGTCGTCGACGACGCTGTACTGGACGATCGCCGTCTCGCCGGTCTCGGGATCGATTTCGACCTCGCAGGCGTGCGTCCCGTTCGGGTAGGTCGCGTTTGGCGGGGTGAACGCCTCGGTCGCCGTCAGCTTGATCTCTTCCGCGGTGCGAAGGGCCGCGATTTCGGGATAGGTGATCATGCGATCGGTTCCGGCGATCCGGACCGCGCCGTCGGCGATCTCAAGGTCCGCGACCGCCGCCTCAAGCTTGTCGGCTGCCAGTTCCTTGAGCATCCCGACCAGCGTCTGCGAAGCGCGGGTGACCATGACCGCGCCGACCGGGATCGAGCGCGACCCGCCCGTGCCGGCGCCGGTTGCGACCCGATCCGTGTCGCCCTGGACCACTTTGACCCGCTCGAGCGGCACGTCGAAATATTGCGAGACGACCTGGGCATAGGCGGTCTCGTGCCCCTGCCCGTTCGACTGGGTGCCGATCAGCACGGTGAAATCGCCGTTCTTCTCCAGGGTCACCGAGCCCTGCTCGGGATCGTCCCAGGCGGTGCACTCGATATAGCTCGACATGCCGAAGCCGCGAACCTTGCCGTGGGCGCGCGATTGCTCCTCCCGTCGCGCGAAACCGGCGCGATCCGCCTTCTTGAGGCACGCGCGCATCGCGCCTTCGAATTCGCCGACGTCATAGTCGCGGTCGGTAAGGGTGTGAAAGGGCATCTGCGCGGGCTTGATGAAGTTGCGCGCGCGCAGCTCCTCCGGTGCGACGCCGAGTTCACGCGCGCAGGCGTCGACCAGCCGCTCGAGCAGATAGGCCGCTTCCGGCCGTCCCGCGCCGCGATAGGCGTCGACCGGAACGGTATGGGTGTAAACGCCCCGAACGCGCGCATAGAGCTCGCCGATGTCGTAGGGCCCCGTCGCCATCGTCGCTCCGAGCCAGGGGATATAAGGCCCGAACAGCGAGGGATAGGCGCCGAGATTGCCCAGGATGTCGAGGCGGAGCGCGAGAAACCGGCCCTCGGAATCCAGCGCCATTTCGGCGATGGTCACATTGTCGCGACCTTGCGCGTCGCCGATGAAATGCTCGTTGCGATCCGCCATCCAGCCCACTGAGCGCCCGAGCCGCTTCGCCGCGTCCAAGACCAGCGGATATTCGCGATAGACCATCTGCTTGGTGCCGAAGCCGCCGCCCACGTCCTGCGTGACCACGCGAAGTTCGGAGGGCGGAATCTTCAGGATGCTCTCGGCGATCACTTTTTGCTGGAGGTGAACCCCCTGGCTGCCGATGTTAAGCGTCAACCGGCCCGAGGCCGCGTCGAATTCGCCGACCGCCGAGCGCGGTTCCATGAAATTCGCAACCACCCGGGGATTGACGATCTTCATCCGGACCTTATGCGCCGCCCGCGCGAATGCGGCGTCGGCCTTCTTCTTGTCGCCAATGGCGTTGTCGTAGGCGACGTTGCCGGGCGCCGCTGCGTAGACGAGCGCCGCTCCCGGCCGGACAGCCTCCTCCATATCGACCGCTGCGGGGAGCTCTTCCCACGCCACGCCGATCAATTCCACGGCGTCGCGTGCTTGCAAAGCGGTGTCCGCCACGGCCATGGCGATGATGTCGCCGACATGATGGACCTCGTTCGCCGCCATGACCGGATAAGGCATGAGCGGCGTAGTCGACTTGTCCGCGTTGCCGACCGGGGCAAGACAGGGCAGCGGGCCGAGATGGGCGAAATCGCTGGCGACATAGACCGCCCGGACGCCCGGCGCCGCGCGCGCGGCTTCGACGTCCTCGATTTGGAATTTCGCGTGCCCATGAGGACTGCGCAGGAAGACCGCCTTGAGCTCGGCGCCCTCGACGGCGTCCGAGGCGTAGCGACCCCGGCCACTGACCAGGCGAATATCCTCGACGCGCTTGACGCCCTGACCTACCCCGAACTTTACCGGTTTCATGCCGTCTCCATTCTTCGCGCCAGCCCGGCGGCTCGTGCCCGGCTCGCGCGACATCAGCCCCTACTAGTCGATTTTGGCCTCGCGGCGAAGCCCGTTGTTGAACCAGAGGCAGTCTCCGGCGATTGCGCAGGGGCGCCGTTCTTGTGGCCAAGCGCCGCTGGGCTTGCTATCACCCGCGCGCAAAGCGACATCAAGGCCTCGGAATTCCCATGCGCAAGGGCGCGATAACCCGCAAAACCAAAGAGACGAGCATCGAGGTCGGCCTCGATCTCGACGGGTCGGGCACGGCCGATGTCGCGACCGGCGTGGGTTTTTTCGATCATATGCTTGATCAGCTGGCGCGCCATTCCCTCATCGATCTCACTATCCGGGCCGAGGGCGACCGTCACATCGATGATCATCACACGGTCGAGGACGTGGGGATCGCCGTCGGTCAGGCGCTGGCCAAGGCGCTCGGGGACAAACGGGGCCTCATCCGCTACGCCGACTGCCTGCTGCCGATGGACGAGACCCTGACCCGGGTCGCGCTCGACGTATCGGGCCGGCCGTTCCTCGTCTTCCGGACGGAGTTCCCGACCGAGCGGATCGGCGCCTTCGACACCGCGCTGGTGCGGGAGTTTTTCCAGGCCTTCGCGGGCAATGCCGGGCTGACGCTGCACATCGAGACGCTCTATGGCGTCAACAGCCACCATATCGCCGAGTCCTGCTTCAAGGGCGTCGCCCGGGCGCTTCGCGGCGCGGTCGCGATCGATCCGCGCGAGGGCGGCAGGACGCCGTCGACCAAGGGCGCGCTTTAGCGCTGCATGCGATGAGCGTTGCAATTATCGACTACGGCTCGGGCAACCTGCACTCGGCCCGGAAGGCATTCGAACGCGCCGCCCGCGAGGCCGGAGCGAGACAGGAGATCAAAGTTACTTCCAGGCCCGAGGACGTGCTCGCCGCCGACCATGTGGTGCTGCCCGGGGTCGGCGCTTTCGCCGACTGCCGCCGCGGGCTCGACCGCGTCGCCGGCATGGTCGAGGCGATGGAAGAGGCGGCGCGCAAGCGGGGGCGTCCGTTTCTCGGCATTTGTGTCGGCGCGCAACTGCTTGCGACGCGCGGCCTCGAACACGAGATCGTGGCCGGCTTGAACTGGATTGCCGGCGATGTTGCCGCGATCAAACCGAGCGATCCGGGCCTGAAGATTCCGCACATGGGGTGGAACACCCTCGATGTTCAGCGCAGCCATCCGCTGCTGGACAGGATCCAGACCGGGCCGAGTGGATTGCACGCCTATTTCGTCCATTCCTACCAGCTCTATCCGGACGACGCCGACGATATCGTCGCGACCGCGGACTACGGCGGCCAGGTGACCGCGATCGTCGCCCGCGACAACATTGCCGGCACGCAGTTTCATCCGGAGAAGAGCCAGACGCTCGGCCTCACGCTGATCGCGAATTTCCTCAGGTGGCGCCCGTGATCCTGTTTCCCGCCATTGATCTCAAGAACGGCGAGTGCGTGCGCCTCGTCCAGGGCGACATGGCGCGCGCGACCGTGTTCAACGCCGACCCCGTGGCCCAGGCGCAGGCGTTTGCGGCGCAGGGGTTCGACTATCTCCACGTCGTCGACCTCGACGGGGCCTTTGCAGGCCGCCCGATCAACGCCGATGCAGTCCGGGACGTTCTGGCGCGGCTCACGATTAAGCTCCAGCTAGGCGGCGGGATTCGCGACCTCAAGACTGTTCGCGGCTGGCTCGAAAGCGGGGTGACGCGGGTGATCATCGGCACTGCCGCGGTCCGCGATCCCGACTTCGTGCGCGAAGCGGCGCGGCTCTATCCAGGCCGGATCGCCGTCGGCGTCGACGCGCGCGAGGGCATAGTGGCGATCGAGGGTTGGGCGAAGACCTCGGATATTTCGGCCCTCGACCTTGCGCGCCGGTTTCAGGACGCGGGCGTCGCGGCGATCATCTATACCGATATCGCCCGTGATGGCGCGCTTGCCGGCATCAACGTCGAAAGCACGGTCGCGCTCGCCGACGCGCTCGACATTCCGGTCGTTGCGTCGGGCGGTCTCGCCTCGATCGAGGATGTTCGACGGCTGATGGAGCCTGATTGCGCCCGTCTGGCCGGCGCGATCGTCGGCCGGGCCCTTTATGACGGCCGGCTCGATCCGCGCGCGGCTCTGGCGCTGCTGCGGTCGAGGGGCGACGGGGACGGGCCGAAAATTGTGGGTTTGGCGCAGTGACTCTCAAAGCCCGCGTCATACCCTGTCTAGACGTCAAGGACGGCCGCGTTGTTAAGGGCGTCAATTTCGTTAATTTGCGCGACGCCGGCGACCCCGTCGAGAGCGCGATCGCCTATGACAAGGCCGGCGCGGATGAACTGTGCTTCCTCGACATCACGGCGAGCCACGAGGATCGCGGGATCCTCCTGGATGTGGTCCGGCGCACGGCCGAGGTGTGCTTCATGCCGCTAACGGTTGGCGGCGGAGTCCGCACGACCGACGATATCCGCAATCTCCTGCTGGCCGGCGCCGACAAGGCCTCGATCAATTCGGCTGCCGTCGCAGATCGTGAGATCGTGCGCCAGGCCTCGGAGAAGTTCGGCGCCCAGTGCGTCGTCGTCGCCATCGACGCGAAGCGCGTCTCCGCCCCGGGGGCGCCGCCGAGGTGGGAGATTTTCACCCACGGGGGGAGGCGTCCGACCGGAATCGAGGCGATCGGCTATGCGCGCGAAGTCGCCGCTCTCGGAGCGGGCGAGATTCTCTTGACCTCGATGGATCGCGACGGGTCGAAGCAGGGCTTCGACCTCGAGCTCACCCGCGCGGTCGCTGATGCGGTCGCCATTCCGGTTATCGCTTCGGGCGGGGTCGGCAATCTCGACCATCTCGTCGCGGGCGTAAAAGAGGGCCGCGCGAGCGCCGTGCTGGCGGCGTCGATATTCCATTTCGGCGAGTTCACGATTCGGCAGGCGAAAGCCCGAATGGCGGAAGCTTGCGTCCCCGTACGCATGGACTGACGGGCCTCGGTGTACGCTGGGCGTTCGGCGCGCTAAGGTTCGAGCCGCCTCAAGGAGAGCTCCGCATGCCAGCCGCGCGCGATGACACGCACTTCGGCCGCCGCACCGTTCCGCTGGAAGAGAAACAGGGCCTCGTGGACGGCGTCTTCCATAAGGTCGCGAGTCGCTACGATCTGATGAATGATCTGATGTCGCTTGGGTTGCACCGGGCATGGAAGGACGTCCTCGTCGCCAAGGTCCATCCCTCGCTGAGGCGGCCGTTTGCGCATATTGATGTCGCAGGCGGCACTGGCGACATTGCAATTCGGGTGGCTCGGGCGGGTGGCCCGCTGACGACTGTGACCCTCGTTGATGTCAACGCCGATATGTTGCGGGTCGCCGAAGAGCGCGCGGCCACCTTGTCATTTTCGAATCGGCTGACGTTCGTCGAAGCCAACGCCGAGGCGCTGCCTCTGGCTGACTCCCGTTTCGACGCCTACACGATAGCATTCGGCATCCGCAACGTGCCGCGGATCGACGACGCCCTCAGCGAAGCTTATCGAGTGCTCAGGCGCGGCGGGCATTTCCTATGCCTCGAATTCTCGCATGTAGATTTGCCAGTGGTCGAGCGGATCTACGATGCCTATTCGTTCACCGCCATCCCGGCCTTGGGCAAGGTGGTGACCGGGGATGGCGCTCCTTATCGGTATCTCGTCGAATCCATTCGCAAGTTTCCGTCTCCCGATTTGTTTGCCGAGATGATCGGGGAGGCGGGCTTCGCTCGGGTCGAATTCACCCGCATGAGCGGGGGGATCGTCGCGGTCCACTCGGGCTGGAAGCTCTGATTGATGTCGATCCTGTCGTCGCTCGGCCACAGCCTGCGGCTGACGCGCGCGGCTTATGTCTTCGCCCGCGAAGGGGCGTTTCTGGGAGTCGATCCGACACTCTTGCCGCCCGTGCTGAGGCTGCCGCTCGGATTCGCCAACCTAATTGCGAAACATGACGGCGACGGCTTGGCGGGCCTTTCGCGGGCGATCGATCGATTGGGCCCGTCCTACGTCAAACTGGGACAATTCCTCTCGACCCGCCCCGACATCGTCGGCGGCAAGGTCGCCATTGAACTCGAACGGCTTCAGGACCGGGTCGCGCCAATGAGCCGTGAAACCGCGGTTGCAATCATCGAGACGTCGTTCGGGACAAAGATCGACTTGCTGTTCAGCAGCTTCGGCGAGCCGGTCGCGGCGGCTTCGATTGCCCAAGTCCACCGTGCGGAGGTAACTACCGACCAAGGAATGCGGCCGGTTGCGGTGAAGGTGCTTCGCGCCGGTACTGAGCGGCGATTTGTCCGCGACCTCGCGGACATGTTCTTCGCCGCACGGATCGCCGAGAGCCTAACCCAAGAGTTTCGCCGACTACGGCTTGTCCAGGTTGTCGAGACGCTCGCCCGCTCGGTTCGGATGGAAATGGATTTCCGGCTCGAAGCGGCGGCGGCGTCGGAATTCGCCGAAAATTCCAGAATTGACGCCGACGTTCGTGCGCCGGCGGTCGACTGGAACCGCACCACGCGTGAGGTGATGACGATGGAATGGATCGATGGGGTCCCGTTGACTGATCCCCATCGTCTGACGGAACTCGGATTCGATCCGCGCGCGCTGGCGCGCAGCTTGATTCAGACCTTCCTGCGCACTGCGCTGCGCGACGGGTTTTTTCACGCCGACATGCATCAGGGGAATTTCTTCGTCGACAAAGAAGGCCGCATCGTTGCGGTCGACTTTGGCATCATGGGGCGCCTTGGCCGCAAGGAGCGCCGATTCCTGGCGGAAATCCTGTTCGGCTTCATCCGTCGGGACTACCTGCGGGTGGCCGAGGTCCATTTCGAGGCTGGATACGTGCCTCACACCTATCGAGTCGAGGACTTTGCCCAGGCGCTGCGCGCCATCGGCGAACCGATTCACTCCCGCACCGCCGATCAGATTTCGATGGCCAAACTCCTCACTCTTCTGTTTGAAATCACGGCGCTCTTCGAGATGACCACCCGGATCGAGCTAGTCATGCTGCAGAAGACGATGGTCGTGGTCGAAGGGGTGGCGCGAAAACTCGATCCTCAGCTCAACATGTGGTCGACGGCGGAGCCGGTCGTGGGCGCGTGGATTGCCGAAAACCTCGGCCCCATTGGCCGCATCGAAGATGCGAGCCGCGGGCTTTCGTCACTTGCCGCCTTTCTCGCCAATGCTCCGCGCCACCTGGAGAGAATTGCCGCCCGGCTCGAAACGGATGCGACCGCGGCGGTCATTGAAGCGGAACATGATTTGTCCCGATCCATCATATACTTCCTGGGGTTTGCGACCTTCGTATCCGTCCTCGCTTTTCTTTGGTATCACTGGTGACCGTGGGGCGAGTACGCCCGCATGGACCCCTGCCCGCTGGGTTTGCCAATCGCTCGGCGCCAGGTTCGAAGCGCCGCCGGCTCGGTTAAGGCCGCCCCGGACAGCGCCCGGAAGCGTCTCCACAACCGCCGGCCGCAGTCGCGGATCGCCAACACCACAATTATGGTAATTGCGTTTTGGTCAACCGTCATGACAATCGTCTGGTATCGTTCGTAGCACTAGAGGACAGCATCGCCGGCCGGGGGGCAAGCGGGGCCAAGGACAGATGGACGTTTCGCGCACTGTTGCATTGATTTCAGCCGCATCGCGGGCGCCGTCCCGCACTTGCGGACTGTACTAGCCAAAGGTCATCAGGATGAGCGTCGTCCCGATGTCGCGCGCACGTATTCTCCTGATCATTACTGGGGGAATCGCGGCCTACAAGGCGCTGGAGTTGATCCGGCGGCTAAGGGATCGCGGCGCGACCGTGCGCGTCGTGATGACCGCCGCGGCCCAACAGTTTGTAACGCCCTTATCCGCGGCGACGCTTAGCGGACAACCGGTTCGGGACGACCTCTTCAACCTGACTGACGAAGCTGCGATCGGCCACATCGAGTTGTCGCGCGCGGCGGACCTCATCGTGGTCGCTCCGGCGAGCGCACATATTCTCGCCCGGATGGCTACGGGACTCGCTGACGATCTGGCGACCACACTTTTGCTGGCGACCGACAAACGGGTGCTCGTGGCCCCGGCGATGAACGTGAGAATGTGGCTACACCCCGCGACTCAGCGCAACTTGGTTCGCCTGAGGGAGGATGGCGTTCTGTTTGTCGGTCCCGAATCGGGATCGATGGCCTGCGGAGAATTCGGCCCGGGTCGGATGGCGGAGCCTCCAGAGATCGTCGCGGCGATCGAACAGGCGCTGTCAGCCGGAACGGCCCTCGCCGAATCACCCAAATCGCCTCGACGCGACCTTGGTTTGCTCAGCGGGCGGCATGTCATCGTCACCTCCGGGCCGACATATGAGCCAATCGACCCCGTCCGGTTCATCGGAAACCGATCTTCGGGGCGGCAAGGACATGCAATTGCGCAATCAGCCATCGGCGCCGGCGCAAAGGTAACCCTCATTACCGGGCCGGTCGGCCTGGCTGATCCCGCCGGGGCGGAGGTTATTCACGTTGGCTCGGCGCAGGAGATGCGCGAGGCCGTCGAGGCGGCGCTGCCCGCCGACGCATTCATCGCGGCGGCGGCGGTAGCCGATTGGCGCCCTGACAACATCGCCCACCAGAAGATGAAGAAGGCCGCGGGAGAGTCTCCGACGCTGCGCCTGCTTGAGAATCCCGATATACTTGCGGAGGTTTCGAAGAAGACCACAATGCGGCCGGCTGTTGTGATTGGCTTCGCGGCCGAGACCGAAAATGTTACGGCCAACGCTAAGGCAAAGTTACGACGCAAAGGTTGCGATCTCATCATCGCCAATAGTGTCGCCGAAGGCACTTCGACGTTCGGCGGCGAGACCAACCAGGTTGAGGTCATCGACGCGCGCCAGGCGGAAACCTGGCCGCCGATGACCAAGGCCGAGGTTGCCGACGGCATCGTCCGACGGCTCGCGATCGAACTGGCAAGACGCCAATGATTTCGATTGTTTACAGGCGACTGCCGCACGCCGAGGGGTTGCAATTGCCCTCGTATGAGAGTGAACATGCGGCGGGGATGGATCTCGTGGCCGCGGTGCCGGCGGGTGAAGGCGTTGTTCTGGGCCCTGGGTCCCGCGGGTTGATCGCGACCGGGTTGGCGCTTGAGTTGCCGAATGGATTTGAAGCTCAGATCCGGCCCCGGTCAGGGCTGGCTTTGAACGATGGGGTGACGGTCCTCAACAGTCCGGGGACGATCGACGCTGATTACCGCGGCGAGATTGGCGTCATCCTTATCAATTTTGGGACGAAGCCCTTTGCTGTCCGGCGGGGTGCGCGCATTGCGCAGCTTGTCGTTTGTTCTGTGGAACGCGTCGCTCTGATTGCGAGCGAGCGGCTCACGTCGAGTGTCCGGGGCTCCGATGGATTCGGTTCCACCGGGCTCTCATCTTAGGAGGTAGATGATGAACCTATTGTCGCGAAGGAGCGTTCTCGCGATCGCCGCAGTCGTCGATGTCGCGTTGCATTCGCGCTCGGCGCCGGTTGCGGCCAAGGCTTTGGCTGCGCGCCATAAGCTGCCCCCGCGCCATCTGGAGACGTTGCTCCAGGGGCTCGTTCACGCCAAGATCCTCAAGGGCGTGCGCGGACCGCGCGGTGGCTACGAGCTGGCGCGCGAGCGCCGGCGGATCACCATCGGCGAAATCGTGCGCACCGCGATGTCGCTGAGCACCGCGGATCCGGAGGATCTCGGCGCGAACTCGATCCTGCTCGAGCGCGTGATCGACCCTGCGGTTCGCAAGGCGGGTGAAACCTTTCTCTCCAATCTCGATTCGATCACGGTCGAACAGATGTGCGAGACGGCCGAGAAAGCCCACGTGCTCGACGACGAGAAGGCGGCCGGCGATTTTGCGATCTGATCCCGGCAGTTGCTGCGTTCCATAGTTTTGCTCCGCATAAAATGTTATCGTCGGCCCGCGTCGTAAGACGCGGGCCCGGCGGACATTTTGGAGTAGCGGTCAAATGACGAATGCAAGCGGAACGCCAGGCCGCGGCAAGGTTTATGCGTCGATCACCGAGACGATCGGCGATACGCCGCTCGTCAGGTTGAACCGGATCGCCAGGGAGAAGGAGGTCGTCGCCCATCTCCTGGCGAAGCTTGAGTTTTTCAATCCGATTGCGAGCGTCAAGGACCGCATCGGGGTCGCCATGGTCGACGCCCTCGAGGCGCAGGGCAAGATAACGCCCGGCCGCGGTGTTTTGGTCGAGCCGACTTCCGGCAACACCGGCATTGCGCTCGCCTTCGTGGCGGCCGCGCGCGGCTACCGGCTGATCCTTGTCATGCCCGAATCGATGTCGATCGAGCGACGAAAGATGCTGGCCCTGCTCGGGGCGGAGCTGGTGCTCACCCCGGCCGCGCAGGGCATGAAAGGCGCGATCGCCATGGCGAACGAGATCGTCAACGAGACGCCCGGGGCGGCGATGCCGCAGCAGTTCGAGAACCCCGCCAATCCGGAGATTCACCGCCGGACGACGGCGGAGGAGATCTGGAACGACACGCACGGCGAAGTCGACATCGTCGTCTCAGGCGTCGGCACCGGCGGCACGATCACGGGCGTCGGCGAGGTTCTGAAGGCCCGCAAGCCGAGCGTCCGCATGGTCGCGGTCGAACCCGAGGACTCGCCTGTCCTTTCCGGCGGGGCTCCCGGGCCGCACAAGATCCAGGGCATCGGCGCCGGGTTCATCCCAGCGATCCTCGATCGCGGCGTGATCGACGAGGTCGTCGTCGTCGGAAACCAGACCGCCTTCGACACCGCGCGGCTGGTGGCGAGGCTCGAGGGCATTCCGGTCGGAATCTCCTCCGGCGCCGCGGTCGCGGCGGCGATCGACGTCGGCCGCCGGCCGGAGAACGCCGGCAAGTCGATCGTGATCATCATCCCCTCGTTCGCCGAGCGCTACCTGTCGACGGCGCTGTTCGAGGGGCTCTGACGGCCGGGCGACGCAGCCCGACCGGACTGAGCCGGGCCAACCGAAATCAAAGTCCCGCCGAAACGAAAGCCAAGCCTGCCGCAACGAAAGCCAAGCCCGGCGCAACGAAATCAAAACTCAGCGCAACAAAATCCAAATTGCGATATTGTTATTTATCAACGACTTAACCTCATTTAGACGCCATCCGGGGCCTTTCCCCCGGGCTCACTTGCCCAGGCTGACATTCGATCGCCCACTTGAGGCGCCCGATCCCTTCAGCATAGCACAGGATTCCGTTTTACGGAAGAACCTGCGTCTTTTTCTGTTCTTCGAAACCAACCCCGCCCCGGGGGCCGGGCCGGACCCGCCCTGTCACTCCGGCGACGGCGCGAACACGCGCAGGCGCTGGCCGTCCGGATCGAGGGCGACGAAAGTGTAGCCGAAATCCATTTGCGTCGGCTCGAGCGCGATTTTGACGCCGCGGCCGCGCCACTCGGCGAAGGCCGCATCGACCGCCGCGGGATTCTCCACAGGAAAAGCGATCTCGCCGCCGCCCGCGGCTGAGGCGGCGGGCCTCACCCCGTCGCGCCGCCACAAACCCAGCATGAGGCCAGGGCCGGCGGGCAGCATCGCGAAGGTGGGAGAGGATTCGACCGCCGGCCGGCCGAGGATCGCGGCGTAGAAGGCCTCGCTCGCGGCGACGTCATCGACATAGACCAGAATGAAACCGACATTGCGCATTGGCGTTGCTCCGGGTTTGACCGGATCAATCCCTATCGCGCGCCGCTATCAGTTTCCGTCAGCAGCAGAACCGTCGCCAGACCGAAAATACGGCTCGACCGGACCGGTCATCTTGATCACCAGCGGCTGGCCGCGGCGATCGAGCGCCTTGCCGGCGGCGGCGCGGATCCAGGATTCCCGCACGCAATATTCCTCGACGTCGCTGCGCTCGACGCCCCGGAAGCGGATGCCGACGCCGCGCGCCAGCGCGGCTTCATCGTAAAAAGGACTTGCCGGATCGACGCTGAGCCGGTCGGGGGGAATGTCGGTCATTGCGTGAGGCGCCAGGGACATTTTGAAAGGGGGGCGTCGCCGCTGTCATTCCCGCGCCAAGCGGGAATCCAGGCTCGCTTCGTGCACTTCGAATCTGAATGCCCGCGTTCGCGGGCATGACAAAGGCGAACTTGCCTGTCGACGATCAGCCGGCCAACGCCTTGACCCGCTTGGTCAGGCGGGAGATTTTCCGCGACGCGGCGTTCTTGTGGACGATGCCCTTCTGGGCCGCGCGGGCGAGCTTGGGTTCGGCCTCGCCGAGCGCCGCGGCCGCGGCCTTCGGGTCCTTGGAGGCGATCGCCTCCTCGACCTTGCGCACATAGGTGCGCATCTCGCTGCGCCGCGACTTGTTGACCTCGGTGCGGCGGTTCGTCTGGCGGGCCGCCTTCTGGGCCGACTTCGTATTGGCCATGAACTTCTACTTCCCTCGTCGGCCCGGCTCAAAGCGGGGCCGGGCTTAAAATCAAACAGGCCGGGTTGACGCCCAGCCTTTCGGAGCGCGGCTTATAGGCATTTTGCGACGAAGGCGTCAACCGCTCCACGCGTCTCGGTTCGCCGGTCTGGCCGATGGCGGCCGAGGTCAGCGCCGCGTCATCCGGCCGGTCACGGGTCAGACCCTCTACTGGATAAAAATCTGCATCGTCTGAAAGTCAAACGTGACTGCGTAGGGCCGGAAGAAATCGTGGCCGACCATGCCCGCGAGGTGGAAGCCGAATGTGTTTTCCCACGGGAACGGACCGTCGTAAAGACCCGCGACATTGTCTTCCTGCAGGTCTCCGAATGAGAGCCGCCGCACCGTGTAGGGCACAATTTTCAGTTTTCCGCCTCCGCCGGCCCCTTCGTAGGCCTTGTCCTCCTCCAACTTAATCCCCGCCTCCTTGATGACCGGTTCGGCCAGCTTAACCCCCGCGCCGGCCAATCCTGTGTCGACGAAGAGCAGCGCCGGCGGGGTCGTCTCCACGCGTCCCCAGCCCACCATGAAGTGATCGCTCGCCATCCAGAACGGAACCGCGATCCTCTTGCCCGGCGTCTCCGCCAGAAACTGCTTCAGGCCGTCCGCGTTTTTTCGTCTGAGCACGAGCTCGCCCTGGCGGAAATCGAGGGTGGCAAGGAAATGGGAGAGGAGCGTGGTTCCGATGATTCCATCGATGCGCTTCGCCCCCAGTCCCTCCGAAAGTTGGCGCAAAGCAAGGGTTGCAACGGGCAGGTTGTTGATGGTCCAGTCGCCGATCGTAAGCGACCCGATGCGAGAGTGCCGAACCTCGGCGTGCTGGCCGCCGGAAAACGTGCCCTGCACCTCCCCGAAATTCGGCAGACCAAGCTCCTTGGCGAATTCGGTGTCGAGGACGACCTCCGACCCTCCGGTATCGATGAAGAACGTGACAGGCTCGCCGCCGTTTACCCGCACGTTGACCAGCGGCAGCGGATCGGTCCTCAGGAACTTCACCCGCGTGGTTTGCCCGTCGCCCACCACTTCGTAGGGCGTCTGGCCCTTGAAGCTTTGAAGCTTGGCGACATTCAATGTCGGATATTGAGAGATAAGCAGCTTGTTGCTGTTGACGTCGACGCCGCTCAACGAAGCCGCGGCCCTTTGGAAGTCGTCCTGGCGATAAAACGCCTCGGCCAGCATCACCTTGGCGTCGGCGTCGTCCGGTTTTAGATCGATCGCCTCTTGCAGCCATTTCCGCGCGTCGTCGAGCTTGTTCGAAAGCAGCGCAATGCGCCCCAATTGAAGGATCGCCGCATAGTCCTTGGGATTTTCGGCGACGATCCGCGAGTAGAGTTCGCCGGCTTCGCCAAACTTCCCCTCCTGGAACAGCGCCTCGGCAGAAGCGGCCCCTGATTGCTTTGGCTGGGATGTCGCGGGCCCCGGGAAACAGAATAGGAGAATCGCGGCAAGGGCGACGCAACTCCTGGCAAATTGCATTTTGGATTCCGCGGTGGGGGAGGGCGGGAAGCGTATCGGAAGCGCGACATGCCGACAAGTTGCGGCCCCCAAAGCCGGTTTTTTGCGACAAAGGCGCGCTCCGGGCCTCGGCGCGGCGCCAGCCACGGGCGCGACATATCGCTGCGGCCCGGCGATTGACGCGCCTCAGCGCCCGTGCTGGTGCTAGTCTCTTCCGCCTGCATTTACCCGAAGGGGAATAGCGCGATGCTTTTTGCCATGAGTGGTCTTGAAGGATGCGCGATTCGGGCGAGCGACGGCCGCATCGGCGCAGTCAAGGACTTCCTGTTCGACGACCGAAGCTGGAAAATCCGCTGGATGGTGGTCGACACCGGCGATTGGCTGCCCGGCCGCAAGGTGCTGGTCCATCCGTCGGCCATCGCCCCGCTCGCGGTCCCGACAAGGCCGCGGTTGCCGATGCTGAGCGCGGGCGAAACGCTCGAGGTGTCCGTCAACCTGACGAGGGCGCAGATCGAGGCGAGCCCCGAGGCGCGCGAAGACGACCCGGTAACGACCGACATGGAGTCGCTGCTCTACGACTATTACGGATGGGATCCCGGATGGCGCGGCGCCGGTTTCAGCGAGAACGGCCTCGTCGCCGAAGCGGCCGAGAATCGGGCGAAGGGCGCCGAGTACGGGCCCGACGGCGCCTCCGGCCTGCGCAGCGCGGCTTCGGTCAGGGAGTATCGCGTGCACGCCTCCGACGGCGAGCTCGGCCATGTCGAGAATCTCCTCGCCGACGACTCGGGCTGGGAGATTCGATATTTGGTCATCGCGACCAGGAACTGGTGGCCGGGCAAGACCGTCCGGCTGGCGCCGAACGCGGTGACGGACGTCGACTGGGTGGATCGTGAGATCAAGCTCAACGTCACGCGCGAGCAGGTGCAGTCGGCCCCGGCCTGGGACCCCGTCGCGATGGCCGATGAGATCAGCGAACAGCAATTGCGCCGCCATTTCGGCTGGCCGGGCTAGAGTTGCTCTCCCGCAGCCTCCGCCGGATTGTTCCGGGTCCAGCGGCGTGACGGGCGGCGAGGTTCCCCCGGATCTGTCGGACCGGCTCATGATCCTCGCGCGCGCGGCTCATCCGGAACTCCTCGCGGGGGCCCGCGAAATCGCGGCCGGCGACGAATTCGCGCTGACCGCGGCGGAGCTTCAACCGCGCGCGATCGCTTCGGTCAGTCGCGCGAGCGGAGCGGCGAGGATCGTCGCCAGGGCGCTGCTCGCGAAGCTCGGCGCTTCGCCGGACGTCGAGCTGCCCCGCACCGCATCCCGCGCGCCCCGGTGGCCGGCCGGCTTTGTCGGTTCGCTCGCGCATGACCCTCAATACGCCGTGGCCGCGGTCGCGCGCGCCTCCGCGATCCCGAGCGTCGGGATCGACGTCGAGCCGGCGCTGCCGCTGCCGGAGGAGCTTTTCGACGTGGTCGCCACCCCGAACGAACGCCGGCAGCTTGAGGGCGATCTCGTCTCGGCGCGCCTCATTTTCTGCATCAAGGAGGCCGTCTTTAAGGCGACGCATCCCATCGACGGCGTGTTTCTCGAGCATCACGACGTCGAAGTCCGCCTCGCCGACTCGGTGGCCTTTACCAAGTCCGGACACAGTCTCTTGATCCATACGATGGCGCGTCCGAGGCTGATTGCTCTAGCCCTGTTAACATCTCACGACTAAACTCTAGCGCCGTCCTCAGCAGGGGCTTGGGGATCCTGAGGGCGTGGCGCGGCCAATGTCGGCTTCGCCCCGCCCAACAGGAAAAAGTCCCATATGCTGCAGCAATACTGGGGCCTCCATTGGGGTATGCCGATCATCAATCGCGCGAGGCGCTCGAAGGCGCGCGCGCAGCCTCGTCGCCGGTCGAGGCGGCCCTGCCGGGCGACAAGGCGGACGCCGAACTCCCGCCGCGGCTCGACGCCGCCGAGCGGCGCCGGGTGCTGGTCGAGTGGAACGCGACCGAGGCCGACTATCCGCAAGACAAATGCGTGCACGAACTCGTCGAAGCGCAGGTCGCGCGCACGCCCGATGCGATCGCGGTCGTTTGCGAACATGAGCGGCTGACCTACGCGGAGCTCAACGCCCGCGCCAACCGCCTCGCCCATCATCTGCGCGCACTCGGCGTGCGGCCTGACGACCGGGTCGCGATCTCCGCCGAGCGCAGCCTCGAGATGGTGGTCGGCCTTATCGCCATCCACAAGGCAGGCGGCGCATACGTGCCGCTCGATCCGGGCTACCCCGCCGAGCGGCTGGCCTACATGCTCAGGGACAGCGCGCCCGTCGCGGTATTGACCCACGGCGCGGCGCGGGCTGCGCTCGAAGGGGGCATGGCGGCGCTCGCGCATCGTCCGCCGATTGTGGGCGTCGATGAGGACAGGTCGTGGAGCGGGAACTCGTCCGCCAACCCCGACCCCGCCGCGGTCGGTCTCACCTCCGGCCATCTCTCCCATGTCATCTACACCTCCGGGTCGACGGGGCAGCCCAAGGGGGCGATGAACGAGCACCATGCCCTGGTCAATCGCCTCGTCTGGGGCCAGCGGGCCTACGGGCTCGGACCCGACGATCGCGTGCTGCAAAAAACGCCGTTCAGCTTCGATGTCTCGGCGTGGGAATTCTTCTGGCCTCTCCTCGCCGGCGCGGGGCTCGTGATGGCGCGTCCGGGCGGGCACAGGAACCCGGCCTATCTGGTCGAGACCGTCCAGCGCGAGGCCATCACCACTCTGCATTTCGTGCCCTCGATGATGGGGGCTTTCCTCGAGGCGGCGGACGCCTCGAGCTGCGCGAGCCTCAAGCGCGTGTTCACGAGCGGCGAAGCGTTGTCCCCTGCGCTTGTGCGGCTCTTCCATGAGCGGCTTCCCAGCGTCGAGCTGCACAACCTCTACGGACCGACCGAGACTGCGATCGAGGTGACGGCCTGGAGTTCTCCAGGCGTGACCCCGGCGACGAGTATTCCGATCGGCCGTCCGATCGCGAACACCCGGATCTATATTCTCGACCCTTTTCGCGAACCGGTTCCGATCGGCGAACCGGGCGAGATTCATATCGGCGGCGTGCAGGTCGGCCGGGGTTATCTCAACCGGCCTGAGCTGACCGCCGAGCGGTTCATCGCCAATCCGTTCGTTGCGGGAGAGCGGCTCTACCGGACGGGCGACCTTGGCCGGTTCCAGCCCGACGGGACGATCGACTATCTCGGCCGCAACGATTTCCAGGTGAAGATTCGCGGCTTCCGGATCGAGCTCGGCGAGATCGAGGCGCGGCTCGCCGAGCACCCCGGCGTGCGCGAGGCCTTTGTGCTGGCGCGCGAGGACGCGCCCGGCGACAGCCGGCTCGTGGCTTATTATACGACGCCTGCGGACGGCGCCGCCCCCGGAGCCGAAGCGCTGCGGGCGCATCTCGCCGCGTGCCTGCCCGAATACATGGTTCCGGCGGCCTATGTCCGGCTCGAAGCGCTGCCGCTGAACCCAAACGGCAAGCTCGATCGCAGCGCGCTTCCGGCGCCGGACAGAAACGCCTTCGCGACCGCCGGCTACGAGCCGCCGGAGGGCAAGACCGAGGAAATTCTGGCGGGGATCTGGGCCGCCCTGCTGCGGGTCGAGCGCGTCGGGCGCCACGACAGTTTCTTCGAACTCGGCGGCCACTCGCTGCTCGGGGTCAGAATGCTCTCTAGGGCGAGGCAGGCGCTGAGCGCGGACCTGCCGCTCGCCGATCTTTTCGCCGCGCCCACTCTCGCCGGGTTTTCCGCCGCCGTCGAAGCGGGGGCCCGGAGTCCGTTGCCGGCGATCGAACCGAGGGGCCGCGCCGGCGCGCCGCCCCTCTCGTTCGCGCAGCAGCGGCTGTGGTTCCTGGCGCAGATCGGCGGCGTCAGCGAGGCCTACCACATCCCGGTGAACGTGCGGCTCCGGGGCGAATTGCACAAGCAGGCCCTGCGCCGCGCGCTCGACCGCCTGGTCGCGCGGCACGAAGCGCTGCGGACCACCTTTGTCGCTGCGGGCGGTCAGGCGATTCAGCGCATCGCGCCCCCGGATGTCGGGTTTGCGCTCGAGGAACATGACCTCGCAGGCGAGCGCGATCCTGAAGCGGCGTTGCAGAGGCTGATCGCCGAGGAGAGTGCGGCCGCGTTTGATCTCGAGCGCGGCCCGCTCGCGCGAGGACGGCTCATCCGGCTCGGCGACCGCGATCATGCGCTTCTGATCACCCTGCACCATATCGTCTCCGACGGGTGGTCGACCGGCGTTCTCAATCGCGAGTTAAGCGCGCTCTACGCCGCGTTCAGCGGCGGACGGGCCGATCCGCTGCCCGATCTTTCGATCCAATATGCGGATTACGCGGTCTGGCAGCGCCGCTGGCTCTCCGAGGCAATGCGCCGCGAGCAGGCCGACTACTGGCTGCGCACGCTTGCCGGCGCGCCGGCGGTCCTTAATCTGCCGCTCGATCGCCCGCGTCCGCCCAAGCAGGACTACGCCGGCGCGGCCCTGCCCATCGAGTTCGACGAGCGCCTCACGACCGCCTTGAAGGCCCTGTGCCTGCGGCGCGGGACGACGCTCTTCATGACGATATTGGCGGGCTGGGCGGCGCTGCTGTCGCGACTCTCCGGCCAGGAAGACGTGGTGATCGGGGCGGCCGCCGCCAATCGCGGCCGGGTCGAGATCGAGCCCCTGATCGGCTTCTTCGTCAACAGCCTGGCGCTCCGGATCGACCTCACCGGCGATCCTTCGGTCGGAGAGCTTCTGGACCGGGTCAGGACGCGGGTTCTCGATGCGCGGCGGCGCGAGGACCTGCCGTTCGAGCATGTGGTGGAGATCGTGCGGCCGCCGCGAAGCCTCGCATACGAGCCGATCTTCCAGACGATGTTCGCCTGGCAGAACCACGAGGAGGAACCCCTCGACCTGCCCGGCCTGACGGCTACTCCGCTGGGCGCGCCGCGTTTGCACGCCAAATGCGATCTGACGCTCAGCCTCGGCGAGGTGGGCGGCCGAATCGTCGGCGACCTCGAATATTCAACCGCCCTGTTCGACCGCGAAACAATCGAGCGTCACTGCGGCTATCTGAGGCGGCTGCTCGAGGCGATGGCGGCGGACGAAACGCAGGCGGTCGATCGGCTGCCTCTGCTCGGCGAAGCGGAGCGGCGCCGGCTCGTGGTCGAGTGGAACGCGACCGAAACCGACTTTCCGCGGCGCACAGTGCATGAGCTCATCGAGGTGCAGGCGGCGCGAACGCCGCAGGCGTGCGCTGTCGTGCATGACGAGCGCCGGCTGACCTATGCCGAACTCGACGCCGGCGCCAACCGCCTCGCTCGTCGCCTGAGAGCTCTGCGCGTGCGGCCGGACGACCGGGTGGCGATCGCGCTTGAACGGTCGATCGGCCTCGTCGTCGCCCAACTGGCAATTCTCAAATGCGGCGCAGCCTATGTTCCCCTCGACCAAACTGCTCCGCCTCAGCGGCAGGCGTTCATGATCAACGACTGCGGCGCCCGTGTCGTTGTGACCGGTGGGAGCGCGGTCGCGCCCAAGATCGATGGCGTGACCGCGATCGACATCGATCGCGATACGCTGGACGGAGGTGATGGGCGCGACTGGGAAGTCGCGGTCGCCGGGGATGCGACGGCCTATATCATCTACACGTCGGGCTCGAGCGGCGAACCCAAAGGCGTTCTCACGCCGCACCGGGCGATCGTGCGGCTTGCGATCAACAATGGCTACGCCGATTTCCGAGCGACCGACCGCGTTGCCTTCGCCTCGAACCCTGCCTTCGACGCCAGCACGATGGAAGTGTGGGCGACGCTGCTCAACGGCGGCTCTGTCTTCGTCGTCGATCAGGCGACGCTGCTCGATCCTCAGCTGTTCGGGCAATGGCTCGACCGGCATGCCATCACCGTGCTCTGGCTGACAGCGGGTCTCTTGCACCAACATGCCGACGCGCTGGCCGCGCCGTTCTCGCGTCTGCGCATTCTCATGACCGGCGGCGATGTGGTCGACCCGCGCGCCGCGGCGCGCGTCCTCGAAAGGCCGCCCGAGCGCCTGCTCAACGGCTACGGTCCGACCGAAACCACGACTTTCGCCGCCACTCACCAAATTCGCGAGGTCGCGCCGTCAGCGACGAGCATTCCGATCGGGCGGCCGATTGCCAATACGCAAATCTATATTGTCGACAAGTATCGCGAGCCGGTCCCGATCGGCGCAGCGGGCGAGATCCTTATCGGCGGGGCCGGCGTCGCAAGCGGCTATCTCAACCGGCCCGAGCTGACGGCGGAGCGATTCATCGCGAGCCCGTTCGTGGCGGGAGAGCGGCTCTACCGGACCGGCGACCTTGGCCGCTTCCGGGGCGACGGGACGATCGAATTTCTCGGCCGCAATGATTTCCAGGTGAAGATCCGCGGGTTCCGGATCGAGCTTGGCGAGATCGAAGCGAGGCTCGCCGAGCATCCCGCCGTGCGCGAAGCGGTCGTGCTCGCGCGCGAGGACACGCCCGGCGACAAGCGACTCGTGGCGTATATCACCGCGCGGGCGGAGGCGTCGCCGCCCGAAGCCGAGGCGCTGCGCGCGCATCTTTCCGCGAGCCTGCCCGAGACCATGATTCCGGCGGCCTATGTTCGGCTCGAAAGCCTGCCGCTGACCGCGAACGGCAAGCTCGACCGTCAGGCCTTGCCCGCCCCGGATATGAGCGCGTTCGGCGCCCGAGGCTACGAGCCTCCGGTCGGCGACGTCGAGGAGCGCCTCGCGCGGATTGTCAGCGATCTCCTGCGACTCGAGCGCGTTGGCCGGCACGAGAGTTTTTTCGACCTTGGCGGCCACTCTCTGCTCGCGATTCGCCTGCTGTCGAGGATCGGCGCGACGTTCAAGACGAACCTGCCGCTGTCGACCGTCTTTCATACGCCAACCATCGCGGGGCTGGCTCAGTTACTCCAAACACAGAGCGCGCCGCCGAAGTGGTTCTCGTTGATTCCAATCCAGCGCGGAGATTCCCGGCCGCCGCTATTTTGCATCGAAATCACCGGCGGTGAATTTTTCGAAGTCATCGGCGCCGACCAGCCGGTTTACAATCTCCGTTTCGGCGTCGGATCGCTGCCGGGCAGCGTCCTCAGGCTGCCGATGATCGAGGCGCTCGCTGCGCACTATATCGAAGAGCTGCGCCTCGTTCAGCCGAAAGGCCCGTATTTCCTGATCGGCTATTCGTGGGGCGGCTTGATCGCCTATGAGATGGCGCAGCAATTGACGGCCGGCGGGGAGGCGGTCGAGCTTGTGGGTCTCGTCGATACTTACACGCCGGTCGCGCTCAAGCATTCGATCGGGAACCGCGCCGCGAGGATCATGTCGTACTCGCCCTCGATGTTCTACGAGAGACTGAAATACAAAGCTCGAACAAGACTGACCCGGGAATGGATGAGATACAACGCCAAGCTCGCACTCAGGAAGTGGCGTTATGGGCCGACATATTATCGGCCTGACTCCTTCGACGTTGAAACGATTTATACCGTCATGCGGGCCTACCGCCGCTTGCCCTATTCTGGGCGAGTCGTCCTCTTCAAGGCGACGGAAACCTCAGACCTGCCCTATGGCTTTCATCTATCGCCCGAAATCGAGTGGAAGCGGCTCGTCGGCGACGGGCTTGAGATCGAACGCCTGCCTTGCGACCACGCAGCGATCATGAAGAACCCGTTTGTCGCGCAGATTGCCGAGCGCGCGAGAGCGGCCATCGACAGGGCGGTGGAACGCGATGGGCGCCTGAGAGACGAAGTCCGCGGCCCCGAGGAATATCCGACTGAGCCGGCGGCGGTAAGCGCCGAGGTCGGCTCCGCGTAGAGACCCGCTCGGGCGAGCTCGAACAGCGCCCTTTCAAGACACGGCGGCGGTCGCCGCGCGAGCGCCGGAGCGCGGCCAGAACTTCGTGGGCGCGCACGGGATGAGCAACCGACGCGCCTTCGCAACCGGAAGAGAGGCGCTTCTTGAGCGGCGGCAGGCCGGCGATCGCATCGATGAGGGCGCTGACGGCTCCGGACTGGGAAATTGCGCGAGGCGCGGATCGATAGCCCCGCGGTATTGAAAGTATAGCGTTAAGTAATTTTCATTTTGCGGTGGCTCACTATAACAATAGTAGGATCGAAAATCTGTCGCCGACGGCCTGCGCCAGGGCGAATACTGGATTGGAGTCATGAAATGAACAAGATATCGCGCCTCTGCGGCAATTGGGTCGCTGCGCTCTGCTTCGCTGAAATGATTGGCCTGGGCCTGACGGCCGGGGCGTCGGCCGCCGTCATCAACCGTGGCCAGGAAGGGCCGCCGCTGTCGGAAATCCGCCCTGCTCCCAAATCGATCTACCCGGACCAGGTCATGATCACTGCACAGCCGTCGCCTTCGGAAGTCGATCCGTCTTTTCTCGGGCCGGTGCTGTTGATGAAATCCGCGATCGTCGATCTCGACGCCGGCACGGCGACACTCCCCCTGCGAAAGGGGCGGCTTGAATCCGGGGAGCCAGTGTGGTCGATCATGACCGACACTACCGATCCGAACCTCGCCAACCTTCACGGCGTCGACTATTCGCCCAAGCTTGCGTACGCGCTGACCGGCCATGCGACGCGCGAAGCGCGCATCGACAAGGACGGCACAATCGTTTTCAAGTCCGGGAAAGTCGATTTCTCGCCTGTGCACAGCGTCACCCCCGGCGCAGCGCCGAATTTCTTCCCGCCCAAAGCCGCGCAGCCCGGATCGGTCGGCGACGCCGACTATTCGCCGCTGGTAGAGTTCGACAACGGCAAGAACGCTCTGTTCAATATGCCGATGGTGGCGTTCAACGTTTCGGAGGACGATCTCAACAAGATGTGCGACGGAAACGTCGATTACTCGAAAGTCGAGGATAAGGTCCTCAAGATCTGCCCGCGGGACGGCACAGTGACGTTGAAACTCACGCTCGGATACACGTTCGGCAAGCCGATCTTCTATCTGTCCACCGACGCCAACGACCCGGTTATCGCGGCGCTCGAAGGGGCGACCTACACGCCCGCTCTCAAGGACGTGCCGTTCGCGCTGGAGGACGCCTCCCCCGGGGAGGCCGCCGAGCGCATCTATGCGTTCGTGAACGGACCGATGGGCATTGACAACCCGTTCCGACAAGGCGTCGACAGCGCGTTGTCGGACAAAGGCGCGCACGGACCGTTGAACGTCCTTGGCGGCATTCCGACGATCAATCTCGACTATAGCCCGTTGTGGCGTCTCTTCCCGGTCAAATGGACCGCGGACGCCATCGAGAAAGGCTACCGCACGAAGATGACAGATGCGATCGCCATCGAGGACGCCGGCGAACGCGGCATCATCGAAAGCATCGCAGGCGGCAAGCCGAAGGCGGTCGGCATCATCATCAACTGCCCGGTCGTCTATCGCATCAACTGAAACTTTGCAGGGCGAAACGCCGGGTCCATTGGGCCCGGCGCCTAAACCCTCGCGCCTGGAATCGAAACCATGACCAGACATTTCATCGAAGCCATGCTTGTCGTCTGCGCAATCGCGGCGCTGCCGACCCCGGGTGAAGCCAGGCAGTCGGCGCGCCTGATGGCCGGCGATCACTCGGGCGCCAATGTCACATTCGACTTCGGCCCCAAGGGGAGCCGGGAGGGCCTGAGCGTAGAGACCCATCGGGTCGGCAACCCGGGCGCCCTGCTCACCATTTCAATCGACCGAGGCCGAGAGAAGCTCTTCTCCCGCGTCCTCACGGCGGACGACTGCAAGTTCGGCGACGACGGCGCCCGTTGCCGGCTTGTGTTCCCCCGGATGAGCCCCGACTATCGGCGTTTCGTCTTCGCCTTCAAGCGCGGCGGAACCGCCCATGTCGAGGTCGAGAACGCGGCCGTGATGCAGATGAGCACGGATATTTCGCTCTCCGGCTTCGCTCGCAAACTTGGATCGCGACCCCCCGCCTGAGGCTTCGTTAGCCGGTTCCCTCACGCGCCGCGGGAGGACGAAGCCTCGCTGCGTGCGGCGCGTGAGCGCCGCTCGAACCTTACGACAGCGAGTGCGCGCTCGTTGCCCCACCGGTTTCCCATCGCCTCGCGCACGAGAGCGCCGACGGCTGGAGAATGCGGGCGTCCCCGAACCGTCGCCAGGCTGATCTCGCGCCAAATTTGGGGGTCGATCAGGGGCTTGGCGATGAGCTGTTGGTCGATGGCGGTGCGCTCAGGCATGAACGCGTAGCCGACCCCGGCCGCGGCCATTGCCAGAATCCAGTCGTCTCGATCACTCCGGTAGACGGTGTTCGAACGACCGCCATGCTCATCGAGACTCTGTCCGAAGAGTTCGGCGACCTCGCAATTGATCCGCCGCAGATAGTCCTCGGCCTTCAGATCGGCGACCCGCACCGAGTTCATGTTCGCGAAGCGGTGATCGGGGCTGATCACAATGACGAACCGCTCGCGAAAAAGCGGCAGGTAGTGCAGATGCGGCTGCCGCTCGTTTTCGGGCGCCGCAACGATTGCCGCCTCCAGCTCGCCTGTTCGAAGCTGGCTATCGAGGGCTTCCGCGGTGGCGTCGACAATCTCCAGATGAACGCCCGGATACCGCGCGCGCACGCCGACGAGAAGCGGGATGAGGTCGCTTGGCGCAACCGTGCACATCACTCCGAGCTTCAGCCGCGCCTGCGCGAGAGCCTTGAGGCCGCGCGCGCCTCGGATCGCGGCCTCGGCCCCATCGAGGATCTGGTCGAGATGAGGCTTTACGATCCGTCCCAATTCGGAAAGATGGGTATGGGCGCGCTCGCGGTGGAACAGCGGGCCGCCGAATTCCTCCTCCAGGAGCCGGATCGAACGGGTGAGCGAGGGCTGCGAGACGTTGCAGCGACGCGCGGCGCGCGTGAAGTTCAGTTCCTCGCAGAGCGCGCGAAAATAAGCGGCCTGCTGCATTTCCATATTGATCGTCTCCATCCGCGCCAAACCCCGGCGACAGGTTCACAGTCATGGCCCCACGGTCGGACATATTGGTTTGCAAGCCTCGAATCTCCAGCTGCTTCGTTTTAAAGCAGGGGGCACCCGCCGCCGGCCTATTTCAACATGAATGCGAGCGGCCCGCCGGGCGCAGTGAGCAGCCGGAGCGCCATCGCGCAGCTGACGACGACGATGAGCACGCGCACGAGCCACTCTCCGGCCTTGAGCGCCGTGCGCGCGCCGAGCCGGGCGCCGAGGAATGCGCCAACGCCCATCGTCAGTCCCGCTGTGACGTCGATATGTCCGGACATCGCATAGACGACGAGGGCGCCGAAGTTGCTGCCGAAATTGCTTGAGCGCGCCCCCGCCATCCCCGGGATGATGGTCAGGCCGACCAGCACCACGAGAGCGATCATGTAGAAGGAGCCGGCCCCCGGGCCGAACACGCCGTCATAGAAGCCGATCGCCGGCGCGAGGGTCCAAGCGTAGCGACCGGGTGACAGCCGCTGGCGGCGCGGGGCGTCGCCGAGATTGGGCGCGAAAGCGAAATAGAGCGCAACGCCGATCAGGACGAGCGGGAGCGCCTGGCTCAACAGCGCCCGCGGTGCGAAAGGCAGCATGAGCGCGCCGAAAATCGAGCCGACGCAGGCGGCGAGCGCGGCAGGGGCCATGTTCGCATTGATCTTCCCCGCCCTGGCGAAGGCGAGCGTGGCGGAGGCGGTGCCGAACGTGCCCGCGAGCTTGTTGGTCGCGACCGCCGCGACCGGATCGAGGCCGGCGAGCGCCAGCGACGGCAGGGTCAGAAGGCCGCCGCCCCCCGCGATCGCATCGACGAAACCGGAGGCGAACCCGACGAGCGCCAGGACCGCGAGGACGAGGAGCGACATGAGATGGCGCCCGCTAGCCTTGGGCCAGCGGCGCGGTAGGCCCGCGAAAGGCAAACCTCGCCGCCCGCTTGGCCGCGAACGCCGCCCGCCCTTCGACGAAATCCGGCCCACGGGCCGCGGCCTCGACAAGCGCGCGAAACCCCGGCGTCTCCTGGCTCATCCCGGCGGCGATCGCGTCGACGGCGCGCTTGCCGCCGCGAATCGAAGCCTGGCTCAATTCGGCGAGGCCGCGTGCGTAGCCAAGCACGGTTTCCTCGAGCGCGGTCTCGATTCTGCGGTCGATGAGCCCGATCGCCAGCGCCTCCTCGGTTTCGATCCGCCGCCCGGTGAAAAGGAGGTCCTTGGCGCGCGACGGGCCGACCAGTTCGACCAGCCGGCGGGTCTCGGCATGGCCATAGATCAGGCCGAGCTTGGCGGGAGTGATCGCGAGATGAGCGTCGGCGTCGCAAAACCTGAGGTCGCAGGCAAGCGCGAGGCCAAGGCCGCCGCCGACCGCGACGCCCCGGATCATCGCGATGGTCGGCCGGTCGAGGTCGATCAGCGCCTTGAGCCCGTCCTGGACTGCGTCGCCATAATCACGCGTCGCCGCGGCGTCGGCGTAGGTCACGTCGAACTCGGAAATGTCGGCGCCGGCGCTGAAATGCGCGCCCTCGCCCTCGACCAGCGCGACCAGCATGTCCTCGCGCGCCTCGATCGCGGCCCGGATCGCCGGCAGCGCCCGCCACATCGCCCGCGTGATCGCGTTGCGGCGCTCCGGCCGATTGAGAACGATGCGGGCGAACGGCGGCTCGAAGCGCAGGGATATGGCGGTCATGAAATTGTTCTAGCATCTGCGCCCCGTCATGGGCGACGGCGAGGGGGGGCTCCGGGCGTCGACCAGGGCCAGCCGCGCGCGGGACGGCCATCAAGAACCGGATACCGGCTGGTGGTCGCCAACGGGGCAGGGGCGGGCTTGATTGGCGTTTCCATCAAAGCTATTTTAGCTCAATGAAAAAAGCCAGCATAACCCAGGCCAAGAACAACCTCAGCGCCTTGATCGACGGCCTCAGGGCCGGCTCCCCGGTGTTGATCGTCGATCGCGGGCGACCCGTCGCGCGACTGGAGCCTGTCGAGGGCGACGAGGAGGATGGACAAGAGGGGCGGCTGTTGCGGCTGATCCGCGACGGCGTGCTGCGGCCGCGCCGAAGCGATCCGCCTGCCTCTCTTTTCAGCGCGCCTCCGCCCCGAGCCAAAGGGTCGGCCGTCGAGTTGCTCCTCGAGGAGCGGCGGGAAGGACGGTGAAATTCTGGGACGCCTCGGCGATCGGGCCGCTGCTGGTCGCGGAGACGACGACGCGCCCCTTGCAGGCGCTGGCGAGGCGGGATTCGGACATGCTGGCGTGGTGGGGATCGCAAGTCGAGTGCGCTTCGGCCATCGCCCGTCTCGAGCGCGAGGGTTTGCTTGATGGGAAAAGCGCCGCGCTTGCTCTCGATCGGCTCAGACTGCTTGCCGATGGATGGCATGAGATCGAGCCGAGCCAGTTTGTGCGCGAGAACGCCGTGCGGTTTCTTCGCGTTCATCCGCTCCGCGCGGCGGATGCGCTTCAGCTTGCGGCTGCCTTCCTCGCCGCCGAACGCCGTCCCTCGTCACTCGAGATCGTCACGCTCGACGCCCGCCTCGCTGATGCGGCGCGGAAGGAAGGCTTCGGGTTGATCGACGTTATCGCGGAGTGATGCTGGGACATGCGGGCGGGCTCGGCTCGCCCGCGCCACATTGCGGCCAATCCTGCGAGTATGAACGGATCGCGTGAGCGGAATTCAGGGCAGGATCGATGAGTGGAGCCGACAGTCCGGCCAGTTCGGCAGCCGCGGGGACGGCGTCTCGCTCTCGCTTTCTCCGCTGGCTGCTTGTGGTCGGGCTTGGCGTTCCCCTGGCCCTGGTCGTCCTGGCGGCTTCTCCCTTGGGGACAAATTTTTTCTACGTGGTCGTCGGAATCCCGGCGCTCCTGTTTGTCTGGGCAATAGCGGGCGTCGGAGCGCTCATCGCAAGCATCCGGTCCGCGATCCGACAGGACTGGAGCCGGTGCGCCCTCGCGCTGGTGGTTCCCATCGTCTTGCTCGTTGTCGCGGTCGACCCGACCGCATTCGTCAGAGCATGCAATCACATCGGGGAGGTGATCCACTTCATCGTCGCAAAGCCCTATTATGACCGGCAGATCGCGGCTCTACCGGCCGACGGGCGTCCGCGATTGGCGGTGTTCGACTGGGGAGGAATGGTGTGGGGCTCGAGCGGACTGGTCTATGACGAGACCGATCAAGTCGCTCTGCCGCGCGGCCGCCAGTCCGCCGACTGGCTGGAGGCGGCGAGCCACAGCGAACTCAGCTGCGAGGGTTATGGCGTCGAGCCCCTTTGGGGCCATTACTATCTGGCGAGTTTCCCTTGCTAGGTTGCGGAGGCGTCAGTCCGCGAGACCCATCACGAAGGCCAGGGCGACATTAAGCCGCGCGATATCATCATCTTCGAGCCGACCGATCGCCTGCGCAATCCGTGTCCGTCGAATGGTCACTGGCTTGTCGGCCATGATTTGGGATCGGGTTCGCAAACCATTTCGCTCGCTCGGATCGATCGTGACGCGAAAATCCGATGCGTCGGCGATTTCCGACGTCATCTGACAGACGACAACCGAAATATGCGTTTCGGGAAACGCATCGGTTTGAACGATCACAGCCGGCCGAGGTTTGCCGTAGTCGCCCGTCGCGGCTACGACGACGACGTCACCGCGCTTCATCAACTGCCGGTCGGGTCGAGCGTGTCGAACTCGGAAACGGCTTCTATCCAACTCAGCGCATCGTCCTCGGCGCTCCCGGCAAGACCTGCGACCTCAGCCGCCATGCGCCGACGGACGGACGGCAGGCGGGAATCGGGAACGACGAGACGCAGTTCGCGCAAGCCACGCCTGCGCCGTCGCTCGCGCATCATCTTCATTCGCTCGGCAGGCGCGGACATCTCGATCGTCCTTCAAAAGCGCCAGTGTAACGCGTTACAAATCTCGCCGCAATCAGGGCAAAACTTTGGCGCGGGAGCAGCGGGCTGGAGCAAGCGCCTGAGCTGTCGTAGCGTTGGCGGGCGGCGATCGAGGCCGGGCCGGGGGACAGATGAGCATGACGGACGGCGAGACCTATCCGCGCGACATGATCGGCTACGGCCGCACGCCGCCATACGCCGGCTGGCCGAACAATGCGCGCGTCGCCCTGCAGTTCGTCATCAACTACGAGGAGGGGGGCGAGAACAACATCCTGCACGGCGACGCCGCCTCCGAAGCGTTCCTGTCCGAAATCGTCGGCGCCGCGCCCTGGCCAGGCATGCGCCACATGAACATGGAGTCGATCTACGAATATGGCTCCCGCGCCGGCTTCTGGCGCCTCCATCGCCTGTTCACCGACCGCTCGGTTCCCGTCACCGTCTACGCGGTCGCGACCGCGATGGCGCGCAATCCCGAGGCGGTTGCGGCGATGAACGAGGCCGGGTGGGAAATCGCCACCCACGGCCTCAAATGGATCGACTATCGCGACATTCCCGCCGATATCGAGGCGCGCCATATCGCGGAGGCGATCCGCATCCACACCGAGGTCGCGGGCGCGCGGCCTCTCGGCTTCTATCAGGGCCGTTCCTCGGTCAACACGATCAGGCTCGGCATGGAGGAGGGCGGGTTTATCTATTGCGCCGACACCTACGCCGACGACCTGCCCTATTGGCTCGAAGGCCCGCGCGGGCCGCAGCTCATGGTCCCGTACACGCTCAATTCGAACGACATGCGCTTTGCGACCCCCCAGGGCTTCAACACCGGCGACCAGTTCTACGCCTATCTCAAGGACTCGTTCGACACGCTTTACGCCGAGGGCGAGGTCGCGCCGAAAATGCTGTCGATCGGCCTCCATTGCCGCCTTGTTGGCCGGCCCGGCCGCGCGGCGGCGCTCGCGAGATTCATCGACTATGCCGCCGGCCACGATCGCGTCTGGGCGCCGACCCGCCTCGACATCGCGCGTCACTGGATCATAAAACACCCGCCGCCCGGCGGCTGGAAGCCCTCGCGGCTCACACGTACGCTGTTCGTCGAGCGGTTCGGCGGCGTCTACGAGCACTCGCCCTGGGTCGCGGCGGCCGCCTGGGACGCCGTCCTGACCGCCGGCGCCGACACAGCCGAGGGCCTGGCGAAGTCGCTGGCCGCGGCGGTGGCGAAGGCATCGGCGCAGGAGAAGCGCGCGCTCATCGACGCCCACCCGGATCTGGCCGGCAAGCTCGCGCTCGCCAAGACATTGACGGCCGCGTCGACCAGCGAGCAGGCGAGCGCGGGGCTCGACCGTCTCACGCCCGAGGAATTGGGCGAGTTCTCGACCCTCAACCACTCCTATCGCGGCCGCTTCGGCTTTCCCTTCATCATGGCGGTCAAGGGAAAGAGCAAAGCCGAAATCCTCGCCGCCTTCCGCCGGCGCCTCGCCAACGACGCCGACGCGGAGACCGGGACAGCGCTCAGTGAGATCGACCGGATCGCGGCGCTGCGGCTCAAGGAGATCCTGCCTTGAGCGGGAAGGCGAGGGTGATCCGCGGCCGCATCCTGTCCTTCAACGAGGACCCGGCGGTCGGCGGCCGATCGGCGTACTCGCTGATCGAAGACGGCGCGGTGCTCGTCGCCGGCGGAAGGATTGAGGTCGTGGGCCGGGCGAACGACGTTCTCCCGCGCGCGCCGAAGGACGCGGTCGTCGACGATCACGCCCGATGCCTCATCATGCCCGGTTTCATCGACGCCCACGTCCATTATCCGCAGACGCAGGTGATCGGATCCTACGGCGCGCAGCTGCTCGACTGGCTCCACAACTACACCTTCGTCGAGGAGCAGAAATTCGCGGACCCCGCGCATTGCGCGCGGGTGGCCGACTTCTTTCTCGATGAATTGTTCCGCTCGGGCACGACGACGGCGATGGTCTATTGCACGGTCCATCCCGAGTCCGTCGAGGCGTTCTTCGCCGCGGCCGAGACGCGGGGCGCGCGTATGATCGCCGGCAAGGTGATGATGGACCGCGATGCGCCGCCGGGGCTCATGGACACGGCTCAGCGCGGTTACGACGAGAGCAAGGCGCTGATCGAGCGCTGGCGCGGCCGCGGCCGGCTCGATTACGCGATCACCCCACGCTTCGCGGTCACGTCGACACAAGCGCAACTCGACGCCGCGGGGGCGCTTAGGCACGAGTATCCCGACTGCTATGTCCAGACCCATGCCGACGAGAACAAGGCCGAGATCGCTCGTGTCGCGGCGCTGTTCCCGGAGGCGAAGAGCTACATCGACGTTTACGCCCGAGCGGGCCTGACAGGACCGCGCTCAGTGTTCGGCCATTGCATTCATCTCATCGACAGCGAGGTCGCCGAGCTCGTCGCCAGCCGGTCGGTCGCCGCGTTCTGCCCGACGTCCAATCTCTTTCTCGGCTCGGGCCTGTTCGACGAAGCGCGGCTCGCCAAGGCCGGCGCGAGGATCGCGCTCGCGACCGACGTCGGCGGCGGGACGAGCTACTCGATGCTGCACACGGCCGCCGAGGGCTACAAGGTCCTGCAGCTCAATCACCAGTCCTGGCCGGCGATCCATGCCTTCTACCGGATGACGCTCGGCAACGCGCGGGCGCTCAGCCTCGATGACCGAATTGGCTCGGTCGAAGCCGGCAAGGAGGCCGACCTCATCGCGCTTGATCCGCACGCGACGCCGGCGCTCGAACACCGGATGGAGACGGCCGGCGGCGACCTCGAGGTCGAACTGTTCGCGCTCATGATGATGGGCGACGACCGCGCGGTGCGGCAGACCTATGTCGCTGGGAGCCCGCGCAAGTTCTAACCGGACGCGCCCTAAAGCGTCACGTCGCCGCCCTGCATGCGCCAGCCGTTCATGCCCCCGGCATAGTGGCGTATGTCGGCGCGGCCAGTCGCCCGCGCACGGTTGAGCGCATTCTTGGATCGTCCGCCGGCCTGACAAATGAGAACGACCGGCTTGCCCTTCGGCAATTCTCCCGGATCGAAGCTCGACAGCGGCAGATTGAGCGCGTTGGGGATGTGCCCGACCGCGAATTCATGCGGTTCGCGCACGTCGACCACCGTCCAGGCCCCCGCGCTCACGGCCTCTTCCAAATCGCCAAAATCGACGACGTCGGGGTCAGCCCCGAAGCGCGAAACCGGATCAAACGACATCAATCATGCCTCCGAGGTCATGCAGCGTCAGCCTTTGGCGCCGCGAATTGCGTGTAAGCGGCGAGCGCGTGGCTGGCGTACATCGCGGATGGTCCAGCTCCCATATAGATCGTCATGGCCAGCGTTTCGAGGATTTCCTCGCGCGTCGCGCCGTGATCGACGGCGGCCTTGACGTGAAACCCGATGCAGTCGTCGCAGCGCGTCGCAACTGAAATTGCGATCGCGATCAACTCCTTGGTCTTGGGATCGAGCGCCCCTCCGGCCAGCGCGTTCTGAGCCAGCGTCCCAAACGCCTTCATCACTTCCGGAGCGCCGCCGCGCAGGTTTCTGAGCTCCGCGCTGAGGCCGCGGGTGAAATCCGGCCAATTCCTCGTTTCCATCGCATCCTCCTCACTTTCGGCACGATATCCCCGCGGCGGCTTCATGCATTTGATCGATCTCAAATACCTATATATATTCGCATGTGTGAATATACAATCCACAAGAAAGTCCATCCGCCTTTGGTTGGATGAGCTTGACCCCGCATGACGAAGGCGACAACCTCACCGCCCATGCATATTTCCCCCTTCGCGACGCCAGGGCGTTTCTGGCGCGGGAACATTCATACTCACTCGACCCTTTCCGATGGCGCCCTGAAGCCCGAGGAAGTGGTCAAGGCCTATAAGCAAGCCGGGTACGATTTCCTGCAGCTCTCCGATCATTTCCTCGGCCGCTTCAATTGGCCGATCGCCGATACCCGCAAGTTGCGCACGAATGATTTCACCACCCTGATCGGCGCCGAGGTTCACGCGCTCGCGACCTCTGCCGGCGAGTTCTGGCACATTGTGGCGACGGGGCTGCCGCTCGATTTTCCTGCGGCCGAGCCGGAGGAGACCGGGCCGATGCTGGCGGCGAGGGCGAGAGCTGCCGGCGCCTTCGTCACGATGGCTCATCCCTCGTGGTCGCAACTCATCATCGAGGACGGGCGCTCGCTCGCCGCCGCCCATGCGGTCGAGGTCTATAATCACAGTTGCGCCATCCGGACGGACCGGGGCGACGGTTTCTATCTGCTCGACCAGTTGTGCAACGAGGACCGGCGGCTGATGGCGGTCGCCGGCGACGACGCGCATTTTCATGACGGAGACCTCGACGCGTTCGGCGCCTTTGTCCTGGTCAAATCGGAATCGCTCGACCCCGACGCCCTGCTCGGCGCGCTGAAGGCGGGGGAGTTCTATTCGAGCCAGGGGCCTCGCATCCATGATGTGGAGCTGACCCGCAAGGTCGTGCGGGTCCAGTGCAGTCCGGTCAATACGATCGCCGTCGTCACCGGAGCTTCGCCAACACTGAGCCGGGTCGGATCCGGTCTCACTGACGTGACGATCGAATACGAGGAGGCCCAGAAATGGGCCTGGCGCGACCTGCCGCCGATCAAATGGTTCCGCATCGTCGTCATCGACGGCGCGAGGCGCGCCTGGACCAACCCGATCTGGGTCGACGCCTTGAACTGAGCAGTCCAACCGGCCGAAGCGGCGGCGGATGGCGGGGGCCGCCGCACTTGCGCGCCGGGGCGCTGGGCCATACATGCGGCGCTTGTTTAAGCATTCAGACCGTAGCTTGAGGATCGCGTCCCGATGAATGACGACACTGCCGCCGGTTTGCCCGGATGGCATGCGACGACCATCCTTATGGTGCGCAAGGGCGGCAAGGTGGTCATCGGGGGCGACGGCCAGGTCAGCATGGGCCAGACGGTCGTCAAATCGAACGCCCGCAAGGTGCGCCGGCTCTCCAAGGGCGATGTGATCGCCGGCTTCGCCGGCGCGACCGCCGACGCCTTCACGCTGTTCGAGCGGCTCGAGGCCAAGCTCGATCAGTACCCCGGCCAGCTCGCGCGCGCCTGCGTCGAACTCGCCAAGGACTGGCGCACCGACCGCTATCTGCGCCGCCTCGAGGCGATGCTGATCGTCGCCGACAAGGGAACGGGCTTCACGCTCTCGGGCTCGGGCGACGTGCTCGAGCCGGAGGCCGACGAGTTCGGGTCGGCGATGGCGATCGGCTCGGGCGGCAACTACGCGCTCGCCGCCGCCCGCGCGCTGATGCCGATGGCGCTCGACGCGGATGAGATCGTGCGCCGTTCGATGCGCATCGCCGCCGAAATCTGCGTTTACACCAATGTCAATGTGATCCTCGAAAGCCTTTGACCTCATGTCGGATCTGTCGCCCCGCGAAATCGTCTCCGAGCTCGACCGCTATATCGTCGGTCAGGCGGACGCCAAGCGCGCCGTCGCCATCGCGCTGCGCAATCGGTGGCGGCGCCTGCGCCTGACGTCGCCGATGCGCGAGGAGGTGATGCCGAAAAACATCCTGATGATCGGACCGACCGGCTGCGGCAAGACCGAGATCGCGCGCCGCCTCGCCAAACTCGCCGGGGCGCCGTTCCTCAAGGTCGAGGCGACGAAGTTCACCGAGGTCGGCTATGTCGGGCGCGACGTCGAGCAGATCGTCCGCGACCTGATCGAGGTCGCGATCGGCCTGGTCAAGAGCCGCAAGCGCAAGGACATCGAAGCCAAAGCCGAGCTCGCGGCCGAAGAACGCGTGCTCGACGCGCTGGTCGGGGCCGCCTCGTCCTCCGCCACGCGCGAAGCCTTCCGCCGGAAACTGCATGCAGGCGAGCTCAACGACAAGGAAATCGAGGTCGAACTGCCGCAAAGCGGCTCAGGCCTCCCGATGTTCGAGCTTCCCAACATGCCCGGCGCTTCGATTGGCGCGATCAACATCGCCGACATTTTTGGCAAGGGGAGCGGCCGCACCAAGGCCAAACGCATGACGGTGGCCGAGGCGCATGAGCCGCTGATCTCCGCCGAAGCCGACAAGCTGCTCGATCAGGACGCGATCGTGCGCGACGCGGTGGCCGAGGTCGAGAGCAACGGCATCGTCTTCCTCGACGAGATCGACAAGATCTGCGCCCGTGAAGGCCGGGGCGGCGCCGATGTGTCGCGCGAGGGCGTCCAGCGCGACCTATTGCCGTTGATCGAAGGCACCACCGTCGCGACCAAGCACGGAACGATCAAGACCGATCACATCCTGTTCGTCGCCTCCGGCGCCTTTCACATTGCCCGGCCTTCCGACCTCCTGCCCGAGCTCCAGGGCCGACTGCCCATTCGCGTCGAGCTCAATTCGCTGACCGAGGAGGATTTCAAGCGCATCCTCACCGACACCGAGGCGAGCCTCATCAAGCAATATGTGGCGCTGATGCAGACCGAGGGCGTCAACCTCGAATTCACCGACGATGCCGTGGCGGCGATCGCGCGCGCCGCGGCCAAGGTGAACGGGTCGGTCGAGAACATCGGCGCGCGCCGCCTGCAGACGGTGATGGAACGGGTGCTGGACGAAGTGAGTTTCACCGCCGCCGACCGCAACGGCGAGGTCATCCGCATTGACGGCGATTTCGTCGAGCGCAACGTCGGCGACCTCGCCGGCAATGCTGACCTGAGCCGATTCATTCTGTAAGGGCGGGAGCGACGTCCGAGCGCGCAACTTGCGCGCGCCGCTGACAGCTTCGGGAGGAACGACCCCTTGGAGACAAGCATGAATGGCGCCGATTTCGTCCTACGCTCGCTTGTCGCCGATGGCGTTGACCGGCTGTTTCTCGTGCCCGGCGGTCTTGTCGACCCTTTCCTTCCGGCGATAGCGCGGACATCCGGCCTTTCGCCGGTGGTTGCGGCGCAGGAGGGCGGCGCGGCTTTCATGGCGGACGGCTATGCGCGCGCGAGCGGAAAGTTCGGCGCCGTCCTGTGCATTGGCGGCCCCGGTGCGACCAATACGGTCACGGCGATGTCGGCTGCCTTCACGGATCATTCGCCCGTGCTTCTGCTGACGGGCGCGGTGGCGAACGCGATGCAGGGCGTCGGCTTTTTTCAAGACGCGACCGCCGGCGCCTTTGACGACGGCCGCGTCCTCGCTCCGGTCACGGCAGAGTCCTACAGCGTCCCGGATATCAGGGTCCTGCCGTCGAGCTTGCGCGTCGCCGTGCAACGCATGTTCGAGGGCGCGTGCGCGCCGGTGCATCTCAGCATTCCGACCGACGTTCAGACTGGCGAGATCGCGGCCGACCCGAAGCCCCTGGCGGCGGATGTCCGTCATTCCGCGCCGCTCGATGCGGAGGCGGCAGGCAGGATCTGGAAGCTCCTCGGGGGCCTCGATGTCGCGCCGCGCGTCGCGATCCTCGCCGGCGGCGGGACCATCTCCGACGACGCGACAGCGGCGCTCGTAAAAGCCGCGGAGCGCTTCCATATTCCGGTCGCGACAACTGAACACGCCAAGGGGCAATTTCCCGAGGACCACGCCCTTTCGCTCGGCGTCTTCGGATACGCAGGCACGCGGCACGCGACCGAGGCGCTGCTCGACGGCGGCCTCGACCTCCTCATCGTGCTCGGCGCCACGATGAATGTGCGCGATTCGATGTATTGGACGACCCGACTTCAGCCGAAGCTCGGCGTTGTCTCCGTCAATGTCTCGCCTGTCTATGTCGGACGGTACTTCCAGAATGAAAGCTTCGTTGGCGGCCATGCCGGCGGTTTCGTGAAGTGGCTGGCAGGGGCGTCCGAGGACGCCGCCGCGCCGCTCGCAAAGGGGATCGCGGCGCGACGGGAATGGGTGGCGGGCGTTAAGGCCAAGCCGCGCTATTACGACTTCGAGAACATGACGAGCGATCGCTCGCCGGTCCATCCGGCCCGGATGGTGGCCGAGGCGCGCAAGATCATGCCGCGCGAGACGATCGCGCTGGTCGACAGCGGCTCCCATCGGGCCTTTGCGGCGCACTATTGGGAAAGCTACGGGCCGCGCCAGTTTCTGACCGCCTCGACGCTTGGCCCGATGGGCTGGGCGATCGGCGCCGGCGTCGGCGCCAAGGCGGCGCGTCCCGATGCGCCTGTCCTCGTCTTCACGGGCGACGGCTGCATGCGCATGCATGGGCTCGAAGTGCAGACGGCGGCCCGCGCCGGGCTCCCGGTCATCTATCTTGTCAGCAATAATCAGGCGCTCGGCAATGTCTGGCTCCGGGCGCGCAAGGAGGGCGAGATCCCGATGCGCCTCACCGAAGCGCCCGATCAGGACTGGGCCAGCTTCGCGCGGGCGGTGGGAGCGGACGGCGAGACAGTGAAAACGCCGGCCGAACTGCAACCCGCGCTCGAGCGGGCGCTCGCGTCGAACCGGACCGTCGTCATCGACGTGAAGACCGAACGATCCGCGCCGACGCCAATCGAGCCTTACGCCGAAGCTCAGGCGCACTGGTCATTCCACATGTGACGGGGACGAGACTCGATGGCGAACCTGCCTGACCCGACCGCAACGCTGACGGGGAACGACCGCGCGATCTACGAGGACATTCTGGCGCGGCGCAAAGCCAAGGGCGTCGATCATCTCGGCCCCTACATTCCCCTCCTGAATCACCCGCATCTCGCGGGCCTTATCGAGCAGCTCGGGTACTACTACAAATATGAGGCGACGCTTCCGCGCGACATCTATCAGTTCGTCGTGCTGGCGACGGCGAAGCGCTCGGGCGTGGCCTTCGAGTGGGCCGACCACATCGCCGCGGCCAAGAGCGCCGGTCTGCCCCAGCCCGTCATCGACGCGGTCGCCGCAGGCGCGGACGTTCCCGCGCCATTCGACATCGTTGCGAGAACGATGGATTGCGCCTTCGCGTACCGTTCAGTTCCATCGACGCTTGAGGATCAGGTCGTTCAACGTTTCGGCGTCAAGGGACTGATCGAAATCGTGACGCTTTGCGGCTTCTACACGCTGATCGGGATGGTGAACGCCGGGTTCGACGTGCCGCTGCCGCCGCATCTGCGCTCTTAGGCATGACAGACCGCGATCGCTGTTCGGGCAATCGCGGCCTCCTCTGACTCCGCATGCTTTCCGGCGCTGGCGGCCGATGACGAGAAGCCTGCCCAACAGGCCAGCCAGACATTGTCGGCGCCCAGCGGCCGGCATCGTGCGCGCGTGATGCAAGCTTGTCGGCGAAACCGGAACAGTGCAGTCTACCGTCGCAAGAGATTTCAAGAACCTGTCCTGGATTGGGAGGACGCCCATGCGCTCGGAGACGCGCTATGCGAAGAGCGGCGACGTTCACATTGCCTATCAAGTTTTTGGCGCCGGAATCACTGATCTCATCCACATCACGCCTTTCGTCTCGAACATCGAAACCTTTTGGGACGAGCCGGCTCTTGCTCGGTGGATGCATCGGATTGGAGCGCAGACGCGAAACGTGATGTTCGACAAGCGCGGCACGGGCATGTCGGACCGTGTCCGTGAACTTCCCGGGTTAGACCAGCGTATGGATGATGTGCGCGCCGTTATGGACGCCACCGGGATCCAGCGAGCGGCGCTGATGGGAACGTCCGAAGGAGGACCACTGGCGGCTCTATTTGCCGCAACTTACCCGGAACGCTGCAGCGCGCTCGTGCTTTATGGCTCCTTCGCTCAGTTTTCCTCATGGATTCCAAACGACGAGGCGTTCGCGGGCCTTCTTCACTATATCGATAACTATTGGGGCAGTGGCGAAAGTGTGGGTATGTTCGCGCCATCGCGCCGGGACGATGCTGCATTCAAAAGCTGGTACGGTCGGTTTGAGAGGCTCGGCGGAAGCCCCTCTTCGGTCGCAGACTTGATGCGAATGAACCGCCAAATCGATGTGAGCGGCATCCTGTCTTCGATCCACGTGCCCACCCTCGTCCTCCACCGCACGGGCGATCCGACGATCAATGTCGAGGGTGGACGTTTTCTTGCAGCAAACATCCCGGGCGCTCGCTACGTTGAGCTGCCGGGCGAAGATCATCTGTTTTGGATCGGCGACAATGCTGACGAGATTTTGGATCTAACGGTCGAGTTCGTTACAGGGTCGAAGACGCCAGTCGCCGTCGATACCGTGCTCGCGACCGTTCTCTTTACCGACATTGTTGGATCCACCGACAAGGCCGCGGCGCTAGGCGACCGCCGCTGGCGCGAGCTTCTCGATCAGCACCATGCGACTGTCAGACGGAGCCTCACACATTTTCGCGGTCGTGAAATCAAGACGACAGGCGACGGGTTCTTCGCCGCCTTCGACGGGCCGGCGCGTGCTGTTCGTTGCGCTTCAGCGCTCGCCGGAGAGCTTCGCCCTCTTGGCATCGAAATTCGTTCGGGCCTTCATACTGGCGAGTGCGAACTCATCGGCGATGATTTTGGCGGCATTGCTGTCCACATCGGCGCTCGTGTTGCGTCGTTGGCAGCTCCCGGCGAGGTGCTTGTCTCGAGCACGGTGAAGGACCTTGTGGCAGGTTCGGGGTTGAAATTCCAGGATCGCGGGAATCAGACGCTCAAGGGGGTGCCGGGTGACTGGCGTCTCTTTGCGGTTGAGACTTGAGGCCAAACGCGGGATCAAAAGCCGCGGAGCCCGCGGTAGAAGCAATTCGCGATAGAATGATGGGCGCCGCCGGCGTTCGCCTTCGAGGAGCCCCTCCATGATCCCGCTCGTTTTGACCTTTGTCGGCGAAGACCGGCCGGGCCTGGTCAATGCGATCTCGGAGACGGTCGCGGCGCACCACGGGACTTGGCTCGAGAGCCGCTCGGTGCGGCTTGCGGGCAAGTTTGCCGGCGTGGTGCTGGTCGGCGTTCCCGACGAAAGCCTGATCCCTCTCGAATCCGCGCTCGCGAAGCTCGCCCCATCCGGCCTGCGGGTCTCGATCGACCGCGGCGCCGCAGGCGATGAAAAGCTTGGGCGGCTCGTCACGCTCGAGATCGTCGGCGCCGAGCGTCCGGGCATCGTGCGCGACGTGACCCAGGCGCTGACCCGCCTTGGCGTCAACATCGAGGAATTTGCGAGCAGCCTTGAGGGAGAGCCGTTTACGGGCGTGCAGATGTTTCACGCGACCGCGCGCCTCAGCGTCCCCGAAGGGCTCAAGCTCGACGACTTGCGCAAGGCGGTCGAGCGGCTCGCGGCCGAGATCATGGTCGATCTCTCGATGGGCGAACGCCCGCCCTCGGCCTAAGAGAGAAAGGGGGACAAAAGGATTATTATACGTTAGGAATATGTGTATATTTATGAGGCTTCTGGGCGGCGGCGAGATTTGGCCCCTTAAGCCTCTGAAAGATCGAGAAAGCGGGCGAGGAAAGGGCGCGAGACGCCCGGCTTAGCCGCCCCTTGCGCCCCGATCCTCCGATTGCCATAAGGGCCGCCCCTCCGAACGCAAGCGAAGACAATGGCGAAGTTTCCCGAACGCGTTTTCTCAGGCGTTCAGCCGACGGGCAATCTGCACCTCGGCAATTATCTCGGCGCGATCAAGCGCTTCGTCGAGATGCAGAAGACGCACCCGTGCATCTATTGCGTGGTCGATCTGCACGCGATGACCCTGCCGCACGAGCCCGAGCAGCTTCGACGCACCACCCGCGAAGTGACCGCGGCCTTTCTCGCCTGCGGCATCGATCCGAAGGCCAATATCGTTTTCAACCAAAGCCGCGTGGCTGAGCACGCCGAACTCGCCTGGGTATTCGATTGCGTCGCCCGGCTCGGCTGGCTCAACCGCATGACCCAGTTCAAGGAGAAGGCGGGCAAGGACAGGGAGAACGCCTCGATCGGCCTTTACAATTATCCCGTGCTGATGGCCGCCGATATTCTCGTTTATCGGGCGACGCATGTCCCGGTCGGCGAGGACCAGAAGCAGCATCTCGAACTCGCCCGCGACATCGCTCAGAAGTTCAACAACGATTTCGCCTCCTCGATCGCCGCCCACGGCCATGGCGACGCCTATTTTCCGCTGCCCGAGCCCTTGATCCAGGGGCCCGCGACCCGGGTCATGAGCTTGCGCGACGGGTCCAAGAAAATGTCGAAGTCCGACGCCTCGGAAAACGCCTATATCGCGCTCACCGACGACCCCGACACGATCGTGCAGAAGATTCGCAAGGCGAAGACCGACCCCGAGCCGCTGCCGGGCGAAGTCGAAGCTCTCGCGCGCCGCCCGGAGGCCGACAATCTCATCGGCATCTTCGCCGCGCTGAACGACGAGACCAAGGAAGACGTGCTCGGGCGATTCGGCGGCAGCCAGTTCTCGACCTTCAAGACCGCGCTCGCCGATCTCGCGATCGCGAAGCTCGCCCCGATTCGCGCCGAGATGCTGCGCCTGGCTGGCGATCCGGCCTTCACCGATGGCGTCCTCGCCGAAGGAGCGGAGAGGGCCCGGGCGATCGCGCGGCCGAACATGGATGCGATCAAGGACATCCTCGGCCTCGTGCGATAAGAACCGCGCAGGAACCGGACGGGCATATCTTGCGCCCGATCGGTCGGACGTCCCCAAGCTATAGCATCCCTTCGAAACGGCCGTTCCCGCCCGTTAGCGGTTAACGACTTTGCGGCAAACTTTTCGTAAACCAAGAGAGCACTGATTCGGACCTTCCTGGCGGAGGGGGACGGGTCGGCGGACAGCCAGGCGAGCGCGGACGGCGCGCCGCCAGGTTCTCGAGGAGGCGATTCGTTGCGGGGGTTCGGCGGGGCGCAGCGCCCCGGAATCGGCGGGCGAACGCGAAGGTCTGACCGCGCGCGCACGGTCAGACCGGCGGCGGGCCTCGCGCTTTACCTGCTTGCGGGCTCGCTGGCCTGCGCCCAGGACGTTTCGCAGCCCATCGACGCGCCGGTCCAGCTCGCGTTCGACATGGCGTCCGCGCAGGCCAACGGCGCCGGCCTTGCCATCCTGTCGTTGATGCTGCTCGCGACCATAACCGCAGTCCTTCACCTGATCGGGCGCAGGATCTGGACACGCCGCGTCCGCGAGCTCGAGGCCGAACTCGCCCGGACCAACGCCAAGCTCGATCGCGCGTCGCTGATGCTGCGCAGCGAAACGCAGATCCTCATTTCCTGGGAGCGCCCGGACGCGGAACCCACGATCGAGGGCGATTTCGCGCTGATCGCCGATTCGCCGCTGCCGTCGCGGGTGCTCGGATTCGGCGCCTGGCTGGAGCCGGCCGAAGCCGCCAGGATCGGGGAGGCGACGCAGCAACTCCTGACCCGCGGCGAAGCTTTCGCCGCCGCCGTGATCAGCCTGCGCGGACGCCATCTGGAGCTCGACGGGCGCCCGGTCAACGGCAGCGCCGTCATGCGGATCCGCGACGTGTCCGGCGAACGGCTGCAACTGGCGAAGCTGCGCGATCAATTCGCTGAAGCCGAGGGCGCCCTCGACGGGCTCCGCCGCGCGCTCGTAGCCGCAGACATGCCGGCATGGACGCGCGACGCCACCGGCCGGATTGCCTGGTGCAATATTCCCTATGCCCACGCTGTCGACGCGCCCGACGACCAGGCGGCGATCGAAAAGGGCGGCGAATTGTTCGATCCCGCGGTGCGTCGTGAGGCCGCGGCGGCGGTCAAGGAGACCGGCGGTTGGAGCCGCCGGGCGTCGGCCGTCGTCGGCGGCGAGCGCCGGACCTTCGACGCGGTCGAGGCGCGCACGGCGGTCGGCTCCGCCGGCTTCGCCCGCGACATTTCCGAGATCGCTGCGCTACGAGCCGAGATGGAGCGCAATGAGGACGACTACTCGCGCATGATCGACCGCCTGTCGACCGCGGTTGCGATCTTCGACAAGACGAAGCGGCTGACCTTCTACAACGCCGCCTACCGGCAGATTTGGCCGCTCGAACCCGCCTTCCTCGATCAGAGGCCGACCGACGGCGAAATCCTCAATTCGCTGCGCGCCAAGCGGCAGTTGCCGGAGCAGGTCGACTTTCCGGCCTGGAAGGCGCAGCAGCTGAACGCCTACCGCGCGATCGAGCCAAGCGAGACCGTCTGGCACCTGCCGGACGGCAGGGCGTTGCGCGTTGTCACCAACCCCAATCCGAAGGGCGGCGTCACCTATCTCTACGACGACGCGACACAGAGCTATGCGCTCGCCTCGCAGGTCAATACGCTCACCCACGTGCAGGGCGAAACGCTCGACGTGCTCAAGGAAGGAGTGGCGGCGTTCGGCGCCGATGGGCGCATGAAGCTGTTCAATCCGGCTTTCGCCGAGCTCTGGCGAATCAACCCGGCCGTGTTGCGTGCCCGTCCGCATATCGACGAGATCGCACGCGCCTGCAAGCCGCTATGCCGCAAGCCCGAGCTGTTCGACGATCTGACAGCGATGATCGTCGATCTTCCCGATCATCGCGAAAGCCGGACGGCGCGGATTGAGCGAGCCGACGGGCTGATCCTTGATTGCGCCGCGCTGCCTCTGCCCGACGGCGCGACGCTGATGACCTCGCTCGACGTGACCGCCGGCGTCAATGTCGAGCGCGCGCTCACCGAGCGCAATCAGGCGCTACTCGACGCCGAACGGGTGCGGAACGATTTCGTCAACCACGTCTCCTATGAACTGCGTACGCCGCTGACCAACATCATCGGCTTCACCCAGCTTCTGGCGGGGGGCGGCGTTGGCCCGCTCAATCCCAAACAGCTCGAATACGCCGGCTTCATCACCGATTCGTCATCGGCGCTGCTCGCGATCATCGACGACATTCTCGATCTCGCGTCGATCGACGCCGGAGCGCTCGAGCTCAAGCTTGAGGATGTCGACGTGGCCGAGGCGATGAAGGCGGCGGCGGCAGGGGTCCAGGACCGGCTGAGCGAAGCGGCGATCGAATTGCGCATCGTCATGACCGACGGCGTCGGGTCGCTCACTGCCGACGGCCGGCGGGTGCGCCAGGTTCTGTTCAACCTCCTCTCCAACGCCATCAACTATTCGGAGGCGGGACAGACCGTCACGCTCGCAGCGATGCGGCGCGGTTCGGAGATCGTGTTCAAGGTCAGCGATCGGGGACGCGGAATTCCGCCCGAGGTGATCGATCGCGTGTTCGATCGGTTCGAGACCTTTCCCAACGGCTCCCGTCATCGCGGCCCCGGACTTGGGCTTTCGATGGTGAGGGAGATGGTGGAGTTGCACCAGGGGCGGGTGCTGATCGACACCGCCCCCAAGGAAGGCACGACCGTCACCTGCATCTTCCCCGTGGACGCGACGGCGGCTCCGGCGCCAACGCCGCAACCGGCGGCGCCCTCCAAGCGGCAATCGGCGCAGTAGCAAGGCATGACCGATCGCGCCGACGGGACGGAGGGAGCCGATGCTTGGAGCCTCGAGGCGCCGGACGAGGCCGCGATGCTCGAAATCGCCGCCGCCCAGGCCGCATGGCTCGAGCCCGGCGACTTCATCGGCCTGACCGGCGATCTCGGGGCGGGCAAGACGACCTTCGCCCGGGGTCTGATCCGTGCGCTGACCGGGGTGCGCGATCTCGAAGCGCCGAGCCCGACCTTCACCCTGATGCAGGTCTATGACGCGCCGCGGGGACAGGTCGTCCACGCCGATTTCTACCGGCTCCGCGGCCCTCGCGAACTCGACAATCTCGGCTGGGAGGAGGCTGTCGCCGATGCGATCACGATCGTCGAATGGCCGGAGCGGATCTCCGAGGCGCTGCCCCCCGACCGGCTCGATGTCGAGATCCGTTTCGACCCCGCGCGAGGCCCCGACTATCGCCGGCTCACATTGCGCGGGAAGGGCGCCATCGGCCGCCGGCTGACGCTGGCCCTCGGGATTGCGCGGCTCTTGAAGCGCGCGGGCTGGACCGGCGCGAGGCGCGAGTTCCTCCAGGGGGACGCCTCCATTCGCGCCTACGAGCGCCTCACACGATACACCGGCGCGACCGCGATCCTCATGATTTCGCCGCCCCGGCGCGACGGGCCGATCCTGCGCTACGGGAAGCCATATGCCGCGATCGCCAAGCTGTCGCCGGACATCCGCGCTTTCGTCGCCATGGCGGACGGTCTTCGCGCCCAGGGCTACTCGACGCCCGCCCTCATCGCCCACAGCGTCGAGGAAGGCCTGGCGCTGATCGAGGATTTCGGCGCATCAACCGTCGCCGACGGCGGCGTTCCCGACAGCGCGCGCTATGCGGAAGCGGTTGCGCTTCTCGTCGATCTTCACGTTCGCCAGTTGCCGGAGAGCCTGCCGGTTGGCGACGACACCTACACGCTGCCGGTCTATGATATCGAAGCGATGCTGGTCGAGGTCGAGCTCGCGCTCGACTGGTATGCGCCGGCGGTCGTGCGGGCGGCGCCGCCGACCGGCGCGCGGATGCAGTTCCTGGCGATCTGGCGCGAGCTTCTCGGGCCTATCCTCGCTCAGCCGACCACCTGGACGCTGCGCGACTTTCACTCGCCGAACCTCCACTGGCTGGCCGAGCGGCAGGGGCTGAAGCGGATCGGGCTCATCGACTTTCAGGACGCGGTGCTCGGCCCGCCGGCCTATGATGTCGCTTCGCTGCTGCAGGATGCGCGCGTCGACGTGCCCGAGGATCTCGAGATGCGGCTCGCCGCCCTCTATATCCGGCGCAGGACGGCCGCCGACCCCGCCTTCGATTCCGAAGGCTTCGCCGCGGCCTATGCGGCGATGGGCGCGCAGCGGGCGACCAAGATCCTCGGCATCTTCGCCCGGCTCGACAAGCGGGACGGCAAGCCCGAGTACCTGCGCCACCTGCCGCGGGTCGAGCGCTACCTCGCCCGCAACCTGGCCCATCCGTTGCTTCGGCCGCTTCTGCTCTGGTATCAGAACCATCTGCCGCGGGCGCTCGGAGAGCCGCCCGCCAAATCCGAACCTTGACGTCAGGATCGCTTGAGGACCCGCCGATGAGCCCGCCGGTTCCCAAGACGGCCATGGTGTTCGCCGCCGGCCTCGGGACGCGGATGCGGCCGATCACCGAAACCGTGCCGAAGCCCCTGGTCCAGGTCGGCGGCCGGGCGCTGATCGACTACTCGCTTGACCGCCTGGCGGAGAACGGCGTCGAGCGCGCGATCGTCAATGTCCATTGGCTCGCCGATCAGATCGAGGCGCATCTCGCGAAGCGGCGGGCGCCGAAGATCATCATCTCCGACGAGCGCGCAAAGCTTCTCGACCAGGGCGGCGGGATCAAGCGCGTCCTGCCGCTGATCGGCGCCGATCCCTTCCTCATCTGCAACACCGACGCGTTCTGGATCGAAGGTCCGCGCTCGAACATCGCCCGCCTAGCGCGGGCATTTGATCCCGCCAAGATGGATATCCTGCTCCTGGTCGCGGCGAGCGCCGGCGCGGTCGGGGTCGACTGGCCCGGCGACTTCACGATGGATCACGAGGGACGGCTCGAGCCGCGCGATCCGCGCCATGTCGCGCCGTTCGTCTATACCGGTGTCGGGATCGTCAAGCCTGAGCTCTTCGCCAACGAGACCGCGGAGGTCTTTCGCCTCGCGCCGTTCTTTCACGCCGCGGCGGCCGAGGGCCGGCTACGTGGGGTCCGCCTCGACGGCCTTTGGGTTCATGTCGGGCGGCCTGACAGCATCGCGCAGGCCGAGACGGCGATCGACAGGTCGATACTTTAAGGCGCTGCGCCGTTCGGCGGGGCGCCGTTCCGGCTCGCGAATCGAATGATTTCAGTCGGTTTCGGCGCCAATCGGTTCCGCGGCGACGTCCAGCGGTTGGAGTGCGATCGGGGTTGCGGACGGGGGCGGAAGAAGCGCCTGTCGCGGCGGCGGCGCGGGCTCAACGGCGAAGCCGTGATAGCGGTCGAGTTCGCGGACAATTTTCACCACCCGATCGACCGCCTCGAGGTTCTGCGCCGACATCGCGCCATAGGAGACCATGAGCGCCTCGTTGAGGCGGCTCACCTGAAGCGCCAGAAATTCCGACGGCGGCGCCGGGGCGCGGCGGGCGAGGATGGCGCGGATCGACTTGCGCATGGCGGGCTCGCTGACGCCGTTGCGGTCGGCGATCTCGGCGACGGACACGCCCCGGTTCAGGAGGTCGACAATCGCGGCCTCACGCTCGGCCTTTCGCTGTCGCGCCGCCCTTCGCGCTGAGACTGAACGGTCGCGGGGTGGGGCGGGCAGGGCGGGTTCGGAAGGCTTGGACAAGGCGGTGGTCTCCAGTTTGACGATGGAGAACAAACATAGAACATCGTCGCGAACTTGGCAAGAAATTGTCAGTTTTTCTCAGGCGCAGGGGATGCAGGGAGCGCTGTTCCCTCTCGTGTCACAACCTGTGTTGTGAGGGAGAGGCTTGGTTTGCCGTCGAAACCGGACGGTTTTGGTGGTACAAATAACGTTATGAAACGCGAGGAGATCATCGAGAGGTTGAAGGAAAGCGAGGCTGACTTGCGGGCGCATGGCGTCACGCATGCCGCCTTGTTCGGCTCCGTCGCGCGTGGCGAGCAGCGACCCGATAGCGACATCGACATTCTCGTCGATCTCGACCCTGCCATTGTGGCCACGATGTTCGACTATGCCGGGGTCAAGGCGTATGTCGCCAGCCTGTTCCAAGGTTCCGTTGACGTGATCGACAGGGAAGCCTTGAAGCCTCGTGTCCGACCTTGGGCGACCGCCGACGCGATCTATGCTTTCTGACGCTGAACGCGACGCGCTCGAGGACATACGCGACAACATTGCCCGTGCGATGCGGTTTATTGACGGCTTCGACCTCGACGGTTTCCTTGCTGACGACAAGACATTTTACGCCGCGACGCGCTGCCTTGAAATTATCTCGGAGGCGTCGCGTCGACTGCCGTCCACTTTCAAGGACCGGTTTCCGAACATCCCGTGGAAGGACGTGGCCGGTTCAGGGAGCATCTACCGCCACAACTACGAGGACGTTCAGGAGCGGCGAATCTGGAAGACGATTCACGAAGCCCTGCCCGCGCTCCGCGCTGTTGTAGAAGCCGAGTTGCGCGTGTGATACCCGCCGGGTCCGATCAACACGCCGGGCTCGGCGCGTCATTAAAAAACCGACGCGTAACGAGGTAGCTGTTGGCCGAAAGCAGTTGGCCCACAGAACGGACCGGCGGATGGCTCCTTAGCCCGGCCATGACGGACGGAGCCCGAGAACGGATCGGCGAAGACGCCGAGCGACAGGTACCGCCACAAGAGCCGAAATTTTACGCCGCGGAGAGCGTGTCGATCCGGGCCGGCCCGATTTCCAAAAACCTTCGAACTGCCCTATTGCCTCCGGCTCATGAGCCCGGCCGCACGCCGGCCTTGCGGGGATCGTTGCCTATGAAGCTGCCGGACCAGATCGGCCCCATCCACTTCGTCGGCATCGGCGGCATCGGCATGTCCGGCATTGCGGAAGTGCTCATCAACCTCGGCCACACGGTGCAAGGCTCGGACCTCAGCGAAAACGCCAACGTCAAGCGCCTGCGCGAGAAGGGCGCGACTGTCGCCATCGGCCACGACAAGGCGAACCTCGGCCAGGCCGCGGTGGTCGTCGTTTCCTCGGCCGTCAAGCGCGACAATCCCGAGGTCGTCGCGGCGCGCGCCAAGCGCATTCCCGTCGTTCGCCGCGCCGAGATGCTGGCCGAACTAATGCGGCTCAAGCAATGCGTGGCCGTCTCCGGAACCCACGGCAAGACGACGACGACCGCGCTCGTCGCGACTTTGCTCGAGGCGGCGGGACTCGATCCGACAGTCATCAACGGAGGGATCATCAACGCCTATGGCGCCAACGCCCGGCTCGGCGCCGGCGACTGGATGGTGGTCGAGGCCGACGAAAGCGACGGCACCTTCCTCAAGCTGCCTGCCGACATCGCGGTCGTGACCAACATCGACCCCGAGCACCTCGACCATTTCAAGACCTTCGACGCGATCAAGGACGCCTTTCTCGCGCTGGTCGAGAACCTGCCGTTCTACGGCTTCGCCGTCATGTGCCTCGATCATCCGACCGTGCAGGAGCTGGTCGGCCGCATCGAGGACCGCCGCGTCCTGACCTATGGCGAGAATCCGCAGGCCGACGCGCGCCTGCTCGACGTCAACCTAGCCGGCGGCCTCACCCGGTTTTCGGTCCTGATCCGGGAGCGGGCGACCGGCCGCGCGACCTTCATCGACGACCTCGCGCTCCCGATGCCCGGCCGGCACAACGCGCTCAATGCGACCGCAGCGATCACCGTCGCCCACGCGCTCGGCGCCTCGATCGACGTTATCCGCAAGGCGATCGGCAGTTTCGGCGGCGTGGGGCGGCGTTTCACCCGCACCGGGACATGGAACGGCGTCGCCATCTTCGACGACTACGGCCATCATCCGGTCGAGATCGCGGCGGTCCTGAAAGCCGCGCGGGCGGCGACCGAGGGCAAGGTCATCGCGGTCGTGCAGCCGCATCGGTTCACGCGCCTCGCCTCCCTGTTCGACGCCTTCGCCACCTGCTTCAACGACGCCGACAGCGTGATCGTGGCCGACGTCTATCCCGCCGGCGAGCCGCCGATCGAGGGCGTCGACAACAAGGCGCTGGTGACCGCGATCGCTGCCCACGGCCATCGCCATGCGCTTCTCCTGCCCTCGCCCGAGAAACTGGCGGGCATGGTGCGTTCGCTTGCGAGGCCCGGCGACTATGTGGTCTGCCTGGGCGCGGGATCGATCACCCAATGGGCCTATGCGCTGCCCGCCGAGCTCGCGGCGCTCGACACGGCCTGAAGCGACGCTGGGCGCGATGAGCTTTCCTGACCTTGTCGAGGAATTGAAGGCCGCGGCGCCTATGCTGCGCGGGCGCCTCGTCGCTAACGCGCCGATCGCCGAGGCCACCTGGTTTCGCGTCGGCGGCCCGGCGCAGGTCCTGTTCTCTCCGGCCGATGAGGACGATCTCGCCTATCTCTTGGCCGCGCTGCCACGCGAGACGCCGGTTACCGTGATCGGTCTCGGCTCGAACCTCATCCTGCGCGACGGCGGCGTCGAGGGCGTCGTCATCCGGCTCGGCGGCAGGGCGTTCGGCGCGGTCGAGGTCCGGGACGGGTCGCGCATCGCCGCGGGGGCGGCGGCGCCGGACCAGTTCGTCGCCAAGGCCGCGGCGGCGGCGGGCGTGGACGGCCTCGCGTTCCTGCGTGGGGTGCCTGGCTCGATCGGCGGAGCGCTGAGGATGAACGCCGGGGCTCATGGCGGCGAGGTCAAGGACGTCCTGATCGAAGCGCGCGGTGTCGACCGGACCGGCGCGAGGCGCACGTTCTCTTGCGCCGAGATGGGCTTCTCCTACCGTCACAGCTCGGCGCCCGAGGACATCATTTTCACCGCGGCGCTCTTTCAGGGCCGCCCCGGCGACCCGGAGGTGATCGAAGCCGAGATGAAGCGCATCACCCGGGCGCGGGAAGCCTCGCAGCCGATCCGCGAGAAGACCGGCGGCTCGACGTTCCAGAACCCGCCGGGAGCGAAGGCGTGGGAGCTGATCGACAAGGCCGGCTGCCGCGGCCTCACCCTCGGCGACGCCGAAGTCTCGACCATGCACTGCAACTTTCTCATCAATCGCGGCCAGGCCCGCGCCGCCGATCTCGAAGCGCTCGGCGAGGAGGTGAGGCGCCGGGTGATCGAGACGAGCGGGGTTCAGCTCGAGTGGGAAATCAGGCGGATCGGGCAGGGGCCTGGGTCCGGGGGCGAAGCGCACTCGGCTTGACCGTTTCGGCCGAGCAGGTCCCCCCGCGAGCGCCGCGGTTACCCAGCTCCTCCTACGCGAAAATGTTTTGATTGAGACGGAAGAGATTCTTGGGGTCGTACCGACGTTTGACGTCAGTCAGCCGGGCATAATTCTCGCCGTAGGCGCTCTGCACCCGCTCCACTTCATCGCCGGGCATGAAGTTCACATAGGCCGTGCCGGAGGCAAATGGGGCCGTCGCCTCGAAGGTCCGCCTCGCCCATTCGACATACTGCTTGTCCGCTGACTGGTCCCGCCAACGGGAGTGGACATTGATGCCGAAGTGCGCGTTTCGTTGCGGAAAGGCGGTCGAGGAAACGGGAACCCGACAAGCGGCGCCGCCGATGTGGAAGATGAAGATTTCGCATTCGGGGCCGGGCGCGGCTTGGGCGGCCTCGACGACGGCGCCGACCGCCTCGTCGGAAAGCCCGGCAAAGTCACGCGTCTTCCAATAGTTTCTGGCTCCCGGCGTCAGCAGCGGGTCGAACGCGGCCTGCCACCCCGTGAATGGGCTCGGACCGACAACGTCGGCGATCGGCGCGCCAAGCCCTCGGATCCCGGCCGCCGCGCGCTCGCCTTCTGCAAGGTCGCCGACGTAGCACATCGCGAAGATAAGCACCTTGCGGCCGTGCCACTCGGTCGGCAGAAACGGAAGCGGCGGTGCGGCGCGCAACACCACCCAGCAACTCAGTTCGTCCGGCGCGCGCTCCAGCAACGCGCGGTATTGTTTCAGGAGCGCCTCGGCGCCGTCGAGCGGGTGAACCACCAGCCCCGACAGGACCTGCTGTCCCACCTCGCGCAGCTTGAATTCGAACGACGTGACGACGCCAAAATTGCCGCCGCCGCCTCGCAGCGCCCAGAAAAGATCCGCGTTCTCGGTTGCGGTCGCGTGGAGCATCTTTCCTTCCGCGGTCACCACATCTGCGGCAATCAGGCTGTCGACCGTCAGGCCGTATTTGCGTGTGATCCAACCGAAACCGCCGCCGAGAGTGAGACCGGCAATGCCGGTGGTCGAATTGATGCCGACCGGAACGGCGAGTCCGTAGGGCGCGGTTGCGGCGTCCACCTCGGCGAGGGTCGCGCCGGGTTCGACCAGCGCCCGAGATGTCTGCGGGTCGACGCGCACCGATCGCATTGGGGAGAGGTCGATCACAATGCCATCATCGCAGATCGCGTTGCCTGCGATATGGTGGCCGCCGCCCTTCACCGCGACAAGGAGACCATTGTCCCGCGCGAACTGGACGCATCGGACGACATCGCCCGCCTCGCTGCACTGCACGATAAGCACAGGCCTACGGTCGATTGTCTGATTCCAGATCGTCCTTGCTTCGTCATAGGACGGCGCCTCAGGATCCAGGACTTTTCCCCGTATCCCGCGGCAGAAATCTTCGAGCGCTGCGGGCGCGATGTCTTTCGTCTCGCCTTCAATAGATTTGAATATCAAGCCCATGACAATCCTCCTCCTCGGAAGGTTTGCGAAGATCTGAAATTCTTGCTCCGCATCTGCTTCCGGCTCTGAGGCTCACAATCCGCTCAATTCGCGGGTAGCGGTAGAGCGGCGCGTCCGAGTCTCTTGACGCTGCGTCCTTTGCTGGCGCCAAAAGAAGTGTACAGTCGACCGCTCCGAGGAGGCCCCTCATGGACGTGCTGTCGGATGTGCTGCGTTCCGTCCGGCTTACCGGGGCCGTCTTTTTTGACATGGAGGCCCATTCGCCGTGGGTCGGCGTAACCCCGAGGGCCGAAGTCATCGCAGGCCTTGTGATGCGGGAGGCCGAGCACGTCATCTGCTTCCATGTCCTGACCGCCGGAGCGTGCTGGGTCGAACTGGCGGACTCTTCGCTCCCTCCCGTTGCCCTCTCCGCTGGGGACGTCGTTGTCGTCGGAAAGGGCGACTCACACTTTCTCTGCTCGACGCCGGGAATGCGGGGCGAGGCGGATCTTTCCGTCTACCAGCGCCCGGCCGGGGGCCGCCTGCCAATACCGCATGTTCTCAACGAGACCACCGGCGGCGTCGAGACGTGCCACTTCGTTTGCGGCTATCTCGGCTGCGATTTGCGCCCTTTCAATCCGCTGCTCGACGCTTTGCCGCGTCTGCTTCATGCGCGGGCATCCGCCGCGAGCCAAGGGTGGCTGGTAAACCTGCTTCGCACAGCGGTCGACGAGACCGAGGACGACAGGGCAGGCCGCGAGACCATGCTTGCGAAGCTGGCCGAGCTTTTGTTCATAGACACCCTTCGCAAGCATATCGGCGAATTGGCGGACGATCGGCCCGGATGGTTCTCCGGATTGCGGGATCGGCATGTTGGGGCGGCGCTTCGGCTGATCCATGCCAAGCCGGCGCAGGACTGGACGCTTGACGCTCTTGCCCACGAGGCGGGGCTTTCGAGGTCGCTCTTCGCCAAACGGTTCAACGATCTCGTCGGCGTGCCGCCGATTGAATATCTCGTGCGCTGGCGGGTGCAGTTGGCGGCCAGGCTTCTGGACCAGGGCGCGAGGATCGCCGAGACCGCCGCCAGCGTCGGCTATGAATCCGAAGCGACTTTCAACCGCGTCTTCAAGCGCTTCGCTGGCGCGCCACCGGGAGCGTGGCGGCGCGCTCGACCGAAAAACGATCAGGTGAGCTGAGGAGCCGGGGGTCAGACGGAGGCGCCGGTCGGCGCTCGCCGCGCTCGACTTGGCCGGCCGAGGAAGCCGCCGGCGCGGAGCCGGCTACCTTACGCCTGCGCCGGCGCGGTTTTTCTCTCCGCCGCTTGGGGCTGACTCCGCTCTTGGGCTGCGCGCAAATTCGCCTGCCGCAGCCGCTCGCCCTCCTCGTCGAACAGGAAGGTCAGGAACACATAGCGCCGGCCTCGCGTCATTCGCGAGACCTGGTGCAGGATCGAAGCTGAGAACACGACCGCCGCTCCCGGCGCCGGCTTGAAGCTTTGCGAACTATATTCCGGAAAGGAGATCTCGCCGCCGTCGAAGTCGGCGTTGAGATTGATCGAGACGGCGAAGCGGCGATGCGCGACCGACGCCCCCGTGTCGTCGCGATGGGGACCGAAATGGCCGCCCGATTCGGCGTCGTAGCGCGCAACGAGGTCGCGTTCGATCCGGGTGACCGACATCTGGAAGGCCTTGCGGATCTCCGGGACGATCCTGCGGCCGATCCTGCCGCGCACGGCTCGAATGAGATTGGGATCGGTCAGGGGGAAATCGCGCCTGCGCTTCCAGCCGCCGTCGAAACGCTCGATCGACTGTCCCTCCGCATCCTGCATAAAGCCGCTTTCCCTTCCCTCCCCGCGCTCGAAACAGTCGACGAGGTGGCGGCAAAGCTCCGGCTCGAGAACGTCGGCAAGCGAGAGAATCGGCGCGGGCGACCGATCGCCCGCGGCGTCACTCGGCGCCGCCGGCCGATCGAGCCCTCCCAGCGCCCGCTCCTGCTCGTCCAGCGGAGCGACCTCGACGACCCGCTGCATCCGGTCGAGGACGACCCAGCCTCGGGCGACGCCAAACGCCTTGGCGAGCCCCTCGGTGTCCCGCAGGAACCGGATCGACGGATACCGCGTCTCGACCGTGCTCCACGAGCCCGAATCAGGGACGACGGCAAGGAAGGCGGCCTTGCCGCCTTCCTCGATGCGCGAATGGGCCGCGAGAGCCTCAAGCGCGGCCTCCGCAAGAGGGTCGCAGGCCGGGCCGAGGAAGGCCAGCACGATCATGCGGCCGGGAAACGAATCGAAGGCAAGACAATGGCGCCCCCGATTGAAGAGAAAGGCGCTGTCGCCCGGCTGAGCGCCGGGCTTGAGCGCAAAATCATATGGCTCGCTCATCGGACTTTCGGTCGATCCGCCTGCTGATCGACGCCTAGCCGCAAAAGCTTAAGGCTTGGAGAGGATCGCGGCCCGGCTCGCCCGGCAATTCCGCCCGTCGGCTCACGGGGGTTAACGTATCGTTAAGCCGTTGGATTTAATCGTGTCTTAACTCTGCATACTCGTGCGGCGTTAGGGAATTGGCGGGCGATGAAGGCACTCGCAGTCCTCAGGACTGACCGGCGAACGGGGCGCGCCGCGCTGCCCGGGCGCGATCGCGGCCCCGCCCGCTCGGTCGGTCGGGGCGACAAATGCGCTCGCCCTTCCCAAACGTTCCGAGAATATGACGCAAAAGACGTCAATGGCGCCCGGCATCATATCCGGCGGGCAAATCTTAAACCGAATATTTACTATAAAGCCCAAGACTTCGCGCGAGGCGCCTATCGGGCTCCCGGTTGTCGCGGCGCGAGCCGCGCCGACCGTCATCTCAAGCCGGTTGCCTGGTTGGCGGAGGACGCGGCGTGCGATTGTTGAGCGCGATGCTCGGATGGGGACAGGCCGCCGGGCCGAGGCTGGCCGGCGTCGGCGCCGAATCCCCTCCTCACAGGGTGGTGCTGCGCGGCGAGCGTTCGGCGCAAGCGTCGCTGCGCTGGCCGATCCGGCTCGATCGTCCCGCGCCGCGCAAGCTTGAGATCGCCCTCACCGTGGCCGTTCTCGTCGGCGCGGCTCTACTCGGCGCCGAACGCGGCGGGCAGCTCGATGCGCTGACCGCCAAATATGGCGGCGTCGGGGACTGGGCCGCCCGCACTCTGAGGCTTGGCGTCCGGGTCGTCACCGTCTCCGGCGCGACACATATGAGCGAGCGCAGGATCCTGTCCATTGCCGGCGTCGACAGCAGCAAATCGCTGCCGTTCTTCGACGCCGCCGAAGCGCGGGCGAAGCTCGAGGCCGATCCGCTGATCAAACAGGCAAGCGTGCGCAAACTTTACCCCGACCACCTCGTGATCGAGATCGTCGAGCGCACGCCCTACGCCGTGTGGCAGAAGGACGGCGACGTCCACGCGATCGCGGCCGACGGCGCCTCGATCGACGAGGTTACCGACGGCCGATACGCCGGCCTTCCCTTCGTCGTCGGCGACGGGGCGAACGACCGGGTGCGCGAATTCGTCGCCCTGCTCGGCGCAATGGACGAATTGCAGCCGCGTGTCGAAGCGGGCGTGCTGGTCGACCAGCGGCGGTGGAATCTGCATTTGAAATCGGGCATCGACGTCAAGCTGCCGGAAACGAATCCCGAAGCCGCGATCGCTGAGCTCCTGACTCTCCAGCGGCAGTCGCGCATCCTGGACAAGGACGTGCTCGCGCTCGATTTCCGGGTTCCGGGCCGGGTGTTCGCGCGCCTGTCCGAGGAGGCCGCGGCCGCGTGGGCGGAGGCCCACACCGCGAAGAAGGGCGCCCAGCCATGAGCAAGCCGCTCGCCCCCCGCATGCGCCAGATCCCGCCGCGCAAGAGCGCGCTGCTCTCGGTGCTTGACGTCGGCGCTTCGAAGATCGTGTGCCTGATCGCCCGCCTGTCGCCGATGGAGCCGTCCGAGGCGCTGCGCGGGCGCACCCACCGCTGCAAGGTGCTCGGCGTCGGCCACCAGCGCTCGGTCGGCGTCAAGGGCGGCGCGGTGGTCGATCTGCAGGCGGCGGAGCACGCCGCGCGGCTCGCGATCGACGCGGCCGAACGCATGGCGGGCGTTGAGGTCGGAGGCGTCATCGTCAACATGTCCGGCGGGCGCCTCGCCTCGCGTCGCCGCAGCGCAGAGGTCGCGCTGCGCGGCAAGACGGTGACCGATCACGACATTCAGCGGGTCTTCGAGACCGCGGCGCATGCCAACGTCGAGCCCGGGCGAACAATTCTTCATGCCCTTCCGACCGCGTTCCGACTCGATGCGACCCGCGAGATCCACGATCCGAAGGGCATGGTCGGGGCCGAACTCGGGGTCGACCTTCATGTCGCGACATCCGATTCCGCCGCGGCGCGCAACCTGATGCTGGTGATAGAGCGCTGCCATTTGCGGGTCGAGGCGATGGTGGCGACGCCTTACGCCGCCGGGCTCTCGACGCTGGTCGACGACGAGGCGGAGCTTGGCGCCGCGGTGGTCGATTTCGGCGGCGGTTCGACCACGGTCGGTGTGTTCTCCGGCGGGCGGCTGATCCATGTCGACGCGGTGGCCCTCGGCGGCATTCACGTGACCCGGGACGTGGCGCGCGGCCTCAATGTCTCGGTCAGCGACGCCGAACGGCTGAAGACGCTCTACGGCGCCTGCATCGCTTCGACGTCCGACGATCGCGAGACCATCGCCGCCCACCGTCTCGGCGACGACATGGATCATCCGAGCCATCTGCCGAAGTCCGAGCTCACCCGAATCATCCGCCCGCGGGTCGAGGAGATCCTCGAGCTCGTGCGCGACCGGCTGCGCGCATCGGGACACGCCGCCCAGGCCGGCCGCCGGCTGGTGATGACCGGAGGCGCCTGCCAGCTCACCGGCATGCCGGAGCTCGCGCGCGCGATCATCTCCAGCCAGGCGCGGATCGGCCGGCCGCTCGGGATCGAGGGGTTGCCGGAATCCGGCAAGAGCCCGGCTTTCGCGGCGGCCGTCGGACTCATGGTTTATCCGCAGATGGCGGGGCTCGAATATCACGAGGTCACGCGCCAGCACTCGCGTTCCCGTCAGGGCGAAGGCGGGTACGCGGCTCGGGTCGGACGTTGGCTCAAGGAGAGTTTCTGAAGGCGCGTTAGAGGCGCTCGCCGGCGGCGGGGGCGCAAGTTGAAGGCAAATACGCATTCCAATCGGCGCCGGCGGGCGTCCAACGCAACGAGGCAAACATGTCGATCAATCTGAAAGCGCCTGAACTCAGGGAACTCAAGCCCCGCATCATGGTGTGCGGAGTGGGCGGCGCCGGCGGCAACGCGGTCAACAACATGATCGTCTCCGGCCTGTCCGGCGTCGACTTCATCGTCGCCAACACCGACGCCCAGGCGCTGACGTCCTCGCGCGCCGAGCGGATCATCCAGATGGGCCTGCAGGTCACCGAGGGGCTCGGCGCCGGGTCCAAGCCCGAAGTGGGAAAGGCCGCCGCCGAAGAGGCGCTCGAGGAGATCCGCGATCACCTCGCCGGCGCTCACATGGTGTTCGTCACCGCCGGCATGGGCGGGGGCACCGGCACGGGCGCCGCGCCCGTCATCGCCAGAGCCGCCCGCGAACTCGGCATCCTCACCGTCGGCGTCGTCACCAAGCCGTTCCATTTCGAGGGCGGACGCCGCATGCGGGTGGCGGAGAACGGCATCGCCGACCTCCAGAAGGCCGTGGACACGCTGATCATCATTCCCAACCAGAACCTGTTCCGCGTCGCCAACGAAAAGACGACCTTCGCGGACGCCTTCTCGATGGCCGATCAGGTGCTCTATTCCGGCGTCGCCTGCATCACCGACCTGATGGTGAAGGAGGGGCTCATCAACCTCGACTTCGCCGACGTGCGCTCGATCATGAGCGAAATGGGCAAGGCCATGATGGGAACCGGCGAAGCAGCGGGCGACAAGCGCGCCGTGCAGGCCGCCGAGGCGGCGATCGCCAATCCGCTGCTCGACGAAACCTCGATGCGGGGGGCGCGGGGCCTTCTCATCTCGATCACCGGCGGCAACGATCTCACGCTCTATGAGGTCGACGAGGCGGCGAGCCGAATTCGCCAGGAAGTCGACGAAGAGGCCAACATCATCCTCGGCGCCACCTTCAATTCGGCGCTCGACGGGGTCGTCCGCGTTTCGGTCGTGGCGACCGGCATCGATCAGGCGGCGATCGCCCAGATCGAGCCCGTCAACTTCCAGCCGCGGATCGAAGCGATGGCGCGCCCGCGCGTCTTCGCGCCGCTGCGTTCCGCGCCGGCCGATGTCGACACGGCTTCGGCGCCAGCCTACGACGGCGGCTACCAGCCGGCGGCGCACGTGAGCGCTTTCCCGGAGCCCATCGAGCCCCACCGCGAACCGGAATACGAGGATTCGGAGCAGTTGGAATTCATCCCCCCTGCCCCGGAGCAGCCGATGCCGCGCGCGACCCGCATGCCGCAGATCGAGGACCTGCCCCAGGTGGCGCAGAACCAGATCCGTGCGCTGCGCGAACCTCAGGGCGCCGCGCCCGCCCCGGAAACGCGGCGCCGCTCGCTCCTGGAGAAACTGGCGGCGTTCGGCATCACTCGCCATGAGGACGAGCCCGCTCCGGCGCCGGTCGCCGCCGCGGCGCCCGCACCTGCGCCGGTAACGCCGCTGCATCGGCCTTCGCCTGTCGCCCCGGCTCAGGCCGACCTCGGCCGTCCCCAACCCCGCCACCAGCCGCAGCGCCAGAACGCCGTCGCTTCGGGCTCCCACGTCAAACCCGTCGCCCGTCCTGCCGCTTCGGAAGACGATCATCTCGACATTCCGGCCTTCCTGCGCCGGCAGCAAAACTGATTCGGCCGGCCGCGAAGCCACGGGCTCGCGGCCGGATCGACCCCGGGGCGGCGGGTCCCAAAAAATTAGGGGTCGGTTAACCATACAACCATTTGAAAAATATCAATTAAATGTTTATGGGACGATTGTAACTTTTGTTCACCAAAGGTGATTTGTCGCGTCCGCCTGCTCCCCCTTACTGTGGCGAATCAGGAGCCGTCGGTGGACTTTTTGGCGGCGGGTGGACGGCGATCGGCGGGCTTTCGGTAGCGACGTGTTGGGGAGCCCGGGGGCTTCTCATCGCGGCTGACGCAGCAAAGCGGGGCCGGGCGCAAGCTCGGAGTAGAGTAAACGATGCGGTTTGGTTTCCAGACAACTCTGCGCGACCGCGTAACCATCTGTGGGGTCGGCGTCCATTCGGGGGCCCCCGCTCAAGTCACCCTTCATCCCGCCGGCGTCGACACCGGCGTGGTTTTCCTTCGCACCGGACTGCCGGGCGGACGCGAGCGTCTCCTGGAGGCCAGGCGGGTCAATGTAACGCATACCGCGCTCTGCACCATGCTCGGCGACGCCTCGGGCGCCAGCATCTGCACCGTCGAGCACCTTTTGGCCGCCCTCTCGGGTCTCAGGGTCGACAACGTCCTGATCGAGATCGACGGGCCGGAAACCCCGATCATGGACGGCTCGGCCGCCGATTTTGTGGCCGCGATCGATTCGGTCGGGATTGCCCAGCAGGGCCGGCCCCGCCGCCACCTCAAAATCGTCAAGCCGGTCCGGGTCGATCACGACGGCGGCTTCGCGGAGTTCCTGCCGGCGGACCGCGGCTTCCGGCTCGACGTCGAGATCGACTTCGAATCGCCCGCGATCGGGCGCCAGCGGCGCGTTTTCGACCTTGACCCGACGACTTTCCGCAATGAAATCGCCCGCGCCCGCACCTTCGGCTTCGTCTCCGACGTCCAGAAGTTGTGGCAGGCGGGCTATGCGCTCGGCTCTTCGCTTGAGAATTCGGTCGCCATCGACGGCGACGTCGTCCTCAATCCCGAGGGCCTGCGTTACGCCGACGAGTTCGTTCGCCACAAGGCGCTCGACGCGGTCGGCGACCTGTCGCTCGCCGGCGCGCCGATCCTCGGCCTCTACCGGACCTATCGTCCAGGGCACAAACTCAACGCGCTCGCGCTCGAGGCCCTGTTCGAGCACCGCCGGGCCTATGAGATCCTCGAGGCGCCCTCGCAGCGGGTCCCGGTCATGGCGCGTGGCTCGGGCGCGCATGTGCCGGCCGCAGCCGCAGCCTTCGCCGCTCCCGATTGATTTTTCCGGACCCGCTCGCCGGAAGCGGGTGCTTGCCCCGGTTTGAGGCTGAACGAGGCGATGACCATCGTCCGCGCTTTGCTGAATATATGGCGCGCCGGGCGCGATTACGGTAAATGAGGCGCGCTGCCGCCTCCTGCGGCGGCGGCGCTTCGCCTCCAGCAACTTGATCGAGTCCCTGAAGCATGAATGACGTCGAATTCGGCCTTGTCCCGCCCAACGCCCGAGAGGGACTGGCGCGTCGATGGGCGGCCGGCGCCGTGCTCGTCGCAATCGCGTTCGCCGGCTCGTCCTGCTCGATGATCGACCAGTTCAATCCGTTCGGCGCCGAAAAATACAAGATGGAGATCACGCCGGACACGCCGGCGAGCAAGACCTATGATCAGGGCCTGCAGAAACTGGCCAATGGCGCGCCCGGGGACGCGGCAAAGAAGTTCACCGATCTCGGCAAACAATATCCAAGCTCGGACTGGGCCCAGAAGGGCCAGCTGATGACGACTTATGCGGATTATCAGGCAGGCGACTATACCGGCGCCGTGACCTCGGCCGAGCGCTACCTCAAGGACTATCCGAACTCGCCCGACGCGCCTTATGTCCTGTACCTGCAGGCGAACGCCTATTACATGCAAATCCCGGATATTTCGCGCGATCAGGAGAACGCGCAGAAGGCGCTCACCGCTTTCCAGGCCGTGGTGCAGAAATATCCGAAGTCCGAATATGTCGAGGATTCGAAATACAAGATCGACGTCACCGAGGATCAGCTTGCCGGCAAGGAAATGTCGATCGGCCGGTTCTATCTCAATCGCCGCAACTATACGGCGGCGATCAACCGCTTCCGCAACGTCCTTCAGTATTACCAGACGACCCGGCACGCCGAGGAAGCGCTCTACCGTCTCGTCGAAGCCTATCTCGGCTTGGGGATCACCGACGAAGCGCAGACCGCCGCGGCGGTTCTCGGTCACAATTTCCCCAACAGCCAATGGTACCAGGACGCCTATAACCTCCTGAAGGGCAAGGGTCTTTCGCCGCACGAGTTCGGCCAATCGTGGATCTCGCAGATCTGGCACACGGTCGTTCCATCCTGATCGGGTTTCGATGCTTTCGCGCCTCTCCATTCGCGACGTGGTGCTGATCGATCAGTTGGACCTCGAATTCTCGCCGGGACTGACGATCCTCACCGGCGAGACCGGCGCGGGGAAATCGATACTTCTCGATGCATTGGCCCTCGCGCTCGGCGCCCGCGGCGACGGCGGCCTCGTGCGCCATGGCCAGCCGCATGGGCAGGTGACGGCGGTGTTCGAGCTGCCGGAAGGTCATGCCGCGCACGCCCTGCTCGAGGGGCAGGACATCGAGATCGGCGACGAATTGATCCTGCGCCGGGTTCAGTTCTCCGACGGCCGCACGCGCGCCTATGTCAACGACCAGAGCGTGAGCGCCCAGGCGCTGCGCACGCTGGCTTCGGCGCTGGTCGAGATCCATGGCCAGCACGACGAGCGGGCGCTGACCGACCCCTCGACCCATCGCGCCCTCGTCGACGCCTATGGCGGACTCGAACCATTGACCGCGGCGACCGAGCGGGCCCATTCGGCTCTGCGCGAGAGCGAGCGCGCGCTCGAGACCGAGCGCGCGAGGGTGGCGGCGGCGGAAAGAGAGGCGGACTACGCTGCCCACGCGCACGACGAGCTCACCCGCCTCGCGGTCCAGCCGAACGAAGAAGCGACGCTGGCGGCGCGCCGGCAGGCGATGATGCAGGGCGAGAAGGTCGTGGCCGACATTCGCGAGGCGCGCGACCACCTGAACAGCGAAGCGGGCGTCCTGCCGCTGTTGCATTCCGTCTCGCGCCGGCTCGAGCGCCGCTTGCCCCAGGCGCCCGAGCTGATCGAGCCGAGCGTGAAGGCGCTCGACGAGGCGATCGAGGCCCTCGAGCGCGCCAATCGTGCGGTCGAGGAGGCGATCGACGCCAGCGCCTTCGATCCGCAGGACCTCGAACGTTGCGAGGAGCGCTTGTTCGCGCTGAGGGCGATGGGCCGCAAGCACAACGTTCCGATCGAGGCTCTTCCGGCGCTCGCGGAGAAATTCGCCGAGGATCTCGCGGCGCTGGCGGCCGGCCGCAGCGAGATCGGCCGCCTCGAGGCCGAGGTCAAACGCGCGGGCGAGACCTACCGCGCGGCGGCCGCCGCGCTCAGCGCCGCGCGGAAGCGAAGCGCGCATGAACTGGAAAAGGCGGTCAGCGCGGAGCTGGCGCCGCTCAAGCTCGAACGGGCCCAGTTCAGCGTCGATCTCAAGCGCGACGAGGCGATCGTCGCGCCAAGCGGCTACGACCGCGTGGAGTTCTTCGTCCGCACCAATCCCGGCTCGCGGCCCGGCCCGCTGATGAAGGTGGCGTCGGGGGGCGAACTGGCGAGGTTTCTGCTCGCGGTCAAGGTGCGTCTTGCCGAGCGCGGCACGGCGCCGACCCTCGTGTTCGACGAGATCGACACCGGCGTCGGGGGCGCCGTGGCCGACGCTATGGGCCAGCGCCTGGCGCGGCTTTCGGCGCGGGCGCAGGTGCTGGCGGTCACCCACGCGCCGCAGGTGGCGGCGCGGGCGCAGAACCACTACCGAATCGTCAAGAGCGACGTCGGCGCCGGCGAGCGGGTCGCAACCCGCGTCTCGCGTCTCGAGGCGCTCGAGCGGCGGGAGGAAATCGCGCGCATGCTGGCCGGGGCCGAAATCACCCGCGAGGCCCGCGCCGCGGCGGAAAGCTTGATCGAAAAGGCCGAATGACAGCGGGAAAAGGACGATTCGCGCGGCCGAATTGGCTTGCCGGGCCGCCCTCGTTGGCCCTATCAAGCCGTTTCGCCCTTGGGCAGGAAGGCTTTCGCAATTGGCAAGGACCGGCATGAGCCCGGGTGACGAGCGAGCGACGACCGAGGAGCGCCGGCGGGCGCGCTTAGCCGCGTCGCTCAGGGAGAATCTGAAGCGCCGCAAGGCGCAGAGTCGCGCGCGGGAGGCTGAGGCGACGCCGGGCGAGCGGACGCGTGACGATCCGGGACGCTGAATGGCATGGCGGCCCGGCGGGCCACGTTCGCGACTTGACATGGGCTAGAGGGACAAGGGGATGGATCGCATACAGATTCGCGGCGGCGCGCCCCTGAACGGGGTGATCCCGATTTCGGGCGCGAAAAATGCGGCGCTGCCGCTGATGATCGCCTCGTTGATGACGGATCAGACGCTGACGCTCGAAAACCTGCCGCGTCTCGCCGACGTCGCCCAGCTTGCCCATATCCTCGGCAATCACGGCGTCGACTATTCCATCGACGGCAAGCGGATCGGCGAGGACGCGGGCTCCGGCCAGACCGCGCATTTGCGCGCCCGCACCATCGTCGACACGACGGCCCCTTATGAGCTGGTGGCGAAGATGCGCGCCAGCTTCTGGGTGATCGCGCCGCTCCTCGCGCGAATGGGGGCGGCGCGCGTATCGCTGCCCGGCGGCTGCGCGATCGGCACACGCCCGGTCGATCTCCTCTTGATGGCGCTCGAGAAGCTCGGCGCGCGGATCGACATCGACGGCGGCTATGCGATCGCCAAGGCGCCCAACGGCCTGACCGGGGCCGAGATCGAGTTTCCGAAGGTGACGGTCGGCGGAACGCACGTCGCGCTGATGGCCGCTTCCACCGCGCACGGGGCGACACAGATCCGCAACGCCGCCCGCGAGCCCGAGGTCGTGGATCTCGCCGCCTGCCTCAACAAGATGGGCGCGCGCATCCGCGGCGCGGGCTCCTCCACCATCGAAATCGAGGGCGTGACCCGCCTCAACGGCGCCCACCATCGCGTTCTGCCCGACCGCATCGAGGCGGGAACCTACGCGACCGCGGTTGCGATGACCGGCGGCGACCTCACGCTTGAGGGCGTGAACGAGGATCTGTTCGAGGAGGCGCTCGAAGCGCTGACCGCGGCGGGCGCGACCGTGACCAGCGACAATCGCGGCGTGCGCGTCAGGCGCAACGGCGCCGGGATCAAGGCGGTCGACATCGCGACCGCGCCTTTTCCCGGCTTTCCGACCGATCTGCAGGCGCAATTCATGGCGCTGATGACGCGCGCGAAGGGCGTCTCGCGCATCCAGGAGACGATCTTCGAGAACCGCTTCATGCACGTCCAGGAGCTCGCGCGTCTCGGCGCGAGCATCAAGCTCGAAGGCGACACGGCGATTGTCAGCGGGGTCAAGCGCCTGCGCGGCGCGCCGGTGATGGCGACCGATCTGCGCGCCTCCGTCTCACTGGTCATCGCCGGCCTCGCGGCGGAGGGGGAGACGATCGTCAATCGCGTCTACCATCTCGACCGCGGCTTCGAGCGGCTGGAAGAGAAGCTCGGCGCCTGCGGCGCCGACATCACGCGCGTTCCGGGCTAGGGCGATGTCGGCGCAGGCGCACGCGCTCAAGCTGATCGCGCTCGATCGGGAGGGCCTCGGGGTCATTTCCGCGCACGTGCAGAACACCTGCGTCAAGTCGACCGACATGGCCTGGCTGCCGCGCCAGCGACAGTTCGTCGTCGCGGGCATGCGTTACGATTGGGTCGGGGCGAAGACGGGCCCGGCGGAACGCGTCGCGAGCGTGCTCAGATTCGACCGCGTCCTCAAGGTCTCGCATCTCGGGCTGCGGCGCATGGACCCGGACACCACGCTCAACCTGCTGGCGGTTACGTTCGAGAAGACCGACCCGCCCGCCGGCATGATCATCCTGGCTTTCGCCGACGGCGCGCTAATCCGCCTCGAGGTCGAATGCGTCGAAGTCGAGATGCGCGACATGGAGCTGCGCCAGCCCGCGCAAGCCTGCCCCGGCCACGCCCTGACCGACACGTGGGCCGTCTGAAAAGCCCCGCGCTGGAGAATCGCTTTTAGCCATGGCCATGGCGCTCGATAAGCAGTCGGCGGACTTCGAGCAGCGCTTCGCCGCGCTTCTCGCCGCCAAGCGGGAAACGTCGGCCGACGTCGATGTCGCGGTCGCCGACATTATCGCCGACGTGCGAGCCCGCGGCGACGAGGCGCTGGCCGAATATACGCTGCGCTTCGACCGCGTCGATTTCGCCAGGCTTGAGCTTAAGGTCAGCGCCGCCGAGGTCGAGACCGCGGTCGCAGCTTGCGGCAAGTCCGCGCTCGAGGCGCTCAACCTTGCGCATGACCGCGTGACCGAGTTTCACCGCCGCCAGAAGCCCGCCGACCATCGCTTCACCGACCCGCTCGGAGTCGAGCTCGGCTGGCGCTGGCGGGCGATCGACGCGGTCGGGCTCTATGTTCCCGGCGGAGCGGCGAGCTATCCCTCCTCGGTGATCATGAACGCCGTGCCGGCGAAGGTTGCGGGCTGCCGCCGGCTGGCCATGGTCGTGCCGACGCCGGACGGCCACGTCAATCCTCTGGTTCTCGCCGCGGCGCGCATCGCCGGCGTCGATGAGATCTACCGGGTCGGCGGCGCGCAGGCGATCGCCGCGCTCGCCTATGGCACGCAGACGATCGCGCCCGTGGACAAGATCGTCGGCCCCGGCAACGCCTATGTCGCGGCGGCCAAGCGGCGAGTGTTCGGCGTCGTCGGCATCGACATGATCGCCGGCCCCTCGGAAGTCGTCATTCTCGCCGATCGCGGCGCCGATCCGCGATTTGTCGCGGCCGATCTACTGGCGCAGGCCGAGCATGACGAGGCGGCGCAGTCGATCCTCATTACCGACGATGCGAGTCTCGCGCGCGCGGTCGAGGCCGAAGTCGAGCGCCAGCTTGCGGACCTGCCGCGGGCCAAGATCGCCGGCGCGAGCTGGCGCGACAATGGCGCCGTGATCCTGTGCCCCTCGCTCGAGGCTGCACTGCCGCTCATCGATCGCCTGGCGCCCGAGCATCTCGAGATCATGACCGATGATGCCGAGGCGGTCGCCGGCAAGATCGCCAACGCCGGCGCGATCTTTCTCGGCGCCCATACGCCCGAGGCGATCGGCGATTATGTCGGCGGATCGAACCATGTCCTGCCGACCGCCCGCTCGGCGCGCTTCTCATCGGGACTTGGCGTGCTCGATTTCATGAAGCGCACGTCACTGCTCAAGTGCGACCGCTCATCGCTCGAAATTCTCGGCCCCGCGGCGGTCACGCTCGGCGAAGCCGAGGGGCTCAGCGCGCACGCGCGTTCGGTCGCGGTGCGGCTTCGTGCGAACAGCCCATGAGCCGGAAACCGACCAAGAGCCGCAACCGTCTCGCCGGGGTGGTCCTCGACGAGGCGACGATCCCGCGCGGCGCGGCCGATGTCGATCACGAGCGGGCGGTCGCGATCTTCGACCTGATCGAAGAGAACATGTTCGCCGTGCCTGGGCGCGACGACGGCCCCTATACCCTCTCGATCTCGCAGGAGGAATCGAAGCTGACCTTCGACGTGAAGGCGGCTGGCGGCGAGCTCGCCGCCTCGATCGTGGTGTCGATGACGCCGTTCCGGCCGCTACTCAAGGATTATTTCCTCGTCTGCGAGACCTACTATTCCGCCATTCGCACCGCGAGCCCGCGCCAGATCGAGGCGATCGACCGCCAGCGCACGACGCTTCACAATGAGGGCGCCGAACTCATGGCCCAGCGGCTGGCCGGCAAGGTCGAGATCGACCAGGCCACCGCCCGGCGCCTGTTCGCGCTCGTCTCCGCGCTGCGCTGGCGGGTGTGATCCGCGGGAACGAACCTGCGCCAAAAGCTGGCGAGGCGCGGCAATTGTCTGCAATAATTAGAAGGCCGTGCCGCCCGACGCTTCCCCCAGTTCCGCCGCCAAACGCGACTTCATCCTGGCCAATACCCGCCTCGTTGCGCCTCCGCTGGCGCCCGAGATCAGGCTTTGGCTCGCGGACGAAGCCGTGCCGCTGTGGCAGAAGACCGAGGACGAGCTTGGCGCCATGGGGCTGCCGCCGCCGTTCTGGGCCTTCGCCTGGGCGGGCGGGCAGGCGCTCGCGCGCTACCTCCTCGATAATCCCGCGCTCGTTCGCGGCAAGTGCGCGCTCGATTTCGCTTCTGGCTCCGGCCTCGTCGCGATTGCCGCCGCCCTGAGCGGCGCGGCGGTGGTCGAAGCGAGCGACATCGATGGTTTCGCGGTCGCCGCGATCGAAGCCAACGCCGTCGAGAACGGCGTCTCGATCGCGCCCCGCCTCGAAAATCTGATCGGCGCCGACGAAGGCTGGGACGTCGTCCTGGCCGGGGACGTCGCCTATGAAAAAGACTTCGCCGAGGCTGCGGCGGACTGGCTGAGCGGACTCGCGCGCCGAGGGGCGACCGTGCTTGTCGGCGACCCCCGCCGCGCCTATCTTCCACTCGACAGGCTTACATCCGTGATCGAATATTCAGTTCCGGTGACGCGTGAACTTGAAGATTCCGAAATCAAACAGACGGGCGTCTTCCGCTTTCGGTAATGCCGGTCTTTGGCGGAAATCCCGGTGGCAGCGGGCCAACTGCGCAAATGCCGGCAAACGGCCTGCGGCCGTGCGATTGGAACCATTGGCGGAGGGTCGCGTTCATTGCCGTCGCTCCGCCATCGCGACGAGGAGCTGTCCCATGCGTGCTTTGCATCTCGTTGTCATTGGGGCGCTTTTGGCGATCCCTTCCGTTGCCTACGCGCAGGCCGACGGACCGGTTGGCGGTAAGGTTGGACCCAATCTGGAGGCCCCCGCGACCACGCAGCCGGGCTCTTCCCGCTGGACGCAGCCAAATGGGCGCCCCACCACGCCGACGCAGGAACGCGCCGGTTACGCGGGCGCCGTGTCCCCGGGGCAAGTCGTGCCGAATGACGCCCCCATTACGAGTCGGTGGGGCGGAGCGGCTACCGCCATCGTGGGCGGTCACCGCGTCCAGGTCGACCCAAATACGGGCCGCATCATGCGAGTGCTCCAATAGCGGATCCGGGCTCAGACGCGCCGCAGGCCCCCCAGCGCTGCGGTCCGCAGGCGGGAGCTTGAAATCTCGCCCTAATTGCGCCCTAAGCGCGCCGTGAAGCGTAGGCTTTCTGCGTAGCCGTGCGATAGACCCGAGCTGAGGCCGGATATTTTGTCGCAGGCATGTCAACGTCAAAACCTATAGACTTGTGTCGATCTCTCGCCGATCATCGGATAATCTACGCCCCATGACCCAGGACTCCGGTTCGCAATTGGAAGAGTCGGCCGACGGCCCTGTGACGTCGGATATCGTCTATCCGTCGGCCATACCCTTCGTGATCGTGCATCTGGCCTGCTTCGCGGCGATCTGGACCGGGGTGACGGTCGAGGCGCTGGCGATCGGGATTGGCCTCTACTGGCTCCGGATCTTCGCCATCGGAGCCGGCTATCACCGCTATTTTTCCCATCGCGCCTACGAAACCAGCCGCGTCTTTCAGTTCATTCTCGCGGCGATGGCGCAGACGACGGCGCAAAAGAGCGTGTTGTGGTGGGCGGCCAACCATCGCGACCACCACCTCCATTCCGATACCGAGCTCGACGTCCATTCGCCCCGCCATTTCGGTTTCGTCTATAGCCATCTCGGCTGGATCTTCGCCCGGCGCCACGAGACGACGAATTTCGCCAGGGTGGCCGATCTCGCCCAATATCCCGAGCTGATGTGGCTCCATCGCTACGAGCTCGCGCCTCCGTTCGCGCTCGCGCTCGCCTGTTTCGCGGTCGCGGGTTGGCCGGGCCTCATCGTCGGCTTCTTCTGGAGCACGGTCGCGGTCTATCACGCGACGTTCTGCATCAATTCGCTCGCGCATGTCATCGGACGGAAGCGCTATGTGACCGGCGACAATTCCCGCAACAACTGGCTGCTCGCCATTTTCACCATGGGCGAGGGCTGGCACAACAATCATCATGCGTTCCAGAGCAGCGTGCGCCAGGGATTCCGGTGGTGGGAATACGATCCAACCTACTATCTCCTGATGCTGCTCGAGCGTCTTGGGCTGATCTGGAAATTGAAGCGCCCGCCGCTCGAGGTCGTGCAGAACCAGCATCGCCTCGGCAGCCGCGTCACCAGTCGCGCCGCTCTTCAGGTCGCCGAAAGTTTCAACGCCGAGCGCATCGCGGCGGCGGTCGCGAGCGCGCTCGGCAATCGAGGCCTGGCCGATCTGCGCACGCGTCTCTCCCAGGCGCAGCCGTTCGCCAGCATGGAAGTGTTCAGCGAATTGAACCTGCCTCACATTCCGAGCAAGGCGGAGATCGTGCGTCGCGCCCGGTCCCTGCTTGCCAACTCGCCGTCGCTCGAGGACATCGCCGCAAAGGCGCACGAGCTGCTTCTCGAGGCGATCGGGACACGCCTCGCGGCGCTCGCCGCGCAGTCCGCCTGAGGCGCGGCGCGCTCATTTGACTTTCGCAGGCTCCGGCTGGCCCTGCCGCGATTTGGCGCCGGCGCCCTGCAGCCAAACGGTCGCGTTTTTCGGATCGAACACGATCGTGCCGAAAACTCCGAGGAACGAAGCGCCAAGCTGGGCGGCCGGCTCGGTCATGTCCGCGATGCCGCCGCATGCGTCGGGCGGCTTCACGATCAAATGGAAATCGTCGATGTGCACGATCGCCCTGCCGTGCTCGTCCTCGATTTGAAGCGCATGGCCCTCGACCGTGTAGCGCGGCCGTCGCTCGCGGCCGTCACAGGTCCAGATGTCGATGTCGCCCGCCCGGTCGAGTTTGATTCCGCTCGCGGCGAGGCGCTCGAACATCGCCTTGTTGATGTCGACCGAGTGGGCGTAGACGGCGTCCTCATACCCGGTGTCGATTTGCGCGAAGGCGCGAACCTCTCCCAGACGGACGAAAACGACGGGCACATTGGGAAAACGCGCGCCGGCTGAAGGCTCGGACGAAAAGAACCCCTTCTGTGCGATCGGAACGAGGCCGCGCGCGACCAGAGCCTCGCGCGCGCACGGCTCGGCGCCGAGATAGGCCGCGTCGGCGGTCAGTTCCACAGTCAGATGCGACAGGAGATTGGCGCCGATGACGCCGAGCTGGCCTTTCTCCGGTTGCCGCAGCAGGCCATAGCGCGCGAGATGAAAATCGCCACGCTCGACGCCGGGCAGCGAGATTGCCGCCGACCGGGCCGCGCCGTCCGGACCCGGGAATGCGTCGGCCGACAAGGAGCTCCGCGTCGCTCCGTAATCGAGGAGGAACGGGCCGGTCGTCCCGTCCGCAGTCAATTCGACATAGGGAGACGTTCCGTCGGGAACGCTGACCCTCGCGTACAGGCGCCCGCCGCAGAGCGCCTTCTGATCCTGATCTGCGATCGCCATGCCGCCAGCGAATATAAGCGCGGCAAGCCCCGCGAACGAGAGAGAGATGGTCCTGACGATCGCCATGCGATTGGGTTAGGATCGCCGCCGGGGGGCCTGTCAATGGCGCCCCGCTGCTGCTTTGGGGTCTCCGGCGGCTCCGCGTATGTCTCTCGTGCGCAAGGGTTCCGCAGATGTCCCAATCTCAATCGCCGATCAATTACCGGCTCGGGAGCCTCTATGCGGTCATCACCGCGCTTCTCTACTCGACCCAGGAGCCGTTTTCATTTCCCGCCGCCAGGCATCTCAACACCTTCCAGTTCGTGTGCGTGACTCAGATCGCGCTTTTGATCTCCATTCCGATGCTGATTTCGCGCCCGGCGAGCCGTCATGCCTTCCTCGGCCTGATTCGGGACCGCTCCAATTACGGACCCCTCGTGGCCATCTTCGCCATCGGGATGTCTGGACTGCTGCTTTACAACCTCGGCCTCAGCCACGCCCACCCGATCATCATTTCCGCCATCCTCAACCTCTCGCCGTTCTGGGGGGCGCTGGTCGCGCTCATCATCTCGCGCGTGCCGATCCCGATTTCGCCCGGGACATTTTTCGGCTGCTTCGCCGGCGCCTTTCTCGGGGCGATGGTGGTCGCCTGGAGCCAGCTCAGCGATGCCGACAAGCCCGCCCTCAGCGAATTGGCCGACAATTTCGTCCACGGCAGCTGGGTCTATGCAATTCCTGTCCCGCTGTGCTCGGCGCTTGGCGGAACGCTGGTCGGCAAGTGGTTCGGGAGATACGACAAATCAGCGGCGATCGCGGCCAATTTCCTGTTCGCCAACGTCATCCTGATTCCCGCCTGCCTCGTCATCCTCGCTTTGCGGGGCGAGCTCAACTTCGACCAACTGCCGGCGATGATCCTGATGGTCGTCGGCACCATCCTCGCCTCGTCGGTCGGGCGGGTGATCTATCAGGTATCGCTGACCGTGACCGGCGGCGACAACGGCTTCGTCACCATGTTCTGGAACTTGGTTCCGGCGCTGACTGCGGTCGTTTCGCTCATTCTCTCGCGCTGGATCGCGGATGAGCATTTCGCCATCAACCCGACCTTCTTCGTCGGCTCGCTGGTGATCGGCTCGGCGTTGCTGCTGTTCTCGATCTTCTCGTGGCGACGGCCCGCCGAGCGCGGGTAAAGCGAGCGGCGCTAAGAGGCCGCCGGGATCGCGATCCCGGAGGACGCGTGCGGGCCAACGTCAGCCCGCCAGCGATCAGGATGAAGATCAGGCAAGGTCATATGTCGTCGGGTCCAGGAAGGAGAGGCGGACAAACGATCTCCCAACTAGCAGCGTCAAAGCCGAGACTTTCAGCGGCGTTTCTCTCGGTGTCGGACAGCTCGGCCCAGTTTCTCGACGACGATGACACGCCGGCGGAATCGTCAGTTTCCCACAGAGCGCGGGACCACCCGAGGGCCTCCCAAGCTTGCTTTTCGGCGCTGGACAGTTGATCCCAGTCAAAATCGTTCCAAACACATACGCTTACGACGCGGCGAATTTCCTCGGCGGGCGCGGCGGCGACGCCAGCCGAACAAGCGATATCCCAATTTTCCGCGGCATAGCCGAGGCTTCCGGCGGCGCTCCTCTCAGCGTCGGACAGCTCGGACCAATCCTTCGACGACGATGGCGCGCGGGTCGAATTGCCAGTCTTCCAGAGCGCGCTGGACCAGCCCAGGGTTTCCCAGGCTTGTCTCTCCGCATGGGACAATTGATCCCAGTCGAAACCGTCCCAATCACATACGCTTGCGACGTGACGAATTCCGTCGGCGGGCGCGTGGGCGACATGCGGTTTGACTCGATGGTATCCTGCGGCTCGGGGTTTCCCCAATGCCGGCGGCGCAACAGTTTTGAGGCCAGCCGCCGGAGGTTCCTTGGAGGGCTGGGCGGCAGTTGCCGGGCCAGCCGCCGGAGGGTCCGCGGACGGCTGTGCGGCAGTCGCGAGGCCGGTCAGAACAATGAGCCCGGCTAGAGCGAACGCAGGCGCGACGGTGCGGCGGCCGTATCCGAAACCAATGTTCATGGGCCCTCCCATGGCGCCCGCGCGTGTCAGCGCACGACCGTACCAGTAGAAATACCCAAAACCACGCCTGCCGGTCTGCGCAATAGGTATGACTACCCGGGAACGGACCATGCTGCGAAACCTGTCACGAAAAATCTGGAAGGCGCATCGCGCATCACGCCGCGCCTTCCGCTAGCTATGTGCCATCTCGGCCGTCAGCAGTGAAACCGCAAATCCATTAAGTCGTTGAAAATGCTGGTGCTGCAAGAGAGGATTGAACTCTTGACCTCTCCCTTACCAAAACACAGCGCCCGCAGGTGGCCTTTGATAACATTAAATTCCGTATGCGCACTTCGCCGACTTTCGCGCTCTGTTCGCGTATTTGCGGGGCCCACTCGCACGGGTACGAACCGCGCGGACCGTGAGGACATGACTTGCACGTCATAGGGGTCGCATATTAGAATCACGGCTGCGGGAAGGCACGAATGAAACCAAAGCGGCGCAAGGCGGAGGATACCCCATTTGGGGGTTTTGGGTCGCTGCTCGAAAACCTGCGCCTGCACCGCGGTATTTCGCAAGTTAAGCTGGCTGAGAAAATGGAAATGGGGCAGTCGGCGCTGTCTCACCTAGAGCATCGTGACGACATCCACCTCTCGACATTGACTGAATACGTCGATTCCCTCGGTGGCTCCCTAAGTATCAATGTGAAGTTCGGTGACGGCGAGACCGTCACGTTGCTGAACGGTAGTCGCGCCTCTGGCGCTGCCGACGTATCAGGGGCCGCTGATGACGGCGGCCAAATGGCTCTGCCAACGATCCTCGGCCCTGAGCAGCGGCGTCCGTCGAGGGATATTTTGTTCAGCATCCGCCCGGTTCACGCCGAGAAAATCCTCAAGGGCAGAAAAACGGTCGAGTTGCGCCGCCGGTTTGCGAATGCCGTAACCCCCGGCACGCTCGCTCTGATATACAGCACGAGTCCAACGAGCGCTCTGATAGGCTCAGTGAGAATCAAAGCCGTTCAGTGCACGGATTTATCCAGTCTCTGGAAAACCCACCGGAAGGCTGCTTGCCTCGACAGGAGCGATTTCGAGGCTTATTTCACTGGCCTTCAAAGAGGATACGCTATTATTCTTGATTCGCCCCGACCGCTTGAACGACCGGTTGGATTGACGGAGCTGCGGAAGCGCTTTGGATTCGAGCCGCCCCAATCGTATCAGTATGCATCGCCGCGCATACGCGGGCTTATAGAGAATGAGTGGCCGCAAGCTCCTCATTGATACGAACGTCTTCATAGGTCTCGAAGACGAGCGTGAAGTTGCTCCGGAATTCGCAACCTTGCAGCAGCTGTGTGCCCAGCACGGCGTGAGGATATTCATCCACGAGCGGGCCGCCGAGGACATAGGCCGCGACCGCGACACCAAACGTCGCGCCATTTCCCTCAGCAAAATTCGGAAGTTCGAACATCTCAAACGGGTAAGCCAACCGTCGAAGGCCGATCTAGAAGCCAAGTTCGGCGCCATGCCGAAGCCGACTGATGTGATCGACAAGTGTTTTTTTGCTGGATCTGAGCTATTTTCCTCTCGCGCATGGGTGACCGCGCGGCGAAGAGCAGGGCGCGAGGCGCAAGCCCTGCCGCGCAGCCTTCATCGTCGCACCTCGGTTGCGGCGCCCGTGCGCACTCCCTTGAGACCACGCGGATTCCAACCGGAGACGAAGCGCGCGTAGGCCGTCTCGGCTTGCTCGATCCACCTGCGCTCCTGATCGCGATGGCTCTTGATATTGTAAGCGTGAGCTGCGCCTCTTTGGCCGCGTTCGGCTTTATAACCCGCCTTCAGCTCCAAATCGCGCAGCTTCCTGGCGTGCAGCGCCGGTCGGGCCCACACGTAGCTTTCACCTTTGCTCAGCAGATGCCAGATGAGGACCGCGAGCTTGCGGGCGGTCGCGACAGCGGCGACATGCTGACCGCGGCGGGCGCGGACTCGCAGGAAGAACGCACGCAACGGACCCGGCGCTCGCGCTGCCGCCCAGGCGGCCTCGACGAGCATGCCTCGGGCATGGCCGCGGCCCTGCTTGGTGATCCGGCCGTGATAAGCCGGTCCAGGACCTGACTGTCTGACGCTTGGGTTGAGGCCGAGATAGCTCACCAGCTTCTGCGACTGCTCGAAGCGTCCCACGTCGCCGATCGCGGCCACGATGGCGAGCGCCACCACCATGTCGACCCCTGGGATTGTCATCAGGCGTTTGACGCCCTCGTCCCCTAACGCCGAACGGGCAAGGTCACGCTCGATGACCTTGAGGTCCTCGCCGAGCCGATCGAACTCGCGCAGATGCCGTTCGACGGCAAGCCGTTCGTCCTCCGGCAAGACCTGGTGAAAAAGCCATGCCCGCCCGCTGGCCCCGCACAGATCGGCGTGCGGGCAGGAGGGGATCAAGTGGCTGTGCAGGATCGACTGGATGATGTTCTTCAAGCGCGATCGCTGCCGGACGATCTGGTTACGCCGGGTCACCTGCCGGCGGAGCGCCTGAGTCGGCTCATCCGGAATCCAGACTTCGGGCAGAAAGCCGCTCGCATAAAGTTGGGCGAGCACGCTGGCGTCGATCGTATCGGTTTTGATCTTCGCATGAGCGATGACGCGCACTTGCTTGGGGTTTGCGATCACGACTTTCTTGACGTGCGGCGCGATCACCGCAGCGACCGAGGCTGCGTTGCCGGTCGCTTCGACGACAACGATGTCCTCCTTGGCGAGCTTCTTTGCGAAAGCCTCGAGAAGATGGCGGCGCATGTCGACACGCCCCAGCCGCTTGAGCTTGCCGTCGTCCCAGGCCACCGCCTCGGCGAAGGCGCGGTGGATATCCAGACCAATAATCCGCATGGTTGCTCCTCCGTCTCTGTTCGTTCATGGCGGGAGCTGGCGGGCAACACGACATCTACTGATCCGCGCTCACGGCGCATCCGGGAAAGTCGCAAGGGGCGGCCATGTAACGAGCTCGGGCTCTCAGCCCACTGTCTGTCGACGGCCTGCCCGCACCTTCGTGCTCCCGGCGCCCCGTGTCCAGGATGGGCTCACCATATCGCCATCTCCCTTTCGGAAACAGGCGGACAGCAAGGCGCCGACGGATCACATACCGGATAACGATGAGGTCGATGTCGCGCTCCTGTATGCGCTCGACATCAATGCAGTCGATTTCCTCATCACTCAGGACCAGGGCATACACGCCCGTGCGAGGCGGCCATCAGTGGCCCTTGGCAACCGAGTCCTTGTTGTATCGGACGCAGTTGCCTGGTTACGGGCGTCATTCGAGTCGCAACAGGTACGGCTCCCTCTCGTAGAAGAAGTTCCAGCCCATTCCGTGCCGCTCAATGACGAAATCTTCGACAGCTTGCGTGAAGGCTATCCGGGCTTTGATGAATGGTGGCGCACAAAATGCGTTCCGGATCATAGGCCATGTTGGGTCGTGTCGATTGACGGGGAAATTGCAGGACTTGTTGTCAGGAAGGAGGAAACGCATGCGCAAGCTAAAACACGTCACGCGGGTCCCAAAATACTCAAGGTTTGCACCTTTAAGGTGAAGCCGAAATTCAGGGGTGAGAAACTGGGGGAGCTGCTGCTTAAGCAGATCCTTTGGTTCGTTCAGAGGAACGCATTTGATCTAGTTTACCTGACGACGTTCGATAACCAGACCATTCTGATCGACGTATTGCAGTACTATGGTTTTGCAATGACCGGCGCGAACGACCTAGGCGAAGGGATTTACGAAAAAGCGCTCTCGCGCGACCAGTTGGTGCCCACAACAAACGACGATCTGTTCGACCTAGCGCGATTAAATTACCCTCGGTTCGCCGCACGGTCGCCCGCGAGAGCGTTTTGCATTCCGATCAAGAGCGAATTCCACGACATCTTGTTCCCGGAGCTCGCGAACAAGGTTCCAAAACTGCAGTTGGATTTATTCGCTGACCAAAACCTTAGTCGCGGTGGTCAGGCCACGCGACGCCCCGGCAATACGATAAGAAAGGTCTATCTTTGCAGGGCGATGACACAGCAATTGCAACCGGGTTCGGTCGTGCTCTTCTATCGATCGCTCTCGCCTGGTTATGTCGCTTCGCAAAGTATCACCAGCGTTGGAGTCGTGGAGGACATGCATCAAGCCACAAGCCTCGATGATCTGGTTCGTCTGACGGGAAAACGGTCAGTCTATAGCGAGGCACAGCTCGCGGCGTTCGAGGCCACCGCGCAGCGACCAGTCAAAGTCGTCGACTTTTTACTTGCCGGCCATATCGAGCCTTCCATCAACCTAAATGAATTGATGCGTCTGGGCGTATTCAGGGGAGGACCGCCGCAATCGATCAGCGGCTTGACGGAGGAGAGATTTGAGCCTGTCCGTGACCGCATGAGATTCGGTTTCGCGGTCTAGTGGCAAAGGTTGTCGTTGTCTTCGGGCTCTCAGGCGTCGGCAAAAGCTGGATGATATCCCAATATGTCGCGTCGGCAAATGTTGCGCATATACAGGCCAGCCGACTGATGCGTGATGCTAAAGCTGCATTGGCTGGGAGGCCGGTCACATCTGAAAATCTACGTCGTGGACCGGTGTTAGATAATCAAGGACTTCTCACGGATGCGTTCGCCAAGGTCCTCGCCGAGGAAGCGCTCCCAATCATCTTCGACGGACATTGTCTGATTGACGCAGGTGAACATGATATCGAGATTCCGGTTGACGTTATCCGTCAGCTTCATGCGTCCGGCATCGTGCTCGTTTGGGCTCCGCCTGACGAGATTGCGATGCGTCGTGAAAGCGATATCTCACGTGAGCGGCCGGTTCGTACTGTCGATGTCTTGGCGGCCCAGCAGGATAGATGCGTTGCCATATGCAGCGATTATGCAGAGCAGTTGGGAATCAAATTTGAGCGAGTTCGTGCCGGCGATGAGAACGGCTTTGCGCAATCTGTGAGCCAATTTCTACTGCCATAATTGCTGCGCTTCGTAATCTTGAAGATTATTCCGTCCGATACTTGGTACAAGGTATCTAACCGAGGTCGTATTCGGACCGTCAAGGCCGCTGGATGCTGGGGGCTGGTCAGAGCCAACTGGCCCCGGAAACCTCTACCGGCAAAATCGAGCTAAGTGACTGGTGCTGCAAGAGAGGATTGAACTCTCGACCTCTCCCTTACCAAGGGAGTGCTCTACCACTGAGCTACTGCAGCGTCTTTTGAGCGCCAATGGCGCCAGCCAAGTGTTGCGGTTCCTGCCATAGGCGGGGGCCGGTGGCAAGGCGGAGGCGCTGCGTTAGCGCCAGTGGCCAGCCAGGACGAGCGCGCGGTCGACGATCGCCCTCGCGGCGCCGGACGGCGACATTTCCAGATTGCCGGTCTGAACGCCGTCGAGATAGGCGTGAAGCGCGTCCTTGCCCTCGCCGCCGACGATCTTGTCGTAGAGCGTCTCGGCATAGGCGAAGAGTTCGCCCTCGTTGCAATCGGCCGGCAGGTCCCAGGTGTTCTTCATCACATTGAGGATCTCGCCGATCCGGGCCGTCTTGTCGCTCATCGTCGCCATCCTCCCGTTGTCGGCATCATAGACTAGAGCCAAGCGCCACGCCGCCGTCAAAGGGAGCCAGATTGCAGCACAGGTTGTATATGTAATATATTGACTCCTGGTGGTCAGAAAATGGCGCCCAAGTCATTGCAAATGCTAGTCCCCACTCAACACTCAGCACCCCTCTCGCCGACCCGGGTCCGCGCGGCTTGACGAGGACCCCGGGGACGGGCCACTTGCCCCCTCCAACCGCGGGAGATGAGCGCGTTGCCTGGTGTTCGTAGTCGATGGCTAGGCGCGGCGGCCCTCGCCTGGGCGGTCGCGCTTTGCGCGAGCGCTTCCGCCGACGAGCTGGTCCGCTTCACAAGCGCCGGAGGCGGCGACAGCGTTCAGGCCTACCTGACCCGGCCGAAGGGCGCCGAGCCCTTTCCGGCGGTCGTGCTCCTGCACACCTGCCTCGGCCTGCCCGCCAATCGCCGTTCGATCGGCGCCGACCTCGCGGCTTCGGGCTATGTGGCGCTGTTCGTCGATGACTTCGCCTCCCGGGGCTTGAAGGAAACCTGCGCGGTCGACTTCCCGCAAGGGGTCGCCGACGCCTATGGCGCCCTCGGCTTCCTCGCTGGCCAGCCTTTTGTCGACGCCGGGCGCATCGCGGCGGTCGGCTTCTCCCAGGGCGCCGACACCGCGCTCAAGATCGCCGCGGCCCCCGCCGCGGGCGGAGCCGCGTTCAAGGCGGCCGCGGCCTTCTACCCTCCCTGCGCCAACGAAGCGGACGCGACGCTCGCCGTCCCGACCCTGATCCTCGTCGGCGCCAAGGACACGGTGACGCCTGCCCCCGATTGCGCGGCGCTGGCGAAGCGGCAGGCGCCGGGCATGGTCAAGCTCGTCGTCTACCCAGGCGCGGCCCATGGCTTCGACCTGCCGGAGTTCGGCGCCGGACGGCAGATCATGGGAATGGCGCTCGCCTACGACCGGGAGGCGGCGCAGCGCGCCTGGGCGGAATTGCGCGCGTTCCTGGCGCGGCGCCTCGGGCGATGACGGCCGCCCCGATGGCGCAACGGTTCGTTAACCAGGCCTTGAACCGGCCATACTCCTGCCATTCGTGCTAAATACCCGCCTGCTTGCAATCGAAGCGCGCGAATCAGGGAACCGCTCATGCGCAGACGCGAATTTCTCCTAGGCGCTGCGGCGGGCCTCGCCGTTTCCTCGTCGCCGCTCGCTGCGCTCGCCGCCGCCGAGGGGCCGCCGCTCACCGGCAAGGCCGAGTTCGTGGCCTGGATGAAGGCCAATCGCCCCGCCGAGGACGAGAGTTATCTCGAGCGCCGCTGGGACCGCTATCAGGTGCTGCTGCAGTTCAACGATCTCTGGACGCCCGCCGACAAGCGCGCCTTCCTGCTCACGCCGCGCCAGGAGTTCTGCCTGCCCGAGAACAAGGAGGACGCGTATGTCGGGCACTATCTCGACATCGGTTTCGGCGTCACCATCACTCCACCCGGCACCATGGGCCGCATGACCAGCGTGATCCAGGTGCATGGCGACAAGGTGCTCGAAATCGGCACCGGCTCAGGCTTTCAGTCGGCGCTGCTCACCTATCTCACGAGCCGGATCCATACGATCGAGATCATCCCCGAGCTCGCCGCGCGCACGCGGGGCGTCTACGATCGGCTCATCGCCGCCGGCTACCACGAATATGGGAACATCGTGACCAAGAGCGCCGACGGCTATTACGGGTGGGAGGAGGCGGCGCCGTTCGACAAAATCATCGTCACCTGCGGCATCGACCACATCCCGCCGCCGCTGCTGCAGCAATTGAAGCCGAACGGCATCATGGTCATTCCCGTCGGGCCGCCGGGGGCGCAGCACATCCTGAAAGTGGTCAAGAAGACCGGCGAGGGCGGCGAAGCGAGCGTGTCGCGCTCGGATATTTTCGGCGGCAAGGTCATCCCGTTCGTGCCGCTGTCGGGCGGACACCAAAGCGAGGGCTGACGGCCACGAGATCGCCGCGAGCGCGGCGATTTGGGCCACGGTCTCGACCGCGAAGACCTTGGAAGGAGAAATTTGATGCATAAGACTCTCTGCGCGTTCGCCGCCGTCGGGTTTCTCAGCGCCGTCGCTCCCGCCTTTGCGGCCGGTCCGACGGTCACCGCAACGGGAAGGATAAAGTCGGTCGATATGATGCGGCATACAGTCACCTTCGAAGACGGCGCGACCTACAAGCTCGCCACCGGCGTGAGAATCAACCGCATCAAGGCCGGCGAAAAAGTGACGCTCACCTTTTCGGCTCCGGTCGGCCCAGCCAACGAGGCCTCGGCGGTCAAGCCGGCAGTCGATTAAGCGCCGGCGCTTCAATTGCGCCGCGGCTAGAGGGAGATCACGGGCCGTATGCGCGAGGTGCGATCGGGGTGGGGATGGCGCGCGGCCGCTGCGCTTCTGCGGATCCTCGTTTCGGTTCTCGTCATTCTACCGGTCAGCGCTTGGGGGGCCCTGGCGCTGTGGTTCCGCCTTCCGGCGCCGGAAGGGGCGCGGGCGCTCGCCGCAGGCCTGTTCGCCGCGCTCGCCCTCGCGACCATCGCGGCGCTGTTCCTGCGCAGAGCCCTCGTCGCGCTCACCCTGTTCGCGCTCATCTTCGGCGCGCTCCTTCTCTGGTGGAGCACGATCAGGCCGCCTCTCGACGGCGACTGGGCGCCCGACGTCGCCCATCAGACGACGGGAACGATCGACGGCGACATCCTCACCCTCTCTGACCTGCGGGACTTCGACTGGCGAACCGACCACGACTTCACCGAGCGATGGGAGAAGCGCTCCTACGATCTCAAGAAGCTCAAGACGCTCGATCTCTTCCTCGCCTATTGGGCCGGGCCGGAGATGGCTCACGTCATCATGAGCTTCGGGTTCGAGGACGGCGACCACATCGCATGGTCGGTCGAAGTCAGGCGGGAGAAGACGAGCGAATTCTCTCCGATCGCCGACGCCTTCAAATCCCATACGCTGATCTATCTCGCCACCACCGAGGTCGATTCGGTGCGGCTGCGCTCGAACGTGCGCGGCGAGGATGTCCGCCTCTATCGGCTTAACACGCCGCCTGAGCAGGCCCGCGCGCTGCTCACGCAATATGTCGTCGAGGCGACGGCGCTTGCCGAACGGCCGAAGTGGTACAATTCGATCACCGCCAACTGCGCGACCGTTGTGTTCAAGATCGTGCGCGCCGCGGGCGGAACGTTTCCGTTCGACTGGCGGCTCGTCGTCAACGGCTTCCTGCCCGGCTATCTCTACGACCAGCGAGTGGTGGTGACGTCGATCCCGCTCGCCGAACTGATGGAGCGGGCCCGGATCAGCGAGAAGGCGAAGGCCGCTGACGGATCGCCGGATTTCTCGCAGGCGATACGGTTGGGAGTGCCATCGCCGTGGGAAGAGGCGAAGTAGGTCTTGTAGAGCGGGGTCGATGATCCCGTCGGCGCGCTCGGCGAGCGCGCCCTACAGCGGCAGGCCGCCCGCTTTCCCTCTCGCGGTCAGATGCGCGTCGAGCAGAGCCGGGTTGGCGATGAGGTCGGCGCTCGGGGCGGCGTAGGCGATCGCGCCGCGGTCGAGCACGATCGCTTCGTCTGTGAACGGCAAAATCTTCTTCGGCTTCTGCTCGACGATGATCATCGACAGGCCGCCACGCGCTAGCTCGCGCAAGGCGCCTAGCAACTCGTCGACGATGATCGGGGCGAGGCCCTCGGTCGGCTCGTCGAGCAGGAGCAGGCGCGGATTGAGGAGAAGCGCCCGGCCGATCGCCAGCATCTGCTGCTCGCCGCCCGACAATTGCCGGCCCATGTTGCTGCGCCGCTCCTGAAGCCTTGGAAAAAGCTCGTAGACGCGCTTCGCCGTCCATTCACCCGGCCGCTCGACGGCGGTCAGGTTCTCTTCGACGGTGAGCGAGCGGAAAATGTTGCGCTCCTGCGGCGTCCAGCCAATTCCGCGAAGCGCCCTCAGGTGCGGCGGCAGGGTTGTGATGTCCTCGCCCGCGAGCGCGATCCTGCCGTCGAAGCGGGTCGTCACGCCAATGAGGGAATCGATCAGCGTCGTCTTGCCGACGCCGTTGCGGCCGAGCAGCGCCAGCGACTGGCCGTCCTGAACCGTGAAGCTGAGGCCCTGGATGACCAGCGCTTCGCCATAGCCGGCGCTCAAGGACTCGACCCGGAGCAGCTCAGCCATGCGCGTCCTCGCCGAGATAGACCGCCCGCACCCGCTCATCGGCGGCGATCTCCTCTGGCGGGCCTTCGGTCAGCAGCCGTCCGGCCACCAGCACCGAAATGCGGCTGGCGAAATTGAACACGAGGTCCATGTCGTGCTCGATGAGCAGGATCGCGACATCCGAGGGCAGCGCGGCGAGCGCGGCGAGAATGTCCCGTCGCTCCTCCTCAGGCACGCCGGCGGCGGGCTCGTCGAGCAGAAGCACCTTCGGGCGCGTGGCGAGCGCGAGCGCGATCTCGAGCAGGCGCTGCTTGCCGTAGGCCAGCTTCCGCGTTGGCTGGTCGAGGTCGGCCTCAAGGCCGAAGCGTTGGAGCAGGTCTTCGATTTCGGCGACGATAGTCGGCTGGCCACCCGCCACACGCCAGAAATCCGCGCCGGAGCCGTTGCGCTCCGAAATCGCAAGGCCAAGCAATTCGGCGGGTGTCAGATCGGGGAAGAGCTGATTGATCTGGAACGTGCGCGAGAGGCCCATCCTGACTCGCGCGCTGGAGGCAACCCCGGTGACGTCGCGTCCCTCGAGCACGACCTGGCCCGCGGTCGGCCGGATCACTCCGGTCAGCAGATTGATCAGCGTCGTCTTGCCAGCGCCGTTGGGGCCGATCAGCGCCTGCCGGGCGCCGGGCTGAACTGCGAAGGACACATCGTCGGTGGCGATCAGCGCGCCGAAATTGCGGGAAAGACCACGCGCCTCGAGCGCCGGAGCGGTCATGCAACGCCTCGGCGCTCGGCGCGGGGCCAAATGCGGGCGATCATCCGACGCGGCGCTTCAGCGATCCGCTCGCGGCCGGCGAGCACCAGGATGACCAGGGCGAGCCCGATCCAGAATTCCCAATATTCGGGCGTCGCAGCCGAGATCACGTCGCGAAGAACGATGAAGGCCGCCGCGCCGATGAGGCCGCCGTAGAGCCATCCCGCGCCGCCGATGATGAGCATCAGCATCACGTCGGCCGAGCGGTGGAAGTCGAACAGATCGAGCGAGACGATCTGGGTCGTCTGCGCAAGCAGCGCACCGGCCGCCCCCGCATAAGCCGCCGAAATCGCATAGATCGCCACGATACGGCGGCTGGTGGCGATGCCGAGCGCGCCGGCGCGCAAGCGGTTCTCGCGGATCGCAGCGAGCGCCAGCCCGAATGGCGACTGCGAGAGGCGGCGCGCGATCGCAAACAGGACGAAGAGCACGGCGAAGCTGTAAAGCGCCGCGTTGCGCTGGCCGGTGAAGCCGATAGGGAAAAGCCCGAGCACGGGCGCCATCGAGAAGTTGAGCCCGTCCGCGCCGCCGGTGATCCAGCTGTTGCGGTTGGCAAATTCGCCCAGCATGAGCGAGACGCCAAGCGTGACCATGAGCCGTGTAAGGTCGGCGCCGCGCAGGAGAAGCGGCGCGGTCACGAGGCCGACGACGGCGGCAACCGCGGCGCCCAACGCGAGCCCGAGCGTCGGGTCGGCGAAGCCCTTGCTGGCCAGGATCGCCGCCGCATAGGCGCCGAGGCCGAGAAACGCCGCATGACCGAGCGAGACAATTCCAGTCAGGCCGAGAATGAGATCGAGCGATAAGGCGAACAGGCCGGCGACGAGCGCCTCGTTGATGATTCCCGCGCGCGACGGGACGGCGAGAATCGCAGCCAGGACCGCAAGCCAGAAGATGATTTCACCCCATCGCCAGCGGGCGCGGCGATTGAGGTGCGCGGCGATGCGGCGCGCCGTCGCGCTCGCCTCGCCCGTGCTCATCGCCCATCCCCGCGCGCGAATAGCCCTTGCGGCCGCACGATGAGCGTCACCACCATCACCGCGTAGATGATGAAGGCGCCGATCGAGGGAACGTAATATTTTCCCGCGACGTCGAGCACGCCAAGCAGGAGGGCGCCAAACAGGGCGCCCATGATCCCGTTCGATCCGCCGACGGTGACGACGATGAGGAAGGTCACCAGGAATTTGACCGGAAACGAAGGATCGATGCCCCCGACCACATCGGCGGCCAGCGCTCCGCCCAGCCCCGCGAGCCCGCTGCCGACCGCGAAGGCGATGGCGAAGATGCGGTCGACGTTGATCCCAAGGCCCTGCGCGACGCGCGCGTCATCGACCGCCGCCCTCAGCTGCACGCCGAATCGGGTCCTGACGAGGAACGTCTGCAGGCCGGCGGCGATGACTCCGCAGACGAGGATGATGAACACCCGATAAACGCCGATGCCGACCCCGTGAACCTCGATACGTCCGCTGAGCCATGCCGGGAGATGAACCTGCTGCGGCTCGTCGCCCAGAAGGTAAGCGGCGATCGGCATCGCCATCAGGACGAGGCCGATCGTGAACAGCACCTGGTCGAGCGGACTTGCGCCATAGAGGCGCCGATAGAGCGTGCGCTCGAGCACGACGCCGAGGATGGCCGGAATCAGGAACGCCGCCGGGAGCGTCAGAAGGAAGGGCGCTCCGGCGCGGTACATAAGCAGCGCGGTCACATAGCCGCCGACCATCGCGAAGGCGCCGTGGGCGAGGTTGATGAAGTTCATCAGCCCCAGCGTCACCGACAACCCGCTCGCCAGCACGAACAAGAGCATGCCGTACGCGATCCCGTCGAGCAGGATGGTCAGCATTTGCCCGACCCCCCTGCTCTCGAGGGGAGAAGGGATCCCATCAGTGCTTCGCGGCCTTATAGGGGTCCTTCACGTTGGGGATGGTCGCGAACTCGACGTTGTAAAGCGCGCCATCCTTCTTCTCGACCTTGCGGACATAGATGTTCTGCACGATGTCCCGAGTCTCGGGATCGATCGTAACCGGCCCGCGCGGGCTGACCCAGCTCATGCCCTTCATCGCGCCGATGAGCGCATCGCCGCTTGCGTCGCCCTTGGTCTTTTCGAGCGCCTGATAGACGAGCGCCATGCCATCGTAAGCGCCGACCGCCATGAAATTAGGCCGCATGCCGTTGTTGGCCTTCTCGAACGCCGCGACGAAAGCCTTGTTCTCGGGCAAGTCGTGGTCGGCGGAATAGTGATGCGTGGTGACAGCGCCGAGGGCTGAATCGCCAATCTCGGTCAGAAGGTCGTCGTCGGTCACGTCGCCGGTGCCGATCAGCTTGATCCCGGACTTGTCGAGGCCGCGCTCGACGAATTCCTTCATGAACACGGCGCCCTGGCCTGAAGGCACGAACACGAACACCGCGTCCGGCGCGTCGTCCTTCACGCGCTGCAGGAAGGGCGCGAAGTCCGGGCTCTTCAGCGGCACCCGGATTTTTTCCGCAACAGTCCCGCCGCCCTTCTCAAAGGTTTCGCCGAACCATTTCTCGGCGTCGACGCCTGGACCGTAGTCGGCGACGATCGTGACGACCTTCTTGATCCCGTTCTTGAGCGCCCACTCGGCCATCGGCGCCGACGCCTGGGGAAGCGTGAACGAGGTGCGCACGATATAGGGCGATTTCTCGGTGATCATCGCTGTAGCTGCGGCGGAGACGATCTCGGGAACCTTCGCCTCGGTCGCTACCGGCGCCGTCGCCAGCGCAAGCGGCGTCAGTCCGAAGCCCATCAGGACCTTGGCGTGATCATTGCCGATCAGCTCTTCGGCCAGGCGTTTGGTGACGTCCGCGGCGCCGGTGTCGTCCTTGACCTCGAGCACGATTTTCTTGCCCGCGACCGTGTCGCCGTGCTGCTGGATATAAAGCTCCGCGCCGGCGCGTTCCTGCTTGCCGGTCGAGGCCTGCTGCCCCGTCATCGGCAGGATCATGCCGATGGTGACGGTATTGTCGTCTGCTCGCGCCGGAGCCGAGAGCAGCGCCGCGCCCAAGGCGGCGGCGAGCATCGAATATCTTGCCATCAAGGTCCTCCCATTCGGCCCGGATATTGGCCGATGTGCAGTCTGTTGTGTCTCGAAATCGCGGCGACGTTAGCCTCTCCGGAGAGGAAGCGAAAGCTCGACCTTGGTAGGCTCCGACCGGGCGCTCAGGGATAGAGCGCGGCGAGAATCCGTCCCGCCAGAACGCGGTAGTCGGCAGCGTCCTGCTCAGTGGTGCGCAGGCCTAGCTCGCCAATCGTCTGCTCCCAATATACCGAGGAGCGCGACATCTCGCCCTTGAGGCCGAGCAGGTCGACGGTAAGCGCGACCTCGCGCATTTCCGCGGCGCGCCGGATTCCGTGGGTCATCGCCCGCTCCAGCATATAGGCCGAGCGCTTCCGCCAGTCGAAGCCGGGGAAGCTGTCGTCGAGCGAATCCAGCACCGTTTCGATCACGCCCGCCTTCTCCCCGGCCAGCACGCATTCGCAGACGAGCGCCTCGAGGCCCTTCATCATGATCGAGCGGATCATCTTGACCGAAGAGGCGGCGCCGACCGGGCCAAGATGAATACTGGCAGACATGTCGAGGGCGGCGAGCGCCGTCGCAGCGGCTTCGGCGTGGGGGCCGGAAATCAGAAGCGGGGTGCGATGGAGCCGCGGATGGACCGGCGCCATCACCGCGACGTCGACATAACGCCCGCCGGCGGCGTCCACGGCTGCCGCCGTCTTCGCCTTGGTCTGCGGAGCGCAGGAATCGCAATCGAAAAAGAGCGCGCCTCTCTTGAGGCCGGGCAGGGCCGCGAGCGCCGCCTCATGAGCCTGATCGGCGGTGACAACGGAGAATACCCCCTCGGCCCCCGCGACCGCTTCGGCTGCGGTCGAGGCGCCAATCACGCTGGCCGCCGCGTAATCCGCCCGCTTTGCGGCCCGCACTTGCGTGTCGAGCGAATCGGTCTTGATGTCGTAGGCGGAAACGCGCGCCCTGAAGCCCGGATTGGTGCGCCATCCGTCTAGAAAGGCTCGCGCCGCCTCGCCAAAGCCGATGAAGGCGATGGAGTCCTCGTTGATCCTCGTTTCCGCCATGCCGTCCTCAAATCCGCGTTGCCTGGTCGCCGCGCGCATGATGACAAATCGGAGGGTTATTGGTTAGTTTCATTATGGGGAGGAAATGTTCGGTGAACAACATATTCGAGCAGCTCAATTCCGCCCGCAACCGCGCGCCGTTGACGCGATAACTGAAGGCAACATGACGCTTCGGATCACTGGCGTTTCGTCGATGGCGACCCGGCATATCCTGGCCGATCTGACGCGGGACTATGAAATTCAGCGCGGCGCAATCGTCGACATCCGTTCGATGGGCGGAGTCGAGGCGGCCAAGTTGGCGCGCGCCGGGGAACGCACGGACATCGTGGCGCTGGCCTCGAAGGTCATGGAAAGCCTGGAGGCCGAAGGTCATATCGTGAAGGGCAGCATACGGGGTTTCGCCCGCTCGGAGATCGCGCTTGCGATCGCGGCCGGCTCGCGGCGGCCAAGCATCGACAGTGAGGCTGCGGTCAGGCAGGCCATGCTCGAGGCGCGAAGACTCTGCTACTCGACCGGCCCGAGCGGCGACCACTTCAAGGCCCTGTGCGAAAAATGGGGCCTGGCCGACACCGTCCTTGCGCATGCCCTCAAAGCGCCACCGGGCGTGCCGGTGGCGACGTTGGTCGCGCAAGGCGACGCCGATCTCGGCGTTCAGCAGCTGAGCGAACTGATCGGACAGCCCGGCATCGAAGTCGTCGGTCCATTGCCCGCGGAGATTCAGGCGGTAACGGTCTTCGCTGCCGGCGTGTCGACGACGTCGGCAGAGCCGGAAGCCGCGTCCGCTCTCGTGGCCTATCTGGCTTCGACCGAAGCGCAGGCCGCAATCCGGCGCTACGGCATGGAGCCGGTATGAACCTGCAAGCCGCGCCCAAGGTCGCCCCAGAGGAGTCAATCTCGTGATCATCGATTGTCACGGTCACTACACAACCGCGCCGAAGGCGCTCGAGGCGTGGCGAAACCGCCAGATCGCCGGGATCAAGGATCCTGCGCAGGCGCCCAAAGTCTCCGAACTCAACATCAGCGACGATGAGCTCCGCGATTCGATCGAGGCGAACCAGCTCAAGCTGATGAAGGAGCGCGGTTGCGATCTCACCATCTTCAGCCCGCGCGCGAGCTTCATGGCCCACCACATCGGCGACTTTGCGGTGAGCTCCATCTGGGCCGCAATCTGCAATGAGCTCTGCTTCCGGGTTTCCAAGCTTTTCCTCGACCATTTCATCGGCGCGGCGATGCTGCCGCAGAGCCCCGGCGTCGAGCCGAAAACCTGCATTCCCGAACTCGACAAATGCATGCGGGACTATGGCTTCGTCGCCATCAATCTCAACCCGGACCCCTCCGGCGGCCACTGGACAAGCCCGCCGCTCACCGACCGCTGGTGGTATCCGATCTATGAGAAGATGGTCGAGTGGGACATCCCGGCGATGGTCCATGTCTCGACGAGCTGCAATCCGTGCTTCCACACCACCGGCGCCCATTACATCAACGCCGATACGACCGCGGTGATGCAGTTCATCCAGGGCGACCTGTTCAAGGATTTTCCGACGCTCAGGTTCGTCATTCCGCACGGCGGCGGGGCGGCGCCTTATCATTGGGGCCGCTATCGCGGACTGGCGCAGGAATTGAAGAAGCCGCTTCTCACCGAGCAGCTCCTCAAGAACGTCTTCTTCGACACCTGCGTTTACCACCAGCCCGGCGTTGACCTCCTGACCAAGGTGATCCCGGTCGACAACATCCTGTTCGCAAGCGAGATGATCGGCGCGGTCAGGGGGATCGACCCGGAGACTGGCCACCACTACGACGACACCAAGCGCTATATCGAGGCGACCGGAAACCTTAGCCCAGAGGAGCGCCACAAGGTCTACGAGGGCAATGCGCGCCGGGTCTATCCACGGCTCGACAAGGCGCTCAAGGCGAAGGGGCGCTAGCGACTGGCGCCGCTCAGTGGCGCTCGGCGATTACGGTTTCGACCGACGCCCAAGTCGGCGCCGAGCTCGGCAGCGGGGGATAGCCCACCACCTTCGGCGTCGCACCCTCGATGTCGAGAAGGAATTGCTGGCTCTGGCTGGTCCGGGCGAGAAGGTCCGGCGTCAGATGTTCGCGCTCGTTCAGTTGCGCCGGCAGGTCGCGCCGCCCGATCGCCAGATGCAGCACTCGGCGCGAGGCGCCGCTCTCGTTGCGCGTGCCGCCATGCCAGATGTGGCCGTTGATAACCGCGACCGAACCAGCCTTACCGGTCAGCCTCAGCTCCCTGGGATGGGGAGCATAAGGATCCTTGGGAATCTCCGCCACGTCCTCGGGCCGGGCCACCACCCGGTCAACCTCGTTCATGTTGTTGTCTGGAACGTTGATCGGCGTCCACTTGTGCGAGCCCGGCACCACACGCGTCGGCCCATTGGTCGGCGTCATGTCGTCGAGCATGATCATCGAGTTGACGACCCGCCAGTCGTTCGGCGTCACTCGGGGAACGTCGCTGTGCAGCGGCTGTTGCCCCTCGCCCTTGAGCGGGTTGCGGGCGTTCAGCGAATAAACGCGGATTTCGCCGAGGAGATGGGCGGCGGCGGCAAGCGTCGGCTTGCATGACAGGCACCGGTCGAAGGCCGGCGACTTGTTGAACAGGTTGGAGAGGCGCGGCGCGCCCGGTTCGATATGCACCTCGTGCCCACCGAGGTCGCCCTCGATCGACCGAAGACGGTCGAACTCGGCGCGCATTTCCTCGACTTCCGACGGAGTGAAGACATTTTCGACAATGAAATATCCCTCCTCGTCGAATTTGCGGCGCTGTTCGGGCGTGAGATCGCCCGCCGATATGCCGAGTTGGGCAAGAGCCTTTTCGGTGTTCATCTGACGAAAACCTCCCGGAGATTGTTCTGCGCAGTTTCTGACGATCCAGTCGGAAGCGCAATGCGCAAAGTAAAGCGCAAGTCCTGAGCGTGGGTTCTGCAGAAGGCGGCGCCGCCCGCGGTCACCTGGCGCCGCGCGGCGGGACGAGCCCGCTCTAGCCCGACGGCGCCGGGCGCGTCGGCCTGCGCGGGCGGCGCTTCTCGCTCGCCTCATGAGCCTTTTTCATTCGAGCGCGGAGAGCAGCGACGAAGAACTCGGCGACGCTCGACAAAGTCGCGTCGTTGCGAAACGCGACATAGGTCTGGAACGTCGTGTCCTCCTCGATCGGTATGACCTTGAGACCGAGGCTGTTCGGTTCGGCGAGGGTAAATTCGTCGATCACCCCGATGCCGAGATTCTGTCGCACGAGCGCGCAGACCGTTACCCCGACCCGCGCCTTGATCGGGACCTGATAGGGGAGCCGTGCGCGGGCGAAGATGTTCGCGAGGATTCGGCCGTACGGGTCGCGCGGATCGATCCCGATCAGCGGATAGGCGGCGATCTCCGCCGCGGCGATGCGCGTCCGGGACGCAAGCGGATGCGCTTCCGCGACGATGCAATAGAGCTCTCCCTGGGCCAGCGGCTCGAAGGTTATCGCGGGGTGATCGAGGCGCGAACTTACCGCAGCCACTTCGCCGCGCCCCAGCAGCAGAAAGTCAATGGCGTCCTCGAGCTTGAGGATGTCGAGATCGATCAGAAGATCGGGATAGCGCCGCCTAAGATCGGCGACTGCAAACGGCGCCATGGCGTGGCCGACGCTCGGCGTCGCTCCGAATTTGAACTCCGCGCCCTGCCCGCGTTCGAGCGCCCCGATCGCAAATTGCAGGTTTTCGAGGTTGCGATGGAGGTCGTTGATCTGAGCGAATATCGACCTCGCCTCCGGCGCCGGGACAAAACGGCCTCCACGCCGTGAGAACAGCTTCGCGCCGAGCGAATCCTCGGTGTGTTTCATTAGGCGGCTGAGCCCCGGCGCAGCCACGTTGAGAAGCCGCGCCGCTCCCGCGATCGTCCCCGTCAGCATGACCGCGCGGATGACTTCGATCTGGCGCAGGGTGAGCATGGCGAACTCGCTTGGCCGGTGGCTCTCGACTGGTCCCCAGACCTAACATAATGTTACGCTAGACGCCAAGATTGGTATTTGACGGTCCGCCTCGGCGGCCTCAGTATCAGGGCAACGCAATCGACATTCCCGTCCGCAGGAAACGCCGGTAGAGGAGCCCTTCGACGTGCTCAGATGGTCGATCGCCTCGGTCTGCATGGGTGGCGCGCTCGAGGAGAAATTCGCCGCGGCCGCGAAGGCGGGCTTTCGCGCCGTCGAGATCTTCGAGAATGATCTGACCTTCTTCAGCGGTAAGGCGCGCGACGCGCGTGTTCTTGCCGCCGACCTTGGGCTTGAGATCGTCGCTCTCCAGCCGCTGCGCGATTTCGAGGCCATGCCCGACCCTCTTCGGGCGAGGAATTTCGACCGCGCGTCGAGGAAGCTCGATCTCATGCACGAGCTCGGCGCGCGGCTCTTGTGCTTATGCTCCAACGTTTCCCCCGACGCAATCGACGATCCCGAGCGTGCAGCCCGCGATCTCGCGGAACTTGCGGATCTCGCCCGCCAGCACGGGATGCGAATCGGCTACGAAGCGCTCGCCTGGGGCCGTTGGGTGAAAGACTGGGCCCAAGCCTGGGACATCGTGCGCACGGCCGATCGCGACAACCTCGGCATTGTGCTCGACAGCTTCCATATCTGTGTCCGCGGCAATCCGATCGAGCCGATCGCCGCCCTGCCGGCCGAAAAAATCGCCCTCGTGCAGGTGGCCGACGCGCCGGCGCTGATCATGGACCCGCTGTCGCTGAGCCGGCATTATCGCTGCTATCCAGGTCAGGGCGATTACCCGATCGTCGACTATCTCGACGCCGTTACCCGGTCCGGCTATCGCGGCCCGCTGTCGCTCGAAATCTTCAACGACCAGTTCCGCGGCGCCTCGTCCGCCGCGATCGCGATCGACGGCATGCGCTCGCTACGCGCCGCCGGCGAGGCGCTGGCGGCGAAGCGCGCCGCGAGGGGCGACGCGCCGCTCGCCGACCTTTTGCCGCTCCCCCCGGCGCCGGTGGTCGAGCGCGCCGAGTTCATCGAGTTCGCGGTCAGCGACGCCGCCGCGAACGACTTGGCCGCACTCATTGAGGGCCTCGGCTTCCGCTGTGTCGGCCGCCACCGCTCGAAGGACGTCGAGCTCTATTCGCAGGGTGCGATTAATCTTATCGTGAACCGCGAACGCGAGGGCTTCGCCCATTCGTTCTCGCTGTTGCATGGTCCCTCGGTATGCGCGATCGCTCTCAAGGTCGATTCGGTCGACAAGGCGCTCGAACGGGCGGGCGCGCTCGAGTGTCAGACCTATGTCGGAAAGATCGGGCCAGGCGAGGCTACCGTTCCCGCCGTCGCCGGGGTGGAAGGCAGTCTCATCTATTTTGTCGGCTCCCCCGACGCGGCGTGGCGCGAGGATTTCGCCCCGGCCGAGCCGCTTGCCGCTGAGGGGAGCCTCAAGACGGTCGATCATCTCTCCAACGTGGTGCGACGCGGGGAATTCCTGAGCTGGTCGCTGTTCTATGGCGCGGTCTTGGGGCTCAAGCCGCAGCCGCAAGTCGAGATCGCCGATCCGCACGGCGCGTTTTTCAGCCGGTTGCTGCGGAGCCCGAACGGAGAATTGCGCATCGCGCTCAATGTCGGGGAGGGCGGGGCGACCGGCGTCTCGCGCTTCCTCGACGCGTTCGGCGGTGCCGGCTTCCAGCAGATCGCGCTTTCAAGCGAAGATATCTTCGCCACCGTTGAAGCGGCCAAGGCGAGTGGCGTCGCCTTCCTGCCCATCCCCGACAACTACTACGACGATCTCGCGACGCGGTTCGACATCGCGCCCGACCTGCTTGCCCGGATGCGCGCCCTCGGCATGCTCTATGACCGGTCGAAGGGGGGAGAATTCTTCCACATCTACACCCAGACCTTCCACGACCGCTTCTTCTTCGAGATCGTCGAACGCCGCAATTACGACCTGTTCGGCGCCGCCAACACCCCGGTCAGGCTCGCCGCTCAGGCGAGTCTCAGCGACGCCGCCGAGCGTGCGGAGATCGAATTCGAATGAACGCGCGCCGCTTCGTCAAAGGGCCGTCCCGCCGCCGCACCGGACCTCAATCGCCATGCTGAACGGCGACACCCTGATCATCGCGCATGTCGGCTATCCGACGACGACGTTCAAGTCGCCGATGATCTATAATCCCTGGTTCGGGAAGCGCGGAATCAACGCCGCGGTCGTGCCGCTCGGCGTCAAGGCCGAGGACTTCGCCCGCGCCTTTCCGGAGATTTGCCGCTTCACCAATTTCCACGGCGCCTTGATCACCATGCCGCACAAGATCGCCGTGATCGACCTCATCGACGAGGTCTCGACCGCGGTCAAGGTCGCGGGCTCGTGCAACGCAGTCCGCCGCAACGCCGAGGGGCGGTTGGTCGGCGACATGTTCGACGGGGAAGGGTTCGTACGCGGAATGGCGCGGCGCGGCGGCTCGCTCAAGGGCAAAAAAGTCCTCGTCGTCGGGTCCGGCGGGGTGGGCTCGGCGATCGCCGCTTCGGCCGCCGCAAACGGCGCCGGCGAGATCGGGCTTTACGACGTGAGCCGAGCTGCGATGGAGGCGCTCGCGGGCCGTCTCACCCGGAACTATCCGCAACTCAAGGTCGCGATCGGAACGAACGATCCGGCCGGGTTCGATGTCGTCGTCAACGCGACGCCGCTCGGCATGAAGGCCGGCGATCCGATGCCTGTGGACGTCTCGCGGCTATCACCCTCGACCTATGTCGGCGAAGTGGTGATGAAGCAGGAGACGACCGCATTTCTTGCCGCGGCGCAGGCGCGCGGCTGCGAAACCCAGATCGGGATCGACATGCTGTTCGAGCAGATCCCCGCCTATCTCGAGTTCTTCGGCTTTCCCTCGGCGACCCCAACGGAGCTGAGAGAGGTCGCGGAGGTCGATTACTAGAGCCGGCAACGGCCGAAAGAGGGAGGAGCGCAACAATGACTGCAGCAACCATGCACGAGCCGCAGGGCCGGCATCAGACCAGGATCGCGGCCGCTAGCGGCTGGATCGGGTCGGCGCTTGAGTACTACGACTTCTTCATTTACGCGACCGCCGCCTCGCTCGTCTTTCCGCAGATGTTCTTCCCGTCGACCAACCCCACGGTCGCCATCGTCGCGTCGCTCGCGACTTACGGCGTCGGATATGTCGCGAGACCGATCGGCGCCTTCGTCCTCGGCCATCTCGGCGACACCCATGGCCGCAAGAACGTTCTCTTGGTCTGCCTCTTCCTGATGGGCCTCTCGACGATGGCGGTCGGACTGCTGCCGACCTATCAGCAGGTGGGGGTCTGGGCGCCTGTGCTTCTCGTCATCCTGCGCCTGATCCAGGGGTTCGCGGTCGCGGGCGAAATCTCGGGCGCGAGCTCGATGATTCTCGAACACGCTCCGTTCGGGCGGCGCGGCTATTTCGCCAGCTTCACCCTGCAGGGCGTGCAGGCGGGGCAGATCCTGGCAGCGGCGGTGTTCCTGCCGCTGAGCTACGGCCTTTCGAACGAGGCCTTCTTGAACTGGGGCTGGCGCGTGCCGTTCCTGCTTAGCGTGCTCGTGCTGTTCGCGGGCTATATCATCCGGCGCGAGGTCGACGAGACGCCCGCATTCACCGAGGAACGGGCGCATCGCGACGTGCCGAAGGCGCCGGTGATCGACGCGATAACCAATCACGGGCCGGACATGCTGCGGGTCATCTGCATGGCGCTGATGAACGTCATTCCGGTCGTGGCGACGATTTTCGGCGCCGCCTACGCCGTGCAACCCGCCTATGGGGTCGGCATGGACAAGACCATCTATCTCTGGATCCCGGTCATCGGCAACATCGTCGCAATCATCGTGATCCCGTTCGTCGGCAATCTTTCGGACAAGATCGGCCGGCGAACGCCGATCATCGCGGGCTCGCTCGTAGCGGGGCTCCTGACCTTCGCCTACCTCTACGCCATCAGCATCAAGAACGTGCCGCTCGCCTTCATCATCTCGATCTTGATGTGGGGCGTCGTCTATCAGGGATACAATGCTGTCTTTCCCAGCTTCTATACCGAGCTCTTTCCGACCCGCGCCCGGGTTTCGGGCATGGCTATCGCACAGAATGTCGGCACGATGCTGACGGCGCTGCTCCCGGCGCTGTTTGCGACCGTCGCGCCGCCCGGCTCCGCCAACGTCCCGCTGACGGTCGGCGCCTTGGCCTTCGGCGTCACCATCATTGCCTCGATCGCCGCCTGGAGCGCGCGGGAAACCTACCGCATCCATCTCAACGATCTCGGCGAACCCGGCGCGGCTTCGGTCGAGAAAACCGAGTACGATCGCCTGCGCCGGGCGAGCATTGCCTCTGCGGCGTGACAGGGTCTATGAAGACGATGCACAGCGCTTTCCCCATCGCGACAAGGCGCTGCGTGCCGGAGGCCGGAAGGAGGGAGCGATGACTGAACTCGGCGTCGTCAGACGCATGGTCAAGCGCGCCGAACGCGCCGCTGTCGAAGCGCTCGGGGGGTACGGCGTCGCGACCGTGCATGAGGCGATGGGGCGGGTCGGGCTGATGAAGCCTTACATGCGGCCCATCTACCCTGGCGCCCTCATCTCCGGAACGGCGGTGACGGTTCTGCTTCATCCCGGCGACAATTGGATGATGCATGTCGTCGGCGAGCAGATCGAGCCGGGCGACATCGTCGTCGCCGCGATCACGGCGGATTGCACCGACGGCTACTTCGGCGATCTCCTCGCGACCAGCTTCATGGCGCGCGGCGCCAAGGGCCTCGTCATCGACGCCGGCGTGCGCGACGTGAAGACGCTGACCGAGATGGGCTTCCCGGTGTGGAGCAAATGCGTGAGCGCCAAGGGGACCGTCAAGTCGACGCTCGGCTCGGTCAATATTCCGGTCGTCTGCGCGGGCGCGCTGGTCAATCCGGGCGACGCGATCGTGGCCGACGACGACGGCGTCGTTGTCGTGCCGGCCGCCTGGGCCGAGAAGACCGCCGACGCCGCGGCGGCCCGCGAAGCCAACGAGGGCGACAAACGAGCCAAGCTCGCCGCCGGCGTGCTGGGACTCGACATGTACAACATGCGCGAGCCGCTCGCTAAAGCCGGCCTCAAGTACATTGACTGAAAGAGCGCCCTGCCAGTGAACGCAGCCGTGAAGCCCGTCAGCGGGCCGTTCGAGAAGACCCAAGGCTGGCTCGACTGGTTCGATCGCCCGAGCAAGCCGCGCTTTAAGCTTCCTCCGGGCAGCGTCGACGCACATTGCCATGTGTTCGGGCCGGGCGCCGAGTTCCCCTACGCGCCCGAGCGCAAATACACGCCTTGCGACGCCAGCAAGGCGCAATTGTTCGCGCTGCGCGACCATCTCGGCTTTGCCCGCAACGTGGTCGTGCAGGCGACCTGTCACGGGGCGGACAACAGCGCCATGGTCGACGCCCTGCGCGCGAGCGGGGGCAAGGCGCGCGGTGTCGCGACCGTCAGGCGCGAGGTGAGCGATGCCGAATTGAACCGGCTCCACGAGGCCGGCGTGCGGGGCGTGAGGTTCAATTTCGTCAAGCGGCTGGTCGATTTCACGCCCAGGGACGAATTGATCGAGATCGCCGGCCGCATCGTCGAACGCGACTGGCACGTCGTCGTCTATTTCGAGGCGGCCGACCTGCCGGAGCTCATCGATTTTTTCACTGCGCTCCCGACCACCGTGGTCGTCGACCACATGGGCCGCCCGGACGTGACGAAGCCGGTCGACGGGCCCGAGTTCTCGCGCTTCCTCAAATTCATGGACGAGTACGAGAATGTCTGGTGCAAGGCGACCTGTCCCGAGCGCCTGTCGGTGAGCGGGCCGCCTGCGCTGAACGGCGAGCGGCACGCCTATCGCGACGTCGTGCCGTTCGCCCGCAAGGTCGTCGAGGAATTTCCGGACCGTGTGCTCTGGGGCACCGATTGGCCGCATCCCAATTTGAAGGGCCACATGCCCGACGATGGGCTTCTGGTCGATTTCATTCCCGAGATCGCAACCGCGGCGGACCTGCAGGAATCTTTGCTCGTCGATAATCCGATGCGGCTCTACTGGCCGGATGAAAAGTGAGGGTGAGAGCCATGGCGCTCGACAAGGAGTTCAAGGAAATTCCCGGCACGATCGTTTTCGACGCCGAGCAGTCGCGCAAAGGCTACTGGCTCAACCAGTTCTGCATGTCGCTTATGAAGGCGGAGAATCGCGCCCGCTTCAAGGCCAACGAACGCGCCTATCTCGACGAATGGAAGATGACCGAGGAGCAGAAACAGGCCGTGCTCGACCGCGATCTCAACCGCATGATGGCGCTCGGCGGCAACATCTATTTCCTGTCGAAGATCGGCGCGACGGATGGCAAGAGCTTCCAGCAGATGGCGGGCAGCATGACCGGCATGAGCGAGCAGGAATATCGCGACATGATGATCAAGGGCGGCCGCAAGATCGAGGGCAACCGCAGGCTTGGAGAGGACGGAGACGCCCAGCGCCCCGGGAAGAAATGACGGTCATCGCCGCTTCGCCGCCAAAGGACGCTTGAACATGGCCCGCATCACCGCCTCGCTTTACACTTCGCACATCCCCGCCGTCGGCGCCGCCTTCGACCTAGGCAAAACCAAGGAAGATTACTGGAAGCCGGTTTTCGCCGGCTACGACTTCGACAAGCAGTGGATGAAGACCCACAAGCCCGACGTGATCTTCGTGGTCTATAACGATCACGCCACCGCCTTCAGCCTCCAGATGATCCCCACTTTCGCGATCATGACCGGGCCGGAATTCAATCCCGCCGACGAAGGTTATGGCGCGCGCCCGGTGCCGAAGGTCATCGGCGATCCGGAGCTTGCGTCCCATGTCGCCTCCGAAGTGATCCAGCAGGACTTCGACCTCACGATGGTCAACGAGATCGACGTCGACCACGGCCTCACGGTGCCGCTCTCCTGCGTATTCGGCGAGGTCAAGGAATGGCCGTGCAAGATCATTCCGTTCGCGGTCAACGTCGTGCAGCACCCGGTGCCGTCCGGGGCGCGCTGCTTCGCGCTCGGGCAGGCGATCGGCAGGGCGATCATGAGCTACCCCGAGGACATCAACGTCCATATCTGGGGCACTGGCGGCATGAGCCATCAACTGCAGGGACCGCGCGCCGGCCTCATCAACAAGGAGTGGGACAACGCCTTCCTCGACCGGCTGATCGACGACCCGAAGGGTCTCTCGAAGATGCCGAACATCGAATATGTCCGCGAGGCAGGCAGCGAAGGCATCGAGCTCGTGATGTGGCTGATCGCGCGCGGCGCGATGTCCGACGTCGTCGCGGGCGGCCCAAAGCCGAAAGTGGCACACCGGTTCTATCATGTCCCGGCGTCCAACACCGCGGTCGGGCATCTCATATTGGAGAACGCGGCGTAACTGTCTGTAGCGCGCGGGTCGCTGACCGCGCCTACTATTCCGTCATTGCGAGCGAAGCGAAGCAATCCAGAGAACGCCGCGCTCCGCTCTTCGCGTCCATGGATTGCTTCGTCGCTGCGCTCTTCGCAATGACGGACTCCTGCCTTGGGAGGCTCCTCATGACCAAGACCATCAAAGTCGCCCTCGCCGGCGCCGGCGCGTTCGGGTTGAAGCACCTCGACGCGATCAAACTGATCGACGGAGTCGAGGCCGTCTCGCTCGTCGGCCGCGATCTCGACAAGACGAAGGAGGCGGCGGCGCAGTATGGCGTCGGCCATGTCGCGACCGACCTCGCGGAGAGCCTGAAGGTTCCCGGACTCGATGCGGTCATTCTCGCCACGCCGACCCAGATGCACGCGGCGCAGGCGCTCGAGTGCCTGAGAGCCGGCAAACACGTGCAGGTCGAGATTCCGCTCGCCGACAGCCTCAAGGACGCCGAGGCCGTGGTCGCCGAACAGAAAAAATCCGGGCTCGTCGCGATGGTCGGCCACACCCGCCGCTTCAATCCGAGCCATCAGTTCGTGCGCCAGCGCATCCTCAGGAACGAGTTCCATATCCAGCAGATGGACGTGCAGACCTATTTCTTCCGCCGCACCAATATGAACGCGCTCGGCCAGCCGCGCTCATGGACCGACCATCTGCTCTGGCATCACGCCGCACACACCGTCGATCTCTTCGCCTACCAGGCGCGCTCTCGAATTGTGAAGGCCAACGCGCTTCAAGGGCCCATCCACCCGACGCTGGGCATCGCGATGGACATGAGCATCCAGCTCAAGGCGGAGAACGGCGCGATCTGCACGCTGTCGCTTTCGTTCAACAACGAGGGGCCGCTTGGCACGTTCTTCCGCTATATCGGCGACAGCGCGACCTATATCGCCCGCTACGACGATCTCTTTACCGGCAAGGACGAGAAGATCGACGTCTCCAAGGTCGCGGTCAGCATGAACGGGATCGAGCTCCAGGACCGCGAGTTCTTTGCCGCGATCAAGGAAGGCCGCGAGCCCAACGCCAGCGTCGCGCAGGTGCTGGACTGCTATCGCGTGCTCGATGGGCTCGAACGGCGGATGGGGTGAGGCGACCCTCCCGCTCGGGCGGGAGTGCACCGGGCGTCACCTCAGCTCGGCGGTGAACTTCTGGATCTTCGCGCAGGCGGTCTCGAGCTTGTCGAGCGAGGTCGCGTAGGAGACGCGGAAGTTCGGTCCGAGGCCGAAGGCGCTGCCCTGGACGGCGGCGACCCCTTCCTCTTCCAGAAGCTCGCTGACGAAATCGACGTCGCTCTCGATCACCTTGCCCGACGGCGTCTTCTTGCCGATGGCGCCGGCGCAGGACGGATAGACGTAGAACGCCCCCTCCGGCTTCGGGCATTGCAGGTGCTTCGCCTGGCTCAGCATCGAGACGACCAGGTCGCGCCGCTCCTCGAACGCCTTGCGGCGGACGGGGATGAAGTCCTGCGGCCCGTTCAGCGCCTCGACCGACGCCCATTGCGATATGGTCGTCGCGCCCGAGGTCTGCTGACCCTGCACCATGTCCATCGCCTTGATGAGCTCGGCCGGCCCGGCGGCGTAGCCGATCCGCCAGCCGGTCATTGCATAGGCTTTGGAAACGCCGTTCATCGTGAGCGTACGCGGCTTTAAGGCCGGCTCGACCTGGACCGGCGTCGTAAACACGAAGTCGCCATAGGTCAGATGCTCGTACATGTCGTCGGTCAGCACCCACACATGCGGGTGGCGCATAAGCACGTCAGTCAGGCCTTTAAGCTCGTCGCGGGTATAGGCCGCGCCCGTCGGGTTCGACGGCGAGTTCAGGATCACCCACTTGGTGCGCGGCGTGATCGCCCGCTCGAGATCCTCGGGCTTGAGCTTGAAGCCGCTCTCGAGCGTGGTCGGCACGATGACCGGGTCGCCCCAGTTGATCGCGACCATCTCGGGATAGCTCACCCAGAACGGCGCGGGGATGATGACCTCGTCGCCCTTGTTCATCGTGACCAGGAAAGCGTTATAGAGGATCTGCTTGCCCCCGGTCGCAACGATGGTGTCGGACGCCTTGTAGTCGAGCCCGTTCTCGCGCTTGAACTTGGCGGCGATCGCCTCGCGCAAGGGCGGGATGCCGAGCACCGGCGGGTACTTGGTCTCGCCGCGCCTGATCGCCTCGATCGCCGCCTGCTTGATGTTGTCGGGCGTGTCGAAGTCCGGCTCACCGACCGAGAGCGAAATGATGTCGCGCCCCTTGGCTTTGAGGTCGCGCGCCTTCTGCGTCACCACCATGGTGGCGGAGGGCTTCACGCGAGAGAGGGCGTCGGCGAGGAAAGCCATGACGAAACAAGCGCCTTTGCAGGTTTTGGGTTGCGCTCTCGATCCGCCTCGGCGGATTGGAGCCGGCGCCTCTATAGTGACCCGGCCGTCCGACCGCAACCTCTCGTTGACCCGCGCCGCCCTCGGCTCAGGCGTTCGTGCCTCCATCCACCGTCAGGCTTGCGCCGGTGATGTACGAGGCCTGGGGGCCGGCGACGAACGCCACAAGCCCCGCGACGTCGTCAACGCTGCCGTATCGCTTGAGCGCGGTATTCGCCTTCTGCGGAACCGCCCACTCGCCTTCCACGGGATTAAGCTCGGTGTCGATCGGTCCCGGCTGGATGTTGTTGACGGTGATGCCGCGGTCCCCAACCTCGCGGGCCAGGCCTTGCGCGAACATCTTGATCGCGCCTTTGGTGGCTGCGTAGGACACGAGGCCCGGCGTCATCATGCGCTCTCCTACGCATGAGCCGATCAGGATGATCCGGCCGCCGTCGTTCATCCGCTTGAGCGCAACCTGCGTTGCGACAAAGGCGCCCCGCAGGTTGAGATCGATCACGGCATCGAGCTCCTCGAGTGTCGTCTCCTCGAATTTCTTCGGGATCGCGGTCCCGGCGTTGTTGACGAACACGTCGAGCTTGCCGAGTGTCGTGACCGCCTTCTCAACCGCCGCGGTGACGCGATCGGCGGCGGTCGCGTCCGCCTGCACCGCGATCGCCTTGCCCCCGGAGCTCTTGATCGCCTGGACGACTGAGGCGGCGGCGTCCGCGCCCTTTGCGTAGGTGATGGCGACCGTCGCGCCTTCAGCGGCGAGGCGCTTGGCGATCGCCGCGCCAATGCCTCGCGAGCCGCCCGTCACGAGCGCGACCTTGCCTTCGAGCGTCTTCGCCATCGCAATTTCCTTTCCAGTTGTAGATGTGAGTATCCGTGCCAGACCCTGGCAAACTATGCTTGTGAGATTAGGTTCGTCGCGCCGCCTCGGCGTCCCTGACCGGGTTCGGCCGCGCGTATGCGCGCGGCCGAACCCTCCCTCGAACCCGTTGCTTTCTCGAAGAAAACATCTGCGCGCGGCGCGTTGGCAGCCCCACGACGATCGACCGCTGACGGCAAAAGTAGCGCGCTCTGGCGCCGGTGAAAAAGACTTTATATGTTGATGGATATGCCTGCAGGGGATAGCACGTAATGCAGCTCCGGCATCTTCGCTATTTCATCGCGGCTGCGGAGGCGGGCAGCATGAAGCTTGCGGCTGAGGCGCGGCTGCACACGGCCCAGCCGTCGCTCAGCCGGCAGATTCGCGATCTCGAACATGAAGTCGGCGCGGCGCTTTTCGTTCGCAGCGTGCGTGGGGTGGAACTGACAGAGGCCGGCCGCGCTTTCCTCGATCACGCCCGGCTTGCGCTGACCCAGGCCGAAGCCGCCTTGGACGCGGCGAGGCGCGCCGCGCGGCCCGCGAAGCCGAGTTTCGCAGTCGGATTCTTGACCGGTCAGGAAGCCGCCTGGCTCGCGCGGGCCACCGGCATCCTTGCAGACGAACTGCCCAATATCGAGATTCGGGTGTCGAGCGGATTCTCGGTGAACCTCGCCGATGATCTCAAACAGGGCAGGACCGATGTCGCCTTCCTACGCCGCGAGCCGGAGCCGGATCTGGAATTCAAACTCCTGCTTGAGGAGCCTCTCGTGGCCATCCTGCCGAGCGATCATCGGCTGGCGGCGCGTAAGACCTTCGATCCGCGCGACCTTGAGCGCGAGACCTTCATTGGCGTGTCTGAGATTCCACGCATCCTGCGTGGAGCGGTGAACGGTTATCTAAGGAACTGCGGCGTCAAGGTCGCGCCGCGATTCGAGATCGACAACTTCGCCATGGCGATGTCTCTGGTGACGTCGGAGCGCGGCGTAGCGCTCCTGCCGATCTCGATCGAAGACTACCTGCCCCCGTCCATCGTGAGCCGGCGCCTCAAAGGCAAGCAGCCGACCGTCGAACTGATGATCGGCTACCGGAAGGATAACGCCTCGCCGATTCTCAAGACCTTCCTTTCGCGAGTTGATGATTTGATCGCCCGCACCTGAACTGCGGACGGCGAATGAAGGCGCTGTCAAGCCTTTCGTCACGCGCCCGTCACGCGACTCATTTAGCGCGCTCCAACCGATTCCCGCCGGCGGGAGATTCACCCTTGCGGCAAGCCACAAACGCGATGCGGCGCGCGACCAGCGCGGGCCTGAAGGCTGCAATCCATCGGTCGAAGCCGCTCTCGCGCGCGGGCGTGCTCGAGCGCCTGTTCACGTTCGCCTTCGAACGCCTCGTCTATCCGCAGATCTGGGAGGATCCGGTCGTCGATATGGCCGCGCTCGAGATCGGGCCGGGGCATGAGGTGATCGCCATCGCCTCGGGCGGCTGCAACGTGCTCTCCTACCTCCTGGCCGATCCGGCCGGCGTCACCGCCGTCGACCTCAACGGGGCCCATATCGCGCTCGGCCGGCTCAAGATCTGCGCGGCTCAGAATCTGCCCGACCATGAAACCTTCTTCCGCTTCTTCGGCCGCGCCGACGCGCGCGCGAATGTCGCAGCTTATGATCGGCGGCTCAGGCCGAGGCTCGATCCGGCGACCCGCGCGTACTGGGACAAGCGGACAGCGCTCGGCCGCCGCCGCATCGGCGTTTTCGCCCACAATTTCTACCATCACGGCCTGCTCGGCCATGTGCTCGGCGCCGGCCATACGCTCGCGCGGCTGCATGGCCTCGATCCCTCGATCGTGCTGAAAGCGCGCTCACTCGACGAGCAGCGGGCGCTCTACGAGAAGCGGCTCGCGCCGATCTTCAGTAAGCCGCTCGTTCGCTGGATCCTCAAACAGCCGGCGTCCCTCTATGGCCTTGGCATCCCGCCCACGCAGTATAAGGGGCTGGCCGCGGGCTCGCCGTCGGGCATCGGCGCCGTCTTGAGCGAACGGCTCGAGCGGCTCGCCTGCGGCTTCGACATCGCCGACAACTATTTCGCCTGGCAGGCGTTCGGCCGCCGCTATGCACCGGGGCCGAACCCCGCGCTCCCGCCCTACCTCCAGCGGGAGAATTTCGAAGTTATCCGTGCACGCGCCGGTCGTGTCCGCTATGTCCAGCGCTCGTTTACCGACATCCTGCGCGATTCCCCGCCAGCGAGTTTCGACCGCTACGTCCTGCTCGACGCGCAGGACTGGATGAACGACGCCGAGCTCGCAGCGCTCTGGACCGAGATCACCCGCACCGCGCGGCCGGGCGCGCGGGTGATCTTCCGCACCGCTGCAGACGAACGGCTCTTGCCCGGCCGGGCGCCGGACAAGGTGCTCGCCCGCTGGCGATACGAGGAGGAAAGGAGCCGCGAGCTTGGCCGCCGAGACCGCTCCTCGATCTACGGCGCCTTCCACCTCTACACACTTAAAGCCTCCTGAACATGAGCGACGCCGCTCAGCTCATGGACCGCATGTATCGCCGCCAGCGCCATATTTACGACCTCAGCCGCAAATTCTATCTCCTGGGTCGCGACGAGACGGTTCGAGGCCTTTATGCCGGACCGGGCGCGAGCGTGCTCGAGATCGGCTGCGGCACCGGGCGCAATCTCATCAAGATCGCGCGGACCTATCCCGGCGCCCGTCTGTCCGGCCTCGACGTCTCGCGGGAGATGCTGGCGAGCGCGGCCGGTTCGATCGCGCGCGCCGGGCTTTCCGCCCGAGTGGCGCTCCGCCACGGGGACGCCACGTCGTTCGATCCCGAGACTTTGTTCGGCCATGCCCGGTTCGACCGCGTCATGATCTCCTACGCGCTGTCGATGATCCCTCCCTGGCGTAGCGCGCTTGCCCAGGCGCTCGATATTCTCGCCCCCGGCGGCTCGCTGCATGTGATCGATTTCGGCCCCGGCGCCGGGTTGCCCGGCCCGTTCAGAATCGGACTGCGGCGATGGCTCGCCGCGTTCGAGGTGGTCCCGCGCGACGATCTCGGTGAGGTGCTCGGGGCTCTCGCCGCCGAGCGCGGCATGACATGCACGATCGAGAGCCGGTTCCGCGGCTACGCCATACTCGCGGTGGCGCGGCGAAACGCCTGAGCGATCCGCGTCAGCGAAGATCAGCCGCCGAACGCCCGCGAGAGGGTGAAAATGACAAGCCCGACCAGCCCGCCGACCAACGTCCCGTTGATGCGGATATACTGCAGGTCCCTGCCGACCTGGAGTTCGAGGCGCTCGACCAGCGTGGCGGTGTCCCAGTTGTCGACGACGGCGGCGATATAGCCGCCGATCTCGGCCCGGCGGGGCAGGACGGCGCGCAGCGCGAGAAGCCTAACCCGCCGGTTGATCCTCTCCCGCCGCGCCTGATCCTCCTCGAGCCATCGGCCGAGCGCGCCGGCCGAGGCCGCAAGCCACGCGACGATCGCATCGGCGTTCCGGGGCAGATCGTCCCTCGCCACCGCTTCGAGCTCCGCCCAGAACGCCCGCGCCTGCTCGGCGAACACTGGGTTCGCGAGAATGTCATGCTTCAACGCCTCGCCCTTCGCGAACATTTGGGGATCGTGGGCGAGGTCGTGGACCCATTTCTCGACGAACGCATTCGCTTCGTCGCGCCAGGGATGGTCAGGGTCGCGCATGTCCTCGAGAGTTCCCGCGAGGCCGTTGATGACCTTGGCGGCGATCATGTCGTCGACCCATTGGGGGATGAAGCGCGACGACCTCTGCGACACATGTCTGACGATGGTCCCCCCGTTGCGCTCGAGGGCCTCTTCGACAAAATCGAGGCCCTGGTCGAGCAGCGCCTGACCCGCCCCCTGAGCCCACAGGACCGATAGGCCCCGCGAGGCGAGCGGCGCGGCGGGGATGGCCTCGATCCCGCGCCGCACGGCGAGAGCGGCCCACTCCTCGATTGCCGCCTTCGGCACGAGGTCGAGCGCGTAGGGGATGGCGCGGGCGGCGCCGGCTGCGACCGACCGCGCGTTGCGCTCGTCCTCGAGCCACCGCGCTGCAAGACCGGCGAAGTCGACCGACGAGAGGCGGGCGATAGCGACGCGGGGACTTAAGAAATTGTTGGTGATGAAGCGGCCAAGCGCCGGCCCGATCCGCCGCTTGTTTTCCGGCACGACGGCGGTGTGGGGAATCGGCAGGCCGAGCGGGTGGCGAAAGAGCGCGACGACCGCGAACCAGTCGGCGCACGCCCCGACCATGCCAGCCTCAGCGAACGCGCTGAGATAGGGCGCCCAGGCCCAGGAAGCCGGAGCCCGACGCATCAGGAGATAGATCGCGGCCATTGCGACGAGCAGCAGCGTCGCGATCGTCCGCATCCTACGCAGCTCGGCCCGCTGCTGCGCCTGGGTCTTGACGAGGTTCGAAGATCCGGGCGGGACGGCCTCGGCCGCGGATGGAGCAAGCTCTGTCATCGTTCAGGTTACGCTCGTGCTCGGCGCCTCAACATAGGCGCCGACGGTCCGCGGGCCAAACCCTGCCCTTCAGCTCGAGGGCGGGTGAAGCTGCCGCAACCGCCCTTTAAGGAAATCGAAGTCGACCGGCTTGGTGACGAACTCGGCCGCGCCACATTCGGCGGCGCGGCGGCGCCGTTCCTCGTCGCCATAAGCGGTCAGCATCATCACCGGCAGTTCGGGAAAGCGCTTCTTGATCTCCCGCAGGAGCGAGAGGCCATCCATGCCAGGCATGTTGATGTCCGAGAGAATGACGATCAATCGCGGCTCGATGTCGCCGGCGAGACGTTCGAGCGCCTCCGCGGCCGAAACCGCGAAATGCAGGACATATTCGCCCTCCCGCGCCTCGCGCCGAAACTGCTGGCGGAACAGGACGGCGACGTCGGGCTCGTCGTCGACAATCAGGATGCTTACGGTCATGACCCCCTGCCCGCCGTCGGCGTCTCAGCCGCCGCGCCGGCCGAAAAGCGACGGGGCAGAGTTACGATGAATTCGGTGAATCTTCCAGTTTCGCTCTCGACCTTGATCGTGCCGCCATGCTGCTTGGTGACGATCTCGTAGCTGATCGAGAGCCCGAGCCCGGTGCCGACGCCGGTCGGCTTCGTCGTGAAGAACGGCTGGAAGAGCTTGTCCTTGATCGCGTCGGGAATGCCCGTGCCGTTGTCGCGCACCCTGACCTCGACCGCCTGGCCAAGATCGCGGGTCGTCACCGTGAGCGCGGGCTCGAACGTCCCGTCGTTGACCGCCCGTTGCCGCTCGCTCGCCGCGTAGAATCCATTGCCGAACAGGTTCAGAAACACTCGCGTGACGTCCTGTGGCACGAGTTCGACCGGCGGGATGTCGGGGGCGTACTGCCGGTCGAGAGTGATGTTGAAGTTCTGATCCTGGGCGCGGGCGCCGTGATAGGCGAGATTGAGTGATTCCTCGACCAGCGCGTTGAGATCGGCTTTTTGCCGATCGCCGCCGCCGCCGCGCGAGTGCGCGAGCATGCTCTTGACGATGTTGTCGGCGCGCTTTCCGTGTTCGGTGATCCGCTCGAGATTTCCGGTCAAGAGTTCGGCGACCTCGTCGAGCTGGCCGCGTTGGCTCTCGTCCAGCGACGCGACGGCGGGCGCGACCACCTCCTTGAGCTCATCGAGAAGTCCGATCGAAAGGCTCGCAAAATTATTGACGAAGTTGAGCGGGTTCTTGATCTCGTGGGCGATCCCGGCGGTCAACTGGCCGAGCGAGGCCATCTTCTCGGCCTGAATGAGGTTCGCCTGGGCCGCCTTCAGCTCCTGCAGCGCCGCCTCGGCGGCGTCGCGCGCGGCCCGGATCTCCGCCTGGGCGCGCTCGCGTTCGCGCTCGAGCCGGCGCCGTTCGATCAGGCTGTCGCGCAGCATTCCGAGCGTCGTCACCATCGCGCCGATCTCATGAGCGCCCGTGCGCGGCATCGCGGGGTCGAGATCGCCGTGGGTGATCGACGCCATGCTGCGCTCGAGTTGCTTCAACGGAACGGTGATCGAGCGCACGGTCAATGCAGTGAGGCCCAACGCAATCAGAAGCGCTCCGATTCCGCCGGCGATCGCGAGCCTGACGGCGAGTTGCGCCCCTCGCATCGACGCGTCGCGCCTTGCCACGGCCTGCTGCTCGACCCGGTCCACGACCCGGTCAATCTCGCCGTCGATGGTCATGACGTGGCTCTTGGCTTGCTCGATGAGTGCGTTGCCGGAGGCGCTGTCGTCGCTCGAATAGGCAACGCCGGCCTGCCGCGCGAGATCCGTCATCGAGCCGACTTCGCTTCCGATGGCTGAGACAAAGGCGGGATCGACCGCCGAAATCGCCTTGAGGTCGGAATCGAGGCCCGCCTTTGCGCTATCCGCCGCTTGCTGGGAGCGGGCGAGCTGCGTGACCGCCGCGTCCATGACCCAATATTTCAGGTCGCCGAAATGCTTGCTGGCGGAATTGGCGTTCTTGACCACCGAGACGAGCGTTGTCTCCTCGGCAAGGCTGCGCGACACGCTGGCAAGCTCGCGGATCAGAAGCGCGGAGGAGATGGCGAGGATCGTAAGCAGCAGGACGGACAGGAAGATCAGGCGCGCCCGAATCGACAAACTGGGCATCAGCCTCGGTCCCCCGGCGTCCGGACCATTCCCGTTTGGCCGCGCGGCGCCGCCCGGTCAGCCGACAAAGCCCCCCGGCCCGGAAATCGCGGCCGGGATTCGGCCAAGCATTGTATTGTGATCATTGTCGCTTCCGGGCCGTGCGCCTTAACATACTCGGAGCGGCGGCAAAAGTTGTCCATCGCCGGGCAAATCGTGCCATCATGGACGCAAGGGCGGCCTCAGTTTGCGTGAACCGAGTAGCTTGCGCCCGGCGGAGGAGAAGATGAACGCCACGACCTTTCAACGAGCCCTGTTTCCCTTTGCCGTCATGCTGAGCGTGGCTTGCGCGGGGATAGCGCACGCCGACCCGGCGCCCTTCAAGGTTGAACTGAGCGGGGCGCAAAGCTCCCCTCCGGTCAATTCGAGCGGCACGGGAACGGCCCAGCTGACATACGACCCGACGACGCGGGTGGTGACCTGGACCATCTCCTATAGTGGGCTGTCGAGCGCCGCCACGATGGCCCATTTCCACGGCCCGGCGAAGGCTGGCCAGAATGCGCCGCCGGTCATCTGGCTCAGCAAGCAGGGCAGCCCGCCCGCGAACCCGATGACGGGAAGCGCCACGCTCACGCCTGAGCAGGCGAAGCAGTTCTCCGACGGAGAATGGTATATCAACATTCACTCCCAGGCCCATCCGGCGGGGGAGATTCGCGGTCAGGTCACGCCTCCCAAGAGCTGACGGCGCCTACATCGCCGAAGCGATGACGATCGCCGCCGCCGCGCTAACGGCAAATAGGATAGCCGCGCGCGCGGCGCTCGCCACGCGCGGCGCGGTCACGGGTTCCGGCAGCGTCTTCGTCCCCGTTATCAGCGGCCGCACCAGGTCCTGTCCCTTGACCGCCGCATAGCCGGCGATCGCCAGCACATGCACGGCGATCACGGCGAGCAGCACATTCCAGATGATCGCGTGAGAGGCGTCGATGGCGTCCGCGGCTGGAGCCGGCACGATCGCCGTCAAGGGTCCAGCGTCGGCGATGTCGTTGGCGACATAAATTCCGGTCAGCGCCTCGGCGAGAAGCAGAGCGAGCAGCAGAAGCACCATCCAGCCGCCGGCAGGGTTGTGCCCCACCTGCCGGTCGGGCTCCCGAAGGAATATGTATTTGAGGTGCTGAAAGGCGATCCGTGGCGGGGTGAGAAAGTGGGAGAACCGCGCCGTCTCGCTGCCGAAGAAACCCCAAAGCAGCCGAAAGAGCACCAAGGCCAGCGTAAGATCGCCAATCCAGCCATGCCAGACCATCCAGTTGAGCCGCCATGTCGCATAGGCCGCGGCGACAAGGACCACGATCAGCCAGTGGAAGAGGCGGACGGGAAGGTCCCAGACCCGAACGGCACGGGCTGAATTGCTCATTGGCTGCGCCGGACTCACCATTCCCGCACTCTAAGCCCATTCGCGCGTGGCGCAGAGCCGCCAAATGAGGTGAGGGCGGGCGATCGCGCCGACCTCGAAGCTCCGGCTTCGTCCATCGTTGCGCCGCACTAGCCAATTGCCGATTGAGAGCCTACATGAGCCCCTGCGGAGCTGGGTGGCGCGTCAGGACAATATTCCTCGGGGCCGTACGATCCCCATGGGGGCTGTCCCTGTCTTCGCCCGTGGGCTTAGGCACATGGCTCCCACCTACTTACGTAGGCGCCCGGGATCACCGTCCAACGGCCGTCTCGGCTCCGCGCTCATTTACTTTCGGATCGGCTCGCCCTTGCCCCCGACCAACGCCGATCCGAAGGCAGCCCTCCGCCGCGAGGCTCTCGCCAGACGGGGGACGCTCGCGGCGAGCGCGCGCGCCGATTTCGGCCGACGGCTCGCCGGCGAGGGTTTGCGTCTGGCGCGCCTCTGGGGCCCGCGCGCCGTATCCGCCTTTCACGCGCTGCGCGACGAGCCCGACACGCTCGGGCTCCTGAGCGGCCTCGCGGCGCAAGGCTATGCGACCGCCCTGCCGGTCGTGGTCGGCCGCGGCTCCCCGCTCGTTTTTCGCCTGTGGCGGCCCGGCGATCCGACCCGGTCGGGCGCGATGTCGATTGCCGAGCCTCTGGAAGAGGCGGCCGCCGTCGATCCGGACCTCCTGTTCGTGCCGCTCGCCTGCTTCGACCGAAGCGGCCATCGCATCGGCTACGGCGCCGGCTATTATGACCGCACGCTCGCTCGTTTGCGCGCGATCAAGCCCATTCATGCGGTCGGCGTCGGCTACGGGGTTTGCGAAGTCGCCGCGGTGCCGTATGAGGCGCATGACCAGGGCCTGGACGCCATCGTGACCGATCAGGAAACCATTCTCTTCGCTCCCACATGATTCGCCTGCTGTTCATCGGCGACGTCGTCGGCCGTTCGGGCCGCGCCGCGATTCTCGAGCAGGTTCCGATTCTGCGCTCCCGCTGGAAGCTCGATTTTGTCGTCGTCAACGGCGAGAACGCCGCCGGCGGCTTCGGCCTCACTGAAGCCATCTTCGACGACTTCCGCGCTGTCGGCGTCGACGCGGTGACGCTTGGCAACCACGCCTTCGACCAGCGCGAGGCGCTCGTCTTCATCGAGCGCCAGCCGCGGCTCGTCCGGCCAGCCAATTACCCTGCGGGCACGCCCGGCCGCGGCGCGTCGGTCGTCGAGAGCGCGAGGGGCGCGAGGCTGCTCGTCGTCAATGTACTCGGCCGCATCTTCATGGACGCGCTCGACGATCCCTTCGCCGTCGTCAAGCGCGAGCTCGCGCTCTGCCCGCTCGGCGAGGGGTGCGACGCCTCGCTCATCGACGTCCACGCCGAAGCCTCGAGCGAGAAAGGGGCGCTCGGGTTTTTCGCCGACGGCAAGGCGAGCCTCGTTGTCGGCACCCACACCCACGTGCCGAGCGCCGACCATCGCATCCTGGCCGGCGGCACCGGCTTTGTCACCGACGTCGGCATGACCGGCGACTATGATTCGGTGATCGGGATGGAGAAGGACGAGCCCCTGCGCCGGTTCACGCTGCGTATACCCTCGGGCCGCTTTGAGCCGGCGCTGGGGCCGGCGACGCTCTGCGCCGTCGCCGCCGAGATCGGTCCCGACGGCCTGACAAAAGCCATCGCGCCGGTCAGGATCGGCGGAGTTCTCAGCCCCGCCGCGCCCGATTTCTGGAACTGACATGCCGATCGCCGCCCCGACCATCGTTTACGATCTCGACGGCACGCTCGCCGATACGGCCGAGGATCTGGTGGCGACACTCAATTACCTGTTGGGGAGAGAAGGCCTCGCGCCGATGCGGGTCGAGAGCGCCGGTTCATTGCTCGGCGCCGGCGCGCGCTCCCTGATCACGCGCGGCTTCGCCGCTTCCGGCAAAACGCTCGACCCGCAAACTCTTGAGGCGCTGTTTGCCGACTATCTTGAGTACTACAGGTCCCATATCGCCGATCGCACCCGGCTTTATCCGGGCGTCGACAAGGCGCTCGCGGTGTTTGCGCGCGCGGGCTGGCGGCAAGCCGTCTGCACCAACAAGATCGAAAGCCTGGCCAGGCTCTTGATCGAAAAGCTCGGCGTCGCCGAGCGCTTCGCCTTCATCTGCGGCCAGGACACGTTCGGCGTCGGCAAGCCGGACGCAACGCCGCTCCTGAAGACGATCGCGGCCTCGGGCGGGGCGAGCGATCGCGCCATCATGGTCGGCGATTCGATCACCGACATCAGGACCGCACGCGCCGCCGGCCTGCCGGTGATCGCGGTCGACTTCGGCTACAGCGACACGCCCGTCGCCGAACTCGAGCCCGACCGGGTGATCTCGCACTTCGATGAACTCGAGGAGGCGTGCGAGACGCTGTTGGGTGTCTAACGCGCGGCCTGGCTTCGAACCCGGCGTGCAGCTTGTGCGCGGGCCGGGATCTCTCCTTGGACCGTACGACGAAAGCAGATAGTATGGCGGCGAGGCTTTAAGGGCCGGGAGCAGATTCGGATTGAATATTTAGTTGTCCGCGTGGCGGGGCCGAGCCGATCGGCCACGCACGTGCGAGAACGGGGCGCGCCATGGCAAATCGGACGTTCAGGGTCATTCTCATCAAGCCGTCGCATTATGACGACGACGGCTATGTGATCCAATGGTGGCTTTCGACCATCCCTTCGAACAGCCTCGCCAGCGTCTACGGCCTCCTGGCCGGCTGCCGCGACGAGAACGCTCTCGGGCCCGACGTCGCAATCGAGATCGAAGCCTACGACGAGTGCAACAAGATCATCGACGTCAAGGCGATGGCGAAACGGATCAAGGCCGGCGGCGGCGGGTTCATCGGCCTCGTCGGGGTCCAGTCGAACCAGTTTCCGCGCGCGGTCGACCTCGCCCGGGCCTTTCGCAAGCACGATGTCCCGGTGGTGATCGGCGGCTTCCACGTCTCCGGCTGCGTCTCGATGCTTCCCGAGCTTCCGCTGGACCTGAGGGAGGCGCAGGCGCTCGGCGTCACCCTCTACGCCGGCGAGGGCGAGGGGCGGATGGCCGATCTTCTCCGCGATATCGACGCCGGCCGGGCGAAGCCCCTCTACAACTACCTGCACGACATGCCTAGCATGGAGGCGGCGGCGATCCCCGTCCTGCCGAAGGAAGTGGTGGGCCGGATCGTCGGCCACCACGCCTGTTTCGACGCCGGGCGCGGCTGTCCGTTCCAGTGCTCGTTCTGCACCATCATCAACGTGCAAGGGCGCAAGTCGCGCTTCCGCACCGCCGACGACGTCGAGGCGATCGTCCGCGCCAACTACGCGCAAGGCATCAATCACTACTTCGTCACCGACGACAATTTCGCCCGCAACCGTAACTGGGAATCGATCCTCGACCGGCTGATCGATCTGAGAACCAACAAGGGCATCCCGATCAAGCTCATCCTCCAGGTCGACACGCTTTGCCACAGGATTCCGGGCTTCATCGAGAAGGCGGCGCGGGCCGGCTGCAACCAGGTCTTCATCGGGCTCGAGAGCATCAATCCCGAATCGTTGCAGGGCGCCAAGAAGCGGCAGAACAAGATCTGGGAATACCGGGTCATGCTGCAGGCCTGGCGAAAGCAGAGGGTGATGACTTGGGCGGGCATGATCACCGGCTTTCCCAATGACACGCCCAAATCGATCGCCCGCGACATCGAGCTCATCAAGAAGGAGCTGCCGCTCGACATCCTCGAGTTCTTTTTCTTAACCCCGCTTCCGGGCTCCGAGGACCATCAGGTCCTCTACCGCAAGGGAGTCCCGATGGACCCCGACATGAATAAATACGACGTCGAGCATGTCTGCACCGCGCACCCCAAAATGTCGAAGGAAGAGTGGCAAAACGCCTATCGCGACGCCTACAAACGCTACTATACGGACGAGCATGTCGAGACGATCCTCAGGCGCGCCGCCGCCACGGGCTTGAGGATGAACAAGATCGCCGACGTGATGACGGCCTTTTCCTCCGCCGCGCGGATCGAGGGCGTTCATCCGCTTCAATGCGGCATTGTGCGGCGCAAGATCAGGACGACACGCCGGCCCGGCTTGCCGATCGTCAATCCGCTGATCTTCTATCCCAAGCGCGCGGTCGAATTCGTCTCCGTGGTCGCGCAATGGCTCACCGTCGGGTGGCGCTATCACAGCATCAAGAAGCGCGTCCTCGCCGATCCGAACCATAAGAGCTATGTCGACGACGCGACGCGCCCGGTCACGCTCGAGGACGTCGAGAACGACGAGCTCGTCGTCGCCTTCGCCGACAAGATTCCCGACACCTACGGCGCGCCGAAGAAGCACGCGCCGCAGGTCGCCCACGCCTCGTAGGGGATCCAACGCCGCCGGACCGGCTGCTCGAACTGAGGGTGCTTGAGCCGGCGACGAAAGGGTCAGCGCCAGCCGAGCGCCGGGGCGACGTGCTTCAGGATCGCCTCGATGACATGGGCGCAATAGGCGACGCCGAGCTGGTTGGGGATGGTCAGGAGCAGCGTGTCGGCCTCCGCGATCGCCTCGTCCGTCCTGAGCTCCTTGATCAGCCGGTCGGGCTCGGCGGCGTAGCCGCGGCCGAAGATCGCCCTCGTGTTCTCATCGATGTAGCCGATATGGTCCCCCTCGCGTTCCTCGCGCCCGAAATAGGCGTGGTCGAGCGCGTCGACCAGCGGGAAGATGCTGCGGCTCACCGAGACCCGCGGCTCGCGCTTGTGGCCGATCTCCTTCCAGGCCGCGCGGAAGGTCCGAATCTGGGCGGCCTGCTGGACATGGAACGGCTCGCCGGTCTCGTCGTTCTTGAGGGTCGAGCTCTGCAGGTTCATGCCCAGCTTCGCGGCCCAGGTCGCGGTGGCGTTGGAGCCGGCGCCCCACCAGATCCGCTCGCGCAGGCCTTCGGAATGGGGCTCGAGGCGCAGGAGGCCGGGCGGGTTCGGGAACATCGGACGAGGGTTCGGCTGGGCGAAGCCCTCGCCGAGCAGCGCCTGGAGCAAGACCTCGGCGTGACGCCGGCCCATGTCGGCGTCGCTCTCGCCCTCCGGCGGGCGATAGCCGAAATGACGCCAGCCGTCGATCACCTGCTCGGGCGAGCCGCGGCTGATGCCGAGCTGCAGCCGCCCGCCCGCGATCAGGTCGGCCGCGCCGGCGTCCTCGGCCATGTAGAGCGGGTTCTCGTAGCGCATGTCGATGACCGCGGTGCCGATCTCGATGCGGCTGGTCTTCGCGCCCACTGCGGCGAGGAGCGGAAAGGGCGAAGCGAGCTGGCGGGCGAAATGGTGGACGCGATAATAAGCTCCGTCCGCGCCGAGCTCCTCGGCCGCCACGGCGAGATCGATCGACTGCAGCAAGGCGTCCGAAGCCGAGCGCGTCTTCGACTGAGGCGAGGGCGTCCAATGCCCGAAAGAGAGGAAGCCGATCTTTTTCATCTGTAACGCCTCGCGCGAGTGATCCGCTTATAGGTTAACCGAGGAAGCCGCCCGGCATCGACTCGTCTGCCCGTCTAATGTAAGTATTGTTTACATGAGCTGGCGCAAGGACGAGCCGGGCGAGGCGGAGGCGCCGCGCGGTTATCATCACGGCAATTTGCGCGAAGCGCTGATCCGGGCCGCGCTGGAATTGATCGCCCGGAAGGGTACGGCGGGTTTCACCTTTGCGGAAGCCGCGCGCTTCGCCGGCGTAAGCCCGGCTGCGCCTTATCGCCATTTCCGAGACCGCGACGAGCTCATGGCCAATGTCGCGCTGCGCGGCTTCGAGCAGTTCGCCGCGGCGCTGGCGCGCGCCTGGGACGACGGGCGTCCCGACGAATTCACCGCGCTCGACCGGCTCGGCAAGGCCTATCTCGAATTCGCCCGCGCGGAGCCGGCGTTCTATTCGGCGATGTTTGAAGCCGGCGTCCCCGTCGGTTCAAACCCGGCGTTGCGAGAAGCAAGCGACCGCGCGTTCGCGGTGTTGCGCGGCGCCGCGGAGAAGGTCTGCGCCGCCATGCCCTCGGGCGCTCGCCCGCCGGCGCTCATGGTCGCGCTGCACATCTGGGCGATTGCGCATGGCGTCGCTTCGCTGTTCGGCCGCGGAGACGGCGCGCAGCGCGCGTTGCCGATGTCGGCGGCGGAGCTTCTGGAAGCGCATATGCTGGTCTATCTGCGCGGGCTCGGGGTCAAGCGGCCGTAAGACGCGCCTGTGCAAAATTGAGGCCGCGGGCTCGCTTTTGTTCCCTTTTTGTTCTAATCTCCGGCATGCCTGAAGCCGATGACAAGCTAACCCCCGCCGATCCGCGCGACCTCGCTTTGTCCATCGCTCTGGCGCTGACGAGCGGATCGAGGCTGGCGAGGGTCCAGTCGGCTGAGGTCCTGGCGACCGTCGTCGCCGAGCGCATAGTCGAGGAACTGGGCCGCGCGGGCTTCGTTGTCCTGAAAAGGCCGCCCGAGGTCGGCGGAGCAGCGCTCGGGCGCGGGTTCGAGGGGTAGCCGGCGCGCGCTCGAAGATGGATCCGATATCGCTTGACAACCGCCGTGACTGATGTAAATGTTCATTACATTCACAACCAGGGACGCGCATCAATGCCTGTCATTTTGATGATCCTCGGATTCATATGGTGGTGGCCGCTGGGACTTCTGGCGCTCGGTTTCCTGATCGCGCGCGGCAGGTTCGGCTATTGGCGTCATGCAGGAGATGGACCGATGCTCAACTGGGAACACCGCGGGGACCGCTGGGAGCGCAAGATCGCTCGCATGCAAGACAAGATGGAGCATATGCGCGGGCGGATGGAGCGTTTCCGCGGTCGCGGCGACTGGTTCGCTCCCTCGAGCGGCAATAGCGCCTTCGACGATTACCGCTCCGAGACGTTGAGGCGTCTCGAGGACGAGCAGCGCGAGTTCAAGGATTTTCTCGCCCGCCTGCGCTTCGCCAAAGACCGCACCGAGTTCGACCAGTTCATGGCCGAGCGGCGCGAGCGCCCCTTCGAGCCGAATTCGCCCAGCGAGCCGCCGGCCGAACCCCGCAACTGAGGCTTTTCGCGAGCCTGCCCGGCTCGCCCGCGCCGCCGCCGCTTCCCCCGAGGCGGCGGCGGCGGCGTTTTGCTGTCTGAGCGCTTGCAGCCTTAATCGGTGACAGTTTACTTAATCCCCAATTAGAAGCCTGAAGCCTGGGAAGGCTCCATTTATTCGGGATTAAGTAAACTGTGACCGATATCCGCCGAGCGATTGGCACGGCAAGGTTCTGGAATCGAGCGCGCCCGGGGCAAGCGACAATTGCTTTTCTAAAATCCAGAATTGCGCTATAGTGCCTTCCGATGGGAATCCGCGTTCGAATCGCCTCTTCGCGGTGTGGGCCGAGCTGGGCACAAAAAAGAGGTCTTGCGACGTTTGGCCAAAGAAAAATGCCTGCCTGAGCCAGGAGTCAGCGCAAGCCGTTGAAAAGGCTTGATCCCGCCAAGGCGATCCAAGGGGAATCCAAGCCTTTTCCTTGGAAAAATTTGGCCGAAGGATCAGCCGGGTCCGACCGGGCTTGGTTAAGTCAGGTCGAGCGGGCGCTTTGTGCCGCCTCATCGAGCAGGCGGGCCAGCATCTCGGGATCGTCGGGGAAGCCCGCGCGGATCCACAGCGCCTCAAAGGCGCGCAGCGTCTCGCCGACGCGCGGGCCGGCCGCCAGCCCACGGGCGATCAGATCGGCGCCGCCGAACGGCAGCTTGGGCTCCGGCGTCTGGCTGAGGAGACGGTCGGCGGCGGCGAAGGCGGCGTCCGGCGCCCTGCCGGACTCGGCCTGGGCAAGTGCGAGCGCATCGCGCGCCGCCGCGCGTCCGGCGGTGAACAGGAGCGCCCGCAGGGCGTCGTGCGACGGAGGCGTCGCGACCCCGTGCAGGCCGACGAGCGTCGCGGCGGCGGACCCGATCCGCTCATGCTCGGCGTTGGCGAGCCGCAGCCGGTCGCGCAGCCGGTCCGCATCCTCCGGGATCGCGACGGCGAGCGCGGCGAGCCGCAGGATGGCGTCAGGCGCGTGGCCGCGATCCGCCTCGATCGTGATCAGACGGCGGAGGCGAAGAGGATAGGCGAGGCCGCCGAGGATCGGCTCGAGAAAGCCGCAGTCGCCCATCGTCTGGACGACCTCGCCCGCACGCCGCGCGGTGATGAGCTTCAGGAGTTCGGCGCGCACCCGCTCGCGCGAGAGCCGCGCCAGGCCGTCGCGGGCGCGGATCGCAGCCGCCAGCCCCTCCGGGTCGAGGCCGTTTCCGGCGAAGCGGGCGGAGAAGCGGAAGAACCGCAGAATCCGCAGGTAATCCTCACGGATGCGCTGATCGGCGTCGCCGATGAAACGCACCCTTGCGGCGGCGAGGTCGTCGAGCCCGCCGACGGTGTCGTGGACCGTTCCGTCGGCGCCGAGCGACAGCGCGTTGATGGTGAAGTCGCGCCGCCCGGCGTCGGCGGCGAAGTCGCGTCCGAACGCTACCTTGGCCCAGCGGCCGTCTGTCTCGACGTCCTGGCGCAGCGTGGTCGTCTCGATTGGACGTCCGTCGACGACGAGGGTCACCGTGCCGTGCGAGACGCCGGTGAGCGCCACTTTGAACCCCGCCGCTCGCGCGCGGCGAATGACTTCGTCGGTCGACGCGGTTGTCGCGAGATCGAAATCGAACGCCTGCTCGCCGAGAGCGAGGTCGCGCACCGCGCCGCCGACCAGGCGCGTCTCCTCCCCGGCGCCGTTGAGGGCTTCGAGCGCCCGCGCCAACGGGCCGTGCCGGAGCGGCGTCAGATCCTTCAGCTTTCCGCCCGCCAGACCGCTGAGGACCGTCATTCGATCCGTCCCGGGATCAGGACGCCGTTTTCGATATGCGCGGGAACGTAGACCCCGCGGCCCCGCGGCGCGACAGCGTTGATGGCGACGAGCCCAAGAACCGCCGCCGCGAGACCGATCAGCGTCATGATTGATACCCGTCCGCGCGTCCAATGCTCGACCTCCAGCGGGTAGCGGGCGCGCATGACAAGGTAGAGCGCATAAACCGCGAACGGGGTCAGGAACAGCGCCAGCGGTTCGAAGACGTTCCGTCCCATCAAGTGAACAGCTTTTCGTACAGGTTGCGCAAAATTCCGGCGGTCGCGCCCCAGATATAGCGCCCATCGTGAGGCATGGCGTAGTATTGCCGCCGGCGCCCCCGCCATTCGCGTTCGTCCAGGCGGTGATTGGCCGGGTCCATCAGGAAGGCGAAAGGCGTCTCGAAGACTTCGTCGACCTCGAACTTGTTGATTTTCAGGGCGAACGAGGGTTCGACCAACGCGACAAGGGGCGCGATCCTGAACCCTGTGCCTGTGAGATAGGGATCGAGCCAGCCGAGCGGCTCGACATAGCGTTCTTCAAGCCCGATTTCCTCGTGCGCTTCGCGTAACGCCGCCTGGCCCGGCGTCTCGCCGGGGTCGATCTTGCCGCCGGGAAAGGCGACCTGGCCTGAATGCGCGCGCAAATCCGACGCGCGCAACGTCAAGAGGACAGTCAGTCCCTGCGGCCGTTCGACCAGCGGCAGGAGCACCGCGGCGGGTTTCGCGCGCGCCAAGACATGCGGCTCCACGCGATAGCCGCTCACCGCGTAGTCGCTCGGCCCGAGCGGGGTCGCCCGCTCGAGATCCTCAACCGCAAGCGACCGCGCAAGCTTCCGTCGCGCCAGGCCGCGAAGCGAAGATGGACTCAGATCGGGGACAGGGTCGCCGCTCAAAGCCCCTCGATTTCACTCGCCCGGCACATCGGGAAGAAAAGTCCGCGCGACCGCACGCCGAACCAATCCTCGTTCTCGAACCGCTCCGTGCGGCCGAGTGCGACCAGATCATAGAACAGCGCCCGCTTGACCAGCGCCCAAAGGTCGCCCCTGACCCGCACATAGGGCTTCAGGCCCTCCGACGCGCCCTGCTCGAACCGAAGGGGGTGGTCACCGTCCACAGTCACCAGGTCCTCGACATTGGTTCGGAACGTCAACTGCGTTTCGCACGTTTCTTCGGCCGCCTGCATTTCGACCGCCAGGAAAGGGGCGTCGTCGACCTTGATCCCGACCTTTTCGACCGGCGTCACCAGGACGTAGCGGTCGCCCTCCCTGCGCATGATCGAGGCAAACAGCTGCACCAACGGGAGCCGGCCGATTGGCGAGCCACAATAAAACCATGTTCCGTCGGCAGCGATGCGCATGTCGATATCGCCGCAGTCTGGCGGATTCCAAGAAGGCGCCGGCGTCAGGCCGCGTACTCGCCCCATCGCCGCCTCGCCGAGTCCTCGCAGAGACGCTTCCGGCGCGCGCGCGGGCTCCGCGTTATTTTCGAGCTTGTGAATGCGAGGGTCCGACATCTGCGTGCTAGGATTTGCGCGAAGGGCGCGCATTCAATCTAGTGCGCTTGAAGATAAAACAAAACTGTAGGCTCCGGGGGCAAAGGACGAACCGATGAACGTGACAAATATCGCCGACCCAGGCCAGCTCACTCGGGATGCCGACGTCGCGCTCGAGCGCATCTCCGCCGCGCGGGCTGAGATCGGCGGGGTCATATTCGGCCAGGAGCGCGTGGTCGACCTCGCGCTCACGACGCTGCTTGCGGGCGGACACGGATTATTGATCGGAGTTCCGGGACTGGCCAAGACCAAACTGGTCGAAACCCTGGGCGTCGTCGTTGGGCTCGAGGCGCTCAGGGTGCAGTTCACCCCCGATCTGATGCCGACGGACATTCTCGGCTCCGAGGTTATGGAGGAAGGTCAGGACGGCAAGCGCGGTTTCCGGTTTATCCGGGGTCCAATCTTCGCCCAGCTCCTGATGGCCGACGAGATCAACCGCGCCAGCCCCCGCACCCAGTCGGCGCTGCTGCAGGCGATGCAGGAGCACCATGTCACAGTCGCCGGGGCGCGCCATGACCTGCCGCGACCGTTCCACGTGCTTGCGACTCAGAACCCCCTCGAGCAGGAAGGGGCTTATCCGTTGCCCGAAGCGCAACTCGATCGCTTCCTGCTGCAGATCGACGTCAGCTATCCCGATCGCGCCGCAGAGCGCCGGATTCTTATCGAAACGACGGGCGAGCGTGAGGCGCGGCCGAAGGCCGTCATGACGGCTGAGGATCTGATAGCCGCGCAACGGGTCGTGCGCCGGTCGCCGATCGGCGACCGCGTTGTCGAGGCGATCCTCGATCTGGTGCGCGCCGGTCGCCCTGGCGAGGGCGACCCCGAGTTGACGAAGGGGATCGGTTGGGGTCCCGGCCCGCGCGCAGCGCAGGCGCTGATGCTGGCCGCGCGCGCCCGCGCGCTCGTGGATGGGCGGCTGTCGCCGTCGCTCGACGATGTCGCGATGTTGGCCGAACCGGCGCTCAAGCACCGCATGGCGTTGAGTTTCGCCGCCCGGGCGGAGGGCGAGACGATTTCCGCGGTGATCGCGCGGCTCGTCGCCAAGACGATCCAATGAAGCGGCGGCCTTCGGCGCGATGACGATCCCTGCCTCCATCCGGCGAGACGCTGTAACGCTTTCGGCCCGGCTGCCGAGCCTCGTAATCGCGGCCCGTCACGTCGCTCAAACGGTGCGTCATGGCGTCCATGGCCGCCGGCGCGCGGGGTCGGGCGAAACTTTCTGGCAATTTCGACCTTTCTTGTCCGGCGAGCCGTCGTCGCGGGTCGACTGGCGCCGCTCGGCGCGCGAAGAGCGCGCTTTTGTACGCGAGCGAGAATGGGAGGCCGCGCACACAGTCTGGATCTGGTTCGACCGTTCGCCCTCGATGCGGTTCGGCTCGAGTTCGGCGCCCGGGACCAAGATTGAGCGCGCCGCTCTGTTGGCTCTGGCCTTCGCGGATCTCTGCGTGCGCGGAGGTGAGCGCGCGGGACTTCTTGGCCTGACCCGACCGCTGGCGACGCCAGGCGTCGTTGAGCGTTTCGCGGAGGCTATCGCCACCGACGAGCGGCTTCACGGCGATTCTCAATCGGCATTGCCCCCGGCGCTGCCCGCCGCGACGCGTTCGATGGTTCTCATGCTCGGTGATTTTTTCTCTGACCCTGAGGAGGTCGCGCGCGCAATCCGGGCTGTGAGCGCGGACGGCGCGATCGGCGAACTCGTGATGATCGCCGACCCGATCGAGGAGACCTACCCGTTCTCGGGCAACACTGAGTTCCTCGACCCAGAGGGCCCGCTGACCGTCCTCACGCCACGGGCGCAGAATTTGCGTGACGCCTATCTCGCGCGCCTCGCCGCTCATCGCGAGGCGATCCGCCGGATCTGCGCCCGCGCGGGCTGGGGCGCGAGCATTCACCGAACCGACAGTTCGCCGGCGGAAATCCTGCTTGCGCTGCGTATGCGCCTTTCCGCAGGCGACCCCGGCGCCGGCCTTAGGAGCGCCTGAACCCATGTTCGGTCTGCCGCTCGCCTTCGCTGCTCCCGCTGTATTGGCCGCACTCGTTGGCCTCGTTGCCCTTTATTTCCTCCTGCGTGTCACGCCGCCCAGTCCTCGTCGAGCGGTATTTCCCCCGCTGCGGCTACTTATCGGGCTCGATCCGACCGAGACGACGCCAGCGCGGACCCCGTGGCCGATCCTGGCGCTGCGGCTCGCCATCGGAGCCCTGATCATCCTCGCGATGGCCGAGCCGTTGTGGAATAGCTTCGCCGCCCTATCCGGGTCGGGGCCACTGCTGGTTCTGATCGACGACGGGTTTGCCGCGGCGCCGGTATGGGACAAACGGATCGACTTCGCACGGGAACGAGCCGCGGGAGCGGCGCGGAGCGGTCGAGTTGTGGCTATCCACACCCTCTCCGAGGGGGGACAGGATATCGCACCGCTCGACAGAGCCGGCATCGAAGGCCAGTTGCGCTCACTCTCGCCCGTTCCCTACGCGCCCGATCGCGCGGCGGCGCTGCCGGCGATCGAGCGTTTTATCGCCCGGGAGCCGAAGACCGACGTTCTGTGGATCGCTGACGGGGTCGAACTCGGGGGGGCCAGTATGTTTTCCGCCAAGCTTGCGTCCATTGCTCGATCGATCGAAGTGGTGACCGACAGCCGGGGCGCGCTCGCCCTCGCTGGAGCCGAGAACGACGCGGGCGCGCTGACGGCGCGGATCACTCGCTCGGACGCGAGCGCTCCCGCGACCGGCTCGGTGAGGGCAGTTGACGCGCAGGGACGTGAAGTTGGCCGAGCCGCCTTCGACTTCGGCGCCAAAATGACCGTTGACGCGCGCTTCGATCTACCGGTCGAGTTGCGCAACGACGTGACCCAAGTCGTCATTGAGAGCGAGCGCTCGGCGGGCGCGACCTGGCTTATCGACGAGCGCTCCCGCCGGCGCCGCGTTGCCATCGCTTCGGGGGCGAGCGCCGACGTCGCCCAGCCGTTGCTGGCGCCGAGTTATTACCTCAAGCGGGCGCTGCAGCCGTTCGCCGACATCAGCGAGTGGCATGACTCCTCAAGCGACCCGATTGTGTCGCTGCTCGACGAAAAGCCTTCGGTGCTGGTCCTCGCCGACATGAGCGTGGCGCCAGGGCCGGAACTCGACGCGATCACGCAATTTCTCGACAACGGCGGCGTGCTGTTGCGTTTCGCCGGCACCCGTCTCGCCGCGGGCGACGACACCTTGACTCCGACAGCGCTTCGTCGCGGCGGACGCCTGCTCGGCGGCGCCCTGTCGTGGGAAACACCAAAGCATATCGCTCCGTTCGAGGCGGGCAGCCCATTCTTCGGTCTCGCCGCGCCCGATGAAGTGACCGTTTCGCGCCAAGTGCTCGCCGAGCCCGAGACCGGGCTGGCCGAGAAGACCTGGGCTCGCCTCGCTGACGGCACCCCGCTTGTCACCGCCGAGCGGCGCGGCAAAGGTCTTATCGTGCTGTTCCACGTGACCGCCGACACCACCTGGTCGAATCTGCCGCTCTCGGGCCTGTTTGTTGACATGCTGCGTCGAATCGTAGCCGAGGCCGATGCCCCCGGCGAAGGGGGCGCGAAGGCCAAGGTTGGCGCTCACGGAACGATACGCCCGCCCTTGCGGACCCTGAATGGTTTCGGCGTTCTTGGGCCCCCGCCCGCTCAGGCCGAACCGATCGGCGACGATTTTTCCGGGGTCGGCGACGCGCTCCACCCACCAGGCTTCTACGGCTCGCAGGAGTCCTCGCGGGCCGTCAATGCGCTGGCGGAGGGCGGGACTTTGGTCCGCGCCGATTACCGGCCCCTGACCGTCCACGAGGGCGCGCTTTCTATCACGCCGCCAATCGATCTTCGCCGATGGCTCCTGCCAGCGGCCCTGGTCGGACTGATGATCGATGCGCTGGTTTCGATCTGGCTCATGGGCGGCGCGCCATTGCGCCGTCGGAAGGCGCTCGCGGCGCTTGCCGTCACCGCCGCGCTCGGCCTTGTTTCCGTTCCCCAGCAGCCGCGTGCCGCCGAAGCCGCGCCGATCTCCGACCGCGACATGGATGCGGCCCTGTCGACGCGCCTGGCCTATGTCGTGACGGGTGACGCGACGGTCGATGAAACCTCCAAGCTGGGATTGACGGCGCTGACCCGGGTGCTGGCTTCCCGTACGTCGGCCGAGCTGGCCGAGCCGGTCGGGCTCGATCCGGCGCGCGACGAGCTCGCCTTTTATCCGTTGATCTATTGGCCGATCGTCGCGGGGCTGCCGCAGCCCAAGCCCGAGGCGCGAACGCGCATCGCTGCGTTTATGAAGAATGGCGGCACGCTCGTCTTCGACACTCGCGACGCGCTGACTGCGCGTCCAGGCGGCTCGCCGACCCCCGAGGCGCTGTGGCTGCGTACGCTGCTGGAAGGGGTCGACGTGCCGGAGCTGGAGCCAGTTCCGCACGACCACGTGCTGACCAAAACCTTCTATCTGCTCGATCGCATCGTTGGGCGCACGTCAATCGGGCAAACCTGGATCGAGGCTCTCCCGCCGCCAGACCCCAATGACCGCGTTCAGCGTCCGGCGCGCGCGGGCGACAGCGTCTCTCCGATCATCATCGCGTCCGACGATCTCGCCGCGGCGTGGGCGGAAGACGCCGACGGGCGAGCGCTCTACCCGCTTATTCCCGGCGGCGCGCGACAGCGCGAACTCGCCCTGCGCAGTGGCGTCAATCTGGTTATGTACACCCTGACCGGGAATTACAAAGCCGATCAGGTGCACGCCAAAGACATTCTGGAAAGGCTCACCCGTTGAGCGCGTGGTCGATCGCGTTTTCTCCGTTTCTTCCCTGGCCCGCGCTCTATGCGCTCGCGGCGGCGGCGCTCTTGGTCTCGGTCGCGCTCGTCTGGCGAGGCGTGCGCGGCGCATGGCTTCGAGCGCTCAGCATGGCGTTGTTGCTGCTCGGTCTTTGCGATCCGAATCTCGTCCAGGAGAACCGCCGCCCGCTGAAAGACATTGTCGCCGTGGTCGTCGACCGTTCCGGCAGCCAGGACATTGGCGAGCGGCCGCAGCAGACCGACAAAGCCCGCGACGAGGTCGAGGCGAGGCTGAAAGCGCTCGGAGACGTTGATTTGCGCGTCGTAGAAACGTCGCGCGAGGAATCCGAAACCGAGGGCACCAAACTCTTCGCCGCGCTGCGAGGCGCTCTCGCCGAAGCGCCGCCCGAGCGGATCGGCGGCGCCGTCGTGATCACCGATGGCGACGTGCACGACATTCCCCAGTCTCCGGCCGCGCTTGGCTTCAAGGCCCCGCTGCACGCGCTCATCACCGGCCACGAGGGCGAGCGTCAGCGGCGCATCGAACTGGTCGAAGCGCCACTTTACGGCATCGTCGGCAAGGATCAGGTCATCGTCGCGCGTGTACTCGACAGCGCCGACCACGGCGAACCGGTGAAGCTCACGGTCCGGCGCGACGGCGAGACGATCGCAGAAATCGACGCCAAGGTTGGCGAGCGGATCGAAGTCAAGGCGCCGATCGACCATCCCGGCCCGAACGTCATCGAGCTGGAAGTCGCGCCGGTCGAAAATGAGCTCGCCGCCGACAGCAATCGCGCCGTCGTCAACATCGAAGGCGTGCGTGACAAGCTCAGGGTCCTACTGGTCTCCGGCAAGCCGCATCCGGGCGAGCGCATGTGGCGCAATCTCCTGAAGTCGGACGCCAATGTGGATCTGGTGCATTTCACCATCCTGCGTCCGCCGGAAAAGGGCTCCGACGGCACTCCGATCAATGAGTTGTCGCTGATCGCCTTTCCGGTCGCGGACCTCTTCGGACGGAAGATCAAGGACTTCGACCTCATTATCTTCGATCGCTACGCCCAGCAGTCGATCCTGCCCTATGTCTATCTTGAGAACATCGCCAATTACGTTCGCGGCGGCGGCGCTCTCTTGATGGCGGAAGGGCCGGAATTCTCGACCCCCGACGGCCTCTATTACTCGCCGCTGGGCGCAATCTCGCCCGCCGAGCCGAGCGGCGACGACGTCGAGGGCGCGTATCGCGCCAAGGTGTCCGAAGACGGACTGCGCCATCCGGTGACCCGGGGTCTGAGCGGCGTCGACGCAAACAACGGCGAGCCGAATTGGGGCCGATGGTTCCGGATCGTTGGTGCGAGACCGACGGGCGGCGACACGGTCATGAGCGGGCCGGACGACAAACCGCTCCTGGTGCTGTCGCGGGTCGAAAAAGGACGCGTGGCGCTGCTCCTGAGCGACCAGATGTGGCTTTGGGCTCGCGGCTATGACGGTGGCGGACCTTACCTCGACCTTCTCCGCCGTCTCGCGCACTGGCTGATGAAGGAGCCTGATCTCGAAGAGGAAGCCTTGCGGGCCAGCGCCAAGGGGCGCGAAGTTACCGTGGAGCGCCAGAGCGTGTCCGGCGCAGCGCGGGACACCTATCTCGTTGCGCCCAACGGCAAGCGGACCAAGCTCGATCTGACGCCCTACGCGCCCGGCCTTAGCCGCGCGCATGTGGCGGTCGACCGTTTCGGCCTTTATCGGGCCGAGGACGGCGAGCATGTCGCCCTGGTCAACGTCGGGCAGGAGAATCCGCTCGAGATGCAGGACGTCGTCTCGACGACCGAGAAGCTCAAGCCGCTCGCCGAGGCGACCGGCGGCACGGTGCGTCGAATCGGCGCCGGCGCGAGCGGTGGGGTCGTCATGCCTCGCGTGGTCGGCTTGAACCCTTCGCCGAGCTACGGCGGCAGCGACTACATCGGCATCAAGCGCACCGGCTCAAGCGAACTGATCGGCGCACGGTCGACTTCGCTCGCTTCCGGCTTCTTCGGCCTGGCGCTGCTCCTCGGCATGGTGACCCTCGCCTGGGTAAGCGAGAGCGGCGGCTTGCGGCGCACCAGAGGAGATGGCGGCTCGCGCCCCGAAGGTTAGACCGGCTTGGCTGCTTTCGTCGGCCAGCAACGCCGTTCTCAGGTCGATCCGTTTGGACTTTCTTGGCTCAGGGCCATTTGGCGGCGCAGATCCCGCCCATAAGGGTTGGATTTTCTTGGATTTTCTTGGATTCGCTCGTGCGAATCCAGAGTTTTCATCGGGTTGCATGGGGCGTGATCCCGAGACAATCTTTCTCCGCTTTGTCGCAACGCCAGGGGGCGCAGAGAGCGCCCTCCACGGACTTGGCGCGCTTGAGCGATGGATTGTTCATGCGGGCACGCTACTCGAGATTCTGATTATCCGCAACATATAGTCGCTACGAACCAATCTGGTTCGGCTTAAAGCAAGCGTCCTCTTGTCGGACCCGAACCCATACGGCCTGGATTTCGCTATTGACGTTCCGTCCGTCCGCGATGGGATGTTTGCGCTTGGCGCACATATCCATTGTCGTCTTGCGGCTGGCCCCCGAGACCGTTAGGGAGTCGCGGCGCTCTCAACGGAAACCCTCAGCCCATGCGAAAAGTCTACGCCAATGCGGACGAGGCCCTTGCCGGCCAGATCAAGGACGGAATGATCTTGATGGCGGGCGGCTTCGGCCTCTGCGGGGTGCCCGAGGTCCTGATCGAGGCGGTGCGCAAGTCTGGCGCCAAGGACCTGACCTTCGTCTCCAACAACGCCGGCGTCGACGGGATCGGTCTCGGCACCCTGCTCGAAACCGGCCAGATCAGGAAAATGATCTCGAGCTACGTCGGCGAGAACAAGATCTTCGCCAACCTCTATTTATCGGGCAAGCTCGAACTCGAATTCAATCCTCAGGGCACAATGGCCGAGCGCATCCGCGCCGGGGGCGCGGGCATTCCGGCCTTCTTCACCAAGACCGGCGTCGGCACGATCGTCGCCGAGGGCAAGGAGATCCGCGACTTCAACAACGAGGCCTATGTGATGGAGACGGGGCTCATCGCCGACATCTCTCTCGTCCATGCCTGGAAGGGCGACACGGAAGGCAATCTCGTCTACCGAAAGACGGCCCGCAACTTCAATCCGATGATGGCGACGGCGGGTCGGCTCACCATCGCCGAGGTCGAGCATCTGGTCGAGCCGGGTGAGATCGACGGCGATCACATCGTCACCCCGGGCATCTACGTCCAGCGCATTGTGCATGTCCCTAACGCGCTGAAGCGGATCGAGAGCCGCACGACCCGCAAGCGCGACGCAGCCTGAATTTTTGGAGGCATTTCGTTATGGCCTGGACCCGCGACCAAATGGCGGCGCGCGCCGCCAAGGAGCTCAAGGACGGCTTCTACGTCAATCTCGGCATTGGCATTCCGACGCTGGTGTCGAACTATATCCCGCAAGGCATGAGCGTGCAGCTGCAGAGCGAGAACGGCATGCTCGGGATGGGGCCGTTCCCGTTCGAGGGCGAGGAGGACCCCGACCTCATCAACGCCGGCAAGCAGACCGTCACCCAGTTGCCGACGACGAGCTTTTTCTCCAGCGCCAATTCCTTCGCCATGATCCGCGGCGGGCACATCGATCTCGCGATCCTCGGCGCGATGCAGGTTTCGGAGACGGGCGATCTCGCGAACTGGATGATTCCGGGCAAGATGGTCAAGGGAATGGGCGGCGCGATGGACCTGGTCGCCGGCGTCAAACGCATCGTGGTCGTTATGGAGCACGCGGCCAAGGATGGGCCAAAGCTCCTGCATCATTGCAATCTGCCCTTGACCGGGGCCAAGGTTGTCGACCTCGTCATCACCGATCTCGGCGTGTTCGCGATCGACAAGCACGGCTATCGCGGCATGGCGCTGATCGAGCTCGCTCCTGGCGCGACGCTCGATGAAGTCGCCGCCAAGACCGAGGCGACCTACCGGGTGGCAATCAACTGATTGGTCCGCCGGGATCGTTGCCCGCGATCAGCCGGCCGTAGCAGGGACCGCGCGACGCCTCGGGGCGAGACGTTGCGCGGCGGCTTGGGCAAACGCTACTTCTTGACCAGCGGGCAAGCGGAATCGGCGAGCTTGCCGAACGCCTCGTCACCCTTCATCGTCTTGACGATCTTGTAATAGTCCCAGTCGCCTTTCAATTCGGCGGGCGTCTTCACCTGGACGATGTACATGTCGTGCTCGAGCAGGCCGTCGGCGCGGATGGGCGCGTCCTTGACGAACATGTCATTGACCTTGGTCTTGTGGAGCTGCTCCATCACTTTGTCTGGATCGGTCGAGCCGACCGCCTTGACGGCGTTGAGATAGGTCATCGTGGCCGAATAGTAGGCCGCCTGGGAAAATGTCGGCATCTTCTTCGTCTTTTCGAAGAAGCGGTTGGCGAACGCCCGTGTTTCGTCGTTCATGTTCCAATACCACGCCGTCGTCAGCTCCAACCCTTGCGCGATGTCGAGACCCATGGCGTGAACGTCAGTGAGGAACACGAGCAGCGCCGCCGGCTTCATCGTCTTGGTGAGACCGAATTCGGCAGCCGCTTTCAGCGAGTTGGACGTGTCGGCGCCAGCGTTCGCGAGCGCGAGGACCTGCGCGCCGGAGCCCTGCGCCTGAAGCAGATACGAGGAGAAGTCAGAGGTCCCCAGGGGCACCCGAACGTCGCCGACAACATTCCCCCCGCCGGCCTTGACGACGTCGGTGGCCGCTGCCTCCAGCTGCTTCCCGAAGGCATAGTCGGCGGTGAGGAAGAACCAGCTCTTACCGCCTTGCTCGACGATGGTTTTGGCGGTGCCATTGGCGAGCGCCGTCGTATCGTAGCCGTAGTGGATCATGTAGGGCGTGCAGTCCTTGCCCGTGAGCGAGGCCCCGGCCGCGCCAATGGCTATGAAGGGAATCTTCTTCTCCTTGGACGCCGCAGCCATCGCCAGGCTGACGCCGGTGTTCGAGCCCCCGAGTTGCATTGTCAGGCCGTCGGTGTCGGCCCATTCGCGCAGTTTCTGCCCGGCGATGTCCGGCTTGTTCTGGTGGTCGAACGTCAGGATCTCGATCGGCTTTCCGAGGACCGATCCGCCAAAATCCGCTATCGCCATCTTGAGCGCCTCGACGCCGTTGGGGCCGATGACGTCGGCATAGGGCCCTGACATATCGTCGATATCGCCGATTACGACCTTATCGTTCGCGGCCCACGCGGCGCCGGCGGAGAGCGCGCAAAGCGCGCCCGTCAGCATCAATGTCCATTTGAGCAATTTCATTCCATTCCTCCCGGTCTTACATTTTGTCCTGCGGCGCCCAAGCCCGAACGGGCATAATGCTTGCCGCCGCCGCGCATGGCAACACGGGCTTTAGTCGCACTCGCGCTTGGCGCGGCGGGCGCGCCTGCCTATAAATCGCGCATGGCGCGAAAAGAGTCCCGGCAGGCAAGGGCGGCGAGGACCGAGGCGATCTTCGAGCGGCTGGCCGCCGCCAACCCGTCGCCGAAGGGCGAGCTCAAATACGTCAATCCGTTCACTCTGCTGGTGGCGGTGGTGCTGTCGGCCCAAACGACCGACGCCGGCGTCAACAAGGTTACGCCGGCGCTGTTCGCCATCGCCGACACGCCGGAAAAGATGGCCGCGCTCGGCGTCGAGGCGCTTACCGAGCGGATCAAGACGATCGGGCTCTATCGGGCGAAGGCGAAGAACGTGATCGCCCTCTCGCGGGCGCTCGTGGATGAGCACGGCGGCCAGACGCCGCGCGATCGCGAGGCGCTCGAGGCGCTGCCCGGGGTCGGGCGCAAAACCGCGAACGTGGTGCTCAACACCGCCTTCGGCGAGCCGACGATCGCGGTCGACACCCATGTCTTTCGGCTCGCCAACCGGCTCGAGATCGCGCCGGGCAAGACGCCGCGCGAGGTCGAGGACGAATTGATGCGCGTCGTCCCGAAGCGCTTCCTCCCGCACGCGCATCATTGGCTGATCCTCCATGGACGATATGTCTGCAAGGCGCGCCAGCCGCTTTGCGGCGTCTGCGTCTTGGTCGATCTCTGTCCCTACGAGCCGAAGAACCTGCCCAAGACCGGTTGAGGTCCGGCGCGCTCGTCGCCAGCATCCGCAAGTCAGCGACGGTCCTCTGCTGCGGATCGCGGAGGATGATCCCGTCGTGGCCTTGGCCTACGCGCGCGTCTCGCGCAGCCGGGCATGGATTTAGGGATAATCCCCCAGTTGCCCCCCGGCAGGCCGACCGGATAGGACTCGTCCTCTATGCTCGATATCGTCGTCCTTCTGGCCGTACTCGCAACGTTGCTGGTCGTCGTCGCCGTCTCCCAGCCGGTGGCGGTGCGGTTGAAGGTCGCGCCGGTGGTGCTCCTCGCGGTTATCGGGGTGGCGATCGGCGCCGGGTCGATTGTCCTCTTGCACATCCCGGTCACCGATCGCTTCGACAGCATTGCTTCGATTTTCGTCAACCTGCCGGTGAGCTCGGAGACCTTCGTCTATGTTTTCCTGCCGCTCCTGGTCTTCGAGGGCGCGATAACCATCGATGTGCGCCGGATGCTTGAGGACGCGGCTCCGATCCTGATGCTCGCCGTCGTCGCGACGGTCGTAACGACGGGCGTGGTCGGCGTCGCCCTGTGGCCGGTCTCCGGGCTGCCGCTTGTCGTCTGCCTCCTGCTAGGCTCGGTGATTGCGACCACCGATCCGGCCGCGGTGATCGCAGTCTTCCGCGACGTCGGGGCGCCGGCGCGCCTGACCCGTCTCGTCGAGGGCGAATCCCTCCTGAACGACGCCGCCGCGATCGTGATGTTCGTGGTGTTCCTCGGCATCATCGTGTCCGGGCGGCAGCCCGACATCGCGGGCGGCGCCGTGCAATTCATTGTCGCTTTCCTCGGGGGGGCGGTTCTGGGCGTCGTGGCGGGACGCGCCCTCCTCCAGCTCATCCCCTGGACCAGGGACGATCGGCTCGCTGAAGCGACGCTCACGGTTGCGCTTCCCTATCTGGTCTTCATCGGCGCCGAGCACCTCCTGCATGTTTCGGGAGTGGTCGCCGTGCTCACGGCGGGACTGACCGTCAGCACCTCCGGACGATCGCGCATCACGCCTTACAACTGGTCGTTCATCACCGACCTCTGGGCGCAGATTGCCTTCTGGGCTCACTCGCTGGTGTTCGTGCTCGCTTCAATCCTGGTGCCGAAGCTTTTGCTCGACGTGCATTTCCACGACCTCGTCCTGATCGCAGTGATGATCGCGGCGGCGTTCGGCGGCCGCCTGCTGGTGCTCTTCCTGCTGCTGCCGCTCCTGAGTCTGGCCAAGCTCACCCAGCCGATCAGCACGGCTTACAAGCTTGCCATCGCCTGGGGCGGACTCAGGGGCGCGCTGACGCTCGTGCTTGCCCTCGCCGTGACCGAGAATTCAGCGCTGAACCCCGAGGTGCAGCGGTTCGTCGCGGTGCTTGCGACCGGCATGGTCCTGTTCACGCTCCTGGTCAACGGGACGACGCTGAGATCAGTGATCCACCTCTTGCGTCTCGATAGCCTGTCGCCGGTCGACCAGGCCTTGCGCGACCGGGTGCTGGCGCTCTCCTACGCGGAGATCGCCGAGGCCATTCGCGCTACCGGGCGCGAGCATGAAATTTCGGCTTCCGCGCTCACGAGCGCGCTTGCGCCCTATGAGGCGGGGATCGCGACGGCAAACGGGCGCGAGGCCGGAGAGGTCCGGCTCACCGATCATGAGCGCCTCGCGATCGCCCTCGTCGCCCTCGGCAACCAGGAACGCATGCTGGCGCTTGAAGTCATGGCCGAGCGCGCGGCTTCGCCTATCAGCGTGCAGGCGCTGCTCAGAAACGCCGAGGCCCTGGGCGAGGGCGCGAGGAGCGGAGGACGCCTCGGCTACAAGCGCGCCGTCGAGGCGTCGCTCGCTTTTCCGCTCGTCTTCAAGGCGGCGTATTTTCTTTATCGGCGGGCCGGAATCGTCCGCTTCCTCGCCGACCGGCTCGGCGACCGATTCGAAATGCTGCTCTTTACCCGGCTTCTGATCCAGGAGCTCGCCGGCCCCCACGCCGCGCGTTCGCGCTCGATCTTCGGTGAGCGCGTGGTCGAACTCATCGACGCCATCCTCAAGGAGCGCCTCAAGCGCACAACGTCCGCTCTCGATGCGCTGCGCCGGCAATATCCGCAATACGCGGCGGCGCTCGAAGGGCGGTTCCTGCGTCAGTCAGCAATGCGTCGCGAGATGGGGCGTTACGACACATTGTTCCAGGAGGGCCTGATCGCAGCCGAGGTTTACGAAGACCTCAAGGGCAGCGTCGAGGACAGAAAAAGAGAGGCGCGACCCCGCTTCGACCTTGGGCTCGATACCCGCGAGTTGATCGGGCGCCTCGAGCTGTTCGCTGATTTTAGCGATGAGCAGCGCGCGCGAGTTCAAAAGCTGCTGAGGCCCCGCTTCGCCGTGCCGCGTGAGCTCATCGTCCGCAACGGCGAGAGGGGCGATGCATGCTATTTCATCGCCTCGGGCGCCGCCGAGGTCGTCTTTCCGGGTCGCCGCATTCCGCTGGGCACGGGCGACGTGTTCGGCGAAATGGCGCTCCTCACCGGCATGACGCGGCAAGCCGATGTCGTCGCTTTGACCTATTGTCGGCTCCTGGTGCTGCGGAAGGTCGATTTCGACCGGTTCATGGAAGACAATCGCGATATCCGTCTCGTCATCCAGAAGATCGCGGCCTCCCGGTCCTTGATGAACCGTTCGGATGAGGCGGCCGCTGCGTCCTGATCTGACTCCGGATGGCGTCAGATCGCCGTCTTGTCGCCGCCCTTAAGCGCGAGCATCTCGCGCGCCTCGTCGGGCGAGGCTATCTGAAGCCCGAGCCCCTCGATGATCTGGCGCGCGAGACGAACCTGCTCGGCATTGCTCTGAGCGAGCCGGCCCGGACCGGACCATAGCGAATCCTCGAGGCCCACGCGGATGTTGCCGCCCATCGCGGCGGACATGGCGGCGATCGCCAGTTGGCTGCGTCCGGCGCCAAGCACCGACCAGCGGTAGTCCGAGCCGAAGAGCCGGTCCGCGGTGCGCTTCATGTGCAGCACTTCCTCGGGATGGGATCCGATGCCGCCCTGCAAGCCGAAGACGGTTTGGATGAACAGCGGAGCCTTCACCAGCCCTTCGTCGAAGAAATACTTGAGATTGCGCAAATGGGCGGTGTCGTAGCACTCGAACTCGAATCGTGTGCCGCTCTCGGCGAGCGTGCGCAGGATGTACTCGATGTCCTCGAAGGTGTTCCGGAACAGAATGTCCTTTTTCTGGAGATAGGCTTTCTCCCAGGGGTGTTTGAACTCCTTGAACCGGTCGAGCATTCGGAACAGGCCGAAATTCATCGAGCCCATGTTCAGCGAAGCGACCTCCGGCTTATAGGTCGCCGCCGGCTTCACCCTCTCGGCGATTGTCATCGTCGGCGCTCCGCCGGTCGTCAGGTTGATCACGCAACCCGATCGCTGCTTAATCACTTTGAGAAACGGCGCGAACGCCTCGGGAGTCTGGTCGGGCTGGCCCGTCTTTGGGTCGCGCGCATGGAGATGCACGATCGCCGCGCCCGCCTCGGCCGCGCCGATCGCGGCGTCGGCGATCTCCTCGGGCGTCACCGGCAGATAGGGCGACATGGACGGCGTATGAATGGCGCCCGTTACGGCGCAGGTGATGATGACTTTTCGGCTCATGTGCGGTCTTCCTCGTTGTCCAGTACGAAAAATTCGTTCGCGTCCGGCTCGTCAATAGGCAGATCGAGCAGCACCGAGATCGCCGCTTTCTGCCAATGCAGGCCGGCGTGAAGAGTCGCGTAGACGCCGCCGGGCAGCGCGCCCTCGATCACGAATTTCAGTGCGCGCAAGCCCGGCACAGCATAGCGGGCGACCGTGCCGGGCATGGCGCGGGCGAGCGCTTCGCTCGCTTGCTCCCGAGTCAGGATCCGATCGATCAGCCGAAAGGATTCGTCGTCGCGGGCGACGAGGGTCAGATCGAGCGTGCTGCCCTTGTCGCCGGAACGGCCGACCGCGATATCGCCGATCCTCATGCCGCGCGCTCCCAGACGAGCTCGGTCGCGACGAGCGCTCGGTCGATGAAGCCGTCGACAACGTCGAGGCGCGGCCGGCGTTCGCTTCTGACGCTGCCCCCGCCCGCAGGGCCGGAAAGCGTCAGCGCGTAGACCTCGTCCTCGACGACCTGCGCCAGTTCCGCGTCCGCGCAGCGCGCCGAGACGTGGACCCGCACCTCGGCAGGCAGCGCGCCGGCGGGCGAGGAAGCGGCGCCGAGGATCGAATCGACGCCGACGAGATCGATGCGAATGTCGTCGTCGGGAATGTCGCGAAGCCGGATGCGCAGGGCCTCCGCCGCCAGGCGTCCACGCCGATACGCGCCGAGGCCGGCATAACCGATCTCCACGTCGGCGATGACGCCAGGCAAATCGACGAAGCCGGACACTTTCAGTCTGTCCGGTCGGCCGCGCGCTTTCGCGCCGCTCACCCTGACCCGGTTGGGCCCGATCTGCTCAAATTCGATTCCGGTGTAGTCGATGATGACGTCGGGCGTGATGTAGGCCGAGGGGTCATGCACTTCATAGAGAAGCTGGAGCGTGCAGGTCAGCACATCGACGACGCCCGGCTTGCCGTCGAGCAGGAAGATCTCTGCCGACCCATCCGCGTTGACCGCGGCAAGCGGGTAGCCGAGATCGGCATAGTCCGCAGCGGAAAGCATGGCCTCGCCAAGCGGGTCGAAATTTCCGCCGCTGATCTGGCCGGAGCACTCGAGGAGATGGCCGACGGTGGTCGCGCCGGCGAGGGCGTCGGGATGGTTGGCCAGGATCGGGACGACCTCGGCTGCGAAGAGCGCCGAATCCGCGGTGCGGCCGGTGACGACGACATCGGCGCCACGCGCCAGAGCCTCGACGACGCCGTCGCTGCCGAGATAGGCATGCGCGCCCAGAAGCTGGCCGCCGATCGCCGCACGCCAGTCGATGCGATCCTGGAGAGCAAGCACGTCGTCGCCGATGAGCCCCGCGACCTTGAGGTCGCCGCAGCCGACTTCCTTCGCAAGGGCCGCGATCTGCCGCGCCGCGGAAGCGGGGTTGGCGGCGCCAAGATTAGAGATGACGCGGCAATTGTTGGCTTGCGCGGCAGGCAATAGAGGCTTCAAACGTCGCCGCAGGCGGGGATCGGCGCCCGCGGCCGGATCGACGGCGCGCGCCCGCAGACCCGGCACGAGCGTGCGCTCCGCCAGGCATTCGAGCACCACCGCGTCGGCTCGCCCCGAGGCTGCGAGCGCAACCGCCGGATCGATCCGGTCGCCAGCGAAGCCGGCCCCGCAGCCGACCGTACGCGTCTTTGTCGAGAGCGCCGCCATCAAAGCCCCATGTAGGTTTCTTGGATTTGCGGATCGTTGCGCAGGACCGCCGCTTCGCCTTGGCGGACGATGCGGCCGTGGTCGAGCACATAAGCGCGCTGGGCGACCTCCATCGCCTCCGATACGTTCTGCTCCACCAGCACGATGGTCAGGCCCTCGCGCTCGGCCAGAGTCGTCACGATTTCGAACACGCGCCCAACCATCAGCGGCGAGAGTCCGACCGAGGGCTCGTCCAGCATCAAGAGCGAAGGCCGGCTCATGATCGCGCGCGCGATGGCGCACATCTGGCGCTCGCCGCCCGAGAGCTGGCTTGCGAGCTGCGAACGTCGCTCGGCGAGGATCGGGAAGATATCCATCACTTCCCGCATTCGCTGCGCGGCGTCGCGCCGGGCGGTCCTGACGTAGGCGCCGAGCTCGAGATTTTCCTCGATTGTCATGAAAGGAAAGAGCCGGCCGCCTTCGGGCACCATGGCCAGCCCCCGCTCGGCGATTTGATGCGCCGGGAGGGCCGCGATGCTCATGCCGCGGAAAGCAATCGCGCCTCTGCGCGCGCGCACCAATCCGCTGATCGTGGACAATAGCGTGGTCTTGCCCGCGCCGTTGGCGCCGACGACGGAGACGATCTCGCCTTCGCGCACTTCGAGCGACACGTTCTCGAGGACCGGCACATCGGCGTAGCCGGAATGGAGGCGCTCGACGGTCAAGATGGCGCTCACGCGCGCTTCCTCCCGACATAGGCCTCGACGACGATCGGATTGGCCAGGACGGCGTCCGCGGTTCCCTCCGCGAGCTTGGCCCCGCGGTTGAGAACGACGACATGTCGCGAGAAGGTCCGCACCACTCTCAGATTATGCTCGATCACCAGGAACGTATAGCCGCTCGCGTTCAGCGTCTGGACGAGCTCGACGACCTGATGCACTTCGGTCGGGTTGAGCCCCGCCATCACTTCATCGAGCAGAAGCACACGCGGCTCGGTCGCGAGCGCGCGGGCGACCTCCAGCCGGCGGCGCTCGTTCAGCGTCAAGGCGCCCGCTTTCGCTGAAGCGCGCGCGCCGAGGCCCACGAGGTCGAGGACATCTCGCGCATGCCGGGCGGCGTCGGCAAGCCGGGGATGTCTGAGGAAAGCGCCGACCATGGCGTTTTCGAGTACGGTCAGAGACGTGAGGGTCTGTGAGATCTGGAAAGTGCGGCCAAAGCCCAGATGCGCGCGCGCTTGCGGCGGCATCCGGCTGACATCGCGCCCCTCGAACGTGATTCGCCCGGAACTCGGCGCGAGCTGCCCGGTCAGGAGGTTGAACAGCGTCGTTTTGCCCGCGCCGTTGGGTCCGATGATGCTGACGATCTCCCCCCGATGGACGTCGAAGGAAACCAAGTCGACCGCGATCAGCCCGCCGAACCGTTTGGACACGTCGTCGATACGCAGCAAGGGAGCGCTCATGAGCCCGCCCGCCAGGCCTGGCTCCGCGCCCAGACCGTCTCGAGCATTCCAACGAGCCCGCGGCGCATGAAGAGCGAAGCGAGAACCAGGATCACCCCGAGCGCGACGAGATTCGAACCGGGCGCTTCGGCGCCCAACTTGACACGGAGCCAGCCTTCGAGCGGGATCACGAACAGAGCCCCCAGCATAGGGCCATAGGCCGTGCCTACGCCGCCGATCAGAACGATCAGCGCGAATTTCAGGCCGACCTCCGCCAGCGTGAGCACCGTCGGCGGATCGACGATGCGCAGATACATCGCAAACAGCGTCCCGCCGGCGCCAGTCAGCGCGGCGCTCACCGCCATGCCGGCCAGCTTTGTCCGCAGCACGTCGACGCCACAGGCTCGCGCGGCGGCCTCATTGTCGCGCACTGCTTGCAGGTAATAGCCGAGCCGGCTGCGCAGGACGAATATGCTGACCGCAAGACACACGACAAGATAGCCCAGCATCAAGAGCGCGTAGGACATCCGATCTCGGAAAATCATGTTGCCGAGGCCGAGATGGAACGGAATAACAAGGCCGCGCGGGCCGCCGGTGAACGCATCGAAGTAATTCGCCAGGACAAAGGCGACCTCGTTGAAGGCCATGGTCACGATGGCGAAGAAAGGTCCGTGAAGACGGAACGCGGGCCAGGAGATGAGCGTCGCCGCGACGGCGCTCAATGCGGCGGCAGGGACGAGCGCGAGCCACGGCGAGACGCCGTAGTTGATGTAGAGATTGGCGGTGACATAGGCGCCGATCGCGACGAATACACCATGCGCAAGGGAAAACTGTCCTCCAATTCCGCCGATGACGTTCCAGCCCGTCGCCAGGCCGGCGAACAGGAAGGCATAGGCCAGCTGGTTGAGCTCGAACCCATTGCCGAAATTCGCCGCAACCAGCGCCGCCAGCGCCGCGACTATGACGGCGAGCCGCGGCGTCTCCTTGCGAAACGTCGCGACTTCAACCGGGGCCTCGCCGGGCGCGATGCGCTCATTCCTGAGCACGGAAACCGAACTCTTCTGCGCCAGCGCGGCCGAACAGGCCCGACGGTCGGATGATCAGCACGACGATGAAGACTATGAACCAGACGGCGTCCTTCAGTCTCGGGTCGAGATAGTAGCCCGCGAAGGCCTCGGTGATCCCGACGATAAAGCCGCCGAGATAGGCGCCCCAGACGCTGCCCAGGCCGCCGAGGATCACGACGGCGAAGGCCGCGATGATGAAATTGCCGCCGATCTGCGGGGAAAGCGTATAGATCGGCGTCAGCAGCGCCCCGGCGAGGCCGGCGAGCGCGGCGCCGACGCCAAAGGTCGCCATGTAGGCGCGCTCGACGTTGATGCCCATGAGTTGCGCCGCACGCCGGTCTTGCGCGACCGCCCGCACTGCCTTGCCGAACAGCGTGTGATGAAGGGTAAACTGCACACCGAAGGCGACCAGCGTCGCCGCCACGAGAGCGATGAGGCGCACCACGCTCACCTGCATCGTGCCGATCGGGAAGGTGAGGCTTGAGAGCGGCGAGCGAACGCTTACGGCCGCGCCGCGTGTGAGCGCGAGGACTATGTTCTGGAACACCATGAGCAGGCCGAAGGTCGCAAAGATCTGCATCATCGGTTCGCCCTGCAACGGTTGAACGATGAAGCGCTGGACCAATACGCCGAGCACGAACAGAAGCGGAAAGACGATAACGATCGCGAGATAGGGATCCATGTTGAGGAAGCTGAAGGCGGCGTAGGTCGCATACATTCCCAGCATCACGAACTCGCCCTGGGCAAAATTCACGACGCGGATGACTCCGAAGATGAGGTTCAGCCCGATGCTGACGAGGCTGTAGATCCCGCCAAGCAGGATGCCGACGACAAGGACGTTGACGAGGTCAGACATGACGCCTCCTCACCCCCCGCGGGCGCCGCCAACCGCCGCGCGAAGCCGTGGACGAGCGGCCGCGCGGCCGGCCGCGCTCACTTGCGGGCGAGACTGTCGAGCTTGCCGCCCTCGGGCGTCGCGTCGGCGGGGAAGACGGTCACCATCTTGCCGTTCTGCCATTGCGCCGCGACAGGAAGCGCGCGCGTGTTCTGCATCTTGTCGTCAAACTTTACGCCGAAGCCCGTCTCATAGGTCATCAGCGGCTCGTCCATCTTCGTGGCCGCCGCGCGAACCGCATCGACGTCGGTCGAACCGGCGGCGGCGATCGCCTTGAACATGATCTTAGCGCCCACGAACGCGGCCATGCTCTGCGGCGCGATCGGGTCCTTGCCGAATTTGGCCCGGTAGGCTTCGAGATAGTCCTCGATGCCCGGGGCATATTTCGGATTCATGTCGTAGCGCGGGTAGGAGACGACAAGCACGCCGTCGAGACTGTCCTTGCCCAGAGCGTCGAGCGTCTCGTACGTGTCGCCGGTGCCGACCGTGATCATCGCAGCGGGCTTGAACCCCTGGTCCCGCGCCGTCCGCAGGAGCAGATTGGTGTCCGGGATATAGCCGGTCTGAATCCAGACGTCCGGGGCGGCGTTCTTCGCTCGGAGAATTGAATCGGTCAGGTCGATCGACTTGTAGCTGTGCGCGCCGTTGCCGACGATCGTGACGCCTTCCGCCTTCAGGATGCGCTCCTGCTCCTTGCCGATCGACGTGCCGTAGATTAAATCTTCGTGCTCGATCCACACTTTGAGATCCTTTGGCGCCTTGCCGATCGCGGGCGCGACGAGCGTCAGGATCACCTTCGCCGACTGCGCGCCGAACACGTTCGCCGATGGCCCGGAGCGGATGTAGTTGGGCAGCCCGCGCTCGGTCAGCTCCTGCGCCAGCGCATTCGTGTCCCAATAGAGCTTGTTGTCGTTGAGCGCCGCCTCGGAAGCCGCGCTGGCGACGGCGCTGATGTACGTGCCGATGAGGGCGTCAACCTTGTCGCCCGACACGAACTGCTCGACAGCGGCAATGCCTTCCTGCGGCGTCGAGGCATTGCCGCGAATGATCGCGACCTTCCTCCCGAGCACGCCGCCCTTGCCGTTGACCCAGTCCGCCGCGAGCTCGTAGCCCCGCGTGACTTCGTCGCCGTAGAGAGCGAGCCCGCCCGACGACGGATTGACAGACCCGATCTTGAGATCGTCTCCGGCCGCCCCCGCGACGCCCGCCAGAAGAAGCCCGAGGGCGGCAGCGTAGGTGAAGCGGCGTTTCTTATTCGTGCCCATGGGTCTCTCCCTTTTGTTCATCTTCTAAGCTTCTAAACAGGGGCTGGCTTCGGTCAGTCGAGTTTGAATCGCGGCAACGATTTGCCGTGGTCGACTTCGATGGCAAGGCTCACCGGCCGATCGGTCGGATCTTCGCCGCCGCCAGGAAGGTTGACCACGTTGGTGATCAGGCGCGGACCTTCATCGAGCTCCACCACCGCGACGTTATAGGGAAGGCGTGATTCGAAGGCTTCGTCGAACGCCGTGTGAAAGACGACCCAGCTCACTAGTTTGCCGCGCCCGCCGGCGTCCTCCCAGCGCCACTTGCTCGACCAGCAGGAGGGGCAATCCTCCCGCGGGGGCAGCCACGCATGGCGGCAGTGCGCGCAACGCTGGAACCGGAAGCGCCCTTCCTCCAGCATCCGCCAATAGGCGTCGCGGGGACTTTCGGCCGTTTCGATGTCCATCGCGCTCCTCCTTCTATTGGCCGAGGATGAGGGTCGAGTGGGTGTGCATGATGCCGCCCTGATTGCTGACGATGCAGGTCTTCGCGCCCTTCTTCTGGTTGCGCGAGACGCCTCGCATCTGGCGGACGCCTTCGAGAACGAGCTGGAGCCCTGGCATTCCGGTCTCGGACAACAGCCCGCCGGAGGTATTGAGCGGCAGGTCGCCGTTCACTCCGAACCCGCCGTCTTCGAACAAGCGCGCGCTCTGCCCACGCGGACACAGACCATAGGCTTCGAGCGTCATCAGCGCGGTGATGGTGAAACAGTCATAGATCTGGGCGACGTCGATATGCTCGGGCTTGAGCCCGGCCATGGCGTAGGCCGTTTGCGCGGAAACGCCGGCCTTGGTCTCGGTCAGATCCTTGCGCAGCGCCACGTCGCTCGAGCTATTTCCCTGGCCAAAGCCCAGGATCGGCACGGGAGCGGCGACGCCGAGCGCCTCGGCGCGTTTTGCCGACATGACCACCACCGCAGCCGCTCCATCGGAGATGAGGCAGCAATCGGCCCGCCGCAGCGGCTCGACCACGAACGGCGAGGCGAAATATTCGTCCATGGTCAGGGGCTTCTGCAATTGCGCGTCAGGGTTGGCGGCGCCGTGAGCACGGCACGCGACGGCGATGCGGCCCAGTTGCTCGGGCGTCGTGCCGTGGTCATGCATATGCCGGCGGGCGATCATAGCGTAGCTCGCAACAACGCTGAACCAGCCGAAGACGGCGTCGTCGCCCCAGGCTTTCTCGTAAGCCTGCCGGGTTCCCGTGCGAGGATTGTCGGCGAGCGTGACAAGGACGACGTCGCACTGACCGGCCTCGATCGCCATGGACGCTATCGCGATCATCGAGATGTTCGAGGCGCCGCCCTGATCCCAAACGCCCCCAAAACGGGGCTCGAGCCCCATCGCTTCCGCGAGCTTCTGGCCATACATCATCTCGACCTTGGAGGTCGGGACTTTCACCAGAAGCCCGTCGACATCCTGAGGCGAGAGTCCGGCGTCCGCGATCGCGTTGCGGCAGGCCTCGATATTGAGCGAGACCGTCGAGCGGCCCGGCAATTTGCCGAAAGCCGTGTGCCCGATGCCGGCGATTACGGTCTTTCCCCGCATGGCCGCGCCTTCAGCTCCCGAGCCGTGAGTTCATGCGGCCCTCGGACGGCTGCGTTGGCTGCCCAGGAGATCGCGGGCGATGACCATGCGATGAATCTCGGAGGGGCCTTCGCCGATGCGCTTGATGCGGAGCTCGCGGTACCAGCGTTCGAGCGGCATCTCCTTGGCGACGCCGAGCCCGCCGAACATTTGGATGCATCGATCGACCACCTTGCCGGCGATCTCGGTCGCGTAAACCTTGGCGACCGAGGCGTCGATCTTGATGTCGAGCCCCTGATCGGCGCGCGCCGCCGCCTGATGCACAAGGAGCCGCGCCGCGCGCAGCTCGATCTCGCTGTCGGCGACCATCCATTGGATCGCCTGTTTGTCGGCGAGCGCGGAGCCGAAGGTGTGGCGCTGGCGGACCCAGTCGATTGCGAGCTGCAACGCGGCGTCGGCGAGACCGATCACCGCGGCTGCGTAAGGGATGCGCTCGTGCACCAGCCATGTTTCGGCGAGCTTGAACCCTCCCCCTTCTTCCCCGAGGCGATTCTCTTCCGGCACCTCGCAATCGACGAGCGTCAGTTCGTAGGGCGAATAGGAGCGGATCACGGGTATCGGCCGATAGCTGAACCCCTTGAATTTTTTCTCGACAATGAAGGCGGTGATGCCGTCGCGCCCCTTGCTCGGACCGGTCCTTGCGAAGACGAGTCCCCAACTCGACTGCCCGACGCCCGAGATCCACATCTTGGCGCCATTCAGAACATAGCGGTCGCCCTTCTTCTCGGCGCGCATCTTGATGGCCCTGCCGGGATCCGAGCCCCCGCTCGGCTCGGATATGGCCACGAAGGTCTTCTCGCCCGCCTCGAGGGTCGGCGCCGCGTATTTCTGGATCTGGTCCTTGCGCCCGAGGAAGATCGCGTTCGGCGGATCCCAGCCGAAGGCGTGGCAGGCGGGAATATAGGCTCCCATCTTGCACTGCGAGGCCTCCTCCGCGACCACCGACTGCCCGAGCAGGCTCAGCCCGGCCCCGCCCCATTCGGCCGGCGACTGGAGCTGCCAAAGCCCGAGCGCGCGAGCCTTGGCCTGCAGAGGCTTGAGCGCTTCCCGCGGCAACTCGGTCGCATCGTGCGGGAGCTTGTCCTCCTCGGGCTTCACCTCCTGGCGCATGAAGCGCCGGGCGGTCTCCCGCAGCATGACCAGATCATCGGGCAGATCCCAGCCGCTCGCCATGTCACGCCTCCTGAAGCTTCTGCCGGGGCGCCTGGGGGCTGGCGCGAAGGTCGGCTCGGCGCCGCGCGGTCGCCGCCGGATCGAGACGAAAGCGATCGTAGCCGGCAAAGCGCTTCACCTCGGCGATCACCGCTCCGTACTCATTCTCTGCGGTGCGCCGCGAGATATATCCGAGGTTGAGGTCGCTCTCGACGGCGTCGATTTCGCGCGTCAGCGGGTCGCCGAAACCGCCGCCGCCGGGCGACTTGAGGTCCATGCCGTCGCCGTTGTGCAGCAGCTGCTTTTCCTGCTTGCCGCGGAATTCCGGCCGCCAGCGTTTGCCCCCGGTCCGGAACTCGACGACGTTCGGCTTCGCCGCGCCTCCGCCTGCGATTCCGAAAGGCGGCGTATCCGCGCGGTCGCCGAGACAGGACGCTATCGTGTCGGACCAGACGGTAAAGCCATAAGCTGTGCCGCAGCCGCCGCGATGCCACCCCGCTCCGCCGGAATCCTCGCGCAGCGCGAAATAGTCGAAGCGCAACGGGAAACGATGCTCGGAAAGCTCGAGCGACATGAAATTCGCCATCGACTGGGGCGGATTGCCGTTGACGAGCCCGTCGGACTGCCTCGAGGCGCCATATCCTCCGGGATAAGGAAAGACGCCCACGAAATAGCTCTTGGTGCGCGGATGCACCCCGCTCACCGAGCAGGGGCCGGTCGTGCCGAAAAAGGGCGCGGGGACGCGATCGGGAATGGCTTTCGAGAGCGCGCCGAAGATGAGATCGAGGATGCGGCCGACCGGCTCGAGATAGGCGCCGACCGCCGCCGGATATTCGGCCGCCAGGAGCGACCCTTCCGGCACCGTGAAAGAGATTGGGCGAAAGGTGCCGCCGTTGATCGGCACGTCCGGGAAAATGTGCTTCAGCGCGACATAGCAGGTGGACAGCGTCGTGTTGCGCGAGATGTTATAAGGGCCGCGCGCGCGCCCCGCTGTCCCGGTGAAATCGAGATGCATGGCGTCGCCATTCACCGTCACCGAGAGCCTGATCGGGATCGGTTCGTCGACGATGCCGTCGTTGTCGAAATTGTCCGCGCAGCTGTAAACGCCGTCCGGGATCTCCGCGATGTACGATCGCATCTGTCGTTCGGAACGCGAGATCATCTCGGCCTGGCAGGCGTTCACGGTATCGGCGCCGTAGCGCTTGATGAGGTCGTCGAGGCCGCGCCGCCCGACGGCGAAGACATTGGCCATCGCGGCGAGATCGCCCGCGATCTGGTCCGGCAACCGGACATTCGCCCTGAACATCTTGACGAGCGCGGTATTGAGCTTGCCGCCCTCGTAGAGCTTCACCGGCGGGATGACGATTCCCTCCTGATGGATCTCCTGGGCCTTGGGCGCCCAGCCGCCGGGCACATTGCCGCCGATATCCATCCAGTGGCCGGTGTTGGACATGAGCGCGAACAGTTTGCCGTCGACGAAATAGGGCGCGATAAGCTGCACGTCCTGAAGGTGACTGCCGCCGAAATAGGGATCGTTGGTGATCCAGATGTCGCCTTCCTGAAAGCCGCCCTCCGCCTCGGCCACCTTGATGAGATTCTGCACCACGAATTGCATGTAGGCGAGAAACACCGGCAGGCCGTAGCGGCCCTGCGCGATGGTCTCGCCGGTCACGGGGTGAAAAATTCCGTTCGCGCAGTCATTCGTCTCGGAGATGATCGGCGAAATCGCCGCATGGATCAGGTGAAGATCCATCTCGTCGCCGATTTGCTCGAATCCGCCGCGGACGACGGCCAGCGTTACCGGATCCATCACTCCACTCCCACGAGGAGATTGCCCGCGGAGTCGATCCGCACCCTCATCCCGGGCTCGATCAGCGTCGTCGTGTCGCTCTGTTCGATCACGGCCGGTCCGCTGAACGCATGGCCCGGCAGGAGATCGTCGCGATGATAGATCGGCGTGTCGCGCCATTCGCCGACATGCACCCGCCGCGCCGAGCGCGGCGCGGGTTTGCCCTCCGCCTGTTTCGCGGCGAACGAAGCCGGAGCGACATCGCGCGTCCCGGTCGCCACGGTCCGCAGATTGACGACCATCGCCGGAATGTGACCGAGCGTATTGCCGAATTCCTGGCGATAGGCTTCGACGAACGCCTCGCGCATCCGCTCGGCCGGCCAGTCGCGTTCGACCTGAACGCGCAGCGAATGGATCTGCCCGACGTAGGACATGTCGGCCACATGGTTCACGCGAATGGCGCCGATCGGCAGATCGTTGGCCTTGAGTTGCGCCTGGCCTTGCTCGGCCTGAGCCTGGAGAATCGCCGCGATCTGACCCGGCTCGATACGGTCGAGACGCTGTTCGAGCGTCTGCGACAAGTCGTAGCGCACATCGGCGATGGCGCATCCCATGGCGCATAAAACGCCCGGGTATTTCGGCACCAGCATCGTCCCGATCCCGACCTCGCGCACCAGCGCCCCGCAATGAAGAGGGCCCGCGCCGCCGAAGGCGACGAGGGCGAAGTCGCGCGGGTCGAGCCCGCGTTCGATCGAAAGAAGACGAATGCGACCGGCCATGCGCTGATTGACAACGGCGATGATGGCTTCGGCGGTCGCCTCGAGATCGAGTCCGAGCTTCCTGCCGAGATCGCTCACCGCGCGCCGCGCTCCGTCGACGTCGAGACTGGTTCCGGGGCCGCCCATTCGGCTTGCCGGGTCGATCCGGCCCAGCACGACGTTTGCGTCGGTCACGGTCGGCTCCGTTCCGCCCCACCGATAGGCGACCGGCCCGGGAACCGCCCCCGCGCTGCGAGGGCCGACCTGCAGCACGCCGCCGCGATCGATCGAGGCGATGCTGCCGCCGCCGGCGCCGATGGTGTGGACGTCGATCATCGGCAAGCGCAGCGGGATGCGGAAGTCGAGGTTCGTGATCTCGGCGATCGAGGGCTCGCCGGCGATGACGACCGCGACGTCGAAGCTCGTGCCGCCCATATCCGCGGTGATTATATTGGGGAAGCCGGCGTTCGCCGCGAGCTCCGCCGCGGCCGTGACGCCCGCCGCGGGTCCGGAGCGCACGATATGAGCCGAGCGGCGATCAAGCTCGGCCAGCGGGGCCAGGCCGCCGTTCGATTGCATGACCAGGACGTCGCGGTTGAACCCCCACGAGGACAGCTTTTCCGTGAGATTATGGGCGTAGCGGGCGACCAGCGGCTGCAGATAGCCTTGGACGACCGCCGTGCTCGTGCGCTCGAACTCATAATATTCGCGCACGACGCTCGTCGCCGTGACGATCTCCCACGCCGGATTGACGCCCATCAGAATCTCGCGGGCCCGGTCCTCGTGCGCGGTGTTCGCATAGGCGTGTAGGAAGGAGATGACGACCGCTTCGACGCCGGCTTCCTTCAGCGAGAGGCCGATCTCCTCAAGTTCGCTCTCATCCAGCGGGACGAGGACATTGCCGTCCTGGTCGAGACGCTCCGTCACCTCGTAGCGCCGGTCCCGGGGCACGAGCGGAACATGGACGCCGGTCAGGCCATAGATGGCCGGGCGATCGCGGCGGCCAAGTTCGAGAAGATCGCGGAAGCCGCGCGTTGTGATGAGGGCGCACGACGCTCCACGCCGCTCGATCACCGCGTTGGTGGCGATCGTCGTTCCGTGCAGGATGGCGTCGAGTGTCCCAGGTTGGAGCTCGGCCGCGCGCAGGGAATCGAGCAGCCCGACCGAGGGATCATGCGGCGTCGAGGGCACCTTCAATATGCGGTGCGATCCGTCGGCGCCCGAATAGTATAGATCGGTGAACGTGCCGCCAACGTCGATGCCGACGATCCCGCCCACGACTCAGGCCTCCGGATCCGCGGACATGCGCGCCGTCACCGACGCGACATAGGCCGCGATATGACGGCGCATGCGCCGCTCGGCCGCGTCCTCGTCGCTGGCGCGAATGGCCGCAACGACACGCCGGTGGATGTTGATGGTCGCCTTCCGCACCTCTTCCGAATTGAAATTCTCGATGTCGGTCGCGGTAAGGACGGCCTGGGATATCGCCGCCATGAAGGCGATCAACAATTCATTGTGCGACGCCTCGGTGACGACAAGGTGCCAGGCAAGATTGGCGCGCAGGAATTCCGGAACATTGGCGAAGGCGTTCTCGAGATCGCGCTGGGCGCGATCGAGCCTGGCGAGATCGGCGTCCTCACGATGGCGCGCGGCGAGCCGCGCCGCCGAAGGCTCGACCGCCTCCCGCACCTCGAGCAGCGAAGCCAGACGAAACCGTTGCGCGCGGATGAAATGTTCGAGCGAGGTCTCGACCGAGGCGCGCTCCGGCAGGCGCACGACCGGGCCGCCATTGCGCCCGGAGCGCACGCTGACGAAGCCCTGGTTCTCCAGGATGCGCAAGGCCTCGCGGATCGAGCTGCGGCCGAGACCGGTCTGAACGCCAAGCGCGCGCTCGGTCGGCAGGATTTCGCCCTCGGCGAACGCGCCCGAGAGGATCTGCTCCCGCAACCGCAGGGCCAATAAATCAGACGCCTTCGGGGCCTCGATCTTGCCGACGACCCGCGCCGTCAGGACGCCCGGCTGCAGATTGTCGTCCATAGGGGCTTTTCTGATCCTCTGGGGCGGCTGGGATGGGATCGGGATAGCAGTTGACTAAAGATCTGTCAATATATATTGTCAGACTAAATCTAACCCGCCCGATGCTTCGGGATCTGACGCCGGCGAATCACAAAATGGCAGCTAGCCCCTTGTTCCTGCTGGCGTTCGATCAATTCTGCGGCGAAGGTCGGCGAGCGGGGTCTTAAAAGCGCCTGGCCGCGCATAGAGAGGAGAACCGAGCCTTGGCGATCGAGTTCACGGTTTCCGACGGCTTGGCCATCGTCACCATCAATCGCCCGGAGCGCCTCAACGCTATGGACGCCGAGCACTATTCGGCGCTGTCACAGGCCTGGACCAAGGTCCGCGACGATCCCGAGATCAGGGTGGCGATCGTGACCGGGGCGGGCGACAGGGCCTTCACTGTCGGCGCCGACCTCAAGAGCTTCGTCTCCGCGCCTGCGGAACTCTCCAAGATGTGGCTGACCCAGCGCGACCTCCTGCTCAATCGCGGGCTTGAGGTGTGGAAGCCGGTCATCGCCGCCGTTAACGGCCATTGCGTCGGCGGCGGCATGACGCTGCTTCTCGCCTCCGACATTCGCATCGCGGTCGAGCATGCGACCTTCGGACTGGCCGAGGTGAAGCGCGGGGTCATCGCAGGGAATGGCGGCACCCAGCGCATCATCAAGCAGTTGCCGCACGCCATCGCCATGGAGATGCTCCTCACCGGCGATTCGATCGACGCGCAGACGGCGCTTCGCTGGGGCCTCGTCAACCGGGTCGTGCCGGCGGCCGAGTTGATGCCGACCGCCCTGGACTTCGCCAAGCGCATCGCGGCCAATGCTCCGCTCGCAGTTCAGGCGGCGAAGGAGCTCGCGCTGCGGAGCCGCGATCTCGACCTCGCGTCCGGCCTCCGGCTCGAGCAGATCGTGAACCGGATGCTGCAGTTCAGCGAGGACGCCAGGGAAGGACCGGCCGCCTTTGCCGAGAAACGTCCGGCGATGTTCAAGGGCCAATAGGCAATGTCAAAACCTCCGCTTGCGGGCGTCGTCGTCCTCGACCTAGGGCAGATCTATAACGGCCCCTATTGCTCTTTCCTGCTCGCGCGCGCTGGCGCGACCGTCATCAAGATCGAGCCGCCGGGCGGGGAGAACATGCGCCGCCGGGCGGTCGTCGGCGGCGCCATCCTTCCCTTCGCCATGCTCAACTCCAACAAGCAGTTCCTCACTTTGAACCTGAAGACGCCGGCAGGGCGCGAACTCCTTCACGAGCTGGCCCTGAAGGCGGACGTTCTCGTGGAGAACTTCGCCCCGGGCGTCATGGACCGGTTGGGCGTCGGCCCGCAAAAGCTGATGTCGCTCAACCCGCGGCTCATCTACGGCGCCGGCTCCGGTTATGGCTGGTCTGGGCCCTACCGGGACTACCCGGCCATGGACCTGACGGTGCAGGCCATGTCCGGCGTCATGAGCACGACCGGTCAGGCCGACGGCCCCCCTACGAAGGCCGGCCCCGCACTCTGCGACTTCTTTGGCGGGGTGCACCTGTTTGGCGCCATTGTCGCCGCTCTCTTCGACCGCGAGCGGACCGGCCAGGGTCGCTTCGTCGAGGTGGCGATGCTCGATGCGGTCTATCCGGCGCTCAGCTCTTCGCTCGGCCTATGGTTTGGGTCGCACGGCGCCGCGCCGCAGCGCACGGGAAACCGCCATAGCGGGCTCGCCGAGGCGCCCTACAACGTCTACCCGACCAATGACGGTTGGCTTGCGCTCATCTGCGTGACCGATCAACACTGGGAAAACCTCACGGCGGCGATGGAGCGCCCCGACCTTAAGCAAGACGCGCGGCTCGGCACGTTGAAAGGGCGGGTCGCCCATATGGATGAAGTCGACGATTTGGTGTCGTCCTGGACGAGGCGCTTTGGCAAGGAGCAGCTGTTCGCCCTTCTCATGCGTCATCGCGTGCCTTGCGCGCCGGTGCGCGAGATTGGAGAGGTGACGAGCGACGCTCACTTGCACAGTCGTGGTACGCTGCAAACGGTCGAGCACCCGGATCTTGGCCAGATCCCGCTTTACGCGGGCCCGATGCGCTTCGAAGGCGGCGAGCCGATCGAGATCATCCCCAGCAAGGCGCTTGGAGCGGACACCGACGAAGTTCTGACCGCTGTCCTCGGGAAAACCAAAGCGGAAATCAGGGCTTTGCGGGATACGGGAGCGGTTTAGGCCGGTGAGCCGCGCAGGCGGGCCCTGAGGAGACGAGGATGGCGCATCAGATTCGGGTTTTGCTGGCGAAGGTCGGGCTCGACGGCCACGACCGCGGGGTCAAGGTGGTTGCCCGCACCTTGCGCGACGCCGGCATGGACGTCGTCTATTCCGGCCTGCACCGCACGCCAGAAGAAGTCGTCAATGCCGCCGTGCAGGAGGATGTCGACGTCCTCGGCGTGAGCCTGCTCTCTGGCGTGCAGATGACCGTCTTTCCCAAGATCTTCTCGCTCCTGAAAGAGAAGGGCGTCGACGACATGATCGTCGTCGCGGGGGGAGTGATGCCCGACGAAGACGTTGCGGAGTTAAAGAAGATGGGCGTCGCGGAGATCATGCTTCAGGATACGCCTCCACAGGCGATCGTCGAACGACTGACCCGTCTGGTCGAAGAGCGCGGAGCCCGCTAACGCCGATGGAAGACTGGGCCTTCCCACCCGCTTACAACGAAAGCTACTTGCCGCAAGCCGGGAGCCGCTATTGGTTTCCCCAGCGAGAGACAATGCACCCGGCGGAACGCGAGAAGGCGATCCTTTCCCGCCTGCGCGAAGTCTGTCGCTACGCCTATGACAATGCGCCCTTCTATCGCAGAAAATGGGACGCCGCCGGCTTCCACCCCTCGACGCTGAGATCGCTCGAGGATTTCGAATCGCGGGTCCCGGTGGTGACCAAGGCGGAGCTCAGGGCCGCGCAATCGGCGAGCCCGCCGTTCGGCGACTATCTCTGTGCGCCGGAAAGCGAGATCTTCCACGTACACGGGACAAGCGGCACGACCGGCCGCCCGACGACCTTCGCCATCAGCCGCAATGATTGGCGGGCGATCGCCAACGCGCACGCCCGCATCATGTGGGGGATGGGAATACGTCCCGGCGATATCGTGTGCATCGCGGCGATTTTCAGCCTCTATGTCGGGAGCTGGGGAGCCCTTGCCGGCGCCGAGCGGCTCGGAGCAAAGGCCTTTCCGTTCGGCGCCGGGGCCGCTGGAATGAGCGCACGCTGCGCGCAGTGGCTGGACATGCTGAAGCCGGCGGCATTGTACGGTACCCCCACCTACGCGCTGCACCTGGCCAGCACCGCGCTCGACGAAGGCCTCGACCCGAGCGGTTTCGGCTTGCGCGTCATGTTTTTCTCCGGCGAGCCGGGGGCCTCGATCCCCGCCGTGCGCGGCAAGATCGAGGAGCTCTACGGCGCCAAGGTGTTCGACTGCGGCTCGATGGGCGAGATGACGCCGTGGATGAATGTCGCGGGCTCGGCCGAGACCGACGGCATGCTGTGCTGGCAGGACGTCGTGTATACTGAGGTTTGCGATCCCGTGAGCTTCCATCGCGTGCCCTACGGCGCGAGAGGAACCCCGGTCTACACCCATCTCGAGCGCGCCTCGCAACCGATGATCCGCCTGCTTTCGGGCGACTTGACGCTGTGGGAGAACGGCCCGAACCCGTGCGGCCGCACCTATCCTCGGCTTCCGATGGGCATCATCGGGCGCATCGACGACATGTTCACGATTAGGGGCGAGAACGTCTATCCGAGCGAGATCGACGCCGTTCTCAACCAAACCGCCGGATACGGCGGGGAGCACCGCATCATCATCACGCGCGAGAGCGCGATGGACGAGCTTGCGGTGAGGGTGGAGGCGGTTCCCGAAATCTGGGCCGCTGGCGAAGCCCGCGTCGGCGCCTTCACGGCGGAGGTCGCGGCAGCGTTGCAGAAGCTGCTCGGGCTGCGGGCCGTCGTCGAAATCCTGCCTCAGCATTCCCTCGAACGAACCGATTTCAAGGCGCGTCGCGTCCTTGATGACCGCGAGGTCCTTCGCGACATGCGCGTGCGCCAGGAAAAGGCGGCGTCTTCGTGAACCGCCGCTATATCGCCTCATCCGATCTCGTGCCCCGCGTCGAAGCCGGCGACATCTTCGCCATCGCCCGCCTCATCTCACGCGCGGAAGCTGGCGCTCCTGAAGCCCGCGCGGCGCTGGGGACGGTCTACCGCAGGGCGGGCCGCGCCCACGTTGTCGGCATCACCGGTGTTCCCGGTTCGGGCAAATCGACGCTGGTCGGCAAGCTGGTCGAGAAGCTGCGCGCCAAGAACATCAGCGTCGCCATCGTCGCGATCGATCCCTCCAGCCCCTATTCTGGCGGTTCGATCCTCGGCGACCGAATCCGGATGTCCGATCACGCGCTCGACCCAGGCGTCTTCATCCGTTCGATGGCGACTCGGGGGGCCGTGGGCGGAATGGCGCATGCGGCTCTCGATGTCGTCGACATCCTCGATGTCGCCGGTTTTGGCGTGATCATCGTCGAGACGGTCGGCGTCGGTCAGGACGAAGTCGAGATTGCTCACGCGTCGCACACCACGATCGTGGTTTCTGCTCCGGGGCTCGGCGACGAGATACAGGCAATCAAGGCCGGCATATTGGAGATCGCCGACATCCACGTGGTCTCGAAGTGCGACCGCTCGGATTCCAACCGCACAATTTCCGACCTGAAGTCGATGCTGAAAGACCAGCAGGTTCACCCCGGCCATTGGCGCGCTCCGGTCATTGGCGTCTCATCCTTTGACGGCAGAGGGCTCGACGAGCTGGTCGCCGCGCTCGATCGCCATCGCGCCGCCGCCGACGGGGTCTCAGGCGCCGCGCGGCGCGAAGCAATCGCCGAATTCCGTTTGGGCAAGACCGCGGAAACGCTCGCCATCGAGCAATTCGAGAAAGTGCTCTCACGCGATCTGCCTGAGGCGGCGCGCCGGCTGGTCAGGCGCGAGGATGATCCATACGCGGCCGCGAGCCGCATCGTTCGCGAGTTCATCGGAGGAGAATGAGATGTCGGAGACCGTCGACCGCATTTCTGCGTCTGCGCTCGAGCGCCAGGTCTGCGACTGGGAGGCCAATGAGGTCGCCGATTTCGTGCGGCGCGCGCCGGAGCGCAAGGAGCAGTTTTTCACCCTCGGCGACATACCGGTGAAACGGACCTACACCGCCGCCGATATCGCCGGCACACCGGTCGAGGACATTGGCCTGCCCGGCCGCTATCCTTTCACCCGCGGGCCCTACCCGACGATGTATCGCGGCCGCAACTGGACCATGCGCCAGATCGCGGGCTTTGGCACCGGCGAGGACACCAACCGCCGTTTCAAGTTCCTCATCAGTCAGGGCCAGACCGGGATCTCGACTGATTTCGATATGCCGACGCTGATGGGCTACGACAGCGACCATCCAATGGCGGAGGGCGAAGTCGGGCGCGAGGGCGTCGCAATCGACACGTTGGCCGACATGGAAGCCCTGCTCGACGGCATCGATCTCGAGAACATTTCGGTCTCGCTGACCATCAACCCGACGGCCTGGATACTCCTCGCCATGTACGTCGTGCTGGGCGAGCAGCGCGGCTATGACCTCAACAAACTCTCGGGGACGGTGCAGGCCGACATTCTCAAGGAGTATATGGCGCAGAAAGAGTACATTTTCCCGATCGCGCCTTCCGTGCGCATCGTGCGCGACATCATCGCGTTCACGGCGAAGACGATGAAGCGCTACAATCCGATCAACATCTCAGGCTACCACATCTCGGAAGCAGGCTCGTCACCACTGCACGAAGCCGCCTTCACGCTCGCCAACCTCATCGTCTATGTCGAGGAAGTCATCAAGACCGGGCTTGACGTCGACGAGTTCGCGCCAAGGCTCGCTTTTTTCTTCGTCAGCCAGGCGGACTTGTTCGAGGAGATCGCCAAGTTCCGAGCGCTAAGGCGTTGCTACGCCAAGATCATGAAAGAACGTTTTGGTGCCAAGAAACCGGAATCGATGCGCCTCCGCTTCCATTGCCAGACGGCCGCCGCCTCGCTCACCAAACCGCAATACATGGTCAATGTAGTGCGCACCGCCATGCAGGCTCTTTCGGCGGTGCTTGGCGGAGCCCAGTCGCTCCACACCAATGGCTATGACGAAGCCTTCGCGATCCCGACGGAGGAGGCGATGCAGCTCGCGCTGCGCACCCAGCAGGTCATCGCCGAGGAGACCAATGTGACCCAGGTCGTCGATCCGCTCGGCGGTTCCTACTATGTCGAGGCGCTGACCAACGAATACGAGAAGCGCATCTTCGCGATCCTGAAGGAGGTCGAGGAGCTTGGCGGCACGATCAAGCTGATCGAGGAGGGCTGGTTCCAGAAACACATCGCCAACTTCGCCTACGAGACTGCGCTGAGAAAGCAGTCGGGCGAGAAGCCGGTGCTCGGCGTCAACCGCTATCAGCTTGAGGGCGCACGCGAAAAGATCGAGGTGCACCGCTACGATCCGACGACGGCGGACCGGCAAATCGCCCGCACTCGCCGTGTCCGCGCCGAACGCGACGAGACGCAGGTGCAAGCCCTGCTTGAGAGGCTGGCCGGGGTCGCCAGGAATCCGGATCAGAATATCATGCCGGTGACGGTCGAACTCGTGCGCGCGGGCGCGACCATGGGTGACATTGTCGAGAAGCTGAAGGGCGTCTGGGGCGTATATAGGGAGACGCCGGTATTCTGAGCCCATTGCGCGGCGGGTCGCGACGGCCCACTTTGGTCTCGATCCCGGCGAATGGAGAGCACAAGGGTCACATGGAGAAGCAAGTCCCCTTCACTCTTTCCTATGGTGGCGTTTCGCCCCGGTTCGCGTCTCCGACGGCCCATGCCGGGAGCGGGGCGGCGGTGCTCGGGCGCGCGACCCTGGGCAAGGCGGCTTGGCTCGGCGCACGCTCGGTCATTCGCGCCGACGGCCATTATGTGAGTATCGGCGACGAGTTCCGCCTCGGCGCGCAGGGAACCGTGCATATCGCGCACGACGTCTTTCCGACTCATATCGGTTCGGGCGTGACGGCCGGCGTCAACTCGGTCATCCATGCCTGCGACGTCGGCGACCGCTGCCATATCGGTCGCGACGTGGTGATCCTCGACGGCTCGAAAGTCGCAGCAGAATGCGCCTTGGCCGATGGCGCGATCGTCTTCCCGCGCTCCGTGCTGGAAGGCGGCTGGCTCTACCAGGGAGCTCCGGCTAAGCCAGTCCGCAAGCTCGAGCCGGGCGAACTCGATGAGCTCCACCGCCGTTCGCGCGAGGCGGGCGACGAGCCCGGAGGCGCGCCGCGGCCTGCCCCGAGCCCCTCGTCGCGCCTTCCCCTCTTTGTCGCGCATTCGGCAAGACTGAGCGGCCTCATTCTTGCCGGGGGTGAAAACGGCGTCTGGTTCGGTTGCGATCTCGACGCGGGAGGCCATGAGATTCGCTTTGGCGAAAACACCAACATTCAGGACAACACGATCATTTTGTCCCGAAGCCGCCCCGTCGTCATCGGTCGTGAGTCGACCATCGGGCATAACGTACGCATGACGGATTGCACGGTCGGCGACCGTAGCCTGATCGGCATAGGCGCGACTGTCGCGCCGCGGTCCATCGTCGGAAGTGACGTCCTGCTTGCTGCCGGCGCGCATACCGAAGATGGGCAAGTCCTCGACGACGGCTGGGTCTATGGTGGCAGCCCCGCCCGCCCGATAGGGCGGCTTGACGAGAAAAAGAGTCTCATCATCTCGTCGACCTGGCCCACTTACTGCGAGTACGCGCGACGCTTCCGCAAAGCTCAGGACGAGCCCGCCAGCCTCATTGAAATCGGCGGCCGCGTCCAGGCCTGAGTGCGACTCCACTTTGGCCCGGGTCTCGGCTCCGGGCCCACGCGCGTTTCTTTCTTCGATGGAACCCGGCCGGGTTGACCCCGTTTACATGTGGCTCCAACCCGTCAAGTTGCGCCCATCGAAGTGAGAGACGGCGGTATGAGGTGGACACATGGCCCGTCTTTCGACGAAGGCGGGATATCATTTCGGCTGTGGGCGCCGGGTCAAAATCATATTGAGCTTGTGATCGAGGGGCGTAGCGCGGTCTCCATGAAGCGCGGCGCCGACGGCTTTCACGCGGCCTTCGTCGAGGGATTGTCCGCAGGAGCGCGTTACCGGTTTGCGCTGGCTGACGGCCGGCAAGTTCCAGACCCGGCTTCCCGCTCTCAGCCGGAAGGCGTCAATGGCCCCAGCGAGGCCATAGATTCCGGCGCTTATCGATGGCGGGAAAGCTGGCAGGGTCGGCAATGGCACGACATCGTGCTTTACGAGCTCCACATCGGCGCATTTTCCCCGGAGGGCACGTTCGCGGGAGCTGCGCGGAAACTGGATCATCTTGCGGGCCTTGGCGTCACGGCAGTCGAGATCATGCCGATCAGCGCTTTCGGCGGCCGATGGAACTGGGGCTATGACGGAGCTTTCTGTTATGCACCGGACGCCAACTATGGCCGGCCGGACGACTTCAAGGCCCTCGTCGAAGCGGCTCACAAGCGTGGAATCGCGGTTCTGCTCGATGTCGTTTACAGCCACTTCGGACCGGAGGGGAATTTCCTTCCGCTTTATGCGCCCGAGTTTTTCACCAGCCGTCACCGGACCCCGTGGGGCGAAGCGATCCGCTTCGACGGGCCGAACTCGCGGCCGGTGCGCGATTTCTTCATCGAGAACGCGGAATATTGGATCGAGGAATTTCATCTCGACGGACTGCGCCTGGACGCGGTCCATGCGATCAAGGACGACACACGACCGGGCCTTCTCGATGAACTAGCGCAAAGGCTTCGCTCCCGCGGCGAGCGGCCTATCCATTTGTTGCTGGAGAACGAGGACAACGAGCCACGCCACCTGACGCGGAGCGGCGGCGACCCCGAGCGGTACACGGCGCAATGGAACGACGACATCCACCACGTCCTGCACGTCGCAGCGACGCGCGAGGGGAGCGGCTACTACGCGGCCTATGGCGGAACCGAGCTTATGGGAAAAGCCTTGGCGGAAGGCTTTGCCTATCAGGGCGAGATGATGCCTTACCGCAATGCCCGGCGCGGCGGACCTAGCGCGAAGCTGCCGCCGGGCGCCTTCGTGTCGTTCATCCAGAACCACGACCAAATCGGCAATCGCGCGTTCGGCGAAAGGTTGAACGCGCTCGTTCCGGCGGAAGTCACTCGCGCGCTCGCGAGCGTCTATCTTCTGGCTCCCCAGACCCCAATGATATTCATGGGCGAAGAGTGGGGCGCAAGAAGCCCTTTTCTCTTCTTCTGCGACTTTACTGGAAAACTCGGGGAGGCCGTCCGCAAAGGACGGCTCGAAGAGTTCTCGCGTTTTCCGGAGTTTGCCGATGCCGAACGCGTGACCAAGATCCCCGACCCGACGGCGCAGTCAACGTTCCTTTCGTCCAAGCTCGACTGGAGCCGTATCGACACGGATCATCTCGCCTATTATCGCGCGTTGCTCGAGGCGCGGCGCCAAGCTGTCCGGCCGTTTCTGCCTCATATCGAGCACGGGGGCGAGGCGTTCATACTGGGCGAGCAAGCGGTGCGGGTAGTGTGGCGAGCGGGCGATCGCCATCTGGTTCTCGACGCCAATCTCTCGGCTGGCCGTGTGGAGTGCGAACCGGTCGCGGGCAAGGTTTTCTGGCGTTGCGGCGAGACCGAAGCGGTCCTCGGACCTTGGAGCGTGCGCTGGGGAGTGGAACCTGCGTGATCATTCCGCGCGCGACCTACCGCTTGCAGCTCCGCGCCGGCTTTGGCTTCAGTCAAGTCGCCGGCATCGCCCCCTATCTCGCGCGGCTTGGCGTCAGTCACGTCTATCTTTCGCCAATCTTCAAGGCGCGGCCCGGCAGCGTCCACGGCTACGACATCACTGACCATAACCAACTGAATCCGGAACTCGGGACCGAAGCGGAATTCACGGCGATGGTCGAAACTCTCCGGCGCGAGGAAATCGGCCGAGTTCTGGATTTCGTCCCCAATCATATGGGCGTTTGGGGAGCCGATAATCCGCTGTGGCTCGATGTCCTGGAGTGGGGTCCGCAATCTCGATACGCGGGCTGGTTCGATATTGATTGGCCGGCTCAGCAGGGCAAGTTGCTCGCGCCCGTGCTCGGCGCGCAATATGGCGAAGAGCTGAGGGGCGGCAAGCTAAAGCTCAAATTCGGTACCGACGGGACTTTCGCCTTGTGGGCCTACGACGCCCACAAGCTGCCGATCTGCCCTCTGACCTATCCACGCATTCTTGGCCAGAAGAGCCCGGCGCTGGATCGTTTGGCCGATCTGTTCAGCGACCTGCCGCAGTGGCGGCCGCAAATGGCGGAAAGGGCTCGAGAACTGAAAAGCGAACTCGCTTCGCTGGCAGCCGAAGGAGGCAAGACGCGGTCGGCGATCGACCAACGGGTCGAGGCATTCAATTCCGACTGGCGGGAACTCGATCGGCTCATCGGCGAGCAGTTCTGGCGTGTTGCGTTTCATCGCGTCGCCGAGGATGAGATCAATTACCGGCGTTTCTTCAACATCAACGACCTTGCGGGGCTCCGCATGGAAATCGACCCGGTGTTCGCACATGCGCACGCCCGAGTTTTCCGCATGTTCGAAAGGGAGGAAATCGACGGCCTTCGGATCGATCATATCGACGGGCTGTTTGATCCTAAGGCCTATCTCGATGCGCTTCGCGGCGGTGTACATCGGCCATTCTATCTGGTCGTTGAGAAGATCCTGGCGCCGCACGAATCCCTGCGCGGCGATTGGCCGATCGAGGGAACGACAGGCTACGACTACGTCAATCTGTCGCTTGCAGTGTTGCTCGATCCGAGTTCCGAGGGAGCCTTCACCCGTGCGTATCGCGCCTTCACTGGCGTCGACCAGGACTTCGAGACGGTCGCGCGCGACGGCAAGCTTAGGATCATGGAAAACGAGATGGCCAGCGAGCTCAATGCGCTTGGGCGCGCGGCCGCGCGCCTCGCCGCTCAAAGCCCGATGACCGCCGACCTCACACGCTCGCTGCTCCAGCGCGCGATCAAGCAGACCGTCGCCAGCTTCCCCGTGTACCGCACTTATATCGATCTCAGCGGCGCTCCGGCCGAGGCCGATCGGCGTGATATCGCCTGGGCGATCACCCGCGCCCGCCGTGTCGACGCCGACGTCCACTCATCGGCCTTCGACTTCCTTGAGAACGTTCTATTGGCCGAGACCGGACGGCGGCCGACGCAGGAACTCAGCCGCACCGCGGCGCTTCGACTTGCAATGAGGTTTCAGCAGTTCTCAGGCCCCGTCATGGCCAAAGGGGTCGAGGACACTGCTTTCTATCGCTACAATCGGTTCGTCGCGCTCAATGAGGTCGGCGGCGCCCCTGATCGCTTCGGCGTTGATCCCGCTGTCTTTCACAAGGCCAATGCGGCGCGGGCGCAATATTGGCCGAAGGCAATGCTCGCGACCGCGACTCATGACACCAAGCGCGGCGAAGACAGCAGGGCGCGATTGGCCGTTCTCACCGAGACGCCTGAGGAATGGGAGCGTCGGGTTGAGGCGTGGAGCCGCATCTTGCGCGCGAGGCGCGGCGACATGGAGAGCTTGGGCGCACCCGATCGTAACGACGAATATATGCTCTATCAGCTGCTCGTCGGATCATGGCCTATGGACATGCTTGCGAGCCCGCGAGCAGACCAGCTTGAGGACTACGGCGCGCGCGTCCATGGCGCGCTCGAAAAATCAATGCGAGAGGCAAAGCGGAGATCCTCCTGGGCAGCTCCCAATCTGGAATACGAGGAGGCGACGCAAGCATTCGCTCGCGAGGGGCTTCGATCTGAGGGATTTCTCGCCAATTTCCTGCCGTTTGTCGAACGATTGGCGCGCCTCGGCGTCCAGAACAGCCTCGCACAGACAGCGATGAAACTGACGGCTCCTGGCGTACCGGACATCTATCAAGGTTGCGAATCGTGGGACTTGAATCTTGTCGATCCGGACAATCGACGGCCGGTCGATTTCGGTCACTTGGAATTGGAGATGCGAAACCTTGCGGGCCAGCTCGAGGATGTGAGTCGTCGCGCGGCGCTCTTTGAGGATTTGATGCGAGAGTCGTCGGACGGCCGGGTAAAGATGGCGACGACGGCTCTGCTGCTCACCCTGCGCCGCGATAACCCCGACTTGTTCAGGGACGGCGACTATCAGCCGATCGTCATTGAAGGCGATGAGTCCGATTGGGCGTTCGGCTACACTCGGGCGTGCGGCGAGAAGCGACTCGCCGTCCTGATCGCGCGATTCCCCATGCACCGGGAAGCCAAGCCGTCGTGGACAGCGACAGCGCGACTGCCGGACGGCCGCTGGTTTGATTTGTTTCGCGGACGCGATGCTGTGGCCAGAGAATCCCTTGCCAATTGGCTGCGTCCGTTGCCGTTCGCGGTGCTAATGGCCCGGTGAACGCCACTCAGGGTCAGAGTTTACTGTCGGAGTCCAATTTCTCCGGCACGCGCTCGAACAGAAGCATGGACCGCGGGGCGACATCGTAGACCGCTCCGATTTCGAACTGGGCTGCGGACCGTTGTGGATCGTTGGTGTCCATGAGCCGGTTCCAGCCCTCGGCTTCGTAGGTCGGCGGGAGAGTGAATTTGACCGCTTCGTGATGCGCGTTGAACACGATTAGGAGAGACGTGTCATCGCCTCGCCGCTTGATCCCGGTCGCCTGCCCGCGCCCGTCGAGCAGCATGCCAAAGCAGCGCGTCGCTTCATTGTCCCATGTCTCGGCGGTCATCTCTTCGCCGTTGGGATCGATCCACGACACGTCTTTCACATCGATCGCGGGGTTGACTTCTCCGGTCAGGAAGCGCGACCGCCGCAACACAGGGTAAAGATGGAAGGCGGAGGTAAGCCGCCGGAAGAAATTCACCAGCGACACGCTCTCTTCGTCCATCTCCCAGTGGATCCAGCTCGTCTCGTTGTCCTGGCAATACGCGTTGTTGTTGCCGCCTTGGGTTCGGCCGAATTCGTCGCCCGCGCAGATCATCGGGGTGCCTTGCGACAAGATCAGCGTAGCGAGGAGATTACGCAGTTGCCGCCACCGCAACGTTTGTATCTCTTTATTGTCGGTGGATCCCTCGGCGCCGCAATTCCAGGACCGGTTGTCGGAATGGCCATCGTTATTGTCCTCGCCATTCGCCTCGTTGTGCTTGTCATTGTAGGAGACGAGGTCGCGAAGGGTGAACCCGTCATGCGCGACGACGAAATTGACGCTCGCCCACGGCCTTCGGCCGCGAAAGTTGAACTTGTCGGGCGAGGCGCACAGCCGAGGGGCCAATGTCTTCGCGCTCGCCTGGCCGCGCCAGAAGTCGCGCACGTCGTCGCGGAACCGATCGTTCCACTCGCCCCAGCCGGGAGGAAAGCCGCCCACCTGATATCCGCCGGGGCCGCAGTCCCAGGGCTCGGCGATGAGTTTGACTTCCGCGAGAAGGGGGTCTTGTCCAATCGCCTTGAGAAAGCCGCTCTCGGTCTTGAACCCGTCGGGCTCGCGCGCGAGAATCGTCCCGAGATCGAAGCGGAACCCGTCGACACGCGTTTCGCTGACCCAGTAACGCAAGCTGTCCATCACCATTTGAATGACGCGGGGATGGCTGAGATTGAGCGTGTTACCAGTGCCCGTGTCGTTGATGTAGAAGCGCGGCTGGTCGGGCATGAGCCGGTAGTACGACTTGTTGTCGATGCCTTTGAAGGAAAGCGTCGGCCCACGCTCGTTCCCCTCGGCAGTATGGTTGTAGACGACGTCGAGGATCACCTCGAGACCGCCGTCGTGCAGCCGGGCGATCATTTCCTTGAATTCGCGCAGCGAGTTCGGCACGTCCGAGGCGTAGCGCGGGTCTGGCGCGAAAAAGCCGATCGAATTGTAACCCCAGTAGTTGCTCAGTCCCTTCTCGAGCAAATAGCTGTCGTCGATGAATGTGTGGATGGGCATCAGTTCGACAGTCGTGACGCCGAGCGACTTGATGTAGTCGACAATCGGTTTCGAGCCGAGGCCGGCGTAAAAACCCTTCAGCCGCTCGTCGACCTTTGGGTGCAGTTGCGTGAATCCCTTGACGTGCGTCTCATAGATGATGGTGCGTTCCCAGGGAACGCTTCGCCGCAGGTATTCGCCGCGCCAATCGAAATTCGGGTCGACGATGACGGATTTCGGCACGAAGGGCGCGCTGTCGCGCTCATCGAACGTTAGATCCTCCCCCTCGGCGCCAAGCGTGTAGCCAAAGACCGCCGGATCCCACTTGAGCTTCCCCGAGTGCGCTCGCGCATAGGGGTCGAGCAGCAGCTTGTTCGGGTTGAAGCGATGGCCCGCCTCCGGTTCGTATGGGCCGTCGACGCGGAAGCCATAGAGCGTCGATGGCCCGACGTCCGCTATGTGGCCGTGGAATACTTCATCGGTAAGCTCGGGGAGCTCGAATCGATCGGTCTCGCGCCCATTGTCCGCGTCAAACAGACAGACTTCCACGCGGGTGGCATTTGCCGAAAAGACCGCGAAGTTCGCGCCCTTTGCGTCAGCCGTCGCCCCAAGAGGATACGGTTTACCTTCGCTGATTCGCATTGCCCCGCCCCAGCTGATCGGCCGGCGTTCGCCAACCGCTCAATAACACGCTGACGGTCGCACCGTTCCGTGCGGAGCCGATCGTCCTTCAAAAAAGCGGAGTGCATGGAACGAAAAGATCTTCTCGTGCATTTGGCCTCGTCAGCGGGCGGCGCTCCCGGCTGCTCTGATCCAAGGGGCCTCCAATGAAGCATGATTTCGATCAAAGCCAGTTCGGACAGGCGGCCACGGGCCTTGGAATGCCTCCCGATCCGAACCCGCTCCTGGCCCGGTTCCAGAAGCAGCGCGACGAACAGGTTAAATTGGCGGTCATGACTGCGCTCCACTGGGATCTCGCGGTCCCGCGCGACAGACTCGCCGTGAAGGTCGACCGGAGTTGGGTCACCCTGACCGGAAGTGTAGATCTCGAGTACCAGAAGTCCTGCGCCGAAGCCGACGCCCGATTGACGCCAGGCGTCCTTGGCGTGACCAACGAGATCGAGTGCCGACCCGTCGAATAGACTCGCTCCAAAGCCGCGCGACGAATCGAGGCGCGACGCGTCCAATCATTCCGCCAGGAGACGAGCCGGCGGAAAAATCGCCTGTGCTGGCGCGGGAGCTTTGAGCCTTTGGCAGAAACTAATTGCCGCGGCCAGTGAGATTGCCGTCGCGTCCGCGTGCGCGGCTTCGACGGTCGCAGCGACATCGCCGGCACCCCAGAGGCAGAGGGCGACCGGGATGTCGGGAAACCTCTTCTTGAGGCGGCGCACCGAATAGCGCACCACCGCCGGGCTTTGTCGGCCCAGGTAAAAAATGCAGACCCCGCCTATCCCCTCAGCGTTGAAACGCGGCGCGCCATGAAGGGAGAGGGCCTCGGCCCCGGCAATGCGGGTCGGAATATTCTGGCGCTCGAGGAGTTGCGCCAGGATCGAGCAGGCTGCCTGGTCGATCGGCGTACGGCCTGCGATGCATAGCACTGTGACCGAGGGCGCTGTCGGCGCCGGGACGGCCTGGATCTGAGCAGGCTCGGCCGCGGCCTTTTCTTCGTGGACATCCACATGGTCGGAAAGGTCGGCGACGACCCGCTCCACGGATTCGCGTATTTCGACCTGGCGGCTCCGGTCCATCACGCCGCGCGCAACGTCGATTTGCGCCAGAGCGAGCGCGGGGAGAGCGATCTGCTCATAATAGTCCAGTAGTGTCATATCCTTGAGAAGTGATTCGGCCTGGAAGGTCACTTCGTCCGGGTCGGAGGCAAGGATACGCTGGTAAAAGCTTTGCTCGGGCGAAAGCGGCGGCTTATCGCCCAGAAGCATTTCAATGAAATTCAGGCTTTCGACATGCCGGCCCAGAACGACGAGGCAGGCCGTAATCGGTGTCGAAAGCAGGAGCCCCGGGGCCCCCCATATCAGGGTCCAGAAGCCCGCCGCGACGATAATGGCAAGCGGAGACATCCCGGTTGTGTGGCCAAACAACTGAGGCTCGACCACCTGTCCGATCACCCCTTCGACCGCAACGAACAGCAACGCAGTCTCGAACACCATGCTCCATCCTGGATCGACGGCGGCAGCGAGCGCGAGAGGAATCGCCGCGGCGATAATCGCCCCGGCGTAGGGCACGAATCTCAGAACCGCGCCTATGATTCCCCACAGGATCGGATTGGGAACGCCGATCACGCTCAACCCCAGACCTATGGCGATGCCGAAGGAGGCATTGATCCCGGTCAACGCCAGGAAATACCGGCTGAGCCGATTTGCTGCGTCGTCGAGGGCCTGCGTGGTGCGATGAAGATCGTCGGATCCGATGAGGCCGATGAGCCGATCGCGCAGATCGCGCCGCTGGAGAAGGATGAAAATCACGAAAATGATGACGATGGCCGCAGTCGCCAGAGGCGGCAGAAGGGCTGAGAGGATGCTCTGCACAATCTGCACCGGACCAGGAGGCGGTTCGTGCACCTCGACTTGCACCAATGAGTGATCGGGAGACTGCGCGGCCGCTTCCGGCGGCGGCGCCGACGCCGGAGGGACCGGGGCTTTTCCGATATTATTCTCAAGACCGTGCAGGGCGTCGGCCGCCTTCTCGACCATTCGAGCGCCGAAGGCGGAACTGCGAACGGCGTTGAGTTTCTTGCTTATCACCACCTCATATTCGGGTAGGTTTTCGCTGAGTTGGGCCGCTTGTCTGCCGATGATCGCGCCCAAAATCCCTAGAATGGCGAACGCCAGCGCGACGGCGATAAGGACGGAGGCGACACGCCCGATATGCAGGCGGCTCAGAGCGTCAGTCGCCGGCGCGAGCACGAAGCTCAACAAAACGGCGATGGACATCGGAACGAGCACGTCCCTGCCGAAATAAAGCCCGGCTATGACCGCGACGCCGATTATGATTGTATCCGTCGCCCGCGCTCGCCTGCCCAGGTCCGCACGGGGACCGCTGAAAGGGTTTCTGGCCTCGGTCCCCTCGCCCTGAAATTCCGCCATGGCTCGCTTCAGCGTCAGTGAAATGTCGCCGCACGCACATCCGCGCGATTGTTGCCTCTTATCCCTTGGGCGATTTTGGCGGCGTCTCGGGGCCTGTGACGCCACTTCCCGGTTGGGTTGAGGCCGGCGGGTCGCTTGCCGGAAACGACATCTCCAGCTCCTTTGAGAGCTGCTGTTCTTTTTCCTTCTTGGACTTCCGCTGTTGCTTGGTCATCATTTCGCCTCCAGCTCCGGATGGATCAAATCCCTGTCAGCCCGAAATGGGCAGATCGTCGCGAATTCGCCCACCCACGGTCGCCATATAGCTCGCAGAAAAGGCGCCGATCAGGAGCGAAATGAATGCCCACAGCGCGACATAGACGCCGGTCTTCCGCGCTGCGTCAGCCGCGGTCTTGGCGGCGTCGAGCGCCTTCTCTTTTGCGCTCTTGGCCTGCGCGACGACGTCCGAGACCCGTTTTTCCGCGTCGGCCTGGGTGAGGCCCGTTCGTGCCGCGACAACCTGGGCGATATAGGTCTTGTCGCTTGACGGCATGTCGCCGGACAAAGCGTCGGTCGCCAGAATGCGGCCTACCTCAGCCCGGGATGCGGCGCTGTCGCCTGAAGCATCGGGATGATCGGTGCGGAACAGCATGTCGGTGAAATAGGCGCTCGGGCTGCCCTCGTTGGAGGTTGCTTGAGAGGCTGCCTCACCCGCGGCCTGCGCCGCGCCCGCGGCCGTGCCTGCCGCCTGGACGGCGGAGGCGCCGATGTGGGCCGCGTCGGTCGCCACGGCAGCCGCGCCAGATGTCAGGAGCGTGGCGGTGACGATCGCGCCGACCGCCCAGACGAGTACCCCATGCGCCGTGTCGCGAAAATAGACCTCATCGTTATGAACGTTGACCCAACGAGTGCGAAGCCTGCCCGCCAAGTATCCGCCTACCCCTGACGCGAACAACTGAACTGCAATGAACCAGGCGGCCGCCAGGATGCCGAAGGTGGTGACGGAGGGGTTGTTGTGGGACCACGGCGAAAACGAACCAAGCCCAATGCCCGCGCCGAGCATGAGGAGAGCAAGGGACAGCGCGGACGCGGCTACGGCGCCCGCGATCACAGCCGCCCAAGACACCGCCGACGCCGAACTTTCGCGAGTAAGCGGCTCGCGGGCAAAAATCTCTCGGCCCGGAATGTCACGACCGTTCGTCACCAGATCTGACACGAAAGTCTCCGCGCGTATGGTTGAGGGGAAGGCTTGCTCGTCTCAATGATAGAAGAGGGCGAGAAGAATGATGATCGGGATCGGGACCCCAAGAAGCCACAGCAAGATTCCTCGGCCCATGATCAGTTCCTTTCAACAAGCGCCAGCGATCGACGCAAACAAACGCGCAGCCTGTGGAATCGTTCCAAGCTATGCATAATTTTTGCACAGTTTATTTCGCGGGTTCAGCTTACGCGCTCGACCGTCCACTTGGCCGAGACGACGACCAATGCGCAGGGCGGCCGGCAGGGCGACTTTGCGTCGCGGAACAGTCGCGGGAACAATTCGACGGGCGGTGTGTTGGATCGGCTGGTGACGCGCTTCCCCTGCCCCCCAGCCCCAAGCGCGTCCTTCTGCCCCGTCCGAGTCGTCCTCGGACGGGGCTTTTTTGGCTTAGGCCAAGGGCATGATTGGGGTGAAACAAACGATTGCAGAAAATCAGAAACGAGACTAGTCTGTCCGACATGACCAATCTCACGTCGCCCACCAGAACCGGGGCCGCCGTTCCGGCGCTTCGCACTCGATGGCTAAAAAGCGACGAAAGATTCTATCCCGGCTTCGCGGCGCGCAAGCGATTGAAAAGTCCCGATTTGGACGAGAGAATCCAAATTTATCCAAGAGAATGCAACCCGAGCAGGCGGGCCCTTCGGCCTGAAACCGCCCGAAGCCAAGAAAACCCAAGTTGAAACGCGCGGTTAACGCCAGAAGCGTCTGACGAAAAGGAGCCGAACCGACTCGATCCGGAATAGTTCTATAATTTCTTGATGGTACCGCCACCCCGGCTCGAACGGGGGACCTCTAGATCCACAATCTAGCGCTCTAACCAACTGAGCTATGGCGGCCTGCGCCGGTCGGGCCGGGAAACTAGTGTCAAAGCAGTGGAGGCGCAAGGCCCTCGTTCGTCGTGGCGCGCCATGCGATCGGCGATAAAAGGACGCCGCCCGCAACTGCGGACGGCGTCCATTGACGGCGCGAGGGAGGAGCGCGCCGCCAGAGGCGCAAAATCCCGATCAGACGGCGATCTTGAAGGATTTCGCGACCTGTTCCTTGATCGGCTCGACCGCGTCGGCCATCGCCTTCTGAGTTAGCGCGCCGATGTCCTTGGTCTGGCTGGTCATCGTTTCGACCTGCTTGCGGGCGAACTCGCTCTGGAGCGCGATCACGTCGGACAGCGACTTGGCCGCGAACACCGATTTCAAGAAGTCGAAGTTCGCGTCCGCGTGGGCGCGCAAGGCTTCGAGCGCCTTCGCGTTGATCGCGAGCGCGCCGTCCTTGGCGGCCGCATAGCTGACCTCGAGCGCGCTGGCCGTTTCATCGGCGCGGGACTTGACCTTGGCGAAGGCCGCACGGGATTCGACGACGCTTTTTTCAAGCGCGCTGCGGAAACTCTGTTGCATCTCCTCGACTGGGGCGGCGACTTGGGACGCCCCCGGCAGGAGAGCGTTCACCGCTGTAACCGCGGCTTCTACGGGAGCGGCGGCGGAAACCTTCGGCGTGGCGGCGCTTTTCTTCGGTGCGACGAAACCTCTCTTCTTTGCGATAGCCATTACAAAACCTCGACGTTTGCGTTTGTTGATTGCGGGTAAATCGACGATTGATCAGCGGCGAAAAAGCGCTGCCGCTCAGGTTGAGCCGGGGGTCACGCTCTTCTGAATAATAGCGCTGAGTTCCTTGGCCTGACTCTGTAGCGCCGCGAGTTGGGACTTCATGTATTCGCTTTGCAGGGCCAAGGCTTCCTGAGGATCCTTCGCCTTGACGAGCTTGTGCGCCAAGTCGAATGCGGCGTTCACGTTCTGCTCCGTATAGGCCAGCACGTGCGCGCTGACCGATTTGGCGCTGCTTTGGGACGTGTTGGTCGCGTCGCCCGCGACCCCTGTGGCCCGCTGGGCTACGGTAAGGAAGCCCTCGAACGCCTTGCGCGCCTGCTCCACGCTGCGCTCGGCGAAATCGCGCAACTCATTCGGAATCTCAAACGGCGAATTGGACATTTTCTTCCCTTTCGGCTCCGACAGCGAATCGCGCCCGCTGTTGCGGAGCCTATAGCGAGCTTTTTGCTGCAGTGCAACATAAATTGGCGTCGCGCCCTGAAATTTTAACCCTACCCCTAATCGGTAGCGCCGGCGCCGTGGTGAAATCGCGATAACGGCGTTAAACCTTTGCTAAGGATAAGTCGGGAGTTGTAGGCCAGATCGACGCGGCCGCCCTGTCGCTTTTTTCATCTACGAGCGCCGCATTGACACATTGGCCGCCGCCATCCGCTCCCGAACCTGCGGTCCAATCGCCTGAGAAAGCCGCGAGCTTCGACCAACGGCTAGCTCCGGCGGACTGGCTCAGCGACGCCGTGCGATTGGCGATTGCAGGCTCGCCGGCGCGAATCGTCGCCGCGAGCCCAGCGATGCTGGCGCTGTTTGCGGTCAAGGACATGAATGCGCTCGAAGCTCGGCTGCTTCGGAACGAAGGACCGAGCGCTCGCAGATTGCGCTATTTGGCCGCAACGCTTTCGGTCGATGAGCCGCCACGCCTCGAGGGAATGCGGCTCGATGTCGGACAGCGGCCAACGAGCGTTAATTTGCGCTGCGTCCGCGTGCGGGCCGCAGGGGGCGCGACCTGGCTTTTGGTCTCAATTCCGGCCCTGGGCGCCGAATCGCCTCCACCGCCCGACGGCCGCGACACCGTTCCGGCCGAGGAGCTCCCGGCGGCAACTGTCGACGGGACGCCGCCGCCGAATTCGCGCTTCCTGTGGACCCTCGATGAGGAGGGCCGTTTTGGCGCGCCGCATCCCTCGCTCGTTGCCGCGATCGGCGCCAACACCCCGCACCGAGGCGAGTCCGTCGAGGCCCTGCTCCAGCGCGTCCAACTGGACGGCGACGGCGAACTCGCTCGCGTGCTTGCCGAGAGGAAAACCTTCTCCGGGGTCGCGATCGACTGGCCGCTTGCGGACTCCAATCGGCGCCGTCTGGTCAGGCTTTCTGCTGCGCCGCACTTTGGTCGCCACCGGGAGTTTTTGGGCTTTCGCGGCTTTGGCCTGCTCGGCGAAGAGGTCGACGCGGAGCCGCCGCCGGCAGCCGATGTTCCTCAGATAGCAGGCGGAACTACCGAGAGCGCCGTTGATCCGGCCGATCGAGCGGTGATGGACCTCGCACCGCCCCAGGTGGAAACTCGCGAGGGCGCGTCTCGGGTGGGCGTCTCATTCGAGGGGGAAGGAGAGGCGGATCGCAGCGAGTCGGCTCCCGCTCTTCCCAGGGCGGACGAGACCGAGACGCAGGCTGAGCGGACAGCCGAAATTTACGTCCTCCGGCAGGCGGCGCTCTCTCCAGCGTCAAACATCGTTCCGATTCGCCCCGGCGCCCTCGACGGACTGAACCCCCGGGAGCCACTCCACGGACCCGCCGCCGAGAGCGTTGAGCTCACCCGGAGCGAGCGCGACGCTTTTCGCGAGATCGCCCGCGCCCTCGTTGGCCGGACGCCGGACGCCTGGGCCGAGCGGACGGAAATGGGGATCGTCGCGCCCGAGGAGCCGCCGGCAGGTGCGAACGATGAGCGCGCCGCGGCTGGCGGCGCCGACGACGAGGAGGTTCGGCGCAACGCCGGAGCCGTGCTCGATCGCCTGCCGATCGGCGTACTCATCATCCGCGACGCGCGGCCCCTCTACGCCAACCAAACGCTTCTCGATCTCATCGGATATCGCGATTTCGGGGAGTTCGTGTCGGCGAACGGGCTCTCGGCGATGTTCCGGGACCGCGATCCGCAAGGGATTGCGGCCGAGGATGCGGGTTCGGTCGCGATCGTCCGGGCCGATGGCCAGATCCTGCTGGTCGACGGACGCGCTCAGGCGATCGGGTGGGACGGCGCTCCCGCGACGATGCTCGCGTTGCGCCGTTCGCCCGAGGCGCAACTGCACGCCAGGTTGCGCGCCGCCGAGCGCGAGGCGATGCGCGACGGTTCGGTCAGCGACCTCCAGATCATGCTCGACCGGGCGACCGACGGCGCGGTCACGCTCGACGCCGCCGGCCGCATATTGTCTTTGAACGAGCCGGCCGAGCGGCTGTTTGGCTACCACCAGAACGAGATCGCCGGCGAAAGCGTCCTGATGCTGTTCGCGCCGCAGAGCCACCCTGAGGCGACCGCAAGGCTCGAAGCCCTGAGCCGCGCCGGCGAAGCCGAGGCCTTTCGGCCACTGCAGGCGGTGGGGCGCGATCGCAGTGGCGGTTCGATTCCGCTGGCGCTGACGCTTGCCCGGATCGGCCCGAACGAGGCCCCGAATTTCTGCGCCCTCGTCCGCGATCTCACCCGCGAGCGCGAGACCGAGCGGCGACTCACCGCTGCACGTGACGCCGCCGAGGCCGCGAGCGCCGCGAAGACCGACTTTCTCGCCCAGGTCAGCCACGAAATCCGCACTCCCCTACAGGCCATTCTGGGCTTCGCCGAGGTGATGCTGGAGGAGCGTTTCGGGCCGGTGGGGAACGAGCGCTACAATGACTATCTCAAGGACATCCACGCCTCGGGCAGCCACGTGACCAGTCTCGCCGACGACCTGCTCGACTTGAGCAAGATCGAGGCCGGCAAGCTTGAGCTCGCCTTCGCCGCCGTCGACGCCAACAACGTCATCCGTGAGTGCGTATCGCTGATGCAGCCGCAGGCGGCGCGCGAGCGGGTCATCGTGCGCGTCTCGCTCCACGACCGCCTGCCGCGGGTGATGGTCGACGAGCGCTCGCTCAAGCAGATCATCCTGAACCTGATGTCGAACGCGGTGAAGTTCAACGAGCCGGGCGGCCAGGTGATCGTCTCGACCGCCGTGGATGCGGCCGGGCAGGCGGTGATCCGGGTGCGCGACACCGGGGTCGGCATGAGCGAGAACGAAGTCGGCCTGGCGCTCACACCGTTCGGCCAGGTTGGCAAGGTCGGCGCCAAGGGCGGAGCCGGCCTCGGACTGCCGTTGACCAAGGCGCTGGTCGAAGCCAACAAGGCCGAGTTCTCGATCAAGAGCCGCCGCGAGCAGGGCACCCTGATCGAGATTGCCTTCCCCAACATCCAGGCGGCCCAATAGAGCGGCGATCGGCGTCTTTTCGATCCCGACCGTGAGTTTTCAACGGGTTGGGTGACGATTCGTGCTCTTTTCTCCCCCTCTTGTCGGATGTCGCGCCGGACCTGACAATCAACATCAAATTACCGTGGAAAGACGGAATCGTTGATCAGGCACTTTAACTTATTTTCTGATTATCCGCAATAAATTTCTCGTCCATGCCGCTTCGCGGAAGCTGGCGTTCGCTCGGGAAATCCAATCGAAGGCCCTCGGAGTTGAATGCGAGACTTGCGTTGGCGGGGCCATGCCGTGTTGTGGTGTTACGACGAATAGACGGAGGGTTCCAAGGGTGATCGTTGACATCGTCCGCGGTGGAGCCCAGGCTTGGCTCGATACCGCAACGCTCGAAGGATAAATCATGGTTGCCTGGCAACGCGTGACCCATGCTGACGTGTTGCGCGCGATCAAGGACTATGACCGATTGGGCCCGGAAGGCTTCTTCTCTCAGCATGGATTTGCCCCTACAACGACTTATGAGCTGGCTTGGGAACAGCGCCGTTACCCGCCGAAAGCGATCTTGGGCACGGCTTATGAGTTCGCGACAGGCGAACGACTTGGCTCCAGTGACTTCGAGGGTGGCAAGGCCGGCGCCGTAAGAGTGCTTCAAGGACTAGGATTTACCGTCCAGGAGAAACGGCCACCCACGAAATAACCCGGCGCTTCGAAATCGTTGGCGAAAACGCATAGCCAACGTCTGCGGGCCAACGCAGTCTGCGCAATCCTCATCTCCTGAAATGGTAGTTCGTCGTGCCATACGGAAGAAGGACCCCGGAGCGGTTGAGCGCATTGTCCGACGGAGTGTTTGCCGTTCTCATAACCGTGCTCGTCTTGGATCTACGTCCGCCGGAGTTTCCTACCTTCAAATCCCTGCTGTCTCTCTGGCCAACATGGCTCAGCTATTTGGTGAGCTATCTGTTCATCGCAATCGTTTGGACCAATCACCATCATCTGATGCGCTACGCTACCGACGCCACGCCTAAACTCGTGTGGTTTAACTTCGCCCACCTGTTCTCGGTGTCGTTGCTTCCGCTCTCTACCGCATGGATGGCGGTTAGCGAACTGGCTCCGCAGCCCGTTGCCTTCTATGCAGCTGTCTTCTTCCTTGTGAACGCGACTTACATCTGTTTGATCTTCGAACTGGTAGATCGCGCTCCGGTGACCGAGGTCCTGCCTCGCGAACGCAGGATCATGCATTTCCGGTCCATCATAACTCTTTGCGTTTTCGCCATGGCTGGGGTTGTGGCTTTAAAATATCCGCTGTTTGGACTCGGAATGTGTATTTGTTGTCTCATCGTTTATCTGAGACCCGAAGCGCCTGGAGCGATCAGGTGAAAGTCGAAGGCAATTCGCTACGCCATCCGCGCGCGCAACCGAGGCGCGGCGAAATCCAGCAGCATCCGAACCCTGAGCGGCGTTGGTCCTTGCACGGGGTGGATCAGGCTGACCGGCAGGGGCGCAGGCTCATAATCGGCGAGAATGATCTCAATTCGACCCTCCCGGACCGCTTGCGCGACCTGGTAGGACAAGACGCGCGTGACCCCGACTCCCGCGGCCGCGCCATCGATCGCGGCCTCCGCCGTGTTGACGGCGAGCCGCGAGCGCACCTCCGCCCGAATTTCGCGCTTCGACTTCGGGTCGCGGAACATCCAAGGCTCCGCAGAAGAAAGCTGGCCAAAGGTCACCGCGGGTAGCGCGGACAAATCTGCCGGCTTTCTCGGGAGGCCGTGAGCGGCAAAATAGGCGGGGCTGCCGCATACCACCCAGCGCACCGAACCGACGTTCGTCGCCAAAAACGCGCTATCCGCAAGCGCGCCAATGCGCACCGCGATGTCGATACGATCGTCGATGAGGTGGAGATTGCGGTCCGAAAGCAGGAGCCGGACGTTGATCTCGGGCCATCGGGCGAGAAATTCGGTGATGATCGGAAGGACATGCAGCCGGCCAAAAACGATTGGCGCGGTGATGACGAGGTCGCCGCGCGGCGCGGCATGTTCGCCGGACGCCGCGCGCTCGGCTTCGGTAACTTCGTCGAGGATGCGCCGACTTGCGGCGACATAGGCCGCGCCGGCGTCGGTGAGAACGAGGCTGCGGGTCGAGCGGGTCAGGAGCCGCGCCTTGAGATGGGCTTCGAGCTCCGAAATCTTCCGGCTGACGGTCGGGAGCGGGATGCCAAGCTTGCGGCCGGCGGCGGACAGGCTGCCGGATTCGGCGATGCTGACCAGAAGCGACATGGCTTGGAGGTGATCCATGAAACTTCCATTTTTTGAAACAGTCTGTTGATAAGATATCAGATTATTGAGTTGGGCGGAATGACCTATGTAACTGTCAAGCAGGGAGTCATTGCATGGGTTACGGCTTTCTCGACATCGCAACGACGCCGTCCGTCCGGGCCGCGCAGGAAGCGAACGACAGCGGCGAATACTGGGCAAATTTCCACGGGGAGCGCGCTTTCGACCGTTTCACCGAAGCGGAGAGAGCATTCATTGCCGAGCGCGACGGCTTCTACATGGCGACGGTTTCCGAGAACGGCTGGCCCTATGTCCAGCATCGCGGCGGGCCGGCTGGCTTCATCCGCGTCCTCGACGACAGGACGTTGGCCATCCCGGACTTTCGCGGCAACCGCCAATATATCAGCACGGGCAACCTCGCGGCCGACGATCGCGCGGCTCTCATCCTGATGGATTATCCCAACCGGCGCCGGCTCAAGATGTTCGCCCATGTCGAGGCAAGGGATCTGCTTGAGGATCCCGAGCTGGTCGAGAAGTTGACCCTGCCCGCCTACCGGGCGAAGGTCGAGCGGAGCCTCGTTTTTCACCTCGCGGCGTTCGACTGGAACTGCCCCCAACACATCACGCCGCGATTTAGCGAAGCCGAGCTTGCTCCTGCGCTAGCGCCCATCCGCGCTCGCCTGGAAGCGCTCGAAGCCGAGAACAAGGCGCTGCGCGCCCGGTTGGGCGCCGAAGGAGACTGAGCTTGGAGACCGCCGATCGTCCGCCGCTGCCGCCGTTCTCGCCGGAAACCGCCCCGCAGAAGGTGCGTCTCGCGGAGGACGCGTGGAACACACGTGACCCCGCGCGCGTGTCGCTGGCCTATACGGTCGACAGCAAATGGCGCAATCGGGTCGAGTTCATCGATGGGCGGGAGGCGATCCGCGCGTTCCTCGCCCGTAAATGGAACAAGGAGCTGGACTACCGGCTGATCAAGGAGCTGTGGGGGTTTCGCGAGAACCGCATGGCGGTCCGCTTCGCCTACGAATGGCATGACGACAGCGGCCAATGGTTCCGCTCCTATGGCAACGAGCTCTGGGAGTTCGACGAGCACGGCCTCATGCGCAGGCGGGTCGCAAGCATCAACGACCTGCCGATCGCCGAGAAGGAGCGCAAATATTTCTGGCCGGCCGGGCGGCGTCCGGACGAGCACCCCGGACTGACCGAGCTGGGGCTTTGACGGCACGACGGCCTATTGCGTGACGATCTCCGTTCCCACCGCGCCGTTCAGAAGCCGCTTGAGGTGATATTGCGCCAGCGGATCGGCCGGGCGTAAGCCGACCAGCGCGGCGAAGGCGGCGACCGCGCCGGGATCGCGCGCTTCGAGCTTGGCGAAGGCGTCGACATAGGCTTTCCCCGCCGGGCTTTCCGCATCTTCCGCCGTCAGCGGTTCATAGGCGCGCAGCGGCTCGCTTCGGCCGCGCAGCCTGAGATCGCCGACCGGGCGGCCGACGAACCCCGGCGCGCGCTCGACGGCCGCTGCGCTGACGCAAATGCGGGTGCCGAGCTGCTTGTTGACCGCCTCGAGCCGCGCGGCGGCGTTCACGGTGTCGCCATAGGCCGTGTAGTCGAACAGCCGCCCGCCGCCGAAATTGCCGACGATCGCCGGTCCCGCGTGAACGCCGATGCGAGTCACGCCGAGGGAGACGCCTCGCTCTTTCCATTTGACCCGGTAGGCCTCCGCCCACGCATCGAGCGCGAGCGCGCAAGCGATCGCCCGTTTCGCCGCGTCGGGCTGTTCGGCGGGCGCGCTGAAGAGGACGTGGATCGCATCGCCGATGATCTTGGCGACCGTGCCTTCGTGCGCGAACACGATTTCGGTCATGCCTTCGAGATAGCCGCTGAGCAGGCTCGCGAGCTCTCTGGGGTCGAGCGATTCCACGAGCGGCGTGAACCCGGCGATGTCGGTGAACAGGGTGGCGATCTCGCGCCGTTCGACGCCGTGCGTGAGCGCGTCGACATCGGCCGCGAGGCTCCGCGCGAGATTAGGAGAGAAATAGCGCGACAGCGACGCATGCGCGCGCTCAGCCGCGGCCTGACGCGCCCGCGCGTCGCGGACGTCGGCGACATGGGCGACCGTTCTGCGCAGCGTGGTCTCGAAGTCGGCGAAGTCGATCGGCTTGGTCAGGAAGTCGAAGGCGCCGCGGTTCATGGCGGTGCGGATGTTGGCCATATCGCCATAAGCCGAGACGATCACGGTCGAAAAGCGGGTGGCTTCGTCCTGCAGCTTGGCGAGCAGGGTCAGCCCGTCCATGCGCGGCATGTTGATGTCGGACACGACCATGTCGAAGTCGCCGTTTTCGGCGAGAAAGGCCAGCGCTTCGACGCCGTCGCGGGCGAAGCCGAAAACGATCGACCCGTCCTTGATCTGACGGCGGAACTTCTGCCGAATCAGATCCTCCAGATCGGGCTCGTCGTCGACGACGAGAACCTTTGCCGTCATTGAAGACCCGTCGCCGCGTCCAGCCGGCGTCCAATCTCGCCGCGCAATTCGGGAAAGTCGATCGGCTTGGTGAAGAGACCAGCCGCGCCCGCCTCGATCGCAATTCGCCGCGTTTCAGAATCGCCATAAGCGGTGATCATGATCACCGGCACATCGGGTCGCGCCTCCTTCGCCCGCGGCAGGAGCTCGATGCCGCTCATTCCCGGCATGTTGATGTCGGAGAGGATGAGGACGAGCTTGTCGGCTTCCGCATCGCTGACACGTTGCAGGGCTTCCGGCGCGCTCTGCGCGAATTCCAGGACGAAGCGCGACGCGCGCAGCTCCTTGCGGAACTGCTGGCGGAAGAGTTCCGCAACGTCCGGCTCGTCGTCAACGACCAGGATCAATGCGCTCACGCCCGGGCTCCCGCGCGCGGCAGCACAATCGTGAATTGCGTAAAGGCGCCCGGCTCGGTCGAAACCTCGATCGTGCCGCCATGCTGCTTGACCACGATATCGTGGCTGAGTGAGAGGCCGAGCCCGGTGCCTTCGCCGGCGGGCTTGGTGGTGAAGAACGGGTTGAACATTTTTGCCTTCACCTCGTCGGGAATCCCGGTCCCATTGTCGCGAATTGCGATTTCGACGCTGTGTCCCAGATCACGCGTCGACGCGGCGATGGTCGGTTCATAGGCGCCGTCGCCCGAGGCGGACCGGCGCTTGCTCGTCGCGTAGAAACCGTTGGAAATCAAGTTCAGGAGCACACGGGTCATTTCCTGTGCGTAAACCTCCGCCGATCCGGCGTTCGGATCGAACGACTTGACGATCGTCACGTTAAAGCCGGGTTTCTCCGCCCGCATGCCGTGATAGGCGAGATTGAGCGCCTCTTCCACCATGGGATTGATATTCGTCTTCGAGCGTTCGCCCGAGCCCTCGCGCGAATGGAGCAGCATGTTCTTCACAATCGAGTCGGCGCGTTTGCCGTGCTGCACGACCTTGTCGAGGTTGCCGCCTATGATTTCGATCAGTTCGTCCGCCTCCTCGCGCCCGGCTTCCTCGAGCGGCGCAGCCTTGATCACGTCGGCAAGTTCGCCGACCAGCTCGCGCGACAAAGCGGAAAAATTGTTGACGAAGTTGAGCGGATTCTTGATTTCGTGGGCGATGCCAGCGGTGAGCTGGCCGAGCGAGGCGAGTTTTTCCGACTGGATGAGACGGTCCTGCGCCTTGCGAAGGTCGTCCAGCGACTGGGCGAGTTCCTTCGTGCGCGCCTGGACTTCGTCGAACAGGCGCACGTTCTCGATCGCGATCACCGCCTGGTCGGCGAAAGTCTTTACCGTCTCGATCTGCCGCTCATGGAAAATCCCCGGCTCGAGTCGCACCAGCACCAGAGCGCCTTCGACCCTGTCGTCGCGCAGAAGCGGGACCCCGAGGGTCGAGCGCATCGGCGTCCCCAGCTGCATCGTGGGCAAGACATATTCGTCGTCCTGGAGCACGTCCGAGATCAGGACCACCTCGCCGGTGAGCAGAACACGGTCGGCAGTCGATCCGCGACCGGGCGATGCTGGATGCGCGGCCAGATGCTCGATAAGTTCGGGGCTCAATCCCGAGCTCGCCCGATAGGAGAAAACAACGCCGTCCCGCACGCACATGCTGCCGGCCGCCGCGCCCGCCAGCTTGACCGCCGACGACAGCAGCGTGTCGAACACCGCTTGCAGATCGAAGGCTGAACGGCTGATCACCTTGAGCACGTCGGCAGTCGCGGTCTGCTGCGCGAGCGACTCCTCAAGGTCGCGCGTCCGCGCCTGCACTTCTTCGAACAGGCGCGCGTTCTCGATCGCGATCACCGCCTGATCGGCGAAGGTCTGCAGGAGCTCGACTTTCTGTGAGTCGAACGGTCCCGGCTCGGCGCGCCCGACCATCAATGCGCCCTCGACCTTGTTGTCGCGCAGCAGGGGCACGCCGGCGACGGAGCGAGATCCGGCAAGCGAGTGCACGGGAACTTTGAGATCGCCGTCGAGAAGCGTGTCGGCGACGATTTCCGGCTTGCCGGAGAGCAAAATACGGCCGGCCACCGAGGCTCGCCCCGGAGTGGGCGGATGCGCGGAGAGATACCGCCACATCTCCGAGTCCCAGCCCTCGGCCACCGCCCGATATTTGAACCCGTCGCCGTCCCGAACGCAGATTGTCCCGCCTCTGCTGCCAAATAGCGACACCGCCGAACGCAGCAACGCATCGAAGACGACATCAAGGTCGAACGCCGAGCGGCTGATGACCTTCAGGACATCCGCAGTCGCGGTCTGCTGCGCGAGCGCCTCCTCGACCTCCCGGGTGCGCGCCTGCACTTCGTCGAACATGCGCGCGTTCTGGATCGCGATCGCAGCCTGGTCGGCGAAGCTCTGGGCAAGCGCGATCTCTTTGTCCGAGAAGGGTTTAGCGGGCGTGCGGGAGACGACGATCGAACCCACGCCCCGGTCCTCGAGCAGCATTGGCGCATAGAGTACAGTGATACCGCCGAGGGCCACGACGGCGGCTCTCTTGTCCTCGGGCAGCTCCGGCTTGTCGGCAAGATTTGGCACGTGAACCGCGCGTCGCTCGGCGATTGCGCGGCCGGTCGAACTGCCGGCCAGCGGCGTCACGTCGCGGCCCCAGTCCCCGCCCTTCCATCCGCGCTGCGCCGCCCCTCTGACCATGTCCCCCTCGACGAGGTACACGGCCACCGACTCGAGGCCGAGCAGCCGCTGGCAGGATTCGAGGATCGTCTCGAAGACGGGCGCAACATCCGAGACCGAGCGGCTGATCACCTTCAGAACATCCGCGGTCGCGGTCTGCTGCGCGAGCGCCTCCTTTGTCTCGTTGAACAGCCCCACATTGCTGATTGCGATGACCGCCTGGTCCGCGAAGGATTCGACCAGCTCGATCTGCCTCGCGGTGAACGCCTCGACCCGCCGGCGCCCCAGCACGATGACTCCGATCACTTCGCCATTCCGGATGAGCGGCACGCCAAGAGCGGTGCGCTGCCCGGTGAGGCTGGTCGTTTGCGCAAGCGTGTATTCGGGATCTACTCTAACATCGAGGATCTGAATGACGCGCCGCTCGAGAACGACGCGGCCGGTCACGGACCCTCGGTCGATCTTTAGGGGGTTGGACAGGAGATACTCCATATATTCGGAGGAGTGTCCGACCGCCGCCCCGGCTCGAAAGACGTCGCCATCGCGACGCAGAATGAACGCCATTTCCGTGTCACACAACCGCGCTGCGGTTTCGACCAGCGTGTCGAGAACCGGCTGCAGATCGAACGTCGAGCGGCTGATGACCTTCAAAACATCCGCGGTCGCAGTCTGCTGCGCGAGCGCCTCCTCGACCTCGCGGGTACGCGCCTGCACCTCGTCGAACAGACGAACGTTCTCGATCGCGATCACTGCCTGGTCGGCGAAAACTCGCACCATCTCCATCTGACGCGGCATGAAGGCGGACGGCCTTGGATGCATCAGCCCAAAAACGCCTTCCACCTTGCCGTCGCGAATGAGGGGCGCGCCGAACATCGCGCGATAGTCGCCAATCTTCGGTCCAATGCCGTAGCTATAGTCCCGGTCGGCGTCGACATCGGGGATATGCACCGGCTCACCGTTCATCGCCACGCGTCCAATGAGAGTGGCCTTGCCGGGGCGGGCGGGATTCGCATTCATGAATTCGAGAAATTCCGGAGCAACCCCGGACCCGGCGCGAAGCCGGAAGATCTCGCCGTCGCGCAAGAACACCGCGGCGGTCGCCGCGCCGCTGAGCGACCGCGCGGAATCGGTCAAGGTTTTGAGAACCGCGTCCAAATCGAACGCCGAGCGGCTGATGACCTTGAGCACGTTCGCGGTCGCCGTCTGCTGCTGCAGCGCGTCTTGAAGATCCTTTGTCCGCGCCTGAACCTCGTCGAACAGGCGCACGTTCTCGATCGCGATGACCGCCTGATCGGCGAAGGTCGTAACCAATTCAATCTGGCGTTGGGTGAACGGAACAGGCTCGGCGCGCCCGAGCCCGAAGGCGCCGATGGGTTCGCCATTTCGTAGGAGCGGCACGCCGAGCATCGCTCTCACCTGGGTGAGGCGAATTTCATCCTTTTCCGCGTAGTCGGGATCGTTCCAGGCGTCCTCGATCTGGACAGTTCGGTTCTCCAGGGCGACGCGTCCGATCAGCGTCCCTCGGCCAGCCTTGATCTCGGCCATTTGCTCATGCGCGCGGTACCTTGGATCGAGAAGCATGTGGCTTGCGGCGTATCGGTAGATGTCCCCGTAGCGTCGGAATATGACCCCCTGTTTCGCGTTGCACAAACGCAACGCGGTCGCGATAAGGCTTTCAAGCACCGTATCGAGATCGAACGCCGAGCGGCTGATCGCCTTGAGGACGTCAGCGGTCGCGGTCTGCTGCTCCAACGCCTCTTCGAGGTCGCGGCTCTTTGCCCGCACTTCGGCGAACAAGTGTGCGTTCTCGATCGCGATCGCCGCCTGATCGGCGAAGGTCTGCAACAGCGCCTGTTCCCGGTCGGAGAACGGCCTCGGCGGCCAGCGGACGACGATGATTGAGCCGAGGCCCCTCTCGTCCTGCAGCATCGGCGCATACAGGAGCGACGCGCCTCCGTGACGCGCCACCCGATCGCGCAGGGTTGGCGAAAGATTGGGGACGGCGCCCAGATCAGGAATGTGGTGCGGACGGCGTTCGCGAATGACCCGACCGGTCACGCTTTCGGCAAGCGGGGTGACATCTTGCCGGACCTCCTTCGCGCTCGGGCCGCGCCAGGCCGCCGCCCGCACCATGTCGTCGTCGCCGACGGTGTAAATGCCGAGTTCCTCGCTGCCGAAGAGACGCTGGCAGGCGTCGAGAATCGTTTCGAACACCGGCGACGCATCCGCGATGGATTTGCTGATTGCGCCGAGCACCTCGGCCGACGCCTTCTGCTGCTCCAAAGCCTCCTGGGTTTCGCGGAACAGTCGCGCGTTCTCAATCGCGATCAGCGCCTGGTCGCGGAAAGATTCGGCCTGGGCGATTTCACCCGGACCAAAAGCATTGGGCCGCTTTCCGATGAACACGAGCACGGCGATCGCTGCATCGCCACGCAGCAGTGGCAGGAACAAGGCCGAGTTGACACCGAACATGTCACGAACCTGACGCTCGTGTTCGGGCAGCTCGATCAGGGACCAGTCCGGTAGATGCACCATCGTCTTGGCGAGGAATGCGCGCGAAGGAAAGTTGGCGCTCGCGTCTATCGGGACCCTGAGCGGCGCGAGGTCCGGCATCGGCCCTTCCGGCGTCGCCCCGGCTGTGTGGACATAGGCCTCGCCGTCGCGAAGCAGCACCGCCGCCATGTCGCAGCCGAGCAGCCGTGCGGCGGCGGCGACGATGCTTTCGAACACCGGCTGCGGATCGGTCGGCGACTGGCTGATGACCCGCAGGATTTCAGAGGTCGCGGCCTGCTGCTCGCGCGATTCCGCTAATTCCTGCGTGCGAGCCCGCGCCTCATCGATTAGGCGCGCGTTCTGGCGACGCGCCTCCGCCAGCTCCGCGTCCCGCTCCGCCAGCGCCGCAGCCAGGTCCTCGCGCGGCGACTTGGTCGGCTTCTTGGCTGCGGAGGACGCCTTCCGGGTCACAGACATTGCCCTCGCCTTGTCGGCCCGTCGAGTCGGGGGCGAGGCTATTCGACTTACAAGGAAAGGGAAAGGTCGGCTTCGGGCGGCTCAGCCGCTCGGCAGACCCGGTAGGTTTATGCCCAAGGCCTGAAGCAGGAGAACGGCGTTCAAGCTGAGGATCAATACGGCGCCGACGATCGCGGCGACATTGGTCAGGCGGCTGTTGGCGAAAGCGCCCATGATGTCCTTGCGGCGAGTGAACATGATGAGCGCGATGACCGGCGCGGGAAGCGCGATGGAAAGCACAACCTGACTCATCACCAGCGCGCTGGTCGAGTTGACCCCGAGCCAGACGACGACAAAGGCCGGAATCATCGTCACCAACCGCCGCACGATGACGGGTATGCGGAAGCCAACGAAGCCCTGCATGATCATTTGCCCGGCCATCGTTCCGACCGCGGAGCTCGATAGGCCGGAGGCGAGCAGCGCGGTCAGGAAGGCGCCCGCGGCGGCCGGGCCGATCAGCGGCGTCAGCGTGGAATAGGCGGTTTGGATTTCAGCGACTTCGCTGTGGCCCTCGTGGAAGGCGCTCGCCGCCATGATCACCATCGCCATGTTGACGAGCCCGGCGAGGGTGAGCGCGACGAGAACCTCGACATTAGAGAACCGCAGCAACTGGCGCCGCTCGCGGTCGTTGCGGGCCGGGGCGCGGTTCTGGGTCAGCCCGGAGTGGAGGAATATGGCGTGGGGCATGATCGTCGCGCCGACGATGCCGACCGCGATCGTCGCAGCGCTGGCGTCGGGAAGTCGCGGAATGACGCTGCCCATGCCGGCCGCGGCCCAGTCGATCGGCGCGACGAACATCTCGACCAGATAACTCAGCGCGATCGCCGCGACGAGCGCGCCGATGACGAGCTCGATCGGCCGGAACCCCCGGCCCTCGAACATCAGGATGCCGTAGGTGAGGATCGCGGTCACGCCCATCCCGGCGATGAGCGGGATATGGAGAAGAAGCGAGAGGCCGATCGCGCCGCCGAGGAATTCGGCGAGGTCCGTCGCCATCGCCGCCACTTCGCTGACCGCCCACAAGCCCCAGACCACTGGCTTGGGGAAGTGGGCGCGGCACATTTCGGCGAGGTTGCGCCCGGTGACGATGCCGAGCTTGGCCGACAGCGCCTGATAGAGCATGGCCGTGACGCTGGCCGCCACCACGACCCACAGCAGCGCATAGCCATATTTCGCCCCAGCCTGGATGTTGGTGGCGAAATTGCCCGGATCCATATAGGCGATCGAGGCAATGACCGCCGGCCCGGCGAAAAGCAGCGGGCTGCGCCATCGCATCCGGCCGGCCAGAACCTCGCGGATGTCCGCGACCGTCCGATCCGTCATGGTCAATGCGGTTCGTGCGACCGCGTCGCTCATCGCCTCTATCTCCGGCCGCACTATGGCCTTGACTGCATAATGTACCCATTGCTACGGCATAGTCAATAGGCTGCAAACGAGCGGGCTAAAAGCCAGCCGCCAGGCCCGAGTTGCATTTTGCAGCCAAGGCTGCATAACGAAACCGATAGCGAGAATCGGCATTTGGCGGGGTAAGCGAGGGCCTCTTGACGACCAGTCAGCGCGGCGGCCGGTCGCCGTCCGAGACCGAGGCGCTCGCGGCCGAGCCCGCGCAGGCCGACCGTTTCAGCAAGGCTCGCTCGGCGCGCTCGGCCTCCATGCTCGAGGATTATACCGAGTTGATCGCCGATCTGATCGCGGCCAACGGCGAAGCGCGTACGACCGACATCGCCCGCCGGCTCGGTGTCGCCCATCCGACGGCCAGCAAGACCATCGCGCGCCTGAAGCGCGAGGGTCTTGCGCGGGCCCAGCCCTATCGCGGCATATTTCTGACCGAGGCAGGCGCGGCGATGGCGAAAAGCGCGCGCCAGCGCCACCGGCTGGTGGTCGATCTCCTCGTCGCCGTCGGCGCGCCGCGCGAGGCGGCGGAAGCGGACGCAGAGGGCATAGAGCATTATGTCTCCGCCGCAACGCTGCACGCCTTCGAGGCGTTCCTGCGGACGCGAAGCGACCGCTAGCCGACGCCCCAAGCCTCAGCGGCTGTCGCCGACCGCGCCCTGGCCCCGGCTCATCTGCGCCAGCACCTGTTTGAGCGGCGCCGGCGAAGCGCGAAACAATCCGCCCGAATAGGGGGCGCTCAGATCGAGAACGAGATAGATGGCGCTGGCCACTGCGACGGCGCCGAAGATGAGCGCGACGGCGCTCATCGCATTGCCCTTGGACATCAGGCCGAAGCCGCAAAAGAGCGCCACTCTCCAGCCGACCACGATATAGACCAGCGGGTAGGAAACAGGGCCGGATAGCGCAAATGACATCTGCAGCCGCGACTGTCCGATCGAATCGATGGTCTTAGCCGCCGCCGCCAGGGCCTGCGTCTGCCGGTCAGTCGAGGGATCGAGGGATTTGAGCAATCCGTCATTCCGAGGATCGCGGATGGGTTCAATGGCGTCCAAGCGCGACCGACTGGAGGTCACCGTGCCCGCGTCCAGCCGAACGACTTACAGATCAGTCCGCCGAACACGCAGCCGGCGGTGGTCAGGTGATCGCCGGAGAGCGTCATCTTGGCGCTATAGCGTTTGCCATCCTCAGGATTGAACGCGCTTCCGGCCCACGAGCCGGCGCCGTTTGGCCTCATGTCGGAAAATACCTGTTCGCCGATCTTGCCCGTGCCTTTCGGGTCGCGCTTCCAGGCGAGAAAGCCGCATAGCGCGTCGCCTCCGCAAGGCGAGAAGCGGATCTTCGCCGCGCCGTCGTCGCGCAACCACTCCCCCGTCGCATCCGCGGCTATCGCCGCCGACGCCGACGCCGTCACAATCGCCAGGCCGAGAAGCGCGGTGCGCATCGTCTCCTCCTCATCAACATGCTCTCGACCGCTCGAGGCCGGCCCACAGGAGTGCATGCGCGCGGCGCCGTCAAGGCGATCGCGAGAGAGCGCCTCCGGTCTTCGCGGCGTGGAAAATCAGCGTACACAGACCCTCTGCAATCCTCCCCGCGGACACCAGACCGCTCGCCCTCGCGTGACAAGACCTGACGCGCCGGTTATGTCCGCTCGCCTCGACGGTTCTACAGCATGCCGAGAATGGAGCTATTTGCGATGAAATCGCGTTGGTCGGATTCAGAGTTTCGATCCGTCGTCGACAGCTACGTTAAATCCGGCCTGAACCCCGATTTGGCGACCCGCGTCTACACGACCCGCCTGCTCGGCAACGATCCGGAATTGGTCCTGCACGGAGGCGGCAACACTTCCGTCAAGACGACCGCGGCGGAGGCGGACGGGAGCGAGGTCGAAGTGCTTTGCGTCAAGGGCAGCGGCTGGGACATGGGGACGATCGAGCCCCCGGGCCTGCCTGCAGTGCGGCTGAAAGAGCTCGCGGCGCTCGCCCGTTTCGATGCGCTCTCAGACATCGAGATGGTCCGCCAGCAACGCCGCCTGTTGATGAACCCGTCCGCGCCCAACCCATCGGTCGAGGCCATTCTGCATGCGCTGATCCCGGCGCGGCACGTGGATCATACCCATGCCAACGCAATTGTCGCGTTAACCAATCAGCCGGACGGCGAGGGCCTGGTCGCCGAGGTTTTCCCCGACAGCATCGTCGTTCCCTATGTGATGCCCGGCTTCGACCTCGCCAAGGCCTGCGCCAAGGCGCTTGCCGCGGCGCCCGGCGCGACCAGCATGATCCTCATGAAGCACGGGATCTTCACGTGGTCCGATGACCCGCGCGCAAGCTACGAGGCAATGATCGAACTCGTCGATCGCGCCGAGCGCCGCTTGGCTCGGGAGCGACCGCGGCCGTTCACGCCAGCGCCGCTGCCGAAGACTCTCGCCTCGCCCGCCGAGATCATGCCGCTCTTGCGCGGCCGACTCGCGACGCCCATGGCGGTCGATGGCCGCCCGAAGCGCATGGTCCTGACCTTTCGCGCCAGCCCTGCGATCCTCGACCTGTGCAACGCGGCCAACGCCGCCGATCTCGTCTCGCGCGGCAATGCGACGCCGGATCACATCCTCCACATCAAGCGCACCGGCGTCGCGCTGCCCGCGCCCGAAGCCGGCAATCTCGACGCCTTCGTGGCGAAGCTCGACTCCGCGCTTGCCGAATATGTCGCCAACTATCGCGCTTATTTCGAGCGCAACAACGCTCGCGCCGGCGGCGACCGGGTCATGCTCGATCCGCTTCCGCGGGTTTTCTACGTGGCCGGCCTCGGGATCTTCGCCGCCGGCGCCTCGGCCAAGGGAGCGAAGGTCGTCGCCGACATCGCGGAGGCGACTGTGGACGTGATCACCAAAGCCGAAGGTTTGCATGGGTTCGAGCCCCTGCCTGAGGCGGACCTGTTCGACGTCGAATATTGGTCGCTGGAACAGGCGAAACTCGCCAATCAGGCGGAGAAGCCGCTCTCCCGCCAGATAGCTGTGGTGACCGGCGGCGCGAGCGGGCTTGGCCTCGCGGTCGCCAAGGCGTTGCGGGAGGAGGGGGCGGAAGTCGCCATTCTCGATATCGCCCCCGACGGCGTCGCGGCGGCGGCAAAGTCGATCGGGGCGTTGGGCCTTGTTTGCGACGTCACCGACGCGCAAGCGGTCGATCGAGCGGTGTCGGAGGTTGTGCGGGCCTTCGGCGGCGTGGATATCCTCATCTCCAATGCCGGAGCCGCGTTCCAGGGTTCGCTGACGACAGTCCCCGACGCGGTGTTTGAGAAGGCCTTCGCCCTCAACTTCTGGGCCCATCATTATGTGGCGCGCGCCGCCGTCCGGGTGATGGAGACGCAAAAGACCGGCGGGGCGCTGGTCTTCAACGTTTCGAAACAGGCGGTCAATCCAGGGCCGGATTTCGGACCCTACGGCACGTCGAAGGCGGCGCTGATGGCGCTCATGCGGCAATATGCAATCGAACACGGCGCGTCGGGGATCACCTCCAACGCCGTCAACGCCGACCGCATTCGCACCGGGCTCATGACTGACGAGATGGTCGCGGGGCGCAGCAAGGCGCGCGGGGTGACTCCGGACGCCTATATGCGCGGCAACCTCCTGAAGCGGGAGGTTCTCGCGAGCGACGTGGCGGCCGCGTTCGTGCATCTGGTCAAGGCCCGGGCGAGCACCGGGGCGGTCGTCACCGTCGATGGCGGCAATGTCGCCGCCATGCTCCGGTGAGGCGAAAGCTCGGCGGTCAACATCCCGTGATCCGGCCGTCCGCCAGAGGCCAGTGCATCTTGCGCTCCATCGCCCCGGTGCTACACTCCGGGTGCCTGGCGGGCCTGACGGAGGTCATCATGCGCTCCACTCTGGTAAAACTGGCTTTGGGTTGCGGGTTGGCGGTTGCCTTCGCGGCGCCGACGATGGCGTGCGAGTTCTATAAGCAGAGCGTCAAGAACGATCAGACGGTGGCCCAGTCGCAACAGACGGCGCCCGATCCTGCTCAGACCGAGACGCCGCCTCAGACCGCGGAATCCCAGCCGGCGCCGAACGCCGGCTCGAACTGACGAAGCGACAGGGGCGCGGGTGGCGACCGCGTCCTGCTGGCCGTTGAGGGGTGGCGGTTTGCCGCGCGTTATGGCGTCGGCGGAGCGTTGATGCGCCTGAAATCCGCGGGCCGTTTCTCCATGAACGCCCGCACGCCCTCGACATATTCTTCCCGCCCCCCGGCCTCGCGCTGCAGGTCGCGCTCGAGGTCGAGTTGTGTGTCGAGGCTCGCGCTCGGCGAGGCGGCGAGTGCGCGCTTGATAAGGCCGAACGTATGGGTAGGGCCGGCGGCGAGCCGCTCGGCGATCGTGCGCGCTTCGCCCATCAGGTCCTCATCCTCGACGGCGCGATAGATCATCCCCCAGGCTTCGGCCTTCTCAGCGCCGATCGGTTCGGCCAGCATCATCAACGCCCGAGCGCGCGCCTCGCCGACCAGACGCGGCAGGTTAAAAGTGCCGCCGGCGTCGGGAATGAGCCCGATCCGGGCGAAGGCTTGCAGGAACTGAGCCGACTTGGCCGCGAGCACGATGTCGCAGGCGAGGGCAATATTGGCGCCGGCCCCCGCCGCCGGGCCGTTGACCGCGCAGACGACCGGCTTGGGCAGTTTGCGAATCGCGCGGATAAGAGGATTGAGTCCCTTTTCGAGCGATTGGCCAAGGTCCGGCCGGGCTTCGCCGGGCGCGAATGCACGGGTTGAGAGATCCGCGCCAGCGCAGAACCCTCGGCCCGCGCCGGTGATAACCACCGCGCGACAGCCGGGCTCCGCCGCTCGCTCAAGCGCCGCCAGCAGCGCCTCGATGAGGGCGATATTGAGCGCGTTCAGGCGTTCGGGACGGTTCAGGGTCAGCGTCGTCACGCCGCCGTCGAGGCGTTCGATCAGCACCGGTTGAGTTGTCGCCTCGGCGCTCGCGGTCATGGGCGTTCTTCCCTGAATTCGCGGGTCGCCGTGTCGCGCCGCGATTGTCTATACTAGGCGCCGATCGATGGAGACGACAATGGGACGCTCGGCTAGCGACGGCGGCGGGTTTCTCGGCGGCGCGCCCGACTTCCTTGAACCTGCGAGGCCCTGAACCATGCCCGCCGAAGCTTTCATCTGCGACTACATCCGTACCCCGATCGGCCGCTACGGGGGCGCGCTCGCTAACGTGCGCGCGGACGATCTCGCGGCGGCGCCGATCCGCGAGCTTATGCGTCGCCATCCCGGCTCAAGCGAAAAGGTCGACGAGGTCTTTCTCGGCTGCGCCAACCAGGCCGGCGAGGATAACCGCAACCTTGCCCGTATGGCGCTGTTGCTCGCGGGTCTGCCGGATTCGATACCGGGCGCCACGATCAACCGCCTGTGCGCTTCGGGCATGGACGCGGTCGCGCAGGCGGCGCGGGCGATCAAAGCTGGCGAGATTGGGCTTGCGGTCGCGGGCGGCGCCGAATCGATGACCCGTGCGCCATTCGTGATGGGCAAGGCGGGAGCCGCGTTTCAGCGCTCGGTCGAGGTGTTCGACACCACCATCGGCTGGCGGTTCGTCAACCCGCTGATGAAAAAGCTCTACGGCGTCGATTCGATGCCCGAGACCGGTCAGAACGTCGCCGACGAATACCAAATCTCGCGGGCGGACCAGGACGCATTCGCGCTTCGCTCGCAGCAACGGGCCGCCGCGGCCCAGGCGAAGGGGACGCTCGCCGCCGAGATCGCCCCGGTCGAGATCAAGGACCGCAAGGGAAACGTGACCCGGGTCGAGAAGGACGAACATCTCCGCCCCGACACGACGCTCGAGGCGCTCGCGAAGCTCGCCGGCATCGTGCGCCCGGACGGCAGCGTGACCGCCGGCAACGCGTCGGGCGTCAACGACGGCGCGGCGGCGCTGATCGTCGCCTCCGCCGAAGCCGCTGAAGCGCACGGGCTCACCCCGATCGCGCGGGTCATGGGCTTTGCCTCGGCCGGCGTCGCGCCGCGAGTGATGGGCGTCGGGCCGATCCCGGCGGTGACCAAGCTCTGCGAGCGGCTGAAGCTTACGGCGGGGAGCTTCGACGTCGTCGAGCTCAACGAGGCGTTCGCCTCGCAGGCGCTCGCCTGCCTGCGCGGCCTCGGCGTGGAGGACGACTCCGACCGGGTCAATCCGAACGGCGGCGCGATCGCGCTCGGCCATCCGCTGGGCATGTCGGGCGCCCGGATCGCCGGCGCCGCCGCGCTCGAGCTCAAACGCCGCGGAGGCCGCTACGCGCTCGCCACGATGTGCGTGGGCGTCGGTCAGGGCGCCGCGCTGGCGCTCGAGCGCGTCTGATCGTCGCACCCTCACCGCCCGCGGCGAAGGCCCGGCGATTTTGCCGGCGTGATCCGATATACGACCCAGAGAATTCAAATGCTTAAATGACGAAAAATGGGAGGATGGTCGATGGCCGCGCCAACCCACGCCGCGCTGCGCAAGGTGACGCTGAACGCCGCGCGTTCGAAGGAATTCCCCGCTGGCTCGATCCGGCACGGCTACGACTTTGTCGCCCCCCTGACCGCCGGCGGCCACATCGACCTCGAAGCCTGGAAAAAGCATCGCGGCGAATGCTTCGCCCACCGCTTCTGGGGCGACGAGCCGGCGATGCGGGGTCTTCTCGTTCATCACGCCGGGGGACGCGGCGGCTCGACCTGGGCGTTCGAATGGAAGGGGGGAACGAGAGAAGCCGAGGAGGAGGAAGGTTTCCGCTTCGGCGACCACGCCTTCAATGTGGGCGAATACGTTTCGGTGCGCGAGGAGGATGGAGAACTCCTGACCTTCCGGGTGGTTAGCGTCGGAAACCCCTGAAACATAATCGTCATCAACCGCGATGAGATTCGCCTACTTCGCCAAGAAATTCGATCAGGGCCGCGTTGACCTCGTCCGGGCGCTCCTGTTGCGTCCAGTGACCGCAACCGGGGAGCATGATCGTTCGGGTGAGGTTGGGGACGAACAGCTTCAGGTTCGGGATGAGCTGATCCATCCTAGGGAACTTGACGACGACATCGCGGTCGCCGGCGATGTAAAGCGCGGGCACGGTCACGGTCGCCCCCGTGAAGGGCGCGAGCAATTCCCAGTTGCGGTCGATATTGCGATACCAGTTGAGACCGCCACGGAAGCCCGACCGCGCGAATTCGGCCGCGTAAAAGTCGATGTCAGCCTCCGTGAACCATCCGGGCAGGGCCTCGGGATCGATCGTACGGCTGAGGAACCCTTCGGTCCTCGAAACCATCCCAGGCGCCTGCCCGCCCATCGTGTTGTCGGACTCAAGCGGAATATCGCCCGATCCGGAATAGAGCCACCGCCGGATCGTATCGCGTGGATCGCGCTCAAACTCAGCCTCGGCGACACCGGGCGCCTGGAAATAGAGTTGGTAGAAGAGCGCTGACTCGCTCTGCCGCATCACGCTCGTCGGCCGTGTCTTGCCGCGCGGCAGGAAGGGGACGCTCAAGCCCGCAACCGCGCGAAACCGGTCGGGCCGAATGAGGGCGCAATGCCAGGCGACCGGCGCGCCCCAATCGTGGCCGACGACGACCGCCTCAGGAGCGGCGAGCGCGTCAAGCACGCCGACCATGTCGCCGACAAGATGAAGCAGCGTGTACTGATCGATGTCCTGCGGCTGGCTCGTCTGGCCATAGCCCCTCATGTCGGGCGCGACGGCATGGTAGCCGGCCTCCGCGAGCGCCTTCAGTTGATGGCGCCACGAGTACCAGGACTCTGGAAACCCGTGGCACAAGAGTACGACAGGCCCGCTTCCCGCCTCGGCGAGATGGATGGCGATGCCGTTCGCCTCGACGGTGCGATGAACGATCTCGGTCAAGCGTCGTCTCCTCGGATTTGACTTTGACTATATGCGCTGGATGACGTGCAGATCACGCGCGGCGCTGCTTCGAACCGCATTGTATCGCAACGCGCGCAGGACTTACCTGAGGCAAGGCGCGCTTAAGAGAGGTCGAGCGCGAGCGCTGCCTCTTCCTTGACCGCCTGGAACTCGGGTGCGGTCCGCCTTCGAGGGCGGGGGAGGTCGACCTCGATCTCCCGATAGATGCGGCCCGGCTGGCCGCGCATCACCACGATTCGGTCGGACAAGGTCACGGCCTCGTCGATGTCGTGTGTGACGAGGATCAGCGTGAAGCGGGACTTCTCCCAGAGGAGGCCGAGATGGTCCTGCAGCTTCATGCGCGTGAAACTGTCAAGCGCGCTGAACGGCTCATCGAGCAACAGGACCTGCGGCTTTCGCGCGAGGGCGCGAGCGATGGCGACACGCTGGGCCATGCCGCCGGATAGCTGGCGCGGCAGCGCCTCGGCAAAGTCGGAGAGCCCCACATCGCGGAGAAGGCGGACGATGGCGGCGTCCTGCTCAGCAGGCGCGAGTTTGAGAAGCGCAAGCCGAACGTTCTCGCGCACCGTCAGCCACGGCATAAGCCGCGGCTCCTGGAACACGACGCCGACATCGCGACGGGGTCCGGTCACGGCGTCGCCCCTCAGGGTTAGCTCGCCCCCCGTCGCCCGCTCGATCCCGGAGATGATCCGCAGCAAGGTCGTCTTGCCACAGCCCGACGCGCCGACCAGCACAACAGCCTCGTGCTCGCCCACCTCGAGATCGATGTGGTCGAGCGCGACGTGCTTCATCCCCGTCTCGTCATTGTAGCGTTTGGATACGCCGGAGATCTGCAGCATCACGAGTTCGTCTTGGCCTGAGCGGAGGCGAAATCGTCCTGCCAGGCGATCGCGCGCTGACCCACGGCCACAAGCAGCGCATCAGTGATCTTGCCGGCGACCGCGAAGAGGATCAGGGCGGCCACGATCGTCGCGGGCCGTCCGGTCATCTGCCCATCCAGCATCAGGAAGCCCAGGCTTTGCTCGCGCCCATCAGTTCAGCCGCGATCACAAACATCCAGCCAAGCGCGAGCCCGGCGCGCAGGCCAGTGAAATAGCTCGGCAGGGCGGCCGGAATCAGAATGCGCCATACGAGGTCAAAGCGCCCGAGCCCATTGACCCGCCCGACTTCGACAAGCTTGCGATCAGTCGAACGGATGCCTGACACGAGGTTCAGGTAAACAGGGAAAAAGACGCCGACGGCGATCAGGAAGACCTTCGAGACCTCGAAGATTCCGAACCAGAGTATGAATAGCGGAACCCACGCCAGCGACGGGACCGCCTTGAGCGCCTGCAAGGTTGGATCGAGATAGTCGCCGGCGCGGCGCGAATAACCAACGATTGCGCCGAGTACCGTCGCGACCGCGGTTCCGAGAACAAATCCAAGCGCGACGCGCCACGTCGTAACGCCGATGTCGCCGAGCAGCTGACCCTTCGTCCACAGACGGGAAAGATCGACGAGGACAGCGACCGGCGACGGCATGACGTCCGGCGTAAAAACATTCCACGTGCAAAGCGCCTGCCAGGCGAGAAGCACGAGAGCAGGCAGGAGCAGACCACACCAATGCATACGGCGCCCAATACGAACGGGCCCGGCTCGCCGCGCTGGCGCCGCGGAGACCCGCTCTGTCGCCGTCATCGATCAATCCTGCCGCGCGGCCCGCTCAGCCAACGCTTCGTAAATAGGAGGCGTCGATCCAGCTCTCCAGAGTCGCCTTGATATCAACCGATCCGTCGATAACGCCGATCTTGCGCAAGACCTCGGCGGTCGACGTGAAGGTGGCGAGGTGCTCGCTCCCGATTGCCGGAGTCGACAGGTCGGTGCGCTCGGCGAGCTGAATATGCGCGACCTCCGGCGAGACGCCGGCGACTTCGACGAGCTCGGCGGACAGTTCGTCCGGATGCGCGATGGCGTAGAGGCGCGCGCGCTCGTAGACCGAGAGCACGCGGCGCACCAGATCGGGATTTTTCTTCGCGAAGCCCTCGCGCACATTGAGGATGCCGTACGTGTTGAAGGCCGGATTGCGGTAGAAGAGGACTGCGCCAATCTCGACCTGCGCCTTGGCCATATGCGGATCGAGGCCGGCCCAGGCGTCAACCTGGCGAGTTGCAAGCGCCCGATATCCGTCGGGGTGCTGCAGCAGAACGGCATTGATAACGCTCTCGCCGAGGCCCTTCGTGTCCAGCGCGCGCAGGAGGAAGATATGCGGATCGGTGCCTCGCGTCACCGCGACGGACTTGCCCTTCAGGTCCTCGATTTTGCTGATCCCGCTGTCCTTGCGCGTCACGAGAGCGGTCCATTCGGGCTTCGAATAGACATAGATCGCCTTGATCGGCAGTCCGCCCGAGCGCGCCACAATGGCGGCGGAGCCGGCTGTCGACCCAAAATCAATCGAGCCGCCGCGCAGGAACTCCAGCGCCTTGTTTGATCCGAGGCTCAGCACCCAACGCACGCCGACCCCATCCTTGGCGAGTTCGGATTCCAGCCATCCCTTTTTCTTGAGCAGCAGACTGACAGGATTGTAATATGCGTAGTCGATGGCGACGGCGTCAGGCCCGTCGGCGGCGCGCGCGCGGGCGCCCGCAACTCCAATCGCGCCCACGATGGCCGCTTGCGAGAGAAACTGCCTCCGATTCACACCCCTATCCTTCTCTGTCATGGTTTTCTTCGCCCGCACGCCCCGCGAACCGTCCCCAAACGGTCACGGGGCCTGCTGCGCGAGATCCTGCCGGCCGGAGGTTCGTCCTCCGGCCGACCGGCCCTTTAGGTGTTCTCGGACAGCAACTTCACGAATGTCTCGGACGATATGACCGGCGCAAAGAAGTTGTTGATCCGCTGGAAGGCCGCCTTCGCCTGCTCGGGCTTCTGCGTGGCGGTGGCGTCGCCGATCACGATCGGAAGATAGCCCCAGTCGCGCGCCGCCCGGGCATTGCCCTCGATGCACCAGTCCAAATGGATGCCGGTGAGCACAATCACCTGAATCCGCTTGCGCGCCAGCTCCAGAGGGAAGTCGGTGCCGACGAAGGCCGTCTGCAACGCCTTCTCAAACAAATGATTGTCGCCCGGCTGGAACTTGGCCTGCAATTCCTCGACGATCTCATTGTCCCAGGCAATCTTCTCCGGCGTCCAGTCGAGCCCCTCGACCCAGGTCTCGTATTGAACCTTGTCGAAGATGCTCTGCGGATAGTCCTTGCGGAAAACCGAGTAACCCACCCAGTTGAACGAAATGAAATTCTTCGCCTTGCGGGCCGCGTCGACCACCCGGATCGTGGCCTCGAGGCTGCCGCGGTCACGGTGCTTCTCAGCCGACTGCGCCCCGCCTGCGTCGTAAAGCGACTTGGATTGGCTGACCGAGACATATGCGGCCGGCAACCGCAGAATTTCTCCAAGATTGAGCTTTTTCCATTGCGGCGCGAGTTCTGGAATGTCGTCGACCGTCGCCGAATAGGCGGCGGTTGGAATTGAGACGGCGGCCGCGGCGGCCAGGCTGACTGCAGCCCCGCCGGTCAGCAACTGACGTCGCGACACCCGGTTCGTTGTGTCCACTACCTTGCCCATGTCTTCCCCCAAGCCTGAGGCTTCGAAGCAGCCCGGAGGCTGCGGACCAAAGGAAACGCCCAAAAATCTATTGAGTCAATATACATTATATAATTTTATCGCTTCACCCGCTCCCGGCCCGGACGACCGCGGATCCTCTGGTCCAAACGCCGCCCGGCCACGACTGGGGGGCAGGTTTGACTCGCCATCGAAGGCGCTCGCGCCTAAGAGTGCTCGATCCCGCAAAAACGAAGGCGCGAACCTCCCTTGACCGATCCTTTTCCCGCCGTCCGTAAGCGCGAGGGCCGTCTTTCGAGCGAGACGGTCGCAGCGCTCAATTCCGATCTCGCCGCACGCTTCGGCAATCGCTTCACCGCCTCCGAGGCGATCCGCAAGGCGCATGGGCACACGCTGACCTGGCTCGAGAACCAGCCGCCCGACGCGGTGGTGTTCGCGGAGTCGAGGGAGGACGTGATCGACCTCGTGAAGCTCTGCGCCCGGCATGACGCGCCGATCATTCCTTTCGGCGTCGGCTCGTCGCTCGAGGGTCACGTCAACGCGCCGCATGGCGGCGTTTCGCTCGACTGCTCGCGCATGAACAATGTGATCGCCGTCGACGCCGACGATCTCGACTGCGTCGTCGAACCGGGCGTCACCCGCAAGCAGCTCAACGAGCACCTGCGCGACAGCGGCCTCTTCTTCCCGATCGACCCGGGCGCCGACGCTTCCCTCGGCGGCATGGCCGCGACCCGCGCCTCGGGCACCAACGCGGTGCGCTACGGCACGATGAAAGACGTGGTGCTTTCGCTCGGTGTCGTCGTCGCCGATGGATCGTTGCTGCGCACCGGCACGCGGGCGAGGAAGTCCTCGGCCGGCTACGACCTCACCCATCTCTTCATCGGCTCGGAAGGCACGCTCGGCATCATCGTCGAGATCGCGCTCCGGCTCTCCGGCATCCCCGAGGCGATCGCCGCCGGCACATGCTCGTTCCCCGACGTGCGCTCGGCCTGCGAGACGACAATCGAGACCATCCAGTCGGGCCTGCCGATCGCCCGCGTCGAGCTGGTCGATGCGCTTTCGGTGCGGGCGTTCAACACCTACTCCAAGCTGTCGCTGCCCGAGCAGCCGATGCTGATGGTCGAGTTCCACGGCACTGACGCGAGCGTCGCCGAGCAGGCGCGCCGTTTCGGCGAGATCGCCGCCAGCCACGGCGCCGGACCGTTCGCTTCCGCGACGCGCCCCGAGGAGCGCAGCAAGCTGTGGCAGGCGCGCCACGACACGTACTGGGCGCAAATGACGCTGCGCCCCGGCGCGCGGCCGTTCGCGACCGACGCCTGCGTGCCGATTTCGCGTCTTGCCGATTGCGTCGACGAGACGCTCGCCGACATCGCGCGGAGCGGCCTCGTCGCGCCGATCGTGGGCCATGTCGGCGACGGCAATTTCCACGTGAGTCCGCTCATCGACATGACGAACCGGACCGAGATCGACGCCGCGGAAGGTTTCACCGCCCGCCTCGCCCATCGCGCCATCGCCATGGGGGGCACTTGCACCGGCGAGCACGGCGTCGGCCAGAAAAAGCGGGATTACATGGACGAAGAGCACGGCCCCGTGGCGCTCGACCTGATGCGCCGCGTCAAGGCGTCGTTCGATCCGGCGAACCTGTTCAATCCCGGCAAGGTGTTCTACGCCTGAGGAGCTTTCCCATCGCTCCCGCGTTAAGGGAAGAGGGCTGTACGAGCGACGGCTCAGCCAAGCCGCGTCGTTGAGGAGATCGTGTTGAAGAGCGTTATTCTGGCCTGGGGATCGCTGGTGTGGGATCGGCGCGATCTCAAAATCGCTGCCGAATTTGCGCCGAACGGTCCGCTTCTGCCGGTCGAGTTCTGCCGGATTGCGAAGGACGGCCGCCTTACGCTCGCCATCGACGAAACCTTCGGCGATGTCTGCACAAGTTATTCGGCCCCATGCGCGCTCGATGATCTCGATCAAGCGATCGAGAACCTTAGGCTTCGGGAAGGGACATCCCCATCGAACATCGGCTTTGTCGAACCCGCTTCCGGGAGGCAAAGCGACGTCGCCGCGGAGCGCCATCCGCGGGCCGTCGCGTCGATTGCCGCCTGGGCGGAGGCGAACCGCTACGACGCCGCGATCTGGACCGCGCTCGAAAGCAATTTTGATCAGTACGGCAAGGGAGGCGAGCCGTTTTCCGTCACCGCCGCGCTCCGGTATCTGGAATCGCTCGAACGGGATGACGCCGCCGCATTCGCGCGCGCGCTCGACTACGTCCGCAAGGCGCCGGCCGAGGTTCAGACCCCTGTGCGCGATCAAGTGGCCAAGCGCTGGCCGGCGTGAACCTGGTCGCTCCGGACCGGAAACCTCGCGGAGCCAGGGCTTTCCGCATCCCGCGAGAGGCAAATTTTGATCTGTCGCAATATCTTTGCCCGATTTGAGTCGTAGCATTTGAATACCGAAGAAAGGAGGCGAGAGTGTCGAATCTCACGATCGGCGCTTACTGGCGGCCTCTGCGGCGCAACGCGAATATCATCGCTCGAATACGGCAGCTTCGGCTGGCGGACATTGGATCTGACGAAGAGCGCTCGCCCGAGGCGATGCTGCATTGGCGAGATCCTGTCGAGCGGCTGCGGACCATTCGCCGTCGGAACCACACACTGGTGGACGATAACCCGGCCTCGGGTTGAGCGGCGGTCGCCGCTCGCGACTTCGCAAACCACTTACTGCGCCGTGTTTCATCCGGTTGAAGTGGCTTGAAGTCTTGGAGCATGCGCTTCAAAACTCGGTCCCCCGCAGATTGCCTGTGCGGAGACCGGGATGCCGCTTCGAATCGAAGACTACGCCGTCATCGGCAACTGTGAGACGGTCGCGCTGGTCGGGCGCAATGGCTCGATCGACTGGCTCTGCCTGCCGCGTTTCGACAGCGGCGCATGTTTTTCCGCGCTCCTCGGCGGTCCGGAGCATGGACGTTGGTTGATCGCGCCGACGCAAAGCGACGCCCGGATCACCCGGCGATACCTGGGCGATACTCTCATCCTCGAAACGGTCTTCGCCACGGCGGACGGATCGGCCTCTCTGGTCGACTTCATGTACCGGCGCAACGGGTCGTCAGAGCTGGTCCGCATCGTCAGGGGTCTTCGCGGCCAGGTCTCGATGCGTACCGAGCTCGTCGTGCGGTTCGACTACGGCTCCGTTGTGCCATGGGTGTTTCAGCAGGACGACGGCCGGCTTCAATTCATTGCGGGCCCGGACAAACTGCTGCTGGATACGAATATTCAGACGAGGGGCGAGGGCCTGAGCACCGTCGGCGATTTCACGGTCCGTGACGGCGAAGAGGCGACCTTCGTGCTCAACTGGTCGCCGTCGTATCGCACGGCGCCGCCGCCCTTCTCGGGGGAGGAGGTCGCGGACGCCCGCAAGCAGGTCGACTCGTTCTGGAGCGGATGGGCCGCGGCTTTCAAGCCGCCGGAGCGCTGGGGCGAGGCCATTCTTCGCTCGCTTCTGACCCTGAAAGCGCTCGCGCACTGGGAGACCGGCGGCATTGTCGCGGCCGGCACGACGTCCCTGCCGGAAAAATTGGGCGGCCCGCGCAACTGGGACTATCGATATTGCTGGCTTCGGGACGCAACGTTCACACTTTATGCCCTGATCGAGGTCGGCTTTCTCGACGAGGCGAAGGCCTGGCACGAATGGCTGTTGCGCGCGGTGGCGGGCGCTCCGGACGACCTGCAGATCGTTTATGGCGTCGCTGGCGAGCGCCGGCTCGAGGAATATGAAATTCCCTGGCTACCGGGCTACGAAGGCTCAACCCCGGTCCGTATCGGCAATGGCGCGGTCCGGCAGCTCCAGCTCGACGTATACGGCGAAGTGCTCGACGCGTTTTACGTTGCGCGCCACGCGGGTCTTTCGACCAGCGAAGCGACCTGGGCGCTTGAATGCGGGCTCGTTTTGCATCTCGAGAAGATCTGGCGCGAGCCTGACGAGGGCATCTGGGAAGTGCGCGGGGGCCCGCGCCACTTCACCCATTCGAAGGTGATGGCATGGGTTGCCTTCGATCGCGCGGTGCGCTCAATCGAGGAATTCGGGCTCGATGGCCCTCTCGAGCGCTGGCGCGAGATTCGGGCTTCGATCCATCAGGAAGTCTGCGGGCATGGGTATGACGCCAGCCAGAACGCGTTCGTTCAATCCTTTGGCGATGCGACCCTCGACGCGAGCCTGCTCCTCCTCCCGATGGTCGGCTTTTTGCCGCCGGACGATCCCCGGGTTCGAGGCACCGTCGCCGCCATCGAGCGCAAGCTCGTTCGGGACGGATTGGTGATGCGCTACGACGCGGGCAGCTCGGTCGACGGCTTACCGCCCGGTGAAGGCGCCTTCCTCGCCTGCAGCTTCTGGCTGGTCGACAATTATGTGCTGCTCGGACGCTACGACGAGGCCGCTGCGCTGTTCGACCGCCTGTTGTCACTGCGCAACGACGTCGGGTTGCTGGCGGAGGAATACGATCCCCACAGCCGCCGCCAGCTCGGCAATTTCCCCCAGGCGTTCTCGCATCTCGCGCTCATCAATGCGGCGCATAATCTCACCACGGCGACCGGAGCGGCTCACCTGCGCTCGCAAAAATCCGGCCCTGTCCGGCCGGAGCCAGAGACGTCCTCGCCATAGTCCGGCCGCATAGGGCAACGATTCTGGCCGACGTCAGCGGAGATCGGCCAATCAGGCCCAGCGGCGGTTTGGATGGGTCGCATCGCAATGCGAGGGACCGAACCCACAGGGAGGATACGCGCCATGTCGAAAACCTTAGTCGCGATTGGGTTGGCTGGACTGCTGCTCACGGCGGTGTCCGCGACCGGGCAGGCCGGTTCCTTCACGCCTGTGCCGAAAAGCACGATCGTCGAGGCGCTCAACAGCAATATCACTCAAGCGGGATGGCGACGCTGCTGGGTCGACCGCTGGGGTCGGCGGCGTTGCCGGTGGTGCTGGCGCGACCGGTGGGGCCGCGTTCGCTGCTCGTGACGGTCTTCGCCGAATGACGACGGGGCGGCGCCGGAAAGCCGCCTCTTCGTTGGTCGAGCAGTTCAGCCCTCGGATAGGCCCGCGCGAGCGCGAGCGCACGCTTCGTTGTGTCTCGATTCGCCGCGGCGTTTTCTCGGGAGACTCAGATGCGTTCTTGCGCGCCCGGCGATGATCGCGAGACGAGCAGCGTTGGCGGCTGCGCCTGCTGCAGGCCCCTGATTCATTCGGTGAGCCGCCGGATCAGCGCCGATCTTTCTCGTCGCGGATTCGTCGCAGGATTTAGCGCTTCGCTCGCAACGCTCGGATTGGCGCCTCGCGCAAAGGCGGTGCCCGAAACGCCGATCCCGCCGATCGTTTTCACGAACTTTCGGCTGTTCGAGGGGCGCTCCGCTTCGGCGCGCACCGGCCTGCGCCTGCTTGTCGAGGGGGAACGGATCAAGGCGATCGACTCGGGCGAAGTCGGCGCTCCCGAGGGCGCGAGGATTGTCGACTGCGGCGGCCGGACGGTCATGCCGGGCCTCATCGACGCGCATTGGCACGCGATCTTCGCGGGCTTGAGCGTTTCAACCCTGTTCTCCGCCGATATCGGGTATATCTTCCTCGCCGCGTCGGCGGAGGCCGAACGCACGCTGATGCGCGGTTTCACCACCGTTCGCGATCTCGGCGGACCGTCCTTCGCGCTCAAGCAGGCGATCGACGACGGGCTTGCTCAGGGCCCGCGGATCTACCCCTGCGGCGCGATGATCACCACCACCGGCGGGCATGGCGACCTGCGTCCGCTCTCCGATCTGCCGCGCCTTCCCGGCGGGCCGCTCAGCTTTATCGAAGAGAAGGGCGCCGCGAATATCGCCGACAGCGCGGACGAGGTGCGGCTGCGGGTGCGCGAGCAGCTTCTGCAGGGCGCTTCCCAGATCAAGCTCGTCGGCGGCGGCGGGGTCTCTTCGCCGCGCACGACCCTCGACATGCTGACATTCAGCGAGCCGGAGATGCGAGCCGGCGTCGAAGCCGCCGCCGACCGGAATACCTATGTCGCCGTCCACGCCTATCCGCCGGCCGCGATCCGTCGCGCGCTGGCGTCCGGCGCTCAGTGCATTGAACACGGTCATCTCATGGATGAGGACACCGCGAAGCTCATGGCCGACAAGGGCGCATGGCTTAGCACCCAGCCGTTCCTCAGCGAAGAAGACACCGGCCGGCTGGCCGGGCAGAGCCGGCTCAATGCGCTCCAGGTGTTCGCGGGCACGAATACGCTCTACCCGCTCGTGAAGGAGCATAAGATCAAGACCGCGTTCGGCTCCGATCTCCTGTTTTCGAGCGAACTCGCCGCCCGTCAGGTCCTCATGCTGACCCATCTCCGGCGCTGGTACGACAACGTCGACATTCTACGCATGGCGACTTCAGTGAACGGAGAGCTCCTCGCGCAGTCTGGACCGCGCAACCCCTATCCGGGAAAGCTCGGCGTGATCGAGAAAGACGCGCTCGCCGACCTCCTCGTCGTCAACGGCGATCCCATCGACGACATCGCGCTTCTCGAACAGCCCGAGACAAATCTGGTGATGATCATGAAGGGCGGCCGGATCTACAAGGACATCCTGAAAGGATAGCCGCAGGCAACGCTCCTACTTGCCGACAACTCCGTCGAGCCAGGCGATGAGGTCGCGCGTCACCTCATCGCGATTGGTCTCGTTCATGGTCTCGTGCCGGGCGTCGGGGTAGATACGGGTGGTAAGCTTGGTGAAGCCAGCGCTCTTCAGCGCGTCGATGAGGCCCTTGAGGTTCGCGCCAACGGGATCGCGCTCGCCGGAAAAAACATAGATCGGCATGTCCTTGCGGATGCGCGCGAGGCGCTCAGGCGTGAGAACTCCGGGCAGCGCGTCGAGAACGTCGATGGCGAGCTGCGTCGAGGTGGGAAAGCCGCAATAGGGGTCGGCGACATAGGCGTCGACTTCATTCGCGTCGCGCGAGAGCCAGTCGAACTCGGTGCGCGCCGGCTGGAATGGCTTGTTGTAGGCGCCGAACCACATCTTGCCGAGGAGCTCGCTCTTGCCGCGCTTGCCAAGTCTGAGCCGCTCGGCGCGCGCGATCAGGCGTCCGAGCGTCGCAATCGCCGGCGGCTTGCCGCTGGAGCCCGAATAGGCGGCACCGGCGAGCGCATCGGAATGCTCGGCGACGAACTGCTGCCCGAGGAACGACCCGAGCGAATGGCCGAGGAAGATGATCGGAACCCTGGGCTGCTCTTTGGCGATCAGCCGGTTCATGCTCCAGAGGTCGCCGACGACCTTGCCCCATCCCCCCTCGTCAGCGAAATGGCCGAGGTCCGCGGGGGTGGCCTTGGGTCCGTGGCCGCGATGATCGCTGGCGTAGGCCGCATAGCCGGCAGCGTTCAGAGCCGCACCGAGGCGCGCGTAACGGGCGCTGTGCTCGGCGAGACCATGGGCGATCTGCACCGCAGCCCGCGTCGGCTGCTCGGGCGACCAGCGGCGGGCCAGAAGGCTCAAGCCGTCGTCGGTCCGAAGCTCGAACTCCCTCTCCGACATCGCCTCCCCTCACTCAGAAATCCGCTGTTTGGGCGAAAATCACCCTCCTGAGCCCACGCCGTCAAGCGGCCGCGCGGGGGCGCGAAGCAACATCCGAGCAAATCCGAGTTGCCAAATCCGCAAATCGTCGTTCTACTCGGATCGGATCGGCCAAAGTCGATCCGTAGCCCCCAACTCGGCGGCCTTCTGACCGCTCCGATGGGAAGAGCTGAACAAAGGGAGGAACGCTATGAGAAAGTGGCTGGGCGTCGCTGCGATTGTCGCTGCAACGGGTTTCGGGACTTCGGGCGCCTTCGCGCAGACGGGCTCAATCAATAAGGCGGTCGGCGGCTATACCTGGGAGGACGCCGCCAAGGAGGCGCCGACCACCAAGAAGGACGGCAAGCCGCTCACCTTCGCGATCATCACCCACACCGCCGGCAACGGCTTCTTCGACCCGGTCTATGTCGGCGCGCAGGTGGCCGCCAACGCCTTCGGCATCAACCTGATCAAGCTCGGGTCGGAAGCGCCGATGGACGACATCCCGCGCGAGATCCAGATCCTGAACCAGATCGTCAATGATCCGACGATCAACGGCGTGATCCTGACCACGCCCCAGGTCGGCGCCTATAACGACATCGTCAAGAAGCTCGAGGATCGCGGTGTCGTCGTGGCGACGACCAACTCGTTCGACGGCACGCTGCTTGACCGCAGCAACATCAGCCACACCGGGCAGGACGCTTCGGCGGCCGCGATCGGCGGCGAGGCGATCGTCAAATGCCTCATCAAGAACAACATCAAGGGCGGCTCGATCCTGTTCCCGAACACCGTTCCGGTCGGGAATATCGAGGTCAACAATCGCGTGACCGCGGCGTTCCAGGCGACCGTCAAGGCGCTCAAGGCCGCCAATCGCCTGCAGGATTTCAAGGTTGACGCGGGGCCGAACAACATCGGCGTCGACGTCGGAGCCGACATCACGCCCGCACCTATTGTCCAGTTGATCGAGAGCCGCAAGGACGTCGTCGGCCTCTTCGGGCCGAACGGCGGCGTGACGCCTGCGATCGGCGACGCGATCTCGCAACTCAAGCTCAACAACAAGATCTGCGCTTTCGGCTTCGACCTTGGGCCAAAGCAGCTCGAACAGATCAAGACCGGCGCGCTGCAGGGCTCGCTCGGACAGCAGCCGTTCCTGCAGGGTTTTTATCCGGTCATGCAGCTCTATCTGCAGATCGACCGCAACATCTCGGCCGCGAACTTGGACACCCGCGCCCAGCTCGTGACCAAGGACAATGTCGACAAGGTCGGCAAGCGCTTCGAGAACTGACCGGCGCGACCGCGGGCGGAAGGGGAGGGCCCTGGCCCGCCCCGCCGCCTCTAGCTTGCAAACGTTCGCTCAAATCCCACGGACCGCCGCCGGCAAGGCGGCGGACGCGGCTGAGAAGGGAGCCCCTGCTTGACCTCGCGCGACCGCCTCCGGGCGCGAACAGCCTCTCGGCCTCGTTCGACCCAGCGTCCTTCATGACCGCCGTCGCCGACGACACGAAGGTCCGCGACGCCGGCCGCGAGGCGCCTCTCATCTTTGGCGGCTGGGAAGTCGGCCTCCTCGCCATCATGGCGATTCTCTATTCGGCGGGCCTTTATCTCAATCCGGCCTTCTTCGGTTCGACTGACGCACTCTTTTCAGTCATGCGCGACGCCTCGCGCTACGGCGTGCTCGCGATCGGCATGACCTTCGTCATCGTGAACAAGGAGCTGGACCTTTCGGTCGGCTCGACCTTCGGCCTGACCGCCGCGATCTTCGGGGTGGTCTTCGCTCCGACCTATTTCGATATGGGGATATGGACGGCGGTCTGCTGGTGCCTCGTCATGGGGCTCGCGGTCGGGCTTATCAACGGCTTGCTGGTCACCGTCCTCGAAGTGCCGGCCTTCATCGCGACGCTGACCATGCTCTTCATCGGGCGAGGCGTGATCCTCGGCGTCACCGGCGGCAAGAACATCGCCTTCGAGATCAAGGCGGGGGAATTTCCCGCTTTCTTCCATCTCGGCGAAATCAACGCGTTTGGCTTCAACAACCAGATCATTCTCTTCATCATCGCCGCCGCCGTCGCGGCGGCAGTCCTTGCCTATACGACGATCGGCTGGACGACCTATTCGGTCGGCGGCAACGAGCAGGCGGCGCGCTACGCCGGCATCAACACCCGCTTTGTGCGGATGCGCTCCTATGTGCTCTCCTCGCTTTGCGCGGTGACGGCGGGGCTTATGAGCGTCGCACAGAACAAGGACGCCGACCCCCTGGCCGGCTTCGGCCTCGAGCTCATCGCCATTTCGTCGGTGATCGTCGGAGGAGCGGCGATTTTCGGCGGGCGCGGGCGAATCCTCGGCTCTTGCCTCGGCGCGATTCTCATCGGGCTCATCGACAAGGTCCTGCGCGAAGGCGTGCCCACCACTCGCACGATCGATCTCGGCAACGGCGACACCGCGGTCGTGTCGGCGGTGACGCAATTGCCGCCCGGCGCGGTCCCCGCCTTCCTCGGCGTCGTCCTGATCATCGCCGTCCTCATCGAGCCATGGCTCGTCCGGCGCCGGGCCATTCCCCGCCTCTGGGCCTGGTTCCGCGGGCGGCCGCCGCCGCCGGTTCCCGATCTCGGCGGCATCGCAATCTCTGCCGCTCCCACTCGCGGAGCGACGGTGCAGGCGCGCGGATTGGGCAAACGCGGCATCGCGGCTTTCTTTTATCGCCGGGATGCGGCGGCGGTGATCCTCATGATCGCGCTCTGGCTGTTCGGCTGGTGGGCGCGGCCCGATTTCTGGGCCGGCCTCGACAATAGCTTTGCGACCCTGCTCGCCTTCTCGGAGATCGCGCTGCTCGCCGTCGGCCTCACATTCGTGATGGCCAACGGCGACATCGACCTTTCGGTCGGATCGGTGCTTGCGCTCTCGGGCGCGGTCGCGGCCGTCATCATGAAGGACACGAGCTGGGGACCGCTGGCGGCGGTCGGCGGCGAACTCGTGGCCGGCGTCATCGCCGGCCTCATCAACGGATGGCTCACCGCCTATGTCGGCCTGCCCGCCTTCATCGCGACGCTCGGGACGTTCTACTGGGCGCGCGGCATCGGCTCGTCGATCGTGGCCGGCACCCAGCTCAACGGCTTTCCGGAGTCGTTCAACCTGATCGGTCGAAACCTCTACGAGCTCCTCGACGTCATGGGCGTGGCGCCCGCCGGCGGGTTGTGGCTGGCAGTCGCCAAGGCGGTCAGCGTGCAGACAATCTTCGTGCTCCTCGTTGCGCTCATCGCGGGCGTCGTACTCGCCCACACCACCTTCGGCGAGAAAGTCTACGCGATCGGCGGCAACGAACGGGCGGCGAATTTCGCCGGCATCAACACGCGGCGGGTGCGCTTCACGTCGTTCCTGATCTCGTCGATCTGCGCCGCCTCCGCGGGAGTCATCTACGACGCCTTCTATCGCAGCTTCATCCCGACCGCCGGGCAGTTGCGCGAGCTCGACAGCATCTCCTCGATCATCATCGGCGGCGGATCGATCTTCGGCGGCTACGGCACCATGATCGGCTCGCTGGCGGGCGCGGCCGTCATCACGCTCATCCGTTCGCTGCTTTCGCTGCAGATCATACTCAAGGACGGCTCGTCATTCGTCCTGCCGCAGCAATGGCAGAATGTGTTCATCGGGCTCATTCTGATCGTCGCGGTGGTCGGCGATATCTGGCTCCGCCAGAACAATGTCCTCGGCCGGTTGTTCGGCCGCAGGCGAGCGCGCGAGGAAGGCCCGGCTTTGGCCGAGCCGGTCAAAAAGGCAGAAGCATGACCCGTCCGATGGTTGAGATGCGCGCGATCGACAAGAGCTTCGGTCCGGTCAGGGCGCTGGTCGACGTCCACCTGACCCTCATGCCGGGCGAGGTGCTCGGCCTCGTCGGCGACAACTCGGCAGGCAAGTCGACGCTGATGAAGATCATGACCGGCGCCTACCAGCGCGACTCCGGCGAAGTCTTCGTCGACGGCGAGCCCGTCCACTTCAAGAGCCCGCACGAGAGCCGCGATCTCGGCATAGAGATGATCTACCAGGACTTCGCGCTGTGCGGGAATCTCGATGTCAGCCAGAACATCTTTCTCGGCCGCTGGCCGCGCCGGTTCGGCATCTTCGTCGACCGCCCGCGCATGCATCGGGACGCGAGGACGATTCTCGACCGCCTGAAGGTCGACGTGAACTCGGTCTATCAGAAGGTCGAAAGCCTTTCGGGCGGCCGCCAGCAGTCGGTGGCCATCGCGCGGGCCATATCCTTCGAGCCGAAGGTGGTGATCTTCGATGAGCCCACCGCCAACCTGTCGGTGACGGCGACCAACCGTTTGCTTGAGACGATCACGGAGCTGAAAAGGCACCGGGTGTCGCAAATCATCATCTCGCATCGCCTGACCGACATCTTCGAGGTTGGCGACCGGGTGATGGTGCTAAAGCGCGGACGCAATGTCGGCGAGCGAGCCATCGCCGACACGACGGAAAAGGAAGTGCTCGAACTGATCGTCTCCGGCGTGCCGGAAAGGATCGCCGACGCTGCTTTGAGTTCGTGAGGGGCGCCGTGCCTGACCGGCGGCCGCCAGGAGCGCGAAGCATTTCCGGCTATCAGGCGATGAGATAGGAATTGCGGTAAAACCGAAGTTGTGGTAGATTTCCGGGGATGAAATCACCTCGGCTGGCGTGGAAAGGATTTGCCGTCTTTGTGCCCCCATGAAGGCGCTTCCGGACGGAGTATTCCTTCTCAGCGCTACGTCCCCATAAGCCATTGAAAAGGCCCGTTTCGGACGAGAGAATCCAAGGCAATCCAAGCTTTCGCAACCCTCGCTCGGACACGTTCCAGACCCAGGCCGGCGGCAACCAAGAGATTCCAAGAGAAAAGTGACGCCGAAATTCCTCCTCGCCGAATCGGACGCGATCGGTTAGGAGAGAAGCCCCATGGCGCGGTTCATCTTCATCACCGGCGGCGTGGTCTCATCGCTTGGCAAGGGTTTGGCTTCGGCGGCGCTCGGCGCGCTGCTGCAGGCGCGCGGCTATACGGTTCGCCTGCGCAAGCTCGACCCCTATCTCAATGTCGACCCAGGCACGATGAGCCCGACCCAGCACGGCGAGGTGTTCGTCACCGACGACGGCGCCGAGACCGACCTCGACCTCGGCCATTACGAGCGCTTCACAGGGCGGAGCGCCAACAAACAGGACAACATCACCACCGGCCGGATCTATCAGGAGATCATCGCCAAGGAGCGGCGCGGCGACTTCCTCGGCGCGACGGTCCAGGTGATTCCCCATGTCACCAACGCGATCAAGGACTTCATCCTCGAGGGCAACGACGGCTTCGATTTCGTCCTGGTTGAGATCGGCGGCACCGTCGGCGACATCGAGGGCCTGCCCTTTTTCGAGGCGATCCGGCAGCTCGGCAACGACCTGCCGCGCGGCCATGTCGTGTTCATCCATCTGACGCTTCTGCCGTTCATCCCGACCGCGGGCGAACTCAAGACCAAGCCGACCCAGCACTCGGTCAAGGAATTGCGCTCGATCGGCATCCAGCCGCATATCCTGCTCTGCCGCTGCGATCGCGAGATTCCGCGCGAGGAGCGGCGCAAGCTCGGCCTCTTCTGCAACGTGCGCGAGGGCGCGGTCATCGAGGCGCGCGACGCCCGCTCGATCTACGACGTGCCGGCGCTCTATCACGCCGCCGGCCTCGACCGCGAAGTTCTGGCCGCCTTCGGCATCGAACCCGCGCCGAAGCCCGACATGCGCCGCTGGGACACCGTCTCCAGGGCCTATCACAATCCCGAGGGCGAGGTGTCGATCGCGGTCGTCGGCAAGTATACCGGCTTGAAGGACGCCTATAAGTCGCTGATCGAGGCCCTGACCCACGGCGGCATGGCGAACAAGGTCCGCGTCAAGCTTGATTGGATCGAAAGCGAGATATTCGAAAGCGCCGACCCGGCGCCGCGGCTCGAGGGCCTCAACGGCATTCTCGTGCCGGGCGGTTTCGGCGCGCGCGGCGCCGAAGGCAAAATTCTGGCGGCGCGGTTCGCCCGCGAGCGCAAGGTGCCCTATTTCGGCATCTGCTTCGGCATGCAGATGGCGGTGATCGAGGCCACCCGCTCGCTCGCCGGGCTGACCGAGGCCAATTCGACGGAGTTCGGTCCGACGCCGGAGCCGGTCGTCGGTCTCATGACCGAATGGCTCAACGGCAACGAACTCGAGCGCCGCCAGGCGGCCGGCGATCTCGGCGGCACCATGCGGCTCGGCGCCTACCGCGCCGACCTCAAGCCAGGCTCGCGCATCGCGGCCATCTACGGCGAGACCGAGATCTCCGAACGCCACCGCCACCGCTACGAGGTCAACACCGCCTACCGCGCCCGCCTCGAGGAAAAGGGCATGATTTTCGCCGGCATGTCGCCCGACGGCCTCTTGCCGGAGACGATCGAATTCGCCGACCATCCCTGGTTCATCGGCGTCCAGTTCCACCCGGAGCTCAAATCGCGCCCGTTCGAGCCCCACCCGCTGTTTGCGAGCTTCATCGCCGCCGCGAAGGCCCAGAGCCGGCTGGTCTAGCGACGTTGCCGACGACAGGCGCCTTGGAGTATGGCAACGCCCGTCGCGTCTGCACGGGCGCTGGAAGGATGGCCGAGTGGTTTAAGGCAGCGGTCTTGAAAACCGCCGTGGGTGCAAGTCCACCGTGAGTTCGAATCTCACTCCTTCCGCCATTTCGTTGCGCGAGAGACTGTTCGGAGCGGCGCAACCTTCGAGTCGCGCGACCAAGATGGCCCGGTCGCCGACTTGTGATCCCGATCAGGCCTGGCCTCACGCAGCAGCCACCGCCGGTGCTCACACGAGATGGAAGTCCCCGCCATGGTTCGACAGGCCGACCAGCACGAGGTCCGAACCCCCGTGACCGTCGGAATGAAAGGCGACATGGGCATTCGCTTGGCCCGCCAGCAAATAGCTCACGGTCTGATTGTTCCCGTACGTCACAGTCAACTTGTTGGAGTTGTCTAGGTTCACCCCGGTGACCGTCGTATTCAAAAGATCGATCACATCGCCGACTTTCCAATTGTGGACGGTGCCCTTCAAACCGGTGGGCGTCGCCAGTTTCAACGTGGCGGTCGGAAAGTAGCCAAACGTAAGGTTCTCCTGCAAGCCGCCGAACGCGACGTATTCTGTGCCTTGGAGTTTCGTATTGAGAGAAACGCCTCCGCTGTAGACATTGAGCACGCCGTGTTCGTTTCTGACGTCCGTCCCCTCAGATATGCCGCCCGTGTAAACATTCTCGGTGCCATACCACAAGGCCAGACCGTTCGAAACGCCGCGCACATTGATCTCGGCATTATTTTCAAGCAGCGAGTCGCCAATGGCTTTGCCGCCCTGCGCGATATTTTCGACGCCATGGATCTCCGTGTGGTCTGAGACGCCGCCCGAAAGAACGTTTTGTTGGCCATAGACGTGCGATCCGACATCCTTGCCGCTGACGTTTTCGACCCCACCGCCATAAATAAGCGCGTGGTCGGTCACGCCGCCAGCGGCGACATTTTCCACGCCATACACCTTCGCGTTCTTTGATAGCCCGCCCGAGAGCACGTCCTCGACACCGGTTTTCTGGACGATGGTGTCGACAAACTCGCCGCTCAGGTTTTCTGTGCCGGAATTGATCGTGGTGCGCATGAGATGGCCGCCGGAGGCGACATTGAGCACGCCGCCGTTGATCGTCGTAAGGTCGGCGTGGCCGGCGAAATTCGCGATTCCGCCGTCGTTGATCGTCGTCAGATCCGCTCTGCCGCCGGTTAGGACAGTGTCAATCCCTCCGTTAAGAACGGTTACGTTGTGGGAGACGCCGCCGGTCTTGACGGTTAGAGTGTCGCCGGAGTGCAGGACGATCGGGCTGGTGTTGTCGGGCGGCAGAACATAATTCGTCACTGAGATTCCCCCTCGTCGTGCTGGCCTGTGGCGCAATTCTTGTTGCAGTGCCTATAAGGGCTTGGCCAAACCGAAGAAGTCAAGCTAGCCAGCCAGTGGGCCGAGCAGCGTTCAATGAGGTCGGGCAACCGCTTCGCCAAGAAACGGCTCCCCGCGATAGAAGCATTCCCATGACCCCATCCGTCCTCTTCACCTTCGGCACGCGTGGCTCGCCCCTGGCGCTGGCGCAGGCGAACGAGGCGCGCCGCCTTCTGGCGGAGGCGCATGGCTGGGAGATCGACCGGATCGCGCTTCGAACCATCCGCACGAGCGGCGACCGGATCCAGGACCGGCCGCTCGCCGAGGCTGGCGGCAAAGGGCTGTTCACCAAGGAGATCGACGCGGCGCTCCTCGCTGGCGAAATCGACGCCGCCGTCCATTCGGCCAAGGACCTGCCGTCGCTCCTGCCGCCGGGCATCGCGATTGCCGCAACGCTCGTCCGTGAGGATCCACGCGACGCGCTCGTCTCGATCTTCGCCGACGCGGTGGAGGGCCTGCCGCATGGTGCGACCTTCGGCGCCGCGTCGATCCGCCGGCAGGCCCAGGCGCTGCGCTTGCGGCCCGACCTCAAGCCCGAACTACTGCGCGGGAATGTCGAGACGCGGCTCAAGAAGGCCGAGGCGGGCGCAATCGGCGCGACGCTGCTCGCACTCGCGGGCCTCAAGCGGCTCGGCCTCGCCGGGCGCGCCCGCGCGGTGCTCGAGCTCGGCAAGTTCCTGCCCGCGCCTGGCCAGGGCGCGATTGCGATTGCCGCTCGCACCGCCGATGCGCCCGCGCTGCGGGCGCTCGAGCCGCTCTCGGATGCAGCGACGTCAGCGGAACTCACGGCCGAGCGCGCCTTCCTCGCCGAGCTCGAAGGCTCCTGCCGCACCCCGATCGCCGGGCTCGCCCGGTTCGAGGCCGGGAGGCTCCGGTTCCGGGGTGAGGTGTTGCGCGCGGACGGCTCCGAGCGCTTCGATATCGCCTCGGAGGGCACCGCCGCCGAGGCCGGCCGGCTCGGACAGGAAGCTGGACGCGAACTCAAAGCCAGCCTGCCCGAAGGGGTGCTAGCAGAGAGTGGCTGAGCCGGCCTTGTCGAGGGAACGTGGGTATTTGGCTTGCTTATTGCAGTCGGCGACGGAACCTCGCCTCGCCTGGTCGGTTCATGGGCTGACGGATGCGGCAGGAATCGACCGCGCCAAAACTCGGGAACCTGCCTTGAACCGGAGCTTGTTCGTGCCCACCGTCGCCGGGGTCATCGCCGCCGGTTTGCGGAAACGGACGCATGGTGGGATTAGACCGGCGTCCGCCAATCCGATCAAGGCAATCCATTGAAGGAGGGACTCAAATGGCCGATCTCCAATCCGCCCCCGGCGAAAGCGACATCACTCGCGAACGACTGGCCGACCTGTTGAACGAAGACCTCGCTCGCGAATACCAGGCGATCATCGCCTATGTCGTTTATTCTCAGGTGCTCACCGGCGCTCAATACATGGACATCGCCGCTCAGCTTGAGATTCACGCCAGGCAGGAGCTCGATCACGCCCTGATCCTTTCGCGGCAGATCGACTATCTCGGCAAAATGCCTGTCGTCACTCCGAAGCCGGTGCGCACGTCAAAAGACGCCAAGGAGATGCTGCAATTCGACCTCGACAATGAGAACGAGACCATTCGCAATTATCGCGATCGGGTCCGCCAATGCGAGGCGCTCGGAGAATACGCGCTCGCTGAACAGATCCGCCAGATCCTTACCCAGGAACAGGACCATCAAATCGACCTGGCGACCGCGCTCGGAATCGACGTCCCGAACGTCAACAGTGGCCCGCAGGGGCGCGGCAGGTCAAAGAGTCGCTGAGGCGAGCGGGCCCCACATTGTGCTCTGAACATCGATGAATGCATCGTTAATTACGTGTATTTCATACGGACCGCAGTCTGTATTTCGAAATTGGACTGCCTTGGACACTGGCCGCGGCAAGGTCGGACGAATTTGATCTGTGACCCAGATCACAGCATCGCACGCCAGAATCCGGTAATGGCCGGTTAACCATTCGTGGAGGCGCAACGTTTCTCACAATACTCATCGGTAGTACTTTAAGTCTTATTGATTAATATGCTGCCAAGCGGCTGGACCCAAGGTTACCTGGCCTAATGTGCGTTCGTGTGCAATTTCCTCAATATTGATTCAGGTTCGAGGACGCGTTATGAGCCCTAGTTCGTTGATATTGACCTACGTAACCTGCGCAATGCTGGTCTCGATTTATGCATGGACGCAATTCAACACACCGTTATCCAATCGGTCTTCAACCCGCAGGATGCTGTACTGGTCGAGCTGCGGCGGCTACGTGCTGACTGCACTGGTTCTCTATACGGCGCTGTCAGGCCTTCTCGGGATTCCTTCCTGGCGGTCAATCTTGACGGGGCGCGCGAAATCAATTCATCGCTTCCTGCCCCGCTGATCGCCGCCTTGGTGATGACTACCCTGTTGTCATCCGTGCCCCTTGTCAAAAATCTGGACAACTGGATTCTGTCTTTGTTCCTTGATTGGGGTGCCATTCCCGCTGAGCTCAAGCGGCGCGCGGCGACAATGACGACCAGAACGTTCAGCGTCACGACTGACGATGTCGCGAAATTGCGAACCGCATTCGGCGACGGGAGTTGTGGCGAGACGCTCGCGGACCATCTGCGCGAGGATGGTTCCGAGGGAATTGAGCTCTCGGAGCGCCGGCTGACACGAGTCGCGAAGATCTATTTCTGCATCCAAAGTCTGGAAGCAGAGCACCGCTATGCCAGTTTTTTTGCCGGCGCCGATGAGGAGTTGAAGCAAATCAAGAGCCGGATGACGGCTTTTCTGCGCAGTTCCGACAAATCCTTGACGCTTGCGGTCAGGCTCCGCTCCCTTGAAGGTCAGGCGGCCTACGAGGAACTAATGCAGGAGCGGCGCGAAACGTTTGCTCAAAGTTGCCGGGAAATGTTCCACGAACTGGCGTTTTTCCTAGCTGCGGCGGTCTTGCGGTCGGAGTTGACGGAAAAGGATATCGTACGTCGGCTTCGTTCCTTGGGGTTTGAGAGCGCCGAGCCGATGACGGAGCCGGTGTTCCCTATCCATAGCCTAACGTTGTTGGCGTTCGGACTGTTTGCGTATCTCGCAGTCTTGACGATATTCTTCTCGCACTTGAAGGACGTTCCGCATCCGCAGGGCAACCCGATGCTAGGGACATCCAGAGTCTTTCTCACACGGATCGTGACGATTGGCGTCGTCGTCTGGCTGATGCAGACCTTCACCTTCTTCAGGCGCGACGCGGGTGATGCGAGAAAGTATTTTTCCTATGCGGTATCCGGAATCATTGCTGCCGGAACGGGCGTCGGCATCTGCCTGCCCTTCGCGTTCGCCGACCCCAACGGACCAGTCGTAGGTTTGTACAATAGCCTTCCGCTTGTTTTTTTGTCAAGCATCCTGTGTATTGCATTGGCTTTTTGTTGCGATGACTGGCCCGAGGATACCGACGCGCCGATCTGGCTGAGGCCGGCCGAGGCGGCAGGCTGCGCGGCCGTTATGGCGTTCGGAGCGTCGCTTCTCTATTTCGGCGACCTGCTGCCGGCTTCGATGGGGACGTTTGCCGGAATGATGGTCGTCGCATGGATCTGCCTGCCAAGTGCAATGGCCGCAGTGATCGGGGGATTCGTACCCCACATATATCGTTCTGCCCATCGCGCCGCGGCCGCAAGAAGAAGGGATGCTCTCCGCGTCGATTCCGGGGTTCCCGAGTCAAACGCCCCGCTCGCCTCCCCAGGGCACGGTCCAGTTGCTTTCGGCGGCAACCTGAAACGCCTCCTTCCCCCCGCCGCGCAACAGGCCGCCGTTCGGTCATAGATTGTCGCGCGGGGATCGCGAGGGCGAGCCGGTTCAGAGCGCGTCACTTTGCGCTCTTGACGCCCGCTGCCTCGCCGCTCCATTGCATGGGCCGACAACGCAAGCCCCACCGCGGCGATCTCTTAAGGCGAGGATAACGGCCATGGCCAATGACCAGATGATGACGCAGATGTCGACGAAGCCTGGCTTCATCGCTGCGCTCGACCAGAGCGGCGGGTCGACTCCGGGCGCGCTCCGCCTCTACGGCATCCCCGACAGCGAGTATAAAGGCGACGACGCCAAGATGTACGAACTCGTGCACGAGATGCGGGTTCGCATCATGTCGTCGCCGGCTTTTAAGGGCGACAAGGTGATCGCCGCGATCCTGTTCGAGTGCACCATGGACGGCCAGGCGAAGGGCAAGCCGGTCCCGTCCTACCTCTGGGAGGACCGGGGCGTCGTTCCGATCGTCAAGGTCGACAAGGGATTGGAGGCGGAAAAAGACGGCGTGAGCCTGATGAAGCCGATGCCGGACCTCGACAAACTGCTCGTCCGGGCAAGCAAGCTCGGCGTGTTCGGCACGAAAATGCGCTCGGTCATCAACCTGGCTTCGAAAACCGGGATCGCGGCGATCGCCAAGCAGCAATTCGAGTTCGGCGAGCGGATCGCCGCCCACGGGCTCCTGCCGATTCTCGAACCGGAAATCTCGATCAAGAGCCCGGACAAGGCCGGGGCGGAGCGAATCCTGCTCGATGAACTGACCAAGGGGCTCGACGCGCTGCCCGCCGGGCGCAAGGTGATGTTCAAGCTGACGCTGCCCGAAACTCCCGACCACTACATGCCGCTCATCAAGGACAAGCGCGTCGCGCGGGTCGTCGCGCTATCGGGCGGCTATTCGCGAGAGGAGGCCGATAAGCGGCTGTCCGAAAATCACGGTATGATCGCGAGCTTCTCGCGTGCGCTCGCACAGGATTTGAGGGGTTCGATGACCGACGCCGAATTCGACAAGGCGCTCAAAGAGGCCATCGACGAGATCTTTCGCGCCTCGACAATCAAGCACTGACCTTGGCCGTCAGGTTCTACTACGCCTCGGGGTCGCCTTACGCGTGGCGGGTCTGGCTTGCCCTCGAGCGCAAGGGTATTCCCTACCATTTGAAGACCCTGTCTTTCGACGCCGGCGATCTCAAGACGCCGGAATTCACGGCCCTCAACCCACGGCGGCGGGTTCCGGTCCTGGTCGACGACGATTTCGCCCTCGCCGAATCCGCGGCGATCGTCGAATATATCGAGGACCGCTGGCCCAACGGGCCTGCGCTCTTCGCTAGCGAGCCGCGCAAGCGCGCGATCCAGCGCCGGATGGTGCGCGAGGCCGACGACTATCTCGCCGACATCGGCACGCGTTTCGCAACCGCCCCGACGGAAGAGAACGCCAAGGAGCTCAAGCAGGAGCTCTCCTTGTGGGAGGCCGCCGCAAGCGGCGACTATCTGACCGGCGAGCTTTCCGTCGTCGACCTCACGGTCTATCCATTGATGGCTCTGCTCCTTCGGATCGCCGGCCGCCGTCCGGATTTTGCCCAGAAGGACTTCATAGGTCCTCGTCTCTCGAGCTGGATGGACCGCATGCGCGCGCTCCCGATCGTCCAGCACACGCAGCCGCCGCATTGGAAATGAGCCGCTCAGCTTGACCCGGCGCGGCGGTCGCCCATGATGGCCGCGCGACCGACGCGGACTGACCGCATACGGGGAAATCGCCATGAGCGCTGCGGCCGAGACGGTCTTTCTATTCGACGTCGACAACACGCTCATCGACAATGACCGGTTTCAGGACGACCTGAGGCAGGAGCTCGAGCGCGCTCATGGCGCGAGCGCTCGCGACCGGTACTGGACGATCTTCGAGCAGCTGCGCGGCGAACTGGGCTATGCCGACTATCTCGGGGCGCTCGAGCGCCTGAGAATCGAGCGCCTGCATGATCCGACGCTGTTACCAACCGCCAACTGGCTTATCGACTATCCCTTCGCCGACCGGCTCTATCCGGGCGCCCTTCAGGTCGTCGAGCACGCGCGGCAATTCGGGCAGGTCGTCATTCTCTCCGATGGCGACGCGATCTTTCAGCCGCGCAAGGTCGCGCGTTCGGGTCTGTGGGATGCGTTCTCAGGCCGGGTGCTGATCTATGTGCATAAGGAAAATGAACTTGCCGATGTCGAGCGGTGGCATCCTGCCGCCCATTATGTGCTGATCGACGACAAGAGCCGCATCCTCGCTGCAGTCAAGTCGATCTGGGGCGATCGGGTCACGACCATCTTCCCGAGGCAGGGCCACTATGCCGTGCAGGAACCGCCACGCGACAAGGCCTCGGTCGATCTCGCGATCGACCGCATCGGCGATCTCATGAGCCACGATCTGTCCAAGCTCGCGCGGTGACCTGCGAGCCCCATCACCTCGCCGTCACGATTGGGCCTTCTTATCTAGCGATAATACGTCAGTACAATTGAGCGTTTCGCTTTCATCGGCGTATAATTTCCTGCTGTAAGCTGGACGTGCGGCACGGCGCTTCGGCGTCTGGGACAATCCGCCGCGCCCTCGCCGGCCGCCGAGACTGGACAAGTTTCGGCAGTCCGGTTAGCGAAGAGGAAAGCGGCGCCGGCTAGAAGGACGCGGGGCCGAAAAGGACCGTCGATGGATTATCACCGGAGCTTCGAGGAGGCGACAGCGCGCCTGAAGGCGGAGGGGCGCTACCGCACTTTCGCCAATCTGGAGCGTGACGCCCGCCGGTTCCCGATGGCGCAATGGCGCCCGCCGGGCGCAGAGAGCAATCCGCGGGAAGTGACCGTATGGTGCTCGAACGATTATCTCGGCATGGGCGGCCATCCCGACGTGATCGAGGCCTCGGTCAGCGCGGCGCGCGCCCATGGCGCGGGCGCCGGCGGCACCCGCAATATTTCCGGCACCCACAATCCGATCGTCGAACTCGAGGCCGAGCTCGCAGACTTGCACGGCAAGCAGGCGGCGCTGGCGTTCACGTCCGGCTGGATCTCCAATCTCGCGGCTATCTCGACCATCGCCGGTCTCCTGCCCGATTGCGTTATCTTCTCCGATGCGCTGAACCACAATTCGATGATCGAGGGCGTCAAGCGCTCGGGATGTGAGAAGCGGGTCTTTCGCCACAACGACGTCGATCATCTCGAGACGCTGCTCGCCGCCGAGCCGATCGGGCGCGCCAAGCTGATCGTGTTCGAGAGCCTCTATTCGATGGACGGGGACATCGCGCCGATCGAAGCGGTCGTTGAGCTGGCCGAGAAGTACAACGCCCTCACCTATATCGACGAGGTGCACGCAGTCGGCCTTTATGGGCCGCGCGGCGGGGGCTTGAGCGAGCGGGAGGGCCTCGCCGCCCGCATCGACGTGATCGAGGGTACGCTGGCCAAGGGTTTTGGCTCGCTCGGCGGCTATATCGCGGCGAGCGAGGCGATCGTCGACGCGGTCAGGAGCTTCGCGCCCCAGTTCATCTTCACCTCGACCCTGCCGCCGAGCGTCGCGGCGAGCGCCGCCGCCGCGGTACGGCACTTGAAGCGGTCGACCGCCGAGCGCGAGCGCCACCAGCACATGGCGAAGCTCGTCAAGCATGCTCTCCGCGCCGCCGGACTGCCGGTGATGGATAATCCCTCGCACATCGTGCCGGTGTTCGTCGGCGACGCGCGCAAATGCCGGGCGGCCAGCGAAATGCTGCTCGAGCGGCATGCGGTCTATATCCAGCCGATCAACTATCCGACTGTCGCCAAGGGGACCGAGCGGCTGCGCGTGACCCCGACCCCCGCCCATAGCGAAGCGCAAGTCGCCGAACTCGTCGAGGCGTTGGTCGACGTGTGGCGGACCCTGGACCTCAAGTTCGACGAGGCGCGGGTGATCCCGCTGTTCCGCGCGAACGCGAACGAGGACGCCCACTGCGTGTATCCGGAGATGAAGCGCGCAGCGGAATAGGAGGCGGTCGCATTGCTAGGCCGCCCCTCGCCCAAGCCTCATCCCGCAAAAGTCGCCGAAGCGCGGGCGGGTCGATTGAGGGCGCGCAAGCCACTTCTCGCTGCGCTCTCCGGCGAGCGGCAAAAGACCTTGCCGATCTGGCTCATGCGCCAGGCGGGGCGCTATCTGCCGGAATATCGCGAGCTTCGTACGAAAGCCGCGACCTTTCTCGAGCTTTGCTATAACCCGGCGCTCGCCGCCGAAGTGACGATGCAGCCGATCCGCCGCTTTGGCTTCGACGCGGCGATCCTGTTCTCCGATATCCTCGTTCTCCCCGATGCGCTGGGTCAGCGCGTCAGCTTCGAAACCGGCGATGGCCCTCGTCTCGACCCGATTGGCGACGCCGCCGGCCTTGCGAGACTTAGGCCCGAGCCCGACTGGAGCCGGCTCGCGCCCGTGTTCGAGACGCTCGATCGTCTCAAGACCGCATTGCCGCAAGAAGTGGCGCTGATCGGCTTCTGCGGCGCGCCGTGGACGGTCGCGAGCTACATGATCGCCGGGCGCGGCACGCCGGACCAGGCGCCGGCGCGCCTCTTCGCCTACCGCCACCCGGATTTGTTCGCGACTTTGATCGACCGGCTCGTCGACGCTTCGGTCGAGTATCTCATCTGTCAGTTGGCGGCCGGCGCGGAAGCGGTGCAGATCTTCGATTCCTGGGCCGGCGTGCTGCCGCCGGCGGAATTCGACCGCTGGTGCGTCGCGCCGATCGCGGCGCTCACCGCCAAGGTCCGGGCCAAGGCGCCGGACGCGCCGATCATCGCTTTTCCGCGCGGCGCAGCGACCCAATTGGCCAAATTCGCGCCATTGACCGACCTCGACGCGATTGGCCTCGACACGGCCGCCGATCCCAAGGCCGCAATCGCCGCCCTGCCCAAGCGGCTCGCGCTTCAGGGCAATCTCGATCCATTGGCGCTCGTCGCCGGCGGACCGCGTCTCGACGAGGAAACCGACCGCGTCCTCGAGGGGTTCGCGGGCGAGCGCGCCCATATCTTCAACCTCGGGCACGGCGTGCTGCCCGAAACGCCCGTGAGCCACGTCGAGCGCCTGGTCGCGAGAGTGCGTGGCGAAAGGTCGTCATGAACATATCCACCCCGGCGCATACGGATGCGCGCTTCTCAGCGGCGAGCGATTGGTTCGAGACCATTCAGCGGCGGATCATCGAGGCGATGGAGGCGCTCGAGCGCGAGTTCGCCGACGCCGGCGCAAAAGAAGCGCCCGGACGGTTCGCGATCGAGCCCTGGGCGCGCACCGACGCCAGCGGCGCGCCGGGGGGCGGCGGCCGCATGGCTATCCTGCGCGGACGCCTGTTCGAGAAAATGGGCGTCCACACTTCGATCGTCCACGGTGCCTTCCCGTCGGAGTTCTCGGCCCAAATTCCGGGCGCGGACCGCGATCCGCGCTTCTGGGCCGCAGGGGTGTCGGTGATCGCCCATCCGTGGAGTCCGCACGTGCCGACGGTGCACATGAACACCCGCCTCGTGCGCACGACCAAGACCTGGTTCGGCGGCGGCGCCGACTTGACGCCGATGTTGGACAGGCGCCGCAAGCCGGACGATCCGGACGCGATTGCTTTCCATGCCGCCATGCGCGCGGCTTGCGAGCGCCATCCGGGAGCGGCCGACGCCGAGAAATTCAGAAAATGGTGCGATGAATATTTTTATCTCAAGCACCGCAACGAGCCGCGCGGCATCGGCGGCATCTTCTTCGACTATCTCAACAGCGCCGAAGATGAAGGCAATTCAGCTTTCGACGCCGATTTCGCCTTCGTGCGCGATGTCGGCGAGAGTTTCCTTACCGTCTATCGCGATATCGTCGGGCGGAACGCCGGGAGGCCTTGGAGCGAGGCCGAGCGTGAGGAACAACTGACGCGGCGCGGGCGTTATGTCGAGTTCAATCTGCTCTATGACCGGGGAACATTATTCGGCTTGAAAACCGGCGGCAACATTGCTTCGATACTCTCCTCGATGCCGCCGCTCGCCCGGTGGCCCTAAGCCATCCCACAAACTCTTTCGGAGACTGACCATGGTCAACGCCGCCGAGTCTGGCCGCTTTCGCATTGGCGGCGCCTTCGACGTCAATCGTCTTGGCTTTGGCGCGATGCGGATCGTCGGATCGGGAATCTGGGGCCCGCCGGCGGACCGCGCCGAGGCGCTGAGAACGTTGCGCCGTCTGTCCGATGTCGGTGTCGACTTCATCGACACGGCCAATTCCTACGGCCCTGATTTCTCCGAAGACCTGATCCGGGAAGCCCTCCCGCCTTACGGCAAGATCCATGTCGCGACCAAGGGCGGACTCGCGCGGACCGGCCCAAATATCTGGATTCCGCTCGGCCGGCCGGAATATCTGATCCAGCAGGCCCATAAGAGCCGCTGGCGGCTCGGCGTTGAAACCATCTCGCTATGGCAATTGCATCGCATCGATTCGAAGGTGCCGGCAAAAGAGCAGTTCGACGCCATCGCCTCCCTCATCAAGGACAAGGTCATCCGTTGCGCAGGCTTGTCGGAGGTGAGCGTCGCCGACATCGAGGCCGCCTCGAAGGTCTTCCCCGTCGCCACCGTTCAGAACCGCTATAATTTCATCGACCGGGCGAGCGAGGCCGTGCTCGATCATTGTGAGAAGAACGGCATCGGCTTCATTCCCTGGGCGCCGCTCGACGCCGGCGCGTCGGCAAGGTCGGGCTCGGCGCTCGACGCGATCACTCGCAAGCACAAGGCGACCCCGAGCCAGATCGCGCTCGCCTGGCTTTTGAAGCGCAGCCCAGTCATGCTGCCGATCCCTGGGACCGGCAAGGTCGCACATCTTGAGGAGAATGTCGGCGCTGCGGCAATCAACCTCACCGACGAGGAGTTCGCGGCGCTCGACCGCGCCGGGCGCGAGAGACGGTGAGGCCCGCTCAGCTCCTCAGCACCACGCAGGCGCCGCCTGCAGCCTCGAGCGAGGCGCATAGCCGCTCGGCTTCGGGACGGTTTTGCGCCGGCAGCCGCACCCGATAGAACGGACGGAAGCCGCGGCTTCTGACCACGGAGCCGAGCACGAACGGGTTCTTGCCGCCGACGACCGAATAGAAATCGTGCCGCACGCGCTCAAACGCGCGCATCGCCGACCCCCGCGAGAAACTGGCGGCGATCTGCACGCCCCATGGCGCGAACCAGCCCGAGACGATGGGCGAAACGCCCGGGGTCGTGCGCAGGGTGGCGACGAGGCTCAGGCACGACGGGCCCGCGGGCGCTGCAAGCTCGGGCGGGGTCGCGGTGCGCCAGTCCTCGGCGTTGTGGCCGGTGAGCGCGAGCACGTAGTCCTGGGTTTCGAACGGAAGCTGGCCCTTGTCGTCCAGCCATTTGTCGACCGCGGTTTCGCCAGCATTATAGGCTGCGGCTGCAAGGCCCAGATTGCCGAACTTTCGCACGAGTTCCGCGAGATATTTCGCCGACGCCGGAATCGCCGACGCGGGATCGAATGGATCGACGAGCCCCCGCGCGGACGCCGTGCCGGGCATGAACTGAGCGACGCCTTGCGCGCCTGCAGGGCTGACGGCGTCCGGCCTGAACGAGCTTTCGCGCCAGATCAGCTTGGTGAAATATCCGACCGGCAGCCCCTCGGACTTGGCCGAGGTTTCGAGGATCCCGCAAAGGGTGGCGAGCGCATTGTCGGTCTCCGGGCCGGCGTCGGGCCTCGCCGGACCGCCGCCAAGCGAAAGCATGAACGCGGCGAGCGCAAACGCCATCCCCCTGACGAGCCCGTCTCGCCGCCGGGCGACGGTCCGAGACGCCAATGTCACCCCGATTCGCGTGCGGTGTTCCACTCCCCCGGATTCTCATATGTTGTCGGCGCGCACAACAGCTTTGCCCTCCAAAGCGCCGGTGCTATAGGGGCGAAACGCGCCCGACGCCGCGCCTCTCCCAACAACGAAAGTCCCCGCCGATGCCCAAGATCAAGGTGAGCAACCCGGTTGTCGAGCTCGACGGCGACGAGATGACGCGGATCATCTGGCATCTCATCCGCGACAAGCTGATCCACCCCTATCTCGACATCGACCTCAAGTATTTCGACCTCGCGGTCGAGAATCGCGACGCGACCAACGATCAGGTCACCATCGACGCCGCGGAGGCGATCAAGGCGCACGGCGTCGGCGTCAAATGCGCGACCATCACGCCCGACGAGGCGCGGGTCAAAGAGTTCCATCTCAAGGAAATGTGGAAGAGCCCGAACGGTACGATCCGCAACATTCTGGGCGGAGTCATCTTCCGCGAGCCGATCATTTGCAAGAACGTGCCGCGTCTGGTCCCGAGCTGGACCCAGCCGATCGTCATCGGCCGCCACGCCTATGGCGACCAATATCGCGCGACCGATTTTAAGGTTCCGGGCAAGGGCCGTCTCACCATTCGCTTCGAGGGCGAGGACGGCAAGGTGATCGAGCGGGAGGTGTTCAAGTTCCCGGGCGGCGGGGTCGCGATGTCGATGTACAATCTCGACGACTCGATCCGCGACTTCGCTCGCGCGTCGCTGAATTTCGGCCTGTTGCGCAAATATCCGGTCTATCTCTCGACCAAGAATACGATACTGAAAGCCTATGACGGACGCTTCAAGGATATCTTCCAGGAGGTCTACGACGCCGAGTTCAAGAGCCGGTTCCAGGCGCTCGGCATTACTTACGAGCATCGCCTCATCGACGATATGGTCGCTGCGGCGCTGAAATGGTCGGGCGGCTACGTGTGGGCGTGCAAGAACTACGACGGCGACGTGCAGTCGGACACCGTCGCGCAGGGCTTCGGCTCGCTCGGCCTCATGACCAGCGTTCTCATGACCCCCGATGGGCGGACGGTCGAGGCCGAGGCGGCGCATGGAACCGTCACTCGCCACTACCGCGAACATCAGCAGGGGCGCCAGACCTCGACCAATTCGATCGCCTCGATCTTCGCCTGGACCCGCGGGCTCGCCCATCGCGCCAAGCTCGACGACAATCAGCCGCTGGCCAAATTCTCTTCCACCCTCGAGCGGGTGTGCGTCGACACGGTCGAGGCTGGGTTTATGACAAAGGACCTCGCGCTCCTGGTCGGCCCGCAGCAGCGTTGGCTCTCGACCGAGGGCTTTCTCGACAAGGTCGACGAGAATCTCAAGAAGGCGATGGCCGCCTGAACTCGCGTCCAGCGCGCTCCGGCTTCACGCCCCGGCCGCGCGGCGCAGGCCCTCTTCGACCGCCGCCAGCGCTTCGCGCGTCTTGGCGCCGTCGGGGCCGCCGGCCTGAGCCATGTCGGGGCGGCCGCCGCCGCCCTTGCCGCCGAGCGCCGCCGAGCCGAGCCGCACGAGCTCGACCGCGTTGAAACGGCTGGTGAGATCGGGGGTCACCGCGACGACGATGCTCGCCTTGCCGTCCTCGCTCGCAGCCGCAATCGCGACCACCCCGGAGCCGACGCTCTGCTTCGCCTCGTCGGCCAGCGATTTCAGGTCCTTCATGTCGACCCCGCTGACCGCGCGGGCGTAGAGCTTGACGCCGGCGACGTCGCGCGCCGCCCCGGCTTCCGGCGCGCCTCCGCCCATCGCGAGCTTGCGCCTCGCCTCGGCGAGTTCGCGCTCGAGCTTGCGTTTGTCGTCGATAAGCGCCTCCAGTCGTTCGGCCGCCTTGCCTCCCGGAGCCTTGAGGAGCCCGGCCACATCAGCAAGGCCGCGAGCATCGGCCTCAAGCCACTTGCGCGCCTCGTTGCGCGTCTTGGCTTCGATGCGCCTCACGCCTGCGGCGTTCGCGCTCTCCCCGACGATGGTGATGAGACCGATGTCGCCGGTCCGGCGCACATGCGTTCCGCCGCAAAGCTCTATCGAATAGGTCCGCTCGTGGTTGTGGCCGTCGTCGATCTCGCCCATGCTGACGACGCGCACCTCGTCGCCATATTTCTCGCCGAACAAAGCACGGGCGCCAAGGTTTCGCGCGTCGTCGAGGCCCATGAGCCGCGTCGTCACCTCGGCGTTCTCAAGGACGATGCTGTTGGCGATGTCTTCGACTTGCTCGATTTCCGCGCGGGTGATCGGCTTCGGGTGGGCGAAATCGAACCTGAGCCGCTCCGGCGAAACGAGCGAGCCCTTCTGCGCCACATGATCGCCGAGAACCATTCGCAGGGCCTCATGCAGGATATGGGTCGCCGAATGATTGGCGCGCGTCGCCGTGCGTGCGGCGTGGTCGACGGTGAGTTCGACCGACAGACCGACTCGCGCGGCGCCCTCCACGATGACGACGTCATGGACGACGAGATCGCCGAGCTTCTTGCGCGTGTCCGTGACCTCGGCGCGGAAACCGGGCGCGGCAATTTCGCCGACATCGCCAACCTGGCCGCCGGCCTCGCCGTAGAACGGCGTCTGGTTGAGGATCAGCGATCCCCGTTCGCCTGCGCTGAGCGCCTCGACTTCGACGCCATCCTTCAAGATCGCGCGGATGACGCCCTCAGCTGTCTCGGTTTCATAGCCAAGGAACTCGGTCGCGCCGACCCGTTCGCGCAAGGCGTACCAGACCGTCTCGGTCGCCGCTTCGCCCGAGCCCGCCCAGGCGCGGCGCGCCTCGGCGCGTTGGCGCGCCATCGCGGTGTCGAACCCGGCGACGTCGACCGAGAGGCCGCGGGCGCGCAGCGCGTCCTGGGTCAGATCGAGTGGAAAGCCATAGGTGTCGTAGAGCCGGAACGCCGTCTCGCCGCTGAGCACGCCGCCGCCATGCAGCGAGCGCGTCTCATCCTCGAGAATCGACAAGCCCCGCGCGAGCGTCGAGCGAAAGCGCGTCTCCTCGAGCTTTAGCGTTTCCGCGATGAGCGCCTCGGCCCGCACCAGCTCCGGGTAGGCCTGGCCCATTTCGCGGGTGAGAGCCGGGACAAGCCGCCACATCAGCGGGTCGCGGGCGCCCAGAAGCTGGGCATGGCGCATCGCCCGGCGCATTATGCGCCTGAGCACATAGCCGCGGCCCTCGTTCGACGGCAGCACCCCGTCGGCGACCAGGAAGGCGGAGGTGCGCAGATGGTCGGCAATGACTCGGTGGGAGGCGCGCTGGGGGCCGTCGGGATCGACGCCAGTGAGATCGGCGCTGGCGCGGATCAGCGCGCGAAAGAGGTCGATGTCGTAGTTGTCGTGCACTCCCTGAAGGACGGCGGCGATGCGCTCAAGGCCCATCCCGGTGTCGATTGATGGGCGCGGGAGATTGACCCGTTCGCCGCCCGGCAGGGTCTCGAACTGCATGAAGACCAGGTTCCAGATCTCAATGAAGCGATCGCCGTCAGCGTCCGCCGAGCCGGGCGGCCCGCCGGGGATGTGGTCGCCATGATCGTAGAAAATCTCCGAGCATGGACCACAGGGTCCGGTGTCGCCCATCGCCCAGAAATTGTCGCTGGTGGCGATGCGGATGATCCGCTCTTCGGGCAGAGCCGATATTTTCTTCCACAGATTGAACGCCTCGTCGTCGTCGTAATAGACGGTGACGGTTAGCTTCTGCGGCGGCAGGCCGAAATCCCGCGTGAGCAGTTTCCACGCGTATTCGATCGCGCGGTCCTTGAAATAGTCGCCAAACGAGAAGTTGCCGAGCATCTCGAAGAACGTGTGGTGGCGCGCGGTATAGCCGACGTTGTCGAGATCGTTGTGTTTTCCCCCTGCGCGCACGCATTTCTGCGCCGTCGACGCCCGGACGTAAGGGCGTTTTTCGACCCCGGTGAACACGTTCTTGAACTGCACCATGCCGGCGTTCGTGAACATCAGCGTCGGGTCGTTGCGCGGCACAAGCGCGCTCGAGGGAACGACTTCATGTCCGTTCCTAGCGAAGAACTCGAGGAAGTTTGATCGAATTTCGTTGACGCCGCTCATCTACGCCCGTCGCTCTGAACCGGATGCCGCTTGGATTGCGCGTTCTAGAGCAAGGCCGTCAAAAGCGCCAACGGGAAACAGAGCCGGATCATCGGCACGGCGTCAACGAAAGCGGCGGCGCGAGAACGGCGGGAGGAACCGCTCTCGCGCCGCCCCGGACGCGCGAAGACCTGAGGCTTTCCGGGCGGATGGACCCGCCGCCGATGGCGAGGGGACGCGAGGCTGGCCCAAAAGGAAAGCGGTTCAGGCCTCAGCGTCGTCGTCGGGCGAGGGACCGTCGTTTTCGAGAATGCGCTCGGCGATCAGGCCGGCGTTCTCCCGAATCGCGCGCTCGATGCGGTCCGCCGTCTCCGGATTGGTCTTGAGGAACGCCTTGGCGTTTTCGCGACCCTGGCCGAGCCGAACGCTGTCGAAGGAAAACCAGGCGCCCGACTTCTCGACCACGCCGGCCTTCGCGCCGAGGTCGATCAACTCGCCCGCCTTGGAGACGCCCTCGCCATACATGATGTCGAATTCGACCTGCTTGAACGGCGGCGCGACCTTATTCTTGACCACCTTGACCCGGGTCTGATTGCCGACCACCTGCTCGCGTTCCTTGATCGCGCCGATGCGGCGGATGTCGAGGCGTACGGAGGCATAGAACTTGAGCGCGTTGCCGCCGGACGTCGTCTCGGGGGAGCCGTACATGACGCCGATCTTCATCCGGATCTGATTGATGAAAATCACCATGGTGTTGGAACGCGAGATCGAGGCGGTGAGCTTGCGCAGGGCCTGGCTCATCAGCCGCGCCTGCAGCCCCGGCTGCGATTCGCCCATCTCGCCCTCGATCTCAGCCCGTGGCGTCAGCGCCGCGACCGAATCGACGACGAGCACGTCGACCGCGCCCGACCGCACCAGCGTGTCGGTGATTTCAAGCGCCTGCTCGCCGGTATCGGGCTGGGAGATCAGGAGATCGTCGAGCTTCACGCCGAGCTTGCGCGCGTAGATCGGATCGAGCGCATGTTCGGCGTCGACGAACGCGCATATGCCGCCCTTCTTCTGTGCTTCGGCGATCACATGCAGCGTCAGCGTCGTCTTGCCTGAGGATTCGGGCCCGTAGATCTCGATCACCCGACCACGCGGCAGACCTCCGACACCGAGCGCGATGTCGAGGCCAAGCGACCCCGTCGGTACTGTCTCGATCTCGACTGCCTTCTGGTTCTTGCCGAGGCGCATGATCGAGCCCTTGCCGAACGCCCGTTCGATCTGCGACAGGGCGGCGTCGAGCGCCTTGGTCTTGTCCACGCTGGTCCCTTCCACGAGGCGAAGATTTGGTTGGGTCATAACCATCGTCCTTCTCTCACGGGCAGCATCCGATCCGCAATCGCGGTTTTGCTCACCCCCGCTGATGGCCGGAGTGTACATGATTTGTTCTCAAGCGCAAGTTCTATTATTTTTGTTCTCGCCGAGAAATAGCGTCGGCACATACCAACCGCACTTTGAACGCCACGACAGAGAAACGGGTGGTGCATCCGATGATTGTCAAGAAAGGACAAAACTGTCGCGCTAGATCTGGGCTGAACCACCGTCGACAAAGAGTTCGCTGCCGGTGACAAATCTACTTTCGTCCGAAGCGAGGAAGAGAGCTGCGTTGGCCGTCTCATCCGGATCGCCCAGGCGCCCCAATGGCGTAGTCGCCTCTGTGAGCCTGATCATCTGAGAGTGCGCATCTTCCGAGGAGGAGAGGGCGTGCCAGCCGGGGGTCGAGGTGGCGCCCGGCGTGAGCACGTTGACGCGAATCTTCCGGGGCGCGAGGTCGAGGATCCAGCTCCGTGCGAAACTGCGTATCGCCGCCTTGCTGGCGCTATAAACGCTGAAGGCTGGGATACCTGTCGAAGCGGCTGTGGAGCCGGTCAGGATGATCGAGCCGCCATCCCTGAGGAGCGGCAGCGCCTTCTGGACCGTAAAGAGGGTCCCTTTCACGTTGATCGCAAAAGTTCGGTCTATATGGTCTTCCGTAATCTCGCCGAGCGCGGCGAACTCGCCGACGCCGGCGTTCGCGAACAGAATGTCGATCGCGCCAGCCTCATTCTTGACCACGGCGAAGAGTCGGTCGAGATCGGCCGGGTTCGCGACATCGCCCGCGACCCCGCGCGCATCGTGCCCCACTTCGATAACCGCCGCCTGGAGTTCCTTCTTGCGCCGGCCGGTCATGAACACCCGGGCGCCTTCCGCTGCAAATCGCTTCGCGGTCGCGAGGCCGATGCCGCTATTGGCGCCGGTGATCACGGCGACCTTTCCTTCAAGCCTCGGCATCGTAAACTCTCGCTCCTGCTTGTCTGCGCCGACGCGCCTTCGAAATTTCACACGCCTTCGTAGACCAGCCTGGTGAAGAAGCCGGGATCGATCACCCAATTGCCGAACTTCGCGTCGAAGGCAGCCGTGGGTTTCGCCGCGACCGTCTCGTCTCGCGATCTGCCCTGCCGTTTGAGCGCCGCGACATTGTCGCGGACTCCGACCAGCATGTCGCGAAATTCCTGAAGCTCCGCCTTGTTGCTGACGGGATGTCCGTGTCCAGGAATGATCGTGGTCTTGTCGGTCGTCGCCGCAAGGTTGGCGTCCGACGCGGCGATCATGCCGTCGATGCTGCCCCCGGTCGAATAGTCGATGAACGGATAGACGCCACTCCAGAACGTGTCGCCGACATGCACGACATCCGCTTCCGTAAAACTGACAGAAATGTCGCTGTCGGTGTGGGCGGGACTGTAGTGCTTCAGGTGGATCGACTGCCCGTTGAGGCTCAGGGCGAGCTCGCTGGCGAAAACTTCGCTCGGGAGCCCGTTCGGCGGTGGAGGAACGAAATTGTAGTCCCAATCGGCGACGCGCTGAACATGCGCCAGAAACCCGAGAGTGTTTTCCTGTGCGATGATCTTCGCGCCGACCGAATTCAACCACGCGTTGCCGTCGGTGTGGTCGAAGTGCCAGTGCGTGTTGATGAGGTGGGTGACTGGATCGGCGCTGAGACTGGCGAGCGCGCTGGTGACTTGAGGTCGAGAGACGCCGATACCTGCGTCGACGAGCATCTTGCCGTCGGCGCCGGTCAGGACGGCTACGTTTCCCCCGGAGCCTTCAAGCACGCTGATGTTGTCGCGCAGCTTATGGACGACGATCGGTGAAACCGCGGCGCTGTCCTTGATCAGACTGACGAGGCCGCGCGCCTCGGCATATGCGGCGCGCGGCGAAAGCCATGCTCCCGCTGCGGTAAAGGTCGCTCCCCCGACGCAGCAGAGACAGAAATTGCGCCGAGAAAGTCCTTTGCGTTGCGCCAAACTCATCGTGTCCTCCGTTCAGCCTCGGGCGGGCATGGCCGACCGGAAACCGCATATAAACCCGGACTTGTGCTCCGGGCGCCGCCTGGAGTCATTTCGCGACGAGTTTTCGGCACAGGAAATCGCGGATCAATGGAGCCATCTCGTCGAGTTTGTCTTCGAGCGCGAAGTGCCCGGTGTCGAGGAGATGCAGTTCCGCATCGGGGAGATCGCGGAGGTACGGCGTGGCGCCGTCGGCGGGAAAGATCTTGTCGTTCTTACCCCAGACGATCAGGGTCGGCGGCTTCCGCTGGCGAAAGAATGCCTGGAATTGCGGATAAAGCGGGACATTCGTTCCGTAGTCGAGGAAGAGATCGAGCTGAATGTCCTTGTTGCCCGGCCGATCGAGCAGCGGCTGGTCATGACCCCAATTGTCGGGATCAATCCTTGTGACGTCCGCGACGCCGTCGGTGTACTGGAACTTGGTGGTCTCCGGCGCGATCAGAACGCCGATCGCGGCGCGATGAGCCTCCGAACCGTCGGCCCAATAGGCCTTGATCGGATCCCAAAACGCCTTCAGGCCCTCCTCGTAGGCGTTGCCGTTCTGGATGATGAGGGCCGTCACGCGTTCTGGATGTTTGAGCGCCAGCCGATACCCGACCGGCGCGCCGTAATCCATGAGGTAGATCGCATAGTCCTTCACGCTGAGCTGAGTGAGCATACCGTCGATGAGGTCGGCGTAGTGGCCGAACGTGTAGGCGAAGGTCTTGTGATCGGGGGCAGCGCTCTCCCCAAAGCCCGGATAGTCGGGCGCGATGACATGGAAGCGATCTGCAAGCAGGGGAGTCAGGTTGCGGAACATGTGCGACGACGTCGGAAATCCATGCAGCAGAAGCACAGTCGGCGCGTCCGCCGGTCCGGCTTCACGATAGAAGATATCGACGCCATCGACCTTGAGTGTGCGGTAATGGACGACAGGGATCGGCGCTCGATCCGGCGCCGCGCAGGTCGCTGCGTCCGCTGCTCGGGAAGGCGGAGCCACGGGGACGGAGGCGAGCAGCGCCCCAAAAGCGAGGGCAGCGTGTCGGATCGAAGCGGATGTCACGGGTCTCTCCGAAAGCTGAAAAGGGGGAGCGCCACGATCAAGCCTTAAAGAAAGCAAGCAGATCGGCGTTGATAACTTCGGCCTGCGTGGTTGGCATGCCGTGCGGAAAATCCTTGTAAGTCTTCAACGTGCCGTTCTTGAGCAGCTTCGTGGATAGCGGGCCAGCGGCGACGTAAGGAACGATTTGGTCGTCCTCGCTGTGCATGACCAGCACCGGCGCCTTGATCTTCTTCAGGTCCTCGGTGAAGTCGGTCTGCGAGAAGGCGACGATGCCGTCGTAATGGGCCTTGGCGCCTCCGGTCATGCCCTGCCGCCACCAGTTGGCGATGACCGCTTCCGAGGGCTTTGCGCCGGGGCGATTGAATCCATAGAAAGGCCCAGAGGCCACGTCGCGATAGAACTGAGAACGGCCAGCCGCCAGCGCCGCCTGGTATCCGTCGAACACTTCTTTTGGCAACCCGTTGGAGTTGGCTGCGGTCTTCACCATCAATGGCGGCACCGCGCTGATGATCGCCGCCTTCGCCACCCGGCTCTCGCCGTGCCGCGCGAGATATCGAACAACTTCTCCGCCGCCAGTCGAATGGCCGACGTGGATGACGTTGTTGAGATCGAGGTGCGCCGTAACCGCCGCGAGGTCATCGGCGTAATGATCCATGTCGTGACCGTCGCCTGTCTGAGTCGACCGTCCGTGACCTCGGCGATCATGCGCGATGACGCGATAGCCATGATTGAGAAAAAACAGCATCTGCGCGTCCCAGTCGTCGGCCGAAAGCGGCCAGCCGTGGCTGAAGACGATGGGCTGACCTTTGCCCCAGTCCTTGTAGAAAATCTCTACTCCTTCTTTTGTCGTGACCATGCTCATCGCGCGCTCCTTCGGGTGCACTCTCAGACAGGACGGGACACTATTGGGTGATGCGGCGGCCGCGCGACCGCGAGTCCACTGGCTTTTCAGGTCGAACGACTTGCCTTCGCCCTGACGGAATATGGCAACGTGTTTTGTAATCAGCTTACCGACGTGCGCCTATACCAAGCGATGCATGAGCTTAAAACTTACACGACCGCGGCGGGTGTACTCTGTTGCGGCGCCGCGGTGTAGTCGGCATAATCGGAAAACAACTTTTCAAGGTCCGGAAAGAACGGCTCCCCATGGACCGTATCGAATCCATGTCGGTCGTTGTCAGCATTGCCGAGGCCGGGAGCCTTTCAGCGGCCTCGCGGAAGCTCCGCATGCCGGTCCCAACTGTCAGCCGCAAGCTCTCCGAACTGGAAGCACGCCTGGGGACGCAATTGTTTCAGCGGTCGTCACGTCGGGTTTCGCTTACCGAGGCGGGGCGAACATATGTCGAGGCCTGCAAGCGGATCATCGAACAGGTCGACGATGCGGAGAAAGAGGCGTCGGGCGAGTACCGTGCTCCGACCGGCGATCTTACCGTGACCGCGCCATGGGGGCTCGGACATCTTCATCTCCTGCCGCTCTCTTGCGAATTCGAGCGGGCCTATCCCAATATCGCCTTGCGCCTTCTGCTGAGCGACCGCGTGCTGGACCCTGTTGAGCACAACATCGATATCTCGGTCCGCATAGGCCCGCTCGCATCCAGCGCCATGATCGCGACGCGCATCGGCTCGGTCCGGGTCGTCGCTTGCGCGAGCCCGGGGTATCTCGAGGCCCGCGGTCGGCCGAAGTCGCCCGCCGATCTCATCGATCACGACTGCATTGCGGTCGATGAGATGGGAGTGCCGCGCTATTGGAGGTTTGCGAAGGACGGCGTTGAAATCGCGGCGCCCATTCGCTCACGGCTTACCGTCAGCACCTCAGAGGCCGCGGTGCAGGCGGCGGTCCTCGGCTCGGGCGTCACTCGCGTAATGTCGTATAAGATGGAGGCGTCGAGGCGCGCGGGGGCGCTTGCCATCATTCTCGACGAATTCGAAAGTGAGCCGTTGCCGGTGCACATCGTCTACACCGAGCGAAAGCCAATGCCCCTGAAACTTCGCGTTTTTCTCGATTGGCTGGGGCCGCGCCTCAAAGCCCGTCTGGCGCCCTAAGTCACCCCCGGCTTAGCTTGACCCCCATCCCGGGCTTGCGCCAGTTTTGCCGCAGCGGGCCGCAAAATCGAAAAGGAAGTCCGATGGCAGTTATCAAAGCGCCGCCAGATCAAAACGGCGTCGTCCTGGATGCAGGGGACGTCCTGCTGGTCGAGAGTCAAGGTCTCGCCACGGACACCGTCGTAAACACGCGCGGGCGCGTGGAGGTTGCCGGCGGCGGTGTGTCAGATCATTCGATCATCAACTTGTTCGGAGTCGAGAACGTCGAGCCATTCGGCGTCTCCGACAATTCTGTGATCAATAGAGGCGGTCGTGAAAATGTCGATCGAGGCGTTTCCAACGGCACGAATATCGTAGGCGGAGTCGAGGTCGTCGATTTCAAAGGTCACGCCAACGACACCACCATCAGCGGTTCGGGGCGGCTCGATATCCTCGGGGCCTCCGATGCGACCAACGTCACCTTTGCCGGCCAGGGCCGAAGCTCCGTTCAAATCCAGGTCCCGGCCAATCTGAAGGGCACGATTTCCGGTTGGCATGTTGGCGACTTTGTCGATCTGCTCGGTATCAGGGACGTCTCCGTGAGCGAGTTGGGCAACGTCCTGACCGTGAAGTACCGGGAGGGAAATGAGCATCTTCAGACGACCTATACGCTCGCGGACCAGCAACCCAACACGCATTTCGAGGTTCGCGCGGACGGGCATAATGGGACGGACATCGTGCTCGTGGGGGGGCTCAGCCGCATCACCACGACTTCTTCTTCTAAAGCGGCGCGCGCCGGGTTGGAGTCGGAACAGCAGCTTTTGTCATTCCCGCGCAAGCGGACATCCAGAGTTACATCAGGGCCTTGAGGTCTGGATACCCGCTTTCGCGGGCATGACAGTGAGCGCCGACTTTTCAGGGCCTATCCCGGTTCGCGGGAATTTCGTTCGGTCACCGACAGGGCGCGCGTCCGCGGGGCCTGCCGTCACGCAATTTCATGGTGGTGATGGGCCTGTACGCCGGTGACTGGTACGAGCACGAGGTCGCCGCCTCCGTGCGCATCGTGGCGAATCTCGATCTTGGTGTTCGCCTGCTGACCGGCCAATGAATAGGTCACGGTTCGATTGCCGTCGTCTGGATCAAAGTAATTCACCGTCACCGTCGTATCCGCGGCATTTTCATGAACGCTCGTTATGTGCGTCTTGTTGCTGAAGTGGATGACGTCTCCGACACTCCAGTCGGTGATGGTCCCCTTGAGACTCGTCGGGTACCTCAGATCCAGGCGGGACCGTGAGCCTTCAAATATGACATTGTCCGCGACGCCGCCCGGGCCGACCTCTTCCACGCCGCCGTTGATCGTCGTGTTATTAGCTACGCCGCCATGGACATACTGGACGCCAAATCGATTGACGATCGTACCGTTGCTTGCGCCGTGGACCCATTCGGCGCCGTCGTTGATGATCGTGTCGTTGCCTACGCCGCGAACATTAAGCGTGCCGCCGTCGATAATTGTGTGGTCGGCCGTGCCGCCGAAGGCGACGTTTTCGACGCCGCCGTCGATAATTGTGTGGTCGGCCGTGCCGCCAAAGGCGACGTTTTCGACGCCGCCGCGCTTGATCGTCGTATCGTCGGCGACGCCGCCGCTGCCGACATCCTCGACGCCCAAGCCCTTGATCAGCGTGTCGACGGTCGTCCCGCCGTCGACGACAACCGCTCGGCCGAGAAGGTCGATCGTCGTACCGGTGGCGGTTCCCCCGTTATGAACGTGCAGGACGTCTCCGCGCTCCAAAACCAGGTTCTCTTTATCAGGGGGCGCGGTATAGCTCGTCATGGCGGAACCCGTGTTCTCCTGCGCGCCTCGCTTGGCAAGCGCTGGTCGCAAGCCTCGCCGCGGCATTATCAGAGATCGTCTTTAACCCGTTCAGTCCCGTGTGGAAAGTCTGCGTTCTCCGGTTTTCTCCAGCCCTGCCTACCCCCGAGACGGCGGGTCCTCCTGCCCGCGCTTTCCGCCGCGCTTCATGCTAGATGAGCGCGTGACGAAGGTGGATCGGTCATGATTTGGGGAACGTTCGCGCTGATTTTCGCCGCCGCCTTCACCGGCGCGTCGTTCTACGTCAACTGGGTCGAGCAGCCGGCGCGGCTCAAGCTCGAGGACGAGGCGCTGCTCGGCGAATGGGGGCCGAGCGACAGCCGCGGCGTCGCGCTTCTCCTCGTCTTCGCGCTGATCGCGGCGGTCGCCGGCCTCATCTCCTATTTCGAGACCCAGGACCCGCGCTGGGCGTTCGGCGCGGTCGCGATCATCCTCAGCTGGCCCTACGCCTTTTTTGTCATGTCGCCGCTCGACAACCAGATCCGCGGCTTGCGGGGACCGGACGTCGGCGCGGCGCGGGCCTTGGTGCGGCAGTGGGGCGTCGTCGAAACCGGGCTCACCGGACTGGGGCTGCTGGCGATTGCCCTGTTCGTCTGGGTGGTGTTCTGAGCGTCCCCGCCGATGTCGACTCTCCGCTCGCCGCCTGAGCCACATCGATCGATCCGCGGCGGGCCTCCAGGATGACCGGCCGAGATCCGTCCCGCTTGACGCCCGCCGCGCGCGACATCGGCGACGCGCTCGGCTTTTTCACCCGCATGCCCGTTCGCGCGAGCGCCGGCGCGCCGTTTGACCTCAACCGTGTCGCCTGGGCGGCGCCGGTCGCGGGCGCCGCGGTCGGCCTTGTCGGGGCTCTGGCGCTGGCGCTGACAGGCGCCGTCGGCCTGCCGCATCTCATGCGCGCCGGCCTGGCGACAGCGGCGGTTGTCGCCGCGACCGGCGCCCTGCACGAGGACGGGCTCGCCGACGTCGCCGACGGCTTCGGCGGCGGCGCGACGAGGGCGCTGAAGCTCGACATCATGCGCGACAGCCGGATCGGCGCCTATGGCGCAATCGCGCTGACCCTCGCTCTCATCCTGCGCGTGGCCGCGCTCGCGGCGGCGCTCGACGACGGCTTCTGGCGCGCGTCCGCGAGCCTTGTCGCCGTCGCCGCGCTGTCGCGCGCTGGAGCGCTGACCCCGCTCGCGCTTCTGGCCCCCGCGCGCGCCGATGGCGCGGGCGCGGCGGCAGGCCGGCTCGACAATGGCGCGCTCGCCGCCGCCTGGGGTTCGGCCCTGGTCATCGCGCTCTTGCTTGGCCTCGTCTTTTTCGGCCTCGCCCACGCCGTCGCGGCGGCGCTGGCGAGCGGCGCCGGCGCGCTGGCGATGGTCGGGCTCGCGCGCCGCGCGATTGGCGGCCAGACCGGCGACGTCGCGGGCGCAGCACAGCAGCTCGCCGAGATCGCCGCCTGGTGCGGCCTTCTCATAGGGCAGGCCGCCCCCTAAATGAGGGGCATGTCCGCGCCCAACACGTCGACCCCGTGCGTAAAGGTCTGCGTTGTCGATCCCATCTCCGCGCTCTGCATCGGCTGCGGCCGCACGGTCGACGAAATCGCCGCCTGGACGGCGTTGAGCGAGACCGAACGCCTCGCCGTCATGGCCGAGCTCGACGGACGCCTCGCCCGCGCTCGTTCGCGTGCGTCGCGCGGCGGCCGGGTTGCGGCGCGCGCCCGGTTCTGGTGATGCGCTTCCTCCTCCCGGTCGCGATTCTGGCGGCGGCGCTGGCGGCGCTGCTCTCGACTCCGCCGCAGTCCACTTTGCTCGGGCTCGACCATCATCGCTTCGCCAGCGCCGCGATCGGCGCCGCGCTCCTGCTCTGGCTCCTGCTTTCCGGCCTGCGTTCGCCGCGGCCGAGCGACGTCGCTCGGGTCGCCGGCGCGGCCGCGATCTGGGCCGCGCTCCTGCTCGCGCTGACCGGCGTCTACGCCTATCGCTACGAGGCTTCCGACTTCGCAGGTCGCATCGCGGGCGAGCTTTTCCCGTCCGAGCCCGAAGTCGGGAGCGGCGGCGAAGTGATCGTCAACCAGCGTCTCGGCGGCGAGTTCGCGATTACCGGGCGGGTCAATGGCGCGCGCGTGACCTTCCTGTTCGACACCGGAGCTTCCGCGGTGGTGTTGACCTCCGCCGACGCTCGGCGCGCTGGGATCAACACCGGCGGCCTCGAATATGATGCGCCCGTCACGACCGCCAACGGGTCGGCGCTGGCGGCGGAGGTCCGGCTCGACCAGGTCGCCGTCGGCCCGATCGTGATGCACAATGTCACTGCCCTGGTCGCCCGGCCGGGGGCGCTGGACGAGAGCCTGCTCGGCATGAGCTTTCTCGGCCGGCTCAAGGGCTATGCGGTCGAGCGCGGGCGGCTCGTCCTGACGGCGCGGTGACGCTCGCTGGCGCAATTGCGTCCGGGTGGGAGTGGGGTAAGAAAAATCAGAAATTTCTTGCCTCATCCGAATACCCATGATATTGTTTATCGGAAATCGGCAGGACGTCGTAATCGGGCGGCTCGGAAGGAATTGGGGGGCCGCTTGCCGCGGCCCGAATGCACGGCCCGACGGCGGCGGGCGGACGCTCCGACTGCGCGCGGCTGCCAATCGCGTCCGGAGCCGGTTTTGAGCGCTTTCTGGGGGGCGGCGAAAAACCGGCGCCTAAGCGCCTGGAAAACTTAAATCGGCGGCGACGAAAAGGGCGCTATTCGGCCGCCAAGAGGCCGATGGACGGACCGCTCCCGGCGGGTTCGAAGCGTCGCTCCACCCGGGCGACCGCCTCGCGCAGCACGTCGAGCTCGGCGCCGGGACGGACGCCCTCGCTCGCCAGAATACGACGGTAGGCGCGCGCCCCCGGCCGCCCGGCGAACAGGCCATGAAGATGCCGGGTGTAGTCATGCAGGCGTTCGCCGCGCTCAAGCCCGCGCGCGATGACCGGCATGAAGGCTTCGATCGCCTCGAACGCGCCGGCGACCGGAGCGTCCTCGCCGAACAGCTCGGGATCGACGCCGATCAGAAGCTCGGGCGTCTGATAGGCCGCGCGCCCGATCATCACCCCGTCGAGATGGTCAAGCTCGGCCCGCGCCGACGCAAGGTCGACGACGCCGCCGTTGAGGACGATCGGCCAGTCGGGATGGGCGCGTTTCAGCGCACGGACGAGCGGATAATCGAGCGGCGGGATCGACCGGTTGTCCTTGGGGCTCAGGCCCTCGAGCCAGGCTTTGCGCGCATGGACGATGAGCGCCGCCGCTCCAGCCGCCTTCACCGCTTCGGCGAAGGCGCCGAGCGCCTCGCTGGGCTCCTGCTCATCGACGCCGATGCGGCATTTCACCGTCACCGGAAGGTCGACTGCCCCAACCATCGCCGCGACGCAATCGGCGACCAGCTCCGGCTCGCGCATCAGGCAAGCCCCGAAACGGCCGCTTTGCACCCGGTCGGACGGGCAGCCGCAATTGAGGTTGATCTCGTCATAGCCGAACCCGGCCCCGATCCGCGCCGCCTCTGCGAGGCGCGCAGGGTCGGCGCCGCCGAGCTGGAGCGCAACCGGATGCTCGGCCGCATCGAAGCCGATCAGCCGCTCGCGCGGCCCGAACACGACCGCGTCCGCCGTCACCATCTCGGTGTAGAGCCGCGCCCGCCGCGTGAGCAGTCGATGGAACATCCGGCAGCGCCGGTCGGTCCAGTCCATCATCGGGGCGACGGCGAATCTAAATTCCTGATTTAGAAGCATTTCTCTCTGTAGTCTCGGGTCGCGTCGTTTGCACTCTCTCTACGCTATGAGGCGACCTCTTTGTCAACGGGACAATCCTTCGGCGCAAGGACGCGGAGGGATGGACGCTTGAAGTCGAGCGTCCCGTAGATCGAAACGAATTCCCGCGACCTTGTCGAGAGCGACCGGCCGCTTGCGGGCGAGATCGAGCGCGCGCTGCCTGGTTCGATCTGACCGCGCAGTGATGACCTTCACGCAATGAACGCGACGCTGACCTGGCTGACAATGAGGCGAGGCTGATTGGATCGGCGAATTCCGATTTTTGCGCCACCGCAACCAGAATTTTCCGCTATTGTCCGGACAAGCGCCCACAAGAAATGGCGCGAGGGAGGAAAACTGGCCATGGATGCTGACCGGCAAACTTGCGTCGGGGCCGGGTCGATCGGGGCGTCTGTAGAGATTCTCACAGAGGACGCAAACAACCTCCTGGTCGTGCGGAGCGTGTCGAAGCATTTTGGCGGGACCCAGGCGCTCTCCGAGGTCAGTATGAGCTTGAAGGCCGGTGAAATCCTGGCGCTGCTCGGTGAGAACGGAGCGGGCAAGTCCACATTGATAAAGATACTTGCGGGGGTACACGCGCTCGACCAAGGGAGTGTGACCCTACAAGGCGTCGACGTAACGAATTCTCTCAGGCGTCTGCCCATCGCTTTTATCCACCAGGATCTCGGCCTGATCGACTGGATGACGGTTGCCGAGAATATCTGCCAAACCTTGGGGTTTCCGCGTCGATTTGGCTTGATCGATTGGTCCGAGACGCGCCGCCGCGCCGCTGGGGCGCTCGAAATGCTCGGCGTTGACATCGATCCTGACATCAGGATCCAGAATCTGAGTCGAGCCGAGAAGTCCCTTGTCGCTATCGCTCGGGCGCTCGCCGCCGAGGCCCAGATCCTCGTACTCGACGAACCCACCGCAAGCCTGCCCGCCGATGAGGTGACGCGACTGTTCACCGCCTTGCGTCGATTGCGCTCGCGCCGCGTCGCGATGATCTACGTATCGCACCGACTGGACGAAGTGTTCGAGATCGCCGATCGGATGGTCGTCCTGCGCGACGGACGTGTGGTTGGGGAGCGCCTCGTGACACAAACCACGCCGGACGAGGCGATCCTGCTGATCGTCGGCCGCGAGCCGTCGCAGGTTTTCCAGCGTCCAGCGGAACGGCACGGCTCGCCGCGGCTCGCGCTCGAATCGGTCATGGCTGGCGACGTTGGGCCAATCAACTGCCAGATTCACGCGGGCGAGATTGTTGGTTTCGTCGGTCTGCGGGGCGCGGGCCAGGAAGTCGTCGGCCGCGCGTTGTTTGGCGTCGTCCCGACCACGGGGGGACGCGTTCTGCTCGACGACCGAGAGATCGCTCCCAGATCGCCGCGGGAGGCGATGAACAACGGTGTCGATCTGGTCTGCGCCGATCGGGTCGGCGAATCGATCATGCCGAGCCTGACGGTCCGCGAGAATCTTCTCCTCAACCCCCTCGCGGCGGGGCTTAGCCTGTTTTCCATGCTCCCGCCGGGGCGCGAATCGCGAGTCGCGTTGGACCTTGGTCAGCGGGTGGGCTTAAGACCCAACGACCCGACGCTGCCGATCGAGCTGTTGTCAGGCGGCAATCAACAGAAGGTGGTGATCGGCCGTTGGCTGCATCTTGCCGCCAAGGTCTATGTTTTCGAGGATCCTACGGCAGGCGTCGACGTGGGCGCCAAGGCGGAGATCTACCGCCTTTTCGACGTTGCTCTCCAGGCGGGAGCCGCTATTCTGATCGTATCGAATGATTTTGAGGAGGTCGCCAAGGTGTGCCATCGGGCGCTGGTGTTTAGCCGGGGGCTCGTTGTCGCCGAACTTTTGAGCGCCGATTTATCCGTCGAAAATCTGCTCGCCGAAGCCTCCGCCAACATCCGACATTCAGCAGAAGCGGCCACCGCTGTCTTTGTCGACGGGACTCGGTGACCTCATGCAGTCGATCAAATCCAACGCGCTCGAGCCTACGCGGTCGGAACTTGCGACGCTTACGCCGTGGCAGGCGATCGGGCGCATGGCGCCGGTGTACGGCCTTCCCCTTCTGACCCTCGTCTTGATCGTCCTGTTCTCGCTCCTGCTGCCCGATACGTTCCCGACCTGGCTCAACGCCCGTTCGATTCTCGCCGATAAATCGATCGTGGCCATGCTGGCGCTGGCCGCGACCCTGCCGATGATGGCTGGTCGGATCGACCTCACCGTCGGCTTCGGCATCGTGATGTGGCACATTCTCGCGATCAGCCTTCAGGTGAAATATGGCGTTCCCTGGCCGCTGGCGATCCTGGCGGTGATTGCCTGCGCCGGCGCCGTCGGCTTCCTCAACGGCGTTCTGGTCGAGGTGGCGCAAGTCGACTCTTTTGTCGCGACGCTGGGGACTGGCACGATTCTCTATGCGCTCGCGCTTTGGCACACCGACGGGCGCCAGATTGTCGGCGATCTGCCGCGCGCTTTCCTCGCCATCAACTCGACGTCGATATTCGGCATTCCCATACCGGCCTTCTATGTGCTGGCGCTCGCGATCGTTCTGTGGATCGTCAGCGAGCGGCTGCCGATCGGACGGTACATCTATGCGATCGGCGCCAACGAAAAGGCCGCCGCGCTCAACGGCATTCCGGTGCGCAGATATGTCATCGGCGTTTTCGTCGCCTCGGGGGTGATCACCGGCTTCGCGGGCTGCGTGCTCGGCGCGAAGTTGCGCATTGGCCAGGCGAACGTCGGCCTGGACTTCCTGCTGCCGGCGCTGGTCGGCGCCTTCCTCGGCTCAACCACGATCAAGCCGGGGCGCGTCAATATCTGGGGCAGCATATTCGGCATTCTCATACTCGCGGTCGGCATCTCCGGCATCCAGTTGATCGGCGGCGCCTTCTTCGTCGAGCCGCTCTTCAACGGCGTGACGCTGGTCGTCGCCATCGCGCTTGCCGCGTTCGCGCAACGCCGGCGCACCGTCGTCAAGCCGCCGCGCGAAACCACGCCCGTGGAGGGAGCTGGAAAATCCGCGAACGCAGCCAGGGCCGCGTAAGGCCTTTGCGTAAACGCCGGCTACGCCGGCCTGGCGCGAAAAGCCGCCAGTCAAAGATGGGAGGGAAACATGGGTACGCTTAACATGATGCTGAAGGGCTTGCTGGCCTCGGCCGGCGCGCTGGCGATCTCTGCAAGCGCGGCGCGCGCGGACGACGCGGCCTATCTGGAGAAGGCGAAAGCCTATCTCGCCAACGTAGCCGCGCCGGTCACCAAATGGGACGGCCCGACTTCGGGGCCAAAGAGCGTTGGCAAGAAATTGGTCGTCATCGTCCTCACCGATGGGCGCAACGGTGGCGCCCAGGGCGCGGCCGACGGCGCCACGGAAGCCGCGAAGGCGCTGGGCTGGGAAGTTCGCCAGCTCGACGGCCAGGGCTCGGTGCCCGGTCGCGCCACGGCTTTGCAACAGGCGATCGCCATGAAGCCGGCCGGCATTCTCAACGCCGGCATCGACAGCAAGGAGCAGGCGCCGCTGTTCGAGCAGGCCGCCGCCGCCGGCATCAAGGTCGTCGGGTGGCACGCCGGTCCCAAAGCCGGGCCAGACAAGGACATCTCGTCGGTGTTCACCAATGTGACGACCGATCCCGAGGAAGTCGCGGACTCCGCGGGTTTCGAAGCCGTCCTGAAGGCCTCGGAGGGCGCGGACTGCGGCGTGATCCTGTTCACGGATTCGATCTACGCCATCGCCACCGCCAAGACGAACTTCTCGAAGGGGGCCGTCGAAGGCTATTCGAAGTGCAAGGTGCTCGAAGTCGCCGATACGCCGATCGGCGACCTCTCCAACCGCATGGGCCAGCTGACGACGTCGCTCCTGTCGAAGTACGGCAAGAAGTGGACCTTCTCGATCGCCGTCAACGACCTCTACTACGACTTCTCGGCGCCCTCGCTACAGGCCGCGGGCGTCGATCCGGCGACGGGCTATCCACAGCAAATCTCGTCGGGAGACGGCTCGGTGCCGGCGTTCAAGCGCATTCGCGACAAGCAATATCAGTTGGCGACCGTCGCAGAACCGCTCAACCTGCAAGGCTGGATCATGGTCGACGAGATGAACCGGGCGCTTGCTGGCGACAAGCCCTCGGGCTTCGTGCCGCACGTGCACCTCTTCACTGCCGAGAATCTCGAGAAGGACGGCGGACCGGAGAACCGGTTCGACCCTGGCAATGGCTATCGCGACGAATACAAGAAGATCTGGGGCGTGAAGTAAGCGCGCGGGAGGGTCTTTTCAAACCGGGGGGCGGCGCCTTGCGCGGGCGCCGCCTTCTTGTTCAGACTCGCTCGGAATCCCGTGTGCGCGCGAGTTGCGAGCGACTTTATCAACGAGAACGATACGGAGACCAATGATGGCGGAGATGACCCTTCATAAACCCGATTTCGCGACCCCAAACATGCGTCTCGTCGGCCACAGCGATCAGGGCGGAAAGTCCGACGGTGTGCAGATCATGGTGCATAACGGCTTCGCATATATCGGCCACATCTTCTCCAAGGGCTTCTCCGTCGTCGACGTCCGCGACCCCGCACATCCAAAATATGTGAAGCACGTCGCGGCGCCGCCCAACACCTGGACGCTTCACCTGCAGGCGCATGACGACCTTCTGCTGGTTATCCATAACAAGGACATGTTCGCTCAAGCCGAGCTGGTCGACGAGAAGGCCTATTACAAAGGCTCGGTCGATCATCACGCGAAGCCCGAAGCCGCCGCGCGCAACTGGTCGGCGGGCATGGCGGTCTACGATCTCTCGAAGCCAGAGGACCCCAAACAGATCGGATTCATGGCCGTCGAGGGAACCGGTCTGCATCGCCTGTGGTATGTCGGCGGACGGTGGGCCTACGCCTCGGCGCTGCTCGACGGTTTCTCCGATTACATCCTCGTCACCATCGACCTCAAGGACCCGAAGAAGCCGATCCTCGCAGGGAAGTACTGGTTGCCGGGCATGAACGCGGCGGCCGGCGAGACAGCGAACTGGCCGACCAAGAACGGCAGGTTCGGACTGCACCACGCCATCATCCACGACGACATCGCCTATTGCAGCTGGCGCGACGCCTGCCTCGCCGTCGTCGACGTCAAGGACAAGGTCAATCCGAAGCTCATCACACACAAGGTCTGGGCGCCGCCATTCGGCGGCGGCACGCATAATGCGCTGCCGCTCCCCGACCGCAATTTGTTGGTAGTGGTTGACGAGACGGTGCTGGACAATCAGGAGGATGGATTCAAGCCGATCTGGATTTTCGACAACCAGGTCAAGTCCAATCCAATCAGCATCTCGACCTTCCCCCCGCCTTCCGACAAGAACTACCTGAAGGTTGGCGGCCATTTCGGGCCGCACAATGTGCATGAGAACCGGCCGGGCAGCTTCGTCAGCTCCGAGCTGATTTTCGCGACCTATCAGAACGCCGGCCTGCGCGTCTACGACATCAAGGACCCGTTCCGGCCAAAGGAAGTGGCGGCCTTCGTGCCGCCGCCGCCCGCCCTATGGGTGGATCCGCGCCCGAACCGCCCGATCGTGTTGCACTCGGCTGACGTCTTCGTCGACAAGAACGCGCTCTGCTACGTCACCGATTTCAACGCCGGCCTCTACATCGTCGAATACAAGGGGTGAGCCGGACTCCGGGGGGAACGCGAAGATGGCCCGCTCCGAGCTTCCTGAGCCGACCTACGCCCGTAACATGCGCCTGATCGGCCACTCCGATCAGGCAGGCCGCTCCGACGGCCAGCAGATCATGGTGCGCAACGGCTACGCCTATATTGGGCACGTGTGCTCCAAAGGCTTCTCTGTCATCGACGTGCGCGATCCGAGAGACCCGAAAACTGTCAACTATATTCAGAACCCACCGAACACTTGGAGCCTGCATCTGCAGGTTCACGACGATCTGCTGCTGCTCGTGCATGGGCACGACATGTTTTCGCAGCCCGAAATGTCCGACGAGCGCAATTACTACAAGCCGAGGTCAGGCACTCATGGCGGCCACGGCCAAGCGCGTACGCGCGACTGGTCCGCCGGGATGGCCGTGTACGATATTTCGGAACCGACGCAACCGCGGCAGATCGGATTCATGCCCGTCGACGGAGCAGGACTTCACCGCATCTGGTATGTCGGTGGGCGCTGGGCCTATGCGTCAGCGATGATGGAGGGTTTCTCCGACTATATCCTCATCATCATCGACATGCGAAACCCGGAAAAGCCCGAAATCGCCGGTCACTATTGGTTGCCCGGCATGAATCTCGCCGCGGGGGAAGAAGCGCGCTGGCCGCTGGAACGTGGGCGCTATGGCCTGCACCATGCGGTCGTCGCCGAGGACATCGCTTATTGCGCGTGGCGCGACGGCTGCCTGGCAAGCGTCGACGTCAAGGACAAGCGCAAACCGAAACTGATCGTCCACAAGATGTGGGCGCCGCCTTTTGGCGGCGGCACTCATAATTGTCTGCCGTTGCTTGATCGCAATCTGCTGATCGTGCTCGACGAAGCTGTGCTCGACAAAATGGAGGACGGGTTCAAGCCGATCTGGGTGTTCGACAACCAGGTTAAGTCTAACCCGATAAGTGTCGCGACGTTTCCTTTGCCCCAAGATCACGATTACATTGCCGTCGGAGGTCATTTTGGTCCTCATAACATTCACGAGAACCGGCCTGGCAGCTTCCAAAGCTCTTCTCTGATCTTCGCCACTTACCAGAATGCCGGCGTTCGTGTTTACGACATCAGCGATCAGTTCCGCCCGATCGAAGTTGGCGCCTGCGTGCCGCCCGCGCCAAAGAAGCTGGTTGATCCGCGACCCAACCGGCCAGTCGTTCTGCATTCGGCAGACGTGTTCGTAGACAAGAACGGTATTTGCTACTGCACCGACTGGAGCGGAGCTGGCCTGTACATCATGGAATTTGACGGGTGAGCCTGCTTTTCGGGAGGGGTCGTCCGCGCCCACTGAACAGGGGGCAGACCATAGGTCTGCACGCCCCAATGAGAGTGGCGCTGGGCGCGCCCGCGAGCCGAGTGCGAATGCCGCGCCTACTCAGGCCGTTCCTGTCCCAATCCGCGTCTTGACCCTGAGAGGCCGATCGCGAGTATTTGGCGCGTGCTCAGTCGAGTTGCGAGGGGCCTTCCAAATGGACTGGAGCTTTCCATATTTATCAGTGCGCAGACCAGTATTCGCCGCCAATTGTGTGGCGACGACGCAGCCGCTCGCCGCTCAGGCCGGTCTCGCCATGCTGGCGAAAGGAGGCTCGGCCATTGACGCTGCCGTGGCGACGGCGATCGCGCTGGCCGTCGTCGAGCCGGTCATGAACGGGATCGGTAGCGACGCTTTCGCCATCGTCGCCAAGGGAGACGAGCTTTACGGCTTGAACGCGTCTGGCCGCGCGCCCGCCGGATGGACCTCGGCGCGCTTCGCCAGCCACAATGCGATGCCGGCAACGGGCTGGGATTCGGTCACCGTCCCAGGCGCGGTTTCGGCCTGGGCCGCGCTGCATCACCGGTTCGGCCGTCTGCCATTTGCGGCTCTGTTCGAACCAGCGATACGCTATGCGCGATCTGGCTTCGCGGTAACGCCAGTCGTCGCGGAGTTGTGGCAGAGCCAAGTTGCGAGATTGGGCGGATATCGCGACTTTGCGGACACGTTTCTGCCAAATGGGCGCGCGCCCGCCACAGGAGAATTATTCTCCTGTCCGGATCAGGCCGATACTCTGGAGCTGATCGCTGCGACGAACGGCGAAGCGTTTTATCGCGGAGCATTGGCCGAAAAAATCGTCGCGACAGCGAAGCGCGACGGCGGCGCGCTTTCACTGGAGGATCTCGGCGACCATGCGCCTGTTTGGGTCGCGCCGCTTGGCGTCGACTTCCAGGGCTATCGAATTCACGAACTGCCGCCGAACGGGCAGGGCCTCGCCGCGTTGATTGCCCTGGGCATCCTCGATCGCTTCGATTTGCGAAGCCTCGGTCCGGACGGCGCCGAGGTCCAGCACCTAGAGATTGAGGCTACGAAGCTCGCAATGGCGGATGTCAAAGCACATGTCGCCGATCCGGAAGCGATGCGGGTGCCTGTCGAGGCGTTGTTGGGGAGAGACTATCTCGATGAGCGTGCGCGGCTGATCCGCCGCGACCGGGCGAGCGCGCCAAACCCTGGCCGGCCGCCGCAGCAGGGCACGGTTTATCTCACCACTGCGGACGCCACCGGCATGATGGTGTCTTTCATCCAGTCCAACTATCGTGGCTTCGGCTCTGGCATCGTGGTCCCAGGAACTGGAATCGCACTGAATAATCGCGGCAGCGGTTTCACACTTGAGCGAGATCACCCCAATATTCTGGAGCCACGCAAGCGTCCACTGAGCACGATTATCCCGGGCTTCGCGACGAAAGACGGCGGGGCTGTCGCCGCATTTGGCGTCATGGGCGGCACGATGCAGCCGCAGGGCCATGTCCAGGTCGCCACGCGCCTCTTCGCAATGGGCCAAAACGTGCAAGCCGCTGTGGATGCGCCGCGTTGGCGCGTGGAGGGCAATAAATTGACACTCGAAGCCGCGTGGGATCGCGACTTCCGCGACGCACTCGCCAGACGGGGCCACGAGCTTGAGGACGGTGGCAATCTTGACTTCGGCGCTTCGCAAATCATCTGGCGGCTCGGCGATTCCGGATACGCCGCCGCGTCGGAGAGTCGACGAGATGGTCAAGCTGTCGGGTACTGACCGCCCGGCCCAGCTGCCGCTTGCACGGCCTCCTTCATCGGTCTATTGTTTCGAAGATTTCTCTCGCCCGGCCCAATCCTGCTTATCGGGTTGCCGATGCCTCGGCGTGCGCCATGCGCCGGATGAAGTCGGCGACAGCGTCTGGAGCGGTCACCGGCAGCATGTGGCCGCCTTCGATCAGTTCAAGGCGTAAAGTGGTGGGGAGTTGATCCTTCATCGCTTGACCATGCGCGCGGAAGTCGAGGATTTCGTCGCCCCTGCCGAACAGGATCCCGATCGGGACAGTCAGCGTCAGATAGCGGCCAATCATCTCGGCGAAACCGTCATTCGCCGCTTCCAGGTCTGTGGACGTCGCATAGAAGCTGTTGGGTCTTAGGCCCAGCGCTCCTCCACCTCGGGACATGAAATCGGCGGGAACTCTTTCCGGCGCGAACACCTGCTTGAGGATGCGATCGCCGTTCAGGATTCCCAACGGTGCTGCAAGCGTCCATGAAACGAGCCAGCGCAGTAGTGGAGATCTGATTGCGAAGCCGCGAAACGGGGCCGGCGCGGTCTTGACGATCTGGGTGACTGGCGCAATCAGCGCAAGCCCGCTCGCACATTCGGGATGGTCGAGCGCGACAGCCAGCGCGACCGCGCCGCCCAAAGAATGCCCGACGACGAGAGGGCGGCCGAGCTTCAGCGCTTTTATCACTTTGGCCATCGCCTCGCCTTGCGCCCACAGGCGCGGGTTGGCGCCGCTCCGCCGTGTCGAATAGCCCGAACCGGGACGATCGACCGCAATCACCCGGAACTCGCTTGAGAGTCGCCCAGCGAGCGCATAGTTGAAGTTCCCAATTTGGCCGCCGAGACCGTGGATGAGGAACAGCGGCGGACCGGCGCCCTGGTCGATATAGTGGATGCGCTCGCCGTCGAGCTCGAGAAAGCGTCCTCGGGGCGGGTCGGCTATCTCGATCCTTCGCGCCGTATGGCTCGCGAACCCAACGAGGCCGCCAATGACTATCGCCAGCAGCAGAAGGATCAGCGCAAGCGCGATCATCTCGGCACCTTAGACTCGCTTGAAAGTCGAAGACCTGCCCCTCATGCGGCTCGGCCTGGCCGGGCGCGTAGCTTGAACTCAAGTGCGCCGTCATCGATCGGCGCGAAACGCAAGGCCATGATATCGAGCGCGTAGTTCTGGTTCATCCGCCAGGGCTTTCTCGTCCCCTGCTTCGGCAACAGGTTTTTCGCCCGCCGGATGTATCCTGACGAGAGCGGCAGGGTCGGCTCCTCGGCAGTCGTGACGTCGTTCCGGCGCGGCGTGCAGATTGCGTAGCCGCGGCGATCCATGTGGTCGAGGAGCCGGCAGACATAAGCGGCGATAAGGTCGGATTTGAGGGTCCAGGATGCGTTCGTATAGCCGAAAACCGACGCCATATTCGGGATGTCGCTGAACATTGCGCTCTTATAGATCGTCGTGCTCCCCGCTTCGACCGGCTGCCCGTCGACCGCGATCTTGATTCCGCCCATCAGGCGAAGCTTGAGGCCGGTCGCGGTGACGATGATATCGGCTGCAAGTTCCTCGCCTGAACTCAGACGAAGGCCGGCCTCCGTGAAAGTTTCGATCTCGCCAGTGACCACTGAGGCCTTGCCCGTGCGCAGCGCTGCGAACAGGTCGCCGTCCGGGACGAGGCACAGGCGCTGATCCCATGGCTCGTAGCGAGGGCTAAAGTGCTTGGCGGCATCGATCCCCGGTCCGACCGCAGCCTGCGCCAGCTTAAGAATTCCCGCCCGCACCGCAGCCGGTCTGCGCCGCGACAGCCTGAAGAGATAGAGCTGCAAAGCGATATTCTTCCAGCGCACCATGGCGTGGGTGAGCCGGCCCGGAAGCCAGCGCCCGAGCCTTTGTGCCATCGGGTCTTCGGACGGACGAGCGACGATATAGCTTGGCGATCGCTGCAGCATGACGACGTGTCCTGCTGTCTTCGCCATGGCCGGAACAAGGGTGACCGCGGTTGCCCCGCTGCCGATGACGACCACGCGCTTGCCTTCGTGGCGCAAGTCTTCGGGCCAGTGTTGCGGATGAATGATGCGGCCGGCGAATCTCTCCATGCCCGGCCAGCCCGGCATATAGCCCTCTGCGTATTCGTAGTAGCCCGCGCAAAGAAGCAGAAAACTACACGAGAACTGCACTGTCTCATTACCGGGACCGGTCACGTCCAGCGTCCAGCGCGCATCCGCTGAGCGCCAGGAGGCGCGAGCAACTTTGTGGCCGAAGCGGATCGCGCGATCCACCCCGTGTTCCCGAGCGGTTCCGGTGAGGTAGCGGAGAATTGACGGTCCGTCGGCGATCGCCCTCGTATCGTCCCAGGGGCGAAAGGCGTAGCCGAACGTCGACATGTCGGAATCGGAGCGGATCCCGGGATAACGGAAGAGGTCCCAGGTGCCTCCGATCGCATTGCGTGCTTCCAGGATGGCGAAACTCGTCTTCGGCCGCTTGCGGACCAGGTGACAGGCCGCGCCGATCCCCGAGAGCCCCGCGCCGACGATGATGACGTCAAAGTCGGCGTCCGCTTTCCCCGGGTCGTCACGTATCTGCATCGCCGAGGGGGCGTCGTTCATCCGTCTGTTCCGCTGACGGGACGAGATCCCGGGAAACGAAGTCTCGCCGCTTCGTTGCTAGCCCATGACTGTAGAACGGGACGTCGCCGGCGAGCAATGTGCGGAATGTGTTGGGTCGAGGTCGTCAGCGCGGCAAAATGTCCAGGTAGCCGAGTTGTCACCGCCGTTCGTTGATCCGGTGAGCCGCGTCGATTATGGTCAAACGACAAGAAAAGGACGGCCGTCGCCCAAGTCCCGGATCGGGGAGGCATGGCGAGCTGCCGGGTAGCCGGTATCAAGCCGGGCGCCTTTACAGGGGAAAGACCATGGCTCTCGCGAACATCCTCGTTCATCTCGATTCGAGGCCGCGCGTCGCTGCCCGGGTGGGTCTGAGCCTGCGTATTGCCGAAAGATGCGGTGCTTGCCTCACGGGAATGTTCGCCGAGAGGGCTGACGCCCATGTTGTGGGGACGGTCGCGACATGGCCGAGCGCGCACTATGTCGCCGCGCGGGACAAGGCGCAGGCTGCATTCGCGGAGGCAACCGCGCCGCTCAAGGACCGCGCGGCCTTCATCGATGTCAACCGCGGCAGCGACCACGAGATCGTGCGGCGCGCGACGGAGATCGCGCGCACATTCGATCTCGTCGTTCTCGGCCAGTCCCAGGACGATGCTCCCGTGCCAGCGAAACTGCCGGACGAGGTGATCGCCGAAAGCGGCCGACCGGTCCTGGTGGTGCCCTATGTCGGAACTTACGCTGACGTTGGCGCCAGGCCGCTCTTCGCCTGGCACGGCGAGCGCGGAGCCGCCCGCGCGGCCTTCGACGCCTTGCCGCTGCTAACCAGCGGCTGCCAAGCACTCATCGTCGAAGTCGGCCACAAGGGCGATCATCGCTACGAATTTTCCGACCTTCTGGTAACCAACCTCGCCCGCCACAAGGTCAACGCCCGCTACCAGCACGCCGTGGTCGACGATATTTCGGTGAGCGACGCGCTGCTCAGCGCCATTTCCGACCATTCGGCGGATCTGATGGTGATCGGCGCGTTTGACGCCGGCTGGCGCTTCTTCTTCGGCCACGGCTCCGGAACGCCGCAGATCCTCGCACATTTGACCGCCCCGGTGCTGTTTTCGCACTGAGGCGGCGCGCTCATTCGGCCTTGGCTGGTTTGGGGTTACGCCACGGTCCATCCGTCCCGATAAGCGCCTGGGCCGCCTCGGGACCCCAAGTCCCAGGCGCGTATTCAAGGGCTGGAGGCGGATTCTCCAGGATCGGCTGCACGATCCGCCATTGTGCGTCTATTGCGTCCTCGCGTCCGAACAACTCGTCATTGCCGCGCATCGCGTCGCCGAGTAGGCGCTGATAGGGCGGGATCAGCGAGCCGGCGCGCTCCGTCAGCGTGAGCTCGACGCTCTCGCCGGTCATGCCTTCCCCGGGGTGTTTCACCCGCAAGCCAATTGCGACCCCCACGTCCGGGCTTATTCGCAGGCGCATATAGCTGGGCGGCGCGTTGGCCTCGTCACCGAACGTCGCCCGCGGTGGCGGCTTGTACTCGACGGTGACCTCGGCGGCCGTCAAGGGCATACATTTGCCGGCGCGGATGTAGATCGGGACGCCAGCCCATCGCCAGGAGTTGACCGATAATTTCACCGCGACATAGGTCTCGACCGTCGAATCCGACTTGACGCCCTTGACCTGGCGGTAGCCGCGATACTGGCCCCGAACGATGGTCGCCGCGTCCAGGGGTTTGACGGCCTTGAGCAGCGCCGCCTTCTGGTCCCGCATCGATTCATGGTCCTCGCCGGTCGGCGGGTCCATCATCACATTGGCGAGCACCTGAAGCATGTGGTTCTGAACCACGTCGCGAAGCGCCCCGGTCGCGTCGTAGAAGCTACCGCGATCGTCGACCCCGAACGCTTCGGCCATGGTAATCTGGATGCTGCGCACATAGTTGCGGTTCCACAGCGATTCAAACGGCGCGTTGGCGAACCGCGTGTAGACGATGCTTTGAACCGGCTCCTTGCCGAGATAATGGTCGATGCGGAAGATCGCCTCTTCCGGAAAATGCTGGTGCAAGGTCCGATTGAGCGCCTGTGCCGATTGGCGATCGTGGCCGAACGGTTTCTCGACGACCAGGCGCGCGTCGACGTTGAGCCCGCTTGCGGCAAGCGCGTCCACGACGACACCGAACAGGCTCGGGGGAATCGCGAGGTAGTGGAGCGGCCGCTTCGCGGGGCCGAGCGCCTGCTTGAGGGCCGCGAATGTCCCGGGATCGCCGTAGTCGCCGTCGACATAGTGCAGGAGGGCAAGAAGACGCGCCAGTTTGGCGGGGTCAGCGCCACCATGGCTGTCGATGCTCGCCTTGGCGCGGGCCTTTAAGTCATCGACCTTCCAGCCGCTCTTGGCGACGCCGACGATCGGGACATTGCACCCCTCGTCACATACGAGACCGAGCAACGCCGGAAAGATCTGCTTGTAGGCAAGATCGCCTGAGGCGCCGAAGAACACCAGCGCGTCGGATTGGGCGGCGTCCATACTGTTCTCACCTTCAGAAACGGGAAATCTGCCGCGATCGGCGCCTATTTCGTGTCGAGAATTCAGTTGGCGTCAAGCCCTGTGAGGAAGTCTCTTCACGACAGCATTCATAGGTGCGCGACCCCGGCGCCCATGTCGAGCCCGGTTTCGAAGCCTGCCAGAACGAGACATCCCTTGGCGGCCCTCGCGGGCCGCTCCGGTCACTCAAACGTAATTTGAAATAGACGCCATGTCATTTAATGATAGGCCATGGATTTCGATTTCCCTCCAAATGGCGCCGCGCCCGGAGGTCCGCGCTGGATTTGGAGCGCAGATCGCTCAAGCGGCGCGACTTTGGCGCCGGGTCGTCGATCATCGGATGCGACCGTTCGGCCTGACCGAGGCGACGTGGCTTCCGCTTCTGCATCTCGCCCGCTCTCCCGCCGCCATGCGGCAGAAGGAGCTTGCGGCTTCGATGTCGCTCGACAGCTCTTCCGTCGTCCGCCTGCTCGACGCGCTCGAAGCGGCCAGACTCATCGAGCGTCGCGAGGACGACGCCGATCGTCGGGCGAAAGCGATTGTGCTCACGCCGCTGGGTCGCGCCACGGTGGCAAAGGTAGAGCGGATTGCGCAGCAGGTGCGGGGCGACGCCCTCATGGGGCTTGCCGACGACGAACTCGCGACCACGTCGCGTGTCCTCGATCATGTGTGCCGGATGCTGGCCCCGCTGGCCGACGAGCCCGGCCAATGAATCGCCATCTCACAGACCTCCACGTCTCGGGCGACGTCGAAGGGCCGCGGCGGCACGTCCCGCTTTGGATGCTTGCCTTGTTCACGCTGAGCGGGACGCTCGGCATGCATATTTTCGTGCCCGCGCTTCCGAGCGCCGCCGCAGGCCTCCATTCGAGCCCCGGCGCGATGCAGCTCACGATCAGCGTCTACATAGCCGGGCTCGCGATCGGCCAACTCGTCTATGGCCCGGTTTCCGATCGTTTCGGCCGCCGGCCGACGCTGATCGGCGGCCTATTCCTGTTCACCATCTCCGGGCTCGCTGCATTGCTTGCGCAAAGCGTCGACGCCCTGATCGTCTCCCGCCTTTTTCAGGCGCTCGGCGGCTGCGCCGGGCTCATTCTCGCGCGTGCAATCGTGCGCGACACCGCGGCCTCCCATGAGGCGACGCGCCGCCTCGCGCTGATGAACCTCATGGCCACGGCCGGGCCTGGAGTGGCGCCGCTGGTCGGCGGGGCGCTGGCGGGGCTGTTCGGCTGGCGCTCGATATTCATCGCGCTCTGCGCCCTCGGCGCTCTGAACGCGCTGTGCGCCTGGCTGCTGCTTCCCGAGACGGGCGCCCGCGTGAGCGTCAGCAGCGCGGCGCTGGCCCGCAATACTCGCCAGCTTCTCGCCTCGCCCGCCTTCCTTGGCTATGCGATCGGCGGCGGCTGCGCGACAACGTCACTATACGCCTTCATTGCCTGCGCGCCGTTCATCGTCGTCAACCAGTTGCACCGGCCGGAAAGCGAGATTGGCCTTTATCTCGCCCTCTTGGTCTCGGGAATCTGGCTCGGCAGCATGTTGACGAGCCACCTGGTGGAGCGCTTCGCGCTCAAGACGTTCCTCGTCGCCGCGAATGCCGTGAGCGTCGCGGCGGCCTTCGGTTTCATCGCCGCCGTGCTGACGGGGCATCTGACCGTCGCGCTGATGGTCGGCTTGATGCTTGTCTACAACATCGGGGTTGGCTGCGCCGGGCCCACCGCTCTCGTTCAGGCGATGAGCGTCAATCGCCACGTTCTCGGCTCGGCCTCCGGGCTCTACGGATTCACCCAGATGGCGGTCGGCGCGGCGCTGACCGCGCTCGCCGGGCTCGGGCGCGACCCGGCGCTGTCTGCCGGCGTGGTGCTTGTGCTCGCCGGGATTATTGCGCAGGCTTCGTTCTGGGTCGCCATTCGCCATCAGGCGGTCTCGCCCGCCCCTGATTGAAAGCGAAGCTGCGAACCCCGGTCAAAGGCTTCGCCTACCGCCTTGGCGACTTCATTCTGTCGCCGACACTGGCGATCAAGGCTCCGACAAATACAGTAAGAGACAGGCCCAGTACGATTTCGCCGGCTGCGAACAGCGGCGTAGGAAACAAGCCAATCATTGTCGTCCTCCGCGCATTGCTTCAAGACATTGATGAAGCGTAAACGCTGGACGCAGAACGTTGTTCCTGACTACTAGGCGCTCAGTGCTTGGCGACTAGAGCAAGGCTATCGTTGAGCCGAAGCGGCTGAGGTCGATCGCGTTGAGCCTGCGCAGCCGCGCCGAGCCGGCTTACGACGAACTGCGGCGGTAGGCTGGCTGAGCCGCCTTCCGGATACGGCCGAACCACGCGAGCGGTCCCGCGGCGACGTGTTGACGGAGCTCAGTTCGGTCCAGTTTGGCTCGCACGCCGATGAAGAGCTTGCTTGAGATCGCGGTGATGCGGTCATGAGCCGCGTCCACGCGCCGACGCCACCGCCAGAACATTCCGCGTTCTCGATCCTTGAGCAGACGCTCTGCCCGCCACCGCCACTCGTCGCGATCGCGGCGCAATCCATCGTGGTTCACCGTCAGCTCGGCCAGCAGGTCTTTCATGACCTGCAGTTCGGCCTCGACAGCCTGGAGACGGGTAAACAAGGAGGGCTGCAATCTATCCTCCATCGTCAAGCGGAACGAGCAGCAAATTCAACGCTTCCGTGGAGGCTCGTCCGCTCCTCCGCCCTTCAAGGGGGCGAAAATGAACGCTCTCCCATGGTGAGGGGAAAAGGTTACCGATCGCTAAAGTTCAATGAACCAGCGTCAGGCCGATGTCGGCGTCGCGGTCGATAAACCCCTCGTGCAGGAAGAATCGCACCATGATGCGCGAAGCGTCGACGCCGACAGTCTGGGTGAAGCTGCCGCGCGGGTCGCCGCCGAACCAGGCATGACCGCCGTCCTCGACGAAAATATGCTCGACCAGCGGCTCGCCGGCGGGATCTTTCAGCACTGTGCGGCTCACGCGTCCGCCTTCGGTTCGCCATTCAAGGCCGCTCCGCTCGAGCGGGGTCGCTCCACGCGTCGCGTGATCGAGGATCCGTTCGCCGTTCACCGGGTGAACGGTCGCGTCCGCGCCGCCATGGATGATGATTTTGCGGCAGCGGCTGTCGCCTGCGGGGGACCGCGGCGCATCGGCGGCCGTCCCTTTCATTGCCGCGAATGCCGAGGGGACGTCGACCGCGGAGCGATAGGGCAGGCCCGAATGGACGCCGACCGCTGCGAATACGTCCGGATAGGTCGCCGCGAGAATCTCGGCCATCGCGCCCCCGGCCGACAGGCCAGCGGCGAAGACGCGCTCGGCCCTCACGCCGAATTCATTCGCCAAGTCTCGCGCCAGCGCGGCCAATTTGGCGGGCTCGCCGGACCCCCGCTGCTGGTGGCGCCGGTCGAACCAGTTCCAGCAGCCCGACGCGTTGGCGCGCCGCGGCTGATGCGGATAGGCGACGATGAGGCCGAACTCGTCGGCAAGCGTGTTCATCCGGGTGCCGATCGCGAAATCTTCCGGATCCTGGGTGCACCCGTGAAGCATGAGCACCAGCGCGAGCTCCCGCCCTTCGTGGTCCTCTGGAACATAGAGGCGGTAGCTTAGCGAACCCGTGGAATCGACATGCGTTCGCAACCAGAATCGCGGGTCGGACTTGTCGGCCTTCTCGGCTTGGGGCGTAGCTGGCGGAGCCGACGGGCGGAGGCGCAGCCCGCGCAGCGTTTCGCCCAACGAGCGGCGGGTCGAAGGCGCGGCGGCTCTGGCCGCCGGACGCTTTGGCGTGACGCCGGGGCCGCCTGTGTCGCCGCCCGACAGCGCCTCGCGGATAACCGCGGTCGCTTTGGTGAGGTCGGATTTGCGTACGAGGTCGAGGGCTTCGCTCATGGCTTCAAGAACGCGATGTTTCATAACTTGTTCCCGTTGGTGTTCCTCAGCGCAGGCGGTCGGCGAGCGCTGCTTTGACGTCGGCAGGCGCGTGCAGGGCGCCGAGCACGGTGATCGATTCGATCGTCGCCCGCGCCAGATCGGGGGTGACGTCGTCGGCGATCACGGCGAGCCCGAGGACGCGGATTTTCAGCGGTTTTCCTGCCGCCTGAACGGCTTCGAGATCCCGGCGGGCGAATGTCCTCAAGCCCAGTTCCAGCGTGAGTCTCGAAGCGGCTTCCTTCGCGGTGTCCTCGTGCCGCGCCAGCTGATTGCGAATCGCCGTGCGGATGAAGTCGGAACGGTTGGAATAAAAGCCATCGCGAACGAGGAGATCGATCGACCCAAGGTCGACGAACCCCAGGTTGAGGGTCAATTTCTCGCTGTCGGGGGGCTTCGGCAATCGCCATCCTTACCTTAGTTGACCATCCATATGGATGGTTAGTGGACGCCATATGGATGGCGTAGTCGGGCCTGTCAAGGCGCGGCGGCGCGCAACACAATCGAAGGCGAGACGCAACAAAAGCCACACCAGCCGCAACGAAATCAAAGGCGGGCGCAACAAAATCCAAAGCCGGCGCAACAAAATCCAAATCCCTTTTTCTGGCAAAAGGCAATATTCCCAATGGGTTGACCTCCGACGCCGTCCGTCAAACGATCGGACCGCCGGTCCTCGGTAAGGACGAAGCGGTCGATCGGTGAATGCGAAGCTGCGGCGACGTTCATTCTGAAAACTAGAACACAAGATCGGCGTTCCGGCAAGAAAATGTCGATTCGTCCAGGGAGGATGCCTGCTCCAAGCCTGGGCGCCGCGCCAGCTCTCGCCCGACGATATCCGGTTCAAGCCTGTAGCGCCGGCGGCGGCGGGATCATAGGATGAGCACGGGGAGCGCCTCCGGTTGCGACCCGCCCCGGTCGAAGGGGCGCTGGAGCATTTGGGAAAGCAGGCATGCCGGTAAAGGCGCTCGCGTGGTGTAAGGCGCATTATCCGAACTCTTTCGAACTGGCGCTCTCGGTCCTGTTCGGCATTCTGATTGAGATCGTGATTCTCCTTTTTCAGCCTCCGCTGCTGATGGTTCGCAGGGTTGGCGACGACACGGCCGATCAGATGATCCGGCTTCTTGAACGGACCACCTCCACGATCCCGAAGTCGCCCGCCTTCGTCTTCATCGACATCGACGATGCGACCTGGAAGAGCTGGGGCTCGCCGCTGGTGACGCCGCGGGCCCATATCGCGACCCTTCTCGCCCGCGTCGCCCGATCGAAACCGCTCGCCATCGCGCTCGACGTCGACCTCGCCTATCCCGACGGAACCGACGGGAAGGCGCTCAAGGATTTCCTCGAGGACTACAAACCGGAATGGCCCCCGCTCCTGCTCGTCCGCTCGCTCGCCAACGATCCGGACGGCGGCCTGCCGCGTCCGAGAGTCACCGACTACGACGGCGCGATCGGACAAAGAACGGTCAACGGCGAACTGGTCCCGGCCAAGGACAACGTGATGTTCACCTCTCCGCTGTTCGAGCGCGACGCCGACGGCAAGGTGCGGCGCTGGAAGCTCTTCGCCGAGGCATGCGACGGCGGCGCGCCGATCGTCGTGCCGTCGATGCATCTCGCCGCGGCGATGATCGCGCGGCAGGCGATCTATGGAGCGCCGCCGGGCGATGAAGTCCTGCCGCTCAAGCGCATGACGGGGAGCCTCGCTCCCTTCACCCCCGCCAATTGCCAGCCGGTCAGCGGCGGGCACAAGGGACCGCTCGAACTCGTTGCCGCTCGATCGCCCGATCGAGATCGAAAATGACGACGTGAGCAAGCGCGTGATTTATCGCGTCGCCTGGAAGCCTGGCGAGGTCGGACTGGGCCCGGTCGTGGACATGCCGGCCGGCGGCGGCCAGACGCAGCTTGTCGCGGTGCGCCCGGCCCGCCTTGCGGTTCCCGGCGACCCGAATGCGGCGCTGCCCGACCTCGAGGGCAAGATCGTGGTGATCGGCGGAAGCTTCGCGAGCAGCGGCGACCGCTACAACACGCCGCTCGGCGTCATGCCGGGCTCGCTGATGATCATCAACGCCATCGAGGCCCTGACCGAGAACGGGACGCCGCGGGAATTCCCGATCCCATTCCGCATCGTGATCAGTCTTGTCGTGATCGTCGTCGCTTCGCTTCTGACCCTGGTCCTGCGCCCGATCGTCGCCGCGGCGGCGTTCAGCGGCTTCCTTCTTCTTTTGATGTTCACCCTTCTCAATAGCTTTCAGGCCGGCGCGGTGCTGGATCTCGCGGTTCCGGCGGTCGGCGCTTTCGTGCATGATCTGTGGAAATCGACGGTGACGATGCTGCGGGACATAAGAAAGCTTGGATGGCGGTGGCTGTTGAAGCCGCCTCCGAGCGGGGATGGAGGGACGCATCAGCCTTTGGGGGCGACGAAGGAGGTCGCGCAGCGATGAAGCGTTTGATTCTGGTCCTCGTCGGCGCGGCCATGTGGTGGTCCGCCGTCCAGGCGGCGGAGATGAAGCCGAAGGCCGTCGAGATCGGCTATATCGAGAGCTTCGACCACGGCGTCGACGCCTACGTGCTCAAGACGGGCGACGCGCGCCGCGACGTGGCGATTCTCGGCCCGGTGTTCGATGGCGATACGATCGAAGTCAAGCATGACTTCGCCAAGATCACCCTGCGCCTCGTCGGGCAGCCCGCCCCGGTCGTGATTTCGAAGGCGAACGCTGTCGCGACCATCACCGGGCAGGTTCCGCAGAAGGGCTTCCTGTCCGGCGTGTTCGCCTGGACGACCTCGGTTGTGCAACTCTTCGACCGCGAACAGCGCGAGCAGGTCTCGGCCTCGATCCGCGGCAACCTCGACAGCCAGATGGAGAGCGGGCTCTCCGCGCCCCTGTTGGCCAAGCCCCAGACCCTTCTCGCCGGGAAGCGGAAGCTCACGATCGGCTGGGTTTCGCCAGCCGTCGTGGAGATCACGATCCTCGACGGAGCCGGGCAGCCGGTCGCGAGCGGACGCGGGTCGGGCACGCTATGGTCGACCCCCAAAGTCGACTGGAAGCCGGGCGACTATTCGATCGAGCTCGCAGCGTCGGGCGACACGCTGCGCCAGACGCTGCATGTGGTCGCGCCCGACAAGGGCCCGAACCTTCCGCCCGCGCTCGGCGATCCGACGGCGCCCGAGCCCTTGCGCGCGGTTGCGACGGGCGCGTGGTACGCCGCGGAGGATCCGGCGTACCTGCTCGAGGCGCTGCAGCACGTCGCCCCGGATGCGGCTTCATCGAAGCCCGCCAAGCTGCTCGCTCTCGCTTTCATCGAGGGCAAGCGCCCGCCGCCATCGAGCCGGTAGATTGTGCGGCCTCGCGTTTACGCGCAGATCGCCCCGGCGTCTCCTCCCCCCTTGCGGGGGAGGAAAAAGGAGGGGGGTCGCTCCATCCCGTGGACAATGGAGCGGCGGGATTCGATTATTTCCATGGTCAGCGCGACCCCCCACCCCGGCCCGCCCCCACAAGGGGGGCGGGTGCGCTAGCTAACAGCACCGATTTGAACAGACAGGCTCCTGAGCAATTTGCGTTTGGGCGATTGTCGCCATCACAGGGACCCTCGGATCAAGTCCGAGAGTCGCGCGCTCCCGCCGCTACGGCTTCACCCATTTGCCGTTGGCCTTCGACGACTTGACCGCCGCCTCGATGAAGGCGAGGCCTTTGACGCCGTCGTCGATGGTCGGGAAATGCACCGGCTTCGCGGGCTTCTTGCCGATTCGCGCGGCCCTGATGGCGAGTGCGACCTCGTTGTAGATCGTTGCGAAACCCTCGAGATAGCCTTCCGGATGTCCGGGCGGAATGCGGGTCACGCGCGCCGCCGCTTCGCCGGACTCGGGGCCGCCGCGGCCGATGATGCGGGTCGATTTCTCGTACGGCGACCAGAAGAGATAGTTCGGGTTGTCCTGGCGCCATTGGAAGCCGCCCTTGGTCCCGTAGACCCGGAGCATGAGCCCGTTCTCGTTGCCCGGCGCGACCTGGCTCGCCCAGATCGCCCCGCGCGCGCCATTGCCATAGCGCAGCATGATCTGGGCGTTGTCGTCGAGCTTGCGCCCGGCGCCGAACGAGGTGAGATCGGCGGAGAGCTCGGCGAGGTCGAGCCCGGTCACATAGTCGGCGAGGTTATAGGCGTGCGTGCCGATGTCGCCGAGCGAACCCCCCGCGCCCGAGCGCTTCGGATCGACGCGCCATTCGGCCTGCTTGTTGCCGCTCGTCTCGGTCGCGCCGGTCAGCCAATCCTGCGGATATTCGGCCTGGACGAGCCGGATTTCGCCGAGTTCGCCCGCGCGGACCATCTCGCGCATCCGGCGCACCAGCGGATAGCCGGTGTAATTGTGGGTGAGCGCGAACACGAGGCCCGACTTCTCGACCGCGGCGCGCATCTTTTTCGCTTCGGCGAGGCTAACCGTCAGCGGCTTGTCGCAGATGACATGGACGCCGGCTTTGAGAAACGCATAGGTCGGCCCGGCGTGGGCGTCGTTCGGGGTGACGATGGCGACCGCCTCGATCCCGTCCTCGCGCTTGCCTTCCGCCTTCGCCATCGACTCATAGTCGTCGTAGACGCGGTCCGGCGCGAGACCGAGCGCGGCGCCCGAACGGCGCGCCTTCTCCGGCGTCGACGACAGCGCGCCGGCGACGAGCTCGTACTGGTCGTCGATGCGCGAGGCGATGCGATGAACGGCGCCGATGAACGCGCCCTCGCCGCCGCCCACCATGCCGAGCCTGATCTTGCCGCCCGTCTTGGCGTCGCTGCGTCCCTCGATGGCCATGGTTCTCCTCCCCTTACTTTATTCCGAGCGCGCGGTTGATCTGCTTCTTGTCGACCGCTCCGCCGGCGAAATCGTCGAACGCCTTCTCGGTGACGCGGATGATGTGGTGCTCGATAAAGTCGGCGCCCTCGCGCGCGCCGTCCTCCGGGTGCTTGAGCGCGCATTCCCATTCGAGCACGGCCCAGGACGAATAGCCGTATTGCGCCAGCTTCGAGAACACGCCGCCGAAATCGACCTGCCCGTCGCCGAGCGAGCGGAAGCGGCCCGCCCGCTCGATCCACGAGGCATAGCCCGAATAGACGCCCTGCCGGCCGGACGGGTTGAATTCGGCGTCCTTGACGTGGAACGCCTTGATGCGCTCGTGATAGATGTCGATGAACTCGAGATAGTCGAGCTGCTGCAACACGAAGTGCGAGGGATCATAGTTGATCGCGCAGCGCTTGTGGCCTTTGAGCGCGTCGAGAAAGCGCTCGAAGGTCGTTCCGTCGAAAATGTCTTCGCCGGGATGAAGCTCGTAGCCGACGTCGACGCCAGCGTCGTCGAACGCGTCGAGGATCGGCTTCCAGCGCTTCGCCAGTTCCTCGAAGGCCGTCTCGATCAGTCCGGGCGCGCGCTGCGGCCACGGATAGACATAGGGCCAGGCGAGCGCGCCGGAAAACGTGACGTGCGACGTAAGGCCGAAGTTGCGCGACGCCTTGGCGCCTTTCATCATCTGGTCGACGGCCCATTTCTGCCGCTCGGCGGGCTTGCCGTGCACCTCCTTGGGCGCGAAGGCGTCGAACGCTTCGTCATAGGCCGGGTTGACCGCCACCAGCTGGCCTTGCAGATGAGTCGAGAGCTCGGTGATCTCGACGCCGTGGCTCGACGCCGTTCCCTTGAGCTCGTCGCAATAGGCCTTCGAAGACGCCGCCTTGGCGAGATCGAACAGCCGTCCGTCCCAGGTTGGAATCTGGACGCCCTTGTATCCGAGCCCGGCCGCCCATTTGCACATCGACGCGAAACTGTTGAACGGCGCGGCGTCTCCGGCGAATTGCGCCAAAAAAATCGCCGGTCCCTTGACCATGCCAGCCAAAATTTCCTCCCTGGCTTTGCGCGCTCCGCGCAATCCCACACCGTTGCGAAAAGGGAAGCGCGCGTACCCGCTTCCCCAGCCGCCTTCCTATCAGGACCGCGAGTCCTTGACCGAGCCGACGCTCAATAAACCTGCGGTAACATGTCAGCGGAACGCTAACACTCGGAGGGCGGAGGCGTAAAGCGCGCGAGATTTTTTTGCGAGTTTCGATCGCTGACGTGAGGCTTCAATTGAAGCTTGGCGCGCCCGGCGCGAATTTGCTCGCCCGCAATGAAGGCTTGCCCTTTCGGAAATCGGCGCCGCCTAACGGCGCGCGGCGGATTCCCTCGCCGGACAGCGCCGGGAACGCTTACACAACAGTAACACGTTGGGGTTAAAACCAGCGGCGAGGCCCGGATGATTCGGGCCTATCTCTCGCGTTATCGCCGGCCGCTGCGCGGGCCGGCGGCCGCCATGATGGCCGCCCACGCGCGTCGATCAAAGGCCTGCCGGGATGCGCCACGGGACTTGCGAAATTACGCCGATAGTCGAGCCTCGACCGCTCACGAGAATGAGCGCGCGGTTTCCTGCGGTATCGGCGCGATCATGAATATCCCCCGACCCAGTCGATCGACGGTCCGCGCCGCCTGCGCCCTCGGCGCCGTGTCTCTCGGGGCGGCGGCCGTGGCCGGCGGGCAGTCCTTTCTGCCAGGCGGGGCGGTGAACGCGCTCAGGGCGCTTGTCCCGCGTGAGACGCTCGTCTTTCAGCTGTTGCTGATCGGCTGGGCCGGCGTTGCGCTTGGCCGCTTCGCGGTCGCAGCCGAGCCGAGCCCGGCGGGCCGCCGCGCTCAGGCGCCTCCCCATCGGCCGACGGCGGTGAAGGAGGAGAAGGTAGAGCGGATCCTGCGCCAGATCGCCAAGGTGCTTCAAACTCATCTCACCGACAGCGCGAGCTTTTCCGAACGGCTCGACGGCGCCAACGAACGGCTCTCGCGGCAGGAAAGCATCGGTCCGGTCAGGGACATCGTGCTCGCCCTGATCGACGACAACCGCGACATGCGCGACAAACTCTCCAACGTCAGAAACCAGCTCGAAGAATCGCGCCTCCAGGTCGTGCAGCTGCAAACGAACCTCGAGCGGGCCGAGGAGGCGGGAATGCGCGACGTCGTGACCGCGATCGGCAATCGCCGCTTCTTCGACGCAAGCTTCGCCGAGGAAGTCGAGAAGGCGCAGCGGCTGGGCGACAGCTTCTGCCTCGCGCTCGCCGACATCGATCGCTTCAAGCATGTCAACGACCGGTTTGGCCATCTCGTCGGCGACCGCCTGCTGCGTCTCTTCGCCAACATTCTCGTGCGCAACGTGCGCGGACAGGACAAGGTCGCGCGATTCGGCGGCGAGGAATTCGCACTCATGTTCCCGGGCGCGCGTCTTGTTGACGCGGTCAGCGCCGTCGAGCGAATCCGGGCGATCCTCGAAGCCAAGCAGTGGACGGTCGAGCCGAGCGGCGAGCGGGTGGGTAAGGTGACGGCGTCGTTCGGGGTCGGGAAGCTAAGCGCCGAAGAGTCGCCAACCGATTTCCTGCGCCGGGTCGACCAGCTTCTGTACGAGGCGAAGGTTCAGGGCAGAAATCGCATCGTCTCCGATGGCGACGACGATGGCGCGTCCGATTTGGCTGGGCCTTCCGAGGACCGGCGGGCCGCGGCCGGCTAAGCCGCTCGGCCGGATCGCGCGGCGATGCCGAACCTCCACAACGATGAGTTCCAGCGCGCCCTCGACGAAGCGCGCCGGCAAGCCCACGCGCCGGGGGACGACACGCCGGGGCCTCGCAGTGGACCGCGCGTCCGCGCGCGGCTTGATTTTAGCGCGGCCTCCGGTTCGGGCGGCGAAGCGCGTTTCGGCCTGGCGCTGGAATGGACGGAGGAGCCGGCGGATCGGCAGGCGCCCGCTCCGGCCGGCGAGCCGCCGGCCGGTGCGGAGGATACGCCGGCCGAGATCGCGGCCGCGCTCGGGCTCACCGGGTCGTTGACCCTCGATCAGCTCGCGGCGCGTTGGCGCGATTTCGTCTGGCGCAATCATCCCGACCGGCAGCCCGCTCACGCGCGCCGGCGCGCCAACGCCCGGGTCGCAATCGCCAACACGCTCTACGATCGGGCGCGGCGCGAACTCGCCGAGCGAAGGTGACGCGGCTCAACTATTGGAAGATCCGATCGCGGGCGAAAAGCGAGGCCCCATTGGCGCCGCGCGAGACCGCAAGCAGGGCGGCGCCCTTGTCGTCGAGCAGGACCCAGCCGCCGCCTCGCGCGACGATGGCTGCGATACGCCCGACGCCGGGCACGCTGTCGCCGGGAACAGCCGAGCGCAGCTCTCCGTCGATCCTCAGCCAGACGCGATCCGCTCGCGCCGCGACGATCTCGACCGGCCGCGGTTCCGGCGGGGCGAGGTTCGCGGACTCGGCCAGCGATCCCGTCGTCGTCATGTCGACCGCCGCTCCGCCTTCCGCGGCGCGCGCGGCGGGCCGCTCCGCAGGAGGCGGGCCGGCTGGGGCGCCGCGCGGCTGGGCGAAGATCGCCAGATGTTCGAGGCCGTTGATGCGGGTCTTCCCGCCGCCGTAGGCCAGCATATAGACGGCGAAACCGATCGACATGCCGGCGAGCGCGGTTCCAATTGCGCGGAGTGCAATCTCCTGACCGTGGACCATGGCTGGGGCCTCACATTTCGGGCGTCTTGTCGGAAGTCTTGGCGTCGCTGCGCAGCGCGGCGGCGAGGTCGATGAACGGGTCCTCGCACCGCGGCGCGTCGACCGTCTGGCTCATCGCCTCATAGATGCGCGGCACGGTCTTGATCGCCTTGTCGAGGGTGGGGTCGGCGCCGGCCGTGTAGCCGCCCATGAGGCGCAGTTCGCGCGTCTCCTCGTAGCGCGCGATCAGCGATCTGAGGTTGGCGACCACCTTGCGCTGCTCCGGCCACCATCCCGGATGGGTCATCCTCGACACCGAGGAGAGAACGTTGACCGCCGGGTATCGGCCCTCGTCGGCGATGTTGCGGTCGAGCACGATGTGGCCGTCGAGGGCGCCGCGAATGGCGTCGGCGACCGGATCGTTGTGGTCGTCGCCATCGACCAGAACGGAGAAGACGCCGGTGATCGACCCTTTCCCTTCCGCGCCCGGCCCGGCGCGCTCGAGAAGGCGCGGCAGATCGCTGAAGACGCTCGGCGCATAGCCGCGGGCGACGGCAGGCTCACCCGCCGCCAGCGCCACGTCCCGCGCGGCGTGAGCAAAACGGGTGACCGAATCGACGATCAGCAACACCTGCTCGCCCTGATCGCGGAAATACTCGGCGATCGCCATCGCGGTTTTCGGGGCGAGGCGGCGCATCATGGGGCTCTCGTCGCCGGTCGAAACGACGGCGACGGCGGAGGCGCGGCCTTCGCCGAGCGTGTCGTCAAGAAATTCGCGCACTTCGCGGCCGCGCTCGCCGACAAGCGCGATGACTACGGTGTCGATCGGCGTCGCGCGGGCCAGCATCGCGAGCAGCGACGATTTGCCGACCCCGGAGCCTGCGAATACGCCCACTCTCTGCCCGAGGCAAAGCGGAGTGAAGAGATCGACGACTCGAACCCCGGTGCGCAGCGGCGCGTGAACGCGGGCGCGAGCGAGCGGAGCGGGAGGCGCCGCATCGAGCGGCGCCGGACTGTCCCCGCAGGCGAGTTCGCCAGCGCCGTCGATCGGCCGCCCGAGCGCGTCGACGACACGGCCTTTCCACGATCGATGCGGCGACAGCGACAGGTTCTCTGTGCGATAGGCGCGCGCGCCGATTGTGGCCTCGCCGCGCGCGTCGAACGGCTTGAGCGTGGCCGAGTTCTCGTCGATCCTGACCACCTCGCCGATCTGGACGCGATCGCCGACATCGACGGCGACGCACTCGCCGAGCCTGAGGAAGCGCGACAGGCCCGCGACGCGGTAATGCGACATCGAGATCTCGACGACGGCGCCGCTCACCCGCGCCGCCGGCAAATTTCGTACCCCCCATGCGACCCGGCGCTCGAGGCGCTCGAGCGCGGGCAGCGCGGCGGCGGCGCGATCCTCGATCAAGCGGACGACCCGAGCGTCTTGATCGCCTCCTGCAGCGACGCTTCGGACTGCGAGGCCTCGGCGGCGACGCCGTCGAAAGCGCGGGTCACGTCGATGAGCCGGGTCATTTCGCGCACCGGATCGACATTCGAGCTTTCGACCGCGCCCTGAACGACGCCGTCGCGGGTGAACTCGAGGATCGCGGTCGCCGGCTTGTCCGGCACGACGCCTGAATTGCCGGTACGCTTGAGGCGGGCGTTCGGGTCGATCGCGAAGAGCCCGAGCGCCCCGACCTGCGCTCCGTTCTGGGTGATCAATCCATCGGCGGAGACGGTCAAAGGCCCGCCCGCGCCATCGACGAGAATTGGAGCGCCACCGGCGTCGAGAATTGCGTCGCCGTTCAGCGTGCGCAGCGTTCCCGACTCATCGATGCGGGCGCGGCCGTCTCTCGTGTAGGCCGGTCCGCGCGGCGTCTGGATCGCGAACCAGCCGTCGCCCTGTACGGCGAAATCGAGCGCGTTGTCGGTCTTGACCAGGCCTCCGGAACGCAGGGAGAGATAGTCCGAGCCGCTCGAGACGTAATCGAGCTTCGCGTCGCCCGCCTTGGCGATTTCCGCCTCGAAGGAAACGCCGGTCGCCCGGTAGCCGACCGTGTTCATGTTGGCGATGTTGTCGGCGATGGTTTCGAGGCGTCGTTCCAGCGCCACCTGCGCCGAGACCCCGACATAAAGTCCGTTTTGCATGACGCTGTTCCGCAAGGCCCTCGTATCGGCGCCTCTACGCGACGATTGCCCTCACGGCTTGCCTGTGGCTGACTTCCTCCTGACAGCTTCGCGTAAGTCTCAAGCCGCAATTCTAGCGCCGTCGTTCGCACCCGGAGCGAATCTTGAATTTCGGCATCGGCCTCGTCATCACCATCGGCTGCATTCTCGGCGGCTACGCGGCGCTCGGCGGGCATCTCGACGTGCTGGTGCAGCCTTACGAATTCGTCATCATCGCCGGATCCGAGCTCGGCATTTTCATCGTCGCCAACGCCACATCGACGATCAAGGACTGCGGCAGGGCGTGCCTCGAGGCGGTGCTCGACAAGGCGCCCAAGCCGCGCGACTTCCTCGACGTGCTGTCGGCCCTCCACGCGCTCATGCGAGAGCTCAGGGCCAAGGCCCGCAGCGAGGTCGAAGCGCATTTCGACAACCCCGAGGAATCCGAGATCTTCCGCAATTTTCCCAAGCTGCTCGCCGACAAGGACCTCGTCACGTTCATCTGCGATTATGGCCGTCTCATCATCATCGGCAACGCGCGCACGCACGAGATCGAGGCGCTGATGGACGAGGAGATCGAGACGCTGGCGCATGACCGGTACAAGCCGGTGCATGCGTTCCAGGCGGTCGCCGACGGATTGCCCGCGCTCGGCATCGTCGCCGCGGTGCTCGGCATCATCCACGCCATGGGCGCGCTCGATCAGTCGCCCGAAATCCTCGGCGGACTCATCGGCGCGGCGCTGGTCGGGACGTTTGCCGGCATCTTCCTGTCTTACGCGGTCGTCGCGCCGATCGCGCAGAAGGTCAGGACTGTCCGGCAACAGCAGCTCAGGCTGTTCACGCTCGTCAAGCAGAGCCTGCTCGCGTTCATGAATGGCGCAATGCCGCAGGTGGCGGTCGAGTTCGGCCGCAAGACAATTCCATCCAAGGAGCGGCCGACGATCGACGTGGTCGAGAACGAAACCACCTCCGGCGGCGGCGAGGCCGCGATCAAGGAGGCGGCGTGAGCGTCGGGGGCGCGGCCAGCGGGGTCGACCAGGGCGCGCGCAAGCTTGAGGGCGCGATGCTCGAGCATTCGAGCCTCACGATCGAGCGAATGCCGGGGCTTGGCTATGCCCTCAATCGATTCATCGCCGCCGCCCCGTCGCGCCTGTCCACCCTCATCGCTCATCCTTCGAGCGGCTCGATCGAGGAGGTTCGGGCGACGACGCTGTTCCAGGCGATCGAAGACTGTTCCGGTCTGACCCCGGCCATATATGCGAGCGTCGAACCGGAGGCGCGGGTGCTCATCGCGCTCGACGAGCGCATCGATCACCTCATCGTCTCCTCGATCCTCGGCGCGGTGACGGTCGCCGATGCTTCCGGCGCGCTGGAAAGCGAGACGGGGAAGCCGCGCACGGCGATCGAAGCGGCCCTGGTCGAGGCGTTCGCGCGGGCGCTCGGCGAGGCGCTCGAGGCGGCTTTCGCGCCGCTCGCGCCGATCGCTCTCAGCTTCGAGCGGCTCCAGAAGCTCAGCGATCCCTTTGCGCTCGGGCGCAGGGATTGCGAGGCCGCCGCGGCGCGATTTTCGCTCGGGATGAACGGCGGCGCGTGCGAAGGCCTGATCCTGCTTCCGCAGGCGTTTCTCTTACCCTTTCGCGACGAACTCGCCCACGACCCCGACGCGGAGACGCCGGCCGCGGATCGGCGATGGTCCCGCCTCATGGAGGTCGGCGTGCAGCAGACCCGGCTCCCGGTCACCGCGATTCTGGAGGAGGTGCCGATGAGCCTCGGCGACATCGCCAATTTTCGCGTCGGCGGGCTCTTGTCCCTGCAATCGAACGACCTCACCGCCGTTCGCCTCGAATGTTCCGGCCGCGGAATGTTCTCCTGCAAACTCGGGCAGGCGGACGGCCGCTACCGGCTCGAAATCGAAAGCCCGATCGCGCCTGGATCCGACGCGGCCAAGCGGCAGTCCGGAGCCGCTCCCAACGCCGACCCCTGACACCAGCGAGCAAGACCCCAGTCCATGGACGACGCCGCCATCTCTCCCGACCCGCCGGGCATCGACCCCCCGAAAGCCGACTCCGTTCCGGGCCCGCCTAATCTCGGCGCGATTCTGTCGATCCCGGTCACGGTGCAGGTCGTGCTCGGCTCGACTTCGATGCCCGTAGCCGGGCTCCTGAAACTCGCCCGCGGCGCGATCGTCTCGCTCGACCAGCGCGTCGGCGATCCCGTCGACGTCGTCGTCAACGGCTCGGTGATCGCGCGCGGAGAGATCGTCGTCGTCGACGAGGCAAGTCAGCGTTTCGGCGTGTCGCTCCTCGAAGTGGTCGCCGGTGCCGGGCGTGAACGGGCGGCGTAAGGCTTTATTCTCGGAAGGATAGTCATGTCCGAGGCGGCGATCGGCGGCGAGAGAGCGCTCAGCGGACCCGAAAAGGCCGCGGCGCTGCTGCTGATGATGGGCAAGCCGCCGGCCGCCCGTCTCTTGAAGCAGTTCGATCAGCCCGATCTGCGCGCGGTGGCGCTTGCTGCGGCGGGGCTCGGCGCCATTCCCGCAACCATCCTCGACCGGCTGGTCGAGGAGTTCGTCACCGATTTCTCCGCCGGCGCCGATCTGCTCGGCGACGCCGGACAGGCGAAGAGCCTGCTCGCCGACGCCCTGCCGCCCGATGAAATCGCCGACATTCTCGGCCTCTCGCCCGAAGAGACCGGACCGCCCGATGTGTGGCGGAGGCTCGGACAGGCGCCGGAGAGCGCGATCGTCGCCCTGCTGATGGCCGAGCGTGCGGCGACGGCGACCTATATCCTCTCCCGGCTCGATCCGGCCCTGGCGACGAGGCTCGTCGCCGCCCTGCCGCGCGACCGGCGCAACGCCGCGCTCTGCGGGCTGGTCGCGCCGCTCGACGTGACGCCGCTCGCCGCCCGGCTGATCGAAGAAGCGGTGGAGACGGCGTTGAAACAGGCGCCGGCCTCGGCGGCCGACGCGCAGGGCCGCTCCCGTCTCGCCGGCATCATCAACAGCCTCGATCCCGCGGAAGCGGAAGACGCCATGCGGGCGCTCGAGCAGGCCCGCCCGAAAGATGCGGCGATCGTCAAGACGATGCTGTTCTCGTTCAACGATCTGCCGAAACTGTCCGAGCGGGCGAGGGCGCTCCTGTTCGACCGGGCGTCGATCGACATTGTGGTTATGGCGCTCAGGGGGACGGAAGCGGATTTCCGCGACGCGGTTCTCTCCTCGATGCCCTCGCGCGGCCGCCGGCTGGTCGAGGGCGAAGTCAATTCCGGCGCCTACGCGCCTCCCAAGGACGTCGCCAAGGCGCGCAAAGCCATCGCCGACATTGTGCTCGGCATGGCGAGCCGCAAGGAAATCGAACTCGGCGGCCCGTCTTCCGCCGACGCGCCATGAGCCCAACGGCTATGAATTCCAGCCGGCATAGCGTGAGACGCGGCGATCCATGAGCGGCGACGTCGATCCCGAGGACCAGACCGAGGAGCCGACCGAAAAGCGGCTCCAGGACGCAACCGAGCGGGGCGAGGTCGCTTTTTCGCGCGAAGCGCCGCTGTTCGCGTCCCTGGCGGCTACGCTGGTCGCGCTGATCTTCATCATACCCGGACGGGCCGAGATCCTCCTTTCGGCGCTCGTCGGCGTGATCGACGATCCCGCCGGCTGGCGCATCGAGCGCGGCGAAGATGTGCTTGCGCTCGCCGGTCCTGTGGTTGCCGCCGGCGCGCGCTTTCTTCTGCCGACGGTGATCCTTCTGATCGCCGCCGGGGTTCTCGCGTCCGTCGCCCAGAGCGCGCCGCGGATCGTGCCTGAGCGAATCCTGCCTGACCCGTCCCGCATCTCGCTGCGCAAAGGCCTTGCGCGCCTGTTGGGCGCCCGCGGGTGGACCGAATTTGGAAAGAGCCTGATCAAGCTCGCGGCGGTGATCGCCGTCGCGGCGACGATGCTGATCGGCCAGAAGGTCGTCCTGCTCACGGCGATGGACGTCGATCCGGGCCTCCTGCCGCAGCGGGTGCTCGATCTATGCGTCAAGGCGATCGCCGCCGTGCTCGCCGCGACTTTGGCCGTGGCGGCCGCGGATCTCGCCTGGTCGCGCATTCTCTGGCGCCGCGATCACCGGATGAGCCGGCAGGAAGTCAAGGAAGAGCTCAGGCAGGCCGAGGGCGACCGGATGATCAAGGCGCGGCTGCGCTCGCTCCGTCTCGACCGCTCGCGCAGGCGCATGCTGTCCGCGGTGCCGCGCGCCACGATGGTCGTGACCAACCCGACACATTACGCGGTCGCGATGCGATATGTCCGCGCCGAGGGCGGGGCGCCGATGGTGGTCGCCAAGGGCGCCGATTTCATCGCGCTCAAGATCCGCTCGATCGCCGAGGACCACGGCGTTCCGGTGATCGAGGACCCGCCGCTCGCCCGCTCGCTCTACGCCGCCGTCGACGTCGAGCGGCCGATTCCGGCCGAATTCTATCGGGCGGTCGCCGAGATCGTGCACCTGATCCAGCAGAGGAAGGCTCAATGGGCCCCACGAAGGCAGTGAATCCCGCCAGTCGAGGTCTGCGGCAGCGCCGCCCGTTCGCACGCGAGCAAATCATCGCCGACGCGCTGGTGGACGTGGCGAGCGAACTCAGGCTGACCGACGCAGCGGAACTCATGGCGATGATCCTGAACGATCATGCGGCCAACATCGCCGACCTCGTCAATTCTTCGACCGAGCTCTTTTTCAAGAGCGGAACTCTGCGCTACGCCCTGTCCGCCAGCTTCACGGCGAAGTGGGACGCAACGCCGATCGTCGAGATCGACATGGAGTTCAGACACGCGGCGGTATGCGCGTTTTTTCGCCTGAAGATCGGCCAGCGCCGGGCTGGCGTGGAAATCCGGGACATCCTGTTCGACGAGCAGGGGTTGGACGAACCGGCCAAGGCGGAACGCCTGTCGGTCGCGCTCGACGGCGCGCGACTGCGGCCCCAGTAGCCCGGTCGCGGGGCAAGCTTCACGCAAGGCGCGCCGCGCAGGCTCGATCCCGTTCATGGCTGAGGGATCCGTTTCCAGTTGTCTCCGATCTACCTCTTCGAAGTGGCTTCGCAGAAGTCGCAATGGCTGTCGGCGCGGCAGACCGCGATCGCCGGCAACATTGCCAACGCCAGCACGCCGGGCTATCGCGCCCTCGACGTCCAGCCGTTTTCGGCTGTCCTCGAACTCCTCGCCGATCGAAATGGCGGCGACCAATCCGGCGGATCTGTCGCCGCCGCAATCGGAGTCCGACGCATTGCGCGAAGTCGAGGTCAGCCCGCAGGAGCAAACGCTCTCCGGCAACACCGTCAACCTCGAACAGCAGATGATCAATCTTGGCGACGTCAACCGGGATTATACGATGAGCGCCAATATTCGCCGGGCCTTTCACCAGCTCGTTCTCTCCGCGCTGAAGTGAGCGGCATGCTTGATCCTCTGCAGTCCGCGCTCAGCATCGCCGCCTCAGGGCTTCAGGCCCAATCCATGCGGCTGCGCGTCGTCTCGGAGAACATCGCCAACGCCCAGTCGACGGGCTCGACCCCCGGCGGCGACCCTTACGCCCGGCAGACGGTGTCGTTCGAAACCGAAATGGATCGGGCGCTCGGCGCCAATCTGGTCGAGGTCAAGTCCATCGGCGTCGATCCGGCTCCATTCAAGCTCGAGCGCGACCCGGGCAATCCGGCCGCCGATCAAAACGGCATGGTGAAGATGCCCAATGTCGACGTCATGGTCGAACTTGCCGACATGCGCGAGGCCAACCGCAGCTACGAGGCCAATCTTCAGGTCGCCAAACAATCGGCCGACATGCTCAACACCGCCGTCAGCCTGATGAAGGACGCGTGAATGGCGCACGGCGCAACAAGGGGATTTAGCCGATGATCGAAGGCGTTTCCGCCGTCGGGGCCGCGAGCGCGAGCATTCGCAGCCCGCAATCCGCCGCCGCGCCGACCGGGGGAATGAGCTTCGACCAGGCGCTCACGCAAGTGATCGGTTCGGCGGTCGACACGCTGCAAAGCGGCGAGGCGCTCGCAATCCAGGGCGTCGAAGGGGCGGCTTCGCCGATGAAGGTCGTCGAGTCGGTGATGGCGGCGCAGCGTTCGCTCCAGACCGTTCTCGCGATCCGCGACAAGGCCGTCGCGGCCTACCAGGAGGTCGCACGGATGACGATCTGAGCGGGGCGTTGCGGCGCGCGGGTTCGAACGGAAGCGGAGGGAGTCGATATGAGAGCGTTGGCGATCGCGGCGACGGGGATGAGCGCCCAGGAACAGAATCTGGAAGTGATCGCGAACAATGTCGCCAACATCAACACCACGGGCTTCAAACGCTCGCGCGCCGAATTCACCGACCTCATCTATCAGACCGAGCGCCTGATGGGGGTCGCCAACCGCGGCCGCGACGCGACCATTCCCGAAGGCGCGCAGATCGGCCTCGGTGTCCGCACCGCCGCGATTCGCAGCGTCAACATCCAGGGCGCCCTGACCAACACCGGCAATACGCTCGATCTCGCGATCAACGGCCGCGGCTGGTTTCAGGTGATGACGCCGAACGGCGACACGGTCTACGCCCGCGACGGCGCATTCAACACCAACGCCAACGGCCAGCTCGTCACCATGGACGGCTACACCGTGACGCCGCCCATTCTGATTCCGCCGACCGTGACCGCGGTCAACGTCAGCCAGACCGGGCTGGTCTCAGCGACGATTCCCGGCCAGACGACGGCGCAGCAACTCGGGCAACTGACGATCGCGAACTTCGTCAACGAGGCCGGTCTCCAGGCGCTTGGCGGCAACTACTTCCAGCAGACCACGGCCTCGGGCCAGCCGACCGTCGGCGTTCCCGGCGACACGGCCTTCGGCATCATCCAGCAGGGTTATGTCGAGGCCTCGAACGTCGATCCGGTGACGGAGATCACCAATCTCATCTCGGCTCAGCGCGCCTATGAAATGAACTCCAAGGTGATCCAGGCGGCGGACCAGATGTCGGGCACAATCTCCAACATGCGCAGCTAGGGTGAAGCCATGAGACGCAGCCGATGAGCCCCGCTCGATCCCGGTTTGTCCTCCGAACCGCGATGGCCGCGATCGCCGCGTCCTGCGTCGTCCCCGCGGCGGCGCAGGACGCGCTCGCCCCGACCCCGAAGGTCGTAATCTATCCGGGCGAGGTGATCCGCGACGAGATGCTCGCGGACGCTCCGGAGGCGGCGCACGACGGACCCGGACCGTTCGTCGAGCAGCGCTCGTTCATCGTCGGCAAGATCGCGCGGCTCACGCTGCTGCCGGGCCATGCGATCCCGTATACCGGCGTCGCCGACCGCAAGCTCGTGGCCAACGGGGCGGAGGTCAAGCTCGTCTATTCCGAGGGCGGTCTCTTCATCATGACGACCGGCGCGGCGCTGCAGGACGGCTCGATCGGCGACATCGTCAGGGTCCGCAACAGCGACAGCGGCGTCACTGTGTCCGGCGCCGTTCAGCCCGACGGCTCGGTCAGAGTGAGCGGAGGATGATCCGGCGGCTGTTTCTGGCGCTTGTGATCTGCCTCGTCGCCGCGCCGGCCGCTGCGGCTCGCATCAAGGATATTTCGGTCCTGCGCGGCGCGCGCGACAGCCAGCTGGTCGGCTATGGCCTCGTCGTCGGCCTTCAGGGATCGGGCGACAGCATCGCCAACGCGCCGTTCACGCAACAGTCGATCCAGGCGATGCTCGAGCACCTGGGCCTCGATGTGCACGGCGCGGGGCTGCGCAACCGCAACGTCGCCTCGGTGATCGTGACGACCGATCTCGCGGCCGGAATCGAGGCGGGCGCGCGGCTCGACGTCACCGTCTCCGCGCTCGGCGACGCGCCCTCGCTGATGGGCGGTACGCTGCTGCTCACCCAGCTCCAGTCCGCCGACGGCACTATCTACGCGTCCGCTCAGGGCGCCGTCTCCGTGACCGGGTTCGAAAGTCAGGGCCAGGGCGAGACGCTGTCCCAGGGCGTTCCGACAGCAGGACGAATCCCCAACGGCGCGATTGTCGAGCACGAAGTGCCGGCCTTCCCCGACGAATTGCGCTCGATGCTCGAACTGAAGAACCCGGACTACGCGACCGCCGTGCGGATCGTCGATGCGATCAACGCCTATTCGCGCGAGCGATTCCGCGCCCATGCGGCCTACGAGGTCGACAGCCGGACGGTCGAACTGTTCCGCCCTCGCAACGTGTCGTTCGCGCGTTTCATGGCCGAGGTCGGGGAGCTGCAGGTCGAGCCCGACATGGCCGCGCGGGTGGTTCTCGACGCGCGGACCGGCACGGTCGTCGTCGGTCAGGATGTGCAGATCTCGACTGTCGCCGTGGCCTACGGGACGCTGACGGTGCGCGTCAACGAGCAGCCGCGCGTCTCCCAGCCGAACCCGTTCGCCAACGGCCGGACTGTGGTCACGCCAAACACCAAGATCGACGTCGAACAGGCGGGCGGGCCGATCGCCATCGTTGGCGGGTCGAGCTTGAGGACGCTGGTCAGCGGCCTGAACCGAATCGGCGTCAAACCGCCAGGCATCATCGCCATCCTCCAGGCGATCAAAACCGCCGGCGCGCTGCAGGCCGATCTCGTGATTCAGTGACGGCCGCGCTCTCGGCTCAGGTCAGCCCAGCGCAAGGCCGGCGATCGAGCATGTCGCTCGAATTCCGGGATTGAGACATGCCGACTCCCATCCTGTCACGAGGCTTTACGACACGATCCCGCGCCCAAGGCAGCCTCATCGGCGTGCTCGCCGCCGCCACGCTCTTCGCCTTCCCGGCTGGCGCTCAGGATGGCCGAACACCGGAGACCCAAAAACCCAAGGCGAACGCGGAGCGGGTGGCGGAAACCGACGCCGGCCGCTTCTGCGCCGCCGTTGCGCCGTCGGTCGCCGAGGCGCGCATCGCCTGGCAGACGAAGCGTCTCGCCGAACTCGACGCGCAGGTCCAGCAGAGGCTCGCCGATCTCGAGAAAGCCGAGGCGGCGATGCAGGAATGGGTCGCCAAGCGCGACGCCATGCTCAAGGCGGCAAGCGACGACCTCGTCGCGATTTATTCCAGGATGCAGCCCGAAAACGCCGCCGTTCAGCTCAGCGCGCTCGACGATCAGATGGCGGCGGCGATCCTCGCCAAGCTCAAGCCCGCCGCCGCCGGTGCGATTCTGGACGAGATGGAAGCAGAGCGGGCGAGCAGGCTCGAATCCTTCCTCTCGGGCACGGGCGCCGGAGCGAAAAAATCCTGATGCGGCTCGTCCTGCCGCCGATCTTGTTCGCAATCGCAGTGTCGGCGGCCGGCTGCTGGAACAGCGCGAACGAATTCATGCGCGAGCCCTTCTTCTCGCCGGTCGGGGCGGGACTCGCTCCGGAGGAGACCGCCGGCATCCAGAGCGCCAACGCCGTGCCGCAGCCGCCGTCGAGCGGACCGCCGCCGTCGCTCTATAGCCAGCCGCGCATCGCCCATGTCGGCGACATCGTGCGCGTGCTCATCTCGATCAACGACAAGGCGACCCTCGATAACGCCTCCGGCCGCTCGCAGACCAACAAGGACGGAGTCGTGATCGACTTCGGCTACAATAGCGGCTCGGCGTCGTCCTCGTCCAATCAGCCGTCCAAGGCTCTCGGCGACCTCTCGACCGAGTCGACCACGCACGGTCAGGGCAACATCGACCGTTCCGAGCAGATACAAGTCTCCGTGGCGGCGGTCGTCACCCGCGTCCTTCCCAACGGCAATCTTGTCATCTCGGGGTCGCAGGAGGTGCGGGTAAACTACGAACTGCGCCAGCTGACGGTCGCAGGCATCGTGAACCCGCTCGACATCTCCCTCAACAACAGCGTCGCCTATGACCGGATCGCCGAGGCTCGCATCGCCTATGGCGGCCGCGGACGGTCGAACGATTTTCAACAGCCGCCCTGGGGCCAGCAAGTCTACGACGCGGTCAGGCCATTCTAGCGGGAGCGCCGATGTCCGAATCCGCCTTGCCGCAACGCGCCGCCGCGAGGAGCCCGCTCAAGTCGTCGCTGATCGAGATCGCGGTCGTCGTCGTCCTGGCCGCATGCGCCGGCGCGGCGTTCGAGGCGACGCGCCCCGGCCCGTCAGGAGCGGACAAGGCCGGGGATTCGTCGGCCGTCGCGCCGCCGGCGCAACCTTCGGCCATTGTCGACCTGCCGCCGATCGTGACCAATCTCGGCGCGCCCCCGGACACCTGGGTCCGGCTCGAAGGCTCGATCATTTTCGATCCTCGCGCCTTGCCGCATCCCGACGCCGTGGCAGGCAGGATCGGTGACGATATCCTCGCCTACCTGCGCACGGTGTCGCTGCGCCAGCTCGAAGGCCCGATCGGGCTCGAGAACATCCGCCAGGACCTCAATGACCGGGCGGCGATCCGCAGCGACGGGAAGGTGCGTGCATTCGTCATCCGAACCCTGGTGGTGCAATGAGACGGGCAGCGCTGGCGGGCGCCGCATTCATGGCGGCCATCGGCCCGGCGGCGGCGCAGACCGCCGATCTCAACGCGCTCATCCCCGCAGGCGGCGCCTCGGCGAGCGCCCGCATCATCGAACTCGTCGCGATTCTGACCGTGCTTTCGGTCGCGCCGGGCCTCCTCATCATGGTCACGAGCTTCACGCGCTTCATCGTGGCGCTTTCGTTCCTGCGCTCCGGCCTCGGTTTGCAGAGCGCGCCGGCGAATCTCGTCCTGATCAGCCTGTCATTGTTCATGACATTCTTCGTCATGGCGCCCACCTTCGACCGCGCGTGGCAGAACGGGCTGAAGCCGATGATGGACAATCAGATCAGCCAGCAGGACGCTCTCGCAGCCGTCATCGAGCCGTTCCGGGAATTCATGCTCGGCCAGGTCAGGGAAAAGGACATGGCGCTGTTCGAGAGCCTGTCGAAAGGACGCTTCGAGGTCACGGACCGCTCGAAGGCGGACCTCCGGCTCCTCATACCCGCGTTCATGATTTCCGAGCTGCGCCGAGGCTTCGAGATCGGATTCCTGATCGCGCTGCCGTTTCTTGTCATCGACATGATCGTGGCGACGCTGACCATGTCGATGGGCATGATGATGCTGCCGCCCTCGGTCATCTCGCTGCCGGTCAAGATCCTGTTCTTCGTCCTGATCGACGGCTGGAACCTGCTGATCGGGAGCCTTGTCCGTTCCGCCACCTGATCTCGCGCCGTGCGCGGCCAAAGGACTCGAAAGGCGCCAGCTTCGCGCAAGCCCACGCGCATCAAATGGACCTCATCCGCCGAGGAGGCCCCATGAGCATTCTGAACACCAGCGTGTCGGGAATGTTAGCCGATTCAAACTGGCTGTCGTCGATCTCCCAGAATGTCGCCAATTCGAACACGACCGGCTACAAGAACGTCGAAACCGATTTTTCGTCACTGGTCGATCAGATTTCCGGCAGCGATCCGGCCTACGGCGGGGTCGCGACCAGCCAGACTTCGCTCAATTCGCTTCAGGGCAATATCGTCTCCACTTCGACGTCGACCGACCTCGCCATTCAGGGTTCCGGCTTCTTCGTCGTGTCCAATTCCAGCGGCGAGCTCTTCCTCACGCGCAACGGATCGTTCACGCCCGACGCGTCCGGCAACCTCGTCAACAGCGCCGGCTATTACCTGATGGGCGAGGACGTTCAGAACGGCGCTTCGCCGCTCGCTGCGAATTCGCTGACCGGTCTCGTGAAGGTCAATGTCAACGACGCCGGTCAGACCGCGACGGCGACGACCGCAGCCTCGCTCACCGCCAATCTGCCATCGACGGCGACCCCGGTCGCCGCCGCCAACCTGCCGTCGGCCAATACGACGAGCTCGACCTATACCGAGGCGACCTCGCTCGTGGTCTACGACAATCTCGGGGCCGCGCACACCATCAATCTCTATTTCACCAACACCGGGCCGAACACCTGGGAAGTCGACGCCTACGACGCCGCGGACGCGTCGGCCAGCGGCGGCTTTCCCTATTCGTCCGGACCGCTCGCGACCCAGACCCTGAATTTCGATCCGACCACCGGCGCGCTGTCCTCGGGCTCTCCGCTTTCGATCGCGGTCCCGAACGGGCAGACGATGTCGCTCGACCTCAGCAACATGACGCAGCTCGCCACGGGCTTCAACGTGACCGCGGCGACCGCGAACGGCAACGCTCCAAGCGCGGTCAGCGGCGTCTCGATCGGCGCCGACGGAACCATGACCTTCAACTACGCGAACGGCACATCGACCGCCGCCTACGACATTCCGCTCGCCAATGTGGCGAGCCCCGACAATCTCACGTCGGTCAATGGAGAAGCCTATCTACCGAGCTCCGCGTCGGGCCCCGTTTACCTCGGGACCGCCGGCGGCGCGGGTTTCGGCTCGATCGAGTCCTCATCGCTCGAAAGCTCGACCGTCGATCTCGCCACGGAATTGACCGAGATGATCCAGGCCCAGAGCGCCTATGAGGCCAACTCGAAAGTGTTTCAGACCGGCGCCGACATCCTCGACGTTCTCAACGGGCTGAAGCCGTGAGGCCGGATGAGTCCGGGAAGCCTCGATGAGCCTCTCGACCGCCTTCAGCGTCATCAGCTCCTCCTTCGCCGCCAATTCGGCGCAGACGGCCGTCGTCGCCAACAACATCGCCAACGTCAATACGCCCGGCTATTCCCGGGAGATCGCGAATGTCGCGACCAATTCCTACGGCGGCGCCGACATCGCTTCGATCACTCGCGAAGCCAACGCGGCGCTCCTTGAACAGGTCTCGAGCTCGACCTCGCAGGCCGCGTCTCAGCAGGCGATCTCCGACGGGCTCGCAACGCTGGCTAAGACCGTAGACGATAGTTCGTCGGCCACTTCGACTTCGGGCGCGAACCAGAACGGCGCCTCGCCCTCGGCGATGCTCGCCAATCTGCAGGCCGCGCTTTCGACCTACGAAGTTTCGCCGACCTCGTCGTCCGCCGCCGACGCTGTCGTGTCGGCCGCCTCGAGCCTCGCCTCGTCTCTCAACAGCGGGAGCGCGACGGTCGAGCAGGTTCGCGAGCAGGCCGACCAGAACATGGCTTCGTCGGTCGGCGCGATCAATTCGCTGCTGAACCAGTTCACCGCCGCCAACAACGCCGTCGTGACGGGCTTCAAACCGGCGCCAATGTCGCTAGCGCTGAGGACACGCGCAACTCGATCGTCACCCAGCTCGCGCAACAAATCGGCGTCTCGACAGTGACGGCCGCCAATGGTTCGGAGTCCATCTACACCGATAGCGGCGTGACCCTGTTCCAGGACACGCCGCGCGTCGTCTCCTTCACTGCGACTCCAACGCTCGTCGATGGCTCAAACGGCGCGGCGGTCACCGTCGACGGCGTGCCGATCACCGGCTCGAGTTCGCCGATGCCGATCCATTCCGGCGCGCTCGCCGGCTACGCAGCGTTGCGCGATACGGTCGCGCCCGAATACCAGGCCCAGCTCGACCAGATCGCGGGCGGCCTGATCGACGCCTTCGCCGAAAGCGATCAATCGGCGACCCCCACGCTTCCCTCGCTGCCCGGCCTGTTCACGACGACGGGAGCAACCAGCTTGCCCTCGACCGCGGCGACGACCGGCCTCGCCGCGGCGATCGAGGTCAATCCGAACGTCGACCCATCGCAGGGCGGCGACCCCACGCTTCTCCGCGACGGCGGAATTTCCGCGCCGGGAAATCCGGCCTATACCTACAACACGACCGGCGCGGCGAGTTACACCGGGCGCATCCAGGCGCTCATCGCCGGGATCGGCGCGACCCAGGGCTTCGACCCCTCCGCCGGCCTCGGCTCGTCATCGAGCCTGGCCGACTACGCCAACGCCTCGGTGAGCTGGATCCAGGGCCAGAACCAGCAGGCGAGCGACGCGACCTCTTATCAGAATGCGCTTGCGGCGCAGGCGACCTCGGCGCTGTCGAACGCGACCGGCGTCAATCTCGACGCCGAGATGACCAACATGCTTAACCTCGAAAACTCCTACGCTTCCTCGGCGAAGCTGCTCACGACCGTCACCAGCATGTTCTCAGCCCTGTTGCAGGCCGCATGAGCACGATGGCCGCGAATTTCGTTTCGAGCCAGTTCCTGGCCAACAGCCTCGTGCAGCCGGTCATGCAGGCCCAGTCGTCGCTGACGACGGCAATGACCGAGGAATCGACCGGCCAATACGCCAATCTAGGCCTCGAGCTTGGCGAGCAATCGGGGTATGAACTCTCGCTGAAAGAGCAGGTCGCTCAGCTCCAGACGCTGACCAGCAACAACAGCATCGTTTCGACGAACCTCGCGACTGCGCAGAGCGCCCTTTCGGCGATCAGCTCCAGCGCGCAGACGACCTTGAGCGACCTCGCGACCTGGACGCCGAGCGCCAATTCCGGCGCCTCGCTTGCGAACATGGGCCAGTCGGCGCTGCAATCGCTCATCGCCTCGACCAATGCGACCTCGGGCGACCAGTTTGTGTTCGGCGGAATCAATTCCGCGGCCGCGCCGCTCACGGACTATTATTCGACGCCGGCCTCCGCGGCCAAGACCGCGGTCGATCAGGCTTTCCAGACTGCGTTCGGGGTCCTGCCGAGCGATCCTGCGGCGGCGAATATCTCGGCTTCGGCGATGCAGAGCTTCCTTTCCGGGCCGTTCGCGGCGCTGTTCCAGGGCGCCTCGTGGAGCGCGAACTGGTCCTCGGCTTCGAGCGCCGACACCAGCGCCGAGATCTCCCCGGGCCGGACCGTGACCACCTCGGCCGACGCCAATCAGCCAGGCTTTCAGGAACTGGCGCAGGCCTATGCGGTGCTGAGCGAATTCGGCGGATCTCAGCTCAGCAGCGCCGCCCAGCAGGCCGTCGCCGGCGCCGCGGCCTCGCTTGTCTCGCAGGGCATGGACTCAATGACCAATCTTCAGGCAAGCCTCGGCTCGACCCAGAGCGCCGTCACCGACGCCAACAGTTCGATGAGCTCGCAACTCACGATCCTGCAAACACGGCTCGGCAATCTCGACGACGTCAACGCCAATACGACGGCGGTTGAGATCAATAGCCTGACCAACCAGATTCAGATGGCCTACGAGCTTACCTCACGCCTGCAACAGCTCAATCTGGCCCAATACCTGCCGGTTCCCTGACGCGCGAAGGTTGCGATGTACGAATTCGCTTACAATGAAGTGATCGAAGACTCGCGCCAGACCATGCGCGCACGCGAGCGCCAGGCGATGGATCGCGTCATCGCGATGCTGCGCGCAGCCAAGGAGAGGGCGCCCGGGTCCCGCGAGCGGATCGAGGCGCTGTTCTATTTGCGCCGGCTCTGGATGATCTTTCTGAACGACCTCAACGATCCCGGTAACGAGCTGCCCGACCAGCTCAGGGGCGGGATCATCTCGATCGGCATCTGGATGATGAAGGAGATCGAGCGCGTTCGCAGCGGCCAGACCGATGATCTGACGCCGATGATCGAGATCAACCAACTGATACGCGACGGGCTGAAGTGAGGAACGCTCTCCCATGAACATCACGCTCAGGGCCGGGGAGCGGTTCTTCATCAACGGCGCGGTCATCCGCATCGACCGCAAGGCCTCGATCGAACTTCTGAACGAGGTCACCTTTCTGCTCGAGAACCATGTCATGCAGCCCGATGAGGCGACGACGCTGGTTCGTCAGATCTATTTCGCGGTCCAGATCATGCTGATGGACCCGAACGCCGCGGGCAGCGCCGCGCCGCTCGCCGGTTCACTGATCGAATCGGCGCTCGCCATTTATCGCGCGCCCGAGCTGACGTCCGGCCTTAAGGCCGCGGCCGCGTCGCTCGCCCGCAGCCGCAACTTCGAGGCGCTGAAGGCGCTCCGCGGCCTGTTCGCCCTCGAGGACAAGGAGCTTCAGCCGCTCGCCGAGACGCCGAGCGCCGCCTGAAAGGAGGCCACAATGACTGTCAACGCTGCTTCCCCTGTCGCCGGTTCGGCCGGGTCGGCTTCGTCCGCGTCGTCCACGCCGGCGACGGCGGCGACCCAGGGCCTGAACTACAACGACTTCCTCACCCTCCTCATGGCGGAGATGAAGAACCAGGACCCGACGCAACCGATGGACCCCTCGCAGATGGTGTCGCAACTGGCGACAGTCTCGGAGGTCGGGCAGGCGGTGCAGACCAACACCACGCTCTCCTCGCTCCTGACCGCGACCTCGCTTTCGCAGGCCGAGCAGCTCGTCGGCCAGACCATCACGTCCGCGGATGGTTCGACCTCGGGCACGGTGACGTCGGTCAGCGTCACCGGCGCGGGCGCGGTCGCGACCCTCGCCAATGGCGCGACCGTCTCGCTCGCCAACGGCGCGAGCGTGCAGTGAACGAGGGTGACGCGATCGATCTCGTCCAGTCGGCGATCTGGATGGTGGTGATCGGCGCCGGCCCCTGCGTCGCCGCGGCGATGGCGGTCGGGGTGGTCATTGCGCTCTTGCAGGCCTTGACTTAGATTCAGGAGATGACGCTGACCTTCGTGCCGAAGATGATCGCGGTCTTCCTCGCCGCGAGCCTGACGGCGTCGTTTGTCGGCGGCAAGTTCTCGATCTTCACCCAGTCGGTCTACGCCCGGATCGAGCAGGGGTACAAATGAGAGGGAGGGAGGCGCGACTTGATCCTCCATCCGAGCGTCATTGCGACCCCCGGGTCAGCCCGGGGGAAGCAATCCATGATCGCCCGCGCTGCCGGCCGCTCATGGATTGCTTCGTCGCTCCGCTCCTCGCAATGACGGCCGTTCGCCGTGGCAATGAGCTAGACAATCCATAACGCGGGAAACTGCGTCCCGAGCCATTTCGCGAGCGCCGCGTTGACCTCGACCGGCCTCTGCTGCGCCATCCAGTGCCCGGAGGCGATGGTGGCTTCGGTTAGGTTGTCGCAATTGGCGCGCATCGGATCGGCGAGGCGCGAGACGAGGGTCTCGCAGATGTAGTCATAGGCGGCGTGCAGGAACAGCACTGGCATGTGCAGCCGCCAGTTGGCTTTCGCGCGCCCGGCGTAGGCGAGGTTGGCCTGCCAGTTCATGTACCAGCTGCACGGCCCGAAGAAGCCGTTGCGCTCGAGCGCCGAAGCGTAGCGGCGCTCCTCCTCCTCGTCGAGGATGGCCGGGTCGCGCGGCAGATCGGGCGCCGGCCTGCCGCCCGGGCCAAAGTAGCCGCCGTTGGCGCGCATGAAGGAGGTGCGCGCCGGCTTGCCCTTGCCCGCGGGATCGCCGGCGCGGAACAGCGCGCGGACGGTCCTGCCGACGTCGCGTTCGAAGCCTGCGACCGCCGCATCGAAACTCTCGCGGTAGAACAGCTGATAGTCCCATTGCGCCGCCGGAAACTTGTCGGGCGGGTAGACGGTACGGTCGGCGAGCGGAACCACGGTCTCGACCGCGAAACCCTCGGGTTGGTAGGGCACGCAAAGGCACGCGACGCCGTGGCAAAGCTCGGGATGTTCCTGCGCGATCGACCACACGACCGGCGCTCCCCAGTCGTGACCGACCCAGATCGCTCTTTCTGCCCCGAGCGCGCCGAGAAGCTCGACCATGTCGGCGACGATCTCTTCGAGCGCATAATCCTCGTGCCGCGGATGGACGCTCGACCGTCCGTAGCCGCGCATGTCGGGCGCGACGGCGCGAAACCCGAGCGCCGCGAACGCCGGCATTTGCGCGCGCCAGGAAATCGACAGCTCTGGCCAGCCGTGCACGAAGATGATCGGCGTCGCGCTCGCCGGGCCGCAGGAAAGATAGAACGTCGTGTGCCGCCCGCTCTTGGCGACATTGTCCAGGATCGGGAAGCTCATGCGGGTCTCCGGGGCGCCCATGTGTTTATCCCCATCCTTTGATCCTCGCGCAAGCTTCGCCGCCCACTCTCCCGCCCACGGGCGCGGCACGTCGCGGCGCCTGACGGGCGAGGGCGGCGATGTCATTGACGGCGGCGGGGACGGCGCCGGCGGCCAACCGCGGCGGCAAGGACATCGCCTTCGCGGTCGGCATCGTCCTCATCCTTTGCCTGTTCTTCCTGCCCGTCCCGGCCTTCATGATCGACTTCGGCCTCGCGCTGTCGATCGCGCTCGCCGTGCTGATCCTCATGGTCGCGCTCTGGATCCATAAGCCGCTCGAGTTCTCGGCCTTCCCGACCGTGCTACTGGTCGCGACGATCCTAAGACTCGCGCTCAACATCTCGACCACGCGCCTCATCCTCTCGCGCGGCGAGCAGGGGCCCACGTCGGCGGGCTATATCATCGGCGGCTTCGCGCGCCTCGTCATGGGCGGCGATTTCGTCATCGGCATCATCGTCTTCCTCATCCTGGTCACGATCAACTTCCTGGTCATCACCAAGGGCGCGACCCGCATTGCGGAAGTCGGCGCGCGCTTCACCCTCGACGCGATCCCCGGGAAACAGATGGCGATCGACGCCGACCTCTCGGCCGGCCTCATCGATGAGAAGGTGGCGCAGGCGCGGCGACGCGAGCTCGAGGAGGAAAGCGCCTTCTTCGGCTCGATGGACGGCGCGTCGAAATTCGTCCGCGGCGACGCCATCGCCGGCCTCATCATTCTCGCCGTCAACATCTTCGGCGGCATCGTGATCGGCGTCACCCGCCACGGCCTGTCGCTCTCAGCCGCTGCCGACGTCTTCACCAAGCTCTCGGTCGGCGACGGACTGGTGACGCAGATTCCCGCCCTCATCATCTCGCTTGCCGCCGGCCTTCTGGTCGCAAAGGGAGGCACGCGCGGCTCGGCCGACAAGGCGGTCATCGATCAACTGAGCGGCTATCCGAACGCGCACTTTCTCGCCGCCATGACGATGGCGGTGCTCGGCGTCGTGCCCGGCCTGCCGTTGCTGCCCTTTGCGCTGATCGGCGGGCTGATGGCGTTCGTCGGCGTCGCCATTCCGCGCCGGATCGAGAGGGACCGCGTGGCCGAGGCGGCGAAGCTAGCGGCGAAGGAAGAGCGGGCGAAAGCCGACGCCCGCGCCTCGATCAAGGAACAGCTCAAGTCGTTCGAGATCGAGCTCGTCCTCAGCAAGGAGCTTAACGCCGCGCTTGTCGGCTCGCGTGACGAGATCGGCTCCCGCATCGCCAAGATGCGGCGCAAGTTCGCCCGCCAATATGGCTTCGTCGTTCCCGAGATCCGGCTCTCCGACGACATCAAGGCGCCGCCGAAGACCTACCAGATCAAGATTCACGGCGCGGCGATCGCCACTCAGGAGCTCAGGGTCAAGGACTGCCTCGTCATCATCGGCGACGGGCCGCGTCCCAATCTCCCCGGCGACGAAGTGCGCGAACCCGCTTTCGGGATGCGGGCGATCGCGATCCCCGAAGCCTTCGTCAAGGACGCCAAGCGCCTCGGCTTCAGGCCGGTCGATCCGGTCTCGGTCCTCTTGACCCACCTGAGCGAGGTCATCCACAATAATCTGGCGCAGCTTTTGTCGTTCAAGGACATGCGCGCGCTGCTCGACCGGCTGGAGCCCGAGTACAAGCGGCTGCTCGACGACATGTCTCCCTCGCAGATCTCCCAATCCGGGCTTCTGGCGACGCTGAAGCTCCTGCTTGCCGAGCGCGTCTCGATCCGCAACCTCAACCTGATCCTGGAAGCGGTGGCCGAGATCGCGCCGCACGCGCGGCGGCCCGAGCAGATCGCCGAGCATGTGCGCGTCCGCCTCTGCCAGCAGATTTGCGGCGATCTTGCCGACAACGGCGTTCTCTCGGTGTTGCGGCTCGGCAATCGTTGGGACCTCGTCTTCCATCAGAGCCTCAAGCGCGACGCCAAGGGCGACGTGATCGAATTCGACATCGACCCGAGGCAGATGGAGCAATTCGCCGCCGAGGCTTCCGCGGCGATCCGCAAGCGGATGGACGAGCAGCGCCTGTTCGCGATTGTCACCACCGCCGAAACCCGCCCTTACGTGCGGATGATCATCGAGCGCATGTTCCCGACCCTGGCGGTCCTGTCGCAGCTCGAGATCGCGCGAGGGTTCGAGATCAAGTCGCTCGGGACGATCGCGTGACGGCGCTGGTCGCCGGAGCACTGGCCGCGCCGCATGAGGCGCTGGCGCCGAAGGCGGCCATCGGCGCCTTCGTTCTCTTCTGCCGCATCGGCGGGTGCCTGATGCTGGCGCCCGGATTCTCGAGCGCGCAGATCCCGACGCAGGTTCGCCTGTTCGTCGCGCTCGCCGTGACCTTGACGCTGACGCCGCTCCTCATCGAACGCGTGCCCTCCGCCGCATTCGGTGATGATCCAATCTTCACACTAAAGGTCATCGCCGTCGAATCGCTGGTTGGCGGCTTGATCGGGTTTCTCGCGCGGATTTTCTATCTCGCGCTTGAGGCGCTCGCGATCGGCGCGGCGACGATGCTCGGCTTCTCCAATCCGTTCGGGTTTCAGGTCCAGGGGGACGAGACGATGGCGCCGCTCGCGACGCTAATCTCGCTCGCCGCGATCGCGCTCCTGTTCGTGGCGAACCTTCACTGGGAGCTGTTGCGCGGGCTCGTCGCGTCGTACGACGTCATTCCGGTCGGCGCCGACTTCAACGCCCGTCTTGCGCTGAGGCAGGTCGCCGACGCGCTCGGCGAATCGTTCCGCCTCTCGCTCAGGATTGCCTCGCCCTATGTGATCTACGCGCTCGTGGCCAATCTGGCGCTCGCGCTGGTCAACCGGCTGACCCCGCAGGTCCAGGTGTTCTTCGTCGCCATGCCGTTCGTGGTCGGAGGCGGCCTCATCCTGCTCTTTTTCACCATCAAGCCGGCGATCGACGCCTTCGTCAGCGGCTTCGGCGCCTGGCTCGTTTCCGGATAGGCGATGAAGAAACGTCTCGATGCGCTGACCCGCATCGGCCGAGTTCAGGCGCTCATGCATGACCTCGGCCGCTCGCGGCTTCATTCGATCGAGCGTGAGCACGCGGAGCTGGCCGACGATCTCGGGGCAATGTTCGAGGCGCTGGAGTCGGGCGAGCGCGCCTATGGCCCGGCCGCCGGCCTGGCCGCGCGCCACATTCAGGCCGTGCAGCGCAAGCTCGATCAGCTCGTCCGCGACCAGGACACGGCGCGTCTCATCGCGCTAAAGGCGGGGACGCGCGCCAGGCTTGCCGAACTCGCGCTCGAGACCGCCGCCGTGGCCCATCGGCGTCACAAGGAGCGCAAGGAGCTGGCCGAGCTGATCGAGAGGGCGATCGCGCGGCGGGGCGCAAGCTCGACATAAGGCTCGGGGCGGACGCTTGGCCCGTCCCGCGGCTAACAATGACGGCGCCCATGGCATTCAATCCTCGCACCGATGTCGTCATGGAGGTTCTCAACGCAGCGGATCCGTCCCGCGCGAGCCTCGCCGCCGAGCGGCTCAGCGCGCTCGCGGGTTCGAACACGGCGCGAGCCGATTTCTCCGCCAGTCTCGAGCGCGCAGCGAGCGCGGCGGCGGCGATCCCCGCGCCGCTTGCGAACGCGGCCGGCGCCCGCTCGCGCCTCGCCGGGCTCGCCGGCGGGCCGGACAAGCTCGGCCAGGCCAAGACCCAGTTCGAGGCGATGATGATGAGTTCCTTCGTGGGCGAGCTCTTGCCCAAGGACACGAGCAGCGTGTTCGGCCAGGGAATGGCCGGCGACATGTGGCGATCGATGCTCGCCGAGCAGGTGTCGATGCAGATCGCCAAATCCGGCAAGCTCGGCATCGCGAGACGCCTGTTCGCGACCCACGAGCTCACCGCCCGCAGCGGGTCGGCCCACCCCGGTGAAGCGGCCAGCGCCGCCGCCGAGGCGGCGCAAATGAGCCCCAATATCCTCTCCGCGCCCCCCGGCGCCTCGATGGAAAATGGCGCGATCCTGTTCGCCGGGCGCAAGCGGACATGACCTTGTCCAAACGGCGCACCCAATCGGCGGCGGCCGCCGCTGCGCTGCCGATCGTCGAACGCCTGATCGCCGCCGTCGAAGCCGAGAATCGCGACCTCGAGCAGGGCCGTCCGCCGGAATATGAGGCCTATAGCCGGCGCAAGAATCAGGGCCTGCTCGAGCTCAACCGCCTTATTCCCGCGCTCGACCGGGCGGCTACCGCCGGCCCGTTGCGCGCGGCGCTGGCCGACCTCTACGCCAAGCTCGAGGTCAACCGCAGGGCGCTCGCGGTGCAGCTCAGGGCCTGCGCGGCGGTGTCCGAGATCATCGCGCGCGCCATTCAGGACGGCCAGTCCGACGGAACCTATACGGCGCTCGCCTGGCGAGGGTCGCAGGAATGATCAAGGCCGCGGTCATCGGGCTTGCAGCCGCGGGCGCGGTCATTGCCGCGGAAGCGGGAACCGACAAGCTTCTCGCCCTGCGCGAAGCCCACTCGGCCGCGGCGGCCAGCCGGACGACCGAAGCGCGCAAGACCCACGAGATCAACGTGCCCCGCATCAAGGACGGCGGGGTCAAAGGCTACGCCGTGATGCTGCTCAGTTACACCGTCGACATGGGCGCTCTCAAGACCGCGGCGATGGCGCCGGACTCGATCCTCGTCGACGAGGCGTTCCGCTATGTCTACGACGACGACACGATCGACTTCGACCATCTCGACCGGTTCGATCTCGCCAAAATGAGCAAGGCGCTCGTGCGTGCGGTCAACGCCCGGGTCAAAGGCGACGTCATCGTCGACGTCGGGGTGCAGGAGTTCACCTACGCTCCGATCGGCGACACGCGCGGGCGCGCGGGACCTTAAGCCGCGCGCGGCGTCCGGGGCGCCTTCGAGGCGGCGATCAGATCAACGAAGCGGCGGAAGAGATAATGGCTGTCGCGCGGCCCCGGCGAAGCCTCGGGATGGTATTGCACCGAGAAGGCCGGGCGGTCGGCGAGCTGAATGCCGCAGTTCGAGCCGTCGAACAGCGACACGTGCGTCTCCTCGGCGTTGGCCGGGAGCGTCGCGCGATCGACGGCGAAGCCGTGGTTCATCGACACGATCTCGACCTTGCCGGTGGTGAAGTCCTTCACCGGATGATTGGCGCCGTGATGGCCCTGGGGCATCTTGACGGTGCGCGCGCCTACCGCGAGCCCCAGTAGCTGATGGCCGAGGCATATGCCGAACAGCGGCGTTTTCGCCGAAAGCAGCGCCTGAATCGTCGGCACCGCGTATTCGCCGGTGGCCGCCGGGTCGCCGGGTCCGTTGGACAGAACCACGCCGTCGGGCTTGAGCGCCAGTATGTCCTCGGCGCTCGCCGTCGCCGGAACCACCGTCACCGCGCAATCGCAATCGTTGAGGAGTCTGAGGATATTGCGCTTGGTTCCGTAGTCGACCGCGACCACGTGAAAGCGCGTCGACTGCCGCCGGCCATAGCCAGTCTCGAGGCTCCAGCTGGTCTCGTCCCAGTCATAGCGCTGGGTCGAGCCAACCGCGGGAACGAGGTCCATGCCGTCGATGCCCGGCCAGCGCGCCGCCTGGGCGCGAAGCGCGTCGAGGTCGAAGGCGCCGTCGGGCGCATGAGCGATGACCGCGTTCGGCATGCCGCGCTCGCGAATGAGCGTTGTCAGCGCGCGGGTGTCGACCCCGGTCACGCCGATGATTCCGCGCGCCTTGAGCCAGCCGTCGAGCCGACCCTTGGCTCGGTAATTCGACGGCCCCGACACCTCGGCGCGCATGATCGCGCCGACCGCGGCCGAGCCCGCAGCGTTGACGACCTCGATGTCCTCGTCGTTGACGCCGACGATTCCGATATGCGGAAAGGTGAACGTCACGATCTGGGCGGCGTAGGAGGGGTCGGTCAGGATTTCCTCGTATCCGGTCATCGCGGTGTTGAAGCAGACTTCGCCGGCGGCCGCGCCGGTCGCGCCGACCCCGAAACCTTCGATCACCGAGCCGTCGGCGAGCACGATCACGCCGGTCGCGACGCGCGGGCGCCAGCCCGAGGACGGATCGTCCGTGGCGTCCGCGGGGTTCCTGCGTGTTGCGCTTGACATGCGGCTGTGCTTAAGCGCCGCCCACGCCGCGCGTCAAGCCGCGCGCCCAAATCAAACGAGCGAGGACATTCATGGCGGAATCTGCGCCGTTGCGCGACTCCATTGCTCAACAGATGAAAGAGGCGATGAAGGGCGGCGAGAAGGTCCGCGTCGGCGCGCTGCGCCTGATCATGGCGGCGCTGAAGGAGCGCGAGATCGAGGCGCGCGGCGCGGGCAAGATCGTCAGCCGCGCCGACGAGTTGGCCCTGCTCACCAAGATGGTGAAATCCCGGCAGGAGTCGGCGACGATCTACGCCGAGGCCGGACGCAAGGAGCTCGCGGACCAGGAGAACGCGGAGATCGCGGTCATCAACGAGTTCCTGCCCAAGCAGATGGACGAGGCGGCGGTGATCGCCGCCGCCAAGGCCGCCATCGCCTCGACCGCCGCAGCCAGCATCAAGGACATGGGCAAGGTCGTGAACGCGCTCAAGACCGCCCATCCAGGGCAAATGGACTTCGCCAAGGCGAGCGCGATCGTGAAGGGGCTGCTTGCCGGGTGAGGGCAAGACCGGCCATTTGCGCGGTTTTTGGTTTCAAGGCTTTGTTTTCAAGGGCTTGGGCGCCATTTGGCGACTCTTCGCCGGGGCCGCGCCGCTGACCTCCTTCGGCCCCTCGCAACGATCGGCGGCGCCGGGAGCATCAAGCTGACAAACCAATCCCCTGCGTGATTTTTCGTGGCGAGTTATTGGCGGAATTGCGACATATCTGTTGACATATATCGCGCGTCCGTTCACGTTCCTTAAAGAAAGTTTAAGTCGTCGGCGCTGGCGCGGGCCCCGCCTCCTCAACTTAAATAAATAAATTCAACGGGATGGGGCTGGCATGAAAGCGCTTGGCGTTGCTGCCTTGGCGGCATTTGGACTGGTTCGCGTCGCCCATGCCGCGGACGTCGCCCTGCCGACCACAAAGCCCGCCGCGCCCGCGCCGCAAAACTGCTTCGCCAATGTCTGGGCCTATCTCAATTCGACCGCCGCCGAGTGCCCGCTGACCTACGCGGGCTTCACCGTTTACGCGACGCTCGACGCCGGCCTCATGTACAACACCAATGGCGCGGCCTGGAACCCGGCCTTCGTCAACGGCGCCCAGGGGCTCATCAGCAAGCAAAGCTACGGCACGAAGTGGCTGTGGTCGCCCAACAACATCAACCAGTCGGTCATCGGCGTCAAAATGGTCGAGCCGATCGGCTACGGCTGGTCGCTGGTCGGCACGCTCGAGGCGGGTTTCGACCCGCTTTCAGGCTACCTCGCCAATTCGCAGCGTTCGCAGGTGATGAACAACGGCAAGGCGCTGATCCTGCAAAGCGCCAACGGCAACTCGAGCCGGTCCGGCCAATGGGACAATTCGCAGTTCTTCATCGGCGTCAGCAACAAGACCTGGGGCACGCTGACCTTCGGCCGGGTCAACTCGCTGGCTTTGGACGCGCTCATCGCCTACGACCCGCTCGGCGCGGCATACGCCTTCTCGCCATTCGGCTTCACCGGAACCTACGCCGGCTTCAGCGACACCCAGCTCGCGCGCTCCAATACGGCGTTCAAGTATCGGGTGGACTACGGCAATTTCCGCGCCGCCGGCCTCGCCCAGGTCGGCGGCTACGATCAGGGGAACGGGTCCGCGTCGATGTGGCAGGGCCAGCTCGGCGCCGACGCGCCCAACCTATGGGGCGGCACGCTGTCGGTGGACGCCATCGGCAGCTATGCGAAGGACGGGCAGAACACCAGCATCTTCAACGGCACATGCGCGGTTCTGAAGACCGGCCCCTTCGCAGGGCAGACGGGCTGCACCAACGCGATCCCAAAATTCTATAGCGACGACGACCTCAAGGCGACGCTCTCGAACAACACCGGCTTCATGCTGGTCGGCAAATACAAGTGGGGGCCATGGCAGGCGATGGGCGGCTGGGAATATTTCCGCCAGGCCAACCCGAGCGACGATTATCCGAACGGCTTCAAAACCATCGGCGGCTACAATGTCCCCGGCAATATTCTCAACAAAAAGAACTTTCCCACCGTCTGGGTCACCACCAACGCCTATAACGTCAACCGGGTCGAGAACATCTTCTGGATCGGCGGAAAATACGCCGTCAACGATCGGCTCGACGTGATGGGCGCCTTCTACTATATCGAGCAGAACAATTTCCTTGCGGCGCCCGCCGTCTGCACCGGAACCGGCATCCACACCAGCAGCTCATCCTGCGCCGGCTCTTACGACACGGTGTCCTTGCTCGTCGACTACCGGCCGCTCAAGCGGATCGACCTCTATGCCGGCATCGCGCTGTCGAACGTCTACGGCGGCCTCGCCAGCGGCTATCTCGCGGCGCAGAACATCGACCCGACGGTCGGCGTCAGGGTCAAGTTTTAGGGCGGCTCGCCCGGAAGCGCACCTCTGTCATTCCCGCGCAAGCGGGAATCCAGAGGCGCCTCAATGCCTTAGTCCTGGGTGCCCGCCTTCGCGGGCATGACAGCAACCAGGCTTGACGGTCAGTTATTTAGCCTTGCCCCGGGCGCGGGGCGTGCGCCGAGCGAGGCCCGCGAAGCCAGGGTCGCGCCTGCTCAGTCGAACAGGATCACCTGCCTCACCCCCACGCCGTCGCGCAGACGGTCGAAGCCCTCATTGATGTCGTCGAGCTTGAGCCGATGGGTCAGCAGCTGATCCACGGGCAGGCGGCCGGCGCGGAAGAGGGCGATCATCCGCGGCACGTCGCGCTGCGGGACCGCCGAGCCGACATAGGAGCCTTTGAGCGTTCGCTCCTCGGCGACCAGCGCGAGCGGAGAAAGGTTCATGCGCTTGTCCGGGTGGGGCAGGCCCGCGGTCACGGTCACGCCGCCGCGGGCGGTCGCCGCATAGGCGAGCTCGAGCGCCGGAACCGCGCCGGCCATCTCGAGCGCGACATCGACGCCATTGCCCGCGATGCGCCGGATCTCGCCGACAGCGTCATTCGAGCCGGCGTTGACCGTGTGGGTCGCGCCGAGCTTCGAGGCGAAGTCGAGCTTCTCGTCCGAAAGATCGACCGCGATCACCTGGCGCGCGCCGGCTAGCCGTGCGCCGAGGACGACGCTCAAGCCGACGCCGCCAAGGCCCACCACCGCGACCGACTGGCCGGGCTCGACTTTTGCGGTGTTAACGACCGCGCCGACCCCGGTCAGGACCGCGCAGCCGAACAGGGCCGCAAGCTCAAGCGGCAGGTCGGGATCGATCTTGACGCAGGATTCGCGCGCCACCACCGCATGGGTGGCGAAGGCCGATACGCCGAGGAGATGGTTTATCGGCTCGGCGCGGAAACTGAGCCGCCGCTCGCCGGAAAGCAGCGTTCCCGCGCCATTGGCCTTGGCCCCCGGCTCGCACAGCGCGGGGCGCCCGGCCGCGCAGGGGCCGCAGCGACCGCAGCTCGGCACGAACACCAGCACGACGTGATCCCCGACCTTGAGGTCGCTCGCCCCTTCACCCAGGGCCTCGACGATCCCAGCCGCCTCATGGCCGAGCGCCATCGGCGTCGGGCGGGGCCGGGACCCGTCGATCACCGACAGGTCCGAATGGCAAAGGCCCGCCGCCTTTATCCGCACGAGGACTTCGCCGCGGCCAGGGGCGGCGAGGTCGAGTTCGGCGATCTCGAGCGGCTTCGACGCCGCATAGGGCGGCTTGAGCCCGGACTGGCGAAGAACGGCGGCTCGGATGCGCATGGGGTTTCCTTGGGACGTCTTTTGAGATGCTAGCACCCTCGGGGCGCGCCTTGTAAGGCCGGGGCGCTGACCCGGCCGAGACCTCCCTTGCGCGGCTGCGCGCCGCAAGCCAAATGACCATAGCGCCGCTTTATGCATTCGCCGGCGCGAACCGGGAGCCAAGCCCATGCCGCAGACCCAGAGCCGCTTCTTCGACGACCTCTCGCGCTTGATGACCGACGCGGCCGGCCTTGCCGACGGCGCCCGGCGGGAGGCCCAGACCTTCGCCCGGGCGCAACTGGAGCGGATGATGGCGGGCATGGACGTCGTCGCCCGGGAGGAATTCGAGGCCGTCAAGGAGATGGCCGCGCGCGCTCGCGACGACAACGAGAAGCTCGCCGCACGGATCGCGGCGCTCGAGGCGAAGCTCGCTGAGCCAAAGCCTTGATCGGACTCGCTTTCCTCAAGCAGAGCCTTGATTCCGTTCGCTGATTCTGTGGACGGGGAATCAGGCGCGCCTTTACGGACGGTCACGAATCAGCAAGGTTGCGGCGCGTCGCCCGCTTGAAGGGCCGGGCGGCTTTCTCGCGCCTTGTCCCCCCGCCGAAGGACCTCTGATGACCGTCATCGAAAGCCGCTATGACGACCGGCCCGAACATCCTGTCGACGTCGTCGAGCGGCTCGCGGCCGTCAACGAATGGGACTTCGACCGGGCGCAGGACGACGAGATTTCGATCCTGGTTTCCGGCCGGCAGGCCAACTACGACGTCGCCTTCACCTGGCTCGCCGAACAGGAATCGCTGCATGTCAGCTGTTCGTTCGACCTTAAGACGCCGGCGCACAAGCGGGCGGCAATCGGCGAACTGACGCAGCTCATCAACGAGCAGTTGTGGCTCGGCCATTTCGACCTGTGGACCCAGCAGGACATGGTGATGTTCCGCCACTCGCTCTGCCTGGCGGGTGGCGCGGCGGCGAGCGATGCGCAATGCGGCGCGGTGGTGAAGGCGGCGGTCAACGCCTGCGAGACCTATTTCCAGGCTTTCCAGTTCGTGTTGTGGGCCAATCGCGGCCCGCGGGAGGCGATTGCGCTGGCGGCGTTCGAGACGGCCGGGGTGGCCTGAAACCTGGGTCGAGGGAACCTGGGTCGAGGGACTGGCGCTTAGGCCCGATTGCGTGTAAGAGCCGCGGCTTCTCAATTCCCGGGCCCCGCCGCCCGCGTCCGTTTCTGGAGTTTCCCGATGGCCGTTCCGCGCCGCAAAACCTCGCCTTCCCGCCGCGGCATGCGCCGCTCGGCCGATGCGCTTAAAAAGCCGGCTTATGTCGAGGACAAGGATTCGGGCGAACTGCGCCGCCCCCATCACATCGACCTCAAGAGCGGCATGTACCGGGGCCGCCAGGTCCTGAAGCCGAAGTCGACGATCGCCGAGTCGTAAGCCGGGACGACGGCGGCTTCTCGGGCGCCTCAGCCCCGCCGCGACGCCAGAACGGCTCCGCCGACGATGAGAGCGCAGGCAAGCGCAAGCGCGGGAGTCGCTGGAGCGATCCCAGCTGCGATGAGGATCAGAGTCGAAAGCACCGGCGCCGCATAGGCCGCGACTCCAAGCAGGCGGATGTCGCCGTGCTTCACGCCATAGTCCCAAATGTAGAAGGCGAGCCCGACGGGCCCGAGCCCGAGGCCAACGATCGCCAGCCACTCCCGCGCGCCCGCCGGCGCGACTGTGGTCTCGAACAGAACGTGGCAAAGCGCCGCGAGCGCCGCCGTCGCAAGACAGAAGCCGGCGACCGCCTCGGTAGCGACCTGTTTCAGGCTGCGCGAAAGGACCGAATAGGCCGACCAGACAATGGCGCACGCCAGCGCGAACCCGTAGCCAAGGAGAACACCCGGCGCGGTTGCCGCGAAGTTTAGACCCGTCCCCTTCGACAGAAATAGCGTCGCCGCGCCGAGGAAGCCCAGCGCCGCGCCGGCGACATGACGCGAGCTTAGCCTCTCGCCCGGCAGCGCCGCGGAGAAGAGAACGATCAGAAGCGGCCAGAGATACGCGATCAGGCTCGCATCCGCCGGCGGCGCCCGCCTGAGGGCGGCGAAATAGAGCGCGTGATACCCGAAAAGCCCACCGATCCCGACGAGCCAGACGACGGGCGGCTGGCGCAGGGCCGGGAGACGGCCACGCGCGAGCGCATAGAGGAGGCCGCCCAAACCTCCGACGGCAAAGGTCAGCGCCGCCAGCTCGAACGGCGGCGCGTTGCCCGACAGGGCGGTCAGGAGGGCGAGCGCGGACCAGAGCGCGATCGCCCCGAGGCCGATGAGGGTGGCGGCCCAACTCGCGCTTGTTTTCCCTTGCGGTAGGCTCATGAGTCCAAGAGGCGTAAGACGCGCCGCGCGGGAGCGGCGGCCAGCATTACCAAGCTTTCATGTTCGGGCCATCGCCCGTTTAGGCGCCCCGGCGCATTGTCCAATTCGAGGCTGGCGGTCGGAACATTTCCCGCCAGGCAAGTGGACCAGCGGGAGCTCCTATGACTTTTGATCGTCGCTCGTATTCGCTTCGCGCCGCGCTTCTCGGCGCCGTCGCGTTGACCGCGCTCGGAGGGGTCGCGTTCGAGACATCGACCATTCCGGTCTCCGCCGCCGCAACGAGCGTGAGCGCCCAGCCGGCAGCCGGCCCCGCTTCCTTCGCCGACGTCGTCGACCGGGTCAAGCCGGCCGTCGTTTCGGTCAAGGTCAAGCTCGCCGACGCCGATCCTGTCGATGACGAGGACAGCACTCCAGGCCTCCCCGATTTTCCGAAGAACAGCCCGTTCTATCATTTCTTCCGCCGCTTCGGCCTGCCGAACGACAATGACAACAATGGGGACAGCGACCGCGCTCCCCGCCATCATTTCGGCCAGGCGCAGGGGTCCGGCTTCTTCATCTCGTCCGACGGTTACATCGTCACCAACGACCACGTCGTCGACCACGCGACCGAAGTGACCATCACCACCTCCGACGGCAAGACGATGCCCGCCAAGGTGATCGGTATCGACAGCAAGACCGACCTTGCGCTGCTCAAGGCCCAGGGCGACAACTTCCCGTTCGTTAACTTCGCCGCCCAGGCGCCGCGCGTCGGCGATTGGGTGATCGCGGTCGGCAATCCGTTCGGCCTCGGCGGCACGGTGACGGCCGGCATCGTCTCGGCCCGCGGGCGCGACATCGGCTCCGGCCCTTACGACGATTTCCTGCAGATCGACGCGCCGGTCAATCACGGCAACTCGGGCGGCCCGACCTTCAACGCCGAGGGCGAGGTGGTCGGCGTCAACACCGCGATCTTCTCGCCGTCGGGCGGCAGCGTCGGCATCGGCTTTGCGATCGCGAGCGACGTCGTCAAGAGCGTCGTCGATCAGCTCAAGACGAACGGCTCGGTGACGCGCGGCTGGATCGGCGTGCAGATTCAGAATGTGACCCAGGATCTAGCCGATAACCTCGGGCTCAAGAACGCGTCCGGCGCGCTGGTGGCCGAGGCGCAGAAGAACTCGCCCGCAGCAGCCGCTGGCGTCAAGAGCGGCGACGTCATCACCGCGGTCGACGGCGACGCCGTCGCCGATCCGCACGAGCTCGCCCGCCGGATCGCCGCGCTCGGCCCGAAGAAGACCGCCAAGCTCACGGTCGTCCGCAACGGCTCGCCGATGACCATCGACGTGACGCTCGGAACCATGCCGATGGACAAGACGGCGAGCGCGGATGCGCGCAATTCCGACGAGAACGGCGGAGCCTCTATGCTCGCCAAGCTCGGTCTCACGCTCCACGCCGCCCATGGCCAGGACGGGGTTGTGGTGTCCGAGATCGATCCCGACGGCGCCGCGGCCGACAAGGGCCTGAAGCAGGGCGACGTGATCCTCGAGGTCGCCGGAAAGTCGGTCAACCGGCCGTCTGAGGTCGCCGATGCGATCGACTCGGCCAAGACCGACGGCAAGAAGTCGGTACTGTTACGCATCAAGTCGGGCGACGGCGAGCGCTATCTCACGCTGCCGACGCGCGCATCGTAATACCAATACCCGGCGTTCCTCACCGACAGCGGAACGCCGGCATGAAATGGACGGAAGGGTTCATGGGCATGTCCCCGGCCCGCGCATAGCGCGCTCTTCCGTCCAAGTCGGCGGTCGCACATATCCCCGCCCGCGCGACCCCGGCAAGGTGGCGGCAGGTCCTTATCAAGCCCCCCGAGGACCTGCCGCCATACCTTTTTTGGCCAAAGCGGCCCCGGATTCGCTATATGTCCGACATGCGCATCCTCATCATCGAAGACGACCGCGACGCGGCGGCTTATCTCTCCAAAGCCTTTCGCGAAGCCGGGCACGTCGCCGACCAGGCGAATGACGGCGTTACCGGATATGATCTCGCGCTCGAGGGCGGCTATGACGTCGCCATCGTCGACCGCATGCTGCCGAAGATGGACGGTCTCACGCTCGTCGGCTCGCTGCGCAGCCAGAACAACGAGACCCCGGTCCTCATTCTCTCCGCGCTCGGACAGGTGGACGACCGGGTCAAGGGCCTGCGCGCCGGCGGCGACGATTATCTGTCCAAGCCCTACGCCTTTTCCGAGCTTCTCGCCCGGGTCGAGGCGCTCGCGCGCCGCCGTCCCAAGGGCGCGCCGGAGGAAACGGTTCTGCGGGTCGGCGACCTGACGCTCGACCGGCTTTCGCATAAGGTGACGCGCCAGGCGGAGGAGATCGTCCTCCAGCCGCGCGAGTTCCGGCTGCTCGAATACCTGATGCAGAACGCCGGCAAGGTGGTCACCCGCACCATGTTGCTCGAACATGTTTGGGACTATCATTTCGACCCGCAGACCAATGTGATCGACGTTCACGTGTCGCGTCTGAGGGCCAAGATCGATCGCGATTTCGATGCGCCGCTGCTCAGCACTGTCCGCGGCGCCGGTTATATGATTCGTGACGGCGCTCGGTAAGCTCTTCCGCGCCACCGCCTTTCGCCTCGCGCTGGCGATTCTGCTCCTGAGCGCTGTCGGCGCCGGTATTGTGCTCAGCTTCATCGCCTGGGAAGTGATCTCCGTCGTCGACCGCGAGATATCGCAGACGATCGACGCCGAGGCCAAGGGCCTGATGGACGCCTTCAACACCGGAGGACTCGACACCCTCCGCTCGGTTATCGAGGCGCGCAAGCGCGAACCTGGCGCCTCGCTCTACCTCCTGACCAACCCGATCGGCGAACCGCTCGCCGGCAACGTTCAGCAGATTCCCGCCGAAGTGCTGTCGCACCCCGGTTTCGTGCCGATCTCCTACCGCAGTTCGGGGAGCAGCGAGCGCACCCGGCAGGCGCTGGTCGGAGTCTATGTTCTGCCCTACGGCCTGCGGCTCCTGATCGGCCATGACCTTGGCGACCGTGCCCGCATCGGGGCGGTGATGGTGCGGGCGCTCGCGCTTTCGCTTATCTTCTTCGCCGCGCTCGGGGCGGCCGGAGCGCTGTTCGTCGCCCGCCGGGTGCTGCAGCGCATCGACGACATGAACATCTCGGCGCACGGCATCATGGCCGGCGACCTCAGCCGGCGGCTGCCGGTGTCGGGTTCGGGCGACGAAATCGACCGGCTCGCCGAAGGCCTCAACGAGATGCTCGGGCGAATCGGCGAACTCATGGAAGGCCTGCGCGAGGTCTCCGACAACATCGCGCACGACTTGCGCACGCCGCTCACCCGGCTGCGCAACCACGCCGAGGCGGCGCTCGCCTTCGACGGCGACGCCGCTTCCTATCGCCTCGCGCTTGAGAAGACGATCGAGGAATCGGACGCGCTGATCAGGATCTTCAACGCGCTGCTCCTGATCGCGCGCGCGGAGGCCGGCGGCGACGTCGGCCCGCCTCAGCTTGTCGATGTCGGCGAAGCGGCGCGAAGCATGGCTGAGCTTTACGAGCCGATCGCGGAGGAAGAAGGCGTCGCGCTGACCGTGCATGTGCAGGGTTCGCTCACGGTCAGCGGCAATCGCGAGCTGATCGGCCAGGCGATCGCCAATCTCATCGACAACGCGCTCAAATATGGCGCGCCGGATCGAGGGCCCGCGGATGCGGACGCAAAACCCGACGTCGTCATAACGGCCGATCGGATCGGCGGGTTCGTCGTTCTGACGATCGCCGACCGCGGGCCCGGCATCGCGCCCGCCGACCGGACCCGGGTTCTCGACCGGTTCGTCCGGCTCGAAGGCTCGCGCTCCCGGCCCGGGTCGGGGCTGGGCCTTTCGCTCGCCGCGGCGGTGGCGCGCATGCACGGCGGCTCGGTAGAGCTCGAGGACAACGAACCCGGGCTTCGCGTCCGTGTCACCCTGCCGGCGACGGACCCGCCGATCCCCGCCTTGCCGCCGGCGGCGGGGGAATTGGTCATGAATGACCGCGCCGCTCGCTGACGCTTTTATCGAAGCCCCGCGGCTCGGCGCGCCGGCCGAAGCCCGGCGCCGGCTCGCTTCACTGATTGAGACCGCCGAAGCGGACCTCGCGCCCGAACTCGGTCGCGGCCGGACGCGCGACGTTCTGCTCGGTCTCGCCGATCACTCGCCCTATCTGTGGGCGCTCATCAAGGAGGACCCGGCGCGGCTCGCCCGGCTCTTGCGGACCCCGCCCGGCGAATCGCTCGACGCCCTCGTTCGGGGAGTGGCCGCGCGTCGCGACGAGGACGAGGCGGACCTCATGCGCGCCCTTCGCCGTTTGAAGCGCGAATCGGCGCTCCTGATCGCACTCGCCGACATTGGCGGCGTCTGGGACGTGGTCGCGGCGACCGAGGCGCTGACCCGCTTCGCCGACGCCGCCGTCGGCGCCGCGCTGGCCTTCCTCCTGCGCAGGCACGCGCGCGCCGGACTCCTGGACCTCGATCCCGATGCGGCCGATCCGCAGGACGGCTCGGGCGTCGTCGTTCTGGCGCTCGGAAAAATGGGCGCGCGCGAGCTCAATTATTCGAGCGATATCGACCTCATCGTCCTCTACGATCCGGCTGCGGCCTCGATTCCGCCAGGCGCCGAGCCGGGGCCGCTGTTCGTGCGCATGACCAAGGCGCTGGCGCGGCTCCTGCAGGAGCGGACCAGCGACGGCTACGTGCTCAGAGTCGACCTGCGCCTCAGGCCCGACCCCGCCTCGACCCCGGTCGCGCTCTCGACGCCGAGCGCCTATTCCTATTACGAAACCGTCGGCCAGAACTGGGAGCGCGCGGCGCTCATCAAGGCGCGCCCGGCGGCGGGCGACATCAAGCTCGGCGAGCGCTTCCTTGCCGAACTCGCGCCGTTCATCTGGCGCAAGTATTTCGACTATGCGTCGATCGCCGACATCCATGCGATGAAGCGGCAGATCCACGCCGTGCGCGGCCACGAGCGAGTGGTCGTTCCCGGCCACGACATCAAGCTCGGGCGCGGCGGTATCCGCGAGATCGAGTTCTTCGTCCAGACCCAGCAGCTCATCTTCGGCGGCCGCCGTGCGCAGATGCGCGGGGCGCGCACCCTCGACATGCTCGAGCGGCTTCACGCCGACAAGTGGGTCAGCGCCGAGGCGGTCGACGATCTCGGCCGCTCTTATGCGTTCCTGCGCCGGGTCGAGCACCGGCTGCAGATGGTTCAGGACGAGCAGACCCAGCGGCTGCCGTTCGAGACGCCGGCGCTCGCCCGCTTCGCCAAGTTCTGCGGCTATGCGCGGCTCGACGGCTTCGTGAAGGATGTCACCCGCCATCTGACCCGGGTCGAGCATCACTACGCCCGGCTGTTCGAGGATGCGCCGGCGCTCAGCGCGTCCAGCGGCAATCTCGTCTTCACCGGCGTCGTCGACGATCCCGAGACGCTCGCGACCTTGCGCGCGCTCGGGTTCGAGCGCCCGGAGACCGCCGCGGAAACTGTTCGCGGCTGGCATTTCGGCCGGCGCGCCGCGGTCCGTAGCGCGCGGGCGCGGGAGGTCATGACCGAGCTGACCCCGGCGCTGCTCGAAGCCTTCGCCGGCTCAGGCGACCCCGACGCCGCGCTCGCCGCCTTCGACGAAGCGCTGGCCCGGATGCCCGCCAGCGTCGAGCTCCTGTCGATCCTGCGCTCCAACGCCGCCTTGCGCGAGCTCTTCGGCGACGTGCTCGGGAGCGCGCCGCGGCTCGCGCAGGTGATCGCGACCCGGCCCCACGTGCTCGACGCGGCGATCGACCCGGCGCGCGAGGTCGCCTTCGAGACGAGCCTCGACGACGACAGGATGCGCGAGCGGGTCGCGGCTTTCGTCGCCCAGGCGCCGACCTACGAGGAGGCGCTGAACCGCGCCCGCGATTTCGCCGCCGAAGAGACATTCCACATCGGCCTCAACCTGCTTTCGGGGCGCCTCGATCCCGACCGCGCCGGCCGCGCCTATAGCGCGCTCGCGCAAGGGCTGATCGCGGTCATGCTCGAAGAGGTCGCGAAAGCCTTCGCGGCCGAGCATGGGCGGGTCAGCGGCGGCCGGGTCGCGGTGGTCGGGCTTGGCAAGCTCGGCTCGCGCGAGATGACCGCCGCGTCCGACCTCGATCTCATTCTGATCTATGATTTTCCGGCCGACGCGAGCGAGTCGGACGGCCGCAAGCCGCTCGGCCCGGCGGTTTACCACGCGAGGCTGACCCAGCGGCTGATCGCGGCCCTGACCGCGCCCACCAAGGCCGGACGCCTCTATGACGTCGACATGCGTCTCAGGCCCTCCGGGCGCCAGGGGCCGCTCGCGACCCAGCTCTCGTCGTTCAAGCACTATCAGCTGAGCGAGGCGGAGACCTGGGAGCACATGGCGCTGACCCGCGCCCGCGTCGTCGCCGGCGATGCGAGCCTGGGCGCGGACGTCGCCGCCACGGTGCTCGAGACGCTCACCCGCAAGCGCGAACCGGCGAGCGTTGCCCGCGACGCCGGCGCGATGCGCAAGCTGATCGCCGCCGAGAAGGGCGACAAGGACGCATGGGATTTGAAGCTGGCCAGGGGCGGGCTCATCGACATCGAATTCATCGCTCAATATCTGGAGCTCGCCTTCGCCCACGAGCGCCCGAGCGTCCTCGACGTCTCGACCCGCGCTGCGCTCGAAAAGGCCGGCGCCGCCGGGCTCATCACCGCCGAGGAGGCCGAGACGCTCATCGACGCGCATCGGCTTTATACCGACGCGACCCAGTTCATGCGCCTGTCCACCGCGGGCCCTTTCGATCCCGTGAAAGCCGCCGCCGGCGTCAAACGCCGCATCGCCGCGGCGAGCGGCTTCCCCGACTTCGAAGCGTTCACCGCGGCGCTTGACGAAGCGCGCAAAGACGTGCGCGCGGCGTTCGGAGCGATCGTCAGCGGTTAGCATCCGACATCACATCGTCGTGTTGGCGACGGAGTTCTTGGAGCCCGGCGTCAATCGGTCATTGCCTAACACAAGCGCGCATCCTAGCTTCAGATCTCAACAAGCAATCGCGCTGTGTCTGGCGAGACATATCGCAGCGGATATCACCGCCCAAGCCAGACATTACAGGCCGATACTCGATCCGGATCGGAGACAAGCCATGTCGATAACCATCGAGATCAATGGAAAGCCCGAAACGGTCGATGTCGCGCCCGATACGCCGCTGCTCTGGACTTTGCGGGATGTGATCGGCCTCACCGGAACCAAGTTCGGCTGTGGGATCGCCCAATGCGGCGCCTGCACGGTCCATGTCGATGGGCAGCCGGTGCGTTCCTGCCTCTTGGCCGTTGGCTCGATCGGCGACCGCAAGGTGACGACCATCGAGGGCGTTGGCGCAACCGAGGCGGGACGCAAGATCCAGAAGGCGTGGCTCGGCCTCGAAGTGGTGCAATGCGGCTACTGCCAGTCCGGGCAGATCATGTCGGCGGCCGCGCTCATCATGAGGACGCCCGATCCGAATGACGCCGACATCCACGCGGCCATGGCGGGAAACATCTGCCGCTGCGGCACCTATGTGCGCATCCGCGCCGCGATCAAAGAAGCCGCGCATTCGGCCTGAGGGAGATTTGTCGATGACCCGATCCTCGTCCCCTCGCTCGTTCACTCGCCGCGCGATCGTGAAGGCGACCGTCGCCGCCGGCGGCGGCCTCATGCTTGGCGTCGCCATCCCGCGGCTCGCGCCCGCCTTCGCGGCGGAGGCAAGCGCCGATTTCACGCCCGACGCCTTCATTCGCATCGACCCCGACAGCAAAGTCACCTTCACGATCCCGCAAGTGGAGATGGGGCAGGGCGTCTATACGGCTCTCTCGATGCTCATCGCCGAGGAGCTCGACGCGCCGTTCGCGAACGTGACGGTCGTGGCCGCGCCGCCAGACGACAAGCTTTACGCCAATCCGCTCCTCGGGTTTCAGGCGACCGGCGGCTCGACCTCGATCCGCGCGTTCTGGAAGCCGATGCGGGAGGCCGGCGCGGCCGCACGCGCGATGCTGGTCGAGGCCGCGGCGACGAAGTGGAGCGTCGATCCCGCCTCGTGCCGGACGGAGAACGGCGAGGTCATCCACGATGCGAGCGCGCAGAAGGCGGCTTATGGCGAGCTCACGCAAGCGGCCGCCACGCTGACGCCGCCGAAGGATCCGCCGCTCAAGTCGCCGGCGAACTTCAAGCTCATCGGCAAGTCGCTCAAGCGCCTCGACACGCCCGACAAGGTGAACGGCAAGGCCGTCTACGGCATCGACGCAAGGCCGCCGGGAGTGAAGATCGCCACGCTCGCGAGCTGTCCGGTGTTCGGCGGCAAGATCGCGCATGTCGACGACAAAGCGGCTCGCGGCGTGCCTGGAGTGAGGCAGGTCGTCGTTCTCGACGATCTCGTCGCGGTCGTCGGCGATCACATGTGGGCCGCCAAGCAGGGGCTTGCGGCGCTCGATATCGCATGGGACGAAGGGCCGAACGCCAATGTCTCGACCGCCGACGTGCTGAACGCTCTCGTCGCGGCGAGCGAGAAGGCGGGCGCAGTCGCAAAATCGACCGGCGACGTCGCGGCCGCTTTGGGCGAGGGAACGAAAGTCGAGGCGACCTATCACGCGCCCTTCCTCGCCCATGCGCCGATGGAGCCGATGAACTGCACCGTGCATGTGCAGCCGGACGGCTGCGAGATCTGGGTCGGCAATCAGGTCCTCTCGCGCACGCAGGCGATCGCGGCGCAGGTCACGGGTCTTCCGATCGAGAAGGTCGTCGTCCACAATCACCTCATCGGCGGCGGCTTCGGCCGGCGGCTCGAGGTCGACTATGTCGTCAAGGCGGTGCGCATCGCGCAAAAGGTCGAGGGTCCGGTCAAGGTGATCTGGACACGGGAAGAGGACATCCAGCAGGCCCCCTACCGGCCGTTCTATTTCGATCGCTTCGCCGCCAGCCTTTCGAACGGTAGGATCACGGCCTGGAGCCACAGGATCGCCGGCTCCTCCATCATGGCGCGCTGGCTGCCGCCCGCGTTCAAGGACGGCATCGACGTCGATGCGGTCGACGGCGCGATCGATGTTCCCTACGACACGAAGAACCTTCACGTCGAATATGTTCGCTCCGAACCGCCCGGCGTTGAAACCTGCTTCTGGCGCAGCGTCGGCCCCGGACATAACATCTTCGTCGTCGAGGGCTTCGTCGACGAGCTCGCGCATGCCGCGGGACGGGATCCGGTCGCCTTCCGCCGCGCGCATCTGGCGAAGGAGCCGCGGCTGCTCGCCTGCCTCGATCTCGCCGCCGAGAAGGCGGGGTGGGGCGGCGCGCTTCCCGCGCGGGTCGGACGCGGGGTGGCCTGCCAGACCGTGTTCGGCTCCTATGTCGCCGCAATCGTCGAGGCCGCCGTCGACGCCAATGGCGAGATCGCGATTCGCCGCGTGACGGCGGCGGTCGATTGCGGCTCGGTGGTCAATCCCGACACGGTCGAGGCGCAGATCCAGGGCGGCCTCATCTTCGGGCTCACCGCGGCGCTCTATAACGAGATCACGCTCCTAAAAGGGCGGGTACAGCAGAGCAACTTCAACAATTATCGCATCATGCGTATCAATGAGGCGCCCGCGATCGAAGTTCATCAGATCCGGAACGGCGAAGAGCCGGGGGGCATCGGCGAGCCGGGCACTTCGATCGCCGCGCCGGCGCTCGTCAATGCTCTCTTCGCCGCGACCGGGGTCCGCCTCCGCAGCTTGCCGGTCGACCGCAAGCTGCTTGCGCTGAGGAAAGCCGCGTGAGGCGGCTTTGGGGCATTCTGCTCGCCGCGGCCGCGCTCGTGGCCGTCGCGGTGCTGGGATTCGTGGCCTGGAACGTGTTCGGCCCCGGTCCGACCGCGTTCGCGGGGAGCGACGAGGTCGTGCTCGCCGATTACAAGCAAGCCGATCCGACCGGAGCGCCGGCGAGCCTCAAGGACGCGAGCCTGATCGAGCGAGGGCGCTATCTCATCCGCGCCGCCGACTGCGAGGCCTGCCACACGGCGATCGGCGGCCAGCCCTTCGCGGGCGGGCGGGCGTTCGTGCTGCCCTTCGGCGCGATCTATTCGACCAACATCACGCCCGACAAGGAGACCGGCATCGGCCAGTACAGCGATGCGGAGTTTCTGGCCGCCGTCCGCCGCGGGGTCCGGCGGGACGGCGCGCGCCTCTACCCGGCGATGCCGTTCGCGAGCTACACCTACCTGACCGACGCCGACGCCCTCGCCATCAAGGCCTATCTGTTCAGCCTCGCGCCGGTCAACGCGCCCGCCATTCCCAATACCTTCGGCTTTCCGTTCGACCAGCGCTGGTCGATGGCGATATGGGCGCTCATGTTCGACGCAAACCGCCGCTTCGAGCCGCATGCCAACCGCAGCGCCGAGTGGAACCGGGGCGCCTATCTCGTCGAGGCGCTCGCCCATTGCGGCGAATGTCACACGCCCCGCGATCTTTTCCAGGCGCTCGACGAGCGGCGCAAATTCGCCGGCGCCGTCACCGGCGGCTGGCGCGCCTATAACATCACCAGCGATTCCACGAGCGGGGTCGGAGACTGGAACGCCGAGGCGCTGGCGCATTATCTCGCAACGGGCCATGCGGAGGGACGCGGCACGGCGGCGGGGCCGATGGGGGAGGCCGTCGACCTCAGCCTCGTGCATCTGACCAGCGAAGACATCGCAGCCATGGTCGCCTATCTGCGCACCGTGCCGCCCATCGCCAATCCGGATCTGCCTGCGCCCCGGCCGCCGAGCGCGGTCGCGGAGCACGAGCCGGGTCAGGCCGACAACCCGCTCGGCGAGCAGATCTACGCCGCAGCCTGTGCGAGCTGTCACGGGTGGACCGGCCGGAGCCTGATTTCGGGCCTCGCGACGATCGTGGGCGACCGTTCGGTCAACGATCCGTCCGGCGTCAATGTCGCGCAAGTCATCCTGTTCGGCGGGGGCCGCAAGCCCGGCGAAGCGGGCATGGCCATGCCGGCCTTCGGCGACGCCTATAGCGACGCGGAGATCGCCGCCGTCGCCAATTATGCGACCGCCCGGCTCGGCGCCGGCTCGCGTCTGACCCCCGAGAAGGTCGCCGCCCTGCGCCTGACCCACTGACGGCTCGGCGGGGCCTTCCGTGAGGAGAGGCGGGGGAACAATTGCTTCGGAAAAGCCAAAGTCTGTGTTATGCTCGCGGCAATGGGCGTGATCGGCGCGCCCCCGTTAGGCCGGGCGAAAGCAGGGAACGCGCAAGAGGAAATCCTGGCCGCCCGCGGCGCAAGCCCTTGAAAAGGCTCAAAACTGCAAAGGCGACCCAAGGAAATGCAAGCCTTTTCCTTGGCCGGATTTGGAGCGGCTCGCGGCTGGGCGTCGATGGGCTTGGCTAAGTTTGGAATGGCCTTCGGCGCCCGATCGTGACACGTTCGCGCCCGAGCGCGCTGGCAAAGGGAGGCGGCATGAACGAAGCGATCGCCAACCCAGCTGTCGCCGGGCATAACCGCCCGCGCAATCCCGGTGTGCCGCTCGCGCCCGACTGGTTCGAGAGCCAGGGCGTGAACGCGAGCGCGGTCGAGCGCCGCGCCGCGACGCTGACCACCCGCCGCTCGGTCAAGAAGGAATACCAGGCGGCCTGGCTCGTGAAGGCGATGACCTGCATCGATCTCACGACGCTTTCCGGCGACGACACGCCCGAGCGCGTGCGCCGGCTCTGCGCCAAGGCGCGCCGCCCGTTGAGCGACGAGCTTCTCGCCGCGCTCGGCATCGCCGACCTCGGGCTCACGGTCGCCGCCGTCTGCGTCTACCCGACCATGGTCGCCCCGGCGGTCAAGGCGCTGAAAGGCTCGGGAATCCCTGTCGCATCCGTCGCCACCGGCTTTCCCGCCGGGCTCTCGCCACTAAAGCAGCGGCTCGAGGAGATCCGCTATGCGGTCGCCGAGGGCGCAAGCGAGATCGACATCGTCATCACCCGCGCCCATGTCCTCGGCCGCGACTGGAGAGCGCTTTACGACGAAGTGGCGGCGATGCGGGAAGCCTGCGGGCGAGCGCATCTGAAGGCGATCCTCGGCACGGGGGATTTGAAGACGCTGCGCAACGTCTACGCGGCCAGCATGGTCGCGATGCAGGCGGGGGCCGACTTCATCAAGACCTCGACCGGCAAGGAGGACGTCAACGCCACGCTTCCGGTGAGCTTGGTGATGGTTCGCGCATTGCGCGATTATCGCGAGCGCGCCGGCGTCGACATCGGATTCAAGCCGGCGGGCGGCCTTAGAACGACCAAGGACGCGCTCGCCTGGCTCATCCTGATGAAGGAAGAGCTGGGAGCGCCATGGATGCAGCCCGACCTCTTCCGCATCGGCGCGAGCGGCCTCCTGACCGACATCGAACGCCAGCTCGACCACTACGCGACCGCACGCTATTCGGCCGCCCATCGCCATCCCATGGCGTGAGGGAAACATGGGCGTCATCAAGGATATTCTGCGCACCATGGACTACGGCCCGTCGCCCGAGGGCAGCGAGCACGTCCGGGCGTGGCTCGATGAGCACGCGGGCGGCTTCGGGCACTTCATCGGCGGCGCCTTCACCCGGCCCCACGACCTCTTCGAGGTCTTCAATCCCGCGACCGGCGAACAGGTCGCGCGCGCGAGCCAGGGCTCGCCGGCCGATATCGACGCCGCGGTCGCCGTGGCGCGCAAGGCACAGGCCAAATGGGCGGCGTTGTCCGGCTTCGAGCGCTCGAAGCATCTCTACGCGCTTGCGCGCCACGTGCAGAAGCGGGAGCGCTTCCTTGCCGTCCTGGAGACGATCGACAACGGCAAGCCGATCCGCGAGTCGCGCGACATCGACATTCCCCTCGTCGCGCGCCATTTCTACCATCATGCGGGCTGGGCGTCGCTGATCGAGACCGAATTTCCGGGAACGAAGCCTGTCGGCGTCTGCGGGCAGATTATCCCGTGGAACTTCCCGCTGCTGATGCTCGCCTGGAAGATCGCGCCCGCGCTTGCGGCCGGCAACAGCGTCGTCCTGAAGCCGGCGGAATATACGCCTTTGACCGCGCTTGCCTTCGCGGCGATCTGCGTCGAAGCGGGACTGCCCGCGGGGGTGGTCAACATCGTCACCGGCGATGGCGCGACTGGCGCTGCGCTCGTCGCCCATCCCGGCGTGGACAAGGTCGCCTTCACCGGCTCGACGGAAGTCGGCCGGTTGATTCGCAAGGCGACTGCCGGCACGGGCAAGAAACTCTCGCTCGAGCTCGGAGGAAAGTCGCCGTTCGTCGTGTTCGAGGACGCCGACCTCGACAGCGCGGTCGAGGGCGCAGTCGATGCGATCTGGTTCAACCAGGGACAGGTCTGTTGCGCCGGCTCGCGGCTCCTGGTCGCTGAGAGCGTCGCCGAGGCGCTGTACACGAAGCTGCGCGCGCGCATGGCGAATCTCAGGGTCGGCGATCCACTCGACAAGTCGACCGACGTCGGCGCGATCGTCTCGCCGATCCAGCTCGAGCGCATCAAGCGGCTCATGCGCGAGGGCGAAATGGAAGGCCTCGAGGTTTTTCGCGCCGACGATTCGCTGCCTGCTCGAGGTTGCTTCTACCCACCGACGCTGGTCACCGGCGTTGAACCTGCGTCGGTCCTCGCGCGCGAGGAGATCTTCGGTCCGGTGCTGGTTGCGACGACTTTCCGCACGCCTGACGAAGCAGTGGCGCTCGCCAACAACACCCGCTATGGCCTCGCCGCGTCCGTCTGGACCGAGAACGTCAATCGCGCGCTCGAGGTCGCGGCCCGCGTCAAGGCTGGCGTCGTCTGGATCAATTCGACCAACATGTTCGACGCCGCCGCGGGCTTTGGCGGCTATCGCGAGAGCGGCTTCGGCCGCGAGGGCGGGCGCGAGGGCCTCTCCGAGTACCGCGTCGCCGACGCGGGCAAGGCAAAGCCCAGGTCCAGCAAGCCGCCGCGTCTCGACGCTGCGCCGGGCCACGTCCCGGCGCGAGAGACGGCCGGCGCCGACCTCGATCGGACTGCGAAGCTCTACATCGGCGGCAAGCAGGCGCGCCCGGATTCGGGCTATAGCTATGCGGTTCTCGATCCGGCCGGCCGCGAGGTTGGGCTCGCGGGCTTAGGCAATCGCAAGGACATCCGCAACGCCGTCGAGGCTGCGGCCAAGGCGGCATCCTGGGGAGCGGCGACTGCGCATAATCGCGCCCAGGTTCTCTACTACGTGGCCGAGAATTTGAGCGCCCGCGCGGAGGAATTCGCGCGCCGCCTGAGAGCGATGACCGGGGCCTCCGCCCGCGCGGCGGAAGGCGAGGTCGAAGCCTCGATCCGACGCGCCTTTTTCTATGCAGGCTATGCCGACAAGTTCGATGGCGCTGTTCACGCGACGCGGTCGCGCTTTGTCACGCTTGCGATGAACGAGCCGTGGGGCGTCATGGGCGTCGTCTGCCCGGACGAGGCCCCGCTGCTCGCTTTCATTTCGCTCGTCATGCCTGCGATCGCGATGGGCAATTGCGTCATCGCCGTTCCCTCGGCCAGCCACCCGTTGAGCGCGACCGATTTCTATCAGATCCTCGAGACGTCGGACGTTCCAGCAGGCGTCGTCAACATCGTCACCGGTGAAGCGACTACGCTCGCAAAGACGCTCGCCGAGCACGACGGCATAGACGCTCTCTGGTACGTGGGCGACGCGAAAGGCGCAGCTGAGGTCGAGGCTCTGTCGGCGGGCAACCTCAAGGCGACCTGGGTCTCAGCCACGACGATTGACTTGGCCAGAGCCGAGGGCCGCGAGTTCTTGCGCCGCGCGAACTCAGGTCAAGAACATCTGGACTCCTTACGGGGAATAGGCGCCTCACCAGACGCGGGTCACCGTGTAGCCCTCCGCCCGGAACCGTTCGATCAGTCCGTCCTTGCCGGTCAGGTGCAGCGCGCCAACGGCGATGAAGGCGCCGCCGTCGGCAAGGAGCGGCGCGGCGCGCTTGGCCATGACGCCATTGCGGTCGACGAGCAGAACATGGGTGAACTCGTCCTGCGCCGAACGCTCGGCGTTGCTCAATCCGCCCGCTACATCCGAAATGGGCAGGATTTCCGCCGGTCGGCTCTCCCGGTAGAGCCGGAGCATCGTTTCGTAGAGGTCGCCGTTCAAGTCGGGCTCCCGCGCGGCGAGCGTGAGCAGCGTCGCCGCGACTGCGGGGCGCATCGTCGCGATGGCGTCGAGCTGCTCCTGAGGCGTTTCGAGCGCAACGACCTTCGCCCCCGAGTCCTTGGCCGTCTGCGCGAGGAACTGATCGACCTCGGGCAGGTTCAGCGCTTCGCGCTGCGCTTCGCATGCCGGGAGCGCGGTCAGGATAGCGAGAAACCATGGCTTCAGGTGGTGCAGGAATTCGACCGGATAGCCTTGGCTGGCAAACAGCTTCTCAACTCGTTCGCGATCGTCCTGCCGTATGACGCCCTCGAACGTGTCGTGGTCGCGATCAAGCGCCTGGGCCAGCATCGCCGCCGTGAGGCTGGCCTTCTCGGCCAGGTCGAATGGCCCCCCAAGTTCGGTCGCCACAATCTTGGCGCCTTGAATCAGCTCAGCCGCGCGCCGGGCGACTTCGAGCACGGAATCGTCGGTCGAATGGATCGTGCCGAAAAGGTAGGAGGGCGCCAACGTCGGCTTCTCGATCCGCCACATGAGGCCGTTAGCGTTGACGAGGTCGTCGGCGCGCGCCGCTTCGGCCGCCTCGAGCCCTTCGACATGCGTGAGGTCCGCGCCGTGACAGGCTTCGGGCGTCTTGGCCTGCGCGAGCGTGACCGCCAGAAGGCTGAGAAGCCATGCGCAGGCGATCAGCGCTCGCCGGATTGCGCTCACAGCTTCCTTAACGCCACTTCTTCGATCCGGTGGCTCGCCCCTTTTGTCAAAAGCAGGTCGGCGCGCGGCCGCGTCGGGAGGATGTTCTCGTGCAGGTTGACGAGATTGATCCGCCGCCAGATCGATCGCGCCGTCGCTTCGGCCTCCGCATCGTTGAGGTCGGCGTATTGACGGAAATAGCTGCGCGGATCGCGGAAGGCCGTGTCGCGCAGGCCCATGAACCGGTTGATGTACCATTGCTCAAGCAGGGCGTCATTGGCGTCAAGAAAGATCGAGAAGTCGAAGAAATCGGACACGAACGGAATCTCCTTGCCATCGCGGGGCAGCCGGTTCGGCAGAAGAACGTTGATACCCTCGAAGATGAGTATATCGGGCCGGTCGACGATCACCGTCTCGCCTGGCACGAGGTCGTAAGTGATATGCGAATAGACGGGAGCCGCTACGTTGTGCTCTCCCGCCTTCACCGCCGAGAGAAAGCGAATGAGCTTCGTGCCGTCGTAGCTTTCAGGGAAACCCTTGCGGTCCATGATGCCCTGACGGATCAGTTCGGCATTCGGATGCAGGAAGCCATCGGTTGTGACGAGCTGCACCTTCGGGGTATTGGGCCAGCGCGTGAGCAGCGCCTGCAGGACGCGCGCCGTGGTCGACTTCCCGACCGAGACCGAACCGGCAATTCCGATGATGTAAGGGACCTTCCCGTCGGTCGCGCCGAGGAACCGCTGCGTCGCCTTGAACAATCCCTGGGTCGCCGCGACGTACAGAGCGAGCAGCCGCGACAACGGCAGATAGATGGCGACAACCTCGTCGATCGAGATCGGATCGTGCGTCGACTGCAGCTTTCTGAGATCGTCGATGGTGAGCGTCAGCTGCGTGTCCGCGCGCAGCTGCGCCCATTCGTCGCGGGTGAAGCGGCGGAACGGAGACACGAGCGATTAAGTCGCGACGCGATCCATTGAACTCTCTCACTTGCGCCGGTTGATCCGGCTGGTTTTCCCCTGGATGTTCAGGTTGCCCGAGACGCTTTCTCGTCGTGACCGCTGCGCAACGATCGTTTCTCCAATTCGCTCATGACCGACGACAGCGGCACCCCGCGCGCCTGTAAAACGACCAGGAGGTGATAAAGGACATCCGCCGCCTCCGCGCGAACCGCGTCCTCATCGAGAGCCGCCGCGGCGATCGCCAGCTCAATCGCTTCCTCGCCGAATTTACGCGCGCAATGGGCTGCTCCCCTGTCGAGGAGGCTACGGGTATAGGACGTGTCCGCGCTCGCGCCCGCGCGCTGGTCGATCGTTCGGGCAAGTTCCTCCAGCGTGAACATCGCGCCGTTCCTGTCCTTTTCTCGAGTCGCGCCTTTATCTCCCGTTGTCCCGGCGGCCGCAACCGGCCGATCAAGGCTCCCGGCGACAACGTGCCGCACGCTTCGCGGCCATTTGCGCTTCGGAATCGACCCCGGCCGTGTTGGATAGGCCGCAGCCGGGGGTTAGTCTTGCCGATCATGTCGATGATTGCCGCCGTGAGCGATGCGGAGCTTGTCGCGCGCTACGATGGGCGCGTGCCGCGCTACACCAGCTATCCGACGGCGCCGCATTTTACCCCGGCGGTCAACGCGGGCGTCTATGAGCGCTGGCTCGGCGAGCTTCCGCCGAACGCGGCTCTGTCGCTCTATCTCCATGTGCCCTTCTGCGACCGGCTCTGTTTCTACTGCGGCTGCAACACCTCGGTCGTCAGGCGGGACTCATCGCGACGAGCCTATGCGAAATTGCTTGCGCGAGAGATCGACCATGTTGCTGGGCTGCTCGGTCCCCGGCGAGCCGTGAGGCACGTCCACTGGGGCGGCGGCACGCCGACCTCACTGCCGAGTGACTGCCTGTTGGGGATTATGGAAAAGCTCAGGAAGCGGTTTCTCCTTGCGCCCGACGCCGAGATCGCGATCGAGGTCGACCCAACGTCGCTCCCATCTGATCGCCGCGACGCGCTCGTTCCGATGGGCGTCACTCGCATCAGTCTCGGCGTGCAGGATCTCGAGCCCTCGGTGCAGCGAACGATCGGTCGTGAGCAATCCTACGAAGAAACGGAGGCCTGCGCGCTCGCCGCGCGCATGCTCGAGGTCAACTCGCTCAATCTCGATCTCATTTACGGCCTGCCGCGGCAGACCACCGAGGGCGTCGTTTCGACCGCGCGCCGGATTCTGAACCTCAAGGCCGACCGGATTGCGGTTTTTGGTTACGCTCACGTGCCGTGGATGAAGCGTAATCAGGCCCTGATTCCTGGCGACCTCTTGCCAGGGCCCCGTGAGCGCTACGCTCAAGCCACTGCGATTGAACAGGTCCTGACCCAGGAAGGGGGCTATGTCGCGATCGGCCTCGATCATTACGCGCAGCCGGACGACCCAATGGCCAAGGCGGCGGACGCGCGATGTCTGAAGCGTGGTTTCCAGGGCTATACCACCGACGCGGCTCCGGTCCTGATTGGATTCGGAGCGAGCGCGATCGCCTCACTCCCGCAAGGCCACGTGCAGAACGCGCCCACCGCCGCCGCTTATGGGAATGAAGTTGAAGCAGGACGCCTCGCCACCGTCCGTGGGGTCGAGCTCAGCACTGACGACCGGCTGCGCCGGGATGCGATCGGGCATATCATGTGCCACCTCGAGGTCGATCTCGAAGCCGTGGCGTTCAGGCACGGCGCAGACCCTGCGCCATTGATAGAGTCGGCCGCGATCGGCTTGCCGCGATTTGTCGCCGACGGGCTAGCGCATTGGGACGGGCGGCGGATCGCGGTGAGCGAACGCGGACGTCCGTTCGTACGCTCGCTCGCCGCGATTTTTGACCGTTACCTGGGACAAGACGGGTCTGGCCCAAGCCATTCCCGGGCTCTGTAAGCGATAAGATTTCGTCCGTAGGCGCGACAGCGGCGGCTCGACGCCGGCTTAACCGATCATTCCACGGCGAGGCTTCTTGACTTGACTCCTCCACGGACCATAAAGCGATGTCGAGCATTGGATAGGGCGATTAGCTCAGCGGTAGAGCACTCCCTTCACACGGGAGGGGTCGCAGGTTCGATCCCTGCATCGCCCACCATTCCCAAGGCGATAGTTCCAGTATAACTTTGATATATATGATCTAATTCGACGCACAATCAAATGATCGGTCGGCAACTCCGGAGACGCGAACGGGCCATGCAGCGCTTTCGCAGCCTGAAGAAGACGCTGCAGAAGTCCAGCTCAGTTCATGCCCAGGTGCACAACCAATTCAATCAGGAGCGTCATCTCGTCACCAGGCAAGTCTACAAGCAGAGACGCTCTGCTGCCTTAGCTGAATGGCGCGCTCTCGCGGCATAGATCGCGGCTCGCATTGCCGTCGCGCTGCACATTGACGAGCCTCCATTACGCTGACAGCGCCATCGCTGCTGATGACCGATCATCTTGGCGCTTGATCGGGCCTTATTCCGCTTCCGCCTCGAAGATCGCGTCGACGACTTTCGTGACGACTTTCCAGTCGCGATCGCTCAACCTGGCAAATATGCTGCTGAAAATCGCTGCGTCGACTTCCAGCGCCCGTTCGAAAACCTTTCGTCCTGCTTTCGTAAGTTGCAACGCGTTGCTGCGTCGATCAGGGCCGGCCTCTCGACTTACGAAGCCCGACCGCTCGAGGTTGTCGACGAGTTGCATCGTCGAGCCGCGGTTCATCCCCATCGCTTTGCCAAGCGAGATCTGGTCGCACCCAGGGTGGGCGTCTACATAAGCGAGAGCGAGCGAGCGGCTCAATGTCAGATTGAGCGAAGCGAGTCGGGTCGCGCAGTGCTCCATGAAGGCGTAGCTGGCGACGGCCAACTTCACGGATCTTTGATCACCCATTCGGCCAAGTTGGGCCACCTTGGGAAACGAACGCACGTGAGCGACTCCAACAACGATGCGACGCTATTGTATGGCATGTGACTTATAGACGATCTCAATGCCGTGGACAATTGATTCCGTGGCCTGCTTGGAATCCTTTGGCCTGAATTCGCCTAAGCACGTCCGAATCAAATGATCATAACGGTCTCTCGTACGGGACAAGCGCATGGCTCATGCGGCGTTGACTGGCTTCACATTGATGCTTGACAGTATGTATGACATACCGTATTGATAGGAGACGAACCGCTTGTTGGGAGAGAGGGCCGCCGTGCTGCCACAAAGCATCGTCGACAGGTTACGGCTTCCGGTCATCGGCTCGCCTTTGTTCATTGTCTCGGGGCCCGAGCTTGTTATCGCCCAATGCAAGGCGGGGATCGTCGGTTCATTTCCTGCGCTGAATGCGCGCCCCCTATCTCTGCTGGATGAATGGTTGCACCGCATCACGGAAGAACTCGCGGCTCACGATCATGCTCATCCGGACCAACCCGCCGCGCCATTCTCCGTCAACCAGATCGTTCACGAGTCCAATCCGCGCCTAGATGACGACCTGGCGGTCTGCGCCAAGTGGAAAGTTCCGGTCGTCATCACCTCCCTTGGGGCGCGCGAGGATCTCAACGTCGAGGTCAGGCGCTGGGGCGGGATCACGCTGCATGACGTAATCGATAATCGCTTCGCCCATAAGGCGGTCGAGAAGGGCGCTTCAGGCCTGATTGCGGTCGCCGCCGGGGCCGGCGGTCATGCCGGCGCGCAATCCCCCTTCGCGCTTATCCAGGAGATCCGCCGCTGGTTCGCCGGCCCGCTCGCCCTTGCGGGCGCCATTGCGAATGGCGCGAGCATCCTGGCCGCCCAGGCAATGGGCGCAGACCTCGCTTATATCGGGTCTGCCTTTATCGCGACGCGCGAGGCCAATGCAGTCGAGGGCTACAAGCGCATGATCGTAGAGTCGCACGCCGACGACATTGTCTATTCCGACCTCTTCACAGGGGTCCATGGCAACTACCTCAAGCCCTCAATCGTCGCCGCCGGTCTTGATCCGACGAACCTGCCCAAGGGCGACTACAGGACGATGAATTTCGGCGAGCAGAAGATGGGACCGAAAGCCTGGCGTGACGTCTGGGGCGGCGGGCAGGGTGTTGGCGCAATCGACGACATTCCCGCAGCCGGAGATTTCGTCGCCCGACTTGAGCGAGAATATTATGAAGCGCGGCAAAGGCTTTGGTCCTGTGGCGCTCCAGGCCGTGCCGCAGCGTAAGAACCATCCGGCGCCCGCGCCGCGAGACACGTGGGCGCCACTGGCGCGCCCAGACAAGACAATCCGGAGAAAACTGTGCCTGTCGTCACCAATCGCGACTATCAGATCAACTATGAGATCACGTGTCCCGGAAACGGACCCACCTTGCTTCTGATTGCCGGCCTTGGCGAACAGATCGGGAGCGTGGAGTTTCCCGACGAGCAATGTGAGAGTTTTGCGGCAGAAGGATTCCAGGTGGCCCGCATGGACAATCTCGGGTCTGGCCTATCAAAGCCGGCGAGCGGAACCGATGAGACGTCGCCGCCCTTCACCCTCCTTGATATGGCCGACGACGTCGCGGCCGTTATTCAGGATCTGAAAGTTGGCCCTGTACACCTCCTGGGCGCATCACTGGGCGGCTTTGTCGTGCGTTGGGCGACCCTTCGGCGCCCCGACCTGGTGCGCACATTGACGGTCGTGATGAGCGGGTCCGGCGCGGGACCTGGCGAAAGCGGTCCGCAACTCGACCCGGCGGTCGTCGCCGCGCTAATGCAGATGACGGAAGACAGGCCTCCGTCGGAGGCTGTCGAACATAGCGTCGGTCTGTGGCGTTTCCTGTGGGGAGATGGATACCAGTTCGAAGAGCCATGGGTCCGCGAGCGAGTGCGCCATAGTGTCGAGCGCGCATATCGATCGAAGGGGGTCCTCAAGATCTCGGCGCCATCATGAGCGCGCCGAGCCTTTGGAGCGAACAGACGAAAATCGTAACGCCCACCCTCTTCGTTCACGGAGAGAACGATCCCTGCTTCCGCTTCGATCACGCTGTCGAAGCGGCGAAGCAGATTCGCGCGCGGATATCTGGATCGACCCGAAGATGGGCCACATCATGCACCGCGAGCAATGGCCCGAACTCGCGCGACGAGTTCACGGGCTTGCAGAGCGAGCTGACATAACCCCGTAGCCTCAACTTTAGCGCTATCTGCGTTTTCACAGCCGTCGGTGACGAGATCGTTCGCCGGCAGCCGAGCTTAGCAAATCTGGGCGACGCCGCGGCGTCAGGCGCTGCGGGATTGTGAAGAACCTTCGCGAACCTCGTTGATCCGATGCGTCGCGCCTGGGTCGAAGAATGTCGCGGCCCGCGCGAATCCGCGACGCAGCAATGGGTCCGAATCTGGGTGGAGTTAGGGAGGCGGCGTTGATTATCAGCGGCGAGAGACGCGAGAGCTACGAAGAGATGGAACTGCGCATTCGCCGGTCCGCTGCCGCGATTGCCAGCCTGGAGCTTGCGAACGGCGCGCCGGTCGCGCTCATGTTGAGAAACGATTTCGCGTTCTTTGAGTTAAGCTACGCTGCGGCCAGCGCCGGGGCGCCGGTGGTTCCGATCAATTGGCACCTTAAGGCGGATGAGGTCGCCTACATCCTTCGCGACAGCGGCGCCGAAGCGCTGTTTTGTCACACCGACCTGCTCGATCAGATTCGCGCGGCTATTCCTCACAATGTTCGTGTCTTCGTGCTTCCCACTCCGCCGGAAATCGCCATGGCGTTTGGCGTCGATGAGGAGCGCACGCGGACGCCGAATGGCTGGCTGGACTGGGAGCATCGGCGGGATGGCTACGAGCCGGCGTCCCCGTTTTCCGGCGGCCCCAATACCGTTCTCTACACGTCCGGCACCACCGGCCGGCCGAAGGGCGTCCGACGCCGGCCGATGGCCCCGGATGAACTCGCCGCTTTGGATCGCGTCTCGTCTCTGACGTACGGCATCCGGGCCGGTACCGAGCAAGTCGTTCTGTTAAACGGACCGATGTATCATTTCGCGCCGAATTCCTACGGGCTGCTGGCGTTCAGGCAGCGGCGCACGATCATCATGCAGGCCCGCTTTGACGCGGAGGATCTGCTGCGTCTTATAGAGCGGCACAAGGTCACCCACATTCATATGGTGCCGACCATGTTCGTGAGGCTGCTTCGGTTGCCGCCGGAGATTCGCGCGCGGTACGATGTCTCCTCTCTCCGCTTCGTCGTCCATGGGGCAGCCCCATGCCCGATAGCGGTCAAGCAGGCGATGATCGCGTGGTGGGGACCCGTCATCCACGAGTATTTTGGCTCGACGGAGACCGGCATTCCGATTTGGCACTCCGCTGAGGAGGCTCTTCGCAAACCAGGCACCATCGGCCGTGTGACCGAAGGCGGCGTGGTCCGTGTCGTGCGCCCCGATGGCTCGGCATGCGACCCCGGCGAGCCGGGCGAGATTTTTATGCGACAGATGGCGCTCGCCGACTTCGACTACCACGGTCTCCCAGAGGCCCGCGCGGAAGCGGGTCTCGATGCGCTCGTGAGTGTAGGCGACATCGGCTATTTCGACAGCGATGGCTACCTGTTCCTGTGCGATCGCAAGCGCGACATGGTCATTTCCGGCGGGGTGAACATTTATCCGGTGGAAATCGAGGGCGTGCTGATTGGCTTGGAGGGCGTCCACGATTGCGCCGTGTTCGGCGTTCCTGACGACGAGTATGGCGAGCGCCTGGTCGCCTGTATCGAGCCTGATAAGCAGGCCACGCTGAGCCCCGTTTCCGTCCAGACGTTTCTCAAAGAGCGCCTGGCCCATTTCAAGAGCCCGCGGGAGGTTTATTTCGTCCCCTCCCTTCCTCGTGAGGCCACCGGCAAGATCTTCAAGCGAAAGTTGCGGGACGCCATTCTGGCGACAGGCGCGCCGTTCAGCTGATCAAATCCAGTCTGCAGTCCAGCTCATACCGGATCCCGTTGAGACCAACCCGCTGTGACCCGCGAGAGTTCCCGGTGAACTAGCCGCGGATGAACCTCCGTCGGGACTTTGCCGCCGAGCGAGCTATGCGGACGCACGTCGCTATAGTCTCGACGCCAAGCCTCGCATTTTCGCCGCACGTCGGCGTTGATGGCCATCCGAACCGGTTGACCACGACACGTCACGCTGCACACATCGGACTGCATTTAACCGGGGTCTGATTGGTTCTCGGTGCAAGCTCAGAGGTACGGATCTGGTTCTGACCCCAGCGACGCCGCTTATCGGGGTCCAGCATCTGCCCAGCGAAGGCTAGAACGCGATCTGCTTAAGCGGAAACATATCCTGCGTTGATGAGATAGTTTGCGCATTCAGTTGGGGCGAAGCAGTCGAGCAGCGCGCCGATGGTCCGCCATGTGTCTTCGCTTGTCCGGGCGTCGGCTTTGCGCAGCAGGGTCTTCATGTTGGCGAAGGCCTGCCCGATCGGATTGAGGTCTGGCGAGTAGGCGGGCTGGAAGAAGGCGCACCGGCCATGCGTGCGCGTCATGTTGGTCTTGGCCTGCCCTCGGGCTTGACCCGAGGGTCTCGTCGATGAAGACAAGCCGCCTCGGATCGATCGCATCCTGACGCGCCTTCCACTGCTCACGCCGCCTGGCGACGTCCGGCCGGTCCTGCTCGGAGGCGCGAAGACTTTTTTTGAACGTCACGCCCTCGTGCTGAAGAAATTTCCACAGGGCGAAGTAGCTCACCACGAGGCCGCGGTCGGCCAGCTCCTGAAGCAGAGCCCGCAGCGTCAGATCCGGGTTCTCGGCGATCCGCGCCAGAACCCACTCCCGCTCGCGCGCCACACGATAGGGCCTGTGTCCGCCACCTTCAGCGCCGCCGGACTGCCGACGGCGCGATGGCGCTGCGACCACTTCACCACGCTCGCCACAAACGTCTTGGCCACCGAGCGGCAGGGCTCCCCGGCCGCCACCACCCGCTCCCGAAGGTCCAAAGAATAGGCTCGAGCCATGCGTGCCGCCTCCAAAACCAGCCAGCACCTTGAATCTGACCCGCGCCCCTTGGGAAGCCCCCTCAATTCAGTCCAACAAGATCGCGCTCTAGGCGCGCCGTCGGCTTCACCTTCAAAGCCGAAAAGGTCTTGGCCGACGGACGTCGGATGACGGTCGTCGCCGCTCAAGCCGAGTCCCTCAACGTGTTTGCGGTCGGGGACAGGTGTAGATACGAAATTGCGTGTTATTACTTAGGTGATAAATAATTTGGGCTGCGATTCTATCCGGCTTGACGCGAGATCGATTGGTCGTCGCTTCGGTCCCGCTCAAGAGTGTTGACGCGCTGCATGTTCGACAGCGTGTCGGCAAGCGCCGCTTCGACGAGCAGGGCCGTTTCGGTCAAAGCCCCTTCGGCGTCCTGGGAAGCGACCTTTTCAAACACCCGGGCGTGGTCGGCGACGGGGTCATGGGCCAGGCTCAAGGTCGGCAGCATCATCTGCAGCTTGATCGACCATCGAAGCGTCGTCTGGATCGCCGGCCAAAGCGAGGACAGCGCCTCGTTGCTTCCAGCCGTCATCAACTCGCGGTGGAACGCCACGATGGCGTTGAGCCACGCCCCGGTGCGGGGATTGGCGCGGGCCATGCGCGAAAGGGCATCCGCCAATCGGCCGAGTTCCCCCTCGTTCCGTCGCATCGCGGCAAGCGCGGCGGCGCTCGGCTCGACGATCTTGCGCAGTTCGAACAGGTTTCGAATGAAGCCCTCGCCGGGCGCAAGCTCGAAATGCCACGCGAGCACGTCCGGATCGAGGATGTGCCAGGCTGAGCGCGGCGCGACCTTGGTTCCAACCTTCGGCTGGGCGGTCACGATTCCCTTGGCGGCGAGCGTGCGGATGGCCTCGCGATAAGCGCTTCTCGACACGCCAAAAGACTCGCTTGCGCTCTCTTCCCTGGGCAGAAGCGATCCGGGAGCGAGCGCGCCCCTGATGATGTCCCCGGCCAGCCGATGGGCGAGTGAGCCGTGGAGCCGCGAACGGCTGGTGGTGAACAAGGGCTCGACATCGACCAGCGCGAGCACATCCGGCGCCGTCTCGACATCAATGCTTTGCGCCGGACCCTTTTCCGCGCGGGAAAAATGAGGCACGCGCGAGGAGCGAGAACGCGCCGCGCCCTGCCCGCGTGCGCCGACGAATTGAACAATCGATCCCGCCGCCTCGGTAACGCTGCCGACCGCGCCGACGAAGTGCATGCAGCCATGGGGCAGGCTCGGCCAGAGCGAGAGCGAGACATCGACGCCCGCCTTGGTCAATTCGCCGTAAAAGGCGAGCGTGTCGTCCAGTAAGAGGTCGCATTCCGCGCCAATGCACAGGGTCGGAGGAAAATCCGTGAGGTCGGCCGACAGCGGGCTGAGCTTCCTCGCCCGAATCTCGGGGGGAAGCTGGGGCGCATAGAGGTTCCAGAACCATCGCATTTGTGGTTCGGAGAGGCCAAACCGCCCGTCCCCGTACAGCCGATGCGACGAGAGGCTCATCTCGGGCGCATAAGCGCCATAGATCGAAACGAACCCCGCGATCTGGCGACGCTCTTCCAGCGCGAGGGACAGGATCGCGGTCGCGGCGAGATTGGCGCCGGCGGAGTCGCCGGCGACGAGGACGGGATGCGACCGGGAGCCGGCAAGAGTCTCGGAAAGAACGCCCGCGATTTCGTTCAGCGCCGTGGGATAGGGATGCTCAGGGGCGAGGCTGTACTCGATCTGGACGACGCGGCCTCCGGTTTCGGCGGCGAGCCAACGCGCGATGTGGTCATGGCTCTGAATTGAGCCCATGACCCATCCGCCGCCGTGGACGAATATCAGCGTCGCTGCGTAGTCATCGGGAAGGTAGAGGCGCGTCGCGACGCACCCCGCCGGAGTGTCTACTATTCGGTCCAGAGTTCGAATTCCGCGCGTCTCGGCGCCACGCGCCGCGAGGGTCGAGTATTCGTTGATCCAGAGACGGATGTGATTGAGGTCGAAGGCGCCATCGTCCTCGGCATATCTCTGTTCCGCGTGCATCGCATTCATCTTGTCAGACAAATCCGCGGCGATTATGCCGTCGCTTCTGCCGAGAGCATGCCTTTCGATCAGAAGCGCCATTCAACCCTTCTCGAAAACTCCGACATTCGTCATCCGAGTGTTGACGATGTCTGACAAATAAATTACCAAATCCCCGGCCACACCGCAATGGCCGCGCAGGACGCCGAACATCCGCGGTGAGCGGAATGAGGGTCTTCTGCCCTTAAAGTGGAGGAACGTCATGAATTTGAGAGCCGCTCGGGATTTGGCGCTTGGGATCGGCGCGACGGCATTGATAGGGGCTGCGGGTTGGCCGGCCTTCGCCGAAGACAAGCAGCTATCGATCGCCTTCGTTTCCGGGCCGCTCAATGATTCATTTTTCCCACCCCTGTACCAGGGGGCTCAGGACGCCGCCAAGGCGTTGGGGGTGAAGCTGAACTACATTCCGATCGACGAGGCCGACATCGAAGCAACCTCTGCGCGGACCATGCAAACGGCGATCGCGCAAAACCCCGACGCTATCGTCGTCGGCGATTTCGTCACCAGCGTGGTCGACCCCTTTATCAAGCAGGCGGTTGCGGCGGGCATCCCGGTCTATGTCAACCAATCGGGACAGGACCAGTGGGAGGCCGACGGCGCGTTCGGCTTCGTCGGCCAGCAAGGGCCGCAGGTCGGCCGCGTCGCCGCCGAGCGCCTTGCGAAGGCGGGCGCCAAAAACATCCTGTGCGTCATAAACGTGCCCGGCAATCCCTATCTACAGGCAATCTGCAAAGGGCTCGGAGAGAAGGCCAAGGAGCTCGGCGTGACCAGCGCCAATCTCGAGCTGCCGACCGCGGACTCGACCGACCAGGCCAAGGTCAGCCGCGACATCGGCGCCTATCTCCAGTCGCACAAGGACGTGGACGCAATCTTCACCGAGAACGCCGCCGTCGGTACGGCCGCGACCGCCGCGGTCGACGCCGCGCAGCTCACCGGCAAGGTCCATGTGGGCACGATGGAGATTTCGCGGGTCGCGCTGCAGCAGATCCAGAACGGCAAGATCGAGTTCCTGATCAACGAGCAGCCTTATCTTGACGGCTATTTCGGCGTCGTCTTCGCGGCCCTCTATGCGAAATATGGCCTCGCCCCCGTCGGGCCCGTTTCCACCGGCCCCAGCGTTGTCGATAAGAAAAACATCGACAAGATCCTTAAGGTCTTCGACACCTATCCGAACGTGATCGGGTCAAAGTGACGAAAGCGCGGCGGCCGGCGCAACCGCCGCCGCTCTCTGCTGGATAGGGGAATGCAGACGGAAATCGACGACGAAGACGAGGTCGCGGTCCCTGCCGCCGTGGGCGAAAACGGCCTCTCGCCCCTTCCGCCGGTCAGGAAGCGCAGCGCAATGATGAGTGCGCTCCTGCGGCCGGAAGCGGGCGGCGCCGCGTCGGCGCTGCTGGTCTTCATCTTCTTCGCCATCGCGGCGGGCCATAATGGCTTTCTGACCCCCCTCGGTACGGCGAACTGGCTCGGCACCGCCGCCGATCTCGGCATTGTCGCGCTTCCGGTGGGCATGCTTATGATCGGTGGCGAGTTCGACCTCTCTGTCGGCTCGGTCGTCGGCGCCTCGTCGATGATTGTGGCGATCTGTTCCGGCTACTACTCGCTCAATCCATGGATCGGTGTCGCCATCGCCTTCCTCTTTGGCGCTGCGGTCGGGGCGGCGAACGGGCTCATCGTGGTGCGCACGAAGCTGCCCTCATTCATCGTCACCCTGGCGACGATGCTTATGGTCATGGGCGGAATGCTCGGGATCGCCATAGCGCTGACCGGCTCATCCAGTATTTCCGCGGTGCCGTCGGGCTCGGCCGAATTCGTCTTCGCATCGAAGATCGCGGAATTTCACGTCTCGATCGTGCACTGGATCCTGCTCTCGATTCTCGCCACCTACATCATGCAGCGCACGGCCTTTGGCAATTGGGTCTATGCGACCGGCGGCAGCGCCGAAACCGCGCGGCTCGCCGGCGTGCCAGTCGCGTTGGTCAAGGTCATCCTCTTCATCTGCACGGCGCTCGCGGCAGTGCTCAGCGGCGTCAACGAGACTCTAACATTCCAGAACGGCAATATCACGCTGGGCTCGCAATACGTCTTCACCGGCATCGCCGCAGCCGTCATAGGTGGCGTGCTGCTGACCGGCGGCTACGGCTCGCCAGTTGGGACGATGTTCGGCGCGATCACTTACGGGATCGTCTCGCTCGGCGTGTTCTTCCTCGGCTGGAACGCCGACCTCGCCAATTTCTTCGTCGGCCTCCTGCTCCTGCTCGCGGTGCTCGCCAACCACCGGCTGCGCCAGCTCGCCATGGGGAGGACCTGAAAAAATGGCGGCCCCGATCGTCGAACTGAGAAACGTCACCAAGCGGTTCGTCGGCGTCATCGCGATCTCCAACCTGTCGCTCAGACTTCTTCCAGGCGAGGTGTTCTGCCTCCTCGGCGAGAATGGCGCAGGAAAATCGACCGTCATCAAGATCCTGACCGGGGTCGAGACGCCTACGAAGGGCCAGGTGCTGGTCGACGGCGAGGTGGTCCATTTCTCCAGTCCGCGCGACGCGCGCGAAAAGGGGATTGCGACGGTCTATCAGGAGATCGGCACGCTGCCGCTGATGAGCGTGGCGCGGAACTTCGTCCTCGCCGCCGAGCCGCAGAAGGGTTCGGGCCTGTTCAAGAGACTCGACCTCGACGAAGCCTCGCGGATTGCGCTGAAAAGCCTCAAGGAGCTCGGCATCAGCCGGGTGACGGATGGGAGCCAGCTTGTCGGCACGCTGTCGGGCGGGGAGCGGCAGGCGCTCGCCATCGGCCGAGCGGTGCATTTCGGGGCGCGGGTTCTGGTGCTGGACGAGCCCACGGCCTCGCTCGGGGTCCGCGAATCCGCCACCGTCCTGAGGCTGATCGAGCGGGTTCGGGCGCGCGGCGTGGCGGTCCTGTTCATCACCCACAACGCCTATCACGCACATGCCGCCGGCGACCGGTTCACGGTCTTGCGCCGGGGCGAAGCGCTGGCGACGTTTGAAAAGAACGAGAGAACGATTGGCGAAGTGATCGAATTGATGGCCGGCGGCGCCGAATTGAAGTCCTTGTTGACTGCGGGCGAGGCTCGGATCGCGGACCCGGATCGAGGTCGTAGAGCGACCGGCCCGGAGGGATCAGATGGGAATCGGTGAGGCGGACGAACTTGGACACGGCAGACTATCTGGAACTCCACGTATGCGGCTGACCTCGAAGCATGTGACAAAGGCCTGCTAGCTAGCGGGCGATCTCGTCAATCTTTCCAAAGGTTCCTGAAGCGGTCCGGCGCGAGTTCCGTATATCGCACGCTGTTCGAGATGCTCCTATGACCGAGGTATGCCTGCAAGGTCCGGGTGTCCGACGCGACTTTGAGGAGCCCGGCGATCATCGCGGTGCTTCGGGCCAAGCGTCCAACCGCGCAATGATGAGTTTCGCGCTTGAGGACGCGGCAAGCCAAAAGGCCTCAGCGATGACGGGGCGATTCTTGCGGCGTCCGCTTTCGACTTCTGTCAGTTCAGCTAGGATTTTGCCAGGTTCTTTTCGAGATAACGCTCTACCCGGTCCCGTTGGGCCAGCAGCGCAAGTCCCGACCGCTCCTGCTGATGACTTCTGATAACCGTTTCTTTGCAAGCGCGGGTTTGCTTCGCGCCCGAACCGATGTTTCGGTGCCCAGTGTGCGTCGAGCTATGTCGGTCGTGATCCTGAATTCGAGTCGTTCTTATGGTTAAGAGTTGTGTTCGAGAACCGCGTCTCGAAACGAACTCGGCCCCGTTGGCCCGACAAAACCACTCAAGGCGGTCCCCTGTTGGAGCGGATCCGCTTTGAGAACAGCTCCTGAGTTAGTACACGGCCGCAAACATGACTGCCTCAGAGGTTGCCTCACCCGGCGAAAGCTCTTCGACAATTCGGCCCTGCCTTGAAACCAGAATCCGGTCCGACAAGCTCAGGATCTCCGGCAGGTAGGACGAGATAACCACAACGGCGAGGCCATCGTCGGCGAGCGCGCCGATCAAATGGTGGATTTCGGCGATCGCGCCGACGTCCACCCCGCGCGTCGGCTCGTCGAAAATGATCAACTTGGGATCTTGAACCAGGGACTTCGCAATCACGACCTTCTGCTGATTGCCGCCGGAGAGTTCGATGACCCGCCCGTCGCTACTCAGCGCCCGAATGTTGAGCCTCTTGGTCCACCGAGCCGCAAGCGCCTGCTTTTCGCTGTGTCTGGCGAGAATCCCACGCGACTCGCGGCCCGCGATCTGCCCGACGTAGATGTTGTCGGCGACGGACATGGTTTCGAAGAGTCCGTCGCCTTTGCGGTCCTCGGTGACATAGACGACGCCGTCGCCGACCGCGGCACGCGGCGTCCGGTAGCGCACCGATCGATCGCCCAGCCGGATGTCGCCGCCATGAAAGGCGTCGCGCTTGACGACGCCGGCGATGATTCTTGCCGTCTCTGTCCGCCCCGAGCCGACCAGGCCGAAGACCCCGGTTACTTGCCCAGCGAAAATCGAAAACGAGGTGTTGCGGACCTGGTTTTGCATCGACAGGTTTTCCACGCTCAGGACTTTGGCGCCGTGCGGGCGGCGGGCGGCGGGCGCGCCCGCCCGTCCATAAAGATCGTTGGTGAGCGATCGTCCGACCATGTGGCGGATTATCGTTTCACGCGTGAAGGACCTGGCGTCGTCGGTAATCACGTGCGCGCCGTCGCGCAAAATCGTGATGCGGTCAGAGATTTCCAGCGCTTCCTCCAAAGCGTGGCTGATGAAGATGATCGAAACCCGATCCTTCCGCAGCCGGTCGATCAGCGCGAAAAGATGATGCTTCTCCTCCGGGGTCAGGGTCGCGGTCGGCTCGTCGAAAATGATGACCTTCGCTTTGAGACGCACCGCTCGCGCGATCTCGACCATCTGCCGCTTGGCAGTGCCGAGCGACTGGACCGTGGCCGTTGGATCGACCGGAAAGTTCAGCGACTGTAGGAATTGCTGGGCGTCGATAAAGGTCCCGCGCAGGCGGTTGAAGAACTTTTCGTCGCCAAGATAGAGATTCTGCGCCACCGTCATGCTCGGGACGAGGCTGGTCTCCTGATAGACCATCGCGATGCCATAGCGTCGCGCCAGCGACGGGCTGGCGATCTGGACATGTTGGCCGTCGATGCGGATTTCACCCTGGGTCGGCGTCACCGCGCCGGCGAGGATTTTGACCAGGGTGGACTTGCCGGCCCCGTTCTCGCCGAGAATGGCGTGCACTTCGCCCCGCCGCAGGTCGAAATCCATGTCGGTCAGCGCAGCGACGCCGCGATAGTGCTTGCCGACCCCTTTCATCTCGAGGATCGGCTGCTCTGTTTGAGATGAGACGGTCATGCCGTCGCTCCCATATCGGCGAACGAAGCGACGACGCCGTTGCCCTTGGCGGCGAAGTAAACGCGCCCCTTGAACGCCACGCACGATGTGACGCCGTGTCGACGGCCGTTCGCCCGGCTGTGCAGGCTGACGACAGGACGATAGGCGGTATCGAGGCGCGCCACGAGTCCATAGGACCGGCTCGGAGACCAGGGCTTCAGCACGCCAAGTTGCCGGACGGCGCCCTGCTGCGTCGGTTCGAGCGGCGATTGCCCGGCGCGAAGGTCGGGCGCGATCCACAACTCTGGGTCGATTTCGTCGATCATGCGCCGGCGGTAGCGGTCTTCGCTCAGGACAAACTCGACCAGCTGACTGCGCGGCGCAAACAGGGCGAGCCAGACGGCCCCGTCGGCGCCGCGCGACAGCCGGGCTGGATAAGCCGGAAGGCTCTCCAGCACCGGCGCGGGGCGGCGAGAGGCGCCGGGGGCAATCCGAATCAGCGCGCAGCGCCAGCTCTCCGAAACGACGACCGAATCCCCGTCATCGAGGAGGCCATAGGGATAGGCGAGATCGCCGGCGATCTGAGTGCGCGCGCCGCTGGCCAGGTCGAGGCGCCATACCGAGCCGGAGGCGGTTTTCTCCACCAGGTCGCGTTTCCAATCGGCCGGTCCATGGGCCTCCGAGCCGTTTGCGATGAGCAGAGCGCCGTCCCGCGCCGGCGCCAGCGCAGTCATGCATCGAGACCCGGCGATCGTCTTTCCGTCATTTCCCCCGCCGACAAACACGATCCGGCCGTCCACGAGGCCGGCCGCCGCGCCCCCGTCGGGCAATCCGGTCAGGGCGCTGATCTCGGCGTCGAAGCTCGCGACAGGCTTGTCTTCGAACTTGTCCAAGCGCTTGAGAGCTTTGCCAAGCGAAACCGACAGACCCTGTGTCGTGACGGCCAGGGCGTCCGGCTGCGGCGCCTCGAGGACGGCGGCGGCGTCGTCGAGGAGGTCGTTGGGCCGGAACGCGCCGTCCATCGGGGGCGTCGTGATCGCGGCTTCGCCGCGGCCAAACCACCGGTCCAAAGCTCTTGTGATCGGCTTCACGCTGCGGCTCCCCAATAGGAGGCGAAGCTCGTCCACCTAGGGTCGGCGCCGGGAAGTTTGATCCGTCCGATCCGGTTGTTGGTGACGCCGCCGAGAAAAAGAAAGCCGCGATGCTCGCGCATCGATGTGATCGTAGGATGGTTCCCGCCACTGAGATCCCAGAGCGTTTCCAGGACGTGGCCGTTGGCGTCGAAATGAACGACGCAGCCCACATTAACGTTCGGGAAAAGCCATTCGTCAGCCGCCACCCGGCGCGCCATGCGACGCCGGAAACCGGGCATGGTCATCGCAAGATCGTAGCTCGGCGTCCGCGTCCCGGCCAGCGCGACCCAGTACGTCCCGTTAGATCCACGATTGATGTTGTCGGGATAGCCAGGGAGACCGGCGATGACCGTCTCGATCGTTCCGGCGTCTGGACCGTCGAGCCAGTATCGGCTCACGCGACAGCCCCAGGTTTCCGCAAACAGGACAGAATTGTTGTCGTGGGCGACGCACATGCCGTTGGGGAATAGAAGATTGCGCAGAATCGTCCGCGTCGTTCCGGTGGCGGGGTCGTAGCGGATTATCCGGCCATTGCCCCGCCCCTCCAGCGCGTCAACCACCCATTCCTCAAAGCCGTAACGGATCGTCGCCTCGCTGAAATAGATCCTGCCGTCGGGCCCAATGTCGAGATCGTCGGCGAGGCGCATGCGGGAATCGTCGATGATCGAAAAAGGCGAGCGATTGGTCTCCGCTGTCAGCTTCTTGACATTGCGGTCTCTGTCGACCCGGTAGAGACCCATGCCGGCAATGCAGACATTGAGCCCGCCCTCCCGGTCGAAGGCAAGACCGAGCGGACGCCCGCCGACATGGGCGTAGACTTCCCGCTCGGTGTAGTGGGGAGCGAGAAAGCGGACGATCTCGCCGTGCCGAACGCCGCAATAGAGATGGCTGTCCTCGTCGAGAATGACATCCTCGGGACCGTCGATCTCGCCGAGGCCGATGATCTCCACCTCGTTGAGGCGGTCATTGATCGCGTAGGGCGATTGGGAGCTGGAGGCAAAATCTGGCGGTGGGGGCAGCGCGAGATAGGCCGGCGATACATAGACCTTCGCCTGCAGGCGATGGCGCCACTTGCTCCATCGGACGTCAATGGCGATGGCGATGATGAGCACCAGTCCGATCGCCAGCGAGGAGGCGCCGTTCTCAAGGCCAAGACGGACAAGGCCGTTCGCCAGCAGCGAAACGATGATCGCGCCCATCAGCGCTTTGCCGACTGAGCCGCGGCCGCCCCCGACACTGTTGCCGCCCAGGATCGCAGCCGTCACGACGGCGAGTTCGAGACCAAGCCCGGTGTCGGGCCCGGCTCCGGAAAGGCGCGCCGCGTAGAGTGTGCCGGCGAGGCTCGTCAGGAATCCCGACGCGACATAGGTCAGGCAAACGATCGCCCGTACGGGGATGCCTGCATTGTAGGCGGCGCGGCGCGACCCGCCGACCGCCATGATCCGCCAGCCGATTCGCAGCCGGGTTAGAACGACTTGCACAACGATAGCCACCGCCGCGAGGACCAGGACGCTGAACGGAACGCCCAGAACCGAGCCGGAGCCAATAAAGTCCCAGGCGTCGGATTCCACATCGCTGGAGGCGATCCTCACCGAGTAAATCTGCAAGAGAAGCTCGACGATCGACCGAATGAGGGTCAAAACGACGAGTGTGGTCAGAAAGGCTCGCAGCCTCAGAAAGCCGATAAGCAGGCCGTTGACGAGGCCGACCAGGGCGCCAACGGCGATCGTCGCCGCAACCGCCGCGGCAATCGGCCAATGTCCGACATTGACGAGCGCCAGAGATATGACATTGGCGAGCGCGAAGGTCGAGCCGACGCTCAGATCGATCCCCCCGCCCAGCATGACAATCGTCATGCCGATGACGATCAAGCCGAACTCGCCGATCTGGCGTGACGTGTCGGAGAGATTTCCAAGCGTGGTGAAATTGGGAATCGATTCGGCGAGAAAAATCACCAGCGCCAGGAGCAGGCCGATGGGGATGACATTGTCCATCCATCTCCTGCCGAGCACTTCGCCGACCACGTGATCGGGCACATAACGATAGCGCAGTCTTGTGGCCCAATCGCCGATCGTCATGACGCGTTCCAGCTCAACGAAACGAAAAAGCGCTGAGCCGCATCATCGGCTCAGCGCGATTCCTTACACCCAATTCGAGCATTCGCCCTATTTCTTGAGAGCGCTGGCGCTCCAGCACAAGCCGGGACGAAGCGTGTCTTTGGAGATGACGAGTTGTGGGCTGTAGATGACCGCCTTGAGCTTGCCGGCCGGGAGTCCGGTCTCCAGAACGGTCGAGATCATGTCGTTGAGGTCACGGCCCTGATCCATGACCTGATAGGCGATCTCCTTGTCGAAGACTCCTTTTTCGACGTTGTCGCAGGCCATCTGCTCGCCGCCGCCGGAGGTGACGAGAACGATCGGCTTGCCCAATTCCTTGATCGCAGCCGCGGCGCCAAGGTCCATCACGTCCCAGAATCCAACGATGCCGCAGAGGTCCGGATTCTGCTGGATGACGGTCGAGATGACGGCGTGCGCCTTGGTCGCATCCCATTCGCCCGCCACGTTCGCGACGACCTTGATCTCCGGGTGCTTGGCCAGGGCGTTCTCCACCCCCTTCATCATCCCGCTGTCCGACCCCGAAGTCGGCTGACCCTGCAAAACGGCGATCTTGCCGCTGGTGCCGGCGCCGCACTTGTCGATGACGCCCTTCGCCTCCGCTTCGCCGATGCCGATCCAGTCCGCCCCGACATAGACGTCCGAGTTGTAGTTCGACCTCATGTTGATCTGGATGACGTGGATGCCCGCTTCCTCGGCCCGCTTGAGGAGCTTCGCGTAAGACTGGATGTCGGGATTGTGCACGACGATGACGTCGGGCTTTTCGGCGATGAGCGAGGTCAGCGCCTGCGCGCCGGCGTCGGCGCTGAAATGCGGGTCGCGGATTTCGAACTTCATTCCCAGGCGGTCGGCCTGCTGCTTCATGACAGAGGCCCAACCTTCGGTGAGGTCGATGCCCATCGTGACCGGCACAAAGGCGATCGTCTTGCCGGAGAGGTCCTTGAAATAGTCGGCGCGCCGCGGATCGTCGATTCCTTCCGCGAGCGCGTATCCGGCGATGCTGGTGAGCGAGAGGGCGAAGCCAACGGCCGCCGCTATCTGTCCGATACGCATGTTTCATACTCCCTTTTCTGTTGACGGCGTTCTAGATGTCGCCTTATTGCGCGGGCTGTGTGTCCCGCGGATTGCGATGCTGTCGAACACGATCGCTAGGAGCAGTATCGGCTCCTGATCACCATCTCACTTCTTGTCGACGGCGCAAACGAAATTAGCGGCAGAGTTGGTGTCGCCGTCGCCCTTGTACCAGGCGCGCTGCGGATATGGGCAGAGCGGCCGCTGCATCGCAATTCCTTTGGACGCGTCGTCGTCGACGAACTTCGTCGCGACGACCTGGGCCGGTGCGACGCCGTCCTCGACCCAATGGGAAAGCGCGGTGAACATGTCGTGCTCCGGGTCGAGGGCCGGCGGCTGCGCTCCGCCGAAAGCCGCAGAGTCGAACCGGTTTGGACCCGTGCCGAAGCCGCAATGGCCCATGCCGGGAGCCATGAAGAGCCGGGCGAACTCTTTCGTCTTTTCTTCGCCGCCGAACTTGCTCATGAGGCCCTTGTAGAAATCCACCGTCTGCCCGATCGGAACGATCGGGTCAGCCCAGCCCTGGAAGAGGATCAGCTTCCCGCCGCGGTCGTGAAACTTCTTGAGGTCGCCCGTCACCGCGCCGTTGAGCGCCGGCCCGAGCACGGCGTCGACCTTCTTCATGTCAGACTCGGTGTCGAACGTGCGCCAATCCCAGTTTGGGCCGAAGACCCATTTGAACAGGCCGTCGAACCCCGGCTCGCCCGGAGCGTTCCCCGGCGCTTCTAGGAAGCCCCAGTTGAAGATGCCTGCCTCGGCGCCCGGCTGCTCGCCGTAGAACAGCGCCTTGCCGTTATGGTCGGCGGGGCCGAGATAGATCGCTTTCACGGTCTCGACTTGGTCAGGGGTGAGGCAATCGTCGGCCGCGCCGCCCTTGCAGGTGAGTGCCGCGGGGTCGAAGTCGCAGGCCAACGGGTCAGCGATGAACGGATCAGACTTGAGGCCGCCGCCCTTGGCGCCGCAGGCGGCTATCGCCGACTTGCTGAGCAACGCCAGATTGGCGTCGGAGAGCTTGTGTCCGGGTTTCAGGTTCGCCGCTTGATAACTGGTCACGGCGACTGCGTGCCCCCACGTCCGGCTGATGACAGGCGCGCCGGCGAGAATGCCGTCGAAGTCCCCCGGAAAATACTCCGCCTCGATGAGTCCCTGCTGACCGCCCGTCGAGCAGCCGGTGTAATAGGAGCGCTCGGCGTCTGCGCCATAGAACGCTTTCGTGATCTCTTTCCCTGCGACGGCCGCTTCGTGGGTTCCGAGCATCCCCCAGTCTTTCCACTTATCCGGATGCCCGACGAGGGCGTCGCCGTCGAGCGGGGTCGCGGGCGCCATCCCGAGATCGGTCATTGCGGAGGCGTAGCCGCGCTTGATCGCGGCTTCCATGGCGCCGTAATTGTAGGCGAGAACGCCGGCGTAGCCGCCATTGCCATTGACGTGGAAGACGCCCTTCCACCCTTCGTTCGGCATCCAGAGTTCAACCCGAACATCGGAGTCAGGCGCGTCTTTCACCGAGGCGACGACGCGGCAAAACGCCGGCATGGCCTTGCGCATCACTTTGTCAGCGGTCGTGAGGTCGCCCGCCGGAACCGCGTCCGCGCTGATGATCGTCGTGTTAGAGATTTTCGCGGATTTCAGCCCCTCACAATCAGCTGCGCGTGCAGGCGAAAAATACGACAAAGAGGTCAGTGCCGACAGCGCCAGAGCGACCGCCATTTGTCTCAGTCGCATGTTTCATTCTCCCTTTTGGCGTTCTAGATGTCGCCTTGTTGATCCGTCTGCTCATCCCGAGGGTTGATGAGACTGTCGAGCACGATGGCTGCAAGGAGGATCAAGCTCCGGATCACATTCTGCAGCGTGTATTCGATGTTGAGGATGGTCATGCCGTTAAGGAGAATGCCGATTAGCAGCGTGCCGACGAGCACGTTGCGGATGCCGCCGCGGCCGCCCGAAAGGCTGATGCCGCCAAGCACGACCACCAGGATGACATCGTAGATTAGAGGTGAAGTTGCGACGGCGGTGTTCATGCTCGACACCGCCGTCGCGGTGATCATGCCGGCGACGTAGGCGATCGACGCGGAGATCGCGTACTGCAGGACGATAATCGAACGCACCGGCGCGCCGGATATGCGCGCCGCAGCGAAGTTGTCGCCGATTGCGTAGATGAACCGCCCCTGTTTGGTGAAACGCAGAAAGACAAAGCCGAGGAAGGCGATCAGCGCTAAAAACAGGATCGGCGTCGGCGCACCCCAAACGAAACCGCCGCCGATCCACCCGACGACATTGGCGCTCGGCGGCAAGTAGACGACGTAGAGCGGGACCAAGGCCCAGCGAACGAAGCCGTAGACCAGGGCCGCCATTCCGAGCGTGGCGAAAAGCGCGGGGATCTCGACATAAGCGATCAAAGCGCCGTTGATGACGCCGACCGTCAGCGCCAGCAGAAATCCAAGCATCAGCGCCGGCGCGATCGCAACGCCCAGTGAAGCGAGGTGGAGGGTCCAGGCGGTGGACATCGCGTAGGTCGTCACGATCGCCAGATCGACCCCTCGGCCGATGACGACGATCGCCATTCCCACGCCCAGGATGCCCAAAGTGGCGACCCCGCGCACCAGGGTGACGATATTGCCAGCGCTCAGAAAACCCTTGAGAAAGACAGAAAAGACACAAAAAAGAGTGGCGGCGGTGAGGAGGACGATCCTCTCCTGACTGACCAACGCGCTCCTGACCTGCCCGAGCATTGTTCCACCCAATTGCGCTTCCGCCCTGGACGGCTTGCGCGACTCTGCGCAACCTACGCTTTGAATCCAGTATCCCAAGCTGTTTCCGTTTTCGCTTGCGCGGCAGCGCACGTTTTTTGCAGCCCAGCGCAAAAAACGGGGCGAAATGGGCAATACTTCTAACCCTTGAGCCTCCCCTAAGGCTAATGGCGGTCTTGCCTTTCCGAGGCGCGGAACGATATGCTTCAATGAACTTCAGAACCCTCGGCCGGGCCTATCTCGACCTTCTGCCTCGCCAGGCGACCGGCGATCGCCAACGGCCCAAGGCCGGGTCGGAGCGAGAGAGGAAACCCATGGAGGTCGTTTTCGACACCAGGACCTTAGCTGCCGGCAAGCGCCGCCAGGCTTGGCGTGACGCGATCTGTGAAATCTATCTGCAAGTCGACTGTCGGATCGACCCGGACGTCGAGTACGTGGGGCTCGTCCGGGAGGCCAGGCTGGGCGAGGTCACGATCACTGACGCGGTCATTTCGCCGCAAACCATACGGCGGGGAGACCGGCACATCGGCCGCTTCGGAAAGGATTGTTACTACTTAGGGATAGAGCACATAGGCGCGGTCGACATCCGCCAATCCGGAAGGTCATTCGTCCTGCGGCCGGGGAGGGGATCGCTATACTATGCCAACGAACCCTATGAGCTGCATAGCGATGTCCGGTCGCGTCAATTCTGGATAGAGCTTCCGCGCGCGGCTTTTGATCGCCGGTTCGACTCCGGCCGTCCGCCGCAGCTCAAGAATTTTGATCTCACCCGCGGGCTTGGGCGCATCGCCGCCGAATTTTGCTCGACCCTCGCTATCGAAAGTGGCGGCCTGGACGAGGCGGCGAGATCGAAGCTAGGCGAACAGTTCATGGATCTCATTGCGCTCGCGCTGTATTCCGAACCTGACCGTCAATCATCGGACGAACAGAGCGTCCAGCTTGCGCGCCTGCGCTCGGTCAAGGCGTATATTGAAGCCAATCTACGAGATCCAAATCTGTCCCTCACTACGATTGCTCGGCAGAACGGTATATCCCTACGCTACCTCCATCATCTTTTCCGGCTTGTGGGCATGTCGGCTTCGGAATGGTTGCGGCTCCGGCGATTGCAAAGATGCCACGAGCTTCTGACCGCGCCGCAGCATGCCCAGCAATCGATCACGGAAATCGCCTATTCCATGGGATTCAGCAGTTCGTCCCATTTTAGCAATCTCTTTCGGGCGCAATTCAATATGCGTCCTTCGGACGTAAGAGGTGCGGCCGCCTCGAATGCACCAGTTGGCGCTGCGTAATCCACGGATTGTGGTGCAGCAGGGTGCCTAATAGCGCCCCGACGTCATCGACGCCGCTTGATCTGATTCATCGTATGGGAACGTCCCATTTGGCGCCAAGGAGACTGTTGAGCTTCGCAGCCGCGATGACGAAGGCGAGCGACAGGATCATCCGGATGGACCTTTCGCTCTTGCGCTCTCGTGTGGCGAGGGTCGCAATCGAAGCGTCAGGATCAGACAGGATCTAGTCGAGCCACCGATGGGCTTCACAAAATGCTCCCTCGAACACCTCGCGAGCCCGGGAGCGCATCGCGCGGCCGGGCTGCGGAACGTTCGTGCCGGCCGGTTGCACCAGCCCGCATCTGCGACGAAAAGAGTGCGGCGCCCAGGGGAGGCGGATCCGGCGGCTCTGTTCCTCGACGTCCGGAGCCTCTGTCAGGACGGTCTCGATCGTCCTCTCGCGGATCGTCACCCGCTCGATGGTTGCGGCAATGTCGGCGTCGGTCAAGCGGAGGTCGCTGGTCTCCACCCTTGATTGGGTATGTGTTGAGACGTCGCGGCGCTTGGTTAGGCTACGACCTGACGTCGCCTGCTCGAGGAAACCAGCGAGACGCTGCTTAATCGCTCCGACGACGAACTCCCGATCAGCGAGGACGAGATCCGCGCTATCGCGCCAGCATCCTGGGCTCGACCGCTCGGCGCCGCGCGCGACACATAGTAGCGCCAGCGGCGCGATCCCTTGGCGGCAAAGCTCGCCCCCGTCCGATTTCGGGAATCGTCAAAGAGCTTGCCGGCGAGGAAGGAATGCCTGACGCCGCCTGCGGACGCATTTGCGCCGGCGCGAAAGGCCGCAGACAAGATGCTGGCCGCCGGGCTAGTCAGTGAGATCCGCGCGCGCGTTAAACTTGATGGACATGATCTGTGACCGGGGCCGGCCAGTCCAGCCCCCTCACTGACGCAAGCCCCGGATCCGATGGATCCCGAGCCAGGGCGTGGCCTGCGCACCCTTGCCGCGCGGCCGAATACACACATGCTCTGTTCCGAAGCGAACGCCAGTCCGTTCTCGCGTCCGGGGAATTTTTCCTATCGAGACGATGTCCTTCCAGTCCGGCGATGGCAAACGCGGGACAACTCGCAGACGTAAAGAGGCCCAGCCGCGATGGCCAAGGCACGGAAGGAGAATGCTTGCTTCGCGCCGGGCGGCGAGCCTCGTCTTTGGCGTCAAGACGTTCGAGGGCAGGGGCCGGCGGGGCTTGAGGCGGCCGCGGGTGGTCCGCGCCGTGACGCTTGACGCGTTGGAAGCGAGACGATTACCTTCCAAGGAAGGTCAACTTGGAGCCTCGAATCGGGAGGAGGAACATGCTGTCTCCTGGCGAGCACGGGCACTCAACGCGCTCCTCGGGGTCTTGGGTCGCTTTTCCTGCCGTCTCTCGCGTCCGATATCGCTTGTGACGGGTGGGATGCTTTTTCCGCGGAGATTGGAGCGTTGCGCTACGATCGCCGACCTCAGGCGAATCGCGGAGCAGCGGCTGCCGCGTCCGCTGTTCGACTTTGTGGATGGCGGGGCGGGCTCCGAGGAAACGCTGCGCGACAACGAACGGGCGTTTCGTGGCCTCAAGCTTGCGCCCCGATACGCGGTCGACGTCAGTCGCCGAGTCAGCGGGATCGATCTCCTCGGCGTCCGGGCTTCGCTCCCGCTCGCGCTCGCGCCGGTCGGCTTCGCCGGCCTCCTTTGGCCGGACGGCGAGGCGGCGGCGGCCAGGGTGGCGGCGGAGACCGGATTGGCCTTCTGCCTGTCCACCAACTCGAACGTTTCCCTTGAGGAGGTGGCGCGGGCCGCCGGCGATTGCGAGCGGTGGTTTCAACTGTATTTCCTAAAGGACCGGGAATGGATGAGCGGCCTCGTCGACCGAGCGCGGCAGGCGGGCTATCGCGGTCTCTGCGTGACGATCGACCTTCCGGTGGCCGGTCGTCGCGCGCGCGACATTCGAAACGGTTTCAGCGTCCCGATTCGGTTCAGTCTTTCGAACGCTGCGCATCTCGCCTCCCGGCCCGGCTGGCTGTTCGGCGCCGCCCGCCGGCATGTCCGGATCGGCAACTTTGAGGGCTCGACCCGGGTAGGCGGTTTTGCAAGTATCGCCGAGCACGTCGCAAGTCTGTTCGACGCGTCCGGCGACTGGGACGATGTCGCAAGACTTCGCGAACAATGGCGCGGCCCCTTCCTCATCAAGGGAATCCTTCATCCCGACGACGCCGTGAAGGCGCTCGCCATCGGCGCGGATGCGATTGTCGTGTCGAACCATGGCGCGCGGCAGTTGGAGGATGCGCCGGCTTCGCTCGATGCTCTTCCCGTCGTCAAGCGGGCGGTTGGCGGGCGCATCCCGATCCTAGTCGACGGCGGGGTCCGGCGCGGGGTCGACATCGTGAAGGCGCTGGCGCTTGGCGCGTCCGGCTGCCTGATCGGGCGGGCGTATGCCTATGGGCTTGCCGCCGGAGGCGGGGCGGGCGTTGCGAAGGCGCTCAGCATCCTCGCGCAGGAATTCGACACCGCGCTTGCGCTGCTCGGCGTGAATTCTCCAAGTGAGCTCGGCGAGCAGCACCTTTGGAATTCGAAGATCAGGAGCCCGACATGACCTGGAGCCTGCGATACGCAGCTCATCTGGGCTTTCGGTCCCTTGACATTCCGCTGTTTCCGGCAAGCGCCGGGTCCGTGGACCCGATTGCTCAGATCGAATTTGCGGCGTCGCTCGGATTTGCTGGCGTCCAGGATCCCTGGTTCGCGACCCGTGCGACAGCCCAGCAGGACGCAATCGCCGGGGCGATTTTCGAGCGAGGCTTGGCCGCGGGAGGGATCGTTTGCGGCTCGCGCGAGGAGATCCGGTCGCCGCTTTGGAACGACGATTCCGACGAGGCCCGGGCGCGGCTGGAAAGCGCTTTGCGGCGAGCGATCGACGCAGCCCGACAGCTCGGCGCGAAGCAGGTGGCGGTTCTCACGGCGCAAGACCCTGATCGTCCGCGGGAACGCCAGATCGAAATCTTCACCGACGCCTTGCGCCGGGCAGCCAGCGTCGCGGAAGCCTATGGCCTGGTTCTTTGCCTCGAACCGACCAATGCGCGAACGCTGCCAGGCATGCTGCTGACGCATTTCGACGAAGGCTGCTCGATCGTCCGCGCGGTCGGGAGCAGGGCGGTGCGCATGATCTTCGACACCGCTCACATTCAGAGCATGGACGGCGACCTTCTCGGGCGCTTCGAGCGCGAGCGCGACCTCATCGAGATCGTGCAGATCGCGAACCATCCGGGCCGAACGGAGCCGGAGATTGGCGAGATCAACATAGCCGCCATCCTTCATGCGGTGCGCTCCTCCGGCTACGGCGGCCTGGTTGAGCTGGAGCACCTGTGGTCCTCGCCAGGCGAAGCCGCCGAGCGAAGAGGGATCGATTGGCTCCGATCGTTCGAGGCAAAGATCTCGAAATCCGATCAAGGAGAGCAAGAGTGAAACTCAAAGATAAGGCCGCAATCGTCACCGGCGCTGCGACCGGCATCGGCCTCGCGATCGCCCTAAAGTTCGCGCAGGAGGGCGCGAAAGTCGTGATCGCCGATATCCGAGAGCCGCAACGCGGCGTGAAAGCCCTGGGCGAGAAGGGGTTCGAAGCGTTGGCTGTCGAGGCCGACGTCGCCTCCGAAGAGGGCGTGGATCGCGTTGTGCGCGCCACGATTGACGCCTATGGAACGGTCGATATTCTGGTGAACAACGCCGCTATCGCCTCCGGCCTTGTTCTGCGACCTTTCGAGAAAATCTCGAGGGGCGAATTCGAGCGGATGTTGGCGGTGAATACGATCGGTCCATTCCTGTGCATCAGGGCGGTGGCGCCGATCATGCGCGCCAAGAAATGGGGCCGCATCATCAACATGACGTCGGGGACGGCGTTCAAGGGCGCTCCTTTCATGACCGACTATGTCGCGAGCAAGGGCGCGGTCATGACGATGACGCGTTCGCTTGCGCGCGAACTGGGCCCCGATTTCGTGACGGTGAACGCGGTCTCTCCGGGCTACACGCTGAGCGAGGGCAATCTCGCAAACACCGACTTTCTCGCCGTATATCGCAAGGCCGCGATCGAAACGCGAGCCTTGCCGCGCGACGCGTGGCCCGACGACATTTCTGGGGCAGTCGCGTTCCTCGCCAGCGACGACGCAGCCTTCGTCACCGGGCAAATCATCGCAGCAGACGGAGGTTCTGTCTATCACTGACGCCCGCCAGGCGCCGGGCCTACGGCCGGCTTCCGCCCGCCCGCGCATTCGTTTGCGAGCAAGCGATTTCAAAGACTTGACTGCGGAATCATGCAACATTCGGCAGGGCGGCGCCTGTCCCGTCCCGGTCAAGCTCCCGCGCCAGCCATCGCGTGCCTTCGTGGCGCTTTGGACTTGACTGTGGGCGTGATTCCTATATCTTCCAAGGAAGATCAAACGCAGCGAGGAAAACGCCATGCTCACCCACGAGGAGAATGAGACCCTTTGCCGGGTGGGGCCAGACACCAAAATGGGCAAGGTGATGCGGCGGTACTGGCACCCGGTCGCCGTTTCCGAACAGCTTCCAAAGCCCGATTGTGACCCGCTGAGGGTGAGCCTGCTTGGCCAGAATTTCGTGGCGTTCCGCGACACCGAGGGCCGCGTCGGTGTGCTCAACGAACTCTGCATGCATCGCGGCGCGTCGCTTGCTCTCGGTCGCACCGAGAACAACGGGATTCGCTGCCTCTATCATGGCTGGAAATTCGGCGTGGACGGCACGATCCAGGAAACGCCAAATCATTCCGATCCCCGCGTCCGCGAGCGCATGAAGGCGCCCTGCTATCCCGTGCGCGAGGAAGGCGGAATGATCTGGACCTATATCGGTGACAAGAAGAAGGTCCCGCCTTTCCGACGTCACAGCTTCATGAGCGCGAAGCCGATCAACCGCACGGTGATCCGCGTCAATGTCGACTGCAATTACCTCCAGCTCTGGGAAGGGGGCGTCGACAGCTCGCACGTCGGCATCCTCCACAGCAACGTCGCGCGGCCGGGCTGGATGGACAAGGATTTCGTGCGCGCCAAGGACACGGAGAATCCCGCCAATCTCGCGATCGACGACAACGCGCCGACCCTTGAGGTCGAAGACACCGACTATGGCTTTCACTACGCGGCGTCGAGGCGTGCGCCGGGAGCGAGCGGCGCCTTGGAGGTGAGGAACATTCGCGTTGTGCCGGCGATGATGCCCTATGTTCGCATCATTCCGGCGCCGAGCTTCTTCTTCCACGTTTTCGAAGTTCCGGATAGTGACGTCCGAACGAGCACCTACATCACGATTCATGGCTATGCGCCGGTCGATCGCGAGAAAATCATCAACCTGCTCGGCCTGGACGACCCCCGCTACTGGAATCCAAAAACCTGCGATTTCACCGCCGGCTGGGGGGACCGCTTCGGCCAGAACCGTGAGGCGATGAAGCGCGACTGGGGCGGCCTTGGCGGCGTCGAGAAAGAAGACGCGATCATCTCGCTCTCGATGGGCCCGATCTTCGACCGCAGCCAGGAGCATCTGGTCGCGGCCGATCAGGCGGTCGTTCGACTCCGTCGGCGGCTTCTCGACTGCGTGAAGATGGTCGAGGCCGGCGAGGAGCCGCTCGGCGCCACGAGGGAGGATCTAACCGATATCTCCTGCACGTCCGATGCGCCGCTCGATCAGCCCTGGCAGAAAGTGGGCCACCGCTACGAACTGCCGCCGAGCGCTCAGGCCGCGGAATAACGCGGAACACGGAAGAATGGTGACCGTGCAGCCTGACGGAGCGCAGAAGGTCTACCTGCACGCGGTCACGCATCTCGCGCGCGATACATGTGCGTTCGAGTTCCGCCCGGTTGGCGAGGCGGCTCTTGCGCCGTTTACGGCAGGCGCGCATGTCGAGCTCATTCTGCCGAACGGCGTTCGTCGCTCCTACTCCCTCTGCAATCCTCAGGGGGAGACTCATCGCTATGTCGTCGGGGTAAAGAAGGCGTCGCCGAGCCGCGGCGCGTCCTCCTATCTGCACGAGACGCTGCGCGTTGGGACCGAGATCAGCATCGCCCCGCCGCGCAACAACTTTCCGCTGGTCGAGACCGCGCCGCATTCGGTGCTGGTCGCCGGCGGCATCGGCATCACGCCGATCTGGGGAATGATCCAGCGTCTGAACGCGATCGACGCGTCGTTCGAGCTTCACTACGCATCGCGGACGCGCGGCGAGGCCGCTTTCCTCAAAGATTTAGAAAGCCTCGGCGCCGATCCGTCGCGGCTGAGGCTCACCTTCGATCACGAGCCGGGAGGAAAGATGCTCGATCTTCCCTCGATCGTCGCGGCAGCGCCTCCGGACGCGCATTTCTACGCGTGCGGGCCCGCGCCGATGCTCCAAGCGTTCGAAGAGGCTGTTCTCAATGTTCCCGGAGGCCACGCGCATCTCGAGCGGTTCGAGGGCGTGAAGGACGCGGCGGAGAAACAAGCGGACGGATTTGAGGTCGTGCTGGCGCGGTCGGGAATCACGCTCGCCGTCCCGCCAGGCAAGCCGATCCTCGACGTTCTGCTCGACGAAGGAATCGACGTGCCGTTTTCCTGCATGGAGGGCGTCTGCGGGTCATGCAAGGTCGGTGTGCTGGAGGGCGTTCCGGACCATCGGGACCTGGTGCTGACCGACGAGGAACGCGCCTCCAACAAGGCCATCATGGTGTGCTGCTCGGGCGCCAAGACCGAACGCCTCGTTATCGATTTATGACGAAGCGATTTGAACCGAGCGCCAACGAATTGCGGAGGAAGAGATGCCAACCCCTGAGCGCAGCACGGTCGCGGATTACAGGAATCCGGCCCGCCTGGACGGGCGCGGATTCGTGGTGCTTGGCGCAGGACAGGGAATAGGCCGGCAGTCAGCTCACGCGCTCGCCCAGAGCGGCGCGAGGGTCCTTTGCGTCGATCGTGAAATCGATCTCGCCAAAGCCGTGGCTAAGGAGATTGGCGGCGAGCCGATCCAGGCTGACGTCACCACGCGCGCGGGGGCGGAGGCCGTGTTCGACAAGGCGCGTGCTCGATTTGGCGATGGGCTGGCGGGAGTGGTCGACATTGTCGGCATCGCGGATGTGCGAAAGCTCGCGGACATCGACGACGCGGCTTGGGACCGGAATTTCGACATGGTGCTGCGCCACGCTTATCTCGCGGTGCAGATCGGCAGCCGCTCGATGCCGCGCGGAGGAACGATGGTGTTCGTGAGCTCGCTTGCGGCTTCACGCGGGGTAGAGAATCAGGTTGCCTATGGCGTCGCCAAAGCGGGGCTTGACCAGCTGGTGCGGAGCGCGGCGACGGAGCTCGGGCCGCGCAACATTCGCATCAACGCGGTTGCACCCGGATTTGTGCGCACGCCACGTCTGCTGGCGGCGCTCAACGAGACCTTCTGGAACGGTCTCAACGATTATATTCCGCTTCGGCGTGCGGCGGAGCCGAGCGACATCGCCAAAGCCATTCTGTTCTTTGCATCCGAGATGTCGTCCTGCATCACGGGAACTGTTCTGCCGATTGACGGCGGCATCGCCAATGTCGCCGACCTGCCTTCCATCCCGCTCGGTCCCGGCGCAGTCAAGAAGGCGTCGTAAGGTCCGATGCTGCCGACCGTTCAAGCCATAGGAAAGCTCATGCCAGCGCCGGTCCTGACCCGCATCATCGATCACGCCTGCGGCCCGCTTCGGGAGCGCCTCGAAAGGCGGCAGGCGCCGCCCCGGCGCATGCTCGTGCATCCGGATGCTTTCGACGTCATTGCCGCCATACGACGTCAGGAGATCGTGGACGGCCTGCCGCTGATGCTTCTGGGCCTCGAACTGGCGCCGGCGGAGACTGTTCCGATGGACGGTTTCAAGTTCGAGGACTGACGAGGGTCGTGCGGTCGAAACGGTTGACGTAACACGGCGGTTCGCTCATGTTCCGTGGAAGATAAAGCCGGGCGCCTGCGACGGCCCCGCTAGACATTGCCCGCGCCGAGCGGGAAGGAGGAATACGCCCCATGTGGAGAACTGTCTTTTCTGCGGCCCTGTTCGCCGTGTCACTCGCAGGCGCCCCGGCTTTTGCCGACGAAACCATCAAATACGGCATTGTCGGGCCGATGAGCGGGCCTTTCGCTGTGATGGGCGACAACTGGCGCCAGGGCCTTGAGGCCTATATTGCTCAGCACGGCGACACGTTCGGCGGACGCAAAATCGAGATCATCTACCGCGACACAGGCGCCGACGCGAGCAAAGCCAAGCAGCTTGTGCAGGAACTGGTCGTTCGCGACAAAGTCTCTTTCCTCGGCGGGTTCGGGCTAACGCCCGAGGCGGCCGCTTCAGCGCCGGTGATCAACAGCGCCAAGATACCGGCTTTTCTGTTCCATACCGCCTCGCCCGCCTTGATGACGCAGTCGCCCTATTTCGTGCGCATGGGCCAGAACATCGGGACCAACGCGGAGGTTGCGGCGGCGTGGGCGCTGAAAAACGGCAAGAAGACCGCCTATGTCGCGGTTGCGGACTACGCGCCGGGCATCAACGTCCTCGACGCCTTCAAGAAATACTTCTTGGCGCATGGAGGAACGATCGTCGGCGAGGACCGCATTCCTCTGAACACGGTCGATTTCTCGCCCTTCGCCGAACGGATCGCTGCCGCCAAACCCGACGTCGTGCCCATGTTTATTCCGCCAGGGTCGCCCGCGGTCGGCTTCGTCAAGGCGCTCGCCGCCCGCGGCGTGATGAAAGATTTCGACTGTGATCGGGGAGGGGGAGGCGGAGGATCCGGATCTTCACCTGTTCGACGATTCGGTCAAAGGCTTTCACTCTTCGATCTACTATTCCTCAACCGAGGAGACGCCGGAGAACAAGGCGTTCATAGCGGCGCTGCAGGCGAAGTTCGGCCCTCAGACGCTCGCCAGCACCTTCACTGTCGGCGCCTATGATTCGATGGGCGTCATCGCCATGCTGCTCGAGAAACAGGCGGGCCAGCCGCTCGACAGCGCGAAGGAGATGGAGCTGATCAAGGGCTTCAGCTGGGCGAGCCCGCGCGGCAAAGTGACGTTTGACCCGAGTTCGCGCGAGCCGATCGAGGATTTCATGATCCGCGAGGTGCGCCCGGTTGAGGGCGGCGGATATCGCAATGTGATTGTCGACAGGTTTCCCCAGGTAAACCCCGCGACCTTCGCCTCCGGCGGCTGACCAGCTTCGCCTGGCGCGCTTCGACGGAGAAATGAAGCATGAAGAGCGTTCTGTCGGCCGGGGCCTTCATCGCGCTCTATGGCGTCTCCTACGGGTTCGTGCTGTTCACGATCGCGATCGGCCTCGTCGTGACGATGGGGCTCATGCGTGTGATCAACCTGGCGCACGGGGCCTTCGCGGTGATCGGGGGCTACCTCACGGTCGCGCTCATGCATTCGGGTCTGCCTTATATTCCCGCGCTCGCTGGCGCGGTCGTCGTCGTCGCCGCATTGGGGATCGCGCTCGAGCGCACGATCTTCGTTCATCTTTATGGCGCGCCCGACCTCGATCAGGTTCTGATGACGCTTGGCGTCAATTTCGTCGTCATCGCGGCGCTTACCCTGATCTTCGGCCCGAACCTTTTTCCGATGACGCAGCCACAATTCCTTCGCGGCGACGTCGATCTCGGCTTCCGGACTTTCGAGGTCTATCGCGTCTTTATCGTTGTGGTCGGCGGGCTGATCGCAGCCTTCGTCTATCTCGGCTTCGAGCGCACCAACTTTGGCGCACGTCTGCGGGCGGCGGTCGACAACCGCACCATGGCGCAGGCGACGGGCGTCGACGTCGGCAAATTGTTCTCGCTATCCTTCGCGATCGGCGGCGCGCTCGCCGCACTCGGCGGCGCGCTCGGCGCGGGGATGCTGCCGCTTGAGCCCTTCTATCCGCTGAAATATCTCGTGCTTGTTCTGATCATCGTCGCGCTTTCAGGCGCGGGCAACGTACGCGCCGCGCTGGCCGCCGCGATCCTGGTCGGGGTCGTCGACACCGCAGGGCGGTTTCTTCTGCCGGAGATCGGCGGCTTCGTCATCTATCTCCTCCTCATCGTGCTCGTCGTCTGGCGGGGGGACGGCATCCTTGCCGGGAGAACGGCATGACGATCGAGGTCAAGGGCTCACCTGCGCTCGAGCGCGCGCGCTTCCGCTGGGGCGAGGCCGCGCCGCTGCTCGTTGGCGTCGCATGCTTCTTCCTCTTTCCGAACTATCTCGTCTTCGGCGCTTCCGTACTGACAATGGCTTTGTTCACCGTATCGCTCGATCTCATCATCGGCTTTGCGGGTGTGCTGACCCTCGGTCACGGCGTCTTCTATGGCCTCGGCGCCTACGCTGCGGGGCTGTTTGCGCTGCACGGCCTGAATGAGCCGATCTCGGACGCAGTGCTGAGCGCCCTCTTCGCAGCTGCCATCGCGGCGATTGTCGCGCCGTTTGTTCTACGGCTCCGCGGGCTCAGACTCATCATGGTGACGCTCGCGCTGGCCTCGATCGCGCTCGAGGTCGCAAACAAGGCCGATGGGCTGACCGGTGGCCACGACGGCCTTCAGGGGCTCGTAATCGCGCCGATATTCGGCCGTTTCGAATGGCCGCTCGACGGCTCGACCAGCTATCTTTACGCGCTTGCCTGGTTGGTCGTTTGCCTCTTTGCGGCGAGAACCATCGTGGCGTCGCCCTTCGGTCTCGCGCTTCAGGGCATCCGCGAGAACGAGATCCGCATGCGCGTGATGGGCTCGCCGGTCCAGACGCAGCTTGCGATCGCCTACGCGGTCAGCGCGTTCGCGGCGGGGCTTGCCGGCGCCATTGCGACCGAGACGAACGCCTTTGTGTCGCTCGACGTTTTGAGCCTCGATGTGTCGATCTACGCGCTGGCGATGCTGGTGCTCGGCGGAATCTGCCGGGTCTATGGGGCGGTTCTCGGAACGGTCGTCTACATGGGCGTGCAATATTTCACCCAGGAGTTGAACGCTTCTTATTGGATGTTCGCCATCGGCCTCCTGCTCATCGTCGTCGTGCGTTTCGCCCGCGGGGGGCTGCTCGGCGCGGCGAGCGCGGTCTGGCTGAGGTTGGCCGGCGGAGCGACGACGGCGTGAGCGACGTCGCGCTCGAAACCCGGGACCTGATCAAGCGCTATGGCGGCCTGACGGTCACGAACGGCGTCTCACTCAGCCTGAAGCAGGGCGCGCGCCACGCTTTGATCGGCCCGAACGGGGCGGGCAAGACCACGCTGGTCGGCCTGCTTTCCGGCACGATACAGCCAACCTCCGGAAGCGTGGGTCTGTTCGATCGCGACGTCACGCGTCTCAGCCCCGCTGCCCGAACGAAGCTCGGCCTCGTGCGCACGTTTCAGATCACGAGCCTCTTTCCGGGGCTCAGCGTGCTCGAAAACCTCTATCTCGCGATCAGCGAGCGGCGCGGCGAGAGCCTTAACCTTTGGCGCGCTGCGATCAAGCGCAAGGACGTCCTCGCCGAGGCGGAACAACTCCTGATCGAGTTTCGTCTGACGGGCGTCGCCGGCAAGCAGGTAGCGCTGCTCGCCTATGGTCAACAGCGTCTCGTCGAGATCGCGCTCGCGCTGGCGCTCGAGCCGAAGGTGCTGCTGCTCGACGAGCCCGCGGCCGGCATCCCGAGTGGCGAGACGGGCGTCCTGATCGAGGCGATGGATCGCCTGCCGCCTTCGATCACGGTCTTGATCATCGAGCACGACATGACGCTCGTCCGGCAGTTCGCGAAGGACGCGACCGTTCTCGTGCAGGGCGCGGTCGTCGCGACCGGAACGGTCAGCGACATCCTCAATTCGAGCGTGGTGCGGGAGGTCTATCTCGGCTCCGCGGCGGCGAGGACAACCGGTGCGCGCCTCGATGCTTGAACTTGTCGGGGTCACGGGCGGATGGGGGCCGACCACGATCGTCGAAGAGGTGTCGATGACGGTCGACATCGGCGAGACGGTCGGCGTCATCGGTCGCAACGGGGTCGGCAAATCAACTTTGATGGAGCTGATCGTCGGCCGCGCGCAGATGACCGCGGGCGCGATCCTGCTTGGCGGCAAGGATGTCTCGGCGCTGCCGATTCACAAGCGCGCGCGGCTCGGCCTCGGCTACGTCCCTCAGGAGCGCGAGGTGTTCGCAAGCCTCACCGTGCGCGAGCATCTGATGATTTCGCAGCAGAATGGCCGGTGGAACCGCGACGGCGTGCTCGGCCTCTTTCCGCCGCTCGCCGAACGCATGGAGCATCGCGCGGCGACGCTGTCGGGCGGCGAACAGCAGATGCTGGCGATCGCCCGAGCGCTTCTCGGCAACCCGACGGTTCTTCTGCTCGATGAGCCTTCGGAAGGGCTGGCGCCGGTCGTTGTCGAGCGGCTCGTCGAGAACCTGAGGACGCTGACGGAGGATCGGTCGATGGCGATCCTCCTGGTCGAGCAGCGTATCGATCTCGCGCTCAACCTCTCGGACCGCTACATCATCGTGGACCGCGGCTGCATCGTCCAGCGGGGGCCGACCGCCGACCTTCGCCGCCGGCAGGACGAACTGCCGGCGATGATGGGGCTCGACGCCTGAGTCGAACCCTCAGCTGACGGCGGCGAGGGGCGTGGCCTTGTAGTGGCCGGGGACGAGCTTCCGCCAGTCGTCGCCGAGCTCGAGCCGCGCGTTGGTCCCCACGACATTAGCGAGCGAGACGCGATAGCCGAGAGGCTCTCCGCCGTCGCGAACGCGCTTTGCCGACTTGATCAGGTGCCGGTAGAGATGGGCGATGGCGAGATCGGCCGTCGACAGCCGCTCCTTCGAGCGGTCGCGTAACGGGCCCGCCGATACGCAGACCAGCGAATCCTCGAGCGCGAGCGTCGGCACGCCGGTGAAGTGTCCCGCGCGCATCAGAGCACGGTCCTGGCGGAAGCCGTTCTCGCGCCGCATCCGGCTGGGTCCGTCGAACGTCGCGCGCGTTTGGCCGTAGGCCTCCAGCGTCTCCTGATCGAAGCCGATCATCTTGAGCTGCTGCGCACGGAGCGGGTCCTGTCCGTAAAGCTTCTTTCCGTCCCAGGACAGCGTGTAGAAGGCCGTCTTCGTATCGGTCATCGGCACGCAGCCGACGACGATATCGCCGTTGGGATTGAGAACCCAGAAGGGCGCGACCAGGGCGGTCACGCGCGTTTCCGCCTTGCCGTCTATCACCCGGATAGCCGCGTAATGGACGCCGAACTCAGTCTCTTCGGATTCGATCCGCGGCGCCGCGTCGAACTTCATATGGCTCGTCGCCTGGGCGAAGTTGATCTCGCTCCCCGCCGCGCGCTTGAGCGAGGTGCTGTGGAGCAGGGTGAGATGCGAGCTGTCGAGCAGGCCCTCGAGCATCTGCACATAGTTGCAGCCGTTGACCTGAATGGTCGCGAGCCGCGTCTCCGGCTCGCTGTTCAGCCAGGGGAAGTCCGAAAAGGGCGGCGCCTTGTCGGCCGCGCCGAGATAGGCCCAGATGAAGCCGCCGGCTTCCCGAACAGGGTACGCCTTCGCCTTGAAGCGCTCCTTGAAATGCGGATCGGCGACGTTCGGCGTCTCCAGCACCGTTCCGTCCGTGCCGAACAGCCAGCCGTGATAGAGGCAGCGCACGCCGCAGCTCTCGACGCGGCCGATCGTCAGAGACGCGCCACGATGGCAGCAATATTCGTCGAGGAGGCCCACTGTCCCGCTGCTGTCGCGGAAGGCGACTAGGCTCTCTCCGAGAAGCTCGATGTGGATGGGATCGCCGCCGGGCTCGGGAAGCTCCGCGCTGAGGCAGGCGGGAACCCAGAAGCGCCGCATCGCCTCGCCCATCGGCGTGCCCGCGCCGACCCGGCACATCAGTTCGTTGTCTTCGAAGGGAACCATGACGCTCCTCCCTGGCTCGCCCTGTCGGCCGGACGATAATCTTCCAGAGAAGATCAAACCAAATGCGCGCTGGTGTCAAGCGCCTCTCGCGTCGCCTCAGGCTTCGGCGAGGGAGGGCGCAGGCGCTCCCCCTTCTCCGAGCGATGCGAGCTCCGGCATGACCTTTGACGCGAATAGTTCGAGCGAGTGGCGGGCTACGTCGTGGCGCATGCCTCCGAAGACGAAGGAGCCGCTGAGGAACGTGACCTTGGCGCGGGCGATCTGCTCATAGAGCTTCGCGGCGACCGTCTCTGGCCGGCCGGCGATCGCGAGCCCGCTTTCAAGCAGAGGCTCGACTTCCGGCGGCAGCTTCGCGTTGGCGGGTTGGCCCCCAAGCTTTTTCCAGAGGAGAATGAAGCTATCGTAAAAAGCGACCCAGGCTTTTCGGGCGATGGTCTCGGCCTCCGCGTCCGTATCCGCGACGACGACGTACCGGTTCATGCCGATGAGCGGCATGGTCTCTGCGTTCCGATGCGCCTTGGCGAAGGCCTCGCGGTAGCCCGCGGCCACCGCGGTCACGCGCTCAATCGGACCGCCCGCAATGACATTGTAGCCGTTCTGCGCCGGCCAAACCGCCGACTCGGGCGAAGCGGATGCGTACCAGATCGGCGGGTGGGGGCGCTGGAAGGGCCTGACGGCGAGGGGCACGTCGTCGAACTGCCAGCGGCCGCTATGATTGACCTTGCCCGCGGTCACGCCCTGCATGACGACGTCGAACGCCTCGCGGTGGATCTCGGCGGCCTCCTCGGGACGAACGCCGAGAAAGCGGATCTCGTGAGGCGAGGCGCCGCGCCCGACGCCGAATTCGAAACGGCCGCGACTTAATTGATCGAGCATGCAGATCTCTTCGGCGAGGCGAATGGGATTGTAGATCGGCAGCAGGTAGACGAGCGGGCCGAGGCGGATACGCTTCGTCCGCTGGGCGACGGCGGAGAGCCAGACGCTCGGGGAGGGCGTAAGGCTGAGCGGCGTGCCGTGGTGTTCGCTGACCTGATAGATGTGGAAGCCGCTCCGGTCGCAAAGCTCGATCAGCTCCAGGCGCTTCTCGTATTGCTCGTGCGGCGGCAGGCCGCTGGCGTCATTCTGATCGAAAAGGCCGAATTTCATGGCGCGTCTCCGCTAGTTCTCAGACTTGGGCGCGCAGGCTGAAACAGCTGGAAGGTGTTTCCTGCGGATGTTCGAAGGTGTGGACGGCTCAGTGCGCGTCATGTCGCGCTGCGAGCCGGAGCTAGGCGTTTTCGATCCGACGCGCAACAAGGCGCTGGTATCTCAATTTCTCGAGATCGTCGATACGGTGTCGAAGATGATCTATTTCGGCGCATATGACCGTTTGCCGCGCAACTTTAGAATCAGTCTTCCTTGCGTTCCAGCTTCAGGCTGCTATCACTCCCGACACCACACGGAATTCGAGACGATGCCGCGTCCCAGAGTCGAGCACACGAGAAGCCACGCGAGTGAGGTCGCCGAGTTGCTGAAACGCGAGCGGCCGGATCTCGATCCGAGCGACTACCTCTATCTGGTCTATGTGCAGCGGGTGGGACGCATCCTCGAGACGGTCGACGATCGTCATTGCCGAACGGAGTTCGGGATCAGCGCCTCTGACATGCGCGTGCTTTTTGCCCTGCGCCGCGCGGGGCCGGGCTATGCGCTGCGGCCCACTGAATTGTTCCGATCGCTGCTAGTCACCTCCGGCGCGATCACAAAGCAGGTGGATAGGCTGGCGGTGCTAGGCTACGTCGATCGATTGCCAGGACCCCCTAAGAGCGGCGGTTTTCTGATTCGGCTAACGGCGAAGGGAAAGCGGACTGCCGATCAGGCGATGACCTCCCTTGTCAATTCCTCGGTCGCTTCGATCCATCGGCTAACGCGCAAGGAGCGGGATACTCTTTGCGTCGTCCTCGAAAAGGTGCTCCTCGATCTGGAAGAGCGCCTCCGCAACCCTCCGAAGGCCGCCTTGCGCCGTTCCCTCGCAGCCGCCGCCCCACCAGAAACGCGCACGAAGCTCAACGGAGCGAAAGGCGCGCAGCAGCGTGCGACCTCGTAGCGTCAGGTCGCGGGCAGGATAGCTATCCTGAGGTCCGCTGATTGCTTTCGACGCTCGCGCAAAGGCTTGTACTCCTCGCTCTCCTGCCAGGCCCGAAAATCGGCTTCCGATGGCCAGCGTTGGACCACAAGCGGGCCGACGGGGTCACCTTCAAAAGACGACCCGCCTCGGCCGATCACAACGCCGCCTCGCTCAATCATCTGCTTGCGCGCCTCGGCCTGATAAGCCGCGAGTCCCGCTGGGTCGCGAACAGCGCGAACCTCGACGAGGACGAGAACTTCCGCACCTGACAAGTTCGTTTCCCCCTTTCTTCATTTGAATATCTTCCTCGACAGTATATCCCGCGCGCTATGCGGTTCAAGGCCGGGGAAGGCTTCGCTGCGCTTTCGAATCCCGCTTCGTTCAAGTCTCCGCCGGCCCACGGAATGGAACCGTTTCAGGCGGCGCAGCGTGGAACGCGGTGAGGTGTCCTGCCCGGAAATTCCTCGTGGCATGAGGCCCCGCCGTCGGCGCGGGTCGTCGGGTGACTTTCAGGGGCAGGGAGGAGCGGCGCTGGCGCGAGGGCCCCTCCTGCTCCGCCCTCACGATCACGTCATCTCTTCATACTGCAGATGAGATCCAACGTTGAGGATCCGCCGCCGATGGTGGTGTGACGAGCGTCAGTCGCGCGACGGCAGCGGCGGCCTCAACCTGACCGGGTCCGTGCCGTCCCAGCCGATAGAGGACGCCCGATAGCCCTCGAACATTTCGACCAGCGCGTCGGTGCGTTGCACAATTTCGACCATTCCGGAGAGCTGTTCGGTGGTGTCGAAGAAGGAGACGCGCCCGCCCGGAACCTCAGCCTCATAGACCGCATCGAATCCCTCGCGCTTGTAGCGTGCGACGTTGGCTTCGTAGTTCCAAGTGAGAATCCCGTAGTGATGGAAGCCATGGGCTTGCCGCTTCAGGAGGTCCTGATAGATCGAGGGAACATCGTCGAGCTGCTGGATCAGTTCATACTGAAGCGCGCTCGAAGGCGCGTACCCCATTGCGACTGCCAGCGCGAGACCGGTCGGTTCGCCGCGATAAAACTGGACGGGAAACACGCCTCGTTCGCGCAGGTGCCAGGGTCCGACTCCAAGCCTTTGCGTGAATTCCCGCATCGAGGCGCGGATATCGCGGGTTACGAAACCGATCTGAAACAGCGTCTCGTCGCTCGTCGTCGGGATTTCTGGATCCAAGGCCTCCTCCGCATCGTTGATGGCTCGGCTTGCTCGCCCCTCGCACTGGAGGAGGCCGCTTGACAAAAGGAGCCGTTTACCTTCCGTGGAAGGTTATGCCGGATTTGTCAATCCGGCTAAGCCGGATGACGCAGAGGCGGACGGATGTCCAGCTCAGCCGCTCATCTCCAAGAGGCGAATATCCCGAGGAAGCGCCGCGATGAAGGCTCTTGTGATCGGCGGCACAGGCAAGGTCGGGCGGCCCCTCGTCCGGGAGCTCATTCGCCGGGGGGTCGATGTTCAAGTCGCCGTGCGCACGCAGGAGCGCGCTGCGCTTGTTCCGGACCCAGCCGCCGCAATCGTCGTTGATCTCCTGCAAGACCCGCGCGGCGCCCTCAGCGCCTTTCAGGGGGTGGATGCGGTTTACATGCTCAATCGCGCCTCGACCGCCGAGACCGCCGAAGGGACGATGGCGGTTCTGCTGGCTCGGGAGGCGCGGGTCGGTCATTTCGTCTACCAGTCGGTCCACCGCCTGGACGAACTGGCCTACCTGCCGCACGTCGCCTCGAAGCTCGCGATCCAGAACGCGCTCGCAATCTCCGGGCTCAGCTACACGCTGATCTGCCCAAATCACTTTTTTCAGAACGACGAGACGGTGCTCAGGCCGCTGATGGAAAAGGGCGTCTACGTCACGCCACTTGGGCCAATCGGCTGCGATGGCGTTGACGCGCGCGACATTGCGGAGGCCGGCGCCATTGCGCTCACGGAAAGCGGCCACGCGGGCAAGACCCATGTGCTCGTGGGCTCGGAGCGGCTGACCTCCCAAGCCGCCGCGGCAATATGGTCCGAAGCGCTGCGACGGCCCATTCACGCGACCGAGGGGACCGAAGCCTGGGAAGAAGCAACCCGAGCCTTCACGCCGCCGTGGATGCACTATGATCTCTCGCGCATGTACAAGGGCTTCGGCGAGCGCGGGTTGTGCGGGCGACCGGAAGACGTCGAAGCAGTCACCGCTCTGCTCGGTCGACCGCCTCGATCCTACCGCAGCTATGTGCTCGAAAAAGCGGCCGAGTGGACGCACTGACCGCGTCCTGCTCGAACCACAGAACGCTTCGAAAAGGCTTGACTTGAGGGCGCCGCTCGGTACCTTCCATGGAAGGTAATGGGCGATCCGGAAGCCTGTGCCCGGGAGGAACGTATCAGCCCCAGCGGAACGATCCGAGCGCAGGCAGCCTGGCGATGACGGCGCGTCTGCCGTCGCGATTCTGGGGGTGTCGCCAAAGCGCATTTCGGCCGCTGCAGAGGAGGAACTCGATGCTGTCCAAGGAAAACAATGAGCTCATGTGCCGCGTCGGCGCTGAGACGCCGATGGGCAAGGCTCTACGCCGATACTGGATTCCAGTGCTCCAATCGTCGGATCTGCCAGAGCCCGATTGCAATCCGTTTCCCCTCCGCATCATGGGCGATAATTTTGTCGCGTTCCGCAATTCGGATGGCGTGGTCGGAATTCTCGACGAGCATTGCTGTCACCGTCAGGCTTCGCTCGTCATCGGTCGATGCGAGGGCAATGGCATCCGCTGTCTGTTCCATGGATGGAAGTTTGGCGTCGATGGAACGGTCATGGAGACGCCGAACGTCAACGATCCCAGCTTCAAGCATCGGATCAAAGCGAAGGCCTATTCGGTGCGCGAGGCCGGCGGACTGATCTGGGCCTATTTCGGTCCCGCGGAGCTTGAGCCGGAGTTCCCACGTTATCCCTGGTTCGACGTGCCGGCGAGCAACTGCCTCAACGCCTATGTTATCGACAGCTGCAACTACGTGCAGGTGTTCGAAGCGCTCATCAATTCCTCGCACCTGAATATCCTCCATATGGACGGCTTCAAGGCCACGCAGAAGTTGGAGAACCTAAATTTTGCGGCCGTGGCGGACTTGGCCTTCGACGCTGCGCCGAAAGTGGAGGCGGACGATACCGACTTCGGCATGCACTACGCCGCGCTGCGTGGCGGGACGAAGCCCGGGGAAGACGTTCACGCGCGCATCACCGCGGTCATCGCTCCCTTCGCTGTCGCCAATCCGAACGAGGATCTCTGGATGGCGGTTGTTCCGATTGACGACGAGCATTGCATCCACTTCCACGTGTTCTGGCATCCAGAGCGGAAGATGAACGAGGAGCCGCTGCGCTCCAGCCAGCTAAAACATGTCGGTCTCGATCAGGAGTCGCTGCGCCGCTACAACCTGACTTACGACACCTACCGCTCGCCGAACCAGCCCACGCGCTACAACCACTATTGGCAGAACCGCGAGTCGATGAAGGCCGGCAAGTTCTCCGGCTTCCACAGCTTCACCCAGGAAGACGCACTGGTGATTCTGTCCGGGGGGCCGATCAAGGACCGCTCGAAGGAATTGCTCGCGACCGTGGATGGAGCGGTCATGCGCTACTACCGCATGCTGCTGAGCATGGCGCGCACGGTCGAGAAGGGAGGCCGACCGATCGGGGTTAATGCGGATCCGATGAAGATCTTCGGTCGCAACGGCGCGCTGCCCTACGGCACGGATTGGCGGACGCTCGTCCCCACGCATGGGGTCGTGAAGCACGAACGCACTCCGGCGGAAGCTGGCGTGCTGGAAGCCGCGGCGCTCTGAGCAACGCCTCGGAAGCCGGATTCGCGTCCGCGGAGACGCATCCTTTGAGGGCGACTATGATGCCGCGCCTGTGGTCAGAACCGCCTGGAACTCCGCCAAGATCGCGGGGCCGAGACGGTCGTGCGCCGCTCCCATGCCCAGCACGGGAGAAAGATGGTTGTGCCCGCGCAGCCATGCCAGAGGAGGGGACTTTCTGTCTCTCTCCGTCAGAGCGGTGACGAGCGCTGCGGCCTGCGGCGCGACAAAAGGCGGATCGAGCTCCGCCAGGGTAAGAAGGACAGGCAGTTTCGAACCAGCGACATGGCGAATGGGCGAGCGGTCGGCATATTGTGTCTCGTCGCACCCAAAGTAGAGCGGAACTGTCTCCACGATGCCCGGATAGATGTCGTAGAGCCCGCTCATCAGAGCCGCTGCGCGGATCTGCTCGAAGCACGTCGGCTTCATGCGCGGATCGAACAGCGCTCCGGAGAGATGAACCGCGCCGGCCGACTGGCCGATGACCACGATGCGAGACGGGTCGCCGCCGAAGCCGGCGCCATTTGCCGCCAGCCAGTCCAGCGCCCGGGCCACGTCGGTTGCGCCGCATGGCCATTGAAACTCGGTGGCAAGGCGATAGTTCATGGCCGCGCCGAGAAAGCCGCTTCGCGCCAGAAAGTAGGGGATGTGCGCGTAGAACGCCTTGTCGCCGCCGGTGAAGCCGCCGCCGTGAACGAAGAGCGCGATGGGATGCCCCTCGCCGCGGGGCCGGCAGAGATCGAGCGTCTGACGCGGATGCTCTCCGTAAGGAAGATCTGCATGGCGCGTTCCCCCTTCCGGGAGACTGAGATCGCGGCGCGCCGCAAACAACTCACGTGATTCGGTGACCACGGTCGCGTCAAGCCGCGGACCGAACGCGCGCAAAGCTTTCTCGATGTCGGACGGCAGGCCGAACGAGGAGGTGAGCCGGCAATCCATGAACGCGCCTTCGGGAGAGAGAGATTGTCGCTCGGAGCCGCGGCCGGGCAGAATTGACGCACGGTTAGCAAGCCAGACGAAGGAGAGATCTGAGATAAACTTCCGCGGAAGTCAATCGATGACGCCGTGCCCGGCCACGAGCACCGCCCCGTTGTCGACCGGGATCGTCATCGGAGCCTCTCGCGGCGACAGGGCCAGTGGCCGAGTGAGTCGGATCCTCACCCGGCAACTCATCGAGGGGCATCGTAAACTCGTTTCACATTCGTGTCGCCAGCGCCGCGCTGATCTCGGAATTGAAAACCGCTCGCCGGCCCGCGCCCCGACCAGCCAATCCTGGATCACGCCGCCGCCGTCGGGAGGAGCGCGAGCGACGCTCAGTCGCTGCATCGGATCGAGCCTGCATCCGTTCGCGAGGAGGTGGAGACGGCCGGCTTCGCGCTAGACGCGGAAAGCGCCATGCTCGCGAACAAGGACAATTCGCACGCGATCAAGGTGTTCGATCCCTCGATCAAGGGCGAGACCGATCGCTTCGCCGATCGGTTCGTGAAGCTCTGACAGTTCGCCCCGCCTAGTTGGGGAAGCCCAACGAAGGTAGCGCGCTGGTGCGCGCACGCGGCCTCACTTGAGGCAAGCTCTTCCTCCAGGATTTGTTCATGAAGCAGCGGTAATCGACGGCGACCGTGTTCCCGAGAAGCACGATCCTATATCAGCTTCCGCCTTCGGCGCACGTTTCGGGCCAAAGGAAGGACCGCAGCGCTCGAATTGACCCGGAGGTGGCGGTGTCAGAGCAAATTCTTGGACTGTCCCGGCTGTGTTAGCCTCAAGGTATGAGCAGCCCCTTCCCGATGGGCACGCCGCCGTCTAAAACACTCTCAACCTCCAGCGCCCATCTCACATCCCGCACAGACATCGCGTCTTCCGAGAACAAGCTTTCCGGACGTGGCGAGCTGCGACAGCCGCACGAACTCGAACTGGGTCGTCCTGACTTCCCGCGGCCAATTCGAGTTCACGTGACAGAGCCGTCGACGGCTTGCGCTCGGCTGACCGCCGCGCCCGTGTTGAGCAGGTGGCGGCGCCACACCGCGTGCGCGCGCTCCGCTTCGCGGGCATTGAGCGCCGCAATCAAATCCGTGTGCTCCTGCATCGCCTGCCGCCAGCGTGCGTCATCGATGATCGCAAAATAGCGCCCGCGACTGGCGCGCGCCTGCAGGCGCGCATGTGCGTTCCACAACGCCTCGTTACCCGAAAGCGCGAGCACGCGCGCATGGATCTCGCTGTTGAGGTCGAAATAGGGATCGCGCTCGCCCGCCTCGAAGTGACGCAGCATCCGGGCGTGCAACGCTCCGAGTTCGGCGAGCTCCGAATGTGTCGCGCGCAGGGCGGCGCGCTCGGCGGCGAGAGCCTCGAGCGAGGCGACCACGTCGAACAACGCTAACGTCTCCCCGGCGCGGATCGGCGCGACGCGGGCCCCCCGACCGGGCGACCATTCGACGATCTCCTCTTCGGCAAGGCTCTTCAACGCCTCGCGCAGGGGCGTCGTCGAGACGCCGAAAGTTGCGGCCAATTCCGCCAGGGCGAGCCGCTCGCCCGGCGCCAGTTCGCCGCGGATGATCATGCCACGCAGGTGATCGGCAATCGTCCGGTCGAGCAAGACCCGCGTGATGCCCAACTCGCTCTCTGTCGAAGAGCCGCCCGCGAACTCCATCCGGGGCGCCATCGCCGCGCTAGCCGTCTAGCGCGGCGTCAGCCGCGTCGGCCACAGCTTCGCCGGTGCGGCGCAAGTGGTCGAGCGCCGCTACGCCGGCGCGCTCGGCGTCACCGCGAGCAGCGGCCGCCACCAGTTCGGCGTGTTCGCTCATCGAGGCGCTCCAACGGGGAGCGGAGGTCAGCGTCAGCGGCCGGCCGTATCGGGCGCGCTTGGTCATGGCCTCGTGCAGCGAAGCCAGCGTCGCGTTGCCGGCGATGCGCACGAAGAAGCGATGCATCTTCTGGTTAGAGTCGAAATAAGCACGCGCGTCACCGGCGCGAAAGGCGACGATCATCGTCTCATGCAGGTCGCGGAGTTCGGCGCGTTCCCGCTCCGTCATTCGCCGCACGGCCGCTTCCACGGCGTGGCGCTCCAGCGCGCCGATCACCTCGAAATGTTCGAGGATCTCCATGCGTGACAGCCGTTTTACCCGTGCGCCGCGGCCGGGCAGAAGCTCCAGCAGGCCCTCTGAGGCCAGGAGCTTGACGGCCTCGCGAATGGGCGTGCGCGACACCCGAAAGGTTGCGGCGATCTGTAACTCGTTGAGGCGCTCGCCGGCGGCGATCTCGCCGTTGGCGACCAGCCGGCGCAGCTTCTCGACCACCTGCGCGTGAAGCGCGGGACCGCGAATGGCCGGGCGCGGCCGCTCGACCTGGGCGAGGCTGCGTTCGGAGGACGCCTCCAATGCGGCTCCCGGGCGACTGGCGCGTTTCGGCATGGCCCCTCCAAGTAGCTTAAACGCTTCGCCGCACAAGCCCCGGTTGGCGCTGGACAGACCTGACGCAAATCGCCCAAGCGTAAGGCGCCGGCGCCGGAAATTGCGACGACTGCATAACATATATATAATGCAGAAGGTAAATTACAGACACCATTTCAGTGCTTTATTGATGGCACACCCGTTGCTTTGCGGGAAGGGCGCGCAGTCGGCCGCGCCATCGGATGCTGGAGAGAAAGATGCCCCCGCTGTCCCGTTTCAGGCAAAAAGCTGTGTCGCGCCTTGCGATCGCGGCGGTGGTTCTCGGCGCGCTTCCAGCGTCGAACGCGGTGCTTGCAGGGACGCCTAAGGACGTACTGATCGAAGTTGGAGAACATGGGCCGAACTCGCTCGATCCGATGACGCCCGCCGCCAATGAACTCTCGCAATTGGTCGCCTGGCAGATCTACGACCGCCTTGTGACGCACGGCAAGAAGACCCTGCCGGACGGCAAGGTCATGTATGACTACCAGAAGATCGAGCCGGAACTCGCCACCAGTTGGGACGTTTCCGACGACGGCAAGACGATGGTTTTCCATCTACGCAAGGACGCAACCTTCCATGACGGCTCGCCGGTGACGGCCGACGACGTCAAGTGGTCGTTCGACCGCGCAATTGCGGCCGGCGGGTTCCCCACGATTCAGATGGCGGCGGGCTCCTACGTCGACCCCAACATGTTTTCGGTGGTCGACCCCTACACGTTCAAGATCACGCTGCCGGCGAAGAACAAGCTCGCGCTGCCGGATCTCGCTGTGCCGGTGCCCGACATCGTCAACAAGAAGCTGGCGCTCGCGCACGCGACGGAGAAAGATCCGTGGGCGCTTGATTGGACACGCGAGAACGACGCCGGCGGCGGGCCTTATCAGATCGCGACCTGGAAGCCCGGCGACCAGATTGTGTTCGAGCGTTTCGACGCCTGGAAGTCGGGCCCGACGCCGCAGATCAAGCGCGTCGTCTATCGCGAAATCGAATCGCCCGGCACGCGCCGCGCGCTGCTGGAGAGAGGCGACGTCGATGTCTCGGTCGGCCTGCCGCCGAAGGATTACTCGGAGCTCGCCGCCGCCAGCAAGGTCAACGTGATCGGCACGCTGATGCAGAACGAGATGTTCCACGTCGACATAAACGTGACGATGAAGCCGTTCGACGACAAGCGCGTGCGGCAGGCGATTGCCTACGCCCTGCCCTACGAGGCGATCATGAAGCAGGCGCTCTATAACCGCGCCGTGCCGATGTGGGGCGCTGACGCGTCGAAAGGCTATCCGCCGGTGTGGCCGACGGCCTCGCCGTACAGCACGGACCTCGACAAAGCCCGGGCGCTGTTGAAAGAGGCCGGCCTCGAAAAGGGATTTTCGACCGAGCTGTTCATCGACATGAGCCAGAGCACGACGCAGGAGCCGATGGCGCTTCTGATTCAGGAGCAGCTCAAGAAGCTCGACATCGACGTGAAGATCACAAAGATCCCAGGCTCCGAGTGGTTTGCCAAAATGGGCTCGAAGTCGATGCCGATGGACATCAACTATTTCTACGGCTGGCTGGACTATCCTGAATATTTCTACTTCTGGACCTATGACGGCAAGAACAACACGGTCTTCAACACGCCGAATTACGTCAACCCGACACTCGATAAGATGATCGACACAGCTCGCGATGATAGCATCGACAAGGCGACCTACGAGAAGACGATCTCGGAAATGAATGCGATCGCCATGGACGAGGTCCCTCGCATTCCCGTCGCGCATTTGTTTTCGGACATCGCCATGCAGAAGAACGTCAAGGGCTACATGTACTGGTTCCACACTCACCTCGACTACCGCTTCGTGAGCAAAGACTGACGGCGGCCTAGCCGCCGCGAGAGCGGCGGGCGCCCTCCTCCACGAAGGCTCCAATGAAGACGCCGGCCGCCATCGCCCGCCGCGTGCTGACCGCCCTGCCGAGTCTTGCTGGCGTCATCGTGGTGACGTTCTTGCTCGCCCGCGCGCTGCCCGGCGACCCGGCAGCGTATTACGCTGGATCCTCGGCGACGCCGGAAAGCATTGCGCAGATCCGCGCGCAACTCGGGTTGGACAAGCCGATGATCGTACAGTTTGCCGATTATGTCTGGCGGCTCGCGCACGGCGATCTCGGTCACTCGATCTCCTCGGGCCAAAGCGTGCTTGCCGACCTCGCGTCGCGGTTGCCGGCCTCGGCGGAGTTGACCTTCGCCGCGCTTGCCTTCGCGGTGTTCATCGGCCTGCCCCTCGGCGTGCTCGCAGCGCTACGTCAGGGAACGTGGGTCGATCATCTGTGCCGCGTCGTCGTCAGCGTCGGCGCCGCGTTCCCGACTTTCTTCGTCGCGCTGATCTTCGTCTTCATCTTTTACTACAAGCTGGGAATCGCCCCGGAGCCGCTCGGCCGCTTCAACGAAATTTACTACACGCTGCCGCCGATCCGCACGGGCTTTCTCGTCGTCGACAGTCTGCTGGCCGGCGATCTCGTCGCGCTGAGAGCTGCGCTCGGGCAGCTTGTCCTGCCCGCCGCCTCGCTCGGCCTGTTCGCGCTGGCTCCGGTCGCGCGGGTCGCGCGCGCCAGCATGCTGGAAGCGCTCGGCAGTGACTATGTGCGCACCGCCCGCGCGATGGGACTTTCGCGGCCGAAAGTCGCGCTCAGCTACGCGCTGCGCAATGCGGCGCTGCCGATCGTCAATGTGCTTGGCATGGTGTTCTCGTTCCTGCTCGGCGCGAATGTTCTGGTCGAACAAGTCTTCGCGTGGCCCGGCGTCGGCGCCTACGCCGTCAAGGCGGTCATCGCCTCGGACTACGCCGCCGTGCAGGGTTTCGTGCTGACGATGGCGATTCTTTACGTCCTGCTCAACCTTGCCGTCGACGTCATCGTCGCCTCGCTCGATCCACGGGCGCGACTCGGTGTCTGACGCGACTTTCCTCGCCGACGCGCGCTATCTGGCGACCCACAATCGCCTGACGCTTATCGCGGTCCTCCTCCTGGTCGCGTTCCTCGTGCTTGCGGCGATCGGACCATGGATCGCGCCCTACGATCCGCTTGTGACCAATTCCGCCCTGACCCTCGCGCCGCCTTCGCTGAGCCACCCTTTCGGCGCCGACGCGCTCGGGCGCGACATATTGAGCCGCGTGATCGTCGCGACGCGGCTCGACATATCGATGGCGATCGGCGCGGTGGCGATCTCGTTCGCGATTGGGACATGGCTCGGCGCGCTCGCCGGATATTTCGGCGGCTGGACCGACGCCGCCATCGGCCGGCTGATGGACACGATCATGGCCTTTCCGCTGTTCGTGCTGGCGATGGGCATTGTCGCCGCGCTCGGCAACAGCGTCGCCAATATCATTCTGGCGACCGCGATCATCAACCTGCCGTTTTACGCCCGCTTCGCGCGGGCGGAAATCAGCGTGCGGCGCGAAATCGCCTATGTCGAGGCAGCGAAGATGAGCGGCCATTCGGGCCTGGCCATCCTCGCCCGGCATCTCATTCCGAACATCCTGCCGGTGATGACCGTGCAGGCCTCGCTCAACCTCGGCTGGGCGATCCTCAACGCGGCCGGTCTTTCGTTCATCGGCCTTGGGGTGCGCCCGCCGACGCCGGAGTGGGGCATCATGGTCTCCGAGGGCGCGTCCTATATTTTTTCCGGCGAGTGGTGGACGTTCACGTTTCCCGGCTTCGCGCTGGTGCTGGCGGTGTTCTGCTTTAATCTTGTCGGCGATGGCTTGCGGGACATCATCGACCCGAGAACGCGCACGTGACGCCGCTGCTGTTAAGCGTCGACGGGCTTGCGGTCGAGTTCGAGACCCGTTCCGGCCTCGTGCGCGCGCTCGACGACGTGACCTTCGCGATCCGGAAAGGCGAGATCCTCGGAATCGTCGGCGAAAGCGGCTCAGGCAAATCGGTGCTTTCCTACGCGCTGATGGGCCTGCTCGATCACGCCGGTCGAGCGCCGCGCGGTCGGATCCGGTTCGAGGGCCGGGAGCTTGATCGGGGGGGGCACGAGGTCGCGAAATTGCGCGGACGCGAATTGTCGATGATCTTCCAGAGCCCGCGTACCGCCCTGAACCCGATTCGCAAGGTTGGCAAACAGATCGGGGATGTGCTGCGCCGCCACGGACCGACCCCAGGCGCGGAGGCACGGCGAGCGGCGATCTCCGCGCTTGGTCGGGTCCGCATCCCCGATCCCGAGCGACGCTATGAGGCGTATCCGTTCGAACTCTCGGGCGGCATGTGCCAGCGCGTCATGATCGCGATGGCGCTTGCCTGCGATCCGGCTCTGCTGATCGCCGACGAGCCGACCACCGGCCTCGACGTGACGACGCAGGCGGTCGTGATGGATCTCATCCGCGATATCGCGCGCGAGCGCCACATGGCGACCATTCTGATCACGCACGACCTCGCGCTCGCCGGCGAATATTGCGACCGCATCCTCGTCATGCACGCCGGTCACATCGTCGAGGCGGCGCCGGCGGAGGCCTTTCCCGCCAACCTCCGGCACCCCTACGCTCGCCGCTTGTTCGCCTCCACGCCGGGGGCGGCGCAGCGATTGGACGATCTCGTCGCGATCCCGGGCGCTTTACCCGATCTGCGCAAGGAGCTTCCGCCGTGCCGCTATCGGTCGCGCTGCGAGCGGGCGATCGAGGCTTGCGACGCCGGCCCCATTCCGCTCGAAGCGATCGCGGCCGATCACACGCTACGGTGCCGGAATCCCGAATGACAGCGCTTCTCGAAACGCACGGGCTGAAGAAGCTCTATCCGGTGCAACGCGGCTTTCGCCGCGCCGCGCTCCACGCGGTCGACGGGGTCGACCTGCGCATCGACAGAGGCGAATGCGTTGGACTTGTCGGCAAATCCGGGTGCGGCAAGTCAACTTTGGCGCGGCTCGTCGCCGGTTTGGCCGCGCCGAGTGACGGCGACATTCAGTTCGCCGAGGGCGCGCGCGTACAAGTCGTCTTTCAAGATCCACACGAATCCCTCAACCCGAGCTTTACGGCGTTCGCCTGCGTCGCCGATCCAGTCCAGCGGCTGTGGGGGCTGCGCGGCGCGACGCTCGAACAACGCGTGCTCGCCACCTTCGACGACGTCGGCTTGCCGCGCGAATTGGCGCGGCGCTACCCGCATCAACTTTCGGGCGGGCAAAAGGCGCGTGTCGGCATCGCGCGCGCGCTTTCGGTCGATCCCGAGCTTATCATACTCGATGAGCCAACCTCCGCGCTCGATGTCTCGGTTCAGGCTACGATTCTCAAGCTTCTTGGCGAGCTGCGCGCCAGGCGCGGAGTGAGCTATCTGTTCGTCACCCACGATCTCGAAGTGGTGCGCCTGGTCTGCGACCGCATCGTCGTGATGTATCTCGGACGTATCGTCGAGAGCGCGCCGAGTGAGGCGCTGCTGAACCGGCCGGCGCATCCGTATACGCGAGCGCTGCTCGCCGCGAGCCCCGATCCTGCGCGGCGCGGCGTCAAGGTCAAGCGGCTCGAAGGCGCACCGCAAAGCCCGGTCGATCCCGATCCGCACGTCTGCCGCTTCGCCGGTCGCTGTCCGTTGGAAATCGATATCTGCCGCCGCGCCTCGCCGCCGCTGCTGCCCTTTGCCGAGGGCCATCTCGCTGCCTGCCACCGGGTCGGCGAGACCGGAGCTTGAACGATGATCCGCATCCTGCTGCTGAATCCCAACACCTCGGTGGGGCTGACCGAGATCATGGCCGAGGTCGCCCGCGCGGCGGCAAGCCCCGGCGTCTTGATCGACGCGATCACGGCGCCCCGCGGCGCGCCCTATATCGCGACCAGAGCCGAGGCGCAGATCGGCGGCGCCATCGCGCTTGAGATGCTGGCCGAGCGGGCGGGGAGCTTCGACGCCGCCATTCTGGCCGCGTTCGGCGATCCCGGCCTCGGCGGCGCCCGCGAGATCATGCGCCAGCCGGTGATCGGCCTTGCCGAGGCCTCCATGCTGACCGCCTGCATGCTGGGTGGCCGGTTCTCGATCGTTTCGTTCAGCCCGACGCTTGGCCCCTGGTTCGCGGAATGTGTCGAGAGCCATCGCTTAAGCCAACGGCTTGCCAGCATCCGGTTGCTGGACAGCCCCTTCTCCGAGATCGGCGCCGTACGCGACGAGAAGGAGACGCTGCTGGTGGCGCTCGCCCGAAAGGCAGTCGACGAGGACGGGGCTGACGTGATCGTGCTTGCTGGCGCGCCGCTTGCCGGGCTTGCGGCGCGCATTCGCGACCGCGTCGAGGTTCCGGTCATCGAGGGGGTCGCGGCGGCGGTTCGGCAGGCGGAGCTGTTGGTGGGGCTCGATCTCCGGAAGGCGGCTAAGGGCGGATATCGCCTGCCCACGCCGAAGCCGACCATCGGGTTGCCCCTGGCGCTGACGCGCTTGTTCTCCGGGGAAGCGTCATGAATGTCGCTGAATACGCGCAACTCTCGGGCGGGGAGATCGCGCGCCGCGTCCGCGCGCGCGAATGCTCGGCGCGCGAGGTGACGGCGGCGGCGTTCGAGGCGGTTGACTCCGCCGAGCCGCGCCTGCACGCTTTCGCCACTGTTGCGCGCGCGTCGGCGCTCGCCGAGGCGGAGGCGATCGACGCGCGTCTTGGGCGCGGCGAAGAGGTCGGAACGCTCGCGGGAGCGCCTGTCGCGATCAAGGATTTGGTGCTGACCAAAGGCCTTCGCACGACCTTCGGTTCACGACTCTACGCCGATTATGTCCCGGAGCATGACGACATCCTCGTCGAACGATTGCGCAAGTCCGGCGCAGTCGTCATCGGCAAGAGCAACGCGACCGAATTCGGCTTTGGCGCCCACGGAAACAACCCGCTGTTTCCGACCACCCGCAACCCCTGGGATCTGTCGCTGGGACCGGGCGGATCCAGCGCCGGCTCGGCCGCGGCAGTGGCGGCCGGCGTCTGCGCGTTGTCGATCGGCAGCGATGGCGGCGGCTCGATCCGAATTCCCGCCGCGATCTGCGGCCTCGTCGGCGTCAAGGCTTCGATGGGTCGCGTGCCACTGTGGCCCGGCTGCAGGGATGAGACGTTGCCGGGCGTGTCCGGCTGGGAATCGATCGAGCACGTCGGCCCGATCACCCGCACCGTCGCGGACGCGGCGTTGATGCTGAGCGTCATTGCCGGACCAGACCCGCGCGACCGGTGGTCGCTGCCGGCCGGCGACGTCGACTGGCGGGCCGCCCCGCAGGCGGAGCTGCTGCCGGGCCTCAAGGCGCTCTATTGGCCGCGCTGGGGCGATCAGCCGATCGAACCCGCGGTCAGCGCAACGGTCAGTGCGGCGGTGCGGACTTTCGCGGAGGCCTATGGCGTCGTGGTCGAGACCGCCCTTCCGCCCGACATTCCCATTGGAGCGGCCTTTCCGACGATCATCGCGCTCGAGACGGACTTGACCGGGCTTCGCCGGCTGGTCGCCCAGAAGAACGAGCCGGTGAGCCCAGCGGTGCTCGCGTTCCTCGGAAAGCGCCTGCCGCTGGAGGCGGCGACCGACGCTGTCACACTCCGCAAGGCCTGGGCGAACGCCATCGCCCGGCTGATGACGCGCTACGACTTGATCCTGACGCCGACGCTGCCGGTGACCGCCTTTCCCGCCGAGCGCGAGGGGCCTGCGACGATCGCCGGCGCCAGCGTGGGGCCAGACGAATGGTGCCCGTTCACCTTTCCGTTCAATCTCACTGGCCAGCCGGCGGTGAGCGTTTTCGCAGGACTGGTCGATGGTCTGCCGGTCGGTTTGCAGATTGTTGGACCGCATCTTGGCGACGCCCTGGCGCTCACCGCGGCCGCTAAGTTCGAAGCGCTGTTTCCTGCGCCTCGGCCTGCATTCTCTCTCTGACCGAAGCCGAGACCATGCTGATCCGTCTGGGAATGCTGACGCCGTCCTCGAATACGGTGCTGGAGCCGATGACGGCCCGCCTCCTGGCGGGCCTGCCTGAGGTCAGCGCTCACTTTTCCCGCTTCCGGGTGACCGAAATCGGCCTCGACTCCGCCGCGCTGGACCAGTTCGACGAACAGCCTATGCTGGCAGCCGCAAAATTGCTGGCCGACGCGAGGGTCGACGTGATCGCCTGGAACGGCACCAGCGCCGGCTGGCTGGGGCTCGACGCCGACCGCCGGCTATGCGCCCGCCTCCGTGAGGTGACCGGCGTCAAGGCGACCACTTCGGTTTTGGCTATGTTCGATCTTCTTCGACGCCGCGGCGAGACGCGCGTCGGTCTGGTGACGCCCTACACCGACGACGTGCAGGCCGCCATCATTGCGGGATTCGCGCGTGAGGGCCTCGATGTCGTAGCCCAGCGCTGCTGCGGCCTGCGCGACAATTTCAGCTTCGCGGAAGTCGGCCGGGCCGACCTAGAAGAGATGGTCGGCGCCGTCGCGACGGCTCGCCCGCGGGCCATCGTGGTGCTGTGCACCAACCTTGCCGCCTCGCCGCTCGTAGAGGCGCTGGAGGCGCGCTGGGACATTCCCATCCACGACAGCATCGCGACCGCCGTGATTGGCGCGCTCGACGCGGCCGGCGTCGATCCAGGACGGGTCAAAGGCTTCGGGCGCATCTTCGCGACACGCCCGTGAGCGCCGTTCTCGATTCGTGCAATGGAAGACGCCAGGCGCCGCACTGTCACGGCGTCTGCGGTTGCAGCGTTCCCGGTGGCCAGATAGCCCAAGCAGATGACCAAATCAGCTATCGCGGGAATCGATTCCCGCCCGAGATCATTCAGCGGGCGATCTGGCTCTATCTCCGGTTCAGCCTCAGTTCTGTACGACGTCGAGGATTTGTTGGCGAAACGCGGATTGGAGGTGTCCTACGAGACAGTTCGTCTCACACGACGCGGCATCTCGCCGAGGTCTATCTGAAAGTCGACGGCCAAATGGTCTACCTGTGGCGAGCCGTTGACGCCGAGGTGAGGCTCTCGATGTGCTCGTCGAGTCCAAGTGAAACAGGCACGCCGCGCCGAAACTGATGCGCAAGCTCCTGAAGAAGTATGCCCTCGTTCCCGAGCGGTTGGTCACCGACGACTTGGGATCATACAGCGCCGCGGCCCCAGACCTTGGGATCGAACGCCGGCATGAGCGCGGGCCATGGAAGAACAATCGAGCAGAGAATTCTCGTCAGCCAACGCGACGCCGCGAGCGCGAGATGCAGCGCCTCAAATCACCCACGCTTCCTGTCCATCCACGCCGCCGTCCAAAACACCGTCAACGTCCAGCGCCATCTCACATCCCTCCACACGCACCGCCTCTTCCGAGAACAAGCTTTCCGGACGTGGCGAACTGCGACAGCCGCTTGAAATCGAACTGCGTCGTCCTGACTTCCGCGGCCAATTCGAGTTCACGTAACAGAGCCCTTTCAATATCCAGTGCCACACTTCGAGTCCTCAGAGACGAAGCGCTCCAGCTGTGGCGGGCTGCGACCGCCGCCTGAGTCCTAGCTAAAGCCAACGGCGCCGAATTTCGACGGGAGTGGCGTCGGACAAGCTTGTTGGACCTTGGGGGCTTCTCAAACGTTTGCGACAAGTTACCGACTGGCCGGCGCGAACAAATGTCCAGAAAACGCCTTGATGTGCTCGCGAGTGATCTTCTGAGCTCGACGACGACTACGGCTCGGACCGATCGCCGGGCGGCATGGCGTCAATATGACGCGGGCGGTGCGCACAACTCGCGTTCGGTCAGTTTGGGCGGAAAAAGGATGCGACGCTTCAGCGGGGGAGCCTCTATCGTCAGTTGCTGGAGCAGGGCCGTGATCGCCATGCGGGTCATCTCTTCGATGGGCTGCGCGATCAAGGTCGGACGGATGCGCATGACGTCCGCCCAGTCGAGGTCGTCGACGCCAATAAGCGAGACCTCTTCCGGGCAGCGGACGCCCAGGTCGGTCAGCGCCCGCATGACCCCGATCGTCATGAAGTTGCTGAGCGAGACGATCGCGGTGGGGCCCGGCGTTTCGCTAACGGCGGCCCGCGTCTTCTCATAGGCCATCTCGAGTCTGAAATCGGCGAGGCGGACCCTATCGTCGGCGAGCGCAAGCCCGCACCGGCGAAACGCCTCACGACAGCCTTTCAGTCTCAGTTCGTGCGACGAAACTCCCTGGCGTCCTCCGATGACGACGATGCGGCGATGGCCGAGGTCGAGTAGGCGGGTCGTGGCCAGAACCCCGGCTTCGAAATCGTCGAGCGCTACGAAATCGTAGGGCGCGCCGGCGACGGCGCTGCCCATCAGCACAGTCGGTACGTGGATCTCATGCTGCAGGCGCCGGCCGTGCCTGGCGTCGGACCGGGTCGAGATTAGAATGAGCCCGGCGACGCGCTCCATCCGCATCATTCTGAGGATTCGGATTTCGTGGTTTGTGTCCTCGTCGGTGTTGTAGACGAAGGTCATGTAGCCGGCCTGCAAGCATTCCGTCTCGACCACTCGAGCGAGCGCCGAAAAGTGCGGATTGGTGATGTCGGGAACGATCACGCCGATCAGCTTCGACCGGCCGCTGCGGAGGGTCTGGGCCGCGCGCTGCGGCGTATAGCCGATCTCGGCGATCGCCCGCTCGACGCGGGCGACCACGTCGGCGCTGGTCGGGGCAGACCGATTGATGACCGCCGAAACGGTCGAAATCGCGACGCCGGCCTTCTGGGCGACGTCCCTTATCGTTGACACCCCGCAACTCCTTGACAGCTTCCGGGCGCCAGCATACGCTCGAAACGTTTCGACACCAAGTTCAAGCCGCATGGAATACGCGAGGCGCGGTCGGTCCAATCGGACGCGACCGGAGCATGTCTGGCAGCTCCGAAGAAGCGGCAAGGGAGGAGGAATCATGAAAGCCTTTCTGAGCGGACTTCTCGTTGCGTCAGGCTTGGCCTTTGCCGCTGGCGCGGCCTCTGCTGACGATACTTCCGCCAATCTGCGGCTGATGGCTTTCGGCAGCGACGCCCAGCTGACCGCAGTGAAGCACGCCATCGAGCGCTTCAACCAGAAATATCCAAACGTGAAAGTCGAGGTCGCCATCGACCCGATCAGCAACGGCTGGGGCGACTACGTCACGCACGTCCTGTCGCAGTTCAACGCCGGCAATGCCTACGACGTCTATGGCACGGCGATCGAGACGTTCCGCACCTTCGAGGAGCGTGGGATGTTCGTACCCCTCGACGACTACATCGCCAAGAACGCGAGCTATTCTGACTTCGATCCGTCGCTGTTCAAATACTCTTCCTATCAGGGCAAGACCTATTTCGTCCCGATCGGATGGAACAACATCATGATCAACTACAATCGGGCGCTCTTCCGGGACGCCGGGGTCGAGTATCCAAAGAGCTGGACATGGGACCAGTTCCGCGAGGTTGCGAAGAAGCTCACGAAGCGCGACGCGGCCGGCAACGTCACCCAATATGGCTATGAGGTTCCGAACCAGAATTTCTTTGTCCAACCCTGGTTCCTCACCAACGGAACCTCGCCTCTCAACGCCGACTGGACCGCGTCAAACATGCTCGATCCAAAGGTCGCGGAAACCCTTCAGTTCCTCCATGACCTGATCCATGTCGACAAGGTCTCGCCAATTCCCGGTAAGGACGCGATGGACAACCAGTTCGCGGCCGGACAGGTCGCGATGATCAATCGAGGCCACTGGATTATTGAGAACGCGAAGCGCGCGAAGCTCGACATGGACGTCGCGAACGTGCCCTCCAAACTCAACGGGAACACGGTGATCGGCTTCGGTGGCTACGGGGTCTCAAAGACCTCGAAAAATCCCGAACTGGCGAAGGAACTGGTCGGCGCCCTGACCAGCGAGCAGACACAGGAAGAGGAGGGAGAACTCGGCGGCGGGGTCCCGGGGCGCAAATCCGCCGCGGAGACACCGGGGTTCCTGGCTTTTCCACCGAGCGCCGCTCTCTACTATCAGACGTTGCCGCATACGATCCCGGTGCCCTCGCCGGCGAATTTCCAGGAGGTCGAGAAGATCTTCATGCGCAACTATGTGGCGATGATGGCCGACGAGATTTCGATCCCCGAGGGGGTGAAGCGCGCCGACCAGGAGCTCAATGCGTCCTTCAAGCGGCTCGCCGAACAGCAGAAGGCGACCAAGTAACAGGCGGCCGAGAGCCGCCTCTGATATGCGGTCCCCGGCGCGGCGGGCGCCCGCCGGGACGCAGGTTAAGGGGGAGTTGTCGATGCACGCGGCGGTCATGCGCCAAGCGTCGGACTTGCGCCGCCTTCAGGCGCGAACGGGCTATCTCCTCCTCTTTCCGTCGTTCGTGCTCTATTGCGTCTTCGTCCTCGCGCCGGTCATCGTCACCTGTATTTTGAGCTTCACTTACTTCGATCCGATGCAGGGGTCGCGCTGGGTCGGCTTCGACAACTACATCCGCTTCTTCACCGACGACCGCTCGCAGCAGATCTTCTGGAACACCCTGCGCTTCACGGTCTTCGCGGTCGCCGGCAACATCTGCATCGGCATGCTTCTCGCGCTCGCGCTCGACCGCAAGATGCCAGGACTTCTGCTCTATCTGTTCCGGCTCGCCTTCTTCCTCCCCGTGATCATCGCGGCAGCCTTCGTTTCGATCGTCTGGGGCTATTTCTATGGCGACGATCTCGGCGTCATCAACTACTACCTGATCCGCCTTGGGTTCTCGCCGGTCCACTGGCTGACCTCCAGCCGCTACGCGATGATGTCGATCATCATAATGGATGTGTGGAAGAACGCCGGGTTCTTCATGATCATCTTCATCGCCGCCTTGCAGGGAGTGCCGAGGACATTGATCGAAGCCGCAATCATGGACGGGGCCGGCTACTGGCGGCGGTTCTTCCGCGTCGTCCTGCCCTGGATTTCGCCGGTCGTCTTCTTCGCGATCGTGTACGCCTCGATCGGCGCGCTGCAAGTGTTCGAATCAATCGTCATCCTCACCCGAGGCGGCCCCGGCGACGCGACGCGGTCGATGTCGATCTATATCGTCGAGGAGGCGTTCGACAGTTTCGAGATCGGCTACGCGGCGTCCGTCGCAGTCGTCATGACGGTGGTGATCCTGGCGATCACCGTCCTGCAGTTCCTGGCTTCGCGCGCCTGGGTGCGTCACTGACATGGAGACCAAGGCGGCGCAGCGCTGGCTCGACTGGGCGATTATCGCCGTGATGGCGGTAATTGGCGTCTTCATGCTGCTTCCGTTTGCGTGGCTCTTCAGCATGTCGTTCCGCACCGTGCGCGACGCTTACCAGATGCCGCCGAGCTTCCTGCCGCCGCGGCTCGATTTCGACAATTATCGGGCTGTTCTCAACTCGTCGGTGCCGTTCCTGCAAATTTACGCCAACAGCGTCGAGGTCGCGGTGCTCGTGACCATTGGCCAGCTCGTCACCTGCACGCTCGCCGCGTTCGCCTTCGCGCAACTCAACTTTCCCGGTCGCGACACGCTTTTCTTCATCATGATCGCCGGGCTCCTATTTCCGGCGCAGGTGACCATAATCCCGATCTATCTCGGCTTCGGCAAGGTCGGGCTCTTGAACCGGCCGATCGGACTTGCGCTCATGTATCTCACCTCGAGCTTCGGCGTCTTTCTGGTCCGGCAGTTCATGCGCTCGCAACCGAAGGCGCTCGAAGAAGCCGCGTTGATGGATGGCGCCGGTTATCTGAAAATCTTCTTCCGGATCTCGCTGCCACAGCTTCGGCCAGCGCTGGCGTCGCTCGGCATCATCACTTTCACCCAGACCTGGAATTATTATTTCCAGGCGCGCGTCTTGCTCGAGCCGCAGGACGCGATGACCTTGCCGATCGCGATGGACGTGCTGCGCGGCTATCTCGGATCGGGAAATCTCGCGCTCGTCATGGCGGCGATGAGCATGTCGGTTCTGCCCGTCATCCTTTTGTTCCTGCTGGCGCAGAAGATGGTGATCGAAGGCATCGCCATGAGCGGAATCAAGAACTGAGAGGGGAGCAATGGGCGCTGTGGTCCCGAAGGAAGCCGAAGCCAAGATCGATCCTCGTTTTGTCTATCGGGACGCCCGGCGCCAACATGTCGCCTTTCCGCTTGGCGGAATCGGCACAGGGAGCGTGTCGCTGACCGGCAGCGGGCGGCTCATCGACTGGAGCATCCGCAATCGCCCCGCAATCCATCAGCACAACGGCTACAGCCATTTCGCGATCAAGGCGGAGCGCGACGGCAAGCTCGTCGACGCGCGTGTGCTGAACGGACCCTACGAAGGCTTGCCTACTGGCTCGCCGAGCCGACGCAAGTTCGACGGCTTTGGCTTCGGCGCCAATCGGGACTCGATGGCGGGCGCGCCCCATTTCGACGAGGCCATCTTCATCGGCAGGTTTCCGGTCGCGGAGATCGCGTTCCACCACGACACTTTTCCGGGCCGGGTCCGCATGACGGCGTTTAGCCCTTTCATTCCCCACAATGAGCGGGATTCTTCGATGCCAGCGGCGCTGTTCGCGTTCGAGCTGGACAACGACACGGATGCGGAGATCGATTACACGATCGGCTGCACGCTCGGAAATTATGGCTGCAGCAGCGGCGAGCATGTCTTTTCTCGCGTGGACGACCTGAGCGTGCTGCACTTTACCTCTGCGGATGTCGACCGACCGCCCGCGCAGCGCGGCGATCTCGCAGTTACAACTGAAGGCGACGGCGTCGAGCACGTCGACTACCACGTGCGCGGCCAATGGTTCGACAGCCTGAGCCGCTACTGGCGGGAATTCGCGAAGGCTGGCCCGCTGACAGAGCGGCGCTACGACCATCCGCGCGCCACCGCGCAGATGTGGCAGCAACCGGAGCACGGGACGCTCGCGCGGCGCGTCCGGGTGAAACCGGGAGGGCGCGCACGCATGCGCTTCGCCATCACCTGGAACTATCCGCTCGGCGCGATCTACTGGTTCAACCGCGCCCAACCGGGCGACGCGGAATATGCTGGCGATCCGCCGACCTGGCGGAACTACTATGCGACCCAATGGACGGATTCGCGCGCGAGCGGAGCCGAAGCTTTTCGCCGCTGGGGCGAGCTCGAAGCAGCGACCTGCGCCTTTCGTGATTCCCTGTTCGGCTCGTCGCACCCGCCAGAGATTATCGACGCGGTATCTAGCACGCTTGGCGTGTTGCGTAGCGCGACCGTCATCCGCCTCGAAGGCGGCGAGCTTTGGGCCTGGGAAGGTCAGCACATCGGCGAAGGTTCCTGCGAGGGCAGTTGCACGCATGTCTGGAACTACCAGCAGGCGCTCGCCTGGCTCTTCCCGGCGCTCGAGCGGACGTTGCGCGAGACCGAGTTTGCGTACAACCAGCTGCCGGACGGCGGACTCACCTTCCGGCAGCGTCTGCCGCTTGGCTCCGGTTTTGACGTGATCGGCCCATGTGCCGACGGCCATTTCGGGGCGACGATCAAGGCGTATCGCGAGTGGCGCAATTCGGGGGACGATGCGTGGCTCGGCCGATACTGGCCCAACATCAAAAGTTCGATCGAATACGCCTGGTCGGCCGACAATACCAACCGCTGGGATCCGGACAAGACCGGTGTGCTGTGGGGCAAGCAGCACCATACGCTCGACATGGAGCTGTTCGGACCAAATTCCTGGCTGACCAGCATGTACCTCGCCGCACTGAAGGCCGCAGCCGAGATGGCGGAGGCGATGGGAGAAAAGGATTTCGCCGCGCAATGCGGCGCGCTAGCAAAGAAGGGCGCCGCCTACGTGGACCGGGTGCTGTTCAACGGCGAATATTATGCGCAGAAGCTGGACCTTGCCGATCGCTCGATCCTCGAACCGTTCGCGCGGGGCGGCAAGCCTGGCGTGCTCCGAGAATCGTTCATGCAGGGCTACTGGTCGGACGAGTACGGCCAGATCAAGTACCAGATCGGCGGCGGCTGCCTCACCGACCAGATCCTTGGGCAATGGCACGCCGATCTCGCAGGGCTCGGCGACCTCTTGTCGCCGGAGCATGTCACTTCGGCGCTCGCCGCGATCTATCGCGCGAACTTCCGTACGAACCTCAGTGATCACTTCAACCCCTGCCGCGTCTACGCCTATGAGGACGAGGCGGGCCTGCTTGTCTGCTCGTGGCCGGAAGGGTCCGAAGAACCGGCGACACCCGTTCCTTATTCCGAGGAGGTCTGGACCGGCCTCGAATATATGTTCGCGTCGCATCTCATCGCTCGCGGCCTCGTCGATCAAGGTTTGACCGTCGTTCGCGCCGCTCGCGCCCGCCACGACGGCTCGCGCCGAAATCCCTTCAACGACATCGAGTGTGGCAGCTATTACGCGCGCTCGCTCTCGAGCTATGCGCTCCTGAACGCCTTTATGGGATTCACCTTCGATCAGCGCGTCGGCGAAATCGGCTTCGCGCCTGCGCGGCCTGGAGAGGCGGTCTATTTCTGGTCTGCGGGCCGGGGTTGGGGCGAGGTCGCGTTCCTCGGCGACACGGCGACGCTCGCCATCAAGGGCGGCGAGCTCCGGGTTTCGCGTCTGCGGTTGCCAAGCCTCACAGGGCGCGTATTCGTGGATGGGCATTCCGCGGCTCGCGACGGCGACGTCATTCTTTTGGGAGCAGAACGAACGCTCCGGGCGGGCGAACGCATTATCGTTGGAGCGGAACGTGGCCCGGCTTGAGCTCAGAGGCGTACGCAAGAGCTTCCAGTCCGTCGAGGTCATTCATGGCGTCGATCTCACCGTCGAATCGGGATCGTTTACCGTTTTCGTCGGCCCATCAGGCTGTGGGAAGTCGACGCTTCTGCGGATGATCGCGGGACTTGAGGATGTGACCGCGGGTGAAATCTGGCTCGACGGACAGCGCTGCGAACACCTCCTGCCGTCGAGCCGCAGCATGGCGATGGTTTTCCAGTCCTACGCGCTCTACCCGCACATGAGCGTGCGGGAGAACCTGCGCTTCGGCCTCGTCTGCCACAAGGTTCCAAAGGCCGAGATCGCCACGCGCATCGCTCGCGCCGCCGACATTCTGCAGATCGCGCATTTGCTGGAGCGCCAGCCGTCGCAATTGTCGGGCGGCCAGAGCCAACGGGTTGCGATCGGCCGCGCGATCGTCAAGGAGCCGAAGGCCTTCTTGTTCGACGAGCCGCTGTCAAATCTCGACGCGGAGCTGCGTGTGAAGATGCGCAGCGAGATCGCTGCGCTTCATCGAAGACTCGGCGCGACGATGATCTATGTCACCCACGATCAGGTCGAAGCAATGACGATGGCTGACGTGATCATCGTACTTCGCGAGGGCGCCGTCGAGCAGATCGGCTCGCCGATTGAACTCTATGCGCGGCCGCGCAATCGCTTTGTCGCGTGCTTTCTTGGCGCTCCGCAAATGAATCTTCTCGCCGCTGACGCCCTTGCTGCAGGGGCGCACGGTCTCGAATTGGCCGTCGACCAGGGCCGCGCGAAGATCGCCGCCGATGTCGCCGCTCCCGATTGGACACTCGAAGCGCCGCTCACAGCCGGTCTGAGGCCTGAGCACTTGTCACCAACGGACGCGGGCCCGCTTGCCGCCCGCGTCGAGACGAGCGAAATCCTAGGCGCGGAGACGATCATTCACGCCGTATTGCAGTCGGGAGAGCGACTGTCTGTTTCGGTCCGGGGTCTCCGGCGCGTTAGGTCTGGCGAGCCGATTCGACTAAGCGTCAATCCGGCCGACGTCCACGTCTTCAACAAGGGCGGCGAGGCGCTGCCCCGCGCCGCCACTCCCTCCCCGGAGAACCGCACCTTCCTGTTTGAGCGCGGCGGGTCCTAGGTGTTTGGTCGTGGTCTTTGATGGTCATTCTTTTTGATTGATTCGAGGGATGCCCTATGGCCAGGTTCTTTATGGGAGTGCCACAACGGCAACGGCGGTCCGTCGAGCGATACAGCATAGTCATGTCTGGACGGCGCTCGCAGATCAAGGGGTTCGTTGCCGTTAAGCGAAGTTCGCGGGTGCGGTCATGTCTCCGGCCTTTTGGTGCGGGACGTGGCCCGCTGGCCCTGATGGTTTCCGCTGGTTCGTTTGCCTGATCAAGAGAACGAGCTTGACGCTCCGACTATGCTGCAGGCTTCACGAACCCAATGCTTCGCGTCTTTCGCATCACGACGTGGTCACCCTCGATATCGACCTAACTGGCAGCCGGCGGTGGGGCGATGGCGGTCAGGTCATGGCACGCGCGTAGATAGAGCCATCGCGCATGAGGGCGAAGGCGATCCTTGCCAGCTTGTTCGCCATCGCCACAGCGACCAGTTTGAATGGCTTGGTTTCCACGAGCTTCGCTGCCCATGTTCTGAGTGCATCCTGATGGGACCTTCGGTGGAAGAGGACCGCGTGGGCGCCTACGACCAATAGCTTTCGGAGATAGCGATTCCCCATTTTCGACACCCGTCCAAGGCGCTCTTTGCCCCCGGACGAGTTCTGTCTCGGCGCTAGTCCGAGGAACGCCGCGAACTCCCGTGGGCCCGAGAATACGCCGACATCCTGGATAGTTGCTGCAATAGCTGAGGCCGTTATCGGACCAATTCCGGGAACGCTCATCAGACGCCGGGCTGTCTGATCCGTCCTTGCCAGCTCCAGGATGGCGCGGTCGATCGCAGCGATCTCATCGTCGAGCGTCTGCAGCTGACGGATAATCGGCGCGAGGGCGTCTCGCACGCAAAGCGGAATGGAACTATCGCCCTCCAAAATGGCTGCAGCCAATGCGTAGGCGCCATTCGGTCCCTGAGCGGCAATAACGCCGACCTCCGCCAGATGACCGCGCAACGCATTGAGGAGCTGGGTGCGTTGAGACACCAACATCTCACGCACCTTGTGACGCATAAGAACGGCTTGATTGTCGATCGACCGTACCGGCACGAATCGCATCGAAGGCCGGGTGACCGCTTCACAAATCGCCGCCGCATCTGCCGCGTCGTTCTTCTGCCGGCGAACATAGGCCTTGACGTAGTTGGGTGGCATTAAGCGTGCGTCATGACCGAGTTTTATCAACTCGCGAGCCCAGTGGTGAGCTGAACCACAAGCCTCCAAACCTATGACGCAGGGCGGTAGAGCGCCGAAGAAGGACAATACGTCCTTGCGCCGCAATGCGGTGGCGATCACGGCCCGCCCCTCGGCGTCCACCGCGTGAATCTGGAAGACATGTTTCGCCAGATCCAAGCCAATCGTTGTAACCGACCTCAAGTCAACGTGTGCCTTGCGCATTTGTGGCGCTCCTTCGGAGAGTGTTCGACAGCACCATCTAAGACATGCCTCCCACGGGAAGCAGGCGTTGCGAGCGCCGTCCACACCATCAAGAGAACTTGGGGGCGCTGGCCAGGCACTACGGGAGCAGGCACGCCTGACCAATTCCTTGCGTCGACTCTACCTCGTCGCCGCCGAGCCGCCGGTGCGGGCGGAACCCAAGACAATTCCCTGATAAATTGGCTGATGCCAGGCAAATTTTCCGCACGGCTCGACCTAGGGTCGATGGAGACCGGTTTCGCGGGACTGCTTCCACCACCATCTAGCTGGGGAGACGGCGGTCGGCCCCCTTTGCGCTAGGTGCTCCACGGCGGCGGAGCTGAGTGACTCAGGTCGTAGCGTTCGATGGCGCTCGCCACGATCTCTCGCGCGACCACGCCCTCCGCCGCAAGCGAATCTAAGGCTGCGATCACGATGTGATATCGGTCGATCTCGAAAAAGCCGCGCAGCGCTCGGCGTGTGTCACTCCGCCCGAAACCGTCCGTCCCCAGCGCGGTGAATCGAGCATCCACATACGAGGCGATCATCTGCGGATAGGCGCGAACATAGTCTGACGTCGCGACGATGGGGGCGCCGCCGTGTAGGTAAGCGCCGAGGTGGCTGACAACCCGCTCCTCGAGCGGATTGAGTTTATTGCGGCGCTCGGCCTCCCGCGCGTCCCTGGCAAGCTCGGAGTAGCTTGTCGCGCTCCAGACCTCAGCGGCGACGTTCCACTCGGCGTCTAGCATCTTTGCCGCTTCGACGACTTCCGGGAGAATGGCGCCTGAGCCCAGAAGCCGGACAAAACGGCTGTTCTCTTTGGAGCCATGCGACGCGAAGAGGTAGAGGCCTTTGACAATGCCTGCTTCGGCCATTTCGGGCTTCGAGGGCTGGCTATAATTCTCGTTCATCGCGGTGATGTAGTAGAACTCGTCCTTGCCATGCTCCATCATCGAGCGCACGCCGTGATCGAGGATCACCGCCATTTCGTAAGCGAAAGCCGGGTCATAGGCGCGGCAGTTCGGGATCGCGGCGGCAAGCAAATGGCTGGAACCGTCCTGGTGCTGCAGCCCTTCGCCAGCAAGCGTCGTACGACCGGCGGTGGCCCCAATCAGGAAACCGCGCGCCCTCTGGTCGGCAGCCGCCCAAATGAGATCGCCGACGCGCTGGAAGCCGAACATGGAGTAGAAAATGTAGACCGGCAGCATCGCGAGGCCATGGACGCTGTAGGAGGTGGCGGCCGCTACCCACGACGACAGGGCGCCGGCCTCAGTGATGCCCTCCTCGAGAAGCTGCCCCTCCTTCGATTCCCTGTAATAGAGCATCGAATTCGCGTCCTCCGGCTCGTATAGTTGCCCGACCGACGAATAGATCCCGACCTGGCGGAAGAGGTTCGCCATGCCGAAGGTCCGCGCTTCGTCCGCGACGATCGGAACGATGCGCGGCCCGAGTGTCTCATCCTTGAGAAGGTTGCCGATCAGTCGCACGACCGCCACGGTCGTCGACATTGTCTTTCCCTCGGCGCGAAGAGCGAAATCGGCGTAGGCTTCGAGCGAGGGCGCGCGGATCGGCGAAGCCTCGCGTCTGCGGGCGGGCAAATAGCCGCCCAGCATTCGACGCCGCTCGCGGAGATAAGCGAGCTCCGCGCTGTCGTCCGCGGGGCGATAAAAATCGAGATTCCGGACCTGCTCGTCGCTGAGCGGCAAAGCGAACTTGTCACGAAAGGCCAGGAGCGCGGTGACGTCAAGCTTCTTTGCCTGGTGCGCGGTCATCCGGGACTCTCCGGCGCCGCCCATGCCGAAGCCTTTCTTGGTCTTTGCGAGGATGACGGTCGGCCGGCCGGTCGTCGATTTGGCGGCCTGGAAGGCGGCGAACAGTTTCCTGAAATCATGTCCCCCTCGCTTCAGCCCATCGATCTCCTCGGGGGACATGTCCGCGACAAGAGCGAGCACTTCCGGATCTTCCTTGAAGAAATGCGCCAGATTATAAGCGCCGTCCCTGGCGCCGAGGGTCTGGTACTTGCCGTCCACCGTGGCGGCGAAGCGGCGCAGAAGCGCGTGGTTGACGTCTCGGGCGAAGAGGGCGTCCCATTCCGATCCCCACAACACCTTGATGACGTTCCAGCCTGCTCCGCGAAAGGTCATCTCCAGATCCTGGATGATCTGGCCATTGCCCCGCACAGGCCCATCCAGGCGCTGGAGATTGCAGTTGATGATGAGGGTCAGGTTGTCGAGCTTCTCGCGCGCCGCGAGCGAGAGGCCTGCAATCGATTCAGGCTCGTCCATCTCGCCGTCGCCGAAGACGCCCCAAACGCGACGCCCATCCGTGTTGAGGAGGCCGCGGTCGCGCAAGTAGCGCATGAAGCGCGCCTGATACACGGCGCTGATCGGCCCGATGCCCATCGACCCAGTGGGCGTTTGCCAGAAGTCCGGCATCAGCCAGGGATGAGGATAGGATGAGAGGCCCGGGCCGGTGATCTCCTGCCGGTAATGCTCGAGCTGCGCTTCAGTGAGGCGGCCCTCGAGGTAGGCGCGCGCGTAGACGCCGGGGGCCGAGTGCGGCTGGAAAAAGACGACATCGCCGCCCCGTTCGCCGTCCGCTCCGCGGAGGAAATGATTGAAGCCGACCTCGAAAATCTCGGCGGCGGAGGCGTAGCTCGCGACATGCCCGCCGAGTTCGCCGTAAGCGGCGTTCGCGCGCACGACCATTGCCAGCGCATTCCAGCGGATGATCGCCGTGATGCGGCTCTCCATATCGAGGTCGCCTGGAAATGCGCCCTGTTTTTCCAGCGGGATCGTGTTCCGATAGGGGCCGAAGGGCAGTACGTCGGGGACGACGCCGAGCTCTTTCGCCTTACGGTCGAGTGCGGTCAGCAGGAATTCCGCCCGCTCACCGCCCGCAACTCGAAACACGGATTCGAGCGCGTCGAGCCATTCGGCGGTTTCGGTTGGATCAGAGTCGCTTCCTGTGCTCGAATCATTGAGGGTCAGGGCTGGATTGATCCTGTCGAGCAATGTCGTCGCTCCGCTTTCGATGCGCGGATCATAGCGATGAGGCAACCCAATATCCTGCCGAACATATTGTCGAGTTCCGCTATTTTGGGCATATGTGCCAAATGGCGCGAAAACTGCAGCATCAAATGCCGATTGGCCGGCTGGACGCCATTGACATTCGAATCCTGGCCGCACTGCAGGATGACGGCAGCCTCACCAATGTCGACCTCGCAAAACAGGTTGGGCTATCACCCTCGCCGTGCCTCGCTCGCGTGCGGGCGCTGGAGGAGGCAGGGGTGATCCTGCGCAAGGTCACGCTCCTCGATCCGGTCAAGCTTGGCGCCAATGTCAGCGTTTTCATTCAGGTGACGCTGGAGAAACAGACCGAAGCGGTGCTCGATTCATTCGAGGCGGCGATGGCGGGCTTTCCGGAGGTAATGGAATGCTATCTCATGACCGGCGACTCCGACTATCTTCTACGGGTCGTCGTGTCCGACACTGTCGCCCTGCAGCACTTCATCGTCGGCCGCCTGTCAAAGACACGCGGGGTGGCGAATATCCGATCCAGTTTCGCCCTGAAACAGGTGAAGTACAAGACCGCGCTGCCGATCAGTGATCTGACCGATCGGCAATAAGCTGGCTCGACGTCATTGCGGCGTCGGCGCGTCATGCGCGATGAGCCCGCGGCTCTTGAGATCCGACCAGAGCGCAGCCGGTATCGGATGCTGACAATGGTCGACGTTCTGCCGGACCTGATCGGGGCTGATGGCGCCTGGAATAATCGAGGCGACGAGAGGATGGGCGAGCGGGAACTGCAGGGCCGCGGCGGCGAGCGGTGTGCCGTGCGCCTTGCACACGGCCTGAATCTTGGTCACCCGATCGATCTCTTCGGGCGTTGCGTCGAGGTAGTTGTATTTCGCGCCCGGTACGGGGCCTGTCGCCGTGATCCCGGAGTTGAAAACGCCGCCCACGACGACGCCGACCCCCGCCCGCTGACAGTAAGGAAACTCCTCCTTCAGAACATCCTGCTCCATCAGCGTGTATCGGAGCGCCACCAGGAAAAAGTCGAGCGGGACCAGATCGAGGAATCGGGGCATCATCCCCAATTCGTTGATTCCGGCCCCAACCCCTCGCACCAGCCCATGCGAACGCAACTCATCGAGCGCCCGCCAGCCTGAGGTGAAAAGCTGGCTGAGATGGGCGGAAACCTTCGCATCCGTCAGGTGGAACCAGAAATCGAGATCGTGAATGAGCAGGAGGTCGATCCGATTCATGCCGAGCCTCATCTGAGACTGCTCGTAGGAGCGCATGATTCCGTCGTAACTGTAGTCGTGTACGTGATCGAAACGAAGACCGCCCGCCCACGATCCAAATTCGAATTGGTCTGGCTTGGCCGGAGGAAAGAACCAGCGGCCGACTTTGGTCGAGAGAACAAATTCGGACCGCGGCTTCGGGTCGAGAAAACGGCCGCAACGGATCTCGGCGAGACCCCGGCCGTAGTAGGGGGCGGTGTCGTAATAACGAATACCGGCGTCCCACGCCGCTTTGAGGGTTGCAGCGGCCGTCGCTTCGTCGAGCCGGACAAAGAGCTCGCCCAGCGGCGCGCTGCCAAAGCCCAGTTGCGTGACCTCTACCCCGGTCTTTCCGAGCTTCCTCTTGTCTAACGGATTCATGAGCGTCCAAACTCCCAGTTTCTTCTGGCGTCTTGCGGCCACCAAGTAAGGCTCGTTCACGAGATTGCGGAGACGGCCCTTGGTCAGGTACAGCATCGCCGTCTCGACCGAGAGGCGCCGGGCGTCGGCGCGACTTTCGGGGCTGGCCCAGGCGGCGTGCGGCGTCACGATCAGGCGATCGGCTATCCCTGCGGCCCTGAGATCGCGATAGGCGACCGCGATTTCGTCCGTGGGGCTCGGCGGTTCAGTCGGCAACACATCAATGCCCGCGCCCCCTATCGCCCCTTCCCGAATGGCGGCGATCAGGGCCGCCATGTCCACAATCTGACCACGCGCAGTGTTGACCAGGATCGCGTCCGACCTCATTCGCCGCAGAGCTTTCGCATCGATCATGCCCTTGGTTTCCGCGTTCAAGGGACAATGGAGGCTGACAATATTAGCGACCTCCAGCAGCTCCTCGAGAGCCCTCAAGCGCTCTATCCCGATTGCGATTTCTGTCCCGGCTGAAACGTAGGGATCATAGCCGACGACCCTGAATCCGAACGCCTTGGCGCGAAGCGCGGTCGCCGTGCCAATCCGGCCGAAGCCGACCACCCCGAACGTCCGGCCCCGCAACCGGCGCACAAGCGGCGCCCGCGCGCTGTCGAACCCGCCAACGGGATCCCGAACGAGATTTTCATGAAAGGAGACGATGCCGCGAGTGAGCGCGAGCATCAACGCGATCGCGTGGTCGGCGACTTCGCTCGTCCCGTAGTCCGGCGTATTGCAGACCGGGATTCCGGCGCGGCCCGCGGCCTCCAGGTCGATGTGATCGAAACCGACGCCGGCCCGCACAATCACCCTGCATCTCGGGACCTTGGCGACAAAGCCGGCGTCAATCGGCATCTCATGCCAGGACACAACTCCATCCACCCGCGCGAGAGCATCGACGGGAAGCCGCTCGACATCGCGTTCCCGGCAGATCGTCCAGTCGACATCGTACCCAGCGGTCTTCCGCTCGATCTCGGCATCGTCGGGATATTGCGCGTCGGGCGTGAGGAGATGGAGACGCAAAGGCATTTCCTCCCGGTTCAGGCTGTGGGCGAGGACGGTCTGCACGCGACTCGCCGCCGCGAGCGCGCTGCCCGGCGCGGGGGAAGGGTTCCAAAATCTTTGGAAGGAAATCCAAACCCGCGGGGAAGAAAATCAAAAGACAGGAGGAAGGAAATCCAAAGGGCAGGGAAGGAAATCAAAACCCATTTTCCTTCAATAACTCCATATCTTTCAATGGTTTAACATGAAACCAAGGACCGACGACCTCTCCGCCCCGCGTTTGCTCCCCACGCAAGCCAAAGCATCGCCGCCCGCGCGGTCGAAGTGAGGCACCATAGCACATTCTTCGGATTATCGCAAAAGAACGTTTGCCGGCGCTCTCTCTCCACAAGGCGCTCATCCTCCTGCGGCAAGATAGTCGTGAACGACACGGCCGGCGACAAGCGTGAAGTCGGCGCGCCAATAGAGGCCGTCGAGCATATCGACGACGGGCAATCGATGAACGGGGGCCTGAGCGTTGGGGCGCAATTCGACGGTGCAAGGTCCGCCCCAGCACTCGTGCACCGTGACGTCCGCCAGTCGGCGCGCTGTAAGCTGCCGGATCGCCGGTCGGCCGTCGATATGGTCGACCGCCTTCAGATTGATGTTGAGGGCGAAATCGAAGTGCCGCGTCAGGCTCTCGATGCTGTCGGGCCGCTGTTTAGTCGGCATGGTTCCGGTCAACACATCGATTCCGTTGCGGTTGACCGTACCGACGGTGAGGTCGCCGCGGATCTCGAGACGCGGTTCGCCGAGTTTCTTTGGCTGGCCGTGAATCTCCCGGCCGTGCACGACCCCCACATCGGAGGAGAGAAAAAGATAGGGCGAATAGGAGCCCGTCAGGTCAGAGCCGGGCAGAGTGCAGCCGACCGATACATTGCTCTCGCCGTAAGCGCCGAGCCAATCGACATCGTTCATCCGATAGACATGCGCGAGCACGACGTCGGATGTCGGCTCGAGCGGCGGCGGCAACAGCCGAGCGACCGCCGCCTCGCTGGTCCGCCACGCGAGCGTCAGCACCTCGACATTGCGAAAGGTGAATGGGAACGGGGGGACAGTCGGGGCGTCCCAGGGCGTCGAAAATCCCGGCGTCAGTATATCCTCGACCGTGAGACGATTGAGACCGCCGCGACGCAGGTCTTTTCCGGTCATTCCCCCTCCCAGCGAAGTTGCCTCGCGCCTAACTACACGTCTTCGAGGCGTCCCGAACGCGCCGAACGATAGAGCGCATCGAGAACCTCGACGGCGCGCATGCCCACAATGCCCGGCAACTCGTTCTCGACATGTCGGCCAAGGCAGATGTCCACGAGGGTGTTCAACGGCTTTTCGCAAGCGTAGGCGCCTGCGCCCTTCGGCATGTCGACGACGGTATCCTGGCCGTCGCGCCGCCACACCTCGAGGCGCTCACGTTCGATGTCGAGCGCAAGCACGCCTTCCGAGCCGAAGATGCGCAGATCGATCTGGTTGCCCCGGTGCTTGGGCGTCGTCGCCGAGCCTGAGACGGAAGCGGTCGCTCCATTGGCGAATTGCACGACGGCGGCGTCGTAATAGTCGACGCCGGTCGGCGACTTGCCGGTGAGGGCGAACACCCGCGTTGGCTCGAGATCGGCGATGCGAAACAACAATCCCAGCGCATGCACCAGCTGGCCCCAGCCGTAGCCTCCCGCGCGCATGGGATCGGCCCATGTTGAAGGTGGCGGGCGGAACATATGCGTCTCGGTTTCCTTCATCGGCTGGCCGGCGAACAGGTCTTCCAGAGCCGAGGCCATCTGCAGGACAACATGCTCCACGCGCCCGATCCGTCCGCTGGCGACCAAGGCCCGCGCGTCATCGGTCCAGTCCTTGAAGTTCCAGCCATAGGGCACGATCACCTGTTTGCCCGCAGCGTTTGCCTTGGCCATCAGGTCTCGCGCGTCTGCGGCTGTCGTGGTCAATGGTTTTTCCACCAGCAGATGGCAGCCTTTGGCCAGCGCGGCGACGGCATGCTCATGGTGCAACACATGCGGCGATGAGATCACCACGCCATCCATCGGAACCTGGTCCAGCATGGCGCGATAATCCTCGAAGCCGACCGGGACTTCAAATTTGCGCTGCAACTCGGCGAGCTCCGCTCCGCCCAAGCGGTTGACCGCGACGATTTCGCAGTCCTTGTTGGCTTTCAGAACCGGCAAGTGGTTAACCGCCGCCCACCAACCGGCGCCAATCACGCCGACGCGCGCCTTCCGAGACATTCCCTCGCCCTTAGCTCGATCGTCCATATTCGGGTTTCACATGCTACGGTATCCCGGACGTGTTGAACATCCTGCCGAGAGCTTGACGCTATCGGGCGCGCCACATTAGCGTTTGAGCGACTCTCTTGGGTGGGCATGCGATGGCGCAGCGGTTGAAGATTGAGCGCGTCGAATGCGTTCCGCTCAGCATGCCCCTTCCGCGGACATTTCGCGGCAGCAACTACTTCATGACGCATCGCTGCACGATCATTACGAGAGTGTACACGTCGGAGGGAATCGTCGGCGAAATCTACAACGGCGACGAATTTGAAACTCAGGCCGAGGTGGTCAAGATCATCCTCGACGAGATCCAGCCGCTGCTGATCGGGAAGGACGCTTTCAACATCGAGCGCTGCTGGGAGCTCATGCGGAAGCCGAGCACCAACATCCTGCGAGATCGCAAGCTCGCGATGTGCGCGCAAGCTTGTGTCGACAGCGCGCTTTGGGACGCGGTCGGCAAGGCGCTCGACGCGCCGCTTTACCAGCTTTGGGGCGGCTATACCGATCGGCTCCCGTCCATCTGCATCGCCGGCTATTACGAGGAAGGCAAGACGCTCGCCGACTTTGGCCGCGAGATGGAGCAGATCAAACTTCAGGGTCACGCCGGCTGCAAATTCAAAGTGGGAGGGCGCACCCCGGTCGAGGACGCCGAGCGTGTGCGGGTCGCGCGCAAGGCGGTAGGCGGGGATTTCATCCTTGTCGTCGACGCCAATCAGAACTGGACATTGCGGCAGGCGGTCGAATTTTCCCGTCTCGCGGCCGATCTCGACATTCGCTGGTTCGAAGAGCCGGTGCGGTGGGAGAACGACCGCCTTGATATGGCGGCGGCGCGCGCCCAGACCGGCATTCCGATCTGCGCCGGTCAGAGCGAAATTTCGCGCTCCGGCTGTCGCGATCTCATGATGTCCGGCGCGATCGACGTTTGCAACTTTGACGCCAGCTGGGGCGGAGGTCCGACCGAATGGCGGCGAGTCGCGGCCTTGGCGTCATCGTTTGCTGTCGAGATGGGACATCACGAGGAGCCGCAAATCTCCGCACACCTCCTGGCGGCGATTCCGAACGGGACTTACCTCGAGTCCTTCCACCCGGATCGCGACCCGATGTTCTATCGGCTTGTCGCCAATCGATCGGCGCTCAAGGACGGGCACTATGACGTGCCATCAGGGCCGGGTTTCGGGCTCGAGCTCGATAAGGACGCGATCCGCAACTATCGGATATGACCGCCGGTTGAACGAGATAAAAACAGGGAGCGAGACGAAATGACCGAGCCGCCGCCAAAAAGCGGAAGCGCGAGCAACAAGGCAGCCGCGGCTCTGGGCGTCGAGGATCGGATCGGTCTTTTCCGTACGATGACGCTGATCCGAGAGTTCGAAGAGCAGGTCCATCGCTCTTATCTCGAGGGTCTCGTTCACGGGACGACTCATTTGTGCAACGGGCAGGAGGCTGTCTCAGCCGGTGTCGCCAAGGCGCTCCGTGACGACGACTACGTCAGCTACACCTATCGCGGACATGGGCAATGCCTCGCTCGGGGCATGGATCTCGAGGCGGCCTTCGCCGAGCTGTTCGGACGCGATACGGGCGTTTGCGGCGGACTTGGCGGCTCGATGCACCTCACCGACATCGACCGCGGCCTGATCGGCGCCTTTGGAATCGTGGGGGCCGGATTGCCGGTGGCCGTGGGAGCAGGAGTTCTCGGCGCAACTGGACGGCCGGAAACAGGTCTCGGTGTGCTTTTTCGGCGATGGGGCGACCAATATCGGCGCCTTCCACGAGGCGATGAACATGGCGCAGGTTTGGAAGTTGCCGGTGATCTTCGTCTGCGAGAACAATCTCTACGGGGAGTTCAGCCATATTCTGCATACGACGCCTTACGAGAACCTCGTCGTCCGCGCGGCAGGCTATTCAATGCAAACCGAACTGGTTGACGGCAACGACGTCCTCGCCGTCTATGACGCTGCGGCGCCGGCGGTCTCCCGCGCGCGAGAGGGCGAAGGACCCACGTTCATCGAGTGCAAGACCTATCGCCATCGCGGCCATTCGCGCACCGATCCGGCAAAATATCGTGACCCGGCTGAGGTCGAGGCCTGGTTGAAGCGAGATCCGATTTCGCTCTACCGCGCCGAGCTCGACGCCGCGGGCCTCTTGTCTGACGCTGAAGCGGAGAGCGTCGCTGTTGAGCTTCGTTCGCTCGTCAAGGCGGCCGCAGACCGGGCAGCGTCTGCGCCGTGGCCTTCCCCGACGCAGGACTTCATGGCCAGGACATTCGTCCAATGACGGTGAATGAGAAAATCATTTCACCCGGCGCTGAGCCGGCGCCGCCGTCCATGCACGAGATCACATACCGCGAGGCGATTGTCGCGGCGTTGCGCGAGGAGATGCGGCGAGATCCGAAGACCTTGATCATGGGCGAGGACATCGGCGAATTTGGAGGGCCATTCAAGACCTGTCAGGGCCTCTATGAAGAGTTCGGCGCGGCGCGGGTCCGCGATACGCCAATCGCGGAGGCGGGCTTCGTCGGCGCGGCGCTGGGCCTCGCGCTGACCGGATACAGACCGATCGTCGAGATCATGTTCGCTGACTTCCTCGGCGTCTGTTTCGACCAGATCGCCAACAGCATCGCCAAACACCGCTTCATGTCAGGTGGGCGGGTGAAAATACCGATCGTCATTCGGGCACTCGGCGGAGCAGGCCTGCGGTTCGGCGCGCAGCACTCGCAGACGGCCGAGTCCTGGCTTCTGTCCGTGCCGGGGCTCAAGATCGTCTGTCCTTCAAATCCGGAGCAAGCGTATCTCATGCTGAAAGCCGCGATCCGCGACGACAATCCGGTTCTCGTGCTCGAGCACAAGGCGCTCCTCTCGATGAAAGGGCTTGTGCCGGTCGGGGCTGACGACGTTGCGATGCCAACCGGCCCCCGCGTTTTGCGACCCGGCCGTCACGCCACGATTGTCGCGAGCCTCGCGATGGTTGGAAAGGCGCTCGCTGCCGCAGACCGCCTCGAGGCCGAAGGCATCGAAGCGGAAGTCATCGACATCCAGGTTCTGCGGCCCATGGACGTAGCGCCGATCAGCGACAGCGTGCGGCGAACCAATATCCTCGTCACTGTCGAGGAGCAGGCGCCGACCGGCGGATGGAGCTCGGATGTCGTGGCGGATGTTGTCAGCGAGGCCTTCGACTATCTCGACGCGCCGCCGGCTCGGGTCACGCTTCCCGATCATCCGCTCCCCTACAGTCCTCACCTCGAGGACGCGCTGATCCCCTCGCCCGAACGAATCGCGGCGACGGTCAAGTCTCTTCTTTGAGCCGCAACTCATGGACTTCTCAGTCCCGAAGCTCAGCGCGACAATGGAGACCGTCAAGGTTCTCCGCTGGCTAAAGCAGGCCGGCGACAAGGTTACGATGGGCGAACCGCTCGTCGAGCTCGAGACTGACAAAGCCACGATGGAGGTGGAGTCTCCCGCGGATGGAACGCTCGAAGCGGTGCTTGGCGCCGAGGGCGAGGAGCTCGCGGTCGGCGCAGTGCTGGCCCGACTCGCAATCGCAGGAGAATTTCCATCGTCAGGTCACCCGAAGGGGGCGCCGCCGACCGTTGCGGCCGCGCCTGCACGTGAGGCGAATTTTGCCCCAACGGCGCCTCGATCCTCGGCCGCGGGCTCCGGCTCAAGAATCCTCGCTTCTCCGTTCGCGAGGCGGCTTGCCAAAATGAATGGGACCGATCTGAAGAGTTTGGCGGCGGCAAGCCCGCTCACTCGAATCCGTGGGCGTGATGTCATCGCCGCGATCGCAGCGTTGGGCGCCGATAAGAAACTCGCCGCGCCGGCGTCCGCGCACTTCGAGCCGTTCTCTCCCATGCGGCGTCAGATCGCCGAGTCGGTCGCCCTCAGTCGAAAGATGATTCCGTCCTTCGTCATCGACCGCTGGGTCGAGACCACGGCTATCGGGCAAGCGCGGGCAACCCTCGGTCGAAATATCGAGCAATCCATCGGCATAAGGCCGACGTTCACAGATTTTCTATTGCTGGCGCTGGCCGAATCCTTCGCTGTGCATCCCGGCGTCCTCGATCGCTGGCTCGAGGAGAATGGCCGCGCCGGGCGAGTGCGGGTCTCGACCATCGATCTCGGCCTCGTCGTGGCCCTCCCCGAGGGAGTGTTGATCCCCGTCCTGTGCGACCTTGCGGGCAAATCAATTCGTGAGATTGCCCAGGCTCGGCGTGACGCAGTCCAGCGCGCTCGTTCGGGCCGGCTGTCGCAGGATGATCTTCGGCCCGTCTCGTTCTCGGTTTCCAATCTCGGCAAGTATGGGGCCGACCGCTTCGAAGCGATCATCTACCCGCATCAGTCGGGCATCCTCGCGGTCGGGCGTCAGCATGAGCGAGCCGTTGTCCGCGCCGACGGTATTGCCGCTGCGAAGGGCGTCAACCTGACGCTGTCGCTCGATCACCGTGTGATCGACGGGCTTCTCGGCGCTCAATTCATCCATACGTTGGCGGAGCGGGTGGAGCGAGGATTCCTCGAGACTGAGAACGACAGCTACCGCCCCGCTTCTCCCATATCGCGAACATGACGCTCCATTCGTGCGATGTCGGTGGCAAGGGCCTCAACGTGAGGATAATCGCTGACGAGGATTGGGCGCGATAATCTGCCGTCGACGACGACATGGGCCCGTTCGGCAGCTTCGTAGACCTCCAACACTTCGTTACAGAACATGATCACGGTGTTGCCGGCGCCTGCATAATCGCGCAGCAGTCGATAGATTTCGCGCTTGCTATGGATATCCACGCCACGCGTCGGCTCCTCGAGCAACAGTAACCGAGGGGCGCAATTGAGCGCCTGCGCGATCGCGACCTTCTGTTGGTTGCCGCCCGAAAGCGAGCGTATGCCCTGTGAGACGGAGTGCGCTCGGATCAAGAATCGCCGGATCGCTTCGCTGGCGAGCTGCTGCATCCGCCTCTTCTTCAAGGCCATGCCAATTCCGGCGATTTCCGGGGCGCCCAGGCGAACGAGCAGGTTCTCCGCGACGGAGAAGTTGCTGTAGAGACTCAACATTCGGGTCGCCGGAACATAGGCGCTGAGGCGCTGCGCGCCCTCGCCCTTTTCACCCGCGATCTCGATCAGCCCGGAACAGGATTCGAGCCCGGCAAATGAACGGAGCAACTCCCGTGCGCCGGAGCCCTCGACGCCGACCAGCGCAACAACTTCACCCGGCTTGGCGTCGAGGGCAATGCCTCGGAACGCGGAGGCGTGGGACCAGCTGTCGACAGAAATGAGAGAGCTTTCGCCGCGATCGACCCTGGCGCTGGCCTTTACGTTTGTCTCACCGTCGCGTCCGACGACAAGCTGCTCCGCGATCCCATCCTCGGTGAGCGCATCGCCTTCAAGGATCGCGCGGACACGGCCGTCGCGGACGACGGCGACGCGTTTCGCGTGTTCGAAAAGATCGCCGAGGCGATGAGTAACGAGAAGCACAATCCGGCCTCCTGCGGCCAACTTGCGCATTTCTCGAAACAGCTCGTCGGATTCCTCATCCGTAAGCGCCGAATTGGGCTCGTCGAACAGAAAGACCTGTGCGTCGCGGGCGACCGCGCGTGCGATCTCCGCTCGTTGCTGGGTCGCGAGCGTGCAGTCGGCGAGAGGCGCGTCGGCGAAACGGTCGATGCCCAGCGCCTTCATGACCTTCGCGTCGGCGGAGGTCAGCTTCGGCCAACCTTTGTTGGTTCCTTCGCGCCCGACCAGCACGTTTTCTGCGACAGTAAGGTTGGGGAAGAGCTGAGGCTCCTGGTGGACGACGGCGACTCGGCGCCAGTCGACGGCAGGCGCCCAGGGGCGACCGTTAAAAGTGACTTCGCCATCGTCGGGACGCTCTTCTCCCGCGAGGATGCGGACGAGGGTGCTCTTTCCGGCGCCATTCGGCCCCGCGACGCCGAGAACCTCACCCGGCCGAATATCAAGGTCGAGGCCCGCAAGCGCAACAGTGGCGCCATACCGCTTATGCAGGCCGCGAAGGCGGATGCCGTCGGCGGCGCCGCTCATGCCGCTCTGCGCTTGCGGATATTGGTGAGCGCAAGGTCGAGGGCAACTGCCCCAATCGTTACGAAGCCAAGGAAGAGTTGCTGTACGTGCGGTCCGGGAGAAAGCAGGGCCAGGCCCTGCTGCAATTCGGCGAGGAGCAATGCGCCGCTCATCGCCCCGATTACCGTACCTTTGCCGCCTGAAAGGCTGGCGCCGCCGATGATCACCGCGGCAAAAACCGGGAAAGTATACGATAATCCGATGTTCGGCTGCGTCGTCTGGATAAAGGAGAAGTCGAGAATTCCGGCGATGGCCGCCAACATGCTGCAGATGACGAAGGCGAGGATCTTGTAGCGGGCGACTGGGAGGCGGGCGAGCTGGGCGGCGACCGGGTTGCCGCCGATCGCCATCAGGCGAAAGCCGAAGAGCGTACGATGCAGCAGGAACCCGATGACCAATGCGAGCGCAAGCATCCAGACGACTTCGAGCGATACTGGATGGGCGCCGATACTCGCCGTAAGCCCGGTGAAGAAATCAAGCTGAGCGGGTGGGATTTCAGATCCGGGCGGCGGATAGACCGGGTTGAAGGTCGAGGTCTTGGTTATCCAAAGCGAGACGCCATAGAGCAGGTTGTATGTGCCGAGCGTAACGATGAAGGAAGGTATGCGCAGCCATGTGACCAGAGCGCCATTGAACAGACCGACCAGCGCCCCGACGCCGATCGCCAAGGGCAGCGCCGCGTAAATCGGGATCCCCAGCAAGATCCACATGACCGCGAGCGAATTGGCGCCGAGCCCGTACATTGCCCCGAAGGACAGGTCGATTTCGCCGACGACGATGACCAGGGTGAGTCCGAGCGACATGATCGCTACCGAGCTCATCGCGCGCAGAACCGAAATACCAACGTCGATGTTGAACGACTTGGGCTTGAGAACGAACATCAAGAGAGCGACCAGGACGATCGCGACGACCAAGCCGCCCATGCGCAGCGCAAGGTCGAATGTCGCCTGACCTGTCGAGGACAAGCTCGGACGGGAAGCTTCCGCGGGAGCAGGGTCGCGGGAATCAGTGCTGGTCATGAGGCGTGGCGGCCATGCTCTGGAGGAGAAGGGGCCAGGATATGCCTGGCCCCGAGCGCGGCAACCTATTTCTGACCGAGGATGCGGTCGAGCTCAGCTCGCGCCGCGGCGACTTGATCCTTCATCACCGGCAACAGTGTCTGGGTGTTCGGCAGGATGACGCCATTCTTCAGAAATTGCGCGCAGGCCGGGCCGCCAAAGGCCGCCTGGTCCGACCATCGCTGGTCGAGCGCCGCCACCTGAATCCCCTTCTCGATTCCGTCGAGCTGCCCCTTCGAGACGTTCCAGCCGATGGTGAAGACTTGGCCGGCCTTGTTCAGGCTCGTGATAGCGCGATCGGCGTGCTCAGCGCCGATGTCGACATTCTCGATGAACTGTACGTCCGGATTGGCCGAGAGGAAGGTCCGATAGGCGTCATAGGTCTGACCGGGATCATAGCTGACATTAAGCCCATTCGCTTCGGTGGTGACGAACTTTGCGTCTGGAATCGCCTTGGCGATGGTCTCATGGAATCCCTTCATCCGCCCTTGCGCCCAAAACTGGGTTGGGTCGCCGCCCGATACCGCAAACACTTTCAAGTCCTTGTTGTTGGCCTTCATCCAATCGAGCACAATCTTGCCCGCAGTCTCGCCCTCGAGCTGCGGCACCTGGGTGAAATTGGTGAATTCGTGGCCGCGCGACGTGACGCCGTCGGTGAATACCGGAATGCCCTGATCCATCAGTTTGTTCACGATCGCCGTCGTCGAGTCGGACGTCACTGGCTCGATCGAGATGCAATCGATCTCTCCCGCCGCCAGCTTGGCTTCGATCTGCGAGATTTGCTGGTTCGCGTCAGTCTGCACGGGCGCGATCGACGCGCAGTCCAGCGGATAGATCGCATTGCCCATCTTGCAGCCGGTTTCGAATCCCGCCGCGAATTGCGGCGAGAACAATGGAATGCCGGAGGCCTGATAGGAGAACACATAGTTGATCTTCTCGCCTGCCTTGACCTTCGCGGCGATGCGGTCGGCGAGCTTGAAGGTCCCCCAGTCGCGTTTGACCTCGAACGGCGCGCCGGCAACCTTCTCCCCGCTGGTCGGGATCTGCGACTGGTTGTCCGCTGCGAGAGCGGTCCCCCCGCCGACCGCGCCTGCAAGCGCGACGGTCGCAGCATAGAGTTTCAGCTTCGATTTCATTTTGATTCCTCCCTTGTATCCGCGCTGCTGATTTCTTATCGCCCATTCATGACGACGCCAGAACCTTCTCGCTTCGGAAACTGTTCACCACTTCCTCGATGACCTCGATGCCGAGACCAGGGCCGGTGGGCGGGTAGACCCATCCCTCGACGTGCTCGAACGGCTTGGTGACGAGGTCGTGCTGCATCGGATTGCGCAGCGGCTTGAACTCGAACAGCTTGCAAGCGGGCGAATTGAACGAAATCGCCAGGCTCGCCGCTGTGACGATCGCCGACGACCAGGCGTGGGCGTTGGCCTGCCGGCGGTAGAATTCGCATCGCTCGGCGATTCTCTTGAAACCCGTGATGCCCTCGGCGCGGCCGGGATCGACCCCGACAACGTCGACCGTGCCGGTCGCCAGCACGCGCTCGAATTGATCCAAGGTCCATTCGCGCTCGCCGTAGGCGATGCGAGTCGTGGTCTTGGCGCGCAGGTTCGCATAACCCTCGGGATCCCAGGCGCCGAGCGGCTCCTCGATCCACGCGAGATTATATTCCTCCATCGCCTTGGCGCGCCGGACGGCGTCGGTGACGTCCCACTTGATTGCGATGCCGTTGTCGATCATCAGCATCTTGTCGCCGAGCACCTTACGCATGGCCTTCACATAGGCGACATCGCGGTCGTGATCGTAGCCGAGACGCGCGTTGCCGCGCTTGCCAAAACCGGTCTTGAGCCCCTGCAGCCCGGTGGAAACCCATTCGGCGGTCTCCTCGGCCATCTCGGGAATCAATTCGTAGTGAGCATGACAGGAGGCGATGCCCGGCAGGCGCTCATGGACCGGCCCGCCGAGCAGATCGAGAACGCTCTTGCCGAGCGCCTTGCCTTTGAGATCCCAGAGAGCGATGTCGATGGCGGCGACAGCGTAGGAGGCGATGCCGCCATGATAACCATACCACCACGCTTGTTGTTTGTTCTGTCGCCATAGCGTCTCGGTCTGGACCGGGTCCTTGCCGATCAGGTTCGGCGCCATGCCCTCGATGATTGCCTTGGCGGCGAAATTGGCCTCGGGGAATTGCGTGATCGACTCGCCCCATCCAATCTGTCCGTCGTCCGCGGTGATCTTGGCGAGACAGAGATGGCGGAGAGCGTTGAAATCATTTGGCTCGGGATAGCTGACTGGGATGGCCTCAACCCTGGCGATCTTCATTTTCGACGTCCCTACCCAATCGCGCCGCGAAACAGCGGCATCCCTTCGACGCCGACGTCAACCCTGATCAGCCTGCCGGTCATCGCCGCGCCAGTGACGTCGAACGGTCCCATGTCGCAGCAATAGAGCGCGCCCCCCTTGCCGAACGCGCAGTTGAGTATCGTGCCGCCGGTTTCCAGGAAATGCAACGGCTTGCCGTTCTTGTCGATGACATCGACGCCGCCGGCGACCACCGCGGTGATCCAGAAGTTGCCTAGAGAATCGATCTTGAGGCCATCCGGGATATGCCCTTCCGGCATGGTATGGATCACCTCTTTTGCGCCGCTCGGCCTGCGACGCACGACCTTCAGCGTATAGGACTCGACCCAAACGACCGAACCGTCCGGCTCGACAACGATTCCGTTTGGGTAGACGTGGTCGAGTTCCTCCAGCACTTTTGCTTTGCCGTTTTTCTCGATGACGACGATGCGTCCGGGATGGGGTTTGGCATCGGGCGCCCAGTCGCCCGAATCGGTGAAATAAAGGCGCCCGTCAGGCCCGAACGACAGATCGTTGGGCCCGTCGAACTTCACGCCGTCCGCTTCGGTGACCAGAATCTCGACTTTGCCGTTCGGGCTCGTCTTTTGGATCGAAGGCGGGCGATGGACTGGCGCGGCCCAGGATCCGACATTAGGGGTTTGGGTGGAATAGACGCAGCCGTCGCTGCCGAGCATGCATGAGTTGGGCCCGCCGCCGACGTCGGCGTAGACGCCAGCCTTTCCGGTCTTCGGGTCCCAGACACCGATCGCGCTCTTATAGGTGTTGGCGTAGATGACCCGGCCGTCGTCGAGTTCATACGGACCTTCGGGGTGGCCGAGGCCGCCGACACAGACAGTGATAGGCCTTTTCATGGTCTCCTGCCCTTCGTTCACCAGGTTACAAGCCCGCCAGTAAAATTGATCGCCTGGCCCGTCATATAGGCGGCTTCATCCGAGAGGAGGAACCAGATCAGGCCGGCGCATTCCTCAGGCGACGACCCGCGTCCGAGCGGCACGAGCTTGGTCCGGGCGTCGTGCAGTTCTTGCCTCGTGAGCCCACGCATTGGCGCGACCCGCTCCAGCACGTCGTCCTGCATCGGCGTGTCGACGATTCCCGGCAAGATCGCGTTGACCCTGACCTGCTGCGGAGCAAGGGCGTAGGCAAAGGAGCGAGTGATGGAAAGGATGGTCGTCTTGGAGGCGGCGTAAGCGGCGAGTTCGATCGTCGTCGCGAGTTTTGCCGAGCTTGACGACAGATTGACGATTGCGCTCCCAGGAGCCAGTCGTGGACCGATCTTCTGACAAAGGAAGAACGTGGCCTCGGCGTTGATCGTCTGCACGCGGCGCCAGTCCTCGACCGTCAGCTCGAAAATCGGCTTGATGAGGATGACGCCGGCGGAATTGACAAGGTAGTTTGCGCCAGCGGCCCGATCCGCAAGTTGCTCGCGAACGGCGGGATCAGTGATGTCGGCTGCGAGCGTCTCGCAGCCGTCTCCATCGAAATGCTCCAGGCTCTTGCCATTGATGTCGACCGCCAAGACCTCGACGCCCTCGCGCCGCATCCTGGCGACGATGGCCTTGCCGATGCCGCTGCCGGCTCCGGTTACGATTCCGCGTCGCCGTTGCGGTGGCGAATTCATCCGGGAGACCGCCCTGTTTTTGGACGGCGTTTCGCAAACTCAGGCGCGCATATTCCTATCGTCTTACCCAACATGGCGCCTTGATGCGTCGTTCCCAATGCCGCCTCCGAAGACGGCGACCCTCACGCTTTGCGCCGAACTATATTGAGATATCGTCAATGCGCGCAAGCGAATTTATAAGCTGGCTTATCTTGTTGCGCGGGAGGGCGTGCTCCGCTATGGATCGCGGCCATAAACGTCTATTCCGCCGCCGCCGAAAACGTCGATTGCGTGTTCGCTGTGGCTACGAATGGAAGCGCAACGACAAGGCTGCGACGATGACAGCCTGTGCTGGGAGGGCACGCCGCGGTGGCCGAAATACCCTTCGTTGACACCCACCTTCACCTGCACGACATGAAGCGGCCGGAACTCCGCTACTCGTGGCTGGAGCCAGACTCGGTCCACGGCTTTCTGGGCGACATAGACGCAATCAAGCCCCAGCATTATTGGATTGAAGACTATATCGCCGAAATCCGCTTCTCGAATGTGCCGAAGGCGGTCCACGTCCAGGCGGCGCTGGGCATTCCAGACCCAGTCAACGAGACGAAGTGGCTTCAAGCGTTCGCGGACAAGACCGGTTATCCGCACGCCATCGTCGCCGAATGTCATCTCGCAGATTCCGACGCCGAGGAAGTGCTCGATCGTCACATGCGCTATGCCAACATGCGCGGCGTCCGGGATTTCGGCAAAGGACGCTACCTCGTCGACGCCGCTTGGCGCGCTGGGTTCAAACATTTGAAGCGCCACAACCTGGTTTCTTGCATCGACACGCGCATCCAGTATTTCGACGATCTCATCGACCTCGCCGGCGCCTTTCCCGACACGATGATCTGCATCGATCACTGCGCGATCCCCGAGGCGCGCGACGACGAGTACTTCAAGCGCTGGTCCGCGGCGATGCGCGCCCTGGCCAAGGCCGACAATGTCGTCATGAAAATATCGGGCCTCGGCATGATGGATCGCCGTTGGACTGTCGAATCGCTTCGCCCCTGGGTTCTCGGCAGCATCGATGCGTTTGGCGTGGACCGCGTCGTCTTCGGCACCAACTGGCCGGTCGACCGGATGTTCAGCTCCTATCCCGACCTGATCAACGCCTATGCCAAGATCATCTCAAGCTTCTCGCGCGACGAGCAGCTGGCGATGTTCTCGCGCAACGCCGAAAAGCTTTTCAGGATTTGAACTCGTGGAGACGACATTGGCCGACACAACAGCCACACCTGGCGCGACCGCGACGGCCAGAGCCGTTCATCATGTTGGCATGAGTGTCGCCAGCATCGATGATGCGCTCGCGTTCTGGGAGCGGTTCCTCGAGGCGCCGGCTCTTTGGCGCGAGTTGCTCAACCGGCCGTATCTGGCGAAGATCGTCGGCATCCCCGGCGTTTCGATCAAGGGAGCATTCGTCGAGCTCCCGGGCGGAGTGATTCTGGAATTGCTGGACTACGAGGCTCCCGAAAAGCGCGGCAACTCGGAGGCGACGGCAAATCCAGGCAATATCCATCTCTGCCTGGCTGTCGAAGACGCGCGCTTGGCGTGGAAACATGCTGTCGATTGCGGCGCAAAGCCGGTGAGTCCTGAGGGTCCGATCGAGGTCGACGCCGGCCCGAACGCCGGCGCGCGCGTTGCCTATCTGCGCATCCACGACGGCATCACCCTCGAGATGTTCCAGCCACCGGCGCGCGCGTAAGGAAACGATAGATCATGATCAGGCGCGTCAGCTTCATCCGGCGCAAGGCGGAACTTACCTCGCAGGAATTCCACTCGCATTGGACTGGGCGGCACGCCGAGATTGTTCGCCAGCTACCGGGATTGCGCGGATTGCGCTTCAGCCGCGTCGATCGTTGCGTTCCGTCGGAGGCTCAGTGGGACGGGGTCGGCGAGACGTGGTTTGACAGCATTGCCGACGCCGACCGGGCGTTCGCCGCCGATCCGTTTCGCGAGATGCTGGTCGAGGACAGGGCGAAATTTATCGGCGAGGCGCATTCCTGCTACATCGAAGAGCCGTCGGCTCGCGTGCCTGACGAAGCGAGACTGCGATGACCTGGAATCTGGCGTCAGGTCTTGAGGGCAAGCGCGTCCTCGTTACCGGCGGGGCTGGCGGCATCGGTCGAGAAGTTGCGTTGGCGTTTGGGGCGGCGGGCTCCCGGGTCGCTGTGGTCGACCTGGCTGAAGACAAGGTGAGAGCGGTGGTCGCCGAAATGGAAGGCGGCCCGCATTTGCCCCTGGCAGCCGATCTGCGACCGGTCTCCGGGCACCCGAAATTGATCGAAACCGTCGTTCGCGCGCTTGGCGCTCTCGACGTCCTTGTCTGCGCCGCCGCCGTCCTTGTGCGCCGCGCCAGTGTGGACGAGGTCACCGAGGCCGATTGGGACTTTCAGCACGACATCAACCTCAAATCGGCGTTCTTCCTCAATCAGGCCGCGTCTCAGGCCTTTCGGCGGCAGGGACGTGGCGGGCGCATCATCAACTTCACCTCGCAGGGATGGTGGAGTGGCGGCTTCGGCGGCTCGGTGGCTTACGCCGCGACAAAGGGCGGCATCGTCTCAATGACGCGCGGCCTCGCCCGATCGCTGGCGAAGGACAATATTACGGTCAATGCTGTCGCCCCAGGCGCCGCGGATACGGCAATGATGCGCAGCGGAATGACGGACGAGGCGCTGGCGGCGACCGTGGCGGCAATACCGCTCGGACGAATGGCGGCGCCCTCGGAACTGGCCGGCGCAGTGTTGTTTCTTGCTTCCGATCATGCCGGCTATGTCACTGGCGCGACCATCAACGTCAGCGGCGGCTGGCTGATGTATTGAGCGGAGGCGAGTGGAGGGGAGAGCGATGTCCGATTCACTTGCCGGCCGGATCGCCGTTGTGACGGGCGCGGCGCGCGGCATCGGCGACGCGATCGCCGAGAGGCTGCTCGCCGATCGCGCCAGGGTGTTCTCACTCGACAAGCTGGCGCCTGAAGAGCAGCGGGCGGGCGTCGTTTATCTCGAAGCCGACGTCACCGAACCGTCCAGCGTCGCTGACGCTTTCAAGGCGATTGATGCGCAAGCGGGTCAGGTCGATATCCTTGTCAACAACGCCGGCATCCAGCGAGTGGGTCTGGTAGGCAAGATTTCCTACGCCGACTTCTCGGCGGTCGTCTCGACCCATCTCAATGGATTTTTCCTGTGCGCCTCCGAAGTTGTCCCCCGGATGGCGGCGCGCGGCAAAGGCGGGGCCATCGTCAGCATTGCATCGACGGCGGCTTTCGTCGGGCTGCCGGGACGCGGGGCCTATTGCGCGGCAAAGGCTGGAATACTCGGCCTCACGAGAGCTTTGGCGCTGGAAGTCGCTTCGGTCGGGATTCGGGTCAATGCGGTCGCGCCCGGCTTCACGCGAACCAAGCTGATCGACCAGGGACTGGCGGACGGATCGTTGCAGGAGGATTGGATGGTGGCGCGGGTGCCGATGAAGCGTCTCGCCGCCACGCAAGAAATCGCCAATGTCGTTCGCTACCTCGCCGGCGATCAAGCATCCTACGTGACCGGTCAGACGATCATCGCCGATGGCGGCTGGACCGTGCAGGGCATTCCGCACGCTCCGGCTTGGCTGCAGAGTCCTCCGAACGAATAAAGCGCCCGCGCTTGCGCAAGGTCGTGATCAGCGTTGCTGGGCGGCGGCGAGATATTTTTCTTGCAAGCTCTTCACCATCCAGACCATTGCGTCATTGAGCGGCGTTGGCACCGAATGCTGCTTGCCGCCCTCGAGGATCGCACCATTGACGACGTCAATTTCGGTCTGTCGATTCGCTTCGACATCCTGAAGCATGGAGGCGCGCGCGCCGATCGCCTGCTTGAGCAGGTTTGTGATCGCCTGCCAGCGCTCCGCTTGATCGAGATTGATCCCTTGCGCCTTCGCGACCGCGACCACCTCGGCAAGGAGCCCTTCCATCAGCGAGATCGTTCCTTGGTGCTGGAGGAGTTCATGCGCCGGAAAATGCAGCAGCGCCGATGTCGGCAGCGTGCAGACGTTCAAAGCCAGTTTCTTCCAGATCTCGTCGATGATGCGCGACGACGAGTTCGTCTCGATGCCGGCCTTGCGAAAGGCGGCGACCGCAGTCTCAAGCCGCTGCGACTGCGAGCCGTCGAGCTCGCCCATGTGAGTGATTCCAATTCCGGAATGTTTCACGCGACCGGGCCCAAGCAGCGTCCCAGAATGGTACGTGAGCCCGACCATCACGCGCGCTTTGCCTTCGAGCGCCGCGATCCTGTCCGCGTTACCCCAACCGTTCTGGAGCGTCAGGATCGATGTGCTGGGCCCGAGCATCGGCGTCGCCGCTTTGATCGCCGCCTCGGTGTTGTAGCATTTGACGAAGTTGACGATGAGATCGACCGGACCAATATCGCTTGGCTCCGATGAAGCCCTGACGCGAACCCTCTCTGTCGAGCCGTCCTTCTCTTCGATCGTAAGGCCATCGCGATTGATGGTGTCAACGGACGCCTGCGACACATCGACGAGAATGACCTCTTCTCCGGAACGCGCCAGATAGCCTCCGAACAGGCCGCCCATGGCGCCTCCGCCGCCAAGAAATGCAATCTTCATCGGTGGTAATCCTCCCTGGGCAGTCTGTCGCGTAGTTTCGCCCGCGAGCAGAAACCCGGTCAAGGTCGCTGACAAGCCAAGCGCTTGTCGTGGCCGCCATCGCCGTTGCAAAAGCTTTGCGACTGCGCCAATCTCGCAGGGTGGAGCTCGAAGCAGCTTCAATTGCTGCGGGGAGGAAAGCCGAGCGCCATGTCCAAAACCATTCTCGTGACAGGCGGATCGCGCGGCATCGGACGCGCGACCTGCGTGCTCGCCGCCCAGCGCGGCTGGTCGGTTGGCGTCAATTACCTGAAGGACAAAGCAGCCGCGCAATCTACCGTCGCCGAAGTGGAGCGTTCGGGAGGCAAGGCTTTCGCGGTGGCCGGAGACGTGTCGCGCGAGAGCGACGTCATCGCCATGTTTGAGGCGACGACAAAGGCGCTCGGGCCTCTCGATGGCGTTGTCGTCAATGCCGGCGTCGCGGCGACGTCGTCGCGCCTCGTCGACATGAGCGTCGAGCGGATGCGGCAGGTCTTCGACGTGAATGTGCTGGGCGCCTATCTGGTCGCGCGCGAATCGGCGCGACGGATGAACAAGAGTCGCGGCGGCCACGGCGGGTCGATTGTTCTGATCTCCTCGGTAGCCTCGCGGATCGGCGCGCCTGACACTTATGTCGATTATGCCGGCTCAAAAGCGGCGGTCGACGCAATGGCGCTCGGCTTGTCAAAAGAATTGGGCCGGGAGGGCGTGCGGGTCAATGCGATTCGTCCCGGCGTCATCGAGACCGAGATTCACGCGACATACGGCGAGCCCGAGCGACCCTATAAGATCGGCGCCTCAACTCCCCTAGGTAGGCCGGGAACGCCGAACGAAATCGCCGAGGCGATCGTCTGGCTCTTGAGCGACGCTTCATCCTACGTCACTGGCGCGATCATCGACGTGACCGGCGGACGTTAGCAGGATGGACGCGGGGCTGGGGCATGGGGACGGAGCGGCGGGGGTCGCGCCGATCCTTGAGATCCGTGGAGTCGCCAAGCGTTTTGACGCCACGCAGGCGCTCGAGGATGTGTCGCTTTCGCTCCGCGCCGGCGAGATTCACGCCCTGCTTGGCGAGAACGGCGCGGGCAAGTCGACGCTCATCAAGATCATAACCGGGGTGCATCAGCCGGATCGCGGGCAGATCCTTCTCGGCGGTCAGCCGGTCACGATACGCAGCGCCGCCGAGGCGCAGCGGCTCGGCGTCGCCGCCATCTATCAGGAACCGCTGTTGTTTCCTGACCTCAACGTCGCCGAGAACATCTTCATCAGCCACCAGGACCGCGGCGCCGTGGTCGGTTGGCGCGACATGTATCGCGAGGCCGAGAAGATTCTCGCTGAACTGGGCATGATGCTCGATGTACGAAAACCAGCCCGCGGGCTCACGCTCGCCGCCCAACAGTCGGTCGAGATCGCCAAGGCAATTTCCCTCAACGTCCGTGTCCTCATCATGGATGAGCCGACCGCGTCGCTGTCCGCGCATGAAGTTCAGGAGCTTTTCAGGCTGGTTCGCGATCTGAAGCGACAGGGCGTCGCAATCCTCTTTGTCAGCCATCGCATGGAAGAGGTATTCGAGATCGCCGACCAGATCACCGTCTTTCGCGATGGCAGACTGATATCGACCCGCGCGCGTCTTGAAGCGACGCCACAGCGCGCGATCGCCGACATGGTCGGGCGGGAGATTGATCTGACCAAGGCCCGGACCTCCTGCGCCCGGGACGAAGTCGTTCTTTCAGTGGCGGATCTCAGCCGCCGGGGCGTATTCGAAGGCGTCAGCTTCGATCTGCATCGTGGCGAGGTGCTGGGTTTCGCGGGCCTTATTGGCGCCGGGCGGACCGATGTGGGGCTTGCCCTTTTCGGTATCGAACCTGCCACGTCAGGAACGATTGCCCTCGCAGGCAACCCGGTGACGGTGCGCACGGCGCGTGAGGGAATGAATCTGGGTATAGCCTATGTTTCGGAGGACCGCCGCCAGCTTGGGCTCGTTCTTCCGATTTCGATCTTCGCCAACATCACGCTGCCCGTCCTGCGTCGATACCTCAATCAGTTCGGCCTCGTCCGCACAGGTCTTGAGCGTCGGACGGCCGACGCCTTCCGCGAACGGCTCGCGATCCGTACGCCGTCGGTCAACCTCGAGGTCGCGAAGCTCTCGGGCGGCAATCAGCAAAAGGTCATGTTGAGCAAGTGGCTCAACACCGGCCCATCGGTGCTGATTCTCGACGAGCCGACGCGGGGCGTTGACGTCGGCTCCAAAGCCGAAGTGCACACGATCATCGGGCAGCTAGCCGCGGAAGGGATCGGCGTCATCGTGATCTCCTCGGATCTGCCCGAAGTGCTGGTTCTCAGCGACCGCGTCCTCGTCATGCGGGAGGGCAGGCAGATGGCGATCCTCGATCGCTCCGAAGCCAATGAGGAAACCATCATGACAGCGGCGATGGGCCAGAGATCGGCCGGCTCCGCCGATGGAAGGCCGTCATGAACTGGCTTAAGCGACGTGTTCGCCCCGAGCAGATTCGCGAGCTGAGCCTGCTGGTTCTGATCCTGGCGGCGGTCGTGCTGTTCGGTACGTTCATCGACAACTACTATAGCTTCCGCACCTTCAACCGGATTGCATCGAGCGTCGCGATCATCACGGTCGTCGCGGTGGGCCAGACGCTCGTCGTTCTGACCCGCAATATCGATCTCTCCGTGGGTTCGATTGTGGGCTTTACCGCCTACTTCGTCGGAACGCTGATCGCCAATCACAATGGCATAAATCCCTTTCTCGCCGTTGCGATCGCTATCGCTCTCGGCGCGGCGCTGGGCGTCGTCAACGGCGTGATCGTGGCCTGGGGCAGGGTGCCCGCCGTCGTCGTGACGCTCGGAACGCTGGCGATTTACCGCGGCGTGCTCGTCGACCTGTCGGGCGCCAAGACAGTGACGACAGACAGCCTGCCGCAATGGCTTATCGATCTCCCCCTGATCAACGTCGCGCCGGTCGGAGGCCTCGACATTCGAGCCCTGTTCATGCTTGCGCTCGTCATCGTCGTCGTTTTCCAAATAGGCACGACCTACCTGAGCTTCGCCCGCCGCTTCTATGCGATCGGGTCAAATCCGGAAGCGGCGCAACTTATCGGGCTCCCGATGAAGGGCATCGTCTTCCTCGCGTTCGTCATCTGCGGCGCTCTATCCGGGCTCGCCGGCTTCATGCTTCTGGCGCGCTTCGGCAACATCACGGTCGAGGCGGGGCGGGGGCTGGAGCTCAGCGTGATTGCCGCGGTTGTCGTCGGCGGCGTCAACGTCTTTGGCGGGTCTGGAACGGTGATAGGCGCGATGCTCGGCGCCGTGATGATCGGCACGCTTGAACAAAGCCTGTTCCGCTTGGGCATCAGCGAGTTCTGGCTGGATGCGGTGCTGGGGCTCCTCATCTTGCTGGCGGTGGCGAGCGACGCGGTGATCTTGCAGCGGCTGCGTCAGCTCTGGGGCGGCGCCGAGCTCAAGCTGGTGGAGAAGGAAAAGGTTCCTGTCTCAAGTGAACCGGGCGCTTCGCGGCCATGAACGCGCTCGGGAGGCTCAAGAGGTGGGAAACAATGATGCTCGCGCTGCTGGTCGCGATCGTCGCGTTCAACAGCATCGGCTCGCCATATTTCCTGAGCGTGGGAAATTTCGTCAATCTGTTTCAGCTGTCGATCGAGAAAAGCATCGTCGCCCTGACCATGACGCTGGTCATCGTCGGCGGCGAAATCGATCTTTCCCTCGCCTCCGTGATGGGGCTCGCGGCTTGCGTGATGGCCTGGACATTCCATGCCGGCCTGCCAATGCCGGCCGCCATCCTCGTCGCCCTCGCCACCGGGATTCTCGCCGGTCTCAACAACGCGTTCTGGATCGCGAGGGTCGGGTTGCCATCGCTTGCGGTCACGCTAGCGGGCCTCATCGGCTATCGGGGCGTCGCCCGCATCCTCCTGGAAGACCGGGCGATTGGAGGCTTTCCCGATTGGTTCAACACCATCGGCCAGCAGCCATTGATCGGTCCCCTCACGGCGGCAATCTCGATCTTCTTCGTGCTATTCATCATCTTCGCCATTGTCCTGCACGGCTCGGCTTTTGGCCGGCTGGTCTATGTCGTTGGGAGCAATGTCGAGGCCGCCCGCTATTCCGGGGTGAGGGTCGGTTTGGTCAAGGGGGCGTTGTTCGTTGGCTCGGCCTTTGTAGCGGCCCTTGCCGGAATTCTATATGCTGCGCGGCTGGGATCAGTACGCGGAGACATGGCGGAGGGCTTCGAACTCGATGTCATCACCGCCGTCCTTTTGGGAGGGGTTAGCATCTTCGGCGGCAAGGGCAATCTGATCGGGGTCGGCCTTGCGCTTCTCGTCATCTTAAACCTTCGCAACGGAATGGGGCTTGCCGATATCACCGGCAACACCCAGAACTACGTGATCGGGGGGCTTCTCATCCTCTCGGTCTTGATCCCGAATATGTGGCAAGAGTTGACCAACAAACGGAGAGGGAGAGAAACATGACCAGACTTTTGATGGGCGCCGCGGCGCTCGCGATGCTTGCGGCGCTGCCTCAGGGCGCGCTGGCCCAGGACGCCACGGCCACGCCCGGCAAGGCCCTCAGCATGGTGCTGCTGCCGAAATTTCTCGGCATTCTGCCGTTCGATCAGGCGCACAAGGGCGCGGAGGAAGCGGCAAAAGAGCTGCAGAACCCGACTCCGCTGCAGTTCCTCGGTCCGACGCCGCAGAACAGCGTCGCCGGACAGATCGAGATCGTCACCAACGCCACTACCCAGGGCGTGAAGGCGATCATGATTTCGAACAATTCCGGCGACCAGATCGTGCCGGCGGCCAAAGCGGCGCAGGCCAAGGGCATCAAGGTCGTGACCTGGGACTCCCCGATCCCGTCGGGCGAAGGCGAAGACGTCTTCGTGGCTCAGGTCGACTTTGCCCAGATCGGCAAGGTCATGGCCGATATGACTCTTAACCTCACGGGCCCGGACGGCGGCAAGTTCGCCATCCTGTCGGCTTCGCCCGACGCCGCAAACCAGAACGCCTGGATTGCCGCGATGAAGACGGCGCTGAAGGATCCCAAATACGCGAAGCTCAATCTGGTCGACACCGTTTACGGCAACGACGAATCGGAAAAGAGCTATACGCAGGCGCAGGCGCTCGTTGACAAATATCCTGACCTCAAGGTGATCATGGCGCCGACCTCAGTCGGCATCGTCGCCGCAGCGAAGGCGTTGCAGGACGAGAAGCTCTGCGACAAGGTGAAGGTCAGCGGCCTCGGCCTTCCGAGCGAAATGCTCGCGTACACCAAGAACGGGTGCTCGCCGGAGTTCGCGCTGTGGAGCTTCGTCGATCTCGGCTACCTCGCCTACTACACGGCCTATATGCTCGCCAGTGACGCGCTCAAAGCTGAAGAGGGCGCGAAATTCAAGGCCGGCCGCATGGGCGAATACACCATCACCAAGGATCCGACTCGCGCCAAGGGCCTGCGTATCCTGATGGGACCGTTCACGGTCTACAATAAGGACAATGTCGAGGCGGCGGCGAAGTAGTCGTTGCTGCTTGATGGTCAGGCGGGCCAGTCCGCCTGACTGACATCGGGGCCGAGTCGTCGCGCATTTCCAATCTGGAGCGCGACGACATCGCCCAAGCCTCCAAAAACACGAAGTCTGAAGCCGCGCCAAGAGCGCGCGCGGGAAGCGCCCATGGATCACTATGACGTCATCGTTGTCGGGGCAGGCTCGAGCGGCGGCGTTGTCGCAGCGCGGCTGTCCGAAAACGCCTCGCGCAAGGTTTTGTTGCTCGAGGCCGGTCCCGACTTTCCTCTCGAGGAAACGATACCACCGCTGTTCACGTTCAGCGGCGAGCACCACTGGCGCGGCGCCGCCGGGATACCTGAGTTCGACTGGGACTTCACCAACACCGACGGCTCGGGCGCCTTGGGCGGCCGCAGCTTGCGAGTGCCGCGCGGTCGCCTCGTCGGCGGCACGTCGATGATCAACGCCACCATTGCCGCGCGTGGCGCGCCGTTCGATTTCGATCGCTGGGCGGCGAAGGGAAATAAAGGCTGGGCATGGGCGGACCTGCTGCCGTTGTTCATCGCCATCGAGAACGACGTCAATTTTGGCGCGGACCCGATCCATGGCCGCGAAGGGCCGATCGTCATTCAGCGCTACCGGCCGGAGAGCTGGGCGCCCGTCAATCGCGCGATGTACGACGCCTGCCTTGAACTCGGCGTGCGCGAGGCGCCGGACCTCAACGCGCCCGATGGACAGGCCGGGGTTGTCGGGCCGATGCCGCACAACCGCTATAAGGAAGTGCGGCTCGGCACGCTGGTGACCTATATCAGGTCGGCCCGCGCGCGCCCCAACCTCACGATCCGAGCCGGGAGCCATGTCGATCGGATCCTTCTCGAAGGGGATCGCGCCAAGGGCGTCACATATCTCGACGCCGCGAAGGAGCGGCAAACGGCCTTTGCAGACGAGATCGTCATCAGCGCGGGCGTCTACAACAGCCCGGCGATCCTGCATCGCTCAGGGATTGGTCCGGCCGAATGGCTGCGCCCGCTTGGGATCGACGTCGCCGCCGACCTCCCGGTCGGACGCAACCTGACCGATCATCCCGGCTTTCCGATGCTGTTCACGGCGGACGGGCTCGGCGTGACCACGGGACGCTTCTTTGCGGCGAATGTGCGCGGCCCGGCCAACGCGTCCGGTGAACCGGAATGGCAGACCCACCCCTTCCCGGTCGATGAGGAAGAGCATCGAGCCGGCTTCTGGACCTATCTCACCCGCCAGGAGGCCACGGGCGAAGTCCGCATCCAGAGCGCCGATCCGACGCGCGCGCCGCTGATCGACCACCGCTACAATACGAGCCAGCGGGATCGGGACCGGTTCGCCGACGCGCGTTCATTCGTCAAGGCGATGCTGGCGACACGGACCTTCCGGTCGCACGGGGCACAATCGATCGACGATCTCGACAAGCCGATCGCCGAGGCGCTGACGGAATCGATGGGACCCGCCCACCATCAGGCCGGGTCGGTCAGGATGGGGCCGGCCAGCGATCGGACTGCGGTCGTCGGTCCCGATCTTCGCGTCCATGGCTTCGACAATCTGCGCGTCGCCGACACGAGCATTTATCCTGACAATGTGATGCACAATACGAATCTCACGGCCATCGTCGTCGGCGAAATGGCGGCGCGCTTCATCGACTCGAACCGCCGGAACTCATTGCCGGGTGAACAGCGCCGGATCGACGATCCTTCGCCCGGCGTCACGCAAGGCTAGGAAGGCGGGCTCTTTTCTCTCTGCCGTTTGACGATCTGATCGAGAGCGACGGCGAGCACAATGACCGCGCCGGTAACGAACGTGCTCCAGGTCGCGTCGATGCCGAAGAAAATGATGCCGCTGCTGATCACTTGAATGATCAGCATGCCGACGACCGCGCCGATGACCGTTCCCCAGCCGCCGGAAAGCGGAGTGCCGCCGATGATCACTGCGGCGATCACAATGAGGGCGAAGTCGGCGCCTTCCTGCGGATCGATCGCGCCGCGGAAACCGACATAGGTCGCCCCCGAAAGCCCGCACACTGCGCCCATGAGGACCAGCGTCTGCAGGCGGACGAGCGAAATCGGAATCCCGGCAAAGCGGGCAGCCTCGGGGTTGCTTCCGACCGCCTGGACCCGATAGCCGAACCGGGTGCGGTGAAGCACGACATGCAGGACAACGGCCAACACGACGAAGAGGATGCCGACGACGGGAACGACGCGAAATATTTTCATCGAGGCAAAGGCGAAGAAGCTGCTCGATTGATCGGTCGGAAACACCGCCCGACCTTGGTTGGCGACCAGCGACAATCCTTCGAACATTGAATAGGTGCCGAGCGTCACGATGATCGCGGGCAGCCGCAAGCCGATGGCGAGCACGCCGTTGACGAGGCCCAGAACAGCGCCGAAGCCGACGCCCCCGAGCGCGGCAAGCCAGGGATTGACGCCCGCCACCATCATCAGCGCGGCGACGACGGCGGAAAAATTGAACATCCACCCAACCGAGAGATCGATTTCCCGGATCGCCAGCAGAAAGACCATGCCGAGCGATATCATGCCCTCAAACGTGGTGTTTCCGAGGATCGTCAGAAGATTGATCGGGTTGAGAAAGCGTGGCCTTGCGACGCCAATGACGACGATCATGACCAACAAAGCGACGATGACGCCGATTTCCTCGGGCAGCCGGAACAAGCGCCGAGGGGACCGCGCGGTTTCAGAGGTTTCGGCCTCTTGAGACGACGGATCGTCCATCAGGCTATTTCCGCCAAGGCAGCGATTCCGAGGCGACGCTCCAGCTCGGGATCGGCGGCTGCAATCCGTCTTCGATCCACAAGAACTGACCGTTGACCGAGGCGGCGTCATCGCCCATCAAATTGACGATCAGGTCCGCCGCCTTATCCGGATCGTCGCCGCCCGTCTCCTCGACCCAGTCCGCCCATTTCACGAACGGGTCTCCGAGAGAGCCGGCTCGCTGCGCCTTGGCCCGGATATCGGCCCACATTTCCGTCTTGACGTCACCGGGATGGACGACATTCGCGGTGACGCCCGCGCCCTCGACCTCCGCGGCCAGATGACGGGTGAAGTGGTTGAGCGCCGCTTTACTGGTTCCATAAGCGCTGTGAAGCGGTCCGGGCGGGTGAAGCGCATTGGCCGACGTCACGTTGACGATCCGGCCCCAGCCCTGATCGATCATTCCGCCGACGAAAGCGCGGGAGGTCAGGTAGTGGCTGACCATGTTGATCATGAGCGTCTCGATCCATTCGTGCGGATCGCTGTCCTTGATCAGCTTGATCGGCCCGAACACTCCAGCCGCGTTGACGAGGATCGAAGGCGGGCCGATGCGGTTCGAGGTCGCGACGACCTGATCGATTGAGCGCGGCTCGCTCAAGTCCGCAGTCACCGCCTCGGCGCGGCCGCCGTTCCTGACGATGCTGCTCGCGGTCGCCGCCAGGGCGCCTTCGCTGCGACCGACAAGCACCACCGACGCGCCATGAGCCGCGAGCCGAAGCGCGACGCGCTGGCCAAGACCGCGGCTCGCCCCGGTGACGACGGCGACTTTCCCGCCAAGATCGATCATCGCGCCGCGCCGGCTTTGGTCTCCAGATGGAAAATTTCCCGAAGGGTGCTCGAGTCGACGATCCCGTCGTCGCGAAAGAACATCAGCGGGTTCATCGCCTCTTCCGACCACTTGTCATGAATCTTGGTGCGCCAGAGCTTGTCCCAGGCGTTTTCGTCGATGATTTCCGAATAGAGAAAGAGAACAGGGTCGTTCTCGAATATCGTCATCGTGGCGATGCCGCTCTTCTCGATCTCGGCGACCAGCTCCGGCCACACGTTGTCGTGAAAGTGCTTATACTTACTCAGTTTGCCGGGTTGCAGGCGCATCGTGAAAGCGCGACGTATCATGGGACTTGCCTCCTGGTTGGCGGTAGGTTGGAGCTCCGGGCAGCAGCGCGCATCCCTACGCCGCCTGCGAGATTTCGCCGGTGTTGACCGCGTGAAGCAGAGCGCGCGCGTCGATCTCTCCGCCCTTGATTTCGCCTGCGACGCGCCCGCGATAAAGCACGATAATGCGGTCGCAAAGTCCGATCAGCTCGGGCAGCTCGGTCGAGCTGAACAGAACGATACGCCCGTCGGCAGAGATGCGTCGGATCAGGGCATAGATTTCGCGCTTGGCGCCCACGTCGACGCCGCGTGTGGGATCGTCCAATAGAACGATCCTCGGCGCAACTTCGAGCCATTTGCCCACCAAGGTCTTTTGTTGGTTGCCGCCCGAGAGCTGACCCGTCAAGGCGTCGGGGGAACCGGTCTTGATGCGCAGGCTATTGATCTGGCGGATCGCGCGTTCGAGCGCCATCCCGTGGCTGAACCACGGCAGCCCGTCTTTGAGCGCGCCAATCGCGACGTGACTGATGTTGAGTAGCACGCTCTTGTCGAGCATCAGGCCGTTTCGTCTCCGGTCGGAGGGAATGAGCGCAACGCCGCGGCGCGCGGCCTCGGTCGGACTGCGTGGCAACCCCCTCGAATCGGGAAAGGTCACGTCGCCTGCACGTGCTCTTTCAGTGCCGAACAGCATGCCGAACAGGGTAGCAACGCCCGAGCCTTCGAGCCCGGCGAAACCGACGATTTCTCCGGACCGAGCGGTGAGAGCGATATCCTTCAACGGGCCGCCGCTCAGTCCCTTGATGACGACGGCAGCCGGCTCGCGGTCGCTTTGTCTCGGCAGGCGCGGTGGGAACAGGGCCGTCTGCGGGGCGCCGATCATGCCCTCGATGACCTCCGGGATGGTCAGTTCGGTCCGGTCCTTCGTCAGCACGTCGCGCCCATTGCGGGTCACGGTGATCCGGTTTGAAATCGCGAACACTTCCTCGAGGCGGTGCGAGACATAGAGCATGGTGATGCCGCGACGATTGAGTTGCCGCAGCACATCGAAAAGCCGCTGGGTTTCCCGCTCGTTGAGGGCAGAGTTCGGCTCGTCGAGGATGAGCAGGCGCGGCTCCACCAGGAGCACCCGCGCGAGCTCGACGAGCTGCTGCTCCCCAATGCTCAGGCGGCTCACCGGCATATGCACGTCAAATCGAAGGCCCAGGCGGTCGAGCAAGTCGGCGCAGCGCTCCTCCATGGCGCGGATCGAGATTAGCCCTCGCCGCAACGGTTCGCGATTGACGAAGAGGTTCGCGAGAACCGAGCGCTGCGGAAGCAGACTCAGTTCCTGAAAGACAATGCCGACGCCATGCTGGCGGGCGACGACCGGCGAAGTGATCGCGACCGGGACGCCATCGAACTCGATCTCACCGGCGTCCGGAGAAACGACGCCCGCGAGCACTTTCATCAACGTCGATTTGCCGGCGCCGTTTTCTCCGACGACGGCATGAACGTCGCCGTGACGCACGGTGAGGTTCATGCCGTCTACGGCGACGATGCCTCCATAGCGCTTGCGCAGGCCGCGGACGGCGACGAGTGGCGTGTCGACCATCTCGGATCCAAACGGGTTTGCCGCGGGGCGTTTCGCTCGGCCGATTGCTTTGTCTATTGCCCTTCCGCCGCGATCGGCTCCATCTTCGCGCAGGTCTTGCCCGCGTCGGGCCCATTCACGCATTTCGTCCAGGGCGCGTAGAATGCGGCAGTCGCCTTCGGGTCCGCCGACATCGCCTGGAGCTGCGGAAATGTCATCGCCGGGAGATTGTTCGCCATGTCGACGCTGTTGGCGGTCACGACCTGGGTGCCGGCATTGTAGAACCCGACTTCAAGCGGCTTCTTGCTCTTGATGGCGTGGACAAGAAGGGCGACGGGCAGATAGCCCTGGACGAAGGCGCTCTGGCCAAGCGTCACATAGGCATGACCATCCTTCACCGCCTGCAGGTTCGGCGCCGTCAGGTCGTAACCGCCAGCGACAAACTTGTCGGCGTTGGCGGCGTTCAGCTTGCCGAGGCTCGCGACGTCCGGCGCGCACAGGCCGACCAGGGCGACCGCCTCGGGGTTTGCGGCGTAGAGTTGCTCCCAGTGATTGTAATTCTCGACCGCGCTGACCTTCACGTCGAACGGACCCAGAATGGCGATGCCGGGCGCTGTCTTCAGCGACTCTTCGACGCCTTTGGCGCGATTCTCGAGCACGGTCAGACCCGGAAAACAATTGCCGATTATGACCTTTCCCTTGGCCGCGGCGCCGCCGATCTTATCGACGATCGCCTTCCCGAGTATGCGGCCGCTTTGGGTCGACTTCTCGCCGACGTAGGGCGCCTTGACCGCTGCGCTTAGAAGATTGAATTGAACGACCGGGACGCCGCTTGCGATGATGTCGTTGAGGCTGTTCGCCATCGAATCGCCCGGAACCGAGGTCGCGACTCCCTGCGCGCCGGCGTTGACGATATTCTGCACGAGCTTCAGTTGACCGTCCGGCGCCGCCCCCTGCTGCTGCGCCACTTTCAGCGTGACGCCAAGATCGCTGGCTGCCGCCTGCGCCCCATCGATGATCTGCTGGATGAAAGGGTCGCCCTGGGAGTGAGTGACAAACCCGATTGTTATCTGGTCCTCCGCCCGCGCGGCCGAAGCCAGAACGCCGAACCCCAATGCGATCGTCACGCACGCTAACCGCCTGCCCATGGACATGAAGGCTTCCTCCAACCGCTTTTCTGCGTTTGCCAGACTGAACCGGATTCGAGTTCACGAATTCATCTGGTCGCGCAATTCTTATCATTGCCGCCGCCGCCTCCGCAATGCGTCGTGCGCGGTTGAGTGAGTACGTGCGCCTGACGACGGCGACGTCGCACGCGCCCCATGCAGTCCACGCCTCCGCGGTTTGACAACCCGCGGTCGCAGGTGATTGGATGATCGCAGGAGTCCGGAGCGCCGACGCTGAGATCGTCGCGTCCAAGCAAGGCTTCGACAGGGGAGACGACCACAATGGGTATGATGAAATGGCTTGCGGCTGCGGCGCTGACCGGAGCTCTCGCCGCCGCGACTCCGGCGCCGGCCAAGGACTACAAGATCGGCTACTCGGTCTTTTGGGGAACCAATCCCTTTCTGGTGACGATGGTGAACGGCGCCAAGAAGGCTGTCGACGAATGGAAAGCCAAAGGCGTCAACATCGACATGATCGTCACCAACGGCGGCGACGACGACAAGGCCAAACAGGTCTCGGACCTCGAGGACCTCAGCGCTCAGAAAATCGACGGCGTCCTGATCTTCCCCGGCGACAGCGTCATGGTCGCCGAGCCGATCAAGACCATCTTCAACGCCCAGAACATTCCCGTCGTCATCACCGACATCGGCATCAGGTCAGGCAAATACATCAGCCTGATCATCACCGATAACAAGAAGGGCGGCGAGCAGGCCGGCGAATATATGGCCTCGCTGCTTCCCAAGGGCAGCAAGGTCATCACCCTTGATCACGCGCCGACCAACGACAACGGCCAGACCCGGCGCAAGGGGTTCGAGACCAAGTCGGCCGAGCTCGGCCTGCAGGTGCTTACCGAGCAGCCCGTCGCGCGGCTGACCTTCGACGACTCGCGCAAGGCCATGGAAGATCTGCTCGTCTCCGAGCCGGATGTGAAAGGCGCCTTCGCGTTCAATCAGCTCGTGCTGCAGGGCGCTTACCAGGCGCTCGAACAGGCGGGAAAGGCTGGCCAGGTCAAGCTTGTCGGCTTCGACCTCGATCCCGTGTCCTATCAAATGGTGAAGGACGGCAAGATTGACGCGCTGGTCGTCCAGGACCCGTTCAAGATGGGCTACGAAGGCATGAACACCGTCATCACCAAACTTGAGGGCGGCCAGGTCAACGAGTTCATGGGCCTCGGCACGAAACTGCTAACCAAGGCGAACGCCGCCGAATTCGCCAACGATCCGCAAGTCACCGGCAAGTGACGCCCTCGTCCGGCCGGACTTTCCGTCCGAACCTCCGGCCGGCGCGCGCACAAAGCGCCCGGCCGGGCTGCGAACGCCGCTATTGCCGGGAATGGTAGTCGCCGAGGGCGAGCGCGCCGCCCTGCTGCGGTGCCGGGGGCTCACGCGCAGTTTTGGCGCGGTCCGCGCCCTTCGCGGCGTCGACTTCTCGATCGCGGCTGGTCGCGTTCGCGGCCTCGTCGGTGAGAACGGCGCCGGTAAATCGACGCTGGCCAAGATCATCGCGGGCGTACATCCCCCGGATGGGGGAGCGATCGAGCTCGACGGCCGGCCGGTGCGGTTCAGCGGCGCCGAGCAGGCCCTGCAGCAGCATATTGTCACCGTGCATCAGGACATCAATCTCGTTCAGACGATGAGCGTGGCCGAGAATCTCCTGCTCAACAACGAGCCGACGCACCGCCTCGGAATCATTCGCCGCAAGACCATGCGGGCGGCGGCGCAGAACCTGCTCGAGAAATATGAAATCGCGGTCGACCCGGACGAAACCGTCGGGGCGCTCGCAAACGACCTCAAGAAGATGGTGCAGATCGTCAAGGCGGTCAGCCTCGAGCCGAGGATCCTGATACTGGACGAGCCAACGTCGTCATTGACCGAAGCGCAGGTTCGCGTCGCCCTGCGCCTTATCAGGCAGCTTGCGTCGCAAGACGTCGGCGTGGTGCTGATATCGCATTATCTCGCCGAAATATTCGAGGTTGCGGACGACCTGACGGTCATGCGCGACGGTGAGGTGGTGGCGGACGGGCGGGTGAGCGAAACCACGCTGCCGCAGGTCGTGGCCCAAATGGTTGGACGCAGAGTCGACGCCACGCGCCGCGTCGCGCATGTCGGCGCCGCCGTTCCGCCGGCCCCTTTGATGACGGTCGAGAACCTGAGCGTCCCCGGGCTTCTGCAAAATGTCAGCTTCGCTCTGCGGAGCGGCGAAGTGCTTGGCGTCACCGGTCTCGCCGGCTCTGGCCTTCACGAGCTGTCGAAGGGTTTGTTTGGGGCGGCGGGCCGCAAGGCCTCTGGCCGGATTCTGATTCAAGGGGTCCCCGTTCCTGCCCAAGATCCGGCGGCTGCACTCAAAAGCGGGATCGCGCTGCTCACCAGCGACCGGCTTGGCGAGGGCATTTTGCCGAACTTCACGCTCGTCGAGAATATCTGCCTTCCGATCCTGTCGCGGTTTCGACGCCCGGGCGGCGTTCTCGATTTTGCCGAAATGCGGCGCACGACGGAGCGAAATATCCAGCGCCTGCGTGTTCACGCCCCCGGTCCCTCGGCTCTCGCACGCCAACTCTCCGGCGGCAACCAGCAGAAGGTCCTGTTCGCCAAATGGATCGAGACGGCGCCGAAGGTGATCGTGATGGACGAGCCGACAATCGGCATCGACATCGGCGCCAAGGAAGAGATTCGCAAGATCATCGACGAGATCGCCGGCGCGGGCGTTGGCGTCGTGCTGGTGACGACGGAGCTCGACGAGCTCGTGCTGTTGTGCGATCGCGTGCTTGTCATGTTCCGGGGCGCCGTCATCGGCGAACTGTCGGGCGAGGCTGTAAATCGCGAACGCATCCTGCATGCTGCGGCCTGCGGAGAAATTCAGGCGGTCGCCGCGTGACAACCTTGTCCTCGCCGAAACCACAGCCTCTGGCCGGCTCACGGCTCCTCGCAAGCCTCAAGCGCTCCTATAGCCTCATCCAGGCGCTCGGGGTTCTCGCGATCCTGATCGTCGCCATGCAAATCGCCAACGACCGTTTCCTCTCGCCGGTCAATGTCGGCAACCTGCTGGGCCAGATGACGATCATGCTCATCGTCGCCGCGGGGATGACGATTGTCATGATTGCCGGCGAATTGGACGTTTCGGTCGGCTCTGTCGTCGGCCTGTCGGCGGCCGTCGCCGGCTGGATCATGGTTCGGTGGATCCCGGCGTCGAGCGCGAACGATCATTCCTGGTGGGTGATCGTTCTGGGGCTGATCGTGCCGCTTTTCGTCGGTCCCGCGCTTGGGCTCTTCGTCGGTCTTATCGTGACCAAGGCGAGAATTCCTTCGTTTATCGTGACGCTCGGAATGCTGATGATCGCCCGGAGCCTGACGCTCGTCGTTACTCAGGGACAGCCCATTCCGGACATGCCGCAGATCGTGCGGTCCTTTGGCCAGGGGCGCTGGGTGCAAGTCCCGCTGCCAATCGCCTTCAGCGATTATTTTCGTACCGGCTCGCTTTCAGAATTGCTTGTCTGGTTCCCGATCCAGAACATCGTTTGGGTCGCGGCGGTCGTCTACGCCGTGGGCTGGTTCGTTCTTGAGCGCACGGCTTTCGGCAAGCGCGTCTATGCGGTCGGCTCCAACCGGACCGTGGCGATCCTGTCCGGCATCCGCGCCGACCGGATCAAGATTCAATGCCTGATGATTGTCGGGTTCACAGCCTCGCTGGCCGGCGTCGTCAGCGTGTCGCGGCTCGGAGCGGTCTCGCCAAATACGGGGGAAGGGCTGGAGTTCGAGGTGATCGCCGCGGTCGTGATCGGCGGCACCGGTCTTTACGGCGGGCAAGGCAAGATTCTTCGCACGATCATCGGCGTGATCATCATCGCGCTGACGAGGAATTTCCTCAATCTGGCGCGCATCGCGATCTTCTGGCAGGGATTCGCGACCGGCGCGATCATCTTGGGCGCAGTCCTGCTCGAAGCGCTGCAGCGGCAAATCTCCGAGAGGCGGTGAGAGAACCGCGTCTAAAATCATTGCGGAAAATCAGAAATATGGCTTAATCTGCCCGCGATGACAACGCCGATATTTCTCGCCAAGACCGCAGGGCCGCCGTTCCAGCGCACACGGGTGCGACGACAAGGGGCGGAAAGATTGGTTCCCGCTCTAGCGCCGCACAACCCATTGAAAAGTCCCGATTCGGACGAGTGAATCCAAGAAAGTCCAAGAGAATCCAACCCGCGCGGGCGGGTCCTTGGGCCTGAAACAGGGCCGAAGCCAAGAAAACCCAAATCGGATCGCCCCGACCAGCGCCGGGGACGTTGACGAAAGCTCAGGATGGCGCGCCCCCGAAGCCCTTGAGCCGCGCATAGAGGTCGGTGTAGCGGCCGAAGCCATCGTCGTATTGCGTCCGCAAAGCCCGGTTGGGTTCGAACGTGCGGTCGAGTCGCACCATGCGATCCGCCGCCTCCTCGATGGACGGAAAGACGCCCGCAGCGACGCCGGCGAGCACGCCGGCGCCGACAACGCCGGCGTCGACGCATTCGACCCGATCGATCGGCCGACCCAGGACGTCGGCCCGGATTTGGCACCAGACGGAGGAGCGGGCTCCCCCGCCGGCGTGACGCAGGCGCGTTGTCGTCACGGCCGACGAGGCTTCGAGCGCGCCGAGCAGCAGGCGGACGGAATAGGCGACGCCCTCGAGGACCGAGCGCGCGAGTTCGCTCGCCCCCATCGAGGCGTCGAGGCCGGCAAATGAAGCGCGCGCCGCAATATCCCAAAGCGGCGCCCGCTCGCCTTGCAAATGCGGCAGGAAGACGGGCGCCGGACGCTCGCGAACGCTCATCGCCGCAAGGGCTGAAACCTCCTCCGCGCTGCGGCCCAGAAGCCCGGCGAGCCAGGCGACCGAGGCCCCGCCCGCCTGCGTAGGGCCGGCGTGCAGCGTGATCCCTTCGCAACTCGGAAACGAGATCACGCCCGGCGCCGGAACGCGTCGCGACGAAACAATGCCGACGACTTCGCTTGTCCCGCTCAGGTAGCCGGTGTCGCCGTCCTTGACCGCGCCCACGCCGAGCATGCCAGCCCATGCGTCCATGGTCGCCGCCGCGACCGGAATGCCGGCGCCCGGCAGGCCGGCGCGAACGCGACCGATCATCGCGGTTGGTTTGCGCAACGGCGGCAGCCGCTCCGCCGCGCCGGGCGCGAGGGCGATGAGCTTGTCGATATAGCGAAGAGACGAATCGACGACGCCGAACGAGGAGAGCGGGTCGGCGCAGGCTTCGCCGGTCAGTCGGAGAAGGCAATAGTCCTTGGGCGCCATGACCCAGCGCGTGCGGCTCCAGATATCGGGACGGGCGCGCGCCATCCACGCCATGCGGCTCAACACGTGGCTGGCGTCGATCGGTAGTGGCGCGCCCCACCATTTCAGGCGCGCCTCTTCGGCGATCGTACGGTCGAGTCTTGCCGCGTCTTCAGCGCAGCGCCCGTCCTGCCAGACGATCGCCGGCGCCAGCGCCTGGCCCTTGGCGTCGACGAACACATGCGTGTTGACCTGGCTGCATAGCCCGAGTGCCGCAACCGCGTCCGGCGAAACGCCGTCAAGCACTCCGGCCAGGCCTGAGACCGCCGCGGATATCCAATCTTCCGGCGCTTGCTCGACGAATTGCGGCGCCGGCCGCGAGGTGGCGACCGCGCTCGACCGCTGAGCTAGAAGGGTCCCGCGGGAATCGAACAAAGCCGTCTTGACCGACGTAGTCCCGACATCCACGCCGATGAGAAACGGACCCTTCATACTCCCCCCTTCCGACCTCGGGCCTCCGTTTGCAGTTTGTAGACGCAATGCTAGGCTCGCGTCAGCAGAACGGGACCGAAAGAGCGGGAGGCATCACTTTGAACAAGACTTCTCATTTGGCGAGTCGGGGCGGCCATATCGGCGGCGTTGGTCCTCGCGGGCGCCCCGGCGGCCGCGTTTGCCGCCGCGAAGATCGCGGTGATCACGCCCTATCTCGCTCAGCCCGGCACACAGTTTTACGTCGAGGCGTTTCAGGAAGCGGCCAAGGCCAATGGCTGGGACGTCAACGTGATCGACACCAAAGGCGATGTCGCCGCCGCAATCAGCAGGATCGAGGACGTCTCCAACCAGAAGGTGGACGCGATAGTCATCAACGTCGATCCCGGCCAGGTCGCGGCGGGCCTCGAGACCGCGAAGAGCGCGGGAATTCCGGTGTTCGGGATGGACGCAGGGGCAAATCCGCTTCTCGTGACCAACGTGACCAGCAACGGCTACTCGATGGCCGCCGACACCGCCGCCTATGTCGCCAACCGGATCAACGGCAAGGGCGATGTTGTCATGTTCGTCTATGACGCGTTTCCGCCCGTGCACTCGCGCGACGTGATTGCCGACGCGATCTTCAAGAACAACCCCGACATCAAGGTGCTCGCTCGCGTGACCCCGGACGTCAAGGACGGCGGTATCGCGGATTCGCGCGCAAAGATGGAAGCGATTCTGGCGGCCAATCCAGCCAAGGGCGCCATCGCCGCGGTTTGGGCGGCCTGGGATCAGCCGGCGCTTGGCGCGTTGCAGGCGATCGAGGCGGCTGGCCGCGGCAATGAAGGCATTGTCATCACCGGCATCGACGCCAATCCGCAAGCGCGCGAGGCGATCGCCAAGGGCGGCGATTTCGAGGCGTCGATGGCCCAGGATTTCAAAGGTATCGGCCATACGACCGCCGACGCCGTCAAACGTTATCTCGCGGGGGAAAAGATCAAGCAGGCTGTGATCTACGTGCCGACCAAACTGATCACCGCGGAAAACGTGAAGGAGTGAAGGCGGACGGCCGGTCCGCCGATTTCAGCGTTGCTCGGGGAATGTCCCGGCCGTGAACCTGCTCTCGCTTCGAGGCCTCTCGAAGACTTACGGCGGAGTCGCCGCCCTTCGCAACGCCTCGCTCGACGTCGACGCTGGCGAAGTCCATGCCCTCATGGGCGAGAATGGCGCGGGTAAGTCGACGCTCATAAAGATCCTCGCCGGCGCCGTCAGAGCCGACGCGGGTGAGATCGCTCTCGACGGGCTGCCGGTCTCGATTTCAAGCACTCGCGACGCCTATCGTTTAGGCCTGCGTTTCCTGCATCAGGAGTTGAATGTCCTGCCGAGGCGGAGCGTCGCCGAGAACCTGTTTCTCGGGCACCCCTACCCGACGCGGTTCGGAGGATTGATCGACTGGCGCACGCTCCATGAACAGGCTCGCGCCGCCCTGGCGAAGATCGGAGTCACAGATATAGCGCCGGATACGACGCTCGGTCGGCTATCGAGCGGCGATCAAATGGTCGTCAAGATCGCTTCAACGTTCCTCGAGGACGCATCGCGGGCTGGCAGGCTTTTCGTCATGGACGAACCAACCGCCGCCCTTTCGAACGAGGAGGCCGCGCGGCTCTTTCGCATCATGGGCGAGCTAAAGCGCCGCGGCGGAGCGGTCATCTATGTGTCGCATCGAATCGACGAGGTGCTGAGGATCAGCGATCGCATCACGGTCATGCGCGATGGAACGAGCGCGGCGCCGATCCCGACAGGTGAAGCGACCCGCGCGGTGTTGATTGATCGCATGACCGGCCGCGCCATCGGGACGGCCCCGATCGCGGCGGCTCCCTCGCGGCCAGATATCGCCCTAGCCGTGCAGGGGATGACGGGGAATGGCCTCACGGACATATCCTTCGAAGTCCGCGAGGGCGAAATCCTCGGTATAGCCGGCCTCGGCGAAGCGGGCGGCGATCGTCTGCTCAACTCTCTGATGTGCGGGGCGCGGCGCGGCGACATTTCGATCCGAGGCCACCGCATTCGCATTCGCAGTCCAGCCGAGGCCTGGCGGCAAGGCCTCGCCTATGTTCCGGGCGAGCGCCGGTCTAAAGGGCTTTTGCTGTCTCAAGACATCGCGCGCAATGTCGCTTTGCCCCACCTCGCCCGGCTCGCACGCCTTCGGACCTTGGTGAATCGACCGGCCGAAGTCGCCGAGGCGGCTTCTTTTGGCCGGCGTGTGCGCCTGCGAGCCGGAGGACCGCGCCAAAGCGTCTGGCGGCTTAGCGGAGGCAATCAGCAAAAGGTCATGTTCGCGCGCGCGGTCGCCGGGGCGCCGCGTGTTCTCCTGCTCGACGAGCCCACCCGCGGCGTCGACATCGCCGCGAAATTCGATGTCCACATTCTCCTGCGTGAAATCGCTGACGCGGGCGCGGCGATTGTGCTCGCTTCCTCCGATCACGAGGAACTGCTCGCGCTGTGCAGCAGGATCATGATCCTGAGGAATGGGCGGATTTCGCGAAGCGTTTCTTCCGCAGGGCTGACGACCGGGGATCTGCTCGCGCTCTGCTACGGTGGATCGACCGAATGATTCCGCATAGCGATCTTCGGTTTCAATCGTCGAAGCTCGCCGGCCGATGCGGAAGCCCGTGTTCCTGCTCGGAATTTGATGGGCGCGTCTCAATACCGCCCGGCAATCCATAGTTTGACCCGGAAGATGATCGCGTTCGTCCGAAGATACGGAACCCTGCTCGGAATCGTGGCGGTCATCAGCTATTTCTCGCTCGAGCTGCCCGATACCTTCCTTACCGGGCGCAATATCATCAACATATCCCAGCAAATGAGTATGCTCGCCGTGGTCGCGGGGGCGATGACGGTGGTGATGGCGATGGGCGACTTCGATCTCAGTGTCGGTTCTATGGCGAGCCTGTCCGGGATTGTCGCCGCCCTCGTGTTCATATCAGGCGGCTCGACGCCGGCGGCGATCGGCGCGTCGCTGCTTTGCGGGCTCGCTGGGGGCCTGGTTAACGGATTTCTCGTCTCATATGTCGGCATCCTGCCGTTCATCGCGACACTCGGGGCGATGACGGTCTACGGCGGCCTGGCGTTCAAGCTTTCGGGCGGCGAGACCTTGTTCGGCGCCGCGATCCCACACAGCTTTTCCGATTTCGCGCGTGGCGGGGTTCCATTTTTCTCGACCGGCTTGGTTCTGCCCAACCTGACGCTGGTCGCAATTGCGGCAGCCGCAATCATTTGGGGTCTGCTCGAGCAGACCATCGTCGGGCGTCGAATTTACGCTATCGGCGACAACGCGGAAGCTGCGCGTCTCGCGGGCGTCAGGGTGCGTCCCCTGCAACTCGCCGCGTTTGGAGTTGCGGGTCTCGGCGCTGCGGGCGCGGGCCTGATGTACGCTAGCCGCGTCGCCTCAGCCAATCCAACCCAGGGCGCAGGCCTTATGCTGGACGCGATTGCCGCCGTCTTCCTGGGTCAAACAATGACTGAGGAGGGCGAGCCGAAGGTTCTGGCGACAATCGCGGGAGTGTTGATTCTTGGCGTGCTCGGCAATGGCCTGACGCAAATGAACGTGGACTCCTACGTCCGCGACATCCTGACCGGTTCTATCGTCATCGCCGCGGTGGCGATCAGCAGCTTCGGAAAGGCGCGGGGGCGGTGACTCGAAAACCAGGACGATCGTCAGCGTAGGCAGGCCGGGGGACGAACTTTGTGCTAGAGACGGGGAGCCCGACTATATTGGGCGATCGAAACACGAATTGCTGGTGATTTTACTGGGGCGCCGCGCTGGCGACGACGCAGCGACAGCCGAGCGCGACAGCGGGAAGGTCTGCCCATGAACGTATTGGTTATCGACGTCGGAGGCACCCACGTCAAAATTATTGCGACCGGCCAAACCGAGAAGCGCGAGTTCGCCTCCGGACCGGAGCTGACGGCTCAAGAAATGGTGTCCGGAGTACAAAAGCTCGCCGGGGACTGGAGCTACAACGTCGTGTCGATCGGCTATCCGGGACCGGTCCTTCACGATCGGCCAGTCGCAGACCCGAATAATCTCGGCCACGGCTGGATGGGATTCAACTTCGGCGCGGCGTTCAAGCGGCCGGTCAAGGTAATAAACGACGCGGCGATGCAGGCGCTGGGCAGCTATAGAAAAGGCAAGATGTTGTTCCTAGGGTTGGGAACCGGGCTTGGCTCCGCGCTGGTTGTCGAGGGAATTGTGGAGCCGATGGAGCTTGGACATCTTCCCTACAAGAAGGGCACGTATGAGGATTATGTGGGCCTGCGAGGACTCGAAAAGTGGGGCAAGAAGCATTGGCGCAAGCATGTGTTCGACGTGGTTGAGCGATTGGCCGCGGCGCTCGAGCCCGACGACATCGTGCTCGGCGGCGGAAACGCCAAAATGCTGAAAGAATTGCCGCCGCGATGCCGCCTGGGGGATAACGCCAACGCATTCAAGGGCGGGTTCCTGATGTGGGAGCCCGCGCCGAAATCTAGCAAACCTCCATCCTCAGGTATCAATTCCAAACGTTAACCAGCTTGGCTGAAGGAGACACTGATGCAACTCGGAATGGTCGGCCTGGGCCGAATGGGCGCCAACATGGTGCGCAGGCTCCTGACGGGAGGTCACGATTGCGTGGTCTTCGACATGTCTCCAAAGGCGATCGAGGAGCTGGTCGACGAAAAGGCGCGCGGCAGCACCTCGCTTGCCGACTTGGCCAAGAAGCTGGAAAAGCCGCGGGCGGTCTGGCTCATGGTGCCCGCGGCGGTCGTGGACAGCACAATCGCCGCTCTTCTGCCTGCTCTTGAGTTGGGCGATACGATCATTGACGGCGGCAATTCCTATTATGTCGACGACCTGCGCCGTTCCCGCGAACTGGCGCCAAAGGGCATCAACTACGTCGACGTCGGAACGAGCGGCGGCGTATGGGGGCTTGAGCGCGGCTACTGCATGATGATTGGCGGTCCCGACGAAACCGTCAGCCGCCTCGATCCGATCTTCAAGACGCTCGCTCCGGGCGCAGGCTCCATTTCGCGGACCCCCGGCCGGAAGGGCGCGCAATCCACGGCGGAGCTCGGCTACCTTCATTGCGGTCCGAACGGGGCCGGACATTTCGTCAAGATGGTCCACAACGGAATCGAATACGGCATCATGGCGGCTTACGCCGAGGGGCTCGATGTCCTCCGCGGTGCGAACGTCGGCGAAAAGACGCATGAGATTGACGCCGAGACCACGCCGCTGCGAGATCCCGACCAATACAAGTACAACATCAACCTGCCGGACGTTGCGGAAGTGTGGCGGCGCGGCAGCGTGATCGCCTCATGGCTGCTCGATCTGACCGCGACGGCGCTTGCAGAGGATTCGGCGCTCACGAAGTTTTCCGGGCGGGTTTCCGACTCTGGGGAAGGCCGTTGGACGATCAAGGCGGCGATCGACGAAGGCGTACCGGTGCCTGTGCTGAGCACCGCGCTCTACGAGCGGTTCTTCTCTAGAGGCGACGCGGACTACCAGAACAAGCTGCTGTCGGCGATGCGCTTCCAGTTTGGCGGTCACCTGGAAAAGCCGGGCAGCAAATAGCTGGTCGGCGTGATCCCCGACCGCAACAAAGCCGATTCGCGACGGGGAACGGCCTCAATCTCCTTAGTTTGAGGCGCCCGACAGCGCACGGGTCGGCCGGCAAACAGATGACCAGCGTCGACTTATGGCGTCCCGCGCAACTCTCTCACGCCGATCTGGCGGCCGGCGCGCGGGTTGAAGCGCCCCGAGACAAATTCCGCTTGCGTTGCTTACTAATAAGCGCTTTGGTAAACATCGGACCGCTCAGCCGTCGCTTGAGCGGTTGGCTCGACGGGCCACCCCTCGCGGGAACACGGCAATATCAGGGAGGAAGGAAGCATGACAAAAGCCTTGGCATTGATAGGACTCGTCGCTGCCGGCTTATCAGCCGCGGCGACTGTCGACAAAGCGCAAGCACAAGCGAAATCGCTGACAATGTGTTGGGCCGCCTGGGATCCGGCAAACGCGCTGGTCGAGCTCGATAAGGATTTCACTAAACTCACCGGCATCGAGATGAAGCACGAGTTCGTGCCATGGACGAGCTATGCCGATCACTTCATCAATCTGCTGAACTCTCGCAGCAGCGAATGCGACCTGATCATCGGCGACAGCCAATGGATCGGCGGCGCCGCCGAAAACAAGTGGTACGTGAAACTCAACGATTTCTTCGACAAGAATAAGATCTCGATGGACACGTTCCTGCCCGCAACGGTTGTCGGATACGCGGAGTGGCCGAAGAACACTCCAAACTACTGGGGCCTGCCCGCTATGGCCGATGCGGTCGGCTGGACCTATCGCAAGGATTGGTTCGCGAAGCCCGAGATTCGGGCGGAGTTCAAGGCGAAGTACAATCGCGAACTCGAGCCGCCCAAGACATGGGACGAGCTGATTGAGATCGCGAAATTCTTCACCGGCAAGGAGATTGACGGCAAGAAGGTCTACGGTTCGTACATCTTCACCGAGCGCGGGTCGGAAGGCATCACGATGGGCGCCACGAACGCCATGTACAATTATGGCTTCGACTATATGGACCCCAAGCAGCCCTATCACATGGAAGGGGTGGTCAACTCCGCCGGCGCCGCCAAAGGCCTGGACGTCTACAAGGAGCTCTTCAAGTGCTGCCAGCCCCCGGGCCTGACGAACGCGTATATGTCGGAAGGCCTTGACGCCTTTAAGTCCGGCCAGGTCGCCATGCAGATGAACTGGTACGCGTTCTTTCCTGGCCTCGCCAAGGACCCGAACGTCGGCGGCGACAAGATCGGCTTCTTCAAGAACCCTGCCGGTCCCGCCGGGGACTTCACCCAGCTCGGCGGTCAGGGGCTGTCCGTGGTCGCGGCTTCGAAGAATGTCGACGATGCGCTGCTCTACATAAAGTGGTTCGCGCAACCCGAGGTCCAACAGAAGTGGACCGATCTCGGCGGCGCGTCGGCGTCGAAGGCTGTGCTCCTGTCGGACGCCTATAAGAACAGCGCCGCCTACGCGCCGTCGTTCGTGGAGTCGATGGGCATGGTCAAGGATTTCTGGGCCGAGCCGCTCTACGTTCCGCTTCTTCTCGACATGCAGAACCGGGTCCATGACTATGTGGTCGCGGACAAGGGCACCTCGCAGAAGGCTCTCGACGAACTCGTCAGGGATTGGATCAAGGTCTTCAAGCAGGAAGGCAAGGATCCGTCCTGACCATCAGGCTTGGTACGGCTTTTTATCCAGAACCCGTCCCCGGCGTCGCAAGCCGCCGGGGAGACTCGACTGGTCCATGAGCGGGCAGGGTCATGACAGTGACGAATAACGCAAGAGGCATCGCCGACGGAGTCGCCTTGCGAACGCCCGCTGCGGCGGCTGTTCGGGTGCGGGGGCTCTCGGACCGGGCGGTCGCCTGGCTTTTCATCCTGCCGACGATGCTGTTGCTGCTCGCGATCAACATATTTCCGTTGATCTGGGCGATCCGGCTGTCGTTCACCGGCTTGATGGCGAACCTGCCGACGCCAGCCCGTTTCGTCGGCCTCGATAATTATGTCGACATCCTGACCGATGAGGATCTTTGGGCGAACTTCCAGATCACCGCGCATTTCGTGTTTTGGACGATCGCGCTTCAAATCCTGATTGGCCTCGGACTCGCGTTGCTCATCAACCGGAAGTTCCGCGGCCACAGTTTCTGGACGACCGTCATCCTGCTGCCGATGATGTTGTCACCGGCGGTGGTGGGCAACTTCTGGACCCTTTTGTTCCAGCCGCAGATAGGACCGTTCAACTATCTCGTCGGCTTCTTCACCGGCGCTGCGCCGAGTTCGTTCACCATGATCGGGAGCGTCGCTCTGGCGCCATGGACGATCGTCCTGGTCAACACCTGGATGTGGACGCCCTACGTGATGCTGATTTGCCTGGCCGGCCTGCGCTCAATCCCCGATTACATCTACGAGGCGGCCGAGGTGGATCGCGCGGCGCCATTGAGGCAATTCTGGTCGATCACGTTGCCGATGGTTCTTCCCTTCCTCATGCTTGCCGTGCTCTTCCAGGCGATCCAGGCGTTCGTGATGTTCGACCTGGTCAATCTCCTGACGTCCGGCGGACCCGGATCGACCACCGAACTGGTCTCGATCACGCTCAAGCGCGCCGCGTTTGAGAAATGGGAGACGGGCTATGCGTCGGCGCTCGCCGTGATTCTTTTTGTCACGATATTCGGCGCCGCCAATATCTACGTGAAGGCGCTCAACAGAGTGAAGCAGCAATGACCGCGGTTCCGTCGCCCCGCCCCTCCTCGGAACCGTCGCCGCTTGCGCGTTGGCTGGCCGGGGCCGTCGTCATCCTCTATGCGATCGTTACTATTCTTCCGCTCGTGTGGATCGGGGCGACAGCGTTCAAGTCGCAGGAAGACGCGGTTGCCTATCCGCCGAAGGTTTTCTTCACGCCGACGCTGGAGGGATTTGTCGACCTGTTCACGGTCCAGACGCGCCAGCCGCACGATTTCATCGTCAAGATGCCGCCGCCGCAGACATGGTACGAGAAACTCACCCGCGACCGGGACATGGTGATCGCCGGTCCGTCACGGGTGGTGGAGCGTTTCCTCAATTCGCTGATCATCGGCTTTGGCTCGATGATTCTCGCAACGTTCCTCGGAACGCTGGCGGCCTACGGGTTCTCGCGCTTTCGGGTGCCGCTGGCGGATGACCTGCTTTTCTTTATTCTGTCGACGCGGATGATGCCGCCGATCGCGGTCGCGGTCCCAATCTACATCATGTACCGCTGGCTTGGTCTCTACGACACGAAAATCGGCATGATCCTGCTCTACACGGCAGTGAACTTGTCGCTCGCGGTCTGGCTGCTCAAGGGTTTCATCGATGAGATTCCACGAGAGTACGAAGAGGCCGCCCTTGTCGACGGCTACACACGGCTGCAGGCCTTTCGAAAGGTGGTGCTTCCGCAGGCGGTGACAGGCATTGCGGCGACCGCGATCTTCTGCCTGATTTTCTCGTGGAACGAATATGCGTTCAATCTGCTGTTGACCAGCTCGGACGCGCAAACCATGCCGCCGTTCATCCCCTTCATCATCGGCGAGGGCGGCCAGAACTGGCCCGCTGTCGCAGCCGGCACGACCCTTTTTCTGCTGCCGATCGTGATTTTCACGGTCGCGCTGAGAAAGCATCTGCTTCGCGGCATCACCTTCGGGGCCGTTCGCAAATGACCGAGACGAGTAGCGAAGCGCGAAGAGGATGGCCTAACTTGTTTCGGCGCGGCCCGTGGGAAAACACGGCGATGACCGTGATCGGCGTCGGGATTTTGATGCTGACCCAGCCGTTCTCCCTCGATCTCTACACCTATTCGTTCGTCACGATCCTCGGCGGGACGCTAGGGTTCGTGATCGTCAGCCACTTTCCGCAGTGAGGCGTCGCGATGGCGGAGATCCGCATCGAGCGGCTGCACAAGGCCTTCCAAAGCTTCGTCGCCGTTCAGAATTCGAGTTTCGTTATCGAGGATCGCTCCTTCTTCGTCATGCTGGGGCCCTCAGGTTGCGGCAAGACCACAACGTTGCGCATGATTGCCGGCCTCGAACTGCCGACCGAGGGAAAGATTCTATTGGATGGCGAGGATGTCACGCTTCGTCGTGCGGCCGAGCGCGACATCGCCTTCGTCTTTCAGCTCTTCGCCCTCTATCCGCATATGAACGTCGCGCAGAACATCGGGTTTCCTTTGAAGTGCGAGGGCCTTGCCCGGGACGAGATCCGCAAGCAGGTTCGCGAGGCCGCGCGGCTGTTGCGCATCGAGCATCTTCTCTCCAGCAAGGTTTCGAAGCTCGCAGGCGGTGACCGGCAGCGCGTTGCTCTTGGCCGCGCCATCGTGCGCCGACCGAAGGCTTTTCTCATGGACGAACCGCTCGGCGCGCTTGACGCCGAGTTTCGCCGAATCATGTGCGACGAGCTTCGTGATCTTCACGACCGGATCGGAGCGACCACGGTCTATGTCACTCACGATCAGCTCGAGGCGATGTCGATGGCCGACCGCATCCTTGTCATGAACCACGGGGTCGTCGAGCAGGTTGCTACGCCGCAGGAGATCTACGATCGGCCGAACAGCATGTTCGTCGCCGACTTTATCGGCTCGCCTTCCATGAACTTCATACGATTCGACGGCAAACTTTTGCGCGGCGATCGCGCTGTCCGCGTTCACGACGCAAGTATCGCCGTGCCCGAAATGCATGAGGAGGGCATCAGCGGGCCGCTTGCGCTCGGGGTTCGCCCGGAGCATGTCACCTTGTCCGATGCCGGCGCCATTCGCGGCCGGGTCTTCGGCGCGGAATATCTCGGCACCACGCAGATCGTCACGATCGATATCGAGCACGGCCGAATCAAAGCCCGCCTGCCGGCGTCCCTTTCGGTCCGGCTCGGCGAGCCGGTGGGACTTGCTTTCCAATCCCAGCGACTGGTGGTGTTTGACGCCGTGAGCGGACGCGCGACCCGAAGCGCGCTTTACGAGGGCGCCTTCAATGGCTGAAGTCCTCGTTCGACATGTGACGAAGCGCTTCGCCGACATCGAGGCGGTACGCGACCTTTCGTTCGACATCGCGAATGGCGAGTTCGTGGTCCTGCTCGGGCCCACCGGCGCCGGCAAGACGACGACGCTGCGCCTTATCGCCGGCCTCGAGTACCCGGATGACGGCGCGATTTCGATCGACGGCCGGGACGTGACCAAAGAGCCGCCCGCGGCTCGCGATGTCGCCTTCGTCTTCCAGCAATATTCGCTATATCCGCACCTCACGGTCTACGATAACCTCGCTTTTCCGCTGCGTTCGCCCGCGCGCCGCGTCTCCGAGGCCAAGGTGCGCGAGCGCGTCCAGGCGATTGCGGAACTCCTCCGCATCAGCGGCAAGCTCGACAACCGCGCGACCCGCCTCTCTGGCGGCGAGATGCAGCGCGTCGCCATTGGCCGCGCGCTCGTACGCGAGCCCGCAATCTTTCTCATGGACGAACCGCTCTCCTCGCTCGACGCCAAACTGCGCGCCGAGCTGCGCCTCGAACTCAAGCGGATCCAGGTCGAGCTCGGCGCCACGATTCTCTATGTCACGCATGATCAGATCGAGGCCATGACGATGGCGAGCCGTATCGGCGTCGTGCGCGACGGACAGCTGCTTCAGCTGGGGACGCCGCGCGAGATCTACGAGAACCCAGTCGACATCTATGTCGCCACTAGACTCGGCACGCCGCAGATCAATCTGCTGCCGGCCGAGCTCCTGGCGGAGGCGCCGATGCCCCGTGAGACCAAGACGATCGGCGTGCGAACCGAGCATCTTCTGATCGCCAGGCCGAATGGCGGCCCGATCGGACAGGTGCGCAGGATCGAGCATCTTGGCGACCAGAACCATGTGCATCTCGACTACAATGGCCACCCCCTCGTCACGCTGGCAGATCCGCATCAGCCGCTCGCCGCGGGTCAGGAGGTCGGATTGGAGCTGCTCGATCCGTTATATTTTGATGCGTCGGGGCAGCGCATCGGCCTTTCCGCCGAGTGAGATGCGAGCCATGGTCCGTGATTTCCTAGTCCTGAGATCGCTGGCTGCGGCGACAGCCGAGCAGGTCATCGCGGGCGCGCCGGCACTGCCTGGGCTCGACCAAACTTTCGAATGCTGCGGGCGCGGGGCGACGGCGACATGACTCATTTCATCAATCAGCGGGACGCGATCGTGACCGATGCGATTGACGGTCTCCTCGCCACTTCGCCGCCGGGGCTGGCGCGGCTTGATGGCTTTCCAAATGTCAAGGTTGTCGTTCGTGCCGATTGGGACCGGAGTAAGGTCGCGCTCGTTTCGGGGGGCGGCTCGGGGCACGAGCCGGCGCACGCCGGGTTCGTCGGCCGCGGCTCGCTCACGGCGGCGGTGTGCGGCGAGATCTTCGCTTCTCCGACTGTCGATGCCGTGTATGCGGCCATTATGGCGGTGACTGGCGACGAAGGATGCCTGTTGATCGTCAAGAACTACTCGGGCGACCGGCTCAATTTTGGCCTTGCGGCGGAGCGCGCGCGCGCTGCCGGACTGAAGGTCGAGATGGTCATCGTCGCCGACGATATTGCGCTTGAGGATTTTGCCCAGCCACGCGGCATTGCGGGCACGCTTTTCGTCCACAAGATTGCCGGGAGCGCCGCTGAGTCTGGGGCGAACCTCGAGACGGTAGCCGCCATCGCAACCCGCGTCGCGAGCGCGGCGAAGAGCCTTGGCATCGCGACGACGACCTGTTCGATCCCCGGTCAGACCGGGCATGCGCGCCTCGGCGCCGGGCAGGCCGAGCTCGGGCTCGGAATTCACGGCGAGCCCGGAGTCGAGAGAATCGATCTCCCGTCCGCCAGAGCGGTCGCGGAAATGATGGCGCAGAGACTTGGCCGGTTCGTCCCGCCGTCTGGCTCGCTCGCCCTTCTCATCAACAATCTGGGCGGCGCTCCGGATCTGGAAATGGCGGTCTTCGCCAAGGCTATCCTGGAAACGCCGCTTGGCGCGCGCGCTCAATTGGTTGTGGGACCGGCGCGCCTGATGACCGCCCTCGACATGAAGGGCGTCTCGATCTCGGTTCTGCCTGTCGACGATGAACTCGTCGACGCGCTGATGTCCGAATGCGACGCGCCCGCGTGGCCCTCTGTCGGGGGGACCCGCAAAATCGAGATCCTCGCTTCCGTCGCAGGGGCTCGTGGCGATGAGGCAATCGGGACGGACAATCCGCAAGCGCGTGCGATGCTCGAGGCGATCTGCCGGGCCTTGCTCGAGCGAGAAGCCGAGCTCAATGCCCTCGACGCGAGAGTCGGCGACGGCGACACGGGAACAACCTTCGCCACCGCGGCTCGAACAATTCTGGCTGCGATCGACTCCCTTCCGCTCAGTGACGCCGCCAAGATGTGTACGGCGCTCGCCGAACGGCTGTCAGGATCAATGGGCGGGTCGAGCGGCGTACTTCTGTCTATTCTCGCCGCTGCGACTGGCCATGCTCTGGGGACGGGAATGGAGTGGCCCTCAGCGTTGCGGGCCGGAACGGAGCGGATTAAGTTCTATGGCGGCGCAAATCGGGGCGACCGCACGATGCTTGATGCGTTGCTTCCCGCAGTCGAAACCCTGGAAGCGGGAGGCGACCTTGCCGCAGCGGCTGATGCGGCGCGCAGCGGCGCGGCCGCCACCGCCGGAATGACGAAGGCGCGCGCCGGCCGCTCGAGCTATCTTGCATCGAGGGACTTGGCCGGCGTCGCCGATCCGGGAGCGGCGGCGGTCGCCGCAGCCTTTGAGGCCGCGGCCGGGCATGCTCGAAATTTTGAAAATTCGTCGCCCACGCGGGGCGCATCGCAATGACCGTCAAGCACGGAGAGACGGCGAGCCCGTCCGCCGTGATCGTGCGATTGGACGCCGAGCGCAAGCGAAGACTTGTCGCCGCGATCGCAAATAGCGTCATCGCCCATGTCGACGAGTTGACCGCGCTCGACTCTGCGATCGGCGACGGCGACCACGGCCATAATATGAAACGGGGATTTGAGGCGGTGTTGCAGGACCTGGATGCGCTTTCCGGCATGAGCCTGCCAGATCTCGCAAAGGCCGTCGGCACGAAGCTGGTGACGAAGGTCGGCGGCGCTTCGGGTCCGCTCTACGGGACTTTGTTCTTGGCGCTGGCGAAAGAGCTTCCCGCGGAACCGTCGCGGACCGAAGCGGCAAAGGCGTTCGCCGCGGCGATTGGCGCCGTGAAGGCTCGCGGCAAGAGCGACACCGGCCAGAAGACGATGCTCGACGTGCTCGTTCCCGCCCATCAGGCCTTTGCCGCCGGGGAGGACCTCGCCGCCATCAAGGACATTGCGGCCTGCGCGGCGGCGGCGACCGTGCCGATGAGGGCGACGCGCGGGCGCGCGTCTTTTCTCGGCGATCGCTCGATCGGACATATGGATCCCGGCGCGCGTTCATCGTCGCTGATGATCGCGGCGCTATGCGAAGAGCTTGGAGACGACTGATGGCCAATGTCGGCATCGTCATCGTGTCCCATTCGCCCAAGGTTGCTGAAGGCGCCGCCGATATGGTGCGGCAGATGGTCGGTAACGAGGTCCCGCTCGCCTGGACGGGCGGCAATCCGGCCGGCGGTCTCGGGACAAGCTTCGAGGCGATCACCGACGCCATCGGGAGGGCCTGGTCGGATGCGGGCGTCGCCATTTTCGTCGATCTGGGTGGCGCCGAGACCAACAGCGAAATGGCGATCGAGATGTTGCCCGAGGACAAGCGCGGCTCTGTCGTGGTCTGCAACGCGCCGATCGTCGAGGGCGCGGTGATCGGCGCGACCGAGGCTTCAGGCGGCGCGAGCCTGGCCCTCGTGCGTCGCACGGCGGAGGAGTTGTCGGCGTGATCGCTGCGGCGCGATTTGAAATTGTCCACGGCGTCCCGTCGCGGCGCGATTCGCCGAAGGGATTGAGCCCCTCGCATGGATGAGATCGTGGTGACTGGTTCGGCGCCGCTGACAAACTCGATCGGACTGCACGCCCGTCCGTCAGTTAAGCTCACCAAGCTCGCCAAGACTTTCAAAGCGCAGATCGATGTCGCGCTGACCGCGAATGGGCCCTGGGTAGACGCGAAGAGCATTGTCAAAGTTATGGCGGTGAAGGCGGCGAAGGGCTCTATCCTGCATTTTCGCGCCAAGGGACAGGACGCGATCCCGGCGCTCGCGGCGCTTCGCGAGCTGGTCGCGCACAACTTCTATGAGGACGAGCCGGATCTCTCCGACGGCGGTGTCGGGCGAGCCCATGGCTGAGGTTCGCCTCACCGGTCGGCTCGCGTCGAGCGGATTTGCCGCTGGACCCATTGCGGTTCTCTCGGGGGTCGCTGCGACAGGCCGCACCGGCGGAGACCCGGAATCGGAAGCAGCCGCCCTTCGAGGCGCCGTGCTCGCGGCGATTCAACAGCTTTCGCAACTCGCGGCTGGCGCAGAAGACGATGGCGCAGCTATCCTTGCTTTCCAGATCGCGATGCTGGAGGACGAGTCGCTTGCGGCTCCGGCCTTCGCGGCTATCGCCCGGGGAACAAGCGCCGATCAGGCTTGGCGCACGTCGCTTGACGCTGAAATCGCGGGCTATGAGACCGCCGATGACGAGCATTTCCGCGCCCGCGCCAGTGATCTGCGCGACATTCGCGATCGCGTGCTCGCAGCCCTGTCAAGCGTGGCGAGCGAGCCGAGCCTGCCTGCGGGCTCGATCGTGCTCGCGGAGGATCTGACGCCCTCCGCCTTCCTCGCGACCGATTGGAGCAACGGCGGCGGCATCGTTCTGACACGCGGCAGCGCGTCCGGCCACGTTGCTATGCTCGCTCGCTCGCGTGGGGTTCCGATGATCGTCGGGATGGATCTCGATCTGGCGGACTTTGATGGACGCCACGAGGCTTTGATCGATGGCGAATTCGGAACGTTGTGCCTCGATCCGGCGCCGGCAACCCGCAAGTCCTTCGCGGAGCGCGCCTCGGCGGCAAGCCGTCGCCAGGAAAGCGCCGAGTCCTTTCGGACGCGGCCGGCGATCACACGAGACGGAACGCCGATCGCCGTTTTCGTCAACGTGGCGGATCCCGACGAGCTGGAGACGATCGATCCCGAAACATGCGACGGCATCGGGCTCGTGCGCACCGAATTCCTTTTCTATCGTGCGGGCGAATTGCCGAACGAGGAAAGCCAGTATCGAGTCTATCGCCGGCTGGCCGAGTGGGCGCGCGGCAAACCTGTCACAATCCGAACGCTCGACGCTGGAGCGGACAAGCCGATTCCCGGATTGACGATCGATGGCGAATCCAACCCGTTTCTGGGGATGCGCGGAATTCGTCTGTCGCTCGCCAAGCCCGAACCTTTTCGTGTGCAGCTGAGGGCCATCGCCCGGGCGGCGGTTCATGGCGCCGTCGAGGTGATGCTGCCGATGGTCTCCGTGCCGGACGAGCTTGCCGCGGCGGGGCGATATCTCGATCAGGAGATCGAGGCGCTCACAACGGAGGGCGTTGCTTGCCGCCGGCCGCCGCTCGGCATCATGGTCGAGGTCCCGGCCGCCGCCATAACCGTCGAGCGTTTCGACGCAGACTTCTTCTCGATCGGCTCGAACGATCTTACGCAATATGTGATGGCGGCGGCGCGTGACCTCGACGCGGTCGCAACGCTCAACGACCCGGCGAATCCCGCCGTCATGCGGCTGATTGCACAGGTCGCGGCGCACGGCGCGGCGATCGGCAGAAAGGTCAGCCTGTGCGGTGACGCTGGCGGCGAGCCAAGGCTCATCCGAACCCTCCTGAACGCCGGTCTGCGAGCCTTGTCGGTTGCCCCGACCGCGCTTGCGAGGACCAAGGAGGCAATCGCAAGCGTCGACCTCAACGCGAGCACGCGATGAACGACGCCTCAGGCCGCAACGGAAGAGCCGCTTGTGTCGAGGCTTACAAGTCGATCCTGCGGAACGTGCTCGATCGGCGACCGTCCGGCACGCGGCAACGGCTGGCGACCGCGCTCGGCAAGAATCGAAGTTTCGTCACGCAGATTTCGAACCCCGCCTATTCGGTGCCGATTCCGGCGCCGCATCTCGAAATCATCTTTGAGGTCTGCCGGTTCTCCCCGGCCGACAAGAGCGCCTTCCTCGACGCATTCTCCCGCGCTCATCCCAATCGACACCTGCAAATCCGTAGCGGATCGAGCTTACGCAGCTTGAGGCTCGAAGTGTTCGACTTCGGCCGGGCAGAGAAGAACCGCGAGTTCGATGAGCTGGTGCGCGAAATGGCGCGACGCCTCTCCCGGCTAATTCAGCGTGACGATCGAGGCAATGAATGAAAGATTTGAATCCGGGGAGGGGCGTTGCGAGGGAAGGATGAAGAAGTTTCTAAATGCGCACGAGACGCTGCTCGATGAAAGTCTCGATGGCTTCGCAGCAGCGCATGCGGACATCATCGTCGTCGGCGAGGAGCGGAAATTTGTTCGCCGTAGAACCCTGGCGCCGGGCAAGGTTGCGCTGATCTCGGGGGGCGGGTCCGGACACGAGCCGCTGCATGCAGGCTTCGTGGGCTACGGCATGCTGGACGCCGCCTGCCCAGGACAGATATTCACTTCGCCCACCCCTGACCAGATGGCGGTGGCGGTGGAAGCCGTCGACCAGGGCCCTGGCGTCGTCTTCATCGTCAAGAACTACGAAGGCGACGTGATGAACTTCGAGATGGCGGCGGAAATGACCGACGGTCGATGCACGACCATCGTCATTGATGACGACGTCGCAGTCGAAACGTCGACCTATTCGACCGGCCGGCGCGGCGTCGCCGGCACGCTGATCGTCGAGAAAATCGTGGGCGCCGCCGCCGAGAAAGGCATGGGGCGAACAGATCTTCAGGCGCTGGGCCAAGCCGTCAACCGCCGGACGCGCTCGATGGGCGTCGCGTTGACGTCCTGCACTGTCCCGGCCGCGGGCAAGCCAAACTTCGATCTTGGCGCCGATGAGATGGAAATGGGCGTCGGCATTCACGGCGAGCCGGGGCGGCGCCGGGTAAAGCTCGCGCGGGCCGACGACATCGCCGACGAGATGACAGCGGCGATCATGGGCGATCTCGGCAATCCCTCCGGGGGCGAAGCGCTGCTCCTGATCAACGGCTTCGGTGGCACGCCCCTGATCGAGCTCTATCTCATGTACAACGCGGCGCGGCGCCTGCTCGAGAAGCGCGGCTTGAGGATCGCGCGCTCGCTGGTTGGCAGTTTCGTCACTTCGCTCGATATGGCGGGATGCTCGATCACCGTGAGCCAGCTCGATCCAAAGACGACCGCGCTATGGGATCACCCGGTTCATACCGCGGCGCTCAGATGGTGAAGTGAACTCGCGCCGGCTCCCAGCCGGTCGGCTTAAGCGCCGCGCCCGACCTCGACTGACGGAAAGCGCACGGAGAGAACGATCGTATCGCCGACGGCTTCCCAGGAGTGGACGACCTCGGGCCCGAAAATGACGTAGTCGCCTTTCGCCCGAAGCATGACCTCCTGTTGAGCGCCGTCGAGGTGGAAAGTCACCTTCAGGCTGCCTTCGAAAAGCACCGAGATGGTCGTGCCGTTCTTGTTGGCCCAGGGTTGAGCCCGCTTTTCTCCGTCGGGGTGGATGCCCCACTTCAGTTCGACATCGGTCTGATGCCGCAGCCCAAGCTCGGCTGGAACGAACTGACCGACAAACCATCCAGACCCGCCTGCCTGGTCGTCCTTCGCATTGCCGAAGTAGAAAGCCTTACTGTCGCCCATGGCCCTTCTTAATCAGCCGTCGACGACGGGCCAACCTGCAGCAGCAGGTTCGGGCAGCCTTGTTCGGCGATAATCAGGTTCGCGGGCCCGGCAGCGACACGGGGCCGGATTCGGCGGTCAGGGGCCACTCCCTCGCCCTCGCGAGCGCCAGCCGCGCAAGCGGCATGGCGAGCGCGGTGCTGACCAGCGCCATGAGAACCATGGGTGCGAATATTCTCGGAGAGAGGATCTGGGCGTCGAGGAGAACCGAAAGAACAACCAGCTCTGTCAGCCCCTTTGCCTGCAGCAGCGATCCGAGAGCGAGACCAAAGGACCATCGTTCGCCAAAGATCCGCGCCGCCAGAGCTGCGCCTCCGATTATGCCGACGACGCCCACCGCCATTGCGATGCCGAAGACCTGAAGCAGCACGGGAGAATTGAGATCGACCAGGGTCCGCATGCCGGTCAGGGTGAAGAAGAACGGCATCAAGAGCGCGACGGTCATGACCTGCAGACGATGAAGAATAGGCTTGTGCAGGCTCGCCGGCATGATCGCCCCGACCACGAAAGCCCCGATGATGTAATGCAGCCCGAGGAGCTCGGTCGCGAGCCCGGAGAGGATGGTCGCGCCCCCCACAACGATCGCTCCCTGGGTCGTGACTGCCTCGTCGCCGTCATCGATCCGGCGCATCACCATCCGGGCAAGAATCGGGCGCACGTGTCGAACCATCAGGAAGAGATAAATCGGCGCCAACGCCAATAGCCAAACGGCGGGCAAGCCGTGACCGGCGTGACCGGCGGCAGCGACCGTTAGCAAAATGCCCAGCAGCACCCAGAGGGCGATGTCGTTGACGCCCGCCGCGCCGAGCGCGAGATGGCTGATGCGGTCGCCGAACAGGCCCATTTCGCCCAGGATTGCTGCGAGGACCGGCAGCGCCTTCATGCTGACGGCTATCGCCATCGCCGCCACGAACACGGCGGGGTTGACGCCGGGAAGGAGTTCCTCGGGATGGCGGGACAGGATCCAGGACGCGGCCACGCCGCCTAGAATCATCGGGCAGGCGATTGTCGCGACGGTCACCGGCCAAAACGCCCGATCCTTGCCGCTGAGGACCGTCGCGTCCAGATGCAGGCCGGAGATCAGGCCGAAAATGAGCACCGCCACCGTCGCGAGGCCAGACAGGGGCAGCAAGGCGCCAGGGCTTCCGAAGTATTGAAAGTAAGCCGGGGCAAGCTTGCCGAACACCGATGGGCCCAGGGCGATGCCGACCGTGATCTGCATCGTGACCAGGGGCATAATGCCCTTCACCCGAGTTAGGCGCCGCAAAATTGCCGGAACGGCGACAATGACGAACGCCTGAAACAGGAAGATCGCACTCGGGGTCATCAACCGGAAGACCTCTTACGGGGACGCAGCGCCAAACGCTCCCGAAGACCGCTTTGAGACCAACTTAGTCCAGTTGCGCCAGAGATCCTGCCCATTTGTCGAAGAACATCTTGCTCGACGCGGTAAGCGGCAATCCGATTGGCAGGCGGGACTTGCCGTATTTCGAGAAGTCGAGATACTTCTTGATTGTCGTGAGGTCGTCGCCGCTGCCCAACTGCAAATCTTCATTGACGAAATGAATGATGCAGCCTCGCTCGACAGCCTTCTCGAGCAATTCGTTGCGATAGGCTTCGTCTTCGGGCAGCGCGAAGATGCTGTACATGACGATGTTGCATTCGCGCTGCGTCACCAAATATTTCAGCGTTGGCAGATGCGTCATGTCTTCGAGATCGAACAGCTCATAATCGAACTCAAGGTTCTTCTTCTTGCAATAATCCACCAGCATGTAACGCTGCAGGTGCACCGGTATCCCATAAGTGGAGGCCGTGTTGTTTGCAACGTAGAAGATGTTGTTCTTTCCGTTGAAGAAAGCATCCGCCCGGCGCGGATGCGAAGCCAGCCTCTCCTCTTCTTCCTCGGTGTCGGGGATCAGGTGGAAATAGCCGGCCGGAATCTTGCGGCCGAGATAGTCGCCGTAGATGCCTTCGGCGACGCGGAAATCCATGCTGACGCGCGTCTTGCCGCTGGTGTTTGGCCGTCCGGAGCCGTGGATGTTCTCTTGGGTGAAAAAGCAGGCGCTGCCGGGCCCGGCCTTGATCTGCCAGCTTTCCTTGCCGAAGAGCTCCGTCATTTCGTCCATGCTGAGGCGCTTGTCGATCGCCTGCTGGATCAATTCGCGCGATTTCTTGATGCTGAGGATCTGCATCGACCGGCTCTTGTCCTCGTCCCTGGTCACGTCGCAGAAGGGCATCCAGATGCTGCGCGACGCGATGCCGTGGCCGTAAAGCAAGCCGGTGTGGAACGGGAAGAACAGCTCGGGCGTGGTCGGCAGCATGATGCGGACATTCATGAACCGCTGCACCGCGACCGGGAACCGCAACTTGCCCTGAGGCACGATCTGCTCGCGCACGAACCGGTTCAGCATCCGGCGGAACTCGGGCAGGTTGGTGTCGGCGCAGAGCTGCTTAGTGACCTTGTAGGTCTCGTTGAGCGGAACGCTCTCGTGCAGGTAGCTGAGATCGTCGAGCCTGTACCCCATTCCGCGGATGCGGTTCAGAATCCACTCATTGAAGGGATATTTGGAATTGTCCCATGAGTAGACCTTGGCGTCCCAGACGGTGGTCAGGCTCTCCTCGAGCGCGGCGTCGATGTCATTCGCGGCGACCAGCTTCTCGCGTATGTGTTCGGTCATAACAGAGGCCCGTCCTTCTGATCGGCGATACCCGCCCCTTTGCGAAGCAGACCGTTTAACCATTAACGGGCCAAAGGGCCATACCATACCGCGGCGAAAGTGCGGTCCGCTCACCGTCGCCGGCGCCACGCGAGCGTCGCGCGCGAAGGCGGCTTCGCTCCGGTATCGTCCTCCACCCCTCATTCGCGGACCTGGCCGCCTTTCCGCGAAACCAAATCCTGACTTAGCCAGACCCTAAAAAGCCCAGCGAACGTCAGGGCAAGCCCAGCAAAGGAAAAGGCTTTAATTGTCTTGGTTCACCTTTTCCGTTTCGAGCCTTTTCAATGCATTACGGCGACCCCCACGGCCAAAAACTTCCTCCCCTCCTCTATTTGCCGCCGACCCGTCCGCGCCAAACTCTTCCGACGACGAGCGCCACACTATCATGAATTCGGATTTTACGAAAGAGAAAAACCGAACATGATCCCGAATTTCAGCGTCGAATTGTCGCCAAGCCACGCCAGCACGTCGCGCTGCGTCTGTGTCTTCTTCGCCACAATCTGACGCAATTGACGAATTCCTCACCTGCCATCCGGCGCCGTGCATTGCCTGGAAAGCTTTTCGCGCAAATAGTTTCGCATCCCTCGCCGAATCAGCCCGAAATCCAGGCGTCCGGCGGGCGGTCCTCGATCTCGCCGATCGTTTTCACCTGGGGGAAATCATGCGCCGCATTCTGGTCCTCGCCGCTACCTGGGCCGGTCTTCTTCTGAGCGCCGCAACGGCGCCTGCATTCGCCAACGCGCTCGATTCGCAGCTCCAACCGGTCGCCACTCCGATGGCGCGCGAAACCGTGCCGTTCGGCGGCCGGGAGGCCCCGGGGACCATCATCATCCGCACCTCGGAGCGCCGCCTTTATCTTGTGCTGCCCGATCATCAGGCGCTCAGATATGGCGTTGGCGTCGGGCGGCCCGGCTTCACCTGGGCCGGCGTCACCCACATCGGCTACAAGCGGGAATGGCCGGATTGGACGCCGCCCGCCCAGATGCTGAGGCGCCGGCCGGACCTTCCCCGGCACATGGAAGGGGGCGTCGACAACCCGCTCGGAGCGCGCGCGATGTATCTCGCGGGCACGCTCTACCGGATTCACGGCTCGAACGAGCCCGACACCATCGGGCAGGCAGTTTCGTCAGGCTGCATCAGAATGACGAACCAGGACGTGATCGACCTCTACGACCGCGCAAGGGTCGGCGCCCGGGTCGTCGTCACGCGCTGATGGTGTAACGGCCGGACACAAGGCCCCACAACAGGCGCATTGCGCCCGCCGGTCCTCCGGCGGACGCCTTTCATTCGGGCGGTGGCGCGGCTATATGGGTTGGGCAATGAACGCTCACGCGCGTCCCGCTGTCCAGCCCCTCATCGACCCGTTCGGCCGCGCGATTCGCTACGTGCGGGTGTCGGTTACGGACCGTTGCGACTATCGCTGCGTCTATTGCATGTCCGAGGACATGAATTTCCTGCCGAAGCGCGACGTGCTGTCGCTCGAGGAGCTCGACCGGCTGTGCGCGGCCTTCGTCGGCCTCGGCGCCAGGAAGATCCGCATCACCGGCGGCGAGCCGCTGGTCAGGCGCAACGTGATGTCGCTGTTCCGCGGGCTTTCTCGGCATCTCTCCAGCGGCGCGCTCGATGAGGTCACGCTCACCACCAACGGCTCCCAACTCGCCCGCTTTGCGCATGAGCTCGTCGATTGCGGCGTCGAGCGCATCAATGTCTCGCTCGACACGCTCGATCCCGCCAAGTTTCGCCAGGTGACCCGCTGGGGCGATCTCGGCGTGGTTCTGGCGGGTGTGAACGCGGCGGCCGAGGCGGGACTCAAGATCAAGATCAACACGGTCGCGCTCAAGGGCTTCAACGACGACGAAGCCTTGAAGCTCGTCGAGTGGGCGCATGGGCGGGGGTTCGACCTCACCTTCATTGAGGTGATGCCGCTCGGCGCGATGGAGAGCGATCGGGCCGACCAGTACCTGCCTTTGACCGAGTTGCGTGCCCGGCTCGAAAGCTCGCTGTCGCTCACCCCCTCCGCCTACGTGACCGGCGGTCCGGCGCGCTATTACGACGTGAAGGAGACCGGCGGACGGCTCGGCTTCATCACGCCGCTCACCCATAATTTCTGCGAGAGCTGCAACCGGGTGCGGGTCACCTGCACCGGCACGCTCTACATGTGCCTCGGCCAGGAGGACGCGGCCGACTTGCGCGAGCCGCTGCGCCGCTCGACCTCGGACGCGCCGCTTCTGGCGGCGATTCGCGGGGCGATCGCGCGCAAGCCCAAGGGCCACGATTTCGTCATCGCCCGCTCCTCGGCGCCGGCGACCGAGCGTCACATGAACACGACCGGCGGCTGAGCGCCCCTTAGGCCAACGCCTTCTTTGAGCCTCCGGCTTTCAGCCGGAGGCTCGGCGCCGATGAGCCCGAGTTACAAGCTGCGAAGAAACGCGACCAGGTCCTGTTCGTCCTGGAGGGAGAGGCCGATTGCGAATCGCGTGTTATAAAAGGACACGACATCAAGCAGGGTCGCCGCCGAACCGTCGCTGAAATAGGGCGCCCGAGCGGCGAGCCCGCGCAACTGCGGCACCGTGAACCGGCCGATGTCGGCGCATTTGCCCGTGATCATCGCGAGTCCCGGATCGTTGGTGACGACCTTTGGACCCTGATAGACCGTCGACTTGCCGGAGGCGGTGCAGTCCAGTTCGAAAATCGGCAACAAGGTCGACGGCTGGGGGAACGTGTTTGGCGCGCCGGGAACCGGGAGTGCGCCGGGAGCCGGCGAGGTGCCGCCGATCCCGATGTCGTGCTGTGCCGCGACGAAGGAATCGTTGCCCGTGTTCACTTGGTTGTGGCAGCTCGCGCATGTTCCGAGCTGCTGCACTTTGACGGCGCCAATATTCGTCAGCCCGGCGACTCCGTTGATGGAGAATGTCCGGGTTTCGAAAATCACCTCCCCGCGTGCGACGGAGGCACGTTCCGCGGCGCGATCGGCGGTCGCCGGGAGGCTGGCCCAGTCGTCGAACAGCGGGAATGTCGCGCCTGCGGTTTGCGGCGGCAGCCCCGGCATGCCATCCGAGAGGTAGATTGGCCCGCCGAGGGCGCCTTTTCCGTTCAATTGGTGCGCCCACGCGTCCCAAACCTGCGCGTTGAAGATGCCGAGCTCGAACTGCACCATTTGGGCGACTTGGGTATCCGTCGGGGCGTTTTTCGCCTGCGCGTGGCCGAGCGTGGCGTCAGCGGCCTGTTGCTCGAAGGTGGGCTCGCGCCCGTCCCACATGATGTTGCCGCTAACGGGGCGACCCGTGCCTGGGTCGATCACAAAACCGTCGATATTCAAGGGCGGGACAGGATTGGGAGGCGGAGATGGCTGTATCGGATCCGTGGCGGGATTTGGGTTGGCCAGGGACAGCTCCACGACGCCCGCCGCGGGCGGCGTCGCGCCGCCATTGTCGACGTCCGAGCGCGTGGTTTGGACATACATCAGATTGCCCGCGATGCGCGGGCGCCGGTACATGGACACAGTCGGCGTCGGGTTGCCGTTCGAATCCGGCGGCGTTGTATAGGTCGGATCGGTGTTGCACCCGTCCTTGTTGAACGGAGGCTGAGTGACCGCCGAATCGGTGGGGTCGTGCAGGACCGTGACCGTGAACTCAGGATTGTCCGGGATTGCGAGGAAAATGCGGAACAACCCACGATCCAGCAGCAACGAATGCGCCGCGCGACCATTGGTGGGCGCGACCTTGTTCGGACAATCGGCGCCGTCCACAGGCGCGAAGATCGGGTCGTTGCCTGTGCTTGCGATCCAGCGAGCGTTGATGTTCTCGACGCTCACGCTCATCGCGTTCGGCGGCAGATGACAGGTGACGCAGGTGCGGCCGTTATTGCCTAAGCTCTGAAAGAAAGCGTTGCCTGAGGTCGTCGTCGGGCCGAGCGGCTGGTATGACCCAGTCCGGCCGCTGGCGTCGGGATCGACCTCATATTCCGGAATGACAGCCGGCACTCCGCCCTGCTGGAAGATCTCGGCCGGTAGTGGCGCCTGGAGGAATTGGTGAAAAATCTTTTGAAAGTATCGAGGCGTGCGCGGCGGTAGTATCGCTTGCTCCTGGCCGGGCGGAACGGCGATCGAGTTGGGACGGCCCGTCGGAATTCCCGGCGTACTCGGCTTGAAAGCATCGGTCGTGATTGCCGGCGGCGTCGCCTCGGCGGGAGGTTCCTGCGCCGAGCTGCCCCCGGGAGCCAGGAGCGCCGAACCCGAAAGAGCCAAAAGGAGGGAAAGTTGAATATCGATTGTGCGCGAATGACTTCTGGTCAAAAGCCGCTCCATGTCATCCTCCCGTTCGAGGCCTATCTCCCATTCAATGCCCGATTTGATGCGTGCCGACGCAGGTCGACAGTTTTGCTTACGTCAAACTGACCGACAATGCTGTGATGACTGTCACAGTTCAAACACATTGTGGCCCTGAGTATTGCAAAGAGGCGGCTAAAGCGCGCGCTTGATTTGGCGCGATTACCGAAACCTGTAGCTTCCGATTGCCCGCTATGGGCGCCCGCCTTTTTGTCAGGCTTCCGCTGGCGGCGACCGTTCCGGCGCGCTATATCACTGGGTGTAAACGGCGGGACCTTGACTCCCGCGCGAATGAGGACTGGCTCCATGTCGAATGCTCGCGAACGTATCGAGAAGGTGATCTCGGAAAACCCGGTCGTGCTGTTCATGAAGGGAACGCCGGAATTCCCGCAATGCGGTTTCTCCGGCCAGGTCGTGCAGATCCTCGACTATGTCGGTGCGCCGATCGCGAGCGTAAATGTGCTCGAAGACGCCGAGATTCGCCAGGGAATCAAGGAATACGCCAACTGGCCGACGATTCCGCAGCTCTATGTCAAGGGCGAGTTTATCGGCGGCTGCGACATCGTACGCGAGATGTTCCAGTCGGGCGAACTCGCGGCGGTCCTCGCCGACGCCGGCGTCCAGGTGAAGAGCCAGGCCGGGGCCTGATCCGCTCCAAGGTTGCGGGAACGCATGAAGGGCAGGCGAGGGGGCCTGCCTTGACGCTTAGGGTCGACTTAAGACTCAAGCCCGAGGGCGCCAAGGCGCGACGCCGCGGCGATCCGCCGCGCCGGATCGATACCGCTTCTTGTGGACTTATCCTTTAGACCTATTTGATATATTTCAAGGCGGCGATAGGCTGGCATGTTAGAGGAATCGTTCGCGCTTCAGTAACCGGTCCTGTGCTTATGTCTCCAAGCTACCCCTATCAGCTCTACGAGATGGCGCATGCGGCTCTGGCGCCCGCGCGCGCTGTATCCGACGCGGCGCATTTCGTCTTTCGCAATCCCTGGAATCCGCTCTCCAATACTCCGTTTGGCAAGAACATCTCGGCCGGCGCGGAACTGTTCGAGCGGATGACGCGCCGCTATGGCAAGCCGACCTTCGGGCTCGACGAAATCAAGCTCGAAGGCGTGGCCACTCCGGTCCTCGAGGACGTCGTCTGGTCGAGGCCGTTCTGCAACTTGCTCCGCTTCGTCCGTCCCGAGTTCCCGCGCGGAGCCCATCAGCCGAAGCTCCTGATCGTCGCGCCGATGTCCGGCCACTACGCGACCTTGCTCCGCGGCACGGTCGAAGCGTTTCTCCCCCATTTCGATGTCTACATCACCGACTGGGCCGATGCCCGGATGGTCCCGCTCGCGGTCGGCTCCTTCGACCTCGACGACTATATCGACTACCTGCGCGAGGCGCTGGCGCATCTCGGCCCGGGTGTCCACACGATCGGGGTCTGCCAGCCGTCGGTGCCGCTATTGGCCGCATCGGCGCTGATGGAGGCGGCCGGCGACGCCAACGCTCCCGCCAGCATGACGCTGATGGGCGGCCCGGTCGACACGAGGCGCAGTCCGACCGAGGTCAACAAGCTCGCCGAGAAGCGCGGGGTCGAATGGTTCCGCCGCAACTGCCTGCATACCGTGCCCTTCCCCTATCCGGGCTTCGGGCGCGAGGTCTACCCGGGCTTTCTCCAGCTCTCCGGCTTCATGGCGATGAATCTCGACCGCCATGTCAGCGCGCATTTCGACATGTTCAACCATCTGGTGTCCGGCGACGGCAACTCGGCTGAAAAGCACCGCGAGTTCTATGACGAGTATCTCGCGGTCATGGACCTCGCCGCCGAGTATTACATGCAGACCGTCGAAACGGTGTTCGTGCGCCACGCGCTGCCGAAGGGCGAGATGACCCATCGCGGGCGCCGGGTCGACCTGACCGCGATCCGCAAGGCCGGCCTCCTGAGCGTGGAAGGCGAGAAGGACGACATCTCCGGGGTCGGCCAGACCTGCGCCGCCAACGAACTATGCGTCAATATCCCGGACTCGAGGAAGCACTATCACCTCGCCGAGGGGGTCGGGCATTACGGCGTCTTCAACGGCTCCCGCTTCCGTAAGGAGATCGCGCCGCGCATTCGCGAGTTCATCGCCGCAACCGACGCCGCCGCCAAGCCTCATAAGCCGAAGACCAACGGCGCGGGGCGCCCCGCACGCGTTTAGCGCGATCGGTTTTGGCTGAACCGGCGCCGTCATTGCGACCCCCGGGGTCAATCCGGGGGGCAGCAATCCAGAGAACGTAGGGCGCTCTCTGTCCTCTGGATCGCCGCGTCGCTTCGCTCCTCGCGATGACAATTCCACGACGGCAGATCATGCTCTGGCTCACTCTAAAAGTCGCTCGCCAGCCCCTTCACCTCCCAGTCGCCGTAGCGGACGGGGTCGGGGCCGCCCCGGCCGTTGAACTCGCGCGGGGGCGCGGGCTTAGGCGCGGCGCGCCGCGCCGCTGCTTCCTCAAGCGCGCGCCGGGCGGCGGCGGGCAAATCGCGAGGGGCGGCCGGGGCGGTGCCCGACGGATGGGGTGCCGGATCGAGATTGGGAGCCTTGGCGTTCATGTCTGAGCTCGCCTCCGCTTGCGGAAAAAGTCGCGGCCGCGCTCGGCCTCGTCTCCGCCGCCAGCCCGGCGCAAGCCCGCGGCGGATTTCGCGTATAGACTTGGTATGGGCGGCCGGCAATTCTAATTCGTGGTGAGGGTCTTTTGGCGCGTCAATCGCGCGGGTTTCATGCCGGGCGTCCAGAGACCCTGGCGCCTCAGCCGCCCGGCATGGCGGCGCGGGTCGCGGCGGCGCGCGCGGTCGCCGAAGCGCTGACGCTTGCGCGTCCGCTCGAGGAGCGGCTCGCCGCCGACCTTTCGCTGCGCGCGGGTGGCCTCGACGCCCGCGACCGGGCGCTCGCGCGCTCGATCGCGACCGTTTCGCTGCGCCGGCTCGGCACCATCCGCAAGGCGCTGGCGCGGCGGATGGAAAAGGGCATGCCGAAGCGCGGCGGCGCCCTCGAATGGGTGCTCATCGTTGCCGCCGCGCAGATCCTGTTTCTCGATACGCCTGATCATGCGGCGGTCGACCTCGCCGTCAAGGCGACCCGCGCCGATCAGGCCAGCGCGCCGTTCGCGGCGCTCGCCAACGCGGTCTTGCGCGCGATCGCCCGCGACCGCGACGCAATTCTCGCGGGCGCCGATCCGCTCGACGACGACACCCCCGCCTGGCTCGCCCAGCGCTGGCGCGCGGCTTACGGCGAGAGCACGGCGCGCGCCATCGCCGCGGCCAACGGCTCCGAGCCGACCCTCGACATCAGCGTCAAGAGCGACGCTGCCGGCTGGGCGCAGCGCCTCGGCGGAATTGTGCTGCCGACCGGATCGGTCCGCCTCGACACCCATCAGGCCGTCGCCGAGCTCGAAGGCTACGGCGCCGGCGAATGGTGGGTGCAGGACGCCGCGGCGGCGCTGCCGGCGCGGCTGCTTCGGCCCGGCCCGGGCATGCGGATCGTCGATCTCTGCGCCGCGCCGGGCGGAAAGGCCGCCGAGCTCGCGGCGGCGGGCGCCGAGGTGACGACGGTTGATCGCTCGGCGGAGCGGCTCAAGCTGCTTGCCGCCAATTTCGAGCGCCTTCGCCTTGCCTCGGAGATCGTGGTCGCCGACGCGCTTTCTTTCGACGCGCCGCCGTTCGACGCCGCGCTCCTGGACGCGCCCTGCACCGCGACCGGCACCATCCGCCGCCATCCCGACGTTGCTTGGATCAAGCGGGCGGGAGATCTCGCTCCGCTGGTCAAGCTGCAGGCCCAGCTCATCGACAAGGCCATCGCGCTGACGCGGCCGGGCGGGGCGGTCGTCTACTGCGTATGCTCGCTTGAGCCGGAGGAGGGCGAAGCGCAGATCGCCGCGGTCCTGCGCCGCAATCCCGACGTAAGGCGCCTCCCCATCGCGGCGGAGGAGATCGGCGGCCTCGCGGAATGCGTGACGCCGCTAGGGGACATGCGCACGCTGCCCTGCCACCTCTGGAACGACAATCCGAGACGCTCGGGGTTGGACGGGTTCTTCGCGGCGAGGCTTGTCAAGGCGGAATAGGCAGCGGGAGGTGCCGGCCGCTCAGAAGAAGGGAAACAGGCCCTTCCCGTGCGTCCGGAGATATTCCGCGGCGTCTTCAGACTGGTACCGGGCCTGATTGTCGTGATTCCAGTCGCGTTGTTTATTGGTGAGCGATTGCGTCGGAACCACAGGCCCCCAACCGACGGTGCCGTAGGAGGACGAATTGCCCTGCTGGGCCAGAGCAGCAGCCGGAAGAAGGGCGAGGCTCGCGCCAAGGCTCACGATGATTGCAGCGGTTTTCAACATTCGATTTCTACCGATCGGCTGGACGGGATCGTCCTCAGCCAGCCCCTAACACCGACCCACGGCCGAATATTCGACAGGCCCGGTTCTCCGATGAACGGACGCGGACGGCAAAGGTTTCACCGCCTCGCGCTCGAGATCGCGCCCATCAGAACGGGAAAAACGGATTCTTGCCGTGCACGCGCAGCCATTCCGCGCTGTCCTGGGCCTGGTACTTCGACTGGTTGGCGTGATTCCAGTTACGATCGAACGGGGTCAGCTCCTGGGTCGGGATATGCGGCCCCCAGCCGACGCTGCCGTAGGACGAAGACGTCCCCTGCTCGGCCAGCGCCGCAGCCGGCGCGAGCACGACCGCCGCGCCGAAGGCGATCAAAGCGATTGTCTTGACCATTGAAGTGTTCCTCAAAACCGGTTCGTTCCGAACCCGTGCGCTCAATGTAGGAAACGCTCGCGCCGTGGACAATGCCCCGAGCGCGTAACGTTCTGGTGACCGGAATTTCTGTCGCCGCGACAGTTCCGGCGCGGTTCCCATCGTGCTATTGCACTGCAACAAACTCGTCACACGAGGCAGCGGGGCGTTCGCCGATGGCAACCGATATCGTCAGGGTCGGGCGGGCGCTCATTTCCGTTTCCGACAAGTCGGGCCTCGTCGATCTGGCGCGCGCGCTGGCTGACACCGGGATCGAACTTGTCTCGACCGGCGGCACTGCGGCGGCGCTGAGCGGCGCCGGCCTCGCCGTCGTCGACGTGGCCCAGGTCACCGGCTTTCCCGAGATGATGGACGGGCGGCTGAAGACGCTGCATCCGCGTGTGCACGGCGGCTTGCTCGCGGTCCGCTCCGAGCCGGCCCATCAGGCGGCGATGATCGCCAACGACATCGCGCCGATCGACCTCCTGATCGTCAATCTCTATCCATTCGAGGCGACGGTGAGGGGAACCGCCCCGTTTGAGGACAGGATCGAGAATATCGACATAGGCGGCCCGGCGATGATCCGCGCCGGCGCCAAGAACCACAACGATGTGGCGGTGATCGTCGACGTCGCCGATTATCCCGCGCTGATCGAGGAATTGCGGCTTAACGGCGGGGCGACCAGCCTCGCCTTCCGCCGCCGGATGGCGCAGAAGGCCTATGCCCGGACCGCTGTCTACGACGCGGCGATCTCGAACTGGCTGGCGCGGGAGGTCGGCGAGCCCGCGCCGAAATGGCGCGCCTTCGGCGGCGTGCTGCATCAGAGTTTCGGCGCGCTGCGCTATGGCGAGAACCCGCATCAGCGCGCTGCGCTCTACCTCACCGCCGAGACGCGCGCAGGCGTGGCGACCGCGCGCCAGGTCCAGGGCAAGGAGCTATCCTACAACAACATCAACGACACCGACGCGGCCTATGAGCTCGTGGCCGAATTCGACCCGGAAGAAAGCGCCGCCGTGGCGATCATCAAGCACGCCAACCCGTGCGGCGTCGCGCTCGGCGCAACGCTGATCGAGGCCTACGAGAAGGCGCTCGCATGCGATCCCGTTTCGGCCTTCGGCGGGGTCATCGCGCTCAATCGGCGGCTCGACGGGCCAAGCGCGCGCAAGATCGTCGAGATCTTCACCGAGGTGATCATCGCGCCCGAGGCGGATGAACAGGCGGTGGCGATCGTGGCGGCGAGACGGAACCTTCGGCTCCTGATCGCCGGCGCGCTGCCCGACGCGGGCGCTCCGACCGTTACGGTGCGGTCGGTCGCCGGCGGCCTTCTGGTCCAGGATCGCGACAACGGCGCGCTCGACGGCTCGGCGCTGAAAGTCGTGACGAAACGCGCCCCGACCTCAAGCGAGATGGCGGACCTCACATTCGCCTGGCGGGTCGGCAAGCACGTGAAGTCGAACGCCATCGTCTATGCGCGGGACGGCGCGACCGTGGGGATCGGCGCGGGGCAGATGTCGCGCGTCGATTCCGCTCGCCTCGCCGCGCGCAAGGCCAAGGAGGCGGCCGCGATCGCCGGCTGGCCGGAGCCGAAGACAAAAGGCTCGGTCGTCGCCTCCGACGCTTTCTTCCCATTCGCCGACGGCCTCATTGCGACGATCGAGGCCGGCGCGACCGCGGTCATCCAGCCGGGCGGTTCGGTGCGCGACGCCGAGGTGATCGCCGCCGCCGACGAAGCGGGCGCGGCGATGGTGTTCACGGGCATGCGCCATTTCCGCCATTGAGCGGGAGCGCCGCGCGGATAAAGCCGCTACTGGTCCGGCGAGACGATAACCGAAAGCCGGTCGCCGCCGACGCCGCTGAACTGGACCGCGAGCGGGCGGGGCGGCAGGTCGAACTTGACGCTCTTGCGCACGCCATCGCACCCCGTCGCGCCGCTGAAGGCCTTCGGATGCAAATACGTGTCGCCGTCGAGGACGTCGACCCAGCCGCCCGACGAGATCGTGATCCGGTAGATCCCCGCTTTGGCGGGCGCGGCGAGGGAAAAATGGCCCGCGAACGCGTTCGCCGATTTCGGCGCCCGCTCCGGCGGCTTCGGCAACCCTGCGCCGGCGAGCGGCTGAAGCTCGAGCGTCGTCGCGACGTTCAACGGAAGCGCCCCGCCATTGGCGAGCGACGGCTTGTCGGTGCGGATCAGCGCGGCGCGCTCGACCTCGAGCGGCCATTTAAAGCCGTCGCAGCCTGTTCCTTCCTGCGCCTGCGCCAGTCCCGGCGCCGCTGCGAGAGCGACGGCCAGGAATCCGACGGCGCACAGCCACCGGGCGAAGGTCATTGTGAGGTTACGGCGGCCGTCGGCGGATCGGGGCTTCTCAGCGTGTCGGCCTTGGCGCCGTGCAGGAGCTCGACCGCCGCCTCCAGTTGCGTGTCCTTGGCGCGATCGGGCGGCACGTAGGCGTCCGACCCTTTCTCTTCCTCGCCGTCGTTCTTGAGGTGACCGGTCAGCGAGGCTTCGCCCATGCTGGACACTTTGCCCTTGAGATCGTCGGGGATGTTCTCGAGCACGCGGATGTCGGGGTCTATTCCCTTGGCCTGGATCGAGCGGCCGGACGGCGTGTAGTAGCGGGCGGTCGTCAGCTTGAGCGCGCCGTTTTCGCCGAGCGGCAGGATGGTCTGAACCGAGCCTTTGCCGAACGAGCGCGTACCGATCAGCGTCGCGCGCCTCAGATCCTGCAACGCGCCCGAGACGATCTCCGATGCGGAGGCCGAGCCGCCGTTGATCAGCACGACGAGCGGCTTGTCCTGCGCGAGGTCGACGCCGGGACGGGCGGAATAGCGCTGTCCCTGGTCAGGCGTTCGGCCGCGGGTCGAGACGATGTCGCCGCTGTCGACAAAAGCGTTGGTGATCTCGACCGCCTGGTTGAGCAGGCCGCCCGGGTTGTTACGGAGGTCGAGGATATAGCCCTTGAGCTTCGCGGAGCCAGGGTCGGCGCGGAAGTGGTCGAAGGCCTTGCGCACCCCGTCATAGGCTTCCTGATTGAACTGGGTGATGCGGATATAGCCGATGTCGTCGCCCTCGAGATGCGCGCGCACCGACTGGACGTGGATGATCTCGCGGACGATCGTGATCTCTTTCACGTCGTGATTGACGCCGCGCTCGATGGTCAGCTTCACCGGCGACTTGGCCGGACCACGCATCTTGTCGACCGCCTCCTTCAGGGTCAGGCCCTTGACGGCGGTGTCGTCAATCCTGGTGACGAGGTCGCCGGACATCATTCCGGCGCGCGCCGCGGGGGTGTCGTCGATCGGGCTCACCACCTTGACGAGCCCGCCCTCCATCATGACTTCGAGCCCGAGGCCGCCGAACTCCTCGCCCTTCATGCTGCTCTGGAAGTCCTGCAGCGCCTTCCGATCGAAATAGTTCGAATGCGGGTCGAGCGACGTCAGCATGCCGTCGATCGCCGACTTGATCAATTTTTCGTCATCGGGCTTCTCGACATAGGTGTCGCGGACTTTGTTGAACACTTCGCTGAAGACCGCGAGCTTCTCGTTGGCGCCGGTCCCGGCGGCGCGCAGCGCGTCGTGCGAGGCGCCGACCAGCAGCACGCCGGCGACAGCCCCGCACGCAAGGTAGGAGAGTCCTTTCCTCATCGGAAGACGCCTCTGTTCGGCTGCATCAGTTCGGCTTGGCCGCGCCTGGCTGAGCGGGGTCGGACGGCGCCGCCGTCGCAGCGGGCGCGGCGGGTGGGTCGGTCTTCGCCGGAGCAGCCTCCGCCTTCACCGCCGGCTCCGGGTGTTTCACCCCGTGCAGGAGGTCGATCGCGGTGACAAGCTGATTGTCGTCCTTCTCGTCCGGCGGGACATAGGCCTGCGACGCAGAAGTGTCCTCGGCGCCGTTGGCGAGATGACCCTTGAGCGAGGCCTCGCCCTTCATGTCGTCCTTGCCCTTGAGGTCGTCGGGCACGTTCTCGAGCACCTTGATGTCGGGCTCGATGCCCTTGGCCTGGATGGATCGGCCGGACGGCGTGTAATAGCGCGCGGTCGTCAGGCGCAGCGCGCCATCTTGGCCGAGCGGCATGATCGTCTGCACCGAGCCCTTGCCGAACGAGCGGGTGCCGATCAGCGTCGCGCGCTTGTGATCCTGCAGCGCGCCGGACACGATCTCCGACGCCGACGCCGAGCCGCCGTTGATCAGCACGACGAGCGGCTTGCCGCCCGAAAGATCGCCGCCCGTCTTGGCGTCGAACCGCTGCGTCTCGTCGGCCGTGCGGCCGCGAGTCGAGACGATCTCGCCCCGGTCGATGAACGAGTTGACGACATCGATCGACTGATCGAGCAATCCGCCGGGATTGTTGCGCAAATCGAGGATGTAGCCCTTGAACTTGTCGGCCGGAATCTCGCTGTGCAGCTTCTCCATCGCGGCCTTCAGGCCGTCCTCGGTCTGCTCGGTGAACTGGGTGATGCGGATATAGCCGATGTCGCCGTCCTCGACATGCGAGCGTACCGACTGGACGTGGATGAGGTCGCGGACGATGGTGAAGTCCTTGACCTCCTTCTTCGCGCCGCGGAGGATCTTGAGCTTCACCGGCGAGTTGATCGAGCCGCGCATCTTGTCGACCGCCTGATCGAGCGTCAGGCCCTGCGTCGACTGGTCGTCGATCGCGGTGATGATGTCGCCGGACATCACGCCCGCCTTGGCGGCAGGCGTATCGTCGATCGGCGTCACCACTTTCACCAGGCCGTCTTCCTGCGTCACCTCGATGCCGAGGCCGCCGAATTCGCCCTTCGTCTGGACCTGCATGTCGCGGAACGCCTTGGCGTCCATGTAGCTCGAATGCGGGTCGAGGGAAGTGAGCATGCCGTTGATCGCGGCCTCGATCAGCTTCGACTCGTCGGGCTTCTCGACATAGTCGTTGCGGATCTTGTCGAACACGTCGCCGAACAGGTTGAGCTGCCGGTAGGTGTCTGCGGCCGCGGCGTAGGCGGAAGGACTGACGAAGAGGAGCGCCTGCGGCGCCGTGGCGGCTGCCGCTGCTCCCAGAATCACGCCAAGTCCCAAGTAACCGGTTTTACGAATCATCCGTGCGCCTTCTCGATATCTGCCTTCGCCCACCACGGTCCCGGGTCGATCGCCGTTCCGTCCTTACGCAACTCGATATAGAGCACCGGGCGCGCTGCGCCAACAGCCGCTGCGGTCGCCATGCGGACGGAGCCGTCGCCCATGACGCCAATCGGTTCTCCCGCGAGGACGAACTCGCCGGACTTGACATTGATACGATCCATGCCGGCGAGAAGCACATAATATCCTCCGCCGGCGTCCAGGATCAAGAGTTGCCCGTAACTTCGATAAAGTCCGGCGAACAGAACCGCCCCGTCGGCCGGGGCCGAGACCGTCGCGCCGGCGGGCGTGGCCAATGAGAGCCCATGTTCGGTCCCGCCGAGGCCGTCGGGCGTGCCGAAGGTCTTCAGGATCGAGCCCGCGACGGGGAGCGGCAGCTGACCGCGGGCGTCGCCGAAGGAAATCTCGGGCTTGAGGCGTCCCGGATCGGACCCGCGCGCGGCCCGGGCCGCCGCCTCGATTTCCGCCGCCGCGGCGACATCGGCGGCCTTGCTTGCCGCGTTTTCGCTGTCCAGCCTGGCGATGAGATCCTTGAGCGACGTCGCCTGCCTGGCGAGGTCGGCCGCGCGTTGCCGCTGCGAGCCGAGGGCGCCCTCCGCGGTGGCGAGCGATTGCTGGCGCGCGTCGATGAGGGCGCCGAGACGCATCTTATCGACCGCGAGCGCCTGGCCCCTCTGGGTCAGCTCGTCGCGCTCGACCGCGATCGCGTCCCTGGTCCTGGCAAGGTCGTCGAGATCCTTGCGGAGGGAGTCGGTCTGCGACTTCAATTCCGGGATGAGCGCGCCCATGACCGTCGCCGCCCGGACGGCTTCCGACATGTCGCCGGGCTTGACCAGAATCGCGGGCGGAGGACTGCTGCCCATCCGCTGAAGGGCGGCAAGCACATTCGCGATCACCGTCCGCCGGCGCTCGAGCGAATGCGTGAGTTCGTCGGCCGTCGCGTTGAGGCTCGCCAGTTTGTCGCCGGCTGCGGCGGCGCCGCGCTCGGCGTCCTGAACCTTGGCCGTGGTCTCGATCAGCGCCGCCGACAGGCGAGCCCGATCGGCCCGAACCGACTCGATTTCGGCCTCGATCGCGCTGCGCTGCTCCTCAGACGCGCGCAGCGTATCCTCAACGCCGCGCAGCTCGGTCTCCTTGCTCGCGCGCTCCTGCTCGGTCGCGGCGGCAGGATCCGGCGGGGCGGGATCGGCCTGAGCCGTCAAAGCCGGCGCGAGCGAGGCGGCGAGGACCGCGCCCGCCGCTGCGGCTTGCCTGAGGCGGCTTAAGCGTTGCGACATGCGGGGCAAGAATCATGAAATCTAGCCAATATCGCGGCGCTCAGCGGCGATGATAGGGATGGCCGGCAAGAATTGTCACCGCCCGGTAAAGCTGCTCGCCGGCCATTACCCGGACGAGCTGGTGAGGCCAGGTCATCGAGCCGAAGCTGATGCTGCGATGCGCGGCTGGGCCGAGCGACGGATCGAGCCCGTCCGGCCCGCCGATCGCAACCGCATAGACCGGCCTCGACGCATCCCGCGCGTGGCCGATGTCGGCCGCCCATTCCTCGCTGGTCGCGGGGGCCCCCCGCTCGTCGAGCAGCACCAGCGCGCCGCCTGCCGGCACGGCCGCTCGAATTGCGGCGCCTTCCTCGGCCCGCCGGTCTTCCGGCCGCCGCGCCCGCGATTCGGCGATCTCGCGAAGATCGACGCCGGCAAGGCCCGCGCTGCGGGCGGCATCAGCGAGCCGCTTGAGATAGCGATCGAACAGCAGCCGCTCCGGCCCCGCCTTCAGCTTGCCGACGCAAACCAGCGCGAGGCGCATCGCCTCAGCTCTTGCCGGGCTCTCCCGGCCGATCCGGGCTCCACATCTTTTCGAGGTTATAGAACCTGCGCACATCCGGGCGGAAGATGTGGACGATGGCGTTCTGGGCGTCGAGCAGGACCCAGTCGCATAGCGGCATCCCCTCGACCCGCGGCGACGGAAAGCCGGCGTCGCGACAGGCCTTGACCACCCGGTCGGCGATGGCGCCGACATGCACGCTCGAACGGCCGGAGGCGATGATCATCCGGTCGGCGAGCGTCGTTCTGCCCAAAAGATCGATCGAGACGATGTCCTCGGCCTTCGCGTCCTCGAGTCCTTCAACGATGGTCTGGGACAGGACGTCGGCCGTCGGCTTGCCGGTAGCGGCCGGGCTGCGGGCGGCGGGCGCCGCAGCGGAGAGAGGCGTGAGGGTCAGCGTCGGGTTCCTCCTACGCGGGGCCGATTCTCGCGCCTCGCGTCACGGAAGATGCGACTTCGGCCACGTCTTTTCAAGCTCAGCGGCCAGGCGGGCGCTCACGTCGTCAGAACCACCTTGCCGACGTGCTCGGCGCTCTCGATCCGCTCATGCGCCTTCGGCGCCTCTGTCAGCGGGAAAACCGAATCGATGACCGGCTTGCAGCGGCCCGCCTCGAGGAGCGGCCACACCCTGGCTTTGAGCGCTTCGGCGATGACCGCCTTCTCGGCGGCCGAACGGGGACGCAATGTCGAGCCGGTATGGACGAGACGCTTGACCATGAGCGGCCTCAGATCGACGGTCGCTTTTTGCCCGTTGAGGAATGCGATCTGCACGATCCGGCCGTCGAGGGCGGCGGCGGCGTAGTTGCGCTCGACGTAGTCCCCGCCGACCATGTCGAGGATGACGTCGGCGCCCCGGCCCTCAGTCGCCTCACGCGTGCGCGCGACGAAATCGTCCTTGCGATAGTTGACGCCAAGGTCGGCGCCGAGCCGTTCGCATTGCGCCGCCTTCTCGTCCGACCCGGCGGTCGCGATGACGCGGGCGCCGAACGCCTTGGCGAGCATGATCGCCGTCGTGCCGATGCCGGAGGTCCCGCCATGCACGAGCAGGGTTTCGCCGGCCTTGAGCGCGCCGCGGGAAAAGACATTGGTCCAGACGGTGAAATAGGTTTCCGGGACCGCGGCCGCTTCGATCACGGTCAGCCCCGCGGGGATCGGCAGCGCGTTGGTCTCGTGGGCGACGCAGTAGTCGGCATAGCCGCCCCCGGGAACGAGCGCGGTCACGCGCTCGCCCAGGCGGTGAAGGCTCGCGCCCGGCCCGAGCGCCACGACCTCGCCGGCGATTTCGAGGCCGAGCACGTCCGTGACGCCGGGCGGCGGCGGGTAATTTCCCTGGCGCTGATGGACGTCAGGCCGATTGACCCCCGCGGCTTCGACCCGAACGAGAATCTCGCGCTCGCCCGGCTCGGGCCGCGGCCGCTTTTCAATTTGCAGCGCCTCCGGGCCGCCGGGGCGGGGCGCGACAACGACGCGCATGCTTTGTTGAGTCTCGTCAGGCATATGAACCTCTATCGGCCCCGCCGGCCGCAGTCACAAGAAGCGGCAGGTCCTGTCAATCGCCGATCGTGGCGGCCGTCGCCCCGTCCTGCGGCGGCGCGGCGCGAAAGGGTGGAAGCGCCTCAGCGCGAGCGGAGAACGCGGCGAGATTGTGATAGCGGCCGGTGTCGACCAGATCGGCCAGAACGCCTTCGGTAAAACCGAAGGCGCAGACCACCGAAATATCGGCGAGGCCGAGTTTGCCATTGATCCAGCCGGACTCGGGCAGTTCGTCGTTGAGCGCGGTCAAGCCCCCTTTCAGCTGGCTCATGACCCTGCCGACCCACGGCTCGTGCTGCTTTTCCGCCGGTCGCAGCGCGCGCTCGTAGTGGCGCTGGACCGCCTTCTCCATCACTGTGAGCGCAAGGCCGGTCGCGCGCAGTGCGCGGAGGCGCCCGGGGGTATCCGAGGGGGTAAGCGCCGCGACCCGCGAATCGAGGCCGGCGAGGTAATCGAGGATGACGCTCGAATCCATCAGCGCCGTTCCGTCGTCGGCCACGAGCGTCGGCGCCTTGAGCAGCGGATTGAGCTTCGAGAACTCGTCGATATGTCTGAAGAGCGAGATCGGCCGGTGCCGGAACGGCGTGCGGGCCACGATCAGGGCGATCGCGACCCGGCGCACAAACGGCGAATCAAGCATTCCAATCAACTGCATGTGAACCCCGTCGGCCTCGGAAAAGCTATCGGCGATAAGGCGAAATTAAGGAAAAAAGCCCTGCAGACCCCCGATCCGCAGGATAGGGCCACCCTGTCGAAAGGAAAAGCGCGAACCCCGCCGGCGAAGAGGAGAAATCCGCGGCGGCGGCCCGGCTTGCGCCGGCTGGACATGCGGGTTAACTAGCCTCCCCGCCCATCGGACTGCGCCACGGGCGCTCAAAGCGAGCGAATCATCAGTTTTGACGACATTGGCCGCCGCTTTTCCCCGCTTCGGCTCACGCGTTGACCGCGCCACGGTCGGGCCCGACCTCGGCGTCGAGCCGCCGATTCGATTGGGCGACGACCGGCTCGACCGCCACGAACGGCGCAGCGCTTCGTTTCGATGGTTGGCCGGCGCGTCGCTGGCCGGTCTGTTCGGCGTCACCCTGATCGGCGCAGCGCTCTATCTCGATCTCGACAGCCAGTATGACTTTGCCGAGGCGCCGGAGTTCGCCGCTCCGGCGCGCCTCGCCGACGCGCGGGAAGAGGGGGTCAATCCCGGCAAGGGCGACCGGCTGCTCCGGCCCGTCGACATCGTTTCCGACAAACAGACTTTCGACGTTCCGACCAGCATCAAAGTCGGCGACAAGGAAGTGGTGAAAGAGCGGCCCTTCACCCGCCTTCAAACGACGCTGACGACGACGCCGACCGGCTTTGCCGACGCCGTGCCGCCGTTCAATCCGCTCAAGCTCATGAACGCGGGAACCGACGCTCCCGACGCGCCGCCCGATCTCGGTCCGGTGCAGGACAATGCGGAGGTCACGTTTCGGGTCGAGGACCTCACTCCCGCCGACGCTCAACAGATCACCGGCGCCCTGTCCCAGCCCGAGGCCGAGGCGCAGGTCGTCGAGACCCTGAAAGCCCCGCCCGCCGGCGCGCAGAAGGCGGCGCAATCGCTGCCGCCGCAGATCCTGCTGATGCGAACGAGCCGGGCGGGTGGCGAAATGCTGCGCGCGCTCTCGGCTTACGCGACCGTGGACGCCCCGGCCCCGAGCACGCCCTTCGCGTCGATCGAAGTGCGGATGATCCCGGAGAACGTGACCAACGCGGTCAAGGCGAGTCCGGACGATGCGTCGCCGAGCGAGAAGCTGGTCCAAATTCGCCATGGCGAGAGCTTCGAGGACGTGCTCAAGGCCAATGGCGCGACGCCGGAAGACGTGACGGCGATCCTTGCGGCGTTCGGCGTCAAGCGCGGCGAATCGCCGGTCGGAGAAGGGCAGAAGATCCTTCTCCTGCCGCAGGAGCCGGCCGTTCGGGGGGAAAAGCCGCGGATCGCCCGGATCTCGGTCTATTCCGACGCCCAGCTCAAGGCGACGGTCGCGGCCACCGACGCCGGCGGCTACAGGGCCGTCACCCAGCGCGTCGCCGAGGGGCCTCGGAAGCCGAAAGCCGCGGATGAGGACGCGGGCGGCATGAGTCTCTACCAGAGCCTCTACGAAACGACGATCAAGCAGGGCGTGCCGCGGCCGATCATCGATGTCCTGGCGAGGGTCTTCGCCAATGATGTGGACTTCCAGCGCGCGTCCACTCCCGGCGATTCGATCGAGGCGTTTTATTCCGATCCCGACGAGATCAACCCGAGGCCCGAACTCCTCTGCGCCTCGATGACCGTCCGCGATCAGACCTTCAAATACTACCGGTTCCAGACGCCCGACGACAACATGGTCGACTACTATGACGAGAACGGCCGCTCGATGCGCAAATTCCTGGTGCGCAAGCCGATAGCCGAAGGCGAAATGACGTCGCCGTTCGGCATGCGCTTTCACCCGATCCTGCATTACTCGCGCATGCACACCGGGATAGACTGGGCGGCGCCGATCGGCACCCCGATCTTCGCCGCCGGCAACGGCACCATCATCGAGGCTGGCTGGGACAGCGGCTACGGGCGCCGCGTCGAGATCCAGCACGCCAACGGCTACGTCACCACCTATAACCACATGTCCGGCTTTGGGCGCGGCGTGGCCGAGGGCGCGCACGTCGTGCAGGGTCAAACCATCGGCTATCTCGGCGAAACGGGCCTGGCCACCGGACCGCACCTTCACTACGAGGTGATCATCAACGGCAACTTCGTCGACCCGATGGCGATAAAACTCGCCCGGACGCGGGAATTCGACGGCAAGATGCTCGCCGCGTTCAAGCGCGAGCGCGACCGGATCGATCAGCTCATGGCTCAGTCGCCCTCGGCGGCGGCGATGGCCGCCGCGGAGAGGCCGACGACCGCCTCGAACGCACAGGCGCAGCTTCAGCCGAGCGCGATGGTGAGCGCGCCGGACGCGGCCGCTCCGAACCCCAACGCCGCCCGGACATTGCCCGGCTCCAAACCGGTTCCGCGCAACTCGGCCAACAATTCCGACTGACGGCTCTTCGACAGTTTCGCTCCGTTGCGGTCGAGCACCAGCCGATGGTGGCGGTAGCGCGGCGCCGGGCGGCCGAGAAGCTCCTGCAGCAGCCGGTGGACGGCCGTCGCGGCGTAGAGATCGCGGCCGCGCACGACGTCGCTGACCCCTTGCAGCGCATCGTCGACGACCACGGCGAGATGGTAGCTCGCCGGCAGGTCGCGGCCGCTGAGGACGACGTCGCCCCAGACGGCGGGCGCTGCGGCGCGTTCGGACGGAACCGCGCCTTCGCCATATTCGACCCAGGAGAGATCTGCCGGCGCGGACGCAAGCGCCCGGCCCATGTCGAGGCGGAAAGCCGCCCTGTCCCCGCGCGCCAGCCGCGCGCGCGCCTCTGCGGGGGCGAGGGCGCGGCAGGTTCCAGCGTAGAGCGGCGCGCCATCCGGATCGCGAAGTCCGTGGGACGCGCGCGCGACCTCGGAGCGCGTGCAAAAGCAGGGGTAGACGAGGCCCTGAGCGTCGAGCTGCGCCAGCGCCTGAGCGTAATCGTCGCGATGCTCGCTCTGGCGGCGCCAGGGCGCTGGAAAGCGGACGCCGAGCCATGCGAGGTCGTCGACGATCGCAGCCTCGAACTCAGGCTTGCACCGTCCGCTGTCCAAGTCTTCAATGCGCAGGATCAGGCGCCCGCCGAGCTCGGCGGCGAGGCGTTGGTTCATGAGCGCCGAATAGGCGTGTCCGAGATGGAGCGCGCCGTTCGGCGACGGGGCAAAGCGCATGACGGGCGGGGTCGCGAGAATGTCATCGGCCATGGCGGCGAAGCGCATGCATAAGCCGGCGGCGCGCGCAACCCGCCGCGCCCGTCCGCCGGCGGCGAGGATCTATCATCCCGGCCCCCTGATCGTCGACGAGGCGTCCTTGCATGAAGCCGCGGAGCGGCTGCGCGCCAAGGACCCGGAGTTGATCGAGCGCCTGACCGCGATCGGCGGACCGCCGCCGCTTCGCCGCAGGGAGCCGGGCTTCGCGGGCCTCGCGGCGATCATCGTCTCGCAGCAGGTGTCGGTCGCGAGCGCCTCCGCCATTTTCGGCCGCCTGCAGGCGCGGATCGTCCCGCTCGAGGCGGCTGAAATCGCCGGGGCGACCGAGGACGATCTGCGCGCCTGCGGATTGTCGAACGCCAAGATCCGGGCGTTGCGGGCTGTCGCCCAGGCGGTGGGCGAGGGCGGGCTCGATCTTGGCGGCTTGAGCCGCCTCGACGCCGAGGTCGCCCACAAGGCGCTGGTCGCGGTCAAGGGCGTCGGCCCATGGACGGCCGACATTTTCCTTCTCTTCTGCCTCGGCCACCCGGATGCGTTTCCCGCCGGCGACCTCGCGCTCCAGGAAGCCGCCAGGCTCGCGCTTGGCCTCAAGCGCCGCCCTGACGCGGCGCGGCTCGAGCGGATCGCGGAACGCTGGCGCCCGCTCCGGGGCGTCGCGGCGCGAATGCTTTGGGCCTACTACCGCGGCGTGAAAGCGCGTTCGGGGATGGCTCTCGCCGATGGTTCGGGCTAAGCCGGGCCCTCATTCATCCCCGGAGCCGATGGACCCATGAGCGCTGCCCTGGACGGACCCCGCATCCCCGCGGCCGCAGGCCGAACCAGCCAGCTGGTGGTGTTTCTGCACGGCTACGGCGCCGACGGCAATGACCTGATCGAACTCGGGCGCCAGTGGCGTGCGCTGATGCCGGAAGCCGCGTTCGTCTCGCCCCACGCGCCCGATCGCTCGGCGGCCAACCCAATGGGGCGGCAATGGTTCGCGCTTTCCAATCGTCCCCCGGACGACCAGGCGGGCGCCGACGAACGCTGGAACGGCGCGGTCAAGGCGCGCGGCGCGATCGACGCCTTTCTGGACGCCGAGCTCAAGCGGCTGGGCGTCGACGAATCGCGTCTGGCCCTGGTCGGCTTCAGCCAGGGGGCGATGATGGCGTTGCACGTGGGGTTGCGGCGCCCGCGCGCGCCGGCGGCGATCCTCGGCTATTCCGGGCTTTTGATCGGGCCGGAGCGGCTCAGCGAGGCGACGGCGCGCGATTCGCGCGGCCGGCCGCCGACGATCCTGCTCGCGCACGGCGACCAGGACCCGATGATCCCGTTCGAGGCGATGTTCATCGCCGCCGAGGCGCTGGCCACGGCTTCGATCCCGACCCAATGGCATCTCTCGCTCGGGATCGGCCACGGCATCGACGCCGGCGGCCTGCGGCACGGCGGTCTCTTTCTCACGAAGGGTTTCGCGGACCGCCGGCGCTGACGCAACGCGAATATCAGGCGTGCTTGCTGTTATGCCCGCGAACGCGGGCATCCTATACCTGCGTGGCGACTTGGATAAGATCGGGTCGTCGCATCCGGCGACCGTGGGCATCCTATACCTGCGTGGCGACTTGGATAAGATCGGGTCGTCGCATCCGGCGACCGTGGGCATCCTGGGCTTTGCCCCCAATCGAGGGAGAGTTCGCTGCCTGGCTGGGTCCCGGATGCGGGTGTTTTGTTCCGAACAGTCGCAAGGGCCGCTGCGAACGCGCGCTCGTGTATAGGACAGGATCAATCCCCATGCTTGAGACTTCCGTTTCGGCCGGCGTCGATGTCGGCTCGACCTGGCTTGACCTTGGATTCCATCCCTTCGCCAAGCCGATGCGCGCGCGCAACAGCGAGGCAGGCGTTGCAACGATTGTCGCGGCGCTTCGCCAGCGCGGCGTCGGCCGGGTGGCGATGGAGGCGATCGGCGGCTATGCGCACAAGCTCGTCGCCGCGCTGATCGAGGCGGGCGTCACGGTCTTCACGGTCAATCCGAGGCGGATCAAGGCGTTTCGCGACGCCGAGGGCCTCATCGCCAAGACCGACAGGCTGGACGCAAGCCTGATTGCGCGCTTTGCTCACTTTATGGCCGATGAACTGCGACCTCTCCGGGACGCCGGACAGGCGGTCTTGAAGGCGCTGTCGACAAGACGGCGGCAACTGACCGAATCGATTGCGATCGAGAAGACCCGCCTCAAGCAGGCCTTCGATCCGCTGATCGCCGAATCATGCCGGGAGATGATCGCCTTGCTCGAGGACAGGCGCCGGACGATCGAGGCCGAGCTCGACCGCCGCATCGAGGCCGAGGACAGAATGGCGCGCCGGCGCGCCATTCTGTCCTCGATCCCTGGCATCGCCGCGCGCATCTCGGCCCTGGTCGCCATCGAAATGCCGGAGCTGGGCGAACTCGGCCGAAAGGAGGCCGCCAGCCTCGCGGGCCTCGCGCCCCACCCCTCGCAATCCGGCCTCTCGCCAGGCCGAAACGCCATCTCCGGCGGCCGGCCCTGTTTGCGAGCCGCCTTCTACATGGCCGCCCTCGTGGCCGTCCGCAGCCATCCGCGCTTCAAGCGCATCTACCAGGACCTGCGCGGCGCAGGAAAACCCCCAAAGGTCGCCCTCGTCGCCATCGCCCGTCGAATGGTCGCAATCGCAAACGCCCTCGTCCGCGACAATATCACCTTCGATCAAGCAACCTTCGCTTGACCCGACCAATACAGTCGCCAGGCTAAGGCTCTGGCGTCACTGTAGATTCCCGCTTGCGCGGGAATGACAGGAGTGCGCTTCCATCGAAAATTGTTACTTCCGATGAAGTTCGGCGCGTTCCGGGCCGTCCTTTTGTAATGGCCGCATTTATCCTTCCGAAGTGTGACGTGGATCACAGCGCGCGGGCCGAACGCAGCGTTAATTACCCGTTAGGATTTAGAAGGATCGGAGACATGAGAATCCTGGTTGCGGTCGCCTGCCTGCTGCCTTTTGCGCTGGCGGCCCAGGCAGCGATCAATCGGCAATCGCCGGAAGCCGTGGTGAAGGCGGCCTACGCCGCCGATCAGGGGGCCATCGACGGCCACGGCGACGGCGTCATGGGCGACAACACGCTGCGGACACGGTACTTTTCGCGCTCGCTGCTGCGGTCGATCGCGGCTAACGAAGTCATCGCCCCCGATGGGCGCAACGCGCCGTCGTCCGCAATCGGCGATCCTTTTATCGACCGCGCGCCCCATATGGTGGCCCTGCGCGTCGCGCCAATCACCGAAAACAGCGACACCGCCAAGGTTTTGGCCGAGTTCGCGCGCGGGGACGGGGCCCGCGAGCAGCTGACCTACGCCATGGTCTACGAGCGCGGCGGGTGGCGCATCGACGACATCGCCTACGCGATGCTGGACGGCGAAAGCCATAGCCTGCGCGGCCAACTGGCCGCGTACTGAGGTCAAGCGAGAGGAGCTGCAAATCAAGGATGCGTCATAGGGCAACGTAGGCAATCCATTTCATGGCTGGGCCACGACGCACCGCCTGAGCGGCGGCCCTTTTTGGGCCGTCCTTGATTTGCACCTCCTCTCGCGAGGTTTTTCTGCCGCGCCCGAGATCCAAGCCGTCGCCGCCGGAAACGACCGGGATCCGCCAACGGCTTGCCCGTGTCAGCGATCCCATCCTTCACATCATAAGTGACCGCGCTCGCCCTTCCGGGGGACGGCGGGCGCGCGTATGCTCGAAAGGGGGCGGAGGAGGCTTGGATGCGCGGACGGCGGATCGGCCCGGCGCTCGGCGCCGCGGTCATTCTAGCGATCCTGGCCGCGCAGACGCGCGGAGCGAGCGCCGCGGGGCCGCCGGTCGCGGTCGACGCGGCGGTTGTGCTGGCGGCGGATGTGTCGCGCAGCATCGACGACGAGGAGTTCGCGCTCCAGCGCCGTGGCTACGCCGATGCGATTGAGAGCCAGCAGCTTCTCGATGCGGTCTCGACCGGGCCGCATGGCGCGATCGCGCTCGCCTATGTCGAATGGGCCGGCGACGGTGAGGACAAGATCGTGGTCGACTGGGAGGTCATCCGCAATCAGGCCGACGCGCAGGCGTTCGGCGCGCAGCTGATCGCGGCGCCGAGGTCCTTTATCGGCCGGACGGCAATCGGCACCGCGATCGATTTTTCCTTCGCGATGTTCGCCGAGAGCGCCTTTTCGACCGACCGCAGGGTGATCGATGTCTCGGGCGACGGGACGAGCAACCAGGGCCACATGGTGACGGACGCCCGCGACGCGGCCGTCGGCGGCGGCGCGATCATCAACGGGCTCGCGATTTTTAACAAGAAGGCGGCGGCGATGGGCGGCTATCTCGCCCTGCACACGAATCCGGCGCCCGGCGGCATCGCGCAATATTACCGCGACAATGTGATCGGCGGCACGGGCGCGTTCGTGCTGCAGATCGACGACTTCAAAAGCTTCGGGCAGGCGATGATGCGCAAGCTCGTCAACGAGGTCGCCGACGCTCACGAGTTCGGCCAGTAACCCGCCCGCTACTGCAGGCGCGGGCGCTTCATGAGGCTCGAGCGGTCGGCGGACTGGATGCGCAAGCCGATCGCTCGGCCGTCCCGCACGATCTCGATCGGGATCTCGACGCCCGCGGGGCCGCGCTTCCAGATCTTGCGGTAGAAATCGCCGAGGCCCTCGATTTCGGAACCGCCGACGCTGGCGAGAATGTCGCCACGGCGCAGGCCAGCCGCTGCCGCCGGTCCGTTCTCGGCCACGCTCGCGACGATGATCTCGTCGTCGTTTTCGGCGGAAAAGATCCCGAGCCAAGGACGCGCCGGCTTGTTGACCCGGCCATAGGTCAGAAGATCGTCGAGGATCGGCGGCAGAAGGTCGATCGGCACGATCATGTTGATGTCCCGCGGGCCGCTCTTCGCGGTCAGCTGCTCGACATGCAGCGAACCGATGCCGACCAGCCGGCCGTTCTGGTCGATCGCGCCCGCGCCGCCCCAGAACGGGTGGGCGGGGGAGGTGAAGATCGCCTCGTCGAGAAAATATTCCCAGTAGCCCGCGAACTCCTGCTTGCCGACGACCATCGCGCGGACGGGCTTGGTTCCGGCGCCCGCCGCCACCGTGACCGAATCGCCGAGCTTCGTCTCGCTCGAGCGCCCGAGCTCGAGCGCCGGACAATTGAGCGGACCCAGCGCCTGCACGAGGCCGAAGCCGGTCTCGCCGTCGACGGCGAGCGCATGACCGGGCGTGACCCGGCCGTCGGCGTCGGCGAGCCAGACGGTTTCGGCCTCCATGATCAGATAGCCGATCGTCAGAACGAGGCCGCTCTCGCGGATGACGACGCCGCTGCCCGAGCGCTGCTCGCCCAGCGTCTCGGCGGTGAAGGCGTCCTCGGGAATCTGGGACTGAACCGTGACGATCGACTTGAGCGCGCGGTCGAGACTGACGCCGGCGCCCCTCGTCTGAGGGCCGGCTTGCGGTTCGCCGCGTCGCGGCTTCTCGGTCATCGGTCCTCGTCCTTTCGGCTCAAAAATGCGGGGCGCCAGGAGCCGGCGTCCGCCATTCGACGCCCGATCGCTAACGCTCAATTATGGCGGGTAAATGTGCGTGTCCCGGCGCGAGGCGCCAAAAATCACCGCCGTCCCCCGGGCTGGCTGCGCTCCTCGAGCACCGACATCAGATACTGCCCATAGGCGCTCTTGCCGAAGCGGGCGATGATCCGCTTGAACTGGGCGACGTCGATGAGGCCGAGATCGAGCGCGATTTCCTCGGGGCAGCTGATCTTGGCGCCCTGGCGCTGCTCGATCGTCCTCACGAAGCTCGCGGCGTCGATCAGCGAGTCGGGCGTTCCGGTGTCGAGCCAGGCGAAGCCCCGACCCATGCGCTCGACGCTGAGCGAGCCGGCCTCGAGATAGACGCGGTTGACGTCGGTGATCTCATACTCGCCGCGCGGCGAGGGCTTCAGCGCCTTGGCGATCTCGACCACCTTCGAATCGTAGAAGTAGAGCCCGGTCACCGCCCAATGCGATTTCGGGGCAGCGGGCTTCTCCTCGATCGACAGCGCCCGGAAGGCCGAATCGAATTCGACCACGCCATAACGCTCCGGATCGGGCACATGATAGGCGAACACGGTCGCACCACGCTCGCGCGCCGCCGCGCGCCGAAGCTGCTCGCCGAGGCCCGCGCCGTAAAAGATGTTGTCGCCGAGCACCAGCATCGCCGGGCCGCCGGCGATGAACTCCTCGCCGATGACGAACGCCTGCGCGAGCCCGTTGGGCTCGGGCTGCGGCGCGTACTCGATTTTGATGCCCCAGTCCGCGCCGTCGCCGAGCAGGCGGCGGAACATCGGCAGGTCGTGCGGCGTCGAGATGATGAGGACGTCGCGGATCCCGGCCAGCATCACGACAGACAGCGGATAATAGATCATCGGCTTGTCGTAGACAGGGACGAGCTGCTTCGAGACCGCGAGCGTGATCGGATGGAGCCTTGTGCCGGCGCCGCCGGCGAGAATGATGCCTTTCAAAAGCGCCGTCTCCGATCAAACCCAACCTGTCATTCCCGCGAATGCGGGAATCCAGTGTCGCCGCAATCGCAAGTCTGGATACCCGCGTTCGCGGGTATGACAGGCCGGCCGCTTGCAGCCGCGTGAAGCGACCTTCACTTACGTCCCCGCCTCGGCGATGACGCCGAGGCGCTCGCCGGCGTAGACCTTCTCGCGCAGCGGACGCCACCACCATTCGTTGTCGAGATACCAGCGCACCGTCTTCTCGATGCCGGTCTCGAATGTTTCGAGCGCCCGCCAGCCAAGTTCGCGCTCAAGCTTGGTGGCGTCGATGGCGTAGCGCTGATCGTGTCCCGGCCGGTCGGCGACGAAGGAGATCAGCGTTTCGTGCGAGTGGGCGAGCGGCCGAAGGCGATCGAGGATGGCGCAGATCCGCATCACGACATCGATGTTGCGGCGCTCATTGCGGCCGCCGACATTGTATTTCTCGCCGATCCGGCCGCGCGCCACGATCAGGTCGAGCGCGCGCGCGTGATCCTCGACATAGAGCCAGTCGCGTATATTCGCGCCCGCGCCATAGACCGGCAGCGGCTTGCCGTGGATGGCGTTGAGGATGATGAGCGGAATGAGCTTCTCGGGGAAGTGATAGGGGCCGTAATTGTTCGAGCAGTTCGAGATCACCGCCGGGAAGCCGTAGGTGCGCGCCCAGGCCGAGACGAGGTGATCGGCCGCCGCCTTCGAGGCCGAATAGGGCGAACTCGGGTCGTAGGCCGTCTCCTCGACGAAGGCGCCCTCGTCGCCAAGCGAGCCGTAGACCTCGTCGGTCGAGACATGCAGGAAGCGGAAGCCCGCCCGCCGGGCCTCGGTGAGCCCGCGCCAATAGGCGCGCGCCGCCTCGAGCAGGGAGAAGGTGCCGACGATATTGGTCTGGATGAAGGCGTCGCCGGCGGTGATCGAGCGGTCGACGTGGCTTTCGGCTGCGAGATGGATCACATGGTCGGGAGCGAAGCTTTCGAACGCCTCCGCCACCGCCCGCCGGTCGCAAATGTCGATCCTAGCGAAGCGGTAATTCGGCGCGTTGTCGATCGCCTTGAGCGACTGCAGGTTTCCCGCATAGGTCAGCGCGTCGATGTTGAGGACCGCGGCGCCCTCGCCGACCAGGCGCCGGCACACCGCCGAGCCGATGAACCCCGCGCCCCCGGTCACAAGCACTTTGCGCTGCATCAGGACCCCTTGAACTCACGATCGAGGCTGCCCTCGAGCCAGCCGTTACGCCGCGCCTTGCCCGTTCCTGCCCTGAATGACCCTTGAGCCCGTCCCGGCGATCACGCCATGAGGCGCCCGCAACAGGCCGCGACCGACCGGCGCCAGTCCGGCAGCCTGAGGCCGTATACGCGAGCTAGCTTTTCATTGTCGAGGCGGGAGTTGGCCGGCCGGCGGGCGGGCGTCGGGTAGTCGGCGGTCGCGATGCGCTTGACCCGGGTCGCGCGCCGCCCGCGAGCCTCGGCCTCGCGGAACACCGCTTCGGCGAAATCGGCCCAGGTCGCCTCGCCCGATCCGGTCATGTGGAAAGCGCCGCGAAGCTCAGGCGACGCATCGTCCTTGACCCGGGCCGCGATCGCGACGAGCGCTTCGGCGATGTCGATGGCCGAGGTCGGATTGCCGCGCTGGTCGGCGACCACGCCGACCTCGTCGCGGGTCTCGTTGAGCCTAAGCATGGTGCGGACGAAATTGGCGCCGAACGGGCTATAGACCCAGGCGGTGCGCAGGATGACGCTGTTCCCCCACGCCGCCGCGACCGCCTTCTCGCCCGCGAGCTTGGAGCGGCCGTAGGCGCCGGTCGGGCCGGTCGGGTCGTCCTCGCGATAAGGCCGGCCGAGCGCGCCGTCGAAGACATAGTCGGTCGAGAGATGGAGGAGGGGAACGCCGAGCCGCCGGGCGGCTTCGGCGACATGGCCGGCCCCATCCGCATTGACCCGGAAGGCCTCGGCCTCCTCGGCCTCCGCCTTGTCGACCGCGGTATAGGCCGCGGCGCTGACGATCACGTCGGGGCGCGCCGCCTCGAGCCCGGCGAGGACGGCCGCGCGGTCGCCAAGGTCGAACGCCGGCCGTCCCAGCGCGACGACCTCGAGCTTCGGTCCCGCCCGCTCGAGCAGGGAGGTCGCGACCTGACCTTTGAAGCCGGTGACCGCGATCCTCATTCGAACAGGTCCGGCGCGTCCTTGAGGCGCGGCCACTTGCGGTCCTTGTCCGACAGGACCGGGCCTCCGGGCGGCGAGGGCCAGGCGATTCCGATCGCAGGGTCATCCCAGGCGATTCCGCGGTCGTTGGCGGCGGAATAGGGCGCGGTCGTCTTGTAGAGAACTTCGACATCCGGCTCGAGGGTGATGAAGGCGTGGGCGAATCCGACCGGGATCAGAATCTGGCGCCAGTTCTCGGCCGAGAGCTCGACCGCGACATGCTTGCCGAAGGTCGGCGAGGAGCGGCGGATGTCGACCGCCACATCGAGAATGGCGCCCCGCGCGCAGCGCACGAGCTTGTCCTGCGCGAATGGCGGGGTCTGGAAATGCAGGCCGCGCAGGACGCCCTTCGCGGCGGAATAGGAATGGTTGTCCTGGACGAAGGTCATGGGCGGCAGGCCCGCCTTCTCCCAGGCGGCGAGACTATAGACCTCGGAGAAAAACCCCCGCGCGTCGCCGTGCTTCTTCGGCGTCACGATCTTGACCGCCGGAATGGCCGTCTCTTCCACCAGCATGCGCGGACCCCCGTCCTGAACGCCCGACCGACACGGGCGCCGCCCTCCTTGCCAGAAGAGCCGCTTCGCGACCACCCCGAATGCAATTTACGTGCTCGATCGCAAATGCCCTCCGCGCCCCGCTTGAGCTTGGCGCGCGAAGAACGATGCGCTGAGCACGAAATAACGCTGCACGAAGAATATTCAAAATCGCGGAGCGTTTAAGACAACCTGCGGCCAGTTTCTGCGCAACAAAAAAGCCCCGCGCAGAGGGAGGTCTGACGCGAGGCTGACAAGCGCCGTGGGGAGGCACAAGCGCAAGTCTGATTCATGAACTCTCCGACGCTTTGCTTGTTCCGGATCAACGCCCCCCACTCGGAGCCTCGGCGCTTGGCCCCGCAATCCAGCGCCGCGCCTCTGTCATTCCCGCGCGAAGCTGGGAATAGAGTCACGCGAGCCTCGCCCGCCGGCTCGCTCTCTCCATCACTTGACCGGGACCAGCACCGGAGCGCCCTTGTCCTTGATCATAACGACGAGGAATTTCGCCGGCTTGGTGTTGCTGGCGTTCCGGCCGACGACATGGATGTCGTCGGGGCCTTCATAGAAGGTCTGTCCCGGCGTCAGCGTCACCTCTTGTCCACCCTTCACCTGCATCACGATCGAGCCTTCGAGGACGTAGACAAACGCCTGGGCGTTGTGGCGGTGGATCGGGTCCGACGAACCGGGCGGATAGTCCACGGTGATCATCAGCACTTCCTTGCCGGGATTGTCCGCCAGCGCCTTTGACATCAGCGAAGTGACCTTGGCCTCCTGAGCCGCGGCCGGCGCGCTCATGAGGCAAAGCAGAGCCAGCGCCACGAGTTTGGTCGTCATCGTCGCCTCCTTTGGTTGTGCGATACGCCCGGCTGCATTGCTCCGACGCGGGGCGGGCCGGCAAGATCCCAATCAGGCCGGCGCCCGGGAGCGGCTGAGCCATTCGTCGAGGCCGATGCGGCCGAGCCGCGCCTCGCCCAGCGGCACGAGCGAGCGCTCCTCGACCTCGCCGCCCCAGTAGCGAGCGCCGGGATCCCGCACGACCGCGCGCGGGTCGCCCACCGCCTTGAGGTAGCGAGCGACGATTTCATCGAATGGGGCGCGTTCCGGCCCGGCGATCTCGATCACGCCGTTTCGGGGCGGCCTCAGCGCCGTCTCGGCGACGATCGCCGCGACATCGTCCGAGGCTATCGGCTGGAACTGGACGGGGGGAAGCCTGACGACGTTCGCTTCCGCGCTCGAGTCGGCGATGCCTTTGAGAAATTCCATGAACTGGGTCGCGCGGATGATGGTGTAGGGGATTCCTGAGGCGACGATCAGCTTCTCCTCGGCGAGCTTGGCGCGGAAATAGCCGTTCTCGGTCCGATCGACTGCGACTATGGAAAGGACCACGTGATGCTGGACCCCCGCCGACGCCTCGGCGGGCAGCAGATGACCCTCGGAAGCCTCGAAGAACTCCATCACCGCCCCATCTTCGAACGAGGGCGAGTTGGCGAGGTCGACCACCACCTGCGCGCCGGCCAGCGCCTCTTTGAGCCCCTCGCCGGTGACGGTGTTGACGCCGCTCTGAGGCGACGCGGCGACAACCTCGTGGCCGCCCTGGCGCAAGATTGCGACTGTCTTCGAGCCGATAAGCCCAGTGCCGCCGATGACGACGATTTTCATGGGTTCCCTCCCTTATCGACGACCGGCGCCCCCGGATAGGTTCGAGCCCGGATGAAAATATATCTCGGGCCTCGGCGTCGTTTGCAAAACCGAGCACGCCGCTCACGTCGTTGAGTGTCCTATGCGGGAGTCGCAAATTTGTTCCGCCGAGCGGAAATAACTTATTTCCACTTGGCCCCGAATCGCCAGCTCGCGCGCGGTTCGGCGTCCGGACGGAGCGATGCTGCAGTCGCCTATCGCCCTGTCGGCTCCGAAAACACGTCTGGAGCAACCTGCTTTATCCAGTCGGCGTATGAAGATATTCGCGTGTAGATGCCGTAGGCCGTCTCCGGCGTGCTGCAATCCGCGGCGCTGACGATGCCAACCTGATATTTCAGACCCGCGCCGTTTAAGACCACGAGCGGTCCTCCCGCAGAGCCGGTGCGGGGGCATGCCCCTGCGCGACCGTGTTCAGAGCCCGCGCAAATGATCTCTCTCGCCGCGTCCCCTTGCAGTCCAGTCCTCTCAGCGCATGTTGCATTGTCCGAAATTACGACCGAACTCTGAAGGAGCGTCCCGGGCGCGGATCGAAAATCGATCGCTCCAACGAGCGCGAGCGTTCCAGCGTTTGGGTCAGTCGATCGCTGGGCAGAAATCCTGGCGAAGGGCGGCGGCAACTCCATCCCGAGCTCAAGAATCGCAATATCATTCCGGGGCGGCCGCTGCGCATATGCTGGTGTGTACGCCGGATCTATGGCGATTTCGGAAACCGGTATTCGCCTGCCAATCTTGAGATATTCGCCATCGTTGGCGACAGTTACGACTCGATAGTCGGCCGGCGTTCCTTGATCGACGCAATTGGCGGCCGACAAAACAACTCTTGGAGCGACAACCACGCCATTGCAATTGAACCGGTCCCCCACGAAGATGGAAACCAACCAGGGCCAGTCCGCTACCGACCCGCTGGCGCCGCCGAGCACTGTCGGCACGATCGGGCCGGCGAAATAGCGCTGCGCCCAAGGGTAGGCGATCCAGCCGACCAGAAATACGACCGCCGCCGCCGCGGCTCCACCTATAGCCCGTGGGCGCCGCCAGCCGGCCGCCCTCTCGCCGCGGGCTTCGCGCACTTTCAGCGCCAGCGTCTCGACGTCTTGGCCAAATTGGGCGTTACGCACCTCGACGGCGTTGCGTTGGGCAAGCGGTCCTATCGAGGCAGGCAACTGCTCTGCGCTCGGCATGCGGGCGTCATCGACCAAAACCGGGATGACGGAAACCTTGTGCGTGTCCCGGGCGAGCGCCGTGGCGATTTCAGTCGTCACGATATCGCCCGGCTCGTCGAGCCGGCGCGCGCCGCTCTCGTCTGTCGCTTTCAGCCAATTGGGGCCGATGACAACCAGAAATACGTTGCAGGCGGCGACTTGGCTGTTCAAATCCGCGACGAAGTCGACCCCGGCCGGGATGCTGTCGACATCCATGAAGACATTGCGCTGGCCGAACGTCTGCGCCAGCCGGTCGCGCAGACGACCGGCGTTGCCGAACGAGTCGGAGCGGCGGTAATTGATGAAAATCTTGTCGGCCAACGCCCCGCGGGTCTCCCGAGAAGATCATAGTCAATTTATCGCGCCGCCAAGCGCCTTGCTAGAACCTGTTTCATCCGGGCAACGCTCGCCGCCGACTGGCGCTCCAACAAGACAGTATTCCGAAAAACAGATATTTTCTTGCCAAATCGGGCAGAGTTATGCTAATTTTCATAAACTGAGTTTGCCGTCGCCGAGATGGCGGATTGGTTTCCGCGCCGCGGGCTCCACGCACCAAACAGGTCTTTTGAGGTCCTGGGGCGCAGGGGAAAAGGGTAGGGTGGGAGCGGTAAGGGCCGCTCAAATGGGCGGTAACCCATTGAGAGGCCTCGATCGGCGGACGGAATCGGGATTTGGATTTTGTTGCGTCCGATTTTGATTTTGTTGCGCCCGGCTTGGCTTTTGTTGCGCCAGGTTTGTTTTCGTTACGGGAGGATTTTGCTTTTGTTGCGCTGGAGCAAGGCACGTTCGGACGGATTTCGTCATCGCGGGGAGCGAAGCGACGCGGCGATCCAGGAATCATAGGGCGCTCGACGTCCCCTGGATCGCCACGTCCCCCCGGTCTAAGCCCGGGGGTCCTCGCGATGACGGCGCCGGCCCCGTCTAAAAGCGCCATGCTCAAGGTCCGTCCGGCTCATAGCCGCGCGCGGGCGAGCTTCTGGAACGCCCGGGCGCGGTGCGAGAGGGCAATCGAGCCGTCGGCGGGGAGCCCGTGCTTCTCCTCGGCGCTCATCTCGCCGAAGGTGCGGTCGTGGCCGTCGGGGAGGAAGATCGGATCGTAGCCGAACCCCGCCGTCCCGCGCGGCGGGAAGACGAGCGTCCCGTCGACCCGGCCTTCGAAGGTCTCGAGCGCCCCGTCCGGCCAGGCGAGGGCGAGAACGCTGATGAACCAGGCGCGCCACGGCGGCGGCGCGGCGCCCGCTCTGAGCTCGCGCTCGACCCGGGCCATCGCGGCGGCGAAATCCTTGCCGCCGCCCGCCCAGCGGGCCGAATAGATCCCGGGCGCGCCGCCGAGCGCCTCGACGCAAAGCCCGGAATCGTCGGCCAGCGCGAGGATTCTCGAAGCGCGCGCGGCCGCCTCGGCCTTGAGCGCGGCGTTGTCGCGGAAGCTCGTCCCCGTCTCCTCGGGCTCGGCGAGCTTAAGCTCGCCGGCGCTGACCGCCTCGACGCCGGAAGGCGCGAGCAACTCGCGCATCTCCCTGAGCTTGCCGGGATTGTGGGTCGCGACGACGAGCCGGCCGGTCAGTCGCGCGGGCTTGCCGGCTTCGCCGCCGCTCACTGGGCGACGATCTTGTAGCGCTGCCCGGGACTAAGCGCCGCGCCGCGCTCGAGGCCATTGAGGATCAGGAACTGATCGATCGGCCGCGGCAGGAAGGCCATGCGCGCCGCGAGCGTCTCGGCGGTGTCGCCCGCCGCCGCCTCGATGACCTTGACCTTCTGCGGCAGGGCCATCGCCGAGTCCTGGGCGTTGATGAGCCGGAACGAATTGAGCGATGCCATGAACCGCGAGTCGACAGTGGGCGAGAGCGAGTGGGCGGCGTAAATGAGCCGGTAAAGCCGGCCGTTCAGACGAATGGCTCCAAGGCGGAAGCTCCACTGCTGGCCCTGGGCGACGGCGGTCGCGGCCTCGAGGCCGGCGATCTCCTTGGGCTCGATCGCGGTCGTCTTGACGCCGTCGATCCAGCCCGACCCGATCGCGCTCGCGACCGGCGTCGACTCCCCGATTGCGACGCTGTCGAGGCGCAGCGCCTCGCCGCCCGCTTCTCCAACCCCGATCAGCGCCGCCGACTGGTTGTCGAGGGAAAAGCCGTCGGGCGCGTCGAAGGCGAAGCCGAGCTTGGGGTGAATGAAGGCGTTGTCGCGCACGACGCCCTGCGACGGGTCGTCGCCGAAGGCGACGCCGTCGATCGCGGCGAGATAGCCGTTGCGGCCGGTCTCCGCGGTCCCCGGCGGGCCGAACTGCCGCGCTTCCGCGGTCGCCTGGGCGACGCGCTCGGGCGTGGACGGGTGGGTCGCCATCATGTCCGGGCGGTCGGCGGAGCCTGCGCCCGAGACCGAAGCGCGTAGCGCGCTCCACTCGCCGAGCGCGGTGAGGAACCGGGCCGCGGCGTAAGGGTCGTACCCGGCCTTCGCGATGGTCTTGATGCCGATCTGGTCAGCCTCGAATTCCTGCTGACGGGAAAAGCTGGCGATCGCCAGCTTCGAGCGCGCCTCCGCCTCGTCCTGGGCCTGACGCTGGGCCAGCACTTGCGCGTTCACCTTGGTGAACAGGGCTGCCGTCTTCTCGAATTCCGCCCGCTGGGCGGCGTGGCGCGCGGTGACGTGGCCGATCTCATGGGCCATGACGGCGGCGATCTCGGACGTGTCGTCGGCGAGCGCGAGCAGGCCGCGGGTCACGAAAATGTCGCCGGAGGGCAGGGCGAAGGCGTTGACGATCGGCGAATTGAGGATTGTGACCCGGTACGGCTGCCCGCCGGCGTCCGAGGCGGGAGCGAGCTTGACCAGGACGCCGTTGAGATAAGCCTCGGTCGCCGGCGCGTTATAGACGCCGCCGAACGCCTCGATGAGGCGCTTGCGCTCCGGACTGACCGGCGTACCGGCGACGGCGTGGGGCGCGGCGGGCGGGGCCGCGCTGACCGGGGTGGGCGGAGGATCGATCGCCGCGCAGGCCGCAAGGCCGAACGCAAACGCGACGGCCAGCCCCGCGAGGAAGCCCCGGCCGCGCCGGGGCGCGGCCGTCCGTCCCAATCTGTCGGCTGGGCCGCTCATCGGTTCGGCGTCGCTTCTCCTGACGCGTCCGCGCGACGCGCAATTTCGATCATCGTCGGCTCGCCGACTTCGATTCTCGGACCGAAACGGTCATCGAGCGCGCCGCGCGCCCGGATCGTGTCGCCGACCAGCGCGCTGACCGGCCGTCCCTCTCGCGCCAGGGCCGGCTCCAGCTTGCGCGTGATCACGATGGTGGGACCGTCATGCGGAGCGAGCTCAAGATAAAGGCGCGAGCGCGCAAAGCCAACCCTCCGCAGCCTGCCCTCGATAACGACGAACCCGCCGTCGCGGTCGCGCAATTGGGCCAAATCGGTCGAGTGGATGACCGCGAAGTCGGGATCGCGCCACACTCCCAACCCCGCCTGGCGCGCGCCGTCCTCGATTCTGAGCCGCTCGGCGGCGCAGCCGCGGGTCTCGAACTCCGGCCGGACGCGGGCCAAGCCCGCGCCCAGCAGCGCCGCGGCGGTCGAACCGGCCGATCCAGCGGCCGGATCGGGGAGGCTCAGGTCAGCGATCGTCCTGCCCCATCGATCAGGCGCCCCGGCCAGGACAATCAGGTCCGCGTCCCGGCCAAGCAGGCGGCGCTCGAGGAAATTCTGCGCGGCGCTGGCGATTTCAGGCGCTCCGCGATCCGCGCTAGGGGCGTCCAGGCCGCCGAGCCGCACGGTTCTGCCGTCACTGAGCGCAACGTCGAGCCGCTGATCGACGCCGACCACCTGGACCCGCCCGCCCGGCGAGCCGCAAGCGGCAAGTCCGGGCGCTGTCGGCATAAGGATGATCGCCAATGCGGTGCAAGCGACACGAAGCCGCAGGGCGCGGCGGCGCGAGATCCTGGCGGAGTGGCGATGCGCGGACCGGAAATTCATGCTAAGGGCCTTGCCGCGCGGCGGCCTGGTTTGTCCAGAGCGTTTTGGCAGGCCGCTGTGTCTGTCGAGGGTCCCGGTAGCTCAGCTGGATAGAGCACAGGTTTCCTAAACCTGGGGTCAGAGGTTCAAGTCCTCTCCGGGACGCCAATTATTCCAAGCCTTTGTAAGGCTACCTCACCCCAAGGCGGTTGTCGGGCGAAGGACGTTGGCTTCAGACGCCGGTAATGACCGATCCTGACGGGATGGTATCTCCATCTCGCTCTCTGACCCTGCGCGCTCCACAAGCTTCCGCGCATGTCAAAGAGCGACAGAACTCTACCGCGTCAATTGTCCCGTACTTTTCGCGCCGACCCCTTCAAGCTGCCGTTGGGCGGTGACCCTACCGCAGATTGTAGCGCGCGCGTAGCTCCTCGACCTGAGCTGGAGTCAGTGGCCTGATCTTCTCGCCGCGCAGCATCAGGAACAGCTTGGCCGTCTCCTCCAACTCCTCTGTTGCGTACTGGGCGTTGTCGAGCGAAGTGCCGGCGACCACCGGCCCGTGATTGGCGAGCAGCACAGCGTGGTGCTCGCCAGCCAAGGCCTCGACTGCTCTGGCGAGCGTCTCGTCGCCCGGCGGAAAATACGGGGCAAGCGGGAGCCGTCCGACCCGCATGACAAAATAAGCGGTGAGTGGTGGCAGGGCATCCCTCGGGTCGACGTCGGCGAGCAGGCTGACAGCCACCGAATGGGTCGAATGTAAATGCACCACGGCGCGCGCATCGGCCCGCTGGCCGTACATGCAGAAGTGAAGGAATGCTTCCTTTGTCGGCTTGCCGCCCGAGACGAAGCGGCCTCCGGCGTCGAATATCGACAGCGTCGCCGGGTCGAGCTTGCCAAGCGACGCGTTAGTCGGCGTCATCAGCCAGCCACCTCCGGAGAGGCGGACGCTAATATTGCCGGTTGAGCCAAAAGTCAGACCGCGAGAGAAGAGCGACAGCCCCGCCTCACAGACTGCCTCTCGCGCCTGCGTCTCCTCGCTCATTGCGTCCTCCTCATCGCGTCGTGGCCAGCGCGCGCGCGAAGAAGTCCGGGCCTCCGAAATTGCCGGACTTCAGCGCCATTTGCATGTCCCCGCCGGCTCGCCCGATCGTACGCATGAGCGGCACGCCAGGGGCGATCTCCGGTCCGAGCCGGAACGCGTTGACGTGTAAGCGGTCGACCGCCGCCCCGCACGTCTCTCCCCCTGCTATGATGAGCCGCCGCACGCCGATCTCGACGAGGCCGGTGGCAATCTCGGCCAGCGCCGCCTCGATGGCCTGGCCTGAGGCCTCGCGGCCGAACCGAGCCTGTAGCGCGGCGACGCCGGTCGGCTCGGCGCTGGACGCGATGAGCACAGGCCCAGCGGCCAGGCGCTCTTTTGCCCACGCGACGGCGCGCCTGGCTTCGCTCTTGTCTTCGATGAGCCTTTCTGGCGTGAGCCGCAGCGTCGGAATGGCGCCCTCCGCCGCAGCGATCTGGTCGAGCGTCGCCCGCGAGCACGAGCCGGCCAAACAAGCGGCGAGCCCTTCGACTGCGTCCAAGGTCGAGCACGCTTGGGCGTCTTGCCCGCGCGCTAAGGCGCGGGCCAGACCCAAGCCGAGACCCGAGGCGCCAACCGAGACCGGGCCCCGCGCCGCCGCTTCGCCGATGAACTCGAGATGGCGTTCGAACACTGCATCCACGATCGCGGCGCCGCAGCCTTGTTGTTCGAGCTCATTAAGACGACGCGTGATCGCGACGCCCCCTTCGGCGACGGTCGGCAGGGCGACGAGACCGACCGGCGCCTTGGACTGGCGCCGCAGCACACGCACCAGATTGGAGTCGCGCATCGGGTTCAGAGGATGGTCCTTAAGCGGGCTCTCGTTCAGAGGAACTGAACCGACGAACAGGTGCCCGAGATAGACGGTGCGTCCCGTCTCCGGAAAAGCGGGCGTCACGAGCATGCAGCCGGCGCCGGCGCGGGCGCGGAGCGCCTCGCCGACCGGCCCGATGTTTCCGGCGTCGGTCGAGTCGAAAGTCGAGCAGATCTTATAGATAACGTGGCGCGCCCCACGGGACGCAAGCCAGTCATAACCGGCGGTCGCCGCCGCGACCGCGCGGGCCGCTTCGACGGAGCGGATCTTTAGCGCGATGACGATCGCCGCGGCATCGGCTGCTTCGAAGCCCGCGGCGGGAACGCCGATTGTCTGGACAGTGGAGAGGCCATTTCGACTAAGCGTGTTCGCGAGGTCGGATGCGCCAGTGTAGTCGTCGGCGACGGCGCCAAGAAGCAGCACGTCAGGAACTCCTCCTGTACCGTTGAAACCAGCCCAGTCCCTCAACGGCGCCGGCGCGCGGATTGTATTCGCAGCCGACGTAGCCGTCATAGCCGAGTTGATCGAACTCGGCGAACAGGAAGGGGAAGTTCAGCTCTTCGCCGTCCGGCTCGTGGCGGGAGGGGACAGAAGCGACTTGAATATGGCCAACGATCGGCTGTAGCGCACGAAACGCCATGGTGACGTCGCCGTGCATAATCTGCCGATGGAAGACATCGAACTGAAGCTTGACATTGGGGAGGCCAAGGCTCGCGATCAAATTGCAGGCATAGGGGAAATCGTTGAGGAAGTATCCGGGCATGTTGCGCGGGTTGATCGGTTCCAGAAGAAGGTCGACCCCGTGGCCGGCCAAAACTGGCGCTGCGTATTCGATAGCGCGGCGATAGCTGGCTTCCGCCTTCGGGTCGCTGCGCGCGGCATTTCCAGCCATCATGTGAACCCGTTTGACGCCCGTCTCCGCGACATAGTCAAGAGCCTGAGCGACGCCGGACTTGAACTCCGCGAACCGGTCAGGCAGGGCGGCAAGCCCACGTTCGCCGCTCTCCCAACGCCCGGGCGGAAGGTTGAAAAGAACCTGTGTAAGCCGGTTGCGCTTCAGATGTTCGGCAATCGCCTCGGGCCGATGATCGTAGGGAAAAAGAAACTCGACCGCCGCGAACCCCGCGTCCGCCGCTGCATCGAAGCGATCGAGGAAGACGTGTTCGGTGAACATCATCGAGAGGTTGGCGGCGAATTTTGGCATGAATAATACTTCCAGAGAGGAGATCACCCCAACGATGGCGCAATATTCACGTGGTTTCACCACTTATTTCGCCGCGGAAGCCCAGCTCTATGGCGCCGCGTGTCCAAGTCGGACAGCGAGCCCATAGGCTCGCGGTCGCCGAGCTTTTGTCGCGAACGATGAGGGAAAATGGCGCCGATAATCTCCAACCCTAGACGCAAGTTTCGACTTTGAACTCCGCGGTGAACGGGGCTGTTTTCGAGCATGCGCCGCGGTGCGACGAACTGGCCGGTTTCAATGAGCTGAATGTTTCCGGGCGGCGCGTCTGACTTTCTTTCTCCCTGGCCGTAGAGGCTCGCTCCACCGATCACCACCGCGGCCATGACGTCCAGTTCGAGCCCGGCGCCGGCAAGCGGGTCGATTGACAATATTTGGGACGACATCAGCGTCGCGGCGACAGCCGAGAGCGCGGCTGAAACCACATACGGCAGCACGCTGTAAAACAGCACGTCAAGACCTGTCCAGGCAGCCAATAATGTCTCCCGCTATTGCGCCAGGAAGCCGCCATCCACCGCGAGCACGTGGCCGGTTATCATCGCTGCGGCCGGACTTGCGAGAAAGCAGATCGCAGCCGCGATATCGCGAGGTTCGGCGAGTTTTCGCATGGGGGTCATCGCCTCGATGCGTGCGACAAGCTCTGGGTCCTTCAGGATTCCCGCAGTGAGGTCGGTGCGGACGTAGGTCGGCGCGACGGCGTTCACCCGAATCCCGTTCGCCGCCCATTCCACCGCGAGCGCGCGAGTCATGTTCACGACCGCGCCCTTCGTTGCTTGATAGGAGATGTTGGGGTAGAGGCCGCCGCCCGACATGCCGACGATTGAGGCGACATTGACGATCGCGCCCCCACCAGCGGCGGTCATCGGCCGTGCTGCGGCGCGTGCGCACAAAAAAGCGCCGGTCATGTTTACCGCGACCACCTTGTCCCAGTCCCCCAGAGCGAGTTCGACCGCAGGACGTCGGATCGCAATGCCGGCATTGTTGATCAGAATATCGACCCGCCCTTCGCTTTCGAGGGTCGCCTCAACCATCGCGTCCACGCTAGCTTCGTCAGCTACGTCTACCGTGATCGCAAAAGCGCGAAATCCCGCCGCCGCCATCGTTGCAGCCGTGGCTTCGGCTGTGGCCTTGTCGAGATCGGCGACTGCGACGTGCGCTCCGGCCCGGGCCAGCATCTCGGCGGTTTCACGACCAATTCCGCGCGCGCCCCCCGTGACGATCGCGACCCGGTCCTCGAGACCCACGAGATCACGAATATCCGCCATGCATGTCTCCTTCCGCGCATTGCCGCGACTTAATCGCGCGTTCTTAGCCTTGGATGACGCCAGGGGGCTTGTGAGTCGCTTCTAACGTGAAGCTCATAAGCGATGGATGCGTTTACCGCCGCTGTCCACCCAGACGAGCGTGTCGCGCCCTTCGTCATAGACCGCGCCCTCGCCTGCGATGTCCAAGGCATCGAAGAGCAGTCTTGGCGCACGTCCACGTCCCCCACCCCTCAGCTGCAGAGCGGCGCCAAAGTCTTCATTCCTTGGCCTATCCTACGAAATCAATAGATTGACAACCTATCTGTCCAATGATTGCATACAGAACGGTGAAAGCTGTCATACAAAAGAGACGAAGGGATCTGTCCCTCGTACAACCCGGGACGGAGGCTCGAGGGGGGCTGGTCGAGGCGACCATGCGGGCGATTAACCAGCACATTCGTGCCGAGCGCCTACGCGCCGGCGATCCTGTCCCATCCGAAGCCGGGCTTGCGGCGAAGTTCGGCGTTTCGCGGACTGTTGTGCGCGAAGCATTCCGGGCCCTCGCCGCGCTCGGAATTGTCGCTCTCGGGAGCGGGCGACGGGCGCGCGTTGGGACCATCGACAAGGACGTGTTGGGGCTCGTCATCGATCACGCGGTCCATACCGACCAGGCGTCGATCCAGCAGATCTACGACGTGCGGCGCACCATTGAAATGCGCACTGTCGTGCTCGCGGCGCTTCGCCGTTCGGAGCCTGAAGCTGAGGCAATCACCGCCCACGCCGTCGCGATGCGCCAAGCGTTTTTGCGCCCGGACGAGGCGATGGAACATGACATCGCCTTTCACAGCGCGATCGCGGTCGCCTCGCGCAACCCGCTCTTCGCCCTTATCGTCGGCTCGTTCAGCGTCGTCACCCGCCAGACATGGCGCATCGGCTGGGACAGCCGCTCGACTGACGTTGAACAACTCGCCAACGTCGAGTGCCACGCGCGCATCGCGGAAGCGATCGAAGCCCGCAAGCCGCGCGCGGCCGAGACGTCTATGGCCGAGCATTTCGACGGTTCCGTCAAAGCTCTTCTTTCCGCCGGCGTGATCTGAGGCGCCGATGAAGATCACCGCGCTCGAAACGATCCGGATCGCCGAATTTGCCAATCTTCTATGGCTCAAGGTGCATACCTCGGAAGGGGTCGTCGGGCTCGGCGAGACCTTCTTTCTCCCAAAGGCCGTCGAGGCTTACATCCACGAAAACCTCCCGCAGAAGTTAATTGGCCGAAATCCGCTTGAGATTGACCGCATTTCGAATGACCTCGTAGGCTATTTGGGGTTTCGCTCCACTGGCGCCGAAATGCGAGGCAATTCCGCGCTCGACATTGCGCTTTGGGACGTCTTCGGCAAAGTCGTCGGACAACCGCTGGCGCAGCTTCTTGGCGGATTCTCGCGCGCGAAAATCCGCACCTACAACACGTGCGCCGGTACGTCGTACATGCGTAAGGCGATCGGCCAGACAACGTCGAACTACGGCACGGCCGGGGGAGAGCGTGGCCCCTACGACGATCTCAACGGCTTTCTGCATCGCGCAGACGAATTGGCTGATGAGCTCTTGAGCGAAGGGATCACGGCCATGAAGATATGGCCGTTCGACCATGCGGCAGAGAAGACCGGCGGAACCTACATCTCTCCCGAGGACCTCAAAGCGGCGCTGGTTCCTTTCGAAAAAATACGCAAGGCCGTCGGCGACAAGATCGACGTCATGGTCGAGTTTCATTCGATGTGGCAGTTGCTGCCGGCGATGAGGATCGCTCGCGCGCTTCAGCCTTTTGGCACCTTCTGGCACGAAGACCCGATAAAGATGGACAGCCTCGGATCGCTCAAGCGCTACGCGGAGGCGTCCACTGCGCCCATCTGCGCGTCGGAGACGCTTGGCGGCCGGACCGCGTTTCGCGATCTCCTGGAAACGGGCGCGGCCGGCGTCATCATGCTGGACCTCTCCTGGTGCGGTGGGGTCTCCGAAGCCAGAAAGATCGCCTCAATGGCCGAGGCTTGGCACCTTCCGATTGCGCCACACGACTGCACGGGCCCGGTGGTCCTCGCCGCTTCGACCCACCTCGCGCTCAACGCGCCGAATGCCTTGGTTCAGGAGAGCGTGCGCGCTTATTACCGCACCTGGTATCGCGACCTAGTAATCGGCCTCCCAGAAATCAGCGACGGTCAGATCTCGGTCGGCCGGCAGCCGGGACACGGCGTCGAACTCCAGCCGGATCTTGCCAAGCGATTCACTGTCGAGAGCCACGTGACCGCGCTGGAATAGAGAGACGTTCAACCATTAACGAGAACTAACGAGGAGGAGGAAGCTCATGATCAAAGCTGGCATTGCGTCTCAAGTGTTGAGCGGGGTCGGGGCAGCGGCGTTGTGTTTCGCCCTGTCGGGCCCAGCCGCGGCGGAGGACAAACTCAACATCGTCTACACCCATCATTCATCCGCATCGAACCCATTCTGGCAGGCGGTGAAGAAAGGCTTCGACGACGCTTGCGCCAAGATCCAGGCCAATTGCCAAATGATCTTCACTCAAACCGAGGGCTCGGTTGACCAGGAAGTAGCCAATCAGCAAGCAGCGCTTGCCCGCAAGCCCGACGCGCTGATCACTACACTGGTCGACAACAACGCCTTCGTGGCCAATCTTAAGGACGCCAAAGCGAAGGGGGTGATCGTGATCGCCTCGAACGTCGACGCGACGGAAGGACCAGAACTCGAATTGCGCCAGGCCTTTGTTGGCCAAAACTTTGTCCCAGCCGGTACGACGCTAGGGCGCCGCATGTCTGCTCTATTCCCGAAAGATGGCCCCATCCGGGTGCTTGTGGGCGTCAACGCACCGGGCCAGAATTGGTCGGAACAGCGCGCGAAAGGTATCATGAACGGGCTTGAGGAGTTCAAGAAGGCGAATCCAAACCGCGAGATCACGATCGACCGCCTGGACGTGAGCGCTGACGGCGCGGTCGTTAGTGATCGCGTCGGCGCCTATCTCAGCGCCCATCCGGATACGACTGCCTACATCGAAACCGGGCTCTGGCATTCCAACGTCGCCCGCATGCTGAAGGACCGCAATATTCCGCCGGGGAAGATTTTGTTGGGCGGCTTCGATCTCGCGCCGCAAGTGATCGAGCAAATGAAGTCCGGGTACATCCAGGTGGAAATCGACCAGCAACCGTATGAACAGGGGTTCTTGCCGGTCATGCAGGTGTACCTCGAGAAGAAAGTCGGGCTGGCCCCTGCCGACATCGATTCGGGCGAGGCCGTGTTCACGCCGGACCAAGCGGATCAGCTAATGGGTTTGGCCAAACAGGGCCTTCGCTGAATCGTTCGCTCGAGAGACTTCCGGGGGGAGGTTAGCCTCTCCCCGCAGTTCCCCAACAACGTCTGCGCGGGCATCGTGAGGAATCTGTTCCGAATCTATCTCGAAAAGCCGGAACTTGCGGGCGTTGCGCTGCTTGTTTTGCTCGCCGCCCTGTTCGAAGTGCGTTCGAACGGCGCATTTCTTTCCGCCGACAATCTGCGCGGCATCCTCGGACTGCTGCCCGAGGTTGGACTTGTCTCGATCGGCGTGACAATTCTAATGATCTGCGGAGAATTCGACCTCTCTGTCGGTTCCACGTTTGCGCTGACGCCGATGGCGACGTCGCTTCTGATCATCGCCGGGGTCCCGGCTGTCGTGTCGATACTTCTCGGTCTTGTGCTCGCCGCCGCGGTCGGATTTGCGAACGGGTTCATCACGCTGACCTTTGCAATCCCAAGCTTCATCGCAACTCTGGGCATGCTGTTCATTGTTCGCTCGCTGACGGTGGTGATCTCAGGCGGCTTTCCGCCTTTGCTTCCGGACGACCTGGCCACTGGGGAATTCACCCAATTCGTTGGACCAGGGGGGTTGTTCCGCGCATCGTTCATCTGGTTCCTCGCGATCGCATTCGCTGCTTCTGCGCTCATCGCCAGATCCAATCTCGGGAACTGGATCAAGGCGACGGGCGGCCACCTCGAGGCTGCGGAGGCGATGGGGGTCCCGGTTCGCCGGGTCAAACTATTTTGCTTCATGTTGTGTTCGGTGATGGCCGGTTTTGGCGGCATCATTCAGGTGTTTCGTCTGCATTCGCCGCTCCCCTCGATTGGCGATGGCCTCGAACTCCAGGCGGTCGCCGCAGCGGTGATTGGGGGAACAGCGCTGAGCGGCGGTGTCGGAACGGTGCTTGGCGCGGTCGTTGGCGCCTTGCTGATCCGCGTCATAGACAACGGACTCGTGATGACCCAGGTCGACGCCAACTGGTTCAAATTGGCAGTCGGCGTTCTGACGATCTTCGCCGTCGTGACTAACACGTGGTTGCGTCGAACTGCCCGGCGCATCAGGGTGGCGGGCTGAAATGACCGCTCCGTTGGTCTCCGTACGACATATTCACAAATGGTACGCCGGCGTTCACGCGCTGAAGGGCGTTACTCTTGATGTACAGCCGCGCGAAGTCATCGGACTCGTGGGCGATAACGGCGCCGGGAAGTCGACGTTGATCAAAATACTCTCTGGCGTCCTACAGCCGGAAAGGGGCGAGATTCACATCGGGGGGCAACGGGTGGAGATCACGTCGCCTAAGGTCGCCATGCGCCTCGGTGTCGAGACTATCTATCAGGACGCGTCGATGGTGCCGACGATGTCGATCGCCCGAAACCTTTTCATTGGTCGCGAGCCGTTGCGCTTTACGATCGGTAGCGTCGGCCTCATCGATCATAATCGCATGCGCCGAGAAGCGGTAAAGGCGATCGCGGACGTCGATCTGCATTTGCGATCACCTGACGCCTTGCTTGCTGAGTTGTCAGGCGGGCAGCGTCAGGGCGTGGCGATCGCGCGCGCGATGCATTTCAAGTCTCGAATTCTCATCCTTGATGAACCGACCAATCATCTATCCGTGAAGGAGACGGCGAAAGTGCTCGGCTTCGTTCGCAGCCTTCCGTCACAGGGCGTCACTGGCATCCTTATCAGCCATAATCTGCATCATGTTTTGCAATCTTGTGATCGGGTTGTCGCCATGGCGCGCGGAGAGATCGTATTCGACAAGCGGGTCGCTGAGACCAGCGTGGAGGAGATATCGGATGTCCTATAGGGGCGATATGTCGTGATCATCCAGGCGTCAGCATACTGAACTCGCACTTCATAAACCTCGGGTCACGGCAGCCTCCGCACAATTTCCGGTGTACCCGCTTGGACGGAAATGAATTCCCGCCCGATAGGGCGACTCAAAACTCATCGCGGGCAAGGACTTAGCAGGCGATTTCGGCGTCAGGGGTATGTCCGTCCAGATTCATAGCGCTCAAATATTCGCCAGCGCGGCGAGGGTTCGATCGCGCGCCACGATGTCTTCCTCCGCATGGACCGGCTGAATACAGACTTGATTGGCGCCCGCTTCGAGGTGCTGTCTTAAGCCGCGAGCAATCGTCGCCGCGTCGCCCCAGAGCACCATGGCATCGAGAAATTTCTCCGAACCGCCGTCGGCAAGGTCAGCTTCCGTGAAACCGATACGCAACCAGTTGTTTCGGTAGTTGGCTAGCGTCATGTAGCGATGCAGCTCTCGTCGGGCGAGGGCGCGCGCGGCAACGGGGTCCGTCTCAAGGCAAACTTTCTGCTCGACTGCCAGCAGCTTGTCAGGTCCGAGCGCGGCTCTCGCCTCGTGCGTATGATGAGGGGTCACGTTATAGGGGACGGCGCCCGCCGTACGCTCCGCGGCGAGCTTCAGCATCAATGGTCCAAGCGCCGCGATCACCACGGGCCATTCCGCCGCATCTGAGGGATTCTCATAGAGGCCGTCGAGATAGCGGCGCATGGCCGGCACGGGCTTCTCATAAACATGGCCACGCACCCTCTCCACCATAGACGCATGGCTGACGCCGAGGCCGAGAATGAAGCGATCATCATAGAGGCTCGACAGGGTCCTGAGCCCGCGTCTGGCGGTGAATGGGTCGCGAGCGTAGATATTCGCGATCGAGCTGCCGATGATCAGTCGAGTAGAATTCGAAAGCATGAAGCTGGCGATGGAGAGGGATTCATATCCGAGTGCTTCGGGGTACCAAAGCGTCGAGTAGCCAAGATCTTCGACTGTTCGCAGCAAGCGCCTGATGCCGGCTCCGTTCAAACGATCAACCGGATACCAAACGCCTAGTCTTCCCACCTGCCGCATCACCGAGCTCTCCGATTGCGCCGCTCGCACTCGCGACGTCCTGTTTCCCACTGGATTGCATCTCCCATAGAGATGCAACATCATAGCGGTACTCTGATCATTATCGGTCCGCGTCCAACGAGACGTGGACCATGCGAAACAGCCTCATAGGGTGATAGCGATGCGCGATTCGAGCGACAATGCGCTGTTGATCGGGCTTGAACAGGCCCCGCTTGCGGAGCTGATCGAGGCGGCGGGACGCTTGCGCGACGAGGGGCATGGCCGCTACATCTCGTATTCGCGCAAGGTGTTTATTCCGCTCACGCATCTTTGCCGCGATGTCTGCCACTATTGCACCTTCGCCGAGCGGCCGAGCGAGAGACGCTCTGCCTATCTATCTCCCGACGAGGTGCTGGAAATCGCGCGCGCCGGGGCCGCAGCCGGCTGCACCGAGGCCCTTTTCACGCTCGGCGACAAACCGGAGTTGCGCTACCGCTCCGCGCGGGCGGCGCTAGAAGCCCTCGGATACGAAACCACCATCGAATATCTCGAGGCAATGTGCGCGCTGGTGCTCCGCAAGACCGGACTGCTGCCGCACGCCAATCCCGGAATCATGAGCAGGTCCGACCTGGCCGGCCTTCGCACGGTCTCGGCGAGTCAGGGAATCATGCTGGAATCTTTGAGCGAGCGCTTATGCGAGCCCGGCGGAGTTCACTTCGGCTCTCCCGATAAGCGGCCTGTCGCGCGCCTCGAGACCCTGCGGACGGCAGGGGAACTACGCATACCGTTCACGACAGGCATTCTCATTGGCATCGGTGAGACTCGCGCCGAGCGCCTCGAGGCCCTGTTCGCCATTCGCGATCTGCATCGTGAATTTGGACACATCCAGGAAGTCATCGTCCAGAACTTTCGCGCCAAGCCTGGCACCAAGCTCGCCGGGGCTTCAGAGCCCGATCTCGATGACCTTCTCTGGAGCCTCGCCGCGGCGCGCCTGATCCTGGGTCCTGCGATGAATATCCAGGCGCCCCCCAACCTGTCGCCGGGGGTCTATCCACGGCTCATCGCGGCAGGGATCAACGATTGGGGCGGGATCTCTCCGGTTACTCCCGATCACGTCAATCCCGAGGCGCCGTGGCCGGCGATCACGGAGCTTGCTGAACGCACCGCGGCGGCGGGCAAGCTGCTGGTCCATCGCCTGCCGATCTATCCCTCTTACATGCGCGATCTTGGCGCGTGGACGGCGCCGGCGATCGCGACGCAGGCGCGGCGCCTCAGCGACGCCGAGGGGTTCGCACGTGATGACAACTGGGCGCCGGGCGCGAAGACCGCCCCGCGCGCCCATCCCGTCCACGCGCGCTCGGTCGACCCTTCGATCGAGCGCATCATCGAGCGCGCGCAAGCGGGCGTTCGCCTTGATGAACCGGAGATCGTGCGGCTGTTTGCGGTGCGCGACGCCGACTACCGCCGCGTCGCCGCCGCAGCCGATAAGCTTCGCCAGACGACCAGCGGCGAGACCATCCGCTACGTCGTCAACCGCAACATCAACTACACCAACATCTGCTCCTACCGCTGCACGTTCTGCGCCTTCTCCAAGGGCAAGACGCACGAGGCCTTGCGCGGCGCGCCCTATGACCTTGCCCTCGAAGAGATTGTCCGCCGCGCGACGGAGGCATGGGAGCGAGGCGCGACCGAGGTGTGTCTTCAGGGCGGCATCCATCCGGACTACAGCGGCGAGACCTATCTCGCGATTTGCCGCGCCATCAAGGCCGCGGTTCCCGAAATGCACATCCACGCCTTCTCGCCATTGGAGGTGACGCAGGGCGCGGCGACGCTTGGCACGCCGATCCGGTCGTTCCTGGCGGAGCTTAAAGCCGCGGGCCTCAGCACGTTGCCAGGCACCGCCGCCGAGATCTTGGACGACGACGTGCGCGCCATCATCTGCGCCGACAAGGTGAACACGGCCGAATGGCTCAATGCCGTAAGGACCGCACATGGCCTTGGGCTGCGCACCACGTCGACGATCATGTATGGGCATATCGAGCATCCGCTGTCGTGGGCGCGGCATCTCCTTGCCGTGCGGGACTTGCAGGGGGAGACGGGCGGCCTCACCGAATTCGTCCCGTTGCCTTTCGTGCATATGGAAGCGCCCATGTATCTCAAGGGCATGGCGCGGCGTGGACCGACCTTCCGAGAGGCGGTGCTGATGCACGCCGTGGCGCGGCTCGCGCTCCATCCTCTCATCACGAATATCCAGACGTCCTGGGTGAAGATGGGGCCCGAAGGCGCCGCAGCATGCCTAAAGGCGGGCGCCAACGATCTGGGCGGCACGTTGATGAACGAGAGCATCACTCGCGCCGCCGGCGCGGAGCATGGGCAGGAATTCCCGCCCGAGGCGATGGAAGACCTCATCCGTTCGCTCGGGCGCATCCCGCAGCAGCGGACGACGCTGTACGGCCCCGTCCCAGCGGAGCGGCGGGAAGCGGCGATGAACGCCGCACCTCTGGCGCAGGTCATCCTGACGCCGCCACGGAAACTCGTCGCGGCGGAATAGCTTACCTAAGCTCCCGCTCCGCGCGCAGAAAGGCGGTCGGCTATCCCCGATTGCTCGAGGAAAGCGAGTGTCCGTGTAGGCTCGCGTGGCGTCATTCTCAGGAACCTGACGAGATCGATGGGATTGTCGATATCCATGCCGATCCCGGGATGGCGAACGATAAGCGGGTCGATCCCCTGCATTCGCGCCGCATCCAGATGCGGGTAGAAGCTGTCCTCGCCGAAACGCAGCGGCACGGCGTCCGGCGGCGAGCAGATGATCATGTTCGAGCCAAGATCGTCATGCGCGGGCACGATGGTGAAAGACGGAGCGGCCTGGTGGGCCGCAAGCGTCGCAGCGATTTCGGCTGGCGACAGGCGCGGAATGTCGCCCGGCATCGTCATCATGCCGGTCCTCCCCTCGCGCGCGAGCAAGCGGGACGCGGCGGTGACGGCGCCGGTATGGCCATCTCGCGCGCCTTCGGTAACGATACGCGCGCCGTAGCGGCAGGCGAGCGATGCGGCGGCGGGATCGACCGTGACGACGACCACGTCGGCAAGCTCTTTGACCGCGCTCACCGCGTCCAGCACATCCTCGAGCATGGTCGTCGCGAGCAGGCGACGTTCCTTCGGGCTCAAGGCTGACGACAGCCGCTCTTTGGCGCCCTCGAATTCCTTGACGGGCACGACGGCCCAGACGCTGCTCACGCGACGAGGTCCCGTCCGCGTTTCGAAGCGGCAAGCGCGTCCGCCGCTCTAAGGACGACGCGAGCCAACTGCTTCTTCTCCGCAACTCTTGTCATGAGCGTCGGCGCCAGCGTCACCTTCGGCGTGATCTGCGCCGCTTCCTCCGCGTCCTCGACGTCCATCACGTAGCCATCGAGCAGATCGCCGTATCGCCTGGCGACTGCGGCGGCGCTCGGTGTCATTCCAAGCTCCATCATCATCTTGGCGGTGGGACCTTTGACCGCGCGGCCGCCAATGATCGGAGAAACCGCAATGACGGGTGCGACACAGGCGGAGAGCGCCTCACGTATCCCTGGGACGGCGAGGATAGGCTCCACGCTGATGAACGGGTTAGAAGGGCAAATGATCACGGTGCGCAGCCTTTTGTCGGCCAGCGCCGCGAGAAGATCGGGGTGAGGCCGCGCAAGCTCGGCGCCATCGAACTCAAGCTCGCGCACAACGGGCCGGCATCGAAGGCGTACGAAGTAGTCCTGAAAGTCGAGCCATCCCTCGTCGGTCAGCAATCGCGTGCGCAATCGATCATCTGTCGCGGGCAGCACGCGCGGACCGATGCCGAGGCGGCGGCAAAAGTCGGCGGTGACTGCGGAGAGCGCTTCGCCGCGCCCAAGCCGGCGCGTGCGCTCGACATGAACCGCAAGATCGCGGTCGCCCAGGCGAAACCAGTCCTCGCCGCCGAGCGCGGAGAGCGTTTCCATAAACGACCAGGTTTCGTCCTGCCGGCCCCAACCGAGTTTTACGTTGTCGAGGCCGGCAAGCGTGTACATGAGCGTGTCGGCGTCAGGCGAAATGTGCAGGCCGAGATGCTCGAAGTCATCGCCAACGTTGGCGACAACGATGAGATTTTCGGGCTTGACGATCCGGCTCAAGCCCAGCGCAAGCTTGGCGCCGCCGATGCCGCCGGAAAGCGCGACGACAAGATCTCGACTCATCGAAACAGATCCTCGCTCGAGGGACGGATGATGGCGGCCGCCGTGGATTCTGGCGCCGACCAATGCAAGCCCCGGATGAGGACGACCGGCGACGCCTCGTCGGCCTGGCCCATCACGAGCGAAGCAGCGGCGGCGATTTCATCCGCGAAACCAATGACGCTGGCCTCGAGCCTTCGGCCAAAAAGGTCAGGTCGTCCGCGCAGATCGATCAATCCGGGAAGGCCGGCGGCGCCGATCGCGACGCCGGTTGTTCCCTGACGCCACGCACGTCCGAAGCTGTCGTTTATCACCACCGCGAAATCAATTCCGGTCGCCGCCGTCAAGCCAACTCGCAGCGCCGCTGCGCTGCGGTCCGGATTCTCCGGCAACAGAAGCGCACGCTGCGCGCCGTCCGCTGGTCCGACATTCGATTGGTCCACCCCGGCGTTCGCCATGATGAAGCCCAGCCTATGCTCGACGATCAGCACCCCCCGACGGGCCCGCACAACGCGAACCGACTCCGACAAAATAATCTCCACAAGCCGTGGGTCTTTGTCGACATCCGCCGCGAGGGCGATTGCATGCGCTGAGGGCTTGATCGTTGCGAGGTCGACCATGCGGCCCTCGGCCTTCGAAACAATCTTCTGCGCAACCACAAGCACGTCTTGCGCCTGCGGCCCGACTGCATTCCGTTTGAGGTTTGAGGCGATCAGTTCGACAAGGTCGTCGCCAGCCTTGATCAAGGGCAGGCCCGTTAAGGCGATGACCTTAAGAGCGGTCATGCGCTCTTGCGGGTTTCGTCCGGAGCGCCGGCGCGGCGACGGAGTCGTGGCAGAATGTGTTCCCCGTAGAGCCGGAGGAATCGCTCCTGATCGGGACCCGGAGCGTGAAAGACCAGATGGTCGAAGCCAAGGTCGATGTAGTAGCCGATCTGCTCGACATGCTCGTCCGGATCGGTCGAGACAATCCAGCGGCTCGCGGCGCGCTCAGCCGAGAGCCCGTCAGCGAGGCGCTCCATCTCTTCAGGACTATGGACGGACGTCTTCTCCTCAGGCGTCAAGGCGAGAACCGCCCAGTGGCGCGTGTCCTCCATCGCGCGTTTCATGTCCGTGTCGAACGAGACTTTGACCTCGATCATCCGGGTGTAGTCCGGCGCCCGCGTGCCGGCGTCAGCGCGCCCTTCCATTACCTTTGGCAAAATCGTTTCCGTATAGAGTTCACGCGCCTTGCCGCTGGTGCAGATCAAGCCGTCGCCCGCTCGGCCGGCATATTTTGCGATCAGTGCGCCGGCCGCCGCGATATAGATCGGCACGGGGGTCGGAGGCCGATCATAAATGGTCGCCTCCTTGGTGTGATAATATTGGCCGTCGAACGTCACGCGCTCCTCGGTCCACAACTGTCGGATCAAGGCGATCGCCTCCCGGAAGCGCGCGAACCGCTCCTTGAACTCGGGCCACGCCATGCCGGTTGAAGGGACGTCGTTCAGAGATTCCCCGGTGCCGACGCCGAGCACGACCCGATTGGGAAACATGACCCCAAGGGTTGCGAAGGCCTGCGCCACGACCGCTGGGTGATAGCGAAAGGTGGGCGTCAGCACGCTCGTGCCGATGGTGATGCGATTTGTGATCGCCCCAAGAGCGCCAAGCCACGCGAGCGAAAAGGGAGCGTGGCCGCCGTGATGTTTCCATGGCTGGAAGTGGTCGCTGATGAAGACCGAGTTCGAATCCCGCCTGCTCGGCGAGGCGGGAAAATTGGAGCAATTCAGTCGGCCCAAATTGCTCCGCGGACGCCTTATAGCCTAGCTTGAGCACAATCCGCTCCCTGAACGATGCGGCCGCCTACGCCGAGGCGGATAGAATAGCGCAGACGGACCGGTCAGGGTGACGGTTCCCCTCTAACAGAAACGGAAAACCCGCCGGGGTCTCGCCTCGGCCCGCGATCCCTCGTTTGGCGAGATCAGCCCTGGGCCTGCACAGCAGTGGGCTCAATCTCGAAAGTGATCCTTACCTGCCCCGGCTGGGCCCAGGGATACTTGTCCTTTCCGAGATATTTCTTCGCCAGGGAATCAATATGCGCCGATGCGCCCTCCTCGGTCACGTGTTCGACGCGGCCGCGGATCTGGATGTAACGATAGGGATTCTCCGGGTCGAGAATCGAAAGCGCCACCGGGGCGCCCTCCTGCATGTTGCGCGCCTTCACGCGGCCTTTCGCGGAGTTCACCCGGATCTTTCCATTCGTGTAGTCAAACCATACGGGCGTAACCTGCGGCGTTCCGTTCGGCATGATCGTGGCGAGATGAGCGAACGTCGGTTTCTGCTGCAGCAAATCCAGATACTCTGCGGGTATCGCCGCCATGACTGCCTCCTTATTGTACGGGTTTCTGGCGTTGCGTTAGACCGGAACGCCGCTTCGCCGACAACCTAGCCGTCGCGATCCGACAAGGCAACGAGATGGAAGTTTCTCAGGGCCGCTTAGTTGGCCGCATTGGCCGAGGCAAGCAGCGGCGCTATAGTCTTCAAGACTCCAAGGGAGGCCCATGATGACTGACGCGAAACTCGCTCCGAACCTGCCGGACTGGATGGTCAAGCACGCCAACCGCTATCTCGCGAGCGGCGGAACCGAGGGCCAAATGTACAAGATCGATGTGCCGGGGCGGGGCGAGATCACCGCGCCGGCGCTGCTTCTAACCACCACCGGGCGTAAGTCCGGAGACAAGTTCATATTTCCACTGTTCTACGGCACGGACGCCGAAAAGTATTTCGTGGTCGCCTCGAAGGGCGGCGCGCCTGAACATCCCGGATGGTACCGCAATATCCTCGCCAATCCCGAGGTCGAGGTCCAAGTCGGGACCAAGAAGCTGAAGGCGCGGGCGAGGACTGCAACCGACGACGAGCGCACCCGCCTTTGGAAAAAGGCGCTGGAGTTCTGGCCGCCTTATGCCGATTATCAGCTCAAGACTGAACGCGAGATACCGGTGGTAGTGCTGGACCCGGTCCATTGATCCTAGCGACGGTTACGTCCGGATTGCCGTGCTGAAGACATTGACCTGTCGGATCGCTATTCGTAACGGCCGCCCCGGGCGTCGTCTCGTAACGCCCGCCCCGAGCGTCTTCGGCTGATATGAGCGGGCGCTCGGTTGGCGCGAGCGGGTGGCGTGCTGGTCGCTAGGCGACGGTTACATTTCTCGAAAGGGAATAGAGCCGCTTTGCTGGCGGTTGCGGTCGAAAGTTCGCTAGCAATGGGGTGGCCGACGGAAGAGGAACTCGGTGTTCCGGCCATCCTCAAAGCTCAGTCAGATCGTCGGGTCCCCCGTCGCCTTTCCGGCTGGGGGCGTGGACGTCCCGTACAATCTTATCTCGCATCCCGGATTAGCCGCGCCTGCCGCAGGTCTTTCCACGGCTCGCACATGCTTGGCGGCGACCCCTCCGGCCGTCTCGCGTGACGTCGTGACAGGAGCTTCACGCGGGTTGCGTTGGCGATGCCGGCGTAGCGATCCATCGCCCGACCGTAGTCGACTGCGGACAGAATTCTATAGACTATCATCAGAATAATATGTAATCATGTTCGCATCGAAACGCGCTTGGGAGGTCAACGCGTGAAGGTCGCCCGCGTTGAAGTGTTCCTGGTGGGGCATGGGTGGAACAATCTCGTTCTCACCCGCGTGCACACGGACACAGGGCTCTCCGGGCTTGGCGAGGGCACGATGCAATGGCAGGCGCGCACGGTCGCCTCGGCCATCGACCACATGGCCACCCGCTATGTGCTCGGCGCTTCGCCATTTGACGTCGAACGCCTGGTCCAAGCGATGTATCGCAACGAATATGCGCGCGGCGGCCCTGTCCTCAACAGCGCCATTGCGGCGATCGAATTTGCTTTGTGGGATATCTGCGGCAAGGCGCTCGGGCAGCCGGCTTTCAATCTGCTCGGCGGGCGCGTCCATGCCGAAATTCCAGCCTACGCCAATGGCTGGTATCAGCACGGCGCCGGCGCGGACGCTGCCGCAGCCGCTGCCGGCAAGGCCGCCAGCGCCGGCTACGGCGGCCTCAAGTTCGACCCGTTCTGGGGGCTGGGGCGCGACCCTGACCCTGTCGGGCTCCGGCGCGGAATGGAGGATGTCGCCGCCGTCCGCGCCGCGGTCGGCCCCGACGTTCAGGTGTTCGTCGATGGCCATGGACAATTCAGCGTCGGGACCGCAAGCGCGCTCGCGCATCAGCTCGCCGAGGCCGGGGTCGACTGGTTCGAGGAGCCGGTCGATCCGGAGAACTATATCGCGCTCGGCCAGGTGGCACGCCCGCTGGGATTGAAAATCGCGGTGGGTGAGCGCTGCTATTCCCGCTACCAGATTCCACAGCTCCTCGCCGAGGGGCGCCCGCACATCATCCAACCCGATCCGATCCAGGTCGGCGGCCTGCTCGAAGCCAGGAAGATCGCAGTCATCGCGGACACGGCGTACCTCCCGGTGTCGTTCCATTGCCCGTTTGGTCCGATTGCGACCGCTGCGGTTCTGCAGCTTTATGCCGCGACGACCAACGTCGTCCGACAGGAATCCTTTTCCGAGTTCGATGCCCCCTGGCGCCGCGAGCTCATTAAGAACTGCCCAATGCCGGTGGGCGGCAGCTACGTGGTGGGCGGGCTGCCCGGCCTCGGCGGCATTGAACTGAATGAGGCCGTCGCGCGCGACCATCCTTACGAGGATCGGGCGGTGCAATCGATGTGGGCGGTCAACGGCTCCCTGCGCGCCAGCGAAACGATGTCGTCGCAGGATGACGGCGCCGCGGCTGACAGGCCGGGACAATCAACCTCAGGGGCGAAAATAGCGGAACCGCCCGCCCCTCTGGCTGCTGAGACGAAGAGCGTTCCGTAAATTGTGAATCTCGAGGGTCGGGAAGAACTGACTCAGAGCGACACTAGGGAGAAGATGTTGATGAAAAAACTCATCGTCGCCGCCGCAGCGGCGGGATTCGCCGCCGCCGTTCACCCTGCCCTGGCCGACACCACGCTTCACGTGATGAGCTGGCAGCCCGCCTATGTCGCTGGCACTCCCTACTGGGACAAGACCGTCGCTGGCTTCGAGGCCGAGAATCCCGGAGTGAAGGTCGAGAGCAATTTCGTCGCCTTCAGCCAGTACCTGCCGACGCTGACCGCAATGATCGCCGGCGGTTCGCTGCCCGACGTGTTCAACGGCGGGACCAAGACCGGAGAACTCGGCCGCGCCGGTCAGCTCGTCAACTTCAAGGACGTGTTCAAGCCCGAATTCTTCGACCAGTTCTTCAAGGGACCGCTTCGCCAGTACACATTCGACGGCAAGCCCTACGGCCTCGCCGACATGGCGCAGGACTTCGGCGTGTTCGCAAACGACCGCATCATGAAGGAAGTCGGCCTCAGCGTGCCCAACACCTGGGACGAGCTGATCGCCGACGTGCCCAAGTTCAAGGCCAAGGGATATATCCCGCTCGCCTGGGGCAACCTCACCCGCAACACCTGCCCGGACTTCTTTCTGCCACTCGTCGCCCAGTACGGTGGCGACGTCTACGCGCTCGACGACCACACCGCGCCGGGCCTCAGCTGGGATTCGAAGCCCGTCATTGATGCGCTCGGACTGCTTGAGCGCCTGGCCAAGGCCGGCGTGTTCCCGCCCGGCATCAATGGCATAGACGACCCCCAAAGCTATCAGCTGGTCTATCAGGGGCGCGCCGCGATGTTCTTCGGCGGATCGTGGACGCCGAGCATCTTCGCCCATGACGGAAGCAAAGACTGGCTCGACAATTACTCTGTCCACAAGGTCCCGGCCTTGACGGCCGACAGCGTCCACTACACTGGCGACGGCGCCGGCGAGGCCTGGTCGGTCAACGCCAACAGCCCGAACAAGGATATCGCCGTCAAATTCGTCGCCTATATCTTCCGCCCCGACGTCTACAACTGGCGCGCTAAGGGTCTGCAATCATTCCCCTCGCTCACCAGCGCTGTCGACCAGATCGACAATCCGAAGGTTCGCACCATGATCCCGTGGATCGCGACCGACGCCGCCGATCACATCCTGTTCGGGCCCGGAAGCTGGGATTCGGTCTCCAATGTTTGCCAGAGCGCGCTTGACGGCTCGATTTCGCCCGAGGACGGCGCCAAGAAGATCGAGGCCGACGTAATGGCGGCCCGCGGCAAGTAACCGGGAGGCGCGACGCCGCGTCTCCTTCCAGCTGCGTCGCCGGGCCTCCTCCCCCCGGCGGCGCAGCGATGCGCGAAGACAGCACTGAATGGCCATTGCCCTCCGCCCGCCGCTTTTGTCATTGCGCACGCGGCGTTTGATTCCGCCGGTTCTGTTCATCGCCCCGGCAGGCCTGGCGTTGGTCCTGACCATGGCGGCGCCGATGGCGGCCGCCGTCCTGCTCAGCCTGCAGCATTGGAACGGCATGGCGCCGCCGAAATGGGCCGGCTTCAGCAACTACCTCAACCTATTGCACGACGAGACATTCCTAAGAGCGCTCTGGCACACCGCCTATTTCACCATCTGCACCGTGATCCTCCAGACCATTTTGCCGTTGCTGATCGCGAGCCTGCTCAACTCAGGCATTCGCGGAAGCACCGTGTTCCGCACGCTCTACTTCATGCCGGTGATCATTTCGCTTGCGATCAGCGGCCTCTTGTGGGCGATGCTGTTCGAGCCCAATTTCGGCGCCGTGAACAGCGTCCTGCGGGCGATCGGGCTTGGCGCTTTCACGCCTCTGTGGCTCGCCGACCCCAACACAGTGATGCCAAGCGTAATCATCGTCTCCGTCTGGCAGTCACTCGGCTTCTATCTGGTGATCTTCTTCGCCGCGCTGCAAGGCGTGCCGAGCGAGCTCTACGAGGCGGCGGAAATGGACGGGGCGAAGGCATGGTCGCGGTTCCTGCACGTCACCGTGCCGACAATCCGCCCGGTAATCCTGATCGTGATCGTGCTTAACACCATCAACGGCATCAAGGTGTTCGACCAAATCTGGGTGATGACCGCCGGCGGTCCAAACTATGCCAGCGCCACCCTCGGCACCTACCTCTACACGATCGCTTTCGGCGCGATGGGCGCGTCGAATTCGCGCCTCGGATATGCGACGGCGATCGCGATCATCATCCTGCTGCTCAGCATCGTGGTCTCGGCGATCCAGATTCGTCTGGGACGGCGTCCCGACCTCGACTCGCAGATTGAACTGTGAGCGGCAGGCGAATGAGCGGCGCGACGACGTTATCGTCCTACAGCGCTCGCGGCGCAATCGCGCGGACGCCATGGTCGTTGATCTTCACCCGCGCTCTCATTTACGTCATCCTGATCGCGATCGTGATCGTTGAGGCGTTCCCGCTGATCTGGATGATCCTCACCTCGGTGAAGGATTCGCACGAAGTGTTCAACACGCTGCTGCCATCGGAGATCAAATGGCAGAACTTCCCGCGTGTCTGGTTCGCGATGAACTTCCCGGTGCATCTCGGCAATTCGCTTTATGTCACCGGCCTGACTGTCGCGTTGGTCGTCGCGGTGGCGACGCCTGCGGCTTACGCCTTCGCGCGCTACTCGTTTCCGGGACGCGAGATCGTGTTCTACGCCTTCATCGGAGCAATGATGATCCCGCCGCAGGCGATCCTCATCCCGATGTTCCAGTTCCTCAAGTCGCTGCACATGCTCAACACGCTGACGGGGCTCGCGCTGTCCTATGTCGGCGGCGGCGCCGCCTTCGCCGTCTTCCTCATGCGGACTTTTTTCCTCAGCCTGCCCGGCGAACTGGGCGACTCGGCGCGAATCGACGGCTGCAACGACTTTCAGGTGTTCTGGCACATCTACCTACCATTGGCCCGCCCGGGCATGGCGACCGTGGTCATCATTCAGTCGCTGTACACCTGGAATGAATTCATGTTCGCCAACACGCTGATCACCTCGCCGGGCAAGAAAACGGTGCAGTCGGCGGTGTTTCAGGCGGTGGGGCAATACGGAACCGACTATACAGCGCTCTGTTCGGGGCTGATAATCGCCCTCGTTCCCGTCGTCCTCGTCTACCTCGCCTTGCAGCGGCAGTTCATCAGCGGCCTAACCGCGGGCGCCCTGAAGGGCTGAGCCCGTCGTTTACGTAACCCGTCCGGACGGCTGCCAGCGGGCCCTTTCTTCCCTTGAATGCGCGACTGTTCGTAGGGAGTTTTGGACGTTCCAAGCCATAGCATTCGAACAGCGGCGCTCCGCCGCCCAACACCGCCCTAGCGCAAGATGAGCCGTGGGGGTCTTCCGCCCGAATTCGGCGGTCGCGGGTGACCGGACCAAATCCGGCACGGCCCTTCAGTTATCATACTTATCATGACAAGTTCTTGCATGCGCCGTGAGCGCTTGTTAGGGTTTCCGCCGGACCCCAGGCGAGCAGACATCGACCCGCGTGCGGATCGGGCTGGGCTGTTCGACTCCGATGCGGTCCGAGAGCTTCGGGAGAGAGAAAATGCAACACATATGGGTGAGACTGAGGGGTTCACTGCTGGCGTCCTGCTTAATCGCGGCCAGCGCGCTTGCGGCCAACGTCGCGCGCGCCGACGACGCGGAACTGGACAAGGCCAAGGCGTTGCTCGCCGAGCATATCAATCCGCCGAAATTCATCGAACCTGGCAAGGCCTTCGATGCGAAGACCTGCATGAAGGGCAAGAAGGTCCTGGTCATCCCGGTCACCAGCGCGAATCCGTTCGCACAGGATATCGTCAACGCCATGCAGCAGGCGGCCAAGGATGTCGGCTTCACCCTCGACGAGTGGAACAACCAGGCGAAGCCCGAGCAGTGGGTGCAGGGCGTCGAGGCGGGCGTCAATCAGAAATACGACCTGATCGACCTGATGGGCGGGACCGATCCTGCCCTGCTCGGTCCGCAGATCAAGGCGGCGCGCGAAGCCGGTGTGAAAGTGGTCGTCAGCCACTACTATGATTATTCACTGTCGCCGCCCGTCCCGCTCGATAATTCCGTCCAGGTCGACTACCAGCTCGCTGGGCGGATCATCGCCGATTGGATCGCGCTCAAGTCCGGCGGCAAGGCCAACGTTCTCGTCATCGGTTCCGATGAGGTCGTGCCGACCGCGCCTTACGTCAAGGCCCTGCGCGAGCAGCTGTCGCTCGTCTGCGGGGCGAACTGCAAGTCGAGCTACATCAACGCGCCGATCCCGGAATGGTCGTCAAAGATCCAGACCAGCGTTCAGGCGGCGCTCAACGCCGATCCGACGATCAACTACATCGTGCCGATCTACGACCCGATGACCCAATTCGTGTTTCCGGCGCTCAAGGTCACTGGCCGCGCGGGCTCGGTGAAAATTGCAACCTTCAACGGCACGCCTTTCGTCATCGACGCGATTCAGAAGGGCGACGTCGAGATGGATATCGGCGAAAGCGTAGGCTGGGTCGGACGCGGGTTCGTTGACGCGGATATGCGCGTGCTGTGCGGGCTCGACCCGGTGCATCACCTGCTCGTCCCCTATCATATTTTCGATCAGGATAACGCCAAGGAGGCCGGAACACCTGCCCAATATGATACGGGTTATGGCGATGTCCACGTGTCCGGCTTTCGCAAATTGTGGGGGCTCGAATAGTCGGTCTCCCGCCCGCATTTCCGGGCCATCGATGACGGCGGTGCTTGAAATCGCGCATCTGTCAAAGACGTTCGGCGGCGCCAAGGCGCTCGACGACGTTGGCTTTGCGGTTCTGCCCGGGGAGGTCCATGGCCTCCTCGGGCAGAACGGCTCCGGCAAATCGACGCTTATTCGAATCCTTGCGGGCTATCATGCGCCCGAGCCTGGGGCGTCGCTGGCGATTTTCGGCCGACGAGCGCCCCTTCCCCTCCCGCCGGGCGAATACCGAAAGCACGGGCTGGCGTTCGTGCATCAGCAGCTCGGTCTCCTGCCCTCGCTGAGCGTGGTCGAGAACTTGCGCATCGGCGACCTGGCGACGCGCGACAACTGGGCGCTCTCGTGGCGGCAGGAGCGGCGGCGCGCGCGCGAAATCTTCGCCCGCTTCGGCCTTGCGATCGATCCCGACGAGCGGGTCGCCGACCTGCCTCAGGTCGAGCGCGCGCTTCTCGCGATCGTAAGGGCTTTCGAGGACATTCGCGAGACCCGCGCTGCCCACGGCGGCGGCGGCATTCTCGTTCTCGACGAGCCGACCCCCTTTCTGCCCCGCGCCGGGGTCGACCGGCTCTTCGCCCTTGTCCGCCAGATCGTCGCGAACGGCGCGAGTGTATTGTTCGTTTCGCACGATGTTGACGAGGTGATGGAAATCACCGACCGCGCCACCGTCCTTCGCGATGGCCGCGTCGCCGGAACGCTTGTCACCGCGAATTCGACCGCCGAAAATTTCGTCGAGACAATCGTCGGGCGCCGAATGCAGCGGTTCGAGATCACACGTTGGGACAGCGCGCCTAAGGATATTGCGGTCTCGGTGCAGGGACTGACGGGCGGCTCCGTGCGAGACGTCGCCTTCGATCTCCGCCGTGGCGAAGTGCTCGGTCTGACGGGCCTAATCGGTTCGGGCTTCGACGAGGCGCCCGGCTTGATCTTTGGGGCGACGCGCGCCGAGGGCGGGCGCTTGACGATCGGGGGCGCGACGCTCGACCTGGCTGAGATGTCGCCGGCTCGCGCGCGCGAAGCGGGAATTGCGCTCTTGCCGGCTGACAGGCTCGGCGCCTCAGGAGTCGGCCGCCTCTCGGTTGGCCATAACGTAACGCTTCCCGTCATCGCCTCCTTCATGCGCGGCCTCCTTCTCGATCGGCGGGCCGCAAACCGCCGCGGGAGAGAGCTGACCGCGGCTTTCGACGTGCGGCCGGCCGATCCCTCGCTCAACCTCGACGAGCTCAGCGGCGGAAATCAGCAGAAGGCGCTGCTCGCCAAATGGCTGCAGACGAAGCCGGCGCTGTTGATGCTGGACGAACCGACCCAGGGCGTGGATGTCGGCGCAAGGCAGCAGGTCTATAAGGCGCTCGACGCAGCGGCGCAGCGGGGAGCCGCGGTCCTTTGCGCCAGCACCGACGCCGAGCAGCTTGCGGCGATCTGTCACCGCGTGCTGATTTTCGCGCGCGGCTGCATCATCGGAGAGCTTTCCGGCGCCGCAATATCGAAGGAGGCGATTACGGAACGGTGCTACAACAGTATGAGCGCCGACGATTTGGGGATCATCGAAGAGGAAAGACTGGCATGAGCGCGCCTGGGCAGGCTGTTGACGCCAAAGCGCCGGCTCAGGCTGAAGCGCCAAGACGGCCACGGCGCAGCAGGCTCGCGCAGACCGTCGAGAGTCTGGCGCTTCTGATCGCCTGGATCGTGGTCATCCTCTTTTTCAGCGCGTTGCGGCCGGACGCCTATCCGACGTGGGGCAACTTCTCGACGATCCTTGGATCGCAGGCCGTGCTTGTGGTCGTCACCCTCGGTCTTATGATTCCTCTGACGGCGGGCGATTTTGACCTCTCGGTCGCAAATGTCCTGACGCTCTCGCAGATGCTGATTGGCATCCTCAATGTCCAACACGGATGGCCGATCCTGCTCGCGATCGCTGCTGTTCTCATTCTCGCTGTCGTGATCGGATTGATCAATGCGGCGTTCATCCTCTTTTTTCGGATACCCTCCTTGATCGTCACTTTGGGCGTCGGGACCTTCATCAGCGGCGTGGTGCTCTGGATCAGCGCCTCCCAGACAATCGGGGGAATTTCGGATGGCCTCGTCGACGCCGTCGTCGGCGCGAGGCTCCTCGGGGTGCCGCTTGCGTTTTACTACGGTCTCGTGCTCACCGCCGCGGTCTGGTACGTCTTCGACTTTACGGCGCTGGGGCGGCGTTTGCTGTTTGTCGGCCGCGGCCGCGAGGTCGCGCGGCTCAGCGGCATCAAGGTCGACCGCGTGCGCGCCGGCTGTCTCGTCGCATCGTCCGTCTTCGCGGCGCTGGCCGGAACGCTTTATGCGGGCATGACCGGCGCAGCCGATCCGACATCAGGCGCGACCTACCTCCTGCCGGCGTTCGCCGCGGTGTTCCTCGGTGCGACCAGCGTTTCGCCCGGCCGCTTCAATCCGTGGGGCTCCTTCATTGCCGTCTATCTGCTGGTCAGCGGCATCACCGGACTGACTATGCTCGGCGTCGACACATTCGTGCAAAACCTGTTCTATGGCGGCGCGCTTGTCCTTGCCGTCGCCGCTTCGCAGCTCGTGCGCAAACGTCAGCCTCTTGAATTCAGCTGACCGTCCGAACTCGTGTCAGCCGCCGTGCGAATACATCGCCTTGCCGGCGGTCGGCATCGTCGCCCGCAGGATGGCGCCCGTTTCGGATTCCGTGATGTACAGCGTCCGGCGATCGTCGCCGCCATAGGCGATGTTGGTGGTCAACACGCCCGCGCAGGACTGCACGCGAGCCACGGGCTGGCCAAGACGGTCGAACAGCCATACGGCGCCCAGCCCCGCATGCGCGACGACAAGGCCTCCCGTTTCGTCCATCGCCAAGCCATCGGGGCCGCCAAGGCCTCCTGAGAGCTGAACGAACATTCCCACTTTGGTGACGCTGCCGTCGGCGAGAATTGGCATGCGCCAGACGCAATTGCCTCGGGTGACGGCGACGAAAATGACGTTCTCTTCGACGTTCATTACAAGACCGTTCGGGCTCGGAATCACGCCAAGCAGCAGATCGAGCCTGTCCGCCGCCAGGTCGTAGCGATAGAGCCGGCCGGTCGGGTCTTGAAATCCGGTCTGCCCCTGGTCGGTGAAATACAAATCGCCATTCGCTGCGAAGAAAAGATCGTTCGGGCCCTTGAACCGCTCGCTCCAGCGGCGATTGACGACCGGTGTGAGTTCGCCCCGCTCGGGGTCGAGCAGGAGCAGGCCGTTCTTATAATCTGCGACGAAGATGCGACCGTCCTTGTGGATTTTGAGCCCGTTCGGCTCGCCGTCATAGGCCGCGACTAGTGCGAACTTGCCGCTCGGCGACACCCGAAAAATGCGTCCGTAGGGAATGTCGACGACATAGAGATTGCCGTCGCGATCGAACGATGGCCCTTCGAGGAACGAATGCAAAGCCGCGCCGCCACGATTGGCGTCCGCCCACGCATTCGGCTTCGGCTTGCGGAATTCAGCCGGCAGTTCGGCGAAAACCTCGGTCGGGATCACGGGCGGCGGCGCGAACATCTGTCTCTCTCCCCGGTGTGTGCCTTTAGGGTTTAGGAAGGGGATCGACCGGGCGCCATTGGCGGGTCTTGCTCTTCCGCACCCGCTGCAGCCTCATCTGGTAGCGATAGAGGTCAGGGCGGTAGAGCGCCCGAATGAATTCGACCGGACGGCCGGAGTCTCCGATCACGCGACGCTCAATCTTGAGAAGCGCGGAGCCGACCTCGACATGCAGCAGCGCCGCCACTCCAGGGGAAGCGGCTTCCGCCGAGATTGCCTGGTCGGCATGGGTCACATGGACGCCGATTCTTTCGAGGAGGATGAGGATGGGTTGCTCGCTGAGCTTCTGGCGGCTCACATGGGCGCCAATGTCAGGCGGAAGATAGGTCGTCAGGTGCGAGAACGGCTCAGTCTCGAAGCTGCGGACTCGCACGCTCATCTGGACTTCGGAGCCACGCTCGACCTCGAGCGCGGCGGCCACGTCCGGCGGGGCCGGGACGGCGCCGAACTCGACGACGCTGGCCCTCGTGCGGAAGCCCATTGCCAGGTTGTTTTCCAGCAATTCTTCGACATTGGCGGTGATCGGCTCCGCGCCGATATTCTTCCTCACGCGGGTGTTGCGGCCTTGTGCGCGCACCACGAGCCCGCGGGCCACGAGTTCATCGATGGCCCGCCGCACGGTGATGCGCGAAACGCCCATGACGCGGACGAGTTCGGTCTCGCTCGGCATGGTCGCGCCTTCGGCGAGCGACCCGCGATAGATCGCGTCCCTGAGAGCCGCATAGACCTGCTCGTACAGAGGCGCCGCCGTATCGCGATACGGCGGTTCGATTCCGATCTCCGCGAGACTCGACTTCTCGTCGTCGCTCCGTCTGGCTTTCACCGTCTGGCCCATATCATCGGCTCCAGTTATCATACTTATCATAACAAGTGACTTGCCACACTTTTCCTCGCCTGCTAGTTTCGCGGCTCGCTCGTCGCATGGCCCTCGATCTGGGAGGAATGATGCGCACCATCAATGGCGTCGCTGTCCGGGATTCGCTCGCTGAACTGGTTGACCCTAAGGCCGCCGCGCTCGTCGTTATCGACGTGCAGAACGACTTTTGCCACGACGAAGGCCATTTTGCGCGTCATGGCAAGGACCTCAGCGCCATCAAGGCGATTGTCCCCGGAATCGTTCGATTCGTGGGGCGGGCCCAGGCGCTCGGGGTGCGGACGTTTTTCATCCGCCAAACCACCTTGCCGAATGGGCGCAGCGATTCGCCGGCCTGGCTGAGGTTCAAATGCCGCGATGGCAAGAGTCCGGACTATACCCTGCGTGGCTCCTGGGGCTGGCAGCTGGTTGACGGGCTCAGAGTCGGCGCCGACGACTGGGAAGTCGACAAGTTTCGGCCGGATGTTTTCGTCGGCACTTCGATCGACGGGCTATTACGCGCCAACGGGATCGAATCGGTCGTGATGCTGGGCACAACGACCGAAGGCTGCGTGGAATCGAGCGTGCGGGGCGCCTCCTACCACGATTACTACGTCGTCGTGGTGCGCGACCTCGTCGCCAGTCCGAACCGCGTTCAGCACGAAGGCGCCATGCGATTGTTCGAAGCCCGCTATCCGCTCGCATCCGCTGACGAAATCCTTGCGGTGTGGGAGAGGGCGAGCGCCGGGCGGCCGGTGGCGGCCGAATAGGGGTCTTCCGTGTCTCAGACGAGAATCGAACTTCCGCTTGGACTCAGGCCCAAGGCGGACCGGAACGGCCGCTTCGCCGCAATGCTGGCAGGCGGCGAGACGATCGTCGCGCCCGGGGCCTTCGATTGCATTTCTGCGCGTCTCGTCGAGAGCGCCGGCTTTCCGGCGGTCTATGTCACGGGGTCGGGCGTTTCGATGAGCATCCTGGGCGCGCCCGATGTTGGCGTCGTCTCGTTCAAGGAAGTCGTCGAGCACATCGGCCGCATCGCCGACATCGTTTCGATTCCGGTGATCGCCGACGCGGACACAGGATACGGCGGGGCGGTGAATATCTTCCGAACCGTGCGCGAGTTCGAGCGCGCCGGGGTCAGCGCCATCCAGATCGAAGACCAGCAATGGCCGAAGCGATGCGGCCACGAGCCGGGGCGCCGTCTCGTCTCCGCGGCCGACATGGAGTCGCGCCTGCGCGCCGCACTCGCCGCGCGGCAAGACCCGGACTTCAAGATCATCGCGCGCACGGACGCGCGCGCCACCGAAGGGATCGACGCGGCGATCGACCGCATCAAGCGCTATCGCGACACGGGCGTCGATATTCTTTTCGTCGAATCACCGGAAAGCGAGGTCGAGCTCGAACGCATTGTTCGTGAGGCGCCGGGCGTCCATCTGGCCAACATGGTCGAAGGCGGGCGGACGCCGGTCCTGAACGTCGAGGCGCTGAGCCGATTCGGTTTCCGTATCGTCATTTTCCCGAACTCGCTCACGCGTCTGTTCGCACGCATGGGCGGGGAGCTGCTCGGCGAGCTCGGCCGCACGGGAACGACCGCAGGCTATCGCGACCGAATGCTGGACCACCGCCAGCTCTGGGACTTGTTCGACAACAGCGGCTGGATGGCGCTGGCCGACCGGTTCGAAAGCCCCGCGCCGAACGCGTGAAGCGAGCGGTGCGGCATGATCGGACGGGAGACTTTGCGGTTGTGACGACCGATCCGGACCGCTTCGCCTATTCCCCGATCGTCAAACGCCGTCCGTTGCGATGGCCGGGCGGCGCCCGCGTCGCGTTATGGGTCTGTCCCAATATCGAGCATTACGAATTCGAGCCCGGCCCGGTGCGCGTGCGCGATCCCTGGCCGCGCTCGCCGCATCCCGACGTGCTCGGCTACGGCCTCAAGGACTACGGCAACCGCGTCGGGCTGTGGCGAATGTTCGAGACGATGGACCGCTACGGGATTCGTTGCACCGTCTCACTGAACCTCGCGAATTTCGAGCACTATCCGGAGATTTTCGAAGCCTGCGAGCGCCGCGGCTGGGACTATATGTGCCATGGCCTCTACAACACCCAGTATCTCTGGAACTATGGCGAGGACGAGGAGCGGGCGTTCGTCGCAGATTGTGTCGACACGTTCCGGCGCCTGACCGGGCGCGCTCTCGCAGGCTGGTTTTCGCCCGCCGCCTCCCACACGTTCAACACGCCCGATCTCGTGGCGGAGGCAGGCATCCGCTACTATTGCGACTTCTACCACGACGACCAGCCCTTTCCCGTTCGGGTGAAGAAAGGGCGGCTCATCACCATCCCCTACCAGATGGACCTCAATGACTCTGTCGTGACCCACGGCCCGGGCGAGGGCGAAGACTTTCTGCGCATGGCGCGCGACATGTTCGACACCCTCTACGCGGAGGGGGAAAGCGGCGGCCGGGTGATGTGCATGGCGGTCCACCCCTATCTGCTGGGACGCCCGCACCGGCACAAATACCTTGCGGCGGCGATCGAATATGTTCTCTCCCATTCGGGCGTCTGGGCTGCGACCGGGTCTGAGATCGCCGACTGGTACTACGCGCATGAGTACGACGCGGCGGCGTCGAGCGGAGCCGCCTGAGTGCCGGGCGGCCGCAAGGTCGGGATGGACCATGACGTCTATCCCTATTCGCCGATCGACCGGCGCCCGCCGTTTCGTCTGCCCGGCGGCGCGAAAGTCGCGGCTTTCATCATCCTGCACCTCGAATACCGGGAGCTGACGCCGCCACCCGGCGCCTACCGGGATCCGCGGTTTCGCGGAGAATTCGGCGACTTCACCCCCGAGTACCGCACCTGGACCTACCGCGAATATGGCGACCGCGTCGGCGTCTTCCGGCTGCTCGCCCTTTTCGACGCGCTCAAACTTCCCGTCAGCGTCGCGATCAACGCTGGCGCGGGGGAGCGGCGCCCGAATCTCATCGAGGAAACGCGCTCGCGCGGCTACGAGCCGATCGCGCACGGCCTTACCGCGACCCAGATGATCACGAGCCGCATGAGCGAGGACGAAGAGCGGCGACATATTCGCGAATCCCGCGACCGGCTTCAAAACGCGCTCGGCCTGACGCCGCGCGGATGGCTGGGGCAGGATTACGGCGCAACGGGCCGCACCAGCCGCCTTCTCGCGGAGGAAGGCTTTGAGTACACGCTCGACTGGCCGAATGACGAGCAGCCCTACTGGCAAAATCCAGATCGGTCCCTGATCGCCGTGCCCTCGCAGCCCGACTGGGACGACGTTCAGATTCTCCTGCTCCGGCGTGTCCCCGTTCATTCGTTTCCCCAGCTCGTCGGGGACGCGATCGAGCGCCTCGTTGCAGAGAAGGACGGCGCGAGGGTGTTCGGGATCGGCGTCCATCCATGGATGTTCGGAGCGGCGCACCGCATTCGCTACCTGCGTGAGGCGCTGGAGGGCGCTGCCAGCGCCCCGGGCGTCCTGTTCGCGACAACTGGCCAGATCGCTCAATGGTTCAAGAAAGGATGTCCCGCATGAAGCTGTCGGCTGCAGCAAATGTGTTGCGCAGCAAGAACGCCGGACCGCTCGCGCTGACGATCGACATCCTTTTTCCGAGTCGCGACCTCTTCGATCGGGCGGCCGCTTCGGCGAACCTTACGCGGACAGCCGTCGCGGGCCTTTACGGGATGTCGGACAATGAAGTGACTGTGATGCATGTTCCGAAAGCTCTGGCGATCAAGGTGACGATGCCCCGCCGGATTGTCGCCGGCTCGCCGGGCGATCTCGATGTCTATGGGGCCCAGCAGCATCTGCCGCTCATGGATGTCGAGCTTTGAGCGCCTTTGCGCGGCTCGCCGATGGGCGTCCCGCGGCGACCCGCCCGCTTGTCGCGCTGGCCGCATCGGGCCAGCTCGGCTACGGCATTCCGGAGGCGGCTCTCAAGGCCGGACTTGCCAGGTCGCCGGATTTCATCGGCTGCGACATGGGGTCGGTCGACCCCGGCCCCTACTATCTGGGCTCCGGCAAGATGGCGACCAACGACGAGATGACCAGGCGCGATTTGCGCCTCGTCCTCCTCGGCGCGCGGCGCCTCGATGTTCCCCTGCTGCTCGGCACAGCCGGGACTGCGGGCGCAAAACCGCATCTCGAGGCGACGCTCGCGATGGTTCGCGAGATCGCGCGCGAGGAAGGCTTGCGATTTCGCCTGGCCAACATCCAGGCCGATGTGCCGCCGAGCCTTGTGGCGGAAGCGCAGGCCCGCGGGCGCCTGACGCCGCTCGGCCGTATTCCCGATCCGTCGTCCGACGATATCGCCCGGAGCCGGATCGTCGCCCAGATGGGCGTTGAGGCCTTTACTCGCGCCCTCGAGGGCGGCGCGGATGTCGTGATCGCCGGCCGCGCGTGCGACACCGCGATCTTCGCGGCCATCCCGCAAATGCTCGGCTATCCCACGGCGCTCGCGATGCACATGGCCAAGATCATAGAGTGCACCTCCATCTGCTGCGCGCCGGGAGGGCGAGACGCGATTCTCGGATATCTGGATCGCGACAGCTTCGTGCTCGACAGCATGAATCCCGATCGCCACGCGACGCCGACCTCAGTAGCCGCTCACAGCCTGTACGAGCAGGCGGATCCCTTCTCCGTCGCCGAGCCGGACGGAATCCTGCATCTCGATGACGCCCGCTATGAGGCGCTCGACGCGCACCGCACCCGCGTCTCGGGCGCCCAATGGGAGAAGGCGAGCCAGCTCCGGGTGAAGATCGAGGGCGCGCTCCTGGAGGGCCAGCGATCAGTGCTCATGGCGGGCAGCGCCGATCCTCTTGTGATCGACCGCATCGAACCGATCCTGGCCGCGGTGGAGACTACGACGCGAAACCTGTTTCAGAAGCCATTTCGCCTCTTTCCCCGCGTATATGGCCGCGGAGCGATTTCGCTCTCGCCCCGGCGCGGCCTCGAGCGGCCCGGCGAAGTTTTCATTCTGGTCGAATGCGTCGCGGATGAACAAAGCACCGCCATCGGAGCGTTGACGGTATTCAAACAATATCTTCTGCACCATGGCTTCGCTGGACGGCTCTCGACAGGGGGCAACATTGCCTTCCCGATCACGCCGCCCGAACTCAGCGCCGCCGAAGCCTATCGATTCAGTCTCTATCATCTGATGGAGGTCGACGATCTGGCCGGGTTGTTCCCGATTCAATTCGAAGACTTATGAGAAGCGAAGCAAGCTTGCCTGGCCTCACAGTGCTAGACGACCGCGAGCGCGGTCTTTTCGAGCTCGGCCCAATCGACGTCAAGGCCGAGCCCCGGCGTCTCGGGCGCCGTGACAAAGCCGTCGACCACAGGCAGCTCGCGCTGCTTTCTGAGCCCTTTGATATGCTCGGTCGAGTACACGAGCTGCTCATAAAAGTCGTTATTGGGAATCGCGGCCGCCAGATGGGCGTTGGCGACTCCCATGCCATGGACCTGCGCCTTCATGCCATGCGCCTCGGCGAGGTGAGCGATCTTCAGCGCGCCGGTGAGACCGCCTTTGTAGAAGCTCGACGTTCGCACCATGTCGAGCGCCGCCATGTCGATCCAGGTCGCAGCGTTCCAGTGCGCGCCATCCGAGGTTTCGGCCGCGAGCACCGGGATATCGAGGCTGTCCGCCAACTTCCGGTATGAAGTGAGGTCGAATTCGCGCATCGGCTCTTCGTACCAATGGAAGCCCCACTCCTCGAGCACGCGACCGAATTTGAGCGATGTCGTCAGATCCCAGCCGGCCGAGCCGTCGAACATCAGCATCGCGTCGTCGCCTGTCCACTTACGAAGATTGCGGCACAGCTTTGCGTCCTCCCTGCAGTCGCCCCAGGCGTGGAGCTTGAAGGCGACGAATCCTTCGTCGGCGCACTCCTTGATGTGTCGCTCGTACTCTTCCATTGTGATCCAGGTCACGGTCGACGCGTAAGCCGGGATTTTCGGATCGGCGCCGCCCATCAGCTTGTAGGCAGGCAAGCCCGCCTTTTTCGATTTGACGTCCCAGGCGAGGAGATCGATCAGGCCGAGATGAGCCATATTCGTCTCCTCGATACGGTCGATCTCCCACATCTTGGCCCAGAGCTGCTCGGTCAGCAGCGCATCGTCGCCGACAAAGCTTTTCAGCCGCCGCCGCGTCAAACTCGCGACTGCCTCTCCGTCCGCGATCCTGGTCGCGCCGGTGATCCCTTCGTCAGTCTCCATGCGAAGGATGGCTGCCTTCGGGCGCTGATCGATCGGCGTGCCGTCCCCCGATCCCGGCAGGCCTTTGCGCCAACGGAACGGCACGGGCGGGTGCGCGGCCTCGACCACGTAGCATCGAATATCGGTGATCCTCATCCCACCTCCCGAAACCGCGCTTATGAGTATTGCATGCGATATGCAATTAGCGTAACATCTTCCCGCTCGATACGCTAGCTCGATCGGCGGGCGCAAAGGCGACGGGTACGAGGGAGGATTTTTATGCTTTTGCTTTCCAAGGCCCTGCGGCGCGCGGCGCTCGCCACTTTGTCGGTGTCGCTTATGGCCGGCGCAGCGCTCGCGTCGGACAACAAGATCGCGGTCGTGCCGGGCGGTCCTCACCCGTATTTCGCGCCGTGGGAGCAGGCGGCGGCAGACGCGAAGAAGGACTTCGGGATCGGCGACGTCGAATACAAAGTGCCGACGGACTGGAAGCTTGAGTTGCAGACCGAACTCCTCGAGAGCCTGGCCTCCCAGGGGTTCAAGGGCTTCGGAATCTTTCCTGGCGACCCGGTAGGCGTGAACTCGACGATAACGGAGCTTAAGGGCGCGGGCATTCCGGTAGCCGCGCTCGGCGGTTGCACCGTCGATCCGACCGACGCCGTATTCTGCTTTGCGACCGACCCCTACAAGACCACCTACACCATGACCAAGGCATTGATCGCGGCGATGGGCGGCAAGGGCAATATCGTCCACCTGACCGGCCTCTTGATCGACACCAACACCACGCTGCGCGAGCAGGCCGTGCAGAAGGCGGTCGATGAAACCAACGGCGCCGTGAAGCTCTTGCAGACGGTTGCCGATACAGACGCCGAGGAGGCTGGCGATCAGAAGATCAACGCGCTTCTCGCAGCCCAGAAGGACCAAATCGACGGCATCATCGGAACCGCGCATATCACTTCGGAGGTCGCGGCCAAGGCGCTGCGCGCCATCGGGGACAAGCGCATCAAATATATTGCTTTCGACGATAGCCCGGCCGTTCTGGCTGCGGTCAAGGACGGGTTCGCCCAGGCGACTTTCGTGCAGAATCCGTACGGTCAGGCCTATATCGGCGCGTTCGCGCTCGACCTCATCGCGAGCGGCGCGTGCAAGATGAAGGCCGATGCGCCGTGGATCAAGACTCCCCAGACCGCGCACTTCATCGATTCCGGCGTGCTCGAGGTGACGCCCGACAAGCTCGCCACCTACAAGGACGACGTGAAGAAGCTCACGACCGACATTCAGAGCAAGTTCAAGGCGACCTATATGGATTGCAAGTAGACGCTGAATCCGGGAAGAGGCCTCGGCGGGATCGCGCGCTACGATCCTCGCTGGGAAGCGAGTCGCGCCAAACGGATTTCACCTTAAGCCCGCGTTTGGCGCGACATGACCTGGCAAAGTCCGACAAGATCAGGCGTCGCCTGCAGTCCTCGCACCGCCTTACCCCCTTGCGGCCTCAAGGAACATCGCCCGCATGACCGATCAGGTCCTTGATCAGCCGCGCCGCCGACCGTTTGTGCTTGGCCAACAGGCCGGGCTGGTCGTCATACTTGTTCTGCTGGGCGCGCTGTTCACCTCGAAGTCGCCGGGCTTCTTGTCGAGCTTCAATCTCTTCGTGCTCGGCCGATCGCTCGCTATCGATATCGTGATCGGCTTCTCGCAAATGGTGGTGCTGGCGACCGGCGGCATGAACCTGTCCGTGGGCTCGATCGGCGTCTGCGTCGTGATGATGGGGGGCTACCTGATGCAGGTCGCGGGCCTGCCGGTCCCGCTGGCGTGCGCGTTGGCGCTTCTCCTCGGCGGCGCGCTTGGCTGGCTTAACGGTTTCACCATCGTGAAAAGCGGCGTCAACAGTTTCATTGTGACGCTGGCGAGCGCGAACCTGTTCTCGGGCGGGATGCTGATTCTCACCAAGGCCACTCCGCTCAATGCCCTGCCGCGATCGGTGGCGGCTTTTGGACAGATGCGGATCGGCGGGGGTTGGGTGTCGCCGATGCTTGTGGTCGCGGCCGCGATCGGCCTCGCGCTCATCATCTTCTACCGCTTCTCTGTTATCGGCCGGCAGTCGCTGGCTACCGGCGCCAATCCGCGTGCGGCCGAGATGTCGGGCGTGCCGGTCGGACGCCGGATCATCGCGGCGCACGCGCTTTCAGGCGTGCTCGCTGGGGTCGCCGGACTTCTGACTGTCGCACGCGTCGGCGCCGCGATGCCGGCGGTCGGCGGCCAGGATTGGCTGCTGCCGTCCTTTCTGGGACCGGTGCTCGGCGGCGCCGCGCTTGCCGGCGGCTTCGTTTCGGTCGGCGGCACGATGCTCGGCGCGGCACTCGTGACGACGATACGCAGCGGTCTGCTCGTGATGGGCATCGGCAATTTTTGGCTCGATCTTTTCCTCGGCCTGTTCCTTCTGGCGGCGGTGCTGCTCCAACGCTATCGCGGCGCGCTGTCGCTGCGGTTCCGCGCGCAGGAGGCCTGAACGGTGCGCCGCATCCTCAATGCCGAATGGGCGGGCCTCCTGGCGGCGATCGTCGTCGGCGCGATCATCCTCGCCGTCGTCTCGCCCAACTTCCTGTCGGAATTCAATTTCTATGTGCTGCTGCGTAGCGTCTGTGTGAGCATTGTCGTCGCCTTCGCTCAGATGGTGACGCTGGCCGTCGGGCAGATGAACCTCTCCGTCGGCGCGCTCGGCGGCATGGTCGCGGTCCTGTTCGGCGGCATGATGGAAGTCCTCGGCGTGCCGCTGTGGCTCGCTGTCCCGCTCGCGATCGTGATCGGCGTCGCGGGGGGACTCGTCAACGGCCTCTTGGCGGCGCGCACCGGCATCAACGGCTTCATTGTCACGCTGGCGACCGCCTCCGCCTTCACCGGCGTAAACCTGGGTCTGACCAAGTCCGTGCCGTTCTACAAGATGCCGACCGCGCTGCAGGACTTCGGCAATGGCCGAATTGGCGCCCTTCCGTTCCTGCTCATCGCCCCGCTCGTCGTCTCCCCCCTGCTCGCCCTGCTTCTGTTCCGCCTGCCCATCGGCCGTCGGCTTCTGGCTGTCGGCGGCAATAGCCAGGCGGCGGCGCTGTCGGGAATTTCACCCGCCAACGCAATCATCCTCGCGCATTGCCTCTCGGGTTTCCTGGCGGCGATCGGCGCGGTGCTGGCTGTCGCCCAGCTCGGCTCGGCGCAGCCGCTGATCGGCAGCGACTGGTTGCTGCTCTCCTTCGCCGCGCCGATCATCGGCGGCACCGCGCTGGCCGGAGGTTATGTCTCGATCACCGGCGCCATCCTTGCCGTGCTGGTCATCGCGCTCATCCAGAACGGCTTGGTGCTCGCCAAGGTCGATCCCTATTGGGTGCAGTTCCTGCTCGGCGCCCTGATCGTCGCTACGATCTTCTTCAACCGCTGGCGTGCGCGCCCGATACGATTGGGCTAGCCGCGGCATGGACCTCTCCATCGATCACGTGACCAAAGCCTTCCCGAGCGTCCGGGCGCTCGATGACGTGACGTTCCAGGTCCGGGCTGGCGAGATCCATGCGCTGATGGGCGAAAACGGCGCAGGAAAGTCCACTCTCATCAAGATCGTGACCGGCGTCTACAAGCCCGATTCCGGACGGCTCCTGCTTGACGGCGCGCCCGCGGAGTTCGCTTCTCCGCGTGAAGCGCTCGCCGCCGCGATCGGCGCCGTGCATCAGGAGCGCAATCTCATCCCGCGCTTTTCGGTCGGCGAGAATATCCTGCTCGAGCACCTGCCGACCAAGAACGGCATGGTGGACTATGCGGAAGTGCATCGGCAGGCGCGCGGGTTCCTCGACCTGCTTGACCGCGCGATCGATACGCGGGCCGAGGTGGCGACGCTCTCGGTCGCGCAAATGCAAATCGTCGAGATCGCCAAGGCGCTTTCGCTGAAGGCAAAGCTTCTGCTCTTGGACGAGCCGACCGCTTCGATCAGCGGCCACGAAGCCTCCGCGCTTTTCGGCGTGCTGCGCCGGCTCCGGGCGCAGGGCGTCGCCATCGTCTTCGTCAGCCACAAGCTCGAGGAAGTGCTCTCGCTCTGCGATCGTGTGACGGTGCTGCGCGACGGCAAGATCGCCGCCGCGGACGAGCCCATAGCCAGCGTCACGCGGGGACGGCTGGTGTCGTTGATGATCGGCCGCGACGAGCGGGTCGCCGACATCGGGGTCCGCAGCCCCGACACAAGCCGGGCTGTTCTCGAACTCAAGGCGGTCTCGACTTCATTCGGACACCAGGGCGTCGACCTCAGCCTTCACAAGGGCGAGATCCTCGGACTCTATGGCCTGGTCGGGGCTGGCCGCACCGAGCTCGCGCGCAGCATCCTTGGCTTCGGTCGCGTTACCGCAGGGGAAATCCTGGTCGGCGGACGGCCGGCGCATATCCGTTCGATGCATGAGGCGCTTGAAAGCTATCGCCTCGGCTATGTGAGCGAGGACCGCAAGGGCGAAGGCCTGCTGCTCGCCTATCCGATCAGGGACAACATCGCGATCACGATCTGGCGACGCATCGCCGGATTTCTCGGGCTCATCACGCCCGGCGCGGAAGCGAAGGCGGCGGCCCCGTTCGTTGGACGGCTGGCGATCCGTGCGCCGTCGATCGGCGCGATCGTCTCGACCCTTTCGGGAGGAAACCAGCAGAAGGTCTCGATCGCGAAATGGCTGGCCGCGCAGACCGACATTCTGATCATCGATGAGCCCACGGTTGGAATCGACGTCAAGACCAAGGTCGAAATTCACGAGCTGATCGCCGGCATCGCGCGTGAGGGCGTCTCGGTGCTGCTGATCACTTCCGACATGGCCGAGATGGTCACTTTGGCCGATCGGATTCTCGTCCTGCACGGTTTCAGGATCGTGGGCGAGGTGGAGAATAGCCATCGCTACGAGCCGACCAGCGCCGCGGTCATGAACTTCATCCACGCGGTCGAGCCCGCGACAGTCGGCGCGTGATGCCGGCCGCGCTGCCACAAACCGACGCTCGACCGCTATACGAGATCATCTACGGCGTGCTGCGCGAACATCTGCTCGAGGGCAGCTTTCCGACCGGGCTGGTCCTGGGCGAGGCCGGGGTCGCCCGCGCGTTCAAATCGAGCCGCATTCCCGCGGCCGCCGCACTGCAGAGGCTGAGCGACGAAGGGCTGATCAAGAGATTCGGCGGAAGGGGCTATCTGGCCGCGGACGCCGATCCTCGCACGGTCATCCGCCGAGAGCTCGCCGACGCCGGCTTGCGTCTGCCGGAGACGGTGTCGGGCAGCCTGAAGATGCTCAACCACCAGGCGCGCATCTATCCGTTGGTCGAGCACGCCGTCGCAGCCCTGCTGTCCTACGGCCGGCTCCTCGTCAACGAGAGCGCTCTCGCCGAGCATTTCGAGGTCAGCCGGACTGTCGCCCACGAGGTGCTCACTCGACTCGAGCGCACCGGGCTCATCGAGAAGGACACCAATCAGCGCTGGTATGCTGGCCCGCTCACCGTCGACCGGCTGCACGAGCACTTCGAAATGCGCTGGCTGCTCGAGCCCGCCGCGTTGGGGCAGGCCATGGCGAGCCTTTCTCCGAGCGAGCTGCGCGCGAAGCGGGCCCGGGTGGAGAAGGCGCAGCACCGTCACAACACTCCCGCCCGACTCGAGCGGCTCGAGGTCGACTTGCACGGTGAGGTCGTGCTCTCATGCGCCAATCAGCAGCTTCGTGACGCCATCCGCCGCAACGCGCTGCCGCTATTCGCGACCCATTCGACCTTCGAATTGATCCAGGAGGACGAGGAGATCGAGACGATGCTCGCCGAGCATCTCGCGGTCTATGATTTTCTGCTCGCCCGCGACAAGCGGGGGGCGATGGCGGCGCTCAAGGCGCATATACGCCGATCGCTCGAGCCCAATATCGAGCGATTGAAGCGCATCGGCTCGTTGCCGGAGTTGATACGGCCGCCGTTCCTGATCCAGGTCGGAAACGCGAGAAACTGAACCGTGCTCCTGCCGACTGCAGGCGTGCGAGGGGTCGCGCGCCCGTCTCAGTCGTGATGAAACACCTCTTCCGCCATCGCCCACCACTCCCCCGGCGCGCGCGTTGCGAGCGCCTCCTGCATCGGATCGTGGATCGCCCACCAGTCTTTCGTGCGCGCGTCGGCCGCCATCTTCTTTGCGTCGGCGGCCCAGTCTTCGCCGTGATATTCCCAATAGGCGAACAACAGATTTTCCGGCTCGCGTAGGAAGATCGTGTAATTGCGGATGTTGCAGGCGGAGATCCTGGCCAAAACTTCAGGCCAGACGGCGGCGTGCGTTCGCTTGTATTCGGCGATCCGGTCCGGTTTGATGCCGATCACCATGCCCATGCGCTTCACGATGTTGCTCCCTTTCCGAAGGCAAGGTTGAACTCCGGAACGCTCTTGGCCTTCACGGCGTCAAGGTCCCATTCGACGCCGATGCCCGGCGTCATCGGCGCGATCGCCATCCCGTTCTCGATCCGCAATGACGAGGTCGTCAGCTCGTCGAGTTGAGGGATGTACTCGACGTATTTTCCATTCGGAACCGCGCAGGCGAGGCTGACATGTAATTCCATGAGAAAGTGGGGGCACATGGGCATGTCGAACGCCTCGGCCATATGCGCGACCTTGAGCCAGGGCGTGACGCCGCCGATGCGAGCAACGTCGACCTGTACGATCGAGCACGCGCCCTTGGCCATGTACTCGCGGAAATGCCGGATCGAGTAGATCAATTCGCCGACCGCGATCGGCGTTGTGGTCGCCCGCGTCAGCCGGCGATGGCCCTCGAGATCGTCCGCCGGCAATGGCTCCTCGATCCACGCAAGATCGAGGTCAGCGAAGCGGCCAGCGCGCCGGATCGCCTCATCGAGCGCAAAACCCTGGTTGGCGTCGGTCATGATCTCGTAATCGGGTCCAAGCGCCGAACGCACCGCGGCGAGGCGCCGATAGTCCTCGGAGACATGCGGGCGGCCGATCTTGACCTTCGAGCCGGAGAACCCCTTTTCGCGCGCCGCGAGCGCGTCCTCGACCAGCGCGCCTTCGTCGATGTGGAGCCAGCCGCCCTCGGTCGTATAGAGCGGCCGGCGGTCCGAGGCGCCGCCCGCGACGATCCAGAGCGGCAATTGCCGCCGCTTGGCTCGCAGGTCCCAGAGCGCGGTATCGATCGCCGCCAGCGCGAGCGAAGAGATCGCGCCGATGGTGGTCGCGTGGGTCGCAAACTCGAGCTCGCGCCAGATGGCTTCGATCCGCTCGGCGTCCTTGCCGATCAGCCGCGGCGCCAGGTGATCGGACAGGAGGCGCATGACCGACGAGCCGCCGGTGCCGATGGTATAGCTGTAGCCGGTCCCGACGGCGCCGTCGTTGTCGATCACCGTGACGATCGGAGTTTCCTGCGATGTGAAGCTTTGGATCGCGTCGGTGCGTTTGACCTTCGGTAGAATATCGATGAGCCGCAGCTCGATCCGCTCGATTCGCGCCATGTCCGCCTCCCCTCGCGTGTGATCGCTCGCCCCACGGGTCTACGTCAAGCGCGCGCCCGCCCGCGCCTGACGACTATCGGTCCGGCTGTTGGTGGGCCGAGTTTTGCCTAGGCGAAGTACTTCTCCTTCGCGGCGCTTTGGATCTCATACAGACCCGACGGTTTCGCCATCTTCGTCGGCATCGGAATGCGAACCGGGACTGAAGCCATGCGCGGCTGGGTCGTCGGATTTCCGATGATCATCTGCTCGTTGAAATGGGAGAAGTCGCGATATTTTTTCTGGGTGGGTTCGGTCCAGAGAGGCCAAGCGTCGGCCGCCGCCATTTCATAGAACAACATGCGACGCGCGATGCTCGAACGGTTCGACGCCGAGCCGTGAACGGTCCGGACGTGATGGATGGTCATCGACCCTGCGCGGCCCGTAAGCGGAACCGCCGTCGAGACATCGACCTTGCGCTCGATCCCCTCGATCGCGCCGACGAAATAGCCGCCGCTGTGATGGTCGTGGAGCGGCCCGCGATGGCTGCCGGGCATGACCAGCAGCGGCCCGTTGTCCGGCGTGACGTCGTCGATCATCACGCCGATGGCGAGAAGATCGTCGTTGGTATGAGGATAGTATGCCCAATCCTGATGCCATTCGACCGGCGATCCGAAGCCGCCGAGCTTCATGTTGATCTTGCTTCCGTAGAGGCGGATGTCTGGACCGATCAGTTGCGAGATCGGGCCGATGACGCCCTTGTCGCGAATGACTTCCGAAAAGACAGGATCACGATTGACCGCGTCATGAAGCCTGCGGACCCGCGGCGCCTGCGGCGAGTGGCCCTCTTCGAGGTCGTAGACGTCGTCACCTCTCGCAATCGATCGGGCGCGCTCGACATAACCGTCGATAACAGCGCGCATTCGGGCGAGCATATCGGGACGGATGGCGTCCTCGACGAGGATAAAGCCATCCCTGTCGTAGGCGTCGACCTGCTCCTTGCTTAGCATCGTTCTCGCTCCAGTTGAGCTTTGCGCCAAACGGCGCATTGCCGGACAGCGGAATCACTCGACCCTCACGGAGCGGAAACGCTCCCATTTGGGATAAAGCTAGCATTCGCCGCTATTCCTCAAACCGCTCGCTCGTGCCCATAGACTTCGGCGGCGCGATCGACGGGTCGGGCTTCTGCGCGGCGAGGCCGCCGTCGCGGAAGCGGTTGACGATCGGATAGCGCCGGTCTCGGCCGAAGTTCTTGGGGCCGACCTTGACCCCCGGCGCCGACTGACGGCGCTTGTATTCGGCGAGATAGAGCAATCGCTCGACCTTGCGCACGGTCTCGGGATCGTAGCCTTCGGCCACGATGTCGGCGACCCGCATCTCCTTTTCCACGAGCCCATGCAGGATGCCGTCGAGCACCGGATAGGGCGGTAGCGAATCCTCGTCCTTCTGGTTCTCGCGCAGTTCCGCGCTCGGCGGCTTGACGATGATGTTCTCAGGGATCACCTCGCCGTCCGGCCCGAGCGCGCCGTGAGGCTTCCAGCGGTTGCGCAGCGCCGAGAGGCGGAAGACCTCCATCTTGTAGAGGTCCTTGATCGGATTGAAGCCGCCGTTCATGTCGCCGTAGAGCGTGGCGTAGCCGACCGACATTTCCGACTTGTTGCCGGTCGTCACCACCATCGCGCCGGTCTTGTTGGAGATCGCCATCAGGATCAGGCCGCGCGCACGGCTCTGGATGTTCTCTTCGGTGATGTCGCGCTTCTTGCCGGCGAACATCGTTTTCAGCGCGTGCTCGACGCCCTCGACCGGCTCGGCGATCGGCACGATGTCGTAGCGAAGGCCGAGCGCCTTGGCGCAGCCCGCGGCATCGGCCAGCAATTCGTTCGAGGTGAAGCGATAGGGCAGCATCACCGCCTGCACGTGCTCCGCGCCCAGGGCGTCGACCGCCATCGCGGCGCAGAGCGCCGAATCGACGCCGCCCGATAGGCCCAGCACCACGCCGGGAAAGCGGTTGTTGTCGACATAGTCGCGCAGGCCCATGACGCAGGCAGCATAGTCGGCTTCGTCGCCCTCCTCGACCAGCTCGCGCGGACCTTCGACGCAGCGCCAGCTCCTGCCGGTCCGTTCCCAGACGGTTTTCGCGACCATCGGGCGGAAGGCGGGAAGCTGCGCGCCGAGACTGCGGTCGGCGTTGAGCGCAAACGAGCCCCCGTCGAACACGAGCTCGTCCTGACCGCCGACCATGTTGAGATAGATGAGGGGCAGGCCGCTCTCGACCACGCGCGACACGGCGACATTCTGACGAATGGCGAGCTTGTCGCGCTCATAAGGAGAGGCGTTGGCGACGAGCAGGATCTCGCCGCCGGTCTCGAGGATGCACTCGACCGGATCGGGACCCCAGATGTCCTCGCAGATCGGAACGCCGACACGGACGCCGCGAAACACGATCGGCCCCGGCGACGGCCCGGGCGCGAACACCCGCTTCTCGTCGAAGACGCCGTAATTGGGCAGATCGACCTTGAACCTGACCGCCTCGATCCGTCCGCCATCGAGGAGCGCCATGGCGTTATGGAGCTTTCCGTCCTCGACCCACGGCAGGCCGACCAGCGTCGCCGGGCCGCCGTCGGCGCTGTCGCGCGCGAGTTCGTCGCAGGCCGCCCGGCACGCCTCCTGGAACGCGGGCTTCAGCACCAGGTCCTCTGGCGGATAGCCGGAGAGGTAGAGCTCGGGCGCCATCACGATATCGGCCCCGAACGCCGCCGCCTCCCTGCGCGCTCGCCGCAACCGGTCGCGATTGCCCGCGATGTCGCCGACGATCGCGGGGATCTGGGCGAGCGCAATGACGAGGCGGTCGGGCGGGGAGGGCATGAGGCGGATTTAGCGCGGGCAGGGATCGCGGGCAAACGGACGGCGAGCGTCACGATCGAGCTGTTGACGATAGAGTGTGCCGGTATTACCTCCTGCGACGATGGTATTACGGAGAATTCATTGGCCACCAATGTGACGGTAAAAGGACAGGTCACTTTGCCGAAAGCCGTGCGCGACGCCGCGGGAATTCATCCCGGCGATCGGGTAGAGGTGCGCATGCGGCCGGAAGGCGGTGTGATTATTGAGGCCGTGGCCGCGCGGAAAAGCGAGCAAGCCTACAACGGTCGGCTGGAAGAGATGAGCCGTCGTCGGCCAATCCGTAGGCTTTCCACGGACGAGGTCATGCGGATGACCCGAGGCGAGGATTGACCTTCGTCGACACGAACATCCTCATCGACATTGCGACCGGCAACCCCGCATGGGGGGATTGGTCGCGTCATGCGCTGGTCGCCGCGCGCGCCCGCGGTCCGTTGCTTATCAATGCAATCGTTTATGCCGAATTTGCGATTGGGTTTGAGGCGCAAGCGGATTGCGACGGGGAGATCGAGACGTTCGACCTGACGCTGGCCGAAATACCAATATCCGCCGCGTTTCGCGCGGCGCAAGCTTTCCGGTCGTATCGGCGCGCCGGCGGAGCGCGGACCGCCACGCCGCCGGATTTCTTCATCGGTGCGCACGCCAGCGTCGCCGCCACAGCCTTGCTGACGCGCGACCCGCGACGCTATCGCGCGTATTTTCCCGAGCTGACGCTCGTCGCGCCGGACGGCGAATAGGCGCAAGCCGCGCACGCCGCCCCGGGCCTAGGGCGCGGGGGCGTGCGCCGGCTGCGCGAGCCGCGCCTGCCGGGCGGCGACCCGCAGTTTGCGCAATTCGACTTTCTTCGCGTTCACGATGACGGCGACCTTGTCCATGTATTGCTTGAGATCGCCGAGCGTGTTGATCGTTTTCACCTGGGCTTTGATGGTTGCGCTTTCGGCGGGCGCGGCTTCCAGATGATGTTTCACGGCGATGCGAAGAAGCCAGAACGCCCAATCGTCCTTGACCGCATCGATCGGCGTCGACAAGTCCGGGGCCGGCGCCGCCGCGGCCGCCGCGAGCTTCACATCCGCGACGACCGGGCCAGGAAGCGTGACCGGCGCGTCCTGACGCGGCGCGGCCAGGGTCGCGAGCGCCTGCAGGCCGACCAGGTCCCGGTCACGGACGGTGAGCGGAGGTACGCCGAACATCTGCTCGATGGTCGCCGGCACCACGGAATGCTCGAGGTTACGGCGCTCGATCATGTTTTTCGGGCACCAGGGCGAGATCACCACCGCCGGCACGCGCGGTCCGAGCTGATCGAACAGGTACCCGTGTGATTGACCCAGCGATCCCGTCGGCGCGGCCCGCGGCGGCAGCACATGGTCGTAAAATCCGCCGTGCTCGTCCCAGGTCACGACCAGCATGCTGTCGTTCCAGCGCGGCGACTGGCGGATGATTTCATACACCTGCTTGATCAGCGCCTCGCCGGCATGAACGCTGCCGAGAGGATGCTGCGAGTTGCCGTCCTTGAAGTTGTTGACCAGCGCGTCGTAGTTGGGCTCGATGAAGGTGTAAGCCGCGTCGAAGTCGGCATTGTTGATGTCGCCCTCGAAATGGGCGAAGTCGTCAACATCGTCGTTGATGCTGACGCCGTGCAATAGCCCGACATTCGGGAAAACGTCGCCCGCGTAGATCCGGAACGGGATCTTCGCCGCGCGCAGCCGGTCGTAGATCGTGCCGTTGGGAAAGCTGATCCCGTCGTCGCCCAATTCATCTTTCGTCTGCTGCCAGCCTGTCGGCGAATCGTCCCAGACGCCCGAGGTCGCCGCGTGGACGAACATCCGGTTGGGCTCGGTCGGACCGGCCATCGAACTGAACCAGTGGTCGCAGAGAACGAACTCGGAGGCGAGTGCGTTCAGAACCGGAAGATCGGTCTTGGAGAAGCAGCGCATCACTTCGCCCGCGCGCGTCTTGTCGGTGACGATGCCGTAGGCCGCGGCGTAGCCGGTTCCGACAACGGTTGGATAGGCTTGGCCCTTCAGCTCCTTGTTGTCGAAATCGGGCCCACAGAGATTGATCAGCACGTCGTTGAATTGATGCGGCGGGCCCGGAGGCGTCACCCTGTCCGGCGCCGTTTGCGACACGGTGGTGGTCACGAATTCATAGACGTTGGATTCGTTGCCTTTGAGGCCTTCCGCCGCCATCCGCTGTCCGGTCTCAACGTCGGTTCCTGTGATCTGCGAAAAGCCGAGCATATGATCGAACGACCGGTTTTCCAGCATCAGCACGAACAGGTGCTTGATCCGGCTCTTGCCGAATTTGGTCCAGACCGAGTTGTTCGACCATTTGATGGTGCCGGGTTTCTCGAGCGTCGCGGTGTAGCTCTTGTCGTCGGGGAAGTTCACCGAGATATGAGAGCTGTCGACAATTGTGCCGGTCGCCTTCGGGCGGGGCTTCGGCATGTCGATCGAGAGCGAATTGCCGTGGACGGTGATGACGGGGCCGAGAACGCCGCCGCTCGTCCATTGCCCGTTGAGATCGATCACCGTCGCGATCGCCGCGACTTTGGTCCAGGTCGTGTTGTTCGACCACTTCAGGAGATTGGGCGCCTGCAGCGTCCCGGTATAGGTGGTCTTGTCGTCCGGGAATTTCACCGAGATGTGGGACCCGTCCAGGATCGTGCCGGACGCCGTGGGGCGATGATAGGCCGACATGTCGATCGAAAGCGAATTGCCGGTTCTCACGATGAAGGGTCCGGCCGCGCCGCCGCTGGCCCATGCGCCATTGAGATCGATTGCGGTCTGAATCGAGGGCGCGGTCGAAATCGAGTCGGTCGTGAAATAGTGCGAATTGGAGCCGCAGCCATGCGGCGAGTCCGTGCCGTGATGCTCGACGGTCTCCGACAGCTTCTTGCCGGACGGCGTCTCTTGAACGAGGTCGCGCGCCTTGAACACCCGGACGCCGGCGGCGACCAAGCCGTCGCAATCAGCGAACAGCAGAGAGCCGACCCATGCCGCTCCCACGATCACCGAGAGACCGACAAGAGCAGAGCCGGCGAACGGCACCAGCGCGACGCCGAGAGCCGTCGCGACGCCAACCTCCGCTGTTGTTTTCTTATTGTTGGAGACCGCCTGGTCGATCGAGTGGAACGCCGTCTGAATGGATTTCTCCACCGCGTCATTCTTCGAATGACCGGCGTTGACGATCACGTATTTGCATATGATCAGAGTGTCGTCGTTCGGAATGTCGGCCTCGACGACGAGGCCGGTTTGATAGGTTCCGTTGTTCAGATTCCCCATCGGCTTCGTTTTGGTGACCGATGGGTTGCCTCCGACAGTCATGTTTATCGAGGCGAAGACAGTGTCCTCGTGCAACGACCGCGTGTTTGTAATGCGAAAATTATCCAGGGAAAAGCTGGCGAACATGGGGTTTTCCCTCCCATTTGAGCGCGGCCCCGCCGCGCGCGCTACCCTTACTTGCTTGAGCGGCCCCATGCGCGACTGCGCCAGGCGGGCGTGCTCAAGGATTGACGGAAATTATTGAGGTCCTGATCTCTGACATAACAATCATCGCACCCGAGCGCCTTCACGAGCCGGTAGCCGTGCCCTTCCAGGAAATCGCGGATCTCGGCGCGCAACGGAAGCCAATTGTGCTCGACGCTTATCGCTCGGAAGGCGTAGCGGTCAAAAGGAAAACTTTTCAAAATCGTCAGTTCGGAGCCCTCGGTGTCGAGGCTCCAGTAATCAATTACGGACGGCGCCTCGCACTCTTCCAGCACCGACCGTAGCGTTCGCGCAGCTTTTGTTACCGTCGCCGGTCTTCCCGCGGCATCGCATCGAAGGTCAAAACTCGCCCTCGCGTATTCCAGATGGCTCGGATCATAGTCGGCGAGGACGCCGCCCAGAACCGCGGCGTTTTCGACGAACTCCACCTCGCCGTCGCGATCGTAAATGCAAACGTTCAGGCAATGGCATGTGCGATTTTGTTTCAGCTCGGCGAAAAAAGAGTCGTTGGGTTCGATGCAAATTCCCCACCAGTCAAATGACTGCTCGAGCAGCAGCGTATTGCTGAAGCGGACCCCGTTCGAGGCGCCGAAGTCGAGAAAAAAGCCGCCGCGGCGCCCGCCAAGCGCTTCGAGAACGAACAGATCCTGACCATATTGCGCGGGCGAAACCATCGTTTGTCTTACCGGCGGAACGCTGCCGAGCGCCACGCGGCGGAACTCGGCGAGGAGGAGGCGGCGGGCATGTCGATGCGCGGGTCCAGATGATGCGCGTCGTCCTCGCGGAACCCGTAGAGCATCGTGACGTTCACCCGATGGTTTTCGTAACCCGGCCGGAAATTGACGGCCTCGGTCGCGTGAAAGAGATCGGAATTGAAAATCATCGCCCGGTTTTGCCGGTAGGGGATTCTGAACGAGCTCGCCTTCTTGCGACGCAGGTAGGAACGGATGGCGCCGAGCTTCCCATTGTAACTGTCGAAATTCCAGTTGATCGGCGCCTGCACGTCGTAGACGACCAGCCCGCCGGAGTCCGTGTCGAGATTAGCGTCGTCGGGCGTGATCCAGAAATTGACATTCACGGCCGCGAAATCGGCGTGGGTGGTCGAGTCGGCGGGAAGATTCTGCGGCGTCTTGAAGCCCCAGAGCTGCTGGAGCGGATAGCGCCGGCCGATCACGCGCGGCAGCGCGTGCTGCAATTCCTCCGCGATCTGCCACAAGAGAGGGCAATTGAAGCCGTCGCGGAAGAACGCGCCGAGCCGGCCGTGGTTGTAGCGGTTGCCCGACCAGACGGTCAATTCGAGGCAGAACTGGCGCACGTTGTCGAGCGCCTCCTGGGTGAGAAAATTGTCGACGACGACAACGCCGGTTCCGCCCTCGAGATAGTCCGTCTCGACCGTCGCCGCGTCCCACTCGCCGGAAAGCGCTCTCGCGAGCCGCGGCGTCTCCCTGATGTGCACGATCCGATTATAGGCATGCCCGATGCGCGCCCTGACGTCGTCATTGAGCAGCGTCGGCGCCTGGACGCCGGACGACTTCATCTCGTCGATCACTTGCTCATAGGCGGAAATGATCGGCATGAATTCGTCCCCGAGGACCCCCTTGGACTGCAGATACGAGAACTGCTCGACATCGTGGATCAGTTTCGGAATGGTGAGAAAAAGCGCGCGCTCCATCAGAAACGCAGTCGCGCCCCGGCCGTCGACGCCTGCGGGATGCCATTGGCTGCCGCAGCGAAACGCGGCCAGCAGAGCGGCGTATTCGCCGGCAAGATAGAGATCGTGGTCGAGCAAAGCCCGCGAAAGTTGCTCCTCCAAAAAGATCGTCGGATCCTGGTCAGACTTGAGCTCGGGGAGCCACAGCTCGAAGGCTTCTTCGCGACGTCCCGACTTCACGAGCAACATCAAGAGATTCTTGCGCGCCGCCCTTAGCGATGGGTCGAGCTTCAGAGCTTGAACGTAGGAGCGTTCGGCGCCCTCGGCGTCGGCGACCATCTGGCGCACCCAGCCGAGATTGTTATAGGCCGGCGCGAAATCGCCGCTGTGCTCGATGGCGCGATGAAAACTCGCCTCGGCGTCGCCATATCGCTTGGCGACGGCATATTCGTCGCCCTGCGCGAGCAGGCGCCGGGCGATCACCAGCCGATCGAGCGCATCATCGCTATGCGCTCGCTTCGGAGCAACCGCCTCGGCCGAGGACAGTCTGTCGGACAGGCTCATCTCTGACTCCGGGCGCTGATCTCAGGTTTCAATAGCCTCCCTCTTGCCGGCTTGCGTCGAGCAGGCCCAGCCTCTGCAGATTGGCCGCATACTGGGCGAGCGACTGAAGCGTTACGCTGGCGTAGCCGGAGCCAAAAATGTCTTCGACCCATCCGCGCGTTCCGCCGCCGCCGGTGCTGTGCTCGGTGGTGTAAGTCCCGCTGGTCCCGGTGCTCTTTTGCGTTCCGCTCTGCGTCCCGCTCTGCTGAGTTCCGCTCTGTTGCGTCCCGCTTTGCGTTCCGCTGCCGGTGCTGATCTCCGTGCCGCTGGTGCCGGTGCTCATCTCGGTGCCACTGGTGCCGGTGCTCATCTCGGTGCCGCTGGTCCCCGTGCTCATCTCGGTGCCACTGGTTCCCGTGCTCATCTCCGTGCCGTCGGCCCGCAAGAGATAGGCGCGCCGCGCCTCTTCTTCCGCAAGTTGTTCCGCGAGCACCCAGCCGCGGGTGCCCCCGCCGCCGGTGCTGTGCTCGGTGGTGTAGGTCCCGCTCCTCGTTCCGGTGCTCTTCTCGGTGGCGGCGGTTCCGGTGCTCTTCTCAGTGCCGTCCGCGAGCACCCAGCCGCGCGTGCCGCCGCCGCCGGTGCTGTGCTCGGTGGTGTAGGTTCCGCTCCTCGTTCCGGTGCTCTTCTCAGTGGCGGCGGTCCCGGTGCTCTTCTCCGTGCCGTCCGCCTGCAAGAGATACGCCTGTCGAGCGTCCCCGGCCGAAAGGCGCTGCACTGCATTGGCGCGCGCCAGGAAGACTTCCCGCGCCTCATCCGCGGCGCGTTCGAGCCAGCCGCGAGTGCCGCCGCCGCCGGTGCTGTGCTCGGTGACGTGGGTGCCGCTCTGCTGGGTGCCGCCGCCGCCGGGGCTGTGCTCGGTCGCGTCGGCGCGCAACAGGAAGGCTTCCCGGAACTCGTCCGCGGCGCGCTCGAGCCAGCCGCGCGTTCCGCCGCCCCCGGTGCTGTGCTCGGTGACATGGGTGCCGCTCTGCTGGGTTCCACCGCCGCCGGGGCTGTGCTCGGTCGCGTCGGCGCGCAACAGGAAGGCCTCCCGGAACTCGTCCGCGGTGCGTTCAAGCCAGCTGGGCGCCTCCGCCCGGCCCGTGCTCATTTCGGTCGTGTGGGTGCCGCTCTGCTGCGTGCCGCCGCCGCCAGGGCTGTGCTCCGTCCCGTCCGCGAACCCCAGGGTCGTCCTCACGATCTCGGACAAGAGCGCTCCATCGAACGCAATCGGTTTCGCGGCGACCGAGGAATTTTGAATGAGCGCGTCGACCACGTTGTGATCGCCGTGCCGAACCGCCGCGCGGGTGAATTCCGCGACGAAGCCGCCGCCCTCGCGGCCGCGAGCACGAAACGACCGCTCGCGAAGCCATCGCATCAGGTCCGGGTTGGCCATGACCGAATAAATGAGCCGATTGACCGGGGCTGTTTCTTCCGGCGAGAGCTTTTTCGAATAGACGTATTCCGACAGGATCTGGGCCGGATCAGTTACAAACTGCTCGCGTAATAGAAAATCCGAGGACATTGCCCGGAATAGAGCGTCCACCCGTCTTACAACGGCCGCCCGCTGTAAAGTAAGTCGCTGATCCATGGATCGTTTCCTCGCTTCGGAGTCACCCCGCCGTCTTGATCAGACGGCAAATTACTACGGCTTTCCGTGGTCAATATTATTCTTGTCTGCGCGAACTCTGCGGCAAGACATATCACGAAAACGTGATCAAGGTAAGGGCATGCGCCCGTCAGAAATCTTCCGTTGCCGCAAGCTCGGGCGCCGACGGGGCGTCTAACCGCCGCCGACAGGGCAGGGGCGGAATTGCGCGACAATTGCTCTTCGAAAATCCAGAACTAGGGTATCATGCTCGGCATGGAATTGGGACTAACATCGTGGACTCGGACGACCGGATCGATGACCCGCGCCCGGCTCGCGTTTGTCGCAGCGGGGAAGAAAACGTCTCGGCCCGGAGGTCGCCATAACCCTTTGAAAAGGCTCGTTTCCGACAAGCCGATCCAAGGCAATCCAAGCCTTTTTCTTGGCTGGACTTGGCTGGCTCGCCGGCCGCCATGGCCGGGTTTGGCTAAGTTTGCCGACCGCTCAGCGCGCGGCGCCGCCGATCTTCGCCCAGCCGAGATGGACCGCCCGCGAGGTCGCGGCGGCGAAGTCGCCCTTGAGCGCCAGCGCGTTCCGTTCGATCAGCGTCCAGGACAGCGCGGCGACGCCAAGGGTGATGGCCGCGGAGCAGAGGATCATCGCGATGAGCGGCATGCCCGGAAAAAGGAACGCCAACGTCTGCTGGATCGGAAAGGCGTAGATATAGACGCCGTAGGAGCAGTCTCCCCAGGTGTTGAAGGCCAGCACCCGTCCCTTCGGCAGGTAGGCGAGATGCAGGACGAGCGGCGCGAGCAGGAAAACGTAGGCAACGAAATACGCCCCCTTGTTGAACGACGCGAGCAGAAGGCAGGCGAAGGCCGCGACGAGTATGACGCGGCTCATCGGGACCTTGTCGCGCCAGAGGTAGAGCGTCGTTCCATAGAGGAACATGAAGATCCTGGTATCGGCGGCGTTGAAGGGCGCCCCGAACAGCCGTCCGCGCAGGATGACGACGAGGAACGCGCAGGCGGCGATCGGCACGGCGACGCTCAGCGCCCGCAGCCGAATGGCCGGCGCCGCCGCGAGCACAAGCCAGCCGGCCGCGAGATAGCAATAGAGTCTGAGCTCTATCGGCAGGGTCCACAATGAGCCGTTGAACTCGGCATGGAGCGGGTTCGTCTCGAACACGCCCGGAAGCGAATAGCGGACGCCGCCGATCAGCGTCGCGCATTTAACGAAGTATGTGTGTGTGATTGGAGAGGCGAGGTAATCGGCGAGCGGCAGCGTGGTCAGCGCCGGGGCGAGCGCGAAGACGGTGAGGACGAGCATCACCCAGATCGCCGGATAGATGCGCAGCGCCCGCGCCCATAAGAAAGCGACCACGTCGCCGCGATTCACGAGGCTGCCCGTGACCAGAAAGCCGCTGGTGACGAAGAACACGTCGACCGCCATTTCGGCCAGCGACAGGCCGAGATGATCGAAGAAGAACTCCCGCGACGACGGCAGACCGAGCACCGCGACGCTATGGCTGAAGATGACCGCGAGCGCCGCGAGAAGGCGGATGAGGTTGAAATTATTGTCCCGGCCGACGGCGCATTCGGATAGCCGCACCGCGCGCCCCTAGGGCTCGCCAATGATCGCCGGCGGCCGGAGCCCGGCCGTCATTCCGCCGCCCGGACCGGCCGTTCAGGCTGGGCGAGCCGCTGCGCCTTGAGGAGATCGGCGATCATGAACGCCATCTCGATCGCCTGCTCCGCATTGAGGCGCGGATCGCAATAGGTGTGATAGCGATCGTGCAGATCGGCCTCCGAAATCGCGCGCGCGCCTCCGGTGCATTCGGTGACGTTCTTGCCGGTCATCTCGAGATGGATGCCGCCGGCGTAAACGCCCTCGGCGCGACAGATGGCGAAGAAGTTGCGCACTTCCTGGGCGATGCATTCGGTCGGCCTCGTCTTGAAGCCGGTCGAGGTCTTGATCGTGTTGCCGTGCATCGGGTCCGAGACCCAGAGCACGGTCAAGCCCTCGCGCTTGGCGGCGCGCAGGAGCGGCTCGAGCGCGGCGTCGATCCTGTCGACGCCGAAGCGGCAGATCAGCGTGAGCCGCCCGGCTTCGCGCCCGGGATCGAGCACATCGACCAGGCGCAGGAGCTCGTCGGGAGTGAGCGACGGGCCGCATTTGAGGCCGATCGGGTTCTTCAAGCCCCGGCAATATTCGACATGGGCGCCGCCGAGCTGGCGCGTCCGGTCGCCGATCCAGATCATGTGGCCCGAGGTGGCGTAATAGTCGCCGGAGGTCGAATTGAGCCGGGTCATCGCCTGTTCGTAGCCGAGCAGCAGCGCCTCATGCGAGGTGTAGAAGTCGGTCGCGCGCAATTCCGGATGCGCCTCGGGGTCGAGGCCGACGGCGCGCATGAAACCGAGCGTCTCGGTGATGCGGTCGGCGAGCTCCTCGTAGCGCTCGGATTGGGGACTATCCTCGACGAAGCCCAGCATCCAGCGATGCACATTCTCGAGATTGGCGTAACCGCCAGTCGCGAACGCCCTGAGCAGGTTCAGAGTCGCCGCCGACTGGCGGTAGGCTTCGAGCTGGCGCCGCGGATCGGGCTCGCGCGCCTGCGCGGTGAATTCGATGTCGTTGACGATATCGCCGCGATAGGCGGGCAGCGTGACGCCATCGATGGTCTCGGAGTCCGAGGAGCGGGGCTTGGCGAATTGTCCCGCGACGCGACCGACCTTGACGATCGGGGAAGCGGCCGCGAACGTCATGACCACCGCCATCTGCAGGAAGACCCGGAAGAAATCGCGGATATTGTCGGCCGAATGCTCGCCGAAGCTCTCGGCGCAATCGCCGCCCTGCAGCAGGAACGCGTCGCCGGCCGCCGCCTTGCCCAATGCATGTTTGAGCTTGCGCGCTTCGCCGGCGAACACCAGCGGCGGATAGCCGGCAAGCTGGCGCTCGGTTTCGGCGAGCGCGGCGCGGTCGCGGTAAGCCGGCGCCTGGGCGATCGGCTTCGTGCGCCAGCTCTCCGGGGTCCAACGTTGGTTCGCCATCATCCCTTCCTCAAAAGCGGCTCCGCCGCCGCTTTCCCTCCGTCCGGCGGTCTATATACAGTCGAAAGCTTCTGCGATATGCCGATTTTCGAGGCGGCCCCGCATTTAATCGTACCAGATGGGGACGACGACGACGTCGCGCGCCGCCCGATGGTGTGAGACCATCTCCGATCCGACGCCAACGCCAATTCGCCGCTTTTGAGCATCCTTCCCTCCATCGCCGCCCTCCTGTTCTCGGTGCTGCTCCTGATCGGGGGCAACAGCCTGGTCGGCGTCGCGACCCCCTTGAGGGCGCGCATCGATGGCTTCCCCGAGTTGACCGTCGGTCTGCTCGGGTCGGTCTATTTCGCCGGAATGCTGGCGGGGACCCTCGCCGCGCCGGCGATCATTCGGCGCGCCGGTCACATCAGGGCCTATGCCGCCTTTGTCGCGCTGGCGGTCGCCTCGGTGATCCTTATGCCCGTCATGCTCTTTCCGCTCGCGTGGCTCGCCTGTCGCGCGCTGATCGGCTTCGTGTTCGCCGGGCTCTACGCCGTTATCGAATCCTGGATCAACGCCAAAGCGACCAACTCCAATCGGGGCGCGCTTTACGCGCTCTACCAGATTGCCAATTTCGTTGCTTCCGCGAGCGGACAATTGGCTTTGAAGCCGCTTGGGCCAGATGGATTTTCCTCGTTCGCCGTCGCGGGGGCGTTGCTCGCGCTTGCGATCGTGCCGATGGCGATGACCAGCGTCGATCCGCCCGCCCCGCCGCGGAGCGTTCGGCCCCGCCTGATCTGGCTTATCCGCATGGCGCCAATTCCCTGTTTGGCGGCGCTAGCCGCGGGGGCCGCCAACGGCGCCCTGTTTGCCCTCGGTCCGATATTCGCGGTCGAGATCGGAATGACGGTGAACAGTGTCCCGCTGTTCACGTCCTCGGTGGTGCTCGGGTCGGCGCTCGGGGTTTTCCCAATCGCGATGATCTCCGACCGCGTCGACCGCCGCCTGGTGATGGCCGCGGTCCTGATTGCGGGCGCGGCTTGCGAAGTCGCGCTGAGCCGGATGGCGGCGCCGGGGGTCTGGCTGATCGTGCTCGGATTTCTTGTCGGCCTGACGACCTACTCGCTCTATACGCTCGCCGTGTCGCTCGCCAACGACGACAGCGCCCCGCACGACCTGGTTTTTATCTCGGTCGGGCTCCTGTTCATCTACTGTGTCGCCGCGATCGCCGCGCCGGCGATCGCCTCGGTGCTGATGAAGGACTTTGGCCCGCAAACGCTCTTCGTTCAGAACGCCTACGTGCATATGGCGGTCGCTGCGATCGTTCTTTGGCGCCTCGTTGTTGCTCCAAAAGCGCGGAGCCGGACCCGACCGGCCGCTTGAGGTTACATTCGGGGTAGGTTTGGCCAATCGCCGCGGATGGCGGGTGTAAAAAAAAACGGGAAGTCTTTTGCGATTATCAGAAATCTGTGCTATTGTGGGTGATGCGTCGAGCCCGAGATCGCCGTCGGGGCGGTCGACGAGACGGCTGCGGCTTACGGGTTCGGATTCGATTTCGGTGGGAAAGGACGGGCGGGAAGCCGGATGGGTCCGATTGCCGGGATATGATCGATCAAGTTATTGAAAAGATGACGAAATCTACCCTAGGTTTTCCTTCCGCCGGGTTTGGGATTTCCTTCATTCCGCTTTGATTTTCTTCCGGGTCGATTTGGGTTTCCTTCAAAAGGCTTTCAAATCCTTCAGCCGTCAATCCTTGACCGCCGTGATGTCCGGCGCGGCCGGATTCTTCATCCCGACCACGTGATATCCGGCGTCGACGTGAACAATCTCTCCGGTCACGCCGCGCGACATCGGCGAAAGGAGATAGACCGCGCTGTCGCCGACCTCCTCGATGGTGACCGTACGCCGCAGGGGCGCATTATATTCATTCCACCGCAGGATGTAGCGGAAATCGCCGATGCCGGAAGCGGCGAGCGTCTTGATCGGTCCGGCTGAGATCGCGTTGACGCGGATCGCCTTCTCACCGAGGTCGGCCGCGAGGTAACGGACGCTCGCTTCCAGCGCGGCCTTGGCGACGCCCATCACATTGTAGTGCGGCATCCACTTCTCCGCGCCATAGTAGGTCAGGGTCAGCATGGCGCCGCCGTTGGTCATCAGCTTTTCGGCTCGCTGGGCGACGGCGGTGAACGAATAGCATGATATGGCGAGCGATTTTGTGAAATTGTCCTCGGTTGTGTCGATATACCTGCCGGTCAGCTGATCCTTGTCGGAGAAAGCGATGCAGTGGACGACGAAGTCGATTGTCCCCCATAGCTTTTTCGCTTCCCCGAACACAAAGTCGAGCGAGCCGCCCTCGGTCACGTCGCAATGCCCGAGCACATGGGCTCCCAGTTCTTGAGCGAGCGGCCGGACGCGCTTTTCCAGCGCTTCGCCCTGAAAGGTAAACGCCAACTCGGCGCCGGCAGAGCGGGCGGCCTTCGCGATGCCCCATGCGATCGAGCGATTGTTGGCCACGCCCAATACGACCCCGCGCATCCCGCGCAATACGCCCGCGGTTGCGCCGACTGAAGGGGTTGGCTCCATCAAGGCCTCTCTGCGGGTCGGATTGGAAGTCACATTATGCCGCGTAGGCGGCGGGATATCCCCTTAACTCCGCCTGACACGCATGGGAAGGACAAGGGTTCGGCCAATCGTCACAAAATGTGTGACTTTGCTCATACCGCGCTTGGAACGCGGGCGTTCTTTGACTAGGATCGTCAACGAGCGTTAACGTTTCTCGAGGCTCACACGAACTCCCGGTGTCAGTCGTGCCGCCGTTAAGCGACAGTTTGGCCGACCTACCAGACCTGCGTCGATTCGGGTTGGCTTTGACGCGGGACGATCGCTTCGTGCTCGACCATGCCGCTGCAGCCGCACTCGTGGATCGCCTGTTCAGGCAGGCTTCGTTCGAGGCCGTGGATGCGACTTCCCCCGGTGCTCCCGAAGATGCGCGCGTCCGGGCCTTCGGCCAATTTGTCCGGCTCTATCGCCGGCACGCGCGCCGCTTGGTCTTCGACGACGGCGAGACGGGGTGGGACGAGAATGCGGACAGCGCCAGTGACCGAGCGAGGGCCAGCGGGGTCGACATGGCCGTTGCCGTTCGCGCGCTGCCGCTCGAGCTCAGAGAGGCGCTGTTAATTGTCGTTCTGGCGAATTTCACCCACCGCGAGGCGGCCTCGGCGCTCGATATCTCGCTCGCGACCCTCGTGAGCCGGCTGACCAAGGCGCGCGAACGCCTCTCCGCGCTGACCAGGTCGCCGACCGCGTCTCAGACGGCCGACGTCGCGGAGCGGTCGATCCCTCATCTGCGCGTCGTCAAGTGATGGAAGCGTGGCGGCTACCGGATCTGCATGCCTTTGTCGACGATTGCCTCGAGCCTGATCAACGGCTGGCGTTCGAAAAGCGGATGGCGGAAGATCCGGCGCTTGCCCATCGCGCCACGATGTGGCGCGCGCAAAACAGCGCCATTCGATCGGCCTTCGCCGGCGAGGGTCCGAGAGCCTTCCCGATCAGCATCGTCCGTCACCACAACGAAGTTCCCGGCAAGGGCAGGCGGCCGGCGGCCATCGGCGCAAGAGCCAGCCGCGAGCTTCCGTCGCGGTCATCTCTGCCAGGATTCGAGGATGCGTCACGGACTGCAACGAAGGTCGGCGCGGCGAGCGACTTTCGACCTCTGCCACTATGGCGGCTTGTCGTCGCTGCCGCCTTCGTGTGCCTGGGATGGGTTTGGTCGCCGGCCGCGACCGTTGTTCCGACAAACGGACTTGGGACAGCGGCGGTTGCGGCATTTCGGGCGTTTGTCCGGGCGGACGTCGTCCCAGTCGAGTTTGCGACCGGCGATCGTGCGGAATCGCAGGAGTGGCTGAACGCGCGTCTCCTTCGTCCAGTCCACCTGCCCGCCGGCCCTTCGGCCCTTACCCTGCTCGGCGCGAGGATCGCTCCTTTTCCGGGGGGGTCGGCGGCGTTCCTCGTCTACGCCTCTGAGGACAGGCGCATCGGCTTGCTCGTCCGGTCGCTGGACGCGCCGATGACGAGAGCGCCCGAACTCCTATCTGCCGATGGCGGCGACGCCGCCATATGGACGTGGCGCGGCCAGGGATTCGCGCTGGTCGGGGACATGGACGCCCCGTCCTTGCTCAAGATTGCCGAAGACTTGTTCTATTCGCCGGCTGAGAGCGATCAGACCACGCCCGAGCGCGGATCGTAGGGTTTTTGATCTCGTAGCTTGCGCATCAACGCGCTCAGTTCCGGGTCGGTTTCGTTCGGCAGAACGATCCGCAGGGTCGCCAACAGGTCACCTGCGGGTTGATCGGCGCTGGCGGGAAGTCCCTTGCCCCGCAGCCGAAGCACCCGGCCTCCGCTGGTCCCCGGGGCGATCGACATTTCGACCTCGCCGCTCAGCGTCGGCGCCCGCACGCGAGCGCCAAGTATGGCCTCGTAGAGGCTCACGGGTAAATCCAGTCGCAAGTCGCGACCCTCGACCTTGAACTGCGGATGGGGCGCATACCGAATGGTCACGATCACGTCCCCCGGCGCGCCGCCGCGGTTGCCAGCGTGGCCCTGACCGCGCAGCCGGATCGACTTTCCCTCATCGATGCCGGCGGGCACGGCGACATCCAGCGTCTTGCCGGTCGGCAGGGCGACCCAAATCGACCCTCCATGCGCGATCGTCGCCAGCGGAACCGCGACAGAGACGCCGATGTCCTCGCCGCGGGTCGACTGACTGCGCGCGCGTGAACGGCCGGCGCCAAACAGCTCCGACAGGATGTCCGGATCGATCGAGCCGCTTTCGGCCGAAAACCCGCCGCTGCCGAAGTCGAAACCGAAATTGCGAAAGTCGCCCCGGCCGCCGCCTCCGGGCTGACGCCCGAAACCGAACCCCTCGAACTGCGGCGCTCTGGGCTTCCCTTCGGCGTCGATCTCGCCGCGGTCGAAGGCTTTCCGCTTCTTTTCGTCGCCGAGAATTTCGTAGGCCGAGCCGACTTCCGCGAATCGCTCCTTGGCCCTCGGCTCCTTGCTCTGGTCGGGGTGGTACTTTTTGGCGAGCTTGCGGAAGGCGGATTTGATCTCGGCTGCGCCAGCAGATTTCGCAACGCCGAGAACGTCGTAAGGATCACGCATTTATGAGCCCATCCCTCGGCCCCGCCTCAATTTCAAGCGCGGGAGCCCATGTCTCCCTCGCACATTTGGGCCTTCGCGCCGCGCCACGCAAGGGCGGCGCCGGTTGGCCACGGGGCGCGGGCCGGATATGGTCCGCTCTTGCCCTTTCCCCGGAGTTGCCTCCCTTTGAACGAATTGAGCCTCATTGACTTTACCGAGGCCGACGACCCTTTCGCCCTCTTTGAGCTCTGGCTCAGGGAAGCCGCCGGCGCCGAGATCAACGATCCCGAGGCGATGGCGCTTGCCACCGTCGACGCCGATGGGCTGCCCGACGCGCGGATGGTCTTGTGCAAGGGCGCAGACGCGCGCGGGCTCGTGTTCTACTCCAATATCGAGAGCGCCAAGGGTCGCGAGCTCAGGGGCCAGCCGAAGGCGGCGGCGCTCTTTCATTGGAAGTCGCTTCGTCGTCAGGTCCGGTTCCGGGGCGCGGTGGCCGAACTCGCCGGCGCGGAAAGCGACGCCTATTTCGCCAGCCGGCCGAGAGGGAGCCAGATCGGCGCCTGGGCGAGCCGGCAGTCGCGGCCGCTCGAGTCGCGGGCCGCCCTCGAGGCGGCGGTCGCCGAGTACGAACGGCGGTTCGGCGACGGCGAGGTGCCGCGGCCCGATCACTGGCGGGGCTACCGGCTCGAGCCGGTCGAGATCGAGTTCTGGCGCGACCGTCCCTCTCGATTGCACGAACGGCTTCAGTTCAAGCGCCCGCATCCTGGCGCGCCGTGGGAAAGGCTTCTACTTTTCCCGTAGCGCAGGAGTAATATGCAACTCGCGGCGAAACCTAACCAAGCCGAGCCTTGGCGACCGGAAGTCCGGCCAAGACCGTCAAAGGAAAAGGCTTTGATACCCTTGGATCGCCTTTTCGGAAATGAGCGTTTTCAACGGTTTATCGCGACCCCGGGCCATAGGAAATCTCTTTTGAAGTCCGCATCAAACCGGCGCGACCGGCCAGGCATACGCCCGGGAGCGCCAAGGCGAGGCAAACCTGTCATCTTCGTATTAGCCTCCCGCATGGATCGCGACCAGATGGATAGTAGCACGACTTCCGTGTTTCCGAAAGGAAATGCGCCAAAATGTCGGTGGTCTTCGGAGCGCCGCAGGCGGATGGCAATGGCCCCCTTCTTTCCGCCGCAGCTGATTTCGATCCTGCGTGGAACATCGGCTTGATCGGCGCCGCGTTGGGATTCGCGATCGGACCGACGCGAGCTCGAAGGCCAAGGATCATCGGATGAATGACCGGCTTTTCCCCGCCCGCCCCATCCTCGCCGTATCGGCGGCAGTGTTCCGGCGCGGGCGCGTCCTCATCGTCAGGCGGGCGCGGGCGCCGCTGATAGGCCATTTCAGCCTGCCGGGCGGCGTGGTCGAGGTCGGCGAGACCCTCGCTGAAGCGGTCGCGCGCGAGCTTATGGAGGAGGTCGGCGTCAGCGCCGAAATCATCGGCTTCAACCGCCATCTCGACGCGATCGCCCACGAGGGCGCCCGCGTCCGCACCCATTTCGTCATCGCCTCGTTCGTCGCCTGCTGGACTGGCGGCGAGCCGCGCCTGAGCGACGAAGTCGATCGCATCGAATGGGTCGACCCGGCTGCGCCCCTGCCGGCGCCAACGACGCCAGGGCTCGGCGAGATTCTTGCCAGCGCGGCGCGGATCGAACGAGACGCCGGCCGATCCCCGAAGGCGATTCCGGCACGCGATACGCGGCCTCAGTCACCGAAAGGCGAAGGCAGGTAGGGCGGGGCAATCGGATTTATTCGGTGAGTGAGTAAAGTGTCACCGATATCGCGAGCGCCAGGGCAGGGTGCGGGAACCTTCCTTTCGCTGATCCGTTTCCCCTACGGTCCAACACTCGCAAGGAGAAGATCGTGGACAAAGAACACATCAAGGGCGCCGCCGACAATGCCAAGGGCGCTGTGAAGGAAGCTTTCGGCAAAATGACCGACGATCCGTCGTTGCAGGTCGAAGGCAAGATGGATAAGGCCAAAGGCGCGGGGCGCGAGGCGCTTGGCGACGCCAAGGACGCCGCGCGGCGGGCTACCAAGCCTTAAACCCATCACGTTCTCGGAAGAGGCCGCCCTCGGGCGGCCTCTTTCTATCAGGAGGAGCGCGCGGATGCAGCCGGAGAACCCCGTGGCCGGGAAGCTGCCAGTCAGCGACGACGAGGGTAAGACCGCTCAGGTTGAGGCCGGGTCCGAGACAGAGACCATCGAAACGGGAAAAGGGTCGCTGCCGGAGTTGCGCCAGGCGTCGGACGAATTGAAGGCCAAGATCGACGAAGCGAAACGCCGGAACGACATGCCGGTCGACTCGGCTCTCGGAAATCCGGCCTGGGAACAACGCGCTGCTGACGGCCACCTCGACGTCCCCGACCAGGACGACGAATAGTCTGGCCGGTTCCGCAGCTTTGTCATTCCCGCAGTCTTTTCATCCCCACGCAGGCGGGAATCTAGTCTAGAAGCGCTGGAGCTCCGATTCTGGAGGCCTGCGGTCGCGGGCATGACAAGGAACAGAAGGCCGCGCCGATCTACCCCGCCTTTTTCCTCGCACCTGGCTTCGCTGGCTGCTTTTCCTCGGCCGCCTTTGTTGGCGCTCCGCCGGCTATCGGCAGAAGCATTTCGCGCTGATCGAGGTTGCGGTTTGCCGCCTTCTTGCCCTTGGCGGGAGCGGCGGGCTTCGATGCTGGCGCCGGCTTCGCCGCCGTGGCAGCCGCCTTTGGCTGGGCTTCCTTCGCCCGCTCGATGCTCTGGCGCAGCGCCGCCATGAGATCTGTGCCGGCGACGATCCTCGGCAGCTCGCGCTGTTTGGTCACCGGCATGCCCGCCTTCTTCTCGTTCAGCATCGCGACGATCGCCTCTTCATAGCGATCATGGAATTGCGAGGCGTCGAACTTGGCGGCCTTGGTTTCTAGGATGTGCTCGGCAAGAGTGAGCATGTCCTTTGGAATTTTCACGTCGGCGATGTCGCCGAAATAGATCTCTTCGTCGCGAACCTCGTAGGGGTATCGGAGCGTCGTCCCGAGCAGGCCCTTGCCCCTCGGCTGGAGCATGATGACGCGCTCGCGCTTCGAGAGGACCACCCGGCCCAGTGCGACCATGCCCTTGTCCTGCATGGCGTCGCGGATGACCGCGAACGCCTCGAGCGCGACCTTGTTCTCCGGAATCAGATAGTAGGGGCTGTCGACATAGCGCTCGTCAATCTCGGACTTGGGTACGAAAGAATCGATGTCGATCGTGTGGCTGCTCTCGATCGCAATCGCGTCGATCTCCTCGTCTTCGACCTTGAGATAGACGCCCTTGTCGACTTCGTAGCCGCGTCCCTTGTCGTCAGGCTCAATCGGCTCGCCGGTCCCTTCGTCGATCAATTGCTGGCGCAGGCGGTTGCCGGTCTTCTTGCTGATCTGCCGGAAGGCGACGCGCTCGCCCGAGGAGGTCGCGGTATAGAGCGCGATCGGGCAGGAGACGAGCGAAAGCTTGAGATAACCCTTCCAATAGGGACGCGGCGGGGCCATGGGGAACTCCTACTCAACGCGGTCTTGGGGGTTTTCATAGCACGCCGGCCATGCAACCTGCAAGTCGTGGCCCAAACGAAGAGGTCACGTCGCGGAAGGTTGGTCGGGCGTAACGTCGTCGAGGCGCCGGATGTTCCTGTCCGGCTACTTTCGTCCGCCGGCCAGGAAGGCCTGGAACGCCTTGTGCGCCTCGCCGGATTTGAGCGCCGCGGCGAAGGCGTGCATCTCCTCCGCCATGCGCGCTTTCAGGGCCTCGCCGTCGCCGCGCAGAAGCCGCCGCGTCGCGAGCAGCGCCGCGCGGGGCTTGGCGGCGAGCGCCGCGGCTTTGCTCATCGCATGGGCGATCAGGTCGTCCCGGGGGACGAGAGCGTTGACGAGGCCGAGCGCGAGCGCCTCCTTGGCGTCGAACGGCTCGGCGAGCAGGAGGATTTCGGCCGCCCTGGCGCGGCCAAAGCGTTGCGGGGCGAGCAGCGACGACCCGGCTTCCGGCACGAGGCCAAGGTTGACGAACGGCGTCTGGAAGCGCAACTCGGGGGTCGCGTAGACGAGATCGCAGTGAAAAAGCAGCGTCGTGCCGATGCCGACCGCGAGTCCGTCGACTGCCGCGATCAGCGGCTTGCCGAATTCGGCGAGCCGGGTGGTGAACCGCCAGGCGGGAAAGTCGCCGCCGTCGCGCGATGCGGCGGCGACAAAATCGCCGAGGTCATTTCCGGCGGTGAACACGCCGCCCTTGCCGCTCAGCACGAATGCGCCGACGCCCTCGTCGCGCTCGGCGGCGTCGAACGCCTCGATCAGCGCCTCGTACATCGCCCCGGTGATCGCGTTCTTCTTCTGCGGCCGGGCGAAGGCGGCCGACATCACCGCGCCGTCACGGCTAATCTCGATGTCTTGCGTCTGTGTCATGCGCTGTCCGCCAGGATTGCCTCGTAAGATTCGAGCGGAGCGCCGCCGGACGCGATGGCGCGCGCCAGTCCGGGCGCCGCGACCGCCACTTTCTCGGCGAAGAAGCGGGCGAGGCCGACCCGCCCGAGTTCGCTCTCGTCGCCCTGAGCCGCGAGCGCCTCGGCGGCGAGACCCGCCTTCGCCAGGCACGCGCCGCCGAGGGTCAGCCCGAACAGGCGAAGATAGGGCGAGGCGCCGGCGAGGGCGGAATACTGATCGGCCCCGGTCCAGTCCAGCATCAGGCGGGTCAATTCCTCGAGCGCGTCGGACGCCTCGGCGAGCCGCTCAGCCGTTGCCCCGAAGCCTGCGCCTCCGCGCCCCGCGACGTCGCTCGCGACCCGGCGGACGCCTTCGATCTCCTGGCGAACGGCCTCGCCGCCGGCCAGCGGCAGCTTGCGGCTCACGAGGTCGATGCCATGGATGCCGTTCGCGCCCTCGTAGATCGCCGCGATGCGCGAATCGCGCATGTGCTGGGCCGCTCCGGTCTCCTCGATATATCCCATGCCGCCATGGACCTGGACGCCGATCGACGCCGCCTCGTCGCCGATGTCGGTCGAGAACGCCTTGGCGATTGGGGTCAGGAGCGCGGCGCGATTGGCGGCGGCCGTCCGTTCGGCGGCGGTTTCGCCGTGGCTCGCGAGATCGAGCGAGACGCCGGTCAGGCAGCAGATGCCGCGCGCCGCCTGGACGTTCGCCTTCATCGTCATCAGCATCCGCTGGACGTCGGCGTGCTCGATGATCGGGCTCATGCCGTCGCCGTTCGCCCCGCGCCCCTGGCGCCGCTCGCGCGCGTAGGCCAACGCCTGCTGGTAGGCGCGCTCGCCGATCGCCACTCCCTGCGTCCCGACCGCGAGACGCGCGGCGTTCATCATCACGAACATCGCCGCGAGGCCACGATTTTCCTCGCCGACCCGCCAGGCCTTCGCGCCTTCATTGTCGCCATAGACCATGACGCAGGTCGGGGAGCCGTGGATGCCGAGCTTGTGCTCGATCCCGGCGCAGCGCAGGTCGTTGCGCTCGCCGACCGAGCCGTCGGCGTTGACGAGGAATTTCGGCGCGAGGAACAGGGTGAGGCCGCGCGTTCCGGCGGGGGCGCCCGGCAGCCGGGCGAGGACGAGGTGGACGATGTTCTCGACCATGTCGTGCTCGCCATAGGTGATGAAGATCTTCTGCCCGAACAGGCGGTAGCTTCCATCGTCGGCGTGTTCCGCCCGGGTCCTGACCGCGTTGAGGTCGGAGCCCGCCTGCGGCTCGGTGAGGTTCATGGTCCCGGTCCACCGGCCGCTGACCATCGGCGCGAGATAGCGGTCGAGCAGCTCGCGCGAGCCGAAGCTCTTGAGCGCGCCGACAGCGCCTTCGGTCAAGAGCGGGCATAGGGCGAACGCCATCGAGGCGCCGTTCCAGATCTCGGTGCAGGCGACATTGACCACATGGGGCAAGCCCATGCCGCCGAACTCGACCGGCGCGGAGACGCCGTTCCAGCCCGCCTCCGCCCAGCGCCGGTAGACGTCGGCGAAGCCGGGCGGCGTGGTCACGACGCCATTCTCGAAGCGCGCGCCGGCAAGATCGGCGGGGCGGTTGAGCGGCGCGATCTCCTCGGTTGCGAAACGCCCGGCTTCGGCCACGATCGAGGACACCGCGTCCCAGTCGAGTTCGCCCGTGAGCCCGCGGCCGATCATACCCGGCACGTCGGCGACCGCTTTCAGCGAGAAAAGGATATCGCCGACCGGCGAACGATAGGACATCTCTCGCGCCTCCTTGCCGCCGGCCTCCCCGGCGACCGGCCCTCCGATTTGCGGCGGCCGGCGGAGATCAGCTTATGGACTGTCAGGTTGGCGCGCAACGCGCGGAAGCTGTAGGGCAGGGCCGCTGGCCGCGACGGCCGGCTGCACGAGCCGGCAAGGCGGCGGATGGGATTTTGCACTGACGCCGCCAACTCGCAAATCAACCCGCCTCGCGGCCGCCAGCCCCAGCTCGATCGCCGACGCGGCGGCGGCCCTGCGCGCAGGCGGCCTCGTCGCCATGCCGACAGAGACGGTTTACGGCCTGGCCGCCGACGCCACCTCGGATCAAGCCGTCGCGGCCATCTACGCCGCCAAGGAGCGGCCGGCGATCAACCCGCTCATCGCTCATGTTCTCGATCTGAAAGCCGCGCGCGAGCACGCCGTCTTCGGCGCCGAGGCCGAACGACTCGCCCACGCCTTCTGGCCCGGACCGCTCACTCTCGTCCTGCCCGCGGCGCCGATCTGCCGGGTCAGCCTGCTTGCCCGCGCCGGTCTCGACACCGTGGCGCTGCGTTCGCCTGCGGATGAAACGGCGCGCGCGCTGATCGAAGCGGCAGGCGTTCCGCTCGCCGCCCCCTCCGCCAATCGGTCGGGCCGTGTGAGCCCGACCACCGCCGCTCATGTGCTCGCCGATCTCGACGGCAGGATCGACTGGATCCTCGATGGCGGCCCGTGCCGCTATGGCCTCGAATCGACGATCGTCGGGGTCGCCGCTGGCCGGATCGTCTTGCTGCGCCCGGGAGCGATTGCCCGCGAGGCGATCGAATCCGCGCTCGGCTCACCGATCGAATCGTCCGCCGGGTCGCCAGCAGCGCCCAACGCGCCCGGGCAACTGGCGTCGCATTATGCGCCGAAGGCCGAACTTCGCCTCGACGCCGCCGAAGCCCGCCCCGACGAGGCCGTGCTCGATTTCCGCGGCTTACTGGCGGCAAGCGCAGCCAACGCGCGGCTCGATCTCTCGCCTGGCGGTGACCTTTCCGAGGCGGCGTCGCATCTCTTCGCCTATCTGCGGGCGCTCGACGCGACGGGCGCGGTGCGGATCGCGGTCGCGCCGATCCCAGAACACGGGCTCGGCGCGGCGATTAACGATCGGCTCCGACGAGCAGCCGCGCCCCGCACGGGATGATGCCAGCGCCGCGGAAGCGGATGTGAACATTGTTCTTCCCCGATGTGGAATGGTAGAACACACGCGGGCGGTTGAGTCTTGCGCCGGACGGCGCTTGACGGGGAATATACGGGCCGGATGAATTCGGATTTGAGCTGGGACGAGTTTCGGCTCGTCAAGTCGATCGCCGATGCGCGGTCGCTGGTCGGCGCTGCCGAACGGCTTGGCGTCAACCAGTCGACGGTCTATCGGCGCCTGGCCGCGGTCGAAGCCGCGGTCGGCGCGCGCCTGTTCGACCGTTCCCGCGCCGGATACGAGCCGACCCCCGCCGGCGAGGACATGATCGCGCTGGCGGCGACGATGGCGGCGTCGATCGTCGAGTTCGAGCGCCGGGTCGCCGGGCGCGATGTCAAGCTCACGGGCGAGCTTTCCGTCACCGTGCCGATCGGCGTCGGCCTGTATTTCATGCCGGCGATCGTAGCCGGGTTTCAGGCTTCACATCCAGGCGTGATCATCGAATTGATCCTGTCCAACGATACGCTCGACCTTTCCCGGCGAGGGGCCGACGTCGCCGTCCGGCTGACCAATGATCCCCCTGAAACCTTGGTCGGTAGGAGAATTTGCACCGCGCGATGGTGCGTCTATCGCCGACGCGGCGCGGCGGAGGCCGACGTCGAGACGACTGAACCCACAGCCTTCATCGGTTATGGCGATGCGCTTGCGCCCGCGTCGGGCCGGCGGTGGATCGAGGCCAATGTCGACCCGGGGCGAATCGCCGCGAGGGCGAACTCGGCCCACTGCATGCTCGAACTGGCGCGTCAGGGGGTCGGCGCGGCGCTGCTGCCCTGCTATCTTGGGGACTCAAGCCCGGACCTAGTCCGGGTCGGCTATTTGCTACCGGACCTCGACGCCGGACTGTGGACGCTGACCCATGCCGATCTTCGCCGGGCGGCGCGGGTGCGGGCGTTCATGGATTTCGCCGCGGCTGAACTGATCAAGCATCGCCGCGTCATCGAGGGCGAAGAGGGCGCGGGCACGGACTGAATCCCGGCGCTTGTGAGGCAAGCGCAGCCGCGAGCGCCCTTCACCAGGCCGAGAACTTCGCCTCGACCCTCTTCAAGAACGCCGCGCGCCTGTCCGGCTTGCTGTGATTCATGTCGTAATGGGCGAGATAGTCGCACCGCGCGCCCGGCGCGCAGATCCGGCGCATCGAGCGGGTAAGGAAACGGCGCGGGGGATCGCCCATGAAGAAGGTCAGCATCCGGGAGCCGCCGTAGGTGCAAACAACGCCCAGACGTTTGATGTTGTGAAGGCAAGGATTATAGGAGCCGTCCTCATTGAGGGTGAAGCTCACTCCGGGCAGGAAGACCTTGTCGACGAAACCCTTGAGGATGGCGGGGAAGCCCATGTTCCAGACCGGGAACGAAAACACGAGCGCGTCGGCGGCCAGCAGTCGGTCGACGTAAGGGGCGACCCGGCGGCGATTGACCGCGACATTGTGATAATCGATCCGGTCCTGACGCGACATGACCGGGTCGAAGCCCTCGATGTTGAGATCGCAATCGTCGACCTTGTGACCCTTGGCGCGCAGGACCTCGACCAGCTTCGCATGCAAGGCGGCGCCGAAGCTTGTTTCGACCGGATGGGCGAACAGCACCAGGATGCGCATGCGGCCGCTCAGACTTGCGCCGCGCGCGCCCGGGCCTCGAGGCCGGGAAAGAGGAAGTTCTTGCCGGCGGCGAAATCGAAGTCGGGATTCTCCCAGGCGATCATCTTGCCCGGATTGAGAAGGCCTTTCGGATCGGTTTCACGCTTGAACGCGAGCTGGATCGCGTCGGTCTGCTTCATGCCGCCCTCCTCGAGGGTGTAGCGGTGGGGATTGAAGATCATGGCGCCCATCGCTTCGTGCTCGGCGATGATCTCGTTCAGCCGGGCTTCGGTCGTGAAGCGGACAAGCGGCAGCCCGGCGAAAGCGATCCGGCCGTTGAATCGGATCACCTCGAGATGGCCCATCACCTCGTCGCCGAAATGATCATGGATAGCCTTGACGGACTTGAGGCCGCCGTCAGTCGGGTAGCGAGCCTGGAGATAGGTGATCTTTGGGTCGACGCGTAAGGCGCGCAGAGTCGTGTGGTTCCAGGTCAGTTCGTAATTGGGCGGCAGGCCGGCGAGCGTCTCGGGCGCTGCGCGACTCGAGTCGAACAGAATTCGCGCGCCTTTGTAGGATCGAGTGAACGCCTCAAAAGCGTCGAGCGCATGCGGGGCGATCATCAAAATGACAACGCTCGCGCCTTCGGGGATAAGCGCCCGATGACGCAGGAAATAGGCGTGCGGCGCCGGCCCTGCGACGACGGTGATGAGCTTCTTCAGGATCCCGTCCTGCTCGCCGAGCGCGAGCGCGTAGGCCGCCGCTGCGTCGAAACTGTCGAGCCCGACAATGATGTCGGTCCAGTCGTAGCGCGGAGCGAGCGGCGCCTCGACTTCGACGATGACGCCGTTCGTGCCATAGGCGTGCACCGCCTTGTGCAGGTCCGATCCGGTGAGTTCGAGCGCTCGCGGCTCGGCTTCGAGCGTGAGAATCTTGAGCCTCAGAACATTGCCGAAATCGCGCAGTCCGCCCCAGGTTATCGAGCCGACCCCGCCGGAGCCGCCCGCGACGAACCCTCCGATCGAGGCCGTGCCGCGGGTCGATGGAAACATGCGCAGTTCTTGCCCGGACGGTTCGGTCGCCTTGTCGATGTCGATGAGGATTGCGCCGGGCTCGCACACGACGCGGCCCCGCTCGATCGATTTCACCCTGTTCATCTCGGCCAAGTTCAGGAGCACCCCGCCGGTAAGGGGCATCGCCTGGCCATAGTTGCCGGTGCCGGCGCCACGCGGGGTGACCGGGATCTCGAGCCGGTGGGCGGCGGCGAGGACCGCGCGCACTTCCGCTTCGCTTGACGGCGTCACCACCACGTCGGCGGTCACCGTCTCGAGCTCGCGCTTCAGCACCGGCGAGTACCAGTAGAAGTCGCGGCTCTTCTGCCTGACCAGAACGGGATTGTCCTCCCACTTGATCGGGCCGACGAGATTGCGAAAGGCGGCGATGTCGTAGCCGTGATTCATGGCGCGAGGCCCTTGAGGCCGTCGAGCTCGGCGTAGTCCGGAGGCTCAGCGGACGAAGGCTCGCCGTTCCTGATCACGATGCGATCCGACTGCGGACGGGCGAGAAGCTCGGGAAAGTCGCGCGCTCTCGTGAGGATCATATCGGCGCGCCCGCCCGGCCGGAGAACGCCAAGGTCGAGCCCCATCGCCTGCGCCGGCGCAGCCGCGACCGCCGGCGCCCAGTCGGCGAACGGATAATCGAGATGCAGGATCCGTACGCCTTCACGCCAAGTCTCCATCATGTCGAGATCGCCGTAAGGGTAGAACGGATCGCGGGTGTTGTCGCTCGCGATCATCACATTGACGCCGGCGGCCTTGAGTTCGTGCAGCGCGGTGACGCCGCGCCAGCGCGGGGTGCGCCCGGGATGGCGATCCTGGAGGAAAAGGTTGCACATCGGGAGCGAGACGACGCTGATCCCGGCGCGCGCGACGGCGTCGATCGTCTTTTTCCGTTCGTCGTCGTCCTGCAGCACCAGCGAGCAGCAATGGCCGACCAGGATGGGGCGGGGGAAGCGCCGCTCGATCGCCATCTCCGCGACGATCTTGAGCGAGCGCGCCGCCGGATCGGCGCTTTCGTCGACATGGAAGTCGAGCTCCCAACCCTTGCGCTCCGCAAGTTCGAACAGCGTCACGAGGCCCTCGCGCAGATGAGGGACCATGTAGGTCACTGCGCCGAGGATTCCGGTTCCGTGCGCGTCGAGCATCGCCTCGACGTCGGCCATGTGCGCGCGGTCGCGGGCAAAGTCCACGCTGAAGATCGGCGCCGCCTGGAGCGTGATCCTGTCCCGCCAGCGCTCGCGCGCCGCAGCGAAAACCGGCCAGCTGATCCGCGTCTGCGCGCCGACGCTGTCGATGTGGGTGCGGATCGCCGTCGTGCCATAGGCGTAGGCCGAGCGCAGGCTGAACTCCATCCGGGCGGCGACGTCGGCCGCGGTCCAGTTGGCCGAACGGTCTTCGATCGCCGCCGCGAGCGCGCTCGGGAAATCCCCGACCGGATTGCGCTTCCGCCGCCAGATGTGGCCCTTGTCGATATGGGTGTGGGCGTCGACGAAAAGCGGCAGCACGACCCGGCCGGACAAGCCGACCTCCGGCGCGCCGGCGAAATCCGCCGCGCCAGCCGGCGTAATATTGGCGATTGCGCCGTCGTCGACGAGAATGTCGACCGTCGCGAAGCCGTCAAAGTCGAGCGGTCCCTCGGGGTTCGCGAGCGAGCGGGCAGGCACGCGCGCGCGCCGCAGCACGTAGCGTCTGGCGTTTGGGAAGGCGAACGGCGCGGTCATCGTCGATTGGACTCGGACTCCGTCATTTCGGGCGGAGGTCGAGGCCGACGCCCTTGTTGACGAACTGGAGCGTGTAGGACTTTTTGTAATCAATATCCGGCTTGACCACCCCGGCCTTGACCATCGAATCGAAGAAGCCCTTGACCCGCTCGTCGGTCATGGCGCCGATGCCGAGCTTCAGCGTGTCCCCGGAATCGACCAATCCATATTCCTTGATCTTGCCGATCGAGAACGCGATCTGCTCATCCGTCATATCCGGATTGTCCTTCTTGATCAGCGCATTGGCTTTCGTATTGTCGCTGTAGAGATAGTTGTACCAGCCGATCGTCGAGGCGTCGATGAACCGCTGGACGAGGTCTGGCTTACTCGCGACCAGGTCGGCGCGGGTTTCGACGGTCGTGGCATAGGTGCCGTAACCGTAGTCGGCGAACAGGAAGATATTGGGCTTAAAATGACCCTCGCGTTCAACCGCGAACGGCTCGGATGTGACATAGCCCTGCTGGATCGCATGCGGGTCGGCGATGAACGGTCCCGGATTGAAAGTGTAGGGCCTGACATTCTCCTCCTTGAACCCGTAAGCCTGCTCCATCCATCGATAGAACGTGACCAGCCCTTCCTTGCCGATAATCGTCTGGGAGGCCTTCGGCAGGTCGGTCCATTTGTCGAGGCCCTCGCCCGGATGCGACATGAAAATCTGCGGATCCTTCTGGAAATGGGCAGCGACCACGACGATCGGCACGCCGCGGGCGACCGCGTCGAAGGCGAGCAGCAGATTGCCGCCCATGTAGAAGTCGAGCCTTCCGGCCGCGAGCAGCAGCTCGTTGTTCGCTTGGGGGCCGCCCTGGACGATCGTGACGTCGAGGCCGTACTTGGCGTAGGTGCCGTCGGCGACCGCCTGATAATATCCGCCATGCTCGGCCTCAGCCAGCCAGTTGGTCCCGAACGAGACCTTGTCCGCAGCGAGGGCGGCCGAAGGGAGCAGGGAAAGTCCAGCCAATAGGCCGGCGCCAAGGAATTTCATTGTTCACTCCGGTCTCAAGTTGCCTTAATCGAGGCCTGCAACTTGGGCGCCATGATGAGGCCGACCCCGGGGCGAGACAAGGGCGCCGCGCGCCCGCCGGAGACCTTTCTCGAGATGCGCAGATTGAACCCGAATGCGATCCATCCTCCGTTCGCAAACTACGCTCATGGAGTTGAAGTCGAAGCAGGCGCGCGCCTCGTCTTCTGTTCCGGCCAATTGGGGATCGGCCGCGACGGCGCCATCCCCGACGATGTCGAAAGTCAGGCGAGGCTTTGCTTTCGCGCCATCGCCGCGGTTCTGACCGAAGCGTCGATGTCGCTCGGCGACCTCGTCCGCCTCAATGCCTATGTCGCCTCAGCCGAATATTTGGGCGGCTATATGAAGGTGCGTGACGAATTCGTGAGCAGCCCGCCGCCCGCCTCCACCTTGATGGTGGTTCAGGGTTTCGCCCGGCCCGAGTTCAAGGTCGAAATCGAAGCTGTCGCCGCGCGCCGGCCCTGAACCCATTGGAGGTCGCGATGCTGCCAACGAAATTCTGGGCCGAGATGAGCTGGCGAGACTTTGCCGCCGCCGACATGGGCAAGGTTGTCGCGGTCCTGCCGGTGGCCGCGGTCGAGCAGCATGGGCCCCATCTGCCGGTCGGCGTCGACATGTTCATCAACGAGGGCTATTTCGCGCGGGCGGTAAAGCGAATTCCCGACGACATGTCGGTCCTGATCCTGCCGATCCAGGCGATCGGCAAGTCGAACGAGCATATTGAATATCCCGGCACGCTGACCTTTTCGCTGGAGACGGTGACCCGCGCCTGGACCGAGATCGGCGACAGCGTCGCGCGGACCGGATGCCGCAAGCTCATCTTCATGAACTCGCACGGCGGCAACGTTCCAGTGATCGACGCGGTCGCGAGAGAACTGCGCGTCCGTCATCGCATGCTCGCGGTCCATGCGGGCTGGCATCGGCTGGGATATCCGGCCGATCTATTCTCGGCGGTCGAGCGCGCACATGGGATCCACGGCGGCGACGCCGAGACATCGCTCATGCTCGCCTTCAAGCCCGAGACAGTCCGCATGGACAAGGCGCAGAATTTCGCGAGTTCGGCGATCGCGATCGAGCAGGAGTTCAAGCACCTTCGCGTCACCCAGCCGATCGGTTTCGGCTGGATGTCGAGCGACCTGCATGAACTGGGCACGGCGGGCGACGCTTCGAACGCGACCGCCGCCAAGGGCGAGGCCTGCGCCGAGCACGGAGCCGACGCTTTCATCGACCTCCTGCGTGACGTGCTCGCCTTCGATCTCAGCCGCCTTCGCCCGGGGCCGCTTACGGGCGGCCAAAGCGCGTCTTAGAGTTTCGTCGCGTCGCGTGCTGGCGCGATCCCCAGCGATGGAGAATGCAGTTTCAGCGTGACTTGAGGTAGGCGCGCCAGCCGCCGAAGGCCGACACATCCTCCGCAGCCCTGACCGCCTCGGCCTCGACCAGAAATCCCTTCACCGACCCGCCGTCCTTCAGCCGGATCGTCCCGATGCCGAGCGGGGCCGGAATCCGTGAGACAAAATCGCCAAAACCCGCGCGGTCGAGCGTCCAGACCTCGGCCTTGATCGCTGAGCCTGCGCCGTCGGCGACCCTGAGCAACCCCGGTTTGGCTGGAACCGAACCGGGTAACGCAAATAGACGATAGTCAGGCGTCGTCTCGATTTCGCGCGAAAAGGCGGCGCCGAGCTCGATGAGCTCGCGATTGAGCGGGAGCCCCGAAAGATGCGCGCCGACCACGGCGATGTCGATCCGGCTCTCTGCCACGCTTGATCTCGCGGGCGGAGAAGCCGCCGCCGACGCGACGGAGCGGGCCTCGATGGCGGCGGCGATCCCGGCGATGAGGCCATCAGCCCCCGAGGGCGCGATGAAGGTGACGCTCGAAGGCAGACCATCGCTGCACCCGCCGCCGGGAACGGCGATCGCGCAAAGATCGAGCAGGTTGACGAAATTGGTGTAGGTCCCAAGCCTCGAATTGAGCCGGACCGGATCAGCCTCCACTTCGGCGACGGTATAGAACCGCGGCATCGTTGGGACGAGCATCGCGTCGAATTCAGACCACACCCGACTCGTGTGCCGTTTGCGGTCGGCGAGCCGATAGAACGCCTCGAAGGCCGCGACCGCGTCGAACTTGCGCGCAGTTTCGATGATCGTCCGGGTGATCGGATGGAACGCCTCGGGACGGGTCTCGATCAGCGGTTTCACCGCCGCATAGCGCTCGGCGACCCATGGGCCCTCGTAGAGCAGGCGGGCGACCTCGGCGAACGGCTCGAAATCGAACTCGACGATACGGGCGCCAAGCGATTGAGCGAGCGCAACGTCCTGCGAGAAGGCGGTCGCCGCAACCTTGTCGTCGAAAAACTGAAGCTGGTCCGGTCGGGGAACGCCGAGCCGTATCCCGCTCGGAAACGCGGAAAGCGCCGGCTCGCGGAACGCGCGGCTGTAAGCGTCGCGTTCATCGAACGCGAGTGCTTGGCGAAAGATGGCGAAGGCGTCGCCGACGTCGCGGGCGAAGATTGAGACCGTGTCGAGCGTGCGGCAGGCGGGGACGACGCCGGAGGCGGACAAAGCTCCGAGAGAAGGCTTCAACCCAACAATGCCGTTGAGCGCTGCCGGCACGCGGCCCGATCCCGCCGTGTCGGTGCCGAGCGAGAACGGGACGAGGCCTGCGCCGACGGCGGTCGCGGAGCCGGAGCTCGATCCGCCAGGGATAAGATCCGGGCGCAGCGCATTTCGCGGAACACCGTAGGGCGAGCGCACGCCGACGAGGCCGGTCGCGAACTGATCGAGGTTGGTCTTGCCGATGACAATCGCGCCGGCGCGCTCGAGCCGTTCGACGACGAACGCCGAACGCTCGGGGCGATAGGCGAATGCCGGGCAGGCCGCCGTCGTCGGCAGGCCGGCGACGTCGATGTTGTCCTTGACAACGAAAGGCGCGCCATAGAGGGGCTTGCCCGCGGACCCCGACGCCTCGAGGCGCGCTGCAATCGCCAGAGCCTCCGCTTTGGGGCGAAGAGCGATGAAAAGCGCCGGATCGTCGTGAGCGGCGATGCGATCGTAGGTTTCTTCGATCGTCGCTGTCACCGACTTGCCGGCGACATGAGCAGCGAGAAGCGTTCCGTTGGTGGCGTTCATACCCTTCCAGTCCCTTGCGAGCGAGGTCGTAGCGTCCAGCATCCAGCGAAAGCAAGAGGCGGGCAAATCGGGGTTGCGACAATTGCCTGATCAGGACTCAGGTATGGCGGAAAAGCTAGGCGCGTGCGCTCAACATTCGGGCGCCGCGCTGAAAGATGAGGCGCTATACCCCATTCACGTCAAGCAACACGGCGCGGCATGGAGTTTGCAAAAAGCGAGGCTCGGGGATTTGTCGCGGCTACCGCGTGAGCCTAGAGCATAAGGACGCACTAATGTCAGGAACGGGATTTTCTCGGCGCACTCTCCTTAAGTCCGCCGCGCTGGGCGCGGCGGGAGCCGCGCTCGATATTGGCGCGCTACAGCGCGCTTTTGCCGCCGCAGACCTGACGGTGGGAATCGTCTATGTCGGCGCACGCGACGATTTTGGCTGGAACCAGGCTCATGCGGTCGCGATCAAGTCGCTGAAGGAAGTGCCGGGGGTCAAGGTCGTCGAAGAAGAGAACGTCCCCGAGACGGACGCAGTCTCGAAATCGATGGAATCGATGATCAATCTCGACGGCGCCGGTCTCATTCTGGCGACGTCGTTCGGCTATTACACCCCGTTCGTCGTCGACCTCGCGAAGAAATATCCGGATGTCCAGTTCCGCCACGCGGCGCCGCTCTGGAACAAGGACAAGGACCCGAAGAACGCCGGCTCCTATTTCGGCTACCTCAATCAAGCGCACTACGTGAACGGCGTCGCCGCTGGTCTTTCGACCAAGGCCAACAAGATCGGGTTCGTCGCGGCGAAACCGATCGCGAGCGTCCTCAGCAACATCAACTCGGTCCTGCTCGGCGCGCGCTCCGTCAATCCGAATGCGACAGTGCAGGTGATCTTCACCGGCGACTGGTCGCTGCCGGTCCGCGAAGCCGAAGCCGCGAATGCCCTGGTGGATGCAGGCTGCGACGTCATCACTTGCCATGTCGACGGGCCGAAGGTCGTCATTGAGACCGGGGAAAAGCGCGGCGTCAAGACGTGCGGCCACAACGCCAGCCAGGCGCCGCTGGCGCCGAAGGGCTTCATCACCGGCGCCGAATACAAGTGGATCACGATTTACAAGGGCTACGCCACCGACCTCGCCGAGGGCAAGACGCTGCCAAACTTCACCGCCGGCGGCTACGAGGTGGACTTTGTCCAGAATACGCCGTTCGGGGCGGGCGCGACGCCCGAGGGACAGAAAGCGGCGCTGGCGGCAATCGAAGGCCTCAAGGCCAAGAAGCCGATCTATGTCGGCCCGCTCAAGGATAACAAAGGCAAGGTCGTGATCGACAAGACCTACGACAATCTCGATCCGTTCCTCGACAAGATGGACTATCTGCTGGAGGGCGTCGTCGGATCGACGACGTAGCGCTCGGCGGAAACGAGCCGGTGTCGAATCCGCCTGTCGCAACCGGCGCGCCTCGCGCCATGGCCGATCCGGCCGCCTCGCGCGCGGCCGGATCGGACTTCCTCGATAGGCTGCGGGTAAACTCGGAATATCTGGTCATCCCGCTGTTCGCGCTCCTGATCGCGGCGGCGCTGTTTGCGGTCTTTCTACTGGCGATCGGCAAGTCGCCGGCCGATTTCGTCGCTTACGTCTGGCGCGGCGGGTTCGGCACCGCGTTCTCGTTCCAGAATACGCTGCAGCGCTCCGCGCCCTTGATCCTGACCGCACTCGCAGTCGCCATTCCCGCCCGGATCGGGCTCATCATGATCGGCGGCGAGGGCGCCCTTGTGCTCGGCGGATTCGCGGCTGGCGCGCTCGCCATTCCGCTGGTCGGCCGCGCCCCGCCGATGGTCACCCTGATCCTCATGGCGGTCTTTGCGATGGTCGTTGGCGCCTTCTGGGTGGGGGTGAGCGGATTCCTGCGCTATGCCCGCGGCGTCAACGAGACGATTTCGTCACTTCTGTTGACCTATATCGGCATCGCGATCATGAACTTCTTCGTCGAGGGGGCGCTGCGCGACCTCTCGAATCCTAACAAACCGTCGACCATGCCGATCGGCGACGCCTACATGGTCGGCAAGATTCCCGGCACCCAGGTGCACTGGGGGTTCGCCTATGGCGTCATCCTCTGCGTCGCGCTTTATTTCCTGATGGCGCGCACCACCTTCGGGTTCGCAGCGCGGGTGACCGGGGGCAATTTTCGCGCTGCGCTTGCGCAGGGGCTGCCGGTCGGGAAGCTCATCGTCGCTTGTACGGCCATCGCGGGCGCCTGCGCGGGACTCGCCGGATTCTTCGAGGTGGCGGCGATCCAGGGCCGCGCGAACGCCTCGCTCGCCGCGGGGTACGGCTTCACCGGTATCCTCGTTTCGTTCCTTGCCCGCCATAACCCGCTCGTCATTCCCGCGGTCGCCATTCTGCTCGGCGGCCTCGTCGCCTCGGGCGGCCTCATTCAGCGGCGGATGGACCTGCCCGACGCAACGGTGCTGGTGTTGCAGGGTCTGATCTTTGTGGTTCTTCTGACCTCGGAGACTCTCTACGGGCGCTTCGCCATCTTCCGGCCGGGAAGCGGACAGGACCGCAAATGAACGAGGCCGTCGTCACAGTCCTTATCGCGATGCTCGGCGGGGCGATCCGGGTTTCGACGCCCTTCATGTTCGTCGCGCTCGGCGAATGTCTCACCGAGAAATCCGGCCGCGTGAATCTCGGCCTCGAGGGCACGCTGGTGCTCGGCGCGATGGTCGGCTACGCCGCGTCCTATCACACCGGCAACCCATGGTTCGGTGTTGTCGCGGCAGGGATCGCGGGTTCAGTTCTCGGCGCCATGCACGGCTCGATCTGCGGTTTGCCGCGGGTCAACGACGTCGCGGTCGGCATCGCGATGATGCTGTTCGGCGTCGGCGTCGCGTTCTTCTTCGGCAAACCCTACATCCAGCCGACCGCCCCTCGGCTCGGCTCGATTCCGCTCGGGTTCTGGACCGACGACGCCAACCTGAAGAGCGCGCTCCAGGTCAATCCGCTGTTTTTCATTGGCATCGCCCTCGCGATTCTGATCGCCTGGTCGCTGCGCAACACTCGGTGGGGATTGGTCGTCCGCACGGTCGGCGACAGCGCCGCAGCTGCGCGCGCCATGGGGATTTCCGTTAATTTCGTCCGTCTCATGACGACAACGGTCGGCGGCTTCCTGGCCGGGGTCGGCGGCGCTTTCTTGTCGCTCTCCTATCCGGGCTCCTGGAACCAGGGCCTGTCCTCCGGGCAAGGCCTGATGGCCGTTGCGCTGGTCATCTTCGCCCGCTGGGACCCGCTGCGCTGCATTGCCGCAGCGCTGCTCTTTGGGGCTGCCGGGGCGATCGGGCCGTCGCTGCAGTCGGTCGGGATCACCCAGGGGTATTACTTCTTCAACGCCGCGCCCTACATCCTCACCCTTGGCATCATGATTGCGACGTCGAGCGCGAAACACTCGGCGCGCGACATGCCGGGCGAATTGTCGATGGCGAAATGAGACGATCCCTTGCCGACTTTTGACGCCGACCCCTATCCCTGGCCCTATAACGGCGACTGGCGGCCGCAGAACACCGCAATCATCGTCATAGACATGCAGACCGATTTCTGCGGCAAGGGCGGCTATGTCGATGCGATGGGTTACGACATTTCATTGACGCGAGCCCCGATCGAGCCGATCCGGGCGCTCCTCGAAGCGGCGCGATCGAAGGGCTACCTTGTCATTCACACCCGCGAGGGGCATCGACCCGATCTTGCTGATCTGCCCGCCAACAAGCGCTGGCGGTCGCAACGGATCGGCGCCGGCATCGGCGACCCCGGGCCTTGCGGCAAGGTGCTCGTTCGCGGCGAGCGGGGCTGGGAGATCATCGATGAGCTTAAGCCTTCCCCGGGCGAGCCGGTGATCGACAAGCCGGGCAAAGGATCGTTCTGCGCGACCGACCTCGAGCTCATGCTGCGCACGCGCGGGATCGACAACATCGCCCTCACCGGCATCACGACCGACGTCTGCGTCCATACGACGATGCGCGAAGCCAACGACCGCGGGTTCGAATGCGTGCTGCTCGAAGACTGCTGCGCCGCAACCGACTACGGCAACCATCTCGCCGCTCTAAAAATGGTCAAGATGCAGGGCGGAGTGTTCGGCGCCGTCGGTCGGTCGGCGGACTTCATCGAGGCGTTGCCATGACCGCCTCCGCTGCAACCTCCGGTACTCGCGCGCCCTCGCTCGAAACGATCGGCATGAGCAAGTCTTTTGGCGCGTTGCGCGCCCTGCAGGACGTGTCGATCGAGGTTCCGGCCGGTTCGTTTCACGCGCTCCTAGGTGAGAACGGGGCGGGAAAGTCGACGCTCGTCAAGTGCATCATGGGCTTCTACATTCCCGACAAGGGGCGGCTCATGCTTGACGGGGCAGAGGTCGCCGTCCGCAATCCCAAGGATGCGCAGGCGCTCGGCGTGGGCATGGTCTACCAGCATTTCACGCTGGTGCCGGCGCTGACCGCCGCAGAGAATCTTGTCGTCAGTCGCGCCGACGCGCCCTCGTTGATTGATTGGCGCAAGGAGCGGAAGGCTCTGGAAAGCTTCCTCGATCGGATGCCGTTCCGGGCGCCGCTCGACAGGACAGTGTCCAGCCTATCGGCGGGAGAAAAGCAGAAGCTTGAAATCCTTAAGCTGCTCTACCTTGATCAGCGCTTTCTCATTCTCGATGAGCCAACGTCAGTGCTGACGCCGGGCGAGGCGGACGAAATTCTCGGGCTCTTGCGCGACATGGCGCACCGCGGTGAAATCACCGTCGCGATGATTAGCCATAAATTCCGCGAGGTCGAGGCGTTCTGCGACGACTTCACGGTGCTCAGGCGCGGCGCTCGAGTCGGGGGCGGCAAGGTCGGCGCCGTTTCAACGCGCGAGATGGCGGCGATGATGATCGGTGATGCGGTCGTGCGTCCTTCCGCGTCACGTGCGACCGCGCCGAAGAGTGGGACGACGCTCGAGATCGCCGGTCTCTACGCCGAGAATGACGAAGGACGCGACGCCGTCGCGGGCTTCGATCTCAAGGTCCAGGCGGGCGAGATCGTCGGAATCGCTGGCGTGTCGGGCAACGGGCAGAGCGAACTGGTCGAGGCGCTCTCCGGGCAGCGGCCGATCAAACTCGGACAGATCCTGGTCCACGATCAGGACTTCGAACCGATCAGGGATCATTTCGACAAGTTCAAGATTTTCGGACTGCCGGAGGAGCCGCTGAAAAACGCGACGGTGCCGACCATGTCGGTTGCAGAGAACATGGCGTTTCGGCGGTTCGACAAGGCGCCGATGTCGCGGCTCGGATTCTGGCTCTCGCGCGAGCCGATGCGAGCCAAGGCGCGCGATCTCATCGGGCGCTACAACGTGAAAACGCCTTCGACCGAAACGCAAATCCGCGACCTCTCGGGCGGCAACGTGCAACGCGCGGTGCTTGCGCGCGAGCTCTCCGAAGACGTCGATGTTCTGATCGTCGCCAATCCATGCTTCGGCCTCGATTTCGCCTCGGTCGCCGATATTCGCGCCCAGATCATGGAGCAGCGCAATCGAGGCGCGGCGGTCCTGCTCGTGTCCGAGGATCTTGATGAAATACTGGAGCTCTCGGACCGCATCGCCGTCATGTCGGGAGGCAAGGTCGCCTACCTCACCGACGGAGCCGGCGCGGACCGGACGACGATCGGCCGCCACATGGCGGGTCATTGACGCATTGATCGCAGCCGAGTCCGCTTTGGCTCCATTCCCGCTTTTGGCGGTTGGCGCCATGGACGGGCGATTTGAAGCCGCTGGAGCTTTCGCTGGCCGCTCGACAATCACGTCGAACGCGGCTATGAGCGCCCGCTGATCGAGGACGTCACGATGGCGAACATTATTCCAGGTCACGACGCGAAAATGCGCGACATGGCCGCGTTGACCCAGGCGGCTGCGTGACGCCGGAATCATTCGATCCCGAAGCTTTGGTCAAGGCGATGGCCCCGCTGCTCGGGCTGACCCAGACGCCCGAATCCCGGGCCGGGACGATTGTGCATTTGCGCATCGCGGCCGAACAGGCGGCGAAGCTTCTCTCGATCTCGCTCGACGATCAGGACGACCCGGCGCCGGTATTCACTCCGTGACGGCGGGACTCCTGGACGGATCTGCTCGAGCGATCGCCGCGGCGGTCCGAACCGGCGCTGCGGGCGCGCGCGAGATCGCTGAGGAGGCGCTCAACCGCGTCAAGAGCCGCAACGCGGCGCTCGGCGCCTTCACCGACGTCACGGCGGCCCGCGCGCTCGCCAAGGCCGATGCGATCGATGCGGCTCGGGCGCGAGGAGAGAGCCTCGGTCCACTCGCGGGCGCGCCGTTCGCCGTCAAGAATCTGTTCGACATCGAAGGCCTAACGACGCGCGCGGGCTCCAAGATCAACCGCGATCATGCTCCGGCCAAGGCCGACGCGACCGTGCTTGCCCGGCTCGAGGCGGCTGGCGGCGTGCTGATCGGCTCGCTCAACATGGGCGAATACGCCTACGATTTCACTGGCGAGAATGTCCACGACGGTCCATCACGCAATCCGCACGATCTCGAGCACATGACCGGCGGATCGTCTGGCGGGTCGGGCGCTGCGGTGGCCGGCGGCCTGGTTCCGATTGCGCTCGGATCGGACACCAACGGATCCATTCGCGTGCCGAGTTCGCTCTGCGGACTGTTCGGCCTCAAGCCGACTTACGGCCGGCTGTCGCGCGCCGGCGCATTCCCTTTCGTCGCCAGTCTTGATCACGTGGGGCCGCTCGCACGATCGGTCGGCGATCTCGCGCTCGCCTATGACGCGATGCTCGGACGAGACGAGGCAGACCCCGCGCAAGCGGATAAGCCGGCGGCGCCCGCTTCGCCCACGCTCGAGACGGGCGCGAAAGGACTTCGTGTCGCGCAACTCGGCGGTTATTTCGCCCGCTCGGCCGAGCCTGACGCGATCGCCGCCGTCGATGCGGTCGCCCGTGCGCTGAAGGCGGCGCGGACCGTCGAACTTATCGACGCAGAGCAGGCGCGTTCGGCCGCTTATCTGATCAGCATGGTTGAAGGCGGCGCCCTGCATCTGGAGCGGTTGCGCACGCGCCTCAACGATTTCGATCCCGATGTTCGCGACCGGTTGGTCGCAGGCGCGATGCTTCCGGGCGCCTGGGTCGCGCAGGCGCAGAAATTTCGCCGCCGGTTCAGAGCGGAGACGCTGGCGCTTTTTCGCGATGTCGATATCCTGCTTGCGCCCGCCACTCCGTGCCGGGCGCCGAGGCTGGGGCAGAAGACCTTCGTGCTCGATGGCAAGGAGATGCTGGTGCGCCCAAACCTCGGATTATTCACCCAGCCGATTTCCTTCATCGGCCTGCCGGTGGTTGCGGCGCCGGTCTGGACTGAAGGCGAAAGGCTGCCGATCGGGGTGCAGATCATCGCCGCGCCGTGGCGCGAGGATCTCGCACTCCGCGCCGCCTCCGCCCTGGAGCAGGCCGGCGTTGTTCGCGCGCCGGTCGCGAGCCTGTCGTAACGAGGCGAAAATGGCCGAGTTCGTCACGGGCGTCCAAACAACTACCGACCGGCTCTCCGGCGTCGTCCTCTTGCCGACCGACGGAAGTCCGGCAGGTCCGCCGGTCGATCTCTCGATCAGGGGCGGACGCATCGCTGAAATCACTCCCGCGGCCAACCCACCCCCGCGTCGCCTTTTGGCGATGTCGGCGTTGGTGAATGCGCATGATCACTGCCGCCCGCTTTCGCCGACGTCGTTCGGCGCGGCCGGGAAACCGCTCGAGGCCTGGCTGCTTCGGCTCGGCGCAATGCCTTCGATTGACCCCTATCTCGGCGCGCTCGCCGCCTTCGGACGCGCGGCGCGAGCCGGGGCGGGCTCGGTTATGGCCCATTACACCCGCTTTCATGGGCCGATGGCGCCGGTCCAGGAAGCGAAGGAGATAGCGCGCGCCGCGCGAGACGTCGGCCTGCGCGTCACCTTCGCCGTCTTCATGCGCGATCGGAACCCGCTGGTCTATGACGGCGAAGACAGCGTTCTGATGAAGCTGCCCGATGATGCCCGCGCGGTGATCGAGACGCAGTTTCTTTCCTCGATGCCGGGGGTCGTCGAGCAGATCGCCAACGTCGAAGAGATTGCCGCCGAGACAGAGAGCGATCTCTTTTCGGTCCAGTTCGGGCCCAGCGGCGCGCAATGGTGTTCGGACGAACTTATCGCTGGAATTGCCGAAGCTTCGCGCGTCACCGGACGGCGGGTGCACATGCATTTGCTCGAGACCCGATACCAGCGTGCGTTCGCCGACCGCGCCTACCCGGAAGGGGTCGTCGAGCGTCTGAAGACCATGGGGCTGCTCACGCCACGCCTGACGCTCGCCCATTGTGTCCACGCCAGGCCCGCTGAGCTCGACGCGATCGCGGCCGCAGGCGCGGTCATTGCCACAAACCCGAGCTCAAATCTTCACCTTAAGAGCGGCATCGCCCCAATTTCCGAGGCGCTGAAGCGCGGTTGCCGGGTCGCTCTGGGCGTGGACGCCTCGGCCTTTGATGAGGACGACGACATCGTGCGCGAAATGCAACTCGGACATTTCCTTCATGGCGGCTGGGGCTTCGACAGTGTGATTGATCGAGGAGCATGGCTCTCGGCTATCGTCGCCAATGGGCGGTTCGCCAACGGCGCGCCTAGTCCCGGGACGCTTGCGGTTGGGGCGCCCGCCGATATTCTTGTGCTCGATCTCCACGCGCTCGACCGCGATGCAGTTTTGGCAGTGGAGCCGATCGATCTCGTCTTTGCCCGCGCGAGCGCGGCCCAGGTCGCACGCTTGGTGGTCGCCGGCCGGGACGTGGTGCGCGACGGCCGGCTGACCGGCGTTAACCTTAACGCTGCGGAAGGCGAACTCCGCCGCCAATATCGGGACAAGACACCGTCGCGCGCCGCTTTTTTCAAAGCCTGGGGTGACCTGGAGCCGGCCGTCGCCGCACACTATCGCGGCGGCGTTGGCTGTTGCTGACCGCTCGCGGAAGGACGGATCATGCAGCGCACATTGCCGATCCTTGATCTGTCATCGTGGCGTGAGGGCGATCGCGCGTCGCTGACCAAAATTGCGGCCGAAGCCGGCGCCGCCTGTCGGAACGTCGGCTTTTTCTATGTCATCAATCACGGCGTCGACGGGAATCTGATCGCAAACGCATTCGACCAGTCGCGGCGCTTTTTCGCTTTGCCGCTGGCCGACAGGCAGGCTTTCGCGATCGAGAGGATCGGCGGAAATCGGGGCTATTCAGGGATGTTGCACGAAGCGCTCGATCCGGCGCGGGGACCGGACATGAAAGAGGCTTTCAACGTCGGCCTGGAGATCGCGGCGAACGACCCCGAACTTTTGTCCGGACAGCCCTTCCGTTCCCTCAACGCCTGGCCGAGACTGCCGAACTTCCGCGAAGCCCTGCTCGCCTACTATGACGCATGCGCGTCGCTCGGCGCCCGGCTGCACCGCGCCTTTGCCTGCGACCTCGGCCTTGAGCCGGGCTTCTTCGATGACAAATTCGATCGGCCGATGGCGACCCTGCGGCTGTTGCACTATCCGGCGCCGCCCCCAGGCTCCGCGCCCCAGACGGGCGCGGGCGCACACACAGATTATGGCAATCTGACCCTGCTCGCCACCGACGACGTTGGCGGACTCGAAGTCCGCGCACGCGATGGACAATGGATCGAAGCGCCAGTCGTCCCCGGCGCTTTCATCGTGAATATCGGGGATTGCCTGATGCGATGGACCAACGACATCTACGTTTCGACTCCCCATCGCGTCGTCAACCGGAGCGCGAGAGAGCGGTATTCGATCGCTTTCTTCTACGACCCGAATCCGGAGGCGCTCGTCGCGACGATTCCGTCATGCGTGCGCCGGGGAGAGCATGTCCGCTATCCGCCGATCATGGCCGCTGAGTATCTCAAGCAGCGGTTGGACGCGAGCAAACCCGCCGAAGTGGCCGGGGCCGGGTAAGCCCGGGGGCGGGTTCGGACTTGTCAACCGGCATGGGAGCGGTCTATTGCTTCGCCGTTTACAGGCGCGACTCGGTTCGCGATACAAACGGGGTCGGGGAGAGCAACATGAACAATATCACGCGTCGCAGCCTCATCGTATCCGGGGCGGCGCTGGCGAGCGGGTCGATGCTGCTGCCGGCCGAGGCCGCGACCGGACAGGTTTCGCTCAGGATCGTGAGCGCGGGCTTTATTTTCGGCGCGACCGGCGGAGGCGGCGTCCTCACCTTTCAGGGCAGGCAATATCAGCTGTCGATCGGGGGCATCAGCGCCGGCGCGACAATCGGGGCGTCGGGCGCGGATCTCGTCGGCACCGCGTCCCATCTGCGCACCCCGGCTGACATCAGCGGCGTCTACTCGGCGATCGGCGCCGGCCTCGCCGTCGCCGGCGGACGATCGGCGGCCCAGCTTTCGAATGCAAATGGCGTCGTGCTGCGTCTCCGCGGTCGACAGGTCGGCTTCATGTTCTCGCTCGACCTCAGCGGCATGGTGATCTCGCTGCAAGGCTGATCGGACGGCGCCTTATTAAGCAGGGGCCTGACCGTAGTAGGCGCCGGGCCCATGCTTGCGTCGGAAGTGCTTGTCTAGTAGCTCGGGCTCGATCGGCTTGAGCTGCGGCACGAGTTGCAGCGACATAAGCGCCATGTGGGCGATGCACTCGACTGCGACGGCCGATTCCAGGGCTTTGGCCACGCTCGGCCCCCAGGTGAATGGCGCGTGCCGATTTACGAGGACGCCGGGAAAATCCGCGGGGTCAAATGCCTGCATTTTCTCCACGATGACTTTGCCGGTCTCCCACTCATAGTCGGTGGCGATCTCGCTCGCGGTCATCTTGCGGGTGACTGGTACTTCGCCGTTGAAATAGTCGGCGTGAGTCGTCCCGAAGATTGGAATCGGCCGGCCGGCTTGGGCGAAAGCCGTCGCGTGTGACGAGTGGGTGTGCACTACCCCGCCGATGTGCGTGAAGGCGAGGAACAGCCTGCGGTGAGTGGGCGTGTCCGAGGAGGGGTTGAGCCGTCCTTCGACCCTGCGCCCCTCGAGGTCGACGACGACCATGTCGTCTGGAGTCAGCGCTGAATAGTCAACCCCGCTTGGCTTGATCGCGAATGCGCCTCGCGCCCGATCGACCGCACTCGCATTGCCGAAGGTGAGATTGATTAGGCCATGCCGCGGCAGAGCGGCATTGGCTTCAAACGCTTCACGCTTCAATTCCTTGAACATCGCCCTCGTCCCGCCGTCAGGCGCGGAATCCCTGCGCAAGGTAATAATAGACGTCGTTGCTTCGCAGGTCCTGCTTGAAGGTCGCCAGGTTCGTTTCCGGCCCGATCACCGCCATCTCGATTCCAGCGATGGTGGTGAAATCCTCGAGCATCTCCTGGGTCACGCTGTAGCTGTATCCAGTGTGGTGCGCGCCGCCGGCCAGAATCCAGGCGGCGCAGGCGGTCTTGAAGTCGGGCTTGCATTCCCAGACGGCGCGGGCGACCGGCAACTTCGGCAGGGCGGGATGCTTGACGGCGGTCACCTCGTTAACCAACAGTCGAAACCGGGCGCCCAGATCGATCAGGCTGGCGTTAAGCGCCGTGCCGTTGGCCGCATCAAAAACCAGACGCACCGGATCCTCCTTGCCGCCGATCGATAGCGGATGAATCTCAAGCTTCGGTTTGCCTGCGGCGATGGATTCGCAGATTTCGAGCATGTGGGCGCCGAGAACCTGATGCCCCCCGGGCGCCAGATGATAGGTGTAGTCCTCCATGAACGAGGTTCCGCCCGGAAGGCCCTCGCCCATGACCTTCATTGCGCGCACCAGGGCTGCTGTCTTCCAGTCTCCTTCGCCCGCGAAGCCATAGCCCTCGGCCATCAAACGTTGCGGCGCGAGGCCCGGAAGCTGTCGCAGACCATGCAAGTCCTCGAACGTCGTGGTGAAGCCCTTGAAGCCGCCCTGTTCGAGAAAAGCGCGCAAGGCCAATTCGAGTCGCGCGCCGTAAAGCAGCGATTCGTGTCGGTCGCCCGCTTTGCGCAGTTCGGGTGCGACGGCGTATTTTTTCTCGTATTCGCCGGCCAGGGCCTTGGCTTTCGCATCCGGGACGGCATTCACTTCGGCTGCGAGGTCGCCGACGCCGTAGCCGTTGGTCGCGAAGCCGAATTTCATTTCGGCCGCGACCTTGTCGCCTTCGGTGACCGCTACCTGACGCATATTGTCGCCGAAGCGACAAAATTTCGCCCCCTGCCAATCGTGCCAAGCGTGCGCCGCGCGCATCCAGGCGCCGATGCGGTCCTGCACTTCCGGATCGGACCAGTGTCCGACGACGACCTTGCGCGGCAGACGCATGCGGGTGTGGATGAAGCCGGCCTCCCGGTCGCCGTGGGCCGACTGGTTGAGATTCATGAAGTCCATGTCGATCGCGTCCCAGGGAAGGTCGCGATTGAACTGGGTGTGGAGGTGAACAAACGGCTTCTTGAGCGTGTTGAGCCCGCGCACCCACATTTTCGAGGGCGAGAACGTGTGCATCCAAAGGATCAGGCCGGCGCAGCCAGGGTCGGAATTCGCGTCAAGGCAAAGCTTCGCGATCTCGTCCGGAGTTGTCAGCAGCGCCTTGAAGGCGGTTTTCAGCGGCAGCCTCCGGGAATTGGCGAGTGCGCCGGCGATCTCCCGCCCATGCGCCGCGACCTGCTCAAGCGGGCCGGGACCGTAGAGATGCTGGGAGCCGCAAACGAGCCAGACTTGGGGAGTGGCGAGATTGATCATAGCCGTCTCGGTTTTCCAGGTTGACGGAGCATTTCACTGAGCGTGTATGCGGCGAACAAAGCCCGCGCTCCTAGGAACGGGTGGTCATGCACGCTGCGCATACTTGATGTCCAGCAGTCTCTTCATGACCTGGGACAGATCAGCGGACTTGGTCAGCCCGCCGAAGGCATCGTGCAACTCCCGGTAAAGAGCGTAGAGTTGATCGTAGACGGCGCGGTTTTCCGCAACCGGCTGATAAGAGTCCGGCTTCAGCTTGGTCATTGCCGCCTCGGCGCTCTTAAAGTCCGGATGCCCGCCCGCCAGCACCGCCGCGGCAATCGCCGAGCCGAGAGCACAGGTCTGGCTCGAGCCCGCGACCTGCATGACGCACCCGGTGACGTCAGCATAGATCTGCATCAGCAGCGGATTCTTCTCGGCGATGCCGCCCGTGCACACAACCTCGTCGATACGTACGCCGTACTCCTGGACGCGCTCGATGATCGCGCGCGCCCCGAATGCAGTGGACTCGATCAAGGCGCGATAGATGTCAGCGCGGCTCGTATAGAGGTCTTGGCCGAGGATGAGGCCAGTGAGCCGCTGATCGACGAGAATTGTTCGATTGCCGTTGTTCCAGTCGAGGGCCAGAAGGCCGGCCTGACCGGGACCCTGTTGCGCCGCCTCGGCGGTGAGCTTGTCATGTAGCGTCGAGTCGCCCTCCAAGACCACTTCGACCCACCATTTGAAGATGTCGCCTACGGCTGATTGGCCTGCTTCGATGCCGAAGAAGCCGGGAAGGATCGCGCCTTTCACGATGCCGCAGATGCCGGGGATGTCAGCGACGTGGCGGTCGGCCGAAACGACGGCGCAATCGCAAGTCGAGGTGCCAATCACCTTGACCAGCGTGCCCTCGCGCACGCCGCAACCGATCGCGCCATAATGAACATCAAACTCTCCGATCGCGATCGGAATGCCTGCCTGAAGCCCGAATTTCTTCGCCCACTCAGGGCTGAGCCGCCCAGCCGGCTCGGTGGCGTCGTAGGCTTTTTCGTAGAGCCGGTCTCTGAGGTCGGCGAGGCGCGGGTCAAGCGCGGTCAAGAACTCCTTATCCGGCAGACCGCCCCAATCGTCGGAGTAGAGCGCCTTGTGCCCCGCTGCGCACACTCCCCTTTTAACCAGTCGCGGATCGGCCACGCCGGCGAGCACAGACGGCGCCCAGTCGGCGAGCTCGACCCAGGAGAACGCGGCCTCGAATGTCTGAGGGGCCACGTTGAGGCAATGCCAGAGCTTTGCCCAGAACCATTCTGATGAATAAACCCCGCCGATCTTGGCGATGTAATGCGGCCTGAGCTTGGCGCAGAGATCGGTGACTCTGGCGGCCTCGCGCCAGGACGTATGATCCTTCCACAACCAGCATTGGGCGTTGAGATCGCTTTTCCATTTCTCGTCCAGCGCGAGCGGCCGGTTCCGCGCGTCAACCGGGATCGGGCTCGAGCCAGTGGAGTCGAGACCGATGCCCACGACCTTCGACGCATCGAAACCGGGCTTGCGTGAGGCTTCAGTGAGCGCGCCGGCAATGCTTTTCTCAAGGCCGAAGAGATAATCGCCGGGGTGCTGGCGCGCGAGCAGGCCGTCGTTCGGCTCCAGCAGCACACCCTGTAAGCCAGACGGGTAGTCGATCACGCGGCTGCCGAATTCGGCGCCGTCCGAACAGCGCACGATGAGCGCGCGCACTGAATTGGTTCCGAAATCGACGCCTAGGGTGAACATTGGCGCTCAAGTGCTCCGGATTTCTGTCGACTGCTGCGAGGCGCGGCTCGCGCAGCAAATGCATCAGACCGCCAATCATTGTCGCGGACGCCGTCCAGCGTCCGCGATCCGTAGGCGGCGAAGCCCTTCGAACGAACCGGGCAAGCCTCAGCGGATGCCGGCGTCGATCAGCTTAGTCAGCGCGTCGATCGTCTTTGGCGTAACGGTGCCGGCGCCGGTGTTGAGTGAAAGGCCCGGCATCTTGTACTTGGCGGTCATCACACACTGCACGACCGGAAAGAAGCCCTGTAAGTAGAGCAACTGGTCAAGGGTGGCGCTCACCGAGCCCGATTTTAGGCCGTCGATTGTCGATGGAGCAAGGTCGATGCCGCCAACGACGATGTCGCCGGGTTTCTTGCCCGCCTTCTCCAGCACTTGTTTCATCTCGCCGGTTGCGCCGCCATGCTGGGTGCCAATAGCCTTGAGGTTCGGATGCGCCTGAATGTAGGCCGCGAGGATCGGTACGGCCAGGGACATGTCGCTGTTGGCCTCCTGGGTGATCTCGAGCCGGTCAACCTTGAGTCCGGCCTTCTCTAGCGTGTCCGCGAGCCCCTTCTCGGATTGGCCGCGCTCGGCCTGACTGAACACGCCATAGACCATCGCCTGATCGCCAGCCTTCAGGCCCTGTGCGAGCATGGCTTTCGCAGTCAGCGCGCCTCCAGCGTAGAGATCGACGCCCGCATAGCCGAAGCCTTTTGGCCCAAACTCGTTCTGCAAGTCGGTCAGCGGCGAATTGCCGGAGGTGACGACGATGCCCTGGTCGACCGCTTGCTTCACGAGGTCATGGAAGGCGGTCGAGCCCGGGTGACCCATGATCTCGATGCAGTTCGGCTTGGCCGCCATGGCCTCCTTGAACTGGTTGATCATCGTCTCGGGGGCCCATGCAGAAAACTGGGACTTCAGGTCGACGCCAAGCGCTTCAGCGGCCTCTTTGGCGCCTGTCTGGCGGGCAAGCGTCGCGCCATCGCCGGGGTTGCCACCCATCTGCATGTACATCACCAGACCCTTGCCGATGGGATCGGCGAAAGCCGGGGCGGCCGCGGCCGCTAGGCCAGCCGCGGCGACGCCGGCCAGAAGAACTTGAGCCAAACGCATGTTCGTTTCTCCCTTGCTTATTCAGGCGCCCTCATCCGGTCGCCCCTTCCTCTCAGGAAGTCGGTGAATCATTGACATTTCGGACGATCGTCCGCGTCGATCTTGGAAGCTCATGCAGGGTTGAAAGGCAAACCGGCCGAACGTCGGACCGCTGTATGCCGTCTTTGGCGGCGCGAGCCCCCTTTTCCTCCCCGTTGTAGACAGAGATGAGCATTTCATCCCATGGAACTGTCTGTTCGATAAGTATTACAATATGACTTTAGCGGCGGTCAACTTGAGGTCCCGCCCGCCCGTGCTCCTCCGGTTTGGCCTGCCCAGACGGCTCATCCCGGCTCAACCCTTCCCACTCGAGCCGCCCTAGCGGCGGACGCTTTCCCCTTCCGTCGCACGGACGCCGCCCAGTCTGCTGAGCGACCGGAGGTTGGCGAACAGCGCTCGCCGACGCTGTGGTTCCTCTGCATACATGTAGAAGATGATCGAAACCAGAAAGATGAGGCCCTGCACGGTTCTCACCCACGCACCGGTGAGCCCGGCGGCGACGAGGCCCGCCTCGACCATACCGATGATAAAACAGCCGAACACCGTGCCGATGATGGTCGCCTCGCCGCCGAAAATCGAAGTGCCGCCGATCAGAACGGACGCAATCGCGGTTAACAGGTAGCCCTGGCCCTGGTTACCGAAAAAGTTCTTGTTCTCGAGCGTCAGGATGATGGCCGCGCAGGCGGCGAGAAAGCCCATCAGCGTGAAGATCTTGATCTTCTCGCGGTCGACATCGATGCCGACGACCCGCGATACATCATTGGAATCGCCGATAAACATGGTGTGCTCGCCGAACCGGTGGCGCGTGAGGATGAGCCAGAGAAAGCCAACGATGATTGCCGTCCATAGTCCCTGGATCGAGATCTGCTGAAGCCAGTCGACGCTCGAGGACGCAAACGGGCGCCCGACGATCCATTGCCACACCGAGCTCTCTTCGGCGCCGCGCAGCGCGTAGGACTTGCCGCCCGACAACACGGTCGCCATTCCGGCCCAGAAGAATTGGGTGCCGAGCGTGGTCATGAACGACGGTATCCCGATCTTGGCGATGATGAGTCCGTTGAGGAACCCAACCAAAATTCCAGAGGCGAGACCGGCGATGACTGCGATCCAGCCGAGGTCGTACTCCTTGAAAAGGACCGCAAACACGAAGCCGGAAAAGGCTATGATCGACGGAAAGCTCAGGTCGATTTCGCCCGCCCCGATCACAAACGTGAGCCCGGTGGCGAGAAGAATCAGCGGCGGCAAAGTGGAGAGGAAGGTGGTGTAAATGAAGGGGGCAAGGAAAACCTCGGGTGCCCGGTACATAAACAGGAGCAAAAGAACAACGAAGACGATGATGATCGGCAGAGCCTCGAAGCGCTGCAGGATCGACGCGCCTGACCGCTGAGCCATTCGTGTCGTCTCCCCTTACGCCTTGTGCTGCAACGCGATCAGATACTCGGTAAGCTCGGGCACCGTCATATCCTTCGGATCGATTTCGGAAACGACGCGCCCGCGGTCGAGCACAATAAGCCGATCGGCCACTTCATGCACATGCGCCAGATTGTGCTCGATATAGATGCAAGCTCGCCCCAATTCCTTGATCCGGCGGACGAATTCGACCACTTTCCGCACCTCGGCGACCCCAAGCGCGGCGGTCGGTTCATCGAGCACGATGAGGTCGGCGTTGTAGTGCATGGCCCGGCCGATCGCGATGCCCTGCCGCTCGCCGCCCGAGAGATTGCCGACCGTCGAATCGACGGTGATGCCGACACCGCGAAAACCGATCGTGTCGATCAGGATCTGCTGTGCGATTTCCTTCTCGCGCTTAATGTCGATGAAGCCAAACCGATTGGTGATCTGCCTGCCGACAAAGAAATTGCGCCACAGAGGCTGCTTTTCGGCCAGCGACTTGTCCTGGTAGACCGTCTCGATCGATAGATCGTGCGCCATCCGGACCGAGTACTCGCCCGGCTGAATTTCGCGCTCGCGGATGAAGATCCTGCCCGAGGTCGGCGGCATCACGCCGGTTATGACCTTGATCAGAGTCGATTTGCCCGCGCCGTTGTCGCCGATCAGTCCGACGATCTCATTACGTCCGATGGCGATGTCGATGTCGCACAGCGCATGGACGGCGCCGAAATACTTTTGCACGCCCTCGAGGCGAACAATGGACGCGAAATCACCTGCCGCCGCCGTCACTGCGTCCCATCCCGAAAAATACGCCGACGAAAGCGGCTCCGCGCGCGCCCACTTTCGCGCAACGAGGCGCGCTTGGCAACGGGACCGTATGAGTCGAATTGCCCGCGATCCAACGGGCTTTCCGCGGCCGCCGGCGCCGATTTGGCTGAGGAACCTGCAGTTTCCCAAGAACGTAGCGGGCTTGTTCTTGTCGGATCAAACCTTTTGAACGCGATTTTCCGCGCGATCGCAAACCGTCGGCGGCCTGATGCACGGAAATCGAAGATCAGGCTAACCGCCAGGGGCGGGCAAGGCTTTGTCGACTCGGCAGACCGACAACGGCAACACCCTTGCCGCCTCGAGGCGCGTCATCCTTTCCGCGTGAACGTCGAAAGTTCCGCTGACGCAGGCGCAAGAATATCCGTAATGCCCGTTGGTCGCCACGAAACGGTCCGGCGCCGGTTCCGGCAGCTTTTCGACGCCCTCGGCGTAGGGGCCTCCTTGAGCGGATATCATCCAGAGACCGCGCGCGTCCTTCAACCACCAGTTGCCGGGTGTCGGATTCTCCAGCCAGCCGCAGCGCTCCTCCGCAAGAGCGGGACCAAGCAGCGTGAGCGCCACAAGGCCCACAATCAATCCGATTTTCGCGATCCGTCGGCTCGCGTAAGCACGCCATCCTGGGTCCGTGGTTATCCCGATCTCGCGTTCCGCTGAGTTGCCCCCGAACAGTCGGATCATGTCGTATAGCTTATGGCGGAATAGAAGTTGTGGCCGTACATCGCGATCGCTTGGGCCTTGTCGAGACCATTGATGATTCTGCGGGCGTTGACCCAATCGTCCGTAGTCGGATTGAAATAATTGGCGAGCGATTTGCCGGTGAACAGACCCTTTGTCATGCCCATGAACATGATATTCGTGGCGTTATCGAGTTTAAGCGCCAGCTCGGGATGATTGACGAAGTCGACCCCCAACAGATCCGACATGGTCTTATAGTTACGCTGCCAGGTCAGCTGCACGAAACCTCGGCCATAGTAGACTTGGCCGGTTGTCGGATCAGGCTTTCCGTAAGGCCGGCCGCGCCCCTTGCCGTATTCCTCGATCGGCTGCATGTGCTGATCGGTTTCGTGATAGGTTGTGGCGAGGGCATAGGCGAGCCAACGGTCGTCATTGGCGGCGTATTTGGCCTCCCATCCGTCGAGGATTGCATTCATGCCATTGACCTGCGGCTGCCGCAGGTTACTTGCGAACAGGGTTCGCCGCGCTTGGGCGAAGAAAAAACCTCGATTGATCTGACCCATCATTTCCTCCCCTCGATTGCGAAACCGTTGCGGTCAAAGCCGCGGGACCGAAATGAGGCCGCGGTTTTTGGAGTAAAGAGCCAGGTCCGAACCGATATCAGAACTGGCGTCTCCCGCCGTGACTGGGGTCACAATGCGATTTGAGGACACGCCAATGGATGCGCTTGGGACGGATGTCCTGTGCATTCCGGCCCCTCGGATCAGACGAAATCCAACTCCGTCCTTAGCGGAGCAGAAGGCAGGCCTGGCTGGGGCGGGAGGATTCGAACCTCCGTATGGCGGAATCAAAATCCTACAACCCCAGCCGCCGACTGCCGCCGGAACTAACATGTCGGCACAAAACCGCATAAGGTATCTTGCCTTTTCTCCGCCAATGTCCGACATTCGGCCACATAGGTACGACTTGTCGTGCCGACACGGTGCCGACATGACGGCAAGGATGGCGCGGTGCGCGGAAAAATCACAAAGCGAGTTGTCGACGCGGCGCAGCCTCGGTCGGCGACGTATCTCGTGCGCGACACCGAGGTGAAGGGCTTCGTTCTCGTGATCACCCCCGCGGGTGCGAAGTCCTATGCGGTCGACTATCGAGCGGGATCGGGCCGCGGCGCGCCGAAACGGCGATTGACGATTGGCAAACACGGCTCGCCTTGGACACCCGAGACGGCGAGGGCAGAAGCAAAACGGTTGCTCGCCGAGGTCGCGGCTGGCCGCGATCCGGCCGCGGCGCGCCGGGAAGAGCGCGACGCGCTGACATTCAGCGAATTGATCGATCTCTATTTGGCGGAGGGCGCGGGCCACAAGAAAGCCTCGACCCAAAAAGCCGATCGCGGGCGGATCGAGCATCACCTCCGCCCGCTGCTCGGCAGACTTCGGGCTGATCGCATTGGCCGTGCCGAGGTTGAGAGAATGCGCAACGCCGTCTCCTCAGGGAAGACTGCCGAGAAAATTGACAGTGGAGCAAAACGGCGGCCCGGCAGCATCGCAACCGGCGGCAAGGGTGCTGCTGCGCAATGCGTTGCGCTCGTCGGTTCGATCTATGCCTTCGGGATCGGCCGCGGATTATACGTCGGCAACCCAGCGCGCGGCGTCAAGAAAGCGCCCGTCCGGAAAGTCGAGCGCTACCTGTCGGAAGCGGAGATCGCCCGGCTGGCCGAAGCGCTCGACGCGGAGGCGCAAGAGTCAGGCAATCCTTACCCCTCGGCTGCGATCAAGCTCCTACTTCTGACCGGCTGCCGAAAGGGTGAGATCGTCAATCTTTGCTGGGATCACGTCGATTTTGAGCGCGAATGCCTGCGGCTCCCCGACAGTAAGACGGGCGCTAAAGTGGTCTATCTCAACGCGCCGGCGCGAGCGCTCCTTTGTGAGGTCCCGCGCATGGCAAATACCTCGCGGGTCGTTCCTGGCGCTCGGGCGTCTAGCTCGGGACCAGCAATTGACAAAGTATGGTCGCGCGTGCGCATGGCGGCCGGTCTCACCGACGTCCGGCTCCATGATTTGCGGCACAGTTTTGCCAGCGTCGGCGCTGCGGGCGGCCTGAGCCTGCCGGTAATAGGTGCTTTGCTGGGCCACAAACACACGGCGACGACCGCGCGATACGCTCACCTGTCGGCCGATCCGCTCCGCGCCGCCAATGATGCGGTCGGCGCCAGAATTGCTGCGGCCATGAGCCGCAAGGAGCAAGCAGCCCCCAGCGCAAACGTGACCGTGCTGCACGGCGGGGGCGCGGGTCCCTCGGTTAATGGCCGCTAGAATTTCGGAATCCGGTCGAGCTGAGGCCGCTCCCGGCCTTCCCGAAATAATTGAGGCTGCCGACCTTGAGACGCTGAACCAAGCCCTTGCGGCTCTATTCGGCGATTTGCGATTCGCAAGTAGCCTCCCGCGCGGGCAAGCCCCCGACCGACAAGCCACCGTCGTCGCCTTACGCGCAGCGTGGAAGTTTCTCTTACAATTTGAATCCGTGCAGGCCGAGACTTTGCACGAGCCGCTGATAAACCTGTCCAGCGCCCTGCTTGCGCTAAATGAGAACAACGTCGAGCCGATTCTAAGGCCGACAAAGCGAAGTGGTCGCGCGGCGTCCAGTCCTAGGCGCTACGTGTTGATCGGCATCGCGGTCGGCGCCGCGATGCGGCTCGAATGGACGGGGCTCTTGCCGGCGGACGCCAATAGGGCGGTCGCGAGGAAGTTGAATACTCTCGGAATCAAACCGATGCGCGGGAAGAACGGCGTCACCGCAGACACGCTTCGCCGCTGGCGTGAACAGATCAATGTGGTGCGATCGCTGCTCCGGTCGCAGTCGCAGTTAGCGCCGCGGGACACCGGCGCTGAGGACATCGGATGGATCAACGCGGCCAAAAACGCTGACCACATGCTGACGGAGGAGGCGCGCGGGAAGATCGCGGCGCTAACTCAGGACGACGCCCGCCGCTTCATCCTTTCCGCACTGGAACAGAACATCCGGCAAATGAAGCTCGCCTTTTCCGGTTAAGCCCCCCTCTTAGGCGCGCGGCATTAGCCCCATAGTCCCGTCATGAGACGCAGCAAAGTGCTGCTTTTGGACGGTGACGATCAAGATGACTGCTGAACATTCCGAGGAATTGTTGACCACGCCTGAGGCCGCGCGGCTGCTGACGCTGAGCCCGCGTACCCTTGAGCGCCACCGCCTCGCGGGCACGGGACCGCGATATGTGGCGCTTGGGCGCGCCGTTCGCTACCGCAGGCGCGACGTGCATGCTTTCGTCGAGGAACACCTTCGTCAAAGCACGAGTGAGAGCGGCCGTGAGTGAGCAGAAGGCGCGGAAAGAAACGCGCTCAAGCGAGGAAGTCGCTCGTCTCCGCCAGTGCTGGCCCGTCGAATTCCGCGACGGTGCCCGCTGCGCCTTCCTTATGCGCTTCGACGACGAACGTGAGCCCGGTGGCTATCCGCTGGGCTTCCATCGCTGGCCGCTGCATCGACGCAACGTCTGGTTCGCCGGCTTCAACGTCGGCTTCCACGATCGGGTTCGTCTCCTGGAGGACGGGCGCTGATGGACAAGCCCGATTATCTCGACGAGTCCGACGAAGATGGTTTCGCCCGTCTGGTCGAAGCCTCGCGGAAGAGGCGTCCCGCGGCGGCGCCTGTGAGGGCAGCCGCGCCCGCTGCTCCGCCGCACGACACCGCAAGAGTGGAGCTTCAGAGCGCGGCGAGCATTGTTCCGCAGGCGATCGAATGGCTCTGGCCCGGATGGCTCGCGCGCGGGCGGCTCCACCTCCTTGCTGGTCAGCCTGGAGCCGGGAAGACGACGCTGGCGCTCGAGTTCGCCGCGATTATCTCGTCCGGCGGCGTGTGGCCGGATGGCCTGGGAATGAAGCAGGCGAGCGTCGTCATCTGGTCGGGCGAGGACGATCCCGCCGACACGCTCGTTCCTCGGTTGATAGCCGGAGGCGCGGATCTTCGGCGAGTGCATTTCGTGCGGGGTGCCCGCGAGGACGATCGACCGCGAGGGTTTGATCCGGCGCGGGACATGAGCGCTCTGGAAAAAGAGGTTCAGCGGGTAGGCGACGTCGCGCTCGTCGTCATCGACCCGGTGGCGCTGATTGTAACCAAAGACAGTCACAAGAACGCTGAGACGAGACGTGACCTTCAACCGCTAGCCGATCTTTGTCGGGTCACCGGCGCGGCTGCGCTCGGCGTTCACCATCTCGCCAAGGGGACCGCGGGGCGAGAGCCGCAGGAGCGACTGATCGGTTCCATCGCCTTTGCTGCAGTGGCCCGCGTCGTGATGATCGCGGCGAAGCAGCCAGCGCAAGAGGGCGGCACGCTGGAGCGGCGCATCCTCATGCGGGCGAAATCCAACATCGGACCTGACGGGGGTGGCTTCGTGTACAGGCTCGAACAGGCCGCGCTTGAACAGCATCCCGAAATCTTCACTTCTCATGTGGTTTGGGGTGACCCCATTGAAGGCAGCGCGCGCGACGCGCTTGCCGAGGCTGAACACTCCCATCAGGAACGCGAGATGCCGCTCGATGAAGCAAAGGGCTTTCTCCGTGAGCTTCTCGCAGCGGGGCCGGTGGCTTCCAATGAAGTGAAGTCGGCGGCCGAAGCGAATGGCCTTTCTTGGGCGAGTGTTCGCCGCGCGAAAAAGGCGCTTGGCATCAAAGCACACAAGGACGCCCTACGTGACGGCTGGTCCTGGAGTCTGTCGGAAGGGACTTAGCATCCCCGAAGAGGCTCAAACTTTTGCACTGAGCCCCTTCGGACGTTTTGAGCCTCTTCGCGATAACCCTAATTATAACAGCCTGGGCGGGGAGATAGAGCTTTGACTACGGCGAACGTTCTCAAAATGGCGGAGCGCGACGGCGTCCGGGTTCGTCTCGGCGCGTCCGGCAACCTCAAGGCTTCCGGCCCGCGCGAGGCGCTTGCGCGTTGGCTCCCAGAGTTAAAGGCGATGAAAGCGGCGATCTTCGCAACGATCAACGATGACTGCGCCCGCTGCTTCATTTGCGGCCAGCCTGCGCCATTCGGCTTTGGGGTTCGATTCCTGGAAGGCAAGAAGGGCCGATGGACGTGCGCCGCTCATCGGCCGCGAGGAAAGGGGCGGGCGTGAGTCATGGCTGAAATTTACGATGCCGCTTCGACCGCGACTGTTGAGAGCGCGACCCCCTCCGCTCCGGCCCTCCGGATGCGCCGACACCGTGAACGCCGACGCAGGGGCTTACGCTGCGTCACACTTCAGGTGCGCGATCTGGAAATTGACGCCCTTGTCCGGAAGGGATTGCTGACGGCTGAGACGCGTAACATTGTCCCCGAAATTACGATGGCGTTTTACAGGTTCTTGGACCTGACATTGGGTTCGATACCATGACGCGAAACCAGACGCTCGTGACGCCTCACCAAAAATCATCAGCCTTCACGATCGAAAAGCTGGCCAGCGATTGCCTGGACGTTCGGGAGCTTCGCCGCAACGGCTTGCTTGGCGGCGACTGGGTCACGTTCCGGCCAATGTTGAGATGGCCCATCATCGCCCAATTGCGCGTCGCTCGATACGCCATTCTGCTCGAATTGAGAGACCGTCCACCGCAACGCATTCGAGTTTCCTGGACGAGGGTTCATTTTGGTGGCGAACGGCCATGGATGCATTGCCCTCACTGCCAGAGGCGCGTGGCCAAGCTCTATGAGGGCTTAGGGGGCTATTTCTGCCGAGCGTGCGTTGGCAACCCGATCTATGCCAGCCAAGCGCTCAGCGCTCAGGCGCGGCCACATTTCCAGGCTTGTAAGCTGCGGCTGCGTCTGGATGGCGAAGCCTCCCCAACCGCAGCATTTCCTGAGCGACCGCGCAAAATGCATCGGCGCACATATGAACGGCTGAAACGTCGATTGTTGAAGCTTGAGGGCGGCCTATCGAGGCGCGTGAGAAGCAGGCTGCCTGACTATCCCAGTCTGGTCGCCTATTTGGATTAGGCGATTGCCAATTGATTTAGGCGATCAGGCCGAACGCTCGGACCGTCGTTAACCCATTCCGTCGATCGACTGATTCCCGCACGCCCACGCCTGCACCCTCCGCAGCTCTCGCCAAGCAGGAGCGAAGCCGAGGACGCGCCCAAAGGCGCGCGTCCGCTCAGAACCGACGCGCCAGAGGCATCATCAGAAACTCAGACGCCCCATCGCACAGTCGCGGTCGGCATCGCTCCCAATTGGCCACCACCCGCAACCGATGTTCCGTCGGCCATAAGCCTGTGGCATCCGCAGTGGTGGCGAAGATTCTACACTAGCGTAATAGTCGCGACGCGGCGCAACTGCATGTACTTGGGCATGGGGCTCGGCGCGCTTGGCGACCATTACTGGGTGAGGAGCGAAGCGCTTGGCGATTGAGGGAGGGGCACGCTTGGCGGCTGCGATCGGGGGAGCCACGGCAGTCGAGACGTTGGGTCCCCCGTTCTTAGGGTAGCACTGATGCTCGAAATCGCAGACAGGGTCGGCCTGGAGCGAGTGAGGGGCCTTCGGCGTGACGGTTAAGGGCCTGATAGCTGTAGGACCGTCATAGACGTTTTCATCTGCTGCGACTGGCGTGGCACACAAGGTGCATCCGGTCAGCCACAGAAAGGCGAATTTGGTCATCGGCATTCTCAGAATGTTAATGTCGCGCGAGTCACGCGGACATTGGACCTGGTCCAACGTTTGGCCATGGCGTTCGGATCCAAATCGCCTTCGCGATAATGCGCGCCCGTTGGAAACACTCGGCGACGCGCCCGTTTGTGCCTCAGCCTGCACTTACGGTGGGCCGGAGCGGGGACCTTCGCGGCCGATTGGAGTAGACGAGCGCCTTCATTCCCGCGACGTGCCGGACGCGGGCGCGCGTCGCCACGATCCGACATGACGCCCTCGCCGGCAGGATCTCATCCAATCCCGAGCAACCAAAAGGCCGTCAGCGAGCCTCCGCTGCGCGGTCAATCGCGATTATCCTCATCGTAGCCGTGCCAGTGACGGGGATGGTCGTAACGGGCGCTGCCTCCGCATATCTGCCGGTATCGCGCGCAGTTGCCCTGGCCGGATTCGCCTAACTCTTCCTTATGCATGCAGGCTGCGCGTAACGCTCGGCAATTTCCGCCGCCGCCATGCGGATAGACTTGTATCCCGCCAGGACCAATTTCAACGGCTTGCGCCATCGCGGGAAAAGGAGCCAATAACAGCGCCAACACCACCAGAGTTCTCATCTTGTCCTCCATAGGCAAGTGCTACCTGGTAACGTGTTCGTGAACTGAATGTTCCCTCGCCTCCCGCTCCAGTGGCCGACTGTGTCGGTCGGTAGTGCCGTTCCTGCGACCGGCGGGGTTCGCCTCGCACACGCGACGCGCTCATGCCCGAGCCCGCGCCCGAGGTCTGGGTCCTTCCCCCGGTTTTCGCGGGCGCGCTTAAGGGACTAGGCGCGGGGCTTTCATTTCTGATCGGTTGCGGTTCAAGGCCGGCTTGGGCGCGCTGCAGCGAGGGCTGCCAGGTGGGCGTTGCCGCGGGCGGCCGATGTTCGATCTTCATCGCCCGGATCCGTCGCTTCAAGAGCTTCTGTTGGATGAAGAGGCACGGTGCAGGGCTGACCCGCCCTACAGCCGCTCGCCCTCCAGCTTGCTTCGCCGAGGCGCACGACCCTCTGATTGCTCGCGGCCGCAGCCGAGGAGGATCAAACCCTCCACGGCTGCACGCGCTCCGCGGCGACTAGTTCCTCACATTGGACTTGCGGTCCTAGTGCTTGATGGGATTGAACTTTGCCGCGGCCTCGTCAATGTGGACGTTCGCGCCGTGCGCAATGGCAAGGCCGTCACCCCGAGGAACCATGACAAGCGACATCCGGTCCTTGCCGGGCGGTCTCATCACGCCGTCCGGCTGCCGGAAGCCGCCGAATAACCAACGGACCACAGCCACCACCGCGCCGCCGGGGAGCGCCTCCGCTCTCGATCTCGTCTAGTTTGGCGCTTCGATCCTTGAACATCATATCGAAGTAGACCTGATGGGCTTGCTGCACCTCAGCCTTTCCGCGCCAGTGCATTCCCACGACATTGACCCAATGAACGTCATCGGTCGCAAGCCCCCACATCGCGTTCATATCGGCGGCGTTCCAAGCGGCCTCCCAGCCGTTTTACGACAGCTCCCGCTTTTCCGCGCATGTCATCGCTGACTCCGCCCATTGCTTCGGTTTCCGTGTTGGAGACGGCCTCGGCGATGCCGATGACGCCGAATTTGCGCCGCGTCATATTCATCGCCCCTGCCTTCTCATGTTCGGGGCGACTTTGCGCGAGAGTTTGAGGATGCGCTTGCATCAACGACCGCCCGCGTCCTTCGACGTCCCTTCGCACTCAATTGCCCTCGATCGCGACAATGCGGAAGCTGGCGTATTTGCTGCCAGCATCCGCCTCAAGTGCATGCTGTTTCGCATAGAACGCCTTGACCGCCTCCATATCGGCGAACTGAAGGAGAGTGACACGATCCGGCGGCGGGGAACCGCTCAAAGACCGCAGTAGGGCCGCTGGCATTAGAGTTACCGGCGAGGAATTTGCCGCCGCTTTCCCTTATGTTGGCTTTCGTCTGGGCGAGAAAATGGCTGTTGTAGCCGACCAAATCTTTGACATCGATTTCGGCCCAGACATATGCGGGTGGCCGCGCCTGCGCGTGCAAAACGCTCGCGGCGCCAACGCCAAGGACAAAACTGCCAATGACAGCCGCGCCAATTTTATACCTGGACTGCATTGTTGCTTTCCTCCGTCACGGAATCGGATCCAACGGTTCACGCGCGCGCCTCACGGCAGCGATAGTTTAGGATTTCGAATGGGCGTTCGCTCAGGATGCGACGGGCGTAAGACCCGGCGCACCTCTAAATCCGCCGAGATCTACATCCTCGAACACGCTGCCGGAGAACCATGCGCGCGAGTTGGCGGAAGCGATTGTAGATTTTGGTCATTCACCGGAAAACGCGTGTTTTCCCAATCGCCGACGAGGCCGCCTGGGAGCACGCCGGCAAAAGCGCGGCATTCGCCGATAAAATGGGCCTGATCGAAATACCCAAGTTCATGGACAATATCCGTCCATGATCTGTCCGGGGCGCTGTGGTGTGCGGCCATGGCGGCATCAAACCGGATCGTTCGCGCAAACAGCTTGGCGTCATCCGTGGTGGACAGCGATCGTAGGATCGATGAGGTCACTGTGAAGCGCCCTTAGCCCCGCGAGTGTGCGATCCTCATCAGCTTCCGCCAGCCGGCTGTATCCTACCACGTCGGCTACCAGAATCGCCGCGAGTTTCCGGGTCTCGCTCATTGCGCCCTCCGGGCGGGACGGAAGCCTAGCACAACATTCTACGTTTGGTGGGGCGCTGCCGGCGGATCCACGAAACGTCGGGCTGATCGAACTGTGGCCCATAGAACGGCACTTTATGGCCAAGTGCGCTGCCCTATGGCGGAGGTCCGGAATCCGCCCATTGAGGCGTCCCAGGTCGCGGTCTGCAACGGCAGGTTTACGTCGACTCTGTCTCCTTCGCGTACAAATAGCGGACATTCGCCGAATGCCTGACGAACGAGCTAGGGTCTGTTGGGATTCAGGATTCCTATCGGAGCTTGGTTGTGATTCAAGCTTTTGATGGACCGATTCGTTTTGACGGACGCCCAGTGGGCGAGAATGGAGCCGCATTGTCTTGGCAAGCCCGCTGACCCGGGGCGCAGCGGCAGGAACAATCGGCTGTTTGTGGAGGCGGTTCTGTGGATCGTCCGCACGGGCAGCCCCTGGCGCGACCTGCCGCCGGCGTTCGGAAACTGGAGCAGCGTGTACACCCGCTTTCGCGACTGGGTAAGGGCGGACGTCTGGAAACAGCTGTTCGACGCCGTCTCGGAAGAGCCAGATATGGAATACGCCATGGTCGACGCCACCATCGTCAAGGTCCACCGCCACGGACAGGGCGCAAAAGGGGGACTCAAAGCCAGGCCATCGGCCGGTCGAAAGGGGGCATGACCACGAAAATCTTGGCCCTGACGGATGCGCTCGGCAATCTCGTGCGCTTCGTGTTGCTGCCGGGGCAGCGCTTCGACACAGTCGGCGTCGCTCCTCTGATCGAGGGCGTCGAGTTTGACGTGCTGATCGCCGACAAGGCTTTTGACAGCGACGCGATCATCTCCGAACTCAACGAGCGCGGCGCCAAGGTCGTCATCTCCCAGCATCCGCGCTGGACAAAGCCTCTCTCCATCGACAAGGACATGTACGCATGGCGCCATTTGATCGAGAACTTCTTCGCCAAACTCAAAGAGTTCAAACGCATCGCCATGCGCGCCGACAAAACCGATCAGAGCTTCTCAGCCATCATCCATCTCGCCGCCGCAGTGATAAACTCCCGATGAATCCCAACAGACCCTAGTTCAGACCCATTGAAGAAGTTCGCATTTGTCACGGTGACGGACCTCTTCGCAAAAGCGAAGTTTTCGCCATACCTATAGCGCGGGGCCTGACATCCTCGGTCAGGGCGCGAGTTGGCTGCCGATCCTTGGCGTCGCGTCGTCGGTAGCTCCGTTCGTCATGAACCCACGAAAAACACGGGGTCGTTCCCGTCCGCGGCGCTTTTGGCGGCGCTCGCCTGGACGAGCGGATAAAGGGCCGCGAAACCGAGGCCGTAGGCGATGAGCAGGCCCACGAGGACCGCCGTCTTGATGGCGGCCGGGCTCGGGAGGCGATGAGCGCCAGAGAGGCCGCGGTCGGGGAAATTGAGCGGTTTCTCAAGATTGGTCATAGCCCGATCTCCTCTCCGATTCGGGTTGCGGCCGGCCGCCGGCCTCGCAACCACCCCGCATAGCCAAGGCCCGCGAAGCCAGCGACCATCATGACCCAGGTCGAGAGTTCGGGAACGGAGCCCGGCGAAATTATCGATCCGCACATGAAGGCATTGTTGACGACGCAGCCGTCGCTGGAGTTCACCGTCGCGCCTACGATGGGATCGCCGTTCGCATCGAAGAAGTTGAAGATCGGCCCGTCGCTCGGGAACGAGAACGGGTCCAGGAAATCCGAGTTCGCCGAGGCTTGCCCTTGAATAACGCCGCTAAAGGAGGGGGCCGCACTCACGGAAGCGCTGGTCGCGAGGATGAAGTTGGCTGAGACGAGACCGCCGACCACGCCCGACTCGAGGGGGGTGTGCGCTTTCACGTCCGATATTCCGGCGGAGAAGATGCCGGAAGTGGTCGATTCGTTCCCGTTCGTATCCCCCTGAGCCGACCCAGCGCGACCGAGTTGTACGACAAGGAGACCGAAGCGTCTGCGTCCGCTGCGCCAGAGGCAACAAGCTCGATCTTGCCGCCGATCTCGAAGTTGATGTCGTAGAAGATTTGCGTTCCGGACGCGACGCCGGGGTCAGTGATCGTGACGTTGTCGAGCGCGACGCCCAAGCTTGCGGTGGCCTGGCCGCTTATTGCCGCGCCGGGCGCCGAGGCGGCTGCGCTGCTGGAGCTCCCGAAAAATCCCTGCCCTCCAATGACGCTATAGCCCAGAGTGACGGCTGCGCCGGGAATGCCGACGTTATCCGTCCGGCTGCTTTGGTAAGGGTTGGGGGGAGGCGGTGGCGCAATGTCGCTCCCAATAACGAACTGGGTGCCATCAGGCCCGCTGAGGGTGGCGTCGATGCTGTAGACCAGGTCTGCGGCGGCCGGTCCGGCAGTCGCAAGAAGGATCGTTGCGGCCGATCCGATCACCGACAAAGCGTTTGTCTTAATCATGCTTTCCTCCACGCGAGAACATCGGTGGCGGCTGCACCCAGAATTATCGTTCTCGTGTTGAACCGCTTCCTTCCACCTAAGACCCTCCGATCCCCTCAGGACCGGCGGGAGGAATCTCATGCGCGACGGCCTGGCGCTCGTGAAATGCGCGTGAAAAAAGCGGCGGACCATGCAGCGGCCAATGCGGCCCGCGTCTTCCGCTGATATGCTCGCTCGCCTTGTGGAGATTGCGTCTTGATGATGCAGCTGCGCTTGCTTGGCCCGTTCGAATTGCGCCGCATCGACGGCGCGCGCATCGTGCTGCCAGGCCGCCAGTCGATGGCGATCATCGCCTGCCTCGGTCTTGCCGAGGGCTTCTCGATCGCGCGCGATCGTCTCGCCGATCTCATATGGGCGGGTCGGGGCGAACAGGCGGACGTCTCTCTCCGCCAGGAGCTCGTGCGGCTGCGCCGCGCGCTGGGCGAAGAGGCCCTGCCTTTGGGTGGAACGGTCGCCCAGCCGGTGAGCATCAATCCCGAACAGATTGACATTGATGTCGCTCGCTTTCGCTCGGCCGCCGGCGCTTCGGGCGGGGCCTCAGAAGCGCTCACGCTCTATCGCGGGCCTTTGCTCGAGGACTTTCCGTTGCGGCCAAACGAGCCGCTCGGCGAATGGTTCGGCGAGCATCGAGAGCGTTTGCACGACATCGCGCGAGCGCTTATGCTGCGGCTCCTGCGCACCGGCGAGGGCAGCCAGGCGCTGGCCGAGCGGCTCATTGCGCTCGATCCGCTGTGCGAGGAAGGCTACCGGTTTCTGATCCGGAGCTTCGCAGCGGAGGGCGACCTCGCCGGCGCGCAGCGGCGATACGACGCCTGCACCCACGCATTCGTGGCCGCGGGGCTGCAAACCTCGCTTGAAATCCGCGCGTTGATGGATGAGGCGCGCGAAGAGATCACCAGCGCGTCGGCGGGCCCCTTTCAGGCCGCCCACCCCAGCGCCGCCATGCAGGCGACACACTGGCTGCGCGCGGCGCTCGGCCAACCCAATCCCGTTCAGCGTCCAGCAGCGCGGTTCCTGCCCGAGATCGCGGATCGACCCTCGATCGCCGTTCTCCCCTTCGACGATTTTTCGGAGATCGGCGCCCCTCACGATCCCTATCTCGGCGACTTCGTTACCGAGGAAATCACCGCGGCTCTGAGCCGCATCCGCGGACTTTTCGTCTGCTCGCGCCATTCCGCCTCGGCCTATCGAAGAGTCCACAAGGATGCGCGCTCCATCGCTGGCGAGCTTGGCGTGCGTTATCTCGTCGAAGGCGCGGTTTCGCGAAATGAAGACGCCCTTCGTTGCAACGCGCGTTTGATCGACGGGCGCACCGGGCTTCATATCTGGGCCGATCGCGTGGAGGCCGCTGGAGGGGAGCGCAGGGAGCTACGCGACCGCATCGTCAGCGAGACGGTTGCGCGTCTTACTCCCCGCGTGCTCATCGCCGAGGTGCTGCGCGAGGGCGAGCAGCGCGAGGCTCCGCGCGACGCCTACGCGGCATTGATGCGGGCGAGGGCCGAACTCCTGCGCGAGCAGCCGTACGCCGAAAATCTGACCCGCGCGCTTGCGGCCGCTCGCGCCGCCGTGGCCCTCGACCCCGAGTTCCGGCGAGGCTCACGCGATGAGCGCCTATCTTCTTACGCTTTTGAGCTGGTCGCGCATGTCGGCGCAGCCGCTGCACGACAATTGGCGCGCGCGCCGCCACCTGCGCGAAGCGCTAAAGCTTGGCGTTGGAGCCGGCTCCGCGCTCGCCTTGTGCTCCGAAACCGCTCTGATCGGCGCTCACGACATCGATCAAGCTCTCGCGCTCGCGGAAGAAGCGGTTCGCGGCGAGCCAGAGGACGCGCATGCGCTGGCGCTGCTCGGCCACGTCCGTCGTATGGCGGGAGAGGATCCGCGAGCCTCGATCGCCCTCATCGAGCGCGCGCAGCGCCTCAGTCCGCGCGACCCCCGCACCTTTCTTTGGCTCCTCTACGCCCTCGGGTGTCATTGGAAGCTTGGCGAAATGTCCGAGATGGAGGCGAAAGCGCGTCGCTCGATCGCGCTCTATGCGAATATCCCGTGGAACTGGATGGGACTTGCGCAGGCGCTCGCCTTGCAGGGCCGGCTCGACGAGGCGCGAGAGGCGATCGACCCGGTGCGGACCATGATGCCGAGCTATACGCCCTCGCGCTTTCATTGGGGCGCCCGATATGTCTACGGCCCACGATTCCGCGGAGATCTGGAGCGTGACTATCGCGTGTTGCGCGATGCGTTGAACGCTTGCCTTGCGCGGCCGCTGGCGCCGCCGCAGGATTGAGGTCACAACCCTGTTCGCTCCCGGCTCGGGCTCAGTCCGCCTCGTCGGTCGAACACGGTAAGTCCTGTGTTGGCGCCACAGCCGACATCCTTTGGGTCGAAGCACAATGTCCGCTGTCCGCCCAATTGCGACGTCCACGGCCACCATCCGCGATGTCCGCTTGAGGTCCATTCGAGACGTCGCCTTCGCGCAAATACCGGCCATTCAGCACGAGGTGGCGCCAGGTCAAAGCGACCCTGAGCAGGCGCTCGTGCCGACCGGGGTATTCGTCCGCTGATGGGCCGCCAGCGAGCGTGAAGACACCGGGGCGGATCCACTCGATCTTCCACTACGGCGGCACGCGGCGCCTTCGCGGATCGACTTTGGGCCAAAACTGATTGGCGGAAAAGGTTGAGATCGCCGGGCTCGCGGACTCCTGACCATATCCATTTCCGGACGCTGGAGAAGGATGATCGGCTATCGCTCTAGGGTGGTAGCCAAAACGCTTCAAAGCCGTTCGGCGGGCTCCCTGAGTGAGCCAAGCGGTGCCGGTTACGCGAGAGCGATGCAGATGAACGCCGGAACAGCAATTCCATCGCCGTATCGTCTGGTTCGCGCTACGGCCCGACGAATCGCTCGACTACGATCCATTTCACTGCCCCCTGAACCTTTCCGGCGCCCCCTCCGATACCAATTCCGTCGTCATGGTCGCAATCGATCCATGCGCCGAAGTTGACGACCACGACCTGACCGGGAACCATGTTGAAGCCGAGCGTCACATCCGGAACCCAGGTGATGCCGCCGCCGTCATCCCGATCCGATCCGTCCCAGCCACGCGAGTCGGAAAACAGCGTGCTGCGGCGCACGCCATCGATGATGTTTCCGTTGAGAAATGCGGCAGCGTCAATCCCTCCGCTCGCCGACCCAGATGAAAACGGACCCTCCGCCGCCGCGACGTATGCCCATTCACAGGGAATGAACGGACGCACGCTGACCATCGCGGGCTTGTCCGTCGTAATGGCGAGGCCGATACCCGCTGCAGCGTCGACTCTGTCTCCGGAGCCGCCTTGAAAATGGCCACTCTTGCCGAGTATTCCGATACTGCCATCAAGCTTGTTATGAAGGGACTGTTGCGGATTGCCACGTTGCCAATCGAAATCGTACGGCGGGATGACTATCGACAGATGTTCTTGGAGATGGATGTCCACTATCGACGCACCCCGAGGATCCCGAACCGGGATGTCGCGCACAAAACCTGACACGTCCTTGACGTGCTGTTGGCGCAATTCTTCAAGGGCGCGGCCCGCGGCTGGACTCTCGGCGATGAGCTGTTCGAAGGGTGCTCGGAGTGCGCGCAGCAACTTGTCGGACTTCCTGTCGTCGGCGACCGTGCCTTCTCGTTTTGCAGGCTCCGGACTTTGAGGGCCTTGAGGGCGCGGGTGATGGCGGCGCGTACGCTTGGGTCACGCGCCGACGACAGCCGTTCTGCACTGGACAGTTTCATGGTGACCCACGCCGGTGGGAGAGTAACGACATTACGAATGCAATTACTTTGATCTTAGGAACCACGAACGCTGAAGTCCAGGGCTGCTTCTGGGTGTAGATCGGTATCGTGGCCCCATTTCGTCGAGTCGTTGATCGAGGCTAGTCCGGCACTCCGCTTTTTCAATCGGTCCATCGGCCTCTCACCTCTACATGAAACTGACCCGAAAGCTGACGATCTCGTCGTGTGGCCCGACATTGCAACGCGCGCGCTAGCCCTTCTCCCACTCCTCAAACGATAGGTCGTCGCCGTCGTGGTCGTAGTAGGGCCCGATGATGAGCTGCCTTCCCGTTGATCAGTCCCCAGAGACCGGTCCAGGACGAATGTTAGTTCATGGTTAGGAGCCTCCGCCCTTGACTTATTAGAGAACGCAATACGTCGACTCCGGACCGTCTCCTGTGCGCAAACAGCGGTCATTGATGGGCGGATCATATTCGCCCCTGCCCTGTGTGAAGAGAGCGCCAAGATGGTCAGGATTGGGCGCCACCCCGCACAACTCTGCGCCGCCCCCTTCGGGCCGACGCTCGCGCTTGATGACGTGCTCGACGAGGCCAAGCGGGGGCCAAAATCATCTCGTGGCCACACTCGTCACATTTGGCGCGTCCCGCCGGGCATCATCCGCAGTAGAATTCCGTCATGCCGGACGAACTGATGGTAGAGAGCCCCCGCGGCGTGCAGGCCGGCGAGGACAAATAGGGCGTAGGCCAACAGTTGGTGAATCTTTTCCGCCGAATGAAATACGGCGGGGTCCGGGCGGCGCCGAAGTCTAGCTGGAAGACGCCATAGTCGAATCCTCGCCCGTGCCAAACACGCGCCACTACGCCAACGACCGGAATGAGGAGCATCAGGACGTAGAGCAGGTGGTGCACGGCGAACGATGTTCGTCGGCTGAATTCGCCGATATCCGGCCCAAGGTCCGGCGCCTTATGTGTGGTCCGCCAGAGAACTCTCGCGATCACCAGGGCGAAATAAATCAGTCCGACGCAGACGTGAACATTGATCCAGAAAGGACGCGCCGCGCTGGGAATATCATCGAACAAAAGCCCCAGGCCGCCCAGGAAGACGATCAATGCGGCGACCGTCCAGTGAAAAGTCACCGCCCCGGCCCCGTAACGCCCCGGCGGAGGCGTCACGCCGTGCTTAACCGCATCTCTCATTGCCATAAGTCCTCGTCCCGCAATTGCTGTTGTGGGCATCTCTCCCTGAAAGGCATATTCCTCCAAATGGCTGTTTGTTCCCGGGTCGTGACGGGATCGAGACTGGACGACCTCTGGTCGCGGGCCCTGGAATAAAGGCCTGGGTGCTCCGAATCAGGGCGTCCGCTATACGTTTTCGTAATGTCGCCGTCGGCGCTGCGCGCGCTGCCGACAATGTCCGACCGAACTGATTGCAGCGGTTGTGTGAGCTGTCCCTCACACCTTCGTCTTCCGCGAGCCCGCATTGCCTGGTTCCGTCATTTGTCGGCGGCATGAAAATTCTGGTCGTCGAGGACGACGAAGGGACCGCAGTGTTCATCGCCGAGGGCCTTCGGCCGCGAAGGTTATGAGCGCGCAAGCGCCGACCGATTCGAAGTCGTCGCGCTCGATCGCATATCGCCGAAACTGGACGGCTTAGCGTCGTCGCGGCGATTTGCGCCGGGACGCCGGAGCTATTTCTAACCAACCTCTCCGGCATCTCTTGCGATGCGCTATGTCTGCTTCCTCGTCGAAACCCAAGAGCCTGGCCTGGCTCGTCAAACAGAACAGATCACGCCGCTCATTCCTGTCTTCGACAAGTCCAACCGGACGGACGGTTCTCCCGCGCCGATTTCGCCTTCGATTCCGACACAACCTTCGCTTCCCTCCGCCCCATCGGCTTGCTATCCTATGCACGCCATGAACATTGCGGGCGGAGATCGCTTCGGCTGCTGGGTGATCGTCAAAGGCGACGCGACCGGCAAATCGTCGCCATCAGTCTTTGCGCGCGACCTCACGGCGATCGAAATGGCGCGCGGCATTTGGATCAGTACTGTGAGTCCGACGATCGTCGAAGAATCGATGAAAGACTTCGGGCCGTTCTCTTCGCGGCCACGATTCGGTCCCGGCGCTCCGCGTCGGCCCGCGCCTTCAGCGCAGCAGCGAAGGGCTCGAGACCGGCAATACCTATCGCGTGGTCTAGGGCCTCGATGCGAAGCGCGCTAATCGTCTACGTCGCGCTGACCGTTCTTACGCTCGGCGTCTTCGCCCTTTGGCCGGGCCTTGACCTAACGGTGTCGCATATCTTTTTCTCGGATGGCAGCTTCGACGGCGCAGGGCTCCCCGATCACATCACCCGCGACTTTTTCCGGGTGACGCCGTTCGTCGTCCTGACCGCTTATGCGGCGCTGTGGCTCGCCAAGCGTTCCGGCGTGAAGCTCTCGTGGGCGCCGAGCGGGCGGGCGGTGATCTTTCTCATCGCCACGATCGCGATCGGGCCCGGCCTTATCGTCAATCTCGGCCTCAAGGACCATTGGGGCCGGCCGCGGCCTTACCAGACCCAGGACTTCAACGGCCCGGACCCATTCATGCCGTGGTACGACCCGCATGGCGCGTGCATGAGGAACTGCTCGTTCGTCTCCGGCGAAGCGTCGACCGGGTTCTGGATGGTCGCGCCGGCGAGCCTCCTGCCCCCGACCTGGCGCGTTCCCGCGATCGTCGCCGCCTTCCTCTTCGGCGCCGGCGCGAGCCTGCTCCGTCTCGCGTTCGGCGGCCACTATCTCAGTGACGTCCTGCTCGGCGGGCTCTTCACCCTCATCGTCATCGAGGCCGCCCAGCGGCTCATCTGGCCGCGCGGCCGCCGGGTCTCCTGCCTGTCGTCGCAACGCAGGTTGAACACCGCCTTGTAACGGCCCACGCGAACCGCGCCGGGGCTCAGTTCATCCTGATGGAGCAAAACCACCCCGGACGATCTGACTTGCCCTTGCCGAACAGTATCGGCGACATGTCGTAACTATTAAAGATGATCGGTTTGGATCGAAGACGGAGCGGTCCTGATCTCGAAAGATCGGATTTGCCAAAGTCGCGCCTTTCGCAGAGTTGGACCCACCGGCTGCGGCGCGGGTGGTTAACCCGCCCGATCATACGTTCGCGCCCGTCTTCGTTGATGTCCATAGACATGCCGCGATCGAGAGCAGTGGCAACGAATCCGCGCAGGCGGACCGGCGAGAGGCCGAGGTAGCGCTCTGGGCCGCGCACAATTTCGGCCTCAACTTGCGCGCCGGCGTCACGACGATACGAACGCTGGGCGATCGAAAATTCGTCGATCTCCTATTTCGGCAACCCCAGCGCGGCGGCTATGTGAAGACGGGACTGCAGGCGGTTGGCCATTTGCTTCAGTAGTCGCCGGTCACTGTCTCGGTTACCGAAGCGACGGCCGACGATATCGACTCATTGCGGCACTACATATGAGAGACCGCGCGAGCCGGCGCGGATTGGATCCCCACGCCACGCCAAACAACATCGCCTCGGATCCAACGCTGGCGACATATTCAAAACCTGAAGTGGACGCGATTTTCTTCGAAGCACGCCGTATCAACCAACCGGAATCCGTGCATGGCCACGGCGGCGCGGCGGCTGATTGGTGCATTGGCCATCGCGTCGATTCCCCTGAGCACGGTCTTTACTTGGAGGAAACGCAATTCATGGCGAAGGCGGAGAACGACATCGCGCTGGGAACGACGACCAGCGTGGTTCTCGTCAAGCCCGACGTGGGGGCTTCGCCGCGCCTCATCGAAACCAAGGCCAGAGCGCGATCATATCTTCGTCAGGCTCGGCGTCACGGCGTGCGCTGCATTTCCGGCACGGACGCGGTGCAGGGCACCCTGGCCTCCGAGCTGCTTCCTATGATTGAATTTTCAAATGGCTCAGGCGTGGTGCTGCGATCTGTAGACGGGGCAGGACGCGGCCGAATTTTTGACCTAAATCAAAATAGAGGAGCATGCTTAGTCGTACTTTGTGATGATGAATCGGTTCCGAGAGTGCGCGGCGCAGCCGTGGGGCGCGCGCGGTATTCCGGAGGCGAAGCGAGGGAAGGCCAAGATGAGCGATCGAAGCGAGCCAGCGCGCGTAAGCCGCCGGAGGATTTTCTTGGCGCCGCGGGGGCCACGTCGTTCCTGGCGCTGATGAACCGCAGCGCGGAAGCGAAGATGGCCCAGAACTCCGTAAAATATCAGCCTACGCCCAAAGACGGCAAACAATGCGACGGCTGCAATCTCTTCGTCGCTCCGAACGCCTGCAAGTCTGTAGCCGGCGACATCTCGCCGAAAGGGTGGTGCGCGCTGTGGGTGAAGAAGGCGGCGTAAAACTCCCGGTTCGCGTCGCGCTCGAATAATTCTTGTGTGAGAACGTGAAAACTGTGCGACAAATGACGATCAAATGATTCGACCGCGACGCCTGTGGGCAATGCGGGCGTTGCGGTTTAAGGCGCGAACACGAGGGGCGCCCATGAACGCAGCGGCGAGCGGGTCAGGCGGAATCGCGTCGGACAAGATCACGGCGAGGATGTTCGCCTTTGCTCTCGCCCTGGCGGCTCTTATCACCGCGGCGGGATTTCTTGCCGCCACCGTCAGACCCGCTGAAGCCCTGCCCAGCTACGCCCGCCAGACCGGGCAGCCCTGCGCCGCCTGCCACACGGCATTTCCGGAGCTCACGCCCTTCGGCCGGCGGTTCAAGATTGGCGGCTATACGTTGGGCGGCGGCGACTGGAAGGGCCCGCCGATCGCGGCGATGTATATGGCGGGCTTCACCCATACTCAGTCGAACCAGGACGCGCCGCCCGCGCCCGGACTGCACACCAACGACAATCTCGTCTCCCAGCAGGTTTCCGGCTTCATCGCCGGCCAGCTCTACGGCAATGTCGGATCGTTCATTCAGATCACCGGCGACCCAACGGTCGCTGGAAACGTGTTTCTCGACGCCTCCGACGTGCGTTACGCCGACACGCTCAAGCTGTTCGGCAAGGACACGATCTGGGGCATCGACGCCAACAACACCCCGACCGTCGAGGACCCCTGGAACACGACGCCCTCGTTCGGCTGGCCGCAGATCTCCTCGACCATCGCGCCGGCTTTTGGGCCGCCGCTGACCCACATCGAGGACGGGTACGGTCAGATCGTCGGCGGAGCCGGCGCGTATGTTTTCTGGAATGACATGCTCTATGCCGACCTGACATTTTACAAAGGGCTTCCTGTTCCCGCCCTGCAAGCGTTCAACACCGGGAATTCGACGACAGATGCGCTCGCCAACGTCGCTCCCTATTGGCGCCTTGCTATCGAGCCACACTGGGGAGACATTTATTGGGAGGCCGGCACGTTCGGCATGTACGGTCGAATCACTCCTGGTCGGCAATATGGATACGGCACCGACAATTATCTCGACGTCGGATTCGACTCGCAAATCCAGTACGCGGGCGATCAATATAGCGTGACGGTCAAGCTAACTGATATCGTAGAGTGGCAGAGACTCAACGCGACCTACGCCATAGGCGGCGCTTCGAACCTCAACAACACCCTCAACAGCTTCAAAGCCAACGCCTCGTTTGTATGGGATCACACCTACAGCGTCGGCCTTGGCTATTTCAACATCGCGGGCTCTGGGGACTGCAATGCGTATGGCTCACCGGCGGCTAATTGCATGCCTAACGGCAACGGCGCCAATCCTAACAGCGTCATCGCGAGCCCCAACGGCAACGGACTTATCCTGGATCTCGCCTATCTGCCGTTCAGTCACGGCGCGCCGTTTCCATATTCCACCTGGAACGTGCGGCTAGGCTTGCAGTTCACGGACTATCTCCACCTCTACGGCGGCGGGACCAACTTCGACGGTTCGTATCTCGGGGGCACGCATAACGCGCAGGGCAATAACTCCGTGTTCGCCTATGCGTGGTTTGCATTCTGAGGGCTGGCGGCTCGAAGAGAACGGACCCGACACGCGTTGCCGATGCAGCTAATGCAGGGCCAGTGCGAAGATTTGGAGAGATCATGTCAGCGAGCGGCGACGTTCAAAGCGCTTCCCGCAAAGGGTGGATCGCGACAGGATGGCGGGTAAGTGTCGCCTCGCTCGGCCTCGTTGGGTTGATGGCGTCGAGCCCGCAGGCCTTCGCGCTCAAAATCCCGATCCAGGCCAGCCTCAGCGGCGGCGGCGAGGTGCCTTCGAACAATAGTCCGGCAAAGGGGCTCATGGTGGGAACGTTCGACACAGACACGAACACCCTCGATTGGACGGTCACCTATTCCGGCCTCACGACGGAGCCAATCGGCGCCCATTTCCACGGCCCCGTCTCCTATCTCGGGCTGACCCCGGAGGAGAACGCCCCAATCCAGGTCGGGACGCCTGGCAATCTCGCGAGCCCTTTTCACGGTGTGGCCAAGATCGACGATACTCAGGCCAAAGACCTGAAGGACGGACGGTGGTATTTCAACTTGCATTCAAAATTGTTTCCCGCCGGAGAAATTCGTGGACCCGTCATCCGCAGATGAAGGCTCTGGGTCTTGCCTTCTTCATCGCCTCATGGTCGGCCGCAGCGGGCATCGGCGTCGGGCATGCCGCGGACGCCGAGGCTGGCAAGAGAATCTTTCAGACGGTTTGCCGGAAGTGCCATGCGGCCCTGCCTTATACTGGCAGGATCGGAGTCGAAAACCTGCCGATGTTTCTCGCAAACCCGCGCCGCTTCAAACCGACGACCGCGATGACGTTTCCTGGGCTGCGCAGCAGGAAGGACATTGACGACGTCATAGCGTACATCACCGGCAGCCAATGAGCCGGGCAAATGACGAATAAGGCGGGACCCGAGGTTTCTAACCGGCGATGTTTCGCCGGCCCGGTTACCCAGCGGCGGTGACGACGCGGGTAAGAATGGAATTGAAAGCAAGGCATGGCGATGGCGAATCCGGCGGCCGCGCCTCACGGGTCCTCGCCGTCATTCGCGCCAATCTACTAACCACGCTGATCCTGCTGCTTGCTTCCCTTGCTGCGCTTGGTTCACTCGGCCCGGTGGGAGCCAAGGAGGTGACTCCGCTGGTCGCTCCCTTCTCGATCGAGGATGTTCCCTCGACCAAGACCGACCCGTTTCCCGAGTTCGACAATTTCGCATGGCGAGCCTTCATAGCGCTGAATTGGCCTTCACTCACCGACCCGGAGCATCGCGGCGTGGCCGACCGGGCCAAGGCGCTTGGCGATCCTGGCCCCAGAGTGTGGGAAACTTTCAAATCCCGATTTGAACTGTTTCAGGTCGCGCCCGACGGGCGCCCGGCCGCGCCTGAACCCTGGGCGACTTACAACGCGCGCAACCCCTGTGGGCCTGACCTCGACGGCCGGACCAAAACGCTCGCGTCGTTCGAGCCATTCCTGGATTTCAATCAAACCGCCTTTCTTCCCGGCGTTGCCGCCAATCCTCTGGTCGCCCAGAATCGGACCTACGCGCGCTACGAAGTGCGCATCAACGAGCCCGAATACTCGGCGCTTGCGGCGAGCGGCTGGAGCCGGGGCGAGAAATTGCCGGACGAGGTCCACCCGGCGCATCTCCCCGCGGGTTCAATCGCCGTGAAGGCCGCTTGGCGCCTACTCACCTCCGCAGACACGCCCGCGATCCGGGCGCGCTATTACGTGGTCGAGAACGCCGAAGTCGTAGACGTCGCCAAGACCCTCGCCGCCGAGCGCACCGTCTGCTCGAAGAGTGACATCGCGCTTGTCGGCCTGCATGTCGTCATCAAGACGAAATATCGGCCGCAGGGGATATGGAGCACGTTCGAGCACGTTGACAACGTGCCGCCGGCCGGCAAGGGCGAGGCGCGCGAACCGGACGCCAAGGATGCGGGCGCGCCCTATTCCTTTTTCGACGCGTCGAAGCCGGATCTCGGACTCCGGCCGACGTTCGGCTCGCCCGACACGCTCCCTGTCAGTATGCAAAATCCGCCCAAGATCGACCCTCGGCCGATGCAGGTGGTGCGCCGCCATCCGATCCATCCCGCGACCATGACGGTGAACCGCGCCTATTGGTCACTGCCTGGAATCAAGGGAACTGTCTGGGAGCATTACATGCTGGTCGCCGTCCAGTGGCCGACGGTCACGCGCCCGGCCGACCCTCAAAACGACGGGGCCTATTTCCCCGGGCTGACGCTTCCCCCGGACGAGGCCCGCGAGAACTATCAAACTCCGGACGCACCCAAAGAAAATCTCGTCAACACGACGATAGAGACTTACCTGCAAGACCCTCCGTCGAGCTGCATGTCGTGTCACCAAGCCGTGTCCAACGCGCTGGGGCGCGACTTCGTCGGTATCCTTGGGAGTTTCCGCTGACGAAGATCGACTTTCACTCGGCACGCGAGACGAGTTTCGCGTCCAGGATAACGAATCTGCCGCCGTCGAGGGTGAAGTCGATCGTGTCGCCGGGCTTGAGGTCACGGCTAACTTCGGGCGCGCGAACGCCGAACATCATCTCCATCGCCGGCATGCAGCCCATGATGTTGTTGTGGGCGATCGTCAGCCAGCCGGTGCCGGGCTCAACCGCCCTGACAAGTCCGCGGCCATAAAAGATGCCCTCTTGTCCCGTCTCTTGAACCTCGGCGCCGTCACTCGACGCCAGCACGCAAACAATCAGCGGGAGCACGAGCCGCAGTTTGGCGAATTGCATTTCGCCTACCTCCCTAGCTCTCCCGCCAAATATGGCCCTACGACCCGCTTAGAACAAGCGGCAAGATGGCGCACGATGGGCGCCGACGTTCCGCATTCGCCGCGCGGCAATGTGACAAAGCCCCGCGGTCCGTTATGTCCGCTAAACGTCGATTCGCGACGTCGTCTGAAACTTCTCAAATGCGCAAATTGCGGTCATCGCGCGGCGGCACGGCGAACGGGTCAAGTCGACCCTGAGCTGCCCGTCCCGGTCGGCGCCTGGTACGCAAGAGATGCGCACATGAGCGGTCCTTCCTGTTGAAAACAGGCAGACTGGGGCTAGCGTTTGTGCTAATCCGCCAACAGGCGGAGGGGCGCGATGAGCGAGACCCGGAAGCTTGCGGCGATCCTGGTTGCGGATGTCGTCGGATATAGCCGGCTCGCTGGAGCGGATGAGGATCGGACGCTCGCGCGTATTCGGGGCCTCCGCAGCGATCTCATCGACCCGGCCATCTCCGCCCATCACGGCCGCATCGTCAAGCGCACTGGCGACGGCTCGATCATCGAATTTCGCAGCGTGGTAAACGCGGTCCGCTGCGGTATCGAGATTCAGAACGGCCTGATCGAGCGCAACGCCGGCGTGCCGGAGGACCGGCGGATCGAGTTCCGCGTCGGTATTCATGTCGGCGACGTCGTCGAGGAGAGCGACGGCGATCTGATGGGCGACGGCGTCAATATCGCCGCGCGGCTTGAGGGTGTTGCCAAGCCTGGCACAATTTGTCTTTCGGAGGACGCATATCGGCAGGTGAGCGGGAGGCTCGAGATGGAGGTCACCGATCTCGGCCCGACTCAACTCAAGAACATCGATCGGCCGATTCGCGCCTATTCGCTGCAGGTGGGGGTCCCTGCAAAGCCGAAGCCGGCGAAAGCGGCGGAACCCGTGTCGCCTGCAGCGCCGATGCGGCAGAAGAAGCGTTTCGGGCTCGCGCCCCTCGCCGCCGCGCTCGCGGCGCTACTCATTGTAGTCGCGGGCGGCGCGTGGTGGCTCCTCGCTGCGAACCGGCCCTCGAGCGTCGCCACCAAAGCGCCTGCCGGGGCCGCGCGTCTTTCGGTTGTCGTGTTGCCGTTCGCCAATCTCTCGGGCGATCCCGAGCAGGATTACCTGGTCGAGGCCCTGACCGACGAACTGACCACAGCCCTCGCACGCATCCGCGGCACTTTCGTCATCGCGCGCAATACGGCCATGACCTTCAAGGGCAGGCCGGTCGACGCCAAGGCGATCGGCAAGGATCTGGGCGTGCGCTACGTTCTCGAAGGCTCGGTGCAGCCGAGCGGCGATAAGATGAGGGTCAACGCCCAGATCATCGACGCCGACAGCGGCGCGCACCTCTGGGCCGAACAATTCGACACGCCCCGCGCCGACCTGTTGCAGACGCAGGACGCGATCGTCACGCATCTGACGCGCGCGATCGACCTTCGACTCAATGATGCCGAGGCCGCCCGTCTCAAACAGACGCCCGCGGCCAATCCCGACGCCGAGGACTTGGCTCTCCGATGCAACGCGGGCGCACGGAAGGCCGGACTTATTGGCAAGGAGGCGGACGCGGCATTCGCGCTCTGCGAACAGGCGCTCGCCGTCGATCCCAACAATGTTAGGGCCCTGACGGAATTGGGGAGCAAGTTCTGCAGGCTGGCGATGATGGGTATTTCCCGCGACCCCAAAGGCGACATCGGGCGGGGCGACGAACTGGTGTCCAAGGCGCTCGCCCTCGATCCGGATTGGACTTGGCCTCACGACATGAAAGGCAACATCCTTCGGGCCCAGGGGCGCGCCGAGGAGGCCGTCGCCGAACACGAGCGCGCGCTCGCCCTCGACCCGTCCAACACGGACGCAGCCGGCGAGCTGGGCTTCGACTACATGCTCCGCGGGGAATTCGACAAAAGCCTTGAATATTTCGACAACGCGATTCTGGGCAGCCCGTACGATCCAGTGCAAGTCTATTGGCATGGCGGAAGGGCGGGGGACAATTTCGGGCTGAAGCGTTACGATCAGGCGATTGAACTGGCTCGCAAGACGATTGCGATCAATTCGAACTACGTCCCGGGGGCGCATATGTTCCTTGTGGCGGCGCTCGCCATGACGGGTCATGATTCCGAAGCGCGCGAGGCGCTGCAGCGCTACCTCGCGCTGCCCTCCACTGGGCTGCTCAAGACGATCGCAGCATGGAAGGCGCACCAGATGTCCCTGGGCGGCGATCCGCGCTTCCTCGAGATGAACGAACGGCTGTACGACGGCCTGCGCAAAGCGGGGATGCCCGAGGAGTGAGCAGTCGCTATTTCGGCGAAGGGGGCCCTGGATGCGCGGCAGGGGTCTTCCGCTTCGGTCGGTCAAGCCGACCTTCAAGAGTTGTCAACGAAGGGGCACTTTCCGCCCTTCTAAGACGATGGCCGCTTGTGTCGCTTTGGGTGGCGTTCGACCCATAGCGCCCGTTCAAGATTGGTCGTATGGACGGGCGGGAAGGCGAGAAAGCGGTCGTCGGCTGGCAGCAACCGCTATTCGGTTAAGCGCCGCATGCCCTGAAGTCGGAAAACCGCAACCCGCGTCTTTGAGGTAGAGATAAATGACGAAGGTGCTTGTTCTTTACTATTCGAGCTTCGGCCACATCGAGCAGATGGCCTACGCGGTCGCCGAAGGGGCGCGCCGGGCCGGTGCGACCGCCGACGTCAAGCGGGTGCCGGAGAACGTCCCGACGGAGATCGCAACGGCGTCTCATTTCAAGCTCGACCAGCCGGCGCCAATTGCCACGGTGGACGAGCTGGCGAATTACGACGCCATCGCGGTCGGAGCCCCGACGCGTTTCGGCCGCATGCCTTCGGCGATGGGAAGCTTCTGGGAGCAGGCCGGGCGGCTTTGGATCGGGGGTGCCCTGCACGGCAAGGTCGGCGGCGCTTTCACCTCGAGCGCGACCCAGCACGGCGGCAACGAGACGACCCTCTTCTCGATCATCGCCAACCTCCTGCATTTCGGCATGGTCATCGTCGGTCTGCCATATAGCCACGCGGGACAGATGTCCCTCGACGAGATCGTCGGCGGCGCTCCCTACGGCGCGACCACGATCGCGGGCGGGCAGGGCCAACGGCAGCCGAGCGAGATCGAACTCGAAGGCGCGCGATTTCAGGGCGAGCTCATTGCCAAAACCGCCGCAAAACTTTCGGCCTAGGGGCGTGAGCAGCCACCGAAATGGACGGAGAGCACGGCCCGTGCGCGGGAGGCGTCCTGCGAAGCTTCCAAGCAGGAACTTTCCGTGAAAATAACGGGCCCGGACGAAGCTGGACGAAGAGCGGCAGGTCGCCTACCGTCTGTTCAAGTTCGAGACTCATTGACCTGGGCGGCTTCCGCGAAGAGGGCCTCTGGCCTCAAGATTTCTTTGGTCTCGTTGAGGGGTGGGACAATGGTGACGCCACAGATGGTCCTGCGAGGAGCGATCGCCCGGGCAGGCGTCAAACCCTTCCCGCTCTCCCTGACGTACGAAGTCACATGGCTCTGCAATCTTACCTGCGGGTATTGCGACCGCCATACGCCCATGCGCCATGAGCTGAAGCGGGAGGAAATCTTTCGTGCGCTCGACGAGTTCCTCAAGCTTGGAATGCTCCACACCCACCTCGACGGCGGCGATCCCCTGACCCATCGGCACATCGATGAGATCGTCGACTGGCTCACCCAACGAGGGGTTACGGTATCGCTGAACAGCAACGGTATTCTGGTGCCAAAGAAACTTGAGACGATTCGGAAGTTGTCGGTGCTGAAGATCAGCCTCGACGGCCCCCCTGACAGTCACGATGCGATGCGGGGAGCGGGGAGCTTTGAAAAAGCCCTCGCCGGCGCCACCGTTGCGCGAGACGCTGGGGTGAAGGTGGAGTTCACATGCACGGTCGGCCAGCATAATGCTCACACGATCGAGCCGCTGATCGACATCGCATCCGCCGTCGGTATCCCGATTGTCTTTCAACCCGCGTTGAACAGTTTATTTATTGACGTCGATCGCGATGGATCGTCCTGGCAGCTGGATGTCCAGTCCATTCGCGCCGCGTTCGCCCAGATTGAGCGGATCAAACGGCGGAGCAAAACGGTCGGCAATGGCTGGTCCAGCCTCCGGCATTTTCGGCGCTTCCCAGAGGAGACGCGACCCCCGTGTGCGGCCGGCTGGGTGCAGGCGACCATGGACCCCGAGGGCGTCCTCTTTTCCTGCCCCCAGCTCAACCGGAGCGACCGATCCAACAGCGTGACACGGCTTGGGGCGACGACGGCGTTCGCGAATCTGTCCCGAACCGGCTGTGGCCAATGCTGGTGTGCGCGCCTGGTCGAGGGCAATTACGCCTGGGGGATGCGGGTGGATCGCATGATCCCGCCGTTCGAACGCTTGCCGCCTCAATTCAGGGATGTTGCGTGAGCCCCGAAGGCGTGGATCTCGCCGCGCAGCAGTTGGCCAGCATCGCGCCCGCAACGAGCCCCCGACTCATTTCCTGGCTGGATTGGCTCCGCTATGGACCCTTCCTGGCGCAGATGATCGTCACCCGGCGATGCAATCTTAGCTGCGGCTATTGCACGGAATACGACAAGACCTCAGAACCCGTTCCCTTCGACGCCCTGCGCCAGCGGCTTGAGTTCCTCCGCGACCTTCGCACCTGGGCCGTCTCCCTGATGGGTGGCGAGCCAACTCTTCATCCCGATCTCCTCAGAATCTTCTCCACCATGCGCGTCTTCGGGTTCCGTCGCCGCATGATGACGACGAATGGGCTGCTCCTCACCAAGGAGATTGTCGACGGACTCAACGACAGCGGCCTGACCGATATGAGTCTGAGCATCGATGGGGTGAAACGGAACACGACAACCCGCAAGGTCCTGAACGTGCTGAGACGGAAGTTAGATATACTGGCTGAACGTGCACAATTCGACTTGGTCCTCAGTGCCGTCATTGGGACAGCGCCGCGCGAGGAAGTTCTGGAGGTCGTCGAGTTTGCGAAGTCGCGCGGGTTCACACCCCGTCTGCTGGTCCTTCACAATGAAACCGGCCAGATGGGGTTGTCCTCCGAGCAGCTCGCCGTCTACGCGGAAGTTAAACAACTATTTGGACGCCGAGCGACCCAGGAAGCGTACGGCTACCGTGAACGCCTGATCCAGGATGGCAAAGCTCCATTTCGTTGTCGAGCGGGGGCGCGGTACCTCTACGTCGACGAGCTCGGAATGGTGCGGTGGTGCGCGCAGACCCGCGGCGCATTTGGAAAGAGGCTGTCCGCTTACGCCTTGGAGGATCTTCGGCAACATTTCTATTCGGAGAAACCCTGCAGTGAGAATTGTTCCGTGGGTTGCGTCCGGACGGCGTCTGCGCTCGACCAGTGGCGTTCCCAACACTCATCCGAAGAGGTTGGCGCTCGTCATTGAATGACTGCCTTCGGTTGAACTCCGGTCCTTTCGGAGGCGGCTCCTGTACACGCGCTTCCCGCCCGTTTGAGGCGTCCAAGGTCGCGATCTGCAACGGCAGGTTTACGTCGATTTCGTTGAAGAACCCTGTCCTCAGGCGAGCGCAAGAAGTGTGAGCTGCAGCTGTCAGCGAGGCAAAGCGGCGCCTCTGTGCCTCATGCGGCGAAGACCGGCGCCGGGAAGGGGATGAGCTTCGCCAGTTTCCGTAAGTTTTGGGCGGTGGCGGCCAACAGGAACTCGTCTTTGGCTCCACTCGGCCCACGCAGGCGCAATCGACCGAGCCTGAGGATGCGCTTCAGATGAGCGAAGAGCATCTCGACCTTCTTTCGTTCGCAGCATGAGACGGCGTAGGCCTCTGTCTTTGCGATCGCACGGGCCTTGTCGCGAGCGGCTTCATGAACGGAGCGCGCGATTTTGCGCGCAGGAACGTTCGGACAGCACTTGGGCTTGAGCGCGCAGGCCTGGCAGTCCTGCTTGCGCGCAAAGTAGATCATCGTGCCGTCCTTGGTCAGCCCGTCGCGGGGCTTGGCGAAAGCGCGGTGGTATTTCTTGAGCTCTTTGCCGCCGGGGCAGACATAAAGGTTGCTTTCTGGATCGAATGCGAAGTCGCTGCGGGAGAAGGTTCCGTCCGTGCGCTCGGTCTTGTCGACCAGGTTCACGTGCGGTTCGATCCCGCGCTCGTCCAGCCACCCGACCATCTCTGCCGAGCCGTAGCCCCCATCCGCGACCAGGCGCGACGGGGTGACGCCGAACTGTTCAGCCGTGCGGTCGAGCACCGTCTTGGCCGCGCCGACTTCGGCCTGGCGAATGGTCGTCGTCGCCTCGACGTCCAGGATCACCGCATGCTTGAGATCGATGAGATAGTTGTCGGAATAGGCATAACCGGCGAGAGAGTTGGCCGAAGCCGTGTAGCGGGCGGCCGGATCGGTCGGCGAGATCACTTTCGGCTCGACCGGCGTTGCGCCGCCGAACGCGGCGTCATCGAGAACAGAGAGATATTCCGCGACCGCCCGATTGGAGGTCGGATCGAGGTCCTTGATCTTGGCGACGCCGCGCCTGCGATGAGCGTCGGCCACGATGACGCTGGCGTCGACCGCAAAGGCTTCGCCCCCGACGATCCCTTCCTTCATGCAGCGCGCGATTACGGTCTCGAACAGCTTGCGAAAGAGGTCGCTCTCACGAAAACGGCCGTGGCGGTTCTTAGAAAACGTCGAGTGATCGGGGGACGTCGCCGTCGAGCCCTAGGCGACAAAACTAGCGATAAGCCAGATTGAGGTGGACCTCGTCGCACAGCCGCCGCTCCGATCGAATGCCAAAGCAGTAGCCCGCGATCAGCATGCGGATCATCAACTCGGGATCGATCGAGGGCCGTCCCACATCGCTGTAATAGGGCGCCAGATGCGCCCTCAGATCCGACAGGTCGACTAAGCGGTCGATCTTGCGAAGCATGTGACTATCGGGGACGTGCCGCTCAAGGCTGAAGCCGTAGAAAAGCGCCTCTTGCATCGCCGCTCGCCCATCATCGGCCGAATCTCCTGCTCCCAACAGAAGAGAATCAGCGACCGGCGCCCAGATCAAGCGGAGTTTTTCAACATCGGGTAATGGGCGGGAGCTCTTCCACATAGGCCGATAGAATCGGCGAAGATTCGGAAGAGGAGACCGTTCAATGGACTATTTTGCTGGCCTCGACATCTCGATGGACGAGACGCATGTTTGCGTTCTCGACCGCGAAGGCGTGGTCTTTTACGAGAGCAAGACGGCGTCGACAGCGCATTCGATCGCGAACGAGCTCGCGAAAGCGCCAAGCTGTCGTCGGATCGTATTTGAGACCGGACGCATGGCGCCGATCCTGTTCCATGGGTTGAGCGAACTCGGCCTTCCCGTGGTCTGCGTCGAAAGCCGGCAGGCCTATCAGGCGCTCAAGTCGCTGGCGACCCACAAGACCGATCGCAACGACGCGCGAGGGCTGGCGCATCTGGCCCGCACAGGCTTCTTCAAGCCCGTGCATGTGAAGTCGCTTCCCGCGCACGCCGTCCGCTCGTTGATCAGCGCGCGCAAGAAGCTGGTCGGCCAGCGAGTGACCTTGGAAAATCAGATCCGTGGTCTCGCGGTCGTGTTCGGGGTCCGACTGCCCCGCGCGCTCACCGTCGCCTTCATCGACAAGGCAATTAAAGCAAGCGAGGGGATCGCCGGTCTGTCTGCCGCCATGAGAGGCCTGATTGCGGCGCGGACTGCGGTAATGACGGCGGTCGCCGCGATCGACGCCGACATAAGGCGCATGACAAGGGCCTCGGCGGCCTGCAGCCGGCTCATGACAATCCCAGGCGTAGGTCAACTGACCGCGCTCGCCTTTGCCGCCGCAATCGACGATCCGTCACGCATCCGCCGATCGCGCGACATCGGCGCCTATCTGGGCCTGGTTCCAAGACGCTATCAGTCCGGGGAGGTCGACTATGTCGGCGGAATCTCGAAATGCGGCGACGGGCGGGTGCGAACGCTCCTGTACGAGGCCGCCAATGTAATGCTGACCCGCTATAAGGGCCAGCTCAAACTCAAGGACTGGGCCTTCTCAATCGCGAAGCGGTCGACGATGCGAAAGGCCCGTGTCGCTCTGGCGCGTCGCCTCGCAATCATCATGCATGCGATGTTGCGGAACGAAACCGAGTTCGTGCCAGCTTAAGCCATCAACCCACCAGACAGGAGACCGCATCGAGCTCCCGCAAGGAGCGACGCCCGAGGGAGGGAGCAGACGACGGCGCGTATTGCGTTGCATGCGGTCAATCGCTGGCGGACTGCGTTTTCAACCTAGCCGCCCTGCACCCAGCTTACCCCATCAAGTGCCGAACGAGCACGCAGAGAACGCAGGCACCCGAAAGCGTCGACACCCGGAGGAGGGTCCCGCCCTTGACCCATTAGAGAACAAAATACGTCGGTTCCGGTCGCCCGGTGTGCGCGGATATCGTTGAAGAAGTGCGGGGCAATCAGAGTTTCCATGCCCTTGAGCGGTGGATCCGGCTCAAGAGGGGGGGGGCCGCTTTCGGCGGCTCGTGGAGGCCGCCGCTATGCGCCGATCGCGGCTTCGAGTCCTCCTGTCGGCCTCAAGCGGGCCAGGCGTCTTAGGTTTTGGGCGGTGGCGGCAAGAAGGAACTCGTCTCTTGCCCCGTTTGGACCCCTCAGGCGCAGGCGAGCGAGCCGAAGGATTCGTTTGAGATGGGCGAACAGCATCTCAACCTTTTTCCGAAGACGACAGGCGGCCTCGTATTCGGGCGTTGCGGCGAGAGCGCGAGCGACGTCTCGAGCGTCCTCGTGCAGATCACGCGGGATCTTGCGGGCGACCGCGTTCGGGCAGCATTGCGCTTTGAGTTGGCAGACGTCGCAATCCAATTTGCTGGCACGATAGAGTCTTGTGCCCTCGGCCGTGACGCCACTTCGTGGGTTGCGTAAGTGCGCCGAAACTGGACCAGTTCCTTGCCTGCAGGGCACGTGTAGCGGTCGCGTTCGGGATCGAAGGGGAAGTCGGCGCGGGAGAACGTGCCGTCCGTCCGATTGGACTTGTCGAAGACAGGAATGAGTGGCGTGATCGCCTTCTGTTTGACGAGCCAGGCCAGGCTCTCCGCTGAACCATAGGCGCTGTCCGCAGTTAGAGAGTCCGGCTTCACGCCAAAGCGGGTTTCCGTCCGCTCGAGCATCGTCTGCGCTGCCCCAACCTCGGCTTGCCGGATAGCCCGCGTCGCTTCCACGTCGACAATCACGCCGTGGTCGGTGTCGATCAAATAATTGACGGCATAGGCGAAGAAGGGCATGCCCCTTGTGCGCGCCCGTCCACTGAGCTGCCGGATCGGATCGGGAGATGAACTTGGGCGTGACCGGCGAGGCCGCGCCGAACGCCGCGTCGTCGAGCGTGGCGAGATATTCGCGCGCGGCGCGAACCGCATTTTCCTTAAGCTCCTCTGGTCTCCAGTCATTGCTCGGAACCGAGCGCTGCTTGTTGGCGTCGGCGGCGATGAGGCTCGCGTCGACCGCAAACCCCTCGGCCCCGACCAAGCCCTCCGCCACGCAGCGCTGAACGACGCTCTCAAACAGTTGACGCAGCGCATCGCTCTGGCGAAAGCGGCCATGCCGGTTCTTTGAAAAGGTCGAGTGATCAGGAACTTTGCCGTCGAGCCCGAGCCGACAGAGCTCGGGGTCGATCGAGGGTCGACCCATCTGGCTGTAGAACGGCTTCAACGATCGGCGGAGATTGGCGAGGTCCAGGTGGCGGTCCACGCCCCTGAGCAGGTGCTCACACGGAACATGCTCGTTGAGGCAGAAAACATAAAACAGCCGCGCCGGCGTCTCCTGAACCCCCATCATCGCCTTTCTCCCGCAGAATCAGCAGGATTCAGGGAATCACGCCACAGTCCTGGCGGCAATGACTAAGCGACTTTTTCAACGATATCCGCAAATAGCGGACATTCAGCGACGGCCTGGCGAACGGGGCAAATCGAGCGAGGGAGGACACCCGCGACGGTGCAGAAATCAGACTTATGCGCCAAGACAGCTTTTGGTCCGCCTACCGGTGAGCCCGGTCGGGTTTAACAACGTCGCCGTCCTCCTTGACGAAAAGGCCAATATTCGAGTTCGGCAGGATGTCGAGCACCGCTTCCGACGGCCGGCAAAGCCTGACGCCTTTCGGCGTGATGACAATTGGCCGATTGATGAGGAACGGATGCGCCATCATGAAGTCGAGCAACTGATCCTCCGTCCACTTCGGATCGCCAAGGCCAAGCGCTGCATAAGGCGTTCCCTTCTCGCGCAGCAGCGCGCGGACCGGGATGCCCATTGCCGCGATCAACTCCTTCAGGCGCTCGCGTGTCGGCGGGTTTTTCAGATACTCGATAACAACGGGCTCCTCGCCACTCTGCCGGATCATTGACAGCACGTTGCGCGACGTTCCGCAGCCCGGGTTGTGATAGATCGTGACCGTCATAGCTGCGCCTCCGGGCTCATCGCCTTGTCAGTGTCTCCCGATTGACCGAGAAGCCATCCCGCCAAGCCCAGGCCGCAGATCGCGCCGACGAACTGAGCCACGATGAACGCCGGGGCGTCAGAAGGCCTGATGCCGGCGAAGCTGTTCGTCAGGGATCGTGCGATGGCGACGGCCGGATTGGCGAAAGACGTTGAGGCGGTGAACCAGTAAGCGGCCGTGATGTAGAGGCCGACGAGCCAGGGTACGGAGGCTCGCGCGAAACGAAGACCGGCGAGGATCGTGACCATGAGGCCGAACGTGGCGAGCCATTCCGCGAACCATTGCGCGCCACCCGTCCGCACTTTCACCGACGTTTCGAGCACTGGCAGCCCGAACATCAGATGCGCCGCGAAGGTCCCGGCAATGCCGCCGATGATTTGCGCGAGCATATAGAGGCCCGTTTCCTGCGGCCGCAGATCGTGCTTTAGGGCAAAGACCAGGGAGACGGCCGGATTGAAATGCGCGCCGGATATCGGCCCGAGGATCGTGATCAGCACGACGAGAATTGCGCCCGTTGGCAGCGTGTTGCCCAGGAGCGCCAGCCCGGCGTCCTTCGTCAGCGTCTCGGCCATGATGCCGGACCCCACGACTGTGGCGACCAGAAGCGCCGTTCCAAGCGCTTCAGCCGCGACACGTCGGGCGAGCGTAGCGTTCATGACGTGGCACGCGATGTCGCTCCGTCAAGACGCCCATTTTCGCGAAGCTTCGCCCCCAGGGCCATTTTATCGAGGCTCCGGATCGGGAGGCTGATGAAAACCGATATCCGGTTCTTCAAATATTTGAATGCGGTGACGAAGGCGCGATCTTTCTCGATATCGCTGCCTTCGACCGCAGCCGGGTCTTCGATACCCCAATGCGCGGTCGTGGGTTGTCCCGGCCAGACCGGGCAGGCCTCCCCGGCGGCGCTGTCGCAGACGGTGAACACGAAATCCATGACCGGTGCGCCGGGCGCAGCGAACTCCTCCCATCCTTTCGACCTGTAGCCGTCGGTCGGGTGGCCGTAAGATTCCAGCACCTTCAGCGCGAAGGGATTGACCCGGCTCTTCGGATGGCTGCCCGCCGAGAACGCGTTGAAGCGGGCCGCCCCGTCCTTGCGCAGAATTCCCTCCGCCAGAACCGACCGCGCGTTATTGCCGGTGCAAAGGAACAGGACGTTGAACGCATGATCGCTCATTGGCCGTTCGCTACTCGCAGCAGGGCGGAGCGCAGCAACTGCCGGCTTTCGTATTCGAGGCTACGCCTGGTTTCCTGGCGCGGACGAAGGCGCTCATGAACTTTTCGCCGACTTCGGCCGCGATTGCGTCAACATCAACGCCCTGGCTTGCCAGGAATTCGCGGGCGTCCTCCACGTCGTAGATACGCGTCGGCTCAATGCCGATTGCCTCGAAACCGGGCGCCGCGAGCCGCATCCGGTAGTCGTTTTCGTCGAGCGCTCCGGCGATGCAACCGACCCAGAGCAGCATGTTCCGGCGGACCGCCTCGGGAATTGCGCCGCGTGTCACAACGTCCGACACGGCGAAGCTGCCGCCCGGCTTCAGGACGCGGAACGCTTCGCGCAGCACCTTGTCCTTATCGGTCGAGAGATTGATGACGCAGTTTGAAATGATCACGTCGACTGAATTGTCCGGCAGAGGGATCGCTTCAATCTCGCCTTTCAGAAACTCGACATTCTCCGCTCCCGCCTTCTTCTGGTTCTCGCGAGCGAGCGCCAGCATGGCATCGGTCATGTCGAGCCCATAGGCCTTGCCCGAAGGGCCGACGCGGCGGGCCGAGAGCAGAACGTCGATGCCGCCGCCGGAGCCGAGATCAAGAACCGTCTCACCTTCCCTAAGCTCGGCGAGCGCCGTCGGATTCCCGCAGCCAAGCGACGCCAGCACGGCGTCTTTCGGCAGCGAACCAGTTTCATCCTCTGCATAGAGGTTCGCCGAAATGCAACGTGACCCAACTTCGCCGTCGTAGCAGCACGAATCCGGTCCTTGTACGCTACGCGCAATCTCGGCGTAGCGCTCGCGCACGGTTTCCCTGATCTCGGCGTCCGACATGGCCTCTCTCCTATGGGCAGGCACAAGTGATGGCTTCGGGGCGGATCGCCTTGTTGCGTGTGCAGCACTCGGCAAACAGAAACCCGACAAGTTCCTGAAGCGCTTTGGTATTCGCGGTATGGCAAAGGAACGTACCCTCGCGACGAACAGACACGAGACCTTCGTTCTTCAGCTTGTCGAGGTGATGTGAGAGCGTCGAGGGCGGGATGCCCAGCTCGGAGCCGATCTCACCCACGACCAGACCCTCCGGATGAGCGGCGAGCAGAAGCCGGACGATACGCAGCCGGGGCTCGGCTCCGAGAGCGGCGAGCATGTCGGCGTAGCGGGTGGTCTGCTCGGCGTCGTTTTTCAGCATGGGGCTTCCTTTCCATATTTCTATAAATGCAGAAATATGGAAAGTCAACGCTGGCGACTATCAATCGACCTTGTCCGTAATGGCCGCTTCACGTCAACTCCGGCCGTCTCCTTCGCGCAAGCAGCGGTCATTGATGGGCGGCTCTGAGAACGGGTCAAGTCCGCCCCATTGCTGCTCTTCGTGAGAGAGCACCAGGAAGGTCGAGATTGGGCGCCACGCTGCATGGCTGCGCCGTACGCCTCACGCCGATGCTCGATGAGCCCCAATCGCCTCGCGGCCACGCTCGTCACATTTGGCCCCTCCTGCCGGGCATCATCCGCAGCAGAATCCCGTCACGCCGGACGAACTGATGGTAGAGAGCGCCCGCGGCGTGCAGGCCGGCGAGGGCGAACAGGGCGTAGGCCAACAGTTGGTGAATCTTCTCCGCTGGATGAAAGACAGCGGGGTCCGAGGCGGCGCCGAATTCCAGCTGGAAGACGCAATAGTCAAACCCTCGCCCGTGCCAAACGCGCGCCACGACCCCCACGACCGGAATGAGGAGCATCAGGACGTAGAGCAGGTGATGAACGGCGAACGATATCCGGCGGCTGAATTCGCCGATATCCGGCCCAAGTTCCGGGGCCTTGTGCGTGCTCCGCCAGAGAACCCTCGCGATCACGAGGGCGAAATAAATCAGTCCGACGCAGACGTGAACATTGATCCAAAAAGTCCGCGCTTCGCTTGGAATATCATCGAACAGAAGCCCCAGGCCGCCGAGGAAGACGATCAAGGCGGCGACCGCCCAGTGAAAAGTCACTGCACCGGCCCCGTAGCGAGCGGGCGGAGGCACCGCGCCGTGCTTCACCGCATCTCTCGGCATAAGACCTCGTCTCGCAATCGCTGTGTGGGCACCTCCCCTTGAAAGGCATATTCCTCCAAATGGCTGTTTGTTCCCCAATCGTGACCGGATCGAGACTGGGCGACCTCTGGTTAGGCCCTGGAATAAAAGGCCTGCGGGCGGCGTCCAAATCAGGGCGTCCGATATACGTTTTCGCAATGTCGCCGTCGGCAGCCGCGCGCGCTGGCGACCATGCTCCGGCGGACGTCATTGCAGCGTTGTGCGAGCTGTCCCTCGCGCCATTGTCTTCCGCGAGCGGCGCATTGCCTGGTTCCGGCATTCTGCTAAGTCGGCGGCATGAGAATTCTGGTCGTCGAGGACGACGAAGGAACCGCAGGGTTCATCGCCGAGGGTCTTCGTGCACGAGGACATGAGCCTACCGTCGCGAACGACGGTCGCGAAGGTTATCAGCGCGCCAACGCCGACCGCTTCGACGTGATCGTGCTCGATCGCATGCTGCCGAAACTGGACGGCCTTAGCGTCGTCGCGCTGATGCGCCGAAATGGCGTCTCAACTCCGGTTCTCTTCCTCACCAATCTCTCCGGCATCGACGATAGGGTTGACGGACTCGAGGCGGGTGGCGACGACTACCTTGTCAAGCCCTTCGCGTTCGAAGAACTGATGGCGCGCCTGACGGCGCTCGCCCGCCGTCCCACCCTGGGCGCCTCCCAAACCTTACTCGTGGCGGGCGATCTCGAAATGGACCTGGTCGCGCGCTCCGTGCGCCGCGGCGGAGAGGCGATCGACCTCCAGCCGCGCGAGTTCCGCCTGCTCGAATCCCTGATGCGCGCCGATGGCCGGCTGGTCACCCGCAAGATGCTGCTCGAGCAGGTGTGGGAATACCATTTCGATCCGAGGACCAACATCGTCGAGACGCACATCAGCCGGTTGCGCCGCAAGGTCGACTGCGGCGGCCCCTCGCTGATCCAGACCGTGCGCGGCGCAGGATACATGTTGCGTGTCCCGAATCCCGCTGCTTAGTACGGCCAGCTTCCGGCTGGCGGCCCTCTACCTGGCACTGTTCACCGCCTCGGCGCTGGCGCTGGGCGCCTTCGTTTACTTCTCGGTGCGCCACGAAATCCTGACCGATTTCGACGAACGAATCGCCGAGGAATCAGACGCGCTGAAGAGCGCGTTCGACAATGGCGGCCGCGACAGGCTCGCCGCCATCATCAACGCGCGGGGGTCGAGCGGCGCAGGCTTCGCCTACGGTTTCATAGCTTCCGACGGGAAGTCGATTGCTGGAGATTTGCGCCTCCCGCCGTCCGGCGCCGCCGGCGCCGGATGGATCGAAGCGCAGGAGAACGATGGCGAAGAGCCGCCCGAGTCCAAAGCGGAGGTCCTCCGATCGCTCATCACGCCGCTCGCCGACGGGTCGTCTCTCCTCGTCGGCGACGAGCGCCGCCGCTCGGATACGATCCTGACCGGCGTGCTGACGGCCTTTGCCTGGGCGGTCGCCGCCACGCTCGCGATGGGGGCGATCGGGGGGCTGTGGCTGAGCGCGCAGTTCCTGGGCCGTATCGACTCGATGCGCCAAACCGCCCGTCGCCTCATGGAGGGCGACTGGAGCCGGCGAATTCCGCTAAGTCGCACAGACGACGACTTGACGGCGCTCGCACGAACCTTCAACCGGCTGTTCGATCGAATCGAGAAGCTCCTGCAGGCGAACAGGCAAGTCAGCGCCGACATTGCGCATGATTTGCGGAAGCCTTTGGCGGGGGTTTTGCGCCGCCTCGAAGTCGTGCGGGACGAACCGTCATCTGGCGCGGCGCGCAGTTCGATCGATGCGGTGATCGGCGACGTCGAGGGTGTGCTCGAAACCTTCAATGCCCTGCTCCGCATCAGCCAGGTCGAGGCTGGCGCGCGGCGGGCGGCTTTCCGGCCGCTTGACCTCGCCGAGCTGGCGCGGGAGGTCGCGGAGACGTTCGCGCCAGCTGCCGAAGACGAACGCAAGACGCTGGTTCAGCGCCTCGATGCGCGGCTTCCGATCTCCGGCGACAAGGAGCTGCTCGTGCAGATGATCGCCAACCTGATCGACAATGCGCTGCGTCATACGCCCGCCGGAGTCCGGATTGAGGTCGGAGGCGAGCGCACGCCGACGGGGATTGCGTTTTCTGTCTCTGACAACGGCCCGGGCGTAACTGCCAGTGAAATGAACGCGATCTTCCAACGCTTCCATCGCGCAGGCGACCCGGCGCGCGCGCCGGGAAACGGCCTCGGTCTCGCGCTGGTCGCCGCAATTTCCGACCTGCACGGCCTCGACTGCCGCGCCTCGGACAATCGTCCCGGACTGCGCGTCACGATTGCGACCGCGGACAACGGGGAATGAACGGATCAGGCCACGTCGCCTGGCTCCGACGGGCGCTTGACGCCGACGATCATCGCGCGAACCAGATTCTCGCGATGGCGCAGGCTCGCGAGGACAACGCCGACGAGATGAACGACCACCAGCGCCAACACGCCATGGGCGAGCAGCGAGTGGCCATGCTGCATGATGGTCGAGCCCCAGAATGCGTCAGTGGTCAGCAGCCAGCCGCTGATCGAAGTCGCCGCCATCGCGGCGAGCAGGGCTACGATCATCGCCCCGCCCGCAGGATTGTGACCGATATACCGGCTCTCCGAACCGTCTTTGATCGCGCGGAGGTAGTCGATCACGGTCCCCGGCGGTCGTACGAACTGGGTAAAGCGCGCATAGCGGGGGCCAAGGAAGCCCCAGGCGACACGAAGCGCCACAAGGACGCCCGCGACATAGCCCGAGGCGTCGTGCAGGCGCTCCCAGTTTTTCGAGCTTAACCAGGCGACCGCGAAACTCGCGGCGACCGCCCAGTGAGATCCTCGAACGAGCGGGTCCCAGACACGAATCACGGCCGGCGCCCGCGGTTTAGTTCTCGCCGGCTTCCGCATTCTCGAGCTTCTCGAGCGTCTCGGCGTTGTAGGCCATATTGGCGCGCTTGCCCTCTTTGTCTGTGGCGTAAACTTCGTAACAGCCGCCCTCGACCTTGATCTGCCGCACTTTGAAGCCATCGGCCTCAAGCTGCAATTCGAGCGCTGACTTGGGCTGCCACTTCGACTTCGGAGCGTTCGTGCATTTGCCTTCGGCGAGAGCCGGGCCGGCGGCTGCGATCACTATAACAACTAGGGTGCTGAGAAACTTCATTCGGGTCTCCATCTGGACGGATGCGAAGAGCGGGTGAAACCCCGCTTCCGCGTCATCACCCGTCCGAATGGCTTCCCAACACGCCCTTTTTGCGTTGTTCAGATTACGGATCGCCAATGTCCGGCGCGGTGTCGCGCGTCGGCAGCTCAGGGCTGAGTCCCCGCTCCCCGCAGCGCAGGTCTATCGCCGCTTTCCCCCTTGAGACGTTAACGGTCGCGACCTGCTATGTCCGCTTCACGTCAATTCGAGGCGTCGTCTCAAACGTCTCAAATGCGCAATAGCGGTCGTTTCGTGCGACCTCACCGCGAGCGGATCGACCCACTGCCGAAAACTCGGTTGCTGCCGGGCGACCCCTTGAACTCGACCACCTGTCCGGCGGCGCGCCATCCCGACTATATCCCGCGTAACCTAGGTGTTTAGTCCCGGCATTTGCTGGAGCGGACTGAGCTTGAATCGTTGGGGCTGTGACGTCCAGGCTTTGCAGATGAACTCGTAGGGTGTGAGGCCTCGGAGGGTCTTGAGCCTGCGAGCGAAGTTGTAGGCGTTGACGAAGTCGCGCAGATGGGTCCGCAGCTCATTGTGGGTTTCGTAGAAGTAGCGTTTGACGGTGGCGTCCTTGATGGTGCGGTTCATCCGCTCGACCTGGCCGTTATCCGGTATGTGATCCGTCGGCGCCTTGCTGTCCGCCTGTTTCCGAAAGGGAGATGGCGATATGGTGAGCCCATCCTGGACACGGGGCGCCGGGAGCACGAAGGTGCGGGCAGGCCGTCGACAGACAGTGGGCTGAGAGCCCGAGCTCGTTACATGGCCGCCCCTTGCGACTTTCCCGGATGCGCCGTGAGCGCGGATCAGTAGATGTCGTGTTGCCCGCCAGCTCCCGCCATGAACGAACAGAGACGGAGGAGCAACCATGCGGATTATTGGTCTGGATATCCACCGCGCCTTCGCCGAGGCGGTGGCCTGGGACGACGGCAAGCTCAAGCGGCTGGGGCGTGTCGACATGCGCCGCCATCTTCTCGAGGCTTTCGCAAAGAAGCTCGCCAAGGAGGACATCGTTGTCGTCGAAGCGACCGGCAACGCAGCCTCGGTCGCTGCGGTGATCGCGCCGCACGTCAAGAAAGTCGTGATCGCAAACCCCAAGCAAGTGCGCGTCATCGCTCATGCGAAGATCAAAACCGATACGATCGACGCCAGCGTGCTCGCCCAACTTTATGCGAGCGGCTTTCTGCCCGAAGTCTGGATTCCGGATGAGCCGACTCAGGCGCTCCGCCGGCAGGTGACCCGGCGTAACCAGATCGTCCGGCAGCGATCGCGCTTGAAGAACATCATCCAGTCGATCCTGCACAGCCACTTGATCCCCTCCTGCCCGCACGCCGATCTGTGCGGGGCCAGCGGGCGGGCATGGCTTTTTCACCAGGTCTTGCCGGAGGACGAACGGCTTGCCGTCGAACGGCATCTGCGCGAGTTCGATCGGCTCGGCGAGGACCTCAAGGTCATCGAGCGTGACCTTGCCCGTTCGGCGTTAGGGGACGAGGGCGTCAAACGCCTGATGACAATCCCAGGGGTCGACATGGTGGTGGCGCTCGCCATCGTGGCCGCGATCGGCGACGTGGGACGCTTCGAGCAGTCGCAGAAGCTGGTGAGCTATCTCGGCCTCAACCCAAGCGTCAGACAGTCAGGTCCTGGACCGGCTTATCACGGCCGGATCACCAAGCAGGGCCGCGGCCATGCCCGAGGCATGCTCGTCGAGGCCGCCTGGGCGGCAGCGCGAGCGCCGGGTCCGTTGCGTGCGTTCTTCCTGCGAGTCCGCGCCCGCCGCGGTCAGCATGTCGCCGCTGTCGCGACCTCCCGCAAGCTCGCGGTCCTCATCTGGCATCTGCTGAGCAAAGGTGAAAGCTACGTGTGGGCCCGACCGGCGCTGCACGCCAGGAAGCTGCGCGATTTGGAGCTGAAGGCGGGTTATAAAGCCGAACGCGGCCAAAGAGGCGCAGCTCACGCTTACAATATCAAGAGCCATCGCGATCAGGAGCGCAGGTGGATCGAGCAAGCCGAGACGGCCTACGCGCGCTTCGTCTCCGGTTGGAATCCGCGTGGTCTCAAGGGAGTGCGCACGGGCGCCGCAACCGAGGTGCGACGATGAAGGCTGCGCGGCAGGGCTTGCGCCTCGCGCCCTGCTCTTCGCCGCGCGGTCACCCATGCGCGAGAGGAAAATAGCTCAGATCCAGCAAAAAAACACTTGTCGATCACATCAGTGGTCCAGGGGTGCTTGGGCTTCGTCAGGCGATGATCGATGTGGTTCTGAGCGCAGGCATATTCGAAGGCATGAGCCCAGACGGGCTCTCCGGCGTCGAGAGCGGCCCTGATGTCGGGCGCTGCCGAACTCGTGTTGCCCGGCGTAGTGAAATGCGTTCCGTTGTCGGTAAGGACCGTGTGGACTTTGTAGGGGACGGCGGCGATCAGATGCCGCAGGAAGTCTCCCGCGGTCTTGCGTGCGACCTTCTCGTGCAGCTCGACGAAGGCGAACTTCGATGTCCGGTCGATCGCGACGAGAAGATAGAGCTTGCCTTCGGCCGTTCGGACCTCAGCAATATCAATATGGAAATAGCCGATCGGATAGGCCCTGAACTTGCGCCGCTCGGAAGCCTCGCCTTCAACCTGCGGCAGCCTCGATATCCCGTGACGTTGCAGGCAGCGATGCAGGGATGAGCGCGTCAGATGCGGGATGGTCGGGTGAAGCGCGTAGAGGCAGTCGTCCAGCGGCAGAAGCGTATGCCTGCGGAAGGCGACGATCACCGCTTCTTCCTCGACACTTAGAACCGTTGAGGCAGCGTCTTTAGGACCCGTCGGAAGATCGGCGACCGAGCCGCGCTTCTTCCACTTGGCAACGGTCTTCTGGTTGATCCCATGTCGCTTGGCCAGAGCCCTCAGGCTCTCTTGATGGTGTGGACGGCGCTCGCAACGCCTGCTTCCCGTGGGAGGCATGTCTTAGATGGTGCTGTCGAACACTCTCCGAAGGAGCGCCACAAATGCGCAAGGCACACGTTGACTTGAGGTCGGTTACAACGATTGGCTTGGATCTGGCGAAACATGTCTTCCAGATTCACGCGGTGGACGCCGAGGGGCGGGCCGTGATCGCCACCGCATTGCGGCGCAAGGACGTATTGTCCTTCTTCGGCGCTCTACCGCCCTGCGTCATAGGTTTGGAGGCTTGTGGTTCAGCTCACCACTGGGCTCGCGAGTTGATAAAACTCGGTCATGACGCACGCTTAATGCCACCCAACTACGTCAAGGCCTATGTTCGCCGGCAGAAGAACGACGCGGCAGATGCGGCGGCGATTTGTGAAGCGGTCACCCGGCCTTCGATGCGATTCGTGCCGGTACGGTCGATCGACAATCAAGCCGTTCTTATGCGTCACAAGGTGCGTGAGATGTTGGTGTCTCAACGCACCCAGCTCCTCAATGCGTTGCGCGGTCATCTGGCGGAGGTCGGCGTTATTGCCGCTCAGGGACCGAATGGCGCCTACGCATTGGCTGCAGCCATTTTGGAGGGCGATAGTTCCATTCCGCTTTGCGTGCGAGACGCCCTCGCGCCGATTATCCGTCAGCTGCAGACGCTCGACGATGAGATCGCTGCGATCGACCGCGCCATCCTGGAGCTGGCAAGGACGGATCAGACAGCCCGGCGTCTGATGAGCGTTCCCGGAATTGGTCCGATAACGGCCTCAGCTATTGCAGCAACTATCCAGGATGTCGGCGTATTCTCGGGCCCACGGGAGTTCGCGGCGTTCCTCGGACTAGCGCCGAGACAGAACTCGTCCGGGGGCAAAGAGCGCCTTGGACGGGTGTCGAAAATGGGGAATCGCTATCTCCGAAAGCTATTGGTCGTAGGCGCCCACGCGGTCCTCTTCCACCGAAGGTCCCATCAGGATGCACTCAGAACATGGGCAGCGAAGCTCGTGGAAACCAAGCCATTCAAACTGGTCGCTGTGGCGATGGCGAACAAGCTGGCAAGGATCGCCTTCGCCCTCATGCGCGATGGCTCTATCTACGCGCGTGCCATGACCTGACCGCCATCGCCCCACCGCCGGCTGCCAGTTAGGTCGATATCGAGGGTGACCACGTCGTGATGCGAAAGACGCGAAGCATTGGGTTCGTGAAGCCTGCAGCATAGTCGGAGCGTCAAGCTCGTTCTCTTGATCAGGCAAACGAACCAGCGGAAACCATCAGGGCCAGCGGGCCACGTCCCGCACCAAAAGGCCGGAGACATGACCGCACCCGCGAACTTCGCTTAACGGCAACGAACCCCTTGATCTGCGAGCGCCGTCCAGACATGACTATGCTGTATCGCTCGACGGACCGCCTCCGTCGTCGTGGCGCTCCCGTGAAGAACCTGGCCCATAGCGCATCCTTCGAATCACTCGACAAGGATGCCCCATCAAAGCCCGAGATCAAACACCTAGGCCCGCGAAACCGAGCAGCATCATCGCCCAAGAGAGGGCTCCGGAACGAGGAAGGTCGATCCGTTGACATTGGCGATACCGAGGTTCTGGTACTCGCCACCAATCGTGTATAAGGCTGCGTAGCTGATATTGAAGTCAGAGCCGGCGAACAGTGTCGGCAGTGGAGTTGTAAAATCAGACCCAAAGGCCCAAGTTGTTGAGGTCAGATCGATTAGTAAGCCAAAATATTGATCCCCGTAACCGCAGCAGGGTAGAACGCCTGCTGTGAAAGCTTGTTCGGGTTGGTGAAGCCGTCTTTGTTGATAGTGAAGTAAATAGGGAGAAGGCCGGTCTGGTCGTCAAAGACCAATGTACGACCGTTTATTGTCAGCGACGCTGTCATGGGGCTACAGCAACCGTAGTATCCGCCATAGGGATAGCCACCCTGATAGCTGTTTGCGCCGGTATAAAAGTTAGCGTTGCCGATTCCCACGCCATCCCAGGAACGAGAACTGGGGTCGCTAACGTCCATGGTCATCGTCAGCCGGAAAGGCAGCCCGATCAAGTTCCCGCCGCCGAAGGGCCCATTTGGATAAAGGTAACGGGCGGCGCTCGCCGCGCACCCGCTCTAACCCGCTGCCGCGTGCTCGTAGATGTCTTCTTCCTGCGCGTTGTGAATGCGTGCGATCGTCTCGATCAATTCGATAACCCGCTGTCCATCGCGGATAGCTATTGCGTCAATGTCGCCCTCGGAAAGACCCTCGGACATGCGCGATAGCAGATGCGCGAGATGCAAGAGTTCGCGATGGACCCGGCTCATCGCCGCAAGGCCATAGCCGCTCGCGAGCGACCGGCGCAAGCGGGGGTAGACCTTGGTTTCGTCGGCCCGCTCATGTGTGACGAGGTCTTGTGTGACGATGCCGTGTGCTTCGCGGATTAGTTCCGCGCCTTCATGCGGTTCGGCCGAGTCGAGAGCGCCAACGATGTCGCGCAACCGATCGAGGCCCGCTTCGACCTTCACGTGCTCCTCGCGTAGAGCTTTCGCGTCGCTCGCCGGCAGGCTTGCGCGCCTCCAGTTGCGTCCTGAGCCCAGCGCGCGCAGCGCATTGAAAATGACGGCGACGTCGATCGCCTCTTGCGTCAGCGCGCCCGCGATCGGCGTCAGCCATCCAAAGGCGGCAGTGATCATGGCGACGCACGAAAGGGCCATGCCGCCAGCCATACTCTGGAACGCAATGGCGTATGTGCGACGGGCAATCTCAACCGCATCGGATACGCGGTCGACTGCGTCGACCAGGATGACAATGTCGGCGGCTTCAGACGATGCGCTCGCACCCCGAGCGCCCATGGCCACACCGACATTCGCCGCAGCGAGGGCGGGGGCGTCGTTGACGCCATCGCCGACCATGAGAGTTGGCTGGAGTTCTTGCTCGACCGCGACAGCCGCGACCTTGTCAGCCGGGTCACGATCCGAAAGGACGGAATCGATATCGAGCGCGGCTCCGATCGCCTCCGCGGTCTCCGCACGGTCGCCCGTAAGCATAACGATCCGCGAAACTCCAGAGGCCCGCAGGCCCTGGATGGCGCGCGGCGCCTCTCGGCGCAACTGATCGGCAAGCAGGATCGCGCCTGCAAGCGCCCCGTCCACGACGACGAAAACGGCGAGAGCCGACCGAAACGACGCTTGCCGAAGGATGCGCCGGGCCCAGGGATTCGGAGGTGAGGAGCCGAACACATAGCCATGCGCGCCGGCACGAACGTGACGACCTGAGACCTCGCCCTCCAGTCCCGAGCCCATCGCCTCCCGGACTTCAGTCGGGGTATCGAGCCCAAGGCCACGTTCGTTCGCTGCGGCTACGAGTGTCGCGGCAACGGGATGCTGCGACGCTTGCTCGAGGGAGCCAACGACGCGAAGCATCTGGTCAATGCTCCAGTCGGGCGCGGTCTCGATCCGCAGGATGCCCGCCCCACCAACCGTCAGCGTGCCGGTCTTGTCGAAGATTACGGTGCGAGTCCGCGCCAGCGCCTCAAGCGCGAGCCCGCCCTTCATCAGGATGCCACGGCGCGCCGCGCGCGCGACGCCTGCAATATACGCGACCGGAGCGGCGAGGATCAGCGGGCATGGCGTGGCCGTCACGAGGACAGCAAGCCCGCGAACCGGATCGCCGGAAAAGCCCCACGCGATTCCGGCGAGAGCGAGCGAGACCGGCAGAAGCAAGAGCGCGAACCTATCCGCCATCCGGATGGTAGGCGCCCTGGCGGTCTGCGCTGCCGTCGCCATCCGCACAATGCCGGCGTAGGTGCTGCCGCCTTCTGTTGTCGTCGCCTGAAGCGAAAACGTCTGCCCTACGTTGATAGCGCCGCTGCGTACCGCCTCGCTCCGGCGCCTCGTGACGGGTATTGGCTCGCCGGTGAGGGCGGACTCGTCGAGCACCGCGTCCGAGTCCGCGAGGAGCCCGTCGACCGGCACGACCTCGCCAGCGCGCACGAGAAGCCGGTCGCCGATCGCGACGTCCGAAACCGGAATGTCGCCCACTTGACCCGCCGTTTCGCGATGCGCGATGCGCGGCGCGCGGTCGATCAGTGATTTGAGGTCGCGCTCCGCGCGGGAGACCGCGAATTCCTCCAGCGCGTTGCCTCCGGAATACATGACCGCGACGACGATTGCGGCAAGGTTCTCGCTGAGTGCGAGCGCCCCAATCATGGAGAGGAGCGCGACCGCATCCACTCCGAACCGACCCGCGAGGAAGTCGCGGACGATCGAGACGACAAGTCCGCCGATCACTGAGACCGCGCCCGCTCCCCAGACCCAATGAGCGGTCGCCGGGTTGCCGGAAGCCCACGCGACGGCGCCGGCCCAAAGTGCCGCAAGGGCGACAGCGATCAGCGTGCGGGGAAGAAGTCTGTCGAGGGCGAGGCTCATCGGCGCCCCGCGAATTGGCTGCGTCGCGAGGCCGTGTAGCGGATTGCGGTCACGTGGGTTAGGTTCGGGTCAGGTGAAGACGCCCCCGTTCCCGAATCGAAGTGCGCATGAAGACCCTGATTATCGAGGACGATGCGGAGACTGCGGCGGTTATCGCCGTGGGGCTTCGGTCGCGCGGTCATAAGCCGACCCTTGCCACGGACGGCCGCGAAGGGTTCGAGATCGCTGCCCACGAGACTTTCGACGTGATCATCCTCGACCGAATGCTGCCCGGGCTCGACGGGCTGTCCGCTGTCGCTCTGCTCCGCGCGGAAGGCGTTTCGACCCGGTCCTGTTCCTGACGAACCTGTCGGGAGTTGACGACCGTGTCGAGGGCCTTCGTGCGGGCGGCGACGACTATCTCGTCAAGCCCTTCGCCTTAGAGGAGCTGGTGGCGCGCCTCGATGCGCTGGCGCGGAGACCGACCCTCGGCGGCTCGCCCACCCGGCTCGCTGCCGGGCGACCTTGAAGTTGATCTCATCGAGCGCACGGTGAAGCGCGCGAGCGAGACCATCGAACTGCAGCCGCGGGAATTCCGCTTGCTTGAGGTCTTAGGCCGTATCCATCCGGCAACTAGGGTCCGCGGCGCTCCTGGCGTGCTCCTCGGTCCGCTTGGCCGCCGTTTGAACGCCTGCGAGGACGAAAGGTCGGCAGACTTCTGCTGCTTGCGGGACATGGTCGCGCCTCCGACAACCGACCCGATGTTATCGTCTCCACGGATGCAGCGCTCGCGGGAAACCCCGTGATGGCGATTGGGCCATTGAAAGTCTTGAGAAAAGCGGCTGAACCGCCAGCCGACGGTTCGCCCCGGATATCAAAAATCTCCAATCCAACCAATTACATGCGGACGGACGGAGGCGGCGCTTTTATCTTGCAGTCTTAATCGGGGCCGTAACCGTCCGGTCTCTGCACAGCTCTTCAGTAGTGCGTTTTCGTACCATTTCAGGTTCTCTGCGGCATTGGAGAATCTCCGGTGACTTCGAAACACTTCCAGAACAAAGGCCGATGTGAATGGTGGTCGATTCACATGGAGGCATGGCAGCGCAGCGGCCTGTCGCAGCGTCGCTATTGCGCGCAACATCGGCTCACTGAGACGACGTTCCTGCGCTGGCGGAAGGCTCTGATGAACGAAAAAGCCTTGCAAACGAAGGCCGAATTGTTGCGCGAGGAACAGCGCGAACGCCGACGTAAAAGGCATATTCGCCTGTCGACCGACATGCGGTCCAAGGCCGTCCAAGCTTACTGGGCGATGCACGTCGAGGCGATGACTTGGGCCGGGATGAGCGCGCAAGCTTATGCCAAAGCGCATCATCTGTCGTTGCACAGCTTGAAGCGATGGCGCAGCCTTTTCGAAGTTGGCGACGTCGAGATCGACTGGCGAACGCATCTTCATCCGAGCGCACGCCCTCTGCTTGGTGATAGCCTTAAGGATATCACTAAGGCCCTGCCGGCCGATTTACGGTTGACAAGCGCGACAGAAGAGGCCCCTGGCCGCGAACAACGGCGGCGCCGCAAGTTCAGCGCGGAAGAAAAGCTCGCGATCGTGCTGGAGAGCGAGCAGCCCGGAGCGACGGTTAGTGGAGTGGCGCGGGCTTGCGGCGTCGCCGCGGGAGTGCTCTTCCGCTGGCGGGCGGAGCTCGGCTTTAGCCGAGACAAAGCGACCGAATGGGCGTCGGTGGTCTTGGACAGCGGACCATCCGATCGGCCATCAGGACCAGTTCTGCTGCAAGGACTTCTCCAGGCGACCAGCGGAATGATTGCAGTCGAATCGCAGGACGGACGGCGGGTGTTCGCAATGGCGGGCGCCGATCCCGATGCAGTTCGGCGGAAGGGGGTTGAGCCGGGGACGAACCGATGATGATCGTGCCGGCCGGCGTGAAAGTGCATCTGGCTCTTGGCTATACCGACATGCGCAAAGGGCTTGATGGGCTCGCCACGCTCGTTCAGGAGCACCTCAAAAAGGACCCCTTTTCCGGCCATTTGTTTGCGTTCCGGGGGAAGAGCGCACGCAAGCTGAAGATCCTGTTCTGGGACGGCAATGGTCTCTGCCTGTTCACCAAGCGGCTCGATCAGGGTGGTTTCATCTGGCCGCGGATGAGCGATCCCGGCGGTACGGTGACGCTCTCTCCAGCGCAGCTCGCCATGCTGATTGAAGGCATCGACTGGCGATCTCCGGAACGTGTATGGAGGCCCGCTTTGGCAGGCTAAAAAGCTGCAGAAATCCGCATAGAATCGAGCGAAGTCGCTTCTTCGAATCAACCGAATCGGGTAGATTCGAGCATGCGGTTCGATCTCGACAATCTGCCTTCCGAACCGGCTCATCTGCAGCATCTCATTCGCGATATGGCCGCCGCCGTCGAGCACCGCGACGCGCTCGAAGAGATCGACAGGCGAGGTGGATGTCGACTGGCGAGCGCATCTTCATCCCTCCGCCCGTCCGGTCGCTGGCACTAGTGCTAACAGAACGCCGTCGGAAACGGCCTTGACAGCTCCGCCGAGCGACGATCCGTCGCCGCCTCGGCAGCCTCTGCGGCGCTTCTTCACCGACGACCAGAAGCGCGCCATAGCGCTGGAGAGCGACCAGCCCGGCGTCAGCGTCTCGCAGGTGGCGCGCAAGCACGGGATCGTCACGGGGCTGCTGTTCCGCTGGCGCGTGCAGTTCGGCGTTCGCAGAGGAAGGGCGCGAAGCTTGCGCCTGTGGCGCTCACTGACGACGCGCCGGCGATCCTGCGGCCGCGCGATCTCCTGCAGCCGCCGAACGGAATGACGGCGATCGACCTGCCTGACGGTCGGCGCGTATTTGCGCCTGCCGGCGTCGATCTATACGCCGTTCGTGAGCAGGTCGCCGGTGACGGAGCGAACCCATGATGATCGTTCCGGCGGGCGTGAAGGTGCACCTGGCGCTGGGCTACACCGATATGCGCAAAGGCCTCGACGGACTCGCCGTGCTGGTGCAGCAAACGCTGAAACAGGATCCGTTCTCGGGCCACCTGTTCGCGTTCCGCGGCAGAAAGGCGTCGATGCTGAAGATCCTGTTCTGGGACGGAAACGGCGCTGCATGTTCACCAAGCGGCTCGACCAGGGCGCCTTCGTTTGGCCGACGATGGCGGGTTACGACGGCTCGATTACGTTGACGCCGGCGCAACTCGCCATGCTCATCGAGGGCATCGACTGGCGCGCGCCGGAACGCGTATGGAAGCCGACTTTGGGGGGCTAAAAAGCTGCAGAAACCCACATAGAATCGAACGAATCCGCTTCCTCGAATCAGGCGATTCGGGTAGCTTTGGACATGCGGTTCGATCTCAATGATTTGCCTTCCGAACCGACCCTTCTGCAGCACCTCATTCGCGATATGGCCGTCGCCGTCGAGCACCGCGACGGCGGGATCGAGCGCCTGAAGTCGATCATCAAGACGTTGCAGCGGGCGCAGTTTGGTCGTCGGTCCGAGCGTCTTGATCCCAACCAGCTGGCGCTCGCACTCGAAGAGGTCGACAGCGACCTGGCCCGCGAGGAGGAGAAGCGCCGCCCTGGCGAAAAGCAGGCCGGCGAGCGGTCCTCTCGTCGCAAACCTTTGCCCGACCATTTGCAACGCGAAGACGTCCGCATCGACATTGAGAACACGATCTGCGCCTGCTGCGGCGGCGCGCTGCATGTCATTGGAGAGAGCGTGAGCGAGATGCTGGATTGGGTTCCAGCTGAACTGCGCGTCATCCGCACCACCCGTCCCAAATACGCCTGCCGGACCTGCGAGATGGTGGCGCAAGCGCCGGCCGCAGAGCGGCCGATTGCCGGCGGCCTGGCGACGCCGGCGCTGCTCGCCCAGGTGCTGGTCAGCAAATATTGCGACCCCACGCCATTGTATCGGCAGGCGCAGATCTTCGCTCGCCACGGGATCGATCTTCCGCGTTCGACGCTGGCTGGATGGGTCGGCGAGGCCTGCTGGTGGCTCGAGGCGCTGCACGATCGTCTCGCAAGGAACGTGTTCGCGTCGGATCATTTGTTCGCCGACGACACGCCCATGCCGGTGCTCGATCCCGGCCGAGGGCGAACCAAGACGGGGCGGCTGTGGGTCTACGCCCGCGAGCAAAGAGCCTGGGGCGGGCCGGAGCCGCCGGCTGCGGTCTATCTTTACGCGCCGGACCGCAAAGCCGAACGTCAGGCCTCGCATCTCGAGCGGTTCAGCGGCGTTCTTCATGTCGATGGCTATGCCGGCTTTGAGCCGCTGGCGGAGAGAGGGGACGTCGTTCTCGCGGCTTGCTGGAGCCATACGCGCCGCAAGTTCTACGACGTCGCACAGGCCACGAACGCGCCGATCGCCGTCGAGGCGCTGCGCCGGATCGGCGAACTCTACGCTGTGGAAGCGGACGCTCACGGTCAGTCGCCGGCGCAGCGGCTTGCGGTTCGTCGCTCTCGCTCCGAGCCGATCGTCGAGGCCTTGCACGCCTGGCTCGAGGCGCAGCTTCCGTTGCTGTCGGGACGAAGCACGCTCGCCGAAGCGATCCGGTACGCGCTGGCGCGCTGGCAGGGTCTCATCAGGTTCCTGCACGACGGCCGCATAGAACTGGATACGAACCCGGTCGAGCGTGCGATCCGACCGATTGCTCTCGGAAGAAAGAATCATCTCTTTGCCGGCGGCGATGGCGGCGGCAGGCGATGGGCCGTGCTCTGTTCGCTCATCGAGAGCTGCAAGCTCAACGACGTCGAACCCTATGCCTATCTGAAGGACGTGCTCGAGCGCATGGTCGACGGATATCCGATCAACCGTCTCGACGAACTGCTGCCGTGGGCCTGGCGCGCCGAGCATCACGTCAAGCCCTGATCAACGTGTCGCCGCCGGACGCTTACCGTCCCTCGTCCCTCACCTCATAGCGGTCGAGTGGGCCCCACGTGAGCTGAGCAGGCGGTCAAAGATGGAAGGGCGTGGCTGTCATGGCGGCCCGCACACAGTCCGCCTCATTTGTTTGCTGGCTCACTGGTCGCGAAATCCGCTTCGGTGCCGACATGGGGCCGACATTGAATTGGCGCGCCAAGCAGCGAGATAAGTAACTATCTGAAATCATTGGCTGGGGCGGGAGGATTCGAACCTCCGTATGGCGGAATCAAAATCCGCTGCCTTACCGCTTGGCTACGCCCCAACGTGCTGCAAGCCTGGTTAGGCCCGGCGGAAAGCGCCGGACAATAGTTCGGGCTTTTGCGCATCGCAATGGCCGCGGGTGCGATTCTGCCCAAGGGGAGTTACGGAACCGCGCCGCGGCCAACTCCTGCTTCCGCAAGCGCCGCGAGATCTGCATTGGCGCCGCAGACGAGAACGCCCACGCGCTCGTCCGGTTCGGGCCGATAGGCGCCGCTTGCGATGGCGGCGAAGGCCGCCGCGCCCCCGGGCTCGGGGATAACCGATACATCAGCCCAAAGCCGACTCTGGGCTTCGACAATCGCGATGTCGCTGACCAGGACGACCTGGCTCACCAACTGCCTGGCGATCTTGAAATTGAGTTTGCCAACCCGCTTAGCGCCGAGCAAGTCGGCCGCAATCGACTTGACGGTCACGTCGACCGGCGCCCTCGCCTCGAGCGCGGCATGAAGCGCGCAAGAACCCTCCGGCTCGACGCCAACCACCTTGACGCGGCCGTCGAACCAGGCTGCGACTCCGGCGATGAGCCCGCCGCCGCCAACCGCAATGAGAACGGTGTCAAGTTTCAGGAGGCCGAGTCGTTCGAGGTCCTCCTCCCACTCCAGGGCGACGGAACCCTGCCCGGCGATCGTCTCCATAGCGTCGTAAGGGTGGATCGAGAGCGCGCCGGTTTCGGCGACATATTGATCGCAGCGCTGCTGCGCATCTGCGTAAGCGCTGCCGCCGATGATCACCTCTGCTCCATACGTCTTGATCTTGGCAATCTTGGCGGGCGTGGCGATTTCTGGCACGAAGATGCGTGCGCGAATGCCCAGCTTTTGCGCGGCGAAGGCGACCGCCGCGCCATGGTTGCCGCCGGACGCCGTCGCGCAGCCCGCCGCCGGAGCCGGTCTGGTAAGCAGGTTGTGAAAGGCGCCGCGAGCCTTGAACGAACCGGTAACCTGCAAACACTCGAGCTTGAGGGACACCGACGGCGCGCCGGCGATCGGCGTGGCCGTCTCGAGAATCGGGGTGCGGCGGATGTGGTCGCGAATACGCGCGTGGGCGGAGCGAATGTCGCCAGACGTGACTGTTGCCGAAGCCGCCAGGGTCATTGTGACGCACCGACCTGAAGCGCCTGTTGGGCCTTGTTGGAAAGGCCCACAACGACCAGCGCGTAGCTTTGGCGCACGTAAGTCTTGAGATCATCATCGCTGAGCGAGCGAGGGTCAGTGCGCTGAACCCATGATAACCCTCGGGAGGCGAGATAGGGCGCTGGCCGCACTCCCGGAAGCTCGCTCAGAATGGCAAAGCTCGCCTGAGAACATTTGAAACTTACGCCGAACTCTGACGAGTTCGACCATCCGCCGATCGCGAACACCTTGCCCCCGATCTTCCAGACGCTTGCGTCGCCCCATTGGACGACATGAGTGACGCCCGGCAGGCTCCCGCAGAACGCGTCGTAGCCTTCGCGGGTCATTGCCGCCTTATTGTCAGGCCGCAAGGCGCCAGCATTTCCACGGCGTGGTAGGCCTCGCTCAGATTCAAATCTTTCCGCGGAGGCGGGTCGGCCAGCCGACCCGCACCAGAGTTTCGTCGGGGCCGTTAAGGGCGAACTCATACATTCCCCAGGGCTTGTCGCCAGGCTGTCCTATCGTCTCCCCGACGAACGCGCCGGCTAGCCCGTCGACGTCCTCACGGTAGAGGTAGAGACCGAACGGATTGCGTCCAGTCTCTAACCATCCTTCCGCTGCGCGATTGAGGTGGATGAAGCCGCCAAGTCCATCCGATAGCATGCGATAGTCGTCGAGACTGCCGTGGTCACGCTCAAATCCGAGCCGGGCAAAGAACGCTTCCGCCGTGTCCAGATCGTTGCAAGGAAGTATGGCAGTAAGCCGCTGTTGCATGGCGCAACCGACGTTGCACCTAAAGCTTGATCGCGTCCCTGAGCTCCCGCAAGCGGTCGAGCTTCTCTTGCGCCAATTGTTTCTGATCTTCGCTTGCGTCGGCGAGATCCTCCTCTGCGTTCTTGATCTCCTCGCCGAGCTTGTCAGCGCTCAAGTCCTCGAACGAGATCGCGGTCTCCGCCAGCAGAATTAGCCCCTTCTTGCTGGCGTCTGCAAATCCACCGCGCACAAAGACGCGACGGTGCTTTCCTTCCGCATCATCAATACCGACAACCCCAGGGCGCATGGACGTCATCACCGGCGCGTGCTCGCTCAGCACCAGGAAGTCGCCTTCGTTGCCCGGCACGAGCACCGATTGAGCGGCCCCGTTGAACAGCACCCGGTCCGGAGACACCAGCTCGAAGTGGAATGTGGCCATCGCGACCCCCGACGTGGTTTGCGTCAGGCCGCCTCGGCGGCCAGCCTCTTGGCTTTCTCGACCGCCTGCTCGATCGTGCCGACCATGTAGAAAGCGGCCTCGGGCAGGCTGTCGTATTTGCCTTCAACGATACCCTTGAAACCCTTCACCGTATCCTCGATTTTGACCTGCACACCGGGCGTTCCGGTGAACACGGCGGCGACGTCGAACGGCTGAGAGAGGAAGCGCTCGATCTTGCGTGCGCGGGCGACGATTTGCTTATCCTCTTCCGACAGTTCGTCCATTCCGAGGATCGCGATGATGTCTTGCAGGGCTTTGTAGCGCTGCAGGACTTGCTGCACTTGGCGGGCGACGTTGTAATGCTCCTCGCCGACGATCGCGGCGGTCAGCATGCGCGAAGTCGAGTTCGAGCGGATCGACCGCCGGGTAGATCCCTTTTTCCGAGATCGCACGCGAAAGCACGGTCGTCGCGTCGAGGTGCGCGAACGAAGTTGCCGGCGCCGGATCGGTCAGGTCGTCGGCAGGAACGTAGATCGCCTGCACCGAGGTGATCGAACCCTTGGTCGTCGTCGTGATGCGCTCCTGCAGCGCGCCCATGTCGGTGGCGAGGGTCGGCTGATAGCCGACCGCGGACGGAATGCGGCCGAGCAGCGCCGAGACTTCCGAACCCGCCTGGGTGAAGCGGAAGATGTTGTCGATGAAGAGCAGCACATCCTGACCCTGGTCGCGGAAATGCTCAGCGACTGTGAGGCCGGAGAGGCCCACGCGCATGCGGGCGCCCGGGGGCTCGTTCATCTGGCCAAACACCAGCGCGCATTTCGACTTGACGCTGGGATCCGGATGATGCGGGTCGGCGTTGACCTTCGACTCGATGAATTCGTGGTAAAGATCGTTGCCTTCCCGGGTGCGTTCGCCGACGCCCGCGAACACCGAATTGCCGCCGTGGGTCTTGGCGACATTGTTGATGAGCTCCTGGATCAGCACTGTCTTGCCTACGCCGGCGCCCCCGAAAAGGCCGATCTTGCCGCCCTTGGCGTAAGGTGCGAGCAGATCCACCACCTTAATTCCGGTGACGAGAATTTGAGCTTCCGTCGACTGCTCGACATAGGCCGGGGTCGGCTGATGGATAGCGCGGCGCGCCTCCATGTTTATCGGTCCGGCCTCGTCCACGGGCTCGCCGACGACGTTCATGATCCGCCCGAGCGTGCCTTCGCCGACGGGGACCGAGATCGGAGCTCCGGTGTCCATGACTTCCTGACCGCGCACCAGACCTTCCGAAATGTCCATGGCGATGCAGCGCACGGTGTTCTCACCAAGATGCTGAGCGACTTCAAGCACGAGGCGATTGCCGTTGTTAATGGTCTCGAGCGCGTTGAGGATCGGCGGCAAGTAGCTTTCGAACTTCACGTCGACGACGGCGCCGATCACCTGAGTTACCCGACCGGTGGCGTTCGCGATATCAGCCATTTTCTCACGTCCTCGTTCCGATGGTCAGACGTCGCCTCCAAGACGACGATTGAAATTAGAGCGCCTCAGCGCCGGATATGATCTCGATCAGTTCCTTGGTGATCATGGCTTGGCGGGTGCGATTGTAGCGAAGAGTGTATTTCTTCACCATTTCGCCGGCGTTGCGTGTAGCGTTATCCATCGCGCTCATCTGCGCGCCGAAGAAAGAGGCTGCATTCTCAAGCAGGGCGCGGTAGATGCGCACCGTAACTGCGCGGGGCAGCAGTTGGGCGAGGATTTCGCCCTCATCCGGTTCATAGTCGTAAACCGGCGCTTTCTCGTCCTTCACGCCGAGCTCGGGCGGAATGAGCTGCTGGGCAGTTGGGATCTGGCTGATTACCGATTTGAAGCGGGAGTAGAACAGCGTGCAGACGTCGAACTCGCCGTTTTCGAACAGCTCGATTATTTTTGCGGCGATCGGTTGGGCAGTTTCGTAGGTGATGGTGCGCACGGAGCGCAACTCGGTCAACCCCAGGATCTGCTTCTCGTGAGTGCGGCGAAGTTGATCATAGCCCTTCTTGCCGACACACAGCATCTTTACGGTCTTGCCCTCGGCCGAAAGGGCGTTGGCCCTGTCACGCGCGAGCCGCACGATCGCAGTATTGAACGCGCCGCACAGGCCGCGCTCGCCGGTGCAGACCAGGAGCAAATGAACCTGGCCCGACCCGCTCCCGATGAGCAGGCGCGGACCCTGCCCCTCAGTCGCCGCGCCGGCCAGATTCGTAAGCACCGCCTCGACCTGCTCCGCGTAAGGCCGGGCGGATTCCACGGCGCCTTGTGCGCGGCGCAGCTTCGAGACCGCGACCATCTGCATCGCCTTGGTGATCTTCTGCGTCGACTTGACGGAGGCGATCCGGTTCCGGAGCTCCTTTAGCGACGGCATAGCGGCGCGCCTCCACGGGCATCCGTTTCAGGGCCTGCGGGCTGGGACGAACGGGTCATCTCAGCTAAAGGTCGCACAATAGGCTTCAACCGCAGCCTTGAGCTTGGCTTCGACGTCGTTGGGCAGATCGCCGGACGAGCGGATCGCCTCCAGAATATCCGGGTTCTTCGCCCGTAAAAAGGCGAGCAGTCCATCCTCGAACGGCCGCACCTTTTCGAGCGGCAACTTGTCGAGATAGCCGTTGACCCCGGCGTAAATGACGGCGACCTGCTCCTCCATCTTGAGCGGCGAGAACTGTGGCTGTTTGAGAAGCTCGGTCAGGCGGGCGCCCCGGTTGAGCAGGCGCTGGGTGACGGCGTCGAGGTCGGAGCCGAACTGCGCGAAAGCCGCCATCTCGCGATATTGTGCGAGCTCGCCTTTGATCCTGCCCGCGACCTTCTTGGTCGCTTTGGTCTGCGCCGCAGAGCCCACCCGCGAAACCGAAAGGCCGACGTTCACGGCAGGCCGCACGCCTTGGTAGAACAGGTCCGTTTCGAGGAAGATCTGCCCGTCGGTGATCGAAATCACGTTGGTCGGAATATACGCCGAGACGTCATTGGCCTGCGTCTCGATGATGGGCAGGGCGGTCAGCGAGCCGGATCCATTGTCCTTGTTGAGCTTGGCCGCGCGCTCGAGCAATCGGGAATGGAGGTAGAACACGTCGCCGGGGTAGGCTTCACGGCCCGGCGGACGCCTGAGCAGAAGAGACATCTGGCGATAGGCGACCGCCTGCTTCGACAGGTCGTCGTAGATGATCACCGCGTGCATGCCGTTGTCACGGAAAAACTCGCCCATCGCGCAGCCGGAGAAGGGCGCGAGGAATTGCATCGGCGCCGCGTCGGAGGCGGTGGCGGCGACGATGATCGAATATTCAAGCGCGCCGTTCTCCTCCAGCACTTTGACGAATTGTGCGACCGTCGAGCGCTTCTGGCCGACCGCGACATAGACGCAATAGAGCTTCTTCGATTCGTCGCCGCTCTGGTTCAAGGACTTCTGGTTCAGGATGGTGTCGAGCGCGATCGCGGTCTTGCCGGTCTGCCGGTCGCCGATGATAAGCTCGCGCTGGCCGCGGCCGATCGGGATCATGGCGTCGATCGCCTTCAGGCCGGTCGCCATCGGCTCGCTGACCGACTTGCGGGGAATGATTCCGGGCGCCTTGACGTCGACGCGCGCGCGCTTCTCGGCGTTGATCGGGCCCTTGCCGTCGATTGGATTGCCCAACGCGTCGACCACCCGGCCGAGCAGCTCCTTGCCGATGGGGACGTCGACGATCGCACCGGTTCGTTTGACCGTCTGGCCTTCCTTGATCTCGCGGTCGGCGCCGAAAATGACAATGCCGACGTTGTCGCTCTCGAGGTTCAGCGCCATGCCGCGGGCGCCGTTCTCGAACTCGACCATTTCGCCGGCCTGGACCTTGTCGAGACCATAGGCGCGCGCGATGCCGTCGCCGACGGAAAGGACCTGACCAACCTCGGTCACCTGAGCCTCAGCGCCGAAGTTGGCGATCTGGCTCTTGAGAATCGAGGAAATTTCTGCGGCGCGGATATCCATCAGCCGACCTCTTTCATGGCTAGGCGAATTGCGTTGAGCTTCGTTTTGAGGGAGCCGTCGACCATGCGCGAGCCGAGCTTGACGATCAGGCCGCCGATGATCGACGGATCGAGCCTGACGTTAAGATCGACCTCCCGGCCGCCGGAAGCGGCGCGCAGCGATTCTTTCAGCGCCGCGATTTGGGCGTCGGTCAGCGCTGTCGCGCTCGTCACGTCGGCGCGCGTCACGCCGCGGTGCGCGTCGTTCAGCTTGCGGTAGTCGGCGATCATCGCGCGGATGAGGAACAGGCGACGCTTCGATGTTACCAGCCGGATGAAGTTCGCGGCGACGCCGCCGATATTCGCGTCCGCGAGAATTGCATCGAGAGCCTTGAGTTGGTCGGCGGCCGAGAATACCGGGCTTCGCACGAGGCGCTCGAGATCCGGGCTTTCGGCGATCAACGCGTCGAATCTCGTCAGGGCTTCGGCGACCGCATCGGTCTGGCGCTCGTCCTGGGCAAGGGAAAACAGTGCGGACGCATAACGTCCGGCGACTCCCGAAACGATCGTATCGTCCTCAGCCAAGCCCCTCACCTCATTGCAAGGCTCATCGAGCCCACGCGCTTCGCCCCGAAACGGCGCCAACCCCAGGAATTTCCGATGTTTCCGGTCTCGAATTCGAGCGCGCGGGCTGGCTCGGCCCTAAAGGCGGGGTTGCCTAACATAGGACTTTTCGAGGCGCAACCCGCGGGCGGCGCGGAGCAAAGGAGCGCTCGGCCGGCCGCCAAATCCCGTTCCCTTCCCGCGCACACCCTGCTATCCCGCGCCTCATGACCGTCCACCCGATCGAGAACATTCGCAACTTCGCGATCATCGCCCATATCGACCATGGCAAGTCGACGCTCGCCGACCGGCTTATCCAAGACACGGGGACGATCGCCGAGCGCGAGATGGTCGAGCAGGTGCTCGAACTCGATGGATATCGAGCGCGAGCGCGGCATCACCATCAAGGCGCAGACAGTCCGGCTCGAATACAAGGCCCGCGACGGCAAGACCTATGTCCTCAACTTGATGGACACGCCCGGCCACGTCGACTTCGCCTATGAGGTGTCGAGGTCGCTTGCGGCCTGCGAGGGCTCGCTCCTGGTGGTCGACGCGAGCCAGGGGGTCGAGGCGCAGACGCTCGCCAATGTCTATCATGCGCTCGACGCGGGCCATGAGATCGTGCCGGTGCTCAACAAGATCGACCTGCCGGCCGCCGAGCCCGAACGGGTCAAGGAGCAGATCGAGGACGTGATCGGACTCGACGCTTCGCAGGCGATTGAAATCTCGGCCAAAACCGGCTTTCAGATCGACCAGGTGCTTGAGGCGATCGTCACCCGCCTGCCGCCGCCCAAGGGCGACGAGAGCGCGCCGCTCAAGGCGCTGCTCGTCGATTCCTGGTACGACGCCTATCTCGGCGTCGTCGTCCTGGTCCGGCTGATCGACGGCCAGTTCAGGCGCGGCATGCGCATCCGCATGATGGGATCGGGCGCGGCCTACGAGGTCGATCGCATCGGCGTGTTCCGGCCGAAGATGACCGAAACCGACCGGCTCGGCCCCGGCGAGATCGGCTACATCACCGCGCAGATCAAGCAGGTCGCCGACACCCGCGTCGGCGATACGATCACCGACGACAAGCGCCCGACCGCCGAGGCTCTGCCGGGCTTCAAGCCCGCGCAGCCGGTCGTGTTCTGCGGCCTCTTTCCTGCGGACGCCGCGGACTTCGAGGCTCTGCGCGCCGCGATGGGCCGGCTCCGGCTCAATGACGCGAGCTTCTCCTACGAGATGGAGACATCCGCCGCGCTCGGCTTCGGCTTTCGCTGCGGCTTCCTCGGGCTCCTCCACCTCGAGATCATCCAGGAGCGGCTCGAGCGCGAGTTCAACCTCGACCTCATCGCGACCGCCCCCTCGGTCATCTACCGCATCGCGCTCACCGATAAGACCGAGATCGAGCTGCACAATCCGGCCGACATGCCCGATGTGGTCAAGATCGCCGAGATCCGGGAGCCGTGGATCAAGGCGACGATCCTGACGCCGGACGAGTATCTCGGCGCGATCCTCAAGCTTTGCCAGGACCGGCGCGGCGTACAGGTCGATCTCAACTACGTCGGCAAGCGGGCGATGGTGGTCTACGAGCTGCCGCTCAACGAAGTCGTGTTCGACTTCTACGATCGGCTGAAGTCGATCTCCAAGGGCTATGCTTCGTTCGACTATACGCTGATCGATTATCGCCCCGGCGACCTGGTCAAGATGTCGATTCTCGTCAACGCCGAGCCGGTCGACGCGCTCTCGATGCTGGTCCATCGCGACCGGGCCGAGTCCCGGGGCCGGGCGATGGTCGAGAAGCTCAAGGACCTGATCCCGCCACACATGTTCCAGATCCCGGTCCAGGCGGCGCTCGGCGGCAAGATCATCGCCCGCGAGACGATCCGCGCTCTTCGCAAGGACGTCACCGCCAAGTGCTACGGCGGCGACGCCACCCGCAAGAGGAAGCTCCTCGAGAAGCAGAAGGCGGGCAAGAAGAAGATGCGCCAGTTCGGCAAGGTCGACATCCCGCAGGAAGCATTCATCGCCGCGCTGAAGATGGATTCGTGACGGATTACACATAAGTCTGCCCATAAACGACGCCGTCATTGAGAGCGGAGCGAAGCAATCCAGAGCCTCGGGCGCCTCCGCTGGATTGCTTCGTCGCTCCGCTCCGCGCAATGACGGGCGCGACGAGCCGAGCAAGGCCAAAAAATCTAGCCAAACCCGGACCAGACCCCGCAAAGCCCCGGCCAAGCCGATCAAAGGAAAACCCTTTGATTCACTTGGATCGGCTTCGCGGAAATGAGCCATTTCAAGAGCTTCCGCCGCCGACCCCCCAGGGCGTCTTTTCCTTTTCTTTTTCCTTGTCCTCGGCCGGCGGCGCGGGGGGAGGAGTTCCGGCGTCGGCGCCGGCTCGGGCGCGGCGTTCTCCTGCGCTTTGGCCGGGTTCTCGATCACGGCGAGGCCGAGATTGGCGGCGACGCGGTTGAGCTTCTCGAACAGCTTCCTGCGCGCGTCGTCATCGTAGACCTGGTTGACCTTGGCGGTCTTCTGGTAGCGGTCGAGCCGGTCGAGCACCTTGAGGAACGAGGGGATCGCCCCGACGTCGCCGCCCTCGATCGCATCGGTCGCGATCTTCATCGCCGGCCGAAGGCGGGCAAGCTGCAGCTTGGCGTGGTCGCTGTCCTCGTCGGGGAGGCGCTGCGCGAGCGCCTCGCGCACGATCTGGCGGATGCGCTCGGTCGAGAGCCGCTCCTCCTCGGCGATCTCATCATAGGCCGCGCCCTCGCGCAGGCGGGCGAAGATGCGCGACCGTCGCTGCACGCGCGCAAGCGCGGTGAGCGGCCGCCGTTTCGGGCCGGGATGAGCTTTGTCGTTCATGTCTGCCTCGCTTTCCGGCCGCGCGGCGCGGCCATGGGAGTCGAAAGCGGGTAGCATAGCATGAATTTGGAAAAAGAGAAACTTAATTCCGCAGATAGAACCCGATCCTTCTCTTTTTCAAGATTTCTTCGAGTTAGTTCGGCAGCCAGCGTCGAATAGGCTCGGAAGCGGTGCCAGGGAAGCTCGACGCTCAGGGCTCTAGGGACATGAAGTCGACGTCGTTTAACAGGTCTCCTCCCTACTCAGTTGCAAATAGTCCCCCACCGCTCAACAAGTCCATTCGGCGAGTCGCATCCGCCCGTACGGCCACAAAAAAACGATGAGTAAATCCGACCGTCTGGTAGAACCTGCCAATGCCAATACTTGGCGCCATGCTTTGGGGCTTTGAACTTTACAATACCGGGCTGTGGAACGGACCAATTCGAATTTCGTCCTACGTTGTCTCCATGGCGCCCGTCTGCAGCAAACCACGAAATTACTCCGCTACTCCAACAAATTTTCTTCCCGGCCAAATCTACTGCGATCAATGGGCGGCCTTCGTCACCGAAGGCCTTGGTGGCGCTAAGCGTAAGGCATCCGATAGCGAAGAATTGAACCGCCATTGACGCGATTGGCATTAAGAAAGTCAAAGTGAAAAATTTGGGTCGTTCTGCGATCACTCTCCTCATGATTGCCTCCTTAAGAATAGATATGGCAAAAAAATCAATATTTGGGAGTTATTGAAGTCTTTATCCTAACAGTCACGAACCTGCCTGTCTAGGCGGTCTTACCTATGCGACACGAAGACTGTATTGCGCCCCCACCCCGACGAGCAAGGAGCGATAAAGGTGGTACATTTAGTCCTATCGTCTGGATCGTGCGAGGAAGCTCACATCGCCGGCCGAAGGCGGGCAAGCTGCAGTTTGGCGTGGTCGCTGTCCTCGTCGGGGAGGCGCTGCGCGAGCGCCTCGCGCACGATCTGGCGGATGCGCTCGGTCGACAGCCGTTCCTCCTCGGCGATCTCGTCGTAGGCCGCGCATCCGCGCAGGCGGGCGAAGATGCGCGACCGTCGCTGCACGCGCGCAGGCGCGGTGAGCGGCCGCCGCTTCGGGCCGGGGTGAGCTTTGTCGTTCATGTCTGCCTCGCTTTCCGGCCGCGCTGGCGGCCATGGGAGTCGAAAGCGGGCAGCATAATCTGTTTTTGGTGAATCAGAAAGGTATTGATTCGCCGATTGCCGGCGCGACGGTTATAACTGTTTGATCTGTTTAATGTTATCGAGCCCCCGGCGGTCGATGGCGCGAACGCGAGGCCCGATCAGCGATCGCAAGCCGATCAGGGCCGCATGCGGGAGGAGGCCTCTGGATTGAACGCGACGTGCCGCCGCAGCTCGGACTCGAACCCGTTGAGCCACATCACCGCGGAATATCCGACATACGGGTTAGACGGCATCCTCGGATCGTTCTGCTTCACGTTCGGGCCGTATTTCGTAAAGTAACGGCGGAAGGCCAGCCGTCCCTCGTTGTAACCCTTGTCCATCCCGTCCGTCATGGTCCAGCCGTCCCCGTCTCACCCGAACAGGTGGTGGCCGAAATCAATATGGTGCGGGTCAAAGCCGATGAATTCCGGCGCCACGTGGTGGCCCAATATCGCCGAGGCGGGCGCTTTGACGACGGTTAGGTTTGAATGTTCCCCGTATTGGTCTGTGTCGTGCGTGAGCTCGAGAGTCGTGCCAGGCTGCATGTTCGCCAAATGATAGGTCGCGTGCTGGCCGTTGTTATAAGTAATCGTCAAGGTGTAGTTCTTGAGCTCGAAACTCGTGATGTCGACATTATGTCCATCTTCAAGCCCCCCAAACTGAATGGTGTCGCCGATCGAAAGGCCGGCGATCGTCCCCTTTAGGCTCTGAGGGTTCTCTACGCCTATGCCCGCATCCACAAACTTGGCGTTGGTCTTTTCGAACGTCACGTTGTCGATCGTACTGCTCGCATCGACGTTCACATGGCCATTCTCGATGATTGTATTTTTGGCGATTGAGCCTTTGAGAACGTTCAGGCTGCTGCCAATACTATTGAGTCTGGTGTGATCGCCCGTAGCGTGGTCTATCAGGAACAAATCGCCGCCATTGACTGTGGTGAGGTCGGCGGCGCCGCCGTAAACCTGCTCCTGGCCGCCTTCGTTGACCGTCGTGCGGAACGACGCGGCGCCGTGATCGACATCCTCTACGGCCCCGTCATTGACCGTTATGTCGTGGGACCTGCCGTGATCTTCGACTCTTAAGACATCCCCAGAGTGCAGAACTATGGGCGCCGTGTTATCCGGAGGGATCGTGTAGTCGGTCATTCCCAGTCCTTTCCGGCGTCGCCGCAGTCAGTCTTTGCCAATTCGGGGGGACGCGGCCTTTTATCGAGTGAGCATTTCACCCGAACAGGTGGTGGTGACCGAACTCGAGGTGGTGCGGATCAAAGCCCACGAACGGCAGGATGGGTTCCGGCGCAACGTGGCTATGCGCGCCCACGCCCGCGAACGTCAGTTCCGGCTCCCTCACGAGATGCGCGACTTCCCCAGCGGCAGGCGCCTTGATCACGGTCAGACGTGAGTACGTGTCGCCCCAGGGATCCGTTCCGGTATAAAGCTCGAACGTCGTACCGGCCTGCATATTGCTCAGTTGATAGGTCGCGTGCTGCCCGTTGTTATAGTCGATCGTCAAGGCGTTGTTCTTCACCTCGAAGCTCGTCACGCGGATGTCCGGCGAATGCTCCTGAACGCCCCCGAACTGAAGAAAATCGCCAACGGAAAGACCGCTAATGGTCCCCTTTAGATTCTGAGGATTCTCGACGCCGACGCCGTCAAGGACAAACTTGTCGGCCGACTTTTGAAAGGTGACGTTGTCGATCGTGCTGGTCGCGTCAGCGATGAGAGATCCGTTCTGGATGACGGTATTTGTGGCGGTCGAGCCTTTGAAGAGATAAAAATGGCTGAAGTAGCCGTTGAGTTTGGTTTGATTGGCCGTTGCCCCGTCCAACAGGTCCAATTGGCCATTATTGATCGTCGTCAAGTTGGCCGTGCCGTAAACTTGCTCTCTGCCGCCCTCGTTGATCGTGGTGACATCGGACGTCCCGCCCTTGCCGACGATCTCACCCGCGTCGTCGAGGATCGTCACGTTATGGGACGTGCCGTGATTGTCGACGTCCAGACGATCTCCGGGATGCAAGGTAATGGGGCTCGTATTGTCCGGGGGGATATTGTACTCGGCCATGACAATCATTCTCCACGCACGACGTCGCGCCCGCCTTGCGGCCAGTGGTCGTCAGTCGATCAGGATGAACCAGAAGCGCCTTAAAGATGGCGCATCACCCCCAAGACTCGATCACCCTGGTATCCCGACCGACGTGTGTGCAAGCGCCAATCAGACCATTGTCTCAGGTATCTCCCCGATCGCCATTTCCCTCAGGCCCTTCCTGTCATGCCCGCGAACGCGGGCATCCTATACCTGCGTGGCGACTTGGATAAGATCGGGTCGTCGCATCCGGCGACCGTGGGCATCCTGGGCTTTGCCCCCAATCGAGGGAGAGTTCGCTGCCTGGCTGGGTCCCGGATGCGGGTGTTTTGTTCCGAACAGTCGCAAGGGCCGCTGCGAACGCGCGCTCGTGTATAGGACAGGATCAATCCCCATGCTTGAGACTTCCGTTTCGGCCGGCGTCGATGTCGGCTCGACCTGGCTTGACCTTGGATTCCATCCCTTCGCCAAGCCGATGCGCGCGCGCAACAGCGAGGCAGGCGTTGCAACGATTGTCGCGGCGCTTCGCCAGCGCGGCGTCGGCCGGGTGGCGATGGAGGCGATCGGCGGCTATGCGCACAAGCTCGTCGCCGCGCTGATCGAGGCGGGCGTCACGGTCTTCACGGTCAATCCGAGGCGGATCAAGGCGTTTCGCGACGCCGAGGGCCTCATCGCCAAGACCGACAGGCTGGACGCAAGCCTGATTGCGCGCTTTGCTCACTTTATGGCCGATGAACTGCGACCTCTCCGGGACGCCGGACAGGCGGTCTTGAAGGCGCTGTCGACAAGACGGCGGCAACTGACCGAATCGATTGCGATCGAGAAGACCCGCCTCAAGCAGGCCTTCGATCCGCTGATCGCCGAATCATGCCGGGAGATGATCGCCTTGCTCGAGGACAGGCGCCGGACGATCGAGGCCGAGCTCGACCGCCGCATCGAGGCCGAGGACAGAATGGCGCGCCGGCGCGCCATTCTGTCCTCGATCCCTGGCATCGCGGCGCGCATCTCGGCCCTGGTCGCCATCGAAATGCCGGAGCTGGGCGAACTCGGCCGAAAGGAGGCCGCCAGCCTCGCGGGCCTCGCGCCCCACCCCTCGCAATCCGGCCTCTCGCCAGGCCGAAACGCCATCTCCGGCGGCCGGCCCTGTTTGCGAGCCGCCTTCTACATGGCCGCCCTCGTGGCCGTCCGCAGCCATCCGCGCTTCAAGCGCATCTACCAGGACCTGCGCGGCGCAGGAAAACCCCCAAAGGTCGCCCTCGTCGCCATCGCCCGTCGAATGGTCGCAATCGCAAACGCCCTCGTCCGCGACAATATCACCTTCGATCAAGCAACCTTCGCTTGACCCGACCAATACAGTCGCCAGGCGCACGCGAACCTCTCGCCCTTCCGGCCCGATGCTTCAAGGCGTAGTAACGCATGAATGGCCGCCCCCAGCCTTGTCGATCTCGACGCCTTCGTCGCCGTCGCCCGCGCGCGCGGCTTTCGCGGCGCGGCGCTTGCGCGGGGCGGCTCGGCCTCGGCCCTGAGCGAAGCGGTGCGCCGGCTCGAGGCCGCGCTCGGGGTGAGGCTGCTCAATCGGACGACCCGCAGCGTGACCCCGACTGAGGCCGGCCAACGCCTGCTCGAACGGCTCGCGCCGGCGCTGAGCGAGATTGAGAACGGGCTCGATGTGGTCAATGGCTTTCGCACAAGCCCGCGCGGGACGCTCAAGCTCAACGTGCCGGTGATCGTGGCGATGAAGGTTCTGCCGCCGATCGCGTCCCGCTTCCTTGCAGCGCATCCCGGCGTGACCCTCGAGGTCGCCGGGAACGACGACCTGATCGACATGGTCGGGCAAGGCTTCGACGCCGGTGTGCGTTACGAGGAGTGGATCGCGCGCGACATGATCGCCGTCCCCATCGGGCCGCGCGTCCAGCGCTTCATCGCCGCCGCGGCGCCGGCCTATCTCGCGGCGCATGGGGCGCCCAACCACCCGCGCGACCTCGTGAACCACGCCTGCGTCCGCCACCGCTTCCCCCGCGGCGGGGTCAGCGACTGGCAGTTCGAACGCGGCGACGAGACGGTGCGGGTGAGTGTGGACGGGCCGCTGATCGCTTCGGCGATCGACCTTCAGCTTTCGGCGGCGGTGGCGGGGCTCGGAATCATCTGCACCTTCGAGGAATTCGTGCGCGAGGCGCTCGATCGCGGCGAGCTCGTCGAGGTGCTCGCCGACTGGCGGCAGGAATTCTCCGGGCCGTTCCTCTATTATCCGAGCCGCAACATGCCCGCGCCCTTACGCGCGTTCGTCGATTTCGTGCGGAAGGATGGGGCGGGGCGCGGGGGCGGGAGCTTCTCGACTGGGTCCTGATCCGAAGCGCGACGGAGTTAGTGCAAATGAACGATCTGAGCGCCCTATACGAATCATGCCCGCCGCTTTGGCGCACGGACCAATGCGCTGGCGATGGTCTCGAAGAAAGGAAGTGGGTATTGCAACTCGTGCCTAAGCATAGCGTCTGCGTCGAATTGGGAGTGTTCACCGGACTGTTTTCTCAAGCGATTGTTGAAGTTGTCCAGCCGCAGCGCCTATACCTTGTTGATGTGTGGTGGACACAATTTGGCGAACATTATCCGGACTGGAACGTGTATACCGACTTTGGCCGCCTGCCGACGAGGGTCGCCTATGAAGCGGCCGTCGCTCGCACAAAATCATCTACGACCGAGGTGATCCCCGTCGTAAGCAACTCGATTGCGTGGGCGCGCTCAATTCCTGATTCTTCTCTCGACTGGGTTTATCTAGATACATCGCATTCCTATGAAGATACTTTGAATGAGCTTCATGCCCTGGCTCCAAAGATAAAGCGGGACGGACTCATCCTGGGAGACGATTGGCACATCGATCCGGAACATCGCCATCGCGGCGTCATGCTCGCTGTGAACGACTTTATTCGCCAGACCAACTTTGACATTCGCACCGCCGGCCAAGCGACCCAGTGGCTGATAATGCGCCGCGGAGGAGGCCAGCCCGGCGCCGCTTCGAGCTTGTGATAGCCGATCGCCTGGCGCCCATTGGCGGCGATGGCGGCGACCTCGTCGCTCGCCGACTGGCGGCAGGAATTCTCCGGGCCGTTCGCGCGAGCCAGCACGGCCCTCGGTTGGAGTCGGAGGCGCACCTTTTGTCATTCCCGCGCAAGCGGGAATTTAGGGTCACATCAGAGCCTTGAGGCCTGGCGACTGTATTGGTCGGGTCAAGCGAAGGTTGCTTGATCGAAGGTGATATTGTCGCGGACGAGGGCGTTTGCGATTGCGACCATTCGACGGGCGATGGCGACGAGGGCGACCTTTGGGGGTTTTCCTGCGCCGCGCAGGTCCTGGTAGATGCGCTTGAAGCGCGGATGGCTGCGGACGGCCACGAGGGCGGCCATGTAGAAGGCGGCTCGCAAACAGGGCCGGCCGCCGGAGATGGCGTTTCGGCCTGGCGAGAGGCCGGATTGCGAGGGGTGGGGCGCGAGGCCCGCGAGGCTGGCGGCCTCCTTTCGGCCGAGTTCGCCCAGCTCCGGCATTTCGATGGCGACCAGGGCCGAGATGCGCGCGGCGATGCCAGGGATCGAGGACAGAATGGCGCGCCGGCGCGCCATTCTGTCCTCGGCCTCGATGCGGCGGTCGAGCTCGGCCTCGATCGTCCGGCGCCTGTCCTCGAGCAAGGCGATCATCTCCCGGCATGATTCGGCGATCAGCGGATCGAAGGCCTGCTTGAGGCGGGTCTTCTCGATCGCAATCGATTCGGTCAGTTGCCGCCGTCTTGTCGACAGCGCCTTCAAGACCGCCTGTCCGGCGTCCCGGAGAGGTCGCAGTTCATCGGCCATAAAGTGAGCAAAGCGCGCAATCAGGCTTGCGTCCAGCCTGTCGGTCTTGGCGATGAGGCCCTCGGCGTCGCGAAACGCCTTGATCCGCCTCGGATTGACCGTGAAGACCGTGACGCCCGCCTCGATCAGCGCGGCGACGAGCTTGTGCGCATAGCCGCCGATCGCCTCCATCGCCACCCGGCCGACGCCGCGCTGGCGAAGCGCCGCGACAATCGTTGCAACGCCTGCCTCGCTGTTGCGCGCGCGCATCGGCTTGGCGAAGGGATGGAATCCAAGGTCAAGCCAGGTCGAGCCGACATCGACGCCGGCCGAAACGGAAGTCTCAAGCATGGGGATTGATCCTGTCCTATACACGAGCGCGCGTTCGCAGCGGCCCTTGCGACTGTTCGGAACAAAACACCCGCATCCGGGACCCAGCCAGGCAGCGAACTCTCCCTCGATTGGGGGCAAAGCCCAGGATGCCCACGGTCGCCGGATGCGACGACCCGATCTTATCCAAGTCGCCACGCAGGTATAGGATGCCCGCTTTAGCGGGCATGACAGTAAACGTGTTTGAGGGTCCGTTGCTCTAGAGGAGCTCCAACTCCTTGGAGAGGGCGATTCCCCGCTCTTCCAGTCGACCGTGTATCGCGCCAATCCGCTTCCGTCGATCAGTCCACGCCGCGGCCCTCGCGAAACTCGCCTTCAGGCCCGCGGGCTTCCAGTTGCTGAGCATCGGAAGGCAGGGCGCTTCGTTGGTCGGCGGCGCTCCATTCGCTCGAAAATAGTCAGCGAAATTGACCGCGGCTTCATCCACATTCAAGAGGGTCTCGACGGGAGCCCCTTCGGCGTAAATCACGTCATGACTTTCCAATTTGATATGAAAGAGCTCCAGTTCGTTCGATTCGCTTTCGAAGAGGGTGATCGTCGCGTCATTGACCAGATATTCTGCAGACACCAGCGCGCCGTCGACGAGCACGCAGTGGGCTTGCGTCACGTAAAGGTCGGCTTGCGGCAGGTTGGGCGCGAGAGCGGAGCGAGCGATTCGAACCGGTCGTGCCGCCTTAGGCCAAGGCTTCGACGGATCACTCTTCTTGACAGGAAAGCGACCGATCCACTGGATCGGACGGGTTCCGCCAAACATCGTAGGCAGTAGATCCCCCGCGGACAGGTCTTCAATATTCCTGTCGCCGCTTACGGTTCTGATCTTTGTGCCCTTCAGGAAACAGTTGACCGAGCAACCTTTTCCGACAGGCTTATCGTTTCCGCAGTTTGCGGAAGCGGGATCCGTTTTCGATACGGCCCCCAACGCAGCGAACGTCAGAATGGCGCCCGCTCTGATGACGTTGCGACGGCTTCGAGTGTTCAGGCTTCCCGGTTCGAGCATGACTCCCCCACAGAAACGCTGCGCCTGTCTGTAATTGGCGGTGAGCCCGATTGAATGTCAATATGGACAGAAGAGGTAGGGACAGATGAGAGCAGTCCACTCTGGCGGCAAATGTAGGTTGTTCTCGAATAGGTAACACTACCTAGGTAGGTTGATGTTAGTATAGGCGCGCATCGGGTCTATCGTTTCGCCTCGCTGCAATCATGCCTGCCTCTGTGAGATTGACGGGTCGCTATTTTCGGCGGGTCGAAGCCCAGCGGGTACAATCGGGATCACCCAAGCCGCCTCAGGATAAGGCGGGGATGCGGCGTCTCCGAAAATCGCGGATCATCTCGCGGGCGGCGTTGAAGCCGGGGGCGCCGGTGACGCCGCCGCCGGGATGGGTCGAGGCGCCGCACATGTATAGGCCCCGGATCGGCGAGCGGTAGTCGGCGTGGCCGAGCACCGGACGGGCCGAATAGAGCTGGTCGAGGCTCAGCTGCCCATGAAAAATATCGCCGCCGACGAGGCCGAAATCGCGCTCGAGGTCGAGCGGCGAGAGGATCTGGCGGGCGATCACCGAGGCCCTGAAGCCAGGCGCGTAGGCTTCGACCGTGTCGATCATGAGGTCGGCGACCGCCTCGCGGGCCTCGTCCCATGAGCGCCCGCCGGGGAGCTGAGGCGCGACATGCTGGCAGAACAGCGAGGCGACGTGGCGCCCGGGCGGCGCAAGAGAATCGTCGAGCGTGGAGGGGATCAGCATTTCGATGATCGGCGCGGCCGACCAGCCGTTGAGCCGGGCGTCGAAAAACGCGCGCTCCATATAGGCGAGGCTCGGCGCGATCACGATGCCGGCGCCGTGGTGCTCCGCCCGCTCGCGCCCCGGCAGCGCCGAGAAGCTCGGCAGCTCGGAGAGGGCGAGGTTCATCCGCAACGAGCCCGACCCGCTGCGATAGGACGCGATGCGGGCGCGAAAATCGGCGGGCAGGGTGGCCGAGTCGAGAAGCCGCTCGAAGGTGAGCTTCGGATGCAGGTTCGAGACCACCGCGCGGGCCGCGATCCTCTCACCCGCGGCCGTCACGACGCCGGCGGCGCGGCCCTTCTCGATCACGATCTCGCTGACCGCGACCCCAGTGCGGATTTCGACGCCGCGCGCGGCGCAGGCCCGCGCCATCGCCTGCGTGATCGCGCCCATGCCGCCGATCGCATGACCCCACACGCCGCGCCTGCCGTTCACCTCGCCCCAGCAATGATGCAGCAGGACGTAGGCTGTCCCCGGCGCATAGGGGCTGGCGTAGGTCCCGACGATCCCGTCGAAGCCGAGCAACGCCTTGATCGGGTCGCTCTCGAACCACTGGTCGAGAACGTCGCCGGCTGAGCGGGTGAAAAGCTCAAGCGTGTCGCGCTGCCCTTCCAGCCCGAGCGAACGAAGGCGGGCGCCGACCTTCGCCGTATCGAGCAACGCGCCGAGACTGGCGGCGAGGCCCTGTCCGGTTTCGAGATTGGGTGGCGTCTGGAGGGCCAGCGCGCGCAGGACGTCGGCCTGGCGCTCGAGCCGCGCCTCGTAAGCAGCGAGCCGTTCGGCGTCGCGGGTTGAAAATTTGGCGACTTCGGTCTGGGTCCAGCCGGGACCGGACTTGAGATAGCGCCCGTCGGGCAGGGGCAGGAAATTCAGGAGCGGGCGCTCGACGACGCGAAGCCCGTGGGCGGGGAGGTCGAGGTCGCGAATGACCTTCGGGTTCAGAAGCGAGACGGTATAGGCGGCGACCGAATTGCGGAAGCCGGGATGGAACTCCTCCGTCGCCGCCGCGCCGCCGACCTGCGCCCGGCGCTCGAGCACCGTGACTTTCAAGCCCGCCCCGGCGAGATAGGCCGCGGCGACCAGGCCGTTATGGCCCCCGCCGATGACGACGACGTCAGTCAACGGGGTTTATGGATGTCTGCGGGAAGCCCTCATCCGGCCCTTCGGGCCACCTTCTCCCAAGGGGAGAAGGGCAGCGCCCCCTCTCCCTCTGGGAGAGGGTTGGGGTGAGGGTGCGCGTAGCCACGCCGCGCTCGTCAGAAGTCGAACCGCACCCCCTGCGCGAGCGGCAGCTTGGCCGAATAGTTCACCGTGCTTGTCTGCCTACGCATGTAGGATTTCCAGGCGTCGGAGCCGCTTTCGCGGCCGCCGCCGGTTTCCTTCTCGCCGCCGAAGGCGCCGCCGATCTCGGCGCCCGACGGGCCGATGTTGACGTTGGCGATGCCGCAGTCGGAGCCGGTCGCGGAAAGAAAAGTGTCGGCCTCGCGCATATTGAGGGTGAAGATCGACGACGACAGGCCCTGCGGCACGTCGTTGTGGATCGCGATCGCCTCGTCCAGGTCGGCGTAGCTGAGCGTGTAGAGGATCGGGGCGAAAGTTTCCTCGCGCACGATCCCCGTCTGCCCCGGCATTTCGACGATCGCCGGCTCGACATAGGCGCCGCCGTTCGGCGCGCCTTCGGCCACCGTTCGCCCGCCGTGAATGGTTCCGCCCTCGTCCCTGGCGCGCTTGAGCGCGGCCTGCATCTTGTCGCGCGCGGCGTGGTCGATCAGCGGGCCGACGAGCGTGCCGTCCTTGCGCGGATCGCCGATCTTGAGGCTCGAATAGGCCTTGAGCAGCCGGTGGGTGAGATCGGGGCGGATCGACCGGTGGACGATGAGACGGCGGAGCGACGTGCAGCGCTGCCCGGCGGTGCCGACGGCGGAGAACACGATCGCCCGGATCGCCATGTCGAGGTCGGCGGAGGGGGCGACGATCATCGCGTTGTTGCCGCCGAGCTCGAGGATTGGGCGGCCATAGCGGGCGGCGACCTTGGGCCCGACGATTGAGCCCATGCGGGTCGAGCCGGTCGCGGAGACGATCGGCACATGGCGGGACTCGACGAGCGCCTCGCCGATCTTGGGCCCGCCGATGACGATCTGGGCGAGGCCCTCGGGCGCGTCGGGGCCGAAGCGCTTGATCGCACGGTCGAGAATCTTCATCGTCGCGAGCGCCGAAAGCGGCGTCTTCTCCGACGGCTTCCAGATCACCGGATCGCCGCAGATGAGCGCGAGCGCCGCGTTCCAGGACCAGACGGCGACCGGGAAGTTGAACGCCGAGATGATCGCGCAGGGCCCGAGCGGATGCCAGGTCTCCGCCATCCGGTGGCCAGGGCGCTCCGAGGCGATGACGAGGCCGTGGAGTTGCCGGGAGAGGCCCACGGCGAAATCGCAGATGTCGATCATCTCCTGCACTTCGCCGAGGCCCTCGGAGACGATCTTGCCGACCTCGAGCGTCACGAGCGCGCCGAGAGCCTCTTTCGAGGCGCGCAGTTCCTCGCCGAGGAGACGCACCAGCTCGCCGCGCCGGGGCGCGGGAACCTCGCGCCAGGCGAGAAAGGCGTTGCGCGCCCGCTCGATCACCGCCGGCATCTCGCCGGGCGGCGTCTCCTTCACGCGGGCGATCTCGGCGCCGTCGATCGGCGAGCGGACGGAGAGCGAGCCGCCGCCAACCTCAGCCGGGGTCAATCCCGCGCGCTCGAGCACGTCTTCGCCGGCCATCGCTTCGCCTCGTCGGTTGATTGTTTCCGCGGGGGCTGCCCGCGAGGCCTCTCTTCGACCGAAATCGGCCTGTCCGGCAAGCCCAACCTCGCCGGGACGGCCCGTCCGTTCCAAGATTTCGGCGAAATTAATCCCCGCGCCCGCCCTATTTCGCGCCCAAGAGGATTGAAGCCGACGGCGTTGCGCCGGATGGGTGCGGAAGCTATCTATACAACCACGCGCGGGAGCTTCGCGCGGAGCGGAGCTGGACATGACGCGCTCGACCAATATCCTCCTCGCCTGCGTGGCGATGCTGGCGGCGATGGGGCTCGCAGTCTTGTTGACGCCACACCAGTTGATGGCGCGCACCCACGATGTGTTCGACATCGACAAGCACCTGCCGACCGCGTTTGGCGACTGGAAGCCGGTCGAGGGGCTGAATGTGGTTGCGCCCGCCCCCCCGGATTCGCTCGAACGCGAAGTCTACAATCAGGAAGCGTCGCGCGGCTTTGTCGATCCGGACGGACATGTCGTGATGCTGATGGTGGCCTATGGCGAGAGCCAGAGCGACCGTCTGCAGCTCCATCATCCCGAGGTTTGCTACACCGCCCAGGGCTTCCGCGTGTCCAAGACGAGTTCGACTACGCTCGCCTACTCCCCCTCCGAGCCGCCGCTCAAATTGACCCGCCTCGTGGCTGCGCGCGAGGAGCGCCTCGAGCCGATCAGCTACTGGATGCGGATCGGCTACGACAATTCGAACAGCAATTGGGCGCGCCAGGCGCTGAAGCTTGGATACGGCCTCAGGGGATGGATTCCGGACGGCGCCCTGTTCCGGGTGTCGACCGTCGGGATCCCTGCGGCGGAAAGCTTCAAGGTCCAGGATAAATTCATTCACGATTTGTTGAATTCGATCGACCCCGCAACCCGAGAGTTCATGGTCGGCGACCCAAAGAAGGCGCTGCTGTAGCTCCCACGGACATTGTCATACCCGCGAAAGCGCGCGTATCGAGACTTGCCGCCGCGGACCGCTCGCACGATCGCGGACTCGTCTAAAGCTATCGTCGATATTGTCATACCCGCGAAAGCGGGTATCCAGTTCTGCCGCGGTGGAGAGCCCTGGATTCCCGCGTCCGAGCGTGTGAAGGAATCGCCTTTTCGCTGGAGACGGGTCATCCGGCGGCGCCGCGGATGGAATCCGAAGCGGTTGAAGCGTTCTTGGTATCGGCCGCTCTGCCGCTTGAGGGGAGCGGGGGATCAGGCGGCGTTGATCCTCAGACGGTGCGCGGCCACGAGGTTATTGGCGATGGCGTGCCAGAGCGCGTGGGCCTTCGCCTTGATGAGGCCGCGCACGGCAAGATGACCGAAGCCATGGTTCTTGCGATCGGCGTTGATCCGCTCGATGCGCTTGCGCAAGGCGTAGACGGCCTGGCCCGTTTCGCTCGCCATGCGTTCCCGCCACGCCTTGATAAAGGCGTGCTCCTTCTCTCGCTTGCGGATGCGCCGGGCGAGGCTCGCCGGTTTGACGTCGTCCCTGTCGCCCGGCGGCGGCGTATAGACGCCGACCGGACCCGACGCATGGCCGGCGAGCGCGACGATGTCCCGGCTTGTGGCGTAGCTGGCGTCGACCAGAAGCCTGCCGGGCGTCCGCCCGTAGCGTCGCGCGATGTCGTCGACCATCGGCCCCGCCAGGCCCGCATCGTTGCGCCGGTCGGTGACCGCAATCGAGACGATGACGCCTTCTCTCGGCGCCGCGGCGATCTGCGCATTATAGGCCGGGCGAACCGCGCCGTCGGGAAAGCGCATGGAGCGCGCTTCCGGATCGGTCGTCGAAGCCCTCGGCTCCTTCTTCCCGGCCTCGTCCTTGGCGTGCGTCTTCGCCCGCGCTTTTCGCTCCGCCTCGAGCCGTTCGAGCGCCGCGCGCGCTCTTGCCGCGCGCTCCTGAACATCACGCGCCGCCCGCTCGCGCGCGGCCTGGCGTCGACGCGTCGACGCCTCGGGGTCGTCGGTCAGCTCCTGCTTGAGAGCGGCGAGCCGCTCGACGACCGCGGTTTCGATCTTGACAAGTTTTTCGCGCCGCCTGAACGACGCCTTGCTGGCGCTGGCGCGAATCTTCGTGCCGTCGACGGCGATCTCATCAAGGCTGATCAGCCCTTCGGCGATCAGCGCGGTTACGCTTTGCGTCAAAAGCCGATCGAGGATCTCGACCCTTTCGACCCTAAAGTCGGCGAGCCCGTGATGGTTGACCGGAACCCCGCCCGCCAGCCAGCGATAGGCGGCGTCGCTTTGCGCAAGCCGCGCAAGCTCGCGCGCCGACCCCACGCCCTCGACCGTCGCATAGAGCCAGAGCGCCATGAGAACCGCGGGATCGGCCGCCGGTCTTCCCGCCTCCCCCTCGCGCGAGAGAACCTGATCGTAAAGCGGCGAAAGATCGAGGCTCTCGACAAAGCTCCACACGAGGCGGGCGCGATGGTCCCCCGGCAAAAGCCCTTCGAGATCGACCATGTCCCAACGCAATTGCCGTCGATCCGGCCGCACCACCCGAGCCTCACCCATCGCCGACTCACTCCCGCCACATCAGCGAGGAGAGAATCACAGCCCAAGCAAAACCGCCAATTCCCTCACACGCTCGTCCGCGGGAATGACGGGCGCCGGCCGATGCGCGATCTGGTTTGAGCGACGAGGGCGATCATGGAACGGGTCTGGCTCAAGTCCTATCCGAGTGGCGTTCCGGCCGAAATCGACCCGAACGCCTTCAGATCGCTCGGACAGTTTTTCGCCGCGAGCGTCGCGAAGTACCGCGACCGAACCGCCTTCATCAGCATGGGCAAGGCGATCACCTATGACGAGCTCGACCAAAGGTCGCGCGCGTTCGGCTCCTACCTGCAAAACGTCGTCCGCTTGCCGCGCGGCGCTCGCGTCGCGTTGATGCTGCCGAACCTGCTACAGTACCCGATCGCCATGTTCGGGGCTCAGCGGGCGGGCTATGTGGTGGTCAACTGCAACCCGCTCTACTCGCCGCGCGAGCTCAAGCACCAGCTCGCCGATTCGGGCGCCGAAGCGATCGTGGCGCTCGAGAACTTCGCCGGCGTGGTCGAGAAAGCGATCGGCGGCACGGCGGTGAAGACGGTCGTGGTCACGGGCGCCGGCGATCAGCTTGGCGGCGCGCACGGGTGCATCGTCAATCTTGTCCTGCGCCACGTCCGGCGCGCGGTTCCCCCCTATCGCCTCGAGGGGTCGGAACGCTTCAATCGCGCGCTCGCGCTGGGGAAAGCGGAGGCGTTCACGGAGGCGCCGGTCGAGCCGAACGACGTCGCGTTCCTGCAATATACCGGCGGGACGACCGGCGTGCCGAAGGGTGCGATGCTGACCCATCGCAACCTGATCGCCAATCTGCAGCAGGTGCACGCCTGGATCGCCGCCGCGATCAGCCCAGAGGGCGAAACCTTCCTGGCGGCGCTGCCGCTCTACCATGTGTTCGCCCTTCAGGCGAATTGCTTCGTCCCGGTGATGATCGGCGCGTCCAATCTCCTGATCGCCAATCCGCGCGACATCCCGGACCTCGTGAAGGCGCTGCGTAAGACGCCATGCACGGTCATTGTCGGCGTCAACACGCTTTTCAACGCGCTGCTCAACAGCCAGGATTTCTCCCGGCTTGATTTCTCGCGCCTGCATCTGGCGATCGGCGGCGGCATGGCGGTGCAGCGCGCCGTCGCCGAACGGTGGAAATCCTTGACCGGCAAGCCGTTGATCGAAGCCTACGGGCTGACCGAGACGTCTCCGGCCGCGGTCGCCAATCCGCTCACCATCGAGGACTTCACCGGCGCGATCGGCCTCCCGCTGCCTTCGACAGACATCGCCATTCGCGACGGCGGCCGCGACCTCGAGATCGGCGAGCCCGGCGAATTATGCATCAAGGGGCCGCAGGTCATGGCCGGCTACTGGAACATGCCCGGCGAGACCGCCAACGTGATGGACGCCGACGGTTTTCTGCGCACGGGCGACATCGCCCAGGTGGATGAGCGAGGCTACGTGTTCGTGGTCGACCGCAAGAAGGACATGATCAATGTCTCCGGGTTTAACGTCTATCCCAATGAAATCGAGGACGTGCTGATGACCCATCCCGGCGTGCTCGAGGTCGGCGCGGTCGGCGTCCCCGACGAGAAGACGGGGGAGGCGGTGAAGATCGTCGTCGTGCGCAAGGACAAGGCGCTGACCGGCGCTGAGCTCATCGCTCACGCCCGGCTAAGCATGACCGGCTACAAGATCCCGCGCCACGTCGAGTTCCGCGACGCGCTGCCGCGGACCAACGTGGGCAAGATCCTGCGCCGCGAATTGCGCGAGGAGAAGCCGGCGAAGGAATGACGCCTCCGTGGCGTGTAGGGGGCCGATGACCCCGCCTGGCGGCGTCAGCGACGCCGCCCTAAAGAGCGCGATGTCGCGCGCTCAGGGCTCGCTCGCCTTGTCGAGCGACGCCATGTCCGCCTTCGTCAACGAGAGCTCCGTAGCGCGGATCAGGCTGTCGGTCTGCTCGACCGAGGTTGCGCTTGCGATCGGCGCGGTGACGCCGGGCTTCGCGATGACCCAGGCGAGCGCGACTTCGGCGGGTTTGGCCTTGTGGCTCGCGGCGACCTTGTCGAGCGCGTCGAGGATCCGGAAGCCGCGCGGGTTGAGATAGGCCTTGACCCCGTCGGCGCGCGAGCTTCCGGCGAGGTCCTTTTCGCCGCGGTACTTGCCCGAGAGAAAGCCCTTGGCGAGGCTGAAATAGGTGATGACGCCAATCTCCTCGCGGGCGCAAAGCTCTGCGAGCCCCGATTCGAACCCCTGGCGGTCGGCAAGATTATATTCCGGCTGCAGCACTTCGTAGCGCGGCAGCCCCTTGGCCTTGGCGGCCGCGAGCGCCGCCCTGAGCAGGTCGGCGGTGAGGTTCGAGGCGCCGCACCAGCGGATCTTGCCCTTCTCGATCAGGCGCTGATAGGCGCCGAGCGTCTCCTCGAACGGCGTCGCCATGTCCGGCCAATGGGAGAGATAGAGGTCGATCGCGTCGGTCTGCAGCCGCCTGAGCGAGGCTTCGACCGCCTCCTCGATATAGCCGGCCTTGAGGCCCTCCTTGCCCGCGCCCATTGGCGAGCCGACCTTGGTGATGACGATGACGCGGCTGCGATTTCCGCGCGCCTTCATCCATTCGCCCATGATGGTCTCGGATTCGCCGCCCGAGTTGCCAGGGACCCAGGCCGAATAGACATCGGCCGTGTCGATCGCGTTGAGCCCGGCCGCCGCAAAGCGGTCGAGCACGGCGAACGAGGTTTTCCTGTCCGCCGTCCATCCGAACACGTTGCCGCCGAGAACCAGCGGCGCGATGGAAAGATCGGTGTGTCCCAGACGGCGAAGCTGCATTGAGGTCTCCTTGTTTGCGGACAGGTTAGCGTAATATCAGGCCGGCGAAAACGCACCTCGCCGATCGGGCAGGAGCAGGCCCTCGACGCGAGACGGCCCGCCTGCCGGCAGTCCGCTCAATTGACCCAGGGGAATGGCGAGATGTCCGAGGACGCGATTCGGAAGGCGCGGCGCTGGTTCGCGGAGGAATTGCGTTTCGTTGCGCGGGTGAACTCGGCGGAAGTGATCGAGGCCTTCGCAACCGTGCCGCGAGAGCGCTTCCTCGCACCGGGGCCGCTTAGAATCCTCAGCCTCTGGAACATGCGGGACTACTGGACGCCGCCGGTCGAGAGCCCCACGGCCGCCTATCACGACGTCATCGTCGCCTATGATGAGAAGCGCTACCTGAACAATGGCCAGCCCAGCCTTTGGGCGTTCGTATTCGACAAGCTCAACGTGGTCCGGGGAGATCGCGTCCTCCATCTCGGCTGCGGGATGGGCTATTACACCGCCGTCCTGGCCGAACTGGCCGGTCCGGGGGGCGCGGTTTCGGCGATCGAGATCGAAGAGCCGCTCGCGAAGCGCGCCCGGGAGGCGCTCGCGCCCTGGCCACAGGTCAGGGTCATCAACGGCGACGGCGCCAAGGGCCCGTTCCCGAAATCCGATCTCGTGGTCGCCAGCGCCGGGGCGACTCATCCGGCGCCGGCCTGGCTCGATTGCCTTGAACCCGAGGGGCGGCTCGTATTTCCAATGACGACGGCGAATAAATCGGGCGCGATGCTGCTGGTGAGACGCCGCGGCCCCGAGGATTTTGAAGCACGGTTCCTGTGCGCCGTGGGTTTCTATGAATTTGCCGGCGCGCGCGACGCCGAGGTCGGCAAGCGTCTCGATCGGGCGTTTGCCCGAGATGGCGGCGCGGGTGTCAAATCGATCCGAACCGACGGCCACGTCGAAGACGAAAGCTGCTGGCTTCATGGCGAGGGATGGTGCGTCTCGCGCCGCGAATTGGACGATGCGGGCCGGACGCCCGTCTAGCTTTTCTTGGGCGACAGGGTGTCAATCACGCGAACGCGATTTGGCGAAAAGGCGGTTCCCCCCTTAAGAGAAGGCGCAACCTCCCAAGAATCGCCGATGACCCCCCTTACGACTCACCGACCGCTCGTGCTCGTCGCCGTGATGGCGGCGAATTTCATGATCGCCATCGAAGCGACGATCGTCTCGACAGCCATGCCGCAGATCGTCGGCCAGCTCGGCGGCCTGCCTCTCTATAGCTGGGTCTTCTCGGCCTTTCTTCTGACCCAGACCGCGACCACCGTGGTGTTCGGCAAGCTCGCCGACAGCGTCGGCCGCAAGACGGTGATGCTGGTCGGGATCGCGGTCTTCCTCGTCGGCTCGATCCTGTGCGGGTTCGCCTGGTCGATGCCGTCGCTGATCGCTTTCCGGCTCATTCAGGGCGTCGGCGCGGGCGCGGTCCAGCCGACCGCGATGACTATCGTCGGCGATCTCTATACCGCCCACGAGCGGGCGAAGATCCAGGGGTGGCTCGCGAGCGTCTGGGCGCTGTCGGCGGTGCTCGGACCCTTGGCCGGCGGCCTCATCATCCAGCATTTTTCCTGGGCGTGGATCTTCTGGCTGAACCTGCCGATCGGCGCGCTCGCCGCGGCCGGATTCTGGGCCTATCTGCACGAGAAGCGCGCCCAACGCGGCGGCCGGATCGATCACTTGAGCGCGGCCGTGTTCACGATCGCTATCGCCGCGATCATGGCCGACCTCACCGCGTTCTCGACCTCGGGCCGGTTCGAGACCTCGCTCATCACCTTGATCGCCGTGGTCGCGATCGCGCTCTTCGTGATCCAGGAGCGCCGGTCTCCCGAGCCGATGATCTCGCTCGAACTTTGGGGCAGGAGGCCGATCGCCGCCGCCAATGGCGCTTCGCTGCTTGCCGGCATGGTGATGATCGGGCTCACCTCGTTCCTGCCCGTGTTCGTTCAGGGGGTGATGCAGAAATCGCCGCTCATCGCCGGCTTCGCGCTCTCGGCGATGGTGCTGGGATGGCCGGTCGGGGCGACGCTCAGCGTCCGCTTCTTCAAGCGGTTCGGCGTGCGCTCGGTGCTGCGCGTCGGCGGCCTCCTGGTCCCGGTCGGCGCGCTCGTCTTTCTCGCCCTGAGCGCGGAGAGTTCTCCGATCGTCGCCGGCCTCGGCTCGCTCGTTATCGGGCTTGGCATGGGGCTTCTCTCGAGCGCTTCGATCATCCTCATTCAGGAGATCGTCGATTGGTCCGAGCGCGGCAGCGTGACCGCTTCATTCCTGTTCGCGCGCAGCCTCGGCAGCACTTTCGGCGCGACGGTGTTCGGCGCCGTGCTCAATTTCGGCCTCCTCCATTCCGGCGCCGCGGGCAGTGTGTCCTCGGAGGACCTTCGGCGCCTGCTCGAGCGCGGCTCGGACAGCGTCGACTCGGGGCTGCGGGCGGCGCTCGAACAGTCGCTTCACATGACTTTCGTGTCGATGTTCGGCATTGCGCTCATGGTCGCGGCGACCGCTTTTCTCGTCCCCCGCGTCGCCTTAGCCATGCGGCGCGCGCCGGCCGAATAAGCGTCAGGCCGCTCTCTCCGCCCGCTTCTCGCCGACCGCGACGGCGAGCGTCATCGCGAGGCAGAAGGTCGCCGCGAGCGAACGAAACGAGCCGAAGTCGCTCTCGACGATTTCAAAGCGCACATCGGCGATGCCGGCGAGTGGGGAGAGCGCACTGTCGGTGACGACGACGATCGGAACGCCGGCGCGCCTCGCCCGCTTGGCGAGATCGACGGTGAAGGGCGTATAGGGCGAGAAGCTGATCGCGATCAGCGCGTCGCCCGAGCCGGCTTGCGCCAATTGCTCTGTCCCGAGGCCGCCGACATTGTCGATGAGCGACGCCGGTATGCCGAGCTGGGTGAGGGCGTAAGTGAGATAGTGGGCGACTGAGAAGGATCGTCGCTGGCCGAGGCAATGGATCGTTCGTGCGCCCGCCAGCAGGCCGACCGCGCGGTCGAGCTCGCGCCGCTGCACCGCCTCGCGCAGCCGGCCGATCGAGGCGGCGGCGGAATCGGCGAAGCCGAACAGAAGATGGGTCGGATCGCCGCTATCGCGGGCGTTTTCCTGCAAGGCCTTGAGGCGCTCGGAATAGTCCGGCCAGCGGTTGCGCAGGCGCGACCGGAAGATCTCCTGGAGTTCGGAGAAGCCGGCGAAGCCGAGCGTCTGGGCGAAGCGCACCAAAGTCGACGCCTGGACCTCGGCGCTGCGCGCGAGCGCCGAGGCGGTGCCGAGCGCGAATTCGTCGGGATGGTGGAGCGCATAGGCCGCGGCCTGGCGAAGGCGCTTGGGCAGATGCGGCTCGATCTCGATCAGGCGGCGCTCGAGCGCGTCGAAGCTTTCCGGCGGTTCGATCCTCGAGTCGGCGCTCATCGTTCCCTTCGTCACGCCCGTGGCCCGCCCGACATCAGTAGAACAGATATTCCAATTTGTGTAGCAGATGAAATATTTGTATTGGCCGTGGTCGCGCGGCAATCGGGGAGGGACGGTCATGAGCACGATCGGCGTGGGACTGATCGGCACGGGCTACATGGGCAAGTGCCACGCGCTGGCCTGGACCGGCGTCCAGGCGGCGTTCGGCGATACGCCGGTCATTCGGCGCGCCATGCTGTGCGAGGTCGAGGAGGGGCTGGCGCGGCGACGTGCGGACGAGTTCGGCTTCGAGGCCTCGACCGCCGATTGGCGGGCGCTCATCGCCGACGCAGCGGTCGACGTCGTCTCGATCACGACGCCCAATGCGCTTCATGCGCCGATGGCGGTCGCGGCGCTGGAAGCGGGCAAGCATGTGTGGTGCGAAAAGCCGATGGCGCCGACGCTCGCCGATGCCGAACGGATGGCGGCGGCGGCGCGCGCCTCGGGCCGGGTCGCGATCCTCGGCTATAACTATATCCAAAGTCCCGCCGTCCGTTTCATCGGCAGGCTCCTCAAGAGCGGCGCGATCGGCCGGCTCAACCATTTCCGTATCGAGATGGATGAGGACTATCTCGCCGACGCAGAGGCGCCGTTCTCCTGGCGCAGCCGGGCCAGCGCCGGCTATGGCGCGCTCGACGATTTCGCCGTCCACCCGCTAAGCCTGATCTCGACCCTGATCGGCATGCCGAGCGATGTCTTCGGCGAAATGAGCAAGCCCTACCCCGATCGGCCCGACGATGGCGGGCGCCGGGCGGTCGAGACCTTCGACATCGCGACCGCGCTGCTTCGGATGGACGACGGCGTCTCGGGAACGATCCAGGTCAATCGCTGCGCCTGGGGGCGCAAGGGGCGGCTGCAACTGCAGCTGTTCGGGCGCCGGGGCGCCATCACATTCGACCAGGAGCGGTTCAACGAGGTCAGCCTCTATGTCGCCGAGGGGCCGGCGGAGCTGCAAGGTTTCCGGCAGATCCTGATGGGGCCTGCCCATCCGCCCTATGACCAGTTCATCGTCGCGCCCGGCCACCAGATGGGCTTCAACGAGCTCAAGGTCGTCGAAGCCCACGAGCTCTTGAACCGCATCGCCGGCAAACCGTCGCTGACCATCGACTTCGAAGCGGGGCTCAAGATCGAGCGGACCATCCACGCGATCGCGAAGTCGAGTCGCGAGGGACGGTGGGTGACGATAGGCTGACGGCGCAAATCTCGTGCTTGGAGCCTCGCCCAGCGGCCGATCAAAACAGCGGGAATCGACCCGGAGCGGGCCTTCGAGATCGCCCTTTTGAATGGGTGGTAAGCGTGAGGAAGCGGTCTTTGGCCGAAGGCACGGTCGCCCACATTGATCTTGGCGGCTTCTGGCAGCCTCTTGTAGTAGTCTCCTCGACGGCCGGAGGGTCCGATGACCGAGACCCGGAAGCTTGCAGCAATACTGGTTGCTGATGTTGTCGGTTACAGCCGGCTCGCGGGAGCGGACGAGGATCGCACGCTCGCGCGGCTGCGGGGCCTGCGGAGCGATCTCATCGACCCCGCCATCGCCGCGCACCGCGGGCGGATCGTCAAGCGCACCGGCGACGGCAGCCTTATTGAGTTCCGCAGCGTGGTCGACGCGGTGCGCTGCGCCATCGAGGTGCAGAACGGCCTTATCGAGCGCAACGCCGGCGTGCCGGCCGAGCGCCGCATCGAGTTCCGCGTCGGCATCCATCTGGGCGACGTGGTCGAGGAGGCTGACGGCGACCTCATGGGCGACGGCGTCAATATCGCGGCGCGGCTGGAAGGGATCGCGAAGCCGGGCGCAGTCTGTCTCTCCGAGGACGCCTATCGCCAGGTGAAGGGGCGGCTCGATCTTGCCGCGACCGATCTCGGCCCGACCCAGCTCAAGAACATTTCTGAACCGATCCGCGTTTATTCGGTGCAAGTCGGCGCGCCGCTTCAAGCAAGGCCCGCGTCGGCCGCCGCGCCGGAAAGAACCGCCGCGCCGCGCCTCTCGATGGTCGTGCTGCCGTTCGCCAATACCGGCGGCGACCTGAGCCATGAGCATTTCGCCGACGGGGTGACGGAGAGCCTCACGACCGACCTCTCGCGGATGCGAGGCGCGTTCGTGATCGGGCGCAACACCGCCTTCACCTACAAGGGCAAGGCTGTCGATCTGAAGCAGATCGGGCGCGAGCTGAACGTCCGCTATGTTCTCGAGGGCAGCGTTCAGCGCGGCGGGAGTCGCCTGCGCGTCAACGTGCAGCTCATCGACGCCGAGACGGGGAATCATCTCTGGGCCGAGCGGTTCGACAAGCCGCTCGCCGATCTGTTCGACATGCAGGATGAAATCGTCGCGCGCCTGGCGAGCGCGCTGAATGTCGAGCTCATCGCGGCCGAGGCGCGCCGCGCCGAACAGACTCCGAGTCCCGACTCGTTGGACCTGTATTTTCAGGGTATGGCCTGGCTGAACAAGGGCATTACCGCTGAGACTTTGGCGGAAGCGCGCGGCTTCTTCGATCGCGCGCTTACTACTGATTCCGACAATGTCGAGGCGCTGATCGCCTCGGCGCGCGCAGATTCGAGAGCTGGCGCATTCTTGTTCTCGACCGATCCCAAAGTGGCTTTCGCGGCCGCCGAAGCGAAGTTGACCAGAGCCCTGTCCTTGGTCTCAGACCATCCCAGTGGTCATATGTGGTTGGGAGTCATAGAGCTGCTCACCAAGCGCGTCGCGGAGGGCATCGCCGAATGTGAACATGCGTTGGCGTTGGATCGAAATCTGGCCGCCGCCCATGCCATGATCGGAAGAGGTAAGATTTTTGCCGGTCGCGCCGAAGAAGCGGAGGGCCACGTCGCCGAGGCCCTGCGTCTCAGCCCGCGCGATACGTTGGCTTGCGTCTGGATGCACTACCCAGGCGTAGCAAGCCTCCACCTCGGCCGCTGGGAGCAAGCGATTTCGTGGTTTCGACGCTCCATCGAGACCAATCGAAACTTTCCGAATCCGCACTTTCACTTGGCTGCCGCGCTCGCGCAGCTTGGTCGAGCGGACGAGGCGCGCTCCGCAGCCAAGGCCGCGCTCGCCATCAATCCAGCCTTCTCCATCGCCCGCGTCCGCGAGGCGTGGACGACGATGAGCGACGACCCGACGTTTTTGGCCCAGCTCGAGCCCATTTTCGACGGCATGCGCAAGGCCGGGTTGCCAGAAGGATGAGCGAGACCCGGAAACTCGCGGCGATCCTCGCCGCCGACGTCGTCGGCTACAGCCGGCTCGCGGGCGCGGGGCTAATACGGTGACAGTTTACTCAATCCCCTTTTCAACGCGCGCGTTCTCAATCGGGGATTGAGTAAACTGTCACCGATATCCCGGTGACAGTTTTTGGCGCCCAACCCATTGAAATGCTGCGATCGGCGCCAGAAGCCAGCGCGCCCGGGCCGGGCGGGCCGCGCCTACCTGAATTGGGCCCCCAGCCGCTCCATCGTCGGGCGGAATTCGGGGAAGCTGGTCGCGATCATCGAAGCGTCGTCGATCGCCATCGGCTCGAGGCTCGCGAGCCCCATGATGAGGAAGCTCATGGCGATGCGGTGATCCATGTGGGTTGCGACCACACCGCCGCCGCGCGGACGCCCGCCCTCGACGATGAGATCGTCGCCCTCGATCGCGCACTCGACGCCCGCGGCCTCAAGTCCCGCGGCGACCGCGGCGAGACGATCGCTCTCCTTCACCCTGAGCTCGCTCAAGCCCCGCATGCGGGTCGTCCCAGAGGCAAAGGCGGCGGCGACGGCCAGGATCGGATATTCGTCGATCATCGAGGGCGCGCGCGCCGCGGGGACGTCGACGCCGCGCAGCGTGCCCTGGCGCACCCGCAAGTCCGCGACCTCCTCGCCGCCTTCGAGGTGCTTGTCGATCGTCTCGATATGGGCGCCCATCTCGCTCAGCGTCGTGAGGAGGCCGGTCCGGAGCGGGTTCATCATCACCCCCTCGATGACGACGTCGGAACCGGGAACGATCAGCGCGGCGACGATCGGGAACGCCGCCGACGACGGGTCGGCCGGAACGACGACGGTCGTTGGGCGCAATTCCGGCTGGCCGACAAGCGTGATCCGCCGACCCTCGCCCTCATGCGCGACAGAGACGTCGGCGCCGAAATAGCCAAGCATCTTCTCGGTATGGTCGCGCGAGGCTTGCGCCTCGATCACCGTGGTTGCGCCGCGCGCGTTGAGCCCGGCGAGAAGCACCGCCGACTTGATCTGCGCCGAGGCAACGGGCGTGCGGTATTCGATCGGCGCGGGATCGCGCGCGCCCTTGAGCACGATCGGACAGCGCCCGCCCTCGGCCTCGGACAGGACTTCGGCGCCCATGAGCCGCAGCGGATCGAGGATGCGCCGCATCGGCCGCTTGCGGAGCGAGGCGTCGCCGTCGAAGGTCGCGGTGATCCCGTGGCCGCCGACGACCCCCATCATCAGCCGCGAGCCTGTGCCCGCGTTGCCGAAATCGAGGGTCTCGCGCGGCGGCAGGATCGCGCCTAAGCCCGGTCCGCGAATCCGCCATTGCCCGGGCCCGATGCGCTCGACGACCGCGCCAAGCGCACGGCAAGCCTTGCCGGTATTCAACACGTCCTCGCCCTCGAGCAGGCCCTCGACCCTGGTTTCGCCGCAGGCCAGCAGTCCGAACAGAAAGGCGCGATGCGAGATCGACTTGTCGCCCGGCGGCCGGACACGACCTTTCAGCGGTCTTGCGCGCGCGGCGCTGAGGGGCGAGGCCGCGGGATGCGACGAATGAGCGGACAAACGGGTTGCTTCCTTTCGCCCGGGGGAGCGACAACCGGCCCGCGGCCCGCGCTCGTATCACTGGCGTTTGAGCCTGTCGACCATCGAAGAGAAAGCGCATTGACACGACCGGGAGCGGCGACTAACGGGGCGGTCCTGAACACCGCCCTCCAGCCCGGGAACTGACCGCAGTGGCCAAAGTCGAACTCGGAACCAAGCGCCAGTGCCAGAACTGCGGCGCGAAATTCTTCGACCTCAATAAGGATCCGATCGTCTGCCCGAAATGCGGCACGATCTTCCAGGGCGCAGCGGCGGCGCGCGCGCGGCCCGCCGCCAAGTCCGAAGAAGAGGATTCCGAGCTTCCGACGCCGGCCGGGGTCGAAATCGTGTCGCTCGACGAGGTCGCTGCGGGCGAGGAGAAGAGCGCCGAGGCGGTGGTCGACGACATTGATGTCGAGGAAGCCGACGACGACGCGCCGGACGATCCGTTCCTCGAGGAGGAAGAGGAAGACGACGACGACGTGAGCAACCTCATCGACGGGGACATCGCGCCAGACGAGGAGACCTGACCGGCCCCCCGGCTTTTTTCGGCCCGCGGCCCTTGTGGCGGATGCGGCTTTGCGGTTATACCCCCGCGCCTGAGCAGATAAGGGCGCGCTTCGCCCCAATCGAAGCGGCGCGATGACATTTTGGAAAACGGGGCCATAGCTCAGTTGGGAGAGCGCTTCAATGGCATTGAAGAGGTCGTCGGTTCGATTCCGTCTGGCTCCACCAATTAAACCAATGGGTTAGCACTAGGCCCGATAAGAGGCCGGCGATCCGGGGTAACCGCCGGGGTAAACAGCCGGGCCGTCGCTGCGGGCATACTCAATACGGAGCCTCGTCAGCAATCTCGTCTGCGAGCTTTGTAAGGCTCCTCGCTAGGTCATCAAATCGTCGCTGCCGTTTAAGCCACGCGCCCGACGCAACGAGCCTTTTTGCTTCGATCACCTTCAAAGCGCGCTTCTTGGATAGTTTGCTGTCATGAGCCGCGAAATTCCGGAGGGCCGATAGTCGTTCAAGAGCGGGTTTGTAGGCCGCCTTTTTAACGATCGTAACGAGATGATGATCGTCGCGCAGGAAGCGTTTACACGTCTGGATGAGACCGTCCCTGCCACGGAAATCGAAATAGCCGTCGCCGACGATCAAAAACTCGCAGACTTCATCGGTAAGATGCTTCGGAAATGAGACACCTGTCTTCGAGGATAACTGTGTGGTATCTCTATTTAGGGCAGCGATCACGCAATTAAGCATCAGATTTTCAAATTCCCGATACAGACGTATTGTTGCGTAGTCGTGCGCCCACGTCTTGTAATTGTCGGACAACGAAGACTGAGTCACCGCATCAACGAACCACTCAATTTCCTCCACGGCTTTCTTGAAAGCGGCTGCCGCCTTTTTATCGCTCTTCTTTCTCATTTTGGTGGCCCTGGGCCTCCCGGCAGACTATCGCCGGGACTAGGCGTCGCCGGTTCGGCTTGTCATCTTAGGCGGAAAATTTGTCGAAGACGTTCAGCAGCAGCATCTCGATGTGGGCGGCCACGACATTCGGCCCGACTTTGAGGCTGTTCGGGTGTCCACACCCATTTCGGAGGTTCAACCCATTGAGTAGCTGAGCCTTCACATTCTTTCCGATCACCTTGACGCCGACTAGCCGATCGAGGAAGTCGCTCTCCTTCATCGTTGCGATGTCGTCGGTGGTCGTGGCAGGCTTCCACTTGTTGTCGATCCGCGCGGCCTCGGCGTTGAAGGCAGCGAGATGCTTGGTGACCACCTCCTGATAGAGAACGGCAACAGCCGCCAGCCACGACATCACGATGGCAGAGCGGTAGAAGGCGGCCTCGTGACACTTGATCGCCTCTTCAACGAACGCACGCGTCGTGTCGTCCTTGATGTTCGTCATGTGCTTTCGAAGATCCTGGGCGACCTTATCTGATCGTTGGTGAGACTGTTGATGCGCTTCGACGCAATCAAGGTCTTGAGTGCGCTGGTCAGATTCGAACTCATCATGGTGTTGTAGTAGCCGGTCTCCGCCTTCATAGTCGTCAGAAGCGCACCGCGACTGAACGTGGTCTTGCCCTGGCAAATCTGGAGATAGGCAGCGGCGGCGATGGCTACGTCGGGTCCGGTCTTTGCGTTAAGCCGCGCCGCGACAGTGTTCGGGGCCAAGCTGCCAAGGTCAGAAGGAGCCGCAGCAGTAAGATCGACCCCGTTGCTCGAAGGCGGAGGCTCGGGCGTGGCAAAAGCCCCGGGCGGAGCAGCGCCCATCAGGGTTTCGAGATGCGTGAATAGGTCCTTGACGGCGTCGGTATCATAGGGCGCGTCGCCTTCGTACTCGAACTCGATGTGCCCCATTTTAATCTTGAGCTTGGTCGGCCATGTGCGATTCTCTCGTGAACAATACAAGAGAGGTGTACGCCCAAATGGAGTTACGAAGAAGCTTATCCCACGCATTGCTGTGGATGAGGTGTTTGGGCGCGGACCGGATCGGGCCTGGCGCATGAGGTAAGAAGCGAGCGCATCAGCCACGGGGGCGGGGAAGTTAGGCGCGGCTCCGCCATTCATCGTCCAGTGCGAAGCAAAAGATCCCTTCGCGCCGGAGGCGACAAGGGCCTGCGAAGCCCCCCACCCGATGAGCCCCTTGCGTGCCACACGTCGCCTCGGATGGCATCTTTACACGCTTATTCGCGTTGATTTATGTTCTTCCGCATGAGCATTGAACCCTTGAAGGGGGGTCCGCACTCGGGGCAGGTCGCGACCGGGCCCATGAGCCCGAACCGGGTTCGCGAGATCGTGCGCCTCCACGACAACGGCATGACCTTTGACAAGATCGCCAAGAAGCTCGGCGGCAGCCGGATGAACGCCTGCGTGCTCTACAACCGATGGCGGGACTGGGCGTACCACGAGAAAAAGTCCCGCCGAGTCGTCCGAGAGCGGCGAGGCGCCGATTAGGCTCCCCCAACGATTTTGGAGCGAGCAGGCATTCATGCGCGTGCGGCCAACCTGCGCCCCGATCTAAAGCTCGGCAAGATTGGAGGCAAGTTCAACATGAAAACGCTCATTGCCGCCACGATATTGCTGGTCGGGACGGTTCAGTCGGGGCAAGCCAAGGACAGCGCCAGCGTAGCCGTGGAACTGGGCAGCGTTATCGCTTCGGAAGAGCTGTGCGGTCTTACGTACAACCAAGCCGCTATCCGCGCCTTCATCGAAAAGAATGTCGACGCAGACGACACGCAGTTTGCCGTCACGCTGGAGGCGATGGTGGAAACAGGAAGATGGGGGTTCAAAGATATGACTTCCTCTCAAAAGACCGCGCGCTGCACGCAGACCGAGCGAGTGGCCAAGTCCTTCGGGTTCATCAAATGAAACCGTTCACTACGGCCACAGTCTTTCTGGTCGGGACCGTCCCAGTGGCTTGGTTTTGAGGTCTTCCCTTAAGGTAAAAGGCGAGTCGAATGATCCCTGACGACTTCCTTTCACTCTACGCTGCGAACACCATTCTTTTCAACGTCATAATTTTAGGGACTTTCTTGACCGTGCTGGCTCTACTGCGTCACGGATTTTTCGCTTTAATAATATTGCTGATAACGATTCTGTATTTTGTCAGCTCCCAGGGACGATTTCCGGGAGGTTCATGGTCGCCTTGACAGACGCGTTGGCAGTCGGCCTGCCGGAGGGGTTAGGCGCGGCGCGCACGCAGCGGAATGACGTTGTCGGACGAGGCGGGCATCTGTGAAGCTCCCGCGCGGGGAACTTCTGCGCCGGGCATCCTGTCCACGTCGAGGCCGGGGTAGAGGCTGTCCTTATCTGTGGCGAGTCGCGCCCGCACCTCGTCGGGTCCGAGCGCGCCCATCTCCACGTTCGCGGAGTCAACCTGCGCGTCAATTCCGCGCTTCTGCGCCTGCTCAAGCTCCGTCAGCTCCATCAGCGGCAAGAACTCAAAGTCGAGGTCCGGGTTCACGCGGCCCCAGAGCGACTGCTGACAGAACTGGAAGACGGAGCGGAGGTTGTCCTCGAACTCTTCCTCCTGAAGCGCGCGAATGGTCTCGGCAAAGACGATGCGCTCATCCTGAGACGACGCGTTCAAGCCGGACGGCGTGATGCCCGTGAACCAAACGAGGGGGATGCGGCTCACGCTGCTCATCTGCTCTTGAGATTGGGCTTGCAACTCATCCAGGCCGCCGAGCGGCGCGCTCACGTTGGCGAAGTCCTCGCTTTCCTGGTCCACCGCCATCACCCCGGAGTTGTCGCGAGTCTCGATGAACATCTCCAGGCGCTCGAATAGATCGTCCGCGCTCCCGTTCCGCAGCGTGGCCATCAGGTTCGTCTTCAAGACGTAGGTCGTGAATCCCTTGACGAGGTCGGCCACCGCCTGGCGCGTGTTCAGCCAGTTGTCGACGTACGGCTTGGCGATCTGGGTCTTACTCAAACCGCCAAACGAGTACGCGGGCTTCAAGAGGTCGCTCACCTCCTCGCCGACGAAGGTCAGCAAGCGCGAATTGTGAACGGCCTTGCCGAGGACGAACCAAGTGGTTGGCTCGTACCAATCGGAGGCCAACGGATCGGTGGTGTTGTAGTCCATCGGGTAGACCCAGAGCGGCTCGACTGGCCGCAACGCGGTCAACGGGTTCTGCCTCCCAACCTTCGCCCGGCTGATCCCGTCGTCGCCCGTCCCAACGGAGCGCGCGGTCTCCTCCTCGGCGATTCCCTTCTCGCCGCCGAACTCGAGGAACAGGTGTCCACGGCCAAAGAAGAAATCGATCTCCGCAGCCCGCTTGAAGGCGTCTCGGACCCCAACCTTCTTCATGAACCGCTCCAGGGCGGCGATGCTGGCGTAGCTCGCGCCGTCGTCGCTACGACTGACGATCTTGATCCACTTCCTCGTCATCTGCGTCGCGAGGATCTTGCAGATGTTTCGATATTCCGCGCGCTGCGCCATCAAGCTGAGCACGGGATAGCCCAGGAACTCTTGACCCTCCGCGTAGGCGGAGCTCATGAAGGCGAGGCTGCCACCCGAGAAGTCCGGGAGCCCCTCGTCGAGGGCCATTGTGTCGGCGCCAGAGGGGGGCGTGGCGGCCTTGGGGTGCTGGGCAGGCTGGAAGGCGCGCGCCCACGCTCCTGCGGCCTCCTGCGCCTTCCTGCGGCCCCTCTCAGCGCGGGCGTCGCGCAACCGCTGGCGAACCTCCGGGTTGATGCGGATCGCCTCGTCCGTGGCGGCGGCCGTCTTGCCCCTCCGCCCACTGGCGAGGCTGAGGAGCGCGCGCTCTATTCGTGTGAGGCGCTCGCTCGTCGTCGCCGGGGGCTTGCGCGTCTTGTTCTTGATGCGGCTAGCCACCTGGAACCCCACGGAAAGAGAGGTCGGTCGCCGGACGTTCCGCTCGGCGCAAGGAGAGAAGCAAAACGGAAAGTCCGGCGAGCCTCCCGTTGGGGTGGGCGCGAGGAGAAGAAACACTCCACCCCAACAGCGCGGGCGGCAAAGGAGGGAGGGCGCTCATGCGATCCGCGGCTTCGCTGCCCTCCGCTCCATCTTCGCGCTGGGATCCCCCTTCAAGGCCGCCAAGAAGTCGACGAACGATGAGTCCCGCTCGGGGCCGTAGAGCGGGCTCAGGTCCACGACGTTCCGAACGTCAACCTCGCAAACGTACGGGGAACTGATGCCCGGCACCGCCTCGGCGAGGCTGGCCAGTTGGGCGCGGAGGGCGCGAAGCTCGCCGCACACCTCGTCGTAGCGCTGCTTGAGCGCGGGCCAAGCGGCCTCCGCCGCGACGACCGCCCGGGCGGTCGCGTCCACGTCCCAAGCCGCCGCGCTCGCGTCCTTCTCGCGCATCGCGAGCGCCTGCTCAGCGAGCTCGCTCGCGCGCACCCAAGCCTCGACCTCCCGCTCCAACTCGGCTTGCCTCGCCCGCCTGGGCTCGGTGTTGATGAGCGCCGCGACGCCCGCCGAGCCGCCCGCAATCGCCGCGAGCGCGCCGTCGAGATCGTCGAACCCCGACGGCTCCTTGCCCTCCTCGTGGAAGCGCTCAAGGTCGCCACGCGCCTTCCAGCGGGAGCGTTGGGCGGTGTCGACCGCCGACCGGGCCTCAACGACGCGGGACTGGGCGGCAGTGAAGGCGGCGTGCGCCTTCTTGAGTTTCTCGCGCTCAGAGGACACGGGTATTCCCCCAGCGGCGCGCATAATCGGCATACACGGCGGAGCTCACCTTGGCGGGGCGAGGAGAACCGCCTGCGTCGAACGCGTGCTGGATCCGCTTCGCCTCCGGCCAACGTCTTGCGTAGTCCGCCTCGGCTCTCCACAGGTGCGCCCCGTAGGCCCTCATTCCGTCTTGAGCGCCGCCCGGGCGGGGCCTGCCCTTGAACGGCGGGGGCTCATCTTCCTGATAGCCTGCGGGGTCGCCGAACTCGCCGATGAAACCGGCCTTTCCGGGCGCGACGAAGTCATTCTCCTGATCGTCCGGCTCCTGGTTTTCCTCGTTCTCCGCCTGGTTGCAAAGCGCGGTGAGCATCTCCTCGACTCGCTGGAAGTCCTCGGGGCTCAAGGCGCTCTGCAAGAAGCGCTTCACGTCCTCGGGGGTGACGTCATGATGGTCGTTCTCTTCGCTGCCGTAGTTCATGATTCAAACTTCTCCTGTCACTTCCTTCATGCGAGTCTTGCGAACTCGCCGTGAAACTTGCGCGCCGCCTTTCCATACGCGGAAGCGGCGTCCTCGATCCGGTCGAAACAACCGAGATAACGCGCGACACCAAACCCGATCTGCGCCCGCCACTTGTTGCTCGCACGACACCAGGAGACGCCTTTGAAGCCGCTCGTGTTATTCCGCCTCCTGCCTGCGTTCGCCAGGTTGTGCGACTTCGCGCACGCGCGGAGGTTCTTCCAGCGGTTGTTGGACCCGTCCCCGTCCCGGTGATCGACTTCTTCCGGAGGCCAGGTCCCCGTGACGAAGAGGAACGCGAGCCGGTGGGCGAGGTAGCGCCTGCCGTCGACCATTATGACGATGTACGGGTTTGGGGACCCGTGTTTAGTCCCGGCGACGTCGCCCGCACGGGAATTTGGTCTCGTCACCAGTCGATGAAATACGCCCGTCTTCGGGTCGTAGCTGAGCAGCTCCTTCAACCGCGCCTGGGTCAGCGAGCGCTCCTTCAAGATCGGGGTCTTCATTTCTTCACCACGGAATAGTCGACGCTCGCGAGCATGTGGCCCGTGTCGACGAGCGCCTTGTCGAATCCCTTGCGCTCGACCGTCGCGGGCTTGAGCGGCGGACCGACGTAGGTCGTGATCGCCTCTTGCAACTGTCCCTTGATGGCGGCCCCGGTGAGGTCGAGCGCCTTCTCGGCGTCGTAACCGCTGTGCTTGAGGGCCTGGGCGATCTCTCCGGGCCACTTCTTGCTCTGCTGCCTGATCATGCCGCGGAAGAAGGGGCGCGGGGGACGGGAGGGCGGGTTCCCGAACTCGTTCACGGCGGCCACCATGGCCACGCTCGTCCCGTCCGGGTAGCGGGCGTCCTCAAGAAAGCCCACGCGGACCGATCGAGCCTTCGCCAGGGCGGCGGCCATCTCCTCAAGCCTTGCCTTGAGCTTCTCGCCGCCCGTGACCCTCGTGTAGATCTCTGCCATCAACCAGTCTTCCCTTAGAATACACGGCCGCAATCGTAGCACAACCGGGATGGCCGCAGCTTCAGGCTACACACTTTTTAGTAGATTGACCAGCGCAATACAATTGTATTTGCAAATCTCTGCAGGGTGTGAAGAATACAGCCCCCATTTCTTCTTTCCCCCAGTTGTAAATAAAGGTTTACAAGAAGCAGAGAGTTTCGATACAGATATGTTCTGTGAAATCTAACAAGGAAGGAGAAAAGAGTTGGAAGAGACCCTCTCGACGATCGGCGTAGTCATCTGCTGCGCGGCGAGCGTGATAGTGGGCGGGTTGGCCCTCCGGCAGCCGCCCCAGACCGCGTTACAAATTCCAGCCACTGTCTTCGCCCGCGACCTTGTCGACCGGCAGGCAGTTGATCGACGGTGGGCCGCTTGGGTGAGCCACGTCCAACGTGGACGAGAACTCCTGGAGGAAGAGGTTCCTGCCGAATGAAGTCCCCCATCGGTCGGTAGACTTACCCCCGGGATAATTTCCGGGGGTTTTTGTTTTTGGCATGAATACTAAAAGAATAGATGTTTACAAGTCTATACAAATAAGCGAGAGTATTCCTGTAAACTCTAAGACGAGCAAAGGAAAATCTAAGATGACTGATGCAATCACCACAAACGAGGCGGCTCCCAAGACTGCGGCCTCCAAGAAGTCCACGAAGACCGCCAAGACCCCGAAGCCCAAGACCCCGAAGGTCAAGGCCGCGAAGCCTGCCAAGGCGAGGGCCACGAAGGCGGTCAAGTCCAAGGTCGCCAAGTCCTCCAAGCCCAAGGAAGCGAAGACCGGGATGAGGCGCCGACGCAAGGCGACGGACGTGATCCACGTCCTCACGGAGAGCCGCGCAAACCCGCGACGAGCCGGAACGGACGCGCACGCCCACTTCGAGATCATGAAGAAGTCAAAGACCGTCGGCGCCTATCTTGCCCAGTTCGCCAAGGGCGACGAGCGGGGCAACGCCTCGCAGTGGCTCTGGAACACCGTGCGCGACGGCTGGGTCGAGCTCGTTCCCGGGGAGGAGTGAGATGTTCAAGATCGGCGCAAGGGTGCGCCTCCAGGATCAGGAAGAAGTCGGAACGATCATCGTGTTCGACAAAGACGGCAACGCCCTCGTCAACTTCGGCCCGCGCTGGGTCAACACGACTCCCGTCTACCATCTCGACTTCAAGGGCTGCGCGTATGTTCTCGACCGCCACGCCATCAAGGAAGGCGACCCCGTTCAGGTCGTCGGGGTTCCCGGGGGCTACCTCGTCCAGGGCGTGCGGGAGCGGAACGGCGGCGGCGGAACGGACATTCTCGTCGATACGGGCGAGACCTGGTACGACCCCGACGAACTTGAGAACGCGGAATGAGTAGGAAACGAAAATGCGGTTTTATGTTTAGTCGTGCTCGCGCCGGCTTGCGGGACGACAAGGCCGACTACGCCGCCCGGACCAAAGGTCATCGCGCCGAAGTTATAAACCGACGGGGAATCCATGATGAAAACGTTGTCCATCGCGCCCGTGTTGGTCGTCTTGCTTCTGACGACGCGCGCCTTTCCGGGACACGCCGCCGAAGAGAGTTTCGCGGATGCCAAAGAGCAACTTCGAGGCCGAGTGTCGAGCGACGCCCCTCCTCAAAGAAGCGTGCGGCGTAGCGTTTCAATATAGTTTCGACGTGGCCCTGCTCACGCTCAAGGGCTGCATCGCGGAGGGGGCGCGCGGCAACGATGTCCCAAAGTGCGTGCAGACCCGCTTCGTGCAGCTGGGCTTCATTCCGCCCCCCGCCGACGACCCAGTGTTTGGTTTGATAAAGCCCTGAGTGGGGGAGGGCCGCCTTGTCGGGGCTTCTGGAGCGCGCACAAGGGCGAGTCTCGGTCAAGCGCCCCCAATAGCTCGCCCGCCGCCTCAAGAGGAGTTCTCCGCGAGCCTTTCGAGCTGGTCCGGGCGGAGCAAGGGCGGCGTTCCGGGTACCGCGCCGAGCAACTGCCACGTACCGGCGAGAACGCCAAGTTCGGACGAGCTCGCAGGCGCAATCGGGAGCTGATCGAGTCCAGCTTGCGACTTCAAGATGAAGGTGCGGGCGCGGGCGACCGGCACGCGCGTCTTGCCCAGGACGTCAGGGAAGATTGCCTCCGTCAGCAGGTAGCCGTCGCCCGCTGGCAACACGACTGTTTGGCCCGCGAGCGCCATGTCCGCCACGGTCTGGAATGGCGCCTTGAGAAAGTGGGCGCATGCCTCGTGGATCGCAGCCGAGAGGTCAATCTTGGGCGAGCGCATCAACATTCGCCCCAGCGCGTGATCTGGAACGGCCAGCGGCGTGTTCGTGACGTAACTGAGTCCGGCGACGATGCTGAACAGATTGACGATGACCTCGCTCTGGCGAAGGCTCGGGTGGTCAACCCCAACGATGATCGAGCCGTCGAAGGCCTCGAGCCAGGTTGCGGTTATTCCATCGATTGCCCCCACGCTCGCTCTCTCGACGCGGGCTGGCGCGAGCGTTCGCCTCAAGTGCTCAAACGCCTTCGCCGGACGCGGACTGTTCGAGAACACCAAACGCGCGGACGCCTTCCACGACCCCGAGTCGACCATCGTTGTGGCGCGACGATTCGATTCATCGAGCGTCTTCTTGAAGTTGCGAACTGCACGCTTGATCGCGTCGGGAATTTGGTTCGGTTGCTCGCGCCTGTGTTCCGCCCAGGCGAGGTCTTGCTCTCGCGCTTTCTCAATCTCCGTCACGACGCCCTCGTCGACCTTGGCAGGCCGAGGCGCGTGCGCGCTCGATAGACGGTCATGTGCGAGAGCTTGCCGAAGCCGCGCTGTTCGAGCACCGCGACGCACTGCTCGGCCGACGAGCCGGACAGCTCCCGCAAGACCGGCTCCAACCTCGCGTCCCGCTCAGCGGCGGCGAGGCGGTTTGCGTCTGCTATCTCTTGCCGACCCAACTTCACGCCGCGCGCCTTCGCCACGGCCAGTCCGGCGGTGACCCGCTCGCTGATCATCCGCCGCTCCTGCTCGGCCAGCGCCGCGTAGATGTGGAGGACGAACGGATCGACGCTCCGGCCCAGCGCAGTGACGACGAACGGCACCTTGTGGCTCATCAGGCCAGCGATGAAGGAAACGTCGCGGCTCAGTCGGTCGAGCTTGGCCACGGCGACCTCGCACTTGAGCTTCTTGGCCAGGGCCAAGGCCGCCTTGAGTTGAGGGCGGCGATCGAGGGCGTCGGCGCCCTTGCCCGTCTCCACCTCCGTGAACTCGGCGGCGATGTGGAAGCCCTCGGCGGCGGCGAAGGCGGCGACCGCCTGTCGCTGGGCCTCAAGCCCCAGGCCGGATCGGCCCTGCTTGGTGGTCGACACGCGGTGGTAGGCAACGATTGGGGGCATCCTTCCGAGGCTCCGTTGAACACACTGACACTAGTCTGTATGTTCGATTTAACCGAAAGTAAATCCCGCGAAGCCGGGGGAGATGCGGGAAAACTGGAGCCCAAGGGAGCGGCTGGGACGGTTCACGGCGGCGGGAGGGGTGAAACCCTATCCGGGCGGGGAATTGGCCGCCTGGGGGCTTCTGCACACGCCGGGAGGACCATCGCCGGGGTCCGGGCCGTGCGCGGCATTCTACGGTGGCGGCGCGGCGGGCCTCAGTCCGAGCCGTTGCCGTCGCCATGGGGGGGGTCAGCGGTGGCGGGCTCCCTCGCCTCGTGCTCGATCACCAGCGGCGGGGGCGCGCGCAGGAGCTTCATGAACTCGGCCATCGCGTCCTTCGGGCTCATGTCCTTCGTGATCGTGACGTTGACGTCCTGGGCGATAGCGAGGTCATGTCGTTGGGCGGCGTTCCAGTTCTGACCGTCGCGATTTTGCAACCAGAATCGGGCCGCGTTCTCGCTCGGCGGGACGTGCTCAACGACCGGCACGCGGACGACCTCGCCCTCGACGACCATCACCTTCTCGCTGTGATAGTTGTAGCCGGTCGCGCGGTGGAAGAGCGATCGCTTCACGCGGTCGTTTTGAAAAGTTCCGTCCTCGTCGCGGTAGCGCATCGCCTCGGCGAACTCGGGGTGTTTTGTCTTCCAGGTCGTGATCGTCGGCGCCGAGACGTTCAGGGCCTGCGCGATCTCCCAATCGTTGGCGCCGAGAGCCACGAGCTTCCTCGCAAACTCGGCATGACGAGGTTCGTACTTCGGCGGGTGGTGCCGCTCCGCTCGGATTCCCCACTTGCGCTTGTAGGCGATCCAGTCGCGGTGCTGGGCGCTGTTGCGCATCGGCTGGCCCGGGGCCGAGAGGACACGCACATTCTTCTTAGTTTTATCGGTGCTCATCCCGTTAGCATACCACGCTGTAACCGCGTGAATAGTCCGGTATTGGCCGTAGCGGCGACGGGAAATGGGGGGTAAAAAATACTTTCGCCGCGCCCTGCCGAGCAAAAGTCCCTCGCTCATTTTTTTTCCATTTTCGCCTCGCCCCCCTCCGAAGAGCAATTTTACCAGTGATTTCAATGGTCGGGGCGAGGCGAAAGTAATTTCGCCGCGTTTCGCGCGCGCACTCATTTGCCAGCGAGGCGAAAATGTCCGCCCCCTTATAGGGCGGACTTTCGCCCACCTGGTAAGTGTTCCCCCCATGGCAACCTACCCCCGCCCGCGCGCCGCATGGCCGGGTCACGGCAGCCATAGGACGGGCCGCTCCTGGTGGATCGTGGCGTTCAACTGCTTCGCGTTGACGGCCCTGCTTCGTTGCCGCCTGAACTCGCCCCGTTGCCGCGCCTTGAGCTGCTTCGGCGTCTCGTCGTCCCGCGCCGTCTCTGCCAACGCGGCGTAGTACCGCCTTTGGACCTCCTCCTCGGGCGCGGCCCACAGCGGCGCTCCGGACGACTGGATCTCGACACTGGCCTCGTTGAGCGCCTGCCGGACGACGTCCATGAAGAGTTGCTGGTTCTTCGCCGGTCGTCCCTTCCCCGGCGCTGTCTTGGGCTCGGCCCTGACCTCCTCAGCCCTCGCCACCGCCAAGGTGGTGATCCGGTCGCCGTCTTCGTCCTTGCCGAACTCAACTTCTTCAAGATCGATTTGAATGACTTGTCCCGACGGACCGTCCTTGACCTTGATGAACGTCAGTTCGGTCTTGTAGTCCCCCCGTCTCTCCACGAGGATGCGAGTGTCGACGTTGCCGGGCAGGCTGCTGTGCCCCCGCTCTCGATCGCTCTCGCCCCAGCCGACGTGGTGGACGGCGATGACGAGGCAGTTGAAGTGGGTCGCGATGCGCTGGCAGTTGTTGAGGAACATGCTCATGCCGGGGCCGTTCTCCTCGCCCCCCGCCAAGCTCGCGCTCAGCGTGTCAATCTCGATCAGCCCGGGGTTGACCCCGACGGCCTCGATCGAGTGGATCATCTTCTTCGTGTCGTCCGCGCTCGTGCCCAAGTTCAGCGCCGCGTCGACCACGTACAGCGGCTCGCGGCGCTCGTTCAGGCCGTGCATCTTCCTCGCGCCGCTCAGTCGCTTCTTGACGCCTGCGGCACCCTCGACCGCGAGGTAGATGACGGGAACGGGTCGGACCCTCCGGCCCGCCCACCACTCGCCCGCCGCGACGTGCCAGGCGATGTCGATGGCGCTGAACGACTTGTACGATCCCGGGGCTCCGAAGAGCGTCGCGACGCCTTGCCTGGGCAAGAGGCCCTTCACCGTCCACTCCTCGCCCGTCGGCTCGGGCAGGTCGTACCAGTGCTTGAGCTCGAACACGTTCTTCTTCGTCTTTTCCTTCGCCGTGTCGTCCCCCTTGCCCTTGTCGGCGTCCTCAGCCTCAGCGTCGTCCTCCTCTGACTTCGTCCCCTTGCTCGCCCCAAGCTCGCCGCTCTCGACCTTGCGGGCCGCGTCCCGGCACATCTTGCGGACCTTCTTCTCCTCGGCGACCCAGTTCCACTTGCGGCTCCCCGCCGCCGCGCGCGTCGCCGCAAGAACGATGTCGACGATCTCGTCCTCGTCCCATCCGGCAACGGTCAGGGCCGCCGTGACGCTGAGCTGGGTCATGTGGACGGAAAAGTCGCCGCCGCCCCCGAACTCCATCGCCGCGAGCCGCGCCTCCACGTCGATCGGGGCGTTGGGGCTCACCCACCTGGCGGCGTCCAGGAACGGGTTGCTCTCGTCCGTCGGCGTGTCCTTGCGCCTCAGCACCCCCCCCTGGTCCCAGGCCTCCAGCTGCTTGAGCGTGTAGCGCGCGCCGCTGCCGCCGATGACCTCGCACGGGATGGCGTCGCCGTCCTTCCGGTTGGTGGTGCCCGGGACCCTCATCAGCGCGGCGCGGTGCCTCGGCGCCCGGTCCCCGGCGACCACCTCGATGATCTTCTCGTTGACCGCCTCGACCCGCTCCAGCTCCTTCGTCGCGGCGTCGAGGAGCCAGTAGAGGTGGATGCCGTGCCCCGACCACACGATCACGCTGGGCGGGAGCTTGAGGGCGCCGATCGCCTCCAGCGCCTCCTCCCGCGTGACGCCGTCGAGGTGCTTCAGGTCGACGTCGGCGTGGGCGAACGCCATCTCCCGGACGTTTTCTTTTACCCGCCGCGACTTCAATTCCTTGAGCGTCCCGATGCAGAAGTAGACGCTGCGTCCCGGGCGGTCGTTCCGCTTGATGAAGTTGATCAGGTTCTTTGGGTGGCGGCCGACGTGACGCCTCTCGTCGCTCCCGTCGTCGGTCCACTCGTTCAGCAGGCTGTTGACGAAGACGTGCCCCTCGGTGCCGCTCAGGAGCGCCGCGATCATCGGCGGGAGAACGGGGGTATTGTGTCCGTGCGCGTTCATGAGCGCGCCCCGGGGACGTAGTTGATGCCGATTGCTTCAATTGTCGCCAGCTTCGCCTTGCAGCAGTCGCCGGCCGTTCCCTCTCGCCCGTCCTTGGTCGTGCCCATCAAGAGCGACCCCATCGCGGGGAACGGTTTGCCGCAGATGAAGCAAGAGTTCGTCTTGGCCGCCGCTCGCGCTAGTCTTTCTAAGCGCCGTTGCCCGGCCCGATTGTTGGGATTTACAAAGCTTGACCTGCGTAGTACATTATCTTGGTCCATCGTAACTTTTCCTCAGCCCGTCTCCGAAAGTCACAAGATCGGGGGCGGGCTTTTCTTTGAGTTGAAGGGATAGTCCTCGCTTTCATTTCTCGTTTCACTTTTCACTATTTACTTGCTTCACCTGTTCGTCTTTTACCTGTTTACCGTTCAATTTTCTTTGCTTTGCCGCTCACTTTTCACCGCGTCATGATCCAATCGTCCTCGAATTCGCGCCACACGATCGCGGGCGAGCCGAAGTAGATCCGGGCGGCCAACAGGCGCACGAGCCGAAGCTCGCGGTAGGCCGCTAGGTCGTCGCTGAAGCCGATCGACACCGGCTTGCCCCGAGCGGCCGCCCAGCCGACCTCGACCGAGGCCAGGGCGTCGACCTTGGAAAAATATGCGAGGACCAGGTCGGCGCCCGCGATTGCGTGCAGGGTCTCGTCGGGCGGCGGCGCGTGGGCGCACTCGGCGAAGACCTCGCGCCAGTCGTCGCCAATCAAGAAGATCGCGGGATCTACGAGCTTGTACGGCTCTTGGCCGCCGCTCCCGCGAAGGTGGTCGCGCAACCGCGCCCGGCGATCTGCGGCCGCCACCTCCGGTTCTTGCTTTGGGGACGCCCGGGTCATCAGGCCAGGTCCCAGCTCGCGCCCCGATCGGCCCTCGGCAGGGAGAGGTAGGGGTCGCGCCCGCTGTCGCGCTCGCGGATGATGTTGGCCGCGATCTTGATGGCCATGAGCGCGACCCGGTCGCCGCGCCGGGCGTTGATGAGCAGCCGCGTGGCCTCCCGCTCCGAGACGAGCGAGCTCAGCACGTAGAAGCAGCGGGGGAAAACGGCCCCGAGGCCGGGGTTATGCCGGTCCCACGCCTTGCGCTGAGCTCTGCGTGCGTCACGCTCGACCCCGTTGGCCACGCGCTGTGCCCGGTGGGCCGCGCGCCACGCCTCGCGCGGGCTCAGCGGGGTCGTTTCTCACAGATGTACTATGTGCATTGAGCGCGTCATCTTTACTCCTGGCGCGGTCGTCATCTTGATCGTCCTTCCTTCTTGACAACTTCGCGCCCTCCGGAAGACGACGCCGGGGGGCGTTTTCTTGTTCATCGTCGTCCATCACGATCCAACTCCTCCTTGGCTCAGGCTGACCGCTTGAGGGCGCTCAGCCGCTCGTAGGCCTCGACCTCGTCCAGTCGCCAGAAGCGAAAGATTGAGTCGCCGAAGGTGACGGGCTTGGGGAAGCTGGCGTCGTTCTGGAGCTTGCGCTCGATCCACATGTGGCTGACGCCGCCATAGCGCGTGCGCAGCTGAGCTGCCGTCAGGTAGACCGCGCCGCTGGGGGCGGTGGAAGGCTGAATATTTCTAGGCACCGCTTGAGCTCCCGCTTTTTGACTGGAGCTAACCAGCTATAACAAAGCTTGGCGGGAAAAAACCCGCCCGTGATGGCGATCAAGGGCGGGAAAAAACTAGAGGGGCCGCTTGAGCCGCTCGAGGACCTGTTCTTCCGTGACGTCCCAGCGCAGGGCGACGATCTCCTCGGGCCTCCACAGCTCCAATCCCAGCTCCACCGCCTTCTTGTTGGAAGGTTGGTTGCTCCTCCCGTAGCCGTAGGGTTTCTTATTCTTCCAAATTGCGCGAACGATGAACGTCTCCGCCGCCGCCAGGTCGATCCGGTCCCGTTCTGTCTTGGGTGGATACGGCCAGCGGCGCGCCGGCTTGGGCCGGTGCTTGCCAACCTCCAGAGGCTCCGGATGGATGAAGCGAGCGATTTTCTGGAACAGGTGCCGCAGGGCCTCGACGTCGCCCTTATCCGCGAACCTGATCGCCGCGTCCACGTCGGTCCAGCGGCGGACGCTGTCGATCCCTTCGGCCGACCACTCATCCATGATCTTGTCCAGGTGGGTGCCGCTCCACTCGTCCGCCTCCGCCCAGTCGTGGAGCCGGGAGCACGTCCACTCGAACATGTGCTGCTTCTCTTTTTTGTTCCGGGTGAGAAAATTTTCCGGCCGGTCTGCCCGCGCCCGGTAGAAGGACGGCCGCTCATTCCCTCTCACGCTCGTGCCCTCGGCAGCGTCACGACCTTGGCCTCGGTCCCGCTTACGATTTGATCGACCCGCGCCGCCCAGCGCTCCAATGCCTCGCGCTTCTCGTCCGCGTACTCGTGCCGCTGATAGACGCCGACGATGCCGCCGAATGAGCCGCTCACGTGGTTGAGGACGCGCTCCGTCACCGGCAGGGGCACGCCGATCCGCTGCAAGCCCGCCGCGCAGGTGCGGCGGAGGTCATGGATCGTCCATGCGGGAACGGCCTCGCCGGCCAACTCCGCCATCTTCGCGTCGAGCCGGTGCTTCGTCTTGCTCCAACCCGACACGTGCGATGTGCCGTTGGTCGTGAAGATGAAACCCGGCTTGCCGGCAATCGTCGGCGTCGTCCCGATCAGGTCCCGAGCCGCGCGGGACAACGGGACGACGTGCGCGCGCTTGTTCTTGGTTCGGCTCGCCGGCAGATTCCAGATCGCGCCGTCGGCAGACAATTCAGCGCGCGTCATCCCGGCGACCTCGTCGCGCCGCTGGCCGGTCAGCAGGAGCAGCTTGAGGAGCGGGCCGAAGGGGAAGCCGAGAGAGTCGCAGGCCAACCAGAACCAGCGCAACTCGGCGTCAGTGAGGACGCGGTCGCGCGCCGCTGATGTGTCCGGGCGGTGGACGCCGACGCAGGGGCTCTTCTCGATCACCCGCTGTTCGATCAGCCAAGTGAAGAGCCTGCTCAGGCGCGCCAACGTCACCCAGGCCACAGACTCGCTCTTGCCCTTCCTTCGCCGCTCCAGCCCCGGCACGCCGCGCTTGCGCACCTCGTCGATGAGCTGGTGGATGTCGTGGCCGGTAATCTCACTCACCGGTCTGTCGCGCCATCGGTCGGCCAACCCCTTGGGGATGGGCGTGAGGTCGTCCGGGCGAATGCCGAGGAGGCGCGCGGTGAGTACCCAGGTCCGGGTTCGCGGCCTCGCATATTCCTCGACGAAGCGCCGTGCGGCGGCGCCGAAGGTACTGGCGTTGCGTTCCTCGCGCTCTCCGGCCCGGCGACGCTTTGCCTCGCCGTGGTCGGCGACGACGTCGCGGCCCTTGGCTCGCTGTTGATGGACTTCGGTGGCCAGCCTGCGGGCGGCGATCAAGGTCAGGGGCGCGCCCACGACCGGCTCAGTCTCCGCGCCGGATAGGTCGACGGGCCCCAGGGTCAACTTGGCCGGTCTCCCGTCAGGGCGGCGGAAGCGGAGCGCCCAAGACTTGCTCCCGGAGGGCTGAATCACGAGGTGGAGTCCGGGGCACCCACCGTCCGGAACTTCGCGCCTCGCCGGGCCGGGCAGGAGCGCCTTGACGGCGGCGGCCGTGAGTGTCTTCTTGGCCAACGGATTGACCTCCGGGGTAAACCTGGGGTAAGCAGACCAGGGCGTTATGCCATGTTACCCGAAGTTATATACACACCCTAACAGAGGAAGTAAACCATTGTGTAGGAATGGGTTATGACCGTACGATCACTTCATCTTGTTATGCCCAGTTACGGGGTCCCGCTTCAATGGCATTGAAGAGGTCGTCGGTTCGATTCCGTCTGGCTCCACCACCCACCCGTCGAAACCGTCCAAGATGTCAGCCTTGAGCGCAGACTCGCCGCCGAAGCTCACTGACTTCGAAGCCCTGACTTTCGATTGCTATGGCACGCTGATCGACTGGGAATCGGGGATCATCGAGGCGTTGAAGCCGCTCACCAGCCGGGCGGCGAAGCCGCTCGCGCGTAACGTCATTCTCGAGGCGCATGCACGGCATGAATCCTCGCAGCAGGTCCAGACGCCGGCCAAGCCCTACCGCGAGCTGCTGGCGACCGTTTATCGACGCCTCGCGGAAGAATGGGGCGTTGCGACGAGCTGGAGCGACTGTCTCGCCTATGGCCGGTCGATCCGGAACTGGCAGCCGTTCGCCGACACTGTCGCCGCGCTCGAGCACCTCAAGCGCCATTACAAGCTCGTCATCCTGTCGAATGTCGACAACGAAAGTTTTGCGGCCAGCAACGAAAAGCTGAAAGTCATGTTCGACGCGATCTATACGGCCGAGGACTGCGGCTCGTACAAGCCGGCGCCCCGCAATTTCGACTATATGCTCGCCAAGCTCGAGACCCTGGGGATCAAGAAGCGCCGGATCCTGCACACCGCCGAGAGCCTGTTTCATGACCACGCGCCGGCCAACGCGCTGGGCCTCGCGTCGTGCTGGATCTACCGCCGCCACGGCCAGGAGGGCGCCGGCGCGGCCATGAGCCTGGCTGAAGCGCCTCGTTATGACTTTCGCTTCGACAGCCTGGCCGACCTTGTGAAAGCTCATCAGGAAGCTCTTCGCGGCTGAGGCGCTTATCCGGGCGATTGTTTGCCTTTCATGTCGCCGAAGGAAGCCGCTTCAGCCCGAAGAGAGGGTACGCGATGGAAAAGCCGCCGATCGTCTACGAGGATTTCGCCAAGGTCGAGATGCGCATCGGCCGCATCGTTACGGTCAAGCCGTTCGAGCGCGCGCGAAATCCGTCCTACAAGATCGAAGTCGACTTCGGCGCCATGGGCAAGAAATGGTCGAGCGCGCAGATCACCTCCTACTCGGAGGCCGAGCTGATCGGGCGGCTAGTCGTCTGCGTGGTGAACTTCCCGCCGCGCAACATTGCTGGCTTTCAGTCTGAGGTGCTGATTCTCGGCGCGAAGAGCCCGCGCGGGGACGTCATCCTGCTCTCGCCGTTGGCTGAGATCGCGCTGGGAGAGCCGGTGTTCTGATATAAGTCTCACGGCGCAGCGGCAGGGCGTCCTGGCGGGCGAACTGTCGCGGGTCGCCATCGAGGGTCGGACTGGATGCAACGAAGCGCAATTCTCGTGGCGGCCGCATTGATGGCCTGCCTGGCCTCATGGGTTCCGGCGGGCGCGCAGATCACGTCGCACAAGCCCGTCAAGCCAAAAAGCGGCGGAAGTCACATCGTCCCGATGAGGCATGACCAGCTCACTCTTCATCCGCACGGCCGACCGGCCCGCCGTCAGCCGGCGTACAGCTATACCCGACATCGGTTCGACCATTCGACCCCGATCCACAACACTTTCATGGGCGCGCAGCGCCGCGTGTGGTAGCGAGTGGGCCCTTCACCAGTTGAGCTTGGGCACGAATTTGTAAGGGTATTCGGGCTCAATGTAGTCATGCCGCTTCTGGCGCTTCGGCAGGACATGCTTCTTGCGCGACAATTCCTTGTACGGAATTCGCGACAAGAGATGCGAGATGACGTTGAGCCGGGCACGCTTCTTGTCGTCGGACGGCACCACGTGCCAAGGGGCCCATGCCGTGTCGGTCGCCTTGAACATGTCGTCGCGGGCGCGGGAATAGTCGTACCAGCGGCTATATGACTTCAAATCCATCGGCGACAGCTTCCAGATCTTGCGCGGATCGTCGATCCGCGCCTCGAGCCTGCGCGTTTGCTCCTCCTCGCTCACCTCGAGCCAGTATTTGATCAATAGGATTCCCGAATCGACCATCGCTTTCTCGAACTCCGGGGCCACTTCGAGAAAGCGCTGCACCTGCTCCATCGTGCAGAATTCCATGACCCGCTCGACGCCCGCTCGGTTATACCAGCTGCGATCGAAGATCACGATTTCGCCTGCCGCAGGCATATGGCGAATGTAGCGCTGGACATACATCTGGGACTTCTCGCGCTCGGTCGGCGCGGGCAGGGCGACGACGCGATAGACGCGCGGGCTGACACGCTCGGTCATCGCCTTGATGACCCCGCCCTTGCCGGCGCCGTCGCGGCCCTCGAAGACGACCACGACTTTCAGTCCTTTGGCGACGACCCAGAGCTGCAGCTTGACGAGCTCGCCATGCAGCTTGGCTAGGGCGCGCTCGTAGTCCTTGCCGCGGAGCTTCTCGCGTTGTTCCGGTTCCCCGCCGCTCCTGACTTTCTTGGGCTGTTTCAGACCTTTTGTCGCAGCCATTCTTTCCTCCCGTTTCGTTCTTTACATCATGGACGAGCTTGCCTAGTAAAGCGGCGGGGAATGTGGAGGGCGACTGCATTCGCGGTCGTGTCATCTTTGGACGAACCGGGAAGCTGCGCTGGGAGATTTTGCGGCGCGCCGGTGAACTGCCTCGCACGAATGACGTCAGGAGGAGACCCGCAATGACCATTCGTCGGCGCGTTGCCATATCGGTCTTACTGCTGGGCGTCGGGGCGTGCGCGCTGTCCGTGAGCGGGGAGCCGAAGGGCAGCTTTTCCTTGGCCCCTTCGGCGCATGCTCAGGGCATTATCCGCAACCTGATCGCCCGTCTCCGCGGCGAGACGCTGCCGGAAGGCATCGTCAAGTCCAACGGCCGAATCGAGGCGACGCAGGTCGACGTATCGTCGAAGTACCCGGGGCGCCTTGCTGAAGTGAACGTCGAGGAAGGCTCGAGCGTCACGCAGGGCCAGGTCATCGCGCGCCTTTCCTCGCCGGAATACGAGGCCCAGTTGCGCGCGGCGAACGCCGATGTGCGGAAGGCGAATGACGCCCTTGCCGCTGCGGAAGCGGAGATCGCCTCGCGTGAGAGCGCGCTCGAATTCGCCAAATCCGATTTCGAGCGCGGTCAGGAGCTGATGAAGACCGGGTTCATCACCAAGCAGGTCTTCGAGCAGCGCAAGCGCAATTACGATTCCGCGATCGCCGCGGTGAAGAGCTTCACCTCGCAGCGCGATCAGGCGCTTTCCCAGATCGCGAACGCGGAGGCGGAGGTCGATCGCATCCAGTCGATCATCGACGATCTGACCCTGGTCTCACCGCGGCTCGGACGCGTCCAGTATCAGCTTGCGCGGGCGGGCGAGGTCGTCGCCGCCGGGGCCCCGATCGTAACCATTCTCGATCTCACCGACGTTTATATGACGATCTTCCTCCCCGCAGCGGACGCGGGCCGGGTCGCTGTCGGCGACGAGGCTCGCATCATCCTCGATCCGATTCCCGATTACGTCGTTCCGGCGACCGTCAGCTTTGTGGCCGCCGATGCGCAATTCACGCCCAAGACCGTTGAGACCAAGGACGAGCGGGCGAAGCTCATGTTCCGGATGAAGCTCAAGGTCGATCCGCAAATCCTTCAGCAATTCTACACCCGGGTTAAAACCGGCGTTCGCGGCATGGGATTCGTTCGCACCAAAGCGGACATCGAATGGCCCGCGGACCTTGAGGTCAAGCTTCCGAATCCGCCGCAGGCCAAGGCGCCGGAGCCCGCGCCCTCGCAGGACAACGCGAGCGGCGCCTCGCCGTCTGACGCCAAGGCCCCTGACGCAAAATGACCGAGGCAATCGCGCGGGTCACGAACGTATCGCACCGATACGGCGAGACGATCGCGCTGGCCGATGTCAGCATCGACATTCCCTCGCGCATCATGGTCGGGGTCATCGGACCGGACGGCGTCGGCAAGTCGACCCTGCTCGGACTCATCGCCGGGGTTAAGAAAGTTCAGCAGGGCGAGATCGCGGTCTTCGACAAGAACGTCGTCGACCAGAAGACGTTGCGCGAGATTCGCGGCCGCATCGCCTACATGCCGCAAGGGCTCGGCCGCAACCTCTATCCGACGCTGAGCGTGTTCGAGAATATCGACTTTTTTGGCCGCCTGTTCGGCCAGGGGGCCGAAGAGCGACGCGCTCGCATTACCGAACTCCTGACCGCAACGGCGATGGAGAAATTCGAGGCGCGGCCGGCCGGCAAGCTGTCCGGCGGCATGAAGCAGAAACTCAGCCTGTGCTGCGCGCTGATCAACGATCCGGATCTTCTGATCCTCGACGAGCCGACGACCGGCGTCGACCCGCTATCGCGCGGCCAGTTCTGGGACCTCATCAACACGATACGCGCCCGGCGCCCGCAGATGAGCGTCATCGTGGCGACCGCCTATATGGATGAAGCCGAGCGCTTCGACTGGCTGATGGCGATGGATGAGGGCAAGATCATCGCCACCGGCACGCTGAAAGAGCTGCTGGCGAAGACAGGCGAGCCCAATCTCGACGATGCGTTCATCGCGCTGATGCCCGAAGCCAAGCGCGCCCTGCACAAGAAGGTCGTCGTTCGCCCGCGCGTCGACTCGCCGGACGAGACGCCCGCGATCCAGGCCGAGGGGCTCACGCGCCAGTTCGGCGACTTCGTCGCGGTCGATCATGTCAGCTTCAAGATCGCCCGCGGCGAGATCTTCGGCTTCCTTGGTTCGAATGGTTGCGGCAAGTCGACGACGATGAAGATGCTGGTCGGCTTCCTGCCGGCCACCAGCGGAACATGCCAGCTGTTCGGCCAGCCGATGGGCTCGAATGACATGCAGGCCCGGCGCAATGTCGGCTACATGACCCAGGCCTTCTCGCTCTACGGCGAATTGACAGTCGCGCAAAATCTTGAGCTGCATGCTCAGCTCTATCACCTGCCGCCGGAGAAGGCGCCGGGTCGGATCGAGGAGCTGCTCGACCGCTACGACCTCAGATCGGTCGTCAATGCGCGGCCCGACAGCCTGCCGCTCGGCATGAAACAGCGCCTTCAGCTCGCTGTCGCGGTGCTCCACGAACCCGCCATCCTCATCCTGGACGAACCGACCTCGGGCGTCGATCCGATTGCGCGAGATCAGTTCTGGCGGACGCTGATCGATCTCTCGCGCGACGACGGCGTGACGATTTTCGTCACCACTCATTTCATGAACGAGGCGGACCGTTGCGACCGCATCTCGCTCATGCATGCGGGCAAGGTGCTTGCCGTCGGGGCGCCGCAGGAGCTGGTCAAGGAGCGCGGCAGTTCGTCGCTCGAGGATTGTTTCGTCGGCTATCTCGCCGAGGCGGCCGGCATCGACCGCTCGAAACCGGTCGAAGCCCCGAAGGCCGAGGCAGGCGCCGCCGAGGCGGCTCTGCCGGCGCCAAGGCGGTTCAGTCCCGGCCGTCTGTGGGCCTATGCGCGGCGCGAGACGGTCGAGCTCCTGCGCGACCCGATCCGGCTCGCCTTCGCGGTGGTCGGCCCGATCATTCTGATGCTCGCGTTCGGCTACGGCATCTCGTTCGACATCGAGAATCTGGAGACGGCGTCGTTCGACCAGGATGACACGCCGCAAAGCCGTCAGCTGCTGGAGGGCTTCCAGGGTTCGCGCTATTTCTCGATGCAGCCGCCGATCACCTCGTCCGACGAGGCGGAGCGACGGCTCAAGAGCGGCAACACCCAGATCGTCGTCGAGGTCCCCCCCGGCTTCGGCCGCGACCTCCTCAACCAGCGCACCCCGGAAGTCGACGCGACCGTCGACGGCGCCATGACCTTCCGCGGCGAGACTGCGAAGAACTACGTTGCCGGCGTCGTCAGCAAGCAGGGTGAGGAGCTGCAGCGAAGCCTGCATCGCGCGGGCAGCCGCAACGCCTGGAGCAGCGACGATATCGGAGTGCGCTTCCGGTACAATCAGGCCTTTCTCAGCGTGAACGCGATGGTTCCGAGCGTGTTCATGCTCCTCCTCTGCCTGATCCCCGCGATCATGTCCGCGATTGCCGTCGTGCGTGAGAAGGAGACGGGCTCGATCGCCAATTTCCGCTCGACGCCGATCACCCGCTTCGAGTTCCTGATCGGCAAGCAGCTCCCCTATATCGGCGTCTCGATGGTGAGCTTCTTCGTTCTGCTGGCGATGGCGATCTTCCTGTTCCACGTGCCGCTCAAGGGACCGTTCCTGATGCTGCTGGTCGGGACGATCCTCTATGTTTTCGCGACGACAGGATTCGGCCAGCTGATCTCGTCGTTCGTATCCACCCAGGTCGCGGCCGTATTCGCGACCGCCATCCTCTCGATCGTGCCGGCGGTCAATTTCTCCGGCATCTTCGCGCCGGTGTCGTCGCTCTCCGGCGGAGCGAAGGTGATCGGGCTCTCGTTCCCGTCCGCCTGGTACCAGCCGATCACGGTCGGTGTCTTCGCCAAGGCGCTCGGCGTCGCCGCGCTTTGGCCGAACGCGGTTGCGATCCTGGTGATCGGGCTCGTGTTCCTGGCGCTCTCGCTTCTCCTGCTCCGCAAGCAGGAGGCGTGAGATGTCGCAAGCCGCTCCGCCAGCCCCCCATCTCGCTGAGGTCAAGCCGCTAACCTTCGCCGACCATGTCACAAACATCTTCAGGCTCGTGATCAAGGAATTGCGCAGCATCCGCGCAGACCCGGTGATGCTGATTCTGGTCGCTTACGCCTTCACGATTTCCGTCAACACGGTGGCGTCCGGCGCGGTGACGGAGGCCACGAATCTTTCGGTCGGCATCGTCGACGAGGACGGCTCGGACCTCTCGCGGCAGATCGCCGAGGCGCTGCGGCGCCCGACCTTCCAGCCCCCGGTGCATATCACCGCGTCCGAGATCGACCCGATGATGGACCAGGGCAAGCTCCTGTTCGTCGTCGAGATTCCGCCCAACTTCGAGGCCGACGTTCGCGCCAGTCGCCAGACCGGGATCCAGGTCAACGTCGACGCGACCGCGGTCGCGCAGGCCGGCAATGGCGCGAGCTATCTGAGAACAGCGATCGCCAACGAAGTCCAGCGGTTCCTTTCGGGGCGCGACGCGTCGGTCGCGGCGCCGATCAAGCTTGTCGTCCGGGCGGCGTTCAATCCGAATCTGAAGACGTCGTGGTTCTCGGCCATGACCCAGGTCATCAACCAGATCACCATGCTCACGATCATCCTGACCGGCGCCGCGCTGATCCGCGAGCGCGAGCAGGGTACGGTCGAGCATCTGCTCGTCATGCCGGTCGTGCCGACCGAGATCATGCTCGCCAAGATGATCGCCAACGCCCTGGTCATTCTCGTCGCTGCGATGATCTCGCTTCAATTCGTCGTCCATTGGTGGATCGGCTCGCCGATCAACGGTTCGCTCCTCTTGTTTCTCTTGGGCGCGGCGATCTATGCGCTCGTGGTGGCGGCGCTCGGCATCATGCTCGGCACGCTGGCGACGACGATGGGCCAGTTCGGGTTGCTTGCCATGCCGGTGCTGATGGTGACCCAGCTCCTTTCCGGCTCGAGCACGCCCATGGAAAGCATGCCGGTCTGGCTGCAATATGTGATGCAGACGGTCAGCCCGACGCCGCATTTCGTCTCATTTTCGCAAGCGGTGCTGTTCCGGGGCGCGGATCTCACTCTCGTCTGGCGCCCGCTCATCGCGATGACGATCATCGGCGTCGTCTACTACGCCGTGGCCCAGCGCCGCTTCCGGCGAGTTATTTTCGGCGCCTAGTTCGAGAACGCGGCCGCGCGTTAGGGGCGCACCGGACCCCTGACAGTCGTCCGGCGCCCGCAAGGCAGGCAGACGCGCGACGAAAGTCGCAAACGCCCGCGTCGCCGCCCGAAACTGCCGATCTTTTGTGCTTTCTACGGCTTGACGGCCCTAGCGCCCGTAGATGAAAGTGCGGGACGATCATCAACAAGCAGGATCGTTGGACATAGGCGCGCCTTGCGCCTTGCCCAAGCGAGATCATCAGATACAAGGGAGCGAAGCTTGCCCAAGTTCGATTGGCGCGCCGGCATCGACCGGCGCAGACTCGTCAAAGCCGGTGGGGCGCTCGCCGTCGCCCAATTCGCCAGCCCTTTCGTGATCCGCGCCCGCGCCGCCGATCCGGTCCGCATTGGCCTCGATAATCCGCTGACCGGAACTTACGCCGCTCCCGGCAAGAATGAGCTGATCGGCTGCCAGATGGCGCTCGACGAGATCAACGCCAAGGGCGGGATTCTCGGGCGCCCCGCCGAATTGGTGGTCGAGGATTCGACCAGCGGCGACGCGGGCCAGGCGGTGCAGAAGGCGCGAAAGCTGATCGACGGCGACAAGGTCGATTTTCTCCTTGGCAACGTCAACTCCGCGCTGGCGCTCGCCATGGCGCAAGTTTCGAACGAAAAAGGCGTTCTGCATATCGTGCCCGGCGGCCACACCGACGCGGTCACCGGCGCGAGCTGCCACTGGAACGTGTTCCGCGTCTGCAATACGACGCAGATGGAAGCCAACGCCGTCGCCACCGCGCTGGTCAAGGATTACGGCAAGAAATTCTACTACATCACCCCCGACTACGCCTTCGGCCACACGCTGGAGGCCGCGATGGTCAAGGCGATCTCCAAGCTTGGCGGCGAACGGGTCGGCGGGGATCTGGTTCCGCTGGGCTCGGTCGATTTCTCGTCCTACCTCATCAAGGCGCAGGGGATGAACCCCGACGTCATCGTCTTTCTAGTCCAAGGCGACGACATGCTGAACGCCATGAAGCAGGCGGTTCAGTTCGGACTTCAGAACAAGGTCCATCTCGCCGGCGCGCAGCAGGAGATGGAGCCGCTGGAAGGCCTGCCGCCGGAAGCGCGGGTCGGCGTCTGGGTCATGGAATGGTACTGGAACCAGCCGGGCGTGCCCCATGTCGCCGAATTCGTGGAAGCGACGAAGAAGCGCACCGGCCGCGTGCCGACCGCCCGGACTTGGTTCGGCTATGTCTCGGTCTGGACCTGCGCGCTCGCCGCGGCCAAGGCCAATTCGCTGAAGGCGGTCGACATGGCGAAGGCGCTGCAGGACTTCCACCTGCCGCCCGAGATCGCGCTTGGGCCGAACCCGGCTTTCTACCGGGCCGGGCAGAACCAGCTCCTGGCGACGCTCTTTGTCGGCCAGGCCCAGGCGGCCGGCTCGGCGCCGGACGACTTGTTCAAGGTCACCAACATCATCAACGGCGCCGACGTCGCCGGAACGGTCGAAGAGAGCGGCTGCAAGCTGACCTGGCCGACCTGAGCGCCCGCGCGACGGCCGCGCGACGATGCATCGGCCGAAGCGGGCAAACTGGAAATCGGCCGGGCCGACGGCGCCAGACTGGGAGGGAGAAATGGCCAAGGCCAGTCCGCGCCTGCTCAGCCGTCGCAGGCTGGTCAAGTCGGGCGTGGCGCTCGCCGGCGCCCGATTTGCCGGACCCTTCGTCATTTCCACCCGGGCCGCGGAGGCCGTGAGGATCGGACTCGACAATCCCTTGACCGGCCCGCTGGCGTCGCTCGGGAAGAACGAGCTCTTGGGGTGCCGGATGGCGATCGACGAGATCAACGCCAAGGGCGGCGTTTTCGGCCGTCCGGTTGAGCTGATCGTCGAGGACTCGACCAGCGGCGACGCCGGGACCGCGGTGCAGAAGGCGCGCAAACTGATCGACCGCGACAAGATCGATTTTCTGCTCGGCAACACGAACTCGGCGCTTTCGCTCGCGATGGCCGAGGTTTCCAACGAGGAGAAGGTCCTCCATATCGTGCCCGGCGGCCACACAGACGCCGTCACCGGCGCGAGCTGCCACTGGAACGTGTTTCGCGTTTGCAGCACGACCCAGATGGAAGCGAACGCCGTCGCCGACGCCCTGATCAAGGCGTACGGAAAGAACTTCTATTACATCACCTTCGACTATGCGTTCGGCCACACGCTGGAAGCGGGACTCATCAAAGCCGCGACCGCGCTGGGCGGAACGAGAATCGGCGGCGATCTCGTTCCGCTCGGGACCTCGGACTATTCATCCTACCTGATCAAGGCGCAGGCGGCGAACCCCGATGTCATCCTGTTCCTCATCGGCGGCGACGACATGACGAACGCCTTGAAACAGGCGGTTCAGTTCGGGCTCGACAAGAAGGTTCACCTCGCGGGCGCGCAGCAGGAACTGGAGCCGCTCGAGGGCTTGCCGCCGGAGGCGCGCGTCGGGACCTGGGTCATGGAATGGTACTGGAACCAGCCGGGGGTGCCCCATGTCGCCGAGTTCGTCGAAGCGACAAAGAAGCGCACGGGCCGTGTCCCCACGGCGCGCAACTGGTTCGGCTATGTCTCGGCCTGGACCTGCGCGCTCGCCGCCGCCAGGGCCAATTCGCTAGAGGCGCTCGACATGGCGAAGGCGCTGCAGGACTTTCGTCTGCCCCCCGAGATCGCGCTCGGTCCGAACCCGGCCTTCTACCGCGCCGGTCAGAATCAGCTTCTTGCGTCGCTGTTCGTCGGCGAGGCCCAGGCCGAGGGCTCGGCGGCCGACGACCTGTTCAAGGTCACGAGAGTGGTCGACGGCGCCAAAGCCGCCGGTCCGCTTGAAGAGAGCGGCTGCAAGATGACGTGGCCGACGTGAGCGCAGGGCGGGAGGCAGAGGGCTGTCCGTTGGCGCGATTCCTTCCGCGAACAGGCAATCCCGGCGCATGACTCAAGTCGTCTTGTTCAACGTCTTCAACGGCCTGATTGTCGGGGCGTTCTACGCTCTGATGGCGCTCGGGCTCTCGCTGATCCTCAACCTGAGCGGGGTCATCAACTTCGCGCACGGCGGATTCCTGGCGCTCGGCGCCTATCTGGCGTTTACGCTCATTCCATACATCGGCTTCTGGGGCGCGCTGATCGTCGCGCCGCTCCTCACCGCTGTGCTCGGCCTCGTCATTGAGCGCATCCTGATCCGCCCGCTCTACGGCGGCGATCCGCTCTACGGCCTGCTGCTCACCTTCGGCCTCGCCTATATCTTCGAGGACGTCACGCGCTTCATCTGGGGCGCGCAAAGCCTGCCGTTCCAATTGCCCGCTTGGCTCACGACTTCGCTCTCGAGCCAGTTCTTCTTCGTCACCGGCTATCGCGTGTTCATGATCATCATTGTCGTGGCGGCGGTCGGCGGATTGTTCGCGGTGCTCAATTATACCCGCCTAGGCATGCGCATCCGCGCCGGCACGCGCGACCTCGACACGGTCTCGACACTCGGCGTCAACGTCCGGGTGCTGCGCAGCCTCAACTTCGGCATCGGCATTTATATGGCCGGCCTCGCCGGCGTGCTGGCGGCAGGCCTCCTTGGCCTTTCGCCGACCATCGGGGCCAATCTCATCATGCCGAGTTTCGTGGCGATCATCGTCGGCGGCCTCGGCAGCCTGCTCGGAACGCTACTCGGCGGATTGATGATCGGCGTCGCCTCGGGCTTGGCGGCGGTCTATTTCCCCTCCGCCACTGAAGCGGTGATTTACGTGATGATGGGGCTCGTACTGCTCATCCGGCCGCGAGGTCTTCTCGGCGAAGAGGGGAGGCTGCATTGAGGCTGATGCGGCCCCGCGCCCGGGCCTTCGACGCCGCCATCTGCCTCCTGCTTCTGTTCATGCCGTTCTGGATGGGAGCGATCGGCGGTTACACCGAGCTTGCAACGCGCATCGTCGTGATGGGGCTCGCCGCGATGTCGCTCAACTTCCTGCTCGGCTTCACCGGTGTCCTTTCGTTTGGGCATGCCGCCTATTTCGGGCTTGGGGCCTATGGCGCGGCGATGGCGATCAAATATCTCGACGCCGGGACGCTGCCTGCGATGGGGCTCGGCATTGTCGTCGCCACGGTCGCGGCGATGGCGATCGGCGCGCTGATCGTCAAGCGCCGCGGCGTCTATTTCGCCATGGTGACGATCGCCTTCGGTCAGGTTTTTTATTTCCTTGCCTTTCGCTGGAACTCGCTGACCGGCGGCGACGACGGCCTGACCGGCTGGCACCGCCTGCCGATCAACTTCGGCTTCGCGACGCTCGACATTTTCGGCAACGACAAGGCGTTCTATTATTTCGCCCTCGCGGTGTTCGCGGTCTGCGTCGCCGCGATGGCGAAATTGATCGATTCGCCCTTCGGGCGCTCGCTGGTCGCCATTCGCGAGAACGAGCGCCGCGCCCGGTTCCTCGGCGTGCCGATCGAGTTTCACATCTGGCTGTCGTTCGTGATCTCGTGCCTGTTCGTCAGCGTCGCCGGCGCCCTCTATGCGCTGCTCAACAACTTCACCGATCCCCGCGCGCTGCGTTTCGATCTTTCCGGCAATCTCGTCATCATGGCGGTCCTTGGGGGCATGCGCTCGTTCTGGGGGCCGCTGATCGGCGCGGCGATCTTCGTCGCGCTTCAGGACTACGTCTCGAGCCGCACCGAAAACTGGATGTCGGTCATAGGTCTCGTGTTCGTGCTGGTGGTGCGCTTCTTCCCGCGTGGGGTTCTGGGAATGCTGCGCGGTGGAGCGAAGGCGTGAGCCTCCTCGAAGTCAAGGGCGCCTCGAAGCGCTTTGGCTCTCTCGTCGCAATCGACGAGGTTTCGCTTGCGATCGAGCCGGGAGAACTGCGCGCCATCATCGGACCGAACGGCGCCGGCAAGACGACGTTTTTCAACCTCGTTAGCGGCCTCCTTGCGCCGACCGCGGGCACGATCAGATTCGAGGGCGAGGACATCACCACGCTTCCGCCGGAAAATCGCGTCAAGCGCGGCATGGCCCGCACCTTCCAGATTACCGAGATCTTTCCCGATCTCTCGGTCGCCGACAACATCCGCGTCGCGGTCGAAATCGCGGCCGGCTATCGTTTGAGGCCCTGGCTCGCGGGCGAAGCGCGGGCGAAGGTCGCCTCGCGCGTCGACGAGCTCCTCGACATGGGCGGCCTCGCCGACAAGTACGACGTGCGCGCCGGAGCGCTGTCACATGGCGACCAGCGGGCGGCGGAAATCATGATGTCGCTTGCGCTGCGTCCCCGCCTGCTCATGCTCGACGAGCCGACAGCGGGGATGGGAGATCAGGAAACATATGACATCGCGCGGCTGATCCGGCGCCTGCATCGAGACGGGGGGATGACGATCATGCTGATCGAGCACGACATGCGCGTCGTCTTCAACCTCGCGGACCGCATCATGGTGCTCGCGGAGGGCAGGGTCCTCGCCGAAGGCTCGCCGCAGGAGATCGCCGACAGCGAAAAGGTCCAGGCCGCTTATCTCGGCAAGGCGCACGCATGATCGCGCTTCGGGCAGACGCCATCCACGCCTTCTACGGCAAGAGCCACGTCCTGCACGGGGTCAGCCTCGAAGTGCGCGAAGGCGAGATCGTCGCGCTCCTCGGGCGCAACGGCGCCGGCAAGACGACGACCCTGCGCTGCCTGATCGGCCTCACCCGCCCCCGCACGGGCGCCGTCGCCCTGTTCGGCTCCGACGTGACCGGATTCCCGCCCTACCGGATCGCCGAGGCGGGCGTCGGCTACGTGCCGGAGGGGCGGCGCATTTTCGCCAATCTGACCGTGGACGAAAACCTTCTTGTTCCGGTCGAGCGGCCTGGCCCATGGACGGTCAAGCGCGTTTACGAGGCCTTTCCGCGCCTCGCCGAGCGCAAGAACAACAAGGGCGGCCAGCTCTCGGGCGGCGAGCAGGAGATGCTGTCGATCGCGCGCGCCCTTCTTCTGAACCCGAAACTGCTCATGCTCGACGAGCCTTCGCAGGGACTCGCGCCGCTGATCGTCGAGGATGTGTTCAGAATTGTCGCGGCGGCGCGGCGCGAAGGCCTCTCGGTCCTGCTCGTCGAGCAGAACGTGCGCGCGGCGGTCGAGATCGCCGACCGCGCCTATGTCCTCGACGACGGGCGAATCGTTTACGAGGGCGACGCCCGCACGTTCGGCGCCGACGAGAAGCGGGTGCGCGAGCTCGCCGGCGCCAGCGCCGAAAAATGGGACATGGACGGGTAGGGGCGGCCGCTCCTACTTCTGGCAGAAGACCGCGACCAGCGCACCCTTCTCGCGCGCCGCGATGTCGCCGGCGCTCAGATCTGCCGCGTCTGCCGCCGCTGGCTCTCCCTCGCCGAGGAAGGCGCGGATGGCGCTCGACGCGATGACCGCGTGCGGGGCGGCCAGCGCCACCCCTGCGACGCGCTTAGGCTCCCCGGCGACCGGCGCGACGAGCCCGACCAGCGCGCCGCGCCGGTCGAACACCGGCCCGCCGCTCCCACTCGTCTCAACTGATGCGATGACGACCGGGCGCGCCTCGTCGCCGGCGAGCGAAGCCGGGGTCACCGCGAGGGGCTGACCGGCGAAACCGAGCACGACATCGTCCGGTCCCGGCGCGCTGAAACGTGGGGCTGCGCCTTTCGCGGCGAAATCTCCGGCGATGATCGCCAGATTCGTCGCCGCCTCAATCCGCTCGAGGCGGACGGGTTTGCCGTTGACCGTCGGGTTCGGGCAGTCGTCCGCCTTGAGCGCGGTCAGCGCCCTTCCGGGCGCGAAAACGAGCGCGGTTGCGACGGGTACGGGTTTGGGCGCCGGAGGAGCCGCGCCCGATCCGGCCGCGCCCCCGGCGGCATCGGGAAAAGCTTCGAACGAATTGGCGATCGCGATCGCGATCCGGTCGAACTGGGCGGCCTGGGCCGTAGGATAGGTGAAGGTGAAGCCGCGGATCGGAGGCGTGGCGCCCGCGTTCTTCTCGAACCGGGTATAGAAATTCGCAGCGCCGTCCTGTCCGGAGACGACGAAGAAAACATCGGGCTTGATCGCCTTATGGGCGATCTTGCGGCTGGGCGTCGCGGCGCTCAGGCGGGCGTAAAGCGCGGCGAGGTCGGGGTCCGCATTCGCCGAGAACTCGAGCTTCGCGCCGTTGCGCCCGCCGAGCAGTTTCGTCGGAGCGCCGGCTTTCGCGCCGGTCTTGCTGTCGGGAATAACCTTGAAGCCGATCGCGTCGCGCGCCTTTTGCGCAGCGGCGAGCAACGTCCGCAGCTGGGGCGGCGTGAGGGCGCCGTCGGCGGCGGCCTTGGCGCTCGTCTGGAAAGCGACGATCGCGTCGCGGGTCCGCTTGCCGAAGTCGCCGTCGATCACCCCGTTGTAGAATCCGAGCCAGACCAGCGCGCCCTGCACGCTCTTGCGGGTCGCTTGCGGCAGGGCCAGAAACGCCACCCTCTCAGCCGCGAGCGCAGCGTCGGCGGGGGGAGCCGTCGCGGGCTGGGTCTGAGACCGAACGGAAGGCGCGGCGAGGACCAGAAGCGTGAGAGCGAAGATTGTGCTTGCTGGCGCGTGGTGCATGAGTGAGCCGCCGATCGGAGGAGGGCGCCGATGCTAGCCAGTCGCCTTCGAAGCGTCCAATTAACGGAAAGCCGACCATCCCGCTCAGGTCGACGATACCTCCGCCGGAGTCAGCTCGACTGGCCGGGAAGCGGACGGACGCGCACTCGTCCCGGCTCGATTATCACCAGGTTCCCCGCCAGCCGGTCCGAGTACCCGGTGACGATCTTGCCCACCAGCTCTGCTTCCGCGAGTTTCGACAAGCGATCGAGTTCCAATAGGACGATTCCCCGAACGCTGAGTTGTTGTCGAACCACGAGTTCGCCGAAATCGCGGTCCTCCGTTATCAGCACGCGATCCTCTATGCTCGCAAGCGCAAGCACCTGGGCGTCTGACGCTCCTGGCTTTATCGCGGCGACGGAGATCACCTCGAACCCCGCGGTCCGAAGCTTCTCGATGACGAGACGCGAGATGTTCTCGTCCGCCAGGAAGTTCATCACGCGACAGGGATCGCCGTCTCATCCTTCAAATAGTCGGCAGCGAATACGAGCGCTGCACGCAAGTCATCCTCGGCCAGTTGCGGGTAAGCGTCGAGAACGTCCGCGAAAGACCAGCCGGCGCCAAGTTTGCGCAAGATGAGTTCGACGGTGAGTCGAGTCCCCTTGACGCAAGGCTTTCCCATCATCACGGCCGGATCGGCTGAGATGCGCAAATTCATAGGGCGGCGAGCCTTCGATCAAATTGGCTATCTCACGATAATACCTTGAAAGGCGGCGTGCGCAAAGCCGTATGAGTTCGGGTCAAGGTTGACGGGGGCGCTAGGTGCGGCCGTGGCAGAGCGAGCATAACCCGTGTTAATATGGACATTCGGCGCCTCCCTTGCGGCTACGAACGCTCGCATAGGGGGCCACGACAAAACGGCGTACAGGGTTGGGATCATGCTTCAGGCGCTGCGCTCCGTCTTCCTCGCCGTCGTGCTGTTTTCGAGCGCCGCCGGCGCGGCCGAAGTCAAGCCGTTCGCGCGGGAGGACATGGCGAGCGATGCGGTGCGCCTGACCGAGGCGTTGCGCGTTTCCACCGCTTCGATTGGCGCCGAGGTCAAGGACAAGACGCCAGACCAGTTGCGCAAGGCGGCCGCCGCCGCAGTCGCCGGGGGCGACTTTGCCGGCGCCGAAAAGCTCGCCGGCGCGGCGATCACCGCCGCCCCCAAGGATCCCGTCAACTGGCTCGCTTACGCCAATGTCGCCATCAAGGCCGACGATGGGAAAGCGGACGACCGTTATGACCTCGTGACCCACGGAGCGACCGCCGCCTACGCCGCTTATCTGCGCTCGACGACGCCCGACACACAGGCCCAGGCGCTCGCCGTTCTCTCCGACCTGCTCGCCCGCCACGAGAACTGGCGACCGGCGCTCGACGCGCTCAAGGCCTCGCTCGACCGGCGCGACGCGATCGACGTACGCAAGACCTACGAGGCGATGCGCGCCGACCACGGCTTCCGCATTCTCGATTACAAGGTCGACAATGAATCGACCTCGCCGCGCGTCTGTTTCAACTTTTCCGAGCAGCTCGCGCGTAAGACCGACTTTTCCCCCTATGTCGCGGTCTCCGGCTCGTCCAACACCGCGATCTCGAACGAGGACCAGCAGATCTGTGTCGAGGGACTGAAGCACGGCGAGCGTTATGCGATCGTGCTGCGTCAGGGCCTGCCCTCGGCGGTCGGCGAATCCCTCCTGAAGTCGGCCGATTACGAAATCTACGTGCGCGACCGCTCGCCGCAGGCGCATTTCGCCGGCCAAGCCTATGTGCTGCCGCGACAGGGCCAGCAGGGCGCGCCGCTCGTCACCGTCAACACGTCCAAGGTCTCGATCGACGTCTATCGCGTCGGCGACCGCAATTTGCTGGCGACTGTCAATCGCGACGACTTCCTGAAGCCGATCGATTCGTCGCGCGCCGACGAGATCGCATCGCAGGACGGGGCGAAGATATGGAGCGGGACGATGGACGTCGCCTCCGCGCTCAACGAGGACGTCGTCACCGACTTTCCGGTGCTCGACGCGGTCGGCAAGCTTGAGCCAGGCGTCTATGTCATCACCGCGCGTCCGTGGAAGGGCTCGGCCACTCCCGGCGACTCGGACTCCGGCGAGACAACGCAGCTCGCCGCGCAGTGGATGGTCGTTTCCGACCTGGGCCTGACCGCGATCTCCGGCGCCGATGGCGTGCATGCGCTGGTGGAATTGTTAGGCTCGGCCGCGCCAATCCCGGGCGTCGCGCTCAAGCTCGTCGCGCGCAACAACGAAGTGCTGGCGGTGAAGACGACCGACGCGGACGGGCGGGTCGATTTCGATCCGGGCCTTGCCCGCGGCAAGGGCGGCTCGGCGCCGGGCCTTCTGGTCGCGACGCTCGGCGACGATTACGGCTTCCTGAGCCTCGCCCAGAATGCGTTCGATCTCACCGATCGCGGCGTCGCCGGGCGCGACCCGCCGGGCGCGCTCGACGCCTTCCTCTACACGGAGCGCGGCGTCTACCGCTCCGGCGAAACCGTGTTCCTGACCGCGCTCCTTCGTGATTCGAAAGGCGTGGCGAGGACGGGGCTGCCGCTGACTCTGGTCGTCAAGCGGCCGGACGGCATCGAGTACAAGCGCGCGACCTTGCCGGACGGCGGCCTTGGCGGTCGCGCCTACGCCATTCCGCTGCTCTCCGGATCGGCTGCGGGAAAATGGTCGATCGAGGCCTATGCCGATCCGAAAGGCGACAGCATCGGACGCGTCGAGTTCCTGCTCGAGGATTACATTCCCGAGCGGCTCGACTTCACGCTCAGGCCGGCGAAGCAGATCATCGATCCCGGCGAACCGGTCGAGCTCTCGCTCGACGCGAGATTCCTCTACGGCGCGCCGGCAAGCGGGCTCGACGTGACCGGCGCCATTCGTCTCGAGGCGGTCGACGGCGCGGCCCTGGCCGGTCATCCCGGCTATGTCGGCGGCCTCGCCGACGACGATTTCACCACCGTCGAAAGCCAGTTCACCGACAAGGTCCAAACCGACGCCAAGGGCCACGCCGACCTGTCGGTCGACCTGCCCGAAGGCTCGAGCACGAGGCCGCTCGAGGCCAAGCTGATCGTCGACGTCGCCGAGCCCGGCGGGCGCACGGTCGAGCGCACCGTCACCCTGCCGGTCGGGGCGAAGACCGTGGCGATCGGCGTCAAGCAGGACTTCGACGCCTCGTTGAGCGCCGGCGATGTGGCAACGTTCGAAGCCATCGCGCTCTCGCCAGATGGCGAGCGCGTCGCGCGCATGGGCGCCGAATGGTCGATCTATCAGGTGACCAACGATTACCAGTGGTTCAACGCCGACGGGCGCTGGAGCTACGAGCCGGTCAAGTCCTCGAAACGCATCGCCTCCGGAGCAATCGACATCGGCGCCGACGCTCCGGCCAAAATATCCGCCCGCGTCGGCTGGGGCGCCCATCGGCTCGACGTCAAGACGCTGGATGGCGAGGAGACGAGCGTGACCTTCGACGTCGGCTGGTCGGGCACGGCGAGCGCCGACACGCCCGACAATGCCGTCGTCACGCTCGACAAGACGAACTATGCGCCGGGCGAGGAGGCCAAGCTTCGCATCGCCTCGGCGTTCGCCGGAAAGGCGACCGTCGCTTTGATCGGCGATCATGTCGAGCGCTTCATCGACGTCGACCTTGCTGCGGGCGACAATGTCGTGCCGTTCCCGGTCGGCGGCGACTGGGGTCCCGGCGCTTACGCGGTGGCGCTGACTCACCGGCCGCTCGACGTCGCCGCGAGGCGCATGCCGGGGCGCGCGATCGGCGTCGCCTGGTTCGCCATCGATCGCGACGCGCATAAGCTCGACATCGCTTTCGACGCGCCGCAACTCGTGCGGCCGCGCCAATCGATGACGGTCCCGGTGAAGGTCGCGGGCGTCGCGCCGGGCGAGGAGGCGTTCGTGACCGTCTCGGCGGTCGATGTCGGCATCCTCAATCTGACCGGCTTTAAGACGCCTGATCCTGGCGGCTATTTCTTCGGCCAGCGCAAGTTGCCGGTCGAGGTTCGCGATCTCTGGGGCATGCTGATCGACGGCATGCAGGGCGCGGCCGGGGCGATCCATGCCGGCGGCGACAACAGCGGCGGCCTTGAAGGCAATCTGCCGACGCAGCAGCCGCTCGCGCTGTTCTCGGGCGTCGTCAAGCTGGACAGCGAGGGGAAAGCCTCCGTATCGTTCGATCTGCCGGCGTTCAACGGATCGGCGCGGCTGACCGCCGTTGCGTGGTCGAAGGGCAAGGTCGGGTCGGCTGAAGCCGACGTGACGGTCCGCGATGCGGTGGTGGTCGCCGCGACGCTGCCGCGTTTCCTCAATGTCGGCGACCGATCCGAAATGCATGTCGACATCGACAACGTCGAAGGCGAGGACAGCGATTACACGCTCGACCTCGACCTCCACGGGGCGCTTACCGCCGACGCGGATGCATTGAGGAGGACGGTGCGTCTCAACGCGCGCCAGCGGCAGTCGGTGTCGATGCCGATCGCCGCCGCCGGCGTCGGCACGGCCGATCTCGCGCTCAGGCTGACGGGGCCGAAGACGGATCTCACGCAACAATTCCAACTCGGCCTCGCCTCCGGCGCCCCGGAGGCCTATCGGCGCACGGTGAAGGCGCTTCCGGCCGGTGCGACTGCGACCATCTCCGGCGATCTTGTCGCCGACTTCATGCCGGGAACCGGCTCCATCGCGATCTCGGCCTCGCCATTCGGCGCTCTCGACGCGCCGTCCTTGCTGGCCAAGCTGCAGCGCTATCCCTACGGCTGCTCGGAGCAGACGGTGAGCATTGCCATGCCGCTGCTTTACGTCAACCGGCTGGCCTCGATCGAGCATCTCGACATCGATCCCGACGTCGACGGGCGGATCAGGCAGGCGATCGAGCGCGAGCTTAGCCGTCAGAGCGCGAGCGGGGCGTTCGGCATGTGGACCGCCGACGAAAACAATGAGGATCCCTGGCTGGACGCTTTCGTAAGCGATTTCCTCACTCGCGCGCGCGAGCGCAACTTCGCGGTTCCGCAGCAGGCGTTCGATCAGGCGCTCGACCGCCTGCGCAACGAAGTCGTCAACGCGCCGGAGCCGAGCAAGGACAACGCCGAGGCGCTGGCCTACGCGCTCTATGTCCTCGCCCGCAACGGACGCCCAGTGATCGGCGATCTGCGCTACCTTTCGGACGCGAAGCTCGACGCGTTCGCGACCCCGCTCGGCAAGGCGCAGCTTGCCGCGGCGCTTGCCATGCTCGGCGACCGGGCGCGCGCTGGCAAGACGTTCAGCGCCGCGCTCGCCGCTCTTGACGCCGAACAGGACAGCGGCGCGTCGCGGGCCGACTACGGCTCGCGGCTGCGTGACGCCGCCGCGGTGCTTGCACTGATCGCCGAAGCCAATCTCGGCGGGGACATCGAGGGCGACGCGATCGCCCGCGCCGGCGCCGTCCTCGATCAGGCGAGGGCTCAGCGCTCATTGACCAGCACCCAGGAAAACAACTGGATGGCGCTCGCCGCGGAGGCGCTCGCCGACCATGAGAGCGCGAGCAAGTTCAGCATCGACGGCCAGCCGGTGAAAGGCGCCCTCTATCGCCGCTGGAGCGGCCCGGGACTCGAAACACGGTCGATCGCGATCGCCAACGCCGGCGAGACCCCGGCGCAACTCGCCATTTCCGTCTCCGGAGCGCCCGTCGAGCCCGACCCTGCGGTCGCCAACGGCTATTCGATCGAACGCACGTTCTACAAGCTCGATGGAACCCGCATCGACTCGCTGCAACGCATCGCGCAGAATGAGCGCGTGGTGGTTTCGCTCAAGGTGACCGAGGCGCAGGCGCGTTACGCCCGCCTGCTGGTGGTCGACCGGTTGCCCGCGGGACTCGAGATCGACAATCCCGCGCTGGTCGACGGCGGCTCGGTCGAGGCCTTCGCCTGGCTCACCAAGGATGTCGAGCCGACACATACCGAATATCGCGACGACCGCTTCGTGGCCGCCTTCGACCGCGCCGATGGCCAGTCGGCGTTCATCACCATGGCTTATATCGTGCGCGCGGTCGCGCCGGGTCATTACGTCTATCCGCCTGCGACCGCCGAGGACATGTACGACCCCGAACGCTACGGCCGCACCGCCTTCGGCGAAATCGAGGTGACCGGGAAGTGAGAGGCGAAGGCCCTCATCCGGTCGGCTGCGCCGACCAGCTTCTCCCAGAAGGAGAAGGGGCGCGTCTCTCTTCTCCCTCTGGGAGAAGGTGGCGCGAAGCGCCGGATGAGGGTGCGCGGTGATGCGCTTGAGTCGCCCCGTCGCTTTCGCGCTCGCGGTCACGGCCGTCCTTCTCGCCGCCACCGTCGCCGCAAGCGTCGCGTGGACACGCTACGCGGCGAGCCTCGGCCCGCTCGACCTCGCGGCCTCGCGCGAGGGCTCGACGGTCGTCGTCGATCGCAACGGGCGGCTGCTCAGGCCGTTCACCTTGCCGGACGGGCGCTGGCGACTGCCGGCGACCACCCACGACGTCGATCCGCGCTATGTCGCGATGCTCGTGGCCTACGAGGACGGGCGTTTTTACGACCATCGCGGCCTCGATCCGCGCGCCTTGATCCGCGCCGGCGCGCAGTGGCTCGCGCGTGGGCATGTGGTCAGCGGCGGCTCGACCTTGACCATGCAGGTCGCCCGGCTGATCGAGCCGAGGCCCGAGCGGACGCTCGGCGCCAAGATGAGGCAGATCGCGCGCGCGCTCGAGATCGAGCGCGAGGTCGGCAAGGAAGGCGTGCTCGACCGCTATCTCACGCTTGCTCCGTTCGGCGGCAATCTCGAAGGCGCGCGCGCGGCGTCGCTCGCCTGGTTCGGCAAAGAGCCGCTGCGGCTCACGATCGCCGAGGCGGCGCTCCTGGTGGCGCTGCCGCAATCGCCCGAAGCGCGGCGGCCGGATCGCTCCCCCGTCGCCGCTCGCGCCGCCCGCGACCGCGTGCTCGACCGCGTCGCCGCGCGCGGCCTCATCAGCGCCGACGACGCCGCAGCGGCAAAGCGTGAGCCGGTTCCCGAGTCGCGCCTCGCCTTTCCGGCGCTCGCCGCCCACGCCGCCGAGGAAGCGGTCGCCGCCGATCCTCAGGCGAAGACCATCCGGCTCTCGATCGACGCCCGGCTGCAAGCCAGACTCGAGGCTTTGCTGAAAGAGAGCGTCGGCCGCCTCGGGCCCAAACTGTCGGCGGCGATGGTCGTCATCGACAACGCGACGGGCGAAGTCCGGGCCCGCATCGGCAGCCCCGATCATGACGATCCCTCCCGTGACGGCGCGATCGACATGTCGCGCTCGCCCCGTTCGCCCGGCTCGGCGCTCAAGCCCTTCATCTATGCGCTGGCGTTCGAGCAGGGGCTCGCCCATCCGGAGACGATGCTGTTCGACCGGCCGATGCGCTACGGCGCCTACGCGCCGCAAAACTTCACTCTCGGCTACGAGGGAACGGTGACGGCGCGCAAGGCGCTCCAGCAGTCGCTTAACCTGCCGGCGATCGAGCTCCTCGCCGACGTCGGCCCGGCCACCTTCCTCGCCCGCCTGCACGGCGCCGGCGCCGAAATCGCGCTGCCGAAGGATACGCCGGTCGGGCTCGCCATCGGCATCGGCGGCCTTGGCATCACGCTCACCGACCTTGCGCGCCTTTACGCCGGCTTCGCGCGCGGCGGCGAAGCGCCGGCGCTTACCGAGCGGCTCGGCGCGGCGCCGATGATCGAACCGCGCCGGGTGACCGACCCGGTCGCCGCCTGGTACATCGACGACATCCTGCGCGGCGCCCCGCCGCCGGCCAACGCGCTCAAGGGACAGATCGCTTTCAAGACCGGCACGTCCTACGGCTTTCGGGATGCGCTGGCGATCGGCTTCGACCGGGGCACGACGATCGCGGTCTGGGTCGGGCGGCCGGACAACGGCCCGACCCCCGGCCTCATCGGCCGCGAGGCGGCGGCGCCGATCCTGTTCGACGCCTTCGAGCGGCTCGGCCGCGACGTCGAGCCGATCCGTCCCCCGAACGGGGTGCTGAGGGCGAGCGTCACCGCCGACCTGCCGCCGCCGCTGCGCCATCTTCGCACGGACGCGCCCAAGACTATGGCGGCGGCGGAGGCGCCGGCTGTGAAGATCGCCTTTCCGCCCGACGGCGCGCGCATCGACCTCGGCCTCAACGAAGGCGCGCGCGACGTGAAGCTCGCGCTGAAGGCGCTCGGCGGCGCGCCGCCCTTCGCCTGGTTCGTCAACGGCCAGCCGGTCGGCGAGGCCGAGCTTAGGCGCCAATCGGCCTGGAAACCGGACGGCGCCGGCTTCGCCCGCGTCTCGGTGACCGACGCCAAGGGGGCGTCGGATGCGGTGACGGTGCGGCTGGAGTGACTGGGGCGAGTCCTGTGTCTAACTCTATTCATATCGCGGGCGTCCTTATCAACTTCGCCCGTCTACCAGTCGTCCAGTCGCGGATCTTGATGCCAAGCACGGGCGCGTGCGGCGCCCTCTTTGAGCCATCCTATTGATTGACTTTGAAGTGGCGGTTCAGACCGCCGCTTGAATATCGGTCTTCTCGAAGTCGCTGCCTTTGAAGAGCAGAGAGTCGCCTCGCATTTTGGCCAATGCGTAAACGGCGCAATCCACGATGTTGAGCTGGGCGGAGTTTCCCTGGCCTTTGCCGTAGCGACGAAAAGCGTCATAAGCGATTTGCGCCATCGCGGCGCCGAAAGGCACAATCTCGACCCCCGCGCCGTCCAGCATCCGATCAAACGCCTCGACCGCCGCTTCGCCATGCCGGGATCGCAAGACGATCTTGCTCTCCAGAACGGCTACCGCGGACATCGCGACTGATCTCGCGCCGAGCATCGCGTTTCGGAATTGGATAGCGTCCGGTTCGGTGGCGACGACCGCTACGATGGCCGATGTGTCCAACACCATCAGGACGGCAGTCCATCCGAGCCATAACCGAGAATTTCATCCGCGGAGCGGGGGTCCATGATGGGCATTTGCGAAACTCGGTCGAAGAACGCCTGCATCGCCGCCCGGCGGTCTCCCTGCGCCGTCTGGGCAACGCGAGACAGCCTTTCCTCGATGGCGCGCTCGAGCGCCGTCTCCACATCCTCGCCGGTCAGGCGGGCGAGCCGTTGAGCGAGTTCGTCGACCTTCCTGGAAGCAATGTTCATATCGCTGCGCCTTGTGCTGCGGCGGAATCATAGCATTATCGGACGCCACCGCCCAATCGACGCGAAAAAGCCGTTCATGAACGGCAGCGAGTGAGCGATGGCAGTGGACGAACCGCCCGAACCACTCGCACCTGCACACTCGCCCTCGCCTGCGCACAGGCCGCCTATTGGCTCTATGCCTTCCGCCTCATCGCGGTGAACTCCAACCCGCTCGGCGATGGCCTGGAATTCGCCGCCATCGTTCCGTTCGGATTGATCTTCCTCGCGCTGGTCGTCCCCTCGCTCATGCTCGCCTGGAGCGGGCGGACGCTCCCCCTCGCCGCGGCTCTGGCGGTCGTGGGTCTCATCCTGAATGTGCTTCTCTTCATCGAGATCGCGAGCGAATTGACGCACGACGGAGCGCGTCCTCTCAACCTGTGAGCCGGCGCTACTTCATGAGCCAGCCTTCCATCCAGATCGCCTGCCGGGCGGTGATGTCGAGCATGCACCACGATTCCATCGGGCCGGCCATCGTCCCCTGGAAGACGAGGTAGGGCTGCTTGCAGGTCGCGTCACGCCACGCGATCCAGGCCCGCTGGACCTTGCGCAGATTTTCGAGCGCGTCCTTCTCCATTCCCGACGAGGCCTTGCCGTAGGCGATGTTGAGCCGCCTGTCCCATGCCGCGGCCTCCTGTCCGTAACAATCGTTCAAGACGCTGTTGGACATGTTGCCGGCCTTCTGGATGCAGGCGGTCGACCAGACACCGATGCAGCTCGCCGGTGCGCGCCGCGCGGCTTCGGCGGCAGCGGCGAGCCTGCCTTCCGGCCCCGCCTGCTCTTCAAGCTCATCCGGCGGGCTTGGACCAGTTTTCTCGTTGTTCTGAGCGAGGTAGGTGCAAGCTTTCAGCGCCGCAAGGCTTTCCGCCGTCGGCTCGTCGGCCCGAACTGGCGAGGCCTGCATCGAGATCGCCATCAGTGCGAGGGATGACATCGCCAGACGCGCGCGCAAGTCCAGGCTCATCCGTTGTTTGCGATCGCCAGAAACCGGTCGATCATCGCATTGACCTGGTCGGGGACCTCGAGCTGACAAAAATGGCCCGAGCCCACCGTCTGCCCGAAAGCGAGGCCGGGCAGAAGTTCGCGGACACGGTTTATATCAGCGCGCGCGTGCGGCTCGTCGGCGGCAATATAGAGGCTCGGCGCGGTCACCTTCGCCGCCTTGGCCGGCTCATACTGCGCCAACCCCTGATAGGCCGAGAGCGCGACGTGCTGAGGCCCGGACGCCATCGAAGCGAGAATCTTTTCCCTTCGCTCGGGGTCGTCGGTCGGCAGGAGCAATGTTCCCGTCACGAACCCTTCGATAGCAGCGCGAAAGTCCGGGCCGCCGAGATCCGTGAGGAATTTGGGCACGACCGCGCGCGCCGCCGCTGGCATGACCAGCGCCGAGTTGAGCAGGACGAGGGCCGACACCAGCGCCGGATAGCGCGACGCAAAATCGAAAGCGACCAGGCCGCCCATGCTGTGGCCGATTGCGACGACTTTGGCGAGGCCAAGGTGATTGCAGACGAACGCGACATCGTCGGCGAAGCGCTGCATGGTGTAGGTCTCGCGCGGCTTGTCGCTCGCACCGTGACCGCTGAGATCGGGAGCGACGACCCGGCGCCCCTTCCTGGCGAAATGTTCGAACTGCGGGGCGAAATAGCTATGGTCGCAGCACCAGCCGTGGACCAGTACAACAGGAGCGCCCGCGCCCGGCGTCTCGTTGAAAACTAGATTAACTCCGTCTCGCTGCACGGACTGCATGGGCCGATCCTTGGTGAAGGCAGTGTCTCTCACGGCCATGTTGCGAGCAGCGCCCGCAGCGCGGCGACGAAGCCGAGCGGCTGGTCGATCATGACGTGATGCTCGGCCTCGGGGATCTCGACAAAGGGCGAGCCCGGAGCGATGAGACTCATCAGATAAGCGGCGTCCTCGGGGTGGAAGAGCTGCGACTTCGCGCCGCGGATAAGGGCGAGCGGCGCATGTGTCGCCTTGACCAGGGGGACAGGATCGAGCCGCGCGAACTTCTCCCAGAAATGCGGGTCGAAGCTAAGCGACCAGCCGGCCTTCCCCTCGGCGTCGGTCGCCTGTCGCGCCGAGCGCCGCGCGATGAAGTCGAGAATGAACAGATTGTCGCAGGCCTGGGGCGGGGCGAGGCGGAACCGGGCGATGATCGCCTCGAGCAATGGCCGCACGCTGTGCTCCCTCGGGGAGGCGCGGGGCGGCGATGGGTTGCGCTGGTTCTGCGGCGCGAAGAACGGCGGATCGACCATCACCGCCGCGGCGATTTCGTCGCCGAAATCATGGGCGAGCCCGATCGCGATGCGGCCGCCGAAGGAGTGCCCGACCACAGTCGGCGGTCCGGCCTCATAGGCGCCCGCCTCATGAGCCGCGGCCAGCGCCTCGCGCACGAACTGACGGAAATCATAGGCCGGGCGCCAGTCGGAACGCCCCATGCCTGTGAACGACGGCGCGACGACGCGGCGCTCGCCGGCAAAGAACGGCGCGATGAAGCTCCACCAGTCGGCGTGCGCCGCCCCGCCGTGAAGGAACACGAGCCCCGGCTTGCCGCGCTCGCCCCATGCGAGCGTCTCGACCTTGGCGCCCTCGACCTCGACCAGCGAACGCTCCGGCTCGATCGCGATCGCACGCTCGAACCAAGCCGGCGCCGGCGGCCGCTGCCCGCGAAAGGCCGCGAGCGGCGCCATGGGGTTCGATTCGTTCAAGCGGGCGTCTCGTCTCAGCGCTTCAGGCGACTTCGAACAGGCCGGCCGCGCCCATGCCGCCGCCGACGCACATCGTCACCACCACATATTTCGCGCCGCGGCGCTTGCCCTCGATCAGCGCATGGCCGGTCAGGCGCGCGCCGCTCATGCCATAGGGGTGGCCGACCGAGATCGCGCCGCCGTCGACATTGAACTTGTCGTTGTCGATGCCGAGGCGGTCGCGGCAATAGAGCGCCTGCACCGCGAAGGCCTCGTTGAGCTCCCAGAGATCGATGTCATCGACCTTGAGCCCATGCGCCTTGAGGAGCTTCGGTACGGCAAAGACCGGGCCGATGCCCATTTCGTCGGGGTCGCAGCCGGCGACCGCGATGCCGCGATAGATCCCGAGCGGCGCAAGGTTGCGCTGGCTCGCGAGCTTCGCCTCCATCAGCACGCAGGCGCTCGCGCCGTCGGAAAGCTGCGAGGCGTTGCCGGCGGTGATGAACGAGCCCGCTTTGACCCGCTGCCCGTCGGCGAGCACCGGCTTCAGCGCAGCGAGACCCTCGAGCGTCGTTTCGGCGCGCGGACCTTCGTCTTTTGTCAGGGTGACGGGCTTGTCCGAGATTGCGCCGGTCGCCTTGTCGGCAACCTTCATCACGCTTGGCAGTGGGACGATCTCGGCGTCGAAGCGGCCGGCGGCCTGGGCGGCCGCGGTCCGCTTCTGCGATTGCAGCGCATATTCGTCCTGGGTGGCGCGCGTGACCTGGTAGCGCTCGGCCACGATCTCGGCGGTCTCGATCATCGACATATAGACGTCGTCGCGATGCTCGACGAGCCACGGGTCCTGCGCGCGATAGCGGTTCGACTTGTCGTTCTGCACGAGCGAAATCGATTCGAGCCCGCCGCCGATGGTCACGCTCATGCCGTCGTCGATGATCTCCTTGGCCGCTGTCGCGATCGCCATGAGGCCGGAGGCGCATTGCCGGTCGACCGACATGCCGGCGACGCTGGTCGGCAGGCCGGCGCGCAGGAGCGCCTGGCGGGCGACGTTGAAGCCCTGCGATCCCTGCTGGACGGCCGCGCCCATCACCACGTCGTCGACCTCGCCGCCCTCAACCTTGGCGCGCGCGAGCGCGTTCGCGATTGCATGGCCGCCGAGCGTCTGGGCCTGGGTGTCGTTGAAGGCGCCGCGATAGGCCTTGCCGATCGGCGTGCGGGCGGTGGAGACGATGACGGCTTCACGCATGATGGGTCTCCGATTGTTGGTCCATATGTCAGCCCTCATGCGGCCGTGCTTCGCACGTCCACCTTCCCCCAGAGGGGGAAGGGAGTCCCGCGGCGCCCGAGCGCCCTTCTCCCTCTGGGAGAAGGTGGCCCGAAGGGCCGGATGAGGGATCTGCGTGCGCGACGATTGTATCCAGCACGCTTTCGCGGTTACGCAATACGTCCAGGTTCCAGAAGCGAAGCACCTTCCAGCCTTGGCTTGACAGATAGGCGTCGCGGATAGTGTCGCGATAGCTTTCTGCGTGCTGCGAACCATCCGCCTCGACGATCAGCTTAGCGCCGACGCAAAGAAAGTCGACGATATAGGGTCCGACCGGAACCTGCCTGCGAAATTTAAGGCCGTTCAGCCGACGATCACGAAGAAGTCGCCAAAGGTTAAGTTCAGCCTCAGTGGGCGCGCCGCGCATCGCTCGAGCGCGGGAGCGCTGGTTCCGCGACACACCTGCATCAGTCTTCATCGGTCATCCTCAGCGGGCCCTCATCCGGCCGTGCTTCGCACGTCCACCTTCCCCCAGAGAGGGAAGGGATTCGCGCGGCGCCTGAAGCCCGAAGGGCCGGATGAGGGAAAGCTTCGTCAAGCTGCAAACGCCCTGCCGTCCGCCGCCAGTTTCTCCAAGAGCGCCGCCGGCTTGAAGTCGTCGCCGAATTTCGCCTCAAACTCCTTGAGCTTTGCCAGCACCGTCTTCAATCCGATCGTGTCGCCGTAGAACATCGGCCCGCCGCGATAGACCGGCCAGCCGTAACCGTAGATCCAGACGATGTCGATGTCGGAGGCGCGCTGCGCTTTGCCCTCTTCGAGGATTTTCGCTCCCTCGTTGATCATCGGATAGATGCAGCGCTCGAGGATTTCCGCGTCGCTGATCTCGCGCCGGGCGATCCCCTTCGATGCCGCGAAGTCGCGGATGATCTGCTCGACATGCGCTGACGGCTTCGCGTTGCGCGCCTCGTCGTAATCATAGTAGCCCGCACCGGTCTTCTGGCCGCGCCGGCCCTCCTCGCACAGGATTTCGCGGATCGTCGCGCGCTTCGACGTCTCCGCCGACCAGCCGATGTCGAGGCCGGCCAGATCGCTCATCGCGAACGGGCCCATCGGCATGCCGAACTCGGTCAGCACGCGATCGACCGCCCATGGCGTCGCGCCTTCGAGAATGAGCTTCATCGCTTCGCGCTGGCGCTCTGCCAGCATGCGGTTGCCGACGAAGCCGTGGCAAACGCCGACGACGACCCCAACCTTTCCGATCTTCGGCGCGAGCGCCGCGATCGTCGCCAGGACCGGCTTCGACGTCTTGGCGCCGCGCACGATTTCGAGGAGCCGCATCACGTTCGCCGGCGAGAAGAAATGCATGCCGAGCACATCCTCCGGCTGCTTGGTCACTGAGGCGATTTCGTCGATGTCGAGATAGGAGGTGTTCGACGCCAGGATCGCGCCGGGCTTGGCGATCGAATCGAGGCGGCGAAACACCTCTTTCTTGATGTCCATGTTCTCGAACACCGCCTCGATCACCAGATCGGCCTCAGCGAGCGCGCCGAAATCGAGAGTGGGCGAGAGCCTCCCCATGCGCTCCTCGACGTCCTTCATCGTCAACCGGCCTTTCCTGGCGGTCAACTCGTAATTGCGGCGCATGACCGAGACGCCGCGGTCGAGCGCCTCCTTCGAGGTCTCGACGATGGTGACGGGAATGCCGGCCGAAAGGAAATTCATGGCGATGCCGCCGCCCATGGTGCCGGCCCCGAGCACGCCGACGCTTCGGATCGGCTTCGTCGGCGTGTCGGGAGCGATGTCGGCCACCTTCGCCGCCTGCCGCTCGGCGAAGAACACGTGCCGCTGCGCCCTGGACTGCGTCGTCCCCAGGAGCGCCATGAACATCTGCCGTTCCTTGACGATGCCTTCGTCGAATTCAAGGTAGACAGCGTTCCTCACCAACTCGATCGCCTTCTCCCAGGCCTCGAAGCCGCGAAATTTCCTCGCGTTGGCCTTGCGGATCGCCTCGAAGATCTCGGGATGGCCGCGCGCGGGCTCGAGCTTGTCGGAGCGGTCGCGCACCTTGCGCAAAGGCGCCTTTTCCGCGATCAGCCGCCGGGCGTAGGCGAGCGCGGATTCGCGTAAGCTTCCTTCGGCGAGCTCGTCGACGACGCCCCATTCCTTCGCGTCGCGCGCGCCGAAGGGCGCGCCGGAAAGGATGACGTCGAGCGCCTTCTCGACCCCGACGAGGCGCGGCAGCCGCTGCGTGCCGCCCGCGCCGGGGATGAGCCCGAGCTTGATTTCCGGTAGGCCGCATTTGGCCGACGGGACGGCGATGCGGTAATGCGCGGTCAGCGCGACCTCGAACCCGCCCCCGAGCGCCGTGCCGTGCAGCGCGGCGATGACCGGCTTCGAAGCATTCTCGATCACGTCGAGCACTTGCGGAAGGTGCGGCGCGGCCGGCGGCTTGCCGAATTCGGAAATATCGGCGCCCGCGATGAAGGTCCGGCCGCCGCAAATGATGACGATCGCCTTGACCGCGCCATTCGCCTCTGCCGCCTCGACCCCCTGCTTGAGGCCGTCGCGAACTCCTTGCGACAGCGCGTTCACCGGCGGCGAGTTGATGGTGACCACCGCGACTTCGCCGTCGATTGTCAGATCAGCGACGGAATTGATGGCCGCCATGCGCTCCTCCGGCGCCGGCGTTCCGCGGGCGCGAGCTTGTCAAAATTGCGCGGCGCCTCGCCGGTCGCGACGCTCGGCCTATGTTTGGGGCGCCCGGCCGGCCGCGGTCAACTGCGGGGTCGCCTTCGCCTCCTGAAGTTCGGCGGGCGCAGGGGCCGATCAAAAAAGTCTGCGCCCCCGTGTAACCCGTCCCCAATTTGGACGTATAGGCGTTGCGGGTAGGACACTGTCGCTTAAGACAGCAGGGAGAATGAAGATGCTGACGCGTCGAATGGCTCTGGGCGGTTTTTCCGCGATCCTGAGCGCGAATGTCCTGCAAATCCGGGCGGTCCAGTCCGCCGAGGAGGACCATGTGGTCCATACCGACGCCGAATGGCGCGGCAAGCTCTCCGCGGACCAATATGCCGTCCTGCGAAAGGAAGGCACCGAGCGGCCTTTCACCAGCCCGCTTCTGCATGAGGAGCGGAAGGGGACTTTCGCCTGCGCCGGATGCGACCTCGATCTCTTCTCCTCTTCGACCAAATTCGACAGCGGCACCGGCTGGCCGAGCTTCTGGGCCCCGCTCGATAATGCGGTCAAGACGCACGAAGACCGGTCGTTTGGAATGACCCGCAGCGCGGTGACTTGCCGGCGTTGCGACGGCCATCTCGGCCACGTGTTCGACGACGGCCCCAAGCCGACCGGGCTCCGCTATTGCATGAACGGCCTCGCGCTGACCTTCAAGCCGGCGACCGCCTGAGCCGCCGGTTGCCTTTGTTTTAAGGGCCGGCGTTCGGCCCGTCTCCTGTAACAAGCGCGGGCGCCCGCACGAAAACCCCCCGCGAGCCCGTGAGACTCGCGCAACCGTGATGACACGACCGCGTGATGACAAAAGCCCCGTCGTGGCGGGGTCACAGTCCCGGCCTATCGACACGCCGGGTCAAGATTGGCGAGCAGGAATGGAGGTTTAGCCCCATGATCTCATCGTTCAAAAACGGCTATGGCTTGCCGGCGGTGATTCTCGTCGGATTGGCGGGCGCCGCCGGCTTCGCCACGACGCGATCGACGGCCGAGGAAGCGCGCGTCATCCCGCCGCCGGCGGTCGACGAGCAGGCCGCCGGGCAGGCGTCGGAGACCGCGGTCATCGCCGGCGGATGTTTCTGGGGCGTCCAGGGCGTCTTCCAGCATGTCGCGGGGGTGACCAGCGCCGTTTCCGGCTATGACGGCGGCGAAAAGGCGACCGCGCATTACGAAATGACCAGCGAGGGCAACACCGGCCACGCCGAGTCCGTCCAGATCACCTATGACCCGCGCAAGATCAGCTATGGGCGCATCCTGCAGGTCTATTTCTCGGTCGCCCATGATCCGACCGAGCTCAATCGCCAGGGCCCGGACGAGGGGACGCAATACCGTTCGGCGATCTTTCCGCAGAACGAGGAGCAGGCGAAGGTGGCGAAGGCCTATATCGCCCAGCTCGACGCGGCGCATACGTTCAATAAGCCGATCGTCACCACGATTGAGCCGGGCAAGACGTTCTACCGGGCCGAGGACTATCACCAGGACTTCCTGGCGCGAAATCCGGGCTATCCGTATATCGTCTACAACGACCTGCCGAAGATCGCCAACCTGAAGCAGCTCTTTCCGACGATCTACCGCCCGGACCCGGCACTCGTCGGCGCGAAGTCTTAAAGCCGCCCTTCTCCCTTTGGGAGAAGACCGCGGATGACGCCAGTCCTTCTCCCTCCGGGAGAAGGTGTCGCCGAAGGCGACGGATGAGGGTTCGGCGCCGCCCTCACCCCAGCCCTCTCCCCAAGGGAGAGGGGGCGCCGCGGCGCCGCCACCCGTTTTTTCCCAGATAAGAAGCTGCGCTATGGAAGCACATGTTGCTTCGGTAAAGCGACATGCGCCTCTCGGCGCCGCGGCCATCGTCATTGCGGTTATCAGAATATCTGCTAGGGTCCCTTCCATCTGCCAGAAGGGGACGCCACGACAGGCGCGCGAGTCGTCCAGGCGGATCCCGACTTACCTGGCGCGCGCTATGGAAGGAGTAACATATTGATAAAATGAGATAAGTTTAGCGGATGGCGGCTTTCCTTTCCTTCCGCGATCCTTTCCTTTCCTTCCGACTTTTCTTTTGCTTTCCTTCCATCGGCTTTGTTTTCCTGCGCCCGGCCTTGGCTTTCCTTCACCGTGAGCCGGGCAGCGGCGGCGCGAGTCCGGCGCAGAAGGCGGCGATCGCGGCGAGCGTCGCCTGCGGCTGATCGAGCTGCGGGGAATGGCGGCAGCGGTCGAGAATAAGGCTCTTCACCGGGGCGGGCGAGCGCGCTTCGATGGCGCGGATTTGCGCCAGCGTGCCGTATTGATCATCCGCGCCCTGAATGAGAAGCGCCGGGACGCGCCAGCGGGCGACCGCGTCCTCGATGTTCCAGGCCTTGAAGCCGGGGTCGAGCCAGGCGCCGTTCCAGCCGCGGAACGCGACGTCGACATTGGCGTGATATTTGGCGAGCTTCGTCCTGAGGTCACCAGTCTCGTAGGCGCGGCGCGCCTCCTTAATCGAGGCGAGGCCGGGCTCCTCGGTGAAGACATGCGGGGCCATGAGAACGAGGCCTTTGACCCGCTCGTCCGCGTGTTCGCCGGCGTAGATGGCCGCGATAGAGGCGCCGTCGCTATGTCCGAGCAGGATCCCGCGGTCCATGCCGATCGCGTCGAGCGCGGCGGGCAGGCTCGAGCGCGCCTCGCGCGTCATGTAGTCGAGCGGGCGGGGGAGCGGGACCGGGTCGGACCGACCGTAGCCGGCGCGGGAATAGGCGAAGACCCCCCAGCCTGTCGCGGCCGCGAGCCGGGCCGGAAAGTCGCGCCAGAGGGCGAGGCAGCCGAGCCCCTCGTGCAGCATGACGATCGTCGGCGCCTCAGCCGGCGCGGGCCCTTGCGCGACCGCCTCCAGGCGCTTGCCGTCGGCGACGAATACGCCGGCGACGCCCTCGATCCACCGGAACGCCGTCATCGCGGAACGGGGCTAAGCAGCGATCTTGAGCGCGCGGATCGCGTTCTCTTTGAGGATAAGGTCGTGCACCTCCGGCTTGAAGCCGGCCTCGCGGAAATCCTTGAGCCAGCGGTCCGGGGCGATCAGCGGCCAATCGGAACCGAACAGCATCTTGGTTTTCAGCTGGCTGTTGGCGTACTGGACCAGCTGCGGGGGGAAATATTTGGGGCTCCAGCCGGAGAGGTCAATATAGACATTGGGCTTGTGCAGGCAGACCGAGAGCGCCTCGTCCTGCCACGGCCACGATGGGTGGGCGATGATGATCGTCATGTCGGGAAAGTCGACGGCGACGTCGTCGACATGGATCGGATTCGAATATTTGAGGCGCAGGCCGCCCCCGCCCGGCATGCCGGTGCCGATGCCGGAATGGCCGCTGTGGAAGATCGCCGGCAGCTTGTGCTCGGCGATGACCTCGTAGAGCCCGTAGGCCATGCGATCATTCGGGAAGAAGCCCTGAACGGTCGGATGAAACTTGAACCCTTTTATCACGCCCGCCGCGATGAGATCGCGCGCTTCGCGCACGCCCATCTTGCCCTTGTGCGGATCAATCGAGGCGAAGGCCATCATGATGTCCGAGTTCGCTGCGGCGGCCTCCGCGACTTCATCGTTAGAGATTCGCCTCGCGCCGATCTCGGATTCGCTGTCGACCGTGAACATCACCAAGCCGATTTTGCGTTCGCGATAATAGGCGATCGTCTCGGCGATGGTCGGGCGCTTGCCCGCTTTGAAGTATTTGTTCGCGGCGTCCTCATAGGGCTGCCAAAAAGCGTCCGCCGGCTGCCTGCACGAAATCTCGGCATGCGTGTGGACGTCGATCGCCACGAGGCCGGTGACGTCCATTGTTTAAGCTCCCTGTTTGCACAGCCCTGTGGGGCGCGCGATCTTGAGTTGCTCTCTATAGCATCTCGTTGCGCTCCGATGGGACCGCGTCATTTCCACGCATCGTTGGTAGTGTTCTCCCTTCTGCCTCCACATAATTGTTGATTGCGCGGGTTTCGGTGTGGTAGATTACGCCAGGGTGGGTAAGAGGCGCATATGTTAGGGGAATCAAGGACCCTCGATCGATTGCGTAATACTGCAAACGCAAGGGCCGCTGATGTCGCATTGTCAGATACTCTGGCGATCGGGTCAGCAATTCAATCTTGCCGCGGAAAAACGCGGGCTCAAGTCATCGAAATTCGTCCGTGATATCGATGGTGTGGGCCTATGGCGAATATTACCATCGAATCGGCGGCCATTAGACTCACCGATACTATCCTCGGATATAACGAACAGGATCTGGAGCAGACCCTAAAGGCGATTGCAGCCGATATTGGCGTCAGCCACATCGCCTATATGAGATTCGCTCCGGATAGGAGTTCAGATGCGAGCCTGTTGACCGGAACCGCCACATATTCCTTTCAGTGGCAGACACGATATTTTCTGAAGCAATACGTACTTATAGACCCCGTTATTACAAATGGGAGCAAGGCGGTCCTTCCCTTCGACTGGGATGAATTGCCTCGCGACGACCCCGCTATTCAATCGTTTTTCGCCGATGCGTTGAGCCATGACGTGGGCCGCCATGGAATCTCGGTCCCTGTGCGCAATCGGCGCGGCGTTTATTCGGTCGTTTCCTTTTCGAGCAATCACACAAAGGCGGAATGGGATCAATTCAAGAAAAACAACATGGTTAAGCTTCAGCTGATTTCCGTCCTCATCAATTCTGCAGCAAGCGTCAACTTAAAGCTAAGTAGTCCTCAGGTAAAACTCTCGAAGAGAGAAGAGCAATGCCTAATTTGGGCAGCTAGAGGAAAGACATATCAGGATATTTCTGACATATTAAATATATCATTTGGCAGCGTGAAGAGTTATCTGGATACAGCGCGGCATAAATTGAACTGCGCAAACTTAACTCACGCGGTCGGCGTTGCCATTGCAACCGGTGTGATTCCAGCCAAGGCCCTCCAAGGCTCGTCTTTTAAGTGATTCCTGTGGCTGTCAACTCAGCTACTTAGTGGAATTGTCACATTGTGGACTATGGTTAACATCGTGTTGTCTCGTAGCAAGGGAGATGCCACGATGTTGAAGTTTATTGAAGGTTCGCGTGCGTCGTCGTTTCCGAACGAAATGGATGCCATGTTCCGCAATCGAGCGCTTACGTTCTCGGAGCGGCTTGGCTGGGATGTGACTGTCAAGGATGGTTACGAACGCGACGTGTTCGATGACGCGAATCCGTTATACCTCGTATCGGTAGATCCGCGGACACATGAATACTGGGGGTCGCTGCGGTTACTGCCCACCACGGGGCCAAATATGCTGCGGGACGTCTTTCCGTGCCTCCTCGATGAAGGCGAATACATTGAAAGCGCGACAATCTGGGAGAGTTCCCGCATTTGCGCCGTTGCCATTGAGGGTCAGCCACAGCGTAGCCGTAACGGCGTGAACTTCGTGCTCAGCGAACTGATCGCAGGCATTGGAGAGGTTGCTGTCCTCGCCGGCCTCACCCAGATCGTCTCCGTATTCGACGCGCGGATTTACCGCGTCCTCAAAGCGGTGGGGTGCAATCCGCAGCTCATCGGTAAGCCGCGCAGAATTGGCGATACGATGTGCTACGCCGGTCTGTTCGATACGGGCGAAGGCCTTCTCCAGGCCTTGCAGGAGTTCCGCGAGGAGCTCGGCATCGAAGCGCCAGAATCGAAAGAACTTGTTTTCGCATAGCCGGCGGCTTCACTTCTGTCGCCTACTCGTCGGGCGCGGTTCGCTTGATATGGAGCGCAGTCGATCTTACGACTGCGTTAGGCGGATTGTCGCTCCGCCCGTCTAGACTATCAGAGAACGCGATTGGGGCGCGTGCGGTCAGTCGGCAGGCTGGCCCCGCAGCCCGCGGTCTCGCGCTGGAGCCTTCACCCAGCGGTTAATATGCGACGATCGTCGGCGTCGAACATGTGAACGTCTTGTGCGGGCGAGGACAGCGTTATGGACTCGCCGGGCGCTGGCGGTCGTCTGCCGCGAATCTCGGCGACCATCATCTTGTCGTCCGAGCGCCGAACGTGGGCATACGAGGCCTCCCCCAGCCGCTCGACGAGTTCGACGACACCGGAGGTGGTGAAGTCGCCGCCCGCAACAGGCGCCAGGTGCTCGGGGCGCACGCCGATGGTGAGGCGCGCGCCGGGCTTGAGCGCTCCCGCCGGCAACATGAAGGAGGCGATCGAGCCGCCAGCAATACGTGCCTTGCCGTCTTCGACGCGCTCGACTTCGGCCGGAAAAAAGTTCATCGCCGGCGAGCCGATGAACCCCGCGACGAACAGGTCCGCGGGCGAATAGTAGAGTTCGAGCGGCTCGCCGACCTGCGCAATTCGGCCGTGGTTCATCACGACAATTCGGTCAGCGAGAGTCATCGCTTCGATCTGATCGTGAGTGACATAGACGATTGTCGCGCGCAGCAGCCTGTGCAGACGAGCGATCTCGACACGGGTTGAGACGCGAAGCGCCGCATCGAGGTTCGATAGGGGCTCGTCAAACAGGAACACGTCGGGCTCGCGCACGATCGCGCGGCCGATCGCCACACGCTGGCGCTGCCCACCCGAGAGGTCCCGGGGGTAGCGGCCGAGCAGCTCCTCGAGGCGCAGCATCCGCGCCGCTTCCGCGACCCTGCGGTCGCGCTCCGCCGGCGCGACGCCGCTGAATTTAAGGCCGAATGTCATATTCTTGCGCACGTCCATATGTGGATAAAGCGCATAGGATTGGAACACCATCGCAATCTTGCGCTCGGCGGGCGCAAGCGCGTTGACGAGTTTGTCGCCGATCAGGATATCGCCCGAGGTCGGCGCGTCGAGTCCGGCGATCATCCTCAAGAGCGTGGATTTGCCGCATCCCGACGGGCCAACCAAGACGACGAATTCGCCATCATCAATCGAAAGGCCGATGTCGCTCAGCACGCGCGCGGTCCCATAGCTCTTGTTAAGATGGTCGATGCGCAGATTGGCCATGCCGGATGCCGCCCTATTTGACCGCGCCGGCGGTGAGGCCGCTGATCAACTGGCGCGAGAACACGACATAGATCGCGACAACCGGAAGGATCGCCATCGACAACGCCGCGAGGACCGAGTTCCAGTCGGTAATGTACTGCCCGAGGAACTGTTGGACCCCGAGCGTGATCGTATGCGTCGAATCCGATGAGGTGAGGATCAGCGGGAACCAGAGATCGTTCCAGATCGGAACGATTGTGAAGACCGCGACGGTGGCGATCGCCGGTCTCAACAGCGGCGCAATCACCTCAAAGAAAATCCGCGTCTCAGGCACGCCGTCGCAGCGCGCCGCGTCACGCAGGTCCCTCGGTATCTGCTGGACGAACTCGCTTAGGATGAAGATCGACAGCGGCAGGCCCTGCGCAACATAGACAAGGATCAGCGCGGTCAGCGTGTCGTTGAGGCCGGCCTTGCGCATCATGGTGAGAATCGCGACCGATCCGAGCCGAATCGGGACCATGATGCCAATCGAGAGGAAGAGCGCCAGCGCGGTCGAACCACGAAAGCGGTATTCGGTCAGCGCCCAGGCCGCCATGGCTCCAAACAAGAGGACGAGCACCATGCTGACCAGCGTGACGATCAGCGAATTCATGAAATACGTCCCGATATGCGAGGCGGTGAAGACCTTGTTGTAGCCGATGAGCGAGAAGGTGTCGGCGTTCGGGGGAGCGAGCGGCGCTCCGAAGATGGCTTTCCGCGCCTTGAAGGAGTTCATCACGACGAGCAGGATCGGGCCGATCGCGAGCAGGCAGTAGGCGATCAGGATCAGATGGACCGCGGCCGTCTCCGCGCGCTGCTTGAGCATCAATCCTCCTCAGAACGCATAGCGGCGGAGCCGGCGCTGAATGACGAAGAGATAGAAACAGACGCCGACGAGAATGATGAAGAACATTGTCGTCGCCACCGCAGCTCCCATGGTTGGATTGCCGAGCTGGAGCTGGAATCCGAAGAAGGTGCGATAGAAGAAGGTGCCCAGAATGTCGGAGGCGAAGTTCGGTCCGGCGAGCGCGCCCTTGACCGAGTAGATGAGGTCGAACGCGTTGAAATTGCCGACAAAAGTCAGGACCGAAACGAGTCCAATCGTCGGCAAGACCAGCGGGAGTTTGATGTGCCAAAAGATGCGGAATTGGCCGAGGCCATCAACACGCGCTGCGTCGGTAAGCTCCTCGGGGATGTTGAGCAGAGCAGCATAGATCAGCATCATCGGGATGCCGACAAACTGCCAAACGGAAATGAGCGCAAGCGTCACCAGGGCAGTCGAAGGCAGACCGAGCCAGGGCGCGAACCAATTTCCGAGACCTACCGACTTGAGGGCGCCTTCGGCCACCCCCCAGAGCGGCGACAGGATCAGATTCCAGGAGAAGCCGACGATCACGACGGACAGCATGGTCGGGAGGAAGATAATGGTCCGATAGAGCGATTTGAGCTTGAGGCCCGGCAGGCTCAGCAGTCCTGCGAGCGCGATGCCGATCGGATTCTGCACCGCCATGTGGATGGCAAAGAAGACCAGATTGTTCCAGGCCGCGTTCCAGAACGGCTTGGACCAGACCGCGTCGGTGAGCAGCGTCACGAAGTTGGCGAAGCCGACGAAGGAATATGCGCCCGCGCTGTCGCTGGTGTAAGTCGCGAGCGCCATGGTCGCGATGAGGGGATAGATTGAGAAGAGGGTGTAGATCGCGACGGCGGGCCCCAGAAACAGCACCATCAGCCCGAGCAAACGTCCGCGCGGCATCGAGGCGACGACTTGGGACAATGGCTCGGCCATCGTTCGTTTCGCTGAGAGAGCCCCGACCAGCCTCGCCGGGTTACGCCACCGCCGTCAAGCGGCGGATGAGAGAAAAGAAACGCGCCCTCACCCGAAAGCGAAGGCGCGTCCCGTGATCAGGTTACTTCGCCGGGTGGTACCACTTGTCGAGGTCAGCCTGCAGCTGCTTACCGGCTGCGTCCGGCGCTAGCGTTCCATTCATTACCTGCGCGGAAACGCCCCAAAGCTCGTTCTCGAGGTTCGGAGTGCCCCGGTTCAGGATCTGGTACGAGTTGCGAATCGTCGACTTGCAGTCCTTGCGCCAGCCGACCATTTCGGCCGCCAGTGGATCCTTGATCGTGACGGACGCCTTGCTGAGCGGGAAGAAGCCCGGCAGCGCATTGGCGTAGAGTTCGGCGAACTCGGGCGTCGTCAGCCACTCGAGGAATTTTTTGGCATCGTCCTTGTTCTTCGACGCTGCGTTCACGCCCATGCCGATGTCGGTATGGTCGGAGATGTAGCATTCGGTATCGCCCGCGGGCAGCGGGGGCGGGAAGGCGCCGATCGGGAACTGCGCGTCCTTGCGGAACGTCGAGATGTCCCACGAGCCGGCAGGATAAATCGCGGCCTTGCCGAGCGAGAACAGGTTCTGGCTGTCGGGGTATTTCTGCGCCTGGTATCCAGAGCCCATGTAGGGCGCCCACGAGGCGAGCTCCTTAAACACCGCGACATATTCCGGGTCGCTGTACTTTTCCTTGCCAGCGATCAGGTTGGCGCGACCGGTTTCGCCCTTCCAGTAGTCTGGGCCGATGTTCTGGAAGCCCATGGTCGCGGCCTCCCACTGGTCGGCGGTGCCGAGGTCGATCGGCGTATACGTTCCGTCCTTCTTCAGTTTGTCGAGGATATCGTGGAACTCGGCCATCGTCTTCGGAGGCCGGGCGCCGATCTTCTTGAACGCGTCTTCGTTGTACATGAACCCGTGGATCACCGAGGCCATCGGCACGCAGAAGGTCGTCTTGCCGTCATCAGTTGACCACGCGGCCTTGGCGACGTCGGGGAAATTGTCGAGCCCCTTGAGATCGTTCAGCCCGTCAAGCTCATGCTTCTGGTAGAGCTGTAGCGAACGATCGAACGGTCGGCAGGTGATGAGGTCGCCGGCGGTGCCGCCGTCAAGCTTGGCGTTCAACGCTGCGTCGTAGTCCGCCGGCTGGGTGGCCGAGAACTCGATCTTGATGTCGGGATAGTGCTTCTGGAAGGCGGGAATGATCGTGTTGTTCCAGATATCAGCGTCGTCATTGCGCCAGCTCTCAATCTTGAGCGAACCGGCCTGCACCGCGGCGAGCCCGGCGATCAACGCCGCTAGCGCGATTCCGCCGCGCTTCCAAGCACCACTCATTCCCATGCTACCCTCCTGATCCGCCTGGCTTCATGCCCTGCGATTGCGTTGAACCCTTTGCCGTCCGATCAGAGTCGACCCCTTCACGATCGCCTGATCGGCGCTTCCGGCGTCTTCCCTTGGCGAGAACCGCAAGCATACCAGTTACGGACCTCTTGTATTGAATTATGTGCCAAGTGTATACCTCTTGTCTAGCGGTTTGCGTTAGCTCGGAGGCGGGATGTCGGAGCTGCGATGGGGCAGAGCTGAGCGAACGCCTCTGTTTGAGGCAGTCGGGGCGGCGTTGAAGCGGGAGATTGCCTCGGGGCGGTTCGCGGAAACGAACGTACTGCCGGGCGAGCGCGAACTGTCCGAGATGCTTGAGGTGTCACGCACGACATTGAGACGCGCCATCGCAGCCCTTGTCGATGACGGCGTCCTGGCGCACCGACACGGAGCCGGCACGTTCGTGCGACGAAATCCCCCGCACGTCGAACAGCCGCTCTCGCGTCTGACCAGCTTCACCGAAGACATGAGGCTGCGCGGTCTCACCGCATCGTCTCGGGTGATCGAGCGGGGCACATACCTGCCCACTCCGGAAGAGACGATGATGCTCGGCATCGGTCCCGGCGAGAGCGTTTATCGTCTCTCCCGGCTGCGGCTGGCCGATGGCGTGCCGATGGCGATCGATCATGCCGCGGTGCCGCTGCATTTTCTGAATGGCGCCCAAGCTGCGGAAGAGTCGCTCTACGCCGCGCTTGAAAGTTCGGGCTTCCGTCCCGTGCGCGCGTTGCAGCGCCTGCGCGCAATCATCATAGGGCCAGCCGAAGCGGCCACGCTCGAAATCGCCGCAGGTTCCGCAGCGCTCGATATCCAGCGCATCGCCTATCTGGCCGATGGACGATGCGTCGAGTTCACCCGTTCATATTATCGGTCCGACACTTTCGATTTCGTCGCCGAATTGACGCTGTCCTCGACCTCGCGGCCGCGTGCGGAAGGGGATGCGCGTTGAGCGGGACATTTATGGCCTCGGAGATTGCGGAGAGCGGCGCGGTCGTGCGCCGGCAACTGACCGCCAACGCAGCGCCGACTGCCAGGCTGGTCGCCGATTTAAGGGCGCGCCAACCGTCGTTTGCGGTGACGATCGCGCGTGGAAGCTCGGATCACGCCGCCCTCTATCTCAAGCACCTCCTGGAGCTCAAGGTCGCGCTCGCCTGCGCTTCGCTCGGACCATCGCTTGCTTCGCTCTATCATGCGCCACTGCGGCTCGCCGGCTCCGTTGCGGTCGCAATTTCGCAGTCGGGCCGAAGCCCCGATATCGTGGCCATGCAGCGCGCGGCGAAAGAACAGGGCGCCAGGACAATCGCGATGGTCAACGACGAGGGCTCTCCGCTCGCCCGCGACGCTTGCACGCTTCTGCCGCTTCACGCCGGCGCCGAGCGCTCGGTGGCGGCGACGAAGTCCATGATCGCATCGCTCGCTGCAGGCGCCAGCCTCGTGGCGCACTGGAGCGAGGAGAGCGAGCTTCTCGCTGCGCTCGCGAAGCTGGCTTCGGTCTTGGACTCGTCGTGCGTCTCGGCTCCGTCGCAGGCTGCGGTCGAGACGCTCGCCAAAGCTAATTCCCTGTTTGTTGTCGGTCGAGGCGCGACCCACGCCGTCGCCGCAGAGGCGGCGCTCAAGCTTAAGGAGACCTCGGCGATTCATGCCGAAGCTTTTTCATCCGCAGAGGTGCTGCACGGGCCGGCAGGGATTATCGGGGCGGGATTTCAGGTTCTCGCCTTCGCGCCCACGGATGCAGCCCGGGAGGGGTTTTTCGATGCTCTCGACCGTCTCGCCGCGTTCGGCGCGGTTCCGCTCGTGTTTGATTGCGAGCAACATGCGCATTGGCAAACCGTGGTCGTGCCCGACGGCGGACATCCGCTGCTAACCCCGATCGTCGCGCTCCACGCGTTCTATCTTGTAGCCGAGGCGACCGCGCGCCGGCGTGGCCGCAATCCCGACCAGCCGCCGCATCTGACGAAGGTCACCGAGACCTTGTGAGGCCTCATGCCGCGATTAACGGCCAAGGCGAGGAAGCGCGCACGCACAACGTTCGGAGGCCGGACCCTTACTTGGGGAAGGGTACGGGCGAGTCCGAAAGGGTCTGCAGATAGGCGAGAATATCGGCGCGCTTCTGCGGGTCTTTTTCGCCCGGGAACGTCATCTTGGTGCCCGAGGCCTCCGACTTCGGATTGCCCACCATCGTATTGAGTGCTTCCCAGGTCCAGTTTCCCCCGACCGCCTTGAGCGAATCGGAATAGGCAAAGCCTGGGACCGACGCGATCGGCCGTCCCGCCACGCCCCATAGCGGCGGTCCGATCTTGGGGCCGGCGCCCTTCTCGAAATTGTGACAGGTCTGACAGACCTTGGCATATTGTTCGCCCTTCTTGGCGTCCGCCTTTGCCAGCAGGACTGGCAATGGCTCCTCGGGCGCGGCGGCAGGCCCGGTCGCGGGAGCGGACGCTGCGCTCGACGTCGGTAGGGCAAAGCCTGGAACGGCAGGGTTTCTCGGGGAAATGACGAGATTGCTGAAAGCGACCAGCAGCATCGCGAACAATATCGACCCCAGCGCCGCAAGCGAGACTCGGTTCACATTCTCACTATGCATGGGCGGCGTGACTTTCGCGGCTGGAGTGGGATCGGAACTCAGGGGTGCCGGTTTCGAGGATTGATTAGCCGCTTTGCGCTTGCTTTGGCAACACGTATAAGCCCGCCCACCCTGAATTTCGCTTAACCGAAACCGTTGGCCAATCCCATCGTAATCATCCCCGCCCGCATGGCTGCGACACGCCTGCCCGGGAAGCCGCTCGCCGATATTCATGGCGCGCCGATGATCGTGCATGTCTGGCGCCGAGCCATGGAGGCGGACGTCGGGCCGGTCTGGGTCGCGGCGGATGACGAGCGTGTGATCGAGGCGGTGTCGGGGGCCGGGGGTAAGGCGGTGATGACGCGCCTCGACCACCCCTCTGGGTCTGACCGTGTTTTCGAGGCGCTGGGCCTAGTCGACGCCGACGGGGCGCGAGATGTCGTCGTCAACATTCAGGGGGATCTCCCGACCATCGAACCTTCGGTCGTGCGGGCGTGTCTCGAGCCGCTGATCGATGGCGCCGTCGATATCGCGACGCTCGCAACCCCGATCACGCGCGAGCAGGAGAAAGACGACCCCAACGTGGTCAAGGCGATTGCGACCGAACTCGATCCAACCCGGTTGAGGGCGCTCTACTTTACGCGCGCCCGCGCGCCCTGGGGCGAAGGCCGGCTTTTGCACCACATCGGCCTCTACGCCTATCGCCGCGAGGCCCTCAGCCGGTTTGTCGCCACGCCGCCGTCGGCTCTGGAGCGGCGTGAGAAGCTCGAGCAGCTACGGGCGCTCGAGGCGGGCATGCGGGTCGATATCGCGCTTGTCGATACCGCGCCGCTCGGCGTCGACGCGCCGGAGGATCTGGAACGCGCGCGCATCATGCTCGCGCCGGGGAAACAGGGATGAACAAAAAGCTTTCCATCGCCTATCAGGGCGAGCCTGGGGCCAATTCGCATATCGCTTGCGTCGACAATTACCCCGACCTGACCCCCCTGCCTTGCGCGACCTTTGAGGACGCCTTCGCAGCGGTTCAGGACGGGGCAGCTGAACTCGGCATGATCCCGATCGAGAACTCGATCGCGGGTCGCGTCGCCGACATCCATTCGCTGTTGCCTGCGTCCGGTCTGCATATCGTCGGCGAGACCTTTTTGCCGATCCACTTCCAATTGCTGGCGCTTCCGGGGGCCCGAATCGAGGACTTGCGAACCGTCCACAGCCACGCTCACGCCTTGGGCCAATGTCGCAACATTATCCGCCGCCACAAGCTCAAGCCGGTTGTCGGGGGCGACACCGCCGGGTCGGCGCGCGAGGTCGCGGAGTGGGCGGATAAGACCCGTGCTGCGTTGGCGACGCGGCTTGCCGGTCAGATCTATGGCCTGCAGACGCTCGTTTCGGACGTCGAGGACGAGACGCACAACACGACTCGATTCATCGTGTTGTCGCGGGATGCGCGCTGGGCGGCGGCCGGCGCGGGGCCGGTCGTGACGACGTTCATATTCCGTGTGCGCAACGTTCCGGCCGCGCTTTACAAGGCGCTCGGCGGCTTCGCCACCAACAGCGTCAACATGACGAAGCTTGAGAGCTACATGGAAGGCGGCGAGTTCACCGCCACCCAGTTCCTTGCCGACGTCGACGGACACCCCTCCGACCCGTCGCTCGAGCGCGCTCTCGAGGAGCTGAAGTTCTTCTCCCGCGAGACGCGCATTCTCGGAGTCTACCCAGCCCATCCATTCCGCAACGAGTCGTCGCGGTAGCAGCGTCGATGCGACCAGCATGAGTGGGGTGTGCGCAAGCCGACGGGGTTTCCTCCATTCCGCGACGCTCTTCGCGAGTACTGCAACCGTGATACGTGAGCCGTCCGGCTATTCCTTCACCGCGCCGGTCAAACTGGAAACATAATACTCTACGAAGAACGAATACATGATCACCACCGGCAGGGAACCAAACAGCGCCGCCGCCATCAGCGAGCCCCAGTGATAGACGTCGCCCTCAACCAGTTCGGTTATGGCTCCGACAGGAACCGTCTTGTTCTCCGACGACGAGATGAAGGTCAGCGCGTAGATGAACTCGTTCCACGACAGCGTGAACGCGAAAATGCCGGCGGAGATTAATCCGGGAACCGCCAGGGGAAGGGTGATCTTCCACAGGATCTGCAGCCGGGTCGCGCCGTCAATCAGCGCGCATTCTTCGAGCTCATACGGAATGGTGCGGAAATAGCCCATGAGCAACCAGGTGCAGAACGGCACGAGGAAGGTCGGGTAGGTCAGGATAAGCGCCCAATCGCTGTCGAACAGACCAAGCTTGAAGATGATCGCCGCAAGCGGGATGAAGAGAATGCTTGGGGGCACCAGATAAGCGAGAAAAATCGCGAGCCCGACATAGCGCGCGCCTCTGAAGCGTAGCCGTTCGATCGCGTAGGCCGCGCAGACGCTGCACACGAGGGAGATCGCGGTCGAAGCGAATGCGATGATCATCGTGTTGATGAGCCAGCTTGGATAGCTCGTCTCGAAGAACAGCTTCTTGATATGCTCGAGCGTCGGACTGTGGACCCAGAATGGATTGAAGCGGGCGTAGTCATAAAGCTCGTCGTCGGGCTTCAGCGTCGTCGTCGTCATCCAGTAGAACGGAAACAGGAGAACGAACAGGAAGACGGCGAGCGGAAGATAAAGGGTGAAAAGGCGCCGTGGTAGCGTCTCGAGATAGTCCATCCCTTCTGGCGCGCCCTCGCCGAGAGCCATGGTCAGTCCCTCGCGCCCTGCTGCCAGCGTCGCCGCTGCAATCCGAAGTAGCTGAACAGGATCGCCGCCAGCAGAAACGGCACCATAGCGTCGGCGATTGCGGCGCCCTCGCCGAGCCGGCCGCCCGTGATGGCGCGTTCGAAGGAAAGCGTCGCCATCAATTGCGTGGCGTTGATTGGACCGCCGCGGGTGATGGCGTAGATGAGCTGGAAGTCCGTGAACGTGAGCAGCACCGAGAATGTCATCACGACCGCGATGATCGGCGACAGCATCGGCAGGGTGACGAACCGGAACCGCTGCCATGGGCCGGCGCCGTCGAGGGTCGCCGCCTCATAGAGAGACGGCGAGATCGTCTGCAGGCCGGCAAGCAACGTTATCGCGACGAACGGAATGCCGCGCCAGACGTTGGCCGCGATGACCGACCATCGGGCGTTCCATGGGCTGCCGAGAAAATCGATGTAATGGTGGATGAGCCCGAGCTTGATCAGCGACCACGAGATGATCGAGAACTGCGGATCGTAGATCCACCAGAATGCGATCGCCGACAGCACCGTCGGAGTCACGAACGGCAGGAGCAAGATCGCGCGGATGAACGACTTGAGCGGCAGGCGGCGATTGAGCAGCAAAGCCAGATAAAGGCCCAGCGCGAATTTGAGCGCGCTCGCGACCACTGTGTACAGCAAAGTGTTGAAGACGGAGAGCCAGAAGACTTCATCGTGGGCAAGCGAAACGAAATTGGCGAAGCCGATAAAACGGCCCGGCTGGCCGATCGACGCGTCGGTCATGCCGAGCCAAAATCCGAGGCCAAGCGGGTAGGCGAGGAAAACGAGCAGGAACGCCGCGGCCGGCAAGATCAGCGCGAAGCCGAGAAAGTTGCGATCGTCGAGCAGACGAAAAGCGAAACCGCGTCTGGCGGGGATCGCTCGCGCGGGGCGGTAGGTTGGCGCGTTCGCCGCCATTACGCGCCTCCTCGATCATCTTCGCCTGGGCGAATGGTCGTCTCCTGGCTGTTGGCCGGATGCGCTCATTGCGTCCGGCCGAGAGACTCGGCGGGCCAGCTCAGGCGCTATAGAAGCGCTTGACGCGTTCGGCGGCGTCATGTGCTGCATCCTTCGGCGACTTGTTCCCCGTGCATGCCTCGGCGAACATATCGACGACGACGAAATCACCCATGACCGCCGCCGACGCGGCGCTGAGGTCGCCCGAATAGCCGTCGTCGAGCGCATATTTCAGCACGTCGCGGAACGGCGTCACTTTCGGGTCGGCGGTCCAGATCGGATTGTCGTTCCAGGCTGGCAGGGGCGGCGCGACATAGCCGTTCGATTGCGTCTCCCAATAATCGACCTGCGGCTTCTCCCACATGAAGCGCAGATATTCGCGAACGGCATTTGGATATTTGGTGTAGGTGTAGGCGTAGGTGTTCAGGATGTTCTGCTGCTCCGTCGGCCGCCCGACCGGACCAATCGGCATATTGGCGTGGTCCATGTCCGCAGCGATGGCCTTCAGAGCGGGATCGGGGGAGTTCTTGGCGACGGTGTAGATCGAAATGCCGTTCAACGTCAGGCTGATTTGATCGGCGAGGAAGGCCTTGTTGTTGCTCGGATCGAGCCATGACAGCACGCCGTCGATATAGGTTCCATAGAGCTGCTTGGCGTATTCAAGCGCGGCGATGGTCTCGGGCGAATCAATGACGACATTGTTGTGGTCGTCGACAGTCTTGCCGCCGAAAGCCCACAGACACCATTGGCACCAGCCGTTCGCGTCGCCGGTAGCGTGACCAAGCGCGAATCCGGGAGGCTTCCCCGCCTTCTTGAGGCCCTGGCAGAGCTTGAGATACCCGGCGGCGTCCTTGGGGAATTCGTCGAAGCCGGCGGCGTGCATGGCGCTTATTCGATAGTTCAAGCATCCGCCCGAAGCGCCCTGCGGCAGCGCGATCCAACGCTTGTCGTGGGTTCCGTACTTGCGCGCGACCGGATACCAGCCCCCATATTTGTCGCCGAGATATTCGGCAAGGTCGGTCAGGTCCAGTAGCTTTTCGCGGAACTTGAACGGGTCGTCGAGCGTGCCAAAGATAATGTCCGGCCCGGCCCCGACATTCGCGGCGACCGCCGATTTCGGGCGGATGTCGTCCCAGCTTTCCGCGTCCACCCGCACCTTGACCCCGGTCTGGTCGGAAAACTTCTTGGTGTTAGCGACGAAGCTGTCGAACTCGGCCTGAATGAATTGCTTCCAGCGCAACACCCGGATCGACGCGCCGGGCTCGGGCGCCGGACCGTTCCAGGTCGAAGCCGCGCGCGCAACGCCGCCGGGGAGCATAAGGAGGCTCGCCGCCGCGCCCGATTGCAGAACCTGCCGTCTGGAGACCTCGACCACTTCTTCCTCCCTCGCTCACACCGCGACGTCCGGCACGCCGCGTCGACTTTCTTCCGACACTATACCCGTTCGCAGCATCGCGCCAACGCGCCGCTCGACTCTGCTCATCGTTCAGACGCACGCAATCGGCGGAGCCGTTGCAGAGAACGCCCGACCGTTCACATCGAGCGGTCGCCCGGCAACTCCCCGTTCACCGAAATCGCCTGTTTCGGCGAACGCGCAACAGCGCCCGTGGTTCGGGTCATCAGTCCCGCCAGCGCAGCGTCTTGTTCTGCGGTCAGATCCAAGAGAGGCGCCCGCACCGGCCCCGCGGGACGGCCCACGACACGAAGGGCCGCCTTAACAATACTGACCGCGTAGCCGCGACGTTGGTTTCTCAGCGCGAGATAGGGAACGAAAAAGCTCCGCACCGCTTCACTCACATACGCGCCGTCGCCCGAATGGACGGCCGCGAAGAAGCGCTGCGCATATTCAGGCACGAAGTTGAAGATGGCGGAGGAATAGGTCGAGATACCGATCGCCCGATTGGCCGCGGCGAAAACCTCCGCTGTCGGCATCCCGCCGACATAGACCAGCCGATCGCCAAGCGTGTCGCGAAGGCAGGTCAGTTGCTCGACACTGCCATGACCGTCCTTAAAGCCAATCAGGTTCGGACACGCGTCGGCCAATCTTCGCATGGTGTCGAGTTCGAACAGGCAATTATCGCGATGATAGACGATGACGCCGATTCCGACAGCGCGGCAGATCGCGACGATGTGGCGATAGATCCCTTCTTGTTCCGCCTGGACCAGGTATTGCGGCAGCAGCAAAATGCCGTCCGCGCCGACCTTCTCCGCCCGCTGGGCAAATTCGATCGCCAGAGCCGTGCCATAGCCAACACCCGCGACGACCGGCAGCCTGCCACTTGCGGATTCGACCGCAGCGGCGACGACGCTCTCATACTCGCCGAGGTGCAGGGAGAAGAACTCCCCGGTTCCTCCGGCAGCGAACAACGCTGCTGGGTGATGACCGATGAGGTAGTCGATGTGGTCCTGATAGGGGCGTGGCGCGAAAGCGCCCTCGTCAGTGAAATGCGTGACTGGAAAGGAAAGCAGTCCCGACCCGATGGCCGACTTCAAACGCTCGGGGGAACGGGCCATGACACGGTCTCTTCAGGTCGGGAACGCTTGATAAGGAAAGAGCCGATTCGCATCAGCGATCGGGGCTGAAGCAGCCACTGTCCCGACCACGGCCGCGGAGGCCGCCTACGCCATCATCTTCCGCGGGAAATCCGCGTCCGAGCTCTGTCGGCGACGCTCACCTCCGTCCGCATCATCGATCGAAACGGCGCACTCCCCATTCGGGTTGTCCGCCGCCGGTCATATGAGCCGCGATCCCGGCGCGACTATCCGCCAGCATCGCGTTGCTACGACCGATCAGATCTCGGCCGACACGTAGCTGGTGATCTCCATGCCGATGCATACTTCCACGATAACGGGTGTCGTCCAGGACATGTTTCGCTCCCTTGACCGTTGGTGAGGGCGGACGGTCCGCCCTCGTTCCAAGGTATATCGAGAGCCGGTCGGCGACAAGGAGATTCGTATGATGACCTTATATCTGATATGCGCAATCGGCCTCGCCTCGGGGTCACCCGGCGAGCGCGCCCGAAGCTCGGCGCTCTGGGTGACAAACGCGTGTCGCCAGAGCGGGATGGCCGAATGCACTCGGGCGGCGGCCTAAGCGCGGACTTGTGGCGACGACCGCTGGTGTAATAATCCTCTTGTGGGGAATCGATCGGCAAACTCGGTGACCAAAAGCAAAACGCTCTCTCTTGCGCTAGGCCCGGCGCTCAATCGGACCCAGGAGCTGACTCAGCGGCTGAGCGCCGAGATTCTGAGCGGTCGCCTGCAGCCGGGCGCTCGCCTGCCGACCGAGCAGGAGCTATCGCTCGCCACCGGCGTCAGCCGCACGGTGGTGCGGGAGGCGGTGGCGGCGCTCCGGGCAGAGGGTTTGGTCGTGACTCGGCAGGGGCTGGGCGCGTTCGTGCCTGCGGACGTGCAGCGCCGACCATTTCGGATCGATCCCGATGGGGTCAAATCCGCCAAGGATGTGTTGCAGATCCTCGAATTGCGGATGGGCCTGGAGATCGAAGCGTCGGGTCTCGCCGCCGAGCGCCGGACGAAACACGACCTCGTCCAGATAGAGGCCGCCCTCCGCTCGGTCGAGGCCGAGATCGAAGTCGGCGGCAACGCAGTCGACGCCGACTTCGCGTTCCATCTGGCGATTTTTCGCGGCGTCCACAATCGCTACTTCCCGCAACTCCTCGAGTTCTTGGGGAACTTCATCATTCCGCGCCAGATCCTCAACGTCGCGAATGGCGGCGACCCGGACCGGCTGCGATATCTGCGCCGGATTCAGACGGAGCATGTTGCGATTTATGAAGCCATTCGCGACCAGAACATCACAGCCGCCCGCACCGCGGCGCGCCGGCACCTGATGAACTCTCTCAGCCGATATCACGAGCTAAGCTCCCGCCCCTCGCGTCGCGCGCGAGCGTCGCGTCTCGCCGCGGCCGACGATTAGCGCGTGAGCTGGGTAAGGCCCGTCGGCGGCCCATCGATCGCGGTCCAGCCGCCATCGACGAACAGCGTGCTCCCGCTTACATAGCTCGCCGCGTCGGAAGCCAGGAACGCAACGGCGCAAGCGACTTCGTCGGCGTGGCTCCAGCGATTGAACACCGTGTGCGCCGCGTAGAGCTTGTGAATATCCGGCCGATGCTTGAACGGTTCGGTTAGCGCCGTTTCCGCGATGCTCGGCGCGATCGCATTGACGCGGACGCCGAAGCGGCCGACCTCCGATGCGAAGCCTTTCACCAACAGGCCGATCGCCGCCTTGGTGCTCCCGTAGACCGCAAGGCCCGGCTCGATTGTAACCGCGCGAACTGAAGAGCAGGCGATGATGCTGCCGCCTCCTTGCTCCATCATAATGGGCCCGAAAGCTTGGAAGAAATAGACGGCGCCCTTCAGGTTGAGATCGAGGACCCGGTCAAGGTCCTCTTCCGTGTAGTCGAGGATCGTCTTGCGGATATTCAGCCCGGGTGTGGTCACCGCGATATCGACCCGTGGATGCTTCGCCCTGACGCGGTCAGCCAGGGACTTGACCGCCGGCGCGCTCGCGGCGTCGGCGACGACCGCCTCCGCTACGCCGCCCTGGTCACGAATTCCCGCCGCCGTCACCTCGACGCCGCTGCCGTCCCGATCGGCGCAAACGACGGTTGCGCCTAGCTCAGCCAACGCCTCGGCGGACGACTTGCCGATGCCCGACGCGGCGCCGAGCACGACCGCGAGCTTGCCGCTCAGGTCGAACAGACGCCGATAGCTGGTCATGCCCGCCAATCCTTCAGTTCGCGGCCGGCTTTCGCCCGTGACGTCAACCGATACTGGCCCGGACGCCGTTCGCAGGTTGGCCTTGACGTCGGATACTAATATATTAGTTTTGACCGAGACTGGGAAGCAGCCCCGTGATGAGACCGAGCAAGTCCAGTGACCGCGCTCCGATCAATAGAAATGGGTTCGGTTCGCAAGCCTTGGGCGGGCGCCGTCGGCACCCGCGGGATCGGGGCCAGAATATACGCGGAATTGCGCGCGGAATTGATCTCGCTCCAACGCCTGCCTGGCGAACCGATTTCCGAGGCCAAGCTGGCTCGGTCGTATGGCTTCAGCCGCACGCCGGTGCGCGAGGCGGTGCGCAAACTCGCCGACGAGGGCCTCATTGAGATATTTCCGCAGTCGGGCACGTTCGCGGCGCGCATTCCGATCTCGGCCCTTCCGGAGACGATCGTCATTCGCAAGGCGCTGGAGGAGACGTCGGCGCGGTTTGCTGCCGAGCGCTGTCAGCGTAGCCAGATCATCGCCCTCCTCGCCTACTTGGAACGCCAGCGCGAAGCCACCAGAGCTGGCGACCGCGACGCCTTCCATCAGGCGGATGAGGCGTTTCACGGCGCCATCGCCGAGGCCGCCGGGTATCGAGGAATCTGGGCGCTCGTCGAACAGGTCAAAATTCATGTCGACCGCTACCGGCACCTGACATTGCCGCAGGAAGGCCGGATGGCGCGCGCCATTCGCGAACACGCTGCAATCGTGGCGGCAATCGAATCGGGCGACGGGGCGCGCGCCGCTCTGGCGATGGGCGCTCATCTTAATGGCCTTCTCGCCGACATTCCGGACATTCGCCGTCTCAATCCCGACTATTTTGTCGATGACGCGCGGACGCGCAGACCGCCGGTCAGCGGCCGAAAAACAGGGCCTCGCGTCAAGAGGGCCGCCAGGGAGGAAAGCGATGTTGCGAGCAAGGAGCGCCGCCTCTGAATCGGCGCCATATCGCGCACTGAACACCGCAGCGCGGTAGGCCAAATGGCGACCGCCGGCGACTGCGCCCCGCCGGGGGCCACGAGCGCTTTATCTGCGGTCAACGCGGCGCGGGAGCCGCCTGCTCTGCGGGCGCTCGATCGGGTGGCCGAGACGATCGTGGTCGGCGCGCTGCTTGCCGAGCTTCTTCTGGTGCTGGCCAATGTCGTGGCGCGCGTATTCTTCCGCCAGTCATTTCTATGGTCGGACGAGGTCGCCCGCCTAGTGCTGTCGATCCTCGCGTTCGTCGGCGGCGCCGTCGCCTATCGGCGGCGCGACCACGCGCAGGTCCGCCTCATCCTCAATCTCGCCACGAGACCGGTCGAGCGTGTCTGCCTCGCGCTCGCCGACATCGTCGTCTTCTTCGTCAGCGGACTGATCGGCGTCGCCTCGATCCAGTTCATCGCGGCAAGCTGGGCTGAGCGCACGCCGATCCTGCAAGCGCCTGCCGCGCTAATCGCACTCCCGCTTCCCGTCGGTATGGCCCTGATGGCGATCTATGCGGCCACGCGCGTGTGGCGCGAGCATGGACGACCGGCGCTCCTGGTCGCCGCGCTCTTTCTTGCCGCGACGGCGCTCGCGGCGGCGACTTATGGCGCTTGGCTGCCAGCTCTGGGCGACAATTCCTCCATCATCGCCGCGCTCGGTCTCTTTTTCGTCGCGATCTTCGTGGGCGTTCCGGTCGGCTTCGTACTGCTGCTCGCCTCTGCGTCCTATCTCTGGACCAGCGGCGCTGGGCCGCTCATCGTACTGCCGCAGACCATGGTCGCCGGCGCCGGAAATTACATTCTCCTCGCCATTCCCTTCTTCATCCTCGCGGGTCTGGTCATGGAGCGAGGCGGGATCAGCGTGCGGCTAATCCGTTTCGTCCATGCGCTGGTCGGTCATCTCCGTGGCGGTCTGCTGCAGGTCGCGGTGGTCAGCATGTATGTGATCTCCGGTCTTTCCGGCTCGAAGCCCGCCGACGTCGCCGCTGTCGGCACGATCATGCGCGACGAAGTCAGCGCTCGTCACGGCGCTCCGGAGGGCGCGGCCGTGCTCGCGGTCTCGGCGATCATGGGCGAAACGGTGCCGCCGAGCATCGCCATGCTGATCGTCGGTTCGATCACCAACGTGTCGGTGGCCGGTATGTTCATCGGCGGCCTTATGCCTGCGGCTGTGATCGCGCTCTGCCTGATGGCGCTCATTGCCGTCCGCGCCCGTCGCGCCGGCGCGCAGCCCGCTCCCCGCACTCCGCTGCGAACGGTAGCGCGCGCGGGGGTTGATGCAATTCTGCCCCTGCTCATGCCCGGCATGCTGCTCGCCGGGATTGTTCTCGGCCTTGCTACGCCAACCGAGATCGCCGCGCTCGCCGCTGTTTATGGCGTTGCGCTCGCCATGTTCATCTATCGTGAGATGGGTGTCTCCGATTTCCTGCGCGTGGTTCGGAACACGGCCGCCCTCACCGGCGTGCTGTTGTTCATCTTTACCGCCGCTTCGGCCTTTTCGTGGGTGCTGACGATCGCGTATCTGCCTCAGCGCCTGGTCGATCTTCTCGCCGCCGGCCATGGCAGCACGACGATCTTCATGATCGGCTCGATCGCGCTCTTGATCTTTGTCGGCGTGCTGCTCGAGGGCTTGCCGTCGCTCAATGTGCTTGCGCCTCTCCTGCTCCCGATCGCGGTCAAGCTGGGCTTCAGCGGCCTCCACTTCGCTATCGTGCTGATCATCGCGATGGGCGTCGGCGGCTTCATGCCGCTTGCGGGCGTCGGTTTTTATGTGTGCTGCACCGTGATGCGATGCGAAATCGAGCCGGCCTCGCGCGCAATGTTGCCCTATCTCGTCGTGGTTTTGGCCGGCCTTTTGATTGTCGCCTTCGCGCCGTGGGTTACGCTCGCCTTGCCGAACCATTTCGGGTTTAACGGTTGAGAGGGCGGTGAGAAAAATGCAGCCAGGGAGGAAGTCATGAACCGAAGAGAGCTCATCGGAAGCACTATCGGCGGCGTGGCGGCGATGCTGGCGATGCCCTATGTCGCGCGTGGCGCAGCGCCTCTGACGCTGCGCTTCGCCCACTTCGCGCAGGAGGATCATCCAGCCAATATCGCCGCCAAGCAATTCGCAGGCCGCGTCGCCGAGCGCACCAATGGCGCGATCCGGATTATGATCTTCCCCAACAACCAGCTCGGCGGGCCGCCGGAGCAGGCTCAGCAAATCAAGCTCGGAACGATCGACATGGGCCTCCCGACCCAGGGTCAGCTCGACAAATACGACAAGGCCTTCGGCGCCGTCATGCTGCCCTTCATCTTCGACAGCCGGCCGCTCGTGTTCCGCGTTCTCGATGGGCCGGCGATGGATTGGCTCGGGCCGGTCGCGGAAAAGCAGGGCTTCATCCTGTTGCGCAATTGGGACTATGGATTTCGCAACGTCACCAACAGCGTGCGGCCCATCAACGCGCCAGAGGACGTCAAGGGCCTCAAACTTCGCACTCCGCCTGAACTGCAGATACAGGCCTCGATGGAGGCCCTGGGCGCGGTCGTGCAGGCAATTGCCTTCCCCGAGCTTTATCTGGCGCTATCGCAGAAAGTCGTGGACGGTCAGGAAAATCCGATCGCGGTGATCTACTACAACAAGTTCTATGAGGTTCAGAAGCATCTCGCGATCACCAGGCACATCTATAACAACATGATTCACACGCTCGGTGTGAACACCTGGAGGAAGCTGACGCCAGAGCAGCAGACGATCTTCCGCGAGGAGAGCACAGCCGCCGGCGACCTGATGCGCAAGCTGATGGAGGAAGGCGAGGCGGATCAGATCAAGAAGCTGGAAGCCGCCGGCCTTGCGATGACAGAGCCGGATCTCGGCCCGTTCCGCGCGCTCATGGAGCCCGCCTATCAGCGGATCGCGGACTATTCCGGCGCGGAGAACGTCAAGAAGTTCAGGGCCATGGTCGACGAAGCGCGCAAAGGGTGAGGTCGGGCGCCCAAGGCTACATCGGCGAGAACCGGGTCGACTTGATGATCTTGCACTCCTGACGCTGGACTTGCCCGCGTCGGCGCCCCTTTTGCGATAGGCGATCCAGTCGGGATCGGCTTCGAGCGCTCCCCGACGGCGCTCGCGGTCGGCTTGACTCTCGAAGCCCCAGAAAAACACGACCCGGTTGACCGTACCGAGATCGGTGGTGAAGACGCCGATCGGCTGTCCGAGGCGCCGCACACGGATGGGCATGCCCTCGGCCTCTTATAGTTTCATCCAGTCGCCGAGGCGCCGCGGGACCATGGTGTACGCCCGCAGCTCGATGACCATCGGCGAGCGCCGCCGGCCCGGGTCGTCCTGGAGTCGCGGGCGGCGTCGTCCGTCCTCGGCTAATGTTTGGCCGCGGCCTCGGGCGCCGGATAGGCGCTGACGAAGCCGTTGCGGTTGGGCATGTTGATCTTTGCCAGATTGTCTGGGTCGAGCATCGTGTCCAGCGGCACGATCCCGTTGAGGAACAGCACATAGGCCGAGACCGCATAGACTTGGTCGGGCGTGAGCGACTGTGGCGCGTTTAGTGGCATGGCGCGGCGCACATAGTCGAACAGCGTCGTCGCATAGGGCCAATAACTGCCGACTGTTTTTTCAGGTTTCTTGTCGCGGAGCGTGCCCAGGCCGCCGACCAGCCGGTCCATCGGCTTGCCGTCGCCGCGGGCGCCGTGGCAGGACGCGCATTTTTCGGCAAAGATCGCCTCGCCCTGCCGGGCGTCGCCGCGCCCCGGCGGCAGTCCGGCGCCGCCCGGCGACACGTCAATGTCCCAACCAGCGATATCTTGCGGGGTCGCCGTGTGACCAATGCCGTAGGGCTCAGCCGCGCATGCCCCGCCGGCCGCCAGAGCGGCCGCTAACGCAAGCATGGGGCGCGCGATTCTATCCGGCATTGGAGACCGCGCCCCCCGCCGCGACGCTCCAATTCTGAATCGCGTTATAGTGATAGTAGGATCGAGCGTCCCTGACCTTCAGCACCTCTTCGCGGGTTGGCTGCGTATAGCCGGTCTCGTCGGTGACCCGGCTCGCAAGCGTCGCGGGTCCACCGTCCCATCGCCAGGGCGCGCGGAACCGTGTCAGGCATTTCGACATCACCGGCTCCTGCAGCGTTGCGTCGCGCCACGAGGCGCCGCCGTCGGTTGTGACTTCGACCCGCGCGACCTTCCCCATCCCCGACCACGCGAGGCCTGATATTTCGTAGAATCCAGGTGAGCCAAGCCGCTGTCCACCTGAAGGGAAGGTGATCACCGACTTCGCGCGCATGACAAAGTTGAATTGCCGCGCTACTCCGTCCGGCATCAGCATGGTGTACTTCGAGGTCTCCTCGCGCGTTTGAAAAGGTTCAGGCCCGAGCTTGAGCCTCCTCAGCCACTTTACGTTGGCGTTGCCCTCATAGCCCGGCAGCAGCAGGCGCAACGGATAGCCCTGCTCGGGTCGCAGCCGCTCCCCGTTCTGCGCATAGGCGAGGAGCGCGTCGTCGAGCGCCTTTTCGATCGGGATGCTACGCGTCATCGCGGCGGCGTCGGCGCCCTCGGCCAGCATCCACCTCGCTTCCGGTTTCACGCCAGCCTCGGCGAGAATTGTAGCAAGCGGGACACCGGTCCATTCACAACAACTGAGGAGGCCATGCGTGTCCTGGACCGTCAGTTCCGGTTTCGGGGCGCCCCAGTTCTGGGTGTTACCGGAGCACTCGAGAAAACACACCCGAGAAATCGAGGGAAATCGCTTCACCTCCTCCACGGTGAAGATCATCGGCTTCTCCACCATGCCATGGACGATCAGCCGGTGCTCGTTAGGATCGATGGTCGGCGTCCCTGCATGGTGACGCTCGTAGTGAAGCCCGTTCGGGGTGATGATTCCGCAAAGATCCTGAAGCGGGGTCAGGCTGAACGACGACAGGCGCGTCGGCGGCTCCGGCAGACCCTGTCGATAGCGCCGCACCACGTTGGCTTCAAAACGCGAGGGCCGCCCATAGGGCGGGCTCATGACCTCGGCTCCGGGCTCGAGCTGCCATTCGGGAACCGAGGGCGGCAGGTTGTCGCCCTCCTGCGCAAGCGCCGGGCCCGAGGCAAACGCCGCGGCCGCGGCGCCCGCCTCGATCAGAACTCCGGCGGGTGATGGCTCGCACGGCCTGAGTCGGCCTGGGCTCGGTCCCGTCACGCGCGGCTTTTGGTTCGGGCGTCCGTCTAATCGCGGAATCCTCCGGCTGGCGGCGGCCTCCGTCGCCCTCGTTTCGCTTTAGCGCAGCCGCGACACGTAGTGGGCCAGCGCTTTCATCTCGAGGTCGCCGAGCGGGTACACAACTTCCGCCATGCCCGCAGCGCCGGTCGAGGTTCGAGCCCCCGATTTGAAGTCGCGGAGGGCGGTATAAACGTAATCCTCGCGCTGACCCGCGAGCCGCGCGATGTTGTCCACGCCCTCGAAATGGTCGCCGTGGCAGTTCGTGCAGTGGATCGCCTGAGCCACCTTGGCGCCAAGCTCGGTATCCTGAGGCGCTGCGTCCGGCGGCGGCGGCGCGGCGGGCGCTGGCAGCGAAGCGAAATATGCCGAGACGTTGCGCAGGTCGTCGTCGCTGAGCTGTTGGGCCATCGCGTTCATCACCTCGTTCTTGCGCACGCCTTTGCGGAAGAACACGAGCTGGAACTGCAGATAGAGGTCCGGCTCACCGGCTAGGTTCGGGATATTCTTGTCGGCCGCGAGCCCGTCCGCGGTGGCGACGCCATCCACGCCATGGCACGCGAAGCAGCCGGCGGCTTCCGCTCTAGCTTTGCCGGCTGAAGGATCTCCCTCGGCCGCCATAGCGACAGCCGGAAAAGCAACGCTGAACGCGATGATCCAGGTCGGGATTCGCATCGTTGTAGGGTTCTCATACGGATCGAGGAGATAAAAACGCCTCACCCTGGCGTTTGAAGTCGCCAGGGCGAGGATTGTTCCGACGGACGGATTGCTTACGACTTGCCGTCGTACCAGATCCGATAGATCGCGCCGGCCTGATCGTCCGAGACCAGGAGCGAGCCATCCATCGGGTTGACCACCACGTCGGCAGGGCGGCCCCAGTAGTTGTTGTCCTTGATCCATCCCCAGGCGAACGGTTCCTGGGTGATGTTCTTGCCATCCGGGTCGGTCTGGATGCGGACGATCCGGGCGCCGGTGTGGGTGAACTGATTCCATCCACCATGTTCGGCGAGGAAGATGTTGTTCCTGAACTCACCTGGGAAGTTGTTCCCGGTGTAGAACTTCATCCCGAGCGGCGCCATGTGCGGGCCGATGTTCAGAGCCGGCGGCGTGAACTCGCTGCACTTGTGACCCATGGCGAACTTCGGATCCGGAATGTCGCCTTGGTGACAATAGGGATACCCGAAGTGCTCACCATACTTGGTGAGGTGGTTGAGTTTGTCCGACGGGATGTTGTCGCCCATCCAGTCACGCGCATTCTCGGACCACCAGAGCTGGCCGGTGCGAGGGTCGACGTCGCCGCCGACGCTGTTGCGCTGGCCGAGCGCCACCACTTCCGACAGTCCCTCGTCCGGATTGATATGGCGATACTGGGCCGTGCCCGACGGGATCATGCAGACGTTGCAGGGCGGTCCGACCGGGATATAGAACCAGCCAGGCGACTGAGTATCGGCGACCATATATTTCCAGCCGTGCGAGGTGTACGGCGGGAAGTCGCTGTAAACGACCTCACCCTTCGGGTTGTCGAGATTGTTGGCGATATCCTTGTAGCGATAGATCTTGTCGATGTCGGTAACATAGAGGTTGCCATTATAGACGCCGATGCCGGTCGGCTGCCGCAGCCCCTTGATGATGGTCTTGGCGACCCACTGATCACCCTGCTTCCTCAACGCGAACACGTGATCGGTCCAGCAGCCGACGTAGAGCGTGTTATCGGAGCCGAACGCCATCTGGCGCGCGCAGTCGAGCTGGTCCGCCAGGACTTCAATGTGGAAGCCCGGCGCGAGCTTGATGTTGTCTTTGACGAGGCCCACCAGTTCGGCATGGGGCGTCGGCAGCGGCTGGCCCGGGTAGGGGTGGGTGCCGTGCTGCTGCGCCGTCTCGTCGCCCATGAACCAGTCGGCGGGCGGATGTTCCCAATAATCGCGGCTGTTGCCGTTGTACTTGATTAACGCGTCGTCTGCGCGCGCCGCGCCGGTTGACGCCACTCCCCAGAGCGCGACTCCCGTCACGCAGGCTGCGCCCACCAGCGGGCGCAGCAATCCGAAACTTAGCCTTCCCAATCGCATAGTTTCCTCCTTACGTGTTCGTTCTTGGAACTTACGCCGACGTTTCACCGCCGCGTCCGACTTCTGCCTAGCCCACCGGCGAGAGTGAGCGGACCCTCGGCGGGTCGACATTACGTTACGCCGAGCCCGGTTGTCTGACAACCCGATATCGGCCCGAAGCGCGAAAAAAGAACTCTCAGCTCAGCTTGGCGGCTCCAGCGGCACCATCGGATTGATCGCGTCGTCGGGCTCGACCAGCCGTTGCGTCTCCAGCATCGCCTGGAACGGGCCGCCCGGTCGGCTGACCGTCGCTACCGCGAGCGCGTAGCTATTGAGCGCCGACCCCGACCACACGCGGTAGACGCGAATGCGCACGGCGCCATCGGGGATGTTGACGGTCCTGTCGTCGGCGAGCTTCACTTCGACGCCGGGCGCGACCGCCTGCGCCACCATCTTTGCGTAGGCTGCGTCGACCTCGCCCGGATCCGCCTTCTGCGCCCATACGACGCAGGATTCCGGATCGAGCCGCGTCGCCAGCACGAACCGTCCAGCTGGATCGTGCACCGCCCAGGCCTTCCCCGAACCAGGCACCCCGCCGCCGGCGAACGAGGTCATCTTGCCGTCCCGGTTCGGCCTTCCTGCGAAAACCGCTAGCGCTTGGGGGTTGGTGATCGGCGGCAGATTCTGTTCATCCGCCCAGTCCCACACCGTCGTGAGATGGCCGAACTTCGCCACGCAGACATCGCTGAACAGCTTCACGAAATTTGTAGCGGCCTCATCGGCCCGCGCAGGGCCCCCGATCACTGCAAGCGTGACAGCCGCGGCGAATGCAAGTCGTTTCATCGGGCGTTCCCTCGTGGCAAGTCGTAGTCGTAGCGTGGTTTTGCGAACCTGACCAGCCGACGAAGAGCAAAGGCGCGCCGCCTGCAATGGACTAGCCACAGCCGCCAACTTATAATGTTGTCTGATAACCGTCCATTCGGATATCGCGACGAAGCTCCGAGACGATCGCCGATGACGTTGAGCCGCGCTATTGCCCTTTGTCTTGCGGTGGCGGCGACCTTGTGGTCCGACGCCTCGGCGTCGCCGGCGTCGCCCGACGCGATGGGCATCGCGCTCGAGGGATTTCCATACCCCTATCCGGTCGAGTTTCTGCCCGTTACCCTCGAAGGCGAGGATTTGCGCCTCGCTTACATGGATGTCGCCCCAGCCGGCCCGTCGACCGGGCGGACCGTCGTGCTCCTGCACGGGCGAAACTTTCCCTCGAGCTACTGGGCGCCGACGATCGAGGCGCTGGCCGAGGCTGGGTATCGGGTCGTCGTCCCCGATCAAATCGGCTTTGGTAAATCGTCGAAGCCTGGATTTGCGTATAGCTTCGACGCAATGGCCCGCGCCACGATGGCCCTCGTCGACAGTCTTCATATCGATCACTTCGACCTGGTCGGACATTCCATGGGCGGGATGCTGGCTGTCCGCCTCGCTCGCGCCGACGGCCCGCGCATCGATCACCTCGTCCTCTATTCGCCGATCGGCCTCGAGGACTATCGGTTCTATGTCCCGCCGGTGACCGACGAGGAGCTTGCGCGGCGCGAGCGCGCGCTCACCGCCGAAGGATACCGCAAGCAACTGATGACCAACTATGCGCTCAGCCTGCCTCCGGCCGCGATCGAGCCGTTCGTCCAGTTGCGCGAAGGGATCCGGGAAAGCGGCGAATATCAGCGGTGGCTGAAGTCGTTCGTCGCGTCCTACCAGATGATCTACACCCAGCCGGTCGCACACGAGATTCCGCTCATCGACCGTCCGACGCTGTTCATCATGGGGGCCAACGACCACAACGCACCCGGGCGGCCCTTTGCGCCGCCGGATTTACGCGACAAGATGGGCCACAATGCCGAACTGGCGCAATCCCTCGCGGTGCGCATGACCAACGCAAGAGCCGTGGTGTTCGATGGCGTCGGACATTTGGGACATCTGGAGGCGACCCAACGCTTCAACGAGACGCTTCTGAACTTTCTCGCGAAATAAGGCCGGACGACGCACTCGCGGTCGTCGACGGTCAGGGAGCGAAACGAATGGGATCGGCGATGCAGCGTCCCGGACTAAGGCAGGCGGCGTTCGCCGGCCTTGCGGTTTTGGCCGGCGCCGCAGCGTCCGCCCATGCACGCATCACGCGAATCGAAATCGTGACCGTCTCGTCCCCGACCTTCGGCGGAGCCTCGTTCGGCGCCGCCGGCAAATACGAGAAGCTCGCCGGACGGTTTTACGGCGAGGTCGATCCCGCCGATCCTTTGAACGCCCCGATTGCCGATATCGCGCTCGCGCCGCGAAACGCGCGCGGCATGGTCGAATATTCCGGCAACCTTCTGATCATCCGCCCGGTCGACACGGCCAAGGGGAACCATCGCCTGCTGTTCGATATCAACAACCGCGGCAATATCCTGTCGCTGGGCCTCTTCAACGACGCGGCGAAGAATAGCAATGACCCTTCCACGGCCGCGGACGCCGGAAACGGCTTCATGATGCGGCAGGGGTATACGCTCGTGTGGGGCGCATGGGACGCGGTTTCAGGGACGCGGCCGGACGTTGGCGGCGGTTCCCTTTTGCTCGAGGCGCCGATCGCCCGGAACACCGATGGATCCGATGTAGTCGGGCCGAGCCTGGAGGAGTTCGTCGTCGACGACGACAAGACGACGGTCGAACGATTGACCTATCCGGCCGCAAGCGTCGACACGGGGCGGGCGACTCTCACATTTCGCGCCCGGGTCAACGATGAGCCCGCGCCCCTCCCCGCCGATAAATGGCGCTACGACCCGGGCGGCGCGAACGTCAGCCTCTTGCCCGAAGGGACGAAGTTCAAATCGGGCATGCTCTACGAACTGGTCTATCCGGCCAAGGATCCGAAAGTCGCCGGACTGGGTTTCGCTGCGACGCGCGACCTCGCGGCGTTCCTTCATTACGCCGGGGCGGACGACGCAGGACATCCCAATCCCCTCGCCGGCGCCGTGCAGCAAGTCTACACGACCTGCGTCTCTCAGCCATGCCGGTTCATGCGCGACTTCGTGGCGCTCGGATTTAACCAGGAGGATGCAGCGCCGCCCGACGGGAGCGAGGGCCATTCGCCCCGCAAGGCGATCGACGGCGTCCTCAATTGGGTCGGCGGCGGGAGCGGCGTTTTTCTCAACTATCGCTTCGCCCAGCCGTTCCGCACCCATCGGCAGCATATCGGACGCTGGTATCCTGAATTTGAGTTCCCCTTCGCCTACCAGACGACGACCGATTCCGTGACCGGCAAGACCGATGGGCTGCTGCGTCGCTGCGCGGAGAGCCAGACCTGCCCCAAGATCATCGAAGCCAATTCCGACAACGAATATTGGGCCAAGGATGGCGCGCTGGCGCATGTCGACACCGAAGGCCGCGATCTCAACGACGCTGACGGCGTCCGCATCTACCTCATCGCCGGCCGGCCGCATGGAGACGGCGTTCCCGTTTCCGGGCCGGGCATCTGTCAGGAGCCGCGCAATCCCCTGGTCGGAAATCCTGCGCTGCGGGCGCTGCTGACGGCGCTGGACCACTGGACAGCGGACGGCGTTGAGCCTCCCGCAAGTATGGTCCCGCGCGTCGGCGATGCGGCGTTAGCCGGCCCTGATCGCCAGGAGCTCGGTTTTCCGCAGATACCGAGCGTTCCCTACCTCGGCCGGATGCACGAGGGCGATCTCATGGACTTCGGGCCGCAGGCAGGGCAGGGCATCCTGACCGTCCTGCCACCGCATCGGTTGGGCTCCCCCTATCCGGCGCTGGTTCCGAAGACGGACGCCGACGGCAATACGCTCGCCGGCGTGCGATTGCCCGACATCGCCGCGCCGGTCGCGACCTATACCGGCTGGAACCTCCGCAAGAACCCGCCGGATGAAGGTTGCGACGCGAGCGGAATGGTCATTCCGTTCGCCCGCACTAAGGCCGAGCGGACGGCGAGCGGCGATCCGCGGCTTTCGCTCGAGGAGCGCTATCCCGATCATGGAGCCTACGTTCGCGCGGTGACCGAAAGCGCGCACGACCTCGAACGCCGTCGCCTGCTTCTCGATGAGGACGCTGAGCGATACATCAAAGCGGCCGAGGACAGCGACGTCGGCCGATAGCGCGGTCCTGCGCTTGACGGGCAGCGGCGCCGCCTGCGAGATGACCGGATAAGCCTTTGAAATTCGCCGCGTCAGGGAGGAGAGATGCCTGCAACGACAGCGCGCCGCACGCCCGAGGACGCCGGACCCTCGTCATGAGACTGGGCCCGGCGCCGGAGAAGGGCGTGCTCGATCCGATCGAGACCGCCTCCCGGGATGAGATCACAGCCCTTCAAACCCGTCGAATGGCGGTCACGCTGCGCCGCACCTACGACAATGTCCCCGCCATCCAGGCCAAGTTCGACGCGCAGGGCGTCAACCCCGCCGATTTCCGCACCCTCGCCGATCTCGCCCGCTTTCCATTCACCTCCAAGGCGGATCTCAGGATCAACTACCCATTCGGCCTCCTGGCCGTGCCGAAAAATCAGCTCGCTCGGGTTCACGCCTCGTCGGGCACGACCGGCAAGCCGACCGTTGTCGGCTATACCCGCAACGATCTCGACATGTGGGGCGACGTCGTCGCGCGGACGATCCGCGCCGCGGGGGGGCGACGGGGCATGACCGCTCATAACGCCTATGGCTACGGCCTCTTCACTGGCGGTCTCGGCTATCACTACGGCGCCCAGCGGCTCGGCTGCGCGGTCGTGCCGGTGTCCGGCGGAATGACCGAAAGACAGGTCCAGTTGATCTGTGACTTTGAGCCCGACATCCTTATGGCGACCCCGTCCTATGCCTTGTGCCTGGTGGACGAGTTTCGCGCCCAGGGGCTCGACCCGCGCCGCTCGTCGCTGAAACTCGGCTCCTTTGGCGCCGAGCCATGGACCAACGCGATGCGCGGCGAGCTTGAAGAGGCGTTCGATATCGACGCGCTCGACAGCTACGGCCTCTCGGAGGTCATCGGCCCGGGCGTCGCCGGGGAATGCTTGGAGACCAAGGACGGCCTCCACATCTGGGAGGATCACTTCTATCCCGAGATCATCGACCCCGACACCGGCGCAGTGAAGCCCGAGGGCGAGTTCGGCGAGCTTGTCCTGACTTCCCTCACCAAGGAAGCGATGCCGGTCATCCGCTACCGGACGGGGGACCTGACCCGATTGCTGCCGGGCACCGCGCGCTCGATGCGGCGGATCGAGAAAATATCGGGCCGGTCGGACGACATGATGATCGTGCGCGGTGTCAATATGTTTCCGACTCAGATCGAAGCGCTGCTGCTTAGCGTCCCCACGCTTTCCGGCCACTACCAGATCATTCTGAGCCGCGAGGGCCGCCTCGATGAGCTCGAGGTCCAGGTCGAGGCGCGATCGTCGGCCGAGTTGAACGAGGCGCGGGCGCATGGGGCCGGCGAGCTCGCGCACGCGATCAAGGCGAGGATCGGCGTCAGCGCCCATGTGACCGTCCTCGCGCCGGCGGAGATCGAGCGTTCGGCGGGAAAGGCGAGGCGCGTCATCGACAAGAGGCCCAAGCAATGACCTCCACGACGGCGGAAGCCTCGACGAGGCTTCGCGCGGCCCGCCTGCCCGATGCCGCGGTGCAGGAATGGGCGCAAGCCCTGCCGGCGCAGATGAGCGACTATGAGGCCGACGTTCGCCGCTTCGGCGCGTTCTGGGGCCGATCGGCGGCTCTTCTTCACATGCTGCCGCACAAGGCACGGCGCAGCGAGGCCGAGCAGGCGGCGGCGCATGCGATGCTCTCCGTCGCCCGCTCGTCGCGCGAGACTTTCCTCGCCGCTCATGTCGATGAGATCTACGGGCGCCTGACGCAGCAGAGGTCGATCTTCCGGCGGCTCGACGACCTCGCCTATGGCGCCGCGGGTCTGGTCCCTGGCCTCGTCCCGACCAGAGCCGAGGTCGAGGCCGAGGCCGCGCATCATCAGGGCCAGAAGGACGGCGTCGAGATCGACCAGGGCCTGTTCCTCGCCCATGTGCTCGCGCGGCCGCAGATCGGCGAGCATCTTTGTCATGCGATGCTGCTGCCGCGGCCGGAGAGCGAACCCCTGGCAGCCGAATTTGCCGCTCGCGGGTCGCTCGATCTCGGCGCGGCCCGCCTCACGAGACGAGGCAAGGCGGTCCATCTCGACATGATCAATCCGCGTTTCCTCAATGCCGAGGATGACACGACGCTCTCGCACACCGAGCTCGCCGTCGATGTCGCGACTATCGATCGAACGACCGACATCGCAGTCATGCGCGGCGTCGCGGTCGAGAACGAGAAATATCGCGGAAAGCGCATTTTTGGCGCGGGCATCAACCTTACCCATCTCTATCTCGGCAAGATACCATTCCTGTGGTTCCTGATCCGCGACCTCGGCTATGTGCATAAAGTTTTGCGCGGCGTCGCGAGTCCCGACAGCGTGCCCGACGACGTGAATGGCCGCGGGATCGAGAAACTGTGGATCGCAGCGCTCGATACTTTCGCCATCGGCGGGCATTGTCAGGTGCTCCTCGTCATGGACTTTGTTCTCGCCGCCTCCGACGCCTTCATGACCTTGCCGGCCCGCAAGGAAGGAATCATTCCGGGGTTCGCCAATCTGCGCCTTCCGCGCTTCACCGGCGATCGCGTCGCGCGCGAGGCCGTTCTCTACGAGCGCCGATTGGCGTGCGACAGTCGTGAGGGGCGCCTCATCTGCGATGAGATCGCGCCGGCCGCCGAAATGGATCAAGCGGTCGATCGCGTCGTCGCGGGGCTCACCAGCGCCGGCGCCGTCAGCGCAATCGGCAATCGCCGCGCGTTCCGGGTCGGCCAGGAGTCGCTCGATCTTTTTCGCCGCTACGCCTCCGTCTACGCGCGCGAACAGGCCTATTGTCACTTCAGCCCGGCGCTCATTGCGAACCTCGAGCGCAATTGGGACGCGAAGAACAGGAAGGTCTAAGGGCCTGCAGGGCGCGGTCGCTGACCGGGTCCGACCGGGTCATTGAACCGGCCTACGGGCGTCGCCGCTTCCACCCAATGCGCGCTTGACGATCGGCGCTCGCGCCTGCCAGATGGTCAGACAATCATACGAATGAGACGGGAGGATACATGTCGAGATCGACCGCAATCCTGAGCAGCCTCGCGTCAGTCCGCCGTCTCTGCGCCGCGCCCGCGGCGCTCGCGCTCGTTCTCGGCCTCGCGAACGGCTTCGCCGCTCCCGCCTTCGCTCAGGACAAGGAAGTCGATCTTCGGCTCTCGCTCTGGGTTCCGCCGGCGCATCCGCTGACCGGAGCAGCCAAGCTCTGGGCGGACGACATCGCCAAGGATTCGGGCGGCTCGATCAAGATCACGATCTTCCCCTCCGAGCAGCTCGGCAAGGCGTTCGATCATTACGACATGGCGCGCGACGACATCGCCGACATCACCTACGTCAACCCGGGGTATCAGCCGGGCCGTTTCCCGATCATCGCCATCGGCCAGATGCCCTTCACCTTCGGCGACGCCCGCAAGGGCACCGCGGCGCTCAACTCCTGGTATCGCAAATACGCGCCCACGGAGATGAAAGACACCCATTTCTGCCTCGCTTTCATTCACGATCCCGGCGCGCTGCACGCGCGGAAGAAGATCGTCATGCCGGAGGACCTGAAGGGGGCGAAGGTGCGTCCGGCGCAGAGCACGATCGCCGAACTCGTGAAGACCCTCGGCGGCACGAACGTCCAGGCCTCGGCCCCGGAGGCGCGCGAGGTCCTCGAGCGCGGCGTCGCCGATGCGATCACCTTCCCCTGGGGTTCGCTCTACCTGTTCGGCATCGACAAGGTTGTGAAGCACCACATCGACGCGCCGCTATACACGACCGTGTTCACCTTCTCGATGAACAAGGACAAATACGAATCCATGAGCCCGTCCCAGAAGAAGGTCATGGACGATCATTGCACGACCGACTGGGCGGTGAAGCTCGCCGGCCCGTGGGGCGACTTCGAGGCTGCCGGCCGCGACAAGATGCGAGCCGATCCGACCCACGACGTCTACAAGCTTACGCCTGAGCAAATGAAGGCGTGGCAGGCGACGGTCGAGCCGCTCAGGGCCAGCTGGGCGGCGGCGGTCAAGCAGGCCGGCGGCGATCCGGACGCGGCGCTCGCCGAACTCAACGCGGCGATCGCGAAATACGGCGCCGGCCCGTGACTCTCGCCTGGCCGCGGCGCGGCGGTCGGCCGAGGGTCAATGCGATGGACCGCTTCATCGACGGCATCGAGCTTGCCGCCGCGGCCTTCATCGGCATTGTCGCGGTCGACATTTTTATCTCCGTCCTCCTGCGTTACCTGTTCAGCACGTCGATCCCCGATTCCTACGATTTCGGCCGGTTGCTGCTCGGCATCCTGATTTTCTGGGGTATCGCGGCGACCAGCTATCGCGGCGGCCACATCACCGTCGACCTGGTCTGGACCGCGGCGTCCCCGCGTTGGAAGCGCGTGGTCGACGTCTTCGCGACGCTGGTGCTCCTGTTCGTGGTCACCGTCCAGACCGCGATGCTGTTCGACAAGGTGCGCACGACCAAGGCCGATCATGTCCTCACCTACGATCTTCACCTGCCGACCTGGCCGTTCTTCGCCGTCGCCTGGGCGGGCGATGTGTCGGCCGTGATCCTGATCGCGATCCGCACCTACAGGCTCATTTTCCAACCCGAAAAACTCGCCCCGGACCCGATCGCCAAGGCGCTCGAATGAGGCGCACGCAATGAGCGCCGATGCGGCGGCCGTCCTCGGCTTTGTCGCGCTGTTCGGGCTGATCCTCCTGCGCGTTCCGGTCGGGATGGCGATGGGCCTCGTCGGCGTGACCGGCTATGGCGCGATCGTCGGCCTGGGCCCGGCGCTGAAGATGGTCGGCCAGACCTCGATGCGCACCGTCACCGACTACACCTTCGGCGTCATCCCGATGTTCCTGCTCATGGGCGCGTTCGTCTCCGCGTCCGGCATGAGCCGCGAGCTGTTCCGGGCCGCCAACAGTTTTGTCGGCCATAGGCGAGGCGGCCTCGGCCTCGCCACTATCGCCGCCTGCGCCGGATTCGCCGCGATCAGCGGCTCATCGGTCGCGACCGCCGCGACCTTCGCCACCGTCGCCTATCCCGAGATGAGGCGATACCAATATCCTCAGTCCTTCGCAGCCGGCGTGATCGCCGCCGGCGGAACGCTCGGCGCCATTTTCCCGCCCTCGACCGTGCTCGCCGTCTATGGCCTGATCACCCAGCAGGACATCGGCAAGCTGTTCATCGCCGGGATCCTGCCCGGAATCCTCGCGGTCTCGATGTACATGCTGACGATCGCCGCCATCGGCCTCGCGCGGCCAGGCTTCCTCCCGGCGGGGCCGCGCGCTGACTGGAGCGAGCGGTGGAAGTCGCTGCGCGACGTGTGGGCGGCGCTGGCGCTGTTCGCGTTCGTGATCGGCGGGCTTTACGGCGGCCTGTTCACGCCGACCGAAGCGGGCGGAGTCGGCGCCTGCGGCGCGTTCCTCATTTCGGTCGCCCGCGGCCGGCTCAAACTGGCCGGCGTGCTGGCGGCGCTGTTGCAGGCGACGCGCACCGCAGCCGCGGTCTTCACCGTTCTCATCGGCGCGCTCCTGTTCGGCTATTTCCTCACCGTCACTCAGACGCCGCAACATGTCACCGAATTCCTGACCGGCCTCGGCGTCGGCCGCTACGGCGTGCTCGCGCTCATCATGCTGATGTATCTCGCGCTCGGCTGCCTCATGGACGCGATGGCGATGATCATCCTGACCGTGCCAATCGTCTTTCCGGTCGTGACGGCGCTCGGCTTCGATCCGATCTGGTTCGGGATCATCATCGTCATGACGGTCGAACTCGGGCTCATCCATCCGCCGGTCGGCATGAACGTGTTCGTCATCAAGACTGCGGTGAAGGACATCAGCTTCGCGACCATCTTCAAGGGCGTCGTGCCCTTCATCCTGACCGACATCGTGAGACTCGTCATCTTGATCGCCTTTCCCGCGATCGCCCTCACCCTGCCGAACATGATGTAGTATGAGCTCCAACCCATCCCTGAAAGGACGTTCGACAATGGCGCGAAAGCGGCCGGAAGACCTACGCAGTCATCGCTGGTACGGCGTCAACGACTTGCGCTCGTTCGGACATCGCTCGCGCACGGCGCAGATGGGCTACCAGCGCTCCGACTACGCCGGAAAGCCGGTGATCGCGATCATCAACACCTGGAGCGACATCAACGCGTGCCACTCCCACTTCAAGCAGCGGGTGGAAGAGGTGAAGCGCGGAATATGGGAGGCGGGAGGCTTCCCGGTCGAATTGCCGGCGATGACGCTCTCCGAGCCGTTCCAGAAACCAACGACGATGATGTACCGCAACTTTCTCGCGATGGAGACCGAGGAGGCGCTGCGCTCCTATCCCGCCGATGGGGCGGTCCTAATGGGCGGCTGTGACAAGACCACGCCTGCGCTGCTCATGGGCGCGATCTCAATGAACCTGCCGGCGATCTTCATGCCCGCCGGCCCGATGCTGCGCGGAAATTGGCGCGGCGCCGCGCTCGGCTCAGGCAGCGACGTGTGGAAATATTGGGCCGAGCTGCGCGCCGGCACGATCACGCAAACGGACTGGGAGGAGATCGAGCACGGCATCGCCCGATCGCCCGGCCATTGCATGACGATGGGCACCGCCTCGACCATGACCAGCGCCGCCGAGGCGCTCGGCATGACCCTGCCTGGCGCCGCCTCCATCCCCGCCGCCAACTCCCGACATGCGGTCATGGCGGTGATGACGGGCAAGCGCATCGTCGACATGGTCTGGGACGATCTGAAGCCGTCGGACATGATCAGCGCCAATTCGATCCTCAACGCCGTCGCCGCGGTGCTGGCGATCGGCGGGTCGACCAACTCCGTCGTCCATCTGATCGCGCTCGCGCGCCGCGCGGGCCTCAAGCTGGACCTCGATACATTCGATCGGGTGGCGCGCGAGACCCCGCTCCTCGCCAACATCCGCCCTTCCGGCGCCTATCTCATGGAGGACTTCTATTACGCCGGCGGCCTGCCGGCCGTGCTCAAGCAACTGGCATTAGGGGGGCGGCTTAAGCTCGGCGCGTGCACGGTCAACGGCGCCGCGATCGGCGACAATGTCGAAGGCGCGAAGATCTACGACGAAGACGTCATCCGGCCGCTCAACAATCCGCTCGTTTCCTCCGACAGCCTCGCCATCCTGCGCGGCAACCTTGCGCCGGACGGCGCCATCATCAAGCCGCCCGCCGCCGAGACCCGGCTGCACAAGCATGCCGGGAAGGCGGTCGTGTTCAAGGACTATAACGACATGGCGGCGCGCATCGACGATCCCGATCTCGACGTCGATGAAAATTCGGTTCTCGTCCTGCAACATGCCGGACCGATCGGCGCGCCGGGCATGCCGGAATGGGGCCAGTTGCCGATCCCGAAGAAGGTTCTCGCAAAGGGAGTGCGCGATATGGTGCGGGTTTCGGACGCCAGGATGAGCGGTACCAGCTACGGCGCCTGCGTGCTGCATGTCGCGCCCGAGTCGTTCGTCGGCGGCCCGCTGGCGCTGGTGCGCGACGGCGACGTGATCGAACTCGACATCCCCGCCCGCCGCCTGTCGCTCGGCGTCAGCGACGACGAGCTCACCCGGCGCCGCGCCGAATGGCGCAAGCCCGCGCCGCGCTACGACCGCGGCTACGGGCGCCTGTTCGCGGACCATGTGAGCCAAGCGAACGAAGGCTGCGACTTCGATTTTCTGGAGCGCGGCGCGGCGACCCCGGACCCGGAGATCCACTGACTGGCCTAAGCGCGCGAGCGACCGCCGTCATTGCTGGGAGCGTTAGACTGGAGAGCATGGCGCGTTCGGACGGGATCGTCGTCGCGAGGAGCGAAGCGACGATCCAGGAGTCGTAGGGCGCTCGACGTCCTCTGGATCGCCACGTCCCCTCGGGTCCCAAAGCCCGGGGGTCCTCGCGATGACGGCGCCGGCGCCGTCTAAAGCCACCATGCTCTACGCCTGAAAGATTAGCAGGATATAGACCCCGAACAGCAGCAGGTGGACGACGCCTTGCAGCATGTTGGTCCGGCCGCTCGTGAAGGTGATCATGCTGAGCGCCAGCGTGAGGACAAGGAGGACAAAGTCGGTGTGCTCCACGCCGAGCACGGTGGGGCGCTCGATGAGGTGGTTAATGATGAGCACCGAGGGGATCGTCAGGCCGATCGTCGCCAGCACCGAGCCGAGGAAGATATTGACCGCGCGCTGCATCTGATTGTCGAGCGCCGCCTTCACCGCGCCGATCAACTCCGGCGCCGCGACCAGGATCGCGATGAAGATGCCCCCGAGCGGCGCCGGCGCGCGCAAGGTTTCGAGCAGGTAGTCGACCGGCGGCCCGAACTGCTCGACGAGATAGACGACGCTGGCCATATAGGCCGCAAGCATCAGGGTCGAGAACCAGAGCGGCGCGTCGGCCCCGTGCGCCCCCGTAACGGGGTGGCCGGCGTCCTCGAAGTAGCCGTGGTAGCGCCCCGTCTGCAGCAAGACGAAGATGAGGTAGAGCGCGAGCGAGACGATCACCAGCACGATCTGCTGCGGGACCGAATAGATCGGGCCAGGGATCGTCTGCGTGTAGTCCGGCAGGATGAGGGCCAGCGTCGCGAGCGGCAGGAGGACACTGAGATAGGCGTTCGCGCCCTGCAGGTTGAACGTCTGCTCCCGATGCTTGAGGCCGCCAATCAAGAGCGTCACCCCGACCATTCCGTTCATGATGATCATGATGACCGCGAGCAGCGTGTCGCGCATCAGGGTCGGGTTGGGGCCGCCGTGCCTAACGACAGCCGAGATGGCGACGACCTCGATCGAGGTGATGGTGAGCGTCAGCAGCAGCGTCCCATAGGGTTCGCCGAGACGCTTCGCGAGGCTTTCGGCGTGGCGCACGACCGACAGGGACGACCAGAGCGCCACTCCGAACAGCCAGACGAGAATCGCCGTCAGGACCAGCGGGTTGTCGAGGCGCGAGAAAAGCCGGTCCTCGAACAGCGCGAAAGCGGCTACCGACGCCGCGCTGACGAGCAAAAACCACTCGGCGCGCACAAGCGCTGCCCAGCGCCGGGGCGACGGCGCTTCGGGAGCGGATGCAAGGAGGCCGTTCGATGTCACGCGGGATCGCTTCTCTGGAGAGTGGAACCCCAAGCCTAATGCCGGCCGACGCGCTCGGCTACCGCGGCTGAAATTGTGCGCGCTTCATTCGCAATGACGCTCAAGCGGCGCGCAAGTCATTCCAAGAGGAGCGATATCGGCGCTATAAGAGCACGACACCCGAGGCTTCCCCCCGATGGACCCGATCCGCAATCCCTTTAAGCAGGCGCTCAAATCCGGGCGACTCCAGCTTGGCCTATGGCATAGTCTCGCGAGCCATCTCGTGGTCGAGATCCTCGCTAATTCCGGGTACGACTGGATTCTCCTCGACACCGAGCACTCGCCGAACGAACTGCCGATGGTGCTTTCCCAGCTTCAGGCGATGGGCGAAGGAACGGCGCATGCCGTCGTCCGGCCGGCATGGAACGATGCCGTCGTCATCAAGCGCCTGCTCGACGCCGGCGCGCAGTCGCTGCTCATCCCCTATATCGAGACGGCGGAAGAGGCGGAGCGCGCCGTCCAATCGGTCCGTTATCCGCCGCGGGGCTTTCGCGGCTTCGCCGGCCAGGCGCGCGCCTCGCGCTATGGCCGGATCAAGGGCTATCACAAGGCCGCCGACGCCGAGATCTGCCTTCTTCTGCAGGTCGAGACGAAGCGCGGACTCGAGAACCTCGAGCGTATCGCGGGTGTCGAAGGGGTCGACGGCGTATTTGTCGGCCCGGGCGATCTTTCCGCCGCACTCGGCTATCTCGGCCAACCGAACCACCCCGACATGGTCAAGACGATCGACGACGCGATCCGCCGGATCAGGGCCGCCGGCAGCGCGCCCGGAATCCTGACCGGCGATCCGCAGCTTAGTCAGCATTATATCGAGCGGGGCTGCCTCTTCGCCGCCGTGGGCTCGGACATCGGAATCTTGGCCAACGGCGCCGAACAGCTTGCGGCAAAGCTCAGGAGCCAGAACCCCGGCCGGTGAGAGCGTTCGCACATGTCGCACCCGGTCGGTATCCCCGCCATGTGATATGCGCGCAAGCGGGCGCCAAGTTCGGCGCGGCGCTCGCCCGCGTCCATGCGCGCGGCTTCTGGCCTCGATCGCCGCGGACTGTTAAGGTCGGAAGGCCGAAGTGCATCCTCCCGATCCGGGCGCGGCGGTTTGAGCCGCAGGCACGGAGGGCTCGCGCAGGAGAGGCGAACATGCGCGCAATTATACCATTCACCATTGTGTTATTCAGCCTGGGGCTGGCGACGCAAGGCTACGGCCAGAACCAGTCCCAAACCCTGAAGGGCGTCTATGCTCCACCGGGGATGTCGGGGCTGGGGTCGTCGGGTCTTGGGTCGTCAGGCGCCGGGTCGTCCGGCAAGTCCTCAGGGCTTTCCGCCCCGGACCTGGGCGCGGTCGGCGTCGGCCAGCGGTTCATCGTTCCCGGAAAGCCGGGTCGGGGCGATACGCTGCCGCAGGACGTGAGCGCGACTCCGATCCCCGATCGGCCTGGCTACGGAGCGGTGACCGTCAACGGCCGCCGCCTCATCGTCAACCTCAACACCAACCGCATCGTCCAGGTTCTGGACTGAGGGTGGCCTCTTAGAGCTGGTCCGTCGCGCGCCCATACATCGAGGGGTCGTCCTTCGGACCTTCGGCGGTCCAGATGACGCGCAGCGGCATCGGGTCCTGTGCCTTTACCTTGCCGTCGGCGCCGATCAGTTGCGCCGAGACCCACTTCGAGCATTGCTGCTGGGTGACGTCCAGCACGCCCTTGCTGATTTCGGCGGTATTGGCCATCCCCGATTCGCTTGAGCTGATCGTCTCGACATTGTCGGACAGGCAATCGTAAATGATGCGCTGAGCGCGGTAGCGCAGGGCGAAGGCGTTGGGATCGCGCCTGAGCAACGGCTCGAGCGGCGCCGCGCCGGAAGCCGACGCGTCCGACAGCAGTTGCTCGGCGCTCTCGCGAACCTCGCCGTTCACGAGATCGCCGTGCGTCTGATAGAGGCGCTGGACGAACAGGGTCGAGCTACGATTCGCGGCCAACAATTCCGAGGTCTCAAAAAGCCGCCCGTAGACGTTGCCCGCCGCTTTCTTGATGATCAGGTCGAGGTCGTTCATCGTCACCTCGCCGCGGTTGGTGCCGTCGAACAGGGTCCCGATCTCGTTCTGGACGCGATCGAGGATCATCACCCGCAGACGCTCGGGCGACCAGTTCTCGCCCAGGAACGTCTCGAACTTGACCAGATTGGCGTCCCGTATCGAGCTCTCCAGCGCCTCGAGAATCGCGTGCTCGGTGACGTCTCCCGCCTTCGTCGAGTGCTGGGCGTTCTGCGCCTGCTGAATGCGCCTGATCAGATCGTCGATCCGGCCGGTGTAATCGCGGTTGGCTTCGGCATTGTCATCCTTGCCAATTTGATCGAGGTCGTTCGACGCGCCGACGGCGCCGAGCGACTGGCTGGGCGTCACGGATTTGAGAATAACTTGCGCTTCTTGGGTGGTCGGCGGCGCGAGGGAGGCGAGCGCGCGCGACGACTCTTCCGGGGAAGGCGGCGGCCCGTTACCGGTCCCGCGCGAGCGACTCGATGGCGCGCCGGCGTAGGGATGATAGGAAGGCGCCGCGCGATGACCATAACCGCCGCCGCCGCCACGATAGTGCGGTTGCTGCATGAGCATGTTGCCGACCATGCCGCCGACCATGCCTCCGACAAGTCCACGCAGAAAAGCGTCGCCAGCATAGGCGGGGGACTGACCCAACACCCCAATCGCAACGACCCCGGCCGTCGCGAGCAGCTTCCTGGAAATCGAGGAACGGTTCACCGACTTGACGCTCATGGAAATCTCCCGATGGCGCGGTTCAGTCCAAAAGACATATAACGCAGCCTTTCAGCTCATTCAACGCCGGGGTTGACGGGTCGACGGGGCGCTCGTCTCCGCCTGGGCCGCGATGATCTGCTGATTGATCAAGTCGGCGAAGGGCACTTTGGCCTTGCGCGCCGCCTGGAAGGATGCGGACAGCGTTCGGCGCAGAATGTCGTTGTCGTAGCAGTACGTCTCGCGCTCCAGGCTGCGGAACTGCGGCTCGGTTGGCGATTCCGCGCGTCCCCAGTCCCACACCCACACGGCCTTCTTATAAGGATAGTTGCACCCTCCAAGCGGAACGTCGAGCCGGCGTATCTTTACCTTGTGGGTGTCCGGGTCGACGGATCCGTAAAAGCGCTGCAGGCGGTCGATCTCGTCGGGAGTGAGCAAAGCCCGATCGTTGACGTCGACGGCCTGGCCGTTGACCGCCATCTCCGCCAGCAGGATGCCTGCGTTGATCTCGTAGAACGGATTGCCGTCCTGCGTCGTCGGGTCGGCCTGGACCGAGAGCTTTATGGCGAGAAAGGCGTATTTCATCGCGAGCAGCGGATCTTTGGGCTGGTCGAGTTCGCCGTTGCGGTAAATCTCCGCGAGCATGTTGGCCGCCCGGGCGGAACCGTGACTGAGCGCGCGGGTGAGCAGGTCGATGGCTTCATTCGAGCCATTCTCGGGCTTGACCAGCATGCGGCCGGCCAGAAGCCTGCGGGCCAATTCGATTTCCGCTTCCTCGTTGCCGCCATGCGCCGCGAGGCGGTAGTAACGCTCCGCGATCTCGGGTTGCGGACTGGGCAGGCCGTAGCCGCGCTCCATCATCTGCGCCATGTAATTCTGCGCGGCCGGATTGCCGTCGGCGGCCGCCCGCCCGAACCACAACAACGCCTGGGTCTCGTCGGAGAGAACGCTGCTGGAAGCGAGTTCGCCGGCGGAATTATAGACCCTGTAGCCGCTGAAATAATAAAGTCCGAGATTGAGTTTCGCGGCGTCGGAGCCCGATTCCGCCGCGCGCTGCGCCCATTCGACCCCGCGGTGTGGATTTTGCGCGACGCCGCGTCCATAGAAGAGCGCATCGCCGGTCTCCACCATTGCCGGCACCGATCCGCTTTCCGCAGCTTTGGCGAACCAGCGATAGGCTTCGGCGAGATCGCGCTGCAGCCCGAACGAGCCGTTGCTGTAGCGCCGCCCGAGCTCGTACATCGCAGGCGGGAACTCCTGGTTCGCCGCCTTGAGGAGCAGCATGTTGTCGCGATTTTCCTCCTCTTCGGTCGCGTCGGAATAGGCGGACAGCGTCGCGAGACTGAAGAGCGCCGCAACGTAGCCGCGGTTGGCCGCGTCGTTATAGTCGGCGCGGGCGTCGACGATGAGAGGCTTGCGGGCCGGATCGTCCAGCCTAAGCGCGTTGGCCGCGGCGAATTTGGCCCGGCCGAGATTGAAGAGATATCGGACGATGCGCGAATTGCGCTCGATCGATTTCTCGCACGCGGCGGTCGCGGCGTCGAAGTCTATCTTGTCGAGGGTTACCCCGGAAACCTCGGGTGGACGCGACGGATCGCTCTCCGAGGCGGCGAGCCGATCGCAATCGTCGACCTGTTTGGACGTGACGGCGACGGTCGGCGCCACGACCTCGGAAGAGCCGATCAGGCTGACCAGCGCACGGCGCGCGAGTTCAGCGGTCGGGCAATCGTGAAACCTCCGGCGATGGCGCTCGAGCGCCTCGCGCTCGGGCTGCTGGCTGATCTCCGCCCAGTCGACCTCCGCGCCCGCGCATTGCTGTTGCGTCAGCTGGAAGCGTTCGGCGGCGACCGAATCGACGAGAGCGAAATTGTCGCTCACCCCGAGATTCTCGAAATACTCCGGCTCCTGCTGGCGCCCGCCCGCCAAGGCGAAGGCCCGGACCATCCGGGAGATGCGCTGGCCGAGCTCGGTCAAGGTCTGGCCGGGACGCTGCAACTCAGAGCGGACGACTTCGGTGAAAAGGGAATTGCGGCGGTGGTCCGCATAGCCGAAGCTCTCGATCGCCGTCTCGCCGAACGAGGCCGAGAACACCACGATCGAGCCGGCGGGCACGTCCTTCGTCGGCAACAGGCGGCTGCCGGAGGTCAGCCCGCGCTTGATTTCGCGCTCGTCCATCGTCGCGCGGATGATCGAACGGCATGCGTCGAGCAGGAGAACCGTGATCTTCGGCTTCTTGTCGGCGATCGCGTTCATCACGTCGGTGACGGAGACGCCATTCTTGGCGATCTCGTCGGTCTCATAGGCACCCTCGAACGAGGGCATCTTGAGCGAAATAATGTCGTCACGGCGCTTGTCCGCGTCGATCACCTGGTCGCGCGTATAGGTGCGCAGGCTCTTGATGTCGCCCAAGAGCAAATAGTCGGTGTTGTTCGCTTCGACGCCAAGTCCGTGGCCCGAGTAGAAGAAAAGGACGATGTCGCCCTCTTTCACGGTGGCCAGGAACGCCTGGAACCGTTTGTCGAAATCGGCCTTTCCGCGCAGCTCGGTCGCGAGCGTGATGTTCTTCTTGTCGAAGCCCACCTGCTCGAGATCGGCCGCGAGATCGCTCGCGTCATTGTCGGAGCGCGTGAGGCTCGGAATGTCCTGATCGGAGTAGCGCTGTTCGCCGACGAGAAAGGCGCGCCGCGTCTGCGCGCTCGCCGCGTCGACGCCGAGAAAACCGAGCGCGCCGATCGCAAGTCCGAAGAGAACCGCCCACCTGCCTGTCGCCGTTCGCATCATGCCGTGCCTCATGTGGTTCAATCTCGTCTCGACGGGATAGGTCCGCTTACTGCCCCAAGTCCCGCGCAACCCGGAAGCCGATTCTTTCCGAGCCCTCGTCGACGCTCTCGTAGTCGCGTGCGGCGGCGCGCAGTTTTGCCGGATCGTCCGCCCACGAGCCGCCGCGCGTCGCGCGAGCCGAGCAGTCGCCGGAAAGAACGGGCGCGCCATTCGAGGCTACGGTCGTGGGGGTCGGGTTCCAGCAATCCTGCGTCCACTGCCGCACATTGCCGAGCATGTTGTAAAGCCCGAACGGATTGGCCGGCCCGCTATCGACGGGCTCGGTTTTCAGCCGGGCTGTCGCTTTCGGACTGCCGTCATACGAGCGCCTTGAATCATAGACCGCGAGCTCGGGCTTGATCGCGCCGAACCAGAACGGCGAGTTCGCGCATCTCAGGGTCTTGCAGCCGCGCGCGGCGTATTCCCACTCGGCTTCGCTCAGCAACCGATAGGGCTGGCCGGTCTTGCGCTTGAGCCACTGAACATAGAGCTCGGCTTCGGTCCAGGTCACGAAGATCGCCGGACGCTTGCCGCGGCCGAAGTCGAGGTCGCCAAGCCGTCGATGGCCGCAGGCGCCCTCGGCGTAGCAGGCGTCCCATTGCGCGAAGGACACCGCGTAGCGGCCGACGGCGAACGGCTTCCCGATCTCGACCGCATGCGGCGCGGCCTCAAAAGTCTGGCGTCCGCTTTCGCCGGGGGGCGAGCCGAGCATCGCCTTGCCTGCGGGCACGACGACCATGTCCGGGCAGTCGTCGCATTCCTTGAACACCTCGCCGCCAGGATCGTTCGCGGCGACATTTGGCGCGGGCCCGACGGATATCGCCGCGGACGGGGGAGGCTCCGCCGCTGGCGCAGGCGCGGACGACGGCGCCCCGGATTTCAGGCTCGCGGGCTCGGCTGATTCCAGAGATGCGATCGACTTCGCCCCCGAACCGCCGGCCGGAGCGTCCGCCGGCTGCGTCGAGTCGAGCGTGGCGACCGGCGTCGATCCCGAAGCACCGGCCGGCATCAGCACAACGCCCCCTTCGGGCAGATCGCTGCGTACGACGTCGGGAACCTGTTCGCCCGAGGTTTCGGCGCGCACCTTCTCGCGGATGCGGGCGGAAGCGTCCTCGATTCGCAAGCCTGCGGTCGGCAGGGTTGCGGCGACGGCGCGCGCGAACGGGCTCCCTTTGCCCGCCTCGCCATCCTCGGCCGTCTTGCCCTGTCGGGTCGACAAAACGACATAGGCGCCATCGAACGATGATGGATCGATCGGGGCAAAGCCGCGCTTGGCCACGCCGCGGTGAGCAAGAACCGGCACGTTCCGGCAGGCGTCGATGAAGATCAACGTCGCCCGGGCGTTGCCGATGACCATCTCTTCGACATGATCGAGCGGCTCGCCGCCCTGCCGGAGACCTATCTCCGACTTCGCCTGAAAATTGCTCGAAGTCGTCATCAGGAGGTTCTGCTGAACCCCGTCGGCGGCGACCGAGAAGCCGTGACCGGCGAAATAGAACAGCGCGACGTCGGCGCCTTTGCTCGCCGTCGCAAAGTCGGACATCGCCTGCTCGAAGCCTTCAAGATCGACGTTGGTCTTGACGGTGACCGCGAAGCCGACCCGTTTCAGACTATCCGCGACGATGCCGGCGTCGACCGCCGGGTTGGCGAGCGGTGCGTCGGGATAGGCGCCGTTGGCGATGACGAGCGCGACCAAACGGCCGGAGGGCGTCGCGGAGGCGGCGCTTGCGCCGGCCAGGCTGACCGCGTCGGCTACCTTCAATAGCTTGAGGCGGCTTTCGTCGCTCCCGGACGGCGCCGCGCGGACGGCCGAGCTGGCGGCGAATTCGATCGGCGCCCGCGGCATTTGCGCCGCCGCCGGAGCGGACAGGCTGAACGCAAGCGCCGTCAGCAACGCGAGCCGTCCGCCGGGCCGCCACGCGTCAAACGACGATCGGCGGGGAGGGCAATCTCCCCGCTCGCCCCCGAAGGGCCACGTCCACCGAGCAACCGCCCGGATGATTCCAAGCGCCTGAATTTTGGGCGAGGTCTCGATCACCTCTGAAAGTCTCGTTCGCGTCGCCCCCGCCCGCCTTCATTCAAAATCATAGAACGTCGCAGTCCACAAGAAAAAACAGTGTCATTCATTCGAAGGCAGTCATTGAAGCCCGACCGCCCGGTGCTGCGCCTCGCCCGGAACTCCGGGGGCGGCGCACCTCATGGGCTTATTGATGCTTGTTGGTGTAAACCCCAACAAAGCCGATCCGGGCGGCGGGATCAACCTTCATCGCGCTCGTCAGAAGGTCGGGGATAAGCGCCGCGTCGCGTCGCGCGTGGTGTGCGCTGAGCCATCGCAAGAGGTCGTCGGTGGATCCCGACGTCGCCAGCGTCACGATCGTGTCGGCGCCGAAGGGCGGCGTCACGCGCAGTGAGCAGCGCCAGCTGTTGTCTTTCGGGTCGGCGCAATGCCCGGCTGCGCCCGGCGCGCTGGGGTAGAGCATCTGGATCGTGGCGTCGGCCGCGATGTCAAAAACGACGAGGCGTTGATTGGCGATGCCCCCGACCTCGATCTTCGCCACATCGCCGGCGGTCAAGAGCTGGCCTTCGGTTGAAAGGTCGGCGGACAGAAAACGGTTCTCGGCGATCTGCCGCAATCGCCTGATCGTCCAGGTCCGGTCAATGACGCCGCCCATCAGCGATCCGTCGACAAACTGCATCACGAGATCGCCGCGCGACACGACTTCGTTCTTGCCGACGTCCCAGACGAGATCGGCGCCCTCGACCGTCGGCGACCGCTCGAAGGGCGCATTTCCCTTCTCGATCGTATCCCAGGCCTTGTCGCTCGCGTCGATGAGAGCGACGCGAATCGTGTCGCTTCGCGGCGGCGCGGGCTGCCCTGACGGAGGCCCGTAGCCGGGAGGGAGCGGGATATTTGTCGCCACGGCCGGCGCCGATGGCGATTGCGTCGGCGGCGTCGGACCCTGAGCGGGCGGTGGTTGTTGATCCGCGGTGTTCGCGGCCTGCGCCGGTGGCCTTGGAGCCTGTGCCGGCGGTGTTGGAGTCTGCGCCGGCGGCTGTTGATCGGGCGGCGGCGAGGTGTTTGCCGCCTGCGCGGGCGGCGTTGGAGCTTGAGCCGCGGGCGGTCCATAACCCGGCGGGAGGGGTATGTCCGTCGCCGGCGTTTTCGCTTGATCAGGGGTCGGCGCCTCGGAAGGCGTGTTTCCGGCCTGCGCCGCCTGCGCGGCGCCATTGTCGGCCGAACCCCCCTTGTCGGCCGCGGGAGGCGTGTTCGCCGCCTGCGCCCCAGGCGCCGCTTCAGCAAATGTCAGTACCGGCTTGCCGTAGACGGCGGGCTCCGGACTTTGTGGCTCGACCTGAATCAATTGCCGGTCCTGCGTCGCGCCGCGGATGTTGGGCTTGAGATAGCCGAACAGCGCCTGGCGCGTCGTCACCCCGTCCTTGGCGATTTCCCCCCGAAGCGCGCGGGCGAGATAGTAGCTCAGCGCTCCTCGTGGTCCGCTCGCCGCCAGCCCGTCCGTTTCCGGAACCACCGACCGGCTCGTCGCGCCCGCGAGAAAGGTGACATGGGACATCACCTCGACGTTTGCCCGCGCTTCCTTCTCGGTCATTGGGATGCCCGCGAATTTCGCCCGCTCGTCTTCGGCGGCCCGGACTTGCGCCGCGCTCGCGCGCAGGACGCGCGTCCGAATCGCGCCGGTGCGCGGATCGACCTCCCGCATGCCGCCGCCGAAACACGAATCCATGACGACGAGCGCATCGACGCCCTTAGCGTCCAGCCGCGACAGCCACGCGCGGATTTCAGGATTGACGATGATTTCGTCGACCCCGTCGCCGCTGAAGCTGAATCCGGAGAGCGCGATCTGCTCGTTGACGCCATCGGCGTCGATGCCTTGCCAGCGAGCGTATTCGGGAATCTGCATGCCGTGGCCGGCGTAGGCGAAGAGGACGAAGTCGCCCGGCTTCGAATCGGCGACGAAAGAATCCATCTGCGCCACGATCCGCGCTCGCGTCACGTCGGTGTCGAATAATGTGACGGGCTTGACGCCGCCGCGCTGAAGCGCGTCCGCGATATCCTCCGCGTCGGCCCGAGCGCCCTGCAACTGCACCGACGCAGGCAATCTCGAATAAACGTCGACGCCGACGACGAGGGCGCGGATCGTTCCGCCGCCCGGCGCCCGCAGCGCCCCGGCGGAAGCCGCGCTCGCGGCGGCGACCGCGGCCGCCGCGAGCGTCAGGAACAGCATCAGTTTACGCATCATTCCGGCGTTCCCTTGCGCACCCATTCCACGCGGCGATCGAGCGCCCAGGCTTCGTTCTGCGAAACGGGTCTTCCGAGCAACTTGACGTCGAAGGGCTTATCCGGTCCCTTGCCGTCCACCACGATGTTCGCCTTCACGCCGTGCGAGAGCAAATAGTCGCGCGCCGCGGCCGCGCGCCGCTTGGACAATTCGACATTATATTGGTGACCGCCCCGCGGATCGGTGTGGCCGACAAGCGTGACGGTTTCGACGTCCTGCTGCTTGATCGCCTCGGCGAGCTCTTCGACCGCCTTCTCGCCCGCCGGCGTGAAGCGCGCTTGCCCGAAATAGAAATTGATCGGCAAGGGCACCGCCACCACCTCGAACCCGCGTAACAGCTCCGGCGAATAGATTCCGGCGACGCGCCCGCTGAGATCGCGCGCCGAACCTGCAAATCTCGACGCAGTCTTGCCCTCCTGATCGTCGCTCGCCTGACTCTTCGCGGCCTCCGCCCGGGCGAGCAGTTCCGCCCGATCCTTCTGGGTCGCGGGCGGCGCGGCGCGCGAGAGGAAGGAGATAGCCGTCTCGTATGCGCCGAGCGCGTCGGCGTATTCGGCGCGGCGGGCGTAAAAGTCGCCCAGATTCTCGGCCGAGCGCCAGTCGCCGCCGATGTCCATGACGCCCTGCGCAAACTCGAGCATCTGCTTGCGGGCGTCATCCGTCGGCGCGGCGCCGGCCATGTCGATTATCGAATTGATCTCCTGGATGCGGTATGCGTCGATGTCGAAATTGCAGGCGCTGTCGTCGGCGATCGCCGCCATCGACTCCTTCAGTTTGTCGAACGATTTTTCGGCGATTGCGCTCTTGAAGTTCGCAATCAGGCCGTCGCAGTCGGCAGCCGCGGCGCCGCTGGCGAGCGCGAGCGACGCCAAGAGCGGCAGCGCGAGCCGGCTCCAAATCGAACACATCCACGATCTTCCTTAAATGAACGCCGAATGGTGTAAATTGTCCCGCGTCCGGCGCCAAGAGGCGAAGAACGCCCGGTTCGCACCCCGGCGCGCGCGGTCGACGACAATTTCTTGCGGATAATCAGAAATTGGGCTATACTGGTCCTCACGGGGACTCCGGTGTCGGCGCATCCGGCGGGGGCGACAGCGGGGACGAGAAGATGTCGATTTTTGGCGCCCAACCTATTGAAAAGTCTCGATCGATCCTGAAACCGGCCGGAGGAGGCGGCCCGCGCGAAGCCATAGTGCCGACGCCGCGCAATGGGATCGAGCGATGGGGCTAAAACTCGACCTTGACGCCTATGCGGCCGCCGAGGCTCCAAGTCGCGCCGCCCGCGACCGAATGGTCATAGAAGGCCGAGCCGGCGAGGCTTAGGGTCCTGGTCAGGCGCGCGCTCACGCCGAAGTCGATCTCGCCCCATGTCCCCTGGAGCGCGCCGGTGAGCGTCGTCGGATCGAGCCCGGAAAGCGTGGCGAAGGTCGCCGCCGGCGGGCTCGCGATGAAGTCATGCCAGATGTTGACTCGGCCCCAGACAGTCATGGGGAGCGCCGCGCCGTCGGCGCCGCTCGCGACGGCGTAGGACGCCTTGGCGCCGACCCGCGCGCGCAGGTCGCTGGTCGCGCCGAAGCTGGTGAGCCCGTATCTGTCCGCACCGGAGCCCAGGGCGGCATATTGGTAGATTGCCTGGGCCTGCGGCTCGATCGTCCACGACGACGCGACGGGCAGGGGATCGCCCGCCTCGACCGACGCCGTCAGGGCCGAGCCGGAAACCGTCATGCCGGTCAGGTTCGTCCCGCCGTGAGCCTGTCCGAGCCATGTCCCTTGAAGCACGCTGTCGACATACCAGCCCTGCGGGCCGAAGTGGGTCCAGTAGGCGCCGCCGGAGTAGGCGTTCATCGTGACCGTGCCGGCTTTGGCCGATGAATAGACCTGATCGACATTGGCGAAAGCGGTGAGATAACCGATGTAGACGCCGAGGTCGTCGCGCGCTCCGTCGCGGTTCGTCTGCCGCCAGAGATCGACGCCAGCCTCGAAGCCGCCGTAGCTCGCGCTGTATTGCGGCCCCTTCCCATTGAGAAACGGCGTCGCGAACGACAGGCTCGCCGCGCCGCCCGGCTGCTGCTCGCCGGTTGCGCCGATGATCCGGCCCCACATGAGACTGTCGCGGACGGCGTCGCGCGCGTCGGCGCGCTCGAGCGCTTGCGGGTTGGCTCGGTCCGAAGGCGTGGCGCAGTCGCCTCCCAACTCGACCGCCTTTTGCGCATCGGCCTCGGAGAGTGACTCGCAAGGAACGATTTCGGCCCGAAACCCAAGCGGCGGCAGCCTGACCTCCTCGCGTCCACCGCCCAGGCGCGCGTCGGCATTGTCGATCATCGCGAAGCCGAGCTCGTTCGCGAGCTCCGGCATGGCGAGATAGACGGGAACCTCGTTGCGATAGTTCGGCAGGCCCGGAGTCGAGGGCTTCGAAGCGGCTTTCGGCGGCGGATCGGGCGTCGGCGTCGGGGTGTGAGTGGGTGTGGGGGTCGGCGTCGGCTTGGGTCTGGGAGTCGGCCTCGGAGTATGGGTCGGCGTGGGCGTCGGTGTATGAGTAGGCGTCGGCGTCGGCGTTGGGGTGGGCGTCGGCGTTGGGGTGGGTGTTGGCGTTGGGGTGGCCGTCGGGGTTGGGGTGAGTGTGGGCGTCGGTGTCGGTGTAGGCGTCGGCGTCAGGGTCGGCGTCGGAGTGGGTGTCGATGTTGGGGTAGGGGTAGGGGTAGGGGTAGGGGTAGGGGTAGGGGTAGGGGTAGGGGTAGGGGTAGGGGTAGGGGTAGGGGTAGGGGTAGGGGTAGGGGTAGGGGTAGGGGTAGGGGTAGGGGTTGGCGTTGGCGTGGGCGTCGAAGTCGGGGTAGGCGTCGGCGTCGGCGACAGGGTCGACGACAGCGACCAGTTCTCGTCGCCAGCCCCGCCGCTGCCCTCGACCAGGGTATACGAATATGCGCCGGCTTCGACCGGCTCGCCGAGAGTGAATGCGGTCGACGTCGATATTCCGCTGATCGCAACCACCTCGATGCCATTCGTGGTCAGGCCCCCGAGCCCCCCGACATTGGTGACAAAGAGACGGGTCGAGCCCGACGCGTTGCCGTTGATCACCAGCTGATCAGTCGGCGATCCGTCGCCGCCCAGCGCCGTTTCGAGCGCGACTGACCCGCCCTGGCCGACGAAGTTCCCGTTGATGACGACCTGGTTGCCGACCACGCCATTGGCCATCGTGATCCGTCCGGCGTTGTTGAAGGTCGAAAGACCGCCGAACGTCGTGGTGACGGGGGCGATCGCGCCGCTCGCTGCGGCAACGATCGTGCCGCCGGCGGCGTTGGTGAGTGTATCCGCCCCGCCGAACGTGTTGGTTCCCCCGGCGGTGTTCCAGATCCCATTATTGGTCATCGTGCTCGCGGCGGGACCGGAGATATTGACGACGCCGGTGATGGTCCCGTTGTTGACGATCGTCGCCCCGCCGCCGCTCGCCGCGATCGCGACATCGGTCGAGGCGCCTGAGAGGTTCTGGATCGTGCCGTTGTTCGTAATCGCGATTGGCGCGCCATATTTCGAGTACGCGAAGACGCCCGCGGTCTTGCCCTGAACGAGGCCGGTCGAAGTCACCGTGATGGAAGTTGTCGAGCCAGCCTGACCGTAGTTGAGCGCGGCGATGCCGGCGCCGGCCGTTCCCGTCACCGATCCGGCCGTGGTGATCGACAAGGCGCCGACAGGCGACACTGCCTGACCGTAGGCGCCGAGTTTCGCATAGACGCCGTTGACCGAGCCGGTAACCGGACCGTAGGTCTTCACGGTGACGCCGCTCCCATAGGCGCTATAGGCGAAAATGCCCGCGCCGTTGGATCCGGTGACGGCGCCCGTGGTCGTGATCGACAGGGCGCCCGGGCCGTAATCCAGGCCGACCACGCCATATGTGCCGCCCGATACGTTCTCGGCCTGAATCGTGACACCCTGCCCCAATCGGTCGCCTACGCCAATCAGGCCGTAGCTCGAGCCGCCGCTTACCATCCCGGTCGCCGTGATGGTGAGGGCGCCGCTGCCGCGGTTGTAGCCGCCAATGCCCTCAACCTTGCCGCTTGCGCCCGCGGCGTCGATCGAAAGCGAAGTCCCATAATTCTTGGCCAAGATGCCGCGGGCGCCCCCGACGGCCTGTCCCGTGGTGGTTATCGACAGCGCGCCGGAGCCCTGGTTCACGGCATAGACGCCGATCGCGCCGGAGACGCTGGCGGCGCTTATGGTCAGGTTCGTTCCATAGTTCCTCGCCTCGATTCCCGCGCCGAATCCGCTGACCGGCCCGGTGGTTGTGATCGACAGCGCGCCGCTGCCCTGATTCAGGGCATAAACGCCGTCGCCCTTCGCGCCGGCGGTGACGCCGGACGTTCCACCGGCGACGTTCGCCGCGCTGATCGTGAGCGAGCCGCCGTAGTTTCGCGCCGTAATGCCTGAATTGTATTTGCCGTAGACCGAGCTGGTTGCCGAGATGGACAACGCCCCCGAGCCCCTGTTGAGCGTGCTTATGCCGTAGTCCGTCCCGGCGACGCCTGCGGCGGTGATCGTCAATGCGGCGCCGTAGTTCTTGGCCAGGATGCCCGAAGCCGGCGTGCCTTGGAGTACGCCGCCGCTCACGCTTCCGGTCGTCGTGATGGTGAGATCGCCGGAGCCGAGGTTTGTCGCATTGATCCCATGGCCGGCGCCGGCGATCGTCGACGCGTAGGCGTCGGTGAAGCTGAGACCGGCGGCGGCGGCCGTCGCCGAAAGGTCCAAGGCGTCGCCCGCGGTGGTGATAATGCCGAAGCCGGGCGTCGTGGTGACGACCAGCGGCGCGCTCACCACGGCGGGGCTCAGGGTTTGGGTCGCGGTTGCCGATCCCGAGCAGGCGTATGTACCGGCTGGGCCCGACGGGGCGCAGTCGGCATAAGCGCGCCGGCCATAGCCGAGACAAAGCGTTCCCAGCATCGCCGTGCTCAGCAACAGCCGATGCCTGGGCCCATGCGGCGGCGCGCCGGTCATCGGTTTCGCCGCCACGCTATCTTGGAGCCTGGCAGTCTTGGATAGGAGCGACAGGCGTGCGAATGGCCGCAATCTCCATCGTCTGGTAGAATCGGGGCGAGGCTGGCGGCGGGAGCTTGGGCGAGGCTGAATGTCTCGACCGGGACGATTTCCGGCGGCGTGGGATTGGAGCTAGGCTAAGCAAAACCGCCGCGGAGTCTTCGCGGCGTTCATCCCGTTCAGACCTGATATAACCGGCGGCGCGGGATTCGGAGCGCCAGGGAGCCACGCATGCAAAACGTCTCGTTCAAGGCCGGGGACACGATCATCGCCGAAGGCGACGATGGAGATACGGCGTTCTTCATCGTCAGCGGGTCGGTTGAGGTGCTCATCGGTCAAGGCGCCAACGCAAGGGCGGTCGACACGCTGCAGACGGGCGAGGTGTTCGGCGAAATGTGCCTGATCGAGCCTGGGCCGCGATCGGCGACAGTCAGGGCGACGACCGACACCGAGTGCCTCGCCGCTTCCTACGAGGAGTTCATCGCCGCGATAGAAGAGAACCCGGCGCGTGCCGTGGGCTTCATGAAGACGCTGGTCAGGCGGCTCCGCTTAATGAACGACCTGATCGAGCGGGCGAATCCGAACCGGGGCGGGTTTCGGGCCCTGTTTCTCGATTGGCAAAGATCGGCCGGCCGCCACAAGCTCGCTCCGGAGGCAGCCGCCCTGTCCTGGACAATGCTTTGGTGACGTTGCGGCGGACTTCGGAGGACTTCGATCGGAGTTGAGAACCTTCGGGGCGACGCAGCGCGTCGACGGTTGCGACACGGAGGAACGCCATGGATATCAAGCGAAGCGGCTCGCAGCCGTCCGGCAAAGGATCGCCGAATTGGTTCACCGGCGCGGTTCGGATCGATCCGCTGTTCAGCCCGCCTGACCCCGCGCGCGTCGCTGGCGCGTTGGTCACCTTCGAACCCGGCGCGCGCACGGCTTGGCACACGCATCCGCTCGGCCAGACCTTGGTCGTCATGACCGGCTGCGGCCGGGTCCAGCGGGAAGGCGGTCCGATCGACGAGATCCGGCCGGGAGACGTGGTCTGGTTTTCGCCCGGGGAGAAGCACTGGCATGGGGCATCGCCGACCACCGCCATGAGCCATATCGCCATCCAGGAGAAGCTCGAGGGCAAGGCGGTCGAATGGATGGAGAAAGTCAGCGACGAGCAATACCGAGGTTGACGAAACCCGGGAGGAGAGAAATGCGGAAGCGCCGCGCAGGAGCCCGTCCGGAACTCCGGCGCGACCGGTGAAGGAGGCGCATTCGTCCGCGGGGTTCAAGCGGGAAGTAGGGTTTCGAGGGCTCGCTCCTCCGATCGGTTCCACTGTCGTCTTAAGTTCATGGAGCCGCGCTAACCCGAACAGGCGGTGGAGCATCCATGACAGACAATACAGCCGACCTTCAGCAGGAACTGGATCAATTGCAGGCTGCCTACAAGGCTGCGGTCGACGAGTGGGTCCAGGCCATCCGTGAAGAAGAGGCGCTTGCCTCGGGCAACCATGACGTCGCCGAGTTGGACAAGTGGGAGGCGGCCTGGTTCCACGAGAATAAGAAGCAAAGGGAAGTGATTCACAAGAAGAAGCTTTACGAGGACGCGCTGCGCCGCGAATTCTTCGGCTTCTGATCCTCGAGCCGGTTCGCTGGGGAAAAGTCGGCTGGTGGCCTGCAGCGACTTGAAGGTCCGCGACCACCGCACGGCGCGTGACGCCGCCCGGCTTATGATCGCGGTCTTGTGGCCCTGAGCACGCTGGCCCGAACCGGAATTCAACCGATCTTGACAGGGCGTCAGAGTTGACGCCAATTCCGCTTTCGGGGCTGAGGCCCGACATCGGCGCGGGCGGCCCGTCCCCCGGTAGGCTTGTGGAGCGTCCGACTGTCGGATGAATAAGAACGCTGCCGATCCTGCTCAAGCATATCGGGGTCTGATCGCCGGGTATACCGATGCGATCCGGGCCAGCGATTTCAAGGCCAACATCGCGATCCTGTTCGTCGCCTTCATGATGGGGCCGGTGCTGGGCAACTACACCCATTTTCCCAAATATCTGCCTATCCCCTTCGTCATGCTGCCCTTTCTGATCGTATACCTTTGCCTGTTCGCGGTGCTGATCCCGCGCTATCCGAAGCGCGGCGCCAAGCATTTCATCGTCTCCCGCAACGCCACGCTCACGAATTTCGCCAATGTCGTCGAAGCGGAGGACGAGCTCGAGCAGTTGAAACTGCGTTGCTCGGTGCTGTCGGAACTGCTGTGGTGGAAAACGCTTTACATCAGGATCAGCTTCATTGTCTCGATGGTAAGCATCGTCGTGACGATATTCATTCTGATGTATGTCTGGTATGCTTAGGCGCGGGCGGCGGACCGTGATCCATCCGCTTCACTGGTCTGCGTCGTCGCCGCTGGCGCGGCGTGGGCCGCGGCGCCTCTGATGGCCAGGGACCGCGAGGCGCAGCTGCGCAATCTGATCGCCGGCTACGGCGATTCCATTCGCCTCAGCGACATCAAAGCCAACATCGCGGTGCTTTTCGTCGCCATCATGATGGGAACGGTCCTCGGGTTCCGCGATAACTACCCATGGTATCTAAACGTGCCGGTTCTGCTGGCGCCGTTCGTTGTCATCTTTTTCTGTCTTCTTGCATCTGTCTATCCGCGTTTTCCGCGCGCGGGACGCAGGCGGTTCCCGATCTGGCGCAAGTCGACGCCGGAGGATTTCGAATTCATCACCGATCCGGTGCTTGAAGTGGAGGACCTGCCGGCTCGCTGCGCGCTCCTCTCCAGGCTGCTCTACTGGAAGACCGTCACGCTCCAGGCGGCATACCTCCTTTCGATGGCGACGATCGTTGCAGCGGGGGTGCTGATGTTCGTGGCTTGGCAATAACCCCCGGCGAGGGGAAGAAGCGGCGACTGGCGTCGTCGCGGCCCGCCTGAATCGGCCGGACGGAATTCAGCGCGCCGGGCCGAGGCGAGTCCACTTCATGCTCTCGCACATCATCCCGCCGAACACGCATCCTTGGGTGGTCATGCGACGGTCCGCGACCAGAATCAGCATCGAGTAGTGGCGATTGCGCTGTGGATCGAACGCGTTGCCCGACCAGCGCGCCGGCCCTGTCGGCTTGACGTGCGCGATGAGCCGGTCGCCGACCTTCTCTCCGGAGCCTGCTTGGCTGACCCAGGTGTTGACCCCACAAAACGTCGCGCCGCAAGGTTCGACCCGGATATGGGTCTTGCCGTCGCCGCGCGCCCAATTGCCGAGAAACGCCGGACCGGCGAGAGCGGTGCTCGCCGTAGCGAGCGCCGCCAGCACCCCCGCGAAGACTCCCGCGCCCAAGGTCGAGCGCGCGCCGCCGCGGGGCGACCTAAATAGAGCGATCGGGCTCATTGGCGTGCTCGACGCAGTAGAGTCCGACATCCGTCACCCCCTCCAGAAAGCCCGCCGCGCAGTAGCCAAGATAATAGTCCCAGAGGCGTCGGAAGCGATCGTCGAATCGCAACGCTGCGATCTCAGGCCAGCGGGCATGGAAACGTCGGCGCCATTCAGCAAGCGTGCGCGCGTAGGATAGTCCGAACAATTCGTGTTTCACAAGGCGCAGACCGGCCCGCTCGAGCTGCTGATGGAGAACGGTCTGCGACGGGAGGCAGCCGCCGGGAAATATGTATCGCTGGATGAAATCGACGGTGCGGCGGTAATCGTCGAAATGCTCTTCCCCTATGGTGATCACCTGAAGGACCGCTCGCCCGCCGGGCTTGAGGCTACACGCGATTTTTTCGAAGTAGGTCGGCCACCACGCTTCGCCGACCGCCTCGGCCATTTCGATCGAAACAATGCGATCGTAGCGTCCCTCGACGTCCCGGTAGTCCTGCAGCCGAAAGTCGAGTTGCGACGCTGCGCCGCTAGCAGCGGCGAGATCGCGGGCGAACTCGAGCTGGGAGGGCGAGAGGGTCAAACCGGTGATGTGGTCGGCGCCGGCTTGAGCCAAACGCACGGCCAATGACCCCCAGCCGCAGCCGATCTCCAGGATCCGCTCGCTCCCCCTAAGATTGAGCAAGCCGAGAACGCGCTCGATTTTTCGCGATTGCGCGGTTTCGAGGGTCGGCGTGGAGCTATCCCAAACACCAGACGAGTAGACCATGCCTTCGTCAAGCCAGAGTCGAAAAAAATCGTTGCCGAGATCGTAATGGGCGACGATGTTGCGCGCGCTTCCGCGCCTTGTGTTGTCGTTAAGGAGGTGCTGAAGGCGGAAGGCCAACCGGGAGACCCGTGAACCCTTGGCGGCCACCCTGAGCCCCTGGAGGTTGCGCGACGCAAGCCGAATGAGCGCCGTCAGGTCCAGGCTCGAGCAATCTCCGTCGATCCACGCCTGGGCAAAGCCCATGTCGCCGCCGATGAACAGGCGCCGAAGCGCCCGCCAGCGGTGCAGAACGAGGCCTGCTTCGGGTCCGGGTTCGTCACCCGCATGGACTAGCTTTTGCCCGTTCGGCAGGGTCACGGTAAGCGAGCCGTAGCGCAGCCCCTCGAGAAGACGCGTCAATATCCGTATCCGGGGATCCCACCCGCGAATCAGCGCCGGCGCTTTTTCGCGGGCGCCGGTCAGGCCCGAATTCTCGACCTGAGTCATGATCGTAGACCTATCATTCCGCTCGCTGATAAGGCGCGGCGCCGAACTCGCCTCTCCATACGACATTGCCGCCGTTTTGGTTCTACGTAAGCGGCCAGCCGATTATGCTCGCGACGGCGCTCCATCCGCAAGGCTGGGTCACGGCAATCCGGAGACGGGGCCGCAACGTATATCTGCCCGCGCGGGCGTCGCCCCTTTTCTCGGAAGATCGCCCGCATGGGCGCGGCCGGTTGGCGTCGCCTGACAGACGGGACGGACGGGTGCTCGCGTGACCAACGACCTCGACCCGGGGAGGGACTCAGCTGCAAGGCGGCAATCCACCGACCCTCTCGCGTCCGCAGGAGCCGCGGTAGCGTGCATGATCCTGGCCAACAAGCCCCTCTACCCCGTCATGATCTGGTGGATCGTCGGCGGAGGAATCGAAGCTTCGCTGACAACCCTCATCGCAGCCCCGCTTTATGCCGCCGTGCCTTTCCTTGCCGGGCGCGCGCCGCTTTTGGCGCGCGCGGCGACGCCGTCGATCGGCTTGGTCGACACGCTGCTGGCGACGAAGGTGTTCGGGCGAGGTTCGGGAACTGAGCTTTTCCTCTTCTCCTGCGGCTTGCTCGCTTCTCTCTCCTTCCGGTCGCAGGAGGTCTGGTGGGCGCGCGGCCTGATCGGGCTGATTTTTGCAGGCTTCATCGCCGTGCGCCTAGGCGGCGGCTCGGCTCTCTATCCGCTGCCTCCCGATCAGCTTGGACGGCTGCTTGAGGTAAACATCTTTTCGGCCGCGTCGCTTTTCGCCTTCATCGGGCTGCGTTTCGCAAGCGCGAGCAGAGAGTGACGGATGCCGGGTTCAACATGGCGGAGCTCTTGCGCAACGCCCGCTCAGGCTCGCCGAATGACGGCCGATCGACTTTTCCTCTCCTGACGGTCCCGGCCGATAGCGCGCGCCTTTCAGCCACAGACGCAGCGCCTCCCAGTGGATGGCCGCCGTTACTTTCCCGGTTTCGAAGGGCGCGCGGGCGCACGCCGCGAGCAGCGTCCGGTCCGTGAGCGGGCGGCGAACCGCTGTCAATGCTGCCGACATCAGGAGGCCGTCGCAATCGTGATCGGCAATGCCGATGGTCAATTTGTCGCCGCGGCGAACAACTCGGAAATGATAGTCGATCTCCATCCCGATGAACGGCGAAACATAAAGCTCCTTCCGACAGCGCTGGCGCAGCACCGACGCTTCGGGATCGTCGACGCCGATCACATAGGAGTGGCGCTCCCCAAATGTATTCGACACCTCCCACACGATCGCCGTCAGCCGACCGCTAGCGTCGTGACAGAAAAAGACGCTGATCGGGTTGAACACATAGCCCAGCACCCGGGCCATCGTCATGAGCAGCATCGGACCGTCGACGGCGAAGCCGCCCGCCGTCGCGAGCGACGCGATCTTGTCGCGCAGGGGTCCGTCGCGACCGTCCGCGTGGTCGCGGGCGTAGAAGCTCAGGAGGTTGAAGCGTTCGAGCGACATAAGCTTCAGTTCGCGCGCCGTCTCGGGTAGGCGATCGAGATCGAGGACGAGCCAGAAAACGCGATACTCGAACCTGCGCCGCACCGGCCGGGAGCGGCGGTGCATCACCGAGCCGACATAGAGTCCGGGCTCGATCAAGGCGCGATCGCCGCCCGGGCGGCGACAGGGCGAACGGCGGCCAACGGAAGCCGGTCGTTTTCGCCTTCGACCGACCACGGGCGACGCACGCCGCCGATTTCCTCCGCGACCGCAAGGCCCGCTTGAAGCCCGTCCTCATGAAACCCGAAGCCGAAATAGGAGCCGCAAAACCAGATGTCGCCGACGCCCTGAAGCGACCACAGCCGCTTCTGGGCCGCGATCGCCGCCTCGGTGAACATCGGATGTTCGAACCGCATCTGGCGAAGGATCCGTGAATCGGGAATCTTCACCAACGGGTTGAGCGAGAGGAATACAGGCGCGCGCCCGGGCAGGTTCTGCAGGTTGTTCATCCAATAGGTGACCGATAGCGACCGTTCGTTTCCGCGTCCCCTCGCCATATAGTTCCAGCTCGACCAGGCCGCGCGCCGGCGCGGCATGGCACGCCGATCGGTGTGAAGCGTCGCGTCATTGCAGATATACGGGAATGCGCCCAGAACGTCGCGTTCCGCGCGGGTCGGCCCGTCGATCAGCCGCAAGGCCTGGTCGGCATGCGTCGCCAGGACCAGCCGGTCGTAACGCTGCGTCTCGCCGGTCACATCGGTGACGTCGAGGCCTCCTTCCGTTCGTTTCACCCGGTTGGCGGCCCGCCCGGTCAGCGCGCGTTCCAGGGATTTCGCGAGCGCCGAGACATAGACGCGGCTGCCGCCGATCACGGTTCGCCACACGGGTCGGTCGATCAGATCGAGCAGCCCATGATTGAGGCTGAAGCGAATGAACGCCTCGGCTGGATATTCTCCGACCCGCATAGCGGGCGTGGACCAGACGGCCGCCGCCATCGGGTACAGGTAGTGATCGCGAAACGACGCGCCATAGCCACGCCGCTCAAGGTAACTTGCGAGCGGTCCGAGATCTTCACGACCGACGTCTCTGCGCGCCTCCCGAAAGAATCTCAGGATGTCCCTCAGCATTGACCAGTAGCGCGGCCGCAACAAGTTAGCGCGCTGCGCAACGAGGCCGCGCAAGCCCGCGCCCGAATATTCAATCGCGCCGTCATCGATCGACGCCGCAAACGACATATCGCTTTCACAAGTGTCTATCTGAATGTGAGCGAAAAGGGCTGTCAGATTCGGATAGGTGCGTTCGTTATAGACAATGAAGCCGCAATCGACCGGTGCGCCGTCCCAATCGAACGTATCGGAATGACCCCCGAGCCGCCCCTCCGCCTCGTAGAGGGTCACGTCACACGTCTTGGCAAGAAGCCAAGCTGCGCTGAGCCCCGAAACGCCGCCGCCAACGACGGCGACCCGAAGACGGCCTGATCGATGCGAACTCAATGATACCCCTCCAGTTTCGGAGGGATACGTCGCGCCATCACGCCCGGATCATCGGTGATCCATTTCAAAAGCTCGTGCGTACGATGCGGGTCGATCGAAGGATGTGTGCGTGACTTGCGCCCTTGCGCCCCCGCGACCTTTGCGGAATAGGTCGGACGCTATGCCTGCGCCCGCGCCGTCTGCCGACGACATGAAACAATGGTTGAAAGCCGTCGCTGACCAGCAGGACCAAGCAGCCTTTGGTCGGCTGTTCCAGCATTTCGCCCCGAGGATCGCTTCGTTCATGGAGCGAGGCGGCCTGAACGCCGCGGAAGCCGAGGAGATCTCGCAGGAAACAATGGTGACTGTCTGGAGAAAAGCCGCCCTTTACGATCCCGCCCAAGCGGGGCCTAGCACATGGGTGTTCACTATTGCGCGCAATCTGCGTGTGGATCTCGCGCGTAAGGCGACGCGGGCAAGCGCAGGAATCGCCGCAATGAGGGAACTGCCGGCGCGGCTGGAGACTTCGGTCGAGGACATCGCGCTCGCGAGCGAGCGAGACGCGCGAGTGCGAAGCGCAATGGCGACGCTTTCGCCGGAGCAGGCAACGGTGCTCAGGCTGTCGTTCTTTGCCGAGAAGCCCCACGCCGAGATCGCCAGGGAGCTTTCTCTTCCACTCGGGACCGTCAAGTCGCGCACCCGCCTCGCCATGGCGAAGATTCGCGCCATCCTGGAGCGGGAACGGTGATTACCCATCACCCCTCCGACCTGACTTTGGCGCGCCTGGCCGCCGGAACCCTTGGCGCGGGACCGCAGCTTGTCGTTGCGACACACCTCTCCGGATGCCCGCAATGCCGCGGGGTGCTGCGATCGTTCGAGGCGGCTCTTGGAGCGATGCTGGACGCGGCGACGCCCGCGCGCTTGAGCCCGGACGCCTTCGCGGAGGCGCTCGGCCGGCTTGACGAGGCCGCTCCGCATTCCGAGCCCGCGCCGCGCGTGATTCACCCGGACTTGCCGGCTCCTCTCAACACCTACGAACTCGGTCCCTGGCGCTTGGTCCGTCCGGGGTTCCGGTGGCGACGGCTGAGGCTGCCGGAATCGCCCGACGCCAATGTCATCATGCTGAAGGTCGCAGCGGGACAGCCAGTCCCTCAACACGGCCATACCGGCACGGAATATACCCAGGTGCTGTCGGGTTCGTTCAGCGACGAGCTCGGACAGTATCGCGCCGGCGACTGCATCGAGATGGATGAAGAGGTCCATCATCAGCCGGTCGTGGATCGGGACGGCGAATGCGTGTGCCTCGCTGCGGTCGACGGAAGGCTCAGGCTTAACGGCTGGGTAGGGCGCCTTATTCAGCCGCTGATCGGCATCTGAGCCGCGATGCTGTGGCTCGCGGTTGTCGTCGCGCTCATGCTTTCCGGGGCCATGGCGGCGGCTTGGCGCGTCGCCCTGACGACGGGACAATCCGGACGTGTCGATGCGATCTGGGCGCTCGCGACCGGTCTGGCCGCCGTCGTGGCGGCGGCCGCCTCTCATGGCGACCCGTTGCGGCGCGCTATAGTCTGCGTGTTCGCTGCGACGTGGTCGCTGCGGCTCGGGCTCTACCTCTGGCGCCGGGCGATCAGCAACGACGATGATCCGCGTTACGCGGCCTTGAAGCAATTCTGGGGGGCGGCGGCGGCGCGACGGCTCTTTCTCTTTTTGCAACTCCAGGCAGCGGCGTCATGCCCTCTCGTGCTGACGGCCTATTGCGCGGCGGCCGCGCCCCGGCCGGGACTGGATTGGCGCGACGGGTTTGCGATCGCCGTCTTCGCCATTGCTTTCGCCGGCGAAGCGATTGCGGACAACCAGATGGCCCGGTTCAAGCTGGCGCCGGCCAATCGCGGAAGGATTTGCGATCAAGGCCTATGGGCGTGGTCGCGCCATCCGAATTACTTCTTCGAGTGGCTGGGCTGGCTCGCCTTCCCGATCATGGCGATCGAAGCAGGGTATCCGGCCGGATGGCTCGCGCTGTCCGGGCCGTTGGTCATGTATGTGCTGCTGGTTCATGTTTCGGGCGTGCCGCCGCTCGAAGCTCATCTCAGCCGCTCGCGGCCGGCGGAATTCGCTGCCTACGCCGAAAATGTCAGCGCGTTCTGGCTGCGCGCGCCGCGTCGGCCGGGCTCGTTCGCGAAGCCATAGAGAGAGTGAGATAGCCGCAGGCCGCCGCGATCGTCGAAAGCGCCGTTCCCCAAGCCATATCCACGAGAGAAAGTGCGAGCGGCCAATGCCGCAAGGTCGCTTGGTTGGTAAGGTCGTAGGTCGCATAGGCGCAGACGCCATAGACTGCGCCGCCGCTCATTGCCTGAGTGAGCCTGGCCGCCGGCCGGATCGCCAGGAAAACAAGCCCGCCGACGTAGATGAGATAGAACGCGACCGCGGCGGGGGCGTCAAATCCGCTGCGCAAAAGCTCTCCAATCGCCGGGCGATAGATGGTCTCGCCTGCAAAGCTCAGCCAGACAAAGTCGAAACCGCTGAAGGAGGCCAGCGCGACCAAATAGGCAAGCATGAGCTTTCGCAAAGCCGAAGATCCTTGTAAGCGACGCCTCCTCTTACGAATCGACGGCGGCGAGAGATCAAATGCTATTCAGCGCCGGCTACGAGGGCGCCGTGATGTGGATTAACTGCGAGTCCCAGCGGCGCGTGACTTCGTTGATTGATGCGAATTTCGCTCCAGCGTTTGACGCCACGTGGCATCCAACTTACAACGCCCCGCGAACGAGACAGTAAAGATCACAACAGCTACAGGACGATCGTGGTCTGCCAGGCTTTCGTCCCGCCGATGGTGAAAGCGGGAAGCGGATCGGCTATCAATTCCGGCGCAGCTCAGTTTGGGGTGAGCAAGCGCGTCATCTATGCGATGTCCACGGCCGCCGTCAGCCATTCTACGCGCTGCCTTGCAGCGCCGTCCGGACGGGAGGGCGCTCGGTGAGCCCGGGCGCGGCGAGGCCTGCGCGCTTCGAAGCGACTCGGCTCGGCCGACGATCGGCAAGAGATCGATTCGTCGATCAGGTTGTTTCTCGGTTTGAGGAGTGGCTGGAGCCACATTGGGAGGGCAAGCAGTGACGGACGCGAAGCGCTTTGAGGGAATGACCGCGGTGGTGACCGGCGGGGCGTCGGGCATCGGCCTGACGTTCGCCCGCCGGTTCATAGCCGAGGGGGGACGCGTGACGCTATGGGACAATGATCCGGCGCGGCTGAAGGCGGCAACCGCCGAGCTCGGCGACAAGAGCAGGTCCGAGCGCGTTGACGTCGCCGATCCGGCCAGCGTCGAGCGCGCGACCGAGGCAAGCCATGCGGCAATGGGCCAGATCGACGCGCTTGTCTGCTCGGCCGGAGTGGCGGGGCTTAATGCGCCGGTGATCGACTATCCGATCGAGGAATGGAAGCGGGTGTTCGACATCGACGTCCACGGCCTCTTCTATTGCAATCGGTACGTCGCCCGGCGGATGAAAGAGCGCGGCTATGGCCGCATCGTCAACATCTCTTCGATCGCGGGCAAGGAAGGCAACCCCAACGCGTCGGCCTACAGCGCCGCCAAGGCCGCGGTCATCGGACTCACCAAGTCGCTCGGCAAGGAGCTGGTGAAGGACGGGATCACCGTCAACGCCGTCACCCCGGCGACGATCGACACCCCAATCCTCGTCCAGGCGTCGGCGGCGCATATCGCCTATATGCGCTCGAAAATCCCGATGGAGCGCTTCGGCACAGTCGAAGAGGCCGCGGCGCTGATTGCATGGCTTGCGAGCCGCGAGTGCTCGTTCTCGACGGCTGCCGTTTTCGACCTCTCGGGCGGCCGCGCCACCTATTGAGGCTCAGGTGGAAGCCGACGGCCTGAGCGAGCAAGACTATGCGTTCGCGCCTGACGCCGATCTCCTCGGCGCCCTGCGCCGCATGGGTCTCGTGAAGGCCGACGAGGGAGCTTGCCTCAGGCCGCTGACCGGAGGGGTCTCATCCGACATCTCTCTCGTCGAGGCGGACGGGCGGCATTTCTGCGTCAAGCGGGCCTTGCCGAGGCTGAAGGTTGCCGCTCTGTGGGAAGCCCCAATCGAGCGAAACACCGCCGAGGCGGCGTGGATGCGCGCGGTGGCGCGCTGGCTGCCGCGCGCCGTTCCACGGATCCTCGGCGAGGACCCGAAGGCGGGTCTCTTCGCAATGGAGTATCTCGAGCCCAAGGACTATCCGCTTTGGAAGACGCAGCTCCTCGCCGGACATGTCGAGGCGGAATTCGCCGCTGCCGTCGGGCGCGACCTCGCCGTCATCCATGCGCGGAGCGCCGCCGATCCGGCCTTTCGGGACGCGTTCGCTAACGACGGCACGTTCGAGGCGATCCGCATCGAACCCTATCTCCGCGCGACCGGCCGAGCTCATCCCGAGCTTGCGTCCCGCTTCGAGGCGCTCGCGCGCGCGACGCTTTCGACGAAACATGCGTTGGTTCACGGCGACGTCAGTCCGAAAAATATCCTGAGAGGTGCGCTCGGGCCGGTGTTCCTCGACGCCGAATGCGCGTGGTTCGGCGATCCCGCCTTCGACCTCGCCTTCTGCCTCAACCATCTCCTGCTCAAGGGAGCGCGCGAGGGCGAGGACAGAACGCGCTACGGCGGCGCGTTTTCGGCGCTGGCGCAGGCCTATCTCGCTGCCGTCGATTGGGAGAGGGTCGATGGGCTCGAAGCGCGCGCCGCCGCGCTGCTGCCGGCGCTGTTCCTCGCGAGGGTCGACGGCAAGTCACCGGTCGAATACCTCACCCATGAGACCGAGCGATCAGCCGTCCGCCGCGTCGCCGCGCCGCTGATCGCCGATCCGCCGAGGCGGCTCATGGATGTCGCTTCGGCATGGATCCGCGCGCAATGAGCGAGCCCGTTATCCAATCGCTCCGCGCGCGGCGCATCTGGGATTCGCGCGGCCGACCGACCGTCGAGGCGGAAATCGCGTTGAGCGACGGCGCGGTCGGCCGGGGAATAGCTCCGGCCGGCGCGTCGCGCGGGACGCGCGAGGCGGTCGACAAGCGCGATGGCGGCAAGCGCCTCGGCGGCCTCGACGTGCAGGATGCGCTCCGAGGAATCCGGGCCGAGATCGCGCCCGCTCTCGTCGACCTCGACCCGTTCGATCAGGCGCGTATCGACGCCACGCTCATCGCCCTCGATGGCGCGCCGAACAAGTCGCGGCTCGGCGGAAACGCGCTGACCGCGGTGTCGCTCGCGGTGCTGCACGCGGCGGCGTCAAGCCACGGCCTGCCGCTCTGGCGCTATTGCCTTGGCGACCGCGCGGCGATCCTTCCGCTGCCGGAAATCCAGATCTTCGGCGGCGGCGCCCACGCCGGACGGCGTACCGACGTGCAGGACTTCATGGTCATCGCCCCGCGAGCGAAAACCTTCGACGAGGCCCTCGCGGTGACCGCGGAGGTCTACCACGCCGCCGGCGCGATCATGGCCGAGCGCGGCCTCTTGCAGGGCGTGGCCGATGAGGGCGGCTGGTGGCCGGCGTTTTCGAGCAACGAGGAGGCGCTGCAGACGCTGATGCGGGCGATCGAGCGAGCGGGCTGCGCGCCCGGCGAGGACGTCGCGATTTCGCTCGACGTCGCCGCGTCGGAATTCGGCCGGGACGGCCGCTATCGGCTCGGCCTCGAACGGCGCGAACTCGACCGCGACGCAATGGCTGAAATGCTTCTCGGCTGGTGCGCGCGCTATCCGATTCTGTCGATCGAAGACCCGTTCGGCGAGGACGACGATGAAGGGTTCGAGCGCTTCACCGCCGCCGTCGGCGACAAAATTCAGGTGATCGGCGACGATTATCTCGTCACCAGCGCCGAGCGGGTGCGCGAGGCGGCGCGCCGGCGCAGCGTCAATGCGGTTCTCATCAAGGTCAATCAGGCCGGCACGGTCACGGAAGCTAAGGCCGCATGCGACCAAGCGCGCCGCTCTGGCTTCGGAACGATCGTCTCCGCGCGTTCGGGCGAGACCGAGGACACGTCGATCGTCCATCTTGCGATCGGGTGGGGCGCCGGGCAACTGAAGGTCGGCTCGTTCGCGCGCTCGGAACGGATGGCGAAGTGGAACGAGGCGCTCCGGATCGAGGAGGCGCTCGGCGCGGGAGCGCGCTTCGCCGGACTCGATGAAATGCCGATGCGCCGCAAAAAGCGATCCGGGCCGGCGTCTGGAGGCAGCGAATGAAGGCGAAGAGCCTTTCGATCGAGGGCGGCGAGCTTGCCGTTCCTGAGCCGGACGCTCAAAGCGTTCGCGTCTACAAGGGCATCCCCTATGCCGCGCCGCCGGTCGGGCCGTTGCGTTGGCGTCCGCCTCGACCTGTCCCGGCGTGGGCGGGCGTGCGGCCGTCCAGCGCCTTCGGGCCGAATTCCCTGCAAGGGATCGTCTGGGGCGACATCGACCCGTTTGCTGTCGGCGTCTCCGAGGATTGCCTCTACCTGAACGTCTGGACGCCAGCCGCGCCTGACGATGCCGCAACCCTGTCGACGATGGTTTGGATTCACGGCGGCGGGTTCGTCGCGGGCTCCGGGGCCGAGCCGCGCTATGACGGCTCACATCTTGCGGCGCGCGGGATCATCGTAGTGACGCTGAACCACCGGCTCAACGCGCTGGGCTTTCTCGCCCATCCCGAACTCACCGCCGAATCGGAGCATCACGCCTCCGGCAATTACGGTCTGCTCGATCTTGTCGCGGCGCTCGGCTGGGTGAGGCGGAACATCGCCGCGTTCGGAGGCGATCCCGGCAAGGTCACGATCGCCGGCGAGTCCGCCGGCTCGGGAGCGGCGAGCGCGCTGATGGCCTCGCCGCTCGCCAGGGGATTGTTCGCGGGAGTCATCGGCGAGAGTGGGGCGATGTTTGCTTCGCCGACGCGGGCGCCCGCTTCGCTCGAGAAGGCCGAGGCGACGGGCGTTGAGTTCATGCGCAAGGCTGGGGCGAAGAGCCTTGCGGAGTTGCGGAGCCTTCCCGCCGAGACGATCCTTGCCGCGGCTCCCGGCCTCGGCTACCGCCCGATCATCGACGGCTGGTTTCTGCCTCGGCCGCCGGTCGAGATCTTCGCCTCCGGCGAACAAAGCGACGTGCCGCTGATGGCGGGGTGGACCCGCGACGAGGGCTTCAATTTCACGCTGAGACAGGGTCCGGACGCCAGCCGGGCGTTCGCCGAACTGGCGCGCGTGATCTTCGGCGAACACACCGAGGAGGCGCTCAAGCATTATGGGAGCGGATCGACCGAGGCCGATGACGCCGCGGCGCACGCGCTTGGCGGCGATCTCACGATCATTCATCCGACCTGGGCGTGGATCGAGGCGCAGAAGCAAAGCGGCCGAGCCGGCATTTTCCGCTTCCGCTTCGACCGGGCGCCGCTAACCCCGGAGGGTTGGTTCGGCGAGCGCCCGAGCCGCGACGCCGGCGCGTTCCATGCCGGCGAAATTCTCTATGTGTTCGACAATCTCGACGCGTTTCCCTGGCTGATCGACGACGCCGATCGCGCGCTCGCGAAGCTCGCCTCGAGCTACTGGGTCAACTTCATCAGGAACGGTGACCCGAACGGCCCCGGACTGCCTTCCTGGCCCTCCTATCGCAGCGCCGGCGCGCCGGTAATGACCCTGGATACGCCGCCGAAAACGGGGCCTGAGGAGTGGCGCGAACGTCACATTTTCCTGCGGCGGGCGGTGTAGGGCAAGAAAAGCGCGAAGGATCGCGTCGCGTCCCTCACCTCCGATTGTGGTAGCCTTCGCGGCGGAGGATAAGCGATGGCCAAGCGACGCGCTCAGAAGATGGAGGAGCCAGCGTTCCGGCCGCTCCAGCTTGATCCCGAGCGCGCCACGCGGGCCGACCGGCCGCCCTATGCGATCGTCGACATTGGCTCGAACTCGGTCCGGCTTCTGGTCTATGACCAGCTCGGCCGGGCGCCGATGCCTCGCTTCAACGAAAAATCCCTTCTCCGCCTCGCGGAAGGGCTCGCCGAAACCGGCGTCATCGCAGCGGATGGGTTTCGCCGCGCGGTCCAGGCCGTTGGGCGCTTCCGCGCCATCGCCGACGCGATGGGGGTCAGTCGAATCGACGCCGTCGCGACCGAGGCCATGCGTCGCGCCGCCAATGGGCGCAAGCTCGCCGCCGCGATCGAGGCGGAGTGCGGCCTCAAAGTCCGGATCCTCGCGGGCGCCGAAGAAGCGCGCTTCTCGACGCTTGGCGTGATCTCCGGGTTCTTTCGGCCGGTTGGGTCGGTCGGCGACATGGGCGGGGGCAGCCTTGAAGTCGCGGAAGCCATCGACGACCGCGTGGGGGAGCGCTGGGTCAGCCTGCCGCTCGGCGCTCTGCCGGTTGAAGCGATGCTGCGGGGCGGACTGTCGGCGGCGAAGCGCGAGATCGACAAGATCCTGCGCCAAAGCCTGCCGCGCGAGCTGGCAAGTCCCGTGTTCTACCCGGTCGGCGGCGGCTGGCGCGCGCTGGCCAAAGCGCACATGGAGGCGGTTGGCGCGCCGGTCAAGGTCGTGCAGGGCTATACGATCGGCGGACTCGAAGCGCGCGAATTCGCTCGTGCGGTCTCGCGCCTTTCGACGGCGAAGCTGGCAGCGACTCCGGGCGTGACGGAACGGAGGGCGCGGACATTGCCGGCCGCGGCGTTGGCGCTCGAGCGCGTCTTGAAACATCTGGCCCCGGAACGAGTCGTCTTTTCCGCTCTCGGCTTGCGCGAGGGATTTCTCTACTCCCAACTCAGCCGGGAGGAGCAATATCTCGATCCGCTGGTCGAGGGCGCGCAGCTCATCGGGCTGCCGCTCGGGCGGGTGCCCGATTTCGCGCCCGAGCTCGTGTCATGGACCGCAAATCTCGCGGAGGGCGAAACGGCAGCGGAGAAGCGTCTGCGCGTCGCGATCTGCGCACTCTCCGACATTGCCTGGCGGGACGCGCCCGACCTCCGCGCGGAAGAGAGTTTCCGCCGACTCTTGCAGTTTCCGTTCATCGGCGTCACCCACCCTGAGAGAGTATTCATCGCCGCCGCGATCCACGCCCGCTACGCCGGCCGGCCGGATGCGCGATGGCTCAAACCGGCGATCCGCCTGCTTAAGCCCGCCGAGCGGCGCCGGGCGCAAATTCTTGGCCGCGCCATCCTGCTTGCCTACCGCTTCTCCGGCGGCGTGCCCGCGGTGCTGGAGAGCGCACGATTGCGTATCGACCCGAACAGCGTCCGACTGGAAGTCGCCGCGGCCGCGCGCGCGCCTGACAGCGAGGTAGTCAGCGACCGCCTGAGGCTTCTCGCCAACGCGATCGGGGTCAAACGCAGCGAGGTCGTCGATCTTGACGCGGCCCCATCTTAGAGCGCGTTGCGCTCGCGAGGAGCGCAGCGACGAAGCAATCCAGAGAATACGAAGAGGCTCGCTGGATCGCTTCGCTTCGCTCGCAATGACGGCGACTATCGGCTTGTTTAGCCGGTTCGGCTGAGGCTAAGGAAAGCCTGCCTCACCCGGCTGGCGCGGATTGTGAAATCGGGTTCGTTTGCAGAACGGGTTCGATGCGCGTCAGCCGCACCGCGGCCATCACATCCGAATTGTTGCGCGCATCGGCGGCATAGTCCTGGAGACGCAGCAGCGAGAGTCCCCCGCGGCCTTTGGCGTTGGTCGAACTCCAGTCGTCAAACATGAGGAACTTGAGGTCGGCTACACCCGCCGCTTCCTTCACCCATAGGGCCGAAGCAATCTCGATCGCGTCGTTCAACGATAGCGTGCGGGGTTCTTCGGGCGCCTCACGGCGCTCGGCGGACCTTTGCCATTTTGCGTCACGGAGCCGAGCCACACGCAGCATCGTGTTCGGATCGGGCGTCACCAAGGTGGCGAGAGAGCGAATATAACGAGTGAGGCCTTCGAGAGTATCGAAGCGCCCGGGAACGAACATCGACGGGCGTAGCTGCGCAAATAGGAGACTGCTGACCCATACGCGGCGCTTCGCCACCGCGGCCTGGGTTAGAATTGTCTCGACATTGCGTTCGGCCTCGCCTGAGCTTCCGCTCGCGTGGCGGAGAAAGACGTTCGTATGGAGGAAGTAATTATCGCGGCCGGGCTGACCCGACCGCGCCTCCGTCTCGGCAAAAGGGTGTCGATACATCTTGGAATTCACATTTCAAATTGCAGGAAAGCAGGGGCCGGGAGGAGGGCGCGAGCGTCTAGCGCGTCACAGGTGCGCCAATACCCAACAGGTTCTTACGGTCTCGCGCCAATATTGCGTGGTGGATCATTTATAGAGAGGACGGTGAATTGGACATGAATTGCCTCGGGAGCAGATAGGCATCTTCGCGGGTCGCGGCAGCGCGCCAGATTGTCGCAGAGGTCTGCCTTGGCGATTGGCCGGCCCGGTCTGTCGCCTCGGGTGGACGCGCGGGATGCCGCGCTTTTGGTTTGAGGCGAAGGGGAGCGGCAGGCGGGACAAATTCTTGCGGAAAATCAGAATTCAACTTAATCTGCCCGCCATGACCAATTCGGACATTTCCCGCGCCAGGACCGCGGGCCGCTGCTCCGCGCTCCGCACGCCATGGCTCAGCGAGGGGAAAATTGTCTCCCGGCTTCGCGCCGCGCAAGGGGTTGAAAAGTCACGATTCGGGCGAGAGAAACCAAGCTAATCCAAGATAATCCAACCCGCGCTACCGGGTCCTTCGGGGCGAAGCCGCCCCGAAACCAAGAAAACCCAAACCAGATCGCCCTCTCACCGCCGAACGCCGACGAAAGGGGCCGAACCCGAAGCTGGCGAACCCTATCCTGAATGCGCGGGAAGCTCTTTGCGCGCCGCGCGATTGCCAGCCGCCCGCGCATCGGCCTCGCACATATACGCGCCCCGTCTGGTATGCCCGTAATAATGGGTGCCCGCATAGTGGTAGACGCGGGACGGCGTGTTCACCCAGACCACGGTGTCGGACGGGCAGCGGGCGCGGGCCGCCAACTCGGTCGTATATTCGCCTGCCCGAGGCGCGTAGGCGGCGCCCGACGCCGGCGCCGCGGCCGGAGCCGACGGCTGCCACCATGGGAACAGGGAGCCCGACTGATTGGTTGGCGCAGGAGCAGGAGCCGGCGCTGGCGCTGGCGCGAAGCTCCCCTGGGACGGCGCGACGGCGGCGCTCCCGCGGGTGCGGCATTGCGCCAGAAACTGCGGCCAGGTCTCGCCGCCGGTCGTTCCCGCCGCCTGGGCCTGTTTCCATTGGCCCGCGCAGGCCGCCATGACGCTTTCCGCATTCGCGGCGGTAGAACCGGCGCAGGCGAACCCAAAGGCGATCGCCGCCGCCGTCAGCAAGGGAACCAGTGAATGGCGCATTGACATCCCCACCCAATTCGAAGCCCGCAGAGGGCCGCGTCATCAACCTACCGCGACCGCAGCCATTTCGCCAAGCGATACCCACGTCTTGAACCGGATGTTCAGACAGGATGGTGAATTCGCGACGGGTGCTCGAGGGAGCATAAAATGGCGCCTATCCTATTGATATCCCGATTCCTAAGAACCGACAGACTGGGCTACCCGATTGCTGGCGACGGACGCCGGCGGACGTTCGGGGGTCCCGCTTGGCGCGGCGCGCAGATATTGCCGCGGCCACGGAGCGACTTGCCCAAGCTCCTGGGCGGCATGCAGCGGCCAATAGGGGTCGCGCAACATCTCGCGCGCCAGCAGGACGAGATCGGCCTGATCGTTGCGGATGATCTGATCGGCCTGGGCCGGGGCGGTGATCATGCCGACCGCCGCGGTGGCGATATTGGCCTCGCGACGGATTCGCTCGGCGAACGGCGCCTGATACCCGGCTCCGACGGGAATCTCCGCCTTCTCAACGTTGCCGCCCGACGAGCAATCGATCACATCGACGCCGAGAGAGAGCAGCTGGCGGGCGAGTTCGACCGATTGGTCAACGTCCCAGCCGCCCTCCACCCAGTCCGTCGCCGAGAGGCGGACGAAGAGCGGGCAGCGCTCCGGCAACGCACGCCTCACCGCGGCCACGCATTCGCGGATGAATCGCGTCCGGTTGTCGAACGAGCCGCCATAGGCGTCGGAGCGGCGGTTGCTCAGCGGCGACAGAAACTCGTGAATCAAGTAGCCGTGCGCGCCATGAACTTCGACCACCCGGAAGCCGGCGGCGAAGGCGCGCTCAGCCGCGGTGGCGAACGCGCGATGCGCAGCATGAATCTGATCGACGGTCATTTCATCCGGCATGGGATAACTATCGCTGAAAGCGACGGCGCTTGGAGCGAGCGGTCGCCAGCCACCCGCCGCCTCCAGCACGGCGCCGCTCCCCGCCCCCGGCCGGTAAGTGCTGGCCTTTCGTCCGGCGTGCGCGAGCTGAATGCCGGCCCGCGCGCCCTGACCGTCGATGAAGTGTGCGATCCGCTCGAGCGGCTCGAAGTGCTTTTCGCTCCAGACACCGAGGTCCTGAGGAGAAATGCGCCCCTCCGGAGTCACCGCCGCGGCCTCGGTGAACACTACCCCTGCGCCGCCAACAGCCCGAGCGGCGAGATGGGCGAAATGCCAGTCGTTCGCGAACCCGTCAACCGAGGAATATTGGCACATCGGCGAGACGCCGATCCGGTTGGCGAAGTCGACGTCGCGCATGCGAAGTTTGCTGAACAAGTGCGGCATGGTCTGGGATCTCGATTGGAGGAATTGGAGGGAGTTCAAGGGACTTCGGCGTCGGCCGGGCGCCCCGCCTCGAGTGAATGTCTCCCCCCTTTGAACTTATCCCCGCACGCTTTTCCGTCAAGCCGCGAGCTCTTGCGTCTGGCGCTTACTGATAGCCGAGCAGATGCGGCAGCCAGAGCGTCAGGCCGGGAACGAACGCAATGACGAGTAGGCACAGGAACAGCAAGCCGAGATAGCCCATCATTGGCCTCACCGTCGATTCAATCGGCACGCCCCCGATCAGGCAGGCGCCATAGAGGCCGAGCCCGAGCGGCGGGGCGAAGAGCCCGATTCCCATTGCGATCACCAGCACGACGCCAAAGTGGAGGCCGTTAATGCCGATCTGACCGGCGACCGGAATCAGGAGCGGACCGAAAATGATCAGCGCCGCCGCGCCCTCGAGGATCGATCCCATCACGATTAGGATGACGATCGACAGAAGCAGGAATGGCCATGGACCCGCGTTTTCGGACAACGCGATCATCGCCTGCGCGAGCGCATGGGGAAACTGCTGCAGCGTGAGCACGAATGCGAGCGATTGCGCGGCGGCGACGATGAACAGCACCAACCCGGACCGCGTCGCGGCGTTGACGAAACTCACCGCGGCGGCCCTCACTCCGAGTTCGCGGAACGCCGCGCCGCCCACAACGAGCGCATAGAGCGCGGCAAAAGCGGATATTTCGGTCGCGGTCGCAACCCCAAACCTGAACCCGGCAAAGATGATGACCACAAGTCCGAGCGTGACAATCGCGCCCCGCCAAAGCTGCGCGAGCGACGCCGTCGACAGTCCGGCTTCCCGCGTCAGTCGTGCGTCGCCGCCAAGGAGAACAACGACTCCGATCAGGGCCAGCGCCATGAGGCCCGCCGGCAACAGCCCGGCCATGAACAACCCGCCGATCGAGAGATTGGCGACGAAGCCGAGGATGATCAGGTTGATGCATGGCGGAATCGTCTCCGCCATGACCGCGGAAGCCGCCAGCAAAGCCACCGCTCCCCCTGGGTTTTGTCGCGACCGTCGAGCGGCGGGAATCAGCACCGAGCCCACTGCCGCGACGTCCGCCATCTTCGAGCCGGAGATGCCGGAAAAGATGACCATCGACAGCACCATGACCACGTTGAGACCGCCGCGAGCCCGCCCAACCAGGCGCTCGAGCAAGGCGATGAGCCGAATGGACATGCCGTTCGCCTCCATCAGGTAACCAACGAGAATGAAGAACGGGATCGCGAGCAGGACGAAATTGTCGATGCCGCGAGCCATCTGCTGGGCGAAGATCATCCCGGGAAGCGCACCATCGATCCAGATGTAAATCAGCGAGGTAAATGCGAGCGCAAAGCCGATCGGAACTCCGCCGATCAAACAGCCGACGAATCCCAACAGCATCGGCAGGCCCGCGCGAGCGGCGCCCACGCCGACGAAGCGCCAGCCGTAGGCCACGCCGATCACAGCCAGCGCGACGATCACCGCGAACACAACATCGGACACCCGCCTGCGAGAGAGCTGCGCCAGCGCAAAAATGCTCATACACAGCGCGCCGGCTCCCATCGGATAGAATGTCAATTCGAGCGGCAAACCCGAGCCGGTCGTCTGCCCGGTTGTGAATCGCCCTAGCGCCATCGCGTTCCACGCGACAGATCCCGCGGTTACAAGCACAACCAATGCCGCCAGGGCGTCGACGCGCTGGCGCGCGGCCGGCTTCAGTCTTTGGACGAAGAAGGCAACGCCCGCATTCTCGTTGCGGGCGAGCGCGCCCGCCGCGCCGAAAAAGCTCAGCGCCACCATGAGACCGCGCGCCACGTCGTCGGCCCACTCGATCGGCGCCGCCAGAACGTATCGATAGAAGACAGAGAGCGACACTACGATCAGGTCTGTCGCCAGAAGGAGCGCGGCGATCGCATCGACCAGCGTGAGCAGCAAGGCGAGCCCCCCGCTGGCCGCACGGCGCAGACGGGGCGGGAGCGCCGTCACGAAATCACGCCTTGGTGCCGCGGATGATGTCGATGACCGGCTTGGCCTCCGGACGCGCCTTGATGAACTCGTCGGTCTGCGCCGCCACCAGTTTGCGGAACGGTTCGCGATCGCAAGCGATGATTTCAACGCCCTTCTGCTTCAGCGAATCGAGCGCTTCCTTTTCCGCCTCGAGCCCGCGCACCCGGGTATCGGCCGCAGCTTGCCCCGCCGCTGTCAGGAACTGGTCGCGCAGCGGCGCATCCATCCGGCTGAGGGTCAAGCCACTGCAGAACACGCCGAGGGCGGAAAAATTGTGCTGGGTCAGCGAATAGAATTTGGCCGTCTCGTAGAACTTGCTTGCGACAATGGTTGGCGGATCATGTTCCAATCCGTCCAGAACCCCGGCCTGAAGGGCCGTGTAGATCTCGCCGAACGCCATCGGCGTCGCGGCCGCCCCCATCAGCCGCAAGCACTCGGTGATGATCTTGTTCGGCAGCGTGCGGATCCGCTTGCCGGCGAGGTCCGCGGGCGCGTTGACCGGCGACTTGCAGAGCACGCTACGGGAGCCGAAGTTATAGGCCCAGCCGACGATATGCACATTGGCGCCGCTGATGAGAGCTTGCTCCAGCGGCTTGGCTGCACCGTTGTCGAGCGCCTTGGTTTGCTGCGGGAAGCTTTCGAACAGATAGCCGAGGTCGAGGAGCCCGATAAGCGGCACGACATTGGCCCAGATCGAAGTGCCGGTGACCATGAGGTCGATGACGCCGAGACTGACCGAATTGACGACATCGATCTCTTGGCCGAGCTGGTTGTCGGGAAAGAACTCGACATCGATCCGATCGGCGAGGCCGCCGGCCGCGAGGCGCTTGACGAGATTGTCGTAGTAAACCCGTCCGTTGGCGAACTGCGGGTTGTTCGGCAGCGATGACGAGAGACGAAGCGAAATCGGGGCGGCTCGGGCGGCGCCGACGATCGCCGGCGCGACCGCCATGCCGATGAGCATCGACCGACGGTTGATGCGTTGGCCCCTCATGGCGAACCTCCCGATTTCGCTGGCGTCGTTCCCTCGAGCCTTCGCTACACTAATCCGGTTACCTGACAACCTGCAAGACGGACGACGTCGATCCGCGACCTCGCCTAGGCGCCCGTCAAAGCCTGCCCTGTTTGCGCGTCGAAGAAGTGCAGCGGTCCTGCCAAAGTCAAAGCAATGCTGTCTCCAGGACGATTGTTGAGGCGCTCGCGAAATACGCAGGCGATGTCCTGCCCGGCAAGCTTCGCGATCATCTGCGTTTCATAGCCCGTGGGCTCGACCACCATGACATGGGCGGAGATCGCCAGCGGCCCGCCGAGCGTCACGTGTTCGGGCCGAACGCCCATGACGATCTCCGAGCCTGCCGCGGCCCGGGGCGCCGTGGTGAGTGGAATCTTGAACCCCGATGGGGTGACGAACGTCGCCCGGTCGCCGCCTTCGACGCGGCCGCTGATGAAGTTCATCGCCGGCGAGCCGATGAACCCGGCCACGAAGAGGTTTGCCGGCGAATCATAAAGGTCGAGCGGCGTGCCGATCTGCTCCACTCTGCCATCGTGCAGGACGACGATCTTGTCGGCCATCGTCATCGCCTCGATCTGGTCGTGAGTGACATAGATTGTCGTCGAGGCGAGCCGTTGCTGGAGCGCCTTGATTTCGGCTCGCATCTGCACGCGAAGCTTGGCGTCGAGATTGGACAGCGGCTCGTCGAACAGAAAGACCGCCGGATCGCGCACGATCGCCCGTCCCATGGCGACCCGCTGCCGTTGGCCGCCAGACAGCTGGCGCGGGTAGCGCTCGAGCAGCGGCCGCAAGCCTAGGATATCGGCCGCTTTCATCACCTTTTCGGTGATCTCCTCTTTCGGCCTCTTCGCCAGCTCGAGCGAGAAGCTCATGTTTTTCGCCACCGTCATCTGCGGATAGAGCGCATAGTTCTGGAACACCATCGCGATGTCGCGCTCTTTGGGCGGCACGTTGTTGACGACCCGCCCGTCGATGCGAAGCTCACCGCTGGTGATCGACTCGAGGCCGGCAACCATACGCAGAAGCGTGGATTTGCCGCACCCCGAAGGTCCGACAAGAATAACGAATTCACCGTCCTCGACTCGGATCGAGACGCCGTGAACCACCTCGAAACTGCCAAAGCTCTTACGCAAGTTGGATACTTCGACCGATGCCATGTCGACTTTCCCTCTTGCGGCTCAAACGTCGCGTTCGCGCGCAGGTTTTGCGCCATTTTTCTGCCATCGGCGATCGAAGAAGGACCGCCTGAGAATTTCCTGTCGCCCGTGGAGCCGAAAACTACCGTCTCGACCCGCCATCACACCACCTGGTTTCTGAGCGTAGTCTCACCGCGAAGGAGGCGCTCGATGTTGTCGATCAGAACGTCGACCACGTTCACCTCATAGCGTCCGGTTTCGCCCGCGCTATGAGGAGTGATCAGCACGTTCGGCAGTGTCCAGAACGGAGAGCCGGGCGCCAGCGGCTCGTCACGGAAGCAGTCGAGCCCCGCAGCGCGAACCCGTCCGTCGGCGAGCGCGGCGAGAAGCGCGGTTTCCTCGACCACCTTTCCTCGGGCGACATTGATAACGAGCGCCCCTGGCTTCAGCGTATGAAGCGCAGCCGCGTCGATCAGGCCCTCGGTTTCAGGCGTGAGCGGGCAGGTCAAGGCGACGACGTCGGCCTTGGCGAGCGCGACCGCGATATCCCTCCTGGCGACAACTTCGTCGGCGGCGTCCGGCTCGGGCCTCGCTGTTTGGCGCACCCCGACCACGCGCATCTCGAAGGCGCGCGCCAGCCGGCCAAGGCGTGCGCCGATGCGGCCGAGGCCGACAACGACCAGTGTCTTGCCGCCGAGCTCCTGCTCGCGCAGCGCGCGATCGCGGATCATGCCGCGCCAAAGGCGCTCCCGCTGGTTGTCGCGCGCGAGATGGAGCTGCCGCGTCAGGGCGAGGACAAGCGCCATCGCATGTTCTGCGACCGCGCGTTCGTTCACCCCTTGGGCATTGGCCAGCCGCACTCCTTGCCGGGCGAACAGCGCCTTGTCGTACTGGTCCGTACCGGCGCTGAACGATTGCACGAACCTGAGTTTCGGCGCACTCGCGAGAAGAGCATTGCGCCATAACCCCGAGACCGCCAGCACATCGGCCTCGCACGCCCGCCGCTCCAATTCTTCGAGCGTCCGCACCTCGAAATGGGGGATGCCAGTCCGCCGCGTGGCGAATTCCTCGGCGGCGCGATAGGCCACATGGGCGAAGGCGACCGTCAGTTCCCCGCGGGGCGGGAGAGACATACCGCTCGCTAAATCCGCGCAACCTCTCGGCGGAGGCGCTCCTCGAACTGCGGCGTTCGTCATCGGCGCTCCGGATGCAGGATCAACTTCTGCACCCGCCAATTGAGAAGTTCGGCAACGTAAAGCTCGTTTTCGGATGGGCAGGCAATCTCATGGATCCAGCCGAACTGTTTCAGCTTCTTGCCCGTTTCGCCAAGCACACCGAGCACCTTGCCGTCGAGCGTCATCTTGTAGATGCGGCCGGGAAATGCGTCGGAGCTATAGAGCACCTGATTGGGCGGCGGAGTGATGCAGAGCGCCCATGGAGCGCCTGGCGCCATCGTCAGCGCGGCGCCATAGCTTGCGAGGCTGCCGTCCGGCGCGCCGGGTTTGGGCCCGATGGCCGGATGCGCCCTAACGTAGTCGAACGGAACTCCGATCTGGATGATTCGAATGAGGTTGCCTTCGCCGTCGAAGACCTGGATGCGTCCGTTGCCGCGATCGCCGACATAGATGTGTCCCTCGGCGTCGGCCTGAATCGAATGCAGGACCCGGAATTGTCCCGGCCCGGTTCCGAACTCTCCCCAGGACTTGGTCCAGTTGCCGTCCGGATCATATTTCGCGACCCGGGAATTGATGTATCCGTCGCTGATGTATGTGTTGCCTGAGGCGTCCCAGGTCACATCCGTGACTTGCCTGAACATGCCGTCGACGGGCGCCGCGGGCGGGCTCGGGTGCTTCCACGGCTCGTCGGCCTCGTCCGAGGCCTCCTTCTTGCGGCCGAACACCATCGCGACCCGGCCTTGCGGGTCGAATTTGACGACCATGTCGGAGCCTTTGTCCACGGCCCAAATATTGTCGTCCTTATCGATGCGGACGGCGTGGGCGAACGACCAGGCGTAGAGATTGCGGCCGATCTCGCGCAGATACTTTCCATCGGCGTCGAATTCCAGCAATTGCGCCGCCGCGGCGCCGTAAGCCGGCCCGCTCGTGCCGCCGCGCGAGAACACGAACACATGCCCTTTGGAATTGACCGCGACGCCCGCCGCCTCGCCAAAGAACATGTCGGGAGGAAGCTTGAAGAAGTCGGGAACCGAGTCGTAGGGAATGGACGGCGCGGTCTCGGGGGCCGGTTGCTGCGCGAAAGCGGCCGTCGAGGCCAGGATCAGCGCGAAGGCGATTTGGCGCAAACGAACTTCCTCCCGCTGACGGCTGCTCAACGCCGGTCTTCTATTGCGACCCTCTCGACCGCAGGCTTCCACTTGTAGGGTAATATGCGGACTCTGAGAAGATTGGATAGGGCGAAATGCGCCACGCGCGGACAAGGCGCGCATTCATCGCTGCAACATGAAGCCGTTGAAGAACGAGCTGAGCTCGGAATAGGCGTCGAGCGTAAGAACATGGGCGACGTACTGGTCGGGCCGTACGACAACCATGCAGCCCCTCGTTCGATCGATGCCCCTCAAGTCGAAAATATCAGCGCGGTTCTTCAAGTCGGGGCAGAACATCTTTTCATAGTCGCGGAGCCCTAAACGGCCCTTAGGCGGCAGAAGGAGGGCGGGCATGGTTTCGATCGCAAGGTCGCGATGGCTTTGCTGGAAGATCGCTCGGACGTCGATTACCGAGTCGATATCCGATCCGGCCGGCGTGTGCTGCGTGACCGGAGAGTGAGGAGACCCCGCCAGAAACTCACAGAGGGCTCTGAGTTTCGAGGACGGAGCCACGGGGTTTGCCACGTCAGCGAAAGCGAATAACCGCCAGCGGCCGTCCGCCTTGTTGGTGTGGCCGAGGTGCACCGTCTTGGCGTCGGCGAGGCGGATCACCGGCGCCGAATGAAAGCGCGCGCCGATCGCGAAGCCTTCGGCGAGATGCTGATAGTTCGGCTTGCCCGTGATCATCGAGGGCGCGTAACGGGTCTCCGTCCCCGCCGTGAATCTGGCCTGCTTGACGAAGTATCTCTGGAACTCCGCCGGATCGACGCCTTCCTGGTCGGCCTTGAGGGGGTCCTTTGGACGAGCGCTGAACATACTCGCCCATTTGCGATCGAAGTCGATCAGCTCCTTGGCTACGCTATGGCGTTCGAGCGAATAGGTTCGCAGGATCCCGGGCGAGCACTGCCCACGCAGCACCGAAGCCAGTTTCCAGCCGAGATTGAAGGCGTCCTGCATCGAGACGTTCATGCCTTGCCCGGCCTTGGGGCTGTGAGTATGGCAGGCGTCGCCGGCGATGAACACCCGCGGGATAAGGCCTTGCGCCGCCTTGCCGGCCAAATCGTCGTAGCCGTCGCATAGGCGCTGGCCGATCTCATAGACCGACCACCACGCGATCTCCTTCACCTCCAGGGTATAGGGATGCAGGATCCGCCGCGCGGCGGCGATCAGGTCCTCGGGCGTGATGTTGAGGCTCGAGACGCGCTCGTTCTCTCTCAGTTTTTCAAGCTCGATATAGAGGCGGACCAGATAGCCGCCCTCGCGCGGGATGATGAGAAGGTTGCCTTCGTGGGCGGACTGGATCGCCGACTTCAGGCGGAAATCGGGAAAGTCCGTGATCGCCAGGACGTCCATGACGCCCCAAGCCTGGTTGGCCGAATCGCCCACGAGCTCAAGTCCAAGGGACTTGCGCACGGCGCTCCGCGCGCCGTCGCAGCCGACCACGAACCGCGCCCGCACGGTCTCGATCTGCCTTTCGTGGGCGGGATCGAGCCGATTGAGCCTCACGGTCACGGGGTATGTCGGCGCGGGCCCCGCCACATCCGGTTCGCGGTCGCCCGGCGGCGGGACAATGGCCAAGTCGAGCAATTGGCGCGAATAGTCCGGCAGGAGCCGCGTCGGCGCGTTGCGCATCACGTCGAGGTAGAACTCGTGCACGCGCGCCTGATTCAGAATCACGTGCGGGAATTCGCTGAGCCCGTCTTCGACGTCCTGGATCCTGCCGGTCCGGACAATATTCGCCCGCTCATTGTCATCCGGCTTCCAGAACGACGTCTCGTTGACCCAGTAGGCCTCCTTCATCACGCGCTCGCTGAAGCCAAAGGCCTCGAACATCTCCATCGTCCGGCAAGCGACGCCATCGGCCTGGCCGAGGAGCAGAGGCCCCGACTTCTGCTCGACAATCCGAGTCTTGATATCGGGAAAAGCCGCGAGCTGGGCCGCAAGCGTGAGCCCTGCCGGCCCACAGCCGACGATCAGGACGTCGAGTTCGTCAGGCAGCGCGTCTGCGCGCGGCGACGCGTCGCTCGGCTCCGAGATTTCCGGATCGCCGGTCTTGAACCCGTTCAGATGAAATTGCATCGCTTCTCCCGCCGGAACGCGGCCGGCGGCCAACGTACCCTATCCGAGAGAGTTGGCGAGCTTGATGCGCCGCGCGCTGGTCGGGACGTGGGCCATAGCTGCGATCGCCGCCGCGCCGATCCCACTGCGCTGACTTGAACAGGCTCTTGAGCGACGGGCTGTCAGAAGCGATAAGCGACGCCGGTTGCGAAAGTGACCGGGCGCGCGTTCGTCTTCATGGCGCCGGAGAATGTCACGATCCCCAAAGGCGCGGTGTTGACGCCGCTCGCATTGGCGCTCGATCCGACAAAGCCCTGCTTCACATCGAAAAAGACGCCCCAGTGCTTGTCGAACATATAATCGAAGCCGCCTTGCAGAATGAGGGCGAGCGCGGACTGGTACGAAGTCCCCGTGGCGTAGCCGTCCTGGACCGCCCAGGCGAAGGTGGGCGAAATCCCGGCTCCCACATAAGGCTGGAACTTGCCGAACTGGGTGAAACGATAAACGCCAGTGATCGGGACGCCCCCCGGCATCACTCGACCAAGAACGGTCCCGGAAGGAGGCCCATCGGGGCTATACCCATTGATCCTCACCGTCGACCAGACCGGAAATCCGGTCGCGACCTCCACCGACCAGTTCGGGGTGAAGGAATAGCCGCCCTGAAAGTCGGCCGAGAAAAAGTTCGAGAAGGTCGCGCCCCGCCCGGGAATCTGCGTTTCCGGCCCAACGCCGACCGGGGCGAGTCCAACGCCGGGGATGTTCACCGACGAGATCGACTGCGAAAAGAGGTTCGATGAACTCTGAGCAAGGGTGCCCATCGCGCCGACCCGCACATACCACCCGCTGAGATCCGGAAGGACGGGGGCGGGCGCGGGCGCGGGCGTTTGATTCGAAAAATCAGCCGCTTGGGCCGCGCTAAGTGAAAGTGTGAAAAGGGCGCATGTCGAGACGCACGCCTTTACGGGCCTTGCGGCGCCCCGAGGCCCTTTCCTACTGTTCTTTCCCATCCGAACAGGCATGGGTAAATGCGCTCACAGCGCGCCAACGGCGCAAACCAGACGGTGCACTAGGGCACAAAATGTATCTAATTATGAACGAAGCGCGATCTTTTTGTCACATTTCAACCGCTAGCGCGAATCTCATTTCCTGTTCCACATCGTCAGTCCGGATTGAATACGGCATCCGGTAGCCACGGACAACAGCGTGAGCCGGCGCTCATTCATCGAGCTTCCTCTGATGGGAGGGGATGAGGAGGTTCTCAATTCGGTCGTCTATGACCCCCTGTTCGACGATCCGCTCTCCCGGCCGTCCGACCGGGGCGCCGTGCTGCGCGGCCAGGATGGGAGGCTCGACGATCGGGGGTCCGAGAGCGTCGATTTTCTCTTCCATCGTCTCGTTCGCGCCCAGTTCCAGTCTCGCCGCGTGCCAGAATTCGTCGCTGCGGCCGTGCGGCATCCCGGCGTGCTCCCAAAGTTCATAGGCCCGACGGCGGATGGCGTCTTCGACGTCGCTCATGAACGAACTCCTCTCGAACAGCGCGGTTTGAGTATAACCCGCCGGCGAAGCGTTGGCTCCCCGGTTTCGATGGACTAAGGTTCTTCGATCGTGCGCGGTGCGGGTCGCCGCTCGACGCCTCCGACATTGGAGGGCGAAAAACTAGCGCCTTCAAGGCGCAAGGGGGGGCTTCGAGTTTCATGGCGCCGCCGCCCAGCGACAATCGGCCGCATCGAATCGTTGTCGTCGGCGGGGGCGCGGCGGGCCTTGAGCTCGTCACCCGTCTCGGCGATCGGCTCGGCAAGCGGGGCCTCGCCGACATCGCGCTCATCGAGCGCAGCCGCACGCATTTATGGAAGCCGCTGCTTCATTCGGTCGCCGCCGGCAGCATGGACCCCTCCGAGCACCAGCTCAATTATCTGGCCCAGGGCCATTGGCACCGCTTTCGCTACCACTTCGGCGAAATGATCGGGCTCGACCGGGCGGCGAAAATGGTTCGGCTCGGGGCGACCTATGACGAGGAGAGCCGCGAGATCGCGGCCCCCCGCAGCATTCCCTACGATACGCTTGTCATCGCGATCGGCAGCGTGACCAATGATTTCGGGACGCCCGGCGCGGCGGAATTCGCGGTTCCGCTCGAAACGGCGGAACAGGCGGTGCGGTTTCACCACCGTCTGGTCAACGCCGGCTTGCGGGCTCAAGCGCAGAGCGAACCCATATACGCCGGCCAGTTGCATGTCGCCATCATCGGCGCGGGCGCCACCGGCACCGAGCTCGCCGCCGAACTCTACCAGAGCGTGCGCGAGATGGTCGCCTACGGCCTCGACCAGGTCGATCCGGACCGGGATATCCGCATCATTCTGGTCGAGGGAGCGAGCCGAATCCTCCCCGCTCTTCCGGACCGGATCTCGGACGCGACGCTCGCGATCCTGACCAAGATGGGGGTCGAGGTCCGCACCGGCGCGCGGGTTTCCGCCGTCCGCGCTGACGGCATCGAACTCGCGGGCGGCGAGTTCATCCCCGCCGAGCTCACCGTCTGGGCGGCGGGGGTCAAGGGGCCGGACGTCCTCGCCCATCTCGACGGGCTCGAGGTCAACCGCGCAAACCAGCTCGTGACCGACGCGACGCTGACGACGACCCGCGACCCGGACATCTTCGCCATAGGCGACTGCGCCGCCGTGCCCCGCGCGGGTTCAGAGGCGCCGGTCCCGCCGCGGGCCCAGGCCGCCCATCAGGAGGCCTCGCATCTCGCCCGGCAGCTCAAGCGCCGGCTGCAGGGTCTGCCGCTCGAGCCCTATGTCTACCGCGACTTCGGCTCACTCGTGTCTTTCGGGCGCATGGGCGCGATCGGCAATCTCATGAACCTCGCGCTCGGCGGCCACCTCTTCATCGAAGGCGTGCTCGCGCGATGGGCGTACCGGTCGCTTTACAAGATGCACGAGCGTGCCTTGCATGGGGTGACGAAGACCGCGCTCGGCACGGTGGCGCGCGGCCTCTCACGACGCGCCGAGCCCAAGGTCAAGCTTCATTAGTGCGCTTCTCGTCAGCGCGGCGGGCTTTGGCCGAGGCGCGTTCCATTTGACTTTTCTTGGCTTCGGGCGGTTTCAGGCCAGATGCCCCGCCCCGCGCCAGTTGGATAACCTTGGTTTTATTTGGATTCTCTCGTGCGAATCGGGGCTTTTCAATGGGTTGCGGGCAGGGAAGCCGGGGATAGATTTACCCGCGCTCTATTGTCGCGGGAGAGGCTGGCGGACCGGGGCGCCGGTCCAATTGGGGCGCGCGGGAAGGCAAGATGGCTCATGGAGCCATAGTAATCCTAGTTCTGATTTTCCGCAATTGATTTCAACTCCCCAGCTCGATCCTGACCGGAAGACGGCGCCCCGAGCGTCCTCTCCGCGCGCCATCCGCCCGGGGTAAACAATCCGCGCCGCAGCCGGAACAAACACCTCAAAAATAGCGTTGGCGCGGCACGTTCCGATCTAGGGACAGGATCCAACGCTAGGGAGTTTCCAAATGAAATGCTTCTTGATAGCGGCTCTGTCGGCGACGGCGATTTGTGGTTTCGCGGCTGCGACCCCCGCCTCCGCCCAGGAGACGGTCACCGGCGCCCCGAAGGGTACCGCGCCAGTCACTGTCGAGGGATACGGCCCGTCCTCGGTCATCGCCTGCAACCAGGCCGGCTACTGCTGGCATTCGAAGGACCGCTATGAGTATCCCTCGGGCGCTGGCGTGGTCGTCCATCCCTTCGGCTGGCAGTGGGATAACGGCGCCAACTACGCCTGGCGTGAGCACCCCGGTCGCGGATATTGGGAAGGCGACCAGTGGCAGGTGTTCTGAACCCGCCAAACGCTCCGTAATGGGCTGTGCGACGGGCGTTCTTATACGTCCGTCGCGTCTGGATAAGTTCTCAGCACCGAGAGGGGCGGCAGGGGCCGCCCCTCTTCGCGTTCTTTCGCGGCCCCGGCCGTTCCCCGATTCGATTGAATCCCGATTGACCGGAAGGTCGGCCGTTTAGGACCGCTTGCCGGCGGACGCGGCGCGGCTCGCCGGCGCAGAAGTCTGGACGACGCCCATCACGTCGCTCTCCTTCATGATGAGGAGTTCTTCGCCGTCGAGCTTGATCTCGGTGCCGCTCCATTTGCCGAACAGGATGCGGTCGCCGACCTTGAGATCGAGTGGAATGAGCTTGCCGCTCTCGTCCCGGCCGCCGGGGCCGGCGCCGATCACCTCGCCCTCCTGCGGCTTTTCCTTGGCGGTGTCGGGGATGATGATGCCGCCTTTGGTCTTTTCCTCCGCGTCGATGCGCCTGACGACGACGCGATCATGCAACGGGCGAAACTTCATGAGTTTTTCCTCCTGGTCGAATGCAGCGATGACCTCATAGCCACTCGTTCAGCCGAGCGGAAGCGCTAACCGAACACCGCCGGGATGCGGCAACATCTATCGATCGATCTCTTTCCAGTTACCCGCATCATAGCCGTCAGGGTCCACGGCTACGACCGCTTTCCCGGCGACCGCGCGTCGGCCGACGCAGCGCCATTCGTAGATCGTGTCGTGGCCGGTCGCCACCATCGGGATATTGTCCGCATCGGGGTTCGAGCGGCAGAATTCACTTGCGCCGGGCAGGGAGCGGCGCCTGTTCGCCTTGCCGCAGTTGAGGTTGGCGCCGACCGCGCAGGCCAGAAGTCTCGTTCCGGCGCAGCGGACGTAGGCGCCGTCGCGCACCATTTCGACGGGGATGTCGAACGTCCTTGCGACCTCCGCCTCGAGCGCTTTCGGGACCGGAGCCGGGGCGCGCGGCCCAGCGCCGGAAGCGCAAATCCCGGCGCCGCTCGCGGCCCACGTGGGGCAGGGGAGCGAAAGCGCGAAGAACGCGAGCGTGACGGCAATCGCGTATCGGCGCCGCCTCCCGAGCCCGAACATTTGAGCCTCCTTGTCCCTAAGGCGCGAGACTGACTTTCCTTAAGCCCGTTCGTCAACCGGACGCAGCGGCGCCCGACAGTCGGCGAAAAAATCGATTGAAGTGACGCCGGGCGCGGGCGATACCCATTCCAGGGGTGTAAGGAACAGCAAGGCGCGAATTTGCTCGCAAGGCGGCGCCCTCCGGGAGGAAAGCCATGAAGACCAGTTCCAACATAATAAACCTCGGCCGCGCGCCGATATCGCGCCGCGGCGTCATTCTATCGGCCGGCGCCGCGGGCCTCGCGGCTGCGTCTCGCCCGTACGGCGCTTTCGCGGCAGGCCCCGAGACGACGCTCAAGGTCGGCTTCATCAGCCCCCGCACGGGCGCGCTCGGCGGCTTCGGCGAGACTGACGGCTATATTCTCGAACTCGCCCGCAAGGCGTTGGCTTCGGGCCTCAAGGTCGGCGACAAGACCTATGGCGTCGAGATCCTCGATCGCGACACCCAGTCCGATCCCGCCCGCGCGGGGCAGCTCGCCAAGACCCTGATCAATTCCGACAAGGTCGACATGATGCTGGCCGTCTCGACCCCCGAAGTCATCAATCCGGTCGCCGACGCCTGCGAGGCGGCGGGCGTGCCGTGCATGTCGACCGTCATGCCGTGGGAGGCGTGGTATTTCGGCCGCGGGGCCAAGCCCGGCCAGCCGTCGCCGTTCAAATGGACCTATCATTTCGGCTTCGGCGGCGGCGAGTTCTACAAGGCCTATGTCTCGCAGTGGAACCTGATCGAGACCAACAAGAAGGTCGGCGTGCTCTATCCCAACGACGCCGACGGCAACGCCATTCGCGAAAATCTTGCGCCAGCCCTCGCCAAGGCCGGGTTCACCATCATCGATCCCGGCGCCTACGAGGACGGCACGACCGACTTTTCGGCGCAGATCGCCAAGTTCAAGGCCGAGAAGTGCGAGATCTTCAACACCTTCCCGATCCCGCCCGACTTCGCCGCCTTCTGGCGCCAGGCCGCCCAGCAGGGCTATACAAAAATGGTCAAGATCGCCCAGATCGCCAAGACCGGCCTCTTCCCCTCGCAAGTGACCGCGCTCGGCGCCCTCGGCTATAATCTCGCCAGCGCCGCGTACTGGCACAAGGCGTTCCCCTATAAGTCGTCCCTCACTGGCGTCAGCGGCGAAGAGCTCGCCGACGGCTATGAGAAAGCGTCGGGCAAGATGTGGACGCAGCAACTCGGCGCGAGCCTCTCGCTGTTCGACGCCGGCGCGGCCACGCTCAGCGCCAGCAGCAACCCGAGCGACAAGGCGTCGGTCGCCAAGGCGATGTCGACCCTGAAGACGGTCACGATCGCCGGCCCGATCGACTTCAACAAGGGTCCGGTTCCCAACGTGTCGCCGGGGCCGATCATCGGCACGCAATGGGTCAAGGCGCCGGCGGGCTCGAAATTCCCGCTCGAGTATCCGACGACCGAGAACGCGACGGACCCGAACGTTCCGATCCAGGCCAAGCTCAAGCCGTTCAACGGCTGAGGGCGGAGCGGCACGCGAGGATGTCCGGCGCCAAGGCGGACGGCCTTCTGCTCCACGCGGAAGGCCTGACCAAAAGCTTCGGCGCCCTCGTGGTGCTGGACGGGGTCGAGTTTTCGACCCACGCCCGCGAAGCGGTCGGCGTCGTCGGGCCGAACGGCGCGGGCAAGACGACCCTGCTCAGCGTCCTGGTCGGCGCCCACGCGCCGACCAGCGGCAGGGTGACGTTCCTGGGCGAGGACGTGACCGAAGTCGCGACCGCCGAGCGCTGCCGGCGCGGGCTCGCGCGCACCCACCAAATCCCGAGGCCCTTCAGCGGCATGACGGTGTTCGAGAACGTCTTCACCGCCGCGGCGCACGGCGGCGGCCTCGAGCATGAAGCCGCTTACGGGCGGACGATCGACTCGCTCGCGCTGACCGGCATGACCGCGGTCGCCAACCGGCGCGCCGAGACGCTCGGCCTCATCGACCGCAAACGCCTCGAACTCGCCCGTGCGCTCGCGACCGGTCCCGCCGTGCTCCTCCTCGACGAGATCGGCGGCGGGTTGACCGACGCCGAGGCGAACGAGCTCGTCGACATCATCCTCGAGCTCAAGGCGCGCGGGATCGCGCTCGTCTGGATCGAGCATATCGTGCATATCCTTTTGCGCGTCGCCGACCGCCTGGTGTGCATGGACGCGGGCCGGGTGATCGCAGACGGGCCGCCGCAGAGCGTGATGGCCGATCCCAGGGTGATCGAGGCCTATCTCGGCGGAGGCGTGGTTTGACGCTGCTCTCCGTCGATGGGCTCGAGGCGCGTCACGGCCAGCTCCAGGCGGTGCGCGGCGTCTCGCTCGCCATCGAGCCAGGCGAAACGGTCGCGCTGGTCGGGGCGAACGGGGCCGGCAAGACCACGCTCCTCCGGACGATCGCCGGTGCGCATCGCCACACTGCCGGCCGCATCGCGTTCAAGGGCGAGGACATCGGCTCGCGAAGCGCGCACGCGCGCGCCGCGCTCGGGCTCGCGCTGGTGCCGGAAGGACGGCGGCTGTTCGCCCGCCTGACGGTGGAAGAGAACCTCATGCTCGCGCGCTCGGCGGGAAGAGCGGGCGTCTGGACGCTCGACGCGGTGATGGAGGCCTTTCCGAATCTCAAGCAGCGCCGCAAGAGCCTCGCCGGCACGCTCTCGGGCGGCGAGCAGCAGGCGACCGCGATCGGGCGGGCGCTGATGATGAACCCGGAACTCTTGCTCCTCGACGAGGTGTCGCTGGGCTTGTCGCCACTCGTCGTCGATCGCGTCTACGTCCGGCTCGAGGCGCTGAAATCGTCCGGCGTCGCGATGCTGCTCGTGGAGCAGGACCTCAAGCGCGCTATGGCGACCGCGAGCCGCACCATCTGCATGCTCGAAGGCTCGATCGCGATCGAGGGGCCGACGAACACGCTGACCCGCGAGGAAGTCACCGAAGCCTATTTCGGCTTGAGGAAGTCCGCGCGCGGAGAGGCGACGTCGTCGTGATCTTCCTCAACCAGATCCTGCAGGGCGTTCTGCTTGGCGGCTATTACGCGCTGATCGCCTGCGGGCTGTCGTTCATGTTCGGCGTCATGGGCGTCATCAACCTCGCCCACGGCAGTCTCGCGGTATTGTCCGCATACGCGCTCTTCGTCCTTGCCGACCGCTTCGGCGTCGAGCCCTTTCTCGGCCTCCTGATTGTTGCGCCGCTGATGGGGCTGATCGGCTGGGCGCTGCAGCGCGTGGTGCTCGAGCGCAGCGCCCGCGGCGGCCTCCTGGTGCCGGTGCTTTCGACCTTCGGACTGTCGATCATCATCGACAACCTGCTCTTTCAGGGTTTCGGCGCCGACACCCGCTCGCTCGCGCCCTATATCGGCGATCTCTCCTATGACAGCTGGTCGCTCAGCGACGACATCGCGATTGGCAAGCTCGCGGCGCTGACGATGGCGGTCGCAATCGTGCTGCTCGGCGGCATCCAGACTTTCCTCAACCGGACAATGATCGGCCGCGCCATCCGCGCGACGGCCGAGGATCCAGACACCGTCGGCCTCGTCGGCGTCAACGCGCGCCGCGTCAACGCGATCGCGGCTGCGATTGCGCTCGCGACCGTCGCGGTCGCCGGCGCGTTCCTCGGCATGCGGGCGACGTTCGATCCTTATGCGGGCGCGGCGCAGCTCATCTTCGCCTTCGAGGCCTCGGTGATCGGCGGGGCTGGGTCGCTGTGGGGCACGCTCATCGGCGGGATCGTGCTCGGCGTCGCGCAAAGCCTCGGCGCGCTCGTCAACCCGCAGGGCTTTTTCATCGCCGGCCATTTCGCCTTTCTCGCCGTGCTGTTCGCCAGGCTCTTCTTCGGCGACCTCGGCCACCGCGTCAGGGCCGCGCTCGCGGGCGGAGGCCGGAAATGAGCACGGGCCGCGCCTCGGTCGTCGAACGCTGGACGCCGGAGTCGCGGATCGCGATCGCGGGCGCGGCCGTCATCCTTGCAGCGCTCGCGATCGGCCCCGCGATTTTCAGCGCCAATGCGGTCGACAAGCTCACGACGCTGTTCATCTACGTCATCCTGGCCTTGATGTGGAACGCGCTGGTCGGGTTCTGCGGTCTGGTGTCGATCGGCCAGCAGGCCTTCTTCGGGCTTGGCGCCTATGCGGCGATCAGGCTCGCCGGCCTCGGCGTCAGCGTCTATCCGTCGCTGTTCATCGGCACGCTCATCGTCGGGGCGCTGTCCTGGCCGCTGTCGCTCTTGATGCTGAGGCTCAAAGGCGGCGAGTTCGCGATCGGCATGTGGGTTGTCTCGGAGCTCGCGCATCTGCTCGTCAACCTCGACACGCTTGTGCGCGGCGAAACCGGCACCTCGCTGATCGAGCTCGACGCCTATTCGAGCGGCAGCCGGCGCGCGCTCACCTATTGGTGCGCGCTCGCCGCGATGGCCGGACTGCTTGCGATCGTGTTTTGGCTCCTGCGCAGTCCCCTCGGCGCGGCGATCCAGGCGATCCGCGACAACGAGGAGGCGGCGGAATCGATAGGCGTCAGGGTCGCGCGCGCGAAGCGCCTCGTATTCACGCTCGCCGCGTTCGGCGCGGCGCTCGCCGGGGCGCTCTGGGTGGCGACGGCGCTCACTTTCCAGCCCAAGGCCTATTTCAGCCCCTTATGGACCGCCTACATGATCTTCATGGCGCTGGTCGGGGGTCTCGGAACCTTCGAGGGCGCGATCCTCGGCGCTGTCGTCTTCTTTGCGATCGAGACCTGGTTCGGCGACATGGGCGTCTGGTATCTGGTCGGACTCGGCGCGACCGCGCTCGTCTTCGCCCTTCTGTTCCCGCGCGGATTCTGGGGCTGGGTCGAGGACTCGACGTCACTGAGGCTCCTGCCGATCGGCTACCGCCTTCGCTTGGCGCGCGTGGCGGAAACGAACGGCTCGGCCGGGCAGGGAAAGGCCGCGACCGGCGGGGAGGGAGGTTTGTGATGCTGTTCGGCAAGACAATCGTCATCACCGGGATTTCGTCGGGCATCGGGGCGCGGGTCGGCGAACTCGCGCTCGCGCTGGGCGCCGACGTCATCGGCGTCGACGTCAATCCGCCCGCTCGCCCGCTCGACGCGTTCATCAAGGCGGATATTTCCTCAGCGCAGGGCGTGGCCGAAATCGCCGCGGCCCTGCCCGGGCCGCTCGACGCGCTCTGCAACGTCGCCGGGGTGTCCGGTATGCCGGGCGTCGCCAAAACCCTCGCGATCAACTTCTATGGCCTGAGGGAGTTGACGCTGGCGCTCGCGCCGCGGCTGCGCGCGGGCGGCGCGGTGGTGAATGTCGCCTCGATCGCCGGCTACGGCTGGCGGGCCAATCTCGAGCGCGCGAAGTCCTTCGTCGCCCTGCTGGGCTTCCCCGACCTTGGCGGGCCTATCGCGGAGCATAAAATCGAACGCGGCGACTCCTATCCCGTATCCAAGGAGCTGCTCGTGCTTTGGACGATGCAGGCCGCGCATATGCCCCTCTTCCGCGACCGCGGTGTGCGCGTCAACGCCGTGAGCCCCGGCCCGGTCTCGACGCCGATCCTCAAGGAGTTTCGCCAGATCCTCGGCGATCCGCGGGTCGACGACGACATCGCGCGCGTCGGCCGCGCGGGCTCCGCGCCGGACGTTGCGCCGGCGGTCCTATTCCTGTGTTCCGATGGGGCGCGCTGGATCAACGGCGCCAATCTGCCGGTCGACGGCGGCCTCGAAGCCTCGATCAACGCCACCGTGCTTGGATTCTAAAGCATGAAGCGACTTGCCGGGATATGGTCGTCGTTACGACCGCAATAGGTTCTAAGGGTCGTCGCGCGCGGCGCGGCGATCAAAGCAAAGGGAGGTCACAATGAAGGTTGATTTCATCATCGACGGCGCGGCGGCTTCGGCAGCCTCGGGCGCAACTTACGCCCGGCACGATCCGGTGACCGGCGCGGTCGCGAGCGAAGCGGCCGCGGCGAGCGAGGCCGACGCGGCCAAGGTCGTCGAGGCGGCGGCGCGGGCGTTTCCAGCCTGGTCGCAGACCGGTCCGGGCGAACGGCGCGCGCTCCTGCTCAAGGCCGCCGATCTGCTCGAGGCGCGCGCAGGCGAATTCACGCAGCCGATGATCGAGGAGATCGGCGCGACCGCGCCCTGGGCCGGCTTCAACGTCCACTTCGCCGCGAGCATGCTGCGCGAATCCGCGGGCCTCACCACCCAGATCACCGGCGAGATCATTCCCGCCGACAAGCCGGGAGTGATCTCGCTCGCGGTCCGGCAGCCGGCCGGCGTCGTGCTTGGGCTTGCGCCGTGGAACGCTCCCGTGATCCTCGGCGTGCGCGCGATCGCCGCGCCGCTCGCCTGCGGCAACACGGTGATCCTTAAATCGTCGGAAGTGTGCCCGGCGACCCATCGCCTGATCGGGCAGATCATGAACGACGCCGGCTTCCCGAAAGGCGTCGTCAACGTGATCTCCAACGCGCCTGCCGACGCGCCGAAAGTGGTGGCGGCGCTGATCGCCCATCCGGCGGTCAAGCGGGTCAACTTCACCGGCTCCTCCAAGGTCGGCAAGACGATCGCCAAGCTCTGCGCGGAGCACCTGAAGCCGGTTCTGCTCGAACTCGGCGGCAAGGCGCCGCTGATCGTGCTGGACGACGCCGATATCGACGAGGCGGTCAACGCCGCCGTGTTCGGCGCTTTTGCCAATGCGGGCCAGATCTGCATGTCGACCGAGCGGCTGATCGTGGACGCCAAGGTCGCCGACGCCTTTGTCGAGAAGATCGGCAAGCGCGCGGCGGGGCTGCCGAGCGGCGATCCGCGCGGCCATGTTGTCCTGGGCGCGTTGGTCAACGCCAGCGCCGCCGAGCGGATGGACGAGCTCATCGCCGACGCAGTGGGCAAGGGAGCCAAGGTCGTCGCCGGCGGAAAACGCAAGGGCGCGGTGGTCGAAGCGACGATCATCGACCGGGTCACGCCAGAGATGCGCATCTATCGCGAGGAGTCGTTCGGGCCGGTGAAGCCGGTGGTGCGGGTCAATGGCGAGGAGGAGGCGATCCGGATCGCCAACGACACCGAATACGGCCTCTCGGCTGCGGTGTTCAGCCGCGACATCCAGCGTGCTCTCAACGTCGCCAAGCGGATCGAATCCGGCATCTGCCACATCAACGGCCCGACCGTGCATGACGAAGCGCAAATGCCGTTCGGCGGCATGAAGTCGTCCGGCTACGGCCGCTTCGGGAGCAAGGCGGTGATCGCCGAGTTCACCGACCTGCGCTGGATCACGATTGAGGGTCCGCAGCACTACCCGTTCTGAAGCGCGGGCGGCGGATCGCACAGTGCGATCCGCCGCGATTCAACTCGGAGGGTCACAGGCAGTCACCCAACAGCCTTTCATTGCCATCGGCAAATCACGCCGTTGTTGCCGCCGCCGCCTTTCGGGTTGAAATTGCACGCCCAGGGCGACGCCGGGTTCGCGCCTGGGTAGGCGACGGCGAAACTCGCGGCCGGCGGCTTAAAGCCGGGGCAGAGCGCGTTTGCGGGAACATCGCAGGGCTTGTCGCACATCGCGCTGCCCGGACCCGAATACTGGGACGAATAGCCGTAGTTGGCCGGCAGACTGCTGCAAAGCGGAATCCCGCTCTCAGTCGAACCGCTGGCCTGCCCGACGGACGGAGTGATGGGGACAGTTGTCCCTCCGGGCGCGAAGACAATTCGGTATAGCGGCGCGTCGCCGCCAAAGACCTGGGGGTCGTTCGGCCAGGTGTACGCCTTGGGCAGCACGGTATGCACCGAGTCGTCGCCGATGCACTTGTCGCTATCGGCCACGACTGCGCTGCATTGAGCGTAGGGCGGCTGCCACGCCTTGCTGCCGAGATAGCCGTACTGAAACGTGCAGACGCTCGGATCGCAGCTCGCGTTCTTGATGAAGCCTCGGCCGCTGCATACCGGCTTGCCGTTGCCGTTGTCCCAGCACGCGATGCCGTAATTGACTCCTTTGTACGTGCAGTCCGCGTCCGTTTGGCAGGCCTTGCCGTATATGTTCGCATCAGACGGCAGGTAGAGGCAGAACGTCTGGTGCAGGAAGCAGCGCGAGTCGGAGCTCGTGTCGCTGCAGTCGGCGGCCGGAGTTTTTGGAAACTCATATCTGCCGCAGTTCGAGAAGCAGCCGGTGATCGCGTCGCCAGTGGGGTTCTGCGGCACGCCGTTGGCGTCCGCGATGACGAAGGCGTAGAGCGCCTGGCCGGGCGCCGTCGGCGGCGTCGTCACTCCGGTGAGGTCGGAGCGTTTGAGCTGGAACGCCGCCGGGCACTGGCCCAGCGCCGCGCCGGGCGTTCTGAGATCGGCGCCATGCTGGGTGAGCGGATAATTCTGGGCCAGCCACTGCGGGTCGCCCGGACTTATCGGATCGGAAGGAGAGCCTCCCACCGGCTGAATGTCCAGGTTCAGATTGACGCCATTGACCGCGCTGATGTCGGGATGGTCGAGATAATAGGTGGTCCCGTTGAAGGTCGTCGGCTGATAAAAGGTCCACTCGGCCAGCGTGGCGCCGGCCGGCGGGCCGAGCAGCGCCTTGCTACAGTCGTAAAAGCCCGAGCATCCGCCGGTCTCGCATTGGGCGATTCCGATCGCGACGTCATAGCGACACCCGGTCCGCACCCAGAAATTCGGGCCGGTCGAGCCCTCCGGTGCGGTGTTCTCCCACCCCTGCGGGATGTCGATGGTGAGGACGTTGGCGTTTGGGGGCGCGCCGGCGGGGACCGGGAAAGGCTCCATGACCCAGGTGTTCTCGCGCGGCATGACCGGGATCGGCGACAACCCGGCGGCATGGGCGGCGTTCGCCGTGCCCAGCACACGCTGATTGGAGCAATTCACCAATTGAACCACTCTGTGCAGGGCCGGCGCCGGCGCGCGCAGATTGTCCAGGCAGGGGTCCGCCGCGAAACTGTGCGCGGTCCCGAAGAGCAGCAGCATCAAAACGAGAGCAAAGGCGGATAGCGAGACGGCGACCAGCCGCTGAGCGGCGCGCCTGGAAGCAGGAGCTGAAGCCAGGCATGATGCTGTCATTTCTCTTCCCCCTGAGATGGTCGCGGCCCGAAACCCTGGCCGATGATCCGCATGTTCGCCGTTTGAGACAATCACATTCGCTTAGACGCTCGCTCGGCCTTGGACTGCTTTCGGCTGAGCGGATGGTTTCTGTAAAAAGCAACCACCAAAAATTTATCGGGGATTCCTTTGCGAAAATCGGAAGCCGTGCTAACCTGGCGCCATGGTCGAAGAGAGCTTTGCGAGAACATGGCCGTCGCGGAAGGGGGTGGGAGCCGATCTTGAGCGTGACCGTCATAACTTATTGAAAGTGCTGGATTATTTGTAGGGAAACGGGCTTTGCTTTCCTTCCGCCGGACTCGGTTTTCCTTCCGTTTCCCCTTTGATTTCCTTCCGCGCCGATTTTGCTTTCCTTCAAAAGATTCGGGATCCCTTCCACCGCCTCAAGCCAGTTCGAGGCGGATCATCTGGTAGGAATAGGGCGGCAGCTTAGCGGTCAGACGCCCGTCCCCGAGCTTCGCGCCGGAACCCGCTTTGGGCGTGACGTTCGTGGGCTTCTTCAGCGTGTTGACGGCCTGGAGGTCGGGGTTGGTCATCACCTGGTGATCGCTGATGCTTACGGCTTCGAATCCCTGCAGGTCGAGGTCGAGATCGAGGCTTTCGCTTGGGTGACGATTGACGGCGAAGAAAGTCAGCGCCTTCCCGGCGTCGTCGTGAACGCCGGCGATGTCGAGATAGGGCACGTTGTCGGCGACCTCGGCGTCATAGCCGGGCGACTTGACGCTCAGCTGAAGCGCCTCGCCGCGCCCGTAAACGGAGGCGAAGAGATAGGGATAGAAGATGGTCTGGCGCCACGCCGGGCCGCCGGGCTCGGTCATGATCGGCGCGATCACGTTCACGAGCTGCGCGATGCAGGCGATCTTCACCACGTCCGAGCGGCGGATGAAGGTGTTGAGGATCAGGCCGACCTGGAGCGCGTCCTCGAAATTATAGATGTCCTCGAGTAGCCGCGGCGCGTGCGGCCAGCCCTTGGCGCCTTCCCGGATCGCGCGATCCTGCTCGTTCGAATGATACCAGACGTTCCACTCATCGAACGAGATCGTGATCCGCTTCCTGCTGCGCTTTTGCGTTCGGACGAATTCGACCGTCGAGGCGACGGCGTTGATGTAGGCGTCGAGCTTGGCGTTGAGAGCGAGATATTCCGGGGCGTTCTTGCTCCGGTTGGCGAAATACATGTGCAGCGAGATGTGGTCGACCGCGTCGTAGGTGTGCTCGAGAACGATGCGCTCCCAGTCCGGGTAGGTCTTCATGTCGGAATGCGAGGAGCCGCAGACGATGAGTTCGAGCGCCGGATCGAAGGCGCGCAACGTCTTGGCCACTTCGTTGGCGAGGCGGCCGTATTCGTCGGCGGTCTTGTGGCCGACCTGCCACGGGCCGTCCATCTCGTTGCCGAGGCACCAGTGTTTGACCGCGAAGGGTTCGGCGCGGCCATGTTTCTTGCGCAGATCGCCCCAGGCGCTGCCGGTCGGGCCGTTGACGTATTCGACGAAGTTTCGCGCCTGGTCGAGCCCACGCGAACCGAGATTGATGGCGAGCATCATCTCCGCGCCGGCGGCGTCGCACCATTGGGCGAACTCGTGCACCCCGACCGCGTTGGACTCGGACGTATGCCACGCAAGGTCGAGCCGCGTCGGCCGATCCTTGCGCGGGCCGACGCCGTCCTCCCAGTTGTAGGCGGATACAAAATTGCCGCCTGGGTAGCGCACGATCGGGACCTTCAATTCCCGAACCAGCTCGATGACGTCCTTGCGCATGCCGTCGGCGTTGGCGGTCTTGTGATCGGGCTCGTAGATCCCGGTATAGATCGCCCGCCCCAGGTGTTCGAGAAACGCGCCGTAGAGCCGGTCGTCGATCTTTGCGATTCCGTACTCGCGATGGGCGGTGACCGAGGCGCGCATATTTCCTCCACTCAATATCAAGAAGTCCGATATATAGGAGCCGCTTCCGCGCGCCGCGTCAACCCATGTCCTGCAACAGCTGAAAGCCTCCCTTTGCCCAGGGAAACGCTGCATGATCTGTAGGGCGAACCGTCACTCGCCGCGGCAGGTCGACACCGCTCTCCTGGAGTTCAATATCAAATTCGCTGATTGAAAGCGCTTGGCGCCCCGCATTTTCCTCGCTACCATCCGGGCGAGGCTTTCCGAAGGCGCGAGCTTCAGCACCGAGCGTCTGAATGCGGGGAGCCGCGGTCATTTTTGGGAGGAAATCGAAATGATCCGAAGACTTTTCTATGCCGCGGCGGCGATCGTCGCGCTGATGTCGGGCGTGGCCCGGGCCGAAGAAACGGTGATATGGTGGGACTTCTTGGGCGGCGGCGACGGCGTCCGCATGAAGAAGCTCATCGAGGACTTCAACACCGAGCACGCCGGCAAGATCAAGATTTAGGGGACGACGCTCGACTGGGGCACGCCCTTCTACTCCAAGGTGCAGACCTCGACGGCGATCGGTCAGGGTCCGGATATCATGACCTATCACGCCTCGCGCCTACCGCTGGGAGTGAGCCAGGGCGTCCTGACCGAGATCACCGACGCGGACATGAAGGCGATGGGCTTGTCCGCCGATTCGTTCAACAAGACGACGTGGGACGCGGCGCATATCGACGGCAAGCAATACGCGGTGCCCTTCGACACCCATCCGATCGTGCTCTACTACAACAAGGACAAGCTCGCGGCCGCCGGGTTGATCGGAGCCGATGGCCTTCCGACCGGCCTCAACGGGGTCGATAATTTCGCGGCTGCGCTGAAGAAACTGAAGGCGGCCGGCAACAAATGGGGCATCTCGACCGTCACCGCCGACGGCAGTTTCGCCTACCGGACGATCTATTCGCTGCTCTGCCAGCAGGACGGGCAGACGGGCCAGGACGGGAACTGGTTCCCTGGAGACAGCCAGGCCAAGCTGGCGAAGTCGATCGACGTCATCGCCAACTGGGTCAAGGACGGTGTCAATCCGCCCAACACCGACTATCCGACCACGGTCGCCCTGTTCACCTCGGGCGACGCCCCGTTGATGATCAATGGCGTCTGGGAAGTGACGACAATGTCCGACCTCGCGGCGCAGCATAAACTGTTCAACTGGGGCGCAATCGAGCTCCCGGTGTTCTTCAATCACCCCTGCACCTACGAGGACTCGCATACGCTGGCGATCCCGAACAATGTCGGCAAGCCGCAGTCGCCGGAAAAGCACGCGGCAGTGCTCGAAGTCATCAAATGGCTCGAGGCCCATGCCTTGTTCTGGGCGACGGCGGGCCACATCCCCGCCAACAAGGCGGTGACCGAAAGCGCGGAATATAAGGCGATGCAGCCGCAGGCGACCTATGCGGTGGCGGCCACTCACGGCGTCTTCGACCCGCGCTCGAAATTGGCCGGGGTTGGCTCGCCGATGTTTGAAGCGGCGGGCAACGCCTTCACGCCGGCGCTCAATGGCGAGACGTCGGCGAAAGACGCCGCCGCCGAAATGGTGTCGACGATGAACGCCGCCAAATAGGCTCGCTGGTGCGCGGCCGCCGCTAACGCGGCCGCGCACCGCAAAACGCGCGCCGCGTCTCGATGCTCAGGAGTCGAACCACCGAAGCGTTGACCGCGGCGGCGCTGGTTGCGCCGTTTGTGATCATCTATTGCTGGATGTTCGTCTATCCGACAGTGCGGATGGCGCAGCTCAGCTTTACCGACGCCCCGCTCATCGGGGCCGGCCATTGGGTCGGCCTCGACAATTATCGGCGCATGTTCTCGGACCGTGTGTTCTGGACCGCAGTCTGGAACACAAGCTACTTCGTGCTGCTGACCGTCGTCCCTGGCACCGCCGCCGCATTGGGGATAGCCCTCATGGTCAGCCGGCTCAGCGGCTGGCTGCAGAGCCTCATTCTGACGATGTTTTTCCTGCCGTACGTCCTGCCCGTGACGGTCGTCTATCTGATTTGGAGCTGGCTCGGGAATGTGCAGTTTGGCGTGCTGCAATTCGCCATTGTTCCCTTCACCGGACATCCCATAAACGTATGGCGCACGATCCCGTGGTTCATGCCATGGGTTGGGCTGATCACGATCTGGTGGACCAACGGGTTCTCGATCCTGCTGTTCCTGGCCGGACTGCGCAACATTCCGCAGGAGATCTACGAGGCGGCGGTGCTCGACGGTGCGACGCGATGGCAGATTTTCACGCGCGTGACCTGGCCGCTCATCTGGCCGGTGACAGTGCTTTGCCTCACCATTCAGCTGATCCTGCAACTCAAAATATTCGATCAGGTCTACCTGTTCGCGGTCGGCGGGCGCACCGCGGCGACGATGGTGCTAGTGCAGTATATTTACGAGCAGGCGTTTCAGCATAATTCGGGCGGCTACGCGGCGACGATTGCGGTCGCACTGTTTGTCATCGTCGTCGGCTTTTCCGTGCTCCAATATCAGTTGCTGCGCATACGGGGCGCCCGATGACTGAGCCCGTCGCCCTCGCGCTTTCAGAGCCCCCCCGCAAGCGAATCATCGATCCCGGCGGCGCGCTGCTGACGGTGCTGACGGTGATCTGCGCTTGCCTCTGGTTCTTTCCGATCTACTGGGCGCTGGTGACGAGTTTCCGGACCGATGACGAGGCGATCAAGAGCTTCAGCCTGTGGCCCGAGCACCCCACGCTCAACAGCTATCTGTACATCCTCGCTCACTCGAAACTGCCGATTTTCTATCTCAACTCGACCGTCGTTTCCCTTTCCGTCACGGCGCTGACGCTCGCGATGTCGATTGGCGCCGGCTACGCGATTTCGCAGCTGCAATTTCCCGGCCGGCGATTGCTGTGGTGGACGATCCTGGCGAGCTTCATGATCCCAGTGCCGGCGCTGATCGTGAACCACTTCATCATTGTCGCGTCCGTCGGCCTGATCAACACTTACGCGGGCATCGTCTTGCCGCTCTTGATCGCGCCGGTGACAGTGATCGTCTACAAGCAGTTCTTCGACTCCGTGCCGAGGGACTTCCGGGAGGCTGCGGTGATCGATGGCGCCAATGAGTTTCAGCTGCTGTTTCGGGTGTTCCTGCCGATGAACTGGGGGGTCACCACAGCGCTCGGCATCATTACGTTCATCGGCGCCTGGAACAATTTTCTCTGGCCCTTCCTCGCCGCTCAGGACGAGACGATGATGACGGTCACCGTCGGCATCCGGGCGGTGCAGGATACATTTGGCGTGGCCTATGCGCGCCTTCTCGCCGGCGCCGTACTGGCCGGCCTGCCGGTGGCAGCGGCCTACCTGCTCTTCCAGCGCCGGGTGACCCAGGCGATCACGCTGTCGGCGGGGATCAAGGGATGAGCGCCGAGGCGACCAGAAAAGGCAACAGCGCGGCGGCGCATGTCGAACTGAAGCGGGTGACCAAGCGCTACGGCACTGTGACCGCGATCAGCGACCTCAGCCTGACCGTCGACAAAGGCTCGTTCACCGCTCTCCTCGGCCCGTCGGGCTGCGGCAAGTCCACCCTGCTTAGAATGATTGCCGGCCTCGAGGCGATCACTGCCGGACAGTGCTTCATTGACAGCAACGACGTGACCGTTGTTCCGCCGGCGCAACGCCGCATCGCGATGGTGTTCCAGTCCTACGCCCTCTACCCACACATGACGGTGAGGCAGAATATCGCATTCTCACTTTCGATCGCCGGCCAGCCGAAAAAGGTCCAGAATGAGCGCGCGCTCGAGGTCGCGCGCATCCTGCAGCTCGAGCCCTATCTCGATCGCCGGCCGGCCGAGCTTTCGGGCGGTCAGCGCCAACGGGTGGCGATCGGCCGGGCGCTGGTTCGCAAGCCTGAGGTTTTCCTGTTCGACGAGCCGCTGTCCAATCTCGACGCCAAGCTCAGGGTGCAGATGCGGCTCGAGCTGGCGAAGCTCCACGCGGATCTCGGCACGACCATGATCTATGTGACCCACGACCAGACGGAGGCAATGACCCTCGCCGACAAGATCGTCGTGCTCGACGGCGGCGTCATTTCCCAAGTCGGCTCGCCGCTTGAGCTTTACAACACGCCAGCCAATAAGTTCGTCGCCGCCTTCATCGGGTCGCCGAGCATGAATTTCTTCCCTGTCGAAATTGCCGCCATCAATGGCCAAACGGCAAGCGTGGTCCTGCCGGGCGGACGGAGCGCCGAGATCGGCGTTCGCGCAGGCGAGGGCTCGCCCGCGGCCGAGCTCGGCGTGCGGCCCGAGCATCTGACTGTCGCCGATCCGAGCGATCCGGACGCGGCCTTCGCCGGCCGCGTCGCAATCATCGAGCACCTCGGCAATTCGACCATCCTCTATATCGATACGCCGGCGGGGCAACTGATCGTCGAGGGCGAAGGGGACCTGAACGTGAAAGCGGGCGAGGCGCTCGGCCTTAGGCTCAATCAAGCCTACGCGCATCTCTTCGGAGCGACCGGGACGACGCTCTGACGTCCGCGACGGCGTCCAAGTCCACGAAGCGCTCAGGCCTCGGTGATGAGCCGCAGAACGATGTCCTGGTCATAGTTGCCGAACCCGCGGCCGAAGATATTGACGCCGCCTGGATGGCGAGCGTCGGGTTTGACCTCGATCTTGAGCCGAATCGAATGGTGAGCGGAGATGTCGAGATCTTTCGGGGTCAGCGAAGAGATCTTGACGCCGTCGATGAACCCGCCGTCGGGCGTCACCCGCCAGCTTTTGAGCATCCCGTATTGGCTGCCCTTGAGCTTCCACCAGCTCGGCGTATAGAGCCCTCGCTGGTCGCCGAAATCGCCAGGGCTGGTCCACACTCCGAGCTCCCGGCCGTTGACGGCGACCGTGATATCGGACGGCCAGTTTGGCGGAGCGCCGGGCGCCTCGGAAGATAGCTCAAGCGAGAATTCGAGCGCCGTGACCGTCTTGCCGACCAAACGGGCGTTGTTGGGGAACTGGTATTCGACGAAGCCGCGCGTGAACCACATCAGGCCCGCATTCATGCGATCAGGATCGAGAAATGTCCCGGGCACATCGAGAAGCCCGATAATTCCCTGAGGCGAGCACAGGCCGCACGGCGCGCTCACTTCGCAGCTCGTATAAAGACCGATTGGCATCGCGACTTCGATGGCGTTGGCGTCGACGCCGCTCAAGTCGTCGCGGAACATCACCAGCACCTCGTCGAACGCGGAGAAGCAGAGCTTCTGGTTTCCCTTCCGCGCCTTCTGGGTCTCCGTGCGAATGAGGCCGGCGTCCTCAAGAATTTGGAGGTTCGAGGAGACGGTCGATTGAGGCAGGTTCAGCGCGTCGGCGATCTCGTTGACATTGACCCCGGGCCGCCGATGCAACAGGCGCAATATTCGCGCCCGTGCGAGCGAAGCCAGTCCCCGAATCACATCGGGCCGCTCAGCGGGATCGATCACCAGAAAATTGCGCGACATTCTGAGCCCTGCCCGGCCAGGGGCTTTTGTATCAGCTTTTTTGATATTTGAATAATGCGCCTCCCCCCGACCTGCCCTCGTCGCGCTTCGGAGCGACGGCGAGAAGATCGCGCTCGCGCGCGGCAGCTTCGCCGCCGGCGTCGCGCGCCCGACAGCGCTCATGCGCCCTCCCCGCGATCTATTGGGTCTGCCCGTCCGGCGGCGGCCGTTCAGGCGCCCTCGGCGACGACCGGATTGCGCAGCACGCCGATCCCGCTGATCTCCACCTCGGCGACGTCGCCCGGGCGCATGAAGAGCGGTGGGTCGCGCCTCCAGCCCACCCCGCCGCACGTCCCGGATACGATCACATCGCCAGGCAAGACCGGCAGGATGGTGGAAATATAGGCGATCAGCTCGGGGACCGGCGTGATCATAAGGTCGGTCGTGGTGCGCTGGACGACCTTGCCGTTCAGCCGCGTCTCCAGCGTAAGCCGCGAGGGATCGGGAATCTCGTCCGCGGTTACCAGCCACGGGCCAAAACCGCCGGTGCCGGCGAAACTCTTGCCGGCGAGGAATTGGCTGGTGTGGCGCTGCCAGTCACGGATGCTGCCTTCGTTGTAGCAGGAATATCCCGCGACATGCTCAAGGGCGTTCGCCGCCGGAATGTGGCGCCCGCCCTTGCCGATCACCACCGCGAGTTCACCTTCGTAGTCGAACTGGTCCGATACTTTGGGCTTCACAAGCGGCCGCAGGTGGCCGACCTGGCTGCCGGCGAACCTGGCGAACAGCGTCGGCTTTTCGGTCACCGTTCGGCCGGTCTCCTCGACGTGGGCTCGATAGTTTAGGCCGACGCAGATGATCTTGTCGGGGTCGGGGATCACCGGCGCCAGTTCGAGTCCGTCGAGCTCCATGTCTGATGCAGCGTCGCGCGCGATATGCTGCGCCTCAGACAAGCCGCTCGCGCTGAGCATGGCTCGAAGCGTGGGTTGGTCAGGGAGGCGAGAGCTGAGGTCGATCACACCGCCCCCCTTCACCACGCCATATCCCGGGCGGCCTTCAGAGACGAAAGAGACGAGCTTCACGGGGTTCCTCCGGCGTTGGGATGGGGGGGCGGGCCGCGCTCAGATCCGAAGCGCGGGTCGTATGTTGCTGCCGGGGCGATTCCGGTTCTGATCGGCTGAGATCATGCCTTTGCAGGCGGCGGCGGGTGGGCTCCGCCTTTCCGCGAGACAAGCTTACGGAGGGACTCGTATCTGCTCAAGACGCTCTTGTATGCTGCTTCTGCGAGACATCCGCGCTGAGCTCATCGATAAGCTGGCGCGCGTCTTTCAGATCAGGCGTGTCGAACCCCTCCGTGAACCAGTCATACACATCCGTGAGGACCTTTAGGCCTTCCGGCGATCGGCCCTGACTTGACCAAAGACGTGCCAGACTCGTTGCGGCCCTCAACTCCCAGGCCTTAGCCTCCTGCCTATGAGCGACTTCCAGGCTCTTCCTGAAACTCGCCTCGGCGGCGGCGGCCGCGCCGGCGCCGCCCCGCCGCAACAATAACCCTCCCTTGAGTCGGTAGGCTTCCGCCTCGTAGTAGCGTTCCTCTGTTTCCTCTACGTGCGACAACGCCTCCTCGATCGCGGCCAAGCCTTCGTCAATTCGACCGGTGTTCGCCAGGAGTTCGCCTTTCAATGCCAGAAACCAGGAAAGCCCCAGCTTCGCTCCGGTCGCGCGGTAACCGTCCAGCCCTTTTTCGTACATGCGCAACCCAACTTTGCTTTCCCCCCGCTGGTCCAACAACCGTCCCTTAAGAATAGAGCCGAGGGTCCGCCAGTAAGGAAATCCCTGCACGGTTGCATAGGCGATGTTCTTGTCCGCCCACTCTTCCGCCAAGTGGTGTTCACGCCGTACCTGATAAAGCAAGGCGAGCATCCCCTGGGCCTGGGCCAGTGTGATGGGCATCGACAAGGATTGGGCGAGGGACACGGCTTTAGCGCCGTAAGCGAGCGCGCGGTCAGGGTACCCAAGTATCGACAGAGTCCTAGCGTTATAAGCTAGACACGCCGCTCTAGAGTGACCCCCGTACTCAAAGGTTTTCAATGGCCCGTCTGGGCCTTCGAGAGCCAGGCCCTCTATGAAATGCGCTTCCGACGCTCGAAACTCGCCAAGGTACAGCGATACCTGGCCCATGATCGTTCGGCCTTCAATCAAATATTCGAGGTTTCCCTTGCCGATACTGATCAAGCGCTGACCCAGTTTGAGAGCCGTCTTGTAGTCAGCGCGGACGCTATAGCATGTCGATTCTCCTCGAAGCGCGGCAACAAGCTGAAGGTCGTCTCCAATCCGCTCGCTCAGATTCCGTGCTCTTTGATACGCTTGGACGGCTTCATCAGAGGCATAACCCTTGGTTGCTTGGAGAGGAATGCCGAGGGCGAGCCGCAGGGGCGCCTCCTGCTTTTCGCGTTCGACACCATCGGGCAGAGACTCGACGAGGCGCAATGCGGCGCCCAGACTGCCTAGCGCCTCAGCATGGGCAGAGCGCTGAATGGCCTGCTGGCCCGCCCGTCCCAGATACTCGATGGCTTTGCCAATGTTGTCGCTGCGCGAGTAATGATAAGCGAGATGGCTGAGCTCATCGCCAACCTTATCGTCCAGTTTCAATTCGAGCGCCTGACCGACGCGCTCGTGCAAAAGCTTTCGTCGTTCAATCAGAAGCGAATCGTACGCGACTTCCTGAGTCAGCGCGTGCTTGAATACGTAATCGTTCTCGAGCAATCCCCGCTGGCGATAGATGAAGTCACCGGCTTCAAGCTCCGACAGGGTTGCATCCAATTGGGACTTCAGTCCGGAAGCAATTTCGCGAACCAGGCCAATCGGCGACTTGCGCCCAATCACCGCCAGCGTTTGAAGCAATTCCTTTTGATTGGCGGACAGCCGATCGATACGCTCGGCGAGTATTCCCTGGACCGTCGCCGGCATCTGCAAAGCGCTGAGCGGCTTGGTGAGCATGAACGGTCCAGTCCGAAGCAGAGTGCCCTCTTCGAATAGAGCACGGGTCGTTTCCTCGATGAAGAACGGGTTGCCGTTCGTCCTGTCGATGATGAGGCTCTTCAGGGGGCGCAGTCCGTCATCATCCCCAAGCAAGGCGGAAAGCAGTTTCTCGGCGTCGTCGCCCGCCAACGGTTCGAGCCTGTGTTCGTGATGGTGGCTCTTCGGACTCCACTCGTGCCGGTATTCGGGCCGGTATGTCACCAGCATGAGCACGCGCGCTTCGCTAATGCTGTCAGCCAACAGGTCGAGCAACGCCTGGGTCTGTTCATCGATCCAGTGTACATCCTCGAAGACCATCACGACCGGCTGCACGAGACTTTCTGCGAGGATGATTTTCTTGATCCCCTCGAGGGTTCGCTGACGCTTGATCAGGGGGTCCATCATCTGCAAGGGGTCGGGCCCCTCGACGACGCTGAGCAATCCCACGAGATATGGCAGCGAGTTGGCCAAGGCGGGGTCGAGCGCGGTGAGAGATGTGGCGATCTTCTGCCGTCTCGTCGCGGCGTCGTCGCCGTCCGCGATGCCGAAATAGCTGCGCAACAACTCCATGACCGGCAACCAAAACATCGCCTTGCCATGCGAAACCGAGTGGGCCTGGAGAACCTTGCACTCAGGCGGCAGCGTCTTGATGAACTCGAAAAGCAGTCGGGATTTGCCGGTGCCCGCCTCCGAGACCAACGAAAAAACTTGACCTTCGCCACGCATCGCAAGTTCGAGCGGGCCTCGCAGTCGCTGCAGGTCGCCCTCTCGGCCGACGAATTTGTTGAGACCGCGCCGCATCGACACCTGGAACCTTCGCAAGGTGCCAAGACCGGTGACTTCAAATGCGTTGATCGGATCGCTGATGCCCTTGACTGTCGCCGAGCCCAGCGGCCGCATTTCAAAATAGCCCTCGACCAGCCGACGCGTCCGGTCGCTCACTGCGATCGAACCGGCGGGAGCCAGCGTCTGGAGCCGGGCGGCGAGATTGGCGGAGTGCCCGATCGACGTATATTCCAGCCTTCCTCCCGTTTCGACCGCACGCATGACCACTTCGCCGCTATTGATCCCGATCCGCACCTCGATTGTCGGTTTACCAAGTTTTGCGAGCCCCTCGGCGTGCTCGCGCAGTTTCTTCTGCATCTCGAGCGCTGCGTAGAGGCCGCGCTGCGGATGGTCCTCGTACGCGATCGGCGCGCCGAAGACTGCATAAATGCCGTCGCCGGTCGAATGCACGACGTAGCCTTCGTAGCTGCGCACCGCCCGAACCATGATTCGCAGCGCCGGGTCGATGATGGCGCGCGCCTCCTCCGGATCGAGGTGCGCCATCAGTTCCGTCGAACCTTTGATATCCGCAAAGAGCGCGGTGACCATCTTCCGCTCGCCATCGATCGTACGACCCCCGATCGGTGAGCTTCCGATTTGCGCGGGCGCGGCGCCGTCCACGGCGGGCACCGCCGGTCTTGATCGTCCACCCTCCAGCTTCGCCGCGCATTGTCCGCAGAATTTCGCCGTGGCGGTATTTTCAAAGCCGCATTTTGCGCAAACTCGTCTGAGCGCGGCTCCGCATTCGTTGCAAAACTTCAGCCCCTCAGGGTTGTCAGCCTTGCAATCGGAACAGCGCATCAGTCATCTCGGTAACGGCGCAACCAGCGCGAATCTACACAGGCCAAATGTTAAGAAGGGTCGTCCTTGCATTCAGCTATTAGGAGGCATAGCGCGATTCACAGATTGGTCAACGAATTCCGTCAGCTTGACGCCGTGCTCGATCGCGATCAGCTCGGCGGCACGTTCGCCGATCATGATGCTCGCGGCGTTGGTGTTGCCGCTGACGATGTTGGGCATGACGCTCGCATCCGCGACGCGGAGCTTTTCGACCCCCGCGACTTTTAGCCGCGGGTCGACGACGCCGCCAATCCGGCACGTGCTCGTCGCATGCCAGACCGTGATCGCGAAATACCGGGCCAGATCCTCGAGAAGGGCTTCGCTGGGTTCGCCGCCGCCATAGCCGTGTTTCTCGGCAAGGAACGGAGGCGCCCACCACGGGCCGATGTCCTTTTTCTCCGGCCATTGCGCTGCAATCTCGAGCGACCGTTTCATCGCAGCCACCATGACTTTCGTGTCATGCTCGTCGGCAAAGTAGTTCATGCGGATGATGGGATGCTCGCCATAATCGGCGCTCCGGAGAACAATGTCGCCTTCGCTATGCGGCTGCACAATCGTGGGGAGCAGAACGATATTTCTGCTTTCGGCGGCCAGGCGCGTCGAGGCCGAGTCGAAATACCGATCGATCTCCATGTTTACTTTGTTCGACCAGGTCGCGGCGTCGTAGCCGCAGGGAATGCAGCCGATCTGAGCGTCGTGAGTGTGACGATCGCCGAAGCCGGTGGAGAAGAACGCCGTGGCGTCATACAGAGCGGACGAGGCAAGGCCGCGCCCGGTCTGTTGCCACTCGCCGGGCGAGTTGGCCACCTCGGCCATCGTAACCGCCGCAGGAGAGTCGAGGAAGAACAAGGGGAGCTGCAAGTGATCCTTCAAATGCTTGCCGACGTGCGGGGAATGAAGGCGGCAATGGACGCCCGCCTGTTCCAGCTCCTTCCGCGGCCCAACGCCAGACAGCATCAGGAGATGGGGGGAGCCGATGGCGCCCGCGCTCAGGATCACCTCGGTCTCCGCAGTTGCGATTTCGGCAGCCCCCGCGCCAACTCGATACTCGACGCCCGTCGCTCGCAAATGTCCGCCGGAACTTTCAAGGACGACCCGCGTCGCGGTCGCGCCTGCGATGATTTTCAGGTTCGCGCGGTTCGCAGCCGCGCCTTCGAGGAACGCGTGATAGGTGCTCGATCTTTTTCCATCTCTGGTCGTGATCTGAACAAGCGACGTTATGCCCGCCGGACCGCCGCGATCGCGGCCGTTATAATCGCCGAGCTTCATCCCTGTCGCGGTGGCGGCCGTCACGAATTCCTGCGCACCCTTCAGCAGCGGCGAGCGGACAGACACGCCGAGAGGTCCGGAGGCGTTATGCGCAGGCGCGTCAATTGGAATTCCCGAGTTCTGCGTGAGCCCTTCGCTTTTTTTGAAGAAAGGCAGTACGTCGGCGTAGCCCCATCCGGCGGCGCCGTCTTCGGCCCATTGGTCAAAATCTCCGGGATGACCGCGGACATAGACCATATAGTTGATTCCGGAAGTGCCCCCCAGCATCTTGCCTTGAGCCAAAAAGACCGTTCCGTCGAAGAGGCCGTGCCCAGCATGCCTTCCAGCGTGTGGCCTATACTTCCAGTCCGTCGCTAAATCGCCCTGCAACGCAGCCGCCGCGACAGGCATCAATTCGAGGGGCGGAGGCTGGGCGCCGGCCTCAATCAGCGCGACGCGACATGAAGGGTCCTCCGAAAGTCTCGCTGCGACGACCGCCCCGGCCGATCCGCCTCCGACAACAACGAAATCAAACGTTTCCGACATTTCGCCCAGCTCTTTTCGTTTCCACCGAAGTCGATCGCCGCTTCCCGAGTCGCCGAAGCCGCAGTGCCAATTTTGCATATCCTTTCAAGATTCCGCCCGATCGTCCACCAGCCGGCTCTGTTTTTCACTTCCTCTAGTGGAACCTGTCCGAGAGAGGAGTTATGGTCGGTGAAGCGAGAACCCTGAGGCACGATAAAGGACCGGCGATCGCAGAGGGGCAAAATGGCTAGATCGCGTCCAGCGGTGAAAGTCGCAATCGTCGGGGGTGGCATCGCAGGTCTGACCGGCGCCCTGCGCCTCGTGGAAGTCGGTTGCGAAGTGACCGTTTATGAGATGGGCGCGAGGGTTGGCGGGAATCTCGGCGGCGATCTTGATCCGCAGGGGAACTACCACGACGTCTATCCTCACATGTTCGGCGAGTGGTACGACAATTTTTGGCGCCTCGCCGAGGAGCTGAATCTATCCCGCGAACGCGACTTCGAGCAGCGACCGACATGCGCATTCTTGAAAGCCGGCGATTCTCCAAACCTGAGCCTTTTGACCAACAATGGGTCGGTGGCTTCGAGCGTGGCTAACCTGACCTCGGGCATCATACCAGTGCCCGATATGTTCCTGGCGGCCTATTCGATACTCGATATGCTGTCGCAGAACTTTAGCAGGAAGGGTCTTACAAACGAGCAGACGGTCAACGGCTTCTTGACGTCTCGACCATATGTCACGGAAAACATGCTTAAGATGCATGATATGATTATTGCGAATATATGGGCGGTGAATAGTTATTTGACGTCCGCGAACGCCTATCAAGCGTTCGCCAAATATCAGTTTCGTCGCCCCACGCCACAATGCTGGGTTCTGAAAGGTGACTCGTACAACAATTTGATTTTGCCGCTCGAGAAGAAGCTAAAGGATTTGGGCTGCGAAATTAGGACGAACGCGGTTGTTCGCCACATATCTGTGAAAGATGGCAAGGTCGACCAAATATGCGTCAAGGATAATGGGGTCATCAAGGATGTTGAAGTCGATAATTTAATCCTCGCGGTTCCGCCCGTCCGGCTCGCCCAGCTGGTGATGTCCGCGGAGACCGACGAGCCGGAATCGTCGGGCGCCGAGCGCGCCCTGGCGGGCGACCCGATCGTCAGCGTTCTGCCGCGCTTGTCCGAGCTTCGTCGTGTCCGCAGCGAGCCGATTCCGGTATACGATGTTGCTTTCAAGCGCCGGCTTGAGGGCATTCCTAATTACTACGTCTCCCTGCAGGATTCTCTGTTTGAGATCACCTTCGTTGACGTTTCGGGGCGAGTGTCGAAGAGCGACAACACGGTCCTCGCGGTAGCCGTCTCCGACTTTTATTCGCTTCCCGACGATAGCGATCAGCCGCCTCCCGAGCTCGCAGCCGCGGCTGGCCCTGCTGCCGCGAAATCGAAGGCCAAGGCCAATCCGCGAGCGCCGCATCGGGACGACGTCGACTTTCTGAGCGAACAGGCGCAAGAGACCGCCAAGTTCCTCATCCTGAAGGAACTGCATCGCTACATTCCGTTCAAATTGGGCGAGAAGTTTGGAGACCCCAAGAGCGACGTCGATTGGGAAAAGTCGTTTTACCATTCAAACGAAGATCATCCGTTGTTCATCAACGAAGTGGGGTGCCGAGATTGGACCCCAGACGTATGGGACACCAGATTGCCGAACGTCTATTTTGCTGGAGATTACGTCGACAACCCCATCACCATTGCAACAGTGGAAGCAGCGGTCGTCAGCGGTCTCCAGGCCGCCAAGGCGCTGGCGGCCCGGAACGAAATCGAAGCCGACATCGAGATCACGCTGCCTGCCGCCTATCCTGAAAGCCTAATGGCTGCCTGCAAAGTTGCTCTCGCGCCGTACGCGGCCGCCGCGAAATGCTGGTCCGACGCCCATGCCATGCTGAACAGGGTTTCCCAAGGCGATGGATTGCGCGAAGTGGTCGGCTTGCCGGGCAGCCCGACCTCGATGTTGGCCGAGACCGCGACCAAGGTGTCTGAGGCGGCAATTGAGTACTGGAGAGCGATCCGAGCTATTTACGGCATGAAGGCACGCTGAGTGGCGACCGCGGTCGTCGACAATGTCGGGTCTTGCCTCGATGACGAAGATATTTCGGTTCTGTTGTCTCGATGAGACGCTGATGCAAACCTGGATGAACCTGACATGACAGACAAGGACGGTCACTCGTTCGTCCGTCGCGAGGCGGACTCGATGGAGACGCTCCTGGGCGGTTTCGCTCACGCCTGGGGAATGGGGTTGCAGGCTTGGCAAGCCCTGGCTGGAATGGGAGCCGGCGGCGAGCGAGACCCCATAGGCGCTACGTTCGCCGCCAGTAGGGGCCCTCACCCACGACAGGCGTCATCCGGGCAAATGGCCGATATCTCGTCCGCGCTCGGGGAAGCCTGCATGATCGGCGCGGCCAGCGCCATGCGCTACTGGAGCGCGCTTGCGGAACTTGGCCTTCGCTATGAATCGAGCCTTGTCCAGACCGTCGCCGATCAAACGACAGGCCGAAGCGTCAGATCGCCGCCGGACTCGAGAGTGTATGCGGACGAGTTGCGAGCCTTCTTGCGTGGCGTCGGCGACGTCGCCAGCCTGGAAGCGCGCCTCCTTCAACGCGACTTGGAGCGGGTGAGCGAAACCATCGCCCAGGCCGCCGACCGGGCGACGCCGTCGCACCATCACGAACACCGTCGCCGGCACGAGGTCAAGCCGTGAATGTCATCACCGGCATCGACAAGACGAGCAACGACGTAATCGCCGCTCTCGGGTTCACCGACGAGATGAATATTCTGCGGCAGCGGATCGCCGCATGGGTCGAGACTTGCGACAGCGAGATGCGCGAGGCGCTTGAGTGGCAATTTCTGTCGGGATCGAAATATTTTCGGCCCCTGACTATCTTTGCCTGCTACCGGTCCCTAAGTCCCAACGGGCCGATACCGGAACCCATCATGTCCTCGGCCGTGGTGGTTGAGTTCTTCCATAATGTCTCATTGGTGATTGACGATATCGTAGACCGCTCGCCGGAACGACGGGGGCGCGCGACCCTGCACACCCGCTTTGGCGAACTGAACGCACTCATGGTCTCCGGCTATATCGTGGCCGAAGGATACCGCTATCTTGGCGCCGACCTTGAGGCGATCTCGCTGTTCTCGGAATTGCTTAAGCGTCTCGGCGTCGCCGAATGCATGCAATGGCGACTGCGCCGCCAAATGCTCGGAGTCGAGGATTGGCGTCGCATCGCCGGCGAAGACACTGGCTCGATGTTCGAGATCTGCGCCTGTCTCGGCGACCGCTCGACAAAGTTACGCAGGTTTGGCGGGCTCCTTGGTCTTCTTTACCACGGCTGCGACGATGTAGGGGATGTCCGAGGCGCGATCGCGCTCGGCGGCGGCGGCGAGGAGGATGTGCGCGACGGAATCCTCACGCTCCCCGCCGCGCTCGCGATCCGCGACCCCGCAGTCGGCGCGCTATTCTGCAAGTCTGCCCCCGAGCCGGAGGATCTCCGGACGATCGCTGAGGCGTTCGCCTTGCAATTAGGCGACGCGGAAGCCTATCTCGATTTGATCGCAGAAGAAGCCCGCGCCGAGGCGGCGGCTTTCTCGATCGATTCAGCGCCCCTTCTGGCCGTGGTCGATCAGACGCGCAAACTGAGCCGCCGCTGACAGGAGCCAAACCAATTCAGCCCGTTCGCGCATACTTGCGCCAGTTGTGCTCCTCCGTGAAACCCAACACCTCCCGGGCCTTCCGATTGGAAAGGGGAGCCTCGAACTTGCCCATTTCTCGCGTGACCGGTGTCGTCGGCGCGTGTTTGGCGAGAAACTCCATCGTCGACTGATTGGCTATGATCTCGTCGTTGGTGGCGTTGAAAACCTGGAAGCCCAGTCCGTCCTTCTCCAGGCATAAGTCGACGATTTGCGCGAGGTCGCGCACGTCGATGTAGCTCCAAGCGTCGCGCTTCCGGCTGAGCGGTTCGGCGATCGCGCGCGGGAAACGCTCATAGTCTTGCGGCTCGATGACGACGCCGATCCGGAGCGCGTAAATGTCGGCGCCGGTGCGGGTCGCGAAGGCCCTCGCGATCTTCTCGCCAACGACCTTGGAGAGCCCATAACTGTCAGGCGGGTCGACGTCATAGTCCTCGTCGACTGGGAAGCTCTTGTAGTCACGATCGCCCTCGGCAAAGCAGACGCCATAGGCTGTTTCGCTGGATGCGATGATGACCTTGCGGATTCCGAGCTTGGCGGCTGCTTCGATGACATTGTAGGTCGACATCACGTTCGCCGCGAACATCACATTGTCGGGTTTCAGCATGATGCGCGGAATGGCCGCGAAATGGACCACCGCGTCGAGCGGCGCCGGAGCTCCGCCTGCACGCAGCTCCTCGAAGCCGAAATGCGTCGAGAGCGCGTTGAAGGTTTGCCCGCTGTCGGCGAGATCGACAATCATCGTGTTGACGCCCGGCGTGTCGAGCGGAGCAAGGTCGAGATTCAGGACCGCGTGGCCTCGTCCAACGAGATAGGGAACCACGGTGCGGCCGACTTTGCCGCTGCCGCCGGTGAACGCGATTCGTTTGCCCATCGCTGCGTGGTCTCCCTGGATTTCAAACTCTCGGGAAAAAGTCGGGTCGCGAGGCGAGCGGCGCCGCGCTCTCTATGCAAAGACGCCGTAACCCGGCACCGCGTGCCGCTTGACGCTGTCCATGTCCAGATCGACGCCGATGCCGGGAGTGTCGGGGATGGCGATATGTCCGTCCTTGACGATGGAGCCCGACCCGTCCGGGGCACGGACATAGCTGTCCCAAACCTCGCGCTCCTCGAGCGCGTGCCATTCTAGCACCAGGAAGTTTGGAACGGCGGCGCAGGTGTGGCAGGTCGCCATCGTGCCGAGCGGCGTCGAGACGAGATGCGGCGCAAAGGGCAGATAGTAGACTTCGGCGAGATTCGCGATCTTCTTGCTCTCTGCGAGACCGCCGCATTTCGGCACGTCCGGCATGATCACGTCGGCGGCCTGCTGCTCGAGCAATTCGCGGAAACCCCAGCGCATGTAGAGGTTCTCGCCGACGCAGATCGGCGTGCGGCTGCGCGCGCGCACCTGACGAAGCGCATCCACATTCTCGGCCGGAATCGGCTCCTCCAACCACAGGAGCTTGAAGGGCTCCATCTCCCAAGCGATGCGGCAGGCGCTTGGCACGTCGTACCGCGCATGGAGGTCAATGCAAAGATCAATGTCCGGCCCGATTGCGTCGCGGACGGCGGCGACGCGCTCGACCATCGATTGGATCTCGGCGGCGTTCGCCGTGTGATTCGCCGCATCGAACTTCGCCGGATGGCGCAGATTATCGACGTCGAACTTGAGGGCGGTGAAGCCGTCGGCAACCATCCGTCGCGCGCGGGCCGCGCAGCCCTTGGGAGAGCCGGACGCTTCATCCCCGTCGCCACAGTCGGCGTACAGCCGTATGCGGTCGCGGAACTTGCCGCCGAGCATGCGGTAGAGGGGCTGGCCCGCGGCCTTGGCGGCGAGGTCCCAGAGGGCGAGCTCGATGCCGCTTAGCGCAATCAGGAAGACGCCCGATTGCGCGCCCGAGAAGACATGGTTGCGGCGGAGCTTTTCCCAGCAATGTTCGACATTGCGCGGATCCTCGCCGATGAGTTCTTTCTTGAGCTGCGAGATGAGGCCGACAACAGCTGCCGCGCCGGCGTCGGGATTGGCTTCGCCGTAACCGACGAGCCCCTCATCGGTGTCGATGCGCACCAGCGTCGCTTGACCGTGATAGGCGACGACCGCGGTCTTGATGTCGGTGATCTTCATATTCGGTGAATTTCCCCTTTTACTGCCGGCGTTTGTGTCAGGCCTTCTGAGGCGCCTTCGGCTTGCCGTAACGCGCCCAGTAGCCGAACATGTCGCCCTTGCCGGCAATTTCCGCCCAGATCGGCGAGGTAAGCTGATCGATCGCGGCGACATCGTCAGGCGTGATTGTCCAGCCGACGCTTCCGACGTTTTCTTCGATCTCCCGCACCGTCCGCGCGCCGAGCAGCGGGGCGCTTACGCCGGGCCGGCTGGTCAGCCATTGCACGGCGAGTTGCGGGACAGACTTGCCATATTTCTTGGCGATCGGACGTAGGCCATCGACCGCGTCGAGCGCGCGTTCATAGACGCCTGGTTGAAATAGGACCGTGGTCCGGCGCTCGTCCCCTTCGGCGAACGCGGTGTTGCGAGACAGCGTTCCCGTGAGGAGTCCCTGAGCGAGGCCGCTGTAAGGCATGATTCCGATGTTGTGCTTGCGGCAATAGGGCAGAATTTCTGCTTCAATCTCGCGCCAGAGCATGTTGTAGGGCGGCTGCAGAACATCGATGGTCCCATGCGAGCGTGCCTGATCCATTTCGCTAGGCCCGAAGTTCGAGACGCCGATCGCACGGATCCGCCCCTTGGCGCGCATCTGCTCCAGCGCTTCCATAGTGGGTCCGATCGGAAAATCCGGATTGGGCCAGTGAATGAAGTAGACGTCGAGATGGTCTGTCTGCAGGCGCTTCATCGATCCTTCAATGGCGCCTGCCATTTCGCTTGGCGCGAGATGGTTCGGCGCCACTTTGGTCGCGACTACCGCCTTGTCCCGTCGTCCTGCCAGCGCCTTGCCTAGCACCTCCTCCGCATGACCTTGGCCATACGCTTCGGCCGTGTCGATAAGCGTAACTCCTAGGTCGAGCGCCCGGTGAATGACGCGAATCGATTCGGCGTCGTCAGCGGCGCCCCAGAACGCGCCAGACATGCCCCAGGTGCCGAGCCCAATCTCCGAGACGGAAACAGGCGAAGATCCCAAACGACGGTGCTGCAATGGCTGTCCTCCCTTTCGACGCCAATCGGACGTCCTCGTTGTGCCTGACCGACGGATGCCGCTTCGATCAGTCTTATACGCTTATAGACTTATCTGACAAGTCGACTTAAGGACAAATCGAGACGCCTCAGGGACGCCCTCGCTGAGAAGGCCCTGACCTATTGCGCGTCTGCGGCCTCGACCATCATCGCTACCGTGTTTTTTTCCAGATGTTTTCGCATCGCGGCCTCCGCCCGCTCAGGGTCGCGCGCGGCGAGAGCCTCGTATATCGCGCGGTGCTGCTCGGTCGCGGTCGGCAGCGCATGAGGAGCTTGATTGCTGATGCGTCGGCTTGCCGATTGCCACCATCGCGAGGAATACATGAAACGATCGAGGATGCGATTGCGGGTGGCCCGGCAGATTTCCATGTGGAACTCCAGGTCGAGTTTTAGATATCCGTGCGGGTCTTCCTCGTGCTCGACCATTGCGTCGAGGAGCGCCCGAAGGCGGGTAAGGTCCTCATTGGTCAAGCTTCTCGCCGCTCGCGCCGCGATGGGGGGTTCAAAGATAAAGCGCGCGTCGTGCAGTTCGAGAAGCAACTCCCGAACCTGGGCCTGCGGCAACCATTCGATGAGCAGCGGGCTCAGATAGTCCCATTCGGCGATCGGCCGCAGCATGACCCGTCGTCCTTGCGCGATCTCGACCATATCGAGCGAACTCAGGATTTTGAGGGCCTCTCGCGCGACCGCTCGCGAGACCCCGAACTCGACTAGGATCTGCAGCTCGGACGGCGCCCGGCCGTCGGGAAACTCGCCTTGGGCAATTCGGCGCACCAGAACGGCGGCCACCTGGGTTGGCAAAGTACGGAGTTTGACCTTCGTGGGCATGGGGATCGCTCTACGTCAGCAAAAAGATCGACGGAAGCCCCAATCGCCGTCCGCGATAACGCCCCGCTCGCGCAAAGGCGATCTTTCCAAGGGGCCGAGAGCTTCCATTTCAAAAAGGGGCTCGCGGAATCGTAGCATAATCGCGTCCGTAGCTTCCTGAACGAGCCGGCTTGTCCACGTTATCATGCCTGATCCTCCGTGAATGCGACTGGAGCCACACACCATAAATCTCCATGCTCAAAAGGTACGCATTTTCGCAAAAACCAGTGGGGACCAAATCTGATGCTTGACCTCCTATCATGGTAAGAGTAGCATAACCTATCAGACAAGTCGATAAGCATATAAGCAAAGGGAGGAACCTATGGTGATCGACAAGCTATCCAGGCGGAGTTTCATCGGGGGAACGGCGGCGGCGTTAGGCGCGAGCAGTATTACGGTGCGCCGTGCTCGTGCCGCGGCAGGGACGGAGATCAGGGCGCTTCTCATAACAGGTGGGCCCACTTATCCAAAATATTGGGAAAAAATAGTACAAGATTTTACGCAGAAGACTGGAATAACAGTAAAATACGATCTCCTTGAATTCACGCCGTTGACGACGAAGACCGTTACCCTTGGCGCCGCCGGGAGCGACTTATACGACGTGTTTAGCACGCACACAGCGCAGATTGGTTCTTTCTTCAACTATTTTGCGCCTCTCAACGATTATTTCTCCTCGGATGAGCTCAAGGACTTTTACGAAGTCGGGGTGAAGTACTTGGTCGACCCGAAGACCAACCACCTCGCCGCGATTCCCCGCAACATGGACGCCAGGACGCAGTATTACCGCAAGGACGTCTACGACGAACATAACCTGAAGCCGGCGGTCACATGGGAGGATTTGGTGAGCGCCAGCGAAAAGGTGACCGGAAACGGCCACTACGGCCTCGTCGTGCCCGGCCAGGGCGACCCAGCGCAGCGGACGTTCAGCGATTTTCTCTGGCAGGCGGGCGGCGAGTGGGTCGACGAGCACAACAAGCCTTCGTTCAACTCGGCCGAGGGCATTAAGGCGCTTACTTTCCACCGGGATCTCATCCAGAAATACAAGGTCGTGCCGCCCGACGCCGTCTCGTTCCAGTGGAACGAGAACTCGACCGAATTCTCTTCCGGTTCGGTGTACGCGAACTTCGACTGGCCCGGCAGCTTTGCGACGCTCTCAAATCCTGAGACGTCCAAGATTGTCGGCAAATGGGCGACCGCGCCATACGTGCGTGACAAGACTGCGATCTCTTGCGCGATATCGCATGCGATGGCGCTCAATAGCGTGTCCAAGAAAAAGGACGCGGCGGTCGAGTTCATCAAATACACCGTAAGTCCGGAGGCGCAGGCGTTGAACTTCCAGCAGTTCAGCAACTTTCCGAGTCGACTATCGGTCGCCAAACAAGCGGTTGCGGCTGCTAAGGGTCAAGAGGCGGAGTGGCTTGCGCAGCTCGAGCAAACCATCGCGACTGGCAAGGAGTGGCCGAAACTGCCGGGCTTTTCGCGGGTCTGCACGCTGATGTTCGCGGCGATCGAGCGGGCGTTGAGCAACCAGATGTCGCCAGAAGACTCGCTCAACCAGGCGGCGAAAGAGGCCCTTCAGGTGATGACGCAGGCCGGAGCCTACAACTAGCATGGCGTTCGCGTCGGTACAGGCGCGGGGTTGGCGGCGAAGGTCGCCGCTGGCCCCATCCTGGACGACGGGATATCTCCTGGCCGGGCCTGCCCTCGTCGCCATGATCGGGATTTTCGTCTACCCGCTCGGCTACTCGTTCGTAATGAGTTTCTTCCGATGGGACCTCACGGCGACGTCACAGGAATTTCGCGGTTTGGCCAACTACACCGACATGTTGGCCAGTCCCGAGTTTCATCAATCCTTCCGCGCGCAGGTCATCTTCAGCGTCGCCTCGATAGGTATCGAGGTGGTCGCTGGCATCGCGATCGCGGTGCTGGTCAACGGCAAGTTGCGCGGCCTTAGGGCCGCGCGAATGCTGTTGCTCGTCCCGCCGATGATTGCCCCTGCAGTCGTTGGACTGAACTTCCGCTGGCTCTTCAACGGCCAATACGGTCTGGCCAATGCGGCGCTGCGCGCCCTCCATCTGCCCGAGGCTCCCTGGCTGTCCGATCCGAACTGGGCGCTTGCCTCGGTCGTCATCGCTGACGTGTGGCAAAACACGCCCCTCATGGTCCTGCTTTTTCTCGCCGGCCTGCAATCGCTGCCCCAGGAGCCGTTGGAGGCGGCCGCGGTCGATGGGGCGTCGGAGTGGAACATCTTCTGGTGGATCGTCCTGCCGCTGATGCGGCCAATAATCATGATCGCATTGATGTTGCGGATCACCGACACGTTCCGCACGTTCGACGTCGTCTGGCTCATGACCCAAGGGGGACCGGGCGGCGCCACCAACCTCATCACTGTGAACGCCTATCTGCTCGCGTTCCAGGCGATCGATTTCGGCCACGCGGCGGCGGTTTCCTACATCGCGCTCTTCTTATCGCTTCTCCTCCTCGGGATCCTCTATGGCTTACCGTGGTTGCGCGCGGAGAGCGAATGGTGAGCGACCAGGCGCTGCAGCCGCGACTCGTCGCGGCGGTCGGACCCGCTCGGCGGCGGCGTATATCCGCGGGCCTTGTCGCGCGTTACGCGGCGCTCGTCCTGACGCTCGTTCTGACGATCTTTCCGCTCGCTTGGCTCGTGATCACGTCGCTGCGCTACTCCCCGGAAATCTTCGCAACGCCGGTCCACGTGATCCCCGAATCGGTGACGTTCAGCCAATATGTCGCGGTCTTCAGTCAGTACGGTCTCGCAAATTATCTCTGGAACACGATCATCGTCTCGCTTGCGACCGTCGTCACGGTGACCCTCCTGTCGGTCCCGTGCGCTTACGCCATCGCCCGTTTCAGGCTCCCTGGGCAGAAGCTTGTCGTTTCCTTGCTCCTGATCATGCGGATGATCCCTGTCGTGGCGCTTGCGATCCCATTGTTCGCGGTCTTCGCGAAAGTTCACCTGTTGGACACTTTATCGGCGCTGATCCTCACTCATACGGCCGCCAAGCTTCCCATCGCCATATGGCTGTTGATTGGCTTCATCCAGGACTTGCCGAAAGAGATTGAGGAATCAGCTTTGATGGACGGTGCCGGCACGCTCCGCACCCTCGTCCAGATCGTGAGCCCGCTCATCGCCCCGGGCATCGGCGCCAGCGCCGTCATCACCTTCCTCTTCACCTGGAACGACCTGCTGATCGCGCTTACTCTGACTTCCAGCGAAAGGGCGCAGACGCTGCCGGTCGGCCTCACCAATTTCGTGTCCCAATTCGGAATCGACTGGGGCGCGATGTCGGCTGCGGGAGTCCTCATGGTTATCCCGACGCTTATTTTCGTCTGGTTTGCGCAAGGGTTGCTCGTGAAAGGGCTGGTCGCCGGAGCAGTTCGCGGTTGAACCGGCCCTGACTACCGAACGCCGCGGAAGGTCGGTCGGCCCGAAGCTCGAGGAGATCGAATGAAAATAGTCGCGGTGATCCCTTGGCTGGTCAAAGTCGAGCGAACATACTGGGGGGAATTTCTGTTCGTTGAAGTCAGGACCGATGGCGGCCTCTCAGGGTGGGGCGAGATTACAACCACCACCAAAGTCGCCAATCGCGCCATTGCCGCGATGCTGCGTCAACTCAATGATTTGCTGATTGGACAGGATCCGACCCGTATCGAGCAGCTGTGGCACAGGACCTTTCGCGCCTTCACCTATATGGGCTCGCGCGGAGCGGCTTCGCATGTGGTCAGTGGCGTCGACATCGCGCTCTGGGATCTGGTCGGCAAGGTCCGAAACGCGCCGATCTATGAATTGCTAGGCGGGCCCGTCCGCGACGACATCCTCATCTACACCCATCCCGACCAGTCGAAATTCAGCAGCAAGGGAGGCGTAGTCGAGGAGATCCGCAAGATCGTCGATAGCGGCCATACCGGAATCAAGTTTGATCCCTTTCCCTATTATGAAGGCTCTTCCGGCTATGCGCACGGCTATCTCGATGGGCAGCTGTCCAAGAAGGGCGAGCGTGAGGCCGCCGAGCTTACCGCGCTGATCCGCGAAACCGCGGGACCGGAGGTCGAAATCCTGATCGATGCCCATGGCCGCTTCGACGTGCCGACCGCGATTCGGCTTTGCAGGTCGTTAGAGGACGCGGGCCAGATCGACTGGTTTGAGGAACCTGTCCCGGTCGAGAGCTACAATGCCCTGAGACAGGTGCGCGAGCGCGTCAGCGCCGCGATTTCAGTAGGGGAAAGATTGCATACGCGATGGGAATTCATCGCCATCTTCGAGCAGCAACTCGCCGACTATGTGATGCCTGACGTCACTTGGGCCGGCGGAATCAGCGAACTCAAGAAGATCGCCACGCTCGCCGAGGCCTACTATGTACCGATCTCGCCGCACGATGCGAGCGGACCGATCAACGTGATCGCTGGCGCGCATGTGATGATGACCGTACCCAATTTCTATCGGATCGAGACCAGCAGCTTCGATCTCAGCCACTATAACCGGCTGATCGATACGCCGCTGGACAACTCTGGCGGTCGAATCAAACTATCCGGAGAGCCCGGCTTGGGCATCGCCATGAACCTTGATTACCTTCGGCGAAACTCGATCGACGGGTTCGACGATCACGACATGCGCAGCTGACGGCGCTCGAAGGGCGCTCGGGCGCCTCGCGTGAGCCATAGAGAGGGAGAGCAGATTGAACGCCGGCGTCGAGATCAAGGACATCCAGCGGCCGCCTCGCGATTTGGTGGATGCGCTCGCCAAAATCGGCTCGGCGACGCTGAGCAGCGAGTTGGCTCAACGCTTGGGCATACGTGATCCGCAGATCAGAGGCCCCCGGCCGCTGAGACCGGGGCGAACTGTCGCAGGGCCGGCGTTGACGCTGCAATGCATGCCGAAACGCGAGGATCTTTATGGCGAGGCCGAATACGAGGATCCGGAGCGGCAATTGCATCGGCATGTGCTCTACCCGACCCAGCCTGGCGATGTTGTGGTGGTGGATGCGCGCGGCGACCTCGGCAGCGGCATTTTCGGAGAGATGATGCTGACGTTCTTCGCTGGCAGGGGCGGGGCTGGCGTCGTGATCGACGGCTGCATCCGGGACTCGGCGGAAGCGGCCAAGCTGGATCTCGGGATCTGGGTCAAGGGCGTGACGCCGAACTACCACGCTCAGACCAACATCATTCCATTCGCGGTGAACGTACCGATCGCCTGCGCCAATGTGCTCGTGATTCCAGGCGACATCATCGTCGCCGACGACGACGGGGTGGTCGTTGTGCCTATTGCGCTCGCTCCCAAACTGGTCGAGCTCGCCGGGCAGCACACGGAGTGGGAGGAGTTTACTCGCATGCGGTTGTCGCAGGGCGGAGATCTGCGGAAATACTATCCCCTGACTGCAGAGGCCGAGGCGGAGTACCAGGCCTGGCGCAAGGCGCAGCAGGGCTGATTGGTCTCGACGATTGGCGGGCGCTTCTCGCGAACAACAAGGTCCGTCGCGGGCGGTGGTGTGGCGATGCGTCTTTGCAGGGGAAGGTTCGTTCGGCCGCGAGAGAATCACGCGCCGGGCCCGCGCCGTCTGGAAGAGATCCGGAAGCTACGCCCGTATCTTACCGGGCCCGAAGTGCTGCAGGTTCGTGTAAAGGGTTGGTGGTGGACGCAGTCCTTCCAAACCGGTCTCTGCCCCAAATTCCCTGTTTTCGCCCCGAAACAGGGAATTTTTTCTCGGGCGGCGGGGCCTCGCGGATGAGATTGGTGCCGAAAAAGCATGCATTGTCATGGCTTTAGTCTATCTCGGGAATGGCCATTCGGAAAGTACGGCGAGAATGGAACAGGGAACCTGCTCATCCAAACAGGGATCGGAAGCCGGGATATCGTCTACAAACAGGGATGCCCCATTTGAGAGCGCCCGGAACCTGATTTTTAGCTGTCTGTAACTCGCCGAAGTCTTTTGGCCGGCCGGCTGAAACGTGCTAGCACAAATCATGAACATGACGAATCGCGACCGCTCCTTGGCGATCGAAATGGTCGACCTCGCCCTCCTGCGGTCCTATCGCGGAAACGCGCGGCGGCACTCTCGCGCCCAGGTGAAGCAGATCGCCAAGAGCATCGAGGTCTTCGGGTTCACCAACCCGATCCTGGTTAGTGCCGAGCTAGAGATCCTCGCGGGCCATGGGCGCGCAGCTGCCGCCGAGCTGATTGGCATGAGCAAGGTTCCTGTCGTCCGGCTATCGGACCTCGGTCCTGCGGAGAGAAAGGCCTACGTGCTGGCGGACAATAAGCTTGCACTCAACGCAGGCTGGGATCGGGAAGTCCTCGCCATCGAACTCCAGGGACTGATCGACCTTGGCTTCGAAGTCGAGACGACCGGTTTTGCCGTTGGCGAGATCGAAGTCATCTTGGAAGAAGCCGTGGAGAGCGCTCCGACCGAAGCGCTCTCCGGCGCCGAGGATGACGTTCCGATCGTCGGGGACGCAGCCGTCTCGCGCAGCGGCGACCTATGGCGGGCCGGGCGCCACCGGGTCCAATGTGGAGATGCGCGCCACAACAAGGCGTACCAAGGGCTTCTCGGCGATGAACGGGTCGATCTGATTTTTACTGACCCTCCTTACAACGTGCCTATCGATGGCCACGTTTGCGGCTTGGGTCGTATTCGCCATCGAGAATTTGCGATGGGCGTCGGAGAGATGTCCTCGGCGGAGTTCAGAACCTTCCTGGAACAGACCCTGGGCCCTGCGGCTGAGCGATGTCGAGACGGCGCGATCGCATTCGTTTGTATGGACTGGCGCCATGCAGAAGAGCTTATCGCCGCGGGCAAAGCCGTCTTTTCGGAGCTCAAGAACCTCTGCGTTTGGAATAAGTCCAACGGGGGCATGGGGACATTTTACCGTTCGAAACACGAGCTGGTCTTCGTTTTCAAGAAGGGGACGGCGCCTCACGTAAATACTTTTGGGCTTGGGGAGACGGGGCGTCCGCGAACCAACGTTTGGGACTACCCTGGCGTCAGCAGCCTTGGACCTCGTCGGATGGAAGAGCTCGCGATGCATCCGACGGTCAAGCCGACCAAGCTGGTTGCCGACGCGATCAAGGACTGCTCGAGGCGCGGCGATCTGGTGCTTGATCCCTTTGGTGGGTCGGGCACGACTTTGATTGCGGCCGAGAAGACTGGCCGGTCGGCGCGTCTGATCGAATTTGATCCGGCCTATTGCGACGCGATTTTGCGTCGGTTCGAGCGCGTGACCGGCAAGCAGGCAATACTCTCGGCGACGGGGGAGACCTTCGAAGACGTCGAGCAGCAGCGCGGGGCAGTTTCGCTGCCGATAGGAGCGGTGTCATGACCGACGAGAAAGGCAAGAGCGCGCCAGATCCTGACTACGTCGGCTATTGCCATCCGCCGAAGTCGGGCCAATTCGTCAAGGGAAGGTCGGGCAATCCATGTGGGCGCCCCCGGCGGCCAAAGGCGGCCGCGGTAGGAATTCCCGGCGGCAGCGAGTTCGACGCGATGTTTGTTGAGGAGATGAAGAGGCCAGTCGCGGTCCGTGAAGGAGACAATGTTGAAAAGACCTCCCTTGAGCGTGCCGCGACTCGAGCAATTGGGTTAAAGGCGGCAAAGGGCGACGTGAAGGCTTACAAGGCCATGATCGACAAGCGCACCGCAATCGACAAGCACAGGCTAGCCGAACGGGAAGAATTGCTGGGAATGGTCCTCGACTACATGAGAGAGGCGAGGGAAGAGCTGATGCGCCGAAAGATGGCGCGAGTGTCAGGATCGGATATCATTCCGCATCCCGATGACATCGACATCGATCCGCGAGGAGCCGTCATCTGCAACGGGCCGTGGACGTTCGAACAGAAGATGGCGCAGGACCTCATGGTGACGACCTGGCCCGAACGTGAGCGAGAACTGCGAAAGTCGCCCCGATTCGGGGCGAAGGATTGTAAGTATCTGCGTGAATACCATAGAATGATAAAGCAGATGGATACCGTCTATGATCTCGTTGCAAAGCGAGCCTGCAAAACCGATTCGTGGGAAGAAGCAACTCTGGAAGAGCGAAAAGAATATCTCAGAAAGCACTTCTGGCCAGAAATGAGCAAGGGGCTACCGCGGGAGCTTGCTCGATCCGAGTATTGTTTCTTAGCAACCTTTCGGTTTTGTCTCAATGTCGAGCCGACCAAGGAGCAAGAACGGGCCTTTGTGATAGATGCTCGGAAAGCTTTCGCTGCCTGAGCTCCGTCTGATATATATATATATATATATATATATATGGTCCGGCGGGCGAGCGGCAGCGTTTCTTCGCAAGAATCACTTTAAGCCATTTCGCGGTCGGCTGAAACGCGTGAGAAGTCCCGCTAGCTGCCCACTTCGTCAGTCCACAGCGGTCGCGACACCTCGGCGCGAAGAACGCGACCCGAGTTCAGGATATTGGACGAAGAAATGGGTCGAACCAACGCCGCCTCCCTCTCGTCTTGCACCTGGGGCACGCTTACTGATCTTGCTGCACGAAAAGAGCCGCCTTCGCCGCGCAGGGCAGGATCGTCTCGCCATTGGTGCTTTCCGATATTCCGACTACCGACCTTCAGCCGTCGGCGAGAAAGCTCCGCAAGCTCGATCCCGCTCATGTTCAGGAGGTTGCTTCTGCGGTACTCGACCGCCTCGCCGCCACCTGACGCTTGACCAACGCGGTCGAAAGGGCGTCCGTCTCGGGCCAGATGAACCGGTGCGGTTCTCGGGAAAAGGTTGCGGAGCGAGCGCATCGGCCGGTGCTGGAGTTGCCTTACTCTAGCTACCCATTGACTCTCGCGTCGCCGGCCGGTTACGCTATGCTAGCGCTATCAATGGTAATATTAATAATTGTTAGCACAGCCGAACCGGCAGGGCGTTAGCGAGCGCCTGCAAGACTCAAGGCGAAACGCAACAAGGGAGGAATGCTATGACCAGGGTGAAGCCCAATGTGATCGTCGCCGCGACTGCCTTGTCAATTCTGGGGTTTCTAAGCCAAATTGCGATCGCCGATGTAGCCAAGGAATTTCCGCCTGAATTCGCCGGTCCGACCGAGCCGGCCACGGCCCCCAAGGGCATCAAGGTCGGCATCGTTTCTTGTTCGGCTTCGCTGAAAGGCTGTCAGGCGCAGGCTGATTCGGCAGCGGAGGCGGCGCGCGCAGTCGGCTGGACCGTGCAGATGTATGACGGCAAGGCCAATCCTAAGAATCAGGCATCCGCAGTTCTCGATGCGCTCGCCTGGGGCGCGAACGTCATCATCGCAGAGTCGCTCGATTACCGCAGCCTGCAGCTTCCGCTGAAGGAAGCCAAGAAGGCGGGCGTGCCTGTGGTGTCGGTCGGCGTCGGCGGCGATGCGCCGAACCCGATGCCGGTCCTCGAGCCGGGACAGCTTGCGTGGGAATTCGCCGTGGATGTCGACAACTTTGCGCTAGGCGCCGCAATCGGCAACTGGATCGTCAAGGATTCGGGCGGCAAGGCGAACATCATCGTCTATGACGATGTCGAGTTTGATTCAGTCGCCGTCATGCACAAGGGCGTCATGGATTCACTCAGGAAATGCGAAGGCTGTAGGGCGGCCGAAGACGCCTTCACGGCGAGCCAGATCGCAACGAACCTCGGGCAGCAGGTTGTCGGCTATTTGAGGACCCATCCTGACGTCAACTATATCTATGCCCCTTACGATCCCTCGGCCTTCGCGATGGCTGCCGCGATCCGGCAGGCCGGCATGGGCGATCGGGTGAAGCTGGTTAGCATCCTCGGCGACCAAGAAAATCTCGACCTTATCCGCAAGGGCGACATCCAGATCGCGACAGGCGCCTACGACACGAGCTACACCGGCTACGCTATCGTCGATCAGATCATCCGCTACCTCAACAAACAGCCGCTCTTTGTCCCGCACAACGAGAACGTGCCGTTCACCGTCATTGACAAGACGAACGTGCCGCCTCCCGGCGGCAATTACGCCACATCGAACGGCTACAAGGAGAAGTTTCTGAAGCTGTGGCAGTGAGGCGGGGATTGACACAGCTGCCCTGTGGGGCGGGCCGCAGGGGCCCGCCCCGACATGGCTGATCGCGGAATGATCGCCTCCATAACTCAGTCCACGGAAATGCCGGCCCCCGCTGGCGCTGTATCGGTGGGATTGTGGGCCCGCGGGCTCACGAAGATCTTCGCCGATCAGACAGTCCTTGATCACGTCGATATTGAAGTCGGCGGTGGCGAAATCCACGCGCTGCTTGGCGCCAACGGCAGCGGCAAGTCGACTCTCGTTAAGATCCTCAGCGGCGTCTACCAGCCCGAGGCGGGCCAGATCCACATCGGCGGTAGGACATTCACAGCCATTGCGTCGCCCCACGAGGCGAACGCGCGCGGTGTTGCCGTGGTTCACCAGGAAGCGCCGCTCATCAATTCGCTTACTGTCGCCGAATGCATCGCCCAGTTTCGCGGCTATCCAACCCGCGCCGGCCGCATCCGCTGGAGGGACCTCCACCGCGAGGTCGACGCGATGCTTGGCGCCTTCGGCGTCCTCGTGCGGCCAGATCAGCTCGCCGGACGCCTGAGTTCCGCCGAACGCGCACTCGTCGCCATGATCATCGCGCTTGACCGGGTCAAGACAGGGCTGAAGCTGCTTATCCTCGATGAAGTGACTGCCTCCCTCCCCCGCAACCAAGCCGAACCCTATCTTGAGCGCATCAGCTTGATCGCCCGCTCCGGCGTCGGCGTCCTGATGGTGACTCATCGTCTGGCCGAACTGCATGGGCGCGCCTCGAACCTGACGCTCCTGCGTGACGGCCGCGTCGCTCTGCAGGGACCGGCCGCCTCGTTCGACAACCATCAGATCCTGGCGGAGATGATGGGGAGTTGGCTTCAGTCCCCTGCGCAATTGTCCAAAGGTTCGGGCGCAACTGCGCTCCGCCGCCTTTGGGGCTTTGGCGGAAGCCAACCCCGCGCCCCATCGACGCCAAGTGCGCCTGCTCTTGTCCTCGACGGGGTCAAGGGCCTTCGAACTCAAGGGAACCTCGTTCTCAATCGATGGTGGGGAGATCGTCGGCATGGCGGGACTTGCCGAAGCCGGGATCAACGAGCTCCCTTACGTTCTAAGCGGAACCGTCGGCCGAAACGGAGGCAAGATCCTTATCGACGGCCGGCCGCTTGCCATGATCGTTGGTCCGCGCGACGTCATTGAGGCGGGCATGGCCGTGCTTCCGGCCGACCGTCATCACTCGGGCGGCATCGGATCATTGTCCGTCGCCGAGAACGCGCTTCTCCCTGAACTCTTCCGCTATTGGCATCGTCCACGCCGCGAGACAAGCGTCCTGCAGCAAATGATTGAGACGTTCGACCTTCGCCCGCCCTCATCGACGACGATCTTCGGCAAACTCAGCGGCGGCAACCAGCAGAAGGCGCTTCTCGCGAAATGGCTGTTGACCCGGCCGAAAGTGATGGTGCTGGACGACCCTACTAACGGCATAGACCCCAATGCGCGTGATAAGATTTTTGATCTCCTCCGCGACGCCGCGCGCGAGAACGTCGGCGTCCTTATTTTTTCCACTGAGCCCGAGCAGTTCGCGGGCATCTGCTCGCGCGTGTTGATCCTTCGCGATGGAATCATCGTGCATGAATTGAGGGGCGCGGAACTCACGCCGCAAACTATCAGCCAATGGTGCTACGCATGACAGCCAAGGACGTTGACAACGCCTTGGCTCCCGTTATGCGCGGACGAGGGATCCTTGGCGCGATCGTCTCTCGATACGCCACGGTCGTAATCCTCCTCTTTCTGATCACTATCTTCTCGTTGCTTAGCCCGCAGTTCCTTACCGGCCTCAATCTCCGCAATTTGGTCGTAGTCCAGGTCACGGTCTGTTGTCTTTCTTTTGCAGCGATCCTGACGTTGATCGTCGGCGAGTTCGACCTCTCGCTTGGCTACCTCATTGGCTTCCTTATGGTGGCCGGCGCGAAGCTTGGCGGCGCCGGTTACGGCGCTGGCGTGGTTGTCCTGGCCATGGTTGTCGGCGGCACGGTGGTTGGCGCGATCAATGGATGGCTGCGTGTCCAGTTCCAGATCAGCTCATTCATAGCGACGCTCGGCGTCGGCATCGCGCTGAGTGGAATCACGCAGGGAATAAGCGGCGGCAGTGTGCTCTTCTCCGGAATCCCCAGTTTCATCACAAATGTCGGGCAGGGAAACCTCCTGGGCATCGGGGTCTCTATCTGGCTGACGCTGATCCTGGCGGGAGTTCTTGTCTATGTCCTCGAACATACTCCGTTTGGCCGGCAGCTCTACGCGATTGGCGGGTCTGAGCGCGTCGCATTACTTGCTGGGATCAGGGTCAACCTCTATCGGGTTATCGTTTTCGCGGGCGCGGGGTTTCTCGTCGGAATTGCAGCGATCTTCGAACTCGGCCAGTCGGGCGGCGCTAACCCTCTGTTCGGACCTGAGTTGTTGCTGCCCGCTTACGCCGCGGCGTTTCTCGGCGTGACGACGTACCGGCCCGGCTATTTCAACGTCCCTGGCGCAGTCATCGCGATCATCCTCCTGGCAGTCGGGTTCAACGGACTAAATCTTCTCGGCGCACCTTATTGGCTTCAACCGATTTTCAATGGCGCCGTTCTTGTGATCGCAGTCATTACCGCGAAGGCCGAGGGACGACAGCTCGCAAAATGAGAGGCGGCGCCCGCCATGCGAAAGACAGTTCTGGTCGCCGGGGCTTCGGGCGTTGTCGGCGTCGCCGCTGTGAGGCATTTCTCGTCGCTCCCAGAGGTCGACGTCATCGCGCTTTCACGCCGGAAACCGCACGACAGAATCGCCGCCAGGTGGTTGTCCGTTGACCTCCGTGATCGGTCGGCATCTCAGTCGCATGCGCAGGAATTCGCCCGGGTAACCCACCTGGTTTATGCGGCGCTGTTCGAGAAGCCCAACCTCCTCGCTGGTTGGCGAGAGGCCGATCAGATCGCCACCAACGCCATGATGTTCAGCAACATGCTTGACGTGCTCTGCAGTTCGTCCCGCGACCTTCGCCATATCACTCTGCTGCAAGGGACCAAGGCGTACGGAATTCACGTCCGCGCCATCCCGACGCCGGCGCGTGAGGATCGCGACGAGAGTTACGACATCCCGAACTTCTACTGGCAGCAAGAAAGCGCGCTAAAGGCGAAGGCGGCGGAACGCGGCTTCAGCTGGACCATTTTTCGCCCGCAAGGGATCTTCGGCGAATCTTTCGGCAGTGCGATGAATGTCATTGCGGCACTTGGGACTTACGCCGCTGTTCTAAAGGACGACGGCGAACCGCTGCACTATCCAGGTGGAGATCCGAACATCATGGAAGCGACAGATTCCGGCGTGCTCGCGCGCGCCATCGCCTGGGCCGGCGAGACCAGCGGTGCCTCGGGCCAAGCCTACAACATAACCAATGGTGATGTTTTCCGGTGGCAAGAAGTATGGCCCGCGATTGCCGAGGCCTGCGGCATGCCTCCCGGCGATACGAGGCCAATGAGCCTCACCGACGAGATGCCGAGGCGGAGCCGGCAATGGGACCGAATCCGCGGCCGCCACAACCTGGTCGCGCCCGCGCTCATGGATTTTGTTGGTCTGTCGTTCCAGTTTGCGGACTCAATGCTCGGCTATGGCGACCCGACTCGCGCAGCGCCGGGTATAGTTTCCACGGTGAAGATCCGCCAGGCCGGCTTCACCGAAACACTCGACACTGAGAAGATGCTGCGGACGTGGTTCCGGTCATTCCAAGCAAAACAACTCTTGCCCTCGGCTTAGGGAGAATGAAGTATGGCCAAGCGGTGGAAGAACCGGCCTGAAGGATCGAACTGGGGTGATTTTGGCCCAGACGACGAGATTGGCCGCCTCAACCTCATAACCCCTGAACGCCGGCTGGCGGCCATCGCCGAGGTGAAGGAAGGGATCGCGTTCTGCCTCAGCTTGCCGCTTGACCTCCCGGGCGGCACCGTTCTGACGCCGCTTCGCAAGCCGCCGGTCCGCGGAGTCGTGCCTCGCGATGCGGACCACGACTTCGTCAACTTCCCGATGCGCCTCGAGAACGATCATTGGGATGACATTTCATCCGACGACTACGTAACGCTGTACACTCAGTATTCCACCCAGTGGGACGCGTTCAGCCACGTCGGCCGTCATTTTGATGCTGACGGCGATGGCGCGGCCGAGGCGATTTACTATAACGGCTTCCGCGCCGGGATTGATGTCATCGGGTCGAAAGATCCGGGAGGACCGACGGCCAAGAGGCTCGGAATCGAGAAGATGGCCGAGACCTGCGTACAGGGACGCGGTGTCCTCATCGACCTCAACCACTACTTCGGCGCCGAACGACGGCTGGTCAATTTCGACGATCTTTCCCAAATCATGGAGAGGGACAATGTCATCGTCGAAACCGGCGACATGCTCTGCCTCCACACTGGGTACAGTCAGGGAGTTATGGACATGCAGGGGAAGCCGACCGAGGAATTGCTCCACCGGCAATACCCGGTTCTTGACGGTCGCGACGAGCGTGTCCTCGACTGGATCGACCGGACCGGAATCTCGGTCCTCATAGCTGACAATTTTGCGGTTGAAGGCTTTCCTTATGAGGACATGCCGGGCCATGCCCACTACCACGGTCTTCCGGTACACCAGAAATGCCTCGTCGACCTTGGCATTCATCTCGGCGAGATCTGGTATCTGACCCCTCTGGCGCGCCATCTGCGGGAGCGTCAACGCTCGCGCTTCCTGCTCACCGCGCCGCCGCTCCGGCTGCCCGGCTCCTTCGGTTCGCCGGTGACGCCCGTCGCAACAGTCTAATCAGGCGGTCGCGCCCCTAATGAGTGTGAACCCGACATCAATCGACGGCGCGACCTCCTTGCCGTTGATGAGAGCGAGCGCAGCCTGGCCCGCGAGTCGCCCGAGTTGATATCGGTCAGAGAGCACCGTGGTCAGCGGCTGCGGCAGCGCCTGTCCGAGATCAATGCCGTTGAAGCCGGCAATCGCCAGGCGGCCGGGGACGTCGATGCCGGCATGGAGACAATGAAAGTAACCCCCAACCGCCATCTCATCATGCGAGAAATAGACCGCGTCAAGCTTTGGATACTCCGCCATCAGCGCCCCAAGCGCGGCCTTGCCATCAAGTGTCGAATCGCGCTGTTCCATTGTTATCCGCTCGCCTGCAATCGAAAGCCCGACCGCGCGTAGCGCCTCTCGGAAGCCCTCGTACCGCCGCGCAGCATAGGTGTCGCCATATAGATCCTGGGCGAGAAAGCCAAAGCGCCGGTAGCCGCGCTCGATGAGGTAGCGGCCCGTATTGTAGCCAGCGCGCCAGTGTGAGAAGCCAAGCGCAACCCCCACCGGCTTGCGGTCGGTATCGGTTATCTCAACGAGCTTCACTTTGGACGTTCTGAGCAGGAGCGCCGTTGATTCCAAATGATCGAACGAGGCAATGATCATCGCCGCGGGGCGCCACGAAAGGAGGGAAGTCACCAATCGCTCCTCCTCGTCGCGGCGGAACTCAGTTGTTCCAACAACTGAGCGATAGCCTGCCGCCGAAATCGCCTCGTTCACCCCGCGTAGAACGTGGTGGAAAATAATCGACCGAAGCGATGGAACGATGACGCCGATGAGATCGGAGCCTGCCGACGCGAGCGAACCGGCCAGACGATTCGGCACATAGCCTACTTTCTGAATGGCTTGTTCGACCCTCTCTCGCATTCCTTCCGAGATCGCGCCCTTGTTGCGGATCACACGGGAAACTGTGATCTGGCTAACTCCGCCTTCGCGCGCCACATCGGCAAGGGTCACAGTCATGCCGCTGGTTCGCGTTCTCGGCTTTCTGGTCACATGCATTCGACAGGCTGCCTCCACCAGCGACGAGATATCTCGCGGCGCGCCGTGAGGTCGCTTGACACTTTCGTCGTTGCAGCGTTACGAGATTGTTAGCGCTGTCATAGACGCGGGCGCGTTTCCTCATACTAGTAGAGGAGCGACCGAACCGCCAGTATCGGGGGTACCCGAAATGAACGTCGAACGAGTCAAGTCCAACGAAACCGTCGCCGAACGTATAGCTGCGGCATTTCAGCGCCATGGCGTCACTGTCGTCTTCGGCCAGAGCATCCCGCCAGCCTTCCATCTGGTGGCTCCGCAATTCGGCATGAAACAAGCCGCCTATAGGACCGAAAATGCGGGCGGGGCGATGGCAGACGCGTACGCGCGTATTTCTCATCGCGTCTCGGTTGTCACTGCCCAGAACGGACCCGCCGCAACGCTTCTGGTGCCCCCGCTCGCCGAAGCCCTCAAGGCGTCGATCCCAGTCATCGCCCTTGTCCAGGAGGTGCCACGGTCGCAGGCGGACAAGAACGCATTTCAGGAATTCGATCACTTCAAACTCTTCGATCCGGTCACGAAATCCGTGTGGCGAATAGATGAGCCCGGCCGTGTCGATGACTATGTCGATTTGGCGTTCACAGTGGCGGCCTCCGGACGCCCGGGACCGGTGGCGCTTCTCGTTCCCTTCGACGTCCTCAACCTTCCCACTACGGGTGTTCAGCGCCGCGACGCGACCTACGGCAAGTATCCCCTCGATCGTGTTGTCGCCGACCCTGGTCGGGTCCGTGAGGCAGCGGAGGCACTGGTCGCGGCGAGCGCGCCTCTGGTCGTGGCTGGCGGTGGGGTGCATCTGTCGAATGCCGCCGAGGCATTGTCGCGGCTGCAGGAGGAATGCTCGCTTCCGGTCGCCACTACCGTCATGGGGAAGGGATCAGTATCGGAGACCCATCCGCTTTCCCCGGGCGTGATTGGATATTTCATGGGTCCAGGCAGCCGCACCGAGAAGCTGCGTGATATGGTTGGTGAAGCCGATCTCATCCTCTTCGTCGGCGCGCGAACGAACCAGAACGGCACCGATAGCTGGACGCTATTTCCGCAGAATGCACGTTACATCCATCTCGACATCGACGGAGCCGAAGTGGGGCGAAGTTACGAGGCGATGCGCTTGGTTGGCGATGCAAAACTCACGCTCGAAGCCCTCGCCGCCGAAATGAAGACGCGCGATCTTTCGAAAAGAAAGGCCGCACGAGCCGCCGTCGAAGCCAAGATAGCCGTCGGGCTCGTTCACTGGCGCCGCACAGTGGCTAGTATTTCGCGGCAGGACCGTAGCCCGATCCGTCCGGAACGCCTGATGTTCGAACTCGACTCGGCGATGCCGCCCAACTCAATCGTGGTCGCTGACGCCAGCTATTCGTCGATCTGGATTGCTAACTACCTGACCGCGCGCAACGTAGGCCACCGGTTCCTGACGCCGCGCGGCATGGCGGGCCTTGGCTGGGGATTGCCCTTCGCGATCGGAGCGCAATTCGCCGAGCCCGGCAAGCGGGTAATCTGCCTTTCCGGGGACGGGGGATTCGCTCACGTCTGGGCGGAGATGGAGATGGTCGCACGGCACAAGCTCCCGATCGTTCTCATTATCCTCAACAATCAGATCCTCGGCTACCAGAAGCACGGGGAGACCGTGCTTTTCAACGCCTACACCGATGCCTGCGAATTCGCGGCGGTGGACCACGCGGCGATTGCGCGCGCATGCGGCCTTGAGGGCATTCGAATCGAGAAGCCGGGAGATCTGCGACCGGCTCTTGAGCGCGCGCTCAAGTCATCGACTGCTACGCTTCTAGACATAATCACCGACCCGGACGCCCATCCGCCGATTACTTCATTCGGCGATCGTTTCGCCTTGCCTTTCTAGGCGGAAACGCACGGCACCCACACGGAAGGTAAGCTTTGTCGGTCGATGCCGCAAAGCTGCCGGTGGTCATGCCGCACCGCCCCTTTCGAGCTCAGAAACGAGCCGATGTGAGGAAGATTAGGGTGGTCCCCGACGAGTGAATTGGGCGGCTTCTCGAATCGCTGGCGTTCTGATTCAACCTGCTGGCTGGGTGAGACCAGCAGGGATGGCATATTCGCAGGACTCGCGGGAGCGGGTGATCGACGCTGTGCTCGTTGACCGAATGAGCAGGCGTGGCGCGGCGGTCAGATTTTGAGGTGAGCGAGTCAGCGGCGATCAACTGGGTTAAACTAATGGAGCAGACCGGCTCGCGGGCTCAAAAAACGCTTGTCGCCCGCGGCCGGACTTGAGCCGCCAGGGCCGGCGCCGGAGACAGCGCCAGGGGCAGGTCGACCCCTCGCGCCTAGTCTTCATCGACGAGCCCTCGGGTCAAGCCTGAGGGCAGGCTCTGGACCAAGACGGGCATGACCCCGCCTTCACGGCTGGGCGCCGAAAGGCCAACGTCTCATCGACAAGGCTCCGCACGGCCATTGGCGGACAAGCGACCTTCCTCGCGGCGCTCCGTAACGACCGGATGGAAGCGCCCCGCCCGTTCGACGGGCCCATCAACGGCGGGCGCTTCTTCGCCTACGTCGAGCAGTTCCTTGTTCCCATGCTCAAGCGCGACGACATCGTCATTCTCGACAATCACCGGTCGCACAAGGGAGACGCGGTCCGCGTCGCGCTGCGCGCGCCTCCTCTGTGTGTCAGAGCTCGGCGTTGGAAGTGCGCTTGACAGCATCCAAGCGAAGTGCGAAAAAAGTGGATAGGTGGTCAGTCCACCTGTCCACTTAGCTTCCTAGAGGTCCGAGATCGCAATTTTACCGTTGCTTCGTCGTGAGTTCTAATGAGGCCAAGTGAGGGGTCGTATGCCCACAAATGAACTTATCCGATGGCAGCCGGTCGAAAAGCTTCGATCTTATGAGCAGATCGTAACGCAAATTGAAGACATGATACGATCAGGTCACCTTCAGGTAGGCGACAAGATACCAAGCGAGAGATCTCTTGCCGAGCAATTTCATGTGAGCAGAGTTGTAGTTAGGGAAAGTATCCGACATCTTGAGGCGCGAAAGATTATTGAGGTGCAGCAGGGAAGTGGGACTTACGTTCGGCGTATTCCTCCGCAGACGCTGGCGCAGAACGTTACGTTATTGCTTGAACTCGAAAAGAGTTCCTTTGTAGACTTGATGATGGTGCGCCAAGCTCTCGAGGTGACTGCGGCGAGACTTGCGGCGACGCAGGCGACGCCAGAGGAGCTTTTGGAGATCGACGGTTGCGCGCACGCAATGAGAGAAGTTGCCGAGGGGTCTGGCAACGAGAAGGACAAGTATTTCGACTATGGCGCAAAAGACCTGGATTTTCATCGCCTCCTCGCCCGAGCATCTCACAATGCCCCGCTGGCGAGCTTCTTGGACGCAATCCTGCCCATGATCATGGAAGGGCGCTTCGCTTTAGTTAACTCCTTTGGCGACGCCGAAAACTTCTTCCGGCGACGCGGAGTCGAGAGAATCCATACTGAGCACGTCAGTATTATTGACGCCCTCAGGCGGCATGACGCTGAAGCGGCGGCGCGTCTGATGACTCAGCACACCGCTCGCTCGATCGCCTTCTTCAAAAACATCGAAGATTTGTATCAAGCAGGGGATTCGCGCCCCGGCGGCGACGAATCGTTCAGGCTGTAGCGGAGGGACTTCAAGCGTGCTCGAGAGCCGTGATCGATCTGGCCTTTTGGCCTCGAAGGTCGCCCTGGTGACGGGCGGGGCGTCCGGCATTGGCGCCGCAATTTGCATGGAGTTCGCCGCCCATGGAGCGGCGGTCGCAATAGCTGACGTCGACGGCGCCAAGGCCGATCGCGTGGTTGAGCAGATGGGCGGCGCGAAGAACAAGGTGATGGCGACCGCCGCCGACGTCGCCGATTTCGGGCAGGTCGAGGCGGCAGCGACTGAGACGTTGGAACGGTTCGGCGCAATCGACATCCTGGTGAATTGCGCAGGCTGGAACCAGTTTCGATCTGTCGAGGACTACACCCAGGACTATTGGCAGAAAATCCGTGCTGTAAACCTGGACGGGCCATGGAACTTCTGCACCGCGGTCATGCCGGCGATGATGAAACAGAAGTCGGGAAAAATCGTCAACATTTCCTCGGCAGCCGGCTATTTGGGCGTGCCCAACGCGGCGCCATACTCCACGTCCAAAATGGGCGTTATCGGGCTGACCCGCGCACTGGCCGTCGATCTTGCGCCCCACAACATCAACGTGAACTGCATTTGCCCGGCGTCGATCGAGACGCCGCTGCTCGATGAGGCGACCGGCAGCAAATTCAAGGCGGCGATGATCGATCGGATCCCGCTAGGACGCCTGGGCAAGCCGGTTGATATCTCGAAAGCCGTGCTGTTTCTGGCCGGGCCAGATTCAAACTGGATCACTGGGGTCGTTTTGCCAGTGGACGGCGGCCTGACCTGCTGCCTGCGCGCCCACCACTACGACTAGCTCGGGTTCCGCGGGGATGGCGATGAGACTGGAAAGAAAAGTCGCGATTGTCGTCGGCGGCGCGTCGGGAATGGGCGAGGCGATCTCTCACCTCTTCGCCCGGGAGGGAGCCGCCGTCGCAATCGCTGACGTCAACGAGGCAAGCGCCATCCGTGTTGCCAACGAGGTCGCGGCCGAACAGGGTCGCTCCCGCGCTTATCAACTCGACGTCGTGCAGCCGGAACAGGTCGCCGACGTCTTCGCCAGGGTGTCGCGGGACCTTGGGGCAATCGACATCCTAATTAATGCCTCCGGCCTCTCGCAATTTAAACCCACGGCTGAGATCACGCCCGACGACCTGCGCCGGACGGTCGACGTCAACCTGATTGGAGTGTTCTACGCCTGCCAGGAAGCGGGGCGGACGATGATTCCTCGCAGTTCCGGCAAGATCGTCAACTTCGGCTCAACGGCGGGAATCGCTGGCGTCCCCTACATGGCTCATTACACCGCGGCCAAGCATGGCGTGGTAGGGCTGACCAAGAGCCTGGCCGTCGAATGGGGAAAGTATAACGTCAACGTAAACTGCATTTGCCCCGGCGCGACTGAAACGCCGATGTTCGTAAACACGCTGTCGCCCGAGGCGCGCGAGCAACGGGTGAAACGAATTCCGCTCCAGCGGTTCGGCAAGACAAGCGACCAGGCCAATACCGCGCTGTTCCTCGCCTCGTCCGATTCAGACTATCTGACCGGCAGCATCGTGTGCGTCGATGGCGGCGCAGCCGCGATCTCTCCAGCGACGTCGACTGAAGTCCTGCTCGGCCAAGTCTAGGGGAATGAGCCCAATGAAGCCTGTCAACAATATCAATGAGTGCATGCTGTGGGAGATACCAGGCGAACAGCGCCGGTTCATGGGCATCGTTCACGAGCGCGACATCACCCCGACCAAGACGCTCTCGGCGGGTATCGTCATCCTGCCGCCGGGAATCGAGCAGCCGAAGCTCAGCGCTCACCCTGAGTCCGAGGAAATCTACTTCGTCATCAAGGGCCGCGGGAAGTTCTACCTCGGCGAGGAAACCCATGAGATCGAAACCGGCTCGGTGATCTTCGTGACGCCCGGGGTGAAGCACCGTGCCGCTAACACCGGTGACGAAGAGATGCACCTCTATTTCGTCAACACGCCTTCAACCTTCGGACCGGTCGGCGGCTATAAGGATTTCACCAAGAACTGGAAGCGCGTTCGCTGAGTGGCGAACCTTTGCGATTTATGAAGAGTCTGAAGCAATGGCGCACTCAGGCGGACAGAGAAAATCGACGAGGTTGCGGGAGCTGCTGGGGGCGCCCGTTCCGCTGGTCGCGCCATGCGCCTATGACTGTGTATCCGCCCGCATTATCGAGAGAGCCGGTTTCCCTGTCATCATGCACGGGGGCTACAACAGCGCGGCTAGCCTTCTCGGCCTCCCAGATCTTGGGCTGATCAGCATGGCCGAGATGATCTACAGCGCCCGCAATATGGCGGCGTCGGTGGCGGCGCCGGTGATGATCGACGTCGACGATGGTTTCGGCGACCTTCTCAACGTCACACGCACGACGTCGGAATCGATCCGTGCTGGGCTCGCCGGCCTCTATATTGAGGATCAGGACTTTCCCAAGCGTTCTCCGTCGATCGGCGCCAACAAGGTGATTTCGATTCCAGCCATGACCGCCAAAATCAAGGCGGTCGCAGCCGTGGCTAGAGACGAGGATCCTGACTTCGTCATTATGGCGCGAACCCATTCGAGCCGCGTCACCGGAATGGCAGACGCGGTTGAACGCAGCCTCACCTACGCCGAGGCGGGGGCCGACATCATCTTCGTCGATCTCGGCTATTCCGAGGACGTTGCGATGGAGGAGCTGCGAATTATCGGCGAACAGATCGCCACACATGTTCCCTGCGCCGCCAACATGACTGAAAACTGCGGTAGACCGCTTTTGACCACGGACGAACTGTTCCGGATGGGCTTCAAGGTCATTCTCTACCCGCTCACTGCGCTGATGACGGTCGCCGCGGCCCTCGAGTCAACCTTCGCCGAACTCAACTCCCAAGGGACTACGCGACACATCACGGAGAGGATGTGGCCGCCAACCAAATTCAAACGCTTGATCGGGGCCGACGATCTCTTGCGGCTAAGAGCAGACTTGGAGAAGGCGGGATGATATCCGGTCTTCATCACGTCGCTGTTCTCACCGCTGACATCGATGCGGCCGTCGCTCGGTATGTGGCGTTGCTCGGGGGCCAAACGCCGCGACAGGTGCTGGTCGATCGGCCCGGCGTCAAGCTCAAGTCAGCGATGCTGCCCCTCGGCAAGACGGGGGCGACGTTTCTCCAGATCATCCAGCCGATCGAGGGACCGGGCGTTGAAGATCTGCAACGCGGCGGCGAAGGTACCCTGTTTGAGGTCGGGTTTCAGGTCGAGGACATTGAGGAGTTCAACGGGGCGTTGCGCGCGCGCGGCGCGAGCCCGCTCGATCTCGCCGAGCGGCCGATAACTCAGAACTTCATCCCTTCCAAATATGGGAACCGCTATTCGTTCGTGCCCCGGTCGATCACGGGCGGGACGCGAGTCGAAATCGTGCAGGTGATGCGCGGAGAAACGAACCAATCATAACTCACCCGGGAGGAGGATAGTCCCATGAACAAACGTCAACTGCTGCTGAGCGTGGTGGTACCCTGGATCGCGCCAATGATCTTCGCAAGCAACTCGCCGATAACCGAACTCATCGGAAGCCGAGGAGCGCTGGCCGCGGGCCAGCCAGCTATGCCGGCGTCCCCAAAGGCCCCCAAGGACAGCCTGAAGGGTAAGCGGCTGTGCATCGCGAGCCCAGTCACCATCGACCAACTGACCTTGTTTTACGCTGATATGCAGAAGGCGGCGAAACAGTCCGAGAACGGTCTTGAGATCACTGTGGCCGACGCCAAGGGGGATTTCGAGAAGCAGCTTGCTCAGGTCGAGGAATATGTCGCCAGCGGCAATTGCAACGCCGTCTTCTACCTGACCGTTGTGACCAAGGAGTCGGCAGAGGCTTGGGGCAACGTGGCGCAAAAGGCAAAGGACGCCAAGATCTGCATGCTCAACCACAGCGCCGACTGGGTCGACAATGTGACGATGAATATGAGCAACCCGCACTATCCGGCAGGCTCGATGGTCGGTGAAGCGGCGGCGGCCTGGTACAAGAAGAATGGCCAGGGCGGTAGCGTGGGCCTGCTGGAAAACCCCACCAGTCCAGGTCTCATGGACCGCGTAAAGGGCTTCCAGGAAACGTTCCAGAAGCTGGTCGGTGGAGATGTCAAATTCTATAAGGCGGCGGTCAACAACACGGCGGAAAGCGGCGCCCAACAAGCCGCAAATCTGCTGCAGGCCCACCCAGACATGACCGTCATGTTCTCGTGGGGCGGCGACGCGACGACCGGCGGTGTGCAGGCGGCTTCGGAAGCCGGCAGAACAGACCCGAATACGTTCTTCTTTGGCAGCGTCGACGCCACCGCGGATCAAGTCTCGATGATGGACAAGCATAGCGGTGTGCTGCAGGCGCTGGCTTGGTTCCCCTTCCGGGTTAGCGCCGTGGTCGCAGAACGAGGCATCGAGCGCTGTCTGCTTGGTCAGCAAATCCCACCGACGACTTACGTTCAGCCGCTATTGCTGACGCCGGAAAATGGCAAAAAGATCTGGGACGCGCTTGATGACCAATTGGCGCCGGCCCAGGCTCACTACTTCGACGACCTTCAGGTGTTTTTCAACAAACCAGTGAAAACAAACGATCCATTCCCCGATGCTAAGGATGGCTTCGTCTGGGACGGCGCGCGGTTAGTGCCGTAGTCCTTGTTGGCATGGAAGGAAGGCCGCTTGCGGCCTCCCTTCCGTTCATTGAATCAAGACAAGGGCATGAGCGCATCTGCTGACACAACATCACCTGTCCTACGCTGTGTTGGTATAACCAAGTTTTTCGGCGGCGTTCGTGCGCTGGCTGGTGTATCCATCGATCTCTTTGCAGGGCAGATCGTCGGGCTGGTCGGCGACAACGGGGCCGGCAAGAGCACGCTCATCAAAATATTAAGTGGCCTGCTCCAACCGGACTCCGGCCAGATCTGGTTCGACGAACATCTGATCCATAACCTGACCCCCGAGAAAGCCCGCAATTGGGGGGTCGAGACCGTCTATCAGAATCTCGAACTCTGCGACGATCTGAGCGCGGAGGCCAACGTCATGCTTGGCCAGGAGAAGATCCGCTTTCAACTTGGCCCGTTTCGTTTCGTTGACCGCCGCTGGGCGGTGCGTGAAACCAAGCGGAGGCTGACCGAACTGGGCATTGAGCTCCAGGATTATGAAAGCCCGGTCCGGCGCTTCTCTGGGGGGCAGCGCCAGGCCATCGCGATCGCCCGGGCCACGGTCAAAGGTCGCCGCCTGGTCATCTTCGACGAACCCACGGCGGCGCTCGGCCTGCGCCAGACCGAGGCGACGGCGCGGTTGATAAAACAGGTCGCCGCACAAAGGGTAGCGGTGATTCTGATCAGCCACAGCCTGGAACAGGTCTTTTCGCTCGCCGACAGGATCATTTCTCTGCGGCTGGGCGAAGTGACGCTAGACACGTCCGCGAAGCGGACTACGCCGGACGAAGTCCGTGCGCTCATGTCCGGCCAGCGTCGAAAGGGCGAAAGACGATGAACGGCAAACTCGGCCGTTGGCGGGAACAATTCCTCGGCAATCGAAACATCAACTTGATCGTCGCCAACGTGCTGGTGCTGGTCCTTCTGGCGGTCTTTCGCCCGACGTTTTTTTCTTTCAACAACTTGCGCGTCATCACCCTCAATATGTCGGCGGTCGGGATCGCCAGCATCGGCATGGCCTACCTGATCATCTCCGGCAATGTCGACCTGTCAGTCGGATCGATCTATGCGGCCACGGCCTTTGCCTCGGCGTGGCTGGCCTTGAGCCTGCCGCCACCGCTCGCGTTTCTCGGCGGCCTTATCACTGGCGGCGTCCTCGGGTTGATCAACGGCCTTTTGGTGTGGCGGATCCGTGTGTCGCCAATCATTGCCACGCTGGGCACGCTCACCATCTTTCGCGGCATGATCCTGGTCATGACCGGCGGCCGCGGGATCAGCGGCGTTCCCTCGGACTTTTTCGGTCTTGGCCGGGCCGTTTGGCTGGGCATTTCGTCGCACGTCTGGATCCTACTGGGCTTTGCGATCGTATTCCACATCGTCTTGTCGCAGACGACGATTGGACGATACATTTACGCGATTGGCAGCAATCGGAACGCTGCTGAAGTGTCTGGCATCCGGGTTGACCGCTACGTGATCGGCCTGTTCATCGTGAACGGGATCGTGGTCGCCGTCTCCGGGGGGTTAGCCGCCAGCCGTTTTGGCACGGCGACAGTCACCTTTGGCATCGGGTTCGAGCTCGACGTCATCACTGCGGTCATCCTTGGTGGAGTGGCCTTCACCGGGGGCCGGGGCAACATTCTGGGAGTGATTCTGGCGGTCCTGTTCCTGGGCGTTATCAACAGCGGTTTGATCGCGGTCGGCGTTGACCCGTTCTGGACCGACGTGGTGAAAGGCGGCGCGCTGGTCTTCAGCATCGGTCTCGAGCAGGTTGCCGAAGAACATAACGAACGTCATCGCAGGCGGATGGCCATGGCCGAGTTTGCCGAGCAGCAGACGGAGCGAGCCGAAATGAGCGGGCCCGCGTCGGAACTATCGGCGTCGTAGCCCTTCGCAGGTCAAGAATGATCGTCGATTCACACGTCCACATCTTTCGGCGCCTTGACGGATTTACCGGCGCCGGCCGCGTGAGGCCGCTGCCGTACGGCATGGTACAGATTGGCGATGGCCAACCTTTCAGACTGCTGCCCCCGGCGCTTGAACGCACCAATTTCCCTGCTGAGATTCTGCTCGAATACATGACCGCTGCAGGCGTCGACAGGGCCGTCCTGATGCAGGGGCCGCTCTACGGCGATATGAACGATTATTATGCCGAGGTTCTACTGCGTTGGCCGGACAAATTCCTGGGTGTCGCGCTGGTCGATCCCGCTGACCCGCAAGGACCGGCCCTGCTCGACCGTCTTGTTCATGAGCAAGGCTTCAAGGCTGTCAAGCTGGAGCTGACGGACTCGTTGGGTCTGTGCAGCCGCGATCCCGATTTCAAGCTTAGCAACCCTGCATTCACCTGGCTCTGGGAGGCAATGAATCGGACGAAGTTATCGATCACCCTGGACCTGGGGTTGACGACCGACCGCTCCTACCAGACCAACGAGCTGCGCGACCTAATTCAGCGCTACCCGGATGTGCGCTGGATCATTGCCCACCTGGGCCAGCCGAAAAATCGGATGTTGGCCGAGCCCGCTCTTGAAGCTCCCTGGCGCGAGCAGGTTCTTCTGGCGCGGCATTCGAATGTGTGGCTGGATCTCTCTGCCCTGCCTTATCACCTGCCGGAAGGCGACTATCCATTCGAGGGGATCGACACCTTCGTGGCCAAGGCCGTGGATCTCGTTGGCCCGGATCGGCTGCTGTGGGGCACCGATGCGCCGGGTATGCTGTGGATGCTCACGTACCAGCAAATGCTGGATGTCGTGCGCTTGCACTGCCACTCCCTAAACGATGAGCAGCGGCGCCTCATTCTTGGCGAAAACGCCTTACGGGCATATCCCTGGTAGGAGCCGGAAAAGTCCAGTGGCATTGGTACACTGCGGTGTCGGGCTTCGCTCAGGATGGTCGTAACGTCAAGCCCGGGCCATGCGCGGAGGTTTCGGTACTCACATGAGTACGGCCGCGGATCCTCGTCCCCGCCATATTTTGTCGAAGCGAGACCTGAAGCGGCTCCGTCGAAATCGACGGCCTGCTCTGGCCAAATAATGTCAAATGGCGAGTGCGACCCCGTCCTTGCGCGGATCGGAACCCGCTTTCAGAATTTCGCGGTTGCGGTCAATCTCGATCGCTTGGCCGCCACCGAAAGGGCGCGCGGTACGGCCAACTGCGTGCCCCATGCGCGATAGCGTCGCGAGGGTGGCATCGGAAATACCGCGCTCGGCCTCGAAGGTTGCGGCTGTGCAAAAGCCGCGGGGAGCGTCCAATGCCTCCTGGACGTTCATGCCGAAGTCCACCACGTTTTGCAGGAACTGGACCTGGCCGACTGGTTGGAACGCTCCACCCATGACACCGAAAGACAAGAATGGTTTGCCGTCCCGCATCGCCATTGCTGGGATGATCGTGTGCAGTGGGCGCTTGCGGCCGACCAGCGAGTTGGGATGGCCGGGCTCAACACGAAAGCCCGCACCGCGGCTCTGAAATACCACGCCTGTACGTGGGCAAACCTTGCCGCACCCAAACGCATCGAACAGAGAGTTGACCAGCGAGCAGGCATTGCCCGCACCGTCAACCACGGTGAGGCAGACGGTGTCGCGCTGGGTGACGATAGGCAAAGTCGGCTCCGCCGCACTTGCGCGAAGGAGGTTGATTTTCTCACGCAGTAAATCGGCAAAGGAAGGTGAAAGCAGCTCCGCGGTTGGAACGGATTCGAATTTGGGATCTGCGATGAATGTGTCACGGACCGCATATGCGAGCCGGGCAGCCTCGATTTGCAGGTGGATGCGCTCGGCTCCAGTTGGATCGAGATCAGCGTGAGGGAAGTCAGCGAGCATGTTCAGCATCACGAGCGTCGTAAGCCCTTGCCCACTCGGCGGCATCTGCAACACACGTACACCACGATACTCGACACTAATCGGGTCCACATAGTGAGAGGCGAAGGCAGAGAAATCCTCGAGGCTGTGACGCCCCCCAAGCGCAGAAAGCGTCGCGACCAGGTCGTGCGCGATCCCGCCACGGTAGAAAGAATCGGAGCCTTCGGCGGCAATGATGCGTAGCGTCCTGGCGAGCAGCGGGAAGCGGATTCTATCGCCCGCTAACGGCGCCTTCCCATTGTTGAGGAGTTGCGCCCGGGCGCCTTCGTCGCGACCGAGCTTGCCGACTTCGAGAGCCCAGTCGGCAGCAGCGCGCTCCGCGAGTACAATTCCACTTTCGGCGTAGGCGATGGTTGGCTGAAGGATTTCCGCAAGGGTCCGTGTGCCGTGATCGGCGAGAAGCCGGGCCCAGGCGTCAAGGGCGCCCGGAATTGTCACGGCGTGCACACTGTTCGGATCTATCGCCAGGATTCCGGCTTTGAGTAGAGACTCCGCACTCAGCGCCGCCGGGGCCCAGCCGGCTCCGTTGATGGCGTGAAGTTCGGCCAAGTCCTCGCGCCAGACGAACGCGAAACAATCCCCTCCTAAACCGGTATTGTGCGGCTCCAGCACGCTCTGCAGCGAGCAGGCGGTCAGCGCAGCGTCTACTGCATTGCCTCCGTTACGCAGCACTTCGATCGCGGCATAAGTCGAAAGCGGATGGGAGGTGGCTGCGGCGCCGTTGGAACCTACAGCGAGTGAGCGACCCGGCGTCTGAAAGTCTCGCATGGTTTATTGGCCGGGAGCGAATTCGACGACTGCCTCGATTTCGACGGTCATATTGCCGGGAAGTGATGACATGCCAACCGAAGAGCGGGCGTGGCGGCCACGCTCGCCGAAAACCTCAACGAAAAGATCGGAGCAGCCGTTGATCACGGCCGGATGGTCGCCGAACTCTGGCACCGCGTTGACCATTCCAAGGACTTTCCCGACGCGGATCACCCGGTCGAGGTCGCCAAGTGCGTCGCGCATGACCGAAATCAGGACCATCCCCGTGATGCGCGCTCGACGATAGGCCTCGTCGAGCGCTACCTCTTTTCCCACTTTCCCAAGCGCGTTGGTGCCATCAGACTGCAGCGGGCCCTGTCCGCAAAGAAAGAGGAGGTTGCCCAAAGCGACATACGGCACGTAGGTGCCCACCGGAGCGGGCACTTTTGGCAGTACGATACCCAGCTCGCGTAGGCGCTTTTCAGTCTCCACGGGACACTCCTATAGCCGCTCGTTTTTGAATTGATTCAATATCCATTTGGTCTGCAGGACGCGATGGGCCATTCCACCGCCCTCATGGCCGGCGCCCTCGTATTCAATCGCCTCCACGACAGGCAAGGCGCGAGCAAGCGCTCGCGTCGCCGCCAATGGCGTCACGGGGTCGCGGGTGCCGATACTCATGAGTACCGGACAGGTGACCTGAGGGGCGAAGCCGAGCACATCAAAGATGTCGACGGTCCGCAACGCTTCCTCAGCCTCGTCGGGTCGATCGCGCAAGTAGGCAGACAGTTCGCGATAGGGAAACGCCGTTGTGAGCGCGAGCGCTTCACGTATGGAGCAGAGGAACGGAACGTCGGCCGCGACAGCCACGGCTTGACCAGTCAGCCCCGCGGCAACCAGCGAAAGCGCCGCGCCTTGGCTTTGGCCCATCAACACGAGCGGCAGTCCGTGCCCTATCAGGCGCCCGACGAGCGTCACAGCCCGCAACGCGTCTGCGTACACGCTGCGATAAATGTAGGTATCTGCGCTTGGTAACCCCTCGATGAGCAGGCCGGGAAATCCCACACCGGCAATCTCGCTGCTATGATGGCCGCGCACGGAAACGCTGACCGCGATCATCCCCTGTTCAGCATATCCGACGGGCGGGAACAAAACGGTCGCGTAGGCAGGAAATTGCACCAGCACTCCGACTGTCTCCCCCCGCGGTCGGGCCATCCAGCAGGCGACTTCGGCATTGCCAACGCTGCGAAAGCTGAGGGCGGAGACAGCGACCCTGTCGTCCGAGTAACGTGGGACCGCCTGGAGTTGAACATTAAACGGCAACGCCGCGACTTCAGCGACTACCGCCCGCCAGAAAGCCGTGCGTTTTTCATCCACGGAAGCGCTCACGCCTGACGTCGGAAGGCCTTGCCTAACGCGGCCGGAGCGGCGGATCGGCGAGCGGCGCCAAGGACCAGCACGACCAAGGTCAGCGCATATGGCAGCATAAAAATAAATTCCTGGGGGATGTGAAAGATCTGGATGCGGAACATCAGAGCCTGAGAGAAGCCAAATAGGAGCGATGCCAAGGCTCCGCCAAGCGCCGTCCAGCCGCCGAAGATGTTGGCGGCAAGCGCAATGAAACCGCGGCCGGCGACCATCGAGTCCTGGTAGAACTTCAGCGTTTCGAGACTGAGATTGACGCCCCCGAACCCCACCACAGCACTCGCAATCAAGAGGGCGGCAAAACGCGTACGGATCACATTGACACCGGCCGCCTCATCAACAACAGGCGCCTCGCCAGCGACCCGAATGCGAAGTCCTAGGGGCGTCCGAAAGACTAGCAGATAGCAAAACAACACGGCCACCGGCAGCAAGAGCACTGTAGGCGTGTGTCGAAAGAAAACCGGACCGATCCAGGGGATATCCGCGAATCCGGTGACAGCAATTGCATCAAGCCCGTTGACCGTGGGGGTAACGCCCGGGGTCTGGAACAGAACGAAGCTGAGGTAGCCAAAGAGGCCGAGTACCGCCACGTTGATCGCTGCGCCGATTACGATCTGCTCGCCTGCAAGCGCTAGGACCAACCATGCGAAGATTGCCCCCAGCAGGACGCTCCCTGCGACCCCCGCCGCTACGCCGACCAGGGCGCTGCCGGTGAAATAACTGCCTATCGTGGCGCAGAAGGCGCTGGTCAACAACATGCCCTCGAGCGCTATGTTCGTCACTCCCGAGCGCTCGCAGATCATGGCCGCTAGGGAGGCGTAGGCGATCGGCGTCGCCAGACGGATCGTCGAACTCCAGACGTCGGGCGCTAGCAACAGGACGAGGAGCTCCTGCATATCAAGTTCCTGGCTTAGGTCGACGCACGCATGAAGCCAGATGGTGGGCTTTGGCCGCGAGACCACTCATGGCGAAGTTCCTACTCTAGACGAGTGACCCAGCGCAGGATGCCGCGCCACAGCACCCTGTAGCCGGGCCAGTCGACAAAGCTCTGCGGCAGCCAATGCGGGCTCACATCCGAAGTCCACGCGACCGACCTCCCGGCTCCGTAGGGGCCCACGACCAGAAGTGGATGGCCTCCCAGCTCTGCCGGCAGCCGTGCAAGGACTGATATCCCGTCCCTTTGCTTTGCGACGACCTCATTGGCGCCGAGAAGGGTGGGCCATTCGCCCAGTTCCGACATTCCGACAAGCAGCGGATGCTCGGGCGCGACAATGTGCGGGCTGAACCCCTCAGGCGCCTCAATCCGGTCATCATAGGGAAGGCACTCGACCGGCAGCGCCTCCTCGACAGGGGTTCGGCGCCACCGCGCGCGTCCGTCAATTCCCTGAAAGCTCAAGTACCCCCCCGCCATTACGAGGCCACCACCATTGGCCGCCCAGTCGCGGAGGAGCCGCAACCGATTTGCAACCGGTTTGCCACGGAGCCACACGTCGGGATGGAGCAAGATTGAATTCGCGCCTACGTCGGAAAGTATGATCGCGGCAAAATCGCCAAGCGCTTCCAGCGAGAAAGGCAGCGCCTCGACCGCCTCGTGCGCTGGCATGTGGACGAGGTCAAACTCGCTGTCCGCGAGGGCATTGATCAGGGGGGAGGCCCCGGAATGAAACGTGGCGCTGCTAAAGTTGTCGAACCCTTTGTAGTGCGTCGCCGCGCTCACCCAGGTTTCGCCCACGAGGAGAACCTTCTTTTTCTGCTGCATAGTTAGGCGTTCCGCTTTCGTCGCGGCCAGGAGAAGACAGCGCTGATCACTGGGGTGGCCAAGACAAGAATAATGAGACCTTGCACGAGCTGAACCACGTTGATCGGCACGTTTGCGCTGAACTGCATGTTAAGCCCGCCAGCGCTAAGTGCGCCGAAGAACAGGGCTGCCGGGATGACCGCGAGCGGATTGTTGCGGGCGACCAAAGCTATGAAGAAGCCCGCAAAGCCGAGGCCGACGAAGGAATCGGTCGAGATACGGTGATAGAGCCCAAGGAGCTGTACCGCTCCGCCGAGACCGGCCAGGGCGCCGCCGACGCAGAGTGCTAGGATCATCGTCTTACCGCCGTCGATCCCAGCCGCTGCTGACGCCGCGGCGTTGCTGCCAACGGCTCGGATCTCGAAACCCCAGGTCGTACGATAGAGGAAGAACCAGCTGGCGATGGTCGCTGCGATCGCAATGAGAATTCCGATGTTGAGGCGGCCAAGATTTCGAGCCCGTGAACAGGGCATCGAGACCGGGCAGCCGGGCGTCGGATGGCACGGTGATCGAAGACTGACTGGTGCTCTTCGGGTCGAAAAGTGGGTATCGTCGCATGAAGGTCGTCAAATGGAGCGCGATATAGCTCAGCATCAACGTCGTGATGACTTCATGCACGCCTCGCCGTCCGCGTAACCATCCCGCAGGGAATGCCCAGATTGCGCCGGCCGCCGCCCCGCCGAGGAGCGCCACCAGCGGAGTCCATAAGGGGCCGCCGGCAAAATGTATTCCTATTGCGGTTGCCGCTATGCCGCCGACCATCACCTGTCCTTCGGCCCCGATATTGAAAAGCCCCGCGCGGAAGGCGACCGCAACACTGAGACCGGTGAATACCAACGGAATGGCATTGAGAATCGTGAGCTCGATGTTGCCACGGCCCACGACCGATCCGCGCAACAGCGCGACGAAGGCTGCCCATGGATCGCGGCCCGTGGCTGCGATGATGGCTCCAGCAGTTAGAAGTCCGATAAATACAGACGCAACCGAAACGCCGATCGACTGCAATGTAAGTCGCACGTTTGCCTGCGCCATCCCGCCGCCTCAGGCAGCCGCGGTCATGGCCGCGCCGATTTCATTCTTCCCGGCCGTCGCGCCAGCTATCTCGGCAACCAGCCGGCCACCGCGGATCACGTAGATTCGATCGGCCAATTCCAGCACCTCGTCGAGATCAAAGGAGATGAGGAGGATGCTGGTGCCGTTGTCCCGCAACGCGCGAAGTTGGCGGTAGACAGCCTGAACCGCACCTACGTCCAGACCGCGTCCAACCTGCGAGGCGAGCAAAACAGCGGGCCCATCGGCGACTGCACGGGAAAGGATCAACTTCTGTTGATTGCCGCCCGAAAGCGACCCAGCAGTGTCGCGTAGGTTGCCGAACCGAACGTCAAAGCGCTGCAGCTCCTGCCGAATATGCCCACTCATGTCGCCGATCTTAAGAAATCCGGCGGACGAGAATTGCCTGCGTCGCTCACGTCCGAGGAGAACGTTGTCGACGAGGGAAAGGTCGAGCAGGAGTCCGGCGTGGTGGCGGTCTTGGGGCACATAGCCCAGGCCGGCGCGGCGTCGTTCGGCGACGCTCGCGTGCGTGACGTTGGCGCCGGCAAGCAATAGGCGGCCAGACCGGATCGGCGAAAGACCGACCAAAGCGCTCTCAAGCGTTGCCTGCCCGTTGCCGTCGATGCCGGCGATGGCGACGATCTCGCCTCGTCGCACCGAGAAATTCATGTTGGCAAGGGGCCCACCATGTCCGTCGGCGCCGAGATTCTCCGCGACAAGTGTCCGTACTCCTTCTGACGGAGCAGGTCGGACGGACCGAGTTTGAGCCGGCCCTTCCTCACCGATCATCAGGCGCGTGAGTTCGGCCGGGCTTGTCTCCGCGGCCATCCGCTCGCCGACCTTGCGCCCTCGGCGCAGGACCACCAGTCGTTGGCAGAGAGCCAACACCTCATCGAGCTTATGGGCGATCAGCACGATGCCCATGCCGCTCGCGGCCAGTCCGCGAAGGATGACGAAGAGCTTCTCAACCTCGGCAGGCGCCAGCACCGCCGTCGGCTCATCCAGGATCAGAACACGAGCACGGCGGTAGAGCGCCCGCAAGATCTCGACCCGCTGGCGCTGGCCAACCGATAGAGAGTCAATCCTTGCCCGAGGGTTGATGTCGAAGCCATGGGCGCCGACCAGGGCCTGCACGTTCGCAATGGCCGCCTCCATATCGAGAAAGGGCCCGCGACGCGCTTCGCGACCAAGGATGATGTTCTCGGTCACTGTGAGGGTTGGCGCCAGCATGAAATGCTGGTGCACCATGTTGATGCCGACGGCGATCGCACCCGAGGGAGAATGCCGGCCGAGAAGCAAGCCGTCTACGTGGATTTCAGCAGTGTCCGGCCGCACGAAGCCGAAAAGAATGTTCATTAGTGTCGACTTGCCGGCGCCGTTTTCACCGAGCAAGCCAACGATCTCGCCGGCTCCGACGCTGAAGTCGATCGCATCGTTGACAAGAAGGGCGCCGAACCGCTTGGTGACGCCCTTCATGTCGACGAGAAGAGACTCGCCGCTTCTGTTCATCGGTCGCAGCTAGCCTCTGGGCAGACGCACATCACGAATCGAACCTACTTCGGCCGCTTGATTTCCACTCCTGTCAGGCACGCCTGACCCTGCTCCAGAGTCTTCGGCACCACTAGGCTGCCGTCGATGATACCTGCCTTGGCCTTGTCGAGGCTGGCCTGGATTTCTGGCGTGACGACGGGCGATAGGCCGTGCAGGTCGGCGATCTTAACGCCACCGTTGGCAAGGCTGTAAAGGAACTGCCCGCCCTTCCACTTGCCGTCGACCGTATCCTTGATCGTCAGATAAGCCGCTTGCTGCAGGTCCTTTTCGGCGCTGCTCAGCACTGTTGTTGGCGACAGGTCGTTCTTGTCCTGGTCGGTAGTCATCTCAAGGAAGCCAAGTTCCTTGGACGCCTCGATTACCGCGAGGCCTGCGACGCCCCCGATCTCGAAAATCGCACCGGCACCGCGATTGTAGGCGGTCACTGCGGCTTCCTTGAATAGAGGCGGATCCTGCCAGGTGCCTGTGAAGTAGACATAGATAGGCATCGCCGCGTCGACCGATCGGGCGCCGCAGATAAAACCGGTGATGAAGCGGTTCACTGCGGGCTGTTCCTCACCAGCGACGACGCCCAGCGCGTTCTTCTTTGTAATCATCGGGGAAGACTTGCTCTTTACCACAGAGGCGCTGAGCACGCCCAAGAGGTATGACGGCTGCTCCTCGTGGAAAAGAATCTCGCGGACGTTGTCCATCGGAGTGTCGTATTCAACGTCGACTGCGCCAAACTTCACCTCGGGGAATTTAGGCGCGACTTCTTTGACGGCGTCGCCCATTTGATAGCCCGCCACCATGATAACTTTGTAGCCGGCTTCAGCGGCGCGGGTCAGGTTCGGGACGTAGTCGGTGTCGCTGGTCGATTGTACGACCGTCGTCTCAAGACCGAAATCCTTAGCAGCCTGAGCTACGCCCGCAGCGACCGCATCATTGAATCCCTTGTCCCCAAGTCGGGACGTGCTGGTGATGAACGCCACGTTCGGCTTGTCTTGCGCGAGGGCAGGGACATCGAACGGAACGGCTGAAGCAATACCGGCCAGCAGGGTGGCCGTAGTCAGGATACGCATGTCCTTTGTTCCCTGTGTTAAAGATTAGCCTATCGGCCGGCATTGGCTTCGACTGAGCCAGCCAACCGGCCGGAGCTGTCGAGCGATTTCATGATCTCCGCCCTCATCACATTAAAATACCCGCCCCCGATCGTGCTGTTGTTGCGGAAATCGACTGCAGCACACATCAACAGGGTGGCTTCCTCCGTGGTTAGTCCAAGTTTCTCGTTGAGGAATTGCGCGGCGCGGAGCGCGGCAAGGTGGATGCATTCGTCCATCGAATTTGCCTTGGCCACGATCGACCACCGGTCCGGCGTCTCGACACGCACTGACTTCAGGTTGGTGCCCTTAATCAGGTGAATGCGGGCGGTGATGACGGAGTTTGTCTCCACCCCCATCAATGTCTCACCGTCCCCCTGCGAGGCGTGCACGTCGCCCATCGCGATCAGGCCACCCGGGTGATAGACCGGCAAGTGAACGTGCGAGCCGATCGTGCAGTTCTGATCGTCAATGTTGCCCCCGTGGTCGCCTGCGAAGAAGACGCGGATTTTCTCTTTCGGCGTGGAGCCGACGATGCCAACCATCGGGCGAAGCGGGATGCGGATCTTGTCGTCGAAGTGGATATAACCGTCAGCGACCTTGTAGACCCGCGTCATCGGCACATCCCGCATGTGATCGCGCATCAGCCCGACACCCTTCAGTAGACAGGTGAATGTTGGGGGGACGACTTCGACATTGATCAGTTCAACCACCACCTCGTCACCTGGCTCGGCGCCGTTCACATAGATCGGGCCGGTAGAGGGGGTGACGAAGTTCTCGTCGAACTCCGCGGGTATTAGGTCCGCGTCGGTGCGGATAGTCTTCACCAACTCCTCTGCGTCGGCGGTCTCGAGCTGGAACGTTTCACCCGACCCGACCCGCAGGACAGGGGCCGTTGATGGATCGAAATGCAGAATCAGGTTGTCGCGGTTTCTGCTGATGCGTTTCACGGGTGCCACGCTACCCTTAAGGCGAGCTGGGAGTTTGTAAAGCGGTTTACAACCTAGCATCAGTTTGCTGCGTTGCAACCGAAAAATGATCGGGCAAAGAAATGCCCTCCGAGCGGTCTCCTTTGGTTAGCGGCGGGCAGTCAGCGACCGAGAACCCGACTTCTACGGCGTTGGGCAGACGGCGCCGCGACAGAAGCGCGTACAATCAGTGACACTGGCAGTCTCTCGACCAGTGGGAGATCGGCGTTGTTATCCGGGAAAATCACCGCTTGCACGCTTCTCCTGCCAATCTCGGCCAGAGGCTGGCGAACTGCCGTGATGGGGGGAGCAAAAAGGTGTAGGGGCTCGACGTCGTCGAAGGTCACAACCGACACGTCAGACGGAATTCGCTGACCATGCTGCTCAAGAACTTCGAGGCCCCCTAGCAGGACCTCGTCGCTGGTGAAGAATATCCCCGTGGCGTAGGGCACATGCGCGATGAGGTTTTTTGCCGCGGCCCGCCCGTGTTCAACCGTATACTCGCCGAAAAGTTCGGCTATGCTAGATGCATCGGTGCCCGATTCCCTGATCGCGCGGCGATATCCCGCAAGACGTTCGCGCGTGGTCAGCATCGACTTCGGGCCGCCGACGAAGGCGATGTTCCGATGTCCCGCCTCAAGAAGATGGCGAGTGGCGAGATAGCCGCCTTCCTCGTTGTCGCAAAAAATTTTATGAACACTCGTTCCCCGAATGTCCTCGTCGACGAGCACCACTAGCCCGGCATCGTTGATGGCCTTCGCCAGTTTTGCGTCGCCTGTATGATTAGTCATGAAGATCAGGCCATCGACGTAGTTGCGACGCAGCCTGTCGAGATATTCAATCTCCCGCCCTGGTCGATTCATTGTGATGCAAAGGACTAGGCCGTACCCCTCGGAATCGACGGAGGTTTCAATCTCTGCGGCGATGCGCGCGAAGAACGGATTTGCGATATCGGGAATGACGAGACCAATGACGTCCGAGCGACCGCGGCTGAGGCGGCGTGCATGCGGGTTTGGCTGGTAGTTGAGACTGCGAACTGCCGAGTTGATCCGCGAAGCGGTTTCGGGGGGCAGCAAGAGCGACCCGCCCAGATACCGCGATACGGCGGCCACCGAAACGCCGGCCGCCGCGGCGACGTCCTTCAGCTTTGCGATCTTCTTCCCACTTGCCATCTTGGCGCGCCCCCTCACTAGCGCTGGCCGCTATGCTCAAAACAAGTATCACAGGACTGTTAGCCTCATCGATGCGGCGTCATCACTCGCGCGCGGGCGCATAGCTCGCAGCTCCGCCGTTCTCCATAGCAAATTCAAGCCTATCGACACGCAAACGCACCGGTGCTGAGGCATCAATGGATCAACGACGCCGTGGCTCGATCGAGATCGAACCGAAAATCGAAGCGGCCATACGCAATTAGCGCGCATTCCTCAACGTTGCTGGAACCGATGAACCGATGCGTCGCGGACGCCGACGCTACGTCTCACAGCCATCGGGTGGCGCTTCAACGTGGACGCTTCCGGCAGAATAGAGACCTGCCCGAGTGTGTCGCATCCGGTGTAATCGCTTCTTGGAGCCGAACCGATTTCCTTCAAATAGGCTGGTAGTGACCGTCACTGTCAAAGATCGCGGAAACTGGACTCCGCATTTTCGCCGAATAGGGACCCCTCTCTGAACTGCGTGCGGACGGTAGCGATCGCTCCGGCGGAGCTGGCTGGGGTTGCGCAGCCGGGGCGAGCGCGATCGGCGAGGTTGGGATTTTTGGGTAGTTCAGGCGCGGTTCTTGAAGCGCCAGCTTTCGTTGCCGGTCTCGACGATGTCGCAGTGATCCGTGAGGCGGTCGAGCAGGTCGTGGTCATCTTGGGATGGCGGTGTCAGAGCAAATTCTCGGGCTGTTCCGGCTGTGTTAGCCTCGGTGCATGAGCAATCCGTTCCGATATTTCAACAGCTCGTCAGAGGTCATCCGCCTGGTCGTGATAATGTACGTGCCATACCCGTTGTCTTTGCGCAACATCGAGGATCTGTTGGCCGAGCGCGGGATTGACATCAGCCACGAGACAGTCCGCGTCTGGTGGAACCGGTTTGGCCCGATGTTCGCCGCCGAGATTCGTAAGCGATGCGTCGCGCAGATGCGCGGCTATCCGCAGTGGCGGGGGCATTTGGATGAGGTGTTCGTGAAGGTCAACGGCAAGCTCTGCTATGTGTGGCGCGCCGTCGACCCTGAGGGCCCGGTGTTGGAGGCGTTGGTTACGGCGAGGCGGGACAAAGCGGCCGCGCTGAAGCTTCTCAAGCGGATCATGAAGAAACACGCAGTTCCTCGCACCGTCGTCACCAATGGGCTTCGGGCCTACTCGGCGGCGATGAACGAGATCGGTGTTGCGGCCCCGCGGCACGAGATCGCGGGAGTGCTCAACAATCGGGCGGAGAATTCGCATCAGCCCCTTTCGGCGACGCGAACGGGCAATGCAGCGCTTTCGAAGTCTGAAGACGCTGCAGAAGTTCAGCTCAGTTCACGCCCAGGTCCACAACCAACTCCATCAGGAGCGCCATCTCGTCACGAGGCAACTCTACAAGCAGAGACGCTTTGCTGCGTTGGCCGAGTGGCGCGCCCTCGTGGCATAGATCGGCGCTCGCGAGATGGCGGTCGCGCTACATGTCGACGAGCCTCCGTTACTTTGACACCGCCATCCCGACCACACCCGTCCGCGCAAGGCCAGTGACGATTTCGTCGACCCCGAAGGCCTTGAACTTCTCCTGATCACGGCGCTAGAGCGTCCTGCTTTTGGAATGAATTGGAATGGGATTCCCGAATTCGGAGAGTTTTTGATTCAACCTGCGGGCTGGGCGGAGGCCAGCAGGAGATGGCGAAACCGTATTCGCAAGATTTGCGTGAGCGGGTGATCGACGCGGTGGAGAGGGGCCAGATGAGCCGCCGAGCAGCGGCCCGTCATTACGCGATCAGCGAATCCGTCGCCGTCAAATGGCTTGAACGCCTTGAACGCCACGGCTCCCGGGAGCCTGTTGGACATGGGGGCCACCGCGCCTCCAAGCTCATGCCCCATCGGGACTTTCTTGAGGCCGCGCGGGCTGAGAAATCGGACGTCACGCTTCAGGCTCTATGCGATCGGCTGCTGGCTGAGCGCGGCGTCAAGGCGGACACCTCGATGATGAGCCGCTTCTTTCGCCGGATCGGCGTCACGCTCAAAAAAAGACCCTTGTCGCACGGGAGCAGGATCGCCCGGACATAAGTCGCCACCGCAGACGATGGCGAACCTATCAGGGGCTCATCGATCCCAGGCGCCTCATCTTCATCGATGAGACCTGGACGAAGACCAATATGACAAGGCTTCGCGGTTGGGCCCCGAAGGGAGAGCGTCTCGTCGACAAGATCCCGCAGGGCAAATGGAAGACCGCGACTTTCCTCGCCGCCTTGCGCAACGACCGCATCGACGCGCCCTGCCTGTTCGACGGCCCCATCAACGGCGAGCGCTTCCGCGCCTATGTCGAACAGTTCCTCGCGCCGACGCTGAAGCCAGGCGACGTCGTGATCCTCGACAACCTCGGATCGCACAAGGGAAAGGCGGTGCGGAAGGCAATCCGGGATGTCGGCGCCCGCCTCGTGTTCCTGCCCAAATACTCGCCCGACCTCAACCCGATCGAGCAGGTCTTTGCCAAGCTCAAAACTCTGCTGCGCAAGGCGGGAGCGCGAACCTACGACGCGATCTCCGACGCCTGCGGCAAAATCCTCGCGCAGTACACGGCCGCCGAATGCGCCGCATACCTCAAGAACGCAGGATATGCGTAGACCTAAAAGCAGGATGCTCTAGTGCGCTGCTCCTTGAGCGCGAGTTCCGGATGCCCGTGGATATCTTGTCGCCAAGCCGCCATGTCGGAATGAAAGTCTGCGATGCGGTTGACGATCGGCATAGGGGCTCCTTGGATTTGCTTGGGGCAGCGCGGAAAAGGATACGCCTCACGCAGCCCGAGATGGGCCAGCCCAGCCATCATCTTAGATGGAAGGCGAATACGCGCCGCCGGCCGGGAAGACGGCGGCCGCGCCGCTCAATCCCCTATGTCGGCGAGGGTCGTCTTCGAGCGGCCGGCCGACCGTGAAGACGAGATAAAGGGAAGTCAGCGGCTCTTGGAAGATCATTCCGATTGCGTAGATATCAATCCCCGAGCCTGGCTCTGGTCTTCAGAACTATTGGCGGACGGTCTGGGCAGACGAGGGCTGGGAGCCTCCCGCGGTTTCGGTCGCGTCGCTTGGCGACCTGATCTTGGCTGCCTGTTCGTTCCGGCCATTTTCTGCGCCGATCAAAGGGCGGACATCCGCTGGGAACGCGGCTGTGTCTCGAGGCAACCAAGAAAGCACGACCCCCACTCCGGCTGTCATCTCGGCCACGCTCGAGTCGACGAACTGCTTCGCGCGGATGAGGACATCGCCGACACGAATCAAATAGGTGGTTGACTTGCCGAGGAAGACCACACTCTCGATGATCCCCGGCAGTTGATTCGTCCCCGGGGCCAACGCTTTTGGTTCTTTGGCGATCGAGAGCTTTTCTGGCCGCACCGCGAGAAAAACCCGGGCGCCAGGCCCGAGCGCCGGCCCGTTTGCTACCGGAGCCACCAGACCCCGATCCGTGAGCGCCAGCCCGCTTTCGATGCGGTTGATGCGATCCGGAAGGATGTTCGAGGTGCCAATGAAATTGGCGACAAAGAGCGAGCGCGGGTGGCGATAAAGCGCCTGCGGCGTATCCAGTTGGACGATGCCATGCGCCTCGCTGCTCATGACCGCGATCCGGTCAGACATCGTTAGAGCTTCTTCCTGATCGTGCGTGACATAGATCGTCGTGATGCCGAGCTGCCGGTGCAGCTCGATCAACCGCACCTGCATGTTCTCGCGCAGCTTTTTATCCAGCGCGCCCAGAGGCTCGTCCAGTAAAAGGACATCAGGCTTGATGACAACGGCGCGAGCCAGCGCGACCCGCTGCTGTTGCCCGCCGCTGAGCTGATGCGGCTTGCGCCGGGTCAGCGGAGAGAGCTCGACCATGGCCAGCGCGTCTTCGACCTGCCGCTTCAACGCCTCGCCCCGAATACGGCGCGTGCGTAGCCCGAAGGCGACGTTTTCAAAAACGTCAAGGTGCGGGAAAAGAGCATAGCTCTGAAACACGATGCCGATGTTGCGTGCGTAGGGCTGGACGCCGCGCATCGAGCGACCTGCGATCGTCACCTCTCCCTCGTCGGCCTGCTCGAATCCGGCAATCAAGCGCAGGGTAGTGCTCTTGCCGCAACCACTTGGGCCCAGCAGGGAGAAAAACTCGCCACGCCGGACCTGGAGATCCATGTTTCGAACGCCGACTGCCCCGTCGTAGCGTTTAGTCACTCCCCGTAGATCGACCTGGATCTGATCTCTCATGACCTTTCCGCTCCGAGTGCACCGTCGAAGGCGCCACTCTCAAGGTCGTCGGCGATGGCCTTCGGATTGCCGCGACCAAGCGAACGCAAGGCGCGGGCGCCTTCCAGCCAGTACATCAACAAGACCAGCACGCCCGCAAAAACCAGCATGACCGTCGCAGCCGCATTGATGATCGGCGAGGACTCCCAGCGGATCATTGAGTAGATGTAGATCGGCAAGGTCTGGAACCCGCCGCCTGTAAGAAAGAAAGCAAGCACAAACTCGTTGAAGGAAATCGTGAAGGCCATCAGGCCGGAGGCGACAAGCGCCGGGGCGACATGCGGCAGCACGACGCGCCGAACCGTTTCCGGATAGGTGGCTCCGAGCGAGAGCGCCGCCTCCTCGACCCGCGGATCAAGAGTTTGTAGGCGCGTCATAACCGTCAACACCACGAGCGGCAGCGTGAGCAGCACATGGGCAATGAGGACAGTGAGCGCAGAAAGGTCAAAGCCGGCGCGAGAGAAGAGGATCAGCAATGCGATCCCCCAAATCAACCCCGGCAGGAGCAGCGGCATCGGGATGACGCCGTCGGCGAGGGCCTTCAACGGGGACCGCGTGGGCAGGCGGGCCAGGATGATGCCCGTCAATCCGCCGAGCGCCGTGGAGATGAGGAGCGTCAGCAGCGCAACGATCAGCGAGTTCTTCGCCGCCTCCATCAAAGGCTGACGCACGAGCATCTCGTGGTACCACGACGTCGTAAAGCCCCTGATCGGGAGGCTGAAGAAACGCGACTTGTTGAAGGAAAAAACCACCACCACCAAACTGGGCGCGAACAGAAAGAGGTAGACCAGCGTCAGATAAGCGATCCGCGCCGGCTCGATCGTTCGCCTCGTTGCGATCATGCTGCGATCCCGCCCGAGACGCGGCGCGCGATCAACCTCAATAACATCAGCATGATCATCAACAGAAAGAGCAACACGATCGCCATCGCAGCGCCCAACGGCCAGTTGTAAGATTCGCCGAACTGCGAGGAAATGACATTGCCGTACATGATGTCGCTTGGACCCCCCACCAGCGCCGGCACGACGAAAGTGCCGGTGACCGGGAGGAAGACGAAGATGCAGCCGGTCAGGATCCCGGGCAGCGACAGCGGCACGATCACCCGCCAGAACGTGCGCCACGGCCGCGACCCGAGGCTGGCCGCCGCCTGCACGATCGACATGTCCATCCGCTCGACGGACATGTAGATCGGGATGATCATCAGCGGCAGGTAAAGATTCGCTTCCGTCACGGCGATGGCGAAGAAATTATGGTTGAAGATCTCGAGCGGCGCATTGATCAGTCCCACCCATTTGAGGAACGCGTTGATGAGCCCGCCGTCGCCAAAGCCCATGCGCATGCCGAAGATGCGGACGATGTAGGACGCCCACCAGGGGAGGATCAGCAGCGCCAGCAATTGAGTCTTGTGGCGATCAGAGGCGCGCGCCAGCGCCCAGGCGGCGGGATATCCGACGAGCAAGGTGATCCCTGTCACCAGCGCGGCCAGGCGCAGGCTCCGCCACAACAAGACCCGGTAGATCGGATCGCTGACGATCTGGACATAGTTTTCCAGCGTCCAGACAAACTCCAGCCGCTCGCTTCTTGTGAAGGCCAGGCTATAGCGGACCATCAACGCCAGCGGCACGAGGAAGAAAAGCACGTACCACAAGGCAGTCGGGCCGAGCGCGAGCACAGGGCCCAGCATCTGACGGATAGCGATCCTGGAGTTGGGTTCCTGACTACGAAGCCTTGACCTCATTCCAGAGATCATTCCATCGCTGCTCATCGCCTGCGGCCTGCCACCAAATCATCGTCTTGACAATGTCCGGATTGTTGAACGTCATCCGCGCCCGGACGTCTTGCGGCAACTGATTCAGGACCTCGCTCGACGACGACGGGTAGCCCATGAAGTTGGCGAGGGGCAGGCCGTAGCCCGAGCTGATGACGTAGTCCAAGAACTTATAAGCGGCGTCGACATTCTTCGACTTGGCGGCGATACAGGTGCTCGTCGACCAGCCCTGGGTCCCTTCCTTCGGCGAAACCAGTTGGACGGGAATGTTCTCCTTCTTCAGATCGACATCGAACAGAATGCGGCCAATGGTGGCGACGGTGTCGCCGTTCGCTAGCCCGGCCTCGGCCTCCGAGGCGTCGGACCAATAGCGGTTGAGCAAGGCCTTCTGCTGGATCAACGCCTGCTTGATGGCGGCAAACTGCTTGTCGGTGAAGACGATCGGATCCGCCTTGAGCGCGTCTTGATAGCCCAGGTAGAGCGCCGCGATGACGATCATCTCGTAGCCGTAGCCGATGGCCGAGAGCTTGCCCTTGAAGTTCGGGTCCCAGAGAATTGACCAGGAGTCGACGGGCGTCTTGACCAGATCGGTACGGTAGATCAGTCCCTCCGGTCCCCAGACCGTCGGCACGCCGATGACCTGGCCTGCGGTTCCCGTCTGCACGTAACCGGCCTGACCGAAGGCCGGGTCGAGATTCTTCCAGTTCGAGAGCTTCGAGGTGTCGATCGGCAGCAACAACCCCTCCTTGAAGAGTTGCTTGGTCAGATTGCTGGCCACCGAGACGATGTCGAAGCCCTCGCTGCCGCGGGCCCGCAGCTTCGTCACCATCTCGTTCAGCTCGCCGAAGTTGTCCGGCACGATCGCCACGCCTGATTGCTTCGTGAAGCCCTCGACCAGGCGAGGATCGGAATAGACGGCGTATGTGAGAAAGGTCAGGCTCTTCTCCTGGGCCCACGCCGAATTCGTTCTCAATGCGGGGGCGCCGGCCGCGAGCCCGGCGGTTCCGATCATTTGCATGACGCGACGACGGGACAGAGGGATCTTCGAGGTCAGCTGATTCATCGCAACACTCCTCACCTATTCATGTGAAACGCCACTACCGACCTACGCAGCAGCGGCCACGCCACTCACGGGGTGCTCGCTGCCGGACGCTTCCTCAATCGCACGCCTCGACGCGACGGTTGCCTCATCGTCGATGGCGAATAGCTCCAGCCGCTCGTCGATGGAGCGGATGACGACGCCGTAAACCTCCCTCGCGCGCCCGGGCGAGAGGATTCCGCTCTGCACGTCCTCCAGCACCCGCTGCGGCTCGCGCTCGAGCGGATTGCCGTAGCCGCCGCCGCCGGCGGACCAGACCTCGACCACATCTCCCATTGTGACCTGGACGTCGGAGACGAACATGCCGAGCGCGCGCTCGTTCGGGTGGCCGCGATTGACGTAGACGGTCTGGGGAGCGGCTTCACGGCCGCCGCTCACGCCCCACGGCGCATGCTGACCGCGGTCGCCGAAGACTCCGACCACCCCGTCGCCATATTGCAAGCGATAGCTGTGACGAATGCCGGGGCAGCCGCGCCAGCGCCCGTCGCCGGCGCTGTCCTGGCTGATGGTGAGCTCGGTGTAGACGACCGGGAAGAACCGTTCGTGCACCTCTACCGGCTGATTGCGCGAGCCGGTTGCGAACATGGCCATCGTCGGGGCATCGCCGCCGTCCATGTTTGGACCACCGCCGAATCCGCCCTCGTTCCACATGTACATGACATACGGCTTGTTCTGCCGGGGGTCGACGCCGCCCAGCGTGACATTAATAAGGTTGTAGGTCGAGCCGACCTGCTTATCCGGCAACAACAGCCCGACGGCGCCCAGCGTGCAGGCGATCACTTTCTCGAAGCCTCCCGCCGCGGCGCCAGAAACCGGCGTGGGAAACTCGACGTGCACGGCCGTCCCGGGTTTCGTCACCACCTCGCATAGCTCGATGAAGCCGTGGTTGAACGGCACGTCGGGAAAGAGATTGAGGATCGGCACGTAGACTCCCGAGCAGGTCAGCGGCCGCGGCGAGCCGACCCCGCCCTTGGGAGCGGGGGCGGAATCGGTGAAATCGAAGATCAGGCGACCGCCGCGCTTCGTCAGTTTTAGATGTATTCTGACCGGCCCCGCTGCGAGATCCAGCGGATCGAGATCGATGTAGTCGGTGAACTCGGTCTCGCCGTCGGGAATCGCCTGCAGGTGACGGCGGAAGATCTCCGCTGCATGCGCCTTCATCTCGACGAAGGCGGCGCTGATCGTGTGCGCGCCGTAACGTGCAAGCAGATCGTGCAGTCGCTTCTCTCCGGTATCGAGCGCTTTGATCTGGGCGAAGACGTCGCCGTTGGTCTCATTGGGGAGTCGCAGGTTGCCCAGGATCATCCTGATGACGTCATCACGCATGCGCCCTGACTCGACGACCTTCACCGGCGTGATGCGCAGCCCCTCGCCGAAGCTGTCGCGGGCCATCGGGTTGATCGAGCCCGGCACCGGCCCGCCGACATCGGTCCAATGGCCGACATCGGCGACGAACGCCACCAACTCGCCTTGCCAGTAGATCGGCCGGACCGCTCGAATATCGTTGAGATGGCTGCCGGCTTCGTGCGGCGAGTTGACGAAGACGACGTCGCCTTCGTGCAGGTTCTCCTTCCCCAGCCAGTCGAAGATGAACTGGATGGTCGGCTCCATCGTCCCCAGGAGACCCGTCAGGTCGTGTTCGCCGCAGGCGACCAGTTGCCCGTCGGCGTCGTAGACCGCGCCGGCGAAATCGCGTCCCTCGGTGATGACCGGCGAATAGGCAACCTTGCCCAGCGTCAACCCCATCCCGTTGGCGATGTTGATGAACGAGCTGCGCAGGATGGCAAAAGTCGTGGGATCGAGCGCCATGATCTCTTCCTTAGTTGACGCGGGGTGCCCCGGTCAGGCGGAGGTTGCCAACCGCGTCGGATGCGGATTGCCAGCCCGGGACGATAACGGTCGTTGAGTCGGCCTGTTCGACGATGGCCGGCCCCCTCACCGTCTGTCCCTTGGTCAGTGCATCCCGCCAGTAGACCGGAGTGAGGACGAATCCGTGCCCGGTGAAATAGACTTCGCGTTCCGATCCCGGAGCGCTCGGGTCGCCTTGCAACGGCGAGTGCGCGATCTGCGGCTTGTCGACGCTGCCCACCGCCGCCAGGCGGACGTTGGCGATCTCAACGCGGGCGATGTGAGATGGCATGGTGTAGCCGTATTCGCGCTTGTGCTCGTCGCTGAAGGCCTGAATCAAGCGCTGGACCAGCGCTGCGTCGACGGGACCTTCGGCCACGGGAACGGTAATGTACTTGCTCTGGCCGAAATATCGAACATCTGCCTGTCGAACCAGTCGACGTCGTTTCGCATCCACCCCGGCGTGCTCCAGCAGCCCGTGCGCCTCACGTTCAAGCTCGTTGTAGAGTGACGACAGGCGAGCGAGGTCGACCTCCCCCTCGGTCATTAGCGCCGATCGCATCAAATCCTGCCGCAGGTCTACCTGCAGCAGCCCCAGCGCCGACGTGACGCCGGGATGGAGCGGCACCACGACCTCGGGGATCGCCAGCTCCATGGCGATGTCGATCCCATACATCGGACCCGCGCCGCCGAACGGGCAGAGAGCAAAGACGCGTGGATCGTAGCCTCGTTCGATGGAAACGAGTCGAATGCCCTGCACCAGGTTGTTGACCATCACCCGCAGGATTGCATCCGCCGCTTCCACCGTCGTCAGCCCGAGCGGGGCGGCGATCCGATCGCTCACCGCCCGCTCCGCCGCGGCCACGTCCAGGTCCCAGCCATATCGCTCCCGCCAGACACTGGTATTGAGGCGGCCGAGCAGGAGCTGGGCGTCGGTCGTCGTCGGCTCAGTCCCCCCGGTTCCATAGCAGGCCGGCCCCGGGGCGGCACCAGCGCTCTGCGGGCCGACCTGGAGAGCGCCGCCTGCGTCGATCCAGGCGATCGAACCGCCGCCAGCGCCGAAAGTATGGATGTCGACCGCTGGCAACTTGATCGGCACGCCGAACTCAATGAACCACTCGGTGGTAATGCGCGGCGTATGGCGATGGATGAGTGCGATGTCGCTGCTGGTCCCGCCGACGTCGAGCGTGATCAGATTTTCGAGTCCCGCATCGCGGGCGATCGTTGCCCCTGCCATGACTCCCGCCGCCAGACCAGACACCGCCGTCGCCACGGGCAGACGCTCCGCCTGACCGGTCGTCATCATGCCGCCGGAGGAGCCCATGATGAAGATGTCGTCGGCGAAGCCGCGCTCGTGCATCTGATCTTCGAGATCGGACAGGTATCGGCTGATGACCGGTCCGACATAGGCGTTGGCGACGGTGGTGCTGGTCCGCTCGAACTCGAGCAACTCGGGCAAGACGTCGACCGAGGAGCAAACGAAGACCTCCGGCCAGTGCGCCGTCACGATCTTCTGCGCGCGACGTTCGTGCTCGGGATTGACAAAGGAGTTGAGCATGCAGATCGCAATCGCCTCGACCCCGTGTCCGCGCAGGAAATCGACGGCGCGCAACACGTCCTCTTCCTGTAGCGGCTCCAGCACCGAGCCATCAAAGGCGATTCGCTCTCGCACCTCGCGGCGCAATTGGCGCGGGACAAGCGGCGGCGGAGGCCGCCACCAGTAGTCGCAGAGGCTGCCACGGTCGGCGCGCCGAATCTCCAGCACATCGCGGAAACCCGCCGTCGTAATGAGACCGGTGCGCGCCCCCTTCTTCTCCAGGATGGCATTGGTTGCGGCGGTCGTGCCGTGGGAAAAGAAGTCGAGCTCGTTGATTCTCACCGGGAGCTTGGAAAGCCCGTCGATAACGCCGCGGGCGAAGTGAGGCGGCGTCGAAGGCACCTTGTCCACCACCACCCGGCCATCGCCGTCGATCATGACGAGGTCGGTAAAGGTGCCGCCGATATCAACGCCGACGCGGATTGGCACGGGGTCAGCCTCCGGAAACGCCTCTGGCTAGTTGGTCGCTGCGATCGGGTAGAGCGTCAGGGTCTCATAGCCGTCCGCGGTAACGACGACAGTGTCCGAGAAGGTTGCCCCGCCCACGCCCGGCAGGAAGATCCCGGGCTCCACGGTCAGCACCATGCCCGGTTGTAGGATGGTGCGATCGGTAATCTCGACGAATGGAGGCTCGTGGTACTCCAACCCGGAGCCGTGACCGCTGCGCGAGATCACCATCGCTCCCTCTGGAGCGCCCTGGTTGAGATGCTTGTGCACCGCCGCAAAGACACTGCCGACTTCATTGCCGGGCCGGACCCGATCCTTGCCGAGCTGGAGGGCCTCTTTGGCGGTTGCGATCATCCGCTGCTGGGTGTCAGTCCCCGTCCCGTAGACGACGGAGCGGACGTTTTCGGCCCAGTACCCATAAGAGGACACGAGCCAGCAATGCCACGTCAGGTCGCCTTTGGCGTAGCGCCGATATGAACTGAACTCGTGCGGCATCGAGCCGCGGGCCCCGCCGATGATGATCGCCATGGCGTCGATCATGGCTGCCTCGCCATGGCCATTGCCGCCTTCGCGTGGGATCCGGATGGCCCGAATGCCCTCGGCCTCGACTTCGATCTCGCTCCGCCCGACTGTCATCGCCTCCATACTGGCCGTCATCGCGACGTCGGTGAGGCGGGACGCCTCGCGGATATGCGCAATCTCCTCGGCGTCTTTGATCATTCGCAGTTGTTCGACTAGCGCGGTCGCGGGCGCCCGCGTGACGCCAGGCAGGCGCTTCTCCAGATCAGCCGCCATGCGCAGCGAGAAATAGTCCTCCTCGACCCCAATCCTGCCTCTGCTGACGCCCTTTTCAACCAGGTAGTCGGCGATCGTTTGCTGGGCGCTCTCGAAAGGCGGCGCCTTCACGTACGAGCGGATGTCGCCGATCCATGACATATCGCGCGCCGGCTCTTCGTCGAGCAGCGGCACCACCAGGGCGGCGTCGGATTCGGTGAGGATGGCGACGATCGGTCGCGTGTAGGAGTTCGGCCGCGCCGTGTCGAGACTGGTGAACCCGCTTGCATAGTACGAGTTGGCCGGCTTGTAGAGGAGCAGTGCATCAAGACCATTGGCCTTGATCGCACCCTGAAGACGCTGCAAACGATCGGCTGCCATAGTCTACCTCCGGTTTTCGCCTATACCAACCCAGCGGGCCGCCTCATCATCGATCAACCTGGATTCATGATCTCTAACAGCTCATAGCTTTCTTCCGCCTCCTTCATGACCTGCTTGTGGGCAGGGTCAGCATCGAGGGCCAGTTGCGCCACGAGGCCGTGCACAACGGACATCGGAGCGACCATCGACTGGAAAAACGACACACCCTCCGTTGGCAGAGCGATCGTCACGTCGGCAGATTTGGCGATCGGCGAGTAGACGGTGTCGGTGATCGCGATGGTGGGAATGCCCCGGCTGTGCGCCCAGCCGACCGCTTTGACGATCTCCCGAATCCCTTTCCAGAAAGTGACGCCGATAACCAGATCGTCACTCGTCAACGGCGCGATGGCTGCCGTCAGGTGGGGCCCGCCGCGATCTTCGACCGTGACCCGGTAGCCCATGAATTGGAGGTGATGGCCGAGGACGAGCGCGATGGCGGAATAACTTCCGGAAGCGACGATGACGGTCTGCCTGGCCACGCGGATTCGCCGGGCAACGTCGGCCAGCTGATCGTGGTGCAGCGAGTGCAGCGTCCGTCGGAGGTTTTCGATGTCCTGATAGAGCTCGGCTTCGAAAGCGTCGCGACGATTGGCGGTCCGAGTCTCGAATGCCTCCAGAGGCCGCAACGTCCGCAGATACCCATGCCGGGCGTTCTGCTGCAGTTCGCTGTAGCCGTTAAATCCGAGCGCCTGAGCGAAGCGAACGACCGTCGCCGCGCTCACCCCCGCCCGTTCTCCGAGTTCCGCCGCGGTCGCGAAGGTCGCGAAGGCTGGATTCTCGGCCATGAACCGCGCCACCTTCTGGTGTTTTGGGCTGAGCTTGTCAAACCGCGCGAGGTCAAGAACGGCACCGTTGCGCTCATGTTTTACGATTGCTCCGACCGGCACATCATACATCGTGAGACAGAAGAATTCCTATTAAGTCAGCGCAGCCTAACCTGCGGCCGACCATTCTGCAACAGGTATTTCATCCAATACGGTGTTGAAACGATTGTTTCAGCACTGCGGGTCGGCGGGTCCGACAATGCAAGAATAGGACCGACGCCTACGCCAAACGTTTGCAATGTGCTGCTGGCAAGGCGGGGTGCGTTCGAGCTTCTGGCGATGAGACGCGTCGCTGGCCTAGGCCCGAGTTCCGCAACCAACTGCCCTCCCGCCTCCGGCCGGCGAACTCAGCGTGTCGCAGTCGGGGTCGAGCCGCCCAGCCGCACGTCGACTGGGAGCGTAATGATTTCGGCCGTGAAAGATCCGTTCTCGAGCCGACAGACCATTTCGTCCCCCCCGCGTGCGCCCATCTCGTAGGCTGGCGAGCGGACTGTCGTTAACATCGGGTTGGAGTACTGCGAAAATTCGAATCCGTTGAAGCCCGAGATCATGACCTGTTCGGGAATCCCCACCCCGCCATCCTGGAGCAACCTCATTGCAGCGATTCCCATCTGGTCGTTCGCGGCCACAATCGCGTCCGGAAGTCCCTCCGCTTCTATCCAAGCCGCCAAAGCATACTGGGTGTCGACAAAAGAGCCGGCCCCACAAAAGATCGTCGACACCCGCGCCGGAGAGCGCCTGGAGTGCAAAGCCGATCGTAACCCGGCGCGCCGGCGCGCGGCTGTCGGCCACGACGTTGAAGGCGCGAGGACGACGAAATCCTTTGCACCCAGGTCGAGCATCAGCAGTCCCAACTCGCGCCCGCCCGCGAAATTGTCCTGCCGCACTATGCATTGCCCCGCGCTTCGCTGAGCGTCGGTTTCCTCGAAGGCGACGACCGCCTCGCCCAGACCGCGGACATGCTCGAGCATCGCCCGCCGCAGAGCCTCCGATCCGGAAAGGAACACGCACAGTCCGTCGGTCCGGGCATCGCGAAAGAAGGTCGCGTCACGAAACTCCTGAGCGCGAACCCCTTGAAGCAGCAATCCGTAGCCTTGCCGGTTCAAGCAGTTCGTGAGGCCGGCGACGATCTGAGTGATGAAGGGATCGGCGAGAAACGTCGGTCGTTCGTCGACAATGAGCATGCCGATCGAGAACCTCTTCGCCGCGCGCAAACCCCGGCCGGTCAATTGCGGCCGATATCCAAGTTGCTCGACTTCCTTGGCGATCCGCTTGGCCGTCTCCGGCCGCATGAGCTCCAACTTCCGATTGATGAAATTCGACACGGTCATCGGCGAGACGCCGGCGGCGTGCGCAACCTCGCGCAACGTAACGTTGGCGGGCCTTCGCATGGCACGGCGGCTGTTAGGCAAGTGAATTCCCATGTTGACGCGCGGCTGCGTGGGAGACGGCCCAGCGAGCAACTGCAGATATTGACAGAGTTCGCAGTCTGTCCAATAGTCTTATTTAACGTTAAAGTGCAGCGCGCGCGCGCTGAAAAGGAGGATGGATTGAGTTTCTCCCTTGGCCTAGAGGCCCACACTTTCACGATGATCGCGCGCTGCGAAAGAGAAGGACTATTGGGCGTGTGCCTGACCTCAAGCCCGTTGAGCGTCGGCGCGCGTTGTCCATTCATCAAGGCGAACGTGGGGGCCGTATCCACTCAGGCCTATAGCGATCCCGGCCTTGGGCCCCTCACATTGAGGTTGCTGGAACTCGGGTATTCGCCGGAAAAGGTCCTCCTCGAACTCAGGGAAAGCGACGCCTGGAGCGAATATCGGCAAATTGGAATCGTCGACAAAAACGGCTCATCCGCTGTGTTCACGGGAGATCAGAACCTGGACTGGAAGGGCGGCGTCGCCAAGCGCAATTTTGTCGCTATGGGCAATTACCTCGTCAACGACAAAGTCGTCGACGCAATGGTCGACGCCTTCGAATGCTCCGCCAGCGAAATTCTGGAGGAGCGCTTGATGTCGTCGATCGAGGCAGGGCGCGCCGCCGGCGGCGAAAAGGGCGGGCACCTCTCTTCGGCATTGGTGGTGTTTGGCCGGGACACATACGCGCGCACCGATTTGCGGGTCGACATGTTCCCGAAGCATCCCGAACGGGGTGACGCGGTCGACGAGCTTCGGCGGGTGTTCAACGAGTATAAGCCCCTCATCCGCTATTACGAAGTGCGGCCTCAGAATCCGCAAATCGCGTCCTGGCGTGAGTGGTTGAAGAATCCCACGCCTGTGTAAACAACGAACGACGAATCGTTCACTCGGTTAGGCCCTGACGACATCGGGCGAGCGCATTGGCGGAGAATCAAAATGGAAATGGTCGTTCGCGGTGCTCGCCTGATCGACAGCGTCGGTCCGATGCCGATCGAGGATGGCGCGGTTCTGGTTTCAGAGGGCCGCATTGCGAAGGTCGGACGCTTCGCCGAGTTGGAACCGCCTGCCGCCGCGCGGCTCATCAATCTGCCCGATCATACGCTCGCACCTGGCTTCATTGACGTCCACAGCCACGCGACAATTGAGACCAGCGGCAACGAATATGCCCATGCGGACCGCCGGGAGGCGGAAGTCGCGCTCTGGGCCGCGCATTATCTCGGCATCGACCTGCGTGCCGGCGTCACCACAATGCGAACTCTGGGAGATCGAAAATTTGTAGATCTCCTGTTTCGGCAACTCCAGAGAGCGGGCTTGGTGAAGACACCGAAACTGCAGGCCGCCGGCCATCTATTGCAATCGTCACTGGTCAATGTCTCGGTTACCGATGCGACCGCCGACGACATCAACTCCTTGCGGGCTTACATAAGACAGACTGCTCGAGCCGGCGCGGACTGGATCAAGTTCTACGCCACACCAAACAGCAGCGCCCCAGATCCTACGCTGGCGACATATTCCAAACCTGAGGTTGATGCGATTTTCTTCGAGGCGCGCCGCATAAACAAGCCGGTATCCGTTCATTGCCACGGTGGCGAAGCTGCGGATTGGTGCATTGACCATCGCGTCGATTCCCTTGAGCACGGCCTCTACCTGGACGACGCGCAATTTGCGGCGATGGCAGAGAACGACATCCCGCTGGTGCCGACGACGAGCGTCGTTCTCGTCAAACCCGACGCGGGAGCTTCGCCGCGCCTCATCGAGAGCAAGGCGCGAGCGAAATCCTATCTTCGCCAGGCTCGTCGTCACGGGGTGCGCTGCGTTCCCGGCACGGATGCAGTGCATGGCGCGTTGGCCTCCGAACTGCTTCTTATGATCGAGTGTGGGTGGAGCCCGATGGAGGCGATCAAAGCGGCAACCAATGAGGCGGCCAAGCTGCTGCGCCTTCAAGATAGTCTTGGCACGCTGGAGGCTGGAAAGATTGCGGACGTTGTCGCCATTCGAGGCAACCCCCTCACCGACCCGGCGATGTTTCGAAATGTCGATTTGGTCATGCAGGATGGCGAAATCGTTGCACTAGACAACCAGCTGACATTGAATTTGCTATCAGGTAGAGCTGCTGCTTAGAATTTTGCAGCAATCTTGTCGAAGTGTTCCGCGTTCATAAGCTGCTTCCGTTCGTCGCCCGGGGACAAACAAAGCTTTTTAGTCTCATTTGGCGGGCCTTTGGTTCGCGGAGGTGGCCGTGGTCGCTGTCGTTGTTGCGATACATCGACAGGGCTGGCGAGTTCGCCTCGGCCGAGGACTTCCTGTGATCGAAGATCGTCCCCAATGCCGGAGCAGAGACGGCCGAAAGCATTCACGAGACGTATTATCAAGGCCGCAGACTCATGAACACGGGGAGCGCCGGTGACATCGGTTTCGATGCCGTAAGGTAAGCGAGCGGCAGTGGCGCGCAAACAGCAAGGTTTGAGACAATCTTCATCACGGCAGCTCGCGCCGACGGGCGACCGCTGTCCTTTGCGTCGTCGGGGGGGCCGCAGGATTCTTGAACTCGCCCGGCGCGTCTTTGAACACAAGTTCCCTGTCGTGCGCAAAGGCCTTAATCAGCGGCAGCGCGGCGGCGCCGATGGCGCGGGCGTCGGCGCCGATAGAACCGGCGACGATCGTCGCCTCCGAAAGGCCGCGCTGGTCGAGCGTTTCGATCTGGGCCGCCACCCGCAAGCATAGGCGCTCGCGCACGTCCGGCGACATCGCCCCGTCGATGATGATCGCCTCGACGTCGATCACCGACCTCGCCGCGACCGTTGCGTAGGCGAGCGCGGCGGCGGCGTCTTCGAGCCATTCGTCGAGCAGGGGGCCGAAATCGTCCCACGCTTCCGGGGTGCGCCACAGCGAAGAGGGGTCGAGGCCAGCCACCGCTACGCGCCGTTCGAGCTGGTAGATCGACGCGCGGGCGATTAATTGCGAGGTCGGCAGGTTACTGCCTCTCGGCGGGGCGATCGGCATCGAGCCGACGGCCGCAGCGTTGCCGGTGCGGCCCGGATAAAGCGTTCCGTCGAGCACAAGGCCGCCGCCCACAAACGAGCCGACAAAGTAATAGAGGAAATCGCGATGGCGCCAGCCGTGGCCAAAGAAGAATTCAGCGGCGCACGCCGAGGTCGCATGTTTGCATAAGGTCACGCTGAGCGTCGAGACCCGGGCCAACTCTTCCTCTATCCGGAACGACCGCCAGGCGTCCATCTTGTCGGCCGGCGCGCCGATTTCGGCCGACCAGCTCCACAACTGCAGCGGTGCGGCGACGCCAAGTCCCGCGATCCTGTGCCGCTTCGTTGCTGGCAACGATCCTATCAGCGGCTTCAGCTCGTCGACGACGAACTCCATCACCAGATCGGGGGTCGGATAGGGATAGGCGCGGCGAGCGCGGCTGCACACGCCGCCGCAGAAGTCGATCAGCACCAAGTCGCAACTGCGCCGGCCGATCTTCAACCCAATCGAGAAGGCCCCTTCCGGATCGAGCGAAGTCGGGACAGTTGGCTGCCCGACCCGTCCCCGCAGGGGCGTCTCGCGCTTTAGCAGACCGTCGGCCTGGAGGCGGTTCATGATCCTCGAAGCCGACTGGACCGATAGACCGGTCTGGCGCGAAACCTCGATCTTCGACAAGTGGCCAAGGCGGCGGGCGAGCGACAGAATCAGACGCTCGTTGTAGAGGCGCACTCCCGCCTGGCCGGCGCCGCCCACGGACAGCGGCAAGGAGGGCGCATTCTGGTCAACCAAAACGGGCATAGAGGCTCTCGAGGCGTATTCCTACGGCGGAAACACAAGGGCGCCGGCCCACCGCTTAGCGCCTTCCAATACTCAATCATTTAGTCCGCGGAACAGTATGTCAACGATAATTCACTTGGTGGTAATTATCCTTGACTCGTGGGTTTCGAGAACGTCTAATAATGCCGATTGGGAAGCCGACCCATACAGCACATGACGGGGCAAAGCGTGGGAGGAGACACGAAGCCTTTGGAATACTCAGTCGTCGATTCCCGTGGGATGGAGACGGTGGCCCGCCAGGATTCCGTTCAAGGCGGAACGTTAGAAGTGCGGAATGTACGGGTCGCGTACGACACCGTATCGGGCGGTCGCATCGAAGCTCTCAAGGACGTGAGCATCACGATTCCGGATGGCCAATTCGTAGTGGTCATCGGTCGGTCTGGATGCGGAAAGTCGACGCTCCTGAACGTCGTCGCTGGACTGCTTACTCCCACGTCGGGAGGTGCGACCCTTGGAGGCAAGCCGATCACCAAGCCCGGACGCGATCGCGGAATGGTGTTCCAGACTGACGCGGTCTTTCCTTGGAAGCGCGTAGGCAGCAACGTCGATTTCGCACTCCGGCTTGGGGGCGTGCCAGCCTCAGAGCGCCCGGCGTTGGTAACCGAGCACCTTGAGCTCGTCCAGTTGTCGGGCACGGAAAATCTGTACCCGAAGGAATTATCCGGTGGCATGCGCAAGCGGCTCGCGATCGCGATGGTGCTCGCGAACAGGCCAGACATGATCCTGATGGACGAACCATTCGGCGCCCTCGATTACGCAACCAAAGTCGAGATGCAGCTTGAGATCGCGTCGCTCCGCAAGCTACGTCCGCTGACGACTATGTTTGTCACGCATGACGTCGAAGAGGCCGTATTCCTAGCCGACCGCGTGATCATCATGGCGAAAGGGGAGGTGATCGACGACGTCATGGTCGACCTGTCCCGCCCCCGCGGCCTCGAATCACGCAAATCACAGGAATTTGCTCGTCTTGCAGGCCGGCTCCTCGATCAGATTATGGCGCCGCGATGAATAGCGGACGCGCTCACGCCGTGCGCGTTCTGTTTGCGGCCATCGTTCTCGCGGCGGCGTGGCAGGCCGGGGCGCTGATCGTGCAATCGTCCGGAGGCCCCGCCCTGCGTCTCGCGCCGACATGGCAGCAGATTATCCTCGTCGATCTGCCGGGCATGGCCGCTCTTCAATACGGCGGTCAGGAGTCCGGTTACGGAGCCGCGCTGTGGGTGCTGGCGACAAATGCATTAGCCACCATCGCGCGCGTTCTGACGTCACTCGTTCTGGCATTTATTCTTGGAACGGCGATCGGGGTAATAACGATGTCCAACCGATTCACGCGCGGCGTGCTCTCACCGATCGCGCGGACGGCGCGCAACGTGCCGTTGCTGGCGCTGGTGCCGCTCTTTCTGATCTGGTTCGGCGGCGAAGAGTATGGCGTCATTGCGTTCATCACCTTCGGCCTCTCGGTGATTTACTTGACGTCCACCATCGCAGCGATCGAAACCGTGGATCGCGATCGCATCAACTTCGCCCGTGTGCTCGGCGCCAAACGGCTGGCGGTCGTCTGGGATGTCATTCTGCCGTCGATCGTCCCCAATCTTCTCGACGCGACTCGGGTCGCAGTGGGCGTCGCGTTCGCCGTGGGACTCGGCGGCGAGTTTCTCGCTGCGCAGGAAGGTCTCGGTCGATTGCTGATCGTGTCTGAAACCTACGTCCAGACCGGGCGCATGGTCATCATCCTGCTTTGCTACGTCGCGCTCGCGAGCGGCGCCACGCAGCTCGTTGGCGTGGCCGGCAACCGGTTAACCCGATGGCTGCCGCGCGCCAGCGGGGTCGAGTAACTCAAGAAGCGGTGAATCGGAGGACACAAACGATGAAAATTCTCAGAATTCTTGCCTTGCTATCGGCGTTTTCGGCGGCGATCCCATGCGCCGGGACGGCTTCCGCTCAGAACGCGATCGACCGCATTGGCGACGTATCGATCCCGCAGGTTACCGTCAACTTTGGCATGGAGCCGTACCCGCCGCACACGGATGCCATCATCGGTCTCGACAAGGGCTGGTTCAAAGACGTCGGCATCGATTTGCAGTGGAAGAACGTGCAGGCGGACCAAGTCGCGCCGCTGCTGATTGCAGGGACGGTGGATGTTGCGTCGGCTGCGCCGGCGCTCCTCATTCCGTCGATGCGGCAGGCGAAATTCGACAGTTTTGTTTTCGGCGACATCTTCCAAGCCTACGCGATCATGGCGCAGCCGAACGCAGGCTACAAGAGTTACAAGGATTTCGTCACCGAGGGTAAGGCGCCGGCTGACGCGCTCAAAGCTGCGATGCAGCAGTTGAAGGGAAAGGTGTTCACCTACCCGGCCGAGGCGGCGGTCAAGCCGTTTATTCAGCTTCTCTTCAAGCGCGGCGACCTCGCGCTGGAGGACACCACGACCGAGGTGCAGCCGGACCCGAATGGCGTCGCGCTCATGCTGAGCAAGCGCGCCGACTTCGAGATCGGCGGTCTGCCGGCGCGCATCACGCTTGAGCAGGCCGGCTACAAGCAGATCGTCACTGCCGCCGATCTTGCGAGCGCCGCGACCGCCTCGCCGGACTCCGAGGAGCTGCGCTCAATCACCCATGTTGGCTGGACCACAACACAGAAGTACGCCGCCGCCAATCACGATACGCTTTTGCGGCTCGCCAGCGTCAAGTTCCGCATCGTCCAGTACCAGAAGGACCATATGGACGATGCGATCGCGATTCACCTGCCGTTCCTCAACAAGCTCGCCGGCACGACATCCAAGCCTGAAGACCTCAAGGTGATTTACACAAGGCTGGATCCGGGCTTCACGTTCAAGCAACAGGCGTCGTGGTTCAACGATCCGAGGGATCCGTTCTACTGGAGCTATGAGATCGACTCGATCATCAAGTCATACGTCGAGCAGGGCCTGTTCAAGGCGGGTGAATTCAAGGCCGCGGATATATCGACCACCAACACGATCTATCAGGAACTCGATCGATACCGCCAACAGGCGGAGGGGGACATCGCCAAGCTCAAGGACGCCACCGGCCAGGCGGCGGAGTTCCGCGATGCAGCGCAGAAGCAGTTCGACGCTTTCAACTTTCTCGACGCGTCGCGCTATGCGGCGGCGGGTGTGAAGGCGCATTGATGGTAGGAGGCTCCGACTCCAGGGCCGGGGCAGCCCGCGATCGCGCCGCGAGCGCCGGGCTGGCCCTCCTCGGGGCGATCCTCGTCTTCGGACTCTGGGCCGCGGCCTCCGCCTGGATCGGCGAGACTAGACTGCCTTCGCCGCTCACCGTCGCGATCAGCTTTTTCAGCACGATCACCTCGAGCCCGGAAATCAAGTTGCAGGGGGGAGGCTCAGACGGCTTTCTTCCGCATGTTCTCGCTACCGCATGGCATTTTCTTCTTGGCACGCTCAGCGGCGTCGCTCTCGCCGGGTTCGGCCTGGTTCTGGCGGCGCGCTTTCCGCTCTTTGCGCAAGCGCTCGATCCGTTTGTCTCGATCCTGCGAAGCATTCCGCCGCTTGCTCTCGCGCCGTTCCTGATCCTCTGGTTCGGGACTGCGACCATTGGGCAGGCCTCGCTTGTTGCGTTCTATGTTTTTGTCATGATTTATCCCCCGGGCGTAGCCGCGGTTGCGCGAGTTGAGCCGGCGCTTATCGGATTTGCGTCAACTCTCGGCGCGTCGCGAACGGTCAAGGCCTTGGAGATCATCCTGCCGGCAATTGTGCCGGCCATCGCCGGACCGCTGCAGGTCGCCGTGTCCTGGTCGTGGGGGCTAGTTGTCGTTGGTGAGCTTCTCGGCGCCCGGCAAGGGATCGGAAAGCTGCTCGCGGGCTTCGTCCCAATCACCGCGACCGATCTGATCATGGCTGGGATCGTGTGGATCCTGCTCATGGCCCTGGTGTCCGAGGCTGTGCTCGCGTTTCTGCTGCGGCGCGCCACCCGGTGGATGCCGTGAAGGCGGAAGTCGTCCCAGCGCGGGTTGTCGCGGACGGACTGGGGTTCGTTGAGGGGCCGGTCGCCTTGCCTGACGGCGCCCTACTTGTCGTCGATCTCAGAAATTCCTGCGTTTGGCGGATCGAGCCGAACGGCGAAAAGCGCCGTGTCGTCGACGTCGAGGGTTCACTGAACGGCGCAGCGCTCGGCCCCGACGGCCGACTTTACGCATGCAATAACGGCGGACTCGATTGGCAGCCCGGAAATGACCGCAACTTGCCGCTCGGCCGCGCCGCTCGGAACTACATCGGAGGCCGACTTCAGGCGATCGATCTTCGCTCCGGCGGCGTTGAGACGCTCTACTCTGAATGCGATGGCCGTCCCCTTCAGGCGCCGAACGATCTCGTTTTCGATGCGGCGGGCGGGCTGTATTTTACGGACCATGCGAGCGCGTTAGCCGACAGCCGACAGTACGGCGCGCTGTACTACGCGCGACCGGACGCGGCGTCGATCAGGCGCGTCGGTTTTCCCCTCAACCACCCGAACGGCGTCGCCCTGTCCCCGAACGGGGGCCGGCTCTACGTGGCAGATTCGCTGGTCGGCAACCTCTGGTACTGGGATATCGAAGCGCCAGGGCGATTGGCGGCTGGGCCCCACACCGGCGGCGCGACGTTCTTGTCGCGGCTGCCCAACGTCCGGGTCTTCGACTCGATCGCGGTCGATTCCTTAGGAAACATCGCGTGCGCCACGCTCCATCACGAAGATGGCTTGATCGTGATGATCGCCCCAGACGGAGAGCTCCTGCGCATGTTCCGCCTTCCGCGAACGGAACCCTTCATAACCAACGTCTGCTTCGGCGGCGCCGATATGCGCACCGCATACGTCACATGCGGCAGCCTCGGATGCATCTACGCCTTCGAATGGCCGGTTGCGGGGCTCAATCTGAACTTCAACAGACTGATGGCTGGCTCCTGACCGCCCTCCGACCTCCTACGGCAATGCTGTGACAGGGTCACCTGGATGCTGGCACATATGATCTGCGGCTTCGTCGGCCCATCGGCGACGCACAGGGAAGGACTCCGCATCGGTTTTGATGGAATAGGGACTTCGCTACCGGCTGATTTCCATCCAATCGGGACCCCGTTGGAACGGGTTCACGCTGGCGTCCAGGAACACGATTCCCGCTCAGTTTTGGGAGAAAACAACTGGCATTCCTTTCGGACCCAGGCATTGGGGTCACTGCCGGCAGCGGCGTGGCGCGCTGATTGGAGACCTGACCCCATCAAGTCAGCTTGATCCGGGGCTTGTCGCGGTAGGAGCTAGAAACATCTGGCTTCCCCGAACTGCGAAAGGTCAAACAATGTCAAAGGTGCACGACAGCGCAAAAATCGCGCGGGACAGCGCTCAAGTTCAGCGATACTCAGTTGGTTCTCCTCTGCGCGGCGGCGCAGCGCGACGATCACTGTCTGACGGCGACATCGAACCTCAAGGGCAGCGCGGTCTAGCTCGCCGCAATGCGCTGGCGAATGAGAATGCGCGCGCCCGCGGGCGTTCTTCAGCAATGCGCTCAGCGCGCTTCAAGCAACACCATTCAAGATCAACGCTTGGACAAGGCTGCCGTGAATGCTCGGTGCAGCCCTGCAAAAAATTCGGCTCGTTCAAGAGATACGACTGGCTTTCCGTTCGGAAGCGAGCATTGGTGTCGGCGTAGGTGCCGCATCGCGCGCCGATTGGACCTTAGCCCCGTCGATCGATTGATCCGGGGCTTGTCGCAGTGAGGCAGCCCGACTGTCCGGTTCCTATCAACTGCGAGGGTAAACGATGTCTAGGGAACGCAACACCACAAAATCTTCTGGGTCGGCGCACAAACTCAGTGATACCCAGTTGGTTCTCCTCAGCGCGGCGGCGCAGCGCGACGATCACTGCCTGACCACGATGCCGAATCTCAAGGGTGGCGCCGCTCGAAATGTCGCGCAGAAGCTCATCGCCGCAGGTCTCGGTGAGGAGATCAAAGCCAAAGCCGGGATGCCGATCTGGCGCCGGGACAAAGAAACTGCGCAGTCCTTTGCGCTGCGGCTGACAGCTGCGGGATTGAAAGCCATCGCTGTCGATGACACGGCTATTGAAGAGGAGCCGGCGGAGCCGAGAGTCATGAACGGTGAGCGTCCGCACGGCGTCGAACAGTCGCCCGGCAGGGTAGGGCGAGAATTGAGCCGCCGAGACTGCAGCGAGGGCGCAACAGCCAATTCAAGCGCTATTCGTGAGGGGGTGGCGCCGCCCATTCCGCGCCTGGGCTCGAAGCTTATGGAGGTCATCGAGCTGCTGCGGAGGGACCATGGCGCGACAATCGACCAGTTGATCGGCGCCACTAACTGGCTTCCACACACGACTCGCGCCGCGCTGAGCGGCCTCAGGAAACGAGGCCACGCAATCACGCGCGATCGATCCGCCGGCGTCACCCGGTACATGTTGCGGGCTCCAAATCTCTCATTGGAGCCGCCGAACGCGGATGCCGGAAACGGTGACGCTTCGGTTTCGGGTGTTAGTGAAGAGACGGCCTGAACGATGGCTGCGCTGTCGACCGAAAACGGAGCAGAGAGCATCCAACTCGCCGTTGAGCGCCTGCGGACGCTCGACGGCGAGGCGCTCCGCCTTGAATGGCGCAGCCTCTTCGGCAAGCGCGCTCCCAAGGCCCTGCCGAAAAGCCTGCTCATCAGAGCGCTCGCCTATCGCTTGCAGGCGCTGGAGCTTGGCGATCTCGACCCGCAAACACTGCGTGTGCTGGAGGCTTACGCGGCGAAGAGCCGCGGCAGCTTGAAAGGCCGCGTTCGACCGGACCAACTGCGCGGCAGGTCAGCAGCGTTATATGGCCTGGTCGTGAAGCCGGGCTCAATTTTGGTCCGCGAGTGGGCAGGCGAGCGTCATCGCGTCACGGCGCTCGAAAGTGGCTTCGTCTGGAACGGCGGAACCTATCGAAGCCTGTCTCAGGTGGCCCGCGCGATCACTGGCACACGGTGGAACGGCCCTCGATTCTTCGGTCTGGGCCGCGCGAGCGAGGCCGCCCGGCGTGCAACTGGCTTGGCGAAGAGGGATCTGGGGAGCGCCGGTCGCGATCGAGACGCGGCGCCGGCCTCGCCGCCGGCATATCGGGGCGAGTCTCCAATCGTGAGTTGCGCGGTGGAAACCCCTCCATGACCAAGCGCCCCGGCAGACGTTCAAGCCATTTAGCGGGCACGGCAAAGGTTGGGGCGCTGCGGTGCGCGATATACACCCGCGTCTCGACCGACCAGGGCCTCGAACAAGACTTCAATTCGTTGGACGCCCAGCGTGAGGCCTGCAGAGCCTATATCCGCAGCCAGGCGCATGAGGGATGGGTTCTCGTTCCAACCCCGTACGATGACGGCGGCTATTCTGGCGGCAATCTCGATCGTCCAGCCCTGAAGAACTTGCTCGAGGCCGTCGCTGCGCGGCGGGTCGACGTAGTCGTCGTCTACAAGGTCGATCGCCTGACACGATCGCTCACTGACTTTGCTAAGCTCGTGGAAGCGTTCGATGCCGCCAGTGTCTCTTTCATTTCCATCACGCAGTCGTTCAACACGACGACCAGCATGGGCCGTCTGACACTGAACATGCTGCTGTCCTTCGCCCAGTTCGAACGAGAAGTCACCGGCGAGCGCATTCGCGACAAGATCGCCGCTTCGAAAAAGAAGGGTATCTGGGTCGGCGGCGTCGTTCCGCTCGGCTACCGGGTGGTCGAGCGAAAGCTTGTCGTCGACCAGGCGGAGGCGGAAACTGTTCGGTTCTTATTTCAGCGCTATCTCGAACTGGGCTCACTCGGGCCTCTGATCGATGAGCTTCGACAAAAGGGCATCATGTCTCGAGTGCGGACGCTTGCGACCGGTCGGGTCGTCGGCGGAGTTTTGTTCACAAGGGGACCGCTCGCCTATCTGCTCAAGAATCGGATGTACCTGGGCGAGATTAACCACGGCGCGAATAGCTATCCGGGCGAGCACCCTGGAATCATCGCCCAAGACGTGTTTGACGCGGTTCAATCCAAGCTGGCGGCTCAGGCGACCGCGTCGGGGTATCGTCGCTCGCCGTCCGGTGCTTTCCTCACCGGGAAGCTCTTCGATCACCTTGGACGCGCCATGACGCCCAGCCACGCGGTCAAAGCCGGCGTGAGGTATCGCTACTATATCTCTAGCCGAGAAACCGGGTCGCCAGAGGATAGCGCCGCGGCCATTGTTCGGGTTCCAGCTCAGGACGTTGAGGAGGCCGTGCTCAAGGCATTGGCGGTTGCGGGAGATGGGACGCGAACCTTCGGGGCGGATGTTGCGAGCGCGCCGAGAGCCAATGCCAATGCCAACCATCAATTTGCTTGCCAGACCAACGCCGTGCCGGACCTCGTGGAGCGCGTGGATATCCGAACCAGCGAAATCGCAGTCAGGCTTGCAGAACCCGACGCGGCTACCCATCGGCCAGAAGTCATCGTCGTTCCTTGGTCCAGGCGACCGACTCGCATTCAGCGGGATGTTATCGCGCCCGCGGAGGGGGAATGGGCGGATCCGCGAGCCATGTCCTCAGACACGCGCTCGCGGTTGCTTTCGGCGATCACCGTGTCGCGCCGTTGGCTGGAGGAACTTGTAACCGGCCGAATCGAGAACATCGATGCGCTCGCCTACCGCGAAAGCCGGAGTGCGCGGTCAATTTCCATGCTGCTTTCGCTGGCCTTCTTAGCCCCCGACCTTGTCAAAGCGATTGTCGACCATCGAATGCCAAGAGGAATCCGTCTTGCGCAATTGGTAGACCTGCCGATCGAGTGGGGCCGGCAAGGACAGGCTCTAGGAATTTCTGCCGGAGGCTGAAATTCAAACCGCGCTGTTGCGACTTGGCAGAAGCACAACCTTGCCAAGGGGTGGAGGGTTCAAAACCCTTGCCTCCATCGCTCGGGGAGCGGCGGAAGCTGTCGTTCAAGCGACGGATTTCGAGGGTGGCATCGATCACGAGCGATCGGCCTCGCTGCGCGGCTCTCGGATGACGATCTCGGCTACGTTGAGCGGCAGATAATCGAGCTTCACGTTGAAGCCCTTGCCGTCCTGGTGCGACCAGGCTGCGTCAATTTCTTCTCGCCGTTCTTGGTGACCGCATAGACGCGGTGCGTCGGGCGCTTCGCGGATTCGGTCTTAATCATCGTATGTCCTTTCGAGTTTTGAGGTCGCCGGGCTGGCAATCTCGTTGCCCGTTCGGTCACCGATGCGGATCGAGTGAGCGGTCAAAAGCGCTTCAGCGCCTTGCCGTAATGGGGGGCAGCCCGTAGGGGGAAGCCGTTCGGTTTTGAGGGCGAACGCCGCGTCGGTAGAACCGGGCAAAGTTGAGAGGTTGCTGGCCTGGCCTCGGTTTTCGAAAGGACATGGCGAAGATCGGAACCTCTGCGGCCGCCACGTCACCAAGCGGTCAGAGAAACACGGGGGGCAAGAGGGGATAGGGGAGGCGCTTCTGTGCGCGGGGGTGGCCGGCGATTTATGTAAGGTTCGATCCGCCTAAGGGCGCAGGGATCGCAGATGCGCGACCCGAGAGGGCAGGGGAGTTGCTCACGCTCATGCCACCTGAAGTGCGGCGAGAAACGCTGCGGCTTCCGACGCTTCCGATGCGGCGGTGAAAATCGCCTTCTTGTCGGCCTTGAGGACGGAAAGCCACGACGCGAGATATTGTGCGTGATCCGCGCGCGGCTCATGGCTGATGCGGAGATCGGCACAGAGGAAAGCGGCTCCGAGTTCCGCGACGAGCTCCTCGATCGCATACGCCTGATCGCCGAAGCGCGTCCCGAATTGCCGGTTGCAGCGGCTTTCGATGCCCGTCCAGTGCGTCAGCTCGTGAAGCTTGGTCGAGTAATAGGCCTCGGCTGCGGTGCTGGTCCCGGTGCCGATAAAGACATCGCGTGGAGGCATGTGGATGTTGTCGGTGCGCGGCACGTAGCAAGCCCGGCTGCCACCATGCACGATGTTCGCTCCGGTCGCGGCGACAAGGCTTCGGCGGCCTCGATTGGCTCCACGGGGTTCGCCGGTTTCTCGGGCAGGGCAGGGAAGCTAAAGCCGTCGACCTGCTCGGCGGCGAATACCGGTGTGGCGCGGGCGAAGAGGCGGGTGGTGGTCTCGGCGTCGCCGGTGTCGGTCTCGGCGGCGACTTCGAGCTCCTTGTAGAAGACGACGAAAGCGGCTTTCTCGCCTTTGCGAACCTGAGCGCCGGCCTCGGCCCATTGGCGGTAAGTGCCCCAGACGCCCGAGCTGTAGCCGAATTCCTCTGCGTAGGCCCAAAGCGCCACGACGTTGATGCCGCGGTACTGTTTCTGCGATGCGACGTTGACGGGCCGCATGATACCGCCGGCGGCGCGGTACCAGGGCAGCCGGAAATCGCCTGCGCCGCGCTGGATCGCGCTGACGATTTTATCGGTGATGTGCTGATGAATATCGAAGCGTTCTTTGCTCATGGCGGTGCCCCTTTGCGTGCGGGCCGCGGGAGTGCGGCCTCGTGGGGCAAAAGGGACCGAGACCAGTGAGCTGACGGATCAAACGCCGCGCCCTAAGGCGCGCCGCGAAGCGGGGCGGAGCTGCACAAGCGAAGCGCGGAAGCGAGCCGCGTTGATCCGGCGGCGGGACCGGTCATCTTGCCCTACATGAGAGGCCGCCTGCGGACCGTCGAAATGGGGGAGCTCTTGAGGATGACTTCGATCATTGATCGGGAAGCCATCCGACAAATCTCGAGCCGCGCGCCCGACGGAACATCGCTCGACGCGAAACCGGCTGCCGGTCGGCGAACGCCGCGTCGGTAGAACCGGGCACAGTTGAGCGGTTGCTGGCCCGGCGTCGGATTTCGAACGGACATCCCGAAGACCGGAAGCCTTGCGGCCGTCAAGTCACCGAGCGGTCACACAAACACGGGCGGGGCAAGAGCGGATAGGGGAGGCGCTTTTGGGATGCGCCGATACACGGCTATCTCGCCCTGCCGGCAGGTCTTGAAGAGGCCGAGTTCTCGGTTCGGGAAATCGGCGATGAGCGATCGGCATGGGTGCTCGAGAAGGAAGGGATGCCGGTCGCGCTGGGCGGTATGACCGAAATCCCTCAGCAAGGCGCCGACCTCATGCCGCGCACGGCTGTGTGCATTGACGTAATAAACGCAACGGGTGCCGAGTACCGGGTTGGCACGCCACGGGCCGGTTCCGACTGGTACTTCACGGTCAAGGCCGCGAAGGAAATGAAGACCGAACAGTTCCCTGGCCACGTGGCACCACGCTTCATCCACCACATGGCGCAATCGGAGAACTTGCTGCCCATTTTACTCGCCGCTCACCGGGCGCCGATTGCTATCCCGGCGACTCGTGACGCGGACGGCGTTTGGAAGCTTTTCGATGAAACCGCGATCCGTGGCATGGGCTTAATCCAATCCGCACGCAGGTTTCTGGGCATCAACGCGAAGTTGCAGGCGGTGGGGCAGGGTAAGTCCCTGCAGCAGCGCATCGACGAGCGGGGCAAGCTGGTCAAGCAGGAGTTCAGAAGAGAGGGCTATCTCCTGCTCGCCGGCGCCGGCGGTAAGCATATTTGCGCCGCGTGCATTCCGGTTGCGGAGGCGCAGAACCGCGTGGTTGACCAGACGCTTTATTGGAAGGCGATCGAGTCCGAGATGGAGGCGTGGTTCTGCGTCGGCATGCTGAACAGTCACGCGCTGACAGAAGCAATTACCCTATTCAATCCGAAAGGCGCATTCGGCGAGCGGCATATTCATGCGCTGCCTTACCGGCTTATCCCAGCGCTCGATCGCTCAAACGAAGAGCATCTGCGGATAGCCGAGCTCGCGCGCGAAATCGCAGAACTTGCCGGGAAGACGGTGGCCGCGGATCCATACCTGCGCGATCCCACCCGGGCGCTCACGGCTCGGAGGAAAAAACTGCGAGCTATTCTCAGAGGGACGGCCCCGATGAGTGAACTGGAGCGGCTGTGTGCGGCGGCTCTTGGCACAACCGCTCTTGAGGGCGACGACGACGGCGCAGAAGACACAGAACCTGATATCGACTTCTGATACCGCCCAATCATGCCTCTGAAAAACGTCGTCGCGATCGTTGTGAATAGCAAAGCTGCACCATCACAGCGCTGCATGAGCTCGATGAAAAACTGGAATCGTGCCCGTGGTCGAAGAGCTGCACATCGCACGACGTGGTGGTTATCGATACCGCTAGGCAGGAGCGCAGGGATTTCGAATCCTAACCGCGAGATGAAATCACTTTTTGGGCTTCATCTGCGGCCTCGCGGCCTCAGCGGCAGCGTTGGCCGCCTTAAAATCAGCGATCAACGATTCCAGCGCCGCAAAATCAGCCGTTACACGGTCAGGTTTAGGAATCGCAACGGTATCAGATGCCGGGTTGTCATGGCTGTGCGTGTTTGCGTTCGTCATGCCTTCATGAAAACGGATTGCGAGGTTGTCCGGAAACGTAACGTAGCGCAGTTTTTGCGTTTGAATAACGTCCGCGCCCCGGCGCACGATATCCTGGAAAATCACCTCTTCGACAACTCGCTCATAGGTATCGCGGAGGCGTCCATAAAAATTCTTCGTGTTATATTCGTAGTCGGCGGGGCTTGTGTTATGCATCTTGGCAAGAGATACCAGATCATTCTTGAGGCGGCTGATCCGCTTGCTAACGTTCAGTCCCTTCCAAACCATCCCCGCCGGATCGATTTTGCCCGCAGCGTCCTTGTCGCTGAAGAGTGCAATGGTCACTGGCTCAATGCCGGCCTCTTCGGATATCCCGCAGAGATCATTGAAGAAGATAAGATCGTGAGTGAAGACAATAACCTGCCTCCGACAGGCTTCTTCTACGATTCGCTCGGCGACTTTAAGGCCTCGATCGCGATCCAAAGAGGAAACCGGATCGTCAAAGACGATCGGTCCTGAACCGTCCGTTAGCGCGACCTCTGTCAGAAACCCGGCCAACGCGAGAGCGCGCTGCTCGCCTTCGCTGAGGATGTCCGAGGTTAGTTTGGTTAGCTTGGTCTGGGGGTCTACCTCAAATTCCGCCTTGGTTTGTCCGCTCTTGCGCGCGAGCCCCACTTTGAGATGACCGATGTCAAAACGATCGCATTCTGCCTTGAATCTCGCCACCACTGCCGACGTCAAATGGGTATCTATTAGTTCGTTAGCTCGCTGAGTGGTGCCCTTCGTCTGAAGCTCGGCCAGCGCGATCGCGTAGGCTGCATCAGTTATCATCAAATCTCGACGTGCCGTGAGCTTCTCTTGGTTGGCCGCCAAAATCTTCCGATCTTCTAACCCTGCTTTCTCGTTGACTAGTTTTTCGCGCTCGCACTGATCCGTCGCTTTGGTAAACGCGGCTTTCTCGTCTCTGAGCTTGATGACCAAAGCCTTCATCGCTTCATGCGGGGAGGATAATGGTACCTGCGGACTACTCGGCTCGCCCGCCAACCGCGCGACGGCATCCGTCCGGCGCGAAATAGCCTTTCCCTGAAAGGCCGATAGCGCGTCAGCGAGCCCGGCATCACGTTTTTTGATTTGTTCAAGCCGGTCATTAAAATCGGTGGCGCGCAAAAGCTTTAGCTCCATGAGGTCGGTCACGGCATTCCGAAGCGACTTTTCAGCTTTGTTCGCTACGGTATCCAGCGCATCTTCCATGTAGTTCTTGAAGCGCTTCATCCGGGCGGCACCATCCGCGAGCAAGGGTTGCTGGCACAACACGCAGGCTGCATCTCCCTTCTCGAGAGCCAAGACCGGAAATTCTTGGTCGGCATATGCTTCGCTCACTGAGTAGTTGCGAGCTGCCAGCCACAATGCGCGCCAACTTTCTGTCCCGACGCCCGGGAGCGGCTCGTCAGTAAAGAGCTTTTCCGCAGCGAGCTCAGCGGCTTGACGCGCGGCAACTGCGCCGATCTTGACCGCTGCGCATCCCGCCAATGCGTCATCCGAGAAGGCCGTCGCGGCGGTTTCACATTCAAGCGCAACGCTCTCTGCCCATGTGATTAGGGCATTGGTGTCGGCCGCAGCGGCAACACCGGCCGACAAGATTCCCGTCACCGCATCGAGACGGCTTTGGTGTATGGCAGTGAACGTCGCCGCTTCTTGAATTTGGATATCTGTCGTCTTTTTATTTAGCGCCTTATCGAACCGCTGAGCCGGGGTATCGCGAAGGGATGGAAAAGAAATTCCGGTGAGACTAAACTTATTGCCGATTGCCGCTGCGCGTTCCGTCTCAAGTTTTTCCTTCAGTGCAAGGCAGACCGTGTTTAGCTGATGCGGCAAGGCAAGACCGAACGGCAGAAAGCGGATCTGATTACCTCCATCTACGTAGAGCTGTGCCGAGGCTGTATCAAAAATCGCCACCTGCATGAGCTGCGGGGCAGCCGCCATGCCTGGCTTCCAATTGACGACTTCGTCGCCCTTTCCGGCGGCAATAACAATTTCGGCAACCTGGGGACCGCTCCCGCTGCCATACACATCCGCGAGGACCTTCAGCTTGGCTGGATTCTCAACTCTAGTCCGGCATGCCGTTCGCATGATGCGAACGAAGCCACTCTTTCCACTGCCATTGCGACCATAGACAATCGTCAGGGCCTTAGGACAGAAATCAATCGAGGCGTTCGCCAGAAGCCGATTGACGCCTTGAACATTGGCGATGCGTTTGAGGATAATTGGCGCCTGCTTGAGACCACCAAAATGATCCTCGGTGAACGCAATTGGCTGGGGTGCCTTCGTTCCGAAACCGGCGGCCGATCGGACCATGGCAAGAAGCTCAGCCTGATCCGCGTCGGTGAGGTCATTGCTGACTGCCAATCGCCGCAAGCAGTCCTGCCGCCACGGCGACAGACTTTTCGACCACGCGAGAATATCGTCGATCGGCTCGGTAGCCACCTTTGCCGCCTCCAACAACTAATTTACTGAAATTCACGCGCAACGCGAAGGGGTACAATCCGGGCTGCACCCCATTTTTATAGTGCAACATAAAGGACGTTATGTTGCGGAATCCGAGCACCTTCACCTTCCCCGTGCCCGATTCCGTGTTAGCGTGTGAGCCGACGATCTCTGGCTCAGAGGGAATGGAAATGCCCGATCCGGTGACGATTGGCGCTTTGGCAGCGTTGGCCATCTCTACTGCCGTGGGACAGCTTGTCAAAACTGGCGTGGGGGAAGGGGTTAAGGACGCATACAAAGCCCTTAAGGAGAAGGTCTCTCATTGGGCGTTGGGCGAAGTCGCGGCGCTGGAAGAGGCCCCAGCTTCCAAGGGCAAGCAGCTCGCAGTTGCGGAAATTATCGATGAGCAGTCCGAGGACGACAAGTGGGCAGTTCGCGCCCTCACCGAAACCCTGCTCGCAAGACTCAAGGAGAGCGCTCCTGCGATCGGGCTCGATATCAGCCGTGTTACGGATCTAGAAACACAGCTCGGCAACATAACGGTTATAGGCGGCATTGGCGTCCGCCTTCAGGACGCGCACGGCGGAAATTTAACGACAGGCGATATTTCAGTTGGCGATCCCGGAAAAAAATAGGACCCGCAGCGGAAACTAGCCAGACCGCTGCGACGACTATTGGGCTACAAATGATCGGTTCCACGGTCGGAACTGTCATTTTTAGCGAAAGACAGCTAAAGTTGCTGTCGCTGTGGTTTCAACGAAATTGGCACGAAATCGAGACGCATTCTGCGACAGTTCGCGCGATAACGAGGCTCGTTAAGGCACTTTCTCACTCCATAGCCGATTTTATACGATGGCATTTCTTTCCCATCGTGTTAGCTATTACAGTCGGTATTTTTTTAGCGATTCTTTTTATGCCATACACGATTCTTGGGGATCGGTGCTATATGGTGACAATCGATGGAGACAACCTCAAAAATACCAATCACACGCGGCCGTGTTATCACGGAGATCCTGTCGCGTTTTACGTTCAACACGAAGATAAACACGATATTCCTAGTCTTTTTTTTAACTCTGCGCTTTTTGCTCCTCAAGACAACGCTCGGTGGTACGAGATATACAATGGAGGGCATCAATACGTCGTCGATAAAATCTACCCATACATAAATTTTCGATGGGAGGTGATTTCCAGAGATGACTATATTGTCTTAGGAGAAAACAGCTGCGATGCGGTGAATCCGGATTCGCCGACAATACCTATTGTATATGCAAACATTGGAATGAAACTTCGGTCGGACCCAAGAGCAGGTCTAAATTTGCCAGATGACATACGTAATAAGTGCAATTATCAGGCAGCCGACAGCACTGAAAATTTGTATTGTAATTGGTACAAGCTTGAATTTTTTTTCCCTCACGTTCAACCAATTCACATCTGTAAGCCGTTTACGTGGATAGATTATTGGCTAGGAAGCAAGAAAATCGGGATAAAGGACGGAGTACCGGTATGCGCTCGCCGAATTGATGCGTTCACAAACAAGCCATTGGATGGAAAAGATGGACGATGGCGTCGTTTCGGCACATTGACTGACGTTTGGTGCGACTGAGTTCTTAAAAAAGCCGGGCCGCCCGCTGAGATCTTTTTTGGGAGTCGCCGTTCTAAGCGACAACTGGCGACTTTTAGTAAGCAACCTTAAACGTCGGGCTGTCCTCCGGCCGAGTGCGGCGGTGATCGTAGATGCGTGTGGTGGCGATATTGGCGTGGCCAAGCCATTCCTGCACTTTGGCGATGTCGGCCTGGTGGTCGAGCGCATTGGTGGCGGCCGTCGCGCGCAAGGCATGAGCGCCGATCTCGAACCCGAGCTGCGCCGAGTAGGCTCGCACCAGCCGGTAAACGCCATCCGCCGTGATCGCCTTCTCGAGTTGGCCAGTGCGGTTGTTGCGGATCGGACGGAACAGCGCTCCGCTATCGTCGAGGCCATGCCCTGCGGCCTCGAGATAGTCGTTGATAAGCCCGTTGGTCCCCGGATGCAGAGGCAGGTAGCGCGTCTTGCCGCCTTTGCCCGACACCTTGAGATGCGGCACGCCTTTCCGCGCGTGCCGAAAATCCCGGACCTTGAGCTTGCATAGCTCCTCGCGGCGCAGCGCGTGGAACAGCAGTGTGGAGAGAATGGCGCGATCGCGCTTGCTCTTGATCGTGTCGTCCTGCGGAGCATCGAGCAACTTGCGCGCCTGGTGATCGCCGAGCGCCGGGGTCTTGCCTTCGCCGCTCTCCGTCTTCGGCCGCTCGACGCCTTTGCCCGGGTTATGGGTGACGGCGTTCTTGTCGCAAAGATATTCGAACAGCGAGGCGAGCGACGCAAGGCGATGCCGGATGGTGCTGCCGCCAAGCCCGCGCCGCGCCAGCTCGTCGCGCCAGGCGATGATATGGGCGCGCGTGACGGTGCGAAATTCTTCCGGCCGCACGATGCCGGTGAAGCGCATGAAGTCGCGCACCGCGTTTTCGTAGGCGCGACGGGTGCTGGAGTTGGCGAGATTGGCGAACCACTCGACCTCGGGCGGCACGTCGGCGAGCTGGTGGAACTCGGCGGCGGTCAGCAGCCGGGAAACACGGGCGGGGGCAATCTTGGTCGGGAGCTGGTCGGTCATGAGTTCCGCCGGTCAACAGGTAGAAGCTCTTTTCGCTTCGGTGTTCGAGGCGGCAAAGGATTTCGGGATCGGATTTGTCGTGAACCAGCGGATCAACGTAAACGCGGAAGAACACGGAGCCCACCGGGTGCGTTGGGTCGCGCTCAAGCTCAAGCACCCGTCGCGCTGCTGAGCTGATGCTCTCAAACTCGCCAACCTCGACCCAATCCCGGATTTTGTTACCCCGCATATTCAGTTGCCACATGCGCCCCCGTGTTTCAGGCCCCTTCTTACTCTTGATAAAATCTGTTAGCCCCGGGTAGGGGCCAAGGGCTGATAGTGACTGCTCACCGAGCGGAGGGAAGCAGTTGAGGCATTCCCTGCGCGCAAGGGTTGCAACACGGGCCTCGACCAAGCGAGACTCGAAGCAGGCTTCACAAGATTCCGAACCGGTCTCCCAAAAAGCCCAAGAAATTCGCTCCCGAAAAACTTTCGAGCGGCCAGAGACTGGAGGCCAATTCCGGCCGTTCGCGTGGCACTTTTCGGTCTCTGAGAGCCCGAGCTTTCCGCTACCGCCTGCAAGTCGCGGGATCGTCGGGCGCAATTTCCAATTCAAAAAACGCCGTGAAATCAGCTATTGGAACGGTGGGCTTGTAACGACTCGAACCTCAGCAGGCGTTTTGATGGTCCATCAAAGGGGCCGAAATTTCCGAGGTTGTCCGCGAGACCGGCTCGACCAAGTGAGACTCGAACCAGTCTCGCGAAATTGTCGAACCGGTCTCCGACAGGACCCAAGAAATTCGAGTCGGAAAAACCTTCAAGCCTCCAGAGACTGGACGCGTATTCCGGCCTTTCACGCGCCGTATTTCGGTCTCCGGACGCGCAAAGACTCCACCGCCGCCCGTAACCTCCGGACAAGACGGGCACAATCCTGGAATCAAAACACTGTGTAAAATCAGATAGTTAATTGGTGGGGGAGGTAGGACTCGAACCTACGAAGGCTTAGCCAGCGGATTTACAGTCCTCAATATATTTTTGAAATAGTTGAATAAAAATCGTCTGTGTCGCGTCCATGTCGCGCTATTTATTCTCGGACGAGCAGGACGTCTGCTCGCTATCCTCTCCGACTTCGGCTTTCAGTTTTTTAACGTCCCGACATAAATCATTTGTAAAATATATAAGTTGATCCCTCTCGTGACTCCCGAGGGGCAAACCTTTCACAGTTATCTGAAATTTATCGCCCAAATTTCTGTCCAACGAAGTTGCAATGATGGCAACGCGGGATGCAAGCGTCTTCGCATCGCTAGACTGTGCCATCTCCTTCTCGCGGATCTCAATGAAGGCCGCGATGCAGAACGCGAGCAGGCTGAACGCCATAAAAGTCAGGATCAGATTTCTAGCCGCACGGCTAGGGCTTGGCTTGGCAAGTTCCTGCCGCAAAAGGGCAGCCGCATACACCAGGGCCACCAGCCCAATTCCGAGCGCGCCGGCTTTGAGAACCTCGGTCATGAGTCGACGCTCCGTCTTCGAGCCTTATCAGCTTGACTGGTTTTACGCGATCACGCGAGCAACGAGCGCTCGGCCTCCGCCAACTCCTCTAAATCGTCGCCGCGGGGGAATAGATGCCCATAGACGTCCATCGTCATCACGATTGACGAGTGGCCCAGCCGCTCCTGAACCACCTTTGCCGGAAGCTCAAGTCCGCCGTCCGCGCGGCGGTTGATGCACCACGACGCATAGAAGTGGCGGAACGCGTGCAGGCCGGTGTATTTCGCCCGCTTGACCTCCGCGCCGTCTACGCCTTTCTCCGTCACGGTTACGCCTGCGGCGATCATGGTCGGGATAAGCCCGCGCTCGACGATGTTCTTGTGATGCTCGACCCGGCCGCCGCTTGAGGGGAACACAAGCCCCGCCTCGCCCTTCGGGCAAGCCAGTTTCCATTCGCGAAGCGTGTTGAGAACCATAGGCGTCAAGGGAACCGTGCGCTCGCCGGCGTCCGACTTCGGCTTCCCGATCTTGCTGTAGCGGTCAGCGCGCTGGCGGACGTGCAATTCTCGCTTCTCAAGGTCCACGTCAGCCCATCGCAAGCCGCGCAGCTCGGAAGCTCGCAGGCCGGTGAAGATCGCCGTCAGCAGGACAGGGCGCCAGCGGCCCTTGGCGGCCTCCACAATGGCTTTGATCTCCTCCCGCGTAGGAATGTCGACTCCGACCTTAAGCCTGCCCCTCTGGCGCTTCTCTGCCTGCCTCTCCGCACCGCGCGTCCGATTTCGCCGAAGCTCCCGAACCACGTTGCGCGAAACAAGGCCACGCTCCTGGGCGTCGCTCAGCAATGACGACAGAGATACGCGGACCTTACGAACCATCGCCGGGGATCGGGGCTGCGGAGCCGCGCCCGCTGGCATGACGCCTCCCGCAAGCTTGTCTTCAAACTCGCGGACCATCGGGGCTGAGAGCTGGGATAGCTTCACGTTGCCGAGATAGGGCTCAATATGGAGCTTGAGATGCTGGCGATACGCGGCAACCGTCGAGCGCTCTAAAGGCTCGCGGCCGGGGCTTCCCCTCTCAGCCGTATCCACCCACAAGCGCCCGGCTTCCGCGACCGTGATGCTCGCGCTGTCTGCGGTATGGACGCCGGCTCGTATCTCAACGTTGGCCGTCGCGGCGAAATTGTCGGCAACTTTCTTCTTCGTGAAGGTCTTGAGCCGTCGCTTGCCCGCCTGATCAGCGTAATCAACGACCCAAGCCTCTTTCTCAACGCCCTTCGAGGTTGTCCATGCTCGCTTTCGAACCGACATGGCGATTGCTCCCGCTCATTCTCCAGCGGACGCAACAATAACGCAACACGAAGTGACAATCAATTGCAATTATTGCGTTTTATTTGCTACCAGCGGATATGTAGTCCGCATCTAGATGGCGTCTGAAGGCAGCCGCGGAACCGACCTCGCCCATTTCCGGATCATCCAGAACAGCTGATATTGCCCCGGATCGAGGTTCGCCCTCGGAGCCGCCCGTATGATCGCCTCAGCACGCTGCGGAACCGATAGCGCTTCGTCCAGGCGCAGCCCGCACGCGGCCTCGGCCTTCGCAAAGACCGCAATCAGCGCGTCCACGCGAGCCTCGTCCCGGATTTCGTCGTCACGCGCGCGGGAACCGGCGTCCATAAACGTAGTCATTTTTCCCCGCTTTCCTGTCTCTGGTGCGTGATCTGGTACAGCTCTGGCGTGACTGGCTGGCCAGAGAGCATGATGTTTCGCAGCCGTTCCTTGTGCGTCAGGCCAGAACTGACCGGGAGTCCGATTTCTCGCTCGTTTTCATTGAGCAGCTCTTCAATCTGCTTTCGTATCTCTGAATGCGTAAGCGGCCGATCGAAATAAACGGGCTTTCCCTCCTCGCCAACAATTTTGGTCGTGGTCCGGTCGCCGTATTCATCCGGGGCTAGATTGCTCGCAACGAGCCTTCGGGCGTCTATCCTGAGTTTGTCACGCTGGGGCGAGGTCCAGACCTGCTCAATACGCCCATCGGGCAAGACGACATGATCTGCGCGAGCGTTGTCGGCGATTGAAATAATTTCATCCATGTAGCCGGCCGCCTGGATGCGCTGGGCGCGTTTCAGCATGGCTGCGAATCGAGGCTCGATCTCGGCCCAGGTGTAAACCGTCTCTTTGACCGGCATCCGGGGATCGGAGCAGATGTCTGTCAGGGATTCCGGCTGCGTCAGACGCGAACAAATCTCTCGTGCGATTTCGACGGTAAAGACTGAGGGCCTGCCGGTCGGAGCCTTCCATTGGAGCCTGGGAAACTCAAGCTCTTCGGCCGGGCCGTTGGTTCTGTCGATGTTGCCCCTCCCCTTAGCGCGAGATGGCTTTCCGACGCCCCTCTTGGGCCCTCCCGCAGTCTTCTGTGCCATGTACGGCCTCCGCGAGCGCGCCATCAGCCCACGGCCTTCTGAGAGGGCTTGACGAGCCTCAGGAGCGGGCCGAACTGTTTCACCACCTCCCGGATAATTGCTGCCCGATCAGCGGCCGACAACTGCAAGGCCGATGCGCTGAGCGCGTTCGCCTGCTGGGGCTTTGGCGCTGTTCGGAGGGCGTTCATTGCGAAGCCGAAAGAGCGTTGTGGCTCGACGAGCCTGCAAGGGCGCCGGCTGCCAGCCAGGCGGGCGTTGTCGCCGGAGCTGCTCCCGGCAGGCTGCGATTGATAAGCGCGTTGGCGAGCCATTGAGAGCGTAGGGCGCCGCCGATACCGCGCCCTACAGCGAGGCTTGCTGCTGGGACGCCAAGCGCTACCCCCGCCGCTCCCATCAAGTCCCCATGCATCGCTGCGAGAAGAGCGTTGGGCACGCCGCCGATTGTTCCCGCCATGGTCGATAAGCGCTCGGCCGTGTTGGAACTGCCAGGCTCTTTCAGGAACTTCTGCCCAATGCGCGCCAGTTCGCCGAGATCACCGCCATAGCCGAACGCCATGCCGTTTCCGGTTTGGGCGTTAATTCTGCCAGCAAGAAGAGCCGGGCTGATATCACCCGTAGGAGACTTGGCGACGATCGGCTGGATCGTGCGCATCGCCGCCCATTGCCGATCAGCTGTTTGCAGCAACTGCTGCATCTGCGGGGGAGCAGAGCGCTCAAGGGCGCTATCGAGAACCTTCTTCAGACCATCTGCATAAAAACTTAGATTTGGATTTTCCGCGTTAGCCAAGCGATCCAGCGGGGCGTTCGTGTTAGTCAGCGCCTGATATGTTGCGCCTGAGATCGTCTTTGTGCTCGGGTCGATTTTCTCAATGATGTTTTGCGCCTGCCCCAGCAGAGGTTCGACCTCAGCCTTCGGCAGCACCTGAGAGGCGTTGTTCAAGACGGTGTGGATATCCTGGGCGAACTGCGGATCGATGTTGATATTCGTGTTCTGAGCGACGGCGTCGTAATAGGAGCCGATGCGGGTTCGGGCCGCGTTCATCACATCAGGGGTCGCCCTGTCGGCTGACTCCCCCATTATCCCTATGACCGCGCGATTCCACGCGCTTAGCTGCGCCTGGGTGCTTGCTTCAGCGCCGCTAAACGGCAACCGATTGAGGGTTGACCCGGCGATCTTGAAGCCAGGGCTCGCCGACACTTGGGGAGCGGTAAGCGGGATATTGTATTTCTGGACGGCCAACTGAGCGAGTTGCGCATCATCCGCCGGAATAGCCCCGCCCGTAACGGCGCGCCCAAATGCATTCATGCCAGCGCCAAGGACCGGCGCCGCGCCCCCGAGAACACCCCCGATCGCGGCCGATTGTCCGACGTTGCTCAGAGAGCTGCCCCTGGCCGCTGCATCGGCTCCCGATAAAGCGGCGTTCGTTGCGGCCCCCGCCAAAGCGTTGACCGGAAGCGATGCCGCCGCATTGATCCCAAAGGCCGCGGGGGCAGCCGCCACCAAAGCCCCGCTACCGGCGACGCCGCCGGCAATCTGAGTCGCGACCGACGCGTCGGGATGCTGCGCCGCGAATTCCTGCATTTGCCGAATTTGCAACGCGCGCTCACCCGCGTATCGATCGCCAAACGTTCCGCCAGGCGCGCCTCCGCCGAGGTAAGGCGAGGCAAGCGCATTGACCGCCGCACCTGCCTTGAGAATCCCAGGCCCCACGACCGGTAGGCTGTTCATGAATTCGAGGCCGCCGCCCGGCGCAGTCATAACAGGCTGCTGAGCGGCCGGCGCCGCGGCGTTCTGCGGTACTGGCGTCGCCGACGCTGCGGGAGCCTGTCCCGCGTTCGTATTCCATTGGCCAAGCAGATCGGCAACCGGCGCATCCAGGATCGATGAGGGTCCCGGCGCGGATGACCGCCATTGGCCAAGGAGATCGGAAGCGTCGCCGCTCGCACTACCGCCAAGAAAGTCAGTCTGCGGCGCACCCGTCAGGAGCGCCATATTTGCATTCGTCGAGGCGTTGCCGACGCCGCTGAAGTTGCTCAACCCAAGCTTGTCGCGAGTGGTCGCGTAGTCAGACCAGCCGTGACTTGCCACGTTATCGAGCGCGAACTGGACTTGCTCCCGCCACGTCTTCGGATCACGCGCATCGAGGCCGGTTGCTTTCGTAAAAGCATCCCCGAGCCCAGCGTAAGGCATCGCCGGATTGACGCCGCCATAGTGCAGCTGCGCAATGCCAAAGGACGAACCGCCATCGCCGGGAGGTGTCGCCGGGTTTAGACTGCTCTCCCGCTGAAAGACAGCAAGCGCGGTGCGCGGATCAATGCCCCGCGCAGCAGCTTCCTGCATGATGTATTGCGAGACAGGGTCCACCGTTTACCTCAGAAGGGCCGGGGCGGTAGCGCCTGGAGTGAGCGCACACCACCCCGGCAAATAGGGGCGCACATTCCCGAATCGTGCGCCCCCGTTCACTTGCCCCTGCTCTTGCCCTTCGGCGGCTCGACGGTGCCTTTGGGGCCAGACGAGTTGCCCATCTTTGGCTTCGTCCCCTCAGCGACCGGACGGGCGGGCTGGGCCGCCGGGTACCCTTCATGCGAGACGCGGCTGGCATCAAATTTTCCGCTGCCGACGGAAATTGCGTGCGTATTAATAGGGGCGCTGCCGGCAGAGCCGCCAATTGAGCGCCGGAACATTGCGTTACTGACCATTTTCAATAATCTCCTTTTGAGAAGGTAATCTGGTTTCAATTGCAGCCAGGCGCTGCTCGATCGCACTGAGCCGAGCTTCCTGCCGACGCTGACGGACCACTTCTCCGACGCGATCGCGCTCTTGTTCGCTCATGCCCTTCAAACGGCTAAGCGCCCAAGTGACGCGAGATCCGCGCTGGCGCCAATTCGGGGGCCGACCGCCGGAGCGGCCGAAGTCCTGGCCACTGGAGGCCACCGGATCGGCCAAGTCGTCGGGTTGGATGCCGAGATATTCGGCAAGCGTCGACCATGCATTTTCCCGCTTGGCGATGGCCTGCAGCTCAACCAGAGAATTGACGTAGCTATCCCATTCCCAGCGATCGCTCGCAGAGTACGGCGCGACGTACGCAGTCTCGCGAATCGGCTCGGCCTCGGCCCGCTTTTTCAAGGCGCAGTACAGACTGTACAGCCGACGCCACGCATGAGGCTCCGCGACGTCCGGGATCGGAAGAGACTCACCGTCGCGAGAGAGTCCCACGACGCGGGCGGAAAGATCGGCGAAATATCTAAGGTCGGCTTCGTGAGTCAGAAATTGCTGATTGTCGAGGCGACAATTTAGGAATTCGGGATCGGTGGCGAGCATCAGCGCCACCCTCCCCTGCGCTCGCGCCGCTCAGCCTGGCGGCGGTTGAATTCGCGGTCGAACTGCGCGTCTGTGAGAGAATCCGCGACGCCGCGATTCCAGTCTGCATTCGAGATGCGCCCCCCTTTGGAAGCGTCAGACTTCCACAGGGGATCAGCCCGCGTCACAGCATGGCCGTAGGGAGCGGAGCGGGCCTCGATCCGAGAGATCTCAGTCAGAATTCTCGCTGTCGGCAGCTTGGACAGCGCTTCCAGCTCGCCTGGACGGTCCGCGAAGTGCTTCACCAACTTGTGCGGATTGTCGAATTGACGAGCGAGCGCCATGAACTCCGCGGTCCGGACTCCAAGTTTGTCCGCAACGACCTGCGAGTCCGCGTCAAATTGATCGTGCCCGTAGGTCTCTCGGCCTAGCGAGACGATTTCGTTGACCTCGTGAAGGTGAACCTGATCCGGGTTGCTAGCTGCACCCGACCGCGACGCAGCGACTGTGGCTTCAGCGGCGGTCATGGACCCGTCTGCATTGGGCATTATTTCGTTTCCTTCAATTGCTTCGGCTGCCAGCCGAACCGCCGCAGGTCGGTGGCGACGCGGACGATTTTGTGCGGATCCGAGCCTCCGCCGATCGTGTCGCCGCTGGCCGAGGCGTCCAGCTTCCGCGCAAGCCCCGCGACTACCTGTTGCAGCGCCGCGATTTCTTCCCGCAGGTCCGGATTATCTTCGAGGGTCATGAATTTCCTCCGGGGTTTGGTCGATCTGCTTCAATAAAGGCTGCGATTGCCAACCGAACCATGCGGGAAACACTTATCCCTCTGGCTGCGGCTTCTTTCTCTAAGACAGCGAAAACATCCCACGGAAGGCGGAACGCCAAGGTTTTGGATTGATCAGTCGTCCTCATATGGCGACTTGTAGCACAGAAGGCTTGGCAAGTCAAGATAAGTCTGGAACAACGCTATATCAATACTTGTGTATAGTCGTTAGTTCTTGCTAATGACTGCGAATAAATTGTACCTTGCCCAAAATAATTTCAGCCGACCTTTCGCTTGGCAGGGAGGTTCCAGCCCTTGTGACGCCTCTGTCACCGGGTGGCGGGTGGCGGGTTGTGGCGGGTCTGTAGGTTTTGCCGCGTCACGCGCACGCGCGTAGGAGAGAAACCTGAAAAACCCGCCGCTAGTCGCCACCCGCCACCTCTCTCAATAACGTGACGCCTCGAAAGTATCGGATTCCCTTTCCGCCCTTATGCTTTTCGAAGCCCAATTTCTTAAGTCGGTCCGAGAAGCTCGTTTGGCTTCCCGCTGGTGCGGAAGCAGCAACCGCATATGCCTGCCATGATTTCCAGAGCTCTCCGACCCTGGCCGATTTCCATTCGTTGCCGATTTCGCAATCGCACTCTTCGTCGAGCCATTGGCGGAAGGTATCTTGTTCGGCAAAATAGTCCGCAGTCTCTGCGGTGACGACGCTAGGCCGGATCAATCCATTCCGGCGCCAATCCAGACAGCCCTCTATCATCCATCGAAGGATCCCCGGCGCCTCTTGGAGCAGCTTCTCTGGTAGGTCAGGATCGGGTCGGCTTGGCTTTCGAGTGAACGGGACGATGTTGAGGCGCCTGCGCATTGCGTCATCGACATTGCGAAGCCCCGGCCGATGGTTCCCGACTATGGTCAGCTTGAACTGGGGTTGGAAAGTGAAGGCATCCTTGTGCATGAAATGTGCGGTTATGGGATCGCCGCCAGTAAGGCTCTTGATTTTGGCCTCGGCCCAAGAACGGTTGTCCTCTGTCTCGGAGGCGGTGACGAGCCGTCCACCGCGAAGCATCGCTATTTCGGTGGGGTGGCGATCGAAGCGCGACGCGACAAACGTTTCCATTCCTGCCGTCACGGCGTAGTCGCCCATGACCTTGGCCACGGTGTTCACAAAGGTGCTTTTGCCCTCGCCCCCACCACCGTGAACGAACAGAAGGGCATGCTCTTGAACCGAACCCGTAAGGCAGTATCCGCACCACTGTTGAAGAAAACGGATTAAGGCGTCATCGTCGTCAGTCGCCTCGTTCAGAAAAGTAAGCCAGAGTGGGCAATCGATCTTAGCGGCAGGCTCGGTCAGTGTGGATTTGCTGATGCCGTCATTAGGATCACTCTTGCGGAGCTCTCCGGTCCGAAGATCGACGGTCCCCTTTGGAGTTCCAAGAGAGAACCCGTCGCGATCCCAGTCCTCCGAGGTGACTGCGAAGGTCGGATCGCTCCTCGCAAAGCGTTCGACGCCTGCGGCGAAACTGGTTTTGCTGGAGACGTACCGGATGCGGTCCGGTTCGCGGGCAGCCAAATCTCGTGCAAGTTCTCTGGCAAACTGAAACGCGGCGCCGGTTCTATTGCGTCTCCAGATTGAGCCGTCCCAATCGAACCATGCGCCGGTATCGTGGCAGAAGCGCAGTTTCCCGGCATGACGCACTGCGAATTCGAGCGCCGCCTGGTCTTCGGTCACGAGTTCGTTAGAGCCCTGCTGCGCCCTCTAAGTCGAAGGCGACGGGTCTTGCCGAGGACGAGCGAAGGTCATGCGGCCTCGGCTTTCTCGCCTTCGGTTGGCGCAATTTCCTTGAAAGTTTGCAGCACGGCTATGAGCGTCAGTCGGAGCTGCCGAAGATGCATCTCCAATGTTCGATGGTCGCCGCGCCAAGCCGCTTCGCCTGCTGAGCGTGCGTAGCTAGCCGCTAATTCGCTATGCTCGACGATGAATTCATAGCAGAGGTCACTCGCAGCCCGGACAGCGGCATCGGAAGAGGCGGCGCTCATAGGGCGCCCCCGTTGCCCGCTCTCAGTCGGCTTCGGACAGCCCGTGCCTGCCGTGGCTTGCTCGTCTCAAGGTGGGCGATCAGCTCCGGGAGGCAAGCGCTGGGCAGTGTGGAAAGGATCCACTCGGCGAATTCGTCGGCTGGCGTTCTACCGAATTGGCCCCGGCCCATGTGCCAAGCTTTCGACGCGCCTGCATCTGCGTAGAGCTGCGCTACTGCGGCGCGGGACCGCTCCCATCTGTGAATGGCAGCATCGATTTCGGCTTGAAATTGCCGAGGCTTTGGCGTAACTTTGAGGTGTTCGGCCCAGCAGCGGAACGATCTCGAAACCCGGTCCGCGCGCCACGCGGCCGGGTTTCGTTTTGAGCGAATCATTCAAGCCACTTCCCCGCTGAGAGGAGTGGTGGTGAAGAAACGCCGCAGTCCCGAGCGAGTGGCGCACCATCGTCGGCCAACTTTTTGCGCCGGCAGCTGCCCCGTCTCCAACAAGTAAAAGGTTTGTCTTGAGGTGCGGCTAATTTCTTTAGAAATGGCGCTGACGCCCCAAAGCAGGTCGTCTGGCAATTCATTCTGCGATATTCTGTCGAGTCCGGTAATATCGGAAGTGGTGGAAATCATAGCTAACCGTTCTCCCTTGATGGGTCACAACGATTGCTATTAGGCGTCGTTCGGAAGCTGGTCACGGCAACGAAATTTGAATTCCGTTGCTGTCATCAATCGTCGCTGTCCCGCTCCCACGCCGAAGTGAAATGCTTAAACGCCATCCAGGCATTCATCACAGTTTTTTCATGGATCCTATATTTCTCAGCAATCTCCGCCTGAGCAGCTTCAACGGTTGAGCCCTTTCTCAAAGCCTGCCAAACCTCCTCAGCTAAGACGTACCGTTTGCCGTCGGCCCGACCTTTCTTGCCGACGGTTTTGATTTGGATCTGACGCGTGCGGTGTCCAATTAGGAAACTATCCGGGTCGATGAGGTTCGCGAGCGCTCCCCGGATGGAATGGTCGAGGGGAATGTTGCTTCGGAGCAGGCGGGCGAGCGCCTCCCGAGCGGTATGTTCCTCGATAGAACCCGCTTCAGGATAGCGGAGGATAGGCCAACCGCCCGCATCGAAGTCCTCAACGCCTCGAAGGAGACGAAGGATTAGCTCCCGGTCCTGATGAGCCTCGGCCTCGTCTAGATATCCTCCTAGCTTCGCTCTTGCAGCGCGATCTAATTCGATTTCCTCCGCAAACTTGCGTAGGGATTCTTTGTCCATGCGCCCCACTTCTTCGTCGATTGCGGCGAGGATTTTATCACTTTTTTTGCGTCTCATTTTTCTTCAATCTCACACCCGGTTGCTCCCCGTTCGTGAATTCAACTCCCGCGGCCTCAAGAGCGGCTTGAGCACGAGCGCGAATATCATGGGAAACAGATTGGTCAGCTTCCAACCGCTTTATGGTCAGCGGGACCACTCCAACCTTTTCGGCGAGATCGGACTGGGACCATCCAATTAATGCCCGCGCCGCTTGCCATTGACCTCTGATCATTTTTCCTCTTGTTACTTTTTGTAACATATGACATGTTACTTTTTGTAACACGTTCCACCGACAGGAGCAAGACAATGCCAAACGCCCGAACTACGTCCAAGCCGAAGCCAGGATCAGCCGAGTCCATTCGGCGCCAGACGGCCGAGCTCGAAAGCGCGACGGCGCTGCTTAAGGCCGCGAAAGTCGTCGAGCCCGAGCTCGTCGAGCAAGATGATTTCGCCCGCATGCAAGCCTTCAGCCGCGCCTACGCTCGCTGGCTGAGGGCGCGCGCAGCGCTCAAGGGCGACGACGAATTGCCAGAAGGGCCAGCGCTATTCGCCGAGGAGAGGGCGGCCCTGCGCGAACTGTTCTGCTCGCCGGCTCTTCACCTCGAAGATATTTGGCAAAAGTTCGAGGCGCTCGAAGCCGAGCTCGGTGACGAGCTGGTGATCGGTCCGACGAGGGACTCGGTCCTGCCGCTCGCGCTCGGCTCGATTAAGAACGACCTCCACAATCTCGACCTTGGGAGAGCAGCATGACCTCGACCGCCCGCCGCGTGGCTTTGACCGCGCACGCCGACGCTGAGCTGGTCGCCCTTGGCGCCGAACTGGCCGACGTGGACGCACGCGCCCTTCCAGCCGTCGCCGGGGGCGATGCGCTCTACGAGCCGCTATACGAGGAGAGCTGGCGGCTTCGAGAGCGCATCAATCGAATCCCTGCCACGACGATCGCGGGGCTCAAGGTGAAGGCGCGCGCCGCGGAGATCGCGCTTGCCGGCGACGTCGACGCCTCGAACAAGGGCGATGGCTCTTTCGTCGATCTAGCGCGCTCCCTGGGGCGGGATGTTCTGGCGCTTAGCTGCGCCTGACCGGCCCGGCGAGCGGGCGCGAAGGGCGGCTTCGGCCGCCCTTTTCTTTTGAGGAACAATCCGGCTTCCGTGCGGTTCAGGCCATGACGCGCCCAAACCTGCCCCCAGCCCATGGGCGCGCCTCTTTGCCCCGCTGCGAAGTCGCCCTCCCCGGACGTACGCGCGGGGCTTTTTTTATGAGGTGGAGACACCTACCCCTGATTTTGGATTGCCAAGGATGGGGAAAATCTCTATACTCTTCTGGAAATCAAAAATTGCGGTGTGGCCATATTGCAGCGCACCACTAAAAAATGCAGGGAGGAGTTCCAATATGAGCGGAACCGGCTACCATGATTCAGGCGTTGTTCATGAGCCGACCACCAAACTCACTCTCCGGCCCCATCTGTGACGCTCGTAATTACGCCTAAAAGGCGTTATATCACGCGATTTATGTCGTTTCTCTTTGGAGGCAACCTTATGTCATCTCTTCGCAAGAACGCGGCTGGCGCGAGATCAGGAAGAGACAACCGCGACGGCCTCCCCCCTTGCCCGCCTGAGGCTTATGAGTACGATGACGATGTAACGCCGGAGGCGATTGCACAATTGCGCGCTGAAGCCGACGAGATATTGTCCAAAGGGGAATGGACAACGATCGACGGCTATGTCGGCCACAATAAGCAATCTTCCCGCGTGGGTTAACCAACCCCCCGCCGCATACGATATCGTTACGGCTTTCTACCCCGAGTCGAAACCGCGACCGGGGGTGAAATTGCTTCGTCCATGTCTCGTGACGCAAGTTCGTAAGAACAACGAGACCCACGCATACGCTTGTGCGGTCGTCTTCGGCACGAAGCATCTAAAAATCATGCGGCGGCAATACCTCGACATCATCGTGCAAAACCATGAGGATATAACGGCGTTTGGCCTCGGCATGGCAACGAGATTTGATCTTGACAGCCCGGTTTTATTACCCTGGACGTCGCAATTTTTTGGATGCTGGCGCGGCAAGCGAAGTCCCGTCATCGGCAGTCTGACCGCTGACTATGTAAAGGACTATGCTTTCAAAATGCTGCGTCGTGGGTCCGTCCCCTCACCTGCTCCGACGCCCCCGGCCTGAAGGGGCCGCGCGCGAACGCCAATTCCTGCATGTCGCGTTTCAGGTCGCGTGGAGTCGCCGCTGCCGCTATCACTCAGTTCTCCTGCAGAGCAAATTGACTTGCTTACTACGCGTGATAGCTAGTCGCCTCTCAGCGGGGTGAGGGGCATTGAGCAATCCCTGGATTGTATTGGCGGCGATCGCCGCACTGCCCTTGGCGGCGTGTGCCGTTCAACGAGCGGAAACGGCCCGTAACGCCAAAGAGCAAATGATCGGCCTTTCCAAAGAGAAGGTCCTTGCTTGCATGGGGCCGCCAGCCAATCAGATGACCGTCGGAAACACAGAGGTTTGGGCTTACGCGTCGGGTAACGGGCAGACGGTTGGATCAGCATTCGCGTCCGGGAACGGCGAGTTTGCCAGCGGTTTCGGGATGACCGAGCAGCGCTATTGCAAGGTCGATATCGTCATGTCCCAGGGAGCGGTCAGCGCGGTGAACTATTCTGGCCCGACCGGCGGCCTACTAACGTCAGGCGAGCAATGCGCCTTCGCTGTTCAGAACTGCGTCCAACAATCCCAGTAGGCCCCGGTTTTTCCTGCCGTTCACATTCAACGGGCTCGCGTCATGTCGCGTTTCATGTCGCGTGGAGCCGCCGTCTTTGGCTGGGATCACCTGCAACTCATTGAAATTGAATGTTGCGTGTTGCGAGGCTCATGCGACATGAAAAGGGCCTCGAAAGCGGTCCTACTATTCGACTAAGCTATTGATTTAAAAGGGTGGTGGGGGAGGTAGGACTCGAACCTACGAAGGCTTAGCCAGCGGATTTACAGTCCGCCCCCTTTGCCGCTCGGGACACTCCCCCGCGCCCAAAGGCCCTAGGCCTTGCGGACGAAAACGCCTCGGCCAGGCCGAGGCGGGGTGCGGGACGGCTTATGTTGCCGGAAGCCGCGGCGTGTCAACTGGAAATATACCGATTGCAAGGTCGCCCCTATCCTCGGCGGCGCCAGGAGCCTAACAGTGGACGATGTCGACGTGAGCCCATGATGCGCAGGATGCGTTCGAGCCGATGACCCGCAAGCGTGACCGCCGTTCGAGCCCGCCCTCTGACGTTTCTCGCAAACCGCAGCACCACGCCGGAGCGGCGAAGAGGCGGCAGACCGCTCCGCCTCCGATTCCGCGTGCGCCGCGCGTGGAGCGCGCGGTCGAACCGCGGGAGGGGAGGGTGTCGCAGATCTATGGCTTTCACAGCGTCTCTGCTGCGCTCAAGGCGCCCAGGCGCGAACTGATCCGCCTCTACGCCACGCCCGCCGCGGCGGAGCAACTCGGCGCCGAAATCGCGGGGCGCGGCCTCGAGACGCGGATCATGAGCCTTGAGGAGATTTCCGCCCGCGCGCCGCGCGACGCCGTCCATCAGGGGCTGCTGCTCGAAGTTCGGCCGCTCGCCGCCATCGGCATCGACGAACTGCCGGCGAACGGCCTCGTGCTCGTCCTCGACCAGATCACCGATCCGCATAATGTTGGCGCAATCCTGCGGACTGCGGCCGCCTTCGCGGTCGACGCGCTCGTCACCACTGAGCGCCATTCGCCTGAATTCTCCGGGGCGCTGGCGAAGTCCGCCTCGGGCGGGCTCGAGCATGTGCCGATTTGTAGCGTAACCAATCTTGCTCGCGCGCTCGCCGAATTGGGAGACATGGGCTACTGGCGGATTGGCCTCGACTCCGAGGCGCCAGCGCGGCTCTCCGATGAAACACTGTCACGCCCGCTGGCGCTGGTCCTGGGCGCCGAGGATAGGGGACTGAGACGCTTGACCCGCGAGCGGTGCGACCGTCTCGCGCGTCTCGATCTGCCGGGGCCGATCAAGAGCCTTAACGTGTCGAACGCGTGCGCGATCGCGCTTGCGCTCGTCAACGAGCGATTGCCTGTTAAGGCTTGACGCCGGCCGTTTTGCCGCCCGCGTCCCCCTGCAGCTGCGACGGTACAACCTTGGCGTAGCTCAGATCATAGGTCTTGTTCAGCAAAGGATCGAGCCGCGTGCCTTCGGACGCGTCGAAAATGCGCGGCCGGCCCGAAGCCGTCGGCGGTTGCGCGGCGACCGGCGCAGCCGGCGTCGCGGCGTCCAGGGCAGCGACGTTGGACACCAGCGGCGCGGCTCCATATTTGGCCTCGCGCGCCCGCTCATCCGCGAGCATGGCCGGCGGAACGGGAGAGGAGGCGATCGGCCCGAGATCTGAAGTGCCGGCCGGGCTCCCGTCATTGAACGCCACCCCTTCAGCGGGCGCATCGTTGACGCCGGTGATGACACCGCCGATCTCCTCGATCGACTTGACGCCCGGAGCGACAAGGGACGCCAGCGCCGCATCCTGCGCCTTTCGGCCCGCGCCGATCCGGCTCAACCGGGCGAGGATCGCCGCCGGTGCCGATTGCCCCTGCGGCGCCTCGAGCGCGCCGAACTGCGACGCATCGACCGGGTCGATCGAACCGCGGATCGCCGGTGCCGGCGCCACGTCAGGCGCGAGCTTGTCTTTGACGTCCTTCTCGATCTGGCGCCAACGGGCGACGTTCTTCTGATGCTGATCGAAGGTTTCGGCGAAGACATGCCCGCCGGTTCCGTCGGCGACGAAGTAGAGATCCTTGCTGCGAGCCGGGTTCGCGACCGCTTCGAGCGCCGCCCTGCCCGGGTTGCATATCGGTCCGGGCGGCAGGCCGTCGATGATGTAGGTGTTGTAGGGCGTCGACTGGCTCAGGTCGGCTTTGGTGATGCTGCGGCCGAGCGTGCCCTTGCCGAGCGCCAGGCCGTAGACAATCGTCGGGTCGGACTCGAGCCGCATATGTTTTTCGAGGCGGTTCACGAACACGCCGGCGACATGCGGCCGCTCGTCCGCCTTGCCCGTCTCCTTCTCCACGATCGACGCGAGGGTGACCATTTCCCCTGGGGATTTGATCGGCAGATCGGGTGCGCGCCCCTTCCAGACCTCCTCGATCGCCTTCGTTTGCGTCTTCGCCATGCGCGACAAAACGGAAAGCCGCGTGTAGCCGCGCTCAAACGAGTACGTGTCGGGCATCAGCGACCCCTCGCGGGGGATCTCCTTGATGTCGCCGACGAGCACGTCATTGTCACGCAGGCGTTGAACGATCTGCTCGCTCGTCAAACCCTCGGGGATCGTCAGCTTGTACATGACGACGTGGTGGGCGATGAGCTGATTCTCAAGCTCGTTCATGCTGACGCCGGCCTTGAACTCGTATTCGCCGCGCTTCAGCGCCCCGCGATTGCCGTCCAGCAGCGTCAAAAGGTTGAACCATAGCGCGCTGTCGATCACGCCGGCTCGCTCGAGCTGATCGGCGATACTGCCGCCGTCGTCCTCGCGCACGATCATGACGACCTTATCGGCCGCGAGGGGCCCGGGGCTGCGCGACTCTTTCAAGAGCCAAGCGAGCGCTCCGACTGTCGCGAGCGCTCCGAGCAGCACGAAAGTGAGCAGTCCGCTGACGCTCGAAATGCCCATTCGCCGCGGCTTGCGCGGCGGCTGCGGCGGCCCGGGCGGGGGGGAGCCGGAGGGCTTGGTTGCGCGGCCGAACAGGCTCACGCGCGGCCTCGGGGCCTCTCCATCGCCGGAATCGAGTTCTCCGCTCATTGCTTGCCTTGACTGCGCTGTCGCCGTCTATCTTGAACGCTAGTCCCGCGCGGGGCTGGATGCGCCGGTCCGCGGGCTCAGGTCGAGTTTAGCCGACGGCGCGACGGGGCGAAACAACGAATCGCCGCTGGGGCGAGGTCAGTTCAGTCCGCGGAAAATGAGCGACGCGTTGGTGCCGCCGAAGCCGAACGAGTTGGACAGGGCCGCGTTGATTGGTCGCTTGCGCGCCACATGCGGGGCGAGGTCGATCGCCGTCTCGACCTCGGGATGGTCGAGATTGAGCGTCGGCGGGGCGACCTGGTCGCGGATCGCCAGGATGGAGAAGATCGCCTCCACCGCGCCTGCCGCCCCCAGGAGGTGGCCGATCGAAGATTTTGTCGACGACATCGTCGTCTTGGCGGCCGAATTGCCCAGCAAACGCTCGACCGCCCGCAATTCGATTTCATCGCCGACTGGGGTCGACGTTCCGTGAGCATTAACGTAGTCGACCTCCGAGGGCGAGATCGCGGCCCGCTTCAGCGCCATGCTCATGGCGCGAAACGCGCCGTCGCCATCGGGCGCGGGGGCTGTGACGTGATAGGCGTCGCCGGAAAGGCCGTATCCGATGAGCTCGGCGTAGATCGGGGCGCCACGCGCCTTGGCGTGCTCCAATTCCTCGAGCACCACACATCCGGCGCCTTCGCCCATCACGAAGCCGTCGCGATCGCGGTCGTAAGGGCGCGAGGCCTGCTTGGGCCGGTCGTTGAAGCCGGTCGACAGAGCTCGGCAGGCGCAGAAGCCTGCTAGCGACAGCCGATTGACCGCCGACTCGGCGCCGCCGGCGACCATCACGTTGGCGTCGCCGAGTGCGATCAGGCGCCCGGCGTCGCCGATTGCGTGCGCGCCGGTCGAGCAAGCCGTGACGACGGCGTGGTTCGGGCCTTTGAGATTATGTGCGATCGAGACCTGGCCGCTCACCAGATTGATGAGGCGCCCGGGAATGAAGAATGGCGAGATGCGGCGCGGCCCTCTTTCATGCAAGGTCACGGAGGCGTCGTATATGCCGCCAAGTCCGCCAATTCCCGAGCCGATCAGGACGCCAGTCTCGGTCTCCTCCTCGTAGGTCTTGGGGGCCCATTTGGCGTCGCGCAGCGCCTGCGTCGCCGCGCTCATGCCGTAAATGATGAAGTCGTCGACCCGCCGTTGCTCTTTGGGCTCCATCCAGTCGTCGGGATTGAAGGCGTCGGGCGCGTCTCCGCGCGGCACTTGCGCGGCGATTTGGCAGGGGAGGTCCGACACGTCGAAATTCTCGACCCGGCCGGCCCCCAACTCGCTGGCAAGAAGCCGGCGCCACGTCGGCTCAACGCCGCAAGCCATCGGGCTCACCATGCCGAGACCGGTGACGACGACCCGCCTCATGCTCTCCATACCCATTGCCGACCCGTGACCTGCTTATACCCTGATTGAAGTTCTGCGCCCCCGACGCAACAAGGGCCGGACTGAACGCCGGCCCTCGCATTAAAGGCAAAGACGTCTCGGCGAAAGGCCGATTGGTCGCGCCCGGCCTGCCGCTACTTCTTGGCCGACGCCTTCTCGAGGTATTTGACCGCGTCGCCGACGGTGACGATCGTCTCCGCCTGATCGTCCGGAATCTCGACCCCGAACTCCTCTTCGAAGGCCATGACCAGTTCTACGGTGTCGAGCGAGTCGGCGCCAAGATCGTCGATGAAATTGGCGCTGTCGACGACTTTGTCCGCCTCCACGCCGAGGTGCTCGACGACGATCTTCTTCACCCGCTCTGCGACATCGCTCATGTCATCTTTTCCCTTGTGCGTCGGGCCTTGCCGCCCGACTTGTGATCCAGTCCCCGTTCGATCCCGCGGAGGAACGCCAGGCATCCCGACGTGCGCGCCTCCTTGGAGGCGGTGCAGTTTCGTTCGGGTTTCGCTGACGCCGACGCTCGAATTTGCGCCCCTCCCGCCCAGCGACGAACGGCGTCGATAGCATATCTTTCCGGGCAACGCGAGAGGGCGGGAGGGGAGCGGCAGCGGCGGCCTTCATTGGGCGCAAAGCCATCAAATCATTGTCATTCCGCCGTTCACGTGCAGCGTAATTCCAGTCACGTAAGCTGCTTCGGAGCTCGCCAGATACACCGCTGCGGCGCCGATCTCCTCGCTCAAACCCAGCCGGCCCATCGGAACGGAGGCGAGGATCGCCTCACGCTGCTTCTGGTCCAGCGCCTCGGTCATCGGGCTCTGAATGAAGCCGGGAGCGACGCAATTGACGGTGATGCCCCGGGTCGCGACCTCCGCGGCAAGCGATTTGGACATGGCGATCATGCCGGCCTTGGCGGCGGCGTAGTTGGCCTGGCCCGGATTGCCGGAGACGCCGACAACGGAGGTGATATTGATGATGCGCCCATGCCGGCGACGCATCATTCCCTTGAGCGCCGCGCGCGACAGGCGGAAGGCCGCGGTGAGGTTGATCTCGAGGACCGACTCCCAATCGGCGTCCTTCATGCGGACGAAGAGGCTGTCCCGCGTCACGCCGGCGTTATTTACGACAATGTCGAGCGATCCGAGCTTGGTCTCGACAGCCGGAACCAGCGCGTCGGCCGCGGCGGCGTCGGTGAGGTCGCAAGGAGCAGGGTGCGCGCGATCCTTGAGTTCGGCGGCGAGCGCTTCAAGCGCCTCGCGCCGGGTACCCGACAGCGCCACCGTGGCCCCTTGCGCGTGCAGCGCCCGCGCGATCGCGCCGCCAAGGCCGCCTGAAGCGCCGGTGACGAGCGCGGTTCTTCCTGTCAGATCGAACAACGGCTCGTCCTTTTCGCCAGTCTGCTAGGGCTTCGCCGAGGCGCTGAAGGCGGCGACGTCGGCGGGCGCGCCAATGCTAAACGCCGTCGCGCCCTCGACGATCCGCTTGATGAGACCGGTCAGAACCTTACCCGCCCCAAGTTCTATGAAACGTGTGACGCCGTGGGCGCTCATATAGGCGATGCTCTCCCGCCATCGCACGGTTCCCGTCACTTGCGCCACGAGGTCCGACCGGATCGTCTCCGGTTCGGAAACCGCGGAGGCCTCAACATTGGCGACCAGCGGCGGTTTGGGCGCGCGAATCTTGACGCTTTTGAGCGCCGCCTCCATCGCGAGCGCAGCTGGGTGCATGAGGGCCGAATGAAAAGGCGCCGACACCGGCAGAAGCATTGCCCGCTTGGCCCCGGCGAGCTTGGCGAGCTCCATTGCGCGCTCGACCGCCGCCGCCGTACCCGAGATTACCACCTGGCCCGCGCCGTTGTCGTTGGCCGCCTGGCAGATCGCCCCAGTCAGATAGAGGTCGCTTGCCGCCTTGGTGGCGATCTTCACCACCTGTCCGAACTCGAGGCCGAGAATGGCCGCCATCGCGCCTTCGCCGACCGGGACCGCCTTCTGCATTGCCTCGCCACGCAGGCGAAGCAGACGGGCGGCGTCCTCGAGGGTCAACGATCCTGCGGCGCAGAGGGCGGAATACTCGCCGAGCGAATGTCCGGCGACATAAGCCGCCTGTTTCGCGACCTTGAAGTTCGTCTCGGTCTCCAGAACCCGCAAGGCCGCCATGCTCGCGGCCATCAGCGCCGGTTGGGCGTTGGCGGTCAGAGTGAGCTCGGCCTCGGGTCCCTCGAACATCAATTGCGAGAGGTTCTGGGAGAGCGCGGCGTCGACGCGATTGAATATGTCGCGCGCGGCGGGAAACTCATGGGCGAGCGCCTTCCCCATGCCGACCGCCTGGGACCCCTGACCCGGAAACACCAACGCCGTCTTCATGACCGGCTTCTCCGCCTGAACGCGAAAGGGCGACTTGTCGCTCGCGCCCCGGCGCAGCGGCGGTGCACAGACACGGCGGGGGCCGGACTGTCAAGCGCTGTATCTATAGGAGTAGCGCGGATTCAGGTCGATTGACCGGCGAAACCGTACCGGAAAGGGTCGGCGGGGTTCTCGATCAGGTTGCTCTCGGCGCATATGAACGCCCGTCCGCCGATTCGTGGCAGGACGCCGCCGTTCGGCCCCGGTTCGAAGCTGGCGCGGAAGCGGCTGCCGATGATGCTTTCCTGCACCCAGACCTCGCCGGGACGGAGTTTCCCGTCGGCTTGGAGGCAGGCGAGCTTGGCGCTGGTGCCAGTCCCGCACGGCGACCGGTCATATGCGCCGCCGGGGCAGAGGACGAAATTGCGGCTGTTCGCCTCGCTCGACTGCGGAGCGGCGAAGATCTCGACATGCTCGATCGGCGCGCCGCCTTTGCCCGTGACGCCTCGGTCGGCCAGCGCATCGCGGATGGCAGTCGAAGCCTCGGTCAGTCGGCCGATGTTCGCTGGGACCAGATCGCAGGGCGCATTCGAGGTGAGGAAAAACCAGTTGCCGCCCCAGGCGACGTCTCCGCGCACCGTTCCGAGGCCGGCGACCTCGACCGAGATCCCCGCGAGGTGGCGATAGCTTTCGATGTTCTCGACCGTCGCGGTGTTCCGGTCGTGAAGTTCGACGCCGACGGCCCCGACCGGCGTCTCGATGCGATGGCGCCCCGGCTTGAGCCGGCCCATATGCGCGAGCGTCACCGCAAGACCGATCGTGCCGTGCCCGCACATGCCGAGAAACCCGGCATTGTCGAAGTAAATGACGCCGGCGGCGCATGAGGGATCGTCAGGCTCGCAGATGAGCGCGCCGACCATCGCCTCGTGACCATGCGGCTCGGTCACGGTGAAGCGTCGGATGTGGTCGAATTCCCGAGCGAAGCGCTCGCGCCTTGCGGCCATCGGGCCGGCGCCCAGCGGAGGGCCGCCTTCGACGATCACGCGTGTGGGCTCGCCCTCGGTATGCGAATCGATGACCCGCATCGCGATCAGTCCTTCGCCCCGCGCCATGACGCATACCAGGAGCGGAACGTCTTGAACCGCCGCGTGGCCAAGGCCTCCTGCGACGGGCTCAGGACATCGAAGGCGTTGAGCTGCAGGGCATATTCCTCATGACCCTTAAGCGTCATCAGGCGCTTGAAATAGAGCACGAGGTCGACGCCCTCGTCGAAGACCGAAAGCGGCTGGAGCGCGTCCTCGAGCTCGAGCGCGAGGCGGCGCGCCTCGGGATCGCCCTTGGCCGCGCGCTCACAAAGCTGGACGAGCCGCAGCACCTCATGCGGCAGAGCATTGCCGATGCCGGTGATCGCGCCGGAGGCCCCGCAGTTGACGATCCCGTGGAACACCTGCGTGTCGACGCCGACCATGAGCGCGACCCCTGGTTCGCGGCCGGCGATATGCTCGGCGGCGTAGCTCAACAATTCCGCGCCGCCGAATTCCTTGAACCCGACGAGATGGGGAAACTCCCGGCGCAGCTCAAAGAACAGCTCGGCCCGGGTCTGGAAGCCGTAATAGGGGCTGTTGTAGATGACCGAAGGCAGGTCGACCGCCGCCCCGAGAACGGCGGCGAAATGGCCGCGCTGGGCCGCCGCGGAGGAGCCGCGAGAAAGGACGCGGGGGATGATCATGAGCCCGCGCGCGCCCTTTTTCTTGGCGTGCCGGGCGAGCGCGGCGGCCTGCGCCGTATTCTGCGCCCCCGTGCCGACGACGACCGGCAGGCCGGCGGCCGTGAGGCGCTCGACGCCCTCCATCCGCTGCTCAAGCGTCAGAAGCGGCCAGTCGCCCATCGATCCGCAGTAGACGAGCGCGGACATTCCCGCTTCGACGAGCTCGCGGCCAGTGCGGACGAGAGCGTCGAAATCCGGGCGCCGATCGGCGCCGCAGGGCGTCATCAGGGCCGGCATGGTTCCGGAAAAAACTTGCGAGGACATGTTGGCGCTTCCTAGTGTCGGGCCGTCATTTCCGGCACATTCGCATGTCCTTGCCCTCCGTTCTTGATGAAAAGACAGGCCGCCGCTTGAAAATGGGCAAAACCGCGCCCGGCCCGGCCGAGGGCGATCCCGCGGCGGCGCTGGCCGCCGTGCTGGGGCGCCCCTTTCCGGCTGTGGAGCTCTTCGATCACGTCGCCGATATCGTCTTCTTCATCAAGGATCGCGAGGCCCGCTATGTCGCGGTCAACCAGACGCTCGCCGACCGCTGCAACTTCGCCGACAAGCAGGGGCTGATCGGCCGCAAGGCGAGCGAAGCCTTCCCCCCGCCGCTCGGCGAGCGTTTCGAGGCCCAGGACTTGAAGGTGATCGCCGAGGGCCTCTCGATCCGCGGCCGGATGGAGCTTCATCTCTACCCGGACGGCAGCGAGGGCTGGTGCCTGACCTGGAAGGAGCCGCTGGTCGACGGCGACGGCGTCATCCGCGGCCTCGCCGGCATATCCCGCGACGCGCCGGCGCTGTCGCGGCCGGGGTCGGTTCCCGCGGCGCTTTCCGAGGCGCTCGCCTTTATCGACGAGCATCTCGACGAGCCCTTGCGGGTTCCCGATCTCGCAGGGCGAGCAGGGCTCTCGCCGTTCCAGTTCGACCAGCGGCTTCGGGCCTTGTTCGGCCTGTCAGCCGGGCAATACCTGTCCCGGCTCCGGATCGGCCGGGCGTGCGACCGCCTCCGCCATACCGAAGCGCCGCTCAGCGAACTCGCGCTCGAATGCGGCTATGCCGACCAAGCCGCCTTCACGCGCCAGTTCCGTAAATCCGTCGGCCTGACGCCCGGCGCCTACCGGCTCGCGACGGCGCGCGGGCGGAAACGCGCCCCTGCGCCGGGCGAGTGACGGAAGGATCGCAAAGCCGATGGAAGGAAAACCAAAGCGCCGCGGAAGGAAAAGAAAGCGCCGGGCGGAAGGAAAGCCAAGCCGCTCGGAAGGAATGGAAAGTCAGGATTATCTCAGATAATCAATATCTTTCAATATGTTAAATCCAAGAACGATCCTCCTCCTTGCCCCGATAAGCGCCCCGCCGCCACCCGGGGCCCGAGACCGGCATCTGACCCCCACGACGCCTGGGAGAATAGCACGGACTTCGGATTATCACAAATGATTGTCGCTTGGCGATCGCGCGCCGCCCGCCCGGTTCCCCGCTAGAGGCGCCGGGCCGCGGCGGCCTAAGCTCTTCCCTCGGGTCGACGGCTGGTGGGACATTCACGCGCTCTTCGGCAAATACTGATACAGCGTGTACTGCCGCCTCGGCGCCAGTCTGATTACTCAACGGTCCCGGGCAGCGCGCACATGTCCGATCGCGTGAGAAAACGGCGCTCGCGGCCATTGTCGAGCGAGAACATGCCGCCGCGTCCGGGCACGACGTCGATGATGAGGTCGGTGTGCTTCCACGCTTCGTATTGCGGCCCGCTGATGTAGAACGGAGCGCCGCCGATCTCGCCCAATTTCACGTCGTAGTCGCCGATCAGGAATTCGCCTTGCGGGTAGCACATGGGCGAGGAGCCGTCGCAGCATCCGCCGGACTGGTGGAACATCACCGGTCCGTGGTCGGCGACGATTTCAGCGATCAGGTCGAGCGCCTCGGGTGTTGCGGTGACCGTCGCCATCTCAGTTTCTCCTTGCGAACATCCTATGATCGACCAGCCGAGGGGGGAAACCCTCACCCCAACCCCTCTCCTATGCGGCGTCCTGCCGAACGCCCTGTGGGAGAGGGGTGTCGCGACCCTGCCCTTCTCCCTCTCGGAGAAGGTGGCCGACGCTAGTCGGCCGGATGAGGGATCACGCCGAAACGCTTGCGCGCTACGCGCGAAACCCTCACCCTGACCTCTCCCGGAGGAGAGGGGACTCGATCAGAAGAAGCCGAGCTTCTTCGCGCTATAGCTGACCATCAGGTTCTTCGTCTGCTGGTAGTGGTCGAGCATCATCTTGTGGTTCTCGCGGCCGACGCCGGACTGCTTGTAGCCGCCGAACGCCGCATGCGCAGGATAGGCGTGGTAGCAGTTGGTCCACACCCGCCCCGCCTGGATCGCGCGGCCGAAGCGGTAGCATCGGTTGGCGTCGCGGCTCCAGATGCCGGCGCCGAGGCCGTAGAGCGTGTCATTGGCGATCGAGAGCGCCTCTTCGTCGGTCTTGAAGGTCGTCACCGAAACGACCGGGCCGAAGATCTCCTCCTGGAAGATGCGCATCTTGTTGTTGCCCTTGAACACGGTCGGCTTGATGTAATAGCCGCCGGCGTATTCGCCCTCGAGGATGTTGCGCTCGCCGCCGATCAGGATCTGGGCGCCTTCCTTCCTGCCGATGTCGAAATAGGAGAGGATCTTCTCCATCTGCTCGGAAGACGCCTGGGCGCCGATCATCGTGTTCGGATCGAGCGGGCTGCCCTGGACGATCGCGTCGACGCGCTTCAGCGCCCGCTCCATGAAGCGGTCGTAGATCGACTCGTGAATGAGCGCGCGGCTCGGGCAGGTGCAGACCTCGCCCTGGTTGAGCGCGAACATAACGAAGCCTTCGATCGCCTTGTCGAAGAAATCATCGTCCTCGGCGGTCACGTCCTTGAAGAAGATGTTGGGCGACTTGCCGCCGAGTTCGAGCGTGACCGGAATGAGGTTCTGCGAGGCATATTGCATGATGAGCCGGCCGGTGGTCGTCTCGCCGGTGAACGCGACCTTGGCGACCCGGTTGCTCGACGCGAGCGGCTTGCCGGCTTCGAGGCCGAAGCCCTCGACGACGTTGAGGACGCCCTTCGGCAGGAGATCGCCGATCACTTCCATCAGCACCATGATCGAGGCGGGGGTCTGCTCGGCGGGCTTGATCACCACGCAGTTCCCAGCCGCCAGCGCCGGAGCGAGCTTCCAGACCGCCATCAGGATCGGGAAGTTCCAGGGAATGATCTGACCGACCACGCCGAGCGGCTCGTGGAAGTGGTAGGCGACGGTGTCGTGGTCGATCTCGGATATCCCGCCTTCCTGCGCGCGAATGGCGCCGGCGAAGTAGCGGAAATGGTCGACCGCGAGAGGCAGGTCGGCTGCCATCGACTCGCGGATCGGCTTGCCGTTGTCCCAGGTCTCGGCCAGCGCCAGCTTCTCGAGATTGGCCTGGATCCGATCGGCGATCTTGTTGAGGATCTGCGCCCGTTCGGCCGGGCTGGTGCGGCCCCAGGAGTTTTTGGCCGTATGGGCGGCGTCGAGCGCCGCTTCGACGTCGGAGGCGTCCGAGCGGGCGATCTGGCACACCGGCTGGCCGGTGATCGGAGAGATGTTGTCGAAATACTTGCCGGCCTTCGGCGCGCGCCACTCGCCGCCGATGTAATTGTCATAGCGCTTGGCGAACGGCGGCTTGAGAGCAATTTTGAGGTCGACCTTGGTCATGGGACCACTCCCTTCTGTTACGCCGACGAAAGGGCGGCGTTGAGGGAAACGTCTCGATCAAAACCCGGTCGTCGAACAGACCCGATCGCGCGACCGCGCCGGCCAGTGTCGCAAATCTGCGACAGTTCGCGGCGCCGATTGCATCAGCGGCGCAAGCCGAGCTGGTTCATCTTGCGATGGAGGGTCGAGCGGGACATGCCGAGCTCCGCCGCCGCCTTCGAGACGTTGCCGCCGGCCCGCGCGAGCGCCCGGTGCAGCGCGGCGCGCTCGGCGGCCTCGACGCCGTCGCCACGGGCGCGTCCGATGAGATCGGCGACCGGCGTCGGGCGCGCCAGCTTCTGCGCGTTGAGGTCGAGCGTCAGCCGCGCGGCGCGGGTCGCGCCGACCACGAGGTCATCATTGTCGACAGCCACGAGCGACGCGCCCGCGCGTTCGCCGGCCGGGGTCAACAGAATACGCGCGTCGGGAAACGCGAGACGGAAGTTTTCGGCCTCGATCGCCCTCGCCGCGTCCGCCACGACCATGCTGATCAAGTTCTGGAACCCATGAGTTAGGTCGGCGCGGCAGGAGGAGACGTCGATGGCGGCGGCGAGGTCGCCATGCTCGTCGAAGATCGGCGCGGTGGTGCAGCTGAGGAGCGCGTTGCGGCTGAAGAAATGCTGGTCGCGGTCGATAGTCAGCGTTCGGTGCTCGACGAGGCAGGTGCCGATGCCGTTGGTGCCCTCGAATTTCTCGCTCCACACCGCTCCCGTCCACAGGCCCCAGGCGTCGAAGGTGGAATCGTCGCAAGGGGCGCCGCGCCGGTCCACGACGACGCCCTCGCGGTCGGCCAGCACGACCGAGCAACCCTCTCCGCCGACGGCAAGAAAAAGCCGGTCGAGACTGATCTGGGCGACACGCAGGAGCGGCCCGAGCCGCTCTATCGCTTCCGCAACCACCGCCATCGGCATCCGTTGCGAGAGCGCCCTGCTCGCGGGATCGAGCGCGTGCAGTCGGCCGGACCGCCGCCAGGACGCGGCGAGCGCCGAGCGCGCGGCGTCGGCGCCGGAGATGACTTTGAGTACCCGGTCGGCGTGGTCGGCGACCGCCGGTCGCTCCATGCTTTCCTCCCTCCGGCCCGAAGCCGAAGCGCGCGCCGAAGGTTCTTCGGCCGTTATGCGTTGCAGAATATAGCGCTAAATATACAAGCGAAGCCGCCGGACCGCAATTCGTCGAAAGGAGGCCATTGAAGCAGCCGGGATCCTGCGCGAACCCCGGCTTATGCGCCCGTTAACTGGCCGCCCCTACGCTCGGCGCCTCACGCCATCGGCGAGACCAGAGGGCATGGTCCCATCCTCCATCGGCAGGGCCGCGACGGCGCTTGCCCATTGCGACTGGCTCGACGCCGGGCGGGCGCGCGCCTATGCCCGGATCCTGCTCGCCATGACGCTGATCGGCGCGGCCGGCTGGATCGCGCTGAGCCCCGGCGGGGTCGATCGCGAAGGCAAGCCGATCGGCACCGATTTCATCAGCTTCTACGCCGCTTCCCGCCTCGCGCTCGACGGCAGCCCGGCGCTTGCCTACGACGTCGCCGCTCATTGGGCGGCGCAGAAGGCGATGTTCGGCCAGAAGCTTGGCTATACGGCGTTCTTCTATCCGCCGACCGCGCTCCTGATCTGCCTGCCGCTCGCGCTGACGAGCTACTTCTGGTCGCTCGCCGCGTGGCTGGCTGCGACCGGCTATGCATATTATCGCGTGCTGCGCGCCTATCTGCCGTCGCTCGATGCGGTGGCGTTCCTCGCGTTTCCGGCGGTGTTCGTCAACGCCGCGCACGGGCAGAACGGTTTCTTGAGCGCCGCGCTGATCGGCGGCGGACTTTTGGCCATGGACGCGCGGCCCGCGCTCGCGGGCGTTCTGTTCGGCGCGATGGCGTTCAAGCCGCATCTCGCGCTCGCGATCCCGTTCGCGCTCGTCTTTTCCCGGCGATGGACGACGCTGATCGCAGCCGCGGCGATCGCGGCGGCATTTTCGGCCGCGTCGCTCGCCGCGTTCGGCGCGCCGGCGTGGGAAGGCTTTTTCGCCGACGGCCGGCTCGCCCGCTCGGCGCTCGAGAACAACCTCGTCGGCGACGAGAAGATGCAAAGCGTGTTCGCCGCGGTTCGGCTCATGCACGGGTCGCTCGCGCTCGCCTGGGGAGCGCAGATCGCGACCGCCCTGGCGGTTGCGGTCGCGCTCTGGGCGCTCGAGCGGCGCGCGTTTCGGACGCCTTCGGAACCGGCCGCCATCGTCTGCGCTGGCTTGCTCATGAGCCCGTTCGTGCTCGACTACGACCTGACGCTGCTCGCCATCGCGCTCGTCTGCCTCTTCCGCGACGGGCTCGAGCGGGGATTTCTGCCGTTCGAGAAGCCCGCGCTCATGCTGGGGTTCGCGCTGCCGCTCATTTCGCGCGCCACGGCCGGCGCGGTCGGACTGCCGCTCGCGCCCTTCGCCATCGCCGCCCTGTTCGCGCTCTCGATGCGCCGGGCGCTCATGCCCTCGGGGCGCCGAACCTCGGGTATAAGTTCGAACATCCATCTCACTCCGGCGCTCGAACAGTGATAGGGAGTTAGCCTTCGAGCATCGTCCCGCCAAGCGGGACAGACAGCGCGAGGGGGAATGATGGCGGCGGCGCCGGGAAAATCCTGCGGGGCTTGCACGATGTGCTGCTCGGCCCTCGAGATCGCGCATTTCAACAAGCCGGCCGGGCCGCTGTGCGTCAATTGCCGCCTCGGCGGCGGCTGCGCGATCTATGCCGACCGCCCCGAGGTATGCCGCGACTTCGAGTGCGAATGGCTGACCCGGCGCGACCTGCCGCGGCAATTGCGCCCGGACCTCGTCGGAACGATCCTGATGGAGGACGCCGACAGCGACGAATACCGAGCCGTTTGCGCGCCGGGTAAGCCGATGGCCTGGCGCCACCCACGCGTCTTCGCCCATCTGGTCGCGCTCGCGAAGTCGGGCCGGATCGTGGTCGCCAAGGCGGGGATGACGTCATGGCGGATCTTCGCTTCGGGCGAATGGGGTCCGACGGTCTGATTGGCCGCCTGAAGATTCGCCAGATTGCCTATTATCGAGGCGCCTAACTGGCCGTCATAGCATTTCGAGCGCCCGGTAGCGCGATCCCGGCGCCGATGCTATTGAGCCCCGCGCGCCCGGCTCCGGCCGCCGGGAGGGGAAAAAGGCGGTGGAGGAGTTTCGAAAAAATGAAAAAGATCGAGGCAATCATCAAGCCGTTCAAGCTCGATGAAGTCAAAGAGGCGCTACAGGAGGCGGGAATCCAGGGCATAACCGTTTTGGAAGCGAAAGGTTTCGGCCGCCAGAAGGGCCATACCGAGCTTTATCGCGGCGCCGAATATGTCGTCGATTTTCTGCCGAAGGTGAAAATCGAGGTCGTGGTCACCGACGAAAACCTCGCCCCGGCGATCGAGGCGATCCGGAGCGCGGCCCAGACCGGCCGGATCGGCGATGGCAAGATATTTGTATCGCAGATCGACGAGGCCATCCGGATCCGCACCGGCGAGACCGGCGCGGACGCCGTCTAGCGCCGTTTCGGGGGCTCATCAAAGGGCGACCCGCCGCTCCTGCGGCGGGAGGGAACAGACGAACCTTAATCTTTAAGGAAAGGCGAACCATGAAGACCGCCAAGGAAGTCCTGAAGGCGATCAAGGACAATGATGTCAAATACGTCGATCTGCGCTTTACCGATCCGCGCGGCAAATGGCAGCACGTCACCTTCGATCAGACCCTGATCGACGAGGACGCGCTCTCCGAAGGACTGATGTTCGACGGGTCCTCGATCGCGGGCTGGAAGGCGATCAACGAATCCGACATGACGCTCATGCCCGACACCACGTCTGCGTGCATGGATCCGTTCTTTGCCGCCTCGACCATGGTCATCACCTGCGACATCCTCGATCCGGCGAGCGGCCAGCCCTATAATCGCGATCCGCGCGGCATCGCCAAGAAGGCCGAGGCCTATATGAAGTCGACCGGCGTGGGCGATGCGATCTATTTCGGCCCCGAGGCCGAGTTCTTCGTCTTCGACGACGTCCGGTTCAAGGCCGACGCGTACAACACCGGCTTCCAGATCGATTCGATCGAATTCCCGACCAACGCCGACACGCCCTACGAGGGCGGCAATCTCGGCCACCGGGTCCGCACCAAGGGCGGCTATTTCCCGGTTCCGCCCCAGGACTCGGCGCAGGACATGCGCGGCGAAATGCTCGCGGCGATGGCGCAGATGGGCGCGGTGGTCGAGAAGCACCACCACGAGGTCGCCTCCGCGCAGCACGAGCTCGGGCTCAAATTCGGCCCGATGACGACGATGGCCGACCATCTGCAGGTCTATAAATATTGCATCCACATGGTCGCGCAGAGCTACGGCAAGACCGCGACCTTCATGCCCAAGCCGATCTTCGGCGACAATGGTTCGGGCATGCACGTCCACCAGTCGATCTGGAAAGGCGGCAAGCCGGTGATGGCCGGCAACAAATACGCCGACCTCAGCCAGGAATGCCTCTATTACATCGGCGGCATCATCAAGCACGCGAAGGCGCTGAACGGCTTCACCAACCCCTCGACCAACAGCTACAAGCGCCTGGTGCCGGGCTACGAGGCCCCGGTGCTGCTCGCCTATTCGGCGCGCAACCGTTCGGCGTCGTGCCGCATCCCGTGGACCTCGAACCCGAAGGCCAAGCGCGTCGAAGTGCGCTTCCCCGACCCGACCGCCAACCCATATCTCGCCTTCGCGGCGATGCTGATGGCCGGTCTCGACGGCATCGCCAACAAGATCGACCCGGGTCCGGCGATGGACAAGGACCTCTACGACCTGCCGCCGAAGGAGCTCAAGAAGATCCCGACCGTGTGCGGCTCGCTCCGCGAGGCGCTCTTCAACCTCGACAAGGACCGCGCGTTCCTGAAGGCGGGCGACGTGTTCTCGGACGACTTCATCGACAGCTATATCGAGCTCAAGATGGCCGACGTCGCGCGCTTCGAGATGACGCCGCATCCGGTCGAATTCGAAATGTACTATTCCTACTGACGCATCTGAAGTCACCGGACTCGGCGAAGGGCGGCCTCAGGGCCGCCCTTTTTGCATCGCCCATCATCGAGTATGCCTGAACAGAGCTCGGTCCTTGACCGGACCGTTGCGCCTGTGCGCGCAATCACAGTCGAGCCTGCGATACTCGTTTAAACTGGGGGACGAACACAAGGAACGTCAACCGGGGAAACACTGAGGCGCGGCTATGAATCTTTGCTCAGGAAAGATGCTATTCGCGCTCGCGCTTCTCGCGAGCCTCGTGGCGGCGGGCCCCGCGCCCGGACAGCCCTTTCCCTCCTCGACGCCGCTCGGAAACCTTTCGCTTGCGTCGTCACGGCCGGGCTTTCCCGATCCGCAGAACGAACGCGGCGTCTGGCGCGACCTCGATCGTCTCTCGACCGGCGTCTGGTCCAATTCGGGAGACGCGCTGCAGATCAGCGTGTCCGTCGGGGTCAGCGGAAAAGGTTCGGTCTATCTCCGGGCGCTGACGGATGGGCAGGTGGCGGAGCCGTCCGATATCGAACTCTTTCTGGCCGGCGCCGCGACCACCAGCGAGCGCTCATTCACCTTCATTGTGCCGAGGGTCGCGGCCGGCTTCCATCTTGTCCGAATCCAGTGGCTGAGCGGCGATTCCTACACCGCTCACGGGCGGTCGCTTGCTGTCCGCTCCGTGCCGCAAAACCCGAATTTTGCGACCGCCCAGCTGCAGTATGCGGTCCCTCAGAGCGGTCCGCTCATCCATATCGCTCCCGGCTTCAAAGGCCATTGGAGCACGATTCCTGGGCTGGTGGCGGGAATCTATACGCCGCGCAAAACCAACATGCAGATCACATTCGCCGCGGAGATGTTCGTCGGATCGACGCGCTTCATCGCGCGCGCCCTGATCGACAACGCGACCCCGGTTCCGGGCGACATCACCATGGAGCAGCAGGATCATCGCAGCGAAGGGACGCGCTCCGTCACATTCAGCGCCGACAACGTGCCGGCGGGAGCGCATTTCATCGCCATCCAGTGGTACTGCGACTCAGGCGGCGACATCGCGGTCGGCGATCGCACGCTGAGCGTCTATGCGGTCGACGCCACCCGGTCGCTACCGGACGGGGGCATCAGCAGTTTCTATTACGAGGGCCCGCCGGAGACGGTCACCCAGACCGATTGGCAGACGCTGCGCGCCGGGGTCGTCGACACCGGCAAGACCGCCGCCTCCGGCGTCACGATAAGCGCCTCGCTTGAGCACCTCCAGTCGGCCGGTTCGGGCGACGTCCACATTCGCGCCATTCGTCCCGACGGCACGGTGCTCGATCCCCCGGAATATATTCTCGACAAGGAGCCGAGCTTCAACACCCAGACGATGCAGTTCGCGACCAAGGATTTTCCCGCCGCCGGATGGCAGTTCTACCTGATCCAGTACAAGGTCGACAGCGGCGTCACCGCGCAGTTCCGCGACCACAGCATTGTCTCAGGCGCGGTTCGGCGCACGGGTTCCGACTTCGCCCAGGCGCAGCCCTACCAGAGCAATCTCTATCCGCACCAGGGCTCGTTCAACGTTCTCACGATCTGCCTCGACCCGATGCGCCCCGGCCAGCCGCCGCTCACCGACGATGTCGTGAGCCATGTCGTGGACGGGTCCGACGGCGGTTTGAGCATCCGCGGTCTTTACAGCGAGATGTCCGACCGGCGATGGCCGATGGGAAGCCACACCATTCTCGGCTGCGGCACGCCTACGTTCTACCATCCGCCGCCCGCACATCAGGGCACATGGTACTGGGACAACGGCCGCTTCGACCTCATGCGGCAGGATGCGATCGCCGCCGCCGACGCCGACTTCCAGTTCAAGCCGTTCGATCTCGACGGCGACGGCCGGGTCATGGCCAACGAGCTCGACATCAACATCTGCATCCCGCAGACCGGCACCTTCGGGCAGGCGCACGAGATGGGAACCTACCAGGTCGACGGGACCACGCTTCAGATCGAGACGCTCGACTGCTACTTCGGGCCGAACTCGGACCGCAATCTCGCCGTCGGGACCATCGCGCACGAAAATTCGCATCAGACGCTCAACGCCTATGATCTCTACGGCCCCGAGATTCCGCCGATGCCCGACAAGCTGACGCTGATGGGCGACACCAATCAGCCGATCCATCTGTCAGCCTATGAAAAGCTGCATCACGGCTGGATCGCGCCCTCGGTCATCGATGTCACCCAATGGACGACGCAGACGGTCAAGCTCGATCCGGTCGAGACCTCGCAGCAGGCGATCCTGATCTACGATCCGACGCGCGGTCACGACGACTATTTTCTGATCGAGAACCGCTCGACATCGACCTCGCTCGGGATCACCAACTACGACAGCAACATCGTCGGGTCGGCAGGGTTGGTGCTCTGGCACATCGTCGAAAATCCCGCCATGCTCAACCCGAACATCCCCCCGCCCGTGCCATGCCAGCCCGCCTGGCCGCTTGCGACGTCCGGTTGCGTCGATCCCGCGCTCTGGGCGCAGCGGATCGCGATGTTCAAATGGCCCGCGGGCGGCATCCAGAACTGGGGCTCGATCGTGCCCGGCCAGGCGACCCCGCTGGTCTGGTCCGACGGCACGGCGGTGAACATGACGGTCAGCGGAGTGAATGGCGATCCTTCGTCGATGGTGATCGCGAAGCCTTAGCTGGATCGGTAATGTCGACCATCCTGTCGCTTGGGATGCTGAGTGATCAGTCGGATGCGAATGGCCCCGGTTGAACAGCCGGGGCCGCCCAACGTTAGCAATGATGTCCGGTGAACTGGCCCTGCGGCGCGTGGTCGAGTATCTTCCCGCCGCCGAGCTCATCGTAATTATCTACCCGTGAAGTGCCACTGTCGAAGTTGATCAGGTAACTATGCTTGCCGACAGATTTCCATTTACCGGGTGAGCCGCCGCTGTAGTTGTAGCTGCCGTCGGGTCGGTAGTCGGCAATGCCGCCGTTATCGAAGCATATCTTCTGTGCTCCTCCGGCAAAGGCCGGCACTATGGAGAAAATTAATGCGGACACGACGAATATACATTTCATGGTAGGCGTCCTTCCGTAATTCGGAGTTCCCCCTAAAATAGGATACGCATAGCCCGCGTTAGACCGCAATAGCTACTGGAAGAAAGCGTAAGAAGCGATCACCTTCTGTCGGTTCCCTAGTCGGCGCTAGTCTAGCTCAGCGCGCGCCTTCCCCCAGGTAGGTCGAGCGAGAAGGCGGCGATCGCAACCTGGAAGCGGCCGTCCGATTCCGCGCTCCGCCACCAGCGCCCTCGCGGGCGCGACATTTCGCCCCCTATGGCGCGGGAACGCCGCCGCCTATCCTGCATCGGTCGGGCAAGGAGCATTGGGGCGATGAAGCATCGGTCGTATCGCAAGTCGCGCGCCGCGCGCGCGGGCCTGCTTGCGGTTGCGTTCGCGCTCTCGGCGGGGGCGTCCGTGAGCGCCGCGCCCGGCGATCCCGCGCAAGGCGAAAAACTGGCGAAGCGATGGTGCGCCGCCTGTCATGTCGTCGCCGCCGACCAGACGCGCGGCGCCGACAACGTTCCGGCCTTCGCGACGATCGCCAGGATGCAGGGCTTCAACGCCCAATCGATCGCCCAGTTCCTCATGGACCCGCATCCGAAAATGCCGGACATGCAGCTCAGCCGCGACGAGGCCAGCGACCTCGGCGCCTATATCGCAAGTCTCAGCCAGTAGCATCGTGGCCTGGACAAAGGCGGTATGTCCGGAAGATCGGACGACCTCAAGCGCGTTTTCTGTCATACCCGCGAAGGCGGGTATCCAGACCTCACGGCTCTGATGTGACTCTAAATTCCCGCTTGCGCGGGAATGACAAGAGGCGCCCTCCGACTCCAACGAGGGCGTGCCGCGCTAGTTGAGCACTCGCTTCCCGCCGGGCGAATCGAGCGAGAAGGCGGGGATCGCAACCTTGAAGCTAAGCCCCTCGATGTCGACCATCGAATATTCGCCGACCATCACGCCGCTCGGCGTTGTCAGCGGGCATCCGGACGTGTAGCGGAACGATCGCCCCGGTTCGATTGTCGGTTGCTCGCCGACGACGCCCGGCCCGCGGACCTCCTGCTGGCCGCCGTCCGCGTCGGTGATCCGCCAGTGGCGCTCGATCAGCGTCACGGGCTTGTCGCCGAGATTGGCGATTTCGATGGAATAGAGCCAGAAATAGCGCGGCTCGTCCGGATCGGAGCGCTCCGGATCGAAGGCAGGCTCGACGGTGACTTTGACCCGATGCGTGACGGCCTCGTACATGGAACCGGCATTCTAGCGGCGCCCGTCGCGCCGTCCACCGTTTCCGGCGCGCGATCGCGGGCGGCCGGATGAGGGGAGGGGGCCGCCTCGCCGAGGCCAAGGCGCTGCTTGCCAGGCTCATCGCCATCGAAAGCGTGAGCGACGCGTCCAACCTGCCGGTCGTCGAATTCGTCGAGGCCTATCTCGGCTCGCAGGGGCTCACGGCGCGCCGGGCGCCCAACGCCGCCGGCGACAAGGCGGCGCTCCTCGCCACCATCGGCCCCCGGGTCGATGGCGGCGTCGTCCTCTCCGGCCATACCGACGTTGTGCCGGCGGCGGGGCAGCCCTGGTCGAGCCCCGCCTTCCGGTTGCGCGAGGAGGGGGGGCGGCTCTATGGCCGCGGCGCCTGCGACATGAAGGGCTTCGACGCCTGCGTGCTGGCGATGGCGCCCGCGTTCCGGGACGCCGGCCTCAGGCGGCCGGTGCATATCGTGCTGAGCTACGACGAGGAGACGACCTGCCTCGGCTCGCGCGACATCATCGCCCGGTTCGGCAAGGACGAGCCCAATCCGGCCGCGGTCATCGTAGGCGAACCGACGATGATGGCGATCGCCGACGCGCATAAGAGCGTCGCGACCTTCCGGACTCTGGTGACAGGCCAAGAAGCCCATTCGGCCCTGCCGGCGCTCGGCGCCAACGCGGTCGCGATCGCCGCCGACATCGTGAGCGAGATCGGCCACCTCGCCCGCGCCTACGAGGAGGGCCCGCTCGACCCGCGCTTCACGCCGCCCTATTCCACGCTTCACGTCGGTATGATCAAAGGCGGCACGGCGCGCAACATCCTGGCCCGGGAATGCGTGTTCCATTGGGAGTTCCGCGGCCTCCCGGGCGTCACGACCGCGTCCGCGATGGCGAGGGTGCAGGCGTTCGTGGACGAGGTCGCGACCCCGCGGCTCACCCGCTTCGTGTCGGGGCCGGCGATCGAGACCGTCATCGAGGTCGATGTGCCGCCGCTCGCCGCCGCGCCCGGGTCCGCGGCGGAGCAGCTCGCGCTGAGGCTTACTCGCTCGAACCAGACGATCGCCGTCTCGTTCGCCACCGAAGCCGGCCATTTCCAGGCGGCGGGCCTGCCGACCATCGTCTGCGGGCCGGGCTCGATCGGCGAGGCGCACAAGCCGGACGAATTCGTCGACGAGGCCCAGCTTGTCGCCTGCCTCGATTTCCTGCAAAGGCTCGCTGACGAACTCGCGCGCTGACCGGCGGCGGCCGTCAGCCCTGCCTGCCCTACCGGGGACGGGCGCGTCCCGCGTCTTGCCGGCGGTTTTCGCCGGAGGCAGATTTGAGCGTTTTCGCGATTCGGAGGGGGCGAATGAGGGCGGGGATCGGGCGTTGAGACTCCTGACGCTTCTGTTCGAGCGGTTGCTCGTCTTCGCGACCGGCGTGTTCACCGTCTGGCTGATCGTCTTCGTGTTCCGGATCACCGACCGCAGGCTGCCGACGATCCTGGCGCTGTGCGTCGTCTATGGGCTCGCGGCCTATGTGATCCTACCGCGCATCGTGCGCATGAATCTCAAGATCCTCCAGCGCAAGAGTGTCCCGAGCTTCACCGTGACCGGCGACGGGTTGCCGGGCGACCCGGTCAATCTCGTGCTGATCGGCCAGCTCGACAAGCTGCGCGGTGCCTTCGCGGCGGCGGGCTGGACCGAGGCCGACCGGCTCGGGGTCAGGAGCTCGTGGCGGATGGTCGTCGCCTTCGTGTTCAACCGGCCCTATCCGGGCGCGCCGTTCAGCACCCTTTTCCTGTTCGGGCGCGGGCAGGACGTCGGCTTCCAGAAAGCCATCAACGGCAGCCCGCGCAAGCGCCACCACGTCCGCTTCTGGGCGCTGAGCCTCGAACAGGGCGAGGAGACGCTGGGAACGCCCGAGTTCTGGCTCAACATCGACCGGCCCGCGCTCGACGCGCCGGCGCTCTGGGTCGGCGCCGCGACCAAGGACACCGGCATTTCCCTGACCCGGTTCACCTTCCAGATCACCCACCGCACCGACGCCGACACCAACGCTGAACGCGACTTCATCGTCGGCGAACTGAAAGAGGTCGGCGCGATCATGAGCGTGACGTCCTACACCGCTGGCCAGAGCCTGCGCGTCGGACGGGTCAACCGATATATCACCGACGGCGAACTCGCCGCCGCCAGCCTGGCGTGAGGCTCGGGGCGCACGGAGCTCGTCATGTGCGACAAGGCTCTCATGATACGCCGGATGACCGAGGCCGATCTTGCGCTCGCGCTCGAATGGGCGGCGGCGGAGGGGTGGAATCCCGGCCTTCACGACGCGCGCTCATTCTACGTCGCCGACCCGCAGGGGTTCCTTCTCGGCGAGCTTGACGGCGCGCCGGTCGGCTCTGTGTCCGCCGTGCGCTACGACGCGGTTTTTGGCTTCCTCGGCCTCTATATTGTGAGGCCCGAATTTCGCGGCCGCGGCTTCGGTCTGAAACTGTGGCGCGCGGCGCTCGACTGTCTCGGCGACCGGATCGTGGGCCTCGATGGCGTCGTGGGCCAGCAGGACAACTACCGCAGATCCGGCTTTGCACTCGCGTTTCGTAACATTCGCCATCGTGGCGAAGGCGGCGGCGCGGCGCCGCCCGGTCTGGTCGATCTCGCGGCCGTCCCGATCGACGAAGTTGAGCGCTACGATCGCATCGCTTTTCCGGCGCCGCGCGATGCATTTCTCACCGCATGGATTGGACAATCGCAAGGCCACGCCCTCGGCATCATGGATGGGAAAGAATTAAGAGGTTACGGCGTTCTCCGGAGATGTCGCGAAGGATTCAAGATCGGTCCGCTGGTCGCCGACGACGGCGAAACCGCAAAGCGTCTTCTTGCTGGCCTCATCGCCCGCGCGCCCGGCGCTCCGGTGTTTCTCGATACGCCGGAAGCCAATCCGGCTGCCCTTGCGCTAGCTGGCCGCTTTCGGATGACGCCCACATTCGAAACCGCCCGCATGTACAAGAACGGCAGCCCCGAGATGCGGCTCGATCGCTGCTTCGGAATGACAAGCTTCGAGCTGGGGTAGGGAAGCGTCACAATCGTAGGTTTGCTTCGCTACCGGAGGGAAGCCTTTTTCCGCCTCAAGGGCGGCTGCCGCATCGTCATGACCTCGACCCGCGCTCACGGGCCGCCAGGTCCTCAAATAGCGAGCGAGGTCGTTGATCCGGCCGGTCACCCAGTCGAAATGGCCCCCGGGAATCTCGACGAGATCGGCGTCGCCGCTTAGCGGAACCCAGCCGCGGCCATCGAACTTGGAGCCGAGGACGAGAAGGCTCACCGCTAGCGGAGCGGGCGCATAGGCGGCCAGGGATCTCTGGTAGTGTTCGAGCCCGCTGTCGAACTCGGGGCTCGCCGGCTCGACCGGCGCGTCGTCGGGCGCCGCGAACGGCTCGCCCGTTCTTGCCTCCACGTCCCGGCCCTCCGCTTCCGTGAGCCTCGGCGCGGCGCCGCCGACCATCAGCGGAGAATCGATCATCACCACCGCCTCGACCCGATGGTTGAGCCGCATTAGGAGCCGCGCGGTTTCGAGCGCCACAATTCCGCCGACGCAATGTCCGGCCAGCCGGTAGGGTCCGGCCGGCTGCTCCGCCAGAATCGCCGGCAACCGATCGGCCGCCATGGCTTCGATCGACGGCGGAATGGGCTCGCCGCCCTGTCCATGCGGCGCAACCGCGATCAGGGAAAATTCCGGTCCCAGTTTTCGGGCGAGGTGGTCGACATAGAAACCGCCCCACGTCCAGTCGCCATGGAAGAAGAGCAGGGGCGCCGCGCCCTCCGAGCCGGGCCCGATCCGAAGCACGGGCCTCGCCTCCGGCGTCTCGCTTTGGCCAAGCCTCTCGGCGAGCGACCGGATCGTCGGGCTCTCGAACAGCACGCTGTCGGGCAGCGACTTTCCGGTCAGTCGGCGAAGCTCGAGCATGAGTTCGGTCGCGAGCAGCGAGTCGCCGCCCTTGTCGAAGAAATCGTCGTCGACGGAAAACTGCGAAGTCTCCAGGAGCCGACTCCAGATCCGGACCATTTCCGAGTGAAGCCGGTCGCGCGAATCGAGAAGGGATTCCTCCGTCATCTCAGCCTCGTCATAGGTAAGAAAGCGGCGGGCGACGCGACGCTCTCCGGCCGCCGCCGGTGATGACGCCCAACGCCAACGGGCGCGGCACGCGGTTTGGGTTGACTGACGCGTCAGCTCGCGGAGGCCGCGGTCAGGAAGCCGAATGATATCGGCGAGACGCGGCCTTCGTTCGTGATCAGTCACGAGCGCTAGGCGAGTCTCAGGCTGCAATCAATAGTTGTGCACGCAAAGGTGTGGTTGCGCCCGGATTTTTTTATCCTGGGCGGCCGTCGGCCATTCCTAGACGGCGTGGGCTACTCCCAGCGCCCGCCCGGCTGCCGCATCGTCATGACCTCGACCCGGCCGCGCGGGCCGATCCAGCCGGACATGACCCAGCTTGTCAGGCTGACGACGATCGCTGCGAACACCGCCGACCAGAACCCGCCGACGAGGAAGCCCGGGATCAGCCAGGCGACGAGCATGAGCATCAGCGCGTTGATGACGAGCAGAAAGAGCCCGAGCGTCAGCAGCGTGATCGGCAGGGTGAGGAGGATGATGATTGGCCGCACGAAGGCGTTGACGACGCCAAGCACCAGCGCGGCGGCGACCAGCGTTCCAGTCGAATTGAACGCGACCAGCCCCATCTTCGAGGCGAGCCACAAGCCGATCGCGACCACGGCCGCGCGAATGAGGAACCCTTCCATGGCCACCACTCCTGTCAGCCGCATCATTTAAGGATAATCCGCGCGCTCCGCCAGATCGGGCGCGATGACAGGCGGCGAAGGAAGGCCTATCACCTCGGCCGGAGGTGCCCCTATGTCCCACGACGCCAGCCGCCCGGTCGCTCTGCTCGCCGCCGACGTCCCGCCGCGGGCGAAGCTCTCGAACTACCCGGAGCCGTTCTTCTCCCGGATGGTCGGGCGCGACAAGCGGCCGCTCGGCGACCTCTTCGGGCTGACCAACTTCGGCGTCAACCTGACCCGGCTCAAGCCCGGCGGATCATCGTCGATCCGCCACGCGCATACGAAGCAGGACGAGTTCGTCTATATTCTCGAAGGGCGCGCGTCGCTGGTCACCGACGCCGGGCGCACCGCGCTCAAAGCCGGCATGTGCGCCGGCTTCAAGGCGGGAACCGGCGACGCCCATCATCTCGTCAACGAGACGGACGAGGACGTCGTCTACCTCGAGATCGGCGACCGCACCCACGGCGACGCCGTCACCTATCCCGACGACGACCTCGCGGTTGTCACCATCGATGGTCGGCGAGTGATGGCGCACAAGGACGGGACGCCGTACTGAGCGCGGCGAGAGCTTCGCCGCCTTCAATGGCGATTCCGCCTAGGCGCGTCATCGGCTAAGGTGCGCGCGCCGAGCCAGCGGTCCGCCGATGGCTCTTGTCGTCGAGGCCGATCCCATGATCACGCTGCCCAAGCTCGCGGCCGATGCGTTAGGCTCTTTCCTTGCCGCGGACATCAAGGATCGGTTCGGTCGCTCGCATACGCGCCTGGCCGAGGTCATCCCGTTCGCCGCGCAGCTCACACTGGAATGCATCGGCAACAGCGACGCCCTCTATCACAACGTCGAGCACACAATGCTCATCACGCTCGTCGGCCACGACATCTTCAAGGGACGCGCGCTGCTGACGGAATCGACGCCGGTCGAGTACTCGAATTTCATCGTCGCGTGTCTCGCGCATGACATCGGGTATGTCCGTGGGGTCGTCAAAGGGGATGGGAAAGACGGCCTCGTCATCGACGCCAGCGGCCGAAAGGTGAAATTGCCGCGCGGGTCCTCCGACGCGGCGCTCGCTCCCTATCATGTCGATCGGTCGAAGCTCTTCGTACTGGATCGGCTGGTCGACATCGAGGAGCTCGACGGCCCGCAGATCGCCGCCGCGATCGAGCACACCCGCTTCCCATACTCCGCCGCCACCGACGGCCACGACGTCGGCGAATGGGCCGCGCTGCTCCGCGCCGCCGACCTTGTCGGCCAGCTCGGCGATCCGCACTATCTGAGGAAAGCCAACGCGCTCTATCACGAATTCGAGGAAGTCGGCCTGACGAGGCAGCTCGGCTACGAATCGCCTGCCGACATGGTCGACCAATATCCGCAATTCTACTGGGAAAGGGTGTCTCCCTTCATTCAGGATGCGATCCGCTACCTGAACGTGACCTCGAGCGGCCGGCAATGGATCAACGGCCTCTACAGCAATGTCTTTCGCGCCGAGCATGAACTGCGCCTCTGGGGGCCGCAGCCCTAGCCCCTTTCGCCCGGCCTTCCGCCCGCCGGCGGCCCATTCGCGTCCTCGCGGAAGGCACACGAGCTTTTTTGGGAACAAATTGCGGTCTCCTGCGTAGTTCGGGCAGCCGAGGAAGGAGGCTACAATGAACAAAGACAATCTCGAGGGCGCCGGGCGTTCCGCATACGGACAGGGCGAGCAGATCGCCGGCAATATACTCAAGGACAAATCGACCGCCGCGCAGGGCCGCTACGACGACATCGCCGGAAAGGCCCAATCCGCCGTGGGTAGCGCCAAGGACGCGATGAGCCACGCCAAGGACGCCATGTCGAGCGGCATGGACGCAGCCTCGTCGATCGACCTCACTGGCGTTCAGGACGAAATCGCCAAGCTGACCCAAAGCGTGACTGCGCTGGTGCAGAAGCAGGCGTCGACGACGCGCGAGCAGGTCATGGGCGCAGTCGGGGCCGCGAGCGACAATCTTTCGCAATCGGCGGCCATGGCTCAGGACCGGCTGGCTTCGATGGAAGAGGATATGGGAACGCGCATCCGGAGGAATCCGTGGAGCGCGGTCGCCGTCGCTGCTCTGATCGGGGTCTTGATCGGCAAAATGACCTGATGCGTCTCCTGGCATTGGAGGTCGCATATGGCGACGACGCCTCAGCTGATCGTTGAGCTTGTCAGGCAGGTTCAGCGGCTGATCACAATAGAAGTCGACCTGGCGAAGGCGGAGCTGGCGCAGGGCGCCAGCTCCCTTTCGTCCGGCGCGATCGCGCTCGCTGCGGGCGCGGCCATTTCGTTTATCGGGATCATCTTTCTCTTTGCGGCGGCGAGCGCTTTCCTTGTGCGGCTCGGGGTTCCTCTCGACGGCGCCTGCCTCATCGTGGCGATCGTCGCGCTGATCGTCGGGTTCGTGCTCGTGCGTTCCGGCGGCAAGGCGTTGCGGCCGGAGAGACTTTTGCCCACGCGCAGTTTCGCACAATTGTCCTCGCTTTTGGGGAGGCGCTGAATGCCGGGCCATGGCTTGAAAGCGGTCGAGTACGAGCAGGAGGCCGACCGGACTCGCGCTGACATAAGGTCGACCCTGGCTCAGCTCAGAGCCAATCTCACGCCCTCCCACCTCGCCGACGAGATCGCGCAGGAGAGCGGACTGCGCGACGTCACCCCTGCCGCGGTGTTCGATTTTGGCGCGCGCCGTCACCCCGTGCCGACGGCGCTGATCGGTTTAGGCGTCGGCCTCCTGGCGTTCGCGCTCGCGCGATCCCGATCGGGCGACCGTTTCGATAGGCGCGGCTCCGTCCGCAACGCGGCCGGCGCGCTCGCGCGCTCGGCGAAGGACGTGTTTCGCGACCGCGCGGAGGCCAAGCGGCAGGCGCTCATGAGCGCCGCGAGCTCGCATATCCGGGCCGGGGCGACCCAGTTGAGCGACGTCATCGAGAATGGCCTTGACGACCTGGTCGGAGCCATTCCCGCGACGCCCGCGGCGCGGCCGCTGATCGAGTCGGCGATCCAGATGGCGCTTCTGATGGTGCTCGAGTCCCTGCTGCCGAAGGCGCAATGAAGCGGGTCCGAGGCGACGGCGCCGGACGCTCGCCCTAATTCATCGCCTTCATGATTTGCGGCTTGATTTCGCTTTCGAGCGTTGCCGCCGTCATTGGTCCCACGAGCTTGAACGCCAACGATCCGTCGCCCCGGACGATGTAGGTCTCCGGCACGCCGTAAACTCCCCAATCGATGCCGGCGCGTCCGTCGGCGTCGAGTCCGACCTTGGCGTAAGGGTCGCCCTTGGCGCCAAGGAAGCGGCGAATGTTTTCGGCTGAGTCCTTCTGAGCGACGCCGTAGATCGCGACGCCCTTGTCCTTCAGCGCCGGATCGGCGGCGAGCGCCATCAGGAACTCGTGTTCGTAATGGCAGGGCTCGCACCACGAGGCGAAAATATTGACGACGCTGACGTGGCCGGCGCGCAGGTCGGCGTCGGTCAGGCCGGTCGCGCCGTCGAGACCCTTGAGGTCGAGCCGCGGCGCCGACTGGCCGATGAGCACCGAGGGAATGCTCGCGGGGTCGCCGGCGTAAAGGCGCACAAACAGGAGCCAGGCAAGGGCCGCGAAAAACGCGACCGGCAGATAGGCGAGCCAGCGGCGGGGGCGACGCTGGGCCGGTTCGGCGTTCGCGCTCATCGGCGACCCGCGCCGTTTGCGCCTCGGCGCGCCGCCTCGAGCGCGCGCGCCGCTGCGTCCATCTGCGCATTGAGGCGGCGCCCGTCCAGCACCACCGCGCCGATCATGGCCGCGATCGTCGCCGCCGCGACCGCGTAGGCCGCGACGACAAAACCGATGTGCGGGTCGGCCATCAGGCGCCTCCCGCCGCGAATCCCGGCTCGAGCCGGTCGCCCTCGGCCGCCGCCAGCATGGTCGCGCGGGCGATGCGCCGGCGCAGAATCTCGTTGCGGATCGCCATCACGTGCAGGGTGAGAAAGAGGCAGGTGAAGGCGAGCGACATCACGACCAGCGGCCAGAGCAGCGAAGGCGCGATCGTCGGGCCGCCAAGCCGGAACACCGAGGCCGGCTGATGGAGGGTGTTCCACCAGTCGACCGAAAACTTGATGATCGGCAGGTTGACGCAGCCGACGAGCGTCAGGATCGCGACCGCCCGGGCGGCGCGACCGGGATCGTCGATCGCGCGCCAGAGCGCGATCAAGCCGAGGTAGATGATGAACAGCACGAGGACCGAGGTCAGGCGGGCGTCCCACACCCAGTAGGTCCCCCACATCGGCTTGCCCCAGAGCGAGCCGGTGGCGAGGCAGATGAAGGTGAACCCGGCGCCGAGCGGCGCCGCCGCCTTCTGCGCCGCGTCGGCGAGCGGATGGCGCCAGACGAGCGTACCGAGCGCCGCGGCGGTCATCACGGCGTAGACGAAGGTCGCCATCCAGGCGGCAGGGACGTGGAGATACATGATTTTGACGGTCTCGCCCTGCTGATAGTCGGGCGGGGCGGCGAACGAGAGGAAGAGCCCGACGGCGAACAGGGCCGCCGTCGCCGCCGCGAGCCAGGGCAGCACGCGCCGCGAAAGGTCGACGAACACCGTCGGATTGGCGAGATTGGCCATGCGATGCGCCTTTTAGCGCCGAGCGAAGGGAGGGGCAACGCAAGTACGCTTAAACATGGTAGACGGAAAAAGTCGCTAATCTGTGTCGCAACTCCGACGCTCGGAGTCGTCTCGACTGCGCCAATCGGACGGGACCGTGAGGCGACTGGAACGCGCGATTGCCAGCGCTCTCGCCCTTCACCCGCCCTCCCGCCGGTCGCGCAGCGACTCGGCGACCGCCAGCGCTGCAGAGCCGCGCAGTGACCGGGCGAGCGCCTCGAGCGCGGCGCGGCGCGGCGAGCCGCGGCGGAAGACGAGCCTTACCTCGCGCGAGGCGCCGCCGCCGACGACCCTCGATCCCTCGAGCTCGGCGCCGAGCCGGCGCCAGTCGGCATAGGCGAGCAGCGGCGCGAGCGTCGCGCCCTGTCCGGCCGCGATCAGATGACGCAGCGTCTCGAGGCTCGTCGCGCGCACATCGGCGCGCAGCGCCGCCTTTTGCGCTCCCGCGCACAGGGCGAGCGCCTGATCGCGCAGGCAGTGGCCTTCGGCGAGCAGCAGCAGGGTCGCGGAATCGATGTCCTCGACCCGCACCGAGGCGCGCCGGCGCCCGTCGGGGCGGCGGGCCGAGACGAGGAAAAACGGCTCGTCGTAGAGGGCGATTTCGGCGAGCTTGTCGTCGCCCGGATCGGTCGCGATCACCGCGCCGTCGAGCGCGCCGGAGTGGACGCCCGCGAGCAGGCGGTCGGTCAGGTCCTCGACGAGATGGAGCGGGGTCGAGGGCAGCGCGTCGATCGCGCTGGCGAGCGCGACCGGGAGCAGATAAGGCGCGACCGTCGAAATGACGCCGAGCCGCAACGGGCCGGCGAAGGGATCGCGCGCGGCGCGCGCGGCGTCGCTCACCGCGGCCGCGGCGGCGAGCGTCGCCCGCGCCTGAGCGACCACCGCGGCGGCCCGGTCGCTGACCCGCGCTCCCCGGCCCTCGCGCTCGAACAGGCGAAGACCGAGTTCGGCCTCGAGCTTGAGGATCTGGCCGCTGAGGGTCGGCTGGCTCACGTTGCAGGCCGCCGCCGCGCGGCCGAAATGCTCGTGGTCGGCGACGGCGACGACATATTCGAGGTCTCTGAGGTTCATGGGCGTCACGATAGGTCACGACGATAGCGGCATAAGAAACAATCGATTTGAACAATCGTCAATCGCGCGCTAAGGCGTCGCCCAGCCAAAAACATCGGCCAAATTGCAGGAGGAGAGAGCATGGGAAACGAAAGCAAGTGCCCGGTCGCAGGCGGCCCCCGCGGCGGACGCTCGAATCGGCACTGGTGGCCGGACCAGCTCGATATTCATGTTCTTCATGGTAAGTCTTCGCTGTCCGACCCGATGGGTGAGGACTTCGATTACGCCAAGGAATTCAGCAGCCTCGACCTGAAGGCCGTCGTCAAGGACCTCGAAGCGGTGATGACCAACTCGCAGGATTGGTGGCCGGCGGACTTCGGCCACTACGGCGGGCTCTTCATCCGCATGGCCTGGCACAGCGCCGGCACCTACCGCATCGCCGACGGACGCGGTGGCGCCGGGGGCGGCCAGCAGCGGTTCGCGCCGCTCAACTCCTGGCCGGACAACGCCAATCTCGACAAGGCGCGCCGGCTCCTCTGGCCGATCAAGCAGAAATATGGCCGCAAGCTCTCCTGGGCCGACCTGATCATTCTCGCCGGCAACGTCGCTCTCGAAACGATGGGGTTCAAGACGTTCGGCTTCGCCGGCGGTCGCGCCGACGTTTGGGAGCCCGAGGAGCTCTACTGGGGTCCTGAGGGGACATGGCTCGGCGACGAGCGCTACAGCGGCGAGCGGGAACTGCAAAATCCGCTCGCGGCGGTGCAGATGGGTCTCATCTACGTCAATCCGGAAGGGCCGAACGGCAAGCCGGATGCGGTCGCCGCCGCCAAGGACATCCGCGAAACCTTCTTCCGGATGGCGATGGACGATGAGGAAACGGTCGCGCTGATCGCGGGCGGCCACACCTTCGGCAAGACCCACGGCGCCGGCGATCCGTCGTTTGTCGGCCCCGCGCCGGAAGGCGGCGCGATCGAGGATCAAGGCCTCGGTTGGAAGAGCACGCATCAGACTGGCGTCGGGCCGCACGCCATCACCGGCGGCCCGGAAGTCACCTGGTCGCAGACGCCGACGAAATGGAGCAACCACTTCTTCGACAACCTGTTCAAGTTCGAATGGGAGCTCGAGAAGAGCCCGGCCGGCGCCTATCAGTGGAAGGCGAAAGGCGCGGCGGCGGATGTCCCCGACGCGCACGACAAGGCCAAGAAGCATGTGCCGACCATGCTGACGACCGACCTCGCGCTGAGGTTCGACCCGGCTTACGAGAAGATCTCGCGCCGCTTCTACGAGCATCCGGACCAGTTCGCGGACGCGTTCGCCCGCGCGTGGTACAAGCTCACGCATCGCGACATGGGGCCGATCCAGCGTTATCTCGGGCCTCTCGTGCCCAAGGAGCCCCTGATCTGGCAGGACCGGATTCCGGCCTTGAACCATGCGCTCGTCGGAGAAAAGGACATCGAGGGGCTCAAGGCGAAGATCCTGGCCTCGGGGCTTAGCGTTGGCGAACTGGTCTCGACCGCCTGGGCGTCGGCCTCGACCTTCCGCGGCTCGGACAAGCGCGGCGGAGGAAACGGCGCGCGCATTCGCTTGAGCCCACAGAAGGACTGGGAGATCAACAGCCCGGCGACGCTCTCAAAGACGCTGGCCAAGCTCGAAGCGATCCAGAAGGAGTTCAACGCTTCGGCCAAGGGCGGCAAGAAGGTCTCGCTCGCCGACCTCATCGTTCTCGGCGGCGGCGCCGCGATCGAGAAGGCGGCGAAGGCCGGCGGACACGACGTGAAGGTCGCCTTCACGCCGGGCCGAATGGATGCGTCGCAGGATCAGACCGACGCCAAGTCCTTCGCCCCGCTCGAACCCTACGCCGATGGCTTCCGCAACTACTATCGCAAGAGCGACATCATGGCGCCGGAAGAAGCGCTGGTGGACAAGGCGCAGTTGCTGACGCTGACGGCGCCGGAGATGACGGTCCTGCTCGGCGGCTTGCGCGTCCTCGGCGCCAACGCCGGCGCGTCCGCGGATGGCGTCTTCACCAAGAAGCCCGGAACGCTCACCAACGACTTCTTCGTCAACCTGCTCGACATGAGCACGGAGTGGAGGCCGGCGCAGGGCAAAGACGGCGTCTATGAAGGGGTCGACCGGAAGACGAAGGCGGTCAAGTGGACCGGAACTCGCGTCGACCTCATCTTCGGCTCGCACTCGGTCCTGAGGGCGGTTGCGGAGGTCTATGCGACCGCCGACTCGAAGGAGAAGTTCGTCAAGGACTTCGCGAAGGCCTGGACGAAGGTGATGAATCTCGACCGCTACGATCTCGTCTCTCGCGACGAGCCGGCGCGGATCGCGGCGGAGTAGTGGGAGTCGCCTCTCTGGAGGGCGCGGTCCGCCGACCGCGCCCTGCAACCTCAGATCTCCTCAAGCGCAAGGTTGGTCGTCTTCGGCCCGAAAATCCCGATCGTCGCCATCACGACAAGCATCGCCGCGGCGATGAAGACGAAGACGCCGAAGGCGCCCGAGGCGTTGAGGATGAAGGCGATGATGAAGGACGAGAAGATTACCGACAGCCGGCTCCACGAATAGACGAAGCCCGCCGCGCGGGCGCGTATCCCCGTCGGGAACAGCTCCTGCTGATAGGCGTGGAAGCTGAACGACATGATGTTGGCGGCAAGCGTCAGCGCGACGCCCATGGCGATGATCAGCGCCGAATCGTGCGCTTGCCCGAATATAAGCCCGCAGATGAGAATGGCCGCCGCCGACACGACGATGATCCATTTGCGCTCGAGCCGGTCGCCGAGAAAGAACCCGAGCAGCGGGCCGATCGGCGACGCGAGCGCGATCACCGTCGTATAGCCGAGGCTGGTCGAGACGGTGATGCCCTGCTTCACGAGCAGCGAGGGAACCCAATTGTTGAAGCCGTAAAAGCCGATCGTCTGGAAGATGTTGAAAACGCTCATCAGGATCACGCGCCCGCGCACGCCCGGCGCCCAAAGGTCGACAAAGCGGGCGGCCGGGGACACCGGCTCCTCGGGGCCGGGGGGCGGCAGCGGCCGGCCATATTCCGCCGCGACTTTGGCCTCGATGCCGGTGAGCACCCGGTCGGCCTCGGCGAGCCGGCCGTGCTTGGCGAGCCAGCGCGGGCTTTCGGGCAGGCTTAAGCGCAGATAGACGACGACCGGCGCGGCGAGCGCTCCGATCAGCACCACCCAGCGCCAGCCCTCGAGCCCGAGCGGCGCCGACGGCACGAGCATATAGGCGAGGAAGGAGACGACCGGCACGCAGACGAAGCCAATCGCCTGGTTGACCGCGAAGGCGCGGCCGCGAATGGCCTTGGGAGCGAGTTCGCTCAAATAGGCGCCGATGGTCACCATCTCGACGCCGAGCCCGACGCCGGAGACGAGCCGCCAGAGATTGAGGCCGGCGGCGTCGCTTTGCATCGCCACCATGATGTTCGCCGCCGAGTACCAGAGAAGCGACCAGGTGAAGATCGCCCGGCGGCCGAACCGGTCGGCGAGAAAGCCGCAGAGGATCGTGCCGATGAAGAGGCCGGTGAACAGTGCGGCGATGAAGCTTGCGACCCCGGTCGTCCCGAAAAGGCCCGGGGTCGTTGCGGTCAGCACGCCCGATTTGACCAGGCTCGGCGCGACATAGGCCGAGAACAGGAGGTCGTAGAGTTCGAAGAACATGCCGAAGCCGAGCAGGACGATGATCGTCCACATCGTGCGCGTCGCCGGCAGCCGGTCGATGCGGGCGGAGATGGATCCGGCGCTTACCGGCGCGCCGCCACTATCGTTCATGTTTCCTCGCCCGATTTGTGCGCGTGCTTGAGGCGCCCGCATCCGCCATTCGCGCGGGCGGGCCGGCCTGTCAAATGCCGTCTGCGTTCTTGGCCGGCCTGGGGCCGCTACTTCTGCTTCAGAACCATGCGGTCGAGACTTAGCGGACCGCCGCCGGCGAAGGCGAGGTAGAGGAAAACGAAGCAATAGAGGATCGCAAGGTCGCCGCCGTTGACGATCGGGAAGAACGAGCGTGGCGCATGGGCCATGAAATAGGCGAAGGCCATTTCGCCCGACAGGATGAAGGCGACGATCCGGGTCCAGGCGCCGACCAGCAGGAGGAGTCCGCCGGCCGCCTCCAGCAGCGCGGCGAGGATGAGCAAGCCGCCGAGGCGCGGTCCCGCGGCCGGGAAGCCGAACAGTTTTGACAATCCATGTTGGATGAAAAGCAGAGCCGCAACGATGCGGAGAATACTGAGCAGGTAAGGCCGCAGCTTCTCCATCCTGAGATACAGGTCGTTCATGGTCTTTGCTCGCCGAGATTTGAATGGCGCCTCCGACTAATCCGACCAAAATGGCGGGACGGTGCCCAGGTTTCTTCGCGGGCCGGATCTCTTGTTCACAACTCCGCGACCGGACGACCTATTCTACTCCCGCACATGCCTTAGCGCGGCCGCGGCGGCGAAGGGCGCAAGCGCGATCGCAGCGAGCGACAGCGCGCACAGCACGAGGAACGGCGCGAGGAAAGGCGCTGCGCCTCCGCTTGCGGCGGAGGCGGCGGCGACGCCGAAGATCAGCACCGGGATCGTCAGCGGCAGCACCAGGACCGCCATCAGCAGGCCGCCGCGCCTGAGCGACACGGTGAGCGCGGCGCCGATCGCCCCGATCATGGTGAGCGCCGGCGTCCCGGCGATGAGCGTCGCCGCGACCAGCATGAGCGGCAGCGGCGTCATCGCCAGCATCAGCCCGAAGAGCGGGCTCACGACGACGAGCGGCAGCGCGCTCGCGGTCCAGTGGGCGGCGCATTTGATGAGCACCGCGATCTCGAGCGGCAGCGACCCGGTGACGAGCATGTCGAGCGAGCCGTCCTCGTGGTCGGCTTGGAACAGCCGGTCGAGCCCGAGCAGGGTCGCGAGCAGCGCGGCCACCCACAGGATCGCCGGGCCGAGCCGCGCCAGCAGATTGAGGTCGGGCCCGAGCGCGAACGGCATGATCGCGACCAGGATCAGGAAGAACACCGCGCCGACCGAGGCGCCGCCGCCGATCCGCCGCGCGATGCGCCACTCGCGGACGAATAGCGCGAGGGCAGGGGTCATGCGCGCGCCCTCATCCGGCCGCGCGGTGCGTGGCCACCTTCTCCCGCAAGCGGGAAAAAGGCTGCGCGGCCCCCTCTCCCCACGGGAGAGGGCTGGGGTGAGGGCGGGCGCGCCCTCACGCCGCCGCCCCAACTTGTGTCGCGCCGAGCCGCACCTCCCGCGCCCCATCGAGCCCGAGGGGTGCGTGAACCGCGGCGACGATGATCCCGCCGCCGCGCAAGTGGGCGTGCATGATGGCGAGAAGCGCGACCTGGGCGGCGGCGTCGAGCGCGGTCGCCGGTTCGTCGAGCAGCCAAAGCGGGCGGTCGGCGATGAGGAGCCGGGCGAGCGCGACACGCCGCCTCTGCCCGGCCGAGAGCAGGCGGGCCGGGAAATCGATCGCATGCGCGAGACCCACTTGCGCGAGCGCCGCCCGCTCCGCGTCGCGCGAGGATCGGCCGCCGAGCATCGCAGCCGCGAACGCCAAGTTTTCGCCCGCCGTCAGCGCTGCTTTGACGCCGTCGGCGTGGCCGAGATAATGCGCCTGCTCGCCGACGGAGCGCTCAGCGTCGCCGCCCTCGAGCGCAAAGCCGCCGCCCTCGAGCGGCAGGAAACCGCAAAGCGCGCGGAGCAGCGTCGATTTTCCCGCTCCGTTCGGCCCGGTGACGATCAGGGCCACGCCTTGATCCGCGCTGAACGAAAGTCCGGCGATGAGCCGCCGCCCGCCGCGCTCGATCGTCAAATCCCACGCGCTGAGGCGCATTGTCCCCTGAAAGCCCTGTCGCGATTCCGCGTCTTCTAAGACGATAGTTTGTGTAGCCTCATCCGCCGATTATATCTATAAGCCGCCGACCCCCCTCAATCGCTATCCCCCGGGAGCGCTCGCATGGCCAGCCTGGACAGTTTCAAGTGCCGCAAGACGCTGACCGTGGGGAGCAAGACCTATGAGATCTATTCGCTGAAGGCGGCGGAAAAGAACGGACTTCACGGCGTCTCGCAGCTTCCGTTCTCGCTCAAGATCGTGCTCGAAAACCTGCTGCGCAACGAGGACGGACGCAGCGTCAAGAAGCAGGACATCGAGGCGGTCGCCGCGTGGACCGGCAATCGCGGCAAGCATGAGCACGAGATCGCCTTCCGCCCCGCGCGGGTGCTTATGCAGGACTTCACCGGCGTGCCGGCCGTCGTCGATCTCGCCGCGATGCGCGACGCGATGGTCGCGCTCAAAGGCGACCCGAACAAGATCAATCCGCTGGTCCCGGTCGACCTCGTCATCGACCATTCTGTGGTCGTCGACTATTTCGGCACCGGCAAGTCGCTGTCGCAGAACGTGACTCGCGAATACGAGCAGAACCAGGAGCGCTACCGGTTCCTGAAGTGGGGCCAGCAGGCCTTCTCCAACTTCCGCGTCGTGCCGCCCGGCACCGGCATCTGCCATCAGGTCAATCTCGAATATCTCGCCCAAACGGTTTGGACCGCGAAGGAGAAGCGCGACGGCAAGACGGTCGAAGTTGCTTTTCCCGACACTTTGGTCGGCACCGACAGCCACACCACCATGGTCAATGGCCTCGCGGTGCTCGGCTGGGGCGTGGGCGGCATCGAGGCGGAGGCGGCGATGCTCGGCCAGCCGCTATCCATGCTGCTGCCCGAAGTGATCGGCTTCAAGCTCGAGGGCGAATTGCGCGAGGGCGTCACCGCGACCGATCTCGTGCTGACGGTCACCCAGATGCTGCGCAAAAAGGGCGTGGTCGGCAAGTTTGTTGAGTTCTACGGCTCGGGTCTCAACGCGATGACGGTCGCCGACCGCGCGACGCTCGCCAATATGGCCCCGGAATATGGCGCGACCTGCGGCCTGTTCCCGATCGACAGCCAGACGCTGACCTACCTCAAGACCACCGGCCGCAAGCCGTCGCGGCTGGCTTTGGTCGAGGCGTACGCCAAGGCGCAGGGCGCCTACCGCACCCGCCTTACCCCGGATCCCGTGTTCACCGACACGCTCGAACTCAAGCTCGGCGAGGTCACGGCCTCGCTCGCCGGCCCAAAGCGGCCGCAGGACCGCGTGGTCCTCAGCGACGCCAAGGCCGGCTTCGCGAGCGCGATGGAAAGCGAGTTCAAACAGGCCAAGAGCATCGCCGAGCGCCGCAAGGTTGAGGGGACGAACTACGATCTCGGCCATGGCGACGTGGTTATCGCGGCGATCACGTCATGCACCAACACTTCCAATCCGAGCGTCATGATGGCGGCCGGGCTTCTGGCGCGCAACGCGGTCGCCAAGGGTCTGACGGTCAAGCCCTGGGTGAAAACCTCGCTCGCGCCCGGCAGCCAGGTGGTCCAGGACTATCTGAAGGAGGCCGATCTGCAGCGGCCGCTCGACAAACTCGGCTTCAACATCGTCGGCTTCGGCTGCACGACCTGCATCGGAAACTCAGGGCCGCTCGCGCCCGAGATCTCGGCGACCGTCGCCAAGCACAATCTGGTCGCGGCGGCGGTGCTCTCCGGCAACCGCAACTTCGAGGGACGGGTCAATCCGGACGTGCGCGCCAACTACCTCGCGTCTCCGCCGCTGGTCGTCGCCTATGCGCTCGCCGGCTCGATGCAGGTCGATCTCACCCGCGACCCGATCGGCGCCGACAAGCAGGGCAAGGCGGTCTATCTCGCTGACATCTGGCCCAAGACCGGCGAGATCCATGAATTTGTCGACACGACGATCAACGCGCGGATGTTCAAGACCAAATATGCGAGCGTGTTCGACGGCGACGCCAACTGGCGCAAAGTCAAAGCTCCCACCGGACTCACCTACGCCTGGGACATCGGCTCGACCTATGTGCAGGAGCCGCCCTATTTCGCCGGGCTGACGAAAGAGCCGGTCCCGGTCGCCGATATCGAGAACGCGCGCATCCTCGCCCTCTTCCTCGATTCGATCACCACTGACCACATCTCGCCTGCCGGCTCGATCAAAGTCGCAAGCCCGGCCGGGCAGTATCTCGTCGAGCATCAGGTGAGGCCCGTCGATTTCAACCAGTACGGCACCCGCCGCGGCAATCACGAAGTGATGATGCGCGGCACCTTCGCCAATATCCGGATCAAGAACCAGATGGTGAAGGACGGCGCGGGCGCCGTGGTCGAGGGGGGCTACACTGTCATGCAGCCGTCGGGCGAGCGCCTGCCGATCTATGACGCCGCGATGCGCTACGAGGCGGAGAAGGTTCCGCTCGTCGTGTTCGCGGGGCGCGAATACGGCACCGGCTCGTCGCGCGACTGGGCGGCCAAGGGCACGAAGCTGCTCGGCGTGCGGGCGGTCGTCGCCCAGAGCTTCGAGCGCATCCACCGCTCGAATCTGGTCGGCATGGGCGTGCTGCCGCTCGTGTTCGAGGAGGGGACGAGCTGGCAGACGCTGGGGCTCAAGGGCGACGAGACGGTTACGATTTTCGACCTCGGCGCGACTTTGAAGCCACGCCAGAAACTGGAGGCGGAGATCCGGCGCGCCGACGACAGCGTTGTCCTGGTCCCGCTGACCTGCCGCATCGATACGCTCGATGAACTCGAATATTTCAAGAGCGGCGGGATCCTGCCTTACGTTCTGAGGCAGCTCGCGGCGTAAAGAGGCCGCTCCGAGCGCGCTCTACATGCGGCAGAGGCGCGTGATCCTGCGGGCGCCCGCGATTTGAGCCGGCATTCCGGTCAGGCCCAGAGCTTCGTCGTATCGAGCCAGTGCGCCCGGCCGCCGCGTCGTCTGACTTCGCCCATCATGTGCTCGGCGCCGCCCGGCCCGTCGCCGCGTTCTCCATTCCAGAGGCAAACGAACTCGACCCTGTCGGGGCCGAAGCGCGAGGCCGCTTCGAGCATCCGGAGATTGTTCTCTTCATAGGGATCCTCGCTCGCCGGCGCCGGTCCGCGCTCGTACGGAAGCACGTGCAGCGTGGCGCGCGCCTTGACGGCGAAGAACCGGGCGCGCCAGTCGCTGTCGGCGAAATCGACCGAGTTTTCCAGAAACGCCGGCTCCTCGAAAGGGATGTAAAGCTCAAGCCGCGCGCCGCGCGCCAGCGCGGCTTCCGCGAATAAAAGGTCGCCGCCGCAGGCGCCGCCACAGATGGCAAGGTCGCCGGACCCCACGCCGAGCTCCGCGATCGCCGAAGCGATCGCGCGGCCCGCGACCCGCTCTTTTTCCGGCGGAAAGCGCGGGCTTTCGCGTCCCGGCGCGTCGATCATATGGCCGCTGAACAGCACAACCTTGCGCGGCGGCCGCCCCTCCGGCTCACCCATGTCCCCGCTCAAACCCGCCGTCGGCGCTTACCGGGAACGCCCCGCGGAGTGCGCCTATTTCACCAGCCGCGGACCCTCGGCGCGCGCATATTCGTTGTCCTGAACGACGCCGAGCCTGCGGGCGACCTCGGTATAGGCCTCGATCATGCCGCCGAGATCCTTGCGGAAGCGGTCCTTGTCCATCTTGTCGTTGGTCTTTACGTCCCAGAGCCGGCAGGAGTCGGGGCTGATCTCGTCGGCGAGGACGATCCGCATGTTCTCACCCTCCCACAAGCGCCCGGTTTCGATCTTGAAATCGATGAGCCGGATGCCGACGCCGAGGAACAGGCCGGACAGGAAGTCGTTGACCCGAATCGCCAGCGCCATGATGTCGTCGATCTCCTGCGGCGCCGCCCAGCCGAAGGCGGTGATGTGCTCCTCGGACACCATCGGGTCGTTTAGCTGGTCGTTTTTGTAGTAAAACTCAATGATCGAACGCGGCAACTGCGTTCCTTCCTCGAGGCCGAGGCGGGTCGAGAGCGATCCTGCCGCGACGTTGCGCACCACCACTTCGAGCGGGATGATCTCGACCTCGCGGATCAATTGCTCGCGCATATTGAGTCGCCGGATGAAATGGGTCGGCACGCCGATGTCGTTGAGTCGCTGAAAGACATATTCCGAGATTCGATTGTTGAGAACGCCCTTGCCCTCGATCACCTCATGCTTCTTGGCGTTGAACGCGGTCGCATCATCCTTGAAATGCTGGATGAGGGTGCCGGGCTCCGGGCCCTCGTACAGAACCTTGGCTTTGCCTTCATAAATGCGTCGGCGGCGGTTCATGCGGTGCGACCGTGGCTTGAGGAAATCCATTCTCGTGGCCTTTTCTGGTGGCTATCCCGATGAAGCCGCGATGGCAGGTTCGGAATATGGGGATTCGGACCGCGAAACCCAAGCATTGGACTCGTCCGGACCGAGGGCCAGTCCCTGCCCTCAATCTAGCCGATTGGCGGCGCTGGCACAAACATTCCAGTCCGGAGCCAGTCTCTAGACAAAAGGTCGCAGGTCCGGAGCCTCGACGCCGGGTTGAAATTAGAGCAAAAGGGCGGCGACATTCAGTCGGAACTGCGAAGTGCGAGTCGTGCGGCCAGCGCCGGTCGGACGCGGAAAGCAAGAAGCCGCTTTGCGGAAGTTTTCCGTGGGGCCTTCGGATAAGATATGGAGAACGTTTCGGCGACGCCGAAGTCGTACGGAAGCTTTGGGAGGAAATAATGGACCAGATGACCCTGGCTCGAATTGAACGAGATCCGAATTATCTGAAGCTCGTGTCGGAGAGGAAGTCCCTCGGCTGGACGCTGACCATCATAACGCTTGTGATGTACTATGGATATGTTGCGATCGTCGCCTTCGCGCCGTCTATAATCGCCGCTCCGCTGTTTGGAACCATAACCGTCGGCATCGTCCTCGGATTGGCGATCATCCTGGCCTCGGTCCTGCTGACCGGTATCTACGTTATGCGGGCCAACGCCGAGTACGACGACCTGACCAACGCGATCATCGGCGCCAACAGGCGGGGGGAAAGTGATGAGAGCCTTGCTTAGTTCAGGCGCGCTCGCCGCCGGTCTCGGCCTTCTTGCGGGGCAGGCGTACGCCGCCGACGCCGCAACCATTCAGCCGACCAACTGGAACGCCATTTTCATTTTCCTGGCGTTTGTCGTCGTGACCCTCGGCATCACCTATTGGGCGGCGCAGCACACGCGTACGACCAAGGATTTCTACGCCGCGGGCGGAGGGATCACCGGCTTCCAGAATGGCCTCGCGATCGCCGGCGACTATATGTCCGCCGCCTCCTTCCTCGGCATCGTCGCGCTGGTCTACAGCTTCGGCTATTACGGCCTCATCTATTCGATCGGCTTCCTCGTCGGCTGGCCGTTTATCATGTTCCTGATGGCCGAGCCCTTGCGCAATCTTGGCCGCTTCACCTTTGCCGACGTCGTCTCCTATCGCCTCCAGGCGACGCCGATTCGGGCTATGGCGGCGACTGGAACGCTGGTCGTCGTCGCCCTCTATCTGATCGCGCAGATGGTTGGCGCCGGGCAATTGATCGAGCTCCTCTTCGGCTTGCCTTATCTCTGGGCCGTCATCGTGGTCGGCGTGCTGATGGTCATCTATGTGACCTTCGGGGGCATGATCGCGACGACCTGGGTGCAGGTCATTAAGGCCGGGCTATTGCTGGGCGGCTCGACCTTGATGGCGCTGCTGGTGCTCGCCCAATTCGGCTTCGACTTCAACGCTTTGATCGCCAAGGCGGTCGAGGTCCATCCGGGCCACGACAAGATCCTGCTGCCCGGGCCGCAGGTGGCCAATCCGATCAACGCCATCTCGCTCGGCATGGCGCTGATGTTCGGCACCGCCGGTCTGCCTCACATCCTCATGCGCTTCTTCACCGTCGCCAACGCCAAGGAAGCCCGCAAATCGGTGTTCTGGGCGACAACCTTCATCGGTTATTTCTACATCCTGACCTTCATCATAGGCTTCGGCGCCATCGTGCTGGTGGCGACCAATCCGATCTATCACGTCGGCAATGACATCAAGGGCGCGCTGCTCGGCGGCGGCAATATGCCGGCGATCCATCTCGCCCAGGCGGTCGGCGGCGATCTGATGAAGGGGTTCATCGCTGCGGTCGCGTTCGCGACGATCCTGGCGGTCGTCTCCGGTCTCACGCTGTCCGGGGCGAGCGCGGTCAGCCACGATCTTTACGCGAGCGTGTTCCGGCACGGGAACGTCGACGAGGCGACGGAAGTTCGCGTTTCCCGGATCACCACCGTCGTGCTTGGCGTCGTCGCGATCATTCTCGGCATCATATTCGAGAAGATCAATGTCGCCTTCATGGTCGGTCTGGCGTTTGCGGTTGCGGCGAGCGCCAACTTCCCGGTGCTGCTGCTCTCCATTATGTGGAAGGGGCTGACGACGCGCGGCGCGGTGATCGGCGGATTCGTCGGCCTGATCAGCGCGCTGGTGCTCAATATCGTCAGTCCCGGCGTGTGGGAGGCGGTGTTCGGTTACCCGAAGGGCTCAGCCTTGTTCCCCTACGTGTCGCCGGCCCTGTTCACCATCCCGCTGTCGTTTTTCTGCTGCTGGCTGTTCTCGGTGACCGACAGCTCGAAGGTCGCAACGACGGAGCAGGCGGCGTTCGAGGCGCAATATGTCCGCTCGCAGACGGGCATCGGCGCCGATGTCGCCGCCGTCCACTAGAACTGCTGGCGAACGGGAGGCAGCGTCATCGCGAGAAGCGGAGCGCCGAAGCGATCCGGGATCGGGGCTCCTCCGTTCGCCCGGATCGTTTCGCTTCGCTCGCGACGTCCGCTTTTGCCGGCGACAAGGAGGACGTCCGCTTTTGCCGGCGACAAGGAGAATCAATAGCCGGGGAACGCCCCACCACTGACGCGCTGAGTTGACCTTATCCCGCGGCAAAGGAACAAAGCGCGCGACCACGGCGTTCGCCCGTCTCGGCAATCCTCGCCGCGACTCGCGCTCCGCCGGAGCATTTCTCGCCTACCCGCGCAGTTCCGCCCCTCTGGAGGTAAACGTGTCTCTGACGAATCTCAAACTTCTGCTTGGCTTCTTGATTCTGATTGCGCCCACGGTTGCTCAGGCCAAGTGCATGGGCACCGTCCATGACCTGAGAGCAAATCACGTGAAGACAAAGTGGCAAGAGACGACCGAGAACGATGGAAAGCCGTTGACGATCTCGATTACCGACGGAGCCAATGGACTTATCTTCCATGCCAGGAAGGCCGGCGCGCTTTGGCTGACGGGCAACGTATCCGTCTGTCGTACCGGAGGCGCGACGGAGATTACCTTGAAAAACACCCGCGCCACGAGCAATGTCCCGATGATGGCAAGGCTGGCGTTGCCTTCGACGCAGTCGGCCCGCATTGTCAACAATCGGATCAGGCTGGGAGGGGCAGGATGGAGCGGAACCTTCATGGGAGCATAACGCTCGCCAGTGAAGAACAGCGCCTCGCGCGACGCGGGGGAATGCGAGGCTTTTTATTTGGCTCCGTCACCGCGCCAGAGCATTCCCGGTGACCCGCATCCTCATCATCACGGATGCGTGGCTGCCCCAGGTCAACGGTGTGGTGCGGGTGATCGAGGCCCTGGTCAAAGAGGCCCCGGCGCTCGGCGTCGAAATCAAGGTTCTCGCCGCCAACGAATTTCGAACCGTTCCCCTCCCGACCTACCCGCAAGTGCGCGTCGCCCTGACAAGGCCGCGCGAGGTGCAACGTCGGATTGAGGAACTCAAGCCCGATTTTATCCATATCGCGACCGAGGGGCCGCTTGGGCTATGCGCGTGGCTCGCTTGCCGCAGGGCCGGACGCCCCTTCACGACTTGCTACCACACGCGCTTCCCCGAGTATCTCGCGGCGCGACATGTGGCGCCGACCAGATTTGTTTACGCCCTGCTTCGCCGGTTCCACAACGCCGGCTCCGGCATGATGGTGTCGACCGAGACGCTGGGGCGAGAACTCGACATGCGCGGGTTTGTCCGTTTGATGCGCTGGTCGCATGGCGTCGACTGCGATCTCTTTCGGCCGCGCACGGGCAGCATCTTCCAGTTTCCCAGGCCGATTTTCCTGACCTGCGCGCGCGTGGCGATCGAAAAGAATCTCGACGCCTTCCTGTCGCTGGACCTGCCGGGTTCCAAGGTCGTCATTGGCGACGGGCCGGCGAGGAAGAAGCTGCAGGCTCGCTTTCCAGGAGCGCATTTCGTCGGCGAAATGCGGGGCGAGCGGCTGGCCGCGGCTTACGCGAGCGCCGACGTATTCGTGTTCCCGAGTTTGACCGACACTTTCGGCCTCGTGCTGCTCGAAGCGCTCGCGTCGGGCCTGCCGGTGGCCGCAAATCCGGTCGTGGGTCCGCTCGACGTGATTGGAGAAAGCGGCGCGGGCGTGCTCGATGCGAATCTCGGTCGCGCTGCGCTCGCAGCGCTCTCAATTCCCAAAGAACTCGCGCGCGCCCGCGCGCTGACCTTCAGCCTCAGCGAATCGGCGCGGCAATTTGTCGACAACGTATTCGCCGCGCATTGGGATAGAGGCGGCGAGCCGCGACGCGCCGCGCTGTAATTTCCCTGGACGCCATTCCCCACCAAAAATGAGAAGGGCCGCTCCTCGTCGGAACGACCCTTCCATTGTCGCGCCCACGCTAGCTCGCTGGCGCCTTAGAGTTCTTGCCTAGCGAGTGCTATGCGCGAAATTCCTTCGCACGGACAATAACCCAGGCCTCGTCGATCACGCGGGACGGAAGACAATGAGACACTGGATCACCTCCTTTCGGCTGGTTGACGACACCCTTCATGTTAGGGTGATTCGCGAAATTTAAAAGCGGCATTTTTTTCGGGAAGTTAAGAATTCTTTAGCCTTCCACGATCGCCATCCCCTCTTTGGGCCTGATCCGCGACCGCCCATATTGCGTATAGAGCCATCAGTCATGAGCGGCGCGCGCGCCTCTCGGGAGGGTCAATCATGTTCAACTCGAAACTGACGCGCCCGATCGCACTTGCGGCGCTTGGCGCAACAATCCTGGTCGCAGCCGCGGCCTCGCCCGGCACGCTTGCGAGCGCGCGAGTTTCGCCTGCCGGCATTCATGTTGACGTCGAGCCGCTGCGCGCCAACGCTGGCGAGCCTACCGCCAGTTGGGTGGCGGAGGCGCTTCCCGCGCAGCTTGCGCAAGATCTCGCCGGTCGAAATGCGTCAGCCAACGTGTTCGTGCGCATCGATTACCTGACTCTTGGGCCCAACACCGGCGGAATTGGGCCGGCCGGTTCGTCCATCGACACCATACAAGGCGTCGCGACCATCAACGGGGTTGAGATGCCGGTCCGGGCGACAAACAGTTACTACCCCTCGCCGGTCGACCAGACGATGATTGAGCGAACGAACCGCCTCCGTGTGATGCAACTGTCCCAGGCGCTCGCCTACTGGGTGGCCCAAGACGCAGCCCGTTGAGCGCGTCGGCGTCCTCACGCTCGACCAACCAGATCCGGCGCCGGCTCCGTTCTCGCCCGGGGACAAATCCGCTCTCTAGGTGGTTCTACCTATATCTTTACTGAATTTGCCAGCCAAGATCGACCGGAGCGGGTCGCCTTGGTGGTGAGGTCAGGTTTTTGCGATTGGTTGTGACGCCCCTCGGTGGAGGGGCGGAAACTCTTGAGGGACCGGGGGCCGGCGGCGCCCCGGCCGATTTCATCGGCAGGGGCCGGCCGGTAACGGATGGCGACGTTGGCCGAGGCTCCCTGCGATCGGCGCGGGACGACGCGGTCGCGCTCCACCGCGCGGACCGGCGCGCGGCGGCCATAATCCTTGGCTTTCTCGCCGCCAGGGTCGTTTTTGCCTTCGCGTTCGGCTTCGGCGTCGACGAAGCCTATACCATTCCCATCTCGCGCCAGCTCAGCCTGTCTTATTTCGATCATCCGCCGCTCCATCAGTGGATCGCGCATTTTGCCGGTCTTGCTTCAGGCGAGGGGGTGGCCGCGCGGCTGCCTTTCGTGGCGCTGTTCGCCGCAACGGGCTGGCTCCTCTACCGGATGACGTCGGAGCTGTTCTGTCCGCGAGCCGGGCTGATTGCGTTGTTCGGTCTCAACGCCACGCCCTTCTTTTTCGCTTCCGCCGGGACTTGGATTGTGCCGGACGGGCCGCTTCTGTTCGGGCTCGCGCTCGCGGCCTGGGCGCTTTCGCGGCTCTTTTTCAATTCCGCCGATGACCAGCGCCGAGTCTGGCGGTTCTGGCTCATCGCCGGGCTTGGCTTCGGCCTCGCTGGCCTGTCTAAATATATCGGCGCGCTCGCGCCGGTCGGGCTTCTCGCATTCTTGGTCATCTCGCCGTCTGAGCGGCGCTGGCTTCGCCATCCGGCGCCTTATGTCGCGGCGATGCTTGCCGGGCTGATCGTCCTTCCGGTTTTCGTCTGGAACGCCCAGCACGGCTGGGCCTCGTTCGCTTTCCAGGGCGCCCGGGGCGTCGCCTCCGGGGGTTTGAAGCCGTTGCAGGCCTTGCGAGTTGCGCTCGGGCAGATCGGCTTCCTGTCCCCCTGGCTGTTTGTCCCGCTTCTGGCCGGCCTGATTTCGGGCTTGCGCGGGTGGCGCGACGACCGGCGGCTTTTTCTTTTGTGCCTCTCGCTGCCGACGATTGCTCTTTTCACAGCGGCCCCGCTGTGGATCGAAAAAGGCCAGCCGCATTGGTCGATGGCGGGCTGGTTCTTCGTTTTTCCGCTGATGGGCGCCTGGGCGCAGGATATCGCGGTCTCCACCCGCAATCTCCGCCGCTACGCCATTCTCTCCGTCACCCTTCTCGCTGCGCTTACCGCAGGCGCGGCCGTCGAGGCGCGAACCGGCTGGCTCTGGCGCCTTTTACCGGCGGGGACGACCGACCCGACGCTGGAAGTTCTCGACTGGGGCGGACTAGTCAAAGCTCCGCTTCTGCAGCCCTCGCCGCCTTTCGTCATCTCCACCCGCTGGCGGGACGCCGGCAAGATCGCGCTGGCGCTTGGCCCGAACGTCTCGATCTTCGTCGTTTCGGACGACAGGAGGGGTTGGCCGGCCATGAATGCCGGCCTGGCTGGGCGCGACGGCGTGCTCATCGTGCGGCCCAAGGATCTCGCCTCGGCGCGGAGCGCCGTCGCGCCTTATTTCGCTTCCCTCGGCGAAGCGCAGCCGATTGCGCTCCTCCGCAACGGCGACCCCGGGACGGATTTGATGCTCGTTCCGGCCAAAGGCGCTATTCGGCAGGCGCTGTCCGGTCCGCCTCAATAACTGGCCTTGCTCCGCATCCGGCGAATTGAGCAGCGACCGGCCGCAAACAATTGCGGAAAATCAGAATTCAACTTAATCTGTCCGCCATGACCCATTCTGCCATTTCCCCCGCCAAGCCGTGGGCGCCCCTTGGGCGATTCGCAAGTCATGAGAGGAGGGGGGAAAGATTGTTTCCACGGCTTCGAGGCCCGCAACCAGTTGAAAACTCTCGTTTACGACGAGAGATTCCAAACCAATCCAAGAAAATGCAACCCCTCGAAGGGACCCCTTCGGCCTGAAACAGCCCCGAGGCCAAGAAAACCCAAACGGGATCGCCCGTTCACCGCCGGGCACGCCAGCGATGAGGTAGTCCCGACGCTACGCTGCGCCCGCGACTGCGTCGCAGACGTCGCTGACCAGCGTGTCGACGAGCGCCTTGTCGTCGGCTTCGCCCATCACCCGGATCACCGGCTCGGTTCCGGAAGGCCGGATCACGAGCCTCCCGCGATCGCCGAGCCGCGCGGTTGCTTCCGCGATCGCCTTCGCGACAGCCGGATGCTCGAGCGGCTTGCCGCCGTTGAAGCGGACATTGCGGAGAACCTGCGGCACCGGCTCGAACCGCCGGCAGACTTCGCTCGCCGGCTTCCCGGCCTTGTGGACGACCGCAAGCACCTGGAGCGCCGCGACCAGACCGTCCCCCGTGGTCGCATAGTCGGACAGGATGATGTGCCCCGATTGCTCGCCGCCGACGTTGAAGCCTTTCTCGCGCATCCGCTCGATCACGTAGCGGTCGCCGACCGCGGTGCGTTCGAGGCCGAGCCCGAGGCTCGCCAGATGACGCTCGAGGCCGAGGTTGGACATCACCGTTGCCACAATGCCGGGCTTGGCGAGGCGACCCTCGTCGCGCCAGCTCTCGGCGACCACGGCCATCACCTGGTCGCCGTCGATCAGATGGCCTTTCTCGTCGACAATGATCATCCGGTCGGCGTCGCCATCGAGAGCGATGCCGACGTCAGCGCGCATTTCGCGCACCTTGCGCGCGAGCGCCTCCGGCGCGGTCGAACCGACCTCGAAATTGATGTTGAGCCCGTTCGGGTCGACGCCGATCTTGATCACCTCGGCGCCGAGTTCCCACAGCGCTTCGGGCGCGACCTTGTAGGCTGCGCCATTGGCGCAGTCGATGACGACCCTCAGGCCCTCGAGCGAGACTTCGCGGGAGAGCGTACGCTTGGCGTATTCGATGTAACGGGCCTGGACGTCGTCGATGCGCTTGGCGCGGCCGAGGTCCGGAGAGTGGGCCAGCATCGGCGCCACATCACCGTCCATCAAGGCCTCGATCCGGGCCTCGACATCGTCGGAGAGTTTATAGCCGTCCGGCCCGAACAGCTTGATTCCGTTGTCCTCGTAGGGGTTGTGCGAGGCGGAGATCATCACGCCGAGATCGCAGCGCATCGAGCGCGTCAGCATCGCGACCGCGGGTGTCGGGACTGGGCCCAGCAGCAGCACGTCGACGCCGACCGACGCGAAGCCGGCCACCAGCGCGTATTCGATCATGTAGCTCGAGAGCCGGGTGTCCTTGCCGATGACGACCCGGTGGCGATGTTCGCCGCGGCGAAAAGCAACCCCGGCGGCCTGGCCGACCCTCAGCGCCACGTCGGCCGTGATCTTGCTGTTGGCCCGGCCCCGGATACCGTCGGTGCCAAAATATTTGCGCGCCATGCGTGTGGATCCCGTGGGACGAATCGTACGGCTGCCTAATGAGATCGGCTTCATATCTCAAATCTGGTCAAGAAAGTTTCACAAATCGTTTCTACCCGTTAACGATCGGGGGCGGGCGTTGCGGGGGGCGGAACGGGCCCCTAGAGTGACCGAACACCGCCGGGAACCGGCAGGAGGACGCCGCGCATGATCCGAACCGTCGCGACCAAGCCGTTCCCCGATCAGAGACCGGGAACATCGGGATTGCGCAAGAAAGTTCCGGTGTTCCAAGAGCCGGGCTATCTCGAAAACTTCATACAGTCCATCTTCGACTCGCTCGACGGATTTCAGGGCCAGACGCTGGTGCTCGGCGGCGATGGCCGTTTCTACAACCGCGAGGCGATCCAGATCGTCGTCAAGATCGCCGCCGCCAACGGCCTTGGCCGCATCGTCGTCGGCCAGGGCGGTATTCTCTCCACCCCGGCTGTGTCGGCGCTGATCCGGGCGCGGCACACCTTCGGCGGCGTCATCCTGTCGGCGAGCCACAATCCCGGCGGGCCGCAGGGCGACTTCGGGGTCAAGTACAATATCGGGGCCGGCGGACCGGCGCCCGAGAACGTCACCGAGGCGATCTTCGCCAAGAGCAAGACGATCTCTTTCTACAAGATTTCCGACGCGCCGGACATCGACATCGACCGCCTCGGCATGGTCAAGGTCGAGGGCATGGAGATCGAGGTCGTCAACCCGGTGACGCAGTATCTCGAGCTGATGAAGACCCTGTTCGATTTCGACGCGATCCGCGCCCTGTTCGCCTCCGGGTTCCGCATGCGCTTCGACGGCTTGCATGCGGTGACCGGACCCTATGCTCACGCGATCTTCGAGGGCGAGCTCAAGTCGGGCGCGGGCACCGTTGTCAACGGCACGCCGCTGCCCGATTTTGGCGGGCATCACCCCGATCCCAATCCCGTCTACGCGAAGGAGCTCTACGACTTCATGATGTCGCCTGGCGCCCCCGATCTCGGCGCGGCCTCCGACGGCGATGGTGACCGCAACATGATCGTCGGGCGCGACATGTATGTCACGCCGTCCGATTCGCTTGCCATCCTCGCGGCCAATGCGAAGCTCGCGCCAGGCTACGCCAAGGGTCTGGCGGGCGTCGCGCGCTCGATGCCGACCAGCGCGGCCTCCGACCGGGTCGCAGCGAAGATCGGCATCCATCACTATGAGACGCCTACGGGATGGAAGTTCTTCGGCAATCTGCTCGACGCGGGGCTGGCGACGCTCTGCGGCGAGGAGAGCTTCGGCACCGGTTCGAACCACATCCGCGAGAAGGACGGCGTCTGGGCGGTGCTGTTCTGGCTCAACATCCTCGCCAAGCGCCGCATCTCCGTCAAAGACCTCGTGAACGAGCATTGGCGTACCTACGGGCGCAACTACTACACCCGCCACGATTACGAGGAGATCGACCTAAAAGCCGCGAATGGGCTGATGGACGCGCTGCGGACGGCGACCAAGAGCCTGCCCGGCAAGAGCTTCGGGGCCCATAAAGTCGAAGCCGCCGACGACTTCGCCTATCACGACCCGGTCGACCATTCCGAGGCCGACCACCAGGGGGTCCGGATCATGTTCGAGGGCGGCTCGCGCATCGTCTACCGGCTGTCCGGCACCGGTACTGTCGGCGCCACGCTGCGCGTCTATATTGAGCGCTACGAGCCGCCGTCGGGCAGGCTTGGTGAGGAAACCCAGGCCGCGCTCGCCGACCTCATAGCGCTGTCGCACTCGCTGGCCGAGATCGAAAAACGCACCGGACGCAAGGCGCCGACCGTGATTACGTAGGCGCGGGCCCCGAGCCTCGTCCGGTTAGCGGGCCATAAACGGGCGCAATTCGTCTCGCGCGGCTTCCGCGAAATCCTTCAAGGGATCAATGCCCCCGCCCGTAGCGATCAGCGTTCGGATGTCGGCCACGCTCCGATTCGGGGCGAAATAGGTCTCGACGATCGAGCGCATCACGATGTCCGCGCAGGCGACCGAGCGCGGCATCGCCAGAACCCGCATGCGGCTAACCAAGGCGTAAAGGTCAACGAGCTCTGGCATCTTCGCTTCGCTGTTGACGATCGCATCGCCGTAGGTCTTGGACGCAGCGATGACGAAATCCCTGACGAGGTCCTCTCGGCGGGCGAGGTCATGCGCGATCTGGCCCGCGCGAGCCTGAGTTCGCTGGCTGAGCAGGGTGGTGAAACCGGTGGTCAGGCCGCCGATCACAGAGCCGGCGAGCGCCGAAGTCGCCGATATTAAAGCCGCATCCATGATCGCCCCGCCGCTCGATGGCGGCGCCACTAAAATGGCGGTGGATATTGAGTCAAGCGAAGCGTGCTACCGCTTCAGCGCCTCCAACACCTTGACGGATGCCCGCCCGTTGACCTCGAGGCCGTTCTTCTGCTGGAAATCGGCGATCGCTGCCTTGCTCTTGGTGCCGATGTTGCCATCCGGCGAGCCGCCGACGTCGTAACCGCGCTGGGCGAGCCGCGCCTGAACCTCCTTGCGTCCCTCGAGCGGAAGCAGCGGATCGTCGGTTGGCCAGGGCGTGACGATGCCCGAACCGCCGGCGAGCTTGTCGGAAAGCACACAGGCGGCAAGGGTGTAGGACTCTGCGGCGTTATAGGAATAGACGGCGTCGAAATTGCGCGTCACCAGAAACGCCGGACCGTCCCGCCCGGCCGGCAGCAGCAGCGCCGCGTCGCCGCCGCCAAGCGCGCGGCCGTCGACGCGGGTCAACCCCCTGGCGGACCAGAACGACATTGACTGTCTCGCCTTGCGCCCCGACGGGCCGGAATAGCCGGCCGGCAGCTTGACTTCGAAGCCCCATGGTAGGCCGGAGCGCCAGCCCGACTTGCGCAGATAGTTGGCGGCTGAAGCCAGCGCGTCGGGTGCGGAATCGACAATATCGCGCCGCCCGTCGCCTTCGAAGTCGACCGCAAGCCTCAGGAAAGTCGAGGGCATGAACTGGGTCTGGCCGAACGCGCCCGCCCACGACCCGTTGAGCTTCTCGGCCGGGACGTCGCCACGGTCGATGATCTTCAGGGTCGCCATCAGTTCGGAGCGGAAATAGCTGGCCCGCTCGCCATAGCAGGCGAGCGTCGAGAGGGACTGCACCAGCGGTCGCTGGCCCATGTTCTGGCCGAACTTCGACTCAACCCCCCAGATCGCGGCCAGCATATAGCGGCTCACGCCATAAGTTTCCTCAGCGCGCGCGAGAGCTCGCGATTCGCGCGCCATCGCCGCTTTGCCCTCGGCCACGCGGTCCTCCTCGACGAGGCCGTCGACATAATCCCAGACCGGCGTCTTGAACTCCGGCTGCTGCTTCTGAAGATCGAGCACCTTGGTGTCGGGCTGGAGCCCATTGAAGGCGGCGTCTATCGTTTTGGCCGAGATCCCGGCGTGCGCCGCGTCCTCCCGCAATGTCGCAACGCAGCCAGAGAAGTCGGCCTTGGCCGGCGCAGCGGTCGCGGCCGCCACAGCAGCGGCGAGAGGCAGGAGCCAGCGTTTCATACTTCGATCATCCGCAATTCGTCCGGGCGCGTCGAGCCGAGGTCGCTCAGACGCGGCTACATCCTTTCCTTCACTCCGAACCGGATCAGGAGCCAGTTGACCGGATAGGTGGTCGCGAATCCGCAAACCATGGCGATCTGCATCATCAGCCAATAGGACCAGTCGGTCGGCTCGAGAGTCGGCCAAGCGTGGACGCGATAGATCATCCACGCGAACATGCCAATCTCATAGGCGATAAGGGAAAGCGTGTCGGCCTTCACGGCCGCCACAATTCCGGCCCGGAGGCTCAAGCCCCGCATCGGCGCGATGGCGAAATACTGGAAGGCGATTCCGGCTGCGTAGGCGAGAACAAAACTGAGGGCGAGCCTCGCCGCAAGCGGGGAACCGAACAGGAGAAGGCCGAAGCCGAGGCCGATCCATTCCGCCGCGAAATCGCCGAGCGCGCAGCCTGCTCCGCAATGCGCTGCGCCCTTGAAGACGGCCTGCCACATCGGGACGTCGCCATGCATGTGCGCATGTTCGGGGCGTCCGCGGCCAAAGCTCAAATAGAATGGCAGACCGAGCGGTCCCCAATAGAGCAGCGTTAGAGGCCAAACCGCCTCCATCACTCTCATCGGCTGGCGTCGGCCGGCAATGAAGATGTCGGCCACGACGAACAGGCAAGCCGCAATCGAGAGCAAAATATAGATGAATGCGATTGTATTGAGGCTTGTCGACAGGGGCTCGTTCTCCGGCATTCAAGTGGGAAGCTTTGAGGCGGGATGGCGGAACGGGCTAGAATGCCGCTCTTAGACGGAGGCGGGACGGATGCGCTGGTCGATCAACATAGGCAGTTTCGCCGGGACCGCGGTTAAAATTCACATCACCTTCATTCTGTTCCTCGCCTGGATTGCCTTCAGCGCCTGGTCGAGGGGAGGCCCTGCCGCCGCGCTCGACAGCACATTGTTCATCGTGCTCCTGTTTGCCTGCGTGGTGTTGCACGAGTTCGGCCACATCGCCGCGGCCCGGCGCTACGGCATCGGCACGCCCGAGGTGACGCTGCTGCCGATCGGCGGCGTCGCCAGCCTCCAGCGGCTGCCGAGCGACCCGAAGCAGGAACTGGTCGTCGCGCTCGCCGGTCCGGCGGTCAATCTCGTCATCGGCCTGGTCCTGATTGCGGTCGTCGGCTCGGTCCGCCCCGACGAACTGTCGCAGATCGAGAATCCAAATCTCTCGTTCGTCGGGCGCCTCGCGATCGCCAACATCTTCCTCGTCGTCTTCAACCTCATCCCCGCCTTCCCGATGGACGGCGGGCGCGTCCTGCATGCGCTCGTGGCGATGCGCGTCGGCGGCCCGCGGGCGACCGAGATCGCGGCCAGGATCGGCCAGGCTCTCGCCTTCGGCCTCGGCTTTCTCGGGCTCTTCGGCAATCCGCTGCTCGTGTTCATCGCGATCTTCATTTACATCGCGGCAGCCGCCGAAGCGCAGATGAGCGCCGCGCATGAGGCGCTGAAAGGCGTGACCGTCGGCGAGGCGATGGAGACCCGCTTCACTCCTGTATCGATCGACGCCAATCTCGGCCAGGCGGTCGAGGCGCTACTGGCGACCGCGCAGCACGAATTCCCGGTCGTCGACGCGTTCGGCAAACCGGCCGGTCTCCTCACCCGGGAGGACATTCTCGGCGCGGTCCGGGAGCACGGCCGCGACGAGCCGGCCAGCGCATTCATGCGCTCCGGCGTCGACAGCGTCCGCCCGGCGACGCCGATCGAAAGCGTTTTCGAACGCCTGCAGGGCACGGGCGCCGCGGCGCTCTACGTCACCGATGGCGACGGCAGGATCGTCGGCCTCCTGACTCGTCAATCGCTGGGGGAGGTCGTGATGATCCGTGCCGCGCGTCCGGACTGGCGGTTCGACCGCAAGGCTTGAGGCGCGAGTTGACAGCGGGGCGTCCGCATCGAATATGGCGCGCGGCGGGGCTTCGACCGCATGGACCATGAACAGAATCGCACCACATTTGCTGGCGCTTGCCGCATTCGGAGCAGCGCTTGTCGCGGCGGACCCCGCAAGCGCCGATTTGCGCATGTGCAACAACACCGGCGGCCGGGTCAGCGTCGCGCTCGCCTACACCGACGGCCAAGGCTGGGTTAGCGAAGGCTGGTGGAACCTTAAGTCACTCGATTGCGCGACTCTCCTGCGCGGCGCGCTGGCGGCCCAGTTTTACTATCTCTACGCGATGGACGAGCGGGGCGGCGAGTGGAAGGGCAAGGCCTTCATGTGCACCTCGGACCGCGAGTTCAAGATCGAGGGCCGGCAGGATTGTTTTGTCCGCGGCTTCGATCGCACCGGGTTCTTCGAAGTGGACACCGGTAAGGACGCCAAGAGCTGGACGGTGCAATTGACCGACCAAGCTAACCCCTAGGTCTGTTCCTGCGGCCGATCGCGGAGCGGTGACTTGCGTCCGCCGCCCGGTCATGCTCACAGAAGCACGGAGCGCCGCATCTCAGAGGTCAGCGTCGCGGTCAAACGGGCTACCGAGAACGCTGCAAGCCCGTGGGAGGAACGCCATTGCAGGCCCGTCGCCGTCGCCGCGTGAAGATCATCGCCACTCTGGGCCCCGCCTCGAGCGACCGCGAAACCATCGCCGCGCTGTTCGCCGCCGGCGCCGACGTTTTCCGCATCAACATGAGTCACGCCTCTCATGACGCGATGCGAGAGCGGGTGGCGACGATCCGCTCGGTCGAGGAAGAGATGAACCGCCCGATCGGCATTCTTGTCGACTTGCAGGGTCCGAAACTGAGGCTCGGCGCTTTCGCCGGCGGCCGCGCCGACCTGAACAAGGGCGACCACTTCGCCCTCGACGGCGACGCCGCTCTCGGCGGATCGTCGCGCGTCTACCTGCCGCATCCCGAGATCCTGAGCTCGCTCGCGCCCGGCCATCGCATTCTCATCGACGACGGCAAGGTCCTGCTGCGCGTCGTCGACGCCGCGCCTGGACGTGCGTCGACCTTGGTCGAAGTGGCGGGGCGGGTCTCGGACAAGAAGGGCGTGAGCCTACCCGACACCACGATCCCGACCTCGGCCATGACCGACAAAGATCGCGCCGACCTCGCCGCGGCGCTCGAGGAGGACATCGACTGGATCGCGCTCTCGTTCGTGCAGCGGCCGGAGGATATCGCCGAGGTCAAGGCGATCGCCGGGGGCCGGGCGCTGGTGATGGCCAAGATCGAGAAGCCACAGGCCGTCCAGCGCATCGACGAGATCATGGCTGTCGCGGATGCGGTTATGGTCGCGCGCGGCGACCTCGGGGTCGAGATGCCGCTCGAGCGCGTGCCGGGCATCCAGAAGACGCTGACACGGCTCGCGCGGCGCGCCGGCAAGCCGGTAGTGGTGGCGACACAGATGCTGGAATCGATGATCACCGCCCCGGTGCCGACCCGCGCCGAGGTTTCGGATGTCGCGACCGCGGTGTTCGAGGGGGCGGACGCGGTTATGCTCTCGGCCGAGAGCGCCTCGGGTCAATATCCGCGCGAAGCGGTGGCGACGATGAGCCGGATCGCCGAAGCAGTTGAATCGGAGGGGATCTATCCGTCGATCATCGAGGCGCAGCGCGCGGCGCCCGAGGCGACTGGGGCCGACGCGATCGCGGAAGCGACACGCCACGTCGCCGAAACCCTTGATTTGAAAGTGATCTGCGCCTGGACCAGTTCTGGCTCGACCGGCACGCGGATCGCCCGCCAGCGGCCACGCTCTGCGATCCTGGCGTTAACCCCAATCGAGGGAGTGGCGCGACGTCTGGCGGTGGTCTGGGGGGTGCATCCGATCGTCACCGACGATGCGCGCGACGAACGTGACATGGCCGAGCGTGCCTGCCGTCACGCCTATATCGAGGGTTTCGCGGGCGAGGGCGAACGCATCATCGTCGTCGCCGGGGTGCCGTTCGGGACGCCCGGGGCGACGAACAATCTCAGGATCGCGACCGTGGGGACGTGAGCGCCGACTATTTTGCCTTCGAGGCGCCTTTGCTGAACCAGACCCCGGACCAGATCGCGATCCCGACAATCGCGCCGTAGATCGCGAGCGCCGCGCCCAGCATGGCGAACACGAACGTCACCGATCCGGTCGCCTTGAGCGCGAGCCACCCGCCCCCGACCGCGACCACAAGCCGCACGAAGCCGGCCAATAGCGGCCACATCAGCTTTCCCGCGCCCTGCGAGGCGAAATAGAGGGCAAGCCCCAGGCCGAAGAACCCATACATCGGTCCGACGAAACGCAGATAGGTTGTCCCGGTAGCCATCATGGTCGGATCGTCGCCGAACAGGTTGAGCCACGCCCCCGGCCAGACTGCGGCGCCGAGACCAATCGCCTCGGTTGCGGCGAAGGCAAGCGCGCCGCCGGTCATGGCGATGCGCAGCGCGCGCCGGTTCTGCCCCGCGCCGATATTGGCGCCGACCATCGCGACCAGGGGCGCGCCAACTCCGAACACGAGCGGAATGAGCAGATATTCGAGCCGCGATCCGGTGCCATAGCCTGCGACCGCTTGCGGGCCTGCCGCCGCGCCGACGAGGCCGGTGGTCAGCGCTACGGTGAGCGTCGTCTGAAGGGTGCTGAGGGAGCCAACGGCGCCAACGCGAAGGATGTCGGCGAAGAAAGCCCATCTGAGACGAGCGACCCGAAGACGCACGGTCGAATTGCCGCTCAGAATGTACCAGGCCAGGATCGCCGCCATCAGCGCCGTCGTCGCCACGACCGCGACGCCGCCTCCGGCGATGCCCAAGCCAGGCATGGGACCGAAACCGAAAATGAACAGTGGCGACAGCGGGATCAGGAGCGTCACGCCAACGCAGATCACCATCGAGGGGAACAGCATGTTGCCGGTGCCGCGGACCACGCTCGCGAGGCCATTCATTAGCCACACAAGGATATTGCCGGGAAATACGACATTCGAATATTGCATCGCCGCCTCGAGCGAGCCGCCGCGTCCGCCCATCGCCGCATAAAGCTGCCTTCCGAAGACAAGGAAAAGCGCCGAGGTGACAAGCCCAAGCGCAAGGTTGATGACGATCGCATGGGCCACGAGCGCGTCGGCGTCCGACCGCCGCCCGGCGCCGAGAGCGCGTGCGACCGCCGAGGAAATGCCGCCGCCGACCGCGCCCGCCGACAGCATGCCCATCATCATGAAGCCAGGAAAGACGAGCGCCATCCCGGTCAGCGCGTCGGTTCCGAGATGCGACACCCACCAGGTCTCGATCAGGCCGGTCGACGCTTGCGCCAGCATCACGAGGACGTTCGGCCAGGCGAGGATGAGCAGGGTCGGCGCGATCGGCCCGGTCAGCAGCATGAGGGTGCGCGCATTCATCGGCGCGGGCGCGGGACTCTCCGTCAGGCGAGCCACATTGATGACCGACGCGTTCATATGGCTGCCTCTCTGCCGAAGATCAGTTCAGACCGCGCCCCTGGGCGAGCCTGGCGGCGCGCGCCGCCATTCGCGCCCTGGTGGCGTCGTTCGCCGCCGGACCCGCGACAAGATCGAATTCGGGAGCAACGAGCGGCCGGCCGGTCAAGCGATCGATCAGGACAGGATCGGCCGGCGCGCCGGACTTGGAGTCGACAATCGTCACGCTCGCTCCTTCGGGAGCGAAGTGGCGATTGCCGAAGGCAAGAAGGGCGATCAGGACTGGGCGGAAATCGCGTCCGCGCTCGGTGAGGACGTAATCGTGCCGGGGCGGATGCTCGCTATAGCGCCGACGGGCGAGAAATCCCGCGTCGACGAGCGCGTTCAGCCGCCGGGTCAGTATGTTGGGGGCAATCGCGAGGCTCTTCTGGAATTCCTCGAACCGGGTCATGCCCCCGTGCGCGTCGCGCAGGATCAGGATGCTCCACCACTCCCCGACCCGGTCGAGGCTGCGGGCGATCGGGCAATCCATCGCGTCGAGGCGGGTCCGTTGCATTCCGGTGTTGTACACTAGTAACTTTCATGATGCAAGTCACTGTCGACGCCGCCGGACGCGACCCAACTGTGTCGCTGGAGGCGGCGCTTTCGATTGCCGCAGGTTCGGGATTTCGGCGGGAAGCGGAGCGAGACGCGTCTTCGGGCAGGGCGCCCCTCGATTGCCGAGAACGAACCGCCGGCTGGTTCGCCGACCGCATATCGATATATCCTGAACTCGGCCGCAGACGCGCTGCGCGCTGGACGAGGACGAGACATGGGCGAATTCCTGAAAGGAACATGGCGTGCGGAGAGCGACTTTCCGCATGACAGGACCGGCCACTTCGTCCGGCCCGACGCGCCGTTCCGCAACTGGGTGACGGCTGGCGGCGAGGCGGGGCCTAGCGGGGTCGGCGGGTTCAAGGCCGAGCCCGGCCGCTACCACCTCATCGTATCGCTCGCCTGCCCCTGGGCGCACCGAACCCTGATCTTCCGCAAGCTCAAGGGGCTCGAGGGCATGATTTCGCTCTCGGTCGTCCATTGGCTGCTCGGAAACCGTGGCTGGACCTTCGACGAAGGCCAGGGCGTTATTCCCGATCCGCTCTTCGGCGCAAGCGAGCTTCGCCAGTTCTACGTCAAGGCCCGCGCCGACTTTAGCGGCCGCGTGACGGTGCCGGTGCTGTGGGACAAAAAGAGGGGCTCGATCGTAAACAACGAGTCGTCCGAGATCATCCGGATGTTCAACAGCGCCTTCGATGGCGTCGGCGCGGCGGAGGGCGACTATTACCCGAGCGAGCTTAGGCAGGAGATCGACGCCCTCAACACCCGCATTTACGCCACCGTCAACAACGGCGTCTATCGCGCCGGGTTCGCGACCACGCAGGAGGCTTACGAAGAGGCGTTCCGCGCGCTGTTCGAGACGCTAGACCTGCTCGAGGCGCGGCTCGCGCACCAGCGGTTTCTATGCGGCGAGCGGCTGACGGAGGCGGACTGGCGCCTGTTCACCACCTTGATCCGCTTCGATCCCGTGTATTTCGGCCACTTCAAATGCAACTTGAGGGAAATCAGGGACTTCCCTGCGCTTAGCCGATACCTCGAGGAACTCTACCATTGGCCGGGCGTCGCCGAGACGACCGACTTCTTCCATATCAAGCATCACTATTACGCGAGCCACCTGCGCATCAATCCAACCGGGATCGTGCCCCTTGGACCGGAGATGAAGCTGTAAGCGCGCGTTCCAGCGCGGTTGTCCGTCTCACCCCTGTCTTGAAAGAATGGCGCCCGAGCCTCGGCGCGTGGCAAGCAGACCAACGAGAGCGAGGCCGCTGGCGAATAGCGCCCAAGTGGGCATCGTCGACCAGGAGCCGCCGGCCGCAGCAATCCAACTGCGGTTGCGACTATCATACCTGTGACTTTTCTCGTCCTGGTCATGTAGCCTCCTTGTCGGGGACGCGATGCAATGACGACACGTACGCTTCGGCGATTCCCCTGTTACAAAGATTTGATCGCGCCTTTCAGGACGCCTCAACCTCTGTCCCCGCGCGGCAAATCTAGGGTTTCCGGTGCGATGATCGAAGCGATGCAGCGCTTGCTCCTGCCCTCAGCCCGTGGCAAGTGGCGGCCGTGACCGAAGCCCCCAACAGCGCGCGTCCTCCAGCGCCGCGCATTTCCTTCGTCTCGCTCGGCTGTCCGAAAGCGCTCGTCGACAGTGAGCGGATTCTCACTCGATTGCGCGCCGAGGGTTACGAGCTTTCGCGCAGCCACGCCGGCGCCGACGCGGTGATTGTCAACACCTGCGGCTTCCTCGACAGCGCCAAAGCCGAATCGCTCGCCGCGATTGGTCAGGCGATGAACGAGAACGGCAAAGTGATCGTCACCGGCTGCATGGGGTCGGAGCCCGACGCGATCCGCGAGGTATTCCCCAATGTCTCGGCGATCACCGGACCGCAGGCGTTCGAAAGCGTGATGGCGGCGGTGCGCGACGCCGCGCCAGCGCCGCGAGACAAGTTCATCGATCTCATCCCCGGCGAGGGCGTGCGGCTGACGCCGCGTCATTACGCCTATCTCAAGATCGCCGAGGGATGCGACAACCGCTGCACCTTCTGCATCATTCCGTCATTGCGCGGAAACCTCGTGTCGCGCCAGTCGGGCGACGTGCTGCGCGAGGCCGAGCGGCTGGTGAAGGCGGGGGTCAAGGAGCTCATCGTCATCGCGCAGGACACGAGCGCCTACGGCCGCGACCTCAAATACGCGAAGAGCGAATGGCGCGGTCGGGAGACGGCGGCGCGCTTTCTCGACATCACGCGCGAACTCGGAACGCTCGGCGCCTGGGTGAGATTGCAATATGTCTACCCTTATCCGCATGTCGACGAGGCGATCGCGCTCATGAACGGCGGCAATGTGCTGCCCTATATCGACGTGCCGCTCCAGCATGCTTCGCCCGCGGTCCTGAAGGCGATGCGCCGGCCGGCGAACCACGAAAAGACGCTCGAGCGCATTCGGGCCTGGCGCGCGATCTGCCCCGAGCTCGTCATCCGCTCAACCTTCATCGTCGGCTTTCCCGGCGAGACCGAGGAGGACTTTCGTTTCCTCATCGACTGGCTCGACGAAGCGAAACTCGATCGCGTCGGCGCGTTTCAATATGAGCCGGTCAAGGGCGCGGTCGCCAACGATTTAGGCCTGGAGCCGGTGCCCGAGGCCATCAAGGCGAGCCGGCACACGCGTTTCATGGAGCGCGCGCAAACGATCAGCAGGAAGAAACTCGCCGGCAAGGTCGGCAAGCGCCTCGAAGTCATCGTCGACGAAGGCGGAGCTGTTCAGGCGAAAGGCCGCACCAAGGGCGACGCGCCGCAGATCGACGGGGCGGTCCATATCACAACGCGGCGGCCGTTGCGTCCCGGCGACATCGTGACGGTCAGGATCGACCGCGCCGACGCCTACGACTTGTGGGGGACGGCGGCATGATGGCTGCGCTTGGTAAGCGCGAAGAGGCCCGCCCGCTTTGAACCGCCCGGAACCGCCGCCCGCTCACCGCGCCGCCGAAGCCCACGACGGTCTTGCCAATCCGCAGCGCCTCATGGCGTTCTCGACGCTTGCCATGGCGATCACCATGGCGGTGCTCGACGGCAACATCGTCACGGTCGCCCTGCCGACGATGGCGCGCCAATTCGCTGTCGCGCCGGAGAGCGCGACATGGATCATCAACGCCTTCCAGCTTGCGGTCACCGTCTCGCTGCTGCCGCTGGCTGCGCTCGGCGACATGTTCGGTTATCGCCGCGTCTATTGGTGGGGGCTCGCGGTCTTCACCGTGTCGTCGTTCGCCTGCGCGCTCGCGCCGACCTTTGCGGTGCTGACGATTGCGCGCTTGGTTCAGGGCCTGGGCGCGGCCGGCATCATGAGCGTCAACATCGCGCTCATACGGTTCATCTATCCGCACTCGCGGCTCGGCCAAGGCGTCGGCAACATGGCGGTGGTGGTCGCCGTGGCGAGCGCCGCAAGCCCGAGCGTCGCTGCCGCGATCCTTTCGGTCGCCTCCTGGCATTGGCTGTTTCTCATCAATGTCCCGATCGGCGCGCTTGCGCTGGCGATGGCGGCGCGGACGCTCCCCGCCACGCCCCGCGCGGCCGGGCGTCTCGATCTCCCCAGCGTCGTGCTCAATGCGCTCGCTTTTGGGCTCTTCATCGCAGGCGTCAATCGGGTCGGGCAGGGCGGCGCGCAAACGCTTGCGCTGATCGAGATAGGGCTGGGCCTGGCGATCGGTGTGCTGCTCGTCCGGCGGCAGCTCAAGCTGCCGGCGCCGCTCCTGCCGGTCGACCTCCTGCGCCGGCCGGTGTTCGCGCTGTCACTGGCGACGTCGATCAGCTCGTTCGGAGCGCAGAGCCTGGCCATGGTGGCGCTGCCCTTCTACTTCGAGGACACGCTTGGCCGCTCCGCTGCCGCCACGGGCCTTCTCTTGACGCCTTGGCCGGTCGGAACCGCGTTGATCGCGCCGATCGCCGGGCGCCTTGCGGACCGGTTCATCCCTGGCATTCTCGGCAGCATCGGGCTCCTGGTGATGGGAGCAGGCCTCGCCCTTGTCGCGCTTGATGTCGGCAATCCGGACCCTGGCTCGCTCGTCTGGCGGCTCGCGATCTGTGGCCTCGGTTTCGGCTTCTTCCAGTCGCCGAACAATCGGCTCATCATCGGCAGCGCGCCGCGCGAGCGCAGCGGCGGCGCAGCCGGCTTGCAATCGACGGGGCGGCTGGTCGGCCAGTCGTTGGGAACGGCGCTCGTGGCGGTCGCGTTCGGACGCGCCCCCCAGCACGCGACATCGATTGCGCTCTGGGGCGCGGCCGCGCTTACGCTGGTTGGGGCCTGCGCAAGCGGTCTCAGGCGCGCGGACTGAGAAGGAATGCCTACGAGCCCCCGCCCGGCGGATTGCAGAACAACTCGTAGAGCGCGGCGATGATCGAGCGCGCTCTTTCGCTCGCGATGCTGTAATAGATCGCCTTTCCGTCCCGCCGCGCCGACACGAGGCCCTCGAGCCTCAAGCGCGCAAGCTGCTGCGACACGGTCGACTGGCGCCGAGCCAGCTGCGCTTCGAGTTCGCCGACCGATTTTTCACCATGCAGAAGGTCGCAGAGGATCATGAGCCGCAACTCGTGTGCGAGCGCCTTGAGAAACTCGCTCGCCTCTCGCGCTCGCGGCGCCATGCGGCCAACATCAACGTTCGGCTGCGGGCGAGACGCGTCGAGGAGCGGCATTGGGGCCTCAGGGATCCCGATAGTCCTCGAGCCGGCCGATTGCCGGCGGCCGGGTCTTGCGGAGCGATTTGCCGACGACCTCGACCCGGCGCAGCACTCTCAGCATGTTTTTCGACGACATCTTCTCGAGGTCGCGCTCGGAAAAACCGCGCCGCACGAGTTCAGCAAAGAGGTGCGGAAAGCGGCTGACATCCTCAAGGCCGACTGGCGAAGCGCCGCCAAAATAGTCAGACCCGACGCCGACATGATCGAGGCCCGCGGTCTCTACAAGGCGCACGATGTGATCGGCGACCTGCTCGAGGCTCGCCTTCGGGGCCGAGCCATGCGTCGCCTCGAGATTGGCGACTTGGGCCTTGGGATCGGCCGCCTGCGGCGGCTTATCCTGAGGATTGCGCGAACGGCGCAGCCAATCGCGCAGCGGCTGAGAGACGAAGCCGGGCACGAAAGTCGCCATCACGAGGCCGCCATTGGCCTTGAGCCGCTTGAGAACATCGTCGGGAGTGTTGCGCGGATGGTCGCAGAGCGAATAGGCGTTGGAATGCGACAAAGCCACCGGCGCCTCGGTCACGTCGAGCACCCGGCGCATCGCCTCATGCGAGGTGTGGGCGAGGTCGATGACGATGCCGAGCCGGTTGAGTTCGCCGACGATCGCCCGCCCAAAGGCGTTGAGCCCGCCGTTGCGCGGCGCGTCAGTTGCGGAATCGACCCAGTCCAGGGTTTCGTTGTGGCAGAGGGTCATCAGCCGCACGCCGGCAGCATGCCAGATCCGAAGCGGGCTCAGCGAATTCTCGAGCCCCACCCCGCCTTCGACCGCGATGAAGGAGGCGATCTTGCCAAGAGACTTCGCTCTCGCGTAGTCGGCCGCCTGCCGCGCCGGGAGGAACACGTCGGGATGAGCCTCTTCGATGCGGCGGATGAGGTCGATCTGTTCGAGCGTGGTGCGCGCGGGATGGGGAGCGTTGGTCGGCTGGAAGGCGGCCCAGAATTGCGCCCCGACCATGCCCTCGCGCAGACGCGGAATATCCGTGTCGGCGCGCTCATGGACGCGGGTCAGGTCGTAGGCGACGACATCGCCGCGCGCCGCCCGATCGACGCGGATCACCCAGGCGAGATCATTGTGCCCGTCGATCAGCGGCGCGCGCCTTAGGACATCGCGCGCCACCGCGAGAGCATTGTCCGCCGTCGCCGATCCGTCCGCCATTCTGGCGCTCCTTTCTGATCAGTTGACCGGGACGGCGACGAAGCGAACTTCGCCCTCGCCGTTCGATACCAGGAGCAACGCCGGCTTCTTCGAATCCGACTTCGCGCTGTCGATCGCTCTCGTGACGTCGCCAGGGTGTTCGACGGCCTGGTGATTGACTTCCTCGATTACGTCGCCAGCCTTCAGGCCCCTTTCCGCCGCGGCCGAAGCGGGATCGACCGAGGTCACGACCACGCCCTTGACGGCGTCCTTGATCTTGAAAGTCTTACGCGCCTCGGCGCTGAGGGCGGAAAATTCCATGCCGAGCGCCTTGGCGACCGCGTCGGGCTGGCCGGTGTCGTTGTTCTCGGTAGCGAGAGCCGTCTTCTTTTCTCCGTCCTCGAGGCGCCCGAGGGTCACTGTCTTGGTGAGTTCCTTGCCGTTGCGGATCACCACGACCTCGACCTCCCTCCCGACCGGCATCGACGCCACAAGCCGGGGAAGATCGCGCAATTCCTTGACCTCCTTACCGTCGAACTTGATGATCACGTCGCCCGCCTGCAGACCGGCGGGTTTCGCGGGACCCTTTGCGTCAATTCCGGCGATGAGGGCGCCGCGCGCCGAGCCCAGGTTCAGGCTTTCGGCGATGGTGTCGTCGACCGGCTGGATGCGAACGCCGAGCCAGCCACGCCTCGTCTCGTGGAATTCACGCAACTGCGCAATCACCGGCACGACGGTCGCCGACGGGGTCGCGAAACCGATGCCAATGGAGCCGCCCGATGGCGAGAGGATCGCGGTGTTGATGCCGATCACCTCGCCCTGCAGATTGAACAGCGGTCCGCCCGAATTGCCCTTGTTGATCGAGGCGTCGGTCTGCAGGAAGTCGTCGTAGGGGCCGCTATCGATGTTGCGGTTGCGGGCCGAAATGATGCCGGCCGTCACCGTCTCCCCGAGGCCGAATGGATTGCCGACCGCCATGACGCCGTCACCGACCCGCATCTTGCCGCTGTCGCCGAAGGTGACGGTCTTCAGCGGCTTGTCGCTCTCCACCTTGAGGACTGCGACGTCCACCTTGGCGTCCTTGCCGACGACCGTGGCCTTGAGTTTGCGGCCGTCCGTGAAGATGACGACGATGTCGTTGGCGTCCCCGATCACGTGATTGTTGGTGATCACGATGCCTGTCGGATCGACAACGAAACCGGACCCCAGGGACTGGGCCCTGCGGGCGCGCGGTTGCGGGTTGATGCCGTGATTCTTGAAAAACTCCTCGAACATCTCATCGAACGGGGTGCCTTTGGGCACATCCGGAGTGGCGCTGTCCTTATCGTCGACCGTCTGGGTGGCGGAGATGTTGACGACGGCTTCGGCGACCTGATCGACAAGATCGGCAAGATTGGTTGGCCGGGCCTGAGCGAAAGCGGGAGTCGCCGGCGCGAGCGCCAGCGGAGCGGCGAGGAGCGTCGAAGCAAGCGCGAGCGCGACCGCCGACCGGGCATGGCGGCGGCGCCTCGCCGAATTTGGCAGCGCGTCGTACAGCATGAGTTTCTCCTCGCACTCGTCTATCGGTCCGGCGGGACATCGCTTCGCCGGAAAAGCGGTTAGAGAAGCGAGCGGGACGCCCACACGATCGCCACGCCAAGAAACGCTGCGCCGAGACCGATCCCGCGCAACTTCCCCGGATCCTCGCGGGCGGCGCTCGCCATGCGCGTGCGCATTGAATTGGTGAAGCCAGCCATCAGCAGCCCTTCGATCGCCAGCACGAGGCCGATCGCGACGCTGAAATCGCGCATCTCAGTCCGCCTTTGCCGAGGGCGCAGGCGCCGCCGCGGCCTCCGGGGCCGGCGTCGGCGTCGAGAAGTAGCGGAAGAAGTCCGACTTCGGACTGATGAGCGCGCGGGTCTGCCCGTTGGCGAAACTGTTCTGATAGGCCTGCATCGAGCGGTAGAACGCGAAAAACTCAGGGTCCGCGCCATAGGCCTCGGCGAAGATGCGATTGCGCTCGCCGTCGCCCTCGCCCCGGATCTGCTCGGCCTGCTGCTGGGCCTGCGCGGTGATGACGGTAACCTTGCGATCGGCTTCCGCCTTGATCTGCTGGCTCTGCTGCGACCCCTGCGCGCGATAGGAAGCGGCGCGTTGCTGCCGCTCGGTCTGCATGCGCCGGAACACCGCCTCCGAGTTCTCCGCCGGCAGGTCGGCGCGCTTGATGCGCACGTCGACGACCTGGAGGCCGAAGCGCTTGGCGCCGGCGATCATTTGGTCTCGGATGTCGGCCATCAGAGCGTCGCGCTTGTCGCGGACAATGTCGGTGATCGAGGCCTCCGACAGCGTACGGCGAAGCGCGGAGTTCAACATTCCGCCAAGCTGGGCGTTGGCGCCGCGGGTGTCGGTGACCGACTGATAGAACAGCAACGGATCGTCGATCTTATAGCGCACAAAGGCGTCGACCTCCAGCCGCTGATTGTCCGATACCAGCACTTCCTGGCGCTCGTCCTCGAGCGCGAGAATACGCTTGTCGATATACACCACGGTATCGACGAACGGCCACTTGAAATAGAGGCCAGGGGCGTCGATGAGGTCGCGCACCGGTTGGCCGAAGCGCAGGATCAGGGCCTGCTCGGTGGGATTGACCACGAACGTCGCCATTGACGCGATAATGATGGCGACGACCGCAATCGCCGCCAGGACGACGCCGTTCAGGGACCGCCTCATTTGCCGCTTGCTCCGGTCTTCGACTGCAGCGGCTCGAGCGCGATATAGGGCACCGGCGGGCTCGCGGAGTTCGAGTCGACGATCGTCTTGTCCATCGGCCCGAGCACGTGCTCCATCGTCTCGAGGTACATACGCTCGCGGGTCACGCCCGGCGCCTTCTTGTACTGCTCGTAGATCTGGTTGTAGCGGGAGGTCTGGCCCTTGGCTTCGAGGATCGTCTGCTCGCGATAAGCGTTGGCCTCGGCGACGATCCGGGCGGCGCCGCCCTCGGCCTCGGGCACGACCTTGTTAGCGTAGGTCTCGGCCTCGTTGACGGCGCGCTGCTGGTCCTGTTGCGCGGCGGTCACGTCGCGATAGGCCGAGATGACCTGACTCGGCGCGTCGACCGACTGCAACTGAACCTGCTTGACGAGAACTCCGGCGTGATACCCATCGAGCACGCTCTGCATCCGCTTTTGCACGTCGGCCTCGACGGACGCGCGGTCGGTGGTGAGAATGCCGTCGATGGTCTTCAGGCCGACCACCTCGCGCATGATGCTCTCGGCCACCGCCTTGACCGTCTCGCGCGGGTTCAGAATGTTGAACACGTAGTTTTCGGGCTTGGCCGGGTCGATCTGCCAGTTCACCCGGAAGTGGACGTCGACGATGTTTTTGTCCCCGGTCAGCATCTGGCTTTCTTCGGGGATGTCGGTTCCGCCGCCGAGACTGCGGTAGCCGACCTCGGTGATCTGCTGATCCCAGACCGGAACCTTGATGACCGAGCCGATCGGCCAGGGCCAGTTGGTGTTGAGGCCGGCGGCGGTCTTGCCGGTGTAGCGGCCGAACACGAGATTGATCCCGACTTCGCTCGGCTGCACCGTATAGAAAGTGCCCCATGCGAACCAGAGCAAGACCGCGGCCAGCGCCAGGAGTAATATTCCTCGGCCGCCGAACCCTTTTCCTCCGCCGCTCCCCGATCCGCCGGGCGTCAATTTTGACAGCGCATCCTGGACGCGGCGGATGATTTCCTCGAGGTCGCCTGTAGGGGGTGGGCCGAACGGTCCCTGGCCCCACGGGCCGCGGCCCTGCGGCCGCCAGGGTCCGCCGCCTTGATTATTCCAAGACATCCAAGCCTCTTCTCGGCCGCGGGCCGATGCGTTGGGCGCTTATATAGGGATGTTCGGGGAGCCGGCAACGGAAGCCGCCGGCGGCCGCCGTCCGCAGACGTCCGGGAGCGTCGAGCCTTCCTTCAGTCATTCGGCGCCGTTTCGCCTTCCTGGCCGACGGATCGGAGCTCCGGCGCGCGCGGGGCGAGCGGGGTGATCCGCAGAGCGGCGATTCGATTGCGCTGCTTGCGCAAAACCTCGAAGCGGAAGCCATGAAAGCTGAACGTCTGGCGCGGCTCGGGAATCGATCGCGCCTCATGAATGACGAGACCAGCCACCGTCGCGGCTTCGTCGTCGGGCAGATTCCAGCCCATGGCCCGATTGAGCTCGCGGATGGTCGCCGACCCGTCGACCACGACCGAACCGTCGCGCTGCTTGCGCACGCCCTGCACCGCCACGTCGTGCTCATCGCGAATGTCGCCGACGATTTCCTCGATGATGTCCTCGAGCGTGATCAGCCCCTGCACCACGCCGTATTCGTCGACCACCAGCGCCGAATGCATCTTGCGGCCCAGGAACGCCTGCAGCTGGTCGCGAAGCGTCGTCGACTCCGGAATGAACCAGGGCTCGAGGGTCAGGTCGGCGACGTTGATTTTGCCGGCGTCTCTGCCCGCCGCGACATAGGCCCTGAGCAGATCCTTGGCGTGGAGGACGCCAATAATGTTGTCCGGCTCGCCCCGCCAGAGCGGCATGCGGGTATAGGGCGAGGCAATGACCTCGCGAACTAGCTCCTCCGGCGGCAGATCGGCGTCGATCGACCGCATCTTGGTGCGATGAATCATGACGTCCGAAACCGGGATCTCGGATAATTCGAGGAGGCCGCCGAACATGTCGCGCTCGTCGCGCTCGACTTCTCCCTCACGGTGCAGGATATCGACGGCGCCCATCAACTCGTCATGGCCGGAAACCCCGGCGTCGCTGTCGACGAGCGAAACGCCGAACACCCTCAGAACTCCGCGCACGAGCGCCCCGACGGCGCTCACGATCGGGCCGAAAACATGTACGAAGAACAGAACCAGCGGCGCAATCAACAGCGATACGCGGTCAGGATAGGCGATTGCGATCGTCTTCGGCAGCACCTCGCCGAAGACGACGATCAGCGCCGTCATGATGATGGTCGCGGCCAGGACGCCGCGATCGCCGAACAGGCCGAGCAGGACACTGGTCGCGAGCGCCGACGCCCCGATGGTGACGAATTGGCCGCCGAGCAGCATCGCGCTGATGAGGCGTCCCCGCATCCCGATCAGGCGGGTGACGAGTTTCGCCCGGCTGTCGCCGGCCATCTCGAGCGCGTGCATACGAGCCCGTGACGCCGCGGTCAGCGCGGTCTCCGCCCCGGCGAAAAATGCCGCGGCGACGATGCTCAGGGCGATGACGAGGATGTCGAGGCTATACGCCATGGATTGGTTTTAGCACGAGCGGATGCGCGAGTAATGCAGGCCTGGCTCACATTCAAGCCTCAACGGCCAGCTCGCGGGTGAGGAACGCCGATACGCTCGCCTCGTCGACGTCTCGGGCGACGAAGCTCTCCCCGATTGCCCTTGCGAGAATGAAGGTCAGGCGGCCGCGGTCGACTTTCTTGTCTTGCCGCATGGCGGCCAGAATATCGTCCGCGGTGGCGCTGAAGCCGGGAATGTCGCGCATGCGGGTCGGAAGGCCGACCGCCTTCAGGTGGTTTTCGACCCGCGTCGCGTCCTGTCCGGAGCACAGGCCGAGGTCGCGCGAGAACCGGAAAGCGGAGGTCATGCCGATGGCGACGCCTTCGCCGTGGACAAGCCGCGTCGAATCGTACCCCGTCAGGCTCTCGAGCGCATGGCCGAAAGTATGGCCGAGATTGAGCAGCGCCCGCTCCCCCTGCTCGGTTTCGTCGGCAACGACGACCCGCGCCTTGGCGGCGCAGCTGACCGCGATCGCTTCAGCGCGAGCCGGACCGCCGGCGAACGCATCGCGCCAATTTGATTCCAGAAACTCGAAAAAGTTCCGGTCGCGGATCAAGCCGTATTTGACGACCTCGGCGTAGCCGGCGCGAAAATCGCGCTCGCTCAGCGAATCGAGGCACAGGGTGTCAGCCAGCACCAGCGAGGGCTGGTGGAACGCGCCTATGAGATTCTTGCCGTGCCGCGAATTGATCCCGGTCTTGCCGCCGACGCTCGAATCGACTTGCGCAAGAAGCGTGGTCGGGATCTGGACCAGGCGCACGCCCCGGCGCAAGCTCGCGGCGCAAAATCCAGCCAGATCGCCGATCACGCCGCCGCCGAGCGCGATGACGATGTCCCGCCGCTCGATCCGCGCTTCGATCAGAGCGTCGCAGACGCGGGCGAATTCGGCGTAGGACTTCGTAGCTTCGCCGGGCGGGCAGACGATCGCCGTCGAGCGCAATCCGGCGTGGTCCAGGCTGGCGCGGAGGCGATCGAGATAAAGTGGCGCGACGCGGGCGTCGGTCACGATCGCACAATGGACCCCCGGCGCTATCCGCGCGATCTCGGTCCCCGCCTGATCGAGGACGCCGGCCCCGATCAGGATCGAATAGGCGCGCCCGCCGAGCGGCACTTCGACTTTTCGCTTCACTTCCCCGGTCGGCTCGACATCCCTGGTCAACGCTGCGTCAAGACGCCGCAGGATGGCTTCGACCACGGTGTCGTGCGAGCCGTCGACCGATTCGATGGTGAAATCGGCGAGGGCGTAGGTCGGCGTCCGCTCGTCGAGAAGCCGGCGCAGGGTCCGTTCCGGATCGGCCGTCTTCAAGAGCGGCCGGTTGGACTTCTTACGCACGCGGGAGAGCAGAATTTCGAAGCTCGGCTTCAGCCAGACTGAGACGCCATGTCTTGCGATATTTTGGCGGGTCGTTGGATTCATGAACGCCCCGCCGCCGGTCGCGAGCACCAGGGGCCCGCCATTGAGCAGGCGGGCGATCACCTTGCGCTCGCCCTCACGGAAATAGAGCTCGCCGAAACGCTCGAAAATCTCGGAGATCGTCAATTGCGCGCCTGTTTCGATTTCGGCGTCGGCGTCGACGAACGGCAGTCCGAGCCTGGCCGCAAGCCGCTTCCCGACCGAGGTTTTCCCAGCTCCCATCATACCGACGAGAACCAGCGAGCGGCCGCTGAGCGCGGCCGCCACCCGCCCGGCGTCGACCGGCTGGCCCTGACTCATGAACTCTTCCACCTCGACCAATGCCCTGTTCGCGCCGTCCCATACAGGAGCCGGCCTGCGAACGCGAGACTGGCCGGCACGATCGCTTCGAGACATCATCGTGTACCGTCTTGCGCGCAGCGCGTGTTCTTGCAACCATGTCATCTGAGCGACAGCGCGCCTGCTGCGGTCGTGAGGCCGGCGCCGGACCATAAGGCCCGGTTATAAATGAGAAAATCGCGTCCGCGGGGACGCGTTAGGGTCGAGGGAGTGGATCGCCTTGCAATGGACGCCCGCGGCGTCCGGCAACGCCGCGCAACGCTTGAAGGAGGCCGACATTGAACGCTGTCAATCACGAAAATCGCGTCGCCGGTCCCCGCCTGGTCGCGATCATCGGCCCGTTTCAGAGCGGCAAGACCAGCCTTCTCGAGGGAATCCTGGCTCGCGGCGGCGGCGTGGCGCGGCAAGGTTCGGTTCGCGAAGGCACGAGCGTCGGCGATTCCAGTCCGGAGGCGCGCAGCCACGCGATGAGCGTCGAGCCCAACGTCGCAAGCATCGACTACCTAGGCGATAGGTTCACCTTCTTCGATTCTCCCGGCTCGATCGAATTCATCCACGACATGCGTTACGCCCTGCCGGTCTGCGACGTGGCCGTCGTCGTTTGCGAGGCCGATCCGCGAAAGGTCCCGGCGTTGCAGGTGATTCTTCGCGAGCTCGAAGAACTCGGGCTGCCGCGCATCCTGTTTCTCAACAAGATCGACCAGGCAGCCGGGAGCTTGCGCGAAACGCTGGAGATGCTCCAGCCGGCCTCGCGCACTCCGCTGCTGCTGCGGCAGATTCCAGTCTGGGAGAACGGCGTCGCCACCGGATTCGTCGACCTCGCGCTCGAACGCGCCTTCGTTTACCGCGAGGCCGCTCCGTCGAGCGTCATCGAGATGCCCGCCGGCGTCGTCCCGGAGGAAAAACAAGCACGCTATCTGATGCTCGAGAAGCTCGCCGACTACGACGACGCGCTGATGGAGCAGCTGATCAGCGACATCGATCCGCCGAAGGATCTCGTCTTTGACGACCTGGCGCGCGAATTGCGCGAGGGCCGCGTCGTGCCGGTGCTGATGGGCTCGGCGACCGGTGGCCACGGGGTCACCAGGCTGCTCAAGGCGCTCCGGCATGAATCGCCGGGCGTCGCCCACACCCGCAAGCGGCTGGGGATCGATGACAAAGGCCCGGCGCTGGCGCAGGTGATTCGCACGATCCACACCGCCCACGGCGGCAAGCTGTCGCTCGCGAGGGTGCTGCGTGGCGCATTCGCCGACGGGGGGACCGTCGTGAGTTCGCGCGGGGTCGAGGAACGCATCGGCGGCCTTGCCCGGCTGATGGGCGCGGTATCCTCGAAACTGACCCGGGCCGAAGAGGGTGACACCGTCGCTTTCGCCCGCTTGGAGAACCTCGCCACGGGAGACAGGATTGCCGACGCCAGAAGTCAACCCGCGGTCGCCGCGATCCCACCGGCTCCACCCCCGACCCAAGGCGTCGCGATTCGCGTCAAGGACCGAAAGGACGAGGTGAGGCTTGCAAGCGCGTTGGCCAAGCTGTGCGAAGAAGATCGCGCGCTCTCCTATGTCCAGGACGCCGAGATGTCCGAACTGAAGCTGTTCGGGCAGGGCGAGATGCACTTGCGGGTCACCACCGAGCGGCTCGCCGACCGGTTCGGCGTCACGATCCAGTCGCACAAGCCGTCGGTTGCTTATCGTGAGTCCATTCGCGACGCGGTCACGGTGCGTGGACGGCACAAGAAGCAGTCCGGCGGGCACGGTCAGTTTGGGGACGTCCTCGTCGAGGTCGGTCCCCGCGCACGCGGCGAGGGTTTCGCTTTCGCCGAGCGCGTCCACGGCGGATCGGTGCCACGGCAGTATTTTTCGTCCGTGGAGGCGGGCGCTCGCGACGCGATGTCGCGCGGTCCGCTCGGCTTTCCGGTTGTCGACGTCTCGGTGACTCTGATAGACGGCTCATATCACACCGTGGACTCGTCCGACATGGCTTTCCGCGCGGCAGGCAAGCAGGCTCTGGACGAGGCGCTGGTCAAGGCGCGCCCGGTGTTGCTCGAGCCGATCCTATCGGTGACGATCTACGTGCCGACCGACGCGCTAGCGCGCGCCAGCGCGCTCGTGAGCGCGCGGCGCGGTCAGATTCTCGGATTCGAAGCCCGTGAGGGTTGGACGGGCTGGGAAGCGCTCCGGGCGCTGATTCCGGAAGCCGAGATCGGCGATCTTATCGTCGAATTGCGCTCGGCGACCTCGGGTGTCGGCGCATTCGAAACCAAGTTCGATCACCTGGCCGAGCTTTCGGGGCGCGCGGCGGATCTGGTGGTCGCCGCGCGGCAGAAGGCGCACGCCTGAGCGGCTGCGAGCATCGAATGGATACGCCGGCTGTACAGCCGCCCGGCCTTCGCATATGGGAGCAGCGCCCCGCCTCTTGGAGACGCCGCTGATGACTGAAGCCACCATCGAAGCGAACCGTCTGGCTACAGTTTTCGGCGGGTCGGGATTCCTCGGCCGTCATATCGTCAGGGGGTTGGCCCGCACGGGCTGGCGGATTCGGGTCGCCGTGCGGCGTCCCGATCTCGCCGCGTTTTTGACGCCGCTTGGCGGGGTCGGGCAGATCCAGCCGGTACAGGCCAATGTCCGGTTCCCCGATTCGATCGCAGCCGCGCTTGAGGGCGCAACCGCGGCCATCAATGTAACCGGCGTGAAGGCCGAGAGCGGGGCGCAAACCTTTCAGGCCGTGCATATCGACGGCGCGCGGGCTCTCGCGCGAGCGGCGTCGGCCGCCGGAGTCGCGACCTATGTCCATTTCTCCGGGATCGGCGCTGACGCGAAATCGTCTTCGCCTTACGTGGCGAGCAAGGGGCTGGGCGAGGAGGCGACGCGCGAGGCTTTCCCCAACGCCATCGTCATGCGCCCTTCGGTCGTGTTCGGCCCTGAGGACGACTTCTTCAACCGCTTCGGCGCTCTCGCGTGCCATCTGCCGGTTTTGCCATTGTTGGGGGGCGGCAAGACTCGCCTCCAGCCTGTTTATGTCGCCGATATTGGGCAGGCGGCGGCAGCAGCGCTCTCCGGTTTGGCGAAAGCAGCCGCGATTTACGAACTCGGCGGTCCGCAGACGATGACCCTGCGGGAAGCGGCCGAGTTGACGTTGCGGGCGATTGATCGCCGCCGGCTGCTTATCGGCCTGCCGCTCGGTCCCTCGCGTTGGATCGCAGCGTCGACCGAATTCGCCAGCTGGGCGACATTCGGGCTTTTTCCGAAATTGCTGACCACGACCCGCGATCAAGTCGAACTGCTGGCGTCGGATAATGTCGTCTCCGCCGAGGCGGAAACGGAGGGGCGCGTCCTGCGGGCGCTCGGAGTCGAACCGCAAGCCGCCGAGGCCGTCATCCCATCCTATCTGGTGCGGTTTCGCCGGACAGGGCAGTATGAGGTTCAGCGTTCGGCGTGACTGTCGGCTGCTCCTGCGTCGCATTGACGCCCGCGCGCCGCTGGATTGCTATTGATGTGGACCACGATTTCGGGGCATGAAGGCGCGGCGAAACTTCGGGGTCGAGTTGGGGACGTCCGGTGATCAAGTCTGAGCTCGTGCAGCGCATGGCGGCCCGCAACCCGCATCTTTACCAGCGCGATATCGAGAACATCATCGACGCCATCCTTGGCGAGATCGCGAATGCGCTCGCTCGTGGCGAGCGGGTCGAACTGCGCGGCTTTGGCGCATTCTCGACCAAACAGCGCCAGGCTCGCACCGGCCGCAATCCGCGCACCGGCGACAAGGTGCCGGTAACGGAGAAGCTCGCGCCGTTCTTCAAGACCGGCAAGGAAATGCGCGAGCGCCTCAATCGCGCCGCGGTCGAGCAGGTCTAGGATCATTCGAGCACCCGCCTGGGCATGATCCGGCTCGGGCTCGCCGGGTCAGACGAATGAGGCTTGCATGGTTCGGTTCCTGAAGATCGCCGTCATCGCCGTCGCTGCTGTCATCCTTTTGGGTTTCGCGCTCGCCAATCATCACTTGGTCACCGTTTCGTTCGACCCGTTCGCTGCGATCGATCATGCTGCGTTGTCGGTCGACGCGCCGCTCTACGCTGTCGCTATTGTCGCCGCCATGTTGGGCGTGGTCGCCGGCGCGTTCGCAACCTGGTTGTCGCAAGGGCGCCATCGGCGGGCCTCGCGCCGAAGCCGGCTCGAGGCGGACAAGTGGCGAAACCAGGCCGAAGCGCTCAGGGCCGGGCAGCCGCGCAGCCCCGTCTTGCCGCACGACCACTAAACCCGAGCCTGACCCGAGGCGCCGTCGTCAACCGATGAGCGCGTCGAGCCAGCGAGTCAAGGATTCGCCCGGTTGGGCAGGCACCACATACTCGGGCCTCGCGACAGTCTGCCGCGCCCGCGCGCGCGCTTCCCCCGGTGTGACGCCGTAGACCTCGTGAAACAGCCGACTGAAGGCGCTCACATTCTTGAACCCGAGCTGATAGGCGATAAACCCAATCCGGCGGTTGGAGAACTCGGCCGCGGTAATCTCCTGGTAGGCGCGGCTCAGCCGCACCTTTCGGATATATCTCGCGATGCCGCCGGCCGGTTCGAACAGCCGGTAGAGGGAGGCCCGGGACAGGCCAAACTCGGCGGCGATCGAATTCGCGCTCAAGTCTGGCGACGCGAGTTCGCGATCGATATAGCGGCGAATGGTCACGAATGAAGCCAGAGGCGCCGAGACTGCGCCGGCGCCGGCGCGCGCGAGCGCCGGGGCGATCGATTTTGTCGCGAGCGCGACGAGGCCCTCAGCGATTGCGTCAAATTCGGTCAGCCGCATCTTCGGCGACGATCCGGCGAAGGCCCGCATGGTCGCGCCGATGACCGCGCCTGCCGGCGAATCCGGTTTGAGAACCAAACCGTGCAGCGCATTTTCATCCGAAATGAGCGGCAGAATGCGGTCGCGCACCGTCCATAGCGTCAGCCATTCCACCAATCCGTCCGGGGCAGACTGACGCATCGTCAGGGATTGCGACAGGTCGAAGAACATGACGTCGCCGGGTTCGGCGCTCAACGCGCCATCGCCCGCGAGTTCGGCGGCCGAGCCATTGATCTGGAGACAGATCGCAATCCGTCCCTGCGCGGCGCTCGCAGCGCGCCGGACAAGCGAAAGGGGCGAATTGCGGCTTGCGCTCACTACGTAACGCGCGGAGGCGTAAACATCGATCTCGCCCCGGAAAGCTGAAGTCTCCGAGGGAGTCGCGCGGACTTCGAACACGTCGCCCAGCGCGGCGCGCCAGTGGAGCAGCAAGGCCGTTGGCGCGCAATCTTCTGGCTTGAGGCGCAGTCGACGCAAGTAGGGCGACGGAGAACTCCCCATCTATTCATCCTGCGATCTTTCCGGCCGCGCCGCAAGCGCGGTACGACGCCGCGCAAATGCCTCCGCCCCGTACGTCAAATGCGGCTTTGCGATAAACACGCGATCGGGTTGACGGCCGCGCGCGTTCGCGATAGCTCATCGATTGCTTACCTTGGGTAAGGGCGTTCATAACCCAACTGACAGCAAACCCGATAAGATCACTCGCGGCGCCAAATTGGGCGACAAAAAATTTCGCTCCGATTGTTGTTGAATGGCGCAAGACTACACTACTGGCGGCACAGGGAGGCCATTCCGAGGGGGAGCGTTTGTTTCCGCCGGGCGTAAGGAATATTTGAAATAGGCTCCAGCATGGTGAAATCGGTCGGGGAGCACGCCTCCGGCCCGTCAAAGCCGGGGATGGTATGAGACCCGTTCTGCTTGGAATCAGCAACAGCCTCGATCGGGTGCTCGCCCGTCTCAATGCGTGCGTCCAAAGATCGGCGTGGGGCATGGACATTGGCTCCGGATCTCGCGTTTCGCTGATGGCCACGCTGGACAAGACCAATCCCCGCGGCGTCCATATCGGGCCCAATACCGAGATATCCGCCCGCGCCGACATCAGGGCTCATGACTCGGTCCACATCCAGCACGTCGACACCCGGATCGGCGAGCGCTGCCATATCGGCGTCGCCGCGGTGATCTATCCCGGGGTCAACGTGGGCGATGGCTGTATCGTCTCCCCGGGCGCCGTTGTTATGCGCGACGTCCCCCCCGGTTGCGTCGTCGTCGGCAACCCGGCGAGGGTGGTCGAGAAGGACCTGCGGACCGGCAAGTTCGGGGTGAGGCTCGACCTGGCCGCTGACGAAAGTCCCGACCCGCAGCCTCCAGCACCGGACACCCGCGACGAGGCCCGCGGAAAAATCAGCGCTCTCTCCTAAACTGGCCGGGTGGGCGCCGAGGACGAAGCCCGACCGACGCTCATTTGGTCGTCGTCGAGTTCATCGCCTGCCGTTGTCTCCACGTCGGCTTTCCCTTTGCGGTCGCCAGCGGCGAGGCTTCGTAGACGCCGCGCGCGACCGCGCGCGCGACGCACTCCGCAGCGAGCATGCCGATCTCAGTCAGGTCGCGAAGGTCGGGGACGCCGCTCGCCCTCGCCGTCGCCGCTGCGAAGACGACGTCGTTGTCCATCGGCGCGTGGGCCGGACGCAGCGCGAGCGCATAGCCGTCTTGGGCCATGATCGCGACCCTCTTGACCTGGGTCGTGGTCAAGGCCGCGTCGGTGACGACGACTGCAAGGTCGGTGCTCGATGGCGTGTCGGACTTGAGGCGGAGCGTCAGGTGGTCGTCGATCTCCTGCGGGCCGAAGCCGAGGCCCCCGAATTCGGCCTCGCGTTCATAGGGCGCAGCCCAGAAATGTAAGCTCTCGCCGCGCGTCGCCCGCCCGACCGAATTGACGACCACCAGCGCGCCGACGCGAAAGCCGCTCGAAGTGATGGCGCTCGCCGAGCCGAGGCCGCCCTTGAGATTGTAAGTCGTTGCGCCGTAGCCCGCGCCCGCGGTTCCGAGCGCGAATAGGACGGCAGCGTTCGAGGCCGCCTCGTGGCCCATGTCCCAATAGGGCGGTTTTCGGCCCCAATCCTTGTCGCCGCCATTGAGAAGATCGAACAGGCTCGCGCCCGGAACGATCGGAACGCGCGCCCCGCGGTGCTCGTAGCCGCGACCGACTCCGGCCAGATAAGCCATCGTTCCGCCGGCCGCGTCGAGTCCGAACGCGGAGCCGCCGGAAAGAACGAAGCCGTCGACCCGCTCGATCGTCATTTCGGGCTCGAGCAGCGCCGTGTCGCGCAGCGCCGGCGCGCCGCCGTTGATCGCGATTGAGGCGATCGCGGGTTGATCGAACAGGACAGCGGTGACGCCGGACGCGAGCCTTGCATCGTCGGCCGAGCCGACGCGCACGCCGTCAACGTCGGTGATGAGATTAGCCGCCATCAAATGTCCTTCATCAGCCGGATCGCGTCATAGATCGCGGCGTGGATGTTTCGGCTTGCCACCGCATCGCCGATCCGGAACAGGCGGTAGCGGCCGTCGGGATTGCTGCACACGGACTGCGGGCGCCCGGCGATAAGCGCATCGTAATCGACTTCGCCGCGATTAACCGAACCCGCCTTGAGCTCGAAATAGAGATCGTCCAGCGGAACCGCGCCATGTTCGACGATGATCATGTCCGCGTCCTTCTCGACCCGCCGCCGGCCGTATTCGTCGTAGAAGACGCCGACAACGCGATTGCCGCGGTGGGCGATCGATTCAAGCCTCAGGTTCAGTGAGACCTTGGCGTCGGCGCGGCTGAAGGCGCGGAAATAGGGCGGAAAACTGGTGCCGCCGACATCGGGCGCGAGCGTACGCTCCGGCGTGACGATCTCAAGCCTCGCCCCGGCTTCGGCGACGAATTCAGCGGCGGTCATGCCCTGGTGAGCGCCATTGTCGTCGTAGACGATCACTTCCCCGCTCGGCCGCGCGGCGCCCGACAGGAGATCCCAGCTCGTCACCGCCAATTCGCCGCCGGAATCGAGGAACTCGATGTTCGGTTGGCCTCCGGTCGCGATGACGACGACGTCCGGATCGAGGTCGAGCACATCCTGCGCTCCGGCGAAGACATTATAGCGAAAGGCGACGCCGAGCCGTTCGCATTCGCGCACCCGCCAGTCGACGATGCCGATGACCTCGCGCCTGCGCTTGAGCGCGGCGGCGAGGACGATCTGGCCGCCGGGCCTTGCCGCAGCCTCGATGACCGTAACGTCATGCCCGCGTTCGCCCGCGACGCGGGCCGCCTCGAGTCCGCCTGGCCCCGCGCCCACGACGACGACTTTCCTCGTTGGCCCTTTCGAGCGCCCAATGAGATGGGGGATCGCCGCTTCGCGGCCAGTTGCCGGATTGTGGATGCAGACAGCCTGGCCGGCATAAATCGAATCGATGCAATAGCCCATGCCGACGCAGGGGCGGATCTCGGCTTCACGTCCCTCGGCGATCTTCAGCGCGATATGCGGGTCGGCCATGTGCGCGCGCGTCATGCCGACCATGTCGAGCTTGCCGCTCGCCACCGCATGGCGTGCCGTCGCGACGTCCTGAATCCGGGCAGCATGGAAGGTCGGCAGCCGGGTCTCGGCGCGCACTTCGCCGGCGAAATCGAGATGCGGGGCGGAGCGCTCGCCCATGCCGGGGATGACGTGGCTCAGCGCCTCGTCGCTGTCGATATGGCCGCGGATGACGTTGAGGAAGTCAATCAGCCCGGAGCGGGTCAGGCGGCGCGCGATCTCCATGCCCTCGTCGCGGCTAAGGCCCCGCTCCCAGTCCTCGTCGCAGACGAGCCGCGCGCCGATGAGGAATTCGCGCCCCACCCGCTTCCTGACCGCTTCGAACACCGCCATGCCGAAACGCAGGCGGTTGTCGATCGATCCGCCATATTCGTCGGCGCGCCTGTTGGTGGCTGGCGACCAGAACTGGTCGATGAGATGGCCGTAACACTCGAATTCAAGGCCATCGAGCCCAGCGGCTTTCACCCGCTCGGCCGCGTCGGCGTAAGCTGCGATCACGCGCGCGATGTCCCAGTCCTCCATTGCCTTGGGGAAGGCCCGATGGGCGGCTTCGCGCACCGGTGAAGGCGCGATCACCGGCAGCCAGTCGTCCTTGCTCCAGCTCGTGCGGCGCCCGAGATGGGTGATCTGGATCATCACCGCGGCGCCCTTGTCGTGGACGTCGTCGGCGAGCTCGCTGAGCCACCGCACACATTCGTCCTTGTAGAGCAGGATGTTGCCGAACGCCTGCGGACTGTCGGGCGCGACCACCGACGAGCCGCCGATCATGGTCAGCGCGATGCCGCCTCTCGCTTTTTCCGCGTGGTAGAGCCTGTAGCGGGTCTTCGGCATGCCGTCATCGGTGTAGGCTGGCTCGTGCGCCGTCGACATCAGCCGGTTGCGCAGGTTCAAGCGGCCCAGATGGAAGGGTTGCAACAGGGGATCGACGGACATCAGGCGGCCTCAGCACTTTGGAGGACTATCGGAACCGCGGAGCGTGCGGTCAAATCCGAGCCGGCCTCGATGCATGGAGCGCTGGCGCGGCGCAAGCTACGGCGAGGGAGTATGGTTTGCGGCGGTCTGATTCGCCGGGCGAACGAAGGACAGCGGCGGCGGTGTGGGATGAACTGAACGAACCGCTGGGGCTCGCGCCGGCCGTAGCCGCGGCTGCGCCGCCAGTGGACCGATGGCGGGTTGCGGGACGAGCCGCCATCGGCGCCGCGGCGCTCGCAGCGGCGATCGGTTTGGTCGCGCTGGCAAGGCGCGCCTCTCCGCTCGGCGGCGAGCCGTTTGCGGTCGCGAAGGTCGAAATCGCGCCCCCGGCTGCGCCCGCGACGCCCGACCCGGGCACCCGCGCTCACGAGGCCGTGGCGGCGCCGATCCTCTCGGCCGATCAGGCAGAGGCGGCGAGTGGAGTGAAGGTTATCCGCGGGGGCGGCGGAGGTCCGCCGAATGCGCGCATCATCGATGTCGAGCGGGCGCTCGCCGTCAGGCTCAACGCCGCGCCCGACCCGCGCCTTATCGAGACGTCGCGCCTCGGCCTGCTGCCGCGCGTCGGCGCCGACGGGGGGCGGCCGTTCGAGGTCTACGCCAGGCCGGTGCTGCTCGACCCGAAACTGGGTCCCGGCGCGCCGCGGATCGCGTTGATGGTCGGGGGCCTTGGTCTCAACGCTGAGGGCGACGAAGCCGCGATCGCCAAACTGCCCGGGGCGGTGACGCTTGGATTTGCGCCCTATGGCGCGGCAGTCGAGGAGCGCGCGGCGGAAGCGCGGGAGGCGGGGCACGAGACCGCCTTGCAGGCGCCGATGGAAGACTTTTCGGATCAGGCCGGGGATCGCGGCTCGCACGTGCTGAAAACATCGGCCTCTGACGCAGACAATATAAATTCGCTGCGCTGGCTCATGAGCCGGTTCACCGGCTATATTGCGGTGACCAATCACCTCGGCGGCAAGTTTACCGCCAACGCTCAGGAAATTTCGCCGGTCTTGACGGAAATCGCGGCGCGAGGCCTCGGATATCTGGACGACGGCGCTTCGCCGCGCAGCGTCGCGCCGGACGTTGCCGCAACGCTCGCCATGCCCTCGGCGCGCGCCGACCTCGTGATCGACGTCGACCCGGCGCCCGAGGCGATCGAAGCCGCGCTGGCGCGACTCCTCGATCGCGCTCGCCAGCAAGGCGCGGCGATCGGGGTCGCCTCTGCTTCGCCGCTGACCATCGAGCGATTGGCCCGATGGGCGAACGGACTCGAATCGAAGGGCGTCGCTCTGGTCCCGCTCTCCGCCCTGATGTCGGCCAAGCCAGGCCCAACGGCCCAATCCAAGCCCAACATCCAAGCCTTGAGCCGATGAACGCATGAGAAAGGATCAGCCCTACCGGCTCTGCGTCGGCGTCGCGTTGGTCAACCGCGTCGGCGATGCATTCATCGGCCACCGCAAGCGCAAACGTGGCGCCGAACTCCTGGACGCCCAGTCGTGGCAGATGCCGCAGGGCGGCATCGACAAGGGCGAAGAGCCCATCGCGGCGGCGAGGCGCGAGCTTTGGGAGGAAACCAACGTACGCTCGATCGAATTGATCGCCGAGCTGCCCCGCTGGCTCAAATACGATCTGCCTGAGACCGCTCGCGGACGCTGGGGCGGGCGATATCGCGGCCAGACCCAAAAATGGTTCCTGTTCCGGTTCGTCGGCTCGGACAAGGAAATCGACGTCCGCCGCCCGGCTGAAGGCGCGCATGGCGCCGAGTTCGACGACTGGCGCTGGGAGCGCTTGGAGCGGCTGCCGGAGCTTGTCGTGCCGTTCAAACGCGACGTCTACGAGACGGTCGCCGAGGCTTTCGCGCCCCTCGCGCGTCCGACGGAGCAGTGAGCCGAGGCTCCGGTCTTATTTGCCGGCTCTGATGGACGCGACCGCCTCGCCCATCTCCTCGTCTATCTTCCTTCGCACACGGTGATCCGAGATATCTGTACCGACGCCAGCAAGGTCGGTTTTGAGCGCGGCGGCGACGTCGTCGTCGCTCCTGCCGACCTGCGCGGCGACGAATTCGTGAGCGTAATTCTCCGCGTCCGCCGGAGCGAGTTTCTTCATCTCGGCAACCCAGAGCGCGAGCGCCTTGTTGCGCCGGGCGACGGCCTTGAAGCGCAGGTCCTCATCATGGGCGAACTGCTTTTCGAACGTGTTTTCACGATCCTGGAAAGCGTCGGACAATACGGCCTCCGTCACACTGGCGAAATCAGAGCTTATGACGGTTTCCGCCCGGCCGCGCAATGCGGCCCTTCCCCTACGTGGGCGACCGGCTCTGGCCGCGAATAAAGGCCCCGCCTCTAGGCGCAGAGGCTCGCCCTGGCCGCCGCGATCAGCGCCCGCGCGTTGGATTCTTCGTAGTGAAGCGCGGCGCCATGGCCCCAAACCGGGCCGGGCCAGGCTGGGTCGCCGACCGTTCGGGCGACGACATGCAGATGAAACTGGCGGACGACGTTGCCGAGCGCGCCGATGTTGATCTTGTCCGCGCCGGCATGGGCCTTGAGAAAGCTCGCCACCGCGGCCGCCTCTTCGATCAGCTGGCTCCGGTCCGCCGCCTCGAGGTCGACGATCTCGACCGCTCCCTCGCGTCGGGGGACCAGGATGAGCCATGGCCAACGGGCGTCGTTCATCAACAGGACGCGGGTGAGCGTCATGTCGCCGACGACGAACGCGTCCGTCGCGAGCTTATCGTCGAGCGCGAAGCCCATGCGGCCCAACTGCGGCTGCGCAGGACGAATCCGCGCCGCTCATCCGATATGCTTGCGGAGGAACGCGATCGTGCGCGTCCAGGCGAGCGCGGCGCTCGGCGCGTCGTAGCTCTCGCGCTGGTCGCAATTGAACCCGTGGTCGGCGTGATAGATATGGACCTCGACCTCCGGATGGGCGGCGGCCACCTCTTTCACCCCGGCGATCGGGATGTGCTGGTCCTTGTCGCCGAAATGCAGGAGCGTCGGCATGCGCGGCTTCAGGTCCTTGAGGCCGATGATGCCGCCGCCGTAATAGCCGACCGCGGCGCTCAAGCCCGAGAGCTGCGCCGCCGCGCCCCAGGCGACCGTGCCCCCGAGGCAGAAGCCGACCACCGCGACCCTGCCGCCTTCCTTGGCGATCTCCACGGCGGCGGCGACGTCGCGCAGCATCTGCTCGCGGTCGACTTTGCCCATGACGGCCATGCCCCGCGCCCTGGATTCGGGATCATATCCGACGTCGAACCCTTTCTCGACATGCTCGAATATCGCGGGCGCGACCGCAAGATAGCCCTCGGCCGCGAACTTGTCAGTGACTGCGCGGATATGAGAGTTGACGCCAAAGATCTCCTGCACCACCACCACGCCCCCGCGCGGACGTCCGCTCGGATCGACGCGCCAGGCGCGAATCGGTCCCGCCCCTTCGGGCTTCAGTTCAATCCAGGCCATTTCAATCTCCTTCCGTCCGAGAGAACCTCAACGCGCGCGATCGCCCGAGCCATGCTGCGCGATGGCGATGCCGCCGATGACAAGCAAGAGCGCGATGACGTGATACGCGGCGAATGGTTCGCCGAGGATCACGACAGCCATGATGGCGCCGAACGCCGGCACCAGGTTGACGAACACGCCAGCCCGGCCCGGCCCGATCAGTTCGACCCCGCGCATGTACATGATCTGCGAGACGAAGGCCGGGCCCAGCGCGACATAGACGAGCGTCGCATATCCCCCCACGGTCGGCCAGATGAATCCGCCGGCGGCGACTTCCCACACCATCAGCGGCACGGAGGTGATGAACGCGGCCAAAGCCATGCCGGCGAGCAGGCTCAGGCCCGAGACATGCGGGCGCTCGCGCAACCCGATCGTGTAGCCGGCATAGAGAACGGCGGCGATAAACATCATCACGTCGCCGCCGTTGAACGCCAGCGCGGCGAGCCGGTGGAGGTCGCCCTGAGCCGCGATGGCGGCGACGCCGGCCATGGTTGTCACGGCGCCGAGCGCCTGCAGCACGGTAAACCGGGCGCCGAGGAAAAGCCGCGCGCCGATCAAGACCAGTGCCGGAATCGCCCCCTGGATGATCGAGAGATTGAGTGCGCTCGTTCGATGCGCCGCGACATAGAAAAGCGCGTTGAACCCGGTGTAGCCGAGCGCGCCCATCGCGGCGACATATTGCCAGTGCGAGCGCAAGACCGGCCAGTCGCGCCGAAGCGCCGGCCGGGCGGTCAACAGGATCGGAACGAGCGCGACGCCCCAACGCAGACAGGTCAGGGTCATCGGCGCGATCTGACCGACCGCCAGACGGCCGACGATCGAGTGGCCGGCCCAGATCAGGGTCGTGAGAACCAGGAGCAGGATCGGGCTCGCCCATGCCGATTGCATGAGTTCCTGCCCTCTGCGCAGTCGCGTCGGTCATGAAAAGTTCGGCAGCCTCGGGCGCATTCCGCGATCCGCCCGCGCTCGGCGGACGCAGAGCGGCAGGCCTCCGGACGAGAAGCGCGGGACGGCATAGGCCGAGCCGCCGCCGAAGGCAAACCGCGCGAGGTCAGGCGCCTGCAGGCAAGACCTCGAGGACGCGGGCCTTCACGCAGATTTTACTCCGCGGCGACGGCCGGCCCGCCGATGAAGTAGATGAGACCCAACCTGAAGTCGCTCGACGCGAGCCGGTTGCGCGACGAGATCGTGCTGGCGGAGCCGCAATAAGCCGACAAGGCAAAGCCGCATTTCGCGTCGCCGGTCGTGATCGAACCATAGTTGAGATAGCGGTAACCGAGTTCGAGCTTGAGGTTCGGCGTGAGATCGTAATCGACCCCGGCCATCACGGCCCAGGCGAAGCTCGTCCTCGATCCGCCGGCGTAGGCCACTGGGCCGAGCAAGGTCTGGCCGCTCAGGCCAGACGTCCTGTTGTCGGCGAGGCCAACGCCTGCGCCGAGGAAAGGCGAAAACCCATACCAGGCGCCGGGCGTGACGTAGCCGTTGAGGAGGCCGACGAACGAGGAGACGTCCGCGCGCAAGGCGTCCGCGTTTTGCGCCGGCGCCAGGCAGGGATAAGCCGCGGACGTGGAGCGGAGGGTAGCGCCGCCGCGATATTCGAGCGTCGCGTCAGCGCGGAACGAGCTGTTGAACTGATAGCCCGCGCCGGCGTCGATCATGCCAAATGGCGATAGGGTCGCGCCGTTGAACGTCTCCGCCGTGGCGCTGGGCGCGACCGGATCGGACGCGATTTTGAGTTTCGGCGCGGCCATGTCGACGCCGCCGCCGACGTCGCCGCGCAGGTACCAGCCGCTGAATTCTGCCGGACCAGAGTCGGCCTCGGGAAGGGAGGGAATTGGCGGCAAATCGGCGGCGCGCGCCCACCCCGAGAGAATGGCGGCGACGCCAACGAGGGCGAGCCGGCTCAGCCTGGGCATGACGACGGGTCCCCTCGCTCGACGCCGGGCGGCATCGCCCGCGAACTGAAAAAAGCGAAGAAAACCTGTCACGCCGGCAGTTAACGCCGGCTTAACCCTAACGAATGGTGATGACCGTGAGGAACTCGGCGCTCTGACGTAGCGTCTGGGCGAGGGTCAAGCTGCCTCGCGCGCTTGTGTTCCGACGGTCCCGCGAATCGCCTCGGCGAGCGCCTTGGATTCCTCGCTTGGACGTCCGGGCGCATGGATGAGGCCCATGCGGTTCAAGGGCAGTTCCGGCAAGCCTTCGCCGCGCCCCAACACCTTGAGGCCCGGACCGACCAGCGACGCGGGCAGGATCGTCGCCGCCAGCCCTGAGCGCAACAGGGTGCCGATCGCGCTGAAGTTCTTCGAATAGAACCGGGTCCTCGTCACGCCGGGCGTCCCGACCAGCGCCTGCTCGGTCGCGCGCCGCCAGCAGCAGGTCGGGCTGCCGAGCGCGAGCGGGATCGGCGTTCCCTCCTCGACCGGGAACCGCTCGGCGGCGACCCAGACGAGCGGCTCCTCACGCAGCAGCTCAAGGCCCTTAAGCCCCTCAAAATCGGTGATCAGCGCCAGATCGAGCGCGCCCGCGGCGACCTGCGGAGCGAGTTCCGTCGACGCCTCGCAAACGACCGACACCTCGACCAGCGGATGACGGCGATTGAAGCGGGAAAGGATGTCGGCCAGGAACGCCTCGGCGTAGTCGTCCGGGATCCCCAGCCGCGCGGCGCCCCTAAGGCCCTTGCGCGACAACGCCGCCATCGCTCCAGCTTCGACCTGCACGATACGACGGGCGAACTCGATCAGCCGCTCGCCCTCATCCGTCAGTCGCGCGCCCCGTCCCTGCTTGACGAATAGCGCGCAACCCAATTGTTCTTCCAGGCGGCGGATGTGCATTGAAACCGCCGATTGGGTCTTGTGCACCCGGTCGGCCGCCTTGGTGAAGGAGCCCGAGTCTACGATGGCGAGGAAAGAGCGAAGCTGGTCGGTGTCGAGCATGGCAACCCATCCGAAATTTTGATCGGTTACTCTACAAACATTCGTTGGACCGATCAATAGGGCTCCCTATATAAACAGGCATTCCGAGACCGATTGGCCTCCTGCGGCGCCGTTTGCGCCGAACGGACCGTCGTCATCTCGGGCAGGAGAGGAACATGGTTGCTTCATTCACCCTTTCAACTTCGCACGCGGCTGAGGCTCTGTGGCGCGTTCTTACATGGCCGGCCCGGGTGAGCGCGGCGCGGCGGACGATGTCCGAACTCTCTCGGATGTCGGAATACGAGCTGCGCGACATCGGGCTCACCAGGTCCGATCTCAACGACGCGACGGCGCTGCCGCTCGACGCCGATCCATCCGGCCTCTTGGTCAGGCGGCGGGCTTGGCGTGAGCCGCGCGACGGGGCGCGAACCGATCTCGCGGCGTGATCGCGGCTGCGCGTTTCCGCCATGCGGAATAACAAACCGGACCTCCCCAAAGGCGCCGAAAAGGTCTACGAGTTTCGCTCATAGACCGTCGACGCCTTCCCGGAGGGACTTATGACAGCGCACTCGGCCGTAGCAGGCGTCAAGATCAGCGCCAAGCCGGGCGGTCGGCAGGCTGAAATCTTGAGCGCCGAAGCGTTGGCCTTTCTGGCCGGGCTGCACCGGCGGTTCAATCGCCGACGGCTCGAGTTGCTCGCTCGGCGGGCGGGGCGTCAGGAAGATTTCGACGCCGGCAAGCTGCCCGACTTTCTCGCCGAGACGAAATCGATCCGCGATGGCGACTGGAAGGTCGCCCCAATTCCGGCCGACCTTCTCGACCGCCGGGTCGAGATCACCGGGCCCGTCGACCGCAAGATGATCGTCAACGCGCTGAACTCGGGCGCGAAAGTCTTCATGGCCGACTTCGAGGACGCGTCCTCGCCGATGTTCGCCAACATGGTCGAGGGCCAGGCCAATCTCAAAGACCGCTGGGCGGGAAAGATCGACTTTGTCGATTCCGGCACCGGTAAGTCCTACGCGGTCAAGAGCAATCCCGCGGTCTTGATGGTGCGTCCGCGCGGCTGGCACCTGCCCGAGCGTCATGTCGCCGTCGACGGCGAGGAAATGTCCGGCTCGCTGTTTGATTTCGGCCTCTACGTCTTTCATTGCGCCAAGGCGCAAATGGCTGCCGGCGCGACGCCGGCCTTCTATCTGCCCAAACTTGAGAGCCATCTCGAGGCGCGGCTCTGGAACGAGGTTTTCACCCACGCCGAGCGCGAGCTCGGCGTTCCGCACGGGACGTTCAAGGCGACAGTGCTGATCGAGACGCTGCCGGCCGCCTTCGAGATGGACGAGATCCTGCACGAGCTCCGCGATCACATCGTCGGGCTCAATTGCGGCCGCTGGGACTATATCTTTTCGTTCATCAAGCGCCTCGGCAAGAACCCCGCCTTTCTTACTCCCGACCGCTCGGAGATGACGATGGGAAAGGCGTTTCTCAGCGCCTATTCGGCTCTCCTGATCAAGACCTGTCACCGCCGCGGCGCGTTCGCGATGGGCGGCATGGCGGCGCAGATTCCGGTCAAGGGCGACGCCAAGGCCAATGAAGAGGCGTTCGCCAAGGTGCGCGCCGACAAGGAGCGTGAAGCGCGCAACGGTCATGACGGCACCTGGGTCGCCCATCCCGATCTGGCGCCGATCGCGCGCGAGGTGTTCGACCGGCTGATGCCCGGGCCGAACCAGCTTTCGGTCAAGCGCGATGACGTTCACGTCACCCAGGCCGATCTCATCGAAGTCCACAAGGGCAAGCGCACCGAAGCGGGCCTGCGCGAGAACATCCGGGTTGGAGTGCATTATATCGAGGCGTGGCTAAGGGGCCGCGGCGCCGTGCCGATCTACAATCTGATGGAGGACGCGGCGACCGCCGAAATCTCCCGCACCCAGGTTTGGCAATGGCTTCATCTCAAGGCGAAGCTCGACGACGGCCGGGAGGTGACGCCGGCGATGTTCAAGGACGCGCTCAAGGGCGAAATGGAGCGGGTTAAGGGCGAGGTCGGCGACAAGGCCTATGACGGGGGGCGGTTTCCGGAGGCGATCAAGCTGTTCTCGGACATGTCGCTCGCCGATACGTTCGAGGAGTTCCTGACTCTCCCGGCGTATAAGCTGATCGACTAGGAGGGGAGAGCACGACGATGGCAAAAGCCTATTGGATTTCCACTTATCGTTCGATCAGCAACCCCGACGCTCTGGCGGCTTACGCCAAGCTGGCGGGGCCGGCGCTTTCCGCCGCAGGAGGGCGTTTTCTCGCCCGCGGAGTCCCGGCGAAGGTCTATGAGGCCGGCCTTCAGCAGCGCACGGTTCTCATCGAGTTTGACAGCGTGGAAGCGGCCTGCGCCGCTCATGACAGTCCCGCCTATCAAGAAGCGCTGGCCGCGCTCGCGGGCGGAGCGGATCGCGAGATCCGGATCATCGAAGGGCACTAGCACGCGCGTCGCGGGCGGTTTCGACTTTCACATGCCGTACCCCCGCGCCATCGCAGCGGCGCAGATCGGGATGAGCGCAAACAGGCCGGCTTCGGCGTAGAGCGCTCGCCGCAATCGCATAATCTCGCGCGCCGGCGGGCGAAAGGAGGCGTCGGCCCGAACGCGGCGCCGCCAGACGAGATAAGAAAACGTAGGCGAAACCGAGATCAGCCCCACGGCGGCGAACAGAGCCATTTTCGCCCAGAAGAAACTGTTGGCGACATAATAGTCGACACCCTTGGCGCCGAAGAACACGCGCAGGAGCCCGGCTGCGAGCGCGAGCGCGGCCATGATGCCGAACCACGCATCGACCCGCGCGAGCTTCAGCGCCATCCGGTCATCGATCGGCCCGGCGGTGAGAAAAATCTCCGCCGACAGGATCGCGGCGAGAGAAAATACCGCGAGGTGATGGAAGCTCGCAAAGAGCCAGTCAACGAACATGGGCCCCACCCCTGCGCACGCGTTTCACGCATCGATCCGTTTGACGAACCAGTTGATGAGCCTCGTCCAGATCTCGTCCTTGCCAACCTGGTCCTCGACCCCGTGCTCGAGATTGGGGTTGTCGTTGACCTCGATGACGACGATCGCGCCGTTGGTCTCCTTGATGTCGACGCCATAGAGGCCCGGGCCGATCGCGCGGGCCGCCTTGAGCGCGGCGTCGATGACGCGCGGCGGGGCGTCGGCGATGGCGATTGTCTTCGATCCGCCCTCGCGGGCGCCGTTCGGCCCGTGCTTGATGATCTGCCAGTGGCCGCGCGCCATCTGGTACTGGCACACGAACAGCGGCTCGCCGTCGAGCACTCCGACCCGCCAGTCGAACTTGGTCGGCATGAACTTCTGGGCCAGCAGGAGGTCGGTGTCCTCGAACAATTCATCCGATAGCGCCTTGAGCGCCTGCGCGGTCTCAACCTTATGGACCCCCCGCGAGAACGAGCCGTCCGGGATCTTGAGCACCATCGGCCAGCCCAGGAGCCGCTCGGCCTTGGCGAGATCCTCGTCCTCGGCCAGCATCACCGTCGGCGGCACGGGGACGCCTTGCGCCTCGAGGAGCTCGTGTAGATAGACCTTGTTGGTGCAGCGGATCATCGACTGCGGGTCGTCGATGACCGGCATGCCCTCGCTGCGGGCGCGCTGCGCGAAGCGGTAGGTATAGCTGTCGATCGAGGTCGTCGCCCTGATGAACAGGCCGTCGAATTCGGCGAGTTCTGCGAGCTGCTTCCTGGTAATGAGCTCGATCTCGACCGATTGCTTCTCGGCGAGCCGCGAAAAGTGCTTGAGCGTGTCGAGGGAGGAGGGCGGCATGTCCTCCTGCGGATCGTGCAGGACAGCGAGCGAATAACGGGCAATCGCGCGGCCGCGCGGGTTGCGCCAGTCGCGCTGGGTGTGGCGGTGAAGGCTCTTGTGGAAGAATTCCGCCTCGTCGGGTCCGAGCTTGGCGAGCGGCCGGGCGCGCAGCCGGTCGATTTTCCAGCGCTTGCCTGCCGTGATCGTGACTTCGATCGCCGGGCACCGGTACCAGTCGAACAGTAGCCGCCCGAACGCCTCGAACCGAGAATCCTGCACGTAACCGAAGCAGAAGAGGGTGTCGAAGGTCGTGTCCTCGGTCGCGTGCGCCTTGAGGGCCGCCGCGGTCAGCGCCTCCTGCAATTCCGGCAGCGACTGCTCGTAGAGCTTGAGCTCGCGCAAATCGAGCATCGTCTCGACCGTCGGGATCACCCGATGGCCGCGCGCCTCGGCGAGAAGCGAGGCGTAATAGCCCTTGGACTGGTAGTTGTAGGATCGGGAAAGATTGATGATCTTCGCCCGTCCGAGCCCTGCGAACAGCTTCGGCCGCGCCAGATAGTCGCGGGTCGTGATCACCTTGTGGGGCGTGTCGGCGTTGGGAAAGTCGCGCGCCTGGTCGACGAGAATGACCCACCCGGTCATGGCGCGCGCCGATCGGGCCGTGCGGCTGGTCGCAACGACTTTTGCATGACGAAGGGCGGAACAGTCCCTGAGGTTAGGCGCGGGCCAGATTCATTGGCGACGGGGGCGACTCACTTCCCGCGCGTTTTCGCCTCCCTAGCGCGGTCGTGATGCGCCGCGCAACGGCCGAACGCGCGCGAGCGCCGGATTGTTCCCCTTTTCGCGAGGGGCGGCGGGGACGAGCGCCTTCTCGTAGCGCAACGCGGTGGCCCCGTCGGCGTAGTAGTGGGCGTGCTCGCCGAACTGGTGGAAGCCCGAGCTCTCATAAAGCCCAATCGCCGAGGCGTTGTCGTAGCGAACTTCGAGCGTCAGTGTGTCGCGGCGGTTACGCCGCGCATAGGCTTCGCAGGCCTGGAGCAGCGCCCGGCCGACGCCGCGGCGGGCAAATCGGCGATCAACGGCAAGCGAGTAGATGCGCACCGCCCGGGACGTCTTGCGCAGCGAGACCAGCGCATAGCCCGCAAGCTGGTCGTCGATGAAGGCCGCGATCACCGGCCGGTGTGGCGCCTGCAGGAATGCGCGCAAGGACCGGCGCGAGACCCGGTCGGTCTCGAAGGATTCGTTCTCGAGCCTGGCGATCGCGTCGAGGTCGCGGGGACGGGCCTCGCGAACGACGATGCCGGCGTGGCGCCAGTTGTTCATGAACGCTCTTTGCGGAAGGGGCTGGAGTAACGGCAGGCGTGTACCTTCATCCGGCGTTTCGCGCCACCTTTCCCCAACAGGAATCCCTACCCCCGCCCCGAACGCCTAACCCATTCCTCCTCGTCGATCGTCTCGACACCGAGTTCGCGCGCCTTGGCGAGCTTCGAGCCGGCGCCGGGGCCGGCGACGACGAGATCGGTCTTGGCGGAAATCGAGCCGGACACTTTCGCCCCGAGCCGTTCCGCGATCGCTTTGGCCTCATCGCGGGTCATGCGTTCGAGCGAGCCGGTGAAGACGATGGTCTTGCCGGCGAGCGGATGGTCAGCGGCGATCGCCTCCATCGGCTCGATGGTCACCTCTTTCAGGAGCGCGTCGAGCGCGGCCTCGTTGCGCGGCTCGGCGAAGAAATCGGCGACCGCCTCTGCGACCACCGGCCCAATGCCTCCGACCGCCGACAGCTCCGCCGCCGCATTGGGTGTGCGCGCGGCGGCGCGCAGCGCAGGCCAGTCGCCGAAATGGCGTGCGAGCCGGCGCGCATTGGTCTCGCCGACATGGCGAATCCCGAGCGCATAGAGGAAGCGGTTGAAGGCGATGGTGCGTCGTGCGTCGATGGCGTTGAAGAGGTTCTGCGCCGAGGTCTCGCCGAACCCCTCCCATTCCCGCAGGGGCGGGCGGCCCTGCCCATCGCGCGCCTTGAGGGTGAATATGTCGGCAGGCGTGCGGATGAGGCCTTCGGCAAAGAAAAGCTCGATCAGCTTTTCGCCAAGCCCGTCGATGTCGAACGCGTTGCGCGACACGAAGTGCTTGAGGCCCTCGACCGCCTGCGCCGGACAGACGAGCGTCCCGGTGCAGCGGCGCACGACATCCGCCTCCCCGGTCTTTTCGTCGATCTCGCGCAGCGCCGCCGACCCGCAGATGGGGCAGACGAAGTTTCCCTTGTCATCCTGCGGAAACTCATAGGGCCCGGCGCCGGGCGGCCGCTTGTCCAGCACCACCTTGAGGATCTGCGGAATGACGTCTCCGGCGCGCTGCACGACCACCGTGTCGCCCACCCTGACGTCCTTCCGCGCGATCTCGTCCTCGTTGTGCAGGGTGGCGTTGGAGACGACGACCCCGCCCACGGTCACCGGCCTGAGGTTGGCGGTCGGCGTCAGCGCGCCTGTGCGTCCGACCGTGATTTGGATCGCCTCCACCGTCGTCATCGCCTTCTCGGCCGGGAACTTGTGCGCGACCGCCCACCGGGGCGAGCGCGAGATGAAGCCGAGCCGCTCCTGAAGCGCGAGATCGTTCACCTTGTAGACGACGCCGTCGATGTCGTAGCCGAGCGTTGCGCGCTGTTCTTCGATCGCGTGATATTGCGCCAGCAATTCCGCGGCCGAGCGGCAAAGCTCCGTCAGCTTGCGGTTGGTCGGCAGGCCGAAACGGCCCATGGCTTCGATCGCGCCGAGCTGGGTCGAGGCGAAGGGCTCGCTGACTTCGCCCCAGGCGTAGGCGAAGAAGGCGAGCGGCCGGCTCGCGGTGATCTGCGGGTCGAGCTGGCGAAGCGAGCCGGCGGCGAAGTTGCGCGGGTTCGCGTAGACCGGCTTCCCCGCCTCCGCCTGGCGGGCGTTGAGGGCGGCGAAGTCGGCGTGGCGCATGTAGACCTCGCCGCGCGCTTCGAAGATTCTCGGCGCGCCTTTGAGCCGCTTCGGAATCGCTTCCACGACGCGCACGTTGGTGGTCACATCCTCGCCCTCGTAGCCGTCGCCGCGCGTCGCCGCCCGGATGAGTTGGCCATCCTCATAGCGCAGGCTGCAGGAGAGCCCGTCGATCTTCGGCTCGGCGACGACCTCGAGCGGGGCGTTGTCCTTCAGGCCGAGAAAGCGCCTGACCCGCGCGCAGAATTCCTCCACCTCCTCGTCAGCGAAGATGTTGCCGAGCGACAGCATCGGCACGGCGTGACGAACCTTGGCGAATTTTTCCGCCGGCGGCGCGCCGACCTTGCGGTTCTCCGATTCCGCCCCCGCGAGCTCGGGAAACTCCGCTTCGAGCGCGCTATAGCGCCGGCGCAATTCGTCATATTCCGCGTCGGAGATCGTGGGCTGATCTTCGCCATGGTAGCGCCGGTCGTGCTCGGCGATCTCGGCCCCGAGCCGCGCGTGCTCGGTCCGCGCCTTGGCAAGGGTGAGCCTGGCCGGTTTCTTCTCGGACGTGGTCATGCGGCAAATTTAGCCCAGCGCCGGGACCGGCGGAAGGCGATCGCGCCCTTTAACCGGCGGCTAACCCGTTTGCCCGATTGATGGCTTCGGCGAGACGCCGGAGCGGGGCTGCCGCGCGTCATGAGATAATTGATCCGCCGGCCCGCTAGCCGAGATCGTCAAATGCGCGCCCGAATTGCGATGCCTGTCGCCCTTTCGTTGCTGACGGGATGTTGCCCCGGCGGCTATCCACCCGTTTCAGGCGCGAGCCCGGCGCCGTTCGACGCCTTCAATGCGAGCATGCGGCTCGCGGTCGGCATGCCTACCGACGTTGCCGTTCTGATGATCGGATCGGCTCCGGTCTCCGCCACGGCGTCGAACTGCGGAATCCTCGCCGGTTACGAATGGCCATGCCAGCTCATGAGATTTGGCTGCTGCGACAACAATCAGCTCCTGGTCTATATCGCGGCGACGCCGGACGGCCGCGGCGCCGTCAACTCCTGGTCGGTGCGCAAGGGCTGATGGGGATGGCGCACGGGGCAGGGGACGCCGGCCTTGCGGACCGAGCCTCGCCGTTGCCAATCGACAATCGCCCGCCTAACGTCCTACCGATCGGCTCGGGAGAAGGGCATGCGAAGGTTGTTGCGTGGGATCGTCGTCGCGGGCGCGGCAGGCATGGCGGCGCTCGCGCTCATTGGGCCCGCCGAGGCTAAGACCTGCTCCGAGCGGCTCAAGGTCTGCCAGCGCTTCTGCGTGAAGAGCGAGGGCGGCGCGCCCGGCTGCATGTCGACCTGCGGGCAGTATCTTCAGACCTGCCTTTCGTCCGGCTGCTGGGAGAGCAAATACGTCGACAAGCAGTGCGGCTTTACCCGCCAGTAACCGCCCGTGCCTCTGCTCTCGCCAAGAAATCGCCGAGCCTCGCGAGCGCGAGGGGAACCGAGGATTCCGGCCAGGTGTGGCCAAGCCCCAGCACGATGACGAGCTCCGCGCCCGGGATGCTGTCAGCCGTATCCTTCGCCGTCGCGACCGGGAAGAGCGGATCGGCGTCGCCGTGCGTGACCAAGGCCGGGCAGCGCACCGTGTTGAGGCCCGCGTTGCGCGGCCGCGCCGCGACGATCGCCGCCCATTGGCGCGCGATTCCCGCTGGATCATAGGGCGCGCGATCGGTTCGCCGCTCGGCGGACTGGCGAAGCTCCGTCTCGGTCATGCCGAAGCCGGGACCGAGCAGCGTGCGCTGGACGAGAATGCTGGCCTCGATGAGGTCCTCGCGGCCTGAGCTTTTTGGCGGCTGCGCGAGGATCTGCATCGCCTTGGGGTCGCCAGGCGGGAGGTCGTAGCGCCCGGTCGTCGAGTTCATCGAGATGAGGCTCTTCGTCCGTTCCGGGTGGTTGATTGCGACGAGCTGCGCGATCATGCCGCCCATCGACGAGCCGGCGACATGGGCGCGCTCGGCGCCGAGCGCGTCGAGGAGGCCGACCGCGTCCTTCGCCATGTCGTCCAGCTGGTAAGGTACTGCGGGGGTGGCGCCCGCTATGACCTCGGCCATCACGGCGCGAAAGTCGGGCGTCGGCAGGCTCGTGAGATGCGTCGATTTGCCGATGTCGCGATTGTCGAACCTGACGACGCGGAAGCCCTTCGCCGCCAGACCCTCGCACAATGATTCCGGCCAGAAGTTGAGCTGCGCCGCAAGCCCCATGATAAGGAGGACAAGCGGGTCGCCCTCGCGGCCGAAGGTCTCGTATTCGATATCGATTTCATTCGCTCTCGCTTGCGGCATTTTTGGCTCCGGCAGTGCAGGGGGCGGACCATACCCGCAACGGCTGCGGCTTCAAACCCGCCCCCGCCGCTCTCTCGGCAACGCGCTATCCTGAACCTTCAACAGCAATTCCGATCAAGCGGGGGGCGAGGGTCTGCGGTAGGTGGTCGTTCGCTTCGCTGGGAGACAATATGGAAAGTGTTCGAAAAGCGCTGTGGTTTATGGAAGGCCGGTTCGGCGGCGACGTCTCGCTCGACGAATTGTCTCAGGCCGCCGGAATATCCCGCTGCCACTTCGCTCATGTGTTCGCGAGAGCGACCGGCCAGCCCGCGATGCGCTACATGCGCGGCCGGCGATTGAGCGAGGCTGCGCGGGTGCTTTCCAACGGCGCCCTGACATCCTGAGCGTCGCGCTCGATTTCGGCTATGGCTCCCACGAAGCTTTCACCCGGGCGTTCCGCGACCAATTCGGACTCACCCCCGAATCGGTTCGCGCGCAACGCCATCTCGATAACGTCACTCTGGTGGAGGCAATCAAAATGGATGACGCTCTGATCACGACCTTGGCGCCGCCGCGCATCGAAGAACGCGGGTTGTTGCAGATCGCAGGCCTCAGCGGAAGATATTCATCCGACACTCACCAGAACATTCCGGCTTTGTGGCAGCGCTTGCAGCCCCATCTCGGCAACGTCCCTGGGCAAGTTTTCCCGGGAGGCGGCGGCAAAGGGGGGCGGACGTTTGGCGTCTCCTACAACATGGACGATGACTGCAACTTCGACTATCTCGCCGGTGTCGAAGTGTCGGGATTTTCGTCCGACCTTCCTGCCGAATTCACGCGACTTCGCATTCCCGCCCAACGCTACGCCGTATTCACCCATCACGAACACGTTTCGACCATGCATAACGTCGCCATGACAATCTGGACAAAAGCGCTGCCCGAGTCAGGCTACCAGGCCGCCGACGCGCCGAACTTCGAATATTACAGCGAGGAATTCGACGGACGAACTGGCCTGGGCGGTTACCAGATCTGGATACCGATCAGGACATAAAACCTGGCGCTATCGAGACCTGATTCCGGGGCAAGCGGCAGGCGCCCGACCTAGAGCGCAGCCCCTCCCAGTTCGCGAGCGCCCTGTTCCGCTGCCTCCTCCGGCGCGACCCATCTGAAGCCGGTCATCTGCCGCCGCGCCCAGGTGAACTGCCGCTTGGCGTAGTGGCGGGTGTCGAGCTTCGAGCGCTCCGCCGCTTCGGCGAGCGTTATCCACCCCTTAAGATGCGCGATGAGATGGGGAACGCCATGCGCGCGCATCACCGGCAGCGTCGGATCGAGGCCACGCTTCACTAGCGCCTCTACCTCGCCGAGCGCGCCCTCGGCGAGCATGGCGTCGAACCGGGCGTCGATCCGGCAATAGAGCTCTTCTCGGTCGGGAGCGAGATAGAGGCCCGCCCATTCTTGGGCTTTGAGCGCCGGCGCCGCCCGCGCGCCGAGGAACGACGCGAGTGGCCGCCCTGTCGCTTCGATGACCTCGAGCGCCCGCAGGATGCGTTGCCGGTCACTGGCGTTGAGGCGCGCAGCGGTTTCGGGATCGCGCGCTTTCAGTTCGCCATGCAGCTCTTCGGCGGCGCGACCGTCGGCTTCGGCGCGAATCCGCTCCCGCACTGCCTCGGGCACCGGCGGCACATCGGACAGGCCCTCCGTCAGCGCACGCAGATAGAGGCCCGTGCCGCCAACGAAAACGACCGGCCGGCCGGCGGCCTCGGCGAGGATCTCGCCCGCCGCCCTTGCCCATCGCCCGGCCGAGTAATTCACCGCGCCGTCGACCGTCCCGAACAGCCGATGCGGCGCGCGGTTCTCTTCTTCTGCTGTCGGGCGCGCCGTCAGGATCCTGAGGTCCGCATAGACCTGCATCGAATCGGCGTTGACGATCGTCGCGTCTAACCGTTCGGCGATCCTGAGCCCTGCCGCCGACTTGCCGCTCGCCGTGGGGCCTGCAATGAGGAGCGCGCGCCTCACTCTTTTTTGCCCTCGCCCGGAAACTTCATGCCGCAGTCCGCCATCGTCGCAACGCTGATCGCCGATCCCAGCTCGATGCGGCTCAGCGATGCCCGTATCATGCGCATCGCGCAAGGCGTCGGCGGATTCGACGCGCTGCGATGGCTCGCCGAAGGCGTCGCCGCCGATCTCTGTTTCAACGCTCCGATCGAGGCCGTGCGCGCCGCGCTGACGGCGGCGCTGGCCGGCGAGCCGGTCGACACAATCGTGCAGTCAGCCGTGGATCGCGAAAAGCGCCTCCTGGTGGCGGATATGGATTCGACGCTGATCGGCCAGGAATGCGTCGACGAGCTTGCGGCCTATGTCGGCGCGGGGGCGAAGGTCGCCGAGATCACCGACCGCGCGATGCGGGGAGAGATCGCATTCGAGCCGGCCCTGCGTGAGCGGGTCGAGCTGCTCGCGGGCTTGCCCGAAAGCGTCATCGGCGAGGTGCTGAGAGATCGCATCACCCTCAACCCCGGCGCGCGCACGCTTGTTCGGACGATGCGGGCGAGGGGCGCCGCGGTCGCCATCGTCTCCGGCGGCTTTCGCCAGTTCACCGGCGCGATCCGGGCCCGCCTCGGCGCCGACGAGGACCGCGCCAATGTCCTCGCGATTCAAGGCGGCAAGCTCACCGGCAAGGTGATCGAGCCGATCCTCGGCCACGACGCCAAGCTCGGCGCACTCAAGGAGATTGCCGCGCAAAGAGAACTCGCGCTCAGCCAGACGCTCGCCGTCGGCGACGGCGCAAATGATCTCGCCATGCTCAAGGCCGCCGGTCTCGGCGTCGCCTACCGCGCCAAGCCCAAGGTCGCGGCAAGCGCCGACGCCCGCATCGACCACACCGACCTCACCGCGCTTCTCTACGCGCAGGGGATTGCGCGCAGGGAGTTCGTCGAGGGGTGAGGGCGGGCGCTCGCCATCGCGAGGAGCCCGCAGGGCGACGCGGCGATCCAGGGGGCCATCAACGAAGACTGCCGCATCCAAACCGCGAGCCTTTCTGCCGCCTCGCGAATTCGTCTATCGTCTCAACGCATGAAACGCCCCTGCGTCTACATCATGGCGAATCGGCGCAATGGCACGCTTTACGTCGGCGTAACCTCCCACCTCGCGCGCCGCGCCGTCGAGCATCGGACTGGAGCTGCCGCGGGCTTTACCAAGCGATATGGCTGCAAACTGTTGGTCTGGCACGAGCCGCACGAACGAATGGACGAGGCAATCGCGAGGGAAAAGCAAATCAAGTCCGGAAGCCGAAAGGACAAACTCGATCTCATCGAGCGCGACAATCCGCTCTGGAAGGATCAATACGAGACCTTGAATTTCTGACGCGTCAAATGCGCGGGCGTCAAAGAGCGCCTCGGACAGCAGCCGTCATCGCGAGCTTAGCGAAGCGATCCAGGGCCGGAAAGGACGCTGCGCTCGCCCTCTGGATCGCCACGTCGCTTCGCTCCTCGCGATGACGACTTACTCTATGGCACCGCCTCACTCGCGCTCAAGAACCTCGACCAGCCGGAACCGCTCGCAATAAACCTCCATCTCCGGCTGAAACTCGCCGCGTCGGGTGAAATAGTCCGTGTGCGCCCGGCGCCAATAGGCAAGCGACCGGTTACCCTCGCCTTCGTCAAAGGCCCAGCGCTCGTCGACGTCCTCGAATCGCCGCCGCTCGACTTCGACTGTCTCGAGGATGGCGCGCGGCCGCCCTTCGCCGTCCTTCACGATCCACCGCTTCCCGGCCTCGACGCCCTTGTCGCCCTCGCTCACCGCCCAGCAGGTTGCGGTCTTCCTGCCGGCGAGCACAAGCCCCAGCAGTTCATCGGCGAGCGCCGGACTGTCGCCGAAGGCGAAGCTTTCGAGGTCGGTCATTATCCCCTCCGGCAACGCCGGACTTGTTCTGACTTGTTCCGGCCATCACCGGCGCTCGCGCCTACAGATACTTCGTCGCCTCGCGCTTCGCGACGCCCGTCAGCTTCGCCCCATGTTCGGCGAGAAAGCGGCGCACGCGCGGGGGATCGCGCTTCGAGAGTTCGCGCAGCCACCAGCCAATCGCCTTCTGGATGAACCATTGGCGATCCTCGGCCAGTCGCGCGGGACTTCCGATAGGCCTTCTCTTGCTGCGCCCACTTCGCGTCACGGCGCGCGCGAGGGCTTCGGGTCGGGTTTCAGCGCGTGGGCCAGTATGATCCGGGGCCCGCGGTCACCGCGTGGCGCTCAACGCTCATCGCAACTATGGCTCGCGGGGATAGTTAGGGCGAATATGGCATCTCGGAAGTCACCAATTTCTGAGGAGCCTCCGCTGATAAGACTGCCTGTTTGATGCGCAGCATGTACGCCCGGCCTGTGTCGGTCATTGCGGCGGCCACGGAGCAGTCCTTGCTCTCTTTGTCCATGAGGTCGTCGATCAGGTCGGGCGCCGCGTGGCGGGTGGCTAAAAGACGGGTTCGGAATCCGGCGCCGCGCACAACATAAATGCTGTCTGCGTCGCCAGAGCAGACAAGCTTCTTCAACGTCTCTGCGAGCGCACTGGCGTAGGCCTGATCATCTACGCGGGCTTCTTGCAACGCCTTTCGCCAGGCCTCGGCTTCGGGCGGCAGCGGTAGAGAAGGATTGCAAGAAGCAAGAGTTGAGTCGCGATTCGAGCAGTCCAGTCTCTGGATGCGCTCGAGCGAACTGGCGTGATTTTCCCCGGTCGAGAGCGACTCGACGGAGGTCCGCAGCGCTTGGTAAGTCTCGGCGTCCCAGGGGCCGCGCTTTCCATTCTGATCTATCCACTCCGGTAGCCAAGTCTCGACGCCGGCCATTTGGATGGCAGCAATCCTCGAAGGTTGCGGTTGCGCATTGGTCCGCCACAGACGCGTACCCGAGAGGTCGGTTGCCTCCATAGTCGTCAGCGACAACGACGCGCCTTGGAGCTGTGCTCCGGCTAGCGACGCGCCTTGAAGCTGCGCACCGTCGAGTGACGCGGCTTGAAGCTGTGTGCCGGCGAGCGACGCGCCCTGAAGCCGTACATAACTCAGCGGCGCGCCTTGAAGCTGGGCGTGTTCGAGCGACGCGCCCTCAAGGTCCGCTCCCTCGAGCGACGCGCCCTGAAGCTGGGCGCCGTCGAGCAACGCGCCCTGGAGCTGCGCCTCCACAAGTGACGCGCCCTGAAGTTTGGCGTCGTACAGCGACGCGCCTTGAAGCTGTGCGCCGACCAGCGACGCGCCCTGAAGCTGCGCGTGGTCGAGCGACGCGCTCTGCAGTTGCGCGTCCACGAGCGTAGCCCGCTGAAGCTGCGCGTCGACCAGCGACGCGCTCTGAAGCTGCGCACGGACAAGCGACGCGCCCTGAAGCTGCGCGTCCACGAACGACGCGCCCTGGAGCTGCGCGTCAACGAGCGACGCACCCGTCAGATCTGCGCCCTCAAAATCGATCTTTGGCAGGCTTGCGAGGTCAAAAATAGCGCCCTTCAAGTCACGACCACGCGCGCGAAAGACGAAATCATGCCACTTGGCCTTGTCGGGATCGTCAATGCCGAGGGCTTCGTAGACGTTTAAACCGGGGAGGACGAGTGTGCTTGAGAACGGTAGCCTGTGGCGAGTTACCTCGTCAGGCGTTGCGTTGAATAACCAGTCGTGGAGCGATGCCCTTTCCGCGTTCAGCATCCAGTCACGAATTGAAGCGGTCCTCACATTCCCATTTGCATCGGTTTCGGTCGCGGGCTTCCCCCACTCAGCCATCACGGGAAAGATTCGCCAGCTAGGCAACCACTCTTCCTGCCACTCACTCGGAAAGGTTACGACCGCGACCGAGAAGAGAAAGGTCGCGCCGACTATTGCGAGGCCGGAAGTGGGCCAAGCCCAATGCCGCCGATATTCGCGATTGTCGTTCCAGCGACCCGACAAGACCTTACGCCAGAGCCACCACAGGAGTATCAAATCGACGCCTAGCGCGATGCGCTGGGCCCACGTCACGGACAGCCTGTGAAGTGGTAGAAATCGGACCTGAATCAAGAGCAGCAGCAGAATGGGGCCGACGGCGAGTGTGATCCACGCGATCCCCTGCAAGAGCCAGCCGAAGAAGCTTTCGCGCAGGTCTGCCGGGCCCGCGAGAAACTGGATGAAAATGTTGCTCGGTAGTTGCCGCCTCAATCCTGTACGAACGGCAGCGTTCTCTTCCTGAATATTCTGAGGCAGCTTCGTGTCGTCGCTTATTTGGTAGTGTAGCGCCTGGTGGTAGTGCTTCGCCTTATCGGTCAGCAAGACCAGATGCACGAGCGCGTACGCGTGGACGATGACGAACAGGATAGGTGCCAAGAAGCAGAAGGCTAGCAGCGGCAGTTCGACGATAAGGAACGGCAGCTTGATTGGCTTTTCAAAAAATAGATCCTCGTGCGACACAGCGCCGGCTGCGATCGCGAGATAGAACAGTACGATCAAATAAGATAGCCATAAGCCGCCGCCGACCGAGGCGGCGTCGTCGACCGCCTGCTTGATTGCTTCGAGATCGTAAGCCTTTTTGGCGAAATCCGGCAGCTGAGGGACGGGTTCGACGGCGGCGGATGCCTCGGCTGTGCTCAGCCTTTCGACCGGCAGCGGCGCTGCGGCGTGGGTCACGGGACGCGGATCGCCCGGCGGTTGCGTTTCCAATCCCACGGGCTCGTGCCCCCAAGACCGAAGCTCCCGGCGATCCGGGACCATTCTCTTTCTACACCAACCCACTGCGACATCAAGCGACCGGACTCTCCCTGGGGGCGAAGCTTTCGAGGTCGGTCACTATCCCTCCGGCAACGCCGGACTTGTTCTGACTTGTTCCGGCCATCACCGGCGCTCAACGCCTACAAATACTTCGTCGCCTCGCGCTTTGCGACGCCGGTCAGCTTCGCTCCATGTTCTGTGAGAAAGCGGCGTACGCGTTTGGGATCGCGCTTCGAGAGTTCGCGCAGCCACCAGCCGATCGCCTTTTGAATGAACCATTGGCGATCCTCGGCCAGTCGCGCCGCCCAACCCAGCATCCGCTCGGGGTCGCGCTTCTCCTTCGCCCAGGGCAGGGTGAAGACGAGCGCGGCGCGCTTCGTCCACAGGCGCGGGCTTTCGGTCCATTTTTCGACCGCGTCCAGCCGACCGGGGTCGGCGACAAGGCAGCGGGAGCCGACGCTCGCCAGATTGTCGGCGACCGCCCAGCCGTCAAGATCGGCGAGGCGCTCAGTCACGAAGCGCCAGACCTTCGCGTCCGGCTCGACCGACTTTCGCGCCAGGATGCGCCCGGCGACAATCTTCAAGTCCCACACCGGCTCGCGCCACAAGAGCCGGCAAAGCTTGAGCGTCTCATCCTGCGCGAGGCCGCTGATCGTCTCCCTGATCGCGGCGTCCATGCCCGGCAGCGCGACGCCCCAATGCTCGGCGTCCGACTTCTGATAGGCCTTCTCTCCCACCGCCCGCTCTCCGTCGCTGCGTGCGCGGAGCGCAGCGATGAGGCCGGCCCGGGCGGACGCAACGATCGTGTCGGTCATGATTAGGCTCCCGCTTTCGGTTCTACGCCGAACCAGCGGGGTTGCACGAGATTTTTCGCCAATCGCTTTGTGAAAAACAGAATATCTGCTAAGATGCGTCCTCCAGGACGAGAAGGGCTCGGACAGTTTCCATGTGTGAAGAAAGGGGAGGACGGGTGGCGGACAACGCGCGCCTATATCGCCTAGTTGATATGCTATTTGGCCGCCGCCTAAGGCGGGAAAAGATAAAAGCGCCGCGGGGGTCGGCGCAAGCCCTTGAAAAGGCTCAAAACGGACAAGCGAATCCAAGCGGATCCAGGCCTTTTCCTTTGTTATTCTTCGCGAGGACTCGGGCTCCGCTCGGGCGGGCTTGGTAAGATTTGGAACGGGCCTGAAGCCGTCAGCCGGCCGGCTCCGGGGGCAATGGACGCGGCAGCCTGGTCTTGGCCAGGATCTCCTCGGCGAGCCCCAAGGCTCGCGTTTCGGGGATGAAGCCGTCGACGACCAGATTTGACAGCCCATGCACGAGGGCAAACGCCGCCATCGCCGCGGGATTGTCTCCGAGCGGCCTCTGGTCGAGCTCGGCGACGCCGCGCAGCAGCAACGCCTCGACGTCGTCGGTCGCGGCCTGGAGCGCTGGATACTTCGCCCGCCCGGCCAAGACGGGCCCGAACATCAGGCGAAAAAGCCCCCGGTTCTGCTGTGCGAACTCGACATAGGCGAGGCCCGCACGGCTGAGCGGATTGACCCCGCGGGTCGCGCCCTCCATCGCTGTGCCAAGCTCGCGAAAGCCCTCAGCGGCGACGGAAGCGAGCAGGTCTTCCTTGCTGGTGAAATGGCGGTAGGCGGCTGTCGCCGACACGCCGACCCGCCGGGCGGTCTCGCGCAGGCCGACCGCCTGCATGCCGCTTTCGTCGAGGATCTCCCGGGCCGCGGCCAGAAGCGCGGTCGGCAGATTGCCGTGTCGATAAGGGCGCAGGGCGCGCATTCGGGACCGCCTATCGTGCTGAGTTCACGGTGTCAACGCGCGCGCCGCCAGCGGGTTCCCGAATGGTCCTCTTTCGTTTCAAGCCGCCTTAAGTCCACCCTTGGCGCGGAGAAACTCGACGATCGCATCGAGGCCGTCCCCGGTTCTCATATTGGCCATCACGAACGGTCGGCCCTTGCGCATCGCCGCCGCGTCGCGCGCCATCACCTCGAGCGAAGCCCCGACGTAAGGCGCAAGGTCGATCTTGTTGATGACCAAGAGATCCGACCGGGTCACTCCGGGGCCGCCCTTCCGCGGTATTTTCTCGCCGCCCGAGACGTCGATGACATAGATCGTGATGTCGGCGAGCTCGGGCGAGAAGGTCGCCGCGAGATTGTCGCCGCCCGATTCGATGAGGATGAGGTCGAGATCGGCGAAGCGCCGGCGCATCTCCGACACCGCCGCGAGGTTGATCGAGGCGTCCTCGCGGATCGCGGTGTGGGGACAGCCGCCGGTCTCGACGCCGATGATCCGCTCGGGCGCGAGCGCGCCGGCCTCGACCAGGATGCGGGCGTCTTCCTTCGTGTAGATGTCGTTTGTGATCGCGGCGATCTCGATCTCGTCGCGCAGGCGCTTGCACAACTTTTCCATGAGCGCCGTCTTGCCGGAGCCAACCGGCCCGCCGACGCCTACGCGCAAAGGCTGATCATGGATGCTCATGAGCGGAACAGTCTCGAATACTGGCTCTCGTGCCGCATGGCCGCGATGTCCGACCGAAAGGCCGCGCCGCCAAGATCGGCGAGGCTTGCGCCTTGAGCCTCGCGCGCCAGAGCGCGAATTGGGGGGAGCAGCGCGGCGAGGATCCTTTGACCGTCTGTCTGCCCGATCGGACCGAGGCGGAGGGCTGCGGAGACGAGATTCGCGGTCTGGGCGAGGACGAAAGCCTCGAGGCTGGCTCCCAGCGGCAAGCCGTGGCCGCTCGCCGCCGCGGCGACAGCAATCGGATAGGCGATGCGCCCCTCGGGCGCCTGGCCGAGGCGCCGCAACGGCTGGCAATCCCAGGCTGCACGCGCCGCAGTGAGGAACGCCGCTCCCTGAGCCGTTGTCTCGAGACGGCGCTCGGCCGACGGGCCGAGGGCGACCGCGAGGGCGTTCGTTTCGATCAGCGCCGGCCAGTCCCCTGCGTCAGCCGAACGAAATGCGGCCGAAAACAGAAAGGCGTCCGAGCGCGACGCTCCATATTCCACCAGGTCTACGAGCCAAGACTTGAGCGATTGGGCGTCAACGATGTCGCCCGCTTCGACAGCCCACTCGAGTCCGTGCGAATAGGCGTAGGCGCCCACCGGGAATCCCGGCGAAAACCAGATGAGGAGGGGCAGCGGCGAGCCGCGCTCATCCTCTACGGTCGTGTCCATGCTCGTGTCCGTGGCCGTGATGAAGGTCATGGGCGTGAACGAACCCATCATCATGGTCGTGATGATGATGGTCTCCGTGGTCGGCTGTGTGATCGTGATTATGGGCGTGGGCGTGCCCGGGATTGTGGTCGTGATGGTGGGCGTGGGCTCCCGCCGCGTCCATTTCGGCCTTCACATAGGCGCCGCCCTCGGGATTGAAGGGCGCTTCGAGCGGGATCACCCGTGCGCCAAGCCCGTTTGCCATCGCCTCGATGACCGGATCGCGGCGGATGCGCAGCGCCTTCGGCAAGATTTCGGTCGGCAGATGGCGGTTGCCGAGATGCCAGGCGACGCGCGCCAGATCGAGCGTGTTGGCGGTTCTGATCTCCGCCAGCGGCTCGGGGGCGGCGACGACCTCGACAATGCGGCCGTCCTCGAGGCTCAAACCGTCGCCGCCGCGCAGCATTGCGGCTTCGGCCAGATCGAGCAGAAAGGCGAGCCCGCCGACGCCTGTCATCGCCACGCGCCGACGGTGGCGCTCGTCAAAGTCGAGCACCACGGTGTCAACTGGCGCGCCGTTCCATTGGCCGGCGGCTATCACTTTGTTGGCACGCAGCATTGTTGTCTTTCCGTGGTTCCACGCGTCACGTCGATCAAAGAGCAGAGCGACTTTGAACGAGAAGCGAAAAGAACGCCAGCCGGCCTGTAAGCCGGGTTCTGTATGGCCGGAGTTCATCGCTCCGGCGTGACGGCCATTCCTCTGGGACGCCCGTCGCCGGGCGCCTCAAGCAACCAACCCGAGCGACAGGGCCAGCGGATTGAGGCCCCGCGGCGGTTGAGGCGCCGCGCATCGCTCCTATTCGGTTTTGCTCCCGGCGGGGCTTGCCGTGCCGCCGACGTTGCCGCCTGCGCGGTGCGCTCTTACCGCACCCTTTCACCCTTGCCGTGACGCTTTCTGAGCCTTGCGGCCCGCGACCCGGCGGTTTCCTTTCTGTGGCGCTTTCCCTGGGGTTACCCCCGCCGGACGTTATCCGGCGCCGCATCCGCATGGAGCCCGGACTTTCCTCCGCTTCGCAGCGGCGGCCGTCCGGCCGACTGGCGTGGCAGGGCATATGCGCCGGAAGCGACGACGGTCAAGGATAATCGGGTGAGAATCAGCACGCGATCGGGAACTCGCGCCGGGGCTTGTGCATTTGAAGCTTGGCATGAATTGTGGGATTGTGGCGGCAGGCGGGGAGACCGACAGCTGGCCCCGCTCGTTCAGGGTCGACGGCGTAGGGGGCCGGCTGGACGCGGATTTTAGGGCCCTTTTGGGGGGCAAGACGGACGGGAGAACGAACCGAATGACAAGAATTATCGGCCTTTCGATGGCGCTCGTCGCCGGGGTCGCGTTATCTGCCTGTGAGACGCCGCAGCAGCAGAACGCCTTGGTCGGCGGGGCGTTGGGCGCGGGCACGGGCGCTCTGATCGGTTCGGCGGTTTCCGGCGGCAGCGCAGGGGGCGCACTGGCGGGTGCTGCGATCGGCGCCGGTTCGGGGGCGATGATCGGCGCCGCCGCGACGCCCCAGCCATCCTACTATGGCGGTCCCGGCTATGGCGGTCCGCCGCCGCGCCGATGCGCCCAATGGGCTTATGACTACAACGGCAATCGGGTCTGCACCGCTTTCTATTGAGTTCTTAAGGGGAGGAAAACATGAGGAAAATCGCTCTTACGCTGGCCTTCGCTTGTGCGGCCGCGGTGTCGGGCTGCTATACGCCCCAACAGCAGACGGGTACTCTCGCTGGCGGTGCGATCGGTGCAGGAACCGGCGCACTGATCGGATCGGCGGTTTCCGGCGGTAGCGCCGGCGGCGCCATTGCCGGCGGCATCATCGGCGCCGGCACCGGCGCGCTGGTCGGCAACGCTGTGACAGCCCCCAGGCGCTGCGCGCAATGGGGCTGGGACGCCTACGGCAACCGCGTCTGCACCGCCTTCTACTGATCGGGATCCCTGCCTGCCGCGTCATGGCCATTGATGCGGCCGGCGCGGCGCGCGGCTTTGATGCTTCCGTACATGACTGCGCGCCGTCCAGACAGTCCGCTCGCCGCTCGCTTCGTTGCATCGCCCAACTGGGGTGAACGGCGCGGCCGCGGCCGGCCGGACTGCCTTGTCCTTCACTACACGGGCATGCCTACGGGAGACGCGGCGCTCAGGGCTCTCATTGATCCCGCGACCGCCGTGTCGGCCCATTACCTGGTTTGGGAGGACGGCGCGATCGACCAGCTGGTCGCCGAGCGCGACCGGGCGTGGCACGCCGGCAAAGCGCTGTGGAAGGGCGAGAGCGATCTCAACTCAGCCTCGATCGGGGTCGAGATCGTCAATCCCGGGCATTACGGCGGCTCGCCCCCGTTTCCGGAACGCCAGATCGAGGCGACGATCGCCCTCGGGCGCGACATTTGCGGCCGTTGGGGAATAGCGCCCGAACGCGTGCTCGCCCATTCCGACATCGCGCCGGCGCGCAAGCAGGACCCGGGTGAAGCGTTCCCGTGGCAGCGGTTGTGGCGGGCGGGCCTAGGCCATTGGAGCGAGCCTGCGCCGGTCTCGGGCGGGCCGCTTTTCGCTCACGAGGAGGAGGGGCCGCCGGTCAGGGCGCTGCAGGCGATGCTCGCCCTCTACGGCTATGGCGTGGAGATCACGGGCGTATACGACCGCCAGACCCGGCAATCGGTCACGGCGTTCCAACGCCACTTCCGGCCGGCGTGGGTGGACGGCGAGGCGGATGCCTCGACTGTGGCGACCTTGAAGGCGCTCATCGATGGTCTGGAGCGAAAGACGGGAACTCCGGGTCAAGCGGCGGCGCGGCCAAGCTCTTTCCGTAGATAGCCAAATCCTCGTCCGACCCAGCCGAACGCTGACCATGTCGATCCAAGGAATCTCGGTTGATTCCCTTGTATTCTCTCGGCGGGATTGAGGCTTTTCAAAAGGTTACGGCGAACGCGGCCCGTTTTTGTCTCTGTCCCCGCCAAGGGCGAAATGACGCTTTCGGCATATCGGGATGCGCGCCTGGCGGCTTGCTTCGGGCTCGCTCGTTCGAGGGCTCGTCATTTGACGACTATATCATCCGGGCCGCCTTTTCAGAAGAAATTGTCCGTGAAAAATTTGCCAGCCAAAATCGGTCGTTCCTATAAGTTTGGCCTTTTCGGCAAGGCCGCAACCGCGCCAAAACGACGAACTGCAGGCTTGGCGGGCCATGGGCCGTCCGTCGCCGTCGGGTTCGCGCTGGAGCCGGGTCCCGCCGCGCCCGGCATATCGGACAAAGGGTCTTGGAATCGTCCTGGCGACGTTGCGACATTGATCGATGTCTTCATAGATCGTCTTGATGATATATCTCAATATATTTAAGTTATGACCGTGAGATAAATTTTTTACTATATCAAATAATCGTTTGCTATCCATAGTATTAACGAAATATTAACTATAAAATTCGAGCTTGACCACATCGATTGTCACGCCCATCGCCAATCAAGCTTATGGCGGCGAGGGGCGAGACTGGTTCTCGAGGGTGCAACATGACCGTTGCTCGTCGCCAAGCGAAATCGCAACCGGCCCCCAGTGCGGAGCTTCAACTGGCTCCAGCCCCTCAGCCCCCTAGCAATCACCTCATCATCGCCGGAACCGGCCGGGCGGGCACAAGCTTTCTGGTCCGCTATTTGACTGAGCTTGGCCTCGACACGACGCTCGCCAGAAACGGGGACCGGTCGGATTGGGATATCGAGGCGAACGCCGGCCTCGAAAACCTTCTGGTTTCCGGCGAGAACCTGCCTTACGTCGTCAAGTCGCCCTGGATCAGCGAGTATATCGACCAGGTATTGAACGAGACGCGGTTCAAGGTCGACGCGTTCATTGTGCCGGTGCGCGATCTGGTTGAAGCAGCCACAAGCCGGGTCGTCCTGGAACAGCGGTCGATTCACGAACACAATCCATGGATGGCGGACCGGCTCGACAAAACGTGGGAAACCTACGGCCATACGCCGGGCGGGCTGGTCTATTCGCTCAACCCTCTCGATCAGGCGCGATTGCTCGCGGTTCAGTTTCATCGGCTGGTGCTGAAGGCATCGGAGGCCGGCGTTCCGATTGTTTTTCCGGTCTTCCCGAGAATCGCGACCGACTGGGAATATCTCCATAGGTGCCTGCGGCCGATCCTGCCGCGGGACATTACGGAAGACGAGGCCCGCGCCGCCCACGCCAGCGTCGCCAATGCGGCGAAGATTCGGGTCACCCGCGAGATCTTCAAGGACGCGCCCGCCAAGGTCGCTTATCGAAGCCAGCCGCGGCCCGAGCCCCATTATCCGAGCCCGATCGAGGTCGACAATATCGCGCTTCGGCGCGAAATCAGCCGGCTTCGACAGGACCAACTGTCGGCGCGGGAATTGTCCGCGCATGCGGCGGATCGACTGGAGGCGCAGATCTCGGAGCTGCGAGCCGCGAGGGCGGAGGCCGAGCGGGAAAGGGTAGCCCTCGACGCCGCCTTTCAACGAGTCCAGCTGAAGCTCGAGCGAAAATCGATCAGGTGCAAGATAAAGCGCGTCCTCCAGCTTCTGAATGGCTCCCCGGCATTCGGGGTTTGAAGCGCATCCGGCCGACGCGCCGACCGAACTCTGGATTCGGGCTTTCTGCAGGAACGACAGGGGCGGGCGGTTACCGTTCCGGCCGAAGGCGAGTCGCTCCGCTCGTCGAACTGCCACAAGCGCGGTTAGACCGGCAGTTGTCGGCTGACGGATGGCGGCGCGCCCTGCTGTCGGACTCCCGACGAATGGCCTCGCGGGGACGGGCAAACGCGGTCATAGTGCTTGGGCGACGTGAGCGCGTCCCGGCTTCGCGAGAAGGCGAACGGGGATTCGGTTCGCGATCGTACAAGGGGGACCGTAATGCTTCAGATCCATGTCATCCTCAGCCTGGTCGGCATCCTTTCGGGGCTCGTGGTCCTGTTCCGGCTGCTGCTCGGAGGAGACTCTGGCCCCTGGACGGCGCTTTTCCTCATCACCACGATCCTGACCAGCCTCAGCGGCTTCCCGCTGCCGCCATTCGGCTTCGATCCGCCGCGCGCAGTCGGCGTGCTGTCGCTCATCCTGCTACTGGCCGCGGTCATCGCCTATTACGCGTTCCATCTCGCCGGAATTTGGCGGCTGATCTACGTCGGCTGTGCGCTTGCCGCGCTTTGGCTCAATGTGTTCGTCCTGGTGGCGCAGGGGTTCCTCAAGGTTCCGTTCCTGCATGAACTGGCGCCCACCGGGTCCGAGCCGCCGTTCGCGGTCGCGCAGGGAATCGTGCTCCTGGTGTTCATCGTGCTTGGCGTGCTGGCTGCGATCCGGTTCCGGCCCGGGATCGAGGCGCGAGCTTAGGCGATAGATGCTTTCGCGCGACGGGCGACCGGGCTTGAGAGCGCCGGACGGATGACGAGATTCTAATCGGAGCGAAGCCCGCAAGATCGAGCTGTCTTAAGCGGAGATCATCGCAGCATCGCCATGTATATCACACCCTAGTGATTTGTGATCGTGAACTTGAGCTGGTAGTCTAAGATCAAATACGGCTTTTAGCAGTCTTTCTATTACTCATTTCCGCCATAAATCCGGTTCACATCGATATGATTGAAATTAGCTGCCATTTGCCGCAATGTTTTACTATTTGTTAATTATAAGAACCGAGATTGTAGGGGAGCGATGACGGTGTGCTGATCGCTCGACAGAAGCGTGGGGGCGTACGGTTAATCCAATGCCTCCAGGAGCGTAAGCATGGCCGCTGTTGGTGATCGCGTCAGCAGACAATGGCGGCAGAGCGCCGAACCGCCGACCAATTCGGCTCAGAATCCGGAAAGACATCTCGTCATCGCCGGGACCGGCCGCGCGGGAACAAGCTTTCTCGTCCGCTATCTCACTGAACTCGGACTCGATACGACCCTGACCAGAAAAGGCGACGCCGCGGGTTGGGATGTTGAGGCCAACGCGGGGCTCGAAGACCTGGTCATTGCGGGCAAGTCGCTCCCCTATGTGGTCAAGTCGGCCTGGATCGGCGAGTATATCGAACAGATCCTGAAACAAGAGCAGTTCACGATCGACGCCTTCATTGTTCCCGTGCGCGACCTGATCGAAGTCGCCACCAGCCGCGTCGTCCTCGAGCAAAGAGCAATCCACCAGCAGAACCCCTGGATGGCGGAAGAGTTCGACCGCACATGGGAGAACTACGGGCACACCCCGGGCGGCCTGGTCTATTCGCTCAACACCCTCGATCAGGCCCGATTGCTGGCGGTTCAGTTTCATCGGCTTGTGCTGAAGGTTTCGGAGGCCGGAATCCCGCTGCTGTTTCCCGTTTTCCCCAGAATCGCCACCGACTGGAAATATCTGCACGGCTGTCTGCAGCCGGTCCTGCCGCCGGAAATTACCGAAGATCAAGCTCGCGACGCCCACGCCAGGGTCGCGGACAAAGCAAAGGTCCGCGTGAAGGGCGAGGTCTTCCACGAGGCTCCCAGCAACGTGATCTATAGGAGGGAGTTGGGCTCGGAACCGCGCTACCCGAATCCGCTCGAGACCGACAATGTCGCGCTCCGGCGCGAAATCGGCCGACTGCGACGAGAGCTTGAGGCTCGTGAACACGACGCGCGGACGTCGGAGCTCGAGTCGGCCAAGCGCGAAATGGAGCGCGTGCAAGCAGTTCGCGAAGCCACGATCCATCGCCTCCGCAGCCGGTTCGCGAGACGGTCGATCGCCGGCAGAATGAGACTGCTTTTGGGGATTCTCGGCGGCGCAAGGGCGGTCGCGGACTGAAGCCTTTCCAGCTCGGCGGTGGAGCGATCGACGCCAAGACGCTCGCTCCCGACTACCGTTCGAGCGCTGGCTAGCGGGCCCGGCAAATTTGACTTCCGCCCGGAGCCAGCCTAGTAGCGCGGTCTTCGTCAGGTTTGGCCTCGTCGATCAGGCCGACTGTCCCTCAGGGCCAGCGGTCACCGTCCGGCAGCGCGTTGCGCCCCCGGGCGCGATCGGTGTTGGTTTTAGAGGATCGACGACGAACGGCAAGCGCCGGAGAGAGCGGATGACGGAGGCGGTCACTATATTCCTCATCCATCGCCGCTCGTCCGGCGTCTGAGCAGGAGCAACCCATGTTCGAGAGCCTGTCCGAAAAGCTCTCCGGCATATTGGATAAACTGACCGGCCGCGGCGCCCTCTCTGAGGAGGACGTCAACGTCGCGATGCGCGAAGTCAGGCGCGCGCTGCTCGAAGCCGACGTCGCCCTCGAGGTCGTGCGCTCGTTCGTCGACCGCACGCGCACGAAGGCGGTGGGCGCGGCGGTCGTGAAGTCGGTCAAGCCCGGCCAGATGGTGGTCAAGATCGTCCACAACTCGCTGGTCGAGACGCTTGGCGGCGAATCGCAGGCGATCGATCTCAATGCGCCGGCCCCGGTCGCGATCATGCTGGTCGGGCTTCAGGGGGCGGGCAAGACGACGACCGCGGCCAAGATCGCCAAGCGCCTGACCGAACGCGACAGGCGCAGGGTCTTGATGGCGTCGCTCGACGTGAAGCGGCCAGCGGCGCAGGAGCAGCTCGCCGTGCTCGGCGAGCAGGTCGGCGTCGCCACGCTGCCGATCGTTTTCGGCGAGGATCCGGTCGCGATCGCGAAACGCGCCGAGCAGGCCGCGCGTCTGCAAGGCTACGACGTCGTGCTGCTCGACACTGCGGGGCGCACCCATATCGACGAGCCGCTGATGGCGGAGATGGCGGAGATTCGTGATGCCGCGCGCCCGCATGAAATCCTTCTCGTCGCCGATGCGCTGACCGGCCAGGACGCGGTCAACCTCGCCAAGAACTTCAACGAACGGGTCGGCCTCACCGGCATCGTGCTCACGCGTATGGACGGGGACGGGCGCGGCGGCGCCGCGCTGTCGATGCGCTCGGTCACCGGCAAGCCGATCAAGCTCCTGGGCGTCGGCGAGAAGATGGACGCGATCGAGGATTTCCATCCCGCGCGCCTCGCCGACCGCATCCTCGGCATGGGCGACATCGTCTCTCTCGTCGAGAAGGCGGCGCAGACCATCGACGCGGCGCAGGCGGCCAAGATGGCCGAGAAGATGCGCAAGGGCGTCTTCGACCTGAATGATCTCTCGGAGCAACTGGCGCAGATCGAGAAGATGGGGGGCATGGGCGGCATCATGGGGATGCTGCCCGGCGTCGCCAAGATCAAGGACCAGCTCGCCTCCGCCAATCTCGACGAGAAGTTCGTCAAGCGCCAGCGCGCGATCATCTCGTCGATGACTCCGCTTGAGCGGCGCAATCCCGATCTCCTCAAGGCGTCGCGCAAGAAGCGCATTGCGTCCGGCGCCGGGGTCACGGTCGAATATGTCAATCGGCTTTTGAAGCAGCACCGCCAGATGGCCGACATGATGAAGATGATGGGCGGCGCTAACGCCAAGCGCGGCATGATGGGGAAGCTCGGGCAGATGATGGGCCTTGGCGGGGGCATGCCGATGCCATCGCCCGAGCAGATCGAAGCGATGCAGAAGCAGCTGGGCGGCGCCGGTCTCCCGGGCGCGCCTTCAGGCCCGCCGGGCATTCCAGCCGCCCCTCCGCCCGGCGCCTTTAATCTTCCACCACAATTTCCCGGGCTCGGCGGCGGGGGGAAGTTGCCGGGTCTCGGTGGCGGCTTCAATCCGTTCGGAGGCAAGAAGAAATGATCCCGGTCCTCCAAACGGCGCGTTTGGTCTTGCGCGGCTGGCGCGAGAGCGATTTCGAAGCCTTCGCTGCCCTCCACGCCGATCCCGAACAGGCGCGCTTCATTGGCGGCGTCCTCACACGCAACGACGCGTGGCGGCGTATGGCGAGCACCGCCGGACATTGGATATTGCGCGGGTATGGAACCTGGGCGCTGGAAGACAGAGCGACCGGCGAATTTGTCGGCTGGTCTGGCCTCTGGGAGCCGGAAGGCTTGCCCGGCTGCGACCTCGGTTGGACGCTCGTTCCCACAGCGCGCGGCCGTGGGCTTGCCCAGGAGGCGGCCCTCAGAGGTCGGCGTTATGCCTACGAGACGGTGGGACTGAAGAGCCTCATCAGTCTCATTCACCCTTTAAATGCGGCCTCGATCCGGGTCGCCGAAAAGCTCGGCGCGCACTTCGAACGGATCACGCCCTTCGGCGGCGCGGACTATGCGATGTATCGCCATCCGCCCGCGGAGACTTTTGACCCGACCTCAAACCAGCATCACCAAAAGGAACTCGAATCATGTCCCTGAAAATTCGCCTGTCGCGCGGCGGCGCCAAGAAGCGCGCGTTCTATCGCATTGTGGTCGCCGACGCGCGCATGCCGCGCGACGGCCGCTTCGTCGAGAAGATCGGCACGTTCGATCCCTTGAAAGCCAAAGACGATGCGGGCCGGCTGGTGCTCGACCAGGACAAGGCCAAGGCCTGGCTCGCCAAGGGCGCCCAGCCGACGGATCGTGTTCTGCGCCTGCTCGATGGACTCGGGCTCGCCAAGCGCGAAGCCCGCAACAACCCTGAAAAGGCCAAGCCGAAGAAGAAGGCCCAGGAGCGCGCCGCAGCTGCGGCGGCCGCGGCCGCCAAGGCCGCCGAAGCGCCCGCCGCCTGAGCTTGACGCGGATGAGCCGGCTGGCGGCAGCGCCCGACCGTCTCATCCTGATGGGCGTGTTCGGCGCGCCGCAGGGCGTGCGCGGCGAGGTGCGGGTCAAGTCGCTCACCGACGACCCGAACGCGATCGGCGCCTACGGGCCGTTGACCGACGGAAAAAGGGCGCGCGTCTTCGCGTTCGAGTCGGTGCGCCTCCTCAAGGACGACATGCTGGTCGCGCGCGTCAAGGGCGTTGCCAGTCGCGAAGCCGCCGCGGCGCTGACGGGAGTCGAGATCTTCGTCCGGCGCGACCAACTGCCGCCGCCGAGCGACGACGAATTCTACTGGGACGATCTCATCGGCCTCATGGCGGTGGACGTTTCGGGCGCCGCGCTCGGGCGTGTCGTCGGTCTCATGAACTACGGCGCGGGCGACATAGTCGAGATTGCGTCCGAGGGCGCAGAGCCGCTCCTCCTGCCGTTTACGCGAACGGTCGTCACGGCGGTCGATTTCAAGGCGGGCGTCATCATCGTCTCTGTGCCGCAAGAGGGATGACGCAAGGCTTGCGCTCAGTCCTCGAGGTCAGGCGCAAGCGGGGCGTGGTTCAAAAGCGCCACGAGCGCGACCCCGCCGACCGTGTTCCCCAGGATCGTGGGCGCAAAAAATCCGACAAGATACTCCATGAACGAGGCCCTGCCCACGAACATTGCGTAGGCAGCTTCGACCGATCCGGCTATGACATGGGAGAAGCGGCCGACCGCGACGACATAGGTGAGCAGCATGATCACCCAGAGGCGGGCCGAGCGGGCGCTAGGCAAAAGCCAGATCATGAGCGCAATCAGCCAGCCCGCGAGCACCGCCCCGATCGCCTTCGGCCAGAAAGCGCCCTCGACCGAGTGATGAGCGACCTCTCCGAGCGCATCGCGCAACGGATCGGGAAAAAGGCCATGGATCGCCAGAAGACGGGCGAACAGGAATGTGCCGAGGATGTTCGCGCTGAGCACGACCGCCCAAAAGCGCGCCAGGGACATCCAGCCCGACAAGTCGCGCCGGACGAGCAGAGGCAACACGGCGGTGAGGGTCGATTCGGTAAAGAGCTGCTGTCGCCCGAGCACGACGATGATGAAGCCCAAAGAATAGCCAAAGCTGTCGAGAAGCCGCCGCCATGGCTCGTCCGGAAGACCGCTTTGGATCAGCGCGAGCGTCAGGAATGAAAAGCCCATTGAGAGGCCAGCCGCGAGGCCCGACCAGAACAGCGCGCCAGTCCTCCGCTCAAGCTCGTCCTTGCCCTCTTTGCGAAGGATCTCGTGGATGACCACCGCGGGCGGAGCCGCGTGCTGGGCCGCCTGCTCTTTCTCCGACGGGTCGAGGTTCTTCAACTCATGGTAAGGTCCGGCGGACGAATTCTTTTCGTCGTCCGCCATGTTTATTCGCGGCCTTTGGAGACGATCTCGCCGTAGACGAGCTGGCCAAACTGATCGAGGTTGCGCCGTCCGTCGGGCTTCTTGAGCGCGTTCGACTGCGCTTCGATGCGGCAATATGCGAGCAAGAGCCCGTTGACGAGGTCGGCCTGCGCCAGGGCGGGAGAAACACCTCTAGCGCGCGCGACGACCGCCGGGATGGTCGAGAGCATGTCGTAGGGCTTCATCGCCGCGAGGGCGTCGTTGATCTTGGGGTCGTCGATCTTCGGCACGGGTGGCGAGTCCTGGCGGACGAGACAAGGGTCGCTGTCGCTTCCCTTCGCGCCCTGCCCGGCGAGGCCCGTGACCGTGTCCGCCCGTATCTTCCCGACGAGTCCCGTCGCGTTAATCACCGGGGCCGCGTTGGACCAGGCGGTTCGAACATAGTCCGCGACATTCGCGATTTCCGCGTCGGTCATTTCGTTCCCGACCGCCGGCATCGGCCCGAATGTCCCCGTCGCGAGATGCCCGCCGAGGATGATGCGGATAACGTCCTCCGGTCCCTTGGCCTGAGCGAGCCCGTTCCCAGCGAGCGCCGGCACGGCGCCGGGCCGTCCCTCGCCATTGAGTTGATGGCAGAACGCACAATGAGCGACATAGGCGTTCACGCCCGAAGCCTGCGGTCCGACCTCGCCGGATGGGCGGTCCTGCTTGTAGCTCCCGATGGGCGGAACGGACTTCAGAAAGGCTGCGACCGCGTGAAGGTCGCTGTCCGTGAGCTTGGACAGGCTGTCGTGCACGACCTGCGCCATCGGCCCAGCGACGACCCCCTTGTCGCCATGCATGCCGGTCTTGAAATAGCGGACGAGGTCGTCCTCCGACCAGGCGCCGATGCCCTCGGTCGGATCGGAAGTGATGTTGGGGGCGTACCAATTGTCGATCGCGCCCCCTGCGAAGGCGCGCGAGACGATCTCCTCCATCGCCGGTCCTTTCGGCGTATGACAATCGCCGCAATGCCCTAAACCCTGCACGAGATAGGCGCCCCTGTTCCATTCGGCGGACTTCGCCGGATCAGGACGAAACTCGCCCGGGTGGAAGAAAAGCGCGTTCCACGCTGACAGGCCGGTTCGGACATCGAACGGGAATGTCAGGCGATTCTGGCGCGAAGGCGCGCTCGAGGGCGGAACTGTCCGAAGATAGGCGCGGATCGCGAGCGCATCGTCTTTGGTGACCCTCGTGAACCACGGATAGGGGAAGGCCGGGTAAAGATTTTCGCCGTCGCGCCCGACCCCCTCATGCATCGCGCGATAGAACTGCTCGTCAGTCCAGGCGCCAATGCCGTGTGTCGGGTCGGGGGTAATGTTCGGAGGGTAGAGCGCGCCAAAGGGCGACATTAGGGCGGCGCCTCCTGAAAATGGCGGCTTGTCCGGCGCGGTGTGGCAGGCTTCGCAGTCGCCCGCCGCGGCCAAATACGCCCCCCGGGATACGAGAGCCGGTTCTGGCTGAGACGGAACGGGAGCATCATTAGCGGCTAGCGCGGCTGCGGCGGTCAAAAGGGCGCCGGATACGATCGCGCAAAGTCGGCCGAAACGCATTCTTTCCTCGCCGGAGATCCGCCAGAGGCGGGAACGCCGGCCCTGGCTTAATGTTCCAGATGTTCCGAATCTTCCAATCTGGCCCTTAAGCCTGGGGCTTGTCGTCCCTCGCGAGCTATGCCACGCCGCAACAAACGTGAGGCGGTTGCGAAGGCCGCGGGGGGCGGGTAGAGACGGGGAGAGCCATGCGCCACACGCCCGTTGGGCGCCGATGGTTTGGAGACGCGCTGAATGACGATGAGTTCGGGGACGGCTGGGGAAGGCCATGGTGGCGGCTCGGTTACGAAGCGCGATTTCCTTTTTCTTATGACGGGTTCGCTGGCGGCCGTGGGAGCCGTCGCGACGGCGTGGCCTTTCATCGACCAGATGAACCCGGACGCGGCCACGATCGCCGCGGCGGGCCCAATCGATATCGATATTCAGCAGCTTCAGCCTGGTCAGCGGGTCGTGGCGCTGTGGGCGGCGCGGCCGGTATTCGTCGTCAAGCGCGACCAGGCCGCCCTCGACGAGCTCAAGAACCAGAAGCTGCTCGACGGCCTGCGCGACCCCGGCTCGCAAGAGCCACAGCAGCCGGCCTACGCCACCAACTGGAGCCGATCGATCAAGCCTGAGATCCTTGTGATCGTCGGCGTCTGCACTCACCTAGGCTGCATTCCGCTGTTCGACCCGCAACCCAACGCGACCGATCCGGCGCCCGACTGGCCGGGCGGCTTCTTCTGCCCTTGCCACGGGTCGAAATACGATCTCGCCGGGCGGGTGTTCCAGGGCGTCCCCGCGCCTTACAATCTCCCCGTTCCGCCCTATCATTTTCCAGACGACAAGACGGTCAGGGTCGGCCAGAACCCCCCGGGCCAGAATTTCGATTTCAACTCGATCTTGCAGGTCTAGGCTTAAGCAGCAGTCTCATTTGAGGAGTCCGCCGGCCTCGCTTGCGAGACGTGGGGGTCTTGAGCCGCCGCTTCCGGACTGCGTCGCGGACCGCCACTCCATTGATGCGCTCAGGCTTGCAATGATGGATTAGGCGCGGAGGGCTTGCGATGTTTCGCGCCACCATCCTCACCCTCTTTCCCGCCATGTTTCCGGGGCCGCTCGGCCTGTCCTTGGCGGGCGAGGCGCTCGCTCGGGGCCTATGGTCGCTGGACGTGCGGGACATCCGCGAGCACGGAATTGGCCGCCATCGCGCGGTCGACGATACGCCGGCCGGCGGGGGACCGGGCATGGTGATGCGGGCCGACGTACTGGCGGCGAGCCTCGATGCTGCTGTCCTCCCCGGTGACCCGAGGCCGCGCCTCGTCATGAGCCCGCGGGGCGAGCGCTTCACCCAGAGGCGCGCTCGCGCATGGGCGGCCGGGCCGGGGCTAGTCATTCTTTGCCCGCGCTTCGAGGGTGTGGACGAGCGGCTGATCGAGGCGCGCGCGCTCATCGAGGTCTCGATCGGGGACTACGTTCTCTCGGGCGGCGAGATCGCCGCGCTCGCGGTGATCGACGCCTGCGTGCGGCTCATACCGGGCGTGATGGGAAAGGGAGCCTCGGCCGAGGAAGAAAGCTTCGAGAACGGCCTGCTCGAATATCCCCACTATACGCGTCCGCGCGAATGGGAGGGCCGGGCGATTCCCGACGTGCTGCTCAACGGCGACCACGCGAAGATCGCCGAGTGGCGGCGGCGGGAAGCGGAGCGGACTACCCGGCAGAGAAGGCCGGACTTGACGGAACCTTAGTCCGGGTCAAATTCTTCAGGCTCATCTTCTGAATCGCGCGTCGTTCTTGCGCCACTAGCCTCAGCGCCGATAGTCGGCAGTCATAATTAAGCGGGAGTGCGGGATGCCCGCATGGGTAGAAGACGCTCAACAGCTCACTGAACTGAGAGATTTGAGCAACTCTCAGAGCTCGGTATTACTTCGCACGTCCGAGGTCGAAGAATTCCTGTCCAATGTGAGTTTGTCATCCCACGCACTGGTTGCGCCAAAGGGGTTCGGCAAGACGTTTGTGCTGAAATTGAAGCGCGTCTCGTTGCAGGAAGAGGACTACCGGTGTTTTCCTTTTTCGCCCATCGTCGACCGGCCGAGCAACAAACCGCCCATCCTCCCCAACGAAATCATCAACGTTTTGGAGAATAGTGACAATTGGGAGACCCTGTGGAACATTGCGTTTTCGATTTGCCTGATCAAAGGCTTTCAGGATGACGACGACGTTCGCCAGCAGCTCAACGAATTGCTGGAGGCGAACGATTTACCGCCGACCCTGCTTACCATCCTGACGCATCCGCATATCACGAGACCGTTTGACATCCTGCATGATTGCCTTGCGGCGCAGCGCAACGAGATATTCTCGATCATGCGGGCCGCGCAACAGGTCACGCGCATCTTTGCGACAATCCATAAACAGGCGGGGATATTCGTCGACAACATCGACGAGTACCTGATCCATTACATAAACTTTTCTTATCTGCGTCGGAGCGAGGTGCACGAACGATTTGTCCGGATCTGGCATGCGGGCCAGATTGGCGCATGGCTGGCGTTGCGGCGTCTGCATGGAATCAATCCGCACGTCCGAATATTCGTCTCGATTCGAAAAGAAGCCTACCAACATGCGGCGCAGAACGAACCTCAATTCTCGAACTTGAGGTCGTTCAGGCGAGAATTGCGATACAGAATGGAGGACATAAAGCAAATCATCGAAAACAATATCGCGATCATGCCAAAGGTCGACTTGGTGGATCGGACAAATGAAGATCCGATGCTGCGGTTCTTGGGGCCGAAAAACGAATTCATCTCCAACGCCGGGACCGTGAGACAAGAGCGGGCGATGGACTATTGGATTCGGCATTGCTCGTTGCGGCCGAGAGACGCAATCGTCATCGGCAAGGAAATCAGCCTCATCGGGGTCAAGCGGCGGAACCGGCAGGAAGTCCGCAATGCGATCAACTCCGCCGCGGCCGAGCGCGTGGAAACCCTGTTCAACGAGGTTTCCCCGTTTTTTAGCGCGCTCTACCCGGAGATATTCCCGCAGGTGATAAAATCGAACGTGTTGACCCGTGCCCAGATCGTTGAGGCGTCAGCGGCCTACACGGACATTGCCGCAAGACAGTACGGGATTGATAGCGAGGCTGCGCAGCGTCCTTTCTGCGCCCTCTATGCCCTGGGGCTGGTCGGAATCGTCCAGCAGAGCCGGGACAATCCAGCCCGGCTGATCCAAAAATTTGCTCCCGTTGGGGAGATTGCCTTTGGCCAGATCCACGTCCTGCCGCAGGCGGAGACATATTTGATCCATCCCTCGCTGAGCGACTTCATCACTCGGCGAAACGTCGCGTTCCTGAAGGAATTGAACCGGCACAATGTGATCGGCGACGAACTCGAGTGGCGGCCTGAGGAAAGCATCCGGTTCGTCGCGGTCGGCGACATTCGGGGCTATCGCGAGAACGTCGTGCAAAACTCCGGAAAGGCGCAGACCTTCGACAAATATTGGCGGGATTTGTTTCGCCAGTTCACCCATGATCTGGACTACGCGAATACGACCGCGGGCGACTTTTTGGTCCTGGCCGATCGCAGCCCGGGAAGGCTGCTGCGCGCCGCGATAGGTCTCGGCGCCCAGCTCGGCGTCTCCGGCTACAATTTGCAGATCAGGATCGGGGCCCACAGCGGCTTCTGGAAACTCAATCCCGCCTTGGAAGGCGCCTTGCATCCGGAAATTTCTGACATCGTCGTCGTCGCCGCGCGCATCGAACCTCTGGCGAAAGCGGGAGATATTCTGCTGTCCCAGCAATTCGTCGACGACGCGCGGCGGTATGGATACGACTTCGAGGGCGACCTCCCCGTGCCTATCGACCAGGATTATGTCGGGCCGGAGCGATATCAGGCTGGAGAGGGCGTCCTGATTTCAAAGGACAGGGAGGCCGAGCAGCGGATCCAGATCTATCTGATCCGAAGACCACAGGCCTGAGACCGACGTCGACCGTTTGGGGCGAAGCGGGTTTCCCGCCGGAGAGGGCCGGGACCACGCCGCGCAATATCCTAATCCGACTCAAGCCGTGACCGAACCTTGCGCATTCGGCGAGCGAGTTCACCCTCGGCCACGAGCCCGCGGCTCAGCATGGTGTGGACCAAGGCGAGCAGCTCGCGCTCAGGCGCGGGAACCTCGCTATAGAGCGAGTTTCCAAGCTCGTCCTCGGCTCTGCGCCGATCGAGCGCGGGAAGCGCGCCGCCGACCGCGAGACACTCGCACATGCCAGTCAGACTGGTTTTCCACGGCGGATTGGGATTGGTGACGCCGTAACGCGGAGCGAGGACGTCCCACTCCTTCCCCTGGCGTCGTATGCCCTCAAGAAGTGTGATGGGGCCAGCGTCCGCGTCGCTTGCGGGCTTCATTGTGCCGCCCCTTTGTGCGCCGGGCTTTGCACCGGGCGACGGGCTTTATGGATCGGGTGAATGTCTGCCGTCCTGCCGGGCCGGGGGAGGGCGACCCCAATCATGCAGTCCCGCGTCACGATCGCCGCGAGTTGCTCCTCGGTCCAGTTGTCCGTGCCTTCAGGCCTGACCGGAAGGACCATGAAGCGGCACTTCTGGTTCGAGTCCTCGAACTCTTATCTCGACCTCGGGCGGAACGATCAGCCCGAATTCAGCCAGCACTTCGCGCGGCCAGCGGACCAGCCTGCGGCGGTAGTTGGTGGTGCGGTACCATTCGGGCGACATGCCGAGTATCGGGCGCGGATAGCATGAGCAGAGCGTGCATACGATCACGTGATGCAGCGTCGGCGTATCTTCGAGCACGATGAAATTCGTGTAGTCGCTCGGGGTGCCAAAACCGGTCGGCTCCGCCCAGTCGAGTCCGAGCCCCTCCTTGCAGGCCTTGACGGCGTCTTTCAGGACCAGCGCCTTGAAAGCCGGATCCGTCCAGGCCTTCGCTACCAACCGCGATCCGTTGATGGGCCCGATGGACTCGGCCCATTCGGTGAACTTTCGATGATCCTCGGCAGTGAAAAGGCCGTGCTCGATCGCAAGTTCGCGCACGGCAATCTCCAGGACTTCGTAGTCCGTGATTTCTTCCACCATCGGGGCCGCTGGATGCTCATGGCCATCGTCATGGTCATGGTCGTCATGCGTGTGTCCGGTGCTCATCTGGGCGCTTCCCCCTATTGCCTGTCTCTTCTGCCTTTTTTGACCCTCAGGCGGGCTCAAGCCAGTGTTCGGGCAACTCAGTCTGCAAGGTGTCGTTATCGAACGGATATTCTTCCCATAGGTCCTTCTGACGGAATCGGACGATGTAATATTGTTCGACCTTGCCGTCGAAGTTGAAGGCGTCCTCCTCCGGGATGAGATCCTTGTACGTACAGGCGGCGATCGTGCCGATGACGCCGCGCACGTAACTCTGAGTACGCGTGTAGAACATGTTCGGCATCTTTTTCACCCGCACGCGGTCACCGACCTTAAAGCGGGTGGGCGCGCCGGACGCCTTTGGACCTTCATTTGCTCCCATGACGAGCCCTCACCTCAGCGATTTTCTCCAGCAGTTCGTTCAGCGAGATGTGCTTCTTGTCGACGAGCATCTTTGCGGCCGACCAAATCCATCGACCGTAGTAGGGCATGCCAAGATAGAGCGTGTATCCGAGGTCGTTGTCCGCCCGGCGGCGTCTCTCTTCAGCCGTCCAGGCGCCTCTCCATCCGAGAACCTCGCAGGTCACGTATGTGTCGAGTTCCCACTGTTCCTCTTCTTTTTCCTCATAGCGGATCGGGGCATCCGGCTGGCCTCCCACGTCGTGGGGAGGATGCATAAGCGCCTCGAACAGGGGATGAGTATTCTCGTAGTTCCAATTTTGCGGCACATGGAGCGCCGGTTGCAACGACCCTATGAGGTCATATTGCTGATGCAACTCGGGTCGTGATGTCATTCCCGTTTCCCCCGCTTTCTGGATGCCACGACGCGAAGAAACTCCGGCTGGCGCCTCATAAATCGCGACAATCGGCAATATCGAAAGGCCACGCTGCTTATCGCTTGCTTCGCAAGTATGGATCGGCCAGGAGCGTTTCGGCAAGTTCAATTTGCGGTGATCAGCGATAGTGCGGGCCAAGATTCCGGGCTTCAGGCCGGCCGGCAATCAGCGCCGCCGCGAGCCAGCATCCAAGCAGCAGATCTAACTGTCGGCGACGCGTCGGACTACCGCGTGGGCACCGGGTGCTCGCCGCGGTAGTCATAGAAGCCGCGTTGGGTCTTGCGGCCGAGCCAGCCAGCTTCGACGTATTTCACTAGGAGCGGGCAGGGGCGGTACTTCGAATCGGCGAGCCCTTCGTGCAGCACCTGCATGACCGCGAGACAGGTGTCGAGGCCTATGAAATCGGCCAGCTGTAGCGGGCCCATCGGATGATTGGCGCCGAGGCGCATTGCGGTGTCGATCGCCTCGACCGAGCCGACGCCCTCATAGAGCGTATAGACCGCCTCGTTGATCATCGGCAGAAGGATGCGATTGACGATGAAGGCGGGGAAATCCTCCGACATCGTTGCTGTCTTGCCGAGCCGGACGACGAACCCCTTGGCGGCCTCGAACGTATCGTCCTTGGTGGCGATGCCGCGGATCAGCTCGACGAGCTGCATGCGCGGCACCGGGTTCATAAAGTGGATGCCGATGAACCGCTCGGGGTTGGAGGTCACCGAGGCGAGGCGCGTAATCGAGATCGACGAGGTGTTGGAGGCGACGATGGCGTCTGGCTTCAGAAAGGAGCGCAGGGCGGTAAAGATCTTCCGCTTGACGTCTTCGTTCTCGGAAGCCGCCTCGACCACGAGATCGCAGTTGCCGAGCTTGTCCAGCGTCGGGGCGACTTGGATGCGATCGAGTATCGCCCGGCGCTCCGCCTCGTCCATCTGCCCCTTGGACACTTGGCGCGACAGGTGGCCGTTGATGGTCGCAAGCGCGGCGTTGATACGCTCCTCTGCGACGTCGTTGAGGGAGACCTTCAATCCCGCCTGGGCCGCGACCTCGGCGATGCCGGCGCCCATCTGCCCGGCGCCGATGATGCCGACCGTATCGATATTGAGTGTCATATTTCTGTCCAGCAAACGGCCGAGGCCGGCCGGGGGATCATAGACGAGCGGCGACGAGCGTCCAGTCGGACGCCCGCTTTTTTCATAGGTTCGGCCGGACGTTAGCGCCCGATCTTGGTCAGTTCCGCCGCAAGCTCGGGCAACGCGGTGTAAAGATCCGCGACGAGGCCGTAGTCGGCGACCTGGAAGATCGGCGCCTCCTCGTCCTTGTTGATCGCGACGATGACCTTCGAATCCTTCATCCCCGCCAGATGCTGGATCGCCCCCGATATGCCGACCGCGATATAGAGTTCCGGAGCCACGACCTTGCCCGTCTGGCCGACCTGCCAGTCGTTGGGCGCATAGCCGGCGTCGACCGCGGCGCGCGAGGCGCCCATCGCCGCGCCGAGCTTGTCGGCGACCGGCTCGATATAGGTCTTGAAATTTTCCGCCTTCTGCATCGCCCGTCCGCCGGAGATGATGATCTTGGCCGAAGTCAATTCCGGCCGGTCAGACTTTGCCAGCGCCTCGCCGACGAACGACGACACCGCGGGATCGGAAACCGCAGCGACCGGCTCGACCGACGCCGAGCCGCCCGGGCCGGTCGCGGCGAAAGAGGCAGTTCGCACGGTGACGACGATCTTCGGGTCGGTCAATTCCACGGTCTGGATTGCGTTGCCGGCGTAGATCGGCCGCTCGAAGGTCTTCGGACCGAGAACCTTGGTGATGTCGGAAATCTGCATCACGTCCAGCAGTGCCGCGGCGCGCGGCGCGACGTTCTTGGCGCTGGCCGTCGATGGCGCGACGATGGCGTCGTAACCGGGAGCGAGCGAAACGATCAGCGCCGCGAGTGGTTCGGCCAGGCCGTGGGCGTAGAGCGGATCGTCGGCCGCGCGCACTCTCGCAACGCCTGCGAGTTGAGCGGCCGCGGCCGCCGCCGCGCCGACGTTTTGGCCGGCGACAAGCACGTCGACCGGAGCCCCGAGTTCAAGCGCGGCAGTGAGCGCGCGCGCGGTTGCGTCGTTCAATTGGCCGCCGGCGACCTCCGCCAGAAGAAGGGTCGCCATCGTCAGATCACTCCCGCTTCATCATGCAGCTTGGCGACGAGCTCCGCCACCGACTTGACCTTGACCCCGGCCTTTCGCCCAGACGGCTCCGAGGTCTTCAGCACCTTGAGGCGGGGCGAAACATCCACTCCATAGTCGGCCGGCGTCTTCTCCTCGATGGGCTTCTTCTTTGCCTTCATGATGTTGGGGAGGGAGGCGTAGCGCGGCTCGTTCAAGCGCAAATCGGTCGTGACGATCGCGGGCAGCTTCAGGGAGACGGTCTGCATCCCGCCGTCCACCTCGCGGGTGACGTCGACCGACCCCTCGCCGATGACGACCTTGGAGGCGAACGTGCCCTGGCCCCATCCAGTCAGCGCTCCCAGCATCTGACCGGTCTGGTTCGAAGTCGTCGTCAATCGCCTGCTTGCCCATGATGACGAGCCCTGGCTGTTCGGCGTCGACCACGCCCTTGATGAGTTTGGCCACCGCGAGCGGCTCGGTCAGCGCGTCGGTCTTGATCAGGACGCCGCGATCGGCGCCCATCGCGAGCGCTGTGCGGATGGTCTCGCTCGCCTGCGTGGGGCCGATCGAAACGATGATCACCTCGCTCGCCTTGCCGGCTTCCTTCTGCCTGAGCGCTTCTTCGACGGCGATCTCGTCGAACGGGTTCATCGACATTTTAACGTTGGCCAGTTCGACCCCTGAACCGTCGGATTTGAGGCGAATCTTGATGTTGTAGTCGACCACTCGTTTTACGGGCACGAGAATCTTCATGGGCCGCAGAACTCCTGCCGAACTTGGCGTCCTCTTGGAGGCAATTTGAGGCGGACACCCCTAATCTGGGCCCCCGCGCAAGTCAACGCGGATGTAACTTTGATTTCTGCGCCGTCCAAAAGTTCAGTCCCCATTTCAAAATGGCGCCTCTTCATGCTCGCTAGACATGCAGATCGCCAACAAATTGGCCGGACTCGGCGCCGTCGTCGCCGATTTCTTCGGCGCGGCCGGCGGAACAATTGACAGCAGCAAAAATCTGACGCCAAGTCGAGGAACGACGCGCCATCAAACAATAAGGGCCGATCGTTGTCTGGGGAAGGGCGCACTGTGATGAGGAACATTGCAAGATGAGCGAACTGGATTATTGGAACGGTCGCCTGCTCAAGGGCGCGGTCTCTCGCCGCGAGTTCATGGGACGCGCCGCCGCACTCGGCGCCTCAAGCCTCGCGATTTCAACCATGCTGGCGAGCGCGGACGCGCACGCCGCTGAGACGCCCAAGAAAGGCGGCGTCCTGCGGCTCGGCCTTGGCGGCGGCAGCACCACCGACAGCATCGACATCACCTCCTACAATGACTCGGTGATGATCGACACCGGCCATGGCCTTTTCGACGGTATCGTCGAATGGGGCGAGGACGGCAGGCCGCATCCGGATCTTGCCGAGAGCTTCGAGCCCACGAACGGCGCCAAGGACTGGGTCTTCAATCTGCGGAAAGGGATCAAGTTCTCTAATGGGCAGGAATTTACCGCAGACGACGCCATCTATTCGCTCAACCTGCATCGAGGCGACACCAAGTCGGGCGGCGCGCCCACGTTCAAGCCGGTCACTGACATCAAGAAACTCGACAAGTATCAGATTCAGATTTCCCTGAACGGCCCGGACGCGGACCTGCCCTATGCGCTCACTGACTATCACGTTCACATGGTGCCGGATGGCTTCAAGGATTGGGCGAAGCCGGTCGGGACCGGTCCCTTCAGCCTGGACAAATTCGATCCCGGCGTCCGCATATCGCTCAAGAAGACCCGCGACTACTGGAAGCCCGATCGCGGCTGGCTCGACGGAATCGAGGTCACCGTCATCAACGATGGCTCGGCGCGGCTCAATGCGCTGATCTCCGGCCAGATCGACGCGATCAACCGCGTCGACCACAAGGCCGTGGCCATGCTGTCGAAGTCGCCTAAGGTCCAGATCGTGCGCGCGCCCGGCGGCTGGCACGCCGTGATGGCGATGCAATGCGACAAGGCGCCGTACGACAACGCGGACATCCGGATGGCCATGAAGCTTGCGACCGACCGCGAGCAGATCCTGAAAGCGCTGTTCAGCGGCTACGGGACGGTTGGCAATGACCATCCGATCCCGCCGACCGATCCGTTCTTCAATAAGGAGTTGCCCCAGCGCAAATACGATCCCGAGAAGGCCGCAGCGGCGCTCAAGAAGGCGGGAATCGCCGATCCGAAGATCTTGCTGCAGGCCTCCGACGCCGCGTTCAACGGCGCGGTCGATGAGGGCGCGCTGCTTCAAGCGAGCGCGGCCAAGGCGGGGATCAAGGTCGATTTGAAGAAGGAGCCGGCGGACGGCTTCTGGGACAACGTCTGGCTCAAGGGCGCCTTCGTCTCGAGCTACTGGGGCGGGCGCGCGGCGGCGACGCAGATGCTTTCGGTCGCCTATGCGGCCGGGGCTCCCTGGAACGAAACGCACTGGAAAAATGAGAAGTTCGAGAAGCTGCTCGCCGACGCTCGCGGCGAGACCGACGAAGCCAAGCGCCGCCCCTACATCTGGGAGATGCAGGCCATGCTGAACGAGCAGGGCGGCGCGATCATCCCCGTATTCAAGGACTGGCTTGACGCGCACCTCGACAAGGTCGGAGGGCATACGCCGCATGGCGGCTTCGATATGGACAACGGCTACATCATGCAGAAGGCTTGGCTCAAGAGCTGACCGCGTTCGCCGCGTCCGCCTCGTCGGCGGGCGCGGCCGGCCGACCCGAGTGCTCCTCGTCCGCCAGAGAGAGCGCTCGGAACCGATGATTGCAAGGGGTTCCTGAGAGTCCCCGGGGAGAAATGAGGGAGCCGGCGTTGTGTTGAATCTCGTGCTTCAACGGCTCGGCCTCGGCGTCCTGACCCTATTCGCCGCGTCGGTTCTCATTTTCATCGGCACGGAGATCCTGCCCGGCGATCTCGCCTCGGCGATTCTGCAGAATTCCGCCACCCCTGAGAGCTTGGCCAAGCTGCGCCTGGACCTCGGCCTGGACCGGCCGGCGATCCTGAGGTTTTTCGACTGGCTGTTTGGCGTGCTTCACGGCGATTTCGGCCATTCGCTCGCCAATGGCCGGGACGTCCTGACAGAAATCGCGCCGCGCTTCGCCAATACGATGTTTCTTGCCGCTTACGCGGCGGTCGTCGCCGTCCCGCTGGCGATCGGCCTTGGTCTGCTCGCGGCCATTCGGCAGGGCGGCGTGTTCGACCGGCTGGTCAACCTCTTCACCCTGATGACGATCTCGGTGCCCGAATATTTCCTCGCCTATCTCCTCATCAAATATGTCGCGGTCGACCTCGGCTGGTTTCCATCGCTCGCGAACGTGACGCCGGACACGAGTTTCCTCGACCGCCTCTACTATGCGTTCCTGCCGATGCTGACGCTGGTCCTGGTCATTGTCGCGCATATGATGCGCATGACGCGCGCCTCGGTGCTGTCGGTCATGGCGAGCCCGTATATCGAGATGGCGATCCTCAAGGGTCTCAGAAAGTCACGCATCGTCGTGCGCCACGCGCTTCCGAATGCGCTTGCACCAATCATTTCCGTCGTTGCGCTCAATCTCGCCTATCTCATCGTCGGCGTGGTCGTGGTCGAGACCGTGTTCGTCTACCCGGGCCTCGGTCAGTTGATGGTCGACGAAGTCAGCAAGCATGACGTGCCGGTGGTGCAGGCTTGCGGGCTGATTTTCGCCGCCACGTTCATCCTGCTCAACATGATCGCCGACATCCTCGCTATTCTCTCCAACCCGCGGCTTCGCCGGCCGCGCTGACCGGAACCGTCAGGCGCGACGAAAGAAAGACCGTCATGCGTATCCGCGGCTATAAAGTGAGCGTCACCGCGCAGATCGGCATCGTCGTCGCCCTCATCAACTTGTTCATTGCGCTGTTTGCGCCCCTTGTGGCGCCTTTCGACCAGGCGACCCCGGTGGGCGACGCTTGGGCGGATCCAAGCGCCCAGCATTGGCTCGGGCTCGACAATCTCGGTCGCGATATCCTGAGCCGCCTGATATATGGCGCCCGGATGTCGATCGGCTTGTCGCTGGTTATCACCGCTCTGTCATTCCTGATCGGCGTCATTTCGGGCTTCGCGGCCGCAGTCGCGGGCGGTTGGATCGATCAGTTGCTGTCGCGGCTCGTCGACCTCCTGCTGTCGATGCCCACGCTCATATTCGCCTTCGTCATCTTGTCGGTGCTCGGCTCGGCGCTGCCGGTGCTCATCTTCACCATCGCCATTCTCAATTCGACCAAGGTCTTTCGTTTGGCGAGATCGGTCGCTGTCAATATCGTCAGCCTCGAGTTCGTCGAGGCGGCGCGCCTGCGTGGCGAGGGATGGTGGTGGATCGTGACCCGCGAGGTCCTTCCCAATGCGGTTCCGCCGCTGACCGCCGAGTTCGGCTTGCGTTTCTGCTTCACTTTCCTCTTTATCGCCGCGCTGAGCTTTCTGGGGCTCGGCGTTCAGCCGCCCGACGCGGACTGGGGCAGCATGGTCAAGGACTATCGCGACATGATCAATTTCGGCTCGGCAGCGCCGCTCTATCCCGCGGCGGCGATCGCGATCCTCACCATCGGCGTCAACTTTATCGTAGACTGGATGCTCTCGATTCATTCCAGAGGTCAGGGAGAAGGCGCATGAGCCAGCAGTCCCGGGACCCCGCCGGACCCAACGACACCTCCGTCGTCCTGGACGTCCGCGGCATGCGGGTGGCAGTCCGCACGGACGCTGGCGACGGGCCGGTGCTGGTCGATGATGTGTCGCTGCAGCTACGGCGGGGCGAGGTCATCGGGCTCATCGGCGAATCGGGCGCCGGTAAGTCGACGATCGGCCTCGCCTCGATGGGCTACACCCGCCGCGACTGCCACATCGTCGGCGGCAAGATCATTTTCGGCGACACCGACATTCGCGCCATCAGTCTCGATGAGCGGCGAGCGCTGCGCGGACCGAAGATCGCCTATATCGCCCAGAGTGCGGCGGCGTCGTTCAATCCAGCCCATACGCTGATGGAGCAGGTGTGCGAGGCGTCGGTCAGGCACGGCGTCCTATCGCGGGCGGAGGCGCGAGCGGAAGCGATCAGTCTCTTCAAGCAGCTCGATCTGCCGAGCCCCGAGACGATCGGCTCTCGCTATCCCCATCAGGTTTCAGGGGGACAGCTTCAGCGGGTGATGGCCGCGATGGCGATGGTCGCCAAGCCCGACATCCTCATCTTTGACGAACCGACCACCGCTCTTGACGTCACAACCCAGGTCGAATGTCTCGCCGCCTTCCGCAAGCTGATCCGCGAGCATGGCACGGCGGCCCTCTATATCACCCATGACCTCGCCGTCGTCGCGCAGATCGCCGATCGCATCATGGTGCTCAGGCGCGGCAAGATGGTGGAATTCGGCGATTCGCGGCAGATCCTGCAACAGCCGAAAGAGGAATATACGCGCCGCCTGGTCACTGAGCGCGTCGCCGGCCATAATTTCGTCGACGCGAACATCGCCGCCCAGGTTCCAATCCTCGCCATCGACCATGTCAGCGCCAACTATCCGGGCAAGCCGAAGGTCATCGATGACGTGACCCTGGAGGTTCGCAAGGGCGATACGGTGGCTGTGGTCGGCGAGTCGGGCTCGGGCAAATCGACCCTCGCGCGCGTCGTCACGGGCCTCTTGCCGCGCATCGAAGGCGACGTGCGGTTCAACGGCGCGAGCCTGCCGGCGCGCCTCAAGGACCGGACCAAGGACCAGCTGCGCCGGGTGCAAATGATCTACCAGATGCCGGACATCGCCCTCAATCCTCAGCATACCCTGCTCGAGACGATCGGCAGGCCGGCGGCGTTCTATTTCAACCGCTCGCGCGAAGAAGTCCGCGCTCGCGCCGCGGAACTGCTGCGACAGATGGACCTGCCGGAATCATTCCTCACCCGAAAGACAAGCGAACTATCGGGCGGACAGAAGCAGAGGGTGTCGATTGCCCGGGCCTTGGCCGCCGAACCTGATCTTATCATCTGCGACGAAGTGACGTCGGCGCTCGATCAGCTGGTCGGAGAAGAGATTCTGCGGCTCTTGAAAAAGTTGCAGGAGGACCTCGGAGTCGCTTACCTCTTTATTACCCACGACCTCGGCACAGTGAAGCGGATCGCCAACAAGGTCGCGGTGATGCTGAAGGGCAAGGTAGTGGCGGGCGGCGATACCGCGACCGTTTTCGCGCCGCCCTATCATCCCTATACGGAACTGCTGCTCTCGTCTGTGCCCGAAATGCGGCCGGATTGGCTTGATGAGGTTCTTGCGGCCCGCGCGACCGGGGCAGCGACGACCTCGGCTCTGCTCCGGGCGCCCTGAACGGCTTCGAAGGCGGAACGTCGAGGGACGCCCGCCGGCCGCCCTTGCCGCGCCCGCATTTCGTTTCTATACCGCCCCGAAGCGAACGGACGAGAAGGGCAGGAAGCGCGATTGGGGACTATCTCCGTCCGGCGCGATCATTGCATGGCTCGCTTGGCCGACCGAACGACCGAGGACAGGACAGGACTTTTTTGATGCGTGCGCCGGGCGGACCGCGTCTTTTATTGCGGCGGCTCCGCGAGGTGATGGCGGAGCCCGTCACCGCCCAGGCGCGCCTGGACCGCATCGTCGTGCTCATCGCCTCGAACATGGTGGCGGAAGTGTGCTCGCTCTACGTCGTGCGGGCCGACGGAACGATGGAATTGTTCGCCACCGAGGGCCTCAATCGCGAGGCCGTCCACTTGACCACCATGCGGCCGGGCGAAGGCCTTGTCGGCCTCATCGCCTCCAGCGCCGAGCCGCTGGCGCTGTCCGACGCCCAGCATCATCCCTCTTTTTCCTACAAGCCCGAAACGGGTGAAGAGATCTACCAATCTTTCCTAGGCGTGCCGGTGCTGCGCGGGGGGGCAACGATCGGGGTGCTGGTGGTCCAAAACCGGGCCCGGCGCGCCTACTCGGAAGAAGAGATCGAGGCGCTGCAGACGACCGCGATGCTGCTCGCCGAGATGATCGCGTCCGGCGAGCTTCAGGGAATCGCTTCTCAGGGGGCGCCGATCGCCGTGCGGCGGCAACTGTCGCTCAAGGGCCTCGGCATCGCGGATGGTCTCGGTCTCGGGCATGTCGTGATGCACCAGCCGCGGGTGACGGTGTCGACGATCGTGGCCGACGACGTGGAGTCGGAGCTGGCGCGGCTCGAGACGGCGATTGGCGCCATGCGCGCCTCGGTCGACAGTCTGATTGACCGCAGCGACGATGGCGTCGGCGGCGAGCACCGCGACGTCCTCGAAGCCTTCCGGATGATCGCGCATGATCGCGGCTGGCTCCGGCGGCTGCGCGAGGCTGTGAGTTCCGGTCTGACCGCGGAGGCCGCGGTTGAGCGGGTCCACAACGATGCCCGTGCAAAACTCCAGCGCCAGACCGACCCTTACCTGCGTGATCGGCTGCACGACCTGACCGACATCGCCAATCGGCTTTTGCATCAGCTGGCCGGCCAGAGCCTTGTCGTCTTGCCAGAGGAGCTGCCGGAGAACGCGATTTTGGTCGCGCGTTCGATGAGCCCGGCGGCGCTGCTCGATTACGACCGCGCCCGGCTGCGAGGGCTCGTGCTCGAGGAGGCGGGCGCATCGAGCCACATCGCCATCGTCGCTCGCGCGCTCGCCATTCCCGCCGTCAGCGACATCGCGAATATTTCGGAAATCGTCGAGCAGGGCGATGCGATCATCGTCGATGGGGACGTAGGCGAGATCTACCTGCGCCCACCAGCGGATGTCGAGGCGGCTTATGCGGAAAAGGCGCGGATGCGCGCCCGCCGCCAAGCGCAGTATCGCGCGCTTCGCGATGCGCCCACAGTCAGCCTCGATGGAGTATCAATCGGCCTGCACATGAACGCCGGCCTCCTGGTCGACATGCCCCATCTCGCTGAGACCGGCGCGGCGTCGATCGGCCTCTTCCGCACCGAATTGCAATTCATGCTCGCCTCGCGCTTTCCTCGTCCAGGCGCGCAGCAACAGCTCTATCGGGCCATCCTCGACGCCGCCGGCGACCGGCCAGTCACCTTCCGCACTCTCGATATCGGCGGCGACAAGCTCCTGCCCTATATGAAGGGGCTGGAAGAGGAAAACCCGGCGCTGGGCTGGCGGGCGCTTCGTATCGGGCTTGATCGCCCGCCACTGCTCCGGATGCAGTTTCGGGCTTTCATTCGGGCCGCCGGAGGGCGTGATCTTAAGGTCATGGCCCCGATGGTGTCGACCGTCGACGAATTCAGGGTGGCGCGCGCCATGTTCGATCGTGAGCTCGCGTTGAGCGTGGACCGTGGCTACGAGCCGCCGCGCACGGCCAGTCTCGGCGTCATGGTCGAAGTGCCGTCGCTGTTATGGCAGCTTGACGAGGTCGCCACGGCGGCGGATTTCCTCTCGGTCGGTTCGAATGACCTGATGCAATATCTCTACGCCGTCGACCGTGACAATCGCCGGGTCGCCAATCGCTTCGATGCGATGAGCGTCGGCTTCCTGCGGGCGCTACGCGCTATCGCCGAGGCAGGCGAGCGGCACGGAACACCGGTGACTTTGTGCGGGGAGATCGGCGGGCGCACGCTCGAGGCGATGGCGCTCATGGCGATCGGCTACCGCGACCTTTCGATGTCGGCGACCTCGATCGGCCCGGTCAAGGCGATGACGCTCACGCTTAACATTGGCGAGGCCAGGCGCGAGGTCGAGGCGATGCTGGGCAAGGGGCGTGAGAACACCTCCCTGCGGGAGCCGCTCCAGCGGCTGGCCGAGCGCCTCGGCGTGCGCCTATAGCCAAGCCAGCGTCGCGTCACGCCGCCTCCCGTCCTTGAGCTTTATCGCATGGCCGCCAACGACAATCTCGACCTGATCCTCCGCCGTCACCAGGAAATCGCCGCTCGCCTCGCCGAAGGCGTCGCCGGCGCGCAATATTCCGCGTTGTCGCGAGAATTGAGCGAGCTCGAGCCGGTAGTCGCGGCGATCAAGGCGTTCCAGGCCAAGATGAACGAACGCGCCGACCTGACCGCGCTCCTGAAGGAGCCGGACCTGGATGCCGATATGCGCGCCATGGCTGGCGCCGAGCTCGCCGCCGCCGAGGCGGAATCGGAAGCGATGTCGAACGCGATCCGGATCGCACTCCTGCCAAAGAACGCCGCCGACGAGGGTGGAGCAATTCTTGAGGTCAGAGCCGGCACGGGTGGAGACGAAGCGGCGCTGTTTGCCGGCGATCTCTTCCGCATGTACGCCAAATACGCTGAACGGAAGCGGTGGAAGGTCGAGATCCTGTCGACGAGCGAGGGGACCGCGGGGGGATTCAAGGAAATTATCGCGGAGATTTCCGGTCGCGGTGTATTCGCCCGGCTCAAGTTCGAAAGTGGAGTCCATCGGGTTCAGCGGGTGCCGGCGACCGAGACCCAGGGCCGCATTCACACTTCCGCCGCGACCGTCGCCGTGCTGCCTGTCGCCGAAGAGGCGGACCTCGTCATCAACGAGGCGGACCTCAAGATCGACACTATGCGCTCCAGCGGCGCCGGCGGCCAGCACGTCAACAAGACCGAGTCGGCGATCCGCATCACCCACTTGCCGACGGGGTTCGTCGTGGCGATGCAGGAGGAGCGCTCCCAGCACCGCAATCGCCAGAAGGCGATGGCGCTGTTGCGATCCCGCATCCTCGACGCCCGAAACCAGAAGCTGGACGCCGAGCGAGCGCAGGAACGTCGTTCGCAGGTCGGTTCCGGCGACCGCTCGCAGCGCATCCGGACCTATAATTTTCCGCAAGGGCGGGTGACCGACCATCGCATCAATCTGACCCTCTACTCGCTCGACCGGATCATGGAGGGCGATGGTCTCGACGAGATCATTGACGCGCTCACGGCCGAACGCCAGGCTGAGCTGCTCGCCCAGCAGACAGCCTCGTGACGGCCGTTCCGCGCCTGCCCCCGCTTGCGCCGGGGATGCGCATCGGGCTGCTGGGGGGATCGTTCAACCCGCCGCACGAGGGCCACGCCCTCATCACCCGGCTGGCGCTGAGACGGCTTCAGCTCGATCGCGTCTGGTGGTTGGTGACTCCCGGCAATCCCCTCAAGTCGCTGACTGGACTCGCCGCACTCAAAGCCCGCGTCGAAGCAGCCCGGCGGCTCGACGTCGGGCCTCGCATCGTGATCAGCGATATCGAAGCCCAGATCGGCTCGAGCTTCACTTATGATACGCTTCTGTGGCTCAAAGAGCGGGCGCCGAGAGTTCATTTCGTCTGGATCATGGGCGCTGACAACCTTCGTCAGCTCCATCTCTGGCGACATTGGCGCCTGATCGCCGACCTGGTTCCGATCGCCGTCATCGATCGGCCCGGCTCGACCTTGCGGGCGATTTCAAGTCGGGCCGGCGCGGCGCTCGCACCTTGGCGGGTGCCCGAAAGCGACGCATCGCGCTTTGCGGTAATGCGGCCGCCGGCGCTACTGTTTCTGCATGGTCCGCGGTCCAGGTTGTCCTCGACCGCACTTAGGGGGGTGGAGGAGAAGACGGGTCACGACTTTGGCGCTGCTCGACCAGGACATCGCGTGGTCAAACAGAGTCAATGACACGACAAGCCGGGCGCAAGGCCAGCTCATCCTCTATGCTCCAGGTTCCCCCGGCCCAGCGTGAGAACCAGCCATGGTGAAAGTTGCGATCCTCGATGATTGGCAAGGCGTCGCGCGGATGAGCGCCGACTGGTCGCGACTTGCCGCTCGCGCGGATCTGGTCTTTTTTTCTGACGCTTTCGGATCGGAGGACGAAGCGGCTCTTGCGCTCAAGGATTTCGACATCCTCCTGACGATGCGCGAGCGCACCCCCTTTCCTGAAAGCCTGATCCGGCGCCTACCGAAGCTCCGCATGATCGGCGTCACCGGCGCTTATAACCGCTCGCTCGACGTCGAGGCCTGCACGCGTCAGGGCGTGACAGTCTGCAACACAGCGGGCGGCGCCGGAGTTCCTTACGCGACGGCCGAACTCGCGCTCGGATTGATGATCGCCGCCGCCCGCGCAATTCCTGCTGCGGACAGGATCATGCGCGCCGGCGGCTTTCAGCATGGCGTTCCCGTCGGCGTCGGCCTCGCCGGTAAAACGCTCGGGGTCGTCGGCCTCGGCCGCCTTGGGGCGCGTCTTGCCCGCTACGCGCTCGCGCTCGACATGAAGGTAATCGCCTGGAGCCCAAATCTGACCGTGGAGAAGGCTGGAGAAGTGGGCGCCACCCTCGTCGGAAAATCGGATCTCATGAGCCGCTCCGACGTCATCTCCGTGCACATGGTTCTGTCGCCGCGCAGCCGCGGTCTTATCGGCGCCGAAGACATTGCGCGCATGAAGCAAGGCGCCATTCTCATTAACACTTCGCGCGGCCCATTGGTCGATGAAGCCGCCCTCGTGGCCGCCGTCCAGGCCGGGAAAGTCACTGCCGCGCTGGACGTCTATGACAAAGAGCCGCTGCCCCGAAACCATCCGCTCCTGGCTTCGGACCATACGGTGCTGACGCCCCATCTCGGGTATGGCGTGGCTGAGACATGGCGCGCGTTTTATCCGCAGAGCGTCGAGAACGCCGAGGCATTCTTGGACGGCAAACCCATTCGGGTCGTGAACCCACGGTGAAGCGCCGAATGGCGCCCGGCAGGCTCGTGCAAGGTTCGCGGAGGACGTTCGCTAACGCTTAAGTCCGTCTCCGGGCGCTCATCATGCCGCGATCGTCTCCCCATCCTGTCCCGTTCACCGCGATGCTCGCAGCGGCCCTCGCGATCATCGCCCCGGCCCTTGCCGGTTGCCACGACTTCGGTGACGTCACCGGCTCGATCGGCCAACCGACCGCGACCGCGCCACCAACGGACGAAGCGAAACTCAGGGCCTATGCCGGCGATTGGGGCAAACGTTACGAGCGCAATCCGGGTGAGAAGACGGCCTCGATCGAATACGCTCGAGCCTTGCGCGCGCTCACTCGCTACAGCGAGGCGGTTGCGGTCATCCAGACGGCGGCCATCAAGTCGCCCAAGGATTTCGATGTGCTCGGCGAATACGGCAAGGCGCTGGCCGACGCCGGGCAACTGGTGCAAGCTAAGGACGTGTTGACGCGCGCCGATACGCCCGATGCTCCGCGCTGGGACGTGATGTCAGTCCAAGGGACAGTGGCAGACCGGCTGGGAGACCACGCGAGCGCGATGCAATTCTATCGCGACGCGTTGAAGATTTCGCCGGGTGAGCCGGCGGTGCTCACCAACATGGGGCTCTCGCTCGCGCTGGCGAAGCATTTGCCTGAGGCCGAGCAGGCGTTGAAACAGGCGGTCGCGAGCCCGAAAGCCGATGCGCGCATGCGCGGCGATCTGGCGCTGGTGCTCGCGCTGGAAGGAAAATTCGGCGAGGCCGAGCGGATTGGCCAGACGGATCTCGCGCCGGAGGCTGCGCGCGCCAACGTCGAAGCGATTCGCGAGATGATCGTCCAGAACGACTCATGGCGCGAGCTGCGTAAGCCAACCGAAGCCGCCAAGCCAAGGGCGCCGGCAGCGGACGCCGGCTAAAGCGTCCCTCAATTGTCGGGATCTGCGAGGGTCGAAGTCGGCTCCATGTCGAGGCTCGGAGCGGCTTTGCTCGAAAAATCCGGAGGCGCCGGATTGGTCTCGCCGATCGGCGCCGGCGGCAGAGCAGGGTCCAGCCCCTCTCCCGGTCCACGCAAAGCATTCGGCGAAGCGGCGGCGGGGTCCGGCGCGCTCAGATGCGCGATGTCGAGGGGCTCTTCGATATCGGGCGAGGGCGGCAGGCTGTCGGGCGTCGCGGGCGCTGGCTGAACGTCGGTTGTGGGCGCTGGTTTGCAGATTCGGCGCGGGCCAGTGTTGGTCGAGCCGTGATTGGCCAGATCCAGGTGGATGTGATTGTAGTGGAATACGTCCGCGCCGGGCGCGAGTACGGTCGTGAAATATTGGCACGCGCCCGCCTGCGCGTCATGGAGGAAGACCCCCTCCTGGCCGTCCGTCTTTTTCCAGTCGTGGACGAAGTCGATTTCCCTCCCGTCGGCCAGCGTGAAACCGGCGATATCGATCGCGTTGCCGAATGCGTGTTCGGAGAGCCGGGCGCCCCCAATATTGTCGACGGACCGGCAAGAGTAGGCGCCGAATACGTTGACGGTCGCGACCCTTTGCCCGAAGCGGGCTTGGGCGTTGGGCTCGATGATGTCATTCAACCAAGCTTCAAGCGCGGGGACCATCGGGCAGTCGATTGTCAGCGGCTTGTCGACCGCAATCGCCCCATTGGCGAGCGCCGAGACTTTCAGCGGACGGGTCATGCCGCAGATGCCCGGACCGTCAATCTCGGGGACGGGAACCATAAACTCGGAAGGTGTGACCGATCTGCGGGCGAAGCAGACATTTTCCGCCTGTGCTCGCCAGGCCGGCCGCTCCGGCCGGCCGAAGAATCCGCAGCCCTGCAGACATAGAGCGACCGAAAGGACTAGCGGGACAGGCCGAACGCGACGCGCCATTGCCGCAAACTGCGCTCGCGGGTTTAACAATCGTTGAACCACGGGAGCTCGTTACTCGCTCAACCATGACCAGGGCGCGCGCCATCTGGTCGCCGCACTTTGCCCCCAAGGAAACTGCCGAGCGCGGGCGAGCGTGAAAAGGACGGCTTGTTGGAAGACGGATTACGGGCGTGGCGGATTGCCGGGCTGGGGTTGGCGCTCGGATTGGCGTCGGCGACCCCCGCCGCGGCGCACCCGCATGTCTGGGTAACGGTCAAGAGCCAGATCGCTTTCACGCCCGACGGCAAGGTTGCCGCGGTGGTCCACGATTGGGTTTTCGACGAAATGTATTCGTCATTCGCTATCCAGGGACTCGCCCCGCCGGGCGAACTGGTCAAGCGCGAGCAATTCGCTCCGCTGGCGAAGGAGAACGCCGGAGGTTTGGCCGAGATCGGCTATTTCACGACGCTGAAGATAGGCGGCAAGGCGATGGATTTCGCTCCTGTCACCGATTACTGGATGCAGGAGCGGCCCGACCATCTGGTCGAGTTCCACGTCACCCTGCCGCTCAAGACCCCTACGCCCGTGACAATGTTCCTGACCCTGCGCGTGGCGGATCCCGAGTATTTCATTGATTTTGAATTCGACGACAAAGCCCCGGTTGCGCTGGTCTCCGCTCCCTCCGGCTGTACGGCGACCGTCGCCAAGGCGAAGCCGATCGACGATAGCGACAAGCAGAAATTGACTGAATCCTTTTTCACCAACCTCTCGCCGGGGACCAACTTCGGTTTCAAGATGGCGAGCGCCGCCATCGTCGCCTGCCCATGACCAAGAGGACGATCGAACGGGTCGGCGTTGGATTTGCGACTTGGGCCGCTTCGGCGGCTACGGCGGTGGCGCAGCTTTCGTCTCGGCCGTTTGCGGTCGCGGGCGGCGAAGGCGGGGGCGGCGGCGCGGGCGGCGTGACCGGCTGGCTCATGGGCGAGCAGTCGCGGCTCACGCATCTCATCGCCGCCAGGGTGCATGCGCTTCACGACCAGCCGAGCGCCGCCTGGGGCCTCATCGGCCTCGGCCTTGCCTATGGCGTATTCCATGCCGCAGGGCCGGGACACGGCAAGGCTGTCCTTGCCTCGTACATGCTGGCCAACGAACGTTCGCTTAGGCGGGGCGCGATCATGGCTCTGATGGCCGCGCTCTTGCAGGCGCTGATCGCGATCGCGATCGTCGGCGCCGCTGGGTTCGTCTTCAGAGCCACCGCCTCCGAAATGAATTCTGCCGCCGACTGGATCGTGCTCGCGAGCTATTGCGCCGTGGCGGCGATGGGCCTGTGGCTGGTCTGGCGCAAGGGCGGAGCGCTCATCGCGGCCGTGAGCGGCCATATCGAGCGCCGTCGCGCGGCGGCCGCAGCGCCAGTCTACGCGGGTATCTCATGGCGAAGGCCGGCGCTGAGCCTGTCCGCCGCGGCCTTCTATGCCGGCCCGCCGGACGGCGCCGCGACCGACCTCGAGGGATGCGGACACATCCACGCGCCCGATCCTGCGCGTCTCGATGGAGCGTTTTCCTGGCGCGAGGCGGCCGGAACGGTGGTCGCCGCGGGCGCGCGCCCATGCTCGGGGGCGATCCTGGTTCTGGTGTTCGCAATGGCGCAAGGGCTGTTCGTCGCCGGAGTCGCGGCCACTTTCGCGATAGCGATCGGCACGGCAGTCACGACCGGGGCGCTCGCCTGGACGGCCGTGTTCGCCAAATCGGTCGCGATGCGCCTTGCGGCGGGCGAGAATTCGCGCCTGGCGCTGGTGGCGAGGGGGTTTGAATTCGCCGCCGCCCTCGCCGTCCTCGCGTTCGGCATCGCTTTGATCTTCGGCTCGCGCGGCGCCGCCTGAGGCGGACCGGCGGAGCGCCGTCCCCGCTCCTACCGTCCGTAGAGGCCTGTGAGCGTGGCCTTCGCTAACGCATTCGCATTGGCGTAAAACCCGAAGACGGCGGGCGAGGCGTTGCCGTCGACGTCGAGTTTGTCGGCTTTCAGCGCGTAGACCGTAATGATGTAGTGATGCGGCTTGCCCTTGGGCGGGCAGGGGCCGCCATATCCGACCAGGCTGAAGTCATTGTGCGGCTGGACCGCCCCCTCCGGCAGTCCGGTCCCGCTCCCAGCGCCTTTGGGCAGCGAGGTGACGGTCGCGGGAATATTAGCGACCCACCAGTGCCAGAAGCCGCTGCCGGTCGGCGCATCGGGATCGTACATGCTGACGGCGAAGCTTTTCGTATCCTTCGGCGCTCCTGACCACGAAAGCGCCGGCGAGACATTCTTGCCGGTGCAATCCCAGCCGTTGAACACCTGCTCGTCGGCGATTTTGGCGCCTGCCTTGATATCGGGGCTGGTCACGGTCATCGCATTGGCCACCCCGATGGCCATCAGCGCGCCGACAACGGCCGCCCCAAACGTCATTGTTCGCATTGCTCCGTTCCTCCCGGACTGATCGAGCGCGCGGCAAAGCGAAGTTCGCGCGCCCCGCGTTTGCCCCCCAAACGGGATCATCGAACGTGACGCTGAGGGAAGCAAGCCACCTTGGGGCGCCCGAGGCGAGAAAGTCGGATCCCCTCGGGTGCGCCATTCCTGGTCCCTCCCGAGATTGGCCCTGCGCCCCTTGTCAATTGAATGCGGAAGTCGGCTCAAGCCGGGCTGGCGCCCGGAAACATCCCACGGCAAAGGGACGCTTATTCGCTCTTCCCGCGCCCGAGTACGACGTGCGTCGCGAGGTCTGTGGCGGAGGATTCCACCACGCGGTAGCCGAGGGCAGGGAGATCCAAGCCCGCGAACATCGCCTCGCCCCGTCCGAGCAGAACAGGCGAAAGCGCGAAGTGCAGTTCATCGATAAGGCCGGCCTGCAGATATTGGCGAACTGTCGCAACGCCGCCTCCAATCTTGACGTCGCGCGCTCCCGCAGCATCGCTCGCGCGCTCGAGCGCGGCGTGAATCCCGTTCGTGACGAAGTGGAACGTCGTGCCGCCCTCCATCACGATCGGCTCGCGGGCGTGGTGGGTTAGAACGAAGGTCGGAGCATGATAGGGTGGGTTGTCTCCCCACCAGCCCTTCCAGTTGTCATCGGTCCATTCCCCACGCACAGGACCGAACATATTCCGGCCGAGGATGAAGGCGCCGAAGCCGTCCATCGACCGGTGGGCAAAGGTCTCGTCCACGCCTTCCGAGCCGCCGTCCTTGCCGAACATGGCCCTGAAAGTCTTCGTTCCCACGAACCAGCGATGGAGCTCCGTCCCGCGCTTTCCTAAAGGCTCCTGGAGACTCTGGCCCGGGCCCGCCCCGAACCCATCTAGGGACAGCGAAAACCCCGCGACTCTGACACGACCCACGACGGCTCCCTCTGCAGGATCGGTGTTGTGAGCTCCCGCCTGACGGAGCCTTCGGTCGAGCAGGCCGGCTTGGGACTTGTCAGTTATCCGAGACCCTCCCCCCGAGGGCCTCCGCTCAGGCGTCGGAAGCGCCTCAGTAGACGACGTGTGCCGGCGTCGGGCCGCCGAGAGCGCCGCCCACTACCTGGAACGGCGCTGCGGCCACGGCTCCGGCCGCATTGAACGGCGCGGCGAACGGAGCGCCATAGCTGTAGGTCGGCGGGGAGCCGAACAGCGCGGCCGTGCCGCCAAGCACTCCGCCCAGGAAACTGCCCACAATCGCCCCCGCGCCGGTAAAGACTCCCCCTACGGCCTGGCCCGTTCCGCCAACGACGGTGCCGACCGCCGCAACGGGTCCCCAAGCATAGCTGGGCGCCGGCGCCGGGACTGATTGTGCGTGAACGACGACGTATCGACCCTCGTTGGCGTAGTGGTGGTGGCGGGCGTAGGCGTGATGCGTGTGCGCGTAGCTCCTATGCGAATAAGTTTCCTGCGCCGATGCCGGAGCGGTGAAGCCGAACGCCAGCGTGGTCCCGGCCGTCGCCACGGATAGAAGAAGATTTCTGAATCGCATGAGACCACATCCTCTAGCTTGGTGAGCCGACGCTACCGCTCAATTCGAATTCGAGCTAGTTTGTTCCGTACTCCGGGCGGGCGTCCAAGATCAAGCCAGGACGGCGCACGCGACGGGCGAAGCGGCCTGGGCGTCCGTTGACTGGCGGACAACTCGGGCAAATCCGGCCGGCCTCGGTTGGGCGCAAATGGGGAACCGCCAAGGATGACAGAGCCTGGTTTAACGCCATCCGTCCTGATCATCGGAAGCGGTCCGGCCGGGCTGTTTGCGGCCTGCGAACTGGCCCGCCACGGCGTCAAGCCACGGATCGTCGAACAGAGGCTCGCGCCGCATCACGAGACCCGCGGGACAGCGCTCCAGCCGGCGGTGCTCGACATCGTCGACCGGGCGGGGGTGATCGAGCCGTTCCTCAGCGCCGGCGTGCATATCAGGCACAGCGAACTCATGGGTCCGGGCATGCGGCGGATCATGAACGCGGACTTCGGCGGAGTTGGCTGCCGGCACGAATTCCAGTGCAGCCAGCCGCAATGGCGAACCGAAGAGATCCTGCGCGAACATCTGGCGAGCCGCGGCGTCAAGGTCGAATATGGCGCCGAGGTCACTTCGATCGAATCCGGCCCCGAAAAGCTTAAGGTCACGCTGGCCGCCCGCGGTCGAACGGAGGTCGTCGAGCCCCGCTACCTCCTGGGCGCCGGCGGCGCGCACGACATCACTCGCCATTCCATGAACGAGCATCTGGTCGGGCAGACCTATGCCGGGAAATACGTGGTCGCCGACGTCAAGATCGGCCTCGCCATCCCGCCCGAGACCGCCCGCATCGTCGTCGGCGCCCAGGGGTTCGTCCTGTTCGCGCCCCTGCCGGACAGTCGCTGGCTCATCTTCGTCAGCCGCGACCAGGCCGACGTGCGCGACGATCCGCCGACCGCAGCAGAGCTCGGCGCGATGGTCAACGCTCTCGTCAGCTTCGACGTCGGGCTCAACGACTTGCGCTGGGTTTCCTATTTCAAGATGCACCGGCGCGAGGCCGAGAGTCTCGGCGACGGCCGGCGGTTCTTGCTCGGCAATTCCGGGCACATGTCGAGCCCGCTCGGCGGGGAGGGGATCAACGCGGCTTTCATGGACGCGGCCGACATCGCCTGGAAGCTCGCCCTCGTCGTGCGCGGCGCGGCCAAGCCGTCGCTGCTCGCGAGCTACGCGATCGAACGCGGCATGGCGGATGCTCACGCGCTCGACGTGTCGAATGACATTCACGGTCACATCGTGGCGTTGGTCGACGCCTTCCGCGCCGGCGGGGCGGCGCCAAAGCTTCCCCAGTCGACCGCGGACCAGCTCTTATTGGCCGCGCGCCGGCGCTCGATGCTCGACGTCTCCTATGCCGGGAGCCCGCTCGTTGGACGGGCTGGAGCGACCGCCGCGGCGCCTGAGCCGGGCCTCCGCTTTCCGGATTGCCACCAGCTCAAGGGCGAGCGCCATCACCTGATCGTATTCGGCGAAGCGCCGGGTCTGGACGCGATGCGCGCGCGCTGGAAGGGGCTCGTCACGGTCATCGACGGCTCGGGTTTCGACGCGGCGAAGGCTGGCGCGCCTGGCGGCGGCGCCGTCCTCGTCCGGCCGGACGGCTTCATCGGTTTCCGCGCCGCTCCCGCGGACGCCAAGACCATGGCCGCGCTCGACGCGCATCTCGCGAGCTATCTCATTCCCGCCGGTGCATGAAAACGCGAATCGGCCTCGCGCTCGCCGCGATCGTCTTTCTCGTCCACCCGGCGCTGGCCCTCGAGCGGCCAGCTCCGCCCCAGGTCCTGTTCGGCGACCTCTACGCCGACGTCGAGCTCAGCGGGATCTTCCCCGACAGCAAGGAATTCGCGGACGCGACGCCGAGATCGCCGCCCGATGACATTCTCGCGCTCTACCATGCCGAGAAGCCGCTGACGGCCGAGGCGCTCAAGCGCTTCGTCGCTCAGCATTTCGACTTGCCGGCGCCGGCGGCCGTGCCGGTCGCAGACGCCGCGCCCGCGCCTCTTCGTCAGCACATCGACGCGCTCTGGCCGGTGCTGACGCGGGATACGCCGACCGTCCCGCCCTATTCGTCGCTCTTGCCGCTGCCGCGCGCCTATGTCGTTCCCGGCGGCCGGTTCCGCGAGCTCTATTACTGGGATTCCTATTTCACCATGCTCGGCCTCGCCGAAAGCGGCCGCGCGGATCTGCTTGAGGACATGGTGCGGAATTTCGCGGCGCTGATCGACGCTTACGGCCACATCCCGAACGGGACCCGGTCCTATTACCTCTCCCGTTCGCAGCCGCCGTTCTTCTTCGCTATGGTCGGCCTTCTCGCTCCGGACGACCCTGCGGCCGCCTACGCCCGCTATCTGCGGGAGCTCAAGACAGAGTACGCGTTCTGGATGGATGGCGCGGATCGCCTGTCGGCGGGCGAGGCTTTCCGCCGCGTGGTCAAGCTCGATGACGGCTCGGTCCTCAACCGCTTCTGGGACGACAGCGACGCGCCGCGCGACGAATCCTATGCCGAGGACGTCGCCCTCGCGCGCTCGACCCCACGGCCGCGAGAGATGCTCTACCGCGACATTCGCGCCGCCGCCGAAAGCGGCTGGGACTTCAGCTCGCGCTGGTTCGCCGACGGACGAACGCTCAGTGCGATCGACACGACCGAGATCGTTCCGGTCGATCTCAACGCCCTTCTGTTCGGGCTCGAGAACGCGATCCGCGCCGGTTGCGAGCGGTCGGGCGACCGCGATTGCGCCGCCGATTTCGGCCGCCGGGCCGACGCCCGCCGCGCGGCCATCGACCGCGTGCTTTGGAGCCCGGCGCGGGGCGTCTATCTCGATTATCGCTGGACCCGGAAAGAGCCCATCCCTCGGATCAGCGCCGCGACGCTCTATCCGCTGTTCACGCGCGCCGCGAGCGACGCCCAGGCGGCCTCGGTCGCCGCGGCGGTTGCGAGCGACTTGCTCGAGCCCGGCGGGATCGTCGCGACGCCGGTCGCGACCGGCCAGCAATGGGACGCGCCCAACGGCTGGGCGCCGCTGCAATGGATCGCGGTCGCCGGCTTGAAGAACTACGGCCACGACCGGCTCGCCGAGGCGATCGCCTGCCGCTTCATGCTCAATGTCGAGCGCGTCTATCGCGAGACCGGCAAGCTGGTCGAGAAATACGACGTGGTCGCGAGCGACCGGCCGGGCGGGGGCGGCGAATACCCGACCCAGGACGGCTTCGGCTGGACCAATGGCGTGATGCTGAAACTGATGGCGCTCTATCCCGCCGCCGCGGGCCGTACGAGCCCGGACCGCTGCCCGAGCCTCCTCCCCTGATGCGGAAGGGCTTTGACGGCAAAATCCAAGCTTTCCCGCAACGAAAGCCAAATCCGGCGCAACGAAATCAAAGCCCGGCGCAACAAAATCCAAGAGCCCACGCAACAAAATCCAAATCACCCACTCCTTTAAATCCAATGACTTAGGCCAGAATCGACCCTTTTTTCGCGATCCCCCAAACGTTCAACAAACTCACGCGGACCGCCGGCAGCCGCCCGCCCCGCGTCCTGGAGGAGAGCGCCGGACGAAGAGCGCAGCATAGCAAGGTCTTCGGATTATCGCAAAAGCTTTCGCGATTTTCTTCGCCGATATCGGTGACACTTTACTCAATCACCGAATAGATCCGATCAGCATGCACCATCGTCCTTGGCCTCGGTGGGTCAACAGGCGCATCCTGCCGGGGCGGGCTCCACGACAATTGGGGAATGAGTAAAGTGTCACCGTTCAGTTTACTCAATCGCCGAATAGATCCGATCAGCATGCACCATCATCCTTGGCCTTGGTTGGTCAAAAGGCGCACCCTGCCGGGACGGGCTCCGTGGCAATTGGGGAATGAATAAAGTGTCACCGATAGGCGCCCGATAGGCGCCCACCGATAGCCCGCTAGCCCATTTCCACCGTGGCCGGTTTGCCTTAGGGATGCGCCGGCAATGAGGGAGGGATAGCTAGGCATGAGCGCGAACGCGATGGAAAAGGTCCGCCTGGGCCGGACCGATATCATGGTCACGCCGATCTGCTGGGGCACGTCGGGGATCGGCGACATGCCCGACACCTACGGCTATGGCGTCGACGAGGAGCGCGCGCGGGCGACTCTCAACGCCATTTTCGACGGCCCGGTCAATTTCCTCGACAGCGCGCGCAACTATGGGCTCGGCCGCAGCGAGGAGCGGATCGGCGCCGCCATTCGCGAGCGCGGCGGCCTGCCAAAGGGCTTCGTCATCTCGACCAAGCTCGACCGCGACTTCAAGACGAACGCCTTCGACGCTGCCCGGGCGCGCCGCTCGTTCGAGCAGAGCCTCGAGGCGCTCGGGCTCGATAGCGTCGACCTTCTGCATCTCCACGACCCCGAGCACGCCCGCTCGTTCAAGGAAGCGACCGCCCGCGACGGCGCGCTCGGCGAATTGTTCAGGATCAAGGAGGAGGGGCTCGCGAAGGCAGTCGGTCTCGCCGCCGGGGTCGTCGCGCAGATGATGCCGCTGCTCAGCGACTTCGACTTCGACGTCTTGATTACCCACAACCGGTTCACCCTCGCCAACCGCAACGCCGACGCGATGCTCAATCTTGCGCGGGCGCGGGAGATCGCGGTTCTCAACGCGGCGCCTTACGGCAGCGGCGTGCTCGCCAAGGGATCGAGCGCCTATCCGCGCTACGCCTATTCGGAAGCTACGGAAACGGTGCTCGATCCGATCCGTAAGATCGAAGCGGTCTGCGCGCGCCACGGCGTCCCGCCCGGAGCGGCGGCGCTCCAGTTCTCGCTGCGCGACCCTCGCATCGCCTCGACGATCTGCGGCGTGACCAAGCCGGAACGCGTCCAGCAGACGCTCGATTGGGCGAACTTCCCGATCCCCGAAGCCGCGTGGCAAGAGCTGATGGCGTTGCCCTGCGCAAGCGACGACCCCGAGGCGACGCGCGACTATAAGCTCGGGTAGGGAAAACTCCGCCCCGGTGTTTCCCTCGTCCGAGAGCGCGCTCGATGTGATCCTTGTGGGGGCTCTACTTCCACACTGGCGCGGGCGGAACGATCCGCGCAACGAAGGGGAGAGAGTCGCGCCAAAGCAGGGAGTCGCGCTGACGCTGCGGCATGGACGCAGCCAGGCGCCTGATCTGCTCCCGGGAAATCGTGCTTCGCTCGCACCGGAACGGCCGCAGCGGCGCCCGACTCATATAGTTGAAATAGATCGCGCAGCGATCACGCGCGCTCGCGGGCTTGCCGCGATGATAAAGGGCGGCGGTATCGGCGAAGACCAAAGTTCCCGCTTTTCCGGTACAGGTGACGACGTCTCGATCAAGGTTGAAATCGCCCAGAGCCTTTTCCAACTGTTCCTGACGCAGCATGGGGAACTTGCCTCCGACCATCCGGTCATGATTCGGCAATCGGCGGCTCAGCACCTGGAGGGGGCTCCCGTCTTCGTTCACATCGGTGAGATAGAGGGCGATTTTCAGCATTCGCCGGTCCTCGGCGTCGCGGTGCCAACGCCTCGCGCCCCTCTCCATTCCGTCCGCCTTCGTGAAGAGGACGTTGATGCCGTCGTACCCAACGGGCAAGCCGAGATAATTCTCGGCGATGTCCAGCAGTCGATCGCTTAGCCCCCAGCGGATAATCTTGTCGTGCCTGATGATATCGGCGCCGTCAGCCTGGAATGATCGTGTCCACGGAGAACGTTCGGCCATCAACGCGTAAGCGTCCGCGAGCAGCCCGTCGACGCCTTCGAGCCCCATCGCCTCCAGCGATGTTATGGAAACGCCCGACGTCTTGAGATCGCCAACAATACGAGCATCGGATTCGCGCAACTCAGGCAAAAGCGCTTCGTGCGCGCGCTTCGCTCTTTCGTAAGATGCTTCGAGATGGGACGCGACCGGAGGCAAAGCGAGAACTTGCGAACCAAGGTTGGCCGGCGTCTCAAGTATTTTTTTCCAGGCGACGTTGATCAGAATCCGCGCTGACATGCGAAACCCGTCCAGCTTCACCTCATGGAGCGATTGGAGGCCCGACGCGGCGCCTTGCTCAGAGCGAGCCGCCGTCCACCGGGGGAGCGCCGAAACCTGCGCCGGGCCGGTCTTGATGGTCTCCGTGGCCGAACGCTTCCGTAACACCCGATAGAGATCCTCAACGGTTTTCCGCGTATCCGTTCACCGCGCCGACAGTTGGCTTGCAGGAAGCGCCACCCATCGTGGACAGTCAACGACAAGAGCTTGACCAATCTCGCAAGGACAATGCCAAAATATGTAATATGTATTCATTAACAAGTCGAGTGACGTTCGCTTGATTTCCGGGGCTGCTATGGAACTTGGCTTACTCTCCAATTCATTGCTTAACCCGTATGTCTCCTGGACAACCCTCTCGCCGCCGCTGTTTTCTGCGCTGGCGCAGAAACCCGGCGTGCGGACGATCTCTCCTCCCCCGCTCGCGTGGGAGTGGCGGAGGGAGTGGGCCGAGGTGCGTTCGAAAGCGAAGGAGTGCGATTCGCTTTTTTGGATCCAGCCGAGCGCACGTACGGACACGGCCATTCACGCGGCTTCCTATCTCAACTTTCGCGCGCGACGGTCGATCTATGTTCTCGACGCCTGGAAGCGGTCGCTGACCAAGATCGGCCTTGTCGCCACGGTCGAACGGCTCAATCCGTGCTTCGTGGCCTACCGCGAAGCGACGGACGAACTGAGCCGCAGCTTCCCGCGGACAAAATTCGTCTGGCTGCCGTTTGGCGCCGACACCGACACTTTCTACCCTCGGCAAGAGGAGAAGTCGGTCTTCGCGTTCTGGATGGGCCGCCGTCACGATCCGCTGCATCGGGCGCTGTTGGCGTATTGCGAGGCGCGCGGCCTGCCCTACGTCTATTCGAACGACGGCCGTTTCACGACCGAGGAGCTCGGCCGGTTGACATCCCGCTCGCAGTACTTCGTCGCCACGCCGCCGGATCTGGATAACCCTGGGCGCACAGGGGGATTCAGTCCGCTGGTGATGCGATATTTCGAGGGGCTCGCCGCAGGCACGCGTCTGCTTGGCGTCTTGCCCCGAAGCGGCGAATACGAGTCGATCCTGCCGACCGACGCGTTCTGTCAGGTGTCGCCGGACGGTTCGGACCTGGCTCAGCGCCTCGACGAGGATCGAAGCAACCCGGACACTCAAGGCGCCGTGAACGCGGCGGGCGAGTTCGTGCGCGAACATCATTCCTGGCGACTGCGGGGAGAGCAGGTTTTCGCTTATCTCGCCAACGGCAAGGCAATCGACATTCGCTCGAAACAGAGCTGAGGGGCCGGCATGGTTACGCGCTCATGCGCCGCCGAAACCTCGGCCATTTCGACCACCTCACAATCATCTTCTCGTGACCGCTGCCCTGGACGCCGATCACGCTTTCGGCGGCCCGGAACGCCAACTCCATGATCGTAAGCGTGGGGTTCGCGCTCCCGGACGAGGGAAAGACCGCCGCGCTCGCGACGAAGACATTCGGCGCCGCATGACAGGCGAGCTGCGGATTGACGACCGACGTGCGCGGGTCGAGGCCCATGCGCGCGGTTCCGGCGGGATGGCGGGTGTCGGTCGTCCGCTCGATGAGATCGTCCTCGTCGGGTTCGACGGACCAGTCGATCGGACTCGTCGCGTGGAGATGGGTCGAGCGCCAGAACCGGCGCGCCCGGAGCAGGACCGAGCGAAGAGTTCGTCGGTCCGCGGCCGTTCTCCGCCAATCCATGCGCAGGATCCGCACGCCAAACGGGTCTCGGCGATCGGCGAGCGTGAGGCGCGAAAGCGAGCTCGGGACTTGCTCGATCCGCGCGTCGACGAAGAGGTCGACGGATCGAGAAAGATACATCTGCTTGTGCCGCAGCCTCCAATAGAGGGCGGGCGCGAGGCTCCCGAGATCCCTCACAATCTCGGCGTTCGGCAGAAATTCGAGGAACCGGCGCCCTTGAGCCGATTTTCCCAGATTGCGGACATAGTGATGGATCGAGCCGGGCCGGAACTCGGGACGGATCGTCACATAGCCGCTTGCCGCCTCGTCTTCGCGCTGGGCCCTGGCGGTGGTCTCAAGGTGGAGCGAGCGCCGGGTTGTCCCGCCGATATGATAGCCGAAGATGTGATCGGTCTGCTTGCCATGCCTGGGCAGCAGGCGTCCCGCCTCGATCTTGAGATGGTCGATGAAGTATCGACCCAGCGCTTCGCAGCCGGAGAACGCACGATGGTTCGTTGCTTCGTCAAGCAGAAGCAAAAGCCGGGTTGTTTCGAGTGTGCCGGCCGCAAGGATGAAAGAGCCGGCCGTCACGGTCAGACGCCTGCCGGTGACGCTCCTGGCCTCGACGCCCTTAAGACGGCCCGCCCCCTCATCGACAATGAAGCCGCATACGGTCGCGTTCAGCCAGACCGTTGGATTCGCCCGGCTCGCGATCGTGTCGCCAAGAACATGTGCGACATTGCGGCGGCGAAACGTCGGCCATTTCGACCATCTCGCCGTCATGTCCTCGTGACCGCTCCGCAAAGGGTCGTCGCGAACCATAGGCGACGCAGGAATGCTTTCGTAGGGGCTTTGATCCAGCCGAAACAGGCGCTCGATTTCGGGAAGCCAACGATCGAGTTCGGCCCTGTCGATCGGCCAGCCGCTCAAGCCGAGATGGTCCCTGGGCCCCATGTCGTGCGGGGTCAGCGGCATCATCCGGCCGCCCCAGACGTTCGAGGCGCCGCCCAGAGCGCGAACGCGGCCGCCCACGGCGGACTGATACGTCTCTGTCCTTTGCTCGATGGTGTTGAACGCGTCGAATTCGTTGTTGGGTTGTCGGCCGCCGCTCTCGAGAACAATGACGCTGCGTTGCGAGGCGCTGAGCCGGTAGGCGGCAATCAAACCTGCGATGCCGCCGCCGACGACGCACACACTGCAATTCGCGGCTGGCTCGGACTCCTGGGCGAGGTCACGAATCATGTCGGCTCTGACAGCATTGCCTGCCCCGACTTCAAGTCAAAACTTTTAACGCCGAGGCCGACATTCTTCAAGTATGGAAGAAAATGAATGATCAATTCTGGCGCGTGCTTTAGGGCGAGCTCGGCTCACTTGACCTTTTTGCTTGCTTGCGCGCAGGAAAGCCTCTGTCTTTACCCGAATGAGTTTGGACGTATCCCCGGGAATCCTCATGCTTGAGACCACTGTCGCCGGCAGCCTGCCGAAGCCGTCCTGGCTTGCCGAGACCGAGAAACTCTGGCCCGCCTGGCGGCTCGAGGGCGCCGAACTCGCGGCCGGCAAGATCGACGCCACCATCCTCGCGGTGAAACGGCAGGAGGACGCCGGCGTCGACATCGTGAGCGACGGCGAGCAGGCGCGCATCCATTTCGTCCACGGCTTCCTCGCCAATCTCGACGGGATCGATTTCGCCCGAAGGCAGACGATCGGCATCCGCGCCGACCGCTACAAAGCCGAGGTCCCGACCGTGACCGGCCCGATCCGCCGCAAGGGTCCGGTCCATAAGGCCGAAGCGAGCGCCGCCCGCGCGCACACCAAACGCAAGCTCAAATTCACCTTGCCGGGCCCAATGACCATCGTCGACACCATCGCCGACGAGCATTACCGCGACCGCCCGACGCTCGCCCACGCCTTCGCGGCGGCGCTGAACGAGGAGGCGCGCGAACTCGAGGCGCTCGGCGTCGACGTCGTCCAGTTCGACGAGCCGGCGTTCAATGTCTACATGCGCGAGGTCAGCGACTGGGGCGTCGCGGCGCTCGAGCGCGCCGCCGAGGGCCTCGGCTGCACGACCGCCGTCCACATCTGCTACGGCTATGGCATCAAGGCCAACACCGACTGGAAGGCGACGCTCGGCGAGCGCTGGCGCCAGTATGACGAAACCTTCCCGGCGCTGGCCAGGAGCCGGATCGGCCAGGTCTCGCTCGAATGCCGCAACGCTAAGGTGCCGATCGAGCTGATCGGCCTGCTCAAGGGCAAGGACGTGCTGGTCGGCTGCATCGACGTCGCGTCGGATGTCGTCGAGACGCCGGAGGACGTCGCCCAGACGATCCGCGCCGCGCTGCCTTACGTCCCGGCCGAACGGCTCTACCCCTGCACCAATTGCGGAATGGCCCCGATGGCGGCAGACATCGCCTACGCCAAGCTCGCGGCGCTGGCGAAGGGCGCCGAGCTCGCGCGCAAGGCGATGTGAGGGGAAGGGCCCTCCGAGCCTACATCGAGAATCCGCCGTCGATGTTGAACGCCTGGCCGGTGGCGAAGGCGCTCTCGTCGGAGGCGAGATAGACCACGATCGAGGCGATTTCGTCCGGCTTGCCGAGCCTGCCCATCGGCTGGCGGTCGACAAAGGCCTGGTGGACCTTCTCGATCGGCTCGCCGCTCGACTTGCTCAACGTTTCGATGCGCTTCTCGAGCGACGGGCTCTCGGTCGTGCCCGGACAGATCGCGTTGCAGCGTATGCCCCTGCGGATGAAGTCGGCTGCGACCGACTTCGTGAGTCCGATCACCGCCGCCTTGGACGCGCCGTAGACGTAGCGGTTGGGGATGCCGCGCACTGACGAGGCCCCCGAGGCGACATTGATGATCGAGCCTTTGTTCTTCTCCAGCATCCCCGGCAGGAACGCGCGGATCGTACGGTGCATCGACTTGACGTTGAGGTCGAACGAGAAGTCCCAGTCGGCGTCCGAAGTGGTGAGCACGGTGCCGTGATGGACGAAACCGGCGCAGTTGAAGAGGACGTCGATCGGCCCGATCTCGCGAGCGAGCGCCTCGACCGCTTCGTTCGAGCGCACGTCAAGCTTGCGCTTCTCGGCATTGAGGCCTTCGAGGCCGGCGACGTCGATATCGGTCGCGATCACCCGCGCCCCCTCGCGCGCGAACGCCTCGGCCGTCGCGCGGCCGATCCCCGCCGCCGCCGCCGTGCACAACGCCGTTTTTCCCGCCAATCTTCCCGCCATGCGCGCGCTCCTCCCCGCGTGATCCGGCCGCCCTCACGGCGGCGCCCGGTGAGCTTCTAGGCGAGATCGCCGCGTCTTCCTAGCCGGGGCGTCGATTTCGCCGCAGCCAGCGGATATTGCCAAGCGGGGGCAAACCGGCATAGAGAGCAGCGCCGTTCGAGCCGCGCCCTTGGGGACGCGGCTCGCTCGCGGGCCGCAATAGCTCAGCTGGTAGAGCACGTCATTCGTAATGATGGGGTCGGGAGTTCGAATCTCTCTTGCGGCACCAATTAAGCCTCCCGATTTTCAAATCCGCTGTGGGCGAGCGACTCGCGCAATGGCCCTGAACCCTTCAGCCCCGCGCAGACTTGGCCAGAGTGGGGCACTATTGAGATCGATCTCACGGAAGTCCCCGTTCCTTGCGATCCAGTTCAATTCCGACCTCGAAGCAGAGACGCTGAACGGCGCGCACGCACACCGGGCACGCGCCGCTCCCACACCGCTTGGATGCGCGACAGCGGCGAAGTCTTCGTGCGAGTTGCTCAGCGACGGCCTGTTTGTGGTGTTTCCCGAGCCAGTCGAGCTTGGTGACCAGCTGTTCACGCTGGTCGTCGGCGTCGGCGAACGTGTCGCAGGGACGCTCCCATGATTTACCCCGACCGATGCGCCAGGTCGGGAAGCCGTTGCCGAAATGGAGGTCCGCCAGCGCCGCGGACAGCGTGCTGCGAGAAACGATCACTCCGCGTCCCCGCCGGTGAAGCGCACGGAGGCTTTCCGCTCGTAGGCGATCACGTCGGACAGGCGGTGTCGGACGCTACGTCCAATTTTCACGAAGCCGATTAGGCGACCAGCAACTTGCGCGTTGCGTAACGTCTTGACCGATACGCGCCACCGGGCGGCCAACTGCTTGTCGGTCAGGAACGTTTCCGCACCCGAAAACGAGTCCAGTTTAGGCCGGTCGTCGCCGGCAGTGTGCCAGCTTTCTCTGCGTATTGTGGCTCCGCTTACAAGCGGCGCGGGGACCTTCCTTCAGCCCACGACGCCTTAATGTCGCGGCCTATCTCGCGGACGCTCTGTCAACGAGGAAAGGACTGATTTCTTCGCGAAGACCGCCGTTTCCTTGACAGAGACAAAATTAGATGCCTCGGCCGATTCATGCCGTCCTTGGCTGCATCACGTTGCTGGAATTGCTGCCGACCTTCAGCGCCTGGCGACGCATCGAAGGCATGTTGCGCCGCTATATGCAGTTGAAGGATCACGAATACGTGGCAGTCTCTTTGTGGGTGGTCCACACGCATATCTATGATCGCTTCGCTACACTCCTCGCTTAGCACTGACGTCGGCTATGAGCGATTGCGACAAGATTACGAGGATGCTTACTAGCCACAGACCAGCGAGTTTAATCATCCGGTTCTCCTGTTCGCCGCATTTGGCCCGGGCGTGTTGGTTGGCTGAGATCCCTGACGCCTCGGCAGGCTTCGCCGCATCTGTTCCCCAAAGACAAGGGCCGAGGCCAGCGGGCGCAATTCTACCGCGAGCCCCGCCTCGCCGCACTCACGCGATCTTCGCTGGCGAAGGGCTCGAAGTTCTCGCAAGCTTGGCTTTCGTCCATTCGCGCAACCGGTCATGCGCCGACTCTTCTTCCTTGGCCATGAACTCGTCGTCGACCGATCGACAGGTCAGTTCCACCCGAAGTCCGTTGGGATCGAAGAAGTAGATCGACTGGATGATATGATGGTCTGTCACGCCGAGCACCGGGACGCCGTGGCTTTCGAGTCTCGCCTTCGCCTCGGCAAGCTCCGCCATCGTCCCGACTTCAAGGGCGAGATGATTGACCCAGGCCGGGGTATTGGGCGAGGGTTCCGGCTTGACGTCGTCGCCAAGGTCGAAGAAGGCGACGTAGGAATTATCCGCCATCCTGAAGAAGATATGGCAATATGGGTTGTACTCTCCCGTGCTCGGCACATAGTCGGAGCGCACGATGTGAGCAAGCGGCAAGCCAAGGATGTCCTCGTAGAAGACTCGCGTCTCCTCGGCGTCGCCGCAGCGATAAGCAAAGTGATTCAACTTCTGAACGGTGAAGCTCATCATCCGCCTCGTAAGTATCGAAGTTCGACTTCCGCCTGGACGCGCCCTGCGGCCAGACCCTTCTTGAGGAGGTGGCCGCCGGTGATCCGCAAAAGATTTCCCCATCCTTGGCCTGCCCGACCTTGGCCTGCCCGAGCGCCTGCGTCTGTCCTCCCCGAAGAGGACCCGCCAGCGGCGCCGGCGCCGCGCTAGCTGCTCCCCAACAGGACGCGCATCGTCGCCGCCGTCGGCGCCGGATAGGCGAGGCGGCTCTGCGCGACGCCGGTCCGCTGCTTCATGTTCACCGAGAATTCGGCAAATAGGGCGGCGACGCCGATCGAATCGATGATCGGAGCGCCATCGACATCGCTGACGCCGTTACGAGCCGCCATCACGGCGAGCACGCCTTCCCCCGGGACGATCACCTGGGCGCCGTGGGCGACGGCGGTTCTCGCGCTTTTGGTGAAGCCTTCGAGGAAGGGGCCTGGATCGGCAAACATCGCATCGAGCGCCTGTTCGAGGAAGTCGCCTTCGACAACATGCACGCCAGTGATGCGCGCGCCCAATTTGTGAAGCGCGATCGACTTGTCGAGATAAGGCGCGCCGATGCTGTTCAAGGCGAGCAAGCCGATTTTCGGCGCGACGGAACAGGCCGCGAGCAGCGAGGCCTCGGACAGTGAGACGACCGGAATGCTTGCGAGCGACCTCAGCTCCGGCAGAATCGGCTCGCTGAACGAGCCGACCACGAACGCGTCGGCGCCCTGGTTCTGGGCATCGACGACCGCGCGGATATACATCGGCGGAGCCACCAGATGATAGGCGATCGGCGAACTGATGAGGTCGGTCACGACCAGTTCACGCCCGAAGTCACCCTCGCGACCGTGCAGCAGCACTTCGACGCCTGGGCTCGCCACACGTTGAAAATGCTCAGCGAGTGCGTCCCGATAGTTCGGCTGATGCTCAAAGTTGATCGTCGACTGATACCAGATCCGCATCGAGGTCAGCGCCCCCGCATTTCGTCACGAACGATCGCAGCGCCGGCCACCATCGCCTTCATTTTGCCGTCCGCGACTTCGCGCGGTAGGTATTTAAGGCCGCAATCGGGCGCGACCACGATGCTCTCCGCCGGCGCATGAGGCAGCGCGCGGCGAATGCGCGCGGCGACGACATCCGGCGTTTCGACCGTCATGTCCGACAGATCCAGGACGCCGAGGAGAATTTTCTTGCCGTCGAGCTCCTCCAGCACGGAGCAATCCAGCTTCGACTGCGCGGTCTCGAGAGAGACTTGCTTGCACGAGCAGTTCTTGAGCTGGCCGAGAAACGAGTATCCGCTCGGCCGCTCATGGATGATCGCCGCGTAGCCGAAGCAGATGTGAACAATCGTCTCGCCGGTCACGCCATCGAGCGCGCGGTTGAGCGCGCTGAGGCCGTAAGCCTCGGCCTTCTGCGGCCGCGCCTGCATATAGGGCTCGTCGATCTGGACATAGTCGGCGCCGGACGCGAACAGATCTTTGATCTCGGCGTTGACCGCGGTGGCGTAGTCCATCGCCGCGTCCTCCGCCGATTTGTAGAAATCGTTCTGCGCCTGCTGGCTCATCGTGAACGGGCCGGGCACCGTGATCTTGATCTTCTTCGTTGTATGACGCCTGAGAAAGAGCACGTCATCGACCTCGACGGCGTGCTTGCGCTTGATCGATCCGACGATGCGCGGGACAGGATTGGGGTGTCCGGAACGGTCGAGCGCGACGCCGGGATTGTCGAGATCGACGCCTTCGAGCGCCGTGGCGAAGCGATTCGAGTAGCTCTCGCGACGAATTTCGCCGTCAGTGACAATGTCGAGCCCAGCATCCTCCTGGGCGCGAATGGCGAGCAGCGTCGCGTCGTTTTGCGCCTGGGCGAGATAAGGCTCCTCGACGCGCCAAAGTTCGCGCGCCCGCACCCGCGGCGGAAATCGGCCCGCGAGCTTCTGCCGATCGATGAGCCACTCCGGCTGCGGATAGCTGCCGACCAAGGTCGTAGGAAACAGCATGGATTACCCCCGATCGATTGCTTGTTAAAGGTCCGCCGCCGGTTCGGTGGCGGTTTCGAGGAGATACACATCGCTTCTGCCCAGAAGCGGCCTGCCGAAGCGCGACCTCTGCGCTTCGGAGAGGATCCGGAGAGACTTTGCTCCATGGAAGGAAGCCCAGCCAGCGGCGCGCGCGGCGTAGTTTCCCCATGCGAGCCAAAAGGCGACCGACGGGACGACGGGCCCCGCGACAGTGTCGAGCACCGCCAACACTTGCGCTCCGCGCGCGGTGAAGATCGGCAACACGTCTTGGAAGAGGTAATCGGCGACTTCGCCGTTGCGGCCGATGGCGACATCGCACAGCACCATGTCGTGAACGGCGCCGGAGGCGCGGGCGTCCGCGACGAGGAACGGCGAGGCCCAGTTGCGATTGGGCTGCAGCAGCAGCAGCGCATAGGTCTCGACCAGTTCCGAACCGTCGTTGCTTTCGGCGCGCAGCCGCGCCCAGCGCTCATCAGCGTAGAAACTCGCCCAGCGCGCTTCGCGCTCCGCCACGTCCGCCCACGCGATGACATAGACGAAGCTCGGCATATTGGGACCTGCGACAACCGTCCAGTGCTCGACGGCGCGAATTCCGTGTTCCCGAAACAGGGCCGGAACGGCGCCGGTCATGCGCCTACGGATGTCGGGCATCCGGCCGAGCGGGGTGGCGTAAATGCGCAGTTCGTACAGCATAGGGCCGCTAACTAGAGGACTTCGTGCACGTCATAGACGATGCCGCCGGCGCGCGGCTGGCCGATTCCGATCGCGAGAACCTTGTTGAGCCAACGATAGGGCTCGGCGCCAGTTTCGAAGAAGACAGCGGTGCGGAAGTAATATTCGTCGGGATCGACCGGGCCTTCCCGCCGCATCAACCTTTCCAGCACTGCCGGCTCGGCGTGCCACAGTCCGCGGTAGCTGAGGTGGATGAGCGCCCCGTCCTCGGTCGACAGGAGAAACTGCGCGTTCGGCTCGAACGCGCCGTCCGGCCGCACCAGCGCGAGATCGCCTCCGCCGGGCAGGATCGACCCCCGCAGTTTCGCGCCCTCGAAGCGGCCGCCGGACACATTGACGACGCGGCGACGGCCACGCGACGTCTGGCCGAGTTCATGGGGGGGAAAGCAATCGATGTCCATCCGGAAGAGCGGCGCGGTCTTGATGACGGACATGGGTTTTTCTCTTGTCAGGATTTTCAGAGCCGCGCCGCGAAAGCCGAGATCCGGTCGGCGGCCTCGGCGACGAGAGCTGGCTGGCCGGCGAGATAATGGTTGCCTGCCTTGAGCGCGTGGCGTTCGAGCCGCCGGCCCACCGCTTCGGCCCACAGCGCATTGTCCGACGGGAAGACCGAGGAATCCGCGGTATGCTCGAGCAGGAGGACCGGCACGGACGTCCCGCGCAGGTTGGCCGGCCCGTCGCCGCGACTCGATGGCGACCACTGGCTGAGGTATCCGGTCAGGGAGGTGTATCGGCCCATGCTGTTGGCGGCGAGATTTTGCGCGCGCGGCGGCCCCCAGACCGTCGTCCCCGGCGTCCGATCGTTGGGATCGAGGGAGGGATCGAGACAGCGCGGGTCCGCAAGCGTGCGCTGGATCACGAAGGCCATGTCGCGCGGTCCGTCGGCGAGCGCCCGGAGCTGGCGCAGCTTCGCCCTCGCCCATGCTTCGATACGCCGGTTTCGCGCCAGCTGGGCGTCGCGATAGACGCGCATGAAAGCCTCGCCATAAGGCGGCCCGTTGTCGGGATTGAACATGTCCAGCGCCGGGTCGGAGGCGACCGGGTCGCCTTCTTCGATCACGGCGGGATCGATCCAGGCGTTCATCAGGCGGGATCGGCCGAGGTGGGCCGCGGACAGCACGACGCCGTCCGCGGGCGGCAAGTCCTCCGGCGCCAGATCGATAGGGTCGCCGGCCGGCGTCCGATCGACGGTGAGCTTCTCCGCCTGCGCCTGATAGAAGCTGACCAGGGCCCCGCCGCCCGAATTGCCGATCAGCAGCACGCGGCTATAGCCCTTGTCGCGCAGCCATCTGACGCCGGCGCCGAGATCCTGGATGGCGCGCTCAAGGAGCAGAACGACATCGCTTCCCATGTATCGCGTGTTGAGGCCGAGCATCGCGACGCCTCGCTCGGCGAGCGGCTTCAGGAGATAGTGACCCATGAAGTTGCTGGTGGGATGGATGACGATCGCCGCCGTGCGGGCCCCGGGCGGGGCGTGCAGCGCGCCCCACAGGCGGGGCCGCAACATGGCAAGGCCCGACTGACTCTCCCCGGCCGCGCCGGCGCGGACGTCGATCGTGACGAGTTCCGGCAAGCTCATGAAGTCATCCGGCGCGAGTCCACGGGGCTCTCAGGGCGCCTGCGCGGGCCAGCCCTTTTTCATTTTGCGACCATGAAGGCAAATGACCGTCGCGACAGTCCTACCGCAAGAGGACAGGCGGCGGCGCGCGGGCGGCGTCGCTACTGCATACGAAGGCCGCCGTTGACGTCGACGCAGCCGCCCGTCACGTAGCTCGCCTCCTCCGAGGCCAGATAGAGAGCGGCCGCGGCCACGTCTTCCGGTCGTCCGATGCGCCCCATCGGCACCCGCTCGATATACGCCGCATCGCGCTCGACGGGCATGATCTCGCGCAGCAGCGGCGTATCGATCGCGCCCGGCGATATCGCGTTGACGGTGACCCCGAGCGCCGCCGCCTCGCGCGCCGCCACCTTCGTCAGGCTCAGGATCGCCCCTTTCGAGGCGGCATAGGCGGAACTGCCGTTGTAGCCGCCGAGCTGCGCCGCCGACGAACTGATGTTGATGATGCGGCCGTGCGGCACGGGGGTCGCGGTTCGCCGGCGCAGGAATTCGCGGATGGTCAGGAACGAGCCGCGCGCATTGACTTTGAAAGTATGCTCCCACTCCTCGACCGGCGTGTCGATGATCGACGGTCGGGCGCCCGACTTGGGCCAGGGAAAGACGCCCGCGAAATTGGCGAGAACGCTGATGGGGCCCATCTCGCTCTCGACCGCGGCGAACGCGGCGATCACTCCGCTTTCGTCGCCCACGTCCAGCCCATAGCCGCGGTGGCCCTTGCCGGGCAGATCGCTAGCCGCCTTGCGGGTGCCGTCTGCGTTGAGATCGGCGACTGCTACCTGCATGCTCGCCTTGGCGAACAGCTCCGCCGTCACGCGACCCATGCCGCGGGCGCCGCCGGTGATCAGAGCAATTCTCATTGGACAAGTCCTCGTTTCGCTCAGAGGGACGGCGCGCGCACGGACCGCGTGAGAGACCAGTCCGATCGTTCGATTTCGGGCTCGACGAGCCCGTCGCGAGCGCTAAGGTACGCCCTGAAGAACGGGGCGGCGCGCACGGCCTCGTATCTCTCCTTGTCGGTCCAGATCTCGTAGAGAAGGAAATCCCGGCCGTCGGCCCCGCCGCGATGGACGTTGAAAAGTACGAAGCACGCTTCGCCCGCGCACGAATCGACCACGCTCCGCAGCAGGGCGTCGTACGCGTCGGCCATTCCCGGCCGGGAGCGAAGCCGCGCGGTGATGACATACATTGCGCTCTGCCCCGCTCAACCCGCCGGCAGGCGCTCGAGCATCATCCTGTCGAAGCGCCAGCCCTCCGAGGTCCGCTGAAGCGTCGTGCGATAGGTGCAATGCATCGAGATGCGGCCGGGGCCGTCACGCCAATCGGTGATGAGTCCGTAGCACACGCCGGTGGCCTCGTCTGGCGTCGCGCCCGGCTCGATGGCGATGTCGGTCAGCTGATGGCGCATCTTCCCCTGAAAGAGCTTCGCGAGGTCGCCGACGAGATCGATCAGGGCCTGCCGCCCCTCGAAGGCCTGCGGCGGCAGGCCCGAGCCGCCGGAGCCGGCGGGCGAGGGATTTGTTCGCGCGAAAGAGCCCCGTTCGGTGAACAGGCGCGCATAACCTTCGCCGTCGCCGCCATCGACGCAGCGGCCGTAACGCGCATAGAGCGACAGGATTTCCAGCCGGTCCTCGACGCTGAGCGTTCCTGCGGACATGATCTTCCTTTCTTTGACTTCATCAAGTCGAAAGCGCTTCAGTTCACTTCCAGCCAGTCGCGCCTTATGTCGGCGCGATCGCGCAGATCGGCGGGCGATCCTTCGAATACGATCTTGCCGTGGCCCATCACGAAGACCTTCTCGGCGATGCGAAGCGCGATGGTCAGCTTCTGCTCGACGAGCAGGACGGCGACGCCGGCGCGGTGGATGTCGATGATCGCCCGCATGACGGTCTCGACGACGCGCGGCGCGAGGCCCTCCGTCGGCTCGTCGATGAGGATGACGCGGGGATTGCCGAGCAGCGAGCGGCAGATTGTCAGCATCTGCTGCTCGCCGCCCGATAGGGCGCCGGCGTGCGTCCTCCGCCGTTCCGCGAGGCGCGGAAACCACTCGTACATTTCGTCGTGCGTCCACGTCTTGGCGTCGGGGCCGCCCCTCTGTTCGCCCATCCTCAGATTTTCTTCGACCGTCAGATTGACGAACACCAGCCGCTCTTCCGGCACATAGGCGAGGCCGCCTCTGGCGACTTCGAAGGAGCGGCGTCCGGCGAGGTTCACGCCGCCCAGCCTGATCGCGCCGCCCGTCGGCGGGAGCAGTCCCATCATCGCCTTGAGCGTCGTCGAACGCCCCGATCCGTTGCGGCCGAGCAGGCTGACGATCTGGCCCTTGTCGATCGCAAAGGAGACCCCGCGCAGGACATGGCTCTTGCCATAGTGGGCGTGAAGCTGGTCGACCTCGAGCAAAGTCATGCGGTCGCTCCGGCGGCTACCATTTCTGCGTCGCCGAGATAGGCCGTCTGCACCGCGGTATTGGCGCGGATCGCGTCGGGCCCCTCGGAAGCGATGATCTCGCCGTAGACCAGCACCGATATGCGATCGCAAAGCGAGAACACCACGCTCATATCGTGCTCGACGATCAGCAGAGTCTTGCCGACCGTCGTCTTACGGATGAGATCGACCATATACGCGGTCTCCTCCGTCGACATGCCGGCAGTCGGCTCGTCGAGGAGGATGACGTCAGCACCGGTCGAAAGCGCCAGTGCGATTTCGAGCGCTCGCTGGTCGGAATAGGCGAGGTCGCCGGCCAGCCGGTCGCGCCGGTCGAGGAGGCGAACGAGATCGAGGAGCGCCTCGCACTCTTCGGTCACCTCCCTGAGCAGCGAAACGCGCCGCCACAGGGTGAAGCGAATGCCACGCCGCGCCATCACCCCGATGCGAACATTTTCGAAGATCGAAAGACGAGGAAAGATGTTTGTGATTTGAAACGAGCGGGCGAGGCCGAGCCGATTGATCAAATGCGGTTTCAGCCCCTGGATCGGGGCGCCCTTGAGCAGGATCTGGCCGGCCGTCGGAGTATGAAGGCCGGATATGAGATGAAAGAGGGTCGACTTGCCGGCGCCGTTTGGACCGATGATGGCGTGCCGCTCGTGCTCACGGACCGACAGGTTGACGCCGCGAATAATCTGCAGTTCGCCAAAATTCTTCCGCAGCCCCCTGATCTGAAGAACCTCCGTCATGCGGCGTGACCCTCGACGGCCCATGCGTGACGGATGAGGCGGACGCTCGGCTTCATCAGGGCTGCGCCCAGGGCGGCGAGCACGATTGGCGCAAGCCATGTCGCCAGCCCGAAGGGCCGCCAGGCAAAGCCGGCAAAGTCGACCGGCGGAAATCCCGTCGCGGCGTTCAGCCGGCCCGCGTACTCGATCGACAGGAAGCGCTCCAAGAGTTCGACGACGACAATGAGGGAAGCCGCGAGCGCGGAGGCGGGGACGAGCGCCAGAAGATAGGGCCCAATCAACCTCGGCCACCAACCTGAGCGCCACGGCTCGCCGTGCGCGACAAGGATTCCGCCGAGTCCCTGGGGCGCGAAGACCATCACAAGGATGAAGGCGAGCCCTTCGTACAGCGGCAGCATGCTGGTGATATCGGAGACGGTGAAGGTGAAAAGCGTCAGCAGCGCGGCGCCGAGCGCCGGCCCAAGAAATACGCCAGTCCCGCCGATGAAGGCGTATAGGACCACGGATGCCGACGTATTCGTCTCGAACAACACATAGTTTGCGCTCTCTTCCGTTACCGCCAGAAGCCCGCCGGCAAGGCCGGCCGCCATGGCGGAGAGGGCAAAGATGACGGTCTTCGACCGATAGGTGTCATAGCCAAGGAAGCGCACCCGCTGCTCGTTCTCGCGCAACGCCAGAGTCAGGCGGCCGAACGGCGTCAGCGTGAAGAAGCGGAGCGCCAGAACGGCGACCGTCGTCCACGCCAGCACGACGAAATAGACCTGCAGGTCGGAGCCGAAGTTGAATACGAGCCACGGCATGCGCATCGAAGACAGGCCCGCCTCGCCGCCGAACGTCCCCGCCAGATTGGGAGCGACGCTGTAGAAAAGCTCGGCGATCGCGAGCGTGATCATGGAGAAATAAACTCCCGAGCGCAGCGTCGCGAAGACGCCGCAGACGGCGCCGACGATCAATCCCGCCACGGCGCCGGCTGCCGGCTCAAGCGGCGTCGGAAGCTTGAATCCGTGCTCGACGGCTTGCATCAGGTGAAGCGTGGCGAAGGCGCCGACCGCGTAGTAGGCGGCATGGCCGAACGACAGCATTCCCGCCTGGCCGGACAAAAGGTTGAACGCCATCGCGAACAGCGAAGCGATCAGGATCTTCGTCAGGATGAGGATCCAGCTGCCGGGGACGAGGAAGGGCAGCGCCGCCAGAAACGCCAGCAGCAGAAGAAAGGGCAAGGCGTGCTTCAAGATCGCTCGCCCATCAGTCCGGCCGGTCTGACCAGAAGCACGATCAGCATGATGACGATCGGCATCGAAGCCGCGACCGAGGATAGCTTCAGGGTCAGCAATCCGCCGACGCTCTCCGCCCAGGCGCCGAGGCCGATCAATCCGGCTGCGTCGGCGAGCGAAACGTCGAAGCCGACCGAGAAGGAATTGATCAGGCCGATCATCAACGAAGCGATGAAGGCGCCTGGAAGCGAGCCGAGCCCGCCGACCACAACAATGACGAAGACGATGACGCCCATGTCGAGGCCGAGATTCGGCGCGGTGGTGAAGAAGGCGCCGCCTAACGCGCCCGCGACCCCAGCGAGCCACGCGCCGACTCCGAAGACCAGGGTGAAGACGAGCGGCACGTTGTGGCCGAGCGCCTCCGCCATCTCCGGACGATGCACGGCCGCGCGGACGACAATGCCGATCCTCGTCCATCGCAGGAGCGCGTAGAGCAGGCCGAACATGATGAGCGACACCCCGCCCATCAGTAGGCGATAGAAGGGATAGGCGGTGCCGAAAATCGAGAACAGCGAAAAATGCAGGCTCGGCGGAATCTGGTAGGGCACGCTGAACCGCCCGAAGAACAGCATCACCAGCTCGCGGATGATGAAAACCGCGCCGAAGGTCACCAGGATCTGATGCGCATGGCCGTAGCGCGCTACCGGCCGAAGCAGCAGGCGCTCGATGCCGACGCCAACGAGCGCGACGGCGATCGGGGCGAAGACCAGTCCGGCCCAGAACCCGACATGGGCGGCGATGGCGTAACCGAAGTAGGCCCCCAGCATATAGAACGAGGCGTGCGCGAAGTTGACAATCCCCATCATCCCGAAGACCAGCGTCAGGCCGGACGACACCATGAACAGCAACATGCCGTAGATGACGCCGTTCAGGGTCGAGATGGTGATGAATTCAAGCATCGGCGTTAGCGCTCGCGGCCGTCGTCGGAGCGAACCCTGCCCGGCCTCGTGCCTTTTCCGGTCAGTTCGGGCGCTCCATGTGGCAGGCGGGATCGACGTCGACGGCCGCGTCGGGACCGGACACGACCTTGACGAGCTTCAACCCCATGTCCGTCCCGTCCGCCTTGTACATCGCGTCCTTTGAGACGACGCTGACGGCGATCGGGATGATGGCCTGGTGATCGGCCGCGCGAACCGACACTTCGCCGAGCGGCGTCTGGAACTTGGTGTCTTCGATCGCCAGGGCGATCTTCTTGATATCGATCGGACCGCTGGCGGGCGTCACCTTCTTCAGCGCCTCGCCCAGCATCATGACGCCAAGCGCGCCGGTCGCGCTGAAGACCGGCTGATGCCCTGTCTTGGCCTTGTAATCGTCAGCGAATGCTTTGCCGGCTTCGCCGCCCGCTTCGGCATTGTAGGGCGAGGCCTGGTAAGCCCCCAGCGCTGCTTCGCCAGCGCTGCCGATCACCCCAACGTTGTCGATATTGGTGCCGCCGAAGCGCGCCTTCAGGCCGGCGTTGTTGGCTGCCTTCATGAGCAGGATGAGATCGTTGCCCCAATTCCCGGAGAGGATGGTGTCCGCCCCCGACGCCTTGATCTTCGCGATGTAGGGCGAGAAATCCTGGATCTTGGCGACGTCGTGCAGCGTCGCATCGACGATCTCCGCGCCATTGGCCTTGACCGACTGCGCCTGAGCTTGTTGCATCTGCATGCCGTAAGCGTAATTCTGGTTGATCGAATAGACTTTCGCGCCCAGCACGTCCTGCTCCTTCATGACGCGAACGAGCGCCTTGATCCGGACATAGGGGTTGCTGATCATTCTGAAGAACCAGAACTGACACTTGCTAGCGGTCAGATCATAGGATTCCGACCCGACGCTATAGTAGATGACTTCCTTGCCGGGATTGCGGAGGTTGTACTTCCTGATGTCCTCGTCGACCTGGGCCGCGATGAAAGAAGGCGCCCCGGAAATGATGATTCTCGCGCCCTCCGCGATAGCCGTCCGCAGCTTGTCCGATGCGCCGCCCGGCGTCGTCTGGTCGTCATACTCCAGAAGCTTGATCGGCTGCCCGTCGAAGCCGCCGGCGGCGTTCACGCGATCGACGCCGTACCTGATGCCTTCGGCCCATACGACACCGATGTCGGCGCCGGGGCCGGAGAACGATTCGATCGTCGCAATCTTGAGCTGCTCCGCGGAGGCGGCGGTCGCCAGCAGCGATAGTGCGGCAGCGAGCAGAAGCCTGTTCATTCTGCGATCCTCCCAAACGCCGCTTTCGGCGAGCGGTCCCATAGACGCTAAGATAGCCTTATTTGCGCGGACTTGCCCGGTATGTCCCCCCGAACGAGGACAGGCGCAACGGCTCATGGGCGCGCATAGGCCTGCGCCGCCAGAAGCGCGTTCGACGCGTAGTCTGCGCCGCTCCAGCGTGTGAGATAGCCGGCGGTGAAGCCGCCGTCGACCGGCACGACCGCGCCGTTGATGAAGGACGCCGCGTCGGACAGCAGGAACAGGCTGGCCCTCGCCTGGTCTTCGGCGGTCGCCAGGCGGCGCATCGGCGTGCGGTCGATCATGACGCCCTCGACGACGTCCTCGGGCACGCCCGCTCGCAAGAGGGGCGTGTCGACCCCGCCGGGGGCGACCGAATTGACGCGAACCCCGTGACGGCCCCATTCGATCGCGAGCGTTTGCGACAGGCCGACGACGCCGTATTTCGACGCGCAGTAATGCGCCCGGCCGGCGTGGCCGCCGAACGCGTCGCCCGAGGCGATCGTCACGATCGCCCCCTTCTTTCGCGCGATCATGCCGCGCCCGACGGCCTGACAGGTCAGGAACATGCCTGTCAGATTGACCGCGATGACCCGGCTCCAGGTCTCCTCGGTCAGCGCTTCCGCCCGCCCCGGCCGGGAGATGCCCGCAGCGGCGACGAGCCCATCGATCGGACCGAGCGCGGCCTCGATTCTGGCGATCGTCTCGCGGGTCGCTGAGCCATCGGCGACGTCGAAAGCGGCCTCCATCGCCCTCACCCCGTGCGAGCGAGCCGTCTGGGCGACGGCTGCCGCCGATTCGACGTTGACGTCGCAGACCGCGACATGGGCCCCGTCCGCCGCCGCGAGCAGCGCCGTCGCGCGTCCGATCCCTGAACCGGCGCCGGTGATTGCGATCACGCGATTCTTAAGGCCAAAATTCTGCATCGGATCCGTTCCTGTCGAGGGGGCTAGGATTCCAGAAAGGCGGACACGATGGCGGCGACTTCGCCGGCGCGATGCTCCATCGTCAGCCCGACGCCGCCCGGCTCGACCAGCGTCTCCAGCCGGGCCCCAGGTACGAGGCTCCGAACGATGTCGCCTTGCCGGCCGATGCGGCGATCCTCGTCGGGCGTCGCGATTTCGAGGATCAGGGTCGGAATGGCGATGCGCCTGAGGTCGGATTCGAGATCGTAGCGGAAATTGGCATCGTACAGGAACGGCCGGCCGAGCGTGCCCTGCGCCTCGTCGACGAGCCAGTCGATATGGGGCGAGACGTCGCCGGTCGTCGCGATGTCGTCGAGCGTCGCGCGCAAAAGGCAATGGGATTGAAGCTCGCCAATCCGCGCCGCCCAGGCGATCGCCGCCTCAGGCCCAGCGGCTCGCGGCGCGGCGAGCGCCGCCGCCGCGGCGATCCGGATCAACTCGTTGCGCTTCCTTTGATCGGGGATGAGGCTGTGGGTCTGGCCAGCGAAAACCAGCTTGCGGATGACCGTCGCCGGGTCGGTCGCCATGATCGCGCCAAGCTTGTTGCCGGTATGGATGCCGTAGAGATCGAAGCGGCTAAGCCCAAGCAGCTGCGTCGCCTCGATCAGCGCGGCGGCGATGGCGTGGAAGGACACGCCGGGCTGCAACGGCGCGGATTCGCCCGAACCCGGCAGATCGAAAGCGAGAACGTCGCATCGCGTCGCCAACTCGCGCGCCAGATTGGCGAACATGCGCGACGAGCGGCCGGAATGGGGCAGCAGAACCAGCGGTATGCCCGAGCCGAGCCGACGATAGTGGAGCTCGCCGAGGCTGGTCGAGACGTAGCCCTTCGAAACCCTCACTCGCATCGTCCTCACGCGACCCGTGCGTCCGTCCTGTTCTAGCGACCGCGCGCGCCAGGCGGTGTCCTCCCGCCGAAGGACATGCCAGGCTGCGCTGCTTCGGGGGTGAAACGTCGCTTCCTTGCAGGATTCGTCTTGGATCATTAGGGTCGCCCAAGCCCAATCAGCGCCAGGGAGGAGCATGATGGAAGGATGGGTCCTCGAGCGAGGAGCCTCGCCGTCGATGATCGACCATCACGCTTTGATCTGCATGATCGAGGCGATCGGATCGCAGGAGGCCGGTCAGTTCGCCCGGAGCGTGCTGTCCGTCGCCGGGGCCGATATCCGCGTGCAGCACTGCACCGTGTTCGCCTTTCAGAGATATCGTAATCCCGAGCTCATATCGGCCGCGACTCGCGCCGGGCCGAACATAGCGAGGGAAACGGCCTCGCCATATATTCATCAATTTTTTCGGAAGGACGAAATTCAGGACATTATCGTTCGCCGTTCCGGAATAGCCCCGAACGGGAATATTTTTGTCCACCGCCAATCCCAGGACGATATCTCCGATTCCGACTATCGTTCGGCGTGCTATTCGGACGTCAACATCAAGGAGCGGATCGCCAATCTCATTCGCGTGCGGCATGACACCTGGCTTTCCGTCAATCTCTATCGCGACGTTGCCGATGGTCCGTTTTTTAGTGGCGAGATCGAGGCGATCCGCAACCTGTCGTCGCTCTTCGCCCACGCCGCCGCGCGGCATTATCTGATCAACGGAGACGGTCGACGCGGCGCCCGCAATTTCGTCACCGACGAACTGGCGCGGCGCGGGCAGAGTCTCACGGTCCGGGAGCGCGAAGTCGCCCTCCGAATACTCGACGGTCAGACGACCAAGGTCATCGCGGAAGACCTGGCGATCAGCCCGAGCACGGTCGTGACCTATCGCGGCAGGGCGTACGAGAAACTGGGCGTCCACTCACGGGCGGAATTGTTCGCAGCTTTCGTCGGCAAACGAGAATCGTCCGCCGATTTTATTTGCGCCGCTTCGTCATGATCTGGTCCCCAGACGCCAGCCCGCCGCCAACGAACGAAGCGGTTGCGAAAGGTGGCGCCAGGGACCATAGGTCTCAGCCAGATCGCGCCGAGGGCAACGAGCATCATCGACACTGTGAGGATCGAGGGGAAGACGGTGTTGCTCCGGCGTCGCTTCGCACATTCATGAACGGGGCTGTCCTAGCATGCCGGCCTTGCCATCCGGCGTTCCTCCAGGCAAGCGCGACCATCTCGTCAGCGGCGACCGCAAGGGTTGGTGTCTATTGGACCAACTTCCGCGAACTCACGTTCTCGGGCCCGTAGATCGAAAACGGGACATCGTTTGAGCTCTCTGGGAAGCGCATCTTTTCCGCATAGCCGAAGCGGGCGAGCAGAATGTCCAGCGCCGCCCGCGCTTGGCGCTCCGGATTCTGATCGATCGTCAGCGCCATCGTTCCGTTGATCAGCAGACGCCGCGTGTGCGCGTCGAGCTCGTGGCCGATAAAAACAATATCGCCGGTCCGCCCGGTAGTCTGCAGAGCTTGATCCACGGCGACGTTCGCGTCGCTGGTATTGTAGACGCCGATCGCATCCGCGTGCCCAAGCAGCGCCTCGGTCAGCAGACGCTCGGACAGATCCGGCGCTTCACGGCCCTCCAGGATGCACACGATAGACAGATCGGCCTTGTGCTCGCTCAACCAGTCGCGGAATCCGCCGATGCGTTCGGCATGTGCCCGGTAGTCCAAGCAGTGGGTCAGCACTATCACCGGTCCCTGGCGGCGCGCCATCCGGGTCATGAAATAGGCCGCCGTCCGTCCTGCGCTGTAGTGATCGATGCCAACATAGGCGAGCCGAGGCGAGGTCGGCAGGTCGGAGCACAGCGTCACGACCGGCTTGCCCCCTACAGTGATCGATGTCACGGCGTCGATAACAGAAGGCAGCTCCTGGCCGTAAAGGATGACGGCGTCCGCCTGCGTGGCGAGGATGCGCTCGGCCGCGAGTTGGGGTTTCGCCTCGTCAATGAAACTGCGCTGCACGATGACTGATCGATCGAGCGTGGAGGCGGCGTCGACGAAGGCGCGGTTGAGTCGTTGGAACAAGGGCAGATCGGGCCTCGCCATGATCACCTCGAGGCGTAGCCCGCGGCGGTAGGCGACCGGAAGCGACCGTCCCAGCTTGAGTTGCCGCGCGGCGTCGACGACCTTGCGCGTCGTCTCGGGAGAGACGCTCCCACGTTCGTTCAGAACGCGATCGACAGTCGCTATCCCGACTCCCGCCAGCCGCGCGACCTGCGCGAGCCTCGCTCGCCCACGGGGCGCAGCCTTTCCGGCTGAAGCTGGTTGTGGGTCGCCTGAACGGTCAGGTCTCCTGCCCATGGCCTTCCTCTTGTAATTGGCACGTAAGGATAAAATCTTGCGCGCCGCTTTGACGATTGTGATCGAATTCCATCAACGGACGCGAATCGGCCTGCGGAGCGGTTGCACGGCGCGGTTTCGTGCCTGTAGTTTCACGAGCGGTCGGGTGCTGTTCGGAGACGCTGCTGGCCGCCGGGCCTGCCCTCCACAAATGACAATGGTTGCCCCCTAGTGAGTGACTGAACGGATTAGGACCATCCGATGCGTCGCGCGAACAGTAACCGGGTCGTGGTCGTTGGCGGCGGTCAGGCGGGCGGCCGCCTGACCCAGATTCTCGGCGCCTATCCGCACGAATTCCAGGTGACGCTGGTCTGCCAGGAGCCCCACCCGCCCTACGAGCGTCCGCCCCTGACCAAGGGAATCCTGACCGGCAACGCAACGCTTGAAGACTGTCTAATCTGGCGGAAACAGGATGACGCGTGGCGCAACATCGATTTGCGCCTGGGGGTTTCCGCCGTCGCGATCGATCGTGACGTCAGGTCGGTTCAGACCTCCGACGGCGCGAAGCTCGACTACGACGTGTTGGTTTTGGCGACCGGTTCCTCTGTGCGGCGGTTTTCGGTTATGGGAGCCGAGCTCAGGGGCGTCCACTATCTTCGCAACATCGATGATTCGCTGGCGATCGCCGAACGATTCGGACGGGCCAAACACCTCGTGGTCGTGGGCGGCGGATTCATCGGCCTCGAGATCGCTGCTTCGGCGCGCGCGCAAGGCATCGATACGACGCTGATCGAAGCATCCGACCGCTTCCTTGCCCGGGTCGTTCCGCCGATGATCGCCGACCGACTGGCCAAGCGCCATCAATCCGAGGGCGTTCGCACGCGCATGGGTGTAATGATCGAGCGGTTTGTGTCGGGTCCTAGCGGTGAGTTGTGCGCGGTCGAGCTCTCAACCGGCGAGGTTCTGCCTTGCGACTTGGCGGTCATTGGGGTCGGCGTGAAGGCCAACAGCGGCTTGGCGGCTAGCGCCGGTCTCGATGTAGATATCGGGGTTCTGGTCGATGAGTCGCTGCGCACCGACGACCCATCGATCTTCGCCTGTGGCGACGCGGCAAGTTTCTGGCACCCGCTGTTCGATCAATATGTGCGGGTCGAGGCGTGGCAGAATGCTGAAGATCATGCTCGGGTGATCGCCAAGGCGATCATGGGCGAGAAGGCGGCGTGTGACGCCGTGCCATGGTTCTGGTCCGATCAATATGATCTCTCGCTGCAAATCGCCGGTCTGCCCAGACTTGGGGTCTCAATGGCGGCGCGCCACATGGATGACGGCGCCGTAATCTTGTTTCATCTCACGCCAAGCGGGAGGATTGTCGGCGCGACAGGACTCGGAAGGGCCGAATCGATTGGCCGCGATGTGCGCCTGGCCCAGCTTCTGATCGCCAACCGGGCCCATCCGGATCCCACGCTGTTGCGGGACGCGACGGCCGGGCTCAAGTCGATCGTCAATACAGAGAAGACCAAGAAATCCTTGGCCGTACTCGGATCAGCCGTTCCGCCGCCGGACGCCGCAAGTCTATGACCGGCTGCGGCGGATGCGGGCGCAAGGGTCGAACACCCCTGATGGAGTTTCATCAAGATTACTATGCGAGGACGCGTGCAAATGCGTACAATGACGGCGCCTGTGAACAGGTTCGCCGAGCAGTATCCAAGCCCGGGTCAGCAGCGGCGCCGCAGGGAGGAGCAAAATGCCTGACGGATCAGTTCGCCGGAACTACAGCCTCGTGGGCGACCAGGCCAAGCTCGCGGTGGAACATGGCCTAGCGAATGCGCAATGGTATGCCTCGCCGATCCCACGCGGGCGACTCAAGGCGCTGATGAAGCGGTCAGATGGACCGGCCACTCGAGATACGATCATTTGGTTTGCGGCGTTCGCGATCACAGGTGGGGCTGGCTATCTCCTGTGGGGGACTTGGTGGGCCGTGCCCGCCTTCATCGCCTACGGCGTCCTTTACGGGTCTTCGACAAATTCACGCTGGCATGAATGCGGGCATGGGACCGCCTTCAAAACGCCCTGGATGAACGAGGCGATTTATCAGATCGCCTGCTTCATGGTGCTGCGCGAGCCGACTGTCTGGCGTTGGAGCCATGCACGGCACCACACGGACACGATCATCGTCGGCCGCGACCCCGAAGTGGTGGCCCCGCGACCGCCCGTCCTGCGCGACATTTTCCTGATGTTCTTCGGCATCAAGCAGGCGCAGTCTTACATCTCGAAGGTCTCGCTGCACGCGATCGGCAGGCTGACGGCCGAGGAAAAGACCTTTATCCCCAAGTCGGAATACGACAAGGTCTACTGGATCGCGCGGGCCCACATTCTGGTCTACGTAGTCTTCATCGCCTGGGCCATTTACATCAGAAGCATCCTGCCGCTCATGTTTGTCGGCTTGCCGTCGCTCTACGGCGCCTGGCACTACGTGCTGACGGCCCTCATGCAGCATCTCGGCCTTGCGGAGGATGTGCTCGACCACCGCCTCAATGCCCGGACGGTCTACCTGAACCCGATCTCGCGATTCATCTACTGGAACATGAACTATCACGTCGAGCACCACATGTTCCCGATGGTGCCTTATCACGCTCTGCCCGCGCTGCATGAGGAGCTGAAGGCCGATCTGCCAAAGCCTTACAGCGGCATCGTCGAAACCTATCGCGAAATCATTCCAACGCTGCTGCGCCAACTCAAGGAGCCCGACTATTTCGTTCGGCGCGAATTGCCCCCCGGCGCTCGCCCGTTCCAGCCGGCGCCGCGAGCCGCGGTGGCGGCGGAATAGCTCTTGGGCTCGAACGTGCGTGGCTTTGTCAATCGAGCTTGATGAGCAACGTCTTGCCCTCGACCCTTATCGGGTAGGTCTTGAGGTCCACGCAGACCGGCGCGCCCTTGGCGGCGCCAGTGCGGTAGTCGAACCGTCCATTGTGCTTTGGGCACTCGATTATGTTGCCCATCACCAGCCCGTTGGCAAGGTGCGCGTATTCATGCGTGCAGATGCCGTCGGTTGCGTAATGCTGGCCGTCGGGCGCGCAGTAGATCGCGAAGGTGCGCCCGCCATGATCGAACCGTTTGACATCTTCCCGCTCGACGTCGCCAACCGATCCGGCTTCCACCCAGCCATCCGAACGATGCGACGCGTTTTGTTCCGATCCAACCATGTGAAGACAGTTCCTAACGAATTGATAAGAACGAGTGGGCGATGCATTGGCGGCGATCTATCGTCTACGCCGCTCGCGGAGCGACGGTGGTCTGCACGGCTTTGTCTCCGTTCGCCCTTGAACAGTGGCCCGCGTGTTCCCGCTCCTCTAGCGTCTACTGTTTTCGACTAGAGATCTGTGAAGAAAACGGGCTGCATCATCGCCCACCATTCGCCGGGCTTCCTAGTCGCGAAGGCTTCTTGCAGCGGCGTGCAAACCTCCCACCAACGCTGCATGGCCGGATCCGCGAGCATCTTCTTCGCGTCGGCGTCGAAATCGGTCCCGTGATATTCCCAATAAGCGAACAGCAGGTTCTCCGGCTCCTTGAGGAAGATGGAGTAATTGCGGATATGGGCATCATGGATAACCCGCAAAACCTCCGGCCAGACCGCCGCGTGAAGCCGATTGTACTCGGCGACCACTCCCGGTTTGAGGGAGATGACTTGACCCATCCGTTGCACCGCTTCCTCCCGACTCCGTCTGGTTTGCGCTCCGCTCGGGGCGCCGACCAGAGATATCCGATCGGGTGTGCCGTCGCGAAGGCGTCGTTGATCTTATTCCATCAAGGATTGGATTGAGGCTTTGGCTTCGCAACCTAGACTTCTTAACGGAGATTGCCGGAGACGAGTGCAAGGGGCATGGAGGGCGTAGTCATCATCGGCGCCGGCCACACCGGGGCCCAGGCCGCGAAGACGCTGCGGCGGGAAGGCTGGCGTGGAGCCATCACCTTGATCGGCGCCGAAACCGAGCCGCCATATCAGCGTCCGCCGCTGTCCAAGGAAATCCTGACCGGCGGCAAGACTCTCTCGGACTGCGGCTTGTTCGAGCCGTCGTTTCTGGCCTCGCACAAAATAGAACTGCGCGCCGGCACGCGCGCGGTGGCGATCAATCCCAAGAGGCAGGAGGTTTTTCTTGAGGACGGCGGCGAGATCCGCTACGGGCGCCTCCTGTTGGCGACGGGGGCGGAACCGCGGCGACTTACGGTGCCGGAAATCGGTTTAGGTAATATCCTGTATCTTCGCTCCGCGGCGGATGCGCGCGGTCTCGCGGACATCGTCCGCAGCGGGCGGCGCTTGATCATTATCGGCGGCGGTTTCATCGGCCTCGAGGTTGCGGCCAGCGCTGCGTCCCGCGGATGCGAGGTCACAGTGATCGAAGTGGGCTCACGGCTGGTCATGCGTTCATTGCCCGCGGAAATCGAAAGGCTGCTCGCGGCGCGGCACCGCGCGGCGGGCGTGACCTTTTATTTCAACCGACAGCCGGCGGGAATAAGGTGGACGCGCGACGCGGTCGAGGTCGATCTCGATGATGGGACCCAACTGCATAGTGACGCCGTCCTCGCCGCAGTCGGGGTTACGCCGCGGGTCGAACTGGCCTCGTCGGCGGGGCTTGCCATCGATAATGGGATCGCTGTGGACGCGACGTTACGCAGCAGCGATCCGAATATCTTCGCAGCCGGCGACGCCAGCTCTTTTCCCCATAGGCTGTTCGGCTCTCGCATAAGACTCGAGTGCTGGAAAAATGCTGAGGAGCAGGGCGAGACGGCCGCTCGGAACATGCTCGGCGCCGGCGAAGAGTATGCCACGGTGCCCTGGTTGTGGTCTGACCAGTACGAACTCAGCGTCCAGGTGGCCGGCCTGCCCGCGGCCGATGGGTGGCTTGTAACACGAGCGGTCGAGGGCGGCCTGCTGGTGTTCCATCTAGCAGGCGATGGCAGGCTCATCTGCACAAGCGGCATCGGCTTTGCGGGGACAATCGGACGCGACGTCAGGATCGCGCAGTTGATGATCGAACGAAGGATGAGGCCTCGCCCTGAAGCGCTGGCCGATTCTACTGTGAGATTGAAGTCGCTGCTGGCGGCGAAGGCGGCGTAGTGGAGATTCTGGACTGTTCGGGTGCGCGTTGATGGTAAACGATCATCAAACAGAATGGTTTCAGCGAGGCGAATGCATAGGGTGAACAAATACGGAAATTCGCAACGGAAGAGGTGCGTCCGACTTGTCGAGGGCCGACGATCCGAACCAAGCGGGATCGACAAGAGTGCGCCTCAACGTCGTTGAAGAGGCAGGCCGGCGGCAAGGCGGCAGTCAAGGAATGAGACGCGCGGGTTTTCGCGTGAGTTGAGCAATGCGGGCCATTTCGTGGCCCGATAGTCCGGGAGGGAGCAAAATGAAGCAAGGCATGAAGTCGATACTCGCGTCGCTGGCACTCGCGGGGTTGATCGCGGGAGCTGCGCAAGCGGCCGACAAGCCGCGTATCACGATGATCATTTACACGTCGCCCGGCGTGAACTTTTTCGACCCGTTGCTCAAGGGCGCCAACGACGCGGCCAAGCAGATGGACGTCGATCTGGACATCCAGTACGCGAACAACGACCAGGCGACCGAAAACAACATCATCCAGACCGCGATCGCCAACAAGGTCGACGGAATCGCGGCCATCATCTGGGACGACAACGCGTTCAACAAGACTATCTGCGACGCGACGAAGGCTGGCATCCCGGTGATCGCGTTCAACATCGATCACTCGCAGGGTGCGAAGGGCGGCAACTGCCGGCTGGCTTTCATCGGTCAGGATTTTCCTGCAACCGGCTATCTGATCGGCAAGCGAATGGTCGAGGCGGCTCATCTCAAGGCGGGCGATCTGGTTTTCACTCCGGTTGAGTTTCCCGACGCCGTCTACGCAACCAAGCGACACGAGGGCGTGCAGAAGGCGCTCGATGAGGTCGGCGCCAAATCTGAAATGATCGGTACGGGCGGCGACCTGCCGCAGGTGCTCACCAAGGAGGTCCAGTACCTGATCGGGCATCCCGAGGTGAAGGCCGTGATTGGTCTTGGCGCCCAACCCATGATCGAGATCGTCCCCGCCATGAAGCAGGCCGGTGTCAAAGTGCCGGTCGGCGGTTTCGACCTCTCGAAGGACATCTTGCAGGGCATCGCAGACGGCGACATCACCGCTACAGTCGATCAGCAGCCCTATTCGCAGGGCTACTATGCCGTCGTCCAGCTTGCCCAGAAGATCCGCTACGGCCTCTATCCGTCCGACATGAACACCGGCGGCAACGGCATGGTCGACAATACGAACTACAAGTTCGCAGCTACGCTCGCCGGCCAATATCGTTGAGCTTCCGTGAGCTGGCAACCGCATGAAGTGGCGGGCGCCGAAGAGCGCCTGCCACAAAGTCCGGACGGCGCTTCTGGAACGATGCCTCGCCCCGGTCTCGCCAGTTGGGCCCGGGGTTTCCGGCGGACGACCGACGCGAGCATTCTGGTCGTTTTCGTCGCCATTCAGGTCGTCTGCATAGCGGCGGCGCTGATCGCGCCGAACGAATTCAGATATCTGTCCGGGCCGAATATCTCGGTGATGCTACAGGCGATTCCATCCCTCGGAATCGTCGCTTTGGGCGTCGGTGTTCTGATGATTGCCGGAGAATTCGATCTGTCTGTGGGTACCGCCGCGACATTCGTGTCGGTGGTGGCGGCAATGTTGATGAGCGATCTGTTTGTCCCGGTTTGGATTGCGTCGGCGATCGCGATCGTGCTGGGAACCCTGATCGGGGCGTTGAACGGGCTGATCACGCTGCAATTCGCGATGCCGTCCTTCATCGTCACGCTGGGCGGCCTCTTGTTCTGGCATGGGATGACGTTTCTCGTGCACGGCGCGCAGTCGATCGGATTCAGGCCAGAACCGGCCTTCCAGTTTGTATTCGGCGGAAGTCTGGGACTGGTCGGCACGAGCTTTTTGTGGCTGATCCTCTGCTGTGTAGGCTTCCATATGATGCTTCAGCATCACCGCCTGGGAAATCAGATTTTCGCGGTCGGCGGGAATCGCGACGCGGCGACTGCGATCGGTATCTCGCCGCGCAAGATCAAACTGATCGCGTTCAGCATCACAGGCGGAATGGCTGCATTCTCAGGCATCATCAACGCGACGCGCGTCAACAGCATCAACCCGGCGCAGGGGCAGGGTATCGAATTGCAGGCCATCGCAGCTTGCGTGATCGGAGGCGTGGCCCTGACCGGCGGACGCGGAGGGATACTGGGAATCTTCCTCGGCTCTGCGCTGATCTACACCATTCAGGATATTCTGTTGCTGATGCGGGCGCCGGGGTTCTATCTCGACATCTTCGTCGGTGCGCTGATCGTGATCGCCGTTATCTTCAACCAGGTTGCCGCTAAAAGGTTTAGGCGATGAGTTCCCCGATCTATGAAATCAGGGGCGTGTCGAAGCGGTATGGCAACGTCCAGGCGCTGACGAGCCTGAACTTCCATATCAGCGCCGGCGAGGTGGTCGGACTTCTCGGCGACAATGGCGCCGGCAAGTCCACCCTGATCAAGCTAATGTCAGGAATCATTCGGCCCGACGACGGCGAGATTCTCGTTGACGGCGCGCGAGCGGTCGTGTCTTCCCGGCGCGACAGCGAGCACATCGGTATCGAGACGATTTATCAGGACACGGCCCTTGTCGACACGATGTCGATCGTCCGCAATATCTTCATGGGCCGCGAAATCGCCAATCGCTGGGGCTTCCTCAAGCATCGAACAATGCGTGAGATCGCGATCGAGGTGCTTCGCAGCGGCATCCATATCAGCGGCATCGACAGTCCCGACAAGGAGGTTGGCGATTTGTCGGGCGGCCAAAAGCAAGCGGTCGCCATCGCCCGCGCCGTCTATTTCAAACGACGCATCCTGCTCCTGGACGAGCCGACCAGCGCGCTTTCGGTGCGCGAGACGGAGGCGGTGCTCAACTATATCAAGAAGCTGCGCTCTGAGAACATGTCCAGCGTGCTCGTGACCCACAATCTCTATCACGCCCATCAAGTGTGCGATCGCTTCGTGGTCATGAGTCATGGGCAAATCGTCTACGACGCGGCGAAGGCGGACACCTCGATCGAGGAGCTGACCCGACATGTTGTTCTCACCTAAGCCCGTCATGTGCGCCGCCGTGTTTAGGAGCGCTGTCGCGCCGTCGTTCGATTAGGAAGCTGACCTTCAAGCGTTCCGTGCTCTGTTCACTATATCAATCGAGAAGTCACGAATGGTCATGCGCCACAACCGGCCGACGGTCGCCGACATACGCGCGATGAAGGCGCGCGGTCAGAAGATCACCATGCTCTACGTTACAACGCTAGAAGAAGCTGCGGCTGAAGACGCCGCTGGCGTGGACATGCTTTCGATCGAAGCCCGTTTCTTCTCGCCCGCGATGAGAGAGGCGGCCGGCAGATGGTTCAGGTCGGGCTGCCTTATGGGCCGTCCGGCAATCTCGCGACCGCTGAGGATTACCTGCGGGAAGTCTTCCGCTTCATGGCGATGGGCGGCGATAGCTTCTATTCTGCGGCCTCACTCGCCATTCAGACGTCGCTCTGGCGGCTGGAAGGCGGTCGGCAAGACTGCGGACAGCGCCAAGGCAGTGCGGGATCACGTGAAGCGTCTCGACGCCATTGGCTGTTTCGGCGCGGAACTCGAGGTCGTGCCCGATCGGGTGGCGGAGCTAATCCCAAGAAGCACGCCAATGATCATGCTCGGCATGGGCGCCGGACCCGGCCATTTTGACGAACGCTCCACGCACCAAAAGCCCGATGGAGACTGAAGAGGCTCTTCGGAGGGTGCGGCTGAACAGAATGGAATCGTCTCCGTCAGGAGCGCCTATGGTTTCGACGAGACGATCGAGCGCCTTAAGGCCGACATCGCCGCCAAGAAGATCATGCTTTTCGACGTCATCGACCAAACCAAGCTCGCGTCCGGCGCCGGGATCGAACTCAGCCCGTCGAGGCTGATCGTCTTCGGCAATCCGCCCCTTGGTGTTCAGTTCTTAACCGCGAGGGCTACGGCGGGCCTCGATTGGCCGGTTCGCCTCCTGGTGACCAAAGACGCACAGGGACAGGTGTTCGCGGTGTACACGGATTTTGCCTGGATCGCGCGGCGGCACGGGATCGAGAATCGCGAGACGCAGTTCAAGATGGCTTCGGACGTCATCGCCTCGATCGTTGCAAGCAGCGCATCTGAGTAGCGCTGCCCGCGCTCAGCTTGCGCCGCGAGTGAAGCGCGTCCGTGAGGGGCGGCGGAGCCACATGCCAAACTCCCGGCGTCAAAAGAAAAAGTGAGGCCCCGGTCCGAAGTGAATGGCGGCCTCATGGTTCTGAAGGCCAACCACCGGCGTCAGGATCAGTTCCGTGCCGCCGTGGCCGTCGGAGCGAAAGGCGACATGCGTATTCGCCTGTTGCGCGTCGAGCGCATAAGTGACCTTCTGGTCCTGGCCGTAGCTCACCGTCAGTTGGTTCCCGGTCTGATGGACTGAAGTCACCTGCGTATTCAACAGGTCGATCGCGTCGCCTATCCGCCAGTCGGAGACTGTGCCCGTCAGTTCGGTCGGGCTGTGCAGGACCAGTATACTTTTGCCGGCAAACGTGACGTTGTTGGCCTGCCCGCCGCGGTCGACTGTCTCGACGCCGCCGCGATCGATGACCGTATTATTGGCGACGCCGCCATTGTGGACATTGAGGTCGGCGTGGTCGCCAACGATCGTGTGATTCGCAACGCCGTCTTGGCTCACGCTTTCGACGGCGCCCGCATCGAGCCTCGTGTTGTTCGAGACGCCGCCCTGGAGATTTTCCCGACCGCCGCGGTGGATGATCGCATCATTCGAAACGCCGCCGTCCACGACGCCTTCGGTTCCACCCCTATCGACGATCGTATGATTGGAAACGCCCCCGTCGCCGACGAATTCGAGGCTGCGATCGCCAACCGTCGTGTCGTTGGACACGCCGCCGTTCAAGACTTCTCAGGTGGCCAGTATGCTCGATCGTGGTGTGATCGGCGACGCCGCCGGAATAAACATATTCAACGCCGCCGTAGTTGATCCTCGTGTCCGAGGCCGTGCCGCCGGAGTTTACGTTCAGAGTGTCCCCATCGTTCAGGGTGAGGCCGACTTGATCTGGCGGGGCGTTGAACGTCGTCATGGCAAGGTCCGTTTTTCTAAGTGCTCAATATGACCCGAGCGTCAGTTCTGTCCGTTGGCCGCCAGCGATTTTCAATACGAGCAATAAGACGCGCTGGTTTCGGGTGATGCGACCATGCCGCCCAATGGAAATCTGGTCAAGAGGCGGATCTGCTGGATCCCCGATCCGAGGTTTCTGAGATTCTCTCTTGTGGGGCCGCCACTATTGTTCTTGCGGCGCCGCAAGAACCTTGAAGCCATGGGCCCGGAAAGCGTTGGACTTGACGCCCGCCATACCCCTATCATGACGGCAAAGAGCGCTTCCGCGCCGCTGCATAAGGGAGGATGAGGCCCATGGCCTTTCTGATTCAGAACGCGCAGGTCTGGGATGGCGAGAACGACGAGCGCTATCCGGCCGAGGTGCTGATCGAGCATAACCGCATCACCGCGGTCGCCCGCGACAAAGGCCAGCTTCGCCGCGACGGCGCCGAGATCATCGACGGCGGCGGCATGACGCTGATGCCGGGGATGGTCGAGGGCCACTGCCATCTCTCCTTCGTCGGCCCGGCCCGCAATCAGGACCTCGGCGAGATTCCGCCCGAGGAACATCTTCTGCGCACCTGCCGCAACGCGACGCTGATCCTCAACCACGGCTTCACCTCCTGCTATTCGGCGGCGTCCGCCAAGATGCGCCTCGACGTCGTCGTGCGGCAGGAGATCGAGGACGGCTATCTGGCCGGGCCGCGCTACAAGGCGGCCGGGCCCGAGATCACCTCGACCGGCGGCCTCGGCGACGAGCGCAAGCAGCATATGCACGCTGAGAGCTTCGGCATGATCGCCGACGGGCCTGACGAGGTCCGGCGCGCGGTGCGCCTCTGCTGCCGCGAAGGCGTGGACAACATCAAGCTCAACATCTCCGGCGACGACTTCGTCACCAACGCGGGGGCGGAAATCACCTCGATGAGCGAGGTCGAGGTGGCGACCGCGGTCGAAGTCGCGCATGAATGGAACAAGCGCGTCGCCTGCCATTCGCGCGCCGCCGCCTCGGTCAAGCGGGCGGTGCGCAATGGCGTCGACTGCATCTATCATTGCGACTTCGCCGACGAGGAAGCGCTCGACATGCTCGAGGCGGCGAAGCACCGCGTCATCATTGGCCCGGCGTTTGGTCTGATCCACAATGCGGTTTTCGAGGGCGACGCGGCCGGCGTGCCGCGCGAGTTCGTCGAGCGCATGGGCCTCGCGCGCAAGCTCGAGCTGACCTGCCGCACATATGAGCAGATGCGCAAGCGCGGCATGAAGGTGGTGGTCGGCGGCGACTATGGATTCAAGATCACCCCGATGGGCCAGAACGCCCGCGACATCGGCCATTTCGTCAAGTTCTTCGGCTACTCGCCGGCGGAGGCGCTGCGCTGCGCGACTTCGGTCGGCGGCGAACTGATGGGTCACAAGGGCGAGCTCGGTGTGATCAAGCCCGGGGCGCTGGCGGACATCCTGCTCGTGGATGGCAACCCTTTGGTCGATCAGTCGGTGCTGGTCGGGCCCGACCGGCTCATGATGATCATGAAGGACGGCAAGCTTCATCGCGATCCGCGGGCGAGCAGCTCCGCGCCGGGGCGCCTGGCGGCCGAGTAGGCGGCGGGAAGCCGCGGAAAGCCCGTGTCATCGCGCGGGCGGGCCTCGACAAGTATGTCGATAGCGAAATTCGCCAGTTTCCTTATGATTTCCGCAGCTGCAGGACCTTCCCGGCCGCTCGCGAGCGGGGCGGGCAGTCGGCCATCTCCCGGCCGCGACGGAGGGGCTTCGGCCCCTCCGGATGCCTCCCCGCCAGCCGCGATCTCATCGAAATTGCCGAGCCGCACGCCGCCGGTTGACCAATCCGGTCCATTTCGGCGAAGTCCCTCCAAAGCGGATCGATTCGGGAGATCACGGCATGGTCGCAAGGCTGCGGGTCGGGTTGCTGTTCGGCGGCCGCTCGGCCGAGCACGATGTCTCCGTCCTGTCCGCCGGCAATGTGTTCCGCGCGCTCGATCCGGCGCGCTACGACACCCTGCCGATCGGCATCACCCGGTCCGGGACCTGGCTCCTGTGCCCGGTTGAGGACGGCAGGTTTCCGACGGCGGTTCCCGAGAGCGGACCGCACGTCGCGCTGATCCCGGGCGGCGCGGGGCGGCTCGCGATCCTGCCGGACAAGGAGGGCGGCGCGCCCGATCTCACGCGCGCGGTCGATGTTCTGTTTCCGGTTCTGCATGGACCTTTCGGCGAGGACGGCACCGTCCAGGGCCTGGCCGAGATCGCAGGCGTGGCCTATGTCGGCTCGGGCGTCCTCGGCTCGGCCGCCGCGATGGACAAGGACGCCGCCAAGCGCCTGATGCGCGACGCCGGCCTGCCGATCGCGCGCTTTGAGAGCTTCAGTCGCGGCGCAGCGCCGTCTTTCGAGGCGGTCGCCGCAGGCCTCGGCCGCCCGTTGTTCGTTAAGCCCGCACGGCTCGGCTCCTCGGTCGGCATCAACAAGGCCGCGACGCGCGAGGAGTTCGACCGGGCGGTCGCCGAGGCGTTCCGGCACGACCGCAAGATCCTGGTCGAGGAATTTGTCAGGGGCCGCGAGATCGAGTGCGGCGTGCTCGAGGGCGCGGATGGATCGGTGACCGCGTCGCTTCCCGGCGAGATCGTGCCGAGCAACCGCCACGGCTTCTACACCTACGAGGCCAAGTATCTCGACGAGCAGGGCGCCGCGGTCAAGGTTCTGGCCGATCTTCCGCGCGACATCAGCGACAAGGTGCGCAAGCTCTCGATCGAAGCCTTCCGCGCGCTCGGCTGTGAGGGTCTCGCGCGGGTCGACTTCTTTCTGCGCGAGGACAGCGGGCTCGTGGTCAACGAGGTCAACACGCTGCCGGGCTTCACCAACATCAGCATGTATCCCAAGGTGTTCGAGGCGATGGGCGTGAGCTATCCCGAACTGGTCGACCGCCTCATCCGCCACGCGCTCGCCCGCGCGGGCGCGGCGCCTGCGCAGGCCAACGAAGCCGCGGCCTGAGCGCGCCCTGTGCTTTGAAGAGGACGACGCCGCAAAGTTTCTTGGTGCGATGAAGCAGTCTCGTCATTGCGAGCGAAGCGAAGCAAACCAGGGAACGTAGGGCGTCCTGCGGCTTTGGATCGCCACGTCGCTTCGCTCCTCGCGATGACGTCTCCATACGAAAACAAATATCCTGGATTCCGGAGCGGCTTGCTCAGCCCGACGCCTTCCACGCTTTCACAAAATCGCGCGCAGCGCGGGCGACATCCTTCGCGCTCGCGCCGGGCTTATAGAGCGCCGAGCCGATGCCGAAGCCGTTGGCGCCGGCGCGCCGATAAGGGGCGATCCGCTCGGGCGTGATCCCGCCGACCGGGAAGAGCGGCGTCGTTTTCGGCAGCACCGAGCGCCAGGCGCGCACGACCTCGGGCGGAATCGCTTCGCCCGGAAAGAGCTTCAATGCGGAGGCACCCGCCTTGAGCGCCGCGAAGGCTTCGGTCGGCGTGGCGACGCCGGGCGCCGCAAGGAGCCCGAGTTTGATCGCGCGCTCGATCACGGCGCGGTCGGCGTTCGGCGCGACCACCAGTCTCCCGCCGGCTTCGGCGACTTCATCGACCTCGTGCGGCTCGAGCACCGTCCCTGCGCCAACCAGAATCTTGTCGCCGAAGAGGCGCGCGACGATCTCGATGCTGACCAGCGGATCGGGCGAATTGAGCGGGACTTCGACGGCGCCGAAACCGGCCTCGACGATCGCCGCGGCGATGGAATCGACCTCATCCGGCGTCACGCCGCGCAGGATCGCGATCAGCGGGGTCGGCGCCAGGTCAAGCGTCACAAGAGCCCTCCATCCTTTGCGATGCGGTAAAGCCCTCGAGCCGCGGCGCGCGGGGGCGCGGGGCGGGCGCCGGCGCCCAGAGCCTCGAACGCCTTGAGGTAGCGCTTCACCAGCGCCTCAGCGCCTGCCAAATGCGGCTCCTCGTCCGGATAAAGCCGGCGCGCTTCGCCGATCTCTGCGCCGATCAGAAGTCCGGACAGATATTCGCCGGCGTCGTCGGGATCGAGCCTGCCCATGAGCGGCAGCGCGCGGGCGCCGAACAGGAGGCCCACAATGCCGGGCTTCGTCTTGCCGCCGGCCGCCGCGGCGCCGCGTTCGACGCCGAGCGCGAACGCCGGTCCGGGGTCTTTCGCGGGCGCGGCCCTGGCGAAGGCGCCCGCGACCGTATGGTCGCGCAGCGCGGCGAATAATTCGCCGGTGACGAAGGTCTTGAAGGCGACGATGCGCTCGCCTTCGACCCGCGCCCATTTCGAATGCGAGCCCGGCAGCACGATGAGCCGCGCACCGGCGTCGGCGACGCCGAGGATTTCCGTCTCCTCACCCCGCATCACATCCGCGCCCGTTTCGTCCGCATACGACAGGCCTGGCGCGAGGACCACGCGTCGTCCGTCCGCCTCGACCGCGATCAGCCGCTCCGCCACGTCGCGCGGCCCGGCAGGGCAGGGCGCGTAGGGAGCCTCGCGCCAGCCATGCCGGCTGCCGACCATGCCCGAGGCGATCACCGGGAGAGCCGGGTTGGCGTCGAGCCAATGCCCAACGAGGCGCCGGAGCGTCGCCGGATATTCCCCGGCCTTGACGCTTCCGATCCCATCGCCCGAGGCCATTTCCTCGAGAACCTCGCCGCCCCGCGACATGAGATAGCCGCGAAAGCTTGACGATCCCCAGTCGATGGCGATGAGCGCGGGCGACATGCGGGCCGATTGGCATGGGCGTGAGGCGGGGTCAATGCAGGCCGCCCGTGAGTTCGGCCGGGTGACGGTCCCCGATCAAGGGAGAAGCCGCGGCCTCGGTCATTGACAACCCGAGGCGCGCCCTTCTATTCGCGAAGCATAGCTGGGCTTGGGACGCAAAGCAGGATGAACCGCCGTCAGTTCGGCCGCGTCGCGGCTGCAGCCGCTGTTCTGCGGGTCGCCCCGTTGTTCGCCCAGCAGGTCGATAAATACGCCGAGCAGCTCCAGAACGGCGAGTTCAACTGGAATCCCGACCGCTCGACGGGCGGCCCCATCCTCGTCATCGTCTCGATCCCCGATCAGCTGGTTTATGTCTATCGTAACGGGGTGCGCATCGCGGCCTCCACCTGCTCGACCGGAAAGCTGGGCCACCGGACGCCGACCGGCGTGTTCAAGATCCTGCAAAAGGACAAGAACCACCGCTCCTCGACCTACAACAACGCGCCGATGCCCTACATGAACCGGCTCACCTGGTCGGGCGTCGCGCTGCACGCGGGACAATTGCCCGGCTATCCGGCTTCGCACGGTTGCGTCCGCCTGCCGAAGGAATTCGCGCAACTCCTCTTCGGCGTCACCAAGCTCGGGATGACGGTGGTCATCGCCGACGACAAATCGCAGCCCGAAGAGGTCGCTCATCCCGGCATGGTGCTTGGCGAATATGCTGCGCGCGAATTCAACGCGGTCGATACCGCGATCAAGGCGACCGAATATTCGGAAGGCCACGACCGTGCGCCCAAGTCGCCGAGCGTAGTCGTGAGCAGCGCCGACAAGTCGATCGCTGTGTTCGACAACGGCGCGCTGGCGGCCACCGGGAAGGTCGAGATCGAGAATCCCGCGCAGCCGCTCGGCGAGCGGGTGTTCACGCTGACTGGCTCGGACGATCAATCGCGCACGATGGAATGGCAGGCCGCTGAAGTCGGGACGCCCGCCAAGGCCGCCGGCGACGACAACAGCGCCGCCCTGCGACGCATCAAGGCCGATTTGCCGTCGCGCGAAGCCGTCCGCAAGCGGCTCAAATTCGGCATGACAATCGTCACGACAGACCAGCCGGCAGACGCCAGAACGAGGTCGGGCGACGGGTTTGTCGTTCTGGATTCGCCCGGCTGACGGTCGCTTGTCCCTTCGCCGGGAATTATCCCGGCGGCCGGCCATTCGCAGGCAGACGAACGCCCAGCAGGCTTTCGGCTGCGTCGATGATCTTGGGGTCGAGCGGACGGGGCTCGAGCGATACGCCCTTCGAGAGGCGGTTGGCGATAATCCTGAGCGCTGCGACGCGGCTATAAGGCTTGTCATTGGCGGGAATGAGATACCAGGGCGCGCGACGGGCGGAGGTCTTCTCCATCATGTCCTCGATCGCGCTCTCGTAGTCCTTCCAGCGGCCGCGATTGCGGAAGTCCTCATAAGAAAGCTTCCAGCGCTTGAGCGGGTTGACGAGGCGGCTCCTGAACCGCCGCAGCTGCTCGTCGGGCGTGATGTGGAGGAAGAGTTTGACCAGCCGCACCCCGTCGGCGAGCAGCATGCGCTCGAACTCGTTGATCTCGTCGTAGGCGCGCCGCCATTCGGCGCGCGCAGCGAAACCCTCGACCCGCTCGACCAGCACGCGGCCGTACCAGGAACGGTCGAAGGCGACGATCTGGCCATGCCGTGGCAGCCTCTCCCAGAAGCGCTGGAGGTAGTGCAGCGATTTCTCCCGCTCCTCCGGCGCGGCGATGGTGTGGACCTTGAAGCTGCGCGGATCGAGCGCCCAGCCGAGCCGCCTGACCACGCCGCCCTTGCCCGCCGTGTCCCAGCCTTCGAGCACGATGACGGCCCGTTCATGCGTGCCGAGATAGGCCTGCTGGATGCGCTGCAGGATCTCCTGCAAGTCGGCCAGGCGGCGTTCGTAATCCGCGATGTCGACCGCCGGAAAGCGCGTGATGCCGGCGAGCTTCGGTCGCTTGGCGACGACAAGATCGGCGGTCTTCATTCGCGCCAGCGCTCCCCCTTAGCGTCCAACCGAAGGGGCGCAAGCCTGCGCCCTTTTCCCCGCGGCGCCAAGCGGGGTGCGGCGAGGGGCCGCAATGAGGGACTTCGAACATCCGCCTCTGTCATTGCGAGCGGAGCGAAGCAACCCGTCCCCGGGGCTCTCACGCTCCTCGCAATGGTGGCGCGGCTTGGCTGGACGCAGCCGAACCTTCCCTTTCCCTCAATTTGAAGCGCTGGATCTTTCCGGTCGCGGTCTTGGGCAGTTCCGCGATGAAGCTAATGGCGCGCGGATATTTATATGGCGCGAGGCGGTCCTTGACGAAGCGCTGGAGCTCGGCCTCGTCGGCCGAGGCGCCTTGCTTCAAGACCACGAACGCCTTGGTCTTGACGAGGCCGTCGGGGTCGGGCGCGCCGATCACCGCGGCTTCAAGGACGGACGGATGCTGCACCAGCGTCGCCTCGACCTCGAACGGGCTGACCCAGATGCCGCCGACCTTGAGCATGTCGTCGGAGCGGCCGGCATAGGTGAAGGAGCCGTCGGCGTTGCGGATGTATTTGTCGCCGCTCCTGGTCCACCGGCCCTCGAACGTCTCCCGCGTCTTGGCGCGCGCGCCCCAGTACATGAGCGCCGCCGACGGCCCGTGGATGAAAAGGTCGCCGGGCTCACCCTCGGGCGGGGCGCGTCCGTCCTCGCCGCGCAGTTCGATCTCGTAGCCCGGCACCGGCCAGCCGGTCGAGCCGTAGCGGACCTTGCCGGGGCGGTTGGAGATGAAGATGTGCAGCATCTCGGTCGAGCCGATGCCGTCGACGATGTCGACGCCGAAATGGCGCTTGAAGCGTTCGCCGATCTCGGCCGGAAGCGCTTCGCCGGCGGATGAGGCGAGCCGCAGCGCCAGATCTTCCCGCGCCGGCAGGCTGTTCGAGGCGAGAATTCCGGCGTAGCCGGTCGGCGCGCCGTAGAACACCGTAGGCTTGACGCCGCCGACGCCGCCGAGCCAGCGCTTGAACACGGCCTCAGGCGTCGGCCGCTCGGCCATGAGCAGCGTGGTCGCGCCGACGGCGAGCGGAAAAGTCAGCGCATTGCCGAGCCCATAGGCGAAGAAAAGCTTGGCCGCCGAGAAGCAGACGTCGCTTTCCTTCAGCTCCAGGATCGCCTTGCCGTAGAGCTCGGTCGTCCAATAGGGGTTCGCGTGTGAATGCACCGTCCCCTTGGGCCTTCCGGTCGAGCCGGATGAGTAGAGCCAGAACGCGGGATCGTCGGCGTGGGTGCGGGCCGCCTTCGCAAGCGGCGCCGCGCCGGCGAGGAAGTCCTCGAATCCGGTCTCGCCATATTCGAGCGGCTGAGCCTGGCGTGAGACCACGACGGTCGCGACCTCATGATCCGATTTGGTCAGCGCCGCCTTCAAGGCCGGCTTCACCGCGCCGCTCACGAAAGCGGCCTGAGCGCGGGAGTGTTCGAGCATATAGGCGAGGTCGTCGGCGGTGAGCAGCGTATTGACCGCGACCGGCACGACGCCCGCCAGCATCGCGCCGAGGAAGGCGACCGGCCAGTCGGCGCCGTCCTGCATGAGGATAAGCACACGCTCCTCGCGCTTGACGCCGCGCTCCTTAAGTGCGGCGGCGAACCGCCGGGAGCGCTGCTCGAGGTCGCCGTAAGAAAGCGCGCCCAAGTCGTCGATGAACGCCGTCTTGGCCGGCCGCGCGGCGTTGGCCCCGAGGAGGTGAGCGGCGAAGTTAAAGGTCTCCGGCGGCGGCTCAACGGCGCTCCCGCCCATCGGCGTCTCCTAAAGCGAGGCCCGCGCCGAGGGCGCGCCGAGGCTTGTCTGCCTCTGTTTGATGCAATATTGTGCTTGAGATCCTCTTAGGGGCGCGCAAAAATCTTGTCAAACGACCTAGCGCCGTCGCCGGCTGAGGCCGAAGTCGCCGCGCCGGCGGAAATCGAGAGCGCGGAGGCGCGGAGGGAGCCGTTCCTCGCTGCGCTCGGCGAGCGGGTCCGGGCGCTCAGAGCCCGGCGCGGCCTCACCCGCAAGGCGCTGGCGGGCGCGACCGGCGTGTCCGAGCGCCACCTCGCCAATCTCGAATATGGCGTCGGCAACGCCTCGATCCTCATTCTCCTTAGCGTCGCCCAGGCGCTGCAATGTTCGTTGGCCGAGCTTCTGGGCGACGTCACCACGAGCTCGCCGGAATGGCTGATGTTGCGCGAGATGCTCGCGGACCGGGACGAGGCGACGCTGCGCCGGGTGCGCGTGGCGGCTTCCGAACTCCTCGGCCCGACGGCCCAGCGCAGCGACGAAGAGCCCGTCCGCTCGCGCCGGATCGCGCTTATCGGCTTGCGCGGCGCGGGCAAATCGACGCTCGGGCGGATGCTGGCGGAAGACCTGGAATTCCCGTTCGTCGAACTCAGCCGCGAGATCGAGAAGCTCGCCGGCTGCAGCATAAGCGAGATTCTCGGGCTCTACGGGCAGAACGCCTACCGTCGCTACGAACGCCGCGCGCTCGACGAGGCGATCGACGCTTATCCCGAGGCGGTGATCGCCACCGCGGGGGGCCTCGTCTCCGACCTTGGCAGCTTCAACCTCCTGCTGCGCCGCTGCGTGAGCGTGTGGCTCAAAGCCGATCCGGAAGACCACATGGGCCGTGTCGCCGCCCAGGGCGATCTCAGGCCGATGGCGGCGAGCCGCGAGGCGATGGAGGATCTCAAGTCCATTCTCACTGGCCGTACGGCCTTTTATTCCAAGGCGAACATCCACATCGACACTAGCGCCCAGCCGCTGCTCGAGACGTTTGAGATTTTGCGAGCGGAAGTGAGAACGGCGCTCGGGCTCGCGGTGTGATGTCCGCCACTCCTTCGCGAACCAACTCGCCGCGGGATGAAACCTCATGCTTGAGAAGGTTGACGAGGCGCTGTGGCTTGCGGAGGGCGAAATCGTCAGCTTCTACGGCTTTCCATATCCGACCCGCAGCGCGATCATTCGGCTGGCGGGGGACCGCCTCTGGGTCTGGTCGCCCGTCCGGCTGACCGAAGAGTTGCGTCGCGATGTGGACCGGCTGGGACAGGTCGCGCATCTTGTAAGCCCCAATAAGCTTCATCACCTCCACCTTGCGGGCTGGAGCGCAGTCTATCGGTCCGCAAAGCTCTGGGGTCCGGCCTCGACCATCAAGCGCTTCCCGGAACTTGCTTTTGCCGGGGCGCTGGAAGACGCAGCGCCCCCGGAGTGGGGTCCGGATATCGACCAGGCCTGGTTTCGAGGCTCGTTCGCGATGGACGAGATCGTCTTCGTTCATCTGCCCTCCCGGACCGCGATCGTCGCGGATTTGATCCAGGCCTTTGACGAAGCCTTTCTTCGACGCCACTGGTCCTGGTGGAGCCGCCCTTTGGCCAGGCTTGGTGGGATCTCCGCCGCCCATCCCGGCACGCCGAGCGACTGGCGGCGATCGTTTCTCCGTAGGAAGTGCGCCCGCACCGCGCGGGCCAAAGTCCTGAGCTGGAACTGCGGGCGCGTCGTGATCGCGCACGGAGACGGGGCGAGGTCGGGGGGCCAGACGTTCCTGAGGCGCGGGCTCGCTTGGCTCGGGCCTGAACCGTGACGCCACGGAGCCGATTGCCAAGCGCCGTTCCCGAGGCGGGTCGGACTTGAGCGCCGTTCCGTTTTGCACTATGGTGCATTACGTGCATTAAATTGCCTATGAGCGGAAGAACAATGGACCGGGTCGACTATCAAACTGCGCCGGCGCTCTATAGGCACTGGAAGCTCAAGTTCGACGGGCCCGTGGCGACGCTCATCGCCGATTTCGACGAGAACGCGGGCTTGCGTCCCGGCTACAAGCTCAAGCTCAACAGCTACGATCTCGGCGTCGACATCGAGCTCAACGACGCCGTCAACCGCATCCGGTTCGAGCATCCCGAGGTCGGCGCCGTGGTCATCGCGAGCGCCCGCGAGCGGGTGTTCTGCTCGGGCGCCAACATCTTCATGCTCGGCGTCTCGAGCCATGCGTGGAAGGTCAACTTCTGCAAATTCACCAACGAGACCCGCAACGGCCTCGAAAACTCCTCGAGGCACGAGGGGCTGAAGTTTCTCGCAGCCGTCAGCGGCTCCTGCGCCGGCGGCGGCTACGAACTGGCGCTGGCCTGCGACGAGATCCTTCTCATCGACGATCGTTCGAGCGCGGTCAGCCTTCCCGAGGTGCCGCTGCTCGGCGTCCTGCCCGGCACCGGAGGACTCACGCGGCTGACCGACAAGCGCCATGTCCGCCACGACCTCGCGGACGTCTTCTGCACCACCAGCGAAGGCGTGCGCGGCGAGAAGGCGGTGGCCTGGCGCCTCGTCGATGTGATCGCCAAGCCGGCGCAGTTCGCGGCGAAGGTGCGGGAGCGCGCATTGGCGCTGGCGGCGAAAAGCGATCGCCCGTCGTCGGCCAAGGGGGTCGCGCTCGCGCCGATCGAGCGCAAAATCGAGGCCGACGCCCTGCGCTATCCGCATGTCACCGTCGCGATCGACCGTGGCGCGCGGGTCGCAACATTCACAATTCAGGGCCCGGGCGCCGGGCAGCCGGAAAGCATCGCCGCGATCGAAGCCCAGGGCGCGGCCTGGTATCCTCTGGCGCTCGCGCGGGAGCTCGAGGACGCGATCCTGTCCATGCGCACCAACGAACTCGACATCGGTGTCTGGCTGATCAAGACCGAGGGCGACGTCGGGGCTGCGCTGGCGATGGACGCGACGCTCGACGCGATGAGATCGCACTGGCTCGTGCGCGAAACGATCGGCTATCTGCGCCGCACGTTCAGCCGGCTCGACGTCACCTCGCGCAGCCTGTTCGCGCTCGTCGACGAGGGCTCGTGCTTCGCCGGCTCGCTCATGGAGCTCGCGCTTGCCTGTGACCGCATCTACCAGCTGGCGCTGCCCGGCGAAGGGCGCGCGCCCCGGGTCGCGCTCGCCCAGGCCAATTTCGGCGATTATCCGATGGCGAGCGGACAGAGCCGAGTCGGGCGCCGCTTCTATGACGAAAAACCCGCGCTCGAGGCGCTGAAAGACAAGATCGGCCGGCCGCTCGACGCCGAGGCGGCGTTCGCGCTTGGCCTCGCCACCAGCATCCCCGACGACATCGACTGGGCCGACGAAATCCGCATCGCAATCGAGGAGCGGGCGTCGCTGAGCCCCGACGCTCTGACCGCGCTCGAGGCGAACCTGCGCTTCGACGGCCCGGAGACGTTGGCCACCCGCGTCTTCGGCCGCCTCACGGCCTGGCAGAACTGGATCTTCCAGCGTCCCAACGCGGTCGGCGAAAAGGGCGCGCTCAAGGTCTACGGCAAGGGCGAGAAAGCCGCCTTCGATTGGAACCGGGTGTGAGCGTGCAGGGTGCCACCCTCACCCGGCGGCCTTCGGCCGCCACCCTCTCCCGCCGGCGGGAGAGGGGGCGCTACCCTTCTCCCTGCGGGAGAAGGTGGCCCGAAGGGCCGGATGAGGGCGCCTCGCGCCACGGCCTCGGAGTGAGCGCATAATGGGAGCCGCCGCAGCCGAGGTCATCAGGCAGCACCTGATCGACCCCGAAATCTGCATCCGCTGCAACACCTGCAAATCGACCTGCCCGGTCGGCGCGATCTCGCATGACGCACGCAACTATGTGGTCGACGCCAGCATCTGCAACCTCTGCATGGCCTGCGTTCCGCCCTGTCCGACCGGCAGCATCGACAACTGGCGCGCGATGCCCCGCGCCCGCGCCTATAGCGTCGAGGACCAATTCGGCTGGGATGTCCTGCCGGCGGAATTGAGCGCCGACGACCTCGCTCCCGCCGGCGCCTCGGCGAACGCGGCCGCCCCGCCGCAGGCTTCGCCCGCCGCCGGCGAAGCGGCGTTCGAGGCCCTCGCCTATGGCGCCGTCACCGCGCCTTGGTCGGCGGAGCGGCCGGTCGCCAACCTCTACGGCCCGAAAGCGGCGGCGCGCGTGGTCGCGGCGACCGTCGTCGGCAACGTGCGCGTCACGGAAGTCGGCAAGGACTACGACACCCATCACATCGTGCTCGACTTCGGGGCGACGCCATTTCCGGTGCTTGAGGGGCAGTCGATCGGCGTCGTTCCTCCCGGCGTCGATTCAGAGGGACGAGCGCACCACCCGCGCCAATATTCTGTCGCAAGCCCGCGAAACGGCGAGCGGCCCGGATATAACAACGTCTCGCTCACCGTGAAACGCGTGCTCGAGGACCGGCGGGGGCGCCCGGTGCGCGGCGTCGCCAGCAACTATCTCTGCGACCTCAAGGTCGGCGACGCCGTCGAGGCGACCGGGCCGTTCGGCTTGAGCTTCCTCATGCCCAACCACCCGAAGAGCGCGATCGTGATGATCTGCACAGGCACCGGAAGCGCGCCGATGCGTGCGATGACCGAGTGGCGCCGGCGCCTGCGCAAGTCTGGCAGGTTCGAGAGCGGGAAATTGATGCTGTTCTTCGGCGCCCGGACGAAGGAAGAGCTGCCGTATTTCGGACCGCTCGGCAATCTGCCGAAGGACTTCATCGACATCAACTTCGCTTTCAGCCGCACCGCGCGCGAGCCGAAGCGCTACGTGCAGGACGCGATGCGCGAGCGGGCGGCCGATCTCGCGCCGCTCATCGCGGACAAGGACGCCTACTTCTACGTCTGCGGCCTCAAAGCGATGGAGGAAGGCGTGGTCACGGCCCTGCGCGACATCGCGGTCGAGGCCGGGCTCGATTGGCGGACGCATGGGGCCGCGCTCAAGCGCGACGGGCGGCTGCATCTCGAAACCTACTGACGAAGCGCTGACATGTGGAATGACAGGCAGGGATACGAACGAGCGGCGACCTCTCCGTCATGGCCGGGCTTGACCCGGCCATCCACGGCGCGTCGGCGCCGTTCGCGCCGCCGCTTCATCCCAAGCCCTGTGAGCCGCCTAACCTAGAAGGCAGCGCGTTTGCGTGGATGGCAGGGACAAGCCCGGTCATGACGCCCGTGTAAGGAGAAGAGACCATGAGCGAAGACACTCTGAGCGACGCCGCCGGCGCGATGTCCGGCGACCGCTTCGTCGAGATCTCTTATGACGACGTCATTCCCAATAACGTCGCTCTCGGCTCCGACAAGCAGCTCCAGCGCGCGCTCGAGGGCTGGCGGCCGAAATATCTCGACTGGTGGACCGGGATGGGGCCGGTCGGCTACCAGCAGGCGCAAGTCTATCTGCGCACCGCCGTCGGCGTCGATCCGGCCGGCTGGGCCAAGTTCGGCTTCGTGCAGATGCCGACCTACCGCTGGGGCATCCTGCTCGCGCCGAAAGTCGAGGGGCGCACGATCCCGTTCGGCCGTCATAAAGGGGAGCCCGCCTGGCAGGAAGTCCCGGGCGAGCACCGGGCGCTCCTGCGCCGGCTCATCGTCGTCCAGGGCGACACCGAGCCGGCTTCGGTCGAGCAGCAGCGCTTCCTGGGCGCGACGGCGCCGAGCCTCTACGACATGCGCAACCTCTTCCAGGTCAATGTCGAGGAGGGCCGGCATCTCTGGGCGATGGTCTATCTGCTGGTCAAATATTTCGGCAAGGACGGCCGCGAGGAGGCGCAGGCGTTGCTGGAGCGCCAAAGCGGGCAGATCGACAATCCGCGCATCCTCGGCGCCTTCAACGAGCGCACGCCCGACTGGCTCTCCTTCTTCATGTTCACGTTCTTCACCGACCGCGACGGCAAGATGCAGCTCGCCGCGCTCGCCGAGAGCGGCTTCGATCCGCTGTCGCGCACCTGCCGCTTCATGCTGACCGAGGAAGCCCATCACATGTTCGTCGGCGAGACCGGCGTGCAGCGGACGATCGAGGCGACCTGCTCGGCGATGGTGAAAGCGGGCGTCAAAGACCCCAATGATGTCGAGGCGGTGCGAAGGCTCGGCGTCGTCGATCTGCCGCTCCTGCAGCGCAAGGCCAATTTTCACATGTCGGTCACCCGCGATCTGTTCGGGGCGGAGATCTCCTCCAACGCCGCCGAGGCGTTCTCTTCCGGGATCAAGGGCCGCTTCAACGAGGCGAATCTCAAGGGCGACGATCACATGCTGACCGACGCGACCTACGACGTGACCCGCGTCGTCGACGGCAAGCTCGTCGTCGAGCAGGTTCCGGCGCTGCGCGCCATCAATTCGCGGCTGCTCGACGACTTCATCGTCGATTGCCAGGGGGGCATCGACCGCTGGAACAAATCGATCGAGAAAGCCGGCGTCGCGTTCAAATTCGTCCAGCCGCACAAGGGTTTCAACCGTCGCATCGGCGAGTTCGCGGGCAAACGCATAAGCCCCGCCGGCGAGGTGCTGACGGAAGCGCAATGGGCGGAAAGAAGCGGCGACTGGCTGCCCAACGACGACGACATGCGCTTCATCGGCTCGCTGATGAAGCCCTGTCACGAACCGGGCAAATACGCGAGCTGGATCGCCCCGCCGCGGGTCGGCGTCAACAACCAGCCCGGCGACTTCGAGTATGTGAAGATCGCGTGAGGCCCTTCCCCTGAGGGGGAAGGTGGACGCGCGGAACGCGCGGCCGGATGAGGGTCGACGGACGATGATGCGCGTGGTCAGACGTCACGGCGTATGCAACAGCTTTCCGACTTGAACCGGAAAAAGCTCCGCATTGGTCTGTAGGCGCAAAGGCGGGTGGACGATGGCGAGAGCGCAAACCATCAGCCCGGCGATAATGGACATTCTTGTCGCAAACCTGAAGCCGTGGGCTTTTTCACCCGCGGGCCTGTGCGACTTGTCCAGTCGATAGAGGATGAGGCCGGCGATCGCAAACAGCACTAAGATGGTCGCATAGTGAGAATTAGAAACTCGGTCCAGAAACGTGAGAGCGCCAAAGTACAGAGCCCATGAGACCGCAGTTATTGGACTGCTGATGAGGTCATCCGAAGCGACCGCCTCGCTGTAATACGCATTTCTCACTTTCCACAGCTTTACCGCGCCGAAACCGTCTTTTTGGAGGGTGGATAGGTCTATTTTATAGCCTCCGACAAGCTGTTGAACGATCAAAAGATCGCGAACGACATACAAACAGAAAATTATCGTCAGAATCGGAAGGAAAAAGCCAGGATTATTCGAGGTGATAAGCAGGAACATGTAGATAAACACAAGACAGACGTCGATCGCGTAGCGCCAGAAATTGGTCGGCGGGGCCGTTTCCATGGCCGCCAAATACCTGTCCCAGCTCAGGAGACTGGCGATCAAGCCGCCAGCCAGGATCAGAATCTGATTGAGGTCCGCTGGCGTGGGGAAGTCGCCGGCTTTGACCCAGTTCATCCGGGTTATGGCGGTAGCGAAACCGACGCTGACGCCGACAGCAAAGAGCCGGCCAAGGAAATCCGATCGAATTTCTGCTTTTGAGGCCATTCTACCCTCTAATGGATCGAGTGTTGTCTCGCAGGCTGAACTCAGGCGCGCCCAACACTTGTCCTCCCGCTCGTGATAATCCGCCGCGAGTAAAGTTACCGGGCAGGGCTAATCAGGAGAGCGGTCCCCTGCCGGGATGGAAATCACGTTGGCGCAAAAATGGTAAATATTCAGTTTCGTTCACCAGTTCTGATGAACTGTATAGAGTGTTGTCGCAATTAATTCAGGAAATCGAATCTACCCTATGCTGACGGCTTTGGACAGGGCCCCGCCGCCTCGGCGCGCGCATCGCTTGCATCGCCCGATGGCGCAGGCTTGCTGAGCTTCGCGTCTCGCCTGGAGGCGTCTGTCGCCGCCCCTACGCCAGGCCCTCGCTCTTGAGCGCGCGTTGGACGGCGGGGCGGCCGGCCATCCGCTCGCGGTGATCGAGCACGCGCGGGAAGGCGTGAGGGTCGACGCCGTCGCCCTCGACCCAGCGGGCGATGGTGAAGAGATAGGGGTCGGCGACCGTATAGGCCTCGCCCATCACCCAGGGTCCGCGGAACATCTTCCGCTCGATCAGGTCGAAGCAGGCGCCGACCGTCTCGGGAACCTTCTTCTTCATCGCTTCGATCGCCGCCGCATCGTCCGTCCATCGATAACCGCGCCCGCGATGGGCGTGCGCGACATGCACCGTCGCGCAGAGATAGCTCATAAACGATTGCAGTTCTGCGAAGGCGAACGGGTCGTCGAGCGGCGCAAGGCGGGCCTCGGGATGAGTTTGGGCGATATAAGCGAGAATGGCCGGCGTTTCCGTGAGCACGCCGCGACCGGCGATGAGCGCCGGCACCCGGCCTTTCGGGTTAATCCTCAGATAATCGGGCTTGGTCTGCTCGGCCGTGGCGAAGTCGACGCGGCGCGCGTCATAGGCCGCGCCCGACTCCTCGAGCGCGATATGCGAGGCGAGCGCGCAGGTGTTGGTCGCGTAGTAGAACGTGAGCATGGAACTCGGGCCCCGGCCGCGAGCGACGCTGGCTCGCGCCTCTCATAAGGCCACGATCCGGCCCCGCCGCTCAAGCTCGGCGATGACGCGGTCGGCGAGCGCCTCCGGCGGCTCCGCCCCGGAATTCAGGACAAGCTCCGGCGCCTCGGGCGCCTCGTAGGGCTGGTCGACGCCGGTGAAGTTCTTGATCTCGCCGGCGAGCGCGCGCCTGTAGAGACCCTTGGGATCGCGGCGAATCGCGGTCTCGAGCGGCGTGTCGACGAAAATCTCGATGAACTCGCCCTCCGCCGCGGTATCGCGGACGAGCCGCCGCTCGGCCCGGAACGGGGAGATGAACGAGCACAGCACGATGAGCCCTGCGTCCGTCATCAGCCTCGCCACCTCGCCGACGCGGCGGATGTTCTCGACCCGGTCGGCGGCGGTGAAGCCCAAGTCCTTGTTGAGACCGTGGCGGACGTTGTCGCCGTCGAGGAGCGCGGTATGAACGCCGCGCGCATGAAGCTTGGCCTCGACCAGGTTGGCGATCGTCGATTTTCCCGCCCCCGATAGTCCGGTGAACCAGAGGATCGCCGGCTTCTGGTGCTTTTGCGCGGCATGCGCTTCGCGGTCGACCGCGAGCCCATGGCGGTGCACATTGGTCGCGCGCCGAAGCCCGTGGGCGATCATCCCCGCCGCCGCGGTCTCATTGGTCGCGCGGTCGATGAGGATGAAGGCGCCGGTCACGCGATTGTCGGCATAGGCGTCAAAGGCGACCGGCATCGTCGTCGCGACGTTGCAGAAGCCGACTTCGTTGAGATCGAGTTGCTTCGCCGCGAGCTTATCGAAAGTGTTGACGTCGAGGCGGTGCTTGAGTTCGGTGATGGAAGCGGGAACCGTCCGTCCGCCGATCTTGAGCAGATAGGACCGGCCGGGCAGCATCGGCTCGGCGCTCATCCAGATGATATGGGCGGTGAACTGGTCGGCGACTTCCGGGCGGCTGTCCGGCTTCGACAGCACATCGCCCCGGGCGATGTCGATTTCGTCGGCGAGCGTGAGCGTGATCGCGTCGCCTGCCTCGGCGGCCTCGACCTCGCGATCGCCCACGAGCAGGCGCTCGACCCTGCTCTGGCGGCCGGAATCGGCTGCCACGATCGTGTCGCCCCGCGCCACCCGTCCGCTTGGGATCGTGCCGGCGAAGCCGCGGAAATCGAGATGCGGCCGGTTGATCCATTGCACTGGCAGGCGGAACGGAGCGCTGCGGCGGTCCTCCTCGACCTCGATCGTCTCAAGCTTCTGCAGGAGATGACCGCCCTGATACCACGGCGTCCTCTCGCTGGCCGACGAGACATTGTCGCCGAAGCGCGCCGAGATCGGAACGGCGAACAGCGAGCGGAAGCCGAGCGGCTCGGAGAACTTGCGATAGGCGATGACAATGTCGCGGAAGACGCGCTCGTCGTAGCCGACGAGGTCGATCTTGTTGACCGCGAGCACGACGTGGCGCACGCCGAGCAGCGACACGATGATCGAATGGCGATGGGTCTGCGTGAGCAGCCCCTTGCGCGCGTCGACGAGCACGATCGCGAGGTCGGCGTTGGAGGCGCCGGTCGCCATGTTGCGGGTATATTGCTCGTGGCCGGGCGTGTCGGCGACGATGAACGAGCGCCGCGCCGTCGCGAAATAGCGATAGGCGACATCGATCGTGATGCCTTGCTCACGCTCGGCTTCGAGCCCGTCAACCAAGAGCGCGTAGTCGATATCGTCGCCGGTCGTACCGAATTTTTTTGAGTCGCGCTCAAGCGCCGTGAGCTGGTCGTCGAAGATCAGCTTCTTCTCGTAGAGCAGTCGCCCGATCAGGGTCGACTTGCCGTCATCGACCGATCCGCAAGTGAGGAGACGCAGAGTCGGGAGGGTCGTATCGAAGAGAGGCGCGTTCATGGGCGGCTCCCTTCTCCCTCTGGGAGAAGGTGTCGGGCGAAGCCCGACGGATGAGGGGCCTCGGCTGAAGGGGAGGCGGCGCGTCCCTCATCCGGCCCTTCGGGCCACCTTCTCCCCGAGGGAGAAGGGAGGGCGGGCCGACCTTGTCGCAACGCCATCAGAAATACCCTTCGCGCTTTTTCTTTTCCATCGACGCGGTCTCATCCGAGTCGATAAGGCGGCCCTGGCGCTCGGACGTGGTGCTCTTGCGCATTTCTGCGATGATGTCGCGGAGCGTGTCGGCTTCGGACTCGATTGCGCCGGTCAGCGGATAGCAGCCAAGCGTGCGGAAGCGCACGCGGCGCATCTCAGGCTGCTCGCCGGGCTCGAGCGGCAACCGCTCGTCGTCGACCATGATCAGCGTGCCCGAGCGCTCGACGACCGGCCGCTCCTTGGCGAAATAAAGCGGCACGACCGGGATGTTTTCGGCCAGCACATATTCCCAGACGTCGAGCTCGGTCCAGTTCGAGAGCGGGAAGACACGCATCGATTCGCCCTCGCGCAGGCGGGTGTTGAAGAGCCGCCACAGCTCAGGGCGTTGGTTGCGCGGATCCCAGGCATGGGCGGCCGAGCGATGGGAAAAGATGCGCTCTTTCGCGCGGCTCTTCTCCTCGTCCCGCCGGGCGCCGCCGAACGCCGCGTCAAAGCGGCCGGCGTCGAGCGCCTGCCGCAACGCCTCGGTCTTCATCACCTGGGTATGGACCTGCGAGCCGGAGGCGATCGGCGAAATCCCCCGCTTCAGGCCATCCTGGTTGGTGTGAACGATGAGATCGAGGCCAACCCGGCGCGCGGTCTCATCGCGAAACGCGATCATCTCGCGGAACTTCCAGGTCGTATCGACGTGCAGCAGCGGAAACGGCGGCTTGGCGGGATAGAAGGCCTTCATCGCCACATGCAGCATGACGCTCGAGTCTTTGCCGATCGAATAGAGCATCACGGGATTGCGCATTTCTGCGACCACTTCCCGCATGATGGTGATGGACTCGGCCTCCAGCCGCCGGAGATGGGCCGGCAATTCGCTCGCCATCGAGAATTCCCTTGAGAAGGCGCGCTACATAGGAGGCTTCACGGGCGAACGCAAGGAGTTAAACCATATGAGAAAGTTGTTAGTCTTGTATAACTATATATCATTGTTTAATGTAAATCTGAGCGCCGCTGCGATCCGGAGCACGGCGCGTTCGGACGGCGTCGTTGCCGTCATCGCGAGGACCCCCGAGCTTTGACCGGGGGACGTGGCGATCCAGGGGACGTCGAGCGCCCTACGAATCCTGGATCGCCGCGTCGCCATAGCCCGTCCAAGAAGGACGGGCGTCCTTCGGACACCCTATGGCTCCTCGCGATGACGAGTCCGAACGGGCCTTGCACTAGGTGCAAGCGGCGCCGCGGGAGGATAGACTTCGTTCGAATGATCCTCCTCGCGATCCTGGCGCAACTTGCCGTCACTCCTCCGGGCGGGGAGGAGATCGCCTCGGCCAGCGACTGCGAGATCCTGGTCGAGATCGGCAAGGCGGAGGTCGGATGGGGCGCGGCCGGCCCGAACGAGCCGTTTGTCGATGTCGGCCCGCTCCCCGACGGCGTCGTCTATCGGCAGGCCTGCGACTGGAGGGCGCTTGGGGTGGGCGCTCCCAAGATCGTCGGCGCTGATGAGGCCGGAGCTCGCTTCGCGGTGGAAAAGCCAGTCTATGGCGCCGATGGCGAGACGGCTCGGGCCGACCTGAATTTCATCGTCACCGGGGCGCCCGGCGATCGGCTCTTCCTCTCCGTGCGCCGCTGCGCCTTGCGCAAGGCAGCGGGTCATTGGCGGCTCGTTGAGTGCATAGCGGGCCCAATCACGTGACGTTCACCGTGGTGCGGCAGATCCGCTTCGCACCCCTCGGCCTCGCCTCGTTGACTTGAGCCGCGTTGCCGCCCATCGGTAGGCCGGAAATACGGAGAAAGCCCCTTGCCCAGTCCGGTGATCATGGCGCCGTCGATTCTGTCGTCCGACTTCTCGCGTCTGGCTGAGGAAGTGCGCGCGGTCGCCTCCGCCGGCGCCGACTGGATCCATCTCGACGTGATGGACGGCCATTTCGTGCCCAATATCACCTTCGGCCCGCCGGTCGTCGCAGCGCTGAGGCCCCACACCGACAAGCCGTTCGACTGCCACCTGATGATCGAGCCCTGCGACCCCTATCTCGAGGCCTTCGCCAAGGCGGGCGCCGACCACATCACCGTCCACGCCGAGGCGACCCGGCATCTCGACCGCTCGCTGCAGGAAATCCGCAACCTCGGCAAGAAGGCGGGCGTCGCGATCAATCCCGCGACGCCGGAGAGCGCGATCGAATATGTTCTCGACCGGCTCGACACGATCCTGGTCATGACCGTCAATCCGGGCTTTGGCGGGCAAAAGTTCATTCCCGCCATGCTCGACAAGGTCGCGCGGGTGAAGCGCATGATAGGGACACGCAAGATTCATATCGAGGTCGACGGCGGGGTCGCTCCGGAAACTGCGCCGCTCCTTGCGCGGGCTGGGGCGAATGTCTTTGTCGCCGGCTCCGCGGTTTTCGAGGGCGACGCCAGGCAGTACGGCCGCAACATCGCCGCCATCCGCGACGCGGCTTAAGGCGGCGGGTTCAGGCGGCGGAAGGGCCGGCTCGACTTGGCCACAAACAAAGACACTTCGGCGTCGGACGAAGAGCAATTCACATATGAGAGAAGTGTAATTATTTCGCCTTCAGGCAGGGCGGCGGAAAACGAGGTCGCAAGCCGCTGAAATATCGTGAAGCCCGGCGGGCGGAACGGCGGAGAGCCGAGCCGGGGGCCGGTCCCAACCGCCTGCTTGCGCCGGGGCTCGCCGCTGCTTAATTGAGCCTTCCGAACGAGATCCCAACATGCTGCAAACTCTACTGGCCGAAGGTCGGCCGCTGCTGGCGGACGGCGCGACCGGCACCAATCTCTTCGCCCTGGGCCTGACTTCGGGCGACAGCCCGGAGCTATGGAACGCTGACCGTCCAGACCGGATCGAGGGCCTGCATCGGGCGTTCGTCGACGCCGGCGCCGACATCATCCTGACCAACAGTTTCGGGGCCAACCGCCGCCGCCTGATGCTGCACGGGCTCGAAGCTCGCGCGCGCGAGCTCAATCGCGCGGCGGCTCAGATCGCGCGCAAGGTCGCGGACAACGCGGGCCGCCGGGTCGTGGTCGCCGGATCGGTCGGGCCGACGGGCGACCTCCTCGCTCCGCTCGGGCCGCTGAGCGAAGACGAGGCGGTCGAGGTCTTCATCGAGCAGATCGAGGGTTTGCGCGAAGGCGGCGCGGACGTCGTCTGGATCGAAACCATGTCGGCTGCGGAAGAGATCCGCGCGGCGGCCCGGGCGGCGGCGAAATGCGCGACGCCCTATGCGATCACCGCGAGTTTCGACACCGCCGGCCGCACGATGATGGGCGTCGCGCCCGCCGCGTTTGGCGCTCTGGTCGAAGCCTTCGAGCCCGCGCCGATCGCCTATGGTGCGAACTGCGGCGTGGGCGCATCCGATCTTCTGGTGGCGATCCTCGCGATGAACGAGGCGCGGCCGGGCGCGCCGCTCATCGCCAAGGCCAACGCCGGCGTGCCGAAATGGCATGGGGCGCACATCCACTATTCCGGCACGCCCGAGCTGATGGCGGACTATGCCGGGCTTGCCGTCGATTGCGGCGCCCGCATCGTCGGCGGCTGCTGTGGCTCGACGCCCGCCCATGTGGCGGCGATGCGGCGCGGTCTCGACACGCATAAAGCAGGGGCGCGCCCAAGCGTGGACGCGATCGTCGCCGCGCTCGGGCCGCTCGCCGCCCCGCCCGCCGCCGAGGGGGCCGGTCGGACGCGCAGGCGCGAGCGGGCGTGACCAGCCCGTGTCATGCCCGCGCAGGCGGGCATCCAGAGTCGGCCGCGTCGCTTGTCGGAGAATCCCTGGCGCCAAGGCGGGATCCCCGCTTTCGCTTGTGTGACAAGTGGCGCCGTCAGGGGGGCGCGGCGTGAGCAACAAGGCCAAGCAGCGCGCCTGGAAGGCGGCTTTCGCCGCCGATGTCGACGCGACGGAGCCGAAGCCGCCCGAGCCCACCCGCCAGCCCTTGGCCACTCCAGCGGGGCAGCAGGTCTTCGACGTCGATGCGGCCGGCGCGGGCGAGCGGCTCGACCGTTTCCTCGGCGCCGCCGCGGCGGCGCGCAGCATCGCGCTCTCGCGCACGCGGCTGAAGGCGCTGATCGAGGCCGGCGAAGTGACGGTCGACGGCAGCGTCACCCGCGATCCGGCGATGCGGCTCGTCGAGGGCGCGCGGATCGCTTTCGAGGCGCCGCCGGCGAAGGATTCGCCTCTCGCTGGCGAGGACCTGCCGCTTGCCGTCGTCTACGAGGACGAACACCTGATCGTGATCGACAAGCCGGCCGGCCTTGTCGTCCACCCGGCGCCCGGCCATGCTGCGGGCACGCTCGTCAACGCGCTCATTCGCCATTGCGGGGCGAGCCTCTCGGGCGTCGGCGGCGTCAGGCGGCCGGGAATTGTGCATAGGCTCGACAAGGACACCTCAGGCCTTCTGGTCGCCGCCAAGACCGATGCGGCGCATCGGGGCCTGGCCGAGCTATTCGCGGATCACGGCCGAACCGGGTCGCTCGAGCGTGATTATCTCGCACTGGTCTGGGGCGGCTTCGACGCCGCCGCCGGCAGGATCACGGCGCCGATTGGCCGCGATCCGCACCAGCGGCAAAGAATGGCGATCGTAGCCGAAGAGCGCGGCCGCCACGCCACGACTCATTGGCGGCTTATGGAGGCGCTTGGACCCGCGGCTCTCGTCGCCTGCCGGCTCGAGACCGGGCGGACCCACCAGATCCGTGTCCATTTGGCGTCGATCGGTCATCCGCTCCTGGGCGATTCGACCTATGGCGCGGGGTTCAAGACCAAGGCGGCGCGGCTCGGCGAGGCCGCCAAGGCCGCCCTCGCGGCACTCGGCCGCCAAGCGTTGCACGCGTCTGTATTGGGTTTCGAGCACCCCTTGACCGGCAAGACGCTCCGGTTCGAGAGCCCACCTCCGGAAGATTTTACCCGGTTGCTCAAGGCATTAAGGCCTTCCCCGACACCCTGACGATCGTTATCGAATTGAAGCGTGGCTGAAACATTTTCATAAGGTCAGCGAATAAGGATCTAGGCGCGGCCCTTTTTCGGCCACGCTTGCTCGACCACAATATGTCCAACCGGCCATAGCGCCGACGGAGCCGGTCCAAACCGGCCTCCAAACTCCGAGGAAAACATGGCTGCGTCGCTTCCCATCATTGCGGGCGAATCGGGACTTGCCCGCTACCTGCAAGAGATCAAGCGGTTCCCAATGCTGGAGCCGCAAGAGGAATACATGCTCGCCAAGCGCTGGCGTGAACATGGGGATCGCGAGGCGGCGCACAAGCTCGTCACCTCGCATTTGCGGCTGGTCGCCAAGATCGCCATGGGTTATCGCGGCTACGGACTGCCGATCGGGGAGGTAATTTCCGAGGGCAACGTCGGCCTCATGCAGGCGGTCAAGCGGTTCGAGCCGGACAAGGGCTTCAAGCTTGCGACATACGCCATGTGGTGGATTCGCGCCTCGATCCAGGAATACATCCTGCGCTCGTGGTCGCTGGTGAAGATGGGCACGACTGCCAGCCAGAAGAAGCTCTTCTTCAATCTGCGCAAAGCCAAGAGCCGGATTTCGGCGCTCGACGAAGGCGACTTGCGCGACGACCAGGTCGAATCGATCTCGAAGCGGCTCGGCGTCGCCAAGCAGGATGTCATCGACATGAACCGCCGTCTCGGCGGCGACGCCTCCCTCAACGCGCCGTTGCGCGACGGCGGCGAGGGCGAGTGGCAGGACTGGCTGGTCGATGACAGCGCCGATCAGGAAACGCTGCTCGCCGATCGCGAGGAATCGGACGCCCGCATGGACGCTCTGCGCGGTGCGCTGACGGTCCTCAACCCGCGCGAGCGGCGTATATTCGAGGCTCGCCGCCTGGCCGACGAGCCGATCACGCTCGAGGAACTCTCGACCGAATTCGGCGTGTCGCGCGAGCGTGTGCGGCAAATCGAGGTGCGCGCGTTCGAAAAGGTGCAGGAGGCGGTGAAGGCAGGCGTCGCCAAGGCGCAAGCGCCGAGAAGCCAGTCGCCCGCGGCCTTGCCGGCTCGCTGAGGGCCCCCCGCCGAGCGGTCGGCTCAGGCGGAATGAGTTGCGCGGCGAGGGAGAATGTGAGATAGGCGCCGCGAACCCGGATTGCCCTCGCCGAAACAAATAGGCCGCCAATGCCCCCCATCCGATTCCGCCCGAGCCGTTCGCGCCGGCCCGTCGCGCTTGCGGCGCTGGCCGCGGCGGCGCTCTGGGTCTTTCCCGTCCTGGCCGCCGACCGGCCGGCCACGCCCGAGGGCGCGGACGCGCTGAGAGCCCTGATCGCCAAATATCTGCCCGCGGCCCAGGCCGGTGCAACGCCCCTCGTCACGGTGACGCCGCAGGGGGCCTACTATCTCATCTCGGCCGATCTCAGCGTGCTCAATACGCTCCTCGCGGAGACGGGAGTGTCCTACGATCCGGCGACCATCGTCTACAAGGCGATCGAACAGGATGACGGCCATTGGCGGTTCACGCTCGATTCTCTTCCCCGCATCGTCTTTCACTCCGAGGAGGCGAACGGCAGCGCGGACCTCACGAATCTCCGTTCGACTGCGCTGATCGATCCGACAATCGCCTGGCTGCTCGGCGGTTCGGCGAACATGGACAAGGGAACCCTCCGGATAGAGACGCCGAAGGCCCAGCAGTCGATCGATTTCGGCGCCGTCGACGAGAATATCACGACCACGGTCGGCGGCGACGGCGCGGTTTCGACACAGGTGAAAGAGGACATTTCAGACGTCGTATTCAAGGCGACCGGGCTTGGCAGGGATGACGCTCCGTTCAGCCTCAGCGGGCGATCGGACAAGGCGCTGGTTGGTGTCGGCGTGGATGGCTTCAGAAGCCGCCGAGCGTTCGACCTGTGGGGCTTGCTCGCTTCTCACCCGGGGCGCGCGGATCTTGCCGCCCACGAGGGGGAGTTCAAGGCAATGCTGAAGGATCTGGCGGCCCCCGGCCTCAAGCTCGCCGAGGGGATCGAGGCGCAGAAGATGCTGGTTGAAGCGCCCGTCGGCGCGATCACGCTCGCGACCGCCAGATATCAGCTGGGCGCAGCCAACGCGGGGCCGCAGAGCGCAATCACGCTCGGCGTCTCGGCTGAAGGCCTGAGCCTGCCGGTTGGGCTCATTCCGCCCGAAGCCGCCGACCTGACGCCCTCGAAGGTTGACGTGACCGCGACGCTCAAGGGCATCGATCTTGCCGCGGCGGCGAACACATGGATCGACGCCCTCAATCTCAAGGGCGACGGCGAACTGATGACCGACCAGGACGCCGACAAGGTCGAGGCGGCCTTGCTGAGCGCCGGTCCGATCCGGATCGAGATTGCCCCGTCGCACCTCATCGCCCCGGCGGTCGACGCGGACTTCAGCGGCGTCGTCCGCATGGATCACGGCAAGCCCGATGTCGCCATGACCGTGCATATGCGCGGCTTCGACAAGACGATGGCGGCGGTCAAGGCGCTCGGCCCGGACGTCGCGGCCAAGGTCATGCCCCCGCTCGCGCTGGCCAAGGGGCTCGCCAAGAGCGAAAGCGACGGCAGCCTGAGCTGGCTGGTCGAACTCACGCCCGACCGGTCGATGATGGTCAACGGCATCCCGTTCGGCAAGGCGCCGGACTGAGCCGTTCGCAGCCGCTCGCCGTGGAAGGATTGCGAAACCGCCAGAAGGAAATCAAAGGCCAGCCCGGAAGGAAAGCCAAACCTGGCGGAAGGAAAACCGAGCCGATGGAAGGGAATTCCAAATTGGCCCTAGGTTCCTTTACTCACGATATTTCAATATCTTAAACCTATCGACTTCCTCGCCGCGCAGCTCAAGGGCCGCGTCGGCTGCCTCGAGCCCTTGTGCGATCTTCCCGGCGGCGCCGCTCCGCTGTCGCGGGACCTCAGACGCAATAAAGCATGGCGCTTTTAGACCGCACCGTCGCCGTCATCGCGAGGAGCCCAAAGGGCGACGTGGCGATCCAGGACGTCGAGCGCCTACGACCCGTGGATCGCCACGTCGCTTCGCTCCTCGCGATGACGTCCGAACGCGCCATGCTCTAGCATGAACTTCTGCTTATCGCAAGAAGTTGCCGCGTGTTCTCTTTTTCGCCTCAGTTAGCCGCGCCGGCGCGCGCCTGCTCGCCCCGGCGCAAAGGCGCGGGCAAGCCCGAAAGCAGCGCCTCGGCCTCCTCGATCTCGGGCATTTCGGGGGTGGGCGAAAAGCCCTCGAGCGCCGGCGCGAGGATGGCGCGCACGTCGCCCCGGCGGCCCATGGAGCGATAGAGCTTGGCGAGCGCGAGGGAGGCGAGACAGGCGTAGCCCCGCGCCCCCTGTCCCCTCGCAACGGCAATGGCGGTATGGAAGGCCTCCTCTGCCGGCGCCTTGAGACCCGCAGCCAGCAGGATTTCGCCGCGTAATCGATGGAGATAGGGGTCGGTGTAATGCTCCCCTGTCTCCTCCGCGAAGGAGAATCCGGCGTCGATCGCCGTGAGCGCGCTATCGAGATCGGGCCGCATCGCCTCAAGCTCGGCGAGCAGGCCGTAAAACGACGGCGCGCCGCTTCGGTTGCCCTGCGCCAGATAGGCTTCCAGGGCTTCCTTGAGCCCGATCGCGCCGGCCTCCGGATCGCCGTCCCTGCCATAAGCCCAATGGGCGTACACCTCGCCGAGGTCGGCGTACGTCTTCAGGTTATGCTCGTGCGTCAGGGCGCGCAGCGATTCCACGGCGATCCGCGCCGCGCGGCCGTCGCCGCGACGGGACTCGATGACCGTCCTGAAAAACAGCGCGCTCGCGATCGATGCGGGATGACCCAGCTCATTGGCGCAACGGGCCGACTCGTCGATGAGCCGGCGCGCGTGCTCGAACTCGCCCAGGTGCCACTCTGTCAACGCCAGGAAGTTCGTGGCGCTGACCCTGGTGTCATTGCCGAACCGGAACAGCGCATCCCGGTCGCGCTCGTGGACATATTCGCTCAAGGCGCGGTCGAGAGCCTTTCGCGCTTCCTGCAAGTCGCCGATCAGCAGCGACACGAACCCCAGAACCCGCCGAGCGACGCCGGCTTCCATCGGGCGACGTTCGGCCTCCGCTTCGCGGACGAAGGCTTCAGCTTCCGCGCGCGCCTGGCGGTGTTCGCCGCGCATGAAGCGCCTCAGGCTTTCGCCATAGTGGGCGACAAAGCGCGGCGTCGCTTCTTCCGCCGGTCCGGCGAGTTTGCTGGCGCGCGCGTAGGCTGCGCTCATTTCGTCGGCGGCAAAACCTTTCGACCACATCGCGGCGTGACCGTAGTCGGTATGCAGCTTCAGCCGCCGCTCCGAAAGGGCCCGGTCTTTCGCCTCGCGGCCCGGGGATTTGCGTTCTGCCTCATCCGCCATGGCGATCGCCTTGCCGAGATGGGCGATCGCCTCCTTGAAGGCCGAACGGCGCAGAGCTTCGTAGCCGGCGTTGCCCCACCATTCGATTGCGAGATCATCGGCGCCTGCGGCGGTGAAATGATGGGCGATCGCTTCGGGTTCCGATCGCGCGGCGATGAGCGCCGCGGCCGCGCGCCGGTGCAACGTCTGGCGGCGGCTCTTGAGCAGGCTGTCGTAGGCCGCGTCCTTGATCAGCGCGTGCTTGAAGCGGTAGCTCGCCTCCGGCGGGACGCCGTCGGCGAAGAGAAGGTCGGCGTTGACCAGCGACGCGAGGGCGATCCTGAGCGAGGCCTCGTCGTATCCCCTCGAGGCGCCGCCGCCGAGGCCGCCCGTGTCGGGATGGACCGCGACGTCGCTGAGAAGACGGTACGAGAAGCTCCGCCCGAGGACCGCGCCGATCTGCGCGACTTCCCGCGCCGGCCCGACCCGGTCGAGACGCGCCGCCAGCGACTGCCGCAAGGTCGGCGGAATCGCTTTCGCGCCTCCCGCCTCGCCGCGCTCGAGAATGAGCCGCGTCACCTCTTCGATGAACAACGGCACGCCCCCGGCGCGTTCGCTCATCCGTTTGACCACGTCGGCCGATAGCGTCCGCTCCGAGATCAGCTCGGCGATCATGCGCTGCACCTGGGTTTCGTCGAGGGGCGCGAGCGAAATGACCTTGTGATGCGGCCGGAGGCTCCAGGGCGGGCGGAATTCGGGTCGCGCGGTCGCCAGAATGAGCAGGGGCGCCTGCGCGCCGCGCTCGCTGAGCGCCTGAACGAGAGCGATCGACGTCGGATCGAACCACTGCAAATCTTCGAGGACGAGAACGATAGGCTGGACGGCAGCGCTGGCCAGCCCCCATTCGACCATCGCCGCCAATTGCTTGCGCGGGATCTCTTCCGACGAGAGGTTGGGCAGGCGGTCGCGCCGGACGGGCAAGTCGATGAGCGGCCCCAGCAGCGCGGCATGTTTGGCCGGATCGAGCTTGGCGTCGGCGAGCACCGATTCGAGTTCGGCGAGGCGCCGCTCCGGGGGAACCTCGGGGCCGCCAAATCTGGCGCGCGCCCAACCCAGCGCCGGATGGAGCGGAGTGTTCTGCAAGAGCTGCGAGGAACTCCATTCGATCCACGAGTGCGGCGTCTCGCCGAAATGCCCGCGGAACTCCTCGATGAGCCGCGACTTGCCGATGCCGGGATCGCCGACGATCAGAACGAACTGCCCGTTTCCTGCAAGAGTTCGCTCCCACGCGCGAGCCAGGGCGCCGAGGTCTTCCTCGCGCCCGATGAAAGGGGTGAGAACCCGGGCGCCTTTCCGGCGATGCGCCCCGCTCACGCGCACGACGCGATAGAGCGCGACCGGCGCCGCGACGCCTTTCAGCCGCTGCACGCCTTTTTCCTCGACGAGGAACAGCCCGGCGACCTGACGCTGCACGGTCGCGGTGACGAGCACCGTCCCGGGCTCCGCGGCGGTCTGGACGCGGGCGGCGATGTTGGGCGCTTCGCCGAAGACTTCGCCGGCGCCGTCGGTCACGACGGGTCCGCTTTCGATGCCGATGCGGACCGCGAGCTGCGGCGCGCCGGCCGTCGCGTTGCGCGCGTTCAAGTCGGCGACCGCCCGCTGGACCCTGAGCGCAGCCAGGACGGCGCGCTCGGCGTCGTTCTCCTGCGCCTGCGGATAGCCGAAGTGCGCCATCAGCCCGTCGCCCAGTCTTTTCAGGACATGTCCGCCGAGGCCGACCACAGCCTTGGACGCCTCGTCGAGATAGGCGTTGACGAGGTTGCGCCAGTCCTCCGGGTCGAGAGCGGCGGCAAGCTCGGTCGAACCGACAAGGTCGCAGAACATCACCGTGATCGGGCGCCGCTCGGCCAGATCCGGCGTCGCGAAGGACTGCGGCGGCTTGGCGGGCGCAGGCCGAGCCGGGGCAGGCGTGACTTTGCTTGCGTCCCGTTCGCGCATGGCCTTGAGCAGCCGTCGGCGGTCGCCAAGCTTGACTCCGAGCTCATTGAGATCGCGATCGGTGAGATCGGCGAACACGTCGAAGTCTATCCTGTTGTCCCGAAACGCCTCCTCGTACTGGCCGAGGCCGAGACTGCGGAGCCACTCGCCGACATTCATGAACGCGCTAAAGCCTCCGAAACCCTGTTCTCCGCAATGGGGAATATCGCCTAGACGCCGGCCTTCACGGCTTCAAAGCCGGGCGGCGACCGCCGCGTAGACCGCGAGCGTGGCGCTGGCCAGAACGTTCCACCCGGCGAGCGACAGTCCGGCGATGCGCAGCTGGACTTCGTCGCAGCGCACGACCTTGACCGAATCGAGCGCCTTCGCGAGGTCGTTGACGTCGAGCGAGCCGGTCAGGCCGCCGGTGCAGGCGGTCGGTCCCGCCCACCAGTGGTATTCAACCCCGGTGTGGTAAGCCGCGAGCACGGCGTTGGCGGCGAAAACCGCCGCGAGCAGCAGGAACCCGGCCCGCGCAAGCCCAATAGCCCGTCGAGAGACGGGCGTCCTTCCGGACGCCCTATGGGCAAAGCGGCTGGCGGCGAAGGCGGTCAGGAGCGCGAGCGGCGCGGCGGCGTAGAAGGCGTAGCGCTGGGTCAGGCAAAGTTCGCAAGGCTGATAGCCGAACGCCTGAAGGATCCAGACCGCCGCGAGGATGGCGACCGAGAGGGCGGCGATGGTGATCGCCCTCGCGGATTGCGAGGGCGGGAAGGCAAACTCCGCGAGCGTCATTCGTGAGGACCTGTCAGAGGACCTTGATCGCGATCACGAAGCCGGCGACCACGAGCGCGACAAATGCGCCGAGAACCGCGGCGAAATTGCGTTCCATCGCCGCGCGCAGCGGCTCGCCGAACCAGCGCAGGACGCCCGCGACCATGAAGAACCGGGCCCCGCGCGTCACGACCGACAGGGCGACGAACAGCCAGAAATTATAGCCGAGCAGGCCGCTCACGATCGTCACCAGCTTATAGGGGATCGGGGTTGCGCCCTTGATCAGGATCACGAGCCATCCCCATCGGGCGTAGGTCTCTTTCAGCGCGTCCATCTTCGCGCCATAGCCGTAGAGGTTGATCAGCCACTGGCCGATCGTGTCATAGAGCAGGGCGCCGATCGCGTAGCCCAGCATCCCGCCGAGGACCGAGGCGACCATGGCGATCAGCGCATAGCGCCACGCGCGCCCGGGATTGGCGAGCGCCATCGGGGCGAGCAGCACATCGGGGGGGAATGGAAAGAACGAGCTCTCGGCGAAGGCGACCGCCGCCAGAGCGGCTTCCGCCCGCGGGCCTTCGGCAAGCGTTCTCAGGCGTGGGTAAAGCGAATCGAACATTTGCCGAGCCCGGGTTTGTGCAGCGCACCATCCTAAGCGACCGCGACGGCGGCGTCCATGTGGCGCAGTGGCCGCGCTCGGCCGGGGCCTCGCGATCACGCCTCGATCAAGAGAGCGCGGCGCGCATTGACCCTCATCCGGCCCACGTTCTATATCCCGCCGTCCGCCTTCGGCGCGGGCCCCTATGGCGGAACTGGTAGACGCGTCCGACTCAAAATCGGATTCCGCAAGGAGTGCTGGTTCGATTCCGGCTAGGGGCACCAAGACCGCTCAAAACCCCTGATTCTTCAAGAGCCATGTCGACGGTGCGGGACATAGGTGCGGGACTTTCCGTTCGCGCTTTCACCCTCTCCGCCGCCGCGAGCGACAACCGTTCCCGGTTTGCTGATCGAGTGTATAGGCTCGCCATCTGGCGCCCCGTCCATCCGTACTTAGCCGAAAGCTCGGCGTCACTGTAACCGTCCATCGCGTCCGCTGTCGCGGCGGCCTTCCGTAAGCCATGCGGCGACTTGCTCACGCCGGCTGCGAGCGCCCATGTGCGAAACATATTCGTGAAACCCTCTTTAACGAGAGGCTTGCCGCCGGCGCCGACGATGAAGGTCATGTCGCCGACTGGCCGGCCTCGATCGCGGCGGCGAGCGTTTCGGTGATCGCGATCGCGACGCGCTCGCCGGTCTTCTCAGTCGCGAAGCGGATCACGCCACCTCGAACATGTGGCGGACCGATGCGAACGGCGTCGCCACGCCGAAGGCCAGTCTCACGCAGGACTTCGAGCCCGACGCGCTGATGCCTTCCCAAAGGCCAGCGGGCGCGATAGGCCGCCACGTCTGCATCGGTCCAGACCGCAAAGCCCTCGGTCTCGACTGCCACAACCTTGACGCCATCGGTAGGATTGGTGGTGACATATCCAGCTTCGAGCGCCCAAGCGAAAAACCCACGCAGCGCCTTGACGAACATTCCCGCCGCTGCGGGAGTGGCGGCGCGCTTGTCGCGACCGGCGGCGATGTCGCCTCGTTTCCAGTCGCGGAGCTTCGAGTTGCCAAGGGCGGCCTCGATATGTTTAAAGATGTTGCTTCGCTGGCGTTGCGTGGCGGGCGATAGGGCGGCCCATGCCTGCGACTGCCGATAGAGCGCCAGCGCCCAAGAGAACGTCCCATGAGCGCGACCTTGACGAGCAGGGCGGGCGCCCATGAGCGCGGAGTGATAGGCCGCGGTGAACTCGACCGAACCGAACTCGCCCGGCATACGGACGCGAGCGCCCTTGCCACGCCGGAAATACCAGACGGGCCGCTTGTGACGAGTGATCTCATGGTGAAGGAACGGCGGAAGCTTGCGGGGCATGGCGGCCATCAAGGCACGACTCCAAGCCCTCGCGCAAATCCACTGTCCGGCGCCGGTGGCGGTTCGCCCTGAAATAGGCGGATGACGTTGCCCTCGATTTCAACGCGCCAAGCCGGGCCAGCCGATTGCGCGGCGCGAACGGCGCGAGCGATGGCCGCTTGAGGGACCGCGACGACTCGACGGCTACGAGCTGGCGGATCGTTGTCGACAGCGAGACGGACGCTCATGCGGCCTCGGGGAAAGCATTGGTCGTCCGACGCCTCGACCTCGACCGCGGCGAAGCCGGCACCGGGCCGGGGAGCGGAACAGATGCGGGGTCGAATCCGTCTTCCTCGATCTCTGCGATCGCAGCGCTTGCGATCTCTTTTATGATCGGGGGAGACACGGGATTGGCCGCGATCTCGCGCAAAGCAGCAACTGTGATCCCGAGCATTTCGGTGGCAAGGGACTGGCGCGCTTCCTCGAAAACGTCCAGCGCTCGCGGTAACGCGACCGGCGGTCTGTCTGCCCGATGAGGAGGAGCACGCACGGTTTGCGCCGCGGCCGAAACTGCCACGGCCCCCTGTTCGACGGCCCGAATAAGCTCCTGATCGCCGCTGTCGAGGACTTCACGGGCGCGGCGCACGGAGCGCTCGCCGACGTTGAGAAGCGCTGCGGCCTGCGCGTGAGTTTCAACCGGCCAAATGGCCGCTTGATCAGAGCGTCTATCCCCTCCGTGCGTGAGCGTCGCCAGTCGCGCCCCGACCACCGCTCGCTGCGATGTGTCCAGATGTCGGCGGTGAAGGTTCGCAGACACGACGACCTTAATTAGCGCGCCGTCGCTCGCGTCGGTGACTTGCCACTCGATCGTGCGCGGATGCCTGCCCGCCCTCTGACAGGCGATGTACCCGGTGACGGCCATCAAGGATGCGACCATCTGGCGCGAGCAGGATGTCCTCGCGGAGACCGTTCACGCGGATGTCTTCGGTGAGGTTGACCAACTCCAACTCTGTCATCGACGGAAAGATGTCTGCGAGCGGATGAAATTGAAGTGTCATGCCGTAAGAGTGCGGTGACTTGCATTTCGTGGCAACTGTTTCTTAGACTCCAAGACCCTATCTGACATCGCCGGCTCACAACGCCCACAAGCCCGCCAGCGGCAGGCGCGGCGGCGGGTATCAATGCCTTCACCGCTCGCGAGACGGGCTTCCTGGGCCGTCCCTCTGGCTCGCGCTCGTGGGCGAAGCGCCATCGCATTGCAAGCAATTCAGTTCGGCTCCGATCCGGCTGGCGCGGCCTTCTGGTGTCAGTACCCACGGCCGCTCGACAAAGGGCGGCGCATGGCGGACGTGCTGCTCGTGGCCGCATTCAAGCTCGGCAACCCAATCGCCTTCGGCGTCGCTGTGGAAGCCAACAATTCGCCGCTTCATTCGACAAGCGCCAACGCATCGCCAGTCGCTCGGGCTATTGCAAGATAGAAGACGTTCGCGTCGCTGATTCCGGTGCGACGCTCGCCCTTGGCCGCAGCATCAAGATGTCAATTCCATCGCGGCGGGTAAGCAGATAGGCGAGACGAGTCGCTACTAGGATGGTGCTCGCCATCTCAGCCATTGGTCGAGAGGTGGCGGAAAGGGCAGGTCGAGTAGGCACTCCCGACTCCTAGTTGACGCCCTCAGCCCTTGGAGCGGTTTCGCCAAAGCACGCATTCAAAATGGCCTCTTGAGCCGGCAGAAAACAGCGAAAAACAGCGCGGAAGCGGCTGTACCTCGTTGCGTCCCTGGAGCGGCCGCGCCTTCTGCTCAGAAGCGCCATCCCACCTTGAGGGTTGCGCTCGCCTCCCACTGGTTGAAGCTCACGCCGGGCACGGTCGACCAGACCTTGAGGTGCGAGCCCTGGAGGTCGATCGCCGGCCGGCCAAGAAGGTCGGCTAACTGCTCGCCGCCGAACAGCGACGCCGGGACGATATATTCCAAGGTGGCGATCGGCAGGACTTCCCAGTCGTGGCTCATTTCCCCCTGGCGATTCGCCTCGTACCAGCGGCCAAGCATCTCGACGGCGAAGCTCGCATTCCAGTCTTTCGAAATCACCCATGACGCCGACGGGATCAGGAACAAGGCGTCGGAGGAAAGCTGCGGCTGCCGCTGGCGGTTTTGCGCGAAGGCCGTCAGGCCGAAGGACCATACCGTCGCAGCGGATGTGTCGGCCGCGACGGGAATAAGTTGGAACGAGCCGTCGAAATGCCAGCTCTTGTTGAAGCCGAGATTGAAGTCCTGCCGCGCCTCCGTCTGGTCGGAGAAGGTCGTCAGATACGAAAAGCGCGGGGTGACGGCGAAATAAGGCGACCAGGCCTGGTCGTTATGCGGATCCACGTACTGGATGCGGCCGGAGAAGGTCAGCCGGTCAATGTCGGCGTCCGGCTCGCTGAAGAAGCGCTTGAATTGAGAGCGCGCGCTGACCGAGACGCGAAACGGCAGGTCGCCGACCGGCGCCGTCGCAGATGCGTTGCCAACTGGAAATGTGCCCCAGCTGCTCGGGCTGCCCGAACCAAGCTCAAGCGGGTTGGAATCGAAGTTGAGGGGCGCGAGGGCGTTGAGCCGGATCTGCGGCCGCTCGACCTGCTGTTCCTCCCCAGGAGCCGTCGAATAGAGATTTCCGAAAGCTTGCGGCGTCGAAAGATTGAGCGTGCCAAGCAGCGCGTCGGTCCGCGCGTCGTCGGCGTCGACTCCCGCGTCGCTGCGGTCGCCGGCGGCCTGCGCGAGGGCCGCGACCGGCGAGGCGAGTGTGAGCGCAAGGCCTAACACGCACCCCCGCGCGCACCCAACCAGTCGCCCGTGAATCGCCGCCCGTGCGTCCCGCCGCCTGCCCATCCCGCCCATCCCGTTTGCCCCAGCTTCCTCGACAGCCTCCAATTGGGCGCCGTCACTGCGCCCGCGACGTCGCCCTTGAATGGGGTCGCGGACCATGGCGTCCGGGGGTCGTCGCCGGATGCGTCCCTCTTGCGTGAGGCCCCGGCTCCGTTCTCGGCGGACCGAAGGCGCCGAGCAGCGCCTTGGTACGGGCGTCGTCAGCGTCAATTCCGGCGTCGCTCCCGTCTCCTGCCGCCGAAGCGGATGCGAACAACGCCAAAGACGAGAAAGTCGCGACAGCGGCGATGGCCGCCATCCTTGTCTGCCGCGCCATTCGCGGCGTCTCGCCGCCCCCGCTTTTCAATAGTCGACGGCGTCGCGCACGATCGGGCAGGTCATGCAATGGCCGCCGCCCCGGCCGCGTCCGAGCTCGGCGCCAACGATAGTGACAACCTCGATTCCCGCCTTCCGCAGCAGCGTATTGGTGTAGGTGTTGCGGTCGTAGGCGAACACGACGCCGGGCGAGGCGCAGACCAGATTGGCGCCGCTGTCCCACTGCGTCCGCTCGCGCATGTAATCGGTTCCTCCGGTCTCGACCACACGGATGCTTTTCAAGCCCAGAGCCTCCCGCATTGTCTCAGTGAGCCCGCCCTTGTCCTTGCGCAGATCGAGCGTCCCCTTCTTCGAACCCGGCCGGTAAGAGAAGCACTCGATTTTGTTGAGGATGTCAGGATAGGTCAGGACGCAATCGCGGTCGGCGAAGGTGAAGACCGTGTCGATGTGCATCGCGGCGCGCAGCTTCGGCATCGCGCCGATGATGACCCGCTCGGCGCCGCCGCGCTCGAACAGGGTCCGGGCGAGCTGGCTGATTGCCTGCCGCGACGTGCGCTCGCTCATGCCGATCAGCACGTTCCCCTTGCCGATCGGCATCACGTCGCCGCCCTCGAGCGTGGCGAGACCCCAGTCCTTCGTCGGGTCGCCCCACCAGACGTTGACGTTGCCGGCGAAGTCGGGGTGGAACTTGTAGATCGAGGTGGTGAGGATCGTCTCCTCGTGCCGCGCCGGCCAGTAGAGCGGGTTAAGCGTCACGCCGCCGTAGATCCAGCAGGTCGTGTCGCGGGTGTATAGGGTGTTCGGGAGCGGCGGCAGCAGATACTCATTGACGCCGGCGGCGTCGCGAACGAGCGCCAGCATCTCGCCGCCGATCTTCTCGGGGAACTCTTGCGTCGAAAGGCCGCCGATCAGCGTCTCGGCGAGGTCGCGGTCCTTGAGGCCCTCGAGATAGCTGCGGACCTCAGCGACGAGGCCGACGCCGACCTGATTGGTCGTCACCTGGTTGTCGAGAATCCATTTCTTCGCCTCGGGGACTGCGACCGTTTCCGCGAGCAGGTTATGCATCTCCAGCACGTCGACGCCGCGGTCACGCATCTTGGTGATGAAGTCGAAATGGTCGCGCTTGGCGTTGTCAACCCAGAGGACGTCGTCGAAAAGGAGGTCGTCGCAATTGCTGGGCGTGAGGCGTTGGTGAGCGCGGCCGGGCGCGCACACCATCACCTTGCGAAGCTGGCCGACTTCGGAATGAACGCCGAACTTGGTCTCCATGGGATCTCCCGATGCGCTTTGTTGTCAGGGGGTGATGAGGCCAGTTGCAAGGCCGTAGACGCCGATCGCCGCGCCGACGATCAGGACAATGAAGACGCCAAGCTCGACCGGACTGAACAGGCGGGCGTTCTGTTCCCCACGCGCCCAAAAATAGAGGATGGTGCCCGGCGCGAAGAGCACGCACGTCAGCACCACGTATTTCGGCCCGGCGGCGATGATCATGAAGATGGTGTAGATCACCGCCAGCGACGCGATCATCCCGTCGCGGCCCCGCCCGGTGGCCGCCTTTCCGGCGCCCAGGCCGCTCCGCGCAACGATCACCCCGTATCCCGCAACGAGCAGATAAGGAAAGAGCGTCGTCACGCTCGTCATGTCGAGCATGAAATTGAAGGCGTCGCTAGACCAGTAGGTTGAGATGATGAACAGCGAGACGAGAATGTTCGAGAGCCAGAGCGCGTATGTCGGCACCTCGTTGCTGTTCTGGGTCGCAAACAGCCGCGGCATGTCGCTCGATTTACCCGCTGCAAAAAGCACTTCGGCGCAAATCAGGGTCCAGGCGAGAAAGGCGCCAAGCACCGAGACAAGCACGCCGATCGAGATCATGACCGCGCCCCAATGGCCGACGACGAGCTCGAGCGCGCCAGCAAGCGAGGGATTGGCTACCCCGGCGATCGCCGCGCGAGGCGCCGTAGCGTAGGGGAGCAGCGTGATGGCGACCATCAGGCCGGTCACGGCGACGAAGCCGAGGATGGTCGCCGAGCCCACGTCAGAGCGTTTCTGGGCGAAGCGCGAATAGACGCTCGCCCCCTCGATGCCGATGAAGACGAACACCGTGATCAGCATGGTGTCGCGCACCTGCATGAGCAGTGACTTTTCCGGCATGTCGACGCCGCCGAAGAAATTCTCCGAGAACTGCGAATAGTGGAAGAAGAAGACGAAGATGAGGACCGCGACGATCAGCGGCACGATCTTGGCGACGGTCACGACTTTGTTGATGAAAGTCGCCTCCTTCACGCCGCGCAGGATCAGAAAGTGGAACGCCCATACACCAATGAGCGAGACGATGATCGAAAAGGCGCTCGTCCCGTCCCCGAAGACCTCGGGAAAGAACCGCCCGAGCGTCGCGCCGATGAGCACCCAGTAGAACGTGTTGCCGAGAACCGAGCCGAGCCAGTAGCCGAAGGCCGACAGGAAGCCCACATAATCGCCAAAACCCGCCTTGGCGTAAGCAAAGACGCCGTTGTCGATGTCGGGGCGCTTTTCCGCCAACGCCTGGAACACCCGCGCCAGCATATACATGCCGGTCCCTGCTATCGCCCAGGCGATCAGGGCCCCGAAAGGGCCGGTCGCGGTAGCGAAGCGGCCGGGAAGGTTGAAGATGCCGGCTCCGACCATCGAGCCGATGACCATGGCGGTCAGGGAGGACAGCGGCAGTTTTTGCTGTTCCGACGAGGAGGCGACCGAAGACGCCGCGGACGCTGCTGAAGACGTCATTGCCCCTCCCAGACTCGAGCGAATCCCCCGTTAACCGGGTCGACCAACTCGTTTATTGTGCGAGAGGCTACCACAGTTCGCGTCTCGGATCGATGTCGGCCACGAACAGGGTGACCCCCTCCCCAGGCGGGATGGCCCGCCAGGTGTTGAGCGATGGCCGGATTTGTCTTGGGCCGTGCGGCCTGTCACTCTCGGCTTGGTTTCGCGGTTCGTGAAAGCGGTCGCCAACTCGAAGGACACTATGGGGAGGAAGGCGTTGAGCGAAGGGGTTCAACCGTCGTCCGAACACGCCGCGTCCAAAGCGGCGCCGCTCTCAGGCGAGAAGCGTGCATTTCCGTCTCCCATCACCATTCTAACCTGCGTGCTCGTCCTTGTCTGGATCGCAACCTTCTTCATACCGGCTGGCGAGTACACGCACGACCCCGCTGGCAGCCCGGTCGCGGGTTCCTTCCGATATATCGACCCTCCACTCGACTTCGTTGGCCGCATCGAGGATCTGCTGCTCGCGCCGGTCAATGGAATGTACGGCGTCCAGGACCCGGCAACCGGCCAGGTGGGACCCTCCAACAAGGGCGTGATGTTCGGGTCCGTCGGAGTGTTCCTGTTCATCCTATCGATCGGCGGATTCATGGGGGTCGTCTTCGCGACCGGGGCACTCGATCTCGGCATCCACCATTTGTCTCATCGGTTTCGAGGCCGCGGAGCTTTGTTTATCGCGATCCTGATGCTGCTGTTCGGCACCCTGGGATCAATCAAGGGCTGGAGCGATGAGACCCTTGGGCTTTACGCCATGATGGTCCCGCTCATGATCGGACTCGGCTACGACCGGATGGTCACGGTCGCGGTGGTGACCGTCGCTCCGTTCGTCGGCGCGCTTGCTTCGACGATCAACCCGTTCCTTACCGGCATTGGGTCATCGAAGGCCGCCGTCACCCTTGCCGACGGCATAGGGCTGCGTCTTGCGCTTCTCGCGCTGACGCTGGCGGCTACGATCGGCTATACACTCTGGTATGCCGCGCGGGTGAAAGCCAATTCATCAAAGTCACTGAGCGGGATTGATGACGAGGACAAAGCCCTGGCGACCGCGGACGCCGAGCTTCCCGAGCCGCTCGGCGCGACGCACGCGGCAGTCATCGCCCTTGTATTCTTCACCTTCGGACTGCTCGCTTTTTCAATCGTTCCGTGGGGCGCGCTGCTAAACAACGCCACGGTCGACCCTTACACGGAGAAGACCGCCAACTCGCCGCTCTGGTGGGAGTTGGGCTGGTGGCTTCCCGAGCTCTCCGCGCTGTTCTTCGTCATGGCGATTGTGGCCGCGCTTGTGGGGCGACTGCCGGAGGAAACCGCCGCCAAAGCGTTCGTAAAAGGCGTCACCGATTTCACCGGGCCGGCGTTTCTCGTCACGGTGGCGCGAAGCGTCTCTGTTGTGATGACGAACACCAAGACAATCGACACGGTCCTGCATTCGATGGAGGGGCTGCTCACGGGCGCTTCAAGCGCCGTCTTTGTGCTCTTGACATTTCTTGGCAGCCTGCCGCTCTCGTTCCTCGTCGGCGGCGGCGCGGCGGGCACCGCGCTCACGATGCCGGTGCTCGCCCCGCTCGGCGATTTCGCCGGCGTTGACCGGGCGCTGGTGATCACCACCTGGGGCGCGGCGGCCGGTTGGCTGCGTCTGATCGCACCGACCAACGCGATTCTCGTCGCCGGCCTTGCGCTCGCAAAGGTCGGCTTCGACGAGTACATTAAATTCATCGTCCCGCTGATGGGCGTCCTGTTGGTCTTAATCCTCGCCGCGCTTCTGCTGGGGGTCGCTATTTGAAGCGAAGCAGCAAAGGCGCACGCCAAACCCCTCACGCGCGCTCTCGTCGGGGGCCGATCATCATTCTAGGGTTGAGGTGGCCCGCCGGTTGTCGGCAGGCCACATTGATCAAGAGCGGAGGAAGAACGTATTTCACAATGGATGACAGATATAATCCGGATTCCGGTTCTCAGAGCCGAACTGAGGGCGCGCTCTCGGCCAAAGGAGCCGTCGACTCAATTTCGATTGCGTTTGACCGAATAGACTGCCCACGGCAATCAAGGGCGAGGAAAGATTGCATCCTAACAGGATGGTTAGCAATTCGCCTGGATTGAGCCGTGCCCGCGATGCAATTCAGGAAACTATTCCCGGCTATATAGCGGAGACCATGGAACAAACCCTGACAGATGTCGACCGGGACGCACTGGCGTGAACGCCAACAATTTCGTGCGCACCGATGACAAGACGCAAACCTGTCGACAAAGACAGTTGCGCCCGTCGCCACGGGATTCCAGGCGACAGGCGCAACACTTCGCTGCGGAAAAGCGAAGGGAGCGGCTTAAGGCGCTGCGTGTTGACGCCGACAAGCAGCGGAGACTAGGTGCCTCGCCTCGCGCACGTCCAAGGTGAACTTAGCGCCAGCGGAGTCCGTAAATATTGCGTACCCCTTTCCGATCAAGTTCGCCCATTGGCAAAGCTCGATCAACCGAGTCCGCATTTCGACGGACGTAAGGTCGACCGTCGCGGCTTCGGAACCGATAGCGACGATTAGCGGGATAGCATCCGTTATCGTGGGCGCGGGATCGTTCGCGATCACGAGGCCAGCCCTTTGTGCCTCTGGCACGGCTTCGGCCGGGATATGGAAGAAGCCGTCATCGCGAGGCGCGAAGATTCCAAATTCAGAGTGGTTCCATTCAGTCATGCTTCCGCCGAGCATGCAAACGATGGTGTTCGAGTCAGTCATTTTTTGTCCTTTGTGGTTTCGGCGACGCGGATCGCGACCGCGATTGCATCCAGTCTTTGGAGTAGTGCGAATCGGCGGGGATCGCCGGGCTTTAGCGCGGCCCGGACCTGCGTCATGGCTTCGCGGTGCCTTGCCCGCAAGACTTCAGGATTGGTCATTTCGTCTTCCCTTTCGCCCTACGACGATCGCGGCTATGAGGGCTTGAAAGCTGCTAGCCCGCGTCACGAATGATCGCCTTTCGGGTCATCTCGTCATCGTCGCGCTGACGCTCGATACGAGAAATCCTCGCATCGAGATCGGCAAGCATTCCGTCGATTTTCGCGAGCGTTTCGCGGGCTTCCAAGGCAAAGGCGGATAATTTACCGACATTGCCAGTTGTGAGCGCGGCGCCGATGTCGTCGCGTCCATAGACGAACATCACGCGGCCTCCATCTTGGCGCCGGCATCGCCGTTGAGCGCAAACAGCAATCTATTTGCGGCCGCGATGTGAGCCGCTTCGGCCGCCTCGCTCGGAAGCGGCATGGCGAATGCGTTGCGAAATGCATCGCCTGCCGCTGCGTAGACTTTGGCGTATTCGCGGGCGTCGGGCGATGCGGCGCCATACTCGACGACGGCGGCGAGAACTTGCGATAACGCCTTCCCCTTCGTCCGGGCTTCCGCGAGTGCGGCGACCGCGGCACGGGCGGCTTCCGCGATCGGCGCCAGTTCTTCAATGGCGACGCGGCCGGCGGCAAGTTTGATCGCAGACTTGGCGGTGGTGAGCTTGCCGTGAGCGGCGAGCACGTCCTGCCGCACCTGGTCGACGGCGCGGGCTGCGGCGTCGGCGCTGGACTGAGCTTCGGCGATCTCTCCCTGAAGGTCCGTTCGTGCGGCGGAGTCGGCGACTGGCGGCGGTGCGTCGGGATTGCGCGACCATTCGGCGAATTGCTGCGCTTCCTCGGCGTCGAGGCGGGCCAGCGCGGAGCGAGGCTTGTCGGCTGCGGTAGCAAGCGCACTGAGGCGCACGACGCGGGCTTCGGCATCTGCCACCTCGGCGCGGGCTTCGGCGCGGGCCTCGATTAGCTCGGCGAGATGGACTCTGGCCTCGCTGGATATTTTGGAACTGCGGAACTTCATTGGGTGTCTTTTTGGTTTTTCAGATTGCGGGGAGGCCCTGGCCGGAGTGGCCACTGCGGCGAGGTTCGTGGATCACTTGAGCGGCACGGGGCGCTGCGCGGGACCGTTGCCGGGACCGACGTGCGCCACCTGCCCGCCAGCCGAACCGTGGTTCAGGCTCGGTCGCAGCTCCGGATGGGCAGACGGCGCGAGATTCGAGGGCAGGAAGGGCGTGAGGTCGATACCGCCGGCGGATTCGATTCGGCGCGGATTGCCGTCCGCGGCCGGTGAGAATGGGCCGCGCGGGAGATGGTCACACATTTTACATTTTCTCTTGGTTTGCCGCTTGTTGATCGCGGCGGGGTGTTCTGCGCCGGGGATTCGACGCGGAATTTCAAATGGCGCGGCGCGCTGGATTCAGCGGGCGGCGCGGGGCGAGGATTTTGCCGATCGAAGCGGCGAGTTACGTCGGGAGATCGCCGTCCGCGACAACCAGGTCGTCGTCGTGGGCGCCAGCCGCTCGCAATGCGCGGGCTGCGTCCTGAATTGGTGCGGCGGAGTCGGCGACAAGCGTCTTGCCGGCGATCGTGGCTGACCATCGGCCGGACGAGACCGGCATGACGTGAATTGTGTGTTTCATTGTATCCACAATTTTGTGTGAAGGCAGCCTTTTGACCGCGAAAATTTTGTGTGAAAGGAGGCGGTCTTTTGAAAATGAAAAAACCAGCTAGGCGGCAGCGGGGGCCTCGCGGCGCGGCCGCCTCAATTCTGTTCCCGCCGAACGACCATCGCCGCGCAATGCCGGCGTCAACGATCAAGGAAGCTCAAGGAAGCTCGCTGGCGGGCTTCGGCGGCGGCGGGATATTCCCCTTCCCCGCGGCATCGAAGCTGCTAGCGGGCCTTCCCTGACAGGCGGCGGGTGTCCATTAGGGCAGGGTCTATGAACACCTATCCACGCTCGCCCCTGAGGGCGTCCAATAGGGTCGTCTTGGCGATTTGGACAGTCTTGGCGCGAAGGTCTTAGAGGCTATTGGACACTTCCGGCTCGATCGCCCTCAATGCCGTAGCTTCCCGCTATGGTCTGGCGCCCTAGCGCGTAGTGGACGGGAAATCCATTGTGCGGCGTGGTTCGTTTAGGGTACATGCCAAAGAAACCAGGCAAGGGCGGTTCATTAAGTCGCAGTTGACAACTCAAAATGCACTGATAAAAGGAAACCACTTAAAGCGAACCGAAGGGATTCCGCCATGCTCGCCCGCTGTTACCTCCGCGCAAGTTCCGCCGAACAAGACGCCAGCCGCGCCCGCGAGCAAATCGAGACGTTCGCCGCGGAACGCGGCCTGCCGATCGCCGGAACCTACGTCGAGAACGAGTCCGGCGCGAAGCTGGCGCGGCCGGAGATATTCAGGCTGATCGGCAACTCGAAGCCCGGCGACGTGCTCTTGATCGAGCAAGTCGACCGGCTGTCGCGCTTGACCGATGGCGATTGGCGCAAACTCCGGGCCGAACTGGACTCGAAGCAAATCCAAGTCGTAGCGCTCGACTTGCCTACGTCATGGCAACTTGCGGCGCCCGGCGATGAGTTTACCGCCCGCATGTTCGCGGCGATCAATGCGATGCTGCTCGATATGCTCGCCGCTGTCGCTCGGAAGGATTTTGATGATCGCCGCCGCCGGCAAGCGCAAGGGATCGCCAAGGCGAAGAAGGCTGGCGCTTATCGCGGGCGCCCGGAGAACGCGGATCGCAACGCAGGGATCGCCGGTATGCTGCGCTCCGGCATGTCATGGACCGCTATTCAGGCGGCGACGGGTTGCAGTCGGGCCACGGTCGCGAAGGTGGCGAAGCGGGCGGCTTAGGTCGCCTGACCGGCCCTCGCCCTATCGGCTTCGCGTTGGCGCTCAATATCGGCGTCGGCTGCGGAGTCCGACATGAGCACGACGAGGCCATCGATCTCCGCGAGAGCGAGTTGATCGGCTTTCGCGTCTGCCCGGCGACGAGCCATCAATCCGCGTTGATACGAGTTGTAGCTTTCGCGAGTCGACCGAACGGTAGGCCGTCTAACATCGGCGATCGTGTTAGAGGGCTTCGGCGCGGGCGCAGATAATTCCTTGCGCACGGATGGTTTGTGCGCAGACAATTCGGCGAACTTGATCATACCTTCACCCCGCGCTTCCGGGCTTGCCGCAAGGCGCGGGCGGCGCGGACCTTGACATAGGTCGGCGCTCGCGGATCATCGAGATCACGGCGTAGGCGCGCCCCGGCGACGATCACGGCGGCCTCTAGAAGCGCATTCATTTCAACACGTTGCCTGTCCTCGGCGATCTGCTGCTGAGTGCGGCGGCGGCGTTTCGGTTTGACCTCGGTTGTCATCGTTTTTCCATTCGGTGTGTCTGGCGAGCGAGATTCTTGCCCTTCCGCCCTCTCGGCGGAGAGTCGATTCGAGCAATTCCGGGCGTTTGCGGGGATTCGGCCTTCCTGGCGGTCCTCGCATAAACGTTGCTCAAGCCGTCCATAAGCGGCCCTTTTTGTACCTTTTCGCACAGATTACGATATTCGAGGCCGCGATCGGCTGAGTCGATAGGAATCTGCGGGCTTGCGACCGGCTTCAGGATGGTCAGGAAGGCCATCTAGACGCCCTTCCTTCCCCGATGGGCGGCTGAGCAGCTCCGCAGGCATGATGGCGGTCTTTGAGGCTCCTATCGCGGCGCGTCGGCCTTGTGGGTGTCTCTGGCCTCGGTGGGTCGCGTCGTAGGGCGGTGCTTGGCCCTTATCGGGCCATGTGGCTGCGGGCGCCGGATCGAAGTGAGGAAGGCGCGAGGGCGTCTCGCAGCGACGGCGGTTTTAAGCCTTCCGCCGCATGTGCAAATCCGGTAGGGGCCTGGTGACAGGTGGAGGGACGCCATGGGAGACCAAAAAAGCAAAGGCTTGTTGGTGAGGGCCGTATGTCTGACGCTCGCGATCTCGTTGTTGAGCGGATGCGCCAATCACCCCGTCGATTGTTCTATGGGATTTTATCATGCCGACTGTCTGCCGGGCACGGCGGGATATGACAATCCGGATAAGTTCGCCGACGCCGACGACAAGCAATGCCGATCCTACGGCCTGGCGTTCGGAACGCCTCAATACGCCGACTGTCGGCTGAAGCTCAGCGGTGAGCACAAAGGTTCTGAGCCGGTTCTAGGGGTTGTCCTTACCCCGAAATAGCGCAGTCGAACTGGCGCAAGCGTCTATGCGACCTCGAACAGCGGAAGGGACGCCGGACGCGTGTCTGCCGGCCGCTCCGGGCGCCACGCCTTTCGGCCGGCGACCTTGCGATCTTTCCAGCCGAGCGAGCACATGATCGCGAACAAGCGCCGCCATTCTGCCGGCATCATCGAATCGAATTGCCGACCTAGCGCTCGTACAAGCTCTGCCGGACGAACCTCCTGCTTTCCCGGCGATGTAGTCGCGGAGAGCCGCGCGCCAATCATTTTCATCCATCGACAGAAGTTCCTCTTGCATTGTGGGAAGGCCGGGCCAGTGGGTTGCGAGGCCGGGCGCGGTAGTGAATCACAGGTGACTATGAGAAAGGGTTTCGCTAGCGCTCGCATGTGTCTGACGAGCCGGCCCATGATCCTGCCCTGGCCCGAGACTAGCAGTTACGCCGACCTGCGCCGTGTTCGTATTCTCACGTATACGTACGCGACGCCGTTCATCTGACACCATTTCCGGAAGGGGGTGACACCATTTTTCGGAGACGCTCACGGTGACACCATTTCCGGAGCGGGTGACACCATTTTAGAGCGCCCCACAAGGTCAACCGGGTCGACCAGGAAAGCGACCTGTGTTCGCCGCCTGAGCGTGTAGTTGTTGCTTCGGACGCGGATCAAACCGCGTTCAGCGAGCCGTCCAAGCAACGGGATCGCGTCGCGCTTGGAACCGCCGCACTCCGCAACGATAGCGCGCTGCGATATCTCGAACCATTGTCGGGTCGCCGTCTGTCCGGCGCAAAACGTCAGTACGCGCCTCTCGGCCCGCTTCAGCCCGACAAGCGACGCATCCGGCGCCTTCGGCAACATCGAGGGATTTCCACGGCGCCTCGTCGGGCCGCGGCCGCGCTCGAATCCGGCCACAACAGCCGCGTCGAGAAGCGCGTTGTCGCCTCTCGCCTTGCCGGCCCCGCACTCGTTGCAGCACATGACGACGCCCTTCGGCTTCGCCGTGACCGCCATCGCGTAGGCGCCGCAAACAAAACAGCCGGCGTTCCGGCCGGTTCGCCTGTCGTCGTTCCAGTCGCCGCCTCGCGCCAAAGTGAGAGCCTTGGCGCGTTCTCTCGTGAGAGCAGCTACGTATTGACGCTCAACGGTCGCCATGATTGCGACCCCACTGCTTGATTCAAGCAACGGCGTCGGCGGGATCAATCATAGTCACGTCGTTGACGATGTAGATCGGCAGGCGCCCCTTTGCTATAGCGCGCCTCAGATTGCGGTCGTCAATGCGAAACACTTCCCGGCAAACGCGCTTGGTCATAAGGCCCGGACGACTAGCGCCGTCGGGCGTAGTTATAGGCATGAAAAATCCTTGTGGGTTACTCGGCCTCGGACGCCGGTCGCGACGTAACGCGGCAGTTTGGGCATAATCGCCCGTTCATGCGTCGCACGCAGCGGCGCATGGGCTGGCGGTCAGTGGTTGAAAGATCGAGGCGCGGCGGTGACCGCGTCCCATGTAGAGAAGCGTCCGCTCACTTGCATTTCGTAGCAAGCGAAATCAGAAGCAGGCGTCGAGCGTCAGGCGCGGTAACGCCGAATGATCGGCTTCGGCGCCGGGCCGGGGAGCGGCGGCAATCCTTGAATGAATCGATCGCCGTCTTCGCCGCGGATTCTCCAGTGACCCAAAATCTTCGCCGTCCGTAGTTGGCCGCTCGCGGTTGGCGATCCAGGCTTCGGTCGGAAAGATTGTGGGCGACGCCGAACTCGCGCTTAGTCAGGCTCATGCGCCCTAGTGCAACGGACATACAGGCGCGGCGGCGCGTTGATCGCGACGCCGCGAAAAATTGATGCCGGCGAGGAACTTGGGAACGGTCCCGCGGCCGGCGGCGAACGCCATGAGTTCACGCCGATCGAGCTTGCGGCCGGCCCATTTCGTCTGCCGCACAGTCGGCGCGGGCGCGGGGTGACGAACCTTCGCCTGATCGGCGCGTCGCAGTCCGATGAGAATTCCGTGAATGTTCGCGGTCGCTAGACAGTCCGCGGTGGCAACGTTTGCGGCCCCGACTACAAGACCGGGCGAGACGTTGGCCTTGATGCGCGGGGGCGCTTGGAAGCGGCCATCGCCCTTCGGCGCGTCGTGCCACGAGGGCGTCAACGCCGGGTGACGCGCTATCGGAAGGACCTCCAAGCAAAGCTCGGTCGGCGGCGATCGAAAATAGCGCCGGGCATCGGGATCGAGGAGTCGCGCCTCGGGGTCGACCTCGGCAGGAACGTCATCGCCGTGCGGCATGACGAGACGATCAAGTATGTCGGCGGGGATTTCGGCGCGAAAGGCGCCTGGGTCGCGCTTGGCTCGCTCCCGCAAACGAGCGCGGCTCCGTTTCTCAAGATCGACGTTGCGAAGTGATCGCCGCGGAGGCGGCTTCTGCTCGTCGTCGAAATCAGTGACGATATAGCCGCGATTGATGTCTGCGGCGTCGCCCTCGTCATCGTCGCCAGCGTCGAACAGCGCCGTGAAGGGAACCGGATCGATGTCGCAAGGGGTGTACGAGCTATCGCGGAACTCGCTGCGCTCGGCGCGGGGCTTCGGATGGGCTGCAAGGATGGCGTCGGCCGCACGCTCAATGGCCCTCCTACTCATATGGTTAGGTCGATACATTTCACAATCTCGTTTTGTGCGCTGCGGTGGCGGGTTAGGGGCGAAGGCATGAAAAGTTGGCGGGGCGGTGCGCTTCAGGCGTACTCTACGCAGCTGGCCCCCGCCTTTGACAGCTAGGCAGCGTCTCGGAACCGATGGGCGCCGGTGCGGGCGCGACGAAATAGCCGTTGCGATTCAAATGGGCGTTCTAACTGGTGCGGGAAGCAAGCGCCTCTAATCGTTCGGCTTGCCACTTCGGCTAGGGGCACCACAGCGCTCCCGTAGATATCCGAAGGCGCAGGTCGACCTCTTCGATCGGCTTGACCGGCGTGTCGCTCCGACCGTTTCCGAGTGCCCCAGCGGCTGCTCAAGCCCGTTCGGCGTCAAATCCATAAATCGCCGCTCGTCCCTTACGCTGCCTGATTGTCTGGGAACCAATCCTGGCGATCACTCGTTGGCTTACTCAATTCGGCCGCCCAGCGAAGCGGCTTCCAGACCACTGAAGGCGCGGTCTCGGCCGGCCGAGGCGGAATGCGGCGAGGCGCCGTCTCGCGCCTGGTTGAATCCGGGAAGCTGTCCTTTCGGTCTCGACAAGACTAGGCTGCGTCGCCAACAGCGAGAGGCGTCGTCGATGGAACGCACCCTCCTATCCGCAACCGCAGCCGCCCTTTTCTCGGGTATCGGTTTCATTACAATCGGCCTCGCGCAGACCGATCAAAAGCCTACTCACGAGGAGCTCGTACAGCATTGGGCGGAGGGGGCTATCGACGCCCAGCTTAAGGTCATGAAGACCAATCTTCGGCTATCCGCTGACCAAGAAAAGAATTGGGGCTCGTTTGAATCCGCAGTTCAAGAGGCCGAAAAGGCGCGCCTGATAGCCCTGCAAAAAGAGCAGGGCGGCAACTTGTCCCCCATGGACCGCCTGAACGCAAAGGCGGAGCGCCTTGCGCAGAGCAAGGAAGGTCTTGAGAAGATCGTCGATGCGGCCAGGCCCTTGTATGCGAGCCTCAATGAGGCCCAGAAACACAATTTCATCGCCCAAGGACGAATGCTGGTGCCTGAGCGGGGGCTCTTTGCAAAGAAGATGCGGCGCCTGCCCGTCGACGAGGGCGACGCGCACAGCCTGAAGTAGCGGTGGCTGGATCAAAACGCCATGTCTCGCGGGCTGAGCCGGCCCACCCTTTGGCGCCGAAGTTGCCCGAGCGAACCTGGCGAAGCACCGTACCATCGGAAAGCACAGCGAAGTATCTGCGGCTTTTGATGTCGCCAATGAAAAGATCCATGCCGTGGCGACTGCGGACGGCGCCGAGGAGGGGCGGAAGCGCCAAGATTGCAGTCATCATCCGCGTCTAGGGAACCTCAATTGGGCATATCGGTTGTTAGCTATGTTTCGGACGTTCGCAGCCGCCTTCGTCGTCAGCCTCGTCGCAGGCTCCCCCGTCGCTCTTTCTCGAACGGAGGAAATCAATAGGAGCGGGACGGACACGAGAAGCGCGATCTGGGTCAGAAGAATGAATTGGAGCCCGCTCAGATGCTTGGCCGCGGGTGATGATAGGGGCGCTTGCGCAGCGATCAGCACTGACGCCGCAAGTGCGTAGGTGCTTCCAAGACTACGGGACACAGCAACGTTTCCCATCGGCTTCCTGAAGCCTGAGACTTGGCGGCAGGCGGATAGGCGCAGCCGTTGTCATTCGTCATCAACTTGCCGGCGCTGGCCAGACGGCTGGTCGCTCAAAGGCGACGACCCTGAGCCCACCATTTGGTGTCGCTCCGTACTGCTAGTCGTGCGGGACGCCGCAGCTATCTTGGCCGCCCTTTGCACGAACGACGACGCGGATGTTTCGTTCCTTTGCGCGAGTGGCTTGTTGCCTTTGAGGCAGTCGCCGTTGGGCCGCAGGCGAGCAGCGAATCATCCGACGCCCCTGGCGGCGAGCCGCTGCGACAGGCCAGCGCGGGGCTATCACGGGACGAATTTTCCCCGGCCGTTGGGATGCGCTCGGGCAGCGGTGAAATCTCAAACGGGCCCGGAACAAAGGTGCATTGGTCGGGATTGTCCGAAAGCAATCAACCGAGGAGAGAGTGATGACGCCTCGATCGGATCAGGGCGTCGCCGCCAGCATGCTTCCTTCGACGGAAACGGAAGACAGGCTGACGGGCGGGACGAGCGACGCCGTAAAGGGCGTGGCGAAGGACGCCCGCTTAGTACGGGCGCAAGCGCGCTGGACAGCGCCAAGAACGTGGCTGGCAAGGTTGCGGATCGAGCCCAAACGGCAGCAGCCGAGGAAGGTCTTTCCGCGAGTGGGGACGCAATCCGCGGCAAGCTGGAGGAAGGGACCACGAAGCATATGCAAGGGGTCCTGGCTGATCCGACGACTGGAACCGGGCCCCAGGAAGGGACCGCTGGATCGATTTGACTGAGAAGGCCGATGTCGCAGCGACGACCGCTTTTGTCATTTCTGGTCTATGGCGCGCTTGCCGCTATCGCCTTTTCGCGCGGCAGAACCGAACAGGCTGTGCATCGAAGCGAGTCCACTCGCACAGCGACGCTCGCTCCTAAGCGCGACGACGTTTCGACAGTCACTGTGGAACCGGAACGCCAGAGGGGGCGCCATGCGCCGGCGCCTTGGGACATCCCTGGAAAGGGATGGAAGGATATTCTGTGGCGGACCTACACGAAGATTGGCGAGAATCGTCTCCTCCTGATCGCGGCGGGAGTGGTCTTCTACGGCTTGGTCGCCCTGTTTCCTGCAATTGCGGCCTTCGTCTCGCTGTACGGCTTGTTCGCTGACCCCTCTGCGATCGACTCCCAGATATCAGCGCTTTCCACTGTTCTTCCTGGAGGCGCCCTGGACATCGTCCATGAGGAACTCCAGCGCCTGATTGCCAACCGGGGAACAAGCCTAAGCCTTGGGTTTGTAGCAGGAACGCTGATCGCGTTGTGGAGCGCCAACGCGGGGACGAAGGCTGTCATCGAGGCGCTCAATATCGCCTATGGCGAAGAAGAGAAGCGAAGCTTCTTCCGGCTAACGTTAGTGTCGCTGCTCTACACGCTCGTCGCCATGGCCTCGCTAATAGTCGCGTTCGGCGTGGTCGTGGTTTTGCCGATTGTTCTGGGGCGACTCGGCCTCGGAACTTTGGCGAGCGCACTCGTCTCCATTCTCCGATGGCCAATTCTGATTGCCTTTGTCGTCATCGGCCTTGCCGCGGTCTACCGGTACCTGCCGTGCCGGCGGGAGCCAGAATGGCGATGGATAACGCCTGGAAGCGCTTTTGCCGCGCTCGCGTGGCTGGTCGCCTCCCTCTTGTTCTCCTGGTACATTGCCAACTTCGGCAACTACAACGCTACTTACGGATCTCTTGGCGCGGCGATCGGCATGATGACGTGGATGTGGATTTCGATGATCGTCATCCTGGTCGGCGCTCAGTTGAATGCCGAGATCGAGCAGCAGACCGCTGGCCCAACGGGCCGTTCAAAGCCACGGACAGGGAAGCCTCTGGGTAGTTAGCAGCGGCTCGGAGATTGTCGCCCAGTCGGCCTTGACCGGTTCAGTGGGTGGCGCATTTTCTGTCAGGCGGGTATCGCAACTGACGTAGCTACTCGGCGCCCAGCAATCCGGTCGGATAACGAAGGCGAGCACGCAGAAGCTGCGCTCCTTTTCTGTCTCGTCTGCGTATGACGATCGCCCCCATCGTCACCTGCCCTCGAAGGCAGCGATGAGTCGGGCATCTGGTCATAGTCCAGGGCCGCCAGGCGGCCGCTTCGGGCTAGTCGCCCCAGCTGCGGAACCAAGCGAGGACGAACGCCGTCACCGCGATGATCAGCATGCCGATAGCGTGGGTATGATGGGGCTTGTCCAACTCCGGATCGTAGCCCGGTACGAAGGCCGGCAGGTGGCTTGCGGGGGTCACCCAATAAAGCGCGGCCAGGGCGAAGAAAAAAATGCCGACCAGAATCGCGCCCGAAATAACCGCCGCCTTCATATCCCTGGCCCTCGAACAAGCGCCTTCGCCGGGTCTTCCTTAGCCGCACTGAGGGCCTGACGCCACCGCCGCGGGCTCGCGAATCGCCAATGTCGGCGCCTTCAGACCTTGCCGAACGTCTCGTCGAAGGCGTAGCCGGTCCCGCGCACGGTGCGGATCGGATCGCGTTCCCGCCCGCGCGAGAGCGCCTTGCGCAGCCGCCCGACGTGAACGTCGACGGTGCGCTCGTCGATCTCCGACGCCTGCCCCCATACGCCGTCGAGCAACTGAGCGCGCGAGAACACTCGGCCCGGCTTTTCGAGCAGATATTCGAGCAGCCGGAACTCGGTCGGGCCGAGGTGGATGTCGCGGCCGGCACGGCGAACGCGGCGCGTCTCCCGGTCGAGGTCGAGGTCGCCGGCGTAGAGGCGATCGGCGATCCGCTCGGGCCGGCTGCGCCGCAGCAGCGCCCGCACCCGCGCCATGAGCTCGGGCACCGAGAACGGCTTGACGACATAGTCGTCGGCGCCGACCGATAGGCCCCGCACCCGCTCGGCCTCCTCGCCGCGCGCGGTGACCATGATCACCGGAAGCGTGCGGGTGGCCTCCCGGGCCCGCAGACGGCGGCAGATCTCGAGCCCCGAGACGCCAGGCAGCATCCAGTCGAGGATGACGAGGTCGGGCGTGTTCTCGGCGAGCCTGAGCTCGGCCTCGTCGCCACGGGTCACGTTCTCGACCAAATAGCCTTCGGACTCGAGATTATAGCCCAAGAGCAACGCGAGATCGGATTCGTCCTCGACGATGAGAATGCGCGGCGCGGACGCTGCGCCGGGACGGACCATCTCCTTGCGCACCTGGTTCATCATGACTCCCCTCCGGCGTCAGCTTCGACGTCCGACCCCCGACGGCTGCGCGGGCGCTCGGTCGGCAGGTTCGAACCGGTCACGAGATAGAACACCGTCTCCGCGATGTTGGTCGCGTGGTCGCCGATCCGCTCGATATTCTTGGAGCAGAACAGAAGATGGGCGCAGAAGGTGATGTTGCGCGGATCCTCCATCATGTGGGTCAGGAGATCGCGGAAGACCGAGTCTTCAAGCGCGTCGAGATCGGCGTCGCGCTCCCAGACGTCCAGCGCCCGCTCGATGTCACGCTGGGCGTAGGCGTCGAGCACGTCCTTCATCAGTTCGAGCGCGAAGTCGTTCATGTGCTTGATGCCGACGATCGCGCGAGGAACGCGCGATTCGACGCCGATCTTGACCGACCGCTTGGCGATGTTCTTGGCGAGATCGCCGACCCGCTCGAGATCGCCGGCGACGCGAATGGCGCCGATGATCTCCCGCAGGTCGATCGCCACCGGCTGGCGGCGCGCGATCGTCAGGATCGCCTGCTCCTCGACCTCCCGCTGCAGCGTGTCGAGTCGCGGGTCGGTGACGACGACCTGGTGGGCGAGCGTCGCATCGCCCGCGGCAAGCGCATCCATGGCGTCGATCACCATTTTCTCGGCGATGCCGCCCATCTCGGCGATTCGACGCTCGAGCAGGTCGAGGTCCTTGTCGTAGGCTCTGACAGTATGCTGGTCCACCACGGCGTCGCCTCCTTCAGCCGAAGCGGCCGGTTACATAGTCCTGGGTTCGCTTGTCGCGCGGCGAGGTGAAGACGGCGTTGGTCTCCGCGAATTCGACCATCTGGCCGAGATACATGAAAGCGGTGTAGTGCGAGACGCGCGCCGCCTGCTGCATGTTGTGGGTGACGATCGCGATCGTGTAGTCGCCGGAGAGTTCGTCGATCAGCTCCTCGATCTTCGCCGTCGAGATCGGATCGAGCGCGGACGCCGGCTCGTCGAACAGGATGACCTCCGGGCTGATCGCGACCGTCCGGGCTATGCACAGGCGCTGCTGCTGCCCGCCGGAGAGGCTGAGACCGCTCGCGCTCAGTTTGTCCTTGACCTCGTTCCAGAGCGCGGCGCGGCGCAGCGCCGATTCGACCCGCGCGTCCATGTCCGCCTTCGACAGCTTCTCATAAAGGCGAACGCCGAATGCGATGTTTTCGTAGATTGTCATGGGGAAAGGCGTCGGCTTCTGGAACACCATTCCAACCCGCGAGCGCAGGAGGTTGAGGTCGAGCGTGGGAGAAAGGATGTTCTCCCCGTCGAGCATCACCTCGCCTTCGGCGCGTTGACCGGGGTAGAGGTCGTACATGCGGTTGAGCACTCTGAGCAGCGTCGACTTGCCGCAGCCGGACGGCCCGATGAAAGCCGTCACCTGGCCCTCGTAAAGCGACAGGGCGACGTCCTTGAGAGCGTGCACCTTACCATAATAGAAGTTGAGACCGCGCATGACGACTTTCGCCGGGGTCGTCGCGCTGCGGTTCAGGGGCGTCTGGGCAGAGACTTCGTTACTCATGCGCATGACCCTTGCTGACCTTATTTCTGCTTGACCGAGGCGGAGAGAACCCGCGCGATGATGCTGAGTCCGAGAACGGCGAAGGTGAGGATCAGCGCCCCGGTCCAGGCCAGCTTCTGCTGCTCGGCGTAAGGGCTGCGGGCGAATTCGTAGATGATGAGCGGCAGCGCCGACATCGGCCCGCGCGGATCGGCCGAGAACAGCGAATTTCCGAGCGCGGTGAAGATCAGCGGCGCGGTCTCGCCGGTCATGCGGGCGATCGAGAGCAGGACGCCGGTGATGATGCCCGAGGCGACCGCCCGGTAGGCGACGTTCCTGATCACGAGCGAACGCGGCATGCCAAGGGCGGAGGCGGCCTCGCGGAGCGAGTTCGGCACCAGATTGAGCATGTCCTCGGTGGTCCTGACCATTATCGGCGCCCCAAGAATGGCGAGGGCGACGCCGCCGGCGAGCGCGGAGAAATGCCCCACCGTGACCACGAGCAGCTCGTAGACGAACAGGCCGACGATGATCGAGGGCGCACTGAGCAGAATGTCGTTGATGAAGCGGACGACGAAGGCGAGCCGCGAGTTGGCGCCGTATTCCGCGAGATAGGTGCCTGCCAGAATGCCGAGCGGCGCCCCGATGATGAGGCCGATCGCCGTCATGATCACGCTGCCGACGATCGAGTTGAGCAGGCCTCCGACGACTCCGGGCGGAGCCGTATTCTTGGTGAAGACGTCGAGCGACAAACCACCGACGCCGTTCCACAGCAGGGTGGCGAGGATGATCGCAAGCATGGCCAGGCCCAGCGCCGTTGCGGCATAGGCCAGCGCGGTCCAGACGGCGTTGCGCGCGCGGCGCCGGGGATAGAGGCTGCCCGTGACCGTCATGCCTTTAACTCCAGGCGCGCAAGCATGAGCCGCGCCGCCGCCAGAACCAGGAACGTGATGACGAACAGGATGAAGCCGAGCGCGAGCAGCGACGAGGTGAACAGTCCCGGGTCCGCGTCGGCGAACTGGTTCGCGATCATCGCCGAGATCGTCGTGCCTTGCGCGAGGATCGAAGCCTGAATCTTAGTGGCGTTGCCGACGACGAAGGTGACCGCCATCGTCTCGCCCAACGCGCGGCCAAGCGCGAGCATGACGCTGCCGATGACGCCGACCCGGGTGAAGGGAATGACGATGTTGCCGACGACTTCGAAGGTCGTCGCGCCGACGCCATAGGCGGCCTCCTTCAAGACCGGCGGAACCGTTTCGAACACGTCCCGTGACACCGCGGTGATGAATGGGAGAATCATCAGCGCGAGCACAAGCCCCGCGGTCAGCACGCCGTAGCCGAGCGGCGGCCCCTGAAACAAATAACCGATGATCGGCACATTGCCGACCGTGTTGATGAGGAAGGGCTGGATGTAGGCCTGCATCACCGGCCGGAAATAATAGACGCCCCAGATCCCATAGATGATCGAAGGAATTCCAGCGAGGAGCTCGATCGCCACGCCAATGGGCCGGCGCAGCGGCAGCCAGCACAGCTCGGTCAAAAAGACCGCGATCCCGAGGCCGACCGGAACCGCGATCAGCATGGCGATCAGCGACGTCACCAGGGTGCCGTAGATCGCCGTCGCCGCGCCGAATTTCTCCTTGGGCGGACTCCATGCGTCGGAGAACAGGAAGCCGACGCCGAATTCGCGGAACGCCGGCCACGCGCCGATAAACAGCGCGACCATGACCCCGAGCAGGAGCACAAGAACAAGGATCGCCGCGCCAAGCGCAAACAGCTGGAATCCCGCGTCGGAGAATTTCAGCCGGGCCAGCGCGCGGGCGCGGTCCATCTGGGAGGTGCGGGCGGCGCGGGGGGTTTGGAGGGCGGTTGCGGTCATCTCTGGTTTCAACTTTATACGTCACCCGGAAGAGCAGGCCGAGGGCGGCGCGACGGCGGGCCGCCGGCGCCGCCCGCGGAGGTCATTTCTGCTGGATGTCCTTGCTCCACATCGCCTCGACGAGCTTGATCACGTTGTCGGGCATCGGGATATAGTCGAGGTCCTGCGCCATCTTGCCGCCCTTCTCGTACGCCCACTTGAAGAATTGCAGCGCATCGTTCGAGGCGGCGACGTCGACCGGCTTCTTGTACATCAGGATGAAGGTCGCGGCGGTCATCGGCCACGACTTGTCTCCCTGCTGGTTGGCCAGGATCTGATAGAAACCGGGCGCGCTCCAGTCGGCGTTGGCGGCCGCAGCCTGGAAGGCGTCCATGGTCGGAGCGACGGTCTTGCCGGCCTTGTTGATCATGCTCGTGAAGGTGAGCTTGTTCTGCTCGGCGTAGGCGAACTCGACATAACCGATCGCGCCGGGGGTGGTGGCGACGTTGTTGGCGACGCCGTCGTTGCCCTTGGCTCCGATCCCCGACGGCCATTCGACCGTGGTCGCCTTGCCGATGCTCGATTCCCACTCCGGCGACACCGCTGAGAGATAGTAGGTGAAGTTGAAGGTGGTGCCCGACCCGTCGGCGCGATGAATGTTGGCGATTGCGAGATCGGGCAGATTGACGGTCGGATTGAGCTTCTTGATCGCGGGATCATTCCACTTGGTGATCTTGCCCAGGTAGATCTGGGCGACTGTCGGACCGTCGAGGACGAGCTCGCCGGGCTTCACGCCCGGGACGTTGACGACCATGACGATGCCGCCCATGACCATCGGCCACTGGGCGAGCCCGTCCTTGTCCAGGTCCTTGGCTTCGAGCGGCGCATCGGTCGCGCCGAAAGTCACGGTCTTGGCGCGAATCTGCTTGATGCCCGCGCCCGAGCCGATCGACTGGTAGTTGAGGCCGTTGCCGGTCTCCTTCTTATAGGCGTCCGCCCATTTGGCGTAGATCGGAAACGGAAAGGTCGCCCCGGCTCCGGAAATGTCGGCGGCGCCGGCGCAGGCGATACTGCTGATCATCGCTGCGGCCGCGACTATGGACTTGAAGAACATTGAGGCCTCTCTGGCAGGATTACGAGCAAATGCGGATGTTAGGCCGCGGGTGGCGCGGCTTCCCGGCGCCGCGCGTGACTCATACCCCTCTATCGGCAGGCTTATATGACATAGGGACGAATGTTTTGTGACGGTGCAATACGTTGACAAAGCGGCGGAATTTGTCTTCGTGCCCGCCCACTCAGCGGTCTGATCCGCGGCAAGGCGCGCGCGGCGCAGCGCAAGCGGATTTTCGTGCCCGCCGTCCGCTCACGGTGACCTTCCGGCGGCCATGCGAGACCGCGGAGCGCGTCGAGGTCGCGTGCCCGGCGCCTGTCCGCGGCGCTGCGTCGCATTGACCTTGGCCCTAACGCCGCGCGACGACATCGGCAACCCTTGAAGCCGACGCAAGGCGACGCCAAGGAGCGCGAATGTTCGAGGTGAGGATTCATGGCCGCGGCGGCCAGGGCGTGGTCACCGCGGCGGAAATGCTATCGCTCGCCGCATTTCTCGAAGGCAAGCACGCGCAGGCCTTTCCAAGCTTCGGTTCGGAGCGGACCGGCGCGCCGGTTGTCGCTTTCTGCCGCATCGCGGACAAGGAAATCCGGCTGCGCGAGCCGATCCAGAGCCCCGATGCGCTGATCGTCCAGGATCCGACGCTGTTCCGGGCGCTCGACGTCACCGAGGGGTTGAAAAGCAACGGCTACCTGATCGTCAACACGGCGCGGACCCTCTCAGAGATTCATCTCGACGGCATTGTCGCCCGGCTGCCGCCTGGGCACGTCAGGGCGGTGCCCGCGACTGAGCTCGCTGTGAAATTCGTCGGCCGCCCGGCGCCGAACACCGCGCTCCTCGGCGCCTTCGCGGCAGAGGTCGGGATCGTCTCGCTCGAGAGCCTCCTTGAAGCGATCTGGCGCGCCTTTCCCGGCACGGTCGGCGAAGCCAATGTCGAGGCCGCCAAGGCGGCGCACGCCATCGTAGCCGCCAGGGCTGCGGCCTGAGAACTTGAAGAAAAGGTTTGCCGCTGATGTTCGAGCAGATCGAGGGCTCCAAGGCGATGGCGCGCACGATCGCGCTCTGCCGGCCGCAAGTGGTTTGCGCCTATCCGATCACGCCGCAGACGCATATCGTCGAGGGCGTAGGCGAGCTCATCCGTCTGGGCCGACTCGAAAATTGCGAATTCATCAACGTGGAAAGCGAATTCGCGGCGCTCTCCGTGGCGATCGGCGCTTCGGCGGCGGGCGCGCGCGCCTACACCGCCACCGCGAGCCAGGGCCTCCTGTTCATGGCGGAAGCCGTCTATAACGCCGCCGGCCTCGGCCTGCCGATCGTCATGACGCTCGGCAACCGCGCCATCGGCGCTCCGATCAACATCTGGAACGACCATTCGGACGCGATGGCGCTGCGCGAATCGGGCTGGATCCAGCTGTTCGCCGAAACAAACCAGGAAGCAGCCGACCTGCACATAATAGCCTTCCGGCTGGCCGAGGAACTCTCGGTCCCGACAATGGTGTGCGTCGACGGCTTCATTCTCACCCATGCCGTCGAGCGAATCGACATACCCGATCAGGCGTCCGTCGACGCATATCTTCCGCCCTACGAGCCGATGCAGAGCCTCGACCCCGCCGATCCGATCTCGATCGGGGCGATGGTCGGGCCGGACGCGTTCACCGAAGTGCGCTATCTGCAATATTTCAAACAACACGCCGCGCTCGGCCTGATCGAGAGGCTGGGGAAGGAATTCGAGAGCCGCTTCGGCCGCCAGGCGGGCGGCTTGCTCAGGACCTACGAGGCCGACGGCGCGCAGACCCTGGTGGTTGCGATGGGGTCGATCAACGGCACGATCAAGGACGTGATCGACGAGATGCGCGCCGACGGCCTCGCGATCGGGCTCGTCACGCTGGTCGCTTTCCGCCCGTTTCCGATCCAGGCGCTGCGCCAGGCCTTGGCGCGGGCGCGCGACGTCATCGTCCTCGACAAGGCCGTCGACGTCGGCATGGGCGGGCCGCTCGCCAGCAACGTCGCGATCGCGCTGCGCGAGCTCGCCGATCCGCCGGCGATGCACTCGGCGATCGTTGGACTCGGCGGCCGACCGGTTCCCAAGGCTTCGCTGCATCGGCTTTTCCGCCAGGCGGCCATCCAACCCTGGGAGGGCCCGCATTTCCTGGACCTCAACGAGCGCATCGCAGCAAGCGAGATCCACCGTCGCGGGAAGACGCGGCGGGCCGGACCGGCGGCCGAGGGCATCCTCAAGGAGCTCGAACAGGAGCGGGTAAAGAAACTTGAGGAGGCTTCGCGGTGAACGAGGTCCAAAAGCTCAAGTTCTACCAGAAGGGCACCCTGACCGTCGGCAACCGGTTGGTGGACGAGGCCGAGCGTAACGTGCAGGCGAGCCGCGACCGCTCCAACTCGCTGACTTCAGGCCATCGCGCCTGCCAGGGTTGCGGCGAGGCGCTCGGCGCGCGTTACGCCATCGACGCGGCCATGCGCGCCGCCGAGCGAAACCTTATCGCCGTCAACGCGACCGGCTGCCTCGAAGTTTTCACGACGCCCTATCCCGAGACCTCCTGGCAGATTCCATGGATGCATTCGCTGTTCGGCAATGCGGCGGCGGTTGCAACCGGGGTCGCGGCGGCGATGCGAGTCATGGGCAGAAGCGACACGCGCGTCGTCGCTCAGGGCGGCGACGGAGGCACGACCGACATCGGCTTCGGCTGCCTCTCCGGCATGTTCGAGCGCAACGACGACGTGCTCTATATTTGCTACGATAACGAGGGATACATGAACACCGGCGTTCAGCGGTCGTCTGCGACGCCGCCGACCGCGCGCACCGCGACCACCCCCGCGATGGGCAAAGAGCCGGGCAACGTGTTCGGGACCGGCAAGTTCACGCCCAAGATCGCGGTGGCGCACGAGATCCCCTATGTCGCAACGGCGAGCGTCGCCGATCTGCACGATCTTGAGGCCAAGGTCACCAAGGCCATGGGTTTTCGCGGCGCGCGCTATATTCAGATCAACGTGCCATGCCCGCTCGGCTGGGGAGCGGCGTCGCAGGACACGATCAAGCTCGCAAGGCTCGCGATCGAGACCGGCCTCTTCCCGATCTTCGAGGCCGAGAACGGCTATGTCACCAGCGTGCGCAAGATTCGCCGCCTGACCCCGGTCACCGAATATCTGATGCTCCAGCGCCGCTTCGCTCACCTCTTCCGCGACGGCCGAGTGGACCCGCGGGTCGCCAAGCTGCAGGCGGTCGCCGATCGCCACATAAAGGACTACGGGCTTATGGAGGCTGCGGGGTAGGATGAAACATCCTTACGCCATCGCGCTCGACGTCGGCACGAGCAAGCTCAATCTGACCGGCTCGTGGCGCACGCAGCGGCCGATCTACGTCGACCGGCTGCCTCCTTGCAATGCGGCGTGCCCGGCGGGCGAGGACATCCAGGGCTGGCTCAGCCACGCGGAGGCGGGCGAATACGAGGCCGCGTGGCGTGCGCTGACGCAAGACAACCCGCTGCCCGCGGTGATGGGGCGCGTCTGTTACCACCCTTGCGAAACCGCCTGCAACCGCGCGCAGATCGACGAAGCGGTCGGGATCAATTCGGTCGAGCGGTTTCTTGGCGACGTTGCGATCGCCGAGGGCTGGACGTTCGACAAGCCAAGGGCAGAGTCGGGCAAGCGCGTGCTCGTGGTCGGCGCCGGTCCGGCCGGCCTCTCGGCTGCCTATCACCTTCGCCGTCTCGGCCATGGCGTGACGATCCGTGAGGCCGGGCCGCTCGCGGGCGGCATGATGCGCTTCGGCATCCCGAAATATCGCCTGCCGCGCGATGTGCTGGACGCCGAGGTCAGGCGGATAACGCATATGGGCGTCGAGCTCGTGCTTGAGAGCAAGGTGGACGACATCGAGTCCGCGATGCGCGAGGGCGGCTATGACGCCGCCTTTCTCGCCGTCGGCGCCCATATCGCCCGGCGCGCCTATATCCCGGCCGGCGGCGCATCGAAGATTCTCGATGCGGTGAGCCTGCTGCACTCGATGGAAGGCGACGCGCCGCCGCTCCTCGGCAGGAAGGTCGTCATCTACGGGGGCGGCAACACCGCGCTCGACGCCGCCCGCACCGCGCGGCGTCTCGGCGCCGACGAGGCGATCATCGTCTATCGCCGCACCCGCGAGAAAATGCCTGCGCATGATTTCGAGCTTGAGGAGGCGCTGCAGGAAGGCGTCTCGATGAAATGGCTCTCAACCATCAAGTCGGTCGACGGCGGCTCGATGACGATCGAGAGGATGAAGCTCGATTCTACCGGCTTCCCGCAGCCGACTGGCGAGTTCGAGACGCTGGAAGCCGACTCGCTCGTGCTTGCGCTCGGCCAGGACGTCGATCTGTCGCTGCTCGAGCATGCGCCGGGGATCGTGATCGAGAACGGCGTGGTGAAGGTCGGCCCGGATATGATGACGGGGCGCGCGGGGGTGTTCGCCGGCGGCGACATGGCGCCCTCCGAGCGGACGGTGACGGTCGCGGTCGGTCACGGCAAGAAGGCGGCGCGTTGCGTCGACGCCTATCTCCGGAACGAAGCCTACGTCGCCCCGCAGAAGCATGCGCTCGCGAGCTTCGACCGCCTCAACGCCTGGTATTACGAGGACGCGCCGGCCACGGTGCGCCCAATGCTCGAAGCCGTCCGAAGGGTCGAGAATTTCGAGGAGGTGGTCGGCGGCCTCGACGGAACCAATGCGCTCTACGAGGCGCGCCGGTGCCTAAGCTGCGGCAATTGCTTCGAGTGCGACAATTGCTACGGCGTCTGCCCCGACAACGCGGTCATCAAGCTCGGCCCCGGCAAGCGGTTCAAATTCGACTACGATTATTGCAAGGGCTGCGGCCTCTGCGCCGAAGAATGCCCGTGCGGCGCGATCGAGATGATTCCCGAGGCGATTTGAGGCGGCCTCGGCGCCTCGACGCCGCTATCGCGGCAGGCACTCGAGCAATCCGGAGCTTTCACGCGCCTTCGCCTCGACGCGGGCGGCGAGGCGGCGGTGGAGCGTCGTCGGGCGGGCGGGATTACGGTGGATCGGGTCAGGCAGCGCGGCGGCGAGCAAAGCGGCCTCGCCGTCATTCAGGTCGCTTGCGCCTTTGTGGAAATAGCGGCGCGCCGCGGCCTCGATTCCGTAAGTCCCGTCGCCCCATTCGGCCATGTTGAGATAGATCTCGAGCGTTCGGGCTTTTGACCACGTCTTGGCCAACGCCAGCGCCATGCCGATCTCGACCCCCTTGCGAACAGCCGAACGAATTGGCCACAGGAACAGGTTCTTCGCGGTCTGCATAGTGATCGTCGAGGCGCCGCGGCTCGGGCCTTTCCTGCTGGCCCGGCCCAGGACCAGATCCAGGGCGCCCCAGTCGACGCCGTCATTCGAGCAGAAGCTCGCGTCCTCGGATGCGATCACTGCGGCGATCGCCGCGGGGGCGACGTCCCGGAGCCGCACGGCGTCCCGTTGGTAGCTCTTCCCTTCGAGGGTTCGGGCGAGCATCAGCGTCGAGACGGGCTCGACGACGGTGTAGAGGGCGGCGAGCCCGAAAAAGACAATCAGAAGCGCGATCGCGGCTAAGCCGGCGCAGCGGGCCAGGGTTACAAACAAGGAGCGGCGCCGGACCACGGCCTGACCCTTGGCGCAACTTGTGGCGGCGGGCAAGCCATTGGACGGCGAAAGACGGATCGCCGCCGGCCCGCATTTCATGTTAGGGGTCCCGCCATGAAGCCCCTATCCTTTTCTGTCCTCACCGTTTGTGGCCTTGACGAACTCGAACGCCACGGCGGTCGAGGCGTCACTCATGTTCTCTCGATTCTCGATCCGGATTGGCCGGAGCCCGACGCGTTCCAGGACTTCGACCCGCATTTCCGCGCCACGTTGCGTTTTCACGACGCGATCGAGGCGGACCCGGGGATCGTGTTGCCGCAGAGGTCGGACGTCGAGCAGATCCTGGCGTTCGGCCGCGACGCCGGCGACGTGCGTCACCTCCTGATCCACTGCCACGCCGGCATATCGCGCTCGACCGCGGCGATGCTGATGATCCTGGCGCAGGCGCATCCGCGCGAGACAGAGAGCGCCATCGTCGACCGGTTGCTCGAGATCCGTCCGCAGGCCTGGCCGAACTCCCGGATGATCGGGTTTGCCGACGAGCTTCTCGGCCGCGACGGTCGGCTTGGCGCCGCCGTCCGCCGCGTCTATGCCGCGCGGCTCAAGACCCAGCCCGAACTCGCGGAGACGATGCGCCGGCTCAGGCGGGCGAGGGAAGTCGAGCTCGGCCTTGGCGTGACATAAGCGCGTCCGGCTCGATCGGGCCTACTCCGGGAGCCCCGCTTTCAGGATGCCCTCGCGCACATGCTCGGCGTCGGCGGGTTGCCGATAGTGGAGGGTGTCGAGAAATGTCCGTGCGCTGAACGCCGGCTCACGGTCGATGACCTCGCGGGCGTGGGCGCCCGCCGCGACGCGGTTGCCGACCTGGGCCAGCGAAGCGGCGAGGAAGGCGTGGTGGCTGTAGTCCGGGGCCGTAAGCTTGCTGTACGACTCGATTGCATCGCCATAGGCGCGGGCGCCGTACTGCGCGCGGCCAAGATGGCTCCAGAACCGTTCGGGATGGTAGGGATTGAGGCGCATGGCGCGCCGAACCCATTCGATCCCCTCTTCGGGGCGCCCTAGCCAGGTCAAGAGCTCGCCCTGCTGAACGACGATCAGGTCGCTGTTCGGATTGAGGCTCAGCGCGCGCTCCTGATGATAGGCGGCCTTGTCGTGCTCGTTGAAATTGAGTTTCAGCGCAGCCAGGATGCGGTGAACATCCGCGTCGTTGTCGTCGAGTGCGAGGGCGGTCTGGAGCTCCTCGACGATCATTCGCTCGTTCACGGACCGGTCCTCGCACCAGTTGTGCAGCCAGGCTTGCCCGACAACGCAGGCTTTCCAGGCGTGGGCGTGGGCATAGCCGGGGTCGAGTTCGATGGCGCGCTCGAGGTTCTTGAGCGCCTCGGCGTTGCTTTCGCGCTTCGAAGCGTGATGGAGGATCTTGCCGGCCAGCAAATACTCGTACGCGGCCATGTTCTCGGTGGTCTTGCGCTGGGCGCGGCCCTGACGCGCCGCCTCGACGCGGCCGAACAGGGTCGATACGATCGACGAGGTCACCTCGTCCTGAATCGCGAATATGTCTTCGAGCTTTCGGTCGTAGCGCTCGGCCCAGACATGGGCTTCAGTCTCGCCGTCGATAAGCTGCACGGTCACCCGGACCCGGTCCATCGCCTTGCGCACGCTTCCCTCGACGATGTAGTCGACCCCGAATTCGCGGGCGATCGCCTGCGCCTTGACCGGCTTCCCCTTGTGCACGAACACGGCGTTGCGCGAAATCACCAGAAGCTGGCGGAAGCGCGACAGCTCGGTAATGATGTCCTCCGTGAGCCCGTCGGCGAAAAACTCCTGCTCCGGGTCGCCGCTCATGTTGACGAACGGCAGAATCGCGATCGCCGGCTTCTTCGCGCTTTCCCTCGCCGCGCCCGCTCGCTCTCCCGTGGCGTGGGCGGCGTCCGGCTTCTGGCCGCCGATGACGACCTTGTAGACGCGGATCGAACGGCTGATGTTCTTGACCTGCCGGTCGCCGAGATCCTCGTAGCCGACCTCGAGCCGGTCGCCGACCTGATCGCGCACCGCCGCCGATATGCAGATGCCGCCAGGCTCGGCGATTGACTCGAGGCGCGCCGCGACATTCACGCCGTCGCCGAAGATATCGTTCTCTTCCACGATGACGTCGCCGAGATTGACACCGATGCGATAGAGCAGGGAGCGCGACGCCGGCATGTCCCGGTTGCGCCTCGCCATGCGCTCCTGGAAGTCGACGGCGCAGCGCAGCGCCTCGGTCACGCTCTGGAACTCGACCAGCATGCCGTCGCCGGTCGTTTTGATGATGCGCCCCTTACACCTCCCAATCGCCGGATCGATGAGCTCGAGCCGCACTGTCTTCAGGCGCGCGAGGGTCCCTGCCTCGTCCGTTTCCATAAGACGGCTGTAGCCGACGACGTCCGCCGCAACGATGGCCGCGAGCCGACGGTCGGGTTTAGGCGCTTCCATTTAGCCTTCGATCCGGTAGGCGACTCGATGCCGGGATCGGCCTGCTCTGTGCGAGCGGACCCCACGCACGGCCCGCTCCCGAACCCGGCTTTGCAATGACCACGTAAGCCCGGCGACGCCTATCCACACTAACACAACGGCTGACGCCGTCCAACCGTCGGCCGGTGACGGTCTCCAGCTCCCGTTCCTGTCCGCCCCGCTCGCATGCTAGCGTCGACCGCGGGCGTAAGAGCTACAAACGCGGAACGACATTTTTTTGGGGAGGAAGAACCTATGCGGCGACGCGATATCCTTGGTCTCCTCGCCGGCGCGGCTCTCCCGTGGCCGCGCCGCGCGCGCGCAGCCCAGGCCCTGCTCGAGGAATCGGTAGGGTTCACTGGTCAGATCCTGTTCCTGGCGACGAAGGTCCCGGCCCTCGTTCTCGGCGTCGTCCAGGGCGGTCAAATGTCGATCCAGGGCTTCGGCGCCCGCGCGGAAAATCCCGACGAAGCCCCAGGCGCGAACACGCTGTTTCGGATCGGCTCAATTACCAAGGCCTTCACCGGCCAGGTTCTGGCGAGCCTGGCAGCGGACGGCGTTGTCAGTCTGACCGATCCTCTGACCAAATATGCGCCCGAGTTCACCGCGCCGCTGTCGGAGGGCGGACGTCCGATCCGGCTCATCGATCTCGCCACCCATTCGGCTGGGCTGCCGCGGGAGGTCCCTCACAAGCCGGGGCCGCCTGACGACCCATTCGTCCATATCACGCCGGAAGCCTTCGCCGCATGGCTCAAGTCCAATCCGCTCATGTTCACGCCCGGGACTTCGGTCTCCTACTCCAACTTCGGCTTCGATCTCCTGGCCGCCGCGCTCGGCCGCGCCGCGCAGCAGCCCTATCCGGAGCTTCTCGAAGCGCGCGTTCTGCGGCCGCTTGGACTCAACGGCACGACGTTTGCCCCTTCCGCCGCGCAGGCGTCGCTCATCATGACAGGTCATAATTTTGATGGCGCGCCGATGCCGAACGCGAAAACCGGTCCGGTCATCCTCGGCTCGGGCGGCCTCTATTCGACGCCGCGCGATCTGCTCGCCTGGCTGCACTGGCACCTCGACCGGTTCGGAAACGAGCGCGCCGCCGAACGCCTCGTCGATCACGCCGCCTATCTGTGGCGCGACGGGCTCAACGCCGTGTTCGGAATGGACGAATCCGGGCACATGGACGCAATGGGACTCGGGTGGGTCATCATGGCGCCTGAGGGCGACCGCCCGCTCATCCTGCAGAAAGCGGGCGGCCTCCAGGGCGTCTTTTCCTATGTCGCTTTCGCTCCGGCGCGCGGGATCGGCGTCTGCGCCGCCATCAACGCGTTCAACTTCGACGCCGGTTTGGCGATGGCCAAGACCGCCAACGATCTCATCATGGAGCTCGCGCCGCGATAGGCGGCCGACCGTACCGTCAGACGATCATCCCTCCGGGACGCCCGCCTTGCGCAGCCCCTCTGCAATGCGTTCGCGCTGACGAAGAAAGACTGGATTGTCGCCTTCGGCGGCTTTCCGGAAGCTGGCGAGCGAATAGTTCGGGGCCAGCATGAGGGCGGACTTCGTCTCAGCGTGCGCCTCGTCCAGCCGCCCGACCAGGGCGAGGGCCGCGGCGCCGTACAACTGGCTCAAGGGGTAATTCCGATTCATATCGATCGAGCGACGGAACAGCGCCACCGCTTCTTCATCCGCGCCGAGATGAAGTTTGGCGACGCCCAGAAGGTGCCACCACATGAAGCCGAAAGACTCCGCGGGCGCCAGTCGAAAGGCCTCGTTGATGTGCGCCTCCGCCTCCTCGGCGCGGCCCAGGACGATCTTCGCGAGCCCGATCCACGCGTGCGCGGCGCCGAGGTTGCGATTGAGCGCTGCCGCCTGCTCAAGTTCGCCGATCCCACGCTGCGCCCGGTTGGTATAAATCAGCACGAAGCCCAGCCACAGATGGGCCCAGAAGTTGCGCGGCGCGATCGAGATCCCCTTGATAAGAAGCGTTTCGGCTTCCGCGAGCGCGCTCGTGCGGTCGTCCGCGCCGTAGATCGCTCCGACGATGACGCCGGCACGCGCCGCGCCCACAAGCGCATCGACGTTCTTGGGGTCAAGAGCGACGGCGCGTTCGAAGAAGTCGCGGGCGCGTCTGATATTGTCGACCCCTCCTTGGCCGAAGACCTGCAGGCCGAGAAAATAGAGATCGATCGAATCGGGATTCTCTTCCTGCTCGGCGCGCCGGGCCTCGGCGGCCATCAGCTCGGGGCGCAATTGGTTGGCGAGGCGCGAGACGATCTCATCCTGGGTATCGAACGGGTCCGCCATCGCCTTGTCGAAACGATCCGCCCAAAGGTGAGCGCCGGTCGTCGCGTCGATGAGCTGGGCGTTGACGCGCAGGCGGCTTCCGCCGCGCTGGATGCTGCCCTCGAGGATGTAACGAACCTTGAGCTCGCGGCCAAGCTGTTTGGCGTCGACGGGTTTGCCTTTGTACGCGAAGGCAGTGTTGCGGGCGACCACGAAGGCATTGGTGATCTGCGACAAATCGGTCGTCAGGCTTTCCGTGACCCCATCGACGAAATGCTCGTGCTCGCCGCCGCCGCCAAGGCTCGCGAACGGCAGTACGACCATCGAAAGCCGCTGCGGAGCCGCCGCGACCGGCGCAGCAGCGGGCGCCGGCGCCGGACTGGCGTGCGCGCCCGCGCCGACCTCGAGCGAATAGACCCTGATCGGCTCCGCGATATTCTTGAGCTCGGTTTGGCCGAGGTCGCTGACTGAAAGGTCCAGCCGTCCTTTGACCTGCCGGTAGGCGTCCTCGGACAGGCAGATCGCGCCTGGCTTTGCGATCCCTTCCAGGCGGGCGGCTATGTTGACGCCGTCCCCCATCAGGTCGCCGTCGCTTTCCTCGACCACGTCTCCCAGATGGATGCCGACGCGAAACTCGATACGACGCTCGGGCGGCAGGCCGGCATTGCGTTCGACGAGGCCCTGCTGCATCTCGATGGCGCAACGCACGGCGTCAACGACACTGCGGAACTCGACGATGCTTCCGTCGCCGGTGCGCTTGACCACGCGTCCGCGATTAACGGAGATGGTCGGATCGATGAGGTCGCTCCTGAGAGTGCGCATCCGCGCCAGGATCCGGTCTTCATCGGCGCCCGCGAGGCGTGAAAAGCCGACAATGTCGCTCACCAGAATCGCCGCCAGCTTGCGCGCTTCAGTCATCGGGTAGGACTCTCCGCCGGTTCACCGGCCTATATAGGAGCGGAGCAGCGACTATCCAGCGTTTGCTCTCAGTGCCGACGCGTCCTCAGCTAGGCGTGAGTTGACGCTTCCGCCTCCGCGGCTCAAGGTCTACCCTTTCGTGCAGCCAGAAGGCCTTCTTATGACCGCGAACCAACTCGTTATTCCCGACCTCGCTGGAAGGTCCGTTCTGATTACCGGCGGCTCGACGGGCATAGGGGCCGCGGTGGCGCGGGCCTTCGCCGAGCAAGGTGCGCGCGTCGCCGTCGGTTACCATTCGAGCGCTGACCGGGCGCATGCGCTGGTGAGCGAGATCAAAGCGGCTGGCGGTGAGGCCTTGGCCGTGAAGGGCGACGTCGCCGACCCGAAGGCGTGCGCCGAGATCGTCGCCGAAACGACCACCCGGTTCGGCCGTCTCGACGGGCTTATCAACAATGCTGGCCTGATGCTAGGGCGAGTCAACTCGCTCGAGGCGAGCGATGAGCATATCCAGGCCGTGATCAATCTGAATTCCAGCTCGATCATTTGGGTCACCCGAGCCGCCGCGCCTTGGCTGGAGCGCCAGGGCGGTTTCGTCATCAATACGACGTCGATTGCCGCACGGAACGGCGGCGCCGGCGGGGCGATGCTCTATGCTGCGGCCAAGGGATTCGTCTCAACGATCACACGCGGCCATGCCAAGGAACTGATCGGCAAGAAGATTCGCGTCAACGCAGTTTCCCCGGGGGTCATCACGACCCCGTTTCATGACCGTTATTCGACGCCAGAAGGTCTGGAGGCGATCCGCCTCACCATTCCCGCCGCCCGACTAGGGACTGCGGAGGACTGCGTCGGCGCCTATCTCTTCTTGGCTTCGGAGGCCCTGAGCGGTTACATCGTCGGCCAGATCATTGAGGTCAACGGCGGCCAGCTGATGCCGTAAGGTTAGGGCGGGCCGAGCCCTCGCGCCCCTTTTTGTGTCCGCGTGATTTTCATTATCGAGCTCATTATTTCCGGTCAGGTGGCGGCGAGCCGTTACGCTTGACCGCCGAATTGACGCCGTTGGAAGCAACGTCGCTTAGCGCCCACGAGTATTCCCTCGCCATTCTCACGCCGTGCCGGCAGTCTCAACGTAACTGACATTGTTTAGCCGGTCTGGCGTTGAATAGGCCTAGGCAGCTTTCGTTTGCGGAAGATTTCGTCTGCCATCGATCTACTTACGTTAGCTTGCCGCTGTGCAGCTGTTACGGGCCGCCTTGGTTTATCGTTATGGTTAATCAAAGGATAAGATTGTACTCCTTTCTGGAAGAGTCAAATTAAAGCACGATTACGTTTTAGAAGATGGTGGCCGTGAAAAACGGAAGTTTGCGCCGGTCGGTCGCGACCCCTGTCAGCGGACGACCACGGGCCGCAAAACGCGGGGCCCGCAGCTGAAAATTATCACAATATCCAATTGTTGATTCGCTGTGATGCATATCACAGCGACCATCCGCATATGGCGCCTAAATCCTAAAGTGAGTTCGGATCGTGTCACATTCCAGTGACGAGGAAACAAAGGGAGGACTGCTTCTAAGAAGAGCAGGGGGGACCATGGACAGAACTTGTGAGCAAGGCGGCGTTGTCGACGGCGTTGAGGGGGAGGGGTTTCGGGTTACGGTGATTGGGGGCGGTCCTGGGGGGATGTTCACGGCCTGGCATTTGGCGGCGAAGGCTGGGCCGGCGTGCCAGATCACGATATTCGAGGCGAGCGACCGGCTGGGGGGGAAGATCCTGACCGGGCAGTTTGCCGGGGTTGGCCCGTATGAAGCGGGCGTGGCCGAGATCTACGACTATTCCCGCCTCGGCCCCGACCCGCTGCACGACCTCATCATCAAGGACCTGGGCCTGCAACCCAAATACCTGCACGGCGGCCCGTGCGTGCTCGACGGCAAGATCATTCTCGATCCCGACGGCCTCGCGGAGGCCTTCGGCGAGCGCACGCGCGACGAAGCGGCGTCGTTTCGCCAGCGCGTCGCCGACCTGCTCAGCCCCGAGGCGTTCTATTTCTCGATCCCGAAGCAGGACAACGCCCATCCGTGGGCTTCCATTTCGGGCGCGGCCCTGCTCGAGCGGGAGATCAAGGACGACGCTGCGCGCCGGTATATCCGCACCATGGCGCACAGCGACGTCGCCGCCGCGCCGCACCAGACCAATGGGCTCAATTTTCTCAAAAACGTGCTCATGGATGTCGACGGCTACATGGACGTCTTCTCCGTGGTCGGCGGCAACGAGCAGATCATAACCCGCCTCGAAGAGGAGCTCGACGCCGAGATCCGCCTCAACTCGAACGTGACCGCGGTCGAGCCGATGGCCGGGGGCGGCTACCGCCTCGAGATGCTGGTCAACGGCGTGGTCGAGACGGCGACTGCGGATTATGTCGTCGTCGCGCTGCCGCTCGCCTCGCTCTCGACCATCCATTGGCGGTCGGACGGTTTTGAAGCGGCGATGGACAAGCACATCGGCTATTTCGACCGTCCCGGACATTACCTTCGGGCGAGCCTCCTGTTCCAGCGCCCGTTCTGGCGCGACGAACTCGACGCCGACTGGTTCATGCTCGACGCCTTCGACGGCTGCTGCGCCTATGACGAAAGCGCGCGCAACGGCTACAACGGCTATGGCGTCCTGGCTTTCCTGATCGCCGGAAACGCGGCGCTTGCGCTGGCGAACGTGTCCGACCAGCGGATCGAACAGATGTGCCTCGACGCGGTGCCGCCGCAACTCGCGCATGGCAAGGAGCTCCTGCTCGACCGCCGGATCCACCGCTGGATGGCCTCGGTCAACGCGATTCCGGGCGGCTCGCCCGCGCGCTCGCGCGCGATCAACCACTGCCCGGATCCCGAGCGCCTGCCGGGCTTCCTGATGGTCGGCGACTATATGTTCGACGCCACGCTGAACGGAGTGCTCGACTCCGCCGACGCGGCCACCGACCTCATCCTCTCCGACGTTGTGAGACGGCGCCGGGTCCAGCCTCGCCGCGAGGCTGCGGGCGGGTCGCCCGCGGTCCCGGTCCATGGCGCGCTCAACCTCGCGCTCGAGCAGATCGAGGAGTTGATGTCGGTTCCGGCGCTCGCCGGCATCCTCGCCGCCACATGGGGGCTCGGACGGGGCGCCAAACTGCTTCATGTCGGCTCGGGCGCCGGACATATGGTGGGCGCGCTGAGGGCGCTCGGCTTCGACGCCACGGGGGTCGAGGGCAATCGCGCGGCGTGCCTCGCGACCCCGCCCGAACTCATGAAGCACAACTTCCATGGCGACATCGCCTGCCTGCCGTTCGAGGACGGCGAATTCGACGCGGTGATCGAAACCGGCCTTTGCCGCGCGGCGCCGGACGACGTCGACAAGGCGATCGCCGAGCTTCGCCGGGTGACGAAGCGCGGGGTGATCCTCGGATCGGTCACGACGGATCTTTCGATCGATGTGATCGAACGCTTCAACCTGCTCGAGGACACGAGCGTGCTCTGCTCGCGCTGGGACTGGTCGGAGAAGTTCTACGCGGCGGGATTCGCGCACGCGCTGTTCAACCCCGAGCGCCTCGGCGACGCGTGGGAGCGGGCGGAGACCTCGGGCGCAAGCCCGACCCAATGGTACGAAGACGCCGAAAGCCTGCTCTACTGCGTCTACGAACCCGCCCCCCAGCCAAGCGCCCCCCGCATCGCCGAACCCCAAGAAAAACAAACACCAGCCGAGGAGCTCGAACTCGTCGTCATCGGCTCGCCCCGGCTATGCAGCGCATATCGGCGGAAACAATTGAGGAGATATCATCATGTTGGACGTAGCATCTAGGAACGTCGATCCGGCGGTTCAGGCGCAGGCGTGGCGGGTCGAGTTCGTCGAGGAGCCGGCGGCTCCGGCCGAGGGCGTCGAGACGATCGAGATCGAGGAGCCGCGAAAGGTGACAGCGGCGCTGGCGCCGGTGGACGCCTCGGTTGCGCTGTCTGAAACCGAGCCGGAAACGGACGGCGGCCTGACGGTCATTTGGCTGTCTTCGGGGGGGAAGACGCCGGCGGCGATCGAGCGCGAGGCCGACGAATGGCTGCGCGCCGGCGGCGCGCGCAGGCGAGAGGCGAATGTGCGGGCGGACGTCCGCACCGTCCGGGTCCTGTGGGGCGAGAACCGGGCCCTGATCTACGCGAGCCCCGGCGACATTCGCCTGGCTCTCGACGCGACCATCCGGTTTGCTCTCGTGCAGCGCGAGGCGCTGGCGCTGGAAGCGACGATGAAGTCGGCCTGGGCCTCGATCGACGCCGATTCGGCTTTGACCCATTCGGTGTCGCGGCGCCACCAGAAGCAGCAGCGGCACGTCAACGAGATGACCGAGCTCTCGACCCGGATGAGGGCGGACTGGCTGCGCATCGCCAACGCGCTCGAGCAATTGGATCCCGCGCTCGCCGAAGCCTCGAAGCGTGTGTTCGCGGAGCTCGTCAATGGCGCGGCGCTTTATGACCGGATGGAGATGCTGGAGGACCCGATCGAATTCGCGATGGACCAGTATGAGCTCGCCAATACGCGGCTGATCGAAGCCCATCTCGCCTATAAGGAGCGGATCAACGCCCTCGTCGGGCATGTGTTCGAGGTCGCGATCATCGCGCTGCTCGGCTACCAGATCGTGCATTTCCTGAAGTGAGCGGGAAGCGCTCGTCCTTCCGTGGACGAGACGCGTTCCCTAACAGGGAGGTCACGTTAGATGCGCGGGGCAATGCTGGGGCTGGCGGGCTTAATGTCGCTCTCGGGCGCGAGCTTCGCCGCCGTGCTTGCGACCGAGGATCAGATTCGCCAGGCGATCGCCGGGAACACCATCTCCGGAACCGAGGACGGAAAACCCTATACCGAGTACTTCCTTCCGGACGGAAGCCTCCGCGGGGTGGGCCCCGAGGGGCCCTATTCGGGCGAGTGGCGCATCAACGGGCGGGAGCTTTGCGAGCGGAGCTTCGCGCAACGCGACGACGAGGCGGCGCCCAACGAGGGCTCGCCCAGCGACTGGGAATGCATGGGCGTCGAGATCACCGGCTCCGGTTTCGCGTGGGTCGTCGACGGCGAGCGCTACGAAGCCCGCCGCCTCCCAGGTAATCCAAACAAGTTGTAGCGGCGGGGAGTTTTAGTCGGTCCGAGGCGGGGGCTGAAAGTGCAAGCGAGAGCCTGCGCCGTTGGCTTGATCCTCTCGCTTGGCGGGCGCTCGCGTGGAATGAGCAAATGTGGGAATCAGGCGTGCCCGCGGAGCCGGCTTCCAATTCGAAGGCATGGGCCGAGCTGAATGAGAATGAACAGGCCGCGGCCTTCCTGCTCGGCTACAAGCCCGATACCTGGGACGCCGACGCTTGCCACTGAGTTTCGCGTGGTTATTGCCGGTATTGCTGGATGCGGGTGGTGCGAAGTCCGGCCAGGCCAAACTGGTCGATGGAAACCTGCCAGCTGAGAAATTCATCGACAGTCAGCGTGTAACGGGAGCACGCCTCATCCAGAGAAAGCAGCCCGCCTCGCACCGCGGCCACCACCTCAGCCTTGCGGCGAATGACCCATCGGCGGGTCGTCGGCGGCGGCAGATCGGCAATCGTCAATGGACTGCCGTCGGGACCGATGACGTATTTCACTCTCGGCCGCAGCGTTTCACTCATCTTGGACTCTCACTCGAACGCGTGTCACATTTCCGCCGACGATAGGCGAAGCGATTTAAGATTTACCTAAGCGGCCCTGGCGGAAGGATTGGCGATACATACCCATGTGCTGTCGGGTCTGAGCGCCGATGAACAGCTTTGGCGACGGATCGCCGGCCAAAGTGGCTGCGCGGCCAAGGTTCGGCCCTGTTTCGCGACTAGCAGGATCCCGAATCGACGACGATGAATTGGAGCGCCGAATGCGAGGGTATTTGAAGGGGTCAATGTTTGCTATCTTTGCGGCGGCGACGATTGGCGTCGCATCGGCCCGCGCGGCCGATTGCGGAGACAGCGCGGACGGATTCAACGATTGGCTCGCCTCGTTCAAGCAAGTCGCGGTTCGGGACGGCGTTTCGCCGCAAGTGGTCGACGCTGCCCTGAACGGCGTCGCTTATCAGCCCGCGGTCTCCGCCCACGACCGCAGCCAGGGATTTCAACAGAGTTTCGCCACTTTCTCCGCCCGGCACGCCACGCCCGCCCTGATCAAGAAGGGCAAGACCATGATGCTCGCTTACGCCGAGCCGCTGCAGAAAATCGAGCAGCGCTACGGCGTCCCCGCGCCCGTTCTTGCAGCGATCTGGGGGCTTGAAACCGGCTATGGCGGCGACCTCGGCGCTTACCCCACCTTCAGCGCCCTGGCCACGCTCGCATATGACTGCCGCCGATCGCAGATCTACCGCGCTGAACTGATTGACGCCCTGATGCTGGTCCAACGAGGCCTGCTGCGGCCCGAACAAATGCGCGGCGCCTGGGCGGGCGAGATTGGCCAGACCCAGTTCATGCCGTCGGCCTATCTGAAATATGCCGTCAACGTAGAGGGCGGCGGAGGAGGGAACCTGATGACCCCCGCCGACGCCTTGGCCTCGACCGCCAATTTCCTTCGTGGCCATGGCTGGCAGCCCGGCGCGGGCTGGGATGAAGGTCAGCCCAACTTCGCCGCGCTCCTCGAATGGAACTCTGCCCCGGTCTACGCCAAGACGATCGCTCTTCTCGCCGATAAACTGGCGCAATGAACTGGGGCACGAGTGAGGCGGGGCTGCGCTGGGGCATGTGCGAGCTCGGGGACCGCTTCTGACGATAGGCGATTGGTCGAACCCGGCGTTGGCGCGTGGGGCGCCATGCTCGGCCGGCCAACCGCGCGTCCCTTAATGTCGCAAAGCGATTTCTATAACGGCGATTGAGCGATCGCGGTTGCGGCGTCGACCCACCCTTGCAGCCGCCTGCGCCAGCAGTTTCGAAACATGGACTGGATGCGCGCGTCTGGCGTAGCTCCAGCGTCTTTCCGCCCCCTTCGTGACGCGCGCTTCGGAAACTGCTTCGTCTTCCGGCGCGGTGTTCGGGAACGTAGCCGGCCAACATTCAGCAAACTCCAGCGTTTTTGCTCAGAGCGGAGAATAAGCCGCTTCGGCTGCCGACAGTAAGCGCCATTCAGATGGAACAAGGGCCTAAATTACTATTTATAATGAACGTATTATAAAGTAAATTTGCATGCGAATTACACGATTATCGTACATAGGAACGGAGATTATTAAATTGTAGTTCATAAAAAAGAATTATAATAGTAATTATTGCTCATCAATTGTGTCACAAGTGCAACACTGACTGAATAATGGCGCTGCTTAGGCGATTTATTGCCAAATCTTGGTTGAGCGGTGGGAAGAGTTGCGTATTGTCAACTGCGCGAGGGGGCGATTCCCAATCGCGGCCGGTGTCCGACGACTTGCTGGGGCAGATCGCCGACAATTCTAGCGAGTTGGCGGTCAGGCGGCAGGCGACCCGAGGCCCATAACGTTGAACTGGAGGTCACACATGACGCTCATCAAGAGCATTCTAATGGGGTCCGCGGCGGGTATCGTCGCTGTCGCCAGCGCGCAGGCGGCCGATCTTCCGACCAGGAAGGCTGCGCCAGTCGAATACGTTAAGGTCTGTAATGTCGGCGGCATCACCGGCTGGACCCTGCCGGGTTCCGACACCTGCGTGAAGTTCTCAGGCTACATCACCGCTCAGTTCGAGGGCGGCAACCTCAACACCCAGTACAACTTCGGTTCGATCAATAGCGCTATCGGAATCCCGATTGTTGTTGGCGGGGCAGTCCCGCTCTCGCCGCTGATTCCCGCGACGCCGCCGACTGGCTTCGCCCAGAACACCCAGCGGGTGCTGATCGCGGCCAGCGCGGCGCAGAACAATACGACCTTCTATCGCAATACCGTCGGCTGGACGACCCGCGCCAACTTCGGCTTCGATATGGCCTCGAACACGGCCTACGGGCCTCTGATCGGGCACTTCGACCTTAACTCGGAGGCCGGCAACGGGTTTGACAACGTCAACAACACCTACCTCAACACCGGGTACCTGACCTGGGCGGGCATCACGGCCGGTAAGGCGCAGTCGTTCTATTCGTTCACCGGCGGCGGCGACAACTGGGCGAACTTTGCCTCTCCCGACCAGAAGGGCTTCAACCAGCCTGACCTGATGGCCTATACCGCCTCGTTCGGCGGCGGCTTCACCGCGACGATTGCGGCGCAGAGCCAGGGCCAGGAAGGCCAGAACAACGCCTCCGGCGCGGGCACCGACATGACCGAGGGCACCCTCCGTTACGGCGGGCAGAAGTGGCCGGACTTCGTTGGCGCGCTGCATCTCAAGCAGGGCTGGGGCGAGGCGCAGGTTTCGGGCGTCCTCCATAACGTCAATGTGTCGGATAGCCTGTTCAACCAGGCGACCGATTGCGGCGTCTATGGCGCGAGCTTCTGCAACTCCCAGCATACTCAGATCGGCTGGGGCGTTGACGCCGGCGTGAAGGTCAACCTGCCGTCGTTCGGCGCGGGCGATGACGCTCTCATCACCGGCTCCTACACCCAGAGCGCGGTCTGGTACTCCGGTCTCCCCGACATGATGTGGGGCGAGAACGGCCAGGTGAACGGCAACGGGCAGTCGATGTATATGTCGGACGCCTATTTCAACCCGCTCACCAACCAGTGGTCGAAGCCGACCGCATGGTCGGTCTCCGCCTTGATCGAGCATCACTTCACGCCGCAGTTCTATCTCGACCTTGAGGGGTCGGTCGGCCAGTTGAAGTGGAGCAACCAGGGCGGCGGCTGCTACGTCTACGGCTTCGGCTGCGGCGCGGCCCAGTTCGCTCAGGGGCCGCTCTCGCCGAGCGCGACGACTTGGCTGGTCGGCGCCGATCTCGGCTGGAACCCGGTCACCAACCTCAACTTCGACCTCGAGCTCATGTATCAGAGCACGAACCAGCAGAAGCCGAGCGGCTTCATCGGGACGGTCTACAACACCGGCGGCGTCGGCGGCGCGTATCTGGTGCCGGGCGACTGGCACGGACTCAGCGACGGTTTCGCTGGCCGCTTCCGTATCACCCGTTACTTCTGATCGTTTTTCGATCGGTTGACCTCCACTCCAACCCCGGAGCGAAAGCTCCGGGGTTTTTGCTTGTAACGGCCTTCATTAGGCTCCGGCGCTGGGGCGCGCCGGCCGGCGTCCCCAAGCGGTTCCTCTGGATATGGACCGTTTCATGGCCCGCCGAGCAGTCAGTGGGGGCGGTTGTCGTTTGGGTTTTCTTGGCTCGGGGCCGTTCGCGCCATAGACCCCGGTCCTAAACGGGTTCTCTTGGGATTCCTTGGATTCTCTCGTGCGAATCGAGAATTTTCAATCGGTTGCGGGGCCTGAGCGAGCGAGACAATTTTGCCGGCGGCTTGCTGTTGCGCAAGAGGCGTCGGAGGGGCCTTGAGGGTTGGCGCGAGAAGGTGCGGAACGGCTCATGCGGCAGCCTAACTCGAATTCTGATTTTCAGCAATGGATTGTCGGGGCGCTGCTCCTTTTCGGGCGCTGGCGCCGTGGGAGTTCTTTGCTTCTGGTTTGAAGCGGGACGCTGAGCCTCCTCCGTCCACGAGGCACGGCCCGCCGCCCTACGAGCAAGGCCGCCTCGGAGGCCGATTCGAACGCCTTTGCGACCACCGGCCGCCGCGAGTGGCGCGGGGGTTGCGGGATCCGGAGCATTTGGGCCTTGACGGATCCCAATAAGGCCGAATTAGGGTTACGTTAGGTCGGGGAGCTGGCCGCCCCGCCGACCTTCCGGGGCCGCGCCGGAGCTTGCCTTCAAAGGGCCCCGCCTGGGCCCCAGCGGTCTTTCGATACCCTTAAGGGGCCCAATTTTACCGGCTAAGCCATTGATCTATCATTCGGAACAAGATTGCGGCGCGTTTGGGGCGAAATCGAGTGACAATTATGCAACAAGATCAAGGAAACGAAGGTCTGAAGCCCAGTTTATGAAGAAAATTCATTGTGTCGAAATTTAGAGAAGCTATGTTGCCTCAGGTGAGCGGGAGATTCCCGGTCGCGGAAGATCGCCGGCATTTGCTGGGGCAAGCGCCACGATCGAAAGGTCAAACGGGAAGAGGGGGCTTATCGCTTTCAATTTCATTCCGTCCTTGGGAGGGGCGGGGAAGTCGAAAGCGAGAAGAAAACCAACGCCCACCACGTCTAACTGGAGGTCACATATGACGCTCATTAAGAGCCTACTGCTCGGTTCGGCGGCCGGCATCGTCGCCGTCGCCAGCGCGCAGGCGGCCGATCTTCCGACCAGGAAGGCTGCGCCAGTCGAATACGTTAAGGTCTGTAATGTCGGCGGCATCACCGGCTGGACCCTGCCGGGTTCCGACACCTGCGTGAAGTTCTCAGGCTACATCACTGCTCAGTTCGAGGGCGGCAACCTCAACACCCAATACAACTTCGGCTCGATCAATAGCGCGATCGGAATCCCGATTGTTGTTGGCGGGGCAGTCCCGCTCTCGCCGCTGATTCCCGCGACGCCGCCGACTGGCTTCGCCCAGAACACCCAGAGGGTGCTGATCGCGGCCAGCCCATTTCAGCAGAACACGACCTTCTATCGGAACACGACAGGCTGGACGACCCGCGCCAACTTCGGCTTCGACATGGCCTCGAACACTGCCTATGGGCCTCTGATCGGGCACTTCGACCTCAACTCGGAAATGGGTAACGGGTTCGACAACACGGGGACCCTGACCTACCTCAACACCGGGTACCTGACCTGGGCGGGCATCACGGCCGGTAAGGCGCAGTCGTTCTATTCGTTCACCGGCGGCGGCGACAACTGGGCGAACTTTGCCTCTCCTGACCAGAAAGGCTTCAACGAGCCTGACCTGATGGCCTATACCGCCTCGTTCGGCGGCGGCTTCACCGCCACCATCGCGGCGCAGAGCCCGGGCGGAAATGGCGGCTCCGGCGGCGGTACCGACATGACCGAGGGCACTCTCAAGTATGGTGGCCAGAAGTGGCCGGACTTCGTTGGCGCCTTGCATGTCAAGCAGGGCTGGGGCGAGGCGCAGGTTTCGGGCGTCCTCCATAACGTCAATGTCTCGGACAACCTGTTCAACCAGGCGACCGACTGCGGCGTCTATGGCGCGAGCTTCTGCAACTCCCAGCATACTCAGATCGGCTGGGGCGTTGACGCCGGCGTGAAGGTCAACCTGCCGTCGTTCGGCGCGGGCGATGACGCTCTGATCACCGGCTCCTACACCCAGAGCGCGGTCTGGTACTCCGGTCTCCCCGACATGATGTGGGGCGAGAACGGCCAGGTGAACGGCAACGGGCAGTCGATGTATATGTCGGACGCCTATTTCAACCCGCTCACCAACCAGTGGTCGAAGCCGACCGCATGGTCGGTTTCGGCCCTGATCGAGCATCACTTCACGCCGCAGTTCTATCTCGACCTCGAAGGGTCGGTCGGCCAGCTGAAGTGGAGCAACCAGGGTGGCGGCTGCTACATCTACGGCTTCGGCTGCGGCGCGGCCCAGTTCGTCCAGGGTCCGCTCTCGCCGACTGCCACGACCTGGCTGGTCGGCGCCGATCTCGGCTGGAACCCGGTCAACAACCTCAACTTCGACCTCGAGCTCATGTATCAGAGCACGAACCAGCAGAAGCCGAGCGGCTTCATCGGGACGGTCTACAACACCGGCGGCGTCGGCGGCGCGTATCTGGTGCCGGGCGACTGGCACGGACTCAGCGACGGTTTCGCTGGCCGCTTCCGTATCACCCGTTACTTCTGATCGTTTTTCGATCGGTTGACCTCCACTCCAACCCCGGAGCGAAAGCTCCGGGGTTTTTTGTTTTGTGGCCGAGCCGGCGCCGGGCGGATGCGGTCGGTTGGGCGTCCGGAAGGACGCCAGTCTTTCCCGCGGCTATCGATCCGCGCGCTGGAGGCCGCCATCTCGACTTTAGCGCTTGCGCGGGCGCCGCCGGCAGCCGATGATTGGACCGGCCCTGAGAGGGCGCGAGGGCGGCAGCCGGCTGGCGCAAGCCAAAAGCCGATGTTCCGCTCTCACTTATTCACACCGATCCGTCCTGGTTGAACCGCACCGGCGCCGCCATGACGACTTCGGCGGCGGAGATTTAGGTCGGCCACATTCGATGATGAGGCAATACGAGCTGGTGGAACGGGTCCGCCGCTACAATCCTCACACCAACGAGGAGCTGTTGAATCGCGCCTATGTGTTCGCGATGAAGGCGCATGGCAGCCAGAAGCGCGCCTCCGGCGATCCCTATTTCTCCCACCCGCTCGAAGTCGCGGCGATCCTGACCGAGTTCAAGGTCGACGATGCGACCATCGTCGCGGCCATGCTGCACGACACCATCGAAGACACGGCGGTGACGCGCGAGGAGATCGACAAGGCGTTCGGCGAAGAGATCGGGGGGTTGGTCGACGGCCTGACCAAGCTCGGGAAGCTCGATTTCGTGACCCGGCACGCCCAGCAGGCCGAGAACTTTCGTAAGCTGCTGCTCGCCATCGCCGACGACGCCAGGGTGCTGCTGGTCAAGCTCGCCGACCGCCTGCACAACATGCGCACCCTCCAGTTCATGCCGGAGGCCAAGCGGGCCCGAATCGCCGAGGACACGCTCGACATATACGCGCCGCTCGCAGGGCGGATGGGCATGCAAAGCATGCGCAACGAGCTCGAGGACCTTGCCTTTCGCTCGCTGATGCCGGACGCCTACGAACTCATCGCATCCCGTCTCGAGGGCATGAAGGCCAAGAACGGCGCCATCATCGCCCGCATTGCGGCCGAGCTTACCGACCAGTTCGCCCGGCGCGGCATCAAGGTCGAGGTCAAGGGCCGCCAGAAGCAGCCCTATTCGATCTGGCGCAAGATGGAGCGGCGCTCGATCGCGTTCGAACAATTGTCCGACATCTACGGTTTTCGCATTCTCGTTGACACCGTGGCCGACTGCTACGCGGCGGTCGGGGTCGCCCATACGACCTGGCCGAGCGTGCCGGGCCGGTTCAAGGACTATATTTCGACCCCGAAGCAGAACGATTACCGCTCGATTCACACCACCGTCATCGGCCCGGGCAGCCAGCGCGTCGAGCTTCAGATCCGCACCCACGAGATGCACGAAGTCGCGGAGTACGGCATCGCCGCGCACGCCATCTATAAGGATGCCGGCGCCGCCGCCGACGCGCCGGCGGTGAGCGAAAGCCGCGCCTATCGCGGCTTGAGGCAGACAATCGAGGCGCTGGCGGGCGACGATTCGGAGAAGTTCCTCGAACACACCAAACTCGAACTGTTTCATGACCAGGTGTTCTGTTTCACGCCCAAGGGACGGCTCATCGCGCTCCCGCGCGGCGCGACCGCGATCGACTTCGCCTATGCGGTCCATACCGACGTCGGCAATTCGGCGGTCGGGGCGAAGATCAACGGCCGGATCGCGCCGCTGATCTCGGAATTGCACAACGGCGACGAGGTGCTCATCTCGCGCGCCGAGGGGGGAGCGCCGCCGGCCGCCTGGGACAGCGTCGTAGTGACCGGGCGCGCCCGCGCCGCCATTCGCCGCGCAACGCGCGAGGCGGCGAAGGCCCAGTTCGGCGGCCTCGGACGGCAGATCGTCGAGCGCGCGTTCGAGCGCGCGGGCAAGAAATTCGCCGAGGCGAAGCTCAAAGCGGCGCTGCCGCGCCTCGCGCGAGCCTCGATCGACGATGTCTTCATTGGCGTCGGCCGGGGGGAGATCTTCTCGACCGACGTCGTGCGCGCGGTGTTCCCGAACTTCAAAGAGGAGCGCAAGGCGGGTCCCGCCGTACCGTCGAACGAGAGCGGATGGTTCGGCCTGCCGAAGGCGGCGGACCTCGTGTTCCGCGTGCCCGGCGAATCCGACGCCGCCGGCGCGCTGCCGCTGCGCGGGATCGACCTCGACACCCCCGTTCGCTTCGCGCCGAAGGGCGGGGCGGTTCCCGGCGAGCGCATCGTTGGCATCCGGGCGCCCGAGGGCATCGTCATCTATCCGATCCACTCGCCGGCGCTCGCCGAGTACAACGACCACCCCGAGCTGTGGCTCGACGTGCGCTGGGACCTCGAGGACGCGCCGAACCTGCTGTACTCGAGCCAGATTGTAGTCACGCTGCTCAATGAGCCTGGGGCGCTCGGCGTGATCGCGACGACGATCGGCGAATACGGCGCCAACATCGACGCCATCTCGTCCTCGGCCAGCGGCGCCGACTTCCGCCGGTTTGTCATCGATCTGCAGGTGCGGGACATCCAGCACCTCAACGCCGTCCTGTCGCAACTGCGCGGCAAGAGCGTCGTCAACAAGGTCGAGCGGGTGAGCGGATAGGGCGCCAGCGCCGCCCGTTCGCACATCCTGTCAGAGCGCGTTACATTTCAATGGAATAGGCGCCATTTTTTGTTCCTTGGCGTCCCCGGCGCGGGCCGCGACGATCCGATTTGGGTTTTCTTGGGTTCGGGGCTCGTCCACGCCGAAGGACCTGTTCGAGCAGTTTGCTTTCTCTTGGATTGGCTTGGATTCTCTCGCCCAAATCGTGACCTTTCAAAGAGTTGCTCGCCGCGAAGCGGGAAAGAAATTTCCCTCTTGCCGAGCCGCCGCGTGTGAAGGCGCGGCGCTACAAACGTATCTATCATGTGAAATATCAGACTTGGTAGTACCGCCAAAAAGGTCCGCTCCGCAGCCGTCTCGATGCGGTTCCCGTCCTCGTCGGCGTGGCTAGGCTTGAAACCAGGTTATGATCGGGCGTTCCGATGGAGGGGCCGATGCCGCTTTACTTCGCCTATGGCGCCAACATGGACGTGCGCGCCATGGCGGGCCGCTGCCCGCGCTCGAAGGCGCTTTACCCCGCGCGGCTTCCGCGGCATCGGCTCGCGGTCATGCGCGAGGGTTGGCTGACCGCCGCGCGCGACCCGCGCTCGACCGTGCATGGAGTCCTCTGGGATCTGGCGCTCGCCGACGTTGCGGCGCTCGATCGTTACGAGGGCTTGCCCCAGGGCCTCTATGCCAAGCTCACGCAGCCGGTCGTCGCCGAACGCGGGCCGCGGCAGGCTATCGTCTATTTCGGCGTCAATACCGGGCCGGGCGTCGCGCGTCAGGATTATATCGCCGGGGTCATTGCCGCCGCGCGTTCATGGCTCTTGCCGGCGGAGGCGGTCGAGGCGCTGGAGCGGATCGCGACAGCCGGGAAATCGCTCGGAGCGCGATGATCGGCAGCGCGCCGCCGGCGGGCTTCCCCGTCGTCCGTCTGCCAGCCGGTCCAGGAGCAACGGACCCCCAAGCGTCTTTACTGTCATGCCCGCGAAAGCGGGCATCCAGATCTCAAGGCCCTGAAGTAACTATGGATTCCCGCTTGCGCGGAAATGACCACTGGTGCGCCCCCGACTCCAACCGAGGGCGTGCCGGTCTACCGGCTGCTCGTGGCGGCCACGGCCGGCTCGGTCCCGGTCACGCCGCCGAGGCTCAGCCAGACATTCGGGTCGTCCTGGGCCTGGCGCTTGTAGAACTGATAGCCGGTGGCGCTCCAGGGACGCACGTCCTGCGACAGGTTGTCGAGCACGAAGTCGCCCCGATCGGTCTTGACGGTGAGCACCGCATGCCCTTCGCCGGTGAGGTCGCGGACCACCGTCATCAGGAGCGCCTGCCGCGGAAAGCCGCGCTCGATCAGGAGCTTGCGCTTGAAAAGCGCGTAGATCTTGCAATCGCCCTTGCCGTCGACGGGATAGTCCCAATGGTCGAGCGTCGTTCCCCAATGATCGAGGTTGCTGACCGGTTCGATCGCGTTGTTGACCTCGTCATTGATGTCGCTGAGCGTCTTCCAGCTTTGCCGCGTCAGGCGCACCTCGAGCGGCTTGAGCTTGCCGAGGGTGCATTCTTCGGCGTGGCGATTGCAGAAATCGACCCAGCCATAGGGGATCGAGGCTTCGCCGCCGACCGGTTCGTAGGTCGCGCGGGGAAGGCCCTGTTCGGAGGCCTGTCCGAAGGTGTTCCAGGCGAGGCCGAAGATCGTCGCCGCGGTGAGGAAGCTGAAAAGCCGGTTTAGCATGGGGGCCGCTCGCAGAATTTCGATGGGCCCAGCATCGCGTCTTCGGTTTGGCGGCTTCAGAATAAATTCCGTCGAATTTTATCGATCGATCCGATCGCGGCGCCCCAGAATTTCTTAATCTTGATAATTGGTTGGTTTACTTTCGATTTACTCTGTAACGTTGCGGAACGTTCACCGCGCCGCTCCCCGGAGCGGTCCGGATCGGATCGATAGCCGTCTTAGAAGCGTCGATTGCCTACGGGCCGGCCGGACGCGGACGATGAGCGATCAGCGAAATGTCGAGCGAAGCGAGAGCCCGCGGCGTCACCCCGATTTGGGCCGCGGCGAGGACGGGAGGCGGATCCTGCGCCGGCAGGAGGGCGCTTTTCGCCGCGATCGTCAGCGATGCCCCGAGGTGGAAGAAGTCGCGAGCTGGGCAGGGTCCGTACACTCGAAAACAAATGAGCGTCCCGTGGCGACGGCGACGGGCGGCGCGCCCGGCGCATTACTGAGTGGCTCCGGAACGCAAGGCGCGGCGAACGCCAGCTCGACCGCGACCACTGATCATGGCGCAATCGCGCAGGCGGAGTCGACCGCGGTCGGTTCGAGCGGCCAGGCCCAGTCGACGGCCACGACGGGCTTTACCACCTCGACCGCGACCGCTCCGACCGGCGGCACGGCGACCACAAACGCGATCGCTCAAGCCGGCGGCTCCGGTCAGACCTTCGCCAACCCAGGTGATACTGCCTACGCCTTCACAGTCGGGGCGCCGGACAAGGCCTATTCGACGTCACTCATAAGCAGCGCGAGCACAGTCGCCGGCGCCCTGCTGGGGCCGCGCGACGCGGTTTTTGGCGCCGCCATTCTCGGCGCCAATTACGCATCCGACGGCGGCGAGAGCGACATTTACACCGCGACCTCGACGATCGATTTCGCTTATGGCGGCGACCTGGTGCTCGGCCTGATCGACGATCAGGAGAGCGGCTTCACCAATGGCGCCGGCTTTGAATCGATCGAATTCACCATCGCCGCGAACGGCGCTACGATACTGGACAAGAGCTTTACCAGCCTCGCGGACGCCGCCAGTTTTTTCCAGGATCAAGTCATTGATCTGGGCGCGTCTTATGGTCCGCTCATCGATCTCACCTTCGGGTACACTCTTACCGCCAACGGGCCTGGCGGTTACGGCGTCGACTTCGCCGTCGGCGGGGCGGTTCCGGAACCCTCGACCTGGGCGATGATGGCGGCTGGGTTCGCCTGGCTTGGCTTCATCGGCTATCGCGCGCGTCGCGCCAGGAGGGCGGCCATGGCGGCGTGACGCACGACACGACTGCGGCGCACCTGTAAGCGCGCTTGCAACCGGATTGCAGCTTGACGCGACTCGCTATCATTGTCAGATGTCCATGTCGGACGAGAGGCGTCGGGAGGAACGGACATGAAGATTATTGTAGCCGCGGCATTGGGACTTTTCGCCCTCGCGGCGGTTCCGGTTCAGGCGATGCCGATCGCGCCGTTGTCCGGCATCCAGTCGGACGTGACGCTCGTCGCCGGAGGATGCGGCGCCGGGTTCCATCGCGGGCCCAACGGGGGCTGCCGCCGGAATGGCGGGTACGCCGCGCCCGTGCATGTCTATGGCGGCCGCCATTGCTGGTGGCGCCATGGGGTGCGCGTCTGCAATTGAGTCGCGGTTCGCGACCTTAAGATTTCCGGACTCTGAGAGGGAGCAATCCCTCTCTGGGGAATAGGGTGTCGCCAACCTATGTTTGCTGTGCGCCCGGCGCAATGACGCCGGGCCGTCTGCGGCGTGCTCGTTGTTTCCTTATTTCGCCTCTTCCGCTACCAGAGCCGCGTAGTGGTCCGGCACGTACATCTCGTGCGGGACGGGGTTGCGGTGGTAGTCGGGGTTGTGAACGCGCGCAGGCAACACCGGCTTCTCGTGTGGCACCTCCTGGTAGGGCACGCGCGTCAGGAGATGGGCCATGCAGTTGAGGCGGGCGCGCTTCTTGTCCACCGCTTCGACCACCCACCACGGCGCCTCGGGGATATGAGTGCGCTCGAGCATCGTCTCCTTCGCCTTGGTGTAGAGCTCCCAGCGGCGGCGGGACTCGAGATCCATCGGCGAGAGCTTCCACTGCTTGAGGGGATCGTTGATGCGCATCAGGAAGCGCAGATGCTGCTCGTCATCGGTGATCGAGAACCAGTACTTGACCAGTACGATGCCTGAGCGAACGATCAGGCGCTCGAATTCGGGCACGGACTGGAAGAAGTCCTCGTATTCCTCGTCGGTGCAGAAGCCCATGACCCGCTCGACGCCGGCGCGATTGTACCAGCTGCGGTCGAAGAGGACGATCTCGCCGCCCGCCGGCAGATGCGGGACATAGCGCTGGAAATACCACTGGCTGCGCTCGCGCTCGGTCGGCGCCGGGAGCGCCACCGCGCGGCAGACGCGCGGATTGAGGCGCTGCATGACCCGCTTGATGGCGCCGCCCTTGCCTGCCGAGTCCCGTCCCTCGAAGATGACGACCAGCTTCAGCTTTTTGGCGACCACCCAGTCCTGGAGCTTGATGAGCTCGCGCTGCAGGCGCAGGAGCTCCTTGAAATAGACGTGCCGCGGCAGCGAATCCTGCACCTGCAGATGCTCGGTCTCCGATAGAAGGTCCGCCAGTTCGTCGTCCTCGAGCTCGAGCTCGATGTCCTCGTCGAGATTGTCCTGGATCTCGGCGTTGACCCTCTTCTGGAACTCGCTAGCGGGAGTTGTCTTTTCCGCACTCATTAAGGTTGTTTCCCTGTTTGGCTCCGCGCCCGCGGGCTCGGCAGAAATGTTCGACGACGGCTGCGACAGTTTTGCGACAGCTCGGGCGCCGCGTCACGGCGCCTGCGCGACCCGGCCGCGCGCGAGGATCAGCGCGATGGCGCAGGATCCGAGCCGGGCGATGGTGTTGTCGGCGCGGCTCGTGAGCATGATCGGCACGCGCGCCCCGAGCACGATTCCCGCCATCTCGGCTTCGGCGAAATAGATCAACTGCTTGGCCAGCATGTTGCCAGCCTCGAGGTCGGGCACGACGAGGATGTCCGCCTGGCCGGCGACCGGGGACACGATCCCCTTGGTCCGCGCCGCCTCGAGCGAAACCGCATTGTCGAAGCCGAGCGGTCCGTCGAGGATGCCCCCGACAATCTGGCCGCGATCCGCCATCTTGCACAGCGCCGCCGCATCGACGGTCGAACGTATGTCGGGCGAGACGGTCTCGACCGCCGAAAGGATGGCGACTCGCGGGGTGGCGATGCCGAGCGCTAGGACGAGTTCGATCGCGTTCTGAACGATGTCGCGTTTATCGATGAGCGTGGGATAGATGTTCACCGCCGCATCGGTGATGAAGAGGGCGCGTGGGTAGGCCGGCGCATCGATGGCGAAGACATGGCTGACGCGTCGCGCCGTGCGCAGCCCCGTGTCGGCCGCGACGACCGCGTGCATCAATTCATCGGTGTGAAGGGCGCCCTTCATCAGCCCTTCGACCTCGCCCGCTCTCGCCATCGCCACCGCCTTGTCGGCGGCGGCGTGGCTATGTTCGGTCGAGACGATTGTATAGCGGCCGATGTCGAGTCCCGCTGCGTCGGCCGCGCGGCGGATCTTCGCCTCCGGGCCGACGAGTACCGGCTCGATCAGATCTTCCCGCGCCGCCTCGATCGCGCCCACGAGCGACGGCTCGTCGACCGGGTGCACGACCGCCGTCGTGAGGGGCTTCATGTCGCGCGCGCGCTCGATCAGGGTCTTGTAACGGCGTCCCTTCTCGCGAATGAGCTCGAGATATCCCTCGGGGGGTTCGGCTGCGATCGTCTTTTTCGGCGCGACGATCTCGGCCGAGCCGGCCATCGCCAGTTCGCCGTGCTGGTTCGTCGCTCGCGCTTCGATCGTCACCCGCCCGTTGGCCGATTTCCCCATCACCCTGGCCACGACCGTCATGATGTCGCCCGGCGCGGCGCCGGCGTAAGATTCGATCGACTGCCGAATGAGCTTCGAGCCGGCCCCGGGCAGACGGCCGGCAATCAGCGCGCACATGAGGGCGCTGGCCCAACCAGACTGCGCCGCGTCGGCGCTGTAAGCCGGGCTGGCGACAACCGTCGGATCGACGACGCCAGCGCCGAACGTCGCCGCCTGGGCCGCAAGCTGCGAAAAATCCTCTTTTGTCAGCACATGGACGAGGCGTTCCTCCTCGCCCACCTGGAGCGTGTCGAACGGACGGTTCTCTATCGGGGGCATGACGGGACCCTGTGGCGGCCGATCGGGTCTAGCCAAAAAGGCCGAAATTGTCTCGTCATCTTCGGGTCGTCCTCGCTGCGCCAAAACATCGCATGACGCTTGACAGCCTCCCCCGGCTGCGCCCCCTTGGCGGGGCGACCGCGAGAACCGCCTTGCGACGAGGGAGCGCCTTGCCCGCGGACCACCCATGAGCGCCCGCCGTCCTGACGATCCAGCCGGTTCGCAGGAGCCGGTGTTCCGGTTTCTGGCCGATCCACGGACGCATGGGTTGAGCGAGCCGGTCGTGCGCGTCGATACCGCGGGCGCCGTCGTGTTTCTGGCTGGTCCCGACGCCTACAAGGTCAAGCGGGCTGTCACTTTCCCGTTCATGGATCTGTCGACGCTGGAGAAGCGCCGCCTCGCCTGCGAGGCCGAGATCGCTCTCAACCGCGCTTCGGCCCCGAGCATCTATCTGGATGCGCAGCCGATCACGCGATCCGGGGACGCCCTGGCGATCGGCGGCGACGGCGAAATCGTCGAATGGGTGGCCCATATGCGGCGCTTCGACGAGAATGCAACGCTCGATCATGTCGCCGCCCGCGGCGCCCTGTCGGACGACATCATCGACAAGCTGACGTTCGCCATCCGCCGTTCGCACGCGCGCGCGCCGGTCAGGGACGCAGCCCGATGCGCGCAGGCGCTCGCGACCTATATCGAGCAGAACGACGCCGCCTTCGCCGAGCGCCCCGATCTCTTCGACGCGGCGAAAGCCCGGCGGCTCGCCGTCGATTCGCGGCTCGCTCTCGCCGTGGTGCGGCCGATCCTCCTCAGGCGCGGGGAAAGCGGCTTTGCCCGCCGCTGTCACGGCGATCTGCACCTAAACAACATCGTGTTGCTCGGCGGCGAGCCGACATTGTTCGACGCGCTCGAGTTTTCCGACGAGATCGCGAGCGGCGACGTGCTCTACGATCTCGCTTTCCTGCTGATGGATCTCGAAGAGCGCGGACTGCGCCCCGCCGCCAATCGTCTATTGAACCGCTATCTCGCGCCCGAGCCGCCGGAGGCGATGGCGGGTCTTGCGGCCCTCCCTCTGTTCCTGAGCCTGCGCGCGGAGATTCGGGCGAAGGTCACGGCGGCGCGCGCGGAGCGGCTTGACGGCGCGGAGCGCGACGAGGCGCGCGCGCTGGCGCGCGGCTATTTCGAATGCGCGGTCCAGTTTCTTCGTTACGCCCCGCCGCGGCTCATCGCTGTCGGAGGGCTCTCCGGCGCCGGCAAGAGCGCGCTTGCCGGCGCGCTCGCCCCGCAGCTCGGGCGCCCGCCAGGCGCGATCTGGCTGCGCAGCGACCTCGAGCGCAAGGCGATGTTTGCGGTCGAGGAGAGCGACCGGTTGCCAGCCTCCGCCTATACCCCCGAGACCACCCACGACGTCTACCGGCGGCTCATCGAGAAGGCCCGGGTGGCGCTCCGGGCAGGGCAGACGGTGCTGCTCGATGCGACCTTCGCGACGGCCGCGGAGCGCGCTGTGGCGGCCGGCGCGGCGGCTGAGGTCGGTGTCGCCTTCGCCGGTATTTTTCTCGACGCCCCGCTCGCGACGCGGCTCAAGCGCATCGCCAGGCGGCATGGAGACGCGTCCGACGCCGACGCGGACGTCGCGAGCCGGCAGACGGCGGAGCCGCTCGGCGAGCGAGGTTGGGCGGCGCTACCCGCTGGCGGAGAACTGGCTGAGACGACGCGCCTCGCGCTGGCGCGGCTTTCGAATGCTTGACGACGAGCGGCGGGCGGCCTTGAGCGCGTCACGGTCCAGAGATGTTCATGTCGGGTTCAGTGGCGCGGCGGCATGAAAAGCAATGAGCTCGGCCTTTTGTCGGGCGGGCAGGGGCCGCCGAGATCGCCGGCTCCCTTGGGAGGGTTTGGCAATGATAAGCACGTCGTTCAGGGTCGCGGTTTCGGCCCTTTTTTTCGCCGGCGCTCTGGGTCTGGCCTCGACGGGCGGCGCCCGGGCGGAGAGCGTCATGAAGCAGTGCGGCGACGACTGGAAGGTCGCCAAAGCCAACAACACGACCAACGGCATGACGTGGCAGGAGTTCCTGAAGCGGTGCCGCGCTCAGAAGGAGAGCTCTGTGGCGCCAGCAGTCGCCCCCGCGCCTGCTCCAGCGCCCGCTCCGGCCCCCGCGCCGACCTACCAGCCGAAGCCCGTCCCGGCGCAGACGGCGGCTCGTGCGACCGGCGCCGGCCAATTCACGACGGCGGCCGAAGCGCAGGCGCGCTGCCGATCGGATAAAGTGGTCTGGGTCAACACCAAGTCGCATATTTACCATTATGCGGGCACGCACAGCTACGGCACGACTAAGCAGGGGGCCTATATGTGCGAAGCCGACGCCAGCGCGGCAGGCGATCGCGCCTCCAAGAGCCGGGTCGAACGGTCCAAGCAGCAGCCGTAAGCGCGGCGGGGTCGCGAGGCCATATGGTTACGCGTAGCTGCGCCACGACGGTGACGACGAACGGGACCGGCGCCTTTGGACTGGACGCCTATCGCCTTTACGCCGGCAATGGGCGGCGATCGACGCCTCGAAGGCGCCGAGCGTCACCGTCACCACCAGCTAACGCGCGACGTGTTGCGTCGGCCGCTGGAATTGCCGGCGACGGCGATCGTGCTGGTTCACAATCATAACTCGGGCGATCCGACGCCGTCGACCCAGGACTTCAAGATGACACTGGACCATCATCGCGGTCGCCAAGCTCCTGGCGTCGCCGTGCACGACCACATCTTCGTTGGGCGGGACGGTCACGCTTCGCTCCGGGGGCCGAGGTTGATCTAAGTCCGGTTTTCCGTTGCGCGCCCGATGAAGTTGACGCGGCCGGTCGTTCGGCTAGCATCTTTTCAAGCCAGCGGCCGTCGAAATGCCGGCAGTCTCCCATGGGTTTGTCGATCTGATGCCTTTCCGCACAATATGGACGCATCTGCGCAAGTTGCGGAAGTGGCGGTCCTATGTCCTGGTCGTGGTCCTCGCCTATATCGTGACGCTGGTGTTTGGAACGCTGCTTGCGCCGTTCCGAACCAATCTCGAGAACCTCGTTTTCGATCAGTATCAGCGCTGGAAGCCGAGGCCCTATGACTTCGATCAGCCGGTCCGGATCGTCGATATCGACGACGAGTCCATTCATCTCATTGGCCGATGGCCCTGGCCGCGCCAGACCATGGCCTTGCTCGTCGAGGCCCTCGCCAAAGCCAATGTCGCGGCCGTCGGGTTCGACGTCCTCTTTTCCGAGAAGGATCAGCCGAGCGACGAACTGAAGGCGTGCGCCCAAGGCGCCCATCACGCCGACGAGGAATCGCATTGTCAGGAGCGGGCGGACGGCGATCTCGCGTTCGCGCACGCAATTAGGGACCGTCCCGTCGTGCTCGGCATCTTCCTCACGCCGACCCACAACGGCTCTCAGGCGAGCCTGACGCCGAAGGGGGGATTTTCCTTCGTCGGGGACCCCCCGACATCTTTCATCAAGGACTTCCGCGGCGTGCTGGTGCCGATCCCAGCCCTTGCCGACGCCGCGGCGGGACTGGGCTTCCTCAACTGGCTCCCCGACAACGACCGCGTCATCCGAAAAGTGCCGCTTCTGCTCGACGTGAACGGTCAGATCCAGCCCAGCCTGGCGATCGAGACGCTGCGAGCCTCTCAGGGCGCATCGAGCTTTGTGGTCAAATCCACAACCGACTACGGCAGCACTGCGGGCAAGAGCACCGTTCTCGAGGCGGTCAAGGACGGTGACGTGGTCATCCCGGTTCAGGCCAATGGGGAACTTCGGCTATGGTTCGCAAAGTCCGATCCCCGCCGTTCGATCCCGGCCTGGAAAGTGCTGCAGAATGGCGCTGATCTCTCCGACCTCGCCGGCAAGCTGATCTTCATCGGCGCCAGCGCCAGTATGCTGAACGACATTGTAGCGACGCCGCTTGATCCGTCGACGCCGGGCGTAGAAGCGCATGCGCAGCTGATCGAGCAGATTCTATCCGGCGTGACGCTGCAGCGACCCGACTGGGCGCCAGGCGCGGAACTCGTCGCCGGCGCTGCGGTTTCCCTTGTGCTTGCGGCTCTCCTGCCGTTCATCTCCGTCGTTTGGACGGCGCTTCTTGGCTTCGTGGCTACCGCCGCGATGGCTTATGTGAGCTGGATCACCTTCACGCGTGAAGGCGTCTTGTTGGATCCCGTGGCGCCGGGCTTGTCGTCGGGCCTGGTGTTCCTCGCCGGGGTCGGACACCTGTACAGTCAAAAGCGTCAGCAGGTGGCCGAGATCCGCTCGGCGTTCGGCCGCTTCGTTTCGCCGGCCGTCGTCGCCCGGCTAGCTGAGCATCCGGAGACCCTGCAGCTCGGGGGGCAGCAGCGCGACCTCACACTGATGTTCTGCGACATTCGCTCGTTCACCACGCTGTCCGAAGGGCTGACCGCGGGCGAACTGTCGACCTTCCTCAACGAATATCTGACGCCGATGACCGACGTGATTCTCAAGGAGCAGGGCACCGTCGACAAGTATATGGGCGACGCGATCATGGCGTTCTGGAATGCGCCTCTCGACGATCCGGCGCACGGGGTTCGTGCTGTGCGCTCTGCGCTCCAGATGCGCCAGACGCTGGTCAAGCTCAACGCTGAATGGAAGGAGCGGGCGGAGAAGGCCGGCCACCCAGTTCACGTAGTGAAATTCGGCATTGGCCTCAACACCGGCGTATGCAGCGTCGGCAATATGGGATCGATTCAACGCTTCGATTATTCGGCGCTCGGCGACGAGGTCAACATCGCTTCCCGACTCGAGGGTTCGTCTAAACAGTTCGGCGTCGACATCGTTGCGAGCGCGGCTACGCGCAATGAGGCGCCGGAATTCGCCTGGCTCGAAATCGACCATGTCCGGCTCAAGAACAAGACCCGGACGGTCGCTGTCTACACGCTTGCGGGCGGAGAAGCTTATGCCGAGAGCGAGGAATTCCGCAATCTCAGCGGGCTGCACGAGGACCTTCTGAAAGCGTACCGGGCGCGCCGGTTCGTCGCCGCAAAACAAATGGCGGACGATGCGGCCCATCTCGCGCCGGCGCACATTCGCGGGCTTTACCATTACTATCAGAAGCGCTTCGACGCACTGGGCGGGCACGAACTTCCGGAGAGCTGGGCGCCGATGATCGCGCTCGACGAGAAATAGCCGCGAAGAATCCCAGACCGAAGCCATGGATCGTCGCCTAACGGCGACGAAGCAGTGCGACCGAAACCCGTTGCGATGAAGGCCGAAGCTAACATGGAATATAGTCTAGAGTCGGCCGAATTGGGTTCGTTTTGCCCAAATCAATCGTTGCGCATATGTAGTTGTTATTATGCGTCCGATCAACGCCTAGATCGACCCGCTGACCTGACCCCCGTTTCTCATCCAGCCATAGCGAGAGTCCGGGGACCATCCTGGAATGGGCCGACCACGGCAAGCCAGTGACGATCGTCAGCGACAACGGCACGTCGCGCCAAGCTGGAAACCTGGCGGCGGGACTTCAACGAGGTACGGCCCCACTCGAGCCTCGGTTACCTGACGCCCGCCGACTACGCCCGCGCTCTCTTCGGAAACACCGGCCGGCGCGGAATTGACGTCGAACAACAAGCCGACCACACTGACCTGGCGGTGCGGGTCGTCCAAGCCGCAGAGCCGAGGGATACGATCGAAGAGCTCTTGGTCACGAGCGGCAGACGGTAAGTCGGTGGGTTTAAGGTTCCGCATGGGGGTCTCTCGGAATTGCTATTGGCCGGAACATAAGTAGAACGACCAGATTCCGCAAGATTGATCCGCGGATGTCCCCAAAAGGCACGTCCTGTAGGCCGGGCCTCCTCTCGCGCACGCGGGGCGAAGGCCCGAGTATGGGTGACCCCTCGTTGCGGCACCGTCGCTATTCTATGCGACGAGCACGCAACCGAATTCCAGGGCGGTCTTCAGGGGTCCCGGTGAATTCGATGCCTGCGGCCTCAAGTGCCGTCTTAATGTCTACCAAGCTCGATGTGCGGCTTGGCGGGATTTCATCGATCGCCTCGTACCTTTTTATTGTTCGGCCGCTGACGCCAGATTTCTGAGCCAGTTGCTCAATCGACCATCCGAGGGCGGCTCGCGCTGATCGAATTTGCACACCCGTGATCATTGACAATCCGCCATACGGCCCCTATGGTGACATATTAGTCCCAATTGGGCACCCAGATGATTTCAAGCGTCGAATCAGTTCAATCCAAGCACACACTATTTCGGCTGATGGAGAAAGTTGTGAAATCGCAATCGCTAACACCAAAGTTGGGCCAAAGCGCCAACCTCATTGGCAGCTCGAACGCACGCGGAATCGTCCGCGTGGGCGAGGCAGCGCTGGAACCAAACCGCCGCCGATTCCTCGGCGGGTCGGACGCTCGGATTATCATGGGCCCAGACGAGGCGGCGCTGATCCGGCTGTGGAGGGAAAAACGTGGCGAAGTCGAACCGGTGGATCTCAGCGACAACCTCGTTGTCCAACTGGGGATCGTCACCGAGGCGCTGAACCGAAACTGGTATGAGCGCAACACCGGGCGCATGGTCACCGATAGTCAGCGCTGGGTCCAGCATCCGGTGAAAAGGTGGATGGCGGCGACCCTCGACGGATTCATTAACGACCTCGAGGCGGTGTTCGAGGCCAAGTTCATGCTGCCCTGGTCGTTTTCCGAAGAGGCGGCGGCCGAAAAGCATATGGCTCAGCTTCAACACAACATGTGGGTGACCAACGCCAGATTGGCGATCCTCTCAATCATAACCGGCGGAGGCAAATGGGTCGAGATGACCATATCCGCCGATTCGCTCTACCAGCATTTTCTGGTCACTGCCGAGCAGCGGTTCTGGCGCTGCGTCCAAACCGGGGAAATTCCAAGGCCCTATGGCGTGGAGCCCCCTCGGCCGCGGATCGAGGCGGTGCGCATGGTCGACATGAGCGAGTCCAACTCCTGGGCTGAGTTCGCCGGCCTCTTCTGCGCAACCCGTTCGGCCTTTCTCGATCATGAGCGAGCCAAATCCGAACTCAAGGCTCTGATGCCTGAGGACGTCAAGGAAGCCTCCGGCCATGGCGTCCGGGCCAAACGCTCGAAGTCGGGCGCGGTCAGTTTCGATCTTCTCACTCAGGGAGGGGAAAACCATGCCGCGGTCGAGTGAAACGATCGGGGCGATGGCGGCGGCGCTGGCGAAAGCGCAGGCTGAGCTGACCAATCCCGAGAAGTCGCTGATTGCGACCATTCGCGCTTCCGGGCCGCGCGATCAGGATCAGACCTTTCGATATGCGGCGCTCTCGAGCGGCCTCGACATTGTGCGCAAGGCGCTCGGCGGCCACGAGATCGCGACCGTTCAGACGACGGCGATCGACAAAGAGGCCGGACTGATTCGCCTGACCACCACGCTCGCTCACGCGTCGGGAGAGTGGCTGTCCTCGGAGTGGCCGGTGTGCCCGCTCGCCGACACCGCTACCCCTCGCCGCATGGGCGCCGCGCTCACTTACGCGCGAAGATACGCGCTCTTCACCCTGGTTGGCATTGCAGGCGAGGATGATCTCGATGCGCCTGACTTAGCCGAGGGTGTGATAGCCGATGATGCCGCCAAGGCCGATGATGCAGGCAGATCCACCCGACTGCGACCGCCACCGGCGGCGGATGTCGGATTCTCCGCCACGGCGGCTACTCGCGGCAAGGGGAAGCCCGTCCGTCCGCCCCGGCTACTTTTGGGGACCGAGCAATCGGCGGCGTTGCGGGAGCGGTTGCTGGCCAGTCTCGGCCAGCTCCAGTCCGCCGATGAGGCCGCCGAATGGGTCCACGCCAACCTTGCGGCCAAGAACACGCTGATCGCCGCCGACGCGGACACGGTCGAATCGGGTTTTCGCGACAGGCTCACAGCAATTGACGCGGCCTCCGCTCGCGAGGAGGACCTGCAGTCAGCGCCGCCATCGAAGATACCTTCTCCAGTCGGGAAGCCGTTCCTCGTTCCGACGGACGACCCATCCGCTGCTGCGATTATCTTGCCCCCAGGCGCCGGCGCACCGCGCCGACGCATTGCAGCGAAACCCATCCGTCTGCGCGACAAGGAGCACTGCAGGTTCGTGGCCTCTCAGCCCTGCACTGTCTGCGGACGGACGCCAAGCGAGGCGCATCACATTCGCTTCGCCCAACCGCGCGCGCTCGGCCGCAAGGTCAGCGACGAATATACCGTCCCCGTCTGCCGGCTTCATCACCGCGATCTGCACAGCTACGGCGACGAGGCCTCATGGTGGGCCGGAGTGAATATCGATCCCCTACCGGTTGCGCTCGAGCTTTGGCGGCGGTCAAGATCCAATACAGAAACGGGATCGTTGCTAAACACAGCCGGGCTTCGCAACTAGAATCTCCGCTGCGCGGGACGCTGCTTCACGAAAACGCCTCAGCATTGGAATGTTTTAATGGCAATATGTCATTTGTCGGTCCACGACTGCTCCTGCCGATCAACCAGCCCGTGGGGCCAATGATCGGCTGAGGAGTTCCCGCTGAGTCATGGGCCAGGCAAATCAAAGGCGGGCGACGACGTGTTGGGTGCGGAAGAAAATGGAGCGCTGGACGAGTGGCACCCAGAATGCCTCATTTTGGCTCGACATCCGCATTATGGCAGGCCGTCTCGTTCTGTTCGGAGACGGACTCGGAAGCGTGGTAAATTGGCGGCGAGAGAAGTAGTCAAGACGCTGCGAAGTTCGCAGGCCTGGGCGGACTAGCCACGAGAGGGTACTAGCACCTGTCTGGCTTCATTCGACGCCCAGGTGCGGGACGAGGGAAGAACGGGTTCATTGATCGACCTTCATTGCCATCTCGTTCCCGAAGTCGACGACGGCGCGGTTGATCTCAAAACCTCGTTGGCGATGGCTCGAATGTCAGTTGCCGATGGCGTCAAAGTCATCGCCTGCACGCCACATATCTTACCCGGCGTCTATGACAACACAGGGCTCGACATTAGACGTCGTGTCGGGCGGTTGCAATTCGAGCTGGACGCCGCCGGCATCAGCTGTCGTCTGGTCCCCGGTTGCGATGCGCATATCAACCCGGACCTTGTAAGTCAGCTGAAGTCGGGAAGCGCACTCACGCTCAACGATAGTCGCTATGTGCTGGTCGAGCCGCCACATCATATCCTGCCGCCAAATATCGATCGACTGTTTTTCGACTTGCTCGCGGCCGGTTATGTGCCTGTTCTCACTCATCCGGAGCGCATGTCGTGGGTGGATCGAAATGAAGAATTGTTAAACCGACTGGTTGCGTCGGGCGTCTGGATGCAAATGACCGCGAGCGCAATCATTGGTCGGTTTGGCGAGAAGGTGAGACGCCAGGCGGAAAAGATGCTGCATAGAGGGATGATTCACATCGTCGCCTCTGACGCGCATAATACGGCTAACCGTCCCCCAGTTATGGGCGAAGCGTTCCGTGCGTTGCGTGACCTAGTTGGACCGGAGGAGGCTCGGAACCTGGTCGAAACCCGACCGGCGGCGATTCTGGAAGATCAAGCTCCCGCCTCGGTTCCCGCTTTGCCTTTTCGAGATTCTAGCTTGCAGGACGATCCGGAAGACACGTTCCTGCGGCGGATGTCGCGGTATTTTCGCAGTTAGTCCGCAATCCCTACTCATTGTCGTAACGGGAAACGGTATCATCGGCCGATGGAAGGGGTTATGCTTCGCTACGCGGTCGCGGTGGTTCCCCCCAGGGGCAGCCTTCGCATGGCGAAAGGGCCCGCTCACGCGACGAGCGCGATGCTCTTGCGCTTGGTGCGGTAGCCGGCGAAGGCGAGGCCGGCGAAGCCGACGATCATCATTGCCCAAGTCGAGGGTTCGGGAACCGCCGAGCCCAGGGTGATGGCGGAGAACCCGACCTCATCGGCGGCGCCTGAGAAGTCAACCGATTCCGCCGTCCCGGAGAAAGTAAAGCCGATTGCGAACCATGGGCAATAGGTCGTGTTGCATCCAGCGCCGCCCTCTGGCGTGGTCGGCAGGATGATGTCGGCCAGCTCCGTGCCGGTGCCATTGAGGCCGCTCCAAACGGTCACGCTCCCGGGCGCGGCGGGTGACGAGTAGTACAAGGAAAGTCCTGTGGTGAATCCGCTGGCCACATTCATGATGACGCCCGGGCCGCTCACGAAGTAGGCGACCGTGTCGTACGGCGCTTCATTGAAGGAGCCGTTTCCGCCAACGTCCTCGGAAATGAGCGCAAGCGAGCCGGGCCCGAACGTGATTCCATCGCTTGGACCGGGTCCGCTGCCAAAACCGCCAAGGCCGGCATTGTAATAATTCTGGATCGGCTCTTGATCCCGAAGCCCCACAAACGTCAGCGTGATCGTTGCGTTCGCGGTGCTCGCAAGGCCCAACGAGGCGGCGATCACCAAGCTCGCAACTGCTGACTTTAACTTCATGCGATTCTCCGCCCAGCCCCCCACGCTCAGTTGCTGACTTAGCAACATTAACCATGTTAGCGTCGGTCATCGAGTTCCACGTTCCGAAGACGATGTCAAGGCTTTTTGGAGTTTTAGGGAATGGCCCGCCCCCTTCCGCGTCGTAGGCTCGCCGGCGAATCAGGAGGAGGAAGGGACGGATATCTCAAAGCGTCCATTGGTCAACAGGGGTTTGCGAGAGGGTAAAGACGGGGCGGCCTGTCAGTCGAACGGCGCTCCGGAATCCTGGTTCAAAAAACGGCGCGAATCTGACGCTGACCTGACCCCCGTTTCTCATCCAGCCATAACGAGAGTCCGGTCCTTCCTTTGCTCTGCTACCCATCGTTGGACCGCCGGAAGCTAGAGTTTTCCGGGCTTTGTCACGCCGGCGGGCTGGGTGCGCCGGAGGGAGTCATGAGGGAAACCGGGGGCTTGTTGCCGATCGCCCCATGCGGCCGAACCTCATTATAGTCCTTGCGCCAATCCTCCAACTTTTTGCGGGCGTCGGCAAGGGTCAAGAACCAGTGCGCATTCAGGCACTCGGCTCGCAGACGGCCATTGAATGCCTCGATGAACGCGTTATCCGTTGGCTTGCCAGGCCGTGAGAAGTCCAGGGTGACGCCCCTCGTATAGGCCCAGAGATCGAGGTCCCGGCTGACAAACTCGGAACCTTGGTCGACCCGAATCGTCTTCGGATAGCCCATGGATGCACACGCGCCTTCAAGGGCCGTAACCACGTCTTCGGCCCGATAGCTGAACCTTGGATCGATGACGGGCGAGAACCGGCTGAACGTGTCCACGACGGTGAGGACGCGGATCTTCTGACCGGTGGCCAATTGGTCATGGACAAAGTCCATGGCCCAGACCTCATTGGATGTGGAAGCTGCGCGACGATCGTCGCGCAGCTTCGCCTTCACTCTTCTCTTCGGCGTCTTGTTGCGCAGTTGCAGGCCCAATTCGTTGTAAATCCGATGGGTCTTCTTCAAATTGATCTCCCATCCCTCGCGGCGCAAAAGGACATGGACGCGCCGGTAGCCGTAGCGGATCCGCGTGGCGCAGATCTCCTTGATCCGTGCTTCCAGGCCGGCCTGCTCGCGGCGGCGCGATTTGTAGTGATAGGTAGACCGATCGAATTCCAGCACGCTGCACGCCCGCCGGATCGAGACGCCCCAATCATCGCAAACCGTCGTCGCCAACTCGCGCTTGCGAGCAGGCCTTACAGTTTTCGGCGGATGACGTCCTGAAGCATCTCACGATCCAGCGACAGGTCCGCCACGATCTTCTTCAGCTTCGCGTTCTCGTCCTGAGCTGCTTCAGCCGGCGCATCTCAGGCGGCTGCAGGCCCTCGTACTTCTTCTTCCAATTGAAATAGGTCGCCTGGCTGATGCCGGCCTTCCGGCAGATGTCCGCAACCGGAACTCCATCGTTACCTTGCTTCAAAATGAACGCCTTCTGGGCGTCCGAGAACTGTGACGCTTTCATTGTCTTCCGCTCCTCCCAGCCAAGGGAAATTTACCGCGGAAAACTCTAACTCTGAACGGCCCAGTTCTCGGGGAGCGGATCAACGCCGGGAGTTTTATGAGGACCGGAGCGTGCGTATCTCCATCATGGCCGAGGAGGCTGGATACCTTGAAGCAGACTGGATCAGCCAACCTCAACAAACCTCCTTGCAGACGGGAGCCCATACGTTTTTTGTTACTGCCTCTCCGAATGAAGGGTGGGCAGAAATGTCACGGTCTCAAAAAACCGGCGATTGCTCCCGCGGCGCCTCTTGCGGCTGTGCCGCTGCTGGTTTAGCAACCGACTACAGTCAATGAGTTGTGTGCTTTGGACTTACTCATCTCGCAAGTTGCAGTGCCTCGCACGCTCAAGTTGCGTGAGCGCGCATATACCCCGTGTATGGGCAATCTCGAGAAGCTGTACTGGATTGATGCTTTTGCTGTCACCGGCTATGGCGTGCGCGTCGGCGTCAGGGTGAACGACGCCGCCCTGATTCAACAGCTGCGTCCCCGCTTGCCTCCCGGCGCAAAAATCTCGCCGATGGGGACGGTGGACCGCATGCTTTCGGTGATCCAGGCGCCTCCCAGCGAAAGGCGCGGCGTGAAAAACTACCATCTCGTCTATGCTGACCACGTGGTCGTCGGGCGCTCGCACCGGCTGGACGCCGTGTTGGACAATTACGATACCCATTTGCGTATTGCGATGGCCGAGCTTTCCCGCCGCAAACTGTTCGTGCATGCCGGCGTCGTGGCTTGGAAAGACAGGGCCATCCTGTTGCCGGGAAGAACGCTGGCGGGCAAGACCCATCTTGTCGCGGAACTCGTCAAGGCGGGCGCCGCGTATTTCTCCGATGAGTATGCCGTACTTGACGAGGACGGATGGGTTCATCCGTTCGCCAAACCGCTGTCGATGCGCGCCAGCGAAACCGCGCCGCAGATAGAAACGCCGGTCGAGGAGATCGGCGGTGTCTGCGGACGCAAGCCCGTTTCGGTCGGCCTAGTCGTACTGAGCCAGTTTCGGGAGGGCGCGCGCTGGCGGCCGAAGCGCCTGTCGGCGGGCCGTGGCATGCTCGAATTGCTCGACAACACATTTTCGGCGCGCCAGTCGCCTGAGCGCGCGATCGACATTCTGGGGCGCGTCGCTTTCGGCGCGACGGTGCTGAAGGGAAAGCGCGGCGACGCAGCGATGATGCTGAGCAGCATTTTGGCGGCGGTGGAGGCCGGCTGAGCAGCCTGATTTCAATCTGACCACCGGAGCGTGTTGGCCGTGACGACGACCCCGATGCCGAAGGCGAAAACCGAGCGGTTGATCGTGCGCGAGATCGACGGCGAAACGCTGGTCTATGACCGCAGCCGCGATGCCGCAAGTTGCTTGAACGAGTTTGCCGCTAGGGTCTGGCGCGAGTGCGACGGCGAGACGTCGGTCGCCGCGATCGCCACCGCGCTGGGCGAGGACGAGTGTGCCGTCTGGCTGGCGCTGCATCAACTGACGAAAGCGCAGCTTCTGACAGAAGCCATCGCGTTTCCGCCTGATATGAGTGCCGTCAAGAGCCGCCGCGAGATTGGGGGGCGGCTGGGGTTGGGCGCGGCAGCGTTCGTCACCAGCATCATCGCGCCGATGCCAGCACAAGCTGCCAGCTGTGTAGCGGAGAACGGCGCTTGCACTCCCGTGATAGGTCCTCCCGGTCAGTGCTGTCCTGGGCTCTCTTGCAATGCCTCAAGCATGACGTGTTTACCGACCTAGTGGATCGAATCTAACACTTGATGCCCGCGCCTGACGGCGGCGATGATTTTGTCCGGGTCTGCGGTCCATGTGAAGGGCCTGGACTGCTGATTGTGCTCTTCGAGGAAGCGGTTGATCGCGGCTTGCAGATCGGTGACGGACCGGAAGACGCCTCGCTTGAGCCTGCGCTTTGTGAGAGTGGCGAAGAAGCCCTCGACCGCGTTGAGCCAGGAAGCGGACGTCGGCGTGAAGTGGAATGTCCATCGCGGATTGCGTTCGAGCCATCGGCGGACATTGGGATGCTTGTGGGCGGCGTAGTTGTCGATGATGGCGTGGATCGTCTTCCCCGCAGGAACCTGTCTTTCGACGATATTGAGGAAGCGGATGAACTCCTGATGGCGATGGCGCTGCATGTTGCGGCCGATCACCGTGCCGTCGAGGACGTTCATCGCGGCGAACAGCGTCGTCGTTCCGTGCCGCTCGTAGTCGTGTGTCATTGTTCCGGCGCGGCCCTTCTTCAGCGGCAGTCCGGGCTGGGTGCGGTCCAGCGCCTGAATCTGGCTCTTCTCGTCGACCGACAGGACGATGGCGTGCGCGGGCGGATCGACATAGAGCCCGACGACGTCGCGCAATTTGTCGACGAAGCGCGGATCGTTGGACAGCTTGAACTGGCGCATCCGGTGCGGCTGGAGGCCGTGCTTGCGCCAGATACGTTGAACCGAGCTGACGCTGAGCCCCGCCGCCTTCGCCATCAACAAGCCGGTCCAGTGGGTCGTCTCGCCAGGCGGTTCGCCAAGTGTCAGCGCGACGACGCGCTCGGCGGCCCCGGCGCTCAGCGGTGGGATGCGCGAGGGACGCGTCTTGTCGCGGAGCAACCCGTCGAACCCCGCCTCGATAAAGCGTTCTTGCCAGCGCCATACGCAGGTCTTGGACTTGCCGGTTCGCCGCATGATCTCGTTCGTGCCGACACCATCGGCCGTAAGCAGCACGATCTCGGCCCGCCAGACCTGCTTCTGCGGCGCGTTGCGGTCACGAACCAGGGCTTTGAGCCGACAAATATCGGCAGACGAAACCGAAAGGGATTTTCCTGCGCGCATCACGCAGACTCGCACGCCGAAATCCCAGAGGGAATCCCATCCGGGATTCAACTGTCAGGTTCGATCCACTAGGCTCGGCGCAAGCTCCCGCGTACTTGCTGTCGAGAGTAAAGAGGAAATCGCGCTGTCCAATGATAAGGGACCCACCGCGTCAGGGATCGGGGACCGACTTGGCGCCAGACGCTGATTGCCGTCGCATGGCTGGATAAACTTGTCGCTACCTTGACAAAGAAGCCGCGCGTGTGCGGAACTTCTCACTGATCTGTGATGACGTGCAGTTTTGGAAAAATCGTCCGATGACCCCATGACCATCGGCAAAAGCCCCCGCGAGAGTGCTGGACAGCGGGGCTGGGAGCGGCTGTGCTGTCGTCGTCAAGCCGGCTCCGGCCCACAAGAGTTGTTGATCGTGTGACCAAACAGTACTGCTCAGGCTCTGCTGCTTGGGCCTCTGTGTCATCTTATAGAGGCGCTGACTGCGGTGCCGAACGCTTACCTTCTCACCTCTTTCCTCAACGGCAGCTGGCGCAGGGAATGTCCGCCGCTTTCTCTCACGCCCGCTGAGGTTGCGCGGGCGGCGCCATTGCTGATCGGTTCGGGCGCCGCGGCGCTGGGATGGCGGCGAATCAAGGACACGCCGGCGCTGAAGGGCTGCGCAGAGGCGCAGGAGCTATGCCAGTCGGGCCAGATCCTGGCGCTCGAAGACGCCCGCCTCGACCGCGCCCTGGAATTCGTCGCGACCCGGCTGAACGAAGTCGGCATCGTCCCCTTGATTGCCAAAGGATGGGCGGTCGCCCATTTCTATACGGCGCGCTATCTGCGCGCTTATGGCGACTTCGATCTCTGCGCGCCGGCGGGCCGGTACGAGCTGGCGCGCGCGACGCTCCTGCGTCTGACGCCCACGCGCTTTCCCGAAAACGATATGGGCGACATATTTGTCGATTGCGGGCCGGATCTAGGGGGCTGCACGATCGATCTGCATAAGAATTTCGACGCCACCGCGTACACACCCCCGGTCGAGACCCTCCACGCCCGCTCGACCCCGGCTAAAGCCGGTTCGGCGGATATTCGTCTTCTGGCGTTCGAAGATCATCTGCGTTTCGTCATCATGCATCTATTGAAGCATGGCGCCTGGCGGCCGTCCGGTTTGTGCGACGTCGCCGCGATGGTCGAGGCCGTTCCGCCGGATTTCGATTGGGACCTCTGCCTCGGCGACGACAAAGTGGCCGCCGGATGGATCGGCGCGACGATCATGCTTGCGCATCGGTTGTTGGGATGCAGTCTCGACATGACGCCGCCGGCCCTGCGAGCCGATCCTCCTGCATGGTTCGAACGCGCGGTTTTGCGCGAATGGGAGGCGCCCTATGCCGGGCGATTCAGGAGTATCACGGCAAGCGCCCTTGCCAAAAATCCTGGTGAGTTCCTTCACATCCTTCACTGGCTACGTGTGCGCTGGCCGACCCCAGTGGCAGCGTTAATCGAGGCGCGCTCGCCCGTGAACACCCCTCTCCGTCTGCCTGACCAAGTCGCAAGCTTCGCCCGCACTCTGGTAAGAGGCTCCGCTAAATATCTCAGCTCGACTTTGCAGAGTTTGCGTTGAGCAGCAGGACGTCTGGGACGACGCGGAAGGGCAAAGGAGATAACCAACGCGCACAGACTGTGGAACCCTCTACCTTTGGAGCTCCCGCACGGGCAACCCGTCTGCCGAGGATCCTCGGAGGACATGATTGGGAAAGTATCGTCGTGGCGTTTACTCGGTGCTGCGGCGCGCAGCCTGGAGTGGTTTTCTCGGCTTAGCGCTCGTCGGCGCGGTGGCTGGATATGTTTCTTTTGATTCGTTCAGTGTTCCTTCTCTGGATCGGATCCGCCAAGTATCGGCCGGCGTGGTATTTACCGGCCAGTTTGAACGGGTAGACGTGGGTCTCCATCTCGCCGACGTCGGCGCCGTGCCGCGACTCTATATCTCTGGCGTGAATGGAAACGCCGGCATAGATCCCGCCCATTTCGTCGATCAGTTCTCGATTCGCAATCCCGACATAGCCGATTTGCGGCGGCTAGTTGCATGTTGCGTTGAATGGGGCGAACGCGCTGACAATACGTTTCAGAACGCTCAGGGCACCAAATGCTGGGTTGACCGTCGCGGCTTGACCGGGCCGCTGCTGCTGATCACCTCTCGACTACATATGGCGCGCGCCATGGCCGCGCTGTCAGGCGCGCTGCCGGACCGTGCAATTGTTCCATATCCCGTCGAAGATGTAGTCCCCACATTCGGCCGGACGAGGATGCGCGCGTACCTAAAGTATCTCGTCACGATTGTCGCAGCCCGTCTCCCTTTGACCGTTGGTGAGCAACGTGTGTATGGGCCGTTCGCAGAGGGCTGTCCGAGCACGCTTTAATTGGGATTCAAGCTGTAAGAGATCCTCGGGGCGCGCTTCGATACACCTCCCAAATACCCCAGTCGGACACGCCGGGCCTCCGTCCGTCCCTTCGCTGTCTTGCGCGGTCCGCTGCAAAGTCCGGCGATCGTTGGTCTTCGCGTTTCATTTGCTGATCGCGACAGTCTGGCGTAATAGGCGGTTAGCTAGGAGCCTGGTCCGGTAACGCAAAAAACGGGCTTTGGAACACTATGAAGTGTTACGAAGACAAGATGTCCACTGCATAATATGCTTTTTTCAAGACTTGATTGTGCAGATAGGCTCCTAACTTGAGAGATCTGGTGTTTTGGTTTTCCGGCGCCGTACTCGCGGCGTCGCTCGTGTTCGGGGGCGCCACAAGCCAGGGTCTGATTTCCGAAGCAGTTCCGGAGCTGATGTCCTTGCCGCTGCTCGCCTTGGCGCTGCCCCGCGCTCTGCCTTACTTAAAGAGTTTCCCCTCCGCGCTCGCCCTCGTCGTTGGGGTCATAGCCCTGCCGTGCCTCCAGCTGATCCCGCTGCCGCCGGAATTGTGGAAGGCCTTGCCCGGCCGGGATTTCGTCGCGGAGATTCTGACGACCGCCCAAGCGCCGATATCGTGGAGGCCGATTTCTCTAATCCCGAGCGAGACTTGGCGCGCCTTGCTGTCAGCGCTCCCGTCGATCGCCCTATTCTTGGCGACCCTAAGCCTCGGGCGGGATGCGCGACGACGCTTGCTGCTCGTGGCGCTAGCGATCGGAGTCGCGAGCGCGCTGCTTGGAATGTTCCAGGTGCTCGGCGGCGGCCCGTATTTCTATACTTTCACCAACGTCGGGACGGCCGTCGGCTTTTTCGCCAACCATAACCATCTCGCTGCTTTAGAATATGCGCTATTGCCTTTAGGCGCCGCGGCGCTGGCGGAAACGCAGACGCCGTCTCCGGCTATTTTGGCTGCGATCCTCAGCGCCGTCGCGTCTGCGCTCTTGTTTGCGCTAACCTTGACATCCTCGCGATCGGCACTGATCCTTGGCGGCGTTTCGGCCGCGGCGACGCTTGCGTTCGTCTTAACCCCGGAGCTCACAGTCCTGGGCCGTCGTCGCTCGCTCGCGTTGATTGCGGCGTTTGCGCTTGCGGTTTTGCCCATCGCTATAGGCTTTGGGCTATTGCGTATTTTTTCGCGGTTTGAAAAGCAAGATCTTGGCGAAGATCTTCGATGGATCATCGCGGCAAACACTTGGGCCGGGTTAAGGAGTTACTTTCCGGTTGGAGCGGGCCTAGGCACCTTTCCTAGCGTCTATCCGCTTCACGAACGAGCGGCGGATCTTTTGCCCGACCTCGTCAACCGCGCCCACGACGATGGGCTCGAGACGCTGTTTGAAGGAGGTGCGGGGTCCCTGCTACTTTTGCTGGGCTTCATCGCCTGGCTCGGCGTGTCGACATATGGCGCCTTTGTCCGCGAAGACGCCGTTAAAGGGCGACAGGCCCGCGCGGGGGTGATTGCGATGTGGCTTTTGCTCCTCCATTCGCTTTGGGACTATCCGCTGCGCACAATCGCGTTGGAAACCCTTTTTTGCTTCTGCGCTGCGCTGCAATTTGCCCCGCCCGCGCCTCGCGGTTTTCGCTTCCGCAGAAGCGGCCGAGGAGAAGCAGATCGGGTCGCGCACAATACTCGGCACTTGCCTGTGGCGCAACACGCCTCGTATAGCTGATGGAAGTTGCTTGAGCTTGACGCTCCGAGTCGAAAATTACACGGAATCTTCAGCGGGATTTAACTTTGTTGCTCATACAGGAGACTCAGGATAACGTCCGCGCGGCATGGAAATAGGCGGGGTTCATTCATGAGCCGAGACAAGGCTACGAGACGAAATTGGCTATGCCTTTCAAGAGGTTCGATCCGGCGTCAAGCCAAGGTTTTGAGATTGGAGTTGTCGAATTGACGGTTGCCGCACGCGCTGCGGGCGCTGGTGAGCCCAGCGACGGCCTGAAACTACAGGGCCGAGAGCAGTGGTACGTCGCGCAGACATTGCACCACCGGGAGAAGGTTGCCGAACTTCACCTTCGGGCACAAGGTTTCCGTAGTTTCTTCCCGCAATTCCGTAGAACAGTTCGTCACGCGCGGAAGCTACGCGAGGTGGTGGCTCCCGTCTTTCCGGGTTACATCTTCGTCATCTTCGACACGGAACGGGATCGCTGGCATTCTATTAACGGCACGATTGGGGTTGCGCGGCTGCTCACCGCCCTGAAACGGCCCGTACCGGTTCCCGGCGACGTCGTCCAGGCCGTTATCGGAGCGATCGACGTCTCCGGCTGTGTCGTTTTGGGCGCCAACCTACGCGTTGGGCAGGTCGTGCGGGTTGTGGCAGGTCCGTTTGTGGGCGGCCTCGGCGTGTTGGAGCGGCTCGACGGCAAGGGCCGTGTTCGGTTATTGCTGAACATTATGGGCGGCCAAGCGTCGCTCATTATTGATCGGGCCGACTTAGCGGCGGCGTGATCCTCGGTCGCGCCACGCGTCGTTCGACTTCGGAGAAGGGATTTCACCCGAAGTGCGGCAGCATGCGAATTTTGCGGCGGCCCGGTCGCTTGAAGCGCTGAAGGCAGGCCGCTTGAAATATCCGATGAGCAGATTGGTGCCGCAAAGCGCTTGGGTTTCAGCTCGGAAGGAGCTCCATCTCGTACGCTGGCTCTAGGAGTCCGCACGCAAATGCGCGCGCGAGTTGGATCTGCAGTGGAATACCATGGGCTGAAGACCGGACGCTTCTCCAAATCCGCGGATGAGAAAAACTCGAGTGATGATTTCAGCGCACAGTTTAAGTAACGCGAGGATCGGTGTCATTGGGCTCGGTTATGTTGGCCTGCCCCTGGCCGTCGAATTTGCCAAGAAACACGATGTCATAGGCTTCGACGTCGACGCCAGACGCATCGAAGCGCTGAAGACGGGTCGAGACTCGACGCTCGAAGTGCCCGAAGATGAGATCCGTGCCGCGAAGCGCTTGCGTTTCGCGCACGAGCTCGCCGATCTTGCCGACTGCAACGTGTACATTGTCACCGTTCCAACGCCGATCGACCCACACAAACGTCCCGACCTCACGCACCTAATCAAAGCTTCGTACACGGTCGGCAAAGTACTCAAGGTCGGGGATATCGTCATTTATAAATCAACAGTCTATCCGGGTTCCACTGAGGAGGACTGCGTTCCAATCTTGGAACAAGCCTCTGGCCTGAGATTCAATGAGCATTTTTTCGCCGGTTACAGCCCAGAGCGCATCAACCCAGGCGACAAGCTGCATCGCGTGGGGACGATCAAGAAGGTCACGTCAGGCTCAACTCCTGAGATCGCCGAGTTCGTCGACGCCCTCTATGCCGAAATCATCACCGCGGGGACGCACAAGGCGCCAAGCATCAAGGTCGCCGAAGCTGCGAAAGTGATTGAAAACACACAACGGGATCTTAACATTGCGCTGATCAACGAACTCGCGATAATCTTTAATCGGATAGGCATCGACACCGAAGACGTTTTGCTAGCGGCCGGCACAAAATGGAACTTTTTGCCATTTCGTCCTGGCTTGGTCGGCGGTCACTGCATCGGCGTCGACCCTTATTATCTGACATACAAGGCAGAAGCGGTCGGTTATCACCCCGAGATTATTCTCGCCGGGCGGCGACTAAACGACAGCATGGGCGCCTATGTCGGCTCCCAAATGATCAAAGCTCTGTTGAAGCGGCGCATCCAAATCGTCGGCGCGAAAGTCTTGGTTATGGGTCTCGCCTTCAAGGAAAACTGCCCCAATTCGCGGAACACCGGTGTGGTCGACATCGTGCGCGAACTCGCCACCTATAATCTCTCTGCCGACGTGTTCGATCCTTGGGTCAGTGAAGAGGAAGCACAGCGTGAACACGGCTTGTCGTTAGTTGAGGAGCCGGCTGTGGATGCGTATGATGGAATCATTCTTGCCGTTGCTCACCACCAGTTTCGTGATATGGGGGCCCAGCGCATCCGAGCCTTTGGCAAGAAAGCGGTCGTTATTTATGATTTGAAATATGTCCTTGAGCCAGGTGAGGCGGACATACGGCTTTAGGAGGTCGAGTTGTGTTGGAAGTTGCTGGCGAACCTTCGACTTGCAACAGAATCGGGGTCATGTAACGAGCTCGGGCTCTCAGCCCACTGTCTGTCGACGGCCTGCCCGCACCTTCGTGCTCCCGGCGCCCCGTGTCCAGGATGGGCTCACCATATCGCCATCTCCCTTTCGGAAACAGGCGGACAGCAAGGCGCCGACGGATCACATACCGGATAACGGGCAGGTCGAGCGGATGAACCGCACAATCAAAGAAGCGACCGTCAAACGCTATTTCTACGACACGCACGATCAACTGCGCGTCCACCTGCACGACTTCGTCAACGCCTACAACTTCGCTCGCAGGCTCAAGACCCTCCGTGGCCTCACACCCTACGAGTTCATCTGCAAAGCCTGGACTTCACAGCCCGAAAGATTCAAAACTAACCCGCTCCATCAAAGCCCGGGACTAAACATCTAGTCAGTCACCCTATGCCAGACAACCCACCTTTCAATCTATTTGCCTGGCAACTCCTCTTCACTTTGGCATCTCTCTTGCGCCGCTGCTTTTCCCCGTGGCGTGCACCGACCATCAGTTGCGCTTCTCGCGTTCAGCGCCTCGATGGTCTTTGCGGCCGCGGTCGTCAAAACCAACGCCCTCGGGATCGCCCCCAGCCTAAGCGACGCTACCTTCGCCCATCTCGACGTCTCAGACACAAACCTCGGATTCGCGCGTCTCGTCCATTTTCTTGCTCTTGCTTATCTTGTCGCTGCCGCCTCTAGCCGCATTGGCCTTATTGCGCGCTTTGTTCGCAAGGTGCCGGGCCAGACGTTGCAAGCGCTCGGCCGAAACAGCCTTGCTGTGTTCGCGGCGGGATTACTGTTGTCCTCCGTCGGGCGGGCTGTAATCGAGGCAGCCGCGTTACAGGATCTCCGGTGCTCCGCTTGACGGCATTCGAATGGCGTGCGTTCTGACAAGCGTCACTCTTCTTGTAGGCTTCGGCTTCTGGATCGACCGAAACGCCTCCAGCCTGAAGTTCGCCAATTGGCTTCGAATCTACAACCGCAGTGCAGCTCCCCCGCATGTGAAGGCCGCGCAGGTAGGAACGTGATGAGCTCGTGGATCGCCTGCTCGGCCTCCGGACGCGGGCCAGCGTTCCCATGGTCGATCACAGTGTCGCCGAACCCGCCTGGCGGTTTGCGGATGTCGATGAAAATTCGCGATCGTCGGGGGTGCGCCCGTGCTGGTGATGGGTCTAGCGTACAAGGAAAACTGCCCAAATATCCGCAATACCGCGACGTCGACATCCCGCGAAGAATTCCTAAGACTGGTCGGCTCGGTGTTCGCAAAGACGCCCGTCAACGGTTCGGTCTCGGGCACCGCGCCAGCTGAGAAAGCAAAAGAAAAGTCAACAAATGTGCGGTCTGTCTGGAATACTGATGGCATCTACTCGCGGCGACTTACACTCGCGCATTGATGCAATGACATTGGCTTTGCGTCATCGCGGCCCCGACGCCGGCGCGATTTTTGTGGACGACGAGGCGGGCGTCGCGCTCGGCCACCGGCGTCTTGCCATTATCGATCTGTCCGAACGGGGCGCGCAGCCCATGCATTCGGAACGTGGGCGCTATGTCCTCACGTTCAACGGGGAAATTTACAATCATCTGAGGCTTCGCAGGGAGCTGGAAGAGAGCGGACCTGTCCGCTGGCGCGGGACTTCGGACACCGAAACCCTGCTCGCAGGTTTTTCGGCTTGGGGCGTCAACGCAACTCTAGAAAAAGCCGTCGGTATGTTCGCCTTTGGGCTCTGGGATCGCGCTGAGCGACGCTTGACTCTGGCCCGCGACCGTTTCGGCGAGAAGCCGCTTTATTACGGCTTTATCGGGCGGGGCAGGGCGACGACCTTCGTGTTCGGCTCGGAATTGAAGGCGTTGCGCGCTCACCCCGAGTTCGATAACAAAATAGACCGTAGCGCCCTCGCGCTTTTTCTGCGCTTTTGCTACGTGCCAGCGCCTTATTCGATTTATGAAGATATTTTCAAGCTTGAGCCGGGTTCAACTCTCACGCTTGCACCGGACGAAATCCTTTTGCGGGGGCGCCGCGTCGAAGCATATTGGCGCTATGAGGACGTAGCCGCGGCGGGTCTCTCAAACCCGTTACAGGACGAGCGCGAGGGGCTTGAGGCGCTTGAATCCGTGCTTCGCGAAGCCGTATCGCTGCAACTTGTCGCAGATGTGCCAGTTGGCGCTTTTCTTTCCGGCGGGATCGATTCCTCGACAATTGTCGCGCTGATGCAGGCGCAATCGAGCCGCCCGGTGCAGACGTTCACAGTCGGTTTCGACGAGGCCGGCTTTGACGAAGCACCGCACGCGAAGGAGGTCGCGCTCTATCTTGGCACGGAACATTGCGCGATACGGGTCACCCCAAACGAGACGCGTGCGGTCATTCCAAAACTTCCCACGACCTATGATGAGCCTTTCGCGGATAGTTCTCAAATTCCAATGAGCATTGTTTGCGCGATGGCACGCAGGTCGGTCACGGTAGCGCTTTCCGGCGACGCAGGTGATGAAATGCTCGGCGGCTACAACCGCTATGCCATCGGCCCGAAGCTATGGCGCCGACTCGCCACGGCGCCGCCGGCATTGCGCCAACTCTTGGGAGCGGGTGCGACGCGCATGCCCAATTGGGGTTGGGCCGCGCTGTTGCAAACACCTGGATTGGGCAAGAGCCTCCTGCCTTTCAAGGATAAAGCTTATAAGCTTGGGCCTGCGCTGGGCGCAATGCGTGACGTCAATGATCTTTACAAGGCCCTGGTCACAGAATGGACCGCAGGTGCAGTGCCGGCACATGGTGCGGTGGCTGCGCCGACGCAGCTTGATGACATGGACTTTGCGGGTGGGATCAGCGAGCCGTCACATCGCATGATGTTGCTCGACGGCGTAACCTATCTGCCGGATGACATATTGGTTAAGGTCGACCGCGCGGCGATGGCTGTCAGCCTCGAAACCCGCGTTCCTATGCTCGATCACCGTGTCGCCGAAACTGCCTGGCGGCTGCCGCTGTCGATGAAAATTCGCGATGGTCGCGGCAAGTGGGCGTTGAGGCAGATCCTGTACAAGCATGTTCCCAAGCGACTTGTCGAGCGGCCCAAGGCCGGGTTCGCTATCCCCATCGGACAATGGCTGCGCGGGCCGTTGCGCGATTGGGGCGAATCGCTGCTTTCCGAAACTCGTTTGAAAAGCGAGGGATACCTCGATAGTGGCGAAGTGCTTAATCTTTGGCGGGATCATTGCTCTGGCCGCCGGGATTACGCGAGTCGGCTGTGGAACCTGTTGAGTTTTCAGGCTTGGGTTTCTGCCCAAAACTTAGCGTCGTAACAGGCCAAGTGCAATCGTCTATGGATCGTTTGCCACGTTTGCGACTGCTGACGTTTCCTTACGAGACACGGTACGTTCTGTTTCAGGAATGGGTGCTTTTAGTGGGACGAGAACTGTTAGTGTTGCGAGAAATCATGTTTGACTTTTTGATGCCCACAATTTGGAGAAGGTGTGTCGCGCGTTCTAATTGGCAATCAAGGGCTCTGGGTTTTCTTAGATCTGCGTGTCCTCTATGATAAAAGTACTTGGATTGGCCTTATATGGTGTTCAGGCCGCCAGTACTCGCCACAGAATGTCCCAGTATGTTCCTAATTTAAAGGAGAAAGGAATTGACCTACAGGTTGTGCCCTTGCTGGGAGACGAATATATAAATACCACTTTTGGTGGCAAAAGATACAGCGCTAAAGCACTGATCCGCGACTATATAGTTCGATTGACGTGGCTTGCCAAACAAGCAAGGTACGACTTAGCGATCATTCAGGGCGAGTTGTTTCCATTTTTGCCAGGCGTGATAGAGTCGTGGCTGGTGCGCGTACCGTATATTTACGATTTCGACGATGCATTTTTTTTGAAATATCGGCAGGAGCGGTTCCGCCGGTTGTTTTTTCTTAAAGGCAAATTCGCGCCGGTTCTTTCGCACGCGGCAGCGGTTCTCGCGGGCAACCACTATCTCGCCGATTATGCGGAACAATTGAACCCCGCAACGACTTTTCTGCCCACGGTGGTCGATACGAATCGCTATGCGCATCTGCCTGGCGAGCGGCGCGACCTATTCACCGTTGGGTGGATTGGATCGCCTTCGACATCAGTTTACCTGCGCGTGTTGGCGTCGCCTCTGGCGCAGTTCGGTCGCGAAGGGCCGGTTCGCTTCATTGTTGTCGGAGGGCGTTGCGAAGCGATCGAGGGGGTCGAGGTTGTGAACCTGCGGTGGGAAGAAGCCACTGAAGTGCGCCTCATCAATACGTTCGATGTTGGCGTCATGCCCTTGATCGACGACGAATGGGCGCGTGGCAAATGCGCACTGAAATTGATACAATATATGGCTTGCGGCGTTCCAGTGATTGCATCGCCGGTCGGGGCAAATCTCGACGTTATCAACGATTCATGCGGCCTGTTGGCCAGCAATTCCGACGCTTGGGTCGGAGCACTGCGCCGATTAAGGGACGACAGAGCGCTTCGGCGCGACATGGGCGTTGCCGGGCGCCAACGCATCGAGCAATATTATTCACTTGGTACAGCTTTGCCTGTTATGACCGACGTCATTAAAGCCGTGGCAGCGATGAGACAAAGTCGGCTCGTTCTAGCGCGCCACACACCCAGACGTTAATATAATCAACATAAGCCTGTGAAGATTAAGCGGCGGCCAAATAAGACTATAGCATATCGATCCGTGCCGACCACACCCAACCCGCGGAAAGGCTGTAAATGTAGGGAGTTGTCACGAGTTGGATCGCCTTTAGTTACGGTAGTAACGTGTAGTGCGACTGTCTGGTATAGCCTGAGAATATATCGCATTGAAAATTATCCTCTTCGCCCATTCTGACTGTTATCTTATAATTTTCGTCGTTCGCTTGCTGCGGCTTTAAAGGACGCAGGACACGAGGTGCTGCTAGTCTTTCGCTCCGGTCCCTATGGCGATAAGCTTCGGGCTCTGGGTTCCGCTGGACGCCCGCGCCTATGCGGCGCGAAACCCTCGATCCATTTCGAGAACTCGCTTTGCTATTTTGGCTGTGGCGGCTCCTGCGGGCGGAGAAGCTTCAACTGGTGCAAGGCTTTACGATCAAAAGTGCGGTTTACTGGGGGCTTGCTGCGCGTTTGGCGGGCTCTGCAGGCGTCAACTCTGTCACCGGCATGGGCTATGTGTTCATCAGCGATACCTCGAAAGCCAAGCTATTGCGGCCAGTGGTCCGCGCTTTGACCCTTCTCTGCTCATCTCGAGACCATCACCGGGCTGCACGATTTGGGTCGATCGGCAATCTACTGCGCCTGTCGCGGATTGCGCCCGGATCCGGGGGCGCAAATTCGGATGCCGGCCCTGCACTGCGGCGTGGATGCGCAGGCGGCGATCGACGCGGGACTTTTGGTGGGCTTCTATCGCCTCTGCGACAACTTGGCGATAGACGAAGCAGTCCGAGCCGCAAGCACGGGATTTGAAATCTCGAGGTTATTGGCGGCGTATCCTTGCGAGACCGCCGTACTTCGCGACGGCATCAATAACGAGATATGGCTGAACATGGCAGATTCAACCGTCGCGCCCGGGCGCGTCTATCGCAGCATTTTCCTTGACAAAGATTGGGCGCACCAAAAATATTTCGGGTGGAGCATTGCCGAAGAGCGTGCCGGCTTGCGCCTTCTACGCAAAAACAGTTCGGCTTTGGCCAGAAGCTTGATGCTTCTTAACAAAGTAGGCGAGGACCGGCTCGCGGAAGCAGTAACGCGAGGCTTTGGGTTCGCCCCAATCGCGGATATGGTCATCCATGATTTCGACGGCGTTCTGCCGGAAACGCCTGTGATCGCGGGGCACCGTTTTTACCGTGCGGAGCAGCGGGAAAGACTGCTCAATATCGCGACCTACGTCATCGACTTGGAGCAGGATGAGGAAGTGCTTTGGAAGAATTTCGGACAAAAGAGTAGAAATGCAGTTCGCAAAGCTGAAAAAGACGGAGTATGTTTCGTATACCGCGAGGAGTCACGAGCTATAATTGACAGTTTTCACAAGTTATACGCGCCTGTTGCTCAGCAAAAGAAGTTGAATATTCCTAGTATTGAAAAACTACAAATGATGTATGATGGTGGAAATTTGATTTGTGTTTCTGCTCAACAAAGTGGTGGGCAAGTATTGGCTGTAAATATTATGTATGTGTCTGGTCAGTGCGGTTACTTTTTGCACGGCGCGAACCACCCCGCGATAACAACTGGGGTTGGGCAGTTCATCCAATGGAACAGTATCCTTCTTCTGAAGAAGCTTGGATATGGTTGGTACGACTTAGGCGGCGTGCAAGATAAAGCCAATGCGGACGGAATACATGAATTCAAAAAATCTTTGGGAGGCAAGTTTCATAAACTCGGAGAGGAATTTAGATCTGAGTCACTTGGGTTTGGGCTTGTACGGACCTACTTGTTGCCCCTGCGCGAGAAAATAGGACTTCGTGGGAGGGGTGCGTGAGTTGCCGGCAACCGCCTGGGGCTGTTGCTCGAGGCGGCCCGTGAGGCTATTTTTCCAGTGAATTGAGGTGGGTGATTTGACGAGCCAGAATTCAGATGTGGAGTCTAATCTCGCGGAAGAAGACGAATCCTAGTGCGGCGGGTGTTTATTACCGGAACCGGTGGGTTTATTGGCTACCACCTCGCGCGACAACTCCTTGACGAAGGATTTCGCGTCAGCGGCTATGACGGCATGACCGACTACTACGACGTCACTCTTAAGCGCCGGCGTCACCAATTGTTGCGAGACCACGGAGCGCACTCGTTGACCGAGGCAATGCTCGAAGATGACGCCAAGTTTTGGTCGACGATAGAAGAATTTTCTCCCGAAGCGATCGTTCATCTCGCCGCTCAGGCGGGCGTCCGTTTCAGCCTCGAGAATCCGCGCTGCTACATTGACAGCAATCTGATCGGGACCTTTAACGTTATGGAGGCCGCGCGAAAGCTCAAAGTCAATCATTTGCTGATTGCCTCAACATCGTCGGTTTACGGTGCCAACGAGGATATGCCGTTCAAGGAGACGGAGAAGGCCGACGCCCAACTAACAATCTACGCCGCCACGAAAAAAGCAAATGAGTCGATGGCGCACGCCTACGCACATCTTTGGGATCTCCCGACCACGGTGTTTCGTTTTTTCACCGTCTATGGTCCCTGGGGCCGGCCCGACATGGCGCTGTTTAAGTTCGTCGAGGCGATCCTTGAAGGCAGCCCGATCGATATTTACAACAATGGGGACATGTATCGCGATTTTACCTACGTCGGCGACCTGGTGAGCGGCATTCGATTGCTTATCGACGCCGCCCCCTCCCGTCCCGCGAGCGCGGCCGGAATTGACCCTGGCGACTCGCTAAGTCCAGTGGCGCCATTTAGGATCGTCAACATCGGCAACTCGACCAAGGTCAAACTTCTCGATTTCGTCGAGGCGATTGAAGCGGAGTTGGGTCGGAAGGCGATCCGCAACTACATGCCCATGCAAATGGGCGACGTGCCAGCAACCTGGGCAGATGCCACGCTCCTTCAACGGCTGACCGGTTATCAACCACAAACCAATATCCGCGAAGGCATCGCGCGATTTGTCGAGTGGTTTAGAGAGTATTATGAAAAGTAACGCTCAGAGTGACACTCGGGTTTGGATTGCATCGCTTAAGATTCTGCAAAGCTTTTCTCCGATACGGACCTCTCAAAAACGAGGTCAGGCGCGGCGCCTCAGCGCGCGGGGCCCGTTCGACAATTGGTTTGGTGGTCAATTCCAGCTTTCATTGGCCATGAAGCGATGACAACGCTCGATAAGCCGACGGTTCTCTATATCACCTACGACGGGCTTTTGGAGCCTCTCGGCCAGAGCCAGGTTCTTGCCTATATGGAGAAGCTCGCCCACGAATGGCCAGTACATATCGTTTCGTTCGAAAAGAATAAGGATCGTCGGGACAAGGCGCAGATGGAGACGATGGGCGCGCGGCTGTCCGCGTCAGGTATCAGCTGGACGCCGCTGACCTACCACAAATCTCCTTCGATCCCGGCTACGGCCTATGACATCGCGCAGGGCGCGCTTGTCGTATTTTGGTTGGCCGTGCGCCGCAAGGCGGCGATCGTTCACGTGCGAAGCTATGTTCCGGGGCTTATCGCGCTTCCGACGAAGCGAATAATAGGCACGAAACTCCTCTTCGATATGCGCGGCTTTTGGGCCGACGAGCGCGTCGATGGGGGGCTGTGGCCAAACGGCGGAGGCCTCTATCGCTTGGCCAAAAATCTCGAGCGGCTTCTCCTCGAAAGCGCCGATCACGTCGTGACGCTGACTCAAGCCTCCGTCCCGGAGTTGAGGCGCTACCCCTGTCTCAAAGGCCGTACGGCATCGCTTTCGGTGATTCCAACTGGCGCCGATCTCTCCCGTTTTCGCCCGCAATTGACCATGAGCCCGAGGCAATTTACGCTCGGCTATGTCGGATCGGTCGGCACGTGGTACCTTCTCGACGAAATCCTCACCTTCTATCTGAGGCTATCAGACGCTCGGCCCGAGGCGCGCCTTCTCTTCGTCAATCGTAACGAACATGCTCTCATTCGCGAGTCTTTGGTGGGGCGTGGAATATCGTCCGAGCGATTTGAGATCGTCTCGGCGGAACACGGGGACGTCCCTCGCCAGATCGCACGGATGCACGCCGCAGTTGCGATTTACAAGCCCTCCTATTCAAGAGTCGCGTGCGCGCCGACCAAACTTGCCGAGTATCTGGGGTGCGGAGTTCCGTGCGTAGGCAATGTCGGGGTCGGAGATATGGAAGAGATCTTGGAGGGAAAGCGCGTCGGCGTGGCCTTGCGTGATTTTTCTCACGCCGATCATAAGAACGCCGTTGATCGTTTGCTCGCGCTCTGCGACGAACCAGAGCTGAGAAGCCGTTGCATAGCGACGGCACGCAAGCTCTTCTCGCTTGAAGCCGGCGTGGAAGCCTATCGCAAAATCTACCTTGAGTTTTGTGGGATAGCAGTTCCGAATCAAACGGGCATGGGTTGTGTACATGAAGAGTATTGACGCAGCACCCGTAAAACCGGAGCAATATTTATCGCTCACACACTCTAGCGACGATTCCCGCATTCTTTAGGCATGGTGCGCCCAAACTTTCACTGAGAGCCGCACTCGCTCGTTTCACTTGCCGTTTGCTCGCTCTTCTGGGTAGATGTGCCGCGTCAATACTTTTGGTCGCGCGACGCTCGCGGGGACTCACAGGGCAAATCGCGGCAGAAACCATGTCAGCGATGCTCGCGGCGGTGTTCGGCCGCATCGATCATCGATCCGCATTTGCGAAGATGAATCACTTTCGGCAACGACACCCGCCTTCGCCTACATGACCTGCTCTGGAGACGCCATTCGAAGCCTTGCTTGCTTCGAAAGGATGTTCAAATCCGGTTCCCTTAACTCGTTGCGCTTCGCTCCGGAACGGGGCTCCGCCAGCCGCGCTAGCACAGAGCACGTTCTTGAACTAACATTCCAAATGGACCCGTCAGTGGGGCTGTTTAGCAACTTCGAGTGGTGCATGATGGTGCCGTGCGGTCACCGAGGTCTGTTGGCCGCAGCCGGCGCATTCCCAGGTCGACGGCTTGGTTTACAGTTGCCACGCTTTGCCGCGGCCGGGGTTCTGGAAGCCTTGCGGCGAACGCGCCGCGAACAAGTATTCGGCGCAGGCCGCTTCATCCGGGAAGCGCTGCTGGAACTCGATCAGGGAGCGGGGAAAATCGGTCATCAGCGTCATCCGAAGCCATCGTGTCATGACAACGAACGCGGCCTACTGGGTGGTCCCGGACGCAGAGGGATAAACCTTTCGGGTTATTATCCTTTTGGGCGGCTTTACGCAGTTTAGAATCGTCAGCCCGCAGCTGGCGACGCCAGTCCGGAGTCAAAACTCTAAATGCAGTTACGGGTGGTTGAGCAAATGAAAGGACAACTGTCTCGCAAATTAACGGATTCGCTTTCGGAGAAATTTAGGGTAAACTACATCAAAAGCGACCTCTTTCGTTATTACGGAAAATGTAACCTAACGACTTTTTTAGGGGCGCTCGTGCTCGAGCCCAGATTTTCTTTCTTATTTTGGCTTCGACTGGCGCAGTCCTCCGACCCGCTCGTCGCCCGAGCCGGGGGCATTGTACACGGTTGGAAGAGCAGAAAGTATGGTGTCGATATTCCAACTGAAGTCGCAATTGGATATGGTCTTTATATTGGTCACTTGATGTGTATTGTGCTGAATCCATCAGTAAAGATCGGGGATAATTGTAATCTTTCGCAGGTCACGACGATCGGTAGCAACCATAAACACGCAGCATGTATTGGCAATAACGTATACATTGGGCCTCACGTTTGTATTGTCGAAAATGTCAAAATAGGCGATAACTGTATTATTGGAGCTGGAGCCGTGATCGTCAAGGATGTACCACCTAACACGACGGTCGTGGGCGGGCCTGCTCGCGTAGTGGGCCCCAATAATCACCAAGAATACATTCAAAATCAATGGCCAGGCGGGTGACTGAGCGGCAATTTTGGCTTTGCTCAATCCCTCCGCCTCACAATTCCAACAATTTCGCAAAGATGAAGCAGCGCGACAATTGCCAGCGATACATATGCAAGAAAGGAGACAAAATTGGAATTCTCGGTTGTTATACCGTTGTTTAACAAAGAGGGACAGATAGAGCGGGCGGTCGGCTCCGTTCTATCACAAAGTTTCCCTAAATTTGAATTGATTGTTGTTAATGATGGATCGACGGATGGAAGTGAGTACAAAGTATCGCAATATCGCGATCAGCGGTTGCGTTTGATTAGTCAAAAGAATGCAGGCGAAGCTGCGGCTCGGAACAAAGGGATATCACTAGCCGCGGCACAGCATATCGCGTTTTTGGACGCCGATGACGCCTGGAAGGAGAGTTTTCTTTCAGAAATTGCCGCGTTAGTCGAGGCGTCGCCAAATTTACCTCTTTACGGAACCGCCTTCGAGGTGAAAGAGGAGACTGGAGAGACGGGTCGTTATTGGGTATCGGATATTAAAAATATAATTGGTGATGGACACACACTTGATTACCTTAAATGTCTGGCTTGCGGTATTTACCCTGTAAACTCTAGTTGCGTTTGCGTCCGCTCTGATGCATTCGAATCGGTAGGTCAGTTTGATCCGAACCTAAAGATTGGGGCGGACATAGATATGTGGATTAAACTCGCCTCCCTCGGTTCGTTTGGTTACACCGAGAAAGTTCTTTCTACCTATCATAGAGACGCTGATTGCCGGTCAACTAAACGGAAGGATTTTCATGAGCGTAGATTAGAGTTTCTGGAAAAACAGGCCAGTTTGTACTTGAGGTGGTCCGGATCAACAATAGATCGGCGAAATCTTGAGCGGTATATCTCGAGGGAAGCCTATAAGGAATTGTGCCGTTTTCACTTGACACCGTGCGGCGAATGGCGAGAGATGAGACCGTTAGGTTTTTCTCAGATGCTTTGGCAGCATATTACTCTATGGCAAAAGGTGAAGAGTGTATTGAAGTGCAGCCTGCAGGCCGTTGAAAAAGGACCTTTTACCGCCTGAGAACTTCCACCCGCGACTTTCTACCAAAAGTTGATGCTCACGTTTTCAATGCCTTAGTTAGCTCTTTTTAGTAATATTCGAGTTGGCGGTTTTGAAGAAAGAAAGGCGTGGATACGGGAGTTTTTCGAACAACCTGCTCTCACGTTCGCGGTCAATGGCTTTACCCACAAAAATGGTATCGTTGATCGGGTTCGTCACCCCATGTCTGAAGCGCGGCGCCGGCCAGCCCGCGCAATCCTCGATTTAGGGGACATGCACCGGGGAAGGCCGCCATCGCTTTCAGCCAGCGAATATAGGCTCTAGAGCAGGAGCGTGGAAATAAGGATGAAGAATATTGTTTTTGTTATCGGAATGCTCCGCGCCGGTGGACCTGAGCGGTGGCAGAGCTGGCGCGTCTCGCATTTCCGCTGATTTGCAACAACCCGGCTGGAACCAGCCCAGTCGGAGAAGCGGTGGGGTCATGCCGGAAGGTTTATGCACTTTGCTTCCGGTGAGATCAACATTTGGTAGGTGACGGGAGCGTAACGGGCGGCGATGCCGAGCAAGGATCGGAAGGCGGCGTGCCTCGCAGCGAATCAGGAGTGAAGATGACAATGCGGACCCGTCGCAACCATACGCCGGCCTTCAAGGCGAAGGTGGCTTTGGCCGCCAAACGGGGCGACAAAACGCTGGCCGAACTGGCCAAGCAGTCCGATGTCCATGAGAAACAGATCGGACGGCGGAGCCAGTTCCTCGACGGGGCGGCGGCTGTTTTCGGCCCCGACAAGGGCCGAGCGTCGACTTGAAGGCGCTTCACGCCAAGATCGGCGAACTGACGCCGGAGAACGAGAGAAGGGGCGCTTACCAGGCGGGTTTGCTGAGCGCAAGGCGAATGATCGACCGTGACCACGACTTGCCGGTTTGCCGTTAAGCCACGGTGCTCGGCGTCAGGCGGGGCGCCGTCTAGTGAACTTCTCACCGGCCCTCACCCGCAACGCCCTCAAGGCCCATGCGGCAGACGATCCGGGGGATGGCGGGTCCAACTGAAGAACGACAAGAGCCTGCCGGATCTTCAGCCCTGCCTGGCCCGATCCTGAGGAGATGGCAGCAATATTGCGGCTATTTCCGGGGCTCGGCGCTCAAGTCGGTTTCGCGGCGCGTGAACCGATCCCTGATCAGGTGGCTGATGCGCAAACACAAGAAGCTGGCGGGCCACAAACAAGTGGCCGCCGAAACGCTCAAAAGGCTGGCTACGAGCCAGGCACGCGCGTTCGTCCATTGGTCGATGGGCTATCTGTCTTAGGATGGATGATGGGAGCCGGATGAGCTGCGAGGTTCACGTCCGGTTCTGAGGGGGCCGACAGAGTGCAAGGCATCTAAATATGTCGATCGGCGGTGGCGTTTGATCAATCAAGAGAATGCAAGCAGCCGCGGCCCAGCCCGCCAGAGAGGAAGTTTGGAAATAAGGATGAAGAATATTGTCTTTGTGATCGGAACGCTCCGCGCCGGCGGCGCAGAGCGGGTTGTTGCAAACTTGGCAAACCACTTTTGCTCGCGTCCCGACTATGCAGTAACTGTAATTACTCACAGGGTGTTTAGTGCATATGCCTTGGATAGCCGAATTCGGCACGTATATTTGTATCGTGATGAAGACATTACTGTTTCTGTCTTTAATAAAATAGGTCGACGTCTTAATTATGTGCCTAGGCTAGCGAAGGCAGTAAGCTTATCACAACCAGATGTTGTTATATCGGCAATAAGGGGAATGAACTGGCGGATAATTATTTTGTGCCGGCTCTACGGGATTAGGGTTATCGCAACAGAACACACCAACCATCTTGCAGAACGCGGGTTTGGTAGTTGGTTAGAGCGCAGGTTGTGTTATAAATTGGCTCACAAATTAGTCGTTATGACAAAGTTCGATATGAAGTACTACTCTAGATTTCTTCCCAACGTGAGCGTTATCTCAAATCCGCTCAGTTTTCTTCCGTCAGAGGAGCGACGGCCTCGAAAAAAACTAATCCTCGCTGCAGGAGGACTAGAGAGGTGGAAAATTAAGGGCTTCGACAATCTTCTTCGTGTGTTCTCCCGCCTATGTTCGCACTATCCCGATTGGAGGCTTGCCATAGCCGGTGCTGGCGATATTGGTAAGACGCCGCTAGTTCAGCTCACAAAAGAACTAGATATTGTGGATAATGTAGATTTTCTTGGCTTCGTCTCTGATCTAGATCGAGAAATGAGGGAGAGCGAGATTTTCGTTCTCTCGTCTCGCTACGAAGGTTTCTCCATGGTGTTATTGGAAGCAATGTCGCAGGGGTGCGCGTGCGTAAGCTTCGACTGCGTTGCCGGGCCGGGGGAGTTGATCGCGAATGGTGTCAATGGCTTGCTTGTCGAGGATCAGAATCTGGAAGCCATGGCGGTGGCCCTGTCCCACCTCATTGAAGATCCGGCGCTTCGAAGGGCACTATCCGGCCGCGCACGTGAGGCAAGTGAGAACTATGCACCCAATAAGATTGGCGCAACTTGGGAAAAAATAATGTGGCAGTAACGCGCGGCGAGCATAGCGGGCGCGTCTTGGGACTTTGGCGATTCGCACCAACCGGCCCGAACCAGTCGAGCCCCGATAAGCTGTGGATCCCACGCGTATCCCAATTGCCGATCTAGGACCTGATGGCCGACGGCGCTACGGTTCGTCCGCAGAAGAACCGTTTAGAATTCGGCCTTGATAGTAAATCCGGCGTGTAAAGAGGGTGGAAGGGGCACAGCTTTGAGTTTTGACATGATGCCAGACACGTACGACCGCGTTTCAACTGCGAAGCGCGTGCTCTGCGTTTTGGAGGACGTCGGCCGAGGCGGTGGAGCGGAGCAACTAATGGTCAGTCTTCTCCCCGAGCTCAGAAAGTACGGCTATGAGGTGGAGATTGCAATATTGTTTCAATGCCCCGATAATTTAGTAGAAGATCTTGAGGAGCGCGGTGTCCGGACGCACGATCTTGGGCTTCGGCACCGTTGGCGGATTCTCCACAACATGCGAACACTGCATAGAGTCGCCCGGTCAGGCAAATTGCACATTTTTTGGGGCCATCTTTATTTTGGGAACCTCTACGCCCGTTTACTAGCGCTAACGACCTATTCAGGGAAGTCGGTTGTGACTTTGCATTCGGGAGGGCGTTTCCGACCGCCGCCGCGAGGAATTAAGGCCCACGTGTATGCATGGCTTGAACGTATACTGTTGATGGGCTCGGATGCCAAGGTTGCTGTCTCTCGGGCTCTTGCCCGTGATTACAACAATTTTTTCAAGTGGCAGAGTATAGAGGTCATACACAACGGCGTAGTGACGAACTCCAACCCCCAGCCATTAACCCTCGACGATCGTCGAGGGATACGTGTTTCGTTGGAAGTGTTGGACGAAGATTTCTTCATCGTCGTTCCATCGCGGTTCGTTAGGGAGAAGGGATATCCGACTCTGCTCGATGCACTCGGCTATTTGAGGTGCGAGAAAGGCTGGCTACCGCGTGCGATTGGTTTCGGCCACGGGCCGCTCCTCGAGCAGCTTCGAGCTAAGGCCGCGGAGCTGGGGCTCTCCGAGAGCGTGCGCTTCTCCCTGCCAGTGCCGCAAGCGGATCTTCATCGAATTATACGAGCCGCCGATGCCGTTTGCCTGCCCTCGTTGCACGAAGGCTCGCCAATCGCGGCTGCAGAGGCGATGTCACTTGGCGCGCCGACTGTGCTCACCAGAATTGATGGGTTTCTTGAACTTGCCGGCGACAACGGGGCGGCGTTGCTAGCGCCGCCAAACGATCCCATCGCGCTTGCCAGCCTACTTTGGACGCTGAAAGAAGATACCGTCCTGCGGCGAGAGCTTGGTGAGCGCGGGAGACGGCATATTTCCGATAACTTCGATATCTCCGCCTGCGCATCGAATTGGGCCTCTCTCTTCGACAGGTTGTGAAATTGAACGCGTTACCCTCCTCTGAGCTGGACCCCGGATTGAGGACCATTGGCTAAGGCGTAAAATGTCTTGCTCTGTCGCAACCGATAGAGCGAGGAATGACGAAGTCACGCAAGAAGTTTGATGCGACGTTTGACCTCACCCCTGGAACTCCTACATGAATGCGTAGAGTCCGCCCCAGGTGATCCGCTCCCCGAGAACTGGGCCGTTCAGAGTTAGAGTTTTCCGCGGTAAATTTCCCTTGGCTGGGAGGAGCGGAAGACAATGAAAGCGTCACAGTTCTCGGACGCCCAGAAGGCGTTCATTTTGAAGCAAGGTAACGATGGAGTTCCGGTTGCGGACATCTGCCGGAAGGCCGGCATCAGCCAGGCGACCTATTTCAATTGGAAGAAGAAGTACGAGGGCCTGCAGCCGCCTGAGATGCGCCGGCTGAAGCAGCTCAGGACGAGAACGCGAAGCTGAAGAAGATCGTGGCGGACCTGTCGCTGGATCGTGAGATGCTTCAGGACGTCATCCGCCGAAAACTGTAAGGCCTGCTCGCAAGCGCGAGTTGGCGACGACGGTTTGCGATGATTGGGGCGTCTCGATCCGGCGGGCGTGCAGCGTGCTGGAATTCGATCGGTCTACCTATCACTACAAATCGCGCCGCCGCGAGCAGGCCGGCCTGGAAGCACGGATCAAGGAGATCTGCGCCACGCGGATCCGCTACGGCTACCGGCGCGTCCATGTCCTTTTGCGCCGCGAGGGATGGGAGATCAATTTGAAGAAGACCCATCGGATTTACAACGAATTGGGCCTGCAACTGCGCAACAAGACGCCGAAGAGAAGAGTGAAGGCGAAGCTGCGCGACGATCGTCGCGCAGCTTCCACATCCAATGAGGTCTGGGCCATGGACTTTGTCCATGACCAATTGGCCACCGGTCAGAAGATCCGCGTCCTCACCGTCGTGGACACGTTCAGCCGGTTCTCGCCCGTCATCGATCCAAGGTTCAGCTATCGGGCCGAAGACGTGGTTACGGCCCTTGAAGGCGCGTGTGCATCCATGGGCTATCCGAAGACGATTCGGGTCGACCAAGGTTCCGAGTTTGTCAGCCGGGACCTCGATCTCTGGGCCTATACGAGGGGCGTCACCCTGGACTTCTCACGGCCTGGCAAGCCAACGGATAACGCGTTCATCGAGGCATTCAATGGCCGTCTGCGAGCCGAGTGCCTGAATGCGCACTGGTTCTTGACCCTTGCCGACGCCCGCAAAAAGTTGGAGGATTGGCGCAAGGACTATAATGAGGTTCGGCCGCATGGGGCGATCGGCAACAAGCCCCCGGTTTCCCTCATGACTCCCTCCGGCGCACCCAGCCCGCCGGCGTGACAAAGCCCGGAAAACTCTAGCTTCCGGCGGTCCAACGATGGGTAGCAGAGCAAAGGAAGGACCGGACGATGAAGCGATCAAGGTTCAAGGAATAGCAGATCATTGCGGTTTTGCGGGAGCAGGAGGCGGGGCATTCGACCGCCGAGGTCTGTCGTAAGCACGGGATCAGCACGGCGACGTTCTACGCCTGGAAGGCGAAGTTCGGCGGCATGGACGTCTCCGAGACCAAGCGTCTCAAGCAGCTCAAGGTCGAGAACGCCAGGCTGAAGCGCCTGTTGGCTGACGCAATGCTCGACAACGCGGCGCTGAGGGATCTTGTGACAATAAATTCTGACGCCCGTCGCCAAGCGCGAGGCTGTCGCCTGTCCCGTATCCGCCTACGAGATGAGCGAGCGCCGGGCGTGCCGCCTGATTGAGACCGATCGCAAACCGCGCGCTATCGGTCGCGCCGACGGCGCGACGACGCCCTGCGCGGCCGGCTGTTCGAACTGGCGGCCGAGCAGCGCCGGTTCGGCTATCGCCGGCTGGACGTCCTCCTGCGCGCCGAGGGCCGCCTTGTGAACCTCAAGAAGACGCAACGGCTTTATCGCGAGGAAGGCCCGACCGTTCGCAAGCGCAAAGGCCGCAAGCGTGCGACGGGCATGCGGGCGCCGATCCTGGTCGAGGCGCGTCCGAACGCTCGCTGGTCGGTCGACTTCGTCCACGACCAGCTCTCCAACGGTCGGCGCTTCCGCATCCTCAACGTGCTCGACGACGTCACCAAGGAGTGCCTGTCGGCGATCGCCGACACCTCGATCTCTGGTCGGCGCGTGGCGCGTGAACTCGACGCCGTCATCGCCTGGCGCGGCAAACCGGACCTGATCGTCTCCGATCACCGGACCGAATTCACCTCCAACGCCATGCTCGCCTCGGCGCAGGGCAGCCGGATCGCCTGGCACTTCATCGCACCCGGCAAGCCAAAGCAGAACGGCATCTGCGAGGCCTTCAATGGCCGCATGCGCGACGAACTACTCAACGAGACAATCTTTTACGATCTCGATCACGCCCGCGCCGCCTTGGCGCGCTGGACGACCAACTACAACCAGCAGCGCCCGCACTCAGCGCTCGGCTATCTTACCCCCGCCGCCTTCGCGGGAACCTTCATCGCAACGGACGATCGGCTGCACAACCCCGACCATATGTGGACGGCCCCTTGGCAAGCACTTTCTTCGGCGACGGCTCTTTGGCGATTGCGGTCATATGTCTGGCCTGTTGATGCAAGGCCGAAGCCCGCTGGCCAAGATGCTATCCGCTTCGTCCGGCTTCTCATCAGCTCCGCGCGCTCGAAGCGCTGGTCAGGGTTCGGAATGTCCGGGTCGGCGGTTCGCCGGGAGTCATCACCTCATTGCGCGCTTGCCAAACTCCTGAGCCGTGTGCGCCGGGATGTCCAGATCAGCCCACGGACGACGCCTCGCGCCGGTAGAGTTCTCCGGTCGTCATGATCGCCCAGGCAATGCGCGCCATCTTGTTGGCGAGCGCCACGGTCACCAGCCGGGTCGGCGCGCAAGAAGCTGGCGGGTCCAGACGGCAAGCGGATCGGTGCGCTTGTGGAGCCACCGAAGGCTCGCCCGTCGCACAGGCCTTTGCCAGGGCGGGGACTATGTGCTACATCAGGCGGCGCTCGGCTCTCTGCCGCGCAGCCTCGCCGACCCGATCGGCACCAATGCGTGTTACGGGCAAATGGGGCGCTTACGCTGCGGTAATTCCGAAATTCATCGGCGACGTGCTCCATAGCCAGGCCGTCATCGGCAAGGCGGAGAGGTTGCTGGGCTATGCGCCGGCGCAGCGAATCACACAAGGATTGAAGCTGGCAATGGTGGTGCGTGCGCGAGGTTGCTCTCGAGATCGCCGGAGCGATGCCTTGACGGCCGACACGCTTATCATCGAACCCGGGATCGCAGAGCGCAACTATTGGAGCGATCTGTGGCGTTACCGCGAGCTCTTTTATGTTCTCGCCTGGCGCGACATTTCCGTGCGCTACAAACAGACGATCATCGGCATCGCTTGGACGCTGATCCGTCCTTTCCTGACGATGGTCGTCTTCACGCTGATTTTCGGCCATATTGCAAAGCTGCCGAGCGAGGGCGCAGCGCCCTACGCACTGATGGTCTTCGCCGGCCTACTGCCTTGGCAGTTCTTCTCGACGGCGCTGTCCGAATCCTCGAATAGCCTCATCGGCAACGCCAATCTCATCAGCAAGGTCTATTTCCCGCGGCTTATCGTGCCGACCGCCGCGGTCGTCGTCTCCTTTGTGGATTTCCTCGTCAGCTTCTTCATCCTCATCTTGATGATGCTCTGGTACCGCTTTCTCCCCAGCTGGCACATGCTGACTTTACCGTTCTTCATCCTGATGGCTTTCTTCGCGAGCCTCGGACCAGGGCTGTGGATTACCGCGCTCAACGTCAAATACCGCGACTTCCGCTATGTAATCCCGTTCATCGTCCAGTTCGGTCTCTACGTGTCGCCCGTGGGATTCAGCTCCGCTGTCGTGCCCGCCGGATGGCGCCTCTTGTTCTCTCTCAACCCAGTGGTCGGGGTCATCGACGGCTTCCGGTGGGCCATTCTGGGCGGAGAAGCTAAGCTCTATTTGGATAGCGTAGTGATGGGCTGCAGCACGACAGCCTTCTTTCTGTGGCTCGGCGTCAGCCAGTTCCGACGTTTGGAAAAAAGCTTTGCAGATCTGGTTTGAGCGAAAGGCGGTCCCGAACCTTGTCCGATATCCTAATTTCCGTCGAAAACCTTTCCAAGTCCTACCTCGTCGGCCACAACACTGAACGCGAGGGTTATACGGCGCTGCGCGATGTGATCGCGCGCCACGCCCACAATTTCGTTCGCAAGACTAAGGACATGCTTAGTGGCCGGCAGATCATACAGGGCGACGAAATTGAGGAGTTCTGGGCGCTAAAGGACGTCTCCTTCGAGGTTAGGCGTGGCGAGGTGCTCGGCGTGATCGGTCGCAACGGCGCCGGTAAATCCACGCTGCTCAAGGTGCTGAGCCGCATCACCGAACCGACCAAGGGCCGAATCTCGATCACCGGCCGCGTCGCGAGTCTCTTGGAGGTCGGCACCGGGTTTCACCCGGAGCTGACAGGTCGCGAGAATATCTTCCTCAATGGCGCGATCCTCGGCATGACGCGACATGAGATCAAGCGCAAGTTCGATGAGATCGTCGACTTTGCCGAGGTTGAGAAGTTCTTAGACACGTCGGTCAAACGCTACAGCAGCGGCATGTATGTGCGTTTGGCGTTCGCTGTCGCTGCGCATTTGGAACCTGAGATCCTCGTTGTCGACGAGGTACTATCCGTCGGCGACACCGAATTTCGAAATAAATGCCTAGTCAAAATGCGGGAGGTCACGAGCGAGGGGCGGACTATATTGTTCGTTAGTCACGATATTTATGCGGTGAAATCGCTGTGTACAAAAGGCATGTTGCTCTCAAGCGGGCAAATCGCTTTTCTCGGAGCAGTTGACAGTACAATAGAGAAATACGCGGGCTCGGTGGACCGCGAGACCTCTAGAGCCTTCAATCCAGATCCAAGCCGTCCTTCGATCTGCGAAATAACCCTTGACAGCGAAGGTTTGATGCGCAGGGACTTTATCGCCGAGATTTCCTTTGAGTCACCGTGGCCCCTATCCGAGGTGATTGGCGGGATCGTTTTACGCACTGTTTCGGGTACGCCCGTTTGGAGCTCGAACCCAAAGTTCCACAAGGGGGGGCACATACTGAAGCACGCCACGCGAGGAACCGTGATATGCGAAGCTCGAAGCCTTCCGCTCGTCCCGGGGCAGTATTTGGTGTCAATTTGGCTCGGCAATTGGCACGAGGATTTCGATATAAAGCAAGACATACTACGAGTGAACTTTGGTGTTGAAGTTGATTCGGCCTTTCGCACCGCGTCCACTACAGGTTATACTGACTGGCCCGCGGTCTGGTCGGCCGCTGATAGCGAGCACAAAGCTCAAAGTAGCGTTTGGAGAACCTCTCCGCTTTGCGGACAGAACTAAAGGACCTGTTTGTCCGCGCTACAAGCATCGTCGGGAGACAACGAATATCAGCATGATCGAACTCATACACCGCATGAAACATCTGATGTTCCTGCACCGAAGGGGCGAAGCCTGGCACCCCAATGAGTGTCTCTGACGCACCGGCCCTCGAGCAGATTCACCCGCGTTCCGCGGCGACTGTCGGAAATGTCAAACTACTGCTGATAGGGGTAGGGAAGGCTTCGTCTCCCCTCCCTCCCAACCGCACGCCGCCCTCGATCTCAACCTCATCCTCGAACTGCCGGGCGCCTGACCTGCCACTGAACATTCATCCAGCGACGATTAGAGCCTCGGCGGATTTTGCGCCGTGCGGCGCGGGTAGAGCAACATCCGATCGGCAGAGCCGGTCGGGATTGCGCAGCCGATCGGATGTTGCGGGGAGATTGGCGGCGTAGGCGGTCGGCGTCAGATAGCCCAGCGCCGAGTGCGGTCGCCGCTCGTTATAGTCGTTGACCCAAGCCGCAATCTTCGTTCGGGCATGGTCGAGGCCGAGAAATAGGCTCTCGTTGAGAAGCTCGTCGCGCATGCGGCCGTTGAAGCTCTCGCAGAAGCCGTTCTGCATCGGCTTTCCCGGCGCGATGAAATGCCAGACGATCCCGTTGTCCTGCGCCCAGGTCAGCATGGCGTTCGAGGTGAACTCGGTCCCGTTGTCGGAGACGATCATGCCGGGCTTGCCGCGCCTCACGGTCAACGCCGTCAGTTCGCGCGCCACGCGCCGGCCAGAGATCGAGGTGTCCGGGATCGCCGCCAGGCATTCCCGGGTCACGTCGTCGACGATGTTGAGGATCCGGAACCGCCGGCCGCAGGAAAGCTGATCGTGGACGAAATCCAGCGACCAGCGCGTGTTGGCCTTCGCCTCGACGAGGATCGGCGCCCGCGTTCCCACAGCGCGCCGCCGCGCTCGCCGCTTGCGCACCGTGAGGCCCTCCTCGCAATAGAGCCGGTAGATGCGGTTGATCCCGGACGGCTCGCCGCCGTTCCGCAGCAGGACGAACAACCGCCGATAGCCGAAACGCTTCCGCTCGTTGGCGAGATCGCGCAACTGCGTCCGGAGTTCCGTATCCGGCGGCCGGCGGGATCGGTAGCGGATCATCGTGCGGTCGCCGTTCACGATCGAGCAGGCCCGCCGCTCCGACAGGCCCATCACGGCCTGCAGATGCGCGACACCTTCGCGCTTGGCGGCGGGCTCTACCATTTTTTTGCGACAAGCTCGCGGAGCGCGGCTGCGTCCAGCATCTGCTCCGCGAGCAGCTTCTTCATGAGCCGCTTGTCCTCGGAGACGTCCATGCCGCCGTACTTGGCCTTCCAGTTGTAGAGCGTCGCTTCCGAAACGCCGTGCTTGCGCGCCAGATCGACGGTCTTGGCGCCGGCCTCGTGCTCCCTCAGCACCCCGATAATCTGCTCTTCCGTGAACCGTGCTCGCTTCATCTGTCCGTCCTTCGAAAGGCCGGACTTTAAATCCCCGTGGAGGAAAATCTCAGTGGCAGGTCACGCGGTCGAAAGCACGATCGCTCGGGATTCCTGACCTGCAACCCGAAATCTGGACCGTCCACAATGAGAATTTCTCGTAATCTCCCCGGCTGGAAGTTCGGGCCGAGTGCATCGATCAAAACTGGTTCTTGTCATTGGCCAACGCCCAGGTAAAATGCGAGGCGTTCAGACCGAGTACATACGCAGCGCCCCCACAGCTCCATCGGGAACAAGACCCCGACGGAGTTCATGAAATCCATCGGAGCCTCCAGCCAGCCGATGGCGTCATAGGACGGGAAATTCCCCCATGGGCGGTCCAGCGTTCGGGGCAGGTCCAACCCCAACCATGAATTTAACATTCGCCCTGGACCAGTCTCTGAGGGCTGATCACTATTATCGTCGCACAAATGGCATCCGGACAACTCCCCCGATAGTTGTCCTGAGCGAAGCTGCCAGCTTGTGGTTTCGAAGCGAATCGGCGACCTTGGTGTTCCGGTCGATCCAGAGGCCGAAGACAACAAGAAGAGCAATGCTTGTCAGAACGCACGCCATTCGAATGCCGTAAAGCGGAGCGCCGGCAGTCTCTATTGCGGCTGCGTCGATTGCAGTGCGTCCGAGTGCGTCCAAAACTAAACCCGCTGCGAAGACGGGAAGGCTGTTTCGACCGAGTGCTTGCAACGTCTGGCCCGGAAGCCCGCCGACAAAGCGCGCGACAAGGCCAACGCGGTTAGAGGCGGCAGCAACAAGATAAGCGAGCGCAAGAAAATGAGCGAGACGCGCGAATCCGAGGTTATGCTTGGAGACGTCGAGATGGGCGAAGATCGCGTCGCGTAGGCCGGGGGCGATCCCGAAGGCGTTGGTTTCGACCACCGCGGCTGCAAGAACCATCGAGGCGCTGAACGCAATAAGTCCAACTGATAGTCGGTGCACGCCATGGCGAAAAGCGGCGGTGCAAGAGATGCCAATCGTGAAGAGGAGTTGCCAGGCGAATGGATTGAAATGCGGGTCATCTGGCATACTGACCATGCGCGCGGCCAAATAGATCGCCAACGATGCGGTGACCGCCAGCCGTGGATCCCGCGCGGCCAAGACGACCGCGATTGGAGCCCAAAGCATTAGGACGACATAGAGCGGCAGAACACCGAACAAGTACGGTTGATACCATCGGTCGGGGGTACCGAAATCATACCCGAGGTCAACCGCCTTGAAGGCGTGAACACCGCTCGTTCGGTAGGCCACGGCGAACAAGACAAATAGGCCAAGTGTGACCGCAACGTGCACCGCATAGATCTTTAGCGCGCGTCTGGCGCAAGCATAAGCGACCGCAACTTTTCCGAACCTACTTTCCATCGTGAGGTAGGCAAATCCAGTCGAAATGCCCGATAGAAAGACGAAAGCCTCAAGCGCATCCGAAAAACCAAAGTTCATCGGAGTCACACGATTCAGAAAGCTGCCCGGCATATGGTCGACCAAGATCACGATTTGCAAAGCGCCACGCCAAAAGTCGATGGCTCTAATGCGTTCTCCCATCGCGATTTCCCCATTACGCAGTGTAAAAAGTAACGCCACTCCGCTATTTCCTACGCGCAAGCGGCCAGGGCTAGGTTGCTTGTGGAGAAGATCTAAGTAATTTGAGTTTGGACATTTGAGCAATCCACCACGCCGTGGACGAACTCAAGGTAGAGCGTACAGTGCTTCCGTTGGTCGAACCACTGGCGTCACCTGAGCTGAGCATTGGGTTCCAGGATGAGGCGATAACCGAGGCGTTCGAGGCGGCGCTTGAGGATGGCGACGGTTCGGGGCTGGCCGATCTGGTCGAGATACTCTTCGCCGAGTTCGCGATAGGGCAAGCTTTTGGCGAGCATGTGATAGGCGGAGACGAGGATTTTGTGAGCGATGGCGAGCGCCGCGCGCAAGGCGCCGCGGCGGGCCTTGAGGCGGTGGAACTTGCCCTTGAGATAGCTGCCCTTGGTTCGTGCCGCGGAGATCGCGGCGCCGACCAGGATGGTGCGGAGGTGGATGTTGCCCTTCCGGGCCCGGCCGCTCTTCTGACTGCCGCACTCTCATGATCGCCGGGGGAGACGCCTGCCCAGGCCGCCAAGTGATAGACGCTCAAGAATACGCTCATGTCAACGCCGATCTCGGCGATCAGTCCCTCCGCGACCAGCCAGTCGACGCCCGGAATCTGCATCAGGAGAGCGTGCTGCGTGCAACAGGGCTCCAGCCGCTCGCCGATGCGCAGGTCGAGCGTGGCGATGTCCGCCTCGATGTGTCAATGGCGCCGCGGTTTTCCTCAAAAGTGGCGCCGCAAAATTCCCCAGTCTGGCGGGTCGGCGATCAGCCGTGGGCGTGATCGGCGCCTCCATTTTTCGGCTGCCGACCGCGACGCTTTGGAGTCGGTGGAATTGGAATGGCGGCGGCCTTCGGCTTGAAGCGGATGTTTTCTGGCAAGAGGTCGGCGTGCTCACGCAATCGATAGCTCGACCCTTCGATCTGGATGACGACGGCGTGGTGGAGCAATCTGTCGAGGAGCGCGGTTGCGACGACGGAGTCACCAAAGATATCGCCCCACTCGGCGAAGCCGCGATTTGAGGTCAGGATCATTGCGCCCTTTTCGTAGCGGGCGTTGACGAGCTGGAAGAAGAGATTGCCGCCACCGGGCGTGATTGGGAGGTAGCCGATCTCGTCGACGATGAGCAGCGCGAAGCGGCAGTAGTAGCGGATCCTCTCGCGAAGAGCGCCGTCGCGTTCAGCCTTGGCGAGCGCGGTGACGATGTCGGCGAGCGAACTGAAGTAGACGCTGCGGCCGGCTTTAACCGCTTCGACGCCAAGAGCGAGGCTCAGATGAGTCTTCCCGGTTCCGGGCGGACCTATGAGATGGAGTGCTTCGGCGCGATCGATGAACTGCAATCCGGCGAGCGCCAGGATACGGTTTCTGTCGAGCGAGGGCTGGAAGGCGAAGTCGAAACCGGCGAGGGTTTTGATCGCCGACAGCCTGGCCATCTGGACCGCCATTCTGACGCGGCGGCTCTCGCGCGTGGTCAGCTCTTCGGTGAGCAAGGCGTCGATGGCCTCAACGGCACCGATCTCGCCGCGCTCGATGCCGCGCAGGGTGACGTCGAGGACTTCCAGCGCCCGCGGCATCTTCAAGGCGACGAGATTGGTCTTGACGCGCTCAATGACGGAGGGCGCGCTCATCGCGAGCCTCCAAGGCCGGCCAGACGCCGTCCGACGGCGGCGTAGAAATCGAGCGATCGACGAACAACGCGGTCGCCGGCCCGCGTCAGGATCAGTGTCTCAGGATCTCGTAGGCTACGGCGGCACGAGCTGACGGGCTTGCGGTGTGAAGGATCGAGCCGCTTTTCACCCCGTCCCTCCAGCAGCGCGTGGGTCGCAACAAGTGTCCCTTCTTCGAAGATGCGGATCTCATCGGCGAGAACATGGACGTCGAAGACGCGCCGCCGCGTCGTGTCGGGCACGCTGTAGAGATTGCCGCCGACGCTGACCATGCCCTCATGCGAAGCGCGCCGCTCGAGCCGTAGCACTGCCCTGTAGGGAACGGTCGGCTGGGCCTTCAATGACGCCGCCTCTTCCGCGAAGGCCTCGGCGACGACCCGATTGGTCGTGGCGTGCACGCGCGCATTGGCGACCGTATCGAGCCAATGACGGAGCTGGTCGTTCAGGTCGTCGAGATTGCGGAACGCGCCACCGAGAAAGAAGTCCTCGCGGATGTAGCGGAACGGCCGTTCGACCTTGCCCTTCGTTTTGGCCCGATAAGGCCGGCAGGCGCGCGGCTGGAAGCCATAATGGCGGGCGAGGTCGACGAGAGCTCGGTTGTAGACGACGAGCCCGTCGGCGTCCTCGCCGATGACCGCGGTCTTCATGCGATCATAGAGGATCGTACGCGGCGCGCCGCCGATTGCTTCGAAGGCGGCGATATGGCAGCGCAGGACGCTCTGCAGGTCCTGGTGGAGGACGAACCGCGCCCAAATCAGCCGGGAGTAGCCGAGCACCATCGAGAACAGCCAAACGATGCGCTTCATCCCCGGCTCGTCGTCGAACTCGACCTCAAACCTAGCGAAGTCGACCTGGGCCTGCTCGCCCGGCGGCGTCTCGAAACGCACTTCGTAACCGGCGCTCCGAGCCGGTCGTATCTCGCGCACGTGGTCGCGCACCACGCTGTAGCTGCCGGCAAAGCCGCGCTCCTTGATCTCACGAAGCAACCGGCGTGCGGTGAGGTCCGGATAGGCGGCAAGGCGCTCGCGCAAATAAGGTTCGAAGTGATCAATGACACTCGCAGCCGGAGGCCTCTTCTTGTAGGCCGGCGGCTCCAGCCCTTTGGCGATGTGGGTTCTGACCGTCTTTCGGTCGACGCCGACCTGCCGAGCGATGGCGCTGACCGACAGGCCCTGGCGATGCAAATCTAGAATCATCACGAGCTCCCCAAGTTTGATCACCGGGTTCTCCCTCCCGCCAGAAGGAGGAGCCTCGGCGATTCGGCGCGCCCGCCGACCATCCCGGGCATGCCCGGGATGGTCGGCAGTCACGAAAACTGGGGAAATTTCAAATGTCACAAGTGGGGAGAATTGCTCCGCCACTCACACGATTGCCTCGAGCGGGCGCAGCTGCATCGACAGGAGGAAGCGGTGCTGCTCCTCGATCCGCCCGTCGAGCGCGAACGCAAGGATCAGATCGGCGCGCTTGCGGCGCAACTGGCCCTTGGCGAGATCCGCCATCGCCTCTGCAGAGGCCTCGCCCTCGATCAGTGCCCGGAGCGTCGCGCGGCCGGACACGCCGAAAACGTCGGAAGCGACGCTCGCCAGCCTTGATGTTTGCGGTCTCCAGCAGCTTCAGGAGCCCGGTTGCGTTCGGCCGCCTGGCTCTCCACCAGCTTACGGCGGTCGCGCAGCAACTGGCAACTCGCACAACCCGCAGCGCCGCCGGCGGGACGAAGCTCTTGGTGATCAGCCCATGCGCACCAGATCGGTGATCCACTCGGCGTCCTTCACATCGGTCTGCGCCCCGGCACGTTACGGATATGCCGGGCGTTGCCGACGATGAGGTCGAAACGCCCTTCCAACACGGCATAGACCGGGCGCCAGTAAACGCCGTTGCTCTCCATGCCGACCTGCGTCACCCAATCTCTTGCAGCCAGTCCCCAACGCCTCCAGGTCGCGTGTCATCGTCCGGAAGGTCCTGATCTCCTTCCTCGTCCGCTCGCCCGGGCGCCGATCAAGACGCAGGCGACCGTCTCCTGATGCACGTCCAGCCCATAACGCCGCTCAATAATGACCTCCATCCTCGCCTCCATCCCGGTGAAGGCGACCGTTACGCCGTAGGTATAGTCGAGACTGCCACGCGTGCTCCCCGTTCCAGGGGGCGACAAAGAATGATACCTCTATGCAGCGGCCACACTGCCACTCGGGGTCGCAAGCCACCGCAGAGTTGTCAGCCTCAACACGATCGCCCGTGGAGAGACTCGGAGAAACCGGCCCGCGCCGCCACGATTTTCACCCACAATGGCGCGCCCGCGGGCGCTGGTGGGCTGCCGTGAAAATAGGTGGCGCGCTGCAGCGCTATGCATGAGACGCATGTCCTGGCAGTCATCTTTTTTCATCCATAATCGCGGGCCGTCGGCGTTGGCTGGCTGCAACTAGTGGATCGAACCTGACAGTTGAATCCCGGATGGGATTCCCTCTGGGATTTCGGCGTGCGAGTTTGCGTGATGCGCGCAGGAAAATCCCTTTCGGTTTCGTCTGCCGATATTTGTCGGCTCAAAGCCCTGGTTCGTGACCGCAACGCGCCGCAGAAGCAGGTCTGGCGGGCCGAGATCGTGCTGCTTACGGCCGATGGTGTCGGCACGAACGAGATCATGCGGCGAACCGGCAAGTCCAAGACCTGCGTATGGCGCTGGCAAGAACGCTTTATCGAGGCGGGGTTCGACGGGTTGCTCCGCGACAAGACGCGTCCCTCGCGCATCCCACCGCTGAGCGCCGGGGCCGCCGAGCGCGTCGTCGCGCTGACACTTGGCGAACCGCCTGGCGAGACGACCCACTGGACCGGCTTGTTGATGGCGAAGGCGGCGGGGCTCAGCGTCAGCTCGGTTCAACGTATCTGGCGCAAGCACGGCCTCCAGCCGCACCGGATGCGCCAGTTCAAGCTGTCCAACGATCCGCGCTTCGTCGACAAATTGCGCGACGTCGTCGGGCTCTATGTCGATCCGCCCGCGCACGCCATCGTCCTGTCGGTCGACGAGAAGAGCCAGATTCAGGCGCTGGACCGCACCCAGCCCGGACTGCCGCTGAAGAAGGGCCGCGCCGGAACGATGACACACGACTACGAGCGGCACGGAACGACGACGCTGTTCGCCGCGATGAACGTCCTCGACGGCACGGTGATCGGCCGCAACATGCAGCGCCATCGCCATCAGGAGTTCATCCGCTTCCTCAATATCGTCGAAAGACAGGTTCCTGCGGGGAAGACGATCCACGCCATCATCGACAACTACGCCGCCCACAAGCATCCCAATGTCCGCCGATGGCTCGAACGCAATCCGCGATGGACATTCCACTTCACGCCGACGTCCGCTTCCTGGCTCAACGCGGTCGAGGGCTTCTTCGCCACTCTCACAAAGCGCAGGCTCAAGCGAGGCGTCTTCCGGTCCGTCACCGATCTGCAAGCCGCGATCAACCGCTTCCTCGAAGAGCACAATCAGCAGTCCAGGCCCTTCACATGGACCGCAGACCCGGACAAAATCATCGCCGCCGTCAGGCGCGGGCATCAAGTGTTAGATTCGATCCACTAGGAAGGCAAACTTTGGAACCAAATGCAGACTTGGGCCGCTCGGGTATAAGCAAAGACAAAGCCGGCTTACCACATGACGTTCCGTCGATTAGCTACTTCGCTGGCATAATCTCCGCCTTCTTGGGACCGAGCACTACGACTACCGGCCTCAGGCGTTGACCGGGTTGAGCCTTGATAACCTGGAGGTGGCTTTGCGGACCTGCTATGTAGCGCACCGAATCTCGCACAAGCGAGCGCCCGAAAACTCTGGGGCGCCGATGATTGTCAAAGGCCAGATAGCGACCGATCGAGCTGCGCGGCTCCTGACGCCATCGTAGTCTTTCAGTTAGCATTTGTCGCTCCTTAAGTTAACAGACTTTCCTTAAGTAGATACTGCCACCCGCATCCAAAATAGTCGATTTTGACTCGTTAAATCGGCAACTCCAGCTATCCAAGGGTAAAAAACCAACCTTACTGTTGTTATTATCAGGCCACGTATTCAACAAACTATTGAGCCAAAACATTATCTCGAAATTATTATTGTACATAAGAAATGCCCTAAGAAAATAAGCTTCGTTCCATAACACGCCATTTTCGACTAGAGATTCTGGATACCTGAAAGGAAATCTGACGTCGTGAAAATGAATAACAACTCCAGAAGCCAACATGGGAAGAATATTAAAAATAATAGTTACAAGATCACCCCCGAGCTTTACAACATGAGACGAGTCAATAAACAATATATCATTCTCACCTAGTGAGTTAAATAAATCTAGATCTATCGATTGGACTTTCCGCTCGATTATTTTCACTTTGTTTTCGTCACCAGGTAGCAGGTGCCCGCGAAGGTTATCGCAATACGGATCAATAAACGTGCATTTCACCGAAGATCCTAGATATTTATCACTCGTGTCCAACATGCATGCCGATGACCATCCTGAGCCAACTTCAATAATATTGCGTGGCTTAAGCGTGCGCATCATATAATGCAATATCGGTGCGTCATCATAAGAAAACGTGTCATTTTCTATATCGAAGCGCAGCCTCTTCTCGAGGGAATAGAACGGTACATCTTCTTGCATCTCCTGAAACGCAGCGAGAAGGGAGCGCTGTGAATCGAGACGTAAATCGATACCCGCAAGTGTCGGGGTTCGATAAAAAGTAGAGGCTCTGAATTCCTTTATTTCCGTCGAATTTGGAACAACGCTATAATAATGGCCCGCAGGATATGCTTCGACGACGCCCCCATGAAATGTGGTTAACTGGATCCCGAAAGGTGCAAGAACTCGATTGCTAGCAAGTCTAAGATTTTGCCTCCATCTAACCATTGACATGAATCCTTCTCAGATTGTTGCTCACAGGAGAGACGGCGTGAACCGCTCCGGCTTTGCCGGGCGATTTTGTTTGAGTCACGCGGCCATGGCTTTGTCGTTCAGCCTGGCGAAGTAGCGTTCCTCAGCTTCGGCCGGTGGGATGAAGCCGATGGGCTCCAATAACCGGCGATTGTTGAACCAGTCCACCCACTCGAGGGTTGCGAACTCGCCGGCCTCGAGGTTGCGCCACGGGCCTCGTCGATGGACGACTTCAGCTTTGTAGAGACCGTTGATCGTTTCGGCGAGGGCGTTGTCGTAAGAGTCGTCGACGCTGCCGACGGAAGGCTCAATTCCGGCTTCGGCGAGCCGCTCGGTGTATTTGATCGAAACATATTGGGCGCCGCGATGGCTATGATGGACGAGGCTGCCGCGGCTGGCAGGCTTCGTCATGAAGCGCCTGTTCGAGGGCGCCCAGGACAAAGTCCGCATGCGCTTTCCGGCTGGCCCGCCAACCGACGATCCGCCGGGTGATCCGCCCCCAATGAATTGGTCCGCCTTGAGGTATGCCTTTAGGAAGGCCTGGACCTGCCCCGAACGCTGGCCGCCTATGGGGGAATTTCCCGTCCTATGACGCCATCGGCCGGCTGGAGGCTCCGATGGATTTCATGAACTCCGTCGGGGTCTTGTTGCCGATGGAGCTGTGGGGCGCGTCTGAACGCCTCGCATTTTACCTGGGCGTTGGCCATGACAAGAACCAGTTTTGATCGATGCACTTGGCCCGAACTTTCCGGTTGAACGCCTCGATACGGCTATTGGTGCTGGGCTTGCCAGGCCTCGAAAAATCGAGCGTGACGCCATTGATGTAGGCCCAGAGATCGAGATCGCGGGAGATGAATTCCGGGCCGTTGTCGACGCGGATCCAAGGCGACGAGCAGGGCTATTTCGCAGACAGGGCCTATGACAGCCAAGCCCTGCGCGAGATCCTCGAGCGTCGCGGCCTCATCGATGGGATCGCGTGGAAGGTCAAGCACGCCCGCTATCCGCTCGAGCCTTGGAAAAATTCCTCAGCGCCTGGGCGACCAGCATCCGCTCAGGCGTCGAGCGCGCCTTCGCCACGATGAAGCGCTGGTACGGGATGGGTCGCGTCCGCTATCTGGGGCTCGCGCGCAACGCCTGCCATCTTCGATTCGTCGCCGCGGCGATGAACATGAAGCGGGCGCTCGTCCTCATGGACAAAGCCTAAAAGCACGAAAGCCCGTACTCGCCCGCCAACCTCCGCGACCCCAAGACCGACCGCGTCTCAAACAAAAACCCGGCGACCTCGGAACTCAAACCGAGCTTGCCGAGCCCTTGAGGCCCGACCCTTCCGCCCAAATCAACCAGCCGCCAAAACCCTCAATTTTGAGAAGCTCTCTGTGAGAGCATTTCTGAAAAATACAAGCGTCGTATTTGCGGGCATCTGACTTCGAATTCTCGTGGCGGCATTGCCACGGAGCCCGTAAGGTTCCGGCCGTTTTCGCGAAGGGAAAGTCGATGGCGTCTCGCTCGTATCTCGCAATGATGCTGAGGGCGATTGCATGTTTGCACATTTGTCAGCTTTTTGGTGCGACCCCAAGCTTTTCGGCTACGGCCGGAGCGCCCTCGGTCAACGAACTCGTCATCGTGAAAGGCCAGACAAGCGACGCCGTCATCGTGCGAGCGCCCGGGGCGGGACCATACGAACGCCTGGCTGCCGACGACTTGGCCAAATATATTGAAATGATGACGGGGGTGAAACCGCCTATCGCCGAAACGCCGAACGCTATCGAAGCCGCGCTCGCAAGTCGCCACCCTCTCTTGATCGTGGGAGATGAGGCTCTCACGGCGAAGCCCGACTTGCGCGCAATCCTCGCATCGGTCGTCAAGAAGGCCCCTTATTTGCGCACCGACGGGATAGTGCTGCGTCGCGAGGCCAATCGGGTCTTCGTCGCGGGCAATGACGACGAAGCGCACTATTTCGCCGCGGTCGAACTGCTTCGCCGGTGGGGCGTGAGATGGTTCATGCCAGGCGAATTCGGCGAGTGCGCGCCGGACGAGCAAGAATTGACGATCGGCGATCTCGATTATGCCTATTCGTCGCCATTCGAAATACGTTCCTATTGGACCTCTTGGCTCGGCGATGAGACGGGCCAAGAAATCTTCCAGAAAAGAAACATGCTGACCGGTCGCAACGACCTGCCGCCGGACGGGCATGCCCTCCGCGCCTATACGAAAGGTCTGGGAACAAATGAATTCAGTTTTTCGCTTACAGATCCAAAAACGGCGACTCAGATCGCTGCTAATGTGGAAAACCTTTACGCCGCAGGCAAGAGTTTTTCCTTATCGATCGAGGATGGGCTGTTTTCGCCGGAAAACGAACCCGATCCGGAATTAACGCGTCTGCAATGGGATAAATATTTCCTGACCTGGTCGGTAACCGACGCGATGCTTGAATTATACAATAATATAGCCCGCATTTTACGCGAGAAGCATCCGACGAGCCCATCGAAGATAGGTTTTCTCGCTTATTCGAACATGACCTTGCCCCCCGTGCGCGACATGACAACAGATCTGATGTTGTTCACCGAATTGGCGCCGATCGACATCGATCCGAACCACGGCATGGACGATCCGCGATCGCCGCAGAAACAAGAGTTTCGTGAAATATTGAATAAATGGGCGAAGGTGACCCAGGGCCGCCTCACCATCTATGATTACGACCAGTCAATGCTGGTCTGGCGTGATTTGCCCAATCCGTCACAAATGGCATTCCGTGAGGATGTAAACCACTATCGCGACGCGGGCATTTTGGGCGTCAACACCGAAAGCCGCAACGCTTTGGCGACGACGTTCATAAATCTATATTTGCGCGCGCAGCTGTTGTGGAATCCGATGGAGGACGTCGACGCCCTTCTCGATGATTTCTACGCGAGGTTTTTTGGCCCGGCGGCCGGGCCAATGAAAAAATATTGGGATACGATATACACGGCTTGGCAAGACACGATTGTCACCGAGCACGAGTATTTTGTGGCTCCCGCGATTTATACGCCAGATGTCGTCGAAAAATTGGGGAGATATTTGCGCGAAGCCGAGGCGTCGATCCAGAAAATGGACGCTAGAGACGGTCATTTATCGCGAAATCAACAGCGTTATCTCCAACGCATGCGTTTTATGCGTCTGAGCTACACGGTGCTTCAATCCTATTTGTCAATGGTCAGGTCGGCGGCGAGGGATGTCGATTTCGCCGCGGCGGTTGACGCGGGAGAGCGTGGTCTGCGAGCGCGCAACGAGCTGACAGCGATGAACAAGGCCTTCACGACGACCCGTATAGAAAACGGCTACGCCTTTTGGCCTGGCGAGGTCCAGCAATATCGGGAGCTGATCCCGTTCACCAACGGCGAAAAGGGAACGCTGATCGCAAAGCTTCCGCTGGTATGGGTCTTTCATCGAGATCCCCTCAGAAATGGAATGGAGAAGGGGTTTCTCGACGGCCCGATCGACCTGTCGTACTGGAACGCCCACGGACAGGAATTCGACGTCAATACAAAAAAGGACTATCCGCTCGATCAATGGGAGATGATCCAGACGGACCTCTATGTCCAGGCACAAGGCGTGCGCCAACCAGATCAGCAGAGTTTTGTCGGTGATCTATGGTATCGTACGAATCTGAACCTTTCCGCGGACCAGGCGGCCGCTTCGCCACACCTTTATTTTCCAGGCCTGTTCAACTCCTGTGAATTATATGTCAACGGAAGCGAGGTGGCGCAGAGGCAACAGAAGGATATGTGGTGGTGGAACGATTATCGCTTCGAATGGGACGCGGCGCTGGGCGACCGGTTGAGGGCCGGGGACAATGCGATCGCCCTTCGTTGTCACGACGCGATCCACCTCGGCGGAATATTTCGTCGACCGTTTCTCTATGCGCCGCGCTAGTGGTCAAAATCGATCGGAAGAGTAAGGCGCAATCTCTGAGATTTCCGCGGCTTGCACGGAAGACCGAGGATTCGAAGCGTCTGATTCTTTCCAATAGATCGCTGCGAGAGGCGTGTTCCATCCGCGCAAGATAGAAGCGCTATTAGTGCCATCCTCGGACGAAGAAAGACAATGTGTAGTGCCATTTTTAGGCAATTCCTTCTCCATACTGCCAGTTGCTCTTGCGGCAAAGAAATCTCTGATCCGACTTGAAGCATGCTATATTTAGTAACGTACTTTAGCCGTTTGCTCTTTGAGCTTGCCTCAAGAGCCGGTGGTTTTCCTCGACATGGCGTATACTGTATTTGTCTTTTCGGACTTTTGTCCCCGCTAGCCCGCGGTACCGAGGAGGTTGCGATTAAAATGGGGATTAATCCTGCTCGGTTTACTTAAACATGATCTATGATTTGGTGTACGGCAGTTTGCTTTTGTGCGGCGTGATTTCTGGTGATCATCATGATGTTAGGCGATTTTTCTACCTGTTTTGGCTTTTTTTTCTTTTTGTCTTTGCTGCATACCGACTTGAGGTTGGCTGTGATTGGGACGGATATAAAAATATCTTCGAAAATCTGCGATATGTTGATGTTTTTGACGCGAGTCAGCAACGTGAAGCACTTTTTGCACTTGCTAATATGTTGCTACATAGGTACGAACTTGAGTATCCTTACATAAACGTTATCTGCGCTTTCATTTTCTTTTTTGGCCTGCACAGGCTGGCGAAACGTGAGCCTGATCCCTATGGGATACTTGTGCTAGCCTTCCCTGTCTTGATTATTAACATGCCAATGTCTGGCATCCGACAAGCTGCCGCTATTGGAATCATGTGCTTCGCCTATAATGCCTTCAACGACAGGAGGCTTATCCGCTTTGTTTTTTGGGTGATTGCAGCATCGGGCTTTCACGCGAGCGCAGTGTCTTTTTTGATTTTGGCTCCGTTCGTGCAGGGAGAACCGACGCGCCGCCGGTTCGTCATTGCTGGGATCATTACATTGCCAGTCGCCGCGCGATTTATTCTTACTCTTGATTCTTTCCGTGAATATTCTGATAAGTATACTGGAGTATCCAATATTGTTGCCTCTGGCGCGCCATTTCGAACTGGACTTCTGGCATTGACCGGTGCCTGGTTCTTGTGGAGTTTCCGGCGAGATTGGCAGAGTCGGTCCATTAACGACTACAAGCTAGTTTGGTTTGGGTCAATTTTGATGATAGCTACATTCCCGATATCCTTCTACTCTTCGGTGATCGGGGACAGATTCGCATATTACTTCGTGCCAATTCAGCTGTTATTTCTAGCACGATTACCTTTTCTTACGCCAGGCAGTCGGATTGCCGGGCTAGTTCCTTACATTGGGGGGGCTGTATACCTTGCAGTGTGGACTCAAACCTCTGCCCTATTTGAAAAATGCTACCTTCCGTATAAATTCTGGTGGTAACTTCGGCGCTCCGTCCGGGAAGATAAGGAATAGTCAGAATTGGCAAGCAGGTACTTCTTGCAACTTCCGGCAAAGGCGCGCGTTCTTCGTGGGTAGTGGCCCGATGGGTGTGGGGGCCAAATAAGGTTCTCGCCCCATATGAATTAGGCAATCCGGCTAGAGCTTTGATGGCTCCTGAGCCTAAAAAGACCGCTATGGTCAGCGTCGATCCAGTTGGACCCGGAAGCAGGCCAAGGGCTGCGAGCAAAGTCATTGCCGCAAACTCCGAAGTGCGGCAATTTCGCGCCTACATAATTCGTTGGCTGAGATATCGCCGTGCTCGATCATTGGCCTGCCCTGCTGGAAGGGAATGTATTGTGGGATTCGGACCTGACTGTGCTTCCACATTGAATCGGGATCTCGGACACCCAATTTATTCCCCACTATAATGATCACCCGAAGGAATTACTGGAAAAAAGTCTTGAAATCTGATGAAACTGAAAAGCGCCTATTCCGCGCGGCGCCGCGATTTCGATTGGAATCTTAGAAAACCTCCTCGCGGAGGCTCGGTGGGCGCCCGCAGGCGGTTACTTGCGCCGGCGAGCCGCAACGCGGGTGCATAGATGCTTAAGACCCCGGCCCAAGACTGGTTCCAGGGATTGCTCTTTTCTTACCGCTGCAGCGGGCGACGCCACCCCATTCGGGAACGGATCTGGCAGGTGATGGTCGATTTCGGCGGTAACTCCGCGTTATAGTCCCACTTCGGGTTCCGGCGGGACGACGGAGGCTTGCTTTTCCGACCCGTGCACAAACCCAAGCGCATTGACCACATCCCTCTGGCAGTTCAATTCGGTTAGACAAAACCTTTTCGAGTGGGTAAGGATAACCAGCAGACGATCTTCCGACTTAATCGCCGTCAAGAACGGTTCCGCTTCGCGGGGCCACTTCATTCTATTGGGAATCCTTCCTGCCGCGGCCCCCGCCGTTCCGCTGCGCGGGATGGGCTGCGATACAAAATATGAAACTCATCCTGTTTGCGAATACGGACTGGTATCTCTACAATTTTCGGAGGTCACTTGCGCTCGCTGCCAAGTCCGAAGGGCACGACGTCCTTCTCGTTTCCCCAGCCGGTCCCTACGGTCAAAAGCTGCTCGATCTCGGCTTACGCTGGATTCCGGCGCCGATGGAGCGCCGCAGCCTCAATCCGTTTCATGAATTGGCGCTCCTCGTATGGTTGTGGCGGCTCGTGCGCGCTGAGAAGGCGGATGTCGTGCACAGCTTCACGATTAAATGTGCAGTCTATGGCGGACTCGCGGCGCGCTTCGCTGGCGCGGCCCGGGTCAATGCCGTTGCGGGGATGGGCTACGTTTTCATAAGCGACGAACCGTTGGCGCGTGTGCTGCGACCGATCGTGTGGGCGCTGTTGCGTCAGGCGCTAGGCGGCGTCGGCGCGCGTCTTATCCTTCAGAATGTTGATGATATTTCTCTCTTCGAGAAGACCGGCATCGGCTTGGCCCCGCATATCCGACTGATCCCCGGCTCGGGCGTGGATTGCAGCCGATTCATACCGCCAGAAGAGAGCGAGCGCACGCAACCCCTGCGTGTCGTCCTAGCGGCGCGTATGCTCTGGGACAAGGGCGTGCGCGAGTTTGTCGAGGCGGCGCGTACGCTTGAATTGCAAGGCCGCACTTTGCGTTTCCAACTCGCCGGAGCGCCAGACCCCGGTAACCCTGCATCGATTCCAGAATCGGTGCTGCTCGACTGGCAGGCAGTCGGCCTCGTCGAGTGGCTCGGTCATGTCGACGACATGCCGGCGCTGCTGGCGAGTGCAGACATCGTCGTGTTGCCGAGCTATCGCGAGGGGCTGCCGAAAAGCCTGATCGAGGCCGCCGCATGTGCGCGTCCGCTGGTCACGACCGATGCGCCAGGCTGTCGTGATGTTGTGACCCACGGGGTTGATGGGCTTCTCGTCCCCGTTCGCGCGGTCTCTGGGTTGGCGCAAGCGATTGCGCGCCTCCAAGACGACCGTTCTCTCGCGCGCAGGCTGGGCGAGGCGGCACGCGCTAAGGCGCTTGCCGAATATGACGAGCGCCGCATCGTCGCACGCACTCTCGATGTCTACTACGAACTGTTAGGCGAACCTCCAACAGGCTCCAACCTGCTGCAAAACGACGGCCGGGGCGAGAGGCGGAGACCGGTAGACCCGCGAGCCTGAAGCGGCCCCGTCGAGCGCGTGGAACAAACCAACTCGCTTTTCGCTTGCTCCCAATCCCAAAATTCGGCCGCCTGCCTGCCCCAATTCAGTATGGGGCGCGCTCGGTCAAGGATGAAGCCCACCTACGGGCACGCGATGGCTAGCGCGCTCACGACATAGTCAGAGAACGGCAAGCACAGCGATCGTCGGTTGTCCCCGGCGTGGCGGGGGAGAGGCGGACATCGTCGCCTCACGCACCCCACAACGGCTCGCATAGGGGAGGCCATCAATGCGCCGCTACCCCGACTTGTGCTCAATTGGGCATCGTCGACAGAGGCCAAGCCGTCCTGGTCAGCGATCCTTGGTAGAGCCAATTCCACTTTTCAGTGCGGCGAGGTAGTCGGCCTCCGGTCACCGAGAATGCGAGCGCGATTTTCGCCATAACTGGAGGGCAATGGGCAGCGGATCGATACTAACAGCAGCCCACCAAGAGGCTTCATCGCTGTAGGTGTGAAGATCACGGTGATGCAATCGACAGACTGGGACCGTGTACTCATCACTGACCTTGCGCCCAACTGCAACTGGTCGCGCGGCTTCGGCGAGGCTCAAGTCGACCTCACCCGGGGGCGCGCCCGGCGAATGGCATTGGTCACTGACCCGCTCGGCGATCCCGATTCTGTCCGCAAGCATTCAGTCCGGCTCATCGACCGGATTCCCTCTGAGGCCGGGAACGGCTCAGTAGCCAACTATTCTGGGCCTTGCCGCAGTGAGTCACTCGCGCTCCCAGCCGCAGCCATCGCCAGCGCCCAGTTTTGGCCATCGCGTCTGTCAGTTTCCACTGATTCCGCTTCAGCAACGTGTGAGCCCCTGTATCGGTCTCCAAAAAGCACAGTCCAAACGGTGCGCAAGATGATGCGTATGTCGAGCCAAACAGTCGCATTCCGGACATACCACTCGTCCAGCACGCCCTTTTCTTCCGCCGTAATTTCCCTGCCGCCGTTAATCTGCGCCCAGCCCGTAACTCCGGGCTTCACCTGTAAGCGCAATTGACTTTCTTCCGGCTGATCGATCGGCAGCAATGGACGAGGGCCGACGAAGGACATGTCACCAGTGAAGACGTTCCACAGCTGAAGTAGTTCGTCGAGGCGCAGTCGCCGCAAAAATGACCCGAAACGTGACGCTCGTTGACTCTCTTCGACAAAGTTGCCTAGCCGATCGTAGGGAGCCCGGAGTGTACGAAACTTATAGATTAGAAACGGCCGCCCCTGGCATCCAAGGCGCTTTTGCCAGAAAATGATCGGCCAACCGAGATCAATTAGTACCCCAAGCACGATTAGCATTGCGACCGGAGAAATTGCCATTGCTATCGCCGCGGATAGCAGGAGATCAAAAGCCCTCTTGGCAAACTGGTAGTTGCTGGGCTGGCCTGCGCTTTCTTCATCCTGTTCCGCCGGTTCTCTAAGCTCAAATCCCACAACATCACTAAGATAGCTTGACGCAACCCCGGCTGAATCGCAATATTCCTCGATCTCTTGGTACTCACGTTCCTTGGGCCGATTTTCGCAGATCAAAACTCGAGCTATATCGACGCCATGTACTTTGTACTCTCTAAGGGCCCGTGCAATTGCGGATGGTGGACCAATTATGGGATGACCGAGTAAAGCTCGACCAAAAAGTCTGGGATTTCGGTCAAGGATCGCGACAATATTTGTCCGGTCGACATCGAAGGCATCCAACATCTTTAAGTAAGAGAAGGCAAAATCATTCGCGCCAACCAATAAGGTGTGTGTCTCCGACGAATAATTCTTCACCCGGCCACCGGCGAATCCGCGTCGCCTCATCGCGAGCGCGCGGCCTCCCAACATGAGCGAGCACAGTACAAGCAGCTGGATCACGGGCAGGGATCGGGGAACGTAGCTCAACCGATCGAGCGAAAAGGCGGCGACCGCAGTCAAGGCCGTTGCCGCGAGCGATGCTGCGAGGACGGAGCGCACCTCTCGCGCCGAAAGATGGTCGCGGAGGCTTTTGCCCAAGTGAAACGCAATCACCATCAGCAATCCGGCGCCAGACCCGATTAGGCAGTAGACGACTGCCGATCCAACCTGGGGCGCAAAGAACAAAGTCGGATCCCGAAGCACCATCGCGACTGGGCCGGCGGCGAAGACGCTGCACACGTCGATGGTCCGAAGGAACCGGTGCATGCTCTCGTTGGAAGTAGGCGTGCGGACTTTCATGCCGCATCCATCCGCCGGTTCAATGAGCGCAAGCCTTCTTTTTTGGAAGCCGAAGACAGCTGTTTTGCCCGTCGACCTGGGAAAAACGCCGCAGCGGCGTCCGGTGGTTTTGGCGGCGGCCGATCCCTCCGGCAGCGTTCGCCTTGTTGAGGTTGGATTTTTCTCCGCGAAAAGCTTAGGGACCGCACTGGGCAAAATTCTTCGACATTCTGCCCTGACGGAAATTGACGCGGGTAGCGTCTTCGTTCCTTGGGTAAAGAAACGGGCTCTCCGCCGAGCACGGGTCGCGCTCCTTGCCCTGCTACGGGCTTACAGGGGCGGGTTGTTCGCCTGCGGTTTCGGTCGCCGCCCCTCCAACAGCAGTAGCCGCGAACACACCGCCGACAAGAGCGGCCGCTCCGACCGGTGGTGCGAACAAACCGCCGGCGAAACCTCCGGGGAAACCGCCGGCGAAACCTTCAGGGATAACTGGGTCCGATATGGCGCCCACAGTGGCTTCCGTCACCCCGATCTGAGACTGCGAGACGGTCGCCAGCTGGTTCGGCACAAGCAGCTCCACACAACCACACAACCCTTTTTCTCGCTGCGCTTTGCTGCAACGTCTCTTTCGCAATTCCTCCGCGGAAGCGTATTCATTCCTCTGTCGATGACAGACAAAGGCAGTTCCTTCTTCGTTGATTACTTTGGTCTCTGTCGGCGATACTTCAATCCTCAAGATCGTGCCGCGAACGCCGATCGCCGCAGTCGGCGTCCAGATCGTGTAGGCGCGTTTGCTAGCGTTACCCGTTACGAACCGAAGCGTGCCCTTTCCAATGTTGAGCGCGATGGTTCCGGGTCGCTTAGGGCCCGAGTACACAAAATTGTCCAATTTGACCGTCGAGCCCGGGCCAATGGACACGTTGGTGTTGTCCTCAAGCAGTAGCCTGGCCTTGCTATCGGCGCCGCTTTGGACGGCTTCATCGAGGAACACACTATCGCCTTGCGCCACAGGGACTTGGCTCCCTGTCGGAAGGGCGCCTTGTACCTCATTGATGACGATTTCCGCGCCGCCAATTTTTTCGTCAGACCACGCGAACTCGATTCCGCCAAACAGCAAAATGCTCGCGATCACAATGCGCCAAATATGCGGCTTTGAGCCGGCGCCGGGATTGCTGCCCCGAACAGTCACGACATTTGCGCCCGGCATATGTGCCTCCGATCTTAGAACAATCGGTTCCGAAGACCGCACTCAAGAATTCGTTTTTAAATCATGGCCGCCTCAAGGTCAAATCGTGGACCAGGCGTGCCGAACGCGGAGCCTTCGAAAAATTACACTTGTGTTAGAAATGAGACAACCTTTATTTTGCGTTCATTTCGGCTGAAGGTTGAGATCGGCGTAAGAGACCCGGCCGACAACTTCTGTCTCGAGCGCGGCTCGCGCAGGGAGCTCGAGAACAAGCATCTGGTAGGGACATTTACCCGTTGGCACCGTGAAGTCGACAGCGAAAGCGCGCCAGGGCGTGTCGCCGCTCACGAGATCAGCTGTGCCCAAGGTTTCCGCATCGTCGCCAACGCAGGCGATCCGCCATCGTAGCCCTCGCTCATTGTGTAAGTCTTGCGAGCGTTCGCGACCCTGAAACCGATACGAGCCCGATGCCAAGTTGAGCAGATGCGACACGTGCTCGAATTTGACGCGTCCTCCGAAGAAGTCCACGCTGATCGTGCGGGCGCCATCTTGAGTCTCGACGCGGACCATCGCATTGGGGACGGGTTGGATAACCCAATCGAACGGCAAGTTGGTGACCGGATAGCGAAACTCATCGTTGTATAGGAGATCTGCTTCCTCGCGACGATCAGGCGGAAGGGAACGCACCCAGATATCATGCGCCTCGTCGAACATCCCCGCGTCAGTTAGTCGAGTCAATAGCGCCTGAAGCTCCCTTTCGGTCGGGCCGGATTCATCAGCCTGGAGCTCCGCAAATAGATACGTCAGCCCAGAAAGGTCATCAGATCTTCTTATGAGGTCGAGAAACCACATTTCTCGCCAACGGGGGTTCGTACGTAGTAGTTTCACATAGCCCAATCGATAGGGCTCGCGTGTGAGGATGGGCGCGAGCGCGGGCGCAATGGGTCCGATAACTTCCGGGATCTGTCCCCGCAGCAACAAATCGATCCGATTCAGTGCTGAATTGACGCGACCGCCACGCAGATCCTGCGCGAGAAGCCAGAGTTGCGATCTCAAGTCTCTCTGATTGACACGGGCGGCCAAACTCATCAATTGGGTCGCGCGATCAATATCGCCTTCTTGTTCGCTTGAACGCGCCAACAGAGTGAGGGCTTTGGGCAGCAGGGGGTTGTGGCGCAATGCCTCTCGCGCGCCAACGACAGCGTCATTGATCTTTGATTCGGCCAATAGGCGCTCGGAGATGGCGACGCGAGCGCTCGCTTGAGTCGGATCAATGACAATGGAGAGCGCCGGGTCGGCCTCTCCCCATAAATCGCCTAGAGAATGTCTGATTATCGATACGCCAAGCGCCAAGAGCAGCGCCACGAAGGCCAATTGCGCGGAGCCAACGAGCGCCGCCGAAAATCCGACGCTGCGGATCCTTACGGGAGTGCGACGCTCAGCCATTAAAATCGGAGGTCAAGGCGTCTTTCCGCGTCCCGGTTCACGCAGCGATGGTGACGAGGCAGCGAACGAGGAAATCCCAGATCGAAGTCTGACCAATCTCCCTGCCGAGGTTGTTTGCTACGACAACCAGGGTCACGGCCACCATCCCCCACCGCTTAAGCCTTCGCAAAATGCCTATGAAAGAGAAACTAACCCACGCCGCCCTAGGAGGTCGTACGGCAATCCAAGGGATAAGGAACGTTGGGCGCCCGGTGCGGGTCGCGGCGGATGGTAGTCGTGGCCCGTCTTCCTCAACCCCCCTCTCGATCTGATGCCAGGAGTCCAAAACACGACGCGCAAAGGCCACGCGCCATGCATTGGCCTCCCTATCCGGATGCAACCAGTTCATCAAATAGCCCATATGCCGCCGAATTTGGCTTCGTTCCGCGCCGGGCTCTACCCCGAGTATGCGGCGAGACGACGCGCCGCGAAACAGCATAACCTGCAAAACATAGAACTCGACCATCGAAACTATGGCCTCCTCGTCAAGGCCGGTCATGTGTTGCGCCTCGACAAGCGCCTCGCGTTCCCCAGACAGTATCCGTAAGAGAAAGGTCAGTCCCTCCGGTAGCCGCATCAAACGCATTACACGCGTTAGGCGCGGCGCGCGCCGTAACGCTATAGCCAACTCCAGCGCGTGATTAGGTGGGATCATGTCGTTGGTTTGTTCAGCGCTGATTTCTGAGTTTGACTGTACACATATTTTTGGGCGCCCGGCCGTAGCCGTAGCCGTAGCCGTAGCCGTAGCCGTAGCCGTATCCGTAGCCATGGGGGGCGTGTTTAGCGTGATACTTATTGAGGACGCCGCCCACGACGCGCGCTCGCGCGAAATGTAATCGCTTCAGCCCGTCCCGCACCACGTTGCGACGCGTCTTTGCCCCTTCGACCACGAGCACGGTTGCCTCGACGACGGCGCTCAAAATAGGGGCATCAGCGAGCCCCATGATCGGCGGCGCATCGACGATGGTAATATCGAAGGATTCAGCAGCTTCGGTCAATAGGACGCCCAGTTTTGGGCCGGCAAGAAGCTCAGCAGGGTTAGGAGGTAGCGGACCGCTGACCACCGCGGCAAGGTTTGGAATTGATGTCTGTTTGACCGTTCTCGAGGCGGGGTCCGCGCACGGCGAATCGGTTTCTGGCCAAGCGCCTGAAAGGTAGTTGGACAGACCGATACTATTTTCTAAATTCAATACGCGGTGCAGAGACGGATTGCGCAAGTCCGCGTCAATCAAGAGGACTCGCATCCCGAGCTGCGCGAAGTTCGCCGCCAGAGACAACGCTACTGTTGATTTCCCTTCCGACGGTCGGGCGCTTGTGATCAAGAGCGATCGAGGCGCGCCATCGGAGGTAGAAAACTGGATCGCGGTCCGTAAGGAGCGGTAGGATTCTGCCAGCGGGGAGCTTAGGTCACCCAAAATTTCAACGATCGCCTCTTTTTTCTTGGCGGGATCGCGATAGAGAGGAATAACGCCAAGCGCCGGTACTCCTAGCCGCTCCTCGAGGTCTTCCGCAGTCTTGAACGTGTCGTCGAGCACCTCGATCAGCCAAATTGCGCCCGCCGCCGCCGCCACGCCCAAAGCAAGCGCCAAGATTAAGTTAGTTGGTAGCGAAGGTGAGGTGGGCGCTCCCGGCAATTGCGCCCTATCCAGAACGGATACGTTATTCACTTCAGCGTCACTCGCGACCCCTAGCTCACGATATTGTTGAAGGACGCCATCATAAAGCGATCGATTAGTGTCTACTTCACGCATCAGTATGGTGTATTTTACACTACGGCTTCGCAAATCAAGCGCTTCGTCCTTAAGCTCACTGAGTTTATCGTTAAAAGCCTTTTCGTTGGCGACCGCCGCTTGATATTGGGAGTTAATCGAGCTTTTGATACGCGCCAGTTGAGTGCGAATATCATTTTCCGTCGCACTGATCTCATTCTTTAGCGCGATCATTTCTGGAAAGGCTGGCTTAAGCGTTGCGATTTTGTCCTGGTAGGTAGCGCGCAGTTCGGCGAGCTTCGTCCGCTCGGCTTGAATGAGAGCGTCGCTCATCACCTGCGGCAGCGAGCTCCCGTCGTCGGCCTGAGCTTGCCGCCAAGTCTCCTCCAGTTGAAGCCTAGAAGTGACCGCACTTGAGTAGGCGGCTTGAACCGTTTGTATTTCCGTAGATACTTGTGGCTGCTTATTGTCAACGTCTACAATACCCTCTCTCCGAGCGTATTCAATGAGTTGCGTTTCTGATTCCTCAAGCTTCAGTCTTAGTTCGTCAAGTCGCTCTTGCAAGAAGTTCCTCGCGTGTGTCGTGGCGGCGTCACGCATATCGAGCGTCATCTTTTCGTATTGCTCGGCGACGGCGATACTAATGCGTTGAGCCCAGGCTGGATCGAGGGCAGAATAACGTATTCGTACTATTGAAGATTCCCCGACTGGTTGGACGGACAGTCCCCCCATGACCGCGCCCGCGGCTATCGCCTGTCTCGCCTTCACGTCAATAGCGTCGGGAACCGGAGCGACATTTGAGTCTACCCTGAATAGTCGCTTAAACAACGACTTAAGCGACGACGGTTGCGGATGCCCTAAGAAGTCCGACTGCCCAAGGTCCAGTGCGGTTGCCACACGCTCCGCTAGAGCTCGGCTCCGGAGCAACTCATATTGAGTTTGGTAGAAGCCAATTTCGTAGTAGTCCGCCACTGCTCCAGCGGTCTGACCCTTGAACACTCTTGGAATCGAGCGATCAATTTTTATAGTCGTTGAGGCGCTATAAATCTTCGGCGTCAGCATAGTCGCGATGACGCCGCCAAACATGAATATCGCAACCACGGTAACAATTAGGTATTTATGTTTCCGCGCCAGACCGATATAATTCAGTATTCTTGAACCAAGGTTGGCCTCCGAATCGCGTTGATCCGGCACCTCAGTGTAGCGCGGGAAGTCGACAGCGCCTGCGCCATCGCCTTTCGTGGGCAAGGTCGCGTCGGTCTTGACGCTCGGCACACGCAAGTTCACTTCGCGCTCTCCTCTAAGGAAAGAAGACCCTAAGCATCGCCGCGCCGCCAAGGACGTTGAGGGCATCCTTCCCAGCCGTTCTCACAAATGAGTCATCAACCACAATGGTGTCGCCTCCATAAATCCGCGGATCCGGCGCCGACCCTTTGAGGATAGCGCCTGCGTCTACTTTGCCCGCGACCCGTCCTTGATCAGTGTTGCGAATAATTAGAACCGATGATTGATCCGCCGTATCGGTGAATCCCTGCGATTGCGCGAGCACCGTCGTAAGCGTTGTGTCGCCGCGTATCTGGATGACGCCTGGATTCCTGACCGCGCCTTGAACGCTCACACGGAGGCCGACGGCGTCCTTGATTGTCACCAGCACCTGTGGATCTTGAAGGTATTTCGCTCGCAGCCGTCTGGCGATTTCGGACTCGACCTCACGCACTGTCTTCCCGGCCGCGGGTACTCCCCCGATCAACGGAAGAACGATATTCCCTCCTGCGTCAACCTGAGCTTCGCGATTGAAATCCTGGACCTGAAAGACAGTGATTTGCAACACATCGCCCGACATTATGCGATAGTCGGAGGTTGAGGCGGATGCCGCGCCGAGCTGTGGCTGGACTGCGACGTCCGCGCTTGGCGACCGCGGTTGGGCTGCGTACGCATTCGGGGCAGACGTTGCGACCTCTCCGCCAGACGTTTGGGGCGGCTGCTGCTGGATTGCCGCCGCGTTTGGGGTTGGGTCCGCGACCGGGTGGAACGCGCTATTTGATTGCGGATCGCAGCCCGCCAAGCTGGCGCAGCTGAGAGCTATGAGCGTCGTCGCCAGAATTCTTGCGCCGGCAAGGCCACCCACCAAAAAACCTCGAGGCTCGACCAAAAAAGTCTCCAGTTCACCTTCATACCGGGTCTGCCCGCGGAAGGGAACTACGAGATCGGATCCGGGGGTGCGATCCTCCAAGATTGCCGCCGTGGCCTGCTTCTCCCAAACTAAGCTTACGCGAGGCGGGGGAGGGGTAGCGGCATTCGCTATTCGGCTGATTATTTCCGCACTCCGTCAAAAATCGTGTATCGTGTGGAGTGAGCTTGATGTCACTACCTAAGCGTGCCCCTGACCATGGAGGAGACCTGCAATGAACCCCGCGGAGTTATTCGGACCCCCTCGGCACAAGATTCCACGACCGGTAAAAGGCGGGCGTTTCCAGTCGATTTTGATTGCCGTTGTTGTGCTATTCGGTAGCGGCGAGGTCGCTTGGTCCGAAGAAAGGATTGGCGGCGCTGAGATTGTCATCAATATCGTACAAGGTGCCCTGCCATCGGGGGGTATAACTCCCGTAGCTCAAGGTGACGCTGTGTATCGAGACGAGGGTGTTCGAACACGTGTGGACAGTAAAGCGAGAGTTGTTCTCGTGGATCAAACGAACGTGACAATAGGACCATCTTCAACGATCAAACTTGATCGCTTTGTCTACGATGGCTCCAAGCAGAAAGGAAAAATCGTCCTCAACCTCGCTAAGGGAACATGTCGGTTGATAGTTGGCGACGCCGACAAGCGGGCTTATACGATCGTGACCCCGACTGCAGCAATTGGCGTTCGCGAGTGATCTTAGTTGAAGTGTGCGAGTTCTGAGGGTTAGGTCGCGTTCGCGATTTCGCCTGCCCGCCACTGTGACAGGACCTGGAGATATTGCGCATCGTTGTGCAGTAATTGGCATTTTGGCAAAACGAACCCAATTCGTTCGCCATCGCGAAAAAGACAAACGTCGGTCTTGTCAGACCGATGAAGTCTCTCCGCTGCGTCAGGACGCCGGATCAACCGAACCATCTCACCGGCCGTCGGTTGAACTCAGTCGATCAGGGAATGGGGGTTTGAGCGGGCAGCGCTCGCTGCGCTGCGGGCCAAGGCAGACCGGGCCCGTTTCGCCGGGCGAGAGCGGTCGGAGAAAGCGATCGACGCCGAAGTCAAACGCGATCCTGTTGGCTTCGTGTCCGGTCTCGATGCCGTAGCTGCGAAGATAGAGGTAGAGCGTCCCGCCCTTGGTGTCGACCGGCCGCGCGTGCCGGACCGGGACGGCGCCAATCACGCCAACGCTCTGCGGGCCGAAAGCCCCGCGCACGACTGGTCCCAGCAACAAATCGCCTCCCCAGCCGCTGGCGGATTCGGCGAATACCCAGGCGACGGCCTCGAGCGCGCGGCGCGTCATCAAAGGTGCCATGATCTCGATCGATGAAGCCCGAATGATCCCTTTGCCCGCGCCCGGCTGCAGGAGAAACGGCCAGGCTGTTTGCGAGTCGGAGGTGAGCGACGGCCCGGCCAGGTCGAGCTCTTCCTTTTCCGCAATCGCAAACAGGCGATCGATGTCGGCCACCCCGAGTTCGAGGTCGTCATCGAGGAAGAGCACTCTTTCGTATCCAAGCAGCAGGTCTGGCCTGTCTTCTAGCAACCGGCGGATGGCTGTGTTCTTGCAGCCGCGCTGATAGACGACCGTTTCCGCGCGCGGATTTGCAGGCGACTGGTCGTAATAGTTCAGGAGCACGTCGTGGGCGCGCGGTTCCGACAGCAGGGCCGGATCAAGTCGCTTGCCTGCCTGGATATAGACGAGCCGGCGCCTCCCGGTCGGCTTCCCCTCGTGCTCGATCCTGAGTGTCCCTGCGGCAAAGAAACGGTCTTGCCGCGCCCTCAATTCCTGCCGGTTGAGCGGCGGCGCCATATCGGCGTCGCGCGGCAAGGGGTCGAACACTCGAAACGCCGCCTCCTCGAGCGAGCGTCCCTTTCCCCGGATGACGTCGCGCAGAAACTCGACGTCGATGTCCGGCCGCGGCCTCTTTCCTGCAGGCATTCCGCGCTCGAGAAAGTGCAGGAACGGATGCGTGTGGGTCCGTTTCCAATCCGGGTTCTGGGAGACATACCAGGCCTGATCGAATTCGGCCGAAGGTGAAGGCGCATGCGGGCTGGGGTCGGCGAGGTAAAGCTCGAGCAGGTCGCGATTCGCGTTTTGACCGCGATTGGCAAGCTTGCGAAAATGGTTCGGATCAAAGAAGCCGTTCGGCCGGTAGCCGCGTCGCTCGCCGATCAGCGCGTAATGGGCCGCAGCCAGCGGCGCCGCATGTTCGCTGAGCAGGCGCCGGCGCGCGTAATGGGGCGCCCAGAAGACACGGCGGGTCGCCTCCGGCAGCCCGATGCGGAGATCCATGTCAGGCCTATAGTTTCGCCCGTCCGTGGAGGCAACCCGCGTCCGGGAGGCGGACTCGAGCGTTTTTTGCAGGCGCAAACTCAACGGCGAGCGGCGCCGGGCGACTCGAAGGTGGGACCGAACACGGTCTCGAACGCCGCGCGCAGAGCCGCGTCTGCTTGCGCCATCGTCGTCGCGCGCCCGAGGTCGAGGAGGCTGGTGACGCCGAAGTGCTGGTCCCGGATGCCACACGGCGCGATGCCTGAGAAATGGGCGAGATCGGGGGCGACGTTCAGCGCCACGCCGTGAAACGTAACCCAGCGCCGAACCCGGACGCCGATCGCGGCGATCTTGTCCTCGGCCATTTCGCCCAAGGCCGAAGACGGTTTGTCGGGGCGCGCAACCCAGACGCCGACCCGGTCCTTGCGCGTCCCGCCAACGACCTCGAACGCCTTCAAGGTCTCGATCAGCCAGCTTTCGAGCGTCGCCACATAGGCGCGAACATCAGGCCGGCGCCGCTTGAGGTCGAGCATGACATAGGCCACCCGCTGCCCCGGCCCGTGATAGGTAAACTGGCCGCCGCGACCGGCTCGATAAACCGGAAACCGCGCCTCGATGAGGTCGCTGTCCTTCGCGCTCGTCCCGGCCGTGTAGAGCGGAGGATGCTCGATGAGCCACACCCGCTCGGCCGCCTGGCCGCGCGCGATCGCCTCTGCCCTCTGTTCCATCTCGGCCAGGGCGTCGGGGTATTGGGTCAGTCCCGGCGTGACCACCCATTCCACGGGCGGCGCGTTGCCCGGGGCAAGCAGGGGCGCGCGCGGCGCTGGACGCAAATCGAGCATGGACCGGCCTTCTATCAGACGACGCCTTAACGGGCGAGCACCGGGCACGGCGACGAGGTTTGCCGAATTCAAACGCGGCCCGTGCGACCGGCTCAAGTTTGGCGGAGCGGGCCAGAAAGCCGCACAACCCTCTGCGTGTATTAGGTTTTTTCCGTTGACGGCGTTGATTCGCGCTTGACGTAACGGCGGCGCCGGCGTTCGCTGTCGAGGTCGTCTCGAGGCGTCGCGCCCGCTTGTTCCAACCAGAGAAGCGCGCCCGCGAGGATGAGCGCTGGTTGCTTTGGGGGGCAGATTTCTTGACCCGCGCCGGCTCGAACGTGTGGCGTTGGTGGGTCGCCGCGGGCGCGCTTGCGGCGGTGGCCGGCGCGCCGGCGGGCGCTCTGGGAGGCGCATGGACCCTGCCGCAGGGAACCGGTCAGGTCATCGCGACCCTATACGGCTGGACCGGCTTCGGCCCTCCCTGGGGCGGCAATCCTCCGGTCAGCCAAAAGCGCTTCGACGCCCAGACCTATGTCCAATATGGGATCACCGATTCGCTCACTGTTTTTGGCCAGACCGCGTTCGAGCATTACGCGCTTGGGCCCCCCACGCCGGACACCTATGACGGCCTCGACTATTCGGACATAGGGCTGAGGGCGAAGCTCTGGTCGACCGGAGACTGGGTGTTCTCGGGCGAAGCGGCGGCGTTCATCCCCGGCGCCCATGATGCGAAAGCGCCGGCCGAGGAAGGGAATACCGGGTGGGCGGGCGAGGCGCGCCTCAATGCCGGGACCAACTTCAAGGCCGGCTCGACGCCCGGCTTCATCGACGCCGAGTTCGGCTACCGGCTGCGCACTCAAGGTCCGCCGAACGAGTGGCACGGCGACCTGACCGTCGGGTTCAAGTTTACTCCGCAGCTCATGCTGATGCTGCAGGACTTCACGACGGTCTCCGCGGTCTCGACCGACCCGACGTTTCTGGCGTGGCGGCAGTCGGTGGTGGAGGCCAGCGTCGTCTATGCGCTCGACGACAAGTGGTCGGTGCAGCTCGGCCTGTTCTCGACCGTGTGGACGGTGAAGACCAACACGCAGCACGGCGCCGTGATCGCGGTGTGGCGTTCGTTTTGACCGCGTTTCGGTAAGGGTCGATTGGGCCAGCCGGGATACGGATCATCGCCCGTCGTACCTTGCATGAATTCGCTCACCGCGACTACGATCGCATCGATGTCAGCAGGGTTGAATATGACCAATGACCTCAAGCCGATCCGTAACGAGGACGACTATCAAATCGCGCTGAAGGAGATCCGGCGCCTATGGGGTTCCAAGGGCGGTACTCCAGAAGGCGATCGTCTCGACATTCTCGCGACCCTTGTCGATGCTTATGAAACACAGCATGTCCCGATCGACCCGCCGGACCCCATCGAGGCGATCAAGTTTCGTATGGAGCAACAGGGTCTCACGATTCGCGATCTCGAGGCGGTGCTTGGCTCGCGTGTCCGAGCCGAAGAAGTCTTGCAACGCAAGCGTGGTCTTTCGATCACGATGATTCGGCGCTTGCATCAAGGTCTCGGCATTTCGGCTGCGGTGCTGATCCGCAAGACGTCAACCGAGCACGCGGCTTAGCGCAGCCGCCCTCACGCGCTCTTCTCGTAGAGCTCGCGCCCGATCAGCATGCGCCTGATCTCGCTCGTGCCGGCGCCGATCTCGTAGAGCTTGGCGTCGCGCAAGAGGCGCCCGAGCGGGTAGTCGTTGGTGTAGCCGTTCCCGCCGAGAAGCTGGATCGCGTCGAGGGCGACCTGGGTTGCGCGCTCGGCGGCGTAGAGGATCGCGCCCGCCGCGTCCTCGCGCGTGGTCTGTCCGCGATCGCAGGCCTTGGCGACCGCGTAGACGTAAGCCTTCGCCGCATTCATCGTCACATACATGTCGGCGAGCTTGCCCTGCACCAGTTGGAACGTCCCGATCGGCTGGCCGAACTGCTTGCGCTCGTGAACATAGGGCAGTGCGGCGTCGAGCGCCGCCTGCATGAGGCCGAGCGGCCCGGCAGCGAGCACCACGCGCTCATAGTCGAGGCCGCTCATGAGCACGTTGACGCCTTTGCCCACCGCGCCCAGCACGTTCTCCTCCGGCAGTTCGCAGTCGGCGAACACAAGCTCTGAGGTGTCGGAGCCGCGCATGCCGAGCTTGTCGAGCTTCGGCCCTTGCGAGAAACCCTTCATGCCGCGCTCGACGATGAAGGCGGTGATGCCGCGCGCGCCCGCCGCCGGGTCGGTCTTGGCGTAGACGACGAGAGTCTCGGCGACCGGACCGTTGGTGATCCACATCTTCGCGCCATTGATGACATAGCGGTCGCCGCGCTTCTCGGCCCGCGTCGTCATCGACACGACGTCCGACCCTGCGTTCGGCTCCGACATGGCGAGCGCGCCGACATGCTCTCCCGAAATGAGCTTCGGCAGGTAGCGCGCCTTCTGGCGCTGGTCGCCGTTGCGCACGATCTGATTGACGCAGAGGTTCGAATGGGCGCCATAGGAGAGCCCGACTGCGCCGCTCGCGCGCGAGACTTCCTCCATCGCCACGCAATGCTCGAGATAGCCGAGGCCGAGCCCGCCATATTCCTCCGGCGCGGTGATCCCGTGCAGGCCGAGTGCACCCATTTTGGGCCAGAGGTCGCGCGGAAAGAGGTTGTCGCGATCGATCGCCGCGGCGCGCGGCGCGATTTCCTTCTCGGCGAAGGAGCGCGCGCTCTCGCGGATCATCGCGGCGCTGTCGCCGAGATCGAAATCGAACGGGCGGGGCGCGTTGGGGATCATGGGCGTGCTCCTGGCCGCGGGCAGGGGAACTTGGCGGCAATCGGCTGGGTTTGGCAAGGCGGCGGCTCGGGACTTAGCCAAGTCCAAACCGGATCGAGCCAGGGCCGGGCAAAGCCCAGCAAAGGAAAAAGCTTGTTTTTCCTTGGATCGCCTTCGCGGGATCGAGCCTTTTCAAGAGGTTGCGGCGACGGCGACCCGGGCTTGTTTTTTCCTCGGCGAAGGCCGCCAGCCGGCAAGCGCCCGACCAGCGCCACGCCTCTCCTCGACCGATCATGCTCCTGTTCCATCGCCCGGCCCATCAGCAAGCGCCGAAGGCAGCACTCTATCTCGAATTCGGATAATCGGAAAGGATTTGTCGAAAAATCTGTCTACAGGCGGATTGCGGGCCTCCGCCCGGCGCTCGCTCCCCGAGAGGGCATGTCCGGCGTCTGGCTGCACCGGCTGCTGCCGGCAAGCGCTTTTAGGTAGATTCCCGCATCGATTAACTCTCAAATTTGTTTTAACAATGCACAAGGAAGCGGAGGCGCGCTCTGACGCCGCAAAGAGACTTCTGCCTGAAAAGTCATCCTTTTGGGGCCTGGGCCTTAAAGGTGGACAATGCGCTCCGTCATGGACAGCGAGTCCGCGTGGCTGATCTTCATCTCGATCCTGATAATCGTTGGCGTCTACGGTTTCGCCATACTTGCGCTATGGGTGGTGAGATAGCGTAGACCCTCAGGACAGGCGCCGCGCTGAGCTGCGTCAGGCGCGCGACATGGACTTCCGGCCCTGATTGCTTCAATCCGGATCGTCCGCCTCGGGCGCCGGCTTCGGGTCCATGAAGATCGCGACTTTCAACATCAACAACGTGAACCGCCGCCTGGCCAATCTTCTCGATTGGCTCAAGTCCGCGAAGCCCGATGTCGTCTGCTTGCAGGAGCTCAAATGCGCCGACGCGGATTTTCCCGCGGCCGCCATCGAGGCTGCCGGCTATGCGGCGGTTTGGCGGGGACAGAAGACCTGGAACGGCGTCGCGATCCTGTCGCGGCGGGGCGCGCCGGTCGAAACCCGCGCTGCGCTGCCCGGCGACTCGACCGACAAAGAGGCCCGCTACATCGAAGCGGCGGTTGAGGGAATTCTCGTCTGCTGCCTCTACCTGCCGAACGGCAATCCTCAGCCCGGCCCCAAGTTCGACTATAAGCTGGCCTGGTTCCGGCGGCTCGAAAAGCACGCGAAGAGCCTTCTGGACGCGGAGGTCCCGGTGATCCTATGCGGCGATTTCAACGTCGCGCCGACTTCGCTCGACATCTATCCGACGACGTCCTGGGACAACGACGCGCTGATCCACCCGAAAAGCCGCGCCGCCTTCGCCCGTCTGGTCCGCCAGGGATGGACCGACGCGCTGCGCGAACGACATCCGGATGAGCGCGTCTACACATTCTGGCATTACATGCGCCATCGCTGGGAGCGCGACGCGGGGCTCAGGCTCGACCATCTGCTGCTGAGCCCGGCGCTCAAGCCGAGGCTTAAGCAGGCAGGCGTCGACCGCGTGGTTCGAGGACGCGAGGGCGCAAGCGATCACGCCCCCGTGTGGATAGAGCTAAGAGACGCGGGAAAGTAGCCGGCCGCCGCCGGATAGTCGCGCAAGCCGAGTAGCTTTTCCTCCCCTCGCTTGTGGGGGAGGATCAAGGGAGGGGGAGTTGCACCACCCCTGCCCGCCCCCGCAAGGAGGGGACGGGTGCACAGTGGCAAGCGCTTCTAGCCGACCGCAAGCCTTACTGGCAGGCGTCCCAGAAGCCCTGCCGGTAGCTCGGATCGGTGTAATACCAACACAGGCCCGGGGCCGGAGGCTGGCCGGCATAGGCGATCGCCGCGCCGGTGGCGAGGACGCCGAGCGCAGCGCCAGCCGCGATCGCGCCGCCGGGCCCCCAACGATACCAGCCTGGGCGCGCCCAGCCGCCGTAGGCGCCGTAGCCGCCGCGGTAGACTCCGCCGTGATAGCCGTAGCCGCCGCGATAGACCCCGCCGCGGTAGACGCCGCCGCCGGGTCCGTGGCCATAGACCCCGCCGCCCGGCCCGCGATAGACCCCGCCGCCGTAGCGGCCGTGCACCCCAACGCCTCCGGCCGGTCCGCGACGGACGACGACCGCGCCGGCGGGCGCAACCAGGCCGAAAATCGTGATCGCGACGCACACGCTCTTGAGCAAACTCGACCGAACCATGGCATTCCTCCTTGTTCGCGGCTCGCGCTCTATCCAATCAGGGGGTTATGGCACAAAACCGGCGCCGAGGCGAAGGCCCCGGGGCGCCAATGTTAATGCGGCGTTTCGACGCCCGCCGCTGCGCCGGCCCGGGCGCAACGGCCGCTCAGAAGGTGAAGGCGTAGACCTTGCCGCCGCCTGTCACGAAGAGCCTGCCGTCGGCGGCGATGAGGGTCTGAAAAGGGGTCGTGCCGAGCAAGGGTTGCGGCGGGGCGAGAAGCGCGCCGGTGTCGCCCCTATAGGCGTAGAGCCGATTGTCGCCGGCCGAGCCGATGGCGAAGACGATCGGATCCGAGCCTCCGTCCGCGGTGGTGACGATCGGCCCGCCGAGGTGGCTCACGACCTTGTTGCACCAGGCGGTCGAGATCGCCGGCTTGGGGTCGGCGCGGATCTTGAGGACGAGAAGTCCCCGCCCCGACGGGTCGGGCGGGCAATTCGCGCCTTCCACTTGAAGGGCGACAAAGACGGCGTCGCCGGCGCTCCAGACGGCCGGGGACGCGATCGCGCGCATAGGCGTAACGTGAGCGCTCGCGAGCTCGCCGCCGACGCCGCCCAGGTTGTCGCGATCGAGAAGATAGGCGACGCCGTCCTTTCCGACCGCAAGGATCAGCTTCCGGACGCCCCCGGCGCTCGGGACGTCGAGGGGAATCGGCGCCGTGCCGCCGAGGTCGAGGTCGTGAGCGTCGAGATCCTTCCAGTCGGAGGGGGCGAAATAATCGCGCTCATTGACGGGGCGGGCGAGGTCGGACCCGAAGCGCAGCACCGCTTCGCCGTCGCCCCATTCTCTCGCGCCCATAGTGTTGCCGGTCGCGGCGAACAGCGACTTTCCGTCGCTTGTGACGCCCCCCTGCGCCCAGATGCCGCCGCCTCGGGCGCGCGTCGCAAAGCTCACGACCTTGCCCGGCTCCGCAGTCGAAAAGCCGATGACCCGCCCGTAGTAGACGCCGCAGTCGCCGGCGAGGCCGGCATAGGGAACAAACACGCGCCCGCCGAACAGGGCGAGCGCGCCGCGCTGGTTCTGCGTCAACGGGTTGAAGCTGCCGTCGAGCGCCGTCGCCACGTCGACCGGCGTGCCGGGCTCGATCGACCCGTCCGCGAGCGAAAGGGCGAAGACCTCCTGCCGCGGGTGGCCGTCGCGCATGACCATCGCGTCGAGATAGAGGCTCGCCCGCGCTTTATCGATCACCGGCGTGCCGGTGACGCCGAGCGGCCAGATGTTGCCGCATTTGAACCCGGCGCTGGCGCCGCTTTCGATGGGATCGCCGAGTGTCCGCATCCAGATCTGCGCCCCCGTCTTCTCGTCGAAGGCGTAAACCTCGTCCTCCTCGGTCGCCACGATCAGGGCACCTGCGCCCGTCTTGGGATCGCGCCACAGGAGCGGCTGCGCATAGACCTCGCCGCGATAGGAAGCGTTGAAGCTGAGGTCGGGACGCAGGCCCCGCGCGCGCTCATAAGTGAGGCCGGGCATCACGTATCTGGCGGGGCGGTCGGCCGCGCCATGGTAGTCGAGGATCAGGGAATCGGCCGCGGCCGGGACGGTAGCGGTCAGCGCCGCCGCGAGCGCGCCGGCGAGCATTTCGATGCGCATGACGACCCTGCGTGCGGCGCCCGGATGGCAGTGCGGTCATTATCCGCGCGGCGGACGCAAGGGGCAAGCGACCTTGTGTTGTCATTCCCGCTTGCGAGCGTGTGAGGGAATTGGCGGTTTTGCTTGGGCTGTGATTCTCTCCTCGCTGATGTGGCGGGAGTGAGTCGGCGATGGGTGAGGCTCGGGTGGTGCGGCCGGATCGACGGCAATTGCGTTGGGACATGGTCGATCTCGAAGGGCTTTTGCCGGGGGACCATCGCGCCCGCCTCGTGTGGAGCTTTGTCGAGAGCCTCGATCTTTCGCCGCTTTACGATCAGGTTCTCTCGCGCGAGGGGGAGGCGGGAAGACCGGCGGCCGATCCCGCGGTTCTCATGGCGCTCTGGCTCTATGCGACGGTCGAGGGCGTGGGGTCGGCGCGCGAGCTTGCGCGGCTTGCGCAAAGCGACGCCGCCTATCGCTGGCTGGCGGGCGGGGTTCCGGTCAACCATCACGGGCTCGCCGACTTTAGGGTCGAAAGGGTCGAGATCCTCGATCGGCTTTTGACGCAAAGCGTAACCGCGCTGATCGCCGAAGGGCTGATCAGCCTTGATGAGATCGCCGTCGACGGCACGAAGATTCGCGCCAGCGCCAGCAAGGCGTCGTTCAGGCGGCGCGAAAAACTTGTCAAGATCGAAACCGCGGTCGTCGAGCGGCTCGCCGCTCTCAAGCAGGAGCTGACCGACGACCCCGAGGCGTCGACGCGTCGACGCCAGGCCGCGCGCGAGCGGGCGGCGCGTGATGTTCAGGAGCGCGCGGCAAGAGCGCGCGCGGCGCTCGAACGGCTCGAGGCGGAGCGAAAAGCGCGGGCGAAGACGCACGCCAAGGACGAGGCCGGGAAGAAGGAGCCGAGGGCTTCGACGACCGATCCGGAAGCGCGCTCCATGCGCTTTCCCGACGGCGCGGTTCGCCCGGCCTATAATGCGCAGATCGCCGCGGCGCCGAGAGAAGGCGTCATCGTCTCGATTGCGGTCACCGACCGGCGCAACGATGCGGGCCTGGCGGGGCCGATGGTCGACGACATCGCGCGACGCTACGGGCGGACGCCCGGCAGGCTTCTGGTCGACGCCAGCTACGCCACAAGCCGGGACATCGTCGCGCTCGCCGGCCATGCGTCGGGTCCGGTCGGCGTCTATACGCCGCCGCCGGGCGACAGGGACGACGTCAAACCGGCGAGCCTCGCCCGGCGCATCCGCAAGCGAGAGAAGGAGCACGCCTTTATCAAGGCGTGGCGGGAACGCATGGCGAGCGAAACGGGCCAGGCCGTCTACGCCTTGCGCAAGCGCATCGAGCGGATCAACGCCGATCGCAAGAACCATGGCTTCGGTCATCTTGCCGTGCGCGGCCTCATCAAGGCGAAGGCCCACGCGCTCTGGCACGCCATCGCCAATAACCTCGTGGCCGCGCACCGTCTGAGGATCAACGCCGCCTGATCCCCCGCTCCCCTCAAGCGGCAGAGCGGCCGATACCAAGAACGCTTCAACCGCTTCGGATTCCATCCGCGGCGCCGCCGGATGACCCGTCTCCAGCGAAAAGGCGATTCCTTCACACGCTCTTGCGCGGGAATCCAGGCCATACCACCGATAGTCTGAATACCCGCTTTCGCGGGTATGACAGAGCGCGGCCCGCCCAATTGTCGTTCGCGCCTTCGCGGGCATGGCAAGCGAAACGCGGCTGACGTCCCACGCCCTAGATGGGCAATCGCTCGAGATCGGCGATCAGGCTCGGCCCGGTCGGCTGCCATCCCAGTTTCTTGCGTGTCTTCTCGCTCGAGGCGGGCATGTCGCGCGCGGCGAGATGCGCGAGCCAGCCGAAATAGGCCGGCGCCTCGTCCGCTCCGATCGATTTGACCGGGAGCGAGAGGCGCTTGCCGATCGCCTCGGCGATGTCGCACGCCGCGACGCCTTCCTCGGCGACCGCGTTATAGACCGCGCCCGGCTCCGCCTTCTCGACCGCGAGCCGGTAAAGGCGGGCGACGTCGCTCACATGCGCGGCGGGCCACCGGTTTCGTCCCTCCCCGATATAGGCGAACACGCCCTTCTGCCGCGCGGTCATGATCCACGGGCTGATCAGGCCCTGCCGCTCGGGGTCGTGAACCTGGGGCAGGCGCACGACGGATACATTGACCCCGTTCGCGGTGGCGGCCTCGGCCGCCGCCTCCTCCGAAGCAGCGCGGGGAAAGTCGCTCGAGGTCACTCTCGGCGCATCCTCCCTCGCGGGTTCGCCTTCGGGAACCCTTGCGATCGCGGTGCCGGAGGTCACGATGAGCGGCCTCGACGAGCCGGCGAGCACCGACCCGAGCGTCGTGATGACCCGCCGATCGGTCTCGCAATTCGCCGCGAACTGCGAGAAGTCGTGGTTGAACGCCAGGTGCACGACGCCATCGGAGCGCGCGGCGCCTTCCTTCAGGCTGTCAGGATCGTCGATCGATCCGCGATAGACCTCGGTGCCGGCGGCGGCGAGCGCGGGAGATTTCTCATCCGACCGGGAGACGCCGATCACCTGATGGCCCGCGGCGATCAAGTCCTTGACGAGAGCGGACCCGATAAAGCCGGTCGCGCCGGTAACGAATACGCGCATGAGTAAGGTCCTTTTGTTGATTGTCGCTCAGGCCGGCAAAGCCTGATCGGCGAAATAGGCCTCGATGTCGGCGAGGAGCCCCGGCTGCTCCGGCTTCCAGCCAAGCACGGATCGGGTTCGCTCGCTCGTGGCCGGGCAGTCGATCGCAGCGAAGCGCGCAAACCAGCCGAAGTGCTCCGTCGCCTCTTCCGGCGACAGGGAGACGGCCGGCACGCCGAGGCGCCGGCCGATCGCCGCGGCGATGTCCTTGAACGGGACGCCTTCCTCGGCGACCGCATGGAAAGGACCGCCTTCCGCCCCGCGCTCGATGGCGAGCCGGTAAACCCGGGCCGCGTCGGTTCGATGCGCGGCCGGCCAGCGGTTGAGCCCGTCGCCGATATAGGGCGAGACGCGCTTCTCGCGGGCGAGAGCGATCACGTGCGAAACGAACCCATGCTCGCCGAGGCCGTGCACGGACACCGGCAGCCTGACCGTCGTCGCCCGGACGCCGTGCTTCGCGAGCGCGGCGACGGACGCTTCCGGGTTGCGGGGAAAAATGGGAGAGTCGGCGGGCGGCGGGGTCTCTTCGGTCGCGATCCGTCCCGGCGAGAGCGCGGCCATGCCGTTGGTCACGATCAGCGGACGGCCGGAGCCTTCCAGCGCGGCGCCGATGGCCTCGATCGCGCGCCTCTCCTCGGCGCCGTTCTCGGCGAATCTCGAGAAATCGTGGTTGAACGCGAGATGGATGACGCCGTCCGCTCGTGCGATGCCGCTCGTCAGGCTCTCGAGATCCTGAAGCGAGCCGCGATGGACCTCGGCGCCGGCCGCGGCTAGCGCGTCGGCTCCGGCGTCCGACCGGCTCAGGCCGAGCACCCGGTGTCCGGCCGCGATGAGGTCGCTGACGACGGCCGACCCGACCCAGCCGGTCGCGCCGGTGACAAACACACGCATGAAGCAGGTATCTCCGATTTGGTTGGAGACGAACTTGTGCTCTCGGAGTATTGTAGTAAAGTAGTGATGTTATCGTATTATAATGGCTAACAGGATGGACGCGCGCGTCACGCAGGAAAACCAGCTCGGCGGCTATCTCAAGGATCGCCGCATGAAGCTCGATCCGGTGTCATTCGGCCTGCCGGCGGGGCGGCGCCGCACGCCCGGGCTCAGGCGCGAGGAAGTGGCGCAGCGCGCCAACATCAGCCCGACCTGGTACACATGGCTCGAGCAGGGGCGGGGCGGCGCTCCCTCGGCCGACGTGCTCGACCGGATCGCGCGCGCGCTCATGCTGACGGACGTCGAGCGCGAGCACCTGTTCCTGGTCGGCCTCGGCCGCCCGCCCGAGGCCCGCTACCACGCGGCTGGAGGCGTCACCCCGCGGCTGCAGCGCGTCCTCGATGCGCTGGACCCGTGCCCGGCCGTGATCAGGACCGCGATATGGGACGTCGTCGCCTGGAACCGCGCCGCGACCGTGATCTTCGGCGACTATGGCTCGGCGTCGCCCGAGCAGCGCAACATCCTGCGCTACTTCTTCCTCGATCCGCGCGCCCGCGCCTCCCAGTACGACTGGGAGAGCGTGGCGCGGTTCGTGCTCGGCGCGTTCAGGGCGGATGCTGTCCGCGCCGGCGCGGCGGCCGAGGTCGAGCCTCTCGTCGATGAACTCCGCCGCCTCAGTCCGGAGTTCAGGTCGATGTGGCGCGACAACGACGTCCGCGGCCATCACGGCGAAGCGGTCAAGCACATCAAGCACCCGACGCTCGGCCCGCTCGCCATCGAATATTCGGCATTCGCGGTCGATGGCCGAACGGACCTGACCATGGTCGTCTATAATCCGGCGACGCCCAGGGATGCGGAACGGATCAAGTCGCTGCTCGCGTGATCCGAGCGCGAAGTCCGCTCGGGATCGGGTCTCAACGAAAGGACGGGATTGATGAACGGAGTTCGCGCCCTCCTGTTCGACACGTTCGGCACGCTCGTCGATTGGCGCGGCGGCATGATCGCGCATCTCGCGTCATGGGGAGAGACGCAGGGCGTTCGGGCCGATTGGCCGGGCCTTGTCGACGCCTGGCGAGCGGACTACCCGCCCTCCCTCGACCGCGTTCGCACGGGAAAACGGGCGTGGGCCAATCTCGACGTGCTGCACCGCGAATCGTTCGAGCGTCTCGCCCCGACATTCGGCATTCCCCCGCAGAGCGACGAGACCCTGAACGCGCTCGCGCGATTCTGGCACGAGTTGCCGGCATGGCCGGATGTCGTCGGCGGACTGACCCGGTTGAAGTCACGCTACCTGATCGCCCCGTTGTCGAACGGGCATGTGGCGCTTCTCGTTTCGCTCTCCAAATCGCTCGGGCTGCCGTGGGACATGGTCTTCGGCGCCGATCTCTTCCGGCATTACAAGCCCGACCCGGAGACCTATCTCGGCGCGGCGGCGCTGTTCGGCTGCGCGCCGCATGAGGCGATAATGGTCGCCGCCCATCCGTCCGACCTCGCCGGTGCGGCCCGTTACGGCTTGCGCACCTGCCATGTGTCGCGCCCGCGAGAGTATGGGGAGGGCCGTACAGTCGCGTCCGCGCCGGCGACGGGAAGTTTCGACCTGATGGTCGGCGGCCTCGACGAGCTCGCGGACTCGCTCCTGGGCTGAGGGACAGGCGCGGCAGTTGCCGCGCTCGGGGATCGCCGCTGCGTAAGTATGGGCCGCCGGGATCAACGCAGTTCGACGCACCCTGTGGACGGCGGAAGCGGCGCCGAGGAGCTCCGGAAAGCTTGGCTCGCGCTTCTCCTTGCCAATACAAATAATTTTTATCAATGAATATTTCTTTATAGACTAAGCGCCAGATGCGTTCCTTAAAACATAATAGAGTAAATTGCCTGAAAGTGGCCCTACAATTGTAGCAAAACATCCTCACTTCCATACTTCTATGATGTCGCTGTTTGCGGCCAGCATTACTACTCGGACAGCAGTCGTTCCTTGGGGTCGGGCCCAAGAGCGGCTGGTCGTCAATCGCGGAGGTTCGTCATGAGATATGGATTGGCATCTATACTGGCGGCGTTGGCAATCGGGGCGCTCGCCAGCGCCACACCCGCGGCCGCCACAAGCGCAGGCGACGCGAACGGGATGTGGGAGCAGGCCCAGACCCATCCAAACGAAGCGAACCAGGATCCCGACTATCGGTGGGGCTATACCTCCGAAGGAGAGGTCCACCCGCCGGGAGAAATCGTCGGCGGGCACTTTGTGAGACCGGCCAACGCTTCCGGACCGTTCGCCCTCCTGGTCCCGGATTGCCACACGTTCCGGACAGACTACGGCGGCTGGTGGTTTACGGCCTGCGGTCCGCAATAATCTGCCACATAACACCCGCCGTCCGCGCCATCGCGGACGGCGGATAAGCGTTCAAGGCGCGAATCTCGGTCCATCGCTCGAAACCGCTAGGGAGTTCGTCCGGCGCGCAGGTTGACCGGCCTACCACCGCTCCCTAGGGTCCGCCTCCAAATCACCGGAGGAATCAGCGATGGAACGACGCACATTTTTAACGGGTGCGGGAGTCGCTGCGTTGCTGCCCGCCGCGGCGCACGCCGCCGCCGCGGACCAGAAGCTTCAGGACGGCGCGACCGCCGCGCGCCTGGCGCCCGACCTTTCCGCCGCCCTGCAAAGATTCCGCGCTACAATCCCGAGCCATTTCGACCGCGACTACGTCAACAACGCCGTGGTGCCGTTTTTTCTCGGCAGCATATTTGCCGGCGAGCGTCCCATCCTGCCGATGATCGATGTGCCGCTGACGAAGCAGGACGCGATCCCCTGGGACTTCTGGGGGATGCTCTACGAAGACTGGAAACCGACGCCATCGGATGGCGTCACGGTTTTCCTCGAGGGGCTCGAGAACCGCGGCGACGACAATCTGCGCAAGCGCATCTACTTCACCGGGGTCACGCCCGACCTCTACGCTCCGAAATATCAGGCCAAGGTGGTCGCATTCTTCGACAAGCTTCTCGAGCCGAAGTTTGCCGGGAAGCCGTTCATGCGCCACTACCTCGACTATTATTGGGACATCTACTGGGATCTGCATCTCGGCGTGAAGGGGGAAGCCGTGCCGCCGCAGATCCGCACGATCGGCGAGGCCTTCAACACGGTGCTCGCCTATCGCAACCCGCTCAACGAGATCGTCTATGAGAATTACATGACCGTGCGGGCGCTGCGGCCGTTCCTGACGAAATGGATCGACGCGCGGCTCGACGACATCGAGAATGGCCGGATCGCCGATCCCGACAAAACCATCGCCTACTACTGGCTCAAGAACGCAGGCGACGGACGGTACTTCGCCAAGAAAGATGTTGTCTTCGAATGCTTCCACAATTTCGTCGCGCTGAGCCAGTGGGGCAATTCGATCTTCGGCGTCATGAATCGCTTGAATGAGAATGGCGGCGACCCGGCGGTGCGGGCGGCCTTTCAAAAGACGATGAGCGGGAACTTCGACAATGCGAACGGGGCGCCGTACACGCCCCTTGAGCTTCTGGTGATGGAGCTCTTCCGCACGATCTCGCCGAACGGCGGCAGCATTTCCGCGATCACCGACACGCGGTCCTCGTCCTTCTACGGAGGCTCGCCCTTCGCGCAGTTCGGCGTCCCCTACGAACGGCACGCCTACATGAACACGCCTCACACCGAGACGAGCTTCGACACGCGGCTGTGGAAGGAGCCCGAGCGCTTCGAGCCGGAGCGCTACCTGAGCGTGCCGACCAGCGCCGAGATCGATGAAGCCAAGTGCAAGCAGATCGGTCTGCCACGCTGCCCGTTCGACATCACGACGCTCCCCGTCAGCGACGGGCGCAAGACCGGCATCACCAACAGCGGCTTCGGCACGGTGTTCGCGGTGACGGACGGGAAGCCGGCGCCAGTGTGCGACTACGCCGGGTTTGCGCCGTTCGGCTTCGGCTATCGCCGCTGCCCCGGCGAGCAACTGACGATCGATGTGTTCGCGGATCTTCTCCGCAAGGTGTGGCGCGACAAGATCGTCTTCCGCAATCTCGATCAGCCGCGACCGGGGCGGGTTCCCGTCGGGCCGGGCGCGGTGATCGACGACGACATCGGGTTCGCGCGGCAGACTTAGCCGTCAGGCGCCGGGCGTGTGCGGCGACGGTCGCCGGACCAGCCGTTCCGGTCTGCTGGCGTCTTTGCTGGGGGCCGTCGGATCCCTGGCGCTTTCGACCGGGACGCGCGCCGGTTCCGCGCGCGACTACCTCAACGCGCCGGTCGACACCTGGCTCGCCATTTATAACGCCGGCTATACGAACGCGGTTACGCCCGAGGACGGCACGGACACCGTGCCGGGCGTTCGATCGAACGTCTTCGCCCAGTCGCTCGTGCTCACGAGGATCATGGATTATTGGGGCCGCACCGGCGGTCTGTCGATCGTGCTGCCCTATGCGTTCCTCGACACGACGGCCGGACCTTTCCGCGCGTCCGCGAACGGAGCGTCGGACATCGGCTTTTTATGGCAGATGAATATTTTCGGCGGGCCGGCGCTGACCCGCGCCGAGTTCCAGTCATTCGTTCCGCAAACCTTCTCGAGCTTTCATCTTCTGGTGACGACGCCGCTTGGCACGTATAACCCGGCCTCGCCGATCAACCCGAGCGCGAACCGTTGGATGGTCTCCCCGACCGTCAATTTCAGCTATACGCCCGATCAAGGCTGGAGCTGGATCGAGACTTACGTCTCGGGGCGATTTTTCACCGACAACAACAATTATCTCGTCAATGGCGCGCAGACGCTGTCCCAGAAGCCGATCCTGCGCCTGGAGGAACATGTGAGCCGCAATGTGACGGACGCGCTCTGGCTGTCGCTCGACGCCTTCTACAATCTCGGCGGCGAAACGAGCATCGACGGATTCGGCCAGGACAACATGGCGAACACGCTGCGGGTTGGCGCCGGCCTGGGTCTGCGCCTGTGGCGCGGCGCCGACCTTGGCCTCAATTACGAGCGGGTGGTCGCCAAGCCTGCGGGCGAGCCGGATTCGCAAACGGTGCGCTTCACCTTAAGGCAATTGTGGTGAAGCGCCGCGGGCCTTAAGCCTCAGTCGCCCCAGGTCGCAAACATGCCGACCGCGGCCGCGGCCATGACCGCCGTCGCCAGCCAGCCGAAGATCTTGAGCGCCGGGCCGAGCGTGAACTGGCGCATGACGGACTGGCGTGTGCTGAGGTGCATGATCATGACCATGATCGGCACGGCGGCCACCCCGTTGATGACCGCGCTCCAGAACAGCGCCTTGATCGGATCAAGCGGGCTGAAATTGAGGACGGCCCCGACCAGCGTCGCGGCGGCGATGGCGCCGTAGAAGGCCTTCGCGCGTCTCGGCTTCTGCGACAGTCCAACCCGCCAGCGCAGCGCTTCGCCAAGGGCGTAGGCCGCGCTCGCGGCGAGCACCGGCACGGCAAGCATTCCGGTCCCGACGATGCCGAGCGCAAACACGACGAAGGCGAATTCGCCGGCGATCGGCCGTAACGCCTCGGCCGCCTGCGAGGAGGTCTGAATGTCCTTGACGCCATGCGCGTTCAATGTCGCGGCCGTCGTCAGCATGATGAAGAGAGCGACGACATTCGAGATTCCCATGCCGACCAAGGTGTCGAGCTGGATGCGCGCGAGCTGGCTCGGCGCCTGCTCGGGAGCCTTGACCAGAGGCTTGGCGTCCGGGTCGTCCCTCTCCTCTTCGACTTCCTCTGAGGCCTGCCAGAAGAAGAGATAGGGGCTGATCGTGGTGCCGAACACGGCGACCACCACGGTCAGATAAGCGCCCGAGAACTCGATATGGGGCAAAACAAGATAGCGCGCGACCGTGAGCCATGGGACGCCGACAACGAACACAGTCGCCACATAGGCGAACAGCGAAAGCGTGAGCCATCGCAGGACCGAGGCGTAGCGCTGATAGCTCGTGAACACTTCGAGCAGGACGGTGACGATCGCAAAGCCGCCGACATAGAGAGCGGCCGGGCCGGGAACGAGCAGGCCGAGCGCCGCCGCCATCGCGCCGAGATCCGCTCCGAGATTGATCGTGTTGGCGACCAGCAGGAGGCCGATCAGCGTGTAGAGCACCGGGGCCGGATAGTGACGGCGCATGTTTTCGGCCAGGCCATGCCCGGTGACCCGCCCGACCCGGGCGCTGATCATCTGAATGGCGCACATCAGCGGATAGGTCAGCAAAAGCGTCCAGCCGAGCGTATAGCCGAATTGAGCGCCGGCCTGAGAATAAGTCGCGATGCCGCTCGGGTCGTCGTCCGAAGCGCCGGTGATCAAGCCGGGGCCAAGGACGTCCTTGAGTTTCGGCCAGTCGGATGACTGGGATCCAGCCGACGGCGGCGGCGCGACTCGCGTATTCAGTGGGGATCCCTCCTTCCCGAAAGCTCAACCGTCACACCAAGGCTTTGTTCCAGCCGAGATTGCGCTGCGTCAATGCGGATGGCGCGCGGCCGCGGTAACATTTTTTCAAGGCTGGAAACCAGCCAAAGATGGAGGAACGCAATGACGAAAGTTGAGACCAAATTTCCCGTCACGACCGAAACAAAAACTCCGATGATGACTCCCGCTCATGGGGCCATGGAGGCTTTCCGGCCGTTCGAGAGCTTGCGCCGCGAGGTTGACCGGCTGTTCGAGGACTTCAGCCTGAATCCGTTCCGCCTGCCGCTCAGGCGCCCGGCGTTTGACCTCGAGCCGTTCTGGCAGCCCGATTCCTGGGTTGCGCAGCCGGCGATCAATCTCGTCGAGCACGAGAAGGCCTTTGAGATGACGGCCGAACTGCCCGGGCTTGACGAGAAGAACGTCGAGGTGAGCGTCGCCAACGGCGTGCTCACGGTCAAGGGGCAAAAGGAAGAGGAGAAAGTCGAGAAGAAGGAGGACTTCCACCTTAGGGAGCGGCGCTTCGGCTCGTTTGCCCGTTCGATTCGGATTCCCGAGGCGGTCGAAGCGGACAAGATCGAGGCCGGCTTCAAGAACGGTGTTCTTAAAGTGACGCTGCCCAAGAAGGCGGAAGCCCAGAAGCCGGTGAAGAAGATCCCGGTCAAGGCTGGCTGAGACTGGAAACGCTCGACGGGGGCGCTTGCAGGGCGCGGTCATTGACCGCGCCCTTTGTCGTTTCTGTCGGGCGCGGTCGTCGACCGCGCCCGAGGCCGGGTCAGCGACCCGACCCGATTGTTACGGGCAGACGTCCCAGAAACCCTGCTGGCGGCTGGCATTGGTGTAGTACCAGCAAAGGCCGGCCGCGGGTGGCGAACCTGCCCAAGAGGCGGCCGCCGCCGCGCTGACGAAGCCAAGCGCCGCGCCGGCCGCGATCGCGCCGCCCGGCCCCCAGCGATACCAGCCAGGCCGCCCGACCCACGCGCCGCCATGCCAGCCATAGCCGGTGCGGACGTTGACGTTGCGGTTCACGTTCCGATTGACGTTGCGGTTCACGTTTCTGTTGACGTTCCGATTCACGTTGCGGTTCGCGTTGTGATTGAAATTGCGGTTGTGGTTGAAGTTGCGGTTGCCGCCGCGGTTTACGCCGCCGTGCATCCCGCCGCGGTTCATGCCGCCGCCTCGGTGCATTCCCCCGCCGCCCCGATGCATTCCGCCGCCGCCACGATGACCGCCGCCGCCGCGGTGCATGCCGCCGCCGCGCCCGCCGCCCCGAACCTGTGTGATCCATCCGTCATCGAGATGCGTCGCCGATGTCCCGGCGGAGAAGACCTCGATCGCCTCCGCTTGCGGGGCCACGAAAGCGCTGAGCGTCACGACGACCAGCGCGCGCTTGATGAAATCGAGTTTTCTCATGGCCTTCCTCCCCTACGGCTATCTGAACGCCGTCCATTCGCGCCGCGCGCCGCTGACGCCAGATGTTAGCGGTTTTGGATCACGAGCGCGAGTCCAGCTTGGTCCGGGCTCCGGGCGCCGATGATCCGACCGCGTGGTCGGAGCGTAACGGATGTCGCGCCCGCGGCGAAACGGCTATGACGCAAATCAGGATTGGGAGCGGAGAAATGCGCAGCAGGAGATCGTTTCTGACGCTTATCGGCGCGGCCCCGGCGGCGTGGGCCATTCCGGCGCGGGCGTTCGAGTTCAAGCCTTACGACCCCGCCGCGGTCTACAAGGCGATTGCAACCGGCAAGCCGGTGATCGTCCATGTCCGCGCCTGGTGGTGCCTCCAGTGCCATGCCCAGGCCGCGATCCTTGACAGCCTGAAAAGCGACCCGGCCTATGACGGGGTAAGCTTCTTCCTGGTCGACTACGACAAGCAGAAGGACGTGGTGGCGAAGCTCAACTGCCCCCGTGCGACCCTGATCGCTTATAAGGGCGGCAAGGAGGTCGATCGGATGTCCTGGGACACCTCTCGCGCGGCCGTTCTTGGCGTCCTCAAGGCGGCGACGTGAACTTGCTGACGACCCTGCCGCTCGCCCTTGCGGCGGGCATGCTGACGATCTTGAGCCCCTGCGTGCTGCCATTGGCGCCGATCGTTGTGGCGAGCGCCCGCGCTCGCGATCCGCGTGGCCCGATCGCCCTGGCTCTCGGACTCGCGGCGACCTTCGGGCTGGTTGGCGGCGTGCTGGCTTCTTTCGGGGTCGAGTTCGGCAACTCGGCGCTCGCGCGAGCCGCCTCCGCGGCCATCATGATCGCGATCGGGGCGGCGTTGCTCGTACCGGCGTTTGGCGAACAGATCGAACGCCGGCTCGGTTTCGTCGGCCGCGCCGCCGATGTGGTGGGCGAACGGCTGCCAAACGCCGGCCTCGCCGGTCAGGCGGCGGCTGGCGTCGTGCTGGCCTTTGCCTGGGCGCCCTGCGCGGGTCCCATTCTCGGCGCGGCGCTCATCCTCGCCGCCAAAGGCGGCTCGCTGGCCGCGGCGACCGCGACGATGACCGTCTACGCGCTCGGGGCGGCCGGCGCGTTGATGGGCGTGGGCTATGCGGCGGGCCGCGTCGCCTCGAAGGCGCGCTTTGCCTGGGCCGGCGCCGGCGGCAGGCTCGCGCTCGGCGCGGCGTTCGTGATTATCGGCGCCGCCGTCCTGACCGGCCTCGATCATCAGTTCGAAGCCGTTCTCGTCGCCGCCATGCCCGACTGGCTGACCGCCTTCGCGACCTCGCTCTGACGCGAGAGCAGCGCCCTACCGGATCGAGCGCCCGATGGCGCCGGCGACGAGCGCCTGCCAAGGCACGAAAAGGAAGGTGAGATTCACGGCCGAGCCGAGGCGCGAGGCAATCGCGAAAAAGAGGGTGGCGACAACGGCGCCCACCACGGTCGTCGATAGAAGGAACCACAACGGAAAGCCGCGCGCCGTTGCGATTGGCACGCCAAGCGCGGTCACCAATGCCCCAATCGCACCTGCGGCAACCATACCGCCAGATCCTGTTGGAGGTTCTCGCTCTGTTGAAAGCGCCCACGCCAGAACTGCAGGCATTTATTCGCGAGCGAGGGGTCCGCGGTCGTTTCGTCTCCGTATTTCATTTCCGCGCATCGTTGATCCGGGTCCAGCGTCACGTTTCGGGTCGAGAACGACTGGACGATCTGCATGGCGGTAAACCAGCCTGCCAGAACGAACGCGAGGATGATCAGCTGTCGGACCTGGAAACGAAAGTAATAAGTAAACGCAACGCTGAGCGCGATCCCGAACACGAGACCGGACAGACTTAAATCGACGGGCACGCCAAGAAGTTCGAGAGGCAGCCGAACTGCGCCGATGTTCTGGGTCGCCCCGGCCAGCTCCATGAGCGTCGAAAGGCCCAGATGCGCTGGCCAGGTGAGAAGGCCGGAGACGACCCCAACGCCGGCGTACACGGCCATTTGTCCGCCCGCGACCTTCTGCGCCAGCGGATCGACGGCTGCGCCGACCTCGGCGGCGATGTTGCCCTGGGGCTCGAGCACGGTCACGGATTTGAGGAAATTGGGGATCTCCTCGAACGGCGTCGGCCTGACCATGACCGGCAGGACACGGCCATCGGCGTTGCGCCACTTGCGGCGGGCGAACTCAAGCTCCGTCAGTGTGAACCTTCCCTTTGCAACCGAGTTCGGGCTCACGAGGAAAACGAACAGCGCGGATTGTCCGACCGCTTTTTCGATCCGCATATCGTATTCGCCGCCGGGCGGGAGGTCGTCGCGGTCGAAGAAAACCTTGTGCCCGCGAGATCTCAGCGCGAAGGCTACCGGCTCCGCGACGTCCTTGTCTTCAGCCGCATAGGAAAGGAAGATCTGCAACAGCGTCCTCCTTCAAACTCCACCCGTGGGGGCGGATATTTCCTCTTTTGGATATTCTTCGCAACACGCATAGAGAACTGGGCGCCCAGCCAGGGCCAGGAGTGATAGCGCCGCCCATGCTCGAGCATTTTTCTTCCCGCGGCGTCGACATCGCCTTCATCGACGTTGCGCCTCGCGCTCCCGATCTTGGCGAGCCGATTCTCCTCATTCACGGCTTCGCCTCCAACCACCGCGTCAACTGGGTCGAGCCGGGCTGGGTCAAGACCCTCGCGGAGGCCGGGCGCAGGGTCGTCGCCTTCGACAATCTCGGCCATGGCGCGAGCGAGAAGCTTTATGCGCCCGCCGACTATCGCTCCGAACTGATGACCGAGGATGCAGCCAACCTGCTCGGGCATCTCAAGATCGAGCGCGCCGACGTGATGGGCTATTCGATGGGAGCGCGGATCGCGAGCTTCCTCGCGCTCGCTGAGCCGAAGCGCGTGCGCGCGCTCATTCTCGGCGGGATCGGCGACCGGCTGACCCGCGACTCGGGGCTCCCGGAGAGTATTGCCCAGGCGTTCGAGGCGCCGTCGTTCGATGATCTCGCCGACCCGGCCCAGCGCATGTTTCGCGCTTTCGCCGAGCGGACGAAGAGCGACCTCGTGGCGCTCGCCGCCTGCATCCGCGGCGCGCGGCGGGCGCTGACTCCGGCTGAGGCCGGACGGATCGCGCAACCGACGCTCATTGCGGTCGGCACGAAGGACGCAGTCGCCGGCGACGCCCACAAGCTCGCTGCGATGCTGCCCCACGCGGAGGTGTTCGACATCCCCGGCCGCGACCATAATCTCGCAGTCGGCGACAACGCCTTCAAGGCGCGGGCGCTAGATTTTCTGGAGCGCCGGGAATGACCTTTCGGGGTTCTGCCTGCCACTAAAGTCCTAATGACAAAGCAGGTGACAACCCCGGCGGAAACGTCGACACTGCGAAGGACGGCCGGCTCGACCGGCCGGATAAAGCCGGGAGCGGAAGGCCCATGGATCTGGCCGTGGCGAAAGCGGGACGCGCGGACGTCGGCGCGGACCCGCTTGCCTCGGCCCTTCTCGTCGTCGACGGGGTGACGATCCGGTTCGGCGGCGTGACCGCCCTGCAAAACGTGTCGTTCGAGGTCGCGCAGGGCGCCATCTGCGGACTGATCGGGCCGAACGGCGCCGGCAAGACGACGCTCTTCAATTGCATCTCGCGCCTTTATGATCCGGGCGCAGGGTCGATTCTGTTCGACGGCCGCCCGCTCGCCACCTTCAGGAGACACGAGCTCGTTTTTCTCGGCATCGCGCGCACCTTTCAGAATGTCGCCCTGTTCTCGACCATGACCGTGCGCGAGAACGTCTGCGTCGGCGCGCACGCGCTCGGGCGCGGCGGCTTTCTCAGCAATGCACTGGCGACGCCGCTGGCGCGGCGCGATGAGCGGACGATCGCCGAGCGGGCCGACGCGCTGATCGAGGAATTTGGCCTCAAAGAGGTCGCCGACCGTCCAGCGGGGGCGCTTCCGTTCGGCGTGCGCAAGCGCGTCGAGCTCGCTCGCGCGCTCGCCAAGGGTCCGAAGCTCCTGCTCCTGGACGAGCCGGCGGGCGGGCTCAACCACTCCGAGGTCGACGGGCTCGCCGACGAGATCCGAGCCATCCGCGACCGCCGTGGCGTCGCGGTGCTTCTGGTCGAGCATCACATGAATCTCGTCATGCGGGTCAGCGACCAGGTGGTTGCGCTCGACTTCGGCCGTGTCATCGCAAACGGCCGGCCCGACGAAGTAAGGGCCAATCCCGAGGTGGTGCGCGCCTATCTCGGGAGCGCCGGTTGAGCGCGCCGATTCTGGACGTCAAAGGCCTCGAAGCCTGGTACGGCCCGGCGCGGGCGCTGGGCGGCATCGATTTCGCGGTCGAGGATGGCGGCGCCACAGCTTTGCTCGGCGCCAATGGCGCGGGCAAGACCACGATCCTGAGGGCGTTGAGCGGGCTCATTCGCCGCTCGGGCGACATTCGTTTTCGCGGGCGAGCGATCAGCGCGTTGGCGAGCGAGGACATCGCCCGTCTCGGCGTCGCCCACGTGCCCGACGGGCGCGGCACGTTCACCGATCTGACCGTCGAGGAGAACCTGCGGCTCGGCGCCTATGTGCGCGGCGACCGCCAGGAAGTTCGCAAGGATTTCGAGCGCGTATTCGGCTTCTTCCCGCGCCTTCGGGAGCGGCGGCGCCAGCAGGCGGGAACGCTGAGCGGCGGCGAGCAGCAGATGCTGGCCATCGCACGCGCGCTTCTCATGCGTCCGAGCCTCCTCATGCTCGACGAGCCGTCGTTCGGCCTCGCGCCATTGGTCGTGGCGGAAATCTTCCGCGTCCTCGGCGAAATCAACCGCAACGAAGGCGTGAGCCTGCTCATCGTCGAGCAGAACGCTTCGCTTGCGCTCGATCTCGCCGATCACGCCGTTTTGATCGAAACCGGGCGGGTCGCGCTCAGCGGCCCTTCGCAGGCGATTCGGGCGGACGACGCGGTGCGGCGCGCCTATCTCGGCTACTAGCGGGTGGAGCTTCGAAAGAGTGGGCGAGTTCCTCCATCAACTGGCTTCCGGAGTGGCGCTGGGCGGCGTCTATGCGATCATGGCGCTCGCGCTCGTGATGATTTACCAGGCGACGCAACTCATCAATTTCGCCCAGGGCGAAATGGCGATGTTCTCGACTTATTTCGCCTGGAAGCTGATCGACCTCGGCGAGCCGTACTGGCTGGCGTTTTTCGCCACCGTCCTTGTTTCGTTTATCGGCGGGGTGGTGATCGAGCGGCTCGTCGTCAGGCCATTCGCCAACGCGCCGGTTCTCGCGTCCGTGATCGTATTCATCGGCTTGAGTCTCATCTTCAACTCGCTCGCCGGCTGGCTATACGGATATTCGGTCCAATCGTTCGACAGCCCTTTCACCAGCAAGCCGTGGTTCGGCGCGGGTTACATGTCGGCCCATGAGTCCGGGTCCATCGTCGTGACCATCGCTGTACTGGCGCTGGTCTATGCGTTTTTCCGCTTCACCCCGCTCGGTCTCGCGATGCGGGCTGCGGCGCAGAATCCGGTGTCGAGCCGGCTGGTTGGAATCCGGGTCGGACGGATGCTGGCGATCGGCTGGGGCCTCGCGGCGGCGATCGGCTCGATCGCCGGCATGATGGCTGCGCCGATCGTCTATCTCGACCCCAACATGATGGGCGGCGTTCTGCTCTACGCCTTCGCCGGCGCGGTCCTGGGCGGTATCGACAATCCGTTCGGAGCGGCGGTCGGCGGCTTCGCGGTCGGCGTGCTCGGAAACCTCATCGGGGCTTACGTCGTTGGCTCCGAGGTCAAGCTTTCGGTCGCCCTTGCGATCATCATCGCCGTACTGGTCTGGCGCCCGTCGGGCCTGTTCGGTCGCCGCCTCGTGGCGAGGGTGTGACCGATGGCGCGGCGCGACGGCGCATTGGGGATCCTGGCCGCGCTGGTTGTCGCGCTGATCGCGCTTGCTTTCCCGTTCTTCAGCTCGGGCTACCATATCTACCAGGGCTCGCAGGTGCTCATTCTCGCCATCGCGCTGCTTGGCCTCAATCTCCTGACAGGGTTCAACGGCCAGATCTCACTCGGCCACGGCGCTTTTTTTGCCATTGGGGGCTATGGCGCGGCGATCCTGATTACGAAGTTCGGACTCCCGTTTTGGGCTGCCATTCCGCTCGCAAGCGTAGTGTGCTTCGTCGCCGGCTTCCTGTTCGGATTTCCCGCGCTCAGGTTCGGCGGCCTTTATCTCGCGCTCGCCACCTTCGCGCTTGCCGTCGCGACGCCGCAGATCCTGAGCTACACCGGCTTCGACGCCTTGACCGGCGGTTCGCAGGGGCTTTCGATTCCCAAGCCGCTCGCGCCGCTGGGACTGAGGCTCAACCCCGACCAATGGCTCTATCTCGTGTGCCTCGTGTGCGCCGCCGCGCTCTATTGGGCGGCCCGGAATCTGGCGCAGGGACGGATCGGACGGGCGCTCATCGCCATCCGCGACCAGCCGATCGCCGCCGAGACGATGGGCGTCAACGCGGCGCTCTACAAGACGACCTGCTTCGGCGTCAGCGCGCTCTACGCCGGCGTCGCGGGTGGATTGAGCGCGATCGCCGTCGGCTTTGTTTCGCCCGAGAGCTTCGGGCTCCCGCTCTCGCTCGCCTTTCTGGTCGGGATCGTGGTCGGCGGCCTCGCGTCGCTCAATGGCGTGCTGTTCGGCGCGCTGTTCATCGAATTCGTGCCCAATCTCTCCGACCAGCTGACCGTGAGTTTCGGCGAGAGCGCGAAGGCGCTGCCGGGAGCGATTTACGGCGCGCTGCTCATTCTGGTAATGGCCGCGATGCCGACAGGAGTAGCGGGCGCGGCGCGTGCCGCGGCAAGAACCCTCGCGCGCACGATGGCGCCGTCACGAAGGGCCGAGGTTGAAATCGACGGCGGCGCCAATGCCGTCGCGAAATATGAAGGAAAGGGAGAATCGCCATGATCACACGACGCACGTTCCTGCAATCGAGCGCCGCCGCGGCGTTGGCCGCGAGCGCGAGTTCGGCCCGGGCCGAAAATGCGCCCGGCGTCACCGACACCGAAATCAAGATCGGCAACACCATGCCCTACAGCGGCCCGGCTTCGGCCTACGGCGTGATCGGGCGCACGGAAAGCGCCTATTTCAAGATGATCAACGAGCAGGGCGGCGTGAATGGCCGCAAGATCAACTACATCAGTCTTGACGACGCCTATAGCCCGCCGAAGACCGTCGAGCAGGTGCGCCGGCTCGTGGAGGACGAAAAGGTCGCCTTCTGTTTCCAGACACTCGGCACCGCGCCCAATCTCGCGATCCGCCAGTACCTCAACGACAACAAGGTGCCGCAACTTTTCGTCTCGACTGGAGCAAGCGTCTTCTCCGACCCCGAGCACTTTCCATGGACGATGGGCTATAACCCGAACTACCAGACCGAAGCCCATATCTACGCCAAGGACATTCTCAAGACGAAGCCCGACGGCAAGATCGCGCTGCTCTACCAGAACGATGGCTTCGGCAAGGATTACCTCAAGGGACTGCAGGACGTGCTCGGCGCGGATCATGCCGGCATGCTCGTCAAGACGGCGTCCTACGAGACCTCCGAGCCCACCGTCGACTCGCAGATCGTGACCTTACAGGGCTCCGGCGCGGACATCCTCATCATCGGGGCGACGCCGAAATTCGCCGCCCAGGCGATCCGTAAATCCTTCGATCTCGGCTGGAACGCGACCCGCTATCTCAGCAATGTCTCGCCATCGATCGCGACAGTGCTGAAACCGGCTGGCCTCGACAAGTCGAAGGGGCTCATCACCAGCGCCTACGTGAAGGATCCGACCGACGAGACGCAGAAGGACGATCCCGGCATCAAGGCATGGCGGGACTTCTGCGACAAGTACATGAGCCAGAAAGAGTTCATCGACGTCAATGCGACCTACGCGTTCGGCGCCGCGCAGGTCATGATTCAGGTGCTCAAGCAGTGCGGAAATGATCTTTCGCGCGAAAACATCATGAAGCAGGCCGCCAACATCAAGGATTTCAGTGTGCCGGTCCTTCTGAACGGGATGACGATCAACACGTCGCCGACCAACTTCAGCCCGATCCGTCAGATGCAGCTCGCCCGGTTCGACGGCGAGAGCTGGCGCCTGTTCGGCGACCTTATTGTCGGCTGACCGGCTGATGGCAAAGGGGGCCGCGCGTCCGCGTGCGCGTGGCCTCTCGCCCTCGCCTGCCAACTACGCGACTCTGGGCGTTGCGTCACCAAATGCGCGCAAGCACCGCGTCGAAGGCGCTGTCGGCTGAGACGATTGAAATTCTTCGCCGCAGCGCGGACGCCGCCAACAGGCGGTCGAACGGGTCGCGATGCGTCCATTCCATCGTCCCGGCCATCAGGCAGTCCGCGGCCTCGAGCGCGGCGGCGACGCCCCGTTGGCTTGCTAGCAGCGCCGGCATTTGGTCGAGGTATGGCGCCATTTCCGGCCATTTGCCCAGGCGAACTTTTTGCGCGGTTTCAAAGAAGGAAATTGCGCTGACAAGGATCGTTTCAGCCTCGGTGATGGCCTCTCGCGCGCGCTGAGAAATACGCCGGTCGTCGGTCAGCGACCAGGCCCAGACATGGGTGTCGAGCAACAGCGTCGTCAGTCGCGCCCCTCCCACGCCGCCAGCTCTCCTTCGTCCATTTGTCCAAAGAAGTCCGGACCTTCGCCCAGCGTTCCGGGCTTGAGCACTCCCAGCTTAAATTGTCCTTGCGGAATGGGGACGAGGCGAACGACCGGCTTTTCGCCTTTGGCGATGATCACATCCTCACCGGCCAAAGCAGCCTCAATCAGCTTGGATAGCTGCGTTTTCGCGGCGTGAATTGTAACCTTTTGCATGGGAAATGCTGCGCTAAGACGAGATAGCTAAGTTAGCTAAGGATCTCGATCCGCGATGTCAAGCGGGCTCAAGCCCACTCCTTGAGCGAGGCGAAGCGGGCGAATCTCTTGGTCCGGTGGCGGTCCATGCGGGCGAGCAGGTCGCGCAGGAAGGCGACGCCCTCGGCGAGGTAAGGGCCCTTGTTGAACATCACGCATCCGGCGCCCTGGGCCATCGCCGCGTCGGTCATTTCGGCGCGGCTCGCAACGCCATCGCGCACGTAATTGTCCAGAACCTGCGTCGCCCAAACCACGGGCGTGTGCGCCGCCTCGCAGAGCCAGAGGATCTCCTCCTGCATTTCAGTCAGCCGGGCGAAGCCGAGCTCGACCGCGAGGTCGCCGCGCGCGATCATTACCGCGGTCGGATTATGCGCCGCGGCCTGCAGGATGAGCATCGGCAGGTTGCGCACGGCAAGGGGAGTCTCGATCTTGAGCACGAGGCCGTGCGGCTCGCGCTTGGGCGCGCGGGCCACGAGATGGTCCTGCAGAAGCTCGATGTCGTCGACGCGCTGGACGCAAGAATAGCCGATCAGGTCGGCATGCTCGGCTATGAAGTCGAGGTCGCGGAAATCCTTCGAGGTCAGTGGCGGCAGGTCGAGCTCGGTCGAGGGGAAGTTGATCCCTTTGCCCGGCTTCAGCCGCACCCCCTTTTCGCGCGCGGCGTAAACTTCGATCTCGGCCCGGCCAGCAGCCTTGGCGACAACCCGCGCCGCCGCTTTGCCGTCATCGATGAACACTTCCGAGCCGACCGCGAGCTGGTCGACCAGCTCGGGAAAATTGAGCGAAAACGCGATCGGCTCCCTGGTCTTGTCGCGCAGTTCATCGACCAGCACGACCCGGTCGCCGCGCGAAAGGCGGGTCTTCGGCGGCGCTTTCACCCGGAGGATACGGCACTTCGGGCCGGCGATGTCCATCAGCACCCGACAGGGACGCTCGAGCCGCGCCGCAGCCTCGCGCACGTTTTCGATCATCCGCCCCCAAATCTCGGCGTCGTCGTGGGCGCAATTGATGCGCGCGCAGTCCATGCCGGCGGCGACCAGATTGTCGGCAAACTCAAGTTCGGAAGCCGCCTCAGGCGGGAGCGTCGCCATAACGCGCGTCTGCGGACCGCCCCTCTGCCGCCTTCCGAACAGCCGGCTGGCCTCCGCCTCGAGCTCCGCCGCGCCCGCGGTCGCCGACGCCGTCGCGGGGTAGGGGGCGCCCGGCTCGCCGGTCAGGCGCCTGAGTGTAGCGATCAGCGTTTCGAGGGCCAGCGCGACCTGACCCTCGCTGCGGCCGAGCGAGGAGAGGCCGCGGGCGGCGAGCCGGTACTGGAGATCGGTGAGATCGTGCTCCCGCAACGCGAGATAGTGGGAAAGATTGAGCACTCGAGCGGAGTTCTCGCCGGGGCCGACGCCCCACGAGCTTCTCAGCTCGGCCGCCCTGCGCTCGACGTGCCCGCGCAACGCCTTCACCTCGGCGAGAAGGCCGCGGAGGTCTTCGAGATCGCTTCCGCTAGTTCCAGACATGAGCGCCGCTTCGCATGGGCGAATCGTCGACGGGCGTTACGCTTTCCCCCGCCAATCCGGTCTTTGACGCGCGAATGTGACGCCGGCGCGACAGTCAGGCGTCACGCGGGGCGTTCAATCGACGAACGTGTTGCACATGGGCCGACGGTCGCTAGAAGGGACCTCGGACACAAGCGGGCAGCCGAGGGAAGATAATGACGATAGAATTTCACGGCAGGGTCGCGATCGTCACCGGCGCGGGCTCCGGGCTCGGGCGGGCCCATGCGCTCGGCCTTGCAGCGCGCGGCGCGAAGGTCGTCGTCAACGACCTCGGCCGAAATGGCGCGCCGTCCGAAAACGCGCTCAAGGTCGTGGACGAGATCCGCGGATTGGGCGGGGCGGCGATCGCGGACCCTGCCGACGTCGCGGACTACGCGCAGGCCTCCGCGCTCGCCGAGCGGGCGGAAAAGGAATGGGGCCGGGTCGACATCCTCGTCAACAACGCCGGCGTGTTGCGCGACAAGACCTTCGCCAAGATGGAAATGGCGGATTTCGAGTTCGTCGTTCGCGTGCACCTGATCGGCTCGGCAAATTGCGCCAATGCGGTCTGGGCCGGCATGCGCGAACGCAACTATGGCCGCATCGTGCTGACGTCTTCGGCCTCGGGCCTCTACGGCAATTTCGGCCAGGCCAATTACGGCGCGGCCAAAGCGGCGATGATCGGGCTCATGAACGTGCTCGGCCTCGAGGGCGTGAAGAACGACATCCGCGTCAACGTGCTCGCGCCGACCGCGCGAACGGCGATGACGGAGGGTCTCCTGCCGTCGGCGGCGGCGGAGCTTCTCGGGCCCGAGACGGTGACGCCGGGGCTTCTTTTTTTGGCGAGCGAGGAAGCGCCGTCGCGAGTCATCCTCGGCGCGGGGGCGGGCGTGTTCGCGGTCACGCATATCGGCGAGACGCCGGGCGTCTATCTCGATGAGAGCGAGCGCACGCCCGAGACGATCGCGGCGCGCTGGGCGGAGATTTCCGATCCCGTGACCGCCGCGCCGCTGAAGGATGCATTCGCGCAGACGATGAAGTTTGTCGCCACGGCGGCGAAGGCGAGGGGGGTGAAGCTCCCGTAAGCGACTTCTATCGGCGCACCAGCGCACGATTCTTCGCCGAAGCGTGGGAACCATTCGTCGATCTCGCACGTAAGAGCGATTGGACGGAGATCGGAGGCGGTCGGCAATGCGGAAAGCGCTTAAGGCGATCGGAGTGGCGATCATCGCAGGCGCTTTCTCCATCGGAGCAGCACCGGCCGAGGAACTGACGGCGGCCCATTCGCGCGCGATCGTCGAGCAGCAATTTGACGCGTTCGCGCGGGACGACGCACCCGCCGCCTATGCACTCGCCGACCCGGCGATACAGACCATGTTCGGCGACGCCGACCACTTCCTTGCGATGGTCCGCGACAATTATCGCCCGGTCTACAGACACCGCAGCGTCGAGTTCGGCGCGTTTGCTGAATTGGGCGATGACGCGACTCTCCAGGCGACCCTGGTCGATGACGATGACGTCGTCTGGACGGCGCTCTACAAGCTGCGGCGCGAGGAGAACGGCGCCTGGCTCATTCTGGGCTGCGTCCTCGCCAAATTGGACGGGACCGAGATCTAGCCGGGCGCGCCCCCCGATCGTCGATCAGCCCTTCGCCTCCGCCTTCTTCCGCCGCTTCGCGAGCGTCCTCAAGCGCAGCGCGTTCAGCTTGATGAAGCCGGACGCGTCGTTGTGGTCGTAGGCGACGGCGCCTTCCTCGAAAGTGACGAGATCCTGGTCGTAGAGCGAATTCGGGCTGTCGCGGCCGATCACATGGACGCCGCCCTTGTAAAGCTTTAGCCGCACCCGGCCCGCGACCATGTCCTGGCTCTTGTCGATGAGGACCTGCAGCAGCTCCCGCTCGGGCGAGAACCAGAAGCCATTGTAGATGAGCTCGGCGTATTTCGGCATCAGCTCGTCCTTGAGATGCGCGGCGCCGCGGTCGAGCGTGATCGATTCGATGGCGCGGTGCGCCGCGAGCAGGATCGTGCCCCCGGGCGTCTCGTACATGCCGCGCGACTTCATGCCGACGTAGCGGTTCTCGACTAAATCGAGGCGGCCGATTCCATTGTCGTGGCCGAGTTTGTTCAGCGCGGCAAGCAGGGTCGCAGGGCTTATCGCTTTCCCGTTGATCGCAATGGGATCGCCTTTCTCGAACGTGATCTCGACCACGGTCGGCTTGTCGGGCGCGTCCTCGGGATGAACCGTGCGCGAATAGACGTAAGCCGGCGTTTCCTCGGCCGGATCCTCGAGCACCTTGCCCTCGGATGAGACATGCAGGAGGTTGGCGTCGACCGAGAATGGCGCCTCCCCCCGCTTGTCCTTGGCGATCGGAATCTGGTGCTGCTCGGCGAAGGACAGGAGCTGGGTGCGGGAGGCGAACGCCCATTCGCGCCAGGGCGCGATGATCTTGATGTCGGGGTCGAGCGCATAGGCCGACAGTTCGAAGCGCACCTGGTCATTGCCCTTGCCGGTGGCGCCATGCGCCACGGCGTCGGCTCCTGTTTTGTGCGCGATCTCGACTAGGCGCTTGGCGATCAGAGGTCGGGCGATCGAGGTGCCGAGAAGATATTGGCCCTCATAGAGGGCGTTGGCGCGGAACATCGGGAAGACGTAGTCCCGCACGAATTCCTCGCGCGAATCCTCGATGAAGATATTCTCAGGCTTGACGCCGAGCAGCTCCGCCTTCTTGCGCGCCGGTTCGAGCTCCTCGCCCTGGCCGAGGTCGGCGGTGAAGGTGACGACCTCGGCGCCATATTCGGTCTGCAGCCACTTAAGGATGATTGACGTGTCCAACCCGCCCGAATAGGCGAGGACCACACGCTTGACTTGCGGCTTCTTGGGGCTCTGCATGGCTCTGGCGGGCTTTCTCCAAGGAACAGACCCGTCATGGCCGGGCTTGACGGTCGAAGGGCGGTCGGCCCCGGACGTCGGCGGGACTTATAGAGCCGCGCGCGTGGCGCGCAACTCGGTCCCTACGCTGGGTTCCCCCTAGCCAGCCCGAGCGCGGCGAGGACGGCGGCGACCTCGGCCTCGGCGGATTGGCTCGCGTCGACGGTGACGACCTGCTCATCCGGCGCCGGCTCCTCCAGCGCCTCGAACTGGCTGCGCAGCAGGGAGGCCGGCATATATTCGTGGCGCCGCACGGCGACGCGGCCCGTGATCAGTTCCTCCGAGCCTTTCACGTAGACGAAGCGAACGTCGGGCCGCGCCGAGCGGATCCGGTCGCGGTAGGCGCGCTTGAGCGCGGAACAGGTGAGGACGCCGGACCGTCCCTCGGCCGCCCAGGTCCTGAGCTCCTCGCCGATGCGATCGAGCCATGGCCAGCGGTCGGCGTCGGTCAGTGGAATCCCCTGCCGCATCTTTTCGACATTGGCCGTAGGATGCAGCCGGTCGCCCTCGGCGAACGGCCAGCCGAGCTCTTTGGCGAGCAGCTCCCCGACTGTCGTCTTTCCGCTCCCCTGCACGCCCATGACGACCACGGCGCGTGCGGTCTTGGGCGCGCTCATCGACACGCCTGGCCGCGCGGCCAGATGAGCCGCCGGGCGGCCTCGATGACGATGAGCGTGAGGAGCGCACCGAGCAGGACATCGCTGAGATAGTGGCCGCCGAAGGCCAGCCTGAGCACGCCGGCGCAAGCTCCAAAGACGAACGCGGCAACGAGAGCGGGAGCGCCCCAGGGCGAGGGCAGGACGCTCGCAGGGGCGACCATCCAGAAACCAGTCGCCGTTTCGCCGGAGACGAACGAGCAGTTCCGCTGGCACGCGCCGTCCGTCGCGTACCACGGCCGGAAGGGATCTTTGCCGCTGAAGCCCTCTGTCTGGTAGGGGCGCGGACGGCCCCAATGGTCCTTGAGGGCGACATTCACGATGAGGCCGGGTCCGATGGCGATCGTGACGATGAGAAAGATGATCGCTCGCCCGCTCGGCGCCCACGGAAGCTTTGCGCCAAGGCGCCTGGCCAGCCAAAGTGCTGCATACGCCGCGAGCACGACGAACGGCGTCACCCGAAAAAAGTCGCGGGCAAAGCGCAGGTCTTGATCGCCCCCGAAGAAGCTCCCGCCGTGGTAAAAATAGCGCGCGACCATGAGGTCGAGCTGCGGCCAAAGGGCGAAGACGCCGAGAGTCAGAACGGTCAGTCCGACATAAATAATAAGCGCGCTTCGCATCGAGGATCGCTAAACCACGCGATAGGTCTTGCCGGTCTCGAGCCCTTCGATGCTGCGGCTGAAGGCGCGGGCGGCGCGTAGAACAGGCACCGGATCGTGGCCGCGAAAAAACGGCCCGAACTCCGCCATCGATTCCTCGAACACCGTCGGACTCACGGCATTGATCCGGATGCCGCGTGGCATTTCCGCCGCCGCCGCCATGGCAAACGCCTCGACGGCCGCATTGACCATGCTGGCGGATGATCCGGCCGCGATCGGGATCTGGGACAGGACACCCGCGATCAGCGTGATCGAGCCGCGCTCGTTGAGATGATCGCGGGCCGCAAGCGCCAGATTGACCTGCCCCATGACTTTGTTCGTCAGCCCGAGTCCGTACGGAGACTTTTCCAACGGCGCGGGCTCGATTGTCGAAAATGCGGGCCAGTTGACGACGCCGGCGGCGCAGGCGACGGCGTCGAGCGACCCGGCCGCCTTCAGGCCCCCGACAATGCTGGCGGGATCGGCGATGTCGATGCGGATATCGCCGCTCTTCGAGCCGGCGGAGATGATGTCGTGGCGGGACGAGAGCTCGGCTGAGATCGCTTTCCCCAAGACGCCGCTCGCGCCGACAAGGAGAATGCGAAGACGGTCGGACATGGGGGGCTGGACCTCGATTTCCGGAATAAGCCGGTCGTCGACCCGGGTATTTATCGGAATCGGGGCCGCCGCGCCAGCCGGTCGCGCCCAGTGGCGCGGGTTCGATATCGCAGGCTATAAGGCGCGCACTTGCTGATGAAGCCCGCGGAGGGGATTTTTTCGATGGTCCGGCTCGACGACAAGCTCAAGCGCATCCGTGCAGGCGCCTACCGCCGCTCGGACTTCATCATCGCCGACGCCAAGGACCCCGACATGGGGCCGGGGCTGCACGCGGCAGGGCCGGCGCGGTCCGGGGGCGGCGCGGCGAACCGGTTCGCCACCCGGGCGGAGTTTCTCGATTCGATCGAGGCGATCGTCAAACAGGATGTCGTCGACATCATGCTGACCTCGGCGTCCAACCTCGAACAGCTCGTGAAGCGTAAGACTTTCGGCGGCACCGGGGTCAAACCGGCGATCCGCGCCAATGACACGACCGACATCTGGCGCCATCGCGGCGGGACCCTTCATCATTCGCCGTCCCGGCCGTTCCGCTCCGCCTCGCTTCCGCTCGTCAAGCCGTTCACCGACCTTGGCCTTTACTCGATCACCTTCACCAACGACATCGACGCCGACATTGCCTCGCTCGAGGCGTTCAGGGACTTTCGCGCCGACGCCGCCGCCAACGGCTTCTCCTATTTCCTCGAGGTCTTCAATCCGAATGTCGAGCGGGGCTTGAGCCCGGAGGCGGTCCCCGAGTTCGTCAATGACGCGATCATCCGCTGTCTCGCCGGCCTCACCGAGGCCGAGCGGCCGAAATTCCTGAAGATCGCCTACAACGGGGCGAGGGCGCTCGACGAGCTGGCGTCGTTCGATCCCGGGCTCGTGGTCGGGGTCCTCGGCGGCGGCGCGGGCACCGCGCGCGACTGCTTCGAGCTCATCCATCAGGCCGAAAAGTACGGCGCAAGGGTCGCTCTGTTCGGGCGCAAGATCAATCTCGCCGAGTCGCCGCTCGACGTCGTTCGGCTCATGCGCGCCGTCGCCGACGGCGAAATGACCCCGCTCGAGGCGGTCAAGGACTATCACGCGACACTGCAAAAGCAGGGCTTAAGGCCGATCCGCGGGCTCGCGGCTGACAGCGCAATCACCGAACCCGCGCTCCTGGCCGCCTGACTGATGAGCGAACGGCGGGGCGTGTTGTCGGCGGGCACCTGGTGCGTCGATTTCAATAAGTCGATTGCGCGCTGGCCCGACGAGGACACCTCCAACGAAGTTTTCGCCATCGACCGCCAAAACGGCGGATCCGGCTCGAACATGGCGTTCGACCTCAAGCGGCTCGATCCGGACTTTCCCGTCGAGGCGATGGGGGTCGTCGGGGACGACGATCTCGGGCGCTTTCTCTTCGATGAATGCGACGCACGCGGCATAGTGCGCACGGAGCTTCGCGCCTTCCCCGGCGGCGCGACGATGAGCGTCGACGCCTTTAACGTCGCGTCCAACGGCCGGCGCACCCATTTCTATCACCAGGGCGTCGCCGCCGAGATGACGCCCGACCACTTCGATTTCTCGTCGACCAGCGCGAAAATTCTGCATCTCGGGTTGCCGGGCGCACATAAGGCTATGGACCGGCCGTGGCGCGGCGACGCCAATGGCTGGGTTGCGGTGCTGCGGAAGGCGCGGGCGGCAGGGCTTGCCGCCAATCTGGAGCTGATGACGACCAGGGCCGACCGGCTCGCCGAACTCGGCCGCCCGTGCCTGCCCCATCTCGATTACCTGATCGTCAATGACTACGAGATCGGCGCCCTTGCCGGCCGGGAGACGCGGCGGACGGACGGTTCGACCGATCCGGCCGCAGTCGCCCGCGCGATCGGCGAAGTGCTCGCGCTCGGCGCGATGCGCTGGGCGGCGGCGCACTTTCCGGAAGGCGCGATCGTGGGCGGACGTGACGGCGCGCGCCACACGCTCGGCTCGGTCGCCGTTCCTCAGAGCGCCATTGTCGGCGCCAATGGCGCCGGCGACGCTTTCGCTGCCGGCATGCTCTATGGCCTCCACGAGCAATGGCCGATCGGGGAGTGTCTTGCGCTCGGACATGCCTGCGCTGCGGCGTCGATGCGCGCCGTGTCGACTACGGCGGGCGTCGCGACGGTCAGCGAATGCATGGCGTTGGCGAAGCAATGGGGATTCCGGCCGCTCGCTCTCAAGGCGTGAGCCCCGTCTCTTCGAAAGGAAACATTCGCGCGTGCCGGCCATTCCCTACCGAATTCTGTTCGTTCGCCACGGGGAGACCGCCTATAACGCCGAAAACCGGCTGCAGGGACAGCTGGACATTCCCCTCAATGCGCGCGGACGGGACCAGGCGCGATCGATCGGAAAGGCGCTTGGCGCCGAGGCCGGCGGGGAGATAAGGGAGATGGATGCGGCGGGCGCCTTCTTCGCGTCGCCGCTCGTGCGGGCGCGCGAGACGATGGACATCGTCCGCGACGCGATGGGCCTTGAGCCCGGCCGCTACAAGCTCGACGCGCGGCTCAAGGAGCTCAGCTTCGGCGCCTGGGAGGGACTGACCTGGCGGGAAGTCGAGGCCCGAGACCCGCAGGGCGTGAAGGCGCGCAATAAAGACAAGTGGAGTTCCGCGCCGCCCGGCGGCGAGAGTTACGCCATGCTGGCCGAGCGCGTGCGCGGCTGGCTCGATGGATTGAGGGGAGAAACGTTCGTGGTCGCGCACGGGGGCTCGGCGCGCGCCTTGATGGCGCTCATCGCCGGCGTGCCGCCAGCGCGCGCGGCAGAAGCGCCGATCGTCCAGGGGAGGGTGCTCGTCTTCGAGAATGGGGACTGTCGTTGGATGAAATGAAAGCGCCGCGGCTCGCCCCGGTGTCGGCCGGTGCAGCGATGCCGCGGCTCCGCCGCCCGCCTGAGCCGGAAGTCAAGGCCGGGACAATCCTGCTGCTCGCCTCGGCGTGCGGCTTGATCGTCGCCAACATCTATTATGCCCAGCCGCTGATCGGGCCGATCGCGCGATCGCTGGGTCTTGCGCCACAGGCGGCCGGGCTCATCGTGACGATGTCGCAGATCGGCTACGGCGCGGGCCTCATGTTCATTGTCCCCCTCGGAGACCTGATCGAGAACAGGAGACTGGTTCTCGCCTCGGTGGCCTTAAGCGCAGTCGCTCTGGCGGCCGCTGCCTTCGCGCCTTCCGCCGCGGTGTTTCTCTTGTGCGCCGGCGTGATCGGCCTCGGCTCGGTGGCGGTGCAGATCCTGGTGCCGCTCGCCGCTCACCTGGCGCCTGACGCAACGCGCGGGCGGGTCGTCGGCATGGTGTCCAGCGGGCTGATGATCGGGATCATGTTGGCGCGGCCCGCTTCGAGCTTCCTCGCCGCCCAATCCTCCTGGCGCGTCGTGTTCATCGCTTCGGCCGCGATGATGGCCGCGCTCGCGGCTGTCCTTTCGCGAGCGCTTCCGGTTCGCGCCCCTGACACTCGCATGAGTTATGGCGCGCTGATCGCATCGATGGCGCATCTGGCGGCTGAGACTCCGATCCTGCGCCGACGGGCGTTCTACCAGGCATGCCTCTTTTTCGCCTTCAGCCTGTTCTGGACCACGACGCCGCTGTTGCTCGCCGGGCCGCATTATCAATTGACGCAGAATGGGATCGCGCTGTTCGCTCTCGCCGGCGTCTCCGGCGCGATTGCCGCCCCAATCGCCGGCAGGCTGGCCGACCGCGGGCTAAGCAGATCGGCGACCGGGGCCGCGATCGCGCTTGTCGTCGCGGCTCTCGTCGTCACTCTCGTTGCAGCGCCGGGTACGTCGCTGGCGCTGGCGCTTCTCGTCGTCGCGGCGATCGCGATCGATTTTGGCGTTCAGGCCAATCTGGTGCTTGGGTTCCGCGCCATTTTTGCGCTTGCGCCGGAGGCGCGCGGACGCCTCAACGGAGTCTACCTAGCCTCGCTCTTCGCCGCCGGCGCGATCGGGTCGGCGGTTGGCGCGTGGGCATACGCCCGCGGGGGCTGGACCCTCGCGTGCTGCGTCGGCTTCGTTCCGCCGCTTGCGGCGCTGGCCCGCTTTTTCTTCAGCGCCGCCGCGGGGCGAGAGTGAGCCACGCTCACCTCCCGCTGCCCTTCGGCTGAGGGCGCTCAGGCCGCCTTCTTGTTGACTGACGAGGTTGCGAGCTTGGTCAGGAGCTTGTCGGTTTCGATCTCTTCCTGAAGCGTCTGGTCGAGAAGCCGCGCGGCGTCGTTGAGACCGAGTTGCTTTGCCCAGGTCTTGAGCGTGCCGTAGCGGGCGATCTCATAGTGCTCGACCGCCTGGGCGGATGAGGCAAGGCCGGCGTCGAGCGCCTCGGCGCCCTTGAACTCCTCCATGATCTCCTTGGCTTCGTCGATGATGCCAAGGATCGCTTCGCAGGTCTTGCCCCGCGCCGGCCGGCCGAGCTGCTCGAACACCGCATTGAGGCGCTCGACATGGCCCTCCGTCTGCTCGCGATGGGTTTCGAAGGCCTGCTTGAGCTCGGGCGATTCTGCTTCCTTCGCCATCTTCGGCAAGGCGCGCAAAATCTGCTTTTCAGCAAAGTAGATATCCTTGAGGGTCTCCGAGAACAGCTCTTCGAGGTTTTTCCGGTTCGGCATGGGGCGCTCCTGGCGTTGACTTATGCCCAAGAACAGGTTCGGGCTGATAAGGTTCCGCTCCGACCGCCCGCGATCTCCTGGGCTGCCCTTGGGCAGGTTCGGAACAGACAGGGTCGCCGGGAATTGGCGCCCAACGCGCCCGCCGCATCCTCCAGCCAGGAGCGGCTTGCGTATGACGCGCGCGGGGGCGACAATCGTTGGACCCGAAACTTGCCGAAGGAGGCTCGCCCATGACCAGTAAGCTCGAGCAATTGCGCGCCATGACCACGGTTGTCTCGGACACCGGCGACATGGAGTCGATCCGCGCCTATAAGCCAACCGACGCCACGACCAATCCGTCGCTGATCCTGAAGGCTTCGGAGATGCCCGGCTACGCACGGCTCGTTGACGAAGCGATTGTCTGGGGTCGCAAGCGCGGCGCCTCCGTCGGCGAGGTGACCGACCGCATCGCGGTGAACTTCGGCTCCGAACTGACCAAGATCGTTCCTGGCCGGGTGTCGACCGAAGTCGACGCGGATCTCTCGTTTGACACCGAGGCCATGGTCGCCAAGGCGAGGTCGTTCATCGCCGCCTATAAGGAGCGCGGCATCGGCCACGAACACATCCTGATCAAGCTCGCTTCGACCTGGGAAGGCGTGCAAGCGGCGCGGCGCCTGCAGGCGGAGGGCATCGATTGCAACATGACGCTGGCCTTCTCGCTCGCCCAGGCAGTCGCGGCCGGAGACGCCAACGCGTTCCTTCTTTCGCCTTTCGTCGGGCGCATCCTCGATTGGCACGTGAAAGCCGGGGGCGGCCCCTACACGTCCGAAACCGATCCGGGCGTGCATTCGGTCCGCGCGATCTACGCCTACTACAAGACCTACGGCGTCAAGACGGTCGTCATGGGCGCGTCGTTCCGCAACACTGGCGAGATCGAGGCTCTTGCGGGCTGCGACCGGCTCACGATCTCGCCCCAGCTGCTCGAGGCCCTCTCGAAGGACGATGGCGTGCTCACACGACATCTTGACCCGGCCCACCCCGGCCAGGCCCCGGCCAAGATTGCGATGGATGAAAAGACCTTCCGCTGGATGCTCAACGAAGACCAGATGGCGACCGAGAAGCTTTCCGACGGCATCCGGCTCTTTGCCCGCGACCTCAACACGCTGCGGACGATGGTGCAGCATCGGCTGGCGGAGGCGGCCTGAGGACGTAAGGCGAGCAGAATGATCGCCCTGCTCATCCGATGAGCGCGGCGCTCGGGGGCGCCGCTTTCGGGCGAATTCAGGGCGGCTCGGCCTTAGAAGTCCTCCTGGCCTTTCTCAAGCTCGGCCTGACCAGTTTCGGCGGGCCGATCGCCCATCTCGGCTACTTTCGTCGCGAATTCGTGGTCCGGCGCGGCTGGCTCGACGAGCCCGCCTATGCCGACCTGGTCGCGCTTTCGCAGTTCCTGCCTGGGCCCGCCAGCAGCCAGACCGGCTTCGCGATCGGGCTCGTGCGCGCCGGCTATCTCGGCGGACTCGCGGCATGGGCCGGGTTCACCCTGCCATCGGCGATCGCGATGACCGTCTTCGCTTATGGCGAGGGCGCGCTGAAAGGTCCGGCGGGTGACGGGCTCCTGCACGGTCTCAAGCTCACCGCGGTCGCGATCGTCGCCCAGGCGGTCTTAGGAATGGCCCGGAGCCTCGCGCCCGACCGGCCTCGGGCCACGATCGCGGTTCTGGCGCTGATCCTGATGGCGTTCGTCCCGGCGGGGTGGGCGCAGATCGCCGTCATCCTTCTCGGGGCCCTTGCGGGAATTGTCTTCTGCAGCCAAGCGGCGGGCAACGGCCCGGTCACCGGGCTCGACGCCCCGATTACGCGTCCGGTGGCGCTCGCGATCGGGGCCCTCTTCTTCGCCCTGCTGGCCCTGTCATTCGTTCCGGCGCTGCCGGGGGCCGCCGCGCTCGCCGCGGCCTTCTACCGCTCGGGCGCCCTCGTGTTCGGCGGCGGCCATGTCGTGCTGCCGCTGCTGCGGACCGCCGTGGTCGATCCCGGCTGGGTCTCGGCAAACGCTTTTCTTGCGGGCTACGGCGCCGCCCAGGCGATGCCGGGGCCGCTCTTCACATTTTCCGCCAATCTCGGCGCGTCGGCCAGCATTCCGCCGGGCGGCGCCGCCGGCGCGGCGCTCGCGCTCGTCGCAATCTTCGCTCCCGGCCTCCTGCTGTTCATGGCCGCCCTTCCGTTCTGGAACGGCCTGCGCTCGGTGAACAGCGCACGGGCGGCCATGGCGGGGGTCAACGCCGCCGTCGTCGGCTTGCTCGCCTCCGCGCTCTATAATCCAGTGTGGACGAGCGCGATCCGGGGGCCGGCGGATTTCGCCATCGCCGCGGCCGGATTTGTCGCCCTGATCGTGTGGCGCGCTCCGCCTCTGGTTGTCGTGATCCTGACCGCCGCGGCGGCGACAGCGCTGAGCCTCGCGGCCTGAAGCTCATCCGTGGGGAGATTGGCCGCGCGCGATCATCAGGTGATGAGCCTGGTGATGCATGCCGAGTGCGAGGACGCCGAAGAAGCCGAGGCCGCGCAGCTTCGCCGCGTCTTTGCCGGGGGGAAGCACGGTCAGCGACTCGCCGCCGTCGATCTCGGTGGCTTGCAGAGTCCAGCCGTCGACGCCATTCATCGCCGCCGCGTGAGCCGACACCATCCGGCGGATGGAGTCGCGCACCGGCCCTTCGCCCGTCACGTCGAAACGCATTCCGCTCTCGACGGAGACATTCTTCACCTCGGCCGCGAGCACGACATTGTTCATGTCGACGAGGTGCCGGCGCAGCGCGTCGATATCGACCTTCGACCAGTCGGTCCTGGAATCGGCGTTCAGGATCGTGACGATCTCCTGGATGGCGCCGAACGCGCTTTGACCTGGCTCGGTCGGCGCAATCGTCGCCCCCTGCGCCCTGCGCTCCGTCGATTTCCCATGCATCATCATCATGTGATCGCCCATCGTCATCCCGTGGGCTTCGCCGCCGGAGCCGACCGCGGCGCCCGATTGGGCGAAAGCAACGGCTGGCGCGAAGCCGGCGATGAAGGCGATGACTCGGATCATGGGATACTCCCGACAAATGCCCATTGTCTCGGAACGACAAGCAGCGCGTTTGAGCGCTTTCAACCGTTCCTTCTAAGCAATTCCTAACCCGCCTGTCAGAGATTGTCCGGCCATTCCGCCGTGGACAATCACGCGATGACCGACAGGAGCATAGTCTCACGAATTCTGGGCGACCGAACGCTTCTGGACGAGATCCAGAAAGGAAATGGCGTCACGGCGGGGTTCGACTATCTCCGCTTCGGATTGGCCATCGCCGTGCTTGTTTGGCACAGCATCATCCTTACCTCCGGCTCGCCGGAAGTTTATCGCGATCTTTGGAGCGGGCCGTTTCGCTTCCTCGTCGCAGCCATACTTCCGATGTTCTTCGCTTTGTCGGGTTTTCTGGTCGCGGGGAGCCTTGCGCGGACGCGGCTGCACCAGTTTGCCGTTCTTCGGGTGCTGCGGCTCGCCCCGGCTCTTGCTTTCGAAGTCACCCTCTCGGCCCTCGTCCTGGGCACGCTGTTCACCACCCTGCCGCTTCGCGACTACCTGACGAGCCCGGAGCTCGGCCTCTATTTCGGCAATATTCTTGGCCTGGTGCACTTCACCTTGCCCGGCGTATTCGATGACAATCGCGTTCCGCGCGTCGTCAATTCCCAGCTGTGGACGATCCCGTTCGAGCTCGAGTGCTACGTGTCGCTCGCGATTGTCTCGTTATTGATGGGGCTGCGATACAGACGCGTCTTTGTCACGCTGCTCGGGCTGTTCTTGCTCGCTGCCACCGTGGGCGCAATTGTCGGAAATTCGGTCAGTCCGTTCGCTCCTCTGCAGGGGCGAGTTCTCGTGGCTGCGTTCCTTGCGGGAGTCGCGCTCCACCTCTATCGCGACCGGATCCCTTACTCCCCGAGTTTAGGCGCCGGCGCGGCCATGGCGTCGATAGTGCTGCTCCAGATTGCCGACACCGCCTATCTCGCCGCATTTCCGGTGGCTTATTTGACCGTATGGATCGGACTCATGCGACCGCCGAAGATCCCGTTCGGCGACCTGTCCTATGGCGTCTACCTGTTCCACTTCCCCGTCGAACAAACGGTTGCCCATCTCTTTCCCGATGTCGGGTCCTGGTGGCGGATGGCGCTCATGGCGTTGCCGCCGACCCTGCTCTGCGCGTGGCTGTCCTGGAACCTGATCGAGCAGCCGATTCTGAGCTGCAAGAAGCTGATCTTGGCCGGCGTCGATCGCGCTTCCTCGAGGCTTGCCGAGCTTGTACGCCCCATCCTAGGGGCGGGTGAACGACGGCTTTCGCTCCGCGACAACATAACGTAGTCGGCGCGCGGCGGCCTCAGCGCGAGCCGCTGAGCCGTCCGGCGGTGCGGGCGACCCCCACGCGCTCCGCTGGCGGCGCGGTTTGCCGGCGTTCCGCTCGACTCATTTCGACGTTTTCGAGGAACTGCCGCGCGCTCTCCCGCCAGGTGAAACGCAGCGAATGCTCGCGCGCGTTTTCCCTTGGGATGGTGAGCGCCTTGAGGCAGGCCGCCCGCAAGTCCTCGTCCAGCACGCCGGCCGAGGGCACGACGACGTCGATCGGCCCGGGCACGGGAAAAGCCGCGACCGGCAGCCCGCTCGCCATCGCCTCGATCAGCACGATCCCGAAAGTGTCGGTGCGCGATGGGAACACGAACACATCCGCGCTGGCGTAGACGCCGGCGAGTTCTTCGCCATGCATCGCGCCGAGAAAATGAGCGTGCGGATACCGGCGCTCGAGACCGGGGCGCGCCGGCCCGTCGCCCACGATCACTGTCGAGCCAGGGAGGTCGAGGCTGAGCAGCGCTTCGAGGTTTTTTTCCACCGCCACTCGGCCAACCGAAAGAAAGATCGGCCGCGGCAGGTCAAGCGCGCGCTCGGTTCGGGGGCGAAAAAGGGCATGGTTGACGCCGCGCGTCCAAAGCCTGACCCGTGTGAAGCCGCGCCGTGTCAGATCGGCGGCGATGGTCGGCGTCGGGGCCATCGCGGTGGCCGAAGGCGAGTGAAAATTGCGCAGCCACGCATAAGTCAGCGATTCGGGCACGCCGAACCGCGCCGACACGTATTCGGGAAAGCGGGTATGGTAGCTGGTGGTGAAGATCCGGTTGCGGCGCAGGCAATAGCGGCGGGTCAGCCAGCCTATCGGCCCTTCGGTGGCGATATGGATGTGGTCCGGGGCGGCATCCTCGATCTGGCGGCCGATCCGCCACAGGTTGGGCAGCGCCAGGCGAATCTCGGGGTAGGAGGGCATAGGCGCGCTCCACATCCCCTGAGGGGTCAGGAATTCGAATTCGGCGCCGAGTTCGGCCGCCGCCTGGGTCATCCGTTCCAGGGTCGACACGACGCCGTTGACTTGGGGCCGCCAGGCGTCGGTCGCGATCAGGATCCGCATCAGGCCGCTTCCGCTTGCGCCTCTTCCGCCGGCTCGCCGACCGCTTTGTCCTCAAACGAAATCGGTTCCTCGATCCGCGGGGCGAGCGGCAGGGACGTCTTCCAGTGAAGCACTTCGAAGCGTCCGTCCCAGTGCTCGACCACCAGCGAGCATGACTCGACGAAGTCGCCGGTGTTGACATAGATCACGCCCTCCATCTCCCGGATGATCGGGTGATGGATATGGCCGCAAACCACGCCGTCGACGCCGCGTTTCCTGGCCTCGTTGGCAAGCTCGCGCTCGAACGAGCCAATGAAATTGACCGCGTTCTTGACCTTGAGCTTCGCCCAGGCCGAGAACGACCAGTAGGGCAGGCCCAGCGCCCGGCGCGCGGCGTTGAAATGGGTGTTGACGAACAGCGCGAAATCGTACGCCCAGTCGCCGAAGAAGGCGAGCCACTTCGAATGTCGCACGACGACGTCGAACTCGTCGCCATGGATGACGAGATAGCGCTTGCCGTCGGCCGCCGTATGGATCGCCTTCCGCCTGATCTCGATCCCGCCGAAGGTCAGGCCGAAGAATTGACGGGCGAACTCGTCGTGATTGCCGGGAACGAACACCATCCGCGCGCCCGCGCGGACTTTGCGCAGGAGCTTCTGGACGACGTCATTATGCGCCTGCGGCCAGTACCATCCGGCGCGCAGGCGCCAGCCGTCGATGATGTCGCCCACGAGATAGATCGTGTCGGCCTCGACATGGCGCAGCATATCCAGGATAAGATGAGCTTGGCAGCCGCGCGTTCCCAAATGCAAATCCGACAGGAAAAGCGTGCGGTATCGGGCGGTCTCGTGGGTCTTGGCCAATGACGGCCTCCTCGCGAGGGGGCGAATAGACAAGAACTCTCTGCACAGATTCTCGTGTCGCTTCGATGACGCGACGCACGCGATGCGGTTATAGTTCTCGAACTTCGGAGTGTCGAGAGCGGGGGGCGTCAGGGATGGATCTCGGAATCGCGGGTCGCAAGGCGATCGTTTGCGCATCGAGCAAGGGACTGGGGCGCGGCTGCGCGCAGGCGCTGGCGGAGGCTGGATGCGAAGTCGTGCTCAATGGCCGCGACGCCGAGGCGCTGGCCCGGACCGCCCGCGAGCTGCGCAAGTCGACCGGGGCCAAGGTTCGCGAAATCCTCGGTGACCTCGATGACCCGGCGACCCGCGCTGAACTGATCGCCGCCTGCCCCGACGTCGATATTCTCGTCAACAACAACGGCGGCCCGCCGCGCAAGGATTTCGGTGAGATCAGCCGCGAGGACATCCTCAAGGGCGTCGAATCGAACATGCTCACCCCTATCGCCCTCATCCAGGCGCTGGCCCCCGGGATGGCGGAGCGCAAGTTCGGCCGGATCGTCAACATCACCTCGAGTTCGGTCCGGACGCCGGTCGCCGGGCTCGACGTTTCCTCGGGCGCGCGCGCCGGCCTGACTGCGTTCCTCGCCTCCGCGGCGCGGCTTTTCGCTCGCCACAACGTCACCATCAACTCGATCCAGCCGGGCTCGTTCGACACCGACCGGCTCAAGGCCGGCTTCGCTCGCGCAGCGGCCACCGCGAAGGTCAGCGTCGATCAGGCCCGCAGCGATTCGAAGGCGAGAATCCCGGCCGGGCGGTTCGGCGATCCGGCGGAGTTCGGGGCGCTCTGCGCTTTCCTCGCGGGCGCACAGGCCGGATTCATCACCGGCCAGAATATCCTCATCGACGGCGGCGCATTCCCGGGCGCGTTTTGAGGCGGAGAACGCGCACTGAAAGCCTGAGTCGACCCCGGGTCCGGAGCACGTCCCTTTCGCGCATTCTGTCTTGGTGCTTGATCGGATCGGGTGCTGTTTTTCTGCGTCCTTCGTTCTCCCGGTCGGAAGCTGCTTCCGCCCCTGCTGTCAACCAAGCCTCCGGCCTCACTTTCGACTGCGTGGGCCGGTTGTCCACGGGGCGCGGTCTACCTTCATTCGCGAGCGACGGGGGGGCGAAGTTCGAGGTCTCCGCCGCTTTCGGCGAGGGCGCCATCGTCGCGCTGGTCGATCCGGAAACGAGCGCCATCCGCGAGCCGCTCTATGACGCGGAGTCGACGAGCGGCCGCCTGCGCTTCAGCGATGGCGAAGAGACGACGGTCGTGTGGACCCGCATGTCCGGCGCCCAGGGCGCCCTCGTGGGCGAGGCGATCATGAGCGACGGCGACGTGCTTGCGCTTTCAATCCAGCGCGCATCCGAACGCGAGGCGGGGCGGCCATTCGCCTTGTTCGCCACCGCGAGCAATAGCCTTTTCGAAGGAAGCTGCAGCGCGCCTCCGGATCATTAGGCCCGATCGACTGGGCGGCCCTCTCGGAGGCGGCGACAACAGGACCCTCAGTGCGGGATTATGCCCGGCACGACGAATTGCTGGATCGCAACCAGAACGCCGAGCGCAAGCGTCAACACGACGCTGTGCCAGAAGGTGCGCGCGAACACGAGGCCTTCCTGCCCCCGGAGGTCGGTCACCGAGACCCCGGTCGCGATGTTCTGCGGCGAAATCATCTTGCCCATCACGCCGCCCGAGGAATTGGTCGCGGCGAACAGGACCGGGTTGAGGTTGAGCTGCTTCGCCGCGACGACCTGAAGGTTGCCGAACAGCGCGTTGCCCGAGGTGTCGCTCCCGGACAGAAACACCGCGAGCCAGCCGAGGAACGGCGAGACGAAGACGAAGGCGTATCCGACGGAAGAGGCTCCGAGACCGAGCGTGTAGGCCATTCCGGAATAGTTCATGAGATAGGCGAGCCCCACGATGAGGCAGACCGTCAGCACGGCTATCCAGGCCTGCTCGATGGTTTTCATTACACAGCGCATGAAATCGGAAACGCCAATTCCCACTACCGCCGCGGTGACGATGGCGGAGAGCAGAATGGCGGTGCCGGTCGCGAGCGGCTGAAACGACCACACCGCCGCGTAGGGCTTGTTGTTGTAGAGCGTGATCGAGATTGCCTTGTCGAGTCCGGGCCAAGGAATCGCAACCTGGCCGATCTTGAAGATCTCGAAGGTGGTCCAAACGATGACGATCGCGGTAACGATCAGCCAGGGAATCCAGCCGTGCCAGGGGCCGACATCGGAGGCGACGTGGCCGAGTTCGCTTTGGCCGCGCACGGCGAATTCCGGGTCGGGGGCAGGTTTCCAAAGCTGAAGAAACGCCAAGGTCACAATCAACGAGCCGAGCGAGGCGAGAACGTCGGTCAGCGCGTAGTTGATAAAGTTCGACGAGATGAACTGGCTGAGCGCGAAGGAGCCTCCGGCGACCAGAAGGACAGGCCATAACGCCCGCAGTGAGCGCGTCCCGCCATAGAGCGCCATCACATAAAACGGCAACAGCAGCGCGATGAACGGCAACTGGCGGCCGATCATTGCGCCAAGGACTGGAGCCGGAAGTCCCGTCACGGCGCCGAGCACCGTCACCGGAACGCCAAGCGCCCCGAAGGCGACCGGGGCGGTGTTGAAGATTAGGACGAAAACCAGCGCTTCGAGCGCCGGAAAGCCGACAAGAATGAGCAGGGACGAGGTGATCGCGACCGGCGTGCCGAAGCCCGATATTCCCTCCAGCAGCGCTCCGAAGCAGAAGCCGATCACGACAAGGACCACGCGCCGATCATTCGGCAGATGATTGAGAACCCAGGCGCGAAAGGCGTCGAACCGCTTCGAACTCGACGGCGATGTTGTAGAGAAGCAGCGCGTTGACGACGATCCACATCACCGGCCAGAGCGCGAACACGACGCCGGCGGCGATTGAGTTCAGGGCGAGGGAAGCGGGAAGAGCCCAGACTGCGGTCGCGATGATGAATCCGACCACCAGGCCCGCAAGCGAGGATTGCCACGCCGGACGGCGCAGGATCCCGAGCAGCACGAGAACGGTGGCGACCGGGAGCGCCGCGACGATGAATGACAACGGCAAGCTGCCGGCGACCGGCGTGAGCAATTGTTGAAACATGACGCCCCTCCCCGCGGGCCTCGGCGCGTCCCGCAAGTCTTATCGTTTCTCCCGCGCCGGATGGCGCTTCCCCGCCTCTTATAACCATCCCCGGCGCAGCCCGAGGCCGCCGCACATCCCGCGCGGGCAATCTGTCCACCGAAATCCGGATCATGAACACGCCGCCGCGCCGCTGAGCGCGAGCGCTGCGCGAGGGGGCAACCCGAACAATATCGTTCGATATTCCGAACGAAACTGTCTATGAATGAGCCGAACAGCGAGGGCGCGATGGGCGTTGAAGGCAAGGATAGGGCGAAAGTTCTCGAAGCTGGGGCGGCTTCGCTATCGAACCAGCTTGGGCAGGCCGTGCTCAGGCTGCGCAAGGGCTACGGGCTATCGCTCGCCGACCTGTCGCAGCAGTCCGGCGTAGCCAAGTCGATCATTTCGCAGATCGAGCGCAACGAGACCAACCCGACGCTCACCACCATCTGGCGGCTTGCCCACGCGCTCGACGCATCGATCGAATCGATGCTGCAGGGGGCCGAAGAGGGGCCTTTCATCGAACATTTGCACCGCGGCACGACGCCGATCTTCGTCTCCGACGACGGCCTGTGCCGGCTCGCGGTGATCGGCTGGCTGAAAACGGTCGACTGGCTGCAATGGTATGATTTTCAGGCCGATCCGGGCGGCGTGCTGGAATCGACCGCCCATCTTCGCGGCTCGGTCGAGTGCCTGTCGGCGGTCGAGGGCGAGCTTGAGGTCGAGGTCGGCGGAGCCTCGGCCAAGGTCTGCGCGGGCGAGACGTTGCGATACCGGTGCGACATGCCCCACCGCATTCGCAACCTGAGCGGGAAACCGGCGCACGCGACGATGGTTTGCATCCTCAAGGCGGCGATGATGGATTGATGCGCGGCGCAAAAAGGTCGGACTTAACGCTTTGGCCACCATGCGCCGATCCGGCTCGAGCCGGCGACACGATTGCCGTTGCATTCCGAGCGCCGAATCGAGCGAAGCAACGCGTCGCTGATTCTGGCCCTGTTTGTCCCCCGTCCCTTCGTCCCGGTCCCGGATTGGGGCGCGGGCGCTCCTCGAGACTCAATATTTCAGCCACCATGACTGAGAGTGGCCTTGCCAGTCGCTCCGATTGCCGTTGCTTTCCGCGAGTCCAATCGAGCGAATTGACCCGTCGCTGATTCTGACCCTGTTTGTCCCCGGTCCCTTCGCCCGGGTCCCAGATTGGGCCTTAGGTGTTCATGGGGAAGCAACAACTCGGCAACCAGTCTTGACACCTCCCGGGCCTGCGACAAAGCTGCGAAGCGGTCTGCAATTCGGCAAGTCGCTGATTCGGCGGTGCTTTACGCGAGCTCGGGTTCGCCTCCAACCGGGTGGGAAGGAACAGGGGACAGCTAAGCGGCGATCCTGAGGGCGCGCCCGCCCTCTTGCGCACAAAGATTGGACTCGCTTTGTTTGCGAATCTGAGTCCCTCCGACCGGGTCTCCAATTCGTACTTGGTTTGTTGTCGCCCTGATCCCCGCCCCGGGCCGCGCCCGTCCTGTTGGCTCGACAAGGCGCTGGGCCGCGCGATATGAGCGCCGTTTCTGGCCGGAGCGCCTGGTGACCACGACGCCGTCCGTAACTCCCCAAGAAAGCCAGGGCGGCCTCGTCCTGGCGCTGGCCGGAACGTGGATCGTCGCTGCGGGACGGGAGCTGGAGGCGGCCGGAGCGTCGCTCATTGCCTCGGCCAAAGACGCGAAGCGCGTGATCCTCGATCTTTCCGCCCTTCAACGCATGGACACGGCGGGCGCGTGGTTTATCGATCGCGCCCGCGTGGAGCTGACGGCCGCGGGAGCGACGGTCAACTATCGCGGCGGGCGATCCGAGCACCTCACGCTGCTCCAGGACGCCGGCTATCACGCGCCCGAGGCATCGACGCGCCGTCATCCTCCGCATGGCATCGCGCTGCTCTCGGCGGTAGGCGAAACGGTCTACGACTCGGGCGTGGATTTCGTCGATATCGTGGACTATCTCGGCGAAATCGTCCGGATGTTCCTGCGCCTTGCCCTGTGGCCGTTGCGATGGCGCTGGACTTCAATGGTGCATCACCTGGAGATGTTCGGCCTCCGCAGCGTGCCGATCATCATGCTGATCAACTTTCTGGTGGGCGCGATCGTCACCCAGCAGGGCATTTTCCAGCTCGCCAAATTCGGCGCCTCGACCTACGCCGTCGACCTGGTCGGAGTTCTCGGCCTGCGCGAACTCGGCGTGCTGATGACCTCGATCATGATCGCGGGCCGCACCGGATCGGCGATCACGGCCGAGATCGGCTCGATGAAAATGCGTGAGGAAATCGACGCCCTCAAGGTCATGGCGCTCGATCCGCTGGAAGTGCTGATCATCCCGCGGCTGGTGGCGCTGATCATCGCGCTGCCGGTCCTGACGTTCCTTGCCGACATGGCCCAGATCGGGGGCGGTCTAATCGTCAGTTGGCTCTATTCCGGCGTGACGCCGCAGGGGTTTCTGATACGGCTTCAGAACGCGATCGGCGTCAATACGTTCATGGTCGGCCTCATCAAGGCTCCGTTCATGGCGGTGGTTATCGGGCTCATCGCTTCGACCGAAGGCATGGAGGTGCGCGGATCGGCCGAGTCGCTCGGGCGCTGCGTCACCTCATCGGTGGTCAAGTCGATCTTCATGGTGATTGTCATGGACGGGCTGTTCGCGATGTTCTTCGCCGCGGTGAACTATTGAGCGCGGATATCGTCGATCCGGGCGCAGGCAAGCGCGACGTCGTCATCAGCGTGCGCGGGCTCAAGGTCGGCTTCGGCGATCATCTGGTGATGGACGGACTCGATCTCGACCTTTATCGCGGCGAGGTGCTCGGTTTCGTTGGCGCTTCCGGGGCCGGCAAGTCGGTGCTGACCCGCACGATCCTTGGCCTCATCCACAAACAGGCGGGGACGATCGAGGTCTTCGGCCACGATATCGACAAGCTGACGCCGCGCGAGCATCTCGAGGTTGGCGAGCGATGGGGCGTGCTGTTTCAGGAGGGCGCGCTGTTCTCCAGCCTGACCGTGCGGCAAAACATCCAGGCGCCGATGCGCGAACATCTGCATCTGTCACAGTCGACGCTCGACGGTCTGGCGGCGCAAAAGCTGGCGCTCGTCGGCTTGCCCCCGGACACGGCCGACAAGTTGCCGTCTGAGCTCTCCGGCGGCATGACGAAGCGCGTGTCGCTGGCGAGGGCGCTCGCGCTCGACCCCGAGATCGTGTTCCTCGACGAGCCGACCTCGGGGCTCGATCCGATCTCCGCCGGAGATTTCGACGATCTCATCGGCACGCTTCAGAAGACTTTGGGCCTGACCGTGTTCATGGTCACGCATGATCTCGACAGCCTGTTCGCGATCTGCGACCGGGTCGCGGTGCTCGGCCATGGCAAGGTGATCGCCGTCGGACCGATCAGCGAGCTGCTTCTGTCCACCGACCCTTGGCTCAAGTCCTATTTCCACGGTAAGAGGGGTGTGATCCGCCTCTCGGCGGCCGCGGAGCGGCCCGCCATGACGGCCGCGGACGACCGGTCGAAGAACAAGGGGCGCTAGCCAGACATGGAGACGCGGGCCAACTATGTCGTGATCGGCGCCTTCACCCTGGCGGCGGTCGTGGGCGCGTTCCTGTTCGTCATGTGGGTCGCGGGTTATGCCACGCCGGGCGGCCACCGCAGTTTCCAGGTGGTCTTCAACGGCTCGGTCTCCGGCCTCTCGAGCGGCGCCAACGTCCTCTTCAACGGCATCAAGGTCGGCGAGGTCACCCATCTCACGTTTTCCAGGAGCGACCCGCATCAGGTCGTGGCCGATATCGACGTCAGCGCCGACGCGCCCATCGACCGCAACACCAAGGCTCGGCTCGAGACTGCGGGAATCACCGGGGCCGCGGCGGTCGCCCTGCTCGGCGGGTCGACGCCCGGAAAGCCCCTGGTCGGCGAGAACGGCCAGGGGGCGATCATCTACGCCGAACAGTCGATGCAGCTGCAGGAGATTCTCGACAATGTCGGCGCCCTTTCGATCAGGGCGACCGCCGTTCTGAACGACGCCGAGAAGGTCATCACCGACAATTCCGCGCCGATCCACTCGGCGATCGAGAATGTCGACGTGTTCTCGAAAGCGCTCGCTGACAACGCTCCCGGCGTCGACGCGGCGCTGAAGAGCGTCGGCGAACTCGGCAAGGAGATCGGCCCGCTCGCCGCGCGCCTGCAAACCCTGTCCGACGACGCCGATCGGCTGGTTCAGTCGATCAATACCGACGAAGTCCGCACGATCGTGGACAACATCCAAGACCTGTCGGCGAAAGGCGTCTCGGTGGTCGATCGCGCCGACAAGCTTCTCGCCGACAACACCGATTCGATCAATTCGACGCTCAAGAGCGCCGACGTCTTCGCCAAGACCCTTTCCGACAACGCGCCCAACGTCGACGTGACGCTGAAAAACCTGGCCGAGATCAGCAAGACGGTCCAGCCGGTGGTGGCGCAAATCCAGAAGCTGACCGACAACGCCAATCGCCTCATCGCGGCGGTCGACCCCGACAAGGTGCGTGATGTCGTCGGCAATGTGCAGACGTTCAGCCAGGCAATGTCGGCGAGCTCGGACAATTTCAAGGGTCTGGTGCGTGACGGCGCCGCGCTTGCCACCCATCTCAACGATTCGGCGACGCGGCTCGACACCGCGCTCACCGACGTCGACCAGCTCATAAAGGCTGTCGACTCGCAAAAGATTGCGAACATCGTCGACAGGGTCGACCAGGTTGTGGCGACCGTGCAGGAGAACAGGCCCAACGTCGACCTTGCGATCAAGAACTTCGCCGAGCTGTCGGGCAAGCTCAACAAGTCGGCCGACAAGGTCGACGGCGTGCTGGCGAGCGCCCAAAGTTTCCTCGGGTCGCCGGGCACAAAGGGAGCGGTCGACCGGATCAGCGACGCGGCGGTGTCGATCAAGAAGCTGGCCGACGACACCGACGCCAAAGTGAAGGACATCGGCGGCGGTCTCGCCCGGTTCGTCAATTCGGGTCTGCGCGAGTATGAGGCGCTCGCGGTCGAGGGGAGGCGGACAATCGACGACGTCGATCGTGTGGTGCGCTCGCTTGAGCGCAACCCGAATCAGCTTATTTTTGGCTCCAAGCCGTCGCTGCCCGAATATCGCGGCGGCCAATGATCGCGCGCTGGGGGGCTGGAATGAGGGGCGGGACAAAATTGGCGACCGCAGTCGCGGTCGCGCTGACGCTCGCCGCCTGCGCGAGCGGGCCGCCCCCGACCATGTACGATCTCGGCGCCGCCAAGCCGCCGCCGACGCGCGCGTTGCGAGCTCAGATCCGGGTCGGTCAACCAACCGCCACCGCCAATCTCGACAGCGATCGCATCCTGGTGCGCGATTCGGACACGCTGGCCACGCTCGAGGGCGCCCGCTGGTCGGAGTCGCTGCCGGCGCTCTTCCGCACGCGGCTCGCGCAGAGTTTCCAGAACGCGGGATTGGCGCGCTGGATCGACGGGCCGGCTTCGAATGCGGATTATGAAGTCGATCTCGACATACGCGCCTTCGAACTCGACGCCCAGACGAAGGAAGTCCATGTCGACATCGCCGCCTGGGTTGTCTCGCTTGGCAGCGGGCGGATCAAGGCAGACCAGATTTTCAGCCTGCGAGCGCCGGTTGCGTCAACCGCGCCAGCGGACGTGGCGGCCGCGATGGACCAGGCCGCCTCGACCGTGATGACCGACATCGTCAAGTTCGTCGCCCGGACATTGTAGGGCGGCGTCGTCGACCTCGCCTCGCCCGGTCAGACCCGACCCTACAAAGCTCGCGGCGAAGGCTGCGCCGCTTCCCGTGCGAAGAAGGCTTTGGCGTGCTCGACGTCGGCCTGGGTTAGGCCATGGCCCGCGGGCAATTCCACGCGTTCGACCCGCGCCCCGGCGCTCATCAGCGCGAGCGTGAGCTTTTCAGCGCCGGAGCGGGGTATGATCGGATCGTTCAGCCCCGACAGGATCAGGACCGGAATGCCGGAAAGATCGGGCCGCGGCGGTTCGGAAAGCGGGGTCGTCGCCCTGAGCAGAATGGCGCCCGCAAGCGTGTCCGGATGCAGGAGCAGAACGGCCGCGGCAATGTTTGCGCCGTTCGAATAGCCGAGCGCGACAGGCGCCCCGATCCCATAGGCGCTGCGCGCGTCGGCGACGAAACGGGCGAGCTCGCCCGCCCGGCGGCGGACGTCGTCCTCGTCGAACACCCCCTCGCGATAGCGCCTGAAGAAGCGGGGCGCTCCGTTTTCGAGCACGTTTCCGCGCGGAGAGAGAAGCGCGGCGCCCAGCGCCACCTCGCGACCGAGCGGCACGAGATCGTTTTCATCGCCGCCCGTTCCATGCAGCAGGAGAATCGGCGGAAGCGCCGGGTCGACGCCGGGCTCGAAGCGATGGATATAGCCGAGCGCAGTCGTCATCACCGCTTTCCCTCAAGGGCCAGGAGTCGCAAGTTTCGGCCCTCGGCTAGTCGAGCTTCGGAAGCGCCGCCTCGATCGCCGCGCGGCGCCCCTCGAGGAACGGCGGCAGTTTGAGCGCCTGGCCCAGCGACTCGATCGGCTCGTCGACGGCGAAGCCGGGCGGATCGGTCGCGATTTCGAACAGCACCCGCCCCGGTTCGCGAAAATAAACCGAACGGAAATAGTTGCGATCCTTCTGTTCGGTCGGGTGGAGATGATGGTCCTGGACCAGCTTCCGGACCATCGCCGCCTGCGCTGCATCATCGGCCGCCCGGAACGCGATGTGATGGACCGAGCCCGCGCCCTGGCGCGCCGCTAGGAATTCTCCGGCGGTCCTCAAGTCGATGACGCCGCCAGGCTCGACGCCCGGCGCTCGGTATCGCTGCGTCAAACCTTCCTCCCCGGCGGCGACAAAGCCGAAAACGTCGGTAAGGATCGCGGCGGTCGGGCCGGCTTCGGCCAGGAGCAGGCTCACGCTGTGGAAGCCGCGAATCGCGTGTTCCGCCGGCACTTCGGCGCCGCTCCATCCCGAGGCGGCGTCCCCAGCGCCCTTGACGCCCGCGAGCGCGAGCCGCGTCCCGTCGCCGTCCTTGAAGGCGAGCGTCGTTTCGCCGAAGCGCTTGGCCGGGGCGTCGTGGATCACCCCCTTCTCGATCAGTCGCTGCGCCCAATAGCCGATCGAGCCTTCGGGCACGCTGAAGACGGTCTCTTGCGCCTCGCCGACCCCGAGGCGGCCCGGCGGCGCGCCCTCCCAAGGGAAGAAGGTGAGGATCGTGCCCGGATGGCCGGCCGCATCGCCATAATAGAGATGATAGGTGGCAGGGTCGTCGAAATTGACCGTCCTCTTCACCAGCCGCAGGCCGAGCGTTCCGGCATAGAAATCGAGGTTGCGGCGAGCAGAACCCGCAATGCTGGTCACATGATGGATGCCGCTCGGCACGCGCCTCTCCTTTTCGGCGAAATCTGATCCGGCGGTCCCACCGGCGTCGCGGTTCCGGAGCGTGAACCGACCTTATTGCCGTGCGCGCGCGGCGCCAACTCTCACCGAGCCAGCGCTCGATGCGCGCTGACCGTGGGGTGCGACATTCCGCGCCATGGATCGGCCGCGCCAAACGTGCGGCAATGGCCGTCTGAAGCGAATCCGGAGGCGCCGCGGTCGGGCCGGCGGCGCCCGGGGGAATGAAGTGGCATTGGAGTCGACATCAAAGACCCTGTTCGGCTCGATTGTCGATCACGGCGAGGAATCGCTGCTTTCCGGGAGATATTTCGACCGGCCTTACCCGCATCTCACGTTCGAGAATTTTTTCGCCGAGGATGTCTACCGGCGGCTCATCACCCGCTGGCCCGATCCCGACCGCTACGTCGATCTGAACGGCGCGAGGACCCGCAGGCAGTTCTCGCTCTACGACCGGACGGCCGACGCCGGCGATCCCGAACGCACGGAGCTATGGCGGACGGTCTGCGATGCGCTTTCGGCGCCGGCGATCGAGGCTGCGCTGCGCGAGCGCCTGCGCCGGGGGTTTGAAATCCGCGCCGGGGGTGGCGACGAGGACTGGCCGATCCCGATGTTTCCGCGGCCGGTCATCTATGCCGATTTCGACGGCTACGCGATCAAGCCGCATCCCGACACCCGGCGCAAAGTGCTGACGATGCTGATCTACATGCCGGACGACGACAGCCAGCGGGAGCTGGGGACGACGGTCTACAAGATTTCGCCGATGAGCGTTTTCGCGTGGAGGACATACGGGCTCGTCAAGGACAAGACCTTTCCGTTCCTGCCGAACACCGGCTGCGCTTTCGTCGTCATCAATCCGGCGCAGAGCCTCTTCCATGCCAGCTGGCATGGCCGCTCCGCGATCTCGGTTGACAACGCCAAGCCGAGAATGATGATTCTCAACGCTTACTATTCACGGCCGCCCGAAGGACGGATCGCTGCGGATGAGTACGCGTGAGCGCATGTGGCGACGCCGCGCACGACCGCTGGCCGCGTTGCTCTTGCGATTGTCGGCGTCGGTTTTCCTTTGCCTCGCAAGCGCATTCGCAGCGGGCGCCGCCGGCGCGTCTTCCCTGCATTGGCTGACGACCGCCGCGCAGACGCCGCCCGCCCTTGTGCAGTCGTGCACGGCGGGAGATCGCGACCGCTGCATCGATGATACGACGAGGTGTTTTCGCGACTGCGATACGCTCGAGCGGTGCAACCGCACGTGCTGCGTTGCGTTTCACGGCTGCCTCGCGTCACACGGCTGCAGTCTTGAGGCGCCGATGTGCAAAGGGCTGTGACTTCGGCGCAATCTCGCTGCGACTGCGCGCGTAGCTAAGTCCCGTCCAGCGCATCGCGGATTCTTTCCGCGAGCTCGATCGCCGTGTAGGGCTTCTTGAGCCACGCTCCGGCGCGAAGCTGCCGCCGGGCGGCCGCGGGCTCCGCATAGCCGGATGTGAACAGGACCTTGATGTCGGGCCTGGCTGCGAAAGCGGCCTCCGCCAGATCGTTGCCGTTCATGCCGCCCGGCATCACGAAGTCGGTAAAGATCATAGCGATTTGAGGATGGGCCCCGAGCAGCTTCAGGGCGTTGGCCCCATTCTCGGCCTCGATGACTTGATAACCGAGGCTGCTGAGACGCCTGTTGACGACCCTGCGCAGGCGCGGATCGTCCTCGACCACCAAAATCGTCTCCGACCCGCCCGGCATGGCGTCGACATCCGCACTGCTCGCCGCCGGCGCCGGCGCGTTCTCGACGGCCTCCGCCAGCGGCAGGAAAACCCGTACGGCCGTTCCGCGCCCAGGCTCGCTGTAGATCTGGACGTTCCCCCCGGACTGCTTGACGAAGCCATATACCATGCTGAGGCCAAGTCCTGTACCCGCCCCGGTCGGCTTGGTGGTGAAAAAGGGCTCGAAGGCTCGCCGGCGCACCTCCTCGGTCATGCCTTCACCGGTGTCGCTGATGGCGATTAGCACGTAACGGCCGGTGCGAACCTCCGGGTACATCTGGGCGTAATCGGCGTCGAGGCGCGCGTGGGAGATTTCGAGCGTCAGACGGCCGCCGCGGGGCATCGCGTCGCGTGCGTTGATGACCAGGTTCAGCAGCGCGTTCTGCAGCTGCGCCTTGTCGACCACCGCCATATGCGCCGATCCGGTCGTCACGATGCTCAGTTCGATCGACTCGCCCAGGCTGCGGCGCATGAGCTCGGCGAAGTTGGAGACGAGAGGGCCGATGTCGGTTGACTCGGGGTTGAGCGGCTGCCGACGGCCGAATGCAAGGAGCTGGGCGGTCAGTTTGGCGCCGTCATCCACCGCGTCCTGGGCTTCTTGCAACATCTCGCGCTGAGTTGCGTCGCTCAGTTTCCCCTCGAGCATTTCCAGGTTGCCGGCGATCACGGTCAGGAGATTGTTGAAATCATGGGCGACGCCTCCGGTCAGTTGGCCGATCGCCTCCATTTTTTGCGACTGCCTGAGCTCCTCTTCCATCTTTTGCCGGGTCGTCAGATCGCGAATGAACCCGGTGAAGATCCGCTGGCCGCTCGCCTGCGCTTCGCCGACGGCCAGTTCCATCGGAAAAATGTCGCCACTCCTGGTGAGGCCCTTGACTAGGCGGCCGTAGCCGATGATTCGAGCCTCGCCGGTGCCCAGGTATCTTTCGATGTATCCGTCATGCTCATCGCGATAGGGAGCGGGCATTAGCATCTTGACGTTGTGGCCGATGACATCTTCAGCCTCGTAGCCGAAGAGCTGCGTCGCCGCCGCGCTGAATGAGGTGATCGTTCCGCTTTCGTCGATGACGACCATCGCTTCCGGGACCGTGTCCAGGATCGAGCGCAGATGCGCCTCGCGGCTCATGAGGTCGGCCTGCGCCTGCTTCAAAGCGGTGATGTCGCTGTTGATCTGAAGGACCGATGGAATTCTCTCGTCCGTGGTCGGCCGCGCGATCCAGAGGCTCGAGATCGAAACCGCGGAACCGTCCTTCTTCTGCTGCTCCATTTCGCCCTGCCAGCTTCCGTGTTCGCGCAGTTGCGCGATGATCTGGTCGCGCGGGACCGGGTAGCGCGTCTTCAGAAATCCGGGGAGGGTCTGACCCAGCGCCTCCTCACGGGTCCAGCCGTAAAGTCGCTGGCATCCGGTCGTCCAATAAAGGATCTTGCCCTGCTGGTCATGAATGATGACGTTCGTAAGATCGAGCACCTGGGCCATTTCAGCAAAATCGACCGCGGGGACCGCTTTACCCGCGCCTTCGTTCTTATCCAGCTTCAGCCCCTGTGCTCTGCATTCAGTTTGGCCAGACTGCCCGCCGCGCTGGCGCAGGCTGGCCATGATCCTCGCCTTCATCGCCGCCGGCGATGTCGCGCAGCGCGCTCAGATTACGCAGGGCGAGCTTGTGACGTCCAGTTGCGCGAATGAGCCCGCGCCGGACAAGGCTGGTCATCATCCGCGAGACGGTCTCGATCGTGAGGCCGAGATAGTCCGCCATGTCGAGACGGCTCATCGGCAGCTCGATTTCACTGCCCGGGCCACACTTGCGATCAATGGAGAGCAGGAAGCTGACGACCCGCTCTTCCGCGCTCTTGCGGCCGAGCAGCACCATCTGGTCCTGGGCAGCCGACATCTCGTCGCAAAGAAGCGCGAAAAGCTGTGGGCGCAGAGCCGGCGACTCGTTGACCCGCGAAAAAAATCGCCCGCGTGAGAAGCGCCGCACCTTGACCTCGGTGACCGCCTCAGCGGTCAGGAGATAGCGGTCCTGGAAGGACACGCCGAGAACGTCGCCCGGATAGATGAATCCCATGATCGCCCGACGGCCGTCCGGCAGGATCTTGTAGACCCGCAGCACGCCCTCAAGGACATCAAAGATTTGGCCGGCCTTGTCCCCTTCCCAGAACAGCGCCTCGCCGGGCTCGAGCTTCTCGGCGTGCTGTCCTTCGAATAGATCCTTGAGCGCGGGCCCGAGATCGTCCGGGTTGGCGCGCGAGGGAACCGCGCCTCGAGTCAGCGATGCTGTTGCCTGGCTATACATGGCGCTTTCCCTGTCTGACTTGACGGGGCGCATCTGAACAGCGCTATGTCATCGGCGTATCGCTCGCGGGTTAGAATTGGCGCCGTTTTGTAACATTGTGTGACAGCGCGAGGCCCCATCGCCAAGCCAATGATCGAGCCGCCGGAACAGCCCATCCAAATTCTCATTGTCGACGATGACGCCCGGATTCGCCAGATGCTGCTCCGTTACTTCGAGCAGGAGGGCTATCGGGTCAGCGCCGCGGAGAACGGCGCGGCGATGCGCGCGCAACTGAAGTCGAGGGCGGTCGACGTGATCCTGCTCGACGTGGTCATGCCGGGCGAGGACGGGCTCACGCTCGCCCGCGAGATTCGCGCCAAATCCGACGTCGGGATCATCATGCTGACCGGAAGGGACGAAGTGCTCGACCGCATCGTCGGCCTCGAGATCGGCGCGGACGACTATGTCGCCAAGCCCTTCCATTTGCGCGAGGTCCTGGCCCGGGTCAAAAGCGTTCTACGACGGCGCAAGCCGGCGCCCGAGCCGGCGCTCCACAATCCGCAGAGCGGCGACGACGTCATCCGGTTCGACGGCTGGCTCCTCGACATCGCCCGCCGGCGGCTTCTCTCTCCGGCTGGAGCGGACGTCGCGCTTACTACCGGCGAATTTGATCTTCTGGCAGCGCTGGCGAAACATCCCGGCCGAGTCCTCAGCCGGGAAGCTCTGATGGATCATACGCGCGGACGCGGCATGAAGAGTTTCGACCGCACGATCGATGCGCAGATCATGCGGCTGCGAAAGAAGATCGAGATGGATCCAAAGAATCCTGCGCTCGTGAAATCGGTCCGCGGCGTTGGTTATGTCTTTACCGGCAAGGTTGATCGCTAATCGCGCAGTTCCGGGGCGCGCCATGGCGCCAGGCCGCTAACGGCCCTCGCCATCTGCGCTGCGCCCGGCCACGGCCGCAGGAACAGCCGGCTTCCAACGGCGTCCGCGCTTTGTTGGCGCTTCGAGCTGTCGGCTCCCATCGGCAAAAACCGCATCCCCGAGCACAGGGATCGGTCGCATTGGGAGATCAGCGCGCCGATGAGATCGCTGGCCACACCCTCTCCGTCGACGGCGCTGGCGATCGCAAAGACGGGAATTTGAAGGAGACGGCCTCGCTGCGGATCATCTGCGATCGAATATATGCAAAGGCCCTTCACATATCCGTGCGCGTCGCGCGCAACGAGCGCCCGCTCGCTCTCGCGCGCCAACTCACGGGACTGCGGCGGTTGAAACGCCTCGCAGTACGCTCGCCATTCGGGGAGCATGAGGGCGTAGCCGCAGGCTCTGACCAAGGGATAGGCGAGATCGATCGTTCGCGGCCCGATCGGTTCGATGGAATAGGGGGACATCGTTGTCGCGAGCGCTCGAGGGTCGCGCTCACAAGCGCGTTCGCCGAACCCCGCCGCTTCGCGGCCTCACCAGAACCACCGCTCGCCTCGGTCGAGGCTGGGAGGCGTTCGTGAGAATGAACGCGATCGGAGCTGCGCAGATCAAAACCAACAGGAGCGAAGACGCAAACATCTCATTTCTCCACGACCTTCCCTGCATCATGACGCGAAGCGGCCGAAGCGCCTTGCGATAAGTCAACGCTTACAAAGGAAGGTGGAGTCGGCAAGAAAGCCCAGCAGCGCCCGCCCGCGGACGCGCGAATAGGCGCCTGTGGAGCGTGGCGACAAAAGGTCGAGCGGCGCTTATCCGCGATGCGCCCTCAGGCGGCTCGGCGGCGCCTTGGCTCGATGGAGCCGACCATCGCCTCGAAGGCGCTCGGCTCGTCGGCCGCCCTGCGCAGCACCTCCTCGAGAGCAGCGCGGCCGGCGGCGTCATTTTCAGCCGCCGCGAAGCAAGCCACGCCGCCGCGGCCGCTGGCCTTGGCGCGGTAGAGCGCGGCGTCGGCCATGCGCACGAGCTCGTCCGGCTCGGCGACGGAAGCGGGAAAGAGCGCGAAGCCGCAGGCGCCAGTCAACGCAATGTCGTGCCCGTCAACCGCGAACGGCGCGGTGAAGATCTGCTGGATTTCGTCTCCGAGCGCAATCGCCTCCTCGTGGGCGCCGATCCCGTCGCAAAGGATGGCGAATTCATCGCCGCCCATCCTGGCCGCCGAGCCTCGACCCGCAAGCGCCCCGGCGAGGCGACCGGCGACCTGTCTGAGGATGTCGTCTCCTGCGGCATGTCCATGATTGTCGTTGATCGGCTTGAAGCCGTCGAGGTCGATGAGGCCGACGGCGAACGGCCGCGCGTTTGCGGCGCAGGTTGCGATGCGCTCGGCGAGCTCGCCCTGAAAGCAGCGTCGGTTGGGAAGCCCGGTCAGATCGTCGGTCAGCGCGATGGCCATGGCTGCCTGCCGTGCGTCCTCGGCGGCGCGCTGCCTTTCGGCCATGACGAAACGCGAGCCGACGATCTCGGCGAACATGCGATAGTTCTCACCGAGCATGCGGATGACGAAGCAGGCCGCGACGGTCATGAGCGCCGCCAGCCAGAAGGTGAGATCCGCCCCGCGGGTCACGAACGCGACAACGAGCGGCGCGGTCGCGGCGGCGACGACGACGCCCGCGACGCCGCCGAGAGCGCTGAGACAAAACGCGCATGCGGCGGCGGCGATCCAGACGGCGACCTGCGCCAGCGCGAACTCGACCAGGTTGCTCTCGGCCGTCGAAGCCGCCGCCATCATGGCGAGCGCGAACGCCAGCGCCGGTCCGAGGACGTTCGCGCCCATGACCCCGCGCCGAAGGACATCGACCGTCGCGCGCTCTACCGATTCGCGCGCTTTGAGCCAGGACATGAGGCGCAGCGTCGAAGCCGCGAGCAGAGCTGCAGGGAGAAGAACACCAGCGATCAGCGACGCCGGCGCGGTTGCGCAGTAAATCGCCGCCGTCGCAAGGATGATGACGCCATGGACATAGGGTCCGAGCCGCGCGAGCGAACGATACTGCTCGCGCAACAGGACCAACTCGAACCCGGCCTCGCATGTTTCGCCCGGCGGCGTTTCGCCGCGGGATCCGAATCCATCAGGCAAGAGATCGCAATCGGACATTCGCGTCAGCCCCGCCGCCGGCGACGACCTTCCTGAACGGAAGGACATCGGGCGCAAGGGAAAGGCTAGCGCCACAGGTCCGTTCGATGAGTTAATTCGATGCTCGAAACTTGGGGGTTCCGTAACGGTAGTAAAACATGCCTTTACGGCAAGGATAAAGTTTGATCGCCAAAAAGGGGGGGCGTGAGGCGGATCAGGCCGCAGCCTTGACGGCCACGATGAAGAGCCGCGGGTAGGCGAACAGCGTGCGGCCGTCCGGCTGCGCGGGATAGGCCTCTTTCAGGCCCTTGCGATAGCGGGAAAGAAACTCACAGCGTTCGTCGTCGTCGAGCCGCTCGAGAAACGGCTGGAGTGTCGAGCCGGCGAACCAGTCGGCGATGCTCTGCGGCCCCTCGAGCGGATGGACATAGGTCGTCGTCCAGATGTCGACCCGCGAGGCCTGCGGGCGAAGCCAGTCGTAATAATCCTCGTAGCCGGCGATGAGCGGCTGGGTCTTGGCGATCGGCACCAGGCGCGACGACCACGGCCCTTCGGCCGCGACCATGCGCATCAGCGCATGCGAGGATTCGCGCGCCGTGTTCGGCATCTGCGCGGCAAGCACCCCGCCGGGCGCAAGATAGGACATGAGGCGCGGAAAGAGACGCTCGTGTTCAGGCAGGAACTGGAGCGCCGCGTTGGCGAAGATGAGGTCGGGCCGCGCGTCGTCGCCCGGCGCCCAGCGGGCGATGTCCTCCTTGACGAATTCGGCCTTGGGCGAGCGGACCCTCGCATGCGCCAGCATCGCGTCGGAGGTGTCGAGGCCGATCGTCCGCGCGTCGGGGAAGCGGCGAAGCAGGAGTTCCGCGCTGTTGCCCGGACCGCAGCCCAGATCATAGACGAGCCTGGCCGCGGCGAGCGGAACCTCCGCGAGGAGATCGCGCGCGGCGCGCATCCGCTCGGCCTCGAACTTGGTGTAGAGGATCGGGTTCCAGTCGCTCATCGGTAGGTTTCCGGGCCGGGCGCGCCGAGGCGGCCGGACTTGCATCGTCGGGAATATGGAAGGTGAAGCCGGCGGATCAACCGTCGAGCGAGGCTTCCGCGTAAGCCGCCGGTGAGGGCAGGGCGGCGAGAAGCCGGTAAAGCCCCATGCCGGCGATCATGGAGAGGACGAACAGCGCGGCTCGCGGGTCGAGAAAGCCGAGGTTCGCGATCGCCGGGCCCGGACAGAGCCCGACCAGTCCCCAGCCAGCGCCGAAGAGGGCCGATCCGCCGATCAGCCGGGCGTCGATCGTTTTTGTGGGCGGCAGGTCGATCGGCTCGCCCGCAAGGGTCGTGCGCCGCCGGGCGGCGATGCGGAAGGCGGCGAAGGCGACCACGACCGCGCCGCCCATGACGAAGGCGAGCGAGGGATCCCAGGCGCCCGCGAGGTCGAGGAACGCGAGCACTTTGCTCGGGTAGATCATGCCCGAGACGCAAAGGCCAATCCCGAACAGGAGTCCGGCCAGGATGGGCGAAAGGCGGGTCATCGATCGGGCCTCAGGCGAGGACATGGCGGACGATGAAGACGGTGAGGAAGCCCGCGGCCATGAAGGTTGCGGTCGACGCGATCGAGCGCGGCGACAATCGCGCGAGGCCGCAGACGCCGTGACCGCTGGTGCAGCCGGCGCCGAGGCGGGTCCCGAAGCCGACCAGGAGACCGCCGGCGACGAGCGTCGCAACGTCCGTTTCGATCGCGGGCGGCGCGATATGGATGAGAGCCCGCGCGATCAAGGGCGCGGCGATGAGGCCGGCGAGCAGGGCCGCGCGCCAGACCCAGTCTCCCGCGCGCGGGGGAACGAGACCGCCGAGAATGCCCGCGGCGCCGAGGACGCGGCCCTCGACGAGAATGAGCCACGCCGCCGCAAGACCGATCAGAACGCCGCCGGCCAGCGCCGAGCCGGGGGTGAAATGGGTCCAGTCGATGGTCATGGGCCGGTTCCTTGGCGCCCGGACGCAGCCAAGCGCTTGCTCACTCTAGGTGAGCGGGACGATGCGATTGAGCAGGATGAGAAGCACGAGCAGGGCGATCCCGGCGCCGAGGCTCCAGCCGATCAGTTTCTTTTCGATCGGCAGCAGCGGTTCGACCGGGGCCTTCAGCTCATCGCGCAGATCGGGCGTCGCCATTGGATGACCTTTACGATGCGAGCGGCGGCTTGACCCCGGCGAAGAACAGCCAGGAAATGACGAAGCCGACCCAGATGACGAAGCCGAACAGCGACACGAGATAGACCGCCGCAAGTTTGCCCAAGCCGTCCTGCCACAGCCGGCGAAAGTCGGACAACACGCCGATCGAGAAGAAGGTCAGCACGAAAAAGATCACGCGCAGCACATTGGCTTCGCCGACTGCCGCGGCGAGCTTGCCCGAGGTTCCGGCGTCGGTTCCGAGCGCAAACGCCAGAGCGATCAGGAAGGTCGCGACGAAACCGAGGATGAACTTCGGGAACCGCTCCCAGATCTCAGCGAGCTTGGCCCTCTGCGCGCCGGGACGCGGATTGACGTGATTGGTCCAGATATAGGCGAGGATGAAGGCCCAGACGCCGATGAACACGTCGATGAACACTTTCACCGTCGCCGTCACCGACAACATCCAGCCGGGCTGATAGTTGATCCCCTCGGCCGCCGCCTTCGCCTGGATCAGCGATTGCGTGATGCCGCCCGCCGCCACCGCCGCGCCGTCCGTCTTGACCGCGAGGCCCATCCAGGCGGCCGCAACCAGCGGCTCATGGGCCATGAAGGTCTGGGCGATGACCGGCAGGATCAGGACTTCGACCACCGCGAAGATCACCACCAGCGAGGACACCAGCACCGGCACTTGCGGCCGCGCCCGGATCGCCCCGCCGGTCGCGATGGCCGCCGCGACGCCGCAGATCGAAACCCCCGAAGCGAGCGGCGCCGACCATTCGCGGCTGAAGCCAAAGCCTTTGCGGGCGATGAGATACACGACCGGCCAATAGATGAGATAAGCCTCGACGATCGCGGCGAGGCCGCGCAGCATCAGTGACGACGCGAGCGTGAGCTTGCCCGCGACGGTGACGGCGATGAAGGCGCCGAGGATGACGATCGCGATCTTGATATAGAGCTCGGGGCGGATCGCGCTCCTCAGCCATTCCGCGAACGCCGGGAAAAAATTGGCGATGACGAGGCCGGCGATCAGCGCGACGATGAAGCCGCCCTCGCTGGTCAGTTTCAGCGACCACGAGACGCCGAACTTCGCCTGATCGGCCGGGGTGACGGCGGCGAAATGGGCCCAGGACCCGAGAAACCAGGCGCCATAGGCAATCGCGAAGGCGACCGTGAACCGAACCAGGAACCGGCCCACGTCGTCGCCGAGGGCGTAAGCGGCGGCGGAGAGAACGGCGGCGAGCGCGACATAGGTGAGGACGAGCGCGCCAACGCCGCCGAGTCCGGCATAGGCTTTCGACGCCGTGCCGAGCGCGGCTGAGGGATCGGTCCAGACCGAGGTGGTTGCGAGCCAGCCGAGCGCGTCGGCGCCGGACAGCGAAACCAGCGCAAGGGCGAACACGCCCAATCCGATGATGAGGGCCAGCGTGTCTTCGCTGTGCTGGGCGCGTTCGGTCGCCTGAACCGGGATGGCTGCCTCAGAAATGGCCCTAACTCCAGGAATACTTTGGGTATAGTGATGTATACCAAATTTATAGACTTAATTAAAATCAGTCAAGCAGCGCGCCAAGCTCCGGAAATGCGCGCCGATCGCCGTTCGCCGATTTGGGCGCGTCGGCGGAAACGCATCAAGATTTGCTCAACGGCGCCGCGCAGTTTTCACTGATTCCCTTACCGGGTCGGTCAAAAGTTGAGAGTACGACTTGCCTTCGCTCGCGGGGGCTCAAGCGCGAGCTTTGGAAAGTCGACAATGAAACTCCGACACGCGTCCCATGCCAGCCCGTCCGCGTATCCGCCGCGCCCTCCCGGCGCCGAGGGCGGAGGCGCGATCGCTTGCGCCGCGGCCGCGCCGCTGATCGTGCTCGCGCTCGCGGTCGCGGCCGACCACGCCCATGTCGCGCGATTCCGGACCCAGGTTCAGCTGGCGGCCGAGGCCGCCTCGCTCGCCGCGGCGGCGGCGATGGCGCGGCAGCCGGAGAGCGCGGGCGAGGGCGCCCGCCTCGCTCTTGCGGCGTTCGCCCGCAACGCCCCCAAGGGCGCGATCGGAAGGCCGTCCGTCGCGGTGACAACCCTCGACGCGACCGTGACCGCGACCGTCGCTTACGAAGGGGTCACGCCGAGCAATTTCGGCTCGGCGTTCGGCTACGCCGCGATCCACGTCAGCGCGTCTGCGACCTCGCACGCGCTCGTCGCCGATTCGGAAGCCCGCGGCACGCCCTGACCTTGCGGGGCGCTTTTTGCGTCTCGCACTGACGGCGAGTCCGCTATAGTTCGCATCAGGGCCGGCGGGCCGGCGGCGAGCAGGGCGAAGCGCGATGACCGGCCACATCGATCCGACCAAAGAGAGTTTCGCGGCCTTTCGCGCCGACGACCGTCCCGGCCCCATCCATATGCTGAACCTCGTCCGGCTGCGCGCCCGCGCCGCCTATCCGGACGGGCGCGAGGCAACCGGGGCCGAGGCCTACGCGGCATACGGGCGCGAGAGCCAACCGGTCTTTTCCCGTCTCGGGGGCAAGATCGTCTGGCGCGGCCGGTTCGAGCTCATGCTGATCGGGCCGGCGGAAGAACGCTGGGATCTCGCCTTCATCGCCGAATATCCGGACGTCGCCGCCTTCGTCGCCATGATCCGCGATCCCGTCTATCGCGAGGCGGTTAAGCACCGGCAGGCGGCGGTCGAGGATTCGCGCCTGATCCGCCTCAAGCCCGGCGCGGCGGGGGTGGGATTCGGCTAAGGCGCGTCCCGCGAGCAGGTGCATCGGAGCGCCGAGACGTTCGACGCCATCGCTCGCCCACATTCAGCGATCCTCCCGACGAGCGCCAGCGGCCGGTCATCCCGAATATCTCGGGTTTTCGCGTGTTTACCTCAACCCGACGAAGCAGCCTTTCGCAGGAACGAGTATGGTGGGCCGGCGCGAAATCGTTGGACGCTACCCTTGGAGGGGCGCCATGCATAGCCTTGGGTTTATTCGCCGCGTGACGATTGCGGCATGGAGCGCGCTTGCGCTTCTCGTTGCGGTCGCCGGTCAAAACGCTCTCGCGCAATCGGGCCTTCCGATCCGCAATATTCAGGTTGATGTCGCGCCTCTGCGCGCAAGCGCCGGCGATCCGACAGCGTCCTGGGTGCAGGAGAGATTTCCGGATGAACTTGCCAAAGCTCTGGCGGGCCGCATGTCGCCCCAAGGCGGCACGCTGGTCGTGCGCATAGACTATCTCACTCTGGGGCCACTCAAGGACAGCAGAGCCTGGGACAATATCAGCGGCGTCGCGATGCTTGGCGGCGTACAACGGCCGGTCAGGGCGACCTCACGCTACTGGGCTTCGGCGATCGATCAAACGATGTTCGAGCAATCCAATCGCCGACGGGTGATGGAAGCCGTGCAAGCGCTCGCCTATTGGCTCGCAAGAGACCTCTGAATCTCCTGGCCTTTGCATGGACCGAACAGCCTTCACGGGAATTGCGGCAACTCCTTACTCAATCCCCAATGATCCCTCGAGGAGTCTTGAACGATGACGTTCTGGATGGGTGTCGCGTCAGCGCAGCATGCTCGAGGGGGCCGCGACGGCGGCTTCGCACAGCTTGGGCACGGCAAGCATATCGCCGTGAAGGCTCTCAAGAAGGGTGACTGGATCGTTTACTACTCCCCGCGCGAAGGCTTAGGGGAAGGCAAGCCGGTGCAGGCGTTCACGACCATCGGCCGTGTGACGTCGGACGCTCCTTATCGCGCCGAACAGGCGATGAACTTCAATCCGTATCGCGTCGATGTGGACTACCTGAAGGGCGCCAAGCCTGCTCCGATTACGCCGCTTCTGCACGAACTCCGACTGACCTGCGATCACGGCGCCGACTGGGGCATCGTCATGCGCGGGCCGAAGCGCAAGCTTGACGAAAAAGACATGCGGAGGATCGCAGAAGCAATGGGGGTTCTGGCCGAGTTTGAGAATTCAAGCGGCTGACGCCGCGCCGTTGCGCGCAAGCGCCGGCGACCCGACAGCCTCTTGGGTGCAGGAGAGAATTCCGGATGAACTTGCCAAAGCTCTGGCGAGCCGCATGTCGCCCCAAGGCGGCACGCTCATCGTGCGCATAGACTATCTCACTCTGGGGCCGCTCAAGGACGGCAGGGCCTGGGACAACATCAGCGGCGTCGCGATGCTTGGGGGCGTGCAACGGCCGTTCCGGGCGACCTCACGCTACTGGGCTGCGGCGATCGACCAAACGATGTTCGAGTAATCCAATCGCCGACGGGTGATGGAAGCCGTGCAAGCGCTCGCCTATTGGCTCGCAAGAGACCTCTGAGTCTCCTGGCCCTTGATTAAAAACGCGGCCCCGAGGGAGCGCCCGATAGGATGAAATCGGGCGCTCCTATGCGATTGTTCTTCCAGGGATTTTGAGGCAGCTTCCCGGCAAGCTGATGGAGGCGTGTCCGCGGCCGAGCCAAGCGTTCTTCGCGACTTCTCAGGTCGGCGTCATTGCATACTCGTAAGTTGACGGTCATGCCAATTCGAGACGAAAAGCGCTCCGGGTTCGGTATTTTCACTTTTCGCTTCGGGCTTGGGGGCATCGATGACTGTTACGCGCCGGGATGTGCTTGTGAGCGGGGCGACCGCCGCATTGGGGGGGCTCGTATGGACCGCGCCCGCGCGCGCCGCCGAGGACGCCGATCTCATCATCCATGGCGGCGCCATCGTCACCATGGACCCGGCTCAGCCTTCGGTCGAAGCGGTCGCGGTCAAGGACGGCCGCATTGTCGCAGCAGGCGCTGAGAGCGATGTGCTCGCGCAATGGAAGGGGCCGTCGACGCGGGTCGTTGAGTTGGGCGAACAGGCGCTTCTGCCGGGCTTCATCGACGCGCACGGACACTTCATGAACGCGCCGCGCGTCGTGACCTGGGCCAATTGCTCGCCAGCTCCGGTCGGGCCGGTTCACGCCATCGCGGATATCATCGCCGCGCTCAAAGCCAACATGGAGTCGCGCAAGATTGCCAAAGGCCAGTGGGTCATGGGTTATGGCTACGACGCCACTGGCCTCGCCGAGAAGCGCGACCTCACGCGGCGCGATCTCGATGCGCATTTTCCTGACAATCCGGTGATGGTCATTCACGTCTCGAATCATGGGGCCGTGCTCAATTCGCTGGCGCTCAAGACTTTCGACATCAGCGAGGCCACCCCGACGCCGGCGGGCGGCTTGATCGCTCGAGAGCCGGGATCGAACGAGCCGGCAGGTCTCCTCATGGAGACGGCGTTCATGCCGATCTTCGCGCAGGTTCCGCAGCCGAGCGAAGAGGACATGCTCGACCTTTTGAAGCCCGCCCAGCAGATCTATGCGAGCAAGGGCTGCACGACCGCTCAGGAAGGCGCAACTCACGAAGAGGAACTTGCATTTCTGCGCAAAGCCGGCGCCAGGGGCCAGCTCTATATCGACATTGTCTCGCTGCCATTCGTGGCAGAAGTGCCAAAGATTTTCCGGAGCTATCTCACGACCGATAGCGCCGACAAGCTTGTCGTGATCGGCGACCCGTCGAATGAGTTCAACGTCTACAAGGATCGCCTGAAGCTCGGCGGAATCAAGTTCGTGGTCGACGGTTCGCCCCAGGGCAAGACGGCGTTCTGGACGAAGCCATTACTGACCGGCGGCCCGAACGGAGAGAAGGATTGGGTTGGCCAGCCTCTATTTCCCAAAGAGACGATCGAGAAGCTTTATCGAGGCGCGACGCAGAAGAACATTCAGATCTGGACGCATGCCAATGGCGACGCGGCGATCGATATTGTGATCGACGCGGCCGAGAAGGCGGGCGTCAAAGCGGGCGACGACCGCCGCCACGTGGTCGTCCATTCCCAATGCATGCGGCCCGAGCAGCTCAATTCCTACGCGAAGCTCGGACTCTCGCCGTCGTTCTTCACCGAGCACACGTTCTTCTGGGGCGACGTGCATCTCGCCAATCTCGGTGAGCAGCGCGCCTTTTTCATCAGCCCCGCGAAAAGCGCCGAGACGAAGAATATTCCCTTCTCCAACCACAACGACTTTATGGTCACGCCCGTCGACCCGATGCTGATGGTCTGGTCGGCGGTGACGCGCAAGTCGAAGGACGGCGTTGTGATCGGACCCGATGAGCGCATCGACGTGATGGCGGCGCTGAAGGCGCTGACGGTGACGCCCGCCTGGCAGTATCGCGAGGAGAAAGACAAGGGTTCGATTGAAGTCGGCAAGCTCGCCGATCTCGTCATTCTGAAGAAAAATCCGCTGACGGAGGCGGTCGACGACATCCCGAACATCACGGTCGTTGAGACCTTCAAGGAAGGACGAACAATCTATCACGCCGATCAGAAGCAGGGCAGGATTGAGCCGGCCTCGACTCTTACCCAACTGGCCGTCCGTCAAACCAACTTCGTTGCGGACAGCGGTGAAACGCCAATGCCTAGCTGCCGCTGCTGCGACGGCCGGCTGGCCGGGCCGGCCCAAGACAACGCCTTGGCTGGGATGCGAACGCTGCTCGAAAGCGGCCTATTCGGCTGACGGGACGATCAGGCAACACACGACGAGAAGGAAAGCGGCTGGATGCAGAGCGCGCCGCGTAGGGCGCGGTGACCTTACTTGGGATATCAGTGACACTTTCGGATATCGATGACACTTTGCTCAATCCCCAATAACCCTAACCTCCGTCTACCCCTCTTAGATCCGCATCCACAAAATTTTTCGACAATTTCTTTCCGCGAATCACAATCCGAGCTATATTCCATTCCGAATCGCGGAATCGATCGGGGATGGCGATGGCGGATGTCGGGGACGGGTTGGGGATCGGCGGCGTGGCGGGCGGCGAGCTTTATTCGCCGCCTCAGGACATGGCGGTGCGGGCGCTGAGGATGCTTGAGCGGCTCGCCGCCGGATCGACGCTGACCGAAGTCGCGGCGGGCGAGGGGCTGACCCCGCAGCGGGCGCGGGAGCTCGTCGCGCAGGTCGTCGCCCAGCGTGGCTACGACCCCTGAGGCCCCGCGCCGGAAACGCCGCCGCTTCACAAGCGGAGCGATCCAGCGGCGAGGCAATGCAAGGTTGCCCCGGGTCGCCGCGTCCCTTCCCTGATCGTGAGGACGCCTGGAGGGATCGATCCTGCCATCGGCCCGCGTTTTGTGCATGGCAGCAATTTATTGTGCAACGCACCATGAGGCGCTATATTGAGCTTTACGCCGCGGCTGGTCTGGGAGGGCGCATCCGCTGGGCAAGAGTTCGAGGAGAAATCGATGCAGCATTTCCATGCCGGAAACCTTCATCAGATCAAGGATGCGCCGCCGAACACCTGGGCGACGGTCAAGGCGAGCGACACGGTTACGATCAGCGAACTGGCGCGGCGCGGATTTCATCTCGTCGACATGAGCGGCGATGTCTGGACCATGCACCGGGCGGGCTGATGGCGGCAGGCGAAAAAAATACCGGGAATCGGTCTAAGTCACTGAAAACTAACAAAGCCGTATTTTGATTTTGTTGCGTCGGTCTTTGATTTCGTTGCGCCCGATTTGGCCTTCGTTGCGTCCGCGCTTGGGCTAGGTTCAGTCCTCGCCAAGGTCCTCGAAGGCGTTGCGGTCGACGCCGTTGCCGATCAGGATCTCCCGCTTGCCCGAGTGGTTCGGCGCGCTGACGACCCCCTCCTTCTCCATCCGCTCGACCAGCGAGGCCGCCTTGTTGTAGCCGACCGAGAGGCGCCGCTGGATATAGCTCGTCGACACCTTGCGATCGCGCAGCACGATATTGACGGCGCGGTCGTAGAAGTCGGCCGATTCCTCGGCGTCCATCGACCCCGGCGAGGGCAGGGGCCCATCCTCGTCATTGTCGTCGCCGGCCTCGTTCTCCTCGGTGATGGCGTGGAGATATTCCGGCGCGCCCTGCCGCTTGAGATGGGCGACGACCTTCTCGACCTCGTTCTCCGACACGAACGGACCGTGGACCCGGGCGATCCGGCCGCCGCCGGCCATGTAGAGCATGTCGCCCTGGCCGAGCAGCTGCTCGGCGCCCTGCTCGCCGAGGATGGTGCGGCTGTCGATCTTGCTCGTCACCTGAAACGAGATCCGGGTCGGGAAATTGGCCTTGATGGTGCCGGTGATGACATCGACCGACGGGCGCTGGGTCGCCATGATGAGATGGATGCCGGCCGCGCGCGCCATCTGCGCGAGGCGCTGGATCGCCCCCTCGATGTCCTTGCCGGCGACCATCATGAGGTCGGCCATCTCGTCGACGACGACGACGATATAGGGCAGTTCGTCGAGCGGGATCTCCTCGTGCTCGTAGACCGCCTCGCCGGTTTCGCGGTCGAACCCGGTCTGAACGGTGCGGATCAGCGGCTCGCCCTTGGCGGCAGCCTCGGCGACGCGGGCGTTGAAGCCGTCGATGTTGCGCACGCCGACCTTCGACATCTTCTTGTAGCGGTCCTCCATCTCCCTCACCGCCCACTTGAGCGCGATGACCGCCTTCTTCGGGTCGGTGACGACCGGGGTCAGGAGGTGCGGGATGCCGTCATAGGCCGAGAGCTCGAGCATCTTCGGGTCGACCATGATGAGGCGGCACCGCTCCGGCTTCATCCGGTAAACGAGCGAGAGGATCATCGTGTTGATCGCAACCGACTTGCCCGAGCCGGTCGTGCCGGCGACGAGAAGGTGGGGCATGCGGGCGAGGTCGACGATCACGGGCTCGCCGCCGATCGTCTTGCCGAGCGCGATGGCGAGCCGATGCTTCGAGTTCTCGAAGTCCTCGCTCGCGAGAAGCTCGCGCAGGTAGACCGTCTCCCGGCGCTGGTTCGGCAGCTCGACGCCGATCGCGTTGCGGCCCTGGACCACGGCGACGCGCGCCGAGACCGCCGACATCGAGCGGGCGATGTCGTCGGCGAGCCCGATCACCCGCGACGACTTGATTCCGGGGGCCGGCTCAAGCTCGTAGAGCGCGACGACCGGGCCCGGGCGCACGTTGACGATCTCGCCTTTGACGCCGAAATCGTCGAGGACGCCTTCGAGCAGGCGAGCGTTCTGTTCGAGCGCGTCCTGCGAGACGCGCGTCCCGTTCGATTTCTTCGGTTCGGTCAGCATCGCCAGCGCCGGCATGACCCAGTCGCGGCGCGGCGATGCGCCGAACCTGGGCTCGACGACTGGGCGGCTCGCGTTCCGCGGCGCGGCCGGGGTGATCGCGACGGGAGGCGCGTTCACCGACACGATCGGGGCCGCGCCTTGCGGGCGAGGAGCATAGGCTGCGGGATCGGTCAGGGCGTCGTCGACATCGCTGAGGTTCGACCAGGGCGCTCGGGTCGCGGCTGGCGCAGGGCCGAGCATCGGCGATGACTTTCGCGTCGCCGGCGCCCCGCGCCGCGCGAATCGGCGCAACGTCGCCTTGGCGGTGAGAAGAGCATGAATGACGGCTCCGATCGACACCATGCCGAAGCTCGGCTCATCCTGGTCCTCTTCATCATCGAAACGCGCCAGCGCCTCGGCGCGGGCCTTTCCGGACGGATTATCGGACGCGCCGCCGCCTCCTTGAGCGCGAGAGGGGCCGCCGGCGCCGGCGGCTGCAGCAAGTCCGAGGATGGAAAGCGCCGCCAGACTGGCGCCGAGAGCGATCGTCGCCCAGGCCGAGACGGGAAGGAAGCGGCGCGGGATCGAAAGGACGGCGTCGCCGACAACACCGCCAAGGCCGGTCGGCAGCGGCCAGCTTCCAGGCGCAGGAAGGAGCGACGCCAGGGCCGCCGCCGCAATCACGCCGGCCAGGTAAAGGGCGATCTTGAGCCGCGGCCGTTCGAGCCGCCGATCGGTCAGGAGGCGCCAGCCCCAGAAGGCGGGCGGCGTCAGCAGCGCGACCGAGGCAAGGCCGATGAATTGCATCACCAAGTCGGCAGCGATCGCGCCCGGGGCGCCGAGGAGGTTATGGATGCGCGCGTTCGTCGCGTGATTGAGGCTCGGATCGCTGACCGACCAGGTCAGAAGCGCGAGGCACAGGCCTGCGACGCCGGCCATCGCGCCCAGCCCGGCGATCTCGGCCGCCCGCCGCTTCGGGAAATCCCGCACCGAGGCGGGCATGTGGTCGATAAACGAGAACGTCGTCGTACGCATCGCAGACTCGCCGGATCGTCGCGGCGGGATCGCGCGCCGTCTCGCCAAACTCTAGGCCGGTCCAGTTAATGGGGGCCTAACCTTAACGCGTGGTAGCGACGCTGGAGCTACGCGAGGGGGCGGCGCTTTCAGGAAGAAAAATGGACGCCCAACAGGGCGTCCAAGGTCCGCGGGAGGATTTCGCCCGGCGGCCTGCAATAGGTCACCGGGCTCCGCAGGTTCAGTGAACGACTTCGCCGTGCAAGGCGAGGTCGAGGCCATCGCGCTCGACTTCGTCGGAGACGCGCAGGCCGATGACGGCCTTGATGATGGCGAGGATAATCACCGTGACAATCGCGTCATAGACAATGACCGTCACGATGCCGATCAGCTGGTTGACGACCTGGCCGGGGTTGCCCTCAATCAACCCGGCGGTGCCGCCGTATTGCTGGACAGCGAACACGCCGGTCAGGAACGCGCCGATCATGCCGCCGACGCCGTGGACGCCGAAGCAGTCGAGCGCGTCGTCATAGCCGAACATGTGCTTGAGGCCAGTCGCGCCCCAGTAGCAGCCGACGCCGCACGCCACGCCAATGACCATCGCGCCGACCGGCCCGACGAACCCTGACGCCGGAGTGATGGCCACGAGGCCGGCGACTGCGCCCGAGCAGATGCCGATCACCGTTGGTTTGCCGCGATGCGCCCATTCGACGAACATCCAGGTCAGCGCCGCGACTGCGGTGGCAATCTGGGTGACGGTCATCGCCATGCCGGCCTGTACGCCCGCGCTCACCGCGGAACCGGCGTTGAAGCCGAACCATCCGACCCACAGCAGTCCGGCGCCAATGAAGGTCAGGACCATGTTGTGGCCCGGACCCGTGTCATGACGCTTGCCCAGCATGATCGCCGCGACGAGACCGGCGACGCCCGCGTTGATGTGCACGACCGTGCCGCCGGCAAAGTCGAGAACCTTTACCCACGCGTCGGGGTTCGCCGAGTTGAAGATCCCGTCGGGTCCCCACAGCCAATGAGCGACCGGCGCGTAGACGAAGATCGCCCAAAGGCCCATGAACCATAGCATCGCCGAAAACTTCATGCGTTCCGCATAAGCGCCGGCGATGAGCGCCGGCGTGATGATCGCGAAGGTCATCTGGAAGCACATGTAGACGGTCTCAGGGATCGTCGGCGCAAGGGGATTGGGATTACCGATGCCGCCGTTGTTCACGTCGCTAAGGATGCCTTGGAGGAAGGCGCGGCTCAGACCGCCGATGAACGGCGTGCCCCCGGTGAAAGACAGCGAGTAGGTAGCAATGGCATAGACCACCGTGACCAGAGCGGTGATGGCGAAGCTCGTCATCACCGTGTCGCCGACGTTCTTCTTACGCACCATTCCGCCGTAAAAGAGCCCGAGTCCTGGGATCGTCATCATGAGGACGAGCGCGACCGATGTCAGCATCCACGCCGTATCGCCGCCGCTCGGCGTGCAGTTCGTCAGTACGGCTGGGACGGCCGCAACGGCGGCATATTTGTCGGTCTCGGGTACGGCGGCGCTGGCCGCCGCGCACGCGGGGGTCGCCGGTGGCGGCGGCTTTGCCGATGGGGCGGGCGCGGCGGGCGCCGCTGCTGCTGGAGCCGCGGCCGCCGGAGCCGCGGCGGCGGGAGCGTCGGTTGTCGCGGGAGCTGCGGCTTGCGCCAGGACTGCAGCCGGCGTCAGGCCGATGAAAACGGCCGCCGCCAGCGCCGGCGCGAGGCGAGAGAGTTTTGGGATCAGATTCATTGTAAGGGACTCCAGACTGGAATGAGAAACAGCGCGCTGCAGGTCAGAGCGCGTCCTTATCCTTCTCGCCCGTGCGGATTCGGACCGCCGAGTCGAGGCTGTAAACGAAGATCTTGCCGTCGCCGATCTGGCCTGTGCGCGCCGCAGCAACGATCGCCTCAACCACCTTGTCGGTGACGTCGCTGTTTACCGCGACCTCGATTTTCAGCTTTGGCAAGAAGCTCACGGCGTATTCCGCGCCGCGGTAAATCTCGGTATGACCCTTCTGCCGCCCGTAACCTTTGACTTCAGTTACCGTCAGCCCGTGCACGCCGATGGCGGTGAGCGCATCGCGCACCTCCTCCAGCTTGAACGGCTTTATGATCGCCATTACGATTTTCATAAGCCTCGCCCCATTGTGACGCGCCCGGCGGTGTGGAACCCATACCGCTTTTCGTGCAGTGAGATCGGAGCGCGACCGCGCCCCGCCGGACGCCGTCTTACAAGGCGCGTGCCATTGCCCGCCGTAAGGGACTAACGACCTGAAAAGAAAATGATATTTTGACCGGATCGGTCCATTTGTCGAATGCTCGCTTATATTGATCGTGCACTTGATCAAGAAATAGGCGCCTATCAATTAATCCCAATCGTAGATTGAGTCTCCGGGCGCCAAAGTGTCCTCAGCCTTGCACCAGTCTTTGTGCCTTAAGCTTCGAGACATATATGAGGGTCCCAGGACCGCGGGCATCACTTGCGTGTACATCTGTCGCACCCTAAACTCATAAGTATTAATCAAGAGTCCTGAGTGAAATTCGCGGGGGTGGTTGAGCTTTTGCGTGGAACTGTCGCTAATTCGGTGAAAGAGTAGGCGGATGAAGATCATTTTGGCTCAGCCCCGCGGGTTTTGCGCGGGAGTTGTCCGTGCGATCGATGTCGTTGAGCGGGCGCTGGTCAAATACGGCGCCCCGGTCTACGTGCGCCACGAGATTGTCCACAATCATCATGTCGTTGAATCACTTAAGGCTAAAGGCGCACGCTTCGTCGAGGATCTAGATGAGGTTCCCGAGGGAGCGGTGACGATCTTCAGCGCGCACGGCGTCTCACGAGAAGTTGAAGACGAAGCGAAGTCGCGGTCGCTCCCCACAATCGACGCGACCTGCCCGTTGGTCACCAAGGTTCACAATCAGGGCCGGCGGTACATTGCGCAGGGTCGGACGCTCGTCTTTATCGGTCACGCCGGCCATCCGGAAGTGGAAGGAACGCTTGGCCAGATCGACGGCGAATTGCATCTCGTCGAAAACGAGGACGATGTGGAAAGGCTCCCCATCCCTGTCAGCGAGCCGATAGCTTACATCACTCAGACCACGCTTAGCGTTGACGACACTCGGGGCGTCATCGCGGCGCTGCACCGCCGATTCAGCGATGTCGCGGGACCGGAGATTCGTGATATCTGCTACGCGACCCAAAACCGCCAGACTGCGGTGCAGGAACTGTCGCGGATCGCCGACATTCTTATCGTGGTGGGAGCACGCAACAGCTCGAACTCCAACCGGCTGCGCGAGATTGGTCAGGAGGCAGGCGTTCCGAGCTATCTCGTCGCCGACAGCAGCGAGATTGACGTTAATTGGGTCCGCAATGCCGGTGTCGTCGGTGTCACGGCTGGCGCATCCGCGCCCGAGGTCGTCGTCGCTGAGGTGGTTCAGACGTTGATGCAGATCGCGCCGTCGGAAGTCTCGGCTCTCGAAGGGCCAGTGGAGACAGTGAGCTTTCGCCTTCCTGCGGAGCTAGCGGGTTAAGTGGTGCGGATCGGATCAACCAACCGAGACTGTAAGGATTCTCCGTGGGCATACCGCTAAGACAGGTCGTCAGGGTTGGCGCTTATATCGTCAGGCAGCATCTCGCGGGGCGCAAGCGCTATCCGCTCGTGTTGATGCTGGAGCCCCTCTTCCGCTGCAATCTCGCTTGCGCGGGATGCGGCAAGATCGACTATCCTGACGCCATACTCGACAAGAGGATTTCGGTCGCCGACGCTCTCGAAGCCGTCGACGAGTGCGGCGCCCCGGTCGTCGTGATGGCAGGCGGCGAGCCGCTCCTGCACAAGGAACTGCCGAAGATCGTCCAGGGGGTCATCGCCCGGAAAAAGTTCGCGATCGTATGCACGAACGCGCTACTCCTCGAGAAGAAGATCGACCAGTATGCCCCGAGCCCCTATTTCACATGGTCGATTCATCTCGATGGCGACCAGGAGATGCACGACAAGTCGGTCTGCCAGCCGGGAGTTTACGATCGGGCGGTTTCGGCGCTAAAAACCGCCAAATCCAAGGGTTTTCGGGTCACAATCAATTGCACCTTCTTCAACGACGCGGACCCGGCGCGCATCGCAGCCTTTTTCGATACGGTGACCAAACTCGGCGTCGACGGCATCACCATGTCGCCGGGGTACGCTTACGAGCGGGCTCCGGACCAGAAGCACTTCCTCAACCGTTCCGCCACCAAGGAGCTGTTCCGGGCCGTATTCCGGCGCGGCGACGGGGCGCGCAAATGGGCCTTCAGCCAATCTACGATGTTCCTGGACTTCCTGGCCGGCAACCAGAGCTACCATTGCACGCCCTGGGGCAATCCGACGCGCACGGTGTTTGGCTGGCAGCGTCCCTGCTATCTCCTCGGCGAGGGCTACGCCAAGACCTTCAAGGAACTCATGGAGGAGACCGACTGGGACGCCTATGGGGTCGGCAACTACGAGAAATGCGCCGACTGCATGGTTCACAGCGGATTTGAGGCGACGGCGGTGCGCGACACGGTAACGAGGCCGTGGAAGGCGCTCGCGGTCACCTTGCGGGGCGTCAAGACCGAAGGGCCGATGGCGCCGGACATCCCGCTCGATGGCCAGCGTCCGGCGGCCTATGTCTTCGACAGTAACGTCACCCAGAAGCTGTCAGAGATCCGCAGGGCCGAGGCCGAGGAAAAGGCCGGGAAGAAGGCCGCGACAGCGGCCTAGCGTCCTGAACGCCGCCTGGCCGTCGCGAGCCGCCGCGACGAACTTGGCGAGCTGACCGGAAGAGCGGGCGAGCTTCGCGAATAGGGCGCCAGCCCTGATCCGTCCGTTGGAGTCGACGGCGTCAAGCAGGAGCGGCGGCAGGTCGCGTTCCGCGGGGTCGGCCACTGCGCGGAGAATGGCGAAGGGCGTCCGCCGTTCGCGGGCGAAACGGCCGGCGATCAGGCTTTCCATGTCGACCGCCGCCGCTCCCACAGCCAAATGCAGATCGGCCTTGGCGCGGGCGGTCAAGACCGGAGAGCTGACCGCCGCGACACGCTCGATCGACACGCGCGTCCCGGCGTCGGTCAGACGCCGCGCGAGCGACGAGGCGACGGCCTCGTCGGCCCCGATGTGCTCTTCGGACGAGACGACGCCCGACCCGATGATGAGATCGCCCGGGCGAAGCCGCGGGTCGAGGCCGCCGCACACGCCCCAACTAATTACAATATCAAATCGTGTATTTTCCAGGTCGGCCAGGCTGGACCGAAGGGTCGGGCCGTCGCCGCAGATCGCGAGGCGCCCCGGACCGGAGAGGATTGCCGCCTCGCGCTTCAATCCGCTGACGACGAGGACGCTCACGGGCGGGGCAGCGGGCGTCGAATCATCGCCGAGCGGCTTAGCCGCCCAACAGCGTCTCGGTCCGTTCGCGTAGGGTCTTCACGAGCGCGTCGGCGCCACCGCCGCCCGCCAGAATCGAAGCGAACTCGTCACGCCGGGTCGCGAGGTCGCTCACGGTGCCGTTGAGGTAGACGTCGATCACTCGGCCGCCGCGAACCAGATAATTGATCTGGATCGTGCGTCCGCCCGGCTGCAGGAGCTGGGTTTTGACGAGTTCGCCGCCACCGCGCGCCTCGGGGCTCGTCTGCGGATCGACGACGAAGCTCTGGCCCGAATAGTCGCTCACCTGGTGGGCGTAGTCGGCGACGAGGAAACGGCCGAAGGCTTCACGCACCGCCGCCTGCTGGGCGCCTGTGAAGCTGCTCCAGGCCGGGCCCGCCGCCAGCCTTGTCATGGCCCCGATGTCGAAGGCGGAGTTGATGGCAGGCCCGAAGCGCTGGTCGCGCTGGCGCACGCTGAGCGAGCCGGCAGCCTTAAGCGTCGGCATCAGCTGCTGATAATAAGCCTCGATATGCCGCGCGGCCGGACTGGACGATGCGGCGAGCAGCACCGTCGGCGACCATAAAAGAAAGGCCATCGCGACCGCGATCCAGGACATGGACGGGAGCAGGGGAAGTTTGAAACCCTTCATTGTCGAGATTCCACTTGGCTGGAACGGATGGCCGCTTGGCCGGCCGTGATGTTGGTCTTCGCAAAACACGTCGGCCCGAAGCAGGGAGGGCGCGCTTCTAGCGCGGATTTGGGAATTGAGTCGAGCTTCCGCCACCCCCGGCGCCGTTTGTTTTGACGCCTGGCTTTGGGACTCCGGCTCGAACAGCACGCTCTGACGGCCAGCCAAACTCCTTCCAAATTTTGCCAAACCAAGCCCGGGCGACCATAGCCTCGGCCAAACCCGCCCAAGGAAAAGGCTTTGCTTCCCTTGGATCGCCTTGTTCGAAACGAGCCTTTTCAAGAATTTGCGCCGGCTCCCCGAGCATACTTTTCTTTCCGCCAACTTTTCCGCAGTGAAAGACGCGGCGGTCATGGACAATGAGCGCGCGCCGCCGCCTTCAGGCTTTCGTGTTTCCCTGGGCCCGCTGTCGATCCTATAAGTCATGGGAAAAGCATAGCACGGTCTTCCGTTTTACAGAAGTATTTGTTTCGAAAACCCGAAGAAGCGCGGGCGAGCGGCGGCTCATCTCGATTGCCGGCGAACTGGCCGCGCGGCCTGCCGATTCGACCAATTTGACAACAGGGCGCGAACCATGGCCTCCACCCGGCTCCCATGGAAAGAAACAGCAGCGCCTTGATCGTCGCCGCGGTTGGGCGGGCCGTACGCCTCTCGACCCGTCATGCCTGGCTCGTGATTCCGGGCTTCCTCATCCTGGCCGTTTTCGCAGGCGTCTATCTCTCGCGCCACATCGCCATCAACACCGACAGCAGCAAGCTCCTGTCGAGCTCGCTCCCCTGGCGCCAGCAGGAGATGCGGCTCAACGACCTCTTCCCCCAGCGGACCGATCGGATCATCGCCGTCGTCGACGCAACGACGCCGGAAGGAGCGGAGGAGGGCGCCGCAGCGTTGGCCAACGCGCTCGCGCCCCAGACGGACGTGATTCGTACCGTGACCAGGCCGGACGGGGGCGAGTTCTTTGCCCGCAACGGCATTCTCTTCAAGTCCGTCGACGAAGTGAAAAGCGATATGGCGCAGCTGATCAAGGCTGAGCCGTTCCTCGGCACGCTCGCGGCCGATCCGACCCTGCACGGCGTTCTCGGCGCGCTCTCGCAATCGATCGAAGGCGTGCGGCTTGGAAAGACGACGCTCGAAGGCATGAGGCCGGCGGTGAAGGCGATCGCCGACGCGCTCGCGGCGGTCGCAGCGGGCAAGCATCCTGCCTTTTCCTGGCGGACGCTGATCACAGGCCATCCGCCGGACCCCGCTGAGCTGCGCCGGTTCCTCAACATTCAGCCGATCCTCAACTACGGCGATTTGCAGCCCGGCGGCCAGGCGACGCGGGCCATCCGCGCGACGATCGAAAAACTGGGTCTGACGCCGGAAAACGGCGTCAGGGTGCGCCTTACCGGATCGGTTGCGCTTTCGGACGAGGAATTCGCCACCGTTGCCGACGGCGCCGCGCTCAACGGCGTCGTGACGATCCTCGTTGTTCTCCTCCTGCTGTGGCTCGCGCTGAGACAAGCCCGAATTGTGCTCGCTGTCCTTGTCAACCTTGCGGTTGGGCTCACCCTCACCGCGGCGGTCGGCCTCATGATGGTCGGAGCTTTGAACCTGATCTCGGTCGCCTTCGCGGTGCTGTTCGTCGGCCTCGGCGTCGATTTCGGTATTCAGTTCAGCGTCCGCTATCGCGCCGAGCGGCATGCGAACCGCGATCTCGGCGGGGCGCTCGACGCGACGGCGCGCGGGGTCGCAGGGCCGCTTCTGCTCGCCGCCGCCTCGATCGCCGCTGCTTTCTACTCGTTCCTGCCGACCGCCTATGTCGGCCTCTCCGAACTCGGACTGATCGCGGGCACCGGCATGATCGTGGCGTTCCTGACCACGGTCACTCTCCTGCCGGCCCTGCTCACGGCGCTCAAGCCCGCGGGCGAGCCGGAGCCGGTCGGCTGGGCGGCGCTCGCGCCCCTCGACCGCTTTCTCGACCGGCGGCGCAACTGGGTCGTTGGCGTGACCCTGGCCGGGGTCATTCTCGGCCTGCCTCTGCTCGGGGGCCTGCGCTTCGACTTCAACCCGCTCGACCTGCGGTCGAAACAGGTCGAATCGGTCTCGACGCTGCTTGACCTCATGCGCGATCCCGACACCAGCCCGAACACGATCGATGTCCTTGCGCCCGACCTTGGCGCCGCCGCCGCCCTCGCCGACAAGCTCGGCGCGCTGCCGGAAGTCGCCAAGGTCCGCACGCTCGAGAGCTTCGTGCCGAAGGACCAGGACGAGAAGCTGGCGCTCATCGACGATGCGAACTTTTTTTTCGAGAACACGCTTACGCCCGCCCAGGCCGTTCCGGCCCCGACCCCCGCTCAGACCCTCGAGGCGATCAACAAGACCGCCGCCGATCTTTCCGGCGCCGCCAAGGGGATCGACAGTCCCGGCGCGATGCAGGCGTTACGCCTGGCCGGGGCGCTGACCGCGCTGGCCAAGGCTCCTCAAGCTCAAATAGAGGAAGTCGACAGGATTCTCGCCACCCCGCTCATCACCACGCTCAGGCAGGTGAAGGACCTTCTGACCGCCGAGCATGTGACGATCGACACGCTGCCGCCGGCTCTCAGGAGCGCCTGGGTGGCGGCTGACGGCGAGGTCAGGATCGAGGTCGCGCCAAGCGGAGACGGCAACGACAACATCGTCCTCCGGCGCTTCGTCGACGCGGTCCGGACAGTGGCGCCGCAGGCGTCAGGTGCGCCGATCTTCATCGTTGAAGCGGCGAAGACGATCGTCAAAGCGTTCCTTCAGGCGGCGGTATGGTCGGTGGCGTCGATCGCGATCATCCTCTTTGTCACGCTGCGCCGCTGGCTCGATGTCGCATTGACGCTGGTTCCGCTGATGGTTGCGATCGTGGTCACGCTGGAAATTTGCGTAGCGATCGGTCTCCAGCTCAATTTCGCCAACATCATCGCCCTGCCGCTCCTGCTCGGCGTCGGGGTCGCCTTCAAGATCTACTATGTGATGGCGTGGCGGGCGGGGGAGACCAACTTTCTCCAGTTGAGCCTGACGCGGGCCGTGTTCTTCAGCGCCTGCGCGACCGCCACCGCCTTCGGCAGCCTGTGGTTTTCCCACCATCCCGGCACCTCGAGCATGGGAAAGCTGATGGCGCTTTCGCTGGTGACGACGCTTTCGGCGGCGGTCCTGTTCCAGCCGGCCCTTTTGGCGACCCAGCGGAAAAACCATTCGGAGTGAGGGCGAGCCCGGCGTCGCAAAAAGATGAACGGAGTGTGGCAAAAGGGTGATAGTCGTCTGGCTGCCGCTCTGTTAACCTTGCTCGGCGCGGGGTCCGGATTGTTCGTGATTCGAGGCTGCTGCTTTCTGCGAGTCCGCCCATCAACGTGGCGGAACGGGTCGCGCGGGCGATCGGGGGATCAAGCAACGTATGCGTAGTAGCGGAAGTTGGGCTGCATTGATGGCCGCGTCGGCGCTGGCGGGACTTGTCAGCGCCTGCGCGGGCGTCCCGCGCGATGCATCGCTGCCGATCGACGACCCCAACGAGCAGTTCAACCGTGGCGTTCTCCGCCTGAATCAGGCGGTGCTCGACCCGGCCTCGAATGTGGTTAAGCAGGTTCCCGGGCCCATTCGCGACCGGTTGCAGGATCTGGACGCGAACCTCAAGGAGCCGCGCGTCCTCGGCAACAATATCCTTCAGGGCCGCTTCAACGCCGCCGCCATCACCCTCGGCCGCATCGTCTTCAATACGACGTTCGGCCTTGGCGGATTGTTCGACGTTGCGACGGCGGGTGGGCTGCCTCAGCAGAGCGGCGATTTTGGCCAGACCATGTTCGTCTACGGCGTCCCGGCCGGCACCTTCGTGAACACGCCCTATTATGGCCCCTCGACGCAGCGCGATTCGGTCGGCGGGGCGGTGGACACCGTGCTCGATCCGGTCGGCTGGGTAATGGGCGGGATCATCATCGGCTGGCCGTGGTCGGTTGGCGCGGGCGCCTTGGGGGCGACAGCGCATCTGGCCCAATGGCAGGAGGCAGAGAACTCCTCGATCGACTTCTACAGCTTCCTGCGCTCGAGCTGGTACCAGACGCGGCGAGCTCAGTTGCGCGAGGCCATCGGCCTGCCGCCGGAAGCCGAATCGCCTGCGACGGCAGGACCGGCTCCGTCTCACTAACGTCCTTGGTCATCGCGGCGCGGGGCCGGCCTCGTTCTCGCTTCGGCGGAAGAGATGACAGCCTTCGATCCACTGCCAGGCGGCGAGGCCCGGCAGGCCGAGAGCCAGCTCGCGCACCCGTTTCGATAAGGAAATCGCCAACGCCATGTCCGCGGGCAACCCGAACAGCGCGCCGAACACAACAATGCCGCTCTCGAGCGCGCCTAACGCTCCCGGCACCATGAACGCCGCCGCGCGGACGCCCGAACTTAGGCTCTCCAGGATGAATGCGTCGGTCACACTCAAGGGGCGGCTGAGGAAATACATCACAAGCCAGGTCTCGCCGGCGCCGGCGATCCAGCCTGCAAGGCGGAACACGCCGGCGGCCAATAAGGCTGGCCGCCGGCGATATGTCGCCATCACGGCGTCATCGATCGCGGACGCGTGGCCGGCAAAGACGGACAGCCACTTCTCCGGCGCGACGCGGCGCACGAGATGGACGAATAGGCCAAACATACTGTTGTGCTGGGCAAGCACGAACGCGGCGATCGCGATCGCGAACACGGCGACGCCGATCAAGGTCGCTCGCGCCACCTCGGCCGACGCGTCGGAGTTCGAGCGGGCGGCAAGCAACGCGACCCCGGCCAGGACAAATATGAGCTGCGTGCCGGTCCCGACCGTGATGTCGACAACCATGCTGGCGGCGGCTTGCGGGCCCGGAACGCCGGCCTTATGGGCAAGCCGCGCCCCAGCGACGTCGCCGCCGACTCCGGCGACTGGCAACAGTGAGTTGATCAATTCGCGGATCCAGCGGATCCCCAAAACGCCGGGAAAGCCAGGACGGCTGGACGCCGGCAACAGCTCCCGCCATGACAGCGCGTCGAACGAAAGAGGCGCGAGATGGTAGAGCGATATCGGGACGAGCCACCAGCCGAGCACCAGCATGGCCGAGGCCACCTCGGCGGCGCCGCTCTTGATGATGAGGAAGACGACGAGCAGCAAACCGAAGAGCGCGGCGAGGATAAGCGATATTGAAATGACTTTGGCTCCCTGTCCGCTCGGGTCTCGCCTGGAAGAAAGGGAGGGGCGACGATCGCGGCGCTCAATCGTCTATCAGCAATCGCCTTCGAGTTGGAGTTGAGCGGCGGCGCGGATGATCGAGCCCGTTCAATATGTGGATTCTCCGATAGTCATGCCTGCAGCGCCGATCCTTGTCCTGCTTGCGGCCTCGCCGGGTTCGCGCGCCGCCGCCGGGGGCGTGCGGGAGCCGGAGGGCGAGCGCGAGATCCTGGGGCTCAGCCTTGTCCGGCGCGCGGTTCTGGCTGCGGCCCGCGCCGGCTATCGCGGCGTTTTTCTTCTGTCAGCGAATGGCGGCGCCGCGGCGGGCGCGGCCGAGGCGCCCGATTGGCGCGAGCTCGCGCAGGCCGCGTCGCTTGTGATCGCGCCGGCGGCGATCTTGGCGGAGACCGATTGGCTCGAACGGCTCAAGGACGCGCAGATTGAGCCGGCGGCGTGGGCAGCAATTCCGGGCCGGATCGTCATGGTGGCCGCGACGGCTAGCGCCGCCGCGCTCAAGGCGCTCGCGGAGGAAGGCGGCGCGCGCGATCTGAGTTCGGTCGAGGGCCGGCTCGCTCGCCGGTTCGGCCCGCCCGCGCCGGTCCCGGACTGGGTCGATCCGATTGTCGTCGAGACGCCGGCGGATGCGCGCCTGGCCGAGCAGCGGCTGATGCGCGCGCTCGTCAAGGACACCGACGGGTTCATGGCCCGTCACGTCGAGCGGCCGATCTCGCTCATGATCTCTCGCCTCCTGGCGCCGACCGCGATCACCGCGAACCAGATGAGCCTGATCTCGATCGCCGTCGGCATTTGCGGCGGACCGTTTTTCCTCTCGCAGCGCGCTTCGCTGCAAACCATCGGCGCGCTTTTGTTTCTTGCCCATTCGATCCTGGATGGGTGCGACGGCGAACTGGCTAGACTGAAATTCTCGGAATCGCGATGGGGCGGCGTACTCGACTTCTGGGGCGACAATGTCGTTCACGTCGTCATCTTCGCTTGCATGGGAGTCGGCTGGAGCCTCATGGCGGGCTCGGCGTGGCCGCTCGCGCTCGGCGCCGCGGCCGTGCTCGGCACGCTCGGATCGGCCGGCCTCGTCTATTGGCGACTCATGCGCACCAAGGATGCCGGCGGGTCGCTATACACATCAGTCTCGGCCGAGCCCGAGCGGCCGCTCGCCCGCGTGCTCGACGCCGCGTCCCGCCGCGATTTCATCTATCTCGTGCTGCTGCTGGCGCTCGTGGGCCGATCGCACTGGTTCCTGCTCTTGGCCGGTATTGGCGCGCCGATCTATTTTTGCCTCGTGGTCTTCCTTGCGGCGCGTGAGCGAATGCCGTCGGTCGACTGACCCGAAGGCGCGAGCCACACTCCGCCTGCCGCGCTCGAACGCTCAGCGGCGTCGATCGCCTGTGCGCACATCAGCGCCTCAGCGATATTGCTTTCGCCGGCGCCGGTCACCGCGGACAGGAAGTCGGCCGCCACGCCGCCGAACCAATCGGGATGATGCGATCCTTCGGAGAGCGAGGGAAGCGTCCAGTGGCGCTCCTGCGAGCGCGAGCTGAGGACGACAGTCTCGCCACTGACGCGGATCTCGCCCCGATCCCCGTCGATCTCGATCGCGTTCGCACGCTCGTCGGCGGCCCAGGTCAGGAAGATTTGGCTGAGGCCCGAGGCGGTCTGCAAGTCGAGCGTCGCGGTGTCCTCGAGCGGCTGGTCGTGGAACCGGCGCGTCTCCAACCTGGCCGAGACGCTCAAGGGCGCCCCCGCCCATCGGGCGACGCAGTAGAGCGCATGCCAGCCGTGATCGAAAAGAACGCCGCCGCCAGCGAGTTTAGGATCGACGCGCCAGTTGGCGACGCCTGGCGCAGTGACGGCGGTCGCCGGCTGAGTCCTGAGCGTCCGCCAGCGGACCGACCGGACGGCGCCGATGGCGCCCTCGTCGATGAGCGCCGAGACCTTCAGGCAGATCGGCGCATGAAGCCAGTTGTGAACAGTGTGGAGGATCCGCCCCGCGCGCGCGGCGGCCGACGCCAGGCGCATGGCGTCGTCTACGCGGGTGACAAGCGGCTTCTCGCTCAGCACATGAAGGCCGGCGTCGAGCGCGTGAGCGATGATCTCCGCATGAATGCCGGGCGGCGCGCAGACGTCGACGAAATCGAGCCGTTCGCGCAACAGATCGTCGACTGAGTCGAACCACTGGCCGCCGGGACACGCGTCGAGGAACGCCTTCCGGCGAGGTGCGGCGGCGTCGGTCGCGGCGACGATCAGCACATCGTCGCGGGAACGCCAACCGGGCATGTGCCCGTTAGCCGCGACATTGCCGAAGCCGATGAACCCACCCTTCAGCACGACGGCCCTTGTTCCTTCGGGAGAAGGTGTCGCCGCCCGCGACGGATGAGGTTTTCGCCGGGATTGGGAGGGGCGCCCTCATCCGGCGGCGCGTTCCGCGCGTCCGGCCTTTCCCGCAGGGAGAAGGGAGCGACTGCGGCCCTTGCGTGAAGCGCCCCCCTCAATCCAGTCCAAACCTTTCCGCGATCGCGGCGAAGGACTTGTCGAGAATGTCGACGCCCTGCAGCGCCTCGTCCTCGGTGATGACGAGCGGCGGGTTGATGCGGATGACGTTGGAATAGGACATGGTGATGAGGCCGCGCTCGAGCGCCTCGTGGAAGAGGGCGCGGGTGATCTTCTTGTCGAGCGGAGCCTTGGTCTTGCGGTCGGCGACCATGTCGACGCCGATCATCAGGCCGCGGCCTCTGACGTCGCCTATGAAGCGGTATTTCTCCTGAACCTTCTTCAGCGCGTCGAGCATGACGGCGCCGACGCGGGCCGAATTCTCGACGAGTTTGTCCTCGGTCAGAGCCTCGATCGCGGCGAGGCCGGCTGCGCCCGCGAGCGGATTGCCGCCGTAGCTGGACGACGAGCCGCTCGGCTCGCCGAAGGGCGTGGCCGACATGTTTTCGAGCGATGAGGCGACCCCGCTCATCGGGAAGCCGCCGCCAATTCCTTTGCCAATGGTCATCACATCCGGCTTCAGGCCGAAATGTTCAGACGCCCACATTTTCCCGGTGCGGCCGGCGCCGACCAGGATTTCGTCCGCGATGAGCAGCGCGCCGGCCTCGGTCGCGATCTCGCGCACCGCGTGGATGAAGTCGTCCGGCGGAATGACGTTGCCGGCCGTGCCTTGCATGGGCTCGATGATGATCGCGGCAATCTCGCCCTGAGTGTCATTCTTGATCACGTTGCGCAGGTGTTCCGCGCAGGCGACGCCGCAGGACGGATGCTGAAGGTTGAACGGGCAGCGGTAGCAATTGGCGTAGGGACTGTGGTGCATGCCCGGCGGAAATGGCCCCTGATGGTTGCGATACGATCCGCCGAGAAGGCCGATCACCCCCTGCGACTTGCCGTGGAAACCGCCCCAGAAGCCGATGAACTCGAACTTCTTGGTGGCCGACTTCGCGAGCCGGAACGCCGCCTCGACCGCTTCCGCGCCGCCGGAGAAAAGCTGGAGATGGGTGAGCCCGTCCGGCAGCGTCGTGGCGATGCGGCCGAGGAACTCGGCACGCGCTTCGGTGGTGAAACTGCCGAAGGTGACGCGATCGAGCTGCTCCTTGAGCCGCGCGACATAGCGCGGATGCGCATGACCGAGGCTGCCGACCGCAATGCCGGCGATGAAGTCGAGATATTCATTGCCGTCGACGTCGGTGATCGTGCAGCCCTGCGCGTGGTCCACGACGATCTGCGAGAAGAGCGCGATCGACTGAAGGCCGGGCGCCATCGCCTGCGCCTCGCGGTCGAAGATCGCCTTCGACTTCGGGCCGGGCACGGCGCGGCGCGGAAGCTCGCGCCTCGGCGCAGGGGAAGGTTTTGCGGAAGAAAGGTCGTTCAAGGGATCAGTTCCTCGCCGAGGCGACAATGCGCGGACGCCGTCGAAAGCGCTCGCTCAGGTGCTCCGCGATCGCCTCGGCGGCCTGATCGCGGTAAAGCGCGTAGCTCGGCCACGCGTTGAGGTCGATGATCATCGGTTCGCCGCTCGCCCGGATGATCGCGTCGCCGCCGAAGACCTCGAGCCCGAGCGCGGCGGCTGCGTCGAGCGCGGCCTCATGCAGGCGGGCCGCGTCGAATGAATGGCCCAACATGCCCTTATCGCGATGATAGAACCATTGGAACCAGTTGGCGTCCGCCGGGCTCGCGCCGTCTCTCACGCCGTAGAATTTCACCAGATCGCCCGCCACATGCTCCTGGGCGATGACAAAAGGTATGCCGCGCTCGGCGAATTGACGCAACGCCTGACGCCACCCGGTCTCGGAGGCGACATACATGACGTCGTCGGGCTGGGTCGCGTGGAAATCGAACCGCTTGACCCACATGCAGTCGGCCGGCCGCGCCTTTATCGCGTCGGTGGCGACGATCCGACTTGGCGGCGCGGACACGCCGTGTTGCGCGAACAATTCGATCATCCGGTGCCGGTAAGTGTTGCGAATCGCGGCGGGGGAGTTGATAACGATCGAGCCTGCTTTTTCCATCGCCGCGAGCCGCTCAAGAACCGTCCCGCGTTCGCACATCACGAACACATTGGCCGAGGGGGTTTCGACAAGGGCGTCGGCGGCGACGAGATCGACGCGGAAGCCGCGTTCCGCCAGAGCGGCGCCGACCCGCTCCATGATCGCGGCGTCGTCATCAATCCGTCCAGGCGAATGCGCGGGCTCACGATAGACGCCCCAGCAGGTGATTGCCGCGCTCATTCGCCCGCGTTCTCGTGCTCATGGAAGCCGGCCAGTTCGGCCGCTTCGACGTCGCGCGCGCGGTCGATGTCGAACACCTGTGGCAGGACGGCGCCGTAAACCGGCCGGCCATGGTCGACCAGCCATTTGAGATAGTCGCGGAGCCGGCCAAAGCCGGCGCCGGGTTGGGCGAGTTCATGTGTCGGCAGCCAGTAGAGGCCAGCCGTCACATGGCTGCCACTGTCGCCGCCGAGGCGAAGAATGCGGCCCTCCGCCGCGTCCAGGGTCGCCCACAGCGGATTGTCGTCATCGACATGGCTGGTCAGGCCGAGCACGACCGCGTCGTTGGGAAAACCCTCGGCCAGGCGCACGAAGCGGCGAAAGTCGTCAACCGGCAGGATCGAGTCGACGGTCGTGATCAGCGCCGGCGAATGGGCCAGCCGGTCGGCGACCAGCCGGAAGCTCGCAAATGACGACGACGTGGTGCGGACGATCAAGTCGAGGTCGAAGTCCTGGCTGTTGTCGCCGAGCCATCGCCGGCAGTCATCGCTCGCCTCGTTGACGATGACCGTCACATGTCGAATGCCGACGGCGCGAAAGCGATCGAGGGCATGCCCGATCAGGGGCCGGCCGCCGACCGTCGTCATCGGCTTGCTCGCGACATAGCCGTCGGCGCGCAGGCGGGTCCCGTGTCCAGCGGCGATGATTCCGCCGCGCAAGGTTTTCATCCCGCTGCTCATTTCAGAACACTAATCAGATCGGGCAGCGCGGCGATGGAGGCAAGGACGGAGCGCGCCGCGTTCGTGCCTGCGGCTGCGGCCTGCGCCTTCGTGGGGGCGATCCAGATGAAGCCCATCCCCGTGCGCCGCGCGCCCTCGCAGTCGCGCGGCAGGGAATCGCCGACAAAAAGCGTCGTCTCGGGCGCTGCGCGAAGCTCGTCGAGAGCGGCGCGGAAAATCGCCGGATCGGGTTTCTCGGCGCCGACGCGGCAGCTATCGGTCATCACCGCGAATAGCGAAGCAAGGCCTGAACTTTGGCACACCGCTTCCAGATTGCCGTAGAAGTTCGATACGACGCCGAGCCGGTAGCGCTCCCGCAAAGCTTCGAGGACGGGCCGATTGCGGTCGATGATGTCTGATGTGTCGGACAGGAAGCGCAAGGCGACGCGCCGGCCGCGTTCGCTCCCGCCCCAGCCAAGTTCGGCTTCGAGGTTCGAGGCCAGCGCCTCAACCGTCTCGGGCAGCCCCGCCGCGATGGGCAGAGCGCCGACGAGCGGGTCATCGGCGGCGTAATAAGCTCGCGCGAACTTGTCGGCGGTCATGTCCAGTCCTTCGGCCCGGCAAAGGCTGTAGAAGCGGTCCTTCCACGCCACTCCATCGGCGTCGAGCGTGCCTCCGAAGTCGAACAGCAGAGTTTCGATCGCCGCCATCAGGAAAGCCAGTCGCCGGGATGGACCGAGACCGTTTCGGCCGCGAGCCCCACTACGAGCGACTTGAGCGGCCCGCGACCTTTGCGCTTTGCGGCGCGGGTTTCGGAAGCTCGAACGGCAGCCCGTCGATGAACGCATTGCAGGCGTCGCGCGCAACACTGTCACGCAACTGACGCGGCGGGGTCTTCATATAATACGCCGACGGCGCTTCGAGTGGGCCGCCGACGCCTCGGTCCAGTCCGAGCTTGGCGCACCGCAGCGCGTCGATGACGACGCCGGCGCTATTTGAGGAATCCTCCACCGAGAGCCTGAGCTCGATCTCCAGCGGCGCATCGCCGAAGCCGCGCCCCTCCAGGCGAATGAAGGCGATCTTGTTGTCTTTCTGCCACGGGATGTAGTCGGATGGGCCGATGTGAATGTCCGCGTCGTCAAGCCGCTCATCGAGCTGCGACTGCACCGATTCGGTCTTGGAAATCTTCTTCGACTTGAGCCGCTTGCGCTCCAGCATATTGAGGAAGTCGGTGTTGCCGGCGGTGTTGAGCTGATAGGTCCGGTCGAGCGCCACGCCGCGGTCGGCGAACAGCCGCGCAAGCGAGCGATGAACAATCGTCGCGCCGACCTGGCTCTTGATGTCGTCGCCGACGATTGGAACCTTGGCGTCGCGGAACTTCTGCGACCATTCGGGATCAGACGCCAGGAAGACGGGCACGCAGTTGACCATGCCGACACCCGCTTCAAGGCAGGCTTGCGCGTAATGTTTCACGGCCTTCTCGGAGCCAACCGGCAGGTAGCACAACAGCACTTCGGCGCCGGACTTGCGCAAGGCCTGAGCGATATCCGTCGGCTCGAGGTCAGCCGGGCGGAAAGCGACATCGTCGCGATAGTCCGCCATATGCGGCGCGACGCCATCGAGGAGAGGCCCCATCTGCACCACCACGTTCGAAACGGGCAGCGAGCTTTGGAACACCCGCGTGTTATTGGGCTTGGCGAATATCGCCTCCTCCAGCGAACGGCCGACCTTGCGCTTGTCGACGTCGAAAGCTGCCACGAACTCGACGTCGCTTGCGCGATAGCCGCCGATGGTCTGGTGCATCACGCCGTCGAGCGCCGCGTTGCGGCGGCTCCGGTAATATTCAACGCCCTGCACCAGAGCGCTGGCGCAGTTGCCCACGCCGGCGATGGCGACCTTAATGTTCTTAGGCATGCGAGTGAAATTTCCCCAAAATGTTCGAATTGCAGATCGGGAAAGTGAAACCCTGTCCCAATCCACAAACGTGACGCAGATCTAAAGCATATATGAGCGGATTGCGACAACAAAGCGCCCGCCTTTCCACTGCGCTGCGATGTTTGAATTTGGGACGACCTTTTGCTTGCCGGAATGGGCTTCCGCCGAGCCTCACATGCCGAACGCCGGTGCGCGGCTGTTGCCACGTTTCAGGTTTCGATACCGGGCGAGCGCCCAAAGGGGAAAAAACTTGGAATAACCGTGATAACGTAGGTAGAACACGCGCGGGAATCCGGTCGCGGTATGCCAGGGTTCCTCCCAGAAGCCGTCGTCGCCCTGGTTTGCGGCCAGCCACGTCACGCCGCGGGCGACCGCCGGGTGGTCCGCCTCTCCCGCCGCCATGAGTCCGAGCAGCGCCCAGGCCGTTTGCGAGGGGGCGCTTGGAGAAGCGGCATAGGCCTTATGAAGGAGGCTATAGCTTTCGGCGTTCTCGCCCCAGCCGCCGTCCTCATTCTGGACCTTGACGAGCCAGGCGACTGCGCGACGCACCGGCTCCGAGGCCGGATCGCAGCCCGCCGCGTTCAATGCGCAGAGCGACGACCAGGTCCCATAGACGTAGTTCATGCCCCAGCGGCCAAACCAGCTTCCGTCCGCCTCCTGGATCGCGATTAGCGCGGCGACGCCCTTTGCCAGGACCGGGCTTGTGGCCGTGGTGTCCCCGAGCTGTGCCAGCATTGAGATGCACCGCGCGGTGACGTCGGCGGTTGGCGGGTCGAGCAGCGCGCCGTGGTCGGCGAACGGAATGTGATTGAGGTAGTGATAAGTATTATCGGCGTCGAAGGCGCCCCAGGCGCCGTCCCGGCTCTGCATTCCCTCGATCCACTCCCGCGCGCGGGCGATCGCGGGCGAATGGGGCTCCTCCGAAGGGCTGACGCCGCCGCGGTCGGCGCGGTCCATCGCCATCGCGACCACAGCGGTGTCGTCGGTGTCAGGATAGTGCGGGTTGGCGTACTGGAACGCCCACCCGCCCGGCCGGACGTCAGGACGCCGCGCCGCCCAATCGCCCTTGAGGTCGAGGATCTGAAGCGGCTTGAGCCACGCGAGTGCGGCCTTGACCGGCTCGGCGCCGGCTTCGCCGCCGGTCTCGAGCAGCGCGTGGGCCGCGAGCGCGGTGTCCCAGACCGGCGACAGGCAGGGCTGGCAATAGGCCTCATCCTTGCCGATGACGAGGAGCCGCTCAATCGACTGACGCGCCGCGACGAGATCGGGATGATCCGGGTGGTAGCCGAGCGCATCGAACATCAGGACCGCGTTCGCCATCGCCGGATAGATCGCGCCGAGGCCGTTCTCTCCATTGAGGCGCTCGGTCACGAAAGCCGCCGCGGCATCGATCGCGCGGCGCCGCAGCGGGGCGGGAAAAACCGGCTCCGCGCGCTTGAGCAGCCAGTCGATCGCGCCGAAGAACTTCACCGCCGCCCAGGTCTGGTGGGCGCCGGTCGGCCATTTGTGCACTGTCTCGGGCGGCACGGCGAACAACTCGCCGATCGCAACGCCGCGCGGATTGGCGGCGCGCGGCTTCAAGGCCTGCAGAACGAGGAGCGGGACCATGACCGTCCGCGCCCAGTAGGAAACCTTGTCGAGGTGAAACGGAAACCAGCGCGGCAGCAGCATGATCTCGACCGGCATGGTCGGAACGCCGCTCCAGGGAATGGCACCATAGAGCGCCAGCAGGAAGCGGGTGAAGACGTTGCTCCTCGCCGCTCCGCCATGGGCGAGAATGGCTTCGCGCGCGCGGCGCATGTGCGGCGCGTCGGGATCGTCGCCGATCATCTTGAGCGCGAAATAGGCCTTTACGCTGGCGCTCACGTCGAGCGGGCCTGCGTGAACGAGCGGCCAGCCGCCATGGTCGCCTTGGATGCGCCTGAGATAGACGGCGATCAGGCGCTCGAGCTCGAGATCCGGCTTTTCTCCCCGAAAGTGCCTGAGCAGCACGTATTCGGCGGGAATGGTGGCGTCAGCCTCGAGCTCGAAGCACCAATGGCCGTCGTCGCGCTGCGAGGCGAGCAGCGCCTTCGAGGCGCGGGAAATGTGGCGCTCGAGCGCCTCGGGGGACGGCGCGGCTTCCGGATGGTCGAGAGCGACGTTCATGGCGAAATACTCAGGGCGCGGCGCTTCGGAGTGGTCGCGCCCGGTTCGAGGATGATCGAAGCCGCCTTATAGCCTGAACGGACCGCTCCTTCGATGGTGGCCGGCAGGCCGGTCTGAATCCAGTCGCCGGCGAGCACGACATTTGGCCACTGGGTTCTCGTATCCGGCCGCTTGGCGTTCTGCGCCGGCGTCGCGGCGAAGGTCGCGCGCTTTTCCTTCACGATCTGCCAGGGCGGGAGATCAAGGGGAAGTCTCGTCAGAGCGGCGACTTCGCGCCAGACCTCTGATGCGAGCGCCTCGCGCGGACGGTCGATGAGCCGGTCAGCGTTGCTGATGGTGACGGAGAGCCGGTCTGGAAAGGCGAACAGCCATTCGATCTCAGCGTTGACAACGCCGAGGATGGCCGGCTGGCCCCGGGGGGGCGCGATCTGGAAATGGGCATTGAGAATGCCCCGAAACTCATCGGGAGCCGTCACTCCCGGAAGAAGGTCCTTCGCGACCCATGGCGGCACGCTAACAATCACCGAATCGTCTGCGCCGAGCGGCTGCGGCGCACCATCAAAGTCGAGCGCGGCGGCGCGCCTGCCGTCGAAGCCAATTCCTCGGAGGCGGTCGCCGAAGCGAACCGCCGAGCCGCGCGCGGCAAGAAAGGCCAGCGCCGGATCGATGAAGCTCTTGGCAAGCCCGTGGCCGGCGAAGAGCGGGTGGCAGGCGCTTCCTCCCGCGGCAAGAGTTTCGCGCAGCAGAGCCGCGGTCAACGCCGCGGAGCTTTCCGGCGGATCGGTATTGAGCGCGGATGTCAGAAGGGGACGCCAGAGCCGCTCGTACAGCGGCCCCTCGCAGCGCATCGCCTCACCGATGGTAGCGGCCTGTCCCTTCACGAAGACGCCGAGCGGAGCGAAATACTCGCGAAAGTGTGTCCCCGGCACGCGCCGCTTGCGATCGAACAGCCACCACGGAATACGGCCTTCGCTGAGATCGAGCCGCCAACGCTCTCCGTTTTTGAGGTCGGCGAAGTCGAAGATCGCGGCCCCGGGATCGCGGAGCGTCTCGCGCGATCCGATCCGATCGAGATAGTCGAGCGCTTGGTGATTGCCCGACAACAGAAGATGGTTGCCGTTGTCGATGACGACGCCGAGAGTCGGGTCGAGATAAGACCGGCAACGGCCGCCGGCGCCCGCCGCGGCCTCATGCACGACGACCTTGCGGCCCCCCTCGACCAGGCGGATCGCCGCGCTGAGGCCCGCAATTCCACCGCCGATGACGTGGGCCGTGCCGGCCCTCACAGGACGCCATACCGCAGGAGAGCGCCCAAAAGGCGTAAACGGTTTGCTTTCGCGCGATGGCGCGGCGCCGCGAAGCCGTCCGCGACCATCCGGTCGAGAATCGAGCCATAAGCGGCCGCCATCAAGCGCGGCGCCCTGACCGCCGCCCTCGGCGCCGAAGCCATGATCGAGCGGGCCTTCGCGAAATGCTGGCGCGCGAGGGCCGCGACCTCAACGCAGGCGCCGGCGAGCTTCGGGTCGGCTGCCGCCCTGACAGGATCGTCGGTGGTCACGCCAGCGGCTGCAAGCGCCTCACGCGGCAGATAAAGCCGGCCAACGGCCGCGTCTTCGTCGATGTCGCGCAGAATATTGCTGAGTTGGAGCGCGCGCCCGAGATGGTGGGCCAGCGCCTCGCCCGGCTCCGGCGGGAGGCCGAAGACCCGCACTGAAAGCCGGCCAACGGCGCTTGCGACCCGATCGCAATAAAGGTCGAGCGTAGCCCAGTTGGGCGCGCGAATGTCCTCTGCGGCGTCCATGGCCATGCCGTCGATGATGGCGTCGAAATCCGCCTGGCTCAGCCGGTAGCTGCGCGTGGCCTGATCGAGCGCGGCGAGAGGCGGCGGCGCCTGCCCGGCGAACATCGCGGCGATGTCGTCGCGCCAACAGTCCAATCGGGCCAAGCGCTCGGATGCCGTCTCCTGCCCGCGCTCGTCCGCGATGTCGTCGACCGCACGGCAGAAAGCATAGATCGCATACATCGCCTCGCGCTGGGACGCCGGGAGGATGCGCATAGCCGTATAGAAGGAACTGTGCGCGGCCGGAGCTGCTTGCGACGTCATGCAGGCGCTTTCGCCCGCCCGCCGACCAAGCGCATCATCGCGGAGGCAAGGAAGCGCGCCGCGCCGAGCCCGCCGACCAGAGCGAAGCGGGCCTTTCCGAGATGGACGCGCTCGCTTAGCGGATCTCGCGTCTCGAGGTCACGCGCGAGACGCCGCGCGAGCGCGTGGATCGCCGCGATCTCCGCCCCGAGCCGGATGTCCCTGATTTGCGGGATGAGCGCCTCACCGCGCGCCAGGAGCTCGTTCGTGCGGCGAGCGAGTTCGGCTAGGGCGCTACGCAGGGCGGGCGGAGCCTTCGGCGCATCCAGCGCGTTCACCGCGGCTCCATGCGCCGCAAGCGTGTCGAGCGGCAGATAGACGCGGTTCAAGCGCCGATAGTCCTCAGCGCAGTCCTGCAGGTGATTGATGACCTGCAGCGCCGAGCAGAGGGCGTCGGAGGCAGGCCAGAGCGAAGGCTCCTCTTCATGCACATCGAGAACGAATCGGCCGACCGGCGCTGCGGATAGCGCGCAATAGTCCATCAGCTCCGACCAGTTTGCGTAGCGGTTCTTCCCTGCGTCGATGCGAAAAGCCTTGAGCAGGTCGAGCGCATGCTTCGGGCTCAGGCCGCGCTGGGCGAGCGCAAGTCGCAAAGGTTCAGCATGCGGGTCGGACGGTCCGCGCCCGGTCAGCGCATCGTCGAGATCGTCAAGTAACTTGAGCTTGGTTTCCGGCGACAGCGATGGGTGATCGGCGACGTCGTCGGCGGCGCGCACGAAGCGATAAAAGGACAGAATTGGACCCCGCCGCTCCTCGCTTAGAAGCCATGACGCGACGGGAAAATTCTCGTCGCGATGGCCCTTGCCGGACAGGGCCTCGCTCACCGCCGTCATGCTCGGCCCGTCTCCCGCATTGGCGCCTGGAATCGTCCTTTCCAGTAGCCTCCGCGCCCGCGCCAATATTGGATCGCCGAGTCCAATGTGAAGACGACATACGCTGCGGCGATCGCGGGCAAGGCCAGTCCACTCACGAGAGGGCGCCCATATAGACGCAGCGTCGGCATGAATCCCACCGCCATCATCGCCCACGCTAGCGCTCCGGCCGCTCGGGCCGCCCCATGCGCGAATATGGCGAAGAACGGCGGCGCCAGATAGACGAGCGCCATTCCAGCGACCGCACCGGCGAGGCGCAGCGGCGAATATCGGAGTTCCGCGAAGGCGGAGCGGGCGACCATCCGCCTAATATCAGCGAAAGATGGATAGGCGCGCAGGCTATGGACGCTCTCCGTCAGTCCGAGCCAGATCGGGCCCTGCCGCTTCATAAGCGTTCCGAGCGCGCAATCGTCGATGAGCGCGCCGCGCAGTGCCTCGAGCCCGCCGGCCGCGGCGAGGCTTTCGCGCCGCACCAGCATGCAGCCGCCGGCCGCCGCCGCAATGCGGTGTGCGGGATCGTTAACCCACGCGAAGGGGTAAAGCATCTGGAAGAAGAAAACGAAGGCCGGAACGAGCCAACGCTCGGCGGCGCTTTCGCACCGCAGCTTCACCATCAGCGAGGTGATGACGCTTTTCTTTGCGCTGGCGATCGCCACGAGCCGAGTCAGTACTTGGGGCGCGTAGGCGATGTCCGCGTCGCTGAAGAGCACGAACTCGGGCGCCCCCGCACTGCGCTCGATCGCCGAGAGGCCCTGGAGCATCGCCCATAATTTTCCCGTCCAGCCCGGCGCGAGAGCGGTTCCGGCGACGATACGCAGCCGGTCACTCGAGCGGGCCGAGCTTGCCGCAGCGATCGCGGCGGCGGCGGTGCCATCCGTGCTCTGGTCGTCGACCACCATCACCGAGAATGGCCCGCGATAGTCCTGCAAAAGGAGGGAGCCGACGCTGTGGGCGATCATATCGGCTTCGTCGCGGGCGGGAATGATCGCGACGATGGCGGGCCAGGATGTGAGCGCCTCAATCGCGAACTGGACAGCGTCTTCCCGTTCGCCGCAAAGCCAGAACCGTCCCCTGCAGGACAGAAGATAGGCCCAGACGGCGAGGGAAAGGAGGGCGAGCGTGGTCGCGATCATTTGAGGGTGCCGTGCGAACGAAACCAGGCGATCGCGTCGGTAAGGCCGTCGCGATAGGGCCTGGGCGCATAGCCAAGCTCGCGCCGCGCCTTGGCGTTGTCAAAGAACATGTGATGCCGCGCCATCCTGAGGCCGTCGAGCGTAACGAACGGCTCGACTCCGGTCATCTTCGCCATCAACTCCGCTCCGTAGGCGAAGGGGTAGATCACCGTCCGCGGCAGCTTCAGCGTCGGGGGCCTGCGGCCGACAAGACGGGCGATGTCGGCAAGCATGTCGGCAAGAAGCACGTTCTCGCCGCCAAGGATGTAACGCTCGCCGATACGGCCCCGTTCCAGCGCCGAAAGATGCCCCAAGGCGCAGTCGTCAACGTGGACGAGGTTCAGCCCGGTGTCGACGAAGGCCGGCATGCGCCCCGAGGCGGCTTCGATGATGATGCGGCCGGTCGGCGTCGGCCGGACGTCGCGTGGGCCGATCGGGGTCGACGGGTTGACGATCACGGCCGGCAGCCCGTCCCGGCGGATCATGGCCTCGACCAGACGCTCCGCCGCGACCTTGCTGCGCTTATAGGCCCCGATTGCATCCTCTTCGGCGAGAGGGCGGTCCTCGGTCGCGGGCGCGCCATCGATGAGCTTCAAGGTCGCGACGCTGCTGGTGTAGACGATGCGCTCGACGCCGGCGCGCAAAGCCTCCTCCATGATAAGCCGGGTTCCCTCGAGATTGTTGCGGTGGATCTCTCCCGGGTTCCTCGCCCAGAGACGATAGTCCGCGGCCGCGTGAAAGAGGAACCGAACCCCCTCCAGAGCGGCTGCGAGCGAGCGGCGATCGCGGAGGTCGCCGACGCGCAGCGTATCGCGGGGATCGAGGTTCGTGCGGGGACTCGACTGGCGGACCAACGTCAGCACCTCGTGCCCGCGGGCGCGCAGCGCAGCCGCGATCGCCGACCCGAGAAAGCCGCTCGCGCCGGTGACAAGCACGCGTGAAGCGGGCGCCGGCGCCCGCGGGCTGTCCGCCGCCGCTTTGGCCGCGAGCGCCAGCTTAGGAGAGGTCGGCTCCACTCCTACGACAGGGACGTGTTCAGTTTCGCTTTTACCCACCGGAATTCATCTAAGGTTCGTCATTCGCTTCGGCTAGCCCGGTCATCAGAAGGGAGTCGAGGCAGAAGCAGCGAAGTGAACCGCCAATACCCAGGAAAGCTGCGCCGGGGGCGGAAGAAAGCCGAGCGCCGCCACGCAAGTCAAGACCGGCGTTGGCGGCGGAAATCTTTACCCTCACCTATGCCTGACCTTGCCGATTCGCTTTGAACCGCGCCTGGCCGGCCCTCCAAATGCCTGCCGAGGCTCGCGCTCCCCGACGTAGGGGGCGTAACGCATTGCCTTGAATTGACAGCTTACGACAGTTCGGCCTAGCAGAGCGAGACCTAAGCGTTCGCTCGGAGTGTGGTTTGTGAAGGGCCTTCTCTCGTCGTTCGCCTTGGCGGCCCTCAGCCTCACGCCGCTCCCCGTCATCGCCGAAACCGCTGCCCCGGCCGACAAGGCCCAGGCGGCCGAGCCCGCCAAGATCCGCCGCGCCGAGACCATCGTCGACGACAACTGGACGGTGACCTGCGCGCTGACCGACCAAAGCGGCGCCAAGAAGCAGTGTTCGGCGATCCTCAGGATCGCGCAGACCGAGAAGAACGGCGCGCAGCGCGTCGTCTTCTCCTGGGTGCTCGGCCGCCAGGAAGGCAAGCTCGAATCGGTGTTCTCGATGCCTTCCGGGGTGCTGATCCAGCCGGGGGTCGAGGTCAAGATCGGCGATAAGGAGACGCGGAAGCTCGTCTACTCGCTTTGCCAGCCCGATCATTGCGAATCGATCCTGCCTCTCGACGATGTCATGGTCAAAGGGCTCAGCGCCGCCTCGACCGTCGAGGTCACGATCGTCGCGGTCAATGGCTCATCGGCGAAATTCACGTCAACATGAAGGGCTTTTCCCAGGCGATCGCTGATCTCGGCAAGTGAGCCGCGGCCGGGCAGGGTGTTTCACGGGAAACAGAAAACACATATAAATTATGATTTATTATCCGGGGCGCGGCAAAATCTAGCCAAGTCCAGCGAGGCCGAGCCGGGTTGAGCCGAAGACCGGCCAAGGAAAAGGCTTCCGTTTCCTTGTTTTCCCTTGTCCTAAACGAGCCCTTTCAACGAGTTGCGCCGATCGCGCCCTGACAAAAATCCTTGGCTCTTTCTTTCCCCCTTCCGCTGACCCGCCGCTCGACAACAGCCGTGGATGCGCCTCGCCGAACGGTTCGACCAGCATAGCACGACAATGGGAAAACAGAAACAGCAATTGCGCGGGAGCTGGCCCTCTCTCGTTATAAGCTACTGACGAAAAAGGCGAATTGAGGCGCCGGCGCGGCTCAAGCAGCCGCCGGCGCGGCTTGTGAACGATCCCCTTTGGCCGCAGCGGCCATCAAGGCCGGCGTCCAGCTTTCGCTGGGCCTGCTGATCGCGAACCCGAGGACCGGATTCAAATTCTCAGTATTCACGTCGCCGTCCAAGGCCGCAATGCGACCTTCGGTTACGGCAATTAATGGTTGTATTTATACTCGCTATAGGTGTGTCAACTCCGCAACAGGTTGCAGATGATTGGCGCCAAAACGACCGATAACCGCCGCAATTAGCAATGTGGTCGTTGCGCCTTAAATATTGAAGACGTAGCACGAATGCCCGATAGCGAATCACTTCGTGTCAAAATTGCGTCCGCCAGCGCGTTGCATTCTCCAAGCATGAACGCAACCTTGGCGCAACCATAGAGTGTTCAAAGCAACGCAAACGAGACGCAATCAAAGGGCGAATTCACAGCGGGGCGAAACAACGATGCGGCGCGATCTCCACTCTCGAATGAACGGCGATTTTTCTGCTCAGGCGCAGGTTCGGCCGCCATTTCTTGGCGGTGTCTCGGCGGCCTCGCTCATTCTACTGGCCACGTTGGCCGTGAGCGGACCGGCCCGGGCGCAGTCGCTGGGCGGCGTCGGAGGGGCCGGACTTAACCCCGGCGGCAATGGCGGCGGCTCAAACCAGAATGGCGGCAATGGTTCCACCGGCGCCACCTTCGGCGCGAAAGGCATCGCGCCCGGCGGCGCGGGCTCGGACGGAACGACAGGCAGCGGCGCCAACGCCTCGGGTGGCGGCGGCGGCGGCGGCGCGGTCGGAGACACAACGACGGCGGGCGGCGCGGGCGGGGCCGGGGGCGCCGGCGTCGGCACGACCCCCGGCGGCGGGGGCGGCGGGGGCGGCGGGGGCGGATCCGGCTACAATTCGAGCTTCGCCAATTCCGGGACGCTGACCCTGACCGGCGGCGCGGGCGGCTCGGGCGGCGCGGGCTCAGGTTCCGGCAACGGCGGCGGCGGCGGCGGCGGCGGCTTCGGCGACGTCACCGCGTCGGACATCAACAATTCGGGAACGCTGACCGTAACCGGCGGCGTTGGCGGGGCTGGCGGTAATGGCGGCGCGACCGGCAATGGCGGCGCCGGCGGGGCCGGGGGCGCCGGCATCCAGACCTCGGCCAGCTTCTTAAACAGCGCGCTGAGCACGAGTTCAACCGTCACCGGCGGCGCCGGCGGAGCGGGCGGGACGGGCGTCCTTGGCGGGGTCGGCGGCGCCGGCGGCGTCGGCGTGCTGATATCGGGCAATGGCGCGACGCAAGCGACGATCACCAACCAGGTCGGCGGTTCGATCAGCGGCGGCGCTGGCGGATCGGGCGCGGCCGATGGCGTGGGCGGCGCCGGCGTCTCGGGCTCCAACATGACCGTCGAAAATCTAGGCGCGATCAACGGCGGCGGGACCGCCGACGCGATCGATTTCAACGGCGGGACGAATAATCTTTCCCTCGGCGCGGCCGAGACGATGACCGGCAACGTTTTCGTCGCCAATGGCGCGACCCTGACCATCGACCAGACGCTGCTCGCAACAAACGGCGTTCTCTCGACCGGGATCGCCGGCGCCGGACCGGTGACAATCACGACCGGCGCGAACACGCTCACTCTCGACAGCGCAAGCACCTATACCGGCGGCACGACGCTGACCGCGGGCAGCACGGTGATTGTCGGGGCCAGCGGCGCTTTCGGAACCAACACCGTCGCCATGAACAACTCGACATCGCTGAATTTCACCGGGGGCGCCGGGATCAGCAATGCGATCACCGTGACCGGCGATCCGGACTTCAGCGCCGCGACCGGGACGACATCGATAATCTCGGGGGCGATCACCGGAAGCGGCTCGGTCACCATCAACAATGCCGCTGGCAATACCGGCACGATCGAGTTCACCAATACCGGCAACAATTACGCCGGCACGACGACGGTCGAAGCCGGCGAACTCCTCGGCGGCGTCGCCGGCGCGTTCAGCGCCGCCAGCGCGACGACGGTGAACTCGGGCGCGATTCTCGATCTCGGCGGCTTCGCCCAGACGATCAACAGCGTGACGCTGACCGGCAGCACGATCCAGAACGGCTCGCTGACCGGGGCGATTTCATCGGCGGGCGGCACGGTCAACAGCATCGGCGGGTCAACGTCGCTCGAGGCGACGGCCTCGGCCACCCCGACGATGATGGAGGGCTCCAATACCTATACAGGCGCGACGACGGTCGATGTCGGCGCGACGCTGTCGGGCGCCGCCGGCGCCAATGTGTTCAGCGCGGCGAGCCCAACGACGGTCAATGGAACGCTCGATCTCGGCGGCAATAGTCAGGCGGTGGGCTCGCTCGCCGGCACAGGCACAGTGACCAACGGTGGGGCTTCGGGGACGGCCATACTGACCAACCAGGGCGCGTCGTCGCAGTTCGACGGCGTCATTCAGGACGGCGCGACCGCCTTGACCGGGCTGACCCAGAACGCCGCAGGCAACACCCTCACTCTTACCGGCGTGAACACCTACACCGGCGCGACCACGATCGCGGCCGGCACGATGGCGCTGTCCGGGGCGGGCAGCATCGCGAACTCGAGCGGTGTCTCGCTCGCGACCGGCGCCGCTTTCGACATCTCGCAAACGACGGCGGGCGCGTCGATCCAGAGCCTCGGCAATACCGGCGCCGGCCAGACGGGGACCGTCTTCCTGGGCGCGCAGACTCTCACCCTCACCGGCGCGCTGACGACATTCGGCGGCGTGATTGCGGACGCTGGCGGCATCAACAATGTCGCCGGAGGCGGGCTGACGCTCGGACCGACAGCGAAGGGAACGGAAACGCTGGCCGGCGTGAATACCTATACCGGCGCGACCACGATCAGCGCGGGCACGCTTGCTCTCGCGGGGAGCGGCTCGATCGCGTTGTCGAGCGGCGTCGTCGACAACGCGACCTTCGACATCTCCGGCCTGACCAACGGCGGCACGTCGATCACCACTCTTCCAGGGACCGGCGGGGTAACGCTTGGAGCGAACACGCTCACTCTCTCCAACGCGAGCGGCACGTTCGGCGGCGTGATCGGTGGAACCGGCGGCCTGAGCCTCAGCGGGGGCGCGGAGACGCTCACCGGCGCCAACACCTATACCGGCGCGACCAATGTCAACGGCGGAACGCTGCTCGTCTCGGGCAGCATCGGTTCGCTCGCGACGCCAAGCGGACCGGTCAATGTCGCCGCGGGCGCCACACTCGGCCTGCGCGGCTCGATCACCAGCACCGGACTTACGAACTCCGGAACGGTCTACGCCCAGGGGACTCTCAACGCGCCGGTCGTCAACAACAGCATCTTTAACGTGACCGGCAATCTCGCGGGCACGACGACGTTCACCAACAATGTCGCGGCGGCGCTGAACGTCAACAGCGGTACTTACGCCATGAGCGGGCTCCTCGCCAATTTCGGCAGCGTGAACGTGGCCGCCGGCGCGGCGCTCAGCACCGCGAATCTCAACAATGTTTCGACCGGCTCGATCGTCAATCTCGGAACCATCACTGACGATCTCAACAACGCCGGCTCGGTCATGAACTACGGCGTCTATAACGCAAATGTCGCCTCGAACACCGGCGCGATCGCTAACTTTGCATCCGGAGCCTGGAACGGAAACGCGATCAATACCGGCGGGACGATCGAGAACGACGGATTATGGACCGGCTCGCTGACCAACATCGCCGGCACGCTGACCAACAACGGCCAGATCGTCGGCAATGTCGTCGCGAGCGGCGGGACGGTGAATAGCTTCACGCCGAACAGCGCGATCGTCGGCAACGTGACGCTGCCCGGGAGCCCGGCGCTCGTGAACGCGCTCGGGGTCATCACCGGCAATGTCAACGTGATGCCGGACTCGAATGGCTTCTACCAGGGCGTCTTTCGTGTCGGCGATGGCTCGGGCGTCCTGAACCCGATCGGCTCGACGCCGAAGACGCTGACCGTGAACGGCTCCGTTTCGGGCCCGATCACGATGCCCGTCGACCTGGCGAATGGCAATTCGAACTTTATCAGGGTCAACGGCTCGACCAGCGGGGCGTCGATCGCGCTTGCCGGCGCGCTGACAAATCCGAACAACCTCCTGTGGACGAAAGCTCCCAACGGGACGCTCTTTTATTCGAACGCGGCGATCCCGCTCACGGCGGCGTCCAGTCAGCTGCTCGCGGGCGCGAGCCGGTATGGGCTTTACGACTATGTTCCGACGCTCGGCGCGAACGGGATTGCGCAGGAGCTCAAGCTCGGCGTGGTCGCCTCTCCGGCCAACCAGATCTCGGCGCTCATCACCGGGCTCAACACCTCGTTCTTCCAGAACGCCGCGGCGTTCCTCGGCTCGCCGGCGAATCCGACGCCGAACATGCTTTACGGCGGGGTGTGGTCGCGCGGCGGCGGAGCGGAGCTCACCACCGAAACCACCTCGACCGGCGGCGGCTACTACGCCGGCTCGGCCGACAGCCGGTTCCAGACCAGCCTCGGCGGCGTCCAGTTCGGCATCGACGAGGGCGTCTACAACATCAACGCTTCCGGCATCAACGCGCATTTCGGCGTCACCGGCGGTCAGGTCTGGGGCTATTCGACGCTCAACAGGTCGAACGACCCCTATGCGCTGCTTAATGTCTCCGGCAACGCCGGCATGCCCTTCTATGGCCTCTACGCGGCGGTGACCGGCCAGGGCTTCGCGGGCACGGTCCAATGGCGCCACAACACCTTCGACATGAACCTAAACAACGCCGCTCTCGGACTGAACAATACGTCGCTGAACGCGAGCGGCAACACCTTCTCGGCTGACGCGGCCTACACCGTCCCGCTGGCCTATAACTTCTCTGTCACGCCGTCGGCGGCGGTGTTCGTGTCCAACACCAGCATCAACGACCTCTACGCGTCGCCCTTCGTCGCGCCCGGAACCTGGTTCGCCTTCGACAACCTCAACAACACGTTGCTCAGGGCCGGCTTGCGGGTCGGAACGGTCTATCCGTTCAACGACAACATCGTGGTGCAGCCATATGTCTCCGGCGACTTCTGGCATGAGTTCGACGGCACGACCACGACCCGCTTCAACCAGTTGTCTTCGGCGGGCCTGGCGACGCTGCCGGGGATATCGTCAACCGGCGTCGGGACGTTCGGGCAGTTCAGCATCGGCTTCTCGACCCAGTCGCCGAAGCTGGGCTTCACCTCGTTCGTCCAGGCCGAACTGCAGACCGGCTCGAACATTCAAGGCTGGGGACTGACCGCCGGGCTGCGCTACAGCTACTGAGACGAGCGCGAGGATCGGCTCACTCGACTGCGTCGCCGACCATCTTTCCTCGGGCGGCGACGTAGAGCCCGCTGCCGATGATGATGGCGTTGCCGATGATGATCGGCAGCGTCGGGGTGTCGCGCCAGACGAGCCAGCCCATGATCGCGGCCCAGACGATCGCCGAATATTGCAGCGGCGCGAGCACCGCGGCGCGGGCCAGCGCCAGCGCCCGGACAATGAAGATGAAGCAGGTCATCGAGACGACCCCGACCAGGAACATGAGGCCGAGATCGAAGGTGCTCGGCGTCGTCCAGACGATCGGGACGGTCGCCGCGCCGATAAGGCCGCTGCCGACGAATTGCCAGAACACCAGCGGCAGCCAGTGGACGCCGCGGAGCTCGCGCGTAATCGTCTGATTGAGCGCGAACGTCGTCGCGCCGAGCAGGGCGAGCGGCGCGATCCAGGAAAACATCTGCGGCGAGGGCCGGAGCGCAATCAGCACGCCGACGAAGCCGATCAGGACCGCGATCCAGCGGAAACGTTCGACCTTCTCACCGAGCAGCGGCGCCGACAGCGCGGTCACGATCAGTGGCGTCGCCATATAGAAGGTCATCACGTCGGCGAGCGGCATGTATCGCGTCGCGTAGTAGAAGGCAAACGTATCGGCCGCGGCGAGAACGATGCGCAGGAGCTGAAGCCAGCCGTGGCGAGGATCGATGAGCTTGATGCGAAGCGACAGGACCACCGGCGCCAGCACGGCCGCCGCGCCGATCGAGCGCAGCATCATCAATTGTCCGACGCCGTAATCCTTGACGAGCCATTTGCCGAGCGCGTCGTTGATCGCGAACAGCGCGACGCCGGTTAGGTAGAGGACGACGCCGAGGCTCGCGGTTTCGGAGCGAGGCATCGGCATGAGGTCCTGAGGCTCCGAAGGATCGTTTTATCAACCCGCGAACGCGCGGGCTCGGCGGATCACCGCCGGCCGAAGGCCTAGCGGCGGCCCGCAGCCCCAAGCGCCCGCTTTCGCGGGCGTGATGCGGGAAGTCCGAGGGCGGGTGCTTTTGGGGGCGGCGAAGCGATCGTCAGCGCGAATAGAACTCGATAACGAGGTTCGGCTCCATGTGTGTCGGATAGGGCACTTCAGAGAGACTCGGGACGCGGGTCATCTTGGCCGTACCCTTGGCCTGATCGACTTCGATATAGTCGGGCACGTCGCGCTCGGCGAGCGCCATGGCTTCAAGCACCAGCGGGAGCTGCCGCGACAACTCCTTGATCTCGACCAGATCGCCAACCTTGACCTGGTAGGAGGCGATGTTGACCCGGCGGCCGTTGACCTTGATGTGGCCGTGGTTGACGAACTGGCGGGCGGCGAACACCGTCGGCACGAACTTCGCCCGATAGATCAGCGCATCGAGCCGGCGCTCGAGCTGGCCGATGAGATGGGCGCTCGAGTCCCCCTTGAGGCGGCGGGCCTCGACATAATATTTGTGGAACTGGCGCTCGGAAATATTGCCGTAATAGCCCTTGACCTTCTGCTTGGCCTTGAGCTGGGTGCCGAAGTCGGTCGCCTTGCCCTTGCGGCGCTGGCCATGCTGGCCCGGACCATATTCACGCTTGTTGTAGGGGCTCTTCGGCCGGCCCCAGATATTCTCGCCCATCCGGCGGTCGATTTTATATTTCGCTTCCGCGCGCTTCGTCATCGCAATTCCTCTTTTTCCTGGTTCAACGAGGAACGCGCCCTCCTCTGCGCCAAAGGCGCCGACAGGCCACGAGCCGAACAAGGCTCGCCGCCGCGGGTGCGTCAAACGATAAGCGCGCTCCCGTTTAGCCGGGAGCGCGCTTGAATCCGCGCTTCCTAGAGGAGCCGGGCGCACCTGTCAAATTGCTCGCGGGGAGCGCCGCCGCGAAAGCCCAAAATGGATCACTGATATGCAGAATCAGCATGTCGTCGCCAAAGATGGTGTGAAATCCGTTAATTTTCCTGCATTTGGCTGCCCCGTACGGCCTCCATCACGATTTTGTCATGCGGGGAACACAGAACTATCGCACTGCACCATTGACTTTCGCGCCGCAGCATTCTATTTACGGCTGGTCTAGGAGAAGGAGCGCATCGGCCTCAGTTGTCGAGGTTTGAGAAGGGGAGGGCGGTCAATCAAAGGAGACCGCCATGAAGAAGTTCTCTCTTGCGCAATTCATGCGCACCCGTCGCGTGTATTGGAGCGTTCTGCAGGAACTCACCAACTATTCGGACCGCGAGTTGCACGACATCGGCATCGATCGCGCCGACATTCACGAAATTGCCCGCCTCGCTTCGCAGGAGCAGGCCTGACCTCAATGGCGGCGCCCGCAGCGGCGCCGCCATCGCCTCAGTTCCGGCTGTAGTCGTCGTCGATGCGAACGATATCGTCTTCGCCGAAATAGCTGCCGGTCTGAACTTCGATCAACTCGAGGTCGATTTTGCCGGGGTTGGCGACGCGATGGGTCGAGCCAATCGGCAGATAGATCGATTCATTCTCGTGCACATGCTCGACCTTGCCGTTGAGCGTCACATCGGCGGCGCCACGCACGACTACCCAGTGCTCGGCGCGATGATGGTGCTTTTGCAGCGACAGGCGGCCGCCAGGACGAACAACGATGCGCTTGACCTGGTAGCGCGAGCCCTGGTCGATGCTCTGATAATAGCCCCAGGGCCGATATATTCGGACGTGCTGGGTCGCCTCCGGGTGACCCTCGACCTTCAGCCGCTCGACCAGCGCTTTGACCTTGTCGCTCTGTGACCGGTCGGCGACCAGCACCGCGTCGCGGGTCGCGACGACGATGACGTCGCGAAGGCCGACGACGGCTGCGAGCTGTTCCTCTGAGCGCACGAGAACGTTCTCCGAATCGATCGCGACCGCCCGCCCGCGAAAGCTGTTGCCGCGGGCGTCGCGCGGGCTCAGGCGCCAGACAGCCGACCACTCGCCGACGTCCGACCAGCCGACGTCGGCCGTCAGCACCGCGGCCTTGTCGGTTCGCTCCATCACCGCGTAATCGATTGAGGTCTTCGGCGCCCGCGCGAAGGAAACATGATCGAGGACCACGAAGCCGAGGTCCTTTTTCGCGGCGGCGACCGCGCTCACGGCCGCCGCCGCGATCTCGGGCTCGAAGCGCTTGAGCTCTTCCAGCATGACGTCGGCGCGGAAGACGAAATTCCCGGAGTTCCATAGGTAGCCGTGCTCGATGAAGGCGCGCGCGCGCTTTTCGTCGGGTTTCTCCACGAACCGTTCGATCCGACGCACATTCCCGTCGATCGCCAGCGCCTCGGCGGGGTGAATATAGCCGTAGCCCGTCGCCGGATGATCGGGAGTGATACCGAAGGTGACGATTTCGCCGGTGGCCGCGACGGCAAGCGCCTCGGCGCACAGCCGAGCGAATTGCTTTCCGTCCTCAAAGACGTGGTCGGCTGCGAGCACGGCGACGACCGTCTTCGGGTCGCGCGTCGCCGCCCATGCGGCCGCGGAGCCGACTGCGGCTGCGCTGTCGCGCCGTTCAGGCTCGAGCAGGATCGTCGCCTCGGCGCCGACCTCCCTCAGTTGCTCGGCGACGCGAAAGCGATAGTCGAAATTGGTGATGACGACCGCGGGATCGAACACCGTCCGATCGCCGACCACACCGACGATCGACTGAAACGTCGAACGATCGCCGATCAGCGGAATGAACTGCTTGGGCAGGCTTTCGCGCGATTCGGGCCACATGCGGGAGCCCGATCCGCCGCACATGATCACAGGCAGGATTTTGGCCATCGTCACACCGCGCTCGCCAGCGCTCCCCGAATTGCTTCAGCTCACCGCTTCCTTTGCAATAGGGCCGGCGCCATGGCAATGCCCCGCCGAAAATTGGCGTTCACCCTTTGCGCGGCGAGCGGGCGGGGCCGCGCACGGAAGCCGCGACGGCTGCGACCGCGGCGGTGAGCGTAAGCGCCAGCGCGAAGGCGGCAAACGCCGCCGGCAGCGAGAGCATTTGGGCGATCGCGCCAGTAGCCAGCGGCGCCGGCAGACGGGTCAGCGCGCTGAACAGCGAAGCGGAGGCGAGCCCCACCGCCGGGCCGGCCTCCGACTGGCGCGCGGCAAGCGCGAAGCCGCAGGGAACAATGGGACCGGTCCCGACGCCGATCAGGGCGAAGCCGGCGACGCTTGCGGCAAAACCGGCCTGAGCGCCGACCAGCGCGAACCCGGCGGCCGCGATCGCAAACGAGGCGATTATGAGGTGAAGATCGCTGATCCGAAGCCGGATCGCATCCGCGTTGAAGCGGAGCCCGGCCTGGCAAGCGGAAAAGAACGCCGCGCCGAGTCCGGAAATCGCAACCAGCTTTGGCGCTTCCTCACGCAGAAGGAGCGTCGACCACAGCAGCGCCGCCAACTCCGCCGCGATTGAAACGCCGATGACGACGCCGAGCGCGATCAGGGCGGGGGCGAACGACAATCCGGTCCGCCCCGATGCCCCGGCTCCGAACGGCGCTGGCGCCGGACGGTTGCTCCGCGCCGCGCGATCATAGGCGACGCCGGCGCTCGCGAGCGTCATCGCGGCTAGGATTCCGGCCACCCAGGGCGACGACCCGGCCGCGATGAGGCTGCCGAGAATCGCGCCGATCGCCATACCGGCCGACGCCGCGGCGTGCAGACGGGCGAGGATCGGGCGGCCGAGCCGCCGTTCAATCCGCGCGCCCTCGGCGTTCATGGTGACGTCGACGACTCCGCCCAGGAACCCCGCGACGATGAGCGCGACGGCGACCTCGGCCTCGCTCCAGGCGTTCAGCAACCCGCACAGAGCCGCGCCAAAGATAATCGCGGCGACCGGCAAAACCCGCTCGATGCCGAAGCAATTCGCCAGCGCGCCGCCCGCCGACATGGCAATGAGATACGCGCCCGTATAGACGGTGAGCAGGATCCCGAACGTCGCAGCGTCCACGCCCGCGCGCGTCAGGATCGCGCCGGAGGCGCCGCCCCACAATCCGACGCCGCCGCCGAGGGCGAAGAACATCGCCGCGACCGCTGCATGCAGCGGTCCACCGCCCCGGGAGCCGCCCTGCGGTTTGACCGCGCTCAATAGTCGGTCGGCGCGCCGCCTTCCGCCTTGCGGCGGGCGACGAAAGCGGTGAGCGCCTCGAGGCGCTCGGCCTCGAGCGGCGGGGCGACGAAATCGCGCAGCCGCTCGGCGACGATGCGTTCCGCAGCATCGAGGGCGGTCGGCGAGCCGGCTTCGCGCCAGCTCTCATAGTTGCGCCAGTCGGAGATCATCGGAGGGAAGAAGGCGGTGCGGTAACGGCTCTGCGTATGCTCCGCACCGAAGAAATGCCCGCCGGGACCGACCTCGCGCATTGCGTCGAGCGCCAGTTCCGCTTCGTCCACTTTGAGTGGCTTCAGGAACTCGGCGACCATCGCGAGGAGATCGGCGTCGAGCGCCATTTTTTCGAACGAGGCCTGAAGGCCGCCCTCCATCCAACCCGCGCCGTGCATGAGAAAGTTGGCCCCGCCCATGATCGCGCCCCAGAGCGAGAACACGCTCTCGTAGGCCGCCTGCGCGTCAAGGGAGTTGGCGGCGTTGGTGTTCGACGACCGATAAGGCAGGGCGAGGCGGCGCGCGAGCTGGCCGCCGACGATCGCCGTCTTCATGTATTCGGGGGTGCCGAATGCGGGCGCGCCGGATTTCATGTCGACGTTCGAAGTGAAGCCGCCGTAGACGAATGGCGCGCCCGCCCGCGCGACCTGGGTCATGACGAGGCCGGCCAACGCTTCCGCATGCTGCTGGGCGAGGGCCCCGGCGAGCGTGACCGGGGCCATCGCGCCGGCGAGGGTGAAGGGAGTCAGCACCACCACCTGGTTGCGCCGCGCCATCTGGATGATCCCTTCGAGCATCGGCGTATCAAGTCTCAGCGGCGACGACGAGTTGATGACGGTAAACAGCGATGGTTCGCGCTCGAGCGTCTCGTCGTCGATCCCGCGCGCGATCTTCGCCATCTCGATCGCGTCCAGATTGCGCTCGCGCCCGAGGCTGTAGGCGTGGATCGGCTTGTCGGACAGCGTCAGCATGTCGAGCAGAGCTTCGAGATGGCGGACGGAGGCGTGAATGTCGATCGGCTCAACCGGATAGCCGCCCCAGAAATGGATCGAATCGAGGCTCTGGCCGAGACGGATAAAGTTCTGGTAGTCGCGCTTGTTGCCAGGCCGTCGCCCGCCCGCGCGATCGAACGAATTGGGTGCGCTCGCGACCGATCCGAACGCGAGGTGACGGCCGCCGATCGTGAGATTGCGCGCCGGGTTGCGCGCGTGGAGGGTGAATTCCTTCGGAGCCAGCCCGATGTGCGCTTCGATGAGCGAGGAATCGAAGCGAACCCGGCGCGAGGCCGGATCGACATCGGCGCCGGCGCTTTTCAGCATGGCGCGCGCCTCGTCATGCAGGAAGTCGATGCCGATCTCCTGCAACACCTTGAGCGCGGCCTGGTGGATCGATTCAAGCTCGTCGCGGGAAACGAGGTCAAGCGGCGGAAACGGCGATTGCGGCTGCCCCGCCGGCGCCGCCGCGATCCCGCCGCCTCGCTCGACTGCACGGCGGCGACGGGCGCCGCCGCCGCGCCCGGATTCCTGCGGCGGCGATTCGGTGGTCATTTGGTTCCCCAGAGTCCTGCCGCTCACGCGCGATGGTCGCGGCGATCGCGCGCGCCGTTCTAGCGGCGCCGCTTATACCCGCCTCGCGCCAAAATGGCATCTTGTCATGCCAATTCGCGACGGGGCTTCTCCAGATGGTGCTATTTCGCCGCTCGGAGCTTGGGCGGCTCGGCGGGGGCAGATTCCGGCTCGGGGGGACGGGCGGCTGCGCCGGCCGAGAACCGGGCGATGAGCCACGAACGGAAGAGCGCCACCGCTTCGTTGCTCAGATCCTCGGGATGAGTGGTGAGATAGTAGCCGTAGCCCTCGTCCAGCCAGAGGTCGTATGGCCGAACCAGCCGGCCGGCCTTGATCTCCTCGTGAAACAGCAGCGGGTCAAGCAGGGCGAGCCCGTCGCCCATCATCGCATATTGGGCGGCGAGCTGCTGAGTGTCGAACACGAGGCCCCGATCGACGGCGATATCCGGCCGGCCGATCGAACGCACGAACATTTCCCAGAAAAAGTGGCGCTGCCGGCCATCGATCTTGAGATGCAAGAGGTCGCTTGCGGCGATCAGCCGTCCAGGATCGCTGGCGTCTATCCCCTCGAGCAGCTTCGGGCTGCACAGAAGCGTCGAGCGCACCATCCACAAAAGATCGTGGATCGCATCGGTGACGCGCGGCTCCGAATAGACGATGGCGATGTCGATGTCGCCGTCGACTTCCGGTCCCGTGGTCGGTTTGGAGACGATTTCGAGCGAGATGCCGGCGTTCTCGGACCGGAAATCGCGCAGGATGGGAATAGCGAGGCGATGCGCAAACGACGTCGGCAGCGCGACCTTGAGCACCCGCTTCGGCCGCCCCTTCTCCTTGATCACCTCGCCCAGCGCCTGGTCGATCCGGTCAAAGGATTTCGACACGACCGGCAGAATGTGGCGCCCGGCCTCGGTCAGCACGAGCTGTTGGGGGCGTCGTTCGAACAGGGCGACGCCGAGAAAATTCTCGAGCACGATCACGTGACGGCTGACCGCGCTTTGCGCGACCGTCAGGCTATTGGCGGCGGCGGTGAAGCTGAGATGCTGTCCGGCCGCTTCAAACGCTCTGAGCGCGTTGAGCGGCAACCATTTGCGATCCATTCCTCCTCCGAGCGCGGCGCATTCATTTCATTCGAATGGGCGCGAGCGCGTCAGAGTTGAGTCCATAGCCTATTCAGAGGCGGTCCGACAATATGATCCAGACAAATGATTCCTCATGATCGCGACAATGTATCGCGCATGGATCGCCGTCTCGCTCCTACCTGTACGCCGTCCAGATCGTCTTGAAGTCCATGTATTTGTCGATCGCGTGCGGCGAACGGTCGCGGCCGAAGCCCGATTGCTTGAAGCCGCCGAATGGCGTCGTCAGCGACGAGCGATCGAAAGTGTTGACCCAGACTGTGCCCGCCCGGATGCCGCGCGAGAGCCGGTGGGCCGCGTTCATGTCGCGCGTCCAGACCGCGGCGGCGAGCCCATAGATCGTGTCGTTCGCGAGTTGAACCGCCTCCGCTTCGTCAGCAAAGGGGATGACCACCACGACCGGCCCGAAGATTTCCTCCTGCGCGATCCGCATGTCATTGCTCGCGCCGTCGAGGATGGTCGGCTCGACATAGAATCCGCCCGTGTCCGCGAGAGCCCGCTTTCCTCCATGAGCGATGCGCGCGCCCTCGCTGACCCCGAGCTCGATATAGCCGAGCACCCGCTCCATGTGGCGCTCCTCGATGAGAGCGCCGAGCTGTGCGCCGGCGTCGAAGGGATGGCCGAGCGGGATCTCGGACCTCTGCACCGCCGCGATCTTTGCGACCAGCGCCTCGCGGATCGAGGCGTGGGCCAGCACCCGCGAGCCTGCATGGCAGGTCTCGCCCTGATTGTAGTAAATGCCCCAGGCGATCGCCGACGCGGCGGCGTCGAGGTCGCCGTCGGGCATCACGACATGCGGCGATTTTCCCCCGCATTCGAGCGCGACGCGCTTCATGTTGCTCTGCCCGGCGTAGACGAGCATCAGCTTTCCGACCTCGGTCGAGCCGGTGAAGGCGATCATGTCGACGTCGGGATGGAGTGCGAGCGGTTTCCCGGCCTTTTCGCCGAAGCCCGGAACGACGTTGAGCACGCCGTCCGGCAGGCCAGCCTCCTTGCCGAGCCGGCCAAGCAGGAGCGCGCCGAGCGGCGACTGCTCGGCTGGCTTCAGGATCACCGAATTGCCCGCGACCAGCGCTGGACCGAGCTTCCAGGCGGCGATGATAAGCGGATAGTTCCACGGCACGACCGCGCCGACGACGCCGAGGGGCTCCTTGACAACCAGCGCGACATCATGCGCGCCGACCGGAGCGATCTCGTCCGTGAGCTTGTCGGCCAGCTCGGCATAGTACTGGATGCAGTTGGCGCAGAACGGGACGTCGACCGCGAGCGCATTGGCGATCGGCTTGCCGACGTCCAGCGTCTCGAGCAGCGCCAGCTCCTCGCCATGTTCACGGATGAGTTCGGCGAAGCGCAGCAAGACTTTCTTCTTCTTGACCGGGTCGGCCTTACGCCATTGGCCGTCCTCGAAGGCGCGCCGCGCGGATGCGACCGCGCGGTCGATATCGGGCGCGCCGCAATCGGCGACGTTGGCGAAGACCTTGCCGTCAATCGGCGAGACTTTGGCGAAGGTCGCGCCGTCCGCTGCCGCGACATAAGCGCCGTCGATGAAGGCGCGCCCTTCGATTGCAAGCGCCGCGGCGCGGGCGAGCCAGCCCGCGCGAGTGGTGGGACGGTCGAGCATGGCGCTGGGAACCTCTATCCGGACTTCCGAGGAGCGGACCATTGCTGGCGTAACGCTCGAAAGGAAGCCGAATTTTCAATATGATCCAATGCCCGGCGGGCATGGCCTCAATGGAAGGGCGTTGGTCCGGAATGGTGTCTATGCTGGCCGCCCTTTCCCAATCAGTCCTTCCGCACTATGTGAGACCAGTTCCTCCCATAACCCAAACCCCATGCCTGACCCGAACCCCGTCGCGCGCCGGCGCACTTTCGCGATCATTTCGCATCCGGACGCGGGCAAGACCACGCTGACCGAAAAGATGCTGCTGTTCGGCGGTGCGATTCAGCTCGCCGGCGAAGTGCGCGCCAAGGCGAACCGTCGCCAGACCCGCTCCGACTGGATGGGGATCGAGCGCGAGCGCGGCATATCGGTTGTGACTTCCGTCATGACCTTCGAGACCGCCGGACGCGTCTTCAACCTGCTCGACACCCCCGGCCACGAGGACTTCTCCGAGGACACCTACCGCACGTTGACCGCCGTCGATTCGGCGGTGATGGTGATCGACGCCGCCAAGGGCATCGAGGCGCGCACGCGCAAGTTGTTCGAGGTCTGTCGCCTGCGCGATATCCCGATCTTGACCTTCATCAACAAGATGGACCGCGAGACCCGCGATCCTTTCGATCTTCTCGACGAGATCGAGAAGACGCTCGCGCTCGACGCTGCGCCGCTGACCTGGACGATCGGCCGCGGCCGCTCGCTCGCGGGCGCTTACGACATCCGCCGAAGCCGGCTGACGCCGTTCGGCAGGGACGCCGAAACGTTTGCCGTTAACGGCCCCGATGACCCGCGAGTCGCCGAGCTCCTGCCCGAACACGAGCGCGCCGCGGCCATTGACGAGCTCAACCTCGCGGTCGAGGGCCTGAAGGCTTTCGACAAGAAAGCCTTCCTCGAAGGCCACATGACTCCGGTGCTGTGGGGCAGCGCGCTCAAGGATTTCGGCGTCAAAGACCTTATCGACGCGCTGGCTGAATTTGCTCCGAGTCCGAGAGCGCAGGCCGCCGCCAGCCGCGTGGTCAACGCAGAAGAAGGCAAGATGACCGGCTTCGTCTTCAAGATCCAGGCCAACATGGACCCCAATCATCGCGACCGAATCGCTTTTCTGCGCGTCTGCTCCGGGCAGCTCAAGCGCGGCATGAGGGCGAAGCTTGTGCGGACGGGCAAGCCCGTCACGCTCTCGGCGCCGCAATTCTTCTTCGCCCAGGACCGTTCCCTCGCCGAAGAGGCATACGCCGGCGACGTGGTCGGCATTCCCAACCACGGACTCCTGCGCATCGGCGATACCTTGACCGAGGGTGAGGAGATCGTCTTTCGGGGCGTGCCGAGCTTTGCACCGGAAATCCTGCGCCGGGTCAAGCTCGCCGACGCGATGAAGGCAAAAAAGCTGCGCGAGGCGCTGCAGCAGATGGCGGAAGAGGGCGTGGTGCAGGTTTTCCTGCCCCATGACGGCGCGGCCGCGATCGTTGGCGTCGTCGGCGCGCTGCAGCTTGACGTATTGACCGAGCGGCTCAACGCCGAATATGGCCTCCCCGTCAGCTTCGAGCCGAGCCGATTCGAGATCTGTCGCTGGGTCTCGGCGCCTGACAAGACCGAGCTCGCAAAGTTCGTCGACACCTATCCGTCGTCGATCGCCTCCGATCTCGACAGAGCGCCGGTGTTCATGGCCTCGAGCGCTTTCAACTTGCGCTACGAGCAGGAGCGCTGGCCGAAGATCGCCTTCGCCGACGTGAAGGACTATCAGAAGGCGGCGTAAGCGACCGGGCGCGCCCGCCGGCGCTCAAAGCTCCGAGGGCAGGGAGGAATTCATGCCGATAGCGCTGCGCGAGGTGGCCATCCCCTCTTTTGGGGTTCCGCTTGGTCCACCCAGCATTCCTGCCTCCGTTTACGAAAAGCGCTGCCGCGAGGCCTATGCGAGAGCGGCATGCGATTGGCTCGTCGTCTACGCGGACCGCGAGCATCTCGCCAATATCGCCTTCCTTTGCGGTTACGAGCCGCGGTTCGAAGAGGCGCTGCTGCTGCTCGGCGCGCATGACCGGCGGGTCCTCGTGGTCGGAAACGAGGGCGAGGCCTATGCGCCGCTCGCTGGCCTTCCGGGACTCGAGACCGTGCTCGCGCAGAGCGTGAGCCTGATGGGCCAGGATCGCTCGCTGAAGCCCGACTTTGCAGCTGTTCTGCGGGAGGTGGGCCTGAGGCGCGGGCAGACGATCGGCCTCGTCGGGTGGAAGTATTTCGAGCCGGCGGAGTGGGACGAGCCCTCTCCCGGATTCTTTGCGCCGCATTATCTCGTCGTCCTGTTGACGAAAATCGCCGGCGGTACGGAAGCCCTGACGGACGCCACGCCCGTGCTGATGCATCCCGTGACAGGGCTTCGTTCGACCATCGACGCCGATCAGATCGCGCTGCACGAATGGGGAGCCGCGTGTGCTTCCGCCGCGGTTTGGCGGATTGTGACCGGAACGCGGGTCGGGATCAGCGAACTGGAGGCCGCGAGCGTCATGGGCTACGCCGGCGAGGTTCTGAGCGCCCATGTCATGTACGCGACCGGCGACGCAGGCCATGACGTGGTCGGCCTGCGCTCGCCCGGCGGCCGGATCGTGAGCCGCGGCGACGGCGTGGCGACCGCAGTCGGCTTCTGGGGCGGTCTTTCCGCCCGCGCGGGTCTGATCACGGATCATGACGACACGTTTCTGAAGGCGGCCTTCGCCTATTTCGGCGGCCTCGTCGCCTGGTACGAGGCGGCCGAGATCGGCGTCAGCGGCGAGACAGTTTTCGCGGCGGTCGAAGAGGCGCTGGCGCGGGGCGGCCTGCGCCCGGCGCTCAACCCGGGGCACCTGACAGGCCACGACGAGTGGATCCACAGCCCGGTCCGCAAGGGCTCGACCGAGCGGATCGCGTCCGGCATGCCGTTTCAGGTTGACATCATTCCAACCCCCTTGCCAACGGGATGGGCGCTCAATTGCGAGGATGGTGTGGTTTTCGCGAGCGCCGCGCTCCGGGCCGAGCTCGGCGCCCGGTATCCGGCTGTGGCTGGGCGAATCGAAGCGCGCCGAAGGTTCGTGCGCGATCGGCTCGGAATTCCGATCAGGGATTCGATCCTGCCGCTTTCCTCAACGCCACTATGCCTTCCCCCGTTCTGGCTGGCTCCCGGGCGATTGCTGGCGCAAGCCTGACGGAGCAGGCGGGCCACCGAAGATCGCGTTCCCTCCTCTAGGATCAAGACCGATCAGGTTCCTGTGGATGGATTAGGCCGAAGGGTCTGGCGTTTGGCGGCGCCCCCGTCTATTCGCACAGGGCGTTCACGGCGCAAGGGGGATGGGTTCGGAGGGAAAAATGAGATTTGTGATTTCGCTTTGTGCAGTTGCGCTGCTTGGCGCGGGCGCCGCGCATGCTCAGGTCGATCTGACCACATATGCCGACGCCAAGGGTAATCTGGACATACAGAAGCTGACCTGCGGGCAACTCGCCAACACCTTCCAGGAAGACGCCGACTTCATGACCGTCTGGTACAGCGGCTGGTACAACGGCCTCGCCGGGTACAGCAAATTGCAGGTCGACCGCGCCAAGGAGCTTGAGCATCGGGTCATCGTCTATTGCAAGGACAATCCGAAGACGAAGGTCATCACCGCGATGGACATTCAGATCAAGAAACTCCGCAAGGAACAGGGCATCAAGGTCAACGACGAGAAATAAACGAAGCTGGCGCGCTCGGGTGTCTGCGGACACGCGAAGTCGCGCCTCATCGAACTCCCGAAATCGAAAGAGAGGAAATAATGCTCGCCTCAACCACAAGGCAGAGAAGCGCGCTGTCTGCGCTCGGTCGGATCGATTTGCGGCTCGGCTTGGCGGCTGCGGCCCTCGCCGCGTCCGTTTCAGCCTCGCAGGCGCAGGTCGAATTGAAGACATACATGGACGATAAGGGCTATCTCAATGTACGGGCGCTGACCTGCGCGCAGCTCGCGAACACCTTCCAGGAAGACGCCGATTTTCTCGGCGCCTGGTACAGCGGCTGGTGGAATGGTCACATGAAACTGCATTCCATCAATGTCGCCCGCGCCAAGCAGGGCATCCACGAAGTCATCGTCTATTGCAAAGCCCATCCGGAGGACAAAGTCGTCGACGCGGTCGACGCCTATGTGAAGAAGGTGCAGGCCGGAGGGCAGTAGGCGAGGATCGACCGGCGGCGTCCAGGGTGTGCGGCGCCGCCGCGGAACAGCACGGCGAGTTGCACATCGGGCCTCTTGCTCATAGCTGAGGGGCATGAGCCCCAAGAGTCCCCCGATGACCCTCTCGCCGACCGACGCGAACCCGCTGCTCGAACCGTGGACTGGGCCGTTCGAAGCGCCGCCCTTCGAGCGCATCGAACCCGCCCACTTCCGTCGTGCCTTCGACGCCGCGCTGAAAGAGGCGCGGCGTGAAGTCGACGCCATCGCGGCCGATCCGGCCCCGCCCACCTTCGCAAATACGATTGAGGCGCTCGAGCGGAGCGGCCGCAGCCTCGATCGGGTCGCAGGCATCTTTTTCAATCTAACGGGTGCGGCGACCAACGATGAATTGCAAGCGATCGAGCGCGAAATCGCGCCGGTTCTCGCCCGCCATCGCAACGACACCTTTCTGAACGAGGCGTTGTCCCGGCGGATCGATGCGCTCAAAGCCGGCGAGGACAAGCTCGGGCTTTCGGCGGAGCAAGCGCGCGTGCTCGACCGCTATCACCTCAATTTCACCCGGTCCGGCGCTGGCGCGCCGCCCGACGCCAAGGCTCGTTTGGCTGCGATCGGCGAGCGGCTTGCAACGCTCGCCGCCGAGTTCGGGCAGAATGTGTTCGCCGACGAAAAGGCATGGCTGATGCTGCTCGACGAGGAGGACCTCGAGGGTCTGCCGGATTTCTACCGCGCGAGCGCAGCGCGAATCGCCGCCGAGCGCGGCCATCCCGAGCATTTCGCGGTCACTCTGTCGCGCTCGAGCATCGAACCGTTCCTGCAATTCTCGGCCCGCCGCGATCTGCGCGAGGCCGCCTTTCGCGCCTGGGAGGCGCGCGGCGAAAACAGCGGCGCATCCGACAACCGCGGGATCGCCGCCGAGATGGTGCGCCTCAGATCCGAGCGCGCCCATTTGCTCGGCTATGAATCCTACGCCCATTACCGCCTCGCCGACACGATGGCGAAGACGCCGCGCGCCGCGCTCGATCTGCTCGAGTCAGTGTGGGCTCCTGGCGTTTCGGCCGCGCGGAGGGATGAGGAGGCGCTGCAGCAGATCGTCGCCAGCGAGGGCGGCAATTTCAAAATCGCCCCCTGGGATTGGCGCTACCTGGCCGAGAAGCGGCGCAAGGCCGAGTTCGACTTCGACGAGGGCGAGCTCAAGCCCTATCTCCAGCTCGATCGGATGATCGAGGCCGCCTTCTACGCCGCGAGCCGCCTCTTCGGCCTCAGCTTTGAGGAGCGGTTCGATCTCAAGCTTTATGATCCTGACGCTCGCGCCTGGACCGTGACTAGGCGCGATGGCTCGCCCGTTGCGCTCTTCATCGGCGACTATTTTGCGAGACCGTCGAAACGGAGCGGCGCATGGATGAGCAATTTCCGCGCGCAACACAAGCTCGACGGGCCGCAACTGCCGATCGTGGTCAACGTGATGAATTTCGCCAAGGGGGCTCCGGGCGAGGCCAGCCTGCTCAGCCTTGCGGATGCGCGCACGCTCTTCCATGAATTCGGCCACGCTTTGCACGGCATCCTGTCCGACGTGACCTATCCGCTCATTTCCGGCACCCGCGTCGCCGGTGATTTCGTCGAGTTCCCGTCCCAGCTCTACGAGCATTGGATCAAGGAGCCCGAAATGCTGCGCCGCTTCGCGCTCCACTACAAAACCGGCGAGCCGATACCGGAGGCGCTGCTCGCAAAGGTTCTTAACGCGCGCCGGTTCAATCAGGGCTGGGCCACGGTCGAGTATACCGCTTCCGCGCTGGTCGACCTCAAGCTGCACCTCGATCCGTCGCCCGCGGATGTCGATGTCGTCGCTTTCGAGCGCGAGGAGCTCAAGAGAATCGGCATGCCGGACGCGATCGCCATGCGCCACCGCGCTCCCCATTTCCAGCACATTTTCTCGGGCGGCTATTCAGCGGCCTATTACAGCTACCTGTGGTCGGAAGTTCTCGATGCCGACGGCTTCGAGGCGTTCGAAGAGGCCGGCGACATCTTCGACGACAAGGTCGCTCGGCGGCTGCATGACTTCGTCTACGCCGCAGGCGGCAGCCGCGACTATGAGGCGGCCTATAGGGGCTTCCGTGGCCGCGCGCCGTCGCCTGCGGCGTTGTTCCGCAAGCGAGGCTTCGGGGCCGAACGCGAGTAAACCGTCAGCCGCTCACCGCGCCCCGGTGCATTTCCACCAGTCGCCGTCCTCATGGTAGACGCAGCCGTGGCGCTTTAGCACCGCGCTGAGGCGGTCGCGGAGTTCGCACTGCTTGGCGTCGCCACCCTTGCACTTTGAATTCGCAACCTGCCAGCCCTGCTCCTGAACGGTCAGAGCATGCGCTGGGGCGGCGAGTGAAGCGAAGCCGAGCGTTGTCAGGATCGCGATGAATTTCCGAGCGCCCGGGCGCCCCGCTAAATTCCTCGTCATTGAATCCTCCCTCGATAATGCGCTGTCATTGTAATCGTGGAATGCGTCGCGCGTTCGACGCTTCAGATGGCCAGAACTCGTATCCGGCGCCAGTCCTATCACATCCGATGGGGCGCCGGCATTACGAGGGACACCAGCTCCCCGTGAAGCTCCCCGAGCCGGCGTTTCGGTCGATGTCGCCGTCACGCGAGTACCCGAGCGCTCGACACAGGAAAGGGCTGATGAATGCGTCGTTCGGGTCAGAGCTTGGCGACGACCGCCAGCTTGTTGATCTGCCCGTTCTCATAGGCCTTGAGGAAGGCTTCGTAGTCCCTGACCGACACACAGCCGTTGGAATCGCCGTTCGGCCCGAGCATGAAGGGGTGCGCCAGCAGTCCAGCCCGGCCATAGATGCCGCCCTCGCCAACCGGGTTGAGTCGGATGGCCTGCACCCCATGGAAGGACCCTTCCCGCAGCGTCAGCTGGTAGACATGCGGCGGTGTCGGGCCTTTGGCTCGCTCGCTCACATAGCGCGGATTGTCCAGCGCTTCGCCGAGGCCAGAATGTGCCTCTAGCCTGGTGCCGTCCGGCAGATAAACGACCCGGGCAGAGATATCGTAGACGGCGGTATACCGGTCGTAGCCGGAAACCGGGGCTGAGCCGCCGAACGGCGACGGAAATGAGAACAGTGGGCCTCGGCCGGCGGCGCCGCGATTTTCCGTTGTCGCGGAAGCGCTGGCGACCGCCGGGGCGCTTGCGGCCGTCCTGCTGGCGACGCCGCTTGTGGGAGCTGCCGTCGGCGCGGACGGCTGACCAAGCCCAAGCAGCTTCTGGAACACGCTGCGATTGTCGACCGGAGCCGCCGGGGGAGCGGACGCGATGCTTGGCTGAGCCGGATGGCGGGCAGGCGCAACCGGCGCGTTCAGCTCCGGTGGGCGAGCGGGCGGGAGCGGCACGCTCTCGCCGGTTTCGGCACCTCCCTCGCGCGTCGGCGGCAGAGGCGCGCTCTCCGCCAGCGGGGGCGGCGGAGCAGGCGGAAACGCTTCGAGGCTTGGCAACGGGAGCGGCGCGTAGGCAGCGGGCGGAGCGGCTTCGAGGCTCGCCACTTGCGATGAAGGCTGCGCCGGCGCCGCCCGTGTCATTTCGCCCAAGAGATTGACGTCGATGACGATTTCGCCAAACGGCTTCGACGCGGCTGCCGCGGAATGGACCGGCGGTGCATAGCCCGTCGCGGGGGCAGCCATCTCGCGCAAATGCAGCGCACAGACGCTGACAGCCCCAGCCAGCGCCACCGCGGCGGCGCCAGGAAGGACCTTTTGAAGCATGCGCCGAGGGCTATCCCCACCCTCGAACGAGACCTCTTCGAATGTCGCTTCTGTCCCCTGCATCCCTCGCCCTACGCTTACGCCGATTCACTGGAATCAAATTATCGCGTACGCGTTGAACCATTATTAACGCAGTCCGCCGCCCTTTGCCAACCCATGACCGATCCGACCCTAACCCCTTGAAAAGGCTATAAGCAGCAAATTCGTGAACCCGGCTGGGCCTGCGCGGCTCACCATTTGGGCCATTGCTGCGGAAGGCTCAGCCCCGTCGCCGCCAGGGCTCAGCGGCTCTCTGCCCGCGCAAGCGCGGCGCGAGTCCGCGGCGTTGGCCGGATCTGAACGCGCTCGGCGAGAAGATCGCGCGCGAGGCTCCATTGGCCCGAGCGCTCGGCCGCCGCGATCAGCGTGAGGTTGACGATGTCGCGTTGAGCATGGCTGCCGCCGATGCGCGCCGCGTCGGATCGGACCGGCAGGATGGCTTCGACGGCTCGCGCGGCGTCCCCGCCGCCAAAGGCAAGCACCCCGTCGATGAGCCGCCGGCCGACTTCCGCCATGACTTGCGAATTGTCGCCGGAGCCGTGCCGCTCGTAGTGGTCGAGCGACTCGCGAAAACGCCGGGCGTCGCCTTGATCTGGCGAGCGCGCGGCGGCGAAGGCGCAATGCAAGTCGTTGAAAGCGAGCAGGTGGTCGTCGACATGCGCCATCCATCGATCGGCGACTGGCGCCCAGCGGTCGCCAACGTCGACGCCCGCGAGTTCGAGGCGCCACAGCAGCGCGGCGGCGTCGACGCGGTCGAGCGTTGCGTCGGCGGCGAGCTTCGGGGCCGAGTAGCGGTCGTAGTCGGCGAGAACCTCGTCGAACCGTCCCTGTTCGATCAGGAACAGCGCCAGATGCCAGCCGTTATGGCCCGCCATGAAATGCGCGGGACCCCAGTGTTCGCGGGTCGACTTCAGAAAGGCGACGCCCTCATCGTGGCGGTTGGCGGTCTCCATCACATGGCCGAGCGCATGGGTCGCCCAGGCGTCGCGCGGATTCGCCGCCAGCGCCTCGCGGCCAAATTCCTCGGCGCGCGCGAGGTCGCCGGTCTCCTCGAGCCCGAAGGCGTAGAGGCCGCGGATGAAGCTTGCGAGCGGGTTGCCGCGCTCCCATGCTGGCAGGACTCGCGCGGCGCAGTCGCGGATGGCGACGGATCGGCCGAGAAAGAAATAGGCGTCCTGCACGAGCCGCAAGGCGAGCGCGTCGGTCGGGTAATCGGCGAGGATCGCCTCCCAGTCCATAATCGCCTGCGACATCCGGCCTTTCGCCCAGGCGTTGGCTGCGACGAGATGGCGCCGCTCGCGCTCTGAGGCGCCGCGCATCGGGGGTTCCGCTGCGCGCAGCGCCTTGACCACTTCCGGATGGTCGCCGCGAAAGCCGCCAATCATATAGAGGGCGGCGATTGCGGCGCCGCCGAGCGCGAAACCGGGATCGCGCTCCAGCGCGCGCTTAAGAATCCCGACGGGATCGCCGGTCAGCCCATAATAGTCGGCGATCGCCAGATCGAACGCCGCCGCTGACCCTCGCGCGCCGGCAAGCTCAAGACCCTGCTGGTCCTTGGCCATTCATCGTTTCCCTGGCTTTTCGCGTGGCGCACGGCGCTTGCTCATTCATCATAGCGGGAGCGAACCCCGGTCGAAACCGCGGGCGCTTCGATCGGTTTTTTACGCGGTCATTCGGCCGCGCTCCTCTTTTTGCGTCGCCGGCAGGCGCTTACATGACTTGGGGACTGCGGTGGCCAAAGGGGCGGTGGATGAAGGGCAAGACCATTGTTGCGACCGGCGCGACATCGGGCATCGGCGAAGCTGCAGTCCTCGAGCTCGCCGGCATGGGCGCGCGGATCATCATTGTCGCCCGCGACCAGGCTCGCGCGCAGGCGACGATGCAGAAGCTTGAGGCGAAGGCGCCCGGGCTCGGCCATCGCATTCTTCTGGCGGATCTCTCGAGCATGGCCGAGACGCGCAGGGCTGGAGCGGCGATCGCCGCTAGCGAGCCGCGCATCGACGTCCTGATCAACAACGCCGGCGCCCTGTTCTCCGAGCGGCGGGTGACGCCCGAAGGCCTGGAGCTGACCTTCGCGCTCAATCACATGGCCTATTTCGTGCTGACCGAGGCCCTGCGCGAAAGGCTCATCGCCTCGGCGCCGGCGCGGATCGTGTCCACGTCCTCGACCGCGCACCAGGGCGCGCGGCTCGACTTCGACGACTTGCAGAGCGCCAGGGGCTACGGCGGGCTCAAGGTTTACGGCCGGTCCAAGCTCGCCAATATCCTATTCACCCGCGAGCTCGCCCGGCGCCTGGCCGGAACGGGGGTGACGGCCAATTGCCTCCATCCCGGCGTGGTCGCGACGCGATTTGGCTCCTCGAGCGGCGGCTTCGCCGGCCTTTTGATCCCGTTCCTGAGGCCGTTCTTCGTCTCGCCGGAGAAAGGCGCCGACACGATCGTCTACCTCGCCTCCTCGCCGGAGGTCGCCGGGACGACGGGCGAGTATTTCGTCAAGCGCAAGATCGTCGAGCCCTCCGCGGCCGCGCGCGACGATGCCGCGGCGAAGCGATTGTGGGAGGCGAGCGAGCGCCTGGCCGGCGCGGCGCCGCCTGGGAAGAGCGCGGCGGAATAGCCGGGGCTATCGCTTTCTCGCCTTCGGCTTCGCCTTGGCCGCGCCACGGCGCCAGGCCATCTCGAGCGCAGCCGTGAGCTCCGGCTCGCTGAGCGCAGCGAGGGTCGCCCGGGTCCAGCCCTGCCGGCCCCATCCGTTATCGAGCGCCGCGAAGGCGTCGGGGTGAACCGCGCATTTGAGCGCCTGCTCGTCCAGGGCGAACTTGAAATTGACGGTGAGTTCGTCCGGAGCGAGCGTCGCGAACGTGACCCGCGCCTTGAACGCGCGGCGATCGAAATGCGGGTATTCGGCGACGCCGGGAAGCGCGAGCGCGATCCTGCGGAAATCGGCGGCGTCGCTCACGGGCTCGTGTCCCCGCGGCCATTGTGCGGACCGAGGCGCGGCGCGTAGTCTCGCCGTCCGGAGGAATGCGCGCTCCGCTCCAACGGGGCGCGCCAGCGAGGAGACGCCAAAATGGCCGAGGCCGGATTGGACAAGGTCAAGACCGTTCTCAGGGTCACGAGCGGCAATTTCCTCGAAATGTATGACTTCTTTCTGTTCGGCATCTACGCCCGGCAGATCGCGGCCACGTTCTTCCCGAGCCACGACCCGTATGCTTCGCTGATGGCGACCTTCCTCAGCTTCACCGCCGGGTTTGCGATGCGCCCGATCGGCGCGCTGGTGCTTGGACCTTATATCGACCGCATCGGCCGCCGCCAGGGCCTGCTGGTCACGCTGTCGATCATGGCCTGCGGCACGATCCTGATCGCCTTCGTGCCGGGCTACGCGACCATCGGGGTTCTCGCGCCGATGCTGGTGGTGCTCGGCCGTTTGCTCCAGGGATTCTCGGCCGGCGTCGAGCTCGGCGGCGTCTCGGTCTATCTGTCGGAGATGGCGACGCCCGGCAACAAGGGTTTCTATGTCAGCTGGCAGTCGGCGAGCCAGCAGGTCGCGGTCGTGTTCGCGGCGCTGCTCGGCTATGCGATCGCCAACCTGATGGCGCCGGAAGCGGCCGCCGGCTGGGGCTGGCGCATCCCGTTCTTCATCGGCTGCGCGATCATCCCGATGCTCTACATCCTTCGCAGGTCGCTGCAGGAAACGAAGGAGTTCGCGGCGCGCAAGGTCCATCCGACGACAAGCCAGATCTTCGCGACCCTCGCGGCCGACTGGTATCTCGTGCTCGGCGGCGTGGCCTTGGTGATCATGACCACCGTCTCGTTCTATCTCATCACCATCTACACGCCGACCTTCGGCCGCCGCGTGCTCAATCTCAGCGAGTCCCAGGTACTGCTCGCGACCATGGCGATCGCCGTCTCGAATTTCATCTGGCTGCCGATCTCGGGCGCGGTTTCCGATCGCATCGGCCGCAAGCCGATCCTCATCGGCTTCACGGTCCTCGCCCTTCTCACCGCCTATCCGGCGCTCGCCTGGCTGGTGCGGGAGCCGACTTTCGGCAAGATGCTCGCGGTCGAACTGTGGCTCTCGCTGATCTACGCCTGGTACAACGGGGCGATGGTCGTCGCCCTGACGGAGGTCATCCCGGCTTCGGTGCGCACCTCCGGCTTCTCGCTCGCCTATAGCCTCGCGACGACGCTCGGCGGATCGTCGCTCCTCATCTCGACCTGGCTCATAGAGCACACCGGCGACAAAGCCGCGCCCGGCTACTGGATGAGCTTCGCGGCGCTGTGCGGCCTGATCGCGACGCTCGCCCTCTATCGCCGGCCCGCGGGCGGCGTCCAATTGGCCCCGGCCGGCGGGTAGGGGCCCGCGCAACGAAAGCCTAGCCCAGGCGCAACAAGGCCCAAGCCCAGCGCAACGAAATCAAAATCCGGCGCAACAAAAACCAAATCGGGCGCAACAAAATCCAAATCGCCTTCTGGCCGATTATCATGTGCTTTCAATGACTTAGTTTTTCGCGCGCTCTCCTTTCCGGCTCGATGTCGCCTCGTCGCCGAACAAGCGACCGCAGGACGACCCCATGCTTTGAACCGTAGCAGACTTTTCGGATTATCACAAGAGATTGCCGCTCGCCTCCGGCTCACCCCAAGCGCCCGGCCACGCCTCGAGATCCGGCAGGCGAAGGGCAAGGCGACCGCGAGCGGCTCGCGGCGCCGCGGTCGGCCAATGAGACCGCTCAGAACTGGGCGCCCGCACGAGTTGCCGTCATTGGGGCTATTGCGCAAAGTGGCCGATCGAAGGGGGCAGCGCCATGGCAGACGATGAGGTATCCGCGTTACTCGATGTCATTGGGCACGCCGCTGACATTCTCGGCGTCGTTCTGCCCGCGGTGAGCTTCGTTGGCGACGTCATAAAATGGTTCGAGCAAGCATCGGCGGGACCGGATCCGATCATTGCCTCGCTGGCGAAGGTGGATGTCGCCTTGGGCGAGCTTCAGGACGAAGTCCTCGCAACCTGGGCGGCCGCGCGGCAGGACAATCTCGCCTTCCTCGCCGCCAACTCGACCGCCGCGCTGCAAACGGCCTACAACTTCATGCGGAGCGGCGCGGATGCATCGAACCCCGAATGGGCCGCCAATATTGCTTTGGCTCAGACGAATTCGCTCGTCGCAGTCACGACATTTGTGTCCAGCCTCGACACCGGCTATTGGCGGCGGCCCTACAGCATCAAAGCCATTTCGCAGGACGGCGATCCCACCGATGCGCACGATGGCTGGATGACGTATCTTCCGGATCGAGCGCCGAAAGACCGCGACAACACGGTGTGGGATTATCGCTGGGGATTGCCAGCGACGGTATACGCCATCACGGCTCGCCTCGTGGTGTTGCGCCTGATCGGGTGGGACCCTGCGGCCACTCTTCGGGAGGTCGACCAGTACAATAAGTTCATCGCCGGCGTTTACCACCGGATGGATGCTGGAATTCGGTCTCTTGAACCACCCAGCACTATGCCCAATAACTTCACGCCCAGCGCCCCTCCCATCCTCCCCCTTGCCGTGGCGGATATAAATGGCGGATATTTTATCGCCGGCGCGTTCTTTTCTACTTTGACGCTCTCCGACCTCAGCAACAGGCCCTATCCACCCGGCGGGATTGTCCCGGATAACGGTTGGCACTGGCCCATTGTTGTTCAGAACGCCAAACTCATCACACAGTGGTGGCGGGACAACGTCGCAACGTCGGTCGGCTTGCCCAACCTGCTGCAGTTCGCCGGACGGCTGGAAAATGCGCTCCACCCGCCTTCCGGGCGCGCCTCGAGCAGCCTAAGCCTGTTCCACAGTGGCGACGGCCAACTGGTCGCGGGCCAGCCGTTCGTCTACGGCGTTTTTTATCGGGTGTCGCTCGACGGCCGTCTTCTTTGGTACAAATACGAGGGCGCCGGCGAAAGCGATCTCGCCGGCACCAGCGCCGATTGGAACGAAAACTCGAGCGACGCGATCGGAAAAGGCTGGGGCAATTTCAAGTTTTTGCTCGGCGCCGGCAACGGCGTCATTCTCAGCGTAGAGCAGAACGGCGACATGCGCTGGCGCCGTTATGTGGGCGCCGGCGAGGACAATGAACGAGGCGACACGGGTTGGGCCGCGAACTCCGGCAACCTGATCGGGACAGGATGGAATAACTTCAACCAGATTGTCGTCCAACCGGCGAGCGGCGCGACGCCGATGGTAATCTATGGCGTCCTGCCCAATGGCGATCTGGTTTGGCACTCCTACGCCGGCCAGGGCGAGAACGACCCGACCGGAAGCAAAGGCTGGGTCATCAATTCCGGAAACCGGATCGGCAACGGCTGGCAAACGACCAGGCTGTTCTGCAGCGGCGATGTCATCTTCGGCATTCCGCCGAGCGGCGAGCTGAAATGGTACTCCTACCAGGGCGTCGGGGACGCGGATGTGACGGGCGCGACCGGCTGGCATCCCAATTCCGGCAATGTCATTGCGACGAACTGGGGCCGCTACCGCAACACGTTTGGCGGATTGTCGCCGGGCTCCGCGGGTCACGTTCTTTTTGCAGTCGACGGGGCGGGATACCTCTACTGGTTTTACTATGTGGGGAACGGCGCCGCCGATCCCACCGGCCAAACCGGCTGGGCCAAGAACTACGGAAACTGCATCGGCAACGGCTGGTAGGGCGCCCGCGCGCCCTACGCTCCGAGCTTCCGCTTCAGCCGGTAGGCGAAAGCCACCGCCAGGCTCTGCACGCGACCTTGCAGGGCCTGCTCGGGTAGCGCCTGATCGGTCGGATTGGAAATATAGGTCGATACAGCGTGGACGCTGATCGCATGGCCGCCCACTGTCGCAACGCCTGTCATCCGGTCCGGATCGGCGGGCCCGCCGCCGCCGAGATAGAGCGTGTTGAGGCTGATGTTGAGCGGAACCGCGCCGGGGTCGCCGGGGGCCATGCGCGCGCCGAACGCCTGGGCGAGCGCGCCCGGCAGCGCCTGTTGCGCCCATTGCGCGGTCGGATTGCCCACATAGGCGACCAGCGCCGAGTCGTCGATGTTGACGGCGCCGATCCTGAGGCCCGGCGGCGGCGTCGCGCCCGGCTGAACTCCGGCGGTCGGCGTGGTGTTGCATCCCGCGAGGCTTGCCGAAGCGACGGCCCCGAGACCAAGCAGCGCCGCGCGGCGGGTCAATAAATTGGCGAACATTCGATCCTCCCCGAAGGGCCTCGCGGCTCATGAAGCGCGAGGCCAGAACACGAATACCCGCTTTCTAGCCAAAACGGGCGCAAAAAATCAAAGCGCGAGGCGCTCCTCACTCCCTGCCCATCACCGCCAGGACCTGCTCGAGCGGAGCGGACGATACCCTGAAGGCGCCGGCGTAGGGACGGCTGAGGTCCAGTATGAGATAGAACGCGGCCGCGATCGCACAGGCGCCGACGAAGACCGGAAGCAGCGTCATCGCATGGCTCTTCGTCGTCAGCGCGAAGCCCAGAAACAGGGTTGCGCTCCATCCGGCGACGACCCAGACGAGCGGATAGGACACCGGGCTCGACAGGGCGAAAGCCATCTGCAGCCGCGCCTGCGCCAGCGCATCGAGCATCGATCTGGCCGCCGCCAGATCCTGCGTCTGCTTGTCGGTCGCCGGGTGGAGAGTCTCCAGCGGGTCCTCCTCCTTGCGGAGGTCGCGCACGGCGATCTCGAGATTGTCCGCGACGAAATTGGCGTCGCTGTCTCGCGCCCCCCAGATCTCCTCGATCGTGTCCCGAAGCCGCTGGCGAATGACCGCCCGCTCGTCGACAGCCTCCGGTCCATAGTCGGCAAGGGCGAGGTCGAGCTGCAGCACCTTCGCCGCAAGCGACTGGATCGTCGCGTTCTGCGAGGAATAGACTCCGTAGGCGGTCCAGATCAGGAGCCCCATGACCAGTGCGCAGAGCAGGGTCAGCAGTCCGACGATCGCCCCGATCATATCCTTCGGACCGCCGCTCAGAAGCGACTCCGGAACGAGCCGATGCAGAGAGAGGCCGATCGCCCCGCTGAGAAAGACCACGATTCCAATGATCGCCGAGAGCCGTTCGGGACTGCTCATTTCCATTGGCCATCCCGGCGGCCGAGGCAAGCCGCGCGCGTCACAAACTCCGCAATCAGCATTGCGCCCCCAATTCGCACCCTGTGCCGCCGCCGACCGGCCGTCAAACGCGGCCGGCCAATTTTCCACAGCGGCCATTCGAGGCGCTCTTCGGAAAACGAGGCTCTCATTCGAGGCGCATATGCGCCATGTAGACGCGTATCTCTCGCGCGAGCTCCACAAGGGCGACCATCAGAAGAACGAGCGCGAGGACGAACATCACCGCCACGACCTGACCGTGCCCGATGCCCAGAAGCCCGGCGAGAAAGGCGAGAATGAGCAGCGCGGCGGTGGCGAGCGCGCTTAGGACAGCGAAATAGATGGCGCGGCTCAGGAGCTCCATCCGGCGCCTGAACGCGCTCGCCAATTCATTGCCCGAATCGTCGAGGTTCGCGTCCGATCGAAGCGCTTTGTTCTTGTCCGCGATCCGCTCGAGTTCGAGCGATGAGTATCGACAGGAACGCCGCCACGGCGCCCAGCATGAAGGCAGGCGCCGTCGCATGCGAAATCGCTTCGCTCAGGTGATCGATGTCAGCGACGAGAGCCACGCTCGGCGCTTCCGTCCCGCCTACGCCTGCTTCACCGGCGGAATCACCCATGAGCCGTCGAGGATCGACGGATTGTCTTCGTCGGGCCAGTAGAGGCGCAGCATCAGGTGGAATTTGCCCTTCGGCGCCGGCAGCCAGTTGGCCTCCTTGTCGGCGCCCGGGCTCTCGTTCTGGATGTAGATGACGAGCGACCCGTCCGGCTCGAACTTGGGATTCGTGCGCACGCTCATCGAGTAGCGGTTGATCGGATTGGCGACGAAGAACATGCCTTCGTCATACATCGTGAGCGACCAGAATCCCTTGACCGGCGGAAGCTGACCCTTCTCGAAGCGCAACACGTAATTGCGCAAGCCCTCGTAGGCCTCGACGAGCGAGGCGCGCTGCGACATCGGATAGACCGCGTCCTGCGGGCGGTTCGCGCCGAGCCCGATGGCGGTGACGAAGGCGCGTTGAATATAGTCGGTTCCGTAGACGCCCATCTTCGTTGAGTACAACCAGCCATTCTGCCGCGTCAGCGACCTGAGCTGCAGCATGATGCGGTCGAACGAGAGTTTCGGCAGGCGCGCGTCCCATCGCGAGTCGAGGGCCTTCCCGTCGAAGCTCTTGCCCGCTTCGAGGCCAATCGCCTTGAAGCGCTCAAGCGCCGGCGCGTCGGCTGGCGCAGGAGGATTGCGCTTCATGAGGTCGGCGAGCAGCGTGAAGTATTGGCTCGTCGAGAGATTGTTGACCTGATCTCGCACCGGCGTCTTCATGTCGATCGCGGGATCAACCTTGCCCGGCGGCGGAGTGTAGTCCTTGCCCCAGGTGCTGAGCGGCTGGAGCTTGAACTGATCCTGGAGCGCGTGCACCGCGGCGTAATCCTCGGGCGTGCCGGTGCAGTAGATGCGCCCGAGCAGCCAGACGATCGCGGTCGGCGACTTGAGTTCGGTCATGCCGGCGGGAATCGTTCCTGTCCAGCCCGGCCCGGTGATGACGAAGGTCTGCGCCCCGGTCCCGGTGGTCCTGCTGCCCGGCACGGCGAACACGTTGGTCCAGCCGTCGAGGAACGGGAGCAGGAAGTAGCGCCCCTTCATATCGGGCGAACTCACCACCCATGGCTCGTCGCCGACGTCGAAAAACGCGGTCGTATAGAGCGTGTCGGCGTTCGGCGCGGTCACGTCGCGGAAGCTCGCGTCCGGATATTGGCGCATCTTGATGATCTGCCCCATGGGCCCGCGCGTTCCTTCGACCGTCGCGGCGTTGGTGATGACGCGCCGGGTCATCTCCATCGTGACGAGCGGGTAGCCGTAGACATAGGCGTCTGAGGCGACTTCGAAATCCTCAGTTCCCTCGACAAGGTCGGCGAGCGGGCCGTCGAGCGCAACGGCGCGCGACGACAGGGCCCCGGTCGCGAGCGCGCCCAGGGTTCCGAGCGCGGCTGCGCGGCGGGTAAGCTTCATGTTTGGTCCTCTTCTTGACAGTCGTGGGGTTGAGCGCCCTGCTCAGTAGCAGGGCGGATAGGGGTAGTAGCCGCAAGCCGCCGGCGGCGGCGGCGCGTAATAGGGATAGGCGTAAGGGTGGTAGTAGGCGCCCGCGGCCGCCGCTCCGACCGCCGCCGCGCCGAGGCCGACGGCCGCAGCGCCAACCGCAGCGCCGCCCCAGCCCGGATGACCGTACCAGGCGCCGTGCCATCCGCCGCCATAGCCGCCGCGCCATCCGCCGCCGCCGGCGACGAATCCCCGGCCGCCATAACCGCGCGCGGCGAACCAATCGATGAACAGCGACGCGGGCCCCGTCGCCTTCGACAGGCCCCCTTCGAGCACGGACACTTCAAAGGTCAGCTTGCCGCCGTCGAGCTTCGGCGACTTGAGCACGACGACGGCGTCCTCGACGGCGTCGCCCTCGGCGCTCAAGACCGATATCGTCGCGTTCGGCGGATCCTTGGCGAAACTGTCGCTGCCCTCGTCCCATTCCTTGAGGAAGTCCTTGGTCAGCACATGGCCGGCCGCCCTGAACGGACGATCGGCGAAGACGATCGAGTTCAACCCGACGTCGGTCATCGTGAGAACATTGCCCTGAAGGGTCGCGCTGCGCGAGTTGATGACCGCGAGCGAGGGAATCATGGCCCCCTTGGCCGATTGCGTCTGGCCGATCGTCTTCTGACCTGGCGCTGCAATCGCGTCCTGGGCCGACGCGGCGAGCGGGGCCGCGAGGAGCGCGGCAAAGCCGGCGCAAAGACCGATCATTCTTGCGTTCATCATCGGATGCTTCTCCCTGTTTGATGACGAGAGCGGCGTTGGCCGCAGAATCGCCGCTCTGATCTATATCATTCGCTGAAGTCGCGTCCGGACGCGCGAGCAATTCGCGAGCGCCGTCTGCTCTTCGCCGGCGAAGCGGATCCCTCTGTCATTCTCGGAGTTGGACTTTTCCGCTCACTTCTCTTGCATGAGACCTTCGTTGCGGTCGTCCTTGAAGACCACCGCGATGGCGTGAATGATCTTCTGCTCCGGGTGGGCCTTGCAATATTCGATCACCTGGTGCTCGACGACGCGGCCCTTCTTGAAGTCCGCGTAGTGTTTGTGAGCGAGGCCGTTGTACCAGCCGCTGTACCAGGTCGTGAGCGCGTTTGCGTCCTCCTGGTAGGTGTTGGCGAGCTGGCCGCAGGTGAGCGCCTGCACGTCGATGAAGCCGTTCGCATCGGCATAGGTCGAAAGATCGACCGGATCGGCTTTGGCCGCCCCGACGGCTGCGAAGGCGGCGACGGCCGCGGCGAGGATCAGTCTTTTCATATTGGCTTTTCTCCGTTGAAAATGAGGTCTCGCGTCCGCGTGAGCCAATCCTTCGTTCGTGGCCCGCCGCATTTCGATGGCGCCGTGTGGAAAAGGAGGCCGGCGCGCTATCTTCGCCGCGCAGGCCTCGAACGATCGGGGTTGCGCGGGGCCTCAGCGGCAGACGCGCACGCCCGCGCGATAGACGCAGCGCGGAGTGACGACCGCCGCTCCCCGCGGCGCGACGACCGCTCCCCGCGGCGCGACGACAGCGCCGCGCGGGCCGGCGCAGCCGGCCCTGTAGACGCCCCGCGCGCAGACGACGGCGTTCGCTTCAACCGGAAGCGCCGCGACGAAGAGAACCGCCGCAAGCGCTGCGTAGAGTGTTGCCTTCATGATGTTCTGCCCTCTGACATTCTTGAGTTTGACGCCGTCACCGGCAAGTCCGCCGCCTTCCGGCGTGCGGCCGCTCGCATGCGGCGATACCGCGCCTGTCGCGATATTCCTTGATGATCCCAGACTCCCGCCGCGCGTTCCGGCCTCTTCCGCTATATACCAAAGCAGATACGCTAAATCGTCGAACCTTGCCCCAAAACAAAGGCTCTGTCATTGCGTCATCGCGACGCATCGGCGCGCTGACGAGAGCCTTCGCGGGGGCGCTGCATAGCAATGGGCGCCGCCCCGGTCTTGACAGTTCCGGAAAAATGAACCGACCCAACGCCATGAATGCGCCGAGCACACGGATGGCTCCGCTGGTCCCGGCCGGCTGCGCGAGGATAGGCCCCATTTGCTCCATCCCCGCGGTGCTGGCGGACTTGGGTTTCGACGCGGCGCAGCTCTTGTCCGAAATCGGCCTCACGCCCCGGCTTCTCGATGATCCGGAGCGGGTCATGGATTACCGCGAGGGCGGCAGGCTGCTCGCCGACTGCGCGGCGGCGGCCGGCTGCGCCCATTTTGGCCTTCTCGTTGGCCAGCGCTGCAGCATGGCGGGGCTGGGGCTCGTCGGAAGCCTCGCGGGCGCCGAGGCCGATGTCGACGCCGCGCTTCAGACCATCGTGCGGTACCTGCCGCTGTTCGACCGCGGCGCGACCCTGACCCTGCGCGTCGACGAGGACGAGGCTTCGCTGATCTTCGGCATCCTGACAGGAGGCATGGCCGGCGCCGACCAGCTTTACGATCTCGCGACCGCAATTGCCTTCAACACGCTCAAGGACCTGTGCGGCAGCTGCTGGCGCCCGGCGCGGGTGACGCTGCCGCATCGCGCGCCGGCCGACGTCCGGCCGTTTCGAAACCACTACGGCGCTGAAGTGCGCTTCGACGAAGCGGAAGCTGCGATCGTCTTCGATCGCGTCTTTCTTGGACGCCCGGTCGCCGCATCGACGGCGGCCGAAAGGCTGAGGCTTCTGGACCGGGCGGCGAAGATCGAATCGATGCTCGACATGACCTTCGTCGAGCGCGTCCGCCGCCACCTCCGCGCGAGCCTGCCGACCCGTTGGCTGACCGAAGACGAGGTCGCCGCGCGACTGATGATCTCTCCCCGCGTGCTGCGGCTTCGGCTCGCCGGCGCCGGCTCAAGCTTCCGGGCGATTGTGGAAGAACTCCGCTACGAGACGGCGCGGCAGTATCTCGCGACGTCGGTGCTCGAGTTCAACGACGTCGCGCTCTTGCTCGGCTATTCGGAGGCGAGCGCCTTCAGCCGCGCCTTCCGGCGCTGGTCGGGCGTCGCGCCCTCGGCCTGGCGGGCGGAGCTCAAGGCGGCGCCTATCCGCCCTTTCCCCATTGTCCACGCCACGGCGTCTCGGGCACGGGCGTGAGCGGCGGCTTACCGTCGGCCCAGGCGAAAATGTTTCCGACCACGCATTCGGCCATCGCGCGGCGGGTCCTGACGGAGGCCGAGCCGACATGCGGCAGCAGCACCGCGTTGGGCAGCGCGATGAGCGCCGCGGGAACGTTGGGCTCGTTCTCGTAGACGTCGAGGCCGGCGGCGAGGATTTTTCCCGTCTTCAGCGCGTCGATCAACGCTGTCTCGTCGACGAGCGAGCCGCGCGCGATATTGATGAGCACGCCGTCCGGCCCTAGGGCCTCGAGCACTTCGGCGTTGACGATATGGCGCGTCGAGGGGCCGCCGGGGGCAACGATGATGAGAATGTCGGCGGCCTTGGCCATCTCGACCAGCGAGGGATAGTAGCGGTAGGCGACGTCGGCCTGTTCATGGCGGCCGTGATAGACGACATCGAGCCCGAAGCCGCCGACCCGGGTTGCGATCGCCTTGCCGATGCGCCCGAGGCCGACGATTCCGACCGTCCGGCCTCGGAGCGATGGGGTCAGCGGGTAGGCGGCCTTCGGCCAGTTCCCGGCGCGCAAATATCGCTCGGCCTGGGGCAGCTGGCGCACGGTCATGAGCATGAGGCCGAGCGCGGTGTCGGCGACCTCGTCGTCGAGCACGCCCGGCGTGTTGGTCGCGATGATTCCGAGCCGCGCCGCCGCCTTGGCGTCGATGTGGTCGTAGCCGACGCCGAAGCTCGAGATGATTTCGAGGTTCGGAAATTGGCGCATATAGGCTTCGTCCGCCCGGACGTGGCCGGCGAGCGCGATCGCGCGGATGCGCGGACGCCATTCGGCGAGCCAGAGATCGGGGTTGGGCTCGAGCCACAGGCGATGCAGCGGCAGCCTCGCGCCGATCAAATCCCCGATAAACCCCATGCCTTCGACCGGCATCAGAACATCAAGGGCCTTCATTCGCGGCGCTCCTCATTTCCACTTTCGCGCCGCGGGCGGACGTGGCACACGGCCCACCCATGACCAGCCTCGACGGCGCCGCTCTAGCCCAAAGGCGCCCTCGCGTGCGGCGCATCATACTCAAGGATTTTCGCTCTTACGGCGAGCTCGATCTCAGGATCGAGGGCCGCCTCATTGTCCTATGCGGCGAGAACGGCGCGGGCAAGACCAATCTCCTCGAGGCGCTGTCGCTGTTCGCTCCCGGGCGCGGGCTGCGCCGGGCGGAGCTTTCGGAATGCGCCCGCGACGGCGGCGCCGGCGGCTTCGCGCTCTCGGTCGAGGTCGAGGAGGACGGCGAGGCGCATCAGCTCGGCTCGGGCTGGAAGCGCGGCCCCAATGGCGACGACGCCGAGCGTCTCAATCGCATCGACCGCGCCGCAGTCTCCTCCTCGCGCGCATTCTGCGACCATGTGCGGATCGTCTGGCTGACGCCGGCGATGGATTCCCTTTTCGCCGGGCCCGCGGCCGAGCGGCGCCGCTTCCTCGACCGGTTCGTGCTGGCGATCGACCCCGGTCACGGCGCGCGCGTCGGGCAGTTCGAACGCGCGCTGCGCGGGCGCAACCGGCTCCTGGACGAGGGCGGCCGCAACGGCGCCTGGCTTGACGCGATCGAGCGCGAGGCGGCCGAGCTTGGCGTCGCGGTCGCTGCGGCGCGGCTCGAATGCGTGCGCCGTCTCGAAGCGCTGATCGACGCCGATCGCGACGACGCATCGCCGTTCCCGTGGGCCAAGCTCGCGCTCGAAGGCGAGGTCGAGGCCATGATCGGCGCCGGTCCGGCGATTGCGGCCGAGGACCGCTACCGCGCGATGCTGCGCGACAATCGCGGCCGCGACGCCGCCGCGGGCCGCACGCTGATCGGGCCGCATCTCAGCGATCTTGCGGTCTGGCACGGGCCGAAGCAGGCGCTCGCCGCGGCGTCCTCGACCGGCGAGCAGAAGGCGCTGATCGTCGGGCTCGCGCTCGCCCACGCGCGGCTCGTCGCCGAGATGTCGGGGATCGCGCCGCTTGCGCTCCTCGACGAGATCGCGGCCCATTTCGATCCGCGCCGCCGCGCCGCGCTGTTCGAGGCGCTCGAGCGCCTCGGCGGCCAGGTGTTCCTCACCGGCGCCGATCCGGCCGCGTTCGCGGAGCTCGAGGGCAGGGCGCAGATGTTCGAGGTTTCGGCGGAGAGGGGGGTGCGGACGCGCTAGCCCTCACCCCAACCCTCTCCCGGAGGGAGAGGGGGCGCTACCCTTCTCCCTCTGGGAGAAGGTGGCCCGAAGGGCCGGATGAGGGGCGCCGGATGAGGGAGGAGCGCGCCCTCACGCATGTCCCGCGTCGGAGGACAGCATTCCCTCGTTGACGCCGAGGATCCCGAGCGCGCGATCGTATTTATGGGCGAAATCCGGGTCGAAGATGAGGCCGGGGTCGGCGGGGCAGGTGAGCCAGCCGTTGGCGAGGATCTCGCTCTCGAGCTGGCCCGAGGCCCAGCCGGCGTAGCCGAGCGCGAGCACCGCCTGCGCGGGGCCGGTTCCCCTCGCGATCGCGCGCAGGATGTCGAGCGTCGCGGTCAGGCAGACCTGCTCGCCGATCTTGACCGTCGAATCGTTGACGCCGTAGTCGTTCGAATGGAGAACGAAGCCGCGGCCGGTCTCGACCGGGCCGCCGCGCAGGACCTTCACCGCCTCGGCCTTGGGCGGCAGGCGGATCGCCTCGGTTTCGGGCACGATGTCGAGCTGCACCAAAAGCTTGCCGAAATCGATCTCGTCGGCCCGCTGGTTGATGACGATGCCCATCGCTCCGTCGTCGCGGTGCGCACACATGTAAACGACCGAGCGCGCGAATGGCCCTTCCCGAAGCGAGGGCATCGCGATCAGGAACTGTCCTTCCAGACTTGTCGGCGGCGGGGCGTCCGCCCGTCTCATGATCGCCCCTGGATTCTCGATCGCCAATGGCTTCTCGCAACGCAAATGCTAGTCGAAATTTGCGGCATGGTATAGGCAGAGCGGCCATGTGCACACAATCCTGCGACGAGAAGCCGCGCATCGGGCTTCTGACCCCCGCGCTCGCCGCGGCGCTCGCCCTTCTGCTCGTCGGCGCGCCCGCGCGCGCGGGCGATTCCTTCTCGACCGACTGGGCGCGGGCCGCGAAATCGCAAGCGCGCCTCATTGCGGCGGGAGCGGGGCTCGCTGGGTTCGAGATCGCGCTTTCGCCCGGCGCGATCACCTATTGGCGCGATCCCGGAGACGCGGGCCTGCCGCCGACGCTCGATTTTTCCGCGTCCGACAATGTGGCGAGCGTCGAGCCGTTGTTTCCGGCGCCGAAGCGCATGACCGAGGCCGACGGGGGGCAGGCGTTCGGCTATGACGGCGGCGTGATCTTTCCGTTGCGCGTCACGGCGCGCGATCCGGGGAAGCCGGTGACGCTCAAGCTCAACGCCGATTTCGCCGTGTGCGAAAAAGTCTGCCTGCCGGCCAAGGCGCAGCTCTCGCTGACGCTTCCGGCGGCCGCGGATTCGCCTTACGCGAGCGCGATCGACGCGGCGCTCGCCGCCGTCCCGCGCGCTGTTCCGCCGAAGGATTTCGGCGCGCTCGAGGCGACGGGCGCCGACAGCTGGCGCCTCTGCGCGCCGCACGCGGCAGGCCCGGCGCGCGACCTCTTCGTCGAGCCGCCCGAAGGCTGGTGGCTCAAGGTCGCGCCCGCGCCCGGCGCCGCGAGCGGGCAGGACTGTTTCACGCTGACCGTCGGGGACAAGCCGAAGGAAGCGGCGCTTCCCGTCGCGCTCCGGCTGACGTTGACCGGGGGCGCAGGCGCGGTCGAGACGAAAATCGACACGCCCAAAATGAACTAAGAGGGCCGGGCGCCCCGCTTTGCGCGCCGACCGCCGCTCGTCTAGTGTCGCCTCCGAAGCCGCCGGGCAAAAGGCAGCGGCCCCTCCCGCACCCAAGGATCATACAACATGACCATAAAAGTCGGCGAACGCCTGCCCAACACGACCGTACGTCAGGTCACGCCCGACGGGCCGAAGCCCGTCGAGACCAAGGACTATTTCGCCGGCAAGACGGTCGTCCTGTTCGGGCTGCCGGGCGCCTTCACGCCGACCTGCCACAAGAACCACCTGCCGGGTTTCATCGTCAGCGAGGCGGCGTTCAAGGCCAAGGGCGTCGACAAGATCGCCATGACCGCTGTCAACGATCATCATGTCCTCTCGGCCTGGTCGGATGCGACGGGCGCCAAGGGCCACATCGATTTCCTCGCCGACGGCGCCGGCGTCTTCGCTCACGCGCTGGGGCTCGATTTTGACGCTTCGGCCGGGGGCCTGGGCGTACGCTCGAAGCGCTACGCGATGCTGGTCAAGGACGGGGTGGTGAAAGAGCTCAACATCGAGCCAGAGCCCGGCAAGGCAGACGTCTCGAGCGCCGAGCATCTTCTCGCGCAGATCAAATAGCGCGGCCGCGTCAGCGCAGGATCTCGACCATCAGCACCCAAGCGTTGAAGACGACGGCAATGACGCAGGCGACGTCGCCGGCGGCGATCCAGCCGAGGCCGGAGCTTGCGCCGGCCATGAGCAGCGCGCCGGCGACGACGAATGCGAGGCTATAGCCGGCGCTCGTCGCCGCCCGCGCGATCCGCTCGGTCGGCGACGCGTCCTGCCGCTCGCGCCACCAGCGGACCTGGAACACGATCGGTGCAATCACCATGATGAGGCCGGCCGAGAGGATCAGCATTCCCGCCAGCAGGGGCGACTGGCCGGGGATCAGGACGAGGCTCGTCGCGGTGATCGCGCCGACCGGCCCGATCAGCGCTTCTCCGGCCCGCCTCGGCAGACTTGGGAAGGCGAGAATGCGCGAGAGATTGATCGAGATCGCCACCACCACGAAGCCGGTCAGGGCGGCGAGCGCGGCGAGTTCGGCGGCAAAGAAGATCGACCAGTCGGGCGAGAGCGGCATGGCCAAGCCTCTGAGCACCGCTCAGCGTGGTCAGAATGGTGGGTTGCTTGACCAAGCCAGCCGCTTGACAGGCTTAACAGGCTTGACCTGCTTTACTGGTCGTACTGGAGCGGCAGCCTTGACGGGCTGAACTGGCTTCGCAGCCTTTGCTGGTTTGACCACCCCCAGGCCTCCCGAATCATCGGAAAAATAGGCCGCCGCGTTAGACGCATCGCGAATACATCGATCAATCCACCAGCCGATGTGCCGACCCGCCCGGTCGTAGACGCTATCACCATCGACGAAGGCGATATGCTGGCCACGAAGACTGAGGACGTTTCCCCGCTCGGTATCAAGCCACGCGTAAACCCGCCCCGTCCTATTGTACAAAGCTTCCATGATCTCGGCCTATTTGACAGAGAACTATATCGGGGTCGAACTAAGCTCCCAAGGCGTCTGGCATCTAAGCTTGCACCTGAGCCATCTTGGCCAAATTACCGCATGTTTCCCGTATGCCCGAGCGAGTAGCGCCCGGGCTGCGGCCAGACGGTCAGCCCGTGCGGCATGCCGCCGACGAGGATCGACTTCACCGACCCGTCTTCGGTGTTGAAGGCGTAGATGGCGCCGTCGTAGCGGCCCGAGAGCCACAACCATTTGCCGTCGGCGCTGAGGTTCCCCATGTCCGGGCTGCCGCCGCCGGGGATCGTCCAGTTGGCCACGACCTTGCGGCTCGCGAAGTCGATCACCGATACGCTGCCGGGGCCTCTGCGCGCCCCGCCGAGGCTGTGGGTGCCGCGATTGGAGACATAAAGCTTCGTCCCGTCGCGGCTCGGATAGAGCCCGTGCGCGCCGACGCCGGTCTTGATGAAATCGACCTGCCCGAACGTGTCGCCGTCGATCACCATGACCCCGTCGCCGAGAAGGTCGGCGATGAAGAAATACTTGCCGTCCGGCGCGACGCGGATGTCCTGCGGCATGTGGCCGAGCGTGAGCGGCAGCGTGTCGGCGAGCGTGTGATGGACGAGGTCGATCTTGGCCAGCGAATTGTTGAATTCGCAAGTGAAGATCGCATAGGCCCCATCGGGCGAAAAATCGGCGTGGTTGATCCCAGCGCAGAGTGGCGTGCTGATGTAGCCCTGCAGCTCCATCGTGTGCGGATCGCGGAATTCGAGCCGCCGCATCGCCTCCGCGACGACGATCGCCGACTTGCCGTCGGGCGTGAAATAGATGTTGTAGGAGTCGGGCACGTCGACCACCTTGCCGACCTTGCCCGTTCTCGGATCGATCGGCGCGACCCCGCCGTGACCGCCGCGCGCGCTGACATCCGCCGAAACCCACAGCGTCTGGAGGTCAAAGGACGGAACAATGTGCTCCGGGCTTGGCATCGCGGTCAGGCTGTCGATGACCTTGAAGGTCTCGGGGTCGATCACGTCGACCTTGCCGGTGATGAGATTGGGCGAATAGACCCGCGAGGGCATGTCGGAGACGGCCGGGCTGAACATGCCCGCCCCCGCGCCGGCGTAGACATTGTGCCGATCGACCGGCGGCGGCGTGTCGAGAGGCACGGGCGGCAGCGCGATCGGCTTCTCGGGGCCGAGCTGGTAGGCGGCAAGCGCGATGAAGTCGCTTGGGGTCCGGTCATCATTGGCGATGCCGCGGCAGAGATAGGCGCAAGCCGCGCCCGCCGCACAGGGGGAGGGAACCGTGAACGATTGCGCCTCGCGCAGCCCAAAACCGGCGCCGAGTGCGATCGCGGCCGCCGCGGCTGCGGCGGCGATGCCGGTGCGTGAGCCCATCTTGCCCCTGTCGACCGAGCCCGCCTTCCCTTACGCGATTCGGCAAAACGGCCCGGTCCGATACCCTGCGACCGCGAGGATGACTATTCGATGAACGGAACGGGAGCGAGGTTCCCGGCGGCGGCCGGAACCCGATGGCGCGGGGCGGGCGCATCGCTTATGTGAGGGCCATGACCCAGCCCCACCGTCCGGTCGGCCCCGGCGACCATGTTTTTCTGATCGACGGATCGTCGTTCGTCTTTCGCGCCTATTATCAGTCGATCCGCCAGGACCAGAAGTACAACTACCGCTCCGACCGCCTGCCGACCGGCGCGGTGCGCCTGTTCGCGACCAAGGTGCTGCAGTTCATCCGCGAGGGCGCCGGGGGTTTCAAGCCAACTCATCTCGCCATCATCTTCGACAAGACCGAGAATTCTTTCCGGCGCGACATCTATCCGGCCTACAAGGCTCACCGAAAGGACCCTCCCGACGAGCTTCTGCCGCAGTTCCCGCTGATGCGGGCCACGGTTTCGGCCTTCGGCATGGTTCCGATCGAGCAGGGCCGCTACGAGGCCGACGACATCATCGCGACTTACGCGCGGCAGGCGCGGGCGGCCGGCGCCGACGTGCTCATCGTCTCGGCCGACAAGGACCTGATGCAGCTCATCGAGCCGGGGGTTTCGATGTACGACCCGGCTTCCGGCCAGGCCGGGATTGCGGGCTCGCGCGAGGAGAGGCGCTTCGGCGTCGAGGAAGTGATCGCCTATTTCGAGGGGGTCGGACCGGATAAGGTCGTCGACGTCCAGGCGCTCGCCGGCGATTCGACCGACAATGTACCCGGCGCCCCCGGCATCGGCCTCAAGACGGCGGCGCAGCTCATCCTCGAATATGGCGATCTCGAAACGCTGCTCGCCCGCGCCGGCGAGATCAAACAGCCGAAGCGGCGCGAGGCGCTGACCGAGCCGCAGAATGTCGAGCGCATCCTGATCTCGAAGCAGCTTGTCACGCTCGATCGCAACGTGCCGGTCGAGACGCCGCTCGAGGCGCTGGCGACGCCGCAGCTCGATGGCAAGAGGCTCCTTGCCTATTTCAAGGCCATGGAGCTCACCACCCTCACCAAGCGGATCTCCGAGATCTGCGGCATCGAGGCGTCCTCGGTCGAGCCTGCCCCGCGTTTCGTCGGCCCCGGCGCCTGGCCGGGCGGCCGAGGCGTGTCCCTCCTGGAAAGGGAACCCGCGGCGGAAGGCGAAGGCGCAGCTCCGCCGGCCCCCGCCCCCGCTCCTGCGCCGCCTGAGCCGAAGGCCGCGCCGCAGGGGGCTGCGCCCGCCGACCTCGCCCGCGCCCGCATCGCCGAGGCGCGTGCGCCGATCGACCGCTCGACTTATGCGACCGTGCGAACGGCGGCGGAGCTTTCCGCCTGGATCGCCCGAGCACAGGCGGAGGGCGTCGTGGCTGTCGATGCGGAGCTCTCCTCCGTCGATCCGATGCGCGGCGAGCTTATCGGCCTGTCGATGGCGGTGAAGCCGGGCGAGGCCTGTTACGTCCCGATCGGGCACCGCGTCGGCGCCGATGACCTGTTCGGCGGTGGCGCGCTCGTCGAGGGCCAGATCGCCGAAGCGGAGGCGCTTGTGCTTTTGAAGCCGCTCTTCGAGGCGCCGGGGGTCCTTAAGCTCGGTCACGACATCAAGCTCGACGCGGTGGCGTTCGCGCAGCGCGGGATCACGCTTGCGCCGTTCGACGACACCTTGCTGATTTCCTATGCGCTCGACGGCGGCCTCACCGGCGACGATCACAGTCTGGACGCGCTCGGCGAGCGGACCCTTGGCCACAAGACGCTCGCGCTCCACGAGGTTGCAGGCTCGGGCCGCAACTTCGTCGGCTTCGCGCGGGTGCCGATCGACCGCGCCTGCGAATATGCGGCGGAGAACGCCGACATCATCATCCGTCTCTGGCGGGCCTTGAAGCCGCGTCTCGCGGCGGAAGCGGTGGCCAGCGTCTACGAGCGGCTCGAACGTCCGCTGGTCCAGCCGCTCGCGCGCATGGAGCAGCGCGGGATCATGATCGACCGCGAGATGCTGTCGCGTCTTTCGGGCGAATTCGCCCAGGGCATGGGGCGGCTCGAGGACGAGGTGGCGAAGCTCGTCGGCGCGCCGTTCAATCTTGGCTCGCCGAAGCAGCTCGGCGATATCCTGTTCGGCCAGATGGGCCTGCCGGGCGGCAAGAAGACTGCGACCGGCGCGTGGTCGACGACCGCCAGCGTCCTCGAGGACCTCGCGGCGGAAGGTCATGCGCTGCCGGGGCGCGTGCTCGAATGGCGGCAATTGTCGAAGCTCAAGTCGACCTACACCGACGCCCTGCCGGGCTTCGTCAATCCCGCGACCGGACGGGTGCATACGTCCTACGCGCTTGCGGCCACCACCACGGGACGGCTCTCGTCTTCCGAGCCCAACCTTCAGAACATCCCCGTCCGCACCGAGGAGGGCCGCAGAATCCGCCGCGCCTTCGTCGCGCCTAAGGGCCGCAAGCTGATCTCGGCCGACTATAGCCAGATCGAGTTGCGCCTGCTCGCCCACCTCGCCGACATTCCGGCTTTGCGACAGGCCTTCGCCGACAAGCTCGACATTCACGCCATGACCGCTTCCGAAATGTTCGGCGTGCCGATCGCGGGCATGCCTGCGGAGATCCGCCGGCGCGCGAAGGCGATCAATTTCGGCATCATCTACGGCATCTCGGCCTTTGGCCTCGCCAACCAGCTCGGCATCGGGCGCGAGGAGGCGGGCGCCTATATCAAGAAATATTTCGAGCGCTTCCCCGGCATCCGCGACTACATGGATGCGACCAAGAAGGCCGCTCGCGCCAACGGCTACGTCACCACGCTGTTCGGGCGCAAATGCCATTATCCGCGCATCAACGCCTCGAACCCGTCCGAGCGCGCCTTCAACGAGCGCGCCGCCATCAATGCGCCGCTGCAGGGCTCGGCGGCCGACATCATCCGTCGCGCGATGACCCATATGGAGGAGGCGCTCGCCCGCGCGAAGTTAAGCGCGATGATGCTGCTCCAGGTCCACGACGAACTGGTGTTCGAGGCGCCGGACGACGAGGTCGAGGCGACGCTGCCGGTGGTGGCGAAGGTGATGGTCGACGCCCCCGAACCCGCGGTCAAGCTGCACGCGCCGCTGCAGGTCGACGCGCGCGCGGCGCAGAACTGGGAGGAGGCGCATTAGCGCTCCTCCGCGTCTCAATGGCCAAGACCGATCCATGACCCGCATCGCCGAGCGCTATCGCGCGCTCGTCCACGACTGCCAGTTCCAGTTCGATCCGGCGCAGGCGGAGCTTGCGAAGAAGCTCGACGCGCTGAGCGTGAGGTTAGACGGCTACCGCGCCGAGCCGAAGCCGAACGGCTTCTCGCGACTGTTCGGCCTGAAACCCGCCGAGCCGCCGCGCGGCCTCTATATCCACGGGCCCGTCGGCCGCGGCAAGACCATGCTCATGGACATGTTCTTCGACGCCGCGCCAGCGCCGCTCAAACGGCGGGCGCATTTCCACGCCTTCATGGCCGACGTGCACGCAAGGCTGCATCGATATCGCCAGGCGCTGAAGCGCGGCGAGGTCACGGGCGAAGATCCGATCGCCCCGGTCGCGGCCGAGCTCGCGCGCGAGGCCTCGCTCCTGTGTTTCGACGAGTTCTCGGTGCGCGACATTGCCGACGCGATGATCCTCGCGAGATTGTTCACTGCGCTCTTCGGCGCGGGCGTCGTGGTGGCGGCGACGTCGAACGTCGCGCCGGACGATCTCTACAAGGACGGGCTCAATCGCGCGCTGTTCCTGCCCTTTATCGCGCTGATCAAGGACAAGCTCGACATTGTCGAGCTCAACGCGCGCACCGACTACCGGCTTGAGAAGCTGACGCGGGCACCGGTCTATTACTCGCCCCTTGGCGCGAAGGCGGACGCCGCGCTCGACGCGGCGTTCCTGACGCTGACCGGCCATGCGAAAGGCGAGCCGGTCGAAATCGAGCTCCTCGGCCGCCATCTCGATGTCCCGCAGGCGATCGACGGCGTCGCGCGGTTCGACTTCGACGCGCTGTGCCGGCGGCCGCTCGCCGCCGCCGACTATCTCAAGATCGCCCAGCGCTTTCACACCGTCATCATCGATCGCATCCCGGCGCTTGCGGCGAATGAGCGAAACGCCGCCAAGCGGTTCATCATCCTGATCGACGCGCTCTACGACATGCGCGTCAAGCTGATCGCCTCGGCGGCGGGCGAGCCGGAGACGCTCTATGCGGCCGCCGAGGGGGCTGAAGCGTTCGAGTTCGCGCGCACCGCCTCGCGTCTCCACGAAATGCGCTCGACCGATTATCTCGCGCTGCCGCACGGCCGCGAAAGCGGATCGCAGGCCGGCGATCTCGGCGGCATCGCGGAGACTTGAGCGGGCCTCGCGCGGCGACCCGTCCTCTCTGTCATGCCCGCGCAAAGCGGGCATCCATCCGCAGCCTGCGACCGCTGAAATTACCGCGCCGCGCGGGCGGTCTGGACCCCCGCGTTACGCGGGGGTGACGAGCTCTGCGGCGCTCATGCGAGGCGCGCGTAGCCCGCGGCGACCGCTTCGCGCTCGATCTCGGCCACGCGGTCATAGTCGGCCGGACTCGCGGCGCGCGCGCCTTTGAGGCCGAGCGTCGCGCGCGCTTCAGCCAGGTTCGGGTCGGCGAGCGCGGCGATGAGCGCCTCGCGCGCTGCGGCGACGGCCTGATCGCCAACACCGGTCGCGGCAATGAAGGGCAGGCCGGGAGACGCCACGCTCTCGGCGACGACGGCGACGCGCTCGATGAGCTCGGGGCGGCCCCGAGCCAGGAGCGCGAAGCTCACGCAGTCGACCGCCGCGAGATCCGCTCGTCCCTCGGCGATTGCCTCGATGCTCGCCTGATGCGAGCCGGTGACGGCGACTGCGTGAAAAAAAGGCGCCCCGCCCGCGATCGGAGCGATCGCCGCGCGGAACAGGTTCATGCCCGTGTTGCTGTCCCAGCCGTTGAGCGCGGCGGTCGAACCTCGAAATTCGCCGAGCGACCGGCGCGGATCGGTCGCGCGCCGGATGATGAAACTTCGATGCATGATCCCAGCGCAGCCCGGGAAAACATATTCGGGCCCAGCGATCAGCCTGACCGCGTCTTTAAGCCGGGTCACATAAGGGTAGCCGCAGGTCTGGCCGAAGACCAGCCGGGGATCGCGCCATTGCTCGTCGAGACTTCCGCCGCGGGTCAAAGCCTTCGGCGCTTCGATGCCAGCCTCATCGAGCCGGGCGGAGATCGCGGCCCATAGCGCGTCATTGGCCGCCGCGGTCCATGGGAAGTCGTACATCGGCAGGACGGCGATCGGCGCTCCGCCGCTCACTCCGCCGGCTGGCCCCAGCCCGGGTGAAGCGGGCGATCATGGGGCTTGAGCAAATACCGCCGCGCGACATCGAGGTAGCCGTGGTAGAGCAGCCCGCCGTTGCGCTCGATCAGCGCGCTGCGGTTCAGGCGATAGAATTGGGGGAGCTGGTACCAGGGCAGCCGGTGGCGGAAGTGATGCGCCACGTGGAGGTTGTTGAACAGGAAAAGCGGCCCGAGGATCCAGGCGCCCTCGACAATCGCGGTGCGACGCTCCGCCTGCGGCGCGGCGCGATGCTCGGCGAACGAGCGCACCATCGCGAGGCCCGCGCCCGGATAGATGAAGCAGGCGACATAGAGCCAGAACGGCATCCTGGCGATGACGATGACCCAGAAGAGGACCGGCGCGCATTGCAAAAGATGGCGGCGCAGCCTCACGCGCGCGCCGGGCCTATCCAGCCACGCGTCGCGGACGACGTCATACACGAACCGGCCGATCAGAAACGCCGGCCCGAGGACGACGCGGCCGAGGAGCGTCGTCTGGACATGCGTGATCGCCCGCCACACCGGTCCGAGACCCTCCCATCCCGCTTCGCTCCAGTAGTAGCTTTCTGGGTCGTCGAACGGATCGGTGAGACGGTCGTCCCGGTGGTGCGCGAGGTGCGACGAGCGGTAGATGGAATAGGGAAGCCAGAGCGACAGCGGCCAGCAGCCGATCGCCTGGTTGGCCACGCGGTTCCGTGTCGGGTGGCCGTGGATGGTCTCGTGCTGAAGGTTGAGTTGCCAGGCGATGGTCCAGGCGCCGATTATGGTCAGGCTCCACCACGGCAGGTCGCGGTAGAAATAAGTGGCCGCGAGCCACGACCCGTAGATGACGAAAGCGAGTCCGACCGTCGGCCATTCAATGTGGCGCTTTAGCGGCGGAAGTTCGACGATCTCCATTCGTGGCGCCCCCCATCGGCGCCAAACAAATCACCCAGCCCGAATCGATGATAATGCCAACTCTTGCGCCTGCAAGCATTATTTTCCTATTATCCTCTAAATCTATAGATTTAGTTCAAAATCAAGCGCCCCGAGCCTCGCCCTTGGCCGCCTCCAGCGCGCCCGGCTCGAGTTCGCAGTAAAGCAGCCGCTCGGGATTGACGGGTCCGGGCAGGGATATGCGCCCCGCGGGGGCGCGCTGAAAACCCATCCGGGCATAGTAGGGTTCATCGCCGACCAGGACGACCAGCTGCCAGCCGGCCGCCTTGGCCGCCGCGAGCGAGCGCTTGACCAGCGCTTCGCCGATCCCCTGGCTCCGGAACACGGGCTCGACGATCAGCGGCCCGAGCAGCAGGGCGGGGGCGCCGCCGATGGCGATCGGCGTCATCGCCGAGGCGCCGACGAGGAGCGTGCCGACGCGAGCGACGAAGCTCAAGCCGGGGTCGGCGGCCGTCGTTTCCCGGATGCGATAGGCGGCGCGAGCGAACCGGCCCGGGCCGAAGACGCGCTCGTTCAGCCGTTCGATCGGCTCGGCGTCGTCGTCCGTCGCCGGTTCGAGGATGAGGGGGAGATCGGGCATCGGCGCGGATTTAGCACGTTCGCGCGCCGGCGCGACAACTCCGTCGCCTCAGGCCCCGGCCAGATTCGGGTCGCGCCAGGCGCGCTCGAACGGCAGGCGCCAGGCGTGGGGCGCGATCATCTGGTAGATCGACTGCGGGCCCCAGGAGCCGGGGGAATACATGCGCACCGGGTGGGGGCGTTCGAGCAGATCCTGCGAAACTTCCCAGAGGCGCTCGATGCCGTCGGCGGTGCAAAACAGCGTGTGGTCGCCGCGCATGGCGTCGAGAATGAGCCGCTCATAGGCTTCGAGGACGTCGTGGCCGAGGCCCGTCTCGTGCATGGCGAACTGCAGGCTCTGCTTGTTGAGCCGCATGCCGGGGCCGGGCTTCTTGCCGTAAAAGGAGAGCGAGACCTTCGACTCGTCGGCAAGGTCGAACGTGAGATGGTCCGGCCCCTGGGAGCTCAGGCCCGAATCCGCCGGGAACATGCTCTTCGGCGGCTCGCGGAAGGCGATCGAGATGATCCGCTGTCCCTCCGCCATCCGCTTGCCGGTGCGCAGGTAGAACGGCACGCCGGCCCAGCGCCAGTTGTCGATCCGGCACTTGAGCGCGATGAAGGTCTCGGTGTCGGACTCCGGGTCGACGCCCGGCTCCTTGCGATAGCCGATATATTGGCCGCGCACCGCCTCCGCCGGGTCGAGCGGCACCATGGAGCGGAAGACCTTGTTCTTTTCCTCGCTGATCGGCCCCGGCGCGAGGGCTGTCGGCGGCTCCATCGCCATGAAGGCCAGGATCTGGAAAAGATGCGTGACGACCATGTCGCGATAGGCGCCGGTCTGCTCGTAAAAGCCGATGCGGTTGCCGAGGTCGAGCTTCTCCGGCACGTCGATCTGCACGTGATCGATGAAATTGCGATTCCAGATCGGCTCGAACAGGCCGTTGGCGAAGCGGAAGGCCAAGATGTTCTGCGCCGGCTCCTTGCCAAGGAAATGGTCGATCCGGAAGATCTGCTCCTCGTTGAACACCTTGTGCAGTTGCTTGTTCAACGACACGGCCGATTCCAGGTCGGTGCCGAACGGCTTCTCCATGATGATGCGCGAGCCGCGCGCGAGATCGGATTCATGCAGCATGTGCACAACCTTCAGCGCAGCGCTCGGCGGAACGCTGAGATAGTGCATGAGCCGGCATTCGCGGCCGAGCGTCTTGGCCGAGCGCTCGACCGTCTCTTTCAGGCCGGCCGGGCCCTTGTCCATCGAGACATAGTCCAATAGCCCCGCGAACGCGGGCCAGGCGTTCTCGCCCGGACCTCCGTGCCGGTAGGTGGCCAGCGCCTTCTGCGCAATGGCGCGAAAGCCGTCGACATCGATGTCGTCGAGCGAAACGCCGACGATCCGGCACTCCGGAATGAAGCCGCCGCTGACCAGGTGAAAGAGGCCCGGCAGAAGCTTTCGCTGGGAGAGATCGCCGGTGGCCCCAAACAGGACGACGACTTGCGGGAACTTCGGGCCGACGCCTGCTGGTACCTTCGCCATTGCCCTCTCCATCCACCCTACTGGCCGAGCGAGTTTCCCCGGCTCATGCGACAGAAGCGCGACAGGCCGTCGCCGCCGGGCCGCGATTCATCGCCGCAGCCTGAGGCTCGCCCAGCCCTCGAGGTCGATCCGCTCCGCCAGATTGAACCCCTGCGCCCGCCAGGATGCAAGCACGCCGGGAACGTCTGCAAGAAGCAGGCCGGAAACGATGGCGTCCCCGTCCGCGGCGATGACCGCGGCGAGCGACGGCGCCATCAGCCTGAGCGGCCTCGCCAGGATGTTGGCGAAGACCACGTCGTAAGGCTCGCCTTCGTGCAAGGCGCGCGCCTCGACCCCGCGCGAGCGGATCGCCCGGCAGAGGTCGCCTACGCCATTCAACCGGGCGTTGGCGTTGGAGACTTCGAGCGCAACGGGATCGATGTCGCCGAGCCAGACCTTCCGCCGGAGGACCTTGGCGGCGGCGATGGCGAGCACGCCGGCCCCGCAGCCGACGTCGAGAACGGAGCGCGGCCGGCGGCGCTTGAGCAGGCGGTCGAAATGCAGAAGGCAGCCGCGCGTGGTGCCGTGATGGCCGGTGCCGAAGGCGAGCCCCGCCTCGATCTCGATCGCGACATCGCTGGCCCCGACGCGGGCGCGATCATGGGCGCCATGGACAAGAAAGCGGCCGGCGCGCACCGGCTTCAGGCCGGCGAGCGAATTCGCGACCCAATCGCGCTTTTCCGTCAAGCCAAAGGTCGCGGAGCGCGCGGTCTCTTCGTCCGACGCCGCGGCGATCAGCGCCCGGATCGCCTCTTCGTCCGGCGCCGAGCCGAAATAGGCCTCCATGAGCCACGCCCTGCCGCCGCCCGGCCAGCGCTCCTCGGTCTCGAATGCGGTCGAGGCCGCCTCGCCCGGCTCGAAGCTCTCGCCGATGAGGTCGGCGACGGCGCGCGCGCGCTTTTCGTCGCTGACGAGGGTGAGCTTATGGGCGGCGTTGTTGGGCGGCAGGCCTTCGAGCATGGCGGTTGGGGGCTGCTCCTGATGAAACGCGCGAAAGCCAATTTCTCGAATTCAAATTCGTCCCTCTTGACCGACACATAACTCTACGGCTATGGATTGATCCATAACCCAACGGTTATCGATCCGAGATGCGCGACCTTCACCACCTCTTGTTCCAGACCCTGGCCGATCCGACAAGGCGCGCCATCTTCGAGCGCCTGTGCAAGGACGGCGCACAGACGGTCGCGGCGCTCACCGCCGGGGCCGGGGTCTCGCAACCGGCGGTCTCCAAGCACCTCCGCCTTCTCAAACAGGCCAAACTCGTTCGCGACCGGCATCGCGGGCGCGAGACCTACTACCGCGCCGAAGTCAGCGCGCTCACTCCGCTTATCGACTGGACGAGCCAGATGAAAGGCTTCTGGCAAAGTCGGTTCGACGGCCTCGAAGACTTGCTCAACAGGATGGACCAATGACCCAAGCTGCGACCGAAACCCGCTCCGTCGTCGTCGAACGCGAGATCCCGCACCCGCCGGAAAAGATCTGGCGTGCGCTGACCACGCCCCACCTGATTGCGGAATGGCTGATGAAGAACGACTTCGAGCCCGTCGTCGGCCATCGCTTCAATCTTCGCGGCGACTGGGGCGGCGTCGACTGCCAGTTGCTCGAAATCGAGCCGCGCAAGAGGCTGTCCTATAGCTGGGCGGCCAACGGGCTCGAGAGCGTCGTCACCTGGACGCTCGCGCCGACCGGCGCGGGAACGCGCCTGCGCATGGAGCAGCGCGGCTTCCGCGCGGATCAGGAGCCGTTCTACCAAGACGCGCAGATGGGCTGGCAGAAGTTCTTCGCCAATCTGGAGGAGGTCGTGGCGCGGGGAGAATAACTTGCCGAGGCAGTCGAGGCGGACCCTATGTAACAAAGGGCGGCGGCGGCGCGTAGGTTTGCGCGGGCTGCGGCGAACGCGGTCGCCGCCAAACCAAAGACGGATCATGTCGACGCTCGCCCACTTCGAAGCTCTCGGCGCGGCCCTCGCGGAGAATAGCCATAGCGCGGTCATCTATGCCCGCGCCGACGGCGGCATCGGCTTCTGGAACGCCGGCGCGGAGGCGCTGTTCGGCCATTCGCGCGAAGAGGCCCTGGGCAAGCGGGTCGACCTGATCGTGCCCCCGGAATATCGCGCGATGCACTGGGCCGGATTTGAGCGGGCGATCGGCTCAGCGTGGCGCGGTAGCGCCGCATGGGGGCCGGTCGAAGGCCTGCACAAGAATGGCGGGCGCGTCGCGCTCGAGGTGTTTCTGACGCCCGTTCAGCAAGCAGACCAGACGCCGCAGGCGTGCTTGGGATTTTTCGAGTTCCGACGTCCGGAGGGGCGGCCTGAGGCGAGCGCGGCGTGCAAAGCCAACTCACCCCGCCTGGCCCTCGCGGAAAAAATCATACACCAGCTTCGCCGTCGCGGCGTTGAGGCCCGGCGTCTTTTCGAGGTCCGCGAGGCCCGCGCGGGCGACGGCTTTGGCCGAGCCGAAGGCGAACAGGAGCGCGCGCTTGCGCGACGGGCCGATGCCCGGGATCTCGTCGAGCGGGCTCTTCACGAACTCCTTCTTGCGCCGCGCACGATGCGTTCCGATGGCGAAGCGGTGGGCTTCGTCGCGCAGCCTCTGGATGAAGAACAGCGCGGGATCGCGCAGCGGCAGCCGGAACGGCTCGCGCCCCTCGACAAAGAAAGTCTCGCGCCCGGCGTTGCGGTCGGGGCCCTTGGCGATCGCCGCGAGCCTGACGCCGGCGATGCCGAGCGTCGCCAGCACTTCGCGCGCGGCCTCGAACTGCCCCCGCCCGCCGTCGATGATGACGAGATCGGGCGTATCGGGAAAGGCGCCGGCCTCGGCCGTCTCGCCCTGCTTGACGAGCCGATAGAAGCGGCGCGTCAGCACCTCGCGCATCATCGCGTAATCGTCGCCGGGCGTGAGGTCGGCGCTCTTGATGTTGAAGGTGCGGTACTGGTTCTTGACGAAGCCCTCGGGGCCCGCGACCACCATCGCTCCGATCGCGTTGGTCCCCATGATGTGGGAATTGTCGTAGACCTCGATGCGCCGGATCGGATGATCGGCGCCGAAAGCCTTGGCCAGCGCTCCGATCAGCTTCTCCTGGGTGGCCGATTCGGCGAGCTTGCGCGACAGCGCTTCGCGCGCGTTGCGCATCGCCGCGTCGATGAGGTCCTTCTTTTCGCCGCGCCGCGGCGCGCCGATGGCGATGCGGTGGCCGGCGCGCGCGCTTAAGACCTCGCCCAACGTCTCGGCGCTGGCGACCGCGTGGCTCAGGAGCACGAGCCGCGGCGCCGGCCGGTCGAGATAGAATTGCGCGAGGAACGCATCGAGCACCTCCTCGGGAGCGAGCGCGCGGTCGGCGCGCGGAAAATAGGCGCGGTTGCCCCAGTTCTGGTAGGTGCGGAAGAAGAACACCTCGACGCAGAACTGCCCCGCCTCCTCGGTGACCGCGAACACGTCGGCCTCGGGAATCGAGCGCGGATTGACGCTTTGCTCGCCCTGGATTGCCGAGAGCGCGCTGATGCGGTCGCGCAGGCGCGCGGCCTTTTCGAAATCGAGCGCCGCCGCGGCCTCGCTCATCTCGGCGCCGAGACGGCTCTTGATCGCGCGGCTCTTGCCGGAGAGAAAGTCGCGCGCCTCCGAGACCAGCTTCGCATAGTCGCCGAGCTCGATCTCGCCCGTGCAGGGGGCCGAGCAGCGCTTGATCTGGTAGAGCAGGCAGGGCCGGGTCCGGTTGGCGAAGAAACTGTCCGAGCAGGTGCGGAGGAGAAACGCCCGCTGCAGCGCGTTCAAGGTGCGAAACACCGCGCCGGCGCTGGCGAACGGCCCGAAGTAGTCGCCGGCGAGCGAGCGGGCGCCGCGATGCTTGACGAGCCGCGCCGCCGGATGCCCAGTGCATATCAGGATATAGGGGAAGCTCTTGTCGTCGCGCAGCGTGACATTGTAGCGGGGCTTGAGCTGCTTGATGAGATTGGCCTCGAGCAGCAGCGCCTCGGCGTCCGATTCGGTGGTGACGAACACCATCGAGCGCGTTTGCGCGACCATGCGGGCGATGCGGCTCGGCTGGCGCTCGGGCGCCATATAGGCGGCGATGCGCTTCTTGATCGAGCGCGCCTTGCCGACATAGAGCACCTCGCCCTCGGCCCCGATCATCCGGTAGACGCCGGGACCGAGCGGCGCATGGCGCCAGAATCCGCGGATCGCTTCGACGCCCTGGGCGACCCGCCCCGGCGCCGCCGGCGCCTCGTCGAGCGAAATGTCGAGCGGAGCGGAATCGGGCGCAAGCTCGCGCGCGAGCTCAGCCTCCGCCCGCGCTTCGGCCATGGGCGCTTCGCCTGGGGGGAATTCTTTGGATGCGCCGGTCATGGGCGCCCTATCTAGGCGGGGGTGGCCGTTTTGTCATTCCCGGCGGACCCGAGGTCCGACCGGGAATCCAGCAATGTCGCGTTCGGCTACCTATTGGATTCCCGATTGGCCGCTTTGCGACCGCCGGGAATGACAGCGTGCCCCGCGCTGGCCCTTAACCGCGTTTGCGGCCGGCGGCTGGCCAAGCCTTGCTTAACGGATTATTAACCCTCCTTGCGGCGGCGGGCCGCGGGGTTGGAGTACGGTTAGAGCGTGTTCTTGACGAAGAGCGGCCTTCCCGCGCGGCTTCGCGCGCTCGCTTCAAGCCTCCTGCTCCTCAGCGGCTGCGCGGCGCTCAGCGGCTGCAACGATGTCGCCTCCGATCCGCCGAGCGCCGACGGGCAGGCGCAGTTCGCGCGCCGCGACGACGCCAACATGGGCGCGGCGACGGTCGCGATCGTTTCGGTCGACGGCGCGCCGGCCGATCTTTCGGCCCATTTCAACCAGAGCCTCGATGAGGCTGCCGCGGCACGCCGGATCGCCGTCGCCAGTCCAGCCAAGGCCCGCTACCTCGTGCGCGGCTATCTCACCGCGACCCCGGTCGAGGGCGGCGCGGAGGTCGACCTGGTTTGGGACGTCTTCACGCCCGACAAGAGGCGGGCGCAGCGGATCAGCGACGCCATCGCGGTTCGAGGCTCGGGCGAGGACGCCTGGTCGATGGTCAACGAGGCGGCGCTCGACAGCGTCGCCGCCAAATCCGCCGACGACCTCGCCGCCTATCTCTCCAACACCCCCGAGGCGGCGCCGGCAGGCGCGGCGCTGAGCTACGCCCAATAGGGCTTTTCTTGTGGACATCCCGGCCGCGGGCGGGAGTTGTAATCGGACCGTCATGTTGTTAGCGCGCCGGGCGGCTGCTATGACGCGCTGCAACATCCCGGTGGGCGCCTTGCGCGCGGGTTTGGAGAACCATCCGTGCTCGGCAAGATGAAGATTTTGGCCGGTAACTCCAACCGGCCCCTCGCCGAGGCGATCGCCGCCTATCTCGGCGAGCCGCTGACCGGCTGCCATGTCCGCCGCTTCGCCGACCTCGAGATCTTCGTCGAAATCCTTGAAAACGTGCGCGGACGCGACGCCTTCATCATCCAGTCGACGTCCTACCCGGCGAACGACAATCTGATGGAGCTTCTGATCATGATGGATGCGCTGAGGCGCGCCTCGGCGCAGCGCATCACCGCGGTCGTCCCCTATTTCGGCTACGCCCGCCAGGATCGAAAGTCGGCGTCGCGCTCGCCGATCTCGGCCAAGCTGGTCGCCAATCTCATCACCCGCGCAGGCGCCGACCGGGTCCTGACCGTCGATCTGCACGCCGGCCAGATCCAGGGTTTTTTCGACATTCCGACCGACAATCTGTTCGGCGCGCCGACCATGGTGCGCGACATCCAGATCCACCACAACGGCAGCAGAAACGTGATGGTGGTGTCGCCGGACGTCGGCGGCGTGGTGCGCGCGCGCGCGCTCGCCAAGCGCCTCGACGCGCCGCTCGCCATCGTCGACAAAAGGCGCGACCGGGCGGGCGAATCGGAAGTGATGAACATCATCGGCGACGTGGAGGGGCGCAATTGCGTGCTGCTCGATGACATCGTCAATTCGGGCGGCACGCTCTGCAACGCCGCCGACGCGCTGCTCGAGAAGGGCGCCGCCAGCGTTTCGGCCTATATCACCCACGGCGTGCTTTCGGGCGGGGCGGTTGCGCGCGTCGCCGCCTCGAAGCTGACCGAACTCGTGCTCACCGACACAATTCAGCCGACCGAAGCCGTGCGGGTCGCGCGCAACATCCGGGTGATCTCGATTGCGCCGCTCATCGGCGAGGCGATCGGCCGGATCGCCAAGGAAGAGAGCGTCTCCTCGCTGTTCAACTGAACGACCGGCGCCTGGGCGTCCGCACGCGCGTCCGAGAACCCGTATTTTCCAGTATCGACTTGCCGTCGCCGCGCGCTTGCGCATAGTCTCGGATCGGCCGATGGCAAGCGGCCGAATAGCGCCGGCGTCGATCGACCGAGCCGAAGCTTCAAGCTTCAGGGCCAATGGTTGACACGCCGGAGCCGGATATACTTATGCTGACCAACTGGTCAGTTTTGTCAGTTTCGCGGCGCGCGCCGGACTTCGGCTCTCGCCTTACCCGGAGGGTTCAAATGTTCGTTCGCGCCGCCTGTCTCCTGACGACCGCCCTTTGCGCCGGCGGTCTTTTCGCCTCCGCCGCGGCCCACGCCGCCGATATCAAGCCCGCCGTCATCTATGACCTGGGCGGAAAGTTCGACAAATCCTTCAATGAAGGCGTCTTCAACGGCGCGACAAAGTTCAGCAAGGAATTCAACATCCCGTTCCGCGACCTCGAGATCCAGAACGACGCGCAGCGCGAGCAGATCCTGCGGAAATTCGCCAAGGACGGCTTCAGCCCCATCATCATGCCGGGTTTCGCCTGGGCGACGGCGCTCGGCAAGGTCGCCGACGAGTTCCCCAACACCAAGTTCGGCATCATCGACATGGTCGTCGACAAGCCCAACGTGCAGTCGATGGTGTTCAAGGCGGAGGAAGGCTCGTTCCTGGTCGGGGTGATCGCGAACGAAACGTCGAAGACCGGCAAGGTCGGATTCGTCGGCGGCATGGATATTCCGCTGATCTCGGCGTTTGAGTGCGGCTACGCGCAGGGCGTAAAATACGATTCCAACGGCAAGACTGAGGTCATCGCCAACATGACCGGAACCACGCCCGCGGCCTGGAACGATCCGGTCAAGGGCGGCGAACTGGCGAAGTCGCAGATGGATCGCGGCGCCGACATTGTCTACGCCGCCGCCGGCGCGACCGGGCAGGGCGTGCTCAAGGCTGCCGCGGACGGCGGCAAGTTCGGAATCGGCGTCGACTCGAACCAGAACGGCCTCTTTCCGGGTCACGTTCTGACCTCGATGCTCAAGCGCGTCGATGTCGCGACCTATGATTCCTTCAAGGACGCGAAGGACGGCACGTGGAAGGCGGGCGTCCAGGTGTTCGGGCTCAAAAACGACGGCGTCGGCTACGCGGTCGACGACAACAACAAGGCGATCCTGACCGACGCCGCGAAAGCGAAGGCGGAGGCGGCCAAGGCCGACATCATCTCCGGCAAGATTCAGGTCCACGACTACATGTCCGACAACAAGTGCCCGGTGTGAGTGGCGGATGAATCTGAGCGCGTCATGGCCGGGCTTGACCCGGCCATCCACGCCTTCCGCTTCCGCCGCCTGACAGAATGCGCCGCCGCGCGAGGGCCCGAGCGACCAAGCCAGCCGAACCGCATGGATGGCCGGGACAAGCCCGGCCATGACGAAGCGCGCGAGGTCAGGGGGTGACGAGTATGGCCGATAAAGCCCCGCCCGCCATCGAGCTCATCGGCATCGACAAGAGCTTCGGCCCGGTTCACGCCAACAACCACGTGAATCTCGTCGTCGAGCGCGGCGTGATCCACGGCATTGTCGGCGAGAACGGCGCGGGCAAGTCGACTCTCATGTCGATTCTCTATGGCTTCTACGAAGCCGATTCGGGCGAGATCCGCATCAACGGCGAGCCGGTTCGGATCCGCTCGTCGCGCGAGGCGATCAGCCACGGCATCGGCATGGTGCATCAGCACTTCATGCTGGTGCCCCCGCTCAGCGTGCTCGAAAACGTCATGCTGGGCGCCGAGGGTGGACCGCTGCTTGCCGAAGGCGCGGGAGCGATCCGTAAGCGGCTCGGCGAGCTCGGGCGCGAATACGGCCTCGAGGTCGATCCCGACGCCATCGTCGGCGAATTGTCGGTCGGCCTGCAGCAGCGGGTCGAGATCCTCAAGGCGCTTGTGCGCGGCGCCGACATTCTCGTGCTCGACGAGCCGACCGCGGTGCTGACGCCCGCCGAGGCGGACCAATTGTTCGAGATGCTGAAAGTGCTCAAGGGCGAGCACAAGACCATCATTTTCATCACCCACAAGCTGCGCGAGATCATGAGCCTCACCGACCGCGTCTCGGTGATGCGGCGCGGCGAAATGGTCGCGACCTTCGACACAGATAAGACATCGCCCCCTGAGCTCGCCGACGCGATGGTCGGGCGCAAGGTGATCCTGAAGATCGACAAGGGGCCGGCCCATCCCGGCAAGATCGCGCTCGAGGCGCGCAATCTCGTGGTGCGCGACGACCGGGGAGTGGTTCGCGTCGACGGCGTCTCGTTCACCCTGCGCGCGGGCGAGATCCTCGGCGTCGCGGGCGTCGCGGGCAACGGGCAGTCGGAGCTTCTCGAGGCGCTCGCCGGCATCCGTCCGCTGAGCAGCGGCGAAATCCTTATCGACGGCGAGGTCGTCCCCGCGGCGAAGCGCAACCCGCGGCTCGAGCGCCTGATCGGGATCGGGCATGTGCCGGAGGATCGCCATCGCGTCGGCCTCGTCATGCCGTTCGAGGCCTGCGAAAGCGCGATGCTCGGCTTCCATCATGAGCGGGTCTACGGCAAAGGCGCGCTGTTCGACCGGCGGGCGATCATCGCCGACGCGGTTCACAAGATGAAGGCTTTCGACGTCAGGCCGCCGTCGCCGCTGCTCAAGACCGCGAACTTCTCCGGCGGCAATCAGCAGAAGATCGTGCTGGCGCGCGAGATCGAGCGCAATCCGAAGATCCTGCTGGTTGGGCAGCCGACCCGCGGCGTCGACATCGGCGCGATCGAATTCATCCACAAGCGCATCGTCGCGCAGCGCGACGCCGGCAAGGCGCTCCTCCTCGTTTCGGTCGAGCTGGACGAGATCTTCGCCCTTTCCGACCGCATCATCGTGCTCTGCGGCGGGCGGATCACTGGCGAGCGGCGGCCCGAGGACACTAACGCCCAGGACCTCGGCCTGCTCATGGCCGGCGTGAGCGAGCGCGCCGCATGAGCTCGCCCAACAAACCGGCGCTCTTCTCCCCCCTTGCGGGGGAGGTCGGGAGGGGGGTCACGCCATTCCTCTCCGAATGGGCGCGCCGGGCTCCTCTCCGTGAAAACAAGGGGCTCGCGCGCCGCGGAAGGACCGCCGCATGAGCTCGCCGCTGCGGCCGCTGCCGGTCTGGGCCGACGTCGCGCTGATCCCGCTCATCAATGTCGCCGCGGCGTTCGTCATTTCCGGCTTCGTGGTGCTGGCGATCGGCGAAAATCCGCTCGAGGCGGTGCAGATCCTCATCACCGGCGCGCTCGGCGATCTCGAAGGGATCGGGTTCACGCTCTATTACGCGACCAGCTTCATCTTCACCGGCCTTGCGGTCGCGATCTGCTTCCACGCCGGCCTGTTCAACATTGGCGTCGAGGGCCAGGCGTATGTCGCGGGGCTCGGCGCGGCGCTTGTCGCGCTCCATATGGGCTTTCTGCCCGGCTATTCGCTCGTCCTCGTGGCGATCGTCGGCGCGGCCCTGTTCGGCGCCGCGTTCGCCTTCATTCCCGGCTATCTTCAGGCCAAGCGCGACAGCCACATCGTCATCACGACGATCATGTTCAATTACATCGCCTCGGCCCTGATGGGCTACCTGATCGTCAACGTGATGCGCGTGCCCGGCCAGATGAACCCCGAGACTCCCGGGTTCTCGATCTACGGGCAGGTGCCCCAGTTCCACGAACTGCTCACGCCGCTCGGCATCCACTGGCCGGTGACGCCGTTCAATCTGTCGTTCCTGCTCGCGCTCGCCGCCGCCTTCGCGGTCTGGCTCACGATCTGGCGCACCCGGCTTGGCTACGAGATCCGCACCGTCGGCGCCAACGCGACCGCCGCCGTCTATGGCGGCATCTCGCCGGCGCGGGTGACGATCGTCACCACGCTGCTCTCGGGCGCGCTCGCGGGCGGCATGGCGGTCAACGTGATCCTCGGCGAGGAGCACCGTCTCATACTCGAATATACCGCGGGCTTCGGCTTTGTCGGCATCGCGGTCGCGCTGATGGGGCGCGCCCACCCGGTCGGCATCATTCTCGCCGCGATCCTGTTCGGCATCCTCTATCAGGGCGGCGCCGAGCTCGCGTTCGAGAAGCCGAAGATCAGCCGCGACATGATCGTCGTCATCCAGGGCCTCGTGGTCCTGTTCGCGGGCGCCCTCGAGCACATGTTCCGCCGTCCGGTCGCGGTGCTGCTTGCGCGGCGCACCACTTCCCCGCCGATTTGACCGGCGGCCGCGATGGACCTCTTCAACGCGTTCATCGTCGTCTTCGCCTCCGGCATCCGGCTCGGCACGCCGCTGATCCTGGCCTGCCTCGCGGGCTTATGGTCGGAGCGCTCGGGCGTGGTCGACATCGGGCTCGAGGGCAAGATCCTGGTCGGCGCGTTCGGCTCGGCGGCGGTCGCGACCTTCACCGGCAGCGTCTGGCTCGGCCTCATCGCGGGCCTCGTCTCGACCGTCGGGGTTTCGCTCATCCACGGCTACGCCTCGATCGACCAGCGCGCCAACCAGATCGTCTCCGGCACCGCGATCAACATGGTCGCCGACGGCATGACGGCGCTGATCGGCAACGCGATCTGGTCGCAGGGCGGTCGGACACCCGAATTGCCCGCATACGCTCAGTTTCACACTATCGAACTGCCGTTCGCGCGCTCGTTCGGCAGCGTGCCTATCGTCGGCCCGATTTACGAGCGCCTGATCTCGGGCCACGACATCATCACCTACGCCGCCTTCCTGCTCGTGCCGCTCACCTATTGGGCGCTCTACAGTACGAGGTTCGGCCTCAGGCTGCGCGCGGTCGGCGAAAACCCGGCCGCTGTCGACACCGCCGGCATATCGGTGAGGGCGCTGCGCTATGGCGCGGTGATGATCTGCGGCGTCCTGGTCGGCCTCGCCGGCGTCTATCTGGTGCTGTCGCAGGAGGCCTATTTCCAGCCGCATATGAGCGCGGGGCGGGGCTTCATCGCGCTCGCCGCGCTCGTGTTCGCGAAGTGGCGGCCGTGGCCGGCGCTCGCGACCTGCCTCCTGTTCGGCTTTCTCGATGCGGTCGCGATCCGGATGCAGGGGGTTGAATTGCCGGTGATCGGGCCGGTGCCAGTGCAGGCGATCGAGGCGCTGCCCTATATCCTCACCGTCGTTTTGCTGGCGGGCTTCATCGGCAAGGCGATCCCGCCCAAGGCGTCGGGGATTCCTTATGTCAAAGAGCGCTAAACCCCTTCTCCCTCGGGGAGAAGGTGGCGCGCGTAGCGCCACGGATGAGGGTGGCGCACTCGCTGAACTCTTCGCCGCCGCCAAGGCCGCGCAGGCCAACGCCTATGCGCCCTATTCGCGGTTCAAGGTCGGCGCGGCGCTGCGCTCCGAAAGCGGCGCGATCTTTTCCGGCTGCAATGTCGAGAACGCCGCCTATCCGCAAGGGTCCTGCGCGGAAGCCGGCGCGATCGCGGCGATGGCGCTTGCGGGGCAGCGGCGGATCGCCGAGATCCTCGTCATCGGCGACGGCGAGGCGCTCTGCACGCCCTGCGGTGGCTGCCGTCAGCGCATCCGCGAATTCGCCGCCGCTTCGACCCCGATCCATATCGCCGGGCCGGAGGGCGTGCGGCGCACCTTCACGCTCGCCGAGCTGTTGCCGGAGTCGTTCGGGCCGGAGCATCTGTCCGTTTGAGGAAAGACGCCGCTCACACCTCGCGCCACGGCGGCTTCGAGGGATCGTTGAGGGTGAAGTTGACGGGCCCGATGCCGCAGATCGCGATCACCACCGGCTCGTTGTGGCCGCGGATCACGCCGTCGTAATGCGGCGTCAGCGCGACGCGCCGCACATAGCTGCCGGCGGGAACTGGCACGCATGCAGCGGGGTCGAAGTCGGCGCCGCTGTTGCACCACCACGTCCCCGACAGCACCATGCAATAGCGGTCGGTCGAATAGAAGTGCGGCGCGCTCATATATCCCGGATGCCAGCGGACGAGGGTGTAATAGAGGCCGGGCTCTGTCGTTTTCCCGGCAAGCGCCACGGTGTCGACGCTGCCCGGCGGAAAAGGCGGCAGGGTTTGCCATTGCAGCGCGTCGGGCGGCTTGATGATCGTCTGCTCCGGATTGAGCGGGCTCGCCGCCGCGCCGCCAATGCCGAGCGGCAGCGCCGCCATCAGCGAAGTGAGCAACACATCGCGACGGCTTGCTTGATGGTCCATGAGGCAACCTCCCCTTTGTTCGCTATCTTTTGGCTTCGCGCCTGCGGCCCTATTATGCTGCTGGACAAGGGCAAGGTCGAACGCCCTTTTTTGCGTCTTCTTTGCCAGGAGCGAGCGATGAACCCTTCCCCCGAAGACGCCGCCATCGCCGCGCTCAAGGCCCGCGGCCTCGACTCGCTGCCGCCGCTCGCGATCGTGCTGGGCTCCGGCCTCGGCGCTTTCGCGGACGAGGCGCGCGACGCGATCGCGGTTTCCTATCTCGACATCCCGGGCTTTCCGGTTCCATCCGTCGAAGGCCACGCCGGGCGGCTGGTCGTGGGCGCCATCGAGGGCCGCAAGGTCGCGCTGTTCCAGGGGCGCGGCCACTATTACGAGCGCGGCGATCCGAATGCGATGCGGATCGCGATCGACGCGTTCCGCCAGCTCGGCGGCGAGACGCTGCTGCTCACCAACGCCGCGGGCGGCCTCAACACCGATTGGGCGCCGCCGTCCTTAGTCGCGATCACCGATCACATCAACTTTTCCGGGACCAATCCGCTGATCGGTCATGCGGGTCACGACCGTTTCGTGCCGCTGACCAACGCCTACGACAGGGCGCTGCGGGCGAGCCTGCATGAGGCCGCGCGAGCGAGCGACGTCAAGCTGCATGATGGCGTCTACATGTGGTTCTCCGGTCCGAGCTTCGAGACGCCGGCGGAGATTCGCGCGGCGAAAATCCTCGGCGCCGATCTCGTCGGCATGTCGACCGCGCCGGAGGTGATCCTCGCGCGGCGCGCGGGCTTAAGCTGCGCCGCCGTCTCGGTCGTCACCAATTACGCGGCGGGGCTAGCCGGCGGCGACCCGAGCCACGAGGAGACGCAGGCGGTGGCGGCTCAAGCCGCGGCCAGCTTCAAGCGCCTGCTGCGCGCCTTCATCCGGCAATTCGAGACTCGAGACGCATGAGCGCGGCCGCTCCGCGATGATCCTTCCCCAGGAGATCATTCGCGCCAAGCGCGACGGCGAGACGCTCAGCGCGGGCGAGATCGGCGACTTCATCGCCGGGCTTGTCAGCGGCGCGGTGACCGAAGGCCAGGCCGCCGCCTTCGCGATGGCGATCTTCTATCGCGGCATGACGCTCGACGAGCGCGTCGCGCTGACGCGCGCGATGACGCGCTCGGGCTTGAGCCTCGACTGGCGCGCCGAGAATCTCCCCGGCCCGATTCTCGACAAGCACTCGACCGGCGGCGTCGGCGACAACGTCTCGCTGATGCTGGCCCCGTTGCTCGCCGCCTGCAGCGCCTATGTGCCGATGATCTCCGGCCGGGGCCTCGGCCACACCGGTGGCACGCTCGACAAGCTCGATTCGATCGAGGGCTACGCGTCTCAGCCGGACCTCGCGCTGTTCAAGCGCGTGGTCAGGGACGCCGGCTGCGCGATCATCGGCCAGACGGCCGAGCTCGCCCCGGCCGACCGCCGCCTCTACGCGATCCGCGACGTCACCGCGACGGTCGAGTCGGTCGCGCTCATCACCGCATCGATCCTGTCGAAGAAGCTCGCGGCGGGATTGCAGGGGCTGGTCATGGACGTGAAGACCGGCTCAGGCGCCTTCATGTCGACGCTGCACGGCGCTCGCGAGCTTGCCGAGAGCATCGCCGCCGTCGCCACCGACGCCGGCCTGCCGACGATCTCGCTCATCACCGACATGAATGAGCCGCTCGCCAGCGCCGCAGGCAACGCGGTCGAAGTGCGTAACGCCGTCGACTACCTGACCGGCGCCCGCCGCGACGCGCGCCTCGATCGGGTGACGATGGCGCTCGGCGCCGAACTCCTCGCGCTTTCCGGCCTCGCGCCCGACGCCCCAGCAGGAGAGGCCTCGCTGAAGCGCGCGCTCGCGAGCGGCGCGGCGGCGGAGCGGTTCGAGCGCATGGTCGCCGGACTCGGCGGACCGGCCGACTTCGTCTCGCGCGCGCACGCGCTCCTGCCCCGCGCTCCGGTCCTGGTCGACGCCACGCCCGAAGCGCGAGGCTTCGTCGAGGAAATCGACGTGCGCGCGGTCGGGCTCGCGGTCGTCGAACTCGGCGGCGGCCGGGCGCGCGCCGCCGACGCGATCGATCCCGCCGTCGGCCTGACCGAGCTCGCGCCCGTCGGCGCCGAGGTCGGCGCCGATCGCCCGCTCGCCCGCATCCACGCGCGCAACGTCGCTCACGCCGAAGCGGCGGCCAAGCGCCTGCGCGCCGCCTACCGCATCGGCGAAACGCCGCTCTCGACCGCCGATCCGGTGATCGAACGGATCGTCGGGGCGAGCTCGTTTCACGAGGGCGGATAAAAGGACCGCCGCCCACGCGAGCCGCGTCGTCGTTGCGCGATCAGTTGGTCTTTTGCGCCATCGCCTTGGTGATCGCGTCCATCTCCTTCTTGAAGGAGTCGAAATCATACATATTGCCGTTCAATTCGGTGCTCCATTTGCGGGTCAACGCCGCAGCAGCAACCGCTTCCTTGATCTGATCGTCGGTCGCCCCGAGCCGTTTGGCGTTCATTGTGTGGGCGTAGATGCAATAGGTGCAGGGAATCTGCGCCGCGACTCCGAGCCCGATCAGCTCCTTGGTCTTTTCGTCCAGCGCTTTCGTGCTCATCACCGCGCCATATTCCTGCATAGCCGGGCCCAAGCTGTCCGGCGGCGCGACGGCCTTGAAGAAGTTCGGCGCGTCCTGGGCGCTCACGCTTTGAGTTGACGCCATCATCGGCAGAAGGCCGAGCGCGAGGGTCGTAAGAAGAACTTTCATAATTTCCCTCCCTGTTTCTTATTCGGGATGACAATGCGCTTAAATAGCGATGGGCTCGCAGCCGCTAATCCTCGCGGCGCCCTTTAGGCTCAAAAAACGCGCGCGAAACGCGCGGCGACGTGCCCAAGGCAAAAAACGCTGCCCACAAGACTAGGAAAAAGTCAATAGACGCCTTTCCTATGGAAACGCTTTCCAGGCCGGTTGGCGGGCCGTGTGCAAGCGGCATAGTTTGCGGCTCGCGGCCAAGCATGGCGCGCCGCGCGCGGACGCCGCCCGTTCATCTCACGGTGCAATCTTGAGGCCCTGATGAGCCTACTCATCGCCGTTTCCGGCTGGGACCCGGCGCCGTGGCGGCGGCGGCTCAAAGCGCTTCTACCGGCGCATGAGGTCTCGACGCTCGGCGAGCCGTTCGACCGCGCGAGGGTCCGCTATGCGCTCTCGTGGCGCCATCCGCCGGGCGCGCTCTTGAACCTGCCCAACCTCGAGGCGATCTTCTCGCTCGGCGCCGGCGTCGATCATCTCATCAGCGATCCGGCGCTGCCGGATTGCCCGATCGTTCGCGTGGTCGATCCGGATCTCACCATGCGGATCAGCGAATGGGTGGTCATGCACGCGCTCGCCCACTTACGCCAGTTGCGCCGCTACGAGCGCCAGCAGCGCGAACGCATCTGGGCGGATGACGACGATCAGCCGAAGGCCGGCGACGTCCAGGTCGGCGTGCTCGGCCTCGGCGTTCTAGAGCGTCCTGCTTTTGGAATGAATCGGAATGGGATTCCCGAATCGGAGAGTTTTTGATTCAACCTGCGGGCTGGGCGGAGGCCAGCAGGAGATGGCGAAACCGTATTCGCAAGATTTGCGTGAGCGGGTGATCGACGCGGTGGAGAGGGGCCAGATGAGCCGCCGAGCAGCGGCCCGTCATTACGCGATCAGCGAATCCGTCGCCGTCAAATGGCTTGAACGCCTTGAACGCCACGGCTCCCGGGAGCCTGTTGGACATGGGGGCCACCGCGCCTCCAAGCTCATGCCCCATCGGGACTTTCTTGAGGCCGCGCGGGCTGAGAAATCGGACGTCACGCTTCAGGCTCTATGCGATCGGCTGCTGGCTGAGCGCGGCGTCAAGGCGGACACCTCGATGATGAGCCGCTTCTTTCGCCGGATCGGCGTCACGCTCAAAAAAAGACCCTTGTCGCACGGGAGCAGGATCGCCCGGACATAAGTCGCCACCGCAGACGATGGCGAACCTATCAGGGGCTCATCGATCCCAGGCGCCTCATCTTCATCGATGAGACCTGGACGAAGACCAATATGACAAGGCTTCGCGGTTGGGCCCCGAAGGGAGAGCGTCTCGTCGACAAGATCCCGCAGGGCAAATGGAAGACCGCGACTTTCCTCGCCGCCTTGCGCAACGACCGCATCGACGCGCCCTGCCTGTTCGACGGCCCCATCAACGGCGAGCGCTTCCGCGCCTATGTCGAACAGTTCCTCGCGCCGACGCTGAAGCCAGGCGACGTCGTGATCCTCGACAACCTCGGATCGCACAAGGGAAAGGCGGTGCGGAAGGCAATCCGGGATGTCGGCGCCCGCCTCGTGTTCCTGCCCAAATACTCGCCCGACCTCAACCCGATCGAGCAGGTCTTTGCCAAGCTCAAAACTCTGCTGCGCAAGGCGGGAGCGCGAACCTACGACGCGATCTCCGACGCCTGCGGCAAAATCCTCGCGCAGTACACGGCCGCCGAATGCGCCGCATACCTCAAGAACGCAGGATATGCGTAGACCTAAAAGCAGGATGCTCTAGGCGCGGACGCGGCGCTGAAGCTCGCCGCTCTCGGCTTCAAGGTCGCCGGCTGGAGCGCGAGCGAGAAGTCGCTCACCGGCGTCGCCTGTTTCAATGGGCGCGAGGGCCTCGACCGGATGCTGGCCGAGACCGACATGCTCATCGTGCTGCTGCCGCTGACCGAGGCCACGCGGGGCATGATCGACGCTTCGCTTCTCGGCCGGCTCAAGCAGGGCGGCCGGCTCGGCGGCCCCGTCCTCATCAACGCCGGGCGCGGCGGCTTGCAGGTCGAGGCCGATATCCTCGCCGCGCTCGATTCGGGGCGCCTCAAGGGCGCCTCGCTCGATGTGTTCGAGCGTGAGCCCTTGCCGGAGGATTCGCGCCTCTGGCGCCATCCTGCCGTCTATGTCAGCCCCCACAACGCCGCCGTCTCGACGCCTGAAGCAATCGCCGCCTTCGTCGCACGCCAGATCGAGGCGCACGAGCGCGGCGAGCCGCTGCGCCATCTGGTTGACCGCCGGCGCGGGTACTGACGACAGGGGCGCCGGCCTGAGGCCGACGCCCCGCGCCGCCGCTACTACATCTTCTTGCAGGTCGCGATGGTCTCCGGGGTGCAGACGTCGAGCCCGATCGTCACCGGATCGGGAACCGACTTGCCTTGCGTAAGGTCGTTGAGGAGATAGATCGCCTTGTAGCCCATCTCGAACGGCCGCTGTCCGACCTGGCCGTGGCTCAACCCCGCCTTCAGATCATCCATCTGCATCGGCAGCGTCTCGACGAACAGCATCACGAGGTCCTTCTTGTCGAGCCGGTCCTTGTACTTGCCCATGAGCTCCTTGTAGGCCTTGACCTCCATCTGGGGCGCGCCGCCGGCGTCGAGGACGGCGTCGATGTTCGGATATTTGGCCAGGAGGTCGGTGAGCTGAGTGATCGACAGCGGGAAGTCGTCGTTGTTGTAGAGCGGGCAGCCGGCGACCTGCTTCCATTTGTCGGCCGGCAGGGTTTCAGTCATGCCCTTGATGCGGTCGTTCATGTTGGCGGCGGCCGGTCCGCCGGTCTGGATGCAGTAGGTGCCGCCGTTCGGCTTGAGCGCCATCGCTTGCTGCGCGACCGCCTTGCCGACCTCCTCGTTGACCGTGCCGATATAGGTTGCGCGCAAGCCCTTGTCGGCCGGGAGCAGATCGCTGTCCCAGGTCACGACGGGAATGTTCGCTTCCTTGGCGCGGGCGAGCACCTTCGCGATCGCGGGCGCGTTGGCCGCCGAGACACCGATTCCGTCGACATGCTTGGTGATGAGGTCCTGGACGACCTGAACCTGTTCCTGCTCGGTTGCGTCGGCGGGGCCGACGAACAGGCATTGTATCCCGCCGAGCTCCTTCGCCGCCTTCATGCAGCCGTCGCGCGCCTGATCGAAGAACGGATTGTTCATCGCCTTGGGGACGAGAGCGAAGATCTTGTCCTTGGCCTCGGCCGTTATGGGCTGGACGGCCCCGATCAACGCCGCGAGCGCGACGAGATGTGTCAGTTTCATTGACGCTTCCTCCATATGCGCCGCCCGCGTTCTTGCTGGCGGCTATTCATTCGGCAGGCGTTCGCCGCAACCTTTCGAGGAGCAGCGCGCCTGCGATGATGAGGCCGACGAATGTGCCCTGCCAATAGGGATCGACCCCGGCGAGCAGCAGCGAATTGCGCACGATTTCGATGAGCGCTGCGCCGATCACTGCGGCGTACGGAATGCCGTAGCCGCCCATGAGATCTGTGCCGCCGATGACCGTCGCCGCGATGACCTGGAGTTCATAGCCGACGCCGAGTCCGTTCGTGACGGAGCCGAGCCATCCGACCATGAGAATTGCGGCGATCCCGGCCGACAGGCTGCTGATGACATAGACGGAAACTTTAACGGGCAAGACCGGAATGCCTGTGAGCAGCGCCGCCTGCTCGTTGCCGCCGATCGCGTAGACGTACCGGCCCCAGCTCGTGTTGGCGAGGACGAGGGTGAGGACGATCGCGATCAGCGCCATCGCGATGACCACCGACGGCACGCCGAAGAGACTGCCGCCGCCGAGCGCGTTGAAGAGCTTCTCGTCCGGCCCGAACTGATAGATCATCTTGTTGTTGGAGATGATCAGCGCCTGGCTGCGCGCGACCGACAGCATGATCAGCGTCACGACGAACGGCGACAGTTTGAACCTGGCGATCGCATAGCCGTTGACGAGCCCGCAGATGAGCGCGACCCCCATGCCGGCGCCGGCGCCCATCCACAATGGATAGCCGGCCTGGAGCGTAAGTCCCGTCACGATGCCGACGAGCCCCATCACCGAGCCCACCGACAGGTCGATGCCGCCGGTGATGATCACCAGCATCTGGCCCATGCCCATGATGGCGACGAAGGCGAAGTTGCGGCTGTCGTTGTAGAGATTGTCGTAGCTGCGGAATGGCTCCGAAGTCAGCGCCATCACCGCGCAGATGATGAGCACCGCGAGCGTGATCGCCGCGGGTTGGCCGAGGCTCAGAATCTTGAAGCGGCGCGTTGGCGCCGCGGCGATTTCAACCTGCGCGGACACGGTCGGGCATTTTTGCTGTCGATTGAGAACGCCCGCGGCCCGTCAACGGGAATCGATCGAAGCGGCGATCTACCCGGCCAAGGGCGAGAAGCCCCCCGTCGTCGCGACGGCGCCTGCGCATGAGCGTTTCCCCTGATCGGCCGCGCATTTTTGCGATCGGCGCCGATTCACGCATTCGATGATTAGCAAAGCGTAAGGCTAGTGACCGACCGATCGCCTTGTCAAGCAAGCGAAGCGCAATTCCACGAAAGTCCGAGGGCGCCGCGCGCTCTCAAGCGCTGCGAACGCATTCGCCAATCCCCGGAAACCCCGCTATCGTCCGCTCACAGGCAAGACGAGCCGAGGGAGGGGAACATGCTTTGGGGGATCGATCCGCTGCTGGACGCGGACCTGCTTTACGCGCTGAGGCGAATGGGGCATGGCGACGAGATCGCGGTCGTCGACACCAACTATCCCGCGGTTTCGACCGCGATCTCGACCGCGACCGGCGCGCCGCTCTTGATGGCCGGCGTTTCCGCCGCCCGCGCGGTCGAGGCGATCCTGTCGGTGATGCCGCTCGACACCTTCGTCCCCGATCCCGCCGGGCGGATGGAGGTGGTCGGCGATCCCGACGCTGTCCCGCCGGTGCAGCGCGAGGTCCAGGCCGTGCTCGACCGCGCCGCGGGCAAGCACGTGCCGCTGCAGGGCATCGAGCGCTTCGACTTCTACGAGCGCGCGAAGAACGCCTTCGTCATCCTCGTCACCGGCGAGCGCCGCTTCTACGGCGACTTCATCTTCAAGAAAGGCGTCGTGCCTCCGGAGTAACTTCCTTCAGGCTCGTGAAAACCCCCTAGCCGGTAACGGCGCCCACCAGCCGCCAGGCGCGGGAAGGGGAGAAACCGTCTCGCGACAACCCTCCCCTTTTCGATGCGTGCGGCTGTCAACAATCGTCTGTTCAGCCGACGGCTGCCGCGGCTTTGCTGGTGACGGCGGCTGCGGCCTTCCTGATGACGTCGATGACGACGTCGGGCTGAGACAACATCGGGACATGGCTGCTCTCCACCTCGGTGACAGTCGCCCCCATACGCTTTGAAACCCAGCGTTGGAGATCCGGATGCACGGTGTGGTCCTTCGTGGCCAGCACGTACCAGCTCGGCTTCACCTTCCACGCGATGTCGTTCGGACCCAATTTCTGCTGATGGAACAGGTCGAAAGCCGGTGGGTAGTGCGTGGCCCAGACGAGCTTCTGATCTTCCGCGGAGAGGTCGCCGGCGAAGAACTCGGCGCCATTCGGCAGCATCCAGGCGCGCCCGTCCGCCACTTCGACGCGAGAGAAAATATCCGAGGGGAATTTGTCGAGCTGGTTCTGCACGGTCTCACCCGCATCCGGAGCAACCGCCGCGATGTAGACGAGGCCCACGACGCGCTTATCGACGCCCGCGGCCGTGATCGTGGCGCCGCCATAGGAGTGACCGATGAGAAGGACGGGGCTGCCGACGCGGTTTAGCGTACGCTTCACGGCCGCCACATCGAATTCGAATGAGGTCAGACCGTATTGGACAGAGATCACCTCGTGTCCGTCGGCTTGCAAAGCCGGCATCACTTTGTTGAAGCACGAGCCGTCGGCCCAAATTCCATGACAGAAAACGATGGTTGGTTTGGTGGACATAGCTACCTCCGAAAAACTCGCCCTGATTGCTTCCGCCGACAACGGCCTCGGGATCAGGGTTGAGCTTCAGAGACCAGGCATAAGCGGCCCGCGTATTTACCGATCTTGCGGAATTGTGGGCTATTCTTGCTCAAGTCCGGGCGCCGCGATGCGCTATGCGGAACTGGCCGGGGGTCAGGCCCGTGTGCTTTCGGAACATCCGATTGAAGTTGCCCTGCGATCCGAAGCCCGACTCCAGCGCGATCTCGACGAGCGACAGTCGCCCCTCCGCGAGTTTGGCTTTCGCCTCACGAACGCGGCGTTCGCTGACATATCGGTGGGGTGAAAGGCCCGTGGCCTTCTGGAAGAGCCGAGCGAAATGAAACGGGCTGAGACAAGCTTCCGCCGCGAGTTCGTCCAAGCCGATCTCATCAGCGAACCGGTCGTCGACCAGATCGAGCACCCGTTTCAGTTTGTTGTAGGAAAGGCTCGGCGAGGGCGCCGCCCGGCGCTGCGCGATGTTCGAGTACCTGGAGACGAGATGCGCAGCGATCATGGCGCTGGCGCCTTCTATAAAGAGCCGGTCGCTGGCCTCCCGTGGTCGCGAGATCACACCAAGAAGAGACGACGCAATCTCCTTCAGCAGCGGATCCGACACCCCCACGCAGCGGACGACCTCCGTTGTGGCCGGATCGGCGTCGTAGTCGGTGAGGGTGCTGTGGCCCGTCAAGGACGGGGCGAGGAAAATGTGGAGACATTCGACCGGTGAGACGATCTCGGTCTCGATTTCTGTCAAACCCAGCGGCTGGATGCTTGCGATGCCGGGCTGAACAGATAAGCTGCGGTGGACGGCGTCGTCGCCCGTCCAACGGACGGGCGTGCGTCCTGCAACCACGACCGTAATGGCGGTACACGTACAACTCACTGCCGGCAAGACATCGGACTTCAACTTCCGATGCTCGATGAGCATGCTCGGCGTTTCTAGAGAACGATAAAGTTCACTGCTTCCTTCGTAGCGATGATTGTGGGCGAGAAAGGTCAAACCGTGCGCACCCGTCGGTTCCGGTCAGCCGCATCCTACCACAGCGTGAAGGCCGGCGCGCAGGGCACTCTCATATCGGATTCCGGAGCCCGAAGGCATCGAAAGCAGGGTCAAATCGACAAATCATCCTGGAAGCAAAGCCTTATAGCGCCGGATGGGGCGCCCGTTTAGTGGGTTGCATCTAGCGGCGCTTGCGACGGCTCAGTTGAAGGACAGGAGCCGAACCCCTCACCCTGCCCCTCTCCCGAAAGGACGCCCGTCTGACGACGCGCTAAGGGGAGAGGGGTTTCACCGCGGCTTTAAACTCATCAGATACGCGATCACCGCGTCGGCCTGGTAGCTCGGCATGAGGAAGCCGGGCATGGCGCTCGTCGCGCGCGCTTCGCCGTGCGGCTTCAATAGAAAGTCGCGCAGGAACGCCTCATTCACGTTGGGCCGGGCGGCGATGTCGGCGAAGCGCGGCGCGGGCGGCTTCATCGTCGGCGGGACGGCCTGATAATCCGTCACGACATGACAGATCGCGCAGACCTTGAGCGCGATCTCGCGGCCGTCGGCGACCTTCTGCGCCTCCTGCGCGAGCGTCAGCCGCGGGATGGTGAAGGCCAGGATCAGCGCAAGGGCGGCGGCGACAGCCAGTCTTCTCATGACGTCCTCGATCGACGAGCGGGGAGGGGCAAGACTTGGACGAGACGCCTCCGTGTCACGGCGCTCCGGGCGCAGCAAGGCCCAACCCCTTGAAGACCTCCGGCAGCGCCTCCGGCAGGTCCTCGGCGATGAGGCCTTCCCCGAGCGCGCGCCCGCAGGCGCCGTGCAGCCAGACGGCCGCCGAGGCGGCTTCGAACGGCGCCATCCCCTGCGCGGCAAGCCCGGAGACGAGGCCCGAGAGCACGTCGCCGGAGCCCGCGGTCGCGAGCCAAGGCGGCAGGTCGAAGCCAATCGTCGCGCGACCGTCCGGCGCGGCGACCACGGTGTCCGCGCCCTTGATGAGGACGACCGCGCCCGTGAAGCGCGCGGCGGCGCGGGCGCGCGCGAGCTTGTCGTCGTCGAGCTCGACGCCGGGCGCGCCCTCGAACAGCCGCGCGAACTCGCCCTCATGCGGAGTCATGACGGCGGCATGGCCGCCCCGCGCGATGAGCGCCTTGAGGCGCGCCGCGTCGCCGGCGAAGCTCGTCAGCGCGTCGGCGTCGAGCACGACCGTCCGCCGCTCGGCCGCCTTTGTCAGCGCGGCCTCCACGAGCCGGCGCAAGTCCGCGCCGACGCCGGCGCCGGGGCCGAGCGTGATCGCGCGCCTTCGCTGGTCGGCGAGCAGCGCCTCGAATTCGCTCGGGTTCGCGAACGGCGCGACCATGACCGCGGTCAGATGCGCTGCGTTGACGGCGACCGCGTCGAGCGGGCTCGCCAGCGTCACGATGCCGGCGCCCGAGCGCAGCGCCGCGCGCGCGGCGAGCCGGGCGGCCCCGGTTTGATGCGCGCCGCCGCTGAGGACGAGGACCGCGCCGCGGGCGTATTTGTGGCTCGCCGCGCTCACGCGCGGCAGCGCCTCGCGCCAGACGGCGGGCGCGTTGACGAAGGCTTGCGGCGCGATGCGCGCGAGCGCCGCCGCGGGGATGCCGATGTCGGCGAGCCGGATCGCGCCGCAAAGCGCCCGGCCGGGCATGAGCAGATGCCCCGGCTTGAGCCGGAAGAAGGTGACGCTCGCGCTCGCCTCGACCGCGACGCCGCGCGCCTTGCCGGTTCCCCCATCGACGCCGGAGGGGACGTCGACCGCGAGCACGCGCCCGCCGGCGCGAGCGAAAGCATTGACGCGCATGATGATCGTTTTCGCTTGCCCATCGATGTCGCGCGCGAGGCCGGCGCCGAACAGGGCGTCGATCACGCAAGCGGCGCCGCTCGGATCGAGCGCCGAGGCGTCGACGACACGCCCCTCGTAGCGCGCCGCGGCGAGGGCCGGGTCGCCCTTCAGCGCTTCGCGCTTCCCCAGGAGCCCGAGCTCGACCGGGTAGCCGCGCTGAGCCAAAAGGCGCGCTGCGACGAAGCCATCGCCGCCATTGCCGCCCGGTCCGCAGAGGACGACGATGCGCCCGCGCGACCTCGCAAGCCGCGCCGCCTCGTAGGCGACCGCCAGGCCGGCCCGCTCCATGAGCGCAATGCCCGGCGTTCCGGCGGCGACGGCGAAGCGGTCAGCCTCGCCCATTTCGGCCGGGGTCAGGAGCTCAGGATGCGCCTTAGTGTCGAGCATGGGGCCGAGGGTGCTCGCGCCCGCGCGCCGGCGCAAGCGGCAAAAACACGCTTTCCATCGCCCCGGATTCTGCTATATCCGCCCCGCGCTGATCCCCGATAGCTCAGCTGGTAGAGCATTCGACTGTTAATCGAATGGTCGCAGGTTCGAAGTCCTGCTCGGGGAGCCAGATATTTCAAATACTTAGCTGATATTTGACATGGCCAAATGGCTCGACCCTCTTCAGGGCAACATTGGGGGCAACAATCGAGCAATTTCGCACGAAGCCCCCGAATGAGCGGTCTTTTTGGGGCCTTGGGCCGTGGATGAGAAGAGAATAACCATGAGCATGAGAGAAGATACGATTGCGGTGATGAGGGCCCATCCGGGACGACCAGCCAGCGAGGTCATTCCCCTAGTCGCGAGGAGGACCGGGCGGTCGCTCAGCTACGCGGGAGGGATGTACAACTGGGCAGTGGCGCAAGGCGAAGCGCCCGGCGAACTGCGGAACAGGAGGAGAGTCTACCGCTTCAAATACACAACGCCGCGCGACTACGCGGATGCCCGGAGGCTCCTGCGGGAGGCGCTAACGTCGGACCCCGCGGCCCCGGATGCGGTCAAGCAACTGATGCGCGACTGCTCCAACTACGACGCGGTGGGAGACGCTGCCAACGGCAGGACGGTCAATTCGGGGACGCTAAAACGGCACAACACGCTGGTCAGCATGCGCGCCCGCGCGCTCATGAGCCGGTGCGGCTCGTTTAAGGAGTGGGATGAGCAGACGTGGAACGAGCACTCGACGCCCGTAAACGTGATGGGAAAATGGATTGAGCAAAAGCCCAGAACAGATGAAGAAATCGTGACGTACTTCCGCGACAACCCTGTGTGTGCACGATTCTCACGGAGGAAGACGAACTGCTCAAGGATCGTGGCCACCATACAACGGGAACAAAGGAAGTTCGGTATCGAGCCGCCGGGATCGAGATCGAGCGGTTGGAACAGAGGCCCGTGTCGCATGAAATGGTCGGCCGAAGGCCCGGCGTCCCCGGCGTCAAGGCGGCAAAAGCCAACGGTGATATCGGGAGGAAGGATTGTGGTCTTTTCCTTCAGGGCTCCAAAAACCATGAGCCGGTCATCGGTCGTGCTTGAGCAGATCGTATCCGCGCTCAAAGGGTAGGCGGAGCTTTCGAAGAACTCTGTCGAGATGGTGTCGTCGAAGTCGACCGCACAAAAGTCGGTAACCTCCGAATCCATTGCTCCGCCAGTAGGGGAGGATGGGTAACAAAAGGTTTTGAGCCTCGCTGGCTTGTCGCCCTTGAGAGGACGCTGCTTCCCGAAAAGCCTCAACTGTCCCTCGTCGAAGTCCTTGAAGACGTGCTTGCAGGTAAACGCATAGGGTCGCGCGTTGTAGCTGACAATGAACGTGGTACCGCCATGCGTCGCGTATTGAAAATCGTCAATGTCTGTATTCGAAGAGGATCGGCCTTGCCGATCTCGCGAAATCTCGACCTTCAGCTGGCACTTTCGGCTAGCCTCACGATCACATCGCCGAACGTCTTGCCGCGCCGCGCATGGCGGCGAGGCGAGCGACAACTCGCGGCTCAAGCCAGACGTAGCGCTCGTCGTTTGGAGCGACATGCCCCTCGAAGTTCACGGAGCCGACCGGCATCGTCTCGGTGATGGCGTCGAAGGCGGCGGCTGAGATCGAAATGCGGACCATTTTCGGCCAATATAGGCGCGGTCGCAGCGAGGGCAAGTCCCGCGCGGCAACGTCTTGCAACTGCCCTTCGAGCGCGAGACTATCGGGAGTTCGGCCGGAAGAGGGTGGGCAAAAATGGCAGAGGACGACGACCTGACAGATCTCGACCCGGAAGAGGTAGTGACGTTTGAACGCAAGTTCGCGAGCCTCCGGACAGCCGTGCGTGAGATCATGAGGCAACCGGGCCGTGAAGCGGCTAGGGTTCGCCGTGTTCCGCGATCAGGGATTGAAACCTTCGATTTTCGAGACGGCGGACATCGAGAGGATTGCGCAGCTTCCGGCCTTCAAGGGGCGGCAGTGGAGCTCGAAGCCGCGCGAGGTCTTGCTAACTAGCGAACCGCCCGGTGCCGCGCTGGCTAGTGGCGGCGAACAGCCCGGTTCGAACTCGTCCGGGTGTTTTGCTCTGGCGATGGCGGCGAAGGCGACTGGGAAGATCAAGATCGTTATCACTGGCCGAATATGGACTCGGCGCGGTGTGGCCGCTATCCCGCGAGGCACGCCCTTGTGAGGAACGCGCATGCTTCGCTTAGAGCGTGTTGAGATTGAGGGAGAGGTCGACCCCTACATGAGCTTGGTGCCATGGGGCTGGCTTCGGAGATGGCTTTCGGCGCGGAAAGCTCGGCGTATTGGCATCAAGCCGTTGTTTGTGCCGAGGTACGAACTCGCGGTGTTTCGCGGTCACCCATCTCGGACCTTGCCAAGCCAGCCAGACCTTGTTTTCCACTTCCGTGATAAGTCGAGGGCGTTGGAGGCATACGACCGAGTCGCTCAAGCTCTCATTGCAGGCGGATGTCGAGGTGATCAGATCCGCGCTTTATTCGAAGAAAACCAAGAAGAGTGGCTGGGTTAGAATCAGGCCTGATGGACGAGCACAGAGCGGGCCTTTGGGTGTGGGGAAGCGACATGATCCCTTGGGTGACCGCCTTCATCGCCGCTCTCGTCGCTGTCATCACGTTCCTTCAATGGCGGACCGCCCGAGAGAAGGTTGTCCTCGATCTTTTCGATAAGCGGTTCGAAGTCTATGACGAGCTTCGCGCCGTGGTCGGGCGGCACCTGACGACGGGCATCGATCAGCCAGATGTCTCGCACTTCGCACGGGCCGCGTCCCGCGCACAGTTCCTGTTCGGTCCAGAGGTCCAAGCCTTTCTTGACCAGAGGCGCGTAGACCTTGGCCGCGAGATGACGCGACGGAAGCTTCAGCCGCAGCCAGTTCCCGAAGACAAAAGAGAAGCCGCCCAAGCCGAGTTGCTTGCACGCGCGGATCGGCTGAGCAACTTTTTCGTCGACTTGGACAAGCTGGTAGCGCCCTACATGAGTCACCACCAGAAGGCGCTGGACTGGCTTGGCCCCGGCGAGGGGAAAGCCCACTCTGGCTCTCAAGGAAGCCCGCCCACCGGCCTCGCCTGATCCGGAGGCCTCGCCGCAGGCGAAGCCGTCACCGCAGTTGCGATCGACTTAGGCTACGAGAACCCCGCCGCCTTCACTTTAATGTTTCGGCGCGCTTTCGGCAGTCCGCCGCTGGCCTATCTTGGTCTGCGAGGCGCAAACAGCGACTCCGCCAACAGCAGCGTCCATAATTCCTAATCGCACAGTCGGAAGCATCCGCGTTAGGTCGACCGCCTCCAGCGGGCGCCCCGCCAGTCCCCGCTCGCCTGTTGACGGCTGCCATTTTGCTTCCCGCCAAACACGACCAAAGGCGGACGTCCGCTCGTTGCATTCGGCACACCGCAAAACGAATGGACGCAAAGCCACCCGTCGCAGCGGCACGTCACGTTCGAGAGTCACCTCCTTCCGGTGCGCAAAGAGAGAATTCTCCAATGGCCGATCCGGCCAGAAGGAGGACAACATGGGACATTCTGAGTTCGACCCGGAAACGCGAGTGCGACGGCCTTGGAATGCCGGGCGCATGGTTTGACCAAAGCGCGCGCTGAAGCCGCAGCAGGTATGGGCGATACGGTTTTGGCTCGACCGAGAAAGGCGGCTGCGCGACCGGGCCATGTTCGACCTTGCCATCGACAGCAAGCTGCGTGGCTGCGATATCGTCAAAATGCAGATCGGCGAGATCGTCAGCGGCGGCCGGGTTCGAGCGAGGGCGACAGTCGTACAGCAGAAGACAGGCCGGCCTGTCTAATTCGAGTTGGCTGAGCGAGGATGTGGTCGTCTGGGACGGCATGCGCTTGATTGTATCCCGCCCCGCTACGAATTTCTTCCATCCGGATCGACATCATGTCCAGTGCGCTTAACACAAAGATTTGGTGACGCAGTGACGGACGCCCCAACGAACAATCCAGAGTCTGACCGCGTTGCTTGGCTGCATCAGTGCCCGGCGCTTGCAGGTTCTACGCCTGCCGCGCGCTTCGTTTGGGTCGTTCCGGCGACGTCGGCCCGCTCGCCGGAAGCTCGTGAGCCGGATCGCCAACCAGTGACCGACACGGACTAGCGTTTTTCCACCGAGCCGCGCGCATTCGGCCTCTATCGAGCATATGATATCGGTGAAATAGGGGTTGGCGATCGCCGAAATGGCGATGCCGACCGATCGGGTCGAGGCCGTCTTCAGCGAGCGCGCAACAACGTTGGGATGATAGTCGGTCGCGTCGATGACCGCCCTGACAAGGCTCGCTGTTTCCGGCGAAACCCGCCGCGTGCCATTGATGACGTGAGACACAGTCGAAACCGACACGCCTGCTTCTCGCGCCACGTCGACGATTGTCGTCAGCCGCTGCCTCCCGAGCTTTGCGCCGTCGCGCGCCGCCAGCCTTTTTTTCGTTCGAAGCTATCAGATCGAAACGTTTGCGCAACCGTTTCGACACCGCGTATGGCCCGATAACGGAACAGGCAGCGAAACCCAGGCCGAAGCCAAAACTGTTCTCAAATACTAGATTCCGACGGCTGCCCGGCCTTGGCGCACGTCGTCTACGATTGCGCTAGCTAGAAACCGGGCTAAAGGCCTGAACTTGGGCAGCTTGTGAAGGCCGGCCAGGTTCGGAGAAGCGCCCGCAGGATCACGTCGCTGCAGCTCTCGCCGCGCTGGGAAGGCGATCCAAACGGACGCCCCTGAACCTTTCGGCTTCTTTCTCCATCGTTAGCGGCCAGCTCGCAGGCGAAGCTCATCGGCTTGCGTGAAGTGCAGGGAGGAGACTCATGAGGAGGCGGAGCGTGGTTATCACAACGGCGGCCTCGATGCTCGGCTTCCTAGCGACCCCGGTGCCCACAGAACCAGGAGCCTCACCGGCCGCCAGCGGCCTTGATTTAGGTCCGTCGACCGAGCGCTGATTTCGATTATCGCCGGCTTAGGGCCACAAAGGCCACAGCCGGCGCCACAATGATCCACAGCGCGATAACTATGCCCATGTCTCTCTTCTCATTTTCGCGCGCGAACTGTCTCCCGCGAGGTTTTAAACGCCCCATTCGCCACTTTGATCCAAGGCCGAATCAACGCCCACCACAATCTTCCACGGCTTCGTCGAGCGATGTCCACTAGCCAACGCGCTTGTATTGCGTCTTCGGGACAATCTCGCCGTTGACGGGATCCTGCGAGCCCTTGGACGCCCCAGGCGCCGACCAGCCGGTCACGCAGCGACTTCCCTTTGCGCCTGGCGTCGATTTATTTGTTAAACGGTTACGTTATGATTGCATAAATTGCATGGACATTACTTTTTTACATTCGAGACGGTGCAGCTTTCCAGCGCAAGATTCAAGTGTCAAACCAGATTTCCACTCAGACCGGAACTGAGTTAGGCTGCGCCCGGGCTTGTCGTTAAGGCTGCAAATGCGCATGAAAGGGGAAGCGCCGGGCAGACGCTAAATCTGAGAGCGCTTGCAACGCGCCAAGCAGAGCACCCATGACAGCTCACGTTTTTACATTCGGCGCGCGCGGCTCACCCCTCGCGCTCGCGCAAGCCGAGGAAACGCGCCACCGCCTTGTCCAGGAGCTGGGCTGGGAGCCCCGACGCTTGGCGCTGAAGATCATCCGCACCACGGGCGACCTAATCCAGGACCGGCCGCTGGCGGATGTGGGAGGCAAGGGCCTCTTCACCAAGGAGATCGACGCGGCCCTGCTCGCGGGGGAGATCGACGCCGCCGTTCATTCGGCCAAAGACTTGCCGTCGGTGATGCGCGAAGGCATCGCGATCGCGGGCTTCCTGCCCCGCGAGGACCCGCGCGACGCGCTGATCTCGGCATTCGCCGACACCGTCGAGGGCCTGCCTCAGGGGGCTAGTTTCGGGGCCGCTTCGCTCCGCCGGCAAGGGCAGCTTCTTCGCCTGCGTCCCGATCTGAGGCCCGAGCTTCTTCGGGGAAATGTCGAAACGCGCTTGCGCAAGGCGGAATCGGGCGCGGTCGGCGCGACGCTGCTCGCTATGGCGGGGCTGAAGCGGCTGGGTCTCCTTCACCGGGCCCGAGGGCCGCTCGACCTCGAGGCTTTCCTTCCGGCCCCTGGCCAGGGCGCCATTGCGCTCGCCGCCCGCACTGCGGATCACAGAGCGCGCGATGTACTGGCCGCTATCGCCGACCTCGAGACGGGATGGGCGCTCACCACTGAACGCGCGTTCCTCGCGGAGCTGGAAGGCTCCTGCCGCACGCCGATCGCCGGCCACGCTCGAACCGAGAATGGCCGGATCCTGTTCAAGGGAGAAGTGCTGCGAGGCGACGGATCGGAGACCTTTCCCGTTGCCGCAGAGGGACCGTTCGCCGATGCCGAGGCGCTGGGGCGCGAGGCCGGGCGGGAGCTCGCGGCGCGCTTGCCCGAAGGGGTGCTCGCGCGAGGATAAATCCGCGACGCCCGAGAAGCTCGGATGTCGTCATCTGACATGAGCGCATACGCGCTCGTCCCCAGCGTTTGCGCGACAAAGCCTGACAAGCAGAATTGACACTGACGATAACATGCTCGACAGTTGTGTCGGTCCGACACTTGAGGTCCTGTTTGGGAATACGGAATGAATGATGACGTGACTTCGGCTAAACTAAAATAGGGGTTCGATGATATGGGGAGGCCGTTTCCCTTCTCTGCAATTGTCGGACAGGAAGAGATGAAGCTGGCCTTCCTTGTCGCAGCCGTGGATGCGACGATTGGCGGCGTTCTTGTTTTCGGCGACAGGGGAACCGGAAAATCGACGGCGGTCAGGGCCCTCGCTTCGCTCCTGCCCGAAGTGCGCGCGGTCGTTGGCTGTCCGTATCACTGCGATCCGTCTTCGCGCGCGGCTCTCTGTTCTGCATGCAACGCCGCTCCGCCGAACACCCTCAAGAACGCTTTGCAGCCGGTGCCGGTGGTTGATCTCCCGCTTGGCGCCACAGAGGACCGCGTCGTCGGCGCGCTCAATCTCGAACGGGCGCTGTCGAGCGGGGAGAAAACGTTCGAGCCGGGCCTTCTGGCGAACGCCAACCGCGGATTCCTCTATATCGACGAAGTCAACCTTCTCGAGGATCATCTCGTCGATCTGCTTCTCGACGTCTCCGCGAGCGGCGTGAATGTCGTCGAGCGCGAGGGGCTGAGCATCCGCCATCCGGCGCGCTTCGTCCTGATAGGCAGCGGGAATCCGGAGGAAGGCGAATTGCGCCCGCAATTGCTTGACCGCTTCGGGCTTGCCGTGGATGTCCGAACGCCGACGGACGTGCCTACGCGCATCGAGGTCGTCAAACGCCGCGACGCGTTCGAGCGCGACACCGAGGCCTTCTTGAAGAAATGGTCGGGGGAAGAGCGAAAGCTGCGCAAGCGCATCGAGTTCGCGCGCGCCGCGCTCCCCTCGGTCGCGACGCCGGACGCCGTGTTTGAAAGCGCCGCGCGCTTGTGCCTCGCGCTCGGCGCTGATGGACTGCGCGGAGAACTGACGCTCATTCGCGCGGCGCGCGCGCTCGCGAGTCTGGAGGGCAAGGGCAAGGTGGGCGAAGCGGAATTGCGGCGTCTCGCGCCGATGGCGCTCAGCCATCGGCTCCGACGCAACCCGCTCGACAATTCCGGGTCCGCGATCCGCGTGCGCCGAGCCGTGGAGGAGATCTTGCCCGCATGAAAGCGCCGAGCCCCGGCGCCTCCGCCTGGGCGCGGGCCAAGCTTGCAGCCGATGCGTTCGCGCTCGATTGGCTGGGTTCTGGCGTCGTTCTGAGGAGCGGGCCGGGGCCGGCGCGGGACGCTTGGCTGCAACGGCTGCGCGTCGCGCTGCCGCCGGACGTTCCGACGCGGCGCATCCCCACCTCGATTTCCGACGACCGGCTCGACGGCGGACTCGACATCGGGGCGACGATCCAGAGCGGCAGGCCGGTCGTCGAGCCGGGGGTTCTCGCGTTGGTGGACGGCGGGGTTCTCGTTCTCGCCATGGCGGAGCGGGCTTCGCCGCGGGTGGCCGCGCGGCTTGCCGGGGCGCTCGAACTCGGACAAGGCCCTGGCGGCAGCCGTCCCGTCGCAGGCCCCCGTCGGGCTCGTGGCGCTTGACGAGGGATGCGACGACAGCGAGGCGCTGCCCGCCATTCTGCTCGAACGTTGCGCTTATATCGTCGATCTGAGCGACGTCGGCTTCCGGGACATTGGAGCGGAGGACGACGAAAAAATCGATTTTGAGAACGCGCGGGCGCGGGTCGGTCTCGTCTCCGCCGAGCCGGAGGGCGTGGCCGCATTGGTCGCCGTCGCCGCCCGGATGGGAATTGCGTCGCTGCGCGCGCCGTTGATGGCGCTCCGCACGGCTCGGGCGATCGCGGCGCTCGACGGGCGAACGCAAATGGAAGGCGACGACGTCGCCCTCGCCGCCACGCTGACGCTTTCGCCGCGTGCGACGCGCCTGCCGGAGAGAGGAGCCGAAGAAGAGCCGCAAGCGGAGCCGGCCGACGTGGACGCCCAGAGCGAAAGGGATTCCGAACCGGATCGAAAAAACGGGGATTCTGAGAACGACGAGCGTGCGACCGCCGCGATCGAGGATCTCGTGCTCGCTGCCGCAAAGGCTGCGATCCCAGCCGCGCTGCTCGCGCAAATCGAAACGGGTTCGATCACCCGAAGCCATTCCGCCGGCGAGGGCAAATCGGGCGCATCGCAAGTCTCGGCGCGCCGCGGACGCCCGATCGCCGCCCGAGCGGGCTCGCCGCGCGAAGGGCGGGTGAGCTTCATCGCCACGTTGCGCGCGGCCGCGCCCTGGCAGCCGCTGCGCCGGCGTGAACGGCCGGATAACCATCGCCGGGTGCTTATCCGTACGGAGGACTTCCGGATCGTTCGGTATCAGGAGCCGCGCGGCGCAACGGCGATCTTCGTTGTCGACGCCTCGGGATCCTCCGCCATGCATCGTCTCGCCGAAGTCAAAGGCGCGATCGAATTGCTGCTCGCGGATTGCTATGTTCGCCGCGACAGCGTTGCGCTGATCTCTTTTCGTGGGCAGGGCGCCGAGATCGTGCTTCCCGCGACCCGATCGACAGCGAGGGCGCGGCGCAGCCTTGCGGGATTGCCTGGAGGGGGCGGGACGCCGCTTGCGAGCGGGCTCGACGCGGCGGCCACCCTTGCCGATCAAGTCTTGCGCAAGGGGCAGTCGCCTCTCGTCGTCTTGATGACCGATGGCCGCGCCAATGTCTGCCGCGATGGCGCGGGCGGTCGCGCGCGGGCGAGGCTGGACGCGCTCGACGCCGCCAGGCGCCTTCGCGCGGCGGGGGTTCGGGCGCTCGCAATCGACACCTCGGCGCGGCTCTGCAGCGGCGAGTCCACGGCGGCGGGGGAAATCGCAGAGGCGATGCAGGCTCGATACGTGAAGCTCCCGCTCGCCAGCGCGGCTCTTGTGAACGATGCCGTTCGCGCCTCCTGGCGGCCATCGAGTTCGTAACCCCATGTTCGGCGGGTCCCAGGAGCTGAGGTTTTCGCGCGACGGCGCGGACTGGCCCAATCGGGAGGCGAGCGCGTTCGTCGAGGCGGGCGGCTTGCGCTGGCATGTCCAGACGATGGGAAACGGTCCTGACGTGTTGATGGTTCACGGGACTGGCGCCTCGACCCACTCCTGGGAGGGGCTCGCGCCGCTGCTGGCCGAGCGCTTTCGCCCGGTTGCTCCCGACCTTCCCGGACATGGTTTCACCCAGGCGAAGCGAACGCCTGATCTTTCGCTCCCGGGAATGGCGCGCGCGCTCGCCTCCCTCCTCGATGCGCTCGAATTCTCTCCGCAGATGGTGATCGGCCATTCGGCCGGGGCGGCAATTCTCGCGCGGCTTTGCCTCGATGGGACGATCTCACCCAAGCTTTTCGTGAGCCTCAACGGCGCCTTCATACCCTTTGCGGGTATGGGCCGCTTTCTTTTTCCTTCGATCGCGAAACTGCTGTTTCTCAATCCGCTCGCGCCTCGTCTTCTTGCGTGGTCCGCCGACAAGGCCGCGGTCGCCAACCTGCTCAAAGGCACCGGGTCGAAGATCGGAGCACGCGGCGTCGATCTTTATGCCCGCCTTCTCCACAATCCTGGCCATGTCGCCGGTGCGCTGGGCATGATGGCGAACTGGGACCTCACCGATCTGCGAGGGGAACTCCCGCGGCTGAACACAAAGGTCGTTCTGATCGTGGGCGACAACGACAAGGCCGTTCCACCCCGCGACGCGGATGTTGTCGCCGCCGAAATCCCCGGCGCGATCGTCGAAACCATCCGACGAACCGGCCATCTCACCCATGAGGAGCGGCCCGATGAGGTTTGCCGGATCATCATCAGCTACGCGGCCGTGGCGGGCCTCATGGGCCGAGAACCAAGAAAATAGGCCAGAAATTCTGACCACCCAAGCGCCATTTTCTGATTTTCATCGGGTAGACGATCCCTCTTGCGATTTCGCTTGATCGCAATGATTGACATTATTAGTGTATCGTTGTGTTGACACTTCAACAACGCCCGATCCGTGTGGCCAGCCTGGATTCTCGTCCCCGAGCGATCGTCATCGGGAGCGGATTCGGCGGTCTTGCCGCGGCCGTTCGACTAGGCGCGCGGGGCTACCGTGTGACGATTTTCGAAAAGCTCGGCGCTCCCGGGGGCCGAGCGGCCGTCTATCGCCAGGATGGCTTCACCTTCGACGCTGGACCCACGATCGTCACCGCGCCGTTCCTGTTCGAGGAGCTGTGGACGCTCTGCGGCCGCCGCATGAGGGACGATGTCGACCTGCGCGCGATGAATCCCTTCTATCAAATCCGCTTCGACAACGGCGACGTCTTCACCATGAGCGGTGACGAAGCCGCGATGCGGGCGGAAGTCACGCGGTTCGATGCGCGCGATCTTTCGGGTTTCGAACTCTTCATGCGACGTAGCGAAGACATCTACCGCATCGGCTTCGAGGAGCTTGGCGATGCGCCCTTCAGCTCGTTCGCCGATATGGCGTGCATCGCCGGCCATCTCGTCCGCCTTGGGGGCCACCGAAGCGTGTACGGTCTCGTTTCGAAATATTTTCGCGACGAGCGGCTGCGAACCGTCTTCAGCTTTCACCCCCTTCTCATCGGCGGCAATCCGTTTCGCGCGAGCGCGATCTACTGCCTGATCCCCTTCCTAGAAAAACGCTGGGGCGTGCATTTCGCCATGGGCGGGACGGGAAAGCTGGTCACGGGTCTTGCTGGCCTGATCGCTTCGCAAGGCGGAGAGATTCGCTGCGGGGAGGAGGTCACGTCGATCCTGGTCGAGAACGGCGTGGCGAAAGGAGTCGCGCTTGCGTCGGGCGAGAGCGTCCGGGCAAGCGTCGTCGTCTCGGACGCCAACTCCGCCTGGACCTATCGCCATCTCGTTCCCGCTGCGAGCCGAAGACGATGGACGGACCGCAAAATCGACAAAGCCCGCTATTCGATGGGTCTCTTCGTTTGGTATTTTGGCGTCGACCGCCGCTACGACGACGTCCCGCATCACACCATCCTGCTGGGTCCTCGCTATCGCGAACTCCTTAGCGATATTTTCGACCGCAAGCGGCTTGCATCCGATTTCAGCCTCTACCTCCATCGACCGACCGCGACCGATCCTTCGCTCGCGCCCAAAGGTTGCGACGCCTACTATGTGCTCTCGCCTGTACCCAACCTGCAGGGCGGACAGGACTGGCGGTTAGAGGCCGAACGCTACCGCAAGGCGATCGAGCAATCGCTCGAGGCAACGATTCTGCCGAACCTTTCGCGGCGCATCGTGACGTCGAGGATCGCGACGCCGCTCAATTTTCAGGACGACCTCAACGCCTATCGCGGCGCCGGCTTCGGGCTTGAGCCGACGCTCACGCAGAGCGCCTGGTTCCGGCCTCACAATGCATCCGAGGACGTCCGGAATCTTTTTCTCGTGGGTGCCGGGACGCATCCCGGCGCCGGACTGCCCGGCGTGCTCTCTTCCGCCCGTGTTCTCGACAAGGTTGCGCCTCATGCCTCAGTTTTCGTCTGATCTCGCGAGCCTTAGCGATCATCGGGAATGCCGCCGCGCCATCCGGAACGGATCGCGGTCGTTTTACGCGGCCTCGAGGCTCTTGCCCGCTGAAACGCGCAAGTGGGCCTTCGCGCTTTACGCCTTTTGCCGCCTGTCGGATGATGCAATCGACCTCAACGGCGGCTCGAAGGAAGCGCTGGACCGATTGCGCGAGCGCCTGGTTTGCGCCGCGAGAGGATGCCCCCTCCCCTATGCCGCGGATCGCGCGATGGCCGATTTCATGCGCCACTGCGCCATTCCCGTCGCGCTGCCCGAGGCCCTACTTGAAGGGCTTGCGTGGGACGCGGAAGGCAGAAGCCACGAAACGCTCGGCGAACTCCTCGATTATTGCGCACGGGTCGCGGGCGCGGTCGGCGTGATGATGGCGCTCATCATGGACGTACGATCGCCCCACGCGCTCGCCCGCGCCTGTGATCTCGGAGTCGCCATGCAGCTGACGAATATCGCTCGCGATGTCGGCGAAGACGCTCGCCTGGGCCGGGTCTATCTGCCAAAACAATGGTTGCACGACGCTGGGATTGATGAGGACGCCTTGCTCTCCGAACCCAATTTTGACGAGCGCCTGCGGCCGATCGTTGCGCGATTGATCCGGGAAGCAGACGCACTGTACGCGAGCGCCCATGCAGGAATAACGCTCTTGCCGGCAAACTGCCGTCCCGCGATTCTCGCAGCGGGACTGATTTATCAGGAGATCGGGCGAGAGGTCGAGCGCAACGCTTTCGACTCTTTCACGCAACGCGCACGCGTGTCGACGTGTCGGAAGCTTCTTCTGATGGCCGAAGCCCTAGGCAAATCGCTCTCATTGTCCGACGCCGCCGCGACGCCGCCCCTTGCCTGCGCGAACTTTCTTATTGAAGCTGCGCGAAGCAATCATTCCATTTCGAGGCGGGCCCCGCGCTCGATCGCGGGTTGGCGAGGATCCTTCATTCGTGTGCTCGCGCTCTTTGAGCGGCTGGAGCGTTCGGAGCGATTCGAGGGTTGAGCGCCCATGGACCCAAAATACTTTGGCGTCGTCGAGATGCTGTTCTCGTTTGGCGTCGTGCTCGTGCTTGGATTTTGGCAACTCCGATCTGTGTCGAGGGCGAAAAGAGCGCGTCTCGAGCGCGAGCGGACGCGACTGGACGGCCGGGCGCTTGATCCTCGCGGAACCTTTAGGAGCCAAAAACCGAGGGCGCCAACGCTTGATGCTGACCGCTAAATCCTTGGCATCCGAAACGGCAGCATGACCCGGACCAATGGATTGGCAAACCGGTCGAGCGAAAGGCTCTCGTGCATCGAATTGACGCGCTCGCCGAACAATTCGTGCGCAACAAGACCTCGCGAGTAGAACGGCGTGTCTTCGAGCGACCGGACGGAGGAGGCTTGGCCCCCGTCCGCGCGCGTCGCTCGCGCAAGGCCCCACCGCGTGCGAGGCAAGCGGGCGACTGGCGGCGAGGGGCGTTCAACAAAGCGCGCGCTGCGGTCGAAAGCGAGCGCAAGCGATAGCGGCGGTTCCCGCCGTCGAATGGCGTCATAGACGATTGCCGCGCCGCCTCGGGTCGCCGCGCGTGACCAGGTCCATTGCGAAAAAGCCCGCTCGAGGGGTTCCGCCCCGGAGTTCTGGTCGATATAGCCCGATCCGCGCCACCGATGCGCCGGCGCCTCCATCTCGACTTCGACACGCGCGCGCGGCGCCAAAGGCCTCCACCAATGCTGCCCTTGGTCCTCCAAGAGGAAGGGTACGGGATTTATCGCTTCAGGGCGGATGGTGATTCGGCCGCGAATGCGACGGGGGATCGGCGCGGCGCGTTCATGGATGTGGAGCGCAAGGACGCCGCCATCCCAGCTTGCGTTCGTTCGGCCGATCGCAAGGGTGTCGCGGGTTCGCGCCACGGAGGATCGCCGGCGCTCCGTCATCGCCCATATCGAGGCGCGCGGACCATAGAGCGCGACATTGAAGGCGCAGTGATCAAGTGGATCGCGCCGTCCCGCCCAGGCATAGTAGGGAGAGAACACGGTCCCGATGAAGGCGATGATCGTCAATCCATATTGGCCATCGTCGCTGATCGCGTCGACGTACCACCATGCATAGCCGCCAGGACCGACCTCCTGGTCGAAGCAAGGTCCAGCATCACTTGCATCGCTGCTTGACGGCCTGACAGCGCCGCCATCGGCGCGCCGGGACCAGGGTGGACGCTGCCGCCCGCCACATAGAGGCCCGGAAGGCGAGTCCTGGAGCCCGCTCGCGCGAACGAAGCTCTCCAGCCGTGCGTCGCCCGGCCATAGAGCGCCCCCCGGGTCGAGGGATAGAGGGCGGCGAAGTCCTCCGGCGTCGTTCGAGTCGGCGCCGCGCTGCTCGCGATTCTCAGTCCGGACCGCTGCAGCATCCGGAAGCAGGCTTGCTCGCATGACATGATCTCCGCATCGGATAGGGGTCGGTCCGCGGGACGAGCGGGCGCGTTAACCAGGCAGAAGAGGCTCTCCTCGGCGCGCGAGTCCGCGGAGCTCGGCGCCTCGTTGCGATCCTGCGCGCACACGTAGACTGTCGGCGTGGCCGGCAGGCGAGAATGCCCGAACAGGTCGTCGAATTCCGACCGGTAGTCGCCGGAGAAGAACACGTTGTGGCGGACCAGCGGAAATCCTTCGACGCGCGCCGTCATCGTCCAGGTGACGGCCGACAGCGATCGCTCTCCGGCGGGCGTCCGCGCGACGGCGCCCGCGGCGTCCGAACCCGCGCTTCCGTCCGCAAGCGCGGCGACGTCGCCATTCCAGATGACAACGTCGGCGCCGATCCGCTCGCCCTCGTCGGTCTCCACGCCCACGGCGCGGCCCTTCTCGACCACGACGCGCGCCACCCGCTGGCGAAACCTGAGCTGGGCGCCGCGAGCTCGCGCGAGCGCTCCAAGCGCCTCGGCGAGCCGAGCCATCCCGCCCTCCACGAGCCAGACGCCCTCCCGCTCGACGTGGGCAATCAACATCAGCGTCGCAGGCGCGAGGAACGGCGAGGAGCCGCAATATGTGGCGTAGCGTCCGAACAACTGGAGCAGCCGAGGATCAGCGAAATGATCTTCCAGCGCGCGCCAGAGCGTTGTGAACGGCGATATGCCGAGAAGGGCGGGAAGGCGCGAAATCCCAACCCGGGCAGCAAGCTCGACAGGGCCTGTCCTGGATCCACAAATGAAGGCGTCGCGCAGCGTCAGATAGATGGATTCGGCGCGCTTGCAAAAGCGGCGATAACCCTTTGCCTCGCGCGCTCCCGCGAACGCTGAGATCGCGTCCGCGCTTTGCTCGACGTCGGAATAGAGGTCGAGGCGTGAGCGCTCGCCCCAGGAGTGGCGGGCGAGCCGAGAGGTGCGGCGCAGGGAAACCGCTTCGCACAAGGATGCCTGAGCCTCGTCGAAAATTTGCTCGAAGACCCAGCGCATTGTGAGGACGGTCGGCCCGGCGTCGACGAATCGAGCTCCCGTCTCGATCTCTCGCATTTTTCCGCCAGGACCGCTTGCAGCGTCTAGGGTCGTCACGCGATAGCCGCGCGCCGATAGCGCGATGGACGCCGCCAGACCGCCCATCCCCGCGCCGACGACCACAACCCGCCACTCCGCTGGCATGGCAGTCCTCCAAAACATCATGTTGATCGCGACGCAAAGGTGTGTCAATATACAATGACACTGGCGATGACCAGACTATGTTACATATGTGAGGTCCTATGCAAAGTGGCGCCCGCATTGAGAGGATCCTCGAGAGCGCGCTCACGCGAGCAACCAGACCCGGAGCGCCTCCGCTTCTGGCTTCGGCGCTTCGCTACGCGGTCTTCCCCGGGGGTCACCGCATAAGGCCACAGCTATGTTTGGCGGTTGCGGGAGCCTGCGGCGACAGTCATCCGGCGGTTTCAGATTCGGCCGCCGCGGCAATCGAGCTTTTGCATTGTGCTTCGCTGGTGCATGACGATCTGCCCTGCTTCGACGATGCCGATACGCGGCGAGGCAAGCCGTCAGTTCACGCCCAGTTCGGCGCGCCGCTCGCGGTCTTGGTTGGCGATTCTCTGATCGTGCTCGCATTCGAGACGTTGGCGCGGTCGGCAGCAGCATCGCCCGAGCGACTCGCTCCCATGATTTCAATTGTCGCCGCCGCGGTCGGCGCGCCGACTGGAATCGCGGCTGGCCAAGCTTGGGAGTGCGAAACCGCGGTACCGCTTGTCCACTATCAGCGCGCCAAAACTGGGGCGCTATTCGTAGGGTCGACGATGGCAGGGGCTGTCGCGGCTGGCGCGGAGCCCGAGCCATGGCGCGCGCTCGGAGAGACGCTCGGGGAGGCCTACCAGGTCGCCGACGATTTGCGCGACGTGCTTTGCGACGCAGACGAGATTGGAAAGCCAATCGGCCAGGACGCTGCGCGGTATCGCCCGAACGCAGCCGCTCAACTTGGGATCGGCGGTGCGAAGGCTCGAACTCGAGAAACTGGTGAAGGCGGCGGCGGATTCCATTCCGGATTGCGCGAGGCGCGCCGATCTCGGGAAAATCATCGAGGCGCACACCGCGCAGCTCTTTCCCAAACAGCTTCAACGCGTAGCCGCCTAACCGCGCGTGCGGCGATGGCGGTTGTCTCATTAGGCCTTCGCGGAGCGACGCTAGTCGAGCGAATCCGACACTGGCGCAGCGGCGCCATCGCGGACGCGCGATTTCAGCGCTGGGCGGCGAGTTCCCTGTTCACGCGGAGATTGGCGCAACGTAAGGCTCGCGCACTGTTCGATCTATGCGCGGGCTTCGTCTACTCACAGGTTCTCAGCGCCTGCGTGAAGCTTGAGGTTTTTGAGCTTCTTCGCGGAGGTCCCCGAACTTGCGAGGCGCTCGCTATCCGGATGGACTTGAGCATCCCAGCCGCGAGACGGCTTCTCAAGGCGGCATCGTCGCTGGGTCTTCTGCGAGCCTTGCCAAGCGATCGTTTCGCTCTCGACGACCTCGGCGCGGCTACGATTGGAAATCCAGCGATCGCCGCGTTCATCGCTCATCACGATCTTCTCTATAGCGATCTCCGGGACCCGGTGGCGCTGTTGCGCGGAGAACGAGAAACAGCTTTATCCCGGTTTTGGCCCTATGCTGCAGACAGGGCGAGCGCGCCGGATACCGGGTCTGCTCAGCCGGACGCCGAGCGTTTCGGCGCTTACAGCGAACTGATGTCGCGGACCCAGGCGCTTGTCGCGGAAACCATCCTTGACGCCTATCGCTTTGATCGCCATCGCCGGCTGATGGACGTTGGCGGCGGCGAGGGCGTTTTCCTCGCCGCCGCTGCAAAACGAGCGCCAGCGCTCGAACTCGCTCTCTTCGATCTTCCCGTGATCGCTGAACGCGCAAGGAGCAGACTGGCGTCGCTCGAACTCACGGGGCGAGTCCAAACGTTTGGCGGGAACATGTTGCGCGACCCGCTTCCGAAGGGCGCCGACGTCATATCCCTGGTGCGGGTTCTCCACGACCACGACGATGACTCCGCCAGAGTGCTTATCGCCGCGATTCGCGAGGCTCTACCGCCCGGCGGCACGCTCATCGTCGCGGAGCCCATGGCTGGCGCGCCCGGCGCTGAGCCCATGGGCGACGCCTACTTTGGCTTTTACCTTCTGGCGATGGGACGCGGGCGTCCGCGCACACAAGACGAAATCGCCAAATTGTTGAGGACGGCCGGATTCGATGTCCAAAACAGGGTCCAGACGCGCAATCCCCTGTTTGTGAGTATCGTTGCTGGCCAGCAACTGTAACTTCCACTTGACAATTAGATGTGCCTATTTAGACTGACACTTGTGGTATCAGCTTCGCGGAAGCCCCCTATGCTCAGCTCGCTGGCAGTCGTCCTGGAACAACCGAAGCGGCTGACTCTGTCGGAGCTGGTTCTCGACGCGCCCGGACCTGAAGATATTTTCGTCGAGACGATCTGGAGCGGCGTCAGCGCCGGCACGGAGCGCCTACTCTACACAGGCCGAATGCCTGCTTTTCCCGGAATGGGGTATCCGCTTGTGCCTGGATACGAGACCGTCGGCAGGGTCGTTGAGACCGGCGTCGATGCGGGACTCGGCATTGGCGCGCAGGTTTTCGTTCCAGGCGCGCGCTGCTTCGGGCCGGTGCGCGGAATCCACGGCGGCGCCGCTTCGCATCTCGTCACGCCCGCGTCCCGCGTTCTCCCTGTGTCTCCCGATCTTGGCGAGAAGGCCGTGCTCCTCGCGCTCGCCGCAACGGCGCTGCACGCTCTCGCCGGCTCCGCGGTTCAGGACGGCGTCCTAATCGTTGGCCATGGCGTCCTCGGCCGTCTTCTTGCGCGGCTCGCGGGAGCCGCGGGGGGAAAGCCACCTACGGTCTGGGAGTCCAACATCCACCGGATCAGTGGCGGCGTCGGATACGAGGTGCTGTCGCCTGACGACGACAGCCGCACCGACTACCGGACAATCTTCGACGTCAGCGGAGACCCCGCGATTATCGATTCCCTCGTGCAGCGACTGGCGCCAGGCGGCGAGATCGTTCTCGCGGGATTCTACGATCGCTTGAGTTTCAACTTTGCGCCCGCCTTCATGCGGGAAGCACGCATTCGCGTGGCCGCTATCTGGCGCGACGGCGATCTCGCCGAGGTTGTGAAGCTCGTCGACGCGGGACGCCTTTCGCTCGAGGGCCTGCTCACGCATCGCCGACCGGCGTCCGACGCGTCATCGGCCTATTTCACCGCCTTTGAAGATCCGACCTGCCTCAAGATGGTTCTAGACTGGAGCTCGCGCCAATGAATCTCAGCGAAGGATTCTCTGACAGCGGCTGAACTCGCGGCGCCTCCGGCGCATCTCCTCCGGGCCGAGGCTGCGATCGACCCGGATCCGGTTCCGACGGAAACGAAGAAGGCCACCCAGATCATCGCGATCTACGGCAAGGGCGGCATCGGCAAAAGCTTCACCCTCGCCAACCTGTCTTACATGATGGCGCAGCAGGGAAAAAAAGTCCTGCTGATCGGATGCGACCCCAAAAGCGACACGACGTCGCTCCTGTTCGGCGGCCGCGCATGCCCGACGATCATCGAGACATCAACGAAGAAGAAGCTCGCCGGGGACCAGGTGCAGATCGGCGACGTGTGCTTCAAGCGCGATGGCGTCTTCGCGATGGAGCTCGGCGGTCCGGAAGTCGGCCGCGGCTGCGGTGGCCGCGGCATCATCCACGGCTTCGAGCTCCTGGAGAAACTGGGCTTCCATGAATGGGGCTTCGATTTCGTTCTCCTCGACTTTCTCGGCGACGTCGTCTGCGGCGGGTTCGGCCTGCCGATCGCCCGCGACATGTGCCAAAAAGTGATCGTCGTCGGGTCGAACGACCTCCAGTCGCTCTACGTCGCCAACAACGTCTGTTCCGCGGTCGAATATTTCCGCAAGCTCGGCGGCAATGTCGGCGTCGGCGGACTTGTCATCAACAAGGACGACGGCACAGGGGAGGCGCAGGCCTTCGCCGACGCCGCCGGTATACCGATCCTCGCGGCGATTCCGGCCGATGAAGACATCCGTCGCAAGAGCGCCAATTACGAGATCATCGGCAGGCCGGGCGGCCGCTGGGCGCCGCTCTTCGAGACGCTTGCGAGCAATGTTGCCGACGCTGCTCCTCACCGTCCGACTCCGCTCACGCAGGATCAGTTGCTCGGTCTGTTCAAAGGCGAAGCGGTCGGACGACATGTGACGCTGGAGCCCGCCACCATGACTGACATGTGCGGCGCGGCGTTGCACACGAAGCCGTCTCTCGAAGTCGTCTACGACACCGTCTGAAGAGAGCTCGGAACGTGACCGTTATGACGCAGACCGCGCAAGGTGAGGTCCTGGTGGACGCTCCGAGCCATAACGACGGCGCGTCCAAGGCGCTCCCTGCTATTGTGGCGGAGGGCGCGGGTTGCCACGGCGGACAAGAGACGCTGCGCGAGGCCGCCAAGGCCGCGGGCATGACCGAGACGCTCGCACGCTATGCGAAAGACTATCCGGTCGGGCCGCACGATCAGCCGCAGAGCATGTGCCCGGCTTTTGGATCGCTGCGCGTCGGTCTCCGTATGAGACGCACCGCGAGCGTACTCTCCGGTTCCGCCTGCTGCGTCTATGGGCTGACCTTCACTTCGCATTTTTATGGCGCGAAGCGGACCGTTGGCTACGTTCCGTTCAATTCCGAGACGCTGGTGACGGGAAAGCTTTTCGAGGACATCCGCGAAGCGGTCTTCAAGCTCGCCGATCCCGCCAAATACGACGCGATCGTCGTCATGAATCTTTGCGTGCCGACGGCATCGGGCGTTCCGTTGCGGCTCCTGCCCAAGGAGATCGAGGGCGTTCGCATCATCGGCATCGACGTGCCGGGCTTCGGTGTGCCCACGCACGCGGAGGCAAAGGACGTCCTTGCCGGGGCAATGCTCAAATTTGCCCGAGAGGAGGCCGAGCAGGGACCAGTCCAGGCGCCGCGCGGATCTCGGTCTGAGAAACCAAGCGTGACGCTGCTGGGCGAAGTCTTTCCGGCCGACCCGGTGCAGATCGGCGCGATGCTGGAGCCGATGGGCCTCGCGGCCGGACCGGTCGTTCCAACGCGAGAATGGCGCGAGCTCTACGGCGCGCTGGACTGCGCGGTGGTCGCCGCCATCCATCCCTTCTACTCGGCAAGCGTGCGCGAGTTCGAGCTGGCCGGCCGGCCGATCGTCGGCTCCGCGCCGGTCGGCGTTGAAGGCACGGCGGCCTGGCTCGAAGCGATCGGTGAAGCGTGCGGGGTTCCGGGCGCGCGGGTCGACGCCGCGAAGGCCAACGTTCTTCCCGCGATCAAGGCCGCGCTTGCCCAGACGCCGATTAAGGGGCGCGTCACGCTGTCGGGCTACGAGGGCTCCGAATTGCTGGTCGCACGGCTGATGATCGAGAGCGGCGCCGATGTCCGCTACGTCGGAACCGCGTGCCCACGCACGCGATTCTCGGAAGTCGATTGTGCATGGCTCGAGGCGAGGGGCGTCAACGTCAAGTTCCGCGCGTCCCTCGAGCACGATCTCGCGGCGATGGCCGAATACGAGCCGGACCTCGCGATCGGCACGACGCCAGTCGTGCAGAAAGCGAAGGAGCACGGGATCCCGTCGCTCTATTTCACGAACCTCATTTCGGCGCGCCCCCTCATGGGCGTCGCCGGCGCCGGCTCGCTCGCCAAAGTGGTCAACGCTGCGATGAGCAACAAAGGCCGCTTTGACGCAATGCGCGACTTTTTCGAGGGCGTCGGAGAGGGGTTCACGGCTGGCGTCTGGGAAGAGCAGCCGCGCGACCGGCCGGAATTTAAAGCGAAACGACGCGCCAAGATGGCGAAGCCCGCACCCAAGGAGGTGGGCGCGTGTTAGTTCTCGACCACGACCGGGCTGGCGGCTACTGGGGCGCAGTGTACGTCTTCTCTGCGATCAAGGGCCTGCAGGTCGTGATCGACGGTCCGGTCGGTTGCGAAAACCTCCCCGTCACGGCGGTGCTCCACTATACCGACGCGTTGCCTCCGCACGAATTGCCGATCACCGTCACCGGTCTCTCAGAAGAAGAACTCGGGCGCCATGGCACCGAAGGCGCGATGCGTCGCGCGCACGCGACCCTCGATCGGGATCTGCCGAGTGTCGTCGTGACGGGCTCCATCGCCGAGATGATCGGCGGGGGCGTGACCCCCGAAGGCTCGGGCATCCAGCGTTTCCTGCCGCGAACGATCGACGAGGATCAGTGGCAGTGCGCCGACCGAGCTCTGACCTGGCTATGGGGCGAATTCGGCCCGAAGAAAGGTCAGCCGCCGAAGCCAAAGGCCCGGGCGGCCGGGACCAAGCCGCGCGTCAACATCATCGGACCATCCTACGGCGTCTTCAACATGCCTTCGGACATCGCTGAAATGCGCCGGCTCGTCGAAGGCGTTGGCGCGGACATCAATATGGTCTTTCCACTCGGCAGTCATGTCGAGGACGTGCCGCGACTTTCGAACGCGGAAGTCAACATCTGCCTCTATCGAGAATTTGGTCGCGCGCTTTGCGAGGCTCTCGATCGGCCCTACCTGCAGGCGCCGATCGGCCTGCACAGCACGACGAAATTCTTGCGCAGCTTGGGCGAACTGCTTGGCGTCGATCCCGAGCCTTTCATTGAGCGCGAGAAACACACCACGATCAAACCGATCTGGGATCTCTGGCGCTCGGTCACGCAAGATTTCTTCGGCACAGCGACCTTCGCGATTGTCGCCAATGAGACCTACGCGCGCGGCGTGAGGCATTTCCTCGAAGAGGAGATGGGCGTGCTGTGCATGTTCGCGATCCCGCGCCGGCCAGGCGAGAAGACCGACAATGAGGCGGTCCGGGAAGTCGTTCGGACGAAGACGCCGCTCGTGATGTTCGGAAGCTACAACGAACGTCTCTATCTCGCCGAAGCCGGCGCGAAGGCGATCTATATACCGGCGTCCTTTCCTGGGGCCATTGTTCGGCGCCACACGGGAACGCCCTTCATGGGCTACGCGGGCGCGACCTACTTAATCCAGGAAGTGTGCAACGCTCTTTTCGACGCTCTGTTCAACATCCTCCCGCTTGGGACGCACTTGGACAAAGTCCAGGCGACGCCAGCTCGGATTCATCGCGAACTCAAGTGGGATCCCGCCGCGATAACCCACCTCAACGAACTCGTCGACGCTACTCCGGTTCTCCTGCGCATCTCCGCAGCGAAACGGCTGCGTGACGCCGCCGAGCGAAGCGCGCTCAAAGCGGAAGACGAGATTGTGAGTCTCGCGTGTGTCAAACGCGCTCATTCGATCCTGGCAGAAGGACTTGCCGCGTGAGTGCGGCAGAGGACGCCTGCAAGGTGAGCACATCGAGCGGCACGCCAGAGGTTGGAAAGCGAGAAAGGCGATGGAGATGGAATTGAGGACAAGTCACTCAGAGACCCCTCGCCGAACGGAGGGCAACTTCCTCTACTTCGCGCTGCTCCCTTTCTTTTTGCTGTTCGAAGGGATTCGTCGGGCTCTTGGCGGACCGAAACACAACGCGGCGCGTCTCACGCAGCGTGCCTGGTTCGCCGACGCCAGCTCTCAAGCCTCGATCGCGACATCTTACGCATTACTAGCGAAATCGATGCTGCAGTGATCCGCGCGGCTTCGTCGCGTGGAACGCCAGTTGCGACAAGAGTCGTGACAAATTCGCTGTGAAAGGCGTTCACGGCAATGCAACCGGAGGTCAATAAATGGCCAGCGACGATAGATCTTCCTTATCCGGACTCACGGAGGCGGAAGCACAAGAGTTCCATTCGCTATTTGTCACGAGCTTCATCGCGTTCACCGTCATCGCGATCATCGCCCATATTCTCGTTTGGTTGTGGCGTCCCTGGATTCCTGGGGCGAAAGGCTATGCGTTGCTCGACGGTGCGATGAGCGCGGCGCATAGCGCGCTCTCTCTCATCGGCTAAGGAGACTGAAAATGTATCGAATTTGGTTACTCTTCGATCCGCGGCGCGCCCTCGTCGGGCTCTTCGCGTTTCTGTTCATCCTTGCGCTCGTCATTCACTTCATTTTGTTGAGCACGGATCGGTTCAACTGGTTGGAAGGCCATCCGCTCAAGACCGGCCAGATCAATCCGGCGACCCAGTCGTTGGTTGTGACGGATATCGGGTGAGCGATCGTCAGGACTAGACTCCGTGGACGGGCCGCCTGCTCCGTCCACGGTTCTGGCTCGAGACGCAGTTCTTCCACTCGCGGACTCGGACGTGGTTGCACGCATAACGCCAGCTGCGGCTCGGCGTACCAAAACGCATCGGAGGGAACGGCCGTGGCGATGCTGAATTTTGAACGCAAGTACCGTGTTCGAGGTGGGACGCTCGTCGGCGGCGACTTATTCGATTTCTGGGTCGGCCCTTTCTACGTCGGCTTCTTCGGCGTCACGACCTTGATTTTTACGGGTGTTGGCGTCGCGCTGATTCTGTACGGCGCCGCGATCGGCCCGACGTGGAACGTCTGGCGGATAAGCATTGCCCCTCCCGACCTGAAGTACGGCCTCGGCGCGGCGCCGCTCAAAGATGGCGGTCTGTGGCAAGTGATCACCGTGTGCGCCATCGGCTCCTTTGTGTCCTGGGCTCTGCGGGAAGTGGAGATCTGCCGTAAACTCGGCATCGGCATCCATGTGCCTGTCGCTTTCAGCATGGCGATCTTCGCCTATGTTTCGCTTGAAGTCATCCGGCCGGTGCTGATGGGCGCCTGGGGATATGGATTCCCTTATGGGATTCTCAGTCACCTCGATTGGGTGTCGAATACCGGCTACCAATATCTGCACTTCCACTACAATCCAGCGCACATGCTGGCTGTGTCATTCTTTTTCACAACCGCCTTTGCTTTGTCGCTTCACGGATCGCTCATCTTGTCGGCCGCCAATCCAGCGAAGGGGGAGGCTGTTCGCGAGACGGAATACGAGGACACATTTTTTCGGGACGCGATCGGCTACTCGATCGGCACCCTCGGCATTCATCGCCTGGGACTCTTCCTCGCAATGTCGGCTGTCTTCTGGAGCGCGGTCTGCATCATCCTCAGCGGCCCGTTCTGGACGCGCGGATGGCCGGAATGGTGGGACTGGTGGCTGAACCTTCCGGTCTGGCGCTAGCGTCGAGGAGAATGCGATGGCCACCTACCAGAATATTTTCACCCAGGTTCAGTTGCGCCCCGCGGAATTGGATATGGGGGTCGCCGCTGACCGGATCGAGCGCTCGAAGGACGGCGGGTTCTCCTACTGGCTCGGCGTCATAGGCAACGCACAGGTCGGACCGATCTATCTCGGCTACCTCGGCGTCCTCTCGGTGATGTCCGGCTTCGCGGCCTTCGAGATCATCGGGCTCAACATGCTGGCTTCCGTCAAGTGGAGCCCGATCCAGTTCATTCGTCAGCTTCCTTGGCTCGCGCTTGAGCCGCCGCGGCCCGAATATGGAATCTCAATCATGCCGCCTCTCAATCAAGGCGGCTGGTGGTTGATGGCTGGCTTTTTTCTCACGACCTCTGTCATCCTATGGTGGGCCCGCATGTACCGGCGCGCTCGCGAGCTAGGGCTTGGCACGCATACGGCCTGGGCCTTCGCATCGGCGATCTGGCTCTATCTGGTTCTCGGATTCATTCGCCCGCTCTTGATGGGGCATTTCAGCGAGGGCGTGCCGTTCGGCATTTTTCCGCATCTCGACTGGACCGCGGCGTTCTCACTCCGATACGGCAACCTTTTCTACAATCCCTTCCACATGCTCTCGATCGCGTTCCTCTATGGGTCGGCGTTGTTGTTCGCTATGCATGGGGGAACCATACTCGCGGTCGGCCGATACGGCGGCGAGCGCGAGGTCGAGCAGATCCTCGATCGAGGCACCGCGGCCGAACGCGCCGCGCTCTTCTGGCGCTGGACGATGGGCTTCAACGCAACGATGGAATCGATCCATCGTTGGGCGTGGTGGTTTGCTGTTCTGACGACGTTCACCGGGGGAATCGGGATCCTGCTCACCGGGACCGTCGTTGATAACTGGTACCTGTGGGGCGTGCAGCATGGGATAGCGCCGGAATATCCCCATCTTTGGCCGCCCGTGATTGACCCTGCAGCTTCGGGAGCCGTCAAATGAGGCTCGTATTTGCCTTGTTCGGCGTAGTTGCCACGGTCCTGCTGACGCTCGCGATGCTATTCACGGCGGGTTGGAGTCATCCGCCGATCGTCGGAACGCAGATCGGCTTCCGGGGAACCGGCATGGACCAGGTGACATCGGCCGCCGCCGTCCAGCGCCTGGAGGCCCTCAACGCCCTGCCCGACCAGATCCCGAAAGCCTCGCCGGACGGCCCGCGCGCAACCGAGGTCTACAAAAACGTTCAGGTGCTGACGGACCTCAGCGTCGACCAGTTCAACACGCTGATGGCTGCAATGACCACCTGGGTTGCTCCCCAGCAGGGCTGCGCCTATTGCCACAACACGGAAAATCTCGCCGACGACAGCGTCTACGCGAAGAAAGTGGCGCGGCGGATGATCCAGATGACCCGCCACATCAATCAGGACTGGAAGCCCCATGTCCAGACGACCGGCGTGATCTGCTACACGTGCCACCGCGGCAATCCCGTTCCGACAAACGTCTGGTACGAGAATCCGGGCTGGCGGCATGCCAACGGCTTCGCTGCGACGAACTATGGCTTCGGCCACCCGAATACCGCGAACGGATCGACCGAGCTTCTTCAAGATCCCTATACGCCATACCTCGATAAGGACGACAACATCCGCGTGCAGGCGACGAGCGCGCTGCCGACGACAGGCCTGGGCTCCTCGATCCAGACGACAGAAGATACCTACTCCCTCATGATGGCTATATCGAACGGACTCGGCGTGAACTGCACCTTCTGCCACAACACCCGAGAATTCGGGCAGTGGTCGGAGAGCACGCCGCAGCGGGTCACCGCATGGTACGGAATCAGGCTGGTGAGAAATCTCAACGACGAATATCTCGATCCACTGAAGGACGTATTTCCAGCAACCCGCCTCGGACCGCTCGGCGATTCACCGAAGCTCAATTGCGCGACTTGTCACCAAGGCGTGAGCAAGCCCTTGCTCGGCGTCAGTCTCGCAAAGGACTATCCGGAGCTGGGCGGATCGCCGGCGAAGTAGCATCTTGCGGCATCCACATTGCGGGTGCAGCGAGCGTCTGGCAGCCGATGGCTTTTGACAATTAAGGGGCCTCCGAGGCTCTGAGCTCCAATAGAACCAGAGGCGCCTCGAGCTTATCGGCCGGGCGTGAGTTCGAGCCGCGGCGCGCTGCCTGTAAACCACCACAAAACCCTGGCTGGCGGCGCAATGCGCAGCGGCGGGTTTTCTGCCGCTGAGGCGCTTCCGCCGCTGCGAGCAGCGTGACTTTAGTGCACATGATGGTGGAGGCTTCGGCGGCGGCTGCGGGCACCTCCTGCGCAATTCCAGCGGGCGCTTTGGGCCGTAGTGGCGCGCATCGAGCTTGGCCGCGACGTCGCGGCGCTGACGAACACGCTCCGGGCGATGGAGGGCGCAACGTGATCTCGGTTCCGGCGGGGTTCGGGTTCTGGCAGCGACGAAGCCGGTTGACTTCCGGCGCGGCGTCCACAGCCCGGCGGCGTGCGTGCAAGGCTACTCGGCCGCTCTGCGTAGCTCTGGATAGACGCAGTTGGCCACCGGCCAGCGGCGGTGTGGGAGCGGTACAACCTGCGCCGTCTCGAGCTGCAGACCGAGCGTCTTCCACACATCGACGAGGGCTTCGACCAGATTCGAGACATCCGCTTCGCTGTGGCGTGGCGTCGGCGTGATACGCAGACGCTCCGCCCCGATCGCGACGGTTGGATAGTTGATAGGCTGAATGTAGATGTCGTGCCTGCGCAGCAGAAGGTCGCTCGCCGCCTTGCAGCGCTCCGCGTCGCCAACCATCAACGGCACGATATGCGAAGGATTGTCCAGTACCGGCAGACCAGCAGCTCGCAGAGCGTGCTTCGTAACAGCCGCCATATATTGATGGCCGTCGCGTTCCACGCTTGACGCTTTCAAGTGGCGAATCGCCGCGCAGGCGCCGGCGGTCACCATGGGAGGCAAGGTCGTGGTGAAGATGAATTGCGGCGCGTAGCTCCGAACCGCGTCGACGATAGTCCTATCCGCGGCGATATAGCCCCCGAGGGACCCGAATCCCTTTGCGAGGGTGCCTTCGATCACATCGATACGATCCATGAAACCTTCACGCTCGGCGATGCCGCCTCCGCGCGGGCCATACATGCCAACCGCATGAACCTCGTCGATATAAGTCAGCGCATTGTGTCGCTCCGCGAGCTCCACAATCCTCTTGATCGGTGCGATGTCGCCGTCCATGGAATAGAGGCTTTCGAAAAGGATCAGCTTCGGGCGGCTGGGTCCCGCCTCGACCAACAGTTGCTCGAGGTGAGCGACGTCATTGTGCCGCCACACCCGCTTGTCGCAATCCGACCGCCGCACGCCTTCAATCATTGAATTGTGATTGAGGGCGTCGGACAGGATCAGACAATCCGGCATAAGAGATGCGATTGTCGAAATGCCTGCGAGATTGGAGACCCAGCCCGAGGTGAAGACGAGCGCGGCCTCCTTCCCGTGAAGGTCGGCGAGCTCCTCCTCGAGTTCGACGATGCGGTGATGCGTGCCGGAAATGTTGCGCGTGCCGCCGGCGCCGGCGCCATGCCGTTGCGCCGCGGAGATCGCGGCGTCACGCACCTTTGCATGACCTCCCATGCCGAGATAATCGTTCGAACACCAGATCGTGACCTCGCGCTGCGCCTCTTCCCCACCCGGCCGCCAGAGAGCAATGGGGAATCGTTCCGCGTCGCGTTCGAGGTCGACGAAGACCCGATAGCGCCGCTCGTCCTTCAAGCGTTGAATCGCGTTGGTGAAGTGGACGCGATGGTCCTGATTCACTGCGGGCATCGAAAACTCCCTCTGCATCATCTTGCCGAACTCGTCAGGCGAGTGCCGCGCAGCCATCGAACGCGGCCTGCAGCCCCACCCGGTCGAATGCACGCCCTCTCGCAATCACCAAAGGCTTACACAGCCGACGCGGCGCGAACCGCGCCATCGAAGCGCGTCCCCCGCTCAGCTCAAAACAGACCCAATGGGCTTTCGTTCGCACGAGGCCCTGGATGCAGTCGACCTCGCCGAAGGTTCCTGAGGCGATCAGTTCAAGAAGTCGCTCAATATTGCGAGCGTCGCAGATTTCCGGCGGATCAGCGCTCCAGCAATAGCCGGAAAGCAGCTGGCGTGCTTGCGTCTCGTCACTCACGCCGATGTCCCGCGTCGGACCCATTACGTGCCTTTCAACAGGCTCAGTTTCGACACGCAGAGCCGAGTCGAGTTCGCCCGAGCTGGGCTGTCTGCGGAATTTCCGCCACAGGGCGTTGGCGTCGAGCGGGGTGACGAGGAACCAATGCTCCATCACCGCGAGCCCCATCAAGGCGCCCAGAATGGTGAAACCGACTGCCTCGAATGAGCTGGCGTCGACCCGGAGCGCACGCTCAAACAGAAGGCATGCCACGACCGTCCCGGCCGTCACTGAAAAGGGAAAGAGCGCATTCATCGGCTTACGCTTCATGAATGTCGTGAGATAGGCGAGATGTTCAGGCAGCAGGTCTTCGCCAAGGTTGGGAACGCCCAGAAAGACATTCAGCTTCGCGCTCTCATGCATCAGCCAGAGGATGACATAGGTCCACAACGCAAACAGGTTTGGCTGACCGCTCGTCAACAGGAACAGGATCAGTGCCCCCACGGCGGCCAAGAGTTCATGATAAAGACTTGTGTTGACGGCTTGCCAGAACCGCGACTGCCGCACGGCGCCTGCGGAATACGTCGTTTTGTTGGGGCCGGTGGCGAAGCCTGTGTAGAACGCAAGGAGTTGGCCGCCCCACAACACGATGCCGCAGGCAAACGCAATGTAGGCCGAGGCCGGGGTCATTTCGGTAGATGTGGTCGCAACAAGCCATAGCGAGATAGCGATCAGCACGATCGCGCCTAGCATGCTTCCTACGAACGTGCGGCGGTCTTGACTGTCGAGGTGCAGGATGACGCCCGTCGAACCAAGCCAGAGCGCGAGAGTTGCTAGAAGTGGCAGTCCGTAGGCCATCATCCGAGCGCCCTCACCAGGCCGGCGCGAGACGGATATTGGCTGGAAGCGGATTGGCTTTGCTGGGCAACATGTAGAGGCCGCCAAACGCAAGCGCAGCTCTCGCGGTCAACCACGCCCTTTGAATCTTGCCTCTCAAGCCTCCGCGAGCTTGCGCTTCCTCAATAGATCGCGCGATCCCGCAGAGCCGCTCAAATCCGAGCTTGAACGCAGGATTGTCGAGGTCGAGCGTAAGCGGGAAAGTCTGGCGCGAGATCTCCGAGGTCAGGCGAAAGACGGCGAAATCGTAATCCGTCGGATCCATGCCGATCGCTTCGTGGAAAGCCGGCCTGCAGTGATCGCGAACGTACATGGTCGCGAAGACGGCAAGCAGAAAAAACTTGATCCAGTATACGTTCAAGCCGGAGACGAGCTTCGGGTTGGCGCGCATGAGCAGCGCAAACGCCTCGCCGTGTCGAAATTCGTCATTGCACCACTTTTCGAACCATTTGAAGATCGGATGGAATCTCCGCTCGGGATGACGCTCGAGCTGACGGAAAATGGTGATGTAGCGCGCATAGCCGATCTTCTCGGACAGGTACGTGGCGTAAAAGATGAACTTCGGCCGAAAGTAGGTGTACTTCTTTGCCTTGGTCAGAAACCCAAGATCGACCCCGATATCGAAGTCCTTGAGCGTGTCGTTGATGAAGGCGGCGTGTCGAGCCTCGTCCCGGCTCATGAAGGAGAAGAGGTCGCGGATGTCCTTGTTTTTGGCGCGCTTCTTCATCTCGGCGTAAAGGACGCAGCCGGAAAATTCCGCAGTGATCGAGCTGATGAGAAAATCGCGAAACTCTTTGTCGAGGTCCGGCGGGAGATTCGAGAAATCGGCGTCGAATTCGTCCGTCCGGATGAAGTGCTTCTTGTTGGGGTCGGATCGCAGTTCGGCGATCAGCGCGTCCCAGTCGGCGCGCACAGGAGCGACGTCGGTCTTGTCGAGTTCGTCGAAGTCGGTGGTGTAGAAGCGGGGGCTGAGCACCGTGTCTTGCTGAGCTGCCCGCGTGGCCTCGAGCGACGCATCTGACTTGCGGAAAGCGCTCATAGCCGTCTCCTTTCGGTGAAGCTGACGTCGTAGAGTTCGCCGAGCTCGAAATTGGCTGCTAGGCGAGTCCAGATCCGTTCCGGAAGCCCCGCTCTGGTGATGGTCGCCATGCGCCGGACGATAATTCTCTCGCCGAAGGGCGTATTGGTCGGCGCATCACGGACCAGAACCTCGTCGCCCGGCCGAAGGTCATAGTCGCCGTCAATCACGACATGCGCCTCGAGCGTTTCAGCCGAGCGCTCGATCTCGATGGTGCAAGGAGACTCGAAGGTCTGGCGCCGGAGCGCCGGCAAGACGCTCATTTCTGCTCTCCGGAGACAAAGAGTCTGGCGAAGGCGCTCGCATTCGTTTCGCCGAAGGCTTCTAGCGCCACGTCTCGACCGGTTGTTGTGTCGTCGAGCGACATACGGCCGTCGCTCCATCGGGTGAGTATGAACGGCGTCGCGTCGTCGATACCCGAGCGCCGGCGCTCCTGGGCCAGACCACGGAGCGTCGCTCGCATGAAACCGTTTGTCTCCGGGGCGATCGTAAATATCACCGCCTTATCGCTCGCCCGGCGGACGAGGACCGAACCGTTTGGCTGGTCGTCAAAGCGAAGGGAGAGGGTTTGGACGGGGGTGGCATTCGGCGCCTGAGTTTTGCCTACGCCAGTCAGTCGCGACGCCGTTGCGCCGACCAATGTAAGAGCAATCAGCGCGGCTGCGCCGAACAAGACCTGCTTTGGCATTCCGGCCGGAGGGCGCCTGATAGCGACTTCGCTCATTGGACTTATCTCCTCAAGCCGCCGCTTGTTCCGGAAGGGCGACAGCGCCGATGCGCACTCCCGCCGGCTCGATGATCTCTCCTGCAATCGCGCCTTCTGGCTGCCCGTCGGCGTCACGAAGCGCGCGGCCCAACGTCTCGGCGACAGCGGCGACGTTGGCTACGGAGCGTAGCGAAGGCTCGGGGTTCCCGAAGTGAAACGGACGCGCGTGGGGCCAGAGCACGAAATATCCAATCCGAGCACCGGACGTAAGCCTCACCGAAATGTCTCCGGTTCCATCACCGTATGCGCAGGTGGACGCGGAGACGATCTGCTTAAAGGGGATATTGATGAAGATCGGCAGCGCAACGCCAATCTTCATGACGATGCGGCGAGACGTCACGACGTAGAGGGTCGTGCTCGCGGAGAGGTAGCTGAGCAAGGCGACGAGCGCCAGGGCGGCCCCCCCGATTCCGAGTGTTTTAGCCGCAACCCTCGCGGCGGCGCCCCACCCCGACTCGCATGCAGCCGAATAGACATTCCAGATGGTTAATGCGGCAAAATAGAGGACGACAAAATCGGCGCGATAGGCGCGACGCGTCAAGCCGAGCCACCGCGGTCGGCCATGCCAGAGGATCGTTTCTCCGGGGGGAATATCGTGGGGCAGCAGCTTCTCGAGATTGACCGCTTTCATAGCAGAGGCTCCGCACGCGCCGCGGTGGCGTAGAGCGTCCCGGCGCCGTAATAGGCTGTGATCTTGTCTTCCTCGAGCAGCGTGACCTTGTCGGGATTGCGAATCGCCGGCACTGCGGCGAACTGCCCGGCGAGCAAAGCGTTGACGCTAATACGGCGGCGCTTCGCATCGACGTTCGCGAAGTTCACGGGGAGGAGAACCCGCCTGCCATCCCCTGTCTCGACTTCATAGTAGCGTAGCATGCACTCCGCCCGGTCGACCCAGAGGTCGCGAACGGTTCCGGCCTCGGCTCGATCCGCGCCCCACACCGCGAACCCGATCGGGTTCGCACTGTCGGCGGGAACGCCATAATTGGTCGCCACGCGCAGTGGAGCTATTAAATCATGGCCGTCGGCTGTCTTGTAGGTCTCGTCGGCTCGCTCGGCATAGCTGCCCGGTCCGACAGCCGCGAGCATCGGATCGCCATTGGGCTGGAGCGGCGCGCCGGGCCACGGCTCCGTCTTCGTTGCGTTGACCCGGCGCGTGTCGGCCCGAAAATTCGGGACCGAGACCTCGCGGCCGTCCGGGCGACGGAAGGTCTTCGGCCTCGGAATCCAGATAATGTCGCGAGCCTTCAGTCCTGGCTCGGCCTCGCTCTCGAGCGGATAACCCTCACGACGATCCTCGCGCCGCAGATAGAAAAGGAGGCCGAAGAAGAAGAGCCAGAATGCGTAGAGCACGATCTGTGCAACGTCCAGATTGCCGACGGCGCCTCTCATTGCAGTAAATCTCCAGACCGAAGCCCCGCAACGACAGCCGGGCCGAAACTCGTCCGCGTTGAAGCGCGTATATCCATGCGGGCGCGCACAAGCGGCCCGATAACAATCAGCGTGGCAACCAAGAGCGCGATTTCGATGGAATAAACGAGAGTGTAACCGGTAACGGGCTCCGCGAGCGCGTCCCCAAAGGCGCCGCGCGAAGCGAGCGACGAACCGAGATCGTTGACCACGCCGCTGAACGCGATCGCGAGGCCGGCCGCTGTCGATTGCGCGGCTCCCCAGGCGCCGAGCGCGAGGCCGCGATCCTCGGGCTCCGCAAACGCCATCGACGCGGTCAACGTACCGTGGGCGAAAAGCCCGCCGCCAAAGCCGATCAAGGCCACGCCAAGCCCGAACAGCGGCCGCGAGTCGAGAGGCGCTGAGAAGATGACGCTGCAGAAGGCGATTATGCCGACAAGCACGCCCGATCCAGCGACGCGGTGAGGATCAGCGCCGAGGTTCAGGCGACGCGCGGCGAGCGCAAGGCCGCCGCCGCCGCCTAGCGCAAGCATCGCCGTCAGGGCCGTGGTCGCGCTGACCGGAAGGTGCAGGATCTTTCCGCCATAAGGCTCAAGCAGAATGTCCTGCATGCTGAAGCCCGCGGTGCCGAGCGCGGTCGCGATGAGGCGCCGGCGGGTGCGAGCCGTGGTCGCGAAGGCGCTCCACGCATCGCGGAATGTCCCCCGTGCGGGCGCCGCCGAGGTCGCGGTCGAAACGCGCGGCTCCTGCTTCCAGAGCGCGGCGCAGTTGAGAATCATCGTGATGACCGCGGCGCCCTGCACCACCTGTATCAGTCGGACCTCGCTGAAATGTCGTAACAGCAAGCCAAAGACGACCGCGCTGAGGGCCATGCCTGCGAGCAACATGGCGCACAAAAGGGCGACAACCCGGGGCCGCGCGCGCTCCGGCGCAAGATCGGTGGCCAAAGCGAGCCCGACCGTCTGAACCGTGTGCAGTCCGGCGCCCACAAGAAGAAACGCTAGAGCGGCCGCGACCTGGCCCGCCCAGAGGGGCCCGGTCGTGTCGCCCGACAAGATGAGCAGCGCGAAAGGCATGATCGCGAAACCGCCAAACTGCGCCATCGTCCCGAACCAGATGAACGGCACCCGCCTCCAGCCAAGCACTGAGCGGTGATTGTCCGAGCGGTACCCGATCAAAGCCCGGAGCGGCGCGAACAGGAGCGGTAACGCCAGCATGCAGGCCACGATCCATGACGGCACGGCGAGTTCGACGATCATCACGCGGTTCAACGTGCCGATCAGGAGGACCGCCGCCATGCCGACGGTGACTTGAAAAAGCGACAGGCGCAGCAGACGAAGAAGCGGCAGTTCGGGGGTCGCAGCGTCGGCGAAGGGGAGCACCCGCGGCCCGAGCCGCATGAATCCCTGCACGCTGGCGACGGATGCGCGGCTCATGGGCGAGTGAGCTCCACAGCCTGAGAAATATAGAAGCCCCTGTCGATCCGGCGCACGCGACCCAAGTTCCAGCTCGCGAGCCGCTCATGGTCGACCATAAATCTCTGGAGCGCAGGCATTGAGATCGGGGCTATGGACGGAGAGCGATCCCCACGGGGGAAAAACCTTCCCAGCGCATGCATGACTGTCAGCGCCGGTGTGCGCGGCGCTACAGTGAAGATGATAGCGGATCGCGTTCGCGCGCTCAGCGTCGAGACGATGCGCGCGATGTCCCCGCCCTCGTAATGGATGAGACTGTCCATCGCGACGACGTAGTCGAATTCGCCAAGCGACGAATCGAGCATATCGCCGACTGCGAAGGTCGCCGCGCCTCCGTCCGTGCGGATGGGCGCTCCTTCCCGCGCGAGTCCGATCAGCGTTGGCGAAACATCGACCCCGACGACCGTCGCGCCCCGCGCAGCGAGCTCGAACGAAAGTGCGCCTGTCCCGCAGCCGGCGTCGAGAACGCGAGCTCCCCGCAGATCGAGCGGTAGCCATTCGAGAATCGTCGCGCGCATCACCCCGCGCCCGGCCCGTACGGTCGCGCGGACGCGACTGAGCGGCGCGTCCGACGACATACGCTTCCATATCTCGACGGCGGTCCGGTCGAAATACCGTTCGAGCTGGTCGCGTCGAGCGAAGTAAGTCGTGCTGGTCATCAATCGAAGCCCAGGAATTCGAAGAGGTCGCGGTCTTTCATCGGCTTGGCCGGAAGCGGCTCGACGCCGTCCCACAGCCGCTCCGCCAGCGAGAGATATTCGTTCTGCACCGCATCGAGTTCGGGCGACGACTCCATTTCGAACAGGGTCGACTTCTTGAGGCGGCTACGACGTACGACATCCAGATCACGGAAATGCGCGAGGCGTTGCAGTCCGACAGCGGAATTGTAGCGGTCGATCTCGTTGGTGTCTGAGCTGCGATTCGCAATGACGCCGCCCAGTCGCACCTGATAGTTCCGCGACTTGGCGTCGATCGCCGAGACGATGCGGTTCATGGCGAAGATGGAGTCGAAATCATTCGCGGTCACGATCATTGCACGCTCGGCGTGTTGGAGCGGCGAAGCAAAACCACCGCAAACCACGTCGCCGAGCACATCGAAAATGACGACGTCAGTGTCTTCGAGCAGCCGGTGCTCCTTGAGCAGCTTGACCGTCTGACCGACGACATAGCCGCCGCAGCCCGTGCCCGCCGGCGGACCGCCCGCCTCGACGCACATGACACCCGCGTAGCCGGTTGCGACAAAGTCCTCGACCCGGAGTTCCTCGCTATGGAACTGCACCGATTCGAGCGCGTCGATCACCGTCGGCGCGAGACGCTTGGTCAGCGTAAAGGTTGAATCGTGTTTTGGATCGCAACCGATCTGCAGGACCCGGTGTCCGAGTTTGGCGAAGGCGACGGAGAGGTTGGAAGAGGTCGTGCTCTTGCCAATCCCCCCTTTGCCGTAAACGGCAAACACCTTCGCTCCGCCGATATCGATGTTGGGGTCGAGCTCGACCTGGGCTGAGCCCAAGGGCCTTGGGTTTCTAATCGCAATGTTCATGCCGCTACCCCCGGGCTGACACCCTCAAGCCTGTCTTCCATCTCGTCGCCGGCCTCAAGGAGCGCGGCAAGCGTCTTCTCGTCGGGCGACCAGTAGCCCCTCTCATGCGCCTCGATGACGCGGTTCGTGAGCTTGGTTGAAGCGGCGGGGTTGAGTTCGCTGAGTCGCCGCCGCATTTCTGGGTCGAGAACGAACGTCTGGGTGATGCGGTCGTAAACCCAAGGATCGATCTGACCGGTGGTCGCCGACCATCCAAAGGTATTTGTCACATGCGCTTCAATCTGACGAACGCCCTCGTAGCCGTGCTTGAGCATCCCCTCGTACCATTTGGGGTTGAGGACGCGCGTTCGGGTCTCGAGCGCGACCTGCTCGGTCAGCGAGCGAACCTTGCCCGCGCCGCGCGTCTGATCGGAAATGTAGATCGGCGCAACCCGCCCGCCGCGTGCGCGCGCCGCGGCTCGTCCCATGCCGCCGAGAGAGTCGAAATAATGATCAATGCTCGTGACGCCGAGTTCGACGCTGTCAAGATTTTGATATGCGAAATCAACATTCGCGAGAACGCTCTCCAGCAGGTCGAGCCGGGGAGCGCAGTCGCCTTTGCGGCTGTAAGCGAAACATTTTCGGCGCGAAAAAGTTTGCGAAATTTCGTCCTCGTCGCTCCACACGCCGGCGTCGATGAGCATCCCCACATTGGCGCCATAGGCCCCTTCGGCGTTGCTGAACACGCGTAGCGCGGCGGTCTCGATGTCGCAGCCTGACGTCGCTTGATGCGCCAGGGCATGTTTGCGCACATAGTTGCTTTCCTCTGGTTCGTCCGCTGTCGCGGCGAGGAAACAAGCATCCGCGAGCAGTCGGACTTGCAACGGCAGAAGATCCCGGAATATTCCCGACACCGCCAGCATCACATCGATGCGCGGGCGGCCGAGCTTTTGCAGAGGGACAAGGTTCGCGCCGCTCAGGCGGCCATAAGTGTCGAAGCGCGGTTCGGCGCCGATAAGGGCGAGCGCCTGGCCGATGGGCACGCCCTCAGTCTTGAGATTGTCTGTCCCCCAGAGGACGATTGCGACGGATTCCGGAAATGGATGGCCGTCCGCGGCATAGCGGGCGAGGACGCAATCCGACTGTCTCGCGCCCTCCGCGATCGCGAAGGCGCTCGGAATGCGATAGGGATCGAAACCATGCAGGTTGCGCCCGGTCGGCAGGATGGTCGGCGTCCGAATGAGATCGCCGCCGACGACTGGAGCAATGAAACGCCCGTCGAGAGCTCGTATCAGCGCGGGAGTCTCTTGGTCCTCGGTGAGCAGCTGGTTGATGCGCGCCAATTCGTCGACGGCTTTGCGGGTCTCCTGCGTCTGCGGGGCAGGCAAAGCAGCAACGACGGCTTCCGCAGACTCGGTCGCAATGATCGCGCGCACTGCGGCGTCCGCCTCGCGAAGACCAAACGCGCTCTCGGCGATTGCCGACAACGTCCCCGAGCGCTCTTCGGTGCCGGGCGTCTCGCCGAGAACATGCAGACCATGAGGGATGAGCGTGTATTCAAGTTCGAGGATCGCGGCGCCGAGCTTGTCGATTTCGTCGCGCGCACCTCTCCCCCAGGGCGGCTCTGACGGGGCGAGGTCAACGGCGGCCGCCTGCGACTGAATGAGTTCGGCAAGAAGGCCGCGCTCATGGTCAGCTTCGGGTTCAGTCACCCGGTAACGGTCGAGCGTCGCCTTCAAGTCGACGAGACCGCGATAAAGTCCGGCATGGGCGAGGCTGGGCGTAAGATAACTGACGAGCGTCGCGGCCGACCGGCGCTTCGCCAGTGCGCCCTCGGAAGGATTGTTCGCAGCATAGAGATAGACGTTGGGCATGGCGCCGATCAGCCGCTCAGGCCAGCACGCGGCCGAAAGCCCCACCTGCTTGCCGGGCATGAATTCGAGCGATCCGTGCATGCCGAAATGGAGCAATACGTCGGCGCCGAAATCCTCGCGCAAGTACCGATAGAAGGCCGAAAAAGCGTGCGTCGGAGCGAAGCCGCGATCGAACAGCAGCCGCATGGGGTCGCCTTCGTAACCCATGGCGGGCTGAATCCCGACCAGCACGTTTCCAAAAAGCTCGCCCAGCACGAACACCCCGGCGCCGTCCGTCTGATGCCGCCCCGGCGCGGCGCCCCATTGCGCCTCGATCTCCGCGAGGTGTGCCTCGCGCCGGATATGATCGTTGACCTCGACGCGCGCGACAACGTTGGCGCCGGCGCCGAAGCGCTTGTTGTTGCCCTCGACGATCCGCTGGCGCAGCGCGTCGACGGTCTCCGGGACCTCGACGGTGTAGCCGGCTTCCTGCAACGCACTCAGGGTTCGATGCAGGGACTCATAGACGCCCAGGAACGCCGCGGTGCCCGTCGCGCCCGCGTTGGGCGGGAAGTTGAAGAGAATGACGGCGACCTTGCGGTTCGCGCGCTCGCTGGCCCGCAGTCGCACGAGCCGCTCGACGCGGTCGGCAAGTCGCGCGATCCGTTCTTTATGCGGCTGGATGTCGCGCGTCGCGCCGGTCAGGGCGTTACTTGATCGCCCGCCAAACACTATTGGAGCCGTCGCCCCGTCGAGTTCGGGAATGGCGACCATCATGGTGGCCTCAACCGGCGAAAGTCCGCGGTCGGAGCTTTCCCATTCCTCGATCGTCTGAAATTCGAGCGCCTGAGCAGCGATATAGGGCACGTCGAGTTCGCTCAGCATTTTCGTCGCGCTGTTCGAATCATTGTAGGCTGGGCCACCGACAAGCGAGAACCCAGTCAGCGACAGAAGCGCGTCGATCTTCACACTGCCGCGAGCCTTGAAATAGGCTTCGACGGCCGGGCGCGAGTCGAGGCCGGATGCGAACGCCGGAATCGTTCGGAGCCCGTGCGCCTCCAGTTCCTCAATCACCGCGTCGTAATGCGCGGTGTTGTTGGCAAGCACGTAAGACCGCATCAGCAGGACGCCAACGGTTCCGCGCGAGCCGCCCGATGGACGGGGCAGTCGATCGACGGACTCGCCAAGGCGGCCAATCAAGCGAGGGTGATAGAGGCCGACATCGGGGTATTCGGCAGGCGGGGGCGCCTTGAGCTTGCCGCGCAAGGTAAGATTCGCGCCGCCGGCATAGCGATTAAGCAGAAAGCGGACGAGATTGGCGATATTCTCTTCCGAACCGGCGAGCCAATATTGCAGGGTGAGGAAATAAGCGCGCAGATCCTGAGCGGGGCCAGGGATAAACTTGAGGATACGCGGGATGCGGCGCAGCATCGCAAGCTGACGGGCCCCGCCGGTGGCGGACGGCTTGCTGCCGCCCCGCAGGCGCTTCAGGAAGTCGAATGCGCCCCGCTTCGAACCGTCCATGTTGAGACGGCCGATGCGGGTGAGTTTGACGATGCTCGGCTCGGACATGCAGCCCAGAACCGCATCGCAAGTGTCACGACGCTCCTGGATCGCCGAATGCACCGCCTGCGCATGCTCCTCCATGAACAGCATCGTCGCGACGATGATGTCCGCTCTGGCGATCGAGGCGAGGCAGCGCTGCAAGGCAGCAGGATCGTTCCATTCAGCCGCCGCATGGAATGAAAGTTCGAGCCCCGGAATGTCGGTCTCGAGCGCCCGGCGCGCGCGATCCACCGCGCCCGCCAAATGGTTGTCGAGCGTAACGATGACGACGCGCGGACCCGCGCGTTCACCGGCTGAAGTAGGCTTTGGCTTCATAGAGGGTGTTTACCGTTATGGTTGCCAATCCAAGCTCTCGCGCAAACGTCTCTGTGTTCCCCCGTGCGCGTCCGCGCACAAAGAAGGGAATTTTTTTCAGTTCCTTTTCGGCTTCGACGCTCCAGACTGTCGGGGGTTGGTCCGCGGCGATCAGGTCCTCGCTTGCGGGGACGGTGGGCTTGCGGGCGGAGGCGCGGTCCGGTTCGACGACGGCGCCGCCAAGGTGGGACGGCGCCACGCCATCGTGAAACTCCGGATCTTCGCGGAACATAGCGAGCAGATGCTCTTCAAGGCCCATCATCAGGGGATGGACCCAGGAGTCGAAGAGCACATTCGCGCCTTCGAAACCCATCTGCGGAGAGTACCGGGCGGGGAAATCCTGAACATGCGTCGGCGCTGAGATGACCGCGCAGGGAATTCCGAGCCGCTTGGCGATGTGGCGCTCCATCTGGGTGCCGAGAATCAGCTCCGGCTGCAGTTCGATAACCTTCGCCTCGACTTCGAGGTAGTCGTCGACGATGAGCGCTTCGGCTCCACAGGCCTCGGCCTCGCTTCGCACCTCGCGCGCGAACTCTCTCGAATAGGTCCCCAGACCCACGACCTTGAAGCCGAGTTCGGTCCGCGCGACGCGCGCCGCGGCGATGGCGTGTGTGGCGTCCCCGAAAATGAAGACCCGCTTGTCCGTCAGATAGGTCGAGTCGACCGAGCGCGAATACCAGGGTGAGCGTGACCAGCGCTCATCAAGCGCCGCAGCGCGGTCGAGCCCGGCGAGTGTTGCGACTTCTTCGATAAAAGCACGTGTGGCGCTGACGCCAATGGGAATGGTTTGCGTGAAGGGCTGATTGTGATTCTTATCCAGCCATTTTGCGACAGGGAGCGCGATCTCTGGATAGAGAACAACGTTGAAGTCGGCCTCGCCGAGACGCGCGATGTCCCCGGGCGCGGCGCCGAGCGGAGCTGTGATGCAGATCTCCACACCGAGCCGCTCAAGGAGGCCGGAGATTTCGTGCACATCGTCGCGATGACGAAAGCCAAGCGCAGTGGGTCCCAGAATGTTGCAGCGGGGCCGCACGCCTGGCGCACGTGCGCGCGGAGCGGCTGCGAGAGACCGCACGAGGCGGTAGAACGTCTCCGACGCGCCCCAGTTCTCTTTCTTCTGGTAGGCGGGGAGTTCAAGAGGAATGACCGGGATTGGCAGGCGCAGCGCGCGGGCGAGGCCGCCCGGATCGTCCTGCAGCAGCTCGGCCGTGCATGATGCGCCGACGATCATCGCCTGGGGCGCCCATCTCTGATACGCTTGACGCACCGCAGTCTTGAAGAGTTCGGCGGTGTCGCTACCGAGGTCGCGCGCCTCGAACGTCGTATAGGTCACGGGCGGACGCGCGGCGCGACGCTCGATCATCGTGAAGAGAAGGTCCGCATAGGTGTCGCCCTGCGGGGCGTGCAGCACGTAGTGCAGCCCATTCATCGAGGTCGCGATCCGCATCGCGCCGACGTGCGGAGGGCCTTCATAGGTCCAGAGGGTGAGCTCCATCGCTCAGACCTCTAGCCGCTGGCGGCGCACAAGCGGCCGCGCAAAAAGGCCGGCGAGATCGCCGGATTGTTCGTAGCCCTGGATCGGCGTGAAGAGGAGTTCGATCGACCACTTCGTCGCGATGCCCTCGGCCTCCAGGGGATTCGCGAGGCCAAGTCCACAAACGACCAGGTCGGGAGACGCGGCGCGGCAGCGGTCGAGTTGCCGATCGACGTCCTGGCCCTCGCTTAGCAGCGGGCCGTCGGGCAGAAGCGTAAGCTCGGCCGCCATGAGAGCTCGGTTGAGATAAGGCGTTCCTACCTCGACGGGAACCATGCCGAGTTCCCGCGCAAGGAAGCGTGCCAGCGGTATCTCGAGTTGCGAATCGGGGAAGAAGAAGACGCGCTTGCCCCCAAGGTGATCGCGGTGTCGCGCGACGCAAGCTTCGGCCCGCAAACGCGCTTGAGCTGTGACGGCCTCGAAGCGCTCCGACGAGACTTGGAACACGTCCGCGGCGGCTCGCAACCAGGCTGAAGTCCCCTCTGACCCGAGCGGAAATGGCGCCGCAATATGCTTGGCGCCGCGATCCTGAAGGACGCTGGCCGTGTCTCTCAGAAATGGTTGGGCAAGAAGGAAGACGGTGCTCGGCCCGACAGACAGGTTGGCGTCGGCGCGTCGCATCGGGAGGAAATGCACGGGGCCGACGCCAAGCGCGTCAAACAGACGCGCAAATTGATCCTCAACGATATCCGCGAGCGAGCCGACCACCATCAAGTTCGGTCGCGCATTCTGGCCTTCGTTCGAAAGTGTCGGGACGAGCGCCGCGAGGCACGAGTCCTCACCTTGCGTGAAGGTCGTCTCGATCCCGCTGCCGGAGTAGGCGAGCACGCGGACCTTAGGCGCATGGACTGTTGATTGCCGGGCAGCCGCGCGCTTGAGATCGATCTTGATAACCTCGGAGGGACAGGAGCCAACGAGGAAAAGAAGCTTGATGTCGGGCCTCCGTTCGATGAGACGAGCGACAACCCGGTCGAGTTCGTCGTCGATGTCCGCGATCCCCGCCAGATCCCGCTCGCCGAGGATCGCTGTCGCAAAACGCGGCTCAGCGAAGATCATCACGCCAGCAGCGGACTGAATGAGATGGGCGCAGGTTCTTGAACCGACGACGAGGAAGAACGCGTCCTTGATCTTGCGATGCAGCCAAACGATGCTGGTCAGCCCGCAGAAGACCTCCCTCTGTCCTCGCTCCCGCAGCACCGGCGCCGTCTCGCACCCTTGCGCGACCGTCTGATGCTGGACGTCCAGGGGAACCCTCACGTTCATGACGCGGGCTCCAGTTGAACGCTGTGGCGTGGGGCGCGGCTTGCGTCGGCGTCGAGGCGCGCCGCTCGGAGCTTCAGAAGGAATTGCGAGGCGTTGATAACGTAGGTGGCGTAGGCTGCGAGCGCGAGCAGCATGAGCGCGCGCGGCTCAAGGAGCCCGAAGACAAGCGCCGCCAGGTAGGAGGTGTGTAGGGACAGGACGAGGATTGAAAACGCGTCTTCCCAAAAGAACGGTCGCGCGAACAGGTATTTGCCAAAGACCGCCTTTTCCCAGACGGAGCCTGTGACCATTATTGCGTACAGGACGATCGTTTTGACGACGACCGAGATCGTCGCCGCGGTCTCTCCCGCGCCCGTCAACAAAAAGCGCACGACGAGCGCCAGGCTCACGGCGAAGATTGCAAACTGCACCGGGGCGAGCACGCCCTGCACGACCGTCCACTGCGTGCTGTCGCGTCGCGCCCGTTCCTCCGGCGTATAGAGCGGCCGCGGTTGCGCCGATGCTGGAAGGTTTCGGCTCATGCGCCTTCGTTTCCAGTCCCAAAGTTGCCGACCCTGGCCCAAGCGTCCGGTCGTCTGACGCGACTGTAGGCTCAGCCGTGCGCAGGTGTCAACCTATCTTGACGTACATTTTAATTTACACTAGAGAGAATTCGTAGCCGTCACGATGATGAGGGCGGCCTTTCAAATGACGAGGTCTTCCGCGGCGACCGACAGGGGGATGCCGACAAGCAGACTTAGACGCGCATGGGTGGCGACGCAGGAAATCTGCTGTATTCCCGGTATCCCGTTGGGTGCTTGAGATACCGGGCTCGGCGCCGTGTGGGTCGGCGCCATCTGCAGTTGTTGGACGCAGGAGATTTCTGTCATTGTTTCACGGAGTTTGTTAAGCACGGACCAATTCGTAATCCATCGAAGCGCGGACCAATGTCAGTCACACCGGTCACAAGGTGCGGGGCGAACCCGTGATGGAGCCTGTAAATCCGGCGCGGTTGGCCCGCTTTTCCAATCCCGATGAAGCTCTATCCAATCTGGATGCCGAAGCCGCTGGCGCGCTGATCGCATCGGCCGCCGACATTGCGCTCGTATTGGACAAAGAGGGCGTCATTCTCGATTTGGCGTTCTCGGAAGCAGATCTCGCCAATGACATCGGGGGCGACTGGATAGGCCGTCGTTGGGTTACGACCGTCGCGGCGGATAGCACCCAGAAAATTGAAGACATGCTCAGCGCCGCCCCGCCGACGGCGTTAACGCGCTGGCGGCAGGTCAATCATCCAACGGGCCATGGCGCGGACATTCCCGTGCGCTACCGGATTGCTCGATTTGGGCCGGGCGGGCGGCTTCTCGCGGTTGGCCGGGATCTGAGGCCAATGGCGGCTCTTCGACAGAGACTGGCGGAAGCGCAGCAAGAGATGGAGCGAGAGTACGTTCGCATCCGAAACGCAGAAAAGCGATACCGTCTCTTGTTCCAACTTGCCTCCGAAGCTGTCCTGATTGTGGACTCGAACACGTCACGCATTGTCGAGGCTAATCCCGCCGCTGTGACTTTGCTGGGGATTGAGTCGAAAAAGCTGATCGGACATGCGTTCGAGTCCCTGGTTGCTGAGAGCAGTCGACAGGTCTCGCAGTCTTTCCTGTCCGCGACGCGCGTGGCGCCCCGCGTGGACAACGTCCATGTCCAGCTCGAACGTGACCAGAGAAGCGTGCTGCTGACGGGCTCGTTGTACCGACAAGATGGCGCCCCCCATCTTGTCGTTCTGCTTTCGCGTCTGGGCGAAACGGGAGGGGCGGCATCGAACGACAATGCCAACGTTCTGCGGATACTCGAGGCTCTTCCCGAGGGTTTCGTGGTTGTGGACGCAAATCGACAAATCCTGACGGCAAATTCCGCTTTCCTCGACCTCATTCAAGCTACAAACATTGTTCAGGTGCGGGGACAGCCGCTTGAACGCTGGATTGGACGCCAGGGAACAGAGCTGGACGTTTTGTTCTCAAACCTCCTTGCCCACGGATCCGTCCGCCATTTTTCAACTGTTGCACGAGGGGAACTCGGTACAATAGAGGATGTGGAAATAATCGCTGCTTCTGCGACTGGAGATGGCGCGACCTTTCATGGCCTTGCGATCCGATCAGAGGGATGGCGAGGCGGGCGCGAAAAGCTTGGCGGGCGCGAACTTCCCCGCACCGTCGATCAATTTACCGAACTTGTCGGTCGGGTGCCGATGAAGAACCTTGTGCGCGAGACAACCGATTTGATCGAACGCCTTTGTATTCAGGCTGCTCTCGAACTAACTCGCGAAAACAAGCGCTCCGCGGCGGAGATGCTGGGATTAAGCCGACAAGCGTTTTACATGAAGCTTCGCCGGTTCGGTCTCGGCGGTGACGCGGCTGAGGAGGACGAGACAGAGAAATAGGCGACTCTCGCCCCTGTTATTTCCGCTGTAAAGTCATCTTGTCGGAAGGTATGTCATTTATCGTTGACACAAGGCCGGCTTTGATCCTAGTTTTGGCCCATGCGGAATCCTCAGCCGGCGGCCGTTCTTGAGTTATTGAAGCCGATCACATGGTTCGCGCCCATGTGGGCGTTTGGCTGCGGCGTCGTGTCAAGCGGGCTTTTCGCTCCTCCCCACTGGAAGGTTGTTCTGGCCGGGATTGCGCTTGCTGGCCCGCTGATTTGTGCGACCAGCCAAGCGGTGAATGACTGGTACGACCGCGACGTCGACGCGATCAACGAACCCTTGCGCCCGATTCCTTCGGGCAGAATTCCTGGTCGTTGGGGTCTCTATATAGCGTGTGTGTGGACGGTTGCCTCCCTGATTTGGGCTGTCTTTCTGGGCCAGTGGGTCCTGTACGCTGCGATTGTAGGGTTGGCGCTCGCCTGGATTTACTCGGCTCCGCCGCTCCGACTGAAGCAAAACGGCTGGTGGGGCAATACCGCCGTTGGGCTGGCCTATGAAGGCTTGCCGTGGTTCACGGGCGCAGCGGTCGTGGCCGCGGGGCTGCCTGACGCGAGAATTATCACGCTCGCGATCCTGTACAGCTTTGGCGCCCATGGCATCATGACCTTGAACGACTTCAAGTCAATTGAGGGTGATCGCCGCCTCGGCATTCGTTCGCTGCCGGTTCAACTCGGGGTTGAACACGCGGTGCGCCTCGCCTGCATCATGATGGCAATTCCGCAGGTCGTGGTCATTGGACTTTTGACCGCATGGGGGCATCCGATCTTTGCCGCATTGGTGGCCGGATTGCTGGTCAGCCAGCTCGCCCTGATGCCGCGGCTTATGCAGAACCCTCGAAAATGGGCCGCATCGTACAACGCAACCGGGACGAGTTTGTACGTGCTTGGCATGCTGTCGAGCGCCTTTGCTCTTCGCTCACTCGGATAGGTCTCGCATGGGCTCCGCCTCATTTGGATGGACAAAGATCGTCCGGCTCGGGCTCGTTCAAACAATGTTGGGCGCGATCATTGTGTTGATGACCTCGACCATTAATCGCGTGATGGTCGTAGAACTCGCTTTGCCCGCGGCCGTTCCGGGGCTCCTGGTTGCTTCCCATTACGCCATTCAGATCCTGCGGCCGGCGTGGGGCTACGGGTCGGACGTCGGCGGCCGACGGACGCCGTGGATCATCGGGGGGATGGCCGCCCTCGCCCTGGGCGGGATTGGCGCAGCGCTCGGAACGGCAGTGGCGGCGAGTTCGCGGCCGCTCGGCGTGTCTGTGGCGGCGCTGTCTTTTCTACTGCTGGGGATTGGAGCGGGATCGGCCGGAACTTCAGTCCTCGCAATGCTCGCAACTCACGTCGCGCCGCGCCGACGCGCTTTCGCCGCATCCGCTGTGTGGATGATGATGATTCTGGGCTTTGCGATCTCGGCCCCGCTTGCCGGAAGTTTGCTCGATCCGTTTTCGAACGCGCGACTGGTCGCAGTGACAACGGCAATCTGCGCTATCGCTTTTATCGTCGCGACAGTCGCTGTTTCGGGCGTTGAAACAGCTTCCGCAGCGACCCGGAAGATTGGGAAACGGCCCGTCGCGAAGCCGTCCTTCCGACTGGCTCTGATCGAAGTGTGGCGGGAGCCCGCTGCGCACCGGTTCACAATCTTCATCTTCATTTCGATGCTCGCTTACGGCGCCCAGGAGTTGCTCGTCGAGCCCTTCGCGGGACTTGTCTTCGGCATGTCGCCCGGGGCGACCACCAAGCTTGCGGGTGTGCAGCATGGCGGTGTCTTCGTCGGCATGGTCGGCGTGGCGGTTCTCGCCTCTTTGATCGGCGGCCGAAGCCCCGGCGCGCTGCGAATGTGGACGATCGCCGGTTGCATATTGTCGGCGCTTTCGCTTTTGGGGATTGGAGCCACAGGCGTTTTGTCGTTTGGCCCGGACGCGTTCCGGATCGCTGTTTTCGCACTTGGGGTCTCGAACGGTGTTTTCGCCGTGGCGGCAATTGGCTCGATGATGAGCCTCGCAGCGGCGGGCGCGGGGTCGCGCGAGGGCACGCGGATGGGTCTTTGGGGCGCTGCTCAGGCAATCGCCTTCGGGCTCGGCGGCGTAGCGGCTACAGTGCTTATCGATCTTGCACGCTGGTTCGCGGCAACGCCGCTCGCGGCCTATGTCTCGGTCTTCGCCGCGGAATCCCTATTCTTTATTGCGGCGGCGATACTGGCATCGACCGTCGCGCGTGGATCGAACGAAGATCAAAACACGCCAACGCTTCAGGGCGCCCTCGCCATCGGACCCTAAGGAAGGCGCCCATGATCGATCCGGAAGACGTTTTTGATTTCGTCGTCGTCGGTGGCGGCCCCGCTGGCGCGACGGCGGCCGACGATCTCGCGAGCCGGGGCCACAAGGTTGCGCTTCTCGATCGGAACGCACGCATCAAGCCTTGCGGGGGCGCCATCCCGCCGCGCCTGATCCGCGATTTCGCAATTCCGAGCCACCTTTTAGAGGCGCGGGTCGGGCTTGCGACGATGATTTCGCCGAAGGGGCAGGCCGTCGATATGCCGATCGATGGCGGCGGCTTCGTCGGTATGGTGAACCGGGACTCGTTCGACGAATGGCTACGCGATCGCGCAGCCAAATCTGGCGCGACAAGGTTTGACGGCCGATACGAGAAGATTTCGCGCGACGGCGATGGGGTCATTCGCGTTCATTTTGCCCCGAAGGCTGACGCGTCCGGGCGCACGCTCAAGGCGCGACTTGTGATTGGCGCGGATGGGGCGAACTCGACGGTTGGGCGGCAGGAGGTGCCGGGCGCGACCAGGGGCCGCTTCGTTTTCGCCTATCACGAGATTGTCGCGACCCCACTCGACGAGGCGAAGAAAAAGGCGAACCCTCGGTGCGAGATACACTACCGGGGAACATTATCGCCCGATTTCTACGCCTGGATCTTCCCGCATGGCGATACGATGAGCGTGGGCTCGGGCAGCGCGAAAAAGGGCTTCTCGCTGAAGACGTCCGTCGCCACGCTGCGTTCGCTGACCGGACTCAATGACGCCAAGACGATCCGGCGGGAGGGTGCGCCCATTCCCATGAAGCCTTTGCGGCGTTGGGACAACGGGCGCGACGTTATCCTGGCCGGAGACGCAGCGGGAGTTGTCGCGCCGGCTTCCGGCGAGGGGATCTATTACGCGATGCTCGGAGGCCGGCTGGCGGCTGAGGCCGCCGAAAACGCCCTCACGACCGGTAATCCCAGCGCGTTGCGGCTGGCTCGCAAGACCTTCATGCGGGAACACGGGCGTGTGTTCTGGGTTCTAGGGATCATGCAGTATTTCTGGTACCGCAACGACAAGCGACGGGAGCGCTTCGTCAGCATCTGCAAGGACCCGGACGTCCAGCGGCTCACCTGGGAAGCCTACTTGAACAAGGCGCTTCCGCGTCGCGATCCGCTGGCGCAAGCGCGGATTTTCCTCAAGGATCTTGCTCATCTTCTGAGGCTTGTGCCGCCATGATCATGGGCCTCCTCTCAGAACGAGGAATCGAGATCGCTGTCGCGGCGGCAGCTGTAACTCTGGTCGCGGTGATCGGCGGTCTTATGACCGAGGTCGGCGCTTGGTATGACAGTCTGAAATTTCCCTCGCTTCGCCCACCCAACTGGCTGTTCGCGCCGGCCTGGACGATCATTTTTGCGCTCATCGCCGCCGCCGGCGTCATCGCGTGGGAGAGCGCGGGAAGCAGCGATGAGAGGCTCTCATTGGTCGTCTTGTTCGCGATCAACGGCGTCCTGAACGTTTTGTGGAGCCCGCTCTTCTTCAAGCTTAAGCGGCCCGACTGGGCACTCTATGAGCTTCTGCCGTTCTGGGCCTCGATCGTCGTTCTTGTCTTCGAACTCGCGCGTATTTCGTCCCTTGCCGCCTGGCTGCTCGCTCCGTACCTTGCCTGGGTGACGTTCGCGGGATGGCTGAACTGGCGGGTCGTGCAGCTGAACAAGCCATTCGGGAGACAGGTTCCCAGCCCCGCTCCAAGCAGGATCGACGGATGACCGCGTCGCTCCCCGAACTCTGGATCGTCGACGTGATCCTGGCTTTCGTCGTGATCGAGGGTCTCCTTCTCATTGCGTGGCGCGCGAGGACCGGCGCCGGCCTCCCGGTCGCGGCGACTCTCACCAACCTGTCGTCCGGCGCAGCCCTCCTGTTGACCTTGCGCGCGACGCTGTCGGACGCCTCGCCCATGTCCGTTCTCGGCTTTCTGTCGGTCGCGCTTGTCGCGCATGTCGGCGATCTCGCGGGCCGATGGGAGGGCCGTAGTCGGCGTCCTCGCACAATTTTACGCGCGCGGACAACGTCGGGAGCTTGAGTGTGCTCTTATGCAGCTCTGCCCGCCCTCTTGCGAGGGCCGCCGCAGCCGTTGCAGACGCGCGCCGCAAGGCGGCGACTTTGGTCCGGCCGATTTCGGGGACCATTCGCCTCCGGACGGCGTCGGGGTCGTACTGCAGGGCCCAGACCGAGTAATATCCATCCATTAAATGTTGTTTTGGTGAAATTTTATGTAAACATGGTTTTACAGTTCATAAAATCGTCAACGCGACTTTACAAAGCTGAAAAATTCGAGTTCACTCCTCCGCAATAATAATTCCCTTGCCATATTTTTGGCCGGTTTCAACCCGGCTCGCCTTCGGGAGGTGCGGACATGGGCGTCGAGGGAGAGGCTTTCCAGGCAGAATGTCGGGATTTGTTTCCGCAGCTCCGCCACCCAACAAATACCGGTTCGGCTCTCCGCCAGCAGATTTTCGGAGTGACCTGGACGCCGTTACAATCGCGCCTCGAGCCCATTATCGAGGTCGAGATATGCCCCAGACTGGTGCTCGTTCATCACGATTGTCCGGTCGCCCCGCCAGAGCGGCGCCCCGTTTCTGACCAGGTGGAGACGCTGGCGCGCCTTTCGATGGGAAGCGACGAGCCGGCCCTTTTCACCTATTTCGAGAGCGTCAAGGCGCAGGACTATCCGTTCGCAACGCTGCTTGCGTTCTTCATCGCTCCGGCAGCGCTACATCTCGGCGAATTGTGGCAACAGGACATATGCGACTTTGTGGACGTGACCCTCGGCATCGGCCGACTGCAGATGCTGATGAATCGGTTGGAGGCTCCGGAAAGGGCCCAAGGACATGCCGAAGACCGACAGGCGCTCCTGATCGCACCGCCCGGCGAGACCCACATGCTGGGCCTTCGGATCGTCGGCAAATTCATGGATGCTGTCGGCTGGAACGTGACCCTTGAAGAGGAACGCTCAGCGGAGGAAAACGCGCAGACCGCCGCGGACCAATGGTTTGGCGTCCTGGGTCTCACCGTGGGCTTGCCTTCGGCTCTAGAAAGAGCCGCGCGAACGATCGCAGTGATCAGAGATGCGTCGATGAACCGGCATCTTGCGGTTCTCGTAGGCGGAAACGCATTTGCGGGCCATCCCGAGTTTGTCGCTCAGGTTGGAGCGGACGCGGGAGGGTTCGATGCGCCGACCGCCGTGGTGCTGGCTTCTCATCTCCTCGCGCGTCAGCCGCCTTCCCGGTGATGAGTAGCGAGCGCGTCTGCTTCAATTCCTCCAATCCGCCATCCAATCCTCGAAAGCTTCGAAGGTCGTAACGGCCGCTTGTTCGGCCTGCGTCGCCTCGTCCTCGTGACGGCGAAGAGCTTCGAGTTCCTGCAGGAGCTCACGCCACATCGCACTCTGCCGTTCCCTGTGGCCCGCAAAGAACGAGTGCGCCTTCCCGATGTCTCCGCCAGCGCGATCCTTCAACGCTCGCGCGATCTGGACGCCGCCCAATGCAGAGCCTTCAAGCACATAGAGCGCGCCGAGCAACGCGCCCCTGCTCCGCAAACGGATCGAAGGACGCCAAAGAGGAATGACCGCCGCGGCGCTCGGGTCGACGCCGAGAATTTGCAGGTCGGCAAGCAGCAATGGCGCGCGGGCCCGTGCGCCCATGTCGAGATCGGTCCCTAAGATGTCCACCGCCAAGCGCGCCGCGTCTTCGAACGGTCGGTGAAAGCCATAGAGGCGCATGAGCAACCGTCGGTAGTCGTCGGCGCCGATCGTCCCCGCGGCCGCCGCTCCAAACCCCGCATGAGCGTGCATTCTTCCATGCGCCTCGGCCGTCGCCGCGCGCAATCGCCAGCGCATTGCCACGCCGCTCGGCGACGTAAGCGCAGCAAGCTCGCTCATCGCGCGTCTCTTTCGCGCAGCGTATCTGTCGCGGCGTGAGCGAGCTGTTCAAGAACGGCGGCGCTTCGCGAGACCGACTTCTGAACGCTTTCAAGCAAAGCTGGAGCTTCTGAAATGTCGGTCGTGTCCGTGATTTCGAGGGCCGCGAGCTGAGCGTTTTCGATGATCGACGACATGAGGGTTTGAACGGCCAAATCCCGGGACGATCCGGACGGGGCGGACACTTTTCGATTGCTGCGAAGAACACCGTCCTGAAAGCGCCGCCGGGCCGACTCGGCCGCCTTGCGGTCGGTAAGATCGGTGAACAGAAGCACGAAACCAAGCACCCGCTCCGGAGAAACGAATACTGGATCGGCGCGCATCAACACCGCGGTCGTTCGACCTTTGGCGGCCCGGACGACCGCCTCGCCTCGCCACGGCTTATTCTCAGTGATCAAGGCCTTCAGCCTCCGGCTGACGAGATCGGGGTCCGCAAAGAAACTAGGCAATTCGTTGAGATTCTTGAGCGTCTCACCGATTCCCAGCCATTCGCTAAAGGCGGAGTTGCTTTCGAGAATATTCCCGCGAGCGTCGGCGACGACAACCTGCTGATCGGAACGACGGACCTGGCGCAGCACCTGCTGGAGTTGGTCTTGTGCGATCAGGATGCGGACAGCGCGAAATTGAACAACAACATCTGTCACGCTCGAACCGATGAGCCGAGCGGCGCTGAGCTCAGCGACCGTCCAGGGGTCCGACGTGCCTTGGACGATTTGATGCCACTGGGCGAAAGATCGGCGAGGCGAAAGCTCCCTCGGGTCATCCTCCAAAGACGGGGATTTGTAAGGGTTTCCACCCCACGTCACCGTCCGAACGCGTTCGTTGCGAAACCAAATTAGCATTTCGTCGGATTGGGCCGAGATCCGAACGACCACCACGCCGCTCGCCACTCCGGCCAACGGCGCGAAACGTGGCTCTTCCTCTCCAAGGCTCGAGGTCGAAAACAATCCGCGCCCGAGTTTGGGGCTGACCCAATGCGCGATGTCGCGGATTTCTTCCGTCCCCGGGACATCGCCGGTCGTCAGCACCTCGCCTTCGAATATGAGCGCCGCGCCGTCCGCCTTGAGCGGCAGGAGCAAGGGACGCGTGCGATCGAACAGCGCCCCTCGCCAATCGCCGTCGCGCGAAATCCATTCCGTCATCCGCTGTTCAAGCCGGCGCGCCGCAAGCTCGCCTTGACCACGCATGAAGCTTTCGAGCGCCGCGATTCGCGTGCCAATCACCTCCGCCAGCAACTCACACACCGAGCGCGATTCGAAGCGCAGGATGCGCGGCGAATAATGATGACAGGAGACGAGGCCCCAAAGCCGTCCGCCGACCATCAGCGAAACAACAAGAGTCGCGGCGACGCCCATGTTCTTTAGATATTGGAGATGGATCGGTGAAACGCTGCGCAAATAGCACAACGACATGTCAAGCTCTTTGCCTGAAACCGGGGAGCGTCGCGGCTCCAGCTCGGCAGGCGCATAGTCGACATCGGCCAACAGCCGGACGCGATTGCGCTCATAGAGCCGGCGCGCCATCTGGGGGATGTCGGAGGCGGGATAGCGATTACCGAGGAGAGCTGCGAGCTCCGGCTTCTTGGTCTCGGAAAAGACCTCTCCGTGCCCCGCTTCATCGAAGCGGTAGATCATGACGCGATCGTATCCGGTCAGCTTTCGGAAGATCCTCGCGCTCTCGTCGCAAAGCGCCTGAAGGTTTGTGGCGATGACAAGAGACTGCACGGCGCTTTCAAGGGCGTCGGGAAAATCATTGGCGGGTTCCGTTCGCTCAATCTCAACGACGAGTTCGCCATCTGGAGCGCGATGAAGCAAGGCGGTGCACGGTTCGTTGCGGACGCCGACCGTGCATGCAACCGCGGCCGGTATCGTCTTGAGGCTATCAGGGAGACGTCCGTTCGCTCGGTCCCACAGGTTGCCGCCGAGCGCGCGCAGCCGCAGCCCCTGCAGCTTCATGCCGACGCCGAGATAGGCGGAAGCGTTGTCGCTCGCCTGCACGATCACTTGATCGGAGGGGCTGACCACCAGGAGCGCGCCGTGAGGCTGGATCGATCCCGCCAGATGGATCTGCTCTCTTTCGCAATTCGATAAGTTTGCCGTCCCGAACGCGGGCGACGAAGGCTGGGCGACTGCCAAGGGCCGGACCTCCCTTGCGGCTTTCGTTCAAGGCCGCCTGTTAGTTCTCCAACCTGTATTTTTTGAGTTTCGAGTGCAAGCTCTGCCGGCTGAGGCCCAGATACTTCGCCGCCATCGTTCGATTGCCCCCGGCCCGCTCGAGCGCCTCGGCGATCCGCTGGCGCTCAATGGCTTCAATGCAGGATTTGATCTGGCCTTCGAGGGGCGCATCAGGTGACCCTTCGAGCAGGGCCGATACCGAAAAGGCGTCCTCTGACCCACGGTTGCGGGAGGCAACATCGCGGATAACGAGACCGAAGTAGTTCGCCTGGCCAACCCGATCGCCGACCGCCGAAATCTCGACCTCGGTCGATGCGCCGAGTTCGCCGTCAAGCATTGTCCGAATAGCGCGCACCGTGCCATGCCGTTCGACAAGATTCAGGATGACGCGAATCCCGGTTCCCGGCTGCGAGAGCCATCGCTTGAGATTCTGACCGATAACGGCGCTCTCGACGCCCGCCTGGATCAGATCAAGAAAGGTGGGGTTTGCCTGCTTGGCGACGCCTTCGCGATCGACGATCACAAATCCGTCCGGCATCCGTTGCACGAGACTGTCGACAGAAATCGGGTCGCCGTCACGGCCTTGCGGGCCAACGCCTGTCTCCTCTTCGCCCCCCGACAGCGGGGCCATCTGGAAAAGGTAGAACGCGCCGGCTTCGCTCGTCAGCATAGACGTGCGAAGGCTCCATGGACCATCGTTCAGGAGGTGCAGCGCGATGCTCGGAGCTCGGCCTTCCAGCCGGGCGGTGCTGAGTGTCGCCTCGAGGTTGCGGCGATCCTGCTCCGCGAGCCTTGGCAGAAATTCTCCGCCGGGAACAAGGCCAAGCAATTTTGTCGCCGCCACATTGGCTTCGACGACACGCAAGTTCGTCACCCGCACAAGCGCGACGGCTCCGGAAGACGCATCGAGCAGCGCGCGATAGCGCGTCTCGACCTCCCGGAGCTTCCAGTAGTCCTTCTCGCGCTCCTGCTGAACAAGCGCCAGGCGAGAGCGAAGTTCGGAAATCGCCTCAACGTTTCTTCCGATGGCGATAAAGCCAGATTTTTCTCCAAGCTTGACGGTCGTATATTCGAGCAGAAGCTTCCGGCCACTCGGCAATTGCTGGGTTACAGTAAAGCACGAGGACTCGCCCTCGCGCTGGGCCCCCTTGACCGCCAGCTCAACCTGTCGGGCAACTTCGGAGGGCACGGTGTCAATCCACCGCACGCCCCGCCACTGCTCCATCGGTTCCCCGGCAAGCGCCTCGGCGGGTACGGCGCTGCGGATGACGCCTGCGCTATCGACAGACAGCGTGATGTCGGGAGGAAATTGCCGATCGTCGATCAACACACCCCGCAGTCCGGATCCGACATGGCGACACTCTGGCGCGCCGGCCTGTCAATCAGTTTTTCATGTACAAGCGTAACAGAAGATTTGATTGACATATATCAAGGCGGATATATTTTTTCAACCATGGCGCGCGGCCGCTAGGCAGCGATACCCGACCCGTTTCCTCTTTGGCCGGAACCCGGCCGAGTCACATCGTGCCGAGCGCGAATGCGGGCCGGTTCAATATGCGGCCGACTGAGACCGTCGAGCCTTGAAAGGGAGAGAGAAAGGCATGACTATCGGACCCAGGGAATACGGCATAAGTCGTCGAAAGGTGCTCTCTTCGACAGTCACGGTGACCGCCGCGGCGGTATTCGGGACAACGGCGGCTTTGGCGAAGATCCAGCAAAGCGCCGTGAAGTACCAGACCGACCCCAAAGATGGAAAGCAGTGCTCGCAGTGTAATTTCTTTGTGGAGCCAAACTCGTGCAAGCAGGTTGACGGGACCATCGCCCCAACCGGCTATTGTCTTCTATGGGTCAAGAAGCCGGCCTGAGGACGGACGCTGGGTCGCCGCCGGCTGAGCTGGAATTTCCAGGGTAAAGCCGATACCGCGTGATCATCCTGTCCACTTCGCAGAATTTTCAACTTGGCGCGCAGGCGACCTATCGGCTCGGCGCCAGAGCGCGCGTTACGTCTTCCGAGTTATGGATCGACAAAAAATCAGCGGACATATGTCCGCGGGCGCATTCCGGCGTTCGGAACAAAGTTCTTCGCGACGTGTTTACCCAAAACACCGTCGCAGGAACTCGTCATGACAGAGTATGACGCTCGGGCTAAAAGCGACCCCGCACTGCCGGCCAGGCGACCGTTGGCGACGACGGCTGGGCCTATCTTCGGTCAGTTGGATTTTGTCGCCGGAATAGTGGCCGCCATTATGATCCTCGGCCCGCTCGCGATGGCAGCTTTTTGGGTCCCCTATCACTAACTGCCATCCGTCGCGATGATTTAACCATTTTCGTGATGCGGTCTAGGGAGCGCGCGGTCCTGCGTTGTGCGTCCTATCGAGCGCCTTCCCTAGGCTCGGGAGAAACTTCGCGCCTTCCGCGACGGCGAAATCGCGAAAGGCGCCGCCGGTGGGGGAGAGGGCGCGGTCTGTGCGGTTGATCACGAACCAGCGGCGAACGATGGGGTGTCCCTCGACGTCGAGGCACGCCAGTCGCCCGTCGGCGATCTCGGCCGAAATCGTGTGCGCCGAGATAAGCGCAATGCCGAGCCCCGCCATCACGGCTTGCTTTATCGTTTCATTCGAACCCAGCTCCATCCTCATCTGAACCGGCCTGATCGCCGTGTCGCCGATGAAACTGTCGAACAATGAGCGCGTGCCGGACCCGATTTCGCGAAAAAGAAATGCTTCGCCCGCCAGATCAGCCTTTGTCAGCCCCTCCGCGCCTGCAAGCGGATGGTCCGGCGGGGCGATGAGCACATAAGGATGCGGGCCGATCGCGAAGGTTTCGACCGGCATGTCGCGCGGCGGGCGCCCGGACAAAGCCACTTCGATCTCGCCGGCGCGAAACAATTCCATGGTCGCGTCGCGGTTGCCGATCAAGACGCGCAGGTCGACCTTAGGCCGGGACGCGACGAAACCCGCGATCAGCCGGGGGGCGAAATACTTCGCCGTCGACGTCGCGCCGACGGACAGCCGGCCGCCCTCGCCGGTCGAAATGTCCTGCATGACGTCCGCGAAGTCGCGCATCGCCCGCCCAACGCCGCGGGAAGCCTCGAGCGCCGCTTCGCCGGCAGGAATAAGCCGCATCCCGGTCGGCGCCCGGTCAAACAGCTTCAGCCCCACCCTCTCCTCAAGGCCCTTGACGCGCGCGGTCAGGGCGGCCGGCGTCATGTTTAAGATCGCGGCCGCCTTGACCAGCGAGCCTGCCTCGGCGATCGCCTGAAGCGTCTCGATGTGGCGAAGGGACACGCTCCGCATAGCGGCGCCTCTTAAATAAAATTGAATGCTTTGCGAAAATTAAATCAGTTTTCTTTTGTCCGCAACGGTTCATCGTTGACTGGCGCCCCGCCCCGGCGGCGGCCCATCAAAAAGGGAGACGCTCGTGTTGGACGTGGCCGGAATAGGCGCGGACCTCGACACGTTCCTGGACGCCAATGTCTCTCCAGAGTTGGCGCAGGCTGTGCGCGCAATCGCCGGCGGCGCTATCGCGGTCGCCTATCGGATCCGCCGCGGCGTCCTGGCCGGAGATATGAACGCCAAGGTGGGCCCGGCCCATGACGGCGTCGCACAAACGGCGCTCGACGTCTTTGCCGACAGTGCTTTCGAGAACTGGCTGAAACAGGCGGGCGTCCAGGCGATGCTGTCGGAAGAGCGGGATGATCCTGTAACGATCGATCCGGACGGGACGTTGCTCGTCGCCATCGACCCGCTTGACGGCTCGAACAATATCGACGCCAACGGCCCCATGGGCACGTTCTTTTCCGTGCTCGACGCGCCCTCGGCTTCCTTCCAGCCCTCCCATTTCCTGCAGCGGGGAGCACAGCAGCGGGCGGCTGGATTTGTGCTCTACGGCGCGCACGTCGATCTTGTCTTCACCACCGGCGCTGGCGTTCAAATGGCCACGCTCGAGCCGGACGCAAACCGGTTTCGCATGACGCACATCGCCATGCGCGTTCCCGCGAAAACGCGTGAATTTGCGATCAACGCCTCGAACTCGCGTCACTGGCCGGGGCCGGTCCGCGCGTACATCGCGGACTGCCTCGAAGGCGAGGAAGGGCCGCGTGGCGGCAACTTCAACATGCGCTGGACCGGCGCGGCGGTGGCCGAAGCCTACCGAATCCTGGTTCGCGGCGGCGTCTACCTCTATCCCGAAGATTCACGCCCGGGCTATGAGCGCGGGCGCTTGCGGCTCCTCTATGAGGCGAGCCCGATCGCCTTCCTCTTCGAACAGGCGGGAGGCGCCGCGATCGACGGCCTCGATCGGATCCTCGACCTCACGCCGGCCTCCCCGCATGCGAGGACGCCGCTGATATTCGGCTCCAAGGACAAGGTCGAGCGCGTCGCTGGCTATTACGCCGAAGGCTCCGCCTCGCGCGTCGCGCCATTGTTCGTCCGGCGCGGCCTCTTGCGCCACTGAGCGATGAACCTTGAGAACTGTGCACGCTCATGTCGATCAAGCACCCGATCATCGCGATCACGGGCTCTTCCGGGGCCGGCACGACGTCGGTCAAGAAGACGTTGGAGCAGATCTTCCGTCGCGAGAAGATCAACGCCGTCTACATCGAGGGCGACGCCTTCCATCGCTGGGACCGCGCCGAAATGCGCGAGCAGATGACCGAGGCGGCCGCGAGAGGCGACCACCACTACAGCCACTTTGGCGAAGCGGCCAACTTGTTCCACGAGCTCGAGAAGGCGTTTCGAGACTACTCCGAGACCGGCGTCTGCCGCGCCCGCACCTACGTCCACGACGCGGACGAGGCCGAGCTTCATCATGCTGCGCCAGGAACGTTCACACCATGGCGCGACTTCGAGCCCGGCTCGGATCTGCTCTTCTACGAAGGATTGCACGGTGCGGTCGTGACGGACACGATCAACGTCGCCCAATATGTCGATCTCAAGATCGGCGTCGTGCCAGTCATCAACCTCGAATGGATCCAGAAGCTGCATCGCGACAAGGCTTCGCGCGGTTATACGACCGAAGCGGTCACCGACACAATCCTCCGCCGCATGCCCGATTACATCAACTACATCTGTACGCAATTCGCGCACACCGACATCAACTTCCAGCGGGTGCCGACGGTCGACACGTCCAATCCGTTCATTGCACGCTGGATCCCGACGCCCGACGAATCAATGGTCGTGATCCGCTTCCGCGATCCGCATGGCATCGATTTTCCCTATCTCCTCTCGATGATCCACTCGAGCTTTATGAGCCGCGCCAACTCGATCGTCATCCCAGGAGGAAAGCTCGACCTCGCCATGCAGCTCATCCTGACGCCGATGATTCTCAAACTGGTGGAGCGCGGGCGGCGCGCTCTTCGAACCTGACTCCAGCAGAGCCGGCGCCAGAGTTGCTAAGCGGGGCCGCGAACAAGGCCCGACCTCACGGAGGACACTGCAAATGAATGTTCAATCGTCGCAAACCGTCAAAGGCAAGGACCGCTACAAGGCGGGTGTCATGGAATATCGCAAGATGGGCTATTACGAGCCCGATTACGAGCCCAAGGACACGGATATCATCGCCTGTTTTCGGGTGACCCCGCAGGACGGCGTCGATCCGATCGAAGCCTCCGCGGCGGTCGCCGGCGAATCCTCGACCGCGACCTGGACGGTCGTGTGGACCGACCGTCTCACGGCTTGCGAGAAATATCGCGGCAAGTGCTTCCGGGTTGATCCCGTCCCCGGCGCGGAGGGCGTGTATTTCGCGTACATCGCCTATGACCTCGATCTCTTTGAGCCAGGCTCGATCGCCAATCTCACCGCCTCGATCATCGGCAACGTCTTCGGCTTCAAGCCGCTGAAGGCCCTGCGGCTTGAGGACATGCGGCTGCCGATAGCCTACGTGAAGACGTTCCAGGGGCCTGCAACCGGCATCGTTGTCGAGCGCGAGCGGCTCGACAAGTTCGGCAGGCCCCTGCTCGGCGCGACAGTCAAGCCGAAGCTCGGTCTCTCGGGCCGCAATTATGGACGCGTCGTCTATGAGGCCCTCAAGGGCGGTCTCGATTTCACCAAGGACGACGAGAATATCAACTCGCAGCCCTTCATGCACTGGCGCGACCGCTTTCTCTACTGCATGGAGGCCGTCAACAAGGCTGAGGCGGCGACCGGCGAGATCAAGGGCACCTACCTGAACGTGACTGCGGGCACGATGGAGGACATGTACGAGCGGGCGGAATTCGCGAAGGAGCTCGGCTCGGTTATCGTGATGATCGACCTCGTGATCGGATACACCGCCATCCAGTCGATGGCCAGGTGGGCCCGCAAGAACGACATGGTCCTGCACCTGCACCGCGCCGGCCACGGCACCTACACGCGGCAGAAATCGCACGGCGTCTCGTTCAGGGTCATCGCGAAGTGGATGCGCCTGGCCGGCGTCGACCATATTCACGCAGGAACCGTGGTTGGCAAACTCGAGGGCGACCCGGCGACGACCAGGGGCTACTACGATATCTGCCGCGAGGACTTCAACCCGAAGCAACTCGAGCATGGTGTCTTTTTCGATCAGAACTGGGCCTCCCTCAACAAGCTGATGCCGGTGGCGTCCGGCGGCATCCACGCCGGCCAGATGCACCAGCTCCTCGATCACCTCGGCGAGGACGTCGTGCTGCAATTTGGGGGCGGCACGATCGGTCATCCCATGGGCATCCAGGCGGGAGCGACGGCGAACCGCGTCGCGCTCGAGGCGATGATTTTCGCCCGCAACGCGGGACGCGACTTCGTCCATGAAGGGCCGACGATACTCGCGGAAGCGGCGAAATCATGCACGCCATTGCGTCAGGCGCTCGACGTCTGGGGCGATGTGACCTTCAACTATGCTTCGACCGACCAGCCCGACTTCGCGCTCACGCCGACAGCCGCGGTGTAGTCGCTGCTCGTCGCCGACGTTCACATTTCTTCTAGAGACAGATCCGATGCGAATCACCCAAGGCTGCTTTTCCTTCCTGCCCGATCTCACTGACGACGACATCCTCACCCAGGTCCAGTACTGCCTCGATAAGGGCTGGGCGGTGAATCTCGAGTTCACCGACGACCCACATCCCCGCAACACCTACTGGGACATGTGGGGATTGCCGATGTTCGATCTGCGCGACGCGAAGGGGGTGATGACGGAGCTGCAGGACTGCCGCAAGATCTATGGCGACCGCTACATTCGCCTCTCGGCCTTCGATTCCTCGCACGGCTGGGAGTCGGTGCGCATCTCCTTCATCGTCAACCGGCCACGCAACGAGGATGGCTTCCGTCTCGATCGCACAAACGCGCACGGTCGCGTTCAGCGCTACGCGACGCGGGGTTACCCGAACGAGAAGCCGGAAGGGATGCGCTACACGTGAGCGCAAACAGGGATATAGCCTCGAACGCGCTCGCGGCCATCAAGCTCGCCGACGAGTTCGACGCTTCTGGGGTCGGCCCCGTCTTGAAGCAGCTTGACGACGAATTGATCGGGCTTGCGCCGGTCAAGCAGCGCATTCGCGAAATCGCCGCGCTGCTGCTGGTCGAGCGCGTGCGCTCGAAGTTCGGCCTCGTGTCGCAGGCGCCGACTCTGCACATGAGCTTCACCGGCAATCCCGGAACGGGAAAGACGACCGTCGCGAGACGCATGGCGGAAATCCTGCATAAGCTCGGCTTCGTTCGACGAGGCCAACTCGTCTCTGTAACCCGCGATGATCTCGTCGGACAGTATATCGGTCACACGGCGCCAAAAACCAAGGAGGTCTTGAAGAAGGCGATGGGCGGCGTGCTGTTCATCGATGAGGCGTACTATTTGTATCGGCAGGAGAACGAACGCGACTACGGTCAGGAATCAATCGAGATCCTGCTGCAGGTGATGGAGAATAACCGGGATGACCTCGTGGTCATTATGGCGGGCTATGCCGACAGAATGGACCGCTTCTTCCGCTCCAATCCAGGCTTCCGTTCGCGCGTCGCCCATCACATCGACTTTCCCGATTATATGGACTCCGATCTCATGACGATCGGCGAACGGATGCTGACCTCGCTCAACTACCGCCTGTCTGAAGGCGCCCGGGAAGCGCTCGCCGAATATATTCCGCTCAGACGCGCCCAGCCGCTGTTCGCCAACGCGCGCTCGATCCGCAACGCCATGGACAGAGCCCGTCTCAGGCAGGCCAACCGCCTCTTTGCCGAGCGCGACAGGGACCTGACGCTCGAGGCCCTCACTACGATCGAAGGCGACGACATCCGTCAGAGCAGAGTGTTCAGGGATCAGGGCGCCCAGGCCTGACCATCGACTCCAGTCCGCTCGCCAGTGCGAATGTCAGGGAGCGCGGCTGCCGATCGGACAACGGTGTCCCTTCGCCAGCGAACGAAGGCATTTGGCTCGTCAAATTCATGAGCTTCGATCTTGGATTCATCGATCTGGAGCAGAAAACCCCGCAGCCCCTCGGCAACCCGGCCGGCGCGAGGCCGTCACCTATATCTTGGGTACAGATTGTCACCCATGTGTCCGTTCCGGACGAGTCTTAAATTTGGAGCGGGCGATGGAATTCGAACCCTCGACCCCAACCTTGCCAAGGTTTAGCCCGTCTAGGGATTTCGTTTCTTAGGTCCGATGTCATCACGGTCTCGAAAGCCCGATGAACCTCAAAAAAGACTGACTTTTCGGTGGAAAGGACGCATGTGTATGAGCCCAGGCAGTGGAAGAAGCTACCTGCAGAACCCTTCGCCTCGTCGACCGCATCGATCCTGGGCTTGCCTCAGTGAGGGACCGGACTGGCCCGGCCCCGCTGAGGAAGGGCTTGGACATGTCCATCAAACTGAGCGCTACGCGGCTCGTGATGCTGAGCGCCGCGGCGCAACTCGAAGATCGCTGCCTCACTCCGCCGCCGTCGCTGCGCGGCGCACAGACGGCGAAGACCGGCGAGAGGGTCATGATTCCGCTTCGATGCAATCGACATCGCTCTCGGCATCTCCGCCCCTATGGAATGGGCCGGTCACGGCGCAACTTGAATTCGGCCTCGAAGCCTCTGTTTTTGGCCTCTGCCTTCAGAGGCAAGTGAACGAGTTCAGCGGAAACACCTGGCTCTTTTCAACTAGAGTGCTCACGCTCCAAGAAAAGGACTGGCTTTCGGTTGGGAATAGAGCATGTGTGTCGAGGTCCGCAGGCGCTAGGCGCTGCGGACGAACCCTTAGCCCCGACGATCGCTCCGATCCGGGGCTCGCGTCAGTGAGGGGCCGGTTGGTCGGCTTCCGAAACGCCAAGGGTCAAACATGTCGATCAAGTTCAACGACACGCAGCTTGTGCTGCTAAGTGCCGCCTCGCAGCGTGATGATCATTGCCTGGTTCCTCCGATAGGTCCAAAGCAAACCCAGTCCCAGAGAGCAGTAGGCAAGCTCCTCGAAGCTGGACTGGTGAAGGAGATAAGGGCTAAGGCTGGCGCGCCGATTTGGCGGCGCGACGAGGAGATAGGGCAAAATTATGCGATCAGGCTGACCGCCGCGGGCCTAAAGGCGATCGCGGTTGACGAGACTCCGCCCTCTCAGGGAGAGGCGGAACGAGGCGCGGACCACCCGGTCGGCTCGGCCGATCCACAGCCCGAACCCAGTTCGAACCGGGCAACACCACACCCCGGCGACGCCCGAACCTCAACGGCTCCGCCGGGAGGAACCAAGATCGCAGAAGTCATCGCATTGCTGCAGCGTGGCGATGGCGCGAACTCTCGCTGAGCTGGTCGCCGCAACGGGTTTGCTGCCGCACACAGCGCGGGCGGCGCTCACCGGCTTGCGCAAACGCGGCTACGCAATCGCACTTGACCGGGCACACAAGGCACGGAGATCCGCATATGGGATCGAGCCGACGGAGCTGATCAGCTGCAGCGTCGCCTCGCCGGATCAGACGGCGCTCACCCACGAAGCTAATCGGGATCGGCGCGACCGCGCCGCTCGACAGCGGCCTCGTCGGGCGGCGTGATGACGAAGCGCCGAAACGCGGGTGGCGACGGGAGCGCGCCAGCGCCCCCAAAAGCGCGAGGCCTTCGACGTCCTGATCGCGAGCCTGTCCTATCTGAACCTTGATCAACTCGAGCTCCAGTGGCGCAACCACCTGGGCGGGAGACCTCCCGCCCATCTTCCGTCCTGGCTCCTCATGCGCGTGCTCGCCTATCGGATCCAGGCCGCGGATTCGGGGATCTCGATCGGGCGATTCTGCGTCGCCTACGCGAGCCCTGGGGCGAAGCCTGTAAGTCGGGCGAAGCTCGTCCCTTTGCAATCCGAGAGCCGACGACCTGCGAGGGCCCCGGGCTTAGGTCGGGTGCTCTACTGGTCCCAGAGTGGAAGGGTCGCCTCGAGCGAGTGATAATCCTCGACGACAGCTTCGCCTGGAATGGCGGGGTTTACTCCAGCCCTTCGCAGGTCGCCAAGGCGATCACCGGCACGAATTGGAACGGACACCGCTTCTTCGGGCTGAAGGCGGTCAGGAGCGGCGACCGGGGCAAAGTCCCTCTCGGTGCCCAGGCCGCCGGGGAGCTCCAACGATGAAGCGCGACGAGCGCAAGGTCGTCCAACGCTGCGCCGTCTACACGCGAGTCTCGACCAATTCTGGCCTCGAGCAGGACTTCAACTCGCTCGAAAACCAGCGCGAGGCTTCCGAAGCCTATATCAAGAGCCAAGCGCATGAAGGGTGGAAGCCCGTCCGCGAACGCTATGACGACGGCGGCTTCTCCGGCGGCTCGATGGAGCGGCCGGCGCTCCGCACGTTGTTGGAAGATGTCCGAGCCCAGATAGTTGACGTCATTATCGTCTACAAGGTCGCAGACCGAAGGAGCGTTGAGAGAGGCCACTCGCTGATGGCCATCGCTGCTCCAGCTTGAACGATGGACCAGATTCGCGACGACATTCGCCGCAGGGGCATCCTGCTCCCTTCAGGCGACATCGGCGCATACCGAGCAAGGTCGGCCGCCCAGCGAGAGGAAGAGGGCAACGCCAAGCTCGCGGTCGAGATGCGACAGCGATGCTCGGCTATGATTGGCTTCACCGAATACCGCTATTCACGCTACGTGACCGCGACACATCATCGGATCGTGGCGCATGCCCTCGAAGGGGTGGAGCGCAGAGAGTACGACCACCTGATCATCGAGATGCCGCCCCGGCATGGGAAGTCGGAGCTGGCCTCGAAGAGCTACCCGGCATGGTGCTTGGGTCGCAACCCGGCGAAGCAGATCATCTCGGCCTCGGCCGACAATCGCCTAGCGGTGAGGTTCGGCCGCTACGTCCGCAACATCGTCGGGAGCGAGCCTTACCGCCTCGTGTTCCCCGGAGTGCAGCTCGCCGAGGATAGCAACCGCGCTGGCTTGTGGGAGACGAAGCAGGGTGGCGCCTACATCTCAGCTTCTGTCGGCTCAGCCATCATGGGCTCTGGTGCCGACGAATATCTGATCGACGATCCCTACGGCTCGATGGAAAACGCTCGAAGCGAAACCATCCGAGACAACGTGTGGGAGTGGTTCGACGGCAACGTCTATAACCGGCTCCAGCCCCGTGGCGCGATCATCGTCATTGCCCACCGCATGCACGAGGACGATCTGGCCGGTCGTCTGATCGAGCGCATGAAGGCGGGTGGCGACAAATGGAAGATCGTCAGCCTCCGGGCAATTGCTGAAGCGCCGAGCGATAAATATCCCGAGCCTGACCCGATGGGGCGGCCACCCGGCACGGCGCTCTGGCCAGCCGCATATCCGATCAAAGCGCTCGAACGCATCCGGGCAAATACGCTGGCCCGCAACTGGTCGGCGCTCTACCAGCAGAAGCCTGTGCCCGATGAGGGCGCGATGTTCCTGCCCGACAAGATCACGGTCCGGGCGAACATGAACACGTCCGACGTCGTGGTCTGAGTCCGGGCTTGGGACTTGGCGGCGAGCTTGGACGGGGACTGGACGGCCGGGGTGCTTCGGGCCGCAACCCGTAGCGGGAAGGTTGTCATCGGGCATGTACGGCGTCTCAGGGGCCGCCCAGAGGCTGTCTCGGACGCCATCGCAGCTCAGGCCCGCCTCGATACGGTCAAGGTCAAGATCGCGCTGCCGGTCGACCCCGGTCAGGCGGGGATCGCGCAGAAGGACGCCTTCGTCAAACTGCTCAACGGCTTCAGGCTCGACTTCAGCCCCGAGAGCGGCGAGAAGGAGACGAGAGCCGAGCCATTCGCGGTTCAGGTCAGCAACGGCAACGTCGACATGATGGAAGGCGAATGGAACGCCGCCTACGTCGAAGAGCTTCGCAGGTTCCCCGATGGCAAGTAGGATGATCAGCTCGATGCATCGAGCCGGGTGCAGATGGTGCTATCGGCGGCGGGCATCCCGATCAGGATCAATCCAGCGGTGTTGGAGCGATGACGAGTAGAAGGCTCATGCTGGTTGGCTGCCCCCGAGCCGGAGAGCCCCGTTTTGTGGATGACCATGTGCCGGCGTCAACGAATACTCGACATTGGCGAAGCGAGCGCAATGGTTGAGCGGCGGCCTCGATCCGCAGGCGCAGCGTGGGGCCGATCTCGATCCCGGCTGTGGTCAGAGCGCCTCCGAACAGGCTCCGAAGCTCGGCGATCCGGCGCGCGGCGACGGTGCGACCGTCGATCTTGGTCAACGGCTTGGCGCGAGAGCGCTTCGACGGCATGGAGACGGCGCTCGACGTATCCTTGATCGGAGCGGCAACGGCAGAGCTACCGAGCATCATCACCACGCGAAAAACCTTGGATGTTGCCCCCATGTTGCCCTGATCGGTATCTCACTGCAACGGCGTCATATGATATCATGCGATGTCCACTAGATATGCGACTGCAGGCATTCGATAGCCTATCGAATGGTCGCAGGTTCGAAGTCCTGCTCGGGGAGCCAGATATTTCACGTACTTAGCTGTGATCTGACGAGCGCGCAAGACAGCCCGAAGCACGGCGTTCCTTATTCAAGCGCGGTTCCGTGAACAAACAGCTGGATCTTGTCCGGCCATGCGAGCGGATGATCGCCGAAGGCGAATTTCATCGACGTTGATTTGAAATTCTTGACGCCGGCCGTCACGACTTGCGGCCCCTTGTCGGAGGGGAAGGGTTCCTGCGGTCGGACGACGACGATATGCCCGGCGAACGGAATCTGCGAGCCATCCGATTGCTGCGGAGGCGGCTGAAGATACCCGGCGACTACCAGCTTCCCCGCATTGGCGGCGGCGACAGCCTTGTCGAGAACTCCGGCGCCGCCGCTCGCTCCGAGCGGGCTCCACTTGGATTCCGCGGCTGTGGGGCCGCTGTCGGTTCCGGCGCCGCCGAGCCAGGAGACTTGAGCGTTCGCCAGACGCAATTGGCCGTGATTCGGCGGCCGGAGGATGTATATGTCGAGATAAAGGGCCACCGCCGCGACATAGGCGCTGCAATGGGTGTGATGCGCGGGATCGCCCTGCGCCGGCCCATTGGGCTGGCCCGTTTGCCAGATCACGTGATGATCGGCGATCCATCGGGTCTCGACATGCGTGCCGTCGAGAAACTCTCTCAGCCGCTCGCCGCCTTCGCTGATAACTCCGCTCATCTGGGTTTCTCCCGTTCGCGCGCCGCTGATGCTGACCAGCACTGCGATGTGATTGGGTTACGCCCGCGCCCACGCCGCCACAGTGATGGCGCGCACAGCCCGACGGCGAAGCGAACCACCGCAACAAGGCGCCCCGAACGCCGGCCGCTCGAGTCAGAAATCAGCAGGGCGCGCTGGCCATGCTGCGGCGTTGACGGAACGTTATCCTTTAGGGCGGAAAGTGATTCGCTCGGGGGGCTTCGTCCCGGAGAGAGAAGCGTGAGCTATGTGATCCTGGCTGTGCTGTCGGTGGCGCTCGTTCGCTTTGGCCTGATCTGCGTCTACCCGAGACGGGCGTTCGCGGGAGACGATCCGGACGCGAAGAGCGTCGATTAGCGCCTTTCCGGAGCGCGCATCGCCGGGAACGGCATCCCACCCAAATCAGGCGCCGTCGCGGGTCGCGGGCCAGACGCCGGAAAATGTCTTGCCGGCCGTGTCCTGGCCCTCCGCGTGAAACTCCTTCGCGCCATTGGGCTTGAAGGTGAAGCGGAAGTTCGGGTCCTCTGAGATCGATATCCCGGCCTTCATCGAGAAGACGAGATCCGTTCCCTGATAGACCGCGAGCCGGTCGATATAACGCGCGGGCGTATAGAGCCGCGTCAACTGGTCCATCTGCAGGCCCGAATTATTGGGGTGGCGGATCATGAGCAGCGCCTCGTTCGGCGCCTCCGCGGTCGGCGGCAGAATGCGGAACTTCATCTGGCCCAGCGTCGCGAGCGCGTCGTCCATGCTCTTGACCATCGGCGCCGAGCAGCCGCCCGCCGCCTTGACGAACCGGGTCGCCATGTGGAGCGAGCCGTCGCTGAGCTCCGCGACGAGGTGGACGTCGGTGTAGGAATTGACCCGCACCCGGGTCGAGATGCGCGTGTCGCCCGCCTTCTCGCCAAGGGTGAACGCGGCGGCGAGCGGAACCGGGTTCTGGTCGATGACGAGCGTGAGCTTGACGACACGGCGCGGATCCCCGTCCGGCAAGCGCGCGGAGAACGACATCGGAACCAGCGCCGCGTCCTCGGCGCGTGCGGGCGCCTCGAACGAGATGAGACCCGGATCCTCGACCGTCGGCCGGTCCTCGAAAAAGAGGTGTTTGAGCTCAGGCCAAAGCTGAGGATCCTCGGCGTCCTCAGCGAAGGCACGGCCGCCTGCCGCGCAAGCGAGCGCCACGCCCGCGAGAGCCTGCCGCCTGGTGATCGTTCGCGCCATTTCAGCGCCTCCATCCCGGAAGGTTTGGCGGCCTACTGGTCCCATTCGAATTCCGAATAGGCCGCCGTCACGTTGCGCGCGTTATAGTCGTCGAACAGCCGCCAGTCATCCCGCTCGGACTGCCCGGCCCATTTGACGGCGCCCTCCACAGGTTCGCCCCGCGCAATCGAAGTCTTCACGTCCCTGGCGAGGCCCGAGAGGTAAGCCCGCTCGCTCTCGAGCGCCTGCGGCCAGGGGAGCCCGACCGGCCCATGGCCGGGAACGACGCGCTCGGCAGGCACGGCTGCGAGCCCGTCGAGGTCGGCGAGCCAGCCCTTGAGCGAGCCGTCGATGATCGGCAGATGGCCGACGAACACGAGATCGCCGGCGAAGAGCGTGCGCGTGGCCTGATCGAAGACGGTAAGGTCGCAGTCGGTGTGCGCCGGCGGCCAGGCGCGCAATTCGAGAATGCGTCCGCCGAGATCGAGCGTCAGCCGGTCGGCGACGGTCAGGGTCGGCGGGATGATTTTGACCTCATCGACGAGCTTGTCGCCGATGATCCGGCGAAACGCCTTGAGATAGAATTCGCCCCGCATCGTGAGCGCTCGCGGGAGATTCTTGTGGCCGACAAAGGTCGCGCCCAGCCCCTCGAAGGCCACGTTGCCGAAGACGTGATCGGGATGTTCATGCGTGTTGATGACATAGAGGATGGGCTTCTCCGTGCGGGCGCGGATCGCCGCGAGCAGCCGCTCGCCGACCGGCGCGCTGCCGCCTGTGTCGATGACGGCGACGCCCTTGTCGCCTATGATGAAGCCGATATTGGCGATATCGCCCAGGTTCTCTTCGCTCATGAGCGCGATTTCGCCCTGATGGACGAAAACGCCCAGGGCGATTTCCTGGACGGGCAGGGGAGAGAGAGCCTCGCCTGAGAACGCGCCGCGCGCCGAGAACGCAAGAATGGCGATCATGAGCGCGCTAAGCAGCCAGCGCATGGAGCGCATTGATCCGATCCTCTCAATCCGAGCCTAGCAGCGAGGGCGGACGCCGAGCAACGCCAATCGATGCTGCGCGCCGCAGCAGAATGCGTGCGCGCGAAGTCGTGATCGCAAGGAGGGATGCAACGGCTTTCTGCATCCCGGAGCGCTTCGCATGTTTTCGCGATGAGATTGCGGCTCATCCCGTTCGCGTCATGCTATATGCAGCCACAAGCGGGCGCCGGACGGAGAGATCGCGAGAATGAACGGTTCCAGCTTTCGTTTGGCGCCGGCCGCCGCTCTCGGCATCACGATCCTTGCAGCTTTGGCGGCGCATGCGGACGTGGCCCCGCCGGAACCTGACGCTTACCGCCAGAGCGACTATCGCGCGCCCACGCCCGCAACGCTCAAGGGCGCGCGCGTTCTCACGACGGAGGAGGCGGCGGCGATGTGGCGCGCGGACAGCGCGGCGTTCATCGACGTGCTGCCGCAGCCGCCGCGCCCCGCCGGCCTGCCCGCGGACGCCGTCTGGCGGGAGAAGCCGCGGTTCGACATCCCCGGCAGCCTATGGTTGCCGGACACCGGCTATGGCGAGCTCGCGCCGGTCATGCTCGACTATTTTCGCCGCGGGCTCGACAAGGCCTTGAGCGGCGGTCCGCGGCCGCTCGTGTTCTACTGCCTCAAGGATTGCTGGATGTCGTGGAACGCGGCCAGGCGGGCGCTCGCGCTCGGCTACAACAATGTCGACTGGTACCCCGAGGGCTCCGACGGCTGGGCGGCGGGCGGCCTGCCGCTCGAGAAGCGCGCGCCGGAAACGAGACCATGAGAAACGTCGAGGGTGAGACTCGGCTTTCTTTTGGCTAGGATGGGCGCTTGCCCACCCGGAGCGCGCTTATCTGATGGCCGATCTCGAGCCCATTCCCTATTCCGACGCCAAGATCCGCTCGATCCTCGAGCGGGTGAGGACGATCGCCATGGTCGGCGCCTCGCCCAACTGGAACCGCCCGAGCTATTTCGTGATGAAGTACCTGCAGGGCAAAGGCTATCGGGTGATCCCGGTCAATCCCGCGATCGCAGGCAAGCAGCTTCTCGGCGAGACGGTGTACGCCTCGCTCGGCGACATACCCGACAAGGTCGACATGGTCGACGTATTCCGGACCTCGCGCGAGGCGCCCGGTATCGTCGCCGGCGCGATCGCGATTGGCGCCGAGGTGGTGTGGATGCAGCTCGGCGTCCGCAACGACGCAGCCGCGAAGACGGCCGAAGCCGCCGGCCTCGAAGTCATCATGAATCGCTGCCCGAAAATCGAGTTCGGGCGGCTCGGCGGCGAATTGTCATGGAGCGGCGTCAACAGTGGCATCATCCGCAACCGCGCCCCGGCGCCGCCGCTGCCGCGCCGGACGAAAAGCCGCCCGGCGCCGCAGGCCAATCTCGACTATGGCTTCGAGACCCGCGCGATCCACGCCGGCGCCGCGCCCGACCCCACGACCGGCGCGCGCTCGACCCCGATCTATCAAACCACGGCCTATGTCTTCGACGACGTCGATCACGCCGCCTCGCTCTTCAACCTGCATAATTTCGGCTACATCTATTCGCGGCTGACCAATCCGACGGTTGCCGTGCTCGAGGAGCGGATCGCGGCGCTCGAGGGCGGGCGCGCGGCGGTCGCCGCGGCGTCGGGACACGCGGCGCAATTCCTGACCTTCTTCACCCTCATGGAGCCGGGCGACGAGTTTGTCGCCTCGCGCAATCTCTATGGCGGCTCGCTCACCCAGTTCGGCCTGTCGTTCAAGAAGCTCGGGTGGACCTGCCATTTCGTCGATCCGACCGAGCCGGAAAATTTCCGCCGCGCGCTGACGCCGAAATGCAAGGCGATCTTCATCGAGAACCTTGCCAATCCCGGCGGCGTCGTCGTCGACATCGAGCGCGTCGCCGCAATCGCTCACGAGGCGGGCCTGCCGCTGATCGTCGACAACACGCTCGCCACGCCCTATCTCTGCAGGCCTATCGAGCACGGCGCCGACATCGTCGTCCATTCGACCACCAAGTTCCTGTCGGGGCACGGCAATGCGCTCGGCGGCGTCGTGGTCGAATCGGGAAAGTTCGATTGGTCGCAAGGGAACCGCTTTCCTTCGCTGACCGATCCGGAGCCCGCCTATCACGGGCTCAAATTTTTTGAGAATTTTGGCGATTTCGCCTTCACGATGAAGGCGCGCGCGGTGGGGTTGCGCGATTTCGGCCCGGCGCTCGCGCCGATGAACGCCTTCCTTGCCATTACCGGGGTCGAGACCTTGCACGTGCGGATGGAGCGGCATGTCGAGAATGCGCTGAAGGTGGCCGAATTCTTGCATGGGCATGACGAAGTCGCGTGGGTGTCCTATGCCGGGCTCAAGGACAGCCCCTACTACACGCTCGCGCAAAAATACCTGCCGAAGGGCGCGGGCGCGGTGTTCACCTTCGGCGTCAAGGGCGGCTTTGAGGCCGGCGTCAGGCTGGTCGAGAACGTGCGCCTGTTCTCGCATCTCGCCAATATCGGCGACACTCGCAGCCTGATCCTCCACCCGGCGTCGACCACCCACCGTCAGCTCACCGACGCCCAACGGGTCGCCGCCGGCGCCGGCGACGACGTCATCCGGCTCTCGATCGGCCTCGAGACGGCCGAGGACCTGATCCGCGATCTCGAGCAGGCGCTGGCGGTGTGAGTCTACTACGGTGAGAGGTTTACGACCCTCAAGGATCGGAAAAAGGAGATAGGTCCTGGCCTACTCAACGCCATGTTGATTCAGCTTGGGTTGACGAGGGCGGACTTGGAGATTTGAGCATGGGTTTCGGCTATCGATATACGCTTGAGCGTCAAGAGAACGGGTGGTGGCTAGTCCGCTTCCCCGGCATCCCCGAGGCTTTGACCGAGGGTGAGACACAAGATGAAGCGCGCGCCAACGCCGTTGACTGTCTGATTGCGGCGCTCGAAGGCTACTTGAAGGCAGGCAAACCGTTGCCGCGAGACGGCGCCAGCCATGGTGGACAAGATCGGGCCGTATTGCCTTCGCTCGTTACTGCAAAGCTCGCGGTCTATGAGACGATGCGAAAGCAAGGATGGTCGAAGCTCAAGCTCGCAAAGCAGCTTGGCGTGCCGGAAAATTCGGTGCGTAGACTCCTCGACCTTCGTCATAGTTCGCATATGTGGGTGATCGACGAAGCCTTGGGGAAGATGAACGCGGAGCTGTCAATCGACCTCCCAAAGGCTCGCCGGGGCCGAAACGTCGCGTAGGACCCTGGGCGCCAGCGCTCCAAGCGGCCCGGCAAAGCGGCTCAAAAACTGAACGACTGTTGCGCCGCTTCTTCGCGCGGCCCAACGCGCACGCCTTCCAGCTCGAGCATCCGCATCTTCGTGCCCGAGCCGCCGGGCGCGGAGAAGCCGCCGATCTTGCCGCCGGCCGCCAGCACGCGGTGGCAGGGGATGATCAGGGGCGCCGGATTCCTGGCCATCGCTTCGCCGACGTCGCGCGCGGCCTCGCGACCGGCGCCGACCTCCTTCGCCAGCGCGCCATAGGTGGTGGTGCGGCCCCAGCCGACGGCGCGCAACGCTTCGTAGACCCGCGCGAAAAGCGGGTCCCCGACGTCGAGATCGAGCCGGACGTGCGAGAAATCCGTTTCCTCGCCGTCAAAGTACCGTTCCGCCGCCGCGACGACCGCCGCGACGTCTTCCGGCGGCGCGTCGCGCTCCGCCTCAGGTAGACGGCGCCGCATCAGCCGCTCCGCCGCCTCGGCGGTCTTCGAGGGGAGCTGAAAGCGCACAACCCCCGCCGCGCTCCACGCAATCGCGCAGAAGCCCATCGCGGTTTCGAACACCTGATAGTTCAGCTGAGCCTGGGGCATCGCATTGGTTCCGTTGATCGTGAAATCCAACATGCGCCGCCGAGCCGCAAGTTCAACCCGTTTCCTGCCGCCGCATCTACGCGTCGCTTGCCCGTCACGTCGTCGTGGACTTGAATTTGCCCATCAGATAGGGCCCCGAGCGTACCGGCGGATATTTCGGCGTCTCGTTCGGCGACAGACAGGCCTCGAGCGCGACAATTTCCGCGTCCCAGTTCGGCTGATGAAAAAAGGCGAAGGACTGGCGGCGGTCAGATCCGCCACCCTCCGGGATCACCACTCGGTGCAGGGTCGAGGTCCATCGGTCATTGGTCCAGCGCGCCATCAGGTCGCCGATATTGATGACAAAGGCGCCGGGACGCGGCGGGATTTCTGTCCACGCTCCGTCGGGACCGAGAATTTCGAGCCCTCGCGAACCCGCTTGGGGCAGGAGGACAGTCAGGCTTCCGTAGTCGGTATGCGCGCCGGCGCGAATTTGTCCGGGCTTCGGCCGCGCGGCGAGCGCCGGATAGTTGAGAGCCCGCAGCGCGCTCACCGGCGCAGAGAGGAACGGGGCGAAGAAATCCTCGGGCAAATGCAGCGCGACCGCGAAAACGCGCATGATGCGCGCCGCGAGATCCTCCATCGCCGCGTAATATGCGCGCCAGGCGTCGCGGAAACCATCGGGAGCGTCCGGCCAGATGGTCGCGGCGAAGCAGAAGTCGAGCGCCTCGCGATCTGCGAGGCCCGCAGGCGCGCGCGCCGGACCTCCGTTGAAGCTTTCCTTGATGTCCGGCGGCGCCTCGACGCCGCGCGAGCGCGCGAGCAATTCGGTCTCCGGGCCGAGATAGCCATAAGGGTAGCCGGGGTAGGGCGCCTTTGCGCTGTGCTTCCGCTCCGGCGACAGGGCGAAGAAGGCTTCCGCCTTCGTCCAAACCGCTGTGATGGTCTCGTCCGGCACGCCGTGGCCGGAGACGGAGAGAAATCCGGTCGTCCGGCAGATCGCGTCGATCTCGGCGCCCAACGCCCGCTTCTCGTCCGCCGAACCAGCCTCGAAGCGGGCGAGATCGAAGACCGGAAACTCTGCGTCGCGAGCCATGCCGAGAGCCTATCGCCGCGTTGCCGCGCGGGCAACGAGAGGACGCGCCGTCACGGCGCGACAACCCTCCTCCGACCGCGAAGGCCGCTCGATTCGTCCGCCCTTCCCCCGCCGCTCGACTCGCCCCATATTCCAGCTCATGCCCGCGCCAAAAAAACCCAGCCGCGACGTGAAGTCCAAGGCCTCGCGGCCCGAAGTCCATCCGCTCGGCGAGCATCTCGCGGAGCTGCTCAATCCTGCTCTCGGTGAGCAAAAGCAGGGGTCCGGCCAGGGGTTTTCGGAGCGGCCGCAGCCGCGCTTCGAGGGGCCCGCGCCGGAAAGCCATCCGCGCGGCCTGACCGGCGCGGCCGTTTCCGCCGAGACGCTCAAGGAGCTGCTCGACGGCGGCGATCCCAATATCCGCAACCGGCCGCCGTGGGTTCCGCACCGGCCGCCGCGGCCGGACAAGTCGGAGGGCGGGCAGCGCTTCCGCGTCGTCTCCGAATTCGAGCCCGAGGGCGACCAGCCGCAGGCGATTGACGAACTGGTCAAGGGCGTGCGCGCCAACGAGCGCGACCAGGTGCTGCTCGGCGTCACCGGCTCGGGCAAGACCTTCACCATGGCGAAGGTGATCGAGGCGACCCAGCGCCCGGCGCTGATCCTCGCGCCCAACAAGACGCTGGCCGCCCAGCTCTACGGCGAGTTCAGGAGCTTCTTTCCCGACAACGCGGTCGAGTATTTCGTCTCCTATTACGACTATTACCAGCCGGAGGCCTACGTCCCGCGCACCGACACCTATATCGAGAAGGAATCCGACATCAACGAGCAGATCGACCGCATGCGCCACGCCGCGACCCGCGCGGTGCTCGAGCGCGACGACGTCATCATCGTCGCTTCAGTCTCCTGCATCTACGGCATCGGCTCGGTCGAGACCTATACCGCGATGACCTTCTCGCTCAAGCTCGGCGACAAGGTCGACCAGCGCCAGCTCATCAAGGACCTGGTCGCGCTGCAGTACAAGCGCGTGCAGGCCGGCGACTTCTCGCGCGGCCTGTTCCGCGTGCGCGGCGACACGATCGAGATGTTTCCCGCCCACTACGAGGATCGCGCCTGGCGGATCGGCTTCTTCGGCGACGAGATCGAGGCGATTGTCGAGTTCGACCCGTTGACGGGGCAGAAGACGCAGGATCTCGAATTCGTCAAGATCTACGCCAATTCACACTATGTCACGCCGCGCCCGACGCTGTTGCAATCGGTCGAGGCGATCAAGCAGGAGCTCAAGGAGCGGCTCGACCGGCTCAATCGCCAGGGCCGGCTTCTGGAAGCGCAAAGGCTCGAGCAGCGCACGATCTTCGATCTCGAGATGCTCGAGGCGACCGGCTCCTGCGCAGGCATCGAGAACTACTCGCGCTATCTCACCGGGCGGCGTCCCGGCGAGCCGCCGCCGACGCTGTTCGAATACCTGCCTGACAATGCGCTCGTGTTCACCGACGAGAGCCATGTCACGATCCCGCAGATCGGCGGCATGTACAGAGGCGACTATCGGCGCAAGGCGACGCTGGCCGAATATGGCTTCCGTCTGCCGTCATGCATGGACAATCGGCCGCTGCGATTCGAGGAATGGGACGCGATGCGGCCGCAGACCGTGCATGTCTCGGCGACGCCGGGACATTGGGAGTTGGAGCAGACCGAAGGCGCCTTCGTCGAGCAGGTGATTCGGCCGACCGGCCTCATCGACCCGCCGGTCGAGATCCGCCCGGCGCGCAGCCAGGTCGACGACCTGCTCGGCGAGGTTAAGGAGGTCGCGCGGCGCGGCTACCGCACCCTCATCACCACGCTCACCAAGCGCATGGCCGAGGACCTCACCGAATATCTGCACGAGAACGGCGTGCGCGTGCGCTACATGCATTCCGACATCGACACCATCGAGCGGATCGAGATCATCCGCGACCTGCGACTCGGCGCCTTCGACGCGCTGGTCGGCATCAATCTTCTGCGCGAGGGGCTCGACATTCCCGAATGCGCGCTCGTCGCCATCCTCGACGCCGACAAGGAAGGCTTTCTGCGCTCGGAGACCTCGCTCGTGCAGACGATCGGACGCGCGGCGCGCAACGTCGACGGCAAGGTCGTGCTTTATGCGGACACCATCACCGGCTCGATCACGCGCGCGATGGAGGAGACCGCGCGGCGGCGCGAGAAGCAGACCGCCTATAATGAAGCCCACGGCATCACCCCCTCATCGATCCGGCGGGGCATCCAGGACATTCTCGGCTCGGTCTACGAGGCCGATCACGTCACGGTCGACATCGGTCTCGCCGACGCCCCGGCGATCGGCCACAATCTGCAGGCGACCATCGCCGAGCTCGACAAGCGGATGAAGGAAGCGGCAGGCAATCTCGAATTCGAGGAGGCGGCGCGGCTGCGCGACGAGATCAAGCGCCTGCAATCGGTCGCGCTCGCGGTCGGCGACGATCCGCTCGCGCGGCAGGAAGAGATCGCAGCCGCCGGCGGCGCCTATGCCGGCGAGCGCCCGTTCGGCCGGGCCGCGAATCTCCCGTCGACGCGACCGCGCAAGCCGACCGACGCCGACATGGGCCCGCACAATTGGGGCGGCGGGGAGGCGCGGCCGAAGGGCGGAACGGGGATGAGGCGGCGAAGGAGGGGCTGAGCCCGTCGCTTTCGCTTCGCAATCGCGTGTCACGACACCGCGACTTACCAAGAGGCGCAGGCGCGCTCGCCGAGTTTGTCCGCGCTCTGCGCCGGCATTGATAGCGCGACGTCTGTCCGCCCCGGCAGTTCTCATCTAGAGATGCGATCCGCTCTGATGGCGACAAGCAAACGGAGGCTGTTATGCCGGGAGCAAATCAATTTGAAACGACGATTGTAGGCGGCGGCGTCGCGGGGCTAACCGCAGCGCTTCGACTGGCCGAGCGAGGAGTTGCGGTCACGGTCCTGGAGAAAGGGCCGCTGGTCGGGGGCAATCTCAGCGGGGTCCGCCACGTGCACGCATATTACGACGTCTACCCCCACATGTTTTGTGAGTGGTATAACAACTTTTGGGACTTGGTCGAAGACTTGGGTTTAAGCCGCAGGCACGAATTCGAAAAAAGACCTGTTTGTGGATTGCTGCGAGAGCATGATTTTCCCAACTATCGCTGCTTCACCGACGCCGGATCGTTCAGCACTTTTATCAAGAATTTGAATTCTGGCGTCCTGACCGTACCGGAAACATTCATCGCAGACTATACAATACTCGATTTGCTCTCGCAGGGAGACTTTCGCAGAGGGGCTCTTGAGAATCAAACTCTGAATGACTTTGTAACCGAAAGATATTACGCCACGCCCGCCGTCACGGATTTCTTCAACGCCACCGTGACAAATGTTTGGTCGATCGACAGTTATCTGTCCTCCGCGCGAGCCTATCAAACCTACGCGAAATATCAATTTCGACAGCCGACGCCACAATGCTGGGTGCTGAGGCGCGATTCTTACGAGCAGCTTATTACGCCACTCCTCGCCAGGCTCGACGAACTCGGGGCCAGGGTGAAAGTCAACACGGATGTCAGGGGCGTTACGGTCGAAAATCACCGGGTCACCAGCATCTCTTATACGGAGGAGGGCGGCGCGCCCCACGTACACCATGTCCACGACTTGATCCTTGCGGTCCCTCCCGCAAGCCTCGCTGACATTATTTTCGCAAAAGCCTCGGACGCGGCTCCGGGCGGTACGATCATCAGCGTCGTGCCTGAACTCGCGAACGTTCGCCGCCTGACCAGCGTCCCTCTTCCTCTCCTCTATGTTACGTTCCGACATAGACTGCACGATATACCGGAATACTACGTAGCGTTATTGAATTCGAAGTATTCACTCACTTTCGTCGAGGTCAAGCACTTGAGCGAGAGGGAGCACACGACGGTTCTCGCTCTCGCCGCCTCGGACTTCAACGCATTGCCCGTCGACCTGGACAGCCCTCTCACTCGAGACGGGCATTTGGATCCGACGGACTGGATGGCCAATCCGGCGCTGTCCGAAGCCGCTTACCTCATGTTGCGCGAGCTCCGAAATTATGTCCCGTTCAGGCTGGGACACTCGTTCCGGGATCCCAACAGCGACGTGGACTGGGATAACACGTTCTTCCAGCCCAATCTGGATCAGCAGCTCTTCATCAATGAGGTCGGGAGCGAAAGATATTGTAGTGAAGTCAACTATCCGGCGATCGAAAACCTGTATTTCGCCGGCGATACCTGCGTGAACCCGATTGCCGTCGCCACCGTGGAATTGGGAGTTTATTCCGGCCTTCAGGCCGCGAGCGCAATCGCGAGAAGGCATCGGCTCCGCCCGGTCCACATGAGCGTGCCGCAGTCCTATCCCGCGCCCCTGCTGTGGCCGTGGAAGGTGCTGCTTCAGCCCTATGTCGTCGCCGCCAAAATGTGGGCCGACCTCGAGAATGTGGCCGGCGTGGGCTCGATGGCTCGCCGACACGGCGGGCCGGCGCACCGTGCGCCATTTGGCAGTAGGGGGATCGCAGAAATGTGGGCTGAATGCTGGACGATGATGGAGGCGACGTGCCGGCGCTTCTGGTGAGGCATGGCTGAAAGGGGCGTCCGCGGTCCTTCAGCGTTTCTCCTCGTGCGACGAGGGCGCTGTTTCCTCCCCTTCCCCCGGCCATGTGATCAGCCGCGCGCTGCGCTGGTCGCGGGCGTAGATCCATAGCCAGTTAAGCGCGACGCTGAGCCGGTTGCGGACGCCGATCAGGAAATAGATGTGGGCGAAGCCCCAGAGCCACCAGGCAAGCGCGCCGCGCAGCTCGATCCAGCCGAAATCGATCACCGCGCGCCGCTTGCCGATCGTCGCCAGGTCTCCGGCGTGCTTATAGGCGAAGGCCGGCGGCGCGGCCTCGCCTGCGAGCCTCGCCCGGATTACCTTCGCGACATAGGCGCCTTCCTGCTTGGCGGCCGGCGCGATGCCGGGAACCGGCCGGCCGTCGGGCCGCAGGACGAGGGCGGCGTCGCCGATGGCGAAAATCTCCGCGCGCCCGGGCACGGTGAGGTCCGGCTGGACCTTGAGCCGCCCGGCCTTGTCCGCCGGCGTGTCGAGCCATTGCGCGGCAGGCGAGGACTGGACGCCCGCCGCCCAGATGACCGTCGCCGCGCGCAGCGTCTTGCCGCCGTAGACGACGCCCTCGGCCGAGCATTCGGTGACCGCCTGCCCGAGCTCGACCTCGACCCCGAGCGCTTGAAGTGAACGCTTCGCGTAGTCCGAGAGGTTCTCCCTGAACGCGGGCAGCGCGCGCGGACCCGCTTCGATCAGCACGATCCGCGCCTGTCTCGTGTCGATGTTGCGAAAGTCGGCGGGGAAGGTGGTTCGCGCGAGTTCGGCGATGGTTCCGGCAAGCTCGACTCCGGTCGGGCCGGCGCCGACGATGACGAAGGTCATGAGCGCGGCGCGCTCGTGTTCGTCCGTCTCGCGCTCGGCCCGCTCGAACGCTAGGAGGATGCGGCTTCTAAGCGCCGTCGCGTCTTCCAGCGTCTTCAAGCCCGGCGCGAACGGCTCCCAGTCGTCATGGCCGAAATAGGCGTGACGGGCGCCGGTCGCCAGCACGAGCGTATCGAAGTCGATGAGCGAACCGTCGTCGAGGCGGACCCGGCGCGCGTCCTTGTCGATTGCCTCGACGGCGGCGAGCCATGTCGTAACGTCCCGGCGCCTGCGCAGAAGATGCCGGATCGGCCAGGCGATCTCCGAGGGGGCGAGCGAGGCGGTCGCGACCTGATAGAGCAGCGGCTGAAACAGGTGATGGTTGCGGCTGTCGATGAGGGTGATGCGGACCGGCGCTCCGGCGAGATGACGAACGGTCTCGAGCCCGCCGAACCCGGCGCCGATCACGACCACATGATGGGGACTCATCGCTCCTTCCGCTAAACCAACCATAACCCTAGTGGATCGAACCTGACAGTTGAATCCCGGATGGGATTCCCTCTGGGATTTCGGCGTGCGAGTCTGCGTGATGCGCGCAGGAAAATCCCTTTCGGTTTCGTCTGCCGATATTTGTCGGCTCAAAGCCCTGGTTCGTGACCGCAACGCGCCGCAGAAGCAGGTCTGGCGGGCCGAGATCGTGCTGCTTACGGCCGATGGTGTCGGCACGAACGAGATCATGCGGCGAACCGGCAAGTCCAAGACCTGCGTATGGCGCTGGCAAGAACGCTTTATCGAGGCGGGGTTCGACGGGTTGCTCCGCGACAAGACGCGTCCCTCGCGCATCCCACCGCTGAGCGCCGGGGCCGCCGAGCGCGTCGTCGCGCTGACACTTGGCGAACCGCCTGGCGAGACGACCCACTGGACCGGCTTGTTGATGGCGAAGGCGGCGGGGCTCAGCGTCAGCTCGGTTCAACGTATCTGGCGCAAGCACGGCCTCCAGCCGCACCGGATGCGCCAGTTCAAGCTGTCCAACGATCCGCGCTTCGTCGACAAATTGCGCGACGTCGTCGGGCTCTATGTCGATCCGCCCGCGCACGCCATCGTCCTGTCGGTCGACGAGAAGAGCCAGATTCAGGCGCTGGACCGCACCCAGCCCGGACTGCCGCTGAAGAAGGGCCGCGCCGGAACGATGACACACGACTACGAGCGGCACGGAACGACGACGCTGTTCGCCGCGATGAACGTCCTCGACGGCACGGTGATCGGCCGCAACATGCAGCGCCATCGCCATCAGGAGTTCATCCGCTTCCTCAATATCGTCGAAAGACAGGTTCCTGCGGGGAAGACGATCCACGCCATCATCGACAACTACGCCGCCCACAAGCATCCCAATGTCCGCCGATGGCTCGAACGCAATCCGCGATGGACATTCCACTTCACGCCGACGTCCGCTTCCTGGCTCAACGCGGTCGAGGGCTTCTTCGCCACTCTCACAAAGCGCAGGCTCAAGCGAGGCGTCTTCCGGTCCGTCACCGATCTGCAAGCCGCGATCAACCGCTTCCTCGAAGAGCACAATCAGCAGTCCAGGCCCTTCACATGGACCGCAGACCCGGACAAAATCATCGCCGCCGTCAGGCGCGGGCATCAAGTGTTAGATTCGATCCACTAGCACATGATCGACGAGCAAGATGGCGCTGGAGAGGCCGTGAGGAATTGGCCGTCGTCGGCAGCAAAGGTCTCCCCAGAGGACGGGCAACCGGGAGGAGGAGAGGGAAGGTATAACGATTATAAGGGCTTGACCGCAACTCTGGGCCGTGTTCAACAGATATATTTGATAACTGTCGCTTGAGGGAGGCAAAAGGTGCAGTCCTTGTCCGACATAGCGACAGAAGGTGATGTCGAAACTCAGATCGTAGTTCCGCTGTTAACAAATCACGACTTTCTCGGCATACCTCTTGAGGAAGTAAGAAGCAAAGCAGGATTAGTCGCCAGAAATATTGGAAAAGGAAATAAACAAAAAATCGGTTACATTCCCGATTTTTGCGTCTATAAACAGTCTTTGCCCATAATGATTGTCGAGGCGAAGGCGCCGACGGCGAACATTGAAACCGCGTATTCTGAAGCACGGCTCTACGCAACCGAAATAAACCGCTCGTTCCCCACAAAAATCAACCCATGCAGCATAATACTCGCGGTCAACGGCCAAAGATTGCTGGCCGGGCATTGGGACGCAGATCCCGATATTTCCGGCTCGATTTCGCAACTGGACTCCCCATCTGTGTTTCTCGATCTTCTGAGACAACTAGTGGATCGAACCTGACAGTTGAATCCCGGATGGGATTCCCTCTGGGATTTCGGCGTGCGAGTCTGCGTGATGCGCGCAGGAAAATCCCTTTCGGTTTCGTCTGCCGATATTTGTCGGCTCAAAGCCCTGGTTCGTGACCGCAACGCGCCGCAGAAGCAGGTCTGGCGGGCCGAGATCGTGCTGCTTACGGCCGATGGTGTCGGCACGAACGAGATCATGCGGCGAACCGGCAAGTCCAAGACCTGCGTATGGCGCTGGCAAGAACGCTTTATCGAGGCGGGGTTCGACGGGTTGCTCCGCGACAAGACGCGTCCCTCGCGCATCCCACCGCTGAGCGCCGGGGCCGCCGAGCGCGTCGTCGCGCTGACACTTGGCGAACCGCCTGGCGAGACGACCCACTGGACCGGCTTGTTGATGGCGAAGGCGGCGGGGCTCAGCGTCAGCTCGGTTCAACGTATCTGGCGCAAGCACGGCCTCCAGCCGCACCGGATGCGCCAGTTCAAGCTGTCCAACGATCCGCGCTTCGTCGACAAATTGCGCGACGTCGTCGGGCTCTATGTCGATCCGCCCGCGCACGCCATCGTCCTGTCGGTCGACGAGAAGAGCCAGATTCAGGCGCTGGACCGCACCCAGCCCGGACTGCCGCTGAAGAAGGGCCGCGCCGGAACGATGACACACGACTACGAGCGGCACGGAACGACGACGCTGTTCGCCGCGATGAACGTCCTCGACGGCACGGTGATCGGCCGCAACATGCAGCGCCATCGCCATCAGGAGTTCATCCGCTTCCTCAATATCGTCGAAAGACAGGTTCCTGCGGGGAAGACGATCCACGCCATCATCGACAACTACGCCGCCCACAAGCATCCCAATGTCCGCCGATGGCTCGAACGCAATCCGCGATGGACATTCCACTTCACGCCGACGTCCGCTTCCTGGCTCAACGCGGTCGAGGGCTTCTTCGCCACTCTCACAAAGCGCAGGCTCAAGCGAGGCGTCTTCCGGTCCGTCACCGATCTGCAAGCCGCGATCAACCGCTTCCTCGAAGAGCACAATCAGCAGTCCAGGCCCTTCACATGGACCGCAGACCCGGACAAAATCATCGCCGCCGTCAGGCGCGGGCATCAAGTGTTAGATTCGATCCACTAGCAGGAGACAGTGTTCTCGCGTGGATTGCTTCGAAAATAAGTGAAACGCTACGGCCTCGACGATTTAAAAGGCCGTTCAACAACGGAGCGGGTCAATCCCAAATATTATCACGCATAGATCCAAATACCTTTGCCGCTGATCTTGCTCCTATATTGAGAAAATACTTCTCCTCTAGGGACCAAATAGTCAATAAGGACATTTACGCTCGTGCTATATTTCTTCTGATGAGATTACTAGTTACGACAGAATACTTGAGTCGTTTTTAAAGGATAGATTGGCTCGTTCGGGATCTCGCGTGGAAATAACTTAGTGGAAACCGATCGCAAGCAGGCGATATTCAGCTTGTCACAGGGGGTGTGGGAACCGGTAAATCTTTATTTGCAAGGAGATACTGTGAATTTCTTCAACCTGAAAAACTCGCTGATAGAAACAATTGGGCCTTTTTGAACTTTAATTTCGCAACAGACGACTTATCTGACATTAATAGTTGGGTCTGTGAGACGTTTGTCAATAGTTTGGTGGAAGAAGGTGCTCAAATTGACATTCGTGATCCGAAGGATCAAGAGAGAATATTTGCAACGAACCTCGCAGACCGTAAGGCATATTATGACAGAATGGAGGCTATTCAGTCCGGTAGAGGATTGTTGGAAAAGGCGCGGGACATAGAAGCAGTGGCGCCAAGATTCATTTAAACTAACCCTTGGAATTTGTCGCTACCTCCAGGGTGATAGGGGAGAAAGTGTCATTGCAGTCTTCGATAACGTGGACCGTAGGGAGGCTGCGGCTCAGCTCATCGCATTCCAGACCGCTCTCCGGTTCATGGATCAAACTAGTGGATCGAATCTAACACTTGATGCCCGCGCCTGACGGCGGCGATGATTTTGTCCGGGTCTGCGGTCCATGTGAAGGGCCTGGACTGCTGATTGTGCTCTTCGAGGAAGCGGTTGATCGCGGCTTGCAGATCGGTGACGGACCGGAAGACGCCTCGCTTGAGCCTGCGCTTTGTGAGAGTGGCGAAGAAGCCCTCGACCGCGTTGAGCCAGGAAGCGGACGTCGGCGTGAAGTGGAATGTCCATCGCGGATTGCGTTCGAGCCATCGGCGGACATTGGGATGCTTGTGGGCGGCGTAGTTGTCGATGATGGCGTGGATCGTCTTCCCCGCAGGAACCTGTCTTTCGACGATATTGAGGAAGCGGATGAACTCCTGATGGCGATGGCGCTGCATGTTGCGGCCGATCACCGTGCCGTCGAGGACGTTCATCGCGGCGAACAGCGTCGTCGTTCCGTGCCGCTCGTAGTCGTGTGTCATCGTTCCGGCGCGGCCCTTCTTCAGCGGCAGTCCGGGCTGGGTGCGGTCCAGCGCCTGAATCTGGCTCTTCTCGTCGACCGACAGGACGATGGCGTGCGCGGGCGGATCGACATAGAGCCCGACGACGTCGCGCAATTTGTCGACGAAGCGCGGATCGTTGGACAGCTTGAACTGGCGCATCCGGTGCGGCTGGAGGCCGTGCTTGCGCCAGATACGTTGAACCGAGCTGACGCTGAGCCCCGCCGCCTTCGCCATCAACAAGCCGGTCCAGTGGGTCGTCTCGCCAGGCGGTTCGCCAAGTGTCAGCGCGACGACGCGCTCGGCGGCCCCGGCGCTCAGCGGTGGGATGCGCGAGGGACGCGTCTTGTCGCGGAGCAACCCGTCGAACCCCGCCTCGATAAAGCGTTCTTGCCAGCGCCATACGCAGGTCTTGGACTTGCCGGTTCGCCGCATGATCTCGTTCGTGCCGACACCATCGGCCGTAAGCAGCACGATCTCGGCCCGCCAGACCTGCTTCTGCGGCGCGTTGCGGTCACGAACCAGGGCTTTGAGCCGACAAATATCGGCAGACGAAACCGAAAGGGATTTTCCTGCGCGCATCACGCAGACTCGCACGCCGAAATCCCAGAGGGAATCCCATCCGGGATTCAACTGTCAGGTTCGATCCACTAGGAGTCTTGTAATACTTCAAATGAGGGATTCCACGTTTGAAGCCTTTAAAAATGAACCGCCATTGGACACCTATCGAACGGGACAGATATTCCACATCAGTCCGCCACGCTTTATCGACGTGGTTAGAAAGCGGCTTGAACTAAGTTTGGAAGTATTGGACTCTGAGGCTCCGGAGCAAGTCCGTTTTCAGACAGGATCAGGCATCACGATTTCATATCCAAAGAAAAGAGCCGGTGAATTCTTACGCGGCATATACAACGAGTTGTTTGTTCGGCCGAATAATATATCGCGTGTTCTCGAGGCGCTTTCGGGCCGTAACGTTAGAACGGCTCTAGACATGTTTATGGCAATTATTACATCTGGCCACATGCCCGAGGACGTTATTGCCTCAGTAGTTCAAGGGACAGGCTTTAGATCCTTTCCTGAGTATAGAATACTGCGGGCCTTGATGCGGCAAGATTATCGTTTCTTTAATGACGATAGCGGTTTTATCTCAAATATATTCTACTGCGATGGCAATTGGGCGAGGCCCTCAAACTTTATAGTTCCTGAGATTCTATTCTACTTGATTGGGCAGCGGAAGGTGCGAGGAGACAATGGGCAAATGGGTTTTGTGGGGTTGCCGCGGTTACGTGTCTACGTTGAATCTTTGGGATTTGTCCGAGATGACGTTGTGTCTGCTGCTCAGTTTTGCTTGAAAAAAGGCCTTATTGAGGTTGAGACGTCGTCTTCGGACGTGATCCGTGATCATGATTGCGTAAAAGCTACTGCAAGCGGGTGGGCGCATATGAGAATATTATCGAGTAGGTTGGAATATCTTGGATCTATTCTTCCGACGACGCCGCTGAGTGATGATTTATTCGGTAATCGTGTGTTTGAAATAATGCAACTGGAAAACCGAATGTCACGACTCGGATTTAATCATCTAAACGAACTGGTCGTCTCTTTTGAGAAATACCTCAGAAAGCAAAGAGATGAACTTCTGGCTCATCCTGGGTATCAGAACTGCCCGCAGAATGGGGCCGCCTACATACTGGACAAAGTCGGGGACGCGTTGAAATTTGCTCGGCGGGAGTCGGCGCGGCAGACTGGCCAAGCGGATTGGTTGGACTATTGATGAGGTATTCGGACGACTGTCCCGCTTCGTGATCCGTGGCGCGGTGCGTTGACGCGCCGACAAGCCTCAGCCGCAACCGCGGATCCCTCCCAGCAAGTGGCAGTCGAAATTCCTTCTTACAGCAATTTAGCATCGGTTCGAAAATTGGCCCAACTATTTCCTTCGGGTTGCCGGAATCATAGATTATTGTCCTCGTGTTTGTCGGAAATGCCGCGGACAAGCGGCCCCGAGTCAAAGATAGAGGACCGACGCGGCTCGCGAGCCGCCGAGGCATTGGATTGTAAGAGCCGGAGGTCGCAATCGGCCACAAGTCATTGAAATCGCCCGATCGGCGAAAGAAAACCGGATTTGGATTTTGTTGCGTCCGATTTTGATTTTGTTGCGTCCGGTTTTGTTTTTGTTGCGCTCGTCTTTGAAACTGTTGTGCCCGGGCTTGTAAATTATTGCGCCAGGGCTCCGCTAACCTTGCGTTTCACGTGAAACAACTTGCGCTCGACGGCTCCGTCAGACGTGCGTCGTATACGGACCGAGCCCGCCGACCAGCCAAAGGATCAGGAGGATCACGACGATGACTCCGAGCACGCCGCCGAGCCCGGGGCCGCCATAGGTGCGGTAGCCGTAATATCCGCCCCCGCCGCCGAACAGCAGCACAAGGATGATAATGAGGAGTAGAAGGCCCATTGCGAAACTCCCGCCGGATTGATCTAACCTCCGGCCGCGCCGGAGCTTTCACCGGCGCTTAAACGCGCGGCGCCAAACCTTGGTTGCAGCGAAGCCGCAATTTTGTCAGGCTTCGCAGCCCCAGCCCGGCGCGGCGCACGCGCGATCCGACCGATCGAGAGGACGACCGCCATGATCACCAAGCTCATCCGCGACCACGTGGTGAAGACCTCGCCCTTTTGCGGAGAGATCCGTGAGATCCTGACCGGCGCCGAATATTCTCCGAGTCTTGCGCTCGCGATCGACATCCGCGAGACCGTTCCGCATTTCCATAAGAGCTTCGACGAGATCTATTTCGTCCTCGACGGCGAGATCGCGCTTACGCTGCATGACCCGGCGACCGGCAAGACCACCGAGCAGAAGCTCCGCGCCGACGAGCTTTGCGTCATCAGCAAGGGCGTTCACCACAAGGTCGCCGCCTCGTCCCCGAAGAACCGCCTGTGCGTGATCTGCGTCCCGCACTTCGACCCCGCCGACGAGACCAAATCCGAAGTGCTGGCGGCCCCGGCGAAATAACCGCGCTGCCGGAGAGAAACTCAATGCCAGCGGCGGACAGGCCCATGCGGCGCTATCGGATCGCGGTCATTCCGGGCGACGGGATCGGCAAGGAGGTCATTCCGGCCGGTCTCGAGGCGCTCGCCGCGGTCGCCGGGCGCGAGGGCGGGATCGAATTCGCCTTCGACCGCTTCGACTGGGGCTCGGATCTCTATCGCTCGACCGGCGTCATGATGCCGCCCGACGGCCTCGATGCGATCAAGGGCCACGACGCGATCTATTTCGGCGCGGTGGGCTCGCCGGAGGTGCCCGACCACATCAGCCTCTGGGGTCTGAGGCTCGCGATCTGCCAGCCGTTCGACCAATACGCCAACGTGCGGCCCGCCCGCGTCCTGCCGGGGATCACGAGCCCGCTGCGCCAGGTGAGCGGCCCGGAGCTCGACTGGGTGATCGTGCGCGAGAACTCGGAGGGGGAATATGCGGGCGTCGGCGGACGCGCGCACCGCGGCCTGCCGATCGAGGTCGCGACCGACGTCTCGATCATGACCCGCGCCGGGGTCGAACGGATTTTCCGCTTCGCCTTCGCCCTGGCGCGCTCCCGCCCCCGAAAGCTGCTCACCATCGTCACCAAGTCGAACGCGCAGCGGCACGCGATGGTGATGTGGGACGAGATCGGCGCGGAGGTCGCGCGCGAGTTTCCGGACGTTGCGTGGGACAAGATGCTGGTCGACGCCATGACCATGCGGATGACGATCAGGCCCGCGAGCCTCGACACAATCGTCGCCTCGAATCTCCATGCCGACATCCTGTCCGATCTCGCGGCGGCGCTGGCGGGCTCGCTCGGGATCGCGCCGACCGCCAACCTCAACCCCGAGCGGCGCTTCCCGTCGATGTTCGAGCCGATCCATGGCTCGGCCTTCGACATCGCCGGCAAGGGCGTCGCCAATCCGATCGGGTCATTCTGGACCGGGGCGATGATGCTCGAACATCTCGGCGAACAGGCTGCCGCGAATCGCCTGATGCGGGCGATCGAGCGCGTCACCGCCAACCCTTCGCTGCACACGCCGGACCTCGGCGGCCCCGCGACAACCCGCGCGGTGACCGACGCGACGATCGCCGCGATCGAGGGCGAAAACGAGTAGCAAACTCTCCCGCAGTTACGGGGCGGGCAGCGTCTTCTTCTCTGCGGTAGCAGCCTTAATAGGGAAGCCCCAAGGCGCCTCGCCTCAATCCTCGTGTGGCGTCAGCGCCAGAATTTGGTTGGAGGCGCTGACCAGGATCTTTCCGCCCGAGAGCGCAATTCCGCCGAAGGCGTTGTTGAACTTGATCGGCTGTTGATGCAGTCCTTGATCGGAACATGCAGTCGAAACGGTGTTCGAGAGCGGTGAATAGATTCGCACGTGGCTGCCATCGGCGACCCACACCATTCCGGACGGATCGACAGCCAGGCCGAACGGGCCTTCGAAGCTCGTCTGCAGAGCGGGCCGACCGTCCAGGAATTGCGATGGATCGGTCGGGGAGGCGGCGATCCCATTTCCGGCGACCGTCGTGACGACGCCGGCAGGGGATACGCGGCGGATACGGTGATTGCCCGTGTCGGCGACGAAAAGATCGCCCGCCGGCGTCACCGCGAGACCGACCGGCCGGCTGAATTGGGCCACAGGCGGAGGGCCGTCGGCAAAGCCCTGGATGCCGACCGCCGCGACCGTACGCACCGCCATGACCCCTACGCTGGGCGTGAAGCGAAGCGGGAACCGCCGGATGCGATTGTGTTCCGTCACAAAGATGGTCGCGTCGTCCGTATCGATGGCCAGCGCCATCGGTCGAGTGAAGAGCGCGATCTCCATTAGTTCATCGACCCAGCCGTAGAGGAGCTGGTCGCCGGTGGGGCCGGCGGCAGTCGTCACAACGCCCGATACGTCGATCTTGCGAATCCGGTGATTGTTCTGATCGCCCACATAGAGGTTGCCCATCCGGTCGGAGACGATGCCCGACGGACCCCGGAACAACGCGGTGGAAAGTGGGCCGTCCGCATTGCCGTCGGCGCGGCTCGTCAGGGTCGAAACCATCCCGTTTTCAATCTTCCGGATACCGTTGGAGAAGGTCTCGGTGACATAGACCGTGCCAGAGGGGACCGACGCTATCCAACTGGGAGCGTCCAACATTGCCTCGGCGGCGGGCCCGTCTTGCGTTCCTCGGACGCCGGTCCCGGCGAAAGTCTCGAGCTCAAAGAACATTTCGATCTGCCCACAAGAGAAACGCGCTCGCGGAACGGGCTCCGAAGGCTGAGGGTCGCCGTTCGATCGCAATTGGACCGGTTTTGAGAACCATATGCACGAAAGAAGGTCCCAAGGGCGAGAGAGTTTCATTGCCCGGGATCCAGGTCCGTGACCCGCGTCACACCGCGGCCTGACCACGCGACGGATCCATGCGGCAAACGGCTGGGATGGCCGCCGGACCGCTATAAGGCTGTGACTGGCCGCATGCTTCCGGTCATGGACAATTGGCGCTTCGATAGCCCATAAAGCCGGATGCCAAAAGCCCCAGCGTTAGGAATCTGCTTGCTCGCTGCGCCGCGCTCTCGACCCGAGCTTTGCCGGACGACTGGGAGCTCTGCAGCGTGAACAAGGCCGGTTTGCCTGCGATCGATTTCGCGTCGCTCGACAGCATGGAAGGTCTCATCGCCCTGGATCCGGGGCCGCCGCCGGCGCGCTTCGGATCTTGGCCACGGGCGAAGCTGGTCCACGCGGTCTATCCCGGGCTTTTGGTCGCCGGGACCATCGCGCTCGCTTCGACGTGGCTTGCCCAGCATTATACCGCGCCGGTCATGCTGTTCGCGCTCCTGTTCGGGATGGCGTTCCACTTTCTGCACGAGGAAGGACGATGCGTCGCGGGTATTGAATTCACCTCGCGCTCGGTGTTGCGCGTCGGAGTCGGATTGCTGGGGGTGCGGATTACGCTCAATGAGATCGTCTCGCTCGGCGCCTGGCCGGTCGCGACCGTGATCGTCGGCGTCGTGACGACGATCGTCGTTGGCTTCCTGCTCGCACGGCGCCTCGGCCTTTCGCCGATGTTCGGCGTCCTTTCCGGCGGCGCTGTTGCGATCTGCGGCGCCTCGGCGGCGCTTGCGATCGCCTCGGTCCTGCCGAAGAGCGAAACCCGCGAACGCGACACCATCCTCACCGTGGTGGCGGTGACCGCGCTCTCGACGCTGGCGATGATCCTCTATCCGGTGTTCGCGACCTCGATCGGCCTCGACCACAAGCTGGCAGGCATATTTATCGGCGGCACCATTCATGACGTCGCTCAGGTCGTGGGCGCCGGGTATTCGATCTCGAACGAGACCGGCGACATCGCAACCTATGTCAAGCTGCTTCGCGTCGCCATGCTGCTGCCGGCGGTGTTTGCGATCTCGTTTCTTGCGGCCCGGCACGCGCCCGGCCAGGGCGCGCGGGCGACGCTGCCGCTGTTTCTTGTCGCGTTCGCCGCTCTCGTCGTCGTCAACTCGTTTGGCCTTCTGCCAAAGGTTTTCATCGACGCCGCTAACGAAGCCTCGCGCTGGTGCCTGGTCGCCGCGATCGCGGCGCTCGGCATGAAGACCTCGTTTAAGGCTTTGTTCGCAGTCGGCTGGCGGCCGGTCGGCCTGATGGTCGCCGAAACGCTGTGGATCGGCGCCCTGGTTCTGTTCTCGGTGAAAGTGATTATCTAAAGACGGCTCGCCGCCGCCTTCGGCTCCCGGCGTCTTGCAACTCGCCGTAACGAAGGCCAGATTGGCGCGAATATATCCTGCAACAAAGGAGCTTTACCCATGGCCAATGAACGCGCGGTTCTCGCGGGCGGCTGTTTCTGGGGGATGCAGGATCTGATCCGCCGCCTTCCCGGCGTCGTCTCGACCCGGGTCGGCTATACCGGCGGCGAGGTTCCCAATGCGACCTACCGCAACCACGGCAACCACGCCGAGGCGATCGAGATCATCTTCGATCCGGCGAAGACCAGCTACCGCAGGCTGCTCGAGTTCTTCTTTCAGATCCACGATCCGACAACCAGAAACCGCCAGGGCAACGACGTCGGCGCCAGCTACCGTTCGGCGATCTTCTTCACCGACGACGAGCAGAAGCGCGTCGCGCTCGACACGATCGCCGATGTCGAGGCTTCAGGACTGTGGCCGGGCAAGGTAGTGACCGAACTCAAGGCGGTCGGTCCATTCTGGCAAGCCGAGCCCGAGCATCAGGATTACCTGGAACGGTACCCCAACGGCTACACCTGCCACTTCCCCCGGCCGAACTGGGTGCTGCCGAAGCGCTCCGCTGCCGCGGAATAAACGCCCGGCGCCGTGTCGTCACATGATTAGGGCTCGGCGGCGATCCGTCGAGCCCTTTCTCTTTTGACCGGCCGTTATGAGGGCGGCCGGCTGCCGCCGGCGTTACCCGCGATCAATACGGATGGTAGTAGCGGGGATGATGATAATACGCGTAGGGGTGGTGGTAGTAGCGGCGGTGATTGGTCATCGCGTTTCCAACCGCCGCGCCGCCGACGCCGCCAACCACCGCGCCCACCGGGCCGCCAACGAGAGCGCCGCCCACTGCGCCTGTAACGCCTCCGGTCACCGCGCCGCTTTGGTCAGCGAAAGCTGCGGGAGAAGCGACTGTGACCAGCGCCGCCGCTGCGACGCCCAGCATCCATCGAGACATGAAACCCTCCTAAAGGTGTTGTGGGATCGCCAGCGCTTGCCGCTTAAACCGATCCTTTCCGCCCCTGACAACGGCCGAGCGCGCCGAAGGTTCCAATCGCAGAATTGGAGTAATCTTGTCTGCTCGGTCAGTTGAGGACTAAGCTCCGGGCGGATCACGAAAATTCCGCTTCGGCGGAGGCCAGTACGGACAAGAGCATGGGGGCAGCGCAAAGTCCTGTGAGTCCGGACGTTCTGAGATCCGAGCCGGACGAACGCCGCATCTTTGTCCAGATACCTGCCTACCGGGATTCCGAGCTCGGCGCGACGGTGCGCGATCTCCTCGCAAAAGCCCGCAATCCCGGATCCCTTCGAATTGCCATTCTCTGGCAACGAGGGCCCGAAGAGAGGCTTGACCTCGGATTCGCCAGGGGCGCCGAAATCGAAGTCGTGGAGATTTCCCATACCCACAGCAGAGGCTGCAATTGGGCGCGCCGCCAAGTTCAGCAGCGATGGCGAGGCGAGCCCTTCACGCTCATCCTCGATTCACATCACCGATTCGCGCGGGAATGGGATCAAAAGCTGTTGCGGGCATATGACGCGCTCGTCCGCCAAGGCGTCGAGAAACCGATCATCACAGCGTATCTGCCTGCGTATAACCCTCTAACCGATCCGTATGGTCGGCGAAAGCGCCCGCTCAAGATTTACCCTTATGAACGGACGGATGGATTGCTCCTTCGTTTGATCGGGCGTCCCATTTTGTCGGCGCGTCGGCTGACCGGACCAATTCCTGGCGAGTTTGTCTCCCTGCATTGCCTCTTCGCTGGCGGCAGCTTCAATCGAGAGATTCCGTTCGATCCAAACTGTTATTTCTTCGGAGACGAAGTCGCCACGAGCCTGCGTGCGTTCACGCACGGATATGACGTCTATCATCCGCACGAGGTCGTCGGTTGGCACTGCTATGAGCGGGCCTATCGCGTCACGCACTGGGAGGACCATGCGAACTGGGAAAAAAGCGAGGCGGCTTCGCTTCGACGCCTTCGCCGCTTGCTTTCGGGCCGTCCGCTCAGCGAGTACGGGCGGGGCGATCGGCGGGGCCTGAGGGAATTCGAAGCCCGCTTGATGATGAGACTTTGCAAAGCGGCCAAACAATGAGGCTCATCCCGCGCCACGACTGCACCGAGGCTGACGGCCGCGTCTTCTGGATTGACAATTTTCTCGACGCGCGACGGTGCGAAGCGGTTCTTGCTGAATTGGAGTTCGCTTTTTGGCGCCGCAGCACGGTCTATGTCGAAGGCGAGGGCGGAAAACACCAATATATGTATAGCGCCCGCCGGGTCAGCTCGACGACATCGGAACGATGGTTCACCTCGCCCCTTCAGCGAACGGTTGCGTTGATCGATCGCCGTCTCGGACAGCATATGGCGGAGGTGGTCGCTAACCGGGAAGAGTGGCAGGCGACCAGATATGAAAAGGGCGGTCGTTTCGACTATCACCACGACAGCGGATATTTCGACGGCGATGCGGCCGGCGAAAGAACCCATTCGGTCTTGCTTTATTTGGACGCCCCCGAACGTGGCGGGGAAACGCGATTCCCGCTATTGGATCTGTCGATCAACTGCGTACGCGGGCGTCTCCTCGTATGGAGCAACCTTGACGGGGACGGGCTAAGCGATCCCGACATGATCCATGCGTCCCTGCCTGTTCTTAAAGGGCGGAAGACAATTCTGGTCACCTGGATTCGGCAACGAGAAAGTTGGGCGGCGACGGCGAAGAGGAGGTCACTATGACACGCGAACAAAAGGCGGCAATCGCCAAGGTCATCAAGAAACACGGCGCCAAGATCGATCTTGAAACCCACCCCGAGGTGTTGATCGAAATCCTGCGCTCCTTTGGGCGGTTGTTCGATGACGGCGATGGCGGAGCCAAACCGGGAGGCGTCGGTCCCGACCCATGCATAGTCGAAGACGGCCGCGTGACCGAACAGGAACTCATGAAGGCGATCCTCCATGTTTCTCGCGAAGTCGCGTCGATCAAGAGTATGCTCCGCTCGCGCGGCTAAAGTCGGCGGGTCCGTCTCGGATTTCATGTAACGGCGACCAGCGCCCGCGGGCGCGTCAGTGCGCCTTCAGGACCTCGCCGCGCCGTTCCGGGCTGAATCGGATGACGACGACGATCGCAACCGCGACCACGCCCGCCACCAGCGCTAGCGCAAATGCGTAATTCCCGCCGTTGGCTTCGGCGATTTGAGCCTGGAGAGGGCCGTTGTAGGACGCGAGGAAGTTGCCCGCCTGATAGACGAACGCGGGAATTGTGGCCCGCGCCGCGCCCGGGGCGAGTTCATTGAGATGGGCCGGGATCACGCCCCAGGCGCCCTGAACCGCGACCTGGATCACGAAGGCGCCTAGCGCGAGGAGAATGGGCGTCGAGCCATAGGCCCAAAGATATAGCGCCGGAAGCGCGATCAGCGCGGCGATGGTGATGGCGTTGACGCGGCCGATCTTCTCCGACACGTGGCCGAACGTGAGTCCGCCGGCAATGGCGCCGAGGTTGGCGACGATGACGATCCAGCTCACCGTGCCGGGGTCGAAGTTATGCTGCTTTTGCAGGAAGGTCGGATAGAGGTCCTGAGTGCCGTGACTGAACAGGTTGAAGCACATCATCAGCACAACCATGTAGATGACGAGCCCTTTGTGCTCTTGAATTGTCGCCCAGAGATGGGGTTTCTCGTGAACCTTGGAGGCCTCGAAGGCCGGCAACTCGGGCACTCCACTGCGGATGAACAGGACGACGAAGGCGGGCAGGACGCTGAGCAGGAACATCGCCCGCCAGCCGATCGTGTAACCGCCGAAGGTGTGGCCGAAGAGCAGGCCGTTGGCGATCGCGGCGAGCAGAAAGCCGGCCGGATAGCCGCATTGCAGAATCCCGGACACGAGCCCGCGCGCCTGCGGCGGAATCAACTCCATCGCCAGCGAACTGCCGAGGCCCCATTCGCCGCCCATGGCGATGCCGAACAGCGCGCGCAAGATCAGGAACACGATGAGGTTCGGGGAAAAGGCCGCGAGCGCGCCGAGGATCGAATAGCAGAGAATGTCGAGCATCAGCGCCGGCTTGCGTCCCCACCGGTCGCCCAGCCGGCCGAAGATGAAGGCCCCGACGAACCGCATCGCGAGCGTCAGGAACAGCGCGTAGGCCACCGCCGAAATCTCGACGCCGAACTCCTTGGCGATGTCCTTGAGCAGAAAGGTCAGGAGGAAGAAATCGAACGCGTCGAGCATCCAGCCGAGAAAAGCGGCGGCAATGGTCTTTTTCTGATCGCCAGTAAGGTTCACCGTCGCCCTCCCAGGCCTGCGGCCTCGCTCCCGGCCGTCGCAATTCTGTCATCGCGCCAAATCGTTGATTACGCCTCGCCAGAATTCGGCACAAGCTGAGCACTGTTCCAGCGCTTGAGGCTCAGCCGTGACCTGGCGGCTATCGAGCGGCGAAGATGCAGACAGCTTTGAGGTCCATGACCGCGCAGCTTCTTCGAGCCTCGACAGCCGCGGCGCTGGGCACTAAGAGCGCACTTGAGTGGGAGCCTGGGGAAGCGGGCGGCTGCATGATCATCGCCATCGACGGTCCCGCGGCCTCGGGGAAGGGGACAATCGCGCGCCGGATCGCTGCGCATTACGGATTGCCGCATCTGGACACCGGGCTGCTATACCGCGCGACGGCGGCCGCCCTTATTGCCGAGGATCGCAACCTTTACGACGAAGCCGCGGCCGTCGCTGCCGCGCGCGGACTGGGCCTCACCGTTTTTGACGATATGACCTTGCGGACGCGTCAGATGGGGGAAGCCGCGTCCGTGGTCGCGGCGATGCCTGGGGTCCGCGCGGCGCTCCTCGAGGCGCAGCGCACATTCGCCGCACGGGCAGGCGGCGCAGTCCTCGACGGCCGGGACATCGGCACAGTCGTTTGTCCGCATGCGGATGTGAAGATCTACGTCACCGCGAGCGCCGCGACCCGGGCGCAGCGCCGCGCGCTCGAGTTGATCCGGAGCGGCGAAAAAGCGGACTATAACGCGATCCTGAGCGACATCATCCGCCGCGACGCGCGCGATTCCGGCCGCGCCGCTGCGCCTTTGCGTCCGGCCAGCGACGCGGTCCAACTCGATACGACGCACCTCGGGATTGACGCCGCCTTCGCCGAAGCGTTGCGCATGGTAGAGGCGGCGCGGATCAAAGCCTAACGCGACGCAGCCGCTGCCCTTTTGGCTCGCCAGTCACGCGGCGGCGCCGTGAGCGAGCCGGCTTTGCGTTGCGCGCAACCGCTCGATGGCGCTCTCGATTTCGCCTCGTTGCCGCTCGAGATGGCCGATCTGAGTGACAATTTGCTGGGCGTTGAGCTGTTCCTCGAGGTCAGGCGTCTCCGTCGCCCCCTTGCCGCCGATCAGATCCTGGATCTCGGTCAAGGTGAACCCGAGCTTCTTGCCCTTGAGGAGCAAGGAAATACTATTGGATCTTTTTCGCTGCGCTTTATGCCAGTTCGATGTGGTGCGCAACAGTATGATTTCATTGGATAAAAGCGCCAAAATGCATTTCACATGATTTGCCATGATTTTGATTGTCATGCTATGGTTTTTCGCGCAAATGCTAGCTAGGTGAAAGCTAGGAGTGCGGCCAAATGGCCAATAGTTTCAAGGTACGGATCGGTCCGAGAGAGGTCGCGGCCATGCAGCCGAACTCGGTTCTTTGGGATGTTGAGGTGCGTGGCTTCTGCGCTAGGCGGCAGTTCAGCAACGTTGTGACCTACTCGGTCATTTTTCGAAATCGAGAGGCGCGCCAGTGCTGGTTCAAGTTGGGTAGGCATCCGGTCTTGACGCCTCATATGGCGCGACAGGAAGCCATACAGGTGCTTCGAGCAGTGAGATTGGGCGAGGACCCCAGTGCTGAACGAAAGGCGCAGCGAAGCGCCATGACCGTCGCGGAACTCTGCGATGAATATGAAGAGAAGGCGAACGGTAAAAAGCCTGCCACGATCTTGAGCGACAGGTCGCGCATCAAAATGCACATCAAGCCGAAGCTAGGCCGTCATCGAGTGGCCTTGATAACGACTGAGGTGATCGAGAACTTTACGAACGGTCTTAGTGCTGGGAGCAAGCGGCGCATCATTGGTCTCTTGGGCGCGATTTTTCAATATGCCGTGAAGCGCAAGATGCGAACTGACAATCCAGTACGCGGTATCGAAAAGCCAGCCGAAGTTAAGCGCATGAGACGCTTGAGCAGTGCTGAATACCAGCAATTTGGCGCGGCTCTCAACGGCAGCACCATTCATGATATTTTCCTGCTTTTGGCAGTAACTGGTTGGCGCAGCAGCGAAGCCAAAAACCTGCGCTGGGCAGAGTGTGATCTGGAGCGCAACATCGCAACGCTAGGCGATACCAAAACTGGCGTTAGCGTGAGGCCGCTCAGTTCGATAGCGATTGATATTATTAAACGCCAGACGCAAACCGGCCAATATGTCTTTCCACATCAATATGGGAAGAACCTGCATCATAGTTGGAGGAAGTTGAGACTAGCGCACGACATTTCACCTCATACGTTGCGCCATTCATTCGCTTCGCTCGCTGCTGATTTAACTTTCGCAGATAGCACCGTCGCTGGGCTCATCGGACACAAGCAGCAATCTGTCACCTCCAGATATTTGCACCTGGACAAGATGTTGATTAACGCAGCGAACACGGTTGCTCAAGAGACATTGCGCCTGATGGGCCGCGCCTAAGCCGGAAGGAAGGCCGCTCGCGGCTGGCCGCCTTCGACCCGCCCCGATACGGCCCCGGCCAACGAACGCGGTCTAGGGCCGGTTCCTGCTCGATCCTGGGCCTGTTGGCGGGTGGGTCTAGGGCGAAGCCGCGACGATCCGTTTCAAAAAAATCGCGCTCCTAAGTATAGTGAAAGTACCATTGAAATAAACAGAGCGTTTCGCTGCGGAACGGTAGAAAATCACTGGCCAGTGTGTTATACTTATCGCAATAGTTCGCAATTGCGGATCACTATTATGCAACTAGTGAGATGCGCAGCCTGTGGCGCCCCATTTGTCAGGCTCAGAAAAGACCGGCGCTTCTGCTCTCAATCATGCAAGATGCGTGACTACAGGCGCTGTCAGAGAGACGCTAAGCGCGCTGAAAGAGAAGACGTTGATCGTCTTCAAACATTAATCAGAAAGCTAACTGGCGCGCCACATCAGCCCAGTAAGCGTGATCTCTTCGCTTAATGGAGATTTACAATGCGAGATAATTCTCAAGCGCAAAAAATCAAAGATTGCATCGACATGATGGATGCTTGGTTGAAGCGCAGAGACGAAGAAATCAAAGCTGGCACTTATTACGATGATGACGAGGAAGATTTTCCCGAACAGCTTGGCCAGCCGAAGCCAGCGCCGTTCAGTGCAGATAGCGATGAGAAGTCGCCACCCGAACGCATACACGCTGAGCCTGACTCATCAAAACGAAAGAGCCTGTTCTAACCCAGGAGACTTCAATGAGTGACATGCCTTCAATGGACAAGACGAAAGCCGCTGCACGTCAGCCACAGCCCACTGGCCAAGCAGGAACGTTGGTGCGCAGTCCTTCAAGCACCCCTGGCGCGTCAACGAAATCACCTGCCGTTATTCGTGGAACGCAGACGACGCCAAAATAATTGGCCTTTTGCCATCACACTCTAGGAGCGCGCCATGTCTGTTTTTGACCCAACAGATCAAGACGAAAAGATTAATGTTGGAGCCGATTATAGCGAGATTTTCAGAGCGCACGGTCGCCCTTTGCCGCAGCCGATGGAGATTGAAAATCCGCAAGCTTATCGGCGAAGGCTGGCGGAAACAGTTCAAAAAGACTTAGCGCCAAATTGTAGGGATTTTAACATCCGGCATTCAACGGGAACAGCTTTCGACGTGCTGGAACGACAAGTTCGCCCTGACGCGCTTCGAGAGGCGCGCCATCCCACTAATGTCCCTGATGGTCAGTTGAAGGAAGTTGTAAAATACGATGCTAGTGGGAGGCCATTTTATACCTACTTTGGCAAGCCCTCAGTATGGCTATCGCAATTTTCGCCTCCCCTGAAGCGTCTTGTCGGTATTAGGCAGTCAACAGATCACTCATATAGGCCTGGAAACCTAGGCTGACAGGAGCGCGCCTATGTGCGCTTGGAAAACATCAGCAGGTGGATTGCTTCCGGCCGAGAAGTGGTTTCCATCAAGTTGGCCAATAAATTACTATTGGCAAACTGTTCCTGCGCCAGGAGAACCACGACAGCTATATCCGCCAGCAGATGGCGTGCAATATCCTTGGTGGTTGTATCCGAAAGATCAATGGCCGTATTTCCCGATCCCTTGGGAACCAAAAGTGATCGGCGCGTTTACCGCCAGAAAAGTTATTATGCGCGAGGATATTGGCGCGTCAGTAGATGATGGTCCGCCGCAGCCTTGGCCCTCGCCAAATATATGGCCAACTGTCACGTATCCGCAACCGGCCGGCATAGCTCACGTCAACACTCGCCCTGATGGCGTTTATGGAGTTACCAAGTCCGTTGCGACGATGAAGGTCCATATGCGGCCATTGCCGTGGCTCGATATAACTCCGCATCCGTCATTGTGGGCTCAGGGAAAGCTTGAAGCGGCGCTTCGCGAAATGACGCGGACAAGACCTGTCAAATTAGCAACGCCTGACGGCACGATAACTCTGAAAGCAATGCGCAGCGCCAATTGGCGGCAGCATCACGACAGTTCCGCAGCACAAAAATTAAGATCAGATTTTGCGCGTGCGCGTGCTGAAAAGGAACTAGTGGATCGAATCTAACACTTGATGCCCGCGCCTGACGGCGGCGATGATTTTGTCCGGGTCTGCGGTCCATGTGAAGGGCCTGGACTGCTGATTGTGCTCTTCGAGGAAGCGGTTGATCGCGGCTTGCAGATCGGTGACGGACCGGAAGACGCCTCGCTTGAGCCTGCGCTTTGTGAGAGTGGCGAAGAAGCCCTCGACCGCGTTGAGCCAGGAAGCGGACGTCGGCGTGAAGTGGAATGTCCATCGCGGATTGCGTTCGAGCCATCGGCGGACATTGGGATGCTTGTGGGCGGCGTAGTTGTCGATGATGGCGTGGATCGTCTTCCCCGCAGGAACCTGTCTTTCGACGATATTGAGGAAGCGGATGAACTCCTGATGGCGATGGCGCTGCATGTTGCGGCCGATCACCGTGCCGTCGAGGACGTTCATCGCGGCGAACAGCGTCGTCGTTCCGTGCCGCTCGTAGTCGTGTGTCATCGTTCCGGCGCGGCCCTTCTTCAGCGGCAGTCCGGGCTGGGTGCGGTCCAGCGCCTGAATCTGGCTCTTCTCGTCGACCGACAGGACGATGGCGTGCGCGGGCGGATCGACATAGAGCCCGACGACGTCGCGCAATTTGTCGACGAAGCGCGGATCGTTGGACAGCTTGAACTGGCGCATCCGGTGCGGCTGGAGGCCGTGCTTGCGCCAGATACGTTGAACCGAGCTGACGCTGAGCCCCGCCGCCTTCGCCATCAACAAGCCGGTCCAGTGGGTCGTCTCGCCAGGCGGTTCGCCAAGTGTCAGCGCGACGACGCGCTCGGCGGCCCCGGCGCTCAGCGGTGGGATGCGCGAGGGACGCGTCTTGTCGCGGAGCAACCCGTCGAACCCCGCCTCGATAAAGCGTTCTTGCCAGCGCCATACGCAGGTCTTGGACTTGCCGGTTCGCCGCATGATCTCGTTCGTGCCGACACCATCGGCCGTAAGCAGCACGATCTCGGCCCGCCAGACCTGCTTCTGCGGCGCGTTGCGGTCACGAACCAGGGCTTTGAGCCGACAAATATCGGCAGACGAAACCGAAAGGGATTTTCCTGCGCGCATCACGCAGACTCGCACGCCGAAATCCCAGAGGGAATCCCATCCGGGATTCAACTGTCAGGTTCGATCCACTAGCTGAGCGCGCCGCGAAGATCAATAAAAAGCTTGCAGTGATGCATGACGAGGCGCGACTAGAATGATGAACTTCCTTCACAATCTAAAGCGCATCCATTTCTCAATATGGATCGAGCGAGAGCCAAAATGGGTCGCTTCGAAATATTTGCCGCTCCCATCAAGTGAACCGGCAATGGAACTGCGCTTGTCTAAAACCAACATCGCAGAATTTCTCATGCCGAAAGGCACGAAATGATGGCTTCCGCGCCAGGTGTCTCCAACGGCTGGCGCAACGCGCGTGTGGCGCGTTCATGGAAGGAGAGGGTGGCGTATTTCCGCTCCAGGCAATCGCCACCCTCTTTTTCTTTGGGCTTCTACGCAAGGGCCTCCTTTCCCCGGCGTGAAGAGGTCGCAGTCAGCAGTGGTGCTCGGCAAAGCAAACACTGCTGATTTCCCTCCTACTTTGAGGCGCAACAATGTTCATCAAACACTTCGAAGATATAGCTGGCTACCGAAGAGGCTATCTCTTTGAAATTCCGGGAGTGTTTCGATTGCTCAAATACAAGGTCAGCAAGATTATGGAAAAGGATGATTGGCTAATTGTAATTGCGATATTTGGCAAAGAATTTGTCATCCATTAGGAGCGCGCCCATGCCGAATGAGTTCAAAGATCGTATGCTCCAGCTGCTAACGGCAGTAGATGACGTTAAGGCCAGCGAGGCTGCGTTCCAGACCGAACGTAAGCGTCATCAGGACCAGATAGCGCAGTCTGAGGCGGACTTGCGCCGTACAGAGGATGACATTGCGAAATGTCGCGAGGATGAGTCGCGCCTCAAGAGGGAACTGACCGATCTGCGCGATGAAATTTTCCGCCGCGAAGAGGAAGAGGTCATTGAGACGGATGAAGCGCACGTTCCCACGGAAGGTACTTCACCAGAGAGCGCCGCCAAAAAAGCGTGGAATGATCGTGCAGCCCATATTCGCCGGGTTCGATAGGGAAGGGGGCTGAGCGGCAGGGCTCGCAGCGGAGATGGTTGCTCATCGACTGGCCGGAGTCGACGTGAAGCGGTCATCGCAAATCGAGGCGGTGAACGGCGCGAGAAGGGCGCGCGGGCGCGGGCCAGGGCGACCTCGGCAATGAAGGTTCCGCCTGACCGGGGAGCGAAGGTGGGGATTCTCCGCATAGGCTATTGAGGGAGGCGCGCCCGCGCGGCATCTCAGCGGCGGCGTTGAGAATGCGGTCGGCCGGGGGGCGACGGATGCGCGCCAGCTCCGTCGATGTTACAATCCATAGGGGGCGAGCGAAGGCGAGGGCATTCGTGAAAATTGAGGGGCCGTCATCTCGGTGGCCGCGCCTTGGGGTTCATCTCCGAATATTCGGGCCGCTGTCGATTGAGCAGGTCAGATCGAGGGGTGAGATTCGGTGGCGCCTCCGCAAGCTGCGTCGCCTTCTCGGCGACCCTTAAAGTCACGCGCTGATCGCGGAAGGACGATTAAAAGGAAAGAGTGAGCCATGGCTGCCAAACAACCCAATATCGTCGCCATCATGTCTGACGACGTCGGCATCTGGAACATCGGTGCGTATCACCGCGGAATGATGGCCGGACGCACACCGAATCTCGACAAACTCGCTACTGAGGGGATGTTATTCACCGATTACTATGCGGAGGCGAGCTGCACCGCAGGCCGTGCGGCATTCATCACCGGCCAACTGCCCATCCGTACTGGAATGACGACGGTCGGCCAGGCTGGCGCCCCACTCGGGCTGCCCGCCGAGGCCTGCACACTCGCAACGGCGCTCAAGTCGTTGGGATATGCCACAGGCCAGTTCGGCAAGAACCATCTCGGCGATCAAAATCAGTTCCTGCCAACCGTTCATGGGTTCGACGAGTTCTTCGGCTACCTCTATCACCTCGACGCGATGGAGGACCCTGCACAGCCTGGCTACCCGCAGGAGCTGTTGAACGTAGTCGGACCGCGCAACATGGTCCATTCCTGGGCGACCGATCAGGACGACCCCACAGTGGACCCGCGCTGGGGAAAGGTAGGCAAGCAGAAGATCGAGGATGCGGGTACGCTCTATCCCAAGCGGATGGAGACCGTTGATGACGAAATTCTCGACCTTTCGCTCAAATTCATCGACAGGGCCAAAACCGCCAACAAACCGTTTTTCCTCTACCTCAATCCGACGCGCATGCACGTCGTAACGCACCTCTCACCCAAATACGAAGGCCTGCGCAATTCGAAGAACGGCTGGACCATTCAGGAAGCCGGCATGGCACAGCTCGACGACATCGTGGGCTCGGTCATGCAATACCTGAAGGACAACGGGCTGGACGAAAACACCATCCTCTTGTTCACCACCGACAACGGCACCGAGGCCTTTACCTGGCCGGATGGCGGAACAACCCCGTTCTACGGAGCCAAGGGTACGGGCTATGAGGGGGGTTTCCGTTGCCCCGCAATCCTTCGCTGGCCAAGCCGCGTCCCCGCGGGCAAGGTCGAGAATGGCATCATGTCAAGCCTCGACTGGTTCCCGACGTTCGTGGCAGCCGCCGGCAACCCAAATATCAAGGATGAACTGCTTAAGGGCGTAACGCTTGGCGACCGGACCTACAAGAACCATCTCGACAGCTATGACCAAACGGACTTGATCACTGGCAAAGGCCCATCGGCTCGCCACGAAATCTACTACTTCACGGAAAACAACCTCGCCGCCGTGAGGATCGACGATTACAAGTACCAGTTCATCACGCAGCCCGGCGGCTGGCTCGGCACGAAGGACCATCCAGACATGCCGACTCTGGTAAACCTGCGTTTGGATCCGTTCGAGAAAACGGGATTTATCGGCGTGGATCCGAATAGGGGTAGCTTCAGTTATTTTAACTGGTTCGTGTATGAGTTTTGGCGCTTCGTTTTTGTCCAGCAGGAAGTGGCGAAACTCGCCATGACCGCCATCGAATATCCCCCCATGCAGAAGGGTGCGAGCTTCAACCTCGATGCGGTGAAGGAGAAGATAGCGGAAGCGATGAAGAGACACGGGCAGTAGGCGGCGCAGCAACGCAAGATCAATCGCGAAAGCGGCTTTACGCGTGTGTCTAAGGATGGGTGGAACGGGTCGATCTGACCCGTTCGCCGAACAGGCGGTGTATGACCGCTATTTGCGCAATCCTGACGTCGGCGTGTCCGCTCTGCCCTCGATCTTTTGGGACGAGAGTGGCGCATTAGGGAAGTGTGGTAGGCCTGGACATGGCGATGTGGTTTTGAGGGCTAATGAAGGGGCGGAGCCCTGCGCATTAACTGTGGCGCGGTCACCATAGGACGGATCGCCACGGGACCATTGTAAATCTCATCTAGCGTCGTCGCCTCAACGGCTTCGTCCGAAGCAGGCTTTGCGGCCTGACTAACCGACCGATACGCCATCCTCACCTTGGCTTCACATCTGTCTCTGGCAGCGCGTGCTCCTTTCTCGAATCGAGCGCTAGCTATTTTCACTTGAGCTATTGCGCTTAGCATCTTCTTGAAATCGTCGCCTGCATCATCTAGCGCTTGCTTGGCCGTCGTGAGTTCTTTGTTATCAGGTAAGCGCTCGCCTGCTATTTCCGGCGCTCTACCGCAAAGAACGATCATAGCGCAGAGAGGCCCAATATCTTTATCCGAGCAGCGCTCCGCTTTGAGATTGTTCAAGACCCTGTCAGCAGTTTCGCGACTTTCTGCGCTCCATGACGCTTCGTTATTCTCATCTTGAGCAATTCGCTCCTTGGCGTGCTTGAGGATTTCGTCAGCAGTCTGCGCGAACGAAAGACACGGCAATAGCAGCGCGCCCAACACCGCGAGAATTGTTATGATAGGCGTTTTCATCGGACGTGAGTCGAGGTACGCCATAGTGATGGCTCGTCGTGTACGTTCTCACTCTATTGCCCAAGTTTTCGATTCGCACAACAATGTTTGGCGCGCCACGCGATCAAGATGTGTTTGCCAGAAAGCTTACGATGCAGCCAGGCAGCGTCCCCTGTCCCAAGGTTCGTTGGACAAGTCTGCGAATCAGGTATAAACCCACATCTACACGAAACTCGACTGTGGGAGATCATAGAATGGCGATTTCAAATTCAGTCGAATTGACCGCTCAAGTTGTCGCGGCTTATATCTCGAACAACCCTCTGCCAAAAGTTGGCCTGCCCGATCTTATTCTGGCGGTGCATTCATCTCTTGCGAGGCTGGGAAGCGAGCCCGAAGGCGGGCTGCCTCAAGCGGCGCAAATTCCAGCGGTGTCTATCCGCAAATCCGTCACGCCAGACTTTTTGATCTGTCTGGAGGACGGCAAACAATTCAAGTCGCTGCGCCGTCATCTGGGCGGGCTCGGCCTGACCCCGGAACAGTATCGCAAGAAATGGAAGCTGCCTTCTGACTATCCTATGGTCGCGCCCAACTACGCGGCCCAGCGATCGGCTCTGGCGAAAAATATTGGGTTAGGTCAGAAACGGAAACGAGTGCGTGATCTGGCCGCTCGTTGAAGGGGGGGCGAGCCTTTACGCTTTGCCGGGAGCAGGGAAGGCCGCTAGGGCAGGCTAGGGCCGACCGGAAGCGTCGAGGCTTCGAAGGGAGGCGGAAATCGCGGCCTTTTCGCCTTAGCCGGTCCCTTCCTAGCTAAATGCGTTACGGGCCGTCTGCGGCCTTCTATGCAAATCCGATTTTGCGATGTTGTATTAGGCAAGAGCGTGTTTTGAATCATTTGTCAACTTAGCTACGCCTCATTTGTGCTGGTTCCTGGACTTTGGCCTAGGAACGGCGAATTTGCCGACCCTTATTCATCGTCCTCCATTATGGAGTCTAGCAAGTCTTCAGGATCACGCTCTAATGCCTCCAAAGTTTCCTTTTCGAGTTCTAGCTTTATCAATTTACGCATGTGAGCAAGATACTGTTCAACGTCCGCATCTGTCGCGCCAGGATTGTTCTTCGTGAACAGCGTAGCGCCATATTGTACCACCAATTCAATGTCAGCCTTTTTTTGAGCGACAGTATTGGCTAATGTCTCCGCTATTTTTGCCTTGATCCTCTGTTCATCAACCATTTCTTATCTCCCTTAGTGTGCCGTTCAGAGTCAGTCGTTGCCATCACGATCTATGGCCTTAGCCGCTGCCGTGTATGGTCGATTTAATTGTCAAACAGCAGGCGAATTGCCGACCCGACACTATGCGCCTTTTTCGGCAGTAAAGCAAGAGGACAGGACAGCTGTACCAAGTAGTATGACAGAATATGCGCTGAGTGTATGAAGTATGATGGAGTATGTGCGGCTTTGAATTGTTAAGACGCGCTCAGTCTGCGGCGCTCATGACGGCTCGATGGCATCCAGGGGTGGGTTGACCGGCGCGCGCTGATGTTCCACTTTCGTTCTCATGCAGGTCGAGACGCTAGGGGTGGCGCGAAGCCTAGGATGGCGGGTGCAAATGCGCTGCGCCCACGGCTATCGCGAGGAAACGAGATCCATGCGGAAGTGCGTCTATCGCCGGGAATTGGACCTTGAGACGCTCGTGGCCACGCGCGGGCCGAACTTCCCGTTGGGGAGGTTGGAAGGGCGACTGATGTGTCCAGCTTGCGGAAATCGGCGGGTCACGGTCGTGTTTGAGCCGCCGAGCAATGCGAATGTTGGGTAGCTTATGCGCAGGGGGTAGCTTATGCGCAGTGGCAACTCAAATATAGGGGAAAGGCTGACAAATTGGTCTCTTTGGTGCATAAGCATAAGCACCAAGAGGAATCAGCGTGGCCGATTTCCTAAATACGATTCGTAAAGAATGGGCTGTCGTTAGCGGCGCGCCTTGGTCATTTACGGCGGTGTTTGTCGCTATGTTTGTCCTACTTGCTGGGGGAATTTGGTTTTTTGTACAACAGATAAACAGCGCAACCATATCTGGAAAAGATGCAACAATAGAGGCGCAAAAGGCGCAAATAGATTCATATAAGGAAAAGCTAAGCGGAGCCAGTCCGGACGAGGCCAAAGCCAAAATTGCTGATTTAGAGGCGCGCCTAACATCAGCAGGCCGTGGGTCGTCTGCTGAAATAAAATCTCTTCAGGATCAGGTTAGCACACTAACGCAGCAGCTAAGCCAAGCGGAGCAACAACTATCGAGTCAAGTTCGCGCCGACAATTCTGCGCCTAAATCAGTTGCGCCACTTTCCGACGATGAGAAACAATTTCGTATTGAGCTGCGTAGTTTTGTCAAATCAACCCTTCAAACTCACTACGACGCGTTTTTTGGATTGGCAAACGTCGCGTCTGGAGGACAGGTAGGTGGCCCGACTGTTCCGGCGGAAGTAAAACAAAGAGCTGATGCCGCATATACTCTATTGCAGGACAGTTTACGAGGCGAATTCCAACGTTCCTGGACCGAATTAAACGATTCGACGAACACCACAATAGATGCAATGAACGCCACGAATACCATTGAGCTATTTAAGGCTTACGTGAATAATTACAATAAGGCGGTTACCCATTTCAAAGATTATCTAATCATCGTGGGATCTGCTGAAGACAAAATGAACTTACTGCTAAAATGGAGCGAAGCCGACGCGCAAGCCAAACATGAGTTTCAAAACCTGATGGCGTATCCTCGCTCTGTAACAGCTGGGCTGGAAAATATTGGGTTTCCTGGCCAAATGATGGGGGAAGTTAGTCCATATCTGAAGCATGACGCATCGCAGCAACAATAGTGTCCCACAATCTACCCAACCTTCGTCAGACCCTTTTCCATCAATTCCTGGCCGGTGAATGGCTTCTTGGGTCTTTGCGACCGGTGCATCCGGCCATCATGATGCGGCATCGTTTTGAACCCGCAGATAGGGCAGGGCAGGTCTCTCGTTTGGCGCTTCGTAGCTTGAGAGTCAGCTTTACGCGGCGCTCTGTGGGTGGCCGTAGATGCGCCCTCAACCAGGCTGTAGTGGAACCCGAGTTCGTTAAGGGCAGCCACGGCCTTTTCGGCGCTATCAAGAGCCTCTTTCTTAGCGTCGTCCAAAAGCTGGGCGCGCTGCTCATCTAGTGCTTTCAGTTTCTCTAGAACGCTGGCCATGATTCCTCCTATGAAAGTGATTCGACTGATGCGTTCATAGGCGATTCTGGGCTTTTGGGCCAGTGTCGTATTTCGAAGCACCTTCGAAAACTATCTCTGCTGCGCGTCAGGGAGCGGTGGTGTGTACGGGCGCACTCTTCCAACGTGGCGGATTGTGATATAGGGCCTCCCTGGTAGGGCATTTCGGCCCGAAGGAGCGCGCCAATGAGGTGTCCGCATTGCACCGTTAATTTTCATTCGAATTGGAGTGGCAATCCTATCTCCTACCATAAAGCACAATTCCGTGTGCCGTTTATGGGTCAAAAGATTGAAGCTTCATGGCAGTACCGAACTGCAATATGCCCAAACTGCAAAGATGGGATCATAGAAATCGCACCGGTGACCCCAAATGAAGCAAGGCGACTGCGCGATTGGCGAATGGTTTATTCTATCGGAGCTAGCCGTGGCCCCATTTCTCTTGTGGTACCAACCGAAATACGCGAAGATTATATTGAAGCGTGCAACGTTCTGCCAATTAGCGCAAAGGCGTCTGCTGCGCTCTCACGGCGCTGCCTTCAGAATGTTCTTAATGAGGCAGGCTATAAAGTACGCGATCTTTCGGAGCAAATTGATCTTCTCTTGAATGAGAAAGATCCATTAAAGGCAATTCCTTTGCGGCTTCGCACCACGATTGATTTGATACGGAACTTTGGGAATTTTGGTGCGCATCCAATCAATAACAAAACAACTCTTCAAATAATTGACGTTGAGCCTCACGAGGCTGAGTCGTGCCTGGATATTTTGGACGAGTGCTTTGAACATTTTTACGCAGGGCCAGCGGCGGCAAAAGCGAGAAAGGCGGCTTTGGATGCGAAATTAATTGATGCCAAGAAACCAGTCTCGAAGTAGTTGCGCTCCAATGGTTATGATAGTCTCCTGTGAGAGCGTTTGCGTTTGTGTTTCCACACTTTCGGTTATTCTGATTCAAAAAACCCAGTTATCTCTTTGTTGAGCATCTCATCCGCAATTTCTTCTGCTTGTTTAACAATGTTTTGAAGTTGGTGTAGAGTTATTTTCAATTGATATATCTCAGATAGTATATCTTCGAGTGAAGGCTTTGGTATCGTCAAATCATCATTGCCGCCTTTCGCTAACGTACAGAACGCTGGAATATATTTGAGATGCATCAAAAGATGGATTTCTGGCACTAGTTGTCTTAGCACGCCGGCCAAGATTTCTTCATCGGACTTATTCATGACACCTCCTATCATATAAAAAACATCTTGGCAGGGCGGCCTTGATAAAGCAAGTGGCGACTATGATAATAGTAGGGTCTCTTGAATGTAGTGTAGCAACGCGTCAATGATATTACACGCCGCGATAGTAGATGGTTGCGGTCGATGAAAATTTGGCGGAAAAACTTTCGACGTAACCACTGGCCGCCAAGTCACAACAGGCAAATCACGTAATCACCGGCCCACGCTACGAGCATGAAAGACCATGACCATCCGTCTATGGTGTTGCGAATTTATATAACAATGTGTTGCGCGCTCTCCATAGAGACCAGCAATTACAACGTGGCCAGCTTCGTGCGCGGCTGCTGATTCCTGTGTGCTTTCAAAAGCTTTTAAGCCTTCTGCTCTGATAGCGATACGAATTAAATCACGTACTTCTTTGGCAAACACTGACCGTGTTTCATCATTAGCGCAGGTGTTATTATATCTGGCAGCGAACTCAGCCGCAGCACGGTCAATCTTGGCACTCGAAAATGGCGAGGCTGGAATGATCTCGCCATTTAGCTGTCGCCGTTTAGCCTCACCCATAGTGGCGCTCACGCAAAGAGGTCAGCTTTTTGCGTCTGCCTTTTTGGCTCGACGCTAACAGTCTCTCCATCATGCCGAACGATGCGCACCAAAGGAGCCGTGTACGGACGCTTGATGGCGGACATGACCTGGAGCGCGTCAGAGACGTTGACCATTGGTCTAGGCGCGCCAGAAAACTGGTGGACAGCGATGTCACCCCTGCGGATGCGCTGTGACAAAGTGCTGTGGGAAAAGTGGAATTTTCTGCAAAATTCCGCTGGATAGAGAAATTCCTCGTCTGTGGCTGGTGATAGAGCAGGAGCCGTGTTCGTCATCTTCAATCTCGCAGTAGACGGAAAGTAAACGGATAGCAACCGATAGCATAGGCAGCGGCGGAAGGCAAGTAAAATCGCCGCGTACGTCTTTACTTTCTTGTTTAGGTATGCTATATTGTGGGAAATGGATCAAAGTCGATCAAACTATGCTGAAACATATTGACGATATTCGCAAATCGGCCAGAGAGCGTGCGAGCGCCGATGGAAGAATTACCAAACGATCAAGTCAATGAAAGCTGCGCAAAAGAAGGCAGCTGAAGACGCGGGAAAAGAGCCAACGATTGCCGATCCTGGTGACGTATTAGAACAAGAGAAACTGCTCAACGAAGGAACGACAAAATTTGAATCGAAATTTATCAAGGAAATTAGATCAATAATGAACGAAAACCTGGAGCGCGACTTAACGAATTATCTTGCCCATTTGCAGCATCGCAAAAAGCTGCTCCTCAGAGAAAAGCTGAGACGCTTGCAAGCCCAGTATGGAGAATGACAATGACTGAAGCTCTCCCTCGCTTCTCTTCACTGACAGAAATTGAAGAATGGGAAGAGAAGCGTCGCAATGCGCCACCTATGATGAGGGTAGCGACGCTTGAAGATATGTATGATCCTGGCTCCGAACAAAGACGCATTGAGAACCACATTCGATGTGAAAAAGAACGTTTGGAGCGCCAGGAGGAAGAAAGGCTCAAGGCTCTCATCGCAGTTCGTGACGTAATGGCCTATAGCGAAGCCATTGCACATGAACTCGTCGAACGCATCAGCGCTGGCGAATTTCTCGTCACAATTTGCAATGACGAAAACATGCCAACTATGAGGCGCTGCAATCAGTGGATGAGGGAAAACATTGACTTCCAGGGAGCATACAAGGACGCCATCGAGCGCAGACTTGACATTTTCGAGGACCAGTTGATCACCATTTGTGATGACGCATCGAAGGACTTCAGGCTAGTCAATAAGCGTGGAAAGCAGGTGCGCGTATTTGACCCGGAAGCGATCTTGCGTTCCAAGTTGCGCGTCGAGGCCCGCCGGTGGCATCTCAAAGCCTATCGGCCAGCCAAGTGGGGCGAGACTTCAACTCTCAATGTCAGAGAGGCTGACGCCTTCGATCCGCAGAATATGACTGAGGACGAGCTCAACAAGACGATTGCTGAAATCGAGAAAAAATCTGGGATCGTGAAGCGCGTAAAGGTGGCCGCCTAATTAGCCTTACGTTGCGTTTCAAGCCGAGGAAATGCGTCGGCGTTGGCTTCTTCGGAGACGGCTTGGCAGTCATCCCATGAAAGGCCGCGCGCCTTCGCCTCGCGGAAAGCGGCCAACAGCTTCTCGTAAAGCTCCGTTTCGCTGACTTCGTCGGTCATTTTCAGTCTCCGTAGATATGGTGGCGCGACTAGGATCATGAATCGCGCCACACGTCGTTTAGAGATCTGGTGACGTAAACGTGGATAGTTCTATCGACGCAACTTCAATTTTCACCGGGTAAGGAGTATCTTTCCATTCAGACTTTTCTAGAGTAGCCGCGCGCACGGCGGCTTCAGCTAGTGTATCGGCTTCGATACGAGCGAAAACAATGGCTGTCTTTTCAGCCTGAATTCTGTAATCGGGCATAGTCATTCTCCGTCACTATGAGGCGCATCATGCGTATCCTCTAACAAATGGTCGTCCTTCAAAAAGAACCGTGTACGTGGCCGCTTTGGAATAGAATTGCCACTAGCGTAGATCACTCCAATGCCTTTATCATCGTCTGTCCAAATTAGCTCCTTATCTGATTGTATTTTTTCATCAATAGTATCTTCAACTTTAGTCTCCTTATCGCAGGTAACAGTGAATCTAGTGAGAACCTGTTTGTAGGCTATTACGTCATAAGTTGGCATTTGTTCACCTCTCATCCTTTGAGTTAGAGCGCACCCATTCGTCTATTGCCAGTATCGTAAATCGTGGCTTGCGGCGAAGGTAGACAGGCTTTGGCGATTGGCGCCTGTTAATCATGCTATAGAACGATGAGCGACTGTAAATAATGTTGTAACGCCCAGCGAGATAGGCCCGCGCCTGTTCTGGCGTTAACAGCGCGTCAGGATTGTTGAAGAGATCGTGGGGCGCAACGGACACGGCTGCAATCCTTGCAGGACGACCACAACCACGCACTGGGCGCAGCTATGGCGTCAGGTTTTTGTAGGATTGACGGGCCACCGTCATTGCAATCCGCTACAAGCTCGTCAAAGCGCGCTTGCCGTCTGGTCTCCTCAGAGTCTGAGCCTGAGGTAGAGTGACGACCGGAGTTGGACCTTGCCAGGACCTCCATGATGAGCACATTCCGCAGCGCGGATCAAGCCACTTTGACCAGTTTGCTGGGCGCTTGCTCGGCGTAGTGGATCCGCAAAAACCAGCGGAAATCCGGGCGAAATCGACGGTCTAAATGTCCTTGAGGATCATCTCCATACGAACTCGATCCGCGCCGCGATAGAAGCGGGCATTGCCCTCGCGACGCGGCTTGATGAGACCGCGATCCTCGTAGAACCGCAGCGTGCGCAAGCTGACGCCAAACAGGCGCGACATCTGGCTGATGGTCATCTCCGACTGCGCCGAATCGGGCGCGGAGCGGCTCTCTTCCGCGAGCAATGCGGCCGAAGCTCCCACGCTGGAGTGATTTAACGTCGTTATGCGGTTCATAACCTCTCCTTTCGTCGGCGCCGTTGCGTTCGCGCCTTCGTGATTCGCGCGCCCCTGCGCGAGTCGCTCCATCTATGCCTGACTGAATGCCGATTGCAATCGAAAGTTGTAGCAACTATCAAATACAACCAAGGTTTCCACAACGGCTGCGTGCACCGGCCGGGCGTCTGAGCGGCCTTAACCGTTTCTTCACCACGACCGCCGAAACAATTGTTGCGTGCCGTCGCCCCTGGAGCGCGCGACGATTCGCGGCCGCCGGCGATGGGCGAGGACATGAACAAATCCATGGCATGGACGATCGCGGGGGTGGGAAGGCGAACTCGGGACGCCGCTGAAGAGGCTGCCCGCCGCGCCGGCATGCGACTTGATGATTGGTTGGGCGAAGCGATCGCCGACCAGGCCGGCTTCGCTCAACGCAACCGGCCGGATGAGAATGAACTCGAAGACCAGCTGCTCGACGCAGCAGCGGGACGACTCGAACGTATCGCGCGTCGAAACGAGGGCGCGCGCGAACCGCCTACACCCGGGATACCGGACTCCTTCGATTTGGCGATCGAGCGCTTCGAGGCGAGGCTCTCCCGCGCCGAAGCGCGAGCCGCGCGGGCGTTCGAATCGGTCGCCGAGATCCTCGAGCGTTCGAATGCGGCGCGAGACGACGACCGGCAGGCGCTGATCGATGCTGTCCGACGGTTGGAAGCGATCAACGGCCGCCCGAGCGGTGAGGGCCAAACCAGCGAGGGGGCCCCGGCGAAGCCGCGGCTCGATCTCAAAGCCGCGGTGTCGCAGATCGCCATGCGCCGCCAGGAAATGGACGCCAGCCTCGCGAGGGTTGCGCCCGACTCTGACAGCGCCACGCCCATGCAGTCCCCTCACGCCAAGGATGAATTTGGCGCGCCGGCGGAAGTTGCAGATTCTCTTCTGGCGTCGCCACTTGCGGAATCGCTGCGTGATGACATTCGCGCCGTTGCGCAAAAGCTTGACGACCTTCGGGGTGAGCGAAGCGATCCGGCGGTCTCGGCCGGCGATCTCGGCGCTCTGCGGGCGGAAATCGCGGCGATGAACAAGAGCCTCGTCGATCTTGCGCCGCGCAATGCGATCGTCGCGCTCGAAGGCGCGATCCGCGACCTCATGCAGCGCGTTGAGACGGCGCGCCGGGACGGCCGCGGCGACTCGTTGCTCATTCCGCTCGAGGCGATGGCGGCGGAACTGCGCGCGGCGGTGAAGACCCACGATCCGCGGACGGTCGCCGCCGGGCTCGAACGGGAGCTTCGCGCAATTGGCGGCAAGATCGACAGCCTCGCGGCGACGGCGATCAAACCTGAGACATTCGAGCGCATCAGGCGGCAGACCGAAGAGGTTCGCAACCTTCTCGCTTCCGCGGCCTTGCGCACCGCGCCGCTCGAACGGATGGAACGACGGATTGGCGAACTCGCCGATCGTATGGATCAACTCGGCGCGAGCTCCGCGCCCCATCTCGAGTCGGCCGAAGTGGCTGCGTTCCTGGCCGAGGCGCGGGGGCAGATCGAGCGGTCCACCCGGCCGGAGGCGCTGTTGTCGATCGAAAGGCGTCTGGAAGAGATCGCGGCTCGAACTCGACCAGGAGATCACACGCCCCGATCCTCCCGCCGCTTTCGATCCCCGCCCATTCGACGACCTGGCGCGCCGCATCGATGAGCTGCATCAATCGCTCGAAGCGCGCGCGCCAGCTCCGGTCGATACCGGCTCCATCGAAAAGCTCATGCGCGACCTTGACGCCAAACTCGAGGCCGCGGGCCGGACGGAAGCGGACGCGCGCGCCCTCCAGTCGATGACAGCCGAGATCAGCGCAAAGCTTGATAGACACGCCGACCCGGACGCGGGCGTTCGCTGGCTCGAGCCGGTCTTGAGCGAGTTCGGCGGCAAGCTCGATCGCCTCGCGGACGCCGAGATCGGCGCGCGCTGGCTCGAGCCGGTTCTCAGCGACCTCGGCGCCCGGCTCGACATGGCTGCCTCGCCGATCGATTTCAGTCCGATCGAAGCGCGTCTGCATGCGCTTGAGGCCAAGATCGACGGCAGCGCTCCCGCGTTTTCGGATCGAGAGATCGTCGAACGCGTGGCTGAGGAAGTCACACGGCGGGTTCAAGAATTCAACTCTGAAAACGACGCTTCCCGGGCTGTCGCTGGCCAGATCGCCGCTCTCTACGATCGCGTCGATGCGCTGGCCCTCCACGGGCACGATCCGGATCCGGCTGTTGGAGAGCTCATCGAGAGGCTGCGCAAGGCCGAGGCCGCGCCGCCTGCCCGCGAGTCGGAAACTCTGGCTGCGTTCCACACCGCGCTCAGCGCCCATCTGTCCGAACTTAGAGCCGAGCAAGCGAGCGCGGACCGCCGGACCCAGACACGCCTCGCCGATTTGCAGAGCGTTCTCGAAACCCTGGTCACGCGCATCGCCGGCATCGAGAGCGAGCTTGCGGGCGAAGTCGACGACCAGTTGCAGCCGCGCGCAGATAAGGCTGCGCCCAGACCGGCCGCGAGCGCGGCGCTGCCGGGCGTCGAGGCGCTCGGCCCCGAGGTCGCAGAACGAGCTTCCGAGGCCACGGCTTCCCGCAGCGTCGATGACCGTTCGCTTCAGCTGGCGGGGGCCGAGGACTTTCTGATCGAGCCCGGCGCTGGAGCGCCGCAACGCGCGCGAGATGCGCGCGAACTGGCGCAGATGATCGGCCCAAAGACCAATCCCGCGGTCAGCGTCCACATTGCCGCTGCGCGCCGCGCCGCGCAGGCGTTGGCGGAAAGCGAGGGTGCGTCGACGAGCGTTCGGGGCTTTAGGCCCACCGGCCCCGAGCCGGCGCCCCTGGCCGCGCGGGGCGTTCAAAACGCCAAGGCGTTCTACGCCAGTCACAGGCGCACCGTGCTGCTCGGCGTCGCGCTCGCGATCGCGGCGACAATCGCAGCGCGCGAAGTCGGCGTGCGGGCGCCCTTTCTGCAGCGGTCGCAGTTGGAGGGCCAAGCGGCCAAGACCGCGAAAGTCGAGACCGCGCCGCTTAAGCCGCCGGCGCTTGCCGGCGCCACAAAGCCGATCACCCCGGAGGTCGACCGGGCGCCGACCGGCTCGATCCCTCAACCTACCGGCAAACCGGAAGCGCCCGTTCTTCCGTCGCAGGACGCGCCTTCGCAAGCTGACCTCCTCGCCGCCATCCCGGCGGGGATTTCTGCGAGCCTGCACGACGCCGTGGCCGCCGGCGCGCCGGCCGCTCAATACGAGCTGGCCCTGCGTCTCTTCGAAGGACGTGGGCTGCCCAAGGATCAAACGGCCGCGGCCCGCTGGTTCGAGCGCGCCGCTTCGTCCGGCCTCGCCCCGGCCCAGTACCGGCTCGCGTCGATGCTCGAAAAGGGCGTCGGCGTCCCTCCCGATCGAACGGCGGCCAAAGGCTGGTATCTGAAAGCGGCGGAGGCCGGCAACGTGCGGGCCGCTCACAATCTCGCGGTCATGGACGCCGAGCCGGTCGGCGACGAGCCGGACTATGTCGAAGCGGCCAAATGGTTCCGCAAGGCGGGCGAGTTCGGCGTCCGCGACAGCCAGTACAATCTCGCGATCCTCTACGCCCGCGGCCTTGGCGTGGGGCAGGACTTGCGCCAATCCTGGGTATGGTTCTCGCTCGCGGCTCAGCAGGGCGACGAGGACGCAGCCAGGAAGCGCGACGAGGTCGCCGCCAAGATGGACCCGGTCTCGCTCGCCGACGCCGCGGCCTCTCTGGCGAAATTCAAGTCCCTCAAGCCCGATCCGGCGGCTAACGAAGTCACCGCGCCAGCAGGCGGCTGGGACACCCAAGCGGGGGCGGCCCCGACGACCGCGCCCATGAGCCAATCTCCGACGCCGAGCAGCAGCGGCGTCCATCAGCAAGCCCCTCTCTGACTGGAACGCCGGCGGCGCGGGCCTCTCTCCCAACGTCGCTGACCAGTCATCGCCCTTCAAGGCGCCGCGAGGACGACATGGAACCCCTGCTGCGCCTGCGCCTCATCTGCCTGACCGACCTGCACGCCAATCTCTATCCGTACGACTATTATCGTGACCGGCCGGACAACTCGGTCGGCCTCGCACGAGCGGCCTCGCTGATCGCCGGGGCGCGCGGCGAGTGCTCCAACTGCCTATTGTTCGACAACGGCGACATTCTCCAGGGCACGCCACTAGGCGACCTCGCCGCCAACGCGATAATCAGGGACGCGAACGCGATCCACCCGGTGATCGCCGCCATGAACAGGCTCGACTACGCGGTCGCCACGCTCGGCAATCACGAGTTCAACTATGGCCTCGAGGCGCTCGAGCGCGCCTATGCGCAGGCGCGCTTTCCCGTTGTCTGCTGCAATATCCTTAAGCTCGACGGCTCGCCCTGGTTTCCTCCTTCGATCGTCGTCGAACGTGACTTCGCCGACGAGTCCGGGGCGGCCCGCCGGCTCAAGATCGGCGTGATCGGTGTCGCGCCGCCGCAGATCGCGCAGTGGGACGAGGCGCATACCCGCGGGCGCCTCACGACCGTCGATATCGTCGAGGCGGCGCGGGTTGAGGTCGGCCGGCTCAAGGGCCGCGCCGATCTCATCGTCGCGTTGTGCCATTCCGGTCTTTCGCGGAGGGCGTCCGCGCCGGGAGAGGAGAATGCGGGGCAGGACCTCGCCGGCCTCGAGGGTGTCGACGCTATCTTCCTCGGTCACCAGCATCTCCTGTTCCCCGGCGAAGACTTTGTCGGCGTGGCGAGCGCCGACGCTGAGCGCGGAACGCTCCACGGCAAGCCGGCGGTCATGGCCGGATACTGGGGCAGTCATCTCGGCGTCATCGATCTTGGTCTCGAGCTGAACAGCGGCCGTTGGCGGGTCGCTGAGGCGCATGCCGAGGTCCGGCCGATCGCGCGGCGGGACGCCAGCGGCGCCGCCATCGCCCTCGTCGAATCCGACGCTTCCGTGCTCGACGCCGCCGAGGCGGCGCATGCGGCGACACTTCGCTATGTCCGCACGCCGGCCGGCCGGCTGGCGGCACCCCTGCACACCTATCTGGCCCTGCTCGGCGACGATCCGACGGTCGAGCTCGTCAACGCCGCCCAGCGCGCCTACGCCGAGCCGCTGATCGCGGCCCGCGCCGACTTGGCCTCGCTGCCGGTTCTCTCGGCTTCGGCGCCGTTCAAATGCGGCGGGCGTGGCGGCCCGGACTCCTATACCGACATTGCCGCTGGTCCGATCGCGATCAAGGACGTCGCCGACATCTACCCCTATCCAAACACTCTGAGGGTCGTGAGGGTCGATGGCCTGACTCTCAAGGAATGGCTCGAGCGGTCGGCGTCCATCTTCCGCTGGATCAATCCCGCGTCTCGCGACGAGCAGCCGCTGCTCGGGCCTTCCTTCGCGTCCTATAATTTCGATGTGATCGACGGCGTTGAATACGCGATCGATGTGACTGCGCCGGCTCGCTATGACGAATCGGGCGCTCTCGTCGCGCCGCAAGCGCGTCGCATCCGCGACCTCACCTTCAAGGGCGCGCCGGTCGATCCGGAGCAGACATTTCTCGTCGTCACCAACAACTATCGCGCCAGCGGCGGCGGCGGTTTTCCGGGCTGCGACGGCGCGAACGTCGTGATCGAGGCCCCTGACGCCAACCGCGACGTGGTCCTCAAATACATTCAAAGCAGGCCTGAAGTCGCGGCGAGGCCGGACGGCAATTGGCGCCTCGCGCCCTGGCCAGCGACCGTGGTCGCGACCTATCTGACCTCGCCCGCGGCGGCCGCGCTTCCCGCGCCGCGTGGCCTCACGCTGACCTCGATGGGCTTGGCGCCCGGCGGTTTCCTGAAATTACGAGTTATGTCCGGTTAATGGAAGAGTTTCAAAGCGGACGGAAGGGATTCAAAGGAAAACCGGAAGGAAAACCGATAGCGAAACGGAAGGAAAGCCCAATTCTGTTCTGGCTCAGATTTATTTGTTTTCAACGGGTTAGATGAGAAATCCCACGACTTTCTCCCTCTCGGCGCTCCAAGTCTCCTTCAGCTTTGCGTCGAGGCTCATGCTACGGAACCCCCTAGCGCGCAGACGGCAAAGACGATCTGGCGACCTCCGCACCATAGCACTTATTTCTGATTATCACCAATTATTGCCGGCCGTATTTAACCCGCGGATCACCGGCTGAAGGCAGCCGCGCCCGCCGCTATGTCCACCGACTTCTCGTTTCGCGTCGGGTCGAAGATCTGGGTCGGCGCGGCGGCGGCGCCTGTCGCGACCCCGGCGGCGACGCCGATGGCGCCGCCCGTGAACGCGCCGAGCGATTCAACCAGGCCCGACTTGGCTTCGTTGAGCGTCTGGCCCTCCGCCAGGCGCTCGCCGATCGCGCCCACGACCTCGCCGCTGGCAAACTTGCTGTGGTTGGTGAAGTCGGTCGAGTTGACCTTGGTGAGATCGACGACCTGCACCCTGCCTTTCTCGAGAATCGACCGGTAGGGTTCCGCGGTCGGATCGAGTGCGCCGAGGCGGGTCGAATCGCGCGCGAGAAAACTCGAGATGCCGAGAGCGCGATCGTCGCGCGACACGAAAAGCGTGAAATAAGCCGGCCGCGGCCCCGCGTCGATTTCCGCGATCTGACGGCGGAAGACATCGATATCGATGTCCGGCGCCGCCATCATCACGTCGCGGATTTTGGGCGAGAGGCCGCGATCGCGGATCGCCATCTGCCTGAGCGACTCCATGACGAGGTAATTGCCCATCGAATGGGCGAGGATGGTGATGGAGTTGACCGACGAATCGTTGACCAGCGCCTGCAGTACGGCCTCGAGCGCGTCGCGCGAGTAAAGCGCGCTGTCGCGGTCGTAGACATAATCGGTCAGGTTGCCGCCGGACGGCCAGGTGAACAACACCGGCGCGACATCGACCCTCGCGTCGTGGACGATCTGGGCGAAGCGGTAGACCGCCTCCTCGAAGCGGGTGTTGTAGCCGTGGACGAAGATGAGGACCCTGCGCCCCGGCGTGCGCCTGATGCGCTGATCGAAGTTCGCTTTCGCCTGAGCCAGATCCATGCGGTCGGCGCGCAGGATCACGAAATCATGTTCCGGATTTCCCGGCGGCGACGAGGCGATCGGGATGTCGCCCGGCTGGCGCGCCCCGGCCGGGGGAATCGAAACGGCAATGTCCGCGAAATCGAGCCCGCGTCCCCGCGATCTGCCGAACATGACGCCCGGCGGTTCGACGACCGGCGCGCGCGTCGTTGCGACGAGAAGGTCTACCTGGCTCGCGCCAGGCGCGCTCGCGCCGACGATGAGCGTGCCGTACGGACGGCTGGAGCAGCCGGCGGCGAGCGCCGCCAAGCCGATGAAGCAGATGACAGCCGCCGCGCGGAAGCGCAGGGTCGCTCCCGCCGTCGACGCGCGCATCCGGCCCGACACTCGCGCGCCCAATCCCAGCCCCATGGCGCGAGCGCTGTTTTCAGCCGCGCTTCTGGTCGAACGAAGAAGGCGGCGCCAGCAGCGCGTATTCGATCGTCACAGGCGGATCGAACATGCCGGTCTTCGCCGGCTCCGCCTCGCGGTTGCGGGTCATGAACCAGTAGATCGCCACCAGCACGACGATGACGATCAGAATGATCGCCCACATCGGGAAGCTTCTCGAGCTCGACGCCGCCGTCTGCTGCACGCTCCTGGCGGCGGTGCTTGCGGTCGATGTCGCCGCGGTCGCTGCGCTCGACACGCTCGAGGTCGCCGTATGAGCGGCGGCGGCAGCCGCGCCGCCAAGGCCGGCGAGCAGTCCGGACGCGCCGAGCGCCCGCGACACTTCAGCCGGCAGAGCGGCGGCGATCGCGCTCTTCTGACTGGCGAACAGCGACGCGATGGCCGACGGGTCGGACCAGTTCGACGGGTCCTGCTGGCCGAGCGCGCCGATCGTCGCATGGGTGACCGCGCCCAGGAACGGCTGGGCGGCGCCTGCCGGCGCGCCGGCATATTGGCTCAGCGCGCCCGCGAGGCTTGCGAGGCCGCCGCCGCCGAGGATGCCGCTCAGAAGATTGGCGCCTTCGCCGAGGAGCTGCGTGTTGCCGCCTGCGGCCGCTGCGCCGAGCTTGGTGAGGAGGTCCGGGTCGGAGTTGGAGACAGCGTCTGAGACTTTCTGCGCGCCTCCGGGCGCCGCGGCCGCTGTGCCGAGCGCCGCGAGAATCGCGGGAATAGCGGCGGCGACAAGCTTCTGCGCCACCGCCTCGTTGACCCCGACCGCCCGCGCGAGGCTGCCGACCAGTTGCGGCGTAAGAAACTGCTGCACGAGACTGACAAGATTGATTGCCATTGCGACTCCCCTCGATCCAGCCAAGGAACGACCAGCGCCCTTCTAACAGACTTCCGTCCGCTTCGCGCGCCTTGCCACACCAAAAAATCAGCTGCGGCCGCGCCAGCCTAAACGATTGCCGGGCAAAAACCTACCCAGGTCCGCAAAACGAATCGCGTCCGTCACCGCCGCCTTTCGACAAGAACGACGCTCGAAAAGACCAGAACTTCGTCTCCCCGCTGATTGACGGCGCGGAACCTGTTGCCGACGAGGCCCCATTTCGGCTTGGAGGTCTCGCGCTTCGAGATGGTCTCGAAGGAATAGAGGACGGCGTCGCCTTCGCGCACCGGACGGCCCCAGCGCAGGTCTTTGAAACCGGGCGAGACGCCCATTTCCGGCAAGGCTTCGCCACGCGCGAGCATTTCCGAGCGTAAGGCGCTGCGTGCGTCAACCAAGCGGCGCATCCCGGCGGCGGCGACATGCAGCCCCGAGGCGAAGAGAGGCGCGCTTCGCTCCGCGCCGCGGAGGACGCGCGGGTCGAACTTCCGCCCATAGGCAAGGATGGCTTCGCGCGAGAAGATCGTCTGCCCGAGGTCGCCGGTTTGCCCGATGCGAAAGTCTTCGTAGAACATGCGCTTGGCTAAGCCCCGGAGTGTTGCGGGCGCCGCTCGAGCACGAGAAGGCTGCGCTGGGTCATGACGACGAGGCCGTCCTGGTTGACCACCTCGTAGTGGAACTCGACTTCGCCGGTCCGGGCGTCGCGGATACGGGTTGCGAGCGTGCGGCGGCGGACGTGCAGCCGATCGCCCGGCCTCATCGGACGCTCCCAGCGGATTTCTTCGATCCCCGGATCGTCGATCACCGCCGCCCGCGTGAGGAAGGCGTCGCAATTCATCCGCAAGAGGAGCGCGCTCGTGTGCCATCCCGATGCGATGAGGCCGCCGGTCACGCCTTGCGCCGCCTCTTCGTCGGTGTGGAAGGGTTGCGGGTCGAACTCATGCGCAAACTCGATGATCTCGGCGGCGGAGACCTCGATCCCGCCATATTCGACCACGTCGCCGGCAGGAAAGTCCTCGAACGTGAGCGCTTCGGCCCCGGCGCTCAATTCGCGAACCGGAAATGCATCACGTCGCCGTCCGCGACTGTGTAGTCCTTGCCTTCGAGCCGGAACTTGCCGGCTTCGCGCGCGCCCGCTTCGCCGCGACCCGCGACATAGTCGTCGTAGGCGATGGTCTCGGCGCGGATGAAGCCCTTCTCGAAATCGGTGTGGATGACGCCGGCCGCCTGCGGGGCCCTGGCGCCCTTCTCGACCGTCCACGCCCGCGACTCCTTCGGGCCGGCGGTGAAGAAAGTGACGAGATGCAGAAGGTCGTAGCCCGCGCGGATCACCCGATCGAGCCCCGGCTCGGTCAATCCGACCGCCTCGAGATAGGCCTTCTGCTCGGCCTGCGGAAGCACCGCGATCTCGCTCTCGATCTTGGCCGAGACGACGACGGCCGCCGCGCCCTCCTTGGCCGCCTGCTGCTTCACCTGATCTGAATAAGCATTGCCTTTGTCCGCCGAGGCTTCGTCGACGTTGCAAACATAGAGGACCGGCTTCGACGAGAGCAGGCCGAGCGATTGAAACAGGCGCCGCTCGTCGCGGCCGACGCCGACGGCGCGCGCCGGGCGGCCCTCTTTCAGCTCGCTCAGGCTTCGCTCCGCGAGGCTGAGCAGGTCCTTGGCCTCTTTGTCGCCGCCCTTGGCGCGCTTTTCGATCTGCGCGATCCGGCGCTCGAGGCTTTCGAGATCGGCCAGCATCAGCTCGGTCTCGATGGTCGCGATGTCGGACAAAGGGTCGATGCGGCCTTCGACATGGGTCACGTCGCCGTCCTCGAAGCAGCGCACGACATGGGCGATCGCGTCGCATTCGCGAATATTGGCGAGAAACTGGTTGCCGAGCCCTTCGCCTTTCGAGGCGCCGCGCACGAGGCCGGCGATGTCGACGAAGGTGAGCCGCGTCGGAATGATCTCCTTCGATCCCGCGATCTCGGCCAGGACCGAGAGCCTCGGGTCAGGCACCGCCACGTCGCCGACATTGGGCTCGATGGTGCAGAACGGATAGTTCGCCGCCTGCGCCGCCGCCGTCTGGGTGAGCGCGTTGAAAAGCGTCGACTTGCCGACGTTCGGCAGGCCGACGATGCCGCATTTGAAGCCCATGAAATCCGTCATTATTGAGGGAAGGTCGGGCCCTCATGCGCGGCCTTCGGCCAAAAGGCAAGGGCGCCGGCGGGGCGCGCCCGCTCGAGGCGTCAGTGGACGCCGACGGCCTGCATTTCCTTGAGCGTCGAGCCATAGGCCTCCGCGACCCAGTCGCGCATCTGGCTTATGTCGGGCGGAAATTCGAGTTCGACCGACGCGGCGCCGGAAAAGCCTGCGTCCCGGATCGCGGACATGTAGGCGCCGAACGGAGTGTTGCCGCGGCCGGGAGGCAAGTCGCCATGATTGGCGCCGTCGCAGTCGGAGACGTGAACCTGGGCGATCCTGCCCTTGAGCCGGCTCAGAGCCTCAGGCGGGATGCGCATGAGCCAGAAATGCGAGATGTCCACAGTCGCCTTGACGTTCCTGAGATCGACGGCGTCGAGAAAGCGCTCCATGTCCTCGAGCGTCCGGATGAACGCGTAATCGAAGGGGAGGAGTTCGATCGCAAGTTCGAGGCCGCGCTCCGCGGCGTGGCGTCCGACCTGCTGCGTCGCCTCCACCACCAGCTTCCATTCGCTCTCCGCCGGCAGGAGGCGCTTCTGGAACATGTACTCGCCTGGCACGAAGCAGAGGTTGCTGGCGCGAAACTCGGTCGCGAGATCGACGACGTTCTTCGCGCGCTCGATATGGTAGGAGCGGACGGCCGGGTTGAAATCGCTGAGGCCGAGGCAGGTGCATACGAGCGAATTGACCGGCATTTCTGCGGCGCCGACCTCGGCTGCGTATTGGTGGCGCTCCGCCGGCGTCATGCGTCCGGGATCGAAGCCGATGAAAAGATCGAGGCTGTCGAAGCCGATTTTCTTTGCTTCCCGCTTGCCGAGCGTCCCCTCGTATGGCGAGCCAAACCACGCCGAGTCGATCAGTCCGAGCTTCCATTGCGGATAGGCGGTCATTGATTTTTCCTCCCTGGACAAAACGATAGCGGACGACCATTTTGCCGCGCAAGAGGCGGGCGCCGGTCGCCCTTGCGCGCCTTAGGCGCTCCACGGAGCAGGTTTTGTCGGAGGCTTTGAACTCGCCGGAGGGCGCGGTTGCGCGGCTCCTTGCGCTGCGCGAGGCGATCGCGCTCAGGGCGCGCGACTGCGACCGGGCGCCCGAATCGGTCAAGCTCGTCGCGGTCTCCAAGACTTTTTCCGCCGACGACGTCTGGCCCACGATCGCCGTCGCCGGCCAGACCCGCTTCGGCGAGAACCGGGTCCAGGAGGCGATTCCCAAGTGGCGCGACCTGCGCGCCCGCGCCGCCGCGGTCGGCAGGTCGATCGAGCTTCACCTGATCGGGCCGCTCCAGAGCAACAAGGCGCGCGAGGCGATCGAGACGTTCGATGTCATCGAAACCGTCGACCGGGAGAAAATCGCCGCCGCGCTCGCGCGCGAAATGGAGAAGGCAGGCAAGCGCCCGCGCCTGTTCGTCGAAGTCAACACGGGCGGGGAGCCGCAGAAGGCGGGGGTCTTGCCCGAGAACGCCGACGCGTTTATCGCGCTCTGCCGCGAGACTTACGGATTGGCGATCGAGGGCCTCATGGCCATTCCCCCGGCGGACGAGCCGGTCTCGCCGCATTTTGCGCTCCTCGGCGTCATCGCCAAGCGCAATGGGATCGACGAGCTCTCGATGGGGATGAGCGCCGACTGGCCGCTTGCCGTGCAACTCGGCGCGACCTATGTGCGCGTCGGCTCGGCGATTTTCGGTTCGCGCGCCTGACCGCGTTGCGTTAGATTCCCGGGCGGGTTGCTGATTCCCAATCTCCACCCCAGGCTTGTCGAGGTTTCGACAAAATCTCAGGATTGATGACCGGATGGCGATACTGATCTTTGTGCTGAGTCTCGTCCTGCTGGCCGCGGGGGCCGTCGGCGCTGTCGCGAGCCTCGATCTCTTGCCCGATCCTCTGGGCGTTCTCTACGCGCTCGCCGGCGCTGTCGGCGTCGCGGCGGCGATGGTGACATTCGCCATCGGGGTCGCGGTCCGGCGCATCGACGCGCTCGCGAAGCTCGTGCGGCAATCGACCGCGCCGGCGGTCGGAGATATGGCGGAGGAAGGCCCTCAGACTATGTTCGTCGCGGGACCGAAAATCGAGCCGGCGCGGGTCGAGGAGCCCGTCCGGGCGGCTCTTTCGGCCGGCGCCGAGGCGCGGGAGGACGGCGATGAAGCCGATGAGGCCGAGGACGAGAGCCCGGTCAATATCAATCGCACCGGCCATCTGCCCTCGCTCGAGGCGATCGAGTCCGTGCTCGAGACGCCGGAGACGCCGCCGAGCATGATCGGCAGCTATTCGTCGGCCGGCGCCAACTACAAGATTTTTGCCGACGGCTCGATCGAGGCCGAAACGAACGAAGGGACGTTCAAATTCGCGTCGATGAGCGATTTCAAGCGCCATCTCGCCGACGCGAAAGCGAAGGCGACCGACGAAGTGGAGTAGCGGCCGGCGCGTTTTAGACGGCGCCGGCGCCGTCATCGCGAGGACCCCCGGGGCTTTGACCCGGGGGACGTGGCGATCCAAGGACGTCGAGCGCCCTGCGTTCCCTGGATTGCTTCGCTTCGCTCGCAATGACGGGATGGTTCAATCCAGAGGCAATTTGCCCTCAGATTGTCAGCCCGTTCTCCCGCGCAAGCTCGGCCAACGATACGTTGGGCCGCGCGCCGAGGTGCTGGATGATCTCCGCCGCCGCGAGCGCGCCGAGCCGTCCGCAGGCGACCATGTCGCGGTCGCGCGCGAGGCCGGCGAGGAAGCCGGCGGCGAACATGTCGCCGGCGCCGGTGGTGTCGACAAGCTTTGCGATCGGGAAGGCCGGAACCTCCCAGGTCTTGTCGCCGTCGACGACCACGCATCCTTTCTCGGACCGTGTGACGACTCCGAGCACCCCCTCCGCGCGCAGATCGTCGAGCGCCTCGTCGAAATGCGGCGTCTCATAGAGCGACAGGATTTCGTCGGTGTTGGCGAAGATGGTGTCGACGGTCTTCGAGCGCATGAGATCGATGAACTCGCCGCGAAACCGGTCGACGCAAAACGAATCCGACAAAGTGAGCGCGACGCGACGGCCTGCCGCGCGAGCGATCTCGCCGGCCTTCTGGAACGCCGTCTTGGCCGCCGGGCGGTCCCACATATAGCCTTCGAGATAGACGACCTTCGCCGCCTTGACCAAGGCTTCGTCCACGTCAGGGGGAGACAGATACGAACTCGCGCCGAGATAGGTGTTCATCGTCCGCTCGCCGTCGGGCGTGACATAGATGAAGCAGCGGCCGGTCGATGGTCCGTGCTCGGCGGGAGCGGTTGCGAACTTGACGCCGGTCGAGCGAATGTCGTCGGCAAACGCCGCGCCGAGCGGATCGCGCTTGACCTTGCCGATATAGGCGGCGCGCACGCCGAACGACGCCACGCCGACGATCGTGTTGGCGGCCGAGCCGCCGGAAATGACCCGCGGATCGACCCGGGCGGCGTAGAGCGCCTCGGCGCGATCCTCGTCGATGAGGTTCATCGCCCCCTTCAGCATTTCCTGGGCGCTGAGATAATCGTCATCGGCGTGGGCAAGCAGATCGACCAGCGAATTGCCCAGCCCCAAAACCTCAATCGTCGCGCTCATCGCCCCTCTCGGATTGTTTCGCCGGACCTCCTCGCATTGGCGGCGCGCGCGGTCAATCGGGGGAGATTCGAGATGTTCGGGAGGCGGCGCGTCGCCCTCGAAGACTAGAGCAACGGAGTATCAAGCGCGTTTGCTGTCATGCCCGCGAACGCGGGCATCTCTGATGCAACTCTAGATTCCCGCTTGCGAGCGTGTGAGGGAATTGGCGGTTTTGCTTGGGCTGTGATTCTCTCCTCGCTGATGTGGCGGGAGTGAGTCGGCGATGGGTGAGGCTCGGGTGGTGCGGCCGGATCGACGGCAATTGCGTTGGGACATGGTCGATCTCGAAGGGCTTTTGCCGGGGGACCATCGCGCCCGCCTCGTGTGGAGCTTTGTCGAGAGCCTCGATCTTTCGCCGCTTTACGATCAGGTTCTCTCGCGCGAGGGGGAGGCGGGAAGACCGGCGGCCGATCCCGCGGTTCTCATGGCGCTCTGGCTCTATGCGACGGTCGAGGGCGTGGGGTCGGCGCGCGAGCTTGCGCGGCTTGCGCAAAGCGACGCCGCCTATCGCTGGCTGGCGGGCGGGGTTCCGGTCAACCATCACGGGCTCGCCGACTTTAGGGTCGAAAGGGTCGAGATCCTCGATCGGCTTTTGACGCAAAGCGTAACCGCGCTGATCGCCGAAGGGCTGATCAGCCTTGATGAGATCGCCGTCGACGGCACGAAGATTCGCGCCAGCGCCAGCAAGGCGTCGTTCAGGCGGCGCGAAAAACTTGTCAAGATCGAAACCGCGGTCGTCGAGCGGCTCGCCGCTCTCAAGCAGGAGCTGACCGACGACCCCGAGGCGTCGACGCGTCGACGCCAGGCCGCGCGCGAGCGGGCGGCGCGTGATGTTCAGGAGCGCGCGGCAAGAGCGCGCGCGGCGCTCGAACGGCTCGAGGCGGAGCGAAAAGCGCGGGCGAAGACGCACGCCAAGGACGAGGCCGGGAAGAAGGAGCCGAGGGCTTCGACGACCGATCCGGAAGCGCGCTCCATGCGCTTTCCCGACGGCGCGGTTCGCCCGGCCTATAATGCGCAGATCGCCGCGGCGCCGAGAGAAGGCGTCATCGTCTCGATTGCGGTCACCGACCGGCGCAACGATGCGGGCCTGGCGGGGCCGATGGTCGACGACATCGCGCGACGCTACGGGCGGACGCCCGGCAGGCTTCTGGTCGACGCCAGCTACGCCACAAGCCGGGACATCGTCGCGCTCGCCGGCCATGCGTCGGGTCCGGTCGGCGTCTATACGCCGCCGCCGGGCGACAGGGACGACGTCAAACCGGCGAGCCTCGCCCGGCGCATCCGCAAGCGAGAGAAGGAGCACGCCTTTATCAAGGCGTGGCGGGAACGCATGGCGAGCGAAACGGGCCAGGCCGTCTACGCCTTGCGCAAGCGCATCGAGCGGATCAACGCCGATCGCAAGAACCATGGCTTCGGTCATCTTGCCGTGCGCGGCCTCATCAAGGCGAAGGCCCACGCGCTCTGGCACGCCATCGCCAATAACCTCGTGGCCGCGCACCGTCTGAGGATCAACGCCGCCTGATCCCCCGCTCCCCTCAAGCGGCAGAGCGGCCGATACCAAGAACGCTTCAACCGCTTCGGATTCCATCCGCGGCGCCGCCGGATGACCCGTCTCCAGCGAAAAGGCGATTCCTTCACACGCTCTTGCGCGGGAATGACAGGAGGTGCGCCTCCGACTCCAACCGAGGGCGTGCCGCTCTAGGCGCGAAGCCCGAGCCGCCGCGCGATCACGCCGTCGACCAAGCGCTTCGGCAGAGTGAGCGCCAGGAAGTTCTGCAGCGCGTTGGGGGTCACAGTGTAGCGGGTCTTCGGTCGCTTGACGGTTAGCGCGGTCTTGACCGTTTCGCCGATCCGTTCCGGCGGCAGGCCGTCGTTGCCGCTATCAATCATGAAGCCTTTGAGCCTTGCGAGCGCCGGCGCGTAGGGAGTTTTGGCGAACGGCGTCACATCGACCGCGTCCGCCTTGTTCCAGATGGGCGTCGCCACCGTCCCCGGCGCGACGACGATCACGTCGACGCCATAGATCATCAGCTCGCGACGCAGCAACTCCGACAACCCTTCGAGCCCGAATTTCGATGCGCAATAGGGGCCGAGGAACGGCATCGCGTTCTTGCCCCCAACCGACGACATCATCACGATCCGACCGGGCGGCCCTCTCCGCGACCTATCGACGCCGAGGAGTCCCTTGAAGGCCTGCGTCATGATCAGCGGCCCGGTCAGGTTGACCGCGAGCTGATGCTCGAACTCTTCAATCTCAAGGCTGATGAGCGGACCGAGCACCGCGACGCCCGCGTTGTTAACCAACCCAGCCAAATTCTCGTCCCCGAGCGCAGCCTCGACCTGCCTTGCTCCCTCAGTGACCGCCGCCTCGTCAGTCACGTCGAAGATCAATGGCGTGAAGTTCGGGCCAAACTCCTTCGTGAGCCGTTCGGCGTCGGCTTGCTTGCGCACGCTGCCGAAGACGCGGAATCCGCTGGCGATCAGGACCTTGACGCATCCCCAGCCAATTCCGGTGGAGACGCCCGTGACGACAACCGATTTCATCGATGGGGCTCTTTCGGGGACTTCTCGTTAGAATGATAGATGGCGCTTGCAAGGCCGTCTTGCAAAGCCGTCTTCGCTCGCCTGGTTGGCAGCTGGGCAGGAGCAACTCGCGGACTTGTTGCTTGACTTTGGGCCGCCCAGAGTCCACATGCGGGGCAAGCCGCCTTGGTGCGGTCATTGGCGCGCCGGCCGCGTGAAGGGCTCTTCAGCCCTCCTGCCGGGCGCCTGATAATTTCGCATTCGACGCCCGGACACGCGGGGCGTTCCTTTTCCTCCAGACCCCACGCCGCATCAACGCGCGTCCCGCGCGGCCGCGGCATCTTGAAAGACTTCACAATTGGATAATTTTCACGGGTTCGGCCTCGCCGCGCCCCTCAATGCCGCGCTGGCCAAACTGGGCTTCGCGCGTCCGACCCCGATTCAGGCCCAGGCGATCCCGCCCTTGATGAAGGGGCGCGACCTCGTCGGCATCGCCCAGACCGGCACCGGCAAAACGGCGGCCTTCGCGCTGCCGATCCTGCACAAGCTCACGACTGACCGGCGCCCCGCGCCGAGAGGCGGCGCCCGCGTGCTCGTCCTCGCTCCGACGCGCGAGCTCGCGAGCCAGATCGCCCAGAGCTTCCGCGAGCTTTCCGACGGACTCTCGCTCAAGATCGCGGTCGTGTTCGGCGGCGTGCCGCACGGCGCCCAGATTCGCGCGCTTCAAGGCGGCCTCGACGTGCTGGTGGCGACCCCCGGCCGCCTGCTCGATCACGTCGACGCCCGCGTCGCCAACTTAAGCGCGGTCGAGTTCCTGGTGCTCGACGAGGTCGACCAGATGCTCGATCTCGGCTTCATCAAGCCGATCCGCCGTATCGTGCGCGAATTGCCGAAAAAGCGACAGAACCTGTTCTTCTCGGCGACCATGCCGACCGACATCCGGGCGCTCGCCGGCGAATTGCTGCATGATCCGGTCGAGGTCGCGGTGACGCCTGTGGCCAAGACCGCGGACCGGGTCGAGCAGAGCGTCGTCCTCATCGAGGCGACGAAGAAGCGCGACATGCTGGTCGAACTGTTCGCCGATTCCGACTTGACCCGCGTCATCGTCTTCACCCGCACCAAGCGCGGCGCCGACCGCGTCGCGAGGACGCTCGAGGAAGCGGGCGTCGATGCTTCAGCCATTCACGGCAACAAGAGCCAGGGCCAGCGCGAGCGGGCGCTCGCCGCCTTCCGTGACGGGCGGACGCGGGCGCTGGTGGCGACCGACATCGCCGCGCGCGGCATCGACATCGACGCCGTGAGCCACGTGGTCAATTTCGAGCTGCCGGAGGTGGCCGAGGCCTATGTCCACCGCATCGGCCGCACGGCGCGCGCGGGCGCGGCGGGCAGGGCGATCTCGCTCTGCGACCATGAGGAGCGCGACCTCTTGCGCGCCATCGAGCGGCTGACCCGCCTCAGCCTGCCCAAGACCGACCGCCGCGGCGCCGCGGGCCCCAAGCCCGCGCCGGTCGTGCGCAGGACGGCAAGCGCGGCGGTTCCGGCGCCGGCGCCGAAGCGCCCGCATCATATCCCCCACCGCGACTCTCGCGGCGCGGCCGCGCCCAAGGCGCGTCCGGTCCATCGCAACGGCGGCTATCGCCCGCCGCGGCGTGCGCCCGGAGCGTAGCCGTCAAGGTCCGGCGCTGATCGACGCGCCGCTCGGGCTCGCTTCGATGGCGAGACGGGCGGCCGCCGCCAGCGCCGGCCAGTCGCGCTTGGTCGTGAGCGCAACCGGGCAGGCGCGGCCGTAGAGTTCGGCCGCGACCATCGCGCCGACGACGATGATCGCGTCGCGCTCAAGCATCAGAATCCCCGCCGGCCCTTTGCCGAGGCGGAGCGCCTCGGCGAGGATGGCGCTGCCGCCGCTCGAGCCGCGCCCGCCCGGCATCATCAGCATGCGGTCGGCGACGCTCGCGCCGAGTTGCGGGTGGCGGCGGTCAATGATGGTTCCCGAAGCCGGATCGAGCCCGCCCCAGAAGCTCAAGGGCTCGTCGAGCAGCAAGGGCGCTCCCGCCGCGGCGCCCGGCACGAGCGTCGTTGCGCTGAACGCGGCCGTGCTCATAGCCGCACCACCATGTGGGCGCGCGCCGAAGGACGACCCGGACGATTGCTCTTCATGGCCATCAGGCGATCCGATGCACCCTGTACTCGACGGCGCCGGGATGGAGGCGTCCCTCCGCAACGAAGAGGCTCTGATTGAGCCAGGCGTAGCGCGCATCGCCCGTCTCCAAGCGAGGCGTCGTGCGAAAATACTGATCGCCATAGTCGGTGCTGACGCCGCTCGCGACCGCTTCGGCCACCTTCCGGTTCAGTTCCAGCAGCCCTTCATAGTGCGCGTAGATTGAAGCGCCGTCGTCAGTGACGATCTGGATCCGCACGTCGAGTCGCGCGAAGCCGTCCGGGCCAACAAGCAGCCAGTCGCCTCCGCCCGGCAAGACCCTGCCGTTCAGCCGCTCGCCCGCGACCTTGCCGTCCATGACCTCGAAATACCGTCGCTTGCCGAAAGGTCCGGCGCCCATCTCGACCGCCGGTTTCAGCGATCCAAATAGCGTGAACGCAAACTCCAGTTTCACGGGCGATCACTCCCCTGCTGCGGCGTCGAAGCTGCGGACGCAGAGGCGCGCGCGGTCATAGTCGCACCACCTTGCCGGCGCGCGCAGAGGCGACGCATTCGGCGAGCGACCCAAAGGCGACCTCGACGCCGAGATTGGCCGGTCCGTAATAGGCGCATTTGCCGGAATTGGTCATGAGCGCGCCCACGCCGAACCGCGTGAGCGTGCCGACGTAGACGCAGGTGTCGGCGACGAGCGTGACCCGGGCGGCGCGAAGCTTTTCCTCCCAACCTCGCTCGCGCAGTTCTCCGAGCGTCGCCCGGCTGCAGTTGATCCAGATGTCGACGAGCGGACGCTTCCCCTCGAGCATCGGCATGAGGCGGGCGAATTCGGCGAGCGAGAAATGCGGCGTGCCGAGCGAGACCGCGCCGAGCGGCGCGCCGTCGCCGACAGTCGACAGCGAGCGCGCCGCGTCGCGCAGGTCGTCGGCGCTGAGCCGCAGGCGAAGCTCCGGCTCACTGCCGCCGCAGGCGGTTTCGAGGTCCGGCGCTTCGCGCGTCAGTCCCACGGCATGAAACAGCGCGACCGCGCCCGAAGACGCGGCTGCGGCGCCCAGCGCCTTCAGGTCGTCCTCGCCCGTCTCGGGCGGCAGCCCGACGATCGCCGGGATCAGGCCGCCGCAGCGGCGCCCGATGATGTGGCCGACCGCCACCGCGGCCTGCTCGGGTTCCCATCCGGCTGGAATCGAATCGACCTCGACCAGGGCGCGCGCCACGCGGTTTTCCTTGAGGTGCAGGCCATATGCCGGGGCGCGGCCGGCCATCGCGCAACAGAGGTCGATGAAATCGCCGTAGCGATTGGTGCGCGCCCCGATCACCGAATTCGCGAACACGATCGCATTCGATTCCCCCCAGGCGATCTGCGCCCCGAAGCGAGGGCGATGGATGCTCTGATAGGGGGCGCAGGTGAAGGTCGGCGCGCAGCCAAGCTCGACATGAGCGGCCATGAGCTTCGCGCCGTTCTCGGCCTCCTCCTTCGGACCGCGAAAGAGTTCGGGATGGATCAGGTCGAGGGAGCCGACATTGAGGGTCGTCGGCACGCGCACCTTGCCGCCGAGCGCGCTCATTCGCAGCACGAAGTCGAGGCTCGCGCGGCCGAGATAGAGGCAGCCGTCGATATGCGCCGCCTCGATATCGATGAAGCCAGGCGCGCCAACCGCCTCGGCGAAGCGCGCGAGGAGCCGCATCGCGAAGGCCGCGGCGCCGCCATGGGCGCCGCTCATGAGCTCGCGGTCGAGCGGGGCGAGTACGAGGGACATGGCGCCACGCTATCGGCGGGCGGCGAGCAAGGTCAATGTGCATGGTCGGCGGAGCCGTGCTAGCCAGAGGGCAGGGGGATCGGAGCGTTCGATGCCGCTGCTCGCGATCGGCGCGCGGTTGCGCGCCATCTGCCTCGCGCTTCCGGAAGCGCGCGAGGAGCCGATGCGCCGCGGGCCGTCGTATCGCGTCGGCGGCAAGATCTTCGCGGTCGAGCGGCCGTGGGGCGAATGGCTCGCGCTCTGGTGCAAGGTCCCGGAAGGCGCACGCGATATTATCATCGACGCCGAGCCAGCGCGATTTTTCGTTCCTCCCTATTTCGGCGCCAAGGGCTGGATCGGAGTCGGCCTCGACGAAGCGGCCGACTGGCGCGAGGTCGAAGCGTTCGTTCGCCGCAGCTATCGCCTCGTCGCCCCGAAGAGGCTCGCGAAACTGGCGCCGTAAAAGCCCGGTTGCGCGCGTCGCTCGCAAGGCCGTACTGTCGGGCCGCAAAACAGGTCTTGCGAGGGAAACGCCGTCATGTTGCAGGAGGTCGCGCCGCGCCATCCGCCGCCCGGCGTTCCGGTTTCCGCGATCGATCCGTTTTCGCTTGATTTTCTGCGCGATCCCCATCCCGCGCACGAGGTCCTGCGGGAGGCGGGCCCCGTCGTGTGGCTCGAGAAATACGGCGCCTATGCCGCGGCGCGGCATGCCGAGGTGAGGCAGATCCTCAACGATCCGGCGACCTTCTGTTCCGCCCGAGGCGTGGGCTTAAGCGATTTTCAGCGCGAAAAGCCGTGGCGCCCTCCGAGCCTTGTGCTGGAGCGCGATCCGCCGGAGCACGATCGCGCCCGCGCCGTGCTCAATCGCGCGTGTTCGGCGACGGTGATGCGGTCGCTTCGGGCGCGTTTCGCGGAAGCGGCCGAAGAGCTTGCGCAGGCCCTTGCCCGCAAGGGCCGCTTCGACGCGATCGCCGATTGCGCCGAAGTCTATCCGATGATGGTCATGCCGGACGCGGTCGGCCTCTCCAAGCAAGGCCGGGAGCACCTGCTGCCCTATGCGGCGACCGTGTTCAACATGTTCGGCCCCGACAACGAACTGCGCCGGGCGGCGGTCGCCCAGATGGCGCCGCATGTCGAATGGATTTCGGCGCAATGCAAACGCGAGGCGCTTGCCGACGGCGGCATCGGCGCGATGATCCACGCCGGAGCCGACGCGGGCGAAGTCACGCGCGAGGAGGCGGAGCTCCTCGTCAGGTCACTGCTCAGCGCCGGCTTCGACACCACCGTACATGGCATCGGCGCGGCGATGCGATCGCTCGCTCACAATCCCGATCAGTTCGCCGCGTTGCGCGCCGATCCCTCAAAGGCGCGGGCGGCGTTCGAGGAGGCGGTGAGGCTCGAAACTCCGGTGCAGACGTTCTTCCGCACCACGACGCGCGACGTCGAGCTCGGCGGTTCGACGATCGGGGAGGGCGAGAAAGTGCTGATGCTGCTCGGCGCCGCGAACTGCGATCCGCGCAAATGGCCGAACCCCAACCGCTACGACATCGATCGCGCGACCACCGGTCACGTCGCCTTCGGCGGCGGCGTGCATATGTGCGTCGGCCAGTTGCTCGCGCGGCTCGAAGGCGAAACGCTGCTCGCCGCGCTCTCGCGCGCAGTCGCGAGCATCGAGCCCGACGGCGAACCGACGCAGCTTATGAACAATACGCTGCGCGGCTGGACGCGCTTGCCGGTGCGCGTGACGGCGGCGTGAGGTCATCGCTCGGCGCCCCTCCGCATACCATTGACCGCTGCTCGTATTCCCTGGTACGTCTCACGTATCATGGCTAAGCTGTGATCCGCTCGTTCCGCGACAAAGACACCGAGCGAGTTTGGCGAGGTCGTCAGAGCCGCAAGTTTCCCGGCGATATTCAGGATCGCGCGTTGCGCAAATTGCGCCAGCTCGATGCTTCGCTGACGTTGGAGGACTTGCGTAACCCGCCCGGAAACCATCTGGAGCCGTTGAGAGCCGATCGTGCAGGTCAGTGGAGCATTCGAATCAACGATCAATGGCGCATCTGCTTCCATTGGTTCGAGGGCGAGGCGCATGATGTTGAGATCGTCGATTATCATTGAGAGGTTAAGATGCCCGCACTGAAAAATCCCCATCCCGGCGATATCCTCAAGCACGAGTTTCTGGCGACGACGAGGCTCAGCCAAAACCGGCTTGCGCACGCGATCGGCGTTCCGCCGAATCGCATTCATGCGATCGTCTCTGGCGCGCGCAGCATCACGGCGGACACCGATCTGCGCCTCTGCCGGTTCTTCGGTCTTTCGGAGGGCTATTTCCTGCGGCTGCAGATCGCATTTGATATGCTTGAGGCCAAGCGCCGCTCCGCGAAAGCGATCGCCAGGATCAAGCCTTTCAAGGCCATTGCCGCCTGATCATTCTTGAATAAGCTTCGGGGGTAGCTGCCCAGCCCCTCACGTGCCCCTCGGCTTCGCGCGCGCGGTCGGCGCGGCGCTGGCCGGGTCCTCGGGCCAGAAATGGCGGGGATAGCGGCCGCGTAGGTCGGCGCGGACATTTCCCCACGAGCCCCGCCAGAAGCCCGGCAGGTCGCGGGTGATCTGGATTGGTCGATGGGCAGGCGAAAGCAGCTCGAGCGTGAGCGGGATACGTCCCTGAGCCAGCGACGGATGATCCTTGAGCCCGAACAGCTCCTGCACGCGCAGCGCAATTGCCGGCCCGCCTTCGGCTCCGTAGTCGATCGGCGCCTGGGTCCCGGTCGGCGCGCGGAAGTGGGTCGGCGCCTCGTCGTCGAGGCGGCGCTTGAGATCCCACGGAAGACGCGCCCCGAGCGCATTGGCGAGGTCGTCGGCGCCGATCTCGTCGAGCCGGGTCTTGCCGACGAGGAACGGCGCGAGCCACCCGGGGTCGGCGGCAAGCGCCTCGTCCGAAAGGTCGGGCCACGGCTCGCCTTCGGCCCGGCGCAAGAACATGATGCGGTCGCGCCATTGCTTGAGATGCGCGCTCCACGGCAGGCGCGCGAGCCCAAGCGACAGGACCCCGCGCGCCAGCGCCTGCGCGGCCGCCTGGTCCGACGGAACCGCCAGCGTCTGCTCGGCGAGCACGAGCGCGCCGAGCCGGCGGCGGCGCCGCGCGCGCAAGGATGCGGAGGCGCGATCAAAGATCAGTTCGTCGGCAGTCTCGATCGAGGCGCCCGCGATGCGTTCGATCTCGCCAGGCGAGAGCGGCGCGGCGAGGAGGATGCGCGCCGAAGCCGCCCGGCCGGCGATCTCGCCGATCGAGAGGAACGGCTCGCGGGCGAGGGCGTCATGCGCCTCGACCGCCGCCGCCCGCCCGTTCGCCATCAGGAATTCGCCCCGCTTGCCATAGCCCGCCGAAGGACGGGCGTCCTTCGACGCCCTATGCGCCATAGCGATGCGGTCCGGATAGGCGGAGGCGAGCAGGGCGCCCTCACCCCAAACTCCTCTCCCCATAGGGCGTCTGGAAGGACGCCCGTCTTTCGCCGGGCTATCGGGAGAGGCGCGCGCGCCCTTCTCCCCCTGGGAGAAGGTGGCCGAAGGCCGGATGAGGGCCCTTTTGGCGAGCCCCTGCGCGAGCCGCCGTGCGTCGTCGGCCCGCGGCGAGCGGTCGCGGCGGAACGCGTCGAGCCGGCTCGCAAGATCGACCGCGTCGCCGCCGAGCCCGCGCTCGGTCAGGACGACCGCGACCTCGCTCGCCGTCCGCGCGTCGCCCGCCCGCGCGGCGTCGACCACCATCCGCGCGAGGCGCGGCGGCAGCGCGAGGCGGGAAATCGCACGGCCCTCGTCGCTGATCCGGCCCGCGCCGTCGAGCGCGCCAATCGCCTTGAGCAGCGCCTGCGCTTCGGCGAGCGCCGCGCGCGGCGGGGAATCGAGGAAGCGCAGCGTCGCCGGATCGGCGACGCCCCACAGCGCGCAGTCGAGCGCGAAGCCCGAGAGATCGGCGGAGAGAATCTCGGGCGCGGCATAGGGCTGAAGCCCGCCCGTCGCGGCCTCCTCCCAGAGGCGATAGCAGACGCCGGGCTCGACGCGCCCGGCGCGCCCGCGCCGCTGATCGGCGTTGGCCTTGCTGACACGGACCGTCTCGAGCCGGGTGAGCCCGACCTCGGGCTCGTAGACGGGCACCCGCATGAGCCCGCTGTCGATGACGACGCGCACGCCCTCGATCGTCAGCGACGTCTCCGCGATCGAGGTCGCGAGCACGATCTTGCGCCGCCCCGGCTTCGGCGCCGCGATGGCGAAGTCCTGCGCGCGCGCGTCCAGCGCGCCGTAGAGCGGCGCGATGTCCACATCGGGGCGCCTGACTCGCGCGCCAAGGATCTCCGCGACCCGCCGGATCTCACCCATCCCCGGCAGGAAGACCAGGATCGAGCCGCTTTCGTCTGCGAGAGCGGAGAGCGTGACGCGCGCGACTTCGTCCTCGATGCGTGCGCCGGCATTGCGTCCGACATAGCGCGTCGCGACGGGATAGGCGCGGCCTTGCGCCTCGATCAGCGGAGCTTCTCCGAGCAGGGAGCGCACGCGCGCGCCGTCGAGCGTCGCCGACATCACCAATAGCCGCAGGTCTTCGCGCAAGGCGGCCTGCGCATCGAGCGCGAAGGCCAGGCCGAGATCGGCGTCGAGCGAGCGCTCGTGGAACTCGTCGAAGAGAACGCCCGCGACGCCTTCGAGCGAGGGATCGTCGAGGATCATCCGCGTGAACACGCCCTCCGTCACGACCTCGATCCGGGTGTGGCTCGAAACGAGGCTTTGCAGCCTGACGCGCAAGCCGATCGTGTCGCCGACTCTCTCGCCGAGCGTCGCCGCCATGCGCGCGGCCGCCGCGCGGGCGGCGAGACGGCGCGGCTCGAGCAGGATGAGGCGCTTGCCGCGCGCCCAGGGCTCATCCAGAAGCGCGAGAGGAACGCGCGTCGTTTTTCCCGCGCCGGGCGGCGCGACGAGCACGGCGCTGGAATTTACAGCCAGGGCGTTCTTGAGAGACCCGAGCGCGTCGTCGATTGGCAACGGCTCGGCGAAGCGGCTCATCACCCCGTCCGGCGGGCGTACTGACTGGGTGTTACGCCGACCACTTTCTTGAATCGTCGGTTGAGGTGGCTCTGATCGCAATACCCGACCGCATAGGCGACCTCCGTGAGAGAAGTCCCCGCTCGAATCATCCTTTTGGCGTGCATGACGCGAACGCTATTGAGGTAGGCGTGCGGCGGCAGGCCGAACTGCCCGGTGAACGCCCGCGCCAGATGAAAGGGACTCAAATTGCAGGCTCCGGCCAATTCGGAGAGAGACACATCGCGCATATAGCCTTCGTCAAGATATTGCCGCGCCCTTCGGATTGCGGGGGTCGCTCCGGCGAGGCGCCAATACCGCGAGGACAGATCGGTGTGCCCGCTGATCAGCAGCGCGAGAGCATGGCGAAATTGACTCTCCTGCTCCAGGGCGGAGGCCGGGTCTGCAAGGCTTCGATGAAAGGCCCGAAGAACGTCATAGAGGCGCTGATCCGTGATCACCGTCCTCCGAAACGACGGCAGTATTGCAGCAGGTGTTCCGAGCTCGGCGGCGGCGGCGCGGATCAAGCTCTCCGTCGCGTAGAAGGTCCGATATGCATAGCCGTCCGGAACACCGGGACCGCCCGTGTGCGACTCTCCCGGATTGATCATGACGATCGAGCCCGCGGGACTGTAATGAACGCCGCGCTCAAGGTCGAGACGCTGCACGCCGGTTTCAATAATCCCCACCACATATTCGTCGTGAGTGTGGCGGGTGTAGGCGTGTCGAACGAAGCGAGCATGCAGCACGTCGGGGCGGCTCGTTCCCTCGGCTGGGAAGAACCGGGTCCACTCCTGCTGCGAAGTCGTCGGCGGGTTCATCGCTGGCAACGTAGGGGTCTCTCACGCGTCTGCCTAGGGCGGGCGCAAGATCGTCCAAGACGAGAAAACCGGCCATCTGGCAAAACTTCACTCCATGAGAGCCCTCTTTGTCCTTTCCAATTCCGAGACCGCGTTCTGGCTATCGGAGCTTACGCATCCCTACTGGCATCTCACTGAGCGCGGCGTCGAGGTCGATCTAAGCAGCCCGAACGGCGGCAGGGTTGTGTGGGACCCCTACAGCGATCCCTATTTCGAGAACTCTACAGAGCCCGATGATCTCGTCAGCAAAGGCTTCCTGTCAGACAAGGCGCTCGTTGCAAGAACTCGGTGCGACCTTGAGGTTGCGGGACGTTGACTTGGATCGCTATGACGCCATTCATGTCGCCGGCGGCCGCGGTGCGACTTTCGACCTTTACCCCAACCCGGACGTTGCGCGCGCGCTCGAGCACTTTTGGGCGCGCAACAAAGTTGTCGGCGTGATCTGTCACGGCGCCATCGCGCTGGGCAATGTTCCCGATCGTATTCGGGGCCGCCGAGTGACCGGATACACGCTCGAGGGAGACCGCGAGCTGCAACGTCTCTTCGGGAGCGAGTTCCTCATTCCCCACTATCCGCAGACCGTTCTCGAAGAGGTCGGCGCATCATACTCGCGTGTCGCGCCCAACGATCCCTACGTCGTGGTCGACGGCAGGTTGGTGACGGGTCAAAACCAACAATCCGCGTCGGAATACGCCCTCGCGCTCCTGCATGAAATGGACGGTCGAAGTCCGGTCCTGGCTCAGTGAAGTCCACCGTCTCGGAGAAACTGGATGTTGTTCCATGTGAATATGGACGTCCATGTTCCTCCCGGAACCGACGCTCAGAAGATCGAGCAGCTGGGCGCGCTCGAGCATGAACGGGCGCGGGAATTGCAGCTGCAACGAAAGTGGCTGCACCTTTGGCGGGTCGTGGGAAAATTCGCGAACGTCAGCGTGTTCGACGTCGAGAGCCCGGCCGAGCTGCACGACATTCTCAGTTCGCTCCCGCTTTATCCCTTCATGAACGTCAAAGTGACCGCGCTCTGTCGCCATCCCGGGGCGGTCGAGACGGCTGAATAGTCCAGCAAGAGAGAGCCCCCGAGAATGAATACCGCGAAGGACCTTATGCTCGGTTACATCGGCGGAACCGCCCAACAATCGGGCGCCCTCTTTGCCGACAACGGAACATTGGAGCTTCCGTATCTCGCCTCGATCGGCCTGCCTCCGGTGATGACGGGGCCCAAAGCGATAATTGAGTTTCTAAGTTTCTTGCATGGCAAGCTTTATCCAGGCTTCTCTTTCGAAAACGTCCAGATCCACCTGGAAACGCCGGAGCAGGCGTTCGCCGAGTACCACATCAACCACAAATCCGGAATCTCGGGGAAGGACATCAAACAGCAATTCTTCGGTCACCTCGAATTCCTCCGGCGGCAAGATCAAACGCCTCCGGGAGGCGATCGATGTCGTCGTCGCGGCCGAAGCGATCTATCCGAACGGTCTCGCCGACCTCATCAAGAAAAAGTCCTAGGTCCCGGATGGCGTCGTTCGCGATTGCCTCCCTCGTCGCCGGGATGATTTTCGCCAGCGGCGTATTGGGGTTCATTCTGCAGCGACACTTGCCGCGGGCTCATACTTCAGATCGGTCGCGCGACATGATCAGTTCTGTGGTCGGCACGACGACACTTTTGCTGGCGTTGGTCCTGGGACTGCTAATTTGGAGCGCCTATGGAGTTTATACGGCTCAAAAGGCAGGCCTCCAGTCTCTCGTGTCCGAAGCGCTTCAATTCGATCAAGCGCTCCTCGAATATGGGCCTGAGGGGAACGCCGGCCGTGCGTTGCTGAAAAAGCAGGCCACGGGCGATCGTCGGCAGTTTTGGGAAGGGAGCGCGAGCGCGGGCTCGCCGCAATATTCCGAGGCCCTCGCGAATGTCTCAACATCGCTCGCCAACATGCGTGAGCGAGACACCTTCCTCGATGCTCTTCAGCCGACGACCGAACTGCAAAAGCGCCTGCTTGGCGCAGCCCGCCAGCTCACCACGTCTATCGGCCAGACGCGGCTCGCGATGGCCCTGCAAATGGACAGTCCGGTCCCTTGGGCACTCTTGGCGATCGTCGTGTCGTGGTCTCTCTTGCTGTTTTGCGGGGCCGGACTGCTGTCCAACATCAACGCGACGACTCTGACGTCGATGGCCTTCGGCGCGTTTTCCGTCGCGAGCGCAGTCTTTCTGATCCTCGAGCTGAATCGGCCCTACACAGGTCTGTTCCACGTCTCGCCGAGCACCTTCGAGCGAATTACCGCGGATCTTGCCAAGTAGAGCACTGGCAGGCCCTTTCGAGGGCCTGCCATTTTTGACTGAGCGGCGCGATAAGGGCTTACGCCCCTGTCTGACCCGCCGTCTGCAGCGTCGAGAGGTCGAGTCTCACGCCCGGCCCCATGGTCGAGGAGACGGCGGCGCGCAGGAGGTAGTGACCCTTGGCCCCGGCGGGCTTGGCCTTGTTCACCGCATCGACGAAGGCCTTGATGTTCTCGGCGAGTTTTTCATCGCCGAACGAGGCCTTGCCGACCGAGCCCTGCACGATGCCGGCCTTCTCGGCCCGGAACTCGACCGAGCCGCCCTTCGACGCCGCGACCGCAGCCTTCACGTCCATGGTCACCGTGCCGACCTTCGGGTTCGGCATGAGCCCGCGGGGACCGAGCACTTTGCCGAGCCGCCCGACGAGCGGCATCATGTCCGGGGTCGCGACGCAGCGGTCGAAATTGATCTCGCCGCCCTGCACCGCGGTCACGAGGTCTTCCGCGCCGACGACGTCGGCGCCGGCGGCGCGCGCTTCGTCAGCCTTGGCCCCGCGTGCGAACACCGCGACGCGCAGCGTGCGCCCGGTGCCGTTCGGCAGGTTGACGACGCCGCGCACCATCTGGTCAGCGTGCTTCGGATCGATGCCGAGATTGAGCGCGAGCTCGACCGTCTCGTCGAACTTGGCGGAGGCGTTGGTCCTGACCAGCTTCACCGCGTCTTCTAGCTTGTAAAGCTTGGTCCGCTCGACGCCCTCGCGGGCCTTCAAAACTCGCTTGCCGTGCTGCGCCATGGCTCAGCCCTCCACCTGCAGGCCCATCGAGCGGGCCGAGCCTTCGATCATCTTCATCGCCGCTTCGATCGTGTCGCAGTTGAGGTCGACGATCTTTTTCTCGGCGATCTCGCGCACCTGCGCCTTCGTCACCTTGCCGACGAAGCCGCGGCCGGGGGTCTTCGAGCCCGAGGCCGGCTTCTTGCCGATCTTGAGGTTCGCCGCCTTCTTGAGGAAGAAGGTCACCGGCGGCTGGCGCATCTCGAAGGTGAACGAGCGGTCCTGGTAGGCGGTGATGACGACCGGGATCGGCGCGCCCTTCTCCAGTTGCGCGGTGCGCGCATTGAAGGCCTTGCAGAATTCCATGATGTTGAGGCCGCGCTGGCCGAGCGCGGGACCGATCGGCGGGGCCGGATTGGCCGCGCCCGCCGGCACCTGTAGTTTGATGTAGCCGACGATTTTCTTCGCCATGAAGCTGCTCCATGCACAGACGCAACTCCTTGGGTTAGCCCCAAGGATCGCGCCAGGTTGAGAGTTTCGTGGTCCGAACGTTGACCCCGGCTGGCTGACCCGGGCGTTCTCCCACGTGTGAAGGGCGCGCTGCTAGCAGGTTTGCGGGCGGGACGCAACCCGGACACCGGTTTACTCCGGCCAGAACCCCTCGTTCATCGCCTCGGCGAAACTCCAGGGGCAGCGCGCCGGGAACACGTCCTCGTCGAACTCCGTCTTGATCGCCGCCTTCCGGCGCGCGGTGCGGTAAGCATGCTCCATCGCGTTATCGAGCACGGCGTTAAGGCTGGGATTATCGTCAAGATGGTCGGTGATGTCGTCGCGAGCGTTGGCGATCGACAGCCGCCACGACTTGCTGCGGTAGGACGGCTGATGGCGCCATTTGAGGAGATGGAGCAGGAGGACCGTGAGGCGGCTTACGAGTTCGCGCTTCTCGGTCTTGCCCATGCTCTCAATTTCCTCGGCGATCGCCGCGAGGTCCGCCTCGCCGACGCGCCCGGCGCGCAGAAGCGCCGCCTGTTCGAGGCTCCAGGCGTAGAAATCGCTCTCGTGCAAAGATCGTCGCGTCGGCATGGCGAAAGCCTACTCCTGCACGTCGGGCCTGTCGATTGTTCAGTCGCCTCAAACCTCCGCGTGCGCCTTATCGAACGCCCACACCTCTTCGAACCCCATCAGCCGGTTCATGTCCGCGAAGGGATAGAGCGGCGCGGGCGAGCCGAGCGAGGAGCCGGTCGCGCGGATATGGGCGTAGACCGTGTTCAGCGCCGCGGCGGCGCTGAGCAGGCCCGCGACCGGATAGATCGCGAGCGCATAGCCGAGCTCGGCGAGGCGCGCGTTGCTCAAGACCGGCGTGCGTCCGCCCTCGACCATGTTGGCGACGAGCGGCATGTCGCCGAGTTCGCGGCCGATCTCCGCCATCTCCGCTTCGCTCTCCGGCGACTCGATGAACAGCATGTCCGCGCCGGCCTCGGCATAGGCTCGCCCTCGCCGGATCGCCTCCGCGAGGCCGAGGGAAGAGCGCGCGTCGGTGCGGGCGATGATGAGAAACTCCGGGCTCGTCCGCGCTTCGGCGGCGACTGCGATCTTGCGCGCCATGTCGTCCGCCGAAACGACGCGCCGGCCCGGCGTGTGGCCGCATTTCTTGGGGAACTGCTGGTCCTCGAGCTGGATCGCCGCGGCCCCCGCGCGCTCGTAGCCGCGAACCGTATGGCGCACGTTGAGGAGGCCGCCGTAGCCGGTGTCGCCGTCCGCGATGAGCGGCGCCTTGGCCATCCGCGCCATTGCCTCGACCCGGCCGACCATATCGGCGTAGCCCGCGAGCCCCGCATCCGGCAGCCCCAAATGCGAGGCGACCGTTCCGTAGCCCGTCATGTAGAGGGCGTCGAAGCCAATCGCCGAGGCCATGCGCAACGACACCATGTCGTAGACGCCGGGCGCCGCGATCACCCGATCCTGCGGGCGGGCTTGGATGAGGTTGCGAAGGCTTTGCATGGCGGACGTTCCCCGTACCGGCGCCTACCCGCGAGTTGACGACAGGGCGCCTAACTGACCATCTTGTCTCGGCCGGCAGGCGCGCGCGCCTCACCTGGTCAAGAGGATTCGAGGGAGGGCGACGCCATGACGATTGTCAAGCATACGATCGACGCCGAAACAGCCGAGAAGGCCGTGGCTGCGGCGGCGAAGAAGGCCGCCGAGCTCAAGCTCAGGATGTGCATCGCGGTGACCGACGAGGCGGGCGACCTGAAGGCGTTCCTCCGCATGGACGGCGCGCCGAAGCTCTCGATCGATATCGCGACCAACAAGGCCTACACCGCCGCCTCGTTCTCGATGCCGACCCACGCCTGGTTCGAATTCATCAAGAACGATCCGCCGCTCCTGCACGGCATCACCCATACGCCGCGCCTCGTGGTGTTCGGCGGCGGATTTCCGATCACGATCAAAGGCGAGATCGTCGGCGCGATCGGGCTAAGCGGCGGGCACTACAGCCAGGACATGGAGTGCGCCCGAGCGGCGCTTCAGGCCATCGGCGCGGAGGCGGCTTAGTCGGCGGCGCTGCGGCGCTCACGAAGTCTTGAAGCCCAAAAGGCAAATAAGCCGGGAAAAGGCCGGTGACGCCCTAGCGGGCCGCGGTAAGCTCCGATCAATATTCCAGGTCCGCCTCGCTTTTCGTGGGTCGGGCTCCTAAAAGCGGCCACAGGCCGGGATGGGGGAACCGGGATGCTGGTCGGAGCCCTGGCCGCGTCCACGATCGTCCTCCTGGCGAGCTCTGCGGTTGCTGCCGATGTCCTGCCCGGTGACGGGTCGCCGCCGTCGCAAGGTTCGCAGAGCGCGACGCAGGCTCCCGCCTCGCCGGGCGCGGCCGCCTCGCCAAATGGCCTTGCTCTGCCGTTCCTGTCGGCGCTGCCGGCGGACTACTTTGCGACCACGCCCTATCTTCTCGGCGAATGGCCGGCGATCCGCTCGAAGCTGAGCGACCTTGGCGTCCAGGTCTCGCTCACCGGGGTCGACGAAGCGGTGATGAATCTTTCCGGCGGCCTGCGGCCGAACGCCCAGGAGGCCGGCCAGGTCGCGCTGCAGGCCGAATTCGACCTGCAGAAGAGCTTGGGCCTGACCGGCGCCCGGATCCTGTTGACGCTGGTCGATCGCTGGGGCCGCAACGCCGCGGCGGACGCCGGCATCCCAGCGCTGCAACTCCTCAACGAAGTCTACGGACGCGGCAATATCGTCCGGCTCGAGCAGTTCGCCTGGGATCAGAAGCTGTTCGACGACCGGCTGGAGTTTACGGTCGGGCGCCTCGCCTTCGGCGACGAGTTTTTCAGCTTCCCGTGCGACTTCATCAATCTGACCTTCTGCCCCGGGCAGGCGGGCAACCTGGTCGGCGACTACATCTACAACTGGCCGGTCAGCCAATGGGCGGCGGTCGCAAAGCTCAATTTCGACTCGCAGGGCTATCTAAAGGCCGGCATTTTCGATTCGAACCCGGCCTATCTCAACACCACGCCCAACCCCGCCCTCTGGCCAACCGCGCCCGAGAACTCGCAAGGCGTCATCGTCCCCGCCGAAATCGCCTGGACGCCGAAATTCGGCGCGCTTCAGGGGAGCTACCAGGTTGGCGGCTGGTGGAACAACAGCGCGGCGCCCAATGTCGCGACCAGCATCGACGGCGAGCCGATCCTCGTCTCGGGACTGCCCGGGATTCCCGGCCACGGACGCTATGGCTTCTCAACCGTATTGCAGCAGCAGCTCACGCATGATTCAGCGCTTGCGGATCAGAAAAACGGGCTGAACGCCTTCGTCCTCGCCACTTACGCCGACCGGCGCACGTCGACGCTCGACTATCAGATCTTCACCGGAATCGTTCAATATGGCCTCGGGAGCTCAAGGCCCAGAGATGGATTCGGGATCGCGGTCGGGACGACGCATGTCAATCCGAATATCGCCAATGCGCAGATCCAGGCCAACGCCCTAGGCGTCGGCCCCGGCTATGTGCAGCGCAACGAATACGTGACCGAAGCCTGGTACGGATGGCAGGCGGCGCCCTGGCTGAACCTCAAACTCGATGCGCAATATGTCATCACTCCGGGCGGCTACACGAGCCCGACCAATCGCAACGCCTTTGTGCTCGGCGTAAGAACGACGATCGCTTTCTGGTAGGCGCGCCCAGGGCCCTGGACCGAAACATTTCACCGCCTCGGGGTCTTATGCCGAAGGCGCAAAGACAAGGGAGATCATCGTGGCGGCTCAGCTCGCAGCTTCAGGCGGTTCCGGCGCGAGTCCTGTCGCGAAACTCCCCGATCCCGTCCCCGATCGGCTTCCGTTCGCCCGCGCCGCGAGCGTGAGCGCGGTCATCCTGCTCGCCGGCGCCCTCTTCGGCTATGACCAGGGCGTCATTTCAGGCGCTCTTCTCGGCATCCAGAAGGCTTTTGCGGTCGGCGCGGTCGCGCTCGAGATCGTGACCAGCTGGGTCACGCTCGGGGCGATGTTCGGATCGCTCGCCGGGGGCTATGTCGCCGATCATTTCGGGCGCAGGCGCGCGCTCTTCGCCGCCGCGGCGCTATTCATCATCGGCGCCGCCGTCGAGGCGCTTGCGCCGAATGTTCCGGTGCTGGTGTTCGGGCGCCTCGCGGCCGGCTTCGGCGTCGGCGTCGCCGCGGTCGCGGCCCCGCTCTATGCGGCGGAGCTCGCTCCGGCCGCGCAGCGCGGGCGATTCGTCTCGGCCTATCAGCTCGCGATCACGGTCGGCATCTTCGTCGCCTATCTGGTCGACCAGGCGCTGGCCGGCGCCGAGGGCTGGCGCGCCATGCTCGGCGCCTCCGCGGTCGCGGGCGTTCTGCTCGCGCTCGCCGTTCTGGCCGCGCTCGAGTCGCCGCGCTGGCTGGTCAAGATCGGCCGCCCCAATGAGGCCCGCGATAACCTAGTCGCTCTCGGCGCCGGAAGCGACGCCGACGCGCGGCTCGCGGCGATCAAGGCCTCGCTGCAGCGGGAGCATCAAGCGACGTCGTGGCGGGACGTGTTCGCGCCGCGCTGGCGGAAGCCGCTCACCATCGGCCTCGGGCTCGCGGTCCTGCAGCAGGTCACCGGCATCAACGCCGTCATCTATTATTCCGACAGCATCTTCGCCGCCGCCGGCTTCACCACCCCGGCGGCGCAGACCGCGGCGACCACCTGGGCGATCGGCGCCGTCAACGTGCTCTCGACGTTCATCGCGCTCGCCTTCATCGACCGCCTCGGCCGTCGCCCGCTGCTGATCGCGGGCCTCATCGGCATGGGGCTGAGCCTCGCCGCCGTTGGCGTCGCGTTTGAGCAGTCGGGCAAAATCTCGGGCGGGGCGGGCGTCGTCACCCTGGTCGCGCTGGTCGTCTTCATCATCTCGTTCGCCTTCTCCCTCGGTCCGGTGACCTGGACCGTCATCAACGAGATCTATCCCGGCGAAGTGCGCGGCCGGGCGGTGGCGGTGGCGACCGCGGTCAACTGGGGCGCTGCGTTTCTGGTCAGCGGATTTTTTCTCTCGGTCGTCAAGGCGATCGGCCAGGCCTATACCTTCGGGCTGTTCGCCGTCTTCTGCGCCCTTGGGCTCGTCTGGGTCTATTTCGGCGTGCCCGAGACGCGGCGCCGCTCGCTCGAGGACATCGAAGCGTCCTGGGGCGACGCGACGATCCGGAAGAAGCCATGATGCTTTTTTGTCCACGCGGAAATCGCCTCCGCGCGTTTCCTCCCCCCTTGCGGGGGAGGAACAAGGAGGGGGGTCGCGCCGTCCGATGGACGATGGAGCGGCGGCGCGATTCGATAACCTCAAGGGCCAGTGCGACCCCCCACCCCTTCCCGCCCCCACAAGGGGGGCGGGGGCGCTAACGGCGCCGATTCTGAAGAAACGCATCATGCGCTGAAGCGGAAACGCGCCTTGTCATTCCCGCGCAAGAGCGTGTGAGGGAATTGGCGGTTTTGCTTGGGCTGTGATTCTCTCCTCGCTGATGTGGCGGGAGTGAGTCGGCGATGGGTGAGGCTCGGGTGGTGCGGCCGGATCGACGGCAATTGCGTTGGGACATGGTCGATCTCGAAGGGCTTTTGCCGGGGGACCATCGCGCCCGCCTCGTGTGGAGCTTTGTCGAGAGCCTCGATCTTTCGCCGCTTTACGATCAGGTTCTCTCGCGCGAGGGGGAGGCGGGAAGACCGGCGGCCGATCCCGCGGTTCTCATGGCGCTCTGGCTCTATGCGACGGTCGAGGGCGTGGGGTCGGCGCGCGAGCTTGCGCGGCTTGCGCAAAGCGACGCCGCCTATCGCTGGCTGGCGGGCGGGGTTCCGGTCAACCATCACGGGCTCGCCGACTTTAGGGTCGAAAGGGTCGAGATCCTCGATCGGCTTTTGACGCAAAGCGTAACCGCGCTGATCGCCGAAGGGCTGATCAGCCTTGATGAGATCGCCGTCGACGGCACGAAGATTCGCGCCAGCGCCAGCAAGGCGTCGTTCAGGCGGCGCGAAAAACTTGTCAAGATCGAAACCGCGGTCGTCGAGCGGCTCGCCGCTCTCAAGCAGGAGCTGACCGACGACCCCGAGGCGTCGACGCGTCGACGCCAGGCCGCGCGCGAGCGGGCGGCGCGTGATGTTCAGGAGCGCGCGGCAAGAGCGCGCGCGGCGCTCGAACGGCTCGAGGCGGAGCGAAAAGCGCGGGCGAAGACGCACGCCAAGGACGAGGCCGGGAAGAAGGAGCCGAGGGCTTCGACGACCGATCCGGAAGCGCGCTCCATGCGCTTTCCCGACGGCGCGGTTCGCCCGGCCTATAATGCGCAGATCGCCGCGGCGCCGAGAGAAGGCGTCATCGTCTCGATTGCGGTCACCGACCGGCGCAACGATGCGGGCCTGGCGGGGCCGATGGTCGACGACATCGCGCGACGCTACGGGCGGACGCCCGGCAGGCTTCTGGTCGACGCCAGCTACGCCACAAGCCGGGACATCGTCGCGCTCGCCGGCCATGCGTCGGGTCCGGTCGGCGTCTATACGCCGCCGCCGGGCGACAGGGACGACGTCAAACCGGCGAGCCTCGCCCGGCGCATCCGCAAGCGAGAGAAGGAGCACGCCTTTATCAAGGCGTGGCGGGAACGCATGGCGAGCGAAACGGGCCAGGCCGTCTACGCCTTGCGCAAGCGCATCGAGCGGATCAACGCCGATCGCAAGAACCATGGCTTCGGTCATCTTGCCGTGCGCGGCCTCATCAAGGCGAAGGCCCACGCGCTCTGGCACGCCATCGCCAATAACCTCGTGGCCGCGCACCGTCTGAGGATCAACGCCGCCTGATCCCCCGCTCCCCTCAAGCGGCAGAGCGGCCGATACCAAGAACGCTTCAACCGCTTCGGATTCCATCCGCGGCGCCGCCGGATGACCCGTCTCCAGCGAAAAGGCAATTCCTTCACACGCTCGCAAGCGGGAATCCAAAGTCACGTCAGAGCCTTAAGTCTGGATACCCGCTTTCGCGGGTATGACAGCGAACGGGCGCCCGCGACGCGCCTCAGTGCGCGGGCTCCGTCTCGGGCTCCGCCTCTTCCAGATCCGCGTCCTTCGCCAGATGCCCGAGCGCCTTCCCACGCGCCATGAGCGCGGCGTGGTCGCGGGCGAGGAAGGTGTAGACCGCCGGCGTGACGAAAAGGGTGAACAGCGTCCCGATCGCCATGCCGGCGAAAATGGTGACGCCGATGGCGAAGCGGGACTGCGCGCCGGCGCCGGAGGCGAGGATGAGCGGGACCATGCCGACCACCATGGCTCCCGTCGTCATCAGGATGGGGCGCAGACGCACCGCCGCGGCTTCCTCGATCGCGCCTCTGCGCGAGTAGCCGCGCGTCTCCTGCAGCCGGTTGGCGAAATCGACCATCAGGATGCCGTGCTTGGAGATGAGGCCGATCAGCGTCACGAGGCCGATCTGCGAATAGATGTTGATGCTGGCGAAGCCGAGGACGCCCCCGACATTGAGCGGCAAGAGCGCGCCGAACAGCGCCGTCGGCAGGGCGATCAGAATGATGAGCGGATCGCGGAAGCTTTCGTATTGCGCCGCCAGGACGAGATAGATAACGATCAGCGCGAACACGAACACATAGACGAGCGCGTTGCCCTCCTGCTCGTACTGTCGCGAATCGCCCTGGAAGTCATAGGAATAGCCTTCCGGAAAGATCTCGGCCGACTTCGCCTTGAGAAAATCGAGCGCTTCGCCGAGCGTGCGGCCGGGGAAGGGCACGCCCGAAAGCGTGGCGGAATTGAGCTGCTGGAAGCTGGTCAGCGCGTTCGGCTGGACCTCTTCCGAAATGCTCGCCACCGCCGACAGCGGCACGAGCTCGCCGTTGGTGGTCTTCAACTGGTAGCGGGTCAGCCACTCGGGCGTAAGCCGGAACTCGCGCGGCGCCTGGGGAATGACCTGATAGCTGCGACCGTAGAGGCTGAACAGATTGACGTAGTTGCCGCCCAGCATCGTCGCCAGCGCCGTTCCGACGTCGGACATGTTGACGCCGATGCGGTTGGCCTTGTCGGCGTCGACCTTGAAGACATATTGCGGCGTGTCGAACTTGAGGTCGACGTCGGTGAACAGGAAGAGGCCGCTCTCCCGCGCCGCTTTCTGCATCTTGAGCGCGACGTCCGCGAGAGTCGCATAGTCGCCGGTGGTCCTGATGACAAACTGCAACGGCGCGCCGCCGGTCGAGCCCGGCAGGGCAGGAGGCGAGAACGCCTGCACCTGCGCCTGCGGCACTTTGAGGAATTGCGGACTCATCTCCGCGAGCACCTGCTTCTGGGTGCGCTTGCGCTCGTCCCAAGGCTTGAGCAGCAGGCCCGCAAAGGCCTGCCGGACGCCCGCTGACCCGTTGATCGTGAAGCTGTGGGCCATCTCCGGGACGTTCTTGATCTCATCGAGCAGGCGCTTCGTCGCCTGTTCGGTGTAGTCGAGGTTGCCGACCTGGGGCGTCTTGACCAGCGCCAGAAGAATGCCCTGATCCTCCTCAGGCGCGAGCTCGCGCGGCGTCGTCATGTACATGACGGCGGTCAGCGCCAGCACGCCGACAAGGATCAGCATGGTGAGCGCGCGGAAGTTGAGCGTGCTGTGCAAGCGGCGCTTATAGGCGCGCCGGAGCGCCAGGAACGAGCGGTCGAGCGTCCGGGCGAACCAGCTCTCGCTCTTTTCGTGGCGGAGCAGCTTCGAGCACATCATCGGCGAAAGCGTAAGCGCGATGAAACCTGAGACGATGACCGCGCCCGCAAGCGTGAAGGCGAATTCGCGGAAGAGGACGCCGGTCACGCCGGACACAAAGCCGATCGGCGCATAGACGGCGGCGAGCGTGATCGTCATCGCGATGATCGGCAGCGCGATTTCGTGCGCGCCCCTGATCGCCGCGTCGAATGGCGTCATGCCCTCCTCGATGTGGCGGTGAATATTCTCGACCACCACGATCGCATCGTCGACGACGAGGCCGATGCCGAGCACGAGCGCGAGCAGCGTCAGGAGGTTGATCGAGTAGCCGAGCGCCAGCAGCGCGATCATCACGCCGACCAGCGACAGCGGAATCGTGACGATCGGGATGAACGTCGAACGCAGATTGCCAAGAAAGAGGAAGATCACGACAATGACGATCGCCGCCGCCTCGAAGAGGGTCTTGGCGACCTCGTAGATCGAGGCGCGGATGAAGGTCGTCGAATCATAGGCGATCGTCGCCCTTAACCCCGCCGGCAACTGGCTCTGGATGCTCGGCATGACCGCCCGCACGCCATCGATCACCGACAGCGGATTGGCCTCCGGCGTGCCATAGATGCCGACGAACACCGCTTTCAGGCCGTCGAACACCGACGACGTGTCGACGCCCTGGGGCCCGAGTTCGATTTTGGCGACATCGCCGAGGCGCACGAGCGCGTCGCCGTGGGTCGCGACCACGAGCTTGCCGAACGCCTTGGCGCTGTCGAGCGAGGTCAGCGCGTTGACGCTGATCTGGGTGTAATCGCTTTTGACTTCGCCGGCGGCGGTGGTGAAGTTGTTGGCGGCGAGCGCGGCGCGAACGTCGTTCGCGGTCACGCCGAGCGAGGCCATTTTGGTCGGGTCGAGCCAGATGCGCATCGCGAAGGTCTGCCCGCCGAGGATCTGCGCGTTGGCGACCCCTTCGACTGTCTGCAGGCGCGGCTGGACGATGCGTGTCAGGTAGTCGGTGATCTGAGACGCGGTCATCACGTTCGAGTTGAACGAGAGATACATCAGCGCGTAGCCCTGGCCGGTCTGCTTGACCACGACCGGATCGTTGGCGTCGCGCGGCAGGAGCCCGCGCACCTGGTTCACCTTGGAGAGCGTGTCCGCCATCGCCCGGTCCGGGTTGGCGTCGAGACGCAGGTTGAGGGTGATCGTCGAGACGTTCTGCTGCGAGCTCGAGACCAGCGTGTCGATGCCCTCGGAGCTCGCCACCGCCTGCTCGATCGGCGTTGTGATGAAGCCCTTGATCACGTCGGCCGCCGCGCCCGGATAGGTCGTGGTGATGGTGATCGTGGTGTTTGGGGTTTCCGGGAACTGCCTGACCTGCAGCCTGAACGCGGCCATGCCGCCGATGAGCAGAATGAGCAGGCTGACCACGGTCGAGAGGACCGGCCGGCGGATGAAGAGATCGGTGAAGGCATTCATGGGCTGTCCGTCACGGCCGGGGCGTTTCCGCCGGGCGCGGAAGCGCGGGCGTCTCATCGATCGCGACGGGCGAAGAGGCCTGAAGCTTGATCTGCCCGGCGGTCACCACGCGCTCGCCCTCGCGCAGGCCGTCCTCGATCGCGATCCTCTCGCCGCGCGCCGGCCCGACGTGAACCAGCCGCCGCTCGACGATGAGGCCGGCCGAGCCGCCGCTGTCGGCTGTGCCGCCCTGCTCGCGCGCGTGCGGCGCGGGGGTGACGACAAAGACGTCGTCGCCGTAGAGGCTGTACATGATCGCGGTGCGCGGAACCGTCAGCACCGCGGCCGGGTCCCCGGTCGTGACCGTCAGGTTGGCGAACATGCCCGGCAGCAGCTTGCGGTCGGGATTGGCGAACACGGCGCGGGCGGTGACGTTGCGCAATTCGGCGCTGACGCGCGCGTCGATCGCCTGGATCTTGCCCTCGAAGCTGCGGCCGGGGATCGCGTCGACCGTCATCCTGACCGCCTGGCCGGTGGCCAGCGCGTTCAGCGCCTCCTCGGGAACGGGAAAATCGGCGTAGATCGGGTCGAGCTGCTGGAGCGTCACCAGCGCCGTCCCGACCGCGACATACTGCCCGATATCGACGTTGCGCAGGCCGAGCCTGCCGGCGAACGGCGCCCTGATCTCCTTCTGGGCGATGATGGCGCGGGTGCGCTCGACCGTCGCGGCGGCGGAATCGCGGGTGGCGAGCGCCGTATCGACCGTCGATTGAGGCGTGTTGCCCTGGAGGACCAGCGTTTTCTGGCGGGCGAGGGTCGCGTCGGCGTTCTTGAGCTGGGCGAGGCCGTTGGCGAGGTCCGCCTGCTCGACCGAATCGTCGATGTTGATGAGCAGCGTGCCCTTATCGACATCGTCGCCCAACTCGAAGTGCTTCGCGGTCACCATGCCGGCCGCCTGCGGGGCGATGATCACGCCCTGGTAGGCGCGCAATGTTCCGATAGCGTTGAGCTCAGGCGGCCATTTCTCGGCCTTGACCGCCTCGGCGGTCACCGACGTCGGCTTCGGCGCGAAGGCCGCGGTGATGAACCCCTTCACCATGACCGGCTTGATGACGAACTGGAAATAGGCGAGCCCGCCGGTCAGCGCGACGAGGAGCGCCAGCACGACCACGAAGACGAGCGGGCGCTTGGCTCCGAGCGGCAAGAGCCGGATGATGAGCAGAAGCGCGAAAACGCCCGCCGCCGCGGCGAAGGCGAGCGGGGGAAAAGGGACGTGCACGAGCCCGAGCTGCGCCGCGACGCCCGCCGCAGCCAGCGCGAGCGCAAGCAGAAACATCAGCCAGTTAACAAACCGCCTCATCGATCGCCTTCGTTTCGGGCAGGATTCTCACCGGCTTTTTGCATCATTTCGCTCAAGAATGAAACGACCGGCGCGGCGGCCGATCGTTTTCCTGAGCCCCTCGTCAGCGCCCGCCCGCGGCTTTATTGTCGGAAAGCGGCCGCAAAGGGGCGGCCTGATTCGGGAGAATGACGCGATGATCAAGACGCTTGCCTTCGCCCTCGCCCTCGGCGTCGCCGGGGCGCCGGCTCTCGCCTACGCCGACGACGCCTGCATGACCCAGTCTATGGACAAGAAGCTGGCCGGCGCCGCTAAGACCAGCTTTATGACGAAATGCGAAAGAACAGCCTGTGAAGGCCAGGCCAAGGACAAGAACCTGCACGGCGCGGCGATGACCTCGTTCGTCAAGAAGTGCACGAAAGACGCTATGGCGATGTAGGGCGGTAAGCTCGCCCTAGCCGCTTACGACGCCAGAAAACCCGCGCCGGTCCACGGCCTGCCGCGGCCGGCGCCGTCGTTGCGAGGAGCGGACCGACGAAGCGATCCAGGCTTACGGGGTCGCGGCGCGGGCTTCGGATTGCTTCCCCCCCGGACTTGATCCGGGGATCGCGATGATGAGCGCGTCGCGGCCATTGCGTTGGCCCGGAAGTTCGGCGACGCTCGGGTCATCCCCGTGACGGAGAGCCGCGCAATGATCCGGCGAATGCTCGTACTGTGCCTCCTTTTCGCCTTCGCCGCCACGGCGGTGCGAGGGGCCGAGAGCTTCACCATCGGGGTGATGAACGACGAATCCGGCCCCTACGCCGATCTCGCCGGGCCGGGTTCGGTCGAAATCGCGCGGATGGCGATCGAGGATTTCGGCGGCGTCGTCCTGGGCAAGCCGATCGAGCTTCTCAGCGCCGACCATCAGAACAAGGTCGACGTCGGCCTCGCCATCGCGCGGCAATGGTACGACGAGCGCGGCGTGCGCGCGATCTTCGACATCACCAACTCGGGCGTCGCGCTCGCGATCCAGGACCTGGCCAAGGCGCGCGACCGGATCGTCATCTTCGACTCGGCCTCATCGTCCGACCTCACCGCCAAGGCCTGCTCGCGGAACGGCGTCCAGTGGAACGCCGATAACTGGTCGAACGGGGTCGCGCTGATGCGTCTCCTGATCCAGCAGAAGCTCGACAGCTTCTTCTTCATCACCGCCGATTACGCGTTCGGCGCTTCCCTCGAGGCTGACGCGCGCGACGCCATCGCCAAGGCCGGCGGAACCGTTGTCGGCGCCGTGCGCTCGCCGCTCAACACCGCCGATTTCAGCTCTTTCCTGATCGCCGCCCAGGCCTCGAAGGCGAAGGTCGTCGTCTTCGCCATCACCGGCGCCGACCTCTCCAACGCGCTCAAACAGGCCAACGAATTTAATCTCGCGCCGGCGCAATATCTGGCGACGCCGATCACTTATCTCAGCGACGTCCACGCGCTCGGCCTCGACGTCGCCCACGGCCTGACCTTCATGCAGTCCTGGTACTGGGACCTGAACGACGAGACGCGCGCCTTCGCCAAGCGCTTCTACGCCAAGCGCGGGCGGATGCCGAACGACAACCAGGTCGCGCTCTATTCGTCGATGCGCCACTATCTCGAGGCGGTCGCCAAGGCGGGAACCGACGACTCCGGGGCGGTGATGAACGCAATGCGCGCGGCGCCGATCCACGACATCTTCACCGCCAACGGGACGGTGCGGGCCGACGGGCGCGTGCTCTACGACCGATATCTCATGCAGGTGAAGACGCCGGCCCAATCGAAATATCCGTGGGACTACCTCACCGTCCTCGCCAAGATTCCCGCCGCCGACGCGTTCCGCCCGCCGGGCGCGGGCGGCTGCACGCTGGCGGGGCCGTGAGCTGAGGACGGGGCGCTTGGAGATTGTCACCCCCCCCCCGCGAAAGCGGGGGTCCAGGCGCGGCCGGTTCAGCCAGGTTCCCATCTGCTCGTGAGCGTAAAGCGTGCGCCCCACTTCACTGGACCCCCGCGTTCGCGGGGGTGACAGCCGCGCGCGACAGCTTCGCCGGCCAAGGCTATTCCTTCGCATGTCTTAATGCGGGCATGACAGCAACGCGTTCGAGCGTCCGCTGCCCTACCTGCCCGGCGCCGGCATTGGAGCTGCGCCGTGGCGCCAGCCGGCGTCGATGTCCGCCGCGGTGATCGGCTGATCGACGATGAAGAGATAGGATCCAGCCGACGCCACGCCGATCAGCGCGCCGACGACCAGCGCCGGCACGAACGAGCCGGTATGCTGAACGATGAGCCCGGTCACCGTCGGCGCCAGCGCGCCGCCGAGGTAGCCGCCGAAGTTCTGCATCGCGCCGATCGACGCCGTGCAGTTCGTCGGCGCGGCGACCGAGGTCAGCGCCCAGGCGCAGGTGCTGGTGACATAGACGAGGAACAGCGAAGCGGAAATGAAGACGATGGCAAGCGCGTTGCTGGTGACGAACGCCGCCGCGACCGTGCAGGCCGCGGTGCCGCACAGGGCGATCGTGGCTGGAATCCTGCGGCTCTTCACGGGCGACACGCCTCGGCGCACGAGAATGTCGGCGAAATAGCCGCCGAACACTCCGCCCACGACCCCGCAGACGAACGGGATGGCGGCGGCGAAGCCGGTGGACTTGACGCTCATGTGACGCTCGATCTCGAGATAGCCGGGGAGCCAGGCGGTGTAGATCCAGGTCAGATAGATGCAGCCGAAATAGCCGAGGATCATGCCCCAGGTGGTGCGGAAGCGGAACAATTGCTTCCATTCCCTCAGCGTCACCTTGGTCCGCTGCCCCGGCGGATCGCCCTCGGTGCGATAGACGTTCTCCTGCGCCGTGAGCTCGACGTCGCCGGGGTTGCGATAGGCGAAATACCAGACCGCCGCCATTGCAAGACCGGCGACGCCCATGATCACGAACATCGTGCGCCAGCCGAAACTCAGCATGAGGAAGGTGAGCAGCGGCACGGCGATCGCCGTGCCGAGCGACGAGGCGCAATTGAAGATGCCGGTCGCAAGCCCGCGGTCGCGCGGATTGAACCAGTCGCGGACCACGCGCGCGCAGGTCGGAAACTGCGGCGCTTCGCCGATGCCGAGCAGAACCCGCGCGCCGAAGAACTGGCCGAAGCCCTGCACGAGTCCGCCGAGAAGCTGGGCGAGAGACCAGAGACTGAGCCCGCAGGCGAGCAGGATGCGCGGCCCGAGCTTGTCGACCATCGCGCCTGTCGGCAGTTGCGCGAACGCGTAGGCCCAGAGAAAGGCCGACAGCAAATAGCCCATATCCGCGATCGACAGGCCGAGATCCTGGCGGATCAGCGGATTGGCCACCGCGAGCGTGGCGCGGTCGATGTAGTTGATCACCCCGGCGAGGACCAGCATCGCGAGCGCCGCCCGCTGGATCGATCTCACTCGCGGCGTCGCCTTCAACGCCTCCAATATCGCCATTTCCTCGCCCCGGATTGTTGTTTGACTTATCGATTCCCATTATGAGCACAAAAGCGTGGCTGGGGTCGATGCATTCCGCGAAATCATCGCCTGCGCGACGCACGCCCGCGCTTCAAATTTGCGTTGATCGGGCCGGAGGCTGGGCGCGAGCGTGGCCGTTGTGCGATGCTGGGCCGGACATGTGATTCTGGGAGGCTTGGATGGAATGCTTTGAGGCGTCCGAACGATGACGGCAGCTATCGATCGCCGCAGCGTTCTGGCCGGAATCGCCGTCCTACTCGGGGGCTGCGCGAGCCAGGGTGGGATGCCGTTCGGGGGCGGGTTCCCGAACCTGGCCGCTTATGGGCCGATCAATGACCATGGGCATGAGATCCCCGGACTCGACATGAGCCGGATCGATCCCGGCGTGCTTCGCCGGCAGGTCGCTTTCTCGAGCCCCTATCGGCCGGGCACGATCGTCGTCATGATCGGCGAACGGCATCTCTATTTCGTCGAGCCGGGCGGCATGGCGATGCGCTACACGGTTGGGGTCGGCCGCGAGGAGGCGCTCAATTTCCGCGGAAACGCCGTCATCGGCAGAAAAGCGGAATGGCCGCACTGGACGCCGACGGCGGACATGATTCGCCGCATGCCAATCTATGCGCACTACACGGCCGGACTGCCCGGCGGAATCGATAATCCGCTCGGCGCGCGCGCGCTCTATCTCTATCGCGGCAATCAGGACACCTATTTCCGCCTTCATGGCACGATCGAACCCGAGACCATCGGCCAGAAGGTGTCGAGCGGCTGCATTCGCCTGTTCAACCACGACATCATCGATCTCTACAATCGCGCGCCGGTCGGAACACAGGTCATCGTGATTCAGGAAGGCGAGTCGATGCGGGCCGAGGCCGGGGCGGGGACGGGCGGCTATTACGATGCTTACGGGGCGGGGCCCTCGCAAGCCGACTATGGCTATGGCGGACCGCCCGGGCCGTACGGCGGACCCGCGGGTCCTTACCCGGGCCTCTATTACGAGCCGCCGCCCTACGAGCGGTGGTGACCGCCGCCGCTTCCCGAGCCTTGAGGGCGCGGCGGCCGGCTGTTGGGGAGCGAGTCGGGGCAGGGCTGATGGCGCCTTTTCCAGAGGCAACGGACCCTCAGGCGCGTTTGCTGTCTTGCCCGCGAAAGCGGGTATCCAAACTCAAGGCTCTGATGTCACTTTAGATTCCCGCTTGCGCGGAATCATTAAGGGCGCGCCCTGCGAGGGCGTGCCGCGCTGGCGGCGGCGATTGTGATTGCGAAAATCAGAAATATGTGCTACCTGTTCTGAAGTTCCAGAGACTCGGCGGCCGCGATTTGAGCAACGCTCCCTCCTCCGCCCATTCGGACCGTCCCCGCTGCCTCATTCCACAGGCACCTCATGGGAGAGAATACGGCCATCCGCCGCGTCATCCTCCCCCGCCTCGCGGGGGACGGGGACCGTGCGAAGCATGGTGGAGGGGGAAACGGTAAGGAGGGGCGCCTCAGAGTCGATCAGAGGGGATTATTGGTATAACTCATTGAAATTCAAAGGGTGAGCGATTTGGATTTTGTTGCGGACGATTTGGATTTTGTTGCGTGGGATTTGGTTCTCGTTGCGCTGGATTTGGGTCTTGTTGCGGGGCGGCTTTGAAATCATCGCGGCGATGAGCGCGCGCGGCCTCCCCGCTACCCCTTCGTCGACGCGGCCCGGACCAGGCCGGCGAGGTCGCCGCCGTCGAGGCTGAGTGCGGCGACGCCGGCTCTGCGCGCCGCCTCGGCTTCGCCGCCCGGGCCGCCGACGAAGAACGACCGCGCGGCCGCGACCAGCCACTCGCCCATCGCCCGATCGAGAGCGCCCGGACCCGGCTCGCGTTCGGCGGCGTAGAACCGGTCGACATGCGCCCCCTCGAGGGCGAGGCTCGCCTCGATTTCCCGGTCGAGCGCGACGTCTCCGCCGCCCAGCACGAAGACGTAATAGCCGCGGTCGTTGAGCGAACGGACCGCCTCGACCGCCCCGGCCCGCAGCCGAATCCCCGAGGTTTCGCGCGCCGCGCCGAGCGCGCCCCGGTCGAAGAACGCCGCGGGACGCACCCGCACATTGGGCAGCTCGCGATGTCCCTGTTCGAGGGTCTCGGGGAGTCCGATATCGAGGAAGTAGCCGCTGAACTCGTGGCCGGCGATCTCGCCCCGCTCGGCCAATACCGGAAACACCTGCTGCTCGAGCGAGCACGGCAAGTCGCGAACGAGGTCCAGGATCTCGCGCTTCAGCACATAGACGCCGCCGTTGATGACGCCGGGACCGGGCCGGCTCTGATCCTTTTCCAGGAAGGCCGTGACCTTGCCGCCCTCTTCGATCACCCGCCCGTAGCGCCCGGCGTCGGCGACCTTCCGCAGCGCGAGCGTCGCCGTGGCGCCGGATCGTCGCGAGGTCTCTTCGAGGGCGCGCAAATTGATGTCGAAGAACGCGTCGCCGTTCATCAGAAGAAAACGCGGATCGAGCGCTTCACGCGCGACCGTCAACGCCCCGGCGGTGCCGAGCGGAATCGGTTCCCGCATGACCCGAACCGTGGCCCTGCCGATCCGGCGGCCGCCATAAGCCGCCTCGACCGCCTCCCCGAGATGACCGGCGAGCAGGATAATGTCGCGGTAGCCGTGGCGTTCGATCATCTCCAGAAGATAATCGAGAAACGGCCGATCCCCCGCGATCGGCAGCATCGGCTTCGGCACGGCGCTGGTGATTGCGCCGAGCCGCGTGCCCTTGCCGCCGACCAGGATCACCGCCTGCCGGATCGCCTCGCCGCTCATCGCCGCTCGGCCTTCGGCCTTTCGCTCTTTGCCCCTCGGCCCCAAACTCGGTCAGCCTCGGCTGCGGCGAGAAAGACATGGTAGAGCGTGCTCGCCGGCATGAAATCGACGATCGGGGCGCCGTTCGCATCCACATGGTCGATCCACCCGCCCGCAACAGGACGGCCGAGGAAGACCGTCATCAGCCGGTCTATCGTTCGCGCGGCGCGCGCCGAAGCCTCGGCGTCCCCGGTTTCGGCGGCGGCGACTTCCGCCTTGATCGCCTCGGTGTGGGGCCAGCAGCGACGGGAGGCTTTATGCACGCGCCCGTCATCCAGCAATGCGTCGACGACGAATCCGTCGGCGTCGAAGCCATGCCGGTCGCCGAACGCCTTCAACGCCGCGGCGATCGGCGGATCGCTCCGTCCCGCGAGGCCCGCATAGCGGCGAAGCAGCCACGACCACTCGAAATGATGTCCCGGCTCGCATATGCGTCCGAGATCTCCAGCTTGCGGCGTCCACGAGCCGTCGAAGTATTCGGCGAGGATGCCGGACTGCGACTGGAAGAACCGTCCGGCCATCATGCCGTGAAGCTCTCCGGCGCGGGCAAGGAACATGGCGCGGCCGGTGGCCTCGAACCACGCGAGCATGGCCTCGAAGAGATGCATGTGCGGGTTTTGCTCGCGCTTCCCGGCGTCCGCGGGCAGGACACTGTGATAGCCGCCGGTCGGCGACGCGAAATGCTGATCGAGGACGTGCAGCGTTGTGAGCGCGGTTGAGAGAAACCGCGGCTCAGGCTCGAGCTTATAGGCCCAGGCTAGTCCGAACAGCGCAAACGCGTGGGCGTAGAAATCGCGCTTGGGGTCGCAGACGGCGCCGTCGGGGTGGATGGCAAAGACCCAGCCCGGCGAACCGTCGGCGCCATGATAGCTATCGATGAGCCTATGGGCCGCCTCGAGCGCGATGGTCCTGCCCTCCGGCCACCAGCCGAGCAACGCCGCGTGCGAAAAAACATAGATCTGGCGGCTCTGCACCATGGCCCGCCTCGGCGCCGTGAGCGCCGGCGCGCCCTCGAACGTCAGCCGCTCGACGAACGCGCCCCGTGCCGAATCGAAGCCAATCCCGCCCCAGAGCGGCAAAGCCTCATCCAAGAGCCAGCGCCTCAGTCGCTCGACCGAGTTCCGGATATCGCTGTCATCGACCTTGACTCGCGCGGTCATGGCCAAGCCTGGCGGAAGGCGCCGCGGGATTGGAGCTGGAACGGTAGGGCGCGCGGACCGGCCGCGCCAAAAGGCGAGCGTTGCGATGAGCGCTTCTTTCGACCGCAGTCAGTCATTCTGGGCGCAATACCATGTCCACGTCTCTTCGAGCCCGGCGCGCAGCGAGTACACCGGCTTGAAACCAAGCCTCACGATCTTCGACAGATCATAGGCCCGATAGGCCTGTCCGTTCGGCTTCGATGGGTCCCATTCAATTCGCCCGCTCATTCCGGTGAGTTCACCGAGCGTGTCGACGACATCGCGGATGCGGTAAACCTCGCCGCTTCCCATGTTAACCGGGCCATCGACGCCGTTCATCACCGCGAGAGCCACCCGGGCCGCGTCCTTGACATAGAGAATGTCGCGCTGGGCGGAACCGTCGCCCCAGACATTGACCATCCGCCCGCCTTTTTTCGCATCGTAGAACTTCTTGATCAGAGACGGGACGACATGTCCAAACTCGACATCGAATTTGTCGCGAGGGCCGAAGAGATTGCCTGAGACGATATACGCCCATTTCAAGCCGTAGCTTTCTTCATAGGCTTCAAGCATCGCGAGCGTCGCGAGCTTGGCGTTCGCATACCCGGCGTTGGCGGGGTAGGGGCGGCCGAGGAAGATCATGTCCTCTTTCAACGGCAGGCCGGGTGAAGGGAACGGGTAGACGGCTCCGGTGCCCATGACCGTGATTTTCCGCGCGCCGGCGCGGCGTGAAGCCTCGACGACATTGGTGTTGATCATGCAATTTTCGTAAAACGACTTGGCCTGATTTTTCATGCTGCCCATGATCCCGTAAACGCGCGCGGCGGCGTGAAACACGTGATCGGGGCGGCGCTGTTCAAAAATCGCAAAGGTCGCGGACGTATCGAGGAGGTCACAGTCCGACCGCTGGAGCGGGAAGACGTGTTCGTAGCCCTCGGAACGCAAATGATCGACCAGCGCCGAGCCGACCAAACCGGCGGCGCCCGTCACAATGATCTTGTCGGACTTATCCAAATGACCTGCTCTCGCTGAGGTTCAATTGTCGGGGATGGCGGGGCGCGTGACTAGCGCGACAGGAAGCTCTCATTGCGGCGCACGCGCTCGCGCCAATATTCGAGCAAATCGCGCATCGTAGTCTCAAACGGGATCTCGGGGCTCCAGCCAGTATGAGTGTGAAACTTGGTTGTATCGGGCACCTGCAGATCGGCGTCGATCGGGCGCAGGCGCTCAGGATCGACCTCGACCCGGATGTTCGCGCAAGTCGACTGGCCGATCAGCGTGTCGAGCATGGCGCGCACGGTGCATGTATACTGTCCGCCGATATTGTAATAGGCGCCCGCCGTCGGGTTGACGGTTACGAGCATGTGATAGGCGCGCACGGCGTCGCGGACGTCCGCCCAGGTGCGCAGGGAATCGAGATTTCCGACCTTCACCACCGGCGGGAGCTTGTTGCCCTCGATCATGGCGATTTGCTTGGCGAAAGTGGATTCGGCGAAGACGTCGCCCCGGCGCGGGCCGGTGTGGGTGAACATGCGCGTTGTCATGACGCACATATTATAGGCTTCGGCGTAGTATCGGCCGACCAGATCGGTGCCGACCTTCGAAATCGCGTAGGGCGATGCGGGGTGAAACGTGCATTCCTCGTTGATCGGCAGCTTCTCGCGCGGAACCCGACCGAATACCTCGGAAGACGCGCAGACGTGGATGGTAGCCTCCGGCGAAAATCGCCTGAGCGCGCCGAGAAGCCGCTCGGTGCCCTGGATGTTCGTATCAAGCGTGTCGAGCGGGGCTGTGAAGGAGGTCTGAGGATAGCTCTGGGCGGCCAGGTGAAACACGTAGTCGGGATTGCTGGCCTGGACGCAATTCTGGATCGCCATCGTATCCCGCAAGTCGGCATAATGGAGCTTGATCCTGCCGCCGGCGTTGATGTCATCGAGGTGTCCGGAGATGTTGTCCAGGGGACTTCGCCAGCGAAGCATGCCGTGGATTTCCCAATCTGTATGCCGGAGAAGGTAATCCAGGAGATGTGAGCCGACCATTCCCGTTATGCCTGTAATCAAGGCGCGCTTAGTCATTCTCACTCACATTCCGATGAAGGGGATCGCGGCGACACATGGGGAATGGGCTCAATACTATCTGCTGATGATCCCAGCCCCATGATCCTCCAGCGATATCTTGACGAAGCTCTTTTGCCCGAACCGTTCGATCATTCTTGCCTGAACGTGATCAGGCGCCATGAACAGCAAGAACCCGCCGCCGCCGGCGCCGCAGAGTTTGCCGCCATAGGCGCCGAGTCGCATCGCCTCGTCATAGGTCGCGTCGATCTGCGGTAGACTGACTGCAGTCGAGAGTTGGCGCTTGGTCTCCCAGCCTTCGCTGACCAGCTTGCCGAGATCGCGGAGCATTGTATCGGGATCCCGCCCTTCCAACACCGCCAGTCCTTCGCGGCAAAGCTTCACCAGATGGGAAAGATCCTTGTTGTTCTTTTCCGCCTCGGTATTTCTCAACTGCTCCTGCACCGCGGTCGACGCGTGGCGCTGAATGCCGGTGTAGATGAGGCAAAGGGATCGATCGAGCGCATTGCGGCACTCGGTCGCCATCTGCGCCGGCCGGATCGTCAAATCATCCTTATGGAACTGGTAGAGGTTAAGGCCGCCGAAGGCGGCGTGGATCTGGTCCTGAATCCCGACGTTTTCTTTCAGGAGATCCCTTTCAGTGTGCACCGCGCGCTTGAAGAGGTCGTATTTCGTGATCGAACGGCCGCTCAGATGTTCCATGAGCGATATGAAGCCGACGGTGAATGATGACGAACTCCCCAGTCCCGAGTTACCCGGCAGGTCGGAGATAATGGCGACGTTCAGGGGCTTGTCGTAACCCATGTCCAGCAGGGTGGCGCGAATCACATTGTGTTTGATGTCCTCGACCCGATCGGCGACCTCCACGATGCGATATGTTATGCGAAACCGGTTTTCGGCAAAGTCCGCCATCGGCAGCGCGATTGTATAGATGTACTTGTCGATGGAGGCCCCAAGCACGGCGCCTGGATGGTGATTGAAATAGGTGGGATAGTCGGTTCCGCCCCCGAAAAAGCTGATCCGGAGCGGGGATCGGGAAATATTGATCACTGAACCGCTCCCCAGTTTAAGCCAAACACCAACCACCCACCGCAAGATATTTCTGCAATTCCTCCTGAAATTCCGCCTGCTCAAGCCTTAGGCGCATAATCCAAAAACGGCTGTTCGACTTCGCAAGCTGCAAGCAGCAGCTCGAAATCGCAAAGCGCTATTTCACAATATGATGACGATTATTTGCCTGCTGGTCATAACATGTCGAAACCAAAGGGTCCAGTGTGCACATATGCGGGAGTGAAGGTTAGGGGCGGCAATTGCCGAAGGTTTAGAACGAGATCGGCTCGTTTTATTTGGCAAACGCGCGTCGGCTGATGGCAGACACCCTGAACCGGTGGCCTTGCGCTCTCGGATCAGCCGAACCGGTCCGTTGTCCGTAGGGTAATGAAGGCGCGTGCCGGTTAATTCCCGCCTTCCCTAGACGATTGTAGCGTCGCATGTCCAGATGTTACCCCACATTCTCCCGCTCGGGTTCAGTCACTCCGGCGACGAGCCCATCTGAGATATTCGACAAGTTTCTCCCACCCATCTGCACCGAAAAGGCAAATCCAGCGCAGAGTCCGTGGATAATCGTTTTTCATTTCATCAGGACAAATTTCCTGCTTAGAATAGATAAAATTAGTTCTCTGAATGACCTGAATAGGAATTTTATCAGTTGCATTGAAAATATCCCGTCGTATCTCTGCGTTAGAAAAAATTCTATTTCTGTATAGCCAACGATATTGCCAGATTTTATTGTAATCTTCTTCATTGACAATACTTGGTGTTACCCTACCAAATTTTAGGTGATCGACTTTACTCCTTCCGACTTGATAGATACGCGTAACTTTACTAAGTCGAAGCGAATACTCGTGATCGTCGCCCCAAATAAAGAATTCCTTCAAAGGCAGCCCCACCTTCCAGACAAGCTTTACCGGAACCAGGAAGGATACGAACGTCAGCATGCCCATCTCGCAGAGACCATTCGCCAAATAGAGAGGATATTGCGCATATCCATTCGCGCCCAGCCGTTGGGCCACCGACTGGACATTGATGCATTCCCCGTTGATATCGAAGACGTTGCCGCCGAGGACTGCATCCTCGCCTACGATAGCCATGGCGGCGACGAGTTCTTCGAGGGCCTTCCGGTCTGGCTCGCAATCGTCGTCCATGAGCCAGAAGTGCGTGCAGGTCAGGGACAAAGACGCCCGCATGCCAATATGAAAGCCGCCGGCACCGCCGGTGTTCTCCTCAGAGCGAATCACGTGAAAGGTCGCGTCTCGACGGGTTGCTTCGCCAGCGAGCAGGTCGCGCGTCGGCTGATCCGAAGCATTGTCGACGACCACAATCTGTTTCGGGGGATGGGTCTGCGCATCAATCGCGGCAAGGCATCGCTTGAGCAGCGCTGGTCGGTTCCGGGTAACGACGATTGCCGTAACGGTTACCACGATGCACGTTCCCGCGACACCGCGATCATCGGGCAGCCCGATGCTCCGGCAAGCTGTTCTGCTCGCAATACCAGTCCCACGTCTCTTGAAGTCCCGCGTGCAGTGAGTAGGCAGGTTCGAACCCGATTTCATTGAGTTTAGTAAGGTCATAGCCTCGATAGGTCTGACCATTTGGTTTCGAAGCGTCCCATTCAACATGCCGGCTCATTCCCGTAAGCTCGCTCAAGATGTTGACGACCTTGCGTATGCTATGTATTTGGCCGCTCCCCATATTGACCGCGCCCTCAACTTTGCTCATCACTAGGAATGCCGCCCGCGCGGCGTCTTTCACATATAGAAAATCGCGCTGCGCTGACCCGTCGCCCCCAGACTTGGACTTTCCCGCCGCTCTTCTTGGCGTCGAAAAACTTTCTGACCAGAGACGGAATGACATTGCCTAACTCCGTGTTGAACTTGTCTCGGGGGCCGAAGAGATTGCCAGATAGAATGTAAGCCCACTTCAAGTTGTACCGTTCTTCATAGTCTTCAAGCATCGCCAGCATGGCGCGTTTAGCGTTCGCGTAACCGGCGTGAGCAGGATGTGGTCGACCGAGGAAAACCATGTCCTCTTTTAACGGCAGGCCGGGTGAAGGAAATGGATAGGCTGCCCCTGTGCCCATGGCAGTGACCTTCCGAGCTCCGGCGCGCCGCGATGCCTCGACCACATTGGTATTAATCATCAGGTTCTCGTAAAATGAAAGCCCCTGGTGTTTCATGCTGCCCATAATACCGTATACTTTCGCTGCCGCATGGAAGACGTGATCCGGGCGCCGACGTGCGAATTCGGCAAATGTCGCGGAGGTGTCGAGAAGGTCGCAGTCGTCTCGACGTAACCCGTCGACATGTTTGTATCCTTGTTCCATCAAATAATAGACGACCGCAGACCCCAGCATACCGCCTGCGCCGGTGACAGTGATTCTTTCGGACTTTGTCATGATCAATTGCTCCCTTCTGGCATGCGGGAGACTTTAGCACGACAATAGGGCAAGCGCCGAGCGGGCGACCATTTCGCCGATTGTCAATCCAATACAGTGTGCGAAACCGGCCGAACGCGCAACTTAGGTTCGAACGGACAACAATCCAGCGAGTCAGCCAAATCGCTCGGTTGTCCTCAGTTCTTGCGGCAATTCGAGTGGCGACGTGCCTCGGGTGACAACGCGGCTGAGCCGCTCATTCTGCATTGAGCGGATCTCAATTTCGGTGCCGTTCGCGAGATAGTCGAAAACCTGCTCCCCGCGTCGTCGCCAGGAATGATGCTCGCGGACGAACTCGCCCGCGGCATCCGTAGCGCGCTGGTTATTCGGGTTCCTTCGGTCCTCGTCGAGACGTATGGCAAGATCTGAGCCGTCCGGCGAGACTTGGCAGAACGCATCGGTTGACAGGATAGACTCAAATTCGCCGCTCCGCGGCAAGACACCGAGCAGGCGCGTCCCCGCCGCAAGCCCTTCAAAATACCGCATGACCATAGGACTGAACCCGCCCGTACGCTTGGCATTGTCCAGATCGGGGGGTGTAGCGACGAAGTACTCCGCACTCGAGGTCAACCGCCCGAGTTCCTCGGTACTCAATCCGCCGTCTCTCGAGTAGACGTAGTTAAGATTTCGCGCTTCGCAATACGCGACAGCGCGCGATGCAGAGGCTCGTGCCGGCGGCCCATCCAGAAGGCGAAGATCGACTTCCGCTCTTTGCGCGGGTAGAAAATATCGGTGTGGGCGCCAAACGGCAGCCAGATAAACTTCGCCAGCGGAAAGCGGCGCTCAAGTTCCGCTTTCGCCTGATTGTAGGCGACGAAACATGGGTCGAGGCGCTCGAGCGTCGCGGCCATGCCGATCTTTGACAGCGAAGGTTTCCATGCATCTAGGACGTAATTGGAGCGGCGCGCGCGCAAGTTAAGGTACGACGCCAGGTGGATGGCGCCGGTTGGCCGCGACCCGAGCTGGACCCGAAAAAGCGTGTCGCAGGCCTGGATCTCTGAGCGAACTCTCCGCCACTCCCCACGCCGCTCCCATGCGAGCGGAGGAGGAGAAATCGTCCGGACGCCCGGGCGCTGGTTCAGTCCGGAAAACAGAGGCGGTAGAAGCGTTGTCCAATAGACGCTTGGATTGGTTGACGAATTGGAAAGCAGTCCGAGTTCCATAAAACCCCCGGGAGCCACCGCCCGTCAACGTTACTCCCCGATTAGCAGCGGGCGCAACGTTCGCAGTCGCTCACTCGCGAAGTTTGCCTGACTTTAACGACTTTGGCAAACCGGAGGGGCCATTCCGCCGCTGTCTACCGATATTCTCACGATCCTGGAAGGCCATGAAATGTATGGGCTTATCAGCTCCACGCCGCCCGAGTCGTAGAGCAGTCATCACTCGTTAGGCCCACTCGCCTGCATGGACGGATGAGGGGAATTCTTATGCAGCGCAAGGCAACAGCCGACCGCAAAGCACAAAATTGTCAGAAATTGGGAAAATTGTACGAAATTCGTTAGGGTGACATGAACCCGACCCCTGTTTGATGACGAAAGCTTTTACTCAGGGCGCGCGCGATCTCATCAGGAGGAGCGAGCCCCGACAACCGCGGGCCTTCCAGTGTCGACATTCGGTCTTGCTCGGCTGTTGCGCAGTCGCAACGGCAATGTCTCGATGATGTACGCGCTGGTCGCTCCAGTGCTAGTTTTTGGCGCCGGAGCGGCGATCGACTACGGCCGGGCGGCGCAGATCCACACCAAGCTGAACGCCGCCGCGGACGCCGCAGCGCTAGCAGCGCTGACCCCGGCGATGCTCCAGCAACCCGCGACAGTGGCCCAGGCCGCCGCCGTATCGATGTTTACCGGCCTGACGGAAGGCATCCCGGGCCTGACACCCGGCGCGACGCAGGTCACGGTCACGATCACCGTCGGCTCGACCGCGCTCGTGCGCAATGTGGAGGTCAGCTACGCAACCTCGGTCAACACGATCTTCGCCCAGGTTCTGAAGGTAAGCAAATTGCCGGTTCAGGGCGTTTCGGAGGCGAGTGCGCAGGTGCCTCCCAACATCGACTTCTACGTCCTCCTCGACAATTCGCCCTCGATGTCGCTGCCGTCGACTCTGGCTGGCATCACCCAGATGCAGACCCTGACCGCCAAACAAACCACCGGCGGCTGCGCCTTCGCATGTCACCAGGCCAGCACGAACAACGGCGACACCGCGGGCAATCCATGCGCCGACGCTACGGCCCCGACCTACAACTCGAGCATGGCCACGGCCTCGCCGGCGAGCAGTGCGGTCTACTGCAACACGTCGAAGCACGGCGCGCAGATCGATAATTACCAGCTCGCCCGCAACAACAGCATCACGCTTCGGCTCGACGAACTGAACAGCGGAATATCGACCCTGCTTCAGACCGCGTCGACGACCGCGCAATCCACTCTGTTTGCGACCCCGCCGAACTACCGGTTCTCGATCTACTCGATGGACTCCTTGTGGGCGATCGGTCTCACCCAGCTCATGCCGCTCACCGCGAATTATATCAGCAGTTGGACCAGCGCGTCGGCCAATTTCGGCGTCATGGAAATGTATTCGAACAATAACGATTGCGCCAATTCTTCGTGCTCTTCGAGCACAAGTTCGCCAGGCGGCGACGTCGGCACCAACTTCGACAATTCCCTCGGCGATCTCAGCCAGGCGAGCTACATCCCCAATCCCGGCAACGGCACCAACCAGAGCGGCGACAAGCCCCAGGAAGTGCTGTTCATCGTCACCGACGGCGTCGAGGACGAGGAGAGCGGCAGCAGCCGTATCCAGCAGGCGATCAATGATCTCGGGAACGCCCCCGGCGGCAGCTCGAGCGGAACCAACTGGTGCACCAAGATCAAGAGTTGCGGCATCCAGATTGCTGTGCTTTACACTGACTATCTCCCTGTTCCGGCGAACAGCTGGTACGAAAGCTGGATCGCCCCGATCCAGTCGGACATCGGGCCGGCGTTGCAGGCCTGCGCCTCACCGGGTCTCTTTTATGACGCCGCGATCGGCTCGGACCTCGGAGCGGCGCTGTCCGCGCTGTTCGCCGCGGTGACGAAGTCGGGCCACCTCACCCAGTAACGGCGCGGAGCCAGGCGGGCTCTAACCAAATGGGGCCATGCGCTTCGGCCTCCTGTCCAAGGAAATCAAAGGAAAACCTTTGGATTTCCTTGGATCGGCTTGTCCGGATCGAGCCTTTTCAAAGCCTTGTGGCAACTCCCCGGCCGGTTTGTTTGTCGCCTTGCAGTATTCGGCCAAAGGCGGCCGGCGTCCTTCCAAAGCGAGCGGCAAGCTGCAGCCGCCAACGCATCCTCTCGAAGCTCGGGACCGCCCAGTGAATTGCGCGGCTCGGATCTGACAACTGGCGGAGCATAGCATAGCTTCAGAAAAACAGAAAGAGAAAACTCGTCGCTTCACCAGATTCCCACCACCCGACCGATGCACGCATCGACAATTCTTCTCCCGAATGCCAAATCCGGCCGATGGCCGCACGACCGGGCGGGCGTGGCGGGCCGATCCAAATTCCTCCAAAGGCGAAGCGCTGATGCCGAGTATCAGGGTGAACGGCTACGACATCGCGTTCGTCGAGCGCGGAACGGGTGTGCCGCTCATTCTCGTGCATGGCACGCTCTGCGACTACCGCCACTGGACGGGGCAGATGGCGCCGTTCGGGGCGCGCTACCGAACGGTCGCGCCGAGCCTCAGGCACTGCTGGCCTGAACATTGGGATGGCGAGGGTGACGATTTCACCGTGCAGCAGCACACCGCCGACGTCGCGAGCCTGATCTCGGCCCTCGACGCTGGCACGGTGCATCTCCTCGGGCATTCGCGCGGCGGGCACATCGCGTTCCGGGTGGCGCAGAATTTTCCCGGCTCCATTCGCTCGCTCACTCTCGTCGAGCCCGGCGGGACGCTAGCGCCCGACCTCGAAGCGGGTCTGCCCCCGGGGCCGCCGCTGATTGCGCTGGGCCCGCTTTACGGCGCGGCGGCCGAGAAGATCCGGGCGGGCGAGATCGACGAGGGTCTTCGTTCGACGAACGACGTAATCGGAGGACCGGGGAACTGGGACCGAAAGCCGGAGTCGCAAAAGCAGATGCTTCGCGACAACGCGCGCACGATGCTCGGCCAGATCAGGGAGAAGCGCGAGCCGTTCGCGCGCGCCGACGCCGAGAAGATCCGCGCGCCGACCCTCCTCATCGCCGGCGAAAAGTCGCCGGCGTCGTTCCATCGCATCCTCGATGGACTCGAGACCGCGATCCCGGACGTGCGGCGCGTCGTCATTCCGAACGCGTCCCACGGCTCCAATGTCGACAATCCGAAAGCCTTCGCGCGCGAGGTGCTGGCGTTTCTCGACGGGCGGTAAACGAGCGTGGCCTATTGAAGGCGTGAGCACCCCGTATGTTGCGCATTGAGCTTGATGATCTCTCGCGATCTTCCGTCATCGCGCTTCTCGCCGAGCATTTGCGAAACATGCACGAACTGTCGCCGCCCGATCAGGTCTTCGCCTTCGATGCGGACAAGCTTAAGGCGCCCGATGTTTCCTTCTGGACGGCGTGGGATGGCGAATCGCTGTTGGGTTGCGCGGCCCTCAGGGAGCTCTCATCGATTGAGGGCGAGATCAAATCCATGCGCACCCCGTGCGCTCGGCGCAGAGCGGGGGCGGGTCGAGCCCTTCTGAACCACGTCATCGAAGTCGCGCGTTCGCGCGGGTATCAGGTTCTCTACCTTGAAACCGGGCGCCAGCCGGCATTCGCGCCGGCCCAGACGCTTTACGGCAGCGCAGGGTTCAGGCGCTGCGGCCCATTCGGGGCCTACCGGGAAAACGGGAACAGCGTCTTCATGTCGCTTGCGCTCTGGGAACGCTAATCGGGAGCGTTGACATTCCATATTTCCATAAATATAGAATTATGGAAAGAGGGCCGACGCGTGGACGCAATTCCGACCGAAGACACCGCCCGCTATGCCGACATGTTCGGCGCTCTCGGGGCTGAGTGCCGGCTGCGCATCGTGAGGTTGTTGCTCGCGGCGCATCCAGAGGGGCTGGTCGTGGGCGAGATCGGCTCCGAATTGGGCATCCCGCCATCGACGCTTTCGCATCATCTCGACAAGCTTAAGAACGAAGGACTGGTCGCTGTCCGCCGCGAGAGCACGTTCCTCCGCTACACAGCCAACACCTCGACGCTTCAGGAGATCGTCGCGTTTCTGTTCGCCGAGTGCTGCACCCGCAACAAAGCCATCCGGCCGGAAGCGATCACCTGCGACTGTCCCGGCGCTTGCGGTTGAGGCTTTCCGATGAGCGAGCCGATATTCAACGTCTTGTTCCTCTCCACGGGCAATAGTGCGCGCTCGATTCTGGCTGAGGGTATTCTTCGCAAGGACGGGGCCGGCCGGCTCAATGCATTTTCGGCCGGCAGTCATCCGAAGCCTGAGGTCAATCCCTTCGCATTGAAGGTGCTTGAGGCCTACGGCTACCCCAGCGATGGCTTGCGGTCGAAAAGCTGGGACGAGTTCGCCGCGTCGGACGCGCCGATGATGGATTTCGTTTTTACCGTCTGTGACAACTCGGCCGGCGAAACCTGCCCTATTTGGCCGGGACAACCAATGACCGCACATTGGGGCATCGAAGATCCGGCTGCGGTCACGGGAAGCGACATCGAGAAGGAGCGCGCTTTCGTCACGGCGTTCAAATACCTTAAGAACAGGATTTCGCTGTTCACGAGCCTTCCGATCCGCAGCCTCGACAAGATGGCGCTCGGGGCCAAGCTTCGGGAGATCGGCGGTCTCGACGGAGCGACCGAGCGGGCGAAGACGTCCGGGCCATGAGTTCGACCCTGGCGCGCCGTCTCGCAGCCGAAGCGATGGGCACGGGCTTTCTTGTCGCGACGGTCGTCGGTTCTGGCGTCATGGCTGCGACGCTAACAAAAGACATGGGGCTTGCGCTTCTCGGCAATACGCTGCCGACCGGCGCGATCCTCGTGGTGCTGATTACGATCCTCGGGCCGATATCGGGCGCGCATTTCAATCCAGTTGTCTCCTTCGTTTTCGCCCTCAAACGCGACCTTCGTGCGGGGGACGCGAGCCTCTACGCAGTCGCGCAGATCGCGGGCGGCGTAGTCGGGACTTTCGCGGCGCATCTGATGTTCGCGCTGCCGGTGCTGGAAGTGTCGACGAAAATCCGGACGGGCGGGGCGCAGTGGTTCGCGGAATGGGTGGCGACGTTCGGCCTCGTCGTGACGATCATCGCTGGCCTCCGCTTCGCGCGCGAATCCGTGCCCTGGCTTGTCGGCCTCTACATCATCGCAGCCTATTGGTTCACCGCGTCGACCTCCTTCGCCAACCCGGCTGTCGTGATCGCGCGCTCTCTGACCGACACTTTTTCGGGCATCCGGCCTGCTGACGCTCCGGCCTTCATCGCGGCTCAGTTCGCGGGCGCAATCTGCGGCCTCATCCTGATGCAATGGCTGCTCGCTCAAACGGCGGAGTCGAGCCGCCCGCTGAGCCCCGAGGCGAAACTGTGAGGGTAACGATCTATCACAACCCCGCGTGCGGCACGTCGCGGAATGTGCTTGCGATGATCCGGCAAAGCGGCGAGGAGCCGGTCGTCATCGAGTATTTGAAGAACCCGCCGACGCGCGAACGTCTCAAGGAGCTCATTGCGGCAATGGGCGTTCCCGTCCGCGCGCTGCTGCGCGAGAAAGGCACGCCCTACGCAACGCTCAAGCTTGGCGATCCAAAGTGGACCGACGATGAGATCCTCGATTTCATGATGGCGCATCCGATCCTGATCAACCGTCCCATCGTCGTCACGCCAAGGGGCGTGCGGCTCTGCCGTCCCTCCGAGAAGGTGCTCGACATTCTGCCGAAGCCGGATATCGGCCGCTTCGTCAGGAAGACGGCGACATGATACCGTCCCGGGGTCGCGACACGCTACGTTAGCGGTTCTCCTGGAGGCGATCGAACCTTACTGCACGGTGATCGGGCTTGCGACGCGCGGGATCATGATGATCGAGTCGTGCAGCGTCATCGTGCTGACGGAGAAATAGAGCCCGGTCGGCTGGAACGGATACTGCACCTCGCCGAGAACGACGTAGTTACCGCTGTTAGTATTGTTGTTGCAATTGGGATTCGTATTGACGCCCGAGGTGCCGAAGGCCTTCGCGATCGACGCATCGACCGTTATTTGCTGACCGATTGGGCGGGCTGTTCCATTTGCGTTGGGCCAGCTGCCGCAGACGGTGCCGGTCGCAGTGCCGTTCGCATTGGTGGTGATCCACAGTTGCGACAGCACGACCGCGATGCCGGTCGCGTTATAGGGGTAAAGGATCAGGTTCGGATAGGAGAGGATCTGGTTGAGTTGGGCCGCGCTGATCGTAGACGCGTTGGTGTTGTTGGCCTGGGCGAAGATATTGGCGACGGTGGTCGCCGCGAGCGTCACCCTGCGCTGCACCGAATAGGCCTGGCCCCCGAAAACGACAAGGCTCATCAGCATGGCCGCGAATGGCAGGATCAGCGCGAGCTCGACCGCCGCGAGGCCTCCGGCGTCGGCGAGGAACGCGCGTCCGCGCGCACGAAGGAATTCCGGCCAGCGGATCATCACAGCGGCTCGACCCGGAACACTTGGGTCGACGCCATCAGCATCTTGCCGTTGCCGAGGTTGGCGAAGTTGAGGCCGAGCGGCCCGCCGTAGACTGGCCATGGATACATGACCACGAGCAGCATGTCGGTGCCAGCGGAGCCGGCATTGGCGCCGACGTCGACGGCCGGCGTGCCGACGAGGTTTCCTTTCGAGTCGAAGGTCGGCAGCATGGTGCTGAGATTGGTCGTGCCGGCCGGGAGCGGTTCGAGTTCGACAGTCACCTGCGAGCAGGTGAAGAGCGCGGTCAGCTGATTGCAGACCTCGGTTTGGAACTGCGCCACCGTCAGCGTCTGGGTCTGATTGGTCAGGACAACCCTCGCCGCCTCTTCCGCCGCCGTTTCGAAGAACGCCTTGACGAGGAAGAGCGACCCCGCCTGGAGGGTGGCGAGCACAATGCCGATGAAGATCGGAAAGACCAGCGCGAATTCGATCGCCGGCGAGCCGGCCTCGTCATCGGCCAGTTTCCGGCACAGGCGGCGGACGCCAGGGAAGAATTTGCCTTTTGACTGCATGAGCGCCGACCGCAACCCCGTTTTGGCGGGTCGATCCTGCGCGCGAAGCCGTTACCCGGCGCTTACATTCGACGCGCAAATTTGGTGAAGATACGAGCGAATCAGCGCCGTGGCCGAGGGGCGTCTCCACCTTTCGCCGTTAAGGTTGCCGGTGCTTTCGTTGCGCGCGGCTCGCAGGCTCGGCGGTCGGCCGGCCCTCACCGCGACGGCGCCGTCTGGGGGTCGACGCCCGGGTCGGCTTCCCCGCTGTTGCTGATCGCGTGGACCGTCGGCGCGCGCCATGGCCCCTCGATATCGAGCGTCAAATGGGCGGCGTTCTGCGATACCTCGCCGGCTGCGTCCGTCTGGACCGCGTTGACCTGCAACGCCCAGTCCTGGGCGACGAGATCGATGAGCCCCTTCAACTCGCCGCTTATACCGTGGCTGGTCAGCACACCGCGCTCGACCTCGGCGCGGCCGTTGTCGACGCTCACCGCGACGGCGAGCTTGTCGAACGCCGTTCCACCGAGGCGCATGTCGCGCGCGGCGTCGATTGGCCGGCGCTGGCTGCGGCGCAGCGCCTCCTCGAGGTTGACGCCGAGAATGCCGCCCTCCGCCGCCTCCAGCGCCGCCGTTCCGCTCAGGGCCGCGACGGCGGCAGCGGGCGAAACGCCGGACGTCTCGAGCGAGAACCGCGCCGCGCCGCGCCCTGTCACAGTCGACCGCCCGAAATCGGCGACCGCCGCGCCGAGGTCCGCGTCGCTGAGCTCACCGCGCGCCGTGAGCTTGAGATCATCGTCGACGCAGGTGAGGACGGCTTCGCCGTTGACGCGGCCGCCATAGGCCGCGGCGTCGATCAGATTCAAGCTGAGCTTGCCGTGCGTGACCATGACGGAGGCGGCGGCGTCGGTGAGTTGTCGGCCATAGACGTCGAGGCGGCTCGCCGACAGGCGCAAGTCGAGGTCGAAGGTCCGCGGCAGGGTGAGCGCGAACGGCTTCGCGCTCCATCCGCCGGATGAGTCGAACAGGCGCTGCCGCGGCCCGAGCAGGGGCTCGAGCGCCAGCGTTTCGGCGGCGAGTGTGCCCGAGATGGCCGGTCGTCCCCCGGGATCGGCGATCTCGACCGCCCCTTCGACCGTCTGCTCGGCGCTGGTCATCGTCGCGTCGCCGAGCGTGAGCGCGTCCGGCGCCGCCTTGAGCTTGCCGGAGGCGGAGATGTCGTCGGCCGCGAGGAAAGGCGGCCGACGAGCCCCAACGAAGGCCGCCAGGGCCTCGATCGAGGGGACGGACGCGGTCATGTCGCCTTCGGCGCTCGGCTTATCCCCGAGCGCGAGCGCGCCGTTGAAGGCAAATTTCGCCAGCGGCGAATCGAGCGCGAATTCGAATGGGCTCGAGGCGCCGTTCGCCGCCGCCTCCGGGTCGCTCAGGGCGCCCGCGATCGCGATGCGCGTGTTCCGCCACTCCGCCGACAGGTTGAAGCGCAGCTGATTGCCGACCGTCAGCCCGTCGAGGCGGCCCTGAACATTGGCGATCAGCAGGTCGAGGCCGCGCCTCGCCCCGACAACGCGCAAGAGACCGTTGGTGAGGCTGAGGCTGGTCAGCGGCGCGAGCGCCTGAGCCACGCTCGCGGGGGCAGACGAGCCTGCGACGGACGCGCCGAAGGGCGGGCGGTCGATGTCGAGCGTCACCGTCGGGCTGACGAGTACGGCGCGGGTGGGGATGAAGCGTCCGCGAACGAGTTCGACCAGGGACAGGTCGAGCCGCGCGGTCGGCGCGGTCAGGACGTTGACGCCGCCGGCGTCGTCGAGACGCGCATCGACGATGCGCAGGCTTGGCCAGGGGAGGACGGAAAACGTCGCCGCCTGCGGCGCGTTCCAATGCAAGCGCGGCGAAGCGCCGAAGGCGGCGTTCAAGCTGTCGCCGACCCTCCCGGCCGACATCGGCCAGCGGAAAAATCCGATCACGGCCAGCGCCAGGATCAACGCGACGGCGCAGCCCCACGCCACGGCTCGGCGCATACTCTGTACGCCTCCCTCCAGGCCACGGCGGGCGACCGGACCCACCATCGGCAACTCATACCGCGAACCCGAATTCAAGCCGAAAATGCCTGGAACTTCAAATGAGGACAATCCGCGCCGCGGCGATGGACCCGGGCGGGGCGAATTACGCCGGATCGAGTCAAGTGGCAATTCCGCCGCGAACATGCAGCATCACGTTCGCGGCATTTGGTCACGGCGGCGCGCTCTGCGACCAAAAAATGGCGCCGGGGAGGCGGACGCCCTCCGGTCGATCCCGAGCGCGCCATTAAATCGCTGTTAACCCGTTTCACTCAACGTCATCGGAAGGCGCGCGCGTAACGGCGCGCCCGGGCTGCAGGCGAAAGCGAAGTTAGAGGGCCCTCATGCGCAACGATTTTCACATTATCCCCGATACGGACGATGAGCGACGGGCAGGCAGCGTTCTTGCGCGCATCTACCACGACATCGGCCTTGCCGCGGTCGCCGAGGCGTTAAGGCTGCCGCTGACCAATTTCGAGCCGGAAATGATCGAGTCGCTCGAGCGGGGCGAGTCCTATCTGCTTCGGCCTCGCCGCGAGCTTGCGCGGACCGGAACGGCCGCGTAAGAGCCGCAGGGCGCTTGGGGGCGCCTGACGCGAGCATGATCGATGGCCCTTTTGACCAGGCGCCGGTTTCTCGCCGGCGCCGGCCTCGCCGCCGCTACGACGCTCTCATTATCGGGATACGCGACGGCCTATGAGACAGGCTCGGCCCTGTCGCTTGCCGCGTATTCTCCCCGGCTTCCCAACTGGCCGGAAGAACTCGAGCTTAACATTGCTGTCATCGCCGACATCCACGCCTGCTATCCCTGGATGTCGGATGAGCGCGTAGGCGACATTGTCGATCTCGCCAACGCCCAGAAGCCGGATCTCACGGTCCTGCTCGGCGACTATGTCTGCACTCATCCGTTCGTGTCGGGCTATGTGCCGCCCGGCGCCTGGGCCGAGCAGCTGGCCCGCCTCGAGGCGCCGCTCGGCGTCTACGCCATTCTCGGCAACCACGACTGGTGGTCGGGCGCCATTCCGAGCGATCCTCCGGACGGCTCGCGCAGCGTGCGGCGGGCGCTCGCTGCGGCCGGCGTTCCGTTGCTCGAAAATCAATCGGTGCGATTGAGCCTGCGCGGGCGGCCGTTCTGGCTGACCGGGCTGGGGGACTTGCTGGCGCGATCGCAGCATGGCCGGCGCGGCCACGGCGCCGACGATCTCCCGGCGGCGATGCGAGAGATCAGCGACGACGCGCCGGCGATCCTGCTCGTTCACGAGCCATTCTTCTTTCCCTGGGTTCCCAACCGGTTCGCCTTGACGCTCGCGGGCCACATGCACGGCGGCCAGGTCAATCTTCCGATCATCAGCTCGCCGGTCCGCCTCCTCAAAGCGCGCTCGGCGAAATACATCTACGGCGAATACGCGCTCGGCCAACGCCGGATGATCGTCTCTGGCGGGCTCGGAACGTCCTATGCGCCGGTGCGCGTCCTGAGACCCCCTGAAGTGGTGATGGTGAAGCTCGGCGGTGCAGGCCTGCGGGCCTGAGCGGGCGGCCGGTCCGGTCCTATTCGAAGATGACCGGCGCGATCGAGGCGATGAGCAGCGCCGCCATCGTCCAGTTGAATGGCCGCGCCACGCGCGGATCGATGAGCAGGCGGCTCAGCGAAGCGCCGAACAGCGCCCAGGCGATGCAGCAGGGAATCGCGATCAGCGCGCAAAGCGCGGCGATCAGGAGAACGCCGCCAGCATAGCTGTCGACGACGCCGGCGTAAGCCGCGAGCGCGCCCAGCGCCATCGCCCAGGCCTTTGGATTGACCCACTGAAAGCCGGCGGCGGCAAAAAAGCCGATCGGCCGCCCGCCGGGCTCCGCTTTGCTGATCGGCTTGGCGAGCGCGATCTTGAGCGCGAGCCAAACCATATAGAGAGCCCCCGCCACCCGCATGACCGGCAGGATCTGCGGAAAACGCTCGAACAGGACGCCTAGCCCAAGTCCGACAACAGCGATCATCAGCGCAAAGCCGAGGACGACGCCGGTGAGATGGGGCAGGGTGCGCCCGAACCCGTATTTCACGCCTGACGTCATCAACATCAGGTTGTTCGGGCCAGGCGTGATCGAGGCTACGAACGCAAACGCCGTCAGCGCCCAGAAGATCTCGGAGTGGATGATCGGCGGCAAAGCTTTGCTCGGGGATCGGCTCCGCGCTCAGAGCGCGTTCGCCTCCTCGTCGCCCCGGTCGTCCTTGCGCGAGGGCCGCGTTCCGCCTCGCCCTGCGCTTCGCCGCGCAGTGAAGGCCGCCTGCGCGAGCGCGGCGAACGGGCTCGTCAGCGCGCTGATGCGGTCGACGCCGGCGGCGGCCCGCTCGCCCCGGGTGAGCACGCGGTCCAATTCCGCCATGGTCTTGGACAGGGCCGGGTCGTCGTCGTCGAGCCAGACCTGGATCATGCGCGCCCAGGCGAGCGCCAGCCCCTGGAGCTTGATCGCCCCTCCCGCACCGTGCGCCTCGATCCCGGCCGCTTCGAGCATGAAGCGCATCGAGGACAGCACCACCTGGTTCATCGCCAAGGCCGCCGCGGGCTCGCGCCTGAACCAGGCGACCGCCTCGCGGACGCCCTCGCGGTAGGGCGCCATCGCTTCCAGCCGGCGCATCAGAATATCGAACAACCGCTCGCGCGGGCTCTCGTCGGCGAGCTCCTCGCCATGCTCGGTTAGCACAGCGCGATCAATGCGGCGCGAGAATCCGGCGAGCACGGCTCCCTTCGAGGGGAACGCGTCACGGAAATCCGCGAGCGACACGCCCGCCGTCTTGCAGATGTCGCGCACCGAGATGTCCTCGAAGCGCTTCTCCGCTGCGAGCTCCATCAGCGCGTCGACGATCTTGCCGCGCGCGTCGGCGGGCTTGGCTTCGCTTTTCGGCTTGCTCGCCATGCGGCGTCTCCCCCGTGGAACGGTGTCGTCTAATGTAGGCGCTCCCCCGCGCTGCGCCAAGCGGGGAAAAAGGCGACGAGCGGCGTCCGCCCTTGACGCCCGGCTCGGCGGCAGGACATTGACCCCCAGTCTCCCGGGAATGGCGCACTGACATGAAGCTCGCCGGCGAAGTCGCTGTTGTCACCGGGGCCGGCCGTGGGATCGGGCGGGCGATCGCGGAGGCGCACGCCAGGGAGGGTGCGAGCGTCGCCCTCATCGCGCGAACGGCGACGGAGATCGACGCCGTCGCCAAGGCGATCGCCGCCGAAGGGGGCGCGGCAAGCGCATTCGCGGTCGATATCGTCGACCTCGCTTCGGTCACGAAGGCGATCGCCGCGATCGAGCGCGATCTCGGGCCCGTCAGCCTGCTCATCAACAACGCCGGGGCCTTCGCCGGCATCGGCCCGATCTGGGAGGTCGACCCGGACGCCTGGTGGCGCGACATCGAGGTCAACGTCCGCGGGACCTTCAACTGCTGCCGCGCGGCGCTGCCGGCGATGATGGCGAGGCGTCGTGGCCGCATCATCAATATGACCGGCGGCGGGACCGCCGGCTCGTTCCCGAACGGCTCCGGCTATGCGACCAGCAAGGCGGGTCTGCTCCGCTTTACCGAATGCCTCTCCGACACGCTTCGGGGGAGCGGCGTCCTGGCCTTTGCAATGGACCCGGGCCTGGTTCGGACGGCCATGACCGAGCACCAGCTCGTGAGCGACGACGGCAAGCGGCATCTGCCCAATATCCGAGGCCTGTTCGAGGCCGGGATCAACGTGCCGCCGGCGCTCGCGGCGCGGCTCAGCGTCGAGGTTGGCTCAGGCCGGTTCGACAGGCTCGCGGGGCGCATGCTGATGGCGGCCCGCGGCGACCTCGAGCTCGACGAGACCGCGATCGCTGAGATCGTCGCGAGCGATCTCAGAAGCCTGAGAGTGAACGGGATGCCGCAGGAGCGGCCTCACTGGGAGTAATGGGCGCCGCCGATCGCCGCCGCGTTAGCCCGCGAGCTCCGCGGCCCGCGCGCGGGCCGCGGCCGTCGCCTTGATCATGAGATCCTCGAGTCCGCCCGCGCTCTGCAGCACCGCGAGCGCCGCCGCGGTCGTGCCGCCCGGCGAGGTGACGTTCTGGCGAAGCGTCGCCGGCGAAGTCGTGCTGTCGCGGCGCATCAGCTCCGCCGCGCCCTCGACTGTGCCGCGCGCGAGGCCCAACGAAAGCTCCGGCTTGAGGCCCAGCCGTTCGGCCGCCGCCGCGAGCGCCTCGGTAAGTGCGAAGACATAGGCCGGTCCGGAGCCTGAGATCGCGGTCACCGCGTCGATGCCGCTCTCGTCGTCGAGCCAGTAGAACGCCCCGTTTGCGCCGAGCAGCCGCTCGCACCAGCCGCGCTGCTCGCCGCTGACATTCGGGTTGGCGGCGGCCGCGGTGACGCCCCTGCCGATTGCGGCCGGAAGGTTGGGCATCGCGCGCACGACGGAGCGCGCCTGCGGCAGCCGGGCCATCAGGTTGGCGATGGTCTTGCCGGCGAGGATCGAGAGCACCAGCGTAGACGGGGAAGCGAGGGGGGCGATCCCGGGCGCGACCTGATCGAGGCTCTGCGGCTTGGTCGCGAGCACGAGCATTTCCGGGGGGGCTGCGATTGGAGGATTGAGCGCAATGCCCCGGCTCGCCGCGAGCGAGGCGATCTCGGGCGACGGATTGGGCTCGAGGATGGTCAGCGACGACGGGGGGAGGCCGGCGTCGAGCCAGCCTTGGGCCATCGCCCCGCCCATCTTGCCGGCCCCAATCAGGACGAGGCGCGCCGGCCATTGCGTCATCATCGACTCCCGCGCTTGCCCCACAAGACGCTCGGAACAATCTCGGCGCCGCCGCGTTTTTGCCTCGTTTCTTAGGCTTCCGCAAACCAGTTTCACGTAAACGGCTGCGGCGGCGACAGGGCCAAAAAAAGGCGTTGGACGGAACGAATGTGTTCAGATAAAGAGACTCGCGTGCGTAAGGAGCCGGCTGAGGCGGGTTTCCGCTCGCGGTTTTGTGAAGACCCGCGACGGCGTTTTCCGCTCGGTAACCTTCGCTAAACCGATAAGTCTCATGGTAACGAAACGGTTAGTGTTCTGAAGGCGAGGGGTGGGGATGAAGACGAGCGCGTTTCTTGTCGGAATTGTGCTGGCGGCTGGGGCGATGCTCAGCGGGTGCACGCCGGTCATTCAGTCCGGGCTTCCCGATCCGCAGCTCACCGCGCGCGACAAGCAGATGATGGCGCTTGCCGAGCCGGATGAATTCACAATCCCCACGCGGCGCAGCATCGTCCAGTACCAAACGGCGGAGAAGCCGGGCACGATCGTCGTCGATACCGGCCAGAACTATCTCTATTACATTCTGCCGCACGGGCAGGCGGTCCAATACCGGATCGCAAGCGGCGCCGAATACATGGGCTGGACCGGCCGCGCCGAGGTCGGCGCGATGAAGGAATGGCCGACCTGGATGCCGACCGAATCGATCATGGAGCGCTGGCCGCAGTTCCAGGTTTATAAGCAGCATGGGCCGCTCGAAGGCCGATGGGACAATCCGCTCGGCGCGCGCGCCCTCTATCTCTTCGTCGACAACAAGGACACCCTGATCCGTATCCACGGCACCAACGAGCCGTCGGAAATCGGCGGGCACGTATCCTCGGGCTGCATCCGCATGCGCGACATGGACGCCATCGACCTCTACGGCCGCGTGCATGTCGGCACGCCGGTGATGGTGATCGGCTAGCGCGCCGCGCTCTCGACCCGGTCGGCGGGCTCGTTGAGCCTGCCTCCATTTCCCCTTGTCGCCTTTAGGGCGCGCGGTCGCGTACCGCTCTCCATCCAGCATTGCAATGGCCGCGAGAGCCTGTAATCTCGAGTAAAAGAATTTCGCGGCAGGCGGGCGCTTGCTTAAATACGCCAATCGCGTGTTCGATAAGATCAAACAGGGAGAGACGCCATGAAAAGCGCCGCATGGATATTTCTCTCTCTCTCTCGGTTTTTCTATCCCTACGCGCCAGCGCGTCGGTTGCGGCCGAGGATACTCTGAATCTCTCGGGACCATGGATGTCGAACTACGGTCCAGTCATTCTTCAGCAAGATGGGTCATCGATAACCGGCTCATTTTCCGAAGTGTCAGAGAGAGTTAGAAACGCCTACATGTATGGAAAAGAGATTCCAGCGGATCAGTGGAACGGTCACCACGGCACGATCACCGACGGCGTGGTCGATTCCGCGAAGAAAACTCTGGTCTTCAAATATCACGAAGAGTGGGCCTCCTTGGACGGCGATGCGACGCTGATCCTTTCGAGTGACGGCGGCACGCTGGAAGGCCCCTACACCGCCTCCGGGATGGGGGGAAATCGCTTCGGGACTTGGACAATGTGGCGCAACAAGTGCGGGTCTGCAAAGTACCTCGTGCCTTGTTGAGTTCCGTACTGTGGGCGGGTGCGCTCACGCGGGACCACAGCTCTCACTGTCACCTGAACGGAGGCTCGTCGAAGCTTCTAAGCTTGCGCGAGTGCAGCGTGTCGTCCTGGCTCTGCAGAAGGCCGATGGCGGCGATGCCGATCTGCAGATGTTCGGCGATTGCGCGCTCGTAAAAGGCGTTGGCGGCGCCGGGCAGCTTGATCTCGCCATGCAGGGGCTTGTCTGAGACACAGAGCAGCGTCCCGTAGGGCACCCGCATCCGGAAACCCTGGGTCGCGATCGTCGCCAACTCCATGTCGACCGCGATGGCGCGCGAGATGTTGATGAGCCGGCGCTCTTGCGACCAGCGCAGTTCCCAGTTGCGGTCGTCGTTGGTGACGACGGTGCCGGTGCGCAACCGGCGCTTGAGCGCTTCGCCACGGTCGCCGGTGACCTTGGCCACCGCCTCCTGCATCGCGACCTGGACTTCGGCAAGCGCGGGGATCGGCGTCATGAGCGGCACCGCGTCGTCCAGGATATGGTCCTGGCGCAGGTAGGCGTGCGCGAGCACATAGTCGCCGATCACCTGCGACTGCCTCAAGCCGGCGCAATGGCCGACCATCAGCCAACAATGGGGCCTCAAGACCGCGATGTGGTCCGTGATCGTCTTGGCGTTCGACGGCCCGACGCCGATGTTGACGAGGCTGATTCCGCGCCCATCCGCGCGCACGCAATGATAGGCGGGCATCTGGAACCGGTGCCAGGCGACGGCGCTCACGCGCGCTTCCGCCTCAGCTGGCGAGACTGACGAGTCGATGACGACGTTGCCCGGCAGAACGACTTTCTGCACGCCCGTTCCGGCATGCAGCTGCTTCAGGCCCCATTGCACGAACTGGTCGACATAGCGGTGATAGTTGGTCAGCAGCACCCAGGGCTGCATCGCCCGCCAGTCGGAGCCGGTGTAGTGGACGAGGCGGCGGAGCGAATAATCGACGCGCGGCGCGTCGAACAGGGCGAGCGGCCGCTCCGGGCCGAAGTCGAACTCGCCGTCCGCGGTTTCATCGCCGATCGTCGCCAGTGAGGGCACGGGAAAGAAGCGCGCGAGTTCCGCCGCGTCGGCGCCGCCGCGCGTCAGTTCGTCGCCGCTTTCGATCACATAAGGATAGGGGATCTCCGGCGCGCCGACGCCGACCTCCATCGTGGCGCCGTATTCGCTCACCAGCGGCTCGAGCTGCTCCAGCAGATAGGCTCGGAACTCCTGCGGCTGGGTCACCGTGGTCGAGTATGTGCCGGGGTCGCTGAACTTCGCGAAGGCTCGCGGGCTCGAAAGGGCCGGACCGTTGGGTGCGTAGGTCAGGCGCAGTTCGGGATAGCGGAACAGGGTGCGCGTCGCCGCCGAGGGCGGCTCGCCGTCCTTGAGGAAGCGCTCGACCGCGCTGCGCAACGCCTGCGTGGCTTCGTCGTAGAGGCGGGTGAGCCGGTCGACCGCCTCGTCGGGCGTCTCCACCCGCTCGAACGGACCCCTGACGTTGTCGATCGATGGGACGAGCACTGATGCGGTCTCCTCGACAGTCTAATCGGGCCGCCGCCGGGACCCCGCTTACGTCTTGGCCGCGATGCAGGCAATTTCGACGGTGTAAGGCGGCGCGGCAAGCTTGGCTTCGACAGTCGCGCGGGCCGGCGTATGGCCGGCGGGGACCCACGCATCCCACACCGCATTCATTTCGGCAAACGTGCCGATGTCAGCGAGATAGATGGTGGTCGAGAGAATCTTCGTCTTGTCCGAACCGGCTTCGGCAAGTAGGCCGTCGATCTTGGCCAGTATCTCTTTGGTCTGCTTGGCGACGCTCTTGCCTTTCGCTTGATCGGCGACCTGGCCGGCGAGATAGATCGTCCCCCCGTGAATCACGGCCTGCGACATGCGCGGCCCTGGTTGAAGTCTGGTGATGGTCATGGCCGATGCCCTCGAAACCAGGTCTCAAACCCGGACCATGCCGGGGACCGCGCCGATGAAGTTTCGCTTGCCGATCTCGACACCGCCGGCGCGCAGGATGTCGTAGGCGGTCGTCAAATGAAAATAGAAGTTCGGCATGGCGAAATGCAGCAGGTAGGTGGCGCCGTCAGCCTTGAGCTTGTTCGATCCCGCGGGGATGACGATCTCGCGCGTCTCGCCGCCCTCCATCGCCTTGGGGTCGAGCGATTTCAGCATGGCGAGCGTCGCTTGGATGCGCTCGCGCAGTTCAGGGAGCGTCGTTTCCTTGTCCTCCTTGACCGGCGGCTGTTGGCCCGCGAGCCGGAACGACGAGTTCTTGGCGTGATCGCAGAAACTCCGGATCTGCTGGGCGAGCGGAAACATGTCGGGGCTCAGCCTGATCGCAAGATAGTTGGCGGGGTCGAACTTGCGCGCCTGCGCGTGCTCCTCCGCCTTGTCCAGAACGGCCAGGAACGCGTTGAGCCCGCGCTCATAGACCGGCACGCTGCATTGATAGACCGACAGCGACATGGGCTTCCATTTCCTCCCGATAATCACCGCGTCCGCCGCGGGAGGCCATGCATGCACGGAAAATGTGACGATATCAACTTGGCGAGATGGCCCTCCGCGCGCCAGTCAGGCAGCCGGATCCGGCCCTCCGAGATGAGGCTCGACGACCGCGCGTCTCGGCGCTCGCCACGACGGGTACGATCTCGAACTTCACGCCTAAGCCGCGCCATTGCAGAATCCAGTCCTGGATCAGCCGCAGGTCGTTGCAGCGCATGAGCTGGAAACAGCGCGAGAAATTGGGCTCGACCCAGCTGTCGAGGTAGTCAAGCCCCTCCGGCAGCGTCCGGCCGGCCTCCTTGAGGCGACGGTAGACCGGGACCATGTCGTCGTCGCGGAACCGCTCGATCACCATGAACAGCATTCGATCGACTCCCGCGCCTTGAACGAAGCCGCCCTATTTCATCGGCAGCGGCGGGGGCTGTCCGTCGATCCTCGGCAGATCAGGGTCGAAGCACGCCCAGTCCGGCGCCGACTTGTGCCAGATGATCGCCGAAGGGCGGGCGAGATTGGGATCGTCGAGCGCTCCCGCGCGCACGAAGATCGCCTGCGGGCGGCCCTCGGCTTCGCTGAAGACCCGCGTTCCGCATTGGGCGCAGAAACGCCGATGCATGATCGCGCCGCTGTCGGCCTTGGACACATAGTCGGTGAGTGGACCAGAGACCACGACGTCCCCCTTGCGGAAGAGCGCGCCGACCGCTCCGGTTCCCGTGCCCAGATACTGGCAAACGCGGCACCAGCACCATCGCGCGCCGAGCGGCGCCTCGGCGTTGATTTCGAACCGCACCGCTCGGCACAGGCATCCACCGGCAATCGGCAACAGAAGTCTCCCCTGCAAATGCGCTTAATAATAGGAGAAACCGGCCGCGCCCGCCAGCAAACGGAGCTTGAGGACGCGACTTTGCGTCACACCTGTCCGCGAAGGTTTAGGTTGCGGACGGAGCCGAGGCGGATTAGACATGGGCCCCTCAAACAGGTCTCGATCGTCTGGCAGGGCTCTTTGGCCATGGCCAGCGACATGCGATGGTCATGGAAGCCAAGAACTCAGCGCATTCTGAAGTCTGCACCGGCGTCCTGCTGCGGAAGCTCGCCGCTGCAGGGGTGCGGCCGACCCGGCAGCGGCTCGATCTCGCGCGCGCCATCTTCGGCGCGGGCAACCGGCACTTCACGGCTGAAATGCTCCACCAGGAGACGCGGTCGATCCGTTTCGCGCCGACGCTGGGCACGATCTACAATACGCTGAACGAGTTCGCGCGTTGCGGGCTCCTGCGGGAAATCGCGATCTACGACGCCAAGCTCTGGTACGACACCAAGACCGGGCCGCATTACCACTTCTATCGCGAGGACACCGAGGAGCTCTCGGACATCCCCGAGGAATGGGTGCCCGAGTTCCAGATCCCCGCTCCCGACGGCACGTCGATCGCCGCGGTCGACGTGATCGTGCGGCTGAAGAAGGTCTGACGCCACCGGCGGGCGACCGGCCGGCAGACTGGGTTGGGTGGGCGCGAGATGGGATTGCCAGAAGCGAGCGTCGTGTGGGTCACGGGCGCCGGCAGCGGGATCGGGCGCGCCTGCGCCGTCGCATTCGCCAAGACAGGCGCGCGAGTTGCGCTTACTGGGCGGCGTCTTCCGCAGCTGGAAGAAACCGCCGCGATCATCAAGAAGCTCGAGCGAGGATCGGTCCTCGTCGCTACGGCCGATGTCACGGATGCGAATGCCGTCGCCGCCGCGCATCGCAGGATCGTTGATGAGTTGGGCGATCCACTGGTCCTCGTCAACAGCGCCGGCGGCAACGTCAAGCGGCGGCACTGGAGCAACCTTTCTCCCGGGGGGGCCTCCCAGGTTATAGACCAGGACCTCAAGGCCCTGTTCTACTGCACGCTTGCCGTACTGCCTGCTATGCGCTCTCGAGGCGACGGACGGATTGTCCATATCGGCTCGCTCGCCGGCGTGTCGCTGCAGACCGTGACCGGACCGGGATATTCGGCCTCCAAACATGGCGTCGTCGCCATGAGCGCAAGCCTTAACGCGGAGGAAGGAATCCACGGTATCCGCAGTATCTGCATTTCGCCGGGCGAAGTGGAGACGCCGATTCTCGACACGCGTCCCAGTCCGCCGAGCGCTGCGGAACGAAAACTGATGCTTCAGCCCGAGGACGTCGCCGAGACGGCGTTGTTCTGCGTCAGCCTGCCGCCGCGCGCATGCGCGACCCACGTCATTCTCCTGCCGACCGACGATCGCGGCGTGCGTGATTCCGCGCGCGCGATCGAAGCGATGACAAAGGCCTGAGGGGCAAACGCTTCAGCGAAGCGGTTACGGCGGACTCTACGCCGCTCGATCAAGCCGCCGCCATCTGCAGCGCGGCGATCGCGAGCGTGTCGCGCGCCATATCGGCGTGCAGGAGTTCGACCATGCGCCCGTTGAGCTGAATCGCGCCTTTGCCTCGTCGCAGACCGACTCGTCATTTCCGCGGCGCCAATTGTCGCTCTTGACCCAGATCAATGACAGGCGCCGAGATTGGTGATTCGCTTCCTTGGCGGAGTTGTCGTCAGGGAGAGGCGAGATGAGCGATCTTAAGAGGCTGGCGCGTTATAGTCGCCGCACCGTCCTTATTGCCGGAACGGGGGCTGGGTCTTTTCTGGCCCTTGGCGCGACCGGCGCTCACGCCGCCAAGCTTTCCCAAAGCTCAGTGAAATATCAGCCCACGCCGAAGGACGGCAAGCGGTGCGATGGTTGTAATATTTTCGTCGCTCCGAATGCTTGCAAGTCTGTCCAGGGCGATATCTCGCCCTCGGGGTGGTGCGCGCTGTGGGTCAAGAAGGCCTGATGGCAATCCCGCCCTGAGTGGCAATACATCCGCGTATCCTCTGATCGATCACGACAAAACAATTCAGCCGCGGCGTCCGCAGGCAGGAGGGCGTTGACGGCGGGAAGCTGGAAGGGCGCCCATGGACACAGCCCCGAGGAGGTTGAGTGCGATCGTTCGAAGCGGGTTCCGCATCGTTACAAATCTTGCGGCTCTCGCCGCAGCGATCGCGGCGATGTTTCTCCTCGCCGGCGTCGGCCCAGCCGAGGCGCTCCCGAGCTACGCGCGTCAAACCGGACAGCCCTGCGCCGCCTGCCACACCGCCTTTCCTGAACTGACGCCGTTCGGCCGGCAATTCAAGATCGGGGGCTACACCCTTGGCGGCGGCGACTGGAAGGGTCCGCCGATCTCTATGATGTACATGCCCGGGTTCACCCGCACGCAGTCCGACCAGGACACGCCCCCGGCCCCGGGCCTGCACGTCAACAACAATCTGACCTCGCAGCAGGTTTCTGGCTTCATCGCCGGCCAGCTTTACGGCAATCTCGGCTCATTCATTCAGATTACCGGAGACCCCGTCGGCGGGACGGTCGGGTTGGACGCCTCCGACGTCCGCTATGCCGACACGCTCAAGCTCTTTGGCAAGGACACGATTTGGGGCATCGACGCCAACAATTCTCCGACGGTCGAAGACCCATGGAATACCACGCCATCATGGGGCTGGCCGCAGATCTCATCGACGATCGCGCCCGCCTTCTCTCCGCCGCTAACTCATCTCGAAGGCTCGTATACCTCGATTGTCGGCGGCGCCGGCGCCTACGTGTTCTGGAACGACATGCTCTACGCCAACTTGACTTTCTATAAGGGTCTTCCGGTCCCCGCGCTGCAGGCGTTCAATGTCGGCAACTCGACGACCGACGCGCTAAATAATGTCGCGCCCTATTGGCGGGTAGCGATCGAGCCGCATTGGGGCGACGTTTATTGGGAGGCTGGCACTTTCGGCATGTACGGGCAGGTTACCCCGGGTCGCGTATACGGCTATGGGACGGATAATTTTCTCGACGTCGGATTTGACTCGCAGATCCAATACGCCGGCGACCAATACAGCGTAACGTTGAAGCTGACTGATATCGTGGAATGGCAGCGGTTGAACTCGTCCTTCGGCCAAGGGCTATCTTCGAACCCGAACAACACCCTCAACAGCTTCAAGGCGAACGCGTCATTCGTATGGGATCACACCTATAGCCTTGGCCTTGGCTATTTCAACGTCGCCGGGTCCGGCGACTGCAACCTTTACGGATCGGGTAACAACGTCTTTTGCACGCCCGCCAGCATAGGCTCCTTTAACAACAGCTACATCAGCAGCCCAAACGGCAGCGGCCTTATCCAGGACATCGCCTACCTGCCATTCAGCCACGGCGCGCCATTTCCCTATTCGACCTGGAACGTGCGTATCGGCCTGCAGTTCACGGAGTACCTGCACCTCTACGGCGGTTCGACAAATTTCGACGGCTCCTATTTGGGCGGAACGCATAACGCGCACGGCAACAATTCCGTGTTCGCCTATGCGTGGTTTGCATTCTGACCCACTCGCGGGGACGCTCGCTTCTACACGACGCCCTCGCGCCAGGGCCGCTCAATCAAGCCGCCGCCATCTGCAGCGCGTCGATCGCGTCGGCGATCGCGAGCGTGCGGCGCGCCATGTCGGCGTGCAGGAGTTCGACCATCCGCCCGTTGAGCTGAATCGCGCCCTTGCCGGCGTTCTCGGGCAACGCGAAGGCTTCGATGATCGCGCGCGCGCTTTCGACCTCCGCGGGCGCGGGCGCAAAGACTTCGTTGCAGATTTCGACCTGGCTCGGATGGATGAGGGTCTTGCCGTCGAGGCCCATGTCGCGCCCTTGCAGGCATTCGAGGCGGAAGCCGTCGAGATCCTGGATGTTGTTGTAGACGCCGTCGAGGATGTCGACGCCGTGAGCGCGCGCCGCGACCACGCAACTTGCGAGCCAGGCGAGCATGGTCGGCCGACCGGGGGTCAGCCGCGCCCGCGTCTCCTTGGCGAGATCATTGAGGCCCATGACCATGACTGCGAAGCGCGAAGTCGGGTCCGCGGCGACGGAGGCGATCGAGCCGGCGTTCAGAATCGCGTTCGGCGTCTCCATCATCGCCCAGATCCGGGTTTTCTCGGGCGCGCCGGCTTCGCGTAAGCTCCGCGCGGCGGCCATGATCTCGCCGGGACCGTCGACCTTGGGCAACAGGATCGCGTCCGGCCCCGCTGCGGAGGCGGCGACGAGATCGTCCTCGCCCCAGGGCGTATGCGGTCCGTTGACGCGGATGACGACCTCGCGGCCGCCGAAGCCGCCCTTACGCACCGCCTCCGCAACCTGCGCGCGCGCCGCAACCTTCTGGTCGGGGGCGACCGAATCTTCGAGATCGAGAATGAGGGCGTCGGCGGGCAGGGTCGCGGCCTTGGCCAGCGCCTTGGCGTTGGAGCCGGGCATGTAGAGGACGCTTCTGCGCGGGCGGGCAAGCATGTCGATCTCCTGACCTTTCGGCTGGAATTTAGAGGCAAGCTTGCTGCGGCGCCAGAGGGCCCTTCGCAGGAGCAGCATTGTGTTTGTGATCCCGGGTAGGGCTGGCTCCGGGGAGATGCAAAGCGATCAGGCGGCAGCCGCGCCCCGATTGCGGCGAGCCCGGCCCGCACTCCGTTCCACGGCCACGCGCAGTTTGAGTTGCGCCTCGGCCTGGAGGTAGCTGATGACGCCGAATAGATTGCGGGCTTGGGGATTGCCTTGAGGGCCGAACATGCGCATCAGGCTCTTGGGCGGGGTTGAAGTGGCTTCCGCGAGCCTCTCGAATCCCACTGTCGCGTTGATGTAGTCGCGCAGCACTGTCTTGCCCGTGTCCACGTCCCCGGCAAGCAAAGTCTCAATTCCCTCGCGCAGGAGCGCCTCGGCGAAGGCGGGATCTCGCGCTGCGCGCGACTGCACGAGATCCTTGAAGCTTTTCGTCAGCGCCATTTCTAGCCTTTCTCACAGCTGCCGTGACCGGCGCAGGTAATCCCTCCAACGCATCTTGGCCAACTCGATGTCCTTCTGCTGGCGCCGTTTTGTTCCACCCGCGAGCAGAATCACCGCCTGATCGCCCTCCCTCGCGAAATACACGCGTATTCCCGGCCCCCAATCAATTCGATACTCGATCACGCCGCCGCCAACCGGCTTGGCGCTCGAGAAGTTGCCCTGCTCGATCCGCGCGAGCGAGACTGTCACTTTCGCCGCTGCAATCCCGTCAAGCTCGGAGAACCATTCTTCGAACGGGCTTCTGCCGTTCTCCAGCACATAAAACCGCAACTCGATCATCTATAGTAACATATACGTGACCAAAGGCAAGCCACAGTTTTTGCGAAGTTCGCCAACTCAGCCTCTGAGCCAGCGCGCCATTCGACGCGCCGCGTCGGCGATCTGGTCGGGATCGCGGGCGAAGCAGAGGCGCAAATGCCCCTCGCCGCCAGGGCCGAAGGCGCCGCCGGGCGCGGCGCCGACGCCCGCTTCGTCGATGAGCTTCAAGGCCAGCGTGCGCAAATCATCGAAACCGTCGACCGCGCAGAAGAGGTAGAACGCCGCCTCGGGCTCGGCGAAGCGCACACGTCCCGTTGCAGCAAGCGTTTCGCATAAGATGTCGCGCGAGCGCCGGCAGCGATCGATTTGCGCGGCGAGGAAAGCTTCGCCCTCTTCGAGCGCGACGGTCGCGGCGCGCTGAGTGAAGACCGGCACGCCCGAGGTCGTGTACTGCACAAGGTTCTCGATCAGTTCGCCGAGCGCGGGCGGGGCCTCGAGCCAGCCGATGCGGAAGCCGGTCATCGCCCAGTTCTTGGACAGCGTCTGGACGAACAGGATCTTGTCCTCGGGCGCCATCACGTCGTGGAACGAAGGCGCGCGGACGCCGTCGTAAGTCAGGCGACCGTAGATCTCGTCGGCGATGATCCAAAGCCCGTGCCGGCGGGCGATGGCGAGCGTCGCGGCGATCTCTTCGCGGGTGGCGACGAAGCCGGTCGGATTGGCGGGCGAGTTGAAGAAGATGAGTTTGGTCGCGGGCGTGACCGCGCGCGCGAGCTTGTCCGGATCGAGGCTCCAGCGGCTTCCCCGGTCGAGTTGGACGGGTATCGGCCGCGCGCCGGAAATCTCGATGGCGCCGATGAAATTGGGCCAGGCCGGGGTCGGGACGATCGCCTCGTCTCCGGAGCCGACGATCATCCGGGTCGCAAGCTCGATCGCGTGCATGCCGCCGATGGTGACGAAGAAATTTTCCGGCGAGAACGCCCCGCCTTCCGGCGCCGAGCCGTAGACGCGGGTCATATAAGCGGCGATCGCTTCGCGCAGCTCCGGCACGCCGCGTTGGTAGGTGTAGAAGGTCTCGCCGCGGTCGAGCGAGGCCTTGGCCGCCTCGCAGATGAACGGCGGCGTAGGCAGGTCGCCCTCGCCGACCCAGAGCGGAATCAGCCCCTGCCGGCCGCGCCCGTAGTTGAACACCTCGACAATGCCGCTGGCGGCGACGGCGCGCATCGAAGGGCGGATCTGATCGAGCCAGTCCGGGCGGGGTGGAGAGGGGGCGACGCTCATTTCCGCGTCATGGACGAGCGCGAAAGCGCGCGCAACCTTTTCGCCGACGGGGGCCTGAATCCCGGCGTCAGCCCGCGGCCAGATCGTCGAGGATCGGGCAATCCGGGCGGTCGTCGCCGTGGCAGCGATGGACAAGATGGCGCAGCGTCTTGGCCACCGCCTGCATATCGGCAATCCGCGCGTCGAGGTCGCCAATATGCGCTTCCGCGATCCGTTTGACCTCGCGGCTCGGTCGCGCCCGATCGCGCCAGAGCGCGAGGAGAGCGCCGATTTCCGCGATCGAGAAGCCGAGGCGGCGCCCGCTCCGAATGAACCTCAATTCATGGATGTCGCGCTCGCCATAGTCGCGATAGGCGTTGTCCCGGCGCTCCGCCGGACGCAACAAGCCGATCGCCTCATAGTGGCGGATCATCTTGGCGTTGACCCCGCTCGCCGCCGCCGCTTCGCCGATCCTCATTTCGCTTGACCTTCCTAGCATGGGAAGGTTTAGCGTCGTGGGCCGTCCAAAGCAAGAAGCCCGCAAGAAACCCGTATGTCCCACGATCATCACGTCCACGCCAATATGGCGAGCGAACCTGTCTCAACCGGACTCGCGAAGGACCCGGTCTGCGGCATGTCGGTCGATCCGGCGACCGCGAAGCACAAGGCCGAGCACGGCGCGGCCACCTATCATTTCTGCTCCGCCCGCTGCCGCGAGAGGTTCGTCGCCGAGCCGGCGCGTTTCCTCGCGACACCGGAGCCGCCGCCGAAATCCGCCCCGGCCGGCGCGATCTACACCTGCCCGATGCATCCCGAGGTGCGCCGACCCGGGCCGGGCAATTGCCCGATCTGCGGCATGGCGCTCGAGCCGGAGGTCGCGGCGCTCGACGAAGGCCCGAGGGCCGAACTCATCGACATGACGCGGCGCTTCTGGATCGCGCTCGTCCTCTCGGTTCCCGTCGTCGTGCTCGAAATGGGCGGCCATCTCATTGATCTGCATGCGCTCGTGACGGAAACGGCGTCCAACTGGATTCAATTGACGCTCGCGACGCCCGTCGTGCTGTGGGCGGGCTGGCCGTTCTTCGAACGCGGCTTCGCCTCGCTCAAGACCCGAAACCTCAACATGTTCACCCTCATCGCCATGGGCGTCGGCGTGGCCTTCGCCTACAGCGTCGTCGCCACCGTCGCGCCGGGCGTCTTTCCGCCGGCCTTCCGCAGCCAGACCGGCGCAGTCGCGATCTATTTTGAAGCTGCCGCCGCGATCACCGTGCTTGTGCTGCTCGGACAGGTGCTCGAACTCCGGGCGCGCGAACGGACGGGCGGCGCGATCCGCGCTCTTCTCGATCTCGCGCCCAAGACTGCGCGCCGCGTCCGCGATGGCGGCGCCGACGAGGATGTTCCCCTCGATTCAGTCGCGGTCGGCGATCGCCTTCGCGTGCGCCCCGGCGAGAAGGTCCCGGTCGATGGCGACCTCATCGAAGGCCGCGGCGTGGTCGATGAGTCCATGGTGACCGGAGAGTCGATGCCGGTCGCGAAGACCGTCGGCGACAAGGTGATCGGCGGGACAGTGAACCAGAGTGGAAGCTTCGTGATGCGCGCCGACAAGGTCGGGCGCGACACGATGCTGGCGCGGATCGTCCAGATGGTCGCCGAGGCGCAGCGCAGCCGCGCGCCGATCCAGCGGCTTGCCGATCAGGTTTCGGGCTGGTTCGTTCCGCTGGTGATCGCCGCCGCGATCGCCGCCTTTATCGCCTGGGCGATCTGGGGGCCCGAGCCGCGCTACGCCTATGCGCTGGTCGCGGCGGTCTCGGTGATGATCATCGCCTGTCCATGCGCGCTCGGGCTCGCGACGCCGATGTCGATCATGGTCGGCGTCGGGCGCGGCGCGCAGGCCGGGGTGCTGATCAAGAACGCCGAGGCGCTGGAGCGGTTCGAAAGGATCGACACACTCGTCGTCGACAAGACCGGCACGCTGACCGAAGGCAGGCCCAGGGTCATCGCCGTGCGGGCAGTCGGCGGCGTCGGCGAAGACGAGCTGCTTCGGCTTGCCGCGAGCCTCGAACGGGGAAGCGAGCATCCATTGGCCGAGGCGGTGGTGCGCGCGGCGGCGGATCGCAATCTCGTGCTTGGCAAAGTCGAAGACTTCGATTCGCCGGCCGGCAAGGGCGTGACCGGGACCGTCGACGGGCGCAGGGTCGTTCTCGGCAATCGGGCCATGATGGAGGCTGCCGGAATTGACGTCTCCGTGCTTGAAGGGCCGGCGGCCGAACTGCGCAACGATGGCGCGACCGCGATCTTCGCCGCCATCGACGGCAAGGCGTGCGGCGCGATCGCCATCGCCGACCCGATCAAGGCGACGACTGCCGACGCGGTTCGCTCTCTGAGGGACGCGGGCGTCCGGGTGGTGATGCTTACCGGCGACAACCGCGCGACCGCCGAAGCCGTGGCGAAGAAGCTTGGCATTGCCGAGGTCGAGGCGGAAATCCTGCCGCAGGACAAGGGTAAGGTGGTCGAACGGCTCCGCGCGCAGGGGCGGGTCGTCGCGATGGCGGGAGATGGGGTCAACGACGCGCCGGCGCTGGCCGCGGCCGACGTCGGCGTCGCGATGGGGACCGGCACGGAGGTCGCGATCGAAAGCGCGGGGGTGACGCTCCTGCGCGGCGATCTGCAGGGCCTGGTCGTCGCCCGCCGGCTCTCGCAGGCGACGATGCGCAATATCCGCCAGAACCTCGCCTTCGCCTTCATTTACAACGCGGCTGGGGTTCCGATCGCCGCCGGCGTCCTCTATCCGGTGTTGGGGCTTCTGCTGTCGCCAGCGGTGGCCGCGGCCGCGATGGCGCTGTCTTCAGTCAGCGTCATCGCCAACGCGCTTCGATTGCGAACCGTGCGGCTGGGGTAGGCGAAAGAGGAGGGCGAGGATTATTGGTCGTCCGAATCGTTCTCTTCGTCCTTAGGGCCGTTCCCCATGTTTTCCATTCTGTCGGGCATATGACCCATCATGCCCATGCCGCCGTGACGCATCATACCTCCGCCCATCATCCCCATCCCGCCCATCATGCCCATGCCATGGTGACCATGTCCCATCATCAGCATCGCCCGGCCGAGCATGACGAATCGCCTCTTCTGAGAGTCGTCGAGGCTTGCGTATAGAGGCTGGGCGGCGTCGGCGACCTTCTGTATGGCGGCGCCGCGCTCGGACATTCGCCGACCGATGGCTTGAAGCCGGTCGACGGGCGAGAGCGCCGGGGCAGCGGCGTCCATATCCTTCGAATCTTCGTTCTCTCGCATGCTCCGCATCATCTCCCGCATCTTCTCCATGCGGTCCATCATGGAAGTCATCTGATCCATGCGCAGCTTCGCCGCTTCGCGAACCGCCGCTTCGAACGGCGGCCAGAGCTTGTCCTGGTCGGGCGTCAGTTTGAGCCCCGCTTTGAGGCCGGCCAGCTCGGCGTCAAGCAGCGCTTCGTGATCCGCGGCCCAGTCTTTCATTCGGTCCATTCCCATCGATCCGGACGATTCATCCGAAGCGGCCTGGGCGGCGAAAGCGAATGCGCAAACGGCGAGCGCTGCGAGGGAAGGGAGAATTCGTCGCATCATGAGTCATGCCTCCAACGGCTTCATCCGAACTCGCCCGTCTGGCGGGGGAATCCGCAAAACATCGACGTCAACGCGCCGATGAAGAACCGATCACGATTTGAAGGCGGCTGTGAGGCGTGAAGCCTACGCTCGACTGCGGCCGTTTGACGCCGTGCGGCGACAGCGGGCCTGAGGAAGGCCCGAAATCAAGCCGCCGCTAACAGCAACGAAAGTTAGCGCTTCGCCAGCGCGTCGCGGATCTGGGTCAGGAGAACGACCTCCTGGGTCGGCGGCGCCGGCGGGGGCGGCTCCTTGGCCGCCTGCCGGGTCAGCATGTTGATCCCCTTGATCGCGATGAACAGCGCGATGGCGACGATGGCGAAGTTGATCACGACCGTGATGAAGTCGCCGTAGGCGAACACGCCTCCCTGTTTTCTGGCGTCAGCGAGGTTGGTCGCGGTCACGTCCTTCGACAGCGGAAAAAAATAGTTGGTGAAGTCCGCATGTCCGGCGATCCCGAGGATCGGCATGATGATGTCGTTGACGAGGGCGTCGACGATCTTGCCGAAGGCGGCGCCGATGATGACGCCGACGGCGAGGCTCAGCGCATTTCCTTTGAGCGCGAATTCTTTAAACTCGTTCCACATGGACTATGATCCTCGAGAGTCGGATCGCCGCTGTCGATTCGGCCTCGCGAAAACTAGCTGAGCGCTCGGGCAAGATAAAGCCTGCAAGCGGGCTGTCCCCCCGGCTTAAGGCTCCTTGGCCTTCTTTTTCGTTTTCGCCTTGGCGGGCTTCTCGCTCGCCGTCTTGCCGGCGGCCGCGGCGGCGAACTCGCTGAGGCGGGTTTCGAGCAGCACTGCCCGGGCCTGCGTCAGGCGCAAGGCGCAATAGCCGTGGACGCTTTCCTTGACATAATCCCGGCAGGTGTCGTCGCGCTGGCCGGCGAAGCCGTTCTGGTCGCGGATGAGGTCCGCGGCATCCGGATTGTCGGCCGCGCGGGCCTGAATCGCGCGCACCGCCTTGGCCATCGCCTTGTCGGCTTCGACGCGTTCCTTGGCGAAGGTCGCGGCGTCGCCGACGAGCGAGGCGCCGTCGGGGCCCCACAGCCCACCCGGACCCGTCTGGCAATCGGCGGCCTTGAACACGCACGCGGTGATCTGCGAGGGCGCGAGCGCCGCGCCGTCGAGCACGTCGAAGGAGAACGGGCAGGCTGGGACGGCAGCCTCGAAGCGCTCCAATCCGTCGGGGCGTCCGACGCTCGTCGCCTTGATCGGATTCTCGCCGACGATATCGACGACGCAGTGCTGGGAGGAATCCGAGACACTCTCGCCGGCAAGCTGGAGCTTGTCGATCGTCGCCCCCTTGTCGTCGCCGGAAATCTGCAGAAGCCCCGACTTGCCGTTGAGCATGAGCGGGCGTCCGGCGATGGCGGCGACGCCGGGCACGGCCCCCGGCTTGACGCTCTTCGCACTCGCTCCAGCGCTCTTGGATGCGCCCGAGGTTCGGGCCTTGGCCGGCGTAGACTTCGCGCCTGCCGCCGTGGCCGGCGCGGCGCCCGGAAGCACCAATTGCGCCCCAGCCTCGCTCGCAGCGAGCGCCGCGGCGATGAAACAGCAAATGAGGGTTTGAAAACGTCGAGTCATCGAGCAAGTCTTAATGGCGTTCAAAAGAAAGGGGAAGGCTCCGGGGCGGCCCCGCGCCAACGCGCCCAAAGCTCGAAAAAACCGCCGCTTCCTTGCCTTGCGCCGCCAAATCGCCCCCCCTATATACGCCGGGACTGGCGGGTTCGGGCGCAATTCGCGCCGAACCAGCGGAAATCCTGCCGGCGGAAATCTGGCGATGACAAACGGGGATCGGAAGAGCGAAGCCGCTGGCTCGAAGGGCGCGGCGGAGTGCTTCCTCGAGAGCTCGGGCGCTTTGGGGCCCGGCGGTCCCGCGAAGGAATAGGGGAAAAAGAGAATGGCGAAGGTAATTGGCATCGACCTCGGCACGACCAACTCGTGCGTCGCTGTCATGGAGGGTTCGACCCCCAAGGTTATTGAGAATTCCGAGGGCGCGCGCACGACGCCGTCGATCGTCGCGTTCACCGACGACGGCGAGCGTCTGGTGGGCCAGCCGGCCAAGCGGCAGGCGGTGACCAATCCGGAGCGCACGATCTTTGCGATCAAACGGCTGATCGGGCGGTCGTTCGACGATCCGATCTCCAAGAAGGACATGTCGCTTGTTCCCTATAAGATCGTTCGCGGCCCCAATGCTGACGCATGGGTAAGCGTTGACGGCAAGCAGTATTCGCCCTCGCAGATTTCGGCCTTCATCCTGCAGAAGATGAAGGAGACGGCGGAGGCCTATCTCGGCGGTCCGGTGACCCAGGCGGTCATCACGGTTCCCGCCTACTTCAACGACGCCCAGCGTCAGGCGACCAAGGACGCCGGCAAGATCGCCGGCCTCGAGGTGCTTCGCATCATCAACGAGCCGACGGCCGCTGCGCTCGCCTATGGCCTCGACAAGAAGAAGGCCGGCACGATTGCGGTCTACGACCTCGGCGGCGGCACGTTCGACGTGTCCGTGCTCGAGATCGGCGACGGCGTGTTCGAGGTGAAGTCGACCAACGGCGACACCTTCCTCGGCGGCGAAGACTTTGACATGCGCCTGGTCGAGTATCTGTCGAGCGAGTTCAAGAAGGAGCAGGGCATCGACCTGACCAAGGACAAGCTCGCGCTGCAGCGGCTCAAAGAGGCGGCCGAGAAGGCGAAGATTGAGCTGTCGTCGGCGACCCAGACCGAGATCAACCTGCCTTACATCACTGCCGACGCGAGCGGGCCGAAGCATCTCGCGCTCAAGCTGACGCGCGCGAAGTTCGAGGCGCTGGTCGACGATCTCATTCAGAAGACGGTCGAGCCGTGCAAGAAGGCGCTGAAGGACGCAGGTCTTTCGGCGGGCCAGATCGACGAGGTGGTCCTGGTCGGCGGCATGACCCGCATGCCCAAGGTCCAGGAAGTCGTCAAACAGTTCTTCGGCAAGGAGCCGCACAAGGGCGTCAACCCGGACGAAGTCGTCGCCATCGGCGCCGCCATCCAGGCGGGCGTGCTGCAGGGCGACGTCAAGGATGTGCTCCTGCTCGACGTGACCCCGCTGTCGCTCGGGATCGAGACGCTGGGCGGAGTCTTCACCCGGCTGATCGAGCGCAATACCACCATTCCGACCAAGAAGAGCCAGGTGTTCTCGACCGCCGAGGACAATCAGACTGCGGTTACGATCCGCGTCTTCCAGGGCGAGCGCGAGATGGCCGCCGACAACAAGGCGCTCGGCCAGTTCGACCTGGTCGGGATCCCTTCGGCGCCGCGCGGCGTGCCGCAGATCGAGGTGACGTTCGACATCGACGCCAACGGCATCGTCAACGTGACCGCGAAGGACAAGGCGACCAACAAGGAGCAGCAGATCCGCATCCAGGCGTCGGGCGGCTTGAGCGAAGCCGACATCAACCGCATGGTGAAGGACGCCGAAGCCCATGCGGCCGAGGACAAGAAGCGGCGCGAGCTGGTCGACGCCAAGAACAGCGGCGAGGCGCTGGCGCATGACGCGGAGAAGGCGGTGAAGGATTACGGCGACAAGGTCGCCAACTCCGACCGCAGCGCCATCGAATCGGCGGTCGCTTCGCTGCGCACGGCGCTGCAGGGCGAGGACGTCGAGACGATCAAGGCGCGCACCAACGACCTGATGCAGGCCCAGATGAAGCTAGGCGAAGCCATGTACAAGGCCCAGCAGGCGTCCGGCGGCGCGCCGGGCGACGCGGGCGCTGCAGGCGCAAGCGGCGAGGGGCAGCCCAAGGACGATGTCATCGACGCGGAATTCCGCGAAGTCGACGACGACAAGAAGAAGTCGTCCTGAACGGAATGAAGCCGGCCGCCTAAAGCGGCCGGCCCTGGTTTTGGGGACCGCCGGAATGGCGTATGGGGGCTTGGTTCTCGTCGGGTCGCGCCCGTGAAGAGGATGGAGCGAGCCCGTGCGCAGGCGAGCGGCGCGGGAGAAGCAGGTCTGAGGCATGCATAGGCTGCGGGCGCGCTGAACGATGTCCAAGCGCGATTTCTACGAAACCCTGGGCGTTTCCAAGACGGCGAGCGACGCTGAACTCAAGTCCGCCTTCCGCAAGGCGGCGATGCAGTGCCATCCCGACCGCCACCCCGGCGACAAGCAGGCCGAGTCGCGGTTCAAGGAACTGAACGAAGCCTACCAGCATCTGTCCGACGCTCAGAAACGCGCGGCTTATGATCGCTACGGTCACGCGGCGTTCGATCAGGGCGGCATGAACGACGGTTTCGCCGCCTCGATGTCCGACATCTTCGACGATCTCTTCGGCGACATGATGGGCGGGCGCCGGGGCCGCCAGTCCTCGGGCCGGGAGCGGGGCGCCGACCTGCGCTACAACCTCGAGATCACGCTCGAGGAAGCATTTGCCGGCAAGACGGCCACCGTCCGGATGCCGACATCGATGGCCTGCGAAGCCTGCGCCGGCACCGGCGCGCGCGCGGGCTCCAAGCCCGTTACCTGCAAGACCTGCGGCGGCCACGGCCGGGTCAGGGCGCAACAGGGCTTCTTCGCCATCGAGCGCACCTGTCCCTCGTGTCACGGCCGCGGGCAGACGATCGAGAATCCGTGCGACAAGTGCGCGGGATCCGGCCGGGTGACGAGAGAGCGTACGCTGTCGGTCAACGTTCCCGCCGGCGTCGAGGACGGCACCCGCATTCGCCTCACCGGCGAGGGCGAGGCGGGGATGCGTGGCGGTCCGCCGGGCGATCTCTATATTTTTCTCACCGTCAAGCCGCACGCGTTCTTCCAGCGCGACGGCGCCGATCTCTATTGCCGGGTCCCGATCTCGATGGTGCAAGCGGCGCTCGGCGGCGAATTCACTGTCCGGACAATCGACGGAACCGAGTCGAGGGTCAATGTTCCCGAGGGCGCGCAGTCCGGGCGCCAATTGCGCCTGCGCGCCAAGGGCATGCCGGTCCTCCGCTCGCGCGATACGGGGGACCTGTTCGTCCAGCTCAATGTCGAGACGCCGCAGAGCCTGACGCGGCGCCAGCGCGAACTCCTGACCGAGTTCGCCGCCGAGTCCTCGCACAAGACCCACCCCGAAAGCGCCGGCTTCTTCGCCAAGATGAAGGAGTTCTTCGAGGGGCGGGGATAAAGGCCGCATCAGGGATATCGGTGACACTTTACTCAATCATCGAATAGATTTGCCCTCCCCAACCCATCCGCCGCCGGACTTCAGCGCTCAGCGACGGCGCTCGGCCAATTTGGAATTGAGTAAAGTGTCACCGTTTTCCGTTTTCCAGCGGGTCGTAGCGAAAACGGGAAATCGAGATTTCTCTTGCGATAATCAGAAATGGCATGCTATTGTCGCCGCTCTCGTCTCATCCTCGGACCACGCTTGCGGGCGATGAGGAGAGGTCGTCGCGCTCCCGTTTCGACGCCGATGGTTTGATTGGGCGAGCCGGCCGGCGTGGCTGGAAGGCGCTCTCGGAAGGAACGATAAGACACTGAAATGATTGATGATTGCTCTTTTGCTTTCCTTCCACGGGGCTTTGCTTTCCTTCCGGAGGGCTTTGGTTTCCTTCCACCACGGCTTTGCAAATCCTTCCAAGCGTTTTGATTTCCTTCCGTGTCCGGGGCCCGGTATAAGCGCGCGGCGCATCGGCGGCCTCCTTCGCCGCTGATTCGCGGGAAGCCGGAATGCAGGGTCAAGCGCTCAACAAGTCGCATCGGCGGGGGTTCGCCGACAGCGCACGTTTTCTGCGGTCGCTCATCGTTGCACCCCGTCTTATCGGCGCGGTCGCGCCGTCAGGACGTGCGCTGGCGCGCGCGATGGCCGCTGCCGCCGGCCCCCCGCCGAGCGGCCTCATCGTCGAGCTTGGGCCCGGCACCGGCCCGGTGACCCGGTCCCTGATCGAGACCGGCGTCCAGCCCGAGCGCCTCACGCTTGTCGAATACGACCCCGAATTCTGCCGGCTCCTGAGGCAGCGCTTCGCGACGGCCAGGGTCATTCAGGGCGACGCCTACGACCTTCCGACGACGCTCGCCGGACTCAGCGGCCAGCGGATCGCCGCCGTCGTCTCCAGCCTGCCGCTGCTCAACCAGCCGCCCGAGCGGCGCGAAAAGCTGATCGCCGACGCCTTCGCGCTGATGGGGCCGTCCGGCGTGTTCGTTCAGTTCACCTACGGTGTGCTCTCGCCGATACCGCGCGAGGTTTGCGCCAACCGCTATTCCGCGGTTCGCTCGCGAGCGATCCTGCTCAATGTGCCGCCCGCCCGGGTGTGGACCTATCGGCTCGAGCGCCATGCCGGAGGCTAAGGAATCGAGCCCGCTTGCTCCACGAGAAAGACTGATCGTCGCCCTCGATGCGCCGGAAGTCGGCTGGGCGCGCGGCCTCGTCGAAAGGATCGGCGACAGCGCGAGCTTCTATAAGATCGGCATGGAGCTCGCCTACGCCGGCGGCCTGCCGCTGGTGTCCGAACTGGGCGCGGCGGCCAAGCAGGTCTTCCTCGATCTCAAGCTGCACGACATTCCCAACACCGTCGAGCGCGCGGCAGCGCAGGCGGCGAAACTTGGCGCGAGGTTCCTGACCGTCCACGCCTATCCGCAAACGATGCGCGCCGCGGTCGCCGGCGCCAAAGGGTCGGGGATGCGCATCCTCGCCGTCACCGTGCTGACCTCCTACGACGACGCCGATTTGCTTGACGCGTGCTACCGCTTCGGCGTGGTCGAGACGGTCCGCCGGCGGGCCGAGCAGGCGCTCGCGCTTGGCGTCGATGGCCTCGTGGCGAGCGCGGCCGAGGCGGCGCTGGTGCGCCAGACAGTCGGTCGAGACATGCTCCTCGTCACTCCCGGCATCCGGCCGGCGGGCGCTGCGGCCGGCGACCAGAAGCGTGTTGCGACGCCAGCCGAGGCGATCCGCAACGGCGCCGACTATCTCGTCGTCGGCCGTCCGATCACCGGGGCGCCTGACCCGCGCGTCGCCGCCGATGCGGTCGTGAGCGAGATCGCAGCGGCTTGACCGATCGGCGCCATCGAAGGTCATCCTGGAATCCAATGCAACGCGCTGCGACTTGACTTGCCGGACCGCAAGGGGTCGGTAGGGTCTTTGGCCTCGAGCCTGGAGGAAACGGATGCCCAAGGGTTACGTCATTTCGCGCGTCGACGTCACCGATCCGGAGGCTTACGCCCGCTACGCCGCCGCCGCGACCAAGGCGATCGCCGACCATGGCGGAAAGCCGCTCGCGCGCGGCGGGCGGTGGGAGGCGCTCGAGGGCAAGGCGCGGGCTCGCAATGTCGTGCTCGAGTTCGAGAGCTACGACGCGGCGCGGCGCTACTACCACTCGCAGCAATATCAGGCGGCGCGCGCGCTGCGTGAGGGCGCGGCGGAGATGGAGATGGTCCTGGTCGAGGGGGTCTGACGATGCCGAAGGGCTATTGGGTCGCACATGTCGATGTGCGCGACCCCGAAATCTACCAGCAATATGTCAAAGCCAACGCGGTCGCGTTCGCCAAATACGGCGCGCGCTTCCTCGTGCGCGCCGGCAAGCATGTCGTCGCCTCGGGCAAGGCGCCGGCGCGCAATGTCGTGATCGAATTTCGCGACTACGAGACCGCGGTCGCCTGTCACGATTCTCCCGAATACCGCGAGGCCGCGAAACTTCGGGACGCCGGGGCCGACGTGGACCTCATCATCATTGAAGGCTACGACGGCCCGCAGCCGGGTTGAGTTCGAGGTTCCCGAATGGCCGAGATTAGGCTCATCGTCAGCGGCGCCGCTGGCCGCATGGGGCGCATGGTCGTCAGGACAATCCATGAATCGGAGGGCCTCAAGCTGACCGGCGCGCTCGAGCGGGCCGATTCCCCCTGGCTCGGCGTTGACCCGGCGGCGCTGGCGGGCTTCCCGGCGAGCGGCCTTGTGATCGGCGCCGACCCGCTGCCGCTCCTGCTCGAGGCCGACGCCATCATCGATTTTTCCTCGCCAGCGGCAAGCGTCGAACTCGCCGGACTCGCCGCGCAAGCCCGGATCGCCGACGTCATCGGGACGACCGGCCTCAGCGACGACGATCTCGACAAGATCGACGCGGCGGCGCGTCACGCCCCGATCGTCCGGTCGGGGAACATGAGCCTCGGCGTCAACCTGCTCGCGGCGTTGACACGGCGCGCGGCCTCGGCGCTCGCCGACTTCGATATCGAGATCGTGGAGATGCATCATCGGATGAAGGTCGACGCGCCCTCCGGCACGGCGCTCCTGCTCGGCGAAGCGGCAGCCGCGGCGCGCGGCGTCGCGCTCAAAGACCATTCGGCGCGCGGTCGCGACGGGCTTACCGGCGCGCGCCGCAAGGGCGACATCGGCTTCGCGTCGCTGCGCGGCGGCACGATCGTCGGCGATCACAGCGTCGTCTTCGCCGGCGAGGGCGAGCGGGTGGTTTTGAGCCATCACGCCGAGGATCGGGCGGTGTTTGCGCGCGGCGCGCTCCATGCGGCGCGATGGGCGCACGGGCGCAAGCCCGGGCTCTATTCGATGGCGGATGTGCTGGGACTTGGCGAAGAATAGGCCGCTGGCGCGCCGCTACTTTTCGGCGCGGACCTCCGTGCACGAAAGATCGAGCTTCGCCATCTTTTGGGTCTTGCCGGCATGGACCTGAATGGCGAGCGGCATGCACATTGCCCCGTCCAGGAACACGACCTTGTGCTCCACGCCGTCGGAGCCGAAGATGAAATTGGTGAAGGCCTTGTGGGTGACAACGGGCTGCCCGGAATGGCCGGTCTGGGTCAGGTCCACGACCGCCGTCGCATATTTGGGCGAGGCGTTCTTGTCCCCCTCGAAGGTAAAGTCGAGCAGAAGGCCGGTCGCCGTATCGCCGCCCAGCGCCCCGCCCCTCGGCGCGTCGACCAGGCTCTGGTCGCCGCTGATCAGGTCGTCAGAGAGCTTCCCCGCATGTTCGAGGAAGGCGTAGGCCTTCACGTCGACGATTTTGAGTTCGGCCGCCTGAACGGTCCCGGCCAGCGCCAATGATGCAGCCGCCGCAGCGGCCCAAAGCACGCTCATGTCCCCCCTCCTTACGCTACGAAATATCGCATTTACGAATAAATCCCCGGCCCGCGATGAGCGGAGCCGGGGCTATCTAGCCCGTCAGATTGAGGGCGGTATGTCAGTTGTTGCGCTGCGAGCCCGTCAGCATCAGGATGGCCTGGAACATGTTGATGAAGTCGAGGTAGAGGCGCAGCGCCCCGTGAATCGACTTCTTTTGGGCCATCTCATAGCTGTCGCCGCTGAAATACATCTCCTTGATCGACTGGGTGTCCCAGGCGGTCAGGCCGGCGAAGATCACGACGCAGAGGATCGACAGTCCGAACTGCAGCCCGGTGCTGTGCAGCAGGAACACGTTCAAGAGGCTCGCGACGATCAGGCCGACGACGCCCATCATCATGAACGAGCCCATCGCCGACAGGCTGCGCTGGGTCGTGTAGCCATAGAGGCTGAGGCTCGCGAAGGCGGCGGCGGTGGCGAAGAACGCGCGGCCGAACGAAGCGCCCGTGTAGACCACCAGTAGCGCCGACATCGACAGGCCGATCAGCGCCGCAAAGGCGATGAAGGCGTTGCGGGCGGTCGCCACCGACATCGAACTGATTCGGGCGGAGATCCAGAACACCAGCGCGAGCGGCGCGAGCACGATGACCCACCGCAGCGGCGAGACATAGATCGCGCGCCCGAAATCGGTCAGCATCAGCCGTCCGGTTTCCGACTGGACCGTCCCAAGCTGGAACGCGCCCCAGGCGACGAGTCCGGTCACGCCGAGGCCGAGGGTCATGTAGTTGTAAACGCCGATCATATAGGCGCGGAGCCCCTGATCGACAGCGACGCCGGACCGTGCTTGCCCCGCGCCGAAACGCGGACTGGCGTAGCGGTCATAGTCGGACATGAGAGAAACCTCTTGAATAAGGGTGCGGCGCCCGTCCAGGTTCCGCCCATACGCGCGCCATCGCGCATAATATGGCCGCGGGGCCCCCCTCTGCAAGGGCGATCGGCCGCGACGGGATTGCCGCTTCATTACCGATTGGTAAGCGCCCAGCCGCCTCGGCCTTCTAATGCCCCCCGCCCGGGCCTCCGGCGGCGGCCGGACGGCGCATCAGCGCGGCCAAGCCGACACATCCGAGGAAGAGCACGGTCAGCGCCAGAAACACGTCGGCCAGCGCCATCACCTCCGCCTGCCGACGCACGATCAACGCGAGCTGGCGGGTCGCCGCAAGCTGGGCGTCGGAACCCCGGGAAGCCAACGCGGCAGCCATGTTGGCGAGCGTGTCCTCGGCGACCCGGCGACCCCAATTCACCAACTCCCTCAGCATCTCGAGATGCAGGTCCATCCTCTTGTCGAGCAGCGTGTTGATGAGCGCGAGCCCGACCGCGCCGCCGAGATTGCGCATCAGGTTGAAGAGGCCGGAGGCGTTCTTGATCTTCTGCGGCGGCATCGTGCCAAGCGCCAGATTGTTGATCGGCACCATCGACAACATCAGCCCGACCCCGCGGAAGATCTGCGGCCATAGAAGCTCCCAGAAGTCCCAGTCCACGGTAACGAAGGAGGCCTGGTACGTCCCGATTGAAAAGAAGACGAACCCGGTCGCGATCATGATCCGCGGGTCGACGCGCGTCATCAACCGCCCGGCCAGGGGGGCGGTGAGAAACATGCACAGGCCGGTCACGAACATCGTCTTGCCGATCATCAGCGACGAATAGCCGCGCACCACGGCCAGATAGACCGGGTAGATATAGGTGAGGCCGTAGAGGCCGATGCCGAGCACGAAAGCGAACATCGAGCCGGTCCAGAAATTGCGGTCTCTGAATGCCGTCAGGTCGACGATCGGCTGGCGGGCGGTCGCCATCCGCCAGAAGAAGGCGACGCCGCTCACCGCCGAGACGACAATGGCGAGCGTCACCGGCTGGCTTTCGAACCAATCCTTGGATGGACCCTCCTCGAGCGCATATTCGAGCGCCCCGAGGAAACCGGCCATCGTGAGCAGCCCGACATAGTCGAAATGGGTCAGAAGCGAATAGTCCGGCTCGTCGAAATCGATCAGAAGCCAGGCCGCGATGGTGACGATGATTCCAGGCCCGAGATTGACCAGGAACAGCCAATGCCAGGAGAACCAGTCGGTGAGATAGCCGCCGACCGTCGGCCCGATCGTCGGCGCCAGCGTGGCGACGAGACCGATGATCGGCGCGATGATCGGCTGCTTGTCACGCGGAAAGATGGTGAACGCCGAGGCGAAAACCGTCGGGATCATTCCGCCGCCGATGAAGCCCTGCAGCGCTCGCCAGAGGATCATCTCCTCGATCGAACCGGCGTGGGCGCACATGAAGCTCATGAGCGTGAAGCCGCCGGCGGAAATCGTGAAGATGACCCGGGTCGACACCACCCGGGAAAGAAAGCCCGAGAGCGGGATCATGATCACTTCGGCGACAAGGTAGCTCGTCTGGACCCAGGTGATTTCGTCGGACGAAGCCGAGAGCCCCGCCTGGATTTCGGACAGCGAGGCCGAGACGATCTGGATGTCCAGGATCGCCATGAACATCCCGAACACCATGAAGATGAACGCCGCGACGCGCCGCGCCGAGAAGCTTCGCTGCGCTATCGCCGCCGGGGCGACGACGAGATCGGTCGCCGGCGCCGACCCACCGGGCCGTATCGCGGCGAGCGTGTCGCTCACGGCTTCTCGCTCTTGGTCGCGAAGGCTTCGAGCCCAAGCGCGCCGAGGAGGGTCGGCTTGGGCGCATCAGGATCACGGGTGTGGACGGTCGCGACGACCGACAAGCCCGGCCGGAGATCGACCTCCTTCAACACCTCTTCAGGGAACGTGATGCGCACGGCGACACGCTGGACGACCTTCGTGAAGTTGCCGGTCGCATTGTCGGGCGGGAGGAGGGAGAATTCCGCTCCGGAGGCCGGGGAAATCGAGGACACCACGCCCTCCACCACTCGTCCATTGAGCGCGTCGATGGCGACGTCGACTTTCTGGCCGGGCTTGATGTCGCCGAGCTGCGTCTCCTTGAAATTGGCGTCGACATAGGACGCGTCGAGCGGCACGAGCGCCATCATCCTCGTTCCCGGCTGCACGAAGTCGCCGACATGGGCGGCGACATTGCCGATCGTGCCGTCGAAGGGCGCGACAACGTGGGTGAACGAAAGATTGCGCTCCGCCATCTCAAGCGCGGTCACGAGTTCCGTGCGCTGATGCGCAGCTTCATCCTTCTGCGCCTTGAGCACGTCGAGATTGGCCTTCGCGCCCTCGAGCGCGGCGGCGGTCGAGGCCACGCTTGCTCTCGCGGCAGCGAGCGCAGCCACGGTGCGGTCGCGGTCGGCGGTCGCCTGTTCGAGGCGCTGCTGCGAACCGAAGTTGGTCTGCGCCAGCTTGTACGAACGATCATATTCTAGCGCCGCCCGCTCGACATCGGCCTCGGCGCTCTTCACCTGGGCGCCCGTCGCCGTCGCCTGGGCCGCGGCCTGGGCGATGATCGCGGCCTGGGCGTCGATCTGGCGAGCGAAGCGCGCAACCGTCGCGTCCTGAGTGCCGATGCGGGCGCGAGCGGAGTCGACCGCGTTCTGATAATCGCCGTCGTCGATCGCCACGATCAGGTCGCCCTTGTGGACGATCTGGTTCTGGACGACCGGAACCGCAGTGATGTGACCCGTCGCCTTTGCGGCGATGATCGAGGTCAGGGCGCCGACATAGGCGTCGTCGGTCGAGACGAGGAACCGTCCCTCGACGAAATAGTCATAGGCCGTCTTGCCGCCGTACCCGAGCGCCGCGAGGATCACGACCGGAACGACGAACCGGCGGAGGCCCGAGCGCTTGGCCGGCGCCGGCTTTGCGACAGCCGATCCGGCAGCGGGCGGATGCGCGAGCGCGCCCTGCGTGGGGTTTGCAGGCGTTGGAAAACCGGGTGAAGCGGGAGCCGTCATCGCCCGCGACACGGTCGCGGCGCCGGGCTCCCCGACTTTAGGAATATCGTTCATTGGAAATAGCCGCCCTGAACAACGCTGACCGAACGGTTCGGTCGTTTTTTGTTGACTTAGCGCAAATCGGGGGGTAGTGCAACAGAAATCGAACCGAACCGTTCGGTCAGTGGTTCGGCGGCAGAAGGCGGATCGTATGGAATCGGAGGCTTTGGCGGCGGACGCGATCTCGATCAGCGAGGGTAGCGCGAAACGACGCCAAATCATGGACGGGGCGCGCTCGGTTTTCCTCGGCTCCGGATTTGACGGGGCGAGTATGAACGACATCGCGCGCGCCGCGGGCGTCTCGAAAGGGACGCTCTACGCCTATTTCAACTCCAAGGACGAATTGTTCGAAGCGATCATCCGCGGCGAATACGCCCAGTCCGCCGAACGCCTCTGCACCTTCAGACGCGAGGGCGACGTCCGCGAAATGCTGATGGACTTTGGCGTCCGGCTGATCAGCCGCATGGCCGAACCTGGAACGCGGGCGCTTGCCCGGGTCGTCATCGCGGCGGCGGAAAAATTCCCCAATGTCGGGCGCGCCTTCTACGAGGCTGGCCCGCTTTATGGCGCCGCTCGGCTTGCCGTGGAGCTGGAAAACCTCGAGAAGTCGGGGGCGCTCAAGGTCCCGGATCCTGAGCGCGCGGCCTGGCAGTTCGTGGATCTCTGCCAAAGCTACGTTTACAAGCGCCTCCTGTTCGGCGTCGTCAACTCGATCAGCCACGACGATATCGAAGCCTCGGTCGAGGCGGGGGTCGATGTGTTCATGAAGGCGTATGGCGCGGATAAGCGTGCCGAATAAGTTCGGAGGACGCCTGCCTGGGAGCGCCTGAAGACTAGACAGCGCCCCCGGTCGCTCGTCCACGCGACGATCTTCGCCCAGTGTTTCCCCGCACTTTTCAGTTGAGATCCTTGAGCTAGACTGCGCCGGATTCAGCGGGGGGAGGCCTGCTCATGTTTGGCAGCACGATTCTCGATGTCGCAATCGGCCTGATTTTCAGCTTTCTCGCAGTCAGCCTGTTCACCAGCGCCACAGTCGAGGCGATCAACTCCCTGTTGCAGCTGCGCGCGGTCAATCTCAAGAGCGGAGTCATGGCGCTCGTCAATGATCCGAACTTCGACGGTCTTGCGAAACGCCTTTACGCACATGCGCTGGTTAGCCCCTTAGGTCCAGGCCTTCAGCAGGTTTCGGCGGCTGCGACGGCTCCTCAGAGAAGCGCCGAAGCGTCGCCTGTCAAAGCGCGACCGGCCTCCGACAACAGCACCTACCTCTCGCGGCTCAAAGACGTCGCCGCGTTCTGGCGGCCGGTCGGCCCCGCATATGTCGATATCAGAACACTTCCCGCCTATATCGACAAACAGCAGTTTGCGCGCGCTCTCCTCGATATCACTGGGCTATCCGCGGCGTCCGCGGCGGACGCCGGGGTTGCGGCGGCCGACGCGAAGGCGCGCTGCGCCTCACTCGACGCCGCGATTGCCGCGATCGCCAATCCGCAGATCCGCGACTTCGTCAAAGGTGCATCCGATCGCGCCAGAGGCGATATCAAGGCGATCGAGGACGAGATCGCCGCCTGGTTCGACGGCGCCATGGACCGGGTGAGCGGCGAGTTCAAGCGCTGGACTCAGGCCGCCGCCTTTTTCATCGCGCTCGCGTCGGCGGTGTTCTTCAATATCAACTCGATCCGCGTCGGCGAGGCGCTCTGGGAGCATCCCGCCATCGCCGACCAGCTTTATGCGGCCGAGCAGACACAACCAGCTCAATCCGACCCAGCTTCCAAGTCCGTCCCCGGCGGCTCGCCCAACTTTCTCGACGACGAGAAAAAGGCCCTAGGCGATATCCAGGCGTTGCTGGTCGCTGGCCTGCCGATCGGATGGCCGTCGGGTCACTTGTTCGACGTCAGCGACGGCCACGGTGTTCCAACCTATATCTGGAGTTCTCAAACCTTTGGCCAGTCCCTCGTCGGATGGCTCATCACCGCTTTCGCCACTCTATTCGGCGCCCCGTTCTGGTTCGACGCTTTACAGTCGATCGTCCGGCTTAAAGGCGCGGGCCCAAGCCCGGCGGACAAAGCGGACAAGCGAGCGGCATCAAGCTAGCGGGCTTCGACTGGTCTGAGGCGGCCGATCGAGAGACGGTTCGAGGCGACAAGTCGTTGCGGAAAATCAGAATTTCGGTTAAGCTGGCCCATGGACAATCTCGGCCTTCTTTCGCGCCAAGGATGCAAGCCCGTCTTGCCGGCCGCTCTCTTTGCGAGAGAAAAGCGTTACAAAAGCTATACCGGCCGCCAGTCCTTGCAACTCATTGAAAAGTCTCGATTCGAACGAGCGAATCCAAGGGACTCCAACATAATCAAAGCCTCATGAGCCGTATCTTCGGCGTCAGAGGGCCGCAGGCCAAGAAAACCCAAACGAGTGATGCGAAGGGCTCCACTTGTCGCTGCGCAACCGAGGTCAGCGACCGTTGTGGGCTTTCCCGGCGCGGCCGTGTTTGGGCGGCTCGCCTTCCTCGCCATCGATCGGCAGCGGATGGATCATGTCCTCGGGTCGGACCCATTTGTCGAACTGATCGGCGGTCACATGACCGAGCGCGAGCGCCGCCTCCCGCAGGCTGACGTCGTCGCGATAGGCCTTGAGCGCGATCTCGGCGGCCTTTTCGTAGCCGATATGAGGATTGAGCGCCGTCACCAGCATCAGCGAATTGTCGAGATGCTCCTTGATCCGCTTCTCGTTCGGCTCGATGCCGCGGGCGCAATTTTCGTCAAAGGAGCGGCAGCCTTCAGCCAGAAGCTGAATCAACTCGAGCACATTGTGCAAGGCGACCGGCCGATAGACATTGAGCTGGAAGTTTCCCTGCGAGCCGGCGAAGGCGACCGATGCGTCGTTGCCGAACACCTGTACCGCGACCATGGTCAAGGCTTCGCACTGGGTGGGGTTGATCTTGCCCGGCATGATCGAGGAACCCGGCTCGTTCTCGGGGATTTTCAATTCACCAATGCCGGCCCTCGGCCCGCTGGCGTACAGGCGGACGTCGTTCGCCATTTTCATCAGCGCGCCCGCAAGCGTGCGCAACGCCGCGCTGGTGTTGACCATCGCGTCGTCCGCCGACAGCGCCGCGAACTTGTTGGGCGCCGAGGTAAAGGGGGTTCCGGTTTCCTCCGCGAGCTTGCGCGCGACCGTGTCGCCGAACCGCGGATCGGCGTTGAGCCCGGTGCCGACAGCCGTGCCGCCGATCGCAAGCGGCCTGAGGCCGTCGCAGGCCCGCTCGACCGTCTCGACCGCCTGAGAGATCTGCGCTACCCAGCCTGAGATCGCCTGCCCGAGGGTCAGTGGCGTTGCGTCCTGCATATGGGTGCGGCCAACCATCACGACAGTCGAAAACGCCTTCGCCTTGTCGTCGAGCGTATCTCGCAATCGCCCAACCGCAGGCAGCAGGAACTGCTTGATCTGGTGCGTCGTCGCGATGTGCATAACGGTGGGGAACACGTCGTTGGACGACTGGCTCTGGTTGACGTCGTCGTTGGGATGGATCGGCTTCTTGGACCCGACCACGCCGCCAGCGATCTGAATGGCCCGGTTCGCGATCACCTCGTTGGCGTTCATGTTGGACTGGGTGCCGGAGCCCGTCTGGAACACGACCAGCGGAAACTCATGGTCGAGCTTGCCATGGATCACGTCTTCGGCGGCGCGCACGATCAGGTCGGCCTTGTCCTTCGGTAATTTGCCAAGCTCCAAGTTCGCGAGAGCCGCGCATTTCTTGAGCAACCCGAAGGCGCGCACCACCGGCCGTCCCCAGCGGTGCCGCTCGATGCCGATGGTGAAATTCTGCCGCGAGCGCTCGGTCTGCGCGCCCCAGAGATGCTGGCTCGGAACGCGCACTTCGCCGAGCGCGTCCTTTTCGATGCGGAACTGGTCGTTCGTCTTCGGATCGCTTGCCATCTTTCCGTTCTCCGCCGAGAGCCATTAAGCCATGGATCGGCGAAAGCAAGGAGACGCGGCCGCTCTTGCCCTGCCGCCCCCGCTTCTCTATAAGGCCCGGCTTCGCGCCCATTCCGACACCCCTGGAGGCAGGGCGCGCACTCGATAGCAAATAAGGACATCATCATGGCAGCGATCAAGCAACTCGCGGCCGTGACGCGCAGCGGGACAGGCAAGGGGGCCGCCCGCTCCGTTCGTCGCGAAGGCCGCGTTCCCGCCGTCATCTATGGCGGCGGTCTGAAGCCTGAACCAATCTCGGTTGATTACAAGGACGTCAACAAGCTCATCTACTCGGGCCATTTTCTGACCTCCATCTTCGATCTCGAGGTCGAAGGCCGGAAGGAGCGTGTTCTGCCGCGCGACTATCAGCTGGACGTGGTCTCCGACCGGCCGGTCCATGTCGACTTTCTCCGTCTTGCGCCGGGATCGCGAGTGCGCATCGGTGTGCCGGTGCACGTCGTCAATCGCGAAGCCTCGCCCGGAGTGAAGAAAGGCGGCGCGGTCAATCTCGTGCTTCACGCTGTCGAGGTGATGGCGCCGGCCGACGCCATTCCTGAATCGATCACCATCGACCTTTCGGGCCTCGATTTTCACGATTCCGTCCACGTCTCCGCGATCAAGCTGCCCGAGGGCTGCCGGCCGGTCAGCTCCAAGGCCGACCAGACGGTGGTCACGATCGTCCCGCCGACGGTAATGGTCGAGGAAACGCCGGCGGCGACTGCGGCGGCCGCCGCCGCGCCTGCGCCTGGCGCCGCCGCCTCCGCACCCGCCGCGGGCGCTCCCGCCAAGGCCGACGCGGCCAAGGGAGCTGCTGCTCCGGCAAAAGCGGCCGCGCCCGCCGCCGCCAAGAAATAGGGCTCGCGCGCGCCCCGAGCGACGGGCCCTCGCCAACGCGGGCCGCGCCGTCGCTCACGCTGATCGATCGGGGGCCCCATGCTGGTCATCGCGGGACTCGGCAATCCGGGCGCGCGACACGCGCGCAACCGACACAACATCGGCTTTATGTCGGTCGATGCGATTGCCGAAGCGCACCGTTTCGGCCCGTTTCGCGCGCGCTGGCAGGGATGGGCGGCCGAGGGGCCGCTCGGCGATGAGCGGGTCATCTTGCTGAAGCCGCAGACCTACATGAACGATTCCGGACGCAGCGTCGGCGAGGCGCTGCGCTTCCTCAAGCTCGATCTCGCCGCGCTGATCGTCATTCACGACGAGCTTGACCTCGCGCCCGCGAAAGTGAGGGTCAAGATCGGCGGCGGCAACGCCGGCCACAACGGCCTGCGCTCGATTACGGCTCACGTCGGCAACGACTACAAACGTGTGCGCATTGGCATCGGCCATCCCGGCGACAAGGCGCTGGTTCACAATTACGTTCTGAACGACTTCGCAAAGTCGGAATCGGGCTGGGTCGAAGCCGTATGCCGTGCGATCGCCGACGCCGCGCCGCTGCTTGTCGCCGGGGAAGATGCGAGCTTCCAGAACCGGGTCCATCTCGCCGTCGAAGCGGCCGGATTTGGAGAGAAGTCGAACGCCTGACAAGAGGCGTCTGGCTTTCCGCGACGCAGGCTTCCTGCTTCGCTTCGGGCTTTTCGCACTGCGCTCGGGCGCAGTTGTCTACGGAAACAGTTCCGAATGGCGCGTGGTCTTAAGCAGCGTTGGCGTTGGCGGCGGCCCTTCGCCGGCGCGGACGCCGCCGCACCGCTGTCGCGGGGGCCGCTTCCGGATCGAGCGCAGGCAGAGCGTCCATGACCCGTTCCGGCGGGAAGATGACGATCACTTCCGTCCCAAATCGCAGCGTCGAGTTGAGGCGGAACTCGCCGCCGTGCAATTCGACCAGGCCCTTGACGATCGGCAGCCCGAGGCCGGTGCCCTCCTCGGCATTCTTCTGCGCAAGCGTGCCGCGGCCGAAAGACGACAGCACGATCGGGATTTCCTCGGCCGGAATGCCGGGCCCGGTGTCGCGGATCGAGAGATATTGCCCTCCGGTTCGCGTCCAACCGACCTTGATCACGATCGAGCCGCCTTGCGGCGTGAATTTGATGGCGTTCGTGAGCAAGTTCAGCGTCACCTGGCGCACGGCGCGCTCGTCCGCCCAGATCCGGGGCAGGTCGCTCTCCATCGCTTCGGTGATGACGAGGCGCCGCCGTTCGATACGCATCGACATGAGACGGAGGCATTCTTCGACCACACCGGTGAGCGAGACCGGTTCCTCCTTCAGTTCGTAGCGTCCGGCTTCCACCCGCGAGAGGTCGAGGATCTCGTTGATGAGCATCAGGAGGTGCTGGCCGCTCGAGTGGATGTCGGTGGAATATTCCTTGTAGACCGCGGCGGTATGAGGACCGAACAGCTCGGCCTTCATCACTTCGGAGAACCCGAGGACCGCATTGAGCGGCGTCCTGAGCTCATGACTCATCGTCGCGAGAAAGCGCGACTTGGCGAGATTGGCGCTCTCGGCGCGCCGGCGCGCCTCATCCGAATTCAGCTTGGCCTGCTCAAGCTCGGCGATGAGCGAGTCCTTTTCCGCCTGAAATGAAATGTTCTGCGCCGCGGCGGCGTGCAGGCGTCGAGCAACGACCAGGAAATAGCCGATGACGCCCACCGCAAGCGCCGCCGTCGGCAGCGCGGCCCCCTGAAGGCGGGGGGCGTAAAGAATAATCACGCCAAGGATCATTGGCAGCATGCCGGCCACGAACGCAGCCGGAATCGCCGCGGCCAAGAGCGACATCACGGTCGAGACCAGGAGCATCACGACAATTGCGAACGCCTGCGCGTTGGGGTCGTGCGACTTCAGCAGCACGACGATGAGATAGGCCCAGGCCGAGCCGCAGAGCGTAGTGGAAAGCACGAACTTGCGCCGCCAGGCGCCCGCGGCTCTTTCCTTTTCACTGCTGTCGAGGAAGGCGATCGGCAACGCATAGCCGATGGCGATCGCGCAGGAGATGAAAGTGATCCAGGTCAGCAGCGGTCCGGCGTCGACCCACGCTAGCGCGGTGGCGCAGACGCCAAGCGCGATGACGCCAAGCATCGGGGAGGCGCTGCGATTGATCTCGGCGAACAAACGCACCATCGCCGCCGAATGGCTCGGGACCGCATCGGGCTCGGAGAGCGACCGCCGCGCCTGCCGGAGCTGGACGCTCATCTTTCGACGGCGCGCAGCTGCGTCGGGGTCGCTTCTCTGCTCGCTCCCCGTCAGATCGGCTCCGACGTCACTCATGAACCGCCCGACACGCACGCCTTACTCGCGTCAATCATGCGGTAGGAATGCTTAACGAGCAACTGACGCGATGGCGCGGAATTGTAAGATTATTGAGGATATTTCGACTAACGTCGTTAAGTCCACAAGCGCCAGCTCTCGAAGTCCGACGTCGAGCCTGGGATTTCCTGAGCCCGCCGAGGTTGCGGGAGCGGGCGCGGGCGGGGAGGAGGGCGGCATGAAGTTCTACAACTCCAATTTGGCCCCAAATCCGCGTCGCGTGCGCATTTTCCTGGCCGAGAAGGGGCTGAAGATTCCGCAGATCGAGGTGGATCTCGCCAAATTGGAGCAAAGAACGCCCGAATTCTCGGCCCTCAATCCCTTCCAGACGATCCCAGTTCTCGAACTGGACGATGGCACGCGGATCGCGGAATCGATCGCCATCTGCCGCTACATCGAGGAATTATGGCCGGAGCCGAACCTGTTCGGCCTGACTGCGCTCGAGCGAGCGATGATCGAGATGTGGCAGCGCCAGCTCGAATTGCGCCTGCTTCTTCCGATCGCACAGGTCTTGCGGCACAGTCATCCGCATATGGCGGAATTGGAGAACCCGCAGATTGCGGAATGGGCGGCGGCCAATCGGCCGAGGGCGCTCCGGGCGATGGCGATCGTCGACGAGGCGCTGGGCGATCGGCCATTCATCGCCGGCGACCGATTTACCGTCGCCGACATCACCGGGCTGGTCGCGCTCGACTTCGCAAGGCCCGCGCGGATCGCCGTACCGCCAGATCTCGCTAACCTCATTCGCTGGCGAGATGCGTTGAAGGCGCGGCCAAGCGCTTCTGCGTGAGGCGGCGGCTTTTGGCCGCCGGCGCCTCACGCAAGTCTTGGGCGGCTCAGTTGCAGACCCGCACCCCGCCGCGCCACCAGCAACGGCGCCCGTAGTAGCCGTAGGGGCGGGCGTACGGGTGATAGCCGTAGGCATAGCCGCCGTTTGGCCGGCACCCGCCATACGGTCCTCGATGGAAGCCGATGCCGCAGCCACCCGCGGTGAGTGTGATCGCAGACGGAACCTGGTCTGAAAGCGCGGGGAACGGCATCGAATGGACAGGAGCGGCAGCGGCAAGGCCGACCAATGCAAGCGCAGACGCAAACACGATATTTCGCATAGGAGCACCTTTCAATTCGTGGCGATCCGAGATTTAGCGAACGGTCGTTGAACGGCGGCTGAATGATCGCTCGAGCGAACGAGCGATATCGGAAGAAAGCTAACGCGGTCGCCGAGCGATCGGCAGCGACGGGTATCCGCGCTTGCCGTGCGGCTTCCGGTTCGGCCATCGGACGATCCGGTCCGGCCAGTATTCAAGCGCGAGGTCCGTCTCGCTTGCCGAGACCCGGCCGCGCACCGAAATTCCCGCCTTGTGCACACTGTCGGGGGAACCCGAAACCAATGGGTGCCAGTCGTAAAGGTCCCGTCCTTCAGCGACCAGCCGGTAGGCGCAGGTCACGGGAAGCCAACTCAGCTCGCGTACGGCCTGTGGCGTCAATTTCACGCAGTCGGGAACGCGCCGATGGCGCTGCCGATAGTCGAGGCAATGGCAGGTCTTGGCGTCGAGCAGCCTGCAGCCGATGTCGGTGAAATGGATCTTGCCGTCATCTTCGTCCTCGAGCTTGACGAGGCAGCAGCGGCCGCAGCCGTCGCAAAGGCTTTCCCATTCGGGCGCGCTCATCTCGTCGAGCGTCTTCACCCGCCAAAAAGGCGCGGCAGGCTGATTTCTCGCCGTCATGGAATCGGCCTCAAGCCCTACATCCGGGGGTGCTCGCTTGCTCATGGACTTTCCTTCGCGTAGGCGCAAGAGTGCGGCGCAGCCGCCGGAAACGCAAATCTCCAAGCAGGACAAACGATCCCCTGACTACGCTTGTCATCAGTCACCCGGCCTGCCTGGCGCATGAGATGGGCGAGGGCCATCCCGAGCGGCCCGATCGGTTGCGCGCGATCGAGCGTGCGCTCGAGAGCGAGGCCTATCAGATGCTGGCGCGCGACCTCGCCCCGTGCGCCGACCTTGCTGCGATCGCCCGCGTCCACCCAAGGGACTACATCGAAGCGATCCGCGCCGCGACGCCGAAACAGGGCATTACGGCGGTCGACCAGGATACCTCGATGTCGCCGGGCAGCTATGAGGCCGCCCTGCGATCAGCCGGCGGCGCGATCTTTGCGGTCGACGAAGTGATGAGCGGGAGGGTTCGCAACGCCTTCGTCGCCACCCGCCCCCCGGGCCATCACGCCGAAGTCGCAAACCCGATGGGCTTCTGTTTCTTCAACAATGCGGCGATCGCAGCGCGCCACGCCCAGGCGACGTACGGCGCCGAGCGCGTCGCGATCATCGATTTCGACGTCCATCACGGGAACGGCACCCAGCATATCTTCTGGGACGATCGGACCGTAACCTATGCTTCGACTCACGAGATGCCGCTCTATCCCGGGACGGGCGCGGTTGGCGAGCGGGGAGAGCACGATCAGATCGTCAACGCGCCGCTCAGGGCCGGCAACTCGGGCGAAACCTTTCGCGAGGCGATGGAGGTTGTGATCCTGCCCCGCGTCGAGGCGTTCTCGCCCGATCTCATCATTGTCTCGGCAGGCTTCGACGCCCACCACCGCGATCCCCTCGGCAACCTCAATCTGGTCGAGGCGGACTACGGCTGGGCGACGCGGCGGCTCATGGAAATCGCGCGCCGGAAATGCCGCGAGCGCGTCGTCTCGGTGCTCGAGGGCGGCTACGATCTTGAGGGGCTCGCGCGGTCGGTCGCCGTGCATGTGACGACCTTGATGGAGGCGTGACCGCCGGGCGCAACAAGATCCAAATCGAGCGCAACACAATCAAAGCCGGCCGCAACAAAATCAAAGCCCAGCGCAACAAAATCCAAATTTGATTATCTTATTTTTCAATGACTTAAGCCCGAATCGAATGGATTTTTCCCTCCGCGCTCCATCGGCCTCAGGCCTCCCCTCGAGATGGGGGGCCGCTCCCGACAACAGAGAAGCATAGCGCCGATTTCTGATTTTCGCAAGCAATTTTTGACTCGCGCTCCGGAGTCCGGAGCGGCGGCCGGTGCCCAATTCAGCGATCTTCGTAAGGAGGACGAAAGACAGTACCAAGCCAGGCAACGGTGCGAAACGTTTTGAGTTCCGGCTCTATAGCATGGCGCTTTTAGACGTCGCCGTTGCCGTCATCGCGAGGAGCCCAAAGGGCGACGTGGCGATCCAGGGGTCGCCGAGCGCCCTACGATCCCTGGATCGCCGCGTCGCTTCGCTCCTCGCGATGACGGGTCCGTCCGAACGCGCCACGCTCTAAAGTCCCGGCTGATACTCCCGCTCCGCCGGCTGGAACTCTCCGACCCGCTCGTAGGCGGCGGCTTTTTTCCATTCCAGGACTTGATCCTTGCCGATCAGTTTGTCCTTAACGCCGCGCATGATGATGTACGGCCTCAAGATCGGGTTCGAAATTCGATAGCGGAGGCGGAACGATTCTCCCACCCGATGCAGAACGCGGCCTCGACCCGGTTCGCTTAGCTCCTTCAAATGACGCGCATAGTGGAACGCGTCAAACTCCTTGCCGGCGATCCGGGCGAGCGGCAGTCTGACCGCCGCGGTCGTGAAAAAGCGTAACTCATCGACCTCGGCCAGCGCGCACGCAAGCAACACTTCCTTATAGATGTGGCCCGGGCGCGCGCTTTGCACTGCGTCGTTGTACAGCGCCTTGATCGATTGCTGCCATTGATCGAGCGACCGGTTCATTCCCTGCTCGACATGCGAGGAAAAGATCGTCTTGCGGCCCGTCGCCAGCGCCGCGCGGCAGGTATAGATGCATAGCAAGTGAGCGATATACGGCACGCCTTGCGAGAACAGCACCAGGTCCTCGCGCGCCGCGTCGTCGATCCCCATCGTCAATCGGGCGAGGCCCTTGTCGATGATGGTCCTGATCTCGTCATCGGACATTCTCGGCATCGGGATCTGGACCAGCGCCCGTTCGATCGACTGGTGCTCGCGTATCAGCTCGTTGACCGAGTTGGCGACGCCGATAAGCAGAAGGGTCGCGTTGACGGAATTGTCGGAGAGAGCCTTAATCGTGTCGGCCATCGCGGTAATGACTTCGGTGCTCTTGATCCGATCGAACTCATCGAAAATGACGATGAGGGACGCCATCGTGGACAAGTCCTGGAGCGCTCGCCGCACGCTGTCTGGGGTCAAAGCATCATACGTCGGCGCCACGAGCGGAGCTGGCTGTCGGATCGGAAATCCGAGCTGGGGCTGACGCTTCGACGCCTCGATGTCCTTGAGCGCCTTAGCCCATAACGACGAATAGCTATCCGATATGTCGCAATTGGTCCGGGAGATCACGAACGACAGGCGGTTTGCGAGAAACGCGGAGATCATGTTCGACAGCGAGGTCTTGCCGACTCCGCGCTCGCCGTAAAGGATCGCGTGGCAACCGCGCTGAGATATGGCGTCGATGATCTTTTCGACCTGCTCAGACCGACCGGCGAACAGGTCCTTTTCATTGATCGGAGCGCCGGGGGTGAAGATCGATCCGGTCTGGAACGACAGCCCCTGAAGGTCTGGCGGCATAGGAATTCTCACTCCGAAAGCGCTATCCCTATCACACGGAAAGAGTCAGGACCTTAACAAGCACCACGCTTCCACGTTAACGAGCGACGGACCCGTCGCTCATTCTCGTCGTTTGCGCATTTTACTTGATCGTTGGAGCACCACCCAATCTATGAATAGGCCCGTTCAAGGTCCGCTGTCCACCCAAATCAGGTTTGCTGCGGCCGTCGACTGATTTTCGCCGAGCCGGACCTGCGCTTCGTGGCGGCAGGGTTAACCTTCGATCGGCTCGACCGCCGCGATTTCGATGCCGAAGCCGGAAAGACCGACGTAGGTGCGCGGATTGTCTGTGCGCAGCCGGATCGAGGTGACGCCGAGGTCGCGCAGGATCTGGGCGCCGAGGCCGATCTCGCGCCACTGGGTCGCGCGGGCGTCGTCGGAAGCGGTTGCGTGCGCCCCGCTCAGGTTCGCCGGCACCCCGGCCGTCCCCTCGCGTAGGTAGACGAGCGCGCCGCGCCCCTCCGCCTTGAACCGGCTCAGCACCTTCGGGATTGGCCCGCCGCCAAAAATGTCGGTGAGGATGTCGGCGCGGTGTAACCGCGCCGGCAGGTTGCGCCCGTCGCCGATATCGCCGTGCACGAAGGCGAAGTGCAACACCGGGTCGAAGGGCGTGCGATAGGCGTAGCCCTGGAGCTCACCGATCGGGGTGTTGATCGGAAAGCAGGCGACCCGCTCGACCAGCTTCTCGCGCGCCTGCCGATAGGCGATGAGATCGGCGACCGAGATCCGCTTGAGCTTGTGACGGTCGGCGAAGGCCTCGATCTGCGGCCCGACCATTACGGTGCCATCGTCATTGGCGAGTTCGCAGATGACGGCGACCGGCGTCAGGCCGGCGAGCTTGCACAGGTCGACCGCCGCTTCGGTGTGACCGGAGCGCATCAGCACGCCCCCGGCCTTGGCGACGAGCGGGAAGACGTGGCCCGGGCGGACGAAATCGCTCGCTCCCATGTTCCGATTGGCGAGCGCGCGCACGGTGTTGCAGCGCTGTTCGGCCGATATGCCGGTGGTCAGTCCGTGGCGAACGTCGACCGATACGGTGAACGCCGTGCCGAGCGGCGCGTCGTTGATCGCCACCATCGGGTTCAGGTTCAGGCGCTTCGCGTCGTCCCCGGTCAGCGGCGCGCAGACGATGCCGCAGCAGTTGCGGATGATGAAAGCCATCTTCTCGGTGGTGCAGAGCGAAGCGGCGACGACGAGGTCGCCCTCGTTTTCGCGGTCGTCATCATCGGTCACGACGACAATTTCGCCATGGGCGAAAGCCTGGATGGCGTCGGCAACGGGATTTAGCATGTCTGCCCCAATCTGCGCCGGCGCGCCGGAGCTTAGAAAATCGTTTGGCGTCACCGCGCCCTGAGTCTCGGCGACGATTCGCTCGGCGGTCTCGCGCGAGAGCCACGAGCCGTGCTCGCGGCAGATCAGCGTCACTGCGCCCGGCGTGACGCCGATGCGGCGGGCGAAATCCGCTCGCGTCATGCCGTTCCGCTTAAGCCAGTCGCCGAGCTTCATGGCGGCTAGATAATCGCGGGCCGTCTTTTTCGCAACTCAAGAATTGGCAGCGGTTGAGTAAAGCTCAATCGACCCGAACGAGCATCTTGCCAAAATTCTTGCCGTGTAGAAGGTCGACCAGCGCCTGCGGCGCGTTTTCGAGCCCTTCGTGGATGGTCTCGCGCCAGGTCAGCGTCCCGGCGACCGCGAGAGAAACGAGTTCCCCTATCGCCTGCGGCCACAGATCCAAATGGTCGGAGACAATGAAGCCTTCCATCTTGAACCGCTTCACAAGGAAAATGCGCATGTCGGGCAGCGTTGTCGGCGCCGCCTCGTAGGAGGCGATGAGCCCGCAAATCGCCACGCGCGAGAAATCATTGAGCTGCCGCAACGCTTGCTGGAACGGCTCGCCGCCCACATTCTCGAACAGGCCATCGATCCCGTTGAAGAGCGCGTCCTTCAAGTCCTCGGCGAAGCGCAGCGACGAGTGGTCGACGCATGCGTCATAGCCGAGCTCTCTGACCGCGTAAGCGCATTTCACTGCGCCACCCGCGATTCCGACTACGCGTGCGCCGGCGAGCTTGGCGAGCTGGCCGACGACCGAGCCGACTGCGCCGGTCGCCGCGGAGACGAGCACCGTCTCGTTCTTCTCCGGCGCGATGATCCTGTTGAGGCCGTACCAGGCGGTGACGCCCGGCATGCCGAGCGCGCCGAGATAGGCCTGGATTGGAACCGCCTTGGCGTCGACGACGCGCAAATCGCCGCCGTTGCTCAGCGAATAGCGCTGCCAGCCGCCCATCCCGACGACTGTGTCGCCGGTCTTGAAGCGCGGGTTGTTCGAGGCTTCGACGACGCCGGTCGCGCGCCCGCCCATCACCGCGCCGACCTCCTGCGGCTTTGCGTAAGATTTCGCGTCGCTGAGACGCCCGCGCATGTAGGGGTCGATCGAAAGGAAGGTGTGACGCACCAGAACCTCGCCCGGCCCAGGGGTGGGAACCGGGGTCTCGACGATGCGGAAATTGGCGGGCGAGACCTTGTCAGCCGGACGGTGGTCGAGAACGATCTGTGTATTGGTCGGCATGGGCGTCTCCTCACGATTTGTAAGGAGGAGCCTAGGGCGGGGACTTAACAATGTGCAACCGCATGCGCTTATCGACGCCCACCGGTCGAAACAGCGGGAGCGAAGGCTGATATGCTCGTCATGCGAGCTTCGAATTGACCACAGGTGATAGCAGTGCAGGAAGCCGACAAGCTGTTCGCGGGCTCGATTCCGGAAAACTACGACCGCTACATGGCGCCGTTGATTTTCGAGCCGTTCGCCGCAGATCTCGCGCAGCGAGCCGCGTCGATTTCACCAAGCGCCGTTTTGGAAACAGCGGCTGGCACCGGAGTCGTCACCCGCGCTTTGGCGCCGAAACTGTCGCCCGGCGCGAGCTATGTCGTGACGGACCTCAACCAGCCGATGCTCGACTACGCCGCCTCGCGACAGGCTCCCGACGGTCGCATCGGATGGCTCCAGGCGGACGCTCTGGCGCTACCATTTGAAGATACGGCGTTCGATCTCGTTTGCTGCCAGTTCGGGGCAATGTTCTTCCCCGACCGCGTGTCGGGTTACCGGGAAGCGAAGCGAGTCCTGAAGCCCGGAGGACATTTCTTGTTCAGCGTATGGGACCGTATCGAGGAGAATGAATTTGCCGATGATGTGACGAACGCTCTCGCGGAGATTTTTCCGGATGATCCGCCGCGCTTTCTGGCTCGCACGCCGCACGGCTACCACGATATTGCGCTGATCCGCCGCGAGCTTGAGGACGCGGGTTTCTCCCATGTGGCGATCGAGACGAGAGCCGAACAAAGCCGGGCGTTCTCGCCGCGCCTCCCGGCTGTCGCATATTGTCAGGGCACAGTTCTGCGCAACGAAATTGAAGCCAGAAGCGCTGGAAGTCTCGAAGCCGCAACCGAGCACGTCGCATCCGTGATTGCAGCTAAACATGGAAGCGGAGAGGTTGTGGCCAAGATACAGGCGCACGTCATCGTAGCGGTAGTTTGACGCGCAATTGACGTCGGCGCTCGGCCGCGTTCCGTTGGCTGCGGATTCCCGCGGTCTATGCGGCGCCCGGCGCGCCCGGCGTTGCTCTGGGGCTATTGCCCGCAGGCGGTCACGCTACTGAACAGTCGCTCCCGTCACCAGCACGAATCCGCGGCTCTTGTTGTCGTTTGCAGCGTCGGGCGTGTTCATGGCGGCGAAGATGTCGGCCGTCTTCACCCAGACCGGGGGATATTTGTAGCGCGCGACGTCGAGGATGAGGAAGCGGTCGGCCTTGCCGTCGTAAGCCGCGAGCGGCGAGATATGACCGCCGGTCTCCTCGCCGAGCGCCTTGCGCAGGTAGTTGACCAGCACGAAGTGACCGGGCTCGCCAAGATAGGCGCTCGCCAGCTTGCGGAATTCGTCGGCCGAACTGTCCGAGGCATGATGGACCTCCGCCTTGACCGGCACGGTGGCGAGGATGCCGCCGATCTGGTCGAGCGTCATGCCCTGCCGTGCGAGCGTCTCGCGCGGGAGCACAGCGTCTGTTTGTTCGTTGAGCACGTTGTCCTGGGTGAAGGTGCGGTAGGGAGTGTATTCCGGAACCGCGGGCGCTGGGACATCGAGCGCGTTGAGCACCATCACGATCGAGGCAACGCCACAATAGGCCTGGGTCTTCTGGGTCAGGAAGTTGCTGGCGAGCGGGAAATAGGCCTCGTGCGCGTCGCTTTCGGCAAAATAGGCCTCGCCGTCATGAGTGCTGAAGCCGGACAGATTTTGTGGCAGCGGCAGCGTGTCGCCATTCGCGCCGGCGAGCGAGAGCCCCAGGAGGAAGGTCGCGCACGCGATGAGCAGCTTCGACATGAATCTCACCCGTCGGCCCGATCGGCCAGGCTAAAGCTTGGCTCAACCATGCTCGATCGGCAACCCCTTCAGGTCGCGCCGTGATGTTGATGGTTCGGCATCCACGCCGGGGGCCGATTGACTTTGAGCGGCCCGGAGTGGATCGAGGGGCAGAGAGAAAGGGCCGGAATGCTTCCTCGGTTGAATTCGCTCTGGATCGGCGACCAGCTTGGCTACATCGAGAAACTGACGCTGGCGTCGGGGCTCGCCGTCGGTCACTCATTCACCCTTTATTCCTATACGCCCGGGAAGCTCCGCGGGGTTCCGGGCGGGGTCGAGGTGCGTGACGCGAATGAAGTGGTTCCGTATCCGGAGCTTGCGCATTATTTTGACGGCGGCTCGGCTGCCCTCGGCACGGATTTCTTTCGCTACGCGATGCAGGCGAAGGGGCTGGGCGCCTGGGTCGATCTCGACCTCTATTTCATCCGGCCGATCGACTTCGAGGACGACTATCTGTTCGGCTGGGAGCACCGGTCCTCGATAAACGGCGCGGTTTTGCGGCTCCCGGCAAATTCCGAAATGGTTCGCGAGCTATGCGAGATCCCGCAGATGAACTGGCGGCCGCCCTTTTACGGGCCCAGAAAGACCGCCATCTTCTACTGGAGGCGGCTGACCGAGGGCGACCTCCGGCCTGAGAACTACCGCTGGGGCACATTCGGACCGATGTTCCTGACCTATCTCGCGCGGAAGTACGGAGTGGCGAAACGGGCCAAGCAAAGCTCAGTGTTCTACCCGGTCTCTCATCACAACTGGAAATTGCTGTGTGGCCCGCCGGAACTTGTCAAACCGGAACTGACTGAGGAAACGAGGACGGTTCACCTTTGGCGGTCTGTCTTATTCCGGAAAATGGGACCCTCGCCGCCCGGGGGCTCTTACCTCGAGGCCCTTTGTCACGCTCACGGCCTTAACGTGACGGACCCCATCGGGGACGAAGACCGCGATCGCGTACAGCCCGCCTCAACCGCGGGTCTCTCTCGGGCCTAGATCTTCATCGTCAGAGCGTTCCGAGCAGTTTGTTGAGAGGCCCCTTGTCGCGCGATGCGGGAAGGGGGTTCGGGATCGAAGCGGGCGGGATCGGCGCCCGGTCGACAGCCTGGCTAGGCGCGCCGCGCGGGCTCCAGGCCGGCGCCGCAGGCGCGGGCGGCGCCCCGGTTTGTGAGGCTGGGCCCGGCTGCGAAGCAAGGCCGCCCCGACCGCCCGGCGGGGGCGTCGGCGCCTGCGCCTGTGCACCGGTCAGATCAAGCGGCGGCAGCAATGGTGCATCCGGGTTGGGCGTGTCGGCGTTGCGCCAGCTCCCGAGCGGCAGGCCGGCGACCGGCACGCCCTCATGCGCGGCCTTCATGAACCGGCTCCAGATTTCGACCGGCAGATTGCCCCCCGATACTTTCTTGGTCGGCGAACCGTCGTCGTTGCCGAGCCAGACGCCGGCGACGAGGTAGCTCGTGTAGCCGACGAACCAGGCGTCGCGCCAATCCTGGCTGGTTCCGGTCTTGCCGGCGGCCTGCCAGCCCGGCAGCTCCGCCTTGCGGGCGGTGCCGGTAAGCAGCGTCTCCTGCATCATCTGGTTCATCATCGCCACATATTGCGGGTCGATGACCCGGCCAAAACTGGCGTTGCGCCGCGCGTAGAGCTGCTTGCCGCCGGCGGTCCTCACGCGCGAGATCACGTGCGGCTGGACGCCGATGCCGCCGTTGGCGAAGGCCGCGTAGGCGGAAACCATTTCGAGCGGCGTGACCTCGGATGACCCGAGCGCGATCGAGGGGACCGGGTCGAGATCGGACGTTATGCCGAGCCGGTGGGCGACGGCGACCACCGCCTTCGGGCCGACTTCGAGGCCCAAGCGCACCGCGACAGTATTGAGCGAGAGCGAGAGCGCCTTGGTCAGGGTCACCGGTCCGAAATATTCGCGCGAGTAGTTCTCCGGATTCCATCCCTTGACCGAAATCGGCCCGTCTTCGCGGATGGTGTCCGGGGTCAGGCCCTTCTCCAGCGCCGCCAGATAGACAAACGGCTTGAACGAGGAGCCGGGCTGGCGCTTGGCCGCCACCGCGCGGTTGAACTGGCTGTCAGCGTAGTTGCGCCCGCCGACCATCGCCTTGACGGCGCCCGCAGGATCGAGGGCGACCAGCGCCCCCTGCTCGACGCCGAACTTGCCGCCCTTGGCGTTGAGCTCGTCGGTCAGCGCGCGCTCGGCCTCCGATTGCATTTTGGGATCGATCGTGGTCGTCACCACGATGTCGTCGTCGATGGCGCCGACCGTGTCGTCGAGCGAGTCCATGACATAGTCGGCGACGTAGTTGATCGAGCCGGCGCCCTTGTCGTGGATCACCTGCGCGGGGTTGGCGAGCGCCGACTTGGCCATCGCCTCGGTGATGTGGCCCTGCTCGGCCATCGCGGTGATGACCTCGGCGGCGCGCTCGTTGGCGCCCGCGAGATTACGGTTCGGAGCGAGCTTGGTCGGCGACTTCATGAGCCCCGCCAGCAGCGCCGCTTCCGGCAGGGTGACGAAGCGCGCGCTCTTGCGGAAATATTTTTGCGCCGCCGCCTCGACCCCATAGGCGCCCGAACCGAAATAGACGCGGTTGAGATAAAGCTCGAGGATCTGGTCCTTCGAATACCGGCGCTCGAGCCACAACGCCAGGATCGCCTCCTGGATCTTGCGCGACAGCGTGCGCTCCTGGGTCAGGAACAGGTTCTTCGCGAGCTGCTGAGTCAGCGTCGAGCCGCCCTCGATGTTCCTCCTGCCGACTGCGTCGCGCAAGAGCGCGCGCGAGACCCCGAGGGGATCGATGCCGATATGGTCGTAGAACCGCCGATCCTCGATCGCCACGAAAGCCTTCGGAAGATAGGGCGGCAAGTCGACCAGCCTGATGGCGGGGCCGCCGGTGTCGCCGCGATTGGCGATGAGCGAGCCGTCGGCGGCCAGGATCGCGATGTTCGGCGGCCGCTTGGGGACCGCGAGCTGATCGATCGGGGGCAACTGGCTCGCATAATAAACGACGAGCGCAACTGTAGAGATCAAGCCCCATACCGAGAGCACGGAGCCCCAGTAGACGACGCGGCCAAGCCAGGAGCGACGTCTCCGGCTGGCTCGCGCCGCCGGCCGCGCTGCTGATTTCTTGCCCCGGCGACTGCTCGGCGGGCGATCCGCAGGGTCGGCGCGCAGGTCGTCCAGCGCGCCGCCGCCTCGCCCGTTGAGGCGCGGCTCGATCCGCTTGCCGGTTTTCCTGCCGCTTCGGCCGAACATCGCTGATCCCGTTCGCGGCGCTTCCGACAAGGGAGCCTAGGGGCGAAACGCGCCCCGCCAGGTCCAGGAGCGTAAAGCGGGCGGTTTAAGGGCCGGTAAAGCTTGCGTCGGAATTGACGAAATGGCGAAAATCGCTGAGGAGACCGGCCCCTCCGCCCTTGCGCCGGGGGAAGCGCCTTGGCAGAGTCCGCCCCCCGCGTATGGGGCGCGCCTCGGGCGTCGGGACTACCTGGGGTTTATGCGATGAAGGTCACCATCGAGCGTTCGGTCCTGCTCAAGGCGCTTGGGCACGTCCATCGCATCGTCGAGCGGCGCAACACCATTCCGATCCTCGCCAATGTGCTGCTTGAGGCGGGGGACGGCCGATTGGCGCTGAAGAGCACCGATCTCGACCTCGAGGCGACCGAGTCCGTTCCAGCCGACGTCGCGCAGAACGGCGCGACGACCGCCCCGGCGCATGTCATCTACGACATCGTGCGAAAACTGCCCGAGGGCGCGCAGGCGAGCCTCGAGACCGCCGGCGACACGGGACAATTGATCCTGCGCTCGGGCCGATCGCGCTTTACCCTTCAGGCATTGCCGGCGTCCGACTTTCCCGATCTCACCTCCGGCGAGTTCTCGCACCGCTTTGCGCTCTCTGCGGTCGAGCTCAAGCGGCTCATCGAGAACACCCAGTTCGCGATCTCGACCGAGGAGACGCGCTACTACCTCAATGGCATTTTCCTCCACACCGTCGACGTTGAGGGCAAGCCGATGCTGCGCGCGGTCGCCACCGACGGCCATCGGCTGGCGCGGGTCGAGACGCCGGCGCCGGAAGGCTCCGTCGGGATGCCGGGCGTCATCGTGCCGCGCAAGGCGGTGAACGAAGTGCAGAAGCTGCTCGAGGATTTGAGCCAGGACGTCGCGATCGAGATTTCGACCGCCAAGGCGCGCTTCCGTTTCGGCGACGTCGTGCTGACGACCAAGCTGATTGACGGCACGTTCCCGGACTACGCGCGCGTCATCCCGACCGGCAACGACAAGCGGCTCGTCGTCGACAAGGAGCCGTTCGAGAAGGCGGTCGACCGCGTGTCGACGCTTTCGTCCGAGCGGGGCCGGGCGATCAAGCTTGCGATTGCCGAGGGCAAGATGACGCTATCGGTCAACAATCCCGATTCCGGCTCGGCGAGCGAGGAGATCGAGGCCGACTACGATTCGCCGCCGATCGACATCGGCTTCAACGCCCGCTACCTGCTCGACATCGTCGGCCAGCTTTCGTCCGACACCGCGCTGATCCGCCTCGCCGATCCCGGCTCGCCGACGCTGATCCAGGATCGCGACGGCGCCCCCGCGCTCTACGTGCTGATGCCGCTAAGGGTCTGAAGCGCGCCCGATCTTGCCTCTCGTCACTCGCGCCCATTCGAGCTTAGCCGCGCGGCCAGTTCCTCCTCGAGGATCGGGACGCCAAGATTGCAGGCCTCGACGCCTTGGGCCACGCAAAGCTTGAGGACCTCAAAGACCTCCTCGATCGAAGCGCCCGCTTTGAGCGCATTGTGGATGTGCCGCCGGGTTCCCGGCGCGTACATATGAGTGAACGAGGCGTCAAATGCGATGCTCAGGAGCTCGATTTCCTTCGCGGGAAGGATGCCGCTCCCGTAGATGCCGCCGCCCATAGCCATGAATGCGTCGGTCCAGCCGGGATCGAGCGCGAGAAACGGGTCCCACGCGGCGTTCCACTGTCCGATGGACTTCATCTTGTCGACGGCCGGCGTGCCGATAGGGGTCGTCGGCTTCTGGGCGACGCCTGCAGCCTTGGCCTCTTCGAGAAGGATCGGCGCTCCGAGACTGCACGAATGAATTGCCATCGCGGTCGCGCATTTGATGACGAAAAGAATCTCGTCGCGGCTCGCGCCGGCATCGAGGGCGCCGCGGATGTGACGCCGCGTTCCCTCCGGATTGAGGTTGGTGCAGGCGACGTTGATCGCCAGGCTGACAAGCTCGACGAATTTTCGCGAGAGCACGCCGCTCGTACGCGGGTTCGTCGCGCACGCCTCGCATGCGGCCGCCCATGCGGGGTCCCACTCTTCGAATTTCTCGAGCGCCCCCCTGTCCCACGGCCCGCCTTCTTCGGTCATCGATCCTGAGCTCCCTTCGATCTCTTAGTCCGGCTCAGGCGGGGGAAAAGCGAGCGGGTCAGGCTGCCATACAAGGAAGGCGTTGCCGGCCGGGTCGGCGACCACCGCGTGCCAGGCGGTGCGCGGCGTCGCGGTCTTGCCCTTGAGGATCGTCCCTCCGAGCCGCTCCGCCGCCTCGAGCGTCGCGTCGAGCTCATCGACCTCGACGAAGTTCATCCAGCCTGAATGCGCGAAAGGGGGCCTTCGCGCAATGCCGCCGGCTGCGACCGCCGCGGCTTCGGCGTCGATCTCGATCCGCCAGTAGTCGACGCCCTCGCTCTTCTCGATCCGCCAGCCGAGAACCTCGCGATAGAAGGTCACAAGCGCGTCGGGGTCGTCGGCGTAGATTTCGAAGTTGCTCAGCCGTCCGGCCAACAAGATTCCCCCTGTGTGCGCTCGCGCTTCGCGCGGCTTTCGCTAAATTTCTAGCTTCGAAGGGCGGATTATTTGCCGATGAAGTCGATTGTCTCTTGAAGCGCTGCCGGATTGACCCGGAACACCCCCGTATAGGGTTCGCCGAGTCCGAGGATCAGAAAAATGGCGAAGGCCACCGACAGTGCTCCGAAAGCCAGCGCAGCAAGCACCAATGCGTTGGGCTGAGCGAACAAGCCGACGCCGAAGAAGAGGGCGGCCGTCCAAAAGATCAGGATCGCCACCAGAACCCAGGACACCGGCGCCGCAGCCACCTGCAGAGACATCAGCAGCCGCGACTGCTCGACCATGCTCGCGTACTGGTTCGCCGTCGCCAAAGCCGCCTTCTGTACGTCCGTCTGCGGCTGCAAGCTCGCGAGATACGCCATCGTGCCCTGCGCGTTGGCGAGGGGAGCGGCGACCGTCAGTGCTGCCGGATCCGGCTCGCCGCCGCCCCAGAACGTCTCGTAGCCTTTGACGATCGCGTCCTTGAGCTTCTCTCGCGCCGGCTGCGTCTCCGGCCCGTATTGCTTCAGCGCCTGGTCGAGCCTGAGAATCTGGGCGGAGAACACCTCGAGCTCTGTCCTCTGGGTTGAAAAATAGGCGTAGCTCACGCCGATCAGCGTCCCGAGCACCAGCGCCAAAAGGAGGGTGATCAGCCCGGCGATCTGACCTACGACGCCGCGAGATTGGTCTGTCTTGTGCGCGTCCGTCAGCCGCTTTTGCATGTGCAGGCCGGCGTATCCGGCTGCAAACGTCAAAACGAAAACGAGGGCTGCTACGGTTAAGGCGTTCATCAACTGGGCCTCTTCGATGCTCTAGGCTCGATGATTTGGCGCTTGGGTCGTGGCGGCGTCTTCCGCGAGGCCCTCTAGGCCGGAGGCTTGGCTTTCGCCGCAGCGGCGGCGGCCATTGCGGCTTTCGCGGCGTCCGGCGGCACCATGCAGTAGGCCATCGGGTGCGAGTCGCCCGCAACCTTGGCGACCGTCTTCTTGCCGTCGGTCGGCCAGACGAGGAAGCCCTTCTCGCCGTCGCGGCGGTTCGGCGGCAGGCCGAGATTCATCAGCGTCTCCTCGACGCTGTTGTACCAGACGCCGACCTTCAGGATCTCGCGCGCCTGTTCCGCGGTCGCGACCTTGCGGCCGAACTGCTCGCACAGGCGCACCGCTCCTTCGATCTGCTGGACCGAGGTGCGGCGCTTCTTGTCCGGGCCCCAGATGTTATCCTCGTTGCCGACACGCACGTGCTGGCCGAGCACGATCGCCATCGCCTCGATGGCGATGTTGCCGCGCATGCTGGTCCAGAACGTGTTGACGGACCCCTGGGGGACCTGACGCAGGAAGTCCATCCAGTGGAAGGGGTTGCGGCCCATCGTGCCGCCGCCATAGCCGCAGAGCGCCATATTGAGGGGGCCCATGTAGACGCCGGCGCGAAGCAGCCGCTCGATGATCTCCCACTGGTGAATGTGGCCCGGCACGAAATAGGGCTGGATCTTGTGCGCCGCGAGCCGCTTCAGGTGCTCGAGATAGAAGGCCGGCCCGGCATCGACCCACATGCCGGCCCAGGCCGCCTGCACCTGCGGATTGTTGTCGAGATGGGTGCCCTTGATGTCGTCCGGCGTGAACATCGACACGACGTCCCATTGCGTCGAGCCGGTGGCGACGGTGACGAATTCGGGCTTCGGGTCGAGCTCGGCGAGCATGTGACGGGTGTCGTAGTTCAGCCACTTGGCCTTGGCGTCCGCCGTGTGGGGCGCGAACGAGATCGAGCCGCCGACCTGCAGGATCATCTTCGGCACGGCCTGCTTGAGGCGCCCGAGGAAGTAATTGTACTGGTCGAAGTTGGTCGAGCCTTGTCCGGTCGCGGGATCGCGGACATGGACGTGCAGCATGGTGGCGCCGGCGTTATAGCAGTCGACAGCGGCCCGGACCTGCTCGTCCCAGGTGAGGGGAATGTCGGCGTCGCCGGGCAGCCATTGCGGCCCGAAGGGCGCGGCCGTGATAATCAGCGGCTGCATGTTCTCAGGGAAAATCGAGTCGTCGGTGTAGTACATCTTGTTCCCTTACCCGCCGCTGCCGGCTCAAGCGTCGGGCGCGGAAGCTATTTGAGCCCCACAGAGCCGTCTTGACATTTTCGGACATTCTCGACTTGGCTATGTGACCCGAAATCGACGAGGGCCTTGGGCTCGAGCTGGGCGTCGATTGAACCTCTGGCGATCAGCGTCCTTGCAAGATATCGAGAATTTACCCTTGCAGCGGGTCGGGGTTCTGGTCGAGATCCCCCGTCTCCTGCGCGAAATGGGCGTCGATCCCGAGCGCTTGCTCAACAGCCTCGGCGTCGATCAGGCTTTCCTTTCGGATGTTGACCGCCGGCTTCCGTTTCCGATCGTCTCTGACCTGATGCGGAAATGCGCGGAGGCGACGGGGCGCGATGACTTTTCGCTGATACTCGGGGCCTCCGCTGGCCTCCACCACCTGGGGATCATCGGAAAGCTGTTGTCGGCCGCGGCCGATTTCCGTTCCGCCCTCGTGGACTTCGTGGCGAACCATCCCCGTTATGTCAGGGGCGCAAGCACTTATCTGGTTGGCGCGGGAGACGACGGAATCCTGATCGGGCATCGTGTCCATTATCCCGGTCTTCGCGGTTCGGCTTCGTTCAGCACCGGCGCGATTGCTTTCGGCCACAGCGTCTTCGCCGAGCTTTGCGGAGTCGAACCGACCCGGGTCCTTTTGTCGCTGCCTCGTCACCGCAACTCTTCGTCCTACAAGAAGGTGTTCGGGCGGGCGAAGCTCGTGTTCGAGGCGGAGCACTTCGCGCTCATCTATTCGCGCGCCGCGCTCGCGAAGGCGATCCCGACCGCCGATCCGGTTCTGCATGGGGAGATCCGCAAGTTCGTCACCGAGCGCTGGAACTTCCTCCAGCCCGACATCCTCGACCGGGTGATGCGCGTCCTTGTGCCTTCGGTGCTTGCGGGGAAGCCGTCGCAGAAGGCAGTCGCGGACCTGCTCGTGATGCATCCGAGGACCCTGAGCCGAGCGCTGCAAATGCGCGGCCTTTCCTTCCGGGACGCGGTGAACGAGGCTCGCTTCGAAATGGCGAGGCAACTCTTGCGCGACACGCGCCTGAGCGTGGGCGGTCTCGCGCAGATTCTCGGATATTCCGAGGTTAGCGCTTTCACCCGGTTCTTCACCAGTATGGCGGGACTGCCCCCTTCCGAGTGGAAGGAGCGCGAGCTTGAGAGCGAGAGTTCTTAACCGCGCCCCGGCGCGGTCCCCTCGATCAGAATCGCCCGGAAGTCGTCGACATTCGTCAATGTAGGCCCGGTGACGACGAGGTCGCCGAGGGCGGTGAAGACCGAATAGGAATCGTTGTCGTCGAGCCGCGCCCGAGGATCGAGGCCGAGCGCGCGAGCGCGGGCGAGGGTCTCCGGCGTGACGATCGCGCCGGCGTTGTCTTCGCCGCCGTCGATGCCGTCGGTGTCGGCGGCGAGCGCAAAGACGCCTTGCTGTCCGTTGAGCGCGATCCCGAGCGAAAGCGCGAACTCGCTGTTGCGTCCGCCACGGCCTTTGCCGCGAATCGTCACCGTCGTCTCCCCGCCGGAAATGAGAACGCAAGGCGGGCGGATCGGATCGCCTTCCCGCGCGGCCGAAAGCGCGATGCCCGCGTGGACGATTCCGCACTCGCGCGCTTCGCCTTCGATCGCATCGCCGAGAATGAGAGGCGCATAGCCCGCCTCGCGCGCCTTGGCCGCCGCAGCGAGGAGCGAGCCGCGCGGCGTCGCGATGAGGCGGTTCTCAACCCTGGCGAGTCTCGGGTCGCCCGGCTTCGGCGTCTCGTTCGAAGGATTGGCGAGATGCGCGGCGATGCGCGCCGGGACGTCGATCCCGTATCGCGCCAGCACGTCGCGCGCCTCCGCGAGCGTGGTCGCATCGGCGACCGTCGGCCCGGAGGCGATCACCGACAGGTCGTCGCCCGGTACGTCAGAGACGATGAGGGTCACAACCCGCGCCGGCGCAGCGGCGATCGCGAGCCGTCCGCCCTTGATCGCGGAGAGATGCTTGCGCAAGGCGTTCATCTCGTCGATGCGCGCGCCGCTCTTCAAGAGCGCGCGGGTGACCGCCTGCTTGTCGGCAAGCGTGACTTCGCCGCCCGGTAGCGAAAGCAGCGCCGACCCGCCCCCGGAAATGAGAGCGAGCACGAGATCGTCGCTCGTCAAGCCATTCATCATCGCCAGAATTTCCCGCGCCGCCGCCATCCCGGCGGCGTCGGGATTCGGATGCCCGGCCTCGACGACGCGAATCTGCTTTGTCGGCGCGCCATGTCCGACGCGCGTGACGACCAGCCCTTCGAGCGGCCCGGCCCAGTGCTTCTCGACCGCCGCCGCCATCGCCCCCGCCGCCTTGCCGGCGCCGACGACGATCGTTCGTCCTTTCGGCGGCTTGGGTAGATGTTTCGGCACGATCAGCGCGGGATCGGCCGCCGCGACGGCGGCGCCGAACAGCGAACGCAACAGAGCGCGAGGATCGGCCGCGGTCACGGCGACGCCGCTTCGATCTCGGCGATGGAGCGCCCGCCCGCCCAAACCTCGGCCACCTGAAGATCGTCGGTCAGATGCACGAGATCGGCGCGATAACCCGGCTCGAGCCGGCCCAGCCGGTCGTCCACCCGCAAGAGCCGCGCAGGCGTCAGCGTCGCCATCGTCAACGCCTCAGCGAGCGGAACGGCGAGCGTGCGCACGACATAGTCGACCGCGTCGCGCATGGTGATCGCGGCGCCGGCGAGCGTGCCGTCTTCGGCGACCAGCTTGTGTCCTAGTCGGGTCATCCGCCGCCCCTGCAATTCGAACACATCGGGTCCGCCTGCGGCCGGCGGCATGGCGTCGGAGACGAGCGCGATCCCCCGGGCGCCCTTGGCGGCGATCGCGGCGCGATAGGCGACAGGATGGGCATGCTCGCCGTCGGCGATGAGGCCGCAGATAATGGGCGCTTCCGCGAGCGCGGCGCCGACGACACCCGGCGCGCGGGACGAAAGCTGGCTCATCGCATTGTAGAGGTGGGTGACCGCGGTGGCCCCGGCGCCGAACACGCCGGCCGCTTCCTCGGCGCTGGCGTCGGAATGTCCGAGGCTGACGACAATCCCCGACTTCGCGAGCCGCGCAATTCGCTCGAGCGGGACCGAGGCCGGCGCAAGCGTGACCACCATGACGCCCGCGCGCGCGGCGATCAGCGCGTCCGCGTCGCTTTCCTGCATCGGGCGGATGAATTCTGGCGGATGTACGCCCTTGCGTCGCGGGTCGATGAATGGTCCCTCGACATGGATCCCAAGCGGCCCGGGAACATGGTTTCGCGCCTCACGCGCCGCGGCAAGCGCCCGCGTCAGCACCCGCGGCGCATCGGTCACCACCGTCGGCAAGAACCCGGTGACGCCGGCGCGCCGGTGCGCAGCCGCGATCGCCGCGATTCCCTCCACGGACGGCTCGCCGTTGAAAAGAACGCCGCCGCCGCCGTTGATCTGCCAGTCGATGAAGCCGGGGCCGAGAATTCCGCCGTCGAGATCCACCTGCTCGCCGCCGCGAGGACGGTCGGCGAAAGACGTGAGCGCGCCGATCGAGCCGCCTTCGACGACAAGCGCGCAGTCGTCGTGAAGCCGTTCGCCGTCGAAGATGCGGGCGCCGGACAACACCTTCATTGCGCGGCTTCTCTCTGCGCCACGATGACTCCGCCGGCCATGAGGATCGCGCCGTCGCTCGCATCATGCAGCGGAGGCGAGAGCAGCGCGGCGATTTCGGGCTCGAGATAGGGGAGCATCGCTTCGCCCGCGCCTCCGACCAGCGCGACGCGTTCCGCTCCGAGCGAGACCGCGCCGCGCGCCAGCGCCCCGATCGCGCGCGCGGCTCGAGCGGCTATCTTGACCGCGACGCTGTCGCCCTCGGCGGCGCGGCTAAACACGCCCGGTGCGAAGGAGCCGAAGTCGCCCGGCGTGGCATGGCGCGCCCAGCGCATCATGGCGACGGAATCGCCGTTGAAATGGGCGATGATGTCGCCGGTCAGCGCGCTCGCCGGCCCGAGTCGGTCGAACGCGCGCATCGCAGCCCGCACGGCGTCGAGGCCGATATGGGCGCCCGCGCCGTCGTCGCCGATCGTGAAGCCGCGTCCGCCGATGATGGTTTCCGTTCCCCTTACCCGGGCGATCGCGGCCGAGCCTGTCCCGGCGATCACCAGTCCGCCGTCGGCGCCGGCATGGGCGCCGATGCATGCGGTCACCGCGTCGTTCGCCGCCCGCACGAGCCGATAGCCCGGAAACGCCTCGACGACCCGCGCCGCGTCGGTCGGATCCTCGATTCCCGCGAGGCCAAAACCGATCGCGATCCGCGCCCGGTCGGCCTCCGCAAGCATAGCCCTAGCTATGGCCTCGCCGACGACCGCGCGCAATACCGCGATGGCGCCGGCGAGATCGACATGGACGTTCGCCGCGGCCCCGCTCGTCTCGGCGAGAACGTTGCCGTCGGCGTCGCGGAGCCGTGCGCGGCAGCGGGTCGCGCCGCCGTCGACGCCGAGCGTCAGGGGGCGCTCCGTCATGCAGCCTTCGCTCGAAGGTCGATCATCGCGGTCGCCGCGGTTTTGAGCGCCTTCGCCGCTTCGGCGGCTGTGAGCCGCCTCGCGCTCGCCGCCGGCGCGGTCTGTCGGGGCGTCGCTGGCAGATGTAGGAAGACCGCCGGTATCGCGCTTCGCTTGTCGCGCAGGTATTGCAGCGCGCCGAAATAGAGATGGTTGCAGACGAAGCCGCCGGCGTTCCTCGATACCCGGGCTGGAATTCCCGCAACTCGTATCGCTCCCGCGATCGCTTCGACCGGCGCGGCAGCCTCGAGCCGGTCGGGCACGCCGGCGCGGATCGCGGCCGCCGTCCGCGTCACCCCCAGATTATCGGGCGCGGCGGCGTCGTCGAGATTGCGCGCAAACCGCTCGACGGAGACGACGCCGCGCCGGGCGGCCTGGCCGGCCATCAGGACCGCCTCCGGCCGGAGGGCCTCGATCGCGTAGATGAGCTCTTTCACCGAAACGTCATAGGCGCAGGGCAGGAGCCGCGCGACGGCCGTGAATTGGCCGACGCGCCAGCCGTCGAGCCTGCGTACGGCTTCCCACGAGGAGTTGACGGCCTCGCCGCCGAACGGCTCGAATCCGGTGACGAGTATCGTGCGTCGCGCGCTAGACAAGGGTCCTCAGGCGAACAGGCTGCCGCGCTCGGCCAGACGGCGCACATGAAAATCGGCGTCGCCATAGGCCGCATCGATCATGGTCAGGCGCTTGAACAGGTGGCCGACCTTATACTCATACGTCATCGCGATGCCGCCGTGCATCTGCACCGCCTGCTGGCCGACGAACCTGGCCGAGCGGCCGATCTGCGCCTTCACCGCCGAAATCGCCTTGGCGCGCTCGGCGGCGTCATTCTCGCTCGCCGTCATTGCCGCCAGGTACATCATGCTGCGCGCCTGTTCGAGCGCGACCGTCATGTCGGCCGCGCGGTGCTGGAGCGCCTGGAAGGAGCCGATCGTGACGCCGAACTGCTTGCGCGTCTTGAGATATTCGACGGTCATCGTCAGCGCTTCCGACATCGCGCCGACCGCCTCGGCCGCGAGCGCCGCGATCGTTTCGTCAACGGCCCGCTCGATGACGGGAAACGCGCCATCGGCAAGGCCGATGACGTCATGGGGCGCCGCGCGGACTTCGGTGAAGGCGATCTCCGCCGCGCGCTGGCCGTCCTGGGTCGCATAGCCTCGCGGGGCGACGCCGGAAGCGTTGGCGTCGACGAGGAAAAGGCCGATCCCCTCCCGATCGCGCCGCGCGCCGCTCACTCGCGCCGAGACGATCAGCTTGTCGGCGCCGTCGCCCTGGCCGACCAGCGTCTTTTCTCCGTTGAGCACATAGCCGCCGCCGCCATCCTTGACCGCCGTCAGGCCGACGTCGTGGAGGTCGAAGCCGGACTGCTTCTCCGCATGGGCGAAGCTCAGCCGCGTCTCGCCCGCGGCGATCGCGCCGATGAGCTCGGCGCGCTGTTCCTCGCTCGCGCCGTGCTTCAGAATCGCGCCGCAGAGGACGACGGTCTGAAGATAAGGCTCGAGCGCGAGCGCCTTGCCGAATTGCTCCATCACGATCATCGTCTCGACCGCGCCGCCGCCGAAGCCCCCGTCGGCTTCGGCGAACGGGGCGCCGAGCAGGCCCATGTCGGCATAGTCGCGCCACAGCGCCTCGCTCCACCCCGCGGGACTCGCCCGATAGCCCTTGCGGGCCTCGAATCCGTAACGCTCGCGCATGAGGCGCGCAACATTGTCGCGCAACTGTTCCTGTTCCGGGCTGAGTTCGAAATCCATCGCGGTCAGAGCCCCAGAATCGCCTTGGCGATGATGCCGCGCTGGATTTCGTTCGATCCGCCGTAGATCGAAACCTTGCGCGTGTTGAAATAGGTCGGAGCGAGCGGCGCCGCCCAATCGGGGCCGACCGGCGGCTCGTTGGTCATGCCGTCCGGCTCCTGATAGGGCAGGGCGTAGGGTCCGACCACTTCCATCAGAAGATCGGTCGTCGCCTGCTGGATCTCGGAGCCCTTGATCTTGAGCACCGAGGAGGCGGGATCGGGCTTGCCGGCGGTCCGGCGGTTCGAAATCACGCGCATCTGGGTCACTTCGAGCGCTTTCAGCTCGACTTCGACCTCGGCGAGCTTGGCGCGGAAGAAGGGGTCTTCGATCTTCGGCCCCGAGCCGTAGACGGGGATCGAAGCGAGCTCGCGCACCCGATCGAGCCGCGCCTTCGACACGCCGACGCGGGCGATGCCGTTGCGCTCGTTGGCGAGCAGGAATTTGGCGTAGTCCCAGCCCTTGTTCTCTTCGCCCACGATCGCATCGGCGGGAACGCGCACGTCGTCGAGAAAGACCTCGTTGACCTCATGGCCGCCGTCGATGGTTTGGATCGGCTTCACCGTTATCCCAGGCGTCTTCATGTCGACGAGGAAGAACGAAATGCCCTCCTGCTTCTTCGCCTGCGCGTTGGTGCGGGCGAGGACGAAAATCCAGTTGGCGTATTGGGCCATGGTGGTCCAGGTCTTCTGGCCGGAGATCACCCAGCCGTCGGCATCGCGCCGGGCGGTCGTTCTGAGGCTCGCGAGATCCGATCCCGCTCCAGGCTCGGAAAAGCCCTGGCACCACCAGTCGCTGAGATCGAGGATGCGCGGCAGGAACCGTTCCTTCTGCTTCTCGGAGCCGAAAGTATAGATGACCGGGCCGACCATGCTGACGCCGAACGCCACCAGTTCCGGCGCGTTTCCGCGCTGCGTCTCATCGAGGAAGATCGAAAGCTGAATTGGGCTCCAGCCCGTTCCGCCCCATGCCGGCGGCCAGTGCGGGGCGCCCCAGCCCTTGGCGGCGAGGATGCGCGTCCAGCGCACGTAGTCGTCCTTGCTGAGGCGCCGGCCGGCGACGGATTTTTCGCGGATCGAGGCGGGCAGGTTGTCGCGGACGAACGCGCGCACCTCGGCGCGAAACGCGAGTTCCTCCTCGGTCAATCGCAGATCCATGGGTCGCCTCCCGTAGGGCTGAACGCGCGAAGCGTCCCGGCGGCGGCTTTCGCGCTTTGACGCCCAATGTCAAGCCTCGCCGCGGCGGCGTCAATACGCGGCCGAATGCCGCAGCGGCGTGCTGGCGCAACCGCGCCTCGTCATGGAACGAGTCGCCGCGTCCAGAGTTTAGCCCAGGCCAAAGAGGACACCGAGCGCAGATGAAGATCGCCCAGATTTCCCCGTTGATCGAGAGCTGTCCACCCAAGCTTTATGGCGGGACAGAGCGAATTGTCTCGTATCTGACTGAAGAATTGGTGCGCCGGGGACATGATGTGACGCTCTTCGCCAGCGGCGACTCGAAGACGTCCGCGCGCCTCGAGCCCGGTTGCGAGGTCGCCCTCAGATTTGATCCGCGCGTCAAGGACACCGCCCCGCACCACATCGTCATGCTCGACAAAGTCCGAAGAATGGCCGACCGCTTCGACGTCCTGCATTTCCATATCGACGTCCTGCATTATCCGATCATCCGCGGCTTTGCCGACCGAACGGTGACGACCTTGCATGGCCGCCTCGACCTTGCGGAGCTTCTCCCGGTCTACTCCACCTTCCCCGAAGCGCCCCTGATCTCGATTTCGAACGATCAGCGCAAGCCGGCGCCGCGTTCCAATTGGATGGCGACGGTGCATCACGGCCTGCCCCGCGACCTCCTGCCGTTCAATCCGGCCCCGCAAGGCGACTATCTTGCCTTCCTGGGCAAAATCTCGCCCGAAAAGCGCCCCGACCGCGCAATCGAGATCGCCAAGCGGGCGGGAGCGAAATTGAAGATGGCGGCAAAGATCGACCGCGTGGACGAGGCGTACTGGACCGAGGTTATAAAGCCGATGGTCGAGGCGGCGCCCAACGTCGAATTCATCGGCGAGATCAACGAGCGCGAGAAGGGGGAGTTTCTCGGCAACGCCGCTGCCCTCCTTTTTCCGATTGATTGGCCTGAACCCTTTGGTCTGGTGATGATCGAGGCGATGTCGTGCGGCACGCCGGTCATCGCCTTTCGGCGCGGCTCGGCGCCGGAGGTTATCGACGACGGAGCGACCGGATTTCTGGTCGACGACGTATCTGGGGCCGTCGAAGCCGTCGCGCGCCTCCGCAACCTCGATCGAGCGACCACGCGCGCCGTCTTCGAACGGCGTTTCGCGATCGACCGCGTCGCCACGGACTATCTGAGGATCTACCGCCACCTGGCCGGGTCGCGGCTCGGCCGCAATCGCGCGGCGCAGAGCGACGACCTGGGGCTCGGGCTGGTGGCGGCGGCAAATCTTGTCGAGCAGCCCATCAGGCTCAAGCCAGGGCGGCTGAACGGCGTCGTGGCGAGCCGCCTGGGATCGCTCGAACTGGTGAAGGCGGCGCCCGACGACTGACCGCGCGCGGCAATCAGCCGGACCACAAACGGCGATTCATAATGCTCGTTAGCGCGCCCGCGCCCCCCTTGTGGGGGCGGGGAGGGGTGGGGGGTCGCGCTGAGCTGTGGAGGTTGTCGAATCGCGCCGCCGCTCCATTGTCCATCGTACGGCGCGACCCCCCCTCCTTGTCCTCCCGCACAAGGAGGAGGGAACGCGCGCACCGGATCAGTTTGCGCGCAAACTCAAAGCGCTTTCGTCTAATTGACGGCGAGCACGCTGACCGAGCCCCTCTTGTCGAGAACATCCACCACGACATGGCGGTTCGAGCGCCTGAGCGCGACGTCGGCCCAACCCCCGGGAACCGTCAAGCCCCGCAGCACGATTTCGTCGAGAAAGTGCGGCAGGATCGGCTCGCGGAACGTGATGCGGCGCGCAGCGGCGTCGAAGGAGAGGCCAACGCACGACTGGATGAGATAGAGCGGCGAGGCCGCCGCCCAGGCCTGCGGATTGCACGCGACCGGATAGAATGTCGGCCCGCGCGTCTGTTGCCGAGGGAAGCCGCAGATCAGCTCCGGCAGGCGCCTGAGGTCGACATAGGTGGACACGTCGAACAGTCCTTCAAAGATTCGCGCGGCCTCGCGCCGAAACCCGTATCGCACGAATCCCGCAGCGATCAGCGCATTGTCATGCGGCCACACCGAGCCGTTGTGATAGCTCATCGGATTGTAGCGGGCTTCGGTCGAAGCGATCGTGCGCACTCCCCAGCCGCAAAAGCATGAACTCCCCATCAATGTGCGCACGACTTCGGGCGCCCGTTCGGGGAAGGCGACGCCGGCGAACAGCGCGTGCCCGGCGTTGGATGCCCGAACGCGGCAAGGCTTCTTGTCGCCGTCGAGCGCCAGCACATAGGTCCCGAGGGACTCGTCGAAAAAGCGCTCGTCGAAGCGGCGGCGCATCGCTTCCGCCTTCTGCTCGAACCCGATCGCCCGCTCGGGATCGCCGAGCCGCCGTGTGATCCGTTCCGCCGCCCGCCAGGCGGCGTAGACATAGGCCTGCACCTCGGCGAGAGCGATCGGGCCCTGCGCCAATCGTCCGTCGGCGTGGAAAATCGCGTCGTGGCTGTCCTTCCAGCCCTGGTTGACGAGACCCTGATTGGTTTGGGCGCCATATTCGACGAATCCGTCACCGTCGCGGTCGCCGTAGCATTCGATCCAGTCGAGCGCCGCCTCAATGTGCGGCCAGAGCGCGCGAACGGCGCGGAGATCGGCGGTGCGCTCGAGATAGGCGCCCGCCAGCACCACGAACAGCGGCGTCGCGTCCACGCTGCCGTAGTAGCGGCGGAAAGGCACCTCGCCCAGGTTCGCCATCTCGCCGTGGCGGGCTTCGTGCAGGATTTTGCCCGGCTCAGCGTCCGCGGCGGGGTCGACCTCGGTTGCCTGACTGGCGGCGAGATGTCGGAGCACGCCGCGCGCGATAGAGGGGTCGATCCAGAGTGTCTCCAGCGCGGTGATGATCCCGTCGCGCCCGAACACGGCGCTGAACCAGGGAATTCCGGCGTATGGATAAGGCCCTTCGGGCAGGTCGGTCATAAGCATGTAGAGATCCGCGAGGCTGCGGTGGGTGGTTTCGTTGAAGATCTGATTGGAGGACTTGATCGACGCGGCGCGCGAGGACGAGGCGCGCAGGGCGCGCCGGGCGTCGCGGAGCGCGATGAAAAACGCCCGGCTCGGGTCGTCGGTTCGTTCCTCGTTGCGGCAGTCGATCTCGATGAACAGCGAGCGGCTCTCGCGGGGGGCGAGATCGAGGCTGAACACCGCCCTCTTGTCCGAGAGAAGGGTCGGCGTGGGATCGAAGCGAATCGTCGTCGAGCGGCGCCGGTTGTCGAGCCCGGTATAGCTCAGCGTCGCGTGGCTGGCGCCGACCTCGGGCGCCGACGTCTCGCCCCGTCGCGCCCGTCGCGCTCCGCGCACCTCGAACAGGTCGGCAAAATCGGCCGCAAAAGTAATTCCGAGCTCCACGCGACGCGGCTTGTCGTCGAAATTGCGAATGTTCAGCCTCTCGAAGCAGCCGGCGTTCCATAGAAATCGCGACCGTCTGAGGTGGATGAGATCGTGGTCGAGCCGAGGACGCCCCGCTGCGTCGTCGAGATCCGGATTGGTCAGATCGCAAGTCAGGGTGGCGTTGTCGTCGCGCAAAGTGGAACTGAGCAGAATCGGGCGCGCGCCTTCGAGAGTTACGATCAAAACGGAAAGATGGCGGGTGTCACAATGATAGAGGCCCTGGGCGGCGCCCTCGCCGGGAGCGGCGTCGCCCTTGCGATCGAAAACGGCGAAGGTGTTGCCATGCTTCAGGACCAGCGGCCGCAAGTCCTGGATCGAAGACGCGGCGCCGATCGTGAACGCCTGATCGGCAGTCGCGGCGCCGACGGCTATCCCGTCCCCGCCAGCGCTCGACCCCTTTGTCTTCGATCTGTCTGGCTGCATGTTCATCTCCGACTCGCGTCCGGGCGAACACGAAGCTAAGTCGTGTCCAAGCGGCATGGGGGAACGGGATCATTCAAACTAGCCGCCCGATCGCGGCGCTTATCGGGCGAAACCGAATCCAAAAGGCGGAATCTGGGCAGGCGGGGTCAGCCATAATGCAGAGGGAAATGCGCACGGGCGCATGTTGTTCCCACTGCGATTGGCTCCCCGGTTGCGCTTCCGGCCGCACTGCGAAAGATTTCGCTTTCGGAAAAACGAAATATGCGGTAGGATGCCGGGGTCATGAAAACCAATCAGCCGACCATCGAGCGCCAGGGCGCCGAAGCGGGCGCGTGCGGAGGACTGCCCGTGCGTGGTCAGATTGCACCTGTGAAAAAAGCCGGGGAGAGACGATTGCCGGGAAGGGGGCGCTCCAAAGCATTGAAAAGTCTCGATCCCGAAAAGCGGATCCAAGGAAATCCAAGCTTTTTCCTTTGCTAGATTTGGCGCGCCCTCGCGACCGCATGGTCCGGCTTTGATGAATTTGGAACGAGATTTCGGACGGCGCCGTTTGTTGTCACGGTCATATTTTCGCGCCATTTTGAACCGCGATGGTCGTCCGGCCGCCGCGGCGGCTCGTCGAGGCGGAGTGGAAGTCGTTTTCCCGTGCGCAATGTCCTGACCATCATCGCGGTCGCGCTCGTCGCGGTGATGTCGGCAGCGCTCATTGCGCCGATGCTCATCGACTGGTCCGCGCATCGCGTCCAGATCGAAGCGCGCCTGCACGCGATCACCGGCGCGAACGTCTCGCTGAACGGCCCAGTCGAGCTCCGGCTGCTGCCGACGCCCTATCTTGCTCTCGGCGCCGGCGCGTTGTCCGCGCCGGACTCCGGCGGCCCCGATCTCTCGTTCGACTCCGCGCGGCTCGAGCTCGCGCTCCTAGAGCTTGCGAGCGGCCGCATCCGGTTCTCGGAGATCAGCCTCGATAAGCCGGTCCTGACGATCGGGCGCGGGTCCGACGGGGCGCTGCGGCTCCCGGCGCTGCCGATCTCCCGGCTCCAGTCGACCGGAGTCGACCGTCTGATCGTGCGGGAGGGCAAGCTGCGGGTTGCCGGCGTCGCCGGCGCGCCCGTGTCCGATATTGAAGGCCTCGACATCGACGCCGCCGCTCCGTCCCTTGACGGGCCCGCCCGTCTTTCCGGCCAGTTCATGGGTCCGGACGGCGCGCCGGTCATCTTCAGGCTCGCATCGCAAAAGCCGGGGCCGGACGGGACGCCGGTCCGCGTTGAGGTCGACGCTGGACCGAGCTGGCCAGCCAGTGAGTTCGAAGGCGCGCTCGAAGGCGACGCGGCTCGCGGGCTTGCGGGGCTTCAATTGGTCGGCGCGGCAATCTTGACCGGAACCGCGCCTGGCGAGAACGAGCCGACGCCGTGGCGCATCGCCGGACCGATGACGGTCGATCTCAAGGGAGCGGCGCTTCGGGGGGCGGAGTTCGCTCTCGGATCGGAGGAAAGGGCCATCCGCGCCAACGGCGACGCTACGCTCGCTTTCGGCCCGCTCCTCCGGCTCAGCATCGATCTCAAAGCCAAACAGGCGAACCTCGACGCGCTCATGCGCCGCAAAGGTGAAGACGGCGTCGCGCCGGCGCGGGCGGCGGCGCTGCTCGGGCGGATCGCCTCGGCAACGCTTCAAGGCCGGCAGAGCTCCATGGCGATCGACGCCAAGGTGTCCGCCGAGCCTATAATTCTCGGCGCGCAAACGTTGCCCAAAGCGACTGTGGCGCTGAGAACCGCGCCAGGGGCGCCGCTGCATCTTGTCTTCAGCGGTGATCTCCCCAGGCAAAGCCGAGTTGGCGGCGAAGGCGATCTGGACACTGCCGCTGCCAAGTTCCGTGGCTACGTTGACTTCGACAGTCCGGACTTTGGGTTTCTTCGCGATTGGGCGAGCCTCGGCGCGCCGGAAGGCGCAGCCAAGGTTGCTGCAATTGCGCAAACCCTCCCCTATCGCAGCGCTTCGATGAAGGGCAAGGTCGAAGCCTCGGCGACCGGGGTCTCGCTCAGCGATCTCAAAGTTGGATTGGATCGAACGACGCTCGACGGCTCGCTTGCCCTCACCAACCCGGCGGGCGGCAAAGCCGCCCGAGTCACCGTCGACCTCGCAACCGATTCGCTCGATGTCGACTCGCTGCCGAGCCTCGCGGCGGCAAACATGATCGGCGACGTGGACTTTTCGATTTCGCTGAGCGCCGGCTCCCTGCATATCGCACGGATCGGCGAGGCGCAGATCGATAGCGGCTCGGTCGCGCTGAAGGCAGTTAAAACCGGGCCGAACGTAACCCTCGAGCGCTTCAGCGTAGCGGGTCTGGGCGGCGCCGCGCTGGACATGCAGGGAGCGATCGATCGCGATTCGCTCGCGGCGACCGGCCATCTGCGCGCCGACCGACTGCGCGATTTCGCGTTATTGGTCTCGCGTCTCGCGCCGGGCGAATGGAGCCGGATTCTGGTCGATCGGGCGGACCAGCTCTCGCCGACGGCGCTGACCTTCGAGGCTCGCGGCTCGGGCGGCGACTCTCCAGCCGTCGATTCCCTGCGCGCCAGCGGATCGGCCGGCGAAACTCAGTTCACGATCGCGCTCGATCCGCAGCCGAAGGACGGTGGCAGCGCTCTAATCGCGAACCTCGATTCCCCGAATTCGGGTGCGATGCTCCGGCAATTTGGGATGAGCGGGGCGCCGCTCGGAGGCGGACGCGGCCATATTGCGCTCAGCGCGCGCGGTGGATGGACCCAGGGTTATGACGTCGACGCGACGTCCTCGGCCGCCGGCTCGGATTTTGCGTGGCGCGGGCGCTTCATGCCTCAAGCGGAAAGCGATGATGCGAAGCTGTTCGGCGCAGCCAAGGTCAAGACGCCGAACCTAGTCCCTGTCGCGGCCGCGCTCGGCCTTGCGGCCGCTGGGGGCGCGATCGGGCCCGCCGACATTGGTTTCGATGCGACCTTGCGTGGCGACAAGTGGAGGTTCTCCAAGCTCGTCGCGACGATTGGCGGGGTCAAGGCCAGTGGCGAGCTGACCTACGCCCCGGTCACGACGCTTTCGCCCGCCGCCGAGGCGAGCGCCGCAATCTCCGGCGCCCAAGAGACGCTTGGCGCTGGGGCGGGGGTTGCGGGACCGCGACTGTCTTCGACTTCGGAGATCCAAGGCGATCTCGCTGTCGATCGCCTGCCGATGAGCGACCTCCTCGCCCTCGCGCTTGGGCCCCCCTCGCTCGTCAAAGCTGGGACGCCGTGGTCGGAGGCGAAATTCGCTCCAGCGCCCTTGCGCCCGCCGTCCACCGCCGTAGGGCTCAAGGTGGGAACGCTCGATCTCACCGACGCGCTCTCGGCGCAAGGCTTCGCTGCCACGCTGCGCCTGGACAAGGGCAGGCTCGATCTCGACGACCTCCGAATGCAAATCGCGGGAGGCGCCGCCTCCGGTCATGCCACGATCCGGCGCGACGGCGACACCGCGACGCTGACCGGGTCGGTCGGTGTCAACTCGGTCGCGATCGAGCGGTCTGGGTTCTCCGGCCGACTTGGCGGATCGCTCGATTTCGCCTCGACCGGGCGCAGTCCCGCTGCGCTGATCGATGGGCTCGCGGGCGCAGGGACGGTGAACTTCACGGGGGCTGCCCTTGCGCGAAGCGATCCTGCTGCTCTCGATCGCGTCGTCGCCAGGGCTCAGGCCCCGGACGCGCCGGCGGACGAAACCAATATCGCCTTCGGTCTAGGCGCCGAACTCAACCGCGGCCCGCTCCCGGTCCCGGACGGGAGTGCGCCGATTGCGCTCAGCGGGGGCGTCATGAAGGTCGGGCCGATCACCATTCCCTGGCGGACGGGCGACGACGCGCTGAGCGCCGACCTCGATCTGCGCAAGTTCGCCGTGGGGACGCGACTCACGCTTGTTTCGTCGGCCAGCGGCCTGAAGTTCTGGTCGGGACCACCGCCGAGTGCGACGGTCGTGGTGGACAACGCACTTGAGGTGCCGAAACGACAGCTCGACGTCAGTTCCCTTTCCGCCGCGCTCGCGGCCCAGGCGATCGCGCGGGAGACCGATCGCATCGCGACGATGGAAGCCGACATTCGCGAGCGTGCTTTCTTCAACCGGCGTCTCAAGGGCGAGCAATTCATGGATCGCCGGCAGCAGGAAATCGAGGATTTCAAAGTCGAGCAGTCGCGGCTTAAGGGGCTCTCCGAACACTTGCGCGCGATGGAGGAGGCGGAGAAGGCGGCCGAACTCGAAGCGGCGAAGAAGGCAGAGGAAGCTGCGGCCGCAAGGGCGGCGGCGGAGAAAGCAGCGGCGGACAAAGCAGCCGCCGACAAGGCAGCCGCGGATAAAGCGGCGGCAGACAAAGCAGCGGCGGATGGTGCGGAAGCGGTCAAGGCCGAAACACCGGACGGTGATGCGGCGACGGCCACAAAGACTCCATTTGCGGCCGCGCCGGCGCCGAAGAGCGACGAACTGGGCGCCGCCGCGCCTGCGGCGCCGATGCCGCCAATGAGGCCGAAGGCGCGCTCGACTCCGGTCGAACCGGCGCCCGGCGGTCTCTACTAATCGGGGTGGGCGTCGGCCTCGGCCTCAAGCACGAAAACCCGAATGGCCGATGACAGATTGGCGTCGCCGCGCGAGGCGTCGACGGTCGCAGCCAGCCCATTGAGCGAGAGTCCGCGCTTCGTCGCGATCCCGCGCAGGCGGCGCCAGAAAGCGTCCTCGATCGAGATGCTGGTGCGATGGCCGGCGATGACCAGCGAGCGTTTGATGACGCGGGCGTCAGTCGGCATCTGGTCGTGTAAGTTTGCGGCCGTCGAGACGGGCCTCGGCGCGCGCGCGCGCGCTTTCGATGAGACGCTTTTCCGCCTTCGACCGGCCGAAAAGCGCGCGGTTCTGGGCGGCGTCGGCTTCGTGACGCTCGCGCGCCTTTCGCTTTCGCACGCGGCCAAGATTGACGATCTCGCTCAAGCTGGTCTCGGTTATTTCTTCCGGAAGGCGTCGATGGACACGACTTTGGCCTCGGCGGGTGGTTCGGCTGCGGGCTTTTCCGCCCTTTGGCTGGACTTGGCAGCGGGCGGGGCAGGGGCGGGTTTGGGCGGGGCGGTCTTTGCGGCCGCGGGCGCCGGCGCTGGTTCCTTTTTTCCCGCTGTGGCCGGCGCGCGGGCTGCCGCTGGCTCCGGCGTGCGGGGCTCGAGCTTGAAGCCGAACGGAACCGATGGATCGGTGAAGCCGGTGATCGCATCGAAGGGCACGACCAGCCGCTCAGGCTTGCGCGAGAAGTTGAGGTTCACTTCGAACGCGTCCTGGGTGACCACGAGGTCCCAGAACTCATGCTGAAGGATGATCGACATCTCGTCGGGAAACCGGCTCTTGACCGCAGGTGGGACGACAACTCCCGGCGCCTGGGTCTTGAAGGCGATATTGAAGTGATGGTCGCCAATCAGGCCCGAGCGCGCGGTGTCGGCGAGCACCTTGCGCACCACCGAGCGCAGCGCGTCCTGCACAAGAAGATCGTAGCGAATGAGGTCGGTCGCCATAAGGGATGCGCTCAGGATAGCGCCAGAACTAGCCGACCGTCCGGGGCATTGCAATCTGCAGCCTCATCAGGCGGTAGCGATCGGCGGAAAGGAAGTGGAGGCTTCTGTTGCCGGGCGCCTCCGGACCCCGCCTAGAAGTGCAAACCCCTAGGACTTGATTCCCAGTACCAGCACTGCATTACGCAGCGAGGGCCACCGGAGCATAGTTGTCATTCGCAACTATAGGTTTGACCCGATAACGGCGGTATCATGCCGAGCGAAAGATCACCCTTTGGGTCCCCCGTCGAACCTATTTCGCCCCCGCCGAAACCCGCTCGTCAGAAGCGGGCTTGGGTGGAGGCGCCGGGTACCGCCCCCGGGTCCGAAAGACTTATTCCGATGTCCATTTATCGCCGTAGCCGCCCTCGCGGACGGCGTCCCGAATATAGGGGCCGCAAAGCCGGGAGGGAAGGGGCGTCGGCATCGCTCTTGTCACGCGGCTTAAAGTCCGCACAATATGTGTAAGCAGGAGCCTCCCGGGCTCGACCCCGGCAGGCGTGGGAGAAAGCACAATGAGCATCTTTCGCTGGTTGGTAGCAATGGCCGTCGCCGTGGCCTTCACCACGATGGCGGCGGCTGAGGACCAACCGATGTCCGCTGGAAATCCAGCCGTTCCGCCGCTCAAGTGGGTCGGTTTGCTGGTATTCAAGAACGCCAAAGACGAGACATTCTCCTGCACCGCTCAATTCATAGCGCCGAGAGTCCTCCTCACCGCGGCCCATTGTGTGCGCGACAATCAGACCGGAGAATGGTACGATACAAATAAGATGTTCTTCTTCCTGCAGTATCAGAATGACAATGCTTCAGACATCTACAAGGTGATCTGCACCGGACATCTGGGCGGCTATGTGCCAAACCCTCCCGCAAACGCGACGGACGACCAAAAGGAACAGGCGTCCGAGGATGCGATGCAGTATGACTACGCGATGATACTGGTCAACCATGATAGTATTACTGGTCACATGAAGGTGGATACGGAGTGGCTCGGCAAGCATCCCGAGGCTGTGCAGATCGGCTATCCGGGCGCCATCGAGGGCGGAATGATCGTCCAACGGGACCCGGGAGTGTTGGCCCTTTCGCTGTCCCGGCCCAATGAAGTCATCCTCATGCATGCAAATCCGAACATGACTCAGGGCACCAGCGGAGGAGCGTGGATAGCCAATTTCACCAACGGCGAAGGCCAGGGCGCCAATGTCGTTGTAGGCGTCACTTCATTCGGCAATCCAAGTTGGCCCGGCATCACATTTGGCCCTTACTTTCGACAAGAAGGTTTTGGAAGTCTGTTCGACTACGTGTCCAAGGGGTGTCCCAAATAACCCCTGGCCGGCTTGAAGTCGGCGTCGGTCCAAAGGAGAACACTATGCGCGGATTGTCGGTTTGTTTGACGCTTGCGTTGACGAGTGCATTTGCGGTTCCGGCCTTTGCGGCCGAAACGCGTTCCGTCTCTTGGCAGGGACAGGCTATCGAGGCGAGCATTGCCGAACCCACCCGCGGGATTGGCCCCTCGCGGGACGAACTGATGAAGATGGCGCACGACGCCAAGCCCTCGCTGCCCACGCGCGCCCTTCCCAAGCCGGCCGGCCAGTGATTCGCGTCGATTGACGTCTTCGAGCGGCCCCGCCTGGCGAGTGACAACGCCCGGCGCGGCTGCCCTTCGGACCTGAGGCGGGCAGGACGCCTGGCCCGGCCCAAGTCCAATCCAAATTTTCTCAAGCCCATCCGAGCCCAGCCGGATCCCACCCAAGACCGGCCAAATTTTTCCAAGGAAATGGCTTGGATTCCCTTGGCGGAAGTAAGCCTTTTCAAAGCATTGCGCTGACGCCGGGCAGAACTCGAAGTTTTTTTGCCGAAAATCAATTCAGCGATGGGATTTCTTGCGGGAGCCGGCCAGCTGGTCCCGTTGTGCATGAGCATCTGTCGCCGCGCGTCGTTCATCGTCGGACAGACTAACATCAATTCTGATTTTCAGGAAGCGTTTGTCGCAGAATCTGCGGGCGGGCCTCGACAGGGCTGCCTCCGCGCGTCCACCTCGGGGGTGGCGCGGGCGAGGTCGGAACTGTCCTCGACTTCCGGCCGCCCAAGCGTCAATCTTGTCGCCGAAACGCGCCGCGCAACGCGAAGGCAGCCGGCCTGTGAGAGGACGAGGAAACGGATGACGCTCCACCCGTGCCGGTTCGCCGCTGTCGTGTTCGTCCTCTTCAGCGCGTTCGTTCTCGCCCACGGGGCGGCGGGCGCGGCGGAGCCTGAACTGACGCCCCTGACCGTCGAACCGCTTGCCCCGTTCACGCCCGTGATGGGCTCCGACGGCCAGCGCCATCTCGTTTATGAATTGAAGATCGAGAATGTGAGCGGCGGCGAATTCAACCTGAAGTCGATCGATGTCGTCGACCCGAAGCGCGACACCGTCCTGCTCGAGCTTGATCACGCCGAAATCGGAAAACGCCTTGCCATCGGCGGGTCACGCGGCGCCGAGTCCGCCGATCTCGGCCCGGCCCAGTTCGGCGTATTGTTCGTGCATCTCGCCCTTCCCCACGGCGAGCCGGCGCCAGCGACGCTGGTCCATCGCATCACCGGCTTTTTCAAGAAGATCAACGCCGATTTCACCATGACCGGAGGCCAGACGACGAACGGCCTGTGGCGGCGTCCTGCGGTGCTCGGCCCGCCGCTCTCGGGCTCGGGCTTTGTCGCCGCCGACGGCTGCTGCGACTCGATTCGTCACGTGCGCGCGCTTCTCCCGATCGACGGGCGCCTCGAGCTCGCGCAACGCTTCGCGATCGACTGGGAACAAATCGACTCCGAGGGCCGCGTGGTCAGCGGCGATCCGAAGACGCTCGAGAACTACGTGATCTTCGGAAAGGCGGTGCTCGCGGTCGACGATGGAAACGTCGTCGCCTCGCGCAATGACCTGCCCGAGCAGGTCCCAGGCGCCTTGCCGGCCGGCATCCGGCTTAGCGAGGCGGACGGCAATTATGTCGTGCTCGATATCGGCGGCGGCGCTTATGTGCTCTACGCCCATATGCAGCCCGGAAGTGTGACGGTAAAAGCGGGCGACAAGGTCACGCGCGGCGAGATCCTGGGTAGGGTTGGCAATTCCGGCAACAGCCAGGCGCCCCACCTGCATTTGCATGTGACCGAAGGTCCTTCGCCGATTGCGTCGAACGGTATCCCCTACGTGTTCGACGCGTTCACGCTGACGGCGGTCGACCGCGCCGGCACTGCCGATTTCGACAAGGCGGAGGCGACGGGTTCTGCTCTCACGCTGACCAAGGTCGATCCGCCCCAGCCGCTACGCAACATGCTGCCGCTCGACCTCTCGGTGGTCGATTTTGCGCCTTGACGTTCAGCTTCACTTTCCCTCGCCGGCTGGCTTTTGCGCGGCTCGGAACGCGCCCACGAACGCAGCCAGCTCATTCTCGTCGATGTCACTGACCGCGATGTAGCTTAAGTTCGGATCCGACCAGCGGGCGACGTGAAAGCCGTCGATGGTCTCGATCCCGGTCCCGTCGCGCGCGCCCGCCGTCGTCGCTGGAAGCTCGGTCACGGCGATCAGATGTTCGCGTTTGCGATAGACGAGCGTCGGCGCTGGCACGCGATCGACGACGGCGATGCGCCCGCCTTCGAGCACGAATCCCTGTTCAGCGAGGTCGGCGATCTGGGCGCTGATCGTCGAATGGGTTGCGAGCCACGGCTTGACGGTGTGGCGGTCGGATGAGGCGACGTCGAATGGCTGGCCGGCGATGTCGGCGCGGACGAAATCAGCGACCAGGCGTTCAGCCACCACACTGGAAGGCGAAGGCATGCGCAGCGACATGAGCCCCGCGCCGACCGCAAGCCCGAGGACGGCGAAAGACGCCGCCATCGCCAGCGCGCGCCGGTCGAGCCACGGCCGCGGACGAAGAGGAATGACGGTTGCGGTCGCGGCCGCGGGCTGAGCAGCAGGCGTCGCCGGAGCCGACGCTGTCAGCGCGGCGATGCGGCTCGCGAGCCCCTGCGGCGCCGCCTCGCGCGGCGCGTGACGGCGGACTGCGTCGCGAAGCGCGGCCAGGCGCCGGTATTCAGCGGCCAGCGCGGGATCGCCCTGCATCTCGCGCTCGAACTCGAGCGAAGCCATCGCGTCGAGCTCGCCGTCGAGGGCGGCGTTGAGCCTGAGAAGGCGCTCGCTCACGTCTCGCCCGGTCATGACTCGGCCCTCAAGGTCTTCGCGAGCATCGCGCGCGCTCGCGCGAGCCGCGACATCACTGTGCCGACCGGCGTCTCGGTCGCTTCCGCGATCTCGCGATAGGAGAGGCCGTTGATGTCGCGCATCACCAGCGCTTCGAGAAAGGGCGAGGGTAGGGCGGCGATCGCCGCACGCAGCCGCTCGCCGTCTTCATGGGCAATGAGCTCCTGCTCAGGGTCTGGCGCGGCGTCGTCGCCCTGGCGCAAATCGAGCGCGTCGAGGTCCGACATGTCGCCGGCAAAGGCCACGGTCTTGCGACGATTGCGCGCCATAAAGGTCATGGCCGCGTTGCGCACGATTGCAAGAAACCACGGTTTCGGCCGATCGACCGAGACGCTGGAAAGAGCCTGAAGCGCGCGCAGCGCGGCATCCTGCACGATGTCCTCGGCGTCGGTTGGGCTTTGTGACAGCCATTTGGCAAGCGAGTAGGCATCGTCTAGCAGCGGCGGCACGATTTCGCGGAAGCGCTTCTCGGCGAGTGGATCGCTCAACCGAGGCGCCCCGCGGACGCGCGCCTTATTTGGCGCGCTCCTTGAGATAAGCGATCACGTCCGCCCGGTCTTGCGGGTTGTCGAGATGAAAGAACATCTTGGCGCCGGGCGCGACAGCTTGAGGGTCGGTCAGCCACTTGTCGAGGGTCTCCTCGTTCCACGTGATATTGGCCGATTTGAGCGCATCGGAATAGTCGTAGTCCGGCAGCGAGGCTGCCTTGCGGCCGAACACGCCGCGATGACGTGGACCGACATCGTTCTTGTCGAGCGAATGGCAGTCCTGACAAGCTTCGTAGAGCGTCTCGCCGCGAGCGGCGTCGCCCACGAGCCCGCCGGCCCATGCGCCCTTCACCAGCGCCGCGGAGATGGCGGCTGCGAGCATCACGGCGGCGGCGTATTTCTCCTTTCTGCGGCGAAACGCGTCAGATGGTCTTTCCAACGGATCGTCTACGCGCGGGCGCGCGCGCGGACGGAGCATAAGGTCCCTCTCCCGTGACGGGCGCGGTGGGAGGACGCCTGTCTCTCGACAGTCATCGCGGGAGAGGGATTTAGGTAACCGAAACAGTTTCATCGAAGCATCTCAGGATAAATCGGAGTCCGTGACGGCGAGGTTGGTCGGGGTGGACGCGTAGGCGACCTCCCGCACGCCGAGCCATTTGCGCAACTCGCCCGCGGGCACTTTCATCGGTCCCGCCGACGGCGCCGTTCCCGGCGCTGGCTGCGGAAACGCGGTCGATCGCGCCGTGTGGAACGAAACGTTGCCCTCGACCTTCTGCATCAGTTGGTGGATGTGGCCGTTGAGCACGGTCACCGAGCCGAAGCGCGCGAGATAGCCGAGCGCCTGCGCCGAATCCTCAGTGCCCCATCCCCAGTCGGGCGCGACCATCCAAAGCGGAATGTGGCAGAAGACCACGATCGGCGTCGAAGCCGATTTGCCGCGCAAATCGTCCTCAAGCCACTCGAGCTGGTCCGAGCCGAGCGAGCCTAAGCCGTTCTTCTTCAAATCGACGACGTTGTTGAGCGAGACGAAATGCACGCCGCCGTGATCGAAGGAATACCAGCCGCCGCCTGTCGCTCCTTTCCCGAAGCGCTCGAGATAGGCGTCGCGGGTCTTGGGATCGAGGATGTCGTGCTCGCCGGGGGAATAGTGGACGTCGAGCTTGGCGCGGCCGATCATTTGCAGGGCGTCATCGAATTCGTTCGGCTTCGCAGCGTGGCTGATGTCGCCGGTATGGATCATGAATGAAGGACTGCCCGGCATCGCCGCCACCTTGTCGATCGCCACATTGAGCGTCGCGCGGGCGTCGGGATTCGCCGGCTTTTCAAAGCCGATGTGGCTGTCCGAGATCTGGACGAAGGAAAAGCCGCCCTCCGCCGCCTTGGCCGCCCCTAGGAGGCGTGACGACGGCACGCCGCCGGCGACCGTCCAGACGACGCCGGTTCCGGCCCACAACATGCACTTCAGGGTTTGCCGGCGGTCGAATCCGCCGTCGCGTTCGTTGGTCATCGTGAACCTCCTCGATCGGCGAAAAGCGCCGTTCAAAGAGGGGACTCACGGATTGCGCGCTTTATTCCCGTCGCGCCCAAAAAAAGTCGCGCCGCCTCTCAGGGAGCGTCGATTTTGGCCAGGGTCGCGCGCAGGGAATCGCTCGGCGCGCGCAAGAGGCCGTCGAGCGGCGAATCGAAGTCGTCGATGAGGAAAATGGCTGAGGCCACGCAGATGGCGCAGGTCGTGATCGACAGATAGACCACCGCGTTGCGCGGCGAGAGCAGACCGAAAACCCCGAACACAACTCCGAGCCAGGCGCACATCGCCAGCATGAGCGGCCACGAAATGGTGTCGTGCGACGTTTCTAGGAGCTGGCGCCTCGCGCGCAGCGCCTCGTCGATCTGGCTCGAGAGCGAGTCCGCCAGCCGTTGCCGGAAGTGGTCGGGCGGGTCGAGCTTGTGGATCGCGGCGTCGACCTGGATGAGAAGCGCCCCGAGCTCCTGGCGCTCGACGCCTACTTCCTCCTTGAAACGAGGATAATCGCCGGACGGGGCCGTCTCGTCCCGCCAACTGTCGGCGATCGCCGCCGCCACGTATTTGCGTAACGTCGTGCGGATCGGCTCGGCGTCCGGACCATATTCCCTGAGATGGATGTCGAGATTTGTAAGGTCGCCTGCAAAGGAGCGGAGGCGGGCGTCGAACGAATTGAACGTGCCTTTGACCTCCGAGAGCAGAAGGCTCAGCACCAGGGCGGTGAAAGTGACGAGGATCGAAACGACCAGCCGGACATGATCCACCGTCTCGCTTGTTCGATGCCGCTCTCCCAGCCGGTCGTGAAGATACATCCCCGCGCCCGCGGCGCAGAGCAGGGCGACGAATGTTAACAGGACAAGGAGAGCGCCGTGAGCCATTCGCGAAGACTGATGAGAGGAGCGCGGATTTGTCGCACGGCTTAGAACTGCGGTCCAAGCCGTCAACGCGCCGTTAAGAAGCCTGGCTCCTACTGCGCGGCGACCCCGACTTTTAGCAGCCGGTAGGTGATCGCGTCCACCAGCGCCTGAAACGAGGCGTCGATGATGTTGCCGGAAACTCCGACCGTCGACCACGTGTCGCCGTTTCCGTCGCCAAATTCGATCAGAACGCGCGTCACCGCGTCGGTGCCGCCCTGGAAGACGCGGACGCGATAGTCGCGCAATTCGAGATCCTCGATATATTTCTGGTAGACGCCGAGGTCCTTGCGCAGCGCGAGATCGAGCGCGTTGACCGGGCCGTTGCCTTCGGCGGCGGAGATGAGGCGCTCCTCGCCGATGCGGATCTTCACCACTGCTTGCGATGCCGAATAGGTGACGCCCGGCGCGACGAGCTTGCGCTCGACCCCGACGTGGAAGCTTTCGACGGCGAAGAATTCCGGCACGCCGCCGAGGACGCCGCGCGCCAGCAGCTCGAACGACGCGTCCGCCGCCTCGTAGGCGAAGCCCTGCGCCTCGCGCGCCTTGACCTCGTCGAGGAGCCGGCTCAGGCGCGGGTCGGCGGGATCCGCTTCGATCCCCAGCCGGTTGAGTTCGGCGACGAGATTCGATCGTCCCGCCTGATCGGAGACGAGGATCGCGCGCGTGTTGCCGACGCTTTCGGGCGGGACATGCTCGTAGGTGCGCGGGTCCTTGGCGAGGGCGGAGGCGTGAATGCCGGCCTTGGTGGCGAAGGCGGAGGCGCCGACGTAAGGCGCGTACCGATTGGGCGCGCGGTTGAGCATTTCGTCGAACGCGCGCGACACATGAGTGATTTGGCGCAGCGCTTCCGGCGTGACGGCGGTCTCGAAGCGCTCGGCCAACTCGGGCTTCAGCGCCAGCGTCGGGATGATCGTCACAAGATTGGCGTTGCCGCATCGCTCGCCAAGGCCGTTCAGCGTGCCCTGCACCTGCCGGGCCCCGGCGCGGACGGCGGCGAGCGAGTTGGCGACCGCGTTGCCAGTGTCGTTGTGTGCGTGGATACCAAGATTTTCGCCCGGAATGACGCGCGCGACCTCAGCCACGATGCGCTCGACCTGGTCCGGCAGCGTGCCGCCGTTGGTGTCGCATAAGACCGCCCAGCGCGCGCCGGCTTCGATCGCAGTCTTGGCGCAGAGCAGCGCATATTTCGGGTTGGCCCTGTAGCCGTCGAAGAAATGCTCGCAATCGACCATCGCCTCGCGCCCCGAGGCGACTGCCGCCTTCACGCTGTCGGCGATGCTGTCGAGATTCTCTTCGAGCGTGCAGCCGAGCGCGACATGGACGTGATAGTCCCATGTCTTGGCGACATAGACGATCGCGTCGGCGTCGGCGGCGAGCAGCCCCGCCACGCCCGGATCGTTGGAAGCCGAGCGGCCCGGCCGCTTGGTCATGCCGAACGCGCAGAAGCGCGCGTTCCTGGTCGGCTTCTGCTTGAAGAACTCGGTGTCAAGCGGGTTTGCGCCGGGATAGCCGCCCTCGACATAGTCGACGCCAAGCCGGTCCAGCATCGCGGCGATATGGCGCTTGTCGTCGAGCGAGAAATCGACGCCGGTCGTGAGCGCGCCGTCGCGCATCGTCGTGTCGAACAGGTAGAGGCGTTCCTTGGCCATGGGCTTGCTCAGTGGCGGGTCGGGGGCGCAGGGGCGGCGCCGAAGGTCTTCATCATCGTGGTGTTGGCGAGCCACTGGTCGCCCGTGCGAACGAGGTTGCGCTTCTGCGCCGCGAACCCCAGGCGGTCGAACAAAGGCTTGGCGACGTCGCTCGCCTCCGTGGTCAGGCGCTTCGCCCCGCGCGCCTCCGCCAGCTTCGTCAGCGCATCGACGAGCGTTCGCCCGACGCCTTGGCGGGCGAACTCGGGGTCGACGAACAGCATGTCGATCTCCTCGCCGCCCTTGAGACTGGCAAAGCCGACGACCGCGCCATCGATGAGAGCGAGCAGGGTCAGCGCCTCGGCAAGCCGGGCGCCGAACGCCGCTTCATCGTCGGCTCGCGACGCCCAGGCCTCGCGCTGGTCGGCGTCGTAATCCTCCGCCGCCAGCTCCTCGATGCTCGAGCGAAAGATATCGGCGCAGCGCTTGGCGTCGGCCGGGAGGTAGGGACGCAGCGAGATGGCGCTCATCGCTTCGGCTCCCAGGTGGTCGTACCGTCCTTGTTGTCCTTGATCGCGACGCCAAGCGCGGCGAGCTCATCCCGGAGGCGGTCGGATTCGGCCCAGTTCCTTGCGGCACGCACCTGAGACCGCCTAGCCACCAAGCGATCGATCTCCGCCGCATCAATCTCCGCCGCATCGGTCTTCAGGCTCTCGACGTAGTCCCTTTGGGTTTTTTGTAACAGCCCGAGAAGGTTGGCGCCGGCTCTCAGTCTACTCACAACCTCAGAGGGGGGTTCCTTGTTGAATGATCGTACGGCCCTTATTCCGCCCGCTAATTCATCGAGGCACCTGATAGCCTCGTGGGTGTTCAGATCATCGCAAAGAGCGTTGATCACCTCGGCAGGCGGCTGCGCCGGGAGTACAACATCATCGCCAATTGCGTGATACCAGACATTCAGTCTGTGCCGCGCTTCTTCAAGTGCGGTCTGTGTGAAATCGATCGGCCGGCGATAATGGGTACCCAGCATCGCTAAACGCAATACTTCGCCTGGCCACAGTTGGTGGCCGAACATGCTCGTTTCCAGTAGTTGGCGAATGGTCCAGAAATTGCCTGCGCTCTTCGCCATCTTCTCGCCTTCGACCTGCAGGAAGCCGTTGTGCATCCAGACATTCGCCATCCGGCTCGTGCCGAAGGCGCAGCAGGATTGGGCGATCTCGTTCTCGTGATGGGGAAAAACGAGGTCGATCCCGCCGCCGTGAATGTCGAACACATTGCGGTTCGGGTCGTTGCATTCGAGGCCCCCGCCGAATGGATCGAGCAGCGTCGCCATCGACATCGCGGAGCATTCGATATGCCAGCCCGGGCGACCGGGCGGCTTGACGCCAGCCGGGCTCGGCCAGCCCGGCTCGTTCGGCTTCGAGGGCTTCCACAGCACGAAGTCCATCGAGTCGCGCTTGTAAGGGGCGACGTCGACCCGCGCGCCGGCCAGCATCTCGTCGAGCGAGCGATGCGCGAGCGTCCCGTAGCGCGGCGCGCCTCGCAGTTTCGCCATCGCCGACGGTGAGAACAGCACGTGGTCCTCGGCGACATAAGCGACGCCGCGAGCGACGAGCCGCTCGATCATGAAGCGCATCTTTTCGATATATTGGGTGGCGCGCGGCTCATGCGTGGGGGACAGGCAGCCGAGCGCGGCGACGTCCTCGTGGAATTGCCGCTCGGTCGCCGCCGTCACCTTGGCGATCGCTTCGTTGAGCGGCAGATCGGGATAATCGCGCTCGGCGCGTGCGTTGATCTTGTCGTCGACGTCGGTGATGTTGCGCGTGTAGACGACGTGCTCCGGCCCGTAAATCTCGCGCAGGAGCCGGAACAGCACGTCAAAGACGATGACCGGCCGGGCGTTGCCGATATGGGCAAAATCATAGACGGTCGGGCCGCAGACGTAGAGCCTCACGTTCCGAGGATCGATCGGCGCGAAATCCTGCTTACTACGGGTTAGCGTGTTGTAGAGACGCAATGGCGCCCTCTTCCCCTCGGCGGGCGTCTCGTCCTGGGATCGGGGCGGCGGGTTCATCTGGCTTTGTCTCGAAGCGGGATCGAAGGGGAACGGACATCGCCCGGGTGGCCGGATGATCGCTTCTCGATGGCTTTTGAGAATAAGGAGACGCGAACCAGCCAGCCGGGAGCTAGCGGCTAATGATGCAAATCCGGATAATGGGACATGCGGGCGTCATGGCCGGCATCCCTTGGACAGACGGGGCTCGATTGTCAAGGCTTTCCGTCTGCCGGGAGCGCAAAATCGACTAGACTGGGAAGGGCGGTTCAGGGAGGGGGATCTTGAACGGAAAAGGCCGCGGCGAAGGCGTTCCCAGAGGCGAGGGGCGCGCGGCTCCAAAAGCGATCGCCATTCTCGGGGCGCCGGTGGAAGCGGGCGCGGGCGTTGCAGGCGCAGCGATGGGACCCGCGATGCTGCGAACGGCGGGGATCGTCAAATCGCTCCGCGATCTCGGCCTCGATGTCGAGGATCGAGGCGATCTCGTGCTTCCCCATGCGCTCGTCCACGCTCCCCCTCCCGAAGGCAGGGCGAACCGGTTCGCCCATGTCGCTGCCTGGGCGGGACTTCTGGCGCGGGAGACTTACGCGGTCGCGCGCGCCGGGCGGACCCCGATCGTGCTCGGCGGCGACCACAGCCTCGCCATGGGTTCGATCGGCGGAGTGGCGCGCCATGCGGCGGAGGCGGGGCGCGAGCTGTTCGTGCTTTGGCTCGACGCCCATTCGGATTTCAATACGCCGCTCACCTCGCCCTCCGGCAACATGCACGGCATGTCGCTCGCCATGCTGTGTCGCGAGCCGGGCCTCGAGGGGGTGTTCGGGGCCGAGCCGTACGGTTTCATCGAGCCGAGCCGGCTGCACCTTTTCGGCATCCGGTCGATCGATTCAGGCGAGCGGAGGCTGCTGCGGGAGCGCGGGGTCGACGTCGTCGACATGCGGATGCTGGACGAGCATGGCTTCGCGGTCTCGATCCGCCGCATCATCGAGCGCGTTCGCGCCCGCAACGGCCTGTTGCATGTCAGTTTGGACGTGGACTTTCTCGATCCGACGATCGCGCCGGGCGTCGGCACCGCGGTCCCCGGCGGGGCGACTTACCGGGAGGCGCATCTGGTGATGGAGCTCCTGTACGAATCGGGCCTTAATCCGTCGCTCGATCTCGTCGAACTCAATCCCTTCCTCGACGAGCGGGGCAAAAGCGCGCTTTTGCTGGTCGACCTGACCGCGAGCCTGTTCGGCCGGCTGGTCTACCCGGCCGCCCGCCGGACGGATCAAGGCGTCGTGGAATAGTTCCGGTTGCGACCAGATGTCACGGGGGGCCAATTTCCGCTTTTCCGCGCGGACTTGGCCGGCCGCAAGCTCCTTTTAAGGTCTTGTGATAGCGAAGCATTGGACCGATGGGCGTCCCCTGGCTCGCGCCTTTCGCCAAAAGTTTGGCTTGATCGCGTGCGGCGATAGGTCGATAGCACCAGCGAAACTCATCAGTCCGGTCTCGAACTGCGGAACAAACTCCATGGCTCGCAAGAAGATTGCATTGATTGGCGCCGGCCAGATCGGCGGAACGTTGGCGCATCTGGCGGCGATGAAGGAGCTCGGCGACATCGTTCTCTTCGACATCGTTGACGGGGTGCCGCAGGGCAAGGCGCTGGATCTGGCCGAATCGACCCCGGTCGAGGGCGTCGACGCGCGCCTGGCGGGCGCGAGCGATTACGCCGCGATCGCCGGGGCCGACGTCATCATTGTCACCGCCGGCGTCCCCAGGAAGCCCGGCATGAGCCGCGACGACCTTCTCGGCATCAATCTCAAGGTGATGGACGCGGTCGCGGCGGGGATCAAGACGCACGCCCCGGACGCCTTCGTCATCTGCATCACCAACCCCCTCGACGCCATGGTGTGGGCGCTGCAGAAGGCCTGCGGCCTGCCGACTAACAAGGTCGTCGGCATGGCGGGCGTGCTCGATTCGGCCCGTTTTCGCTATTTCCTGGCCGAAGAGTTCAATGTGTCGGTCCAGGACGTGACCGCATTCGTTCTTGGCGGCCACGGCGACGACATGGCGCCCTCGGTTCGCTATTCGACAGTGGCGGGCATTCCGCTGCCGGATCTCGTTAAAATGGGGTGGACGACCCAGGCCAAGATTGACGCCATCGTCGAACGCACCCGGAAGGGGGGCGGTGAGATCGTCAACCTCTTGAAAACCGGCTCGGCTTACTACGCCCCGGCCGCCTCAGCGATCGCGATGGCCGAATCCTATCTCAAGGATCAGCGCCGGGTGCTGCCCTGCGCCGCACACCTCACCGGCCAATACGGCGTCAATGGCGCCTATATCGGGGTTCCGGTCGTGATCGGCGCGGGCGGCGTCGAGCGCATTATCGAGATTGCGTTCGACGAGACTGAGAAGGCGATGTTCACCAAATCAGTCGCGGCGGTCCATGCGCTGATGGAGGCCTGCAAGGCGATCAATCCCGCGCTGGCAGGCTGAAATGGGTCTTTGCAGCCCGCGACCTGCGGGCGTTGGGTTCATCTTGAGGTCGTCCCCGCAATGAACATCCATGAATACCAGGCCAAGGTGGTGCTCAGAGCCTTCGGCGTCCCGATCGCCGCCGGCTTTCCGGCGCTCACGGCTGAAGAAGCGGTCGAGGGGGCAAGGAAGCTCGCCGGGCCGCTTTGGGTGGTGAAGAGCCAGATCCACGCCGGCGGCCGGGGCAAGGGCCGCTTCAAGGAGCCCTCGGCGGGCGACAAGGGCGGCGTCCGGCTCGCCAAGTCGATCGATGAAGTGAAGGCGTTCGCGGGCCAGATGCTGGGCGCGACGCTGGTGACCGTGCAGACGGGGCCCCACGGCAAGCAGGTCAACCGCCTCTACATCGAGGACGGCGCGACGATCGACAAGGAGCTCTACCTTTCAGCGCTGGTCGATCGGCAGACGAGCCGGGTGGCGTTCGTCCTCTCGACCGAGGGCGGGGTCAATATCGAAGAGGTCGCGCACAACACGCCGGAAAAGATCACGACCTTCTCAATCGATCCGGCGACCGGAGTCATGCCCCATCATGGCCGCGCCGCCGCACGCGCGCTTGGACTGACCGGCGACCTCGCCAAGCAGACCGAGAATCTGATCGTCAAGCTCTACGCCGCATTTCTCGCCAAAGACATGTCGATGCTGGAGATCAATCCGCTGATCGTGATGTCGAACGGCCAATTGCGCGTCCTCGACGCCAAGGTGTCGTTCGACGACAACGCGCTCTATCGGCATCCCGATATCGCCGCCCTCCGGGACGAGAGCGAGGAGGACGCCAAGGAGATCGAAGCCTCGAAGCACGATCTCAATTATGTCGCGCTCGAAGGCTCGATCGGCTGCATGGTCAATGGCGCCGGGCTCGCGATGGCGACGATGGACATCATCAAGCTCTATGGCGAGAGCCCGGCGAACTTTCTCGACGTGGGCGGGGGCGCCTCCAAGGACAAGGTCACCGCGGCGTTCAAGATCATCACCGCCGACCCCAACGTGAAGGGCATCCTCGTCAATATATTTGGCGGCATCATGCGTTGCGACATCATCGCCGAAGGCGTCATCGCCGCGGTGAAGGAAGTCGGCCTCAAGGTCCCGCTCGTGGTGCGCCTCGAAGGCACCAATGTCGATCTCGGCAAGAAGATCATCCGCAACTCCGGCCTCAACGTGATTCCGGCCGATGATCTGGACGATGCGGCGCAAAAGATCGTGAACGCGGTGCGGAAGGCGGCCTGAGCGGACCTTTATTCCCCTCTGCAATCGCACCCATATTTTGGCGAAAGTCCAATATGTCCATCCTCGTCAACGCCGAAACCAAAGTCATCACCCAGGGTTTCACCGGCAAAAACGGCACGTTCCATTCCGAGCAGGCGATGGCCTATGGCACGAAGCTCGTCGGCGGCATCTCGCCGGGCAAGGGCGGTTCGATCCATCTCGGACTGCCGGTTTTCGACACCGTCGCCGAGGCGCGGGAAAAAACCGGCGCGGACGCCAGCGTGATCTACGTGCCGCCCGCGGGCGCGGCGGATGCGATCTGCGAGGCGATCGACGCGGAGACGCCGCTCATCGTGTGCATCACCGAGGGCATCCCGGTCCTCGACATGGCGCGGGTCAAGCGGGCGCTCCAGGGATCGAAGTCGATCCTGGTCGGCCCGAACTGCCCTGGCGTCATGACGGCGGGCGAATGCAAAATCGGCATCATGCCTGGCAATATTTTCTCTCGCGGCAGCGTCGGGGTCGTTTCGCGCTCGGGAACCCTGACCTATGAGGCCGTGTTCCAGACGACGCGCGAGGGTCTCGGGCAGACAACCGCGGTCGGGATCGGCGGCGATCCCATCAAGGGCTTGGAATTCGTCGATGCGCTCGCCATGTTTCTGGGAGATCCTCAGACAAAATCGATCGTGATGATCGGGGAGATCGGCGGGCAGGCGGAAGAGGACGCCGCCGAGTTCCTGAAAAGCGAGGCGAAGCGTGGCCGGTCGAAGCCGATCGTCGGCTTCATTGCCGGCCGCACGGCCCCGTCCGGGCGGCGAATGGGCCATGCCGGGGCGATTATCGCCGGCGGCAAGGGGGGCGCCGAGGACAAGATCGCGGCGATGGAGGCGGCAGGCATCCGCGTGTCGCCCTCACCCGCGCGCCTCGGCAAGACATTGGTTGATTTATTGAACGGCAAGTAAAAGGAGTTCGCGTCGCATGACCCGCCAGGATGTCAACCAGGCGTTGCTGCAGACCTCGTTTTTGTACGGCGCCAATAGCGCCTATATCGAGGCCCTGCAAGCGAAATACGAGCGGGACCCGCTTTCGGTCGAACCTGGATGGCGCGACTTCTTCGCGGCCCTCGGGGACGACCCCGCAAGTGTGGCGAAGACAGCGAGCGGCGCGTCCTGGCGCAAGCCCAATTGGCCGGCAACCCCGAAGGGCGATCTCATCAACGCGCTCGACGGCGACTGGCCGGCGACGGAAAAGGCGGTGGCCGAGAAGCTGGCGGCCAAGGCCGCGCAAGCCGGGCCGAAGACCGCCCCGACCGAGGATGATATTCACAGGGCGACCCGGGACTCGGTGCGCGCGCTGATGATGATCCGCGCCTATCGCATGCGCGGCCATCTCTACGCAAATCTCGACCCGCTCGGCCTCGAGCCGCAAAGAGACCACGAGGAGCTGCATCCCTCGACCTACGGCTTCCAGGAATCCGACTACGATCGCAAGATTTTCATCGATCACGTGCTCGGGCTCGAATACGCAACCTTGCGCGAAATGCTGGCGATCCTCAGGCGCACCTATTGCGGGACGATCGGCTTCGAATTCATCCATATCTCCGATCCAGCCGAGAAAGCCTGGATTCAGGAGCGGGTCGAGGGCCCCGACAAGGAAATCCAGTTCACGAAGGAGGGCAAGCGCGCCATCCTCTCCAAGCTGGTCGAATCCGAGGGCTTCGAGAACTTCTTCGACGTCAAGTTTCCAGGCGCCAAGCGCTTCGGCCTCGATGGCGCGGAGGCGATGGTCCCGGCGCTCGAACAGATCATCAAGCGCGGCGGCCAACTGGGCTTGCGCGACATCGCCCTCGGCATGGCGCACCGCGGCCGGTTGAACGTGCTGAGCCAGGTGATGCACAAGCCGCATCGCGTCATCTTCCACGAGTTCAAAGGCGGCTCGGCGTCTCCGGACGAGGTCGACGGCTCCGGTGACGTCAAATATCACCTCGGCGCGTCTTCGGACCGCGAGTTCGACGGCAACAGCGTCCATCTCTCGCTGACTGCGAACCCATCGCATCTCGAGATCGTCGATCCGGTCGTGCTCGGCAAGGTTCGCGCGAAGCAGGATCAACTCAATGACGTGATCGAGCGCTCGAAGGCGCTGCCGCTCCTGATCCACGGCGACGCCGCGTTCGCCGGACAAGGCGTGGTCGCCGAATGCTTTGGCCTTTCGGGCCTGCGCGGGCACAGGACCGGCGGCTCGCTGCACTTTATCGTCAACAACCAGATCGGCTTCACCACCTATCCGCGCTACTCGCGCTCCTCGCCCTATCCCTCCGACGTCGCCAAGCTGGTCGAAGCGCCGATATTTCATGTCAACGGCGACGATCCGGAGGCGGTCGTGTTCTGCGCCAAGGTGGCGACCGAATACCGGCAAAAATTCCACAAGCCGGTCGTCATCGACATGTTCTGCTACCGGCGGTTCGGCCACAACGAAGGCGATGAGCCCTCGTTCACCCAGCCGATCATGTATCGGCTGATCCGCTCGCATCCGACGACCGTTCAGATCTACGCCAAGAAGCTCATCGCCGAGGGTGTCGTTACCGAAGGCGAGGTCGACAAGATGCGCGCCGACTGGCGTGAGCGCCTCGACGCGGAATTCGAAGCCGGCCAATCCTATTCGGCCAACAAGGCCGACTGGCTCGACGGCCGATGGGCGGGAGTCAAGGCTGCGCAGGACATCGCCGACGACGACCGTCGCGGCCAGACCGGCGTCAACCTGGACCGGCTGCGGTCGATCGGCGAACGGATCACGGCGGCGCCGCAAGGCTTCAACATCCATAAGACGATTCTCCGCTTTCTCGACAACCGTCGCGCGGCGATTGAGAGCGGCGACGGGATCGACTGGTCCACCGCCGAGGCGCTCGCGTTCGGCTCCCTGTTGGACGACGGCTTTCCGGTTCGCCTTTCCGGCCAGGACAGCGAACGGGGCACGTTCTCGCAGCGCCATTCGGTGCTGATCGATCAGCAAACGGAGGCTCGCTACATCCCGCTGAACCACATTCGTGACGGGCAGGCGCGGTACGAGGTCATCAACTCGATGCTCTCGGAAGAAGCGGTGCTCGGCTTCGAATACGGCTATTCGCTCGCGGAGCCGAACGCGCTCGTGCTGTGGGAGGCGCAGTTCGGCGACTTCGCCAACGGCGCGCAGGTCGTATTCGACCAGTTCATCTCGGCGGGCGAGCGCAAGTGGCTGCGCATGTCCGGCCTCGTGTGCATGCTGCCGCACGGCTACGAGGGTCAGGGGCCGGAACATTCGTCCGCGCGTCTCGAGCGTTATCTGCAGCTCTGCGCCGAGGACAACATGCAGGTTGTCGTGTGCACGACCCCCGCGAACTTCTTTCATGCGCTCAGACGGCAGCTCAAACGGGAATTCCGCAAGCCCCTGATCGCGATGACCCCGAAGTCGATGCTGCGCAACAAGCGCGCTGTCTCCAACCTCGAGGCGTTCGGGCCGGGAACGTCGTTCCACCGCCTGCTGTGGGATCACGCGGAGACGCACAAAGGCGAGAAGATCAGGCTCGCGAAGGACGACAAGATCCGCCGAGTCGTGCTCTGCTCGGGCAAGGTCTATTATGATCTCTACGACGAGCGCGAGAAGCGCGGTATCGACGACGTCTATCTGCTCAGGATCGAGCAGCTCTATCCGTTCCCGGCGAAGGCGTTGCTGAAGGAGCTGTCGCGCTTCAAGCAGGCCGAAATCGTCTGGTGCCAGGAGGAGCCCAAGAACATGGGGGCCTGGAGCTTCGTCGAGACCTATCTCGAGTGGGTGCTCGGGCAGATGGGCGGCAAGTCGAAGCGTCCGCGCTATGCGGGGCGCCCAGCATCGGCCTCGACCGCGACCGGGCTCATGTCGAAGCATTTGGCGCAGCTGAGGGCGTTCCTCGACGAATGCCTGTCGTAGATATTTGGCGCAACCGATCTGAGGCGAACGGCGCGACAGGGGAAGCGAGTTCGACATGCCCCATTACCTCTGCAAACTCCGGCCGCCGCGGCGGACGTTTATCGAGGATATGACAGCCGACGAACTCGCTCTTATGCGTGCGCATCGGGAATATTGGACGCCTCGGGTGGAGACGGGCGTGGTGGTGGCGATGGGCCCGGTCGCGGATCCTGCCGGCAGCTATGGCGTCGCGATCATCGAAGCGGCTTCCACCGCCGCGCTCGAGGCGATGCTGGGGGCCGACCCCGTCATCGCCGCCGAGCGCGGATTTGAATACGAGAACTTCCCCATGCTGGGGATCGCCGTCCGTCCGAGCCTGCCGCTCGCGCCCATTACCTCCGTCACTCCCTAGGACATAGAGAAGGGCGCCTCCGGGCGCGATTGATATGGCGATTGAAATCCGGGTTCCGACGCTGGGCGAGTCGATCAGCGAAGCAACGGTCGGCAAATGGTTCAAGAAGGCTGGAGAGCCGGTGCGCGCCGACGAGCCGCTGGTTGAACTCGAGACCGACAAGGTGACGCTTGAGGTCAACGCGCCGGGCGCGGGCGTCTTGAGCGAGATCACCGCTGAGACCGGGCAGACGGTCGCGATCGGCGCGCTGCTCGGTCAGCTCTCCGGCGGCGCCGCGGCGCCGGTCACAGGCGCTGCCTCGAAAGCGGCCCCCGCTCCCGCGCCCGCAAAAGCTGCTCCGGCGCCCCCGCCGGCTACCGCGATGCCGCCGGCCCCGGCCGCGGCCAAGATCGCCGCGGAGGAGAAGATCAATCTCGGGTCCGTGGCTGGGAGCGGAAAACGCGGCCAGGTGCTGAAGGGCGACGTGCTTGCGGCGATGGCAAACGCTTCGGCGCCAGTCGTTGCGCCGGCCCCGATTCAGGCCCCTCCGTTCGTTCCGGCCCCGGCGCCCGCGCCCGCTCCGGCCGCCCGCTCAACGACGCCGGATGACAGCGCCCGCGAGGAGCGGGTGCGCATGACCAAGCTGCGCCAGACCATCGCGCGGCGCCTCAAGGACGCCCAAAACACCGCCGCGATGCTCACGACCTTCAACGAGGTCGACATGAGCGAAGTGATGGCGTTGCGCGCCCGCTACAAGGATGCATTCGAGAAAAAGCACGGCGCGAAGCTCGGCTTCATGGGCTTCTTCGTCAAGGCCTGCGTTCAGGCGCTCAAGGAAATCCCTGCCGTCAACGCCGAGATCGACGGCGCCGACCTCGTCTACAAGAACTATTACCACATCGGCATCGCGGTCGGCACCGAGAAGGGCCTCATCGTCCCGGTGGTGCGTGACGCCGACAGGCTTTCGATCGCCGAGATCGAGAAGGCGATCGCAGCGCTCGGTAGACGCGCCCGCGACGGCCAGCTCACGCTCGAGGAATTGCAGGGCGGGACCTTCACCATCACCAATGGCGGCATCTATGGCTCGCTGATGTCGACGCCGATCCTCAATGCCCCGCAGTCGGGCATCCTGGGTATGCACAAGATCCAGGAGCGGCCCGTCGCCGTCGGCGGCAAGGTCGAAATTCGGCCGATGATGTATCTGGCGCTGAGCTACGACCACCGCATCGTTGACGGTAGGGAAGCGGTGACTTTCCTGGTCCGGGTCAAGGAAGCGCTCGAAGACCCGGCGCGGCTTGTGCTAGACCTCTGAAACGGCGCGTCTCAGGGGAGCCGGCCGGCCGGGGAGGATTCCATGAGCGAACTGACCTGTCTTGAACTGAGCGTTTTGCTGTGGGTGGCGCATGTGCTGGTCCAGTTCTTCGCGGCCCGCGCCGAATTCGGCGACGCCTATCTTCTGACCCCGCGCGACACGCAGCCGATCGCCAAAGGTCTTGCCAGCGGCCGGGCGACTCGCGCGCTTGCCAACTATGTTGAGAATTACGGGCCATTCATCGCGTTGGCTCTGGCGCTGATCGCAACCGGACAGGCAGGGGGCCTCGGCGCATGGGGGGCTACGATCTGGATAATCGCCCGCATCATCTACTTGCCGATTTACATGACAGGCATCATCGTTGTGAGGACAGTGCTGTGGGGAATCTCGGTCGTCGGCCTCTTGATGATGCTCTACCGTCTCGTCTTCTGAGCCGCGACTCAACGCCTCATAAATCCGATTCGGCGTACGACCCTATGGTCGCGCCGAGCGGGAGAGAATTTGAATGATCTATGACGTGGTGGTGATCGGCTCCGGTCCAGGCGGCTATGTCTGCGCGATCCGCGCGGCGCAGCTGGGGCTGAAGGTCGCCGTGGTCGAGAAGATGAAGACGCTCGGCGGAACATGCCTCAACATCGGCTGCATTCCGTCCAAGGCGCTTCTTTATGCAACGGAAATGTTCGACGAAGCGGGGCACGGCCTCGCCGCGCTTGGGGTCGTCGTCGCTCCGCCGAAGCTCGATCTCGCCGCGATGATGAAGCACAAGGATGCGACCGTCGCGGCCAACGTCAACGGCGTCGCCTACTTGTTCAAGAAGAACAAGATCGACTGGCTCGTCGGAGAGGGGCGGATCGCCGCGCCGGGAAAGGTGATCGTCAAGGGCGGCGACGGCAAGGAGCCGACGGTCGAGACGAAGGCGATCGTCATCGCGACCGGATCGGACGTCGCCCGGTTGCCCGGAGTGGAGATCGACGAAAAGACGATCGTTTCATCGACCGGCGCTCTCAGCCTGCCAGTTCCGCCGAAAAAGCTGATCGTTGTCGGCGCCGGCGTTATCGGGCTCGAGCTCGGCTCGGTCTGGCGGCGCCTGGGAGCCGAGGTGACGGTGGTCGAGTTTCTCGACCGCGTTCTGACCGGCATCGACGGCGAGGTCGCCAAATTGATGCAGCGGACGCTGGAAAAGCAGGGCCTCGTTTTTCACCTCGGCCATAAAGTCACGAAGGTCGATAAGACGGAGGCAGGCGTCAAGGCGACGATCGAGCCTGCCGCGGGCGGCGAATCCAAGACGATCGAGGCCGACGTCGTGCTCGTCGCGATTGGCCGGCGAGCGTTCACCGAAGGCCTCGGCCTGGAGGCGGTCGGCGTGAAGACCGAGCGCGGCCAGGTCGCGGTCGATACCCATTACGCCACCAGCGTTCCGGGGATCTACGCGATCGGCGACGTGATCCGCGGTCCGATGCTCGCCCACAAGGCGGAAGATGAAGGGGTCGCGGTCGCCGAGCTGCTCGCCGGGCAGGCCGGCCATGTCAACTATGGCGTCATTCCCAACGTCGTCTACACCAGCCCCGAGGTGGCTTCGGTCGGCAAGAGCGAGGAAGAGCTTAAAGCCGAGGGCGTCGCTTACGCCGTCGGCAAGTTCCCGTTCACCGCCAACGGCCGGGCGCGGGCGATGCGTCACACCGATGGTTTCGTCAAGATCCTCGCCGACGCCGCCAGCGACCGGGTGCTAGGGGGCCATATCGTAGGCTTTGGCGCCGGCGAGATGATCCACGAGATCGCGGTTCTGATGGAGTTCGGCGGTTCGGCCGAGGACCTCGCGCGAACCTGCCACGCCCACCCCACGATGTCCGAAGCGGTCAAGGAGGCGGCGATGGCGGTAGCGAAGCGCGCCATCCACATTTGAGCTTGCGCTCGTGCCGCCGTTAGCCACGGGCGCGCGCGGTCTCGCGCTCGCGATTCATTTTCGGACGGTTCTGACGATCGCCGGGCTCGCCCTGGTGTGTGTGCCCGCCCGCGCGGACCCCAACGCCCTTTGGCGGATCGTCCATGACGAGTGCGTGCCCCATGTCGAGGCCGGGTTGGGACCGAAACCCTGCGAACGCGTCGATCTCGAAGGCGGCGTCGCCCAGGGGGTCGCGATCCTCAAGGACCTCGTCGGCGTTGCCCAGATGCTGGCGATACCGACCAGGCGGATCACCGGGATCGAAGACCCGCAAATGCTCGAGCCCGATGCGCCGCCTGTTTTTGCCGATGCGTGGGGGGCCAGGGATCTGGTCGAGGCGCGGCTTGGCCGCCAATTGCCGCGGGAGGCGGTCGGGCTCGCGATCAACTCGAAATGGGCGCGCAGCCAGGAGCAATTGCACGTCCATGTCGATTGCGTGGCCCTCCCGGTCGTCAAGGCGCTTGCCGAATATGCTTCCGCCATCGACGACCAATGGCGCGCGATGACGGTTCCGCTCCAGGGACGGGTCTATTTCGCGCGCAGGGTGGACTCGGCCGATCTTCGCGGCGTCGGGCCGCTCAAGCTGCTCGCGGACGGCGTCGAGGGCGCGCGGGCGCAAATGGGCGCCTATAGCCTGGCGGCCATTGGCGCACGCTTTGATGGAAAGCCAGGCTTCATCCTGCTCGCCGACGAGTTTTCGCTCGAGGGCGGCGGTCACGCCGAGGATCTTGAGGACCACGATTGCGCGATCGCCCGTTCGGCGCCATGATTTAGCCAGGTTTCGCCTCGGCGGGCCGAGGGGCAACCTGGAAATGACAAGCTAGCGACAGTGGCTCTGCTAGGCATGGGTCAGCGCGGGTGAGGCCCGGTCCGGGGCGCGGGGGGGGGGCAAACATGGGCACGCTGATCAAACACATCCTGGCGCTTGCCGCCCTGTTGGCGGCGCCGAGCTATGCCGAGGCCTATGTCGATATCAACATCGACCTCACCTCCCAGATGATGACGGTACATTCCGGCACGGGCGAAACCTACGTCTGGCCGATATCCTCGGGCCGCGCCGGTCATGCGACGCCGCGCGGCGTTTTCCGGCCGAGAGCCCTTTACGCGATGGTCCACTCGGCCAAGTACGGCAATGCGCCGATGCCGCACTCGATCTTCTTCTATGGCCAGTATGCAATCCACGGCACGACCGCGGTCGGCAATCTCGGCCGGCCCGCGTCGCATGGCTGCGTCCGCATCTCGCCCGGCAACGCGGCTACGCTGTTCGCCATGGTGCAGCGGCAAGGGGCGGAAATCCGGATCGTCGGATCGCCGTTCGACGAAGTCGCGCGCAATGAGCGTCGGCCAGGGCCGGTGCTTACCTATACGCCGATCCGCCGCACGCGGACGCTCAAGGAATGGGCGCGCGATCCGCTGGGACGCTGAGCGGGTTGAAAGCGGGCCGCCTTTCGGCCGATCAACAAAGCGGGATCATGGGCAAAAATTCACGTTTCGAACAGTCGCGTTTTCCCTTTCTTTAGGATATCAGGCCTACCGGGACTGAACCGGCGAAAGCGGTTTGAGGAGGTCTTGGTGCAAAGACGTCAATTTATCGCCGGCGCCGCCGGCCTGATTGCGGGCTCGCTCGCGCCGCGGCTGGCGATGGCTGACGTTCCGACCGCCTTTACGTTCGACATGGCGCCCCCGACCGACAGTCGCGAGAAGTTTATCGCCTGGGGCGTCGCGCAACGCGGCGAGGATCCCAAATATCTGGGCGAGCGCTTCGACCGATACGGCGCCATGGTGCGCAACGAGGACCTGGCCAACGATCGCAACAAGCACGCGTTTCTCCTGACGCCGCGTGAGAAGTTCGTGTTGCAGCAGAATCTTCCCCGCGCGTATGATCACGCCTTTCTCGACATCGGATACGGCGTCACGATATCCGGCCCCCACATCGTCGGGCGGATGACGTCGAACATCGATCCCAAGGTTGGGGAGAGGGTGCTCGAGGTCGGCACCGGCTCCGGCTACCAGTCCGCCTATCTCGCCCACCTGACCGACCAGGTTTACACAATCGAGATCATCAAGCCCCTGGCGGAACGCACCCGCGCGACCTACGATCAGCTCATCAAGGATGGCTACAAGGAGTTCGAGGCCATCAAGAGCAAGGCCGCCGACGGCTACTATGGCTGGGAAGACGCGGCCCCCTTCGACAAGATCATCGTCACCTGCGGCATCGACCACGTCCCGCCGCCGCTGCTTCAGCAGCTGAAGCCCGGCGGAATCATGGTCATTCCGGTCGGGCCGCCCGGCGCGCAGCGCGTTTTGAAGGTCATCAAGAGTCAAGGCGCGGACGGCCAGATGACGGTTGCCCGATCGGACATCTATGGCGGGCGGATCGTGCCCTTCGTTCCGTTCACCAAGCTTGAAGGCGATCAGATCGTCGGCACGCACAACAACTAGCACCGATTTGACCCAGATTCGTCTCGGCCGCGATGGCGGCCTCGACCCGGAGGGCTCCCGGACCGCGCCCGGCCGGCCGCCAAACGAGGCCATGAACGACGCGGGCAAACCCGCGCCCGCCGACGTCACGGACGCTGACGCTGAGTTAGACGCGGAACTCGATCCGCGCTCACGCCTCGGGCTCTATTTCGCGGTGGGCCTAGGCGCGGGCGCCGTGATCGCGCTCCAGATCGATGTGATGCGCGTTTTTTCCGTCGGCAGCTGGGCGCATTTCGGCTCGCTGGTGGTCAGCCTCGCGATGCTCGGATTCGGCTTGGCGAGCGCGACGATGACTATCGCCAGGGGCTGGTTTGGCCGCCATTGGCGTGGCGCCGCTACCTTCTCGCTGGCGCTGTTCGGACCGCTCGCGGTCGGAGCCAACCTCTTTGTGCAGCACCTTGGCTTCAACGCCATCTTTCTGGTGTCGGACCCTGCGCAAAAGTGGAAGCTGCTGCAGATCTTCCTCGCCGAGCTGACGCCGTTCCTGGCCGGCGCCTTCTTCCTTGGATGCGTTTTCCTGAGGAGCAGTCGCACATTCGGTCGGGTCTATTTCGCCGATCTTGCCGGCGCCGGTCTGTGTGGCCTCGTCGTCCTGTTGGCGATGTACGTGTTCACGCCCGCCAATCTTATCGCCGCGCCGCTAGCGCTGTGGTTCGCGGCCTGCGTGGCATGGGCGTTCGGTCCCGGCGGACGGGTCACACTTGTTCCATTTGTTGCAGCCGGCGTGCTCGCGTTCGCCGGCCATTTCGTCGCGCCGCAGATGCTTGGGCTCAAGACGCTCGCTGTCAACGACTACAAGGGTGTCGCGTACGCGCGCAAATTCCCGGACGCGAAGAAGGTCTACGAGAGCGCTTCCCCGTTCGGCTTTCTCGAGGCGTACTCGAGTTCCTATCTGCACTTTGCGCCTGGTTTGTCCGACAATGCCGGCTTCACCCTGCCGACGATGCCCGCCAACGCCTATCTCGGCCTCTACATCGACGGCGACGGTCCGATCGGGATCATGCGCGATCTCACCGACAAGGAGACGGCTTATTTCCACTTCCTGCCAATGGTCTATCCTTATGTCATCAAGTCGGCGCCGAAGACTTTCATCGTCCAATTCGGCGGCGGCATATCGACCGAGGTGGCGCTGCACTCCGGCGCCAAGGACGTAACGGTCGCCGAGGGCAATCGCGCCGTTCTCGAGGCCTTTCACGACGATGTCATCCGCAACTTCACCGGCGACATCCTGTCCAAGGTGCATGTCATCGGCTACGAGGGCCGCCACTTCCTGGCGCAAACCGACGAGCGCTTCGACGTCATCGATCTTTCACTCGCGGATTCGGTCGGACTCTCCAACCCCGGCGGCTTCGCGATCGTCGAGAAGTTCTCCTACACCAAGGAGGCGATGGAGACCTATATGCGCGCGCTCGCTCCCGGCGGCGTGCTGTCGGTCACTCTTTGGAACAAGGAGGAGCCGCCGAAGTCAGTCTTGAAGCTCTATGCGACGATGGCCGCAGCGGCGCGCGAGGTCGATCCCGCCCACCTGGCGAATTCCTTCTTCGTCGCTTCGTCGTACCTCTCGACGGCGACCGTGCTTTACAAGAATGGCGGGTTTACGCCTGACGAGGTTGAGAAACTGCGCGCCCACACGCGTGCGATGTCGTTCGACGAAGTTTACTCGCCGGGGTTCTTCTACGATTCATCGCAGACCGACAGCACCCTGGCTGGCTATGTCGAGCAGATTTTTGCCGGCGCGGCGGGGGGGCCGCCGGCGGCGGAACCGTCTGAGGCTGCGAACGCCAGCGCCCCGGCTGGTCAGGACCCTGACGCCGCTCCTTCCGGCAAAGCTGACGATGGCGTTCTGCCCGCGACCGTCATGGGCCGGCTCGCCTGGCACGCGCTCATCGCCGGCCAATGGCCGGAGATTGCGGATCGCTACGTGTTCAATACGCGCGCGCTCACCAACGATGCACCTTACTTCGCTGCCTATGTGAAGACGCACGACCTGCCGCGCGTACTCGACCGGCTCGAACTGTTGCAGGACGAGTGGGGCTATCTCCTGATCTGGGCAACGCTCGGCGTCGCGTGCCTCACTGCGACAGTGCTTCTGGTCATCCCCCTGATCTGGGGTTGGCGGACCATCTTCTCGCGCTCGCGAGGCAAGCTCCTGACTGTCGTTTACTTCGCGTGTCTCGGCGCGGGTTACATCATGGTCGAAGTGGGGCTCATCGCCCATTTCGTGATGGCGTTGGGAAATCCGACCATCTCGGCCTCGGTGCTGATCACGGGCATGCTGGTGTTCTCGGGACTCGGCGCATTGGTCTCGGAACGCGCATTGCCTCACATGCGGACGGTGATGCCGGTCCTCTTTGTCGCGGTCGCGGCGCTCCTGATCTGCTATGGATTGTTTTTAGGGCGCGCGCTCGACGCGATCGGCGCCATCCCCTATGCGGCGCGTCTCGTGTGCTGCTTCCTTCTGATCGCGCCCCCGGCCTTCCTTATGGGGTTCCCGATGCCGGTGGCGATGACGACGCTGGGGCGGCTCGGCAAGGAACACATGTTCGTCTGGGCGTGGGGCGTAAACGGATGCTTTTCGGTGATCGGGGCAGCGGCGGCGCCCGTCATCGCGACCAATTTCGGCCTGGCGGCGGTGATCGAAGTTGCCGGCCTCGCATATTTACTAGCGATCCCCGCCTTCTATGGGGTGATCGCCGGCGACCGCGTTCAGCCTCCAGAACAAGTCGAAGTGACGGCCTGAGCCGCCCTGGGCGCCAACCGACAATGAGACGACATATAACATTTTTGCAACGAATTGACGACTATGCGACGGCGCTTGAAGCGGTCACAAATAATTTATAGTTGCCAAGCTCTTAAGTCCCAAGACCGCCGCAACTCGAATTGGGACGACAGCCAGTCGTAGCGGCCCATACAACGCGGCGAGCCGAGGGTCCGAATGTTTTCGCCTGGGGGGTTGCAACCTCATTGCGATCTTGTCCTACGAATCAAGCCCTTGCATAAAACCATGTTGTACCCGTTTAATCTAGTCCGCTCTTGCCGCTCTTGCAACGCCTTTCCATCGTGAAGCGAGTGTTGCGTCGTCGGTCGCGCCGTGCCATAGTATTGCTGACACAAGGCAATAAAGAAGAAAAATCAGTTGCGTGTGGCGTGTATGGGCGGGCAACGCGTAAGTAGATAAGCAAGAATAGACGCTCCAGTACGAGCGGCGAGACAAGGGCGGTCGCAACTAGGTTCGGGCAGGAAGTTTGGAGCCAGAATTTTTTCTGGGCCATTTTCAAGAAAAGATTTATTCAATGGAAATCCGTAGTGTGGACTGCGGAGGGAGAGGCAATGTCTTATCAGAACTTCGCTGGGTATGCTGGAGATCTTCTTGCGGTCGACGCTTATGAACTGCTAGAAGGCGATGCGTCCGCGGTTTTGATTGATGTTCGGACCGAGGCGGAATGGGCTTATGTCGGCACGCCCGACATCCGTTCTCTCGGCAAGACGCCGCTGTTCTTGGAATGGCAGAGCTATCCTTCGATTGCGATAAACGCCGACTTCGCTGCTGGCCTCGAGGCACAGTTGCGGTCCGCTGGGGTCGAGCGCGGCGCGCCGCTGGTGTTCCTATGCCGTTCGGGGGCGCGTTCGCGCCAGGCCGCAATCGCCATGACGAGCGCGGGATGGACGCCCTGTTTCAATGTTTCCGATGGATTTGAAGGTCCCCTGGACGATTTGCGTCGAAGAGGCGGGGCCGGCGGGTGGAAGGCTGGCGGCCTGCCCTGGACGCAGACCTGAAGCGACAGGCGCTCCGCGTTCCTCGGCATTGCCGCAGTTTTGGCTGTCCACTTTCATGTCCGGGCTACATCTATGGATGTTTTTGACGAAACCGATCCCGATCGCGTCGACCAACACGGTTTCGGCGGTCCGCTGCTCAGCGAGGCATGGCGTCGATGTTGCGCCCGCCTGCGAGCGGAAGTCGGCGACGATATCTTCAACAGCTGGTTCGGGCGCCTGGCTTTGGAGTCGATTGGGGCGGGGCAGGCTCGACTTTCCGTTCCGACGCGCTTCCTCAAGAGTTGGATCGACATGCATTATGTCGGGCAGATCTTGGCGGCGCTCAATGCCGAGTTCGGCCCAGTGGTACAAATTCTCATCTTCGTGCGCGGCTCAACCTCCCTCGAGCCGGCCAAGGCCTCGGCGCCTCAATATGCCGCCTCCGACAAGGCGGCGTCTAAATCGGCCGATCTGAGCGGCGACCGGGGTCCGGCCGAACGACGCCCCGCCAGCCGAGCGTCCGCGGCGCCTGCGTTTTGCGGCGCTTTGACGGGTTCCCCCCTCGATCGGCGGCTGACGTTCGGGACTTTCCAGGTTGGGCGGTCGAACGAACTCGCCTTTCATGCGGCAAAGCGTGTGGCGGACCACAACAAGGGCGGTACGCCTGCATTTTGTCCGCTTTACGTCCATTCGGCCGTCGGACTCGGCAAGACCCACCTCCTTCAGGCGGTCGCGCATACCGCCGCGAGCCAGGGGCGGTCCGTCATCTATCTTACCGCCGAGCGATTCATGTACGGTTTCGTCGCGGCCCTTCAATCTCAGACCTCGATCGCTTTCAAGGAACGCCTGAGAGCGATCGACCTCCTTATTTTCGATGACGCCCAGTTCCTGCAGGGAAAGGCAATCCAGGCCGAATTTGGTCACGCACTGAACGCCCTGCTCGACGCCGGGCGCGAGGTGATCGTGGCCGCGGACCGACCTCCGAACGATCTCGAATCGCTCGACGAGCGTGTCCGCTCGCGCCTTAGTGTCGGCCTTTGTGTCGAGATCGGCGCGCTTGACGAGCCGCTCCGGCTCAAGATCCTGGAGGCGCGGGTCGCCGCGGCGCGACTGGCCGAATGCCACTTCGATGTTTCACCCGCCGTGCTGGCCTTTGTGGCGCGTTCGATCCGGTCGAACGGCCGCGACCTCGAAGGCGCCGTCAACCGGCTCAGGGCGCACTGCACGCCCGCCAGTCCGCCACTGACCGTGGAGGCTGCGGAGGCGGCCGTGCGCGACCTAATCCGCACCCACGAGCCCAAACGGGTGAAGATCGAGGACATCCAGAAGCTGGTCGCGAGCCACTACAGCGTCTCGCGCGCCGACATCCTGTCCTCCCGTCGCACCGCCGCCGTGGTCAAGCCGCGCCAGGTGGCGATGTTCCTCGCCAAGATACTGACCCCGCGCTCGCTGCCTGAAATCGGGCGCCGCTTCGGGGGCCGCGATCATACGACTGTGCTGCACGCAGTCCGCAAGATCGAGGCGCTGTTGCAGAACGACCCGACTTTGCGCGATACGCTCGAGCTCCTCAAACGGATGCTGCAAGAGTGAGAAAGCGTAGTTCGGCACAGAGCGCCGGAAGCCTCTCCGCGGCCGGCCCGGTCTGATATGCTTGTCTTTAAGATCGTCGCCGCCGATGAATGGCGCGAGGCCGAAGCCGCGGGCGCCTTCACCGGCGCGTCGGTCGATCGCGCCGACGGCTTCATCCATTTTTCGACCGCCGAGCAGGCGCAGGAGACGGCGGCCAAATGGTTCGCCGGCCGGGACGATTTGATCCTTGCCGCGGTCGACGCCGAAGCCCTCGGCGCGGATCTGCGCTGGGAGCCGTCGCGGGGCGGGGCGCTGTTTCCCCACCTCTATGCCGCCCTGCCGATGGGCGCGGTCATCTGGTCGCGCCCGCTGAGGCTCGGAGTGGACGGACGCCATGCTTTCGGGAACCTCGACGCGTGAGGCTCGCCGACGTGGCGGTTCCCGTTCTCAGCCGGTTGCCTGCGGAGACGGCGCATCGCGCCGCAATCTGCGCGCTGAAGATAGCCCCGCCGCCGAAACCGACGCCCGCTGATCCCCGGCTCGCGGTCGAGATCCTGGGGATGCGATTTCCCAATCCGCTCGGCCTCGCGGCTGGATTCGACAAGAACGCCGAGGTTCCGGTCCAGATGCTGAGGCTCGGGTTCGGCTTCGTCGAGGTCGGGACGCTCACGCCGCGGCCGCAGGACGGCAACGCCCGGCCGCGCCTGTTCCGCCTCCAGGAGGACGCGGCGGTTATCAACCGCTTCGGCTTCAACAACGATGGTTTCGAGCGGGCGAAAGCGCGGCTCCTGCGGCGGCCGCGCGGCGGCGGAGTGATCGGGGTCAACATCGGCACCAACCGGGACTCGGCTGACCGCGTCGCGGACTACGTGCTAGGCGTCAGGACCTTCGCCGTGCTGGCCGACTACCTGACGATCAACATCTCGTCGCCCAACACCCCAGGCTTGCGCGACCTGCAGCGGCGCGAAGCGCTTGACGAGTTGATCACGCGGGTCGTCGCCGCGCGCGACGAGACCGAGCCTCACCGGCCGCTCCTGATCAAGATCGCGCCGGATCTGGATGCCCGCGGGCTTGAAGACATCGTCGCTGCCGCGCTCGCCAATCGCATCGACGGGCTCATCGTCTCCAACACCACCGTCGCCCGGCCCGCGTCGCTGAGCTCGCGGAACCGGGACGAGTTGGGGGGCCTCTCCGGCCGGCCGCTGTTCGAGCCGTCTACGCGGCTGCTCGCCCGCGCCTATCTCCTGACCGGCGGGGCGATGCCCCTGATCGGCTGCGGCGGAGTCGAGGACGCGACGGGGGCGCTTGCCAAGATCGAAGCCGGCGCAAATCTGGTGCAGCTCTATACCGGCCTCGCGCTGAAAGGCGCCCGGGTCGTCCGTGAGATCCTCGATGGGCTCAAGCGCGTGATGGACGAGCGCGGCGTCGCGCGGATCGGCGAACTGGTCGGCGACCGGGCGAACGCCTGGGCGGAACGCGGCCTCGGCGCGGCCGAGGGCCAGCGCCCACCAATAAATCCACCATGAGTGTGTTCTATCATGGCGAGTCCGCGACGAAACTAGCCAAGCCGAGCCAGGCCGCTCTCGCCTCCCGCCAAGCCAATCCAAGGAAAAGGCTTGTATTTCCTCGGATTGGCTTGTCGGAATTGAGCTTTATCAGCGGGTTATCGCGACTCCCTGGCGCAAAACCTTTCGTCCGCGCCTGGAAACCTGACAACGAATTCACGACGCGCTGCTTCCGGTGGGTGTGCCATCGGCGGGAGCATATCACAGATTACGTTTTTCCGAAATATATTTACAATTCAGGAGGATAATAATATTCAATTTCAATAGTATGCGTCAATATTATAAAGTCATTGTTCCGACCGAATCTACTGATGAAACGAAAACAGAAAACGGTGACACTTTACTCATTCCCCAATTTTCTTCGATACGATATGGGCGTCCCTAGCAGACCTAATTCGGTGATTGAGTAAAGTGTCACCGATATTACGCAGCGGGGATAGGCCGCAGCCCTGTTTCGTGCCAAGGAGGCGCCGACCAGCTGGGTACACGCGCTCTCGGGCGCGCGGAGTTGGGACCGGCCTGAGGAGCATGCAATGAACGGCGCTCAACTTCTCGTCGCCGCGCTCGAGAACGAGGGCGTCGAGCAGATCTTCGGTGTCCCGGGCGAGGAGAATCTCGACGTCGTCGAAGCCTTGCGCCGTTCGAAGATCAGGCTGGTCCTCACCCGCCACGAGCAGGCGGCGGCGTTCATGGCGGCGACGCACGGGCGCCTGACGGGGAGGGCCGGGGTCTGCCTCGCCACGCTCGGGCCCGGCGCGCTCAATCTGACGACCGGGGCGGCTTATGCGCTGCTCGGCGCCATGCCGATGGTGATGATCACCGGGCAGAAGGGAATCCTCAGCCGCAAGCAGGCGCGCTTTCAGGTCGTGGACATCGTCTCGACCATGACGCCGCTCACCAAGATGGCCCGCCAGATCGTCTCTCCGGCGACCATTCCCGCGCTGGTGCGTGAAGCGTTCCGGGTGGCGCAGCAGGAGCGGCCTGGGCCGGTCCATCTCGAACTCCCCGAGGACATCGCCCACGAGCCGGGGCCGGACATGGTCCCGGTCCCGCCTCACCCGATCGACCTGCCGATCGCGCCGCGCGCGGCGCTCGACCGCGCCGCGCAACTGATCCTCGCCGCCGAGCGGCCGCTCGTCATGCTCGGCGCGGCCGCGAGCCGGCCGCGCCTCTCCGATGCGCTGTCCGCTTTCGTGCAACGGGTGCAGATCCCGTTCTTCAACACGCAGATGGGCAAGGGCGCCGTCACCGGCGGCTCCGCGCTCTACATGGGGACCGCGGCGCTGTCCGAGCGCGACTATGTCCATCGGGCGATCGACCAGGCCGATCTCATCATCTCGATCGGCCATGACACGGTCGAGAAGCCGCCTTTCTTCATGGGTCCGAACGGACCGACGGTGCTGCACATCGGCTATCTGCCGGCGACGGTTGAGGAAGTGTTCTTTCCCCAGGCGGAGCTTGTCGGCGACGTCGGGCCGACCCTGACCCTTCTCGCCGACCGGCTCGAAGGAAAGCTGCCCCGGGCGCAGGCGCTGATCGGTCTGCGCGACGGCATCCTCGCCCATATCGCCGAGGGGGCCGAGGAAAGCCGCTGGCCGCCGACGCCGCAGCGTATCGTCCAGGATGTGCGGCAGGCAGTTCCGGAAGACGGGATCGTCTGCCTCGACAACGGCATGTACAAGATCTGGTTTGCGCGCAACTACCGCACCCAGGTCGCGAACACCCTTCTGCTCGACAACGCGCTCGCCACCATGGGCGCGGGCCTCCCCTCCGCGATCATGGCCGCCTGCCTCAACCCAGAGCGCAAGGTTCTCGCCATCTGCGGCGACGGCGGCTTCATGATGAACTCGCAGGAGATGGAAACGGCTGTCCGCCTGAAGCTCAATCTCGTCGTGCTGGTGTTCGAGGATCACGCCTACGGCATGATCCGCTGGAAGCAGGCGACCGACGGCTTTCCGGATTTTGGCCTGACCTTCGGCGACCCCGATTTCGTCGCCTATGCCAAGGCCTATGGCGCGAAGGGCGGCCGGGTCGAAACTCCCGATGGGCTCGCGCCCGCGCTCAAAGCCGCCTTCGCCGCCGGCGGCGTCCATCTCGTCGTGACCCCGGTCGACTATTCCGAGAACAAGCGCGTGCTGGTCGACGAACTGCGCGCCAATGCGTTGACATGAGCCGCAGGCGCTGGGTATCAGGCTGCGGCGCGGGGTGAATTTCCAAAACGCAATACGAGAGCAAGGCGTTTTTTGGCCACAAGCATTTCGATCCGCGCACCTGTGCGGCTGGGGGCGCAGACCTGGCGTTACCTCGGCCTCATCCTCGTTCTACAGCTCGGCCTGACGCTGCTCGACCCCACTCCCCGCTATCTCATGGGCGATTCGGCGTCCTATCTCTGGTCCGTTTTTCACGACGGACCTTATGATCGCTCATGGACCTACCCGGCGTGGTTCCTGGGCCCGATCCTGTCCTTGCGTTCGGCGAAACTGGTCGTCTTCGTCCAGTGCGCACTGGGCGTGATTCCGGCGTGGGTCGCTTTCGGACTGGTGTCGGGCCGCGACGGGCGCCGTCGAAACGTCATCGCTCTTGCCGCGGCGTGCCTTTGCCTCATCGAGCCGCTGGCGCTGATTTATCAGCGCTTCTTTCTTACCGACAGTCTGGGCCTCGTCACGGTCGCGGCCGCAGTTTTCTTCTGCGTGGGTATCATCGACGGGAGCGCGGCCACACGGGTCTACGCGGCGCTCGCGCCTCCAAGCATGGTCCTCGCAGCCTCGCTGCGCAGCTCGCAGATTCCGAGCCTGGCGTTCTTGTGCGCGATCACCTTGCTTATCCTGCTTTTCATTCGACGCGACTATCGCGCCAGCGCCTTTATGGCGGCGTCGCTTGTCCTGTTCCAGCTCGCCTTTTCCCACTATGCGCTCGAATATCAGGGTGTCCGCGGCTACAACGCCGCGTCGGGACGATTCCTGCTCGCGGCGGTGCTGCCGATTGTCTCGCGCGCCGACGTTGAGCCCTATATCGACCCGGCGCAAACGCCGGCGATTCTGGATGACAAAGCAAGAGACCGAAGGTGGCGACCCGCCGAGATGTTCAAACCTGGATTGGCCACGGACCAGATACAACATGCGACCGAGAAGGGGACAAAGGCCGCAGAAAACGTAAAGCGGGAGAACCGTCTCGCGAGCCACATCGCGATTCACGCGCTCCTGCGAGATCCGGTCGGCTTCATCGACCTGGCCTGGTTGGGCTATCTCGATTACTTCGATGAGCCGTGGGCCTATGGCCGCGTCCTGGAGGAAGCCGGAAATCAGGAATTCGTCCCCGGCGTAATCCCGCTCCTTGCCGAGCACGGTATCGATGACGTCGTGGACACTGCCTCCGTTCAAACGCCGGTCCGAAGTTATTTCGAAGCGGCGTGGCGGTACTATGCTTTGATCCCGGCAATTTCGACGATATTGCTGGCCGGCTGTCTTCTCCTCGACAGAAGGCCGTCGACGCTGACGCTCGCGGCCTTCGCGCTCGCCAGCGGCGCATCCCAGCTCGCGCTTTCCACCGAGCCGGTCCCGCGCTACCTGATCGTGGCCGCGTGGGTGAATATTGTGGCGGCGGGCAGGATCGCATGCGTGCTCGCGCCCCGGCTTTCATCCGACCTCCGCCGGCCCGTTACCGAAGCGATACCCGGGTCCGAACAGCGCGCCGATGCTTTGACATAGGCGACCGCCCTCGGACTCAGCGGCGCCGCGACCTTTGCGACCCTCGCGACGACACAGTCGGACGTGTTTCCAGGTCTCGCGGGCCTGATTGCGCTCGCGCTCTGGGCTTGCGCTCGGCGGCCTCGCTGGGGTTTCGGTCGACCTCAAGCTCACGCCGGCGCCGCTTTTCGTCGGCATGTTCGCGGCGATCGCGATCCGATCGGCGATCGGGAAGAGGTCGGCGCTGATGGAGGCGATCGCGCTCGGCTGTGGGGATCATCGAAGCGGCGGTTCGCGATCATCCGGGGCCGCTGTGGGGCGTCGAGGATCCGAACGATTCGCCGGCTCGCTCGCGACGGCGAATGCGATCCGCTGATCACCAATCTGGAGGACGGGCGGCACGTCAGGATTTGCAGGCTCAAGCGCGGATAGGCCGGCAGCCTGCGCGCAGCCGTTCGACAAGGTCAGCGCGTCGCGCCACCCGCCTTCGTCCAGGCGGCGATGCCTCCCTCGATGTGGCGGGCGGACGCGAGGCCCTGGTCCTGGGCGGCCTGCACCGCCATCGCTGACCGTTCGCCGAAGGCGCAGTAGAAGACGATCGTCTTGCCCGATTGCGCCAGCTCATGGATGAGGCCGCCCTCGCCGATGTTGTCCATGAGCTCGGCGTAGGGCGCATGCAGCGAGCCCGGAATGGCGCCCGTCCGCTCGCGTTCCGGCTTCTCGCGCAGATCGATCAGCGCGATGTCCGGCCGCCCGACCAGCCCCTTTGCGTCGGCGGCCGAGAAGGCCCAGCCCTTACGCGCCACATCCTGCTGATGCAGGCCCTGATGGATGTTGGCGGGCACCGCGACGTCCATCATCTTCGGGTTCGGCAGGTTGAGGCCCGCCATCAGCGCCGCATATTCGTCGGCATCGCGAACTCTGAGCCGCGGATTGTAGCGCTTCTCCTCGCCGATGGTTGAGACGGTGTCGCCCTTGTAGTCGTGGGCGGGAAAGACCAGCGTCTCCTCGGGGAGCCGCATGAGCCGCTGCAGGCTCTCGTACTGGGCGCGCGAATCGCCGTTCTGGAAGTCGGTGCGGCCGGTGCCGCGGATGAGCAGCGTGTCGCCGGTGAAGACCCGGTCGCCGAGATGGAAGCTGTAGGAATCGTCGGTGTGGCCGGGCGTGTAGAGCACGTCGAGGCTCACGCCCTCGACGGTGAGCCTGTCGCCGTCGGCGATCCGCATCGACACTACGTCGACATTGCTCTGCTCACCCATCACGGTGACGCAGCGGGTGCGGTCGCGCAACGCGCCGAGGCCGGTGATGTGGTCGGCGTGGAGATGGGTGTCGACCGCCTTCACGAGCTTGAGATCGAGCTCCTCCATCAGCTTGAGATAGCGGTCAACCTTCTCGAGCACTGGATCGATGATGAGCGCTTCGCCGCCACGGCGGCTGGCGAGCACGTAGCTATAGGTGCTCGAGACGCCGTCGAACAATTGCCGGAAGATCATCGGGGGCCTCCCTTTTTTGCTTGGCCTCGAGTGCTACCGCAATTGACTATCCGGCGAAGGGCTTTTCGTCCAGCCGATGCCGCGATGCCGCTCCGCCCGCGTTTTCGAGTTCGCGTCTTCGGCGCTCGTCGAAGCCGGGGTCCAAGCAGCCGGTCAGACCGGCTGCTTGACGATCCGGATATAGGGCTTCGGCGACTTCCATCCGGCGGGGAACATTTTCTTTGCGTCGTCGTCACTGACCGAGCCAGCGATGATGACGTCGTCGCCGTGCTTCCAGTTCACAGGCGTCGCCACCTTGTGCTTGGCGGTGAGCTGCATCGAATCGAGCACGCGCAAGATCTCATCGAAGTTGCGGCCCGTGGTCATCGGGTAGGTCAACATAAGCTTGATCTTCTTGTCTGGGCCGATGACGAACACTGAGCGCACCGCCTGGTTGGTCGCCGCCGTACGGCCCTCGAATGTGCCCGGCTCCTCGGCCGGCAGCATGTTGTATAGCTTGGACACCTTAAGATCGCTGTCGGCGATGATCGGATAGTTGACCTTGGCGCCTTGGGTCTCCTCGATGTCGTGGAGCCAACGAGCGTGCAACTCACTTGGGTCGACGCTCAAGCCAATGAGCTTGGCGCCGCGCTTGGTGAACTCCGGCTCGATTTTCGCCATGTATCCGAGCTCGGTGGTGCAGACAGGCGTGAAATCCTTGGGATGGGAGAACAGGATCGCCCATTTGTCGCCGATCCAATCGTGAAAGCCGATCCTGCCTTGGGTCGTCTCGGCTTCGAAGTCGGGGGCGATGTCGTTGAGGCGAAGTGTCATTGGGTCACTCCTTGCTGTTGAATGTCCCGTTTCTATGGCGGACGGTCTAGCCAGTCTGTGACAAAAGTTACACAAGCCCGGAGGCGAGTTGTTTCAAGCTTCCCGAGTTTAGCACTTCGATCTGTTCGCGGCCGAGCCGGATCCAGCCGTGATCAGCAAAATTCTTTAGAAGCCGGCTGACGATTTCGCGAATACTGCCGAGTTCGTCGGCGAGGGCCTGATGGGTCGTGTGGATCGGGCTAGGCTTGGCGAGCAACGAAGACGCAAGCCGCTGGTCGAGCTTCTGGAACGCGACCGCCGCGACCAGCTCCATCATTTCGGTCATTCGCGCCGAGAATCGCGCGAACACCTGGTCGCGAAAGGACTCTAAGCGGCCGCATAGGTCACGGAAAGCCGGCGCCGGCAGCACGATCATTTCGAGATTTTCGAGGGCGACGGCGCGCGCATTGTAGGTCGATTGCCCGAGCAGGCATGCGCAGGTGAGGACGCAGCTATCGCCCGGCGTGACGTCGTAAAGATGAAGCTCACGCCCATTCGGCGCGACTTTCGAGACGCGCACCACGCCGGCAAGGAGCAGCGCGAACCCGCGACATGGCTCTCCTTCATCAAAAAGCGCCGCGCCGGCTGGAACCTTCATGAGGGACGCCGCGCGAAAGGCGCCGTCGCGCTCCGCCGCCGGCAAGGCCTCTAGCAGGGGGTAGCGTTTAACTGCCCGATCCGCGACGGCCGCATCGATCATTTTCAGGTTCTCCAGGGAATACCCGGAAGCACGCGCCTCTTGCCCTTTTACTTGACGCCGCGGAGTTCGCGCAACAGCACAGACCCGTTATGGCCGATAGTGTCTTGCAACTGAAAGCCTATCGGCAGGCCGAGGCGCGGACGACAGGTTTTGCCGCCGCCGGCCGCGCCGTTATGATGGCCCATGACCGAAGCCGAGATCGCAAAGCTTGCGTCGTGGCTCGCGAAGGCGGGCCTCGAAGGACGGACGGAAACCAGCCTCGTTGAAGGCTTTTGCAATCGCGCCCTCGCCGGTGGACTGCCGCTCGCTCGCGCGATGGTCCTCATCGACACGCTCCATCCCATTCACGAGGGGCGTGCGTTTCGCTGGGAAAAGGAAAAACCCGAAGCGACATTGACCGAATACGGACGAACCGCAGACGGGGAGGCGGCCGAACGCTGGCGGACGAGCCCTCTCTACCGGCTTTTGACGAGTGGCGAATCGCTCTTGCGGCTGCGTTTGAGCGCCGACACCGTGGCTGAGTTTCCGTCCTTGGCCGAATACCGCGACGCCAAATTCACCGACTACGTCGCAATCATCAATCGCTTTGCAGAAGACGGCGTGATCGGTGAAATGGATTGCGTCTATTCCTTTTGGACGACGGATCGGGCGGAGGGATTCGTCGACGAGGAGATCGGGGCTCTCAAGCGCCTGACGCCGTTTCTTGGGCTCGCGATCAAGTCCGCGTCTCTCGCGCGGATCGCAGAGACGCTGGTCGAGACCTATCTCGGCCGCGACGCCGGCCGGCGCGTGCTTCGGGGCCGGATCGAGCGGGGGGTGGCCGACAGGATCAAGACCGTGCTCTGGTTCAGCGACCTGCGCAACTATACCCGCATCTCCGACACCTCGCCGCCGGAGGAAATCATCCCGCTCCTCAATGATTATGCCGACGCGGTGGTCTCATCGATCCACGAACATGACGGCGACGTCCTGAAGCTGATCGGCGATGGCGTGCTCGCCATCTTCCCCGCCGAGGAACGAGCCAAAGCCTGCGCGGCCGCGCTCGACGCCGCCGGGGCGGCGCACGAGGCGGTCGCGGCCTTGAACGCCCGCCGCCTCGAGAGCGGCCTGCCGGCGACGGAGATGTATCTCGGGCTTCATCTCGGCGAGGTGTTCTACGGCAACATCGGCAGCAAGGAACGGCTCGATTTCACCGTCGTCGGGCCGGCGGTCAACGAGGTGAGCCGGATCGCGGCGATGTGCCGCTCCGTCGACCAGCCGGTCCTCGTCTCGGCGGCGTTCGCCGCCTCCGCCGCCGACAACGGCCACGCTTTCGCTTCCGTCGGACGGTACGCGTTGCGTGGCGTCGGCAAGCCCCAGGAATTGTTTACGCTCGACCTGAGCGCCTGGGCCGGTTGACGGATCGTATCGCGGCGAACCGCAAAACGGGTTCTAGGTCGGCAACAAACGGCACGGGCGATGCGTTCCTCCGCACGATCCCGGAGGTCGCACATGTCAAAAGGTGAACGCTTTCCCTTCTCACGCCGGCCCCGCCGAACTCGGCTCGATCTACGTTAAGCCCTCAAGGACGCGAGCTACGCCACCGGCCAGGTCTATGGTTCGTTCGGAGGAACCGGGCAGCCCTGAGAGGCGCGGCCAGCTTGACGCGCCCGTGGGCCCGGCGGATACGACGGGCCAATGGATCAGCCTTCGCCCCCCGTGCTTTCCGTGGAACGCATCGCGAAGTCGTTCGGCGACTTGCGGGCGGTCGACGCCATCAGCTTCCATGTGGCGCCGGGCGAGATCGTCGGGCTGGTCGGTCCGAACGGCGCCGGCAAGACGACGACGATCAACATGATCCTCGGCGTCCTCGAGCCGAGCTCCGGGCGGATCCAGATCGAGGGCGTCGACCTCGCCGTCGATCGCACTCGCGCTCTCTCGAGCACCAACTTCGCCGCCGTCTATGCGCCGCTGCCCGGCAATCTCACTGTCGAACAGAACCTAAGGGTGTTCGGCATGCTCTACGCGGTGAGCAACCTCTCGGAGCGCGTCGAGCGGCTGCTCTCGGCCTATGACCTTCTCCGCTATCGGGGGACCAAAGCGGGGCTCCTGTCGTCCGGCGAGCAGACGCGGCTCAGCCTCGCCAAGGCGATGCTGAACCGCCCGCGCCTCCTCCTGCTCGACGAGCCGACCGCCTCGATCGATCCCTCGAACGCGCGCGACATTCGCACCGGAATCGCCAAATTCGTCGACAGCGGACATTGCGGGGTTCTGTGGACGAGCCACAACATGTACGAGGTGCAGGCGGTCTGCGACCGGGTGCTGTTCCTGTCGCACGGCCGGATCGTGCTTGAAGGCGATCCGAAGACGCTGCCCGATGAACATGGCGCCGCGAGCCTCGACGACCTCTTCGTCAATGTCGCGCAAGAGGCGCTGCACGCAGGAGGGGCAAGGTGAATTGCTCGCGTGTCGGCGCGATCGTGCTGCGGATGTTCTACCTCTACCGCGGCAGCCCGCAGCGGGTGTTTCCCATCTTCGTCTTCGTCGCCGTCGATATCGTGCTCTGGGGCTTTCTCACCCGCTATCTCAACGCGGTCTCGCGCGCCGATTTCAACTTCGTGCCCGCTCTCTTGGGCGCTGTGCTGTTGTGGGACTTCCTCACCAGGGTCATGCAGCAAATCTCCATGGCGTTGTTCGAGGATGTGTGGACGCGCAACTTCCTCAATTTCTTTGCGACCCCGCTTCGCGTGTCGGAATATCTGGCGGGGCTCCTCGTCGTCGCCGTGAGCACAAGTCTGCTCAGCCTCATCGCCATGCTGGCGCTGGCGCAGATCGCGTTCGGGCTTTCGTTCTTCACTTACGGCGTTGCGCTCGCGCCGTTCCTGATGGTGCTCTTTCTGACCGGCATCGCGCTTGGCGTCGCTGCCTCGGCATTGGTGCTCAGACTGGGACCGGCCTCCGAGTGGCTGATCTGGCCGATCCCGATGCTCATCTCGCCATTCGCCGGCGTGTTCTATCCGCTCGCTGTCCTGCCTCTTTGGATGCAGGCGGTGGCGATGTTCCTGCCGCCGTCCTACGTGTTCGAGGGCATGCGCGCGGTCGTCGCCGGAAATCCTCCGCCCTGGGACCGCCTGGCGATCGGCGGGGGTCTGGCCATTGTCTACCTCGTCCTCGCCTGCCTCTTCTTCTTCGCCGTCTATCGCTCGGTCATCCGCAACGGTCTCATCGCGCGCTACAGCGCCGAGACGGTGAGTTGAACGGCTGGGTCCGGCCCGCGCCAGACCGAGCCGGCTCGGCGCGCAACGCAATCCAAGCCCCGGCGCAACGAAACCCAAACCGGGCGCAACAGAAGCCAAGCCCAACGCAACAAAATCAAAATCCAGCGCAACAAAATCCAAATGCGATATTGTTGTTTTTCAATAGCTTAAGTCGATTCGGCGACCTTTTCCGCATTTTGCGCCCCGCGAGCTGGCGCGCAAGACCCTTCGACCGACGCACTGCCGTCCTAACCTGAAACATATAGCCGATATTTCTGGTTTTTGCAATCTTGTGGTTCGACTGCCGGCTTTTCCGACTTCCGCGAGCGCCTTGAGCCTTTAGAGCATGGCGCGTTCGGACGGAGCCGGCGCCGTCCTCGCGAGGACCCCCGGACCCGTGCACGTGGCGATCAAGGGGACGTCGAGCGCCCTACGATTCCTGGATCGCCGCGTCGCTTCGCTCCTCGCGATGACGATTTCGTCCGAACCCGCCCTGGTCCTAAACCGCTTTGCCGATGAGCGCGCCGATGCCCGCGGTCACCGCCATCGCCAGCGCGCCCCAGAATCCGACCCGGAGCGCGGGCTTCAACATCCGTGAGCCGCCGAGACGCGCGCCGAGCGCTCCGAGCGCGACGAGGAAGACGATTGCCGCGGCGGGGACGACCCAGCCGACCGCGTCTTGCGGAGCAAGAAAGGCCGCGGCGGTCGGCAGCACGGCGCCGACCGAAAAAGCGAGCGCCGAGGCGAAAGCCGCCTGGATCGGCCTCGGCTGGGCGGCTTCATTGAAGCCGAGCTCGTCGCGCGCATGGGCCGCGAGCGCGTCCTTGGCCATGAGCTGCCTTGCGACCCGCTTCGCCAGTTTCGGCTGAACGCCCCGCTCCTCGTAGATATGGGCAAGCTCCTCTTTTTCCGCCGCCGGCCGCTCGCGGAGCGCGCGGCGCTCGCGGGCGAGGTCCGCGGCTTCCGAGTCGGCCTGCGAGCTGACCGAGACATATTCGCCCGCCGCCATCGACATCGCGCCCGCCGCCCAGCCCGCGATTGCGGCGGTGAGGACAGCGGTGCGTGTCCCATCGGCGGCGGCGACCCCGACGATGAGACTCGCGGTCGAGATGATCCCGTCATTGGCGCCAAGCACAGCCGCGCGGAGCCAGCCGGTGCGATTGATGTAGTGCGATTCCGGACCAGGCATGGCGTCACCCCGACGATCGTGCCGGCCACAATTTATCACGGCGCTACGGCACGGCTCGGTGAAGAAGCAGCGCTTTGTCGAAAACTTATGCAGCGCCGGATCGCGCTGTCGAATCTGACTGATGAACTCCGCATGGTGGGCTGAGGCGGACCAAAAACAACCGCCGGAAAAACGCCCTCAGTTACATACCTTTCCCCAATGTTCTACATGTCCGGTAATAGAACCAACCCTAGCTAAGAACCGGTGCATATAAAAGCCGCCGTCCGGTAATATTTCGTATTGACGATAACTAACTCCGATTTTGACAACACCAGGCTCGGTCACCAACCACTGAGAGTGTTGACCACGATTGTTGGTGAACTGACCATTCGGCTCGAACATAGTGAACCCGCCATCGTCCCAGCAGATCTTCTTGCCTGCAATGTCGCTACCACTCACCGGCCGGCCTTCAATCGGCTTGCCCAATTGGGCGGCCGCCGTCGTCGCACAAAAGGCTACACCGGCAAAAGCGAGCCCGAAGAAAGAGCTCCGCGCTTTCATCTTTAGCCCCCAGTCGAAGCTTGGTGATCGGCCCGGCCGCACGCTGCAAGTTGCGCTCCCACCTACTCCAAACCTACATCTCGTCCAGAGCGCCCCGAGGGGCTTCGAAGGACGCTCTGACGCGCACCGGCGATACCCCCGGGAACATGCTTGGAGACCCCCTTCGGCGTTCGTCAGCGGGAGGCGCAAGATCGGCTCCGTCACAATCGGCCGGCTGGCGAGTTGGTGCTCCACTCCTTCAATTCCGCCTCGGTCATCGGCTCGAAGAACTTCGGGCCGACCGTGACCACGCCCTTCATGGCGCGAAGCGTCGCGTCGCGGGACGCGCGTGGATTGGCGTCAGCCGGGCGATCGGGGTTTTGCCGCGCGCGATCACGATCTCCTCGCCCGCCTCGACCCGGGCGAGAAGCTTCGACAGGTTTGTCTTCGCGGCGTGAACGGTGACGGTGGTATGGCGGCTCCATAAAATTAGTCCGCCGGTCAGCTAATGCGGCCGAGATTATCCACGCCCTTGGAACAAAGCAAGAAACATGATTCCCTCGAACCATGTCCCTCGCCCTGATTCGCACGGCACCGACAGTTGAGCTCAATCCCGAGCAGCAGCGCGCCGTCGAGCACGGGATAGGCGATCCTGCGGGTCCCGGCCCCATGCTCGTCGTGGCGGGCGCGGGCTCGGGCAAGACCGCGATGCTCGCGCATCGCGTCGCTGCGCTCATCCTCGCCGGCGCCGATCCGAAGCGGATCATGCTCGCCACCTTCTCCCGCCGCGCCGCGGCGGAGCTCGGCCGCCGGGTCGAGCGGCTTCTGGCGCGGCGTCTCGCGCCGGAGGCGGCGGCCTCGGCGACGCCGGCTTATGCGGGCACATTTCACGCCATCGGCGCCCGCCTCCTGCGCGAATACGCGCCCCGGCTCGGTCTCGATCCGCAGTTCACGATCCACGACCGTGAGGACTCGGCCGACCTCATGAACTGGGCGCGTCACGAAGCCGGTCTCGGCGAGATTGCTGCGAAGCTGCGCTTTCCCACCAAGGGCACGTGCCTCGCCATCTACTCGCGCGTGGTCAACGCCCGCGGCGAGCTCAAGACCGTTCTCGACCGATGGTTTCCCTGGGTTGCAGCGCACGAGGCGCCGCTGCGGACGCTGTTTCAGTCCTATGTCGAGATGAAGCAGCGCCAGAACGTGCTCGATTACGACGACCTCCTACTCTATTTCGCCCAGATGCTGACGGAGCCGGAAATCGCGCGCGAGATCGCCGGCCGCTTCGACCACCTGCTGGTCGACGAGTACCAGGACACCAACGCTCTCCAGGGCGAAATCGTGCTGCGCCTGAGGCCCGAGGGGCGCGGCCTCACGGTGGTCGGCGACGACGCGCAGGCGATCTATTCGTTCCGCGCCGCGACCGTGCGCAACATCCTCGACTTTCCGCGCGCCTTCGATCCGCCCGCGCTTGTCGTCACGCTCGAGCGCAACTACCGCTCGAGCGGCGCGATCCTTGCCGCCGCCAACGCGGCGATCGCGCTCGCGCCCGAGCGCTTCACGAAGAACCTCTGGACCGAGCGGCCGGCGGGCGCGGCGCCGCTGCTCGTGACCGTCGCGGACGAGGCGGAACAGGCGCGCTTCGTCGCTCTTCGCGTGCTCGCCAATCGCGAGGCGGGCGCGGCACTCAAAGCGCAGGCTGTGCTGTTTCGCACGTCTCACCACAGCGCAGCGCTCGAACTCGAACTCACCCGCCGCAATGTGCCCTTCGTCAAATACGGCGGCTTGAAGTTTCTCGACGCCGCGCATGTGAAGGACGCGGTCGCGATGCTGCGCTTCGCCGAGAACCCGCGCGACCGGGTCGCGGGCTTTCGCGTCGCCCAGCTGCTGCCCGGCGTCGGCCCCAGGATCGCCGAGACCATTGTCGCCGCGGCGGCGGTTGGCGACGGCTTTGCAGCGATGATGGCTCTGACGCTGCCGGCGCGGGCGCGGTCCGGCTTTGCCGCCTTCGGCGAGGTCATGCGCCGCCTCGCCGCCCGCGCCGCGCCGTGGCCGGCGGAGATCGCCGACGCCGTCGCCTGGCTCTCGCCGGTGATCGAGACGCGCTACGACGACGCGCGGGTCCGGATGGGCGATCTCGAGGCGCTCGAGCGCATCGCCGCCGGCTTTCCCTCGCGCGAGCGCTTCCTGAGCGAGCTCGCGCTCGATCCGCCGGACAAGACGAGCGACGAGGCCGGGCCGCCGCTAAAGGACGAGGACTATCTGATCCTCTCGACCATCCACTCCGCCAAGGGCCAGGAGTGGCGCTCGGTGTTCGTGCTCAACTGCGTCGACGGCTGCATTCCCTCCGATCTCGCGACCGGCTCGTCCGAGGAGATCGAGGAGGAGCGGCGCCTGCTCTATGTCGCGATGACCCGCGCCAAGGACGAGCTCGCGCTCGTCGTTCCCCAGCGCTTCTATGTCCATGGCCAGCCGAAATACGGCGACCGGGCCGTGTATGCGGGCAGGACCCGGTTCCTGCCGCCCCTGTTGCTCAAGCACTTCGACCGGATCGTCTGGCCGGAGGCGGCGTCCGCGCCGCAGCGTTCGACGAGCGAGGGCTCACGGGTTGATCTCCAGGCGCGGATGCGGGCGATGTGGCGGTGACGCTAACCATCAGCGCATTTTACGGCATATTGATCCAGATGATCTGGCATGATCACGCGCCGCCGCATTTTCATGCCCTCTACGCGGAGTACGAGGCGCTCGTCGACATTCGGACGCTTGAAATCATCGAGGCCGGCGTGCCACGCCGGGCAACTGCGCTCATGTTGGAATAGGCTCAGGAGCATCGCGCCGAGTTGTTGGAGGATTGGGACCTTTGCAATCGCAACCAGCAGCCGAAGCGGATTCCGCCATTGCCATAGCGCCGGCGATCCGCCCTGCGATGCCTTGGCGAGTGGCGAGCGTGGATGTGTTGGCCGGCTATCGCCTGCGCGTCCGGTTTCTCGATGGGTTTGAGGGCGTTGTTGATATGTCCGCGCTGATCGCTTCCCCGAATGCCGGCGTATTTGCCGCGCTGTCCGAACCAGACGCTTTCGGTCGCGTTTTTGTCGGGCTCGGCGCCCTTTGCTGGCCGGGCGATCTCGACCTCGCTCCCGACGCAATCTATGCGGCGATCAAGGCGAGCGACGGCCGAGAGTGCAGATTGTCGTAGGGCTAATCTCTCCTTCGCCCAAGCAAGTGATTTCGCTTCTCATCTACGCGCGGCGGTGACTCAGGATGCGGCCAAGGAAAAAGCGACTCGCCCCCTTGCGCCCGGTTCCGATCTGGCCAATGGTGCAAAGGTAGGATAAATGAGCCGCGCCGCGGAGGGCGCGGAATAATATTGCGTGGGCGGACGCGGAGGAAACGGCTTGCCGATTCTCGAGTTGAGTCAGGTTTCCAAGCATTTCGGCGCGATCCATGCGTTGAACGAGGTCGATATGACCCTCGAGTCCGGCGAAGTGCTGGGTCTCATGGGCGACAACGGCGCGGGCAAATCGACCCTCGTCAAGGTCATCGCCGGCAATTTCCCGCCGACCCACGGCGAGATCCGCATCGGCGGCGAGCCGGTCCATTTTCATAAACCCGTCGAAGCGCGGCAGAAGGGGGTCGAGGTCGTCTACCAGGACCTCGCGCTCTGCAACAATCTATCGGCCGCCGCCAATGTGTTCCTGGGCCGCGAGATCAAGCGCCGCGCCGGGCCATTCCGCTGGCTCGACCACAAGGCGATGGCCAAGCGCGCCGGCGAATTGTTCGGCGAGCTCAAGTCGGAGACGAGGCCGCGCGACCTCGTGCGGCAGATGTCGGGGGGCCAGCGGCAGGCGGTCGCGATCGCCCGGACCCGCCTCTCGCAGGCGCGCATGGTGCTGATGGACGAGCCGACCGCGGCGATCTCGGTCCGGCAGGTCGCCGAGGTTCTCGATCTCATCCGGCGGCTCAAGGATTCGGGGATGGCGATCATCCTCATCAGCCATCGCATGCCCGACGTGTTCGCGGTCTGCGACCGGGTGGTGGTGATGCGGCGCGGCCGCAAAGTGGCCGACAAGGCGATCCAGGCGACCAGCCCGGAAGAGGTCACCGGCCTCATCACCGGCGCCATTCACGCTGCTTGAGGGGCGCCATGTCGACTGAAGCCGCGAAGCCTCCGCCGCAAGCCAACGTCTCGATCGAGTCGGTGCTCGGCGTCCAGCAGCATAATTTCTGGCAGCGGATTCTCGGCGCACAATCGTTCTGGGTGACGATCGCGCTCATCATCATCTGCATCGTGATGAGCTTTCTCCAGCCCGCCTCGTTCGCGACGCCGGAGAACTTCTACAACATCACCCGCAATTTCTCGTTCATCGGCATCATGGCGCTCGGGATGACGGCGGTGATCGCGACCGGCGGCATCGATCTGTCGGTCGGTTCAATCATGGGGCTCGTGGCCGTCTCGTGCGGCCTCACCCTCGAAGCGGGCTATCCGGCCTGGGTCGCGGTCATTGTCGGCCTGCTCGCCGGCGGCGTCACCGGGCTCATCAACGGAATCATCATCGCCTATCTGGACCTGTCTCCGTTCGTCACGACGCTCGGCATGCTGGCGATTGCGCGATCCGTCGCGGTCGTGCTCTCGGGCAATCGCATGCTCTACAAGTTCGGCCCTGGCGGCCCGCAGTTCAAGAATCTCGGGGGCGGCGAGCTCGCGCTCGGCCATTCGTTTTCGCTCTCCTATCCGCTCTTGTTCCTGATCGTGCTCGTTGCGATCTTCGCGGTCGTCTACAAGATGACCTCCTGGGGCCGCTACGTGCTGGCGATCGGTGGTAACGAACAAGCGGCGCTGCTCACCGGCGTCCCGGTCAAGCGGGTGAAGGTCGAGGTTTATGTCGTCTCTGGGCTTGCCGCGGCTGTGGCGGCGATCCTCAACGTCGGCTGGTCGGGTTCGGCGATCAACGCGCTCGGGACCAGCTACGAACTCCTGGCGATTTCGGCCGCCGTCATCGGCGGCGCCAATCTCATGGGCGGAGAAGCGAGCGCTTACGGCGCCTTCATCGGCGCGGCGCTCATCTTCGTGATCCGCAATTCGCTTTTGATGGCCGGCGTCGATTCCAACTGGCAGGGCACGTTCGTCGGCCTGTTCCTTATTGCAGCGGTTTACCTCGGAAAGATCCGGGGCGCGAAACGCGAGTGACCTCATTGTGAGGCCGCGTCTAACTGGCCCCGCAGGGGCCGTATCCAACGGGAGGAATGTAATGTTGAAGCTTGTACTGACTGGCGCCGTTGCGGCGGGAGCGCTGATGGCCATTTCGGCCTCGGCGCGCGCCGCCGATGCTTACACCTTTGCGCTCGTGCCGAAGAACACCAACAATCCGTTCTTCGACCAGGCGCTCGCTGGCTGCAAGAAGGCCGAAGCCGAGCTAAAGGGCGCGGTGAAGTGCCTCTACATCGGCCCCGGCGAGCACGGCGGCGGCGATGAGGAAGCGCAGATCGTGGCCGACCTTGTCACCAAGAAGGTCGACGGCATCGCCGTCTCGCCCGCGAACGCGCCGGCCATGGCCAACGCGCTCAAGGATGCGGCTCCGAACCACATTCCGGTCCTGACCTGGGACTCGGATCTTCTGCCGCAGGACAAGGGACTGCGCGCCGCCTATATCGGCACGCACAACTATGACATCGGCGTCAACATCGCCAAGCTCGTCATGCAGATCAAGCCGAAGGGCGGGACCATCTGCATCCAGTCGGGCGGCGCGGCGGCGGCGAACCACAACGAGCGCATGCAGGGCATCCGCGACACGCTGTCGGGGACCAAGAGCGCGGAGTCGCCGGGCGTTCGCCTCACCGGCCAGAACGGCTGGAAGGAAGCGGACGGCTGCCCGCTTTACACCGACGACGACTTCACCCGCGCCAACCAGCAGATGGAGGATATTCTCGCCAAATATCCAAACCTCGACGCGTTCACGCCGACCGGCGGCTTCCCGCAGTTCCTGCCGGACGCCTATGCGAAGATCGCGAGCAAGTACAAGGACAAGATCGCCTCGGGCGCGCTTGCCCTCGTGGTCGCCGACACGCTGCCGATCCAGATCGACGCGATGAAGGCGGGCCTCTCCTCGGGCCAGGTCGGCCAGCGGCCGTTCGAGATGGGCTACAAGGCGATGTATGCGCTGAAAGACATGAAGGAAGGCAAGCCGGCTCCGACCGATCCGACCTATACCGGCCTCGACGTCTGCACGCCGAAGACCGCGGACACCTGCGTCGGCGGCGGCAAGTAAGCCTTAAACCGAATAGCCAACTTGGAGGGGCCGGCGGCGACGCTGGCCCCTTTTTCTCGTCCGAAGCAGGTTTCTCGGACACCCTCAATCTTCGCCTTGCGCCGGCGTCCTGCCCAGAGCGAACTCCACCCGGTTGGCTCTATGCCCGGGCCGGCCCGTTGGGTGAAATCCCGCCTTCATCAGCAGTTTGATCGAGGGCGCGTTATCCGGGCGTGCTTCCGCGATGATCTGTCGCGACGTTAGTTCCGGGCTGGACGCGATCCGATCCAACAGCCCCCGAACGGCTTCATACGCATAGCCCTTGCCCTGGTGATCGACGCCAAACCAATAGCCGATCTCCACTGTCTGGTTGGGATGATTGACCATCCCCAACGCGCCCGCCATGGCGCCGTTTGCAAGGCGAACGGCGAAGAAAACCTCCTTCAGGTCCTTCTGGGCGGAGATGAGAGCCTGGGCCTTTTCGAGCGGAAAACCCCCTTCCATGAACACCATCCATTGGCTGACCTCGCGCACATCGCTAATTGCGGTCAATTCTGGCGCGTCATCCATGACCAGCCGGCGCATTGCGAGGCGCGCCGTCCGGAAGTCTGCAAAACCTGGAAATTGGCTCATGCAAATGTCCCACGCAGAAAAATAACTTGGTCGGAAGGGTTGTCCCTCGGTCCTTCATCGCCGGCGTCTTCAATCCGCGTTATTGTGACGCATGCCGTAAACATTCAAGCGCAAGGCGCTGCTCAAACCCGCCCGAGCCCTTGCCCAACTCATCCGACTGTGACATTATTGCAGTGCGGTATTGCGCTGCAGCATGACTTCACCGCAGCGATTGCCGGCCGCTGGATCTTGGGCGGAAGGAGCGCGTTCCGATGATCATCGGCGTTCTCAATCAGAAGGGCGGCGTGGGCAAGACCACTGTCGCCATCAATCTGGCCGCAAGTCTCGCGCGTTCCGGCTCCCGCGTCCTTCTGGTCGACGCCGACCCGCAGGGCAGCGCCATGGCGTGGTCGAGCACACGTGAGAGCGAACCGCCGTTCGCGGTCGTCGGCATGGCCAAGCCGACGCTGCACCGCGACCTGCCGCGGCTCGCCGGCAACTATGATGTCGTGATCATCGACGGCGCGCCGCGCGTCAACGAGCTTGGCCGCTCGGCGATCCTCGCCAGCGACACGGTGCTGATTCCGGTCCAGCCGTCGCCCTATGACGTCTGGGCCGCCGCCGACACCGTGCAATTGATCCGCGAGGCGCAGCAGATGAAAGAAAGCCTGAAGGCGGGCTTCGTGGTCAATCGCCGCATCGCCAGAACCGCGATCGGCCGCGACGCTGCGGCGGCGCTGGCGCAATTCGGCGAGATTCCTGTTTTCGCCTCGGTTCTGAACCAGCGCATCGTCTACGCCGAGAGCGCCGCCAAGGGGCTTTCGGTGATCGAGGCCGCGCCGGCGAGCGAGGCGGCGCGCGAGATCGACGCTCTCGCGCATGAGGTGTTCGGTTCGATGAAAAGGAAAGCGGCGTGAGCAAAAAGACGATCGCCTTCACGATGCCGGCTAGGGGACGCGGAACGGGCGAGCGCGCGCCGGTCGTTCTGGACGGGCTCACCGGCGAGAGCGTCCCGTTCGCCGCCGACGAGGCGCGCCTCCGCGACGCGGGACCGAGATCGAAGACGGACGAATGGGTGCGCGATCTGCCCTCGCGGGACCGCGCCGGACCGCCGCTGCCGGAGCCGGCAGCGCCGAAGGCGTTCGCTGTCGGCGTCACGATCAACCTCGCCGCCGAGCGGAACCTCATGGAGGCGATGGCGCTGAGCTTCATGATCCCGGCTGCGCTCGGCTGGTTCTGGTTCGCGCATGCGATGACGCGCCGCTCCCGCCTGTGGGGCTGACGGCAGGGCGCCCTTCCCGGAACCGCGGGCAATTCTGGAATATGTCTCTGACGCCGGCCTAGCTTGGCCTCAGAACGTTTCCGCGATCAGCGTCCCGACTTCCTTATGGATGGCGTTGCGCGCGTCCATCGGCGCGGAGGATTCGGTGTAGTAGACCGCGGCGATGATCGGCGCCCGCTCCGGCGGCCAGAGGATTCCGATCGTATTCGCCGTTCCATGTTCGCCGCTGCCGGTCTTGTCGCCGATACGCCACGTCGGCGGAATCCCCGCGCGCAGCCGCTTGTCGCCGACCTTGTCGTCGATGAGCCAGGCTTCGAGCTGGCGGCGGGACGCTTCGGAGAGCACGTCGCCGAGCAGGACCCGGCGCATGTCCATGCTCATCGCGCGCGGACTGGTGGTGTCACGGTCGTCTCCCGGCGTCGCCTCGTTCAGCCCCGGCTCGTTGCGGTCGAGCCGGGTCACCGGATCGCCGAGCGAACGGGCAAACTGGGTAAAGCCCGCCGTTCCCCCGATCGCCTGCAGCACCAGATTGGCGGCGGTGTTGTCGCTCCAGTCGATCGCGGCGGCGCAGAGATCGGCGAGGGTCATGCCGCCCGAAGCGACATGGGCCTTCGCGATAGGGGCATATTCGAGGAGGTCGCCCGGCCCATAAGCGATGACCCGGTCGAGCCGGTCGGCGCCGTCGTCGACCCGCTTGAGCGCGGCTGCGGCCGCCATGAGCTTGAACGTGCTGCACATCGGGAATCGCTCGTCAGCGCGATGCTCCAGCGTCCGGCCGGTCGCCGTGTCGATGACGGCGACGCCGAGGCGCCCTCCCTCGCGCTGCTCGATCAGAGCCAGCTGCTTGTTGCCCGCGTCTATCCGCTCGGCGGGCGAGAGGCCGGCCGCTCGCGCGGGTGACATCGCCGTCGCCGCCGCCAGCCCGACGAGGAACGAACGACGGCTGGCGCGGTCAAACAATGCTCTCACTCCGTGGTTAGCCAACGTCGCCTCTCAGGTGAGGCAGGCGATGAGCCGAGCGAAATTGTCGGATTTCCTCGCGCTCAAGACACAAGTCGGCGCGCGCTTGATGCGCTCCCATAAACAGCAATTCAACGGATGTCGATGCGCAAGACCCAAGGTCGAGCTGCCAGTCGTCAAGCTTTCTCAGTCTTGATCGGGCACGGGCGTCTGCGCTACGTCAGACGCCATGGCTCGGGTCTGGTTCATCACCGGCGCGTCAAGCGGCTTCGGCCATGCGCTGGCCGAAGCGGTGCTGAAGCGCGGCGACAGCGCCGTGCTTGCCGCTCGGCGCGTGCACGCGCTCGAGTCGCTCGCCGCGGCCCATCCCCAATCCGCCCTCGCGATCGGGCTTGACGTGACCGACGCGGACGCGCGCCTCAAAGCCGTCGAGGCCGCGCTCGCGCGCTTCGGCCGCATCGACGTCATCGCCAACATCGCCGGACGCGGCTCGCTCGGCGCCGTCGAGGAATTCCTGCCCGACCAGCTGCGCGAGCAGATGGAGGTCAATTTTTTCGCCGCCGCGGAGATGACCCGTGCGGTGCTGCCCGCGATGCGGGCGCAGAAGAGCGGCCATATCCTGCAGCTCACCAGCATCGGCGGGCTGATCTCGGTCGGCGGGTTCGGTCCCTACTGCGCCTCGAAATTCGCCCTCGAAGGCTGGAGCGAGGCGCTGCGCGACGAGGTCAAGCCGCTCGGCGTCCGGGTCACCATCGTCGAGCCCGGCGCCTTTCGCACCGAGTTCGCCGGCCCCGTCAACATGCGTCCCGCGCTGCGCCTTGACGCCTATCGCCCTGTGATCGAGCCGCTTGAGGCCTATCTCTACGGCGGCGACGGCAAGCAGCCCGGCGATCCCGCCAAGGCGGCCGAGGCGATGATCGCGGCGGTCGAGAGCGATGATCCGCCGCTGCGCCTGCTGCTTGGCGCCGACGCGATCGGACTATGGGAGCAGAAGCATGCAATCTTGGCGGCGGAGCTCGGCCGCTGGCGGCAAATCGGCGAAGCGACCGCCTTTGAAGACGCCGCGACCACGCCGATCGGCGGCTGAGACGCAGCCAGCGGCCGTCCCTTCGCACGCCGGCCCGACAAGCGGCAGCGTCGCCGCCGACACTTTCTACCGCATGGTGGCGCAGCATCACGGTATCGCGCTCGACGCCGCGCGCGGCCGCGGTTTCGGATCGAACGCGCTGAAGGCGGACGGCAGGATCTTTGCCGCTTTGTCGCACGGTCGCCTGCTCGTGAAACTGCCGGCGCAGCGTGTCGGAGAACTGATCGCCGCCGGGCTGGGCGAGCCGTTCTCGACCGGCCCCGGCCGGGTCAAGAAGGAATGGGTGACATTGGCGCCATCGAGCGCCGCCGAATGGGTGCGCGTATCGGAAGAGGCCCGGCGCTACGTGCTCGCGCAAGCCTGTTAGCGGCGCGTTGAGCCGGCCATCCGCTTGACTTGGGCAAATCCGCGTCCAAATTCACAACGTAGCATCTCCCGGACATAGCCCGAACGCCGTTCCGCCGGCGTTCGGTTTTGTGCCGTTGGCGCGAACAATTCGGTGCAGAGAACAGTTTATGACGCCGGATGGGGCGTTGGCGTGGGGTGCTTGATTGTCCGAATTTACCGTGGCTGATCCGTCGAAAACCCAGCCGGCGTGGGAGGCCCTTGCCGGAGGAGGCGAGGTCCGCGCGCTCATGCGGTCGCGAGATTGGGCCTCGACGCCGGTCGGGCCTCCCGAAACCTGGCCGCAGAGCCTTCGGGCCATCGTTCGGGTGATGCTCACGTCTCGCTTCGCGATGTGGATGGCGTGGGGTCCCGAACTGACCTTCTTCTGCAACGACGCCTACCTCCCTACCGTCGGGATCAAACGGAACTGGGTCATAGGCAGCCGGTCAGATCGCGTCTGGGCGGAGATCTGGCCCGACATCGGACCGCGCATCGAGCGCGTTCTCTCGACCGGCGTGGCCACTTGGGATGAGGCGCTGCAGCTTTATCTCGCGCGGTCGGGGTTCGCCGAAGAGACCTACCATACCTTTTCCTATTCGCCGCTCGCCAACGACGACGGCGAGATCGCGGGAATGCTGTGCGTGGTTGCGGAAGTGACCGAACGGGTCATCGGTGAACGGCAACTCGCGGTCCTGCGCGACCTCGGCGTGAGACTGGCCGGCGCGGCGACCCGGATCGAACTCATGTCGGCGCTCGAGGCCTGTCTCGCCGCCGATCCGCGCGACCTGCCGTTCGCTCTCGCCTACCTTCGCGACGGATCCGGCGACGGTTTCACGCTCATGGCCGCTCATGGCGTCGGCAGAGAGGGGGCGGCCCGGTGGCTCGCGGGGAGCGTCGAAGGGGATTCGAAGTGGCCGCTCGACCCTGTGGTTCGTAACGGCGAGACGTTGACCCTCGATGTCCCCAAGGAACTTGTTGACGGGCTTACGCTGAAATACTGGCAATCGGCGCCGGCCCGAGCCATCGCGACGCCGATTACGGGCGCCGAGGGCGAAGCGCCGGTCGGCGTTTTCGTCGCCGGGCTCAATCCGCATCGAGCGCTGGATCTGAGCTATCGCGGGTTCATCGAACTGCTGACCGGTCAGCTGTCGGCGGCGGTCGCACGCGCCGACGACTACGAACGCGAGCGCGCGCGCGCCGCGGCGCTGGCCGAAATCGACCGGGCGAAGACTGCGTTCTTCTCCAACATCAGTCATGAGTTCCGAACGCCCCTGACCCTCATGATCGGGCCGCTCGAGGACGCGCTCGTCGACTCGGGCGCGCCTTCGACGGTGCAACTCGATCGGATGAACATTGCGCATCGCAACGCGCTTCGGCTGCTTCGCCTGGTCAATTCCCTGCTCGACTTTTCGCGCATCGAGGCGGGGCGGGTTCGGGCGACGTTCCGTCCGACCGACCTTGCCGAGTTCACAGCCGAGATTGCGAGCGGCTTCCGATCCGCGATCGAGAGGGCGGGCCTGAGTTTCGTGGTTGATATGAACCCTCTCCCGGGGCCGGTCTACGCCGACCGCGACATGTGGGAGAAGATTGTTCTGAACTTGCTGTCGAATGCTTTCAAATTCACCTGGGAAGGTGAGATCGCCATCTCCCTGCGCGAAGCAGGGGGGAACGCGCAGCTTGTCGTGAGCGATACTGGCGTCGGGATCCCCGACAATGAGTTGCCCAAGCTTTTCGAGCGCTTCCATCGGGTCGAAGGCGCCCGTGGACGCAGTTTTGAGGGTTCCGGCATCGGGCTCGCGCTCGTCTCCGAGCTTGTCAGGCAGCACGGAGGCAGGATTTCGGCTGATAGCACGGTCGGCCGGGGCACGGTTTTCACTGTCACGGTTCCGTTCGGCGCCGCTCACCTGCCGGTTGATCGGATCGCGACCGCGGAAGAGGACGTCGCGTCGCCTGCAAGGGTGAGCACTTTCGTCGAGGAGGCGCTCCGCTGGCTGCCGGCCGGGGCGACCGACGCGCTGCTCGAAACCGGGTCGACCATCGGTATTCCGCAAGAGGCGACGCCGCTTCCGGAGGCCGCCGGCCGCCGAGTTCTCATCGCGGACGACAATGCCGACTTGCGCGACTACATCGCTCGCCTCCTGACCGAGAAGGGCTATGAGATTGAAGTCGCCGGAGACGGACATGCGGCGCTTGCCGCGCTTCGAGCCTCGAAGCCTGACCTGCTTCTGACGGATGTCATGATGCCGGGGTTGGACGGGTTTGGGTTGCTGCAGGCTATTCGCGATGACCCCGATCTTCGCGAGCTTCCGGTCTTGATGCTGTCGGCCCGGGCAGGGGAGGAGGCGAAGGTCGATGGTCTCGCTGCCGGCGCCGATGACTATCTGACGAAGCCGTTCTCTGCGCGCGAGCTTGTGGCGCGGGTCGCCTCCGGCATTTCCATGGCGCGCGTCCGGCGGGAGGCGGCCGACACGGTCAAGGCCAGCGAGGCGGCGCTTCGCGAGGCCAACGAACAACTCGAAGGCCGAGTGGCGCGCGCGATCGCCGAGCGCGAAACGGTCGAGGACGCCCTTCGACAGGCGCAGAAAATGGAGGCGGTCGGCCAGCTCACCGGCGGCATAGCGCACGACTTCAACAATCTTCTCACCGTCATTACCGGCAACGTCGACATGGCGCGGCGCGCGCTCGGCTCAGGCGAAGCGTCGCGCGCCGGGCGCGCGCTCGATAACGCGCAGAAAGGCGCGGCGCGGGCCGCGGCGCTTACCCAGCGGCTGCTAGCCTTTTCGCGCCGCCAGCCCTTGGCTCCCAAGCTGGTCGACATGGACCGGCTTGTCGCCGGGATGGCCGATCTGCTTCATCGCGCGCTCGGGGAACAGGTCCAGCTCGAGGTCGTATCGACGCCGGGGCTATGGCGGGTCGAGGTCGACCCCAACCAGCTCGAAAGCGCGATCCTGAATCTCGCGGTCAACGCCCGCGATGCAATGCCGGACGGCGGCAAGCTCACGATCGAGACTGCGAATGCGCGTCTCGACGAGCAATATTCCGCCGCGCATGCCGAGGTCGCGCCGGGCAATTACGCGGTCATCGCCGTGACCGACACGGGAACCGGAATGTCGAAAGAAACGCTCGTGCGCGTCTTCGATCCGTTTTTCACGACGAAAAGCGTCGGCAAGGGCACCGGCCTCGGGCTGTCGATGGTCTACGGCTTCGTCAAACAATCAGGCGGACACGTGAAGATCTACTCCGAGCCGAATGAAGGTACGACGGTCAAGATCTATCTGCCGCGAGTCATAAAGGCCGACGAAGTCGATGAGAAGGATGAGCGCGACGAGCCGGACCGCATGCGGCGTGAACAACGTATCCTGGTTGTCGAGGACGACCACGATGTGCGCGCCTACACGGTCGAGATCCTTCGAGAGCTCGGCTATATGGTGCTTGAGGCGCATGATGGCCCTTCAGCTCTGAGGCTTCTCGAAAGGCAGGAACAGCGGGTCGATCTGCTCTTCACCGATATCGTGATGCCGGGTCTCTCGGGGCGCGAGCTTGCCGACACTGCGCGTCTAAGCCACCCTGCTCTGAAGGTGCTTTACACTTCAGGTTATGCGCGCAACGCCATCGTCCACGGCGGGCGGCTTGATCCTGGCGTTGAAATGATCGCCAAACCGTTCACCTATCCGGATCTTGCCGAAAAGATCGCCGACGTCCTCGATACCGGGCGAACGGGACGCGTGCTCGTCGTCGAGAGCGACGAAACGGTGCGGATGTTCGCGGTCGAGGCGCTGATTGCAGCGGGCAACACCGTCGACGAGGCTGCGACCGCGTCGGAGGCGCTGGGACGCATCCGGGCGGCGGGCGGCCGTTACGACGCGGTGGTGCTGGACGTTCGATCGTCCGAGAAGGCGGACGAATCGCTCGTCAACGAGTTGAGGGCTATGCACAGCGATCTGCCGATCCTGATCGCCAGCAACGACCTCGCCGAAGAGCTTCGCGCACGCTTCGCGCATGACCGCTGCGTTGCAGTGATCAGTAAACCCTACAACGCGGCGAGGCTCCAGTCAGGGCTCGACGAACTCAAGGCTCGATGCGGAGCGCGCCCGGCGCGCCGGCCTGCCAACGTTCCCACTTGAAGGTCGCAGGCAGTCGTTCTGCCGCGTCCCGCTGGCTCGGGGGCCGCGATGTGATCGGCGTCACAGACAACTTCCAGCCGGATTTTTAGTCAGTCGGGCGCAGGGGACCGCGGACGCCCCAATGGAGCAAAATATATTCTTGCGGGAGGACCGCGATGACGATTGAGCTTAAAGTCTATGACAACGGCGACCACACGTGCCTTGTCTGGCTGCCCTCCGATGAAAAGGCGATTCCGGACTGCCGCGGCTTCACGATTCGCCGGGCATTGAAGCCGAACGGCGGAGGGCCGGAGCAGGACAGTTATCTGCACGGCTTTGTCGGATTCTCCGACGCCGACAAGCTCGACCCAGCCGCGCCGTGGAAGTTCCCGCTGCAACGGTACATGTGGTGGGACTATCTGGTCGACCCCGGCGATGTGGTTCAATATTCAGTTGTCCCGGTTGTCGGACCAGACCAGGGCCGCCTGTCGCTCTCTCTCGCCGACGCGAGCGCGCAGACGCCGCCGATGACCATTACCGGGCAGGCGTCGCAACATATCTGCGCCTATTTCAACAAGGGCATCGTTTCGGCGCAATGGGTTGCGCGCGCGCTGGCGACCGTCGGCAAGAGCGCCAGGCTCGACAGCCTTATCGCCGAGCCCGGCAACGCGCTGCGCAATGCGCTTGGCGGTTTGCTTCGCCCGCAATTGCTCGATCTGCTCGACGACGTCAAAAAGAATGGCGGCGAGATTTACGCAGCGCTCTACGAGCTGAACGATCCCGAATTGATCCCAAGGCTTCTTGCCCTCGGGCAGAACTGCCACCTCATCCTCGCCAACGGCGCCTTCAATTCGAAGAAGCCTGACGAGAACAGCGCGGTGCGCGCGCAGTTGCGCGGCAAGGTCGACCTGCACGACCGCCTGGTCGGGCAGGGGCATTTCGCGCACAACAAATTCGTCGTCGCCTGCGCTTCCGGCGGCAAGCCGCAACGCGTTCTTTCCGGCAGCACCAACTGGACGATGACCGGACTCTGCACTCAGGCCAACAACGGAATCATCGTCGACGACTCGAACCTCGGGGCGTTCTTCATCAATCAGTGGAATCTGCTCAAAGCCGCGGGAAGCGCCTATCCCGCCTCGCTCATGCAGGCCAACTCGAAGTCCGGCTCCTTCGCCGTCGATGGCGGCTCGATCACCCAATGGTTCGCGCCGACCGACAAGGGCGAGGATCTCGATTATGCGCGTGAGCTTATCAACGGCGCCGAGCAAGGCATTCTGTTCCTGTTCTTCAATCCGGGGGTATTCGAGCCGGACGACAAGCCGGAGCAGTGGACGCTCCTGCAGAACATTCTCTCCCGGCATCAGCCCGGAACGCCGAACTACGACGGCGGTCTTTACATCCACGGCGTCGTCAATCAGGAGATCGCGGGCCTGACCGCACAGGGCTCGGTGGCGCCGGGCAAGGCCGCGGCTGTCGATCCCGCCAACCCGAGCCCGGTCAAGCTCTATGCGAGCGGCAAGACGGCGCCGATTCCTGTCGCGGCGGAGTCGATGGTGCCCAAGGCGATCAAGGACGCCTTCCATGCCTGGGCCAGCGAGGTGATGAACCAGGGCGTGCATGTGCACAGCAAGGTGATCGTGATCGATCCGTTCGGCAAAAAGCCGGTCGTCATCACGGGCTCCCACAATCTCGGCTACAAAGCCTCGACCAAGAACGACGACAACATGATGATCGTCGAGGGCAACGCGCCGCTCGCCGCGTCCTACGCCGCCAATATCATCGCGATTTACCAGACCTATCGCTGGAACACCTACGTCGACGCCCACGCCAAGGATCCGCAGGTGTGGCACGGCCCGGTCGATAATGCGACGTGGCAAGATGGTTATCTCGCCGGCGACGAGCTCGCAGAGATAAAGTTTTGGCTGGGAGAAGGGACTTCCGCCCCGGCGGCCGGGGGCCAGCCCGCGGCGGCCCCTGCGTCCGGGGGCGCGCAAGTGCGTGCCGCGACCGCGACCGGGCCATCGGCGCATGCGGGCAGGGCGCCTCGACGCGCGGCTGGAAGGACCACGGCGAAGAGAGGCGCTTCCGCGCGTGGAGGCGCCGCTTCGGTCGCTAAGCGTCCGCCGCGAAAGGATGCGGCAAAAAGGACTCCCGCGAGGACGGCCACGGCGAGGAAGCCTCGTCCCGCGAAGCGCGCGCGCTCAAGATTGAAGCCAGTCCGCGCGCGATCGGCGTCGGCGAAGAAGAAGCGGCCCGCCGCCAAACCCGCGCGCCGGCGGTGACATCGGCACTCGGGTAAGCGCGCGGCGCCGGTTGTTCAGGCCATCTCTGCTCAGCGCGGCGGATACCAATACGCCGCCTGCGGCTTCGTGCGGTCGATGACGACGAACTGGTTGGCGAACACCCGGTAACCGGGGCTATGCTCGCCGTCGGGCCACTGCACCCTGATCTCCGCCCGCTCGGCCGTGCCAAGGCCGACATGGATGAAGCCCGCGTGGCCTGAGGCGTCGCCGCCGCCGACGTCGACGAAGCGGGTCTGGCTGCGGGTTCCGGTCCTGATCGTAATGCGAGCTCCAACTGCGTTACGGTTGGGGTTCGGCTCCATGAGCTTGATCTCGCTCCAGTTGCCCATCGGCAGCGGCGGGTCGTCGCCGTTCTTGGCGCCCAGATTGCGATAGAGCGAGGCGTTGGAGCCGCGATTGACCTGCAGGATGTCGAGACGCCCATCGAGGTTGAAGTCGGCGACCAGCGCCCCGCGACCCTTGAGCCCGTTGGCGATTCCGGCTTCGTCGCCCGCCTCGGCGAACTTGCCGTTCCATTGGCCCATCAGGAGATTGCTCGGATCATAAGCGGCAAAGTCCGGCATCTGCTCGAGATTGCCCTTGGAGACGAAGATGTCGAGGAGCCCGGCGTTATTGAAGTCGGCGAATTCGGCGTGCCAGGCGGTCGAAGGCCGCTTGTCGCCGCCCGCATAGGGGATATGCGCGGTCGCACCGACGTCGCCCGCGATGTCGCGATAGATGGGGGCCTCGCCGCGGTCGCCTGCTTCGGGATCGAGCTTCTGCAGCTTCTCGTCGCCCATCGAGGTGAGGAAATATTCGGGGTATCCGGAGCCGTCGAGATCGCCCTCGGCGATGCCCATGCCGTAGATCGAAAGATGCCGCCAGCCGTCGGCGCGGGTATAGAGGCGGGGCGTCTTGCCCGGATCGATCCGCCACATCTGCTCTTCGCCGCCGCGGTAATATTGCCGATCGTTGGAGACCCGGAGCGACGGCGCGCCCGACTTGTTCCAGTCCGTGAAAAGCATCGAAAGGGCGCAGAAGCCGGGCGCGAGCGGCGTGCGCACCGAGTAGTCCGGCTTGTCGCCGGGCTGCGGACGGTAGAGCGAGTTCTCTTCGCACGTGCCCCACGGCGAACCGGGCGCGCTGCGGTCGACATAATGGCCGATCGCCAGCGTCGGGAACTTTTGCCCCGGCTCCCACTCGGCGGCGAAGGCCGTTGTCCAACCGGGATCGCCGTCGAAACTCCATTCGTGGTTGGCGAGCGTGAACGTGCAGTCCGGCCCGCCTTTCAAGAGGAGGTTGCCCCCGACCCTGAGCACGAAAAGATCCATGTGCCCGTCGCCGGAAATGTCGATCGGATAGGCGCCGATGACGTTCTCGAGCAGCTTGGGATCGGCGCCGATATCGAGCGGCTTCTCTTCGAACTTGAGCGGGCCGCCGGAGCGCGAGCGGTTGACGAAGAGACGCGCCGGATTTTTGCCCCCGGCCAGAAACACCGAAGGAAAGCCGGACCCATCGCAGTCCAACGCCGCCCCGCCGCCGCCGACGAAGAACTCCCATGGACCGTCGTAAACGCTGTGCATCCCCGCCGCCTCGGCCTCCTCATGCATGACCGGAATATCGCCGAGCGGCCGCGGCCGGTCGTCGGCGGCGCGCGCCGCGGCGACGCAGGCGAAAAGGGCGAGAGCGCAGGCGATGATCCGCATCACGGCGCCTCGATGACCAGCGATCGCAGGAAGGCGACGACGCCGTCACGCTTGGGCGGATCAAGCGCAAGATAGGCGTCACGCGAAAAGCGGGCGTCGCCGCCATGCGCGACGATGATCTCGTCGAGCATGCGAAAGGCGCCGTTGTGGCCATAAGGAGCGGTCGAGCCGACGCCCCACAGCCGCGGCGTCAGGAAGACGTCGCGCTCGACGAAACGCTGCGCCTGCAATTCGTTTCCGAGCGCGTTCACAGATCCATCGACGATGAGATGTCGCTTGAGATCGCTGTAGAGGGGAATGAGCCACTCGCCCTTGTCGTTGCGCTTGAGCGTCTTGGCGAACGGAAGCGCGGCGAGATCGATGCGGATCGGCTGCTTGACCTCGGCGGAGCGGAGCGTGCCCGCCATGTCATAGGGGGCCGGATCGGTGAACACGAGCGACTTCAGCGGCAACGTCTCGATGTGGCAGGAAGCGCAGCCAATCTCGTTGAACGTCCGGCTGCCCTCGCTCGCCGCCTGTCGCCAGTCGTCCGGCACGTCGGCCTTGACCGTCGGCGGGGACAGGGTGGCCTGGAAGGCGACCAGGGCCGAGACGTCGCCATCAGTGATCGCGTCGGGGACGCCGCTCTCGGCAAAATCGTGGCTCCCGGTCCACCGCACGCCGAAGCGTTCGACTGCCTCCATCCCGTGGTGGATGTTGAGCGCATTGATGGTGAATTGCCTCAGCGACGTGAACACGCCCTTGCGGCTGAACGGCCTGACGATGAGGTCGGAGTCGACGCCCTCTATCGCGTCGAGGTCAACGATGCCGTTCGGGTGAGCGACAATCGAGCCGAACCGCACGCCCTTCGTCACCAGATCGGCAGGCGCGTCCTTGCCGGTCGCGCAGGCTTCTGCGACCGCCGCGGCGCGTATCGCCTGCAGGTCGGCAGTCATCTCGCGGGCCAGAAGCTCGACGAGGCCAGCGCCCATGAGCGCGATCGTACGCCGCTCGCTCGAAAACGAGGGGTCGATCGTATCGAACTGCGCGCTTTCGAACCCTTCCGATACGAACACATTGGCGACATCGTCGCCGGCGCCGCCCTCGATCGGATCGTTGTGGCAGCCGAAGCAGGAGTTGGAATCAGGCCCGCTGGTGCGGCTGAAGGGCGGATTGACGCCATTCTTGACCTTGGTCGGAATGATCGCCTGGGTCGCCTTCGGCCGTCCCGCGCCGTCGACGGTCGTGAATTTCGCCTTGAACAGCACCCGCCCGCGGTCGATGAGCGCGGGCAGGGCCGATGGCCCCGCAGACGCAATTGCATTGAAATCGAGATGGGAGCCGGGCTCGAACACCCGCTCGTCCCAGCTGCCGCCGAACGCGATTCCTACGGCGGCCAGACTGGCGAACCCGGCAAACGCGAAAACAACTCCCGGACTTCGTTTCATTTCCCTCGCGCCTCGCCGATCAGGTGCGGCGGATCATTATTTGCTTCTTGTCACGATCGCGGCGGCTCCCGCAAGCGAGAACGCGACCCAAAGCACGGATGCCCTCAAGATTTGAGTTGCGCGCCTCAGCATTGATGCTAGGGATACGCCCCAATGTGTAGCGACATGGCGCCAAGCCATCTCACTTTGAAGGACATCGCTCGGGAGGCAGGCGTCAGCGTGGCGACCCTCGACCGCGTTTTGCATGGCCGGGCCGGCGTCCGGGAGGAGACCGCGCGCCGGGTCCGGCAAGCCATCGACCGGCATGGATTTCGTCCATTCGCTCCGGGCGCGGAACTCGCGAGGAACCGCGCGAGCCGGCTCGCGCTCGTGATGCCGGAAGGCTCGAACGTCTTCATGTCGATGATTCTCGATCATGTCGCCGAGATGTCAGGCTGGCTGACGGCGCGACGGGCGACATTGGAGACGACGAAGACCAATGTCTTCAACCCGGTAGCGCTTGCGCAGACCCTGGAATCCTTGGCTGGGCGTTATGACGGCGTCGCCGTCGTGGCGCTCGACCATCAAAGCGTCCGCGCGGCGATCGACGATCTCGTCGCGGACGGAACCTTCGTCGTCACGCTCGTCTCCGATGTGCCCGGCTCGCGGCGTCATCGCTACATCGGCATCGACAATGTCGCCGCCGGGCGAACGGCTGGTTCGCTGATGGGACGCTTCGCGTGCAATCGCTCGGGGAAGATTGGCGTCATCGCGGGCTCCCATTCGCTCCGCGATCACGCAGAGCGGATTTTCGGGTTCAACCAGGTGATGAGTCTCGAGCATCCGCACCTTGGCGTCCTCAGCGCCGTTGAGGGGAGCGATCATGACGGTGAGAGCGAAGCCCTCATGATGAGGTTGATCGCCGATCACCCTGATTTGATCGGCGTCTATAATGTCGGGGCGGGCGTTCCGGGCGTGGCCAAGGCGATCACTGACGCTGGCCGGGAGTCGGCCATAACCTTCATCGGGCACGATCTGTCCAACGTCACCCGCAGGTGCCTTCTGCGCGGCGTGATGGACGCCGTCGTCGCTCAGGACCCCGGCCACGAGGCAAGGTCCGCGCTTCGGGTGCTGCTGTCGCTCATCCGGGGTGAGGCGATTCTCGCCGAGCAGGAAAGAATCCGTGTCGAAATCGTGATGAGGGACAATCTGCCCTGAATTCAGGTCGCCTTATACGACTCTTGTCGAGTTGCGCTGGCTGGCGATCGAGGAGAAAGTGGTCATGGCGCCGCCGGACCTCTCGCTCAGACAGCGCGACAAAGAAGCTTTTGGTCGGTCCCTGAGGGACCTCAAGTGGAGGAAAACATGAGAACTATGAAAAATCTGGTGTTGGGGGCGGCGCTACTGGCGTCTGTCGGCCTGACTTCGCTCGCTGCGATGGCGAAAGACCTCACTGTTGGCGTCTCGTGGTCGAATTTCCAGGAAGAGCGATGGAAGACCGATGAGGCGGCAATCAAGAAGGCGCTCGATGCGCATGGCGCCAAGTACATTTCGGCCGACGCGCAAGGATCGCCGACCAAGCAGCTGACCGACGTCGAAAGCCTGATCTCGAAAGGCGCGAACGTCTTGATCATCCTCGCGATGGACTCGGAAGCCATCCTGCCGGCGGTCAAGAAGGCGTCGGACGAGGGCATCCCGGTCATCGCCTATGACCGCCTGATCGAGAGCCCGAACGTGCTTTACATCACCTTCGACAACGTCGGCGTCGGCCGCATGATGGCGAAGGCGATCCTGGCGGCCAAGCCGGCCGGCAACTATGCATTCATCAAGGGCGACAAGGGCGACCCGAATGCGGATTTCCTTTTCTCGGGCATCACCGAAGTTCTCAAGCCGGCAATGACCGCCGGCAAGATCAAGAACGTCGGCGAGTCCTACACCGACGGCTGGAAGCCGGATAACGCGCAGAAGAACATGGAGCAGATCCTCACCAAGAATAACAACAAGGTCGATGCGGTGGTCTCGGAGAACGACGGCATGGCCGGCGGCGTCGTCGCGGCTCTGGCGGCGCAGGGAATGGCGGGTTCGGTGCCGGTCTCCGGTCAGGACGGCGACCACGCGGCGATCAACCGCATCGCGCTCGGCACCCAGACGGTGTCGATCTGGAAAGACGCGCGCGACCTCGGCAAGACCGCGGGCGATGCGGCCGTCGAACTCGGCGCCGGCAAGAAAGCGACCGCGATTACCGACGTCAAGCCGTTCACGGGCGGCGCCAAGGGCGTCAAGGTGAACGGCATCCTCCTGACGCCGCTTCCCATCACCCGGGACAACCTCAACGTCATCGTCGACAAGGGCTGGATCACCAAGAACGAAGTCTGCGCCGGCGTGAAGCCCGGCACAGTCAAGTTCTGCGGCTGAGTTGACCCTATCGGTCTGGAGTGAAACAAAAGAAAGCCGCGCCGTTCGCAAGGCGGCGCGGTTTTTTGTTGCAACGACGCCTGCCGTGATTGCGGCGGACGCGCACGACTAAGAATTGGGAGGGACCATGACCTCTGCTGCGCCGATCGTGACCAGTACGGCCCCAAACGAGCCGGCAATCCGACGGCTGCTCAGAGCGACAGAAGTCGACACCCGGATGATCGGCATGATCGTCGCGCTCGCGCTGATCTGGATCGGTTTCAACATCTATACCCTGGTTCAGACCGGCGAAGGCCTGTTCCTGACGCCGCGAAATCTCTGGAATCTGAGCGTCCAGACGTCATCGATCGCCATCATGGCGACGGGCATGGTGCTCATAATCGTCATGCGCCATATCGACCTTTCGGTCGGTTCGATCATCGGCTTCGTGTCGACGATCATCGGCGTTGCGCAGGTCCGCGTCCTCCCTCTCTATCTCGGCCTCGACAATCCGACGATCTGGATTCTTGCCGTCGTCATCGCTCTGGCGATCGGCGCCGCGATCGGCGCCTTTCACGGTTCGCTCGTCGCCTATCTCGGAATTCCCGCGTTTATCGTGACCTTGGGCGGGCAATTGTTCTGGCGCGGCGCGGCGTGGTGGGTGACGACCGGGCAGACGATCGCGCCGCTCGACGAGCGCTTCGCGCTGATGGGGGGCGGCCCGCATGGTTCGATCGGGGCGACGGCGAGCTGGGCGCTGTGTGCGATTGCCTGCGCGGCAATCGTGTTCGGCCTTTACGCGGGCCGTCAGCGAAGGGCGCGGTTTCGCTTCCCGCAACGGCCGATGTGGGCCGAATATCTCATCGCGGCCGTCGGTTGTTTCGTCGTTATCGGCGCGACAGCCATCGTCAACGCCTATCCCTGGCCGGAGCGGGTAGCGGCGAAGTATGCGGCTGACAACAATATCCCGGTGCCGGAAGGCGGCCTCTATATTTCGACCGGCTACGCAATCCCGGTGCTGATCGCGCTCGTTACCGGCGTCGTCATGACGTTCCTCGCCCGGCGGACCCGGTTTGGCCGCTACGTCTACGCCATCGGCGGCAACCCGGAAGCTGCCGAACTCGCCGGCATCAACACCCGGCGAATCACGGTCCTCGTCTTCGCCCTGATGGGGATGCTCGCGGGGGTCGCCGCATGCATCGATTCGGCGCGGCTCGATTCGGCGACCAACGTGCTCGGGCAGTTCGACGAGCTCTATGTTATCGCGGCGGCGGTGATCGGCGGCACCTCGCTCGCCGGCGGCATCGGTACGATCTATGGTGCGCTGATCGGCGCGCTGGTCATCCAGTCGCTGCAGTCGGGCATGGTGCTGCTCGGCTTCGACTCCGCCTTCCAGCAGATGGTGGTCGGCGTGGTGCTTGTCGGCGCGGTCGGCCTCGACACATTCTACCGCCGCCGAACCGCCAAGGGCTGAGCCATGGACGCGAACCCCCAGATCCCGCTGGTCGAGATGAAGGATATCTCGCTCGCTTTCGGCGGCTTGAAGGCGATCGACGATGCTTCGATCGACCTCTACCCCGGCGAAGTCGTCGGCCTGCTCGGCCACAACGGCGCCGGCAAATCCTGCCTGATCAAGGTTCTGTCGGGCGCCTATAAGCGCGACACCGGGCAGATTTTCATCAACGGCCAGGAAGCGACGATCAACAACCCGCGCGACGCCAAGCAGTATGGGATCGAGACCGTCTACCAGGCGCTGGCGCTCGCGGACAACGTCGACGCAGCGTCGAACCTTTATCTGGGCCGTGAGCTTCGCACCCGCTGGGGCACGCTCGACGACGCCTCGATGGAAGCGGAGGCGCGCAAGGTCATGGGGCGGCTCAATCCCAACTTCCGCCGCTTCAAGGAGCCGGTGATCGCGCTCTCCGGCGGCCAACGGCAGTCGGTCGCGATCGCGCGGGCGATCCACTTCAATGCCCGCATCCTCATCATGGACGAGCCGACCGCGGCGCTCGGGCCCGCCGAGACCGCGCAGGTCGGCGAACTGATCAAGCAGCTCAAGGCCGAGGGCATCGGCATATTCCTCATCAGCCACGACATTCACGACGTGTTCGACCTCGCCGACCGCGTGACGGTGATGAAGAACGGCCAGATCGTTGGATCGGGGCGGGTGCAGGACATGACCAAGGACGAAGTGCTCGGCATGATCATCCTGGGCAAATGCCCGCCCGGCGCGATTCCGGGACCGGGCGCGATGGTGAGCTGAGGCGAAGCCGCCGTCCGATTTCGGACCGGCAGTGAGGTCCGGCCTCCATGTCAGACTTGGCGCTATCGATTGTTCTCGGCGTGGCGCTGGCGGCTGCGACCGGCTTTCGTGTCTTTTTGCCGATGCTGATCGTGAGCGCCGCGGCCTATACCGGGCATCTTCATTTGGACGACAGCTTTGCCTGGCTGGGCACGCCGTCGGCGCTGACAATGTTGAGCGTGGCGGCGGCTGTGGAAGTGCTCGCCTATTACATTCCTGTCGTCGACAACCTGCTCGACACATTGGCGACGCCGGCCGCCTTCGCCGCTGGAACCATCGTCTCGGCAGCCGTCATTACCGATGCGCCGCCGATGGTGAAATGGACAGCGGCGGTTATCGCCGGCGGCGGCGTCGCTGGACTGACGCAAGGGGTGACAGCGATACTCAGGGCGCACTCGACCGTTCTGACGGGCGGTCTCGGCAACCCCGTCATCGCGACCGCGGAGCTTGGCGGCGCGGTCCTGATATCCTTTCTTGCGCTGGCGGCGCCCGCGGCTGCAATCGCGTTGGTTGTGTTGTTCCTGCTGGTGGCGATACGCCTGCTTCGACGGCTGCTGCGAAGAAATGGTTCGTCGGGCGCGCCCGGCTCGACGCCGCCGGCGACTTGAAGCCGCTAACTGAGCACCATCGCGCGGGCGTCGATGACGGCCTGCGCCCAGTCCCCCGGTCGTTCCTGCGGCAGGTTGTGGCCCGCGCCGCTGAAGATGCGATGCTCGTGCGGCCCGGTGAATGACCTTGCCTGATGCGCAGTGCCCGAGTTCACGCCGTCGGCGTCGCCGTCGATCGTGATCGCAGGGACCGTTATCGGGGGTTGCGCGGCGAGCGGCGCCTCGATCTCTGCATAAGCCGGATCGCCCGGCGCGAGCCCATAGCGGTGGCGATAGGAGTGGATGACGACCGCAACGAAATCGGGATTGTCGAACGCGACGGCCGTTCGTTCGAACGTTGCATCGTCGAAGGCCCAGGTCGGCGACCACATCCGCCACAAGAGGCGCGCGATCTCCCTCCGATTCTTCGTCAGGCCGCGCCGTCCCCGCTCGCTATGGAAGTAGTACTGATACCAGAGCGCCGCCTCCTCGGTCGGGCCTGCCGGCTCCATGGCCCGCGCGATGTTCTGGATGTTGTACGAATTGCCCGAGACGAGGGCTTGCGTGCGCTCCGGCCACAGCGCCGCAACGACGCAACATGCGCGCCCTCCCCAATCGTAGCCGCCGAGGACTGCGCGCTCGATATGAAGCGCGTCCATCAGCGCGAGTAGATCTGCGCCGAGCGCCGCCTGCTCGCCGGAACGGGGAGTGTCTGGCGACACGAACTGCGTTGGCCCATAGCCGCGCAGATAGGGAACGATCACCCGCGCTCCAGCCTGCGCGACAAGAGGCGCCGCCTCCGCATATGCGTGGACGTCATAGGGAAAACCGTGGCCGAGAATGCACGGCCAGCCCGATACTGGCCCATATTCCAGGTAGGCGACTGACAGCGGTCCGGCCTTTATCCTGCGAACAACAGGCGGCGTAACGGTCATGGCTCGGGAGCAGGAACCCGCAGGTCGAGTTCCGGCGTGCGGTCCGATGCAGCTCTTACCTCCGCCCATGGCGGAAGCGGCGGCAGGCCGAGGATCTCGCGGACAGGCCCGAATGAGCGGCGATGAATGGGCGTGGCGCCGAGCCGGGCGAGAGCCGCCCGATGCTCGCGCACGGGATAGCCCTTGTGCTTCGAAAAGCCATACCCCGGATATTCCGCGTCGAGCCGGCGCATGAGAGCGTCTCGCGCGGTCTTGGCAAGAATCGACGCTGCCGCAATGGTGAGGCTCTTGGCGTCGCCGTTCACGATGGCCTGCTGAGGCGTCTGCAATTCCTTAAGACGCCGCGCGTCGAGCAGAATGTGCTGAGGGGCGATGGAGAGCCCTTCGACGGCGCGGCGCATGGCCAGAAGGCCGGCCCAATAGATGTTGATGCGATCGATCTCGTCGACTTCGGCGAAGGCGACGCACCAGGCGACAGCGCGCTCCTTGATCTCGCCCGCCAGCGTCTCCCGCGTTGCAGCGTCGAGCTTTTTCGAATCATCGACCCCGGGAATACGCGACCCTGGTGCGAATATGACCGCCGCGGCGGCCACCGGCCCCGCAAGCGGGCTCATGCCGGCTTCATCGACGCCGGCGACATGCATCAAGCCCGCGCTCCAAAGCGTGCTCTCGAACTGCAGGAGCTTGCGCAGGCGTTGCCCCTCCGAGCGGTTCTCGGAGCGCCGCCGCCCTATGGCGTCCAGAATCGCCTTTGCGCCAAGGCGCGGATCGTCTCGAAGCGCACATTCCGTCTCAGCATCGAGCGGGCAGGCCTCGACGACGTAACGGCGACGAATCTCCGCAAGCTTCAGGCGAGTCACGGGCGACAATCTAGCTGGCGTTGCCTGAGGCGCAACGGGAAAGCTGGCGGGCCGCAGATTTGCCCCCGGGCTTTTGCCGAGGGGCGCCCCTGTGGACGGCCTTCGACTGGGGCGTCGGGCCATGATAAGGTCGGCGAACGTGCCCAGATCCACCGGCGAGCATTTGGCGGTTGAAAGGGAACCCGATATGGCCCCCACAGAAGACGCCATTGTTGACATTCCCAAGGAGCGCGTAAGCTTTTTTGGCGGCGCGGGCAAAATGCTTTTGCCCAGTCCGTCGACGGTCGCCGCCCTGATCGCAAAAGTGCCTTTGCGCAGGCTCATCACGACCAATCTCCTCTGCCAGAAGCTTGCCCGCCAATTCAACGTTCGCGCGACGTGCCCCGTGACAGCCCAAAAGGCTCTTATGGCAATGGCCCATGATCACGGCGCCGATGTCGCCTACTGGCGGGTCGTGAATGCGAATGGCGGGCTTATCAGCCGGTTTCCTGGTGGCGTTGAAGCTCAGGCGGAGCGCCTGAGAAAAGAGGGCTTTGCGCTCGATAGGAAGGGCAAGGCGCCGAAGGTGGCGAATTTCCGCGAAAGCCTCGTTCCCCTGTGATCTCCCCACCGCTTGGACCGAGGTTGCGAAACAGGCGGATAGGCTCTTGACGTCGCCGTTGCTCCTCGGCTAAACGAAAGCTGAGTTGCCTATGAGGTTGTTGCACGTGGCGAAGCTTATTGTACGTTTTGCGCTGGAGGTCGGGCAGACATAGAGTCTGCACCCGGTGCTAGCGCTTACCCGAAGGCCCCTCGAGGGCCTTTTTTGTTGCCCGAATTCCTGAACGACGAGAGAAGGCGGAGTTTACGATTATGGCCAAGCACATGAGCGGCGCCGAGATGGTCGTCGAGGCGCTGAAGGACCAGGGCGTCGAAATGGTCTTTGGCTATCCGGGCGGCGCGGTGCTTCCGATCTACGACGCGATCTTCCATCAGAACAAGTTGCGCCACATCCTTGTGCGTCACGAGCAGGGTGCAGCTCACGCGGCGGAAGGTTACGCCCGTTCGACCGGCAAGGTCGGCGTTCTCCTCGTCACCTCGGGGCCGGGCGCCACCAACGCGATCACCGGTCTCACCGACGCGCTGATGGACTCGATCCCTCTCGTCTGCATCACCGGCCAGGTGCCGACCCACCTCATCGGCTCCGACGCCTTCCAGGAATGCGACACAACCGGCATCACCCGCAGCTGCACCAAGCACAACTATCTCGTCCGCCGGGTCGAGGACTTGCCGCGCATCCTCCACGAGGCCTTCTACATCGCCTCGCATGGCCGGCCCGGCCCGGTCGTCGTCGACATTCCGAAGGACGTGCAGTTCGCAAGCGGCGTCTATGCGTTCCAGAAGAACATCCAGCACAAAACCTATCAGCCGCAGCTCAAGGGCGATCTCGAGCGTGTTCAGCATGCGATCGAGATGATGGCGGCGGCGAAGAAGCCGATCTTCTACACTGGCGGCGGCGTGATCAATTCTGGGCCGCATGCTTCCACCCTTCTGCGGGAACTCGTCCGCGCGACCGGGTTCCCGATCACTTCGACATTGATGGGGCTCGGCGCCTATCCGGCGTCAGACCGGCAATGGCTCGGCATGCTCGGCATGCACGGCTCGTTCGAGGCCAACAATGCGATGCATGATTGCGATCTCATGATCTGCGTCGGCGCGCGCTTCGACGACCGCATCACCGGGCGGCTCGACGCGTTCTCGCCGAAGTCCAGCAAGATCCACATCGACATCGACCCGTCGTCGATCAACAAGAACGTCAAGGTCGATCTCGGCATCGTCGGCGACTGCGCTCATGTTCTCGAGGACATGGTGCGGCTGTGGCGGGCCGGATCGTATCGGGCCGACGAGGGCGCGCTCGCCAAATGGTGGAGCGCGATCGATGGCTGGCGGGCGCGCAATTCATTCGGATTCCGCAATTCGAACAAGATCATCAAGCCCCAGCACGCGATAAAGCGGCTCTATGAGCTGACCAGGGGCCGCGACGTCTACGTCACGACCGAAGTCGGCCAGCACCAGATGTGGGCGGCGCAGCATTTCGCCTTCGAGGAGCCGAACCGCTGGATGACCTCGGGCGGTCTCGGAACCATGGGTTATGGGCTGCCGGCGGCGGTCGGCGCCCAGCTCGCGCATCCGAAGGCGCTGGTCGTCGATATCGCGGGCGAAGCCTCGATTCTGATGAACATGCAGGAGATGTCGACAGCGGCGCAATATCGCCTGCCGATCAAGATCTTCATTCTCAACAACCAGTACATGGGCATGGTCCGCCAGTGGCAGGAGCTCTTGCACGGCGGGCGCTATTCGGAGAGCTACACCGATTCGCTGCCCGATTTCGTCAAGCTTGCCGAGGCCTATGGCGCGCATGGAATCCGCTGCTCCGATCCGGCTGAGCTCGATGCGGCGATCATCGAGATGATCGATACGCCGAGGGCGGTCATTTTCGATTGCCTCGTCGATCAGAAGGAGAACTGTTTTCCGATGATCCCGTCGGGGAAGGCCCATAACGAAATGATCCTGGCCGAGCTTGAGGACGACGCAGGCGTCGAGCTCGACAACGTGATCGACGAGAAGGGCAGGATGCTCGTCTGAGTTCAATCCGGGAGAGGATTGGAGTGGGACAAACGCGATGTTCAGCCTGGAAGACTTACGGCGAGCGCACGAGGTCGTGCTTGGGGCGTTGCGTCCGACGCCGGCGATTTCCTGGCCGCTCCTCGCCGAGCGGCTCGGCGCCGAGGGGGTGGTCAAGCACGAGAACCATCTGCCGACCGGCGCCTTCAAGGTGCGTGGCGGCCTCACCTATGTCGACGCGCTGATCAAGCGCGAGCCTAAGGCGCGTGGGCTTGTTTCCGCGACCCGCGGCAATCACGGGCAGAGTCTCGCCTTCGCTGGCCGGCGCGCTGGTCTTGAGGCGACAATCGTCGCGCCACAGGGTAATTCGACCGAGAAAAACGCCGCCATGCGGGCGCTCGGCGCCGAGCTGGTCGAATTCGGACGCGACTTTCAGTCAGCGCGGGAGGAGGCGAGGCGGCTCGCCGACGAGCGCGGCCTGCACATGGTTCCGTCGTTCCATCGGGATCTTGCGCTCGGCGTCTCGACCTATGCGCTCGAGCTCCTGAGCGACCGCCCGGACCTCGATGTCCTCTATGTGCCGATCGGCCAGGGGTCGGGCATTTGCGGTTGCATCGCTGCGCGCGACGCCTTGGGGCTGAAAACGGACATTGTCGGCGTCCAGTCGGCGGAAGCGCCGGCCTATGCGTTGTCTTTCGCCGCCGGTTACGCGGTGCGGACCAACAGCGCCGACACCAACGCCGACGGCATGGCGACCCGCGTTCCCGACGAGGAGGCGCTGGCCGTGATCGTCAAGGGGGCGGCCCGGATCGTCCTCGTCAGCGACCAGGAGATCGCCTCGGCCATCCGCGCCTATTGGACCGATACGCACAATCTCGCGGAGGGCGCGGGCGCGGCGGCGCTCGCCGCGGCGATGCAGGAGCGATCACGGCTCAAGGGACGCAAGATCGGGCTCGTGTTGTCCGGGGGCAACATCGACTTCGATCTCTTCCGGCGATGGGTGATTCCCGCGCCAGCCGCCGCCGCGGCCTGAATCGAGATCACGACGACATTGGGATTAAGGACATGAACGTCATGAGCAAGACCTCCGCCCAGCCCCTCTCGCCCTATTCGTCGGCGACTGCTAAGGCCAAGATCGAGACCCACACGCTTTCCGTCCTGGTCGACAACGAGCCCGGCGTCCTCGCGCGGGTGGTCGGCATGTTCTCCGGCCGCGGTTATAATATTGAGAGCCTCACCGTCGCCGAGGTCGCCCACGTGGGGCATCTGTCGCGGATCACAATCGTCACCTCCGGCACGCCCGAGATCATCGAGCAGATCCGCCATCAGCTCGAACGTCTGGTCCCGGTCCATTCCGTCAAGGATCTGACCCTGACCGTGCGCGCGATCGAGCGGGAGCTCGCAATGATCAAAGTGCGGGGTAAGGGCGACAATCGCGTCGAGGCGATGCAGCTCGCCGACGCTTTTCGCGCCAAGGTGATCGACGCGACCACCGAGAGCTTCATCTTCGAATTGACCGGGGCGCCGCGCAAGATCGACGATTTCGTCGAGCTCATGCGCCCGCTCGGCCTGGTCGAGGTCTCGCGCACCGGCGTCGCCGCCATCTCGCGCGGACCCGAGCCGATCTGAGGCGCACAACAGGGCCTAGCCCGGCGAAAAAATGGATCGCGGCGCCGCAAACTGGCGCTTGCGGCGCCGCATCGGGCGCCGCACATCGGCTCAATGGACGAGGAATTCGACTATATTATCGTCGGCGCCGGCTCGGCGGGCTGCGTGCTCGCCGACCGACTGAGCGAAGATGGCCGCAGCACTGTCCTCGTCCTCGAGTATGGCGGCTCTGATCGATCCGTGTTGATCCAGATGCCGGCGGCGCTCTCGTTCCCCATGAATATGAAGACGTACAGCTGGGGCTACCTGACCGAGCCGGAGCCGTGTCTGAACGGCCGGCGCATCCATTGTCCGAGGGGCAAGGTCCTCGGCGGCTCGTCCTCGATCAATGGCCTCGTCTATGTGCGCGGCAATCCGCTCGATTTCGAGCGCTGGGAAGAGGAAGGCGCAACCGGCTGGGGCTATCGGAATGTGCTGCCCTACTTCCGCCGCGCCGAAAGCTTCCGGAAGGGCGGCGACGCCTGGCGCGGCGACAGCGGGCCTCTCGCGACCGCGCAGGGCGCCAAGCGCAACCCGCTCTACGCGGCCTTCGTAGAAGCAGGCCGTGAAGCCGGCTATGCGGTGAGCTCCGACCTCAACGGCGAACGGCAGGAGGGATTTGGCCCTCTCGACATGACGGTGAAGGACGGAGTGCGGGCCTCAACCGCCAACGCCTATCTGAGGCCGGCGATGAAGCGACGCAATCTCAAGGTGGTCACGCACGCGCTCGCAACTCGCATCGCCTTCGATGGGCGCCGCGCATCCGGTTTGCATTACCGGCGCGACGGACGCGACCATCGAGCGAGCGCGCGGCGCGAGGTGATCCTGTGCGGCGGGCCGATCAATTCGCCCCAATTGCTCAAGCTTTCCGGCGTCGGGCCGGCGGCCGAGCTCGAATCGTTCGGGATCGAAGTCGTCGCGGATCGGGCGGGCGTCGGCGAGAACCTGCAAGACCATCTCGAATTCACGGTCCAGGTCGCTTCGAAAGAGCCCATTACCCTTTATCGCCATACTGGTCTCCTTGGGCGCGCCCTGATCGGGGCTCAGTGGCTTCTGCGCGGCGAGGGCCTCGGCGCCTCCAATCATTTCGAGGCCGGCGGGTTCATCCGCTCGCGCGCCGGTGTCCGCTATCCGGATATCCAGTTTCACTTCCTCCCGCTTGCGGTCGCCTATGACGCCTCGACGCTCGCCGAGGAGCACGGCTTCCAGGCTCATGTCGGACCGATGCGGTCGAAGAGCCGCGGCTGGGTGCGCCTCAAGTCGACCGAGCCGGCCGAGCCGCCCATGATCCAGTTCAACTACATGAGCCATCCCGAGGACTGGATCGAGATGCGCGCATGCGTCCGCCTGACCCGCGAGATCTTCGCCCAGCGGGCCTTCGATCCGTATCGCGGGCGCGAAATCCAGCCTGGGGCGGACTGCGTCAGCGACGAGGCGATCGACGCCTTCGTGCGCGAGCGCGTCGAAAGCGCCTACCATCCCTCCTGTTCGTGCAGGATGGGATCGCCGGCGGACCCTCTAGCGGTCGTCGACCCGCAGACGCGGGTGATCGGCGTTGAAGGCCTGCGGGTCGTCAATTCCTCGATCATGCCGTCGATCACCAACGGCAATCTCAATGCGCCAACGATCATGCTGGCCGAGAAGGCGGCCGATATGATCCTCGGCCGTGATCCCTTGCCGGCGTCGAATGCGCCCTACTATGTCGCGCCCGACTGGGAGACGAAGCAGCGGTAGGGCTGGGGTCTTGATGGCCGGGCCTTAATTTTCGGGTTCAAATCCCGGGCGCGCTGGCGCAAGGTCAAAGACGAACGGGTCGAACGAACATCGGGAAGGGCGGATCGCCATGTCGGAAAGCGCATCGACCGCGAGGGAGCCGCGGCGCGGCCGGGAGGCGCGCCGGTCGGCGCGCGCGCATCGTTCGCACGCCTCCATCCCTTACATCACCCGCAAGATCCCGCTCACCGAACTAGTGAGCGAGGAAGGTCTCGCGACCATCGAGCGCAACGCCGAGACTCTGCTGCAGGAAATCGGCATCGAGTTTCGTGACTTTCCTCGTGCGCTCGATCTCCTTCGAACCGCCGGCTGCGACATCAAGGGCGAGCGAGTCCGGTTTCCGCGAGGTCTCGCGCGCAGGCTCTGCGCCACGACGCCGGCGCAATATGTGCAGCACGCGCGCAACCCCGAGCGCAACGTCGTGATCGGCGGCGACGCGATGGTGTTCGCTCCCAACTACGGCTCGCCCTTCGTCCACGACCTCGACAACGGCCGCCGCTATGGGACGCTCGAAGACTTCCAGAATTTCGTCAAGCTCGCGTACATGAGCCCGTACATCCATCATTCCGGCGGCACAGTCTGCGAGCCGGTCGACTTGCCGGTGAACAAGCGCCATCTCGAGATGGTCTATGCGCATCTCAAATACTCGGACAAGCCGTTCATGGGGTCGGTCACCAAGCCCGAGCGGGCCGAGGACAGCGTCCGCATCTGCGAGCTTCTGTTCGGCGAGGAGTTCGTGCGCGACAACACCGTGCTGACGAGCCTCATCAACGCCAATTCGCCGCTGGTCTGGGATTCGAGCATGCTCGGCGCCGCGGAGGCGTACGCCCGCAGCAACCAGGCCTGCATCATCACGCCTTTCATTCTCTCGGGAGCCATGAGCCCGGTGACGGTCGCCGGCACCCTGACCCAGGTGCTGGCCGAGGTCATGGCGGGGACAGCGTTCTGCCAGCTGACGCGCCCCGGCGCGCCGGTCGTGTTCGGAACCTTCGTCTCGACGCTCTCGATGCAGTCCGGCGCGCCGACCTTCGGCACGCCCGAGGCGGCGCTCGCGATCTTCGGCGCCGGCCAGCTTGCCCGGCGCATGAACATGCCGTTCCGCACCGGCGGCTCGCTTTGCGCCTCGAAGATCCCCGACGCCCAGGCGGCTTACGAAAGTGCGCAGACCCTCCTGCCGACGGTGCTGGCGGGCGCCAATTTCGTGCTCCATGCCGCCGGCTGGCTCGAGGGTGGGCTTTCCGCATCTTACGAGAAGTTCGTAATGGACTTCGATCAGCTCGGCGCCATGCACGTTCTCGCCAAAGGCGTCGACTTCAGCGACAACGGGCAGGCGATGGAGGCGTTCCATCAGGTCGAGCCAGGCGGACATTTCCTCGGCTGCGCCCATACGCAAGCCAATTTCGAGACCGCCTTCTATCGCTCCAACATCGCCGACAACAATTCGGTCGAGCAGTGGCGCGAGGAGGGTTCGAAGGACGCCGCGACCCGCGCCAACGGCCTATGGAAGTCGATGCTGGCGGAATACGAGGCCCCGCCGCTCGATCCGGCCAAGGACGAAGCCATCCGCGACTTCATCGAGCGCAAGAAAGCCTCGATGCCCGATGCGACCTATTGAAAGGGACGCCGACCGCGCACAGGAGCGGCTATTGCGCCGGATATCCCTTCCACAGCCATTCGAGCGCCGCGGGCAGCGTCTGCTGGACGGTCGCCTTGTCGACGTGCGTCGCGTTTCGCGAGAAGAGGAACTGGTAGTGATAGCCCTTGTCCGCGAGGACCTTCGCGAAACGCTCGTCGGCCAGAACCCAGTCATGCATGCCGTCAGCGACCGGCGTCACCGGATAGAACAGGTCCCGGTCTCCGGTTTCGAACCAGATCCGGATCGGTTTCGTTGGGCTATTGGGAATGAGCGGCGAGCCGAAGCGCTTGTCGGTCTTGGAAACATTGATGCCCTGGACGTTCAGGTTAGCGACCGGGGGTCCCGCCCATTCGCTGTGATATTCCCACGCGCCGCCGGGGAGCGCAGGATTATGCGGCCACTGCTGGTTCACGACCGTCGGCGAATACGCGAGCACGCGATGGTAGAGTTCGGGATTAAACCACGCCATGGTGAAGGCCGCGGCCCCGCTCGAGCTGATGCCCATCGTCGCGCGCCCGTCCGGGTTCCTGGTGAGCTTCACATTCGCAGTTTTCTCCGCGAGCGGCAGGACTTCGCTCTCGACGAATTCGGCGTAAGCACCCGAGACCGCGTCATACTCGAGTCCCCGTTCGCTCCCTTGCGCGTCCTGTCCGCCCGCGCCGATGCTGATTGCGGCCATCGGCGGGACGCGGCCGTCGTGGATGAGATTGTCGAGGACGGTGAAGAACATCTTCTCGTTGAAGAAGCCATGCGCGCCGCCATCGCCGAGCACGATGAACGGAATCTCAGTTCCTGCCGAGTAGCCCGGCGGTACATAGACGTCGACTTCACGCGTCCAGATTCCGGCATGCGCGGTTGGAACCAGAAGGTTCGACTTGTCGCCGGGCGCAAGCTGTCCGTTGAACACCGATTCGTTCAGGCAGCCGTTCGGGTCGTCCCGGATCATGCCCGGATTGTAGACCGTACTGTCGTTCGACGACATCGTGAAGGAGTAGACCTTGCCGGTGGGAACGCCGCTTTGCTCGGTGAGTTCGGGAGCGACAGGGTGGGTCGGCCCGATGATGTAATTCCCTTCGGCGCTGCTTGGCGGGAGCGTTCCGTCCGGCAACTCCGTTGCCGCCGGGTATTTCGGATTCTTTGGCTCGCGGGTTGGCGGCGAGGTTTTGAAATCAAGGCCCGCTGTGTCGATGTAGAACGGCCCCGACGCATCGGTCGTGTTCGCGCCCGGCGGAATGCCGGAATTTCCCTTCATGCAATCGGCGTAGGCTGCGCTCCCCGTGAGGAAACAGGCAAAGGCCGCGACACGAAACGTGCTTCTGATCATCTCGCCCATGACTGACGCTCCTCCCCGGTATTTGTCAGTCATCCTACAAGTGATGATCTGTCGGTCAATGGGCGGCGCACGGGAAATCGAGACCTCAAGAGGATTTGAATGAAAACGCACGCGCGGGCGGTGGTGATTGGGGGCGGGGTCGTCGGCGTCTCGACGCTCTATCATCTGGCGAGGAAAGGCTGGAGCGACAGCGTCCTTGTCGAGCGCAGGGAGTTGACCTCGGGCTCGACCTGGCACGCGGCGGGCCTTCTGCCGCTGTTCAACCTCAGCTATTCGGTCGGGCAGATCCACAAATATTCGGTCGCCCTCTACCGGACGCTCGAGAAGGAGACCGGCCTCGACGTCGGCCTGCGCCAAGTGTCGAACATCCGCCTCGCCCGCACCCGCGACCGGATGGATGAGTATCAGTATTACGCAGGCGTCGCCGCGACCATCGGCGTCAAGGTGAGGTTCCTGACCCCGCAGGAAGTGAAGGAGATCTGGCCGCTCTGCGACGTGGACGGAATCATCGGCGCGATCCAGCATCCCGAGGACGGCTATATCCAGCCCGCCGACCTCACGCAGGCGCTGGCTCGTGCGGCGCGCGAACGGGGCGGCGAGATCAACCGCCATACGACCGTCGCGGCGATCGAGCGGCGGCCGAGCGGCGAATGGAAGGTCGTGACCGACAAGGGCGACATCGTCTGCGAGCACGTGGTCTCGGCGACCGGCAATTTCGCCCGTCAGACCGGCGCCATGGTCGGAATCAACGTGCCGGTCATCCCCGTCGAGCATCAATATATCGTCACCGAGGCGCATCCCGAGATTGTCGCGCGCAAGGCCAGGGGCCTGCCCGAAATGGGCGTGCTGCGCGAATCGGATTCGTCCTGGTACATGCGCGAGGAGGCGGGCGGGCTGCTGCTCGGGCCTTACGAGAAGGGCGCGCCGGCCTGCTATGTCGATGGACCTTCGGCGGACAGCGAATACGAGCTTTTCCCCGAAGACCTCGACCGCCTCGCGCCGCATATCGAGACGGCCATCGCCCGCGTCCCCGCCTTCGGCGAGGTCGGCGTGAAGAAGGTCTATAACGGCGCGATCGCCTATACGCCCGATGGCTCGCCAATCGTCGGTCCCGCGCCGGGCCTGAAGAACTTCTGGCTCAACGAAGGCCACTCGTTCGGCGTGACCGCGGCCGGCGGCGCGGGCTGGCAGCTCGCCGAATGGATTGTCGACGGCGAGCCGACGATCGACATGCTCGGCGTCGATCCGCGCCGCTTCGGCCCTTACGCGGACAAAGGCTACCTCATCGAGAAGAACGAGGAGGCTTACGCCAAGGTTTTCACCATCCACTACCCCGACGAGGAGCGCGTCGCGGCGCGTCCGCTGCGCCAGACGCCGTGCTATTCGCGGATGAAAGCTCTCGGCGCCGTGTTCGGCTCGATCTACGGCTGGGAGCGGCCGAACTGGTTTGCGCCGCCAGGCTATGCGTTGAGCGAGGCCGACCTCGCCAGACCCGATGTGCTCCTGAACGAGAATCATCCCACCCCGGCCGAGGGCGAACGCCCGCGCGAGAAGTGGAGCTTCCGCCGTTCGAACTATTTTGAGTTCGTCGGCGCCGAGTGCCGCAACTTGCATGAGAACGTCGGCCTGCAGGACATGTCGGCCTTCGCCAAGCTCGAGGTTTCCGGTCCCGGCGCCGAAGCGTGGCTGAATTTGATCCTCACCAACCGCATTCCGAAAGCCATCGGGCGCGTGACGCTCACCTATCTCTTGACCGCGCGCGGCGGCGTGCGGGCCGAGTTCACGCTGACGCGCATCGGTCCCGAGCGCTTCTATCTCGTCTCCGCGGGCGCGCTCGAATCGCATGATTTCGATTCCTTGGAAAAGCTGCTGCCTGCCGATGGCGGCGTCCGCATCGACAAGGTGACGACGCAGCGCGGCGTTCTCGTGCTCGCGGGCCCGCGGTCGCGCGAGGTCCTGGCCAGGGTCGCCGATATCGACGTCTCGAACGAAGCGTTCCCCTGGCTGACCGCGCGGCGCCTTTCGGTCGGGTCGGCGGGCCTGATCGCGATGCGGGTCAATTTCGTCGGCGAGCTTGGCTACGAGCTGCACCATCCGATCGAGATGCAGAACGCGATCTTCGATTCGCTCATGTCGGCCGGCGCGCCGTTCGGCATCAAGCCGTTCGGCATTCGCGCCATGGATTCCATGAGGCTCGAGAAGTCCTACAAGCTCGTCGGGCGGGAGCTCTCAATCGAATACGCCGCGCTCGAATCCGGCCTCGGCCGGTTCGTCGATTTGAAGAAAGGCCCGTTCCTCGGCCGCGACGCGCTGACCGCATGGAGCAGCAAGGGCTTCGCCAACAGTCTCGTCACGCTCGAAGTCCAGGGCGTGAGCGCCGCCGACGCGCGCGGCTCGGAGCCGGTGACGAAGAACGGCGCGATGGTCGGCCGCACGACCTCCGGCGGTTACGGCTGGCGGACCGGCAAATCGCTCGCGCTCGCGATGGTCAAGCCCGAGTTCTCGGACATCGGCGCCGAGGTCGACATCCGGATTCTCGGCGAGACCCGCCGCGCGGTCATCATCGCCGAAAGCCCCTACGATCCCGCGAACGCGTCGCTGCGCGCCTGAGGGCGGTTCGAACTCGACGCCCTGCTCACTCCGGCTTCGGAACGGAAGACGCGCCCGCGATCTCAAGCACTTGGGCGCCGTTTTCTGTCACATCCACGGGCGCGGGCGCGATGAGCGCGGGCGAAACGACATGGGTGAGCGCGAGCGGAATCTCGCGCGCGATCCGGGGCGCGCATGATGCGGATGGCGTGGGCGGCGCGGCGACGAGCCCGTGATAACGGTCCATCGCCGCAACGACGCGAAGATAGGGATCGACCGCGCTGACCTTGCCCTCGTCGATCGCCTCGTCGGCCACCCGCAGCGCCTTGGTCAGCCGGGCGATCTGGAGATGGACATAGCGTTCAGGCCCATCGAGGCGCCGCTGCGCGATCGCCTGTCCGACCGCGCGCCTGACCCTGGCCACGCTTACGCCGGTGCGTGCGGCGATTTGTGCGTGGCTATAGCCGGACACGAGGAGGTCGAAGAACGCCTCGCGCTCACGCGCCGCCTTGGCGCGCCGCGCCTTGCTCGCTTCGCGCGCTTCCGCCCGCTGGGACAGGGTCAGGGCCTCGTTCGACATCGTTTCGCCTCCTGCGCCTCATGGGCTGCGACATGGCGAGAGAATAGCAGGATTTCTGATTTTGGGAAAGAGAATGTTCGATTATTCTTGCCACCATCGCGGTTGCTAAGATTTTCCAGGAATTTGGAAGCTGGGGGCGACCCACAACGATCCAAACATGTCATGGCCGGGCCTTGTCCCGGCCATCCACGTGCCCTCACGCATCGACCGCTGCAAGCGAAAGCGGGGAAAGAAACGCCTCGTAGCTTTATGGCCTTGCTGCTACTCGCGCTGGCGCCGGAACCCGGTTTCGTTGCGGCGCCGCGTGGATGGCGGGACAAGCCCGGCCATGACGGCCAACCTTGGCCTCGCAGTCGGCCGCAGCTTGCCTGCTACGCCTCCCCCGCGGCCTTCCGTTGCTGGAGCAGGGCGCGGTAGATTTCGTCATCGCCGCAGAGGCCGGCCATGCGGCCGAGATCGTCGATGAGGACGATCGGATTGCCCGAGTCGCGGCGAAGCGCGATCGCCGAGCGCATCTTCAAATCGATCGAGGCGACGACGACGTCGGCGCGGTCTTGCGACAACTCGCCGGACGCCGCGTCCGCCTTGGCCAGCGTCCCCGCCGCGCCATCGAGCGTGACGCCGATCGGCCGGTCGTCCGCGTCGAGCCGCACCCGGATGCGGCCGGCGCGGTCGAGGAGCACCTCGTTTTCGTGGCGCCTGAGCGCCGCGGCCGGCGTCATCAGCGCGCTGCCGCGCAGCACGTTGAGCGGGTTCATGTGCTTGACGAACTCGGCCACATAGGCGTCGGCCGGACGCAAGAGGATGTCCTCAGCCGTGCCGCACTGGACAATGCGCCCGCCCTCGAGGATCGCGATCCGGTTGCCGAGCTTCAACGCTTCGTCGAGGTCGTGGCTGACGAAAATGATGGTCTTCTTCAGATCCTTCTGCAAGAGCAGGAGCTCGTCCTGCAGCTTGTCGCGGATCAGGGGATCGAGCGCCGAGAACGGCTCGTCCATGAGCAGGATGTCGGCGTCGGTGGCGAAGGCGCGCGCGAGGCCAACGCGCTGCTGCATGCCGCCCGAGAGCTCATGGCCGAACTTGCCCGCCCATTGCGTCAGGCCGACCATCGCGAGCTTTTCGGCGACGATCTTGTCGATTTCAGCTTTCGGCGTCCGGCGAAGCTCGAGCCCGAAGGCGACGTTCTCCTTCACCGTGCGCCACGGCAGCAGCGCGAATTGCTGGAACACCATGGCGATGCGGCTCGTGCGCAGCATCCTCAGTTCATCGGCGGTGCAATGGGCGACGTCGATTGCGCCCTCGCCGTGACGGACGAGCACCTTGCCACGCGCGACTTTGTTGAGGCCGTTCACCGCGCGAAGGATCGTCGACTTGCCCGATCCCGACAGTCCCATCAGCACGCAGATTTCGCTCGGCTCGATCGAAAGGTCGACGCCCGCCGCGCCGAGAACGACTCCGGTCGCCTTGAGAATATCGTCGCGCGTCGCTCCCTTGTCGACGAGCGCCAGCGCCTCGGTCTGCTTGTCGCCGAAGACGATGTCGACATGATCGAAGACCACAGCCGACATTGTCAGGCGCTCCCTTTTCGCTCGGGGTTGCGGAAGACGCGGTCGAGCACGATCGCGAGCAGCACAATCGAGACGCCGGCTTCGATCCCCATCGGGATATTGACGGTTCCGAGCGCGCGCACCACCGGCACGCCGAGCCCGGCCGCGCCGACGAGCGCGGCGATCACGACCATCGACAGGCTCAGCATGATGCATTGGGTGACGCCGGCCATGATCGTCGGCAGCGCGTAGGGCAATTCGACCTTCCACAGCAATTGCCGGTTCGTCGCGCCGAACGCCGCGCCGGCTTCCTTGAGCGGCACCGGCGCCGAGACGATGCCGAGATGGGTGAGGCGGATCGGCGCGGCGATCGCGAAGATCACGGTCGAGATCAGGCCCGGCGCGGAGCCCAGATGAAACAGCACCAGCGTCGGGATGAGGTAGACGAATGTCGGCAGCGTCTGCATGAGGTCGAGCAGCGGCCGCAGCAAAGCGTAGAGCCACGGCCTATGCGCCGAGGCGATGCCGACCGGCACGCCGATGAGCACGCTTGCGATGGTCGCGAACCCGACGAGCGAAATCGTCTCGACCGTCGCCTGCCAGTAGCCGAGGTTGGCGATGAAGATGAAGGCGATCACGACGAACGCCGCGAGGCGCCAGGAGCGATGCATCCAGTAGGCCAGCGCCGCGAGGGCGAAGACGACGATCAGGAATGGGATGTGCAGGAGGATCGCGGTGAAGCCGTCGACCAGAAAGTCGATCACCGCCGTCACCGCGTCGAAGAACCCGGCGGCGTTGTCCTGCAGCCAGGTGATACCGATCTTGACCCAGCGCCCGAGCGGTATCTTCGGCTCGGTGAACCAGCTCTCCAACGCCGTCCCTCCAGCCAGGAGCAAATGCCGGCTCCCTGGCGCTTCCCCCCGCGGATGTCGCGGCGGGCAGGGGGCCGGCGCGAGTGAGCGGCCTAGAGGCCGAGGCTCTTCTTGACCGCCGGGAGGCCGGGCTGGCCGTCAAAGGTCGTCACGCCCTCGAGCCAGGTCGCGAGCTGCGGCGGGTTGGTCTTGAGCCATTCCTGGGCGGCCTTCGGACCCTCGTCGCCGTCGGTGAGGATCTTGTTCATCACCTCGTTCTCGATATCGACGGTGTAGACGAGATTCTTGACCAGCCTGGCGGCGTTCGGGCATTGCTCGGCCCAGCCGGCGCGCTCATTGGTGTAGACGATCGCGCCGCCGAAATTCGGGCCGAAGCTGTCGTCGCCGCCGGTCAGGTACTGGATCTTGAAATTGACGTTCATCGGGTGGGGCGCCCAGCCGAGGAAGACGACGTCTTCCTTGTGGCTCGTTGCTCGCTGCACTTCCGCCAGCATGCCCTGCTCGCTCAATTCGACGAGCTGGAAGTCCTTCAGGTTGAACTTGTCGCCCTTGATGAGGTCGAGCACGAGGCGGTTGCCGTCGTTTCCGGGCTCGATGCCGAAGATCTTGCCTTTGAGCGAATCCTTGAACTTCTGGATGTCCCCGAAGTCCTTGAGCCCCTTGTCATAGGTGTATTGCGGCACGGCGAGGGTGTATTTCGCCCCGGTCGGCAGATTGGCGCCGACTTCGATCACCGACTTGTCCTCGATATAGGGCTTGCGGTCGTTTTCCATCGACGGCTGCCAGTTGCCGAGGAACACGTCGATGTCCTTGTTCTTCATCGAGGCGTAGGTCACCGGGACCGAGAGCACCGTGATCTTGGGCGTGTAGCCGAGACCCTTGAAGATTTCGCCGGCGATCGCCGTGGTCGCGGTGATGTCGGTCCAGCCGACGTCGGAGAACTTGACCGTCTTGCAGCTTTCCGGATCGCCGGCGAACGCGCCGCCCGCCCCGGCCAGGGCGATAACCCCGGATAGCGTTAGAACTGCTGAAAACCTCATCGCCTTCCTCCATGATCACCCAGCCGGCACGGCTCTGACCCAACCTCCACTTTCTCGACAGTATCGGCGCATGCGACGCACGGTCAAATCGAAGAATTGGGTGACGCCAAGCCTCAACTCGTTGAGCTTGCCCCCGCGAGCCGCTAGAAGCGGGCCGCGCGCCTCCCGCCTTCCGGAGCCCCGATGTCCGATCCCTTGAACGCGACCCCGCAGCAGCAATCCGAAATCCTGATGCAGGCGCTGCCGCACATGCTGCGCTACGACGAAGCGATCGTGGTGGTGAAGTACGGCGGCCACGCGATGGGCGACGAAGACAAGGCGCGCGACTTCGCCAAGGACATGGTGCTGCTCGAGCAGTCGGGCATCAATCCGGTGGTGGTGCACGGCGGCGGCCCGCAGATCGGCGCCATGCTGAAGAAGCTCGGCATCGAATCGCACTTCTCCGGCGGCCTTCGCGTCACCGACAAGCCGACCATGGAAATCGTGGAGATGGTGCTCGCCGGTTCGATCAACAAGCAGATCGTCGGCTCGATCAACGCCGAGGGCGGACGCGCGGTGGGCTTATGCGGCAAGGACGGCAACATGGTCAGCGCGCGCAAGGTCCACCGCCCGCACATTCCCGGCGAAGACGTCGTCGACCTCGGCTTCGTCGGCGAGCCGGACAAGGTGGACGTGACCGTGCTCGAGCAGATCCTCGGCCGCGAGCTGATCCCGGTCCTCGCGCCGGTGGCGCAGGGCGCCGACGGGCAGACCTATAACGTCAACGCGGACACCTTCGCCGGCGCCGTGGCCGGGGCGCTCGGCGCCAAGCGCCTCCTCTTTCTCACCGACGTTCCCGGCGTCCTCGACAAGAGCGGGGCGCTCCTCAAGGAGCTCAGGGTCAACGACATCCGCAGCCTCATCGCCGACGGCACGATCACCGGGGGCATGATCCCCAAGGTCGAGACCTGCATCTATGCGCTCGAGCGCGGCGTCGAGGGCGTCGTCATCCTCGACGGCAAGGTCCCGCACGCCGTGCTGATCGAGCTCCTCACCGATTATGGCGCGGGCACGCTGATCATGCGATAGCGTCTCTCGAGGCGGAGCGGCTCCCAATGCGCATTCTGGCGATCGACACGTCCTGCGGAGCGGCGTCGGTCGCGGTCGTCGAAAGCGGCCAGGCCGAGCCGCTCGCGGTCATGACGAGGCCGATGACGCGCGGCCACGCCGATGCGCTCGCGCCGATGGTCGAGGAGGTGATGCGCGGCCTCGAGGGGGGCTTTGCCTCGCTCACGCGGATCGTTGTCGCGACCGGTCCCGGTTCCTTCACCGGCATCCGCGTCGGGCTCGCGATGGCCCGGGCGATGGCGGTAGCGCTCGCGATTCCGGTTGTCGGCGTTTCGACCCTGGCGGCGTTCGCGGCGCCGCTTCTGAGCGCGCCGCGCGCCGGAATCATCGCCGCGGCGATCGATGCTCGCCACGGGTCGGTCTATTTTCAGTTGTTCGAGCCGACCGGCCGTCCGCTCGGGCCGCCGCGCTGCGATACGGCGCGCGAATGCGTGCGCGCGATCGGCGCCGGCCCGGCATGGCTTGCGGGCGATGCGGCCGCGCTGATCGCCGGCGAGGCGCAGCGCGCCGGCCTCCCTTATGACCTCGGCGGCGCAGGCGAAGCGCCCGACATTGTCGCGCTGGCCTGGATCGGCCTCGCGGTGGATCCCGCGACGAGCCCGGCCCGCCCCCTTTATGTTAAGCCTCCGGACGCGCGGCCGAATCCGGCCGACGCGATCGCACGCGCGCCCGCCTGAGGCTACCGACTGAAGCCATGATCTTCGGCCTGCGCCGACTCTCCCCGCCCGTCATCCGTCCCCTTCGGCCGGACAAGGCGGAAGCCTGCGCCCGTCTCCACGCCAAGGGCTTCGCCCATCCCTGGTCCGCTGAGGAGGTCGCCGCCCTGATCGCGAGCGCTTCGACCCTGACCGCGGCGGCGCTCGACCCGGCGAACGGCCGGCTGCGCGGGTTCGTGCTTGCGCGGCTCGCGGCGGACGAAGCGGAGATCCTCACCATTGCCGTCGAGCCTGCCTCGAGGGGCCGGGGCGTGGGCCGGGCGCTGATCGGCGAGGCCTTGCGCCAGGCGGCGAACGCCGGGGCGAGGACGATGTTCCTCGAGGTCGGCAAGGACAACGCGCCGGCGCTGGCGCTTTACGAGCGGTTCGGCTTCGCCAAGGTCGGCGAACGCGCCGGCTACTACCGCCGCAAGGACGGAACCCGCGCCGCCGCGGTCATCATGCGCAAGGCGCTGAATTGAGCCACGGCTATTCTCCCGGGGCGCAAAAGCGCCTACATTGGGGCCGGGATCCTCCGGAGCCGCTAATTGTCCGATTCGATTTTGGTTGAAGACGCCCGCCGCAGCGCGATTTCCGCGCGTGGCGAAGACCGGCGGGTGTTCATCAAGTCGTTCGGCTGCCAGATGAACGTCTACGACGCCGAGCGGATGGCGGATATTGCTGCGGAAGAGGGCTACCGCGAGGTTCGCACGGTCGAGGACGCCGACCTGATCGTCCTCAATACCTGCCATATCCGCGAACGGGCGTCGGAGAAGATCTATTCCGAGCTTGGCAAGCTGCGCGAGCTCAAGGACGACCGGCGCCGCGCGGGGCAGGGGACGACTCTCGTCGTCGCCGGCTGCCTTGCCCAGGCGGAGGGAGCGGAAATCCTGCGCCGTCAGCCGGCGGTCGATGTCGTGGTCGGGCCGCAGAGCTTCCACCGCCTGCCTGAGCTTCTGCGCGAAGCGCGGCTTGGGCCGGTCGTCGCGGCCGATTTTCCGGCCGAGGGCAAGTTCGTCCATCTCCCCGCCGCTGCGCCGGAGGCGATCGCCAGGCGCGGCGTCTCGGCCTTCGTGACCGTCCAGGAGGGCTGCGACAAGTTCTGCTCGTTCTGCGTCGTGCCCTATACCCGCGGCGCCGAGGTTTCGCGCACCGTTAGCGCGGTCATCGAGGAAATTGCGCGCCTCGCGGCGGCCGGGGTTCGCGAGGTCACGCTGCTTGGCCAGAACGTCAACGCCTATCACGGGCTTGACGGCGATGGCGACGCGGTCGGACTTGCCGGACTGATCCGCGCCGTCGCCGCGGTTCCCGGGATCGCTCGCGTCCGCTATGCGACCTCGCATCCCTGCGACATGAGCGACGACCTCATCGAAGCCCATCGCGATATTGAAGCGCTCGCGCCCTCGCTCCACCTACCGGTTCAATCCGGCTCGGACCGGGTGCTGAAGGCGATGAACCGCCGCCATCGCGTCGCCGATTATCTCGACATCGTCGCCCGCGTGCGCGCGGCGCGGCCGGACGTCGCGTTCTCCTCCGATTTCATCGTCGGCTATCCCGGAGAGACCGATGCCGATTTTGAAGCAACGCTCGAGCTCGTCCGCGCCGTCAGCTTCGCCTCGGCTTACGCCTTCAAATATTCGGCCCGGCCCGGGACCCCCGCCGCCGAGGCGCCGAAACAGATCGACGCGGCGACCAAGCAGCGGCGGCTCGCGAAGCTTCAGGCGCTGATCGAGGAGCAGTTGCAGGCCTTCAATCGCGCGACCGTGGGACGGCGCTTCGAGGTGCTGTTCGAGAAACCCGGCCGGCGCGAAGGCCAGCTCATCGGGCGCTCGCCCTATATGCAGGCGGTGTTCGCCGATGCGCCGAAGTCGCTGATCGGCTTCATGGCTGAAGTCGAAATCGTCGGCGTCGAGCCCCACTCGCTGCGCGGGCGCGTTGTCTCGCCAGCGTCGTAAATTTGGGATTTTGTGGCGTGCAGGATGATTCCAGACCGCGAGAGGACTTAAAGGAGATAGCCGATTTGAAGCCGCAGGACAGTTCGCCGACGCGCATCGCCGCCGCCCCGCCCGTGATGAATCCGACGCTCCGCGAGTCCAAACCGGCCGAAATCGCCATCGCCTTCCCCGACAACGCCGCTGCCTCCGTGGTGTTTGGCCATTACGACCAGAATATCGCCCGCATCGAGCGGTCCCTGGGGGTCTCGGCTTACGCCAACGGCAATCAGGTCGTGATCAAGGGCCCGCGCGAGGCGAGCGAGCAGGCGCGCCGGGTGTTCGAGATGCTCTACGAGCGCGTCAAGCAGGGTCAGCCGGCGAGCGAAGGCGATGTCGAGGGCGTCATCGCCGAGAGCGCCTATCAGGGGCTCCTCTTCCCCGGCGACGACGCGTCGAAGGAGAGCTTCGGCATCGTCAAGACGCGCAAGCGCGGTGTCGTCCGCGCCCGCAGCGCCGCGCAGGATCATTATCTCGCCGCTCTGCGCAAGCATGAGCTCGTGTTCGCCGAAGGCCCCGCCGGTACCGGCAAGACTTGGCTCGCGGTCGGCCACGCCGTCTCGCTGCTCGAACAGGGTCTGGTCGAACGGCTGGTGCTGTCGCGCCCGGCGGTCGAGGCCGGCGAGCGGCTCGGCTTCCTGCCCGGCGACATGCGTGAAAAGGTCGATCCTTACCTGCGCCCGATCTATGACGCACTCTACGACTTCATGGACGGCAGGATGGTCGAGCGGGGGATGCAGACCGGAATGATCGAGATCGCGCCGCTCGCCTTCATGCGCGGGCGGACGCTGTCCAAAGCCGCGATCCTGCTCGACGAGGCGCAGAACGCGACTGCGATGCAGATGAAGATGTTCCTCACCCGCCTCGGCGAGGGTTCGCGGATGATGGTCAACGGCGATCCGACCCAGACCGATCTCGCGCCCGGACAGAAATCGGGGCTGGGTGACGCGATCGCGCTTTTGCGGTCGAACCCGCGCATCGGTCACGTCCGCTTCACCCACCTCGACGTCGTACGCCATGATCTGGTGCGCCAGATCGTCGAAGCTTATGAGCGTGCGGGTCGCGAGGGACAGCCGACCGCGCAAAAATGAAGATTGCGCTCGACATCAGCGTTCCGTCAGCCCTGTGGCGCGGATTACCGCGGGCGCGAGCCATCGCGCGTCAGACGATCGCCGCTGCCGTTGCGGAAAGCGGAAAGGTCTCAGCCGACGGCGTCGAGGTCAGCCTTTGCCTCGCCGACGACGCGCAGTTGCGGGCGCTGAACCTGCGCTGGCGCGGAATCGACAAGCCGACCAACGTGCTCTCCTTCCCCTCGCCCCCGCGGAGCGAATCCGCCGCGCTCGGAGACATCGCCTTGGCCTATGAGACGCTGGCGCGCGAAGCGGACGAGCTCGGCCTGCCGCTCGCCGACCATTATCGCCATCTTGTGGCGCATGGATTTCTCCATCTCATCGGCTACGATCACGAGACGGACAAAGAGGCGGAGCGCATGGAAGCGCTCGAGAGCAGGATCATGGCGCGGCTTGGGGCGGCCGACCCTTACGCGCGCGAAGTCGTCGGGACATGAAAGAGACGGAAGCGGCGGAGCCTTCGCCGGAGACGCCGCCGGCAAGCGGTTCGCGCGAACAGCAGTCAGGCTTGTTCGAGCGCGTGCGCGCCTTGTTCGGCCTGGCGCCGGCCTCGGCGCGCGACGATATCGAGGACGCGATCGAGGAGAGCGCGAGCGAGGAGTTCACGCCCCAGGAGCGCGCGATCCTCAAGAACGTGCTCGCGCTTCACGACGTCCGGGTCGAGGACGTGATGGTGCCGCGCGCCGACGTTATCGCGCTGGCACTCGATACGCCGCTTCGCGACGTGCTCGATTGCTTCCGCACCGCCGGCCACTCGCGCCTTCCGGTCTATGACGAGACGCTCGACGATCCGCGCGGCATGATCCACATCCGCGATTTTGTCGTCTTCCTCGCCTCCGATCCGCGCTTCGGGCTGATGACGGGCCCCGCGCCCGCCGGCGCCGACGCGGAGACCTCTCTCGACATGCCGCTATCGGCGGCGCGGATCTTGAGGCCGGTCCTTTACGCCCCCCCATCGATGCCGGCGCTCGATCTTCTCTTGAAGATGCAGGCCTCGCGCACCCACATGGCGCTGGTGATCGACGAATATGGCGGAACCGACGGCCTGGTGTCGATCGAGGACGTGATGGAGTCGATCGTCGGCGACATCGAGGACGAGCACGACGAGGACGAGACGCCGGACCTGCATGCCTCGGGCGACGGCGGCTTCATCGCCGAGGCTCGCGCGCCTCTCGACGCCGTCTCCCAGGCGGTCGGCTTCGATTTCGCTTCGCTCCCCGAGGCCGAGGGCGTCGACACGATCGGCGGCCTCGTCACCGCGGCGGCGGGCCGCGTGCCGAACCGCGGCGAGATCCTGACGGGTCCGGGCGAATTCGAGTTCGAGATCCTCGACGCCGACCCGCGCCGCATCAAGCGCGTGAAAATCGGGCCGCTCGCCGCGCGCGGGATAAGGCCGCCCGCGCCGGCGGCGGCGGAGCTCAAGGCGCCCGATCAGTCGTAGGGAGATCGGATAGGCTTCCGGTTCCGTCTCGCGCCCTTGACATGACTAGTTGTATGACTAGTCTATTCGCAGGAGACGTCGCCGTGAAAAACTGGCCTGTTCAGGATGCGAAGGCGCGTTTCAGCGAGATGTTGGATGTTTGCATTAGCGACGGGCCGCAAATGATCACCCGTCGCGGCGTCGACGCCGCCGTTCTCGTGCCTTTGAAAGAGTGGCAATCATTGCGACAGGCTGCGAGACCAACGCTCAAGGAACTGTTGCTGGGCGATTCGGCGCGGGGAGAACTGAAGGTTCCAAAACGAGGCGGTCGGAGACGGCGCGCTCCGCCGAAACTCGCGCGCCGCTGATGTATCTCCTCGACACGAATGTCGTGTCGGAATTGCGTCGGATTCGGCCGCATGGCGCGGTCGTGGCGTGGCTCAAAAGCGCCCGTGACCAGGATTTGCACTTGTCCGCCGTAACGATCGGCGAGATCCAGGCTGGCATCGAGATAGTGCGTGAGCAGGATAGGGATAGGGCAGCGGAAATCGAAGGTTGGCTGGGCCAGATTGCGCAGACCTGCAACATTTTGAGTATGGACGCGGTGATATTCCGGGCCTGGGCCCGTCTCATGCGCCGCAAGCCTGATCGCCTAATTGAAGACGCCATGATCGCCGCGACCGCCGCTGTTCACGGTTTAACGGTCGTAACGCGCAACCTGCGAGATTTCGAGGGCTTCGGCGTTCGCACATTCAACCCATTCGCCGAACGGTCCGGCTAGAGCCTTTCGGATTCTGGGCTCGCCTCGTCAGACCGACTTCACTTCACCGCCATCCATGCGCAGCGTCGAGCCGGTCATCCAGCGCGCGCGGGGCGAAACGAGGAAAGCCATGAGTTCGGCGATCTCCTCCGGTTCGCCGTAACGCACGATGCCCGCTTCCTTCGGAAAGTTGGCCGTCGCCTCCTCGACCGTCATGTTGTGGAGCGGCGCCCAGTGCTCGAGATAAGACCGCCGGCGCCCCGTCATCACCGGGCCGGGGAGGACGCTGTTGACCTGCACGCCATCTGCGATCCCGCGATCCGAGAACGCCTTCGCCAGCGCGACGATGGCGGCGTTGATCGTGCCGACCGCCGCATAAGGCGCTTTCGGAAACAGCGCCGAATTGCCCGACATCAGGACCACAGCGCCCTTGGCCGACTTCAACGCCGGCCAGGCGGCGATCGTGAGCCGGCGCGCGCCATGGAGCTTCAGCGAAAGGCCTGCGTCCCACTGGGCATCGGTCATCTCGAAGAGGTCGACCTGCGGCACGGCGCCGGCGATGTTGAGCAAGGCGTCGATCCGTCCGAACGAAGCCAGCGCCTGATCGACGACGACCGCCGCCGCCGTGGGCTCGGAGAGGTCGATGTCGATGACCAGCGCCTCGGCGCCGGCGTCCTTCACCGCCTTCGCCGTCTCGTCCAGATGCGCGCGGTCCCGCGCCACAAGGGCGAGCGCGGCAAAGTCGCGCGCGAGGCGCACCGCCGTTGCCCGGCCGATGCCCTGGCTTGCGCCGGTGACGATCGCGACTGACTTCGCCATGAGACGCCTCCTCGAGTTAGCGCGGGATGGTCAGCGGGGAAGAAAGTCGCGGATCGCCTCGGCGATCTCGGCCGCGTGGGTTTCGAGCGCGAAATGCCCGGTGTCGAAAAAGCGCACGACCGCATTCGGGATGTCGCGCTTGAACGCCTCGGCGCCCGGCGGCAGGAAGAACGGATCGTTCTTGCCCCATGCGGCGAGCAGGGGCGGCTTGTGGGTCCGGAAATACTGCTGGAATGTCGGATAGAGCGCGACATTGCTCTTGTAGTCGCCGAAGAGGTCGAGCTGCACGTCGGCGACGCCGGGCCTGGCAAGGTAAAAATTGTCGAGCGAATAGCCGTCCGGCGAGACGCTCGTCGGGTCCGGCGCGCCGTGGGTGTATTGCCAGACTGTCGTCTCCGGCTTGAGGAATGGGCGCAACGCGTCCCGGTTCGCCGGCGAAGGGTCCTGCCAGTAGGCGCGGATCGGCTTCCAGCCGTCGCTCAGGCCTTCTTCGTAGGCGTTGCCGTTCTGGGAAATGATCGCGGTGATCCGGTCCGGATGCTTGACCGCGAGCCGGAATCCTGTCGGCGCGCCGTAGTCGAATACATAAATCGCATAGCGGTCGAAGCCGACAACCTCGGTGAAGCGGTCGATCGTCTCCGCGACCCGGTCGAAGGTGTTCGCCCCATCCGGCATATCGGAGTTGCCGAAGCCCGGGAGATCGGGCGCGACGATATGGAACCGGTCGGCGATGAGCGGGATGAGATCGCGGAACATGTGGCCGGCGGTCGGGAAGCCGTGCAGCAAGAGGAGCTTCGGCGCGCCCGGCGCGCCCGCCTCGCGGTAGAAGACACTGCGGCCGCCGACCTTGGCGGTCCGATAATGGATGGCGGTCATGTCGCTTCTCCCTTGTTGAGCAATGATCATCTCGCCCGGACGCGGCGTGGCGCGACGAGTGGCGTGGCTGGGCCGGCCGTTCGCTGATGCTCACCCCAGAGGCCGATCGAGCTCGAGTTAGCGCTCTCCCGCGCCGCGCGCGTCAGATCCTGCTTGAGGAGGTAGAACGAGGCTGCAAGGAACAGGAGATCCTTCATCAGGAAGGCGACCGGCAGATACATGGCCGGGAATCCGCCTGCCTCCGCCGCCCAGGCGTTAGGGAAAAATGGGATGATGGTGACGGTGCCGAGAAAAGTGACGAGCGAGCCGAGTGCGCCAAGGACGCCGAGCCTTCGGCTCCAGAAGCCGAGGAAGATCAGCGACCCGAACAGCCACTCCGTCGCGCCGAGGAAGAAAGCCGCGCCTCGAACGCCAAAGGCCGGGATCAGCCAGAACACCAGCGGGCTATGGCTGATGAACGGAGCAATCTGAACGGCTTCGAAATTGAACCACTTCTGGTAGCCGAATATGAAGAACGTAAAGACCATCGCGGCGCGAATGAGGTAATAGTCGAGATCGCCGCGGAACGGAGGGGTCCGCGAAAGGTATAGGATAAGCGGGTCCACAGTCTCGCTCCTTCTCGTTTTCACCTAAGCCGCCGCCGAAAAGCGTTCGGCGCCAAGGCCGCGACCGCACGAGGCGTGCCGCGGCCACTCGGTGACGTCAGCCTTTGGAGGCCTCGCCGATCGCCTCGCGGATGATGTCGAGAACGGGGGCGGGCGCGGTCACCAGCGGCAGGTGGTCGACAGGGTGGGATCGCACCTGGGCCTTCATCCGTTCGGCCATGAAGCGCTGGGTCTCCGGAATGATCATCCGGTCCTGCTCGGCCAGGAGAAACCAGGCCGCACGGTCCTTCCACAACGGCCGCCCCATCTTGACGGTGATGCATGCGGGCGAGATCGGCTGCTGGACGGCCGCCAGCAACGCAAGCTCGGCTTTCGAGGCGTTTTGGGCGAACGCGGCGGCGAAGGCGGCGTCCGGCAGATAGATCAGCCCGTGCGCGTCCGGTGCGAGCTTCGGCGCCTGCGGGTCCGGCGTTCCACGGTAGAATACGTCCGCGACCGTCTCGCCTTCTTCGGGAGCAAGCGCCGCGACATAGACGAGCGCCTTAACCTTTTCGCTGCGCGTCGCCGCGATGACGGCGCCCGCGTAGGCGTGGCCGACAAGCACGACCGGTGCGCTCGCCCGCTCAAGGGTCCGGTCGAGCGCGGCGACATCATCCGCGAACGAGGTGAGCGGCAGCGGCGCGGCCGCCACCTTGACACCATCGGCCGCGAGCGGGGCGATGATTTTCGCCCAGCTGGAGCCGTCGGCCCATGCCCCATGCACGAGCGCCACGCTCACGTCGTTCATTGTCATCCTGTTGCTCCTCGGATTGTGAGGCCGCCGATCGTAACCTGTTTAATCCCTACAAGGCGGTTACGACAAGCTGAATAACTTGTCAACTATGATCGGACAGGTTAGCCTGATTCGAAGTGTCAAACGTTCCACACAGGCCGCCTGCAATTTTCGTGGCCGACTCGCTTGGCCTCGATTTCCTGAACTCGATCGCGACGCCCCTCGATACGCCCGTCGATTGGCTTGATGATGGCGAGGGCCTCCTCGACTGGCTCGCTCAGGCCGGGCTCGTTCCGGCAGACGCGCTGAACGCGTTGCGCGCGCGAGCGAAGCCTGCGGAACTCGACAAGGTCGCCGCCGAGGCTCGGGCGCTGCGCGAATGGTTCCGGGCCTTCGTTCGCCGCCATATGGGCAGACCGCTCCCGCCCGAGGCGCTCAGCGAGCTCGGACCGCTCAATCGGCTATTGGAGCGCGACGAGACGTTCAGCCGCATCTCGGGCGGCGACGGTGGCCGCCTCGAACTGAGAGCGACGCGGCGCTGGCGATCTCCCGAGTCGCTGCTCGCGCCGATCGCTGAGGCGCTGGCGAAGTTCGTGTGCGAGGAGGATTTCGCCAATGTGAAGGCGTGCGAGGGACTTAACTGCACCCTCGTGTTCGCCGACCACACACGGAGGCGAGCAAGACGGTGGTGCAGCATGGCGCTTTGCGGCAATCGCGCCAAGCAGGCCGCCCACCGCGAACGGCTCAGGCACAGGCACGCGCAAGCCGACTGAGCTGGCGCCGGCCGCTCCGCCGCTCCGCCGCTATTTCGCCGCCCGAGGCGGCACGTTCGAGAACAGGAAGCCCAGCCCTTCGGCAAAAGTCGGATGGGCGAGAACGGCGTCGCGCAGGCGCGTATAAGCCAGGTTGCCCATCATTGCCGTCTCGACCACCGCCATCACTTCGCCGGCCGATGCGCCGATCATCGTGAAGCCGAGAATGCGGTCGTCGCTCTCCCCCACCAGCGCCTTCAATAGCCCCTGCTTCTCGCCGGTCGCCTGCGCGCGCAGCACGGCGCTCATCGGCAGCGTCGCGACGCGAATCTTGACGCCCTGACGTTCGGCGTCGCGTTCGCTCAGGCCAACGTGCGCGAGCGGTGGGTCGGTGAACATGCAGTAGGGAACGAAGCGATCGCGCGTGCTGCGCAGCCCGCCGGCGAGATTGTCGCGGACGATCCGAAAGTCGTCCTCGGATATGTGGGTGAACAGCGGGCTGCCGGCGCAGTCGCCGAGCGCCCAGATACCCGGCGCGGTCGTCTCCAGGCGCTCGTTGACACGAATGAAGCCGCGGCTGTCGAGCTCGACGCCCGCCTTGTCGAGTCCGATCCCCGCGGTGTTCGGAACCCGTCCCGCAGCGACCAGGATGTGGCTGCCCTCGATTGTTCGCTCGCCTGCGTTTACGCGCACGGTGACGCTGACCGCGGCGCCGGACTGGCCGCTTGCCTTGATGATCTCGGTCGAGACGAGGCACTCGATGCCTTCCTCGCTCAGAATGCGCCGTATCTCGTGCGAGACGTCGGGGTCCTCACGGCTCATGAGCTGAGGACCGGTTTCGATGATCGTCACTTCGGCTCCGAAACGTCGGTAAGCCTGCGCCAATTCGAGACCGGCATAGCCGCCGCCGATCACGATCAGATGCGCCGGCAGAATGTCGAGCTCCAGAACCTCGATATGGGTCAGCGGCTTTGTGGCCTCGAGGCCGGGCACGGCCGGAATAAGCGCGTGGGTTCCGACATTGAGGAAGACCTGATCGCTGACGAGCGTTCGCACGCCGCCATCGTTCAGGCTTACCTCGAGCGTCTTCGGCCCGACGAAACGCCCACTGCCCATGATCAATTCGGCGCCGCTCGCTTTATAGTTCCGCAAATGCGCGTCGACCTGCGCGGCGACCATCTCGCGCTTGCGCTCGCGAACCTTCGCCATGTCGACCTTGACGGGGCCGGTCATGACGCCGAATTCCGCGGCGTGGCGCGCCAGATGAGCCACTTCCGCGCTTCGGATCTCGTTCTTGCTCGGCAGGCAGGCGATGTTCGGACAGGAGCCGCCGATCCACCTTCGCTCGACGACTGCAGTTTTCCGCCCGGATTTCCCGGCATGCCAGGCCGTAAGCTTGCCGCCCCCTCCGCTGCCGAGGACAAGAACGTCGAAATGTTCGGGCTCCGACATGAGCTTCCTCCATATGATCGATTCCGGAAAGACCAGCGCCAGCGCTCGGCGTCGCAATCGGGCCAACTTCTGAGATCGAAGCGGCGCGAATAGGGCGCGATCCTAGCTTGTCTTGCAGCAGCTTGCGAAGCGGGGCATTGCGGGGAATAACGAATTTGGTCGGCGCTATTGCCGTCGGCAGGCCCTTTGTGGGCAAATCGGGCGCGAGCTCGTTTTCAGGGAGACAAGCGGTGGCGAGAGAACTCGAAGGCAAGGTCGCCGTCGTGACCGGGGCGGCGTCGGGAATCGGCCTGGCGAGCGCCGAGGCAATGCTCGCCGCGGGTGCGCGCGTGGTGATGGCCGACCGTGACGAGCCCGCGCTGAAGGCGCTCCGCATGAAACACGGCGAGGCGGTGATTCCGCTCGTCGTCGACCTCCTCGATGCGAAGGACTGCGCTTCGCTCCTGCCCAGAGTCCTCGAGACGGCCGGCCAGCTCGATATCCTGCACGCCAATGCGGGCATCTACGTCGGAGGCGACCTGGTCGACGCGGACACGGGGGCGATCGACCGGATGCTCAACCTCAATGTCAACGTCGTGATGAAGAACGTGCACGACGTGCTGCCTCACATGATCGGGCGCGGGAGCGGCGACATCATCGTCACGAGTTCGCTTGCGGCCCATTTTCCAACGCCCTGGGAGCCCGTCTACGCGTCGTCCAAGTGGGCGATCAACTGCTTCGTGCAGACGGTCCGGCGCCAGGTGTTCAAGCACGGCATCCGCGTCGGCTCGATCTCGCCCGGCCCCGTCGTCACCGCCTTGCTTGCGGACTGGCCGCCGGAGAAGCTCAAGGAGGCAAGGGAGTCGGGAAGCCTGCTCGAGCCCGCCGAAGTCGCCAACGTCATCATGTTCATGCTGACGCGGCCGCGCGGCATGACGATCCGCGACGTCGTTATGATGCCGACCAATTTCGACCTATAGCAGCGCGTCGCGGCACGGCGTCCTGCGTCCGCGCCGGTTCCGGCGGCCGATGGGGTGGGGGGCGCCCTCCGTCAAATCGAGCTTCGCTCCAGATATGCGCCGCAATGTCGAGCGATGGTCGCCCGCGCCTCACCGAGTTCGAACCCCGCTCCCGTTCGGGCTAAGGTCGATGATGGCAATTCGACGGTCAACGAGGGATGTTCCTTGAGCCTTGCCGGTTCCACCGCCATGCCGCGCGCCAACGTCCTGGGTTCGCTTGTCGAGGGAGTGATCCTCTCCTGGGGCTGGCGCAGGCGGGCGATCGCCTTCGTTTCGGGAGCGGCCGGGGCGCTGGCGTTGCCGCCGTTTTCGCTATTTTTTTTCATCGCCGCTCCGCTCACAATTGCCGTCTGGCTCATCGACGGCGCCGCAGACCACGGGTCCGGACGGCCCCTGATCGGCTCGATGCTCGCAGCCTTCGGCGCCGGCTGGTGGATGGGCTTCGGCTATTTTCTCGCCGGCCTCTGGTGGGTCGGGGCGGCGTTCCTGGTCGAGGCGGACAAGTTCGCCTGGGCGCTGCCGCTTGGCGTCGTCGCCCTGCCGGCAGTGTTGGCTCTCTTTCCGGCCGCTGGATTTGCGATCGCGCGGGCCCTGTGGTCGGCCGGGCCGGCGCGCGTTTTCGCGCTCGCGTTCGGTCTCGGCCTCGCCGAGTGGGCGCGCGGCCTCGTCTTCACCGGCTTTCCCTGGAACGACCTCGGAATGGCGCTCGGAAGCAATCTCGTGCTCGCCCAGATCGCCTCGCTCATCGGCCTGCACGGGCTCACGTTCCTGACCATCGCCATCTTCGCCGCGCCCGCGACTCTGTGGCGGGTCGGCGAGGGCAGGCTGAACCTTGCGCCCGCGGGCCTCGCTGCGCTCGCGCTTGTGCTCATCGCCGCATGCGGCGCGTTCCGGCTCGCGGCGCCGCCCAGCGCGTCCCTGCCGGGCGTCAAGCTGCGCCTTATCCAACCCAACATCGGCCAGGACGACGCCTCGTTCTCGCCGGAAAACAGGGACGCGATTCTCGCCCGCTACCTCGATATGTCGGAACGCGCGACGGCGCCGGACCGATCCGGGGTTCGCGACGTGACCCATCTGATCTGGCCCGAATCGGCGTTTCCGTTCATCCTCTCGCACGACCCGCGAGCGCTTTCCGACATCGCCGCTTTCCTGAGCGGCGGGGCGACGCTGATCACCGGCGCGGCCCGGCTCGAGGACGATGGCGGCAAGCGGCGCTACTTCAATTCGATCGAGATCGTCGGCCGCAATGGGCTCTCGGGCGAGCATTACGACAAGCAGCACCTCGTGCCGTTCGGCGAATACGTTCCGTTCGAAGGCGTGCTTGAGAAGGCGCACGTCACCCAGTTCGTCGACATTCCGGGCGGCTTCGAACCGGGCAAGGGACGCCGGGTCCTGAGGATTCCGGGCTTGCCCGACGCCATGCCGCTCGTCTGCTACGAGGCGATCTTCCCGATTGAAATCGGGGACGCCTTCTCCGGCGCCGAGCGGCCGCGCTGGCTCCTCAACCTCACCGACGACGCCTGGTTCGGGCAGACGCCGGGGCCCTACCAGCACTTCGCGCAGGCCCGGTTGCGCGCAATCGAACTCGGCGCGCCGCTGGTGCGCGACGCCAATTCCGGGATCTCGGCCGTGCTCGACGGCTTTGGCCGTGAAATCGTCGCGGCCCCTCTCGCCGCGGACGGCGTCCTCGACGCCGAATTGCCCGAGGCGCTCCCGCCGACCTGGCAGTCCCGTTTCGGGTCTGCGGGCGCGGCGCTGATCGGGTTCGCGTTCCTTGCGGCGGCCGTGGCCGGAAAACGCCGCAATTAACGAGGACTGTTGATTGTAATAATGCCTGCTTGCGCGCTATGCGAGCGTCTTGTATCTGCTTTCCCTAGGGTCGGTTGGTTTGAGCGTAGAGCTGCAGACATTGCGCACGGACCAAGGGGGCGCGAGCTGATGTCCAAATCGTCCAACATAGTCGACGTGTACGTGGGCGCCCGGTTGCGCATGCGACGGACGATGCTCGGCATGAGCCAGAGCAGGCTCGGCGAGCTGCTCGGGGTGACATTTCAGCAGGTCCAGAAATACGAGAAGGGTTCGAACCGGATCAGCGCCAGTCGTCTTCAGCATACCGCGCGGGTGCTCGAGGTCTCTCCGGGCTATTTCTTCGAGGGCGCGCCGGCGCAATCGACGGAATATGGGTTTGCGGAAGAATCGCCGCAGTCTTACGTTGTCGATTTCCTTGCCTCGACTGAGGGCCTGCAGCTCAATCGCGCGTTTCTGCGGGTTCGCGACCCGCGAGTGCGCCGTCGGATCGTTGATCTTGTCGTCTCCCTCGCGGCGGCCGACGACGGCGATGGCGGCTCGCTCGTTCGGTAAAGAGAACGATCTGACCAAAATCGGCTTGACGCATCGAACGCCCACTGGCAGAAGCGGCGCCTGCGCGGCCACGGACCTCCGTGAGGCCGCACTATCGTCGCGGCGGCGGGCGCCCAGCAGGAGAATCGTCAATATGACTCGTCAATATTACGAGTTCACCAGTGAATCCGTGTCCGAAGGGCACCCGGACAAGGTTTGCGATCGGATTTCTGATGAAGTGGTCGATCTGTTCTTCCGCGAGGGGGCGAAAGCCGGCATCGATCCCTATCAAATTCGCGTCGCCTGCGAGACGCTCGCCACGACCAACCGGGTGATTGTCGCCGGCGAGGTCCGCGGACCGAAGATCTCCAACGACGAGATCGACGCCACCGTTCGCAAGGCGATCAAGGACATCGGCTACGAGCAGGAGGGATTCCATTGGCGCAAGGCCAATGTCGAGGTGCTGCTGCACGCCCAGTCCGCCGACATCGCCCAGGGCGTGGACGCGGCCGGCAACAAGGACGAGGGCGCGGGCGACCAAGGCATCATGTTCGGCTATGCCTGTCGCGAAACGCCCGAATTCATGCCGGCGCCTCTGTACTATGCCCACGAGATCCTGCGCGCGATCTCCAAGGCGCGCCATTCCGGCGTTGAAAAAACCCTGGGCCCTGACGCCAAGAGCCAGGTCACGGTCCGGTACCACAATGGCAAGCCGGTCGAGGCGACGCAGATTGTCGTCTCTCACCAGCACCTCGTCGAATCCCTGAGCTCCGAGGAAGTCGCGCAACTCGTCCGCCCCTATGTCGAGGCGGCGCTGCCCGTGGGCTGGATCACCGCCAAGACGGTTTGGCACATCAACCCCACCGGCAAGTTCTTCATCGGTGGCCCCGATGGCGACTGCGGCCTCACCGGCCGCAAGATCATCGTCGACACCTATGGCGGCGCAGCGCCGCATGGGGGCGGCGCTTTCTCGGGCAAGGATCCCACCAAGGTTGACCGCTCGGCGGCCTATGCCGCGCGCTATCTCGCCAAGAACGTCGTGGCGGCGGGCCTCGCCGATCGCTGCACGCTCCAGCTTTCCTACGCCATCGGCGTCGCGCGTCCTTTGTCGATCTACGCCGATCTGCACGAGACCGGGCACATCGACGAGGCGAAGCTCGAGACGGCGCTGATGGACGTCATGAACCTGACGCCGCGCGGCATTCGCGAGCACCTGAAATTGAACCGTCCGATCTTTGCCCGCACTTCGTCCTACGGCCATTTCGGCCGCGCGCCGGAAGCGGACGGCGGCTTTTCCTGGGAAAAGACCGATCTCGCGGACACGCTGCGCGCTCTCGCCTGACATCGGCGGGACGGTTGGGGCTCATGATGGCGAACGGCGGCCCGGACGACGGTCCGGCGCCGCTTCGCCGGCTCTACGGACGCAGCCGCGGCAAGGCGCTTCGCGCGGGTCAGGAGCGCCTGCTCGCGGAAGCGCTTCCGCTTTTTTCCGTCACGCCGGAAGTGCTCGCGGCGGGACGGGCTTTTGCCCCGCCGCCGCGCGAGGTCTGGCTTGAAATCGGCTTTGGGTCGGGCGAGCATCTTATCGAGCAGGCCAAGGCCAACCCGGATGTGGGCGTCGTGGGCTGCGAGCCGTTCCTCAACGGCGTCGTCGTGGCGCTCGCCGGCCTCAAGCGCGAACAGCTCGTCAACGTGCGGCTTCGGCGTGGCGACGCCCAGGCGCTTGTCGAGGCCGTTCCCGACGGATTCTTTTCCCGGGTTTTTATCCTCTATCCCGACCCCTGGCCAAAACGGCGTCACCGCAAGCGGCGCGTCGTGGCGGAGGGCACGATCGAGGCTCTCGCCCGCGCGATGCGAACGGGAGGGGAATTGCGGTTCGCCACCGATGTCGATGACTACGCCGGCTGGACCCTCAAGCGCTTTCTCAATTCGCCCCATTTCCGCTGGACGGCAACGAGGGCCGACGACTGGCGCCGACCCTGGCCCGAATGGCGTCCGACGCGCTATGAGGCCAAGGCGCGCAAGGAGGGCCGGGGGTCCGTCTACCTTACTTTCGCGCGCCTGTGAGCCAATACGGACGCTCAAGACGGATTCTCTCCTCCCGGAGAATCACGTAATGAGAGCGTCCGATCGGAGAAGCGTTTAATGACCGATAGCGTCGATCGCCGCACGCTGCTAAAGGGCGCGGCCGCATCCGCGGCGGCGATAAATCCGTTGGCGGAAGCTCTGGCCGCGCAGTCTGACGGGCTTCAATTCGACCCGCCGGTTCCGTTCACCTACGAACTTCTCCGGTCGGAGGCCCGCGAGCGGGCTCACGGTCCCTACGTCGCTCCGCCGCGTCCGGCCCCAGACATCCTGCAGAAGATCAACTACGAAGAATGGGGGAAGATCCGCTACCGCGACGATTACGCCCTCTTCGCCGACGGCCCGGGCCGGTATCCGGTGACCTTTTTCCATCTTGGCCTGTTCTTCCAGAAGGCGGTCAGGATGCATGTCGTTGAGGGCGACATGGCGCGCCAGATCATCTACGACCAGTCCTATTTTGAGATGCCGGCCAATTCGCCGGCGCGCGATCTGCCGAAGGGCGCGGGCTTCGCCGGCCTGCGGGTCCAGGAAGCGCGCGACGGCCAGCTCGACTGGCGCAAGAACGACTGGGTCGCCTTCCTCGGGGCGGCCTATTTCCGCGCCATCGGCGAGCTCAGGCAGTACGGCCTTTCCTCGCGCGGGATCGCGCTCGATGTCGCCGTCGCCGACCGGGCGGAAGAGTTTCCCGACTTCACCGATTTTTACATCGACGCGGCCCCGGATGGCGACTCGATGACGCTCTACGCGCTGATGGAGGGGCCCTCGATCGTCGGCGCGTTTCGCTTCCTGATGACCCGCGCCAAGGGCGTCGTGATGGACATCCAGACAACGATGTTCCTCCGCGCCCAGGTCTCGCGCTTCGGCATTGCGCCGCTGACCTCGATGTACTGGTTTTCGGAGACCAAAAAGGAGACCGCGATCGACTGGCGGCCTGAGGTCCACGACTCCGACGGCCTGGCGATGTGGTCGGGCAATGGCGAGCGGCTCTGGCGGCCACTCAACAATCCGCCGCGGATCATGGTCTCGGCTTTTCTAGACAACAATCCGCGCGGCTTCGGCCTTTTGCAGCGTGACCGGGTGTTCGACCATTATCTCGACGGCGTCTTCTACGACAGGCGGCCGAGCCTGTGGGTCGAGCCGCTGCCGGGGCCGACCGGCGAGGGGTGGGGGAAGGGATCAATCCAGCTCTGCGAGATCCCGACCGATGACGAAATCCACGACAATGTGGTCGCGATGTGGGTGCCGGCCGAGCCGGTCCAGGCGGGCGCCGAGGTCAATCTCAACTACCGCCTGTACTGGCTCGCCGACGAACCCTATCCGAGCAAGCTTGCGGTCGTCTGGGCGACCCGTCTCGGCCGCGGGGGCCAGCCGGGCCAGCCGCGCCCCAAGGGGGTGAGGAAGTTCATGGTCGAGTTCCTCGGCGGGCCGCTCAACGAACTCCCGTTCGGGGTCAAGCCCGAACTCGTGGTGTCGACTTCTCGCGGGTCGTTCGGCCCGTACCAGCTCGTCGAGGCGGTCCCCGACGGCGTCCCCGGCCACTGGCGGGCGCAGTTCGACCTCATCGTCACGGGGACCGAGCCGGTCGAACTGCGGGCGTTCCTGAAGTCGGGCGGCGAGACGGTGACCGAAACCTGGATGTTCCAGTATCACCCGTTCTGAACGGATGGACGGGCCGGTTCAGGCGGCCCGCGGCAGTCTCGGCAGGTAGGCGAGCTGCGCGTGGCGCTCGCAATAAGGTCCGCCGCGCGCAATCTCGCCGCAGTAGCGGAACGTCTTGAGATCGCGCGGATTTCCGGTTGGCCAACGGCATGTGGTTTCCGTCAGGTCGACGACCGTCAGTCTCCCGTCGATCGGCTCCCGATCGGTGAAATAGGTTGTAAAAGTGACGCTGCCGTCGAGGACGGCGACGTCCATAACATCGTCGTTGGTATTGCTCATTCTTTTTGCTCTTGAGAGATGTTCGAAAGCGTCAGCGGCCGGGGCCGCGGCGCGAAGGGGGTCACATAGTCGCAAAACCACAAAATTTCCAGAGATGTGCGACATAATGTCTTGCTGTTGGGGGCCGGTTTTTTAGGCCCTCGCATCACGCGCCCACCTTTCGCCTGAGCCGGAGCGCGTAGAGCGACGCTGCGGCGAGCGCGGCCACGCTCATGATTGCGCCGAGGGCGACCGGCGAAGCGTCATGATAAAGCGCCGCGGCGGCCAAGCCGCCGAGCGCGCCGAACAGCATCTGCGCGGTGGTGACGACGGCGGAAGCAAGGCCCGCGATCTCAGGCAGCGGATGGATCGCCTCGTGCACGGCGTTGGGGAAGACGAGGCCGAACGCGGAAATGTAAACCATCACCAAAGCGGCGACGATGAGGGCCGAGCCCGCGCCGGCGAGGCTGACCGCAAGCAGCGTCAGGGCCGCCGCGCACTCGATTATGAGCGCTGCGTCGACCACCGCCTTCGGGTGGATATGGCGGTTGAGCAGCCAGGCGTTGATCGCCGAGCCGACGATCACGCCCGAGGCTGTGATGGCGAACAGCCCCGCGAAGCCGGCCTTCGACACGCCATAGCCTTGCATGAACAGGAGCGGCGACACGTTGACATAGGCAAAGAGGCCAGCGAACAGGAAGCCGCCCAGCAGCGAAAAGCCCGCGCATGCGGGGTTGGTGAGCGCTCGCCGGTAGCCTGCGAACACCGCCGAAGGCTTCAGGCTCTGGCGATTCTCCGGCGCATGGGACTCCCTGAACAGGAACAGCGCGACGAGGGTGACGGCCGTGGCTACCGCGGTCAGGATGGCGAAGATCAGGCGCCATGAGCCGAACGCAAGAATCGCCGCGCCAAGCGTTGGGGCGATCAGCGGCCCGACGCTGAACACGATCGAGACCGCGGAGAGCTGCAGGCGAGCCTCCCGGCCCTCGAACAAGTCGCGGATGATCGCCCGCGGCAGGATGCCGACCGCGCCCGCGCTCGCCCCCTGCACGAGACGAAAAGCGAGCAGCGCGTCGATCGAAGGCGCAAGCGCCGCGCCTGCGGAAGTGAGGGTGAACACGACGAGACCCGCCGCCATGATCGCCTTGCGGCCGAACCGATCGGCAAGCGGCCCGCCGACGATCGGCGCGGTCGAGAAGCCAGCGATGAAAATCGCGATCACCGCCGCCGCCTTGGTCTGCGGCGCGTGAAGATCGGCCTGGATGAGGGCAAGGCTCGGCAGCGCCGTATCGATCGCGAGCGGCGGCAAGACAGTAAGCAGGGCGAGAAAGAGGGTGAACCCGAGCCCGTGGATGTTGAGGCCGGCTGTTGGGGCCGGAACGAGTGTCGGCGCGTTCAAATCAGGTCCCCCGAAGCCGGTTGAGCGCGTTGGCCGCGATGAAGCCAGCCCACACCGCGAGCAGGCAGAGAACGACTGAGAGGACGATGTTGGCGCCGGCGAGCAGATTTTCGCCGTCGCGGGCGAGGTTGAGCGTCTGCAGGCTGAAGGACGAGAAGGTCGTGTAGCCGCCGCACAGGCCCGTCATCACGAACTGGCGCGCGTCGGAACCGACGAAGACGCGTCCCTCCGGCGCGGTCAGCGTGGCGAAGAAGCCGATCACAAACGAGCCGGTCACGTTGACGACAAGCGTGCCGACGGGAAAGGTCTGGCCAATGTGCTGAGCGGCAACACCGGAGACGAAAAAGCGCGCTCCCCCGCCGAGCGCGCTGCCGAGCATCACCCAGAAGTAGGTCATTGATCGTCAAAATCCGTCCGATGGCGCGTATCGCCGAGGTTAGATGCCATCGCGGGCACAAGCGCAAGCGCGGCGGCGAATGTGATCTTCAGAATTGAGGCGCGGCTCAATCGCGCGGCCGCGGTTTTTCCGCTGCTCCCGATGCCCCGGTGGAGACTGGCCCGCCCAACTCCCGCGGCTCGATTCGGGCGAGGATGGCGTCGGAAACGGCCATGCCGCCGAGCGCGCCGGCGCTTGCAAGCAATCCCGCCCAGAACGCCTTGCCGATGAGCGCCCTCAAGCCGGGCGCCATCGGCAAGAAGAAGCCGATCGTGATGCAGGCGAGACAGGTCAGGATCAGGAAGAGCGCCTTGGCGGCGACATTGATGGCGCCGTAGTTCGCGCCAGCCGCGCGCAGGCTCGCGTACCAGAGAAGGGCGAAGGCGGCGATTGCCGCGGCGATCCGAATGAACACGTCTCCTGCTTCAGCCCCGCCTGGCGTCGCATCGCGGACGACGGCGCCCCGCCGGAACCACGATATCGAAGTAGGCAGCTCGGTTTAGGCCGCGGGCGCTGCGCCGTCGCCCGCAGCGATCAGCTTATCCTGCGTCTTGGTTTCGAAATCGCTTGCGTCGTGGCGCTCGTGCAATTGGTTCGCGGGCTCGCCGGAGGTGCGGTTGACGATGCGTCCGCGCTTGACGGCCGGGCGGGCGGCGATCATCTCGGCCCAGCGCAGAACGTTCTTGTAATCGTGCACGCTGAGAAACTCGGCCGCCCCATATTGCCCGTTTTTCACGAGGCCGCCGTACCAGGGCCAGATCGCGATATCGGCGATCGTGTATTCACTGCCGGCGACATACTCGCTTTCGGCCAGCCGGCGGTCGAGCACATCGAGCTGCCGCTTCACCTCCATCGCGTACCGGTCGATGGCGTATTCGATCTTGATCGGCGCGTAGGCGTAAAAATGACCGAATCCGCCTCCGAGAAATGGCGCCGAGCCCATCTGCCAGAAGAGCCAGGACAGGCACTCCGCCCGCGCGCCCGCTTCGGTCGGGAGCAAGGCGCCAAATTTCTCGGCGAGATAAACAAGGATCGCCCCCGACTCGAAGATACGGATCGGCTTCTGCCCGCTTCGGTCGACCATGGCCGGAATCTTGGAATTCGGATTGACGGCTACGAAGCCCGAGCCGAACTGTTCGCCGTTGATCCTGATCAGCCAGGCGTCGTATTCCGCGCCCTTCTTTCCGAGCGCCAACAACTCTTCGAGCATGATCGTGACCTTCTGCCCGTTTGGAGTCGCCAGCGAATAGAGCTGAAGCGGATGCCGGCCGACCGGCAGTTCCCTGTCATGGGTCGGCCCCGCGATCGGGCGGTTGGTGCTCGCGAACTGGCCCCCGTTCGGCTTGTTCCAGAGCCAAACTTTTGGCGGCGTGTAGTCGGACGAATTGGTCATTCACGAGGCTCCAGATTGCGAGGCCTGAACCCCGGCGGGGCCTGCTCGCTGCGTTAGAAAATCCATATGGTTGAGATCGGACGGCCCGCGAAGGGCGAGGTGATCAGACTAGCAGAACGGACGCTCACATTCGCGTGATCGTTCACCGCGCGCAGCGGCGTGCTCGCGTCGTGAACCCCTTGGATTGCTCCTGCCGGCTCACAACGATGTGAGCAAAGGCAACACTTAAGCTCTTGCTCAACTATCGCGGGCGTGATACTTAGGTACATGCTTAACTATCAAGGTCCCCTGGATCGGGCGTTCCAGGCGCTGGCCGATCCGACCCGCCGGGCGATAGTCGAGCGGCTGACGCAGGGGCCCGCGTCGGTCAGCGAGCTCAAGCGGCCGCTCGAAATCTCGCTGCCGGCTGTGATGCAGCACCTCGCGGTCCTGGAGACATCGGGGCTTGTTGCCTCCGACAAGGCGGGCAGGGTGCGCACCTGCCGCATCAATCCCGCCGCGCTGGCCGAAGCCGAGCGCTGGATCGCCGACCGGCGAGCCGAGTGGGAGCGCCGGTTCGATCGGCTCGGCGAATACCTCAAATCCCTGAAAGACGAAGGAGAAAGCGATGAGCAAGATCGATAATGTGACCGGCATGATCGAAACGGCGCCGGTTCGCGTGTCGCGCGTCTTCGCCGCGCCCCGGGCAACCGTGTTCAAGGCCTGGAGCTCGGCCGACCACATCAAGCGATGGTTCTGCCCGACGAGCTATTCGGTCCCCGAGGCGAAGGTCGAGATGCGCGTTGGCGGCGCCTTCGAAGTCTGCATGCGTTCGCCCGCGGGCGTCGATCATTGGACTCGGGGAACGTTTACTGAGGTCGTCGTTCCGGATCGCCTGACGATCGATCATCACGTGATCGATCCGTGCGGCGGCGGTCCGCTGTTCAGCGCCGTCACGCGGGTGAGGTTCAGCGAGGCGGGCGCCGGGAAAACCCTGATGGAGGTGGTCCAGACCTATTCGGCCGCTGGCGCGGCGCAGGCCGAGCAGATGCTGAAGGGTGCGCCCGAAGGCTGGCGGCAGACGCTCGACAAGCTCGACGCTGAGGTCGCTCGGATGCATGAGGGCGCCGCTCGCTCCGTCGCGCACGGCGCCTTCCGACTCGAGCGGGTCTACGATGCGACAGTGGATGCAGTCTACAAGGCGCTCTCAGACGAAGAAGCCAAAAGCCGCTGGTTCTTCGGGCCCGCCGGATGGCGGCTGATCGAGCGGAACATGGATTTCCGGGTCGGCGGCCGCGAGCAAGTCAAGGGCGGTTTCGATGGCGGCGTGACCACGACCTTCGACGCCATCTATCACGACATCGTTCCGCGCGAGCGGATCATCTACACCTACGAGATGCATCTCGATAATCGCAAGATCTCGGTCTCACTCGCGACGCTGCAAATCAAGCCTGAGGGCCAGCGAACGCGCCTCACGGTCGACGAGCAGGGCGCGTTTCTCGACGGTTACGACGACGCCGGGTCGCGCGAGCGTGGGACGAGGGAGCTCTTGGAGAAGATCGGGGCGTCGCTGCAATCCTGAACGCGCACCGGGTTGCTCACTCGTCGTTCGCGGCGTTGAGGTCGTCCCAGCCGAGATATTTGGCCTCGCCGCCGTTACGAAGCCGGACGCCCGCGCCGCCGCCATTCTTGGGAATGAATGCGACGCCGGCCAATTCGAGCGCAGCGCCCATCTTGGCGACCGCATCGGCAGGCACGCCGTCGGGCGCCCCGATCTCGAACCGGTCGACGGTCGAAACCGGCAGACCGGCGGCGTCGGCGAGTTTAGCCTGCGACCAACCGATGAGGGCGCGCGCGGCTCTGACCTGGGCGGCTTCGATCATCGCCTTGAGGTCATTGCGCCTGCGCCGTCGCCGGCATCGCCGCGGCCGCAGGGCGCGCGGAATCGCGAATGCTGTCGCCGAGCGCCTTGCGCGCGAGCGCTGCCTCGCCCCCGCTCGTGGCGTGATAGAGCGAGAGCTGCTCGAATTCGTCATCCTTCGGCGGCGCGATGGCGAGGTCGGTGTAGGTGTAACGGTCAGGCGCGTTGAGGACCTCGTTGAGGATGCGCCGCGTCCTCAGGAAAAACCGTGAATAGTGCCAGGCCTTGACAGCGATCCCGCCCCAGTAGCGCGGATAGAAGACCAGGGGCGATTCCAGCGGCAGGCTGCGCCGGCGGTCGCGGCGATATTTGAGGCGGAAGGCGCCGCCTTCGAGAGGATGCACGCCCTCCTGCTCGATCATCAGCTTGAACCACATGATGGTGCTTGTGATCGGCTTCGGCCGGCCGTTCGGGATCTGAGCGGCGCGCTTGAGGATCGTGCGGATATGCTCGGGCGTGTAATACGTGGCCCAGGCCGCGCGGTAGGCGTCCTCCCACTCGGCGTCGCTCATCTTCGAATGATGGGAGACGCGATGGTCGAGATCATATTTATTGATATCGGGGTCCATCCAGACGCCCTTTTTCAACAGAGTCTTGTGGTCCTCCGAACCCGGCAGCGGGGTTAAGAAGAAGAACTCGAGGATGTCGAGCGGCAGTTCGCGCTTGATGATCTCGATGTCGCGGAGGATCAATTCCTTCGTGTCGGCGGGAAAGCCGAGGATGTAGCCTGCGAAAGTGAGCGCGCCATGGGCGCGCCACTTCTGCAGCATGACGCGATATTCGGTGATCTTGTTCTGCCGCTTCTTGGCGGTGATGAGATTCTCGGGATTGATGTTCTCAAGCCCGATGAAGATGCGCCGCGCTCCTGCCTTGGTCGCCTTCTCGATGAAGTTCGGAATCTTGTGGCAGAGCGTGTCGACCTGGATGGTGAACCCGCAATGGATGCCTTCGTCCTGAAGCTTGATCACCCGGTCGAGCAGGATCTCCCAGTCGCTGTTGCGAGCGAAATTGTCGTCAGTGATGAAGAACCGGTCGATGCCCTGCGCGCGGTTCTCGCGGATGATCTGCTCGAGGTCATCGGGCGTACGGAAGCGGCTCTTGCGGCCCTGAACGTTGATGATGGTACAGAACGAGCACTGGTAGGGACAGCCGCGGCCAAGGTCGATTGATGAATAATGGCCCGTCGTGCGAGCAAGATGTTTGCGCGGCAGGATCGGCGCGGGCTCGCCTTCGAGCGAGGGCAGGTGGTCCATGAAATTGTAAAGCGGCTTCATGCTCCCGCGCCACGCGTCGCCGAGCACCTCGTCGAGCCGATGCTCTTCGGCTTCGCCCGCGAACAGCGCGATGCCGAGCGCCTGCGCCTCTTTGAGCTCGGCAGGCATTTCGGGCAGCATTGCTATGCAACCGGAGACATGGAACCCGCCGATGCAGACCTGGAGGCCCGCGGAACGAAACTCGCGCGCAAGGTCCATCGAGCGCGGGAACTGGTTCGACTGCACCCCGACTATACCGATCAGCGCCCGTCCGCCACGACGTTTCAGGTCGGCGATGATGCGCTTCGGGTGAACGCGACAATTCGTCTCGTCGTAGGTCTCGATCGCGAAGTCAATTCCGGGCCCGAGCACCTGACGCTTTCGAGCGTCCTCGACCAGGCTATACATGCAGGCGAGCGTGTTGGACGGCAGGGCCGAGCGGAACCACTGGATCGGATAGCCGTCGTCGTCGTAGTGGGTCGGCTTGACGAGGACAAAGGTAAATAACAAATCCGGCGCGCTTGAACTGCGCTCGGTCTCGATTGAACTCGACGAAGCGTCCATGATGTCCCGTCTTTAAATGAATCGCAGCTTGGCTAGCACGGGACTGCCCAACCGGGCAAATCGCCCGCCTTTTCCGAGCTATCGCCGAAAAGGGCTTATATCGGCGGGACGAGCCCATCCTTGCCGACCAGGACGAAGGCGGCGTCGATCGAGCCATCATCCTGCTTGGGCCCCCGGGCGATGATCGCGGCCCCCGGTTTGAGGTCGGTCTGCGCGCCCGGCGCGAGGGCGACGATCGGCGTCGAAGGAGCCACGACAATGGCCTGCTCGCCGCCCTTGTAGGTCACGGTCAGCTTCGGCCCGCTCGTCGCGTCCACGCGCGCAGCGATATTGCCGTTGGTCATGCTGCTGCCGGGTCCAAGGTCGAACGGGCGGTGGCCCTCGCCGGCCCCACGCATCGCCTCGGGAAAAATATGCACTTCCGTCGCCTTGAGTTCGTTGCCTTCCCCCGGCGTCGCGGCGACGCCGACGAACGAACCCGGCTTCACGTCGGCGAGCGTCGCCGGGATCACCAGGGCGAAGCGCGTCTTCGGGCTGATGTGGATCGTACGCTCTTCGCCTGCCCTGGTTTTCACCCCGAGGCTCGCGCCGTCGGCGCTCACCGTCTCGATGGTCGCCCGGGCCGTCGCTACCGGCGCATTCTGCGCTGAGACAGGCGCGATAGCGAGGACGAAGGCTGCAGCGAGAGCAATTTTGAGCGACGCCATCGTTTTTCTCCAACACATGCGGCGAACCTAACGCTGTCCCAGCGTCCGTCGAAGTCAAAGATGCGTGAGGCGGGGGCGGCGCCCCGGCCTACATCTTGACCTCGCTTCCATCCTGCGCCCAGCGGGTATGGAAGCTGCCCTCCTTGTCGAGACGACGGTAGGTGTGGGCGCCGAAATAGTCGCGCAGGCCCTGGAGTAGGTTCGCGGGTCCGCGGGCGCGCCGCAGACCGTCGTAATAGGCGAGCGACGAGGTAAAAGCCGGCGCGGGCACGCCATTCGCGACCGCGAGCGCGATCACCTGCCGCCAGGCGCCCTCGGTCCTCGTCACGGCGTTCAAGAAGTAGTTGTCGAGTAAGAGATTAGCGAGCTTCTCGTTCCGACCATAAGCCTCCTTGATGCGGTCCAGGAATTTGGCGCGAATTATGCAACCGCCGCGCCAGATGGTCGCCATGTCGCCGAGCTTGAGGTCCCATTTGAATTGCGCCGATGCGACCGACATCTGCTCGAAGCCCTGAGCATAGGCGATGATCTTGGAGGCGTAGAGCGCATCCCGGATGGCGTCGATCGCGGCCTTCTCAGGTTTCAGCGCCGGCGCCGCAGGATGCGGCGTCTTCTTTTCCATTGTCAGGCGCATCGCGCGATTGGCGGAAAGCACGCGAGCGTAGACCGCCTCGGTGATCGCGGTCAGCGGGACGCCGAGCTCGAGGGCATTCTGGGCGGTCCAGCGGCCGGTTCCCTTCTGCTCCGCCTGATCTAGAATGACGTCGACCAGCGGCTTGCCGCCGCCGTCGGTCTTACGCAGCACCGCGGCAGTGATTTCAATGAGATAGCTGTCAAGATCGCCCTGTTTCCAGGTCTGGAAGATGTCCGCCATTTCCGGCGCCCGAAGTCCATAGACGCTCTTCATGAGATCATAGGCTTCGGCTATGAGCTGCATGTCGGCATATTCGATGCCGTTATGCACCATCTTCACGTAGTGCCCCGCGCCCTGCGGACCGATGTAAGTGCAGCAGGGAACGCCATCGACCTGCGCCGCCATCTTGGTCAGCATCGGCGCGATGCGGTCCCAGGCTTCGCGGTCGCCGCCCGGCATCATGCTGGGGCCCTCGAGCGCGCCCTCCTCGCCGCCGGAAACGCCCATGCCGACAAAACGGATCTTTTTTGCTTCGCAGGTCTGATGACGGCGGGCGGTGTCGGTGAAGAGCGAATTGCCGCCGTCGATGATGATGTCACCCGCTTCGAGATGGGGCAGGAGCTCGTCGATCACCTCGTCGACTGGCGGGCCGGCCTTGACCATGATGAGGATTGGGCGGGGTTTGGCGATGCTGGCGATAAAGTCGGGAAGGGCGCTCGCAGGAAAAAAGCGACCCTCGCCGCCATGCTGGGCTACGAGTTCGTCCGTCCGTTCATGGTTGCGATTGAACACCGCGACGCCGAAGCCGCGCCGCGCGGCGTTGCGGGCCAGGTTCGCGCCCATCACGGCCAATCCGAAGACGCCGATATCCGCTCGATCAGCCATAAGTCATCCCAACGATTGCCGGCCCGCCGGTCGTCTTAGCCTTGCGCTGTCGCACGATCAAATATCCGTCTGGCAATGACGGCCGATCACAAGGAGCGCGAAACAGGCGATAGAGCCGTTCAAGCCGACAGGCCGTCGCGGGGAGGCGGTTGACGAGAAGGCGCGGAAGCGCGTTTTCTTACCCGGTTCCAGGAGTTAGGTCCTTGTCGCCTCCGCCGGCTGACGCGTTGCTCATTCGCGTCTACTATGAAGACACCGACTTCTCCGGTCGCGTCTATCACGCCTCCTATTTGCGGTTTCTCGAGCGCGGGCGGACGGAGTGGTTGCGCGCGCGCGGCTTCGCGCATCGCGAGCTGGCGGAGACGTCCGGCGTCGCCTTTGCCGTGCGCTCGATGCAGATCGAGTTTCTGGCGCCGGCGCTGATGGACGACCTGCTTCGGGTCGAAACCAGCATCGCCAAAGCGGGCGGGGCGTCGATCGACTTCCGGCAAGAGATCCTGTGCGGCGAAACGACGCTGATCGCCGCCGAGGTGAAGGTGGCGGCGATTCGCGAAGGCCGGCCCGTGCGGATTCCCGTATCCTTGCGCCAACTCGTGAAGGAGTCGTCCTGATACGCCGGCCTCGTGAAGCGGCAGCCCACGCCGCATCGGGACGCAACTGACCAGGCGGTGTGCGCGCCCCGCATGGACCAGCCTCGCTATTGACAATTTGCGCCAATAGCCCTAGGTTTAACCATCGAAATTCGGCCGGACAACTCTTGTTACGAGTGAAGCAGTTTACTCGTTCTGACGAACTCCCTCGAAAACTCGAAAATATGAGCGGGGCGTCGACTATTGGCGCCGCGCCTGAATGCTCGCATCCGAAAGGGATCGTCATGGCAATTGGTACGGTAAAGTGGTTCAATCCGCAAAAAGGCTTCGGCTTCATTCAACCCGATGACGGCGGAAAGGACGCCTTCGTTCACATCAGCGCGGTCGAACGCGCCGGAATGAACGATCTGCGCGAAGGTCAGAAGATCAGCTTCGAGCTGGTCACCGACAAGCGCTCGGGCAAGATGTCCGCCGACAAGCTCCAGGCCGTCTGAGCGAAAAGGCGCACTTTTCCGGCCGCTGACCGCGGATGTACCGGCGGCGCCAGCAAAGGACGCCAATTTTCGTAGGATGGTTGGAAGGGGTCAGGAAATATCCTGGCCCTTTTTTCTGTCCCGCGCAGAGGGGTTTAGACCCATGATTCCGCAAAAATTCATCATCGGCCAGCTCGTCGATTTCGACAGCAGGATCCAGCCGACCCCGAGGACCAAAGGACCTTACGAGGTCTTGCGCGTGCTGCCAGCGGACGACGAGACGAAGCCGCGCGTCTATCGCATCAAGAGCGAGGCCGAACCGTTCGAGCGCAACGTCAACGAATACGAACTCGTCGCAGTCGGTTAGACGTCCGTGACGGAACGGGCGTATCGCGAACACCCGATCTCCGATGCGGAAGGATGGCGGCGCAGACTGACCGCCTATCAGCGGCCGAATGACTGGCGAAGCCTCTTCGAGCTCGCGGCGACGGTGCTGCCGCTCGGGTTTTGCTGGCTCGCAATGCTGCTCGCGCTCCAGTTTCAGCTTTACTGGCTTTACGGATTTCTCCTCCTTCCCGCGGCGGGATTTCTCGTTCGCTTATTCATGATCCAGCACGATTGCGGACACGGCGCTTTCTTCGGCAATGCAACGGCGAACCATTGGGTCGGCCGGCTGGCCGGGGTGCTGACGCTGACCCCTTATGACCATTGGCGGCGGACTCACGCCATTCATCACGCGACCTCGGGCAACCTCGATCGCCGCGGGATCGGGGACATCCACACGTTGACGTCGGGCGAGTACCGCGCGCGATCGGACTGGGGTCGGCTGAGCTATCGGCTCTACCGCCATCCGGCGGTCATGTTCGGGCTTGGGCCGGCCTATGTCTTTTTCCTCGAGAATCGGCTGCCGGTTGGCTCGATGCGCAAGGGATGGATGCCCTGGGTCAGCACGACATCGACGAACCTCGGCATCGCCGCCGGCGTTGCTCTTACGATCTGGGCTTTCGGCGTCCAGACCTTGCTCATGACCTATGTCGCGACCGCCCTCATTGCGGCCGCGGTGGGCGTCTGGCTTTTCTTTGTCCAGCACCAGTTCGACCCGGCGCATTGGGTCCGCGACAAGCAATGGAGCGCCGGCGAGGCCGCGCTCGGCAGCTCGTATTACGCGTTGCCGCCTCCCTTGGACTGGCTTACCGGTAATATCGGCGTCCACCACGTCCACCATCTCTCGAGCAGGATTCCCTGTTACCGCCTGCCGGAGGTGCTCAGGGACTACCCCTCCTTGCGCGAACTCAATCGCATCAATCTCGCGCAAAGCCTCAGCTGCACGCGCCTGGCGCTGTGGGACGAGGCCGGGCAACGCCTCGTCTCGTTCAAGGACATCGAGGCGCGAACGCGGAAGAAGTAAGCCGCAGAGCCCGCGCGGCCCGCGGCCCATTGTCTGCCCGCGGCGACCGGCAATGGGGAGCCCCAGATCGCGGGGACGCGGACGTGAGCGTCCCGATCCTAAGCTACGCGACGCTCGTTGACAGTTGGTATACGGTATGCATCATTGGGGCTTCGCAGACTTGTTGCGGAGCCGCCCCGATGAAAAGCCCTAATCCAACAATAGACCGACGCTCCTTCCTGGGTTCCGCTGGGCTCTTCGGGCTCGCCGGCGCAACCATGGCGGGCGCCGTTAGCGTGTGGCCGCTGCGCGTGTTTGCAGCAGGCGGCGCGCCGACCGGCTCCCTCACCTTTGGAAACGCCGAACCACCGACCGCGAACTACTGGGATCCGGCCGCAGGCTTCGGGCTCGTGGACGAGCAGGTTGCCTCGCTGGTCCACGACACGCTCATCGGGTGGGACGAGAACGGCAAAATGACGCCCTCGCTCGCCACCGCCTGGGAGCTCAAGAGCCCGACAACAGTTGCGCTGACAATCCGAACCGACGTCAAATTTCACGACGGAACGCCGCTCACCGCGGAAGACATCAAGGCCAGCATCGACCGGCTGGGGCAGGGCAAGCTGGCGCAGTCCATGGTCGCGACGCCAGGAATTGCGGTGAACATTCTTTCCCCGACCAGCATCGAGGTCGTCTCGCCGACGGCATTCGGCGTGGTGCTCAACGCGCTTGCCTTCATCAAGATCTTGCCGAAGGCGAATATCGACAATCCCGACTCCTTCAAGAAAGGCGCCATGGGATCGGGGCCCTACAAGTTCGTCTCTTATACCGGCAATGCCGTGACCTTGACCGCGAATGCCGACTATTGGGGCGGCGCGCCAAAGATCGAGACCGTCGTCTTCAGCTATATCGAGGACAACCAGGCCCGCCTCGCCGCGCTCCTCAGCGGCCAGGTCGACATTCTCTCTCGGTGTTCCGCTGAAGACCTCGCTCGCGTCGAGGGCAATGACCAGTTCACTTACACCCACGTCTCGCCGCCCGCCCAGATCATCGCCATCTATCAGCACAACGGCCCCCTGAAGGATTTGCGGCTGAGGCAGGCGATCGCGTACGCCGTCGACCGCGAGGCCATCTCCAAATCGCTGATGCACGGGAAAAATCCGGTCGGCTTCTCATCTCTGCCGACCGACGCGCCGTTCTACAAGCCGCTCGAGCCGAAGTTCGAGCCGAACCTCGAAAAAGCCGCCGACCTGGTAAAGGAGGCCTATCCAGACGGCGTTACGCTGCGCATGTCCACCTCGACCCTCGTGCCGAACCAGATCGAGATCGACCAAGTGATAGCTGCGACGCTGCAGCAGATCGGCGTGACCGTGAATGTCGAGCGCCTGGAGGTCGGGGCGTTTCGGACCTCCTACAACACGTATGACATCAACCTGAACACGCTCGCTTCCTTTAATAACGACGCAGACTTCCTCCTTGGCCTTTATACCGGCGGCGCCGGCCAGGCGATCTTTCATTTCAAAGACGAGAAATACGACGCCCTGTACGCCGCCCAACGCGCCGCGACCCCCGACAAGCGCGCCGATGCTGTCACCGCGGCGGCTCAGTATCTTTGGGAGAACCAGACGACGCTCTACCTCACCGACGAGGTCTGGTACTTCATCGTCAACAAGCGCGTGCATAACTACCAGCGCGCTCCGCTCGTCGGCGAGAACCTCGTGCCGCGGGCGTCGGTCGGCTAACCCGACGCAGGCGGCCCGCTCCGGAAACGAGACGGCATGGCGTCCTTCGCGCTCCGGCGCATCCTCCAGGCGATCGTCATCGTGATTCTAATCGCGGTGACGGTCTTTCTGGTTCTGCGTTTGTCGGCCGGCGATCCGGCGCGGATCCGCGCGCCCGTTTTTGCGCGCCCCGACGTGATCGAGCAGTACCGGCACGAGTTCGGCACCGATCGGCCGTTGCTGGCGCAACTTGCGACCTTCCTGTTCGGCGCCGCGAAAGGCGATTTCGGTCTTTCCTTTCGCTTCCAGACGTCCGTGGCGAGCCTGATCGCCGAAGCGATGCCGCGGACCCTGCTGCTTGCGTCTGTCTCGCTCTTCCTGTCTCTGGCTATTGCGGTCAGCCTCGGAAGCGCCGCGGCGATGCGTCCGCGCTCCGTCTGGGCCTGGCTTTCCTCCGCGGTCGCCGTTTTGGGACAATCTGCGCCGGTTTTCTGGACCGCGGCGGTCCTCGTGCTTGTCTTTTCGGTCGGATTGCGATGGCTGCCGGCGGGCGGCTTCTCGGGACCATCCAGCCTCGTCCTCCCGGCCGTCGCGGTGACGCTCTCGATCCTGCCGACGCAGCTGCGCGTTCTGCGCGCCTCAATGGAGGCGGCGCTTGCCGAGGAATATATCCGCACCGCTCGCGCCTTCGGATTGCGCGAGAGCCGCATCGTTTTCATCTACGCGCTGAAGAACGCGTGCCTGCCGCTTCTGACGGTCATCGGCGTGGACGTCGGCTACCTGCTCGGCGGCGTTATTGTCGCCGAAGTGGTGTTCAACTACCCAGGCGTTGGCGAGCTCGCCCTTACCGCCCTCAACTCGCGAGACTACCCGCTCATTCAGGGCATCACCATCGTCACCGCGAGCGCGTTCGTCCTCGTCAATTTGCTGATTGATCTTCTCTACGCGCGGATCGACCCGCGGATCCGACTGGAGCAGCCATGAACGTGCTTGCGATCGGCGCGCATCCCGACGACATCGAGCTTCAGTGCGCGGGGACGCTCGCCCTATACGCAAGGGCCGGGCACAAGGTCTTCATGGCGGTCGCGACCAACGGCAACGTTGGCTCGCCGACCCACAGCAGGGAGGAGATCGCCGCCATCCGCCGGAAGGAGCAGGAGGCTTCATGCGCGCTTATCGGCGCCACGCTTATTTGGATGGATTTCGACGACGAGTGGCTTTTCAACGACCGTCAGACCCGTACTCGCTTCATCGACGCGATCCGCGAAGCCAATCCGGACGTGATGATCATTCACGGGCCGACCGACTACCATCCTGATCATCGTGTCGCCGGTCAGGTCGCGGAGGACGCGCGCATTCCCGCTTCGGTGAGACTTGTTGAGACCACGCTGCCGCACATCGCCAAAGCGCCGCACTGTTTCTACATGGACAATCCGACCGGGCTCGGCTTCGAGCCGGAGGCCTATGTGGACATCTCGTCCGTCATGGACGTCAAGCGACGGATGCTGCTCAGTCACAAGAGCCAGGACGCCTGGATCCGCGCGATTTACGACAACGCCTCGATCACCGACATGCTGGAGAAGAACGCCGCGCTTCGCGGCGCAGCTGCGGGGGTGCCTTTCGCGGAGGGGTTTCGTGAGGTCAAGACCTATCCGCGGACGGGATCCTTCGCGATGCTCCCAGGCTTTGGCGCGTGACCGCAAGTCTGTTGGGAATGGCCGAGGAGGACATGCCCCGGCGCACAGTATGGAAGATGTCGCGCGTCAATCTTCCGCTCGCAGTCGGCGTGGCGCTGCTCGCGGTCATCGTGCTTTCGGCGATCTTCGCGCCCATCCTGCGGCCCGCCGGTCCGACCGCGATGGATCTGGCCGCCGTGCGGTTGCCGCCGTCGTTGCGACACTGGTTCGGAACTGACGCGATCGGACGAGATGTGCTGGCGCGCACGATGTACGGCGGTAGGGTTTCGCTCCTTGTCGCGGGGGCGGGGATGGCAGGCTCGCTGCTTCTCGGTTCTGTGATGGGCATGCTCGGGGCCTTTGCCGGCCGTTTCGTGCGACTTGTCGTCGACCGCGTCATCGACATCCAGCTTGCCTTTCCGTACGTGCTGCTGGCGATCGCCATCACGAGCGCCATAAGGCCGAGCATCCCGGTTCTCATCCTGCTGATGGTGCTGGCGGCCTGGGCCGGCGCCGCGCGCGTCGTGCGTTCGATTGCGCTTCAGGAAGGCGGGAAGGACTACGTGAAGGCCGCGGCGGTCATCGGCGCCTCGCCCGCGCGTATCGCGCTCATCCATGTCTTTCCATCCGTGGCGCCGAGCCTCCAGGTTCTGGCCGCGATGCAGATGGCTGCAATGATCGTCTTCGAGGCGACGCTCTCCTTTCTCGGTATGGGTGTCCAGCCGCCGACCCCGAGTTGGGGCGGGATCATGCTTGACGGGAAGAACTACATGACCACCTCATGGTGGCTCACCGTCTTCCCCGGCCTCGCCATCGTGCTGACATCGCTGAGCCTCGTCCTGATCGGCGACGGCTTGCAGGCGCGGCGCGAGGCGAATCGCTCGCGCGAGGGAGCCGGCTGATGAGCGCCGCCCTCGATGTCGAAGACCTCAGCGTCTGCTTCGACGGCCGCGAGGGCCCGGCCGCTGTCGTAAAAGGCGTGTCGTTCTCGTTGGACGCGGGGAAGAGTCTGGTGCTCGCGGGCGAGTCCGGATCGGGCAAGTCCATGATCTGCCAGACCCTGCTTGGGATTGTTCCGCGCGGCGGGACGGTGACCGGCGCGCGGCTCGAATGGCGCGGGCGCGATCTCCTGAAGATGCGCGAAGCGGAATGGCGCGCCGTCCGCGGCGCGGAAATCGCTATGATCTTTCAGGATCCGACCGCGGCGCTCAATCCGCTGATCACGGTCGAGCATCAGATTACTGACGTCATTCGCACCCATCGCGCCTGTGGAGCGCGCGAGGCGCAGGCGCGGGCGGTCGAGGCGCTCGGCCTGGCTGGTTTTCCCGATCCCGAGCATCGCCTGAAGAGCTATCCTTCGGAGCTATCAGGCGGCCTCAGGCAACGGGTGGCGATCGCGCTTGCGCTGGCTTGCGGGCCGGCGCTCCTGATTGCCGACGAAGCGACAACCAATCTCGACGTCTCGATCGAGGCGCAGATCGTAAAGCTGCTCCTGTCGCTTCAGCAAGAATTAGGGCTGGCGCTGATCTTCGTGACACATGATCTCGGTCTGGCCGCCGAGGTAGGCGGCGACCTCCTTGTCATGTACGCGGGCTATCCTGTGGAGCGCGGGCCGACACGCGCCGTGCTGCGCGATCCCTGCCACCCCTATACGCGAGGACTGATGCGGTCCGCGCCAACGCTGCAATCCAGTCGCGCGAACCCGCTCCAGCCCATTCCCGGCTATGCGCCGAGGGCCGGCGAGATCGGAAGGGGCGCTCCGTTCCGCTCACGATGCTCTGTCGTGGTCGAAGGTTTGTGCGCGCGATCCGCCCCGGGTTGGACGGCGGCCGGGTCTGGCCATGACGTCGCATGTCATCGTTTTGCGCAGGATGGAAGGGCGGGCGTGCCGTGACCACTCTAGAAGCGCGCGATGTCGTCAAGACTTTCACGATCCGGGGCGGCCGGACTCGCCTATTGAACGCGGTAAACCACGTCTCGCTTGCCGTTGGGCCCGGCGAAATCGTGGGCCTCGTCGGCGAGAGCGGCTCCGGCAAAACGACGGTCGCGCGCATTCTGATTGGCATTGAGCAGCCGACGAGCGGCAAGGTCTTCTATCGCGGTCGAGAAGTCGTATCGCGCGCAGACTGGCGGGCGCTTCGTCGCGAGGTGCAATACGTTTTCCAGAATCCCCTGACCTCGCTCTGCCCGACGATGCGGATTGGCGATGCGCTCAATGAACCGCTGGCGATTCACAACGTCTGCCCGAGGCCAGCGCGCCGCGAGCGCGTCGCCCGGATGCTCGAGACGGTCGGGCTTCACCCGGACCTGGCCGGGCGGCTGCCACACCAATTGTCGGGCGGGCAACGTCAGCGCGTGAATCTCGCCCGAGCATTGATACTCGAACCGAAGATCCTGATCTGTGACGAGATCGTTTCCGGGCTCGACGTCTCGATTCAGGCGCAGGTGCTCCAATTGCTGCTCAGGCTGCAGCAGATCTTCTCGTTGAGCCTGATCTTCATCTCGCACGACCTGCGGGTCATCCATTACCTGTGCGATCGCGTGCTCGTCATGTATCTGGGCGAGATCGTCGAGGAGGGTCCGACGTCCGACGTGTTTGACGCGCCGAAGCACCCCTATACGCAGATCCTGCTCGCGGCGATCCCCGATGTTTCGTTCACCCTCGATATGTCCTCAACCCGAACCCTGTCCGACAATGCAACCAACGCTCACTGAGACTCGGGCGGGCTTTTCGTCGCTGTCGCCGATCCGGAAGCCCCGGACGACGGCGGACGAAGTTGAGGAGCGCCTGATCATCGCCATCGCCCGCGGCGACAAGGCTTCGGGCGAGCGCATCACGGAAGCCGAGATCGCCTCCGCCCTGCAGGTCAGCCGCGTGCCGGCGAGGGAGGCGATGCAGAAGCTGCAGGTGCGCGGCATCCTGGTCGGGGACGCCTCCAAGCGGGGCCTGCGCGTCTCCGATTACGGCCCAAGCCGGATCGCTGAACTGTTCGAACTGCGGTTCGCGATCGAGAAGATCATCTTCCAGCACGTCATGCATCCCGCTCACGAGAAGGCGGCGCTTCTGGACGAGCTTGAAGCGATCCTGACGCGCATGGCGGAACTCTCCGATTCAGGGGATCCGGTCGCGCTGAGTTCGGTCGATCTCGACTTCCACCGAGCCGTCGCAAGGCACTCGGGCGCCGAACTGGCCGCCCAGATGTGGGAAGGCCTGGCCCAGCATCTCATCATCGTCTTTTGCCGCGATTGGTCGAAGACGTCAGACCGGCCGGGCGAGGTGCGCCTGCATCAGAAGATGATCGACTTTGTCCGCTCGGGCGCGAGCGGGGGCATCGAGGCCGTGCTGACCGACCATTTCTCGGAGCCCGGCCTCGGCGAGGGCGCGCGAACGAGCCGTGGGACGTCATGAGCGCGTCTCGCCGCAATGTCGTGCAGCTTGACGGACGGACCGCTCTCGTCACGGGCGCGGCGCGCGGCATCGGCGAGGCGATCGCGCGCGAGCTTGCGGCGCGCGGCGCGCGGGTCGCGATTGCTGACCGCGACGGAGAGCTGGCCCAGGCGGTCGCAACCGCGATCGCTTACGAAGGGATCGACTGTTTCGCGGCTGAAACCGACATCGTGGAATCCGGCGCCCTTTCGGCGCTCGTGGACGCGATCGAGACGCGATGGGGACGCCTCGACATCGTAGTCAACAACGCCGCGATCCTGGACGCGACGCCGCTCTCACGCTTGACGCGGGCCCGGTTCGAGGAGGTTCAGGACGTCAACCTGAATGGGGCCCTCTGGGTGATCCAGGCCTTTCTGCCGCTGCTTCGCCGCTCTGCCTGTGCGCGCATCGTCAATATCGCCTCGATACTCGGCGTGCGCGGGGCGGCCGACAGCGTCGCCTACGCGACCGCGAAAGGCGGCCTCGTCAACATGACGCGATCGCTCGCGGTGGATCTCGCGCCCGACGGAATCCTGGTCAACTGCATTTGCCCTGGCTTCGTCGACACGCGCATGGCCCTGCTGCCAGACGGAAGCGGGCACGAGCATCAGACCGACTGGTTCCGGGACATCTACATCAAGTACGGCCGCATTCCGATGCGGCGTCCGGCGCGCCCGGAGGATGTCGCATGCTCGGCGATGTTCTTCTGCGGCGACGACTGCCGTTACGTGACGGGCCAGGTTCTGCTGGTCGACGGCGGCGTCTCAGCGACCTTTTGAAGGGGGAAGCGGTGAACATCCAGTCGGTCGAGAGTCTGGGTTTGTTCGGCAAGTCGCCGAAGGGCGGCTGGACCAACGAAATCAAAGCTGAGGACTGCATCCATGCGTTGGTGATCGTCAGGACCCACGAAGGCCACATCGGCGTCGGCAGCGTCTTTACCGACGCCCGTCTCGTAGAGGCGGCCCTCGCGGTGCTGCGACCGCTCGTGATCGGCGAGAGCGCGGTCGAGCCGATGCGCGTCACCGAGAAACTGCATCAGAACACTTTCTGGATGGGGCATGGCGGCACGCTGACCCATACGATCTCCGGCGTAGACATAGCGCTGTGGGACATCTTCGGGCAGATCTGCGGTCAGCCGGTCGGGCGGCTGCTTGGCGGCTCGTATCGCGATCGCGTCAAAGCCTATGCCTCGATCCTGATGGAGCCGCCCGAACGGATGCGGGAGCAGACCGCGTATTATCGGGGGCAGGGGTTCCGTGCGATCAAGATTGGCTGGGGTCCGTTCGGCCGGGTCTCGGCCCGCATGGACGAGGATATCGTCCGCGCCGCCCGCAAGGGCGCAGGCGACGATTGTCTGCTGATGGTCGACGCCGGCGGTTCCGACGCCTACTGGGCGAACGGGCTCAATTGGGCGGTCAACGCCGCCTCCATGCTGCACGACTACGGCGTCGCGTGGTTCGAGGAAGCGCTGCGCCCCGACGCGCTCGACGATTTCAAGGCGTTGAGAGAGCGCAGTCGCGTGCCGATCGCAACCGGGGAGTGCCTGACCCGCCGGCAGTCTTTCCTGCCTTGGTTCGAGCGCCGCGCTCTCGACATCGTGCAGCCGGACGTCACCAAGGTCGGCGGCATCTCGGAGCAGATTCAGATCGCGCGGATGGCGAACGCCTTCGGTGTCAAATATCTCGGCCACGGTTGGAACACCGCGATCGGGCTCGCCGCCGACCTGCAGCTCGCCTCCGCCATACCCACCGCCGATCTCGTCGAATATATTGGCGGTTCCCCCTATGTGGACAACATCACGCGCGGCGGCTGGAGCCTCGACGGCGACGGCATGCTCGCCATTCCCGATACGCCGGGTCTCGGCGTCGCCCTCGACCGCGACGCATTGCGGGATCTGACGCGCAATTCCGACGCGGTGCTTGGCTGATATGGTTCTGCGGCTCGCGGCGGGACGCCTCAGCCTTGAATTGGCTCCGGAAGTCGGCGGTTGCGTAAGCGCCGCGCGGCTGCGGCTCGACAGGCGCGATTTTGACCTGTTGCGGCCGCTCACGACGCCGCAGGGACAGCCGCCGGACGCCCTTCGCGCCGGCATGTTCCCGATGGCGCCCTTCGCCAACTGCATTCGCGATAATCGCTTCGTTTTCGATGGGCGCGTTTGTTTGGTGAGGCCGAACATGTCCGGCGTTCGCCTTAACTTCCACGGCTCGGGCTGGCGCTCGGCCTGGCGCGTCGCTTCATCCGATGCGCAGAGCGCCGACCTCATCCTCGAGGACGGCAGGGTCGACGACATCTATCGCTACGCCGCCTCTCAACGCTTCCGCGTTGAGCCGGACGGGTTCTCCGTCGAGACCGAACTCGTCAACCTGGGAAGCGTCCGCATGCCCTTCACCTTCGGGCAGCATCCGTGGTTCCCGACCCATTCCGGCGCGCACGTGCGTTTCGCCGCGTCGTCCCTTTGGCTCTGCGACGCGGACGGACGGACCGAGCGTCACGGCCCGATCCCGCCTGACGCGGATTATGCGACCCCGCGCGCCCCGCCATCGAGCTACTGCAATGTCTGCTACGCGGGCTGGGAGGGCCGGGCCGACATCGCATGGCCAGGCGACGGCGTCGCGCTTTCCGTGATCGCCGACCCGGTCTTCGGCCATCTCATGTTGCACGCCCCGGCGGACGGCGAGCCGGTCTTCTGCCTCGAACCGCAGACCGCGCCGCCCTGCCCATTCGACGAACTCGAATCCAGCCCGGCCGTGGGCGTCCACATACTCGCCCCCGGCAAAGGGATTTCGGGAAGCGTCCGTTTCGTTATCGACAATTGAAGGGACGTCCCTCGGGAGCGCCCCAATAGGAACGCCAACGCCATGAAGATCGAAGCCGTGGATTTCTTTTACCTTGCGATGCCCGTTGTGACGGAGGCGGCCGACGGCAGCCAAGACGCTCTGCTGGTGCGCGTGAGCTCCGGCGCGCATCAGGGCTGGGGCGAGTGCGAGGCGGCGCCCCTACCCTCGATCGCCGCCTTCGTGGCGCCGATGTCGCACGGCGCCTGCCGGCCGGTCTCCGCCTCAGTGCTCGGCGAGCGGCTCGAAGGGCCGGAGGACATCGCCCGAATGTCGGCCAACGTCGCCTACAACAGCATGGACTTGCTGCAGGCGGCTCATACATGGTCCGGCGTCGAGATGGCGATGTGGGATCTGCTTGGACGGCGCAGGGAGGTTCCGGCATACCAGCTTCTCGGCCACGCGAAAGCGTGGCCGAAGCTCCCGTATGCCTCCGTCCTGTTCGGAGCTGAGCCGGCCGAGACGCTTCGACGCGCCTCCCAGATCCGCGAGGCGGGCTTTCGGGCGGCGAAGTTCGGCTGGGCGCCCTTTGGCGATTCGCTCGCCAGCGACATCCTCCACATCGACGCGGCGCGTGAGGGACTTGGGCAAGAGGGTGTTCTGCTAATCGATGCGGGGCAGATTTTTGGCGAAGATGTCGAGGCCGCCGCTCTGCGGCTGGAGGCGATGGAACGCAACCGAGTTACTTTCTTCGAAGAGCCCTTCCAAGGCTCGGCATACGACGCTTATCGCGCACTTGGCGAGCGGATGATGACAGTCAGGACGGCCGGAGGGGAGGCGGCGCACAACCGATTTATGGCCGAGCATCTGATAAAATACGGCCGTGTCGGATACATTCAGATCGATTGCGGGCGCATTGGCGGGCTCGGGCCGGCGAAGCAGGTTGCCGACATCGCCGCACAATCCGGCGTGACCTATGTAAACCACACCTTCACTTCAAACCTCGCGCTCAGCGCCTCGCTTCAGCCCTATGCCGGGCTCGCTGCTCATCGCATCTGCGAATATCCAACCGGTCTGCAGCCGCTCGCGCGCGACTTGACCCTGACCCGCATTGCGCCGAACGGGAACGGTGATATCACCCTGCCCGACGCCCCTGGTCTCGGAGTCGAAATCAACCCGGACGCGCTGACGCAGTACAGGGTGGACGTTGAGATACGCGTGAACGGCAAGACGCTTTTTTTGTCGCCTGAGGCTCAGACTGGCTCGTCCAAATAAGGGTACCGAAATCCCTGCGGGTCGCCTATGGCGATAGCGGCTTCCTTTCTGCCCTTTAGGGGCAGGATCACTGCTGCCTGCGGCGAAACTCCAACATTTTCCCGCGAGCGAATGCGCCGCCTACCTCAGAAACGCAGATAGGCGTGAAACCAAAAGCAATCCGCTCTAATGGGATGGGACGAGGCTCGGGGTCTGACGAGATAAAACTGATTTGTATCAGTTACTTAACTCGTGGCGGAGGGGGCGGGATTCGAACCCGCGATACGGTTTCCCGTATACACACTTTCCAGGCGTGCGCCTTCGACCGCTCGGCCACCCCTCCAGCCCGCTCTCAATTGAGAACGGCGAAGCTGAGGCGCATAGCATCGGGCGCCGCGCCCGTGCAAGCGAGACCAAACGGCAAGGATGCTCAGAGATGAGAGACGGAACCGCGGAAAAGACGATTCATGCTCGACCCGTCCCAGCGCTTGTGATGCGCCACGGCGAGCGATTGCAAAGTGTTTCGGGCGCTGGAATCACGCGTCACGTTCGGCCGGGCCTGCAGCGAGAAATTCGGCTGCATTCACGGAATCATTGCCGCCGCCGCAAGCGAGGCTATGACGATACTGACCAACAGCATGGTGACCGAGGCCATGAACCAGCGCAGCGTCTTCCTGTATTCGGACTCGTCGTCGTCTGCGAGTTGGAGTGAGCGCCAGAGCGTGTAGAATTCAATCAGGATCGCCGCCAGCAACAGGAGACCCGCGGCGGTGGACCCGCGTGTCACCCGGCCGCTCGCTTCGAACCCCCAATAGCGCATGAAGAGAAGGGAGAAGCTGATCACGACCGTGATCGCGGAGATCACGCCTTGGCGGTATCCCGCGGGAAGAGGCGAGTGCGGTTCGCGAGGGTCGTCCATCGTATTTTACGCCACGGTTCTCCCCGCTCAGGCCATGCAGGCTAACGCGCTACGTTCGCCGTTTCGTCCATCCACACCCTGATGTCGTTCCAGCCTTTGGAATACTCGATAATTGAATGCGCCGGCAGGGATGAAAAGCGAACCGTTACAACGTGCTTTGTCGGATTGATATAGAGCCCCTGGCCGAAGACGCCCAGTCCCATGAGCGCGTGATCGTCTCCTCCCAGCTGATACCAGTAAGATCGGTAGGGCCGTGGAGGGCGGGGCCGAGAAGGCCGGCGCCGAATACGACCAGGGCCACCAGAACTGCGAAGACCGGAAGGCCCATTTTGATTTTCCCTCTCCGAGCGCGAGCGCGAAGAGGGACGGTCGCGGCGCCTCACCAATAATGTGTCTTAAATTTTGAACCGTCCTCCTGGACGGACCATCAACGTGAAAATGTGAAAAAGAGCATCCCCGAAGCAAGATTTACTGGCGACAATTCATTCCGGCTGCCGGAACAATCAATGCGTCGTTTCGTCGCCCCTCAATTAAGGCGAGGCGCCGGCTTCAGGCGCCGCCCCAGATCGCGAGGCGGATCGCCTTCTCCAACTCGAGCAACAGGATCAAGCCGATCGCGGCCAGGGCCGCCACGCCCATGTCGGGCCAGTCGATCGGCCTCGTGTCATAGAGGAACTCGAACGGCGGCAGATAGGTGAAAGCGATCTGCAGCAGAATGACGGCGCCGACGCCGAGCGCGAGCGCGCGTGTGATCCGGATGGCGCGGAAATCGAACGGGGCGCTGTGGCGCAGGCGGACGCTGAAGAGATAGGCGATCTCGAGCCCGACCATTGCGTTGACGGCAAAAGTCTGAGCGTGCTCGAGCTCCTCGCCGCGCCGGAGCGCCCAGAAGAAGACCGCGAAAACGACCACGCAAAACAAGGCCGAGACCAGCGCGGTCCGCCAGAGGAGGAGGCCCGAGAGGATCGGCGCGCGCGGATCCCGCGGCGGCCGGCGCATGACGCCCGGCTCAGCCGGGTCGAAAGCGAACACAAGCCCGAGCGTCACCCCGGTCACCATATTGACCCAGAGGATCTGCGCGGGCGTCATCGGCAGCGTGACCCCGGCGAGGATGGCGGCCACGATCGCCATCGCCTGGCCGCCGTTGGTCGGCAGGGTCCAGCCGAGGACCTTGACCAGGTTGTCGTAGACGATCCGGCCCTCGCGCACGGCGGCGGCGATGGTGGCGAAATTGTCATCCGCCAGCACCATCTCCGCCGCCTCCTTGGCGGCCTCCGTCCCCTTGCGGCCCATCGCCACGCCGACGTCGGCGCGCTTGAGCGCAGGCGCGTCGTTGACGCCGTCGCCGGTCATCGACACCACCGCGCCGTCCGCTTGCAGCCCCTCGACTAGTCTCAGCTTGTGCTCAGGACTGGTGCGGGCGAAAACCGACGTTGTCGGCAGCGCGGCGCGCAGGGCGTCGTCGTCCATCGCGTCGATGGCGCCGCCGGTGAGCGCAGCGACCGAACTCTGCTCAAGACCGAGCTCACGCGCGATCGCGGCGGCGGTCGAGGCGTGGTCGCCAGTGATCATCTTGACGGCGATGCCGGCAGCCCGGCAGTCGGCGATCGCGCGCACCGCTTCCGGCCGCGGCGGGTCGATGAGCCCGACAAGGCCGAGCAGCGTCAAGTCGGCGCTTTCGACATCGGCGAAGCTGAGGCTCGCGGCGCCAGGCGGCGCGAGCCGGGAAGCAAAGGCGATGACGCGCTGGCCTTTGGCCGCGAGGGTGTCGATGGCGGCGCGCCACATCGGCGCGTCAACCGGTTCGTCGCCGGACGCCGAACGCTGCCGGTCACATAGCTCCAGCACCCTTTCGGGAGCGCCCTTGACGGTGATGAGCTTCCCCTCGCCGGCCGCGTTGAGGGCAGCCATGAATCGGTGGCGCGCATCGAAAGGGATCTCGGCCAGGCGCGGAAAGTCGCGCCGCGAGGCCTCGGCGTCGACGCCCGCCTTTATGGCCAGGGCGATCAGCGCGCCCTCCATCGGATCGCCGTCGACAATCCAGTCCGTCCCGGCCTGGCGCAGGGACGCATCGTTGCAGATGAGCGCCGCCAGGGCGATTTCGCGCAGCGCAGGATAGGCCGACGGATCGATCGCAACGCCGTCGAGGGTGAGCGCGCCGCGCGGCTCGTAGCCGGCTCCTGTCGCTTTGAATGCGTGCGACGCCGTGACGACGACATCGGCGGTCATCTGGTTCAAGGTCAAGGTGCCGGTCTTATCGGAGCAGATCGTCGACACCGCCCCCAGCGTCTCCACCGCGGGGAGGCGACGGATGATGGCGTTGCGCTCAGCCATCCGCCGGACGCCGATCGCGAGTGTGATCGTCATCACCGCGGGCAGGCCTTCGGGAATGGCGGCGACCGCGACGCCGACTGCGGCCATGAATGCGTGCTCGATCTCGTATCCGCGAACCAGCGCGGCGAAGGCGCAGACGCAGGCCGCGACAGCGAGGATGACGATCGTCAGCCGCTTGGCGAAGGCGTCCATCTGGCGCAGCAAGGGCGTCGTCAGGGACTCAACGCTCCCGACCATGGCGCTGATCCGCCCAAGCTCAGTCGCCGCGCCGGTCGCCACCACCAGGCCCGCGCCCTGGCCGCTTGCGACCAGAGTTCCGGAATAGGCGATCGAAGCGCGGTCGCCGAGCGGAGCGTCAGCCGCCACGGGGTCGGGAGATTTGTCCGCCGGCGCCGACTCGCCGGTCAGCACCGCTTCCTCGATCCGCAGGTTGCTGGCGCGTAAGATCCGGAGGTCGGCGGGAACGCGGTCGCCCGCCTCGGCGAGCACGACGTCGCCGACGACCAGGCTTTCGACCGGAACGGTGAGGCGCCGTCCGTCACGAAGCACCGACGCGTCATGCGTCAGCATGGCGCGAATGGCCTCCAGCGCATTCTCGGCTCGGCCCTCCTGGATGAAGCCGATCGTCGCGTTGATGACGACGACGGCGACGATGACCACGGTATCGATGGTGTGGCCGAGCAGGAAGGCGATCAGCGCCGAAGCGAGCAGGACGTAGATTAGGAGGTTGTTGACATGGGCGAAGAGCCGCGCCGCGAGCGAACGCGACTTGCCGGCCGCAAGGCGGTTCGGCCCGTTAGCCTCGAGCCTCCTCGCGGCCTCGACGGACGACAATCCTTGAGCCGACGAGCCGGAGCGCTCGATGGCGACCTCGACGGTTTCGGCGTACCAGGGTGGTTCGGCGGCCGCGGGCTTATCCTGCATTGGTCAGTCGCGCCCTCTCCGCACAAGGCCGGTTGAGACGGCCAGACGCTCTCGCCCTTTCACGCCTCAATGAGACGAGGGTCAGCCGGCCACCGCCGCGATGTCCTTGGCGCCCAATCCGTTGGCTTCGGCGCGGGCGAACGCCTTGACCGCGCCCGAGATCATGTCCGCCGGCGCGCCGAGGGATTCGGCGAGCGCCGCCGCGTAACGGGCGTCCTTCAGCATGAGCGAAAGCGCGAAATCAGGCTCGTCGTAATCGCTCTCGAGCATGCTCGGCAGCTTTGTCTTCACAACCGGACTCAAGGCTGCCCCGTTGAGGATGAGACTGGAGATCTGCACCGGCTGGAATCCCGCCTTCCGCGCCACGTCGAGCGCTTCGCCAAGGGCGGCGACCTGGGCGGCCACGAGTTGATTGTTAATGAGCTTCCAGGTCGCGCCCGCGCCCGCCGGCCCCAGGAGGTCAATCTTGCTCGAGATCGCGGCGAGCGCGCTCCGCGCGCGGTCCAGCGTCGCAGCGTCGCCGCCGACAAAGAGCCTGAGCTCGCCGGACGCGGCCGCCTGACGGCTGCCGCCGACAGGCGCATCGAGGAAGCCCAATCCTTTCGCGCGCGCGTGGCCGGCGAGCTCCCGGACCCAGCCGGGGGTCAGCGTGCTCGATTCGATGACGACCGCGCCGGGCTTTGCTCCGGCCAGCGCGCCATCCGCGCCGAGCCAAACCGAGCGCGAGGCGTCGTCGTCCGCGACCATCGCGAAGATGCAATCGGCGCCCTCCGCGGCTTCGCGCGGCGTCGAGGCCGCCTTGGCGCCCTTCGAAGCGAGCGCCTGCGCCTTGGCGGGCGTACGGTTCCAGACCGAAAGCGGAAAGCCCTTGGCCAGCCAATTGGCCGCCATGCCCGCCCCCATCACGCCGAGACCAAGAAGGGCTACGCGTTGCATAAGATTGCTCCCTGAAATGTGGACCCGCCCCGGCGCCTCACAGCACGTGCGAACCGTCGCCGGCGCGCTTAGCGGCCTTGACGAATTTCTTGATCACCCGGTCGCGCTTGAGCTTGGAGATGTGGTCGATGAAAAGGACGCCGTTGAGGTGGTCGATCTCGTGCTGCAGCACCGTCGCCAGCAGGCCTTCTGCCAGCACCTCCCGGAGCTTGCCCTCGCGGTCGAGGGCGCGGGCGCGCACCGACGCCGGCCGCTCGACCTCGGCGTAATATTCGGGAATGCTGAGGCACCCTTCTTCATAGGTCGCGCGCTCTTCTGAGGACCACACGATCTCCGGATTGACGAACACCTGAGGGTCCGGGGTTTCTTCCTTTTTCGCGACGTCAACCACCAGCAGGCGGATTGGCTCGGCGACCTGGATCGCCGCCAGCCCGACCCCCGGCGCGTCGTGCATGGTTTCGATCATGTCGTCGATCAGGCGCCGCAGCGAATCATCGACGCGCTCGATCTTGGCGCTGACGAGGCGCAGCTTTGGGTCGGGCAGGGTGATGATCGGTCGCAGGGCCATGAAGCGGCTTGTTTTCAAGGAAGGAGCGACGCGACTGATAAGCGTCTGGACAGGCGCGGTCAAACGTGTTCTTATTTTGTTCGCTTCTGAGCGCAGGGGAGTCGCTGCACCACCCTTGCCCCGTCATGGCCGGGCTTGTCCCGGCCATCTCCCGTGGTTTGGCGCGATTTGGGATTGTGGAAGATGGGCGAGCGATCGGATCGCATCTTCGAAGCTAGGAAGCCTGTCGACATTGGACGCTCTGGCGGAGCCTCAACCGTGGATGGCCGGGACAAGTCCGGCCATGACCCAAAGGCCGGCGGCAAGCACGCCCGCAGCCTGACTCGCGCTGAATGACTGGCGCCGCTCCCTCATTCGCCCTGATCGGCGGCTTGGCCATCACTCGGCAGCAGGCGCTTGCCGCGGCTCTAGCCCTTCTCGCCACGCTCACGGCTCTGGCGCTGATCGCGCTCTGGCGCGCCGGCGCGGCGCGGCGGCGCGAGCGTATAGAGGCGGACGAGCGCCAGCAGGCGATCGAGGAGCGCTTCGCGGTCCTCGCCCAATCGAGCGCCGAGCTCAACGGAAAGGTCGGGGCGATGGCGGAGTGGCTGGGCTCGCGGCAGGCGGACCTCGCCCGGGTCGTGTCCGACCGGCTCGATTCGGTCGGCGCGCGGCTCGGCGCAGGACTCGAAAGCCACGCCCAGACGACGGGCGAGTCCCTGGGCCAGCTCAACGAGCGGCTTGCGGTGATCGACGCGGCGCAGTCGCGCCTGACCGAGATGACGCGCGAGGTGGTGTCGCTCAAGGACATTCTCGCCAACAAGCAGGCGCGCGGCGCCTTCGGCCAGGGCCGCATGGAGGCGATCGTGCGCGACGGCTTGCCCGCCGGCGCCTACGACTTCCAGTTCACGCTCACGAACCGCGCCCGGCCGGACTGCGTGATCCGCCTGCCGGGCGATCCACGCCCGCTCGCGGTTGACGCCAAGTTCCCGCTCGAAGGGTTCTCGGCCTTGCGCGCGGCGCGCGACGAGGACGCCCGGAAAGCCGCGCACGCGCGAGTCCGCGGCGACGTCGGCAAGCACGTCAAGGACATCGCCGACCGCTATCTCGTGCCCGGCGAGACGCAGGACGTGGCATTGATGTTCGTGCCCTCGGAGGCGATCTATTCCGAACTTGTCGAGCATTTCGACGAACTGGTGCAGAAGGCCCATCGCGCCCGGGTCGTCATCGTCTCGCCGACGCTCATGATGATGGCGATCAGCGTCGCCCAGGCGATCCTGCGCGACGCGCGGATGCGCGACGAAGCCCACGAGATCCAGGCCGAAGTCGGCAAGCTCCTAAACGACGTCCGGCTGCTCGTCGAGCGCGCCGGCAAGCTCGAAACGCATTTCCGCCAGGCGCAGGAAGACCTCGCCGGCATCGGCGCCGCGAGCGCACGGGTCGCGCGCCGGTCCGAGCGGATCGACGCGATGGACTTCACCGAAGCCCACGCAGCGGGTGCGCGGGACCTCTTGAGCCTTGCGCGGCCGGCGGAGTAGCAAGTCTCGTACCTATTCCTCCGGCACGCCTGCCTTGCGTAGACCATCGATGAAGCGCTCGTTCCCCGGGTCGTTCTCCGACATTGGGGTCGTGGTTCGAAGCCGCGCGATCGTGAACTGCGGATTTAGCGCGAGTCCCGCCCGGACGGCGGCCCCAGCCTCGCGACGCCGGTCGAGAGCGGCCAGCGCAGACGCGAGGGCGAAATGGCTGATCGGATTGTTACGGTTGGCCTCGATGGATCGCCGCAGCGATTCGATCGCCTCTTCGTATTGACCGAGATAGATCTTGGCGACGCCCGCAAACATCAGCCAGTAGAACGCGGAGGTGTCCCGAGGACTGAGCCGGACAGCCTCTTTGACGTGAGCCTCGGTCTCCTCAGCGCGGCCGGCGTATACCTTGTACATGCCGATCGCTGCGTGCGCGATCGCCAAATTCCGATCGATCGCCAGAGCCCGCTCGCATTCGGCGATGGCTTCTTCGACCCGGCCGGTGACGCCGAGTACGCTGCCCAGAGTCAGATGGGCGAGAGGGTTGTCTGGAACCAGCGAGAGCGCCCTGATCGACGCGGCTTCGGCCCGCTCGAGCCTCGCAGCCCTGTCGTCAGGATAGAAATAGGTCGCAACGAGAAAATCAACGGTTGCCGCCATGACCAGCGCGTCCGCGTTGCCCGGGTCGAGGGCAAGCGCGCGGTCAGCAAACCCCTGGGCTTGCGCCAGGTTTCCCGGCGCCGGCCCCTTGTTCAGCCAGGCGGCGCCCTGGAAAATAAGATCGAGCGAATCGGGGCTCGGCGCTCTTTCCGAGCGGCGCGCTTCGGCGGAGATGAGCTCCGTGCGAAGTTGGTTGGCAAGCCGCGCGACAATCTCGTCCTGCATGTCAAAAAGGTCGGCCACCGGCTTGTCGAACCGCTCGGCCCAAAGATGATTTCCGGTCTCCGTGTCCACGAGCTGAACATTCACGCGCATCCGGTCGCCGCGGCGCTGGACGCTACCCTCCAACGCGTAACGGACGTTCAGTTCGTGGCCGACCTTCATTACATCGATCGGCTTGCCCTTGAGCGTAAACGCGGTGTTCCGCGCTATCACGAAAGACCCCTTGGCCCGCGAGATATCGGTGGTGAGGCTTTCGGTCACGCCATCCACGAAATATTCCTGCTCCGGGTCGCCGCCAATGTTTTCAAAAGGCAGAACCACGATGGAGAAGCGCGGCCGTTCGTGCTGGCCGGCGACCGCGTTCGAGGCGCGCGAAGGCGCCAGGTCTAAGCCCACCTTCACCGCATAGACCCTGACCGGGCGCGCGATGTTCTTCAGCGCCCTCTCTCCGAGATCGACGAACTCGGCCCCCACTCTGCCGCGAACCTGCTCATAGGCGGCGCCCGATACGAATACGCCTCCTGGCTCGCAGATGCTCTCCAGCCTCGCCGCGATATTGACGCCGTCGCCGACAATGTCATCGCCCTCGATCAGGAGGTCGCCTAGGCTTACGCCGATGCGATAGAGTATGCGCTTCGCTTCGGGCTTATCCGTGTTGCGACCGGCCACATGCGTCTGGACGGCGATCGCGCATTCGACCGCGGCGACGACGGAAGGAAACTCAAGTAGCAGCCCGTCACCGCTCGTGCTGACGATGCGACCTCCGTAGCCGGTCACGATGGGGCGCACGGCTTCGCGATCCTCGCGCACCGCACGCGCCGTTCCCGCCTCATCCTCACCCATCAGCCTGGAGTAGCCGACGACGTCAGCGAAAAGGATCGCGGCAAGCTTCCTGGCTTCGGGCATGGCGTCGCCTTGGACTTCGTCGACCCTATCACCAATCGGGTGATCTTGCGCACTTGCGGGGACCGCGGCTCCATGTCACCTCGAAGCAGCACCGCGCAAGCCCGGGAGGACCACGGATGGGCGAGAAGAAGAGCCCCGCGCCCCTCGTCATCGACGAGGCAGATGCGCCGGAGAGCGCCTGGGACGACCCGGTGCGCGGGCGGCTTCGCTTTCGCACCCTCTTCTCGCAAGGTTTGACGCCGACCGCGGGCCTGACCGGCGGCGTGACCGAACTCGGGCCCGGCGACTGGCTGGGGCTGCATCGTCATGAGCCGCCGGAGGTCTATTTCGTGTTCGCCGGCGCCGGGACTGTGAGCCTCGAAGGGCGGGAGATTGCGGTGAAAGCGGGCAGTGCGGTGTTCATTCCGGGCATGGCCGAGCATGGAATTCGCCAAACCGGGACTGAAACGCTCCGCCTCTTCTACGCCTTCCCGGTCGATTCGTTCGACGGCGTGGAATACCTGTTCAGTGCGGCGGATCGCGGGCGAGTCTTGTAGGCGGGTCGTTGACCCCCCGCCGGCCGGGTCGGCGACCCGGCTCTACTCGCCCTTGCCAGCGGCGCGGGGGCGGGATACCTCCGCGCCCCATGTCGATGTCTTTCGTCCCTTATGGGGCTGCTCCCGGCCGCGAATGCGGCGCCTGCGCCATGTGCTGCAAGGTCTATACCTTTCCCGAAATCAGCAAGCCGGCGGGCGTCTGGTGCAAGTACTGCAAGCCCGGCAAGGGATGCACGATCCACGACAATCTGCCCGGCCAGTGCCGCGACTTCTTCTGCCTGTGGATGACCGACGGGACCATGCCGGACGACTGGCGCCCGGACCGGGCGCGGTTCGTGCTGACGGTCTACCCCGGGAATGGCTTTGTCTACGGTCAGGTCGATCTTGGCTCTCCCGGCGCGTGGCGGCGGCCGCCCTACTATGAGCGGTTGCGCGCGATGGCGAAGACGCTGCTCGACCAGCGCCGCCATCTCCTCATGTTCCTCGGCGACCAGGCGACACTGGTCATGCCCGACGAGGACGTCCCTCTCGGAAAGATGACGGCCGAGGACAATTTCCGCATCGAGCCGACCTTCGGCCCCAAGGGCCCGACCTGGCGCGCGACGAAGATCTGAGCCTTCGGTCGCAGCATCCGGGCCTTTGGCGACTTCTGGACCCAAATGGGGGAGGGCGCTAATCTGACCCGCGAATTGAGGGAGATACCAGCGAAGTGATCGTGCGTCTTGCGCTGATCGGATTTGGCGTCGCACTCGTCACCTGTGGGCCCGCGGTCGCCGAGCTGGCGATGACCGGCGCCCCCGCCGCGATGCGCGCCGCGCCCTCCGGAAGGGCCCGGATCGTCCAGCGCGTCCCGGCCAGCGCCGAGATCGAGGTGGACAAAAGATGCCCGCGGCGCTGGTGCCGGGCCTCGTGGCGGCATTTGTCCGGCTACCTACCGGCCGGTGCGGTCGTTCTCGGCCCGCCGCCCGCGACGTTGCCCGGCGACGAAATGCCCCCGCCTTTTGTCAATCTGCAGCCGACATACGTTACGCCGCCCGTCTGGCGATGGACCGGCGCCTATGTCGGGACCAACCTCGGCTTCGGGTCCGGCAGCTGGTAGCGCCGGTTGGTCCCGCGCACGGGCGGCGCCCCTACCCATCCGCGCCGTGCGGCCCTATATGGCGGCTGACCCCTTCCAGAAGCAGGAGATGGACCGCGTGACCACGAGCCACGAGCCGGAGAAAATTCCCGTCACCGTTCTCACCGGCTATCTCGGGGCCGGCAAGACGACGCTGCTCAACCGGATTCTGAGCGAGCCGCACGGCAAGCGCTACGCGGTCGTCGTCAACGAGTTCGGCGAGATCGGGATCGACAACGAGCTTGTCGTCGGCGCCGACGAGGAAGTGTTCGAGATGAACAACGGCTGCATCTGCTGCACCGTCCGCGGCGACCTCATCCGCATCATCGAGGGCCTGATGAAGCGCAAGGGCCGCTTCGACGCGATCATCGTCGAGACGACCGGCCTCGCTGATCCCGCCCCGGTCGCGCAGACCTTCTTCGTCGACGAGGACGTGCGCGAGGCGGCGCGGCTCGACGCGGTGGTGACGGTCGCCGACGCCAAATGGCTCGCGGCGCGCCTGCGCGACGCACCCGAGGCGAAGAACCAGATCGCGTTCGCCGACGTGATCATCATCAACAAGACTGATCTCGTGAGCCCGGCCGAACTGCGCGAGGTCGAGGCGCGCATCCGCGCCATCAACCCTTACGCTCTGCTCCACCGGGCGAAGAACTGCGACGTTCCGATCGCCGAAGTGCTCGAGCGCCGCGCCTTCGATCTCGACCGGATCCTCGACATCGAGCCCGATTTCCTCGTCGTGGAAGACCACGACCACGACCATGGTCACGACCACGACCATGGCGACGAGCATCATCATCATGGCCTCAAGCACTATCACGACGAAGACATGCAGTCGGTCGCGGTGAGGCTCGACGGAGACGTCGATCCGGCGAAGTTCATGCCCTGGATCAACCAGGTCACCCAGGAGCAGGGCCCCAACATCCTGCGCTGCAAGGGCATCGTCGCGATGAAGGGCGACCCCAAGCGCTTCGTGTTCCAGGGCGTCCACATGATGCTCGACGGGGACTCGCAGCGCGAATGGAAGCCGGACGAGAAGCGCGAGTCGAAGGTCGTCTTCATCGGCCGCGACCTCGAGGAGGACGACATCCGCAACGGTTTCCTGGCCTGCGCGGCGTGACCGTCGAACGATTTGCTTGTAAAGTGTCTCTTGACGCTTTACATTCGTTCGCCGATGGATATCCGCGCCATTCGGCATAGGGGCCTGAGGCGCTTTGTCGAGAAAGACGACGCCTCGGGTCTTCCGGCGGACTTCATCGAAAAGATCCGAAATATCGTCTCGTTCCTCCAAGAAATGGAAAGCCCCGACGAATTGAAATCGATCGTCGCATGGCGGCCGCATCAGCTGACGGGTAATCGCAAGGGGATCTGGAGTTTGACCGTGACGCGCAATTGGAGGATCACGTTTCGCATCGACGAGTCCGAAAAGGTCATCGTGGATCTCGACTACGAGGACTACCACTAGGAGCCCGACATGAGCCGAATGGCCAGGCCCTCACATCCGGGGCAATTCATTCGGATGGAGATCATTGAACCGCTCGGGTTGACGGTTACGGAGGCCGCGAAGGCGCTCGAAGTTACCCGGCCGGCCTTGTCGGCGCTCCTCAACGGGCGCGCTTCTCTCTCACCTGAGATGGCCCTGCGAGTTGAGAAAGCGTTCGGTGTCAAGATGGATACGCTGTTGCGCATGCAGACCGCATTCGAGATTGCCGAGGCGCGAGGGCGCGAGAACGAGATCAATGTCCAGCGTTATCATGCGCGTGTTTGAGCGCCGCCGCCTGTGGGTCTGCGCATGACCGACGCCCGGGCGGCCGCCTCCCTTACCCAGTATGCCCGGCCGCTCGAGGCGGGAGCGCATGTGGTGGCGGCCGTCTTTCTCGACGGCGCGCCGACGCTGGCCTTGGCTGACGGCGCCGTGCTGATCGGAGAGCCCGGCGAACAGAAGCGCGCCGCGGCGCATCCTGACGGCGCGCTCCTGACCGCGGTCAGCGACGGCAAGACGCTGATCACCGGCGGCGATGATGGGCGGGTCGTCGCGACACGGAACGACGGCGCCCTGCAGGAGATCGCCGACGAAAAGGGCCGGTGGATCGACGCTCTCGCGATGCGCGGCAAGGCCTACGCCTGGAGCGCCGGCAAGCAGGTTCGCGCGCGTGACGAAACCGGGGCGGTCAAGAGCTGGAGCGCGCCGACGACCGCGCGAGGCCTCGCCTTCCAGCCCAAGGGCTACCGTCTCGCGATCACCCATTACAATGGCGCGACGCTGTGGTTTCCGAAGGTCGAAGGCGCGCCGCAGACGCTCGAGTGGAAGGGCGCGCATCTCGACGCGACCTTTTCGCCCGACGGGCGCTTTCTCGTCACCTCGATGCAGGAGAACGCGCTGCACGGCTGGCGGGTCGCCGATTCGCGCAACATGCGAATGACCGGCTACCCGGGCAAGACGCGCTCTCTTTCCTGGTCGCACGATGGCGACTGGCTTGCGACCTCGGGCGCCGACGCCGCCGTGGTCTGGCCGTTCAAGGACAAGGACGGGCCGATGGGCAAGGCGCCGCGCGAATGCGGCGTTCGCGAGGCGCGAGTCACGCGAGTGGCGTTCCATCCGAAGGCGCTCGTCGTCGCCGTCGGTTACGCCGATGGAGCGGTCCTGTTGTGCCGCCTTGCGGATGGGGCCGAAATTCCGGTGCGCGATCCCGGCGGCGGGCTGGTGAGCGCGTTGAGCTGGGACGCCGCCGGCGCCCGGCTCTTGTTCGGCCTGGAGAGCGGCGCGGCCGGTCTCCTGAACTTGCCGACCTGACGCCGCTTCCCGAGCTTGCCAGCGACGCCGGAAAGGGCGATTTCTCCCGCCGCGACAGTCGCCGGGAGCGCCATGCACGAAGCCTATATCGGAGTGGACGTCGGGACCCTGAGCGCCAGGGCAGGCGTTTTCGATTTCGACGGACGGCTGATCGCGAGCGCCCGGCGGCCGATCGCGATCTGGCGCGAACCCGGCGAGATCGTCGAGCAGTCGTCCGACGACATCTGGAAGGCGGTGACTTCAGCCGTGCGCGAGGCGGTCGAGGCCTCAGGTCTGCCGCCCGGGTCGATTGCGGGCATGGGCTTCGACGCGACCTGCTCGCTGGTCGTGCTCGGTCGCGACGCTCGTCCCCTGTCGGTGAGCCCGACCGGAGCGGGCGAGCGCGATGTGATCCTATGGATGGATCATCGAGCCGCCGCTGACGCCGAGCGGATCAATGTCGGCAGGCACGCAGCGCTGCGTTATGTGGGCGGCCTGATCTCGCCTGAGATGCACGTGCCCAAACTTGCATGGCTCGCCCGCCGCAAGCCCGAGACGATCGCCGCGGCCGGACATTTCTTCGACCTCACCGATTTCCTGTCGTACCGGGCGACCGGCTCGCTCACCCGCTCGACATGCACCACGACCTGCAAATTCGGCTATCTCGGGCATGAAAAACGGTGGCCGGACGAGTTCTTCAACTCCTTGGGCCTCGGCTTCCTCAGACGGGACGACTACGCCCTTATTGGCGCTCATCCGGCGCCGCCGGGCGAGCCGCTCGGCGGCGGATTGACCGCCGAAGCTGCCGCCGCGATGGGCTTGCGGCCTGGAACTCCGGTCGGCGCGGGGCTGATCGACGCGCACGCGGGAGCCGCCGGAACGCTGGGCGCGCGGCGGGGAGGGAGGCGCATCGATCCGCGCCGGCGCCTGGCGCTGATCCTCGGGACCTCGTCGAGCTGCATGGCGCTCTCGGACGAACCGCGATTCGTCGAGGGGGTATGGGGACCGCATTTCGCAGCGCTCATTCCCGATAAATGGCTCGTCGATGCCGGACAGTCGGCGTTCGGCGCGGCGATCGACCATCTCCTTCGGTCGCATCCGGCGTTCGCTGCGCTTTTCGAGCGCGCGGGACCGGACGCGCTGGCGGCGCTGGAGAAGGCCATCGCGGCGCGCGCGGGCGGTCTGTCCGAGGCTGCTTTGATCGCCGAGAACGTGCATGTCCTGCCGGATTTCATCGGCAGCCGATCCCCCCTGGCGGATGCGGGCGCGCGTGGGGCCGTGATGGGGATGGACCTGCGCGAAGACTCGGCTAGCTTGGAAGAGCTTCACGTCGCCGGCCTCTGCGGCCTCGCCTATGGTCTGAGCGACATTGTTCGCAAGCTCGAGCGGACCGGTTACGAGTTCGACGCCATCGTAGTCAGCGGCGGGGCGGCGCGGAGCTCGCTGGTCCGCCAGATCATCGCCGATGTGTGCGGCAAGACGGTCGAGGCGCCCGAGACGCCGGAGCCGGTGCTGCTCGGCTCGGCGATGATCGGCGCCGTCGCGGCAGGGAGGCATACGCTCGCTTCCGCGATGGAGTCGATGTCCGCGATCGCGGTTCGCGCGGCCGCGGCGGGCGGGGCGATCGCAGCGTTCCACGCAAGGAAGCGTCGCGCGCATGAGATTCTGCGCCAGGCCGAGCGGGACATTCGCCACGCGAACCTGAAGGCCCGCTGGCCGGAGGTGGTGATTTTCGATTGCGACGGCGTGCTCGTCGACAGCGAGGTGATCGCGCTCGCCGTGACCCGCCGCCGGCTGCACGAGGCTGGCCTTAAGCTCAGCGACGAAGAGACGCGCGAGCGTTTCCTGGGGCTGCGGCTCGATTCGGTCGTTCGCAGAATCGAGACCGAGCTCGGCGCGCCGCTGCCGAAGGAGTTTCCGAACGAACTTTCGCGCGAGATCCTGGCGACATTCGCGAGCGAGCTCAAAGGGGTCGAAGGCGTGCGGCAGGCGGTCGGGGGCTTGCGGGCTCGCGTTTGCGTCGCTTCTTCGAGCGCGCCCGAGAGGCTGAGGTTCGCGCTTCGGGTCACTGGATATGAGGCCCTATTCGCGCCCAACATCTTTTCGGCCGTCGAGGTCGCGCAAGGAAAGCCCAGTCCCGACCTTTTTCTGTTCGCGGCGCGAGCGATGGGCGCGGAGCCGAAAGACTGCCTCGTGATCGAGGACAGCATCGCAGGCGTCGCCGCCGCGCGCGCCGCGGGAATGCGGGTGTTCGGGTTCGTTGGCGCAAGTCATTTCTCCCGTCTCGACGAGGGAGCGGATTTGACCGCGGCCGGCGCCGAACTCATCTTCGACGACATGGCGGGGCTGCCGGACATCGTGGCCGCGCGAGCCGCGAACACGGATTGACGTCATGGGGCGCAAGTCGGATCACGATGGTCTGAGGCTGGACGAAGCCGCGCGGGCGGGGTGGCTCTACTATGTCGCCGGCAACACGCAGGACGAGATCGCCCGCAAGCTCGGCATTTCGCGCCAGGCGGCGCAACGCCTGGTTTCGCTGGCGATCAGCGAGCGCCTGATCAAGGTCAGGCTCGACCATCCGATCGCCCGCTGCATGGAGCTCGGCGCGGCGCTCAAGCTGCGCTACGACCTGCGCTTCTGCGAAGTCGCGCCGACCGATCCGGACTCGACATCGTCGACCCTCGGAATCGCGCAGGTGGCGGCGGCCGAGTTTGAGCGGTGGCTGAGGAGGCCCGAGCCGGCCGTCATCGGCATCGGCACCGGGCGCACGATGCGCGCCGTCGCCGATCAACTGCCGGCGATGGAATGTCCGCAGCACAAACTGGTCGCCCTCGTTGGCAACACCAAGACCGACGGCTCGGCGTCGTTCTACGACGTCATCATCCGCGTCTCCGACAGCGTGCGCGCGCCGCACTATCCGATACCGCTTCCGGTCATCGCGCGCTCGGTCGAGGAGCGGGACCTCTTGACCAGCCTCGCCTCGGTCAAGAGCCTGTTCGCTCTCGTCGAGCGCACCGACGTCAGTTTCGTCGGCGTCGGCTCGGTCGGCAATTCCGGGGCGCTGGTGCAGGACGGAATCATCACCCGGCAGGAGGCCGAGGCGCTCCGCCAGGCGGGCGCGGTCGGCGAGATCACCGGCTGGGCGTTCGATTCGGCTGGAAAGGTGCTGGCCGAAGGCACCAATCAGCGGGTCGCTTCGGCCCCGCTGCGGCGCGCCGACAACCGGCTGGTCATCGGCGTGGCGATGGGGCCGTCGCGGCGGGCGCCGTTGCGGGGAGCGCTGGCCGGGCGCCTCATTTCTGGGCTGGTGACGGACGAGACGACGGCGGAGCACCTGCTCCAGCGCTGAGGGCAAAACCGGACGAAACGCATAGACGTCAGACACTTGAGTGCGATTTTGTGAACGTGTGCAGCGCGGCGGAATTTTCGGATTGACTTGGGCGGTCAAATGTGGCGAATATTCGCCCGCTTAATTGGCAAATGCCCACATTGGCATTGTCTCACCGGAGGAAACGCTATGAAGGTTCACGTGAAGGGCGTGCTAGGCGCGGTCGCGCTCGCAAGCTTCTCGCTTCCCGCCTATGCCGACACCACGCTGACGATCGCCACCGTCAACAACAGCGACATGGTTCGCATGCAGGGGCTGACGGACGATTTCACCAAAGCCAACCCCGACATCAAGCTCAATTGGGTCACGCTCGAAGAGAACGTGTTGCGCCAGAAGGTGACGACCGACATCGCCACCAAGGGCGGCCAGTTCGACGTCCTGACCATCGGCACCTACGAGACCCCGATCTGGGCCAAGAAGAAATGGCTGCTGCCGCTCGACAAGCTCGGCGCCGATTACGACGTCGATGACCTCTTGCCGCCGATCCGCGCCGGCCTCACCGAGGACAACAAGCTCTTCGCCGCGCCGTTCTACGGCGAAAGCTCCTTCGTGATGTATCGCACCGACCTGATGGAAAAGGCCGGGCTCAAGATGCCCGAGAGCCCGACCTGGGACTTCATCAAGCAGGCCGCCGACAAGATGACCGACAAGGCGGCCGGCGTCTACGGCATCTGCTTGCGCGGAAAGGCGGGCTGGGGCGAGAACATGGCCTTCCTGACGGCCATGTCCAATTCCTTCGGAGCGCGCTGGTTCGACGAGAAATGGAACGCTCAGTTCAACACGCCGGAGTGGAAGAAGACGCTCGACTTCTATGTCACGCTGATGAAGGCCGACGGTCCCCCCGGCGCCTCCTCGAACGGCTTCAACGAGAACCTGGCTCTGTTCGGCGACGGCAAGTGCGGCATGTGGATCGACGCCACGGTCGCGGCCGGCTTCGTGACCGATCCGAAGCAATCGAAGGTCTCCGACAAAGTCGGCTTCGCGCTCGCGCCCAATAACGGGCTCGGCAAGAACGCCAACTGGCTCTGGGCATGGTCGCTCGCAGTTCCGGCCGGAACCAGCAAGGGCGACGCGGCGCAGAAGTTCATTTCCTGGGCGACCAGCAAGCACTACACCGAGCTTGTCGCCGCGAAGGATGGCTGGGCGCGAGTTCCGCCGGGAACGCGCACGTCGCTCTACAAGAACGCGGACTATCTGAAGGCTGCCCCGTTCGCCGAACTGACCTTGAAGTCGATCGAATCGGCTGATCCGCTGCATCCGACCGTGAAGCCCGTTCCCTATACCGGGGTGCAGTTTGTGGCGATCCCCGAGTTCCAAGGCATGGCGACCGAGGTCGGGCAGGACTTCTCGGCGGCGCTCGCGGGAACCATGAGCGTCGACGACGCGCTCGCGAAGGCGCAAGCCAGCACCGAGGCGGCCATGAAGAAGGCCGGCTACATCAAATAGGCCTCGATCTCGGCGCGCTCGACCAGCTGTCGTGGCGGCGCGCCGGGAAGGGACGTTCCTCCCCGTCCCCGCTCCCTCCTCGTTCGCGAGGAGGGAGACAGGGAGGCGCTGAGAAATCGGCGTGAAGACGCGCATCATGTCTGGCAGCCCGGACCCATCGCTCAACAGCGGGGCCGGCGGCGACAGGGACGACATTCGGCCGCCCGACGGGCGACCGGAGTCCGGCGTAAGAAGGGCGACAAGGGATGGCGACGCAGCAGACAAACATGGCAGGGCGACTCCTCGTCGCGCCATCGGTCATCCTTCTCTTCGTCTGGATGATCGTGCCGCTCGTGATGACGCTCTATTTCTCGCTGCTTCATTACAGCCTGCTCGATCCCGACAACATCAGCTTCGTCGGACTGGCGAACTACATCTCCTTTCTTTCCGATCCGAATTTCCTCGCCGCGCTCCTCAACACTCTCATTCTCGTGCTCTCCGTGCTGGTGATCAGCGTTTGCGGCGGCATTCTGGTGGCGCTCCTGATGGATCAGCCGGTATTCGGGCTGAATGTCCTGCGCCTGATGGTGATCGCGCCATTCTTCGTGATGCCGACGGTCAGCGCGCTCGTTTGGAAAAATCTGCTGATGAATCCTGATTCCGGCTTCTTCGCTTGGATCGCGAAATCGCTCGGCTTTCAGCCTATCGTGTGGTTCACCAACTGGCCGATGCTGTCGGTGATCATCATCGTTTCATGGGAATGGCTGCCGTTCGCGAGCCTGATCCTTTTGACTGCGCTGCAGTCGCTGGACGAAGAGCAGAAGGAAGCCGCCTCGCTCGACGGCGCGGGCCCGATCTCCTACTTCGGCTATATCGTGCTGCCGCATATCGCGCGCGCGATCACCGTCGTCATCCTGATCGAGACGATTTTCCTGCTCAGTGTGTTTGCGGAAATCTACGTGACCACCAATGGCGGTCCGGGAGTCGCGACGACCAACATTCCCTTCCTCGTCTACAAGCAGGCGCTGCTCGACTTCGATGTCGGCGGTGCCTCCGCTGGCGGCATCATCGCCGTCATTCTCGCCAATATTGTTGCGATCTTCCTGATGCGCATCATCGGCAGGAATCTGGAGGGCTGAACGATGGCGCTGCAACAATCGCTGGGCAAGCGTATCAGGGTGTCGATCCTCGCCTGGATCGTGGCCTTCCTGATCTTCTTTCCCATTCTGTGGACGGTCCTGACCAGCTTCAAGAGCGAACTCGACGCCATCTCCATGCCGCCGAAGTTCCTGTTCTTCAATTGGACCCTGGAAAACTATTTCGAGGTTCAGTCGAGGTCGAACTATCTGCGCTTCGCGTCGAACTCGATCATTCTCTCGATCGGCGCCAATATCGTGGGCCTCCTGTTCGCCGTTCCCGCCGCCTGGTCGATGGCTTTCGCGCCGGGCAAGCGGACGAAGGACCTCCTGATGTGGATGTTGTCGACCAAGATGATGCCGGCGGTCGGCGTGCTGGTGCCGATCTATCTCCTGTTTCGCGATATGCACCTGCTCGACAGCTTGATCGGGATCGGCCTCGTGCTGCTGCTCCTCAATCTGCCGCTCCTCATCTGGATGCTCTATACCTATTTCAAGGAAATCCCGGTCGACATCCTCGAGGCCGCGCGCATGGACGGCGCCTCGCTCTTCAACGAGATCGTCTACGTGCTGACGCCGATGGCGGTGCCCGGGATCGCCTCGACCATGCTGCTCGCGATCATCCTGTCGTGGAACGAAGCCTTCTGGACCCTCAACCTGACGACCTCCAATGCGGCGCCGCTGACCGCCTTCATCGCTTCATACTCCGCGCCGGAAGGGTACTTCTGGGCCAAGCTTTCGGCGGCTTCGACCCTTGCCATCGCGCCCATTCTCATTCTTGGCTGGTTCTCGCAGAAACAACTGGTCCGCGGCCTGACGTTCGGCGCGGTGAAGTGATCGGAATTTAAGGAAAACCACCTATGGGCAGCATCCAACTCAAGTCCGTGCGGAAGGCGTTCGGCGCCGTCAGCGTCATCAACGGCGTCGATCTCAATATCGAGAACGGCGAGTTCGCGGTGTTCGTGGGCCCATCGGGCTGCGGCAAGTCAACTCTTCTGCGGCTGATCGCCGGGCTTGAGGACGTGACCTCGGGCCAGGTGCTGATCGACGCCAAGGACATGACCAATGTCGGCCCATCCCAGCGCGGGCTCGCCATGGTGTTCCAGTCCTACGCGCTCTATCCGCATATGAGCGTGCGCGGCAATATCGCCTTCGCGCTCAAGATGGCCGGGCAGAGCGCCGATGTCATCGAGCAGAAGGTGCGCAAGGCCGCCCAGACGTTGAACCTCACCGACTATCTCGACCGCAAGCCGCGCCAGCTTTCCGGCGGCCAGCGTCAGCGTGTCGCGATCGGGCGGGCGATCGTACGCGAGCCGAAAGCGTTCCTGTTCGACGAGCCGCTCTCCAATCTTGACGCGGCGCTGCGCGTTCAGATGCGGGTCGAGATCGGCGAGCTTCACGAGGCGCTGAAAACGACGATGATCTATGTCACGCACGACCAGGTCGAGGCGATGACCATGGCCGACAAGATCGTGGTGCTCGATCGCGGCTCGGTCGCCCAGGTCGGCTCGCCGCTCGATCTCTACAACAAGCCGAACGGCCTCTTCGTCGCCGGCTTCATCGGCTCGCCGACCATGAACCTGATCAAGGGCGCGCCCGCGGCGAAGCGGGGGGCGGAGACCATCGGCATCCGCCCCGAACATGCCGACGTATCGACCACGGCGGGGGAGTGGCCGGCGAAGGTTCGCCTCGCCGAGCATCTCGGCTCCGACACTTTCGTCCACGCCGAGGCCGACGGCATCGGGGCTTTGACCTTGCGGCTCGAGGGCGAGGCGCCTCTGACGCCCGGCCAGATGATCTACGTCACGCCGCGCGAAGCCTACCTGCACCGCTTCGACAAGGATGGGCGGCGCATCGCCTGAGGCGGCGCCCGGCCCAGGATTATCCGGACCGATTGCGGGCGCGCGAGGGTGACGAGATGAGTGTGAAACTGTCTGCCGCGACCCTGTCGAGCCTGCCGAAAACCGTCGGGACGCCAAGATATCAGCGTTCCGATCTTACTGCGGGCATCTTCCATATCGGCGTCGGCAACTTTCATCGCGCCCATCAGGCCGTCTATCTGGACGACCTCTTCAATTCGGGCGCCGATCATGACTGGGCGATCGTCGGCGCGGGGGTGCGCGAACCGGACATCGCGATGCGCGAGAAGCTCGCGGCGCAGAACTGGTTCACCACCGTCGTCGAGCAGGAAGCCGGATCGAGCAAGGCGCATGTCACGGGAGCGATGATCGATTTCGTGCGCCCCTTCGACGTTGCCGCGAATCTCGCCGCGCTGAGCGACCCCAAGATCCGCATCGTCTCGCTCACCGTGACCGAGGGCGGCTATTATGTTTCGCCAGCCACCCAGCATTTCGATCCCGCTCATCCCGACATCGCCGCCGACGCCAGGAACCCAGATTCGCCCAAGACGGCTTTCGGCCTCATCGTCGCGGGCTTGAAAAAGCGCCGCGCTGCGGGCGTCGCGCCCTATACGGTGATGTCCTGCGACAACCTGCCCGGAAACGGCCACGTGACCGAGAACGCCGTCGTCGGGCTGGCCGAGATGTCCGATCCGGCGCTCGCAGCATGGATCCGAGGCAATGTCGCGTTCCCGAACGGGATGGTCGACCGGATCACGCCGGCGACCACCGATCGCGAGCGCGCGATCCTCAAAGACCAGTGGGGCGTCGAGGACAATTGGCCGGTCTTCTGCGAAGAGTTCAGGCAATGGGTGGTGGAGGACAATTTCACCTCCGGCCGACCCGCGCTCGACAAGGTCGGCGTCACCTTCACGAGCGACGTCGCGCCTTACGAGTTCATGAAGATCCGCATTCTCAACGGCGGGCACGCGGCGATCGCCTATCCCGCCGGCCTTCTCGACATTCACTTCGTCCATGAGGCGATGGAGGACAGGCAGATCGCCGAGTTCCTCGAAACGCTGACCAAGCGCGAGATCATTCCCGTCGTGCCGCCGCCGCCGAACGTCAATCTTGACGCCTATCGCGGCAAGGTCGCCGAACGCTTCGCCAATCCGAAGATCGGCGACACCATCACGCGGCTTTGTTTCGACGGCTCGAACCGGCAGCCGAAATTCATTTTGCCCACCGCCCGCGACCGGCTCAAGGCGGGCGCGAGCGCAGCCGGCCTTGCGCTCTGTTCGGCGCTCTGGTGCCGCTATTGTTACGGCGAGACGGAGAGCGGCAAGCCGATCGCTCCGAACGACCCGAACTGGGACCGTCTCCAGGCCGCCGCGAAGCCCGCGCGCAGCGATCCGAAGGCCTGGCTCGCGATGGGCGACATTTTCGGCGATCTCGCCACAAACCCAGCCTATGTCGGCGCCTTCTCCGCCGCGCTCGGCTCGCTGTGGGCGAAGGGCGTGCGCGCGACGCTCGCCGACTATCTCTCGAACAAGCCATGAGCGCCGATGCAGCTGGCCCATGCCCCGGCGGCGGCGACCGGGTCAGCTGACCAATCCGTCGCGGAGACTCTGAGTCCATGTATCTCGATCGCTTCAATCTCAAGGGCCGTGTCGCCGTCGTCACCGGCGGCGGGCAGGGCATCGGCCTCGCCTGCGTCGAGGCGCTGTCGGAGGCAGGCGCCCATGTCTACATCGCCGACCGCAACCCGAAGACCGCCGCCGAGGGTCAGGCGGCGATGAAAGCCAAGGGTTACGCCGCCGACGTCATCGAGATGGAGGTCACCAATTCGGCGGAGGTCGATGCGGCCGCCGCACGGGTGATGGACGAGAAGGGCCGGATCGACGTGCTCGTCTGCAACGCCGGCATCGCGCGTTCGGAGACCGCGGCCGAAGACGTGGCCGACGAGCACTGGCTCAACGTCATCGACGTCAACCTCAACGGCCTCTTCTGGTGCTGCCGCGCGTTCGGCCGGCACATGCTGGCGGCCGGGCGCGGTTCGATCGTCAACATCGGCTCAATGTCGGGCGTCATCGTCAACAAGCCGCAGCCGCAATCCTATTACAACACCTCCAAGGCCGCCGTTCACCATCTGACGAAGTCGCTCGCCGCCGAGTGGGGCGCGCGCGGGGTGCGCGTCAACGCCGTCGCGCCGACCTATATCAATACGCCGCTCACCGCCTACGCCAGAAACAACAAGCCGATGTTCGACGCCTGGATCGACGGCACGCCGATGGCGCGCATCGGCGAGCCTGACGAGATCGCGGCCGTCGTGCTCTTTCTCGCGTCCGACGCCTCCAGCCTGATGACCGGGTCGATCGTGCTGGCTGACGGCGGCTATAGCTGCTGGTAAGAGGCTCCGCAGGACAAGGAAAGCGGAGCGGGGCGTCATGGATCTCGAACTCAAGGGCAAGGTCGCCGTCGTCACCGGCGGCAGCGTAGGAATTGGCCTCGCGATCGCCGAGGGTCTGGCCGCCGAGGGCGTCGATATCGTGATCGCGGCGCGCGGCGTCGAGCGGGTCCGCGCCGAGGCCGCCCGCATCGCCAAGGCTTTCGGCGTCCGCGCCGAAGGCGTCGCCTGCGACGTCGCGACCCGCGAGGGGACGGAAGACCTCGTGGCCGACGTCCAGCGATTTTTCGGCGGCGCCGATATTCTCATCAACAACGCCGGCACCGGCAGCAACGAGACGGTGCTCGAGGCGCCGGACGAGAAATGGCAGGAGTACTGGGACCTGCATGTGATGGCGGCGGTCCGGCTTGCGCGCGGCCTCGCGCCGACGATGAAGAAGCGCGGCGGCGGCGTCATCCTGCACAACGCATCGATCTGCGCTGCGCAACCGCTGTGGTACGAGCCGATCTACAACGTGACCAAGGCGGCGCTGATGATGTTCTCGAAGTCGCTTTCGACCGAGCTCGTCGGCGACAACATCCGCGTGAATTGCGTCAATCCCGGCCTCATCCTGACGCCGGACTGGATCAAGACAGCCAAGCAGCTGACCGCCGACAAGGGCGGCGACTGGCAGGGCTACCTCGACAGCGTCGCGCGCGAGCACGCGCCGATCAAGCGGTTCGCCACGCCTCAGGAGCTCGCGAACTTCTTCGTATTCCTGTGCTCGGAGCGGGCAAGCTATTCCGTCGGTTCGACCTATTATGTCGACGGCGGAATGCTGAAGTCCGTCTGACGCCCGAGATCAGTGACGGCTTTCGGCGGCTCCGTACTGGGACCCTTGTGCGTTCGTCAGCCGGATCAGGTTGGTGACGCCGACCACTCCGGGGACGCTTCGGGCGTCGAACTCGGCGCAGGTCTTCTGATATGGCAGGTCCACAGTTCCCGAAACGGTGACCCATCCATCCGCGATATCGACCTGCACCTGATCCCGGGGGACCCGCAAGTCCCAAAAGAGTGCGTTCAACACGCCAGCGCGCAACTCTTCGCTCTGCCGGTACATTGCTGCCTCCTCCCGCGCTGATGCTTTCAGCTGTTCGCGGCGGTTCGCTTTCCCGCTATCACGCGGGGCGCCGCCACGCCTTGACGCTCGTCAAACCTAGCGCGTCAGTTGAGCGGAATTTTGGCGTGCTGCGGGAACGGGCTCAAGGGTCCGAGCCAGCTCAGATCTGCGGGCGCGGCTCGGAGTCGGCGTCGGTGAACATCGTTTGCTCGACGTTCATCGCGTTGCCGCGCCAGACGATGGCGTGGCCGGTCCAGGCCTTGGCAAAGATCGCGGGCAGCATGAAGTCGCGCACGATCCAGGCGAGCGGCATTCGCCACGAGAGCGGCCAGCCGGCCGTCAGCGCGAGGATGGCCTCGGCGCCGTACCAGAAGGCCGCCATCGCGGCGACGGCGACGGCGACGCTCACTCCGAATTGCGGCGCGGCGATCCCGGCGGCAGCCAGCGTGAACAGGCTCGTCGTCAAAATCTCGGGCAGGAAATAGAGCGGGAACGTCGCGCGCCTGAGCCGCGCCCATCTGACCTGCCGGTACCAGACGTCCTTCAGCCGCCGCCGGCCGAGCGGTTGCTGGAACGGCTGGTCGACGAGATGGGCGTGCAGTCCCTGCGCGTTGACGAGCTTGGTCGCCGCCGCGTCTTCGGCGATCTCGGCCCCCAAGGCCTCGATGCCTCCGCCTGCTTCCATGACTTCGCGCCGCCACAGCATCGTCTTGCCCTGGGCGAAGCCATAGCCTGCGGAATCGCCGGCATATTGCCAGCGCGCCTCGTAGGTATTGAGAAAGGCGCACTCGATTTCGGCGGCGAAGGACTCGGGCCGCGCGCCGATCGGCGGGGCGCAGACGATGCCGGTGCGCGAGTCCCAGCGCGCGAGCAAGCGCTGAATGTAGTCGCTTGGCATCAGGACGTTGGAATCGGCGATGATCACCCAGTCGTGGCGCGCCGCCTTCCACCCCTTGACGACGTTATTAAGCTTGGGATTGGCGCTGACCCGGTCGTCGCCGATCAGCAGGCGCGCCGGACGATGCGGGTTCGCGTCGATCGCGCCGCGCACCAGGGGAGCGATCGGATCGTCGGCGCTGGCGAGGCAGAAGACGATCTCGTAAACCGGGTAGTCGAGCGCGAAGATCGACTTCAGCGTGTCGCGCGAGAACGTCTCGACGCCGCACAGCGGCTGCACGATCGTCACGCCCGGCGCGTCTTTTGGCGCCGGCGTCCGGCCCGGCCGCCAGCGGCATCGGACAGTCGCCAGCGCGACGCTCAGCCCATAAATCCCCGCGCTGGTAGCGCAAATCCCCGCCGCCAGGGCGCTGATGGTCATGGGTCCAGCCTACTCGAATCACTGGGCTTTGTCACACCATATTGCCGGGCCGTCGCGACGCTTCTATGAAGGCGAAATGGCCTCCCCCCCGGTCGTCCGTTTCGCGCCATCGCCGACCGGGCGCATCCATATCGGCAACGCCCGCACGGCGCTGCTCAACTGGCTGTTCGCCAAGCGCAACAACGGTACGTTCATTCTCCGCTTCGACGACACCGATCTCGAGCGCTCGAAGCGGGAATACGCAGACGCCATCGAAGCCGATCTCAAATGGCTCGGCATTGAGCCTGACCTCGTGCGCCGCCAGTCGGAGCGGATGGCGGCTTACGACGAAGCCGCCGCAAAGCTTAAGGCTGCGGGCCGTCTCTACCCGGCTTATGAGACCGCCGACGAACTGGACCGGCGCCGCAAGCGGCAGCAGGCGCTCGGCCGGCCGCCCATCTACGACCGCGCCGCCTTGCGCCTGTCGGAAGCCGAGCGGGCGGCGCTCGAGGCGTCCGGCCGCAAGCCGCATTGGCGTTTCCGTCTCGAACCGACCGTCGTGCGCTGGGACGATGTGGTCAGGGGCGAGAGCCATATCGACTGCGCGTCGCTGTCCGATCCCATTCTACGGCGCGAGGACGGGACATATCTCTATACGCTGCCTTCGGTGGTCGATGACATCGACTTCGGCGTCACCCATGTCATCCGCGGCGAGGATCACGTCACCAATACCGCCGTCCAGATCCAGATTTTCGAGGCGCTTGCCGGCGCCGCGCCGCGCTTCGGCCATCACAACCTCCTCACCGACGCCGGCGGCGGTGGGCTCTCGAAGCGCTCCGGCGCGCTGTCGATCGCCGCGCTGCGCCAGAAGGGCGTCGAGTCGCTCGCCGTCGCCGCGCTCGCGGTGCTGGTCGGCTCCGCCGAGCCTGTGCGTCCGGTCGATTCGCTCGAGGAACTCGCGGCCCTCATCGATCCGTCGCAGCTTTCTCATGCCGCGGCGCGCTTCGACGAGGCCGAGCTTGAAGCGCTTTCGGCGCGCACGCTGCATCGCATGCCCTACGCGGCGGTCGCCGGGCGGCTCTCTGCGCTCGGCGTCGCGGGACCAGACGCCGAAGCGCTTTGGCTCGCCGTTCGCGGCAACCTCGCGCGCATCGACGATGCGGCGATATGGCGGGACGTCGTCGAGGGCGAAATCGTCCCGATCGTCGAGGACCCCGACTTTCTCGGATTTGCCGCGTCATGCGCGCCCGAAGGCGCATGGGACCAGTCGACCTGGGGCGCGTGGACGGCGCGGATCAAGGAATTGACCGGCCGCAAGGGCCGCGCGCTGTTTCACCCCCTGCGCCTGGCGTTGACCGGCCGCGAGGCTGGGCCCGAGCTCGCGGCCCTCCTGCCGCTGATCGGCCGCGCTAGAGCGCTGGCCCGACTATCCGCACCGTCCGCTTGACCCCGTCCGGACCGATGCTTTCGATCGTCCGCCCCTGATTGACGGTGAAGCTCTTCGCGCCCTGGACGTCGTCGCCGGCGATGCCCGAGGCCTCGCGGCTGACGGTCGCGGTCGCGGCGCTGAGCTTGGTGTCGGTCCCGTTGATGTCGAGGACCGGGGCGTTTGCCGCATCCCCTGGCGGCGTCGCTCCGGGCGTGGCTCCGGGCGTTGCGCCGGGCGCGGCCCCGGGGCCGGCGACGAGCGATGCGCCGGGCTTGGCCTTCGGATCAACCGCGGGCTTCGCCTTCGGGTCGATGATCGGGCGGGCCATTTCGGCCGACTTCTCGGGCGTGACGATGATGTCGTGCTTCTCGTGCCCGTATCGCGCCTCGGCGTCCGCGAGGGCCTCCGCCCAGCTTTCGCCCTTGCGCCGGCAGGAGCAGTTCGGGTCGTAGCTCTGCTCGAATTTTCCCGCGTTCGGCAGATTGGCGTAGGGCTCGCCGGACGCCGACTCGGCCCCGTCGATCGTGCTGCCGAACGGGAATGAATAGAGCGCCATGTCGGCGTTGGGGCAGAGCGCGCGGCAGACTTCCTCAAGACTGTCGGCGCGGCTGCCGGCGCCGGAATAGGAGACCGGGAAGAAGCTGCCGTCGCAGGTGCGCACGCAGACCGCGTAGGAGCCGGCATGCGCGACGACGCCGCTCTTGTCGGCGGGCTGCCCGGACTCGGTGGTGCGGTCGGCCGGCCCACGATCGGGCGTCTCGAGCCTGGCGTCCATCTGCTGCTGCGGCTGCTGCTGCGGCGCGGCGAGCCTCGCCACCCCGCCGAACAGCGCTTCGAGGAAGTTCGCTGGCCGCGGCGGGGCGGCGCCGCATTCGGCGTTGTAGCGGGCGATGAGATCGCCGGCGCCGCCGCCCGCGCGCGCCTCGAGATCGGCGAGATTGGCTTGCATGCGCGAGATCTGCCCCGTGATCTCGCCGCATTGGGCCGGCGGCTCCGAGCCGAAAAACAGGAACTTGCGGTTTCCGCAGCCGAGCGAACGCGCCATGCCCTCCGTGCGCGCCAGCTCCGCGCGCTGCCGCTCGACCGCGGCCTGCGCGCCGCTCGAACCGTGACGCGAGGCGATCGCCGCCTGCAGGCGGGCGCAGTCGGGGTTATTCTGCGCCTTGGCGTCGCCCAGGCTGAAAGCCGCAATCGCAGCCGCGAGCGCAGCGAAAGCGCCGGCGGACGCCAGAAGCCTTCCGCCCCGGAGCGCGCTTGCCATGCCAGTCATCGCCGCCTTCATCCCATGAACCGCCTTTTTGCGCAGTTGCCCAGGCCGAATCGTAAGGGGGGGTTAAAAACCGGCATCGCGGCGCGAACAAGGCGCGCGCTTGCCGATCCCCCGCTCGGGGCGCTTCATACGGAATTTCCTTTGCCGACGCCAGCGCTTATGGCTTCGCCCCCCGGGGTCGGGCATAATCACCCGATGGCCGAAGCGGACGCGCGCCCAACCAATGCGCCCGAGATCACCGTCAGCGAACTCGCGGGCGCGCTCAAGCGCGCGATCGAGGACCGGTTCGGCTATGTGCGGGTCAGGGGCGAGATTTCCGGCTTCCGCGGCGCCCATTCGTCCGGCCACGCCTATTTCAGTCTCAAGGACGCCAACGCGCGCCTCGACGCCGTCGTCTGGCGCACCACGCTCCAGAGGATGAAGCTCAAGCCGCAGGAGGGGCTTGAGGTCGTCGCGATCGGCAAGCTCACCACCTTCCCCGGCAAATCGAGCTACCAGATCGTGATCGACGCCCTCGAACTCGCCGGGATCGGCGCCTTGATGGCGCTGCTCGAGGCGCGGCGAAAGAAACTCGCCGAGGAGGGGCTGTTCGACGCCGCGCGCAAGCGCAAGGTCCCGTTCCTGCCGAAGGTCGTCGGCGTCGTGACCTCGCCGACCGGCGCCGTCATTCGCGACATCCTCCACCGTCTCTCCGACCGGTTCCCGGTCCGGGTCGTCGTCTGGCCGGTCAGGGTGCAGGGCGAAACCTCCGCGGCCGAGGTCGCGGCGGCGATCGACGGCTTCAACGCGCTTGCGTCGGGCGGACGCGCGCTGCGGCCGGACGTGCTGATCGTCGCCCGCGGCGGCGGCTCGCTCGAAGACCTCATGAGCTTCAACGACGAGGCGGTGGTGCGCGCGGTCGCGCGGAGCTCGATACCGCTGATCGCTGCGGTCGGCCACGAGACCGACTGGACGCTGATCGATCATGCGGCCGACGTACGTGCGCCGACGCCGACCGCGGCGGCCGAATTCGCGGTCCCGGTGCGCGCCGAGCTTCTCGCCGCGATCGCCGACCTCGGCGCGCGGGGCCGTGGCGCGATCGTCCGCTTCGGCCGCCGGCTTCGCGCCGATTTCCGGGCGCTCTCCCGCGCGCTGCCGAGCGGCGAGGCGATCGTCGCCCAGCCGCGCCAGCGCTTCGATCGAGCGGCCGAGACGCTGACCGCGCGGGTGGGTGCGGGCGTCGACCAGCGCGCTCTGAGGACGGCGGGACTGGCCCGCCGTCTCGCCCGCCATTCGCCGCGCGCCCATCTCGCCGGCCAACGCGAACGCCTCCGGGGACTGTCCGGGCGTCTCGCGCGGGTGCGCCCCCTTTTGATCGAGCGGCTGCGGCGGGCGGCAGACGCGGCGGGTAGGTCGTTCGCCCGCGAGACCGCGCTCATCGCCCGGCGCCGCCGCGAGCGCGCCGAGACGGTCGAGCGGCTTTCCGCTCGCATGGCGCGCGCCTATGGCGAGCGCCTGCAAGGTAAACGGGCGCAGCTAATCTCCGCCTGGCAACTGCTCGGCGCGATGAGCTATCGGGGCGTGCTCTCGCGCGGCTTCGCGCTTGTGCGGGACGAGGGGCAAAGGCCGCTCCGGCGCGCGTCCGAGGTCCGGCAGACCCAGCGCCTCGAGATTGAATTCGCCGACGGAAAGGTTGGCGCGATCGCCGGCGGGCGCGTCGGGCCGGCGCTCACCCCGCCGCCGCTCCTCCCGCGCCGGCGCGCTAAATCGGACAAGGACGAAGGGCAGGGGAGCCTGTTCTAAGTTTGTGACGCGACCGCGCGCGGGGGCGCAACACTTTCCTTATCGTCAGCGTTGGGCCTGCGGTGCTAAGCTAGTCCCGCAGGGAGGGCGCCCCAATGAGCCGCGCTTTCGTCAAAGAGACCGACAACGAAGCGGTCGAACTTCCCGACCGCCCGATATCGGCGCATCGCAATTTCGTGACCGAGGCGGGACTGGCCGAGATCAAGGCCACGCTCGGGCGCTTCGAGGCCGCCTCGCGCGCTGCGCGGGACAAAGGCGACCGGGACGCCGCCGCCGCCGCCGCGCGGGAAGTCCGCTACTGGACGGCGCGCCTCGGAACCGCGGAAGTGGTCGAGCTTCCCGCCGACAGAACCACGGCCTCCTTTGGCCTGACCGTCACGCTTCGCCGCGACGACGGGCGCGAGCAGAGCTTCAGGATCGTCGGCGAAGACGAGGCCGAGCCCTCGCGCGGGACAGTCTCCTATGTCTCGCCGCTCGCGCGCGCCGTTCTTTCGCGTGGCCCCGGCGAGACGGTCACGATCGCGGGCCACGAAGCCCTCATTCTGGATGTGCGGTAGGGTGCGGCGCGCTCAGCGTCGCGGCCTTTAAAGCATGGCTCTTTTAGACGGCGCCGGCGCCGTCATCGCGCGGACCCCCGGGCTTTGACCCGGGGGGACGTGGCGATCCAAGGGACGTCGAGCGCCCCACGATTCCTGGATCGCCGCGTCGCCATAGCCCGTCCAAAAAGGACGGGTGTCCTTCGGACACCCTATGGCCCCTCGCGATGACGAGTCCGCGCGAAGGCGCCATGCTCTAGCCGCGATCGCTCGAGACGCTACTGGCGCGCGAGATACATCTTCATCTTCGCCGCCATGTCCTCGACGGCTTCGCCGGTGACATCCACGAGCGCCTTCTTCACTGTGCCCGTGAAAGCGAACGGGGGGTCGTAGTCGGGAATATCGGTGACACTTTACTCAATCCCCAATTGATTCCGGCGAGCCAATTCCCGTTCGTACAAGCTACCTGAGGCGAGGATAGGCGAAGGACAACGAGTCCGGGCTGCAGTCGTTATATTTGGGGATTGAGTAAAGTGTCACCGATATCCCCGATATCCAAAGTGTCACCGATATCCGATATCTTTAGACGGCGCGGTTGCCGTCATCGCGAGGACCCCCGGGCTTTGACCGGGGGACGTGGCGATCCAGGGGACGTCGAGCGCCCTGTGATTCCTGGATCGCTGCGTCGCCATAGCCCATCCAAGAAGGACGGGCGTCCTTCGGACACCCTATGGCTCCTCGCGATGACGATTCCGCGCGAAGGCGCCATGCCCTAGCCGCGATCGCTCGAGACACTACTGGCGCGCGAGATACATCTTCATCTTCGCCGCCATGTCCTCGACCGCTTCGCCGGTGACATCCACGAGCGCCTTCTTCACCGCGCCCGTGAAGGCGAACGGGGGTTCGTAGTCGGTCATCACCGGCGCGCCGGCGTCCGAGCCGACTGAGACGCCCGCGGAGAGGCCGAGCGAGAGCGGGATCGTCACGGGCAGGTCCCCCTTGCCGACGGGCGCGCCGTCGACGAGCAGGGTGATCGTGGCCGGAACGCCTTTGCCCTTCGGGATGTCGGGCTTGCCGGTCGGCTTGAACTCGAAGCTGAAGATGTGGTCGCCCTCGGGAATGGCGGTGTCGGACTGCACCTTGAAGCGCTGGTCGGCGACGTAATTGTAGCCGTAGGTCAGCTTGCCGTTCTGGACGTAGAACGCAAAGCCGCCGTCGACGCCGCCCATCGAGAACAAGACGCCCTCGGCGCCGCCCTTCGGCACGTTGGCGTGGACGGACACCGAATGCGCGACGTTGACGAGCGTTGGCGCCGCATTGCTCGGCACCTGCTGGGTTCCGGCATAATAAATATACTTCTTGCGATCGACCGCGATCCTCGGCCGCTCATCGGCGAACCGCTGAACGCCGCGGCTGTCGACCGGCAGCACATCGTATTTGCCAGCCTCGACGTACCACATGCCGATCATCGCAATCAGCCGGTCGCGCTCCTTCTCGGCGAGATTGTTGGTCTCGGCGAAATCGTCCTTGAGATTGTAGAGCTCCCATCCCTTGGCGTCGAGCTCGATAAGCTTCTCGTAGTCGATCGGCGCGCCGAAGGTGAGGCCCGATTCCGTGAACGACGGACCCGGCCAGGGACACACTGCACGCCAGCCGTCGTGATAGAGCGAGCGATGACCCATCATCTCGAAATACTGCGTGATGTGCAGCGGCTCCGCCTTCGCGTCGTCGAACGACGATTTGAGGCTGAACCCTTGCAACGGCGACTGGGTGACGCCGCGGATTTGCGCCGGCGGCTCGATTCCGAGCGCGTCCAATACGGTAGGAACAAGGTCGATCGCATGGGCGTATTGGGTGCGGATCTGGCCCTTCGCCTTGATGCCTTTCGGCCAGGTGACGATGAAGGGATCGGCGGTCCCGCCGCGGTAGGTCTCGCGCTTCCAGCGCCGGAACGGCGTGTTGCCGGCGTGCGTCCAGCCCCAGGCATAATGGTTGAAATATTTCGGCCCGCCGAGGTCGTCGATCGCCGCCAAATTCTGCTTGAGATCATCGGGAACGTTGTTGAAGAACTTGCCTTCGTTGACCGATCCGGTCGGCCCGCCTTCGGCGCTCGCGCCATTGTCGGAGACGACCATGATCAGCGTGTTCTCATATTCGCCCATGTCTTTCAGGAACGCGATCAATTCGCCGATGTGATGGTCGGTGTGCTCGAGGAAGCCCGCGAACACCTCCATCATCCGCGCGTAGAGGCGCCGCTCGTCGGCTGAGAGCTTGCTCCAGTCCTGCACGTCCGGATCGTGCCGAGAGAGCGTGGTGTTGGCGGGGATGATCCCGAGCTCCTTCTGCTTCGCGAACACCTGCTCGCGATACGCGTCCCAGCCGCCGTCGAACTTGCCCTTGTATTTGTCGATCCATTCCTTGGGCGCGTGATGGGGCGCATGCATCGCGCCGGTGCAGAAATACATGAAGAACGGTTTGTTGGGCGCGACCTGCTTCGAATCGGCGATCATCGCCTTGGCCTTGCTCACGAGGTCCGGCGTGAGGTGGTAGCCCTGCTCCGGCGTCTTCTCGGGCTCGGTCTGGCTGTTGTCGCGCACGAGCTCGGGGTAATACTGATGCGTGTCGCCGCCGAGAAAGCCGTAGTAGCGCTCGAAGCCGCGGCCGAGCGGCCAGCGGTCATAGGGCCCCGCGGCCGAGGTCTGCTCCGCGGGAGTCAGATGCCACTTGCCGAGCGCGTAGGTGTTGTAGCCGTTCTGCAGCAGGATTTCCGAGAGCATCCCGTTTTCGAACGGGATGTTGCCGTTGCCGCCGGGATAGCCGGTCGATCCTTCGGTGATGCAGGACATGCCGTTCGAATGATGATTGCGCCCGGTCATGAAGCAGGAGCGCGTCGGCGAACAGAGCGCGGTCGTGTGCATGTTGTTGTAGCGCAGGCCGTCGGCGGCGAGCGCATCGAGATTTGGGGTCGCGATCGGGCTGCCGTAGCAGCCGAGCTGGCCGAAGCCGGTGTCGTCGAGGATGATGAAGAGGACGTTCGGCGCGCCCTCCCGCGCGCGGTTCGGGGCCGGCCATGCGGGCTTCGAGACATCGAAGGTCCGGCCGATCACGCCCGGAAACGCCTGGCCCGACTTGTACTCCTTGAGCGCCATGAATCCCTCCCGCCGGCGAATCGCGCCGCGCTGCGGAGCTCATAACAATTTATGCCGCCGATCGTCCCGCGCCGGTTTGCCGCAGGGGTGCGCGTGAGGCACGAGGCGACAATGGCTTTGCGAAAATCAGAAGTCCTGCTATTGTGCGCCTTTGTGAGGAGCCGTCGGCCGCCCGAGGAAAAGTCGGCGGCTCCGGCGGGCGAAAGATGGAGGCGTTCAGCGGCCGATCTCGGCCGTAAGCCGTTGAAAAAGCTGGATCGGCGGAAGAAAAGTCGATTTGGATTTTGTTGCGCGGGCCTTGGATTTTGTTGCGCCCGGCTTGGCAATTGTTGCGGCCGGCGGGGATTTTGTTGCGGGCCGACTTTGCTATCGTTGCGAGTGCGGGGCTCAAGCCCCGGCGTAACGGGCGGCCGGCTCGGGATGGGCGGGCGCGCGGTTCTGGTTCGCCGCCCCCGCGGCCTTCGGCCTCTCGGCCTCGGGAAGGCGGCCTTCGAGCCAGGCCGGCAGGAACGCCGTGAGCCAGGCGGCGACGCAGCCGTCGTGCTGGAACCAGCCGCCGAGATGCTCGGGGCGGCTCAGCGCGCCGGGCCGGGTCAGGCGATCGGCGCCGCGATGGGTCCACCGGCACATCATGTGATAGGTGACCTCGGGGTGGAACTGGAGGGCAACCGCGTTGCGGCCGTGGCGGTAGGCCTGGTTGGGGAAATTCTCGCCGCCCGAGGCGAGGAGCTGCGCTCCCGCCGGCAGGTCGAACCCGTCGGAATGCCACTGATAGACTGTGCGGGGGAACCGCGCCCCGCACAGCGCCTCGCCCGCCGGCGTCGGCTCGATCGCGTAGTAGCCGATCTCGCTGCGCTTGTCGTCGTAGCTGAACACCCGCGCGCCCAGCGCGCGAGCCAGCATCTGCGCGCCGAGGCAGACGCCAAGGGTGGGCTTGGCTGCGGCGAGCGGCGTCTCGAGCCAGTCGATCTCGCGCCGGACCCAGTCGAGCGTATCATTCGCGCCCATCGGGCCGCCGAATACGATGACGCCGGCATGGTCGGCGAGCGTCTCCGGCAACGGCTCGCCAAGGCTCGGCCGGCGAATGTCGAGTTTCACGTCCATGGCCCGGAGCACCGCGCCGATCCGGCCGGGAGTCGAATGCTCCTGGTGCAGCACGATCAGAACGGTCCGCCGCCGCGCGAGGCTCGCCATGGGCATGATCTCGTCAACTCCATCTCGACCGGGGCGCGCCGCCTTGATCGATTCGCAATCGTACGTAACGAGGCAAATTCGGCGCCACAAGCTTAACGGAAGCTGAACCCTGGCGAGGGAGGGTTCATTTCCACGGCGCCTAGCGCGGCTTGCCTAGCTCCATGAGCGCCGATATACAATCGCGCTCTCCGCTGCTCCCATCGTCTAGCGGTCCAGGACGTCGCCCTCTCACGGCGAAAACAGGGGTTCGAGTCCCCTTGGGAGCGCCAATTATTTCATGTCCGCAGGGGAGCGGTCGCCCCCGACGCGGCCGAGGCGGACAACGCCGCGGCGTTGATAACATTCGCGTCAGAACAAACCAAGAACTACGTCTCCCCACCCCGTCGGCGACCGACCCGACCTCGCCAGCCAATCCCTGGGAGGCGTTGCGGGTCGGGGTGTGCGGGTTCTCGCCCCCTATTGCAACGACAAGCGGGAGTTCGAGGGCTTCTGGCTCGCTACCGTCAAGCGGATCGAGAACGGCGAGTTCACCCTCGAGTGGTTCGAGGCGCCTGAATATCCGCCGTTCAGAATCGCAGCGAAAGACGTCGCCATCGCGCACCCGGAGTTCCGCGTCACCGGCAAGTAGCGCTTGGCGAGTGCGATCGCCACGACCACCATCATTCTCCTCGCATGGGGCGGCCTTCGGGTCGCCCTCTTTGTTCCGCCCATGTCCTGAAGCGGCGCGCGCCATTCCCCATCCCAATCCCACCATCAAGGAAGCAAGCCATGACCAGCACAACCGCGACCACCGACGAGCGCATCCGCGCCCTTAGGGACGCCTTCCGCCGCTCTTCGTCGGCGGCATGGTCATGATCACCGCGGGCGTTGAAGCCATGCCAGTCGACCAACGTCGCTCGCTGCTGGCGAAGGTTCGCGCCTACGACGCCTTATCGACGACAACGATCCACACCGCGAACACGACTTCGGCGCGATGGACGAGGGCGGCCTCCGATGAGCTTTACGTAAGGAACTGATCGTGCCTCGGCTCTGTAGCTCTAAGCGGGCACAGCGAGGGAGCGCACAAGGCCGCGAACCGCCGCCCTGGTCAACTTCGCTTTGGGAATGGCGGTCAGCGAAAACAGGTCCTTGCCTCTGTCGGCGCGCCTTTGGCTCATTCACCCGTCCGCGTTGGTCCGCTCAGGCTAGCCTCGGTGCACCCGATTCGGAACGCCTTGATGCTTGCGCTACCGAGGAATTGCCGTCGTCCGCAGTTTGAGATCAGCCCTTCTTCTTGTCGCCGCTTTTCTCCTGCTTGACCACGGCGTGATATTTGCGCCGGATATCTGCGAGATCGACCGAAGGCGGCGGGAAGGCGAGCTTGAGGTCTTCCATCGTGTCGGCCATGATCTGCGACACGGCGAGATTGCGAAACCACTTGTGGTTGGATGGGATCACATACCAGGGCGCATGGCTCGTGCTTGTCGCGCTGATCGCATCCTGGAAGGCTGCGATGTAGTCGTCCCATAACGCCCTTTCCGAATAATCCGATTCGCTGATCTTCCAGTTGCGATTTGGGTCGTCCAGACGCTGCTCGAACCGGGCGAGCTGTTCCTCCCTGCTGATGTGCAGGAAGAACTTGATGATCGTCGTGCCGTTCTCGGTGAGCAGCGCCTCGAAATCGTGAATGCGCTGGTAACGCTCTGTCCAAACGTCCTTGTCGATCAGCTTGTGGACTCGCGTCACCAGCACGTCCTCGTAATGCGAACGGTTGAAGATGACGATCTCTCCTTTCCCCGGCGCGTGCGGGTGAACACGCCAGAGAAAATCGTGCGCGAGCTCGTTCGAGGTTGGTTGCTTGAAGCTGGCGACGGTCGCTCCCTGCGGGTTCAGGGCGGTGAAAACATGCTTGATCGTGCCGTCCTTTCCACCGGCGTCGAGCGCCTGCAGGACGACAAGGATTGAATGCTTGTGTTCTGCGTAAAGAAGGGCCTGCTGCCGAAACAGCTTCTGCTGATAGGTATCGATTTCCTGCTTCGCTTCGTCGGGCAACTCGTGTCTGCCCTTATAGCCCGGGTCAAGCTTTTCGAGTTTCAGCTTGCTGTCCGGGGCGACCCGAAATTCCTTGCGATAATCCATGCGTTGCTCCTCCCGCGGACCCGTGGCCGCCGCAATCCCTGCTTTATATCGACGGTCGGCTTTACCCGCAGTGCTCCAGAAAAACGCCCCTCAGGCCTTCACGCTGTAACCGCAGCCCTCGGCGAGCGTTCAATCCCGCTTTTGTCGACAAGGGCTAGCGTGTGCCGGGCGATCATGATCTCTTCATTGGTCGGGATCACCCAGGCGCGGACTTTGCTGGCCTTGGCGGAGATTAGCGGGCCATGCGCCTTGTTCGCGGCCTCGTCCAGTTCGAGCCCGAGCCAGCCGAGTTTTTTGCAGACGGCGGCGCGGATAGGCGCGGCGTTTTCTCCGATGCCGGCTGTGAAGACGATCGCGTCAAGACCCCCGAGCAGACCGGTATAGGCTCCGGCGAAAAAGACAATTTGGTAGACGAAGTAGTCAATCGCCTGCTTGGCTTCGGGCGCAGCGCTCTGAAGCAGCGTACGCACATCGTTGCTGATCCCGGAGAGGCCCTTGAGGCCGGACTCCTCGTAGAGCACGTGCTGCAGAGACTTGTCGTCGAATAACTTGCGCCGCAGCAGATAGAGCAATGCGCCGGCGTCGATCGCGCCGCAGCGCGTGCCCATCGGCAAGCCCTCGATGCCCGAGAAGCCCATCGTTGTGGCGATGCTTTTGCCGTCGAGGATTGCGCACATGCTCGCGCCCGACCCGAGATGGCAGACTATCACCCGCCGAGCCGAGGGATCGTACTTTGGCAGTGTCCTGTTGATGTAATCGTATGAGGTGCCGTGATAGCCCCAGTGGCGCACGCCCTCGTCGCGCACCGACTTCGGCACGGCGTATAGCTGCGCGATTTCCGGCATGGAACGATGGAAGGAGGTGTCGAACACTGCAACCTGCGGCAGTTGGGGATAAACGCGCCTGATCGCGCGAATGCCTTCGACCTCAAGCGGCTGATGCTGCGGCTCGAGCATCGATAGCCCGTCGAGATAGGCAAGAGCTTCATCGTCGACCAGCGCCGGACCATGGTAGCGCGCTCCCCCCTGCACGATCCGGTGGCCCGCCGCGACGACGCGAACATCCTGAAAAGCCTTTGCGACCCAGTCGAGGACAAGACGGAAGCCCGTCTCCGCGTTAATCGGCTTGGGCCATGCATGGGCTTCGACCTTGACGCCATCGCTTCGGCTCGCCGAGAAGCGCGGCGACGTCATCATCCCCTCGATTTCGCCGTGTGTGTCGAGGGAAAGCGCGTCGCCAGTCTCGCGATAGAGCGCGAATTTGAGGCTCGACGAGCCGCTGTTCAGAACCAGTATGCCGCGATCCATGACTTCACTCCGCGCTCGGGCCGTCGAACAGCGACGGGTTGCGTCTGACCGCGTCGGCGACCGTCACCGCGAGCGCAGCCGACAGCGTCCGCGTTTCGGCGCTGTCGGCCCGGCTTGTCAGGATGATAGGGACTCGCGCGCCCATGACGCAGCCCGCGGCCTGAGCGCCCGCCATGAAAAGGAACTCCTTGTACATGGCGTTGCCGGCGTCGATATTGGCCGCGATTAGAATGTCGGCATGGCCCGCCACCGGAGAGTCGATGTTCTTGACCCTGGCGGCCTCGGGATCGACCGCGCCATCGAGATCGAGCGGGCCATCGACAATGCCTCCGACAATCTGTCGCCGATCCGCCATCTTGGCTAGGGCCGCGCCATCGAGTGTCGAGGGCATTTTGGAGCGGACGACCTCAACGGCGGAAATCACGGCGACCGTCGGCTTCGGGTTGCCCAGCGCGTGAGCCGTGAAGATGGCGTTCTGGCAGATGTCGCGCTTCTGATCGAGGTCGGGCGCGATATTGATCGCTGCGTCCGAGAGGATGATCCGGCGTCCGTAAGGCGGCGAGAAAATCAGCGCGCAATGGCTTAGAAGCCGGCCGGTTCTAAGTCCCGCCTCCTTCTGCACAACTGCGTGTAGAAGCACATCGGTGTGCAGGCTGCCCTTCATCAGCGCCTGAATCTCTCCGCGCCCTGCCATCTGGCACGCCCTGGCGGCTGCATCCTCAGGGTCGGGAACGTCGACGATCTTCCAGGAGCCGAGATTGGCGCGTTCCTTTGCGGCGAGCGCCCGGATGTCAGCCCCAGGACCGATCAGCACCGGCGTGATGAGGCCGTCCTTGCCAGCCTCAACCGCGCCCATCAGCGCGTCAACGCTGAGAGGGTATACGACGCCGGTCTCCACCGGCCTGAAGGCTTTGCAAGCGGCAATCAGATTATCGAGCCGCTGCGGATGCGCATGGTCAGCCGCCCTTAGCGCCTCATTCATGATGAAGTCTCCAATCGGTCAAGGAATTGTCGAACCCCACCGCTCGCGCGGCGGGGTTGTATGTCAGCGGATCGGCGACGCCAGTGCGTTCAGGGGCGTCGCCTGCTCTCGCCTTTCGGTAACGGCATTAAAGATGAGCTTCACGATGTCGGTCAGGATCGTCCAGACGATGACGTAAGCCCAAACCACGCCGATCAGCGCCCACGGCAGAGCCGGCACCAGCACGCCATAGGCGCACATGAGCACGGCCACGATCTGCGTCGCGACGATCGCAAAGAACAGAGGCGCCGACGGCCATGGCGGCAGGATCATTGCCTTGCGCGACCGTACCACGAACAGCAGCATATGCCCGCCGGCCGCGAGCTGCAGGAACAGCATGGTCTGCAGATGATGCGGATCGATGTGGATCCAGGACATCAGGCTCTGGTCGTTCATCCATTCCATGCCGAGCAGCACCAGGCCGAAGCTTTGCGCGGTCGCCATGAGTCCCATGAGGCCGGAGAAAATGAGAATCCTGTGCATGTTCCAGCGCACAGGCGAGTCGCCAGTCCGCACGTTGTCGTAGGCGATCGTCATGATCGGGATGTCGTCCAGGAGCGCAAGCGCGACAATCATGATCGCGGTCAACGGCTGGATGTTGAAAATCACACTCGACATCACCACGACCAGCATGATCGCGATCGTCATGGCAATCCGGTAGTAGACGTAGCTGGTGATCCGCTCGAAGATCTTGCGCGCTTCCACGATCGCGTTGACGATCGTCGAGAGGCCCGGCGCGGTCAGGATGAGCGCCGCTGCGCTCCGCGCCGCGTCGGTCGCGCCGCTGACCGCAATGCCGCAATCGGCCTGCTTGAGCGCGGGCGCATCGTTCACCCCGTCGCCGGTCATCGCGACGATGTGGCCGGTCTGCTGCAGGCTCTTGACGATCTCGAACTTGTGCTCCGGGAACACGCGGCCGAAGCCGTCGGCCCGTTCGACCGCATGCGCGGCGCCAAGCGGGATGTGGTCCGGATCTGTGCCCTTTGGGAAGACGTCGCCGGCCACCAAGAGATGCGTGCCGAGCCCGAGCTGGGCGGAAATCTCGCTGCCGATGGCGACGTCGTCACCGGTCACCATCTTGACCTCAAGCCCGAGCTTCTTTGTCTGCGCGATGGTAGACGCGGCGTATGGCCGCGGAGGATCGAGCAGCGAGAGCAGGCCGAGAAGTTTCCACGTCTTGCTATCGTCTTCGGAGCTGGCGACTCCAAGCGCACGGAAACCGTGCTGCGCGAGATCCTCGACCTTGTCGTCGTAAGCGGTCTCCGTCGCAGAATCGAGCTTGCAGAGCGCCGAGATCGCCTGTGGCGCGCCCTTGGCGTAATGCCAGGTCTTGCCCTTTGGATCGACGACCGTCGTCATGGTGCGCTTGTTGACCGGGTCGAAGGGCACGAGGTTCGTCTGTTTGTAAGCCGCCAGCGCCTTCGGATCGGCGACGCCCTTCAGCACCGCTTCGTCGATAGCGTCTTCGCTGCCGATCTTGGTCGCGAGCGCGGCCCCCATGACGATGTCTTCCGCGCGGGTTCCGCCGAAGGGGATCGGAGTCGAGAGGGTCAGCTTGTTCTGGGTCAGCGTGCCCGTTTTGTCGCTGCAGAGGATGTCAACGCCCGCAAGCTCGTCAATCGCCGACAGCCGAGAGACGATCGCCTTCTGCTTCGAGAGCGCGAGCGCGCCGAGCGCGAGCGTGACCGACATGACGGCCGGCAGCGCCACTGGCACCGACGCGACGAGGAGGACCAGCACGAATTGCGCGATCTGCCCGGCCTGGTCCCAGCTCCAGTGCCCGGGGACAACCATGGTGCGGTAAACATTGACGCCGACGAGCACGACGGCGAGGGCCGCCGCGAGCAGGATGGGGAAGTCGCCGATCTGCACGACCGCCTTCTGCGAGTGGGACTTGGCGCCCGCCGCGGCGACGAGCTTCGCGGTGCGGCCGAAGAACGTGTTGTTGCCGATGGCGGTCACGACGCCCTGCATATCGCCCTGCTTGGCGATCGAGCCCGAATACGCCACGTCCCCGACAGCCTTGCCGACCGGCAAGGACTCTCCGGTTAGCGCGGCTTGATCGATCGATAGATACGAACCGCCGGTCAGGAGGAGATCGGCAGGCACGATCTCGCCGGCGGTCACATCAACCATGTCGCCTACGACAAGATCGATCGCCTCGACGCTCTGCCACTTGCCGTCCCTAAGCGCGCTCGCCTTGAGCGCCAGGCCTTTGCGGAGCGCGGCAAGCGCGTTCGCGGCCTTGGCGTCCTGCCAGAACCCGACCGCCGCGTTGTATAGGAGGAGGCCGGTCACCACGATAAAGTCCGGCCAGTCGGCGCGTAGGAGCGAGATGATCGCCGCCGCCTCGATCATCCACGGGATTGGCCCCCAAAAATAGCCGAAGAGCTTGTGCCAGAGCGGCTCCTCCTTGGCGACGATCGCGTTGGGGCCGTCTTTTGCGAGCTGGGCCTTCGCCTCTTCGGAGGTGAGGCCCTTTGGCGAGCTCTTGAGCTCGGCGAATTTGGCCGCGATGGCCGCGGCGTCAAGCCGCTTTTCCCGATGCGAGCCGGATTCGCTGTGCTCGACTGCCCCCGGCGCTATAGCGGCGCCCGTCACTTTCGTATCAATTGCGTTCATATCACCAACTCCAATCCTGCTCGAGGTGGCGCCGCAAGAGACTTCAACTGCGCTTGCGCGCCGCCTGCCGAGCTGCGCCGACCCGCTTCGGCGCAGCCGCCGCGGACTTGCCCATTACCGCGACGCGCTTGGGCGCATTGGCTGCGGGCCTACCCAACACCTCAGTGACCACCGCTATCCGTCGCATCGTCTCCGGTGTCGGAGAGCCGGCGGCGTCAACGATCTCCCGCAATTCCGCGATGAGGTTGCGCCTGTCGTCCTCCCTGGCCACCATCGACGCGAGCGCCCTCACCGCCTGCTCGCGATCGAGCTGAAGTGCGAAGAACTGGATGCGCGCAATTCTCTTGACCTCGTCCTCGGGCAGCGCCGCGAGCTCGGGCGCCGCCGTACGGATCGCGAAGGCCGACCGCTCGTCGAAAGCCCTGTCCGCTTCGAGGACATAAAGCAGCGCCCGGAACTTCGCCTCGACCCGACCGCCTTTGCCGATGTCGGCGCGATAGGCTGCGAGCGTGGCGTCGAGGGCGGCGCGCTCCTCGGGTGTCTTGGCCGGCGGATCACGCGGCTCGAAGACTCCGGATCCCGTCCCGACCATGGCCTGGGTGACCGGTGAGCCGTAGATCGAATAGAAGAGCTGCTCCTCGAGTTTATCGCGCGTGTCGCGGATAACGTTCCAGCCTGCCGTGATCGCGTCTGCAGCCTGTTCCTGCATTTGCAGGAAAGCGCTATCTGCCGCCGCCGGATGACGAGCGGCGCGCACCTTCTCAGCCATTGCCGCCACACCCCTCATCATCGGGTTCGTGTCGGCAAACATCGTGTATTGCGCACGAACCGGGTTCATGGCGCGAATGGCGTTCGCGACCTGCTCGCCGGCCATCGCCCTGACGAATGGTTGGAGATAGGTGCGATAGTTGGCGAGACCGATCTCCGATACCCGGGCGACCGTCGCGAAGGCGCGATCATCGGCCTCGCTGTTCCGCCCGAAGGCGCGCACATCGTCGAGGGTGCGCATCTCAAAGCGGCACTGGAAGTCGCCGGCCACGAGGTTCGCGCCGGGCTCGTTCGGAGTCTTCGGCGTGACGACCAGCTCGTAGAGCCCCGGAGGCAGACATTCGACGACGTCCATCGTCTGCATGATGTCCTCATGCTCTCGCTCGGCGACCTTCGGCGAGACGAAGATCGCGAGGTGGCCGACCTTGGGGTCGACGCAATAGACGATCGTCTTGCCCTGCGCCCTGATGTCGTCGACGCTTTCATAGAGGTCGAGGATCCAACCGAGCGTTTGCTGCGGCGGGCTGATGTTGTCGCCAAGCGAGGTGAACACAATGATCGGCGAGGTGACGTTGCGGATGTCGAACAGGCGCCCGTCGGAGGTCGCGATTTCGTTTCGGGCCAGTTTGTCGCCGATGAAATGCTTGTCGACGAGATACTGGATCTCCTCGCCGTTGAGCTGGATGAAGTCGCCCCACCATTTCTCGAAGCCGAGGAAGCGCGGCCCTTCGGTGTCGACCGCTTTGTCAACATTGTGCAATTTGCCGAACAGCGTGTTGCCGGGATTGAGATTGTCGAAGTTGGCGATCAGGTTCGCCCCGTCGAACTTGCCGGCGCCGAGATCGCTCGCCAGCGCGGCGGCCACGACCCGCCGAGCAGGCCGCCGGAGTAGCGCATCGGATTATTGCCGTGCACGCCTTGCCAGTAAGAGATGGGCGAACCCGGCATCAGCACCATGCTGAAAAGGTCCGGACGCAGCATGGCCACCATCAGCGTCTGATAGCCGGCCTGGCAGTTTCCGACCGCGAGCGGCCGCGGAGCCTCAGAATGCAACTCGACGATGCGCTCGAAGAACTTGACCTGGCCCTCGACCACGTCGAGGAAGGTTTGACCGGGGACCGGCTCGGCGGCAAATCCGATGAAATAAACGGGATGTCCTGCGTCAAAGGCGTCGCCGATCTCGCTCTCGCGATGGAAGCCGCCGATGCCCGGCCCCTGTCCAGCCCGCGGATCGACCACCACGACGGGCCGCCGGTTGGGATCGATCGTCGTCCCCAACGGCGGAATGACGCGAGCGAGCGAGTAGTTGATTGGCCGACGGAGGCTCTTGCCGCTCACGAGAATCTCATGACCGAAGGTCAGGACCGTCGCCAGCGGTCGCGAGGCCATCTCCGCCTGATCATTGCCGCGCTCGCGCAAGATATCGAGCTGAGAGCGCTGCGCTCGGCGGCGTCGACTACATAATCCTTGAGCGCGCTGGACATCGCAGGCGCGCTCGCCAGATCCTTGCCCAGGCTTAATTGCGAGAAAGGATCGAGTGCGGTCTGCGCCTTGAGTGGAACGGGGCGGGGGAAGGACGGCGCTTCGTTCATCGCGTGTCTCCAATAATCGCTAAGTATATATAGTATACTACTAGCAGCTGATAGCCACTTACGGAGAGATTGCGAGATATATAATGCGACTCATTGTCGCGTATTCTACGAACATGGACAGGTTGGTTAAGTATTGTCGTGAAACGTTCCTTTTTATACGTTTGTTGCGCAATGCACCATAAATTTACTGCCCAAAATGGGCGCCACAAGGCCGACCTCTCTCGCGGGGTCAAAACCAACCCTGGGGCGCAATCGATTATGTCCAGTCGCGCCCCTTGGAGAAGGTTCTCGACCCGATAGGCGATCGGACTCGAACCTCAAGGCGCGCTCAAGGCACGAGATCGCAGATTGCTGGTCAGGGGTTTCGAACGCTGACCTCCGGGACTCTGGCTCGAACGCCGAAACGCCCAGTTCGGGCGAAGGTCGCTGATCTCCGCGCCGCCAGACTGACTGGCGGAGACTCAAAGCCTCGCTACTCGGGAACTGGCCTGGCTAGGTTGTCAGCGCCGGATCGGATCAAGCTCCGGCATAGGCCCCAGCGCCGACTTCGCCATCAGCTCCGATTGTGCAGTGGTCAAGATCGGGGCGCTCGCATTGAGCAAAGGCCTCCGCCCTCTGGAGCAGGCGTCTCTGAGGCCAAAACCAAAGTCGGCCCGCACCGACGACCCGCACTGCGCCGATTTCACGGACACTCAGAATCGACGCCAGGATCGAATGATTTCCGGTCGTCTGCTCGGCTTGCATGGACAAAATGTTTGTAGCTCTTTTTCAATTGTGCATCGACAGCGAGGGTGTGCATCAGGCCCAGGAATCGAGAGATGCGTTCCATTCCACGCCGATCGAGGCCAGCGAGGTCCTGCCGCGCAGGCGCCGTTCCGTCCCCATCGGTTGTCAGACGCCAGAGACCATTTGCGTCCCGCTTTATCCAGCCGCGCTGCCCGAGGCCTGCCAACTTTCGCCGCACAGTCTCGCGGGGAATGCCCGTGACTTCGGCGATGCTCGACGTATTGACGCCGAGCGGTTGCGTAAGAGCGTCGTTGACGGAGGCCGTATCGGCGTTGAGGGCGTTTGGTCGAATTCGGCTGTTGAGCTCCGTCTGACCAATCACCCCGATGATGAGAACGGACTGAAGATCGGCTTCGAAAACACGTGAGACGCCAGATGCTCAGTAAAGAATTGGACAAAACTATACTGCATGCCCACATAATTGTCGCGAAACATAGCTCTATAGAGATCGCGATACACGCCGCTCGATTTTATCTCGCCGGTTATCAAACTCCCTCCCGCGATCACCCCCGCCCGGTAGCCCTCACATCGGCGGACCACGTTAATCCTAGCGTGTCTCTGCGATCGCGAAAGTGCGCCACATCGACGCAGGAGAATTCAGACGGTCGACCTAGTCAAAGGCAGGAAAACTGACACTCTTGTCGTTGATCCAAATGCCCGCCGGGTGCCGGCTCCAAGTGTCCTACGCAATCGCGCGCATCCGAAGGTTGATCATGGTGTCGCGAGATTTGTCAAACGCCAAACCCTATTCATGACAGCTTTGCCCTCATCGCTTATTTTACCGATGCCGATGCCGATGCCGATGGCGATGACGCTTGGGTCCTGCACTGCAAGTTAACGTCGGCTTTTCTAGACGCCTTTGGTCCAGACGGCCTCTTGAGTGTCCAGACTGAGCAAGGCCGCGAGGTGGCGTCCTGGACGCTAAAGGGTACATCAAAAGCGAGAGAATCAATCCGCAACACATGCAATCTGTGACTGGCGGGTAAGTTTTGCCGTCATTTGCAGGAGAACAACAACACGAAGGCTTCAAAATCAAACGGGGGAGTCCGGCCTTCCCCCAATTCCAATGTGTTGCAGCCTGATCAAAGGGTCGCTAACGCACGTCTCCGTTCCACTCTCGATCGTCGCCCGAGAGATGATTGTCTCGGTGACTTCATCGCCCGAAAGCGTCTGGACGATCGTGCCGTTGCTCATGATGTGGACTCGGCTGCAAAGGCGAGCCAGTTCCTCTGCTTCGGAGGATACGATCAGGATGCCGGCGCCATCCGCGGCAAGTTCGCGAATCATCTCGTAGACCTGCTCCCTGGCGCCGACATCTATCCCCTGCGTCGGTTCATCAAACAGAAAGATGTCCGCAGCGCCCATGAGCCAGCGGGCAATCAGCACCTTCTGTTGGTTCCCGCCGCTGAAAGTCCTGATCTTGCTGTGCGCCGCGCCCTGCAGCGGCCTCACGTCCAGACGCGCCAGCAATCCCGAAACTTGGTTCAGTTCGGAGTTGGTGTTTGGAAAGACGCCCAAAACGCCGAAGCGACGCAACCAGGGCAGCGTCGCGTTCGCCGCGACGCTCATTCCAGGAAAGACCGCGTTTGCCGCACGTTCTTCGGGCAGATAGGCCATGCCGGCGGTGATCGCCTTGCGCGGGCTCGTCAGCAGCGTTTCCTTGCCGCGAATAAAGATGCGGCCGCCAGTAATCGGCCGGTCGCCCCAGAGCGTGCGCAAGAAACTGGTGCGGCCTGAGCCGTCGAGGCCGGAAACGCCGAGAACCTCGCCGCGGTGCAGCGTAATGTCTATATCCCGCGTTCGCGGCTTTGACGAAAGCCTCTCACAACGAAGCAGAGGTACGGCGGCGTCCGCTGCCGCCGACTGGATGGCCCCTCCTGGAGCGTGAACATTGACGCCGGACACGAGCGCCGTCAGCTCCGCCGACAGATCGGAGCCTGCGATGAGGGCGCCCAGCTGGCGTTTGTCCAGGCGCCGCGCGTCCTTCTCGGCGATGACGCAGCCCTGCCGCATGACGATCACGCGATCGCACAGGCCCAACATTTCGTCCAGGCGGTGGGTGATATAGATCACGCTGGCGGTGGTTCGAGCGAGCGGCCGAACGATCGAGAACAACGCTTCGACTTCCGGCTGCGACAGGTTTGCGGTCGGCTCGTCCAGGATGATCACCCGCGGGCTGCGCAGCATCGCCCGGCCGATCATCAGGAGACGCTGGCTTACCGGTCGCAACCGTCCCGCTTTGACCTCAAGAAACGGGGTCAAGCGCAGATGCTCAGCCATCGCATCGACCGCTGCGCGAGCGTTGGGCGCGTCTGCGAACCAGGGTCGATTCTGTTCGCCGCGCATGGGTTGCCCGCGCATTCCGAGCAGTAGATTTTCCCGACCGGTGAGATTGGGTACGATCATGAGCGGCTGAGGCACGTAGGCGATCCCGTGCCTTTTCGCGTCGTCCGGGCCACGAAATCGCACGCTTTTGCCGTCTAGCGCGATTTCGCCTGAATCGGGTTTGCTGGCGCCGGCAAGGACGCGGGTCAACGTCGACTTTCCCGCGCCATTGTGCCCGGCGAGCCCTAGGATCTCGTTCGTCGCCAGGTGCAGAGTGACGCGATCGAGAGCCAGCGTGCTGGGATAGCGCTTCGACAGCGCCCGCACAGCAAGAACGCTCGGCGGCGGATCGCCTTGAGGGCGGTTCAGGTGTTCGGCTTCGCCGGTCATCGCGTCCGCGCCTCGCCCAGTCTCAACTGACCTGTCGCAGCGCGACAACGCGAGCGAAAATCAATGCCACCAGCAGGATCACGCCCTGGAACACGTAGGTGGTGTAGTTCGGCACTCCGAGCAGGATCAGCCCGTTTGCCGTGATTTGCGTGATCAGAACGCCCACCACCGTGCCGAGGACATTGAACTCGCCGAAGCGGAATGTCGCCGCTCCGATAAAGGCGGCGGTGAATGAGGGCAGCAGAACGTCGAGGCCGGCAAGCGGATAGGCGACCGCCTGCTTGTTTGCGAAGATCACGCCCGCTATTCCCGCCGCGAGCGCGCAGATGACGAAACCGAGCGCCTTGGTTTGCCGAACGTTGACACCGGCGAGACGCGCCGCCTCGGCGTTTCCGCCGACTGCCTTGACGTGACGCCCAAACACCGTCTTCTCCAGCGTCAGCCAAAGAATGAAAACGATGACGGCGGCGACGATCACCAGGGCGGGAATCGGTCCGATGTTCGAGCGGCCGAACGCGACCAGCGCCTCCGGGAATCCACCATAAATCTGGGCGCTCCCGGAGATATAGAATTCCATCCCGATCAGGAACGACGACATGGCTATGGTCGCGACCAGCGCCGGCAGACCCACATAGGCGACCACCAATCCATTGAAGGCGCCGGCGAGAATACAAGCGACGAGCGTCACCAGGATGGAAACCGTAGGATCAATGCCTTCCTTGGCGGCGAGCTGCGAATAGAGAATGGTCGCGAAGCCCGCCATGGCGGCGATCGAGAGATCGAACTCCCCCATTACCAGGGGAAGTGTCAGCCCGACGGCGACGATGACCGGCAAGGCGGAATTGGCGAAAATGTTGGTGAAGTTCTCGACGGTCAAGAAGCCGGTGGTCGCGAAGCTAAAAAAGACGATGATGCCGATTGCCATGATCGGCACACCCAGCGGCGCGAGCAGTTCGAATGCCGTCCGCTGTTTGGCCCCGGCCCGGAAATCCGCCGGCTTGCCCGCGGTGTTCGGCATCGACAAGGAAGCCTCCCCATTCGCTGCGCTCATCGATCCCTCACTCCTAGATGACGGCTCGCGACTTTCTGTCGACCGAGGAGCCAATCGCAATGCGCTCAGCCCGAGGCGGAGCGCGTTCGTCGTTCGCGTCTAGGTCGTGTATTTCTCGTTCCATGACGCCACGAAGCGGTCGCGGTACGAGCCTTGTGCGAACACCCAGGTCAGTATTTTCTTGCCGTCGAGCGCGTCGACCATTTGCATGTTCGGCGTGTTCGCCTCGGCCTGATCGACGCAGACGCACGGGACGGCGCTTGTGGTCAAAAGGGCAAGTCGATCTGCGCCTTTGCCGGAAAGATGCTGCAGAACGAGGTCGACGCATCCCCATCCCACCCAGACCAGATCGACCCACGATGTCGCGACCAGCGGGCTCTTTCCCTCCTTGATCAACTGCAGTCCGGCGCTTTGGGCGACCAGCCCGTACACCTTGCACGAGTCGCCCTTGCCGGCTTGCTCGACCGCCGTGGCGACGGGGACCGGCGCCGGAGACCAACTGACCCAAAGGCAGTCGACATCGGGATTCTTGGTCAGGATCGCTTGGGTTGCTTGCGTCGCCACCTGGACGGTGTTGGCCGGATCGACGTCCGGAACGATTTGAACGACTTCGAAATCCTTGTTGACCTCGAGACCCAGCAAGCCGTTCAGCACCCCTCGACGCGGACCGATCACGTCAAGCTGGGAGTCAATAATTCCGAGCTTGATCTTCTTCTTTCCGGGGTGGCGAACGCGCTGGTCGAACAGCATGTAGCTGCTGACGAAGCTCGATTCGACCGACGTGACCCCGCCGTAGTCCAGCACCATGTCGGCGTAGTTGGTGCCGAAGGTGTAGATACCGAAAACGGGGATCTTCCTTTCCTTCGCCTTCGCCATCTGCGGGGCGACCAGGCGCGGAGGGATGACAATGTCGATGATCACATTGACGCCCTGGCTGATGAAAGTGTCGAACACCTGACCTGCCGTCGTCACGCTGCCGGCGACATCCTGGACCAGGAACTTCCAGTTCAATCCCGCCGCTTCGGACGCCGCCTTCAATTGATTGGCGATGGTGATCTGATTCTCGTCGGCGAACGCGTAGACCGGCACTCCAATCGTCAGATTTTTATACTTGTCTGCGATGGCGCTCCCGCCCGCGGACTGCACCGTCGCCGCGGCAGCCTGCGGAGACTTGGCAATGAGGCCGGTCAAGATCGTCGAGCTTGCCGCGGCGCCGATTCCTAGCGAACCGGCGCGGCTGAGGAAGCTGCGCCGCGATGCGGCCCCTTTGGCTACTTTTGTCGCGAGGTGTTCAAGTTCGCCCCGATAGCCTTTGGGGATGAAATCTTCGAGATATTGTCCGATCAACTGATCCCGATCTTCCGTCTTGCTCATGCGAAGTCTCCTCCCATTCGTTCTTGAAGATTTGGCTGTCTATCGAGGATCACCGGACTGCCCGCTTGCTCTCTTGATCCGCCTGCCGCTGACCGTCGCTATTGAAGACGCGACGGAGCCGTCGGATCCCGGGTTCCGACGCCTTGGAGTCAGGAGTTCGGCCAGAAGGCGTTCGCCGCCAAGCCCGTGAGAGCGAGACCGTGGCTGAGATTCTCGGTCATCATTCTCCGCATATCCTGGGTCATCAGGATGCGCGCGTAGCGGACGGTCAGAGGGGGCTGCTGCAAAAGCTGCTGGGCGAGTTCCCGAGCGCGAGGAAGAACTTGCTCTTTGGGCAGCACTTCGTTGACAACGCCAAGATCCAACGCTTGCTTCGCCGACAGCTTCTGTCCGGTGAGAAGGAAGTACTTGCCGCGATTGGCTCCCAGAAGATGTGGCCACACGATATGGCAGCCGTCGCCGAACACGAGACCATTGGGAAAGTGCGGCGCGTCCTGAAAGGAAGCGTGCTCGGCGGCGATCACGATGTCGCTCAGCACGGCGAGGTCCGCATGGATGTTGACCGGGCCATTGACCGCGGCAATCACCGGCGCCTCGATGTTCAGGAGGTTGAGCAGCATCGTCTTGGCGTTGGTGAAGGTGCGGTCCCAGGTGTGCGGGTCCATCTTGGTCCAGTTCGGCAGGCGGCTTCCCTTCCCTGGCGTACCTTTCAGCGTCGCGGTTTCGACTTCCTCGATGAACGAGTCACCGGTCCCGGTGAGAATGACGATTTTGTTGTCGGGGTCCTGGCTGATGTCGAGAAAGGCCGGCGGCAGCTGCTCGTGAGCCTCGGGTCCGAACACCATCGTGCCGCCGTTGGTATGCAGGGTGACCTCGAGAATCCCATCCTCATCGCGCTCCATCCGGATGCGCGAATATTTGTTTCCGTATTCTTCAAATTTCGTCATAGACGTTTCCTCTTATGTTTGCGCTTGAGTCAGGGCACGAACCCAGCTTGATGATTGCCCTTCAGCTATCCGGGCCAGTATTCGTTCGCCGCCACTCCCTGAAGCGCCAAGCCGTGGCTAAGATGTTCAAGCATCAGGGTCTTCAGCTCCTGCGTCATCACGACTCGGGCGTAGCGAATGGTGATCGGCGGCTGCCTCAGGATCTGCTTCGCCAGCTCACGGGCGCGGGGCAGAAGTTTTTCCTTCGGTAAGACTTCCGCCACAACTCCCAGCCGAAGCGCTTCCTGCGCCGAGAGCCGCTCGCCGGTGAGAAGAAAATAGCGGCCGCGATTTCTTCCGAGCAGATGGGGCCAGATCACATGCACCCCGTCGCCGGGAACAAGACCGTTCGGGAAGTGCGGGGCGTCTTGGAAGGCGGCGGCGTCCGACGCCAGCACGATGTCGCTCAGCACGGCCAGCTCGGCATGGATGTTGACCGGGCCGTTGACGGCGGCGATGACCGGAACCTCGATATCCAAGAGGTTCATGATCAGCCGCTTGGCGTCGGAATAGATGTGGTCCCAAACGGTGGGAGTGATCTTGGATTTCGGTAGGCGCTCGGACAGGGTTTCGGGACTGATCTCCTCGATGAACGCGTCGCCGGTCCCGGTCATGATGACGATCTTGTTCTCGTTGTCCCGACCGATGTCGTAGAACGCCGGCCCAAACTGGGCGTGAGGGCCGCCTCCCCAGACGAGGGAGCCGCCGTCGGTATGGAAAGTGATCTCAAGTATGCCGTCCTGTCTCTCCATCCGGATATTGGAGTATTTTTTTGCGTAGTCCTTGAATTCGGTCACGTGTGTCTTCCTCCTGCTGATCTATTCATATTTTTTTACCTTATGTTTTCTTATTTCGGCGGCGTGCGCCGAGCCGCGTCCGCCGCATCGCACGGTCAGTTCGCGCGCTTGCCAGCACCGCGCTCGGCCGCGGACGGTTGGCTTTTCCGGATGTCTGCGACGAGCTTCGTCGTGACGGGAACCTCGACCCCGAGCCGTTCTGCGGCCCGCAGGATCGCTCCGCCTATGGCTTCGATTTCCGTCGCTCGCCCCGCCGCGGCGTCCTTTTGCATCGAGGATTGCATGCTCTCAGGTACGCTATCGAAGAGCTTGAGCGTGGCCTGTTCGTCGATCGGAGCGCCCGCCGCGCGGGCGACCTCCGCCACCTCGTGGATAACGCCGAGCAGGCTCGGCCGATGCTTGGTCCGAACTTCGCCCGCGGTGGTTTTCTCATGCGTGGTCAGAAGAGCGAGGGGCGCCAGGAACCCGAGCTTGCCCCACAGCATCAAGCCTTCGTCCGAGCGGATCTCGACATCGAGCCCCGCGGCCTTGAGATGCTTGGCAAGGGATCTTACGTCGTCTCCGCGGGCTGCGTCGCTCCCGATAAGTCCCAGTTCGATGAAGGCGAAGGGGCTCGCCTGTTCGATCATCCCGGGCGAAACGCGCGTGGCTTCGACCCGTATCGTCGCCGGAACTACTGCGTCACCGTATTTTTCGCGGAGGACGGCGACATGTTCGACGCCGTTGAGAAAGGGGACGATCAAGGCGTTTCTCAGCGAGCTGCGCGAAACGCGATCGAGCGCCGAGCTGAGTTCGGTCGCCTTCACCGCGACGAAGCACACATCGATCGGAGCGTGCAATTCCGGGGCGGCCTCGACGCTGGCTTTGAAATCCCCGAAGCGTTTGCTCTTCACCGAGATCCCATCGGCGAGAAGACGCTCGCAGGTCGCGGGACGGGCGACGCACGTCACTTTGTCGCCCTGCCGGGCCAGCAGCGCGGCCAACAATCCGCCGACGCCGCCCGGCCCGAGCACCGCTACCTTCATCGGCTTGTCGTTTTCGATTCCCATCCGCGTCACCGTCCCGGTTCTGTCAGTCCGCGGCGTAGAGCCGCACCGCATCCTCGTCCCACGAAAGGCCGTTTCCGGGCCGCTCCGGAACGATCGCGTAACCGTCCCTCACGACAAGCGGCTCGGAAAGAATGGGCCCCGCCCAGTCGACGTATTCGAGCCAGTGATTGGTCGGAGTCGCCATCATCAAGTGGCTGCTCACCTCGGGAAAAAGGTGCGAGGACATGGGGAAGCCGCTCGTGTCCGCGATCGCCGCTGCCTTCAGCCAGCCGCTCACGCCGCCAATTCGCTCGAGGTCCGGCATGACCAGATCGCAGGCGCGCTGATCGATCGCCGCCTGCATCTCGCGCAGCGTCCTGAAATTCTCGCCGATCTGGATTGGCGTCGACGCCGCCCGCGCGACTTCGGCGTTGCCCGGCAGATCGTCATGCGCGGTCGGCTCCTCGATCCAGTAGAGCCCTTCGCCGTCGAGCATCCGCGCGCGCCGAACCGCCTCCGGCGCGCTGAGGCAGTGGTTGTAGTCCGACATCAGCAGCGCGCCGGTGGGAATCTTGGCGCGGATGGCGCGGACCACGGCAAGGTCGTCCTCGGCGTCAGAATGACCCAGACGAACCTTGATCGCGTGATAGCCCTCGTCGAGAAGTTCGAGCGCTTCCAACGCACAGGCCTCCGGGGTCATCACGCCAAGGCCATTGCTATTGTAGGCTTGAATTCGGCCGCAGGTTCCACCGAGGAAGCGGGCAAGCGGCATGTCGGCTGCTTTGGCGAGCGCGTCCCAATAGGCGACGTCAAGCCCTGAAAGACAGAGCCCGAACACCCCGTCCGCGCCGAGAAGCTGGAGCGGCTGACTGGCCCGTCTGCGCAGCTCGGCGGGTTCAATCTCTTGCCCGACCAGGCTCGGCAGAAGGATGTCCAGCGCCCGCTGGATAAGCGGCGAAACCGCGTCCAGGTAGGAGAACAGGTAGGAGCGTCCGGTTATGCCTTGGTCGGTCTCAACATCGATCAGGACCAGCGGCGCGGTCGAAACCGAGCCGACGCTGGTGAGCAGCGGCCGGCGCATGGGCGATCGGACAGCTCTTGTCCGAACGGTCCTAATCCGCAGCTCAGGGGCGGCGACAGGCCCCGCCGCGGGAGGCTCAAACTTGGGGGCGAACTCCCGACCCGCAGATGGCGAACGCTGTAACTCAGCCACCTACGATCCTCCATGACATCAGACAACTGATGTCTTATTGCACTCCAAGCGTCCGCTGTCAACCCGCTTCGCCCGGGCCCGATTGCGCTTCACAACGAGCCGTGCGCCGGCGCATGGCAGCTACGGCTGGCGCCCGAATTGGGGCAAGATCGCACAATTACGGCGAACGCTTCCTGTTCCGGCGGATTATGCTCGAGTTGTGGCGCGGGCGTCCTGCCGAGGCTATGCCACTCCTGCCGACGAGCGTCGCGCAGAGCCCACTCCGCGCGCCGCGGCGCGTGCCGGATCGTCCTTCGAGACGCCCTCTTTGCGCCCGATCCCCCGCGCGAGGGCCCGTTTTCCGGCCTGGCTCGCTACTCGCCAGCCCGAAGACCTTGCGCCTGGGCGAATTGGAGGGCGTTCGCAGCGCTGGCGGTCTTGTTGGCCTCGCCGACACGCGCGTCCCCCAGCACTTCCCTGGTCAGATTCGCCAGCCGTTCCAGATGCGCCTTGGTGATGGCTTCTGCCAGATCGGCGTCGCCGGCCGAAATCGCCTCATAGAGCTGCTCGTGGCGGCCCAGGCAGTTCTGCATGACCCCGGGGATCGAGACGATCTGGGTCAAAGCCAACCGCAGCGCATCGGCAAAGAAAGTATGGATTTCGATCAGCATGGAATTGCCGGTCGCGCCGGCGAGCACGCGGTATATTTCCAGATCCGCCTCGAGAAACGCGATTTCGTCCGACCGCCCCAGGCTGGAGCGCATTCCCTCGATGGCGCGGCTGATTGCGGCCAGCGCAGCGTCGGATCGACGGGTTGCGGCCAGGCGGGTGATCTCCAACTCCAGCGCCCGGCGGACTTCCAAGACCTCCAGAACCCGAGCCTGCCGAAGGCGGCCGGAAAGAATGCCGCGATCCTTGACAGATTGCAGATAGGTTCCGGCTCCCTGCCGCACCACCAGCAATCCTTCGTGCTCGAGAACGCGGACGGCCTCGCGCAACGTGGTGCGCCCGATCCCGAGTTCTTCGATCAACGCGGCTTCCGAGGGAATCCTGTCGCCGATCTTGTACTCGCCCGACCCGAGCCGGGAGCGCAGCAGCTCGATCGTCTCGCCCACGAGCTGGGGTCGCGCCGGCCGCCGGTGCGGCCGCACGATCGCGTACCCGGCGCTGCTCTCACCCTCTCGGCTCATCGGTCACCTCGGCATTCGACTGCCGCGTAACATAGCACGCCTCCGGGCGCCACATCATCACGAGGGGCTGCGTTGCAGCGTCATATCGCGCCGGGATCTCCTGCCCTTGTTCGCGCGGTTGCGGGCGCCCGAGGACCAAGGGGTCCTCGTTGCGCCCCGTTGCCCAGGGGTGGCGGGTTTCAGGCCATGGCCGGAGCTGCGGAGCCTGCCTTGACGGGAGCCTTCTTGCGCAGGATCTTCATGAACTCGCGCATCCAGGCCGGGTGGTCGGGATAGGCGCGGGCTGAAACCATGACGCCGTCAACCACCGCCTCTGAATTCACGAACTCTGCGCCCGCGGCTTCGACGTCTGACTGCAGCTCGGGGTAGGCGGCGATGCGGCGGCCCTTGAGCACGCCCGCTTTGGCGAGCGCTATCGAGGCGTGACAGAGATGGGCTACCGGCTTTTCCTCTTTGAAGAAATGGCGGACAATTCTAATAAAGTCCGGATCGTTTCTGATATACTCCGGGGCGCGCCCTCCCGGTATCACCACCGCGGCATAGTCAGACGGATTAACGTCCTTGAACGCGATATCCGACGGCCAATGGTACCCCGGCTTTTCCACGAACGTGTCGTTTCCTGGCACAAATTCATGCACCACCAGCAGCATCAGTTTTTTTGACAGACTGGCTATGTCGACCTCGTAGCCCTCCTCCCGCAGGCGCTGATGCGGATAGATGACTTCCAGCGCTTCTGCGGCGTCTCCGGTCATGATTAGAACCTTTGGCATTTCTCCGTCTCCTCATTATAAATCGCCAATAGACATCAGACAACTGATGTCATACCCAGTATGCCAGATGCCGCGGCGCGTCAAGCGGGTCGGATTTTTTGAGGCGCCCGGCCGACGAGACAAGGCCGCTATTTCCGGGCAGGGGACGAAATGGCGAGAATTCCGCGGCGCTACAATCAACATATGTTTGGGGTGATTCGGTCCGGAATTACCTGCGCCCTCGCCGCCGCGGTTTCCTGCGGGCCCCTCCTTTCGGACACCTCCTTTGCGGTCACCTGGCTGAAATCGTGGCTTACTTCCTGGGCTGCGATTCTGCCGGTCGTACTCTTAGCCGCACCCTTGATCCGCAGGATCGTCGATCGGCTCACCGGCGACTGAACGCGGCAACAGTCCGTTTGCGAAATCCCGGTTTTTCAGTTTCGCGTCGGTCTGCGGCGACGACGAGTGCGGAGTAGGCTGGAGGGCCGCCCGAGCAAGTCTTGAGCGACAGCTCTGTCGGCAGCAAGTTGGTGAGATCCGCAAATCTATCGTCACGATCGAGGGGTTGGGTGGCGATGTCGGATCGGGATCCAGATCAAGCGCGGTACTTCGCGAGCTCGGCGTGGGATCCGCGACGTCGCGGGAGAAGTTGGTTGCGGGGCCCGCAACTGGCTTAATTTGCTAATCGACACCTGGTCGCGCCGCGGCTCCAAAAAGGGCTTGATGACTCATTGGCTGGCCCGCTATCGGCATGGACGAAACTCTCCGACCCGCGTCGCAAGAGATGAACGTTCGGCTCATCGTAGAGCATCCCTACATTAATGATGTCGCAGCGCTTTCTCCGCTGTCCCGCGCTTTCCGCCAATTCATAGCCGAACTTGAAGGGCGGCTAGGGTCGAGGGCGGCCCGTCGCCGAGCGAACCGCGATCATCTCAATTGGGCGGAGAGCGCGCCTCCATGGGCCGCCTCGGGAAGGACCGGAGTCCGCGCCAAAGCCGACTTACAATTGCGAGCGCGGAGTCGCTTCACCGCCCGAAGCGGAGCTCCCGCGCGGAGATTGGCGGCGTCCGCTTCGTACGTCGATTTCGTCAGGCCGTGACTGAACAACGTGTCGCCTCTTCACGCGGTCCCCTTTTGTCCGCCTTTCCTCGACGAGCCGCGAGCGACTGGAACCAAAGCCTCCAAGGCATCCTCGATCCTCCGCTCCACTCTCTCGACGATCCCCTGCGCGAGCCGCTCTTCGATGTGGGTGAAATGTTCGTTTGACAAAGCGATGGCGCGTTCGACGTTCCGCGCTTTCAACGCCTCGACGATAGCGGCGTGCTCGTCGACGCTGCACAACGAAAGCCGCGCCGGCTCGAAAGCGGAAACCATGAGCGACGAGCGCGCGAGCAGTTCGCGAAGAAAATGTGACAGCTCCGGGCTCTTCAGAGAGTCGACAAGCAGCACGTGAAACTCGCCGGACAATCGCACGGACGCCGCCCGATCCGCGCCTGAGGCGGCCTCGCGCTCTTCGCTTAAATGCGCGCCGATTCGGGACATCACGGTGTCGTTCAATTCCTTCACGAGCTGCGTGAGAACTCCGGTTTCGAAGACCCGATGGGCTCGATAGACCGTCCGGATTTCCTCGGGCGACGGATTGGGAACAAATGTCCCTCGCCGCGGAATTCGCTCGAGCCTTCTTTCCGCGACCAATCGGTGCAAGACTTTTCGCACACGTTCCCGCGAAACGCCGAAAATGGTCGCCAGGCGGTGCTCTGGCAGCTTTGACCCCGGCGGCAATCGCCCCTCGAACAATGCGAGCGTCAAGGCGCCATGAACGTCATCGTCGATCGCAGGCCCGTCACGGGTGGCCCGCTTGCGACTTCGATCTCTTCTCTTCGTCGTTGCGCGCGCCACGCGAGTCTCCATTGCTACGCACATTGCCGAAGTCTTGTGCACAGTCAGCGGCGATAATGTGCACAAAATATCGGACTCAACGAGAGGCGATCCAGCTGCCAACGTCGGCCGTTTCATTCTAAACGCTTATGCAGCGTTGTGCACAATTGGCGCCAACCTTGCTTGGGTGCCGCCGCCGCGCTTGTCCGGCCAGCAATTTCGGGAGCGATCAATGTCAGCTTGGCGTCTCGTCCGACCACCCTCTCTCCTTGCGCTCGTGGCCTGCCTTGTTCTTTCGGCTCTCCCGGCCAAGGCCGCATCGTCGACCTACACACCGGCGACCCCGGAGGCAGGGACCGAGATCCCGAAGGTCAGCGTCTCCTTCGGGATGCGCCCATATGCGGACAACACTTTCTACGTCATCGGCATCGAGAAGGGTTGGTTCAAGGACGTCGGCATCACGATCTCGCCTGAACCGGACGGGATGAAGACGACCGAAAATCAGTGGGTTCCGCTTCTCCTCAACCGGCAGGTGGACATCAACTCGGCGACCTGCGGCAAGCTGTTGCCCTCTTACAAAAGCACCGACCAGCTGAAGTGCGCCGGGTTCGCCGTAACGTTCTCGGGTTACGCGATGCTTGCAAACCCAAAGCTCGGGCTGAAGAGGCTGGCAGATACCATGACGCCCGGCGTCACGCTGCGACAGGGGTTGGCGGAGGCGCTCAAACCGCTGGTCGGCAAGACCATCTACGTTCCGCCGTCGACCTCTGAGAAGGAGTTCACGGAAGTTCCGTTCAAGCTTGCGGGGCTTGGCTTGCCGAATTACGTCACGATGGAAGATTCCCAGATGTTGCTGCTGGCCAAGAGCGGCCGGCTCGACTTCATGCATCCCATCGGCGCGCCGATCGCTCAATCCATGCTCGATGCGGGCTGGACCCCGATCTATGATACCGCGCAATTGTTGAAATTTGGTCCGGGCGGGATCAATTCTCCTTTCGAGCCGCTGGTGTTCAACAATGGTTGGGCGGCGACCGCCGATTACATCAACGATCACAAGACCACGATGATGCGCTTCGCCTCGGTGGTGTTTCGCATCATCGACGCGCTGAAGAAGGACCCCTCGCTTTATGGCGTCTATGCGCCATACCTCAACAGCGTGGCGGGAACTTCGCTCGATGCGACCGGCGTTCGGCGCACGGTTGAACAACTCGATCCCTTCGTTCCATTCGACGAACAGACGAAGTATTTTGTCGATAAGGATGGCCCGGAATATTACGGCAATTCCATGGGCGCTTTTATCAAGTCCCTGGAGGCCTCCGGCACCATTCCCGCCGGCGTAACCCCGGAAGAGATCGTGTGGGCCGCCCCGATGTATAATGAAATGGTCGCTTACAAGAAGAAGTCGGAAGCGCTTTTCGAGAGTGCGCCGAAGTCGGGGCTGTCTGCGGAGAAGGAGGCTTTGCTAACGAAGGCCCATCAGTTCTACGATTGGGACGATTTCCTCGACTCCTATCGGCTCGCGAGCGCTGCGCTGGCGGGGTAGTGGCTCCAGTTCCCTAGGCATCGTTGGGGCGGAGCGAAAGCCGTCGGCGCCAACCCGATCGCGCGTCGACGGTTTCGACCCTGAGCCAATTACGAATTGTTTACCGAGAGTGCGGCCGCGTTGGTGCGCGGAAGCTGCCTAACCGAGGGCGCCCGGGCATCAGGCGGCGCCTGGCGCGCTTGCGGCCCAACTGGCGGATGATTGCAATATGCCTCGAACGTCCCTCAGCGTCGCGCGGCTGCCGGTCGATCCCTTGGGAATCATCGGGCTCCTGGCGGTGATTGCCTTGTGGTGGGAACTGTCGCAATTTCACTTCTTGTCGCGGTTGGCGCTGCCGCCGCCAAGCGGCGTGGCCGTCGCAATCGGGCAGAATTTCTTCTCGTCAAGCTATCTGGCGAATTACCACCTGGGAGACGGGGGCCTCGCCGGAAATCTCGCCTACACGATATCGAACGTCGTCGTTGCGCTCGCAGTCTCGTGCCTCGTGGGCGTCGCGCTCGGATTTGCCAGCGCGCGGGTCGAACTGTTCCGCGCGTTCGCCGATCCCATTATGCTGACCGCGGGGACAATTCCTATCCTCGTGACTGCGCCTTTCTTCTTGATCTGGTTCGGGACCAGCCGGAGCGCCCAGATCGCCTTGCTGATTCTCTTCGACGTCACGATCGTATACCTGTTCGCCCAGCGCGCCGCGGCCAACCTCGACCAGACCTATGTGGCGGCCGGTCGGACGCTCGGCGCGGGTCCGATGAGAATCATCTCCGACATCTACCTCATGGGCGCGCTGCCGGAGGTATTCGGCGGAATTCGTATCGCGCTGGCCGGCGCCTGGGGCCTCGAGGCCTTTTCCGAGTTGCTCGGCGCGCCCAAAGGCATTGGCCGGGTCATTCAGGCGATGGGCGCGGAAATGGACTCTCAAATGTTGTTCGCTGCAATCATGGCGCTGGCCGTCGTCGCCATTGCATTCGACGTCGCCATTGGCGGGACGTTCGACTTCATCACGAGATGGAGGCGGAGGGCGCGCCTGTGAGCAATCGCGGGACGGCGGAAGTCGAGCTTCGGAATGTCCGGCAATTCTTCCGCCGATCGGGCGGCGCGCTGGTCGAAGCGGTGTCGGACGTGAGTCTCATGATCCGATCGCACGAGTTCGTTTGCCTGATCGGGCCCTCGGGCTGCGGCAAGACGACACTGCTGCAACTGGTCGCCGGCCTCATGCCCACAAGCCACGGCCAGATTTCCGTCGATGGCGCCCCAATCGCGGGCCCCTCTCCCGAGCGGGGACTCGTCTTTCAGCGCGACAGCGTTTTCCCGTGGATGCGAGCGATCGACAACGTGTCCTATGGCCTCAAGTGTCGTGGCGTCGAAAAGACCAAGCGCATCGAGATCGCGCGCCAATATCTCAGACAGGTCGGACTCGGCGATGTCGAGCGGTCCTGGCCGCGTGAACTCTCCGGCGGCATGCTGAAGCGGGTTGCTGTGGCTACGGTGTTCGCAAACTCGCCGCGGGTGCTGCTCATGGATGAACCATTCGGCGCTCTCGATTACGTGACCAAGCTGCAGTTGCATCAAGTGCTGCTGACGCTCTGGGAGCAACATCGGCCGACAGTACTGTTCGTCACCCACGATGTCGACGAGGCGATGCTGCTGGCCGATCGGATCGTGGTGATGAAGGAAGGCCGGGTCGTCGACGACCGGAAGATCACTTTGGCGCGCCGACGCACGATCGAAAGCCTCGCGCTGCCTGAAGCGGTCGCGCACAAGGAAGTGCTGTTGCGGCACCTCGGGCTCGGCGAACTGGTGCAGGACGGGACGGCGCCGCTGTGAAACGCGCAATGGCGCAACGCCTGACGAGCCTCGGGGTTCTTGTCGCCCTCGCGGCTCTTTGGCAGCTCGCGTCGATCTTGATGCCTTATGAGAGCGCGCCGGGCGAACCCATGATCCCGGGTTGGCAGATCCTCGCGACCCGGACCTTCCTCAGTCTGGCTGACTACTGGCAAGGCGGGTTGGGTATCCCGTCGGTCGCGCAGGGTGGCGCACGAACCTACGCCGGGGCGGCGCTCGCTGTCCTCAGCAACTCCTGGGATACGAGTCTCCGTCTCTTTACTGGACTCACGCTCGGCGTCGCCGTCGGACTGGTTGGTGGGCTCGCGGTCTCCTGGTCAAAGTGGTCGCGGCGGATCGTCGCTCTACCCGCGCAGATCATTCGCACGTTTCCGATGTTGGCGTTGATCCCGATGTTCCAGCTTTGGTTCGGGGCAACCTTCCTGGGAATGACGCTATTCGTCGCTTTCGCCGTTGGCGTCATTTTCTTCACTGGGACGGTGAATGCCGTCGGCAACGTCTCCGATATCCACGTCGACTACGCGCGCACGCAAGGAGCGAGCCGAATTCAGATCTATCGCTCTGTCATTCTTCCAGCGATGTTTCCTGAACTGCGCTCAAGCATCTTGCTTAGCCTCGGCACGGCCTGGACGGCCGTGATCGCTGCGGAATTCCTCGGCGCCCAGACCGGCCTCGGCCAGATCATCGTCTTTGCCCAGTATTTCGGATATGTGGACCGGATGTTCTTGGTGGCGCTGTTTCTGCTTTTCTACGCGGCGATCACATACGCTTTGTTCGAGCGGGCGTCGCGGCGGCTGACCGAGTGGATGCCCCGCGAAATCGCGACGCCTGACCGATATGGTGCGCCATGAAGACGGTTGATCTGAGCCCCCCGAGTCTGGGCCGGGATCTTTGGGGTTACGGAAGCGCCAAACCGAATCCTCACTGGCCCGGCGATGCGCGCGTCGCGGTGTCGTTCGTCGTCAATTTCGAGGAAGGCGGCGAATACGCCATGTCCGATGGCGACGATCACAACGAAGCCGTTCACGAAGTCGAGCATCGACTTGTCGGATTGCCCGATCCCGGCCTCGACAGTCATTTTGAATATGGCACGCGCGCGGGCTGGTGGAGGATCGTCGACGTGCTCGGCCGCCACGACGTCAGAGCAACGGTGAGCGCATGCGGCCGCGCGGTCGAACGGTCACCGCGACTGGCCCAGGACGCCAATCGACGCGGGCACGAGGTGGCGGCCCATGGCTGGCGGTGGGAATCCCATGCCGGGATGAGCGAGGACGATGAACGTCGCCGGATCGCTCGGACCGTCGCCGCCATCGCCAAGGCGACCGGCGTGCGCCCCGTCGGATGGCATACCCGCGCGCCGGCGTCGCCCAATACGAGACGCCTGCTCGTCGAGGAGGGCGGCTTTCTCTACGACAGCGATGCCTACAATGACGACTTGCCCTACACCTTGGCGTACGGCCAGCGCCGCCATGTCGTGATACCCTATGCCTTCGACACGAACGACATGCAATTCCAGACCACCAATCGTTTTCGCGGCGCCTCCGATTTCGCCGACTACGTCCTGGACGCCTTCGAGTGGCTCTATCGCGAAGGTCTGCACGCGCCAAAAATGATGTCGATTGGCCTCCACTTGCGGGTGATCGGGCGTCCGGGTCGCATCGGCGCGCTCGAGAGGATCTTGTCGACGATGCGGGCGAAAGACGATGTCTGGATCGCCCGGCGCGATGAGATCGCGCGTCACTGGCTGGCGCGCACGCCGGAAACGAAGTGAACGTAGCGCGTCGCCGATTGATTGTCGTCAATCCCAACACGAATGCGCAGGTGACCCTTTGGCTCGCGGATGAAGCGCGCCGTGTCGCCGGGAGCGCGTTCGAAGTGATCGCGGTGAATGCGGAGTCGGGGATCGAAGCAATCGAGACCCCCGAGCACCTCAAAATTGCCGCGCGCGCCGTTGCGTCCGAAGTGGCGAAGCATGAAGGCGCCAGTGGCGCGATCATCGCGGGATTCGGCGATCCCGGAGTCGAGGCAGCGCAAGCCCTCGGCCTCATGCCCGTGGCGGGTCTCGGGAAAAGCGGAATGTTGGCGGCGGCGGCCGGCGGCCGGCGGTTCTCGATTGTTACGCTCGGAATGGCGATGCGAGAGCCGATCCTTGCGAAAGCGGCGTCGCTCCACTTGGCGAGTCGACTTGCGGACGTTCTCGTCTTGCCGTTCTCGATTGACGAAATGGTCAGAGATCGCGACGCCGTGCGGGGCGAGATCCTTAGGGCGGTTCAGGGCTGTCAGGATGGCGCCGTTCTATTGGGCGGAGCCCCGTTCGCGGGGATGGCGGCCGACATCGCACGGGAGACGCGGCGGATCGTGCTCGACGGTGTGGAGGCCGGTATCGAAACAGTTGAGCGTGTGAATCGGGCCCTATGAAAGTCCGAATTGCGCCGGCGCGCACCACGCGTCGAAATTGGGCGGCTGCCGCGCCCAAACAGGAAGGGGCTAATTTGCAGTCCGCTATAGCTTTTTGAAAGCGGAGATCTCAGCGGCTGAATGTATACCTCTCATTCGTCAAAACTGACCCTGGATCGGATTGACAGCCATTCAAGGGCGTGTTCCTTTCGGTATACCAAGTTGAAGACTGTCTGGAACACAACGGGGCCGTAAATTCGTTTCGGGGCCAAAATTTCGACATTGTCGAACGTGCGCTTGCCGGAACGGCAAGGGGTATTCGACGTGCGGATCGAAGCCGGCGCCGTTGCGGCGATCGAGCCGCATTCCGGGCAGTCGACGCCGGACGCAACCTTTGACGGCAGGGGCGAACTTGCTCTGCCGGCCTTTGCTGACGGTCACGTCCATCTCGATAAGACCTTGATTGGTCTCGACTGGATTCCGCACCTGGGCGCGGACGACATCAGAACCAGGATTGCGGTCGAAAAAGAGTTGCGTCCTCGCTTTGAGGACAGTGCTCCACGGCGCGCACGCCTTCTGGCGGACCAACTTTTAAGGCACGGAACGACGGCGGTTCGCACTCATGTCGATATCGACGAACAGTGCCGCCTGAGGGGCCTCGAGAATATTCTGGCGCTTCGCGAAGAGCGCGCTCCCTTCATGGATATGCAAATTGTCGCTTTTCCACAGAGCGGCCTTTGGCCGAGCGCAACTGTGATCCCTGATCTGGAAAAGGCGTTGCAGCTGGGCGTCGACGCCATCGGCGGCGTGGATCCGACTGTGATCGACGGTGACCCGAAAAAGAGTTTGGACACAATATTCGCGCTGGCCGAGCGTTACGAAGCGGGCGCCGACCTGCATCTGCATGAAGGCGGCGAAGCGGGCGCCTCCATCATCGAGGGCATGTGCGCGAGAACTAAGGGGGCAGGGCTTCGTGGACGCGTCGTCGTCAGCCACGCGTTTTGCCTCGCGAGCCTTCCCGAACACCGGGTCGACGCCGTTGCCGACTTGATGGCCGAGGCTGGAGTGGCGGTAATGACGAGCGCGCCGGGCGCGAGCTCCATCATTCCGGTTGCGCGGCTCTCCGAACGGGGCGTGCGCGTTTTCGCCGGTTCCGACAACATTCGCGACGCGTGGGCGCCGTTCGGTAATGGCGACATGCTCGACCGCGCTCGTCTCATTGCCTATCGAGCCGATTTGCGCAGCGACGATGGTCTCGCTTTTGCTTTCGAGTGCGTTTCCCGGAAAACGACCGAAATATTGGGGTTTCCGCCGCGTGGTCTCGCCGTCGGCGATCAAGCCGACCTCGTGCTGGTCGACAGCCCTACTGTAGTGCAAGCCGTCTGTGACGTCCCAACAGCGCGGCGCGTTATTCGAAAGGGGCACATCCTGATCCTTTGACGGAATGGAAGAAACGTCCTCCAACCTTGAAAGGTCTAAGACATGTCGTTTCGCCAATGGGCCCTCGGCCTCTCGTTCGCCGCCGCATTCCTGTCTGCGCATATGTCCGCGTCGCTCGCCGAAAATCAGGCCGTTACGGTGACCGAGCCGGCGCATTCGATCGACAGCATGCCGTTCTACGTGGCGATGAAGGAAGGCTTCTTCGCCAAGCATGGCATCGACATGAAACTGGTCACCGCCGAGGGCGGAAGCCAGCACATAGCGGCGGTTCTGTCGGGAAGCGCCGACGCCTATATCGGGGGACCGGAGCACAACGCGTTTGCGCTCTTGCAGGGTAAGAAGCTCAAGGCCGTTCTGAGCCTCTCGAACCGCGCGAGCGCCTATATCGTCGCCAAACCCGGACTTGGGCTGACTGCGCAAACGCCGATCAAGGACATCCTGAAAGGACGCACGATAGCTGTTGGCGCGGCGGGTGGCACACATAACGCGTTGCTGCGCGCCATGCTCGCCGAGCAGGGGCTCGATCCTACCAAGGACGTGACGCTCATCGAGGTCAACACCACGGCGGGTATCCTGGCGGCCATGAAGGCCGGCAAGGTAGACCTCGCGGTGACGGCCGAACCCCAGATTAGCCAGGGCATCAAGGAAGGAATCTGGACCGACGCGCTCGTCAGCTACCCGAAATATTTCGGCCCGTTCGAATATACGACCCTCAATGTCCCGCAAAAGCTCATCGACACCAATCCGACCGAGATCAAGAACATGGTCGCCGCATTGAAAGAGGCGCTGGAGTTCAGCTTCAAGAACCCGGACAAGGTGAAGGAACTGGCGCGCGCCGAATTCCCGACCATGCCTGTCGACGATCTCGACGCCATGCTCAACCGCACGCTCGCCGACGGCTTGTGGGAACGGTCCGGCGAGACATCCAAGAAGGGCTGGGAGCAAGACGAAAAGATCGTGCAGGATGCGGGTATGCTGTCTCGCCCTGTGACCTACGAAGAAATCTTCGATACGCAGTTCCAGTGACAGCAACGGCCCTGGCCGGATTACGCCAGGGCCGCATCTCCCGATCGCAAGATTTCACATGACCGAACCAATCCCTGCGGACCTTCTCGTCCTCGGCGCGATCGTGAGCCTCGACGATGAAATCGGCGTGATCGCAAACGGAGCCGTGGCCGTTGACGGGCATGAAATCGTCGCGGTCGGCAAGCGCCAGGATCTCGAAGCTGCCTATCGTCCGCGGCGTATCATCGACGTCCCCGATTCGATCGTCATGCCCGGAATGATCGATGGGCACACGCATACCGCCCAGGCGCTCGTGCGCGGACTGATCGCCAACGAACTGCCGATGATATTCAGATTGTATGTGCCGGCGATGATGGCGCTGGATCCGGCCGGAGCCGCTCTTTCGGCAAAGCTCGTCGCAGCCCAGCTCCTCCGCTCTGGGGTCACGACTATCTGCGAGGGAGCGGTTGGCTATTCCCCGGAAGCTGAGGACGCTGTGGTCGAGGCCTGCGCCGATGCGGGGATCCGCCTGGTGCTGGCCCGCGGCGCGGGCGATCAGGACTTCCATCACGCGGAACTCTATTCCCAGGTGAACGACAAATCCTGGTTCCGCCAGCGGGCAGGAATGGCTGCGCATGACCTCGATCGAACGCGCCAGCTCCTGCAGCGCTACTCGACCGACGGATCCACCCTGACGAATATCGCCATCTGCCCGTCGAGCCTGCCGGATTTCTCGGCAGACTATTTCAAGGCCGCCTCCGCCCTTGCGAGCGAATTCGGCGCCCGGGTGCACGTCCATCTCGCGCGGGACCGGGAAGAAGTCGAATTCTGCCTCGCGGCGTTCGGACGCCGTCCAATCGAGCAGCTTGCCCATCTCGGCCATGTTGACGACAAACTGGTCGCCGTTCACTGCATGCTCGCGACTGAACCGGAGATCGAACTATTGCGCCGGGGCGGCGCGTCATTGGCGCACTCGCCCGTGGAATGCCTAAATATCCTGAACGCCGTGCCAGGCATTCAGCGCTTCCGCGCGGCGGGAATCAAGGTGTCGCTCGGGTGCGACAACGCCATCAACGACATGTGGGAGACGATGCGCGCGGTTTGGCTGATGCAAGGAACGGCGCGCGGGTTGCCGTCCTACGATGCGGCGCACGTCACCGAAGACGACATACTGCCGATGGCGACGCGCGAGTCGGCCGACGCGCTCGGCATCGGTTCACATGTCGGCAGACTGAGGCCGGGCATGAAAGCGGACCTCGTCGTCCTGAACGGCTCCGGTCCGCACATGTTTCCACGCCAGAATCTGCTTGCCGAACTCGTGCGCTACGGCACGCGCGCCGAGGTCGATACGGTGATCGTGAACGGCAAGGTGGTTGTCGAGGGAAGTCGTCACCAGACGATCGAACTCGATGATTTGCGGAGCGAGACGGGGACGATCGCCCGCCGCATCAATGAATTGATCGAGCGTCGCCGCTACCAGCCGATTGCAACGGATTGGCGGATGCCCGCTTGCCGATGCGGCCATTGAGATCGGCGCGCAAAAAGGGTCAGGACGATGACGAAAATGCTGCTTGCCGGCGAGAGCTGGGTGAGTACGGCTACTCACATCAAAGGCTTCGATCAGTTTCCCACAGTGACCTTCCATACCGGCGCCGACGCCTTCGTTGAGATGCTCCGGGCCGGAGGAATCGAGGTGACTTGGATGAAGGCGCACGAGGCGCCGACAGCTTTCCCTGCAACCGCCGATGGTCTCGCCAAGTTCGACGTCATCACGCTGAGCGACATCGGCGCCAACTCCCTGTTGCTGCATCCGGACACATGGATCCACAGCCGACGCACCGAGAACCGGCTCAAGTTGCTGCGAAACTATGTACGCAATGGCGGCGGGCTCCTGATGGTCGGCGGCTACTACAGCTTCCAAGGCATCAATGGCGGGGCGCGCTACCACAACACGCCCGTAGAGGACGTGCTTCCCGTGACGATCCACCCCTTCGACGATCGTGTCGAGACGCCGGAGGGATATCAGCCGAAGAAGGAAGCAGCCCATCCCGTGACGGCCGGGATCGATTTTACCCGCAGCCCGATTCTTCTGGGGCTGAACGAAGTGGTGGCGCGCCCCGGGGCGGACGTCTTGCTATCCGCCGAAGTGGACGAAGGACGGAGACATCCGCTGCTCGTGACCGGCGCCGCAGGCAAGGGTCGCGCGGCGGCATGGACAACCGATATCGGGCCGCACTGGATGCCAGGCGAATTCCTATCCTGGGACGGAACGAAGACGCTCTTTCATCGCCTGGTGAATTGGTTGGCCGGCGCCTGAATTACGCCCGCCGGCTACCCGCGCGCATTCTGCGCGACCAACTCAGGACTCTTCCTCTTCCTGAAGTCGCGACAATGAATGCTCCGTGTATAGATAGGCGAAACCGGCGCGCACAACGTCTATGATATGCCCCATGCGCTGATGAATGTGATTGTACATCAGCGTCGCCGCTTGATCCCCGTCGCGTTGCATCATCGCCTGCCAGATATGCAGATGCGCCAGGTCTGTTTCCTCCTGGCGATTGACCCGGTCGATCCATCGAATGAAGTAGATGCGGGTGTTGATGACTCTTAGCTGGCGAAGGATTTCGCGATTGCCCGAGAGCTGAGCAATCATCTCGTGAAATTCAACGTCACGGGCCACAAGCTCCGCGTGCTGGTCATTTGGCGTCGCCGCTTCCAGCAGGTTTTCGAGATCGCGGATTCTCGCGTCCTTTGCACGTTCCGTAGCCAGTCGCGCCGCCTGCGCCTCGATGCCGGCGCGCATCTCGTAGATGTCGAATATCTCCTTGGAATCGAGCGGGCGGCACGCAAATCCCTCGCTCGGGGTCAGCGTGACGAGCCCCTCGCTGACGAGCCGGTTGAGCGCTTCCCGCAACGGCGTGCGGCTCGCGTTGAGCTGCGCGGCAAGCGCTCTCTCATTGAGCTTCTGCTCAGGCAGAAAGCGAAAGGTCATCACCATCTTGCGCAGATGCTCATAGGCGCGATCGGCTGATGTCTTGCTGACTTTGGTTTCAATCCGGGTGGATACGTTGTCGGACATGTTCACTGCAGGGGATCGAGGGCGAATCGGTTGAACGCGTAGCGGGATGCGCCCTCGGTTTCACCCCGCCCGCGATAATAGGTTTCGAGTTCACGCGATAACCGGTCCACCATCGCGCGCGACTGCGGCTTGGCGGCGGAGACGGATCCGGCGATCTCCGACATCAGCCCTTCTCGATCAATCTGGCATACACGACCGTTGTCGACCACACGCAGGCCGCCCACGAAGACTTTATCCACCGAGCGATGCTTCGCACGATGGAAAAGCGCATCCAGGAGCGACGTTCGCGAGTCCAGGTAGGGAAGGGCGACCGAGTTCCAGTCAAGCAAGACGACATCGGCCGCCCTGCCGAGGGCGAGGCGGCCGATCGAGCCTTCGAAGCCGGTTGTGTCGGCCCCATTCTCGCTCGCCATCCGAAAGATCTCGGCGGCGGAGGGGCGGTCCTGAAACAATCCCGGCTCGCGATGGATCATCCAGGCGACCCGCATCTCTTGCAGCATGTCGCGATCGTCGTTCACGCCGCACTGGTCGATGCCGAGCGCTATTTTAATGCCGCGCTGGCGAGCCGGATTGACGGGCGCGATACCGCTCGCAAGCCTCAGACCGGAACTCGCATTGTGGCAAAGGCACACACCATGCTCGGCCAGCAGGTCGAGATCGCCTGCGTCGGCCCAGATTCCATGACCAAGCGTCAGGTCCGGGCCAAGGCAGCCGAGACTGTGAAGATGCCGTATCGCGGAATGCCCTGTCATGCGATTGGCGTTTCCGTGTTGCAGGCGCGTTTCATCCAGATGCATGTGAAGCTTCGCGCCCTCGCTGCGCGCGGCGGCGAACAACATCTCGAGGGCTGCATCTGAGCACCAATGGAGATTGGCCGGAGCGAATTGAACGCGGACGCGATCGGGTTCGCGGCCCGCCCAATCCTTTCGGAGCTTGCGAAAGAACGCGACAGCATCCTCGGCCGGCACACGACTCCTCGTCAGGATCGGACCAAAAAAGTCATGCAGATCTTGCGGCAGTCTCGAGAGAAAGAGGTCGTCGTCGTCAAACACCAGCTGATTGCGGTCCCGGAACATGAATGAATAGGAAACCCGCATGCCGATCTCGCCATAGGCGCCGATGATCGCATTGGCGGTCTCCGACCAATCGGCCGGCGGTCCGGAAAGGCCGCCCTGGATATGCTGGACTGTCGTCGTCCCGCTTTCGAGCATCTCCACTGCCGAATAGAGCGTGTCGAGTTGCGGGTCGACGTGAGGCATGCCCATGAATTGAGGCAGCCAAAGCTCGAGCGGCCCGAAGGGCACGCCGAGTTGCAAGGGGGTGAGGCCGGAATGATGATGCGCATTCACCAGTCCCGGGATAGCCACGTGCTCGTCCGAGCCCTCAATCGGAAGATTGGGATAGCGCGCGAGGAGGTCGCCCGCGTCTCCAATCGCCGCGATCAGGCCCTGCCGCACGAGGAGGGCGCCATTCTCGACGATCTCCGGTTCTGAAGCCGCGTTTATTCCCGTGATAATGCTGCGCGCCCGTATCACCAAATCGGCAGACTTGGTCATGAGCGGACGATTCCTCTCAAGAGGAATTTTTCCAACCGGATGACCGCCGCATAGAGGATCATCGCGAGCAGCGACAGCAAGATGATCGCATCCCAGACGAGCGCCATGTCGTACTGGTTGCTCGCGTAGAGGATCGTGCGTCCGAGCCCGAACTGGCTCGAAATAAACTCGGCTGTGATTGCGCCGGCGAGAGCGAAGCCGATCGTGACCCGCAGCGAGGAGATGGTCCAGGGCAGGCACGACGGCACGACGATCTTCAAGAAGACAGACATCCGGCTCGCGCCGAGCGAATACATGAGCTTCTCAAGATCGGGGTCCACCGCGCGGACGCCAGAAATTGTCGACAACGCCGTGATCACGGAAGTCAGCATGATCGCGAGCGCGACCTTCGACGGAAGGTTCAATCCAAAGACAAGGATGAGAAGCGGCGCGAGCGCGACCTTGGGTATCGCGTTAAATATGACGACATATGGCTCCATGATCGCCGCATAGTTCTTCGACCACCAGAACGAGAGCCCGAGCAGAGCGCCGATCAGCGTACCGAACACAAAGCCCATAAGCGTCGCTTCGAAGGTAAAAATGGTGTCCGTGACGGCAGTTCCCTTGGCAAAGTAGATCTTCATCGCCGAGGCGATCGCGGAGGGGCTCGACCAGAAGAACGTATCGATCCATCCGAAGCGGGCGCCCAGCTCCCAGCCGATAACGAGGACGATGAAAATTCCCGCGCTTATGACGTTGGTCACGGACCTTGGCAGAACAACGTCTTGCGCGAGCGTCCTGCCGCTCCGACTATGCTCGTTTACCGGTAGGACGAGCGCGTCGAGATCCTGCAGCGACTCCCTTCGCAAGTTGCTCATGCCTCGAGGCTCGCGAGACATTGGGCTTTCAACTCCGCAAAGCGGCTTGAAATCACCACGCCGCGCGTCCGCGGCCTTTCCAGATCGATCTCGATACGATCACGGATGCTCCCGGGACGGCTCGACAGCACGTATATCTCGTCAGAGAGATAGACGGATTCCTCCACATCGTGGGTGACGAGCACGATGGTCTTGCGGAATTCAGCCCAGATGTCGAGAAGCCACGACTGCATCGACGCGCGCGTCTGGGCGTCAAGCGCACTGAACGGTTCATCGAGCAGGATAACGTCCGTATTGCAGAGCAAGGTTCGTAACAGCGCCGCGCGCTGACGCATGCCGCCTGAAAGCTCGCTCGGATATAGGCGTTCGAACCCGCCCAGGCCGTACCGATCGAGAAAGGGCTGCGCTATCGCCCGGCATTCCGCTTTGGAACGCCCGCCGACCTCGAGCCCGAGTATGACGTTGTCGATCACGGTGCGCCACGGCAGCAAGAGATCCTTCTGAAGCATATAGCCGACGTGGCCGATGCGTCCGGAAATGTTGGCGCCGTCCAGCTCGATGACTCCCTGATGGGGTCTCAGCAACCCTGCCACCATATTGAAGAGAGTGCTTTTTCCGCAGCCGGACCGCCCGATGATGCTGACCAAGCTGCCCGGCTCAACGACGAGATTGATGTTGTCGAGAACAGGAATGGCGCCGGTCGGCGAACTGAACACATGCGAAATGTCGCGAAGGGCAAGCTTCGGGTGCCCAGAGGAACGGGTAGCGACCCCCATGAGAACTCACGGATTCCGTTGGTGTTCTATGTGGTATACCATGCAGCAGCGAGATTCTTGCGTCAAGGCAGCGCTGTCGCGCGGCGACCTGTTTCAATCCGTGCCGTAGTGCGGCCGTGCGCCCCTCCACGCTAGATTCAGCGCCTCCAGAACAACTGCAAACTCGGAACCGCCCGCATCGGCCGAGCAGCGACCCGCGCGTCGCGGCAGATGACGACGAAGAATGGCCAAGCGCGATCCGCGAACGGATCGGTTGTTGCGAAAATAAGGCCGGTTAGGGGTAGCCCACGCTCGCGATGGAGCGGCTGCTTGGACGCGCACTTCGGTCCTTGTAGAGAGACACAAGTATTGGGCCCGCTTTCCACCCAGTTGCAACGGTGCGAGGGTGTGGCGCCTCGGCGCGGCTCGCAATCCGTCCGGGGCGGAGAAGAGGGAGGAATTCAATGCGCACCATCAAGGGACCCGCGCTGCTCATAGCGCAGCTTGCAGCCGATCGTTCGCCGTTCAACAGCCTGCCTGCGATCGCGAAGTGGGCGGCGGGTCTCGGCTACAAGGGGCTGCAGCTTCCGAGTTCCGACACCCGCTTCATCGACTTGCGCCGTTGCGCCGAGAGCCAAACCTACGCGGACGAAATTACCGGCGTTCTCAAGCAGCATGGCCTGGCGGCCACCGAACTCGTGACCGCCCTTCAGGGACAGCTTGTCGCCGTCCATCCCGCTTATGACGCGATCTGCGACGCCTTTGCCCCGCCGAGCGTGCGCGGGAACCCGAAGGCCCGTCAGGCCTGGGGGGTCGAGGAGATGAAGATCGCGGCCCGCGCCTCACGGCGCCTCGGGCTCAAGGTCGCGCAGACGTTCAGCGGTTCGCTCGCGTGGCCTTATGTCTATCCGTGGCCGCAGCGCCCCGGCGATCTGATCCAAGCGGCATTCGATGAACTCGGCCGGCGCTGGAAGCCGATCCTCGACGCGTTCGACGAAGAAGGCGTCGACATTGGATTTGAGCTGCACCCCTGCCAGGATGTTTTCGATGGCGAGACGTTCGAACAGTTCCTTTCCGCGGTCGGCAATCATCGCCGCTGCAACATCAACTATGACGCCAGCCACTTCATCAAGCAGGGGCTCGACTACGTTGCGTTCATCGACATCTACCACGAGCGCATCAAGGGATTTCACGTGAAGGACGCCGAGTTCCGTCCGACAGGCAAGCAAGGCTTCTTTTCCGGCTACCAGCCGTGGTTGAAGCGTGCGGCGCGCGATCGGTCGCTCGGTGACGGGCAAGTCGACTTCAACCAGATCTTCTCGAAACTGGCCGAATACGACTTCGACGGATGGGCGGTGTACGAGTGGGAGGATTGCCTGAAGCATCCGGAAGTCGCGGCCGCCGAGGGCGCGCCCTTCATCGCAGGCCATATCATCCGTGTGACTGACAGAGCGTTCGACGACTTCGCCGGCGCCGGCGGCGAGCAGGATCTTGTCAGCCGCCTGCTCGGACTCGCCTGATGAGTAAGCCTTCGCGCCTCGGCTCGGGCGCCTTCAGCGCTCGGTCAGGCGCGAATAGGCCGCGGCCAGCGTGAAGATGATCGCACCGTACAGCACCTGCTTGATCGGCTCGGGCGAGTCGAGAAGGGTCAACAGGCCGTCCAGCACGGTCAGGATCAAGGCGCCCACGATGCTGCCGGAATAGCCGCCGCGTCCGCCGAAAATCGAGGTCCCGCCGATGATGACCGCGGCGATCGAAGGTAGGAGATAAGTAGAGGCGAGGCTCAGATCGGCCGAGTTGGTGTGGCCCACGAGCACGAAGCCCGCGATCGACGCGAGGAGGGCGCAGATCACGTAGTCGATGAGAATAACCCGCCACACGCGCACGCCGGCAAGGCGGCAAGCGTCGGGATTGTCGCCGATGGCGTAAAGCAGGCGCCCGAAGCCGGTCCGCGCCAGCACGATCACCACCAGCGCCGCGATCGGCAACCAAAGAAACAGATCGAAAGGAATGAAGCCGCCGAGACGGTCGGAACCGATCGAATGGATGAACTCGGGCACGATCGAGCGCGACGCCAGTATTTTCTGGCTGTAGACGATGATGACGCCCTGCGTCATGAGCCCCGTGCCGAGAGTCATCACCAGCGGCTGGACGCCGAGCAGCGCGACGCCGACGCCGTTGATCGCGCCGACAATGAGGCCAAGGGCAAGCCCGATCGCGACCGCCGACAAATTGCCGAACTTGAGCGCCGTCGTGGTCATCAGAAACGCAGATCCAGTCGCGACGCTGACGACCGAGAGATCGATGCCGCCGGTCAGCATCACCATGGTCTGCCCGGCGGCGAGAATGCCGAGGGGCGCTGCGAACAGGAGCGTGTTCGACAGCCAGACTGGGTTCACTGTGCCCGGCTTCACGATCTCGACGATCGCGATGAAGGCCAGGAGCAGCAGGATGAGCGCGGCGATCGTGTTGCGACGGAACCAGGTAAGGACGTCACGCGCCTCGAAGCGCGGCGCCGAGGCGTTCGGCGAACTGCTCATGTGCGGTTCCTCAGCGAGGTGATGAGGCCGCCCGCCATCACGACCAGCACGATCAGGGTGCCCTGGATGACCTGGCCGAAATTGGGGTCGATGTTGAGGAAGATGAGGTCCGCGGGAATAAGAGTGAGGACGAAGGCAGCGATGACCGGCCCGACGATCCCCCCGCGGCCTCCGGTCAGGCTCACTCCGCCGATGACGACGGCGGCCAGCCCGCTCAGGGTATAGAGAACGCCAGCGCGCGGGGACCCGATGCCGGTCGTCATCGTCAGACCCAGGCCGCCGATGGCGCTGAACAAGCCCCCGAGCACATAGGCGAAGAGTCTTGCCCGCGTGACGTTCACGCCGCTCCGAAAGGCGGCAATCGGGTCGCTGCCGGTCGCGTAGATGCGAAGGCCGGCTTTCGATCTGCTGACCGGAATCCACACGGCGGCCAGGCAAACAATGAGCAAGACGAGAGAATTGGAGAGCCAGTCGGTGATGAGCGTGCCGGTGCCGAGATTGAGGAATTCAGGAGGAGCGCCGCCGCCAGGCCTTTCGAGTATCAAGAGCGCCACTCCGCCCCAGATGAAGCCGGTGGTAAGGGTGACGATGACGTCGGGGACGCGGGAGATCATTACCAAGAGGCCATTGACCGCGCCGATCACGGCCCCTGCGACGAGAATTGCAGCGGCGAGCGCGAGCGCCTCGGCGAAGCTCGCGCTCCGCATCGTGCTTGCGGCGAGCACGTTTGCGACCGCCATGACGGATCCGATCGAGAGGTCGATTCCGCCGGAGATCACGACAATGGCTTGCGCGGCGGCGGCGCAGGCCAGCGGGAACGCCGCCATCGCGACCGATTGGGCGTCGAACGAATCGAACCTGGGATGGATCGCGACCGTTGCGGCGAAGAAGAGGATCAGCAGCGCCGGCATCCCGAAGAGCGCCGGATAGCGGGCCACCGCGGCCCAGAGCCTCTCAACAAGGCCAGGCGCCCGGCGAGCCTCTTCGACCTTGGGGGATGATTGGACGGTGAGCGGCGCCGTCGCGCCGCTTTTTCCGGGCGCAGCGCCTCTTTCTTCGGCGGCGGCTTTGCCGCGCGCGGCGCCAACTACGCTTGCGACCCCGATCCCATGCGCCGCGCGAAGCAGGGAGCCTTCGTCCGCATCGGCAGCGGGCATTTCTGCGACGACTTCGCCGCCGAACAGGACGATCGCCCGGTCGCATACAAGCGCAATTTCCGGCAGCTCCGAAGTAAAGAGCAGCACCGCCGACCCCGCATCGGCCATCTCGCGCAGCAGCCTATAGATCTGATGCTTGGTGCCGACATCGATGCCGGAAGTCGGATCAAAGCAAAGCAGGGTTTGAAATCCGGCCGCGACCCACCGCGCGATCACCACCTTCTGCTGGTTGCCGCCGCTGAGCCTGCGCACTTCCGATCCGGCGCGCGCGTCGATCTGCAACCGCTTGACCGCAGCGTCGACCCGTTCGCGCTCGCGACGGGCCGGGATGAGGCCCCAATTCATCGGGTTCCGGACAAGCGGCAGAGCTACGTTTTCGCGGATGGGACGCTGCGGCAGGAGAGCCTGAAGCCGGCTCGCCGGGACGAGAACGAGGCCGGCCGCGATTGCGTCGCCCGGGTGGTTCAACTTTAACTTTTGGCCGCGCGCCAGGATCTCCCCGCCGCTTTGGCGGCGCACCCCGGCAATGCAATCGAACAGCTCCCGCTGCCCTTGTCCTTCAAGCGCCGCGACGCCGAGTATCTCTCCGGCCCGAAGGCTGAAGGATACATTGCTGAGCATGGCGCCATAGCTGAGATCGCGGACCTCGAGCGCCGGCTCACTCGGACCGCGATCGACCCGCGGAACCGCGGCCTGGACGGAAGCCGCCTTCACGATGTCCGCGCCCAGCATCAGTGAAACGATTCGATCCTCGTTGCCTTGGGCGGCGTCCGTGACGCCGACGAAGGCGCCATCGCGCAACACTGTCGCACGATCGCAGAGCGCCGAAACCTCGGCGATGCGATGAGAGATGAAGATCACCGAGCTCCCGCGTTCCCGCCAGCGCCGCACGACCGCGAACACGCGTTCCGACAGGTCCGTGGGAAGCGCGGCGGTGATCTCGTCCAGCATGAGGACGACGGGCGATGACGCGAGCGCTCTCGCCAGATCGATGAGACGCAAGACCGGGTACGGGATGTCCCGCGCGAGCGCGCCGAAACTGAGATCCGCGATCCCAAGGTCCTTGAAATGGCCGCGCACGGTCGGGAGGTCGACGTCGGCCAGTCGCATATTCTGCGCGATCGTGAGATCGGGAACGAGCGCCGGATCCTGATACACCGAGACGATGCCGGCTCCGCGCGCTTCCGCAGGCGAGCGAAAGCTCCGCACCACGCCGTCGAGCGTTATCGTTCCGCTGTCCGCCTGAAAGACGCCGGTGAGAATCTTTACGAGCGTGCTCTTGCCCGCGCCGTTGGCGCCCATCAACGCGTGGATCTCTCCGCGGCGCACCGCGAGCGCCGCCGACCTCAGGGCGACGACCGAGCCGAATCGTTTGGCGAGATCACGGACCTCGAGCAGAGGCGCCGAATCGTTCATAGGATCGGTGCTCGCGACATTTTTGGTCACCGCCCGCCCAACGCGGGCGAGCGGATGGGGCGATTGCAATCGGATTGGCTGCTGGCGCCGGCGTAAGAAACAAACGCCGGCGCCCTTGAGCAGCTACTCGCCCGGCCCCTTGCAGGCTTTTTCCTGCGCGGCGGTGAAGTGTCCGAAATCCTTCTCCGGGCCGTAAACCGGATCGGTCGGCGCCACGTCCGGATCGTAGAGCGTCTTTAGCTTGGCGACGCCTTCTTCGGTCGTGTTGTCGTACCAGGCGGTCGGGACCGTCGTCACCCTCTCGCGAGGCTTCTTCTGAAGGAGGTCGAGGGCGACGACCAGTCCGGCGGCGCCGATCGCAGGCGAATTGCTGACCGCGACGCCGGCAAGTCCGTCCTTCTTATAGTCGATCAGCTGCTTGATGAAGCCGTTGTTGTCGGCGCCGACGAAGGGCACGAACGGCTTGCCGGCGGCCTTGATCGCTTCGATCACCGTGTAGTCGATTCCCGACGTCCAAACCCCGTCGAAATGTTTGCCCGAGGCAAGCATCGCCGACATCTGCTGGGCTGCTTTTTCATTGGACCAATCCATGAAGGTCGTCGCGACGACCTTGATCCCGGGGTAATCCTTGAGCACCGCGTCGAAGCCGGTCTGCCTTACGCTGTCGCCCGGGGCGCCGTCGATGCCGCGCATCTGATAGACGTCGCCCTTGCCCTTCAGCTGCTCGAACAGCCACTTGGCGCCGACCTTGGCGTAGGTCACCTGGTCGCCGGTCACGATATAGGCTTCCGGGGCGCTGACGGGCTGATCCGCCGCCACCACGATGATCCCCTTGTCCGCCGCCTGCTTGATGACGCCGTTCAGCGCTTTTTCGTCGGACGGGTTGATGATGATGGCGTTGACGCCGGCCGAGATCAGGGTGCGGAGGTCCGCAATCTGCTCGGAAGGCCCGGCTTCGCGATTGGCGAGGACTACCTTCGAAACCAGGCCGGATGCGAGCGCTTCCGCCTTGATCGAGCAGACGAATTCCTCGCGCCAGCTATTGCCGATATGGGTGTTGGAGACCCCGATGACGAACTGATCGGCGGCGCTCGCGCCGGCGAGGGGCGCTCCGGCCCCTGCCGCCGTCAGCAGGGCAATCGCAGCAATTTCGCTTAAGCGTCTCATTTTTTCCTCCCACTCTGGTTTTTGGTTCCGCCACGTACAGTGACGCAATTCTTATAGCATTACAATTTCCCTTGCGAAGACTGCGGGAACCGCATTTCCGGGATCTCGTCCTACCCCGCCGCTGCCGCTAGCCTGCGGACGCTGCCAACGGGACGCGCGACGCCAGCCCGCGAGGAATCGATCGCGGCGAAAGCCAGCGCCAGGCTCAGCAAATTATCCCGGCCGCTGTTGGAAGGCTCGCGGTTCTCTTCGATGGCCGATAGCAGTTCCGCCATGGCCCCGTGGAAGCCGTCGTTGAACCACGAGCCGGTCAGCGCCGGGCGGGCGACGCCCGCTTCGGTGTAGAGCGTAACAACCTGCTCCTGAAGGTTCGCACCGATGCTCGACAGGCTGCCCATCGTTCCCGCGACGTAGCTTGTGTCGAGGGGGCCATAGCGCGTGTGAGCGTCGAAGACGAGCGACGCCTGGCCGCCATCGAACGCCACAAGAGCCTGGGCGAGCATGGGCGGGCGAATGGTCTGCCCTGCGGCGAAGCCGCGCGTGGCATAGACGCGGGTTGCGCGCAGTCCGATCAGCGAGGCCAGAAAATCGAACCAGTGGATGGCGAAATCATAAAAGATCAAGTCGTCGATTTGTTCGAACGCCGTCCCCTCCAGCCATGTGTGATCCCAATGGATCGCGACATGAACGCCGATGACCTCGCCGATCAGCCCGGCTTTGACCGCCTCGCGCATATAAGCGAGATGCGGCGCCCAGCGGCCGTTCTGGTTGACAGCAAGCCGTACGCCTTTCTTTGCTGCGCGGTCGCAGAGGCGTTCCCCGACGTCGAGATCGAGCACGAACGGCTTCTGCGACAATACGTGCTTTCCAGCGTCGATCGCCGCCTCGATCAACGCGACGCGCTCAGCAGGATGAGTCGCAATGTCGACCACCTCGACCCCCGGGCAGTCTAGAACCGCCTGGTGACCCGTTGAAATCATGGCGTCGGGAAAGAATGCGTCGCGCCGCGCGGCGGCCTTCGAAAGGGTTGGATTGGAGATTGCGAGGACTCGGTACCCGGCCTTCTTGTAGGCCTCGAGATGCGAGACTGTGATGCCGCCTGCGCCGATCAGCCCGATCCCCGGCCGGTACGCGCGTGGATCGCGGGGGCGGTAGGGAAGGTCCGGAGCCGTCGCCTCCCGCGCCTTTTCCGTGACCAGGGCATAGCGATCCTGATCGATGGCCTCGCCCGGGGATGCCTCGTCGGTCATGGGTCGAGACTCACGGTTCGCTTCTCGGTCACAGAGCGCACGGCGGCGTCAACGATGCGTTGGCCGATCCGCGCAAGTTTCGGATCGAGCGGGCCGGCGATCGCTTCTCCGGTCTCCTTGCAATGGAGCATGTATTCGATCGGACGGCGGCGGGGCGAAGCCAGCACATCGACCGGAACTTCGTGCTGCTCGGGGCGGGCTCGCGTTTGCAGCCGGATTGTATTTTCGTAGTCGTAGCTCGAGATCGTACCGTCGGTTCCGACCAGCACGAAGCCGCATTTTGGCTGGGGCTGCAGCGTCCACGGGTCGGTGAAAGTCCCCCAGCGGGTCTCGAATTTGGACAAGCCGTCCTCGTAGCGGCAGATCGTGATTGAGTGCTCGTCGACCTCGAGCCCCGCGGGACGATCGACGATTGTCGTCACTTCAGTCGGAACCCGCCCTCCGAGATACCAGCTGCCTAGCGTGACGCCATAGCCGAGATAGTCGAGCAGGCTCCCGCCGCCGAAGGCCTTTTTGTACCACCACGAGTTCGGTTTCTGCTTGGCGACCTCGTCGGGGGTGACCTCGATCTTGTCGGCCACGTGGTAAAGTGGGCCGCGGTTGCCGTCATAATAATGGACTTCGACGATCCGCCCGATGGCGCCCTCGTCCGCCAGCCGCTTGGCGGTCACGTGGCTCGGATACCAGGCGAGGGGCCAGTTGATCGCCATGCGGATCCCGGCCTTGTCCGCGGCCGCGATCATCCGGTCCGCGTCGGCGAGCGTCGCGGCAAACGGCTTCTCGACCAGGATGTCGACGCCATAGGGCGCAATCTTCTCGACCCAGTCAGCGTGCGCGGCGGTCGCCGGGCAAAGGATGATCAGGTCCGGCCGGGTGGTCCGGATGCAGCGGTCGACATCGGTGAATACGCGGTCATCGGGAATGTCGAGGGCCTTCCGCGCGGCCGCCATCCTCTCTACGTCGGCGTGACAGATCCCGACAACCTCGGCCTGCGGATGCTCATGGACCTCGCGGAGGAGATCGCCCATGTGCAGATGGTCGAAATTGATCCCCGCCACGCGCCACGTTCGCATCCAAAGTCCTCCCCCCATAACGCCGCGTTTATCGCCGTGCCGGACTGTTGGGGCGCCCCGGCGGCAAAGCGCCGAGCATCCTTACCACGATCATCCGCCGCTTGCGCCTCTGGAGGGAAGCCGATCATTTAGTCAGCGGCCGGCGTAGAAGCCGCTGGTTTGCGCCTGATGGATCGGATCCTGGACGCTCGAAACGGCGAAGCGGGCCGACCGGACGGAGCCGCTTGGCGATTCATTGGCGTTGCAGCCGGCGAGCGCCAGCGCTGCGACTGTCAGGATGACCGAAAGGCGCACCGGCGCACGCTCCTGTTTATTGAAGGATCGGGAGGGATACGTGGACAGAGCCCTTGCGGATCATCACAAGGCGCGATCCCCATTTTGCCCCACTCCCTGTTAGCGCCCCGCCGTTCGAGCAGCTTCCGCGATCAACTCGAACGAGCGCAGGCGCGCGCGGTGGTCGTAGACGTCGGAGACGACGATCAGTTCGTCCGCTCCCGTTTCCGCGACCAGCGCCTCGATGCCGGCGCGGACCGTCTCGAGCGAGCCGATGATCGAGCGGGCGAGCATTCTTTGCGCCTGCGCCTTCTCCATCGGCGACCAATAGCTCTCGATGTCATCGATTGGCGGCTGGCTCAAGCCGCGCGCGCCGCGAAAGATGTTGGCGAACGACATCTGCTGGGTCGTGGCGAGGCGGCGCGCCTCGCCGTCGCTCGCGGCGGCGATGATGTTGACGCCGACCATTGCATAGGGCCGGTCGAGCTGCGCCGACGGCTTGAAGCGGTCGCGATAGATCTCGAGCGCGGGGATGAGCAGGTCGGGCGCAAAATGGGATGCGAAGGAGTAGGGCAGCCCGAGTTCGGCGGCGAGCATCGCTCCGAAATGGCTCGAGCCGAGGATCCAGAGCGGCACGTCCGTTCCCGCCGCGGGCACCGCCTGGATGCGCTGGCCGGGGGCGGCCGGGGCGAGGTACGCCTGCAGTTCGATGACGTCCTGTGGAAAGGTGTCGGCGGCCTCCGGCGACCGACGCAACGCCCGCAGCGTGAGCTGGTCCGTGCCCGGAGCGCGGCCGAGTCCGAGGTCGACGCGGCCGGGAAAGAGCCGCGCCAGCGTTCCGAACTGCTCGGCGATGACATAGGGCGCATGGTTCGGCAGCATGATGCCGCCCGCCCCGACTCGGATTGTGGTCGTGCCCGCCGCGAGGTGGGCGAGCACGACCGAGGTCGCGGCGCTCGCGATCCCGGCCATGTTGTGATGCTCCGCGACCCAGATGCGGTGATAGCCCCATTGCTCCGCGTGGGCGGCGAGGTCGCGGGCATTGTCGAGCGCGCCGCGCGCATCGGTCTCCTGCGTGACGCGGACAAGTTCGAGGATGGATAGCGGCGTCATGGGGCGACACTTTCAGTTTTCGTTGTTTGTGGGCCCCGGGAAGCGCCGGGCGGCCCTGAACCCGCACGGGGTCGGACAGCGCGATCCTCGACAACGCGGGCTATGGGGATTAAGCGCGGTGCGCGATATTCAGTATTGCCCGGAGTCCACAATGATGGTCAACAGGATCGCCTGGATCGGCCTCGCCGTCGCGCTCGCGTGCGCGCCCCTGGCCGCGATCGCCCAGACCAGCCAGCCGGCTGCAAACTCGGCGACCGTCATGTCGCGAACCGGAGCCGGCGCCGGATCGAACGCCGCGCGGACCCGCCACCGGGGAACCCGAACCAGGCAGCGGGCGCGCTCGACCGCCGAACATGCGCGCCGCGCCGGAGCCGCGCCCCGTCAATGATCGAACGGCTGGCGCGCCGCAGCTCTCTCACCGCGCCATGAAGCCGATCGCGAAGGCATTCGCGATGTCGATAAAAAAGGCCGAGACCAGCGGCAGGATGATGAAGGCCTGGGCGCAGGCGCCGTGCAGCTTGGTCACCGCGGTCATATTGGCGATGGCGGTCGGCGTCGCGCCGAGGCTGATGCCGGTGAACCCGGCCGAGATGACGGTGGCCTGATAGTTTCCGCCCATCGCCGGGAAGACGGCGAAGACGATATAGGCGACCGCCGCGATCGTCTGGACGGCCAGAACGACGACCAGCGCCGGCCCGAGCCCGCCGAGCGTCCATAGTTGCATGCTCATCAGCGACATCGCCAGAAAGACATTGAGCGAAAGGTCCGAGACCAGCGCGAGCGCGCGCGACCGCGTCGGCCACTCGAGCCGAGGAAAGAGGCGCGGAACGATGTTGGTGATGACGATCGCGACCAGGAGACAGACGACGAACAGCGGCAGTTTGACGCCGGTCTCCTCCACCGTCTCCTCGAGCGCGTAGGCGATGAGGATCACCACATTGAGCACGAGAAGGGTCCGCAGGAGGCCGACATGGCTGATGTCGTCGACCGGCTTCCCGGCCGGCGCGTCCGGCAGGCCGACAACCGGATCCGGCGCCGACGGCCCGCTGAGCTTGTGACGGGCGATCAGGAAGCCCGCGATTGGACCGCCGACAAGGCTCGCGACCACGAGCCCGAGCGTTGCGACCGCGATGCCGACTTCGAGCGCGTTGGCGAGCCCGAACCGCTCGGCGATGATCGGCGCCCACGCGATCGTCGTGCCGTGCCCGCCGATGAGCGAGGCTGAGCCGAGGAACGGAGTAATGCCCTTCGGCAGGCTGAGCGCGGCGACGCTCCCGGCGGCGATCAGGTTCTGGAGCACGAGATAGACGAGGGTCAGGGCGAGCAGCACGAGGAACGGGCGCCCGCCGGCAATGAGGTCGTCGAGCTTGGCGTTGAGGCCGATACCGGTGAAGAAGTAGAGCAAGAGCAGGTCGCGCGCTTCCAGCGAAAAGCCGATCTCAATTCCGAACCCGACATAGGCGATGAGGGTGAGAAGGGCGGCGAGCAGCCCGCCCGTCACCGCCTCCGGAATATTCCAGCGCCTGAGCGGCGGGATGAGGCGATTGAGCCCCGCGCCGGCGAAGAACACGAGAATGGCGATCGTGAACGTTACGAGCCCGGGCGCCTGGACCGCCGTCATTGCCCGCCGTCCTCGTCACGAAGCTGCATGTCTCCTATCAGCCCCTCCGCAGCGAACCTCGAGTCGAGGGCGCCGGAGCGTTTAGTGGGATCGCCGTCGCCGCAATTGTCATTCCCGCAAAGGAGCGTGTGAAGGAATTGCCTTGGCTGGCGAAGCTGTCGCGCGGCTGTCACCCCCGCGAACGAGCGTGTGAAGGAATCGCCTTTTCGCTGGAGACGGGTCATCCGGCGGCGCCGCGGATGGAATCCGAAGCGGTTGAAGCGTTCTTGGTATCGGCCGCTCTGCCGCTTGAGGGGAGCGGGGGATCAGGCGGCGTTGATCCTCAGACGGTGCGCGGCCACGAGGTTATTGGCGATGGCGTGCCAGAGCGCGTGGGCCTTCGCCTTGATGAGGCCGCGCACGGCAAGATGACCGAAGCCATGGTTCTTGCGATCGGCGTTGATCCGCTCGATGCGCTTGCGCAAGGCGTAGACGGCCTGGCCCGTTTCGCTCGCCATGCGTTCCCGCCACGCCTTGATAAAGGCGTGCTCCTTCTCTCGCTTGCGGATGCGCCGGGCGAGGCTCGCCGGTTTGACGTCGTCCCTGTCGCCCGGCGGCGGCGTATAGACGCCGACCGGACCCGACGCATGGCCGGCGAGCGCGACGATGTCCCGGCTTGTGGCGTAGCTGGCGTCGACCAGAAGCCTGCCGGGCGTCCGCCCGTAGCGTCGCGCGATGTCGTCGACCATCGGCCCCGCCAGGCCCGCATCGTTGCGCCGGTCGGTGACCGCAATCGAGACGATGACGCCTTCTCTCGGCGCCGCGGCGATCTGCGCATTATAGGCCGGGCGAACCGCGCCGTCGGGAAAGCGCATGGAGCGCGCTTCCGGATCGGTCGTCGAAGCCCTCGGCTCCTTCTTCCCGGCCTCGTCCTTGGCGTGCGTCTTCGCCCGCGCTTTTCGCTCCGCCTCGAGCCGTTCGAGCGCCGCGCGCGCTCTTGCCGCGCGCTCCTGAACATCACGCGCCGCCCGCTCGCGCGCGGCCTGGCGTCGACGCGTCGACGCCTCGGGGTCGTCGGTCAGCTCCTGCTTGAGAGCGGCGAGCCGCTCGACGACCGCGGTTTCGATCTTGACAAGTTTTTCGCGCCGCCTGAACGACGCCTTGCTGGCGCTGGCGCGAATCTTCGTGCCGTCGACGGCGATCTCATCAAGGCTGATCAGCCCTTCGGCGATCAGCGCGGTTACGCTTTGCGTCAAAAGCCGATCGAGGATCTCGACCCTTTCGACCCTAAAGTCGGCGAGCCCGTGATGGTTGACCGGAACCCCGCCCGCCAGCCAGCGATAGGCGGCGTCGCTTTGCGCAAGCCGCGCAAGCTCGCGCGCCGACCCCACGCCCTCGACCGTCGCATAGAGCCAGAGCGCCATGAGAACCGCGGGATCGGCCGCCGGTCTTCCCGCCTCCCCCTCGCGCGAGAGAACCTGATCGTAAAGCGGCGAAAGATCGAGGCTCTCGACAAAGCTCCACACGAGGCGGGCGCGATGGTCCCCCGGCAAAAGCCCTTCGAGATCGACCATGTCCCAACGCAATTGCCGTCGATCCGGCCGCACCACCCGAGCCTCACCCATCGCCAACTCACTCCCGCCACATCAGCGAGGAGAGAATCACAGCCCAAGCAAAACCGCCAATTCCCTCACACGCTCGCACGCGGGGGTCCACTGGGTCGCGCAAGAGGCGGCGGGCAATGTGGCGCAGGATGCGAATGGCAACCTGGCAGAACCGGCTACGCCTGGACCCCCGCTTTCGCGGGGGTGACAATCTCCAAGCGCCCCGTCCATTCCTTCACACGCTCGAAAGCGGGAATCCAAGTGTCGCATCAGAGCCTCGATTCGGGATACCCGCCTTCGCGGGCATGACAAACAGATGCTCCGTCTGATGGCCGTTGCTCAAGGGCGACGCCAGCCGTTTTCATGTTTCCGCCGCCGAGGCAAAGAGGCTCAAGCCCAGAGAGCGTGAGAGGTAGCGCGCGGCGAGCTGCCCCTTGACGCTGTTGCCCGCGTCGTCGAGCCGCGGAGCGAAGGCGCCGAATCCGCCTTTTCCCGGCGACACCGTGACGATGCCGCCGCTGATCCCGCTCTTGCCCGGCAGGCCCACGTCGTAGAGCCAGTCGCCTGAAGTCTCGTAGAGGCCCGCCGTCGCCATCACCGCCAGCGCGCACTTGCAGCTTTCCGCGTCAATCACGCGCGTCCGGGTCAGCGGGTTGACCCCGCCGTCGGCAAGCGTCGCGCCCATGACCGCGAGGTCCCGCGCCGACACGTTGAGCGAACATTGCCGCGTATAGAGGTCGACGGCTTGGGCAGGGTCGATGGCGATCTGTCCGTAACTCAGAAGCAGCTGGCCGATCGCCTGGTTGCGCGCATTGCCATTCGACGCCGAGGCGAATACGGCGCCGTTGATCTCGAGCGCCCGTCCCGCGAATAGCGAGAGACCCTCGACGATGAACCGCCATTGTTCATCGACCGTCGAGCCGGGGGCGAGACTGGTCGCGGCGATCGCGCCGGGATTGACCATCGGATTGGTGCGTCCGTCGCCGCTGCGCTCGATCGCCTCGAGCGAGTTGAACTTGAGGCCGGTCGCGTTGACGCCGATGCGCCGGCGTGCAGCCTCCGGGCCAAGAACATCGCAGATGAGCGCGAATACGAAAGGCTTCGACACACTCATGATCGAGAACAGGTGAGCGGCGTCGCCGCTCGCGTAGGCCGCGCCGTTGACCCCGACCACGCAGAGCCCAAAGAGATCGGGCGGCGCCTCGGCCAGCGCAGGATAGACATCGGAGTTCGAGCCGTCGCGGTTCTCGCGGAAGCGCTCATGCGCTTGCGACACCAGCCTCCGCACCATGTCGGGCGACGGCAGACGTCCTGTGGAGACATAGGCCGGATCCACGGACGCGCCCGGACTGTCGGAACTCACCGCTTGCTCCCCAGTCGCAACGCTCAGATCGGCGCGGCGCGGACGGCGACGTCCACGTTGAGCCCGATCGAATCGTTCGGACCGCCGATATATCCGCCCGAGACCGGCAACGCCTGCGCTGCCGACCTCGCAACGCCGACGCGCACTAGGTTCGAGCCGGCGATCAGGCCGTTGGTCGGATCATATTCCATCCATCCCGCGCCCGGCAGATAAGCGTTGCACCATGCATGGGTGCTGCCGCCGCCCCGCGTCGTTCCTGAGGTGTCGTCGTAAAGGTAACCGGTGACGAAACGCGCGGCCACGCCGAAGCTGCGCAAGGCCTCCATCATCAGCACCGCGAAATCGCGGCAGGTGCCCGATCCGCGAGCGATCGTCTCGGCTGCGGTCTGCGTGCCTTCCTCATGCCGGGCCTCATAACGGAATTCGGCTTTGATTGCGTGCGTCATCGCCTCCATCACCGCGAGCGTGCGGGGCTTGCCCTCGCCGACGAAGCGGCGCGCCCATGGCTCGACCGCGCCGCCCGGATCTGACGATTGCCGTTCGGCAAGGCTCGCGAGGTCGGGAAACTCCTCGGCCGCATAGACGAACGGAAAATTCTCGGCGGCCGGGTCGAGGCTGTAGACCGGCAGCGGCGGGCCATCCGGGTGATGGGTCAGTTCGAGAGTCGAAACGATGCTGAGCCGCTATGTCCGCAATTCCTCGGGCCACTCGAGAAAGCAGATCGAATTGTCGAATGCGTCGTGGGTCCAATGAACGAGCGAGGGCTTGGGATCGACGTCGAGGCCGGCGTGGTGGAGCCTGAGGTCATGGCTGTCGTCGGGGCGCAGCATCAGACGATGACGAGTGAGGCCGACCGGGTTGCGGTAGGCGTATTCGGTCGAATGCACGATGCTGATTCTGGCCATCGCGCTTCCTATCAGAGTTTCTGCCTGAGGGCGCCTGAATACCCGCTGTGGATCACGCCCGGCGCAAAACCGTGAGTTTGGGGCGGGGAACAATGCCCCTGTTCGACGGTTCTCTTGCCATGCGTCTCGCGGCTTCGCGGGAAAACCTTCGCCTAGGCCGCGAGAGGCAGGCGAGAAACGATCTCGAACCTTGCGAGAATGGGAGCACTCCATGGATCAAGTGCATGAACGACCCGAAGCGGAGGACCGACCCGACGCACATGAAAGGCCGATCGTGACCGAATCCAACAAGGAGGCGGTGCGCGCGGGTCACACTGGCGACAATCTTCGCTACGTCCTCATCGGCAGCTGCGCGCTGGTCATCATCGCCTTCATCCTCGTCGCGCTGCTCGTGAAATAGAGGCGGGCTGAGTGGGGCGGGCACGAGCGCTGGCCCGCTCGGCCGACCGGGCCTGGCCAGGGTGCAGCCTCGATTTAGCTTGTGAAAATCAGAAATCCGTGTATCATGCTTCATGTCGCGGGGCCTGCCGCAAGACTGGCTTCCCCGCGGAGGAAAAGGCGGACAAAGGCGGACCTAGCTTTGGCGTAAGTCATTGAAAAGTAAGGACAGGCGCAGGAATCTGGATTTGGTTTTTGTTGCGTCCGATTTGGTTTTTGTTGCGCCCGGGCTTTGATTTTGTTGCGGCCGCGCTTGGATTTCGTTGCGCGGGGCCTTTGATTTCGTTGCGCCGGACCTCAAGGAGCCGGACATGAAAGAATGTGACGTCCTGGTGGTCGGGGCCGGTCCGACCGGCCTTGTCCTGGCCCTTTGGCTGACGAAGCTCGGGGCCAAGGCGCGCATCGTCGACAAGATGGCCGCCCCCGGGACCACCTCGCGCGCGCTCGCGATTCAGGCCCGCACGCTCGAACTCTACCGGCAGCTCGATCTCGCCGACGCCATTGTCGCACGGGCGCACGAAGTCCCAGCGGTCAATCTTTGGGCGCGCGGCAAGCGCGAGGCGCGCCTCGACTTCGGGCAAGTCGGCGTCGGACTGACGCCTTACCCCTCGCTGCGCATTTTTCCGCAGGACGAGCACGAACGCCTGCTGATCGACCGGCTGCAGGCGAAGGACGTTTCGGTCGAGCGAGGGACGGAGCTTGTCGGTTATCGGGACGACGGCGGTCGCGTGGTCGCCGAGCTTCGCCATGCCGACGGCGATCAGGAAACGGTCGAGGCCGCCTACATCGCCGGCTGCGACGGAGCGCGCTCGCAAGTGCGGCAAACGATGGGCGTCGGCTTTCCGGGCGGCACGTACGATGAGCTTTTCTACGTCGCCGACGTCGTGGCCTCACGCCCGCCGATCGACGGCGAACTTCACGTCGACCTCGACGAGGCCGATTTTCTGGCGATCTTCCCGCTCGCGGGCGAAAGGCGCGCGCGGCTGGTCGGGACAGTGCGCGGCGAACGCGCCAGGCTCGGCGACCAGTTGCGGTTCGAGGACGTGAGCGATCGCGCGATCAACAATTTGAAGGTGAAGGTCGAGAAGACGAACTGGTTCTCGACCTACCATGTCCATCACCGGGTTGCGCAGAAGTTCCGCGCCGGCCGCGCGTTTCTGCTCGGCGACGCCGCGCATATCCACAGTCCGGCCGGCGGGCAGGGCATGAACACCGGAATTGGCGACGCCATCAATCTCGCCTGGAAGCTGAAAGCCGCGCTGGACGGGGCGCCCGACGCGCTCCTCGACAGCTACGAGACCGAGCGCATTGCTTTCGCCCGGCGGCTGGTGAAAACGACGGACCAGGCGTTCACGGTCGCGACCGCTGACGGGGGGCTGGCGAACATAATCCGCGTCTGGATCGCCCCCGTCGCTCTGCAGGCCGCCCTGTCGTTCGAGGCGGCGAGGGAGTTTGCGTTCCGCACTGTGTCGCAGATCAACGTGAACTATCGCGCGAGCCCCGTCAGCCAGGGCAGGGCGGGCCACGTCCACGCCGGCGACCGAATGCCGTGGGCGGTTGTTGACGGGATCGACAATTATGACCGGCTCGCGAACATGGTCTGGCAGGCGCAGGTCTATGGCGTCGCGCTTCCCGAACTCACGGCCGCATGCTCGGACAGGAAGCTGCCGCTGCAGACCTTCCCATGGGCGCCGGCATACGCGCGCGCCGGATTGGCCCAGAACGCCGTTTACCTGCTGCGTCCGGATACTTACGTCGGACTGGCGGACGAAACCGGGTCGGCCGAGGCGCTGAAAAGCTACTTGCGCAATGGGCCGGTGGCGAATTGATGCTCGTGCGTGTTCCCGGCCGCATTGGAACGGCGAATTCGAACGAGACGGCGCAGGTTTGCGCGGGTCCGAAAGGCTTGCGCAACGGACGGCGTGCGGGCAGAGTGAGTTGGGCTGCTCCTGGGCGGCCCGCCAATTCGCGAAGGTGGGGCAGAATGCGAATTGTCTTCCTGATCGGGATGCTCACGGCCCTGACCGGGTGCGGGAGTTACCGCGACGTCACCTTCCTCTACTATCCCAACGCGCCGCCAAGCGACCGATTCCCGCCTGCATACCGGTTCTACGCCGAGGCCAGTCGGGAATGCGCAAAATACGGAATGAGGGCGGTGCACAACTGGGACAACTACACCTTCGATTTTGAGCGGGTGAGGGTCAATTACACCTGCGTCCAGTGACCGCCTCGGTCCGGCAGGGGGTTGACCGAAAAGCTCCCGCCTAGCGCTTGCCGAAGTTGTAGGTCAGGTAGAGGGGCGACCAGTTCGGCGGCGCGGGATAAGGCGCCGCCGCCGCGATCGCCGCCATCACCGCCATGTCAAGATTGGGCGAGCCGCTCGAACTGATGAGCTTGCGGCCAACCAGATTGCCACCCTCGTCGACGTAGAAATCGACCGCTCCCCGCCTGTTGGCGCTGTCGATGTGCAGTTCCGCGGTTTCGCGCAAATGCGACTTGATCATCCCGTAAACGACCGTGAGATAACGTGATTCCGCGTTGCCGGTGGCAACTGTGGAATGCTCGACTTCGCGCGCGAACTTGTACTGCGGCAGGTCCTCGATCGTAGGCAGCGCCTCTCCGGGCGGCGCCTTGGCGGGAGGCGTGGGCGCTGCCGGCGCGGCGGCCTTGGCGCTCTCATTATTCGGCTTCGGATTCTCGTCCGCCTGCAATTCTCCCTCCGGCGCTGGCTTAAGGTCATGCGCGGCGGGCTCGGTCTGCGCCTTTTGCTCATCGGCGGGAGCTGGCGTCGGCGCCTGGGTTTCGCTCTTCGGCGGAGCGCCCGGGGTCGGAGGAGGGGGCGCCTGGGAGGCCGGGGCCTCAGTGGTCTTGTCCGGCAACTCGCGGTTGACCTTCTCCTTCGTTTCGGGCGCCGGCGCGTCGAACGCCGGCTTCTCCTCGAACGGCTTCGGGGGCGGCTTGGGCTTGTCTTCAGCCTGTTTCGGCTTGGGAGGCGGCGGTGGCGGCTCGACGACCACCTCGACCGGGATTTCCTGCACCGCGGTCGGCGCCAAGGGCGGCCAAAGCTCGTAATAGACGAACAATCCAAGCGGAATCAGCAGGTGGAGCACAGCCGCAGCGACGAGTGCGACCGCCAAGCCTCTCCGCTCGGCGGGCGTCGGCGGATCGGGCGCGTCGAGGCGCTCGACCGGCTCGGCCGTGAAATCGGCCTCGGACAACAACGTAGCGGTCAGCGGCGACCCCTTACCGCAGAAGCGCGGCGTCTTTCCTTGGCTGAATCGCTCCCGCCGGGTCAATGCCCAGATGGTCACTTTGCCGCGCGCCCCGATTGGCGTATGCGTCGGCGAACGAAGCAGGCCGGCGACGAAATAAGCGAGATGGGCTTGAACCTGCTCTCCCGATTGGACGCAGAGACCGCGAGGGGGCGCGCGCCGCGCGCGCTCGTATTCGATTCAGGACTCGGGGGTCTTTCGGTATTGGCCGAAGTCCGACGGCTGAGGCCTGACGTTGGGATTGTCTACGCCGCTGACGACGCAGGCTTTCCTTACGGCCGGCTCGGCGAGGACGCCCTCGTCTCCCGGGTGCTGGAGGTAATGGCGCCTATCATAGGGCTCGCCGAACCCGACGTCGTCGTCGTCGCCTGCAGTACCGCCTCGACCCTCGCTCTCCCCCCGCTGAGGGCCGCCTATCCTCGCCTGCCGTTCGTCGGCACCGTACCGGCGATCAAGCCGGCGGCGGCCGCGTCGCGATCGGGCATGATCAGCGTACTGGCGACCCGCGGCACGGTGGCGCGCGACTATACCCACGCGCTGGTCCGCGATCATGCCGCGGATTGTGAAGTAACGTTGGTCGGGTCTTCGCTTCTTGCCATAATCGCCGAACGGATTCTGCGCGGGGAAACGGTGGAGGATTCCGAGATCACGCACGAGATCGCCCCGTGTTTCGTCGAACGCGAGGGCCGGCGTACCGACCAGATCGTGCTTGCGTGTACCCATTTTCCACTCATCGTCGATCGGCTCGAGCGGCTTGCGCCCTGGCCGGTCGGCTTCGTCGATCCTGCGCCCGCGATCGCGCGCCGCCTCGACGCGCTTATCGCTGCAGCGAGGCCAGAGGCGCCGCCGACGCATGAAGGAGCCGCGATCTTCACCAGCGGCGAAGCTCCGCCGCCGGCGCTGCAAAAGACCTTGCGTCGTTACGGGTTGACGTTTACGCCGACCGCGATCAACGCCTCGCCTCCGGCCTGATCACCAGTGAAGGCCAGGACTCGGAAAGGCCGCCCATGCGCACATCGGTCGGACAGCCAGTTCGCCTCGCCGATTATCGCCCGCCCGACTATCTGATCGATCTTGTGGACCTAGATGTATCGCTTGATATTCATGCGACCCGGGTCGTCTCGACCTTGTCGCTCCGGCCCAATCCCGCTGGCCGGGAGGGCGCCGCGCTGGAACTCGACGGCGATGAGCTTCTGTTCATCTCGGCGAGGTTAGACGGCGCGCCGCTCGACGAGTCCGATTTCGGGGCAAGTCCCTCTCAATTTCTGTTGCACCGGCCGCCGCCGCGCCCCTTCAAACTGAAGATCGAGACGCGGCTCGATCCTGCCGCCAATACCAAGCTCATGGGTCTCTATCGCACCGGTTCGGCATATTGCACCCAGTGCGAGGCCGAGGGCTTTCGGCGCATCACCTATTTCCTCGACCGTCCGGACGTCCTCTCGACCTACCGGGTGCGGGTCGAGGCGGATCGGGGCGAGGCGCCAGTCCTGCTCTCCAACGGCAATATCGAGGCCACGGGCGAGGCCGACCTCCCCGGCCGCCATTACGCCGTCTGGCGGGATCCCCACAAGAAACCGTGCTATCTGTTCGCACTCGTCGCCGGCGACCTCGGCCATATCGACAACTCGTTCGTCACCGCATCCGGCCGCAATGTCGCGCTCGCGATCTACGTGGAACATGGCCGCGAGGACCGCGCCCGCTACGCGATGGGCGCGCTCAAGCGATCGATGGCATGGGACGAACAGGCTTACGGGCGCGAATATGATCTCGACGTCTTCAACATCGTCGCCGTCTCCGACTTCAATATGGGCGCGATGGAGAACAAGGGCCTCAACGTCTTCAATGACAAATACGTGCTCGCGTCGCCGGATACGGCGACCGACGACGATTACGCGAGCATCGAGGGGGTGATCGCCCACGAGTATTTTCACAACTGGACGGGCAATCGGGTGACCTGCCGGGACTGGTTCCAACTGTGCCTCAAAGAGGGACTGACCGTCTTCCGCGATCAGGAGTTTTCCGGTGACATGCGCTCGGCGCCGGTCGAGCGCATCAGCGACGTTCGGACGCTGCGCGCTGCGCAATTCCCCGAGGACGCCGGGCCGCTGGCGCACAACGTCCGGCCCGAGGTCTATCACGAGATCAGCAACTTCTACACTGCGACGGTCTACCAGAAAGGCGCCGAGGTCATCCGGATGCTGAAGCGCTTGATCGGCGCGGACGCCTTCCGCAACGGTATGGACCTTTATTTTGCGCGCTTCGACGGTCATGCAGCGACAATTGAGGAGTTTATTGCCTGTTTCGAGACGGTTTCAGGCCGCGATCTCACCCTCTTCATGCGCTGGTACAGTCAGGCGGGCACTCCCAAGGTGACGATTCGCACCGACTACGACGCCGCGGCTAAGACTTACCGGCTGGACATCGGCCAGTCGATCGCGCCGACGCCGGGACAGGCGGCGAAGTTGCCGGCCACGATGCCGGTTGCGCTCGGACTAATCGGGCCAAACGGCGGCGACCTGACGCTCTCGTCGTCGGACGCGACCGCCAGCGAGCTCGCGAGCGGCGTGTTCGAGCTCAAGGATGCGCGGCGGTCGATCGTCTTTCGGGATGTGCCTCAGCGGCCGACGTTATCTTTCCTCCGCGGATTCTCGGCGCCGGTGCGGGTGGAGGACGATCTGACTGAGGAAGACCTGATCGTACTTTCGCGGCATGACAGCGACAACTTCAACCGCTGGCAATCATTACAGAGTCTGGGGACACGAGTCCTCATTCGGGGTGTGAGCGCCATTCGAGCTGGGCGCGCGCCGGAGCGGGACAGCGGACTGGCCTCGGCATTCGGCGCGCTGATCGAGGACGCGCGAGCCGGCCGCATTGATCACGCCTTCGCCGCGCTGGCGATGAGCATTCCGACGGAGGCCGACACGGCGCGCGAGATCGGCAAGGATGTCGATCCGGATGCGATCTACATGGCGCGCAAGACCATGCGCGGCGCGCTCGGGCGCGCTCATGCTCGCGACCTCGCCGCCCTTCACGCCGGGCTTGCCGAACTCCTCGCCGTTTAGCCCCGACGCCAAGGCAGCCGGCCGCCGCGCCCTTCGCAACGTCGCTCTCAGCCTGTTTGTCGACGGAGACGTGATCGAGGGACTGGAACTCGCCCATCGCCAGCTGGCCGAGGCGGACAACATGACCGAGCGCCTCGGCGCGCTGACCGCGATCGCCTTGAAGCCGGACGACGCGCGCGAACATGCGCTAGACGCGTTCGGCCGGCGCTACGCGATGGAGCCGCTGATTCTCGACAAATGGTTCGCGCTCCAGGCGTTGATTCCCGAGCCCGGGACGCTCGATAGGGTGCGCGCGCTGATGAGCCACCGCGGGTTTTCGCTCGCCAATCCCAATCGCGTCCGGGCGCTGATCGGCGGTTTCACCGCCAACCAGACGCAATTCAATCGACCTGACGGAGCGGGGTTTAAGCTGCTCGAAGAGATAGTGGTCTTTCTCGACCCGACAAACCCCCAGATCGCGGCGCGACTATTGACCGCAATGCGGTCGTGGCGGTCGCTGGAGGAGGTGCGCCGCGGCCATGCTGAAGCGATGCTGAGGCGGATTGCCGCGCAAGCGTCGCTGTCGCCGGATGTGCGCGACATTGTGACTCGGAGCCTCAGTTGAGCTCATCGGCTGATCCCGCGTGGCCAAGCCCGTCCGCTGGCTACCGGATTACACCCGATTCTCTCCTAGCCCCCGTTCGGCCACATTTTTTCTGCCGCGCCCCTGTCAAGGCCTAGACAAAGATTCGCACAAGGATTCTTATCGTGGTGATTCGGGCCTAAAGGCGGCTGCCCGAGTGTCATTTGTGGCGAAGTCTGGGAAGGGCGATGACGCGTGTGAGCGCGGCAAACGGGGGCGCTTGTCCGGAAGGGCCAGCCCGAGCGTTGAGCGGGGACGCGGCGCTTCGGTTCGCCGCGGCGTGGACGCGCCGATCAATCCAGGCGATCCAGCGCGCGGATTTTCGAATTCTCGCCGCGAGCGTTCGCCGGCGGGTCAATCCGTCGGCAGTTTCGATTGCCATCGCAGTCGCGATCGTCGGCATTATCGCGCTGACGGTTCAGCACCTGCGCGTTGAACGTCGCTTGGCGCTCGATGCCGCCGTGCGCGAGATCGACATTCGCGCCAGCCTCCTTGTCCAGCGGCTCAATGCGGCCCTCTTGGCCGATCCGCAAGGGTCGGAGGCCGAAATCTTCCGAAATGTGCTCGAGGCCCATCCCGAGGAAGGGTTCAGCCAATCGATCCTCATGGACCATACGGGGCGTCTGGTCGAGTTCGACCGGACGCAGGCCGCATCCAAACCGCCGCTCGCCACTCTGCTCGGCGACCGCAAAGCCGCCAACGCAGCCGGCGATTGGGGCGGCGTAGTCAAGTTCCAGACCGAGCGCGGCGAGGAACAATTTGCTGCCGTGCGGACGCTATCGCGGGCCTCGGCAAAAGTAGCGTTTGCTTCGCCGGTCGGTCTTCATCTCTCGGCTTGGCGCCGCACCGCGCTGGTGACGTTGTTCCTGCTCGCCTCGATCATCGCACTTATCGGCGCGGGGGCGGGCCTCTACGCCATCGACGCCCGACGCAAGCGCAAGCGTGTTCGCGACGAGCGCGCGCTGCGCGCCCGGGTCGACCTCGCGCTCAATCGCGGGCGTTGCGGCCTCTGGACGTGGGATTTGGGGAGCGGTCGCATCCATTGGTCGGCCTCAATGTTCGGCCTCCTGGAACTCGAGGAGGGGCCGAGCCATTGGACGATTTCCGACCTGCAGGGCCTTATGCACCCTGACGACGAGGCCCTGGAGACGATCGCGCGGATCGCCGCCGAGCGGCGCGGTGAGTGCATCGACGTCGAGTTCCGCATGCGGGCGGCGGACGGACGCTGGGTTTGGCTTCGCAAGCGGGCGGATATCGTCGAGGATGAGGAGACCGGCGAGGCGAGCCTAATTGGCATCGCCTTCGACGTGACCGAGCGCAAACGCGAAGCCGAACTTTCGGCGACTGCGGACCAGCGCCTGCGCGATGCGATCGAGGCGATTTCCGAGGCCTTCGTCCTCCGAGATTCGAGCAACCGGCTGGTGCTGTGCAACTCGAAATATCGGGGACTGCTCGATCAGGCCCGAGAGGCGGGACAGCCTCCCCACCGCCGCGCAACGCTTGCCGCTCCGGGAACCCACGCTCTCGCTCATGGCGTGTTGGGCGCTGCGGGTGACAGCGCACCTGTCGGCGACTCGCGGACCTACGAGGCGCGCCTCGACGACGGGCGCTGGCTGCAGGTCAACGAGCGCCGCACCCGCGACGGCGGCTATGTTTCGGTGGGCGCAGATATTACGGCGCTAAAGGAACATGAGCAGCAACTCATGAATTCCGAGCGCCTTCTGCTCGCCACTGTGGCTCAGCTCAAGCAGTCGCGGCGATCGCTCGAGGAACAAGCGCAGCAGCTCGCTGATCTCGCCGAACGCTATCACGAGCAGAAATCGCGAGCGGAGGCGGCCAACCGCGCCAAGGCGGAGTTTCTCGCCAACATGAGCCATGAGCTGCGCACGCCGCTCAACGCCATCATTGGCTTCTCACAGCTGATGGAAAGCCAGACCTTCGGGCCGTTGGGATCGCAGAAGTACCGAGACTACTGCGCACATATTCTCGCCGGCGGCGAATATCTCCTGCATGTGGTCAGCGACGTTCTCGACATGGCGCGGCTCGAAGCGGGCCGCGAGCGCCTTTCCTATGCACGATTTCGCGCGGAGCAGGCCGTGAGCCGGGCGGTGCTCGACATCGCGCCGACGGCGCGCGAGAAGCGAATCGCCGTCACAATAGAGGTTGGCCCGGACGTGACGATTGAAGCGGACCCTCTTGCGGTCGAGCGGATCCTCACCACGCTTATGCGAAATGCGGTGAAATTCGCGCCCGAAGGCGGCGAAATTTCCATCGGCGCGGCGGCCGTCGGAGAACTGGTCCATTTCATTGTCGAGGATAACGGCCCGGGCGTCACCGGCCAGGAGGTCGTGCGCCTGGGCCGGCCCTTCGAGCAGGGCGATGTCGTCTTGGCCAATGGCATGAAGGGATCAGGGCTCGGCCTCGCTATCGCCAACTCGTTGGTCGAATTGCACGGGGGGACGCTGCGACTTCAGTCCCAGGCCGGCGCAGGCGCGGCCGCGGTTGTCTCCCTGCCGAAAGTTCAGCCGAGCCCCCGCGCCCTGGCGATGGCGCAGGTGGCGTGAAGGCGCGGGGCACATCCCGGCGCGCGTAACTGTCCATAACTCTCGACCAGCCAGCGGCGGGCGCGTGTGCGCAAGCGGCGCGGTCGCCCCACCCCCGCTCCGCGCGTATCCCTGGGTCCTTCCGCGCTGTGAGCCAGCTCACAGCGGCGGTGGGCGAGTTGTCCTACCGACTTGAAGGTTGTGGCGGCCGGGCTCGTCCCGGCCCCGCAAGGCTGTGCCAGAACGCGGACTATTGGCCGTTGGCGCGAGATTGGGTAAATCGGCAGCATTCAATTCGTAATGACTTCAGCGTGTTTGGCGACGGTTCTCGAAGCAGTCCGAACAATGATGAGGGGAGGACTAGAGCGATGAGCAATGTGCATCAGTTGCGGACCCTTGGGGGGCGAGGGTTCGAAGCGGACGAGCCGTTTCTGAAGGGCGGCCCAGCGCGAACTGAGGAGGGTGTTTTTGGCGGTTCAGCGACCGACGCTGATGCGTTGGCGGACGGGCTGACGGTCGAGGCGACGGTGAAATGGTTCAACCCGGAAAAGGGCTATGGCTTCGTTGAACTGACCGGCGGCGAAGGCGACGCATTTGTACATCTCAAGACCCTGCGCCAGATCGGCCGCGAGACGCTGCCCTCGGGGGCCAAGCTTCGAGCCGTCATCCGATCCGGCTCGCGGGGCGCCCAAGTGGTGCGCGTGATGGAGGTCGACACCACGAGCGCCGTCGAACGGCCCGCGCGCCCACCCCGACGGCAGGCGCCCGACGCATCGAGCGCCGTCAATTTGACCGGTAAAGTCAAGTGGTTCGACGGCGCGCGGGGCTTCGGCTTCGTCGCCAGCGACGACTTCGGCCGGGACGTGTTCGTCCATACTTCGATCCTTGGCCCCGCGGGCGTCTCGAGCCTGTTCGAAGGTCAGGCGGTTTCGATGCGCGTCGTCGAGACGCCAAAAGGCCGAGAAGCGGTCGCGATCTCGCTATAGCAGCGGGCACCGTCGGCTCGGGCCGGTGCGTCCATTTGGGTTTCTTGGCTTCGGGGCTGTTTCAGGCCGAAGCTCCCCGCCGCGCGGGTTGGATGATCTGGGATTTTGGGGGCAGGCAATACGCGCAATCCGAAGCTGGCCATATGGCGGCGAGAGTATGGCGGGACTGAGGCAATAGCTAAGTAATGTGTTGTGTATTGTTATAGTACAGTATAGTATGAAATACCTACTGAAATACGTACTTTGCTACTAGTCTAGTGCAAGTGCTTAAAGGACAGACCCCCCCCGGCCTGCAACTCGCCGGCGAGCCGCCATCTCGGCGATTGGTTGGACTGTCGTGCGCACTAAGAGGAGCGCTGTTATCGTGATGAATGAATTCCCTGTGCTCCTCCAGTCAGCAAAGGTTAAAGAGCTGCTTGAACTGCACGCGGCGATCCTCGAAGAATTGCGGAAGCGGAACATCGTCCGCAGCTCAAATCAGCCTTTGGGTGACTATGCGGAACTGCTTATTTCTCGCACCTTCAATTGGACCCTAGAGGATAATTCTTCGTCCGGACACGATGCGACGGACAGTGCAAGTGGGTTGAGGTATCAAGTCAAAAGTCGGCGCATCACGACGCACAACGGGTCACGTCAGCTAAGTTTCATTCGTCGGTTGCCCGACCGGACGTTCGACTTCCTAGCTGGCGTTCTGTTCAACGCTGATTATTCGGTGTTGCGCGCGGCGATTGTGCCTCACTCCTTGCTTGAGCCGCGCTGTCGCTTTTCCAAACACGCCAATGGATGGCTGTTCAAGTTGGAAGAAGGCGTGTGGTCACTGCCCGGTGTCCGTGACGTGACAAACGAAGTGAAAGAAAGCTGCGAGGAGGCTGTAGTCGCTCCACGATCGTACGGCCTTGCCCGTCTCGGCGATCGGCCTTCGGGGAACGCGCGGCACGCGGCTTTGCACCTCCTCGCCGGCGATCGCTCGCACGCATGCGGTCGAGACGATCGAGCGCGCGGCTTCGCCCGTCTCGCGCGCTGGCGTTGGCCCGTGACGGGCGAGAGAGCGACCGGAGCGTGATTGCTAGCCCTCCATTTCTCTCCCCGCCCTTTCCTCCCCCATCCAATCGGATAATCTGAGCTGGCAGGCGGTCACCAGTTCAAACCACAGGCGCGAAGCTTTCGGCAAGTTGGCGGATGAAGATGACGGAGGGATCCTCGGTCTGGAAGAGCGGAAACCTTGAGAGGCGACGGCGCCAGGCCAGTTCGAGGCTGAAAAGCGGCCAATCGATCAGGGGAACCGGAGGGTAGAGACCGGAGTGCCAGCGCCAGGCTTCTCTCGCTAAGCGGATGCTTGCGGCATATTCGTTTTCGCGAGCGACTAGAGCGGCCATGGCGAGGTCGAGGCGCGGCTCGGCTTCCGAAAAGCGATTCCCGTCTTCGGTTCGGACGAGACCAAACGCAGGCAGGATTTCCGCCGTGGGGCTGTTGCGGGCGATGAGAGCGACGGCGCGGCGGCGACTGTCGCCTTGTTCCGGCATCACATCAGTAAGGATTCTAGCCCACTCCATCCTGATGCCGGCGGCGAGGGCGACGGCCATAAGAGCGGAGACCCCGGCGGACAATGAGACAAGCGGTGCGGTCCAGTTGCTTTTGAGAATGACGCCGTCACGCAGATAAACAGTTACGCCAAGGTCCGACATTCCGAGAAATTCGAGCTCGCCGCAGAGCCCGGCAAATAGGGCAACAGACGTGATATGCTGTTCGCGGATCTCGGGGTTGAGTGCGGCTGCGAGCGCACGCCGTACATAGTCGCTCGGCGGTGGCGGGCGTCCGCTCTCTTGCCGGCCCGTGGCGAGGGCGAGTTCAGCGGCCTTGCGCGCCGCATGAGCGCGCGCGATGGTGGAACGCCTTTCATCGTGCGCGCGAAGGGTCAAACTCTCGAGCCAGAAGTCGACATCTTCATCTCGCCAATGCAGCGTAGCGGGCAGGAACGGCATTACAGAAGGTCCATGACGTTGCTCACGGTTTCTGGCTGTAAATACTCGGCGGAGCGTCCCTCTGGGCCGGTTCCCGGATCCAGACCGAAGGAGACCCAGTTCACAGACACGTCGACCGCTCCGTCGCGATCGTATTTGGTCACGCTCGCGATCTGGCGGTGCGGCACGACGAGCTTGCCGGCAATCTCTCCCTCCGTATGGAAGATGGTATATTTTCCAAAGATGTTTAGGTCGCGCACCTCCTCGCCGTAGCTGGGCAGCGCCGGCGCGGGCTTTGGAGTGACGATGAGCCACAGCTTGAAGACGTAACCCGGCGTGGTTGCGGCGCCCCAGACTGCGCCGGTTGCGAAGTCAATAGCGGTGTCCAGCGCACTGTGGGTACGGGCGGCGCCCGTGACGGGGTCAATCGTGCGGCAGCCGGCGCTGAGTGAAACATACGGCGTGTGGGCGGCCACCGACGAGAAATTGTTGACGTGATCGTCAAGGGCTATGGTGGAGAGCACGGCGTGGGCGTCGGCGAACGCGGCGGATCGCGTGTAGTGGTTGGGATCGGCATAGATATGCGCTGAGGCCAGCCCCTTTGACATGAGAACGTCGGCGGCCTGCGCGTCGGAAAAGGTATTCGTCTGACGAATACCCTTGAGGCACCATTGAATCAGCACGGCGGACCTCCAATCGGATCGGATCATACCGCATCGAGACTGCGTGTTCTCAAAAATATCGCCGGCGCGGTGTCGGGTGTGCAGATATGGTGCGGATCGGAACCAGTGGAGCTTGTTGATGGCGACTGAGGCTGCTGCGGGAGGCGAAAATGCGTCTGCTGAGCTGATGCGGGCGCTGACCGAGATGGTGCACCGGGCGTCGGAGCATGGGGACCTGTGGCACAGTCCAGAACGGCTAAAGGCGATTGCGGAGTTTATCTCGGCGGTGGCGTGGCCCACGCTCGCCGTTCTGGCGCTGCTGCTATTCTACGGCGAGATCGGTTCTATGCTGCGTAGCGTGACCGAATTCGAGTTTCTCGGGCTAAAGGCGAAGATTGCGCGGAAGGTGGAGACCGAACTGGACAAGTCGGCTGAGGCGGCGAGCCACATGACGGGAAAGAGCAGTGCGGCGACGGAGGATGAGAAGAGAAGAGCCGAGGCAGTGGCGGAGCTGACGCAGGCAGACATGTCGTTGGTGGCGCGGCAGGTGGACGCGCTGGCGGCGGAATATGAGAATATTCGGGCGACGATGCCGCCAGGCGACGACCGAACCCGGCGCATGGAGGTGGTCGTTGCGAAGATGCGGACATTGGGGCGGGCGGCGAATCCGCTTCGGCACGAGTTGGCGGCGTCGCCGTCGCCGGGCAAGCGACTGCAGGCGATCGCGACGATGCAGGTGTTGCCGGATTACGACATGCTGGATTGGCTGGCGGAGCGGGCGGGGACGGAGAAGCCGTTCGTGGGATATCATGCGCTGGTGGCCCTGAACGCGGCGGCGTCGGCGCAGGCGGCCAGGGCGAACGCGGATGCACTGCGACATGCGCTGACCATCGCCGAGGGGCAGCGCGGCCGGTTCGGGGAGGACACGGATCGGCACCAGATGCTCGATCAGTTCAAGGCGCGCGTGGAGGCTCTCTGAGCTTCTAGCGGAAATTTTTGCCTGTTGCAGTAGCCTTGCCTTTTTGTCTCTCCAGTATACATTGGCTCAAGAATTGCTCCCCCGATTCGCCCGCGCCGGTTAGCGCAGGGTTCGAAAAGTGGCGGAGCTTGCATGCCCCTTTCATCGACTATTTTGACGAGCCGCGTCTCCGCGCCTGTCGCCGCGGCGCTTGACGAGTTAGCGCGAGCGCATGGCATGACGCGCAGCGCTGCGGTGAGGAGCGCCATCGAACAAGCGTTACGCGATCGCGGCGTGCGCTTCGCATGGCGGCCTTTCGCGTCAAGACGCCACGCGCGACTGGCTTTCGCAAGGGCGATCAATTCCGCCCCTCTCGCCGAAGCACCCTAGCCTAAAGCCAAAAAGACAAGGCCCGCGCGGTTGCTCCCCGCGCGGGCCTGAAATTTCCAATCCGCGCCGCCTCACAAGTAGCGCAATGACTGCAGGAAAGGGCAATCACTATGAAGCCGAATATACAAAAGCGCGTATCAACACAAGGGCGTTTTGCGCCACCCATTGAAAAACTCTCCGCTCCCCCACACGCGTCAAACAAATCGCGCCCCTTACTTGAGTGGCGATATAACTATGACGAATGGGCGGATCGCGAACGACGCGGCGAAGCGACGGGACCACGTTATCAGTATAGAGGGACGATTGATGATTGCCCTCATGTCCTGCCCTTTTGCCCTTTCCCTCCTGGAATCGTCCACGGCGACATTATCGAGTTCGAGGGCGTTCTAGCTGCCAAGGGCTCGGTCGCTCTTAGAGGCTCCCCGGGCGGCCATATCGACCCTCGGGGTTGCGCCTCCTTTCAAGAAAAAGTCGCCGTCATTCCGGAAAAAATCCGGCCCGTAAGATCCAAATGGCACCGGCCCTTGGCGAATGCAGCAAAGGCGTTCGAGTTGGAGGGCTATCCCAACCCCGGCTCGTACCGTCGTACGCCCGGCGATGAGCATTGGGCGCGACTGCGCGCACTTTACGGCGCGGATTGGATCGAGCTTGTTGCCAATAACCCGGCCTTGCTCGATCGGCCGGACTGTTGGCTTTGGCATTACGACACAAAACTGCGCATCCATTCGCTTTGCAAGAACATCTTGAAGGAAGAGGCGCAGCGACGCTTTCTGATTGGTCGCGGGGTCGAGCCGATGAGAGCGTTTCGATTTACGATCAGGGTGTACCCAGTCGGCGAAACGGCCGGCGAGAGCGCCGCACTGACCGACTTCGACCGACTATGGGCCAACGTCGAACGGCTTGCTCTTCGATCACGCGATGTAGGCAGGCGGCTGTGATGACGCGCCATTCCTCAAAGCGTAAGCCTCCCCGCCGTTTCGGCTTTGTCAAAGTCAAGGGGACGACAAAGAGCTGGCGTAATGTCAGCAATCCCGATTTTGCAAAAGGCGCAACCATATCGGATCGCAAAATGAGCGACATGGTGCGCGAGAAACGGCTTGGCGTGAAAGTCAGCAAAGAGAAATATACAAAGGGGGTTAAAGCGGGGACATTCGTTTACGACGCGGCGACCGCTTTGCGGCAACGCCATGCGGCCGATGGTCGCTTCCTCAATCAATTCGTTCCCGAGATGACGCGCGCTGATCGGCAAGTCGCGTTCAAATGGTTCGACCTTTCCGACAAGGGTGAGCGCAATCCGTCCCAAAGGTTCGACCGCGCGGATCGCCAGCGCTTCAAGGACTTTTTCAAGCGATACAGTACCGATGCGGTGCGACAGGCGTTCGGAAGCGAGCCGAGGGACGTTGGTGCGTTTTCGGTCACGGCATGACGGAGGGATCGAACGCCCATGAGCCGCGATCGGGTCACTAGCGGGACCCCGGTAGCCCGGAGGGACCATCGCCGTCTCCGCGGGTCTCCCAAGGGCGGGAGCGGCGATCGGGCCGCCGGCGAGGCTCCCATGGCCCAGGGCGACGAACAAGCCTCCCGCGAGGAGCCAGCAATAACCGAACATTCGTTTCGTTACGTTTCGGAGCTCGGCGGCTTCCACAGGGGGGGTGGCCGGGTTTCTCCCTCCGATATGGAATTTCCGCCCGATGAAATGGCGAAAATTCCGACTTGGGAAGAGCTGCTCAAATGGTTGCGCCGTCGATACGACGGAAAACGCGATCAAGTCCGCTCGGGCAGACGTATCAATGCTCGCCCCCGCGTGGGGGGACAATTCGTCGCCGTCGATAGCGAGGGTCTGAACATCGGCGAGCCGTTTGTCCACGGCGAGGCAAAATATCAAAGACAGCGCACCTGCCTTTGGATGGCTGGCGGCGCGGAGGGCTTCGCCAATCAGTCGATAACCGACGTGAACGGGCTATCCTCCGCGGCCATCTTTGAGTTTCTTTTAAGCCTGCCGCGGCGATTCGCTGCGCCAGATAGCGACGCGCCAGCGCCCATTTTTGTCTCGTTTGGTTTCACTTATGACGTCGCCCAGCTTATCGCCGATTTCCCTTTTGAAAAAGGATGGGAGCTGCACAATGGAAAACCATGGTCAAAGAGGAACGATAAAGACGTTGAGGAAAATTACCGGCGATGGGTATTATGGAAGGGATATGGAATTTCCAACATTGCGGGCAAAAGCGTAACGCTGTGCAAATTGCGGAATAGGGATCAGCCATTTCGCGACGGAACCCACGATGTCGATTGGATCGAGCGCATTGAGATTTATGACACGTTCGGCTTCTTTGGGAAAAGCTTCTTAGGTGCGATCGCTGAAATGCCCGGCGTGGTTACGGCCGATGAATTGGCAATCATCAAAGCCGGGAAAGGCGAGCGCGGCAGCTTCAAAGCCGAGAATATTGAAACGATCGAGGAATACACAAGCCTGGAATTGAAAGCGCTCGTCTGTATGATGACAAAGCTACGCACCTCCCTCAAGGTGGCGATACCTGGCAGGCCGATCGAACTCACCAATTGGTGGGGTGCGGGCGCAATCGCGAAAGCGCTGCTAAAATCTTACCTTGGGGATCGTCCACGAGCGATCCTAGGCGACGTTGAACAAGACACCGAATGGAGGCGATGGGCCTTTCACGCCTATTTCGGCGGCCGAATAGAGTTGATGCAACAGGGGAAACATACGGGTTGGGTTTTCGAGAATGACGTCTCATCGGCCTATCCCGCGAACGCGGCGCAATTGCCGACCATGAAAGGCGGTGAATGGGTTTTCAAAGTCAGCCCCACGCGCGAGGATCTGGAACACGCGGACATGTTAAGCATGTTTCACGTTCGCACATATGCGGTCGAAAGGGATTTGCCCTTTTACCCGTTGCCGTTCCGCACGGAACACGGATCCATTATGTTTCCCGCATCCGTTGATGGCTATTACATGCGCGACGACGTTCTCGCGGCGCTGAAATGGTTCGAGGAATTTGAACGTCAAAAGAGACTTTCTCATTACGGGCGGAATCCAAAGGGCGCGGTTCTCGAAATTAGCGAAGGATGGCTTTTTATGCCCGCCAGCGATGAAAAGCCACTCGCTTGGATTAAAGACCTATTCGACTATCGCGCCTCCCTTCCCAAAGGCGACATTCGCGGCGACGTTATTAAACTTGGGATCAACTCGATTTATGGGAAGTTTGCGCAACGCGTGGGCAGACGAGGGCAGCCCCCAAAATTTGCCAGCCCATGGTACGCCGCCGCCATCACGGCCGGAACACGACGCAAATTAATCGAGGCCGCGCTTTGCGATCCCGACTATATCATTGGCTTCGCGACTGACGGCATTTTCAGCACGAAACGGCTCGATGTCTATGTGCCGCCGACTAAACAATTGGGCGAATGGGAATTGAAAGTCGCGAAAGAAGGCGCTTCCTTCGTGCAAGCCGGCATCCGCAGCGTCCATGAAGACGACGAACTAGGCGAAAAGGGAGTGAAAATAGCTTCGCGCGGTTTTTCTCCGCAAAACACCGCGCGCGATGCGGGCTTATCTGCCAAGAAAGCGCTCGATATCGAGCTTTACGAAAACATTCCTCAGTTTTGGCGGGACGGAAAGCCCTCATATCCGTTTCGCAATCAACAATACATGACGCTCGGCGCCTGCGTCGTCTCTCGCCATCTGTGGCCCCTTATTGGCTGCTGGAAAATCGGGCCTCGAGAATTGCAATTAGACAAGATGTCGCAAAAACGAATTGTCCCCAAAAGCGAGCGATTGAGGAAAATGCGTGCTTCAAAGCTCGTTCCGTTGGAAGTCAATCACTTACGCGACATGACGACGATGAGTGCCCCGAGCTTCCCAAAGTGGCTTAGCCCAAAAACCAAAGTGGCCCGCGCGCTTGATGAGGACGCGGAAAACGTGGTCGCGGGCCTTTCGTTTTAGCGGTCTGCCTCAAGGTTGGCCCCCGCTCGGCGATGTGTGCTCTCGCAGAGTTAAGCAACATTCCAGGGCTGAGACACGGAGGTTCGCTCGATTGGAGCACTCTGCAACGTCAGCACGCGATCATGCTCGGAGGCCTATGCGACACCCTGATAAGCTTTTTGTTTGACGTGGCTTGGTCGAGAGCGGCAGCAAGAGCAGAGAACGAAGAAAATCGTTACGAGGATTTCGAGGCGTTCAACGCCTCGCTCGACGTTGAATTTGGTGATTTTGTAGTCGCTGGTTCCGTATTCCCGGCGAGCAAGATCCTCTTCAAGCTTGACCCCATCCAGTACGACACGGCGCGAGCCGAATGGGAGGTGGAACAGGGTGCTTTTGTTGACGATGAGGGAGCCGCCGCTTGAGCGACCGCTACCCGATAATCGTCTCATCAACATCTTCGTCCTTGCGCGAGGAGACCGTCGAGCTTGCGGCGCTCTCGTGGTTCGAACTGATTGGTTGGAAGACCGTCCCCGGCGATTATCTCGCGCCCGACGGGCCAATGGGGGCGCGGGCTAGCTATCACGATGCGATTCTGGAACCGGAGCTGCGTGGCGCGCTCGCAAGGCTCAATCCCGAGGCGACGCCTGCGATGATCGACGCGGCCATCCGCGCAGTTCGGGCGGCGCCGAGCCAGGACGCGCTCGAAAACAATCGCGTCTTCCACCCACTGCTCGCGACAGGAGTGTTGGTGGAGGTAAACCGCGACGGCCAGACGCGGACTATCGCTTTGCGGCTGCTCGACCGCGCCAATCTGGGTGCCAACAGCCTCCTCGTCGCCAATCAGTTCATCGTGCAGGGCGAGCGCGAAAGCGTGCGTTTCGACCTAGTGGATCGAACCTGACAGTTGAATCCCGGATGGGATTCCCTCTGGGATTTCGGCGTGCGAGTCTGCGTGATGCGCGCAGGAAAATCCCTTTCGGTTTCGTCTGCCGATATTTGTCGGCTCAAAGCCCTGGTTCGTGACCGCAACGCGCCGCAGAAGCAGGTCTGGCGGGCCGAGATCGTGCTGCTTACGGCCGATGGTGTCGGCACGAACGAGATCATGCGGCGAACCGGCAAGTCCAAGACCTGCGTATGGCGCTGGCAAGAACGCTTTATCGAGGCGGGGTTCGACGGGTTGCTCCGCGACAAGACGCGTCCCTCGCGCATCCCACCGCTGAGCGCCGGGGCCGCCGAGCGCGTCGTCGCGCTGACACTTGGCGAACCGCCTGGCGAGACGACCCACTGGACCGGCTTGTTGATGGCGAAGGCGGCGGGGCTCAGCGTCAGCTCGGTTCAACGTATCTGGCGCAAGCACGGCCTCCAGCCGCACCGGATGCGCCAGTTCAAGCTGTCCAACGATCCGCGCTTCGTCGACAAATTGCGCGACGTCGTCGGGCTCTATGTCGATCCGCCCGCGCACGCCATCGTCCTGTCGGTCGACGAGAAGAGCCAGATTCAGGCGCTGGACCGCACCCAGCCCGGACTGCCGCTGAAGAAGGGCCGCGCCGGAACGATGACACACGACTACGAGCGGCACGGAACGACGACGCTGTTCGCCGCGATGAACGTCCTCGACGGCACGGTGATCGGCCGCAACATGCAGCGCCATCGCCATCAGGAGTTCATCCGCTTCCTCAATATCGTCGAAAGACAGGTTCCTGCGGGGAAGACGATCCACGCCATCATCGACAACTACGCCGCCCACAAGCATCCCAATGTCCGCCGATGGCTCGAACGCAATCCGCGATGGACATTCCACTTCACGCCGACGTCCGCTTCCTGGCTCAACGCGGTCGAGGGCTTCTTCGCCACTCTCACAAAGCGCAGGCTCAAGCGAGGCGTCTTCCGGTCCGTCACCGATCTGCAAGCCGCGATCAACCGCTTCCTCGAAGAGCACAATCAGCAGTCCAGGCCCTTCACATGGACCGCAGACCCGGACAAAATCATCGCCGCCGTCAGGCGCGGGCATCAAGTGTTAGATTCGATCCACTAGTTGCCTTCGTCAACGGGCTTCCGCTCGCGCTGCTTGAGCTCAAAAGTCCCTCGAACGCGCAAGCGACGCTTGCCCGGGCCCACACGCAGCTACAAAATTATCGCGCCAAGGCGCCGGAGGTGATGCGCTTCAATCAGGTGCTGGTCATCACAGATGGCGTCTCGGCTCGCATCGGGTCGTTGACCGCTGGCCTCGACCGCTTCGCGCCCTGGCGCACCATCGATGGTGAAAAACTCGAAGACGACGGGCGCTCGCAACTGGAAGTGCTGATCCGGGGCGTTTTCGCGCCAGAGCACTTCCTCGACTTCGTCGTCGACTATATCGCTTTCGAGGTCGTCGACGGCGTCGTCAAGTCGAAGAAGCTCGCCGGCTATCATCAATTCCACGCGGTGCGAAAAGCGCTGGCTTCGACAATTGCGGCTTCAGGCGCGGGCGGTACACGCAAGGGCGGCGTCGTCTGGCACACGCAGGGTTCGGGCAAATCCCTGACGATGGTGTTCTTTGTGCGGCAATTGCAACTTGCCAAAGCGCTGAGAAACCCGACGATCGTCATGCTGACCGACCGCAACGATCTCGACGGCCAATTGTTCGGCGAGTTCAACGCCCATGGTGCCGCTCTGCGCGGACGCCCGACGCAAGCCGAGAACGCTGCCGAGATGCGACGGTTGCTGAACGTCGACATCGGCGGACTTGTGTTCACTTCGATCCAGAAATTTCGCGGCGAGGAGGGCGAACACCCCAAGCTCACAGAGCGTTCGAATGTGATCGTGATCGCGGACGAGGCGCACCGCAGCCAATATGGGTTCAAGAAACGCTTCGTGGCGGGGGAGGAGGCGGTTAGCGAGCAGATCGGGTTCGCCGAATATGTGCGTCAGGCGCTTCCCAATGCAACTTATGTAGGATTCACCGGAACGCCAATCGAGATCGGAGACCGCGACACGACGGCGGTTTTCGGCGAGGTGATCGACACCTACGACATGGCGCAATCGGTCGCCGATCACGCGACCGTCGCGCTCTATTACACTGCGCGGCTCGCCAGGTTGAAGGTCAAGCTCTCGGATGAAGATCGCGCGGAACTCGATGCCCTGGCGGAGGAACTCAGCGAGGGGGACGACAGGGACGCCGAACGTGCAAAGAGTAATATCACGCGCTTCGAAGAGGTCGTTGGCGCGCCAGAGCGCGTCAGGGAGATCGCTGCTGATATCGTTACGCATTTGGAGCAGCGCCGCGAGGCGTTGAGCGGCGGCAAGGGCATGATCGTGACGATCAGCCGACGTGTCGCGGTCGAAATGTATGACGCCATCGCCGCTTTAAGGCCGGATTGGGTTTCCGCCGACCCACGCGATGATGCGTCCGGCAGTCTCAAGATTGTCATCACGGGCCAGGGGAGGGACGAGCCTGCGCCCCTGCAACCTCATCTTCGCACCAAAGCGCGCCGGGAGAATTTGGCTAAGCGCTTCAAGAACCCGAATTCCGGCTTCGATCTCGTCATCGTGCGCGACATGTGGCTGACCGGCTTCGACGCGCCCGCGTTGCACACGCTCTACATCGACAAGCCAATGCAGGGCCATGCGCTGATGCAGGCGATTGCCCGCGTCAATCGCGTCTTCGGCGACAAACCGGGCGGCCTCATCGTCGATTATCTCGGCATTGGCGCGGAACTGAAGGCGGCGCTCGCGGATTATTCGGCTCGGGATCGCGAGGAGGTCCGGCTCGATGTAGACGAAGCCGTGCGACAGACACTAGGCCGGCTCGAAGGCGCGGAAGCAATGCTTGCGGACGCGCCTTGGCGCGATTTTTTCCCGGCGGCCCCGGCGCGACGCCTGACGATCCTGAAACAGTGTCTCGAGGTCGTTCTCGCGAGCGGACGGCGCGAAGATTTCATCCAGGCCGCGCTCGGGATGGAGACCGCCTACGGAATTAGCGCAGGCGACGAAAGGGTGACGAGACGACGCGACGAAATTGCGCTGATCGCCGCCATCCGAGCAAATCTCGTCAAATACACGGGCGGGTCGGGGCGACACCGCGAGAACATAGAGCGCGATATTCGGCAGCTTCTCTCACGCGCGGTGATGGCCGACGGCATCCTCGACGTGTTCAAATCGGCTGGCCTCGAACAGAGGGACGTTTCAGTCCTTTCGGACGAGTTCCTCTCGGAGGTCGCGCGCACGAAGGAGAAGAATCTCGCCGTCGAGACCCTACGCCGATTGCTCGCCGATGAAATCAAGGCGCGCGGCCGTTCGAACATCGTCCAATCCACGAAGCTGAGTGAACGGTTGGACGAGACCCTGCGCCGCTACCACAACCGGGCGGTCGACAGTCTTCAAGTGATCGAAGAACTGATAGCGCTCGCAAACGATATTCGTGCTGCGAACGCGCGCGGGCGCGAGCTTGGGCTCAACGACGAGGAACTCGCCTTCTACGACGCGCTCGCCGAGAACGGTTCTGCGAAGGAGCTAATGGCGCATGAACAATTGCGGGTGTTGGCGCAAATGCTTACGCAAACAATCCGCGGGTCAGCATCAATCGATTGGACGAAGAAGGATAGCGTCCGCGCGAAGATGAGAATCGAAGTTCGCAAGATGCTGGCGCGATACGGCTATCCGCCCGATCTGCAAAAGGCCGCGGTCGATCTGGTGATCCGTCAGGCGGAATTGCTGGCCGCTGAATGGACCTAGTGGCGGCTGGCGCTAGCGCCTTGATCGCGTTACGCCCGCACCGCGACTCGGTCGGGCCTCTCGGTGAGCGGGCCCCGGCGAGCGACCTCGCTTGGTCGAGCGATTGGCTGTCTCGCACGGCTAGGGAACACCCGCGACGGCCAAGGGCGCGGCGGAGCAAGTTCGGCTCGCTCCGATCCGCAGCGGGTGCCCGTCCATGCCTGGCCAGCAAGCGGCCCTTCCGCACCGCCCGTCCGGCCGGATCACCCGCATACTCACAAATCCAAATGGCTTGATGGGATTGGCCCTCAGCCTCGACCCGCCCCGCCGTTTCTGTGCGCGGGCTATACTTTAACAAAAGACAGCGTATTACAGACGATATTAATTAGATGTTTAGACAATACGCATTAGCCAACATGCTACACTGAAGCAATACATCTGGCTTCACTTACACTTCGCCGCAATGTCGCCACAGCCCAGCCGCCATATGGACAAGTTCGGATTGCGCGTCTTGCCTGCCCCCCCTGATCTGGGATTTTCTTGGATTCTCTCGCGCGAATCCTTACTTTTCAATGGGTTGCACGGAGCGAAGGCTGGGAACCTTCTTTCCCTGCGCCGCTCGTCATGTGCGAGGCGCCAAAGCGACGCCCGCTGTCTCGGCGCGAAGAGGGACATAATTTGTCATGCGATCAGATTAACCGAAATTCTGATTTACTGCAACAACTTGTCGCTTTAGCCGCTCCCTTCCGATTTGCCTAAACCGAGCGCAACGCGCTCCCGGTTGGTCGGCCCCCATCGCAGCTCTCCATAGTTTGCCCCGCTCCCCCGATCCAGGCGCCGGGCAACCATCTTTCACAAGACGACTTGTGGATGGCGCCTGAATATGAAACAATTTACATATTGTTTTCAGCAAATCGGCATGCGGTCGCGGCTATCGAGTCGTTCGCGGGCCGATGGCGGGGAAGGGCGAGCGAATGAAACTGCGGGCGTTCCTGGCAATTGCGGGCTTGGCGGTGGCGGGGCTGGTCGCGGGAGCGACCGCTAGCAAAGCAGATGTCACTTACATCATCACCGGCACGTTCGACAATTCGACCAGTTTGAGCGGCGAATTCACCGTCAACACCTACGGCTATGTCGAGCTTGCCAGTCTGCAGCTGACGACATTGGCCGGCGCGATTTCCGGATATTCCTACACCGCAGCCACAGCTGATCCCGACGGCTGCGGAACAAATTGTGTGGGCTATGGCCGGACGAATCCGCCCTATTTCGGCGGGTTGCAACTGACCTTCACCAATCCGCTCGGGTCGCCCGGTTCCGATCCGATCATCGGCGGATCGGGTGGTCCCTCGTGGGAAAATCTTTCATACACGATCGGCGGTCCGCCTATCCGCTACCTCGTGACCGGCGTCGCAACGGCGGTTCCGGAGCCCGCGACCTGGGCGATGATGATCGCGGGTTTCTTTGGCCTTGGCGTGGTCGGTTATCGCCGCGCCCGCGTCGTCGCGGCTCTCTGAGCCGTCGCGACCAACAAGCCGTCCCGCAGCGGCCGCGTCGGGGCGGACTTGCGTTTCTATCTCGTCAACTCCTCGGCGACGTCGCAGTCCCGACCATTTGTTGGTCGGCCAGCCGGCTCAGTGAGCTGTTCCCGCAAGATCGCCTGTGATCACGTCCTCAACCTCAGCGACCGACGTTTGCTTCGGGTCGATGTTGTCGGCGACAACCTTTCCGCGCCGCATGACGACGATCCGATCAACGACCTGGAACACGTGGTGAATGTTGTGGGCTATGAAGATACAGGAATGCCCAGAATCGCGGGCGTTGCGCACGAAGCGCAAGACTCCCTGAGTCTCGGCGACGCCCAGATTGTTGGTCGGTTCGTCAAGAATGATGAGATCGCTGTCGAAATGCATCGCGCGCGCGATCGCCACCGCCTGCCGCTCGCCGCCTGAGAGCGAGGAGATTGGCGTCGACGCTGGAATCGACTTGCCGATCCCGACCTTTCGCAGAAGATCGCCTGCGACCTCCTCCATAAGCCTGGCGTCCATGCGATTGAGAAAACGAGGTCCCTTGAGCGGTTCGCGCCCGAGGAACAAATTTCGCGCGATGGATAGCTGGGTGACAAGGGCCGAATCCTGGTAGATCGTCTCAATGCCGAGCGCGATAGCGTCGGTGGTGCTACGGATGTCGACGCGGGCGCCGCGCACGATAATGTCGCCGCTGGTCGCCCGCACGGCGCCCGAGAGCACCTTGATGAGCGTCGACTTGCCGGCCCCATTGTCCCCCAAGAGCCCGACGATCTCCTTGCGGCCGACACTGAAATTGACATCCTCGAGCGCTTGCACACGGCCGTAGAACTTATTGATGTGCGCCATTCTGACCAGTTCTTCATCCATGGGTCAGACCCCCGCCTGGTGCCGGCGCTCGAGCCAGGAATGGAGCGCCATCATCCCAAGAATGATGGCGCCGATGAAGATATTATAGGCGAGGCCAGGCACGCCGATCAGCACGATGCCGTTTCGCATCACGCGCAGGATAAGGACGCCAAGCACGGTGCCGATGATTGTGCCGCGGCCGCCAGTCAGCGCCGTGCCCCCGATCACGACCATCGCGATCACCTCAAGCTCATAGCCCGTTCCGCTGTTGGGGTTGGCCGCCGAGGTGCGGATCGAACTGATGATGCCGGCGAAGGACGACATGACCGCCGAGAGGATGAAAAGCGTGACCTTCACTCCGTTGACGTCGACGCCGCGCGCCTGCGCAGCGTTGGGGTTGCCGCCCGTCGCCTGGATCCAGTTGCCGTATTTCGTCTCGGTCAGAACATAGCCGAGGATGAGTGCCGCCGCGACGAACCAGAATAACGAGGCGTAGACCCGGAACGGCCCGATATAGAAGTCGCCGACGAGAAGCTTCGCTAGCCATTGCCCTTCTGCGCTCCAGGTGCGCTGCGGGAAACCGTTGGTGACGAAAAGCGCCGTGCCGCGCACGACCAGCAACATGCCGAGCGTCACCAGAAACGAGGGGATCCTGAGTCGCGTGACGAACAGCCCGTTGAAGAGCCCGATCAGCGCGGCGACCACGAGGCTGGCCACGAATGCGACGCCGAGCGATGTCAGGCCCGCATTGTACAAAGTCCACATCAGGACCGGCGCAAAGCCGAACAGCGAGCCCACGGAGAGATCGAATTCGCCCGCGGTCATCAACAGAGTCATCGCGAGCGCGATCAGGCCGAGCTCGACGGTGAAGGTAAGAGTGTTGCTGATGTTGAGAACGGACAGGAAGTCGGGGTTGATGGCGTCGAAAACAACAAGCTCGACGATAAGCAGCACGAACGGGCCGAACTCCGGCGCCGAAATCAGACGTCGGAGTGGGGATTCTTTCTGCACGCGATTTGTCGCCTATGGAGCGGACGGAGGCGATGGGTCGCCTCCGTCGGTTCGAGAAGGTCATCCCTCGACCGCGGCGCGCCACGCCGCGGCCTTAGGACGCTGAGGTTAAGACCGCGCCCGGAGGATCGCCGACCCGGAACCGTTGCCTTCGGGTCGCTGCGCCGGCGCAGAGCGACGTGCGCGCTCGTCCTACTTGCCGCCCATGATCTTGTCGTACATAGCGGCGTTGGACTTGTCGTAGAGCGTGCCGACGATCACGTTGAAGCCCGGGGGGATGCCAGCCGCGGCCATTGCCGCGACTGAAAGCGCCATGTAGCTGGTCGCCTGCGGGTCCTGCCACATGCCGGCGTTGACATAGCCACCCAGCACTTCCGCGGTCGTGTCGCGCGAGTTGCCCCAGCCGACGACCGGGATTTCACCGGGCTTAACGCCGACCTGATCGAACACACGCTTGATCGAGCCTGTCACCATGTCGCCAAGGCCGATGATCGCGCTGATCTTCTTGCGGTTGGCAGTGAGATAGTCGCTCATGCGCGAGATTACGTTCGCTTGATCGAGCGTGTTGTCGGTCACTTCCCAGGTGATGTTGAGCGGCTTGAAGACGGTCGCGATCGCCTTTTCCTCCTCGACCCCGTAGCTCGCGCCGGGAACCTCGACCGGCAGCCAGACGAAGTCGCCGGACTTAACCAGCTTGTGGTCGACGAGATATTGCGCCCACGCTTTCCCAACAACGGTGAGATCGCCGCCGACATAGGCGTTGAAGTCCACCTTGGCGTCTGGAGTATTGAAGTTGACGACCGGAATGCCCGCGGCCCTCGCTTCCTTGACGACCTCGACCAGACTGCCGGGGTCGGGGCTGGTCGTGACGATGGCGTCGGCCTTGGCGGCGATTGCGGCGCGAATCGCTTCCTGTTGCGAGGGAACGTCGCCGTTATGGAAAGACGTCTTGACTGTCTGGCCAGTGTCCTTGGCCCAGGTCTCCGCCCCCTGGAGAAAATAAGTCCAGACCGGATCGGCGGGCGATCCGTGCGAGATCCAGTAGAGTGTTTTGGCTTGAACGCTCGCCGACAGAGACAACGCAAAAAATGCGAGGGCTGCGATCCTCGCCAGGCGCCTGAGCATAAGCTTCCTCCCCGTATTCGATTCGACGCCGGTTCGCTTCCGGTCTTATCGATGTTGCGCCAGCTTCGCATGACCTCCCGATTGAGACAAGCCGGCTTCGGCGGGACGGCGCAAGTTTCAAATCTCGAATTCGACGCCGATCTCCATGATCTGAGAGCCGGGGATCTTGAAGAACGCTCCCGGGCGCTGGGCGTTGTGGTGCAGGAAAGCGAACAGCGCCTCGCGCCAACGCGGCAGTCCCGGGCGACGTCCGGATGGAATGATCGTCTCATGTCCGGTGTAGTAGATGGCGTGGCCGAGATCGAATGGCTCGATCCTCCCGCTCGCCGTCGCCTCGACCAGCCGCTCGGGAATGTTCGGCTCCTCCATGAACCCGAAGCGCAACTCGACGCGAGTAATGCCTTCACCGATGGGAGCGACCACGAACCGGTCGTCTTCCGGCGCGCGCGGCGCCTCGGTCATATTGGCCGCGACCAGCAGCACCTTCTCGTGCAGGACGTGGTTGCACCTGACGTTGTGCGAAAGCGCCAGCGGTACGCCCTTTGCCATCCGCCCGAGCACAATCGCGGTTCCGGGCAGGCGCAGCGGCGGATCGCGGCGGAGGCGCTCGATGAAATCAGAAGTCCGCTCGCGAATCTCAAGTCGCACCGCGTCCATGACCTCCTCGCCTTTGCGCCACGTCAGCATGAGGAAGGAGATGACGAAGGCGATGAGGAGCGGGAACCAGCCGCCGTCAAAGACCTTGGTTGAGGTCGATGCGAAGAACAGGAGGTCGATTGCGAGCAGACTCCCGTTGACAGTGAAGACGACGAAGCGAGAGTGCTTCCAGTGGAGGGCCACGAAAGTGGCCAGGAGTGTCGTGATCACCATCAGGAGCGAGACGGCGATGCCGAACGCCCCGGCAAGAGCGTCGGAGGAGCCGAAGCCGATGACGGCGGTCAACGTGCCGATGGCGAGCGCCCAGTTGACGAATGGGACATAGATCTGGCCGATCTCGCGCCCTTCGGTATGCACGACTTTCATGCGGGGCAGGAAACCGAGGGAGATCGCCTGCTGGGTCATCGAATAGGCGCCGGAAATGACCGCCTGCGAGGCGATCACCGTGGCCATTGTCGCGAGAATGATCAGCGGAACATGCGCCCATTGCGGGGCGAGGGCATAGAACGAGCTATCGACGACAGTGGGCGAATTTGGCTCGGAGAGCAGCAGTCCGCCTTGGCCGAAATAATTGAGGGTCAACGCCGGCAGCGCCACGCCAAACCACGCGACGCGGATCGGCAGCGGGCCGAAATGGCCCATGTCGGCATAGAAGGCCTCCCCGCCCGTCACGGCCAGGAAGGCGCCGCCGATGACCACGAGCGCGAGCGGTCCCGCGTGCCAGAGATAGGTCACGGCCGCCAGCGGGTTGAGCGCGGCGAGCACCGCGGGCGATCGCACGATTCCGACGACCCCGAGCGCCGCCGCAACGACGAACCAGACCAGCATCACCGGCCCGAATATGCCTCCGATCCGCGACGTGCCGTTGCGCTGGATCAGAAAGAGGATCGCGAGGATGACGACGGTCAGGGGGACGACGGCGCGGTTGAGTTGAGGAGCAATGATCTTGAGGCCTTCGATGGCGCTCAAGACCGAGATGGCGGGCGTAATCGTACCGTCTCCGTAAAGCAGGGTCGCGCCGACCAGGCCGACGACGACCATCGCGGCGCGCCAGCGGTTGCGCTTGGCGCGGCGCGGGCTGACCAGCGCGAGCAGAGCCAGGATGCCGCCCTCGCCGTGATTGTCCGCGCGCATGATCAGGATCGCGTATTTGAAGGAAATGACGATGATGAGCGACCAGAAGATCAGCGACACGATGCCGAGCACCGCCTCAGGCGTGACCTGTCCGGTGGGGCTAGCGGACTTGGCCGCAACATTGAGCGTGTAGAGCGGGCTCGTGCCGATATCGCCGAAAACGATGCCCATGGAGGCAAGCGCCGCCGGCGCCAGCGCCCGCCGCGCTTTCTGCGGGTGCTCCTTCCGCGGCGCCGGGCCGATCTTCGCGACTGCGCCCATCGAGCGGCCCCTCGCCCAGTGCTTGGCGCAAGAACGGTAGCTCAGGCCGAAGGGCGCGTAAACCGCCGATGGCGACGAAAGGGATCGATCCGCGCGAGCCGTTTGTCTTCGCCGAGTCGATCACTGCAGCACGTAGCGAATTCCGACCCTTAGTTGCTGTGAAGCGTTGTTTTGCCGCAGCGCCAGGCCGGTTTGCGGGTTGATGAGCCGCGTGGTCACGCCGCTGTTCAGATAACGGTAGCCGATGTCGAGCGTTGTGCTCGGATTGAGCTGGAAGCCGAGCCCGGCGGAAAGCGCCCAGGCGAACGAATAGGTGGTCGAGCTGATCGATCGGCTCCAGTATTGCTGGCCAAAGGTCACGGCCGGCTGCGGAGAGATCGGCTGGCCCTGCTGATTGACCCAAACCTGCGGAAATCCGGCGGCTGGCGCCAGGTTCGGCGCGTAGACCTGGCCGTCGCTCGTTTGGTACGCGTTGAAGCTTCCTGTTGCGACGTTCATGTTGAGGCCAAGGCCGCCGCCGACATAGGGGGTGAAGCCGCTGTATGTGCCGAGATCGACGTAGCCGTTGGCGAGGAAGGTGTTGTTGTACTGCTTCAGGTCCGTCGATCCGTTGCAGACGTCCGAAGTATTGTAGAGATTGCCCGCTGGCAGGCCCGCCGTCGGAGCGACAACTCCAGTCGTCGGGGGATAGGGGCAAACGAGCGCGGTGTTGCGGGTTCCCCCGACGCCGGTGCGAAAGTCCCAGGTCGCGTCCAGGCGGAGGTAGTCGTTGAAGCGATAACCGGCTCCGACGCCGCCGGTGAAGTTGGTGGTCGACCAATTCGTTCCGGCCGGCGTCGTGTATGGGGTGGCGATCAGGCCGGGCGGCGGCGTCGAAATGCTTGAGAGCGAGACGGTCGGCGCCTCGTCGAAGCTGACGCCTAGATCGCCGCGGATGTACCAGTTGGAGCCGACCTCGAACATCGTCTGCCCCTGGCTCAAGGGCATGATCGGCGGCGGCGCGCTGCCGAGATCGGCGGCCGCAGCGGGCCACGCGGCCACGGTCAGTCCGGCGCAAGCGAGAACCTTGAGAACCTTCATCAGCCACCCCAGAATCGCCACGCCGACGGAGAAACGGCGATGCTTCGGGGGAATCTGACGAGTAATACTTAATGAGTATTTAACTGTAACAAATTTTTATCCATATAATACTTATGGTTGCTGACGTAATCCAATATAGTTTTGCCGTCTGCTCAATAACGGTCCTCGTTCACCAGCGGGCGAGTAGGAGGCCGAAACCCGCGAGCGCCACACCGGCAAGCTGTCGAGCCGCCAACGGCTTGGCTTCGGTCCCAAGAAGGCCGAAGCCGTCGATTAGAGCCGACGTCGCTGCGATCACGAAAAAATAGAGAATGAAGGTTTGGCTCGGTCCAAGCCTCGGCGCGACGAAAGTCAGGCCGGCGAGGATGAACGCCCCCATCATTCCGCCGGCGACGGCCTTCAGTCCGTGAGCTTCGAGGAGGCCAGCTTCAGGCAGCGGCAGGCGGAAGAGCGCGACCGCGACAATGATGAGCGCCAGCGCGGAAACTGTTGCCGATATGGCCCCGACCCATATCGCGCCTATGCCCGCTCTTGCCGCGGCGCCATTGGTCATCGCCTGCAGGACCTGGAAGAAGCCGCACGCCATCGCAATGAGCCAGAATTGCACCTTCAAGTCCCCCGCATTTTCAAAGGTCCATCAATGTATCGGGTGCGGCCGATGAACTGCCACAAGCGACTCGCGAACTCCCGTCGCGCGCGCGTGAGCGGCGGCCGGCTCCGCCGCCAAGGCAGAGGCGACGGCGACTGAGCCAGTTCCGGCCACGGCGAGCTCGAGAACCAGTCGCGATAGGTCTCGGCGAAACGCGCCTCGCCGCGCCAGAGTGGGAGCTCCCATGGCTTGGGCGCGTTGACAAAATGGAGCACGATCGGTTCGATCAAGCGCTCGATGTCGAGAAGGAAGAAGTCGCCCATGAAATTGAAGCGCGGCGATAGTGGGGCAAAATCGCCCTGAAGCGTCGCGTTGAGCGCGTCCTGCTCGTTGAAAGGAAATCGCTCGGGCGTATCGCGGAGCGCCCGCGCGACCCGCTCGGTGAGACCACGTCTGCGCCATTCGGCGCGGTCGATCGCCATCAGGCCGGCGTTGAAATAGGGAGTTTCGAGCGCAAGCCCGAGGGAGCGCCGCGTTCGCTGGAACCGCCGCGCCAGAGCGTCGCCCTTGAAGTCCATATAAAAGATCATGTCGTAGGCGGCGGCGAGCGGCTTTCCTTCGAGATCGAAGCTTTCGAGCCGCTTGAGGCCCGGGCGGACGATGAGCATGTCGGAGTCGACCGACACGATGCGCTCGAAGCGGGAAGGCAGCAGCTCGTCGAGAAAGAGCCGGCGAAAGACGGCGCGCGAAAAGCGTCCGCTCGGCTTCAAATCCTTATCGAAGCGGGCAAAGTCAATCGCCATGAGCTCGATGCGATCGCGCAATCGGCTCGCGAGCTTGTCGAAGCCCCGCGGGACGTCGTCCGGCTCGCAGACGACAACGATCTCATGCCCTCCATCCGGCTCGGCCTCGATGAGCGAAGCAATGGCGCGCACCGCCGGCGCAAAGAACGCGCGGTCCGGCGTGAAGCAATAGGCGGTGCGCATCCCGTCCCCCGTTTTTCGCCCCGGCTCGGGCTCATCCCCGGCCCTCGCCCCGACGCGCAGCCATAGTGCGCAATCTCGTTCGACGGAAATCGACGCGCTTCCGATCCGTCCCGCGCAATCAGGCGTCAGCGCGACGGCTCGGCCGGGCCGATCGCCGCGCTAGACCGCCAGAGCGCGACGCTCCGCGTTGCTGCGCTGAAAGAGGTCGTAGAGCGCGATCACGCGCCGGCCCTCCGGCGCGGTCAGCGCTTCCTGAGGCTCTCTTCCAGCGAGCACCTCGAGGAAGTGGCGTGTGGAAAGCGGGAAGCTCGCGCCCCAGTCGGTGTTGAGATTGTGGAAGGCGCGGACTTCGCCGTCGCGGTAGAGGGTGAGCGCGGGTTCGTCCAGCATCCGGTCGGAGCAGCGCGTGACCTGGATGATGCCTTCCTCGCCCTGAATTTCGAACCGCTCGGCGTCGGCATAGTAGTCGGTCCGCAAAGTCATCTTCAGCGCCAGCGAAACGTCCCATGTTCCGTGCACCGGCGGATTGGCGTGACGCCACATCAGCGTCGCCGGCGCATCGTAGGCGCCGACGGCGGTCTCGGTGCGCTCGATGCATGCGAACCCGTCGCGCACGTCTCCGAACAGCCACAGCGCGACCGCCATCATGTGGTGGCCGTGGTCGAACACGATCGGGCCGCCGCGACCTTCTGCGGCGAGTACATGGCGCCAGCGACTGGCCGCATTCGGCACATGCCACGCCTGAGCGCGGTCGGCCATCACCACCTTCATCCGGAAATGCAGCGGCCGGCCGATCGCGCCCTCACGGAGCAACTCGCGGGCTCTGACCAATGGCGGGTAGAAGACAAAGTTTTCGAAAACTTTCAAGCGCCTTCCGCTCGCGGCGGCGGCTTCGATCATTCGGTCGCATTCGGGCAGCGTCATCGCCATCGGCTTCTGCACGCTGACATGGGCGCCGCTGGCGAGAGCCGCGACCGTCATCGCTTCGTGCTGCGGGTGCGGCGTGAGGATTTCGATCAGGTCGAGGTCGAAGCGCAAGAAGTCCTGGAAATCGGATGTCGCGCGGGCGCGGGGATGCTCGGCGGCCCGCCGGGCGAGACTGGCGGAGTCGGCGTCGCATAGCGCGGCGACCTCGGCTTCGGGATGACCGAGGTAGCCGCGTACGTTCAGATCGAACACGCGTCCGAGGCCGACAAAGCCAACGCGTAGCTTGCGCGCCATGTGAGGATTGCTCCAAGAGTTGGGGGCGAGAAGTCAGGCCCCTGGGGCAGTCGATCTGTCAAGGGCGTGGCGTGATTAAGCCCGCCGGTCACCGGCGCCGCAACAGGGCGGCGAATAGCAGGCAGAAGAAGGCGCCGACGGCCGCGGCGAGGAAGCCGTCAATGTAGGAAAGGACCGCGGCCTGCTTCGCGACGGCCGTGCCAAGAAGGCTCGTCGCCCGCGCCGCAGCCGCGGCGGCGTCGCTCGTATGCGCGCCGACGACGTTGCGATAGGCCGCGAGCCGGTCGGCGGTCATCCCGCCCAGGCTGCCGACATGCAGGCCGATGAGGTTGGAATGGACCTGTTCGCGGACGCGGACGAAGGTCTGCATGAAAGCCGTCCCGATCTCGCCGCCAAAGAGGCGGGTCGTCTGGAACAGCGTGCCAATGGTCAGCACGTCCGCCGGATTCATCGACTTGACCGCGAGCACGACCACTGCAGTCAGCGCGAAGGATTGGCCGATCGCCTGCAGGATCTGCGAGGGCAGGAAATCATCGGTCGCCCAGTCCTGGGTGAGAAAGGTTCCCATGAGACACGCGACCCCGATCAAGATTGCGCCGAGCGCGAGGACCCAGCGCGCCTCGACGCGGGAAAGAAGCCAGCCGAGAGGAAGAACGATAAGAAATTGCGGCAGCGCAATCCATACAAGCACGGCGCCAACCTGCAGCTCGCGGTAGTCCTGGACGACCTGGAGATAGGTCGGAATGATATAGGCGGTCGACAGAATGATGAAGCGGAAGCCGGCGAGGACCAAAAGGATCGGCACGATCCCTTCCTTCGCCAGCAGCCGAAGGTTGAGGAACGGCCTTTCGACAACTAGCTCGCGCATGACGAATGCCAGCGTCAGCAATGCTCCGGACATGAGAAGCCCGTTGACGAGACCGTTGTTGACCCAGTCGAGGCGATTGCCCTGGTCGAGGCCGGCATAGAGCAGCGCAAACCCCAGGCCGGAATAGACAAGCCCGGGCCAGTCGAGGTGGCGCAGGAGCGCGATATTGACCTTTTCGCGCGGCGTTCCATACCAGATGCAGACGAACATGACGGGGAGCGCCGCGCAAAACTGCCACTGGATCCACCGCCAGCTGAGGTTGTCCGTGAACCAGCCCTCGAGCGAAGCGGAGACATTCTGGGAGAGTTCCGAGTTCATCGCATAGACGGCGAGTCCGTAGACGACGAGGCGCTGCGGGAGATTGCGGACGATGAAGCCGATGGTGAGCGGGATGAACGTGCCCGAACCGACGCCCGCGAGAAATTGCGCGGTCAGGAACGCGTAGAGGTTGGGCGACAACGGACCGAGCAGGCTCGCGATGAAGAGAAGCGCCATTCCGTGCAGAAGCACTCGCCGGATGCTGAAAACGGCGCCGAGATAGGGACATGCGACGCCGATCAGCATCTGCCCAACCCCGAAGCTCGTCGTCATCCAGGCGCCTTCGTCGAACCCGAAGTGCAGCCCGCCGCGCAGGTCGGCGAGCCCGAAGGTCGTTATGCGGCTGCCGGTGAACGACAGGACCGCGCCAATGAGAACGCCGAGTATGCCGATATAAGGCCGGAGCGAATCGGCGCTGAGGCGGATGTAGCGGGTCCCGCTGGCGTGAGCGGCGATGCCGGCGCAAGTGACGGGCGCAGGGACGGGCGCGCCGGCGCCTGCCGAGGCGATCGGCGCGGAAACGGCGGTCACGGAGTCGGCGCCGCGCTGGTCGCCGTCCCACCTGCGCCCCGGGTTGGAGACGCGCCGGTATCGATCGTCGTCTCGACCGACATGCCTGGCCGCACCAGGGACCCGAGCGAGTCATTCCGGTCGAGGACGATCTTGACCGGAACGCGCTGAACCACCTTGGTGAAGTTGCCGGTGGCGTTGTCGGGCGGGAGCAGCGCGAAGGTGCTTCCCGTTCCTGGGGACCAGCTCTCCACATGTCCGGTAAGCTTGAGATCGGGGAAGGCGTCGACGGCGATCCGCGCCGGCTGGCCGACCCGCACATCGGTCATCTGGGTCTCTTTGTAATTTGCGATGACCCAGATGTTGGGCAAGGGCACGACAGCGATGATTTGCGTGCCGACATTGACGAACTGCCCGAGCCGGACCTGCCGCTCGCCGACCAATCCGTCCGCCGGCGCTACGATGCGCGTATATCCAAGGTTGTCGGCAGCGAGCGCGACCTGCGCCTCCGCTGCGTGGATCTGCGCCTTGAGCTGCTTTTCCTGGATGTCGATCGCCGCAAGCGCCGCCTTCTGCTGGTCGAGCTGAGCCGCATTCAGACGCCGTTGCGCAAGAACCCGTTTGGCGTTGTCGTCGGCCTGCTCGACCAACTGCTGCGTGCCTGCGATCCCGGTGCGCAAGAGGTCGCGCTGACGCTTGTCCTCGAGCTGATAGCGCAGGACGTCGGCCTCGGTGGCGTCGATCGTTGCTTCGGCTTGCTGGACAAGCGACTGCTGCACGATTCGCTGATTGGCGAGATTGGCGAGTGTCGCCTGGGCGGCCGCGAGATTGGCTTGCGCCAGCTCGAGCTGAGCCTGGTAGTCGGATGGGTCGATCACCGCGAGAAGATCGCCTTTGCGCACGATCTGGAAGTCGTTGACCGGCATTTCCGTGATGTTTCCGGACACACGCGCCGAGAGCGGCGTCACATCCCCCGATACGAACGCGTCGTCGGTCGATTCGAACCGGGCCGCACCGGTCCAGCGATCCCAATGTCCGGCGGTATACCAGACGAGCCACGCGGCGAAGACGAGGAGGAGGATCCGCAACAACGGAGAGAGCCAGCGCGAGAGGCGCCCTTCGGCCGGTGGGTCGGTTCGAGGCGAAGCGCCGGTCGTCCGCTGAGTATCGGTCATCGCGGCTTCTTGAATAGCGCAGTCTGGCGGAATTCTGAAAGTTGCGCTCGCCTAGGGCCCGGCCGGTTCAGCATGTCCGATCACACGGCGGGCCTCGGGGAAGGCCTTGCGGACCGCGCGCTCTAGCGCGTCGACTGCGTCGTGGACGGTCTCAACCGGCGTCGCAGGATCGACGCGGCAATGGAAGAGGACGATCACTCCGCCAGCGGTTTCGCGCACGCGGACGTTGTGAATGTCGCGCAGGCGTCCCTGAACGGCCGCCGCCTCGGCAAGTGAAGCCTCGATTCGGCGCGCGAGATCCGGCTCGGCCAGTTGTCCCTGCGCCTCCGGCTCGGCCGGCTCGATGTGGGTCTCGACCTCGACGCCCTCGCCGATTTCCTCGGCGATGGCGTCCTCGAGTTCTGAGGCAAGCGCGTGGGCGTCGCCGAGCGGCATGGTTCGGTCGACTTCGAGATCGAGCGCAACGGTCTTGCGCCCCTCGATCTCCTGGATCGTGACGTGATGCACCGGCAGGCCGCGCCTCGCCGCGATCATCAACACGCGCTCGAGGATCGTCTCGTCGTCGAGCTTAAGCGGATTGGCGGTGATGGTGAGATCGGCCTCGGGCCACTTCCGCGCGATGCGCGCTTGCAGTTCGGCCTTGATCGCAGCGACCCGCTCGAGCGGCAGGGTGCGTGGGACCGAGACAATGACTTCCCCGACGACGCTGGGCCCGGCCGGACGCAGCCTGATCGCCTCGACTGCGGCCACTCCCTCGGTATCGAGGACAAGGGAGCGGACCGCTTCGGCGAGGCCCTCGGGCGCGCGATCCACAAGCGCGTCGATCGTCTCGCGCCCCAGCCGGTGACCCGCCGCTGCGATGAAAAATGCGACGCCGATGGCGGCGAGCGCGTCGGCGTGCGAATAGCCGGCGCGCGTCGCGGCGAGACCGATCAGCACCAGCACGGAAGAGACAAGGTCGCTCGAATAGTGCAGCGCGTCTGCGGCGAGCGCGTGGCTTGACGTCGCGCGCGCGACCCGGGTCAACGTTCGCCAGCGTACGGCGTCGACCGCGATCGAAAAGACAATCGCGCCGATGGCGAAAGCGTTGGCGTCGACCGCGCCGCTTCCCTCGCGGATGCGTTGGAACGCCTGGAGCGCGACGCCGATCGCAAGCGCGGCCAGAAGGCCGGTCTCGGCCAGGGCCGCCACCGCCTCGAACTTGGCGTGTCCGAACGGATGGTCGGCGTCGGCGGGCTTGTCGGCCTCGCGCACGGCGAAGAAGGTCAGCGCGCTCGCGCCGATGTCGAGCGTGTTATGAGCGCCTTCGGAGAGAAGCGCGAGCGAGCCGGACGCAAAGCCGGCCGCTAGCTTGACCACGGCCAGGACGGAACTGGCGCCGATCGAAGCGGCGGCAGCGCGCTGCTTGAGCGCGGATCGCGGGTCATCGGTTTCGGATCGCCTCGTTCCCAAGCCGAGAGGTCCCATGTTATTGGGGCTGCTCCTCCAATTCGGAGGCGTTATGCTCCCAAGCTATCGACCTAGCAAACCCGGTGAGGATGACCCATGGAATATTTGCATACGATGATCCGGGTCACGGACCTCAAGGCGACGATCGCCTTTTTCGAACTCATGGGATTCGTCGAGACGAGGCGCATCGACAATGACAAAGGCCGCTTCACGCTGGTTTTTCTCGCCGCCCCCGACGACGCCGAATCCGCGAAGGTCAGCAGGAAACCGACGGTCGAGCTCACCTACAACTGGGATCCGGAAGTCTACACCGGCGGCCGCAATTTCGGCCACCTTGCCTATGCCGTGGACGACATCTACGCGACCTGCGCCAAGCTCAAGGCGGCGGGCGTGACGATAAACCGGCCGCCGCGCGACGGCCACATGGCCTTCATCCGCACCCCCGACAACATTTCGATCGAACTCATCCAGAGGGGCGAATCGAAGGCCCCAGCGGAGCCGTGGGCGTCAATGGCAAACACCGGCGTGTGGTAAGTTCAGTCGAGCGCGGCGTAGGCGAGATTGCGAAAGATCTCGCGCAGGTAATAAATGTAGGCCGGCGCCTGGACCATGAAGATCGCAAACATCTGGTCGCGGGGTGAAACCCAGAATCCGGTTCCGGCCCATCCGCCCCAGCGGAATTCGCCGGGACCGCCGTAGGCCATGCCGCGCAACCCCAGACGAACGGCGAATCCCAACCCGAAGCCATGGCCGGCCTCGAGCAACGGGCTGCGGGCGATGATGGCGTCGCCGAGCTGGTCGGTCGTCATCGAGGCGAGGCCGCGGGGACTGAGCAGGCGCTCGCTCCCGAGCGCGCCGCCCCCGATGAGCATCGCGCAAAATCGCGCGTAGTCGTTCATCGTTGAAACAAGGCCCGTGCCGCCGAATTCGCATAGCGGCGGCTCGGTCGAATTGACCGGATCGACATGGTCGCGTTCGGCAAGGCTTGAGGGGAAGGCCTCGGCGCGCCGGTCGAGCTTGTCTGGCGGCGTATAGAAGGCTGTGTCGGCCATGCCGAGCGGCGCAAAAATCCGCTCCTGCAGAAGTCGCCCAAGGCTCATTCCGGAGATGACCTCGACGACCCGGCCGAGCACATCGGTCGAGTGGCCGTATTCCCAAACCTCGCCCGGCTGGCGCAACAGCGGCAGTCTGGCGAGATCGGCCAGATGCTCGTCCATCGAGCGGCTCTGATCGAGTAAATTGGCTTCATGAGTGGCTCTGTGGACGGTCGACGTTCCAAGAAAGCCGTAGGTGAAGCCGGCTGTGTGACGCATGAGATCGAGAATCGTGATCGGCCGCGCAGCCGGAACGCGCTCGAACTGGCCGTCGCGCTCCACGCCGACGGTCATCGAGGCGAATGCGGGCAAGTATTTGGCTACCGGTTCCGACAGCAACAGCCGCCCCTCCTCGACCAGCGTCATCGTTGCGAGCGAGACGATCGGCTTGGTCATCGAATAAATGCGGAAGATGGCGTCCTCGCGCATCGACGGCCCGTTGGGCTTGAGCGCGCCCAGAGTCTGATGAAAGGCGATCTTTCCGTTGCGGGCGATCAGCATCGCCACGCCCGGCGCTTTCCCTTCCTCGATCTCGCGCTCCATGGCCGCGGTCAGTCGCTTGAGCCGCGCCGGATTGAGGCCGACGCTTTCGGGCGAGGCGTGGGGCAGGGTTAGGGCGGTCATCGCGGTCTCTTAGGGCTGGAGGCGGCGGCTGGGTAGGCGCCGATGATCCACGGTAAAGCGTGACTCAAACGATCGCGGCGTTGACGAGATTGCCGAATGTCCGGCCAAGCGGCTCTCGATACTCCGGCGCCTGCGCCATTAGAATCGCGAACAGTGAGTTCCTGCGGCGAGATCCGAAACGATGTTCCCGCTGCGCCGCCCCAAAAATAGTCGCCGACGTTTCCGATTGTCGGCGCGAGCCCCGGTTGCAGACGGACGCAGAATCCGAGCCCAAAACCGTGACCTGGCGCAAGCAGCCCATTGCTCCTGTCCACATCGGGTCCCAGGTGGTCGCTCGCCATATACTTGATCGTCCGCGGGGCGAGGATGCGCTCGCCGTCGAGCACGCCGCCGCCGCTGAGCATCGCGAGGAAGCGCGCATAGTCGCCGAGCGTCGACCACAAGCCGCCGCCGCCCCACTCGCATCGCGGCGGCGCGGTGACGGGCTCCGCGGGAGCGCCGAGGGTTTTTGGGTAGACGTCCAGCGACATCGGCTTTGCCTCGCGCGACAGCTTCTCAGGCGGGATGAAAAACGCGGTGTCGTCCATGCGGAGCGGCTCAAAGATCCGCTTGCGCAGGATTTCCCCGAGGTTCGCCCCCTCGACGACTTCGATGACCCGGCCGAGAACGTCGGTCGAAAGGCCATATTCCCAGACCTCTCCGGGCTGGTGCAGGAGAGGCAATGCGGCCAGCGCCGCGGCGTGCTCGGCCATCGTCTTTTCCTGGCTGGTGATCCGCGCCGCCGCGACCAGCTTGTCCACCTGCGATGGGCCCAAGCCGTAGCTCAGTCCGGAGGTGTGGCGCATCAGGTCCTGGATCGTGATCGGCCGCTTGAGCGGAACCGGATCGAGTTTGCCGTTTCTCTCACTCCCGACCTTCGTGTGGGCAAAGGCCGGGATGTAGTTCGATACGGGGTCGGTGATCAGCATCCGCCCATCCTCGACCAGCATCATCGCCGCGACTGAGACGATCGGCTTGGTCATCGAATAGATGCGGAAGATCGCGTCGAGCGACATCGCGGGCCCACCCGGTGAAAGCACGCCAAGCGTCTTCGCGAAGCCGACCTTGCCGTCGCTGGCGATCAGCATCGAAATTCCTGGTGCCCGGCCGCGGTCGATTTCCCGCTCCATGACTGCCGTCAGGCGGCTGAGTCCCGGGCGCGAAAGGCCGATCTCGTCCGGCTCGGCGGTCGGCAAGCCGGCGAAAGTTCGATCAAGCGCATCGGTCAAAGGGCTCTCCGTGAACGGTGGGGGCGGCAAACTCACAGAAATGAGCGTGCGGCGCAATGCTGGACAGCGGCGCGCCCGCGCGAGAGAAAGCGACATGAGCCCTCTCGACGACGCCGGGCCGAAAGCCGAGCCCCCGCCTGCGCCGCTCGCCGAGCGGCTGCGGCCGGCGACGCTCGCCGAGGTTTCGGGTCAGGAACACCTGACCGGCCCGGATGGCTCGTTGACCCGGCTTATCGCGGCGCCGTCGCTTGGTTCGATGATCTTCTGGGGGCCGCCGGGCAGCGGCAAGACGACGGTCGCGCGGCTGATCGGGGCCTCGCGTGGCGACGTCTTCGTGCAGGTGTCCGCTATCCATACCGGCGTCGCCGAATTGAAGAAGATTTTCGACGCCGCACGCGCCCGCCGCGCGCAAGGGCAGGGCACGTTGCTGTTCGTCGACGAGATTCATCGCTTCAACCGGGCGCAGCAGGATTCCTTCCTGCCCGTCATGGAGGACGGTTCGATCACGCTGATCGGTGCCACAACCGAGAATCCGTCGTTCGAGCTCAATGCGTCGCTGCTGTCGCGGGCGCGCGTGCTCGTCTTTCGGCCGCTGGGGCCCGAGGCGCTCGAAGCGTTGCTTAAGCGCGCCGAGCGGCTCTTGGCGAAGCCGCTGCCGCTCGACTCTGGAGCGCGCGAGGCGCTCATCGGAATGGCCGATGGCGACGGCCGCGCGGCGCTGACGCTTGCCGAGGAAGTCTGGCGCGCCGTGCGGCCAGAGGAGACGCTGGACGCGGGGCGCCTGGTCGAGGTCGTGCAGCGGCGCGCGCCGATTTACGACAAGGCGCAGGACGGGCACTACAATCTTATCTCGGCCTTGCATAAATGCGTGCGCGGCTCGGATCCCGACGCCGCGCTCTATTATCTGGCCCGCATGTTCGACGCGGGCGAGGACCCTCTGTTCATTGCCCGGCGGGTCGTACGCATGGCCTCCGAGGATATCGGGCTCGCCGACCCGCAGGCGCTCGTCGTCGCTAACGCCGCGAAGGATGCCTACGATTTTCTTGGGAGTCCGGAGGGGGAACTCGCGATCGCCGAGGCCGTAGTCTATGTCGCGACCGCGCCAAAATCGAACGCCGTCTACAAGGCTTTCGGCGCCGCGCAGGCGCTCGCCAAAGCGCATGGCTCGTCGGCGCCGCCGAAGGCCATCCTCAATGCCCCGACGCGTCTCATGAAGCGCGAGGGCTACGGCGCGGACTATGAGTACGACCACGACGCGCCGGACGCCTTCTCGGGCCAGAACTACTGGCCTGACGCAATCGGCCGCCACACATTTTACGAACCGGTCGAACGCGGCTTCGAGCGTGAGGTTCGAAAGCGACTGGAGTACTGGGCGCGGCTTAGGCACGAGCGGGGTGGGGGGTAGGCTGTGTTCCCGTCAGGCGGCGTCGCGCTGGCATTGTTCCAATTGGATGTGATTGAAGGGGGCGAGCCTGTTCGACTGCCTAGGGTCTAATGTGAATGCGGCCACGATTTTGGCAGTGCATCCCACAATAGGACTCGACGAGTTTTCAGATTGCCTAACTAGAGTGAGATCGAATCGCACCTTATTTATAGAAATTTTAGGCCCATATTTCGTGGATTCCTCGTACTGCATGCGGATAACGTTGGGTGAGTTTGATATGATTTCGGCACACAATTGATATTCACCTCTGGACATCCTGGTATCCGTGCAATGTGATCGTGTAGTATTGTCGAGAATAACAGACGGATGGATCGAAAGGCTGTTTATTGTAGATGCTCCATCCTGGCAGTCCAAGATTTCTCCCATTTCCTCCACAGTAATGGCTTTCTTCGGGTCGTGCGCTTTGCTAATCCGTTTGCCGCAATCCGTCTCTTCGTTGTCGGCTTGAGGCGTTAAGCCCCATCTGTCCACAACGATCTCGTCTTGGTGCAGAATTATCTTCGCCGCAATTCCAGTCTTTCTTTCAGCAGTAGCCCACGCAAGATCAACGCTCAAACTAACAACGTCTGAGTCAGATGAACCAATAGTTAGTGGGTGAGCGGCGCTCGCGGACAGGATCACAAAGAAGCCTGCCATCGCTCGGCGACAAAGCGCCATAATCTTCCTCATGTGGCGTCCGTTGTCTCAGTTGGGTGCGGCGCCCGGTCGCATCACTCTATTCACAAGGCGCCCGGTCATATCACTCTATTCACAATAAGTCGTTCCGGCGAAGGTCCGACAGCGCGTGCCTTGAGCTCTGGCGGGCGCCTCGCTGCGGCCCGTCGGTTTGAAGGAAGCCCCCCGGTCTGCCGAGCTGGCCTGCCTCAACATATGCGCTCGCGCCTTGGCGCGTTCCTTTAGCGGCCCCTCAGGGAGGGCGGCGATGAGCGGAGTGAGCTGATCCACCGTCGTTGTCGCATCGATCGTCGCGGCGAGCGTGCTGTCGGGAATTGATGGCGTTGTGGGCGTTGCGACCGCAGGCGTTGGCGCTTTCAGAAAGAACTCCTCGCGGGTAGGATTGGATCCATATTGATAGGGGCGTTGATGGCCGTCGGTCGCGTCGAGCACGTCGGCGGTGACGACATTGAACAGCCTGCCTATTTCGAGTCCAGGCTCCTGCATTCGTCGCGCGAGCGCCGCCGTGAAGGGGCTATGGCCCGTCGAGCCGTCCCCGGCGACATGTCCCGCCTCGGCGGCGTAGACAACAAGGATCCCCGCCGGAGGCTCAGCAGGAGCCAACCCCCTATCCACGACTGCGCGTGTGTTTGTCGATCGCTTCATGGTCGCGCCGAAGGGATTGTTGCGGCAGGCGTCTAGGATCACCAGCCGCAACTTATGGGCGTTTTCGACCGCGCGGAGCACCCGATCCAATGAGATGGCTTCATCCTCGGCGTCGCGGTCCTCCCGCAACTCGACGTCGACTGGCAGCAAATAGTTGACGCCTCCAACCTCGATGCCGTGGCCGGCATAGTAGACTAGGGCCCAATCGGCCTGATCGGCCTCGTGGCTGAAGTCTCGCAGCGCCTTGAGCATGGCCTCGTGCTTGGCGTCTTGGACCAGCATGACGTGAAAGTTCTCGCTGCGCAGCGTCTCTGCCACCAGCGTTGCGTCGTCCTTAGAATTGGGCAAGACGCCCGCCGCAGCGTACGCGGAATTGCCAATCACCAAGGCGACCCGGCTATCCGGGAACGCGGATGTCGCCGAGCAGCACCAGAGAAAAACGAAGGCGATCGAGCGCCACACGGCCTTGTCCCAAACAATTCCGCTATTGTAGGCAAGCCTCGAACGCAGGGCAACGAGGCGCGGTCAGTGACGTGTAGTCTGCGTAGTTGGCGCTATTTGGCGCCGCACGCGTTCAGCGCGTGAATTTCGCTTTCAGCGCCTTGACCACATTGGGCGGGGCGAACGGGGACGCGTCGCCGCCCATCGAGGCGATCTGGCGCACGAGGGTCGCGGTGATGGGCCTCACCGGCGAGGAAGCGGGCAGGAAGACGGTGCGGATTTCCGGGGCCATCGCTCCGTTCATGCCCGCCATTTGCATCTCGTAATCGAAGTCGGTCGAGTCGCGCAGGCCTCGGACGACAAGCGTCGCCCCGGCCTTGCGCGCCGCCTCGACCGCAAGGCCGGTGAATTGTACGACCTCGAGCTTACAGTGCGCCTTCTTCATGATCGGCGCCGCAGCCTCGCGAATAAGCTTCAGCCGCTCCTCGACCGTGAACAGCCCGGCCTTGTTCGGGTTTGAGCCGACGCCGATCACCAAACGATCGCAGAGCGCCGCCGCGTGCTCGATCACGTCCAGATGGCCGTTGGTCATCGGATCGAAAGAGCCGGAAAAGAAGCCGACGCGGGTCATCGGCAAGGGTTAGCCCGGCCTAGAGGCGGCGGCAAGCCGCCCCGGCGGGCCGCGTGCGGAGGCCTGGCGTTGAGTTGGACAGCGGATAGGGTTAGACGGGCGCTTCTTCCTATCTCTGCTTCGCCTCCCGTCTGCGAGAGGCGAGCGCTTATCCAAGGACCGTGGGACGCCTTCAGCATGCCGATCGCCAGGGCCAGCGTTCCCACCGCCAACGCGGCCAAGTATGTTCAGCAGCTCTGCAAGCACTGGAGCCATCGACTGGAGGTCGATCTCTCGGACCGCAAGGGCGTCGTCAAATTCCCGAGTGCGGTCGCAACGCTCGACGCGGGCGAGGATGCGCTTATTGTTATGATCGAAGGTGAAAGCGCCGAAGAAGTCGAGCGCCTGAAGGGCGTGGTCGCAAGCCATCTCGACCGCTTCGCGTTTCGTGAGGCGCCACTAAGATTCGACTGGTCGGGGCCGAATGCAGGATGACGGAGACGCACGCAAGTGAACGCCGATGAAATGCGCGCCCTCCAGGCGCCGCTCAAGGACCGCTACCGCTCCGACCCGCACGCGGGATTGGTGACCCTCAGGGCAAAAGGCGCGCTCGATTCCGCCGCCATTGCCTGCAAGGTCGAGACGGGACGGGCGCTTGCGGTCGCCGGGCTGCATCCGGCGACTGGAGGAACCGGCGCTGAACTCTGCTCCGGCGACATGCTGCTCGAGGCGCTTGTCGCATGCGCCGGCGTGACGCTGAAGGCGGTCGCGACGTCGATGGGCGTGACTCTGCGCTCGGGCGAAGTGACGGCGGAGGGCGATCTCGACTTTCGCGGCACGCTTGGCGTAGCCAAGGATGCGCCGGTCGGGTTCAAGGACATCCGGCTCAAATTCGCGCTCGATACCGATGCGCCGCAGGAACAACTCGACACGCTGCTCAAGCTCACCGAGCGCTATTGCGTCGTGCTGCAGACGCTGAAAGCTTCACCGAAGCTCGAAGCGACGCTGGTCCGGGCGGCATAAGCTCCCCCGACCTTATGAGGGCGCCCCGCAATTCATCGAATCGGGATCTCGATCAGCGACGGGCCTTGGCGTCCCAGCGCCCGATTGGTCGCGGCGGTGATCGCGTGACGATCGTCGGCGCGCGCCGCCGGCACGCCCATTGAGGCCGCCAGCGCCTGAAAGTCGACCGCCGGATCGGCGACCTCCATGCCGACGAACCGACCGGCGACGGCGTTGGCGTATCCGAGCTGTCGGGCGACACTCTGAAGGACGCCGTAGCGGCGATTGTTGAATACGAAGAAGATTGTCCGCGTACGGTAGCGGGCCGCGCTCCACAGCGCCTGCGGCGAATACATCGCCCCGCCGTCGCCGACGAACGACGCCACCCAGCCCCGGGTCGCCAGCGCCGCGCCCACCGCGGCGGGCATGCTGCAACCCAGCACTCCGCCGCGGGCGAAGAAGTACCGGCCGGGTTGGGTCATCAGCAAGTCCTGGACTCGGCCGAACGTCGCGGCGGAATCATTGGCGATCAGGGCGTCTTGCGGCAGGGCGTCGAGCGCCGCCAGCACCGCGGCGTCGGAAGTGAGCGGCGGATTGGCGCTCTCGGCCAGAATATCGAGGCGTGTCGCCTGCCTCGCGTCGCGCCTATGGGCCGCCCGCGCCGCGAGCCGCGCCGCGACCTTGTCCCGGTCGAACAGTTCCATCAGACGTCCCGCCGCCGCGTCGAGGGTCAACCCAATGTCGCCGAGGAGCGCGATGTCGGCGGCGTGCTCGCGTCCGAAAGCCTCCGGATTATCGGCGACATGCAGCACCGCGACGCCTTCTGGAACGGGTTCGGCGTCGCGATAAGGGTAGGCGACGAAGGCGCGTCCCCCGACAAGCACGATCGCCTGCAGCGTCTTGAAGTGCGCGCGCATCTCGGCGAAATCGGGCTTCAGCACACCCGCCCAGCACGGGTGAGCGGAGGGAAACGCGGTGCGGGACGTGAGCTGGGTTCCCCAGACCGCGTAGCCGCCGGCCTCCGCGAACGCGACCAGCCCGCCGCTGACCACCGGCGCCAGATCGTCGCCGAGCAGCACGACGACCCGATCCGGATCGAAGCCGGCGAGCGTCTCTGCGAGTCGCGAAGCATCGGGCGAGGCGGCGAGGCGCGCCGGCGAAGATGCCCGAGGCGTCGGATGGCTCACCTCCTGATCGAGGATGTCCATCGGCAGCGACAAAAACACGGGCCCGCTCGGGGGCGTGCGGCAAACCTCGAAGGCGCGGCGCAGCGCCTGGCCGACATCCTCCCCGCGCCTGAGCTCCCTGGCCCATTTCGTCACCGGCCCGGCGAGCGAGACAAGATCGCCCGAGAGCCACGGCTCGGTCATGAGGTGCCGGGTGTCCTGCTGACCGGCGGTCACGACGAGCGGCGTCTCGCTTGCCTTCGAGGCGACGAGCACGCCCATGGCGTTCCCTAAGCCCCCGATCGCATGCAGGTTGACGAACGCGGCGCGACCCGATGCCAGCGCCCAGCCGTCGGCCATTCCGACAGCCGTCGCCTCCTGTAGGCCGAGGACGTAGCGGATGTCGGGCGCGTCGACGAGCGCATCCATGAGCGGCATCTCGGTCGAGCCGGGATTGCCGAACACATGAGTTACACCCTCGTCGCGCAGGATATCGAGCAGAATGTCGCGCGCGCGTCGGACCATATGAAGCTCACCTCCTTGCCACGCGTCGCGCGGGCGGCCGATCCTACTCCTCCTCGCCTTCGCTTTCCGTTTCCCCAATTCGATCGACCGAAACCACACGTTCCTGCGCGTCGGTGTCGAATACGATTACGCCCTGCGTCGCCCGGCCGGCGATTCGAATACCGGCGACCGGGATCCGGATGAGTTGACCGGCGTCGGTCACCAGCATGATCTCGTCGCTGTCCGCGACCGGGAACGAGGCGACGAGCGAGCCGTTGCGGTCGTTGACCGCCATGGCCACGACGCCTTTGCCTCCGCGCCCTGTGACACGATACTCGAACGATGACGTCCGTTTTCCAAAGCCGTTTTCAGACACAGTCAGGATCACCTGCTCGGCATCCTGCATTTCCTTCAAACGTTCGGGCGCAAGCAACGCGGATCCGTTGGCTTCGCCGTTCTCGATTTCGGCGTCGGCCTCGCCCGACTCCTCGCCGGCTTCGCCGGCGACTGCGCGGCGCTGCTTGAGATAGGCGGCGCGCTCCGGAGGGGTAGCGTCAAAGGAATTAAGGATCGCAAGCGAGATGACGCTGTCGCCCTCAGCGAGCGTGATGCCTCGGACCCCCATTGAGTTGCGGCCCTTGAACACCCGGACATCGTCGACCGGAAAGCGGATGCACTGGCCGCGCGCGGTCGTCAGCAGCACATCATCCTTGTCGGAGCAGATTTGCACGTCGACTATCCGCTCGCCTTCGTCCAGGCGCATGGCGATCTTGCCAGCGCGATTGATCTGGGCGAAGTCGCTGAGCTTGTTGCGCCGGACCGTGCCCCGGGTGGTGGCGAACATGACGTCGTACGATTCCCAACTTGCCTCGTCTTCCGGCAGCGGCATGATGGTGGTGATGCGCTCGCCGGACTCGAGCGGCAGGAGGTTGATCAGCGCCTTGCCGCGCGACTGCGGCGCCGCGAGCGGCAGACGCCAGACCTTCTCCTTGTAGACTTGGCCGGTCGACGAGAAGAACAGGACCGGCTGATGGGTCGAAGCGACGAAGAGACGGGCGACGAAATCCTCTTCGCGCGTCGCCATGGCCCCGCGCCCTTTGCCCCCGCGCCGCTGCGCGCGATAGGTCGAAAGTGGCGCGCGCTTGATATAGCCGCCATGGCTTACCAGCACGACCATGTCCTCGCGCTGGATGAGGTCTTCGTCCTCCATGTCGGCGTCGCTATCGAGGATCTCGGTCCGGCGCGGGGTGGCGAAATCGGCCTTCGCCTTCGCGAGTTCGTCGCGGATGATGCTCATCAGACGCACGCGCGAGCTTAATATGTCGAGATAGTCGGCGATTTCGACCGCCAACCGGTTGAGCGCATCGGCAATCTCGTCGCGGCCGAGCGCAGTCAGGCGCGCAAGGCGCAGTTCAAGGATCGCGCGGGCCTGCGCTTCCGAGAGCCGAATGGCGCCTTCCGCGTCGAGCGCGTGGCGCGGATCGGCGATGAGCGTGATCAGGGGAGCCATGTCGCGCGCTGGCCACGACCGCTCCATCAGCGCCGCGCGCGCAGCGCCCGAATCGGGTGAGGTGCGGATGAGGCGAATCACCTCGTCGATGTTGGCGACCGCGATCGCGAGTCCTACCTGCATATGCGCGTTGTCGCGCGCCTTGGTGAGCAGATGTTTGGTCCGCCGGGTGACCACCTCCTCGCGGAAATCGAGAAAGGCGCGCAGCATGTCGGCGAGCGTCAGCGTCTCCGGCCGGCCCCCGTTCAGCGCGATCATGTTGGCGCCGAAGCTCGATTGCAGGGCGGTGAAGCGCCAAAGCTGGTTGAGTACCACGTCGGCGACCGCATCGCGCCTGAGCTCGATGACGATACGCATGCCCTCGCGGTCCGATTCATCGCGAAGATCGGCGATGCCCTCAATCCGCTTCTCGCGCACGAGCTCGGCGATCCGTTCGATCAGCGTCGCCTTGTTGACCTGATAGGGAATCTCGCTGACGATCAGCGCCTCGCGGTCCTTGCGCAATTCCTCGACCGCGACCCTGGCGCGCATGACGATCGCGCCGCGTCCGGTCGCATAGGCGGCCCGGATGCCGCCGCGCCCGAGGATGGTCGCGCCGGTCGGAAAGTCGGGGCCGGGGACAAGCTCCAGCAACTCGTCGAGCGTGATGTCCGGCTTGTCCATCATCGCGAGCAGTGCGTCGATGGTCTCGCCGAGATTGTGCGGCGGGATATTGGTGGCCATGCCGACAGCAATGCCGCCGGCGCCGTTCACGAGCAGGTTGGGGATGCGCGCCGGCAGGATGACCGGCTCCTCCTCCTTCTCGTCATAGTTCGGCTTGAAGTCGACAGTGTCCTTGTCGAGATCTTCGAGCAGCGCAAGCGCAACAGGGGCGAGCCGCGCTTCGGTATAGCGCTGGGCTGCGGGCGGATCGCCGTCGACCGAGCCGAAATTGCCCTGGCCGTCGATGAGCGGCGCGCGCATGGAGAAGTCCTGCGCCATGCGCACGAGCGCGTCATAGACCGCAAGCTCTCCGTGCGGATGATACCTGCCGATCACGTCGCCGACGGTTCGCGCCGACTTGTTGTAGGGACGATCCGGATTGAAATTAAGCTCGTGCATCGCATAAAGGATGCGGCGGTGGACCGGTTTCAAGCCGTCCCGGACGTCGGGCAGGGCGCGGCTCACGATCACGCTCATGGCGTAATCGAGATAGCTGCGTTTCATTTCGTCGAGGATCGAGACGGGTTTAATGTCCGCCGGTCCGCCCGGAGCGGGCCGTTCGTCGAGAATATCGGGCAACGGGAAGGGGTCCTTGACGCAGATTGCGCGGCTTGCGGTCTAGCCGATTTCGATGTCGCGCGCCATAGCCACGGGTGCGCCGCGCGGCAATATTTTCTGGGGACATTTCAATATCTTATCTGATTCAGTTGCGGCAAGCGGGCCGCCGTCGCCACACCGGTCTTGACGCGGGCATGCAGGGCGGAAAGACCGGCGATCCAGAGGGGGAGCCGCCTATGCCGGTCGATTACCTGAAAACGGCCTTTGTCACCTTCCTGGTGACGCTCGATTCACCCGGGCTGGCGCCGGTTTTCGTCGGCCTCACGCTCGGCATGAGCAGCGCAGCCAAGCGTGAGGTCGCATTGCGCGCCTGCGTCATAGCCTTTGCGATTCTCGCCGCTTTCGCGCTTGGCGGCAAAGCGGTTCTCGAGGCGCTCGGGATTACGATTCCCGCCTTCCGCGTCGCCGGCGGCCTGCTGCTGTTCTATGTCGCCTTCGACATGCTGTTCGCCCTACGGGGCGAGCGCAAGCGGGAGATCGCGAGCGACGCGGTGACGGTCGACCATGTCCGCAATATCGCGGCTTTCCCCCTCGCAATTCCGCTCATGGCGGGCCCCGGCGCGATCACCGCGACATGTTGCTCGCCGGTCGCGCGGGCGGCGACTTGCGGGCGCTCGCCAGTCTGATGATGGTCGCCGCGGCGGCAATTGCGGTTTGCTACGTCACCTTCCTGATGGCCGAGCGGGTGGTGCGGCTCCTCGGCGTGACCGGCAACATCGTGCTGACCCGCATGTTCGGCCTCGTTCTGGCGGCGCTCGCCGTGCAATTCGTCATCGATGGGGTCGGCACGATCGGGAAGTGAGGAAGTTCCCGCGGGGCGTCACTTATTCGCTGCGAGAGCCCCTCCCCAGGATAAAGGGGAGAGGCTCCGCCGCTTGGCAAGTCGAACGACCGGCCCGCCAAACGCGCGTCCTGCCGACCAAAAATGCCGGTACGAGCCGGCGACCGCCCGGACCCCGAGCGTGCGGCCGCTACTCCCGCACTCGCGCGGCCTATGGCGGCTCCCAGCGCGTCCGCCGCTGAAAAGAATAGGAACACTCGCCCGAGTCTCGGATGTGTCCTATCGTCGCAACACGCCCGTTCAGCGCCCGCCCGCGACGTCGAGAAGCGCGCCGGTCACATAGGAGGCTGCGTCGCTGATGAGCCAAATCGCCGCCTCGGCGATCTCATCGGCCGCGCCGGGACGCCCGAGCGGGGCGGTCGCGCCAAGGACACGGGCGCGGTCGGGCTCGCCGCTGCTGGCGTGGATTTCGGTCTCGATGAGACCCGGCCGGATGGCGTTGACCCTGACCCCCTCCGGCCCCAGCTCCTTCGAGAGGCCCAGGGTCAGCGTGTCGATCGCGCCTTTGGACGCGGCATAGTCGACATAGAGGTTCGGCGAGCCCAGGCGAGCGGCAGCCGACGACATCAGCACGATCGATCCGCCTGTCCCTCCGAGCGACCGGGACATTCGCCGCGCTGCTTCGCGGGCGGTGAGAAGGGCGCCCAGCGTGTTGACCTCGACGACATGCCGCATCCGCTCGGCGCTCATGTCGACCAGCCTCGCCGTTGGCGCGATAATACCGGCGTTGGCGATGACGGCGGTCAGGCGTCCCAGCGCCTTCATTGAGGCTTCGAAAATTGCGACCGCATCGGCCTCGACGGCGACATCGCCCTTCAGCGCGACCGCGCGGCCGCCGCTCTTGGCGATCTTCTCGACGACGGCGTCGGCCGCTTTCGAGTCCTCGCGATAATTGACGCCGACCGACCAGCCGTTTCTGGCCGCGAGCAGCGCGCACGCGCGGCCGATGCCGCGCGAGGCGCCAGTGACGAGGAGGGCTTTTTCGGGCATCACGAGCCTCGTTCAGCAGGCGCCGGGGGTGCGTCAGGCAAGCGTAGCCTCGATGTCGGCGGCGAGCGATTCGGGCCGGTCGCTTGGCGCATAGCGGCGCACGACACGATGCTGGCGGTCCACCAGGAACTTGGTGAAATTCCACTTGATCGCCTCGGTGCCGAAAATACCCGGCCCATCCTGCTTCAGCGCCTTGAACAATGGATGGGCGTTCGAGCCGTTGACCTCGGTCTTCGCAAACATCGGAAAGGTCACGCCGTAATTTTCGGTGCAGAAATTCTCGATCGTGCCTTCGTCGCCCGGCTCCTGATGCCCGAACTGGTCGCAAGGGAAGCCCATGACCGCGAAGCCTCGGTCTAAAAACCGACGGTGCAACGCCTCGAGCCCGGCGTATTGCGGCGTGAAGCCGCATTTGCTGGCGACATTGACGATGAGGAGCGCCCGGCCGGCGAAATCGCCGAGCGTCGTGGGCTTACCCTGAAGAGTCTTCAGCGCGATATCGGCGGAAAGGGCCATTGGAGCTTTCAACCTTTTTGAGGGCCTGGCGAAGGTCTTGCCACCCGGGTTGGCAAGGCGCAACTGAACGCTCCGGGACCACCGAAGCCGCTAAATCCCGGGAAGAACAGGCGACGCGCTGCCCGTTTACTCTCTTGGTCCGAATGTCGGCAGAGCCGTTGCGCGGTTCAATATTTTCATTCACTTTCTACTGCGTTGGAAGTGGAGGAAACAATGAAGAAGCTTTCCATTAAACTCCTAGGTGTCGTAGTTATTTCGGCCACCCTCTCGTCGGCGATTACGCCCGCCTTCGCGCTTGGCGGCTGCGGTCCGAACCGCCATCGCAATGGGTGGGGTCAATGCGTCTGGGGCGGTCAAAATCAGGATTGGTGCCTGAGAACAACCGGCCATCGGGCCACCCGAATGCCCGATGGGACGCTGCGCTGCCTTCACTGACGCGGACGACGTCAACCAAGGAGCGATCGGGATAGCGCGCCAGCCGTGCGCGGGCGCCCGGACCGCGCGCAGTCGGGAGCTTTGCGAACGTCGTTTTCCCTCTCGGGACCTTCGTCATGAGCGCCGCTTTGGAAAGCCGTGCTGACCGATACGAAAAAGGCAGGTTGCTGCGTTCGCGCGCTCCCCGCGAGGCCCACGCGGAGTTGCATGGTCGCCGCGATCGGGACGCGCTCGCCATTCTAGCGGAAACGGACTCGGGGCGTGTTTCCCAGCTCGTGCCAGAACGCTACAAGCGCATGACGGCGAACCCGTTCGCGTTCCTTCGCGGCGCCGCGGCCGTGATGGCGACCGATCTCGCCCGCCAGCCGGTGGCGGGCGCGCCGGTTCAGGCCTGCGGCGACTGTCACCTGATGAACTTCGGCGCGTTCAATTCGCCTGAAGACAACATTCTCTTCGACATCAACGATTTCGACGAGACCTTGCCCGGCGTCGATTTCACCGTCGACGTCAAGCGTCTGGCGGCCAGCGTAGCCGTTGCGGCCGGGGCCGCGAACCTGTCGGACAAGAAGGCGCGGAGCCTCGCGGCGGGCACGGTGACGGCCTATCGCGAACATATGTTCGCGCTCATGACCCTCTCTCCGCTCGAGATCTGGCACAGCCGGATCGATCTTGAGCAGCAACTGAAGCACATCGAGAGCCCGGCGCTGCGTCGCAGCCTTTCCACGCTGGTCCGGCATGCCCAGCATCGCGGCCTGGACAAGGACGACAACTTTCCGCATCTCGTCGCCCGTGGAGAACCGAGGATCGCCGACAAGCCGCCGACGATCTTCCATATCGGTCGAAAGACATTGGGGGCGCGCAAGATCGACTTTGCCCGCAGCTTCCAGCATTACCGGGAAACGCTCACGCCCGATCGGAGCGTTCTTCTCGACCGCTATGAATTGAAGGATGTCGCCTTCAAGGCGGTCGGCGTCGGCTCGGTCGGCACGATCTGTGTCGTCGGGCTGTTCTTGAGCGGGGACGGGGACCCGCTCTTCCTGCAAGTCAAGCAGGCCCAGCGCTCGGTGCTCGAGCGGCTGTCGCCAAAGCTCGCGTACCGTGGCCCGCAAGGCAAACGTGTGGTCGAGGGACAGCGGATGATGCAGGCCGCGAGCGACATTCTGCTTGGCTGGACGACGGACAAGGCGCTCGGGGTGGACTTCTATGTCCGCATCCTCAAGAACCGCCGGCTCGGCGCGGTCAGCGAGCTCGCCGAGCAGGGGGCGCTGTCGGAATATGCCCGGCTCTGCGGCCGAACGCTCGCCCGCTCCCACGCCCGCTCCGGCGACCCGGCCGTCATCGCCGGCTACATGGGCAGGAACGAGGCGTTCGACGACGCGCTCGCCTCATTCGCGATGGCCTACGCGAAGCAAACCGCCACGGATTGGGCCGCGCTCACAAAGGCGAAGGGGGACGCGAAACCCGAAATGGGTGGCGCAACGGCGAAGGCCCCGCCGTCGAAGAAGGCGAAGTCCAAGCCCACGCCCAAGCCCAAGCGGAAGTCCGCCTAGAGCCGGCGGACGCTCAGAACGGAATGTCGTCGTCGATCGATCCCGCGCCGCCGCCGGTCGAGAGCGCCGGGCGCCGGTCGGCGCCCGAGGACCTGCCGAAGCTCTGGCGCTCTCCGCGCTCCTCGTCGGGGAAGCTCTGGCGCTCCCCGCCGCCGCCGCCGCGCGAGTCGAGCAGGGTCAATTCGCCGCGGAACCGCTGCAGCACGACCTCGGTCGTGTAGCGATCGTTGCCGTCCTTGTCCTGCCATTTGCGGGTCTGCAATTGGCCTTCGACATAGACTTTTGAGCCCTTTTTGCAATATTGCTCGACCACCTTGCCGAGATTTTCGTTGAAGATCACGACGTTATGCCACTCGGTCTTTTCCTTGCGCTCACCCGAATTCTTGTCGCGCCAGGTCTCCGAGGTGGCGAGGGTGAAACTCACAACGGGATCGCCGGAATTGAGCCGCCGCACCTCCGGATCCTTGCCGAGGTTCCCGACCAGAATGACTTTGTTGACGCTGCCCGCCATGGTCCACTCCTTGCCGCCCGTCGCCGGGCGCGCCTTCACGCGAGAAATGCTTAGCCGAAACCGGCGCTCGCCCGGCGCTCAATCGCACGCTTGTCCACATCTTGCGGCGCCGGGCGCTTGGGAACTGGCCGGGTCGCAACTACATTAATCATAAATCGCGGGATCGGGCTTTCCTGAGGCGCCTCGGAAGTTGCTTCCCCGCGTTCATTGTTTGTTCTAGCATGGGCGGGAGGCTCGCGCAAGCGCGATTCGCGCGAAGCCGCGCCTCAGCCCACGTTTCCTGGTCTCGGAGCGAGCCATAATGGCCAGACGCAATCCAGACGCTACGCCGCCCCGCGCGGGCGGCCACGCGCGCGAGCCGGTCGAAGCTCTGTTTGGCGGGCGGGCGATCGTCGTTCGCGGCGCGCGCGAGCACAACCTCAAGAACGTCGATCTCGCCATCCCCCGCGACAAGCTGGTGGTGTTCACGGGGCTTTCGGGCTCGGGCAAATCCTCGCTCGCCTTCGACACCATCTACGCCGAGGGGCAGCGGCGCTATGTCGAGTCGCTTTCGGCCTATGCCCGCCAGTTCCTCGAAATGATGCAGAAGCCGGACGTCGATCAGATTGACGGCCTGTCGCCGGCAATCGCGATCGAGCAGAAGACGACGTCGAAGAACCCGCGCTCGACCGTCGGCACGGTGACCGAAATCCACGACTATATGCGCCTGCTCTGGGCGCGGGTCGGCATCCCCTATTCGCCCGCGACCGGCCTCCCGATCGAGAGCCAGACGGTGAGCCAGATGGTTGACCGGGTGCTGGCGCTGCCCGAGCGCGCCCGGCTCTATCTTCTCGCGCCGGTCGTTCGCGGCCGGAAGGGCGAATACCGGAAGGAAATCGCCGACTTCATGAAGCGCGGCTTCCAGCGGCTCAAGATCGACGGCAAGTTCTACGAGATTGCGGACGCCCCGGCGCTCGACAAGAAGCTCAAGCACGACATCGAGGTCGTCGTCGACCGCGTCGTCGTGCGTCCCGACATGGGCGCGCGGCTCGCCGAGAGCTTCGAAACCGCGCTCGAACTCGCCGACGGCCTCGCCGTGGTGGAATTCGCGGACAAGGCCGAGGGCGAGAGCGAGCCGCGCCGCATCATGTTCTCGTCCAAGTTCGCCTGCCCGGTCTCGGGCTTCACCATCCCCGAGATCGAGCCGAGGCTGTTCTCGTTCAATAACCCGTTCGGCGCCTGTCCGGTGTGCGGCGGGCTCGGCTCGGAACTCAAGGTCGACGATTCGCTGGTCGTCCCGAACCCGAGGCTGACCCTCCGCCAGGGCGCGATCGCGCCTTGGGCCAAGTCGAGCTCGCCCTATTACCTGCAGACGCTCGAGGCGCTCGCCAGGCATTACAAGTTCCGCCTCGACAAGCCTTGGAGCGAATTGCCGGCCGAGGCGCGCCGCGTGATCCTGCACGGTTCGGGCTCGGATGAGATCCGCTTCGCCTATGACGACGGCCTGCGCGCCTATGAAGTGAAGAAGCCGTTCGAGGGCGTGGTCGCCAATCTCGACCGCCGCTATCGCGAGACCGAGAGCGAGTGGTCGCGCGAGGAGATCCAGCGCTACATGACCGCGACGCCATGCGAGGCGTGCCACGGTTTTCGCCTCAAGCCCGAGGCGCTGGCGGTCAAGATCGATGGCCAGCACATCGGCGAAGTGAGCCTGCTCTCGGTCAAGGCCGCAATCCTGTGGGCCAAGGGCTTGCCGGCGAAGCTCGATCCGAAGCGCAACGAGATCGCCGGCCGGGTGCTCAAGGAGATCGTGGACCGGCTCACCTTCCTAAGCGACGTCGGGCTCGACTATCTGACCCTCTCGCGCGCTTCCGGCACGCTGTCGGGCGGCGAGAGCCAGCGCATCCGGCTCGCTTCGCAGATCGGCTCGGGCCTCACCGGCGTCCTCTATGTGCTCGACGAGCCTTCGATCGGCCTGCACCAGCGCGACAACGCGCGTCTCCTCGATACGCTCCGGCGCCTCAGGGGCCTTGGCAATACGGTCATCGTGGTCGAGCACGACGAGGACGCGATCTGGGCCGCGGATTACGTCGTCGACGTCGGCCCGGGCGCGGGCGTGCATGGCGGCGAGATCGTGGCCGAGGGAACGCCTGCCGAAATCGCCGCCAATCCTGCGTCCCTGACCGGACAGTTTCTGTCGGGCGAGCGCACGGTCGCGATTCCGTCGAGGCGCCGGGCCGCCGACCCCGACCGCGAGCTCACGATCGTTGGGGCCCGCGGCAACAACCTCAAGGACGTAACGACGGCGATTCCGATCGGGCTCTTCACCTGCGTCACCGGGGTTTCGGGCGGCGGAAAGTCGACCCTCGTCATCGATACGCTCTACAAGGCCGCCGCGCGCGCTCTCAACGGCGCCAGCGACCCTCCCGCGCCGCACGACCGCATCGAGGGTCTCGACCAGATCGACAAGGTGATCGACATCGACCAGTCGCCGATCGGCCGGACGCCGCGGTCGAACCCGGCCACCTATACGGGCGCCTTCACCCCCATCCGCGACTGGTTCGCAGGCTTGCCGGAAGCGAAGGCGCGCGGATACCTGCCGGGGCGGTTCTCGTTCAACGTCAAGGGCGGCCGGTGCGAAGCCTGCCAGGGCGACGGCGTGATCAAGATCGAGATGCACTTTTTGCCCGACGTCTACGTCACCTGTGACGTCTGCAAGGGCAAGCGCTACGACCGCGAGACGCTCGAGGTGCGCTACCGCGACAAGTCGATCGCCGACGTGCTCGACATGACGGTCGAGGAGGCGGCCGACCTGTTCAAGGCGGTGCCGTCGATCCGCGACAAGATGGAGACGCTGAAGCGGGTGGGCTTAGGCTACGTCAAGGTCGGCCAGCAGGCGACGACGCTCTCGGGGGGCGAAGCGCAGCGGGTCAAGCTCGCCAAGGAGCTGTCGCGCCGCTCGACCGGCCGGACGCTCTATATCCTCGACGAGCCCACGACGGGCCTCCATTTCCACGATGTGGCGCAGCTTCTCGACGTGCTGCACGAGCTCGTCGACCAGGGCAACACGATGATCGTCATCGAGCACAACCTCGAAGTGGTGAAGACTGCCGACTGGATCGTCGACATGGGGCCCGAAGGCGGCGACGCGGGCGGCGAGGTCGTCGCGCAAGGGACGCCCGAGGCGATCGCCCGCAACCCGAGGAGCTACACCGGCGAGTACCTCAAGCCCGTGCTGGCGCGGAAAGCGAAGGCACGGCGCAGCGCGGCGGAGTAGGGGGCGGCGGAGCGAAGGGCGGCCCGCGACTGATTCAAAGCCGGGGCGCAACATCATCCAAGCGGAGCGCAACAAAAGCCAAACCGGGCGCAACAAAAACCAAATCGCGCGCAACAAAATCCAAATCGCAATGTTCACCATAACTATAACTTTCTCAACTGCTTAGGCCGCGCCGCCGGCAACACCCGAGGGGATTCCACCATAGATTTCCGACCTCGGGAACTCGGGCCGGTTCGTGAGTGGTCTTCTGAAAACTAAACCATGCTTGAGCCAGCTTGGCAAGAAATTTCCGGTTTATCGGAAGATCGCCGCGGCAAGCGCCCAGCGCCGCAACCGACGCCGGCCTAACCGGAAACTCGGTCGGATTGTCCTATCGCGGCCGGTTTCGAGCGAGAGCGCGTTCGAGGTAGCTTCGCCCGAGGCGCTCGGCGATGTAGCCCAGCAGGGCGCCGACGAGCGCCGCCGGGATCAGTACCCAGAGCGACGAGGACCAGATCGTGCACAATCCTGCGAGGATCGCGGCGCCGGCCAGCGCCGCCCACGTCGAAAATTCGGCCGAACCCGCCACGCTCTCGCTCATCCACAGCCTCCGCCGCGGCGAAGATAGCATGAGCAACTCGGCACGAATGGGGAAATTTAGGGGTTCCGGGAAGCGGCGCGGCCATCGTCCAAGCAAGCCTACAGGAGGCGGCGGGCGATCCCGCTGCCTCCTGATGCCCGGGCCAGAGACTCTACGCTCTGCGCTTATGGTAAGGGACTGGCCGGGTGACGGGCCTGCGGCGCGCCCCAATAGGGGCCTACGCCGTAATAGTCGTGAATTTCGGTCTCATATTGGGGATCGTCCCACGCCGGCTCGACGCCGACATCGTAGGACGGCGCTCCCTCGAGCTGGCCCCTGTCGAGATCGACGACGTAACCGCCCTTTCGCGTGTCGTACTGGAGCAGCGACCACGGAAGCGGATGATAGCTGTTGCCGATGCCAAGAAATCCGCCGAACGACATGATCGCATAGGCGACATTGCCCGAGATCTTGTCGATCATCACGTCGTGAATCGAACCTAACAACTCGCCGACGCTGTTATAGACTTCCGTGCCCTGCACCTTGCTGGCCGCGATCAGCGCCGTGGTTTCCTGGTCGATATCCATGAGGAGGCTCCTGGGCTTTCGTTCGCGAAATCAACGCAACCCAAAGCGGTTGGTTCCCGACGCCGCGTGGAGCTTCCAAATCCCCTCACTTCTTTTCGAGTAAGCCTTAAGCCGCCTTCGCTCGTGCAATCTCGGCCTGATAGAGGGGAATCTCGATCCCCAACGCCGCCGCGACGCTCGGACGGCTGCGCATGCGCTCGAGATAGGACTTGATGTTCGGATATGCGGCGAGATCGATCTCGGGCGTCGCCCGGGTCCAGTTCAACACCGTCGCGAGATAGGCGTCGGCGACGCTAAACCGGTCGAGCAGGAATTCGCGGCCCTTGAGCGTGTCGTCGAGATAGCTGAGGCGCGACGTATATTTGCCGACCACCCACGACTTGACCTCCGGGGGCGTGTCGCGGCCGAGCAGCGGCAACATCAGGCCCTTGTGCAGTTCGGTTCCGATGAAGCTCAGCCATTGGCGCAGCTTCGCCCGCGCATGACGGTCCGACTCCGGCGGGGCAAGCGCAGCGGCCGGATGGGAGTCCGCGATGAACTGGAGGATCGCGGCGTTCTCGGTCAGCACCGTTCCGTCGTCGAGCCTGAGCGCCGGCACGTAGCCGAGCGGATTGACCGCGCGATAGTCCTCGCCCGTCGCCAGCACGCGCTTCGCGCGCGTATCGACCTCGACCAGATTGACCGCGGCGCCAGCTTCAGTGACGGCGATGCGGGCCGACATCGAGCAGGCGAGCGGGGAAAAGAACAGGTCCATGGGCGTCCTCCGTTGCAATTTGTGTACTCTTTCGCATAATAATGGCTCGCGTCAAGGGTTTTGTTCGAAATGGTACAAAAAGATGCGCGCATGTCGGCTGAGCCCGCGCGGCGGCGAGGGCGCCCGCGCGCCTTCGAGCCCGACACCGCATTGACCCAGGCGATGGACGTCTTCTGGCAGGATGGCTTCGCCGCCACCTCGCTCGACGACCTCAGCGCGGCCACGGGGCTCAACCGGCCGAGCCTCTATGGCGCCTTCGGCGACAAGCGCGCGCTCTATGTTCAGGCCTATCGCCAGTATCGCAAGCACGTGAACGAGAAGTTCGTCCCGCTCTTTCAGGCGCGGGCGCCGCTCAGGACAAAGGTGAGGCGCATCCTCACCGCGGCGCTCGATCTTTACCTCAGCGGCGATGACGGTCCACGCGGCTGCTTCACCGTGCTGACGGCGTCTTCGGACGCGGTCACGGATCCGGAGGTCCGCGCCCTCGTCGCCGAGGCGATCGACGCGACCGATCGCGCGTTCGGGCGACTGTTCGCCGACGCGCGGGCGGCGGGCGAACTGCCGCAGAGCGCCGATCCGCGCGCGCTCGCGCGTCTCGCCGGAGCGACGATCCATACGCTCTCGATCCGCGCCCGCGCGCAAATCCCGAAGGCCGATATCCTGCCGATCATCGATGATGCGGTGAGGATGATCTGCGGACCGAAAAGCAGGTAAACAACTCGCTCAGCCTGTCCTTTACGCCAAGTCTTCGGCGAGCGCGGACGTCCATGTCGCGAGGGGGAGCTGCCAGGCCACAGGGGTGATTCGTGGAGCGGCGAGAAAAAGACGGGTGCTGAAGCACGCGTTGGATCCTGCGACCCAAAACTAATCTGGGGATGCGGCTAGTTTGCTATGGACAAGCCGGGGCTCGTCGCTGCGACATCGCTAAATCGTGAGCCGCTGACTCGTATTGAGAACCCCCAAAATGATAAATGGGAGCGAGTCCGATGCGACGGAGAAAAACTCTCAGTTTTCTAATCGGTTTGATTGTTTCAGGGTGCGCGTCGGAGCCGCTTTACTTGACGTCCCCGCATAAGTTTACCGACGACCGCTACCAGTATATTATGCCTTATTTCCCGGCGGTGACGACGCAGGTCACGGTCCAGATTGCTCCCCCGGCCCCCGCCACCTCCCCTGGATCCGGGACCCCCGCACCTGCGGCATGTCCGCCGGCCGCTCCTCCCGCATGCCCACCTGCCCCCGCCGGGCCGGCTCCGGCCGCCACACCAAAGCTGCCAACAATTACGCTCACCGTGACCCCCGTTCCAACGGCGCGAGCATATATTTACATGACCAAAAACTCGCTCTTTGACAGCGTTGCGAACGTCAGCACTGACGCCACTGGCCTTTTGTCAAGCTCTAACTCATCATCGGTGCAAGAAGTAACGGCGTCGTTGGCTGAAATTGCCCAGACCGTGGCGGCGGCGTCGCGTTATAGAGTCGACTTCAACCTAAATGGTGTACGGCTGCCCGCCACGCCCACGCCCGCCCAAGCTTGCACAGCTCTTGTCGGCAGCATTATCAGCAAAGCCACGCAATATCCCTATATTAGCACGTTTCGCCTAAATAAAGATGCGACTAGCTATCCTCTCGATGCGGAAAGAGCTCCTCTTGATACCGCGTGGTTGACTGTCGACTTTGATATACCTCTAGTAAATGATAGCGCGGACCCATACAATGGGACGGCGCATGAAGGGCTGGCAGCATTTTACCCCGTGCCCGCGTTTGCAACCCTAAATTGTACAGCTGAGAGTCACAAGCACAACAAGACGACCGAACAGAAAATTGCCTTGAGTCCGCCATTGGCGGTAAATCTTTATCTATACAGTGACTTCGTTTATCCGAATAGAGATTTTCTTACTGGACCGGCGGATACATATACGTTTAGCTCGGGATTCCTGACCGGGCACAAGTATTCTGAACAGAGCGCTGCAAAGACCGTCGTCGACACCGTAACAACGCCTGTTCGCGCATTGATGCCGTCAGTTTCTGTGCAACAAACAACACAAATCCAAACCGGCGGTGGCAAACCAGCCCAGTATGAAACGCAGACCCAAACCACGACAGGTGCGCCCAAGTCGGGATCCAATTAGGATACGAAGGGAAGCGTTCACAGCGGGGCTCCATCGTTCCCATGTACATTATCGGCTGTGGGTTGCATCAACCCAGGGCTGGGGTTGGCCGGAACGTAGGGCCCGCGCAGCCCACGTTTACAGGGCCACCGAAGCCCGTGTTCACTCAGAGTTGCTCTATTGAAAGAATAGATCCGATGTGGGCAGTTGTTGATGTATACAAGTAGATACTGTATACTGTTCCAGAGGTCGAAGTCATACGAATTTATCTGCGGAGCCTAACCGCTCAAATTCGATCGCAGGAAAGATCTCCCTAGAGAATAACTCGTTTGGACGACAACGCGGCCGGCGTTGCGGTTCGGCGCGGTTTTTCGGCTTGACATCCATACCGACCGGTTGGTATGTCGGTCGGCATGAACGTAAGCGCGAAATCGGAAGCGGCGCGGGCGTCGAGCGCGAAGCTGCTTGACGCTGCTGTCCACGTGATCCGCTCGAAGGGCTATTCGGCCGCGCGGGTCGAGGACATCTGCGCCGAGGCCGGATTGACCAAGGGCGCCTTCTTCCATCATTTCGCCAGCAAGGAAGCCTGCGCGATCGCCGCGGCGGCGCATTTCGCCGCCAACGCCGACGCGATCTTTGACGCCGCGCCCTACAGCCGTTTGCCTGACGCGAGGGCGAGGATTCTGGGCTATGTCGAATTCCGCAAGGCCATCCTTAAGGGCGACTTGCCGCAGTTCACGTGCCTCCTCGGAACGATGGTGCAGGAAGCCTATGACGCGCATCCCGCAATTCGCGCCGCCTGCGATCGCTACATCAGCGAGCACGCCGAGCGGCTTGAAAAGGACCTGGCCGAGGCCAAGGCGCGCTACGCTCCGGGCGCCGCCTGGACGCCAAAAAGCGCCGCGTTTTATTCACAAGCTGTCCTCCAAGGCGCCTTCATTCTGGCCAAGGCTAAGCATGGGCCGAAAGTCGCCGCCGATTGTCTCGATCATCTCCGGCGCTACTTCGAGACCCTGCTGCCGATCGACCGCCCGCGGCGCTCGGCGCATTAGCATGATCGATGAACGGGGAGAGCGCATCCATGACCGACCAGAAAATCACGCCCTGTCTCTGGTTCGATTTCAACGCCGAGGAAGCGGTCGACCACTATCTCTCGATCTTTCCCAAGTGCCGCGTGATCTCGACGACGCGCTACGGCGATTTCGCTCCCGACCGAAAAGGGGCGGTGATGACGATTTCGTTCGAGATCGACGGCCAACGCATCCTCGCCCTGAACGGCGGGCCGCAATTCAAGTTCACGCCTGCGGTGTCCCTCATCGTCAATTGCGACGATCAGGCCGAGACGGACATGCTGTGGGACAAGCTCGCCGAAGGCGGTTCGCATCAGCAGTGCGGCTGGCTCACCGACAAGTTCGGCGTGTCCTGGCAGATCGTCCCGCGTGCGCTGCCGGAGTTCCTGTCCGGCCGTGACGCCGAACAGACGGAACGCTTCATGCGGGCGGTGATGACGATGAAGAAACTCGACATCGCTGAGTTGCAGCAGGCCTTCGCGCCGAACTGACGGCGACAGCGCTAAAATTCAACCGGCCTCGAGCCGAACCGAAGGAGGAAAGCCATGTCCAACGCGTCCGTCTCGAACGCGGTCGGGAAGTTCATCTGGTACGACCAGATGTCGAACGACCTGCCCGGCGCCGAGAAGTTCTATTCCAAGGTCGTCGGCTGGACGATCGGCGCCAACACCATGAACGCCCAGCGCTATTCGCTGCTGCAGGTCGGCGAAACGGGTGTCGGAGGCCTGATGCCCATCCCCGAGGAGGCGGCGAAAATGGGCGTGCGCCCGGCCTGGATGGGCTATATCGGGGTCGATGACGTCAAGGCCTACGCCGACAAGGTGAAGGCCGCGGGCGGCGCTATTCATCGCGCGCCGACCGAAATCCCAAACGTCGGCACATTCGCCATCGCCAGCGATCCGAGCGGCGCGGGTTTTATGCTGTTCAAGGGCAATCAGGACCAGGCCCCTGCCCAGGATCCCAGCAAGCCCGGCCATATCGGCTGGCACGAACTGCATGGCGACGAGCCGGAAAAGTCCTTCGCCTTCTACTCCCGGCTCTTCGGCTGGACGAAAGGCGAGGCGATCAACATGGGTCCGATCGGGACCTACCAGATCTTCATGACCAAGGGCCAGCAAGGCGGCGGCATGGTGAAGAAGATGGCCAACGAGCCCGCCCCGCATTGGCTCTATTACATCACCGTGGACGCGATCGATGCAGCCGCGGAGCGGGTGAAGTCCGCCGGGGGCAAGGTCGTTCACGGGCCGGAGCAGGTTCCCGGCGGCAGCTGGATCATCAACGGCGTCGATCCGCAAGGTGCGGTGTTCGCGCTGGTGTCGTCGAAAAAGTGACACTGTCGGGGCGCATCAAGCGATGCGCCTCTCCAGGTCCAGATGTCGGGAGGGAGTCAAATGAACGAAATGCGCAGCCTGAAGTCCGCCGCCGAACTCGCGCGCGACAATCCCGTGCGGGTGCGGAACGAAAGCGCCGAGTACCGCGCCGCGCGCACCGCCCTGCTCGCGGAGGAGATCGAGCTGCGCCGTCATATCGAGCGCGTGGCTGCCCAGCGCCGCGCGCTGCCGCCGGGCGCCCCGGTGACCGGCGACTACCGCTTCGAGGGCGAGGACGGCGCGGTCGATTTCGCCGGGCTGTTCGACGACAAGCAGACGCTCGCGGTCTACAGCTACATGTTCGGGCCCGAGCGCGCGCGGCCCTGTCCGATGTGCACCAACCTATTGGGCGCCTGGGAGGGCAACGCGGCCGACATCGCGCAGAAGATCGCGCTCGCGGTCGTCGCGCGCTCGCCGCTCGAGCGGCTGATCGCCTGGAAGAAGGAGCGCGGCTGGCGAAACCTCCGCCTCTTCAGCGATCTCAACGGCGCCTATTCCCGCGACTATTTCGCGCTGCTGCCCGATGGCGCGGAGGTTCCCGCCTTGAACGTGTTCACGCGCCGCGACGGAACGATCCGCCATTTCTGGTCGAGCGAGATGACGGACAAGACTGCCGACCCCGGTCAGGACGCGCGCGGCGCGCCGGACCCCGCGCCGCTCTGGATGGTGCTCGATTCGACGCCCGAGGGGCGAGGGCTGGACTGGTACCCGAAGCTCGACTACGTCTAGCTCTCTCCCCGAAACCGCCGGAAGGAACACGATGCGGGTTATGGTCATCGTCAAAGCAACGACGGATTCCGAAAATGGCGGCGACCCGCCGCGCGAGCTTCTGGCGGACATGGGCGAATTCAACCAGGCGCTGATCAACGCCGGGCTTTTCGTCGATGCGGGCGGGCTCAAGGAAAGCAAGAAGGGGGCCCGCGTCGCTTTCTCCGGCAAGGACCGCACGGTGACCCATGGGCCGTTCCCGAACGTCGGCGAGCTCGCCGCCGGCTACTGGATCTGGAAGGTCAAGGATGTCGCTGAGGCGATCGAATGGGCCAAGCGCTGTCCCAACCCGATGCCGGGGCCTTCGGTCATCGAGATTCGCGAAATGTTCGAGATGGAGGATTTCTCCTGAGGCGCGCCGACGCGAGCTTCGCCGGATCGGGAGAAGGCGCTTCATGACTCTGAGCAAACGCAAGCTTGGGAAGCAGGGGCTCGAGGTCTCAGCGATCGGCCTTGGCTGCATGGGCATGAGCCAGTCTTACGGCCCCGCTGACGAGGCTGAGTCGATCGCGACGCTTCACCGGGCGATCGAGCTTGGTTGCACCTTCCTCGACACCGCCGAGGGCTACGGCCCCTACAAGAACGAGGAGCTCCTCGGCCGGGCTCTGAAGGATCGGCGCAACGAGGTCGTCATCGCGACCAAATTCGGCTTCCGCTTCGAGGGCGGCAAGCAGATCGGCGCGGAACGCGACAGCCGGCCGCGGTCGATACGCAAGGCGGTCGACGGGTCGCTCAGCCGGCTCAAGACCGACCACATCGATCTCCTCTACCAGCACCGCGTCGACCGGGACGTTCCGATCGAAGATGTGGCCGGAACCGTCGGCGACCTGATCAAGGAGGGCAAGGCGCGGTTTTTCGGCCTCTCCGAGGCGGGCGTCGCCAACATCCGCCGCGCCCACGCCGAGTATCCAGTCTCGGCGCTGCAGAGCGAATATTCGCTGTGGGAGCGCAATCTCGAGGCCGACGTCATTCCGGCCCTGCGCGAGCTCGGGATCGGTCTTGTTCCTTTTTCGCCGCTCGGCCGCGGCTTTCTGACCGGCGAGGCCAAGCGCGCCGAGGACTATCCCGAGGGGGACTACCGGCGGCTCGATCCGCGCTACCAGGGCGAGAACTTCGAAGCCAATCAGCGCGCCGCCGCGGTCGTGCTTCAGATTGCCGCCGCGAAAAAGGTCAAGCCGGGCCAGATCGCGCTCGCCTGGCTCTTGCACAAGGGCGACGATATCGCCCCAATTCCCGGGACGAAACGGCGCCGATATCTCGAGGAGAATGTCGCCGCCGAAGCCATCCCGCTCGACCCCGCCGACATGGAGGCGCTCGACGAAGCGCTCGGGCCCGGCAAGATCGCCGGCCCGCGCTATCCCGACTGGGTGATGGAAACGATCGACCGCTAAGGCCGTCCCGCCCGGCTTGCCATCGGCGCGCGGGCGTTTAGCATGCGAATCAAGAAAAGGCCGCCCCGTCGCCAAAGCGCGTGACCGGAGAAACGCCTCGAGGGCGCGCGGTCAAGAGGGCGCCAGCATGGCAAAGGCTAAGGGTCCGACCACCGTTGCGTTCGTCAGCCAGAAGGGAGGCGTGGGAAAAAGCGCGCTCGCCCGCCTGCTCGCGGTTGGCGCGCTTCATCGCGGCCACAAGACCCTGCTCGCCGATTTCGATCTCGACCAGCTGACCTGCGTCGAATGGGGCGCGCTGCGCCTGCGCGCCGGTCTCGAGCCGGAAGTCGACGCGCGCGCGTTCAAGAGCCTGAAGAAACTGCGCCGCGAGGACGGCGTCGCCGATTTCATCGTCGCCGACACCCGCGGCCTCGCCGACGATCTCTCGACCGAGATCGCCGAGGACAGCGACGTCGTCTTCTTGCCGACCGGAGTTTCGAGCGACGATCTGAGGCCGACGCTTTCGCTCGCCCGCAAGCTCGCCCGGCGCGGCGCGGAAGGACGGCTGGTTCTCGTGCTCTCGAAGGTCGGCCGCTCGGAGACGCAATTTTCCAAAGCGGTCGAGACGATCGAGGACGCCGGCTTCGAGCTGCTCGGCGAGCACTGGCCGCAGCGCGACGGCTTCCAGAGCGACCTCGACTCCGGCCGCGCCGGCCGCGAGGCGCGCAACCCCTACTTGCGCGAAATCGCCGAGCGGGTGGAAGAGGCGCTCTACGCCCGCGCTGCAAAAGCGAAGCCGAGAGCATGACGCGATCCTAGCGTCGTCCCGCGCCTATCGCCGCGCCAGAACGAACAGACGCCGATGCCTGAGCAGGACTCCGCCGTCGGGCTGCGCCGGATAGGCCTCCTTAAGCTCTGCGGCGTAGCGGGCGAGAAACTCGCGCCGCTCGGGCGGGTCGAGCGGCGCCAGGAAAGGCGCGAGGCTCGTCGCCTGCATGAGTTCGACGATCGCCGCGACATCGCTCATCGCATGGAGATAGGTCGCCTCCCAGATGTCGAGAGTAGCGGCGATCGGGCTCAGGAGGGCGTGGAGACCTTCCATCAATTCGTTGAACGGTCGCGTCTTGGCGATCGGCAGAAGTGTCTCGGCCCACGGTCCCTCGGCGGCGATCATGCGCACCAGCGCCCGGCTCGGCTCGTAGAGATCGCTCGGAACTTGCGCCGCGAGCCAACCGCCGACAGCAAGCATGCCGACGAGCCGTGGCAGGAGCCGCGGCAACGACGGCAGGAGCTCGAGCGAACCGTTCAGGCAGATGAGGTCGAGTTCCCTTCTCGGGGGGAACTCTGGGACTCGGGGCTGCCTCCGCTCGAGGCGCATCTCCGCGACTGGCGCGGCCGGTTGCGTGAGGTCCAGGGTCTCGATCTCGGCGTTGGGAAACCGCCGGGTGAGGAGCGGCCTCATCGATCCGTGGCCGGTGAACATGTCGAGGATGCGGCGCGGCGTGCAGTCCGGTATGCGGGACATGAGATCATGCGCCGCCCTCGATCGATGTTCCGGCGCCGGGCCCTGTCGCGGGGTTAGAACAAGGGCGCCGTCATTCATCGTTTTTAATCAAAAGGGCCCGGCGGAAGATTCGAGAAGAGTAGAAAGCAAACAGTCGGACAAGCCGCCGGTCTCAACCGGCGGCTCGCATTAAAAAGCGATCAGGTCGAGGGCCTGATCGATGTCGCGTCCATCTTGTCGCCGGCCTTGGTGTAGCTCACCGTGACCTTCTCGCCGACCTTGAAGTCGGACAGCTTCATGCCCTTCGGCGCCATATAGGACGAACCATTGTCGAGGGTGACCATGTTTTTGGTCATGTCGAGGCTCTTGATCGCGCCGGTCGCGTCGGCCGCATAGGCGACGGACGCCGCACCCAGTAGCGCTGCCGCCAAAGCGGCGCCTGCAATCATTCGCATAGTGCTACTCCGTTTCTGACAAGAAGCGTGACTACGTCGAAGCGTTCGACCTCCCCGGCGTACTCACGCCTGGCGCAATCGTAAGCACGTCTCGCGTAACCGCGCGTTGGCCGGCGAATTAATTTTTGTTCATTTGGCCGCAATGAAACCCCACGCGCATAGAGGCGTCGACTGGTTTACGCGCCGCGAGCGGCGCCCGGCATTGTGGAAAAAGCTTAACTCGCCGGCCAATATCCGGACAGGCGTAGAGGCGCATGAAGCCGCCCCTGACCGCTCGATGCGGTCGCTCGCTCACGGCATCGACCTGCCGTCTGCGGAGGGCGCAATGGCAAAGCTGAAGCTCAGTCCCAGGGAAATCGTCCAGCGGCTGCAGATGATCGACGCGCTGACGACCGATGGCATGCCCGTCGCCGAAGCCGTCCGCTCGGCCGGCGTGCTGCCGGCTGAATACGACCGCTGGCGCGTCGAATATAATGGGCTTTGCCGCACGCTTGGGCCGCTCGTCGCCGCTCCGGCGAGGCTCACGAAGACGATGCGCCGCGTCGCCCGCGGCCCCGCGGTCAAGCCGTCCAAGTAATTCGTGCTTCGATCGCTGTCTGGATCGTACTGAGCCTCGGAGCGACAAACAGCTGCGGTCATGCCATGTTGGCCGCGCCGGCCAACCGCGTCGCCAGGAGCGCGCCAAGCGCCGGCTTCTGACAAAGAGGTCCGCACAATGATCCATGAGCTTCGTATCTATCGCTGTGTCCCCAATCGCCTGCCTGCCTTGCTCAAGCGGTTCGAAACCGTGACGTTGCGGATCTGGCAGAAGCACGGGATCCGCCAGGCCGGCTTCTGGACAACAATGATCGGCGAATCCAATCAGGAGCTCACCTATCTTCTCGAGTGGGAATCGTTGGCGGAGCGCGAGCAAAAGTGGACAGCCTTCGTCACCGACCCGGAATGGATCAAGGCGCGCGACGAAACCGAGAAGGACGGGCCGATCGTGGCGACCCTCTCGAACGCGATCCTGCAGCCGACAGCGTTCTCGAGCGTGCGTTAGAGCGCGTTGCGCTCGGATGGAATCGTCATTGCGAGGAGCGCAGCGACGAAGCAATCCAGAGAACGAAGCGCCTACTGGATTGCTTCGCTCCGCTCGCGATGACGAGACCAAAATGCAATTCGCGCTAGTCGCCCCGAGAGCTGCGCCATGATCTACGAGCTTCGCGTCTATCGTGTGTTTCCGAACCGCATGCCGGCCTTGCTGAGGCGGTTCGAGACGGCGGCGCTTCGGCTTTGGGAGAAGCACGGCATCCGTGACGCCGGTTTCTGGACGACCGTGATCGGGGCGTCCAGCAACGAGCTCACCTATCTTCTGGCGTGGGAATCGCTCGCCGAGCGCGAGGGGAAATGGTCCGCGTTCACCGCCGATCCCGAATGGATCGAAGCGCGCAAGGAAAGCGAGAAGGACGGGCCGATCGTCGCCAACGTCGTCAGCTCGATCCTGCAACCCACCTCGTTCTCGAGCGTGCGCTAAGGCGTGGGCTCATACCGGGCAGCCATCGACCGCCACGCGCGCGACAAAGGATTCAGCCCTGCCGTCGCAGAGCCGCTTCCGCGACGGCCTGTTCCGCAGTCCGCTCGGCTTGACCGCGTCTACGCGCGGCTGCGAACCATGCGCACGAGCCAGATCAATATACAGGCGCCGATGAAGCCGAGAATGAGGTAGCCCAGCCATCCGCCGAGCACGATTCCAAAAAGACTGAGGATGGCGCTCGCGATGGCGGCGCCGACGACGCCGAGCACGATATTCATGAAGACGCCCATATCGCTCTTCATGAATTGCTCGGCCAGCCAGCCGGCAATTCCGCCAATGATGATGGCCGCGATCCAACCAACTTCAGCATCCGCCGTCATGGCGCGCCTCCTCGGGACGAGAGCTGCTCCTGGCCGCCTTGCGCGACCAGCGAGGATGCTCCGCTTTTCAAGGTGGATCAGGTTGAGGTGGGTCGTCAATCCGAGTCGGAAACTGTCATACCCGCGGAAGCGGGTATCCAGAACCCGCCGCGGCCCTGAGTCTCAAATGCCCGCCTTCGCGGGCATGATCGAGCTACCCAACGATCTCGTTGCCGGAGAACCATTGCGCGATCTCCGCCGCCGCCGTTTCCGGGGCGTCGGAGCCGTGGACGGAGTTCTCGCCCATCGACAGCGCGAAATCCTTGCGGATCGTGCCGGCGGCCGCCTTCTCGGGGTTGGTCGCGCCCATCACGTCGCGATAGCGCTGGATCGCGTTCTCGCCTTCGAGCACCTGCACCACGACCGGCGCCACCGTCATCATCTCGACGAGTTCCCCGAAGAACGGGCGCTCGCGATGGACGCCATAGAATGTCTCGGCCTCGGCGCGCGTCATATGGACCCGCTTCTGCGCCACGATGCGCAGCCCTGCGGCCTCGATGCGCTGATTGACGGCGCCCGTCAGGTTGCGCCGGGTGACGTCGGGCTTGAGGATCGAGAACGTGCGCTGAACGGCCATCGGCTGTCGGGTCTCTTCTGAGGAACTGTCGGGAAAGCGGCGCGCTTATAGCCGCCGCTCCGCGCGGGAGCAAGGCGGGTGTAAACAAGCGTGGGCCCGCGGGGCGCCGGACTGGCCCGGAAACAGGTTCCTACGCTATGGTCCAGGTCCGACGAAGGCCAATCTGCACGGAAAGCAAATCGAACATGCCGAAGCTCATCGCCGCCGCGGTCGCCGCTCTTATCCTCACGGGCGTCTCCGCTCGCGCCGACCAGCAGGTTTGGGAGATGAAGGACTGGCCCGGCGACATCGACCTCATCCCATGCAGCGCGTGGACCAAGTCCGCCGACGGCACCTGGGTCCTGCACGGCGCGGTCAAGCTCGGCTCGGAGACACTCGACAACATCGGCGTCAAGGGCGACGCCGCCGCGCACAAGCTCGACCGGACATGCGGCAAGAAGTGACAGTGAAGAGCGGCTGGTTTCGGAGAAGCTACTCCCGGGCCCGGCTCTGCAGACGCCTCAGCCGCACATAGAGCGCGCCCGATCCCCCGTGGGCGCGTCCGGCCTCCTCGAAGCCAAGCACGACCGACCGCAGGTCGGTCTCGCGCAGCCAGTGCGGGGCGAGGCGCCGAAGCACGCCGCGTTCGTTGGGCCACGAGCCGAGATCGTCCAGCGGGCCGCCCTTGCCGGTGACGACGATGACCAGCCTCAAGCCGCGCGCCTGCGAATGGCGGAGGAAGCCGCGCAGCGCCTGATGCGCCTCGGCCTGGGTGAGCCCATGCAGATCGAGCGCGGCGTCGATCGCGTCACGCCCACGGGCGAGCTCACGCTTGAACCGCCGTTCGATCGACGCAAGCGGCGGCGCGGGCCGCTTCGATAGCGGGCTCGGCGGCGCCTTGGCCGGCGCCGACGCCGGAGTAGCTACGGGCTCGCCGCCCCGAGGGTTCGAAGGCGTCGGCAACGCCGCGCCGCGGCGTCGCTCGACCCCGCGCGCGACCTCGGTCCAGAGCGCGATCTCTTCGTCGCTCAGGCGCCTCAGGCGATGGGGCCGGTGCGGCGCCTCCTTCACGGCTCGCGCTCTCGCGGCAGGAGCACGACGAACTCGCCCTTGTGCCTGATGGCGCCGGCGCGCGCGCCCGCCGCTTCGCCGCTGCCGAAGAAGAGGTCGGCGCGCGCCGGTCTCATGATCGCCGAGCCTGTGTCCTGGGCGATCATGAGCCGGCGGAACGCTCGCGGCGTCTCGTCCGCCCACGGCAATTCAGCCTCGATCCAGAATGGCAGGCCGTAAGCCCAGATCGTCCGGTCGACCGCAATCGAGCGCAGCGGGGTCAGCGCAACGCCCGCGCCTGCGACCGGGCCGAGCGCGGGGTCGAAATCCTCGACGAGCTTGAAGAACACGAATGAGCGATTGCGCCGCATCAACTCCAATCCCCGCTCGACGTCGTCGCGCAGCCACGCCTTGAGGCTCGAGAGAGACATGGCGCTCTCGGAGATCTCGCCGGACTCGATCAGAATCCGTCCGATCGAAGTGTAGGGCAAGCCGTTGCGTCCGTCGTAGGCGAGGCGCGCCTGCCGTCCGTCGGCAAATTCGACCTGAGCCGACCCCTGGACCTGAATGAGGAAGGCCTCGACGGCGTCCTGCAGCCAGACGACGGGGTGGAGGCGCTCCGCTTCGATCTCAGCGCGGTCGGCGTAGGGGGCAAGCGTGCCGTCGCGGAGGCGCCTGGCGCCGTCCAGTCCCTCGGGAAAACCCGCCGGGGCGGCATCGGGTGCAAAGCTGACGAGATCGGAGGGGCGCGCGAGGATGGGCCAGCGGAACTCCTCGGTCTCGACGGTCGCGGCGCGGACGCGCGGCTCGTAATATCCGGTGAGAAATCCCGGAGCGCTCTCGGTAATGATGCGATGTGGCCGAAACCTTGTCTCGAAGAACCGTCGCGCCTCTCGCTCGGCCGAGACGTTTCCCTGAAGCGCTTCCCTGGCGGCTGCGATCAATCCGGAAGAAGCCGGCCGCGCCGGTCGCGGGCTCGCTCCGCCCGCGTCGAGGGGGTGCGCCGAGCGCTGGAACGTGCGAAACGCCGCGAGGTGGTCGTCATCCTTCCAGCCCGCCAAGGTTTCAAACCCCAGGGGCTCCAGACGGACCGGCGCCATGAATTTAGCGCTGGGGCGCGGCTTCGCTCTCTGGTTCCGTCGCCGTCAGCATCCAGTTCGGGTCGCGCGAGCGGATGTCGCGGGCGAAAGTCCACAGGTCGATATGGTCGGCCACAGCCGTGGCCGATCCGTCGACGACCGCGCCCTGCGCGTCACGAGTGGCGGAGGCGAGCTTGGCGGCGAAACGCACTTTGAGTTGCGCCATCGAGTTCGGCGAGTTGAGCCCCGACGATGGTGGCGTCGTCGATCGAGACGACGGTTGTCGTCATCGTGTGTCCCGCAGCCGCCCGGCTACGAATTGCATTGTCGAAATTTGCGAAAGCCTCGGGGGTCACGAGATTACGTAACGCCGCCGTATCGCCGGCGGCGAAAGCATGAACGACCATGTCGTAGGCGATGCGGGCGCCCGACAGAAAGCCCTGCGGCGAGAAACTGCGATCCGCCGCGGCGATGGCGTCGAGACCGCTCCAGACGGCAGGGTTCGAGTCGGCGACGCCCTTCCATCGATCCGCGGCAGGCGGCTGAGCCAGCGCGGACGGCGCACCGTCCGGCTGGGCGACCGGCGCGGCCGAAGGCGCCGGGACCCGGCGCAACGGAGCCAGAAGGCCCCCCGTCTGACGCTCGGAATCCTGGCGCACGCCAAGCACGGAGCGTAGCTTATAGGCGACGAACAGGGCTACGAGTGCGAATATGACGGTCGGTAGATCAATCTCCGGCATCGCTGCTAAGCTCCTTGCTGCCCGCGGCAAAGCGTCCCGCCCGCGACCGCCGGCCCCATACCTAGGCGCAAGCAGGCGCTTTGGCTAGGAGCAGGTCCGGCGCGCCTGCCTCCTTAAGTCCTGCCGGCCGGCGCGACTGGACGCGTCACCCCTGTTCGGAGAGCATAAGAATGTGGCGCGATACGGCATGAACGGGGCGAACCGGATCGGCGTGGCCGGCGCGGGCGCCTGGGGCATGGCGCTCGCCATCGCCGCCGCGGCTGCCGGTCGCGCCGTCGTCCTGTGGGGCCGCGACGAGACGCGGATGGGCAGTCTCGCCGCGACCCGTCGCAGCGATCGGCTTCCCGGCGTCGTTCTGTCGCGCGCGGTCTTAGCGACCTCGGATCTGAACGATCTCGCACGCTGCGATGCGATTCTGGTGGCGGCGCCGGCTCAATCGAGCCGCGAAATCGCGACCCGGCTGGCAGGTGTCCCGGGGTCCGCGCCGCTCGTGTCCTGCGCCAAGGGTATCGAGCGGGTGACCCATGCCTTCATGACCGAGGTCCTTTGCCAGGCGGCGCCCGGTCGGCAGACCGCCATCCTCTCCGGGCCCTCCTTCGCCGCCGACGTCGCCGCCGGCCTTCCGACTGCGGTGACGCTGGCCTCGGCCGACGAGAGCCTCGCGCGCGCCCTTTGCGACGCGCTGCGCGGACCGAACCTGCGCCTCTATCATTCGACCGACGTTCGCGGGGTCGAGATCGGCGGCGCGGCCAAGAACGTGCTCGCGATCGCCTGCGGCGTCGCGTCCGGTCATGGCCTCGGCGCGAGCGCGGTCGCCGCCCTGATCGCGCGCGGTTTCGCCGAACTGCGCCGTTTCGGCGAGGCGTTCGGGGCGCGGGGATCGACACTCATGGGGCTTTCGGGGCTCGGCGATCTCGTGCTGACCTGTTTCTCCTCGCAATCGCGCAACTTCGCCTTCGGCCAGGCGCTTGGGCAAGGGATGAGCGTGACCGAAGCGCGCGAGGGCAGACTCGCCGAAGGCGTGTTCACCGCACTCGCGCTGATCGAGCTCGCGCGCGAGCGCGGTGTCGACATGCCGATCGCCAGTTGCGTCGAGAGGCTGATCGAGGGAACGCTCGACGTGCCGGGCGCGGTCGAGGCGCTGCTCGCACGGCCGCCGAAGGGGGAGGAATGAGGGGACTGCTTTGCAATCCGCACGCGCCTCGCTTATGGCGGGAAGGCCTCCTGCGTCGATTCGACGCATAAGTCCGGACGCTGTCCTGTTCGAGAGATTTCCGGCTTCAAGGCGGGCGCAAACGACTGGAGTGACGCCATGGCGCACTGGCTGTTCAAGAGCGAGCCTTCGGCGTGGTCGTTCGAGAAGCTCACGCGCCTCGGAGCCGCCGGCACGGACTGGAGCGGCGTCCGCAATCACTCGGCCAAACTCAACATGCAGGCGATGAAAGGCGGCGAGCAGGGGTTTTTCTACCATTCCAACGAAGGCAAGGCGATCGTCGGAATCGTCGAGGTCTGCAAGGCTTACCGGCCGGACCCGACCGACTCCACCGGCAAATTCGGCATGGTCGATATTCGCGCGGTGCGTCCGCTTCCGCGCCCGGTCACGCTCGAAGAAGCGAAGGCTGACAAGAAGCTCGCCGGCATGGCGCTCGTCACCAATTCGCGGCTCTCGGTGCAGCCGGTGACCGACGCCGAGTGGGCGCATGTCCTGAAACTCGGCGGCGCCTGAGAGGCCGATCGCGGCGCGTCGCCGCCGCCCGGTGGTCTAAGACCAAAGGATTGCCCGGCGCCGACTTGTCGGGTTTCCCCGCGATGGGGCATAAGCGCGCTTTGAAGCGCAGTGCGCGCGGGGCGCCATCCCCGCGCCCGGATTGCTGGGAGGAGCCGATGTCCCCTTATTCGGGGTCCGGCTTCGTCCGAAGACGCCCGGAATCACCATATTTACCCGCCGTCTCCCCCGATTCGTCCCTCCGACAAAGTCCATTGACATCCGACCAAAGCCGGCGATAAATAATACGTAGATTGATGGGCGTGAAACGCGCTCCTCCCAAGCCGACGAGGGCGAACATCATGGGGAAAGGGCGGCGACAAGCCAACCGTCTGACGGCGCCCGAGATCAAGAGCGCGACCAAAGACGTCTGCGACGGGTTCGGCCTCTGGCTGCAAGTCAGTCACGCGTACGGGACCAAAAGCTGGCTCTTCAAGTACCGCTTCGACGGCGCCGACAGGCAAATGGGCCTCGGCTCCGTGCTCGTGACCTCGCTCGCGAAAGCGCGCAAACGAGCGCAAGAGGCGCGCGACTTGATCGCTCGAGGAATCGATCCGCGCGAGGTGCGCGACAAGGCGAAACGCGAGCGAATGGAGGCGGCGGCCAAGCGGATGACGTTCCAGCAGGCCGTCGAAGGCTACATCGAAGCGCACCGCGCCGGGTGGAAAAGCGCGAAGCATTTGGCGCAGTGGAAGGCGAGCCTCAAGCACACGGCCGCGATCAACGGTCTGGACGTCGCCGCAATCGACACGCCCCAAGTCCTCAATGTGCTCAAGCCAATCTGGATCGCAAAGACCGAAACCGCGTCCCGCATCCGCGCCCGTATCGAAATGGCGCTGGACTACGCGAAGGCGGCGAAGTCGCGGAGCGGCGACAATCCGGCTCGTTGGGAATCGCTCAAGGATCTCTTGCCGGCGCCGTCAAGGCTCGCCACGGTCGCGCATCATCCGGCGCTGCCCTATGCCGAGATCCCGGCGTTCATGGCGCAGCTTCGCGCCAAACGGGGCCTCGCGGCCGCCGCTCTTCAGTTCGTGGTCTTGACTGCGACGCGCGTGGGCGAAGCCCTCGGCGCGCGTTGGACCGAGATCGACCTCGCGACGGCGACCTGGGCGATACCGGGCGAGCGCATGAAGACTGGCGAGGAACATATCGTTCCGCTCACGAGACGGACAGTCGCCATAATTGAAGCGCAACCGCGCGACGGGGAGCTGGTCTTCCGCGGCCGGCGCGGCAAACTGAATGATCAGTCCTTGCGAGACGTGCTCAAGGGCATTCGCGTCGACACAACCGTGCACGGATTCCGAAGCAGTTTTCGCGATTGGTGCGGCGATCAAACGAATTTCCCGCGAGAGATCGCCGAGGCCGCGCTCGCTCACAAAGTCGGGAACTCGACGGAACAATCCTACCGCCGCGGGTCCGCGCTTGAGCGGCGCAGGAAGCTGATGGCCGAGTGGGCGGCCTATTGCGAGCGCGAGCCGATCGGCGGCGCCAAGGTCGTCCCGATGCACAAAGGCGCCGCGTGATGGCCGCGCCTGCGCTTCCGCCGGAGCAATATCTGACCCTTCCTGAGGCCGTCGCGCTCGTTTGCCCGCCGTTGCCCCGGCACGGGGCGCGGCGTGCGATCGAGGAAGCGCTATGCGACGGCCGATTGGTCGAAACGCCAAGGCCGCTGTGGTCCATGGAGGATGTCAACGAGCTTGTCTCAATGGCTTATCCGGAAGAAAAGGAGTCGATACTTGCGCGCGCGCAGGCGACCGTGCTCACGCCCGCGCCGGCGCCGCCGGCGACCTGGCAATCGCGGTTCCGAGACGGCAGCGTCCGTTGGGAGACGGGCGAGGTCACGATTCTGGTCAGAACCGAGCACAACAATCACGTCCGAATCGAGATTCCAGTCTTCGATCGAGCCGCCGTCGAAGCGCTTTTCGACGTCGACGGTGCGTCCGCCGCGACGGCCGGGAAGCCGAAGCGCAGCGGGGGCGCTCCGGAGCGGTATGACTGGACTGCAGCCAAAATGGCGCTCACGAGGGAATGCAAGCAGCGGGGCGCGATTCCGGGGCGCCTGGTCGACGATCTTACGCGGCAGACTCAAGCCGACGCCTGCAAGTTTGTTCGCGCCACGATGGCCCGTGAGTGGGGAGATGAGGGGCCGTCCGACTCGACTCTGAAAGATCGCGTTGGAAAGATGCTCAAGGAAATCGAGCCGGTATTGGCCGGAAATTGATTGTCGGCCATTCCCGGCCATTCCCGGCCGACAATCATCTCTGAATCTGATCTGCACGCTCCCGTGTCCGCCGCAATCCGCGCGGCAACATTTGGAGCTTTCAATATGGTTCAGCAACCGACGATCCTCAGCGGCGGAGCTATCCGCGCTGAGGACATCGCGAAAGCTTTGGGACCCGATGTCATCAAAGCTTTGAGCGACCTTCTCTCGCGCCACCCCCGCGTTCGACGCGGATTGCGTCTTCAAGAGGTGCTTGACGCCTTGGGCATCGGCCGCTCAGCGTTTTACGACGGCATTCAGCGGGGAATCTACCCCGGCCCGTGCAAAACCGACGAAAACAGCAAGAATTCCGTCTGGTGGGACGACGAAATCGCCGCGATCCAACAGCGCGCGATCGCGCGCCGTGACGCAACCTCAAAGGCGTCTGCCTGATCGATGGCCCACACACTATTGCGCCGGGCAGCGAGTGGCTTCGCTGCACCGGCGCGGAAGGATCTCTCGTCGTCAGAGAGCGGTCCTTCCAGTAGCGCGCCGAGGGTCTCTCTTCAAGCCCCAAAAAAACTGCGCCAGCGCTTCGGCCTCGCGCCGGAAACGGCCTCGCTCACGCAAGCCGCGTGGTTCGTCGTCGCCCTCGTCGAGTTGCTCGAGCCCGCGAGCGTTGCGTCGGCGATCTTCGCGCTTACGGCGGTGCGGCCATGAGCGGGGATTGCATCCTCGGCGTCGACTTCGCGCTCTGCGCCATCGCCTTCTACTTCTCGACGCCGCGCGTCGTCTCCGCGGAAGACATGCCGATCGCCGACGGCAACGTCGACGCTGCGACCCTCGCAGCGCGCATCGCGCAGATGCGACCGGATGCCGCAATCATCGAGCTGGCCGCCCCGCGCCGAGACCAGGGCGTCGGATCCGCGTTCAAGTTCGGATTCGGCTTCGGCATGATCCGTGGCGTCCTCGCGGCAACCGGCGTTCCCCTTCACTTGGTTCCGGCAGGCAAGTGGAAGCGCGCCCACGGCCTTGACGCGGACACGGAAAAGAGCCGCGCGCTGGCGCTACGCCTTTGGCCGACGCGCTCGGATCTCTTCGGCTGCAAGAGGGATCACAGCCGAGCCGAGGCCGCCTTGCTCGCGCGGTACGCGGTAGAGCGCATCGTCGAGAGGGGGCGCCTATGAGCAGCGCGCTGCTTCTCACGGGCAAGCTCGCGAACGCCGCGGTGCGACGCAAGCGCCGATCGGACGGCGCGATTTACGCCGTGGCTCGCATCCGCGACAGCGATCGTGGAATGCCGCGCGATTGGACGGCCTATGCGAACGACCTCGCAACCATAGAGCGGCTCGAGGAACTCCGAGTCGGCGAGCCGGTCGCGTGTTCGGGGCCGTTCTGTGTTGCCGTCGACGGCGACGCGCTGGCCTATCGGGTTACGATCGAGACGCTGATCGACACGAAGCGGCGGCGCAAGCCGAAGGGACTGATCGCCAAGGAATCCCGCGTCGAGTCGGACGAGCTCGACCTCGCGCCAACGTCGATCGAGGAGGCGCTCAACGATGACGTGCCCTTCTGACGTCAACGCCGTCCTCCTGCCGCGCTTCTATCCGACCCGCGTCGGCTTCCGCCTCGAGCCGCACTTCGCGTTCGCCCTCATCGTCGACCGGCAGGAAAACTACCCGAACGGGCGGCCGCTCATGCAGGTTTGGGTTTCGCAATGGGATGGCGGCGCCAACTCGCCTGCGGATGTCATCTGGGTCGGCCGCAGCTGGCGGGACGCCAGGGATTGGATCGTCAAGCGGTTCAGGGGCACGAGCGCTTGCGTCATTGACCGGGTCCCGCGAAGAGGGGAGGCCGCCCATGGATGACGAAGACGTCGGCGAGCGCGAGAAAGAGCTTCCGCCCTGGTGGCCGCCGGGGTTGCCGCCGCACCCGCCGGACCCGCCGGTCAATCCGGACGGCTCGCCGGTCAGGATGGTGATCGAGCAGTTCGAGGCGCACGGAGCCGAATGGCACGCGGCCGTTGCGGCGGCGCGAACGGCGGCGGAACAAAAGCGCCGAGACGAGCGCAAGGCGGCGGCCGAGCAAGGGGCCGCGGGCATTGTCGCGACGCCCTTCGCCTGGATCGATCCGACCGCCATCCCGCGCCGCCAATGGCTCTACGGCCGGCACTACGTCCAAAAGTTCATTTCGCAGACCGTCGCGATAAGCGGCCAAGGAAAGTCGGCTCTCGCCAAGACCGAGGCCCTGGCGATCGTCACCGGCCGCCCGCTGCTCGGCGTCGAGCCGGCCGAGCGCGTCAACGTTTGGTATTGGAACGGCGAAGACCCGATGGAGGAGTTGCAACGCCGCATCGTCGCCGCCTGCCTTCACTATCGAATCGACCGATCGGAAATCGAAGGCCGGCTCTTCGTCGACACCGGCCGAGAGACGAAGATCATCATCGCCGAACAGGCGAGGACCGGCGCAATCGTCGCGCGCCCGATCGTCGACGCCGTCATCGCGACGATCAAGGCCAACGCGATCGGCCTCATGGTCGTCGACCCGTTCGTCGCCTCGCATCGCGTCATCGAAAACGACAACCCGGCGATCGAGCTCGTCGCCTCAATATGGGCGGAAATCGCGGACGTCACCGGCTGCGCGATCGAGCTTGTGCACCATGCCCGCAAGTCGGGCGGCGCCGAGATCACGGTCGACGACGGCCGCGGCGGGTCAGCTCTGCTCGCGAAAGTCCGATCGGCCCGGACCCTCAACGGCATGACAGAAGACGAAGCCGCCCGCGCCGGCGTCGAAAACCGCCGCTCCTATTTCCGCGTCACGAACGGCAAAGCAAACCTCGCGCCAGCCGCCGAGAGCTCAGACTGGTATCGGATCGCATCCGTCGACCTCGGCAACGGTGACAATGTCGGCGTAATCACCCGCTGGAAGTGGCCGGACGCTTTCGACGGCGTTACCGTTGCCGACCTCCGGAAGGCGCAAGCGGCAGTCCGGACCGGCGGACCTTGGCGCGAAAGCCCGCAAGCCAAGGACTGGGCCGGCCACGCCATCGCCAAGGCCATGGGCCTCGACCCGACGAACAAGGCGGACCGGGCGAAAGTCGCCAGCTTGCTCAAGACCTGGATCAAGAATGGCATGTTCAACGTCGTCGACGGCGAGGACGCCAAGCGCATGCCCCGCAAGTTCATCGAAGTCGGAGAGCCCGCCAATGACTGACGCCACCATAACGATCCCGTCCATCCTGCAAGGCGAGAGAATCTGGCGACGCGTTGGAGCGCGCAACCACGTCACCCGCGACGGGCGGCCGGTAGTTCTCGCCGTGTGGGAGACGCCCTGCGCCATCTGCCGCGAGCCGTTTCAAATCGCCACCCTGCCGCAATACGTCTCCGCCAAGCAAAGCAAGGTCTTCGAGGCGGCGACATGCCCGCGCCATCGAATGACGCCGACCGAGATGAACAGATTGCGGCGCGTGAGAGGTGACGACCGACGCTCGCTCTTCGAGGAGATCCAGAAAGCGAAGCTGGCGAATGGCTGATTTTGCCACACCTCACTTGAGGCCTCGAAACCTGCCACGCCCCACCTCCACACCTCAAGAGAGGGTGGTGGTGTGGCAAAGTCAGCGCCACACTTGCCACACCTTGCCACGCCGCACCCTTCGCAGGTGTGGCAACACGGCCCGCGAAAGTGGAAAGGCCCGCGCGTCATCATCCCCGGCTGGCCCCTCATCGGCCGCCCCGAATTCCTGCCGCGGCTTTCGCGCGCTTGCGACACCCGCGCGCGACCGTTGCGCGCCGTGGCCGCCCTTCCGCGTGGCCGGATCGCGCCTCCAAGCCCGACGGCGCACGCTGGCGGAGTGCATCGCCTCGAAGGCCAGGAAGCCGCTGGGCGGCCTCCTGCGGCCCGGGAAGCGGGGCATTGGCCCTGAGGCGTGCTCGCCCTGCCGAACGTGGTCGGCTCGCGCGCGAGGTTCCCCGAGCGGCGCTCGGTCGGCGATCATCCGGCGAGGCCGTTCGCGCGGCCCTCGGCTCATGCGTCCATCCCGGCGGCCGTCGGCGTGGCGATCATGCCGGCCCTCGCCGACCTCTTGGCGATCGCCGTGGCGGCCAGCGATTTCGGGCGGCTCTTGTCGCGCTGGGAGCCGCTGGGTGATTCGCGGGTTTGGAGGATGGAGCATCCGCCGTCATCGCGGGCTCATGCCTTCATTCGCTGAGGCTCTGTCCGGGATCGTCCGACGACGTACGTGGCTACGTACAAATCAGGCGCGCAGTGAGCGCTTTTTCGGCGTAACCTCCGCGACGAAATATCGCGCCATCCGAGGAGCCCAATGTCCGGCCGGAAGCTGAAAGCGCCGAGTTGCCAGATCTGCAGACACCCGGAGCGGGAGCGGATCGAGGCCTTGCGCGCGTCCGGCGCGTCGCTCGATTCGTTGGCGAGAAAGTTTCACGTGAGCAGAGACGTGATTTGGAGGCACTGGCGCCAGCACGTCAGCCCCGATGTCAAAACGAGCTACTTGGCGGGCCCGGCGACGATCGAGGCGCTGAGGGAAAAGGCGGCGAAGGAAGGCGGTTCGCTCCTCGACTATTTGACCACGCTGCGCTCGATCCTCATGGGCAGCATCGTCGCCTCGGCCGAAGCGGGATCGGCCTTCGGCTTGTCGAACTTGTCCGGCCGGATGGTCGAAGTGCTGCGCGAGATCGGAAAACTGACCGGAGAGATCGAGCGGCTCAATCCTGGCGCCGTGAACGTGACGACGAACGTCGCGATCATGACCGACCCGCGGATGCTCGACCTTCAGGACGGCCTTCTCCGGATCGCGAGGACGCATCCGGCGGCGCGGGCGGACATCGTCGCATTGCTGCGCGGGCTCGACGCCAGGCCGGCCATGCCGAAGCCAAACGGCGTCGGCCATCATCTCGAGATCGAAGGCGAGGTGCTGCATGGATCCGTTTGAGGTCGTCCATTCGACGCTCAACGTGCATCCGCTCGACAGGCAGCGGGTGGGCGAGCTTGCGGAGGCGCTGTGCGACATATCCGCGGGGCGACGGCTGACGCTTGCCGGACTTGAGCACCAAGTCGGCATGCTGCTCATCAACACGTTGTCGCCGTGTTCGTCGGCAGGGGCATCGGCCGTGCTTCGCCGAATGCTGGCGCGGACGGGCGATCGTTGCGGCGTGCTCGATATGGAGGACGTGGTCTTCGACGAGCTCATTACGGAAGGCGTGCGTCGTGGATCGTTGCTTCCATCGGCGACTTGGCCGCCGGCGGCCGACGACGAGCCGCGCCCGCGGGCGGACGATCCGGCCTTGAGGGGAGGACTGCCATGACGTCCCCCTTCGCCAGCATCGCGGATTTGCTCGAGCGGGATTGGAAAGGCCTTGCCCGGCCTGAGCAGCTGGCGCCGCCGGGCGACTGGTCGACCTGGCTCATTTTGGCGGGCCGCGGAGCGGGCAAGACGCGGACCGGGGCCGAATGGGTGCGGAGCCTCGCCGAGGCCGCCAGCGTGCCCCGTGTCGCGCTGGTGAGCGCAACTGCAGCCGATTGCAGGGATACGATGATTGAGGGCGAGTCCGGCTTGCTCGCGATTGCACCGAACAGCAATCGTCCGCTGTACGAACCGTCCAAGCGACGACTGACTTGGCCGAACGGCGTCATCGCGACGATGTTCAGTAGTGAAGAGCCCGAGCGGCTTCGGGGACCGCAACACGGTGCGGCCTGGCTGGACGAACTGGCAGCCTTTCGCAACCTGAAGGACACCTGGGCGAATCTGCAATTCGGTCTGCGGCTGGGCAAGAAACCGCGTCAATGCATCACGACGACGCCGAAGCCGCTCAAGCTTCTCAAGGAAATCCTGGTCAGCCCGCACACGGTGACGACGCGCGGCTCGACCTATGACAATGCGCCGAACTTGGCGCCGTCGTTCCTCAGCCAAATCGTCACGCGATATGAGGGCACGCGTCTGGGCCGGCAGGAGTTGAACGCGGAGCTGCTCGAGGACGTGCCGGGAGCGTTGTGGACGCGCGAGATGATCGAAGAGGGCCGCATCGCCAAAGACGCGATGCCGCCGCTGAAGCGCATCGTTGTGGCGATTGACCCGGCCGTCAGCGTTGGCGAAAACTCGGACGCTACGGGGATCGTCGTCTGCGGGCTTGGCGTCGACGGGCATGGCTATCTGCTCGAGGACGCGAGCGGGAAACTATCGCCGCCAGACTGGGCGCGGCGCGCGGTCGGGCTTTATCACAAGCACAAAGCCGATCGGATCGTCGCCGAGGCCAATCAGGGCGGCGACATGGTGCGCCACACGATTGCGACGGTTGACGCGAATGTCGCCTTTCGAGCGGTGCACGCATCGCGTGGGAAAATCACGCGGGCTGAGCCGGTCGCGGCTCTCGCCGAGCAGCGGCGCATTCATCACGTAGGCGCGTTCCCGGAATTGGAAGACGAGCTTTGCACGTTTGAGGCCGGCTCGTCGGAATCGCCGGACCGGCTCGATGCGATGGTATGGGGCTTCAGCGAGCTGCTGCTTGGCGCCCAACGTCCAGCCCTGAGGCTCGTGAGTGTGTTTGCCCCTACAATTCCGAGATCGATTCCAGGTTCAAACCTCGGGGAGCCAGCGCCGCGATGGTGAAAAAGGAGACCCCAATGACGGACCAAGCCCAGGAAGAGAAAACGCCGGTCGAGGAAGCGCGCTCGATCGCGGGCGACCTCGAGGCGAAGCGCGTCGCCGCGTTGCAGACATTGGCCGAGATCGACGACGCGATGGCCGCGTTGGCGTTCGACGCGATGACCTCGGGCGGCGAGGCGGCGAAGCGGGTGAAGGCGCTCGACGCCGAGAAAGTTCGCATTTCGGCCGACGTTGCGAACCTCGTCCTCGCGATCGGCGAGGCGGGCCGGCGTGTTGAGGCCGCGCAAGCGGCGGCCGATCGCGAGGACGAGCGTCGGCGGAAGGACGCGGCGCTGCCGCTGATCGAGCGGCAAAAAGAGCTTGGCCTATTGATCGCGGCGGGGCTGCGCGCGGCGCGCGACTCTCTGCGCGAGTTCAAGGAGAACAACGGCACGCTCGCCCGTCTTGGCGCGCCCGTTGTGGGCCGCGAGCTGCTCGAGACCAATATCACCCGGGCGCTCGATGCAGCCATGTGGGGCCTGCACCCGAAGGCTCGGCCGGTCGAGCCTGGTGGGCGCCATGAGCTTTCCGAGCTGGCGGCTTCATGGATGATCGGACCTGAAAAGTGGGCTCGCGACGAGCGTGCGCCGCCGCCGCCGGCGCCAACCGCAATCGAGGAGGCTGCCTGATGAAGACTGTGCTTCTGAAAAGGTTCGATGACGAGGGCCCCGCCCGGCGCGGACCCTACGCGGCTGCGCTGGCGCGGCTCGCCAAGGCCGCGGCCGAGCGCGACGACGACGAGGAGGACGACGAGACGGAGCTCATCGCCCACGTGCAGAGCGAGATCCACCGCAGCTTTGAACGCGGTCAGCTCCCTGAGCTCCCCGACAGCCCGAACGCGAAAAAGCTGCACGAAGCGCTTCTCGCGGTGACGCTGCGAGCGCCGGGCATTTCGTTGCGTGATGCGTTCGCGGCGGCGTTCGAGGAGTTGAGTGACGACGAGCGCGAGGGCCTCGCGGAGGAGCTGCTCGCCGCCGAGCGCGAGCGCCGTGAAGCGGCCCGGAAGGCTGAGCTGGAGCGGCAAGCGAGGTCGAGAGAGGCAGTCGGAGCACTTGGAAAGAAGGAACATCACAACATGAGCATCACGACCTTTGCCAAGATCCTGGTCGAGACCGGGAGGAACGCCAGCGGGCTTACCCGGCAGTCGTACGAGTCCGAACTGAGCAAGCGTGCGGCCCAGCTCTATCCGAACGAAACCGCGCCGCGGGCGTGCTCGCTCGCGATCGGCGGCGTCAACGGCGTCGCCGCCGACGCGGAAGCGCTGTTGCTGCTCAGGGCGAGTAAAATCGCCCCGCCGGCAGTGGCCGCGGCCGCCCCGGCGCCGCGCGTTTATGCGCCAGGCGTTGCCGAGGCCGAGCTCAACAAGAAGGTCGACGAGTACCTGTCGAAGAACGCCGGCAAGTCCCGCGAGCAGGCTTTCGCGGCCGTCTACACCGATCGCGCGAACCTCGACCTCAAGAAGCGGTATGACGACGAGCAGGCGCGCTTGCCGGCTGTCGAGAAGAACGCTCGCGCGGCTCGCCGCGCGGCCTGATCAAGCAATAGCGTTTCGCGTTCGACATCGTCAGTGCGGCGCCATCGCAGGCCGGGTTTCTCCTTTGCCCCCGGGCGCGAGTGCGAAAGCGTTTCGAGGCGCGTTCCGTTCATCTGGCGACACGGCCCGGCGGCTGGTTGAGCGACTGGCAGCGGGCTTCCCCGACGGCGAAGCAGGGCTGCGGCGCCGTCGGGGCTCTCTTCGGAGAGTGAGGCCGCGCCGGAATGGCATCGTAATTCCGGCAAAGGCGGGTTGCGCTGGGGTTGTCCTTTTCCTCGGCCAGACCGCCAAGAGGCTGGCGGCGGATGGCTCCTCAGCGCCGCCGCCAGCCTCTTTTCGAAAAGGAAAACGCGCCGTGGCAATGCTCCTGAACAACACGAACATCACCACGGCGCTGACGGCCGTCGCCGGGATCCCGTTGCAGACCCGCGACGGCACGCCCGAAAGCGCCGTCATTCAGGCGATCTTCACCTATGGCTCGGGCGGGACGACGTTCTCGCTCTGGGTGCAGACGAGCCTCGACGGCGGAACGACGTGGTATGACATTTTCAACATGGCGGGCACGACGGCGAGCCTGTCGAAGCTCGCGAACCTGTCGGCTTTGACGCCGGTCACGACGCTCTACACGCCGACGGCCGGCGCGCTCTCGGCCAACACGGTCAAGGACGGCCTGCTCGGGTCGCAGTTCCGCACGCTGCTCACGACGACCGGGACCTATGCCGGCTCGACGTCGCTGCGCGTCGACATCGGCCTGCGCGGACGGCTCACGGCGCGATAGGAGGCTCACGGCGGCCGCTGGCTGGCCTCGGCGGCTGGGCCGGCCTCATTGGGCCCGCCGGCTTCGGCGCCCGTCCTGGGGGCTTCTGCGGGGCACGTCGTACGTGTGGAGAGTCGGCGGATTCGCAGCGGTCGATATTGCGGGCGATTCCGCGGCTTGCGAAAACCCTACCAGGCGCGATGCAAGGACGGGAACGGGGGAGAGGAGCGATGACGGTTCAAGCTGAAAAGCGGCTTCCGAAATGGATGGAAGCGATCATCGCCGGCACGGCCGAGGCCTTGGCGAAGCTGCCCGACGAGGTTCGCGAGCAGATGGCGCGCGACAAGGCGGCGAGCAAAGCCAACGTGCAGCGGCGCCGGCTCGAGTCGATCGAGCGCGCGAAAACGATCTTCTCGATGCACTTCGACGGCTCGACCTTGAAAGAAATTGCCAAGGCCGTGAACCGCGCGCCGCGCAACGTCGTCAGGTTCGCGGCGGCGCGTGGCATTCATATCGCGCAGAGCGAAATTTCCGTTCGTCGCGCCTTGACGCTCACGCTCAAGCGCGAGGGGGCTTTGCGCGCGATGGCCGCTGACTACGGCAAATCGCCGGCCGATACATTGGCCGATCTCGTAAACTTCTGCCTGGACGACGGCGCCCATAGAGCCCGCGCCGTCCTCCGCGTTTGGGAGGCGAAGCCGTGAGAGCGAGCGGATCGCGATAGAAGCCCGCTGGCGGCTCTTCCGGGGGGTCCGCCGGTGTCATTGCTATGCGAGGCGCGCCGCGGCCGCTGGCGGGCTTCTGTGTGGCGGCGATCGGGCGTCGCGGTCGCATGCCTTTGGGGCCCCTTGAAAGAAGCGTCCCGGCGAGCGCAATCTCTACCTGACATGATCCCGGTTGGTTACGTCTACGTGCTTGGCAACGGCGACGCGGTGAAGGTCGGCTACTCGACTTCGCCGAGCTCCCGCATTGCTTCGCTCCGGACGAGCTCGCCCGTCCCGCTGATGGCGCACTACATCGGCGCGACGAACGGCGACGCGTACGCGATCGAACAGGCGGCGCACGCCGCGCTGGCGCCGTGGCGGCTCGAGGGCGAGTGGTTTTCGGTCGACCCGAGGGCCGCGATCACGGCCATAGAAACGGCCGCCCGCGGCCTGAGCGCGCCGCTGGTGCAAATGGACGGCGACACGGTCGGGGGCGGCTCCCGGGGCAGCGTTGGGGCTTCTGGCGCGCTTTCGGCCTATGTGCGGCTCTGGCGCTCGCCGGCGCCGCTCATTCACAAGCTCAACATGACGCTATTGCGCGCGACGGCGTCGGTTGCGATCGTGCTCGCGGCCGCCGCGCTTGGCATCGGCGCCGGGGCAGTGCTCCTGTTCGTCATGGGCTGACCGTCCCAAGGCCCCCAATGGCGCTGCGACAGCACCATCTTTGCCGTTTCGCTCTTACTGAAGGTCGCCCGGGCCACCGCGTTATGCGCCCTCGCGTAGCGAGGCTCGTGGTGGAACTCGTTCAAGACCGGATCATAGACCAGGTCGCCGCGCCGCAGCCAGGCGTGCGTCATGCGGCGAGAGGAATCGAGGTTGTCGATCTCGCCGTGAACGAGGCGCCAATCGGAGGACTCGTCGCTGTCCATGAGGCAGTTACCCGCCAGTTCGAAGCAGCGGCCCTGTCGGTTGCGATAGCGGCGGATTTTGAGGCCGTGCAGATTGGGAAGCCGTCGTCCTGGTCGCTTGTCGCTCATGGCTTGCCCTTCCTCAGCCGCACGCCCGGCCTTGGTTATGCGCGCTGTTTCGCCGGCGCCGCGCGCTTGGTGGCGGCCTTTTTCGCCGCGCGCTTGGCCGCAGCTTTTCGGATCGCCACGGCCGCCGCCTTCTTTTCAATCGCCACGGCCGCCGCTTCGCGCTGCGCCGCTTCAAACCAGCTCCGCAGCACCCGGTTGATGAGCGTTTGGTAGCCCTTGCCTTGGGCACGGAGCCAGTCGAGCACGTCGCGATCGATCCGCAGCGTGACCATGTCCTTGCCCGGCGGCAGGCTGACGCGCGCCTGCGTCCAGTTCAAGTCGAGCGGCGGGGAGTCGGGGTCATCCGCCGCAGCTTTCGCGATGTCCTCTTCGGTCATCCAGTTGAGGCGCGCATCGTCGGTCTCGTCCTTGAGTCGGCGCGCCTCAACGCCAGACACGCGCGTAATATGCTTTTCGTTCTCGCGCATTGGCTTTCCTCGCGCTGATGATCCGCCGGTTGGGTCCGCGCCAAGTGTAGACCACGACAAACGCCCGGTCATCGATTTCGCCCAAGCAGTTGATGCGGGTTTCGCCGTAGTTCTGGCGACCGTCGACCGCTTCGACCGTGGGTCCGTCAAAGAGCGCAGCCATTCGGCGGAAATCGACGCCGTGCTTGACGAGATTGGCTTCGCGCTTCTCCTCGTCCCACTCGAAATCCATTGTCAGTCAATGTGACGGGACCGGATGCCGGTGTCAATACGCATGTAACTACGCCGCGATCGCGACGGCCTCGGCCGTGATTGAGATCGAGATCATGGGCTCACGAGCACACGTCGCGCCTTGTCGCCGGCAGAAACTCGAAGCCTGCGGCGATCGACGCATAGAAGCGATGAAACCCGTGGAGCACTCGATACTCGAACGGCCGCCGGGAGATGTCGTTGAGCGCAGGCAGAATGAGAAGGTCAATCGGCGGAATCGTCGTGCCACCGACAAAGCCGGTCAAGATCGGCACCATACGGGCGTGGTCGAATCCCCGCCAATCGAGCGGCACTGTCCTGAAGGGGGGCTCGACGAGGTCGAGCGCGACCAAGTCCGCCGGGTCTTCCGTCGTCGATTTGTAGGCCGCGCTCTCGCGAATGAAGCCGGGCATTCCGGCTTCGATCCACCAATCATCGGGGATTTCAAACTCGGCCGGGAAGTGCGGGAAGTCGAAACGCATAACCGCGTAGCCTACCAAGTCGGTCAGCCTATCGCGGGCGAGCCAGCGCGCCAAGCCGCGCGCCACTGTCCCGGAATGTCCCGCGGCCGCCGTTCCGTTCTCGCGCGATCCGCGGGCCGAGGGGAGACCGCAGCGACGTGACTCCTGCGGCCGGCGAAGGGGTGACGGGGCGCAGCCTCCGCATTCTTGCGAATTGCCACGACGCTGCGCCCGCTGCACGCTTCCCCCAATCGCGATTCGGCTTGCAACCCTCGAGCCCGCGATTCGCCCCGCGCCGGTCCTCCCACGGCGCGGGGCTTGTCGTTCGAGGACCGCCACTGCTCAATGCGCCTGCTCGACGCGGGCGGGTGCGAGGTTCATGGCCGAGCTGGGGGCGCGTGAGCTACAGCGGCTGGAATCCTGCCCTGCTGCGAGGGGGCCTCGCGCGGGACGGCTGTTGCGACGTGATGCCGCGGGTGGCGGAGGGGTAATTGATCTTCGCCGCAAAGCGGTCCTATAACGTCCGGCACAAGCCGGAATAAATATAGGTGCGGGATCGTACGTAGAGATCGGCTCCCTGACAAGATCGTAAGCAAAACCAACGGCTTATTACGTAAGGTGGAGGAGCCGATGTCCGACAAGGTTTATGACGTTCCTGCCGAATGGGCGAAGCGCGCTTGGGTGAACACGGCCAAATATGAGGAAATGTACAAGCGCTCGCTCGCCGACCCGAACGGGTTCTGGGCCGAGCACGGCAAACGGATCGACTGGTTCACCCCTTTTTCGAAGGTCAAAAACACCTCGTTCGACGCGCATAATGTCTCGATCAAATGGTTCGAAGACGGCGTCACCAACGTCGCGCATAATTGCATCGACCGCCATCTGCCGAAGCGCGCCAACCAGACCGCGATCATCTGGGAAGGCGACGACCCGTCGAAGTCCAAGCACATCACCTATGCGGAGCTGGCCAGCCGGGTCGGGCATTTCGCCAATGTCTTGAAGGGCCAGGGAGTCAGGAAGGGCGACCGGGTCACGATCTACCTGCCGATGATTCCCGAGGCGGCTTACGCGATGCTCGCTTGCGCCCGCATCGGCGCGATCCACTCGATCGTGTTCGGCGGCTTTTCGCCCGACGCGCTCGCGGGCCGCATTGCGGACGCGAAATCGGACGTAGTCATCACCGCGGACGAGGGTCTCAGGGGAGGCCGCAAGGTGCCGCTCAAGGCCAATGTCGACGCCGCGATCGAGAAAGCCGGCCGGGTCAAGACCGTGATTGTCGTCAAACACACCGGCGGCGACGTCGGCTGGCGGCACGGGCGCGACGTCTGGCTGCATGAAGCTGAAAAGGCGGTGACCGCCGACTGCCCGGCCGAGCCGATGAAAGCGGAGGATCCGCTTTTCATCCTCTACACGTCGGGTTCGACCGGGGCGCCCAAGGGCGTGGTGCACACGACCGGCGGTTATCTCGTCTTTGTTTCAATGACCCATCAGTACGTCTTCGACTATCACGATGGCGACGTCTATTGGTGCACGGCCGACGTCGGGTGGGTGACTGGCCACAGCTATATCGTCTACGGGCCTCTCGCCAACGGCGCGACGACGCTGATGTTCGAGGGCATACCCAACTATCCGTCGATGAGCAGGTTCTGGGAAGTCATCGACAAGCACAAGGTGAACATCTTCTACACCGCGCCGACCGCGATCCGCTCGCTGATGAGCGCGGGCGAGGAGCCGGTCAAGAAAACCAGCCGCGCCTCTCTGCGGCTTTTGGGTTCGGTCGGCGAGCCGATCAATCCGGAGGCTTGGGAGTGGTATCATCGCGTTGTCGGGGACAGTCGCTGCCCGATCGTCGACACGTGGTGGCAGACTGAAACGGGCGGCATCTTGATCACGCCGCTGCCGGGAGCAATCAAGCTCAAGCCCGGGTCGGCGACACGGCCGTTCTTCGGCGTCCTTCCCGAGATCGTCGACGCCGCCGGCAATGTTCAGGAAGGCGCCTGCGAGGGGAATCTGGTCATCGCCAACTCATGGCCCGGTCAGTCGAGGACGGTTTTCGGCGACCACACCCGGTTTGTGAACACCTACTTCGCCTCATACCCCGGCAAATACTTCACCGGCGACGGCGCGCGACGCGACGCCGACGGTTATTACTGGATCACGGGCCGGGTCGACGACGTCATTAATGTCTCGGGCCATCGCATGGGAACGGCCGAAGTCGAAAGCGCGCTCGTCGCGCATCCGAAAGTGTCGGAGGCGGCGGTCGTCGGCTATCCGCACGATATCAAGGGGCAGGGCATCTACGCCTACGTCACCCTGATGGCGGGCGAGGAGCCGACCGAGGACCTTCGCAAGGAACTGGTCGGCTGGGTTCGAAAGGAGATCGGCCCGATCGCCTCGCCGGACCTCATTCAGTTCGCGCCGATGCTGCCGAAGACGCGCTCGGGCAAGATCATGCGCCGAATCTTACGCAAGATCGCGGAGAACGAATATGGTTCGCTTGGCGACACCTCGACGCTCGCCGATCCGGCCGTCGTCACCGATCTCATCGACAAGAGGCAGAACCGAGGCAAGGACTGACCCCAAGCCTCGGTCCGGGATTCGGTCACCGCAACCGAGCCCTGGCCGGCCCCTCAGGACGCGATCAGCAGCTCCTGGGCGGTTTCGATCTTCGTCGCCAGAATGACCGCCTGGGTCCGGCTCTCGACGCCGAGTTTTTGCAAGATCGCCGACACATGGGCCTTCACGGTCGCCTCGGAGACGCTGAGCTCGTAGGCGATCTGCTTGTTGAGCAGACCCTGCGACAACATCATCAAAACCCGGATCTGCTGCGGGGTCAGCGAAGCAAGCCGTCGCGCCATGGCGCTCGACTCGCGGTTGACCTGGGCGGCGGGATCGAAATCGGGCGGCGTCCACCGGCCGCCCTCGAGCACCTGCGCGATCGCGACGCGCATGGTTTCAAGCGAATTGGACTTCGGAATATAGCCGGCCGCGCCGAACTCCATGCAGTGACGGATCACGGCGCGGTCTTCATTTCCCGATACGACGACGACCGGGGTCGACGGACGCTCGGAACGCAGGAACAATAGCCCGGAAAATCCCCGGACCCCCGGCATGGTCAAATCGAGCAGGACGAGATCGGTGTCGGGCGAGGCCTCGAGCGCCGCGGCCATGCTGTCGAAATCATGCGCGACCGCGATCTCGGCGTCCGGGGCCGCTGCCAGCACCGCCTGACGCAACCCGCCGACGACGAGCGGATGGTCGTCGGCAATGAGGACGCGGAAGGCGCTCCCCTCGCTCATCGTCTCCTCCAGGGCGCCGGGGCGACAATTGCTGATCCGACCATCGTTGTCACGCCTTACCGCCTCCGCTCGATCATCGGGGGCAGGCGGCCCAGTTGCCGCAAAGCCTCCGTGACCGCGATTGTCGCGGCGACGCCGACGTTGAGGGAGCGTAGAGGCGGCCGAATCGGGATGACGACCCTATTGTCGGCCGACGCGCCGACGGCCTCGGGCACTCCGGCCGACTCACGTCCCACGAGAATGATATCCCCTTCACGAAAGGCAAAATCCCAAAGACAGGTTTCGCCTTTCGTGGTCAAGAGCAGGAGGCGGCGCTCGCTGGACGCCCGCCAGGCGGCGAACTCGGTCCAGGAGTTGTGAGTTCCTGATCGTGAGGGCGTCGAGATAGTCCATCCCGGCCCGCCGGAAGCGGCTGTCGCTGATTCGAAATCCCGCCGGCTCGATGATGGCCGCGTCGACGCCAAGACAGGCGCAGGTGCGTATCATCGCGCCCGCGTTTTGGGCGATATCGGGCTCAAACATCGCAAGCAGGAGAGGCGCGGGCGGATCGGCCATGACGCCTCGCAAATACTAGCGCGGGGCAAAAAGCGAAAGGGCCGGAAACCGGTGCGCCCGCGTTGCTTTCGGCTATGGACATCCAATTCGATCAATGCGAAAAACCGCGTCGAACGTTGACCCGCGCCGAGGCGCTATGATCGACGACACTGCCGGAAATGTGCCGGTTGCAATCTGGGGCAGTTGCCGGATAGACAGCCCGACATCGCGCGATGCCCGTGGGCGCCGCGCCGGGACGAATGTTGAGGGTTGAATTGAGTAGCGCCGCGACCATCGATGGACCCACTTGGGCGGGCGGCTTGTCAGCCGATCCGGCAGCCGGCTCCGGGGTCGCCCTTGCCAGGCGGTCCGAATCGACCCCACCGCCAGTTCCCAGCCTTAACGACAATCAGAGAACCATGACATGAGCGGCCCCTCGACTTACGTTCCCAAAAGCGCAATCGGGCGTTGGTTCGAATCCCGCCTTCCCCTGATGGGTTTGGTTCATTCCTCGTTCATCGCCTATCCGGTCCCGCGCAACCTGAACTACATGTGGACCTTCGGCGCGATTCTGTCGTTCATGCTGGTTGCTCAGATCGTCACGGGCGTTGTGCTTGCGATGCATTATGTGCCGTCTGCAACCCAAGCGTTCTCGTCGGTCAACGACACGATCATGCGGGACGTCAATTACGGGTGGATGATCCGCTACATGCATTCGAACGGCGCGTCGCTGTTCTTCCTCGCCGGATATATTCATATGTTTCGGGGCCTCTATTACGGCTCCTTCAAGCCGCCGCGCGAAGTGCTGTGGATCATCGGCGTTATCATCTACTTCCTGATGATGGCGACGGCCTTCATGGGCTACGTTTTGCCCTGGGGTTCGATGAGCTTCGCGGGCGCGACCGTCATCACCAATCTCACCTCGGCGATCCCGTGGGTGGGGAATTCGATCGCCCACTGGCTGTGGGGCGGATTTGCGGTCGGTGGACCGACGCTGAACCGGTTCTTCTCGCTCCACTATCTCCTGCCGTTCATCATCGCCGCTTTTGTTGGGCTGCATGTCTGGGCTTTGCATGTCGCCGGGCAGAACAACCCTGACGGCGTCGAAGTCAAAAACGTAGAGCGGGACACGGTCGCCTTTACCCCCTACGCGACGATCAAGGATGTGCTGGGCCTCTCGGTCTTTCTGATCCTCTACGCCTGGCTCGTCTTCTATATTCCCAACTATCTGCTCGACGCGGACAATTCGAATATCGCCAATCCTCTGGCGACGCCGGCGCATGTCGTCCCTGAATGGTACCTGCTGCCGTTCTACGCGATGTTGCGCGCGATCCCGAACAAGCTCATGGGCGTGGTCGTGCTGTTCTCAGCGATCGTCGTGCTGGCCTTGATTCCCTGGCTCGACCGGTCGCCGGTCAAGTCGGCGAAGTACCGGCCCGCTTACCGGTTTTTCTTCTGGGTGTTTTTCCTCATCTGCATCGGTCTCGGCTATCTCGGTTCGCAGGAGCCGACGGAAGGGCTCGCGTTGATCGCGCGCATTTTCACTTTCGGCTATTTCGCCTTCTTCCTCATCATCATGCCTGTTCTGAGCTTTACCGAGAAGACGAAGCCGATCCCGACCTCGATCGCCGACGCAGTGCTGGCGAAGACGAAGACTGCGGCGGTCGCCGCCGGCTGATGCGCGACCGCTCCCGAGGAATTCCAACCATGATCCGTGTCAAGTTCTCGGCCCTCGCGTTCGCGGCCATGGCGCTCGTCGCCACGGGCGGATTTGCGGCGCTCGCGCAGGGTGAGGCCGACCAGCCCAACCCGCCTCGGCAGGACTGGTCCTTTTCCGGCATGTTCGGCATTTACGACAGGGCGCAGCTCCAGCGCGGGTTCCAGGTTTACAAGGAAGTCTGCAGCACCTGTCACGCGCTCAGCATTCCCTTCCGCACCCTCGCCGATCCTGACGGTCCCGGCTTCAGCGAGGATCAGGTCAAGACGCTCGCCGCCACTTACCAGGTCACCAACGCCCAGCCGAACGACAAAGGGGAAATCTTCAAGCGTCCTGCGACGCCGGCCGACATGATCCCGCGTCCGGAAGCCTACCCGAACGATCAGGCCGCGGCTGCGGCGCTCGGCAAGGCGCCTCCGGATATGGCCCTCTTGGCCAAGGCGCTGAAATACGAGCGCGGTTTTCCATGGTTTGTCTTCGACGGGCTGCCGGGCCTCGAATATCAGGAGATGGGCGCCGATTACATCCACGCGATCCTGACCGGCTATACGAAGCCGGATGACCCGCAGTGGAACTTGTACTACCCTGGGCACAAGATCGCGATGCCGCAGCCCATCACCAATGGCGCGGTCGACTATAAGGACGGCACGCCCCAGACGTTGGAGAATTACGCCAAGGACGTCGCGGCGTTTCTCAGTTGGGCCGCGGAACCCAACCTTGTCGAGCGCAAGAGAATCGGCCTTCGGGTGATGATCTTCCTCCTGGTGTTGGCGACGCTGGTTTACTTCACCAAGAAGCGGATATGGGAGTGGGCGCACTAGCGGCGCTTACGGCTCGGTCCTGATCCCGGCTCAACCGGCGGCTCGACGAAAAAGGGGGCCTGATGGCCAAGGCGATCGTCGGAGTGATCGGAGGTTCGGGCGTCTATCATCTTCCGGGTCTTACCGACCTGCGCGAAGAGCAGGTGAAGACGCCGTGGGGCGATCCTTCCGACGCGCTGCGCTTCGGACGCGTCGGAGAGACCGAGGCAGTATTCCTCGCGCGCCACGGCCGCGGCCATCGCCTGTCCCCTTCGACGATCAACTATCGCGCCAATATCGACGCGTTGAAGCGGGCCGGCGTCACCGACATCATCGCGCTTTCCGCCTGCGGATCGTTTCACCGGGACCTTTATCCCGGCATGTTCGTCATGATCGATCAGTTCGAGGACCGTACCTACCGCCGCCAGACGAGCTTCTTCGGCGACGGCTGCGTCGCCCATGTCTCGATGGCGCACCCGATCGCTCCGCTGCTGCGCCGCCGTCTCGTCGCGGCGGCCAAGGCCGAGAACGCTCCCTTCCGTGAGGGAGGGACTTACGTCTGCATCGAAGGGCCGCAGTTTTCATCGCTCGCCGAGTCGCTGGGCTTTCAGGCCCGGGGAGCGGACGTCATCGGGATGACGGGGGCGACCGAGGCGAAGCTGGCGCGCGAAGCGGAAATCTCCTACGCGACCGTCGCCATGGTCACCGATTATGACTGCTGGCACGAGGAACACGGCGCGGTCGATGTCGCCGTGGTGATCAAGGTGATGAACGACAACGCGGAGCGGGCGAGCGCCATCGTTGGGCGTGTCCTGCGCGAGTTCCCGGCCGAGCACGAGGCCTGCCCGGTCGGATCGGACCGCGCGCTCGAATTCGCGATCATTACTCAACCTCAGTATCGCGATCCGGAGGTTGTGAAAAAGCTCGACGCGATCGCTGGACGCGTGCTTCGCGGCGCCTGAAGTCTCTCGATCGGCGTCTGCCCGCCGGGCCGCCGTTCGGCTTGCGCGCCTTCCGACATTCAAACTAAATGATTCGAGACGAGAGCGGTGCAAGCGATTGCCGCTCGACAATCGCTGAGACCTCGAGGGATCGATGATCAAAGAAGCGTTTGAGCGCTTGTTGTTCGCTTTCCGGTTTCTGCTGGCGCCGCTCTATCTCGCTCTCGCGATCAGCCTCGTCGCTTTATTATACAAGAGCGGCATGCATCTCTATGAAATGCTGACTCAGCTGCCCAATATGACTGACGAGGAGGTCCTGCTGTCGGACCTGGCGATCGTCGACATGACGCTGACCGCCTCGCTCGTCGTGATCGTCTTTCTCTCCGGCTACGCCAATTTTGTCGCGCCGGTCGCGGTGCGCGAAAACGACGGAAGACCGCACTGGATCTCGCAGATCGACTTCAGCGAGCTGAAGCTCAAGCTGATGGCCTCGATCGTCGCCATTTCGGCGATCAAGCTGCTCGAGGGCTTCATGAATATCGAGCATCAATCCGATCGCGAGCTCTATTGGCTGGTGGGGATTCACGTGACATTCGTGGTCTCGACGCTGATCCTGGCGTTGGCCGATCGCTTCGGCTACCACTCGCGGCGCGCCGATGACGATCTCGAGGGCGTGTAAGGCCTCTCGGGGACCGGGTTCTTCACGATTTTGTAAGCCGGCTTTGAAAAGGGTCTTTTGGCGCTGGCCATGGATAGTTAAGGATCGGGCCATGCAGGGTGGTCTCTTCGGGCGGGCGCAATCGGTGGGGCTGGCGCTCGGCGCCGCCCTCCTCGCGGCCGACTGCGCCGGTCCGACCCCGCCGTCCGGAGCCGGCCAGGGCGTCTCGACCGGCGTGACGTCGATCGACGGCGCCAATGTCCAGCTCGCCTCGTTCGAGCACTCGGCCTTCCCGTACCACGGCTTGATCCCGAACTATCAGGAGACGGGCAAGACCCGGCCGTTCCTCGATGTCGACGACAATGGCCGGCTGGGTCATTCCTCGCCGCGCGGCGGGATCCATTGGGAAGACCAGACCTACAGCGACCGCAGCGTGCTGCTGGCGGCACCGCAGTCCTTCGATCCCGCACGGCCGGGGGTGATCATCGTCTTCTTCCACGGCAACATGGCGACGCTCTCGCGCGACGTCATCGCCCGGCAGCAGATCGTGCGCCAGCTGGCCGATTCGGGCCTCAACGCGGTGCTGGTCGCGCCGCAACTCGCCGTCGACGCCCAGGATTCGAGCGCCGGGCGGTTCTGGTCGCCGGACGGGTTCGCCGCCTTCCTCGACGAGGCCGAGGCGAAGCTCGGCGAGCTCTATCCCAATGCCCGCGGCGCGTTCCGCCGCATGCCGGTGGTGATCGCCGCCTATAGCGGCGGCTATCTGCCGGCGGCCTATTCGCTCGCGGTCGGCGGCGATCAGGGCCGCATCCGCGGCGTGGTTCTGCTCGACGCGCTCTATGGCGAGCGCGACAAGTTCGCCCGCTGGGTCGAGGGGCCCGGCCGGCGCGGCTTCTTCGTCAGCGCCTATTCGACCTCGACCAAGGCGGGCAACGAGGCGATCCGGGCCGAACTCGAGGCCGACGGGATCGCGACCGAGAGCGCCCTGCCGGCGTCGCTGACCCCCGGCGTCGTCGCCTTCATCGACGCCGGGTCGGTGGACCATAACGACTTCGTCACCTCGGCCTTTGGCGGCACGCCGCTGCGCGACATCATCTCGCGGGTCGGGGGCTAGCGGGCAAACCACGACGAGACTTAGCCAAATCGGGCCAAGCCTAGCCAGGGGCCGGCAAGGAGCCAGCAAAGGAAAAGGCTTGTGTCGGCTTGGATTGGCTTGGCGGAAACGAGCCTTTTCAACGGTTTGCGCCGACCTCCCGGCGCTTATTGTTCCTTCCGGCGTTGGCCTCATGAATCCGCGCCGGCGCTCATCGCCGTCGCCGAACGCGGGGGGAATCTCCGGGGTCATGGGAAGCAACCTACCACGGTTTCTGTTTTTCAGGAAGAAGAAAAATTCGATGACCGAGAAAGTCGAAACCGGCGCGTGCTTTTGCGGCGCCATCGCGGCGGAGTTGCGCGGCGAGCCGTTCTGGATCTGCTACGATCACGACGACGACTGCCGGCGCGCGGTCGACGGTCCGCTCAGCGTCTGGGTCGGCTATCGGCCGGACCAGTTCCGCCTGATTCGCGGCGCGCCGAAATCGTTTTCGAAAACGAAAGGCGTCGCCCGGACCTTCTGCGCCGATTGCGGGACATCCATCGCCTACCGCGACGAGGGGCTCCCGGACGAGCTTTACCTGTCGATCGGGTTCCTTGACCATTCGGAGCGCTTCGAGCCTCAGGCCCACGCATACTGGGACATGAAATTGCCCTGGGTGCATTTCGCGGACGATCTCCCGAAGGCGGCGGGTTACACAAGGCCCCGTGATCCCGCGCTCGGCTATCCCTCGAAACGAGGCGCGCCTCAGACATAATGAGCGTGCAGAATATCGAATATCGGTGACACTTTACTCATTCCCCGATAGTCCTGGCGAAGACCCAGGCCGCGACATACTGAGCCCGACGGACGTATTCATTGATAGAGCGAGGCGTGACCGGTAACGGGCGTCTCACCGGGACCCGACTCAATTGGTTGATATAGCAAAGTGTCACGGATAATCCTTGAAGGACGGGAAAAATGAACCGGTACAACCAACGAATCTATTCGTTGATAGAGTAAACTGTCACCGATATCCGATATCGTGCACCGGTATCGTGAAGCGAGGCCCCCTCGAAGCGAGGCCTCGCCAAAAACGTCATGAGCGTGGACGCCTTTCAGCGTCACACGCTCAGCGCAGGTATGGGATTTTGGGGGAACAAACGATCCATGGCGCTCGGCTTCACGAGCGCAGAAGACAGCGCCTCCCGCAGACCTGCGCGGCCCCCGCACGGGCGCGCGCAAGACTGCGGTAGGCCGCCGGCGGGATAGAGCCGCCGGTTTAGTCCACGGCTTCCGGCGTCTTCGCCAGGTCCGTCAGCGCATCGCGCTCGAGCAGTGCGGGCACATAGGCGTGAATGCCGGGTTGCAGATCCTGCAACGAGACGAAACGCCCGTCGGCCAACCTCAGGCCGTCGCGATAGAGGCCGGCCTCGCGCTGGGCGAAGGTCGTTTCCGCCTCCGCGCCGACGCGCAACGCCGTCTGCAACGCAGGCGGAATATCGGTCAGCATCACCTTGGTGTCGCACTGCATGCAAACCGCGGTGCGTGGGTCGCCGGCAGAGGCGAAGCCAATCGAACCGCTTGGGAAGCGCGTCGTCGTGTATAGCTCGCCCTCACGGGCGGGACGCGATCCATACATCTCCAACGAATAGTCGCACATGACAGGCTCCTGCGCTTTGTGAGCCCCCCAGTTCCATCGCGGAATCAACGTTGCGATCGTTGTTTGGTTCCAGAAGCTAGATTGCCATTGGGGCATTAATGAGGGCAAGACCCTCGACGCCTCAATGCGCTGCAACGCACCGACTTTTTTTGGGCAGATGCTACAGTTTTAATGCAGACGCCGCGCATTCTCGCGTCTCGCGTCCGCGCTCTCTCCCGCTTCGACCGATCGCCACGGCGCGCCGAACAATTCGACGCGGAAGCGCTTCGCCTCCAGCTCCGCGGGCCAGCGTGTCGTCTCAAGGCCTGCCTTGGCGAAGAGATGACGCACGAATGCGCGCGGGTCGGGAAGCTGGCGCCAGACGCTCGGCAGGAACAGCGCGCGGCGCCGTCCGACGCCGAGAATAAGGCCGTCGCGATCGGGCTCGAGCGCGCCGGCAAGCATCGATTCGCTCTCCGCCGGAATGGGACGCGGATGCGAGAGGATCGAGACATCGAGATGCAGCCCGGCGAGATCGCTTTCCCTCAGAGGCGGGAAGCGCGGATCGGCGTAGCCCGCCTGGGCGGCGTTCGCTGTTGCGTCCTCGATCAGCGGCCGTCTCGGCGCGGGCGAGCCGATGCAGCCGCGCAACTGGCCGTTCTCGGTCAGCGTGACGAAAGTCGCCCGCCACGGCGAAAGGGCAGGGGCGTTCGGGTTCACGCTCGGCGCTCGCGCCTTGCCGCCGTTCCGGGCCGCATCCCCGAGAGCGGACATGCAGGCCGAGAGCAGAACTTCGCGATCGGCGTCGGCGAGCCGGGCCGAAGCGGAATATTCGAACGCGAACGCGCCATAGCCGACGACCCGCGAAGCGCCGGCGCCGGCGTCGGCCGAAGTCGCGAGATGCAGGTTGCTTATGCGCATGTCGCGCTCGGCGGCGACTTCGAGCGCGCCCTTGACGGCGAGGAAGCCGCAGGCCCGGCTCCCGTCGAGCGATTCTGCGTCGAGCGTCTCGATCCGCCGGGCGGTGTCGGCGTCGATCCTCTCGGCGGCCGTTTGTTCGAGGAAATGCGAGAGGTCGGAGGAAACGGCGATGACCGTTTCAGGCCCGCCCCAGACCGCGCGCAGCGCTGCGGCGACATCCCGCGGCTCGGCGTCGCCGACGAGGATGGGAACGATCTCGAACGGGGCGGGCAGCATCGCCTGGAGCATCACGAGATGCATTTCGAGCGAATGCTCGCCGGCGAATGGCCGGGGATCGACGAAGACGCCCGGCGCGCTGGCGAGCTCGGCATGCGCGGCCGCCGCGACCTTGGCTTCGCCGAGCGGCGTCCGCCATTTCGCCGCGGGGTGGACCGCGATCCCGCGGAACGCGACCCGGTGGGCGGGACCGATGATGACGATGCGGCGCGGCGGCTCGGCGCGGCTCGCCCAGGGTCGGAAGGCGGTCGCCGCGACCGCGCCGGAGTAGACGAGGCCGGCGTGAGGCGCGATCACCAACTTCGGCGCGACGCCGGCGTCGCGCGCTCGCCCACGGACCGCTCCGATCAGGGCGTTCAGCGCGTCCGGCTCGGCCGGATAGAACATCCCCGCCACTTGCGCGGGATGGGTTTCGTTGGTCCGCATGGTTTGTGTCCGCAATGGTCGCCTGCGCAAAATCTAGGCGCGAACTGGCCCGGCGCCAGGGCGCCGCATTGCAATTTCGCGTTCTCCTCACGAGATATGGGCGGTCAGAGGGGCCGCATTTGAGCGGCGAAGAGGCCATGGGCGCGGACGATAGCGTGAACGTTGGGTTTTGGACGAGGCTCGAGGACGGGCGGATCGAGTGCGGCTTATGCCCACGCTTCTGCAAGATGCGTCCGGGGCAGCGTGGCCTGTGCTTCGTGCGCCGCGCGCGCGAAGACGGCGAGGGCATGGAGCTTACCGGCTACGGCCGCTCGACCGGCTTCTGCGTCGATCCGATCGAGAAGAAGCCGCTCAATCATTTCCTGCCCGGCTCTTCGGTGCTGTCGTTCGGCACCGCGGGTTGCAACCTCGCCTGTGGTTTCTGCCAGAACTGGGACATTTCGAAGAGCCGCGAGACGGCCCGTCTCAGCGCCCGCGCGATGCCGGAGACGATCGCGCGCGCCGCCGAGCGGCTCGGATGCGCGAGCGTCGCCTATACCTACAACGACCCGGTCATCTTCATGGAATATGCGCTCGACACGGCCGAAGCCTGCCGGGCGCGCGGCGTGAAGAATGTCGCCGTGACCGCGGGCTTCGTCTGCGAGGAGCCGCGCAAGCGCCTGTTCGCGGGCATGGACGCGGCGAATGTCGATCTTAAAGGATTCACCGAGCGCTTCTACACGAAGCGCTGCGCGGGCGCGCTCGAACCGGTGCTGGATACGCTCAAATATCTCGTGCACGAGACGAAAGTCTGGACCGAGGTCACGACGCTGCTGATCCCCGGCGAGAACGATTCGGACGAGGAGCTCGAGGCGATGACGCGATGGTTCGCGCGCGAGCTCAAGCGCGACGTTCCGCTCCACTTTACCGCCTTCCACCCCGACTATCACATGCGGGAGACGGGTCCGACGCCTTCGGCGACGCTGCAGAGGGCGCGCTCGATCGCGATCAGGAACGGGCTTCATCACGTCTATGTCGGCAATGTCCACGATCCGGCGCGGCAGGCGACGCTCTGCCCGACCTGCGGGGGGCGGGCGATCGAGCGCGACGGCTATGAGATCACGCGCTACGGCCTCGACGCGTCCGGCGCCTGCCTGAGCTGCGGGGGGAAAATGGCGGGCGTGTTCGCCGATAAGCCCGGAGCCTGGGGATCGCGGCGGCTGCCGGTCGAGATCGAGCGCTACGCGGCTTAAGCGCGCAAGTCGCGCCTCACGTCAGCGCCGCCAGCATCTGGTCATAGGCCCCCGCGGGGATGCGGAAGACGCCCGCGAAGGGCTGGCTCAATTCGAGAATGAGGAAGAGGGCGCTGCCGACCGCGAACGCGCCCAAGCCGAGCGCGGTCAGCGTCGTCGCATTGATGCGCGAGAGGAGGCCGTAGCCGCAAAACAGGATCAGCCCCCACGACACCACGATCACCACCAGAGGCCAGGATATCGAGCTCGCGAGCTGCAGCGAAATCAGCAGTCGGGTGTTTTCGATCGATGCGACGTCGGCCGAGGCGGCCGCGAGGAATTGCCGTTGCGCCGGCGTCTTGGGATCGAGCGAGGCGACATATTCGTCCAGTTGCCTGATGTGCTGCAGCGGCTCCGATACGTTGAGGGCTTTCACGGCCTCGCTGATATTTCCGCCCCACACCATGTCGCGGACCTCTTGCAGCTGCTGCTTCATCCGGGCCCGCGCCGGCGCCGTCTCCGGCCCGAACTCGGCGAGCGCGAGATCGAGCTGGATCGCGCGGGCGGCGAAGGTCTCCATCTCCGATTTCTGGGTCGAGTAGAAACTATAGGCCGAGCCGACCAGGGTGCCGAGCACGAGCGCCAGCAGGAGCGAAATGAGGCCGACGATGGCGCCGATCATGTCGCGCGAACGGTCCGCCGTGTGCGGCTCCGGCAACAGCTTTTGCAGATAGAGCCCCATGACGCCGAAGCCGAACGCGGCCAAGGCGACGCCGATGCAGAGCCAGACCGTCCACATGGATCTTTCCTCGCTTAAGACCTCGCCGTTGCTTAACGGCGGGGGCTCAGGCGCTGTCAAGGCGACCCGGCACGGCTCCGCCCACGAGCGGCTGCGGGCGGCGTGCCGCACTGGACCGCAGCGCGACTGGCGAGCGCGAGCGCGGCGGCGCGTTCGAGATGGGCGCGCATCCGCGCCGCCGCGGCCTCCGGGTCGCGCGCGAGGATAGCGCCTGCGATGGCGCGGTGCTCCCGAACCGACGCCGCGAGCACGGCGGGCGTCAGGACGTCGCCGACCTGGGCCATGATGAGCGGCAGTTGCAGCCGCGCCGCGAGTTCGCGAAGCTGAAGATTGTCGGCAAGGGCCATCACGGCGTCGTGGAAGGCGGCGTTCTCCTTGAGATATTCGCACGGGTTGCGCGCCGCCTCGACGTGGATCGGCTCGATCGCGGCGGCGAAACGCTCGCGCCGGTCTGGCGCCTCCGCCACGGCGGCGAGCCGGGCGGCCAGCGCCTCCATTTCGATCCGGATCAGGAAAAGCTCGCGAATCTCGCGCTCGGTGAGCCGCCGCACGACCGCGCCGCGATGGGGCCAATGCTCGATGAGCCCGTCGGCGCTGAGGCGCCGCAGCGCCTCCCGCACCGGCCCGCGGCTGACCGCGAAGCGCGCGGTGAGGTCGCTTTCGACGAGCCGCGATCCCGGCGGAAGCCGCCCGGCGAGAATGTCCTCGCGTAGCTCATCGACGACGAAGGCGACGGTCGCGCCATGCGCGGGCGGGGCCGGGCCGCGCGGCCTGAGCATCGTCCTCTTCGCGGCGGCGGCGTTTGACACGGGCCCCCTCTCTGATATTGTCCTACAATCGTCCTACACCCTTTCACCGCGAGCGGGAAGCGAAGGGTTCGGACGCGGGGAGGATCGCCCATGCTGATCGGCAAGCCGGGAGCCGCGAGGACCGCGATCGCCGCCGCGTCGAGCGACCGGGTGATGGTGCGCGGACGCGATCTCGCCCGCGACCTCATGGGCGCCGTGACCTTCACCGACTATGCTTTCCTGCTCGCGACCGGCCGGGCGCCGACCGATGATCAGCGCTTCTTTCTCGATCTGAGCCTGGTCGCGCTCGCCGAGCATGGCCTGACGCCGTCGGTCCAGGCGGCGCGCATGACCTATGACGCCGATCCCGCCGCCCTTCAGGGCGCGATCGCCGCCGGCGTACTCGGTTGCGGCACGGTGATCCTCGGCGCGGCCGATCTTTGCCGGAGGGTGATCGAAGACGTGCTCTCCCGCGCCGACGCCTTCGGCTCGCTCGACGCCGCCGCGCTCGCGGTCGCGCGCGAGCACCGCCAGGAGCGCAAGGCGCTGCCCGGATATGGCCACCCGCTGCACAAGCCCCTCGATCCGCGCGCCGAGCGGATGATCGAGCTCGCGCGCGAGCGCAAGGTCGCCGGGCGCTCAGTCGAGGCGGCGCTGGCGTTGACCAGGGCCGCGGCCGAGGTTTGGGGCAAGCCGCTGCCGATGAACGTATCGATGACGATCGCAGCCACGCTCCGCGATGTCGATGTTCCGCCCGGCCTCATTCGCGCCGTGCCGATCCTTGCCCGCACCGCCGGCCTCATCGCTCACTGTATCGAGGAGGCCGAGACGCCGATCGGGTTCCTCATGGCCTCGAAGGGCGAAGAGGCGATCTCGCATACCGCAGACGCGGACGGAGTCGCCTGATGGCGATGGTCGAGCCCGAGATCGAATCCGCGCCCTGGGAGGATGAGGCGCGCATCGACGCGCCGCAATATCTCAAGCAGATCGAATATCTGTTCGAGCAGTCGCGCTTCTATCGCATGAAGCTAGAGCAGGCCGGATTCGCGTCGCACGGCGCCGTCGGCGGCCTCGAAGCGATCGCGTCGCTGCCGCTGACCGAAAAGGACGAGCTCAGGCGCTCGCGCTCTCCCGAAGAGCCGATCGGGACCCATCTGACTGCGGCGCCCGAAGAGATCGTGCGCATTTATTCGACCAGCGGCACGACGGGAACGCCGAGCTATATCCCGCTCACCGCCGCCGATCTTGAAGTCTGGGTGCGCACTTCGGCGCGCTCCTACGCGGCCTCGGGCTTCAAGCGCGGCGAGCGCATCGTCTCGACCTATAACGCCGGCCCGTTCGTCGCCGGCGCGGCGCTCGGCGCATTCGACCGGCTCGGGCTCTGCCACATCCCCGTCGGCTCCGGAAACACCGAGCGGCTGATAACGGCGGTTGAGCTGCTCAAGCCAACCGTCGTCGCGATGACGCCGTCCTACGCGCTCCATCTCGTCGAGTGGGCGGCCGCGCGCGGCAAGGACCTCGCGAAGTCGAGCGTGAAGCGCGTCATGGTCGCGGGCGAACCCGGCGGCGGCGAACCGGCCATGCGCGCCAAGCTCGAGGCGGGATGGGGCGCGAGCGTCACCGAGGCGATGGGCATCGGGGACATTTCCGTTTCGCTCTGGGGCGAGTGCGAACAAAAAGCGGGGATGCATTTCAGCGGCCGGGGCTTCGTCCATTTCGAGCTGATCGATCCGGCGACTGGGGTCGAGAAGCCGCTCGTCGACGGCGCCGAGGGGGAGCTGGTGCTGACCCACCTCGTCAACCGTTCCGCGCCGCTTCTGCGCTTCCGCACCCGCGACCATGTGCGGCTCGGCGTGGGAAAATGCGCCTGCGGACGCACGAGCCCGCGGGTGCGCTGCATCGGGCGCACCGACGACATGCTGATCGTGCGCGGGGTCAATGTTTTTCCCTCGGCGGTGCGCGAAGTCGTCAACGAATTCGCGCCCGCGGTCGCAGGCGTCATCATGATCCGCCCGCGCGCGCCGGGCGTGAGGCAGGAGCCGCCGCTGCCGATCAGGGTCGAGCTCGCTCCCGGCGCTGAGACCGATGGACTCGCCGAGCGTATCCGCGCGCGCTTGCGTGATAAGCTTCTGGTGACGACGGAGATCGAGCTCGCGGCCGCGGGCGCTCTCCCGCGCAGCGAATATAAGTCGAAACTGGTCGAGAAAGCCTGAAGGAGGAGGAAATGCAAAAGCTTCAGACTCAAGGGCTGCATCACATCACGCTCGTCGGCGCCGATCGTCAGACCTCGATCGACTTCTGGGAAGGCCTGCTCGGCATGCCGTTCATTTTCGAGCAGCCGAACCTCGACAACGCCGGCGAGAGCCATATCTACTTCGATCCGGGCGATGACCGGCTCATCACCGTCTTCACCCGCGAGGACCGCAAACCCATCAAGCGCCGCACGCCGACCGACACCGGCTGCGTCCATCACATCGCCTTCAACGTCTCGCGCGCCGTCTTCATGCAGATCGTCGAGCGGCTCGCCGCGCGCGGCGTGCCGAACACCGGCGTGCGCGACCGGATGATCTTCGACGCGGTCTATTTCGAGGATCCGCTCGGGCTCCTGATCGAGCTCTCGTGCTGGAAGTTCGACGCGCCTGCGGGCTTCACCCGCTCCGACGTGCTGTTCGCCGCGCATAACCTGCGGGTCGCGCGCGGCGACCGCGCGATCATGGAGGTTCACATCGCCGATGCGATCGAAAGCCTCGTCAAATCGGCGACCAAGAGCCTGTCGGCGGACCGATCGCCCAAGGATCCCTACCGTGAGCCGGAACCCGCGCTCGCGCATTCAAAAGCCAAATAGTCGAACCTGAACCGGGAGGAAGCGAAAATGTCTGCGATCAAGCTCCACGTCATCAAGCCGAGCGTGAACAACATGACTGCGCGCGTGTTCGTGCGCGCGGCGAAGCTCGATTTCACCGAGGACGACGTCTACGGCAAGACTCGCACTGATGATTTTCTTGCGAGGAACCCGGCCCATTTGACGCCGATGATGGAAGCCGCCGGCTTGCCGAGAGGCGTGATGTGGGAGAGCTGCGCGATCATGCAGTATCTCGCGAACAAGCATCATCTCGACAAGCTCTACCCGACGGAACCGGAAAAGCGGGCGATGGTGGACAGCGCCATGTTCTATATCGTCGGCACGCTCTATCCCTATATCGTGCGCTCGACTTATGGCGCTCTCAACTTCCCGCAATATCCGGGCGAGGTCGGCGCGAGCGACGCGACCCCGGCCGAAAAGGAAAAGGCGCAGAAGGCCGCGGTCGGCGCGGTCGGCGAGACGCTCGACGTGTTCAAGAAGTTCTATCTCGACGGCAAGACTTTCATCGGCGGCGACCATCCCTCGATCGCCGACATCCGCCTCGCGGCGAGCCTCGAGTTCCTCAAGGTGATCGACTACCACTTCCCCGACTGGGCAAAGACCTACATGGCCGCCGTCGCCAAGGCCCTAGGCGACGCCTACGCCGAGCCGGCGAAGGACGTCGAGGGGTACATTGCGTATGTGAAGGGGCTGAAGAAGGGATAGGCGGACAATATCGACTTCGCTGACCAACATGGATTGACGGGTGACGATCCATGAATGGGGAGCAGTGAGAACGGGTAGGCGTCTCAGTCGAGCATGAAAAGTGAATATCGAGTCTCCGCTCAGCGCGAGCTCACACTGACCGGACATGGGGAGATGGAGCCGTTTTTCATTCCACAGATCAGCATGTCCATGACCGCCGGGTTGGTGAAATAGCCTACATGGGCGTTGACCGGGTCGGAAATGACGCCCGGAAGGCTGAATTCGGCGTTCGACATGAATACGTTCGTCACCGCGACCTTGCCCCAGTCGGCCCGTGGAAACTGAAGGTTCCTGGGCTCGAGCCGCCACGAGAGGATGTCGTTGGGATCGCTGAACGCCACGACCTGACTGACCGGCGCGGTTCGCCCCTCCCGGGCTGCTGACCTCGCTCGCGCTGCGGCCCAGCACTTCGCGAAATCGTTGGTGATTTTCTCGCCAACAGTGTCGCGCGGGTGCACGTTGGGATCGCGCCGCAAGGTCGAAAGATCAATCAGCGCGAGCTGGTTCGCCATCATATAGATCACCGGGGTGTTTTCCAAGACCTTCTCGGCGGGGGTGCGGGCGACGGCGGAGTTCGGACCTGCCCGGCATCGCGACTCGTTCTGGATCGCGTCCATGATCATGTAGCCGCCGAGGCTGTGGGTTATGATGACGGTCGGGTCGCGGTATTCCGACCCGTGCGTGGCGCACTTGCCGTCCTTCCAGGTTCCCCCGGTCACCTCGCAGAGCGCGCCTTGGAGGGAAAGGCGGAGCACCCTTTGCCGGTAGGAGCCGCTGTAGAGGACGGCGTCGGCCAGTTTGTCGTCGATAAAATCTTTGGCGAAGTCGGCGAAAGCTTGCTTCTGCGGCGCGCTGGCATCCTCGTCTTCGAGACGGCATTTGACGCTCTCGGTGAGTGGCGTCCAGAGCAGATAGCTGACAGTCAGAGCGGTTTGGTCGGCGCCGCGCGTTCCGAAGTTGTACGTGTAGAGCCGCGCTTGGTTCTCGGGCGTGGCGTCGGGAACGTCGATGACGTCCGGCGGCGGCGTGATCAGCCTGGGCTGAGCGGTGGTCACACGCCTGTAGCAGCCCTGATACTGGGTGTCGGGCGTGGGAGGGGGAATTTGAACGTAGCCGAACCGCTCGGCGATCGAGGCGACGAACGCGTCGAACCCGTAGGGCTGCGGCGTGCCCATACCGTGAACGAGGAGAACATGCAGCGGCCGCCCCGGCGCTGCCTCGGCCACCGCCGCCATGCCGTCGAACGACGGATGATCACCGTCGGGCACAAAAGGGATGGGCAGCGCTGCGCATGCCGAGAGGAGGCCGGCAGATAAACAAAGCCCAACGTTAAAAGACGGCAATTCCCAATTTGCCAACTTGCCTCACATAGAATTATCTCGCTGGGGTTGCTCTACAAGCATACTAATAAGAATAACTTAGGACTACTTTCCATTGGTTCTGTTTGATTAAAGTGTTAATGTCTGTCCCCCAATCGTACTCAAATGATATGGCTGAAGATCCGGCGATTGTACAAGGTGATCCCAATTGAGCTGCAGTCGGATCCACCCTACAGGCCCCTAACTTGTACTGAAGAATCGCTTGGTAGTACTGTGCGCCCTGCTTCGTTGCGGCATCCCAGAAATACTTTTGAGTTCCGATTAGAGAAAATCTGCCGCTCACCCACGTCGTGAACCAATCATCTGTTTCAGTAGTCGGTGTATCCACCAACGGAAAGAGCGTTAGGGTTGGCCGGAGCGTCTCTCCAAGCCATGCGTGTTCTCCCTTAGTCTGTAGCGTAAGGCCAGGATTTGTTACGTTACTAAAATCAGCTTCTGCTCTGAATCCTGTATAAAAGTAAATGCCAGAATTTATGATCCCATCGTTCAGCACGTGTGACAGCACTGGCTCATACGAAAAATTAACACCTTCTATCTGAGCAGCTCCAATATAGTCGGACTGGTAATAGGGCGAAATATAGAAAAAATGTTGGGAAATCGGAAGGTCTATCGTGGATACGTCGAATTGAAAGTCGGCTCCAAAGGTTAACGCGCTCAAAGCATATTTTTTTGTTACTGTAGTTATCGATCCGCCCTTTGCCGGAACGACCGTAGTTGTAGTTAATCCATTATTTGATCGGGTGGATGTCGTGCCTTCTACGGCTTTCTTGGATGTTGTTGCGGTGGTGGTTACTGCGGTAATAGGCTCGTTCCACGACCCATTGCTTCCGACAAATGGGGCAAACGCAACATCTTGGACAAAAGTCTGGTGCGGATCCCCGGGCCCCGGATAGTGCTTGCCGTCCGGACCGATCCGATCGACGCTACCGGGTGGATCGCATAGCTCAGCACCAAAAAGTAGATAACTGATCCTACCGTCAATCCCGGTTGCTTGTGTTTTGCTTTGGTAATTATTAGTATAACTGATGCTGAGGCCTTTTGCGAGGGAATTCGGGGAGGCATTGGCGTCCCCGCTCGCGGCTAAGGGCGAATTCGATGGCTGCGGAAGTAGGGTCAATAGATAATTGAAATTATCTAGCGCGTCACTGCGAACAAACAGGGCTTTCGGTGACGGCTGACACCCCATGGGGAGGTAGGATTTGAACAACGGAGTCAGCGTTGGGAGTTTATCAACCGACTGCTTATTTTCGTTCTGTGGTGGCTTTTTCGGTGGAGGTTTAAATAGCGCAGGTTGAGAGAGGGCGATCTTGCATTGTTCAGTTATGTGAGCGCCAGTCGTTAGCTTGCCTTCTTGGCACAGTTTGACAAAGTCACTCTTACTCATTTTAACGTTTACGGTGTCAGACTCCTCTGCCGCCGCTACCGCGCTTAACGAAAGAGCGGTAAGACCGAAAGTCAACGTGGGAACGATTCTGCTAAACATTTCAGGCGGTCCGGCGAAAGCTGTAGCAACACATGATGTAGTTTACAAAGCCGCCTAGTGTCGTTCCGGCAGTGCGGACGTCCGGTTGTATCCAGAGATGGTCGCCGGCAAATAGAGGATCTTTCACCATGCAGTTTCTCGCGAGTTGCCAAATTGCGTTCGGCCCTGGAGTCATAAGATTCGGAATAATGGGGGTAATATCAGATGGGTTAGGAATATTTGCATTGTCCGATTGAGCGATAACTCGCGCCATAATCAGACTTCGTGCAGGGGTTTCCGCTCCAGAGGCAACCGAACCATCACACGCCGGCGCAGCGCCCGCGGTTGCCGCGTGGGGTGTGAGAGCAACCGGCGCGCGCACATAGTTCGTTAATCGGCAATCACAAGGCGAAGCGCCCGTTCCCGCCCCCCTCGCCAGCCCCCACACTCTCTTCAGTGTCTTCTCCGCGTCGCCGATCCGAGCCGCGAGAAGGTTACCCTTGGGCGACCCCAAACCGGTGCACGGGTCCGGTCCGACCAGGGCGCGGAACATGCCGTTGTCCCCGTCCTGGATGTCGTTGAAGCAGACCTGGTTCTTATAGATGTCGGGCAGAATGAAGCCGCGCTTTGGGCCGAACGCCGCGAAGAGTCCTGCATAGAGCGCGGCGGCCGCGCTCGTTCCGCCGACGACGAGATCCTGCCCACTGACGACAATCCGATACCCTGAGGCGGGGTCTGCATGCGCGGCGACATCGGGCACCATGCGCATGGTCGCCTGCATCGTTCCGAGTTGCCAGTTGGGAATCGGGAAGAATTCGGAGAAGCCGCCACCCGTGCCGTGGCCGTCCGGGTCGCCGGGCTCGTGGTTCCAGACCTTTTCGTCGCGGAGCACCTTCTTTAGCGCAGCGGCCTTCTCTGCCTCGGTGCCTTTCGGCGGCTTCCCTAGGTTCGTGCCGCCGCAGCCGATCACATAGGGCGACGAGGCCGGGAAATCGACATTCGAGGGCGTGGGCCCTCCGTCGCTCGAATCATTGTCGCCCGAGGCGGCGACGATGATCATGCCGCTGTCCACGGCTGCCTTCGCCGCGGCGTTGAAGGCGTCTGCGGCGGCGCGCCCCCAGGTCTGCTCGTCGGCCCCCCAGGTGATGCAGCAAACATCGCAATTGTCCGCGGTCGCCTGGAGAAGCCCTTGGGTAATGTCCTTCGTCCAGTAGACGATGATGGTCGCGGGCCTATTCGTCGCGACGGAGTAGACTGCGCTGGCAAGCTGAATGTCGAGCGCGACTTCCGCGTCCGCTTCGTCAGGCTTTGTCAGCCCACTGTTCGACATGTCCGGATCGAGCGCCCGGTCTGCGGGCTTCGGCGCCAGCCCCCGCAACCCCTGATCGACAAAAAACTTGTCGATATCCGTCTGGAGCCACCCACCCGCCCGATGGATCAGGGCAATCGTCCCGCCGCCCGAAACCTGTCTCGGGTCCGGCCAGCCGTAGGCCGCGCAAACCTGCTTGACGGGCCAGTCGTCGCCCGCCTTCGCCCCAGTGTTCACTATTGAATAGGGATGGGGTCGATCCTTCGCGGTCGCCCGGGGAGCGGCCAGTGAGTACGCGGGCGCTGTTGGATTCCTTGGCCGCTGGGCCATTCCTTATCCTTTCAATACATAATAAATTAGTATAATAACTTCACTTTTTTCTTCGCGCGGATCGGGATTGCCCGAAAGAAGATCCAAACAGAAAGCGGCAGCCAGCCAATACTAACGGGCTAACGAAACACAAGTTTTCGCCACAATTTCGGCCCGCTATGCCCCAATCGTTACCTTAATTTGCCACAATAAGCGGATCACAAATTTTCGCCTGATGCAAGAACAATTTAAAGAACATCGCTGCCCCTATCTCGACGACCCTTTCTTCCGGCCGGTGCTGACCGGCGCGGAAGCGCTGAAGGCGCCGATCTATCTCCAGCCGACCCAATCGCCGAAAGCACTCGACGACGCGTGGTACGGCGGTGCCTTCAGCCGCTGGTCGGCGAGATGATGGCCGGCACCGGATGGGGCTGGCACATCGAGACGGCGCTACACGTGCTCAGAATGATTCTCAGCGGCGTGTTCCGACCGGGAGAAATTAGCGCACGCCAACGCCCGCGAACTTTCGGCATTTAGCTCTGGGCGCGACAAAGCGTCGCGCGGCCGGTCCCGAGTTGACCCCTTCGATCGAAATTTGCTTTAGGGGCGAGCAGTGACGCGTCCTGCCGGCGCGCAGGATAGGGACCGTCAGGATGATCGAGAATGGGCCGCACAACGCCGACTTCGGCGCCGAGGCGTTTGGTTTCCGCGATCTCGCCGGGATCAATTGGAATTTTGGCCCGCCGCAACTCTATGAGCATGCATTGCAGCGCCACGAAGCGCATATTGCAGCGCATGGGCCGCTGGTCGCAGATACCGGCGTGCACACCGGACGCAGCCCGAAGGACAAGTTCGTCGTCCGCGACGCCGCGACCGAGAAGGTCGTCTGGTGGGACAACAACAATGCGATGACGAGCAAGAATTTCGACGCTCTCCTCGCGGACTTTCTCGCTCACGCCAAAGGCAAGACGCTGTTCGCCCAGGACCTCTATGCCGGCGCCGACCCGGCGTTTCGCCTGCGCACGCGGGTGTTCACCGAATACGCCTGGCATTCGCTCTTCATCCGGAACCTCCTCATCCGCCCTCCGGCGGAGGATCTCGCCGCCTTCACTGCGGAGCTGACAATCGTCGACCTGCCGTCATTCCGCGCCGATTCCAAACGGCACGGATCGCGCAGCGAAACCGTCATCGCCTGCGACTTCTCCCGCAAGATCGTGCTTATCGGCGGTTCGAGCTACGCGGGCGAGATGAAGAAGGCGGTGTTCACCGTCCTCAACTTCCTCTTGCCGCCGAAACAGGTCATGCCGATGCATTGCTCGGCGAACTCAGGCAAGGACGGGGACACGGCCATCTTCTTCGGCCTGTCCGGCACCGGCAAGACGACGCTGTCAGCCGATCCGCATCGCACCCTCATCGGCGACGACGAGCATGGTTGGGGCAAGAGCGGAGTCTTCAATTTCGAAGGCGGCTGCTACGCCAAGGCGATCAAGCTCTCGCGCGACGCCGAGCCCGAGATCCATTCGACGACCGAGCGCTTCGGCACCGTGATGGAGAATGTGACGCTCGATCCCGAGTCGCGGACGCCCGACTTCGACGATGATTCGAAGACCGAGAACACGCGCATCGCCTATCCGCTTCACTTCATCGCCAACGCTTCGGCCACCGGACGCGCCGGCCACCCGAAGAACATCATCATGCTGACCTGCGACGCCTTTGGAGTCCTGCCGCCGATCGCCAAGCTCGATCCGGCGCAGGCGATGTATCATTTCCTGTCCGGCTACACCGCCAAGGTTGCAGGGACGGAGAAAGGCGTCACCGAGCCGCAAGCGACGTTCTCGACCTGCTTCGGGGCGCCGTTCCTGCCGCTGCATCCGACTGTCTACGGCAATCTCCTGCGCGATCTCGTCGCGCGGCACCATGTCGATTGCTGGCTCGTGAACACCGGATGGACCGGCGGCAAGTTCGGCGTCGGCCGGCGAATGCCGATCCGGGTGACCCGCCGGCTGGTCGCGGCGGCGCTCGACGGCTCGCTCCAGCGCGCGGATTTCCGCACCGAGCCGCATTTCGGCCTCGCCGTGCCGACGCAGGTCCCCGGCGTCGAGCCGCACATGCTCGATCCGATCAAGACCTGGCGCCATAAGGCCGAATTCGCCGAGGTCGCGGGCAAGCTCGTGCAAATGTTCCGAGACAATTTCAAGCGATTCGAGAGGGACGCCGACGAGCGTGTCCGCGCCGCCGGGCCGACGCCGCGCATAGCGATCGCGTGAGCGGACTCTCGTAGATCGTTTAGCCACGGACCTTCGACAGGCGCGCCCGAGCACGCCCTTTCGCCTCGGCGCCGCCGGCGCTAGTCTCGCCGCCGATGGCCACTCCCGCCCGCACTGGCGCGCTCGCCGCGGCCGCCGGCTTCGCCCGCGCCGCCGCCTGGGCGCCGGACTGGCGCGCGGCGTTCTCTGGCGCGCTCGCGCGCGAGATTGAGGAGCGGCGCTTTTTCCTTTGGCTTCCCATCTTCGCGATGGGCGGCGTCGCGCTTAATCTTTCCGCCGATCAGGAACCGGTCCTTTGGCTGCCCGCGCTGATGACGGCGCTGTTCGCGGCGCTCGCGTGGCTCTCGCGCGCTCGTCCTTTCGCGCTCGGCGTTTCGCTCGCCCTCGCAGCGCTGTTCGCGGGTTTCCTGTCGATGTCGCTGCGCACCGCGCGGGTCGCCGCGCCGGTGCTCGACCGCGTCCGCATCGTCACGCTGCAGGGCTTCGTCGAGGAAGTCGATCTGAGGACCGTTGGCGCACGCATGGTGATCGCCGTCGCCGGCGCCGACGGCATGCCGCGCGAGAAAGTTCCGCGCCGCGTCAGGGTGACGACGCGAAAAGACCCAGGCGTCGCGGCGGGCGATTACGTCGAGCTCAAGGCGCGCCTGCTGCCGCCGTCGCGCGCGGTCATGCCCGGCGGATATGATTTCGCCCGCGACGCGTTTTTCGCCGGCGTCGGCGCGGTCGGCTCGACGCTGGGCCCGATCCGGATCCTGCCCGCGCCGAGCGACGCGAGCCTGAGCCATCGCTTCGCGGCGGCAATCGATCACGCCCGCAATCGCCTCGCGCTCAGGGTCAACGCGATCATCGGCGGCGACGAGGGCGCAATCGCGGCGGCGATGGTGACCGGCAAACGCGACTTTCTCTCAAACGACGCCAAGGACCTCATCCGCGAGGCGGGAATCTTTCACATCATCACGATTTCCGGCGTCCAGATGACGCTGGTTGCGGGCATATTCTTTGTCGTCACCCGCCGGCTCCTGGCGCTGTCGCCGACGCTTGCTCTCAAATATCCGATCAAGAAATGGGCCGCGGTCGTCGCCATGGCCGGTTCGCTTCTCTACGACGTCGCGACCGGATCGCGCGTCGGGACCGAGCGGGCGCTGATCATGACGCTCATCGTGCTTGGCGCGGTGATCATGGACCGGCGCGCTCTCACCATGCGCAATCTCGCCTTCGCGGTTCTCGCGGTGGTCGCGATCGAGCCTGAGGCGATTCTCGGCGTCAGCTTCCAGCTCTCGTTTGCTGCGGTCGCCGCGCTGGTCGCGGTGATGGAGGCGCGGCTCGCCGCTCGCGACGTCGATCCCGATCCATTCGTCCCGAAGCGGGGCGAGGCGCCGAAGGGCGGCCCGCTCGCCGCCCATCTCGTCGAGAAGCCCCTCGCGCTCCTTATCGCGACCGCCTTCGCCACCTCGGCGACGGCCTCGTTCATGGCATATCACTTTCATGATCTCAGCCCCTATGTGCTGATCGGCAATCCGCTGACGCTGACGGTGATCGAATTCTTCGCCGTGCCCGGCGCGCTGATCGGCGCGATGCTTTATCCGCTCGGGCTCGACGGGCCGGTCTGGGTCTATGTCGGAGCGGGGATCAAGTTCATCCTGTGGGTCGCGCGCTTCATCGCCGCTGCCCCCGGCTCGACGGTGCATCTGCGCGCCTTTGCGCCCTACGCCTTGCCGTTTCTCGCTCTCGCCGTGATGAGCGCCGCCGTCTGGCGGACCTGGACGTTCCGCGCGAGCGCCGTTCCGCTCGCACTGATCGGGCTTATCGGCGCGACGCAAGGGCCGCGCTACGACGTGATCGTCGCGCCGTCCGGCGATCTCGCGGCGGTGCGCGACGCCGACGGGGCGCTCGAGGTCGTGGGCAAGCGCTTCAACGCCTTCGCCGCCGAGCAGTGGCTCTCCGCCGATGGCGACGGGCGCGATCCCGCTCAGGCCCGCAGTCCCGATGCGCCGTGCGACCGTCTCGGCTGCGTCGCCGACCTGCCCGAGGGGGAATCGCTCTCGATCGTCCTGGATCGCCTTGCGTTCGACGAGGATTGCGCCCGCGCCGAAGTCGTGGTCAGCGCGCTCACGGCGCCTCAAGGATGCAAGGCGAAATTCGTGCTCGACGAGACCGCCCTGGCGCGGCTTGGCGCTGTCGGCCTGACCTGGACCGACGACAAGGGCTTCGCGCTCCAGGCCGATCGCGGCCCGCTCGAGAACCGTCCGTGGTCGCCCGCGCCGGAGCCCGCGCGCGACGACCGGATGATCCGCCCGGGCCACGGCGGATCGCGAGGTGCCGACCCGGCCGACGCTGACGAGGAGCCGGGGACGGGCGGCGCGCGCTGAGCCCTCGACCGTCATTCGATGCGAAGGCGGTCGCTTGCGTTACCGCTCAGCCGGCTCGCGAAGATTTTGTCCAGCGCGCGGACGGGGGATTTTACAGACCTGATTTTCCTGTTAACTTTTGGGCGTCGGCGCCGCTGGGGCGTTGGCCAAGATCGGGACCGGGAGGCTGAGGATGGCGAGCGTCGTTGTGGCCCACGGAGTGGGCGATATGGATGTTTGGCTCAAGGGCGGGGCGGACCGCGAAAAGCTGTTCGCGCCCTTCTGTTCGAGCTATCGCATTTATCGGGAGGCGAACTCGAATCGCGTGGCGGTTGTCAGCGAGGGGGTTGACATCAGCAAGATGGAAGCCGCGCTCGCGATGCCTGAAATGCAGGCGGCGATGAAGGCCCACACCGTGCTGGATCCGGTGTTCTATATCGAAGTCCCCGGCGGCAAGTAGGCGCGCGCGCCGCCGATCGCACGCGCCGGCGAGGCGGGGCAAATTTTCGTCTTGGAGCAGAAGGCGCGCGCCACGCGGTGTGACGCCACATGTGGACGGTGCTGCGCTTGTCATCGCCTGCTAAGCACGTGAAACCGCGCGGGTCTAATCGAGGGGTTGGGCGGGAATGACAGCTCAAAAAACGGCCGTCGTTATCGGTGGCTCGCAGGGCATCGGGCTTGCGGTCGCCAAGGCGCTCGCCGCGCGCGGCGAGAAGGTTATTGTGACGAGCCGCGATATGAAGAAGGCGGAAGCTGTGGCGGCCAAGATGGGCCACGGCGCAACCGCGATCACCGTCGATCTGACCCGCCCGCACGAGATTGCCGCGAAGTTCGCCGCTATCGGTCCGGTCGATCATCTCGTCATCACCGCGATCGAGCGCGACCGCAACACCGTCAAGGCCTTCGACATCGAGACGGCGATCAAGACGGTGACGACCAAGCTCGTTGGCTATGCCGCGGTCGCGCAGGCGCTTGCAGAACGGTTCACGTCCTCGGCGGCCATTGTGCTCTATGGAGGAATGGCGCGCGAACGTCCCTATCCAGGCTCGACGATGGTGAGCTCGATCAATGGCGGCGTAACCTCGCTCGTCAGGACGCTCGCAGTCGAGCTCGCGCCGGTCCGCGTCAACGCTATTCATCCGGGCTTCGTGAGCGACAGTCCTTACTGGGCGGGCAACGCGCAGATGACGGCGTTTGCGCAGGGCCGTACGCCCGGCGGCCGGCTCCTCACCACCGGGGATTGCGTCGGCGCGACTCTCTTTCTGCTCGACAATGAGGGAATGAACGGCGCGAACATCGCGGTCGACGCCGGAATCGGGCTGATTTAAGCCAAGACAAGACTGAGGGAGGAAAGATGCGAACAGGGTGGAAAGCTTTACTTGTCGCCGCCGCCACGCTCGGCGCGTCCGGCGCCGCGCTCGCCGACGACAGCGAGATCGCGCGCGGGAAATATCTGGTGACGATCGGCGGCTGCAGCGATTGCCATACGCCGGGGTCTTTTCTCGGCAAGCCTGATTTTTCGCGGATGCTCGGCGGCTCGGAGGTTGGTTTTTCGATCCCCGGGCTCGGCGTCTTCGCCGGACCGAACCTCACGCCCGACAAGGAAACGGGGTTGGGCAACTGGACCGACGACCAGATCATCTCGGCCGTCACCGCGGGGAACACGCCGGAGGGCCGCCGGCTCGCGCCCATCATGCCCTATGACGCGCTCTCGCACCTGACCTCGGACGACGCCCATGCGATCGTCGCCTATCTCAGGAGCCTGCCGCCGGTGAAGAACAAGGTCCCCGGACCGTTCAAACCGGGGGAGACGCCGACGACGCTGGTCTTCGTCATCGTTCCGGGCGCGGTCTACGCCAAGATGCCGCCTCCGCCAAAGTAGCGGCGGCAGACGGCGGCAAACAAAAAGGGCGCCCGTGGGCGCCCTCGTTCATGCGGCGAAGTGGCCGCCTTACTTGATCTTGGTTTCCTTGAACTCGACGTGCTTGCGCGCGACGGGGTCGTATTTCTTGAACGCCAGCTTTTCCGTTTTGGTGCGGGCGTTTTTCTTGGTGACGTAGAAATAGCCGGTGTCGGCGGTCGAGAGCAGCTTGATCTTGAGCGAGGCGGCCTTGGCCATGGGGAAGCGTCCTTCAGCGAAGCGGCGCGCCGGACGCGCCAAATGCGCCCGCGGGGATCGCAGGCCCGATTTGCTGGGCAAAATAGTGAGGCCGGGCGCGAAGTCAAGCCGACGCTACGCCCGCCTCCCCGTGCCCACCTGGCCGACGCGCCACCCCTTAGCCGGAACGTTATGAAAGATTTTGGGTTCCGGCGGTCCCGATCGCCGCTATCATTGCGCCGTCGCCCTCGGCGGCGGGCGGGAGAACGGATGTGAAGAGCCTCTTGAGCGGCCCGGTATTCGAGATGGCGCGCGATCAGCTCATCGTCATCGCCGACCACCTCGGCATCGCCGAGGACCAGCGAGACTGGCTCCTCTACCCGAAGCGCGCGATCGTGGTCACCTGTCCGGTCCGGATGGAGGACGGCCGGACCAATGTTTTCACCGGCTATCGCGTCCAGCATCATTTGGCGCTCGGCCCCGCCAAGGGCGGTACCCGATTTGCCCCAAACGTCGACATCGGCGAAGTCGCGGCGCTCGCCGTCTGGATGAGCTGGAAATGCGCGCTGGCCGACCTTCCCTTCGGCGGCGGTAAGGGCGGGGTTTCGGTCGATCCGCGCGCGCTGAAACCCAAGGAGCTCGAGAATCTCTCCCGCCGCTATATGCAGGAGATGATTCCGTTCGTGGGCCCGAGGGTCGACGTGATGGCGCCGGACCTCGGCACCAACGAACAGATCATGGCCTGGTTCATGGACACCTACTCGATGTACCAGGGCGTCACCGTCCCCGAGATCGTGACAGGCAAGCCGGTCGGCTCCGGGGGCACGCTCGGCCGTCGCGAGGCGACCGGCCACGGCGTCGCCTTTCTCGCCTTTCGCGCCCTCGACGCTCTCGACATCGCGCCGGCCAACGCGACCGCGATCGTCCAGGGCTTCGGCAACGTCGGATCGCATGCGGCGATGGGGCTTGCGGCGCGGGGCGTCAGGGTGATCGGCGTCAGCGATCACTCGGCCGCCTATTTCGATCCGAAGGGACTCGATGTGAATGCCCTCGTCGCCTATGCCGGGAAATTCGGCGAGCTTGCCGGCTATTCAAGAGAGGCGGTGATCGAACCGCGCACGCTGCTCGAGCAGCCCTGCGACGTGCTCGCGCCATGCGCGATCGAGCGGGTAATCGACGCCGATCTCGCCCGGCGGCTGCGCTGCCGTATCATCGCCGAAGGCGCGAACGGACCGACCACGCCCGAGGCCGACCGCGTCCTCGCCGAGCGCAACGACGGAATCTTCGTCATTCCGGACATCCTGTGCAACGCCGGCGGCGTCATCGTCAGCTATTTCGAGTGGGTGCAGGACCTTCAGCAGTATTTCTGGTCGCGCGACGAAGTGATGGACCGGCTCGAGCGGGCGCTCGACCGCTCCTGGGCGATGGTCGTCGCGCGCGCGAGGCGCGATGGGGTTTCCAATCGCACTGCCGCGATGGCGATCGGAGTCGAGCGCGTGGTGAAGGCGAAGCAGGCGCGGGGGCTCTTCCCCTAAAGTGTGTCGCACTGCAGGACGAGGCGCATGGCGACGTCCAGCGAGCTAGTTGCCTCAAGCCTCCCCACTCGTGTCCGCCCCGCAGGCGAAGCCGACATGGCGGGCGTGCGCGAGATCTACGCCCATTACGTCCTCCACTCGCTCGCCACCTTCGAGGAAACGCCGCCGACGCTCGACGAGATGCTGGCGCGCCGGCGCGCATCGGTCGAACTTGGCTTGCCCTATCTCGTCGCCGAGCGGGCAGGGGAGATGGTCGGCTTCGCCTGTGCCGCCGCCTACCGCCCGCGTCCGGCCTATCGGTTCACGATCGAGGATTCGGTCTATGTCGCGGACGGCCTCGGCGGCCAGGGCGTCGGCTCGGCGCTGCTCGGCGAATTGATTACCGCTTGCGAGCGCGGACCGTGGCGCCAGATGCTTGGGGTCGTCGGCGACAGCGACAACTTGGGCTCGATCGCGCTGCACCGGCGCTTCGGCTTCGAGCTCATCGGTACGTTGCCTTCGGTCGGCTTCAAGTTCGGCCGCTGGGTCGACACGCCGATTTTGCAGCGCGCGCTGCGGCCCGGCGACCGATAGGTCGCTACTGCTTGTCCGTCGCGCCGGTCCAAACCACCCCGACGATCGGTCCGATCGGGCCAAGTTCATCGTCGCGATTGAGTTCGGGCGTGTAGAGGGACGAGACCGAGCCGTCGAGAAAGAGGGCGTTCGGGCAGTCGAGGCCGTCGCGGAAGAGCCGCGCGAATGTGTCGAAGTTCACCGGCTGCTCGGCGATGGCGAAGTCGACCGCGTCCCCCCGGCAGGCGCCGACGCCGTTTCGGATCTTCTCCGATGCGCCGCCCGGCTTGATCTTCGGATGAATTCTGCCCTCGACAACCAGCATCGGGCCGGACTGGGTTGCGAAGCGTGCTGCGGGCGGATTGGCGAGAAAGCGGCTGGTTTCGGTGACGCCGGCCGTTCCGTCGCCGACCCAGAAGACGCCGTTCGGCTTCATGTGAAAATTGGTCGCTCCGCCGCGCGTGTCGGCCTCATGCAGCTTCTTGCTGTTCTCGACATAGAGGCCGACCGGCGACTGGTCCTCCTTGAACATGCCGGCGTTCATCGCGAACATCAGCCGCTCGCCCTTCGTCTTCAGCGCTGCGGCGAGCGCGGCCAGCGACCCATAGGGCTTGCCGTCGTTCCCGCTGAGGAACAGTCGAATATCGTCATGCCGCGGATCGAAGGCGCAGACTGTGAACTTCGCATTCTCGAAGCTTTTTGGCGCGCATGAGGCCACGGCCGGCCGAGCGGCGCTGTGACCAAGACCTAAGAGGATGACGCAAGCAGCGGTGGCCGCGCGCTGCTTTGCGGGGATTCGGCGCCCCCTCACAGCACCTTGCCCGGATTCATGACCCCGTTCGGATCGAGTGTCGCCTTGATCTGGCGCATCACCGCAAGCGAGGCCGGGTCCTTCCATCGGGCAAGCAGGTCGCGCTTGAGCTGACCCACGCCGTGCTCGGCCGAATAGGAGCCGCCGAGGCGGGCGACGATCCCGTGGACGATCTCGTTCATCGCATCCCAGCGGTCGAGAAAGGCCTGTTTGTCGGCGCCGATCGGCTGCGACACGTTGAAATGGATGTTGCCGTCGCCGAGATGACCGAAGGCGACCACGCGGGCGCCGGGCGCGAAAGCCTCGACGGCGGGCGTCGCCTCCCGGATCAAGGCCGGCACGCGCGCGACCTCGACCGAGACGTCATGCTTGATCGAGGCGCCTTCCCTGACCTGCGCCTCGGGAATCGATTCGCGCAGACGCCAGAACTCGGCCCGCTGCTCGAGCGAAGCCGCGATCGACGCGTCGTCGATGATCCCGCCCTCGAGCGCCGCCTGCAGGGTATCCGCGAGAGCGGCGTCGAGTCCCTCCGGCGCTTGCGACGTCGCCTCGATCAGCACGCACCAGGGGTGGTCGCCGCCGAGCGGCTTTCGCGCGAGGCCGTTCCTGACCGTTATGTCGAGGGCGTTCCGCCCGATCAGTTCGAAGCTGGTGACATGGCCGAGGCGCTCGCGCGCCAGCCTGAGCAGCTTCAGCGCGTCCTCCGGGCTCTTTAGGCCAACGAAGGCCGTCGCCCGCGCTCGCGGGTTGGGAAAGAGCCTCAGCGACGCGGCGGTGACCACGCCGAGCGTACCTTCGGCGCCGATGAAGAGACCCTTCACGTCGTAGCCGGTATTGTCCTTGCGCAGCTTGGATAGGCCGTTGACGATCCGGCCATCGGCGAGCACGGCCTCGACCCCGGTGACGAGGTCGCGGGTGTTGCCATAGGCGACCACGGTGACGCCGCCGGCGTTGGTCGAGACATTGCCGCCGATGGTGCAGCTGCCCTCGGACGCAAGCGAGAGCGGAAAGAGCCGGTCGGCGGCGAGCGCGGCGGCTTGGGCCTCCGCGAGGGTGACGCCCGCTTCGCAGATCATGACGTCGCCGTCGAGATCGACCTCCCGGATCGCACGCAGGCGCTGGGTCGAGAGGATGATCTCCTCGCCGCTCGAATCCGGCGTCTGTCCGCCGACAAGCCCAGTGTTGCCGCCCTGCGGCACGATGCCGATCCGCGCCTCGTTGCAGAGGGCGGCGACACCTGCGACCTCCTTGGCGGCGGCCGGGCGCACGAGCGCGAGCGTCTTGCCGTGATAGAGGCCGCGCGGCTCGCTGAGCGCGCCGGCGATAAGCGCCGGGTCGGTCAGCACATGGCCGTCTCCGACGATCCTTCGCAGCGAAGCAAGAATTGCGTCTCGTTTCGTCCCATCCACCTAGAGAAGCCTCCGAGGGCGCGCTTTCGATCTGGGCCGGCGAAAGATTGCGACGATTTCGACATGGGGGGAAAAGCGGAACTGGTCAAGCGGGGTCACCGCTTCGATCCGAAAACCGCCGTCGATGAGAATGCGAGCGTCGCGCGCGAAGGTCGCGGCGTTGCAGGAGATGGATGCGACGAGCGGCAGCGCCGATGCGGCGAGCGCCCGCGCCTGCTCGAGCGCGCCGGCGCGCGGCGGATCGATGAGAACTGCGTCGAACGCAGCGAACTCGTCGGGCCTCAGCGGGCGGCGGAAAAGGTCGCGTGTCTCGGCTGTGAGCCGGCGCAACCCCGGGGTCGCAGCCGCGCGGGAAAGCGCGGCGATGGCGTCGGGGTCGGCGTCGGCGGCAAACACTTCGCGCGAGCGCGCGAGCCTGAGCGCAAACACGCCTGCGCCCGAGAAGAGATCGGCGATGCGCTTCGAGCCTGCGAGCGTCCGCTCGGCGAACTCGGCGAGCAGCCTCTCGCCGGCTTCGGTCGCTTGCAGGAACCCGCCCGCCGGCAGCTTGACGATCGCCTCGCCGAACATGACTCGCGGCGCTCGGCGCTCGATCACGATCTCGCCGTGATTGGAAACCCGCGCCAGATCGAGCGCGTCCGCCGTCCGTGCGAGCTTCTGCGCCTCCGCCCGCTCGAGCGGGCCTGAGCCGCGCAGGTCGACATCGAGCCCATCCAGCGTCGCGGTCACGCCGATGTCGAGCGGCTTCGCCAACCCCCTGAGATCGCCACTCAATAAGCGCGCGGCGGCGACTGCGCCCGTCATGCCCGCGCTGAACAGCGGGCAATGGTCGATCGCAATGATGTCGTGCGAACGGGCGCGCATGAAGCCGACCTCGTCGGCGCGGCCTTGGGGAAAGCGGGCATGAAAGGTCGCGCGGCGGCGGCCCGCGCCATGGGCGTCGACGAGCTCGCCGACCTCCGCCACGACGCCCTCGCGCTTCAGCGCCTCGACCACGAGGCCCCGCTTCCATCGGCGGTAGAGCGAAGCCGACATATGTTGCGCCGCGCAACCGCCGCAGCGGCCGTACCAGGGGCAGATCGGCTCGGCGCGCTCGAGCGCGGCGTTCAGCGTCTCGATGAGCTCCGCCCGTTTGCCCGCGAGCCTCACCAGCGCGCGCTCGCCCGGTAAGGCGCCCGGGACGAGTTCGCCGTTCGCGGCGACGCCCTGCCCGTGGGCGTCGAGCGCGACGATCGAAACCTCTTCGAACGATTCAGCCATGACGGGCGGCGATCAGGAATTCTCTCGCGCCGCCGCCGCCGAGGATCGGCGACGGGATGACACCGAGAGTCCTCCAGCCCTGCGCTTCAATGCTAGCGCTGACGTCGGCGCACGCGCGTTCGAGCGCCGCTTCACTCCTGACCCGGCCCTTGACGATGTCAGCCCGCCCGACCTCGAATTGCGGCTTGATAAGGCTCACGAGCCAAGCAGGCGCCGCGGCGAGCTTCAGCAGATGCGGCAGCACGAGCCGCTGCGAAATGAAGCTGACATCGACGACGATCGCGGCCGGCGCCTCGCCGAGACGCTCGGGGTTGAGGGCCCGCGCATCGAGGCCTTCGAGCGGACGAACGCGCTCGTCCTGCGCAAGACGCGGATCGAGCTGTCCATGGCCGACGTCGACCGCAACAACCTTCGCCGCGCCGCGCCTGAGCAGGACATCGGTGAAGCCCCCCGTCGAGGCGCCGACGTCGAGGCAGGCAAGACCCGCTGGATCGAGCCCGAAGGCGTCGAGCGCAGCGGCAAGCTTGAGCCCGCCGCGCGAGACATATGGGTGGAGCGGCTCGGCCGTGATCGGCGCGTCGTGAGCCAATGCCTCGGATGCTTTCGCGAGCGCGACCCCGCCAACGCTGACTAGGCCTGCGGCGATCGCAGCCTGCGCCCGCGCCCGGCTCGTGAAGAAGCCGCGCTCGACGAGAACAATGTCCGCGCGCTTGCGCATGCTTTTCACCGAAGCGGTCGACGAGCGCCCGCCCGCAACCGCAATGGCCCAGCCGCACTTCACAGCTTTGGCGGATCGGCGCTATGGAACGAATTCGATCGAGGGGCGTTTCGGGACGCGGCCCGGTCGAGGACGCGTTTCGGACGCCATGATGCTCCCTATCCCTTATGCGCTCGACGCAGTCAATTTCCTCGCCGCCGACGTTCGGAACCTGTTCGGGCCGTTCGTCAATGTGTTCCTGGTCACGAGCCGGCATTGGAGCCAGACCGATGTTGGTCTGGTGACGACGGCAAGCGGCCTCCTCGGCATTGCGTTTCAGACCCCGATCGGCGCCGCGATCGACGTGACGCGCGCCAAGCGCGGCGTCATCTGCCTGACGATGGCGGCGATGACTGTCGCCGGGATCATTATCTTCGCCGCTCCGACCTTCTGGCCGATGGCGATCGCGCTCAGCATCCTCGCGGTTGCGGGCGACGCTTTCGTGCCGGCAGTGTCGGCGCTCACCCTCGGCCTGGTGACGAAGGATAAGCTCGCCCGGCGACTCGGCCGGAATTCAGCGTTCGACCATGGCGGCAACATCGCCATTGCGCTCTTGGCCGGCGCGGTCGGCTACGCCTTCTCGCAGCGCGCCGTCTTTCTCATGGTTCCCGTCTTCGCGGTCTTGACGTCCGCGGCGGTACTCGCCATTCCAGCCGACGCGATCAACCACGACCGGGCGAGAGACCTTAGCACCGATGGCGAAGCTGAAGGGGCGGCGGCCGGATACCGAATTCTGTTCAAGACGCGTCCGCTCATGGTTTTCGCCCTTTGCGCCATGTTGTTCCACTTCGCGAATGCGCCGCTTCTGCCGCTCGTCGGCCAGAAGCTTGCGCTTCAATTCCCGAAGGAGGCGACGGCGATGATGTCGTTCTGCATGGTTGCGGCGCAGGGCGTGATGCTGCCGATTGCGATCCTCGTCGGCCGCAACGCGGACTCGTGGGGACGACGGCCGATCTTTCTCATCGCCTTCGCCGTTCTGCCGATCCGCGCGGCGCTTTATATTCTGTCGGACAATGCCTTCTGGCTCATTGGCGTCCAATTGCTCGACGGCGTGGGGGCCGGCATCTATGGCGCGCTGACGCCGCTGGTGATCGCCGACATCATGCGCGGCAGCGGCCGTTTCAACCTCGCGCAAGGCGCGGTCGCGACCACGATGGCCATCGGCGCGTCGATGAGCGCACTGTTCGCGGGTGAGATGGTCGACCATTTCGGCTATTCCGCCTCGTTTCTCGCCCTCGGCGCGGCAGCGGCGGCGGCTTTCGTCGTGTTCTTCGCGTTCATGCCGGAGACGCGCGACGAGCACGCGGCGGAAGCCGGCGGCGAGCCGCTCGCGGTCCAAGGCGCCGCGGGCGAATGACACCTGAAAGCCTGGCGGCGCTTCTAATCCTCGTCCTGACCTATGTCGGGGTCGCGGCGGGGCGCGTTCCCGGCCTTCGGCTCGACCGCGCGGGGATCGCGTTCCTCGGCGGCGCGGCGATGATCGCGCTTGGGCCGCTGAGCCTCGAGGACGCCTTCCGGGCGATCGATTTCGACACCATCGCGCTCCTGCTCGGCATGATGATCGTGGTCGCGCACCTTAAGGTTTCGGGCGCATTCAGGGCGCTCGGCGGGCTTGCGATCGACCACGCCCGCGCGCCGTTCATCCTCCTCATCACGGTGACCGTGCTGACCGGGTTCCTGTCCGCCTTCCTCGTCAATGACGCGATCTGCCTCGTCATGGCGCCGATCGTGCTGCAGGTTGTGCGCGCGCTCGACCGCAACCCGCTGCCTTATCTCATCGCGGTCGCCGCCGCCTCCAATTGCGGCAGCGTGGCGACGATCACCGGAAACCCGCAGAACATGGTGATCGGGACGCTGTCGCGGATTCCCTATCCCGCGTTCGCCGCCGCGCTCGCGCCGGTCGCTGCGTTCGGCCTTGTGGTCGTCATCGTCGTCGTGCGTCTCGTCCATGCCCAGGAGTTTGCGCGTAAGGGCGAGCTCAAGCCTGAGCTCGATCGTGGGCCGATGCACAGCGGGCAGATCCTCAAGGCGAGCGTCACGTGCATCGCGCTTGCGATCGCCTTCTTCGCCGGCGTCGCCCCGGCGAAGGCCGCGATCATTGGCGGCGCCTTCCTTTTGCTCACGCGCCAGATCAAGCCTCACCGCATCTACCGCGAGCTGGACGGGCCGCTGCTGATCCTGTTCGCCGGCATGTTCGTCGTCGTTGCCGGCGCGGAGAAGGCGCTACTGACGCCCGACCGGATCGCGATGGCGAAGACCCTGGGCCTCGACACTGTCTGGCGCCTGTCGCTGTTTACCGCCGTGCTTTCCAACATCGTAAGCAACGTGCCGGCGGTGCTGGCGCTGAGGCCGTTCATTCCGACCTTCGCCGACCCCGAGCGCGCCTGGCTCGTCGTCGCGATGAGTTCGACGCTCGCCGGCAATTTCACGCTGCTCGGGTCGGTCGCCAATCTGATCGTCGCCGAGCACGCCCGCTCGGAGGGCTCGCCGATCAGCTTCTGGGCCTATTTCAAGGTCGGCGCGCCGCTTACGATTATCACCCTCGCCGCGGGGACCTGGTGGCTCTCGCGGTGACGAGACCGCGCCTTCACGCCTCGGCATTATGCGTGAAATAGTCCGGCGGGTTCGGGCCCCAGACGTAGAACGAATCCTCCGGATCGTGATCGCCCGTGTCCCAGTCGCGATCCACCGGCACAAAGTCGATCCCGGCCGAATATTCGCTGAAACTGCCCCACGGGTCGCCCACGTAGTGGAAGAAGTTCGAGCCGAGGACATGCCGTCCAAGGCCCCATCCCTTCGAGAAGCCCTTCTCGAGCATGTGCGTGGCGCCGCGGCCGATCTCGTCGATAGAGCCCACGTCCCAGCTCAGGTGATGCAGCCCCGGAGCGTCCGATTTGAGGAACGCGATCATGTGATGGTCGCTGCCGTGAATCCCGTGCAGAAAGGCGATGCCGTCGCCGGACCGGTCGGAGAGCCGCAAGCCCAGAACGCGAGTATAGAACTGAACGGCCTTCTCGACGTCCCGTGTGAACAGGAGCACATGCGCGAGCCGCCTAGGACTGACCCGCGCGACGTCGCGGCGGAACGGCGCGCCGCGCTCGCCCGGGCCGACGGAGACTTCGGAGAACTCAGACTTCTCGCTCGGCGACGATTTCGCCGCAACCTTGATCTCGACCAGGTTGCCGTCGTGATCGTGAAACCACAGGCCGTTGGTCTTCACGCCCGCCGGCGGGTCGAGCCGCTTCACGCCCAGAGCTTGCAGCCGCTCGGCGAAGCGGTCGAAATCGTCCTCGAATGCGCCGAACGACAGATGTCCGAGCTTCTTGCGCGGGCCCTCGCCGACCGTGACCCAGACATGCGGATTGCCGCGGGTCTTCATGGCGATCAGATTGCCGTCTTCCTCAAGCTCCAGTCCGAATTCGCCGTAAAAGCTCTTCGCGACCGCAAGGTCGGGAACTGCGAAATGAAACCGGTCGACGGAATGAACGCCGAGCTCGCCCGGACGCCGGGTCGGCTTGATGGCGCTGCGGATCGCGGTCATTGCGCTTCCCTCCCGAATTTCGCCTCCAAAATCGGAGCCGGACAACCGATGTTCTAAATGCTAGCGCAGCGCCGTCGCCGCCGCCATCCCGTTGGCCGATCGGTGGCGGCTCAGGGCCACTGCCTGCCGCTGCGGCCGTTGCCTTGCGAGCTAGGCGCGGGCGGGTCGACCGGCTCGACAGTAACCGCATCCGGCGCCGCGACCACCGCCGGTTGGGGCTTCGGCTTCTTCCGCTTCGGCGGCGGGGCCGGGGCCGGGGCAGGCTGCTCCGTGGTGTCGGTCGCGTCGGCGCCGCTGTCGGTCGGCGACGACTCGTCGGGGTTGGGTACGGAGGCCTCGGCAGTCGGCGCGTCATGAATGACGACTGTGCCGCCCTTGCACCCGGTCAGCCAGACATCGAAGATCGGGTGTTCGACGCCGTGCAGGCCGGGGCTGTCGGCGAACATCCAGCCGGAGAAGATGCGCTTGACCTTCTTTTGTTCGTCGATCTCGTCGACCTGGGCGAAGGCGTCGGTCTGCGGCGCCTCGGTGAGCGGTCGGGAATAGCAGACGCGCGGCGTGATCTGCAGGGCGCCGAACTGCACCGTCTCGTTGATCGCCACCTCGAACGAGATGATTCGACCGGTGATCTTGTCCAGGCCGTCGAAAACCGCCGTCGGATTGCTGATCTTGTCGGCCCGCGCCGCCTCGGGCGCCATGAGCCCGGCAGCGGCCAAAGCCGTGCAAGCGAACGCAGCGCCCCTCCGGGCCGAAGCTCGGAAAGCGCGGCTGCTGATCGCGTGAGCCCGGTCGCGGAGGATCATGACCGGCGCTTTGCTGCTCAACGGCGGCGGAATGAAGGCGGGGCGCCTCAGGGACCGGGACTCCAGGCCTCGTAATCGCCGCCGGTCGGCTGGCGCGGACCGGGCCTCAGCGTTGAGCCATCCGGCCGAATGGCCGCCGGCGTGCCGGTCGGGTTCGGCATGTGCGGCTTCTGCCACGGGTGAGGCGTATAATTTTCCTCGGTCGGCGGCACATCCACGGTGTGATGAAGCCAGCCGTTCCAGCCCGGCGGCGTTTTCGAGGCTTCGGACACGCCATTATAGATCACCCAGCGCCGCTCGAATCCGAGCGCGGGATCGATGCCCGGCCGCCGGTAATAGGCGTTGCCCTGCTCGTCGTAGCCAACAAGCTGTCCATGCCGCTTCGTGTAGAAGCGGGTGTTGAAATTCGCGCCGTTCCACCAGGTGAAATAGTGGAGCAGGGCTTCCTTGAGCCAATCCGGCATGCTTGAACGCCGTCTCTCGCGTGGGGATAAACGCAAATATTGCGTGTGCTCGACCTTATGGCCGGACGATCGCCAACTGTCCAGCCTTCCTTGCGAGACCTTGCCGCAGGCTACAGCCCTCTGGGCCACGAACACGTTCGCAGACCCCTTGCGCAGGCCGCCCGACTCGGCGCACCTTGTCAATCTCGATCGGCGTTAACGCCGCGTTATAGATTTGATGTCCACAATATATTGTGTTTCGGTCTCTAGTGCATAGCTAGCTATTGACGGGCATCGTCACAAAGGCGTAATGTTCGAGTCGTCCGGCGGAGGTCGTCCCAGACGCCGCCGGGCCTTCCAGGCTTCTGGTTTTTGAACGGAAACAAGGCGGCGGGGCGCAAGGTTCAGGCGCGTGCTTCCGCATGCCGAGCGATCGGAACGGGGGAGCGAATCCAGCGTTCCAAGAGGGTGGGGACGGCGCGGCGGGTTCCGCGCCATGAGGGGTGAGGTCGAAAGCGATGCGGATCGAACGGCATTATACGCAATCGGGCGTCAGCCCTTACGAACTCGTCGCCTTCGCGACGACCAAGAGCGAGATCCGCAATCCTGACGGCTCAGTGGTCTTTTCGCTCGAAGGCGTCGAGGTTCCGGCCGCCTGGAGCCAGGTCGCGGCCGACGTACTGGCGCAGAAATATTTCCGAAAGGCCGGCGTGCCGGCGAAGTTGAAGCAGGTCGAGGAGGAGGGGGTCCCTTCGTTCCTGTGGCGCTCGGTCGCCGACGAGGCCGCGCTCGGCGCGCTGCCGAAGAGCGAGCGCTTCGGCTCCGAGATCTCAGCGAAGCAGGTGTTCGACCGGCTCGCCGGCGCCTGGGCCTATTGGGGCTGGAAGGCGGGCCTCTTCGATGACGAAGAGGACGCGCGCGTCTATTTCGACGAAATGCGGCTCATGCTGGCGCGCCAGGTGGCGGCGCCCAATTCACCGCAGTGGTTCAACACCGGCCTCCACTGGGCCTACGGCGTCGATGGCCCGAGCCAGGGGCACTATTACGTCGACTTCGAGACCGGCAAGCTCGTCAAGTCGAAGTCGGCCTATGAACATCCCCAGCCGCACGCCTGCTTCATCCAGTCGGTCGCCGACGATCTCGTCAACGAGGGGGGGATCATGGACCTTTGGGTGCGCGAGGCGCGCCTGTTCAAATATGGCTCGGGCACCGGCACCAATTTTTCCGCGCTTCGCGGCGAGAACGAGAAGCTCTCGGGCGGCGGGCGCTCCTCCGGCCTCATGTCGTTCCTGAAGATCGGCGACCGCGCGGCGGGCGCGATCAAGTCGGGCGGCACGACGCGCCGCGCCGCCAAGATGGTCGTGGTCGACGTCGATCATCCCGATATCGAGTTGTTCATCGACTGGAAGGTGAGGGAGGAGCGCAAGGTCGCCTCGCTCGCCGCGGGCTCGAAAGTCGTCAGGCGGCGCCTGAAGGCGATCCTGAAAGCCTGCGTCAATTGCGAGGGTTCCGGCGACGACTGCTTCAACGTCGACATGAACCCGGCGCTCAAGCGCGAGGTCAAGGCCGCGCGCCGCGACGACGTCCCGGACGGCGCGATCAAGCAGGTCATCCAATATGCGCGCCAGGGCTACCAGAAACTCGAGTTCGAGGAATACGACACCGATTGGGAGTCCGAGGCCTATCTCACCGTCTCAGGGCAGAACTCGAACAATTCGGTGCGCGTCACCGACGAATTCCTGCATGCGGTCGAGACCGACGGCGACTGGACCCTCACCCGGCGCCTCGACGGCAAGGTGGCGAAGACGCTCAAGGCCCGCGAACTCTGGGAGAAGATCGGCTACGCCGCCTGGGCCTCGGCCGATCCGGGCATCCAGTATCACACCACCATCAACGACTGGCACACCTGCCCCGAGTTCGGGCCGATCCGCGCCTCCAATCCGTGCTCCGAGTACATGTTCCTCGACGACACGGCCTGCAATCTCGCGTCGCTCAACCTCCTGCAGTTCCGCGATTCGGCGACCAAGGCGTTCGACGTCAAGGCTTATGAGCACGCGGTCCGCTTATGGACGCTGACGCTCGAAATCTCGGTGGCGATGGCGCAGTTCCCCTCCCGCGAGATCGCGCGGCTCTCCTACGACTACCGCACGCTTGGCCTCGGCTACGCCAATATCGGCGGTCTGCTCATGTCGTCGGGGATCCCTTACGACAGCGACCATGGCCGGGCGATTTGCGCGGCCTTGACCGCGATCCTCACCGGCCGCGCCTATGCGACCTCGGCCGAGATCGCCGCGAAGAGCGGCGCCTTCCCTGGGCACAAGGCGAATGCGGACGCGATGCTGCGGGTGATCCGCAATCACAAGCGCGCCGCCGACGGCGAGGCAGGGCTTTACGAGAAGCTCTCGGTCGCGCCGACGCCGATCGACCACAATGAGCTCGCCAACGCCGGCCCAGAATGGGCAACTTTGAGCGAGGCCGCACGCGCCGCATGGAGCGACGCGCTCGCGCTCGGCGAACGCCACGGGTATCGCAATGCTCAGGTCTCGGTGATCGCGCCGACCGGCACGATCGGCCTCGTCATGGATTGCGACACGACCGGCATCGAGCCCGATTTCGCGCTGGTCAAGTTCAAGAAGCTCGCCGGCGGCGGCTATTTCAAGATCATCAACCGCGCCGTGCCCGAGGCCCTTCGCACGCTTGGCTATGACGAGAAGCAGATCGGCGACATCGTCGCCTATGCGGTCGGGCGGGCGACGCTCGCCCATGCGCCCGGCGTCAATCACGCCGCGCTCAAGGCCAAGGGCCTGCCGCAAGAGGCGATCGACAAGGTCGAGTCCGCGCTCGCCGGCGCGTTCGACATCCGCTTCGTCTTCAACAAGTGGACGCTCGGCGCCGAGACGCTGAGCGGCGCGCTCAAGATCCCGGCCGAGCGCTACGACGCGCCCGGCTTCGACCTCCTCTCCGCCCTCGGCTTCTCGAAGTCCGAGATCGAGGCCGCGAACGGCTTCGCCTGCGGCGCGATGACGCTCGAGGGCGCGCCCTATCTCAAGTCAGAGCACCTTTCGGTGTTCGATTGCGCCAATCCCTGCGGGCGCACGGGCAAGCGCTACCTCTCGGTCGAGAGCCACATCCGCATGATGGCGGCGGCGCAGCCGTTCATCACCGGCGCGATCTCGAAGACCATCAACATGCCCAATGATGCGACGGTCGAGGATTGCAAGGACGCCTATATGCTCTCCTGGCGTCTCGGCCTCAAGGCGAACGCGCTTTATCGCGACGGCTCGAAGCTGTCGCAGCCCTTAAGCGCGCAACTGATCGAGAACGACGAGGAGGACGATGAGGCGGTCGAGACTCTGGTCGCTCTCAATGCGCCCCAGCGCGCCGCCGCGCTCGCGGAGCGGATCGTCGAGCGCGTGGTCGAGCGGGTCGAGCGCACCCGCGAGCGCGAAAAGCTGCCCGACCGCCGCAAGGGCTATACCCAGAAGGCAGTCGTCGGCGGGCACAAGGTCTATCTTCGCACCGGCGAATATCAGGACGGGCGGCTCGGCGAGATCTTCATCGACATGCACAAGGAGGGCGCCGCCTTCCGATCTCTGATGAACAATTTCGCCATCGCGATCTCGCTCGGCCTGCAATATGGCGTGCCGCTCGAGGAATATGTCGAGGCCTTCACCTTCACGCGCTTCGAGCCCGCCGGCTTCGTGCAGGGGAACGACGCGATCAAGAACGCGACCTCGATCCTCGACTACATCTTCCGCGAGCTCGCGATCTCCTATCTCGGCCGCAACGACCTCGCCCATATCGCGCCGGAAGAGATCGGGAACATGATCCTCGGCGGCGGCGTCAATGAGGACAAGGCGCCGGGCGATAGCGAGGGGATCGGCGCGACGCCCGCAGCGCCGGTGGCGTCCGTCGTGTCGAAGGGCCTCCTGCGTTCGCGCCCCGGCGACAAGCTGATGCTGGTGCGCGGGCGGGACGCAGGCGGCGAAGCGCCGGCCGCGAAGGGCGGCGGCTCGCCGGCCGGAAGCTACGTGCAGGGCGCGACCGCGCTCAAGGGGGAGTTTTCCGAAGCCGCGCAAGTCGTGTTCGGCGCCTCAGCCCCCGCCGCCGAGACCGTGGCCGAGAAACGCGCCGAGGCGCGCATGAAAGGCTATGTCGGCGAAGCCTGCCCCGAATGCGGCAACTTCACCATGGTGAGGAACGGCACGTGCTTGAAGTGCGACACCTGCGGGGGGACGACGGGGTGCAGTTGAGGAAGCAGCGTACATGAGCGATTATACTGTCGATCGCCTCCCAATGGAGAGAATTGAGAGCTTCGCACGCGAGGTCCTCGCCGAATGTCCCAAGCTTCCTAACGGTGCGATCGATATCCTCGCGACTCTGAGATTGCCCAGGGTCTGGACCATCCACGGCGTTAAGACGCTGCGGCTTAAGCTGGTCGCCGATGATCTTCTCCCGGGAAAACTGGCGCAGGTCTGGGTTGGCGACGGTCGAGTTACCGTCACAGCCCGGACATCATTGTGGAACAAAGCAGAAGATAGCGACGCAGATGCTTTGAAAGTGCTGCGTCACGAGTTCGGGCACGTAATATTGCACTCCGGAGCACGAACAAAAGGCGAAGTTACCTTGAACCGCGAAGTGGCGGGAAACGCACTCCATAGATTTATTGATGCAGAACGTTCCGCCGAAAACCAAGCGAATTGGATAGCGGCCTGTTTGGCGATGCCGTTGAGCAAGATGCAGGCATCCACGGACGCCAGCGTTGGAAGCGCCGCTTGGAACGTGCCCCTCGACGAAGCCCGGTGCCGTCTTGAGTGGGTGCGCTCGGCCGCGCCGAAGCGGTTATCTGGCTCCCTAAAGAGAGACATCAATTGGTTGCGGACAGGTAGCCGTCTGACTATACAGGCCCAAGCTCTGTGGGATAACCTTCAGATGGCACCAGATAGACCATGTACAGCGGCACGAATTGTCGATGGATTTTTGATTGAATACGAACAGTATAACAGTTATACGCAGACTGGTTGGGCGGTAGAGAATGGCAAGATTGTACCGCTTATGTCGAAGATGGAAGGGTAGCTCGGTTGTTTGACCCTTGACCTCGTTCCATGGCTGGCGGCGCGCAATAACTACTTGCTTCTTGTGTGTCCCACGTGGTTGGTCGGTCAAATCGGCCAAAGCGTGCTCGGGCGCAAGCCACGGTCGAGATCGTGCTCGGGGATGACCGATTTGTTACCGCTTGCTATCGCAGACCATCCATAGAGAATATTGCCCAGCTCGCAATTTCTGCGCAGTTATATTTAAGGTATTTTCTAACGTCAGAATACCTTGTCCGTATGCAATATGGAGAAAAATACCCTCACTGTCCGAGCTAGTTAGTTGAAACGCTCGAAACGGCGGCTTACCAACCCCAAGGCTTCCGCAGTCCGGTGGCTCGCCTCCCATCTGCTGAACTTCTGCCCTATGGCACGTTTGAGAAAAGACGACAACCGGGTCACGAAATGTTCTCCACTCCAGTTTAAGTATCTTTCCTGTGCAATCAAGTTGGAAGCGTATTCCATCGTTTGAGAGGCTTAGAATTCTTCCCCAATAAATCTCAGCAAAATAGTTTATGCTGATTGCGTCAGCCTCCGAGGGGTTTGGACCAGAGATAGACGCAAAGAAAAATGTTGCGACAAACTTAACGAAGCGGAACTTGGTCAGCATAGAAGTCATCGCTCCCTATTCCGATATGAAAAACTGCAAAGCCAGGCCGTGTCGTTTCTATCGATGGTTCGCGAACAAGCACAAGGTTATCTGGTGTGCGCAAAACCACTATAAGCGCGGTTCTTTCGTTGAGTGATCCGTCCGTATTGTTAAGCATTCCGTTGACAAGGGAGTCTTTCGCAGCGTTTGCACTATGAAATTTTATCAGTTGTCGTAAAGCTGTTGTGCGCGTGTACACGTAAGATACCGCAAAGTCTGCGCCGGCGTTGCGTGCGAGTTGAAAACCAACTGCTACACAGGCAAGAATAAGGATATAAAACGTTGTCGTTCTATCAAATGACAATATCCAACGGCGAATCGTAAACCGAGAGCTTGCATACGCGGTGACTACGAAGATGACCAAATACAGTACTAGGAATTTAGGCTTCTGAATAGGCAATAAAAATCCACTATAAACTAAGTGGTCATAAGGAAGACCTATATCCTGATAATGAAGCCCGAACATCGAGTAGTATGCGTCGGTTGAAACTAAACCAAAAGCGACCACGAGAATGCTTATAGTGAGCAATTGTTGACGAATATTCGATACCACATCCATTGGCCGCCTCTAATCTAAACGTCATAGATCACAGAATACGGATTGAGGTGCGGATTACGGTGCGGGGTGTGGCGGATTACCGTGACATTTTACTCAATCCTCTAATCCGCAGGAGTGTCTCGCAAGATCGGGTTCGATGCAATCAATGGTCACACCCTCGGCCCCGCCATCGTGCGGTGGATCGGCGTTCCGTGAGTCACGGTTCCGTGCGCACGGCGGTGAAAGTCTGGCGAGCGGTGGCTTGGGCGCGTCCTTGAAGGGCGGAGGAGGCGATGGGTCGCGCGCTGACCGGCGCCGGGCGCCGGCGGGGTTTGGGCGTCGGCCGCGCTGCAAAGCGCCGCGCCGAGGACGATGAGCATCGCGGCGGCGAGCCTCAAGTGAATCATTTTCCGTTTCCCCATGATCGAGCGGCCGGATGAGCGCTCCGGAGCGGCAATCGCCGCCGGAATCGTGATGTTTTACGAGCGGCGGCGTGGCTTCTATGCTTCCTTTCCTTCCCCGCCACAACCTTGCTGCCGAAAGCTCAGGAAATCGCCGCCGCTCGATGCTGCGGCCCAAGAATTTTGGAGGAAACGCGTGCGCCGCCAATCCGCCGTTGTCGCCGCTTTGGGGCTCGCGCTGCTGCCGCTCGGCCCGGCATCAGCGAGAGCCGCGGCCTGCACGCCTGCCGATCCATCCCTCGCCGGCCACTACTATCTGCGCGGCGTGATGGAGGTCGGGTCCGAGCTTCTGCTGAAGGCGGACGGGCGGTTCGAATATATGCTTGCCTATGGCGCGCTGGACGAGCTTGCCTCGGGGTGCTGGACGCGAAACGGGGCCATTGTCACGCTCCATGCCACGAAATTCGAGCACAGCATGGACGACCCGATGAAGTTCGAGCGGCTCGACCTCACGGTTCAGCCGGGCGGGAAACTGCTGCGCCGCTTCGACGCCGGGCACGCCGGCGCCTACGCCCGCTAGTGAAGAATACAACTTGCCTCAGTGGCCGCCGCCGCCGCGACCGGTGTTGTTCTGGGCGTAGCTGATGGGATTGTAGGGATTGGTGTCCGAGTAGCGCCCGGCGAAGATCTGCGAAGCGCCTGGCGACGAGGGATTGACGTTCTCATTGGCGTTGCAGCCGGCGAGCGCGAGCGCCGCAATCGCCAGAATGATCGGGATCCGCATTCGCAATCCTCCAGTCGGAGACGAGGCCGGCGGGTCACGAGCAACCCGGCGATCGGTTTCAAGGGTCAGGACGGCGAGCTTCCGTCGAACGCGGCCCGTGGTCCTTCTACGACCAAGCCGCTTCCAGGGATTATGGCAGAAATCAGAAAAGACGACAATCTCTTTCATGGAATCGGAATCCGTGATATGCTTGCGAAAGGGACTGAATTCGCCCGGGGGACGCCGCGGCGAGGGCAAAGGGTGGAGACGCGTCGGGTGAAGGGTCCGGACACAGGAAGCGGCCCGAGTTGTATTTTGGCGCCTAAGCCATTGAAAAGGCGTGTTCGACCATCGTTATGAGGGTTCGGGTTGGCGGAACGAGGAGAGAGAGGTTCAATGCCGTCGGGATTGCGCCTTTTCGCCTCAGCCGGCCTCGGGCTCCTGGTCGCGCTCGCAAGCGCCGCGTCGCCGCTTGCCGGAGAGCCCGCAGTTCCCGCCTGGCTCGCGGCCCATGTCGGCGAGGGCGAGGGGCAGATTGCGCCGGTCGTGCTCGAGCGCGCGCGCGCGCTCTATCAGCGCAAAGGCGTCCGCAACCCCTGCTACTTCGCCATGGATGCGACCCGTCCTCATGACCTCGGCGGCGGGTTGGGGCGGCGGTTCTACATCATCTGCGAAGCCCAGCAGTCGTTTCGCGCCATCTCCGCCGGCCACGGCGGCGGGCGCGATCTCGACGGGATGGCGGACTTCGCCAACGGCCGCCGGTGCGTGAAGAACTTCGGCAACGCGATGGATTCCGACCTGACGACCGGCGGGGCCTATGTCACGTCCGATATCGCCGCGCCCTTCAAAGGCTATTATCGCAGCGCGAGCGGAGACGCGGCCTTTTCGCGGCCGTTTCTCAAGTTCGAAGGCGAAGGCGATACCGCAAACGCCCGCGAGCGCGCGATCGGCGGACATCCCGCGGTCCTGCTTCGCGGAGTTTGCCGCCGAAAGGAGCCGGGCAACCCGCACGCCGACGCGGACGGTTACGTTCCCTTTGGCAAACTCGTGAACTACGAGGCCGGGCGAAGCGACGGCTGCACCAGCTGGTCGCCCTCGGACGCCGAGGCCATCATGGCGATGGTGAGCGGCAATCCGACGACCCTCTATATCTATCCGGAGTCGCGCGACATCGACGCCGTGGCGCGTGCGGTTCAGGCAGGAGAGGCGCCTTCGCGCGGCGCCTATTGGAACGCCGCATGCCTCAGGGACATCGGCGCTCCGCATTTCTGGGGCCGGGGAACGCTCGAGCCGATCATCGCGCGATGGCGCGCGGCGCATCCCGCCCCGCCGCCCGTGCCGCCGCCCATCTGCAGGGAGCCGTAACCTCACAAAGCGGGCAGGGGGTAGGCCCGCGCGAGGCCGGCGGAGCGGGACGGAACAAGGCGCGCCCGCGACGCGTTGCGGTCTTGCAAGCGCGAGACGGAGACGGCCAATGCCAGGCGATCCACAGCGGCCGGTTCCGACCCCGCCGCCCGATGTCATTCCAAATCCGGTGCGTCCCCCGACCCCTCAAGAGGCGCCGAAGTCGGAGCCGCCGCCTGACATTCCAGCGCCGGGGCCGGATGTCATTCGGGAACCTGGGCCGGACGACATTCCCGAGACTTTTCCGACGGAAACGCCGCCCCCAGTCACCTTTGCCGTTTGACGCCGCCTGGCGTAAGCGATCCGGGACGCAAACGAGCGGCCCGCGAGGTTCCCGAAAATGCATGGAGCGAGCCCGCGAGCGCTTGTCGCCCTCGGCGCGCTGGTGTTGACGCTCGCGGCTCGGGCCGGCGCGGCGATGGAACAGGAGCCGCCGCTCCCGCCGCCGCGGCCGGCCGACTTAGCTCCGGCACCCGCAGAGGGGGCCGGTTCGCAGCCGGTGCGTCCCATCGGCCCCGAAGCCGCAGGCCCAACTTGCCTCGCTCAGCTTGCGGCCGGCGGGGCGCGGGTGGAAGCTGTGGCGGCTCCGGCGGCGACCCACGATGGATGCGGAATCGAATCGCCGGTCCGCCTGTCGTCTGTCACGCTGGCGGGCGGCGACGTCGTCAGCCTGCCAGATCGCCCCGTTCTCGAATGCGAGTTTGCCGCGGTCCTCGCCGACTATATCCAGCTGATCGTCGCGCCGCTCGGAGAGGGGCTGCTGCGCGCGAAGGTCGCCTCGATCGAGACCGGCCCCGGCTACGACTGTCGCACCCAGGACAGGATCGTGGGAGCAAAGATCAGCGCCCATGCCAAGGGGCTCGCTGTGGACTTGGTTGCGATCGCTTTCACTGACAAGCGGCGCCTCCTCGTCGAGCGGCCGACCGGCGCCGACGAAGCCGCGTATTTCCACGCGGTTCGGACCGCAGCCTGCGGCTGGTTCACGACGGTTCTTGGTCCAGGCGCCGATGCTTTCCACACCAACAACATGCACATGGACATCGAGAAGCACGGCTCGAGCGGCAGCTACCGCATCTGCGAGTAGCTCAGGCGTACTGCGCAATTCAGTTGCCGAATGACCAGTTCTCCTTTTTGACCTCAACGAGGTTGACGAAGTCGTCCTCGGGGCGCGGGCCGAGCCTGCCCGAGACTTGATCCCGAGCGCCCTTTCACAGGAACCCTTAGCGGCCGCCATAAAAGCCGCTGGTTTGAGCATATTGAATGGGATTGTAGGCGCTATAGTTCGGATAGATGTTTGCGAGATTCTGCTGGGAAGAAGGATTGACCGCTCCATTGGAGTTGCAGCCGGCGAGGGCGAGAGCCGCGAGTGTGATGAGGACCGCGATCGAGCGCGAAGCCTTTCGCTGAGTGGTCGAGGCCCTGCGGAATATGACCTGATCTGTGCGAACAGCGTCGCGTCTGCGGTGAGGCCGGTGGCTCTTCAGTGCAATTGCTCCTGGCGTCAGTGCTCCCACGCTCTAGGTCTGGGAGGCATCCACGAGCGAGTCAGCAATTGCGGCGTCGATCTGCTCGGGCATCTCGCTCACATCGATGCCAATTTGATCGCCAGGGATCCAGATCCTCGTGCCTGAGCCGTGCGGGACGAATGTGGCTGCGAGCGCCATGTTCACGCGAATTGTCTTCCCGCCTTCGGTCAGCGTGCACTTGATCCATTTGGCCGTCATGACTTTCCTCGCGATATGCCGTCCTCACAGGATTTTTCGAGCGTGAGCTGTTTGGGCGGCGCGTGGCAGCCCGAGTCTCGGCAATAATGCCTAGCACAATGCTCGGCCAGCGACGAGCAGGGGAGGCCGCAACGCGCGGCTTTGCCGGCCGCCCGTCCTTCGGCTACGCTTTGCCGCTATGCTGATCCCGCCCCGGACAACGCCGCCGCCAGACGCCGCCGAGCGGCGCGCCGCGAAGCCCGCGGTCGTCTACCCCGTCGAGCGGCTGCCGCCCTACGACGCCGCGTTCTACGAGAAGGCGCGCGTGGGCATGGCGAAGACAGGCCAGACGATCGTGCCGCCGCGCGAGGGCCGGGCGTTCGACGTTCCCGCCGGACATTTTTTCCGCATTGTCAACATCGAGGGGCCGCAGGTCGGCGACCTCAACCTGTGGAACGCAGCTGATCTCGCGGAACGCTTTTTCAGCGGCAAGACCCGGGCGCTCAACGCGACCCATGTAAGCACGGGCGCCCGGCTATGGAGCGCGCTGCCCTATTTGCGGCCGATGGCGACGGTCACACACGACACACTCGACTGGTACGGCTTCGACGCCGATGGCGCCGGCGTCCACGACGTGATCGGCACCCGCTGCGACCCCTATACCAATCGCCTCCTAACCGGCGGCGACTACCATCATTGCTGCCATTCGAACCTGACGCGCGCGCTCGCGGATCGGATGAGTTTATCCGATCGTGCGGCGGAGCCGCATATCCATGACGTGCTCAATGTGTTCATGTGCACCGGCTTTGAGCGCGAGAGCCATCGCTATTTCATGAAGGCAAGCCCGGTGCGTCCTGGCGACTACATCGAATTCTTCGCCGAGATCGATCTCATTGGCGCGCTGTCGGCTTGTCCTGGCGGCGACTGCGGCGAGACCCATTCAAGCGACGCGGCGCGCTGCTATCCGCTGAAAGTCGAGATCTTCCGCCCGCGGGACGAGGCCCTTCAAGGGCGGCGGCCGCCTGAGGTCAGCGCCTATTCCGCCGAGTGAACCGCGCGCCTATCCGAAGCGTAGCCGCGATCGCTCCCGCGCTTTGCTCGCCTCGACGTCGCGGTCCCGCGGCGCGGCGGTGCTGTGAAGCGACGAGATCAGTTTCTTCGCCGCTTCGGCGACCTCGTCGACCGCGCGCTCGAACGCCTCGGTGTTGCCCTGCGACGGTTTGGCGAAGCCGCTCACCTTGCGCACGAACTGCAGGGCGGCCGCGCGGATTTCCGCTTCGGTAGCAGGCGGCTCGAAGTTGAACAGCGGGCGGATGTTGCGGCACATACGAACCTCGTCTAGCTGGAACGATATCAAATGGTTGCGTGCGTTTACTGAGTCAATTCGAATCGCACAGTGACTGTCACAGTAAGCCTGTCCTCGCCTGCCTGGATCGGCGGAGCCGGCGAGGCTCCAACATAAGCGCGGGAAAACGCCGCGGGCGCTACATTCCCGCCTTCCTCCGTAAGCACCATGAGCCGACCAACGCGGGCGCCTCCTGCGCCCGCATAAATATCGGCTTTCCGCTTCGCATCAGCCACCGCGAGGGGCCGCGCCTTGTCGAGGAGCGCGCTCGGATCGTTGTGGCCAAAACTTATGCCATAGATTGAGTTGGCGCCCGCAGCCACTGCCTTGTCGAGCAGCGATCCCAGGCGCGAAACATCGCGAACGATCACGGTCACATTGTTGCTCACGCTATACCCTGTAATCGTCGGAGGGCTGGTTTGGCCTGGCGAGGATTGCGAGAACGTGGGCGAAATGGAAACGTCGGAGGTTTGGATGTCGGCAGGCGCGACGCCCTCGGCCTTGATGAGCGAAATGAGAGCGTTGGCCGCTTTTGCGTTCGCCGCCATCGCCTCGCCCGCATTCCTCGCGGCGCTTGTGACGCCGACCGTAACCCGGGCGAAGTCGGGCGCGGCGCTGATGCTGCCTTCGCCTGTGACCTCGACCCATCGATCGTTGCTGACATCAAGTATGCGCTCGATGGCTCCAGCCGGGGAGACCGCGGCGAGCGCCAACAGCAATGCAATCAGAAGCGAACTTGGCCGCATTGATTTCCTCCCGCCCATGCGGCCTAAGACAATGCGAAAATATGAGGCGTCTTTAAGTCGAACGCGTGGCCCTACGCCTTCGGAGCCTCCCGGCGATAGCGGAAGTCGCAATGGCTTGCGCCGCCCATGATCGTCTGGGTTCGGGTCAGTTTGATGCGCGGATCGTAGCCCTCGCAGAATGCGCCGTCGCGATTGCAGGAGAGGATATCGCCGATCTCGCCAAGTCCCATCGCACGATAGGTCTCGGCATAGCGGCAGCGCCTCACGTTGAAATCGAGCACGCCCGGCTTATCGGCGATGACCTCGATCGTGAGCGCATCATCCTTTGTCCACAACGGCAGGATTGCCTTGAAGCTCTCGAGGTCTGCTCCGTCCGCCGCGCGCGACGCCATCTCGGCGCCGGCGTCGATGGCCGCGCGGCGGATGGCGCGGCGCAGGATGTCACGGGCCTTGTCCTCGCCGACTGCCTTGCGCATCTCGTCATAGATGGGGGCAATGATCGCCGCCTCGATTTTGCGCCGAGCCAAGACGCCGAGTTCGCCGTCCGTTCGCTGATCCATGAGATGAAAGCCTGCCCCGGGCCCCGCCGGGTGTCAAATTCGACTCTTGCTTGATTATCGGCTTGATAGGCGTAGCCGGAGGCGCGGATTGCGGTTCGGGCATCGCTCGTCTGTTGCGGGCATCAGGGAGACACCATGCCGATCGATCGCATGGATCATTTCACCATCCTCACCACCGACACCGAAAAGACGGTCGCGTTCTATTACGACGTGCTCGGATTGACCCCCGGACCACGGCCCGACTTCGCGTTCCCCGGCGCCTGGCTCTACAACGGCGGCAGCCCGGTGCTGCATGTCGTGGAAAAGGCTGCGATCCCGGACGGCGGCGGTGTGCTCGACCACATCGCCTTCCGCGGCACGGACGCGCCGTCCTACCTCGCCAAGCTCAAGGTGCGCGGCGTCAAATACGACTTGCGCCGGTTGCCACAATCCGGCCACGCCGGGGGGACGTGGCAGTTGTTCTTCTTCGACCCGAGCGGCGCCCGGGTCGAGATCGACTTTGCAGCGACGGAAACCATAGAGGGGCAGGGTTGAGCACGGGCGGCTGGCGGTTCAAGACCCTCCGCCGCTCTTGCCTCTGAGCGCTCCGGGATGTAGCCGCCGTGGGGAAGGGTGGCTGACGGGGTCCGGCCGCGTCTATCGAACCGGGATTATCCTTGCGCAACAACGCCATTGTTCAGGTCGGCCGAGGGTCGCTTGCGACGCGCTTCGGCCCAAAGCTGCCGCTGGCGGTTATCGCTGGCCCATGCCAGCTCGAAAGCCGCGCCCATGCGCTCGAGATGGCCTCGGCCCTGAAGGAAATTGCTGCCCGGCGTGAGATCGGCCTCGTATTCAAGTCGTCCTTCGACAAGGCCAATCGGACCTCGGGCGCGGCCAAGCGTGGCGTTGGGCTGAAGGCCGCGCTGCCGATCTTCGCCGAAATCCGCGACACCCTCGGCCTTCCGCTCATCACCGATGTGCACGAGAGCAGCCAATGCGCGCCGGTCGCGGAAGCGGTTGACGCGTTGCAGATTCCAGCCTTCCTGTGCCGCCAGACCGACCTGTTGGTTGCCGCGGCGGAGACCGGGCGACCGGTCAATGTCAAGAAGGGGCAGTTTCTTGCCCCCTGGGACATGAAACACGTGGTCGCCAAGCTCGATGCGGCCGGCGCCGTCGATGTCCTCGTGACCGAGCGGGGCGTGAGTTTCGGCTACAATACGCTCGTTTCCGACATGCGCGCTTTGCCGACCCTGGCCCGCGAGACCGGCGCGCCCGTCATCTTCGACGCCACCCATTCGGTTCAGCAGCCTGGCGGGCAGGGGAGCGCGTCGGGCGGGGAGCGCGCCTTCGTGTCCGTGCTGGCGCGTGCGGCGGTCGCAGTCGGCGTCGCCGGCGTCTTCATAGAGACCCATCAGGATCCGGACCGTGCCCCTTCCGACGGCCCCAATATGGTGCCACTGAAGGAGTTTGAGGCGCTCATCGCCGAGTTGCAGGATTTCGACCGGCTCGCAAAGCGCTGAATTCTCGCCGACGGCGAGAGTTTGTCACATGGCGGTCGCGCGGTCGGAGTATCTCGCGCGATCAGCCGCGCAGACGAATCCAATGGACAAATATCTCTTCAGTTACGCCACCGCGAGCGATCCCGCGCTCAAACGGGGTCTGATTCGGCTGGTCGAGAAAGCCACCGGCCAGCCGAAGCTCAAGCGGATGTATCTGCACAACCAGCGCTTTCCTCGCCCAGGCGAGAGCTTTTGGCAGGCCGCGGTAAGGTCGCTCGAACTCGATGTCCGTTACGACGCCGACGCACTTGCGGCCGTTCCTCGGACTGGACCGGTCGTGTTCGTCGCCAATCACCCCTATGGCGTGCTCGACGGAATCGTTATGGCGTGGTTGGCGAGCAAGGTTAGAAGCGATTTCGTCGTTCTGACCCACATCGTGCTGACACGGGCGCCGGAAGCAGCCCGTTTCATCCTGCCGGTCGACTTCTCTGGAACAGAAGAAGCCGAGCGGACCAATCTCGCGTCGCGGGCGGCGGCGCGCGACCATCTCGGACGCGGCGGCGCCGTGGTGGTGTTTCCAGCCGGCGCGATTTCGACCGCCCCCGACAAGCTCGGCCTCAAGCCCGCGGTCGACGGGCGCTGGCAGCCGTTCGTCTCGCAGCTCGTCCAACGTTCGCAGGCGACGGTGGTGCCCGTCTGGTTCGGAGGCCAGAACAGCCGTCTTTTCCAGATCGCCAGTCATTTTTTAGCTTGACGTTGCGCCTGTCCCTCATTTTCCATGAAGTCGAGGCTCGCATCGGCGCCCGCCTTCCGGTCGTTATCGGCGCGCCTGTCCCCTTCGCCTCGATAGCGACGATCCGGGACCGTCAAGCGCTAGCCGACGAACTCCGCGGACGTGTCTACGCGCTGCCGCGGCTTGCTTCCGCACTAAGCAGCGCCTCCGTGGATACGCACAAGATCTTACGGCTAAGGCACGCGACCCATCAAGCGGACCGGGCAGCTTAGCGGCCTGACCTCACCCCTCCGCACCGCGACCTTAGCCGACCTTCTGCACGCCCGCGAGCGAGGTCAGGTGTTCCTTGATCATGCCTCGCGCCAGTTTGGCGACGTCGGTCTCATCGAGGTTATCGTGGACCTTCAGATAGACTTCTTGAATGTCGAGGAGCTTCCGGCGTCCCTCGACCTCATATTGAATATAGTCATGATCGAACTCGGATCCCGCGCTCAGCCCGCGCAATTTATCGACCGCCGCCTTGCTCACATTGTCGAGGTTTTGCATTAGCTCCGCGTCAGTCGGCGCCTGGACTGAGCCCGTAGGGGCGCAGTTCTTCTGGATCGCCTTCAATACGTCGACGACCGTTTCCTGCTCCGCGATTTCGAATTCGACGAATTGTTTGATGAGAGGGTTGTTTGCCTTGGGCAACGCGATCCGGCTCAGGATCAACGACAATGAGCCGACGGCCAGCGTGTCGTTGATATGCTTCAGCTGCGCCTCTGATATCCCGCCGGGCGAGGACGTCGGAGGCTTGATCGTCTGGGCGGGGGCCTGCCGCGCCGAAGATGTCTGCACAGCGACCCGGCTGGCGGCCGCTGTTGCGATCGCGGCAAGAAGCAAACGACAATTCATTTGCGCAGCTCCATTTGGACTGGAAGCGCTGTCGCCTCTAGCCGTCGAACGCGCTGCAAATCGCCTTTGTTCCCTTTCGCAAACCCTCTCCGGTCAGCCGCGCCCGCGATAAGGAGCGACGCCCTGATCAGGCAGCCAGACGCCTTTTGGCGCCTTGCCGGTTTGCCAGAAAACGTCGATCGGCATGCCGCCGCGGGGGAACCAGTAGCCGCCGATTCTCAGCCAGCGAGGCTTTATAACGCCGACGAGATCCTTGCCGATCCGGACGGTGCAATCCTCGTGGAACGCGCCGTGATTGCGGAAGCTCTGCAGGTAGAGCTTGAGCGACTTCGACTCAACGAGCCATTGGCCCGGCGCATAGTCAATCACGAGATGCGCGAAGTCGGGCTGCCCGGTTACCGGGCAGATCGAGGTGAACTCAGGGACGGTGAACCGGGTGATGTAATCGGTATCGACCTGGGGATTGGGGGCGCGATCAAGCGTCCTGGCGTCTGGCGCTTCAGGAATTTGCGACAAATGTCCGAGATGGGCGAAGGGGGGTTGAGCTTTCTTCATGGGCCGTCTTTAGACCCGAAGACGGTGCTGCGGCGAGCCTATTTGTATTGTTCGTGCAGTTGGCCGGCGCTGAATTGCGACGAAATATAGCCGCTGAAACGCACGCAGACGCCATTCGCAGCAAGCACACCGGGGTTGCCGGCGACGTCACACGTCCTGGCAGGCTCGGCTTTGGTCGGCTTCTTGTTTTCGGCGGGAAGTTCGGCGGCGCGCCCGGCCGTCACGCCCAAGACCGCGGCCGTAATCGCGACAGCGAACCATCGTTTGACAATCATCTGTTCCACCGTCACGCCGCCCTCTGGGCAAATCCAGAACCGCCAAAGAGCGCATAGACGCCATATTGGGCCGCTATGGGACGGCGGGCAAGCGTCTTTGACGCGAGCTTGCGACTCAGTGAGCAATCCGCGAGGGAAGGGCCCAAGATGGAACGGGGAGCGCGCAAGGCATGGAGATGACGTCCCCTTTTGCGTTCCCTTTCGCGCGGCGACCGGCCGCCCCGACTCTCATTGCGGCTGCCGGCGCAGCAGCGCTCGCGCTTGGTTTTTACATTGCAATCGGCGCGCGCCAGCCGATCGTCGCCGCGCTGGCAGGGGCCGTTGGGCTCGCCCTTATCCGCTGGGCGCGAGCTGAACGCCCGTATTCCGCGGCGCTGATCGCCGTCGATGCCGCGGCCTTCGCCATCTTCGCCTTCCAGCGCAACGATTCGATCGGGTTCTGGCAATTGCCTGGACCGTGGGCGGACGTATGGCGGTTCAATCCGGCTGGCGCGACGATTGCGCTGATCGTCTACGCCGGCGGGTCGATCATGGCTCTGATCGCGGGCTTTCGCGGATTGAGGCTCATCGAGGCCTTTAGCCTGATCGCGATCCCCTTTCTGTTCAATCTGCTTATGGCGATCGGCGCCGACTGGCACATGGCCGAACTCGGCGCGATGGCGACTTTGCATGCCGGCCTGCCATTTCCTGTCCAGGTTGCGATCGGACGCGCGCTTACTCTTTGGTTCGTGGGCGAGGCGATGCTGACGATGATCAGCTTGGTCAGCGTCAACCTGCTTCCAAGTTCTGCGCGCACCCACGGACTTTTCGCTCTCGGAGGAGGTCTCGCCGCCGCGACGCCGCTCATCGCCAACGCGGCGCAGATGGTCGCTCACCCGTTCCTGGCGCTCTTTTTCTCGACCTTCTGCGCCGCGCTCGCGCAAGGCGGCCTTTGGGCGATCGTCTATCTCTTCACCGGCCTTATCCTCGATTGGCTCGGTGGCCGGCCGCCGCGCTTCGAGACAGCGTGGGAGCATTGGCGAGCCGGCTTCGTCAAGGGCGCGATTTATGGCGCGCTGTTCATGGGCTTCATTCTCGTCGCGGCTCTTATCCTGCGCGCGCCTGGCGCGGCGACCATCCTCGACCGAACTGCGTTTCTCGCCGGTCCTATCGGCGGCGCGCTCGTCTTCCCGCTTGCCCAAACGGTCGTGGGCAGCGCCGACGGGACGGCGCCGTTCTCCGGCCGGCTCAAGCGCGCGTATCTCGATCCGCGCGGGCCTGCGCGCGGCGCCGTCGCGGGCTTCGGCCTTGCGCTGGCCTACCGCGCCGGCCTGGCCAGCCATGACGGCAGCGTGCGGTTTTTGGCGATGGCCGCGGTCGGGGCGCTCTGCTACGGCGGCGTCGACCTCATCTTTGACGCCGGCAGCGTGATTGCAGGAGAGCGGCGGAAGCTGCAAAGCTGGCGCCTCTACGCGCTGGGTCTCCTGCTCGGCGCGCTCGTCGCCGGCGCGCTTGGCTGGTACTTCGACGCTGCCCAGCTCCAAGTCGTCATCGCCAAATTCTGGGCCTATGCCGACGTCGATTACCGGCTCGATGGGCGGCAACTCGGCGATTTCACGACCTATCCGATTTTCAACAAATACGGGATGATCAACCTCGGTGAGGTGGCCGGCGGGGTCAGACTGTTCTGGGCGGAATCAGTGGCCGGCGTGATCAACTGGTCGCTCGCGGCGCCGCTCTTCTCTATCAACTACGTTCTGCTCGATGCGGGCTTACAGAGAAGCCTGAGGCCGATCAAGACGCTGGTCAGCCCGAGCGGGATCGAGGGGCTGGTCGAGCAGGGTGTGCGGGTTCTGCGCTGGGGTCTGTGGATGGCCCCGATCATCAACTCGTTCCTGCGCCAGTCTCCAGACCCAACCTGGTACAACCAGGACGGCGCGATCCGGTCGGGCGTTGCGATCGCAACCGACGCAACTCAGACCGCAGGCGGCTTCCGGCAATTCAGCCTGACTCTGTTCCTTGGATTGCTTGCCTACGACTGGCTGCGCATCCTCATCTGGTTCGACCATATGGGACTCAGGGTCGCTACCCTGGTCAACCTGTCGTTTCTTGGCGGCGATCGGGCCGACGAGGCGGCGGCGCGGTTCGTTGGCCACCATGGACGCACCCGCGCCATTCCCGACGGCATCCGTCGCTTTGGCACTTGGGCGCCGCTGCTCATTCCGTTTTACATTCCGCGCGGGCCCGATTGGGACAAGGCCTGGACAGGAGCCGAGACGCTAGCGCAGGGCGGCGGCTCAATGCCCGACGCGGTCAAGACGCTGGGCTTCGCCTACGGCGCAGCGATCGCCGCGATGGCAGCCGCTGGCGTGGCTGTGGCGGTCAAGGAGCGTGCCAAATCTGGACCCGCCGCGCCATGGCTCGAAGGCGCGCCGCTCGAACTTGGGCGGCGTCCCGATCGCTTCGTTTTCAACAACGGGGCGGTTGGGGTCGAGATTCAGCGCGACGGCCGAGGCGCAGCCTTCGTCGTCGGGGCGGAGCGCGGGGGCGGCCCGATCGATCTCTTCCGACGTCCGCTCGATCCCCTGCAGGCGCGGGGGCATTTCTTCTACGTCATCGAGGAGGGCGAAGCGCCCTGGTCGATCGGCTTCGAGCCGGCGCGACGCGCGGGCGATTACAGCATCGAGGAGCCGGGCTTCAATCGTCTTGCGATCGTCAACGCTCTGAACGGAATCGAGGCCCGAATGGAGATCGCCCCTGACTCGCGAGGCGCGATCATTAGCTGGCGGGTGCGGCTCCAGAACGGATCCGACAGGACGAGACGGCTGCGCCTGACGAGCTTCTGCGAGATCGCGCAAGCTGAAACCGGAGCTTATGCCAAGGATCTCGATTTCGCGGGCATGCATGTCGAGACCGTATTCGTGCGTCCGCTCAACGCAATTCTGGCGCGCAACCGGCTCCTGCGGTCGGCGCGCGCCGACCGCGGCGAGACCGCATTCTTTGCTGTTAAGCCGGGACGCGGCACCGATCTCGTCGGCTACGAGGACTCGCGCATACGTTTCATCGGCGAAGGCTCGCTCCGAAGGCCGACAGGCTGCGAGCCTTGGCGCTGGCGCAAGCTCGACGACGAAGGCAAGGTCTGGACCTTCGATCCGGCGGCGAGCTTCACCCTTGAGGCAACGCTTGCGCCTGGTGCCGTGGCCGAGGCGGAATTCATTGTCGGACGCTCCGACAACGCGGTGTGGGCGAGCGAACTGATCGCCGCCCGGCTCGGCCTTTCGCCTATGCCCGAGGCCGACTTGCACAGGCGGCTCTATGAGACTCGCGCCGTCGAGCCGTCGCCCGCGTTGCCTTCACGATGGCCATTCGGCTTCTCGGCCGACGGCGGGGCCTTGAGCCTCACCCATCGCACGCCGCGACCCTGGGCCCATGTGATGGCGAACGAACTCGGCATGGCGACCATGGTCTCCAACGACGGCGAGATTTTCTCCGCATTTGGCAATGCTCGCCAAAACGGCCTCTCCGCTTTCCGCTTTGACAGCGTGACCGTCGTCCAGCCTGGGCAAATCGTCTACTTGCACGACCTCGAAAACAACGAGAATAGCGCGGTAGGCTTCACGCCATTCCAGCCCGACGATGTGACCTGCGAGGCGACCTACGAACCGGGGGTTGCGACATTTGTCACGATGCGAGGCGATCTCACGATCCAACATGTTGTCTTCGTTCCGCCCGGTTATCCCGGCGACATGCGCATTTTGACGCTGCGCAATCGTGGGCCGCGTCCGAAGCGGCTGCGCGTCACGCCCTTCTTCGATCTCGTACTCGAGGACAGCCCGAACGCGAGCATCGACAAGATCCGCGACGAAACGGTCGGCTCGACGCTCCTTTTTCAGAACCCCAACAATGATTTCGAGCGCGGCTTCGCTTTCGCGGCGACAAGCCTGCGGGAGCCGGCGACCGAGACGATTCGCGCCCGGTTCTTCGGCGGGCCAGGTCGCAACATTTTGACGCCCGCGATGGTCGAAACCGGCTCGAGCGACGCTTCGGCGCCCGACGACGGGCGGAGAGTGGCCGCCTTCTGCGGCGAACTCACGCTCGCACCCGGGAGCGAAGTGAAAATCGCCATCGGCTTCGGCCAGGCCCCGAGTCGGAGCGAAGCGATCGCCGCGGCCGCGCGTGTCGGGGTCGCCGAAGCGGAAAACGAACTCGCGGCGACCCGTGCTTCATGCGCGGCTCGGCTTGGCCGGGTCGAGGTTCGCACCAACCGGCCGGACTTCGACAGACTGGTCAATACTTGGCTGCCCTACCAGCTCTACGCCTCGCGGCTCTTCGGCCGCCTGGGGCCGAACCAGCTCGGCGGCGCGACCGGCTATCGCGACCAGTTGCAGGACGTGCTGCCGCTTGCGCTCCTTGAGCCGCGCCTGACCCGGGGACAAATCGTGCTTCATGCGAGCCAGCAGTTTCGGGAGGGCGACGTGCTCAAATGGTGGCATCGCGCGCCGGGCGGTGGGACCGGACTTGGCCAGCGGACCAAGGCCTCCGATCCGCACCTCTGGCTGCCTTACGTGCTCGCCCGCTATGTGCGCCAAAGCGGCGATAAGAGCGTGCTCGACGAGACGACGCCTTTTCTGGAAGGCGAAGCAGTGCCGTCGAATGAGGACACCTGGATCGTCATTCCCCGCGTGTCGCGCGAGAGCGCGACCGTCTACGAACATGCGCGACTCGCCATCGACTACACTCTCGAGCATCTCGGTGCGAACGGGCTTCCGCTCCTGCGGGCCGGTGACTGGAATGACGGCATCGACGCACTCGGCCGCCGCGAGATCGGGACCAGCGTTTGGATGGGCTTCTTTCTCTTCACCGTGCTCGACGGCTTCGTCCCCCTCGCTCGTCTCAAGGGGGACGAGGCGTTCGCCGCCCGATGCGAGGCGGCGCGCGCCCGGCAGCGGCAGGCGCTCGAGATCGGATGGCGCGGCGACCATTACCTGCTGGACTTTGCCGACGACGGACGCGAGGTCGATCTTCGCAACGCGATGACGACCGGCTGGGCGGCCTATTCCGGGGCCTGCAGCGACGAGCGCGCCCTCGCGGCGCTCGAAGGCGGCCTCAAAGGGATCGAGCGTTCGAGCCGCGTACTGCTGCTCGATACCCCGTTCTACGAGCATTCGCAGCCCTATCCGGGCCGCATCGCCGACTATCCGCCTGGCGTACGTGAGAACGGCGCCCAGTACAGCCATGGCGCGACCTGGATCGTCGACGGGTTCATGCGTCTGGCCGCCTCGGCGCGCGCTGCGGGCGACGGTGCCAAGGCTGCTCGCCTGGCCGCCCGCGCCTTCGAAATCTTCGAAAAGATATCGCCGATGAAGAAAACCGACCGCGAGAATCTGGCGGCCTACGGCCTCATTCCGATCCAGCAGCCCGCCGACATCTACGAGGGATGGGGCCATGGCGGGCGCGGCGGCTGGTCGTGGTACACCGGCTCGGCCGCGCGGATGCTGTCGGCGGCTTACGCTCTTATCGGCATCGAGCAGGAGGGTGGGCGCGTCTCGGCGCGGCCAGATCTGTTCGAGCCCAAGGGGGAACTCGAGGTTATCTCGCTCCGCGTCGGCGAGCAGATCTGGAAGCGCGGGGGCTGAAGGCCTGACCCTTGCGGGGAAATGCGCCCCCGGGCTGCGGCGGTCGGCCGCAGCGCGACTTTCGGCTGAAAGCGAACCGAAACGCCGGCGGCGCGTTGCGGCAGGGCGCGGTTTCTGGCAATAGGCGCCCAGAAACGAGCCGCGGGAGACCGCCCGCGGCCAATCAATGGGGCCTTTCGCCATGCTTTTGGGCTTGATTATCGTCTGTGGACTGCTCTCGATCGTCTATGGCGTCTACACGATCTCGAGTCTGATGGCCGCGGACGCCGGCTCGCAGCGAATGCAGGAGATTTCGGCCGCGGTGCGCGAGGGGGCGCAGGCCTATCTCAGGCGCCAGTACATGACCATCGCCGGCGTCGGGGTCGTCGTATTCATCGTGCTTGGGCTGCTCCTGTCGTGGACGATCGCGATCGGCTTCGCCATCGGCGCGATCCTGTCGGGCGCCGCGGGCTTCATCGGCATGAACGTCTCGGTGCGCGCCAATGTGCGCACGGCGCAGGCGGCGACGAAATCGCTCGCCGGCGGCCTCGACATCGCCTTCCGCTCGGGCGCGGTGACCGGGCTCCTGGTCGCCGGTCTCGCGCTGCTCGGCGTCGCCGGCTATTACGGCATCCTCACCGGCCCCCTCGGCTATGCGTCCTCCGATCGGACCACGGTCGAGGCGCTGGTCGCGCTCGGCTTCGGCGCCTCGCTGATCTCGATCTTCGCTCGTCTGGGCGGCGGCATCTTCACCAAAGGCGCGGACGTCGGCGCCGATCTCGTCGGCAAGGTCGAAGCCGGCATTCCCGAGGACGATCCGCGCAACCCCGCGACCATCGCCGATAACGTCGGCGACAATGTCGGCGATTGCGCCGGCATGGCCGCTGACCTCTTCGAAACCTACGCGGTGACGGTCGTGGCGACGATGGTGCTGGCGTCGATCTTCTTCGATGGAACGCCCGTGCTCGTTTCGACGATGATGTACCCGCTGGCGATCTGCGCGGCGTGCATCGTGACCTCGATCATCGGCACGTTCTTCGTCCGAACTCGGCGCCAACGGCTCGATCATGGGCGCGCTCTACAAGGGGCTGATCGCGACCGGCCTTCTCTCGATCATAGGCCTCGCGATCGCGACTCAGTTCGTCGTCGGCTGGGGCGAAATCGGAACGGTCGCCGGCAAGTCGGTCACCGGCGCGAGCCTGTTCGTTTGCGGGATCGTCGGCTTGATCATCACCGGCCTCATCGTCGTCATCACCGAATACTACACCGGCACCGGAAAACGCCCGGTCGTCTCGATCGCGCAGGCCTCCGTCACCGGCCACGGCACCAATGTGATCCAGGGCCTCGCGGTCTCGCTCGAATCGACAGCGCTGCCGGCGCTCGTCATCGTCGTCGGCATTGTCGCGACCTACCAGTTCGCGGGGCTTTTTGGCACTGCGATCGCAGTCACGACGATGCTCGGCCTCGCTGGCATGATCGTCGCGCTCGACGCCTTCGGGCCGGTCACCGATAACGCGGGCGGCATCGCGGAGATGGCCGGATTGCCGAAGGAAGTGCGGCAGTCGACGGACGCGCTCGACGCGGTCGGCAACACCACCAAGGCGGTGACGAAGGGCTACGCCATCGGCTCGGCAGGCCTCGGCGCGATCGTGCTGTTCGCGGCCTACACCAACGACATCCGCCATTTCACCGAGACCGGCGCCGCCTATTTCAAGGACCTCGGCCAGGTGTCGTTCGACCTTTCGAATCCCTATGTCGTCGCCGGCCTCATCTTCGGCGGCCTCATCCCCTATCTCTTCGGCGGCATCGCGATGACCGCGGTCGGCCGTGCGGCCGGATCGGTCGTGCTCGAAGTGCGCCGGCAGTTCAAGGAAATGCCCGGCATCATGAACGGGACGCAGCGTCCCGACTATGGACGCGCCGTCGACCTCCTGACCAAGGCCGCGATCCGGGAGATGATCATCCCCTCGCTCTTGCCGGTGCTGGCGCCGTTCGTCGTCTTCTTCGGGGCGCTCTGGATCTCGGGCTCGAAGGCGGACGCCTTCGCAGCCCTGGGCGCCTCGCTGCTTGGCGTCATCGTCAACGGGCTCTTTGTCGCCATCTCGATGACCTCGGGCGGCGGCGCCTGGGACAACGCCAAGAAGAGCTTCGAGGACGGCTTCATCGACAAGGACGGCAACAAGTGGGTCAAGGGCTCGGAGGCCCACAAGGCCGCCGTCACCGGCGACACCGTCGGCGACCCCTACAAGGACACCGCCGGCCCGGCCGTCAACCCGGCGATCAAGATCACCAACATCGTGGCGCTCCTGCTGCTGGCGATCCTGGCGCGCTGAGGCCTAACAAGAACAAAGGCCGGGCGCAGCGAAAGCCAAGCCCGGCGCAACGAAATCCAAATCCCGCGCAACGAAATCCAAATCGGACGCAACAAAATCCAAATTTGGGTTTCGGGCGCGGGCCCGAAACCTTTCAATGTGTTATGGCCGGACAGCACCGCTTTCCCAAGCTCCAGACCACCCTTCCTCCCGCCTCCTATCACGCTCCACCCCCGGATCACGGCCGACCCCCCGTGCCAGCCCCGGGGAGGGGAGCGGTCGAACTGAACGAGGCAGGTTACCTGCACTTTCTGTTCTTGGCAATCTATTTCCATAATATCTGTTTTTCATTATTCCGTGCCGACGGAGATTGCCAGCCACGGTCAGGAAAGGACGCGCAGCGACCTCACGCGCGAAAAGTCCCTGTCATGGGTCACGAGAGCCGCGGCGTTCACCGCGAGCGCGCTCGCCGCCTGCACCGCGTCTGCGAGTTTCAGCCGCAGCGACGCCCGAAGCCTCGCAGCGCTTTCAGCGATGCCGACGTCGAGGGCGACCGGGCGCCATGTTTCGAGGATGGCGCGATAGCGTTGAGCGAGCGCGTCTTCGCCCGCGCCGAACGGACCCGTCAGCACCTCGGCGATGGTGATTGTCGTGACGGCGAAGCGCAGTCGACCCGCGGCATGGGCGTCGAAAAGCGGCCGGAAGCGCGACGCGAACTTCGGATGGTCCTCGAGCACATAGATTATCGGCGCCGAATCCATAAGGAGGAGCGCTCCTTCCGGCAGATCGTCAAAGGCTAGCGGCCCCATTCGTCGCGCAATTTACGAATCGTCAGGGCGCTGTTCCTGCCCCACAGACGGCGTCCGGACCCCGCCAACGACGTGAGCGACTCCTGCCGGATGGCTGCGACATACCCCTCGATCGGCACGAGCGCCGCGACAGGCCGCCCGCGCTTCGTGATGAGGGTGGACTGGCCGCCCTCCGCCGCTTCGAGAAGATGCGGAAGCTCGTTGCGCGCTTCTTCGGCGCCTTTCCGGATCATCGGCCAAAAGTCTCCAAAGGCCAAACCGTACAGCACCGTACGGTAAGTGGCAAGAGGCGCGGCCGGGCTTGTGGAGGGCTCGCCCGGCTCCGCGTGGACGGCCCTTGCGAAGTCAGCCCGGAAAGTCCACCGCTGCGGCGGCAAGCTACGATCGGGCGGTCGCAGGGTTCAGGCCATGCGATCGAAGCCAACCGGAACTACCCTCATTCCTATCTATGGATGGCCGCCGCGCTCGCGGCCGTCCGGGAGTCGCTCATGCGCGTTTACTGAGCGATCAGCCAGATCGCCGCCGCCGCATTGACCAAAGCTGTCACCGCCGGCCCGAAGGTTTTCATCGTGTCCTTGATTTTGACGCCGACGGCGGTGTCGCAGGCCTGAACGATCGTCATCGCTGAGGCGATGGCGAGCAGCCACGAGACCGAGCCGGTGAAGAACGGCGCCGCACTCACGGCGACCAGTGCGAGGCTCCGCGCGCATGCATAAAGCGCCATCGTCCACGCCTCGCCGTCTGCGGCGAGGACCGCGGCGATTGAGAAGCCGAGGCTCACAACCGCGCTGATGGCGGTAACGCAGGCGCAGACGAGAAACGGCAAAGTCATTGCGGCCTGCAGCCCTCAGCTGAACCGGAAGAGGCCGCCCATCATGTTCTTGAGGAAGTCGGGCTCCGAGCCGCCGGTCGGGGTGGTCCGGCTGACGAAATCGAACACCTTGCCGTCCTTCATGCCATAATTGGCGATCCGGTCGACCTTGCCGTCCTTGTTGAAATAGACCGCCAGCACCTGCTGGTCCGTCATCTGGACCGGCAGGAACTCGAGCGTATGCTTCATCTTCTGCCCGATATAGTACCAGGCGTCGCCGCCGACGGTCGACGTGGTCGACGGCGTTCCGAGGAGCGCGAGCGCTTCGGGCTTGGTGGTCGCGCCGACCTTGACTTGCGAGACCGTATTCTCGTCGATCTGGTAGCCGCGATCGAAGTCGCCGTCGTAGCCGATGCAGCCCCCGAGCGCGAGCGCGCCGCACAGGCTCAATCCCAACGACACGCGACGGAAGATCTTGGGCGGGAATTGCATTCAGCCTCTCTCCATGACCAGCCTTTCGGCTTGCCAGACCGGGCTGCGATGCCTAACTCATGGCGCCGTGTCAACTAAGGCTTTAGCCCGTCAGCCGAGCGTCGAGCGCAAGGGTATCGGCATGATCTTCGCCCGGTGGCGCGCGCGGCGCGCCAGCAGAGCCGTCATCGAGCAGATTCTTGGCGAGATCGTGGCCGCGGCCCGCCGCCCGGCGCTCTATCAGGCGCTCGAGGCGCCCGACCGGCTCGACGGCCGCTTCGAGCTGCTCACGCTGCACGCCGGTCTCGTGCTGCGGCGGCTCAAGGCGCTGGGCGGCCTCGCCGACGCCATGGCGCAGGAGCTCGTCAACAGCGTGTTCCAGCATTTCGACGACACCCTGCGCGAGATGGGAATGTCGGATATCGCGGTCTCGAAGCGGCTGAAAGCGATGGGCCGCGCCTTCTACGGCCGCAACGCCGCCTATGCCGCCGCGCTCGACGAGGGGTCGGATGGGCGCCTCGCCGCGGCGCTGGCGCGAAACGTCTACGGCGCCGCGGGCGCGGCCCGGGCTGGCGCGCTCGCCGCCTACGTCGCCTCGCTTGACGCGGCGCTCGAGGCGATTCCAATGGACACGTTCGCGACCGGCCAGTTCCATTTCCCGCCAGGCTCGATCGCCGCCGGAGGCCGACATGACTGAAGCCGAGCCGCTCAGCCGCGTTGTACGGATCGACGCGCTTCCAAAGGACGGCGAGACCCTGACCATAGAAGCGAGCCCGGCCGAGCGCGAGGCGCTCGCCGCGCTCAATGGGCTTCCGGCGATCGCCGCGCTGACCGCGACGCTTCGCGTCGAGCCGGCCGGAAGCGGAGGCGCGCGCGTGACCGGCGCGGTTCACGGCGAACTGACCCAGACCTGCGTCGTCTCGCTAGAGCCGTTCGCGGCCACGGTCGATGAGGACATCGACGTGCGGTTCGCGCCCGTTGACGAGGAGGCTGGCACCGGGCAGCGCGAAGTCACCCTTTCGCTCGCCGACGAGGACGGTCCGGATCCGGTGATCGACGGCAGGATCGACCTCGGCGCGCTTGTCGCGGAGTTCTTCGCGCTCGGGCTCGATCCTTACCCGAGGAAGCCCGGGGTCGAGTTCGTCGTGCCCCCCGATGACGCGCCCCCCGCTTCGCCGTTCGCGGCGCTGGCGGAGAGGCGGGGGAAGCCGTAAGGGGTCGGTCCAAGGCTTGTCGGGACCGTCGGCGCGGGGCGGAAGGCGGCCGTGGGCAAAACGGCGGGCATGGGCATTGCCGGATTGCGGCTTGTAATCAGAGGGCGGGGGCGTGATGAATACGTTGTATGCCCGGTTCAATCCGCGCGAGAACAACTTCGACCTCATCAGAATCTTAGCCGCCTTGGTCGTCTTGTACGCTCACAGCTATGCGCTTGCTCGGAATGAATACGATCCACTTTCCTCCTTTCTGTCGTACGGTTTCAGCGGAACCCTAGCGGTCTTCGCATTTTTGATCATGAGCGGGTTTCTTGTCGCAAGATCACGAGAAAGCAATGATCTAACGTCCTTCGTAATCGCACGCTTCTTAAGAATATATCCAGGATTTGTATTGGTTATTTTGGTTGAGACGTTTTTAATTGCGCCTATGTTTTATGAGGGCAGGCTATCCGAATATTTCCACCATTTTTCAGTTAACCACTTGAGAAATCTATTGCTGTGGCCGCAGGACCCGTATTTGCCAAACGTCTTCACAAAACTACCGTATGGAGCGCTCAACGGATCACTGTGGACAGTTCCACTTGAGATATCCTTTTATATTGTGCTAGTGATGACCGCTTTTGTGGCAGATTTCAAGATGCCGTATATCTATGCTTTGGCGTTTCTGGTTTCCTTATTCGCACACGCGGCGCTAACATACGTGGGGGTTACGAGCGCCTCTCCGCCTGTCAATTTTCTGGACGGCATTAGTGTGTACCAGTTTGTGAGCTATTCGAGCTATTTTCTTGCTGGGGTTTGCGCGTGGAAGTACCGGAAGTGGATTCATCTAGACCTCGGTGGTTTCATCATTGCTCTTATCGTAATGCTGGCAGCAAGGGACAGTTATCTGGCTCCTCTGGCCCTCAAGCTATGCCTACCTTACATCATAATATACATCGGAATCTGCGGATCATTTGGAACAATTTTGTCGCGTAATTTAGGTGATCTGAGTTACGGAACTTACCTGTTTGGGTATCCCATAACAAACTGCGTCGTTGCTCTGACTCATCAGCGTTTACCGAGTTTAGCGGTATTTCTGATCGCGTGCCCGGTGGCGCTCTGCCTTGCTTGGCTGTCTTGGTGGTATGTTGAGAAACCCTGCTTATCGTTGAAACATCATCCCAAACGTCTCGCCACGGATTTGGTTCACGGTTGAAATTCTCATGGAACTCGCTTGACGTTGGTACACGTGCGCTGCGGCTACTGTCGCCTCCTGGTCTTCTCAACCCCTGTGGATGTGGCGCGACGACGCGATCCGGGTCATCTCGATGAGGCGCAGCCATGAGCAGGAAGAAAAAGAATATCGTTCGGCGTTCGGCGGCCGAGCTTGAGGCCATGAAAGCCGCCGGCAAGACACGGAGCGATTGGAAGACGGCGGCGACCAAGCCCGTGCCCGACGGGAGCTATTCGGACGACGCGATCGAACCCATCGAGTGGTCGACGGTCGAGCTTCCCACCCCGAGGCGAAAGGAACACACGAACTTGCGGATCGACGCCGATGTCCTGGCGTTCTTTCGCGGGCAGGGGCGCGGTTATCAAACCCGGATCAATGGCGTCCTTCGTTCCTATGTCGACGAGGTCAGGCGGCGCAAGCCGGGCTATCCTTCAGCCTGTGTCTCCTGAGCGGCGGCCTCACCCGCCGACCTGGGCAATCACGGTTGGCTTCCCGCCTCGCACGCCTATAATTTGCATCGGCGTGTGGGGATGGTTGTGGTCGTCCATCGCGTAGGTTCCACCGAGCAGCGAGGGCATCGTCGTCGATTTGAGCGCGCGCTGGATGTCCTCCGGCTTGTCGGAGTTCGCGCGACGGATCGCATCGAGAACGAGATTGGTCGATTCGTAGGCGAAAAACGAACGCTGGGTCGGCGCAATCCCGTATTTCGCGCGATAGGCCTGAATGAAGTCCTGAACGCCGGGCGTTTCAATCATGGGGTTGAACACCGTTATGCTCGTTGCGGCGTCCAGGCCGCCGGAGTCGAGAAATTGGGGTGACACCGCGGCCGTAGCGGCGGCGAAATCGACGCGTCCGGTGATGGGGACGTTCCACCCGGACTGTTCATAGGCGCGAAAAAATGGCGCCGTTGAAGTGCTCAGGAGCGTTACGATCCGGTCGGCGTTGAGCGCCCGAAGCTGCCCGAGCAAAGGAGCAAGGTCCTTCGTGTCCTTCGCGATCGTCTCGCTGGCCAGGAGCTTCATATCGGCTCCGACCGCAGCCTTCGCCATGCTGTCCGCGTTGACCCGGTTGAACGGGTTGTCATCGCTCACGATCGCGACGCTGCGGACGCCCTGGCCCTTAAGCCAGCCCATGAGGGCGAAGGCGATGTCGCGGTCGGACGGGATCGTCTTGAAGACATAGTCGTTGCCGCCAACTCCGGAAGCGTCGACGAAGTCCTGACCCGCCGAAATGTCGATGACGAGCGGCACTTTCTCCTCGGCGACGATGGGCATGATCGCGTGGGTGACCGGGGTTGCGAGCGCGCCGAGCAGCACCGGGACATGCTGTTCCTCGATCAGTCGTTTCGTGGCGGCGATCCCCGTTGCCGGATCGGCTGCATTGTCGCCGTAAAACGCCTCGACTGGCCTCCCCAGCACGCCGCCCGCCTCGTTGGCGCGCTCGAGCGCCAGCTCCACGCCGTATTGCTCGCTTTGCCCGCGGTCGGCCAACGGTCCGCTGAGGATTGTGGTGACGCCGATGCGCACAGGCTCCGCCGCATGGACCGGGCTGAACGCCAAGAGGCAACCGGTCATGAGGACCTCCCTGATCGGCATCGGCTCTCCTTCTGAATTCGCGCCTGAAGCGCATGCTGGCTCGCCGTGCGCCCGAAGACAATCGACGACCGCCGCCATCACGCGATCGTGACGCCCGCTGGTGAAGCGTCAGCGGGGCCGAAGCCCGGCGCGCTGACGACGACAGCCATGAGCAAAGGACTCTAGCGGCGGCCTTCTCATGCCTCGAGGGCGGCGCGCTGGCGGCCGTATCGACGCGGCGTCGCGCCAGTCTCCCGCCTGAAGGCCGTGCTGAACGCGCTCTCGGAGTCATAGCCCAGGGACCGGGCGACCGCGCCGATCGGCTCGCCTCGCGCGAGACCCCGTCCGGCAAGCAGCATACGCCAGCGCGTCAGATATTCGATCGGTCCCGTCCCGACGAGCTCGCCGAACCGCGCCGCGAAGCCGGACCGCGACATGCCGACCTCGTCGGCCAGCGCCGCCACCGTCCAGCGCCGCGCGGGCTGGCGGTGCATCGCGGCGATCGCGGCTCCCACATGTCTGTCGGACAGCGCGCATAGCCAGCCGACGTCCCGGCTCGCGTCGAGGTAGAGGCGCAGGACCTGAACGAAGATCATCGAGGCAAGCTGCTGGGCGATCAGGATGCTTCCCGGCCTGCGCCCTGTGAGTTCCACCCGCATCCGGTCGAACGCCCACCACAGCGTTTCGCGGTCCTTATCGCTGTGCAGATGGACGATGGGCGGCATCATGCCGATGAGAACCGCCGCCTGCGGCTGGCCAAGCTCGAAATGGCTGCCAAGGACGGTCACCTCTTCGCCGTCGTTCAGCCTGATCAGCGCGCCTTCGCGGCTGCCGTGGAAGTGGGGCCGCCAATCTTCAGGACGCAGGGACAAATCGCTCGCGACCCGGAACGGTCGGCCGTGCGGCAGCAGGAAGCAGTGACCCTCATGCAAGCGGATCGGATCTCCAGCGTCCTCGACCGCCACCCAGCAAGCCCCCGCGATCACCGCATAACACTTGATATTCGCCTGGGCGTCGAAGCCGATCGACCAGTCGCCGCCCGCCGTGAAGCCCCCGATGCGATAGCTCGTCAGCCGCAGGAACGAGAGCACGTCGGATAGCGGATCCATTTTTGGACGATCTCCAAGAAATAACGGACGATCACGTATAGATCGTCCGTCAACCACCGTCTATCTCGAAGCGCAAGGGGCAGCCCGCCCCGCAACATCGCCCGTTTGACGCACTCGACGCGTCCGGGCCGAGCGAGGAGAGCCATGTCGATGATGGAAGCGCCTGTATTCGTTGTCGTCGAGGTGACGTCGGTCAAGGATCCGGAGGGGCTGAAGACATATGCAGAGCGCGCGAGCCGACTGATCGGCCCGCTTGGCGGGGAGATCGTCGCTCAAGGCGGCAGTCCAATCGGCGACGAGCCGGGCTTTGCGCCACTCGTGATCCAGCGCTGGTCCTCGGAGGGCGCATTCCGCTCTTGGCTCGACAGCGACGCTTACCGGCCGCTCAACAAGATCCGGCTTGCCAGCGCTACGATGCGGGGCGCGATGGTTCGGTCCATCGCTGGCGAGCGCCGTCCATGAAGAAGGTCCAGTACTCCCGGTACGGCGGACCGGACGAACTGCGGCTGGATGAGGCGCCGATGCCGGAGCCGGGCCAAGGCGAGGTCCGCGTTCGGGTGAAAGCCGCATCGTTCAATCCGATGGACAGGAAGATCCGAAGCGGCGAGATAAAGGCGCTGTCCGGGTTCCGCTTTCCGCGCGGCTTGGGCCATGATTTCGCCGGCGCGGTCGACGCTGTCGGCAAAGGCGTGCAGCGTTTCAAATTGGGCGACGAAGTCTTCGGCGTCACATCGATCCCGAGGGCGAGCGCCTTCGCCGACTATGTTGTCGCGGACGAGAAGAACCTTGGGCTCAAGCCAAGAGCCATATCGTTCGAGCAGGCCGCCGCCATGACCGTCGTGGGCCTGACCGCCTGGAACGGGCTCATCGCGAAGGCGAAGCTGAAGGCGGGGCAATCCGTGTTCGTCAACGGCTGCCTTGGCGGGGTCGGCCGATCAGCCGTGCAGATCGCGCGCGCGGCCGGCGCGCATGTGGTCGGCAGTTGCAGCGCGTCGGGGCGTGAAGACGCTTTGCGACTGGGATTGAGTGAAGCCGTCGATTACCGCGCCTTCGACCCCGCCTCGTATCGAGGCGCCTTTGACGTGGTGTTCGACACCGCCGGCGCCTTGTCGCTGCGCGAGTGCGGCACGATGCTGAAATCCGGAGGCGTGTCGCTGCACATTGTTCCCAGCTTCGCCAAGATGGTCGGCTGCCTTCTGCCGTCGCGCCACCAACTGGTATTCGGCAATCCGACGCCGCAAAGCCTGGCGGGGGTCGCCGAAGCGGCTGGGCGCGGCAGCCTCGCGCTGGCGATCGGGCGCGTTGTTCCGCTGTCGGATGCGATCCCGGCGATCGTAGAGCTCGAGAGGACCGGCTCTCCCAAGGGGAAGCTGGTGATCGTTCCCGCCTGACGGCCGATCGACGGACCGCTTCAGGCTCCAAGCGGACCTCGCCGACGAAGCTCCGTAATGTCCGCTTGGGGTCGGGTGCGGCGGTTCCTCGATCGGCAGGCCATCTTAGCGACGCGGCGACGAGTTCGAGCGCTCTTGCGGCCCGCTCGTAGAGCGTCAGCACCGGCGTCGGCAGGCCGAAGCCCGGCGCGGCGGCTTGCGCGCGGGCCGACATCTTGCGGCGGGTCTTGACGAGGATGTCGAGCACTTTCTCTTCCGGGTGCTTCGCGGCGAAGCTCAGGGCGTAGTGGCTGAGGAAGACGAGGCAGGCGACGTCCTCCAGCGTCTGCGCCTCGGCGTCGCTGCGCAGCCCCTCCTTACGGACGAGCGCACCGGCGCGGGCGATTTCCGCTTCGCCATAGCTGCACGCCGCCATGATCCCGGCGACGCGCTCGGCGTGGCGGCGCTTGGCGGCGTTGCGCCAGGCAAGATAGCCGGCCCGCCCGTCCGGAAAGTCGCGGCGGGGGCTTAGCCAGCGCTCGACATGCTGGCCGCGCACCGCGATCTGCAAGGCTTCGGAGGCGCCGGGCACGAAGGCGGCGAGCGCCTCGCTCATCCGCCGCCCGTAGACGAACTCCGCCGGTTCGCCGGCCTCACGGTTGGGATCGCGCGCGTTGGCGTCGTCGATGGCGCTGAGCGCGCAATGCAGTTGATCGGGCATGGGAAAGCGCGGCGCCATCCTCGCACGCGCGCCGATCGGGGAAAAGGGCAGGGCGCCTCCGGGCCGTTGCCTTGCGCGGCGAAGCCGCTATTGTCGCGGCCCACGCCGGGCGCCGCCCGAGCAACGCGCTTCGGGGGCGGTCAGACCGAGGAATGGCGAGTGAAATTCGCATAGCTCTGGACGCGATGGGGGGCGATCACGGGCCGACCGTGGTCGTGCCCGCCGCCGCGGTCGCGCTCGAACGCCGGCCGGACCTCAAGTTTCTCTTCTACGGCGAGGAGAAGGCGATCGGGCGGGTGCTCGAGGGCCATACTAGGCTCGCGGCGCGGTCGCAGATTTTCAACACCGACGTCGCGGTCAAGATGAGCGACAAGCCGAGCCAGGCCCTGCGCACGGGGCGGCGCGTATCCTCGATGTGGCAGACGATCGAGGCGGTGAAGTCGGGCGCGGCCGATTGCGCGGTCTCGGCCGGCAATACCGGCGCGCTCATGGCGATGGCCAAGTTCTGCCTGCATACGATGGCGCCGATCGAGAGGCCGGCGATCGCCGCGATGTGGCCGACGCTGCGCGGCGAATCGATCGTGCTCGACGTCGGCGCGACCATCGGCGGCGACGCGCAGCATCTCGTCGATCTCGCGGTGATGGGCGCGGCGATGGCGCGAATCGTATTCGGCATCGACAATCCGACCGTGGGCCTGCTCAATGTCGGCGTCGAGGAGATCAAGGGGGTCGAGGAGGTGCGGGCGGCGGCCCGCATTTTGCGCGAGGCGGACCTGCCCAACCTGCGCTATCACGGCTTTGTCGAAGGCGACGACCTCGGCAAGGGCGCGGTCGACGTGTTCGTCACTGAGGGTTTCACCGGCAATATCGCCCTCAAGACGGCCGAGGGCACCGCAAGGCAGCTCGGCCAGTATATCCGCGACGCCATGGGTTCGAGCCTCATGTCGCGGATCGGCGCGCTCTTCGCGAGCCGGGCGCTCACGACTTTGCGCACAAGAATGGCGCCCCGGGCGAGCGGCGGCGTGTTCCTGGGACTTGACGGCGTGGTCATCAAGGCCCATGGCGGCGCGGACGCTGAGAGTTACGCCGGCGCGGTCGAACTGGGCTATGACATGGTTCGTCAGGAATTGCTCGGTAAGATTCGCGAAATGATCGCCCACGCCAACGGCTTCCGTCCCGCGCCCGCCCATTCGGGCGAGCCCAGATCCTGATCCTGGAACCCGCCCCGCTCATGAACCTTGCATCCCCTCCGCCACAAACCCGCCGCTCGCGCCGTCCGGGGCCGGACCTGTCCGGCGGCGCCTCTCCCGCATCGATCCGCTCCTGCGTGCGCGGGGTCGGCGCGGCCCTGCCTGCGCGCGCGGTGACGAATGAGGAGCTGGCGGCGAAGATCGACACGTCCGACGAGTGGATCGTCCAGCGCACCGGCATCCGCCAGCGCTATGTCGCCGGGGCCGGCGAGACCACCTCGACGCTCGCGACCAAGGCGGCCCGGGCCGCGCTCGCCGCCGGCGGCCTCGAGCCGGCCGACATCGATCTCGTCATCGTCGCCACCTCGACGCCCGATTTCACCTTTCCCGCCGTCGCGACCCAGGTCCAGGCCGATCTCGGCATTGTCGAGGGCGCGGCCTTCGACCTCCAGGCGGTCTGCACCGGCTTCGTCTATGCTGTCGCCACCGCCGACAAGTTCCTGCGCTCCGGCTCGAACAAGCGGGCGCTGGTGATCGGCGCCGAGACCTTCTCGCGCATCCTCGACTGGAACGACCGCACGACCTGCGTGCTGTTCGGCGACGGGGCGGGGGCAGTCGTGCTCGAGGCGCGCCCGAGCGACGGCCGGCTCGGCTCGCCGGGCGTCATCGCCTCGCGGCTGCGCTCCGACGGGCGGCACCGCTCGAAGCTCTATGTCGACGGCGGGCCTTCGACCACCCAGACGGTCGGTCATCTGCGCATGGAGGGCAAGGAAGTGTTCCGCCACGCCGTCGGCATGGTGACGGACGTGATCCAGGGCTGCTTCGCCGACGCGGGTGTTACCGCGGACGAGATCGACTGGTTCGTTCCGCATCAGGCCAACCGCCGGATCATCGACGCGACCGCCGACAAACTCGGCATTCCTCGCGACAAAGTGATCGTGACCGTCGACCGGCACGGCAACACCTCCGCCGCGTCGATCCCGCTCGCGCTTGCGGTCGGCGTCGGCGACGGCCGGATCAAGCCCGGCGATCTGGTGATGCTCGAGGCGATGGGCGGCGGCTTCACCTGGGGAGCGGCGCTGATCCGCTGGTGAGCTGGCGCCTTTAATCCGCCTCCCGCGCGTTCAGAGTGAGACCGCGAGCCAATGACGGACAGCGAGGGTCATGACGAGGGAAGTCTGCTCGCGCTCGCCATGCTCGCGCTGGTCCCCGGCGCGGTTGCGGGAATTGTCGGAGCGCTCTTCCGTCTCGGGCTCGAACAGGCGGACCGGCTTCGCAACCTCCTGATCGAATGGGCTCACGGCCAGGCGGCCGGCGGCTTCCTCGTTGTCGTCGCCGCCTGCGCGAGCGCGACCGCGATTGCCGGCTGGCTCGTGCGCCGGTTCTCGCCGCAAGCGGCCGGCAGCGGTATCCCTCACGTCGAAGCCGTTCTGCGCGGCGAGATTGAGCCGGTCAGCTTTCGGGTGATTCCGGTCAAGTTCTTCGGCGGGATTCTCGCCATCGGCTCCGGCCTCGCGCTCGGCCGCGAGGGCCCGACCGTGCAAATGGGCGCGAAGTCTCGCCTATCTTGTCGGCAAGCTCTTCCGGCGCAGCTGGCCGGACTGCAGGGTGCTGTTCGCGGCGGGAGCGGGCGCGGGGCTTGGCACCGCCTTCAACGCGCCGATCGCCGGGGCGGTCTTCGTCCTCGAGGAATTGGTGCAGCGCTTCGAGCGACGCATCGCGATCGCCGCGCTCGGCGCTTCCGCGACCGCGATCGGAGTGGCGCGCGTCCTGATTGGCGATGCGCCGGACTTCACGGTGAGCGGTCTCGCCTACGGCGACGCCCAGACAAGGCCGCTTTACTTCGTGTTCGGCGCCTTCGCCGGGGTTCTGGCGGTCGCCTATAATCGGACGCTGCTCGCGACTCGCGCAGCCGCGAGCCGGTTGATCTTCGCCCATGTCGATCTGCGCGCTGCATTGGTCGGCGCGGCGGTCGGAGCGCTCGGATGGTTCGCCCCGGGCCTGGTCGGAGGCGGGGACGCGATCACGGAAAGCGTGCTGACGGGCGGCGCCCCGCTTGCCGCGCTTCCTGCCGCATTCCTGATCCGGTTTGCGCTCGGCCCGGTCTCCTATGCCGCGGGAACGCCGGGCGGTCTCTTCGCGCCCATGCTCGTCGTCGGCGCGCAATTCGGGTTCCTGTCCGGCGCAGCGTGCCGCGTGCTGGTCCCTTATGTCAATGTTCAGCCCGAGGCGTTCGCGGTCGTCGGCATCGCCGCGTTCTTCAGCGGCGTCGTGCGAGCGCCGATCACCGGCATCGTGCTCGCAACGGAGATGACCGGAAGCGTGTCGATGCTGCTGCCGATGCTCTGCGCCTGCTCGATGGCGATGCTGGCGGCCTCGCTCCTGAAGGACCCGCCGATTTACGAGTTGCTGCGCGAGGGCGGACCGGCGCCGGCCGACGCAACTGTTGCGACCGCGAGCGAAGACGGTCGGTCGAACTGATCGTCGGCCACGCTCCCCGCGGTGACGCGAGCGGACGGCGACGGATCATGCGCTACTCGAAAGCGAAGATGCGCTTCCAGTCGTTCTTCATGCTGACGACGAACCAGCCCTCCTTCGCCGCCTCGTCGTCGAGCTCCGGGGGAAAGCGGCCGATCTTGGTGTCGGGAAGCCCTCGCGCCGGCCCGTAGGCGTACTCGCGCGCGGCGTCGTCGTGCAGGACGAGCATCGCGAGCCGGGGGCCGGCGCCGGCCCTGGCATATTCGAGCATCTGCCGGTCGCCGCCCGAATTGCCGAAGGCGAGATAGGGCCGGCGGCCGATCATGAGGTGAATGCCCTCAGGCTTGCCCGCGTTGTCATCGTTGAGCAGAAGCTTCGGCTCCTTGATGAGGACGGGGCGCCCGTCCGCCGCGTACTGGTAGCTGACGCCCCCCATCGTGCCGACCACCTGCTCGGGCGGGACGCCGTAAACGCCCTCCGCGTAGGCGCGGACGAAATCCTGCCCGCCTCCGGTGACGATATAGGTCTTGAAGCCGTTGGCGCGCAGATAGGCGAGCAGCTCGATCTGCGGCTGATAGACGAGTTCCGTGTAAGGCCGCTTCCAGCGCGGATCGCGCGCCTCCTTGATCCAGGCGGCGACCTGCTCGCGGAACACATCGACGTCGATCGCCGTCAGCGTCGCGGCGACGATCTTGATGAGATCGTCCATCGACAATTTCGCAATTGCCTCGCGGTTCCCCGACAGCACCGTCTTGAACGGCTCTTCGTTTGCGATCTCGGGCCTGGCCTTCGCGACCTCCGGCACGCGGTCGAAACAATAGACGAGCTGGGTATAGATCGGATGCTCGACCCAGAGCGTGCCGTCCTGGTCGAAGGTCGCGACGCGCTCGGCGGGCGGGACGAACCCGGCGCTTCCCGCGTCGGTCGTCGCGTGGACGAACTTGAGGATCGCCTGCTTGGCTGGCCCGTCGTTCCACGAGGGCAGAGGATCGTCCGCGGCGATCGCCGCTCGCGCGACGCCGAGGCTTGCCGCCGCTCCAAGAACGACGGCGGCGAATTCGCGCCGGTCAAACTGCGTCATCGTCTCCCCTTAAGGATCGAGGCGGTCGGGCGGACGGCCTTTCATTCCCGGGCCATGACGGCGAGCGCCTGTTCGAGCGGCGCGGGCGAGGCGCGAATTGCTCCGAGATAAGGGTTGGAAAGGTCGAGGATCAGCAGGACGGCGCTCGCGACCGCAATCGCGCCGACCGCGAGCGCGACGATCGGCATCGGCGCGCCCTTCGACATGAGCCCAAAGCCGCAGAAAAGGCAGAACACCCAGCCGATGACGATCAGGAGAACGGGATAGGAGACGGGCGCGGAGAGGGCGAAGGCCATCTGCAGCCGCCCCTGTTCGAGGCCTTCGAGGGCGGACACCGCCCGCGCCACAGCCTGTTTTTGTTCGTCTGTGGTCGGGTGGAGATTTCCCAGCGCCTTTTCCGGATCGCGCATGAACTGGGCGGCCGCGAGGAAGTTGTCCGCGGCGAAAGTCGCGTTCGAGATATGGTTCCCCCAGACCTCATCGATCGTTTTCCCCAGCCGGTCGTGGAGGGTCATCCGATCGGCCTTGGTCTCGGGTCCGTAGTCCTGAAGCGCGAGATCGAGTTGCAACGCTTTCGAGGCGACGGTCTGGATCGCCGTGTTCTGACCGGCGTAGACCCCGTAGGCGGTCCAAACGAGGAGGCCGGTGACCAGCGCGCAGAGCAGGGTGAGAAGGCCCACGATCGCGCCGATCATGTCCTTCGATGGGCCGGTCGTGTGGCGCTCGGGCAGGGTACGCTGGAGGGCAAGGCCTAGCAGTCCGCTCGCGAAGATGACGACGGCGACGGTGGCGGAAAAAACATCCGGACTCATTCAGGCTCACGCATTGCTACAGTGAACGACCGCGCGCATTACGAACGCGGCGCTCGCGCGTCAACCCGTCAGGCTGCCCGCGCGTCGCGCCTAGTCCGCGATGCGCAGGAGCTGCTTGCCCTCGTTCTTTCCTTCAAAGAGCCGCCTGAGGGTCGCGGGCGCGTTCTCGAGACCGTGCTGCACGTCGACCCGGTACTTGAGCTTGCCCTCCTTGATCCAGCCCGAGAGGGCGCCGATCGCCTCCGCGGCGCGCGACATGTAGTCGGACACGAGGAAGCCTTCCATCCGGCCGCGCTTCGAGACCAAGTTGAGGTAGTTCTTCGGGCCCGGCGGCGGCTCGGCGACGTCATAGCCAGCGATTCCGCCACAGAGCACGACCCGCCCGCGCATCGCGAGGCGCGCGAGCGCCGCGTCCAAAATCGGGCCCCCCACATTGTCGAAGAAAATGTCGATGCCCTTGGGGCATAGCTCCTTGAGTCGCGTCTTCACATTCTCCGCCTTGTAGTCGATCGCGGCGTCGAACCCGAGTTCATCCGTGAGCCAGCGGCATTTCTCGGCGCCGCCCGCAATCCCGATGACGCGGCAGCCCTTGATCTTCGCGATCTGCCCGACGAGCGACCCTGTCGCGCCGGCCGCGCCAGAGACGACGACGGTCTCGCCGGCGACCGGGCGGCCGACGTCGAGAAGGCCAAAATAGGCGGTCATGCCGATCATGCCGAGGACGCCCATCGCGAGTTCGATCGGCGCGCGCGGGGGCAGCTTGGTAAGCCCGCCGGTCTTTGCTGCCGCGTAGTCCTGCCAGCCCACGAGGCCGAGCACGACATCGCCGGCCTTGAAGGCGGGACTGTTCGACGCTTCGACCCGGCCCGCGCCGAACGAGCGCACGACCTCGCCGATCTTGACCGCCGGCAGATAGGTGTCGCCGGCGATCCAGGCGCGCTGGGTCGGGTCGCAGGAGAGGATGAGATTGCGGACGAGCGCCTCGCCCTCGCCAGGCGTGGGCGCATCGGTCTCGACGAAAGTGAAGTCGCTGTCCTTCAGCGCTCCCTCAGGGCGCTTGGCAAGCAGCCATTGGCGGTTTTTCATTTTCGTCCGTCCTCCCGTGGATCGGGTTGCTCTTAGCATGAACGGCGCCGCCCTGGGGCGGAGCCAGAAGAACATCCAGGGGCTGGAGCAGGAAATTCCAGCCTGCAGGATCGGCAGGCGGGATAAAATTCATGGCGGCGATGGTCTCGCTTGAATTTCCGCAGTGGGTCGGATAGGGCGCTCACGGGCGGTATAAATGGGGAACGGGGCGATCAAATGAGCGTAGTTTTCATCTGCATTCTGATTTTCATCTTGTTCATGGTCGCCGGTTACGCAGGGCTCGCTTTGCAGACGCGGCTCACGTCCGCGCATAAGACGGGCGAGACGAAAGGCGTGGTAGGCCAGGTCTCGGGGCTGGTCAGCCTGCTGCTGGCGCTGGTTCTCGGAACCTTGATCGGCGTGAGCTGGGCTTATTTTTCGGGCCAGCGAACAAATCTCGAGAATTTCTCCGCGCAGATTCTGAGACTCGATCAGGCGCTTGCGCAATATGGCCCTGAGACGAAGCCGCTGCGCGACAAGCTCAAGGACGGGATCCAGAAGGGCTATGAAGCGTTCTGGGGTGGCGGCGACGTCGACCCGAACCTGCTCACGGTCGGCGCCCCGCTCGCCGCCGCTCAGGCCATCAGCGATTTTCTTGCGACGCTAAAGCCCGCGACCGATGCGCAGAAGGCCGCGCTCGCGACCGCGCAGCAATATGCGAGCATGGTCGAACAATCGCGATTGCTGATGTCGCTGCAGGTGGCGAGCGCGCCGGTGTCGTGGGTTCTGGTCGCGATCCTGGTGTTTTGGACGGCTGCGCTGTTTTTCGGCATCGGCCTCTATGCTGAATCGAACGCCCTGGTCACCGCGGCTCTCACTTTCGGCGCGCTGTCGATCGCGTTCGCGATCTTTCTTATTCTTGAGCTTGGGATGCCCTACACCGGCCTCTTCAAGGTGTCGCCTGCAGCGCTTGAGCAGACGATCCAGTTCATCGACAAGTAGAAACGGACCCCGCTCAGCCGCCCGCGGGCGGCGCGACGCAGGTGTGGACTGCCGCCGTCACCGAGTCGATCCGCTCGACGAGGGTTCGGATCGTCTCGGTGAGCTCGGTGTTTTGCCGGATCAGGGTTTCGACGCGCTCGGTGAGGGCGGTGTTCTGCTGCAGCATTTCGATCATCATGGCCGACTGCTCACGCATCTGCGCCTGACGGGTCTCGCTGATCTGGTGAAGCTCTTCGCGATGCTGGGCGTCGGCGATGCTCATCACCTTGTCGCGGTCGGCCTGGCGCGTCTGGGCCAGAAGGATCAGCGGCGCCGCATAAGCAGCCTGGGTCGAGAAGGCGAGATTGAGCAGAATGAATGGGTAGACGTCGAACTGCGTCCAGCCGATCACGTTGACCGCGATCCAGATCGCGACAATGAGCGTCTGCGCCACGAGAAAGGTCGGCGTGCCGAAGAACCGGGCGAAATCCTCAGCCTTCTTGCCGAACCAGTCGTTTCCGAACGCCAACTCGAGATGGGTGTGCGGCAGGTGAAATCTTCGCGCTTTAGCCGCGCCGGCTTGTTCCTGCCCCGTGCTCATCGGCCCTCCTTGTCGACTCAGCTCGCATCGCTCATCACTTTATCCCGCCGATGCGATAGGAGTGAGGGCGATTTTCGGCAGCCGCCCTGCTCGCCACGGGACAAGGGAGCTTGGTCGAGGGTCTGGGCCGCCTTGCGGTTGCGCGGGCGAACCGTTATGGTCGGCTCTTTCTACTGATCTATAAGCGGATAAGAAACTAGTACCTTACAGACTATGTACAAATAGTCGCGCCCGCTGACCCAAGGAGAAAATCGATGTCTCAGAAGCCTGAAACGCTCGCGCTTCATGCCGGTTGGCGCGCCGATCCGGCGACCGGCGCCGTTGCGGTGCCGATCTACCAGACCACCTCCTATCAGTTCCAGAGCGCCGAGCACGCCGCCAACCTCTTCGCGCTCAAGGAGCTCGGCAACATCTACACGCGGATCATGAATCCGACGACCGACGTGCTCGAGAAGCGCATCGCCGCGCTCGAAGGGGGCGTCGCGGCGCTGGCGCTGGCGAGCGGACAGGCGGCGTCGGCTTTCGCGATCCAGAACCTCGCGCGGGCGGGCGATAACGTGGTCTCCTCGACCGACCTTTACGGCGGCACCTGGAATCTGTTCGCCAATACGATGAAGGATCAGGGGATCGAGGTGCGCTTCGTCGATCCGGCCGATCCCGAGAATTTCCGTAAAGCCACCGACGCGCGCACCCGCGCCTATTACGCTGAGACGCTGCCCAATCCGAAACTGATCGCCTTCCCGATCGCGGAAGTGGCGGCGATCGGGCGGCCGCTTGGCGTCCCGCTGATCATGGACAACACCGCCGCGCCGATCCTGACCAAGCCGTTCGAGCATGGGGCGGCGATCATCGTCTATTCGTCGACCAAGTACCTCGGCGGGCACGGAACCTCGATCGGCGGCCTGCTGGTTGACGGCGGCAATTTCCCCTGGGAGGAGCACAAGGAGCGCCAGCCTGCGCTCAACACGCCCGATCCCAGCTATCACGGCGCGGTGTGGACCGAGGCGGTGAAGCCGCTCGGGCCGATCGCCTATATCATCAAGGCGCGCACGACCCTCCTGCGCGACCTCGGCGCATGCATGTCGCCGTTCAACGCCTTCCTGACCCTCCAGGGCATCGAAACGCTGCCGTTGCGGATCGAGCGCCATAGCGCCAACGCGTCCGCGGTCGCGGCGTGGCTCGGCAAGCGCGCCGAGGTCACGAGCGTGATCCATCCGTCCTTTCAGAAGGGCGAGCAGAAGCGGCGGGCGGAGAAATATCTCAAGGGCGGGCAGGGGGGCCTGGTCGGCTTCGAGATCAAGGGCGGGAAGGCGGCCGGCGCGAAGTTCATCGACGCGCTCAAGCTCCTCTATCATGTCGCCAATATCGGCGATGCGCGCTCGCTTGCCATCCACCCGGCGACCACCACCCACTCGCAGCTCACCGGCGAGGAGCAGCTCGCGACCGGCGTGACGGACGACTATGTCCGCCTCTCGATCGGTATCGAGCACATCGACGACATCCTCGCCGATCTCGACCAGGCGCTGAAGGCGGCGGCGTAACGGAGGGGCTGGTCGCCGTCAGCCGGACCTCGCCGGCTGAGAGAGATCGCGCAGTTCGCGTTTGAGAATCTTGCCGATCGCGCTGCGCGGCAGGCTCTCCACGATCGTCAGTTCGGAAAGGCGTTGGGTCTTGCCGAGTCTGGCGTTCGCCCATTCAATCAGCGCCGGGCTATCGACGCTCGCGCCCTTGCGGAGCGTAACGAAGCCGACCGGGGTTTCGCCCCAGCGCTCGGACGGGAGGCCGACGACCGCGGCCTCGATAACGTCTTCGTGGCGCATAAGCTCAGCCTCGATGTCCGAGGGATAGATGTTGAAGCCGCCGGAGATGATGATGTCCTTGCTTCGGTCCAGCAGGATCAGGAAGCCGTCCTCGTCGAAGCGCCCGATGTCGCCCGTCCGGATGAAGCGCCGCCAGTCGGCGTCGCGCCATTCGGCCTCGCGCGTTGTCTCCGGCAAGTTGTGGTATCCGATCATCATCGTGGGTGACCGGCCGACCACCTCGCCGGCTTCGCCGCTCGCGACTTCGCGGCCGTGCGCGTCGATCATCCGGATGTCATGCCCAGGCAATGGCTGGCCGACAGTATGCAGCTTGTTAGGAAACTGATGAGCGGCGAGGGCGGTCGCACCGCCGCCTTCGGTCATGCCGTAGAATTCGACGAGGCCGCCTGGCCAGCGCTTTAGGACATCCGCCTTCAGCGCCGCGGGGAAGGGCGCGCTGGTCGAGAGCTTCAGAACGTAGCTCGAAAGATCGTAGCGGCCGAAATCCTCTCGCTCCATGATCCGGCGATATTGGACCGGAACAAGCATCGCGTGCGTCGCGCGCCGCGCCTGCGAGAGCTGGAGGAATTCGCCGGCGTCGAACTTCGGCATCAGCAGCGCCGTGCCGCCGTGCGTCAGCGTCGGCAGGAAGGCAACGAGCGTCGTGTTCGAGTAGAGGGGCGTCGAGACGATCGTCACCGCGCCCTTGTAGGACACTCTGGTGACCTGTCGCCACCGCATGAAGTGGGGCTGGACAATGCCTTTGGGAGCGCCAGTCGTGCCCGACGAATAAATGATGTTGAACGGCTGCTCGGGTGCAATCGCAACCTCGAAAAGCGGAGAGCCCTCCGGGCCCAGCCAGCCAGAGAAGGGCGTCGCGACGTCGCTATCGTCGAGCGCAACGCGCTTGATGGATTCCTCGTAACCAGTCCCCGTCAAAACCTCCGCTGTCTCGCGGTCCAGCAGGAAGACCTTTGCGCCGCTGTCTTTCAGCATCATCATGAGGCTCGCGGGCGTGGACGACGGCGCGAGCAGCGCGACCGCGGCCCCCGCGGCCAGGATGCCGAGGAAGGCCGCCCCATAGTTGATAGAGGTGCGGGCGCAGATCGCGACTGCATCGCCGCTGCTGACGCCGTCGCGCAGCAGGGCGGCGGCGATGCGGTCCATCAGCACGGCAAGCGCGCCATAGGTCAGCGCCTCGTCGCTCTCGATGAGCGCGGGATGGTCCGGGCGCTCGGCCGCGTGGGCGCGGACTAGATCCGGCAGCGTGGCGAAATCACTCGCTAGAAGCGCCTCGACCGACATAGAGCGCCCTCTGTCACGCGGGTGCAACTTTCCGGCGCTCGACCGCGGCGGTAGTCGTTAGGAGGACCAGCCGGAATTTCAAAGCTACTTCTTTTTCTTCTCAATCAATTTGATCAGCTTCGAAATATCGGCCCGAGTTTTTTCATTGAGTTCGATCAGACGAGAAGTTTCGGCTCGGACGTGTATATCGTTAAGAAGGCCTCTAATATGAGTATCAAACGTCTCGCCGTGGACTTGCTGAACCTCTCTCATCTGTTTGTAGCGATCCATGTAATACGAAATTTGTGAAATTCGACTGGGGTCTTTGGCGCCAAAAGTAAAAACCGCGCAAGCAGGAACTTCCGTTTTCATACCGCTAGGCCGAATAGCAGAGAGAGGCAACGAATATCTTGTCTTGTCCTGAAACCATAGCCCAGTGTGCTTACCCACGAAGGTCGTCTGGACTCCGACTGTCGGCGGGGCATAACCGTCGTTCGAATAAAGGCGCGGCACTGGCGTCAGGTTGGGGGCGCCGTGGTCGATTCTCCCCACCATAGATCGGAAAACGTCGCGAAGCGTTGTTTATAAAAATCCCTGACCTGCGCTGCGCCCCTAAACTGGGGGCCGTGTTGTGTTATGCCAAGCCACGGAAACTTACCGCCATCGTCGGCGCAAAACGCCTGATTCATCAGGATGTCGAGATTTCCATAAACGCCCGGACCGGATTGGGGGTCGAAGACCTTAAAGAAAGTGTCGAGCGTTGCGTTAATAGCGTTCCAATTCGGCACGTTCCCCTCCTTATTTCGTTGTAAAAATCATTCGAAAAAAATCATGCGAACTCGCGGCCGGCTCCGGCGCGGACGAGTTTCCGACAAGTAAGCGCTAGCGCTTTCCGGGAAATTTTGTCAAGGTCGGCAGGCGCCCGTCCAGCGTGCATTGAGGGATCTATGCCGGATCAGGGGCCCAATCGCGATCGAGACGCGTTCGTCGACCGGGTGCGTGAACTGGGGGAGTTGCGCGCAGGAATCGATGGAGCGCTGGCGGGCCAGGGGCGGCTGTTCACGGTATCGGGCGAACCTGGCGTGGGAAAAAGCCGGCTCGCCCGTGAAGCCGCCGCCTACGCCGAAGCTAAAGGCGTGCGGGTGCTATGGGGCCGGTGCTGGGAACACGGGGGCGCGCCGCCATACTGGCCCTGGGTGCAGGCGGTGCGGCGCCTGACTGGCGGCGTCGAGCCGGCCGTGCTCTCCGATTGGCTAGGGGCTGGCGCGGCGGAGATCGCGCAGATCGTGCCGGAACTTCGCGATCAGATCGGCGGCTTGCCGGAACTGCCGAACGCTGCGCTGGTTGAGCCTGCGGAAGTCCGGTTTCGCCTGTTCGACTCCGTGATCTCGTTCTTGCGCAAGGCTGCGGACGGTCAAGGAGCCCTACTCATCATTCTGGATGATTTGCACGCCGCCGATCCGTCGTCGCTCTTGATGCTGATCGCGGTATCGCAACAAATCCGAACCACGCGGGCCACGATAATCGGCACGTACCGGGAAGTCGAAGTCAAGCATCTGCCCGAGCTCGCGACCCTGATCACCAAGGCGGAGCGCGAGGGGATGGTGCTTCCGCTGCGCGGCCTTGGTGAACACGACATCGGCGAGTTCATCGAACGCACCTGGGGAATCTCGGCTGCGGGCCCGCTGATCAACCTGCTGCACGACAGAACCGAAGGCAATCCGTTTTTCCTGCATGAGGTTCTTCGGCAGATGGCGGCAGACGGTCGCTTGGCGAGCGATGCTTCGATATCGCCCAATCAGCTGAGAACTCCGCGCGGAGTCAGCGAGTTCATCAAGCGGCTCACCCAACCCCTGCCCGAAGCTACGCGCGCCGTGCTCGATATCGCCTCCGTCCATGGTCGCGAATTTGACCTCAACGTTCTCGGAGTTGCGAGTCGGACGCCCCGCGAGGACTTGGTCGAGCGTCTCGATGAGGCTGCCTCGCTTGAACTTCTGAGCGAAGTCCGCGGTGTGGCGGGACGCTATAGCTTTCGCCATGCGCTCATTCGCGAGGCGCTCTACGACGCTCTGCCTCCCGCCAAGCGCCGCATGTTGCATCGCGCGGTCGCGGAAGCGCTTCGCGGCGTCAAAGCGGCCCCGGAGCCAGTTGGCGAGATCGCTTACCACTATTGTCAGGGCGCGTCGCCCGATGACGCCGACCAAATGATCGACTACTCGCGGAAGGCCGCGCATGCAGCCCAAAAGCAGCTGGCCTACAAGGAAGCGGCGCTCCATCTGGCCAATGCGATAGACGCGGTCGCGCTCAGGCTAGACGGAAATGAATCGAGGCGGGCGGAACTGCTCTGCGAATTGGGCGAAGCTCAGGTCAAAGCCGGCGATATCGCCGAGGCTCGCAATACTTGCCTCACGGCGGCCGAACTCGCGCGCCGTCTCAACCGGCCCGAGACGTTCGCCCGCGCCGTCATGCCGGCCTACCGCCGCCTAAACAGTTCCGGCGTGACCGATCGCGGCCTGATCCAGCTGCTTAACGAGGCGCTGGAGAGGCTGGGCGGCAGTGACACTCCCCTACGCGCCCAGGCGCTAGCTCGGCTCGGCATCGAGCTGTACTGGTCGGAGCGCGAGCGATCGGTCGCAGTCTGCCAACAGGCCGTCGAGATGGCTCGGAGGCTCGACGATCCGCACACCACGATCGTCGCACTCTGGGCGCGCCAAATCGCGATGCGAAGCCCGGACGGCCTGGATCAACGGCTGGCCGACGCTCGCGAGGTGATCGCGCTGGCGGAGCGCGCCGGCGAACGCGATTTCGCGCTCGAGGTCCGCTACTTCCATATTGCCGACCTCATCGAATTGGGGGATATCGCCGGCGCCGACAGGAGGATTCGCGAATACCTGACCGAGGAAGCCGAACTTCGGGACAGCTTTAAGCGCGGACTGCTCCTCCAGGCGATGCAGGCAATGATGGCCGGGCGCTTCCAGGAGTGCCAGTCGCTTGCGGAGCAGGGTCTTGCTGCCGGCCAGCAGAGCGGCCGGCCGCTCGCGCTCAATTCGTTTCTCATCCATCACGGAGCGGCCTTGTTGGAACTAGGCCGACTCGGCGAATACGAGCCGCAGCAAAGGGCGTTCGTCGCACAGAATCCATTGATCGTATTTGGGCGATGCCGGCTGCAGCTGACCCTCATCCAGCTTGGGCGGCTGGAGGAAGCGCGAAGCGATTTCGAGAACCTGGCAAAGGACGAGTTTCGACAGCTGCAGCGCGACTGGAACTGGCTGCCGTCGATGTTCGTTCTGGCCGAGGTTTGCGTCGAACTCGGCGAGGCGTCGCACGCGGAGATCCTCTATCGGCTGCTTACCCCTTACTCGTCGCGCAACGCGACGGTGGGGTATATTTATACGTATGGCTCGGTTGCGTTTGCCCTCGGGCAGCTCGCGGCTCTGTGTCGCCGCTTTGACGACGCCGAAGCGCATTTCGAGGCCGCCCTCGCCGCTAATCGAACTATTCGCGCCACCGTCTGGCATGCGCATACCCAATGTGAGTTCGCAAGCCTGCTGCTGACGCGCGGCGTGGGCGACGATCGCGAGCGAGCGCGTGACTTGATCGACTCCGCATGGCAGACCGCCGAAGCATTGAATTTGGTTCGTCTGAGGAAAAAATTGGAGCGCGTTCGCGCCGACGCCGAAGCGTCGCCGGGGAGCGCGTCTATTCTCGATACGACGAGCGGCCTGACAGGCGGCGGAGCGGACATTGGCATTCGGTCCGCCCAAGCGGCCAGGCTGCGTTCGGGGGAGGCGAGCACTCTCGACGCCGTGGCGGCGTCGGCGATTTCGCAGGTTCGTGATGTGAGGGCGCTCGCGTCGCTTGACGGCACGGTGACGATCCTGTTCTCCGATGTCGTCGACTCGACGGCGCTGTACGAAAAGCTGGGCGACATGCGCGCTCACGACGTCATTCGCACCCACAATGACCTCTTTCGTCAGCAGATCGCAGCCCACCGCGGCCACGAAGTGAGTACGTTCGGCGACAGCTTCATGATCGCTTTCTCAAGCGCCCGGCGAGCCTTGCTGTGCGCGATTGCGGTGCAGAGGTCTTTCGCCGCCTACTGCGAGAGCCATCCTGATATGCCGCTGCGAGTGCGGATAGGATTGCATGTCGGCGAGGTGATCAGGGAGTCTGCTGACTTCTTCGGTAAGTCGGTCATTCTCGCGGCGCGGATCGCGGCGCTCGCCGAGGGCGGCCAGATCCTGGTCTCGTCGACGCTGCACGACGTCGCGGGAAGTGCGGGCGATTTGCGCTTCGAGCCGGTGGGCGAGAAGCAGCTCAAAGGTCTCGCCGGAACCCATCAGATATTCGAGGTCTCGTGGTGATCGCCGGCCGGCCGTCGGCGACAGCGCGTCGCCTCAGCCCCGCTCGCGCATGAGCCGCGACTTGTCGCGGTTCCAGTCGCGCGCCTTCTCGGTTTCGCGCTTGTCGTGCAGCTTCTTGCCGCGTCCGAGCGCGATCGCGATTTTGGCTCTGCCTTTGGCGTTAAAGTAGATTCTCAGCGGCACGATCGTCATGCCCTCGCGCTCAATGCCTTTTGCGAGCTTGGCGATTTCCTTAGCGTGCAGAAGGAGTTTGCGCGGTCTCTTCGGCTCGTGGTTGAAGCGATTGGCCTGCAGATATTCGGGGATGTTGGCGTTGTAGAGTATGAGCTCGCCGCTGCGGTCGAGAGCAGCGTAGCTTTCGGCGACCGTCGCCTTGCCTGTCCGCAGCGACTTGACCTCGGTTCCGGTCAGCATGAGGCCGGCCTCGAACGTCTCGCCGATCTCATAGTCGAAACGGGCGCGGCGGTTGTCGGCCACGACCTTGAAGTTCGGCTTCTCCTTTTCGGCGGCCATGTCAGCTCTTAGGCATTGAGCAGGCCGGCGTGCACCATCGCGCGGCGGATCGTCGCCTCGGTCGCCTCGCTGACCGGCAGGAGCGGGAGCCGGGTCTCGGCGCGCGCCCTTCCGAGCAGGCTCAGGGCGTATTTCACCCCGTTGACGCCTGGCTCGGCGAAGATCGCTGCGTGCAGCGGCGTCAGGCGGTCCTGGATCTTGAGCGCGTGATCCCAGTCGCCCTTGAACGTCGCCTCCATCAACTCCGCGCAGGGCGCGGGCGCGACATTCGCCGTGACCGAGATGCAGCCGTGCCCCCCCGCCGCCATCGCCGCCAGCGCCGTCATGTCTTCGCCAGAAAGTTGGATAAACTGCGCCCCCATGGCGTGCCGCTGGCGCGACACGCGCCCTACGTCGCCAGTCGCGTCCTTGACGCCGACAATATTGGCAAGCTCGCTGAGCCGTTTCATCGTGTCGACCGACATGTCGACCACGCTTCGCGGAGGGATATTATAGATGAGGATCGGAATTCCGATCGCGTCGTTGACGGCCTTGAAGTGCTGGTAGAGGCCTTCCTGGGTCGGCTTGTTGTAGTAGGGCGTGACGACCAGGACCGCGTCGGCGCCGCTCTGCTCGGCGTGGCGGGCAAGCTCGATCGCCTCTGCCGTGTTGTTCGAGCCTGCGCCGGCGATCACCGGAACCCGGCCGCGCGCCTCGTCGATGCAGATGTCGACCGCGCGGCGGTGTTCCTCATGGCTGAGCGTCGGGCTCTCGCCGGTCGTTCCGACCGGCACCAGCCCGTGCGACCCGGAGTTGATCTGCCAGTCAATCAGCGCGCGATAGGCGGGCTCGTCGATCTTGCCGTCCTTGAACGGGGTGACCAGCGCCGGCATCGATCCGTGAAACTTCGCCCGCTTTTCCATCATCCGCGCCCAATTCGCTCCACGCCCCGCCGGTCCATGGCCTCGAAACGCCTGCGGACACATAGCCCCGGGCCGCCGAAGGCGAAAGGGGCAAGCTACCGCACGTCAGGCATTAAATCTTGGTCAGCAAAATTGGTCCATCCTCGCCGGAGAGGGTTGGACCCATGAAGCTTCTCCGTCCGCGACTTCTTCTCGGCCTATCCGGCGCCGTCTGCCTGATTGCGCTTGTCCCTCAATGGCACCGGCCACCCGCTGAGCTTGCGTCTATCGACAGGACTCCCACCGGGTCGGCGCGCATCAATGCGCGGCTCAGCGTCACCGATGGACAGATGGACAAGATTGTTCCGTTCGCGGCCGCCGCTCCCGCCGCCGCCATCCGGCCTTTGCCGGGGTTCGACGCGCCCTTCGGCGGCGCGCCGGGGCGCGAGGTCGGTTTCGGTTCGGCTTGCTGCGCTCCCGCTCTGCCCGAGGCCAGCGCATTGCCCGCGCCGGACGAGGTCGCCACGAGCGACGCGAGTTTGGCCCAATTCGCCTATGTCGACGTGCCCGACGTGGCGCCTGTGGAGAGCGCCCTCGCCGCGATTTCCCCGTCCCTGGCGCCCGCCGCTTCCCCGCCCGCGCCGGACGCCCTTTTGCCGGCGCCGGTCCTCGGGACCCAGGCTGCGATCCTTTACAACAAGGGCGCCGCCGCGGGCCTCGCGGCGCTCGCACAGGCCGAAAGCGACCCGGCCAAACGAACGGCGCTGGAATGGGCGTCGCTGCGCGTCAACGCGCATCCGTCCTTCGCCGAGCTTGCGACCTTCCTGGCGGCCCATCCGACGTGGCCGAGCCGCGGCTTGCTTCGCGACCGGGAGGAAGGGGAACTCGCCGCCCATCCCCAGGCGCCGGCGAAGGTCGCCGAGTTTTTCGCTGGCGACGCGCCGCAAACGAGCGCGGGAAAGATCGCCGCGGCGCGGGCGGCAAAGGCAATGGGCCGCAACGACGAAGCGTCGGGAATGATCCGGGCCTTGTGGCGCGACGGGAATTTCGACGCCCTGACCGAAGGCGTCATCCTGCGCGACTTCGGCGCTTCGCTCGGCAAGGCCGATCACAAATATCGCGCCGACCGCCTGGTCTACGCCGGCTATAGCGGCGCCGCCATGCGCGCAGCGGCGCTTGCCGGTCCGGATGTTCTGGCGCTGACCGAGGCGCGCCTCGCGGCGGCGCGCGCGCCGATGACCACCGCGCTGGTCAAGGCCGTTCCTCCGGAGCTGCGCAACGATCCCGGCCTCTTGTTCTCTGAGGTCCAGTACGCCCGCCGCGCCGGTCGCGTCTATGAGGCCGCTGTGCTGCTCAGCCTCGCGCCGCACGACCGCAACGCCGTGATCAGCCCCGATCGCTGGTGGAGCGAGCGCAAGATGGTCGCCGCGGCGCTGCTCGATCTCGACGAGCCGCGGCTCGCGTTCGACGTCTGCGACGGGACCGTCCGGCCGGAGCTGTCCGAAAACGAGGTCGACGCCGAGTTCCACGCCGGCTGGATCGCCTTGCGCTTCCTCGACGATCCCGCGCGCGCCGCGGTGCGGTTCGCGCTCGCCGCGGCCGCCGCCGACGCTCCGCTGTCGATCGCCCGCTCCGCCTATTGGCAGGGCCGGGCGGCGGAGGCGATGGGCGCCGGCGACGCCGCGCGGAGCTTCTACGAGCGCGCCGCGAGCCAGCCGATCGCCTATTACGGTCAGCTCGCCGCTCAGCGTCTCGGTCAGACCCGCCTCGCCCTTCGGGCGCCGAAGGCCGCGGCGGAGGGCGACAAGCGTGACGAGGCGGTTGGCGCGGCCGCGGCCCTCTATGCCGATGGGCTCGACGATCTCGCAGCCTCGCTCGCCTTCGACGCCGCCAAACAATGGCAGGACGAGTCGCAGATCGCCGCGATGGCGGAGGTCGTGAAGCGCTTCGGCGACGCCGGGACGCAGGTCCAGTTCGGCAAGTTCGCGCTCATTCGCGGCTATCCTTTCGACGCGATGGCGTTCCCCTCTACGGGGATGCCAGCCTTCCTCCCTCTCGCCCGCTCGGCCGACCTCCCGACCGTCTACGCGGTCGCGCGGCAGGAAAGCGAATTCATCTGGCGCTCGGCGTCGGGGGCGGGCGCGAAAGGGCTCATGCAGATGCTTCCCTCGACCGCGGCCTTGACTGCGCGCCAGGCCGGCGTCGAGTTCGACTACGCCCGCCTCATCGCCGATCCCTCCTTCAACACCAGGCTCGGCACCGTGCTTTTGGGGCAACTGATCGCGGACGAGGACGGGTCGCGCGAGCTCGCCTTCGCCGCCTATAACGCCGGTCCGGGTCGGGTCACGCAATGGATCGCCGCGCACGGCGATCCGCGCAATGGAACCGCCGATATTATCGACTGGATCGAGCGCATCCCGTTCGACGAAACGCGGGACTACGTGCAGCGGGTGAGCGAGAACCTTGGCGTCTACCGCCAGCGTTTTGCCGACGACCCGCCGGCGCAGGAGCCCATATCCGCGCGGATGGCGCGCGAATAGGCTCTTCGAGCCTCCGAATTATTCAACCCCTCAAATACGCTTTGTGCCATAGTCGCTCCGCGAGGTTCGCGTTAGCGGACTGCAACCGGGGAAGGACAAAACGTGGACAAGACAATTATGGGCTTGTTGGGTGGAGCGTCAGCGCTGGCGCTCCTTGGGGGTAGTCAGTCGTCGGCGGCCGCTCCCGCCGACGAGGCGAATGTACTGGCGCCTGCCCGTTCGTTCGCCGAATTGCTCGCCCCAATTCCGAATGCAACGACCATTCTACGCGCCGAGGACGAGCGGGCGCTCGCCGAGAGTTCGGGCGACGAAACGCGGATGGCCGCCAATCAGTTTCAACATCCTCATGCTCACCCCAATCCCAATCATCATCATCACCATCATCACCATCATCATCACCACCACCACCACTGGTGGAATCATCATCACCATTGGTGGAACCATCACCATCACTGGTGGAACCATCATCATCACTGGCATTGGCACCACAATTATACGAAGCCTGCGACTTAACACGTCGCTCGAGGGTCGCTACTTCGAGCGCGAAGCCGGGCGTCTATCGCGAGCCTATTGCTGACGAACCCCGCAGCCGCCGGTGTTGCTGCACATGGCGCGGGCAGGGCTGTGCCAAATCCTGGCGAACGAAGGCGCGTCGAAACATTTAGCGCGGCGAGATCGGAACATTTCGCCCGCAGGGTTGTTTTGCGTCCACATTCTCGCGAACGGGAAGGGACATCGACGTGGATAAGACCATCATGGGTTTACTCGGCGGGGCGTCCGCGCTCGCGCTGCTCGGCGGCCAGGCTTCGGCGGCTGTGCCGGCCGACGAAACGACCGGACTGGCGCCCGCCCGCTCGTTCGCCGAATTGCTGGATCCAATTCCGAATGCGACGAGCGTTCTACGAGCCGAAGACGAGCGGGCGCTGGCCGATGTTTCGGCAGACGAAAAGCCGATGGCTGTCGCCCAATTTCCCGTCTATCACCACCATCACCACCATCATCACCACCACCACCACCACCACCACCACCACTGGCATCACCACTGGCATCATCACTGGCACCACCACTATAATTATTGATCGGCCTTTGGCGGCGCGCGGCGGTCTGCCCAATCGCGCGCCGTGGCGCGTCGCGAGCTGACGCTTCCGGGCTACGGCCGCCGCTTCGACTTTTCGGTCGCCGCGCCGAGGATATGGCGATAGGTGCCGTCGAAGACGGTGTTCGTCGCCGATCTCCATTCGGTCTCGGCCGATAACGTGCTTCGGCTTTGGTAGATCCGCCGCGCCTGCAGCTCGCGCTCGGCGGCTTCCTCCTCCGGCATCGGAACGAGCTCGAACGGCGCCTCTTCGGGCACGACCAGCATCTGCGCGAAGGGCTCACCCGGCCGGAAGACATGCATGCGCCCCTCGGGCGGCGACTTGAACACCAGAAAATAGATCATCGGCCACCACCGGCGGATCAGCGCGGGAACGGCGATCGGGGTCGTGTCGGTCGGGTCGGTATAGAAGCGCGGATGCGGCTCGGTGCGGATCGCCCAGCCTTCGTCGACCTTGAGATCGAGCGACAACTGGTAGGTGTAGTAAAGGTCGCCGAAGCTGCGGAAAGGCGGCCATTCGCCGCCATGATCCTCCGGCGGCGGCCCGAAATCGCCGTCTAGAATGAGTTTGCCGCCGCTTACGCTGACGCGAAGCTCGTTTTCGTAAGGGTAGAACACCTCTATGCCGTAGCGCGCGCCTTCCGAGAACGGCAGGCAATGCCAGGCCTGCTCCATCGACCCGGTTTTCCTCGGCTGACGTTCGCCGCCCCATCCGGGGACCTCGAGTTTGGTCCGCCGGGGATTGAGGCCTGGCGTGAACGAGCGAACCTTGACCTGCATCGCAAACGCCTCCCGCTGCGCCCGAGGAACGCCGCGCCGCCGCGGCTCGTTCCTTGGGCGACGACTGTGGTTTCCTGTGACCCGCTATTCCTTCAGCATTGTCTCGACCGTCTGAACCAGCCGTGGCAGGTCCACGTCAAAGGCAAACTCGGAATCCTGGGCGTGCCTGGGGTCCTTCAGCAGAGCTTCCTCCGACTGATGCTGGAACAGCACCACGTGCTCGAACTTGTTCATCGCCCCGAAGTGCGACGACCATGGGTCGAACTGGCCCTCGGCGATGATCTCCACAAGCTTGGTTCCGGGCCGCGAGAAGATCGCGTTCACCATGCCCGACCCGAATTCGCTGACGATGAACTCGGCGTTCTTGAATAGCATCGCCTGCTCGTCGAACGGCAGTTTCTCCGGCTGGATTGCCGTAAACCCCAGCCGCTCGAGCGCCTCGATCACCGCCTTCCTGTTGCGGATGTTGCGGGCGTCGCGGACGCCGCGGCAGACGAGGAGCCGGCGCGGCCGCTCGACCGCAGGCGCGTGCTTCTCGATATTCGCGAGGAGGAAGGCGAAGACCTCCTTGGTCTGCGGGTGTGAATTGATCGAAGCCGCGCCCGAGTGCCGGTTGCTGGTGATCGCATGTTCGAGAAACACCGGCTCGGGCTTGATTTCCCGGATGAGGCCCGGCGGGACCTCGAGCCTGGCGACCAGCGCCCGCTGCCAGGGCCTGAGCGTCCATGTCAGCATCGGCATGCCCATCCTCGCGCCGAGGTGGATGAGCGGAACGACATCGAGCAGGTAGTGGCCATAGTTCGGCTGGTCGGAGCCGGCGAGGAGAAGGTGCTCGCCCTTGATTCTGGGAACGCGCCGCAACCGGCTCTCGTAGAGCAAATGCTCTTTGGTCCCGTCGGCCGTCGGCCGATCGACGACCGCCTTGACCCGGGTCAGGAAACCGTCCTGAAACGGCCCCAGATACGAATGGGGCCAGATTTGGCCGCTTCGTGAAATGAGCATGCCGAAATACGGGAACCAGTACTGGTCGACGAGATGCTCGAGCATCATCGCCGGCGCGTCGACGGTGTGATCGATATAGTGGACGCGCTCCTCCTTCGTCGAGTTGACGCTGAGCGGGTGCAACCTGGTCTGATACCTGGAAGGCGCGACGACCTCGCACTGGGTCAGCGGCGGGGGAAAGCGGCCTGCGAAGGGAACGAATAGCAGGCGGGTCGTGTCGTCCACGGAGACCTTGATTCCGGAGTTCGAGCCGGCGGCGAGCGCCCGGCGCATCGAGCGGCGCGCGTTTCGCCACGGCGTCCTGACCGCCTTGCGCCAGAAATTGTGCAGGCTTTCGCTCAGTTTCAGGCGCAGGGAGCGGTCGACGCTGTCGGGAGCGGCGGCGTTTCGCCGTCCTTCGAGGGAGAACGGCCGCATCTTGATCGTCATCGCATCTCGTTCGGGAGTTAGCCGGCAGCCATGGGAGGGGCGCGCGACGTGTCGCTCATGACGGCGGACGGCGCCTGCATCCGAGTCAAGTGCCGGCGCAGGTCCGAACTTGGCGGTTCCTATGCCCGATCGTGCGGCGGCCGACAAGATCAAGCTCGCTCCGGTGGGGGCGGCGCGACTATCCACCGCAGAGACGAAAGCCGTGCGTGACACCTGCTGCGGCGCGGGGTATGGCGCACGAAGAGGCTCGGATGAATTTTCGTTTCCTGCACGCCGCCGACCTTCATCTCGGAAGCCCCTTCCTCGGCCTTGCGCAGAAGGACGAAGACGTCGCCGCCCGCTTCGCCAAGGCGAGCCGAAGTGCATTCGAGGATCTTGTCACCAGGGCGCTCGAGGAAGGCGTTTCGTTCGTCGTGATCGCCGGCGACGTTTTCGACGGCGAGTGGAAGGACGCCTCGATCGCGCTGTTCCTCAACCGGCAATTGGCCCGGCTCTCGAACCGCGGCGTTCCAACCTTCTTCCTGCGGGGCAACCATGACGCCGAGAGCCTCTTCGCCAAATCGCTGACCTGGTCGGACAAGGTTTTCGAGTTTTCGACGCGGCGGCCGGAGACCCACCGAATCGAGCATCTGCGTGTCGCGCTGCACGGACGCGGCTTCCCCCACCGCGAGGTGGTCGAGAACTACGCCCGAAGCTATCCGGAGCCCGTCGCCGGCTGGTTCAACATCGGCGTCCTTCACACCGCCTGCGGCCGCGCGGGCCATGAAAACTACGCGCCATGTACTGCCGCGGACCTGGCTGCGCGCGGCTATGACTATTGGGCGCTCGGCCACGTCCACGCGTTCGAAATCGTCTCACGCGACCCCTGGATCGTCTATCCAGGCAATCTGCAGGGCCGCAGCATCAGGGAATGCGGCGAAAGGGGAGCCGTTCTCGTCGACGTCGCCGGCGGGGCTGTCTCGCAGGTGCGCCGCGTGGTGACCGACGCCGCGCGCTGGGCGGAAGTGTTCGTCGACGCGACGCCGCATGATGACGAGGCCGGACTTTTGCGCGCCGTCGAGGCTGAGGTGCGCGCACATGCCGAGACAGCGGGTGGCCGGCTTCTTGCGGTGCGCGTCGTCCTGACCGGCGCGACGGCGCTGCATGCGCGGTTCATCGCAGATCGGGATCGCCTGCGCGACGAAGTGGAGGCTGCGGCGCAACGCACCGCCGACGACGTCTGGCTCGAACGTCTGCGCATCGACACTAAGGAGCCGCGGCGCCCGCCGCACGACGACGCCCTCGCTGAAATCGACCTCGCCTCGGCGCTCGAGAAAAGCGAGGCGGACGCGGCCGTGCGAGCGCGCGTGAGCGAGCTGGTCGGCACGGTCAGGGATAAGCTGCCCGCGGGCATGGCGGAAGACGCGAGTGCGGCGCTCGGCCTCGAGTTGATTCTGGCGGAAGCGCGCGCGCTTGCGCTCGGCCGTTCGGGCGGGGCCTGAGCGGCGTGCGGCTTCTCAGCCTCGAACTTGAGAAATTCGGCGCTTTCGAGAGGCTCCGGATCGCCTTCCGGGCAGCGGCGCGGCTGCATGTCGTGTACGGGCCGAACGAGGCTGGCAAATCGACCGCGCTCGCCGCCGTTGGCGCCCTCCTGTTCGGCGTGCCGGACCGAACGCCCTATGCCTCCCGTTTTCCCGGCCAGTTGCGCGTCGGCGCGGAGATCGTGGCGGCGGACGGCCGTTCGCTCAAGTTCTGGCGGCGCAAGGGGCGCAAGAACACCCTTCTTGGCGATTCCGGCGCTCCTCTGCCCGACGACGCGCTTGCGCCGTTCCTCGGCGGTCTCAGCCAGGAGGTGTTCGAGCGCTCGTTCGGGCTCGACGCGAACCGGCTGCGCGCCGGCGGCGACGAAATGCTGCGGGCGGATGGCGACGTCGGCGCGAGCCTGCTCGCCGCGGCGTCCGGCCTGCGCGGGCTCGCCGACTTGCGCCGATCGCTCGACGACGAAGCCGACGGCGTTTTCGCGCCGCGGGCCGGCAAGGACCGCCGCTTCTACCAGGCGCTCGAGCGCTTCAACACGGCGCGGGCCGCCATTCGCGAAAAGGAGCTGCGCAGCGACGCCTGGGTCAAGCTCAACAACGACATCGAGGCGCTCAGCCACGAATTGGATCGGCTGCGCGCCGAGCGCCGCTCCGGGGACATCGAACGATCGCGCCTCAACCGGCTCAAGCGCACAGCGCCGCTTCTCGCCCGTATCCGGGAAGCCGAGGCGGAGCTCGCGTCGTTCAGCGACCTGCCCGAATTCGCTCCTGGCGTGACGCAGGGCTTGCAGGCGGCGCTCGACGAGCTGCGCGCGGCGAGCGAGGAGGCTAAGCGGACGCATGCCGAGGAGGAGCGCCTCGCCGGGGCGCTGGAAAACATCGCGGTTGACGAAGCGGTGCTGTCCGAAGTCGCGGCGATCGAAGCTCTCTTCCAGGCGAGCGGCGGCTACAAAGACGCGAAGCGCGATCTCCCGGCTGTTCAACGCGAGGCTGACGGCTTCCACGCCGCTCTCGAACGCCATGCCCGATCGTTGGGACTGGCCGATGTCGCTTCGCTCGAAACGCGACGGCCGACCGATGCGGCGAAAGCCGAGGCGCGCAAGCTGATCAAGCAGGGGCGCGACGGCGAAGCGGCGGCGAGCGCGAAGGCAAACCAGCTCCTCCGGGCGCAGAAGGACTTCGAGGCGGCGCTCGCCGCGCGAGAGGCGCAGGGCGCGGGCCTCGATCCCGCGCTGCTGCGCGAGAAATACGCCGCCCTCGGCAAGATCGCCGATGAGGCGCGGAGGGTCACCGACGAACGGGTGGCGCTGACCAAGGATGCGCTTGAACTCGGCGACGCCGCCGCAAGGCTCGATCCGCCGGTCGTCGACCTTGAAGCGTTGGCGAGGATTCCGATGCCGCGCGCCGAAGACTTGTTTCATTTTGCCGACGCCTTCGAGGCGGCGTCGCGTGGGGCACGGGAAGCCGAAAGAGCGAGGGAGGCGTTCGAGAAGGAAATCGGCGAAACGAGCGCCCGACTCGCCAGCCTCGCGGCGGGTCGGCCTCTGGCCACCGCCGATCGCATCGCAGAGGCCCGGACGCGGCGCGATGCAGCGTGGCGACCTTTGCGCGCCTCGATGTTCGGCGTGCCGGAGATGCCGTCTAATCCGCCCGGGTTTCACGTCGCCGAATTCGAGCGCCTTGCCGTTGACGCTGATTTGCTGGCGGACGACGCGATCGAGGACGCGGCGCGGCTCGCGACCCACGCGCTCGAAAGCCAGCGCCTCGACGAACAGAGGCGCCGGCATGTCCTGGCGCAGGCCGAGGAAGCGCGCACGACAGCACTGCTCGATGAGACCGGGCAGGGTTGGCGCGAGCTCTGGAAGGATGTGTGCGCGCGCCCGGGTCCGCCGGCGCGGATGCAGGAATGGTCGGGGCGCGTCGAACATTGCCTCAAGACCCGCGACAAGCTCGCCGCGCGCAGAATCGAGCTCGAGGCGAGAGAAGCGGAGCTCCGGCGCATCGAACCGGCCTTGCGCGCGCTTTGCCTCGAGGTGGGCTTGTGCGAGATCGAGGGCCTCGATTGCATCAGGCTCAGCGATCGCTTCGAGCGGCGGCTCGAGGAGGCGACGCGCGCCTGGGGGAAAGCGCGCGACCTCGAGACGCGGTTTGGGGAAGCGCGCCGGCGCCTTGACGAAGCGAAAGCCGAGGACGCCGCCGCGGCGGCCCATCTCGCGGATTGGCGCGGCCGGTGGGCGGTCGCCGCCTGCGGTCTCGGGCTCGCGGCCGAGGCGTCGATCGAAGCCGCCGAGACGGCGCTCGAGGTTTGGGATCGGGCCTTCAACGACGCCGAAAGCTATCGCAAAGATGCGCGCCGGGTCGCGGGCATGGAGCGCAACATGGGCGAGTTCGAGACCGAAGCGCGCGCCCTCGTTCAGCGTTGCGCGCCGGCGCTGCCGGACTTGCCGGCGGAGGCCGCCGCGCGCCTCCTGAACGAGCGCCTTGTCGAGGCGCGCACGGCCGAGACCAAACGGCGTGCGGCGGCTGAGCAGCGGGAGGCAGGGCTAAGAGCGCTTGACGAGGCCCGCGCCCGCCGGGGTAGGGCCGAGAAGACCCTGGCGGCGATGGCCGCCTCGCTGCCTCCGGGCGCCGATCCCGCCGCGTTGCTCGCGCGCGAGGGCGGGCGGACCCGTGTCGCCGACGCGCTCCGCCAGCATCGCATCCGTCTCGCCGATCTGGCCGAGGGAGTCGACGAAGCGCGCCTCATCGAGGAGATGACCGCGTTCGATCCGGACGGCGCCGCGGCGAGGCTCACCGAGCTCGAGCGCCGCGATGAGGAACTCGGCCTCGAGGAAAAGGAGCGTTACGCGGAACGCGATCGTCTTCAACGCAGGCGCGAGGAGTTCGAGAGCAGCATCGGCGCCGAGGCGGCGCTGCAGCAGCGCCGCAACGCGGAGGCCGAGCTTGTCGACGCCGCCCGGCGCTGGGCGGTCCTGAAGGCGGCGTCGGCGCTGATCGGCGGCGCGCTCGACGACCATCGCGCGCGGCGCCGCGATCCGCTGATGACGCGCGCAGGGGAAGCGTTCGCGACCCTGACCGGGGGCGCGTTCTCGGGGCTCGACCAGAGTTTCTACGACGACGACGAAGCGAAGCTCGAGGCTTGCCGGCCGAACGGCGAAAGGGCCTCGGTCGCGCATTTGAGCGAAGGCGCGCGGGACCAGCTCTATCTCGCGCTCCGTCTCGCCTACACCCAGGACTACGCCGCCCGCGCCGAGGCGCCGCCATTCATCGGCGACGACATTTTTGCAAGCTTCGACGACTTCCGGACCGGCAATGGCCTCGAAGCGCTCGCCGGATTGGGCGACCGCATTCAGCCGATCCTGTTCACCCACCATCTGCATGTCGTCGAAGCGGCAAAGAGCCGCCTCGGCGACAAGGTGGACATCATCCGGATCGGCTGATCCGCCGATCTGTCATTCCCGCGGGATACGGGAATCCAGAAGTCTCATCCGCGAGCCGTCTGGATGCCCGCGTTCGCGGGCATGACAAATACGACCTCAGCTCTGGACGCCCTGGACGTACCAGTCCATGACCGCGATGTCGGCGTCCTTCATGTGCTCGCCTTTCGGAACCTTCACGGCGCCGGACTGATCCTTGATCTCGCCGGTGAAGACATCGTAGCTGCCGTCCTTCCATCCGGCGATGATCTTGTCCGCCGCCGCTTTCACGTCGTCGGGCATAGCCTTGTTGTAAGGCGCCATGGCGACGCAACCCTCCTTGAAGCCCATCCATACGTCGTCCGGCTTCCACGTGCCGTCGAGCATCGCCTTGGCGCGCGTGATGTAATAAGGCCCCCAGTTGTCCTCGATCGCCGTCAAATGCGCATGCGGCGCAAAGCGCGACATGTCGGCGCCCTGGCCGAAACCATAGATCTTGCGCTTCTCGCAAACCTGCAACGCCGCCGGGCTGTCGGTATGGGTGGTGATGAAGTCGCAGCCGAGATTGGCGAGCGTTTCGGCGGCGGAGGCCTCCTTGGCCGGATCGAACCAGGAATCGATCATGACCAGCTTGGTCGTGATCTTCGGGTTGACCGCCTGCGCCGACAGGGTGAACGCGTTCACCCCCATCACGACTTCCGGGATCTTGAACGAACCGAGATAGCCGATCACCCCGGACTTCGACATGTGGCCGGCGATCGTGCCGACTACCGAGCGCCCCTCATAGAAGCGCTCGTTGTAGAGGCCTACGTTGTCCGCCTTCTTGTAACCGGCGCAATGCTCGAACTTCGTGTCCGGCAACTGCTTGGCGGCCTCGATCGTCTGGTCCATGAATCCGAAGGACGCGGTGAAGATCAGCTTGTTGCCCTGCTGCGCGAGGTCCTTGATGATCGGAATGGCGCTTGCGTCTTCCTTCACATTCTCGACGTAGTTCGAGACGACTTGGCCTTTCAGCGCTTCTTCCATCGCGAGCCGGCCCTTGTTGTGCGCCCAGCTCCAGCCATAGTCGCCGACCGGCCCGGGATAGACGAAGCCGAGCTTCAACGGCTCGGCGGCGAAACCGCGTCGGATGAGCGCCGGCATAGCGAGGCCCGCCGCCCCGGTCTTCATGAAATTGCGTCGTGTAACTATTCTCATTTTCTTCTCCTTGCTTGATCGCGTTTTCGCCTGGATGCGTGTCTTTCACGCCTAGCTGCTGGGAAGGAATGGCCGTCCGAGACAGGCCGGGGCCTCGCTGCCGGCGACGCCGCGCGAGGATATGACCGCGAGCACCACAACCGCCATGATGTAGGGCATCGCGGCCCAGAACTGGGACGGCAGGAACGAGAAGCCGGACGCCTTGGCGTAGAGCTCAAGGGTCATCAGGACGCCGAAGAAATAGGCCCCGGCGAGCAGACGCCCGGCGCGCCAGCCGGAGAAGACGACCAGCGCGAGCGCGATCCAGCCGCGCCCGGCCGTCATCTGCTCGGCCCACATCGGCGTCATCACCATCGAGAAGTAGCAGCCGCCGATCCCGGCGAGCGCGCCGCCGAAGGCGATCGCGGCGTAGCGGATCGGGATCACCGGATAGCCGATCGAGTGGGCGGAAACGTCGTTCTCGCCGACTGCTCGCAGGATCAGGCCGGCGCGGGTGCGGTTCAGGAACCAGCCGACCACGAAGACCATCGCGAGGGCGAAATAGACCAGCGGGCTATAACCGAAGATGACCCGCCCGATCGGATCGCCAGCGAGCGAATCGGGAAAGAGCGAGTCGAACGCCGGGATGATCGTGCCGACATATCCGGCGCCGATCAGCGAGGAGAGGCCGATGCCAAAGATCGTCAGAGCGAGGCCGGTTGCGACCTGGTTCGAGCCGAGCGTCAGCACCAGGACGGCGAAAAGCATCGAGGAGGCGGCGCCAGCGACCGCCGCGCAGCAGACGGCGAGCCAGGGCGCGAGGGGGCCGAGGCTGTCGCCATATGTGAGCGCGACCGCGAAGCCGGTCACCGCTCCGATCAGCATCATGCCCTCGACGCCGAGATTGAGCACGCCGCTCTTCTCGACCACCAGTTCGCCGGTCGCCGCGAGCAAGATCGGCGTCGTCACGCCGACCACCGTCACCAGCGCGTCAATGATGAAAGTGAGCATCAGGCGACCGCCCGCGCCGTGGCGACGCGCGGCGCGTCGCGGATGATTCGGAGCCGATATCGAACCAGGATGTCGCTCGCGAGAATGAAGAACAGCATCGTCGCCTGGAAGATGCCTGCCGTCGCCTCGGGCACATGCACCGCCGTCTGCGCCACCTGCCCGCCGACATAGGTGACCGCCAGGATAAGGCCGGCGAGAAAGACGCCGATCGGATTGAGGCGGCCGAGAAACGAGACGATGATCGCGGTGAAGCCGTAGCCGGAGGGGAAGCCGAGGTTGAGCTGGCCGAGCTGGCTCACCACTTCGAGCGTGCCGGCGAGCCCGGCCATGCCGCCGCTGATCATCAGCGTCGTCCAGACGGTGCGCGAGGCGTCAAATCCGCCGTATCGCGCGGCGTTGGGCGCGGCGCCAACCGTGCGCACCGAAAAGCCATAGACCGAACGCGTCGTGAGCAGCCAGAAGACGAGCGTGAGCAGAATGGCGACGACGAAGCCCGGCGGGACAAACGTCCCCGCTATGGCGTGCGGCAGTTGCTGCGCGGCCGTCAGCGGTGGGGTCTGCGGGAAATTATGGCCGTTCGGGTCTTTCCACGGGCCGCTGACCAGATAGTTGAGCACCTGCAGCGCGACATAGACCAGCATCAGCGTCGACAGCACTTCGGACACGCGAAAGCGCGTCTTCAGCCATGCCGGGATCGCGGCCCACGCCATCCCGCCGACGATCCCTGCCGCAATCATCAGCGCGATGATCCAGGCGCCTTCGGCCTTAGGCAGGGCGAAGGCGACGCCAGCGCCCGCGATTGCGCCGAGGATGTACTGACCTTCGGCGCCGATGTTCCAGATCTTGGCCTGATTGCCGAGCGAGAGGCCAAGCGCGATGATGATGAGCGGCGCGGCCTTGGTCAGAACGTCCTGCCACTTGTAGGGCGCCACGATCGGGGTGATGAAGGTCTCGTAGATCGCGTGCGGCCCGTCGTAGCCGATGAGCTCGAAGATGATGGCCCCGAGCAGCATGGTCAGGAGGACCGCAGCGACCGGCGTCGCCGCCTGCATGAAGCGGCTCGGCGCGAGCCGCTTCTCAAGCCGGATGCGCATGCAGGGCCTCTGTCATTTCGATTGTCGCCGTCGGGTCGCCGTGCACGCCGCCCATGAGCAGGCCGATCTCCTCGATCGACACCTGGCCGACCTTCATCGGCGGCGACAGCCGGCCGAGGTTGATGACCGCGATCGTGTCGCAAAGCGAGAGAAGCTCGTCGAGGTCCTGCGAGATGACCATGACGGCGGAGCCGCGCGCGGCGAGATCGACGATCGCCTGATGGATCGCGGCGGCCGCGCCGGCGTCGACCCCCCAGGTCGGCTGGCAGACGACCAACGCCTCGGGGTTTTGCAGAATCTCGCGCCCCATGATGAATTTCTGCAGGTTCCCGCCGGATAGCGAACCCGCGAGCGCGCCCGGCCCGGTCGCCTTCACCGTATAGGCCCCGATCACTTGGCTCGCGTAATCCGTCGCCTTCGCGGGATCGATCAGGCCGAAGCGCACCATGTCCATCCGGTCGCGTCCGGTCAGCGACGCATTGTCGGTGAGCGAGAACTCGCCGACCGCCGCATGCCCGTTGCGCTCTTCGGGGACAGCGCACAGGCCGAGGTTGCGCCGCTCGGTGACGCCGAGCCGCCCGACCTCCTTGCTCGCGAGGATGATCGCCTCGGGCCTTGGCGCGAGCGTCTCGCCGCTCATTGCGCTCAAGAGCTCGTTCTGCCCGTTGCCGGCAACCCCGGCCACGCCGAAAATCTCGCCAGCCCTGACCTCGAGCGCGACCTCCTGCAGCGCGATACCGAACTCGCTCGGCTTCGGCAGGCTCAAGCCCTGCGCGGCGAGCTTCGGGCGCCCGAAGCTGCGCGCCGCGGGCTTGGCGATTTCCTTGAGGTTCGCGCCGATCATCATCTCGGCCATCGAGCGCGAGGTCTCGCGCTTCGGGTCGCAATGGGCGACGACCTTGCCGCCGCGAAGGATGGTCGCGGTGTCGCAGAGCGCGACGATCTCGTGCAGCTTATGCGAGATGTAGAGAATCGAGCAGCCGCTCGCGGCGAGCTTGCGCAGGGTCTCGAACAATTGCTCGACCTCCTGCGGCGTCAGCACCGAGGTCGGCTCGTCCATGATCAGGAGCCGCGGATCGAGCAGGAGCGCGCGCACGATTTCGATGCGCTGGCGCTCGCCGACGCTGAGCGTCGAGACGATGCGGCGCGGATCGAGCTTGAGCTGGTAGGCCTCGAGCACCCGGTTGAACTCGGCGAGGAGCTGGCGCGACGTGAGCCGCGAATCAAGACCGAGCGCGATATTCTCCAGAACCGTCATCGCCTCGAACAGCGAGAAGTGCTGGAACACCATGCCGATGCCAAGGCGGCGCGCGGCCCGCGGGTTCGGGATCCGGGTCGGCGAACCGTCGAAGACGATCTCGCCCTCGTCGGGGGCGAGGATGCCGTAGATCATCTTGACCAGGGTCGATTTTCCCGCGCCGTTTTCGCCCAGGAGTGCGTGGATCTCGCCCGGCTTGACGCTGAGGTTGACGTTGTCGTTGGCGCGGACGCCGGGAAAAGACTTGCTGACGCCGGTGAGCTTGAGCCGCAGGGGCGCTTCTACAGTCACAGAAATAGACCCTCGCTCCCCTCGGCCTGCGCCTATCCGGCGCCATTTCGGCCACGCAAGAATCGCGCCGCCGGAGGGCTCCGGCCTGCGCTTCCTTCCATCGGCGCAGCGCGACGACTGCTCAATTTTTGACCGTAACGAGCCGCAGCCGCATGTCAAATGAACGATGCGCAACGCGGGCGAAAGGTCGCTTCCGGGAGACGTCAGCGCGGCGACGTGCTAGCGAACGCGGAGAGCGCCAGCGGAGCCAGAGCCATGACCGCCGCATCCCTGCGTCCTTATGACGCGGACCTGTTGCGACAGGCCTTCGACGTCGCCCGGCGGTCGCGCGCTGCTGGCGACCATCCGTTCGGTTCCGTGCTCGCGGACGGCGAGGGCAAGCTGCTCATGGAGCAGGGCAACGGATATACGAGCGAGGGCGGCGACCGCACCGCTCACGCCGAGCGCCTGCTCGCTTCGCGCGCGGCCCGCGCCTACGACCTCAAGTTCCTGGCCCGCTGCACGCTCTATACCTCGGCCGAGCCCTGCGCGATGTGCGCAGGCTCGATCTACTGGGCGGGCATCGGCCGGGTGGTCTACGGCCAGACCGAGAAGGCGCTGAAGGCCCAGACGGGCGCGCATGAGGAGAACCCGACCCTCGACCTGCCTTGTGACATCGTTTTCGCCGCCGGCCAGCGCCAGACCGAAGTCGTAGGCCCAATGCTTGAGGACGAGGCGGCCCGGCTGCAGGCGGATTTCTGGCAGGCGCGCGGGTAGGGACGGCGATCTTGCCGCCTTTGGAGAGGACCCGTCGGCCGTTCGCATGCTCGTCCGCGGCGTGGTAACGTGGGGATAGTTCAAGGGCCGGGCATGGCGCCTCAGGCGCCGCTCGAATGGGGGAGGGCCGCAATGCTTCCGAAGGCGGAATTGGCCTGCTTCGTGATCGCCGACATATCGGGCTACACGCATTTCGTGTCCGGGGTCGAACTCGACCATGCCCAGGACATCATCGCCGACATCATGGACACGCTCGTCCGTGCGCTGCGCCCGCCATTCCGCCTGGCGAAGTTCGAGGGTGACGCGGCCTTCGTCTACGCGCTCGCCGACAAGATCGACGGAGCGCTCGTCCAGGATTCGATCGAACAGGCCTATTTCGCGTTCCGCAAGCGCCTCCGCAGCATCAAGCAAGCCACAAGTTGCGAGTGCCAGGCTTGCAGCCGCATGCAAGACCTCGACGTCAAGTTCGTTGTCCATTACGGCGAGTTCATCCGGCAGAAGATGGCGGGCCGCGAAGAGCTCGCCGGCCGGGATGTGATCCTAATCCACCGCCTGCTGAAGAACGAGGTCGCCAAGACGTTCGGCCCGCACGCCTATGCGCTCTATTCCGACGCCTGCGCGAAGGCGCTCGGGATCGATCGCGCCGCGCGGGGTCTCAAGGAGCACGCCGAGGCAATCGAGCATATCGGTGAAACGAAGTGCTGGGTGAGCGACCTCAGCGAGGCGTGGACGCGGGAGACCGAATCGAAGCGAACGCTCGTTCCGCGCGAGGGCGCCTATATGCTGATCGAGAGGGACTTCGCCGCGCCGCGGCAGATGATGTGGGATCTGGTCACGTCGCCTCAGCATCACGCCCGCTGGCAGCGAAGTGACGGCGTGCTCGAGAACACGGCGCGGGGCGTCGCGGCGCCGGCACGCAGAACCATTGCCTTCACGGCAAGGACGCAGTCATCGAGGATATCGTCGACTGGCGCCCGTTCGACTATGTGACGCTGACCGCGCTGCTGCCGATCCCGGGGGCGCCGAAAATCCTGTTCTCCTATGCGTTCGAGGAGCGGGGCGACGGCGGAACCCACTTCGAATTCCGCGTCGCCAGGCCAAAGCCGAAGGACGCGCCCTTCTATGAGCGCGTGAAGTCCACGGTCGAAGCGAATTTCACGACCGGATTCGATATCCTGCGTGAAATGGCGGCGGAGCAGGTTGCCGCTTCGGCGGTCGAGGACGAGCCGTCTCTTCCCGTTTCGCGGGAACGCTTCCGAACCCAGCCTCTCCACGCGCGCTGAGGGAGAGGCGGGCGTCCTTCGGCGTGGGCGGCGTCAGCGCGCGAACACCAGGAATCCCGGCGTGTCGCCGACGACTGTGATGTGCCCCTTGCAGGGAGCGACGTCTTCCAGATGCACGACGTCGCCGGGATGGAGCAGTCTCAACTCGCCGTCCGACGTCGTGATCGAAAATTGGCCCGCGGCCACGGTCAAGAGCTGAACCGCGGGGGTCGGATGGTAGAGGTGGTTCTCGAGGTCGGCCGCGCCCCAGTGCGCCCCAAATCCCGCGAAGAACACGGATGAGGCTGGCTCACTGCCGCCGATGTAGATCGGCGCGGCGGGCGGGGCGAAATTCTGCTCGGCGAGGTCCGCCGTCAGCTCGGCGAAATGGCTCTCGTGGTCTGGCGTGCAGTAGAGGCGGGCGTAAGCAAGCCGCGGGGGGTTGAGCTGCGCCCTTGTCGTCTTGCCAACATCCTCCGCCGACGCGCTTGCGCTTAGGGCGACGCCGACGCCGAGAGCAATGGCCGCCGACCTTATCGCCGACCCGCGCGCTTTGCTTTTCATGCTCAATTCCTTCGAGAAGCCTGCGTGGCCACTTGTCTATCACAAGGAGCCACGGACGATGGAGCGGACCGACCGCTCTGGCTTTCTGCATAGCGGCGCGGCTGCAACCGCACGCGAGTTAAGCTGTTAACGATCCTCAACTTGGCGTTGACTCAACCAAAATAACTGATAATTACCGCATAAAAGGGAGTTTAGCGGCGGATAAGCCGCTATGACTATGTGCAGGGGCCTCGCGGTGAAAAGCTTTATTTCTGTTGGAGTTTTGGCGATGGCGGTCGGCGCGGCTCTTGCGCCGGCAGCCGCCAGCGCTGCCGTTGAACAGTTTACTTTTTCAACCACGTACAACGGCGGGCCCTTCAACGGCGACACGCTTTCCGGCGAAATGACATTGGATGTTGTGGGCGGAGTGGCGATTTCCGGCACGCTGACGATCTCAGGGAGTGGCTTGCCGGGCACACAGACGATGGGCGTCGTTCCGGCGGGCCAGGTCTACGAGGCCGGAGACGGCACCGAGCTTTTCGGCCAGGACAACGCGATTCCGATCAACTCAGCAGGCATTACCTTCAGCACTAACGCGCCGGGCAGTCTCCACGGCGGCTACACCCTGCAATTCCTAACCGGCGGCGAGTATGGCGAATGCAGCAGCGCGGTCGTCTGCGGGTTCATCGCCGGGCCGGGCGGGGACGGCAATCTTTACAACGCGCTCGGACCCACGACGATTACCGAGGCGGCAGTCCCGGAAATGTCGACCTGGGCCTTGCTCGCGATTGGCTTCGCGGGACTTGGCCTTGCCGGGTCGCGCGTCAGGCGCGCTATCGGAGCGGCCTAGCCCTCCTCGAGCGCTTCGGCCGCGGCGGCGAGGCGCCGCGCCGCCTCCGGGTCGATCCGCTCGGCGAGTTCGCCATGCGCGCGCCGCCAGTCTGCGAGGCTCCCCTCGATGGCGAGCGCCCCCTTTTCGGTCAGCCAGACAGCGCGACGGCGCGCGTCCCTGTCGCCGGCGGCGATCTCGATCAGCCCTGACGATTCGAGCACCTGCAGGTTGCGCGACAGCGTCGACTGGTCGAGCCCGGTCCGCTGGGCGAGCGCGCCGAGCGTATCGTCGTGAGCCGAGGCGATCTGGGCCATCAGCCCGAACTGCGCGAGGGTCAGGCCAGAGCCCTGCATCCGTCGGTTGAGGAATGCGGTGATGCGGCGCGCGGCGAGCCTCGAGTTCCAGCCGGCGCAGCCATCGACGGCCGCGCGAATGTCGGAGACGAGGGTCTTCGTAAGCGGTTGCGCCGGCCTCAGCATCGATATATGCATATGCATCATTTGTATCTGCATGCAAAGGAGAAAGCGATGCTGACCAGCGCGCCGCGCGACTATGGCGTCGCCGATCCGGCCGAGGCGAGGCTGATGTCGGGCCGCGAGTTCCTCGAGGCGATCATGGATGGCCGGATGCCGGCGCCGCCGATGGCGCGGACGCTCTCGTTCCTTTTGACCGAGATCGGCGACGGATTCGCGGTTTTCGAGGGCGACGCCGGCGAGCATCTCCTGAATCCGCTCGGGGTCGTTCATGGCGGCTGGGCGCTGACCCTGATCGACAGCGCGACCGGCTGCGCCGGGCAGACGATCCTGCCCGCCGGCGTCAGCTATACCTCGATCGAGACCAAGGCCAATTTTTCCCGCCCCATCACGAAGGACACCGGCCGCGTCCGCGCCGAAGGGCGCGTCGTCGGCCGCGGCCGGCGCATCATCTCCTGCGACGCGAAAATCGTCGACACCAGAGGCCGCCTGCTGGCGCACGGGACCTCGACGCTCATGGTCCTGCCCGGGCCGGACGCTTCGGCGCCGGCGTCCTAAGAGGCGGCCTGCTCCGGAGACGAGCTCGCGCGATCCATGCTATTTGAAGCCCGGCCGAGAGGGCGGTCGAGATGGAGCGAGCGCCGAGGCGCTTGGCGACGGGAGGAGATCCGGGATGAAGTTGCTGACCTCGATTGCCGCGCTCGCCGCGGCGCTCATCATGACGTATCCGGCTTCCTCCGCCTCGCTCGGCAAGATTTGCGCGGCGGACATCAAGACGCAGTGCGGCGACGAGATGAAAACCGGCGGCCGCGCGCTCAAGGACTGCATGAAGACGCATTTCTCCGACCTGTCGGAGGATTGTCAGCTGGCGATCATCCGTGCGGCGGCGGTCGGCAAGGCCTGCAAGGCCGACGTCAAGAAGCTTTGCGCCGACGTCAAGCCGGGCAAGGGAACCGTCGCGGCCTGCATGAAGTCGCATGCGGCGGACCTCAGCGATGGTTGCAAGGAAGCGATGGCGAAGGCCGAAGCCAGCAACAAGTAGCCCGAACCCGGATCGGCGCCGGGCGCATCTGCTCGTCTCGCCCCGCAGGGGAGGTCGTTCTGCGGCGTCAAAGCGTCGCGGGGAATTCCGTTTGCGGGCTGGATATGCTACGAGCGCCGGATCGGGGAGGCGAACGATCGCGAAGCGACGTTCGAAGGTCCGGTACGAGAGTTGGCGCCGAACGGACGACGCAAAGGGGCGAATGGCGTGCGACGCTCGCGACGGCGATCGTTTCCCTGCGGGCCGTTGCGTTCCTGCATCTTGCCGGGCGGGGAGCGGACAGGGAACGCGTCAATGAAGACCAACGCCTCTCGCTTTGCCGCAGGGCTCGTGTTCTTCAGCGCCATCGCACCGCTTCCGGCCTGCGCCCAGTTCTTTTACCCCCCGATCGTCGTCGTCCCGCCGCCGGCGCAGAACTACCCCGTAAAGCCCGCAAACCGGCCGCCGCCGGACAAGACGAGACCGGCGGATACGTCAACGCCCGCATCCAGGGGCGGCCACTACGAAGGCAGGACGTGGGTGCCGGATTAGCCTCGCGTGCAGCGCCAGAGCGCAGAGTTGCGTCAGAGCCTTGTGGTCTGCAGGCCCGCTTTCGCGGGCCTGACAGCAAACCCGCTTGACGATCCGCTGCTTTAGCGGATCGGCGGGGCGTAGAGGATGCCGCCGTTGTCCCAGAGCTCGTTCAGCCCGCGAGGAATGCCGAGCTTCGAATCGGCGCCGACGTTGCGGTTGAACACTTCGGCGTAATTGCCAACCGCCCGGATGGCGCGGGTCGCCCAGTCCTGGCTAAGGCCGAGCGGCTTGCCGAAATCACCCTCCGTTCCCAGCAGCCGCTTGACCGCAGGCTTCTGCGACTTCAGCGCATCGTCGATGGTCTTGGAGCTGACGCCGAGCTCTTCGGCGTTGATAAGGGCGAAGTTGACCCACTTGACGATATTGAACCACTGCATGTCGTCCTGTCTTACGACCGGACCGAGAGGCTCCTTGGAGATGACGTCCGGCAGGATCATGCTGTCGCCGGGCTTCGCGAGCTGCTGGCGGATCGCGAACAGCGCCGATTCGTCGGTCGTCATCGTGTTGCATTGCCCGGCCTGATAGGCGGCGATCATGTCTGCCGCGCTTCCTTCGTGCACCGCCTCGTATTTCATGTGATTGGCGTCGAAGAAGTCGGTGAAGTTCGGCTCGGTTGTGGTGCCCGGCTGCACGCAGACCTTGCTGCCGTCCAGTTCGAGCGCCGACTGCACGTTCCGGCTCTTGGGAACGAGGAACGCCTGGCCGTCGTAATAGGTCACGCCCGGGAACGCGACGCCGTAATCGCCCTCGCGCCCCATCGTCCAGGTCGAGTTGCGCGAGAGGACATCGATCTGCTTGTTCTTGAGCGCATCGAATCGCGCCTCGGCCGAGAGCGGCACGAATTGCACTTTCGAGGGATCATTGAAGATGGTCGCCGCCAGCGCCCGGCAGAAATCGACGTCGAAGCCGGACCACTGGCCTTTGTCGTCCTTGTTCCCGAAGCCGTCGAGACCCTGATTGACGCCGCAGACGAGCGAGCCGCGATCCTGCACGGCCTTGAGCGTGGTCTGGGCTTCGGCGGCGCCGCCGAACCCCAGGACCGCCGCGAGCGCGAGAAGCGGTGTCACCTTCAGCATGAGCGGTCTCGATTCGGTTTCGGGGCTTCGGCGCCGCCGGCGTTAAAGCGCGACGGCCTGCTTGATGATGACCTTCGTGCCGACCGGCACCTGGCTATAGAGATCGATCACGTCCTCGTTCACGAGCCGGAAGCACCCCGAGGACACTGCGTGCCCGATCGTCTGCGGCTGGTTCGTGCCGTGGATTCGATAGACCGTGCCGCCGAGATACATCGCGCGAGCACCGAGCGGATTGCCCGGGCCGCCGGCCATGAACCGCGGCAGATAGGGCTGGCGCTCGATCATTTCCGGCGGCGGACGCCAGTCCGGCCATTCCTGCTTGCGGGAGATCTTCTGCAAGCCGGACCAGGTGAAGCCTTCGCGACCGACGCCGATGCCGTAACGAAGGGCCCGGTTGTTGCCCTGGACGAGGTAAAGGAAGCGGTTCTGGGTGTCGATGATGATCGTGCCCGGCGCTTCCGTGGTCCGGAAGAAGACCTCCTGCTTTTCATAGGCGCCGGTGAGCTGCTCCTCCTCCGGCGACGGCTGGTATCCGGGCTGGTCGACGACATTCATCTCGTCCCGGCCGGGGACCGCGTTCTGCGCGCCGGCGGCGCCGGCAAGCACCGCGAACGCCGCGCCCAACGCAACCCGCAACAACAAACTTGCTCGAACTCTCATGCGCACTCCGTCGAATGGAAATGTCGGGCGGAACCCCCGACTGCTCGCCGATCAGCGCTTGACGCCACAGCGCACATACACGGACGTGCCATAGCGGCTTGCGTTGTCGGGATCAACCCACACGGTCGTGAATGAATTTGGATCGACATTGCTTACGATGCGATCGTCGGCCGTGCCGGCGTCGCCGGGGGGTCCAAGGAAAGTCTGGCCGTTCGCGCCGGCCTTGAGGACCAGTTCCGACAATTCCTTCTGGTCGGCCAGGTTCATCATCACGCCGCCGTTCGGCCCCTTGTCGATGACGTAGGGCCGATTGCACTGGGCGGCGGCCTCTTTCATGGTCCGCGCGCGATCCGTGTCCTTGTGATAGGCGGCAAAGCCCCACTTGCCGACAAGCTGATCGGAGCTGATGGCGGGGGCGACGATCGCGGGAGCGGGAGGCGGCGTTTCGCCGCAGCCGGCGATGAGAGCGGCAAGAACACCAACGAGCGCGAATGCGCCGACCCGACGTGTCATCACTTGCGACGCCCCCCTCATTGTTGCGGCCCCTCAGGCGATTCGCGCCGAACCGTTTGACATTTCATCGTCGATTCTTGGCTAGCAAACCGGACGCGCCCGGTCAATCGAGGCCAGGCGCGGCAGAATCGACGCCGCCTCCGCTCCGAGCCTCGCGAACGGACGCGCTGACGGGTCCGCGCGGCGCCCGGTTCGCGGGGTCGCTCCACAAGTTACGCCGCCTTGTGATTTGAAAGGCTTAGGCGCCATTTCGTGAGCGTCGAAGCGGTGCTCGTCCCGTTTGCTGGACACGGGAGGAACCCTACTTGACTGTATCACACATATGATCAGTTATACAGGGGGCCAATCGGAATTTGCGCGGCGACTCAATCGCAGCAGCTGCGGTCACACGAGATCCGCGAGCATGCCCCGCGCCGCCGACCGCACCAGCCGCTTCTCGGCTTCCCACTGTTCCGCATCCTCGAGTTCGGTCAGGAACTGCGCCTTGCCGCCGGTCAGCGCGGCGATCGGCAGGCCGTCGCGGTAGACGACGCGATTGGCGGTCAGCGCCGCGAGCCGCTGGCCCGGGGTCAGAATCCCGATCAGGTTGAGCGGATCGGCGCCGGAGAGCGACACCCACTCGCCCGACGCAGGCTTGCGGCGAATCTCGCGCATGAGGCCGACCGCATCGGGCAGCGCGAACTGCTCGCCGGAGAAACCGGCGACGAAGCGTCCGCCGCGAATCTCGCCTCGGGCTTCGAGCCGGCGATACACTCTGAGTAGGTCTCGCCAGGGCGGCAGCCATCCCGGCTCCTGCGCGAGCAGGCGCCAGAAGACGACGCCGTAGCGCCTCAAAAGCGTGCGGGCCGCGTATTCGATCGCATCGGCGCGGGCTTCATCGCCGCCATCGATTCCCGCGCGGCCTATCGTCGACCAGCGTCCGCCGCTCTCGATGTCGAAAGCGAGCACCCGCCCGCGCCGCCTCGCGCCGGGCGGCGGCTTGCGCTGGCCCGCGGGCGTCAGCAAAGCCCGCAGGCCGCCGAAGCTGTCGGAAGACGCGAGGCCGAGCGCCACGAGTTCGCCCAGCGCCTGCTCGAGCTCGTGACGCAAGAGACGCGAGGAATCCATGAGTTCGTCGAAGAACATCGCGCCGCGGGCCTTGAGGCAGTGGAGCGCGGCCTCGGCGCGACCGCTCGGCGGCGCGGCGTTGCTCGGCGGCGTGAGCGCGATCCACTGAGGCGCCCGGCGACGCTCGACGAGGGCGATCGGCGTCGCGCCGACCGGCGCCGGCTGGCGCGTGCGGCCATTCGCTGCCGCAGGCGGGGTCAATCGCGCCCAGGCCGTCCGCCCGGCGAGACATTGGGCGTCGAGCCATGACGCCTGATAGCCTTTGAGCCGCGCCGGCAGAATCTCGGTCTCCCAGGCCTTGGCCGGCGCTTCGAACCCTTCAAGCGCGCTCAGAACCGCAGGCAGCGAGTCGGGCCCCTCGAGCCGCGTCTCCTCCGACACATGCTGCCAGGCGAACAGGAAGCGCAGGAAGTCCCGCGCGGCGACAGGATCGATTTCCGACCGCAGTCGCCGCACCGTGTAGTGGTGGACGCGCGCCAGCAGGCGGCGGTCGCACCATTGCTCGTCGTTGACGCCGGGAAGGAAGCGGCCTCTGATAATCGTCCCTTCGCTTTCGAGCGCGGCCAGCGCGCTCGCGGCCGCGCTGGGCTCGAGTCCAAGCGGCGCCGTCAATGTTGTCGGAGTTACCGGACCGAGGCCTTCGAACCTGCCGCGCAGAATCTCGACCAGCGCCTCGTCGCGCGACCACGTCGCTGCGGCCTGATCCGGTGGCGGCGCGATCTCGGGCTCGAGCCGCGCCTCCGGCCATAGGGCGCGGAACTGGTTCAGCCGCTCGGCCGGAATCCAGAGCGTTGCCTGAGGCGTTTTCAAACGAGCGACGCGCTTGTCGCGGGCGAGCGCGTCGAGCCATTCGCGCCATGTCGGCGCCTGGCGGACCTCGGCCTCGCTCAGCGCGCCCAGCCACAGGAGGGCGTCATGCAGCTCCTCGGCGTTGATCGGATCGGGCCAAGCCTCGGATTGAACCTTGGCGATGGCCTCGGGGTCGAGCCGGCCAAGTTCTGAGGCGCTCTTCGGATCGAGCCATCGCCGCGCCATGACCGCCTGCGTCCGCCGCTCTTCCAATGGCGCGTCGTCGAGAAAGGCGTAGGGCCTCGCGTTCAAGGCCTCGAGCGCGAGCGGCGACGGCTCGGTGAGATCGCACGGAACAATTCGAATGTCGCCCGCCTCAATGCGACCGAGAAGCCGCTCGAGCCCTTCAATGTCCATCGCCTCGTGCAGGCAGTCGCTGATCGCCTGATTGGTGAGGGGATGGTCAGGAACCTCGCGCTCGCCGACCAGATTCTCGGCGCATGCGATCTGGTCAGGGAACACCGCCGCGACCAAATCCTCCGCCTGCATGCGAAGCAGTTGCGGCGCGACCTTCTTGCCAGCGCGAAAGCGGGGGAGCGCGAGCGACACTCCGGCGACCCAGCGCCAGCGGGTCGTGAACATCGGCGCGTCGAGCATCGCCTGGATCAGCACCGCGCGCACGCTGTTTGAATGGAGGTAGCGCGCGACGTCGCCAAGCTCGAAGCTATGCGCCGTGGTCAGCGAGAGCACGATATTGTCTTCCGTCGCCGCGGCCTGCAGCTCGAAATTGAATTTGCGGCAGAAGCGCTTGCGCAGCGACAGGCCCCAGGCGCGATTGATGCGGCTGCCGAACGGCGCGTGGATGACGAGCTGCATGCCGCCTGCCTCGTCGAAGAAACGCTCGAAGACGATCTCGTCCTGGGTGGGCAGGCAGCCGAAGGTCGCGTTGGCCGCGGCGAGATAATCGACAAGCTGATCCGCGGCCGGCGCGCCGACGCCGACTTCCTGAGCCAGCCAACGCCGGGCGGAGGCGCCCGACCCGTCGGCGCCGAGCCGCGATGAGATTTCGCTGCGCAAGCGCGACACGGACGTGGAAAGCTCGTCTGTGCGGCCGGGCGCCTCGCCGAGCCAGAAGGGAATGGTCGGAGGCTGCCCTTTGGCATCCTCGACCCGGACGGTCCCGCGCTCGACTCGCTGAATGCGGTAGGAGGCGTTGCCGAGCTGAAAGATGTCGCCGGCCATGCTCTCGACGGCGAAATCCTCGTTGACCGAGCCGATGACCTGATTCTCCGGCTCGAGCAGAACCTGGTAGTCGGCGGTGTCCGGAATCGTGCCCCCGGAAGTGAGCGCGGTCATCCTCGCGCCGCGTCGTCCGCGCAGGACGAGATTGACTGCGTCACGATGAATGAGAGCGCCACGGCGACCCCGACGGGTGGAGAAGCCTTCGGCGAGCATGCGGACCACGTTGTCGAACTCGTCGCGCGCGAGTGAGCGGAAAGGCCAGGCGCGCCGCAGCCGGTCGTAAAGCGCGGCCTCCGGCCAATCCTGCGCCGCGACTTCGGCGACGATCTGCTGGGCGAGGACGTCGAGCGGCCGTTCGGGGATTTGAAGCCGGTCGAGCTCGCCGCGGCGAACGCCGTCGACCAGCGCCGCGCATTCGACGAGGTCGTCGCGCGAGAGTGGAAACAGTCGGCCCTTGGGCGTTCCGCCGATGGCGTGGCCGGACCTTCCGACCCGCTGCAGGAAGGCCGCGATCGACCGCGGCGAACCGAGCTGGCAGACGAGATCAACATCGCCAATATCAATTCCGAGCTCGAGCGAGGCGGTCGCCACCAGGGCCTTCAGCTCGCCGCCCTTCAGTCTCCGTTCGGCCGAGAGCCTGAGCTCCTTGGCCATGCTGCCGTGATGGGCGGTGACGGCGCTTTCGCCGAGACGCTCCGTGAGTTCGCGCGCAATCCGCTCCGCCATCCGGCGGGTGTTGACGAACACGAGCGTGGTGCGGTGCTCCTCGATGAGGGTGGCGAGGCGGACATAGACCTGGGTCCACACCTCATTGGACATCACGGTCTCGAGCGGCGAATCCGGGATTTCCAGGCTCAGGTCGCGTGGCCGATGATGCCCCGCGTCGATGATGGCGACCTCAGCGCCGGTCTTCCCGTTCGTGGCGTCGCCGACGAGGAAATGGGCGACGGCGTCGATCGGTTTCTGTGTCGCGGAGAGGCCGATCCGCTGCAGGCGATCGCCGCAGAGCGCCGCCAGCCGTTCGAGCGACAGCGCGAGATGGGCCCCGCGCTTGTTGGGAGCGACGGCGTGGATTTCGTCAACGATGACCGAGCGCGCGGTCGAAAGCATCGCTCGCCCCGACTCCGAACCGAGCAGGACGTAGAGCGACTCCGGCGTCGTCACCAGGATATGCGGCGGGCGCCGCGCCATCCGCGCGCGCTCGGCGGCCGGCGTGTCCCCGGTCCGGACCCAGGTGCGGATCTCGACATCGTCAAGGCCGCTGCGGCGCAGCTTTTCCCGGATGCCGGCCAGCGGCGCCTCGAGATTGCGGTGGATATCGTTCGACAGCGCTTTGAGCGGCGAAACATAGACGACCTGAGTCGCGTCGGCGAGCGGGCCTTCGAGGCCTTGCCGGATCAGGTCGTCGATCGCCGCCAGGAAGGCCGCAAGCGTCTTGCCCGATCCGGTCGGCGCGGCGATGAGCGTATGGCGGCCGGCCTTGATCGCGGGCCAGGCATCGGCCTGGGCTGGCGTGGGCTCGGCGAAGGCGTCGGCGAACCAGCTTGCAACGGCGGGATGGAACAGGGTCTCAGTAGTTGCGTGGGAAAGTGGCGCAGCGTCGGTCTCCCGGCGAGACGTCGCGGCTGGGGTCGATCTCAGTTCCGGGTTGCGCAGCAAGCGGTTTGGCTCCTCGACGACGCCGCCAGATTAAGCTCGGGAGTTCCTATATAGGGCGCCGAACCGGGCTTCGCACACCTCTTGTCGGGGCTGCTTCGGCGGGGGCTCGGATCACTTGCTGACCGCTCCGGGTTGGGGTCTCGGCCTGGTTCATGCTTTCTTGACCCACGCCCTTGACTCTCGGCGACAAAGGAACAGGCATGACCGCCAAGCCCCAACCGACATTGTCTCTCAACGACGGCGCGACGATGCCGCAGTTCGGACTAGGGGTTTTCCAGACGCCGCCCGACGAGACCGAGCAAATCGTGCGGATGGCCGTCGGCGCAGGCTATCGGCTGGTCGACACGGCGGCGATGTACCGCAACGAGCAGGGCGTCGGCGACGCCCTCGCCGGCCGGGCCGATGTGTTCGTCACGACGAAACTCGGCAATTCCGATCATGGCTTCGACGCGACTTTGCGCGCGTTCGACGCGAGCATGAAGCGGCTCGGTCGCGATAGGCTCGACCTCTACCTCATTCACTGGCCGCGTCCGCGCGCCGGGCTTTATGTCGAAAGCTGGAAGGCGCTCGTCCGTCTGCAAAAGGACGGGAGGGTCCGGTCGATCGGGGTCTCGAATTTCACTCGCGACCATCTTGAGCGCGTCATCGCCGAGACCGGGGTCACGCCCGCGGTCAATCAGGTCGAGCTTCATCCGCGGTTCCAGCAGAGGGCGCTCCGGGCATATCACGATGAGCAGGGCATCAGGACGGAATCCTGGAGCCCGCTCGGCCGCGGCGGTCTGCTCGGCGAGGGCGCGATTGCCGCCGTCGCCGCCAAGCACGGAAAGACTCCGGCGCAGGCCGTCATCCGCTGGCATCTGGAGAGCGGCCTTATCGTCATTCCCAAAACCGTGCGATCCGAGCGCCTGAAGGAGAATATCGGCGCGCTCGATTTCCGGCTCGACGAGGATGACTTGCGGCGCATCGACGCGCTTGACTCGCCCTCGGGCCGGATCGGTCCCGACCCGGCGACCGCGAATTTTTGAGGGCCGACGTCCCTCAAATCGACCGATGTGTCGCAGGTTTGGATCAGATATTGCGGCGCAGGCGACGGAAGCCGCCAAAGTGGAGCGAGGCAGGATTTGATGGTCGACCGTCTAGGCGTCTCGGACGCCGGCGCCTCCGGGGCGAGGGGCGAGGCAGCGCCGCAAAGCTTCATTCTGCCGCGGAGCGAATGGGTCCCGAACAACCCGCGCCTTCCCGTGCTCCTCTACAAGCACGCGATCAAGATCGCCGGCAGCGATCCCGCCGCACTGTTCGAAGCCGTCTTCGCGCGCAACGGATGGCCGCCGCAATGGCGCAACGGCGTCTACGGCTTTCATCACTATCATTCGACGGCGCATGAGGTGCTGGGGTTTGCCGCCGGCCGCGCGCGCCTCCTGCTTGGGGGGCCGGGCGGACGCGAGGTCACGGTCGAAGCGGGCGACGTTGTTCTTTTGCCGGTCGGTACAGGGCATTGCCGGCTCGACGCCAGCGACGACTTTCTGGTCGTCGGCGCTTATCCGCCCGATCAGCGTTGGGATCTTTGCCGCGCGGCCCCGACGCCCGAAGCGGAGGAGCGCATGGCGCATCTGCCGTTTCCTGCCGCGGACCCGGTCACAGGCGACACCCAATCGTTCGCGAAGCTTTGGCCGCCGGCGGCTTAGCCGCTCGAGGACTTCGGGGAGCGAGGCCGATTGAGCCGGTCCCCGGTCAAGGAGGCGGCCTTGACGCGCTCGAGGGCTGGGCTTTTTCGATCAGGAACACGATATCGCTTTCGCCTCGCTCGACGCCCTCCAGGCGGTCGCCAGTCGTTTGGATGAGATGGGGAATGTCAATCGCCGCGAGCGGGTCCGTGCAGCGTACTTGCAGCCGGTCGCCCGGAGCGATCGACTTCAGGGCCTTGCGGGTCCGCAGCGCGGGAAGAGGGCATTTCAGCCCCGCCAGATCGAGCTTGGTAAGGGTCATGGCGCAGCATGCGCCTCGGGTTTGGGAAGCGTCAATCGCCACTAACGCTGCGGAATGCGCCGGTTCGACCTAGCGGAGAAGGGTGTGCCCGCGCCGCCGGCCCCAACCGCTGATGCGGGCATGGTAGAAGCGATCAGCTTGTCCCGTCATCCAAAAGAGTCCACCAAATGATCGAGTCCGAACCTGGCGGAGGTCGAAAACGAATCCGCCCGTCATCCCCCTAATGCCTCCCGATCTTGGCGCGCCCGGCGTCATCCTAGCGGGCGGCCGCGCGAGCCGGATGGGCGGCGGCGACAAATCCTTGCGCGAGATCGGCGGCCGCACGATTCTCGCCCGGGTCATCGCCCGGCTCGAGCCTCAGTGCGAGGGCCTGGCGATCAACGCCAATGGCGATCCCCGCCGCTTCGCGTCGTTCGGGCTTCCCGTCGTCGCCGATAGCGTGACGGACTTTCCAGGACCGCTCGCGGGAATCCTCGCTGGCCTCGATTGGGCCGCAGCCAATTGGCCGAAAGCGGCGTGGGTCCTCAGCGCGCCGGCGGACTGTCCCTTCCTGCCGCGCGATCTCGTCGCGCGTCTCAGCCAGGCTTTAAGGGCGGAGAATGCTGAGTTCGCAGTCGCAGCGTCCAAGGCTCGATCCCATCCCGTCGTCGGGCTTTGGAGCGTCGCCTCGCGCGAGGGACTGCGCCGGGCGCTGGCGGTCGAAGGGCTGCGAAAGGTCAGCCAGTGGACCGCGCGCTTTCGCGGGGCGACCGTCGAATGGCCGGCCGAACTTCTCGATCCGTTTTTCAACGTCAATACCGTCGGCGATCTCGCCGAGGCGGAACGGCTGGCGGTGATCGGGAAGCGCCTATGAGGCTTGCGCGAGGGGAAGCTCGGCGGACAGGCGCTCGCGCCCGGAGTTGGGGGCGCGTGGAAGGACCTCACCGGCAACGTCAACTTGCTGGCGGGACGCGGCTTACGGCTTGGTCTCTTCGCGGGCGCGGGGCGGCGAGAGGATTTGATCCATCGTGCACTGACGCGCGGGCTTGTCGGGCCTCCACCGAAGCAGTCTTGCGCCATGGCGAAATCGATCGCCGGTCACGTGATCGTAGCGCACTTCGACGACGAGCTCAGGCCGCAGCGGCTCCCATTCGGCGCTGCGCTCGTTGCTCCAGCGGCTCGGGCCTCCAGGCGCCCGGCCGGTGAAACCCGGGGCCGCCCGAAGCGCGCGAAGCGTATGCGTCAGCGCCGCGCGTTCGTCATTCGCGATCGTTGAGGTGAATCCGACGTGATCGAGCTTCCCTTCGGCGTTGTAGAGACCGAGCAGAAGCGATCCGACCTCGTGCGCGTTGTTCAAATAGCGGAAGCCCGCAACCACGCAATCAGCGGTTCGTAGCCGCTTCACCTTGAGCATCGCCCGCGCGCCGCTGAGATAAGGCGCATCCAGCCGCTTGGCGACGACGCCGTCCCTGCCGTCATGGTCAAAATCGGCAAGCCAGCTCCTCGCCTGCGCGAGATCGCGCGAGCAGGGGGTGACGATCAGCTTGCCAGCGATCGCGCCCTGCTGGCCGAAAATCTCAAGCGCGCTTCGCCGCTCGGCCAAGGGGAGGGCGGCGACCTTGGAGCCATCTGGCCCGACCAACATGTCGAACAGGATGAGCCGGGCCGGCGTTTCGATTGACAGACGACGGATGCGGCTCGGGGCAGGGTGGAGCCGCGCCTGCAACGCATCGAAGGTGAGCCGCCCATTGAGCTCGATAACCAGTTCGCCGTCGACCACGAACCGGTTGAACGGGGCCTCGCGCAGGGTGGCAACGACCTCCGGGAAGAAGCGGCTCAATGATTTGCCGGACTTGCCTTTGAGCTCGACAGCCTCGCCCTCCTTGAACGCCAGGCAGCGAAAGCCGTCCCATTTCGGCTCGAATTGCCATCGGCCGGGTTCGTCAGGGAGAGCTTCCGCCGACCTCGCCTCCATCGGCATGGCGTCGAGCGGCAGAGCAAAGTGTGCTCCATCATCGCCGCCCGTGGTCTGTGGTGATTTCATTGCTGGAAGCCTTCGGCGGCTCGGACCGCCCGGATGGTTGAACCAACGGATTTGGGCTTGGTTCCACGTGGAGCTTCCGATCGATGACCGCCTACAAGGGCGTCGACCTCAAGACCGGACGGATCATTCCGAATCCGGATCTCAAGCCCGACCTGAACCGTACCGCCCGTAACGTATGCCCGGCCTCTCCAGGCGCCAAGGACTGGCAGCCGACCGCGTGGTCGCCGCGAACGAAGCTTCTCTACGTTCCCCATCAGCACCTTTGCATGAACTATCTGACGGACGTCGGATATATCGCCGGAACTCCTTATGTCGGAGCGACGGTCGACATGTTCGCCGGACCGGGCGGAGTTCATGGCCTGGGACCCTGTCCACCGCAACGATCATCCGCTGTCCGAAATCGTTGACGCGGTCGCGACTGGAGGGGTCAACGTGGCCGCCGTATGGGGCCCAGTCGCCGGCTACTTCGCGCGCGAAGAGAAGCCGCCGCCGGTCGTCTCGACGCTGGAGGCGCGCATTCCGATGACCTTTGACATTCCTATGGGGGTTTGAAGAACCGATAAGGAGTCGAAGGCGGAGGTCGATGGCGAGCTGTCCGTGCTCGCACCGCAAATCAACGCGATCCTCGCATCCTAGGGGTCCCCGTGGTGTGGGAGATGCAGACCGATCCTTAAGCGGCGGTCGCGTCGGCGCGGGGGTTCCTCCTCGCGATAAGCTTTCGAAGGAGTCCTTGCGGAAAATCAGAATTACGGTTACTTTGCCGCCATGACCAATGACGACATTGCTTGCGCCCGGGACCTCGGGCCGCCTTTGCGCGCGCTTTACGGAACGGGAAGCGCGCTAGAAGTAGTTTCCGGCTCTTGCGCCTCGCAACCCATTGAAAAGTATCGATTTTGACGAGAGAATCCAAGCGAATCCAACAAATCCTGCCTTCGCCGGCGGGCGCGTTCGACCTGTTTCGGCCCGAAGCCAAGAAAACCCAAATGGATGGCGCCGGCCAACGCCGCTGATGTCCTATTCCGGCGACGGAGCGCCGCCGACAGGCTTCCGCGAGCCGTCGTCCAGACGATCATAGGCCCCGCCCACCACCTCAATCCGGATCTCGTGGCCGGTCCGGAGGTCGCCGGCGGCCTCGGCGACGGCGACTTCATACGCGGCTTCCTGTGAAATGTAGCTCATGCCGGGCTCGCCGTCGCGAGTGACAAGCCACTGTTCGCCGGTCGGCTCGACTTTGTAAGCCACCATCGTCATCTCGATATCCCTCGTCCAACGCTGACCATAAACCGGCCGCCGCCTTGGGAGTTCCTTGGGCCTGGCAAGCCGTGCGCGCCGCGCCGGTATCGGAAGCTTCGGCTCGTGCGCTGGGCGCCATCGGCTGTCTGCCCCTGACATTCTCGCCGAAACCGCGGAACGCGGGGTGAGTCGACGACGCGCTTGCGGCGCCTTTTGCCGCCGGCGGGCAGTTCAATTCAGGCGCCCTTGCGCCTAGCCGCCTGGGCCGGTATTCAAGTTCGGCTCGGAGATTTGGAATCGAGGTTGGCGTTGGGGGCGGGGCGGCGAGCTGTCGTTCTATCGGGTCTCCTTTGGGCGGCGCTTGCCGGCGCGCCCGCCGGGGCCGCCGACATGTCCAGCCTCGGCATCGAAAGCATGCCGCCGCCGGCGCCGGTGATCCAGCCGGGACCCAGCACCTACATCGCCTTTCCTGACGAAGTCAGAGTCGGGGTGTACGCTCACAACTGGATTCACAACGAGAATTCTCCAGTCGACGTGTCGGGCGAAATCCTGACCTCGCCGCTGGGGTACGCCAACAATATCGGCGGCCCGTGGTTCTCCTGGTTCTTCAATCCGCGCATCAATGTCGGCGCGATGATCAACACTGGCGGCAAGACCAGCTACGGTTTCACCGGCCTTACCTGGCGGATTCCGATCTACAAGGGGTTCTTCTTCGAGGGCGAGTTCGGCGGCGCCGTCAACACCTCCCCGTTGCGCGATGAGCCGGGCCGGATCAACACCGGTTGCCGCTTCGACTTCCGCGAGTTGGGCGGCTTTGGCTATCAATTCAACGAGCACTGGGACCTGATCGCCAATATCGAGCACATCTCTCACGCGAGCCTTTGCACCCACATCAACCCGGGCCTGACGCAGGTAGGGGCCAGGATCGGGTATAAGTTCTGAAGGCGCCCCAAACCGGGCTGGCGCGACGGCCTTCCCAACGGCCCCAATATCCGCTAGGCACCGGCCGGGCCTCGTCAGCCGCCTCGCCACAGCCGGGCGGGCGATTTTGAGCGGGCGCCCGCGAATCCCCGAAGCACGTCTCGCGCGCCGCCGCGGCCCGGTCGCTTCTGATTGTTAGAAGCCTGCGAACTCGCATTGTTGCGAGGCGCCGGCCAAGTGAGCCCATGCCCAAACGGACCGATATTTCGACCATCCTCATCATCGGCGCCGGCCCGATCATCATCGGACAGGCGTGCGAGTTCGACTATTCGGGGACGCAGGCCTGCAAGGCGCTGCGCGCGGAAGGCTACCGGGTCGTTCTCATCAATTCCAATCCGGCCACGATCATGACCGATCCGGATATGGCCGACCGGACTTATATCGAGCCGATCACTCCCGAAATTGTCGCCAAGATCATCGCCAAGGAGCGCTACGCGATTCCGGGGGGTTTCGCGCTTTTGCCGACTATGGGCGGGCAGACCGCGCTGAACTGCGCCTTGAGCCTGCGCAAGATGGGCGTGCTCAAGGAGTACGACGTCGAGATGATCGGCGCCAGCGCCGACGCCATCGACAAGGCGGAAGATCGCAAGCTCTTCCGCGAGGCGATGACCAAAATCGGGCTCAACACGCCGCGCTCGCATCAAATCAAGTCGCTCTCCCAAGCGCTGGTCGCGCTCGACGATATCGGGCTGCCGGCGATCATCCGACCCAGTTTCACGCTTGGAGGGACCGGCGGCGGGGTCGCCTACACGAGGAGCGAGTTCATCGAGATCGTCGAGCGCGGCATCGACGCTTCGCCGACAGACGAGGTGCTTGTCGAGGAAAGCGTCCTCGGCTGGAAAGAATTCGAGATGGAGGTCGTCCGCGACAAGAAGGACAACTGCATCATCGTCTGCTCGATCGAAAACATCGACCCGATGGGCGTCCATACCGGCAATTCCATCACCGTAGCGCCCGCGCTGACGCTGACCGACAAAGAATTCCAGGTCATGCGCGACGCCTCGATCGCGGTGTTGCGCGAGATCGGGGTGGAGACCGGCGGATCGAACGTGCAGTTCGCCATCAATCCTGCCGATGGACGGATGGTTGTGATCGAAATGAATCCGCGCGTTTCCCGCTCCTCGGCGCTGGCGTCGAAGGCGACCGGGTTTCCAATCGCCAAGGTCGCCGCCAAACTCGCCGTTGGCTACACCCTGGACGAGATCGAGAACGACATCACCGGCGGCGCTACGCCAGCTTCGTTCGAGCCTACGATCGACTATATCGTCACCAAGATCCCGCGCTTCGCCTTCGAAAAGTTCCCCGGCGCCGAGCCGGTTCTGACGACGGCGATGAAATCGGTCGGGGAGGCAATGGCGATCGGCCGCACCTTTGCGGAATCGCTGCAAAAGGCGTTGCGATCGCTGGAAACGGGCCTCGACGGGCTCGACGAGATCGAAATCGAGGGGCTTGGGGTCGGGGACGACCATAACGCGCTGCGCGCGGCGATCGGACAACCAACGCCGGATCGGCTGCTCAAGGTCGCGCAGGCCATGCGAATGGGGATGAGCGTCGAAGAGATCCACGACGTCTCCAAGATCGACCCATGGTTCCTCGATCGGATCTCCGATATCGTCCGGCTCGAAGGGATCGTGCGCTCCTACGGATTGCCGCCGGACGCTGGCAACTTCAGGGCGCTCAAGGCCGCGGGCTTCTCCGACGCGCGGCTTGCGGCCTTGGCCGGATTCGCTGAGCCCGACGTCGCCGCAACTCGCCGCAGGCTCGGCGTCCAGCCGGCGTTCAAGCGCATCGACACCTGCGCTGCGGAATTCGCGGCACCGACCGCTTACATGTATTCGACTTACGAGGCCCCATTCGCGGGCGGCGTGAAATGCGAGGCGGAGCCGACAGGACGCGAAAAGATCGTCATCTTGGGGGGCGGCCCGAACCGGATCGGGCAGGGGATTGAGTTCGACTATTGCTGCTGCCACGCGTCGTTCTCGCTGCGGGCAGCCGGTTACGAAACAATTATGGTCAACTGCAATCCGGAAACCGTCTCGACCGACTACGACACCTCGGACCGGCTTTATTTCGAGCCGTTGACCGCCGAGGCCGTGCTGGCCGTCCTTGATAAGGAGCGCGAGCGGGGTACGCTCAAGGGCGTCATCGTCCAGTTTGGCGGACAGACGCCCTTGAAGCTCGCTCACGCGATCGAACAGTCTGGCGCGCCGATCCTCGGGACCTCGGTCGACTCGATCGACCTTGCCGAAGACCGCGATCGTTTCAAACGCCTCCTCGACAAGCTGGGCCTGAAGCAGCCCAAGAACGGCATCGCATATTCAGTCGAGCAGGCGCGCCTCATCTCAGCCGATCTAGGGCTGCCTCTGGTGGTTCGCCCGTCTTATGTCCTGGGCGGGCGGGCGATGGCGATCATTCACGATTCCGGCGCGCTCGACGATTATCTGCTGGGCGTTCTGCCGAGCCTGGTGCCGTCCGAAATCAAGGCGCGTTATCCGAACGACAAGACAGGCCAGATCAATACGGTTCTGGGCAAGAATCCGCTTCTGTTCGATCGCTACCTCGCGGACGCTATCGAGATCGACGTCGACGCGGTCAGCGACGGGCAGTTGGTGGTTGTCGCCGGCATCATGGAGCATATCGAAGAGGCCGGCATTCACTCGGGCGACAGCGCGTGCTCGCTGCCGCCCCGGTCGCTCAAGCCAAAGACATTAGCCAGTCTCGAGGAGCAGACAAAAAAGCTGGCGCGCGCGCTCGAAGTCGGCGGCCTCATGAACGTGCAATTCGCGCTCAAGGGCGAGGAGATCTATGTCCTGGAAGTCAACCCGCGCGCTTCCCGTACCGTCCCGTTCGTGGCCAAGGTGATCGGCAAGCCGATCGCGGCGATAGCCGCCCGGGTCATGGCGGGCGAACCCTTGGCTTCGTTCGATTTCGCCGTCGGGAAGCTCGATCACGTAGGGGTTAAAGAAGCGGTTTTTCCCTTCGCCCGCTTTCCCGGCGTCGACACCGTCCTGGGGCCGGAAATGCGCTCGACCGGCGAGGTGATGGGCATCGACCGGACGTTCGAAGTCGCCTTTGCCAAGAGCCAGCTCGGCGCCGGATCGCGGCCCCCGACCTCGGGTGCCGTATTCGTCTCGGTTCGCGACGCCGACAAGGAGAAAATCGTCGAGCCCTTGCGCACGCTTCAGGCGCTCGGGTTCAAGATCCTGGCTACCGCCGGGACGCAGCGCTTTCTCATTGCCCATGGCCTCAAGGCGGAAAAGGTCAACAAGGTCTCCGAAGGTCGCCCGCATGCTGCGGACGCCGTTCGCAACGGGACCGTGCAACTCATGTTCAATACCACCGAGGGCGCGACCTCCCTTGCCGACTCCAAGCCTTTGCGCCGGGCCGCCCTCTTGCAAAAGACGCCCTACTACACCACAATTTCAGGCGCCATCGCGGCGGCGGAAGGCATACGAGCCGTCGCGGCGGGCGAACTCGAAGTCAGGGCGCTGCAAGACTATCTGGCGTGACGGCGGGAAATGGCGCCGTCGCGGCGGCGTTTATTTGTGTGGATGACTCATGGAAAAGCTACCCATCACGGCGGCCGGCCATAAAGCCCTGGAGGCGGAGTTTCTTCACCGTCAACAAGTCGAGCGACCGCGCATCATCGCCGCGATCGCGGAAGCGCGGGCGCACGGTGATCTGTCGGAAAATGCCGAATACCATTCGGCCAAAGAGGCCCAGTCGCATAACGAGGGCCGGATCGTCGAACTCGAGGATCTGTTGCAGCGGGCCGAAGTGATCGACGTGGCGAAATTGAATGGAACGACGATCAAGTTCGGCGCAACCGTGACGTTGATCGACGAGGACACCGAAAAGCAGAGGGTGTTTCAGATCGTCGGCGAAACCGAGGCGGACGTGAAGTCAGGCAAGATGTCGATCACCTCGCCGACCGGACGGGCGCTGATCGGGAAAAAGGCTGGCGATAGCATCGAAGTCAATACGCCGGGAGGCGGCAAGAGCTATGAAATCGTCAAGGTCGCCTTTATATAGGCCAACCGATGAATCTTGGCCGCAACCGGGCGCAAAAAGAGAAGGTTTCGCGATGTCGGCGTTTCCTTTGACCCGCCGCGCGGCCCTTGCCGCTCTTTGTGGGCTCCCGGCCATCGCGGTTCTACGCGCGCAAGCGCAACCCAACGTCCGGTTCCGCGATATAGTCGTCGACGTATCGCCGCTTCGCGCCTCAATGGGCGATCCGACGGCCGCCTGGGTGCAGCAGGAGCTTCCCGGCGCGTTGGCCCAAGCCCTGGCAAGATATATGGCCCCGGGCGATCGCCAAGGCGCGACCCTCGTGGCGCGGATCGATGACCTCTATCTCGGACCGAACAACGGCGGCGCCGGACCGTGGGGCGCTTCGCAGGACACCATCAGCGGCACGCTGCTGGTCAAGGGCCCGCGTGGCGGGATCGCCGCCAATGCGCCCATCCGGGCGACAACCTGGTACCACCCGATGGCCGTGGACCAGCCCATGCGCGTCGAATCCAATCATTGGCGGGTCGTGGCTTTGGCGCAGGCTTTCGCCGGGTGGGCGCCGGGGAAGCTCGGGCTCTAGAGCCTCGCTTAGCCGTTCGTCCGCGCCTATTCTGGCCCCAAAGACCGTGCCAAGCGGTTGCCGTTCCGCGAGGGAGGACACGAACGATTAGCGCCGTCACCCGTCGCTGCGTCATTGGAAATCTGGGAACGCTCGCCCTTGTGGGTGGGGTAGGGCGCGCTTTGGCGGATCCTGCCGTCCGGTTCCGCGAGATCAGGGTTGACGTTGCGCCGCTCCGGGCAAGCGCAGGGGACCCGACGGCAGATTGGGTGGAGCAGGAGCTTCCGGGAGATCTCGCCCGCGCCTTGTCGGCCTACCTGGCGCCGGCGCAGCGCGGCAGCGCAATCTTGGTGGCGCGGATTCAAGACATAAGTTTCGGCCAGAGCGGCGGACGAGGCGGGGCGAGCGGCGCCTCTCAGGACTCCATTCGGGGCGTGCTGATCGTCGGCGAGCCGCGCGCCGGAATGGCGGCTCAAACGCCCCTCCGGGCCATCGCGGCCTATTCTCCCAGCGCCGCCGATCAGGCGCTGATCGAGGAAGCCTTTCACGGGCGCGTCATTGCGCTCGCGCAGGCTTTCGCAGGCCGGGCGCCGGGCGAACTCGGTCTCTGACTCGCCAGGGCATTCGCGCGCCGTCCGATTGCCTTCTGCGCCGCCGTGCTATAGCCCGCCCTCGATGGTTGGCGCGGGCACGGACAGGACGAAGCCGCACGTCGGCGGGGGTCCGGCGGTCATTCTGGTTCGGCCGCAACTCGCGGTGAACATCGGCATGTGCGCCCGCGCGATGGCCAATTTCGGCCTCGACGACTTGCGCCTCGTCAATCCGCGCGAAGGCTGGCCGCGCGTCGACGACTATCGCGAAGTCGCTTATTCAGCGGCCGCGGGCGCGACCGAGCTTTTGGACGCCGTGCGCGTCTTTCCGAGCGTGGAGGCGGCGGTCGGCGATCTCAACGCCGTTTACGCGACGACCGCGCGAGAGCGGGGCCAGATGAAGGCGGTCCTGACCCCAAGCGTCGCCATGGCATCGACCGCCGCCGCGTCGGGCGAGAAGCGCGGCATCCTGTTCGGGCCTGAGCGCACCGGCCTGACCAATGACGAGGTGGCGCTCGCCGATTCCATCATCACCTATCCGTCGAGCCCGACCTATGCCTCGCTCAACCTCTCTCAGGCGGTTCTCATCTGCGGCTACGAATGGTTCAAGGCCGCCCGAGGCGACAAACCACCGCCTCCGACCATCCCGCGCGCCGTATCGCCGCCGACGCAGCGCGAGATGCTGCTCGCGTTCTTCGACTATCTCGAGGGAAAGCTTGAGGAGAACGGCTTCTTCCGTCCGGTGACCAAAAAACCTGGCATGCGGCGGAACCTGCGCAACATCTTCCATCGCATGGAGCTCACCCAACAGGACGTGCGCACATTGTGGGGGGCGGTGGTCCGACTGGCTGAAGGGCCGCGAGTTGAGGTCAAGACACGCAAGCGGATACGCCAGAACAGGGCCGAGACGTGAACCCCGAGAGCCAAGCTTTGCGCTGATCCGCGAGAGCATGGTCGATCGGGCGGGCAAAAAAGGCTCTCCGGGCAGCAACGCGCCCGGAGAGCTATTGTTGCGCAATCCTTAAGAGCGGAATTCGCGCACTGGTCGGCTTATTGCGCGGGGGCTGCCGGGGCAGGGGTCGGCGCAGGCGCCATGTGATGGTGATGGTGATGATGATGGTGGTGGTGGTGATGATGATGGTGATGATGCATCGGCTCGGCGGTTTCCGGCGCCGTTCCGGCGGGGGCGCCGGTGACTGTCGACTGCGCGAGGGCGTATCCGCCGAGGCCCAGCGAGATCACGGCGGCGGCGGCTAAAGTCTTGATCATGGAAGGTCTTCCTTTGGTTTAAGGGGCGCCTCAACGGCTCATGCTCAGCCATAAGGCTCGCTGCCTGAACTCAGTATGAACCGACGCGAGCGGGAGTCCCGCCGCGCTGGGCGCGGCAGAAGAGCGGCCGCTTTGGCCCGGGCGGCGTTGATGTACGATCGAAGCCGAATCTGTGAGGATCGACGAGATGGCGTTGAGCAGCATGACGGGATTCGCCCGCGCGGCCGGGAGCAGCGGCCCGTGGCGCTGGACGTTCGAGCTCAAGAGCGTGAACGCCAAGGGGCTCGACCTGAGACTGAGGATCCCGGCGCCGTTCGATCGGGTCGAAGCGGAAGCGCGCGCCCGGCTCGCGAAGGCGCTGGCGCGCGGGACGTGCTTCGGGACGCTGATCGTCCAACGAGAGGGGGCGGCGATCGAGGCGCGCATCGACCGGGCGGCGCTCGAGTCGATCGCCTCGGCCGCGCGCGAAACCGCGGCGAAGGTCGGGCTTGAACCGCCGACGATGGATGGTCTCCTCACGGTGCGCGGGATCGTGGAGACAGTCGAGGCGGCCGATGACGAAGCGTCGACCGCCGCGGCCTGCGCGGGCGCCCTCAAGACGGTGGACGAGGCGATCGCCGCGCTCGCGACGGCGCGCCGGGCCGAGGGAAACGCCTTGGCCGCGCTGCTGAGCGAGCGCCTCAAGGCCATTGCGGCGCTCGTCGAGGCGGCCGAACTCGAACCCGGCGCGCCGGCCCGAGGCGGTGCGCGACCGGCTCGCCCAGAGCGTTGAGGCGCTGATGGGCTCGGCGCGCGGGCTCGACGAGAACCGTCTCTACCAGGAGGCGATCCTCCTCGCGGCCAAGGCGGACATCCGCGAGGAACTCGACCGGCTGAAGACGCACGCCGCCGCCGCGCAAGCGCTGATCGACGGGGGAGGGGCGATCGGACGGCGGCTCGATTTCCTGGCCCAGGAGCTGGCGCGCGAGGCGAGCACCTTAAGCGCCAAGGCCAATGACGTAAGCCTCACGGCGCAGGGGCTTGAACTGAGAGCGCAAATCGAGCAATTCCGCGAGCAGGTGCAGAACGTCGAGTGAGAATCGAACCGATGGCGGCGAGCCGGCGAGGCATGATCCTGATTCTGTCCTCGCCGTCGGGGGCGGGCAAGACGACGCTGACCCGGATGCTGATGCAGGACAAGGCGCTCGATCTGACGCTTTCGGTCTCGGTGACCACCCGCCCGCGGCGTTCGTCCGAAGTCGACGGCATCCACTACCGGTTCATCGACCGGCGCGAGTTCGAGCGGATGAGAAAAGCGGGCGAGCTCCTCGAATGGGCCGAGGTGCACGGAAACGCCTATGGCACGCCGGGCGAGCCGGTGGAGAAGGTGCTGGCCCAAGGCCGCGACATGCTGTTCGACATCGACTGGCAAGGCGCAAAGCAGATGCGCGAGCGCCTCGGCGAAGACGTCGTGAGCGTTTTCGTCCTGCCGCCGTCGCTGCGCGAGCTGCGCGCCCGCCTCGAGCGGCGGGCGGAAGATTCGGCGGCGTCGATCGGGACCCGGCTCGAGGCCGCGAGGCAGGAGATCGGACGCTGGCGCAACTACCAGTTCGTGATCGTCAACGACGACCTGCAGCGCGCCTATAGCGACGTCAAGGCGATCGTCGCCGCTGAGCGGCTGAGAGCCAGGCGGGTCGAGGCCGGGGTCGAGCAACTGGTCGAGAAGCTCATGCGCGAGTGAAGGCGTCGACGCGATATCAAGGGGTTAAGTGTCAAAATGTGAGCGCTCCGCATTATCGCCCTTCGCCAAGCCGCCGCCGCCGCCAAAGTTAGCCAAGCCGACCAAGGCCCGCCCCATCCGAGCCAAACGCAGCCAAGGAAAAGGCTTGGATCGGCTTGGATCGCCTTGGCGGGATTGAGCCTTTTCAAGCGGTTGCGGCGACCGGCGGCGCCAACGTCTTTCCTTGTCCCCCCGCAGATCGGCTAACCCGCCGCCGGGTCAATTTCTCCACGCCGACCATCTCCAATCGCCTTTCGTGAGCTGTTGGTCGGTCTTGGCCGATTGCGCGGTCAAGCCTGCGTCGTCATGGCGGGCTTGTCCCGGCCATCCACGCGACGCCGCGAGGAAGACGGATCCGCGCATCGGCGCGACAATAGCAGGGCCATGAGGCGCTTCTCTTGGGCTTTCGCTTGCAGGTGTCGATGCGCCGAAGCACGTGGATGGCCGGGACAAGCCCGGCCACGACGTATTGGGACTCTTCACAGGCTCCTCCCCACCCGAATTTCGTCGAAACCATCGTGTAACGCCATGAGAGCCCCATTCGTTGCCGCTAATACCGAAATGACTAGCACAGATTCAGATATTCTGCAATCGATAGTTTTTGTCACTCAGCAGAAACATGCGTAACATCAATTATTTACAGTTAGAAATCAATGTTGATTCTCATCTGCGTTGTGAAGTCGTAGACCGGATACTGCTTGACGATCGGGATCCCCACCTCGAGCGAGACGTTCACGTTCTTTGCGAACTTGCGTCCGATCCGGGCGTCGAAGGGTAGAAAAAGCCGCCCCGTCTGGCCGGTCACGGGGGGGCCGAAGTTCCAGCGGATATCCGGGGTCGGATAGAGGGTGAAGAACCAGCGGTCGGGCAGCGAGAAATTGACCATCGGCGCGAATTGCAGGTTGTTGACCGCCCGGCTTGTTGGGTCGCCGGCAATACTCCGCTCGTAGCGCAGGAGCGGCTCGAGGTAACTGCCCTGGCTGATTTCAGGCAGCGCGTAGCGCACGCCGGCGATCGGCATGATCCGCCACTTTCCCGAGCCGAGGCCGTTGTCCCAATCTCCGGTCGGCATGTACAGGCGGGCGCCGCCGCCGACCGTCCAACGGGCGTCGAGTTGGTGAACGAGCGCCCCCTGGATATCCGCATCGCCGAGCCCGTGGATGAAATCGGCGTTCGGATTGCTCGAATTATAGGGGTCCTTGTCAACGAACGGCAGGTCGGCGCGGAGCGCCAGTTGCCAGTCCGAGTTCAAATCGATGTTGGTGTCGCCGCGAAGCTTGAATGTATCGGTGGTGACCGTCCGGGTCGTTCCATCCGGTCCGCTCCCCGGCGCCGTCTTGACGGCGTAATAGAGCTGGAAAAGGCGGGTCCGGGTGAGGACGTCGCCCTCGGGTCCGGCGCCAAGATCCTGATCGGCGCTCTGCGGGTTTCCGCCGATGGCGGACGGGGCTGGAGCCTGTTGGGCGAGCGCCGCAACAGGCAGCGCCGTCAGCGCGCCCAGCGCGCAAGACACGAGCCCGCGCTCAATTGCGCCGGCGCGTGTCGCGCCGCGCCCGCGCCGGTTCACGTCCGATGTCCTCCCGCCGCTCTCGGGCAGGCGGGGAGGCTTCCCCTACAAGCCAGCAATGCTCCGTCCCCGATCCGCCGGGGAGGTTTGCCGCAGCGACGACGAATAGTAAACCATTCGGAAACACGCGATGAGGGTTCGCAATGATCGTCAGGAACCCGGATGACGTCACGTCGGACGCGCTGGCGGCGATGGAGCGCACCGCCGATCCGCGCGCGCGGGAAATCCTGCTGGCGCTGGTGAAGCATCTGCACCGGTTCATCCGTGACGTCCGCCTCACGGAGGATGAGTTTCGCCAGGCCGCGGCCATCCTCAACGAGATGGGAAGATTGTCCACAGACACGCACAACGAATCCGTGCTGATGGCCGGCTCGCTCGGGGTCTCCTCGCTCGTGTGTCTCCTCAACAACGGCGACAATGGAAATACGGAAACGTCGCAATCGCTGCTCGGGCCATTCTGGCGGTTGAATTCCCCGCGGGTCGCCAACGGAGGCACAATTGTTCGGTCGGACACGCCGGGCGATCCGCTGCTCGTGAGCGGCCGGGTCGTTGACGCGGCCGGCAAGCCGGTCGCGGGGGCAGAGGTCGATATCTGGCACGCTTCGCCGATCGGTTTCTACGAGAACCAGGACCCTGACCAGGCCGATATGAACCTGCGCGGCAAATTCACGACCGACGGCGACGGCCGATTCTGGTTTGCGACCGTGAAGATGAGCGGCTATCCCATTCCGACCGCCGGCGTCGTCGGGCAGCTCCTGAAAGCGCAGAGTAGGAGCCCCTTCCGACCGGCCCACCTTCATGCGCTGATTGTAAAAGACGGCTTCAAGGTCTTGATCTCTCAAGTTTATGACGCCCAAGACCCGCAGATCGAAGCCGACCCGCAGTTTGGCGTAACGAAGGCGCTTTTGGGCGACTTCGTCCGCCACCCGGAAGCTCACCCCTCCGACCCCGCGATCCGTGCGCCCTGGTATTCCCTCGATTATACCTATGTGATGGAGCCAGGCGAAACGAGGCTTCCGGCGCCGCCGATCCGGTGAGGCGCGGCATCGTCGGCTCCCCCGCTCGGCCCGCCTCCGGGGATGGCTGAAGCGCTCCAACCGAGGATGGAACAGCAGCTTCCCTGCGTGGTTGTAATGGTTGCACAAGGCGGGGAAATTGTGCAGCAATTGACCCTGGGGCAGAGGGACTCCGAATGGGATCCTGGGCGCCGAGTTGGCGCGCGAGAATGGAACGGATCGAGACCGAGGCCGAGGCTCTGATCCGCGACCTTGGCGACCAAGCCTACCAGGAGGCGCGGCGAAGGGAGCACGAAGCGAGCTCCGACGCGATCGCCGAGGAATGGGCTCTCGTGGCGCGGGCGGTCGCGCGCCAGACCGGCAGCCGGATCGGCCTCAACATCTCGACCCAATTGGAAATGAACACGTTCTTCGTGATGGATCGCGAACCCGGCGAGGGCCGTGGCGCTGGGTCATTCGCGGAGGAAGGGCCGGCGCGTCCGCCGGACCGCAACGACGCTCCGACTCCCCAGCCGTTCCGGATCCAGTTCCTGGGCGCCGGAGCGGACGCGGAACAATCGCTGTTGCGGGAAGTCGAGGTCCGCGGCTCGGATGTGTCCGCCGCGATCATCGCCGCGGCGGCGGCGACCTGGCCGCCAAAGACCATCGCGCTTAGGATTCTCGACCGCGGAGGCGAGATGGTCTTCTGGCGTGAAAAAGCGGGACGCCGAAGGACCGGCGCCGGCTGAGAGGACCCGGTCCCCCGATTGGCGTTCTGCGGCCAATCGGAGGAAACGAGGGGAGTTAGGCGGCCGCGGCCGTCTCGCGCTCGCGGACCTCGAAGATTTCGAACGCTTCGCTGACCCCGCGCAAGGGCAGCGATGACTGACGCGCACTCGTTCGATAGCTCGATTCGCCAAGCAGGCGCGCGACCTCCGAGCTTTCGATGACCGGTTTCGTCGCCAGGATCGCGTCCGGCTCCGCCAGTCCCTGGACGCGTGAGGCGATATTGACCGTCTGCCCGAAATAATCCTGCCGGTCGTCCAGCATCACCGCCAGGCACGGACCCGAATGGAGCCCGATGTTGAGCGCCAGGTCCTCGCTGCCGCGAGCCTCGTTGATCTTCCGCATTTCCTCGCGCATCCGCATGGCCGCGCGCAGGGCCCGGTCCGGGGTCGCGAAGGTCGCCATCACCGCGTCGCCGATGGTCTTGACCACGGCGCCGCCCTCGGCTGCCACCGCCTCGAGCAGCGCGCCGAAATGGCTGCGCACAAGATCGAAGGCCGCGAGGTCGCCGATGCGATCGTAAAGCGCCGTCGAGCCCCTGAGGTCGGTGAACAGGATCGTCAGGCTGGTGATCTTGAACCGCTGCTCCGGATCGAACGTGCCGCTGCGGTAGAGATCGCGGAACTCCTGGTTGGTGAGCAGCCGCGTCGCGTTGAGGAACGGCCGTCGCGCGCTCGTGATCTTGTCCATCTCGTCGGTATGTACCCAAACGCCCGGCAGCGTCCGGCGCGCGGCTTTGTTCTCGTAGGAAATGCGCGCCGGCCCGGGCTGAACCTTGAGCGTGCCGCTGTGGACGTGCTTGTCGGTGAAGACGAGCGACAGGTTGCGCCGCTCATGCGTCTCCTCGCCGTCGACGTCCAGAAAAAGCGACGAGTGGGTCACCGGATCGAATACGATCACAAACCCTTTCGGCAGGCTCAGCGACATCGCCGCCTTCTCGCCGGGCGCGAGCTCCATGGCGTCGAGTGTGGTGTTCTGAACGACGGTTTCGACATCGTCGGGGATGTTGGTGCTCGAGCTCCAGAAGATCTGGCGCATATATTCGGCGAAGGGAAGCGAATCGGGATCATGCGCGGCGATGCGACGGATTCGCGGGTTTACCGTGAACGTCACCTCCACGAGCTGGTCGAGCGTCGGTTCATTGTCCGCCGCGCAGAGCGAGCAGTAGTAGTGGGTGTGATTCATGGTTTTGAGCGCGGCGCCGCTCTCGAGCACGCCGCCGCATCCCGGGCACAACATGTTCCACGACATGTCGAACAGCCCCAACCGGGCCGCGTGGACCAAGCCGCCGATCGTGTGCTCCTCATCGAGTCCGTGCTCGGCCGCGTAAGCCAGCGGGTTGATCCGGTTCAAGGTCCGGTCGGGATCGGATTCGACTGATTTCTCAAGGGCCTGGGCTACCGCCGGGTCGGCGGCCTGGCTGAGAAGGCCCCACAGTGCGCTCGCGTCTGCCATAGTGTCCCTCGATAAGCTTTTTCATGGGGGGGGTAATTGACGGTCGGCGCACCCTGCGAAGGGTCGCCCATACATGCTTTCTATATAGGGTCGATCCGCCAAACTGACAGGCCGATCATTGCTCCGAAATCCCATTGTGAAGAGCGATGCAGTCGGTTCACGAATTCAGGGTGACGGCCTGAAAATCGGCCCTCGTCAGACTGGAACGAAGCATAGTCCAATTGCGAGAACGAAGCAAGAACAGGATTTGCCTCGGGCGCGCTTGCCGCACGGACCCGATCGCCTGCCGCGTCAGATCGACGACAGGGTTTTGCGCGCCGCCTTGAGGTGCGGAATGTCGACCATCTTGCCGTCGATTCCAAGCGTTCCCGCCCCGGGATCGGCTTCGAACGCGGCGACGATCTTGCGCGCGTGTTCGATCTCAGCCGGGGAGGGCGCATAGGCGCGGTTGATGACGGCGACCTGATCGGGGTGAATCGCGAGACGGCCGGCGAAGCCGTCCCGCCGCGAGCGCCGGCAGTCCTGCTCGAGGCCGTACAAATTGCGAAAGTCGGTGTAGACGGTGTCGATCGCCGCGACTTCGGCCGCGCCCGCCGCGAACAGGCATTGCGCGCGGGCGAGCTGATAGGGGAACGTCCAGGCGCCGTCCGGCTCCTTGTTGTCAGTCGCGCCGAGGGCGGCCGCGAGATCCTCTGCGCCCCAGGTCAACGCGATCAACCGGGGATGGGGCGGCGCGTAGGAGGCGAGCGCGAACATCGCCCGCGGCGTTTCCGTGGCCACCGAGGCGAGCTTGACCGAGCCACGCGGCATGCCGGCCGCCTCTTCGAGCGTGTCGAGGCGCTGGCCCACGAGCTCGAGATCGGCGGCGCCATTGGCCTTCGGGATCAGGAGGGCGTCGAGGCCGGGTTTGACGACCGCGGCGAGGTCGTCGGCCGTGAGCGCGGTGTCGAGCGCGTTGACGCGCACGAAGCACGACCAGGCGCGGCCCGGATCGTCGCCGATCAGTTTTGTGGCCAGAGCGCGGGCGGCGGCCTTGTTGGGGGGAGCGACGGAATCCTCGAGGTCGAGGATCAGCGCGTCTGCGCCGCAGTCTCGCGCGCGAGCGAACTTGCGCTCGGAGTCGCCGGGCACGAACAGAAGCGAGCGCAGTCTCATGGCCAAGGTCCACGCTGAGGGAGGCGAGCCGCGCCCGCTTTGCAATCTAGCCCGAATGATCTCACTCGCGAAGGCGGGGGTAAGGGGCGGCACAACGGGGAACATCCTGCTTCGCACTGCGTTTGAGCTGACCAACTCTTAGAGGAGGACAAGCGATGAATCTCCGTGCAAAACTTGTTGCTCTGACTTTCGCAGGGCTTGGCGTCGTCGCCATGTCGTCGTTGGGCGCTTCGGCGCGTATCGTCTGCAACGAAGACGGCGACTGTTGGCACTCGCCTGGGGCATACACCTACCCGCCGACCGCCGGGATCGTCATCCATCCGGATGATTGGAAGTGGAAGGAAGGCGAGCATCACGCCTGGAAGGAGCACGAGGGCCGCGGCTATTGGCATGGCGGCGAATGGCGGGCCTTCTGACGGGGTTTGATGCAAGGGAGGCTCCGTTTGCCGGAGCCTCTTTTTTCCGGAAGTCGTACATGTCTGAGACCAAGCGGTCGAAGCGATGGTCGGCCGAAGTGACGGCGCATTCGGATGCGCTCGACCTCGAGCCCCATGTCTTCAGCAAGGACGATCCCGCCGACATCGCCCGGTCGCTCAAGCGATCCGCGGAGTCGAGCGACCGCCGCAAGTCAGGCTCGTTCCGCTCGGCGATGTCGATGTTGAACCTATACATCAACCGGGCCGGCCGGAACCTGTCGCCGAGTCGAAAGCGGACGCTCGAAGCGGCCAAAGGGAAATTGCGCCAGCTGTTCGGCCGCAAGACGACCTGAACGCTTGCTGCAGTCCCATTCGCGGGGAATTCACAAAGATGCCCAAGGATCGGCGACCCGTTCCCGAAGCGCCCGCGGGCTCGCCGCACGGTGCGGGAGGAGAAGATCGGCAGCCCTATGCCTCGGAGCATGAGGACTATAGTGACGGCGTCGCGAAGCCGCCCGAAGAGCAGGGCGGCGCGCAACCGCCCCGCTCAAAGAAAACGTCCCCGCGGCGGCGATAGCCGCTTACATCGCGCGCCGCCGATCGTGGCGGCCTTCCTCGACCTCCTCGATGATCTTGGCGACGAAGGCGGGCAGGTCGTCGGGACTTCGGCTGGTGATCACGCCATTGTCTGTCACGACCTCCTCGTCGACCCACCGGCCGCCGGCGTTTTCGACGTCCTTCCGCACCGATTTATACGATGTCATTTTTCGGTTCCGGACGGCGTCGGCCTGGATCAGGAGCCAGGGAGCATGGCAGATCGCCGCGACGATCTTGCCGCTTCCGAGGAACGATTTCACAATCGCCATCGCGCCCGCGTCGAGCCGAAGCTTATCGGGATTCATGACTCCGCCCGGCAACACGAGCGCATCGTAGTGATCCGGATTGGCGCCTGCGATCCTGAGATCGGCCGGCGCGGTCTCACCCCAATCGGACTTGTTCCAGCCTCGAATCGGGTTTCCTGTAGGTGTCGCAACATCCACCTCGGCGCCTGCCTTGCGCAGTTCGTCGCGCGGCACGGTCAGCTCAAGCTGCTCGAACCCGTCAGTGGCAAGGATGAGGATGCGCGATTGTCGAATGTCGGGCATGAGAACCTCCTGCAAATTTCGCCGCTGCGTCGGCGAACGCCCGGCCCAACAAAAATGTTCCCGCGCGGGTGGAACGCGAAGAGGCCGCCCGGCTTTGTGGTTCGCGACCCTTCGACTTCAGTCGGCCAAAAAGGCGGTCCCAGATGAACGTGATGGCAGGCGCGGCTACCGGCAGCCTTGACGATTTGCGTCGCGAGGCCGCGACCTGCCGCGCATGCCCGTTATGGAAAGACGCAACCCAGACCGTATTTGGAGAGGGGCCTGCCGACGCGGAGATCATGCTTGTAGGCGAACAGCCGGGAGACCGTGAGGACCTCGCGGGACATCCGTTCGTGGGGCCGGCCGGAGCCATCCTGGACAAGGCTCTCGCTGAGGCCGGCGTGGACCGCGCGCGCATCTACGTGACGAATGCGGTCAAGCACTTCAAGTTTGAGCCGCGCGGCAAGCGGCGGCTGCACAAGCGCCCGAACGCCGGCGAAATCAAAGTGTGCAGCAGTATGTGGCTCATGCGCGAAATCGCAGCGATAACGCCGCAACTCGTCGTCGCGCTTGGAGCAACAGCGGCGCAAAGCCTGGTCGGACGACCAGTTCCGGTCATGAGCCATCGTGGTGAAGTGCTCGACCTTCCGAGCGGACTTCAGGTCCTGATTACCGTTCACCCCTCGGCGCTCCTGCGCATGCGAGACGAAATTGAGAGGCGCGAGGCCTACGACGCTTTCGTCGGCGACCTGCGCCCGATCGCGCGGATCCTCGGGCGAAGCGCGAGGCGGGCGCGGCTCGACCGAGTCGAACTCGACTGGATGATTGTTCTCTCGCGGCGCGTCGGATTCCGCCGCTCTCGCCCAAGGATCGAGGGCAGGTTATCGCCCCGCCGAGCGGGGTTGTGTGGCGGCGCCCGACCCTTATCTAAGCTCGGCGATGAATGTTGTGACTCGCCGCAAGGTTCAATCCCGCTCAGCCAGCGGACCGGACGATTTGTTTGGCCCGTCGAGCCGCTTGCCGGAGGGATTTCGCTATTCCGCCGACCTCATGACGCCGGAGCAGGAGGCGATCCTCGCGCGCGAGCTTGCCGCGCTTCCGTTCAAGCCCTTCGACTTTCACGGCTATCAAGCCAATCGTCAGGTTGTCGGATTCGGCTTTCGCTATGACTATGGCGCTCGGAGGGTCATCGAGGCGCCGCCGATGCCGTCCTTTCTCGAACCGTTGCGGCAGAATATCGCCGAGACTTTTGGCCGCCCGGTGGAATCCTTTCAGCAGGTGCTGATCAATGAATATCGCCCCGGAGCGGGCATCGGGTGGCATCGCGACAAGGCCCAGTTCGACGAGGTCGTTGGAGTTTCGCTGCTCGCTCCCTGCAGCTTCCGCTTTCGGCGGAAGAACGGGGACGGCTGGGACCGCGTTTCGCTAACGGTCGAACCGCGCTCGGCCTATTTGCTCTCCGGTCCATCGCGAACGGTGTGGGAGCACAGCATTCCCGCGCTCGACTGTCATCGCTATTCGATCACCTTCCGGACGCTCGCGGCGGCGCAGGAGTGACGACGAACGCGTTGTCCTCTGAAAGGGCCATGCGCTAAGGGTTGGTCAAGCGCGGGGAGAGTTACGACATGGGTTTGTCCGACATTGTTTCGCGGCTGGCTGAGACAGCGGGCGCGACGGCGATCTGGTTGAGGCGGTCGCAGGGGAGGCCGACGCCTACTTTCGGCGCGAGCCCGTCGATCCCGGCCGCAAGACCTCAGGGCGCCGTCCCAACCCTCAAGATGCCGACCGCGAAAGGGTGGTCGCAGGGGTTGACGCCGGTCGCCACGCCGGGGCTCAGGGTCAATGCGTTTGCAAGCGGCCTCAAGCACCCGCGCTGGATCCATGTTCTGCCGGGCGGCGAGGTCCTTGTCGCCGAGGCGCTGATGGAGTCGGCGCCGATAAAGAGCTTCTTCGATTACGCGATGTTCAGCACGCTCAAGCGCGCCGCCGCGGTCGGCCCGAGCCCGAACCGGATCACCCTTCTCAGCGACAAGGACGGCGATGGCGTCGCCGAGATTCGTAACCCGTATCTCGAGGGGCTGAAGCAACCGTTCGGCATGGCGCTCGTCGGCGACACGTTCTACGTCGGCAATACCGATGGCGTGGTCGCGTTCCCGTACACGCCGGGTGCGAGCCGCATTACCGCGCCCGGGCGCAAGCTGATCGCATTCAAGACCGACGGCCATTGGACGCGGAGCCTGCTCGCAAGCCCCGACGGGACGAAGCTCTACGCCGGGGTCGGGTCGCTGACCAATATTGCCGATGACGGCATGGCGGTTGAGGAGGGACGCGCCGCGATATACGAACTCGACCTCAAGAGCGGCGGGAGCCGCATCTTCGCGAGCGGCCTGCGCAATCCGGTCGGCCTCGCCTGGGAGCCGCGGACCGGCGCGCTGTGGACATCGGTCAATGAGCGCGACGGGATCGGCGACGAGACGCCCCCCGACTACCTGACCTCGGTCCGCGATGGCGGCTTTTACGGTTGGCCCTATTGCTACTGGGGACGAACGATGGATGACCGGGTGCCTCAAGATCCGGAAAAAGTCGCGCGGGCGATCACGCCCGACTATGCGCTGGGCGGCCACACGGCCTCGCTTGGCCTCTGCTGGCTGCCGGCCGGCGCGCTTCCGGGCTTTCCCGAAGGCATGGCAGTCGGTCAGCACGGCTCCTGGAATCGCAGCACGCTCGCCGGCTACAAGGTCGTGCTCATCCCGTTCGAGAATGGGCGCCCGGCCGGACCGCCGCGCGACATCCTCACGGGCTTCCTTTCTCCGGACGAGAGATTTTCCTACGGCCGGCCCGTTGGGGTCGCGCTTGGGCCCGACGGCTCGCTTCTCGTCGCCGACGATGTCGGCGACGTGATCTGGCGAGTGACCGGAGAGGGACGAAGCTGACCCGTCAGCCGTCAAACCTTTGAGAGCGGCGCTGAGTTCGCGAGTGGCGCGAAGGGGGAGGCGCCGCTAAGAGAGGAATGGCGTGAAGCGAGTCGGGAGGGCCGGGCCGTGAACAGAATCGTTGTCCTAGTCTTAGTCATCATCGGGCTGGCGTTCCTTGCGCTCGCCGCTCTTTACTGGCTGACCCCTGCGGGCGAATTGCCTGCTTTCGTGCCCGGTTACGCCCCAGGGTCCACGAAGACCCACTTCAACCATGGGCTCGGCGCGCTGGTCATCGGATTGGTCGCGCTCGCCCTGGCGTGGTTCCGCGGCCGCGCGCGGTAGCGGACAAAAAAATACACGCGGGAGAATGAGTTCCCGCGTGTCGGCCTCGACTGAGAGAGCCTGAGTTCGATTCGAGCTAAGGGCTAAACGGATGCTTGGCGGAGTCGCGCTGAGCGACGACTTCCGCTGGCGTCGGCTTCCCGCTTACCGCGCGCTCGATCGATTCCTTGACGGCGCGATAGTTGTATTCATGAATTTTCTTGTCGTCGGCCGCTTCCCAGTGGATGAAGACGCCGACGCAGATGAAGATGTCATCGGCTTCCGCCGCCGGAATCGTGCCGTCGGCGACGCTGTCCGCGACCGCCTTCGCGACCGCGTGCTGGGCCGGCCCGAACATCTGCACCGCCTGCTTGGCGCCCTTGATCGTCACCTTGTTGAACATCACGGTCGACGGCTTCGTGGCCAGATTGGGCGCGATAACCGCGAGCAGCGCGGTGAATCCGTCCTTGTTGTTGGTCAGTGCGTTGGCGAAGGCCGACTCGGCCGCGCTGCCTCTGGGCCCGATAATGAGATCGATGTGCGCGACTTCGTTACCTTCGCCGACGAGCAACTCGCCAACCATCAGCTTGTTGATTTTGGCCATGCTAGTTCCTCCCTGGGATGGAGCCAATCCACATACCGTCTCGCCAAATCTGACGAGGCGGACTGGCTATCCTTGTTTTCAGCATCCCGCATGAGCGGGATCGGTTGGCCGGATAGTCGCGGGGTTTTCCCGTGAGCACGACTCAATCATCCTTAAGGCCCAAGGGCAAGATGGTCGCGGCGCAATTGTCGCCGCCAATCGCGCATAAGCTCGACGCAAAAAGAGTCGCGACCGTCAGGTCCGCGCTCGTTCCGGGATTGATCCCGCGCATCTTGAGCGCTGCGTCCCAACCCAGAAGTCCCTCGGTCATCCCGGCTGGATTGGGAGCCGTCGCGAAGGCGTCGCGCCAGTCCGCCGCCTCGCGTCGAACGCCCTCCGCGACGCGCGCGTCAAATTTGCGCAGAATATGCGTGTCGGGCATCGCGGCGAGAAACGCCAGATAGAGATCGAGCGTCGACCAGCGCGGATCGCTTCGCCGCTTGCGCGCCTCCACGAGCGCCGGCAAGCCGAGCAGGAAAATGTCTTCATAAACCGTGGCGTATTGGCGCGCGATCCGGTCGCGCTCTGCCGCCTCCGCCATCGCTTCGCGCAGCGTTGTGGCGGGAGGGGCCATGACGTCATGCCGGGCCGCGCGGCCGAGTCCGCCGGGATTGGCGGCGGCTATCGCGGCGAAGGCGTCCTCCGCGTCGGCGCGGTCGAGACTGTCGAGCACTCCCGCCACTGCCGGACGCAGCGCGCCATGCGCACTCTCCATCGCCGCCGCAAGCGGCGCGCACAAGAGGATGATGCCGAGGTTCGTGTTCTGGCCGACCGCCGACAGGGTCGCTTCGACGGCGCGGCGAATGCGGACGCCGACGCGCGCGCCTCTTGCTGCAATAGGCCCGGCGCTGGCTTCGGCGCTGCGAACGAAGTCCAGCACGGTCATTTCGTGGCCCGGCGCGAAGCGATGCACATTGCCCGGCTTTGGCGCGTCGAGCTCGGCGAGGCATGCCTCGATATAGGCCGCGGAGATCCGCCCTTCGCGGGCCGTCATTGGATGCGCCGTTCCCTGCGCCGGCGGTTCAGTTCGTCCATGAGAGCGAGCGCGATCGCATCCGCGATGTTGCACGCGCTGACGGTTTGCAGGCCGGACCATGCGGGCATGCTGTTGACCTCGAGCACCGTCGGCGCCCCGTCGACGCTCACGATGAGGTCGACACCCGCGATTGCCGCGCCGACCGCTTCCGCCGCAGCGACAGCGAGACGCGCCATTTTCGGATCCGGCTCCACAGCCTGCGGCCGGCCCCCCTGCTTGAGGTTGGTTATCCAGGTCGAAGCGCGGCGCATCATAGCGGCGACGACGCGGCCGCGCAGAACAAGCAGTCGGTAATCCCTGAAGTCCGGGGTTCCGACCGGTTGAAAGCGTTGCAGATAGTAAACGCCTGCGACCTCTTCGAGGCCGGGCAAGTCTTCGGCGCGCCGAATCAGGCGCAGACCCTTTCCCTGGGCGCCGAAGAGCGGCTTGAGCACGAGCGCGCCGCGCGGCGCTTCGCGCTCGACAACGGCGCGCGCGGCTTGCGCCGATTCCATCGTCCATGTGGGCGGCGTCGGAACCCCGGCGCGCGCAAGCAGAAAGCTCGTCATCGACTTGTCGACGCAGCGTTCGATGGCGCGCGCGTCGTTCCAGACGACGACTCCAAGTTTTGCCAGCGCATGCAGGACGCCCAGACGCTTGGTGATCGCCTCGAACGACCCGGCCGACAGCGTGCGGACGTGCACGGCGTCCGGCAATTGCGACCCGACGACCGGAAGCATCAGCCCGCTTGGGCTCCGGGTGTCGAAATCGCACCCCGCAAGATCGATCCGCAGGGCGCGCGCGCCGGCGGCGGTGAAGGCTGCTTCCATTTGGCGCGCGTGCCAGTCACGCTGATCGCTGACGACAAGAACAGTGGGGCTCCCGGCGCGAGCCGCCGATTCATCAGGAGAACGAGGCATCGAGCAATTGGTGATGCAACCCGCCGGCATGAAAACTCTCGCCGCTTTCGATCGCAGTGACGATGACCTCCGCCGGACTGAACAGCAGCGGATCGATAGCGTAAAAATCGCCACGAAAGCGTTTGAATATCTCTGCGAACGGGGCGCCGAAATCGCGCGACGTGCGGCTAGGCAGCGCCTCGGCGAGAGTTTTGGCGTCCGCCGCCGGCCCGGTGACGTAAAGCTGCGCGCGTCCACCGTAGATGATCGCGTCATTGGTGCGGCCCATCGCGGTGACGAAATCGGGATGCGGGGGGCTCAAGGGCGCGGCGCCCATGCCGTCGACGATCCGCGCGAGCGGGAACTTGAGCTCGTGGGCCTTGTGCAACGCGACCTCGAGGACACGCGCGATCACCTGCGCGCCGCCAGCCAGGCTCTGCGTCGGGGCGTAAATCACGGTCAGGGCGAATGGCGCGACCTTGCAATCCCGCGCCACGTTCTCCACGACCTCGGGCGGCGGGGGACGCCCGCTTTCGATGACGAGGGTCGCGACGTCGGCTTCATCCCGGTAGCCGATGTCTTTCAGCACCGTCTCCTTTTGCGCAAGCGCGCGAGCAGGGCCGGAACCGAGAGCGAAGAACGCGTCCTTGCCGTGACCGTGCGTGAGGCTCCAGCCGGCATATTGGCTTCCGAGGCATGCGATGACCGGTTGCGGCGAACTGACCGCGATGGTCCAGGGCCAGCGCGGCGTCGCATTGTCGGACGTAAGCCGAACCGTCCCAAGTCCTCCAAGGCAGATTTCCGCGATCCGCAGCCCCGCCTCGACCCCGCCGCGCGCCCTTGCGCCGGCGTCGATCAAAGTTTCCCCGAGCGGGCCGCGGGCAACCCAAAGGTTCAATATGGCGGCGTCGCGGCGCAGGCCGGCCGTCAATTCAGCTGCGCGTCGATTGACGCTGATGTTCTCGCCGCTCACCGTTCCGCCTCCCGAACGAGCGCGATGATCTTACGCGCGCGCTCTTCGGCGCAGGTCCGCGCCAATTCAAGGGTGGCGCCGGAACCGAGCGCGGTGCACAGGGGATCGCCGGTAGCAATGTGCGTTCGTGGCGACGGTCGATCGGCCGTCCAATCCGGCCAATTGGGACCCTCGCCTAAGAGAAGATCGCAGGGCGCGTAGACGATTTCGGCCGCCTTGATCGGCAAGGTCGGTGAAGCCGGCGTGAGACGTCCCTCGCAGGCGGCGATGTGACGCGCGAACAGAGCGCCCTCGTCCGATTCGAACACGTCGAGGGTGGCGCCCGGCCGCGGATTGACCTCTATGAGCCAAACGGCGTCGGCCGAAACCAGAAAGTCAGCGCTGTTGAGGCCAACGAGATTCAATTCAGACGTGAGCAGGGCGAGGATGCGTGCGATTTCTCGCGTTTGCGTGGGGTTGGCCTCGACCGGCCCGGCAGCGCCGCCGTATCGAAACGGCGACGCCGGCGTTGGCGCGGTCCACTGCACGCTGAGGCCGACGATTTCAACCTCTGTCCCGTTCGCGAGAAACAGCGCCGAAATGCTCTCCCCAGTGACGCGACGTTGAAAATAACAATCCGGTAGAGCGTAGCTCGCGTCGGCCGCGGCGATATGAGCGCCGCCAGCGCCGCCGCGCTTCTTCCTCAGCCAAAGTTGCGGTTCGTCCGGCGGCGCAAACGAAATCGATGGATGCCGCACACCATGAGCCTCGCAAAGCTGTGCGAGCGTGAGCGGATCCTTGGCGCGTTTCAGGGTCTCGGCCGGATTGCCGAATACCCGAGTCATGCGGCCAATCGCGGCGATTGTCTCTGGCTGATGCTCGAAGCCCGATCCATAGACGAGCCCAATCGGACGATGGGCGATGATCATCATCTCGACCGCGGCGATGACTTTGTCGCACGTCAGCCCATCCGACAGTCCGCCCTCGAGCTTCACTGAGGCGATACTCGTCTGCCGCGTGTCCTCGTCGCCGAAAACATCAATCGACAAAGGAGCGAAGCCGGCGCGCTTGGCGGCGGACGTGAGCGCCCGCGCCGAATACGCTGCAATGACGATCGCAGGGTCGTCGATCATCGACTCGCCATTGTTGATCCAGGCGGCGCGATGTTTGAGCGAACTTGGCGGCCGGGACCAGGCATTTCCTTGAGTGCGTTATTGTTTGCCGCTAGGCTGCAATCGATCGCGATGCGATTGAACCTGCGGACTGTCGATTTGTCCAGTCCAGTTCTCAGATTGCCGGCGCCGCCTGCGATCGCCGGCATCGATCTTTGGCTCACACGGAGCCAACCGGACGGAACGAATGTCGCTGAAAGACCCAACCGGCGGCGAGGCCGCCGCATCGATTGACGGAGCGTCCGCGTCGCTCGAAGACGCGGCCGCCGCAGCGGCTCGACTCCTGGCGCAAAGCCGACAGCCGCTCATCACGGGACTCGGCGCCGATATCGAGGGGGCGAGGGCAGCGATCGCACTCGCCGAACGGGTCGGCGGCGTTATCGAGCACACGCATTCGGCGGAGTTGATGCGGGATCTCGACTGCCTGCGGGAAAGCGGCGTCATGCTCATGGCGCCCGGCGAAGCTCGTGTGCGTGCGGATGTCGTGCTGCTCGTCGGCGACAGGCTGGTGGAAACCTGGCCTGGTCTCGTCGAACGGCTATTGCGCCCCCCGGCAAGGCCGGAAGGCGTGGACGTCGCGCGCCGCCTCCTTTGGCTGGCGCCGCAGGCTGGCGCGAAGCTTCCAGGCTTTAGCGGAGAAATCGACGTCGTCGCGGCCGGCCTCGGTTCGACCCTTGCCGCCAATCTGGCGGCGTTGCGCGCACGGGTGAGGGGACGACCGGTCGCGCCGGCTGAGCTTCCACTGCCTGCGCTCGACGCGCTCGCCGCGATCCTGAAGGGCGCGCGCTTCGGCGTGGCGGTTTGGACGGCCGCGAGTCTCGGCGCACTCGAGATCGAGATGCTCCATGGGTTGGTGCGCGATTTGAACGAGACGACTCGCTTCTCGACCTTGCCGCTGGCCGCGCCCGAGAATGGCGTGGGCGTGCTTGCTGCTTGCGGGTGGATGACCGGCTTCCCGATGCGAACCGGGTTCGGCGCCGGCGCTCCCGTCCATGACCCCTGGCGTTTCGACGCCGAGCGCCTCGTTGCTTCCGGTGAAACGGATTGCGCATTGTGGATCTCCGCATTCGGAGTGGCTCCGCCGGCATGGCGGAGCACGGTGAATTTTATCGCGGTATGCGACCGAGCGATCCGGTTCGAACTCGGAGCCGAATGTTCGGATCGCGGTCGGGCGGCCGGGCGCCGATCACGATGGGATCGTGCACTCACCCGACGCCGGGGCGCTGATCGCCATGACCGCGGCGAAACGAAGCGCCGCGCCAAGCGTGGCACAGGCTCTCGCGCGCATCAGCGCCTGCCTCGGAGGGGCAAACGCTTCGCCATGCTGACTCGCATTCGCGGCGCCCACATTATCGATCCCGCCCGCGGGCGCGACGAAATCGGCGATCTCTGGATACGCGGCGACGAGATCGTCCCGCCCCCGCCGAACCGCGTCACGGCCGACGAGACCGTTGACGCCACCGGACTCATAGCCATGGCCGGCGGCATCGACATCCATTCGCATATCGCCAGCGCAAACGTGAATACCGCGCGCCTCATGTTGCCCGAACAGCATCGCGCTCATGCGCGCCGTTCCGCGGCAACGCCGCTTTCCAACGCGGGCTGGTCTACCTTCGAGACGGGTTGCCTCTACGCGCAGATGGGCTTCACGACTGTCGTCGAGCCGGCGGTCGAACCTCATCATGCGCTGCATGCGCATCTCGAACTCGCGGACACTCCGATCATCGACAAGGCCATCCTGACCGTTCTCGGCAACGACGATTTCCTGCTCGGCCTCATGCGCTCGGGAGAAGGCGCGAGCGCGATCCGCGATCACGTCGCCTGGACGCTCGAGACGACCAGGGCGCTCGGAATCAAGGTCGTCAACGCCGGCGGCGTCGCGGCGTTCAAGGAGAACGTGCGCAGCTTTTCCTTTGACGACGTGGTCCCTTTCTACGGCCTGACCAGCCGGGAGATCGTCAAGGCTTTGCAGCATGCGGTTCACGAGGCGGGGGCGCCGCATCCGCTGCATGTTCACTGCAACAATCTGGGCTTGCCCGGAAACTTCGAGACGGCTCTGACGACGATCGCCGCAGCCGAGGACTTGCCGCTGCACCTCGCGCATCTCCAGTTCTACGGCTACGGCAAAGAGGGCCCGCAGGGCTTCTCGTCAGAAGCTCCGAGGCTCGCCGAGGCGGTGAATGGGGCAAGGAATGTCACTATCGACGTCGGGCAGGTGATGTTCGGGCAAACGGTAACGGTTTCATCCGACGTGTTGCGGCAATTCTCCGCGCGGGGTCAGGCACGGCCGAAGAAATTCGCGATCATCGACGGCGATTCGAACGGCGGGGGCATCGTTCCCTATGAATATCGCGCGGGCAGTTTTCATAACGCCGTACAATTTGCCGTTGGATTGGAGCTGTTCCTGCTGATCGTCGATCCGTGGCGCGTATTCTTTACCACCGATCACCCGAACGGCGCGCCATTCACAGCATACCCCGAGATATTCGCGCTGCTGATGAACAAGGACGTGCGGGCCGAATGGCTGTCGCGTCTGCCGGCCGCTGCGGTCGCGGTGACGACCCTTCCGTCGCTCGGCCGGGAATATACACTCAACGAGATCGCGACGATGACCCGCGCGGCGCCTGCGAAACTGCTGGGTCTCACAAATCGCGGGCATCTCGGCGTCGGCGCGCGCGCCGATATCGCCATCTATCGGCCTGGCAAGGACATTGCGCAAATGTTTCGGGCCGCGGCTCGCGTCTATAAGGATGGCGATCTCGTGGTGCGCGACGGGGTGGTGACGCACTATCGGTTTGGCCGGGCGTTGCACGCGACCCCGACGGTCGAGGCTTCGATGCAACGGCGGATGAAGGATTATTACGACGAACACTATGCGATGCCCTCGGATTTGATGCACGTGCACGAGAGCGCCGTCGGCAGGGCGCAAATGTTCGAGCCCGTTGCATGCCCGCGCTGACCGTCAACGGCGTCGCCATCGACGACACCTTCGCCGAAGCCTTCGATATGCGTGCGACCGCAATCGTGATCACTGCGCCGACCATGCGTTGGGCTGCGCAGGCGGCGACGACCATGACGGGTTTCGCCACTTCAGTGATCGGGTGCGGCTGCGAGGCGGGGGTGGAAAGTCTGCGGTCGTCGCGGGAGACGCCCGACGGCCGGCCTGGGGTCCGGGTGCTCCTGTTTGCCGTCTCGACCGCGGAGTTGCAAAAGCAACTGCAAAACCGGGTAGGACAATGCGTGCTCACGAGCCCCGGCTCGGCCTGTTACGCTGGGCTCGAATCCGGCGAAGACACGCTCAAGCTCGGCGCGGCGATCCGCTTTTTCGGCGACGGCTGGCAAATCGCCAAGCGGCTTGGCGACCGCCGCTACTGGCGCGTTCCCGTCATGGACGGAGAGTTCGTCTGCGAGTCGACGGCGCCTCTCACCAAGAGCGCGGTCGGCGGCGGCAATCTCATTATCATGGGCGCGAGCAGCGCGAAGACTCTGGCGGCGACTGAAGCAGCCGTAAAGGCGATGCGCGCGGTCGGCGACGTCATCATGCCATTTCCGGGGGGCATCGCTCGCTCGGGCTCGAAAGTCGGCTCGAAATACAAGGGCGCCAGCGCTTCGACCAACGACGCTTACTGCCCCACGCTCAAGGGCGCGGTGGAAAGCGCTCTCGGGCCCGAGATCGCTTCGGTGCTCGAAATCGTCATCGATGGTCTCTCCAGCGACGCTGTCGCCCAGGCGATGCGCGCCGGGCTCGCCGCGATAATCCAGTTCGGCCCCGACCGAGGCGCTCTGCGCGTCGGCGCCGGCAATTACGGCGGCAAGTTGGGCCGTCACCACTATCACCTCAAGGATCTGCTTCCGTGAGGCCATTCACCTTCACGCCCCGATCGGCTCCCGACCAGCGCCTCGATCTTTCATCGCTGACCCCGCAGAATCTCGCCGACAAGACGGCCGCGGAAGTCGCCGCGATCGAAGTCGGGACAACACGGGTCCGCGTCGCCGCGGGAGACGTTTTCCGTATCCGCGAAGGCGATCCGACGACGATTGTCATTGAAGGCGGGAGCGCCCGCTTCGACCGTGTCGGTATGGGCATGTCCACCGGCGTAATTCGTGTCGAGGGCGAGGTCGGGGTCGAAGCGGGCCGCCTGATGTCGGCCGGACAATTGACGATTCGTGGAGGCGCTGGCCCGTTCGCGGGTTCAGGAATGAGGGGCGGGACCCTGGAAATCCAAGGTGACGCGGGCGAACGTCTTTGCGGACCCTTGAGCGGCGAAACGGTCGGGATGAGCGGGGGCCTCGTGTGCGTGCGTGGCGACGCAGGCGCGCGCGCCGGCGACCGGCTGAGGCGAGGCTTGATCTTGATCGAGGGCCGTGCCGGCGCCTATGCCGGAAGCCGAATGATTGCAGGGACTCTGGCGATCGGCGGGGAGGCGGGCGACCTGCCAGGCTATCTGATGGGCCGAGGCACGATCCTGTTGGGGCGGGGCGCGACGCTCCTCTCGCCGACCTTCGGCGATTGCGGCGAGCACGACCTCGTCGCCGCGCGACTGTTGGCTGATTACGTCGGACTGGCGAGCGCAAAACTAGCTAAGCGATTCCGCGGACCGTTAAGGCGCCTTGCCGGCGATCTCGCGGCGCTCGGGAAAGGGGAAATCCTGCTCGCTCGATCCTAGCGCTCTTGCGCCGATCGACGCGCCGGCCTTCACTCGCGATAGGTGCGATCGAGATGCGTCGCCGCGCTGAGATAGGGCAGGCTCGCGCGGTCGATCCGCGCGGAATCGACATCGAGCCCCGACGTGTTGGCGTCCTTGAGAAGGGTGCCGCGAAGATCCGCGCCGCTTGCGTCCGCTTCGCGCAATGTGGCGTGGGAAAGAATGGCGCCGGATAGCTTGGCGAATTGCAGGTCCGCCCGCGCGAGATTGGCGCCGGAAAGGTCCGCACGCCTCAGATCCGCGGACTTGAACGTCGCCCGCATGAGTCCCATCGACTGGTTCTTTTCGTCGGCGCTGCAGTCCGCGTTTTCGAGCTGCGCGCCGACGAGGCGCGCGCCGGTCAAATCTGCGGTGATACGGGCGCCCGTGAGATTGGCGCCATCGAAATGCGCACCCGCCATTTGGGCGCCGAACACCTTCGCCTTGATAAGACTGGCGCCGGTCAGGTCGACGTCGAGGGCCCAAACCTGGTCCAGCGTCGCGCCGTCAAGTGTGGCATGCGCCAGGTTTGTATGATTGAGCCGCGCCGCGCGCAGGTTTGCGCCTGAGAAGTCGAGCCCGGAAAGATCGAGCCCAGAAAGGCGCTTGCCGGAAAGATCTGCCCCTTGCCCTTTGGGCGCCGCCGCGAGGGCGGCTTCCACATCGGCGCGAGTCATTTCCGCCTTCGTCATCGCGGGCGAGGCCATGTCGAGCCCGCGCGTCATGTCCTGCCCGTAGGCGGCCCGGGCCGGAGCGGCCGCAAGCGCAATTGCGAGGAAGCCTTCGGTCAATCGCATTGCGACTTCCTTGGCGTTTGGCGCAAGAACAGCATCCGCTGCGGCAATACGACCGCTACTGCGGCGAAGCTATCCCGCACTCACGCAAACAGCGGCCTCAGATCTTCTGGCCTGCTTCGCCTGGATACGCACACCGCCAACGCACGATCCGTATGGCCGGATGCTCGTCGGACCAAGCGGCGATGTAGGGCGGCGCCTGCATCATGCATTGCATCAGCGACTCCTGCGCGACAAACGGCAGCCGCTTTTCTTCGCACAGACCTGGCGCGTTGAGCGCGCACACACTCAAAATCAGCTCGATCATCGCCCACCTGCCTCCAAGCGGATTGGCGCTGCCCCGGCCAAGGTAGATGTGACATTTTCCTCGAGCGACGGCAACCATAAGGCTTGAATTGCGCGCGGCTCCTTTTGGGACGCTACGCCACTGACTCGCGCCCTTCCCGCGAGGCGTTCAAATCGTCATGAGTTTGAGACTTTCTGCCTCGCGACGCTTGGCAAACGGCGCAAAGTCTCGCAATGTTCCCACAATGCCCGTGCGATGCGATAGCGGCGTATTGATCGTGGAGTGAGGCGCGCATTTGAAAGGCGTTCAGGTCACGGCGGCGGCGCGCCTGCATCTCGGCTTTCTCGATCTCACCGGGGACCTTGGCCGTCGATTCGGATCGATTGGTCTCGCAGTCGATGCATTCGAGACCCGTGTCGAGGTTCGTGAAGCCTCACGTTTTCAAACTGTGGGCGACGACCGCGAGCGGGCCGCACGATTGGCGCTCCGCATCGCTGACGACCTTGGCGTCGGCACGGCGCTAAAGGTCTCGGTCTCCAAGGCAATACCGGCGCATGCGGGCTTCGGCTCCGGGACTCAGCTCGCGCTGGCGATTGCGGGCGCATTGCGTCGATTCGCCGGGCTGCCGGCCGATGTTCGCGCCGACGCGCGTCTGCTCGATCGCGGCGTGCGTTCGGGTGTCGGCGCAGCGCTGTTCGAGCTCGGCGGCCTCGCCGTGGACGCCGGCCGGGGGCCGGACACGGACATCCCGCCGGTCGTGGCCCGCGTAAGCTTCCCGGCAAATTGGCGCATCCTTCTCATCATGGACCCGCGGATTGAAGGCTCGCATGGCGAAGCGGAACGCCGCGCGTTCGCCGGATTGCCGCATTTCCCGGCCGAGGCGTCGAGCGAGATCTGCCGCCGCACGCTGATGCAGATCCTTCCCGGCGCGGCCGAGCGCGACCTCGCGGCATTCGGCGACGGCGTCGCGAGGGTGCAGGAAATCGTCGGCGATTATTTTGCCTCGGCCCAGGGCGGCGCCCGCTTCAGCAGCACGGCGGTAGGCAGGGTGGCCGCGCGATTGAAGGCGTGGGGCGCCCGTGGAATTGGCCAGAGTTCCTGGGGGCCGACAGGCTTTGCTTTTGCATCGGACCCCGAGGAAGCGGAGCGCCTCGCCCGGCGCGTCAAAGCCGAATGCGAGGCGGGCGTGGAGATCAGAATCTGCAGCGCGCGCGACGAAGGCGCCAGGGTCCGCATAGAAGAAGACGTCGCAATTCCATGATCGATTGGATGGAGAGATGGCCAAGAACATCCTGCACATGATCACGCCGCTCGCGCACATGAGCCCCTTCGACATCAATATGGCGATTGACGCCGGCTATGACGCGACGGTTTCCTATACCGGCGTTTCGCTGGACGAGATCACCAGCCTTGTACAGGACGCGATGTTTTCGCGCTCGCCGCGGGATGCTGCTCGCACGGGCGTCTTCATCGGGGGCAAGGATGCGCTTCTCGCGCTCGATATGCTCGAGGCCGCCGCAAAGGCGCTTCTGAAGCCATTCGAGATTTCGCTTTTCGCCGACCCGGCGGGCTCGTTCACCACCGCCGCTGCAATGATTGCCGTCGTCGAAAAGACGCTGCGGGAGAAAAAGGGCCGCGAGCTTCGCGGCGCCTCGGTGTCGATATTCGGCGCGACCGGCGTGGTCGGGACAGCCTCGGGCGCGATCGCAGCGCTTGAGGGCGCCTCCGTCTCCTTTGTCGGCCGTGAGGGTACGGAGCGCGCCCGGAGACACGCTGAGGAGGTCAATCAGCGATTCGGCGTCGATATCGCCGTCGTTGATGGTTCGAGCGCAGAGAAGAGAGCGGCGATCCTCGCCGCGACCGAAGTCGTGCTCTGCGCTGCGAAAGCAGGGGTGAGGGTGCTCGACGTTGCTGAGATCGCGGGCGCGTCGAAACTGCTGGTCGCCGCCGACGTCAACGCGGTTCCTCCTCTCGGAATTGAGGGGCTGGATCTACACGCCAACGGGACACCGCTCGGTGGGAGCGGCGCGCTCGGGATCGGCGCGCTCGCGATCGGCAATGTCAAGTATCGAACCGAATCGGGGCTGTTCAAGCAGATGACCGAAAGCAAGGCGCCCCTGCGGCTCGACTTCCGTCAGGCTTTCGAGCTCGCGCGATCGCTCGCTTGAGCGAGCCGATCAGGAGAGGCTCCCTCGCCCTCCGCTGCGCGTCACGTCTTTCGCGAACCAAGGTTCACAGGACCTTCAAGAGGTTCCTTGGCATGCGAGGGCGCCTTGGAGACGACGGCAACCGGCCGCACGTGAGCCGAACCTGACGGCCGCTGACGAAGGATTTCAATCCCGACCTCGCCGCCGATAACGTCGAGCTTCCGGACATTGACGCGAACGCTGTGTACGCGCGCGTGCTGCAGCACGAGCGTAGCGACCTCTTCCGCGAGCGTCTCGACAAAATCGACATGGCCGCGGCCGACGACGAGTTGAACCGCGTCGATGATCAGGTCGTAAGAAAAGATCGAGCGCATGTCGTCCGTCTGCGCGCCGCTCCGCCGCACCAGAGCCTCGACCTCGAACACGACACGCTGATGGATGCCGCGCTCGAAGTCATACGCGCCGATCTGTGCTGAGACGACGAAGTCGCGCACGAACACGCGGTCGAGTTCGCCCTCGTCGTCGCGTCCGCCAATGATACCGCGAGCGAGCAATCGCCAATCGATCTTCGGCGAAGCGTCGAGTTCGAGGCTTTCCCGGGGGATCAGGTTACGGATGAGAGCGACGGCCTGGGGATCGATCGCGCGCCGCCTATCGCGAGCGGAGCAAAGAGCGCCGCGGAATCCGAGCACATCGGGCCGCAGGAGCAACAGTCGCGGAACGTCGGGCGCTTCGAGCGAACCTGCGAGGCCGCTCGTCAGTCGCAGATCGCGGCACTGCAAACAGAAATCGTTGAGCCGAACGACATCGAGATGCGCGATGAGGCGGCCACGGCTCTTGTCCCGAGTGTCGAGCATGGCGCCCTTAAATCCAAGCGCCGAAAGTCTGGCGAGGAGAGCGAAGTCGGGCTCCTGGTCCGCGAACATCATGCCGACGAGGCCGACTTCCTTGTTGAGCCGCTGCAGGGAAGCCCCAAGCCGATCGAGCGTCGACCCATCCACGGCGAGCTTGACATAGTTGACGCCCTCGGCCGCGATCGCCCGAACGTCCGCGAGCAATGCTTCTTCCTCGTAGGGCGGATCGCCCAGCGCCGCGCTGATTTCGCAGCGTCCCGCGACTAGGGCTCGGACCTCGCGCAGGGTGTCGAGGGGAACGGCGCCAAGGGCCCCGCGCCGCGGGTCTTTCAGATCGATGACGTCGGCCCCGAGTTGGAGCGCGACCGCGGCCTCCTCGGCGTCGACGACGCTGGCCAGCATGCGTGTCATCGGGCTGCGTCCCAAACCATTTTGCACTCACGCCTGCTCATGGGGAATTGCGAGCTAAGACGTCGGCGGCGGCGCGAGACGGCTTGATCGGCGTCACAGTCAATCCTATCTTAGGCCTCAAAGGGATACAGTAATGCACCCAAGCCGCGCCGTCATCGTGATTGCGGTTATGATCGGGTCGGCTATTCAGGCAGCGGCTCAAGCCGGCGTAAAGACCGATCCGGATTGGCCCTGTCAGCAGATCAAAACGCCGACCTTTTCGCTCGCTTCCATTTGGGCCGGTCCTAAGCTCGATCTGGACTCCCAAACCTGGCGCGACGAAAGCGACGTCGCTGATCTGGCCGGCAAAATGGCTCAGCGGCGCGTTCCGATCGCTGACCTGGAGACAGCGATCACGGACTTCAAGGCCAAGGCCGGGCCCGACGCGGACGCCAAGCTTTTGAGCGCTTTCGCCGCAGCCTTCGCGGATTTGTCGCAGCAACGCTCCCAGATTATCGATGGGCTTGATCGCTTTGGCCGCAAGCAGCGGGCCCTGGCCGATCGTATCCGCGCGGAGAACGAGACGGTTCAAAACTCTGCGGACCAGAGCCATGACAGCCACTCTCCGACCGCTGGCGACAGCCAGGAGCGGCTGCAGTGGGATATCCGCGTTTTCGACGAACGGCGTCAGACCATCGGCTACGTCTGCGAGGCGCCGACTCTGATCGAACAGCGCATCGGCGAAATCGCCCGATCTGTTCAGCAGGCTCTGTGACCGCGGCTCTCGCGCTTCAGCGCGAGCGGATGCCGGCATAGTGCGTCGGGCGACGTGGAGCTCCTCGGCCACGAGCGGGTCGCGATCAATGTGAGATTGGCTGGTCGTTCTCGTCCAGCAAGGGAACGCCATAGGATCGCAATATGGTTTGGATTTCGCCCTGGTTCTCGGAAATCAGCTTGTTGAGGTCACGCTTCCAGTTCTGATCGGAGTGTCGCACCCCCATCACGATTCGGTAGACCATATGGGGACCGCCTTGCTCCTTCATGAGCGGGACGACCGCGGTCGGGTTCTTGGCCTTCTTCGCGTAGAAGCCCGCGATCGGACCCCAGAGCAAAGCAATGTCAATGTCGCCGCGGTCGAGGTCATCCATCATCTCATGTGTTGGAGAATCGAATCGTGTGTCGACGACCAGCGCATAGGACTTGATCCGGCCCAGCAATCCGTGGTCGGCGAGCAAGCTCGCAGGCGGGGTGCCCGCGACGACGCCGATCCTCGCAGTTTTCAGGCGGGGATCGCTGAGGGACTCGAGCCCCTTCAAGGAGCCGTCCTCGCGATAGGCTGCGACGTAACTTGTTCGATAGTACGGACTGGTCGGCTGGACCATGTCGTCCCCTTGAGCGATTCCCAGGACGACGTCGCACCGATGGGCGTTAAGCGTGTTGCGGATGAAGCCGGTTGCGTCCGGATAGAATGTGTAGGCGACCGACTTGCCAAGCTTCTGCGCGAAGAGTTCGGCGATCTTGTTTTCAAATCCTTCGCCGGCCTCGTTGGAGAAAGGAAGATTGCGGGGATCCGCGCATGCGCGAAACACATGCGGGTCGATCAGTTCGATCTCGCCGCCCGCTTGGCTGTCCTGCGCGCCTGCGCCGACCGGAGCGAAGCCCCACGCCAAAACCGAAAGGAATCCCGCAAGGACCGAACCATAAATCGGACGCATCATCAGCTTGGGCCCATGCACTTGTCTTCCGCCGGGCCGAAGGCGGCCGGTTTCGGAGCGTGCTCCATCGGCCGCCCACGGGGGACCGAGTTTGTCGAGCGGGCGCGCAGATAGACATAGATGTCGTTCAGGTAACACATGACGTTCTTATCCTGAGCGAAGGCAGGCATTACCTTCTCCTGGCCGCCGCCGAGATCCTGCTTGCCGCCCACGACGGTACCGTAAAACTCGGCATAACCCAGCGTCTTGAGCGAATCCGCGAGCGCCGGGGCGTAGCTCGATCCTTCTCCATCCGGGCCGTGACAACGCATGCACTCGGAGGTGTACCGACGGTAGCCCGAATAGGTATACCAGTCGACAGTTCCGTCGGGTCCGATCTTATAAGTCGGGTCGCCGTTCTTGTCCTTCCAAAGACCATCATCGTTTGTCACCGCGGCTGGATTTCCGGGCGGATCGGCAAGCGCGGCCAGTGGGGCAATCGAAGCGAGCGTGACCCCGAGGCCGAGCAGGAGTCCAAAATTAGTCACGTCTGTTTCTCAACTGAGCTTGGAGCCAACAAAGAGCCCGGCGCGTGCTTTTCCAGCATGCGCCGGGCCCCGCTATCCCGCGTGGGTCTCGTTCAGCCGCTCAATCCTTCGGGAGCGCGAACACAGTCAGCGTTCCTCCGAGCGCGGTGTAGTTCGACAGCGCCGCATAACCGCCGACCGCGCCGAGACCGTCGGTCGGCTTGGTAAGCCCGGCCGCGAGGCCGATGCCTGCCCAACCGCCGACGCCCGACAGGACCGCCACATACTGGCGACCGCCGTGCTCGTAGGTCATGACGTTGCCGATGATGCCCGACGGAGTCTTGAACCGGTACAGCTCCTTGCCGGTCTTGGCGTCGATCGCCTTCAAATAGCCTTCCAGCGTACCGTAGAAGACGACGCCGCCTGCAGTCGCCAGCGCGCCCGACCAGACCGAGAACTGCTCGGGATCGGACCACACGATCTTGCCAGTCTTTCCATCCCACGCGATGAAGTTGCCCATATTGCTGTCGCCGGCAGGCGGATACATGGACAACGTTGCGCCGACATAAGGCTGACCAGCGGTGTAGCTGACCTTGAACGGCTCGTAATCCATGCAGACGTGGTTGGTCGGCACGTAGAAGAGCTCGGTCTGCGGCGAATAGGCCGCGGGCTGCTCGTCCTTGGAGCCCAACGCCGCGGGACAAACGCCCTTGGAGTTGACGTCCTCGCCATTGGCTTCCGTCGACATCGCCTTGACCCGGATCGGACGTCCATAGTCCGGCGAAGCCTTGTCCATATTGATGCCAGTCGCCCAGTTCACCTTGGGATCGAACTTGTTGGCGACCAGCAGTTCGCCGTCGGCGCGATCGAGCGTGTAGCCGAAGCCGTTCCGATCGAAATGGGTGAGGAGCTTGCGATCCTTGCCGTCAATCTTCTGATCGGTGAGGATCATCTCGTTGACGCCGTCATAGTCCCACTCGTCGTGGGGCGTCATCTGGTAGACCCACTTCGCTTTGCCTGTGTCGACGTCGCGGGCCCAGATGGTCATCGACCACTTATTGTCGCCAGGCCGCTGTTTCGGATTCCAGGTCGATGGATTTCCCGAGCCATAGTACATCAGATTGAGCTCGGGATCGTATGAAAACCAACCCCAGGTGTCGCCGCCGCCGATCTTCCATTGATCGCCTTCCCAGGTCTTGAGACTGGACTCTGGTCCGACCGGCTTGCCGAGGCTGGTGGTCTTTTCCGGGTCGATCAAGGTATCGGAATCCGGTCCCTCCGAATAGGCGCGCCAGGCCAGCTTGCCATCCTTCAGATTATAAGCGCTCACCCAGCCGCGAACGCCGAACTCGCCGCCGGACACGCCGATGAACACCTTGTCTTTGAAGACGAAGGGAGCGTCCGTGCCGGTCGCGCCCTTCGAAGGATCGCCATCCTTCACCGACCAGACGACCGCGCCGGTCTTGGCGTCGAGCGCGACCAGGGTCGTGTCGGCCTGATGAAGGAAGATCTTGCCGTCGGCGTATGACAGGCCGCGGTTGACAGTATCGCAGCACATCACCGGGATGACGTCCGGGTCCTGCTTGGGCTCATATTTCCAGAGAATCTTGCCGTCGTTGTTGAGGTCGAGCGCAAAGACAGTGTTCGGGAAAGGCGCATGAACGTACATCACGTCGCCGATAACCAGCGGCGCGCCTTCGTGACCGCGTAAGACGCCGGTCGAGAACGTCCAGGCCGGAGCCAGCTTATGGACGTTCTCCGTATTAATCTGCTTGAGTTGCGAATAGCCGGTATTCGCGAAATCGACGCGCGGCATCACCCATTGATTGGGGTCGGCGGCCATTTTCGCCAACTCGTCGTTGGCGACGGCATAACCCGCGGTAAACAACGCCGCGGCGCCGAAGCAGCTTGCAAGCAATAGTTTGCGCATTTCGTTCCTCCCAGTGCAGCATTAACGTCCGAACAACGCTCGCTTGACGCGACTTTGCGCCAACCTCGCCTTGCAGCGACATTCTCAGTTGGGATGGCCTCGACAGCGTGTCACGACAGGGCGAAACGAGCATGTCCCTGTCTAGGGAATCTCGCCTTGCCTCCGATAAGCGTGCCGGGCTCCCGTGCCCTAACACTCGTGCAGCCGATGCCAAGAAAAAGAGTATGCCGAACGAATATTCAGCGCAAGCCTAAACCTCAATAATTGTCCCTATGGCGCCATAGGTATTGCCTCTGAGCGTTCACGAAGAAATGATCAACCCAAGATCCAGAGTAAATTTTTTTTTAAGCAGGAGGTCAACGTTACCCGCTCTCATTTACGTCGGGAGCAACAATCAATTCGAGTGCGTTCACTGTCTCCTTGCAAAGTTTACACTGTCCGACTACGGCGAAATTGGCGGCGCCGGGAACGGGATGGACATGCTAACCGCGGTCAGAAACAGCGAACTTCGGCTTCCGCCTGAGCCCGCCGCAGTTCGGCAAGAGCGTCGCGCGCGACCGTAGCGTTGCGAAACAAGCTGCCGATCTGTCCTTGGGCCTGGTTCATCGACGCGACCGTCTCGCCGGCCACGTAGGCGTCATACGGAAGCAGCGAAGCGATGACATCGATCGAGCAAGAGCATTGGTCCAGCGCTTCTCGAGAGTCCCCATTCACCTTCATGCACGCGAAAACATATTCGGCGCTCGCGGACGTCGGATAGTCGTTGGACGGGACGCTTGCTGCAAGGACATTGACCGCGGGCGCAGCGTAGGCGCCGACCGCAACCACAAACAATGACAGGCCTAGGCCGAAGCGCATGAGTGGCTCTCCATCGCGCCCACTTATCGTCGGACTATTCCCGTGTCGGCAGAGCGCTCGCCGATTTGGAGCTTTTATGGCTGCCTGCCCGCCGCAAGCGCTTCGGCGGCAAGCAGGGCGACGGCGGCCGCGGGCGCGCAATGCGACGCTTCTGCCGGCGCGGCGATCAGCGAGGAAAATCCAATGCACGGCCTTCGGATCCGGCGAGCGACCTCGGCCACAACTCCTTCGCCAATTCCAGCGGCCACCACGGGGGCCGAGGTCGGAACATCCCTGCGCGACAGCCTTAGGAAGGCCGCGTCGGCGATCGCACGGATCTGGGCTTCCGCAAACCAGGCCGCGAGACGGTCCCATGCCGAAGCATCGGCGTCGTCTGCTTCCCGCCCGATCATCCTCGCGAGCCGTGCGCGCGACGCCTCGATGGTCTTCTCGCGACCATCGGCGGTGGACATTTTGTCGGCGCCCTCGGGCAAGTCCCCGAGGATGCGATGGACGTCGGCGCTGCTGGCGAAATACTCGTTCATTAGCGTGGTCCAACCGCCAGCGAATGGCGCCCTGGAGGCCAAAGACATCACGAAGCTGCGTGTCATTCCGGTATAGACCAGCTCGCCCGAGGCGAGCCGCTCGGCGTCGCTATAGCCGAGCGACGCGACGCGACCGGCGGCGATCGGAATAAGGTCCGCCGTTGTCGAGCCGACGTCGATGAACAATGCGTCTCGCAGCTTGAGCGCGAGAAACGCGGCGGTCGCGTGCCAATTCGCCGAGGCGATGTCATCGGCATGCGAGGCCGCCTCGTCGAGTGGGACAAAGCCAGCGCGGCCGCCATAGAGACTCGATCCGGGAGGCGGAAGATGACGGGCGGCGATTGCAGCGAGTCCGGCGACGCCCTCCCGTCGCGATGGAAAGGCGTCGCACAACTCGCCCGTCATGGTGATTGCGTGATGACCAGCGTCTCCAAGCTCAGCGTGGAGCGCGTCGAACGCGGTCTCGAGGCTGTCCAGCCCTAGCCAGAGAGGCGTGGCCGCCTGCACCGCAGCTTCGACACGCCCGTTCCTTACGCGCGCCGCTTTGAGATGCGCTCCACCGATATCCCAACCAATGATGACGCTCACGGTTTTCACCAAATTCCGAGGCGACGCTAAGTCCGAACAAAGCGGAGGGTCAAGCATGCCGTGACGACAGACTGCCTTTTGTGAGCGAGCCTGTTGCGTGGCGGCAGGGATCCGACGAGAATGTCTTCTTGTGAAAGGTGAAATGCCGACGAGGGTCGAACGAGAAGGGCAAGCCGGCGCCGATGAATTCGCCCATCTCCCCGTGAGGCGCGCCGCGGGCTCGTCACGGCCGCCGCTCGCGATCGTGAAAATCGGCGGCAGTCACATCGGCGGGCCGCACATCAAGCCTTGGCTGAGCGCGATCGCGAATGAGGCGGGCGCGATCGTGATCGTGCCCGGCGGGGGTCCATTCGCGGAGGCGGTGCGATCCGCTCAGGCTTCGCTCTGCTATGACGACGGCGCCGCGCATCGCATGGCGCTGATGGCGATGGCTCAATTCGGCTGCGCGCTTGAGAATCTTAACCCCGCTCTGCGGCTGACCGCCTCCCGTTCGGCGATCCGGCGGACGCTCAAGGACGGCAAAGTTCCGGTGTGGTCGCCGGAACCAATGGCGACCGCTGCAGCTCTGCCTGAAACCTGGGCGCTGACCTCCGACAGCCTCGCCGCCTGGCTCGCCGGCGAGCTCGGGGCGCGTAATCTTCTCCTCGTCAAGCATGGCCACGACGAGAGCGCCGCCGTCGATGTTCGCCGCCTTGTCGCGGAGGGCGTCGTCGATTCTCTGTTCCCGCGCTACCTCAAGGAAAGCGGCGTTCGCGCCTGGCTCGCGGCGCCAACGGAGAGCGCAAGACTCGCGGAAGGGTTGCGGCGCCCTATTTTTCCTGAAATCCTAGAGCGTGACGAGACGACCTGAAATCGCGCTGACCACCAAATGACCAAACGCCAAGAGCCGCGCTGGGGATGGGCGCTGACCGGATCCGGTCATTTCCTGAAGGAAAGCCTGGCTTTGATCCGCGAACTCGAACAGGTCGACGTCTTCCTGAGCAGGGCGGGGGGAGAAGTGCTGCGCATGTATAAGCAGGATCTCGCGTTGCCTCGCGCCACCCGCATTTATCGCGACTCCTCGGCGAGTTCCGTGGTCGTGGGACAATTCTACTACGGGCTCTACCACACGTTGATCGTTGCTCCTGCGACCTCAAACGCGGTCGCGAAATTCGTCTATGGGATTTCCGACGACCTCGTCACCAATGTGTTCGCGCAAGGCGGCAAGTGCCGAATTCCCGTCATCGTCTTCGCCTGCGACACGGCGCCGGAGCTTGAGACCGAAGCGCCAAAAGGGATGGTGAAGGTCTTTCCGCGCCCGATCGATCTCGAGAACCGCGAGCGTCTGGGACGGTTCCCCGGCGCGACGACAGTCGACTCCCTCGCCGAGCTTCGTGAGGCGATCGCGCGCCGCCGCGCCGAAATCGCCGCATGAAGGAGCGCGTTCTCTTCTTGACGGGCCATTACGCCCGGGACCGCCTCGAGAAGGTCCTGCAATACATGGCGCCGGCGGCGTTCGACTGGTCGATCCTTGACGTCGGAGTCAAAGTTGCGGCGCTGATGACCGAACCCCTCCTCATGCGCAGGCTGCCGCGCCCGCTTGAGGCCGATCGTGTCGTCGTTCCGGGCCGCTGCCGCGCCGACCTCGCGCGATTGACGCAGGCGTTCGACCGGCCATTTCAGCGCGGCCCTGACGAGCTCAAGGACTTGCCGGAATTCTTCGGCAAAGCGGGCGCTCCTGTCGACCTGTCACGGCATTCGCTCAGAATCTTCGCCGAGATTGTCGACGCTTCGCAGATCAGCCTCGAAGCGATTGTCGCGCGCGCCGAAATTTTGCGCGCCGAGGGCGCCGACGTCATCGATCTTGGTTGCCTCCCGGACACCTCGTTTCCGCATCTCGAAGAGACGGTGCGGGAGCTGAAGGGCAGGGGATTTTCGGTCAGCCTCGATTCGGCCGAGCCCGGCCAATTGCGCCGAGGCGGCGCGGCCGGCGCTGATTACCTCCTGAGCCTCACCGAGCGCGACATCGCGATCGCCGAAGAAGGCGGCGCACGGCCGATTCTCGTCCCGCTTGAGCACGGCGATTTGGCTTCGCTCTTCCGCGCCGCTGAGGAAGCGCAAAAGCGCGGCCTCAACGCCATTCTTGACCCGGTCCTCGATCCTATCCACTTCGGCTTCGCCGACTCGATTTCGCGCTATCGCGAGGTTCGCTCTCGGCTGCCCGAGGCGGAAATGCTGATGGGCACCGGCAATCTGACGGAACTGACCGATGCCGACTCGGTGGGCGTTACAGCGCTGCTGCTTGGGATATGTTCGGAACTCGGCGTCGCCAACGCATTGACCGTTCACGTGAGCGCCCACACCCGGCGCACGATTCAGGAGCACGACGCGGCGCGGCGCATCATGCACGCGGCTGCGGCCGACCTCAGCCTGCCGAAAGGTTATGGACGGGCGTTGCTGCAGGTCCATGATCGTGCGCCGTTCCCCAACTCAGGGTCTGAGATCGCGGAATTCGCCGCGAAAGTGAAAGACGACAATTTCCGCATCGAGACGGCGCCGGATGGGATTCACATTTATAGCCGAGCCGGCCATTTCGTCGGCGAAGACGCTTTCGCTTTGTTCGACAAGCTTGGCGTCGAAACCGATGGGGCCCACGCGTTCTATCTCGGCGCCGAACTGATGAAGGCGGAGATCGGCTTTCGGCTGGGCAAGCGCTACGCTCAGGACGAGCCGCTCGACTGGGGTTGCGCGACCGACCGGCGGGCCGAGGACACGACCCGGCTGAGGTCGGCGGGCCACACGCTGCGCTCGCACAGCGCGGGCCGCTGAGCCATGCCGCTGATCCGCGAAGCGATTATCGCCACCGTCAACCTGCGTGGCGAGGCCCATCTCGCTCCCTTGGGCATGATCAGCGAAGGCGAGAACTGGATCCTTGCGCCGTTTCGTCCTTCGACGACGCTCGAAAACCTGCGGCAGGCGCCGTTCGCCGTGGCGAATCTGACCGACGACGTACGCGTCTTCGCGGGATGTCTGACCGGCCGCCGCGACTGGCCGCTGACCCCGGCGAGCGTCGTAGGCGCGCCGCGCTTGGCGCACACCCTGGCTCATCTCGAGCTCGTCGTGGTCGAAGTCCGGGAAAGCGAGCTCAGGCCGCGTTTCCTTTGCCGCGTCGCCCATCGTGCGTCGCATGCGCCGTTTCAGGGCTTCAATCGCGGGCAGGCGGCCGTGATCGAGGCCGCCATCCTGATCAGCCGCCTGCAACTGCTGCCGCGGACAGAAATCGAGGCTGAACTGGCTCGTCTCGAGGTCATCGTCGGAAAAACTGCCGGTCCCACCGAGGCCGAAGCCTGGGGCTGGCTTAAAGACAAGGCTGCGCAGTTTTTCGCGGCCGCCACGACGGGGGAGGGATTTGCAGGCAATTCCGGTCATTGACCTCATGGGCGGCGAGGTCGTGCGCGCGCGGATGGGCGATCGCGCGTCCTACCGGCCGATCGAGTCCGTGCTTTCGCGGACAAGCGACGCCGTCGACGTCGTGCGCGGCCTTCTCGCGCTCTATCCGTTTCCGATACTCTATGTCGCCGATCTCGACGCCATTCAGCGCAAGGGAGATGGTTTGCCGGCGCTGCGCCGCATTCGCGCTGAGTTCCCTTCGTTACGCATGTGGATCGACAATGGCGCCGCCGACGCCGAAGCCCTCGACGCGATCATTGTCGACAATCTCGGCGCGCCGGTCATCGGCAGCGAATCGCAACGGGATAGCTCGCTGGTGGCGGCGCACGAGGACTCGAGCCGGGTCGTATTGTCGCTCGATTTCCGCGGCGACGCTTTTCAGGGTCCTTCCGAGATCCTGGCCGAGCCGAACGTCTGGCCGCGACGGGTCATTGCGATGACGCTCGGTCGTGTTGGCAGCGGCGCCGGACCCGATCTGGCGAGGCTCGCCGCGATCCGGTCGATCGCCCGCGGGCGAGAGCTCTATGCCGCGGGCGGCGTGCGCGACGCCGCCGATCTATCCGCGCTCAAATGCGCGGGCGTCTCCGGCGCCCTGATCGCAAGCGCGTTGCACGACGGACGGCTGGGCCGCGCCGAACTGGAGGTAATCTGAGCTCGTTGCCCGCTGCGACTATATCTTTTTCCCGTCGGGCCCGAACTGCTTGAGATACGCGATGACATTGGCGATGTCCTGGTCCGACTTCAGGCCCGTAAAAATCATCTTGGTCCCGGGAACCTTCGCCTTGGGATCCTTCAGATATTCCTTGAGGGTCGCTTCGTCCCAGGTGATGCCGGATTTCTTGTTCGCGTCGGAGTAGTGATAGCCGGGATATGTGCCGGCCGGTCGCCCGACCACGCCGTTGAGGACGGGCCCGACCAGGTTTTTCGCGCCCTCGCCGATCTGGTGGCAGACCTTGCAAATGGCGAAAACCTTCTCGCCGGCCGCGGCGTCCTGCGCGGCCGCGGAACCTATCGAAGCAACAAGCGCCGCTCCCGCAATTGAAACGCCAAATAGCTTCACGTTCTCCTCCCGGTTTTCGTGGGACGCGACGCGGCCTGCGGGGGGAAGCTGTCGCGCGAGCTTGATGAATTAGCAACCGGCGCGGCCGAGGAATAGAGGCAAAGCGCGAAAACCTCATTCGGCCCGTGCTCGCGATAGAATCCCAACGCGACCAACTAAAATAATCTTTACTATGCTGTGCATTCGACACATTCGATCTGAGACTCCAAAGACTCCATTTGGCGAGGTCGATTAGGCAAATTCGGAAAGCAGATGACGCGCGTCGCCAAGGATGCTAGTTACATGGGCTGTGGGGTCGGAACGATCCCGCAAGGAGAGAAACTCGAGGAGTTGAGCTCATGACCTGGAATGTTCCTGTCGTCATCGAAGTTTGCGCAGGCATGGAAGTCACGGCCTATCTGTCGGCGCATATGTGAAAGCCCGCAGGTCTGTCCGCTGCTAGACGGCGGATCAACGTGGAGAGAAGCCGGTAAGCGAGGGTCGGATCGGGCGTCTGCTTTCAAGGGAGCGCCTCTTGAGAGCGGAGAACGCCAATAGTCCTCGGCTGCTGTGGGCGGCTCTAGGGACCTGATCCGAGCCCCGAGCCGGGCGGCCTTCACGCTGTCGAGTCAAGCTATCCCGGGTGTCCTCCCACCGGCGATGAACGCCTCGATAGACCTGCTGAGACATTTGTGACGGTCGCGCGTGTAGCGTGCGTCATCGGTCGGAGGAAGCCCGTCGAAAAATCGGCGTCTCAGGCGAGACGGCCGTATCCCCGCTGAACCATCGGAAGGACCGCTTGCGGGCCGACTGAGCCAGTTGCCCGCCGGCGCGCGCCTGCGCTCGGCCTTCAAAGCGACGACATCGCGAGGATATCGTGCTTCCCGCTTCAGGGACGTTTATCTTCGATGAAACAGGATTTGTCCGCGGCATGTTCGCGTCTCTACTAAGACTTGTGAGCCTGGTCGTGTTGGCAGCGGCCTTCGCGAAACCCGCCCATGCCGATCCGCTCGCGGTCAAGGTTGGCGTCATTCACGAGGCGCGCTCGCGCGAGACGATCTCCATCCTCGATATCCCTCCCGTGGACGACTTCATCGCCGGCGCGCGCATGGCGATGGACGACAACAACACAACGGGCCGGTTCCTCGATCAGTCCTTCTCGGTGGTCGACGCCAGGCTCGCCCAAGGCGAAGATCCGATTGCATCTTTGACCGGAATGCTCGCCGACGGCGTGCGTCTTTTCATTGTCGATCTTCCGCCCGCCGAGCTTCTCGCAGTCGCCGACGCGGCGCGCGCCTCTGGCGCGCTGGTGTTCAACGCGGGCGCGCCCGACGACCGGCTGCGCGAGGAGGATTGTCGAGCCAATGTCATCCATACGGCGCCGACGCGCTCGATGCTGACCGACGGGCTCGCGCAATATCTGATCTGGAAGCAGTGGAAGCGTTGGCTGCTGGTGGTCGGATCGCATCCAAACGACAAGCTTCTGGGGGAGGCTTACGAGCGGTCGGCGAAGAAATTCGGTGCCAAGATCGTCGCCGAGCTCGTCTACGAGGACACCGGCGGCGGGCGGCGCTCCGACTCGGGCAGCGTGCAGGTCCAGCGTCAGATGCCGGTCTTCACCCAGAGCGCGCCCGATTACGATGTGCTCGTAGCGGCCGACGAGAGCGAGGTTTTCGCCGGCTATCTGCCTTATCGCACCTGGAGTCCCCGGCCGGTTACAGGCTCGGCCGGCTTGCGACCGACGAGCTGGGACCCCTCGCACGAGCTCTGGGGCGCGGCTCAGTTGCAGAACCGTTTCGAGCGCCTGTTCAAGCGCGGGATGAGTGCGGGCGACAACCAGGCCTGGGTGGCCATGCGCATGATCGGCGACGCTGTCGCCCACAGCGGTTCAGCCGATCCCAAGACAATTCACGACGCGCTCCTGTCGCCCGACTTCTCTCTCGCCGGATTCAAGGGCGAGAAGCTCACGCTGCGTGACTGGAACCAGCAGCTGCGTCAGCCAATTCTTTTGACGGATGGCCGCGGCACCGTCTCGGTTTCGCCGCAGGAAGGCTTTCTGCATCAGACGTCCGAACTCGACACCCTCGGCTCTGACCGGCCGGAGACGAAATGCAAACTTCACTGAAACGGCCGTCATTGAATCGCCTGCGCTTCGCCGCCGCGGCGCTGGGCGTGTTGGCGGGCCTTGGCGCCTATTCCTGTCCTGCCTATTCGACGACCGCCTATGTCACCAATGAGAAGGGCAATTCGATCTCGGTCATCGACGTCGACAAGCTCGAGGTCACGCGGACGGTCAAGACTGGCCAGAGGCCGCGCGGCATCGCGCTCAGCAAAGACGATGCGCTGATGTTCGTTTGCCTCGGCGACGACGACACAATCGCCATTATCGACACCAAGACGCTGAAAGAGGTCGGCGAACTGCCGTCAGGCCCCGACCCCGAGCAATTGCGCGTGAGCCGCGACGGCAAACTGATTTTCGTCGCCAACGAAAACGACGCGCTTCTGACCGCGATCGACATCGCGACGCGCAAGGTGGTCAGCGAGTTTCCGGTCGGCGTCGAACCGGAAGGAGTGGCGGTGAGCCCCGACAATTCGATCGTCGTCAATACCTCCGAAACGACCAGCATGGCCCATCTGATCGATTGGCGGAACAAGAAGATCGTGGCCAATATTCTTGTCGACCCGCGACCACGTTATGCGGAGTACAACAAGGATGGGTCGGAACTGTGGGTGAGCTCGGAAGTTGGCGGAACCGTCAGCATCATCGATCCAATCAAGCACGTGGTCACGCACAAGGTCACGTTTGACGTGCCTGGACTGGCAAAGGAGCTGATCCAGCCGGTCGGCATCCGCTTCAGCGCCGACGGCAAGCTCGCCTTCGTCGCCATGGGTCCGGCCAACCGCGTTGCGGTCATCGACGCTGCGACCAAGCAGGTGATCAAATATCTGCTTGTGGGCCAGCGCGTCTGGCAACTGGGGCTCACGCCGGACGGCAAGTATCTCCTGACGACCAATGGCGTCTCGAATGACGTATCGGTCATCGACGTGGCCGCGCTGAAGGTGATCAAATCGATTCCGGTCGGTTCGTTTCCTTGGGGCGTCGCGATCTCAAAGCAATGACCATCGTCGGCGCCGCGCCGCCGATCGTGAGCGTGAGCGCGCTCTCTGTCGAGAACGTGTCGCATGCCTATGGCGCGCGGATTGCGCTGGCCGAGGTGAGCTTCGACGTAGCGCCAGGAAGTTTCACGGTGCTCCTGGGCCTGAACGGCGCCGGCAAGAGCACGCTCTTCTCGGTGATCACCCACCTCTATGTCAGTCGCTCGGGAAAGGTGCGAATCTTTGGCCACGACGTCGCGAGCGAGAGCAGCGCGGCGCTTTCAGCCCTCGGCGTCGTCTTCCAGCAGCGCACCCTCGACCCGGATCTCAGCGTCGCCCAGAACCTCGCCTATCACGGCGCCTTGCACGGCATAGGCCGGCGGGAAACGCGCGAACGACAGGCAATCCAGCTCGCCCGTGTCGGGCTTGCCGACCGGACGCGCGACAAGGTGCGCTTCCTCTCGGGCGGCCAGGCGCGACGGGTCGAGATCGCGCGCGCGCTTCTGCATCGCCCGCGCATGCTGCTGCTCGACGAGCCGACGGCGGGGCTCGACATCAAGGCGCGGGCCGGGATTCTCGAAGTTGTGCGCGGGCTCGTCGCCGCCGAAGGGATCGGCGTCCTCTGGGCGACGCATCTCGTCGACGAAATTCGCGACGACGATCATGTGATCGTGCTGCACCGCGGCCGTGTGCTCGCTGACGGCTCATCGCGGTCCATCGTCAGCGCGGCCGGCGCGGGTTCGATCGGCGAGGCGTTCACGTCCTTGGCCGCCGGCGGCCGGGAGGAGGGGGAGTGGTGAGCCAGGCCGTCGTCGAGAACGAGCGGTTCTTCGGCTGGAAGGAGCGCCTGATCTGTCTCACCGGGATCGTGTGGCGCGAAGGCCTGCGGTTCCTTCACCAGCGCGAGCGCTTCGTCTCGGCGCTGGTCCGCCCGATGGTCTGGCTGTTCATTTTCGCCGCCGGGTTTCGGCAGACCCTCGGCGTGTCGATCATTCCCCCGTACGACACCTATGTTCTGTACGAGGTCTACATCACGCCGGGGCTGATCGCGATGATCCAGCTCTTCAACGGCATGCAATCCTCATTGTCGATGGTCTACGACCGCGAAGTCGGCAGCATGCGCATGCTGCTTGTCAGTCCGGCGCCGCGCTGGTTTCTCCTGACATCGAAGCTGATTGCGGGCGTCGCCGTTTCGATCCTTCAGGTCTATGCCTTTCTCTTCGTCGCCTATTTCTGGGAGATCGAGCCGCCGACCTGGTGGGGCTATCTGACCGTGCTGCCGGCGCTCGCGCTGTCCGGTCTCATGCTCGGCGCCCTCGGGATGCTGCTGTCGTCGCTCATCAAGCAGCTCGAGAACTTCGCGGGAGTGATGAATTTCGTGATCTTCCCGATGTTCTTCGCCTCCTCAGCCCTCTATCCGCTGTGGCGGGTGCAGGAGGGAAGCCCGTGGCTCGCGACCGTCTGCCGGCTCAATCCCTTCACCTATTCGGTCGAACTGGTCCGCTTCGCCTTTTATCAGCAGGTCAATTGGCTTGCGCTTGGGGTTGTCGCGGGCTGCACGGCGGCGTTCCTGGGCGGCGCGGTGATCGCCTATGATCCCGCGCGCGGCATGCTGATGCGGCGCGGCGGGTGACGCGCGGCGGGAATGAGGGAAAGCTCATGATCAAACGCATGCTCGCCGCCGGCTTCGCACTCGCGGTCAGCGCGTGTCTCGCGTGCAACGCGCAGGCGGCTGACCGCTTGCGCATTGCGGTCCAGAAGACGGGGACCGCGTCGTGGGAAATCGAGCTCATCAAGGCGCGCGGGCTCGACAAAGCGGCAAATCTCGAGATTGAGACGACCGAGCTTGCCTCCAAGGAAGCGAGCAAGGTTGCGCTCGAGGGCGGCGCTGTCGACATGCTCGTCGACGACTGGCCCTGGGCGGCGCGCGAACGGACGCTCGGCGACAAGCTGCGGTTTACGCCCTATTCGACGGCGCTGGGCGCGGTGATGGCGCCGAAGGATTCGCCGGTCCATACGATCGCCGATCTTGCAGGCCGCTCGATTGGCGTCGCCGGCGGACCGATCGACAAGAGCTGGCTCCTCTTGCAGGCGGCGGCGCTCGAGGGAGGGGTCGACCTCGCAAAGACCGCGCGGCCCACCTTCGGCGCGCCGCCCCTCATCGCCGAGAAATTTGCCCAGGGCGAGACCGACACCGCTCTCGAATTCTGGAATTTCAGCGCCGACCTCGAGGCGCGCGGTTTCCGCCGCGCGATCGAGATGGCCGATGTCGAGAAGGCGCTTGGCGCGACCGGCCCGGTCGCGATGACCGGATATGTGTTCAGCGAATCCTTCGCGGCCTCGCACAAGGATGCGCTTAAGCGCTATTTCGCCGCCTTGGCCGAGGCGCGAAAAATCCTGGCGGAGGATCCGGCCGCCTGGGCGCCGATCAAGGCGCGGCTGCATCTCAAGGACGACGCGGCGCTCGAGGTTTATCGCCGGCGTTATCTCGACGGCGTCCCCAAGCGGCCCATTGCCGAGGAGGCCGCCGACGCGCAAATCCTGTATCGCCGGCTCGCGGAGATTGGCGGCTCGGAGCTCGCTGGCGGCTCCAAGGAGCTCGACGCGGGCCTCTTTTACGATCCCTCGACCGGCGAATAGCGCCCCGTGGCCATTCGGCTGCTCTCGTTTGTCGCACTCATAGGATTGTGGCAGATCGCCGCGCATTTCAGCGATCCGCGATTGTTGCCGGGTCCGATGGCGGTGTTCGCGACAATGCGCTCCGAGGCCGCGTCGGGGGCGCTGTTCGTGGCGCTTGGGGTCACGCTTGCGCGTGTTGCGGCGGCCTTCCTTCTGGCGATGGCCGCCGGGTCGGCGATCGGCTACGCAATGGGGCGCAGCGCGGTTTTCGATCGCGTGGCGGACCCCTGGATCATCGTGCTCCTCAATCTGCCGGCGCTGGTGATCATCGTCCTCGCCTATATCTGGGTCGGCCTCAACGAAGCCGCGGCGATCGGCGCGGTGGCGCTCAATAAATTGCCGATCACGGTGGTCACGATTCGCGAGGGCGTGCGCGCCCTCGATACGAGGCTCGACGAGATGGCGCGCGTCTTCGGCTTTTCGCCGCTGAGGCGGCTGAACCACGTCGTCGCTCCACAGCTCGCGCCGTTTTTCGCCACAGCCTCCCGCGCCGGCCTGTCGCTTGTATGGAAGATCGTGCTGGTGGTCGAGTTGATGGGCCGGCCGAACGGCGTGGGGTTCGAAATCAATGTCGCGTTCCAGTTGTTCGACGTCCCGCTGCTGCTCGCCTATGCGCTGCCCTTCACCGCGATTATGCTGATCATCGAAACACTTTTGGTGCAGCCTTTTGAACGTCACGTCTCCCGTTGGCGACCGCGCGCGGCTTGAAGCGCGCGTCGCGAAAAAATCCTTCCGCGCCGCGTCGGGGAAGAGCTTTCCGGTTCTTGCCGATCTTTCCTTCGCGCTCGAGCAGGGCGAGACGGGCGCGCTTATCGGGCCGTCGGGCTGCGGCAAGTCGACGCTGATGCGCATCCTCGCCGGCGTCGACCGCGATTTCGAGGGCTCCCTTCACACGCCCGAGCATGGCCGGGTGGGCATGGTGTTTCAGGAGCCCCGGCTTCTGCCCTGGCGCAGCGTCGAGGACAATGTGCGGCTCGCGGCGCCCGGCGCAAACGAAGCCGAGGTCGCCGCCTTGTTCGACGCGCTCGGCCTCTCCGATCATCGCACGCACTTTCCCGGCGAGCTTTCGGTCGGGCTCGCGCGGCGCGCGGCGCTGGCGCGCGCGTTCGCCGTCAGCCCGACCCTGCTATTGCTCGACGAGCCCTTCGTTTCGCTCGATGCGCCGCTCGCCCGGCAGCTGCAGCGCGATCTGGCGAAGCTCGTCGAGAGCCGCCGCATGATCACAGTGCTCGTCACCCACGACGTCGAGGAGGCGATTGCGCTCGCCGATCGCATCTTCGTGCTCTCGCCGCGACCCGCGCATGTGACGGGCGAGATCAGGGTGCAAAGCCCGCGTGCGGCGATGAACGCGGAAGAGGGCCGGGCGATCGCGGCCAGGATCGAGGCCCTGCGTGAGAAGGGCTGACGGCGCCCTCCACCGCGCCGAAACCCTCGGAGGGACGGATGTGTCCCTCGAAGCGCGCGACCCCGCCGAGCGGGGCAAGAAAAGTCGACAATTTCTTGCCAATCGGGCCGAGCGCTGGTATTGTTTTTCAGAAGACTCCGATCGGGCCGGCTCGCTTTCTCGCCGGGCGACGCCCCCCCGGGCTTCAGCCTCAAGCGGCGGGGAGCGCTCTCCCGAGAGTGTCAGTTTTTGGCGCCTAACGCCTTGATAAGCCTAGACCGAAGCCGGAGTCGCCGCGGCGAGGCCCGGCTTAGTCGCCGGGCTCAAAAAGGATTGCGAGCTTAGGCGCTCACTTGTCGTCATATTTGATGTAGGCGAACCGCTGGTCGCCGGCCGGCGTGCCTTCGAGCGCGCCGCCCTCCTTGCCGGGGCGCCACGAGACGAAGTCCTCAATTCTGCGCGCGAGCTCGAAATCCTTGTCGGTGACGCCCTTCGCGCTGTGGGTCTGCAACTTCACTTCGACGAAGGCGTAGGAGGCGCGCAGATCCGGATGGTGCCAGGCGGCCTCGGCAAGGTGGCCGACGGCGTTGATCACCATCAGCGTGCCTTTCCAGCTCGCCGTGCGAAATGTCCGTCTGATCCAACCGTTCTCGTAACGCCAATGGGGGAGATCGCGTTTGAGCCGCGCCTCGATCTCGTCTGGCGTGTAGACCCGCTCTTTGGAATCCTGGCTCATCGAGGTTTCTCCCAAAAACAGCGGCCAATGCCCGCCGGAAACCGTCCAGCTTTCCTATCACAGCAATGCGTCGACCACTCATCACTTCACGAGCGGGCAGCCGCCCTGGTCAAGCGGCCGGAAGGCGTCTTCCGGCGGGATCGTTTCAACGAGATCGTAGAGGTCGTAGCGGCCCTTCGATTGTTCGGGCGTTTTGACCCTGAACACATACATCGCATGCGTCGCCCGCCCGTCGCTGCGCACGACGACTCGGCCGAAAAGCGGATCGTCGATCGGCGACTTCTTCATCTCAGCCAGGACCCGGTCGCCCTCGATCGTTCCGGCCGCCTTGACGGCGCGCAAATAGGCGAGCGTCGCCGAATAGGCTGCGGCCTGGTCTTCGGTCGGCATCTTGCCGCCCATCCGTTCCGCGAATCGCGCGCTGAAGGCGCGCGTCGAATCGTTGAGATCCCAATAGAACGCTTCGGACAGAATGAGACCTTGCGCGGCTTTAAGTCCGAGCGCGTCGATATCCGTGATCTGAAGGAACAGCGCCGCGAGCCGGGTTTCGGGCCCTACCACCCGGAATTCGGTCGCTTGACGGATTGCGTTGATCGCGTCGGCGCCGGTGTCGGCGAGCGCGATCACCTTGGCGCCCGATGCTTGCGCCTGCAGGAGGTAGGAGCCGAAGTCGGTTGCGCCGAGCGGATGCGAAACCGAACCCAGGACCTTCCCGCCCGCATTTTCGATCGCTTCGGTCGCGTCACGCTGCAAGGCCTTGCCGAGCGCGTATTCGAAGCTGATGAAGTACCAGGTCGACCCTCCCGTCTGTGTGATCGTCCGGCCGAGAGCGGAGCCGAGCGCCCAGGTGTCGAGGGCCCATTGCACGGTTGTCGGCTGGCAGAATTTTCCGGTCAGGTCGGAGGTGGCCGTGGCGGACGCGAGCATTGCGCGGTTCTTGTTGTGCATGAGAGTATTGACGGCGAGGCCGACGCCCGAATTGGCGAGGTCGACGATCGCGTCGACGCCTTCCTGGTCCACCCAGCGTCGCGCGATCGCAACGCCTATGTCGGGTTTGTTCTGGTGGTCGGCGGAAATGATCTCGACGCTGAGGCCGCCGGCCTCCTTGGCGAAATCTTCCGCGGCGAGCTGGGCGCCGACAAGGGACCCTTTGCCAACCTGATCGGCGAACGGACCGGAAAAGTCGCTGAGGACGCCGATCTTGATCGTGTCGCCCGGAATTTGCGCAAAGGCCGCCGCAGGAAAACCGACCGGCGAGGCGGCGGCGATCGCTAGGGCGAGCACGAGCCGCCTGAATCGTGCCGACATGAGCGATCCTCCGTTATTCGCCCTGTTCAAGACCGCGCGATCGGTCGCAACAACGATCGCGATGAGGCGCCGCCTTGGGCTTCTATGATAATGCGACGGTCCGGGGCCCCGAACAAGCACGCCACAATGATGATTATGATCAGGGCAATGCCTTGCATCCACGAGGCCGAGGAAAACCCAATGACGACTTCAAGAGGCAAAAGCACTCGTTACAGCCGTCAAACAATGCTCTCGTGTGTCTGCGCCCTGGTTATCGCGGCGTTCTTTGTGCTTGCGTTTCTCGCTATGGGCGGTTCCGCGACAGCGGCTACGCCGGCGCCGAAGACCGTCGCCCTGCTCAGCGCCCAATTCCTGAACGACCACGCCGATCTCGAACCGACGAAGGAAGCGGAAAAGGCCCGCCTCGTCTTGATCGAACAGCTTTTCAAATCCGAACTGGAAGCGTCGGGCCGATACAGTTTTCTATCGATACGCTCGGACCTGGCGGCGAAAATGGCGGCCGGGCCGGAGATCGGGAATTGCGGCGGCTGCGAATACAAATATGGCGAGCAACTCGGCGCGGATCTCATCGCGTGGATCACTGTCCAGAAGGTCTCCGATCTTATTCTCAACATCAATGTCTACATGGCCGACATCGCAACAAGGAAGATGACCTTCGTCCGCAGCGTCGACATTCGCGGCAACACCGATGAGTCGTGGACCCGCGGCCTGACCTACCTCGTGAAGAACTATCTGCTGGCCGATCGAAAGTGAGCCTGGGAGCGGCCACCGAAAATGGCGGCGACAGGGTTGTGAAAATCTATAGAATTTTCATTCCTTGACACCCGCTGCCCGCTAGCAGCCTCTGACTAACCCTTTCTGGCGACGCCAATGTCCAAGAATTCCAGCCTCTCCCACCGCGTCACCGCCGATCTTCGCCGAGATATCGTGGCGGGCGTTCTCGAACCCGGCGCGTGGCTGAAGACGGAGGAACTCGCCGCCCGCTACGGGGTGAGCGCCAATCCGGTGCGCGAGGCCCTTTGGCGGCTGCAGGGCGAGGGCTTCGTCGTCGCCAGTCCCCACCAGGGCGCCCGGGTGCGCGGCGTCGACGACGATTTCGTCCGCAATATTTTCGAGATTCGTGAGGCGATCGAGCCCATTTTCGTGCGCCATTTTTGTCAACGGGCGACCCCCCGCGATCTGGACCGGTTGCGGGCGGCCGCCGAGGCGTTCGGCGACGTGGCTCTGGAGCGGCCCGGCGACTTCGAGGCGCTGGAAGCGGCCAATCGGGATTTCCACGCCATTATTCTCGAGGGCGAGTTCAACATTCCGGCCATCGAAGCGATGGATCGTTATGCGGGCATCATCAAGGCGACGCGCGCGAAGCTGCCGGTCACACTGTCGCGCCTGCGCCAGCGCGTCGCCCAGCACTGCGAACTCGTCGAAGCGATTGCCGCGGGCGAGCCCGAGGCGGCGGCCCAGGTCGCCATAGCCCACGTACGGGGCGCGGGCGAAGATCTGCTCGCGCTGATGCGGCAGGCGAGGACGAATGAGGTCCGGGAGAGAAAGGTTGCGGGATCCGAGCCCGGTCGCGTCGCAGCCGAGGGGAAAGCTGATTCTGCGACACGACCTTAGCAAGGGCCTCCGCCTTGACGGAACAAATCATTGCAGAAAATCGGAAATCGCCTTAATCTCCCCGCCATGACCAATTCTGATTTTTCCCGCAGCAATCATCTGATCGGAGTCCCGCGCCCCGCAAACGGCGGCCCGGCGCCGGGAAGAATTGTCTCCGCGCTTCGTGGCGCGCAAGCGATTGAAAAGTCACGATTCCGACGAGAGATTCCAAGCTAATCCAAGAGAATGCAACCCGCGCAGTTGGGCCCTTCGGCCTGAAATCGGCCCGAAGCCAAGAAAACCCAAGCCGCGACGGTGCGGAGCCCCCTTTGCACCCTCGGACCTGATTATATAATATGGCGTAAGGATTCTATATAACCGACATTCGAGAGAGGACCCCACTCCCATGGCTCTGAGCGTGCTCTATATCGGCGGCACCGGACAAATCTCGTTGCCCTGCGTCGAGGCCTCGCTGACAGCCGGCCATGACGTGACCATTCTGAATCGGAACAAGACCGCTGTCGACTTGCCCAAGTGGGTCAAGACGCTGGTCGGCGACATGACCGCCGCCGCCTACGGCGAACTCGGCGACAAGCATTTCGACGTCGTCGCCCAGTTCCGCCTGTACACGCCTGACCAGATGAAGCGCGATCTCGCGACGTTCAGCGGGAAGACTGGACAATATGTCTTCATTTCCTCGGCCTCGGTCTATGAAAAGCCAGTCCGTCACTACATGATGACGGAACGGACGCGGCTCGAGAACCAATACTGGCAATATAGCCGCGACAAGATCGCCTGCGAGCAATTGCTGCGCGATCAGGACCGGCTCGCCTACACCATCGCGCGTCCAAGCCATACGGTTCGCACCGGGATGCCGATCCAGGTCGGCGATCCCGATACGGCCCTCCGCAGGATGATCGCGGGGAAGCCGGTGATCGTCGCTGGCGACGGCTCGAACCTGTGGACGCTGACGCGCTCCGTGGACGTCGCAACGCCGTTCGTGCGACTGCTAGGCAATTCGGCCGCATTGAACGATGATTTCCACATCACAACGGATCGCGGCTTCACCTGGAATCAGATCCACGAAGCGATCGCGCGGGGGCTAGGAGTTCAGGCGATCCACGCTCATGTCCCCTCCGAGACGCTCGTCCGTTTCAACAAGGAATGGGCGGGCCCGCTGCTGGGCGACAAGACCTGGTCGGCCCTGTTCGACAATTCGAAGGTGAAGCGTGTGGCGGGGCCGTTCGACGCGTCGCAGGATATCGACGAGATCCTGCACGACTCGATCGCCCATGCGAAAGAGCGGCTGAAAGCCCCAGCGCCCCCTCAATCAGATGAGGATCGCCTGATCGACAAAATCATCGCGGCGCAGAATAGCCTCGGGCGTTGAGGTCCCCCGCTTGGGTCGCATTGGCCTGCGCGACCAGCGTCCGCAGTTGGAGGCCGAAGTGAACCGAGGCCTAAGCGCCTTCATCCGATTCAATAAAGATGGCGCGCCCGAAGAGATTCGAACTCCTGACCCCCAAATTCGTAGTCTGGTGCTCTATCCAGCTGAGCTACGGGCGCTTGCGTCGGCCTGGAGCGGCGAGAACGCGCACTCAAAGCGACGGCGGGCTCTAGCCGCTTTCGCTCGGCCAGGCAAGAGCGAATCGTGGGCCGCCGCACACAGTAATGCCCTTCGGGACGCTCTATCGGGCCGGCTAAGGGTGCGGCGGCATCCTCGCCGCAGCGCATTGCCTTGCGCACACAGGCGCCCGCCGATATTTAACGTCGCCGACGCATGCCAGCTCAGCCGCCAATCGCTTTCGTCAACGCCCGTCTCATCGATCCTATCCAGGAAACCGAGACACGCGGCGGGCTTATCGTCATCGATGGAACCATCGCCGGGGTCGGCGCATTGGTCACGCGCGACCAGCTCCCCGACGAGGCCCGGGTCGTCGACTGCGAGGGCGACGTCGTTTCGCCCGGCCTTATCGACATGCGAACGTTTATCGGCGAACCAGGGGCCGAGCATCGCGAAACGATCGCCAGCGCCAGCGCCGCTGCTGCCGCGGGCGGTGTAACCACGCTCGTTACGCGTCCCGACACCAACCCGCCGGTCGACGACCCCGCTGTGGTCGATTTCATCCTGCGCCGCGCCCGCGACGACGCCAAGGTTCGGGTCCATCCCTCCGCGGCATTAACGAAGGGCCTTGCCGGCGAAGAGATCGCCGAAATCGGCCTGCTCGCAGAGGCGGGGGCGATCGCCTTCTCAGACGGCGCGCATTCGGTCGCGGACGCCCGGACGATGCGCCGCGCTCTAACCTACGCACGAGACTTTGACGCCCTGGTCGCGCCGATCTGCGAAGACCGGTCGTTAAGCCGCGAGGGGGTGATGGCGGAGGGCCTGCGCGCGAGTTGGCTCGGCCTGCCGGGCGTGCCGCGCGAGGCCGAGACGATCGTACTCGAGCGCGACCTCCGCTTGGTTGCGCTGACTGGCGCGCGCTACCACGCCGCCCTCGTCTCGAACCGCCTTTCGCTCGAGGCGATGGCGCGGGCGCGCCAGGCGGGGCTGCAGGCGACCTGCGGCGCTTCGATCAACCACCTGACCCTCAATGAGCTCGATGTCGGCGATTACCGCACCTTTCTCAAGCTGACGCCGCCGTTGCGCGGCGAGGACGAGCGCATGGCGCTCGTCGAGGCGTTGAGCGCCGGCCTGATCGACATTATCTGCTCGGATCACGACCCGCAGGACGTCGAAACCAAGCGGCTGCCGTTCGCGGAAGCTGCGGCCGGTGCGATCGGCGTCGAGACGATGCTCTCGGCGAGCCTGCGTTTGGTCACCGGCGGTCGTGTGACGTTGCCCCGCCTCATCCGTGCGATGACCGCGCGGCCGGCGGAGATCCTCAGGCTGCCCGTGGGAAGGCTCGCGGTCGGCGCCCCGGCCGACGTGATTCGCTTCGACCCGGACGAACCCTATGTCCTCGATCCGGCCTCCCTGCATTCGCGCTGTCGCAACACGCCCTTCGACGCGGCGAAGCTCGAGGGTCGGGTCAAGATGACGCTGGTTGCCGGGCGGGTCGCGCACGAATAGTCTTCATCCGCGAGATCTTGTTCACCGACGCCGGCTGGAAACGCTCATGGGCGGATTTTATTATGGCGGGGCGTTGGCGCTGGCGGTCGGATATTGTCTGGGCTCGATTCCGTTCGGGCTCGTGCTGACGAAGCTTACGGGTGCGGGCGACATTCGCCAGATCGGCTCGGGCAACATCGGCGCAACCAACGTCCTGCGCACTGGCCGCAAAGGTCTCGCGGCGGCGACACTTGTTCTCGACGCGCTGAAGGCGACGGCCGCGGTCGTTGTGGCTTGGTTTGTGTTTGGGCCGCCCACGGCGATCGCGGCTGCGGCAGGAGCGATCCTCGGTCACATGTACCCGGTCTGGCTCAGGTTCAAAGGCGGAAAGGGGGTGGCTACCTATCTCGGCGGCCTCATCGGACTCGCCTGGCCGGCGGCGGTTGCTTTCGTCATTGTCTGGCTAGCGGTCGCGGCTCTCACGCGATACTCCTCCGCCGCCGCCCTGGCGGCGACGCTTGCGTCGCCGATCGCGATGGCGGCAAACGGTGAGGGCGGCGCCGCCGTCGTCTTTGCCGCGCTCTCGGCGCTGATATGGTTCAAGCACAGCGCCAACATCATGCGCCTCCTCAAGGGGTCCGAGTCGAAGATCGGCCGGACAACCTAAGGCGATGACGATCAAGCCCGAGTCGCGCCTTACCGACGAACAGCGCTTCGACTGGCTCCGGTTGTTCCGGTCGGAGAATGTCGGCCCGCGCACCTTCCGTGCGCTTATCACCAATTGCGGCGGGGCGCGGGCCGCGCTGAAGGCTCTCCCGGATCTCGCCCGGCGCGGCGGAGCCGCACGGCCGATCCGCGTTGCTGCAGCGGAGGACATCGAGCGTGAACTCATCGCCGCGCGCAAGCTCGGCGTCCGCTTCGTTGGGCTCGGCGAGCCGGACTATCCGCCGTTATTGCGGCAGATCGATTCCGCGCCGCCGATTCTCGCGCTTCGCGGGCGGGCGGAGGTGCTGAAGACAGCGGCAGTGGCGATCGTTGGCTCCCGCAATGCTTCCGCCGCTGGGCTTACTTTCGCGGAGCGGGTGGCGCGCGGTCTGGGCCAGGCTGGATACGTCGTAGTCTCTGGCCTGGCGCGGGGGATCGATCAGCGCGCCCATGTCGCGAGCCTGGAGACCGGCGCCGTTGGGGTGCTTGCCGGTGGCCATGGCAAGCCTTACCCGCCCGATGCGGCGCCGTTGATGGAACGGATGGTCGAAGCCGGGGCGGTGGTTTCGGAGATGCCAATCCAGTGGGAGCCACGCGGACGCGATTTTCCGCGCCGCAACCGCATTGTGTCCGGGCTTGCGCTTGGAACGGTGGTCGTCGAGGCGGCGCGTGGCTCCGGATCGCTCATCACCGCGCGATTCGCCCTCGAGCAGAACCGTCAGGTGTTCGCCGTGCCGGGGTCGCCCCTCGACCCCCGCGCTGAGGGAACCAACGATCTTCTGAAGCAGGGAGCGTCGATCTGCACCAGCGCCGATGACGTGCTGACGGCGCTCGAGCCGGTGCGTTCAAGCGACCTCGGCGCGATGCTCGAAACAGGCGGCGACCCCGGCGAGCCTCTATGGGGCGAGCAGTCGCTGTTCGGCATCGATCCGGAATCCACGCCGCGCACCCGGGCCGGCGACGAATTCGACGATGCTGGCGGTGCGGCATACCGGAGCAGCGACGACGCCGAAGTGGCGCGAGCGCGCATCATCGCGCTTCTTGGTCCTTCGCCGATCACGCTCGATGAGCTCGGGCGGGCGGCGGAGGCGTCGGCTCGCGCCGTGCGCGTCGCACTGCTCGAGCTCGAACTCGCTGGACGAATTGAATTTTCCGGCGATCGCGTTGCGTTACGCCCGAGCGCCAACGATAAGTGAGCCGAGCGACGCTTTCAGTCGAATGAGCTGCTCGGCTCGGGCTGATGAATTCCGGGCTCGGCGGGATACGGATCTTCGGCCTCGGCCTTGGCTTCGTCCTCGGACTCCGCGACAGCATTGGTACGAACAAAGAGTTCGCTCTCCGCCTTCGCCATCCCGAGAAAATAGGCAAGCAGCTCCAAATGCGCCGCCACGGCCATCGCTTCCAGCTGCGCGGTCATGTCCGTGATATAGTGGGCCACGTCGAGCGCCTCCTGCGCCACGATGCCGCGAGACGGACCGTCGACTCGCTTCGGCAGCCTCGTAGGAGGGCTCTTTCCCGCCCTCCCATTCTCACCGCGCTTCCGTCGCGGGAACCCCGAATCGTCGGCCATCATATAAGACAGTCCATTCGGATGGGTTAGGCAGACACCCTCCAATTCCCTGCTTGCCCGGAAACGACCCAGCTTCGACGTTGTCATTACGACGATTCGGGCTTGCCCCTTATTTATGGTGTATATGACGCTTATTTTCGCCCCCAAGACAAGTGATTCTCGAACACGATGTGGCGAGTCGGCATCCACATTAATGTTGAGAAGGGGCCGACGACGGGTCAGTCCCGAGGCCGTTGAGACCCGTGAGTCGGTCCAGCGCGCCCTGCAAAATATAGGCGGCCGCCATTTTGTCGACGACTTGCGCTCGCCTCGCGCGTGAAACGTCGTGAGCGATGAGCGACCGGGTCACGACCGCAGTCGAGAATCGCTCGTCCCAGAATGCGATCGGCAGGCTCGTCCGCTTCGATAGATTGCGAGCGAAAGCCCGAGTCGACTGCGCGCGGGGGCTGTCGCGACCGCTGAGATCGAGCGGCAGTCCCAGGACAATTGCGGCGATATCGAACTCGGCGAAGATCGCGATCAAGGCGTCGGCATCGCGCGCGAAGGCGCCGCGCGGAAGGGTCTTCAAGGGCGAAGCGAGGCGGCGCTCGACGTCGGAGATCGCAAGGCCGATCGTCTTGGTTCCGAGATCGAGGCCGATCAAGCGCGCCTTGGCGGGAAGGCTCTTGGCGAGGTCTTCGATCGCGGTTCGGCCCGGCATGGCCGCGAGCGGCTACCATACCGCGCTGCGCAAGTCGATCAGCGGACAGTTCCGTTCAAGCCCCGTTCGCGAGCGCCTGTTCCAAGCCTTGCCGTCAGCTGGTTCAGACCGACGTGGGACGGGCTCGCCGACGGACCCCCTCCCAGCGTTGTGCGGCTCGTTCCGTTCCGCCGAGCAATCAATGGCTCCATCCGGGCCGCCGTTTCAGATGTCCTTGACCCGGACGCGGGGTTTGCCAGTGAAATACCAGCGATGTATAGGGGCGCGCCCGCATTCCGAGCATGGTCGGGAGCCTTGGATGTCCGTTGATCTCAGCGCCGTTCGCCGCATCGCGCATCTTGCGCGCATCGAGGTGACCGAGGCGGAGATCCCGCATCTGCAGAACGAGATAAACGCAATCCTCAAGTTCGTCGAAGCACTCGATGGGGTTGACGTCGGTGGCGTCGAGCCAATGACATCGGTCATTCCCATGCACCTGCCATTGCGCCCGGACGTTGTCACCGACGGCGAGATCGCGCCGCTCGTGCTTGCTAACGCACCGATGACCGAGGATGGGTTCTTTGTAGTACCGAAAGTGATCGAGTGACCCGCTAGGGCGGGGCCCCTTCAAGGACTGAATTTGACCGATCTGACCTTCCTGACGCTCGCTGAGGCGCGCAATCGTCTCAAGTCCCGGGCGATCTCGAGCCTGGAAATCACCAAGGCCCATCTGGCAGCCATAGAGCGCGCCGAGGCGCTCAACGCCTTTGTCGCGATGACGGCGGACAAGGCGCTTGAAATGGCGGAGGCGAGCGATGCCCGCCTCGCCAGGGGGCAGGGGGGCCCGCTCGAAGGGCTGCCGATTGGCGTCAAGGATCTTTACGCCACTCGAGGCGTCCATACTCAAGCCTGCAGCCACATCCTCGACGGCTTCAAGCCGACTTACGAATCGACCGTCACCGCCAATCTGTGGGGCGACGGCGCGGTGATGCTTGGCAAGCTCAACATGGACGAGTTCGCCATGGGATCGTCGAATGAAACGTCCTACTACGGACCCGTCGCTTCCCCGTGGTTACCGCCCAACTGGAGCCGCGACCGAGCCCGAGCAGCGCTTTCGTCTGGCAAGCGCGGCCTTTTGACGCCGGGCGGCTCGTCCGGAGGCTCGGCCGCGGCGGTCGCCGCACGTCTTTGCCTCGCCGCGACCGCGAGCGACACCGGCGGCTCCATTCGCCAGCCGGCGGCCTTCACCGGCGTCGTCGGGATCAAGCCGACCTACGGCCGTTGCTCGCGCTATGGGATGGTTGCTTTCGCCTCCTCGCTCGATCAGGCGGGACCGCTGGCGCGCACCGTACGCGACGCAGCGATCATGCTGCGTTCGATGGCTGGGCCGGACGCCAGGGATTCGACCTGCTCGCCAGCTCCCGTTCCCGACTACGAAGCCGCGGTTGGGCGATCCGTCAAAGGAATGAAAATTGGCGTGCCGAAGGAATATCGCCTTGACGGCCTGAACGGCGAAATCGACGCGCTCTGGACGCGCGGCGCGACCTGGCTGCGCGACGCCGGGGCGCATATCGTCGATGTCAGCTTGCCCCACACCTCCTATGCGCTGCCCGCTTATTATATAGTTGCGCCGGCTGAAGCCTCGAGCAACCTCGCGCGCTACGACGGGGTCCGCTACGGCCTGCGCGAACCATCCGCCGATATCGTCGCCCTTTACGAGAAGACCCGCGCGAAGGGCTTCGGGGCGGAGGTGCGCCGGCGTCTCATGATCGGAACGTATGTTCTCTCGGCGGGCTATTACGACGCTTATTATGTCCGGGCGCAGAAAATCCGCACTCTCATCAAGCGCGATTTCGAGCGGGTTTTCGCCGATGGCGTCGACGCGATTTTGACGCCCGCAACTCCGTCCGCGGCATTCGGGATCGGCGAGAAAGGGTCCGAGAACCCGGTCGAGATGTACCTCAATGACATCTTCACCGTCACCGTCAACATGGCCGGCCTGCCGGGATTGGTCGCGCCCGCGGGCCTTTCGAACGAAGGCCTGCCGCTCGGTTTGCAGCTCATCGGTCGTCCGTTCGATGAGGAGACACTGTTCGCGCTTGGCGAGACGATTGAGCAGTCGGCCGGTCGAACCACGCTTCCTGAACCGTGGTGGGAATGAGGCGCTCTCGCCTCCGATCTTATGTTTATCGAATGAGATAAGGGTCATCGCGATGGCGACGGAACGGAGCAGCGCAAGCCTTATTAAAGGTGCGACGGGCGACTGGGAAGTGATCGTCGGTCTTGAGGTCCATGCCCAGGTGACGTCGCGCTCGAAGCTGTTCTCAGGTGCTTCGACGGCGTTCGGCGGCGAGCCGAACGCGCATGTCTCACTCATCGATGCGGCGATGCCGGGCATGCTGCCGGTCATCAACAGCGAATGCGTGGCTCAGGCGGTGCGCACCGGCCTCGGTCTCAAAGCGAGGATCAACCTGCGTTCGACCTTTGAGCGAAAGAACTATTTCTATCCTGATTTGCCGCAGGGCTATCAGATTTCCCAGTACAAGAGCCCCATCGTCGGCGAAGGCGAAATCCAAGTCGATCTTTCCCCCGACCGTTCCATCACGGTTGGGATCGAGCGGCTGCATCTCGAGCAGGACGCGGGCAAGTCCCTGCACGATCAATCGGCAACGATGAGCTTCGTCGACCTCAATCGCTCCGGGGTCGGCTTGATGGAGATCGTCTCGAAGCCCGACATGCGCTCGGCCGAGGAAGCCAAAGCCTATGTCGGCAAGCTCCGCACCATTCTGCGCTACATCGGCTCGAGCGAAGGAGACATGGAGAAGGGCAACCTGCGCGCCGACGTCAATGTCTCCGTGCGCCGACCCGGCGAAGCGCTCGGCACCCGGTGCGAAATCAAGAACGTCAACTCCATCCGCTTTATCGGTCTGGCGATCGAGGCAGAGGCGCGGCGGCAGATCGCGATGGTCGAGGATGGAGGCAAGGTCGACCAGGAGACTCGGCTGTTCGATCCGGCGCGCGGTGAGACGCGCTCGATGCGTTCGAAAGAGGAGGCTCACGACTACCGATATTTCCCAGATCCGGACCTGCTGCCGCTCGAGCTCGACGAGGCCTTCGTCGCCTCGCTCGCAGCGGATCTGCCAGAACTGCCCGACGCCAAGCGCGCACGCTTTATAACGGAGTATGGCCTCTCCGCTTACGACGCTTCGATCCTGATTGCCGAGCGGGAGACGGCGGACTTCTTTGAAACCGCGCTCATGAGTGGGCACGGCAAGCGCGACCCCAAAGCAGTCGCCAACTGGTTGATGGGCGATGTCGCTGCCCAAGCCAATGCCCAGGGCCTGCCAGTAGCGGACGCAGGCTTGAGCCCCGCAGCTCTCGCCGCCATTGTCGATCTCATCGGCGAGGGCGTGATTTCGGGCAAGATCGCGAAAGATCTGCTCGCCATGCTGTTCGCCGAGGACCGCGGCGCCGATCCGCGCGAACTCGTCGAGGCCCGCGGTCTGCGCCAGATAACCGACGCAGGCGAGATCGAGAGCTCCGTCGATGCGGTCATTGCCGCCAATCCAGACAAGGCGGAACAGGCGAAAGCGAAGCCCGGGATGTTGGGCTGGTTCGTCGGTCAAGTGATGAAATCGACCGGTGGCAAAGCCAATCCCCAAGCGGTGAGCGAGGCGCTGAAGAGGCGGCTTAGCGTCTGACTCCGAATCGAATCAGACGCGCCGAATCACTTGAGTCGCGGTGCGATTCGTGCGCGGAGGCGCGCGTTTGCAACGGCCAAACGACAAAAATGTGATAACGGCGATGAAGAAAAATTCGATTGCGAACGGCATGCGCGTCGTTTCGATTCGATACGCTTGCAGCTGGCAGCAGCTTCGCTTCTCGCAGTGTCCGGGAGAATCGAGACGGTCTCGCGGATGAAAGAACGCGCGCGGGCTCGCGGTGCCTTGATCCTTGGAGATGAGCAGAAAATATGAGCGGAATCGGAATCCGTATACGCATGAGAGCGGTGCCTGGCACAGACGAGACGCTTTAGGCATTGATGTTGTGGCGCAGCCAACCATGTTGCCTGAGCTTTCTCGCCGTTGAGCGATGAGGCGCCTGCGTGCGCGCGATAATTCGATAGTCAGCCCGCTTCACGCTCATCAGGCGCGTGCGCAACTCTTGCGTCGAATCAAAACGAATGTACTTTCGCGCCTGCATCTGCGTGGCGCGAAGATCCGCGCTTAACGCAGGCGATTGAGAGGGACGCGATAAATGCCGAAAGCTGCTACCAAGAAGACGGCGAAGAAGTCCGCCGCCAAGAAGCCTGCAAAGAAATCCGCCCGCAAGGTCGTCGCGAAGAAGGCCACGCGCAAAGGCGCGGTGAAGAAGGCCTCCGCGAAGAAGTCCTCCGCGAGAAGGGCAGGCGCGAAGAAGTCGGCAGGCAAAAAGTCTGCCGCGAAAAAGTCAGCCGCCAAACGGGCGCCAGCCAAGCGCAAGAAGGCAGCGCCAGTGGCTCCCCCGTCGGAAATGCCGCCAGCCTGATCGGTTTGCGCGTTCCGGCATATCGGCTGATCAGGCGCGGTCGCCAGATGTGCGGCCTCGCCTGATCAGCCTTTTATCGTGTTGCTAAAATCAAGCCCGCTCGCCCCGGTTGGGAGCGCAAGTGTGGTTTGATCGCTAGAGGTCGATCACGGCGCGCGGGGGGGGGGGACCGTCTATCCGACAGTAGTGTGGGACGCGCCGGCCCTACGCGAGGCGCGGCAATGGCGGGTGCTTCGCTTCTGTCTATCCCCTTAACTGTCCCCAACCGTCTGGCTGCGGACAGGGATTCCTCGGACCACACCACTCGTCCGAGGGCCGCTGTCCTGGTTCAATCGGTGCGCCGCAAAGCTCAAGGCCAGGCGCTTGCAATGCCGTTAGGCGTCGGGCATATGTCGCGCCGCGCTTTTTGGCGCTGGAGACGTGGCCGAGAGGCTGAAGGCGGCGGTTTGCTAAACCGTTATAGGGTTGTAAAGCTCTATCGAGGGTTCGAATCCCTCCGTCTCCGCCAGTGCTCACGAGGGGCCGCCGTACTGTGCCGCTTAAGGGGGCTTTGCCTTCCGGCGGACCACGAGCTGCCTGGTATCCAGCCTCCGTTAACCGACCGTAGGCCGAGATTGTCAAAAGCACCGCCGAGAGTGTAAATGCACTTGACATCATTGGCTTTCGCTCAATGATGGCGGCAAATCCGCCGGCGCGAGGATGGCTGGCCGAGGAATTGAGGTAGTCCGCAAGTGCGCCTTCTGCAGCATCTCCTGATTATGGGTTGCGCATTGGCGGCGTGCGTCGCCGGGGCCAAAGCTCAGGAACACATCGGTTCGACCGCGCAGGCGCATAACGACGTGACGCGCGACCTCTCCGGCGCGTCGGCCCCGCTCGTCACCGGAGACTCGGTCTTCCGCAATGAGGTCGTGCGCACCGGCCCGGATTCGACCGCTAAGCTGATCTTCCTCAATTCGACCAATCTCGGGGTCGGTCCCGTTTCCAGCGTCAAGCTCGACCAGTTCGTCTATGTCGGCGAGTCGAACGGGCAGAAAATGACGGTCAATCTCGCCAAGGGCGTCTTTCGCTTCACGACCGGCGCCCTGGACAAGAAGGCCTATGAGATCCAGACGCCGACAGCCGCCATCGGCGTCCGCGGCACCGTGCTCGACATCGGCATAGAGAACGGCCAGTCCAAGGTGACTCTGGTCGAGGGGCAGGCGCTCGTCTGTCCGCGCCGGTCCTACATTACGTTCGAGCAGCAGGAGCGAAACTGCACCCGGACGGGGGTCGGAGGTCCGCGCTGCGATTGCATCGATCTCGCGAACATCGGCCAGACCGCGCTGGTCAGGAAGGCGAAGGGCAAGAACACGGCGAGCTTCACCTCGACGCCGGTGGACTTTGCTTCGCTCTGCACCGGCAACGCGTCCCTGTGCTCCGGCAGCAGCTACGCGTCCAACGGCGGCTTCCCCTCCGGGGCGCTCTGCGGACGGTGACCATAGGCGGTCGGGCGGATCCGTCGGCCTATCGCCTCAGCCCCTAAGGCCGCCCTTCACGATTTAACGCCGCGTTATTGCCGCTTTGGCAGGCTTAAGGCGATGTCCTTCGCCCTGCCGTTCGTCCGCTCCGCCAGCGATGCGGGCGCCGAGGCCCGCCTTGCCGGGCTCGGCCTCGCCGCGATCGCGATCGCCATGTTCGCGCTCGCGGCGTTCTCGCCCGCGGTTCTCGGCGACGGCGACACATTCTCGCATCTCGCGACGGGCGAATGGATCATCGCCCACGGCGCTGCGCCGCGCGCGGACCCGTTCAGCCACTCGATGCCGGGCGCGCCGTGGGTCGCGCACGAATGGCTGTCCGAAGTCCTCATGACGCTCGCCTTTCGGGTCGGCGGCTGGAGCGGCGTCGTTTTCTTGACCGGCGCCGCCGCGGCCGGCGCGGCCTTGGTCGTCGGCCTCGCCGCCGCGCGCGATCTTCGCGGCGCGCCGCTGGTCGCGACGGTCGGCCTCGGCCTTGGGCTCGTAACTCCGAGCCTGCTTGCGCGTCCCCACATTCTGGCGTTGCCGCTCGCGGCGGCATGGTGCGCGGCCCTTCTCGCCGCGCGCGATCGCGGCCGCGCGCCTTGGCTCGCGCTCGTCCCTGTCATGACCTTGTGGGCGAACATGCACGGCGGCTTCATCATCGGCCTCGCGCTGATCGGTCCGTTCGCGCTCGAGGCGCTGATGGAAGCCCCACTCGGCGCCCGCGTTGCGACGGCGCGCGGCTGGGCGCTGTTCGGCCTGGCCTCGCTCGCGGGGGCGCTGATCAATCCCTATGGCGTCGAAGCGCTCATCCTGCCGTTCCGCCTGATCGGCGTCGACAACCTGTCGCGGATCAGCGAGTGGCGCCCGCAGGACTTCAGCCATCCGGGAACAATGGAGCTCGCGCTCCTGATGCTGATCGGCTTGACGCTCACCCGGCCGTTCGCGATGGCGCCGATCCGCGCCGCGCTCGTCCTCGCGCTGATCGCGATGGCGCTTCAGCATTCGCGCCACCAGGCGCTGCTTGGGATACTGGCGCCGATGCTGCTCGCAAAGCCGATCGCGGCGGCGATCGGCGCCGGCTCGTTCGCGGATGAGCGGCGCCGCGTTGCGACGACCGCCATCGCGGCCACGGTCGCGGGCGTGCTCGCGCTCGCAGCCGCGCGGCTCCTCTCGCCGGTCGAGCGCGTCGATGGCGCCTCGGCGCCGATCTCGGCGCTCGCGGCAGTCCCGCCGGACTTGAGGGCGAAGCCCGTGCTCAACGAATATGGCTTCGGCGGCTATCTGATCTTCTCGCATGTGCGCCCGTTCATCGATGGCCGCGTCGAGCTCTATGGCGACGAGATGCTGAACCTCTACGACAAGATCCAGGCGGGCGACGCGGCGACGGTCGAGAGCACGCTTAGGCGCTACCGCATCGCGTGGACGATCTTCTCGCCCGACGCCCGGATCGTGGCCATCCTCGACCACACGCCGGGCTGGCGGCGTCTCCACACCGACGCGACCGCGGTCGTCCAGGCGCGCGACGATGCGACCGCCGACCCGGGCTTGAGGGGCGACTGAGGCCACAACAAAATCCAAGCCGACCCGCAACAAAATCCAAGCCGGGGCGCAACAAAATCAAAGGAAAAACGCGACGAAATCCAAGCAAAACGCAACAAAATCAAAATGCCTTTCCTTTCGCGAATTGAGGCTTTTCAATGGGTTAGGCGCCAGTTTTCGGCGTCAACTCCGTAGTTGGCTTGCTCTCGGCCGAAGCGACGAAACCGCGATGCGAGGCGGGCAACGCAGAGCCGTCCGAAGGTCGAGCAGGGCGAGATTGTCCATGAGCAGACCCTATCACAGATTTCGGTTTATCGGAAGAGATTGTTCGGGAGAATCGTTCGTACAGGGATAGACCGAATTTAGGAGACGCCGACCGCCGACTGCGTCCGTCACCCATCCTGGCTGAGATACTCTTCGATCAGGTCGGTTAGGCCGATCAACTCCCAGGCCTCGCGCGCGGCCTGTCGATGCTCGGCTGCTTCGGCTGGCGTAGCGGCGCGGCGACCCAGGGAGATGTGGGTGAAGCCAATGGAATAAGGACTAGGAATCCGCTCGTAGAGCACAAGCGCCTCGCGCCAATATTCGCAAGCCGGCCCGATCTCACCCTCCGCTTCGCGAACATCGCCGAGGCTCCGAATGCAATTGGCCTCGCCGAGGAGGTTGGTGACTTTCCGATAGAGCGGCAGCGCCGCCTCGTAGCGCTGGCGCGCGCCCTCGTGATCGGAGCGGGCAAGGGCGGTGTTGCCGAGGCTCCCGATGCAATTGGCCTCGCCGAGCACGTCGCCAACCTTCTGGAGGAGCGGCAGCGCCGCCTCGAAATGCTGGCGCGCGCCGTCGTGATCCGAGCGGCGGAGGGCAATGTTGCCGAGCCCGTGGATGCAATTCGCCTCGCCTAACACGGACCCGACCCTCCGGTAGAGGGGCAGCGCCGCCTCGTAACGCTCGCGTGCGCCGTCGTGATCGGAGCGAGCGAGGGCGATATCGCCGAGAGCGTGGAGACAATTAGCCTCGCCGAGAACCGAGCCAACTTTTCGGTAGAGCGGCAGAGCTGCCTCGTAAAGCCGGCGCGCGGAGTTGTGATCGGAGGGGGCACGGGCGATCAGGCCGAGTTTGAAGATGCAATTGGCCTCGCCGAGCACGTCGCCGATCCTCTTGTAGAGCGCCAAAGCCGCCTCGTAGCGGTGGCGCGCGCCGTCGTGATCGGAACGGGCGAGGGTGATGTCGCCGAGGCTATAGATGCAATTGGCCTCGCCGAGCAGGTTGCCGACCTTCTGGAAGAGCGGCAACGCCGCCTCGTAGCGCTGGCGCGCGCCGTCGTGATCGGAACGGGCGAGGGCGACGATGCCCTGACTAAAGACGCAATTGGCCTCGCCTTGTAGGTCGCCGGCATCGTGCAAACGCTTAGCAGCCGCCTGTACGGAAGCATACGACGCGAGCCCCGTGAACCTGTGCATCTGCAAGAGCCCAGCCACAGCAGCCTCGAGGCCCTCGTGCAATTCGGGCTCCCTCGCCGCGACGTCGATCATCGCGTCGAGATTGCCGGCTTCAGCGGTTAGCTCCTGCCGAACGTCGTCCCACTTGTCGGTCCCGGCATGCTTGCCGGATGCGGCGCGGCTGAGGAAGAGCCGCACCAGCCGTGCGAGATCCTCCGCCTCGGGCGGAAAGTCGGCGAGCAGCGTCTCGCGGATCGGCGTAAGCAGGCGCCACCGGCCGTCGGGGCGGCTCGCGAGGCGCGCGGTTTCGAGACGCGCCGCTGCTCCGCGCTCGTCTTTGCTCGGCTCGCCGTCGTTCAGGATCGTGCGGCTGTCGGGCTCGGACATGCCGTCCGGCAAGAGCGCCATCAGCCGGATCAGGCGATGGGCGGGGCTCGGGGGATTGAGCGCTGCGAGCGAAAGATCGAGCGAAGCTCGCAGGCTCGTCTTGCGGTCATCGCCGGCGCGGCGCTTCAAAAGGTCGGCGCGGCGATCGCTCCAGTCCGCCGCCAAGCCTTTGAGGTCAGCTCTGCCCTGAGCATTGGCGGCAAGCAGCTCGATCGACAGCGGATGGCCGTCGAGGGCTTTGAGCAGGCCGGGCAGGGCGGGGTCTGCTGCGAATTGGTCGCCGGCGTGGCGCAGGAACAGGGCGCGCGCCTCCGGGTCGCCGAGCCGCACGACATCCGTCAGCACGCGAGCGCCTGGCCCGGGAAGGCTTGGCGGCTCGCCACGAACCGTGATCACGAGCCGAAGGCCCTCGATCGCGGCGAGCTCGCCGAGCAACGCCTCGGTCGCGGCGCTGTCGCTACGCCAGGGCGTCTCGAAATTATCGAGAATGGCGAGCGTCGGTTCTGCGGCGCAGGCGGCGGCGATCTTCGCTTCCAGCTCATGAGCCGCGCCGGTGGCGGGAAGGCCGAGCTGGATCGCAAGCCTTGTGAGAACGCCTTCCGCGTCTGGCGCGGGTTCGAGATTGACGAAGAAGCGCCGCTCCTTGCCGAAGCGGGCGACGACGCGCGGATCATGGGCCGCGGCGAGCGCGAGCGTCGTCTTGCCCATGCCGAGCGCGCCCGGCACGACAATGGGCCGATCCTCTTCGAGTATCGCGTTGACGAGCTCCTCCAGCCGGTCCTTCCGGCCGATCATTTCAGGGTTGGGCGGCAGCCTCGGGGGGACGATGGGCTCGGGCGCGAGCTTCGCGAGATAGACGGCAAGATCGTCGAACCCGCCGAACCTTACGGGCGTGACGCCCGCCGACCACTTGTCGGAATTGCTGTCAGCGACGAGAACGAAATGTTTGTCGCCAAGGCCGCCGAAACCCTTGCGCATCCAATCGAGCAGGCGGCCGACATTATCGTCCGACAGCCCCGACCCCGAGCAGCCGACAAAGACGAGCGTGAAGTCCAACCCCGCCGATCTCTGCACGAACTGCGGCAATTCGGACGCCGCGATCCTGTCGTAGTCGTCCTGCGAGAAGATGATCGAGGCCGGCCGATCGAACTCGCCGTGGAAGTGCCACACCGCCGGACGCATGCCGCGCAGCGCCTCGACCACCCGCAAATGATCGGTCCAGTCGGCGCGATCCCAGTTGAGCGCTTGCGAGATCAGGTGGTCGTAGTTTGTCGTCGCGATCTTATTCCTCGCCGAAGCAAGCTTCGCGACTGCGTCTAGCATCGCGGGTTGAATGGCCTTCAGAGCGCCGAGCTTGCCCACGAAGAAGGCGCGATAGGGACCGTCGACCGGCTTGAGCCTTTGCTGGATCGTATTCGCGGCGTTGAGCCAGTCCGAGACTTCCCTTGACTCCAGGAAAGCCTCGCAGGCCCTGGCCCAGGGCTGGGTCATCCCGCCGCCGAGCGCGGCGGCCTCGGCGAGCGCGTCCCTGATCAGCTGCTCCCAGCTCGGCGCTGCTCCATTGGTGGCCGCACGGGAAACGCCGGCGCCGCAAATGATGAGCGCCCGCCCATCGGCGATGGCGGCCTTGAGTTCGGCGGGCGCAGCGTCCGGCATCGCCTCGACCTTGAGCGGAACACGCGTATGAAACTACCCTAGCTTCGCGCGGATTCAAGGGATCCGGCGGCGCCGTCACCCCAGCTCTATCCCAGGGGGAGAGGGGGCGGGGCGCAGGCCGCTCAGGGCAGGGCGCCGCGGGCGGCAAGCTCGCGCTCGAGATCGACGCCGGGGCGGTAGTGGATCGTCGCCATGCCGAGCGCTTCGGCGGCGCGGATGTTGGCGGGGGAATCGTCGATGAAGAGAAGCTCTTCCCGCGGCGCCCCGACGCGCTCGAACAGGATCTCGTAGATGCGCGGCTCGGGCTTGACCGCGCCGACATGGCCCGAGATCACAGCGACGTCGAAGGCGCTCAGAAAATCGTGCCGCTCGCGGGCAAGCGCGAACTTGTCGGTCGCGAAATTGCTGAGCGCATGCACCGGCCGGCCGGCCGCTTTCAGGCGCCTCAGGAGCGCGACATTCTCCTCGATCGCGCCGTCGAGCGTTTCGATCCAGCGCTCGTGGAAGAGGCGCAATTCGGCGGCGAATTCGGGAAAGGCCTCGGCCCGCGCCTCGACCGCGGCGGCGAAGTCGGGCGCGGTGTCGGTATGGGCGACGAACTCCATCGCGAGCGCGGTTGCGAGAAAGCGCTCCATCCGCGCCTCGTCGTCGAACGCCTTGCGGTAAAGGTTGCGCGGGTTCCAGCGCAGGAGCACGTTGCCGATGTCGAATACGACGATCACGGCTCTTACCTTGCCGGCGCGGTCATTTGATCTGCGCCGGCGCCATAGGCGACGGGGCCGCCATCGCGCCGAGGGGAGGCGCGCCAAGCCCCGGGATCGGCTTGGTGAGGCTGCCGCCCGACTGCATGTCGAGGCAGGTCTGGAGTTCGACATAGCTGACCGGAACGCCGCCCGGCTCGGCGCAGGTGACCCGCGCCGCGCTCGAATAACGCGCCCATTTCTGCCGAAGCGCGTCGCGAGCCGCGCCTTCATCGTGAAGGCAGGATTGGTAGGCAGCCTTCCTGGACTCGGGAAGAGCCGCCGACTGCGCATCGCGGCAGATGCCTTCGATGCTCGCCGTCGGGAGGGAATCGGCGAGCGCGACGACCGCGCCGCCGCCCGCCGCGAAGGCGAGATGCGGCAAGGCGGTCAAGGCGCCGATAAACGCGAGATGGATTCTGCCCAGCATGACGACCTCTGCAAGTTCGTGCGCGGCATACCTAAGCGCGCGTCAGCGGCGGGACAATATCGGAGATGACAGTTTGTTCCGGATACGGTTCGCGCGTCATCCGATCAGCGCGAGAACTTCTTATACTTCAGCCGGTGCGGGATGACGCTGTCGAGCCCAAGGCGGCGTTTCTTGTCCTCTTCGTAATCGGCGAAATTGCCCTCGAACCATTCGACGTGGCTGTCGCCCTCGAAGGCCAGCATGTGGGTCGCGATGCGATCGAGGAAGAAACGGTCGTGGCTGATGATGACCGCGCAGCCGGCGAAGTCGAGCAGCGCTTCCTCGAGCGCGCGGAGCGTGTCGACGTCGAGGTCGTTGGTCGGTTCGTCGAGCAGGAGAACATTCGCCCCGCTCTTCAGCATTTTCGCCAGATGCACGCGGTTGCGCTCGCCGCCCGAGAGCTGGCCGACCTTCTTCTGCTGGTCGGGACCCTTGAAGTTGAACGCGCCGACATAGGCGCGCGAATTCATCTCGCGCTTGGCGAGCGTGATGATGTCGTAGCCGCCGGAGATCTCCTCCCAGACGTTCTTCTTCGCATCGAGCGTGTCGCGCGACTGGTCGACATAGCCGAGCTGAACGGACTCGCCGATTCTGATCGAGCCCGAGTCCGGCTTCTCCGCACCCGTGATCATGCGGAAGAGCGTGGTCTTGCCGGCGCCGTTGGGGCCGATGACGCCGACGATGCCGCCGGGCGGCAGCTTGAACGAAAGCTTGTCGATGAGCAGCCTGTCGCCGTAGCCTTTCGAGAGATCGGCGAAGTCGATCACGTTCTGCCCCAGCCGCTCGGCGACGGGAATGATGATCTGCGCGGTCGTCGGCGCCTTCTCGTTGCTCTTCCTGACCAGTTCGTCATAAGCCGCGATGCGGGCCTTGGACTTGGCCTGCCGGGCTTTCGGCGAGGATGCGATCCACTCGCTTTCCTCGGCGAGCGCGCGCTGGCGCGCGGCTTCCTCGCGGCCTTCCTGCTCGAGCCGCTTCTGCTTCTGCTTAAGCCAGGCCGAATAATTGCCCTCGTAGGGAATGCCGCGGCCGCGATCGAGCTCGAGAATCCAGCCCGTGACATTGTCGAGGAAATAGCGATCGTGGGTGACGATGAGAATCGCGCCCGGATAGGCGCGCAAATGCCCTTCGAGCCAATTGACGGTCTCGGCGTCGAGATGGTTGGTCGGCTCGTCGAGGAGGAGCAGGTCGGGCTTCTCGAGCAGGAGACGGCAGAGCGCGACGCGGCGGCGCTCGCCGCCTGAGAGTGTCGCGACGTTGGCGTCGTCCGGCGGGCAGCCGAGCGCGTCCATCGCCTGTTCGACCTGGCTCTCGAGGTCCCACAGGCCCTTGGCCTCGATCTCGTCCTGAAGCCGGGTCATCTCGTCGGCCGTCTCGTCGGAATAGTTCATCGCGAGTTCGTTGTAGCGGTCGAGGATCGCCTGCTTGTCCTTGACGCCGAGCATCGCGTTGCCCTTGACGTCGAGCGCAGGGTCGAGCTCAGGCTCCTGCGGCAGGTAGCCGACCCGGGCGCCTTCGGCGACGAAGCCCTCGCCGACGAACTCGGTGTCGATGCCCGCCATGATGCGCAAAAGCGTCGACTTGCCCGAGCCGTTGACGCCGAGCACGCCGATCTTGGCGTCCGGGTAGAACGACAGGTTGACGTTCTCGAGCACCTTCTTGCCGCCCGGCCAGGTCTTGCCGAGGCCCTGCATATGATAAATGAACTGGCGCGCGGCCATGTGATTACGTCCTGAGAAGTTGGGAATTTGCGCGCTTGCCTAGCAGGGGCGCCTGCCGGAAACAAGCGCGCCCGCGACCGGTCGCCCAGGAGGGTCCGATACGTGCAGCATTGAGCCTGGCGATGTTCCTCGCGCTCTCGTCATCGGCGCCAGCGGCCGACACGCCGGCGACCATCGCGGAACTGCTCGCGCAAGGGTGGGAGATCGCGGGCTACGCCAGCGGCTACGATAACCGCTCGTCGCTGATCCTGTTCCGGCATGCGGGAACCAATGCGCTCGTCCAGTGCGGGGTGCTCTACGACGTGACGCGAAGCCCGCGCACGGTCGTCAACTGTTACGAGCTGCGCTGATGGCGCCTAGAGAGCCTTGTTGATGGGTCAGGCCAGCCTCCCCGCCATGAAATCCGCCGCGCGCCGCGCCGCCACGCCGATGCCGCCGAGCAGCTGCTGCAGTAGCGTCTTCTTCGCTTCCGTCGAGACCTCATAGAGGCGCGCGCTGTCGCGGGCGCGGAACAGAAGCTCGTCGCCGGTCATGAGCTCATCGACGAGGCCAAGCCCGATCGCCTCGCGCGCGAGCCAATGGTCGCCGTTGGCGACCCTGGCCATATCCATGTTCGGGCGGCATTCCTGAACATGCGCCTTGAACGCCTCATGCGTGGCGTCGAGCTTGCCGCGGAAATGCTCGCGCCCCTCGGGCGTGATCTCGCCGAGGACCGAGACCGTGCGCTTGAACTCGCCTGCGGTCATTTCCTCGAACTCGATCTCGTTCTTCTTGAGAAGCCGATGCAGGTTCGGCACGGGGGCGACGACCCCGATCGAGCCGACGACGGCGAAGGGCGCGGCGACGATGCGGTCGGCGGCGCAGGCCATCATGTAGCCGCCGCTTGCCGCCACCTGATCGACCGAGGCGGTGACCCTGATCTTGTGCTGGCGGAGTCTTAGGATCTCGGCCGCGGCAAGGCCGTAGCCGGTCACCGTCCCGCCCGGGCTTTCGATCCTGATGACGGCTTCATCCGTACCGGGCCGCGCGGCGATGAGGACGGCGTCGATCTCGGAGCCAAGCCGCTTGACCGCGCTCGCGCGCATGTCGCCCTTGAAACCGAGCACGTAGATGCGTTTTCCGGGCTCCCGGCCGCGGCGCGCCTTGGCCTCGGCCTTGTCCTCCTTCTTGCGCGTTTTGGCCAGCGCCTTGCGTTCCTTCTTGTCGAGGAGCGCGCCGTCCATGGCGTCGCGCATGTCGTCGTAGCGCTCATTGAGCGACTTGACCTTGATCTCCTTGTCCTTGGTTTCGCCGGAGCGCGCGAGGCGCGCGATCAGGATCGCAAGACCGCCGATGGCGGCGACAATGATGAGCGCCTTCACAAGGAAGGCGGCGATGTCCAGCCAGAACGGCATGGGCGGGCTCCAGGCAAGCGAAACGTGAGATATAGGTCGAGCGCGCGCTTTTTCACGGTGGGACCCGGATGACAAGCGGGCTTGCTGCTCACAGCCAGGAAAGCTGGCTTTTGGGCAGGCGCCCGCTCGGGTCGAAGACCAGCACTTTATGGGGCGGGCGGTCGCCCCAATCCCACAGGACGAGGTTGACGTCGCGAGCGTGGGCTCCGGCGGCAAAGCTCGGCGCGATGACGCCGGCCGCGCCGCCAGCGATGAGGCGCCGTGCAAGGCGCCATGAGGCCGGTTCGCGCCTGGCCGCGGCGTCCGCGAACCATGGCGACGCCATTTCCTCCAGGCTGACGTTTGCCGCGCGACGCTCCTCTTCGCCGCGAAGATCGACCACATCCTCGCAGTCAATTTCGTACGTGCAGAGCACGCAGGGTTCAAACTTGCGGGCGAACCCCTGCGCCGCCTCCTTGATCGCAGTCATCGGATCGAGCGCGAGATAGAGCGCGGACATGCCCTTGGGGTTGAAACGCCCGCCGTGGACGGCCGCGCCCTCGCCCGAAAGCGGCCTGAACGACCAGCGGGGATCATGGGCCCGGTACGCAAGGCCCTCGAACCTCAAGCAAAGCCGCCAAGCGCGATCGAATCGAGATAGTCGCGAAGCTGGCCGGCGTGGCCGGACTTGACGATCGATTCCGCCGTTCGCCCACCAAAGGCGGGGATTGGCTCTGCCCTGTACCAGGCCAGCGCCTGCGCCGGTCCGCCCGCCCAGCCGGCGACGCGAGTCAGGATCTCGTTCATCTCGCGCAGACGCGACTGCGTCTTCGCCGCACCGAGCCGCTCTCGCTTGTAGAGCGCCTCGGGCGCGAGTCCCGCTGTCTCGGCCAGTTGCTTCTTGGTCAGCCCCAAGGCGTTGGCGAGCTTGATGGGCGAAGCCGGCCTTGCCGCGCGCTGGCGTGGCGATGCGGCGGATTTGGAACTCGTGGAGGCCATGTCCTCTCTCTTGCCCTATTAACAAGGCAATATATAGGCGCAAGGTTGGGCTGGCGCAAACGTAGGCGGACTGCGCCTAGTCCTCCACCTCCGTCGACTTGACGCCGAGCCTCTTGGCCAGCGCAGCGATAATCGGCTTTTGCCCGTTCGTCGCTTTCTCCGAGGCGCCGGCGAGCGAAAACCAGCCGGCCTTGTCGACCTCCGGGAACTCGGCCGTCCGGCCGGAATGTGGCGGCCATTCCATTGAAAACATGTTGCTCTTGACCGAGCCCGGGTCGAACTCGCCTTCGCACGCGAAGGCGACGATGGTCTTGCCTCCGGGTTGCCGAAAGCGGCCGAGATCGACGAACGCGCCGTCGACCGGCGAGCCGGTTTCCTCGAGAAACTCGCGCTTCGCCGCGGCGAGCAGCTCTTCCCCCTCCTCGACGAGGCCCTTCGGGATCGACCACGCGCCGGCGTCCTTCCGCGCCCAGAACGGGCCGCCGGGATGGACGAGCAGGACTTCGACGCCCATGGGGCGTCTGCGAAAGAGGAGGATGCCGGCGCTGATCCTGGCCATTCGCGCGTCTATTCCCGATACGCCGTCACGAACAGGCCGCCAGCTTCGGCGGCCGCTTTTAAGCCGTGCAGGCCACGGCCGGATGGCGATCGAATTATTCAGGCCGCGGCGGGGTCAGGCAAGTCAGGACAAGGCCCGCCGCGCAGAGAACGGCGCATACGGAGAAGATCGACGCGTAGCCGAACGCCTGCGCCAACCCGCCGACGCCGAGAGCGGCAAGGACCGAGCCCAATTGGCCGGAGTTCGAGAACAGCGCCGCCGCGGCGCCGGCGCGGTGCGGCATGAGGGACTGCAGAAAGCTGATTCCGAGATAGCTCACGAGACCGATGCCGATCGCCCGCAGGATCTGCGCCCAGAAGACCGCGCCGACCGTGCGCGCGAGCGCGATCGCGATGAAATAGGCCGCGAAGGCAGCGAAGCCGGCGGCGATCGCGGCGCGTTCGCCGCGTTGAAGCGGCCGCCAGATGAGCGCGCCCATGACCACGATTTCCAGGGCGGCGCATAGGCTCATCGCCACTCCGATGTCGCTTTTCGCGCCACCGAGCGACGTGGTGAGCACGATGGGAAGCGGGATCGCCCCCAGGAACATGGCGGTGTGGAACAGCGTGAGGGCCGCGAAAGCGAGCGCGATCGCCGGCCCTCCGTTCGCGGGTTTTCGCCGGTTGGCGTGAACGACGAGGGGCAGGGGCCTTGCCCGGACTGCCGCAAGCGTCGCGAGCGCGATCACGGCGGAAGCGGCGCTGGCCAGAAAGGTCGCGCGGAATCCGGCCGCAGCGACAATCACGGCGCCGATTGCCGGTCCGATGGCCCACGCCAGCGACCAGCTCGCGCGAAGGACGCCGACCGCGCGGCTCATGGTGTGAAGGCTCGCGCCATCGAACTGCCGCCTGACGAGGGCGATCGACTGGGAGAAAGCGGCGGCGCCGACCGCGATCGGGAGCGCCCCGATGACGAGCAGAAAAGCGAAGTTGGTTGTGAAGCCGAGCAGCGCGTAGCCGAGTGCGGACCCCGCGAGCGCGATGAGCAGCGGCGCGAGCGTCGTCCGCTTGTCGATCCAGGCGCCGAAGGCCGTGGCGAAGGCGATGCCGCTCAGCGCCCTCGCGGTGAGGATGGCGCTCAACGCAAAAGGGCCGAGTCGCGCCTCATCGACGAGAAAGAGCACGATATAGGGGCCGGAGATCGCGTCGGACAGGCCAACCAGCACGTCGACGACGACAAGCGCGATGAAGAAAGACGAGCGGTCGACGTCCGTGGTCAAGGAAGCCTCGTTGTCGTGACGAAGGACGCGCAATTCATCGCAAGAGGAAAGAATCAGCCGCCCCGCGAATCCGACTGATAGACGAACGCAAGGCGCGGGTCGTCCCTCGCGCGCTTCAAAATGTAGTTGATCGAGAGGACCAGCCGCGCCGAGCGCGGCGGCCTTCGTGCGGCCGTCTCGACGCGCGGATTGCAGCAGATCCTTGAACCAGGCCGGGCGTCTGTGCGATTTGCTTCTGAGGCCAGCCGCGGCTCAATCTGCCAAGACCGTCGCGCGGATCGGAATGTAGAAGGAGACCCCGTGCGTAGTTCTGAGGCGACCTTGACCCTCATCGGCGGCCCGACCGTGCTCGTCGAACTCGACGGCTTGAGGCTCCTGACCGACCCGACCTTCGACCCGCCCGGCGAATACCAGGGCGCGGTCGCCCTGAGGAAGCTCGCCGGGCCGGCTCTGTCGGCGAGCGATGTCGGCGCGGTCGACGCCGTGCTGCTCAGCCACGATCAGCATTTCGACAATCTCGATCGCAGCGGCCGCGCGCTCGCCGCGAGTGCGCCGGCGACGTTCACGACCGTGGTCGGCGCGACGAGGCTCGGCGGAAACGCGAAAGGCCTTGCGCCGTTCGAGACCGCGGCGATCGAAGGCGCGGGCGGCGCGAAGCTCTTCGTAACCGCGACGCCCGCTCGCCACGGGCCGCCGGGCATCGAACCGTTCACCGGCGAAGTCGTCGGCTTTCTCATCGGACGCGCTGGGCCGGGAGACTCGATCTACGTCACCGGCGACACAGTCTGGTACGGCGGAACGGCGGAGGTCGCGCGACGCTATCAGCCGAAGCTCGTCATCGCGTTCGCTGGCGCCGCCGAGCCGCGCGGCGCGTTCGACGTGACGATGGATTCGAACGACGTGATCGAGACGGCGCACGCCTTTCCCGCCGCGACCATCGTCGGCGTGCACAATCACGGCTGGGCGCATTTCACCGAGAGCGCCGCCGACCTCGCCGGCGCATTCAGGACGCTCGGGATCGGGGACCGGCTCGCGACGCTGGAATTGGGCAAGCCGATGCGGTTGCGGTGTAGGCCTCTTCTCCCCCGGGGAGAAGGTGGCGCGAAGCGCCGGATGAGGGGTGGGCCCTCACCCCTGCCCCCTCTCCCGGTGGGAGAGGGGGGAGCGTCAGATCACATAGGACTTCAGCGGGGGGAAGCCGTTGAAGCCGACCGAGGAATAGGTCGTCGTATAGGCGCCCGTTCCCTCGATCAGCACCTTGGCGCCGATCTCGAGCGAGACCGGCAGCAGGTATGGCTGTTTCTCGTACAGCACGTCGACCGAGTCGCAACTCGGTCCTGCGATCACGCAAGGGCCGAGCGCGTCGTCATCGAACGCGGTGCGGATCGGATAGCGGATCATTTCGTCCGTCGTCTCGGCGAGCCCGTTGAACTTGCCGATGTCGAGATAGACCCAGCGGCTCTTGTCCTCGTCGGACTTGCGCGAGATCAGCACCACCTCGGCCTCGATCACGCCGGCGTTGCCGACCATGCCGCGCCCAGGCTCGATGATCGTCTCCGGGATGCGGTTGCCGAAATGGCGCCGCAGCGCGCGGAAGATCGTCTGGCCATAAGTCTTGATCGCCGGGACGTCCTTGAGATAGCGGGTCGGGAAACCGCCGCCGAGATTGATCATGGCGAGCTGGACGCCCCGCTCAGCGAGGTCGCGGAAGATCGCGGCCGACACTTTCAGCGCGCGATCCCACATGCGCGGATTCGGCTGCTGCGAGCCGACGTGGAACGAGAGCCCATGCGCGACGAGGCCCAGCACATGCGCGCGCTCGAGCACGCGGGCGGCCATCTCCGGCGCGCAGCCGAACTTCCGCGACAACGGCCATTCCGCGCCCGCGCCGTCGCATAAGATGCGGCAGAACACCTTCGAGCCTGGCGCGGCGCGCGCGATCTTCTCGACCTCGGCCTCGCAATCCACCGCAAAAAGGCGGATGCCGAGCGCGTAGGCGCGCTCGACGTCCTTTTCCTTCTTGATCGTGTTGCCGAAGCTGATCCGCTCGGGCGTCGCTCCCGCGGCGAGCGCCTGCTCGATTTCGGTCACCGACGCCGTGTCGAAACACGAGCCGAGAGAGGCGAGCAGGGAGAGTATCTCCGGCGCCGGATTCGCCTTGACGGCATAAAACACGCGCGTGTCCGGCAGAGCGCCGGCGAAGCCCCAGTAATTCTCCCGCACGACGTCGAGATCGACGACGAGTTGCGGGCCATCCTCGCGGTTGCGGGCGAGGAACTCCTTGATGCGTTCGGTCATAGCGGCTTCCCCCGAGCGCGCGGTTTCTCCCGCGCCTGGAACCATGAAGGATTCGCCGGCGATGCGACTTTCCGCGCCGCGCGCTGGAGACGCGATGCGAAGTCGTTGACCCGCCGACGCGATTGCCCGTCGGCCCCGGCGACGGCTCCGAAGAGCCGCCAGCGAAGACGTGGACAATCAGCTGCTGCGCCGTAGCCATGACGCGCTTCGACCCGAATGAGGGCCTAAGCGATCAGAGCCATCGTTTGGACGAGGAAAGATCCCGTCCGCACGCCCGGCAAGATAGACAAGCCTCTTTGGGCGCCGACCTTTGGAGGGCCAGCAGAGACCAAAAAAGCCCGGTCCGTCGTTGCTTCAAGTCGCGTCCCCCGTTTGGCGGGGTTCGCCGGTTCGCCTCCGGCTGCCGGTCTTTTGAGCGGCGGTTAACTGGCCTCTTGTCCAGATCCCCGCCAACCGACACACGACCACAGGCACGTGCGTATTGGGCGACCTACTATTTGTGCGAATCGCGCCCCGGCGCAAGGGCTTTCTCGCGTCTCGGCTAACAAATTTGCGGGAAACCGCGCGATCCGCGCGACGCCGCGTCTGTCGTGCGGCGCGCAAACGGCGCTGCGAGCGGAGCGGACGGCGTTTTGAAGTCTTTCTAAAATGGATCGTTTCTAATCTTGCCTGACCAGCCTTGTCATTGGTCTGTTCATCGACTTAACGTTTGCTCGACGTCAGTGTCGGGGCTCTTATTCAGTTGTTGGTCAACAACGGCTGCGAAGCGAACCGGATATCTGTGGCGTAACCACTATATATCGCGCTTATGTCGGTTGAAGGACTGACATAGATCATCACGTCTTTGGTTGAACACGCTATTCATCCGTAATTGTGCGGATGATGGCTTTTGACCAAAAGTTGGGCGGGGCCGGATACAATGCTTCACAGGACGTTGCTGCTCGGCTCAGCCGCCGCCTTCGTGTTCTCCGCGAGCGCCAGCGCGGCCGATCTTCCCACTCGGAAAGCAGCGCCGGTCGAATATGTGAAGCTGTGCAACGTCGGCGGCGTCACCGGCTGGACGCTGCCGGGCTCCGACACCTGCGTGAAGTTCTCAGGCTACGTCACCGGGCAATTCACCGGGGGCACGCTCGCCACGCAGTATAATTGGGCCGATACCACGGTTCTCGCCGGAATCGCGGGAGTTCCGGCGCTCCCGTTCACGCAGGGGCTCGCCACCCAGCGCGTCCTCGTTGCGGCGAGCGCCGCGCAGCAGAACACTGCCTTCTACCGCCACCAGACAGGCTGGACGACCCGCGCCAATTTCGGCTTCGACCTTGCGTCGAACACCGCCTACGGGCCGCTGATCGGGCACTTCGACCTGAATGCAGAGATGGCCAATGGCTTCGACGCCGTCTCGACCACCACATATGTGAACACGGCCTATCTGACCTGGGCTGGCCTGACCGCCGGCGTGGCGCAGTCCTTCTTCTCGTTCACGGCCGGCGGCGACAACTGGGCGAACCTGCTCTCGCCCGACCGCAAGGGCTTCAACGAGCCTCCGCTGCTGGCCTACACGGCTTCTTTCAGCAACGGCTTTACGGCTACCATCTCGGCGGAAAGCCCCGGCCCGTTGGGCTCATCGGGTCCGGGCGTCGATGCGACCGGCGCGGCCGGCTCCAATCCGGGCAACATCACCTATGGCGGTCAGAAATGGCCGGATATCGTCGGCTCCCTGCACGTCAAGCAGGACTGGGGCGAGGCCCAGCTTTCCGGCGTGCTGCACAACGTCAACGTGAGCTCCGACGCCATCACCAGCGGCGCGATCGCGGCCAACAGTTGCGGCGTCGCCGCGCCGGTCAACTGCGACTTCCAGCACACCCAGATCGGCTGGGGCCTCGACGCCGGGGTCAAGGTCAATCTGCCGTTCCTCGGCGACAGCGACAATGTGCTCCTCACCGGCGCCTATAGTCAGAGCGCCGTCTGGTACGGAGGCATGGGCGGGGGAGAGATGATGTGGGGCGAGGGCGGCCAGGTCAACGGAAACGGCCAGCCGATGTATCTCGCCGACGCCTTTTTCAACCCGCTGACGAACGCGTGGTCGGCCCCCATGGCGTGGTCGCTGACGGCGGTGTTCGAGCACCATTTCACGCCGCAGTTCTATCTCGATCTGGAAGGATCATACGGGCAGATCAGCTGGAGCAACATGGGCGGCGGCTGCAATCTCCTCGGCTTCGGCTGCGGTGTCCCACAAGCGATCCAGGGCCCGCTCTCGCCGAGGGCGAGAACGTGGATCGCGGGCGCCGATCTCGGCTGGAACCCGGTCGCAAATCTGAATTTCGACCTCGAGCTGATGTATCAGGGGACCGCTCAGGATCGGCCGAGCGGGTTCCTCGGCACGGTCTACAATCTCGGCGACGCCGGAGGCGCGGTCTTTGCGCCGGGCGACTGGCATGGCGACAGCGATGGCTTCGCCGGCCGCCTTCGCATCACCCGCTACTTCTGAGCCCGGCCCATGGAGTTGAAGGAGCGCAGGCCCGGCGCGATCCGATCGCGGCGAGCGCATGGCCGATGGGCGCGCGCCGGACCGGCGACCGAGGCCAGCTCGGGCTTTGCTTTTGAAACACTTCTAAATTGAAGCGTTTCTAATATTCACGCGCCATTCTTGTCCGCCCGGCGCCCCTTTGTTAACGGAAAATCCGTGAACGCAAGGCTCGATCGACGGGCCGAAATGCAGGAACTCAATGTCTCGCTTTGCCCTCGCGCCCGTCCTTTCCGCCGCCGTGATCGGCCTTGCGCTGAACATGGCTCCTCCCGCCGCGCGCGCCGCGTCGCTCACGCTCTATTCGGCGCAGCACGAGCAGACAGTCGATATTCTGACCAAGGCGTTCACCAAGGACACCGGGATCGAGGTCAAGGTTCACTCGGGCGAGGCGCCCGAGCTCGCTAGCCAGCTGGTTAAGGAAGGGAAGTCCTCGCCGGCCGATGTTTTCTTCACCGAGAACTCGCCGGAGCTCGAGCTCCTGTCGGAGAAGGGCCTCCTGGCGAAGGTCGCTCCGGAGACCCTGGCCAGCGTGCCGGCCAAGGACAGCGGCTCGGCGGGCGACTGGGTCGGCGTTTTCGCCCGCGAAAACGTGCTCGCCTACAACCCCAAGATGATCCAGGAAGCGGCGCTCCCGGCCTCTCTGCTCGACCTCGCGAAGCCCGAATGGAAAGGCAAGGTTGCGATCGCGCCGACCGACGCCGACTTCCTGCCGCTCGTCGGCGCGGTCGCGGCGTTGAAAGGTCGCCCTGCCGCCCTCGAATGGCTCAAGGGCCTGCGCGACAACGCGATGATCTTCGACGATGACGAAGGGGTGGCCGCGGCGGTCGACCGGGGCGCGGTCGCGACCGGGATCGTCAACAATTACTATTGGGCGCGGCTGCGGATGGAAAAGGGCGACAAGATCCAGAGCGCCATTCACCATTTTGCCGGGGGCGACGTGGGCGGGGTGATGAATATATCTGGGGCGGCGGTGCTCAAGAGTTCGCGCAACCAGGGCGCCGGGCAGAAGTTCCTGGCCTTCCTGGTCAGTAAGCCCGCTCAGGAGCTGATGTCGAAGCTCAACATCACCTTCGAATATCCGCTTGTCCCGGGCGTCGCGGCGAACCCGATGCTGAAACCGGCAAGCGAGTTGCAGCCGCCGGAGCTCACCCTCAAGCAGATCGGCGACGACCGGGACGCGGCCACGCTCTTGACCGAGGCGGGCCTGATCTGATGGCTCAAGTCGCGAGCCTGAACGGCGCCGGACGCGCCTTCGGCTTTGACCGGCCTGCCGAGGCGCATCGGAGGGGACGCGCGCCCGCCGCCCTGATCGGCGCCGCCGCGTTCGCCGCTGTGCTTGTGCTGCTGCCGATCCTGGTCACGGTCGTTGAGGCGTCCGGTGTGAGCCTGCAGGGCGCGACGAATTTGCTGATGCGCCCGCTCGTCGGGCGGCTCCTGGTCAATACGGTCGGACTGGTTCTCGCCGCGTCCGCGACCTGCGCGCTCGTCGGGACGGCGTCCGCGTGGGTAATCGAGCGGACGGACCTTCCCGGGCGGAGGGTTTGGGCCGTGCTGGCCGTTGCGCCTTTGGCGATTCCGCCATTCATCTCAAGTTACGCCTGGGTCTCGCTCAGCAACGGGCTGCAGGATTTCGGCGGCGCGCTGCTGGTCGTGACCTGCGCCTATTATCCGCTGGTCTATCTGCCGGTCGCCGCCGCGCTGCGCGGCCTCGATCCGGGCCTTGAGGAAAGCGCGCGATCGCTGGGCCATGGGCCCTGGGGATGCTTCTTCCGCGTCGTCGCGCCGCAACTGCGCCCGGCGCTCTACGGCGGCGTATTGCTCGTCGCGCTCGACGTCCTGATCGAGTTTGGCGCCTTCGCGCTGCTGCGCTTCCGCACTTTCACCACCGAGCTCTACGCTCAATACCGGACCGGGCTCGACGGGCCGGAATCCTCGCTGCTGGCGCTTGTCCTCATCGCTCTCTGCCTCGTCTGCGTGATTGGGGAACTGAACCTGCGCGGCCGGGCGCGCTATGCGCGGGTCGGCTCCGGCGCCCGGCGGATCGCCGCGCCGGTTCGCCTCGGATGGGTCCGATGGCCCGCTCTGCTTGCCTTCGCGGGCCTCACCGTCGCGACGCTCGGCGTGCCGCTCGGCATGATCGGCTACTGGCTGATGCAGCACGCGCAGGCCGCGACCTCGCCGGTCGCGCCGTCATGGCCGCTTCTCCTGAACGCGACGCTCGCCTCCCTGGGCTATGGGCTGGCTGGCGCCGCGGCAGCGCTTCTACTCGCGGCGCCGCTCGCCTATCTCGCCACGCGCTACCCGAGCCGGCTCTCGATCGCGCTCGAGCGGGTCGCCTATCTCGCGCAGGGCGTCCCGGCCATCGTCGTCGCGCTGGCGTTCATTTCGCTGACGGTGCAGACGATCCGGCCGCTCTACCAAAGCGCGGCGCTGCTGGTCATCGCCTATGCGATCCTGTTCCTGCCGTTCGCGCTGGTCGGGGTTCGCTCGGCGCTCGCGCAGGTTCAGCTCGGGCTTGAGGAGGCGGGCCGCTCGCTGGGGCTTGGGTGGTTTTCGGTCACGGTCCGGATCCTCGCGCCGCTGGCGGGGCCGGGCGTTGGAGCAGGCGCCGCGATGGTGTTCGTTTTTGTCGCCACCGAATTGACGGCGACGCTCCTCCTCGCGCCGATCGGCACGCGGACGCTCGCGACCGAGGTCTGGGCCAATACGACGTCGCTCGCCTTCGCCGCGGCTGCGCCATTCGCGGCGATGATGCTCGCGATCTCGCTCCTGTCCAGCTGGCTTCTCGCGCACCGTTTTGGCGCCGCCGCATTTCCGGTTCGGGCCTGACGATGGCTGAGGTTCGCATTTCCGGGCTGACCAAGGCCTTCGGCGGGACGCCGATATTGCGTGGCGTGGATCTCGTCGTGCCGTCGGGCGCGCTGTTTGCAATCCTCGGCGCCTCGGGCAGCGGCAAGACGACGCTTCTGCGGTTGCTCGGCGGGTTCGAGCGCGCCGATTCCGGGACGATCGAGATCGACGGGCGGCAGGTGTCCGGTCCGGGGCTCCATGTGTCGCCGGAAAAGCGCCAGATCGGCTACGTGACCCAGGAGGGGTCGCTCTTTCCCCATCTGACCGTCGCCGCGAACGTCGTCTTCGGGCTCCCGCGGCGTGAGCGTCGTGACCGGCATAAGGCTGAGGCGATGCTGGAAAGCGTCGGCCTTCCCGCTTCCTACGCCGCCCGCGCGCCCCACGAGCTCTCCGGCGGCGAGCAGCAGCGGGTCGCGCTCGCCCGCGCGCTTGCGCCGCAGCCCAAGCTCGTGCTGCTCGACGAGCCCTTCTCGGCGCTCGACGCCTCGCTCAGGATCGAAACCCGTGAAGCCGTCGCGTCGATCCTGCGCGCTGTGGGAGCGACCGCGCTGCTCGTGACCCACGACCAGTCGGAAGCCTTGTCGATGGGCCGCGAGGTCGCCGTGCTGCGTGGCGGCGCCTTGGCGCAGGTTGCGCCGCCTGAAGAGCTTTACCGCCAGCCCGTAGACGCGGCGCTGGCGCAATTCGTCGGCGAGGCGGCGCTGCTGCCGGGCGTCGTCGAGGGAGGGTTCGCCACCTGCGTGCTGGGACGGCTCGAGCTTGCGCGCGCCGCGCCGGAGGGGCCGGCGGACGTGATGGTGCGGCCGGAGCAGATTCGGTTCGAGCCTCGCGCGAGGCCCGGCGCGGCCGAAGGGCGGGTTCTGGCCGTGACCTATTACGGCCACGACGCGAGCGTCGCCGTTGCGCTCGACGGGGTCGACCAGCCAGCCACCGCGCGCGTCGCCGGCCACATCGCTCCCGAGCAGGGCGCCCGCGTCTGGCTCAGCGTCGAAGGCCCCGCGATGGCCTATCCGCGCGCCACGCCGCAGCCACGGTCCGAAAACCCGGCCCGGCCGCCGGCCGTGAGATCGCGGACGCTTCCGAAGCGCGTCTTCGTCCCAACCATCAAGGAAAGACTGATATGAGCAGACATCGCGATATGGCTTCGCGCGCGAGCCGCCGCGCTCTGGCGCTCAGTGCATGGGCGACGCTGGCGGTGGCCGCGCCATATGCAGCGCTGTCCGCCACCCAGCCGGCGAGCTTCCTCGACGGGATCCACCGGCAGACGACGCTGTCCACGACGGTCCCCGAGAACGGCGATCAAAACCCCTACGCGATCGTGGTCGCGCCGGTCTCCGCGGGCTCGGTCCAGAAGGACGACGTGCTCATCACCAACTTCAACGACGGGGGCAATCTGCAGGGTCTCGGCACGACGATCGTCGACTACAATCCGACGACGAAGAAGCTCAGCACCTTCGCCGCGCTCCCGCGCGATCTTAAAGGTTGTCCCGGCGGCGTCGGGCTCTCCACCGCGATGACGATGCTGAAGTCCGGCTGGGTGATCGTCGGCAGCGCGCCGAGCGCCGACGGCACCACCGCGACCAGGGGCGCTGGCTGCCTCATCGTGCTCGACTCGAGCGGCAAGGTCGCGGGTGTTATCGCCGGCGACAAGATCGACATGCCGTGGGGCAATATGGCGGTGATCGACAATGGCGACGCCGCGACCCTGTTTGTCAGCATGGCCGGATTTGGCGTCGGGTCGCCGGAAGGCGATCCGCGCGTGGTCAATGAGGCGACGGTGTTGCGCGTCAAGCTCTCGATCCCGGAAGGCAAGCCCCCGGAAGTTACTGATCAGACCGTCGTCGGCAGCGGCTTCGGATCGAAGCCGGACAAGGACGTGTTCCTGGTCGGGCCGACCGGCCTTGCGCTCGGCGCCAACGATACGCTTTACGTCTCGGACGCGACCGGCAACCGCATCAGCGCGATCTGGGACGCGACGACCCGCGATCACAGCGCGGGCGTCGGCCGGACCGTGACCAAGGACGGCCTCCTGCAAACGCCGCTTGCGATGACGACGGCCCCGAACGGGCATCTGCTGGTGGTCAACGCGAAGAACGGGCAGGTGGTGGAGATCGATCCGGTGAGCGGCGACCAGATCAAGGCGCGCTGGATTGATCCGAACAAGGCGCAGAAGCCGCCTGGAAGCGGCGATCTGTTCGGAATCGCCATGACGCCCGCCGGCGACGGGTTCTACTATGTCGAGGACGAGTCGAACACGCTGGTGATCGCAAGGTGAGCTGCCCGTTTCACCCGCCGAAGAACGGCCCGTCGCGGCGCGGATTGCTCGCGGGCGCCGGCGGATTGCTGGCGGGCGCGGGCCTGGGAAAGGTCGCGCGCGCCGCGGCGCCGGAGGCTCCGGGCGCTCCGCTCAGCCAACCGTTTTTCGGCCAGCACCAGGGCGGCATCGCGACGCCCGCGCAGACGAACAGCTACCTTGTCGCCTTCGACCTCGTCGCCAAAGCGGCCGACGAGGTGACGACGATGCTGCGGCTCTGGACCGACGCCGCGCAGCGGATGACGGCGGGAGAGACGGCGCGACCGCTCGGCGACGATATCAGCATCGAGGGGCCGGATGGCGGTTCGGCGCTGGGTCTTCCGGCGTCGCGGCTGACGATCACCTTCGGCTTCGGGCCGGGCCTCTTCATCAAGAACGGCGTCGACCGTTATGGTCTGGCCTCGAAGCGGCCGGAGGCGCTCGTCGACCTGCCGAAATTCAATGGCGACCAATTGCAGCCCCCGCGCACCGGCGGCGACATTTCGGTTCATGCCTGCGCCGACGACCCGCAGGTCGCGTTTCATGCGGTGCGCGAACTCGACCGGCTGTCCTATGGGCTGGCTCAGATCCGCTGGGCGCAGGCGGGCTTCCTGCCCGACACGCCCGCAGGCCAGAATCCGCGCAACCTGATGGGTTTCAAGGACGGGACGGTCAACCCGCCGCTCGCGGGCGCGCCCCTGACGCCCGACTCTCCGCGAGGCTTCGACGATGTGGTGTGGGTCGGCGAGGAGGGTCCCGACTGGATGCGCGGCGGCAGCTATATGGTGGCGCGGCGGATCAGGATTTCGCTCGAGCATTGGGACCGAACCGAGGTCGACTTCCAGGAGCAGGTGATCGGCCGGCACAAATATTCCGGGGCGCCGATCGGCAAGTCGGCCGAGGACGATCCGCTCGACCTCGACCGCGTCGACAAGGACGGCAATCCGCTGATTGGCGACATCGCCCATGTCCGCCTCGGCGCGGCGTCGGAAAATGACGGCGCGCAGATCCTGCGCCGGTCCTATTCCTACAACGACGGGGTCAGCTTCACGGCCGAGCGTTGGCCGCCGTGGCGCCAGGGGATGCTCTACGACGCCGGACTGATGTTCATCGCCTACCAACGCGATCCGCGCACGGGCTTCATCAAGATCTACGACAACATGTCCAAGCTCGACGCGCTGAATCAGTTCACGACCCATACCGGCGGCGGCCTCTTTGCCTGTCCGGCCGGCGTTCGCGAGGGCGAGTTCATCGGCCAGCGATTATTCCAGCCTCGGGCGTAATCGCCGCGACGGGGCCTCTCGCCGCAATCAGGCTCGAAGCAACTTACCCTCGGTTCCTCGTGACAAGCCGCGCCCCCGGGAGTAAACTCCTGCGCAAAGAGCCCGCGCGAGACCTCGCGACGTAACGTTCCTCTTCTGCTGACGCCCGAGTCTCGCGCGGCGTGAAATGCATGGAGGTACGCTCATGACTTCCGCTATCCACGTTTACTTCGGACCCGAGGCGCTCAGCCAGCAGGTCGAAGTGCGTCCCATCGGTCCGCGCGACTGCTTCGCCGCGCTCGCGGAGGGCTTCGATGATTTCTTCGCCATTCCGACCTATCCCGTTTTCGTCGGCTTGTTCTACGCGGTGGCGGGGATCGCGCTTGTCGCGATGTCTTCCTTCACGAGCGCGCTGCAGCTCGTTTTTCCGCTCGCGGCGGGTTTCGCGCTGGTCGGGCCGTTTGTCGCCATCGGGCTCTACGAGATGAGCCGTCGCCGCGAGCGTGGGCTGACGGTGAGAGGTCGCGAAGCCTTCGCCGTCTTTCGCTCGCCGGCGCTGCCGTCGATCCTGGCGTTCGGCCTGCTGCTGCTCGCGATCTTCGCGGCCTGGATCTTCGCCGCCGAGCTGATCTACTCCTGGCTCTACGGACCGAATCCCCCAGCCGCGGCGCTCCCTTTCCTTACCGATGTCCTGACCACGGAGCGCGGCTGGCTGCTCATCATAGTCGGCGGCCTCGTCGGCTTTTGCTTCGCGGCGCTTGCGCTCTGCATCAGCGTTGTTTCTTTCCCCTTGATGCTCGACCGCGACGTCGGGCTCGTGCCCGCGCTCGAGGCTTCGCTGCAAGTGACGCGCGCCAATCCGCTCGCCGTTGCGCTATGGGGCCTGATCGTCGCGTCGGCTCTAGTCTTGGGCTCGCTCCCGGTCTTCACCGGGCTCGCCGTCATCATGCCGGTGCTTGGGCATGCGACCTGGCGGCTCTATCGGAAGGCGATCGAGCGCGACCCGGCGCATGAAGTCGCGGTCGAACTCCCGCGAAGCGAGGCCTTTGTCGAGTTCCCGCTCCTGCAGCCGCTCTGGATATTCCTCGACTGCCTCGAGGCGATGCGCCGCAAGTAGGGTGGATGTCGGCTCTAATTGAGCAGCGGGCCCCATGAGGGATCGCTGGCGTAGCTCGGCGTCGGCACCAGAAATTCCGCGTGGCCGTAGATGTCGGTCATATAGATCTTCGGTCCGCCCGAGCCGCCGGAGTCACGGAAGAACATGACGTAGAGGCCGTTCGGCGCGAAGGTCGGACCCTCGTTGTGGAAGCCCTCCACGAGTATGCGCTCGCCGGAGCCGTCGGGCTTCATCACCCCGATGCCGAAGGATTGGCCCTTGATGCGGGTGAAGGCGATGAGGTCGCCGCGCGGCGACCAGACCGGCGTCGAATAGTGGCCTTCGCCGAACGAGATCCGCTTGGCCGGGCCGCCGCTGGCGCTCATAACGTAGATCTGCTGCGATCCGCCGCGGTCGGATTCGAACGCGATCTGCGCGCCGTCGGGGGAATAGGTCGGGGACGTGTCGATCGCCGAATCTTCGGTGAGACGGGTGGTGGCGCGGGAGCGCAAGTCCATGCTGTAGAGGTTCGTGCTTGCGCCGTCCGAGAGCGACATCACGATTTGCTGTCCATCGGGAGAGAAGCGCGGCGCGAAGGACATGCCGGGAAAATTGCCGACCAATTCGTGCTGTCCGGTCTCGAGATTGAGCAGCGTCACCTTGGGGTCGCCGGCGCCGAACGACATATAGGCGAGCTGCTGGGCGGAGGGCGAAAACTGCGGAGTGACGACGAGCTCTTCGCCGCCGCCGAGGACCTTCACGTTGGCGCCGTCCATGTCCATGATCGCGAGCCGCTTGCGCCGCTTTTCCTTTGGCCCGGTCTCGTCGACGAAGACGACGCGCGAATCGAAGAAGCCCTTCTCGCCCGTCACGCGCGTGAACACCGCGTCCGCGATCATGTGCGCGACCCGGCGGCCGTTCACGGCGTCGGTCGTGTACTGCTGGCCCGCCACCTGCTCGCCGGTCGCCGTATCCCAGAGCCGGAACTGGGCGGTCACGCGGCCGGGGTCCTGATGAAGCACCCGTCCGGTCAAGACGAATTGAGCGTCGGTCGACTTCCAGGCCTCGAGATTCGGCGCGGTGTCGGGATTGGCGATGGTTTCGGGAAACTTCGCGGGGTTGAGCGGCAGGAGGAAGATCGACCGCGCGAAATCCGCGGCGACGACGTTGCTGATCTTACCGGTGTCCTCACCTGCGAAGGGCGTCACCGCGATCGTCACCGGTTTGAAGTTGGCGCCCGCGTGAACATAGATGTCGCCCTCGGCGCGGACGGGCCCGCCGGCGAACGCGACCAGGCCGAGCGCAATGGCCGAGAGAGCCGAGCGGCGGGAAACGAAGGAGGAGACATTCATCGGGCGATCTTTCGGGACAAAGACAGTTCGTCGCTCAAGCGTCATCGGCCGGCGACTTGCGGATTGAAGTGGATGGTCTTGGTTTTCCATTGCTCGTAGAACGGCCGGTATTCGGCCGGCACCGGGAGCGGATTGCAGCTCTGCACCGCGGCCATGACGCTCTTCGCCTGCGGCTTGAGAGCCGGGTCCGACGGCGGGTTGACCAGTTTCGCCGGCTTGGCGAGCGACCCGTCCGCGTTATAGGCGAGGCGGACCTGCGCGACATAAGGGTCGGCGTCCGCAGGTCTCGGCGCGGGCTTCCAGCATCCGAGATAGGTCTTGACGAGCCACGCCTCGAAGCCCGCCTGCTGCGCCGACGTCATCCGCGCCGGCGCCTCGACGGGCGCCACGGCCTTGGGCGGCGGGGCGATCGCGGCCACGGCTTGCGCGGGCGGCGTCGCAGCCTGCGCGGGCGCCGTCACGCGCCGGGGCGCCTTGTCCGGCAGTCGCTCGTAGCCGTAAGCGCCCGCCGCGACCGCGACGAGCACAAGTCCTGCGACCGGCTTCGAAAAAATGAGCATGGGCGTCAGCTCTCGCTTTCGGTTCTCGTGGCGAGCCCAAGTCGCGGCGGCGTTGAGGGCGCGGCCGTCATCCTTGGGTCTCTCGGGGATCGAAATGGATGGTTTCAACTTTCCATTGTTCGAAATAGGGCATGTATTCCGCAGGCACCTTGAGGGGGTCGCACTTCCGGACGGCGCGCATCGCGCTTTCGGCATGCGCGCGCCAGGCCCGGTCGGTCGGGGGATTGAGCAGAACCGGGCGCGCCGAGAGCGAACCGTCAGGATTGAAGATCACCCTGATTTCCGCGACATAGGTGTCGCCTTCCGGCGTGGCGGGCGGGGGCGTCCAGCAGTTGAGGTAGCTCTCGGTCAGCCACGCGTCGAGCGCCGAGGCCATCGACATCGACATGTGCGGCGCGTCGTGATGCGGCAGTCCCTGCGGCGTGGCGGAGGCCGTCTGGGTCGCCGCGACCGCGGTCGTCGACGGTTTGCTCTGACCGATCAGCTTGGCGATCGTGTTCGGGTCGAAATTATGCGACGGCTTCGGCTTCTCGGGCGCCGGCTCCTTCGTCCGTTCGGGCGGCGTCTCGGCGACCTTCGGCCGCACCGGCGGCTCAGCGGGCGCCTCCTGGACAGCGACTTTCGGCGGTGACGGCGGCTGGGGCCTTTCAGGCGGCATCGGCTCCGGCTCGGGCGACGGCGCTTCGGCCTTCGGAGGAGGCGGGGGCGGAGTCTCGGGCTTCGGTGGTTGAGGAGGCGCGGGCGCAGGCGGCGGCGTGGGCTGAGCGGGCGTGGGCGGCGGCGGAGGCGTCGGCTCCGTGGACGCGCGCAGGTCCGCGGGCGGCTCGGGCGGGGTCGGCGGAGGCTGTGGCGCGGGCTTGGCGTCCTTCTCGCCGTTCATGATCTGGTTGAGCTCGCTCAGCGACACCGTCTCGATCGGAATCGATTCCGGGCTGTCGTCGAACCGCGGGGCTCTGGCGAAGCCGAACAGGAGCAGCGCCAGCACCGCGCCGTGCAGCGCGGCGGAGCCCGCGAAACTCGAATATGGCCGCCGTTCGTCCAATGCCGCTCCCGGCTATTGTTTGATCGGCTCGGTGACGAGGGCCACCTTCTTGTACCCGGCGGTAGTGACTGCCGCCATGATCTCGGCCACCCGCCCGTAAGGCACGGCCTTCGACGCCCGAAGATAGATGCGCTGGTCGACGTCGCTCTGCGAGGCGGCCTGAAGCTTGGCGACCAGGTCGGAGTCGGCGATCGGCTGGTCCATAACGTAAAGCTGGCCCTGCTCGTTGAGCGAGACTGCGATCGGCTTGCGGTCGACGTTGAGCGCGGTCGCGGTCGCGCGCGGGAGGTCGACCGAGACGCCGGTGGTGAGCAACGGCGCGGCGACCATGAAGATGATGAGCAAGACCAGCATCACGTCGATGAACGGCGTCATGTTGATATCCGCCATCGCGCCGTAACGCGGCACGCCGCGCCGGCCGCGACCGTTCTTGCGTCCGCCGGCGACAGGAGTGATGGCCATCGCGTCGCTCCTTTCGCCTGTTTAAGAGACTTTTTCGACCGACAGATGGTGATCGATCTGCCGGGAAAGGATCGACGAGAATTCGTCGGCGAAGCTCTCGAGCCGGGCCTGGGCCTTGGCCACGTCGCCCTGGAGCTTGTTGTAGGCGATCAGCGCCGGAATGGCGGCGAAAAGGCCGATCGCCGTCGCCAGCAGCGCCTCCGCGATGCCGGGCGCGACGACGGCGAGGGAAGTGTTCTTCGACGCCGCGATCGACTGGAACGAATTCATGATGCCGAACACCGTGCCGAACAGGCCGATGAACGGTCCGGCGGACGCGATCGTCGCAAGGACGAGGAGATTCGATTCGAGCCGCTCGACCTCACGGGCGATCGAGACGTCGAGCACCTTGTCGATGCGCGCGTGAAGGCCGCGGAACGAGCCCGCCGCCTGCTGGAACGAGCGCTTCCACTCACGCATCGCCGCGACGAACAGGGCCGCCGCGCCGCTGTTGTTGGGCTGGCTCGAGAGCGAGGTGTAGAGTTCTTCGAGCGACTGGCCCGACCAGAAGATGGTCTCGAAACTCTCCATCTCGGTCTTGAACTTATGGAACAGGCGGGTCTTGTCGAAAATGATCGTCCAGCACCAGAGCGAGGCAAGGAAGAGGCCCAGCATCACCGCCTTGACGACGATATGGGCCGACCAGAACATCTCGAAGATGCTGGTTTCCGGAGACGCGGCTGCGGCGGCTACGTCGGCTGGGTTCATCGGGGGAGGCAACCTTATGTTGGGCGGCGTACCGCGCGGCCACGGCGGGAATGCGGGAGCGGGCCGGGGTCTGCGCCGCAAATCGGCCGAAACTTGGGCTTTTGCGGGACGCCGGAAAAGCCTGATTTTCTGAGCCCCGAGTAAGACTCTGATAGGGTTAAGGGCGGGTTACTTTGGGAAAAGCCGGGCTTGGCTCACCCGGCCCAGCCATCCCTCGTCCTGAGGCGCCCCGCAGGGGCCTCGAAGGACGGCTCCAGGAATCGCTGAAGGGGCTGATCCAAGGATGCTACACGGCCCGTCGACGGCCCGTGAAGCTCGTCTTCTCCGAGCACTACGAGCGCATCGACGAAGCGGTAGCCGCCGAGCGCCGCCTCAAGGGATGGTCGCGCGCAAAGAAAGAGGCGTACATTCGCAGTGACTTTCTTGCGCTCTCAACGCTCGCGAAACGCGGCGGCGAGAGAGCAGACAAGGCCTGAGATTCGCGCAGCCGCTCGTTGTTCGTCGAAGCGTCCTTCGAGACGCGCCTTCGGCGCTCCTCAGGACGAGGGTGTTTCTCGAGAGATCGGGCTCCTCGGTTCTTGCCCAAACCGCGCCGCCGCCTTTATCGTGATTTTACCGGCGCGATCCTGATCGCCCGGAGGAGGCGGGCTGATGGGGGCTTTGGGGACTTTCGGCTGGGAATGGGGTTCGGCGCTGATCCGCTGGCTCCATGTGACCGCGGCGATCGCGTGGATCGGCGGATCGTTCTTTTTCATGCATCTCGATGCATCCTTGCGCAAACAGGCCAAGGACGATCCGGCGGTGGCGGGAACCTCGTGGCAGGTTCACGGCGGCGGGTTCTACGAGATGAAAAAGTATCTCCTGGCGCCCTCCTCGCTGCCCGAGCACCTCATCTGGCACAAGTGGCAATCCTACTGGACCTGGATGAGCGGCTTTGTGCTGCTGTGCTGGGTCTACTACGGCCAGTCGCAGCTCTTCCTGATCGATCCGGCGGTGATGGCGCTCGAGCCGTGGCAGGCGGCGGCGATCGGGATCGTCGCGCTCGCGCTCGGCTGGCTCGTCTACGACTTCCTGTGCCGCTCGCCGCTCGCCAAAAATGAGCCGCTGCTCGCCGTCGTCGGCTTCGGATATGTCGTGGCGACGAGCTGGGTCTTCACCCTGTTCTTCTCCGGACGCGGCGCGCTCATCCACACGGGCGCGCTGATGGCGACGATCATGACCGCCAATGTGTTCTTCATCATCATGCCGAACCAGCGGAAAAGCGTGGCGGCGCTGATGGCCGGCCAGAAGCCCGACCCCGCTTGGGGCAAGAGCTCCAAGATCCGCTCGACTCACAACAACTACATCACCTTGCCGGTGGTGTTCCTGATGCTGTCGAATCACACGCCATCGACATTCTCCAACCCGCGCGTCATCCCCGCTATCGTCACCTGCGTCATCGTTGCCGGCGCGATGGTCCGTTATTTCTATAACGTCTGGCACCTCGATCACGACCGTGCGCCCTGGTGGGCTTGGGCGGCGGCGGCGGTCGCCGTTCTGTGCGCCTTCGGCTTCGCCGCCACCGCTTCGCCCGGCATGCGCTCGCTCATGGGGCTCGCGGATCTTCCGGCCGAGACCGCGAGCCTCGATGAGCCGAAGGCGCCGCAGGAGGATGTCGACATCGTGCAGACCCGCTGCATGATGTGCCACGCGGCGCAGCCGATGGACTGGATCGGGGAAGCGCCGAAAGGCGTCCTGCTCGATACGCCCGAGCACATCGCGCGCTTCGCCGCGGCCATCCGGCAGCAGGCGGTGCTGACCCACGCCATGCCGCCCAACAACTTCAGCCAGATGACGGATGACGAGCGCAAGACGCTGGCGCGCTGGCTTGGCGTCGAGACGGCGCAGAACTGATGGACGCTAGAATGTTGGACGCCGATCTCGCCGCGGGCCGGCGGCTGATGGCGCGGCTCGATGCGTTCGCGACCTTCTCCGAAGAGCCGCGACGCCTGACGCGGCTCTTCCTGTCGGATGCCCATCGGCGTGCCGCCGACGCGTTCATCAGCTGGTGCGGCGAGGCCGGGCTTGAGGCCGCGATTGACGCGGCCGGCAACGTGACGGCGCGCTATGAAGGCAGGCGCGCGGGCGCCCCGGCGCTGATGCTTGGCTCGCACATCGACACCGTGCGCGACGCCGGACGCTACGACGGGAACTACGGCGCCCTGGCCGCGCTTTCAGTCGTCGAGGAACTCGCCAGCCGCGGCGAGCGCCTCGATCACGCGATCGAAATCGTCGCCTTCGGCGATGAGGAGGGCGTTCGCTTCCGCACCACGCTCACCGGCTCGCGCGCACTCGCCGGGAGTTATCCGGAGGATGCGCTCGACCAGCGCGACTCGGCCGGGGTCTCGATGCGCGACGCGCTTCACGCTTTCGGCGGCGATCCGGACAGGGCAGGGTCGATCCGGCGGACAGGGGTCGCCGCCTTCGTCGAAGCGCATATCGAGCAGGGGCCGACGCTTGAGGCCGAAGGGCTGCCGCTCGGGATCGTGACCGCGATCAACGGCGCGACGAGGCTCGACGTCGGCGTGGACGGGGTCGCCGGACATGCCGGCGCAACCCCGATGCGGCTGCGCCGCGACGCGCTGACCGCGGCGGCCGAGATGGCGCTTGCGATCGAAGCGCGTGCGCGCAGCGAGGAGAGCCTGGTGGCGACGGTCGGCCGCTTCGACGTCTGGCCCGACGCGACCAATGTGATTCCCGGCCACGTCCAGTTCTCGATCGACCTTCGCTCGCCCGATGACAAGAGCCGGGCCGCGGCGCTCGCCGACCTCGAGGCGCGGATCGCGGCGATCGCCGCCGAGCGCAGGGTCAAGGTTGCGGTGGCGAAGACCCACGACGCGAGCGCCTTCGCCTGTGATCCGGGAATCATCGCGGGCCTGACGAAAGCGGTCGAAGCGGTCGGCGTTCGGCCGCGCCTCCTGCCGTCGGGGGCAGGGCACGACACGATGGCGATGGGCGAGCTCTGCCCGGCCGGCATGCTGTTTGTGCGCTGCAAGGGCGGCGTCAGCCACAATCCGCTCGAATCGATCACGCTCGAGGACTGCGCGCTCGGGCTCGCGGCGTTGACGCGGTTCGTGCGGGATTTCAGGGCTTGAGGATAAGCCGCGGTGGGGCAAAAAGGCCGTTCATCGGAGGACAATCATGATTACCGCAATACGCACTTACAAACCGCAACCCGGCAAAGCCTTTGAATTATTGGAAGCCCTGCGGGCCTCGGTGGGGTACGGCGCAAAGGCGTGCGGGATCGATCTCCATATCGCCATGGTCGTTGGGGGTGTGGTCGGAGAAGTCGCGGTCATCAGCAATTACAAGGATCTGGATCATATGGAAGAGCTTATCGATAAAGCGATGGGACACGCGGACTGGCGCGCGGCCAACGCCAAGATGCATGAGCTTTGTATTTCGGGCGAAGCGCGCGATCACATCTTTCGGCACGTCTAGAGCTAACGGCTCATCGCAACGACTGCGACAACCGACCCAAAAGCATATGGCTCTAAATCGCCGCGCCGGCAGCGGGTCGCTCAATCGTAGGCGCCTGCCTCCAAAGCCTGCGCTTCCTCGCGAAGGCGACGCCGGCGAAACCAATCCCCAGCAACGCCCATGACGACAGCTCCGGAACGGGTTCGCCGGCGGTGATCTCGGAGATGACGATCTGAGCGCCGCCGTTGGAGGCGTAGTAAGTGCCGAGAGTCTGGAAAATGCCGCTCGTGCCAAAGGCGGCGTCGAAACAATCACCCGCATTTCTGCAGGCGTCGTTCGAAAGCACGATATCCGAAGGCCCGAAGTATACGTCCTCGAAGTCACCGGAGTATCTGACAAGATCGCCGGCAGAGAGGCTTCCTCCGTCGAAAAACGAGACGGAATCGTAGACAAAACTTCCCCGATCGCTCGTAAAATTATACCTGATGTCCGCCGCCGCCGGGCCCGCTAGAATGCTTGCGCACAGGACGCTTGCGCATAGCGCGATGAGATCGAAACGTCGTTTGCTGGGCATCGGCTCTTCCAGGATTTGCGGCGAGAGGCGCTTCACGTGAGGACGGCGTTGATTTGAGGGGTGATCCTACCCCGGGAGGCCGCGCGCGAATAGAGCTGGTCCCTCTGAGGCCGACCAGGCGTAGGGCAAGGATTCGCGCGTTTGGTTTGCGCGCCGCGTGACAACGGGCCGCGCGGACGCTACGTACAGGCCGCTGTCCGGGAGGAGCCAAATGAGCAAGTCATTCTTCGGCGATATCAAGCCGGTGAAATACGAGGGGCCGAAGAGCGACAACCCCTACGCCTTCCGCCACTACGACCCGAAGAAGGTCGTCATGGGCAAGACGATGGCCGACTGGCTGCGTCCTGCCGTCTGCTACTGGCACAATTTCGCCTGGCTCGGCACTGACATGTTCGGCGCGCCGACCTTCGAGCGGCCGTGGGACGGCGAGACGATGAAGGGCGCGCGGGCCAAGGCCGACGTCGCGTTCGAAATGTTCACGACCCTCGGCTTCCCGTTCTTCGCCTTCCACGACCGGGACGTCGTTCCTGAGGGCGCGAATCTTACCGAGTTCGGCAAGAACCTCGCTGAGATGACCGATATTTTCGCTAAGAAAATGCAGGATACAGGCATCAAGCTGCTCTGGGGCACCGCCAATCTCTTCAGCCACCCGCGTTACATGTCGGGCGCGGCGACCAATCCCGATCCGGACGTTTTCGCCTATGCCGCCGCGCAGGTGAAGAACGTGCTCGACGCCACGCACAAGCTCGGCGGCGAGAACTACGTCCTATGGGGCGGCCGCGAGGGCTACGAGACGCTGCTCAATACCGATCTGCGCCGCGAGCAGGAGCAGGCCGGACGCTTTCTTTCGATGGTCGTCGACTATAAGCACAAGATCGGCTTCAAGGGCGTGCTCCTGGTCGAGCCCAAGCCGCAGGAGCCGACCAAGCACCAGTACGATTACGACGCCGCGACCGTGTTCGGCTTCCTGCAGCGCTTCGGGCTCGAGCGCGAGGTCAAGCTCAATCTCGAGGTCGGCCATGCGGTGCTGGCTCACCATTCGTTCGAGCATGAGATCGCGGTCGCGTCCTCGCTCGGGATGCTGGGTTCGATCGACGCCAACCGCAACGACTACCAGTCCGGCTGGGACACCGACCAGTTCCCGAACAACGCGCCCGAGCTCGTGCCGGCGCTCTATTTCATCCTCAAGCAGGGCGGCCTCGCGCCGGGCGGCTTCAATTTCAATTCGAAGGTGCGCCGGCAGTCGATCGACCCGGGCGATTTGCTGCTTGGCCATATCGGCGGCATCGACACATGCGCCGCAGCGCTGGCCGCCGCCGCGCATCTGATCGAGGACGGCAAGTTCGACGCGGCGCGCGCCGAGCGTTACGCCGGCTGGGAGAAGCCCGAGGCGCAGGCGATGCTGAAGAAGGGCGCGACGCTCGAAGGGATCGCGGCGCGGGTCGCCAAGGAGAAGATCGAGCCGAAGCCGAGGTCGGGCCGGCAGGAGTTCTACGAGAACCTCCTAAACCGCTATCTCTGACCGAGGTCCGGCCCTCGTCGCGGCCGGCGAATTAACGAGGAATTGCGCCAATCGGTTCACCCGATCTTCGCGTTTGAGCGCGATGCTCCGTGGCTGGCGTCGCGGCGCCATCGCGGAGGCGGAATGTTCGGGCGCGTGGTCTTTGTGGCGACGCTCTGTGTCGCGGCGGCATCGCTCGGCTCATTCTCGCTCCTGGAGCGGCTGCCCGCGCCGGCGCCCATCGCCACGGCCGACGCTGCCGCTCCGCCCGCGGTCGTGCCGCCCGCCAATACTGCCGCTGCGGAAGGGGACGCTCGTCGCCGGGTGTTCTCGTATCGCGAGACCGCGCTTCGGGCCGACGGACGGGGCCAATATGCGGCCGACACGCTCGTCAACGGCCTGCCGGTCCGGATGCTTGTCGACACCGGCGCAAGCGATGTCGTCGTCTCCGCGTCGACCGCGGACCGGCTCGGGCTTGCGCGATTAGGAGGGGGCGAGCGCGTCATCCAGACCGCCAACGGCCGGTCGAAAGCCTCGCCCGCCGTGCTCACCCACGTCAGCTTCGGCGGCATCTATATGAACGACGTCGAGGCCCTCATTCTCGCGCCAGAGGCGGGGGACGTGAATCTGCTCGGCGAGAGCTTTCTCCGGCGCCTGGTCAGCGTCGAGCAGCGCGACGGGCTGCTGATCCTCAGGCAGTGATCCGGGACATTCTGTCATCCCCGCGCACGAGCGTGTGAGGGAATTGGCGGTTTTGCTTGGGCTGTGATTCTCTCCTCGCTGATGTGGCGGGAGTGAGTCGGCGATGGGTGAGGCTCGGGTGGTGCGGCCGGATCGACGGCAATTGCGTTGGGACATGGTCGATCTCGAAGGGCTTTTGCCGGGGGACCATCGCGCCCGCCTCGTGTGGAGCTTTGTCGAGAGCCTCGATCTTTCGCCGCTTTACGATCAGGTTCTCTCGCGCGAGGGGGAGGCGGGAAGACCGGCGGCCGATCCCGCGGTTCTCATGGCGCTCTGGCTCTATGCGACGGTCGAGGGCGTGGGGTCGGCGCGCGAGCTTGCGCGGCTTGCGCAAAGCGACGCCGCCTATCGCTGGCTGGCGGGCGGGGTTCCGGTCAACCATCACGGGCTCGCCGACTTTAGGGTCGAAAGGGTCGAGATCCTCGATCGGCTTTTGACGCAAAGCGTAACCGCGCTGATCGCCGAAGGGCTGATCAGCCTTGATGAGATCGCCGTCGACGGCACGAAGATTCGCGCCAGCGCCAGCAAGGCGTCGTTCAGGCGGCGCGAAAAACTTGTCAAGATCGAAACCGCGGTCGTCGAGCGGCTCGCCGCTCTCAAGCAGGAGCTGACCGACGACCCCGAGGCGTCGACGCGTCGACGCCAGGCCGCGCGCGAGCGGGCGGCGCGTGATGTTCAGGAGCGCGCGGCAAGAGCGCGCGCGGCGCTCGAACGGCTCGAGGCGGAGCGAAAAGCGCGGGCGAAGACGCACGCCAAGGACGAGGCCGGGAAGAAGGAGCCGAGGGCTTCGACGACCGATCCGGAAGCGCGCTCCATGCGCTTTCCCGACGGCGCGGTTCGCCCGGCCTATAATGCGCAGATCGCCGCGGCGCCGAGAGAAGGCGTCATCGTCTCGATTGCGGTCACCGACCGGCGCAACGATGCGGGCCTGGCGGGGCCGATGGTCGACGACATCGCGCGACGCTACGGGCGGACGCCCGGCAGGCTTCTGGTCGACGCCAGCTACGCCACAAGCCGGGACATCGTCGCGCTCGCCGGCCATGCGTCGGGTCCGGTCGGCGTCTATACGCCGCCGCCGGGCGACAGGGACGACGTCAAACCGGCGAGCCTCGCCCGGCGCATCCGCAAGCGAGAGAAGGAGCACGCCTTTATCAAGGCGTGGCGGGAACGCATGGCGAGCGAAACGGGCCAGGCCGTCTACGCCTTGCGCAAGCGCATCGAGCGGATCAACGCCGATCGCAAGAACCACGGCTTCGGTCATCTTGCCGTGCGCGGCCTCATCAAGGCGAAGGCCCACGCGCTCTGGCACGCCATCGCCAATAACCTCGTGGCCGCGCACCGTCTGAGGATCAACGCCGCCTGATCCCCCGCTCCCCTCAAGCGGCAGAGCGGCCGATACCAAGAACGCTTCAACCGCTTCGGATTCCATCCGCGGCGCCGCCGGATGACCCGTCTCCAGCGAAAAGGCAATTCCTTCACACGCTCGCACGCGGGGATCCAGGGCCGCACGCTTCTGGATGCCCGCGGTCGCGGGCATGACAACTAACTCACGCGCACGAGCCGCGTCAGCTCGAACGGGATGTCGTAGCCGTCCCAGAGAAAATCGAAGTCGAGCGCGGTCCCGATCGGCGCCCAGCGCGAGACGCCGGGCCCCGCGCGCGCGGCGGCGACCGCTTCGATCTCGCCGCGTTCCCAGCCGAAATAGGTGATCGTCTGGTCGCTGTCGCGAATGAAGCCCGCGACTTCGGCGAGCGAAGGCACGAATATGACGCTTAAGAAGCCCCCGCCGACCCGCGTGTCCTGGCGCTGCGGCGCGCTCGCGACGATGCTGGTCAGATGCGTGTTCCGCCAGTGGACGGAAGAGGCGCGTCCGTTCGCCGCCGCGTAGAACGCCGCCGTCATCTTGCCGATCGCGTGCCCGACCCGGCCGGCCGGATCGTCCATGGTCCATTCGAGTGCGGAGGCGTCGAGGAGGCGGCGGACCGGCGCCGAATGAGCCGCGGCTTCGCCGACCACATAAAGTGCGTGCGGCGACGAGCAGGCCATCTGGTCGAAGACGAAAATGTCGTTGTGCAGCTTCCTGGCGAGCGCCGTGAGCGCGGCGCCGTCCAGCCGGTCGAGAGCCTCGCCCTTGATGGTCGAGAACGAGAACCGGTCGCCGAACCAGATCGACTTCCCCCCGTTGCGCAAGGGGAGCGGCGCGAACAGCGCAACCTTCGCGTCGCCGCCCCACACGACGCGCGCGTCGCTGAGCGCGGAAATCTTCGCCCCAAGATCACCCTGCGATGGATAATGGACGAACAGCTGGCTGTCGTCGCCCGCGGTCTGCAGGCGTTCGAGGAAGAGATCGACGATCGCCCGCATGCGAGCGCTGATCTCGTGCGGGAGCCGCACGATATTGGCGTTTCCGGCCAGATAGGAGAGCACCCAGGAATAGAGAAAGACGGTCTCGACATTCTGCGGCGGCAGATGAAAGACAAGACCGCGCGGTCGGGCGATCGCATGTTCGGGCACGCGCGCGGCGAAGCTCCGCGCGAGCTTCGTGAGCGCGGCGCGCCGCGTCCAGAAGGCGAAATGCGCGGCGGGACCGGAGGCGGCGGCCCGCTTCTCACCGAGAAGCGTCTCGGCCACGCCCGCGACGAGATCGACGCGCTCCGCGTCGAAAGGCGGCGCCATGCGTCGGCGGGCTGCGCCGAGCTTCGCTAACAGCGCCCCGTCGTCGAGGGCGGCTTCGCGCGCGCCGGCGCCATAGGCGATGACCTCGCTTAGCATCCGTCCTGCCTTGCCCGGCTCATGCCGCGATCACGTCGCTGCAGCCTCGGAGTTCCGTCTTCGGCGCGCGCCCGGAGACGCGAATGGCTTTGCCGAAACGGCCGCCGCTTCCCGCGTCGATCGTCGCTACGACGCCCAGATCCTCGGTGAGCACGCTGTGGCCGGGATAGGAGCGGGGGAGCAGCGAAACGACCTGGATCACGCCTTCCTCTCCGATCGCCGCCGGCTCCCAGCTGTGCGGCCTCCTGATGATGACGTCGGTGAAATTCGGCGGATAGAGCAATCCGTCCGGCCCCTCGATGAAGACCGACCCGATCTGCTCGACGAAGCCATAGAAGTTGAAGATGTTGGTCAGATTGAAGCGGCGCTTGAGCGCGGCGCGGAACTCGGCGTTCGAGACCTTCTGCGCCTCGAGTTTTTTCCAGCCGCCGGAATGGATGAGAATGGCCTTCGAAAGGTCGAGCTCGCCGTCGGCGAAAGTGCGGTAGAGCTTGTCCCATACGAGGAACGTGAAGCCGAAAATGAGAAACGGCTCCTTGCCGTTCGCGCCGACGAAGGTCTCACCGCCTGCCTGTCGAACTCCAATTGCGAATCGAGGGCGAAGGTCGTCTTGGCGCCGAACTTCATCATGCCCAGTACGCCGCCGCCGCGCGCGGTGAGGTCGGTCGGCTTGATGACGTCCTTGGTGTCGATCGCAAGGAACGGCAGGCGGCGTCCCCCGAGAATGGGTCGAAATGACGCGACCAGCGCCTCCGACTGGCGGCGCGCCGTCTCGTTGTCGATGACGATCCGGCTCGTTCGCTGGCCCGTCGTCCCGCTCGAGCGCATCACCAGCGAGGGCGTGGCGGTACTCTTCAGCTCCATTTCCTTGAACAGGCTGACGGGCAGGTAGGGGACCTCGGCGATGTCGCGATAGGTCCGCAAGCCGCCCCATGCCGCGTCGACAATCCGGGCATATTCCGGGCTCTTCTCATAGTGGTAGCGCGTGAGCTCGTTGAGCCCCTCGATGAGGATCGACCCCTTCCGCGCCTGCCGGAGCGAATAGGGCGGCTCATTGAGGAGGCGCTCAAACACGAAGACTCTCCTTGAGCTGCGCATAGTTGATCTTGCCGCTCGCGCCGCGAGGAATCTGCGCGGTCTTCAACAGCGAGAAGCTCGATGAGGGGACCTTATAGCTGGCGGCAAGCTCCCTGACCCTGGCTTTGAGCGCCGTTTCTGAACTCCTGCTCATGCACGACGCCGATCTTCTCGCCGAGGTCCATGCAGGCGACCGAGCACACGGCGGCGAGCTCGCGCTCGATTTCGTCGAGGCCGAGGCGGTATCCGGCAATCTTGGCGAAACGCTTGGCGCGGCCGGTGAGATAAAGGAACCCCTCCGGATCGAGGCGCCCAAGGTCGCCGGTTTCGAGGCGTCCATGCATTTCGTCGCCCTTGTCGAGGTCGGCGCGCGACATGGCATAGCCCAGCATGACATTGGGACCCTCGTACACGACCGCGCCCGTCGCGCCGGCCGGCAGGGCCGCGCCCTCGTCGTCGACGATCGACAATCGGCCGCCGGCGAGCGCGACGCCGACAGACCCTGTCTTTCGCGCAAAATCCGCGTGCTGCAACGTCGTCATGCGCGGCGAGGCCTCGGTCTGCCCGTACATGACGTAAAACCGGCCGTCGCGCTCAGCCGCCCAGTCGTGGATCTTCGCCTGGATGCGGGGATCGAGCGCTCCGCCGGCCTGGGTGAACACCTTGACCGAATCCGGGACGAGGCTCGAGCCGAGACGCGCAAGCGCGGCATAGTGAAAAGGAACGCCGGGGAAATGCGTTCCGCCGACATTGGCGATCTTCGACCAGAAGCTCGGCGAGGTGATCGAATCGTTCACGAGATAGACACGTCCCCCAGCCGCGAGATGCGACGTGACGACCGACAGTCCGTAGGAATAGTGCATCGGCAGATGACCGATCCCGACGCTGTGCTCGTCGATGGACAGCGCTTTCGCAATCTGCCCTGCGTTGGCGACGATCGCGTCGCGCGAGAGCCGCACATATTTCTGGCTGCCGGTGGTCCCCGACGTCGAAAGAAGAAGCTGCAGGGCGGGATGGATCTCGACCTCGCGCGCCGGTTGTCCGTCGCGGTCCATTCGACGACGCCCGCTCGCGAAGCATAGGCGCGCCAGTCCGAGAGGCCCGCCCGCTCGCGCAGTCCTGCACCGATGTCCGGCGTCGCAAGAACGACCTCCGGCCGATAGGCCTCGATCAGGGCGGCGAGCTTGTCTTCGGCGAGCGCCGGATCGATGAGCGCGACCGCGTGACCCGCCGCCGCCGCGGCAAGCAGGCCGGTCACGGTTTCGCAACTGGCGCCGCAGAAGAGAAAGACGAGTTTTTTTCTCTCGGAGGCGATGTTTTCGGCGAGCCCAAGGCTCGCTTCGCGCAGCTCCTGGCGCGTCAGCCAGACGTCGGCGCGGTCGTCGCGGATCGCCGGGGCGCCCTCGAGCGGCGCGATCAGCGGCAGAAGTCCGCCGCATGATGAGTCCAATTCGCGCATCGAGTTCCGCTGCATGACTAGTCCGTCTCGCGGACCGTGAAGGGTGGCGCTCAAGCCGCCCGGGCCGAGGTCATATGACGAGGCCTCCGTCGACCCCTATGACCTGCCCGGTGACGTAGGACGATAGATCGGAGGCGAGAAACAGGATCAGATTGGCGACGTCGTCGGGGCTGCCGACCCGGCCCATCGCGATGCTCAATTCGAGGCTCTTGCGCTTGTCCTCGGGGATGGATTTCACCATCGACGTGTCGATCAGGCCCGGCGCCACCGCGTTGACGCGAATGTTCATCGGCGCAAGTTCCTTGGCGGCTGAATAAGTCGCCCCGATCACCGCGGACTTGGTCGCCGAATAGACGGTCTGTCCGCTGTTGCCTCGTCTCCCGACGATCGACGAGACATTGATGATGGACCCGCTCTTGCGCCGCGTCATGATGCGCGCGGCCAGTTGCGTGATCTTGATGAGCCCGATCACGTTGACGTTGAAGAGCTCGTCGATCTCGGCGTCCGAGATCATGCCGATCAGCTTGTCGCGAAGGATGCCGGCGTTGTTGACCAGGATATCGAGGCGCTTATGCCTCGACATCGCGGTTTGGGCGATCGCGGTCGCGGTCGCGCTGTCCGCAACCGAGCCGTAAACCGTGGCGACGCGATCGGGGTACGCTGCTTCGAGCTCGGCGAAACCGGCTGAAGCTTCGTTCGAGGGACGCGCGTTGAGCACCACGCTGCATCCCGCCTTGAGCAGGACCTCCGCGGCGGCCCGCCCAATGCCGCGCGACGCGCCAGTCACGACCGCCACCCGGCCGCTCAAATCGATCTCGATCATGGGATGCGCGCGCCGGTCAAATCATGCTTGTCGGGTTCATGAGGCGGCCTTTTCGTCAGCCGCCGGCGAAGATGCGCCGAACTCGGCGCGGACCATGCGGTTGATGATGCCCCATCGGCCGGTCTGAATGCCTTTCTCGATCACCCGCGCCGGGTTTCCCGAGACGAGGCAATTGGGCGGCACGTCCTTCATCACGACGCTCGCCACCGCGACGACGCAATTGTCGCCGACCCTGACCCCCGGCATGATGATGCTGTGCGCGCCGATCTGACATTCCTTACCGATCCACGTATCGAGATGCAGCCGGCGCGGATAGTCGTGGGTCATCACGCAGGCGCCGAAGTTGACCGCGGTGCTCTCGCCGATATGAACGCCGGTCGGAAAGGCTTTGTCCAGTTTGGCCGAGAACGAGATCCGGCAATCCGGCCCGATATCCATTCCCCACAGCTTATTGAAGTAGACGCGGCGCAATTCCGAGAACAGCGGTCGAAGCTCGCGCCGCACGACCGCCAGGAAGCCCGTCGTGCGCAGATCGGATAGAATCATGCTCGAACTCCGTCAGCCGATGCGCGCTCAAGCGCTTCCGCGCTTCCCTGCGCCCGCTCCGTTTGACGTATCGCTCCTGAGGAAATCGACTTTTTGCCTAGCCGCGACCCCGTAGCTCATTCGGGGCAAAATGTATAGCAAGGTCGCTCCGCCGGCTCGCCGGTTTCGCCAGGTTCAAGCGTTATAGGAGTTCGGACCGGCATCCAAGACTTGCGCCTACGCTAATTGTATGAATTTCCCGTGGCAAGGCTTGGCCGGGCCGCGGCCCCGCGAGCTTTTTTCCCATTTGTTCCATATCGAGGCCCGCCTTGTTTCCAAAGCCATCGCCGCAGCTTCTGCCCAACACTTACGCTTACGAATCGCAGCCGATGGTCAAGCCGACCGGGTTTCGCGAATATGATGCGCGCTGGATCTTCGAGCAGGAGATCAACCTGATGGGGGCCCAGGCGCTCGGGCTCGGCCTTGCGCGCCTGCTGGGCGAGCTCGGGGTCAAGCGCGAGATCGTCGTCGGCCACGACTTCCGCAGCTATTCGGCTTCGATCAAGCTGGCCATGACCGCGGGCCTGATGGCCGGGGGGCTAAAGGTGCGCGACATTGGCCTCGCGATCACGCCGATGGCCTATTTCGCCCAGTTCGCGCTCGATGCGCCGGCGGTGGCGATGGTGACCGCCTCGCACAACGACAACGGCTGGACGGGCGTCAAGATGGGGGCGTCGCGGCCGGTCACGTTCGGGCCGGAGGAGATGGCGCGTCTGCGCGACATCGTCATCGGCGGCGATTACGGCTACGAGTTCGGCGGCGGCTATGAGTACCTGGGCGATTTTCCCGACCGCTACATCGCGGATCTGACAGCCCGCCCAAAGTTCGCCCGCAAGCTCAAGGTCGTCGCGGCTTGCGGCAACGGCACCGCGGGCGCGTTCGCGCCTAATCTTCTTAGCGCTCTGGGGGTCGAAGTCGTTCCGCTCGACTGCGATCTCGATTTCACTTTCCCGCACTACAATCCGAACCCCGAGGATATGCACATGCTGCATACGATGGCCGCGGCGGTGACGCAGACCGGCGCCGACCTCGCGCTCGGATTCGACGGCGACGGCGACCGCTGCGGCGTCGTCGACAACGAGGGCGAGGAGATTTTCGCCGACAAGATCGGCGTCATGCTGGCGCGCGACCTCTCGCAAAACCGCCCGAATGCGACCTTTGTCGTCGACGTGAAGTCGACCGGGTTGTTCGCGACGGACCCCGCGCTGCGGGCCAATGGCGCCAAGGTCGACTTCTGGAAGACCGGCCATTCGCATATCAAGCGCCGGGTCCGCGAACTGAACGCGCTCGCCGGCTTCGAGAAGTCAGGCCATTTCTTCTTCAACGCGCCGGTCGGGCGCGGTTACGACGACGGATTCGTCACAGCGATCGCCATCCTCGACATGCTGGACCGGAACCCGAAAAAGTCGATGGCCGATCTTTATCGCGACCTGCCAAAGACCTGGGGCTCGCCGACCATGTCGCCCGAGTGTGACGACGAGATCAAATACGCGGTCGCGGACCGCGTCGCCGAGCGGTTCAAGACCATGCAGGCGCGAGGCGAGCCACTGGCCGGCCAGCGCATTCGCGAGATCGTCACCGTCAACGGTGTGAGGGTCACGGTCGAGGACGGCGCCTGGGGACTGGTGCGCGCGTCGTCGAACAAGCCTGAACTCACTGTCGTCGTCGAGAGCCCGACGTCGGAAGCGGGCATGCGCGACATGTTCGAGGCTGTCGACGGCATCCTGCGCGAGAACCCCGAGGTCGGGGCCTATAATCAGACCATCTGATGGGGGACGAGGCGAACGGCGGCGGTCCCGTGCTGCCGGACCTGTTGCGGCCCGGTCTCAGGATCGTCTTTTGCGGCACGGCGGCGGGAACCGTGTCGGCTGCGCGCGGCGCCTATTACGCCCACCCTCAGAACAGGTTCTGGCCGGCGCTCTACGCCGCCGGATTGACGCCGAGACAGCTCCGGCCCGAGGAATTCGCGCTGTTGCCGCAATGGAGACTGGGCCTGACCGACATCGCGAAGAGGGTCAGCGGCATGGACCGGGAATTGCCGCCGGGAGCTTTGGGACATGAGGCCTGCGCGGAGCTCAAGGCCAAGATCGAAGCCGCCGCGCCGGAGCTCTTGGCGTTCACAAGCCTCGCCGCTGGGCGCCGCTATCTCCGTCGCGCCGCCGGTTTCGGCGAACAGCCCGAGCGCATCGGGCGGACAAGGCTATGGCTTCTGCCGTCGCCTTCGCCGACCGCGGGTTGGAACTGGGCAAGGCACGAGCACTGGTGGCGATCACTCGCGGACGCGGCGAAGGGGTAGGGCGGGTCGCTTGCGGCCCGGTTGGGCTCTCGCTTCCGCCCGCATGGCTGGGACGACATTTTCTTGCGGAAAATCAGAATTGAGATTAGGCTGGCTCGATGCAGAATCCTATCTTTGCTCGCGTCGACGCCGCCGGCCCGCGTTTCCGGCGGTTCTCGCGCAAAGAACCCTAGGGAAGGTTATAGTCTCCAGCGTAAACGCCGCGCAAACTGTTGAAAAGCCTCGATTCGGACGAGAGAATCCAAATAAATCCAAGATAATCCAACCCGAGTGAACGGACGTCCTGGGGCGAAACGGCTACGGGCCAAGAAAACCCAAATCGAACGGGCCTCTAAGCCCGCTCCGGCCTAATCGGTTATGACCGCTTCGAGCCGGGCGCTGAGGCCGAGCGCGTCGGTGATGACGATGGCGCCCCGGCGGCGCTCGATGAGGCCTTCGCGCTCCATAGCGTTGATCTCGCGCGACACGGTTTCGCGCCGCGTATTGATGCGGGACGCGAGCTCGGACTGGTTCGGCGGCGCATGGACAATTGCTCGCCGTGGATCGTCGCGATCGGGACGCGCGAGCCGCAGCAGCTCGGCGTGTACGCGGCTGCGAACGTCGAGCGCGCCGAGTTCTCCGACCCGGCGCGTCATCGCGCGATTGCGCGCGACGAGCGTCGCGACCACCGCTTCGCCAAGCGGGCGGTGGGTGAACACCGTCTCGACGAAGATCGGGCACGGCATTTTCGCCACCACCAAATCGTTGACCGCGAAAACGCTGAGCGAGCGGGAGCCGCCATCGAGAGCGGCGAGTTCGCCAAAGAACGAACCCGCTTCCATGTCGTTGAAAATGAGGTCTTGCCGGATCCCGTGCAGCACCGCCCTGAGGCGGCCGCTCATGACGAAATAGACGTCGCGCTCACTTGTGGTCTGGCCGAGAACCCAGGCCCCCGCGGACGAGACATTAAGGAACAAATCATGAAAAACCTTCGCTCTCACTCTTGTGGCCAGATTCCGGGACGCGTTTCGCGTTATGCCTTGGTTTCTGGTATGCACAAAACAGTAACCTGCGCGCTCCTATTGGTTGCCGGCGCAGCTGCCTTCGCGCAGAGCGGCGCCGGTGACGCCTTTCTGCCCAGCCCGGTCCGTAGCGTCTCGACCGTACCCTCCAACGGGGATCTGAACCCCTACGGCGTGGCCTTTGTCCCAAACAACTTCCAGGCCGGATCGGGTCCGCTGCACCCAGGCGACATCCTGGTCTCGAACTACAACAATAAGGAGAATCTCCAGGGCACCGGCTCCACCATTGTGAGGATTCCTTCCAGCGGAGCCCCCTCAACCTTCTTTCAGGGAACCGCACCGCTCGGTCTCTCCACTGGCTTAGGTGTACTGCAAGCTGGGTTCGTGTTGGTCGCCAATTTACCCACGCTCGATGGGACAGCGGCTACAGCCACCGCAGGGTCGCTCCTGGTGATTAACAACAGCGGCAAATTAATCCAAACTTTCACCGGCTCGGAAATACAGGGTCCATGGGACGCAACGGTTGTGGATGGGGGCAATGTCGCGGTCGTATTCGTTGCCAATGCTCTCAACGGTACCGTGAGCCGGCTGGATTTCGCCGTCTCCTACTCTGGTCTCAAGTTTCTCAGCTCAGCGACGATTGCCTCCGGCTACAAGCATCAACCTGATCCGGCCGCCCTGTTCGACGCGCCCACCGGGTTGGTTTATGACACTCGCCGGGACACCCTCTTCGTTGCCTCCACCGACGACAATGAGGTCTTCGCCGTTCGCAACGCGCTTGAACGCAACGAAAGCGATGGACCGGGAACGGTCATATATCACGACAACACCCATCTGCATGGGGCACTGGCGATGGCAGCTGCGCCCAACGATCACTTGCTGGTCACCAACAACGATGTGATCAACAGCGACCCGAATCAGCCTAGCGAAATTGTCGAATTCACCAAGGACGGACAATTCATCAAGGAGATCCCCGTTGATCCGAACCAGGGGGGATCGTTTGGCTTGGCCGTCAACAGCGGTCGAGACACCACCATCCTCGGGGCGGTGGATGACAATACCGCAACCATCACCATCTGGACGCTCAATCTCGACCAGGACTAAACCGTCTATGGCGCGCTGCAACCGACCGAAGGCTGCTCGAAAAGCAAAATCAAGCAGCCTTCACAACCAGGTTCCTTGCCCACTCAAGCCAAAAGATGGCTTGAATGGGCCACCCGGGCATTCGTCCTAAGGGCTGGTGCCACAGGCTCAGGATTGGCGTTGGTCCAGTGTGCGAGCACATCTTGCGGGTGCGGACGATCCGTTGGTAGCCGTCCGTCCTGTCCTTGAGCGGATACCGAATTTTGCTAAGTTTCTCAGGAGGATCCGAATGAACCTCTTTGCGAATCACGATTATCACGAGTATCATGGATATCATGAAGAATGAATCCACTGCCGCGTCTTCTTCTGCCGCAGTTCTCGAGCCCGGCGGCTTTTACCCTCGCGCGCGCGAAACCGCCATGAACGTTGTGACTGCCGCGCTTTCCCATCCGAAGCCGAGTTCGGCTCCGATCTACGCAGTTCTGCTATATGGAAAAGGGAACGTAGCGAAGCGACCAAACTACCTGACAGCAGTAAGGACATTTCTCATGGCTTATCGGAAAGGGTTTAAGGCTCTCTCCGAGCACCGCGAACTGAAACGTTCCCATACGGATCAAGATCATGTTTCGTCGTTGAAGACGATCAACTTCGGAGATGTGTCCTTCTTTTGGGGTACGGCCACAGCTACCGAGATGCGGAAGATGGTAGATCCCCGACCGGGAATATACATCTTCCCATTGCACTTGAATCACAAACTCCTCTTGGACCTCGATCTTCCATCTCTACCGGAGCCATTTGCTGAACTCCCTGCTCTTGTCCAGGTTCATTATCCGGAATGGGGTGACCTACAGATGGGACCTTCTGAGGTATTGAAGGCTCCGCACCATGGCCGGACTGAATCGTTCGCCAATAAGAAGACTCTCGAATGGAGAAAGCAATTCATCACTGAAAATCGGTTCTTCACTTCCGACGAGATTGCGCAAGAAGCCACTAGCCGCGCCACAAATCGTGCCGCGATGGCTTCGCGCTGGGTTCAAGAAAAAAAGATCTTCTCACTTCGGTTTGAAGGCCAGCAATTGTTCCCCCGGTTTCAGTTCGAGGACGGAAGGCCGATTCCTGCTGTCTCGGAGGTAATTCGAACCTTTCCGGAACATGCAACAGGATGGGAGCTCGCTTACTTCTTTGTCTCTCCAAATCCAAATATCGGCGGAAGCAAACCTGTTGAACTTTTGAAGCGAGATCCTGCTCGGCTGATTTCCTTAGCTCACGCATTCGTCCATCCAGCCGATGTCTTCTAATTGTCCGGTTGCACCGGCGGGCGTTCGACCTCTCGAGGTTCAGACGGAGGAGTTGCCACGCGGCCGCGTTCTTTTTCGCTTTTATAAGAACTCGGCCTCGTACCCTGCAAATTCGTTCAATCCCAACATCGGCAAGAGAATCGAGATTCCTGAAGAGGGTGCCCGATTCAATCCCTTTCCCGGAAGTCCCGCGGCAAACATTGCGACTCTTTATGCTGCCGACACTTTTACCGCAGCAGCTCTTGAGAGCGTTTTCCATGACGTCGCACACACTCCTTCGCCAGAGTACCCGAGATTCCGCCTTGCCGAATGGAGCTATTCGAGACTCAGGACCAAGCGTCCGCTCGTGCTTTTCAAACTTGTTAACCCTCAACTTCGCGTGATTGAATGCCCCAGTCGATCAGAATCGATTACTGAAGCGGAACTGATTCACACTCCCGTCGCAGAGTACCCGAACACTCGCTCGTGGGCACGCTATTTTCACGACAGTCTTCCTCTGCTTGATGGATTAGCGTGGCGCCCGAGACTGGGAGGAGTTGGGACGGCGTTTGTCTTCTTCGCAGATCGATGTGATGGCGAACTCAAAGTCGACTCGTCTCCAGTTTCGGTTACCCATGGGCCCGGACTCACAAAAATTACAACGATCGCAAAACACGCCACGATTCACATCAAGGAAACTTAGGATTTCGTTTTACAGCGACGAGTGTTTATTGGGTAAGCGTCCGCCGCCACGCAAAGCGCGACTGAAGAGACGCTTCATTGCAGGGATACTTTCGTCTATCGGGCGGAGACCCGGGACGGTTGGGGACTACCGCGATGCCACCTCGTCCGCTTCGGGGGCCAGGGGATGCGCGACAAACGAAATAACCGACAAAGGGGATGCGCGACAGAGGGGATGCGCGACAGACGGGGATGCGCGACAGACGGGGATGCGCGACAGACGAAATAACCACCAAACGGCAGGCTGGAGCCTTCTCGACAACGCTCTCCGTCTGTCCGCGAACACTTCGCATTGCGCGCAACGGGCGAATAGGCATCAGGCCGACGTATCTAGCCCTGGCGCTACACTGAACACCATGCGCGTTCGGTTCCTACCACTCCTCGCCCTGTTGAGCGTTGTCCCTTCCACCATTGCTTCCTCGCCCCCTGAGCCTGCCATCCACCTGCCCACCTGGTCTCAGCAGATCGCGCTCCGCGAGTCCTGGCTCGTCCAGCGTCACGCGATGATCCTCGACATGATGCGGCGGCATAGCATCGACATGTGGATCATCGTCAACGAAGAGTTCCATGACGATCCGCTCACCCAGTACATTGCGCCCCCTCGCCCTTATACCGGCAACCGCGACATTTTTCTTTTCATCGACACCGGCACGTCGCTGCGCAAGATCGCTGTTACCGGCTACGCGGAAGAAAATGTTCAACGCTTCTTCGAGTCGGAAAATGATCCAAAGCCCGCCGATCAGGTGCTTCCCGCGCTCTACACCCAATACCATCCCCAGCACATTGGCCTCTCCATGAGTGGCAAGCGCGGCGTCGAGCGATCTATTACCCATGACAGTTACCTTTACCTGGCCAAGACAATGGGTCCGGGCGCCGAAGCGCACTTTGTGCCCGCCACTGACCTCATAGAGGAATATCTCGACACCCGCATCCCCGGCGAGTTCCCCACTTACAAAACGCTGGTTGCGTTGACCGATCAGCTGACACGGCGCGCCTTTTCGAACGAAGTGGTCACTCCAGGAAAAACCACCGTGGGAGATGTCCGCAGATGGCTGTACGACCAGATGGGTTTTTACAACGTAACCACCTGGTTCCAGCCCGACCTGCGCTTGCAGCGCAAGGGCCGGGTCCCGCTAACCTCACGCGGCTTTCTTGCGGTCGAGCCCGAGTCCACCGTCATCCTGCCTGGAGATGTGTTGCATCTCGACTTTGGCATCACCTGTATGGGCCTCAATACCGACTGGCAGAAGGAGGCCTACGTCCTGCTTCCCGGCCAGGCCGATGCGCCCAGCGGACTGAAACACGCACTCGCCAACACCAACACGCTGCAGGAGTCGTTGATGACTCGCTCCCGTCCGGGCCGCCTGGCAGGCGATGTGTATAACGACATACTGGCAGATATGAAAGCCGCAGGGATCGAAGCCAAAGTTTATTCCCACCCCATCGGCAACCAGGGTCACGGGCTTGGGGCCGGGCTGGATGGCCGCGCAGCGCAGGCTTCCGCCGCCGAAGCCAAACGTCTGCGAAAAGGTTCCTATCTTTCTATCGAGCTCAACTCCGCCACGCCCGTGCCCGAGTGGGGAAACCAGAAGGTCTACGTCATGGAAGAAGACGACGCCTATCTTACCGATGATGGCTTCAAGACCTTCCTTCCCCGTCAAACCAGCTTCTACCTGATCCACCCCTAAGAGCAAGGGGTTCCGTAAAGGTGCGCGCTGCGTGCCAATCGAACAAGCGGTGCGCTGTCAGAGACTGGTCGTAGTTACTGCATTGCGTCCAGCATCATTTCAACCACACCACATTTACCGCGGCTACAAGAAATGTCCAACGCATATGTTGCGGCGATTGGGCGCTTCGTTCGCCGCATCTCTCGCCGCCGCTGCCCGCCGTCTCTTGGTTAACTGCTTAGTTATCCTTGGGCAATAGGGAGTAATCACGAGTTTAATACCCGTGCTTCCACATAATTATTTTTGAGGACTATGGACAGCGGCTCCCGAGCATATTACTGTCGGCCCTGGGACAAGATTGTATGCAAGCCAGTTACATACCCACAACCTCGGCCGAATCACGCACGAAGAGAACCCCCAGCCTCCGGTTAACCAGGCAAGGTGCTCAAATAAATCACTTGAGCATCTTGAGCATCTTGAGCACCTTGGTGAAACAAAACAACTTACGTGGCAGGCAAGATGCTCAAACGGGAAAGGGGACATCCTGATAATACGAGGGGGCATCCAGGCATTCGCCTGACATCATCCATCGGCAAGCCCTGCTCCCATTGCGTGGATGCGGATGATTCTGCGATCGGTTCCCTTGTGGGGCGTGGGAACGGAACCGCGCACACTTTGCCAGATGGCGACGAGGTCGCTCTGGTCTGGCCCGAAACCGATTTCGGATTTGTCATAGGGTATTTGTTCCAGGTAGAAACGCTCGAACGCAGGGGAAGCATCGAACGCTTCTGCATGAACGGGGTTGTAATAGATGCAGAACAGATGGGGCAGTTCGCCCGAGGCCAGCGCCGCTTCGCACCTGGCCACGATCTTCGCCATCAGCTCCGCACCAAACGCGTGATAGTTGAACAGGACCGCCCTGGATGCGGGCAAGGGACCTTGCCCACTCAAGCCAAAAGCGGGCTTGAATGGCGCACCCTCGGGTTCTTTGGGCTAGGACGGGACTGTCAGTCATACCACACGGCTTGGGTTGGCCCATTCAAGCCTTCTTTTGGCTTGAGTGGGCTAGGCTCTACTCCTGGACGCCTGGCGTTGAAAAGAGCAGCGAACAGGCGGCGCTGTAGTTTTGGGCGGGCACCATGACCCATGGTTCCCCTTCCCTTGGCTTGCCGGTCGGTAGGTTGTAGCGGTAGTGAAGACCGATCATATGCGGTATTTGCGCTCTATCGAGTACGACGCAGGGATCTCTTCTTTCCGTTACGTCTTCGACGATGACGACCCGGCGCCAATGCGGGGAGTTGGAGGCGTGGTTGCGTGAGGTTCTCATTCGTGTTCCTCCGAGTGAGCGTTGGTAACGCTTGTGTCCTGTATCGGCACAGTTCAGGAGTCCTTTAGGAGTTTCCGTTCATGCGTCGAACAAAACGTTCCGAAAACGAAGCGCCTGACGCAAACCATGTTGCGCGATCATCCCATCGAGAGAAACCCACACCGATGCGCCGTCTCGCAGAGCGGGAAAATGGCGGTGATACCTGGAATGACATTGCCTATTGTTTCGCCCATTTGATACACATGATGGGTCCGTTTTCAGGATGTTTTGGAGGCCGCAAATGCTGTCGTTCGTCAATTTTCTTCGCGACGGAAAGATAAGAGCTCAATGGAGAGCCGTCTTTCTGTTCACCCTGTTCCTGCCCCTCGGGTCAGGAATCATCCACGGGCAAGCCATCGGTGGTGGCCAAATTCAAGGTACTGTCACCGACGGGACAGGATCCGCGGTTTCCGGAGCGACCGTGGAAGCCGTGCAGACGGATTCCGGACTGCACCGCGTCGTGACCAGCGGCGACGACGGCGGCTACAGCCTGCCCAGCCTGCCGGTAGGACCCTACACCCTCAAGGTGACGGCCAATGGCTTTAGCACCTACGACCAATCCGGAATCGTGATCCAGGTAGGCAACGAGCTGCGCGTCGACGTGAAACTGCAGGTCGGCGGCGTATCGCAAACGGTGCAGGTACAAGCCGCAGCCTCTATGGTGCAGACGGAAGATCAATCGATATCGCAGGTCGTCGACCGGCAGCGTACGGTCGACCTGCCGTTGAATGGCCGCCAGGCCACGCAGTTGATCCTGCTAACGCCGGGAACGGCGAATGCTCCTGCGACTGACCTGGCTTCAAGCAAGAACTATCCCAGCGCCGTGACCCTCTCGGTTGCCGGCGCCCAGGCCACCAACATCAACTACCTGATGGACGCCACGGACAACAACGACGCGTTCACCAACGTCAATTTACCCTTTCCCTTCCCTGACGCGATTCAGGAATTCAGCGTGCAGACTTCGGGATTGTCGCCGCAATACGGGGTTCACCCCGGCGCGGTGGTGAACGTTGTTACACGTGCCGGCGGCAACTCGTTCCATGGAACCCTGTTCGAGTTCTTCCGCAACGGCGACATGAACGCAAAGAACCACTTCTCGACCAAACAGGACACGCTCAAGCGTAACCAGTACGGCGGGGTACTGGGTGGACCAATCCGCAAAGACAAGTTGTTCTTCTTCGGCGGCTATCAGGGCACGCGCACCCGGCAGCAAACGAACGCAATCACCAGTTTTGTTCCCACCGCAGCCATGTTCAACGGTGATTTCAGCGCTTATGCCGGCGCCTCCTGCCAAAGCGGCGGCGTGGCCAAGCAGTTGATCAACCCCGCAACCGGCACGGCCTACCCCGGTAACCAGATTCCGGTGTCGCAGTTCAACTCTTCGGCGCTCGGGCTCTTCAAGTACATCCCGCAGACGACCAACCCTTGCGGCAAACTGGTGTACGGCCTTCCGCTACCCCAGAATGAGGATCAATTCATCGGCCGGATTGACTGGACTGCGAACACCAAGCAGACCGTTTTCGGACGCTACTACCTTACGCACTTCACGCAGGCAGGTATCTTCGCCGGCAATTTGTTGAATACGCAGAACCAGGTTCTCGATGACCGAGTTCAATCCTTCACGCTGGGCCACACTTACACCATTACTTCGAGCCTTGTCAGCTCTTTTCACGTGGGGTGGTCGAGAAACATCGTCAGCCGAAACATCGCTCCTGACGTGATCAATCCCAACACGCTTGGCATCCAAGTCTTCGCGCCCATCAAGAACTACCTTTACATGAACATCTCGAACGCGTTCACGGTGGCTTGCGGCACTTGCGAAGGCCTGCTGAACAGCACCAACGGTTACAACGTGCTCGAAGACATGTTCTGGACGAAGGGGATGCATCACTTTTCGTTCGGCGGGAATTACCTGCGCAATATGCTCGTTTCCAACGGCGTGAACAACGCGAACGGCCAGTTTAATTTCACGGGGCAGTACACCAAGGACGGGCTGGTCGACTTCATGCTCGGCCGGATTCAATCGCTCTACCAGGGCAACAACAGCGGCGTTGACTTCCGCAAGAACTATGGCGCTCTCTATTTTCAGGACAGCATCCAGTTCAGCCCGCGGTTCACTTTGAACGCAGGACTGCGTTGGGCCACGGGATTGCCGGCTATTGAAACCACAGGCCGCGGCGCCCAGTTCTCACTGCCGGGCTTTACCGCTGGGACAAGATCCACTGTCTATCCCACAGCTCCTCCTGGAGTGTACTTTTATGGCGACCAGGGGGTTCCACACGGTTACTACCACGGCAAATGGAACCGGATTGAACCGCGCTTCGGCTTCGCGTTCGATCCGCGCGGCCAGGGAAAAGAGAGTATTCGCGCTTCCTATAGTTTAGGTTTTCAGGAGCCCCCGCTTTACTACAACTCCCGCTACGCGTCGATGCCGCCGTGGGGCGACTCGGTTACACTGACGCCGCCTCCGGGGAATCTGACGACTCCTTACGCGGGCTATCCTGGCGGCAACCCTTACCCCAAGCCGTTTCCGCCGACAGCCAACAATGCGTTTTTCCCCACCTCAGGGACATTCTTTGTGCTGCCACCGAACCTTCAGCAGGCTTACTCGCAAAACTGGAACCTGAGCGTGCAAAAGCAGTTCCTCACCAACTGGGCGCTCACGGCTACGTATCTTGGCACGCGTGTACTGCATAACTCCTACGGTAATGAGCAAAACCCGGCGGTCTACTACCCCGGAAAATCGACCGGTGTTGCCGGCTCCTGCGGAACGCTTTCGGTGGTGCCTGCAGCGGGAACAAACTGCTCCACCACCGCAAACACCAATGCCCGCCGCGTGCTGACCGGCATCAATGCCACCCAGGGGGCCTATTTCACCCAGGTCACCGAGGCTTATACCGGTATGGGATCGAACTTTAACGGCGTCCTGGTCACCGTGCAGCATCGCTTTTCCCAATACTTCACGCTGCTCAGCAACTACACCTATTCGCATTGCCTCTCCGGTCCTCCGGAAAACGGAGACAATGCCGGAGATCAATTCCAGGATCCGGCTCACCCCAACCGCGATTACAGCAACTGCGGTTCTGACCTGCGCCACAACTTTGTGACTTCGGCCATTATCCGCAGCGCCGCGGGAGGTACCTATACACGCCAGCTGTTGCTCAGCGGCTGGCAGCTAGCACCCATCGTCACCGCGCAGACCGGCGTTCCCTTTACGGTAACGACCGGCACCGATGCTTCCCTGACCGGCGTAGGCAATGACCGGCCTAACCTGATCGCGAGTCCCCGCGCCCAGAACACTAAAATCACGACCTGGCTGAACCGGGCATCCTTTGCCGCAAACACGGCTGGAACCTATGGCCAAACCCGACCGTTTGAGTTCTACGGGCCGCACTACACCAACGTGGACACGGCTCTCAGCAAATTCATCCCTCTGCATGAGGCTTTGCAACTCGAAGCCCGCGCCGAGTGCTTCAACTGCTTCAACCACACCAACTATGCCAACCCGGGCGGCGCCATCAACGGTAGCGGCACCGGCGTCACCAACCCGGGAACGGCTCTAAGCGCCGGCACCTTCGGAACCATCACTGCTGCGAATCCTCCCCGAATTCTGCAGCTCAGCCTCAAGATGGATTTCTAAGACTCTTCACAGTTCTGCATGCCTCTCGTTGAGGGGCATGCAGGCTAAACCGCAATCTCCTAGACACTTTCCTTCCTCCAAAGCATCCTTTCTCGCAAGCGCTGATAGCATGGTGGTCGCGCGATCGGCGTCTGGTGCAACCTGGCATGAAAAGCAAGCTATTGGTTTTCCCTTTGATTGTGGTGCTGTTCTTCGCAGCGCTCACCACAGGAGTGTCGGCCGCGGAGCCGCAGTGGAAGGCAAGCTGGATCACCCATCCCACGGCTCCCCTGCGGGAGCCGCTCGTGCTGCATTTTCGGCGCTCATTGCAACTGGAAAGCAAGCCTGCTCGTTATGTCATCCATGTGAGCGCCGACAACCGGTTCATCCTGTACGTAAATGGTCATCGGGTAGGCGATGGCCCGGCGCGTGGTGACCTCGCGCACTGGCGTTACGAGACCTTCGATCTCGCTCCGTACCTCGCGACGGGCTCTAATCTCGTAACCGCCACAGTGTGGAATTTCGGTATCTACGCACCCACAGCGCAAATCACCGACCGCACCGCTTTTCTGCTGCAGGGCGACAGCGCGCAGGAGGCCGACCTGAACACGCCAAAAGGCTGGATGGTGGCCATCGAGCCGGGACGCATCGCAGTGCCGCGCACACCGGGCGGCGTTGACGGCTACATGGCGAACGGTCCTGGAGAGGAACTGAATGCCGCCGCCTACAACTGGCAGTGGAATGACCCTGGCGATTCGAGCAGCGCCTGGGTGGCTGCGGGCGATCCCATGCGGGAAAACATCTATCCTTCGGCGGCGCGCGCCGGTCTTCAGGGGGAGCAGGTCGACAACTACTGGCAACTGGTGCCCGATGAGCTGCCGCCCATGACGTACACCCCGACGGAAGCAGGAGAAGTGGTGCGCTCGGATCAGCCGGGCGCCGAAGCGTTTCCTGCCAAGCCGATTGCGATCCCCGCGAACCGGCACGTGCACGTCCTGCTGGATCGCAAAACACTCACCACCGCGTACCCTCAACTGACCGTGTCTGGAGGAAAGGGAGCAAGTATCCGATTGACCTACGCGGAAGCGCTCTATGACCCGAAACAGGATAAGGGCGATCGCAATGAAGTGGGCAGCCGCCAGGCCTTGGGGGTGCACGACCGCTTTCTTCCCGACGGTGGCGAGCATCGCACCTTTGAGCCTCTGTGGTGGCGGGTGTGGCGTTACCTGGACCTGGATATTCAGACCGGCGCCCAGCCGCTGACGCTCGAGTCCCTGCAGGGACAATACACCGCATACCCCTTTGAGGAGCGGGCTTCCTTCGATAGTAAGGATGCCGATCTCAAACAGATATGGGACATCAGCTGGCGCACGGCGCGACTCGATGCCCACGAGACGTACATGGATACTCCTTATTGGGAACAGTTACAGTACGTGGGCGACACCCGCATCCAGGCGCTGATCTCTTATGCAGTGACGGGGGACGACCGGCTGGCGAAGCAGGCGATCCAGAACTTTGATAATTCGCGCATACCGGAGGGATTGACGCAGAGCCGCTATCCCACCTCGCAGCCGCAGATCATCCCCACGTTCTCGCTGCTGTGGATTGGCATGCTGCACGACTACTGGCTGTACCGTCCCGATACTTCACCGGTAAAGGCAGCGTTGCCGGGCACGCGTACTGTGCTCACCTGGTTCGCACAGTATGAACAGCCGGATGGCTTGCTGCGCAAGACGCCTTGGTGGAGCTTTGTGGACTGGGTTTCAACGGGGGAGCTGCCTACCTACGATGGACAGGGTGAGTCCTGCACCACCACGCTCGAATATCTGGGAGCGTTGACCGACGCGGCGGAGCTGGAGCGGGCAGTGGGAGACAAGGACCGCGCCACGCAAGAAGAGCAGCGGGCGCAGCATGTGCGCAGCGGGCTTTATGAAAAATGCTGGGATGCGGGGCGCAAGCTGCTGGCGGACAACCCGGACCATACCGTGTTCAGCCAGCAAACGAATACGTTGGCGGTGCTCTTCGATGTGATTCCACGCGGGGAGCAACAGGCTGTCTTACGGCAGTTGGTGAACATCGCTCCAGGGACGGCTCCGGGTGGAATTCTGAGCGGCTCCTATTATTTTCGCTTTTATCTGGCGCGCGCGCTGCAACACGCGGGGATGGCCGACGAATATCTCGCGACCTTGAAGCCCTGGCGCGATCTATTGCCGCTCCATTTCAGCACCTGGCCGGAAACGCCGGGAAAGACGCGGTCCGATTCGCATGCCTGGAGCGCGCATCCCATGTACGATCTGCTGACGCTGGTGGCTGGGATCGAGCCGGCATCGCCGGGCTTCGCCACCGTGCGGATTGCTCCGCACCTGGGGGATCTCCGTGAAGTGTCGGCGGAGTTTCCTCATCCAAAAGGGATGATCAAGGTGCACTTCGAGCGCAGCGGCGATGGGGTGACGGGGAGTGTGACTCTGCCGCCGGGGCTGCAGGGTGTTTTCCTCTGGCGCGGAAAGGAACAGCCACTGCAGGGCGGTGTGAACCAGATCAAATAAACGGCGACGTACCTACTTCTTCCACGGATCAAGCAGCTTCACACCGAGATCGTCCACATCGCTGATATTCCGGGTGACCAGCGTCAGCTTGTGGACAAGTGCAGTTGCTGCGAGAAGAGTATCGACAACAGGCCTTGAGCGTGCGGCGGACAGCTCTCCCCATTGCCTCGCGATGGGCGCATCGACACCGAGAATGCGTTCACCGAAACTCAATTCCAGTCCATCTACCCAGGTTCCGAGCCGCTTCGCGGCATCCGCGTCCGTTCGCATTTTGAGAGCAACGCCTTTCCTTAGCTCACCGAGCGAAAGCACGCTGATATAAAGTGCGGACGGTTCGGCCGCGGAGAGAAAGGACATTACCCGTTCATTGGCTTGCTTCTTGCGTGTCTCGGAGAGAACGTTGGTATCGAGCAGATATTGTAACCGCCCGCTCACAGCGTGACCTTGCGTCCCTTGTCGCGGCTGCGTGGCACATCAAACCGGTCGACCTTCGGACCACCCAGCAAATACTCCCGAAGGTCGGGCTTATGAGCGGTCAGGGCGCGGTAGTCCTCAACAGAAAGAATGACCGCCCTTTCCGCCCCGTGCCGGGTAATGAATTGCGGGCCTTTGTTGTTGGCTTCTTCAATGACCTCACTCAAACGTGTTTTCGCCTCTTGTACTTGCCAAACGGCCATCGGCACCTCTTTTATTCTGACCATAATTATAGTCGTTCAGGTCGTTTTTTGTTCATCCGCCAAGGGCAAATTAAGCTGTACTTCGACCCCAGCGGCGAGTAGCCCCGCGGGGACGAGGTGGATCGGAGAGACTGAAGCCGGATTTCATCTCGCGACCAGTGCTTTGGTTCTGGGCGGCTGCATTTACCCCGAGGATCACGGATTTCAATATCAAACCTCGGGACAGATATGGAAAAATCGGTGTCTTATATAAGCCGGCGAGAGTTTCTGACCCGGTCGGCAGCTTTCGCTGCTGCAGGAGCTAACTTTGCCCGGAGCCAGAGCTGAGTTCGATAGGGATCAGCAGCGCCGCCGGCGGGAACTCTGGAGTCTGCTGGGCGATTTGCCCTGGGACCACAAGCCTACGCCTCCTCGCCTGGTGCGCAGCGAGAAACATGATGGATACACGCTGGAACGGTGGGTGCTCGACCTGAATGGGATAGAACCCGTGCCCGCGGTGCTGCTGATCCCCGACCACCGGCAGGAACGGGCGCCCGGGTTGCTCTTTATGCATTGGCATGCGGGCCAGTACGACCTGGGAAAAGAACAGTTACTCCGCGGCACGAGCGTGCAACCTGCTTACGCGCCGGTCTGCGTGGAAAAGGGCCTGGTGACACTGGCTATCGATTGCTGGTGCTTCGGTGAACGAAAGCGGGAAGCGATTGGACGCCAGGGCGAAGAAGACACCTTCAAGCTGATGCTATGGCGCGGCCAGGTGCTGTGGGGCATGATGATGTTTGACGAATTGCGTGCGCTCAGTTATCTGGCGAGCCGCCCGGAAGTGGATACGTCGCGGCTGGGAGCCTTTGGTATGTCTATGGGGGCAACCAAGGCCTGGTGGTTGGCCGCCCTCGATCCGCGCGTCCGCGTCGCTATGGACGTCTGTTGCCTTACGAATTTTCAGTCGCTGATCGACGCAGGCGGACTGAGCAAGCACGGGGTCTACTATTTTGTTCCCTCGCTGCTGAAGCACTTCGACACCTTTCAAATTAACCAACTGATCGTGCCCCGAGCGCACCTGAGCGTGAACGGCCGGCAGGACGACCTCACTCCGCCGGCCGGGGTCGAGCAGGTCCGCGATCAGCTGCTGCCTCTGTACCGGGCTTATGGGAAGGCCGAAGACTGCCGGATCGAACTCTTCGATTGCGCCCACGAGGAGCTACCGGAAATGCGGCGAGAGATTCTTTCCTGGATGGATCAACACCTGGTTGCCCCGGCCCGCCCGGGGGAAATGGGTAGCTCGTGAGCAGATTAGCGACCCGGACGGTGGGAGCGGGCTGCCCAATCCACGTAATCGTCTCCTCTGCGAAAGGACAACACCATGCATGGTTCAAAGAAATCATCCCGGCCGGCTTTATGGTTCTCCCGCCTTGCTGTCAGCTCTCTTTGTTTGTTTCTCGCAAGTTGCCGCGGCACGCATCCGAAGGAACAACCGGGACTCTTTTCGCCGGAAGTGTCAGGACAGCTTGATTCTCAGCTTGAAAACCTGTTGAGGGAAGATAACCTTCCCAGCGTAGAGGTTGAGATACAAGTGCCGGGCAAGGGCCAGTACTCCTTTGTAAAAGGAATGGCGGACCTTTCCTCCGGGGCAGTTCGCGTGCACAATCAACCTTTCCGCATTGCCAGCATTACCAAACCATTTGCAGCGACGGCCATCCTGGTATTGGTTGACCGAGGGCAGCTAAACAAGACCGATACCATTGCGAAGTGGTACCCGAACTTTCCTAACGCCGGCAGCATCACCGTCGACGATCTACTCAGGATGCGCAGCGGCATTCCGGCGCCGAACGATGACGAAGTCCTGGCCCGGGTCTATGGCAATCCCCTTGCGCCTGCGCCTTCTTTCGATGAAGAAATGGCCTCCTATACCAAGCTGAAGTCCCAGTTCAAACCACCGAACAGTGTCGGCGTTTACACCGATTTCAATTACGACATCCTGGCTGCGATCGTACAGAAAGTCACAGGGAAAGATATCGGCACATTGATTACCGAGAACGTCATCACGCCGCTGAAACTGGCTCACACGAGTTATCCAGTAGACGATAAGGTTCCTGGCGGACTGCATGGATACGGTTGGAATCCGTCGGCCAACAAGTTCGACGATAAGACTCTCTTTAATCCACCGCTTGCAGGTGCTGCGGGCGCCGTGATCTCGAATGCGGAAGACCTCGACGTCTTTTCCCGGGCGGTTTGCCACGGGCAGCTTCTTAAGCCCGCTACCTTCAAAGCGCAGTTGGAGGGAAAGCTGCTGGAAGGCACCAACGCTATCTATGGGGAGGGCGTTGCGACCGGGCCGGGAGTCTGCGGGCATTCAGGCACGATCAACGGATATAGCAGTGACATGTACTACTTCGAGAAGTCGAACGCTACGCTCGTGATCAGTGTGAACCGCCTGGATGCCGACAACAAATCCCGGTCTACGCCACTGCTCGGCATGATTGCAAACGTGATTACGTCACACCTCTAAGTGGTGGGCCGCTTCAAAGATACGGATTGGTGATGACCTTGATTTCCCGGGGAGCCCCGGCGACGCTCCGCCGCGGGTGATCGAGAACGTGCAGCAGGTAAACCTGGTCGAACCACGACGTATGCTTGAAGAGGCGTTTGTGACGCAGGCCCCCGAACAGATGGATTTTCCGCATTTCATTTTCCTCGTTGAATTCCCGGATTGCAAGGAGCTCCCCGGTCCACGGGTTGGCACTTTCAAAACCAATATCGTCAAGGTAGACAAGCGTCCAGGGTAAGTAGTTGTCGGCTTCTCCGAGAAAGATGTTGAGACAATCTTTCGCCGATGAATAGTAATCGACATCGATCACGACGAAACCCAGAGGGCTCCTGGCGCTGAGTCCAGCCATGAAATGGGGCAACGTCTTTTGAATATCGCCAAGGATAAGCCTGGCATTGTGAGGTAGCGCGCGCACGAGCGCGGTGCGGTCGATGAGGGGAAACGAGCCTTCGCTGAAAACCTCTGGGTGGTCGCGATGATCCCGCGGCGGGGGCATGCCACGGCCGGAATCGAAGCCAAAGATTTGGAACTCGATGCCGGTAATCTGGGTGATCTTGCGCGATATATTGCAAATGTTCATGAGCCCTGCGCCCGCAGCGACGCCGAACTCGATCACCGTCACGGATTTGAAACCCTGGGCCTTGGCAAGCTCTGCCGTCTTGAGGAGACTGAACGCGTACTGTTGCCGCACCACTAAATCAAAAGCTATTTTTGCCTTATAGCTGCCGAAGAGCGCCACAAAGATCGAAAGGATGTTCAGGTGCAGCGGTTCCGGGAATCGTTCGTAGAGCACTCTGCCGACCCGTTTCGGGACTTTATGCAGCAAAAAGTTGGCTTTCATGCGTGCCTCCGTTTGGGTGATGACCGCGAAAAGAAGGCCGTCGAGGGCGGCCTTCAACATAGCTATACACCCAGGTGTTTGGAGGGAGCGAAGGCTTTTATGGGCGGACGGAGATGCGGAACAACGTCTGTGCCAAATCGGAACGCAGATGCCGTTCCGGAACCTGTACTGCGGGTTCGGACCTTAGTCCCTTGGTTGTGGGCCGCGGCGTCGCAGGCTCATCCACACCATCGCAGCACCGATGCACAACGTGATGACTCCGCAAAGGAAGGCGAAGACGTCGCCGTGTTGGGTGTAGAAGGTGAGGTCGTTGCGATAGCCGTATCTGGCCGCCAAGGAGGTGAGCGCGTGACGTTCCACGCTGGCCGTGAGGCGGCCGTAGGGATCAATGATGGTGGTAATGCCGGTATTGGTGTCACGCAACAACCAGCGGCGATTTTCGACCGCGCGCATGCGCGACATGCTGAGTGTTTGCCAGGGCGCGCAGGTGTCGCCGTACCAACCGTCGTCGGAGATATTGACCAGTACCTGGGCGCCCCGCTTTACAAACAACCGGATCTCGTCGCCGAAGATTTCCTCGTAGCAGATGAAGACTCCGAAAGTATGACTGTCGGTCGCAAATACTACGCGACGCCAGCCGTGCGTCATGTCGCCGGCCTGCTGGGTGAGGTTCTTGGCGAAGGAGAAGAAACGCTTGTAGGGGATGTACTCCCCCCAAGGCACCAGGTGGATCTTGTCGTAGCGGCCCTTTACCGCGCCGTCGAAGTCAACGAAGAGGGCGGAGTTATACCTGTCGAAGCGGTCGCCGTGCGGGTCCAACGAGGTAGTGCCGGCAATCACCGGGGAGTGCATGCTAACGGCAAGCGTGCTCAGAGCATTGAGCAGGCGCGGGTCATTGCCGAAGAATGGCGCGGGGGATTCTGGCCACACGATGATCCCGGGCGCGACCGGCTGCGCCGGACAATTGGGACTGACGATATAAGAGCTGGGCTCTGGCATACCGATGTAGGAGGTGACTTCGGGCATACCGGCAAGATAGGGTCCGCAGGTGCGGGTGCTGAGTTTGATGAACTGGTTGATGTGGGCCTCGTATTCCGGGCCTGACCAGGAGTTGTCCTGATTTACATTGAGATTTTGTTGTAACAAAACGGCGGTGGCTGAAGTGGGAGCCGCAGGCGGGGCAAAGTGATCACCATTTTGTAACACCAGCACGGCCACAAAAGCGGTTATCAGGATGGCCGTGCGGCGTTTGGCCGTCGAGGCCAGAAGCCCCCACACAATGAGGGCGTTCCCGGCCATCACCACGAAGGTGATTCCATACACCCCGGTGTAGGGGGCCAGGCGAGTCAGCAGGAAGTTGTCGATCTGGGTATACCCCAGAAGGTCCCAGGGCACCTTGGTGAGGCGCGCCGACAACAGTTCCAGTGCTACCCAGAAAAAAGGGGCGGCGAGGAGCGCGGCAGGGGGTCCGCGAAATGCCTTTGCTGCAGCGGTTAGCAAAAAGCCCAAAGTGGCAAAGTAGAGGCCCAGCACCATGCTGTACGCGATCAGGATGCCGGCGGAGATGAGCGGCGGCAGGCCGCCGTAGTACAACATGGTCTGGTAGATCCAGTAGCAGTTGCCGCAAAACCAGAGAAAGCCCATGAGGTACGCGGCCAGGGTTGCCCGCAGCAAAGCCCGTGGATGCTGCAGATTGTCCCGCGATAGCAATCCGTAGAACAGGGGGATAAAGGCCAGCCAGGCAAAGAACGTGCGCCAGAAAGGCACGGGCCCGATAATCGAAAACGGCAATAGGAGCAGCAAGGCAGAAAAGATGCCCAGGAGCCAGGGTTGCCGTGCCAGTCTTGCCATGGCCGAGAGTCTACCATCCCTTTCTTTCGTTCTCCCCTACCATCAATCCCCTGCCATAACGAGGAGACGGGAAAAGAGATACAATCGATGACTATGCTGATTGCTATCTTTTTCATGCGCCTCTTCGAAGTCATGTTCTTCGCCGGCGTCGCCGGATCAGCGATCGTGGTGGCGATTAGCTTTGTCGAAGATATTCAGTTGTTGGTAGGTGATTAAATCCGGCTTCTGAGCAGCAGTCCGTCGTTGACGCTGGGGGGCAGGCAACATAGACTCAGGTCTGGCATCGATTCAGGCCGTCGACACTCCCCGGTCGCGGAATTGACACACTAGCCTATATCGAATGGCTTCCGAGCGAACAACTAAAGCGCCTTCCCTTCCCTCCAGCCGCGTAAAACTGGTCGTCGCCTCGTCGGTGATGCTCACGTTCATCTCGTTCTGGCGGGCTGCGGCGATCGTGCTGAACGATCTGGGCTCTTCGGCCTTCTACGCGGGCGGCATTGCGGAAGAGGCGGTGGGTAAGTCTGCCCCGTGGTTCATTCTGGGCGTGATGCTCTTCTCCTTCGCTGTGCGCGCGGTCTACGTCGAGAGCTGCTCGATGTTCACCCGCGGTGGCGTATACCGCGTGGTGAAGGAGGCGCTGGGCGGGACCTTCGCCAAGCTGAGCGTCTCCGCGCTGATGTTCGACTACATCCTGACCGGACCGATCTCGGGGGTGTCCGCCGGGCAGTACATTACGAGCCTGTTAAACGAGTTGATGACCATGGCGGCCGCGCATAGCTGGCTGCCGGGGGCTATGCTTGGCGGCACATCATGCGGCGCCGCAGCTGCCGGTGGATTTCACCTCGGCGGCGTTCGCGGCCATCGTCACCGTCTATTTCTGGTGGCAGAACCTGAAGGGCATCGAGGAATCGAGCGACAAGGCCCTCGAAGTGATGAAGATCACTACCGTCATGGTGGTGATTCTGCTGACCTGGGGCATTTATTCGGCCTTTCACGTGGGCGCCAAGCTGCCGCCGCTGGCCCACGCCGTCCAACGCTGCACTTCAGCAAGGATGCGCTCGGCTTTCTGAAGAACACCAGCTCTGCCGCGACGCTGGGCTTGTTCGGCATCATCATGGCTTTCGGTCATTCGGTGCTGGCGATGAGCGGCGAAGAGTCGCTGGCGCAGGTCAATCGCGAGATTGAGCATCCCAAGCTCAAGAACCTGAAGCGCGCGGCGATCGTCATTGCGATCTATAGCTTCATCTTTACCGGCATCGGCTCGCTGCTGGCGGTGATGCTGATTCCGGACTCGGTGCGGGTGCCGGTTTATCGCGACAACCTGATCGCCGGCATGGCGATGTACATGGTTGGGCCGCTGGCGCTGCGTATTGTTTTCCGGGTCTTTGTCGTGATCGTCGGGTTTCTGATTCTTCGCGGCGCCGTCAATACTGCGATCGTCGGTTCTACCGGCGTGCTGATGCGCGTCGCCGAGGATGGCGTCCTCTCCGATTGGTTCCGCAAGCCGCAGCGTCGCTTTGGCACCAGTTACCGGATTGTCAATCTGGTGGTTGGCATGCAGCTCTTCACCATCATCGTCATCGCGCGGCGATGTGATCATGCTGGGCGAGGCGTATGCGTTCGGAGTGATCTGGAGCTTTACCTTCAACAGCCTGGCGATGCTGGTGCTGCGATGGAAGTACAAGGGCGAGCGCGGCTGGAAGGTTCCGCTCAATATGCAGATCGGCAAGACGCGAGATTCCGATTGGGCTGCATTTCGGTCTTTCATGGTGCTGCTGACGACGGCGATCGTGAATCTATTTCACCAAGTCGGTCGCCACGGTCAGCGGCATTCTCTTCGCGGCGGCCTTCTTCGTCATCTTCTCCGTCTCGGAGCGCGACAACAAGCGCCGCCACGAACCACGACCGAGCGGCAGATGAAGGAGCATTTTCAGCTGGAGCATCGAGGACGAGGTCGGCCGCGAAGCGCTGCAGATCGTCCCGGCTGCGGTCATCGTCACCATGCGCGATGCCGACAATCCCTTCGCGCTGAAGTGGGCGCTGGCCCGCACCAATACCGAGGATCAGGATCTGGTGGTGCTGGCGGCGCGCATGGTGGGCGCGGGCGGGCCGTTGAGTATGTCAGCGCCGGCGATCAGCTCTTCAGCGAACACGAGCAGATGCTGTTTACCAAGGCGGTTTCGGTGGCCGAGAGCTTCGGCAAGCATATCTCGCTGCTGGTGGTGCCGGCCGGCGATATTTTCGCCGCGCTGGTGCAGACGGCGAATTCGCTCGAGGCGGCGGCGGTGGTCTCCGGGCTTTCGAGCAAGATGACGCGCGCAGGAACAGGCCTACCACGTCGGGCCAGGCGTGGGAGGCACTGCCGGAGCCGAAGAAGCAGATTACGTTTTATGTGGTTTCCCCCAATGGCGAGGCGGAGTCGTTTCATATTGGGCCCCATGCTCCGTCTCTGCGGGCAGACGACGTGGAGCTGGTGCATCGGTTGTGGCTGAACTTCCGCCGCGATCCGGAGATGCAGAACCTGCACCATAGCGACATCGTGACCTATGCGCTGACCCGGTTGGCGGCGGAATATGCGCGGGATAAGCAGGAGACGTTGCTGGGGTTGCGGCGACGGGTGCAGGATGGTTCTCCGGCTGCGCGGCTCGGAGAGGCCGGTAACCCGGTGACCCAACCCGGGGGAGAATATGCGGTGCGGGCGCCGCGGGCGGATGACCAAGAGGGCTCGAGTTAATTTGATGTCTTTGGTTGTTACGGGAATTTGAAACAGACGCAGACCTCTCCACTCCGCTTCGCTCCGGTCGAGATGACAATTCTGTTTTTCTGTTTGACGATGGATTGCGGGTTCGATGAGATCCCTCGGCTTCCCCGGATTTCCTGTCGAGAGCTGCGGCTTCGATCAGCTACATGTGGTTCTCTTAAAGGAGAACCACATAAATGGTCGCGGTGAGCGAGGCGAGGTAGGAAATCCGGGTGCGCTCCCAATGAACAGATAGGAGAGGGTAGTTGCAGGGAAAGGGCGGTTGCTGGAGGCAAGAGCGGTTGGTTTGAGGAGCGGACCGCTCGGCGCATTGCCCACTCGATACAACGGCGGGCTTGAATGGGGCACCCTCAGCACCCTGGGGTTTCATGCGGTGAAATGGCTGCGGTGCCGTTGAAATAGACTCTTACTTGTGAGTGAGATGGTGGCGCCGCAGATCTTGATCCGGCCGGGGGCTCGTTATCCGGATGGTCCCAGTTTTGCGCGGCGCGTGGCGTCGGGCGAACTGTTTCGCTTGAGCGCGGCGGACTTCATGGTGAATACCGCCATGCGGTATGGGGACCTGAACCACTACACCGGTTTTGGCCGCCACATTTTCCAGTGCAACCATCCGCAGTTTATTGAAGAGCTGCTGTTGCGCGATGCGGGGCGCCATCACCGCGGGGTGGTGATGCAGCGCGCCAAGATGGTGCTGGGCGAGGGATTGCTTACCAGCGAAGTGCCCCTGCATATGCGGCAGCGCAGGTTGGCGCAGCCGGCGTTCCACCGGCAACGAATCGCCGCCTATGGGGAGGTCATCGCAGCCTACGCGGCGGAGATGAGCGACCACTGGACCAGCGGAACGGTGATGGATCTGCATCCCGAGATGCTGCTGCTGGCTCTCCGCGTCGTCGGCAAAACCCTCTTCGACACCAACGTGGCGACGGAGGTGAAGGAGATCGCAGAGGCGGTTGATTCCTTTATGGGATTTTTGCCGGTGGCCTTCCTGCCTTTCCCAGAGTTGATTCTCCGTCTTCCCCTCCCTTCCATGAACCGGATCCGCCGCGGACAGGCCTATCTCGATGGCTTGATCTACCGCATGATCGCCGAACGGCGCAAGGATCCCGGCGACCGGGGGGACTTACTGTCGATGCTGCTGAGCGCCGTGGACACCGAGGAAGGCTCCGGCGGAATGAGCGACAAGCAGGTCCGCGACGAATGTGTAACCGTGATGCTTGCAGGGCATGAGACGACGGCCAATGCGCTGAGCTTTGCCGTGTGGGAACTAGCCAAAAACCCTGACGTGCAGGAGCGGTTGCATCAGGAGTGCCGCGCTGTGCTGGGAACCCGTGCGCCCACCGCCGACGACTACGGCAGGCTCACCTACGCCAACCGGGTGTTCGCGGAGACCATTCGTCTCTATCCCCCGGTTTGGGTGACGGCACGCACGGCGATAGAAGACTATGAGTTCCACGGCATCACGATCCCCAAGGGAGCCATTCTGCTGGCGCCCCAGATCGTGGCTCACCGCGACCCTCGCTTTTGGGACGAGCCGATGCGTTTCGATCCCGAGCGGTTCACGGAGGAGAAGAAGGCGCGGCGGCCGCGTTTTTGCTATTTCCCGTTCGGGGCCGGCGCCCGGCAGTGCATCGGTGAGGGCCTGGCCTGGATGGAAGGGGTGCTGATTCTTGCCTCTATCGTCTCCCGTTGGAAGCTGTCGCTGCCTGATGGCTCTGCCAACGAACTCCAGCTCCATCCTGCAATTTCGCTGCGACCCAAGGGTGGGGTTCATTTGCGCGTCGATCGCCGTCCCAGCTGATCCTTGACCCCGCTCTCATGTGGGGAGTAGGCTGGTCTCCAGAGGCGAACAAATGGCGAAACTAGCGCAAGCCGTTAACCCTACCCTGGAACTCTTTCCGATCCTCTCCCGCTTCCCTCCTATGGCCACGGATTCGCCGCTGACGGGCATCGCGTGGCTGGCGGCTGCTTCTTCCCCGGCCGGGCAGGGACACGAGATGGAAACGCGTTCGCTGCAGGCTCGCTCGATCCTGAATCGAAGCGTCTCCCGGCGCGGGCTGCGGTTTACGTGGAGCATCAATCCCTACCGTGGTTGCGAGTTCGCCTGCCGCTATTGCTATGCCCGTTACACGCACGAGTTCATGGAGCTAGCGCCGGAGGACTTTGAGCGAAAGATCTTTATCAAGCAGAACGCGGCGTGGCTTTTGGAGCAGGAACTGAAGCAGGTTCGCCCCGAGGAGGAGATTGCCCTGGGCACGGCCACCGATCCTTATCAGCCCATCGAACGCCGTGCGCGGGTGACAGAATCGCTGCTGGAAGTCCTGGCCCGTCAGCATGATCTGCGCATCGGCCTGGTCACCAAATCGACGTTGATCGAACGGGACATCGCGCTCCTGCAGCGGATCGCGGAGCGGAATACGCTGACGATTCATCTGACGATTACCACGCCGAATACAAAGCTGGCCCGGCTGCTGGAACCGCGGGCGCCGCGGCCGGATCTACGGCTGCGTACCGTTGGACGGCTCCGCGAAGCCGGTCTGCGGGCAGGCATATTGTGCTCGCCCCTACTACCGGGCCTCACGGATACAGGCAAGGCGCTGGATGGGATGGCGCAGCGAGCGAAGGCTGTCGATGCCAGCTTCTTCAGTGCCCAGCCGCTGTTTCTGAAGCCGTGCTCCAAGGAGATCTACCTGGCGTTTATCCGGGAGCATTTCCCGACGCTCGAGCCCATGTACCGGCAGCGTTTTGACAGCGAGGCGTTCGTCTCGGCGGCGTATCGGAAGCGGATTGAGGCGCTGGTGAAGGCAGTGTGCTCGAAGTATCAGCTCGGCCGGCGGAGCGGAGATGCTCTGCTTGACGCGGACGGTCGACGACGTGGGGCAGCCGCTGGAATGGCCCCGGTCGAACAGCGGCCTGCTGTCGTTCCAAGGACGCCCCACCCAGCTGGTGTGAGTCCATCGCGCAGCTAGCTAGTTCGGCGCGGGTGCAGGTGGGGGTGCGGTTTCAGAATCGCCGCGGAAACCTGGGCCGAAGCGGGGAAAGTGTCCGTGGGGTTCGTTAGCCTGAAGGGTCTTCCATTGATCCGGCGTAAGCACCCGGCGCAGCCCAAGGAGCATGCGCGCGTTGGCTTTTTCCAGTTCTGCCCGAGCCGCCGCCGTGCGGTCGATCTGAGCGAGAATCTTGCCCTCATCGGGTTGATCAGCCGAAAGCAGAGGTTCCATCGCCATCTCTTCTTTTCGCACATTGGCGAGGAGATCCATCAAGCTGGGGCGGCTCTGCTCGTAAACGGCCTCCATTTTCTTTTGCTGGTCGGGGGTGAGGGACAGTTTCTTCACCAAGTCGGGATTGTTCCACCATCGGCCATGGGGTCCCAGGTGAAATGCACGCTCCATAGGGGGCCGGCGACCTTCCATAGGGGGCGGGCCCATGCCGTCTCCCTGGCCTCCTGGCGGTGGACCCGTCTGCTGGCAAAAAGCCGCCCCGGATCCCAGGGCGAGTGCAAGCAGGACCGCCAGCCATGGCGACGTTCTGCTGTTCTGGGGACTAGTTGGATTGCACAATGTGCTTGCTCCCAGCGGCAGCGGTGGTGGCGTCCGGGTTGCCGGTTGAAACCAGGTGAGTCAACGACTCCATCGATGAGGGAACGGTCACTGAGACTTGTTCATCCACCTGCTCCAGCAGCGCATCATCGCTGATTTGTGCGGCACTGATCTGCACGGCGGGGCGGGCGACTGGCTGGCCGGCGGGATGGAAAAGATGCAACGGAAGCAGCACAAGCAGGAGCGCGACCACAGGAATGGCGGCCGCGAACCCCCACCACATGGTGGTGATAGAGAATTTCCTTAAAGAAACAGATTGCAGTTGTTGCGGGCGAGTTGCGAGGCATTGCGCGCTCCATTCCACGCCTGCGCGACGGAAAATAGCGACACCGTGCTCCAGCCGGCCTACCTCGGCGCGGCAGGCGTCACATTCCACAAGATGGCGGAGCACTTCCGGAGCGTGTTCCCCAGCGCCTCGATTGAGGACGTATTCTTCCTGCTGCCAAGGTGACAGATGATCGGTTTTCATCGCTTTTTCTCCATTGACTTACGCACCGCGGCAAGTGCGCGATGCAGGTGGCTTTTCACTGTTCCCACGTGCAGGCCCATCGCCGTAGCGATCTCGGGCAGTTCCATCTCTTCCACGAAACGCAGCAGGAACACGCTGCGTTGTTTACCGGGGAGGGAGGCCACGCTGTCCCATACTTGTACCAATTCCTCGCGGACGACCATGGCGGCTTCGGGGGAAATACCCGGAGACCGAAGGCGATCCGCAATGGCCCCGGCCTCGACTGCGGTGTTGCTGGCCGTTTTCCAGAACTGAAACTTGCGCGACCGGGTGTTATCGCGAATGAGATTGGTCGCGATGCGCGTCAGCCAGGTGGCGATACTGCAATCCCCGCGAAACTCGTCGCGGGCCCGGTGGGCCTTCAGAAAGCAATCCTGGGTCACGCTTTCCGCCAGGTCAGGATCCCTGAGCGAGAGCAGAGCATAACGATAGATGCGAGACCGGTAGGTGGCGCAGAGTGTGTCGATGTCCCCAAGCTCTGCGATCATCCGGTCCCGCACGGGTGATAGCTCTCCAGCGTAGATAGGCGGCTCCAATGCTTCCATAGACATGCCTTCCTGGGCAGCAGTTTACGCCGAAAGCGCTGCCCGTAGCGGCTGGGTTATCGCATCATCGGACCGCGACCGGGTCCACCCATCATGTGCTCCTGCTCCAGCTCGCCGAACTTGGTCTTCTGGTCGGCGGTCAAAATGGCGTAGAACTGGGCCCGGGCTAGCGCGTGCGCAGCCATGGCTTCTCCCGACATTTGTCCCATGGTCGTAGCTGTTGACTGGATGGTGGCGGTGTCATTCGATTTGATCGCCGCTTCCATGGCCTGGTGGGCTGCACGTTCGCTGGCTCTCGAATTCTGGCGCGCCGTGGCTTCGGTGGTGAAGATGGTGGTGGCTTGCTCGACTTGAGCCGGGGTGAGGGTGAGCAGCGTGGTGTAGCGCTGGACCTCATGCTGAGCCATGGCTGCCGGCGACGGTGTATGCGGCGGCGGAGTTTGCGCCAGGGCCATTGGTAAGAGCCCCAGGGCGGCAAAAAGCGCAAGCGACGACTTCATTTCTTCCTCCTGAATGGGTGAGATGGATTCAATCCTTCTCGCCCCAATAGACGGCAGGCGGTGGGTTCGCGTTTACAGGCATTTAGGGAGGGGCGTGGGGTAGCGAATATAGTCCCGCAGGGCCTCCCCTGAGCTTGTCGAACTGATGAAGATTGACTGCGTCCCAGTCTCGATGAAGGGCGCAACTCAGAAAAGCGTACCTCAGCGGCTTCTGAAGCCGTCCGTAGCCACAGCATTTATGGCACGGCTAAACCCGTGCCCTTCGTCGAGAGTCTGTTCTTTGGTAGGCGGCCTGTTTTCGGTCGTCCTATCGGATCCTTCCCAGGACTATGCAGGATGTTGCGGTAGGAGCAAGAACGCTCATTTCTCACCAGGGGTGAGGACTGGGGTGCCCATGGGTTGGAAAAGGATTGGAAAGGCCGTTCTTTCATGGCATAACTGCGTTGTCGAGACGTAGTCGTAGCGGAGAGAGGCGGCCTTTCTGATGACAGAGTGTAGCCAAGAAACGTTTGCATTTACAGCTCATTTTTCGCGTCGTGTGGAGGCCGGGTTCAATGCCGGCCGGGTGTCCACCGACGGCGGGGTATTACTGCTGCGGGAGGTGGAGCGGAAGATCCATCTGCAGGATCGGTTGGCGGGTTGTTTCAGCGATGGGCGGTCGCCCAAGCGGATCAAACATCCGTTGTCGGAGATGCTGGCGCAGCGCATCTATGGGCTTGCTCTAGGCTACGAGGATCTCAACGACCACGAGCAGCTACGCTCCGATCCGCTGCTGGCCCTGCTCAGCGGCAAGCGAGACTTGGAACAACCGCTGGCCGGCAAGAGCACGTTGAATCGGCTGGAGTTGGTGGGGCACAGCGCGCGTTACCACAAGACAAGCTACTCGCCCGAGGCCATCGACCGGCTGTTGGTGGAACTCTATATTGAGTCCCATAGCGCCCCGCCCATCCAGATCGTGCTCGATCTGGATGCCACCGACATCCCGCTCTATGGCCACCAGCCGGAGCGCTTCTTCCACGGCTACTATGGCAGCTACTGTTATCTACCGCTGTATATCTTTGCCGGTGATCAGTTGCTGTGCGCGCGGCTGCGGGCGGCCAATCAAGATGCGGCGGCAGGTTCGGTGGAGGAGCTGGAGCCGATCGTGAAGCAGTTGCGTGAGCGTTGGCCCGCAGTGGCCATCGTGCTCAGAGCCGACAGTGGCTTCTGCCGCGAGGAGCTGATGCTATGGTGCGAAGCCAACCGTGTCCAATATGCCTTCGGCCTGGCGCGCAACCAGCGACTGGGAAAGATCCTCGGTGCCCAGATGCAGCAGGCTCGCCTTCTGCATCAGAGCACCGGCAAGCCAGGGCGTGTCTTCGCCGAGTTCTCCTACAAGACCCGCACAAGCTGGTCCTGCTCACGTCGCGTCGTGGGCAAAGCGGAATATCTTGACAAGGGCGAGAACCCGCGCTTCGTGGTCACATCGTTAACCGCCCAGCAGTGGCCCACGCAGGATTTATACGAGAAGTTCTACTGTGCCCGCGGGGAGATGGAAAATCGCATCAAGGAACAGATGTGCCTGTTCGCCGACCGGCTCTCCACCGACGAGATGAAGGGCAACCAGCTGCGTCTGTACTTCTCTGCGCTGGCCTACACCCTGATGGAAGCCCTGCGTCGGCTGGGCCTGAAGGGAACCGAATGGGCTCAGGCCCAGGTCGATACCATCCGCCTCAAGCTGTTCAAGATCGGCGCTATCGTGCGTTTCAGCATACGCCGTATCGTCCTCGAACTCAGTTCCACCTACCCCTGGAAGGATCTCTACGCTCACGCCTTCCACGCCCTGCGCTGCTAAAGGACCCACCAGCAATCAGACAACCACGCTTCTACCTTCCATAACCTCACCCACCAGGCGGAGCCATGGACAAAATCCAGGCTCACGCGAGAACAATGCCTTTTTCGAACCAAAATATCTCCACCGACCGATGCCAACACTCAATACCACCGTCATCGTACCGATCACCACACCTCGACCGCACCAATCTGCGGCTGGTGAGAAATGCTAGTCCCCCGGCCCAGGCGCTGAGGGCGCAAAGCAGCATCACGGAGTGGAATCCGGCGAGGAAGGCCTGATCGAGTATGTGCGTAGCCTCGAGACGTTGGGCCTGCGAGAGGCTTGGCGGGATCGGGATATCGTGCAGGCGGATTTGGTTGGCCTGCATCTGCTTGCGAACCTCGGACGGCAAAGTGGAATTGGCAAGGTGGCCGGTGAGGCTGGAAGCAAATCCGTGAGCGAGGACCAGGGCTAGTAGAGAAACCGCCAACAATCCGCCCAGCCGGGAAAGGGCGTTGTTGACCGCGGAGGCGATGCCGGTTTGTGTCGGGGGCACGGACGACATCACAGCGTTCGTAAGCGGCGCCACGCAGAGAGTCATTCCGACCGCCAGCAGAAGAACTGGAGGCAGAATGGATAGTGTGTAGCCATGCTGCTCGTCGAGCCAGGCGAAGGCGGCAAACCCGAAGCCCGCCAGCGCTGCTCCCATACACAACAAGAGCCGTTCGCCCATTTTGGGAACCATCGCTCCCACCCTTGCAGAAAACAGGAACATGATCGCGATCAAAGGCACGAAAACCGCGCCGGCTGCCGGCGGAGAATAGTGCCGGACCTGTATCAAATAGAAGGGGGTCACATAGAGTGTCCCTCCCAACGCCCCGTAGAGGAGAAACGTGAGCACGTTAGGGGCGAGAAAACGCGGGATTCGGAAGAGAGAGAGCGGCATCATCGCGTTGGGACGATTCTGTTGCGAACGGAGGAAAAGGGCGAACAGGATGATTCCGCCGAAGAGTGGAACGGACACCAGGTAGTTCTGCCAACCAAACTGCGGGGCAAAGGAAAGTGCATAGATGATGGCGGCGAAGCTGAGTGTCGCGAGTGTGGCGCCAAGGCCGTCTAGTGGTTGCATTGGGGCGTCGCCCCGGGCGCGACTCTCCGGGATCCGCGGCGCCAGCAGCAGAATCACCAGCACCAGTGGAAGATTGAGGAGAAAAATTAGTCTCCACGACCAGGCTTGCATGAGCCAACCGCCGACCACCGGTCCGATGGCGGCAAACACAGTGGTCCAACCGGACCATGTACCGATGGCGCGGCCCCGTTCCGCTTCGGGGAAAGAGGCGGAGAGGATGGAAAGACCTTGTGGGATGAGGAGTGCGGCGCCCACTCCCTGGATAGCGCGGGCTGCGATGAGTTGCCCCAAGGAAAGCGAAGCGGCACAGGCTACCGAAGCGATCGCAAAAAGTGCGACGCCCGACAAGAAGGCGCGCCGCCGGCCGTACCGGTCGCCGATCGCGCCGCCCAGCAAGAGCAACGCCGCCCCGAACAGCGCGTAGGCCTGCACCACCCATTGAATAGCCGACGAGGTGGCATGGAAGGTGGATTGGAGAGTGGGCAGGGAGACGTTGACGACCGAGCCATCCATGAAGGCGAGAGCCGAGCCCAGGGTAATGGCAATCAGGATCCACTTACGGTCGGCTTGTGCGCAGGGTGTTGCCAGATCCGCGGCGCCCATCTGGGTACAAGGTGGAACGACGTGGGACTTAGGAATGGCAAACGCGGTCACTCGGTGACAATCTGCAAGACTTGAACCTCGCTTTCCTTGATTTTACGGGTGGTGGGTTGCGAGAGGGAGCTTTACAGATGGGCGTGTCGTCGCTAAGGTGTTTTCGGGGCCGGAAAGGTATACACCGCTGCTAAAACTTCATCTGAACGCGGTGGACTACGGCATCGTCGTCGCCTACTTTCTGGTCATCGTGCTGATCGGCCTGAGGCTGCGCCGCAGCAATAACACATCGAAACAATTTTTCGAAGCCGGGCGGTCGTTGCCCCTGGCCGTGACTGGCATTGCATTCGTGGCCGCGAATTGTGGCTCGCTGGAAGTGATGGGCATGGTGTCGACGAGCGCCAAATACGGTTGGCGCGCGGTGCATTTCTATTGGATCGGTGCGGTGCCGGCGATGGTGTTTCTGGCGTTGCTGATGATGCCCATCTACTACCGCAGCAAGGTGCGCAGCGTTCCGGAGTTTCTGAAGGTGCGCTTTGGCGAGCCGACGCGGGTATTCAATGCTCTCTCCTTCGCGGTGCTTACGGTGCTGGTCTCGGGGGTCGGCCTGTATGCAATGGCGCTGATCCTGCAGGTGATTTTTGGGTGGAGCTTCGCGGTGGCAACGGTGATCTCAGCGGTGTTTGTCCTGGCATATATCTTGCTGGGCGGCCTGCGGGCCACCATGTACAACGAGGTGCTGCAGTTTGTTTTGATTGTTGTCGGCTTTGCGCCGCTGGCGTGGTACTCGGTTTTGTATTGCTGGGGAAAACCGGGACATATCTGGGCCGGGATGCAAGCGGTGGATCCGCACGCAGCAACCATGGACGGGCTGGGAGTGATCTTCGGTCTCGGCTTTGTGTTGAGCTTCGGCTACTGGTGTACCGATTTTGTCCTGATCCAGCGGGGGCTGGCGGCACGCGATCTTTCCACCGCGTCAGGCACTCCGTTGGTGGCGGCAGGAGTGAAACTCTTCTTCCCTCTCCTGGTGGTCGTTCCCGGTGTGGCGGCGGCTGCGATTCTTCCCGCCAGCTCTCTCCGGCCGCTTCGACCTGGCGCTACCGTCGATGCTGGAACGCTATTATCCTCATGGTTTGCTGGGTCTGGGCGTGACCGCGGTGCTGGCCAGTTTCATGTCGGGGATGGCGGGCAATATTTCCGCGTTCAATACGGTTTGGACCTACGACCTGTACCAGGCCCACCTGGCCAAGGGGCGCAGTGACGCCCACTATCTCCTGGTCGGGCGTATCGCAACCGTGGTGGCTACCGTGCTCAGCGTCGGGACCTCATTTGTGGTCTTGCGCTTCAATAACCTGATGGATTACGTGCAGATGCTGTTCTCCATCTTCAACGCGCCTTTGTTCGCGACCTTCCTGCTGGGTATGTTCACCGGCTGGGCTACCCCAACGGGCGCGCTTACGGGGTTGGTCTGCGGTACATTGGCATCGTTCGGGCATTGGCTGCTGTATCAGGAAGGAATCTTGAAGTATGGCAGCGATATGACCGCCAGCTTTTACGGCGCCGGGGTCGGGTGGCTGGCTTGCTTCTTCATCACCATCGCAGTCAGCCTGGTGACGAGAAAGAGTCTGGCTACGGTACCTGCGTATCGGCCGCCAGGGATACGTGCGGGAGCGGGAAGCCTGCCTTTGCCTTTGTTGCTTTCGGCTGCGGGGATATTGCTGGCCCTGGTTGTGCTTAACTTCATCTTTGCTTAGCAGGGTGGTGTGCGATGAGATGCAAGATTGTGGCGGTCGTAGGGTTGTTGCTTTCTGCTTCGGGTGGGTTCAGTCAAAGCTGGACGATTGGCAATGAGAAAATCGAACGCACGATTATGTTTGACCCGGCGACGGGCCTGGGCACCCAACGGCTCACCGATCTCACCACGCACACGGACCTAATCCCTTCAGGTAAGGCTCTCCGGAGGCCTGCTGTCGAATTTTCCTTCGTCTGCAATGGGCAGAGTCTGAATGGATCGACGTTCCGGCTGGTTAAGGCCGACGAAGGCAGGTTGCCAGGTGGAAAATCTCTCACCGTGCTTCTCGAGAGCAAGACGCTCCCTCTTCAGGTCTCCGTCGTCTACCAGGTTTACGATGGACAGCCGGCCATAAGGAAGTGGCTGGTACTGAAGAATACCGGCACGGCGCCTTTGCATGTTTCCCATCTCAGTATCGAATCCATCTCGCCGAGTGTCGGGCTTTCCAACGAGACGATTTTAAATGCTCAGTACGGCGCGGTGCCGAGGGAGACGTTTTACACCGGCCGGTCAGAGGATGCGGGATTATTTGTCTCCAACGCGCGCACCGGTGATGGATTTGCGATCGTCAGCGAAGTTCCCGGTTATATGAAGCGGACGGAAATCAATGGCTGGTACGATCCGGGCCGGGTGGGTATTGGGGTTTTATACGATACGGATCTGATGCCCTTTGAGCGGACGCTCGCGGCGGGAGCTGAGTTTAAGACGGCCGCTACCTCCCTGATCTCGTTTCGCAATGGCGATGGATTCCATGATCCTCATTGGGTACTTCCCTCTTACACATCCGCGGTTCTGCAGCGGAAGTCTGTAGCTCACGGCGCACCGTGGATGTACAACACCTGGGAACCGTTCGAACGGGGTATCAATCGCGACATCACGCTTCAGCTGATCAAAGTAGCTGGAGACATGGGGATGGATATCTTTACCATCGACGACGGCTGGCAGCAGGAATATGGCGAGAACACGGTGGATCCCAAAGCTTTTCCTGGTGGGCTTGACTCCATCCGCGAAGCCGTGGAAGCCAGGGGGATGCGTTTGGGGTTGTGGATTCCCATGGCAGCGATCGGGCTCAAGACTCCGGATTACCGGCACCACCCGGAGTGGGCGGCGCTCGATCAATCGGGCAAGCCGAAACTGACCTCCACCATGGGCGGCTCCAAGGTGGTGATGTGTCTGGCATCACCTTTTCAGGACGCGGCCGCGGATCGAATCAATGATGCCATCGAGCGCTTCCATTTGGCGTACGTGAAGCTTGACCTTACGACCATCTTCAACGCATATGGTGAAGCTCCCGGATGTTGGGCAAAAGGCCACTATCACGGTGACTGGGCCGAGTCTCTGAACATGATCTATGAAGGGATCAGCCAGGTTACCAGCAAGGTCTATGAAAAACATCCGGATGTACTTCTTGACCTGACGTTCGAGCTGTGGGGTCAAAAACACGTGATCGATGCAGGGTTGTTGGCGGCGGGTGATCTGGATTGGATGAGCAATGTCAGTGATGCTCAGCCCGATTCCGCCGGGACGGTACAGGCGCGCATGCTGCTGTACGAACGGGCGCCTTCGATGCCGGTCGAAAGCATGCTCATTGGAAATCTACACGCAGATGTGCCGAATGCGCAGGAGACGTTTGCGACTGCGATTGGGTCTGCCCCGCTGCTGCTGGGTGATTTGCGCAAGCTGAGCGCGGCGGATCAGCAGTGGTACCACGACCACATTGCGTGGTTTAAGCAGCTTAGAAAAAATACAGAGATCAACCAGAGCTTTTTCCCGCTGGGGAATTGGCGTCAGCCTTCTACGGCATCGTGGGATGGGTTCGCCCGCCTATCACGTTCGGGCGATGGGGTGATCGCGGTGTTTCATAACAAATCGGATGATTCGGTGGTGATTCATTTGCCGCTCATACCAGAAGGTAAGTTTGCGGTGCACTCCGTGGTGAGCGGCAGGGATTTCGGCACGCTAACGAGGGAGGACTGGATCCGCGGTGTGCCGGTTCCTTTTGTTGGATCGCAGACGGTCGAGATCCTCGAAGTCAAGGCGGTCCGATGAGGGACGGCCGGTAGGAAAATTGCGAGGCTAGGGTTGAATACCTGAGTTGGCGATGACCTTTCTGGCTGCACTGGGCCAGTCTTTGTCGGGAACCAGGTGGTCGTCGAGAATCAGGCAGTCGCTTTGGGGGATCCAGCGCTGCGCTGCTTTGTCGGAGTTATGCCAGTTTGCGATGGCGCGATTGTCGGAAGTGATGCGCAGGGCATAGAGTTTGCCCACGGTGTTGGCAAACAGCCAGAAGCCCTGCGTCTCGACTACGTTGTTGACCAGGCGGATGTGCTTGCTTCCCTCATCGACATACAGGCCGATGCGTTCGCCGATGTCGAAGATGTAGTTGTCGCGTATGACGGTGCCCGGACTGGATGACAGGTTGTAGATGGCCCCGCCATCGATGAACCACTTCTTCACTGCGTGGATCCGGTTATAAGCCACGAGGTTGTTGCGAAGGATGGTCGGTGTATCAAATACCGGATTCACGGTATAACCGTGCTGGTTGTCACGATAGTTGGGATTGCCACCCTGGTCGTTATAGCCCCATCCGTAGCCGATATCGATGCCGTCATAAAAGACGTCGGAAACATCGTTATGGAGGATCTGCGCGCCGTCGAAGTAGGTGCTCAGGATGCCTGCATTGTCTTTGAAATCCAGGCTGACTGAACTGACGAAGTTGTTGTCGATCATCAGGTTTTTATTGGTCATGCGGGGATCCGAGGGATGGTGCGCGTCTTTCTGCACACCACCTGCAAGAATGGCGCCCGCGGCGATGACTGAGAAGTGACAATGGGTAACGCGCACGCGATTGGTTCCCAACCCCACGCCACCCAGGTTGGCATCGGCGTCGTTGCCGATACCCAGGCCGATCTGCCCGATTTGGCTGAAGTTGTCATGATCGAAGGTTACGTTGCGGGCCGCCGCGACTTGAACCGCAGCGGGGATCTGTGACCAGTGCTGGCGCATGGACTCAAACTCCGGACAGCCGTCCGCGCAGGTTTTCCAGGCATCCTGCGGGTGGGTAGGAGCGAGATCTTTCAGATAGGACCCGCTCTGCTGTGCTGCGTAGCCGGTATTTCCTGAGGGTTCGAGCCAGCTTGTGTAGCTGAATTTCAGACCAGCGAAGGTGAGGTTCTGCAGAGGATGATCATAAGTGCCGGAGATGCTCACCAGCGCCTGGAGACGCGGGAGCACGATCGCCATCTTGTTGATGTCCAGATCGGGATCGGGTTTGAAATACAACTTCCCTTCCTGTGGATCGATGTACCAAACGTCGCGGTCTCTGTGCCACTCAAGGCGGCGCCCCATCAGCTCAAGGCCATTGACGAGGTACAGATGTGTATTCAACTGATGAGCGAGGCGCTGGGGCCGGTCGTTGGGCACGTCGTAGCCCCAGGTGTTGTTGTCCCAGGAAGGCTGCGCCATGGTCAGCGTGATGTCGCCTCCGTTTTCATGAATACTGTCGACCGGGGCATAACGATCGGTAAAATTGCCGGTAGCCTCGAGCTCCATGCGCGAGGGATTCTTGACGGTAGCCAACCACGCCAGGTTGGGATTTCTGATTATGATTCCAGTGCCGGTGAAAGTTACGTCCTTGTATTGGATTTCCATCGCGGCACGATCGGCAAGTACCCCATTGACGAAGAGCTGACGAGCATCCAACCCGCGCGGAACGTCGGCGACGTAAACATTCTTCGCTTGGTCGTAAAGCTTCCAACCGGTGACAGGAATACCGCCTGAGATGAGCGGGTGCGCGCCGGGAGCGGAACGCCACGTGACCGCATGCGCCCCCTGGCCTCCGTCCTCTGCCGCAAACCTGAGTGGTGCGTCGATGGCGTACGTGCCATCGCCGAGAATAACGGTCACGTCGTTCGATTGGTTCAGACGCCGCACCGCAGATTGCGCCTTTGCCAGGTTGTTGAACGGCTTCTGGGATGTGCCATCGCCGCTATCCGCTGCTTTCGGCGAAACATAGATGAGCTTGCCCTTGGGTGATTGGGCAAAGGAAGCCCGGAATGACACTGCGACCGCCATCAACCCTACAGCCATTGCGGCCCTGAAGAAGCGCCGGCCTGTGACATGATGATTGTTCATTTTTCCCCTGCAATCTTTATCTTTTGTCGACGCTCACGCGCATCGAGTCACCCGCGTAACGAACCGTCTTCTGTTCGCGGCCCAACTCCGAGATGAACAGAATTGTGTAATCGCGTTCTTGTACGAGCGATGGAAAGGAACCTTCGCGGGCGGAGATGACCAATGCGCGCTGGTTTTCTATCCACTGGAGGTGCACCAGCGCAAACGCGCCCTGCTCGTAGTCGTAACTGTCGCCAGCATCTTCATAGAGGGTGAACGTCGCATCTGCTCCGCAATAGACGCGGATTTCATAGGGCGCGTCCGGGACCTCGTCTACGTATTGCATGACCTGGGTCAGAGGAAGGATGGAGCCTGCGCAAACAAAGAGGGGGAGCTTGTCTATCGGAGCTTCGGCCACAATCGAAGATCCGCCCGTGTAAACCTTGTTGGTCCAAAAGTCGAACCAGTCGTGACCTTGGGGAAGATAGACGGGGCGAGATTTCTCCACCCCATCGAGCCGCCGCGATCCGGACGTGTAGTACATCGGCGTGGTTACGGGACATACCACGATCGAAGGGCCAAAGAGATATTGATCGATTATGTCATGGGTCGCCAGGTCATCGGGATAGTCGAGGGCAAGGGCGCGCACCAGCATCGCGCTGTTCCTCGTGACCTGTGCGACCAACGAATAGATGTAGGGCAGGAGTTTGTATCGCAGGCCAATATAGCGCGCGATGGTGTCGTAAAAGATGCTTCCCTGCTCCCCGAAACGCCATATCTCTCGTGCCGCATCCGTCCCATGGGAACGGAAGACCGGCAGAAAGACCGCATATTGTAACCAGCGGGTGTAGAGCTCCCAGTATCCGAGATCGCGGCAACCCGTGTCCTGCGGATCGGGCTGGAGCGCATTCATGTCTGTGAGGCCGCGGCATCCATCCGGATAATCACCCCGCCAGAACCACAGGCTCGGATTGTTGTCGATAAAGAAGGCCCCGATGTCGACCGTCCAGTAAGGCTCGCCGGTGGCGCAAAAGTTCACTCCCTCGGGAATACAACGGCGAAGGGTCTCCCAGGTAGCGCAGATGTCGCCGTTCCAGGTGATGGTGGCGTAGCGGTGTTGACCGGCGTAGGAAGAGCGCGTGAGATTCACCACGCGCTTGCGATCGGTGACCCGCCGTTGTCCTTCATAGATACCCTCAGAGTGGAGCAAGGAGTAGGCATTGATGTCGCCCGGGTCCATGTAGAGTTTGGATTGCGCGGTGTTGATCAGGGTGCGCGCGTGCGATTCCGGCTTGATCGACCCCTCCCAATCCGCTTCGAAGGGCTCGGTACAGTCGCACCACCAGGCATCGACTCCGTGATCGAACAAGCCGCGCTGGGCTTGCTTCCAATAACGATCGCGCGCCTCGGGAAGAAAGGCGTTGTAAGTCGACTGGTTGCCAAGCATGAGATGAGCGTCCAGCAGCTCTCTCTGATCCGGGCAACCGCCGGTCATGATGGGCCAGATAGATACCATGAGATGAGCGCCCATGGAGTGGAGTTGGGCGGTAAGGGCGTCCGGATCGGAAAAGCGGAGCGGGTCAAGTGATTTCTGCCCCCAACCTGCGCCGTTGGGCCATGATTTCCAGTCGAGAACGATCACATCGAGGGGCACCCGGCGGCGGCGATACTCCTGCACCACGCTGAGCAACTCATCCGCGTTTACGTACCGTTCCTTGGACTGCATATATCCCAGAGCCCACTTGGGCAACATGGGAACCTTGCCCGTCAATCGGTGGTAGTTCCGCGTAATTTGGTCAAACGTGTCTCCCTGGAGCACGTAGAAGGACAACTCGTCGACAACGTCCATCCAACAATACGAACCGTGGGCATCATCATGAAAGGTCATCAAAGAGCAGCAATCGAAGAGCATGCCATATCCGCGGGTGGAGACAAAATACGGCACCACGGCTTTCATATTTTGCTGATAGAGCTCGCGCACTTTTCCACGCAGGTTGCCATAGCCTTCTTCGTGCGAGCCCAAGCCGAAGAGCGCTTCCCCGCCGGCAAAAACGAACTCCAACTTGGCCTCGAAAGCATCGCGATCAAATACAGTTTCGTACTCGGCCGCAGATGCACGGATTCCATCGATGCTCTGGGCGAAGGCCACAGCCGTGTCATTGCGGAACAGGTTGCGGTAGATTTTCTTCGAGCTCAGCCACTTGCCACCGCGCTCCGGCTCCTGCAACAGGAGCTTGCCCTTGACATCGTAGTAGCGGAGAGCGCCCGAACGCTTGTCCACCATCACCCGGAGAGCCGGCGTGGCCACGATGAAAGCGTCGTCTTGTTCTGAGAGAACGTATCCAGTGTACTGGTCTTCGGAGATCACTATCCGGCTGGGAACCTCGCTGAAGGTGAGCCGTTCGGTGTAAGTCACCGACGCGATGGATTCGGTCACGAAGCCGATGCGCAGGCGGGCCGATGCCGATGCAAACACCACTCTCCCGTCATTGCTGTCGAGCGTGAACATAGGTTCTCCGGAAATCAGACGCTGCTGCTGATAGCACTGGCCATCGCCCGGCGCTGCGCCAGGTCTCGACGGATATCGGGTTCAAGCCGTTCGTATCGGCCATAGAAGAGAACGGGGATAATCGCGAGGGCGTAACAAAGTGCTGGAAGCCATACGAAGCTGAGCTCAATTCCGAACAGAGAGCGCTGGCTTTGAGCTACGTTGGGCACGTAAGCGTAGTAGGCCAGTATCCACGCCGGCAGAGCACCCCCCAAACCGCTGCCCGCCTTCAGACAAAAGGCCGCCCCAATCGCGGTCAGAAAGCCGGCCGCCCGTATTCCACTCTTCCACTCTCCGTAGTCAACGCTGTCGGACAGGACCGCGAATGGCATCGCCATGGCCACGCCGCTGGCGAGAATCCCCAGCGTCCAGCCAATCAGAACACCTCCAGGGGAAAGGCTTCTGGCGGCAAAGAAGATGGCGATCTGGGCGAGTACAGAACACGCCAGGCTCACTGCCCAGACAGTTCTCTTGGAGAACCTTCGGCAGAAAAAGGGCAAAAACAAAATCGTGGCCAACGAAGCAAAATCCAGACTATTCGCCACCGAGGTCAGACCTTTGCGATGGAGGGTGTATTCGAAGAAATAGGGTGCGGAAGAAATTCTGGCAACGAAAGCGATCCAGAAAAAAATGCTGCTGAGAAAAATGATGAGCCAGGGTGCATTGCCTTTCAAGGCAGCGAAGCTCTGACGAATTAACAGGCGGTGCCTGTAATCGGCAACCACTTCCTTAAGCCTCAGGAACGCGAACAGATATAAGAGGAGAGATCCGCAAGCGTAAATGGGCATCACGCGCATGAAACCGCGGCGATCGTTGCCCTGGCCCAACCAGGCCACCATCTTGTACGCGCTCAGGTTAACGACGAGAACACCAAGTTTCGAGCCGACCATGCGAAAGCTGGTCAGAGTGATGCGCTCGTGCGCATCCGGAGTGAGCGCGGACAGAATTGAGGTGACGGGAGTGTTGATTCCCGTGTAGAGGATGCTGCAGACCACGTAGGTAGTGGCGGCATAAACGACTTTAGCGGTTGGATCGAGGTTCGGCGTGGTGAAGGTAAGGACCCCGAAGATAGCGAACGGCGCACAAAGCCAGAGAAACCACGGCCGGTTTTTGCCCCAACGGCTCCTGGTTTTGTCGAAAACGATGCCCCATACCGGCGCATCCAGGGCGTCAAAGGATCTTGCGAGGAGCAAGATGGACCCCGCGGCGGTCGTGGAGATTCCATAGACATCCGTGTAGAACTTCAGCAGGTAAAAGGAGATGACGCAAAAAATAAGCTGGCCGGCCACCTCGCTGGACATGTAGCCGAGGCGGGTCTGCAATACCGTGTATGTTCTTACTTCGCTGGGTTCCACGCTGTCATAGTTTCTATAGGGTGACTACAGTTCAAGCAGCCCCAGCCGCATCTTTCGCTGGATCGGCGAACGGTCCGTACTGCTCGGGGCTGTCATGGGCATGGTCATAAATGTTCTTCCCGTTCTTGAGGAAGGGTGTCGCCATCGCCCAAGGCTTGCCATCGGGACGAAGGATAGGCGCGGCGCTGTATTGCGGCAAATAAATGCGCCGCATATTCGGGGTCCGGTTGGGGCCACTGCGATGAAACACATAGCTATCAAACACGACGATGCTGCCTGCCGGAACGATCACCGCATCTCCCGGGTCGCCGCCGGTGTAGCCAATCAGATCGTTGGTGCCCGACTCCTTGGTGTGATCGATGATCTGCCCCAGAGTGCCGGCTCGTGAATGTGGCAACAGGTACACCGTTCCATTCTCCTCGTTCACAGCGTCGAGCGTACACCAGCAGGTGACGTAAGGCCGGTGCGAGGTGGTTGGGTCATACCATTTCACGTAACCGCTGTCTTGATGCCAGGAGAACTTCATCCCCTGCTCTGCGCCCTTGACCACCCACTGCTCATGAAAGAGATATGCGTCCGGTCCGACGGTCGCCTCTGCTACCTGAGCCATCAGGTCGCTGAAGACAAACTGCCATAAGCGCGAACTCAAGCGATAGCGGTTATTGATGAAATAGCGCTTGCCTCGATGACTCAGATCCACCGTTTCAACACCCTTGGTATCCATCAACGCGTCGTAGTAGCCAAGATAGTACGAACACTCTTCCCGCAGGATGGTGAGCTCGCGCTGAGGAATCACCTCGGGAAGGATCATGTAACCCTCTGAACGGTACTGCTCGCGTTGCGACCCGGATATCATCATGCTGAGAACTCTAGTGAGGCCGTCCAGCGGCGTGCTTCTCATTTCATATTTCACTTGTTATCATTTTCTGTCGTGCGCGCCCATCTCAACCTGCCGGTTCAAGCGGACGGAAACGTCTGGCACTATCGTAATCTGGGCGCACATCACAAGCGGCATCACCACGCGGAACTCGAATTAAACCTGGTCACTCGCGGCCACGGGACCTATCTTTTAGGCAATCGGCGATACGAGATTCGCCGCGGCGATCTGCTCTGGCTCTTCCCTGCCCAAGAGCATTTGCTATTTGAACAAACGGCTGATTTCGAGATGTGGATTGGCGTTTTCAAGCGGCGGATCGTCAAGAGAACGGCCACGGATGCGAATACACGCATCCTGTTGCAGACTGAGCCTCGGGGCGAGTTTTGCCGCCGCCTTACCGAGAAGGATGTGGGATGCATGGAGGAGCTTTTCAGCGAGCTAGCAGAATCGATAGACCAGATGAGCCTGCTGAACGCGGGCTTGCCCTATGGGTTGCTGTATGCCTGGCGGTGCTTCGAACGGGCTGCGGATGTTCCCGTGCGCGATGTGCACCCCGCGGTGGAACGGGCGGCGCGACTGATTCGCGACCAGGGGAGCGACCAATCGCTCTCGCTCGATGAACTCGCGCACCACGCTGGACTGAGCGCAACCCGGTTGAGCCGGTTGTTCAAGGAACAGACTGGCTTTGCGCTGGTGGACTTTCGTAACCGCCAGAGGGTCGAACGCTTTCTGGATATCTACGGCACAGGCCAACGGCGAACGATGCTGGATGCTGCGCTGGAGGCCGGTTTCGGCAGCTATCCTCAGTTCCATCGGGTATTCAAGCGGTTAATGGGCTACTCTCCCATGCGCTATCGACAGAATGGACAGTCCGCCCGGGTGGTCAAGCGGTAAGCCGCCGCCAGAGCCGATCGATCTCGATACGAAGCAGCTTTGCCTCTTCCCAGCTATCTGGAAACGTTGACAGGGCGTAACCTCCCTCCAGTGGCCCTAGTTCCGGACAGATGAAGATTTCTCGTCCTGATTCGCCGTTTGCCTTGAGCCAGCAGGCCAGGATGGCCTCTGCGAACGGGAGCCACTCTTCATACTCCTTCGTCCGATGTCCTTTGCCATCAGTGATCGGAATTTGCGCGTGATGACCATTGAAGGGCCGGAGATGAAATTGCTGCGCATGCTGGATCAAGTCGGGGCGGGTTAGCAGACGCTGGGCAAAGTTTGCGGGAACGAGATGCTTCACCACTGCGAAGTGGGAGAAATCCCACGAGATGGGCAACAGCGTCCCGGTCGAACGGTGGAACGCATCGGCAAGCGCGTATAGCTTTTCCGGCGTCTCGGTACACGTGCCGCGATGGCTTTCGATGGCCGGCGCCAAGCCGAGTGCGGTGGCCTGCTCCAGCAGGGTCAAAGTAAGACGCAGTGCTTCCGGGGTAAGCAGATCGTCTGTTCCCAACTGTACATTCACGTGATGGGCTCCCCATCGTTTGAGGTCGCGGAGAAGCGAGGCGACCTTTTCCGGCTGGCCGCTCGCCATGCCTCCTAAAAAAATGAGGCCCCGGCTTTCGGCTTCTTGCCAGAGTTCCTCGCTTGGAGCCCAACAGACGCCGTCGAAGCCGGCATCCCGGATGGCATCGAGTTTCTGAGAAAGCGTCCATTCGACCTGAGGCGACGGATGCTGCATCAGGGTCCATAGATTGGCAATATGGCGTAGAACGGGCTTCCCTTTATCCATAGACTTTTTAACGACCTCACTGGTTTGGGCGACAAAAAGTGAGACAAACTCACAGGCAAGGCAAACAGCACTGCTGAGGAACGGGTGGCTTGGTATTTCGCCTATGCCGGTTCGCTGGATCGCTGGAACAGACCATAGCACGGTTTGGCAACTGCTTTCCCATTCCCCGGGGACGCGCCCCGCAGCCCATCGCCTCTTTCGCAGGGAAAGTTACCAGCCAGTAGATCGCCGTCAGCCATGTGCCAGGGGATGGCGGCAACAGCAGGCTCGGGGCCTCCCGGTTCCCATGGCGCAATCTGACCGGACGACAAAAAGTGATAGCAAGTCACTGACAAAATGAGAAGCCGATCGTTACGCGTGGTTTGTAGATTGCTCGACTAGATCGAGAAGCGCTTCGGGAACTGCTGTGAAATGTCGCCAGCGTGACCTGTCACAGGCGAAGCGAAGGTTGGATTGAGCGAGTGCTGTTGAAAGCAGCTCGTCTGCGTTGTTCCGCGAGGCCGGGTTTAGGAATGCCTGGTGGAAGAGCGAACTTTTGGAGGGTATGACGGCGATGCACATCAAGAACGTTGCTCAAAAGAATATGCGGTTATTGGCGTTGATTCTGCTTGCGGGAGCAGCTTCAGCCCACGGGCAAACCGCGACCGGCGAAGTCAGCGGGACGGTCACAGACCCTACCAATGCAGCGATACCGCGAGCCTCCGTCACACTGTCGAGCGAGAGCACCAGCGTAAGCAGAACCGCGGTTGCCAATCAGGATGGACGTTTCATCTTTACCAGCGTATTGGCCGGCGTCTACTCAGTCCACGTGGAAGCGCCCGGCTTTAAAGCGGCGGAAGAGAAAAACATAACCGTCCAGGTGAATCAGAACCTGGCTCTGAACTTCACGCTCAGCGTGGGTAACGTTGAAGAAAAGGTGGAGGTATCCGCGGGCGCGCAAGCCTTGCAGACGTCGAGTTCAGCCCTGGGAACTGTGATCGATTCAAGAGCGGTGAATGATCTACCGCTCAACGGGCATAACTTCACCCAGCTCCTCACACTCACGCCTGGGGTGACACCGGTGCAGAATGAGCAGGGCGCGGGCAGCGGCACAGGTTATCAGCAGGATGTAAGCATCCCGGGCACCCCGACGTTCCGCCCGAACGTCAACGGGCAATGGAACCGCTCCAATCTGTATTACCTCGATGGCATCTGGAATTCAACTAACGTGGCCAGTGGCTACGCGATCACGCCGATCATCGAGTCGGTGGAGGAATTCAAGGTTCAATCGCACAATGACGATGCCGAATATGGCGGATCGATGGGAGGAACCATCAATCTCGTCTCCAAGAGCGGAACGTCGAATCTCCACGGATCGGCCTGGGAAGACGTGAGAAATAACTTCTTCGATGCCAGGGACCCTTTCCTGGACGCACTAACCACCGGGCCGGCTCCCTACCACCAGAATGAATTCGGCGCGACCTTCGGAGGCCCGGTGTTCATCCCTAAGCTGTACGACGGGCGCAAGCACACCTTCTTTTTCTTTGCCTATGACGGCTGGCGCTACAGTAAACCAGACCAGACTTTCTACTATGTTCCGACCGATGCTGAGTTGGCTGGAGATTTCTCACAATCGTTGGTCGCCCAGAATATCTACGACCCCTCGACGTTAACCTCGAGCGCCACCTCACCCAGCGGTTTTACCGCTCAGCAATTTCCCGGCAACAAGATTCCGTCAAACCGTCTGGATCCCATGGCCGTGGCGTTTTTCAAAAACTACTGGGATAGGCCCAATTATTCGAACCCCGCGCTACCGCAGTACAACGCACAGAATAATGCGCCGCTCACCGATACCAGCAATACCTACCAAATCAAGATCGATGAGAATCTCGGCTCGAAGGATATTCTTTCGGGGCGGTTTACTCATTTCCACACGATAGATTCCAACCCCATCACCAGGCTGCTGAGCACCCAGATAGACCGGCCTCGCGTCAATGTGGGGGGCGACTGGATCCACCAGTTCTCGCAATCGATTACCCTGGACGCGAAATTCGGTTACTCGCGCACACCCTACATTCAAAGCACGGTTTTCTCGAATGGTTCCACCCCGGCAACCGGCGCAGGTTTTGCCGGAACGGCAACGTACGGAGTGCCGGCATTAGAACTTCAGGCGCCGTGGAGCAGTCCTTCGGGCGCGCAAAATCAGGGCGGCGTGGGAGAGGCGTTCATCAACCAGCAAGACCACGTCTATCAATCGGCCGGAGCGGTCTCCTGGCTGAAGGGCAAGCATTTCATGACGGGCGGTTTTCAGTGGATCAACCAGTACTACGCCACGCCGTCTTACAACCAACAGTTTTACGCGTTCAACAATTCAACGACGCAGGATCCAAATTCGGTGGGAAAGACTGGGGCGTCGCTGGCGTCCGCGCTGCTCGGTGTGCCGGTAGGACAGACGTACATCGGCCAGAAGTGGACCGAATCGTTTTCGGAGTGGGGAACGTTTTTCCAGGATCAATGGAAGGTTTCGCCGAAGCTGACAATTAACGTCGGCCTGCGCTATGACAAGCTAAACCCGATCTCCAATCTCAATGGAACGCTTTTTGGGGGTTTCGATGTGAACACCGGCATGTACGATATCAGCGGCACTTCCCTGCCGCCCGCCTGCGATACGGCAAAGGCAGCGCCCTGCATTCCGGGCGACGGCAATCTGGCCAATATCCCCGAGGGCAATCATATTGGGCTCGCTCCGTGTGCCTCGTATCGCTGCCCGCAGAACTTCAACTTCGGGCCTCATATTGGCGCCGCATACTCGATTGATACAAATACCGTGATTCGCGGAGGGTATGGATTGGTGTATGACGAATTTGCCGGGTTCATCCAGGACATGGCCGACCATGTCGGCAACTGGCCCGCGGCACAGACCGTATTCCAATCGCTGAACGGGACTCTGGGCCAGCCCCTTACCGAACTTAGCAGTTTGCAAACTCTGAGCGCTGCGCCCCTGCCAACCGCCGCCCCGTGGGGCACTCTGTTCTGGAACGCGGATCCCAAGAAACAGACACCCCTGTCGAACCAATGGAATGTGGAGATACAAAGGCAGGCGACCAGGCAGCTGACAGTTGCGGCCGGCTATGTCGGTAGTTCCACCCACCACCTGGATTACACCGGAGCTGCGAATCAGGCGGTGCAACCAAGCACCGGGACACAGGCCCAGGTGGATGCGATGAGGCCGTGGCCCGGACAGGGCAATGTATTCTTCGGGCGGAGCATTGGGGCTTCGCGTTACAACTCCCTACAACTGAGCGCTAACCAGCGGATGACCGACGGCCTGCAATTTTTGATTTCCTACACATGGTCGAGAGCTACGGACAACGGCGCCAGCGGGTTCCTCGCATCGGAGAACGGGCCCGGGGGAGGAGGCGCCGGCATTCAGGACTACTATCATCCATCGGCGAACGTTGGTCCATCCGCCTTCAATGTGCCCCAGTTCCTTTCCACCAGCATGATTTATCAACTGCCCTTTGGCAGGGGCCGCCAATACCTGCGATCCGGACCCGCATCCTGGATCCTGGGCAACTGGCAGTCAAATTCCATCTTTAGCATTCGTTCCGGTCAACCGTTCAGCGTACTGGTGAACGGTGACGTGGCCAACGTGGGCGGCACGGTGTTTGGTATTGGATACGCCCGGGCCAACCAGACGGGGAGCGCGCATGTTTCGCACCCGACCATCAAACAGTGGTTCAACACGTCAGCCTTCTCGGTGCCCAGTTACAGTTACGGCAATGCCCCGCGAAATAGTCTGAACAGCGATCACGTGACTCAATTCGACTACTCGATGTTCAAGCGTTTTCCGCTTTGGAACGAAGCCAGCTATCTTGAGTTTCGCGCGGAGGCATTCAACGTTCTCAACATCATCAACTACGCGGCCCCCAACAATACGCAAAATGCGGCCGGCTTTGGCACGGTCACGTCGCTTATCACGGGGAATCCTCCGCGCCAGTTGCAATTTACGTTGAAGATCAACTTTTAGCCTGGCGGCCGCACTATTCTGTTGAGAGTGCCGGCCGTCGGGGCTTCGCTCCGTTCCCATGTGAACTCGCGGGGCACCGTTTGGATGGAGGTGCTTGAATATGAAGCGAGGCGGTGCCGGCCTGCACTTGATTTGGGTGGCATTCGTTTCTCTGCTCCTCCCTCTTTCTGTTCCCGGGCAGCAGCCGACCGCGACGCTCGATAGAGCACAGACACTGTATCGATCCGGGCGGTTCCAGCAGGCTGAAACCTTGTTGCGGCGGCTCACCGCTGCCGATCCTGGGAATTTCGACGCGCACCTACTGCTCGGAGAGTGTCTTGCCATGCAGCAGGAGCGATCCGCGGCCATCGAAGAGCTTACGGCGGCGATTCGTCTCCGGCCCGGATCAGCGGTTGCGTACAACACGTTAGGCACGGTGCTTGGCCGGTTTCTGGAGACAGACGCGGCCCAGAAAGCTTTCACCCGCGCCATTGAACTGGATCCCCACATGGCGGAAGCCCATGTCGGCCTCGCGCTGCTTCTGGCCCAGGCCGGAGACCTGAAAGGCGCTGCGGGGCACCTGGATACTGCTATTGAGTTGGAGGGTTCGAAAGCAGGCGCCGCTGTACCTCACTACCTGCGAGGCAAGGTTGCCGTGGAGCAGAACGATTACGTGAAAGCAGCGGCGGAATTCCGGGCAGCTATCAAGGCCAGGCCCAATTACGCTGAAGCGCGGCTCATGCTCGGCGTGGCGCGGAGAGCCCTGTTGGATGACACCGGCGCCCTCACCGCTTTCCGGAGGGCTGCGGACCTCGCCCCGCAGGACTTCCACGCTCAGTACGAACTCGGGTCCGAATATCTAAGCCTGGGCAAGCCTCAGGCGGCTGTACCTTACCTCAAGAAGGCGCTCCTTCTCGCACCGGAAGACTGGGGGACTCTCTACAAGCTGCAGCGGGCCTTGCGCCAGGCTGGCGATGTAACGGAGGCGAATGCGTACGAGGTTCGTCTTCGCCAATTGGTGCACAAGGATGATCAAGCCGGCCAGCACTCCATGGAAGCGCAACGCGAAGACAATGAGGGAGTCGCCCTGGAAAAGCAGGGGGACGTTGTGGGCGCGCTGGAAAAATATCGTGCCGCCTGCGAGCTGGCCCCGGAGCAAGATGGCTACCGTCTCAACTTTGCCCTCGCCCTTTGCCGCTTGAACCGCTGGGATGAGGGTATAGCGGAAATGCGGGAGATCGTCCGCCGCGACCCCAACAATGCGGACGCTCAGCGCGCCCTCTACATCGCAGAGGACAAGGCCAGGTCGGCCAGCCGAGGCATTCCTCCGCGCTGAGTGTTATCATCCGTCTGTTTCCGAGTCATTCCATATACAACGGCGGAGAAAATTGAGTGATGCAACGAAAAGTTTCCCGGCTAATGATTTTGAGTGCGATTGCAAGTGGTGCTGTGGTGGTTGCATTGTCCTCTAACGGTGATGGGCTGCTGCCGAATGCGGGCTCGGCCAAGGCCTATGCCGCCGAAGCACCGGCCGCTGTTCCTTTCAAAGTGGAGCGCCTGGATCCGGCGCTGGACCAGATCATTCCTTCTACGCCACGGCTGGAGAAGGTAGCCACAGGCCCTGGATTCAAATGGACCGAGGGTCCGGTGTGGATCCCGGCCGGCTATCTGCTGTTTGCCGAGATCCCCAGCAATAGCATTCGTAAGTGGACCCCAGGGGTGGGCGTGAGTGTTTTCATGCAGCCGAGCGGCTGGAAGGAGTCGACTCCCTTCACCGGTCCGGAGCCCGGTTCCAATGGCATGACGCTCGATAGCCGCGGCCGGTTGACGGTTTCCGGGCATGCGCAGCGCGACGTTTGGCGGCTGGAACAGATGAATCCCAAGGCGCAGATCACGGTGCTTGCGGATACCTACGAGGGTAAGCGTCTGAATAGTCCCAATGACCTGGTGTACAAGTCCGATGGGACGCTTTACTTCACGGATCCGCCGTACGGGCTGCCGAAATTGGAAAAGGATCCGACTAAGCAGTTGCCCTTCGCCGGGGTTTACCGGTTACCCGGCGCGCTCAATCATCAGCCTGGGGCCCCTCCCGACCATGCCGCGTTGCAGCTGCTGGTGAAGGATCTGCCCCGGCCGAACGGCATATGTTTCTCACCCGATGAGAAGTATCTCTACGTGAACAACTCCGAGCCGAAGAAGCTGTGGATGCGCTACACGGTCAAGGCCGATGGAACGCTCACGGACGGGAAGGTCTTCTTCGATGCGACCTCAGATACGCGGGTAGGCGCGCCCGACGGGATGAAGGTTGACCAAAGCGGAAATGTATATAGTGCGGGCCCTGGTGGAGTCTGGATCTTTTCTCCGGAAGGCAAACACATCGGTACACTCGACATACCGGAGCGGGTAGGCAATGTGGCCTGGGGCGGCGCCGATCACAAGACGCTGTACGTCGCGGCGAGTTCCAGTATTTATCGCATTACCTTGAAGATTCCAGGAACTTATCCGCACATCCGCTGAATCCAACGCCGAGGAGCAGGGAAGGACCATGTCCACTGTTATCAGGCCGGCGGTTGCATCCGATATCGATGCGATCACGCGGATCTATGCGCACCATGTGCAGCACGGTACTGGCTCATTTGAAACCGAGCCACCCGATTCCGTGGAGATGGCCCGCCGCTGGAGCGAAGTGGAAGCCAGAGGCCTGCCCTGGCTGGTCGCCGAAGATGGTGGTGAGATTGGCGGATATGCCTATGCCGCCCCCTATCGAACGCGGCCGGCGTACCGGCACACGGTGGAAGATTCCATCTACGTTCGCGCGGACCGGCTCGGCAGTGGCCTGGGCAGGCTGCTGATGCCGGCTTTGATTCGTGCGGTCCAGGCTTGCGGCATGCGGCAGATGATCGCTGTGATCGGCGACAGCGCTAACCAACCGTCTATCACCTTGCACCGCCGGTTTGGTTTTCAGGAGGCTGGCGTGCTGAAAGATGTCGGATTCAAATTCGGGCGGTGGCTCGATACGGTGTTCATGCAGCGAAGTCTTATACAGGATGAGTAGGGGGTGGTTCAGACCTATGGATATAACAAGGGATTTGATCGGCCTTTCCCAGGAGGATCCCAGGTCTCAAACGCGAGACCTGGGGCACCCTTCCATTTTTTCCTTTAACTTCTAGTCGCGCGGGCAGGGGCGAGGAAGTTCGTTACGTCATCACGGACCCTTCATTTTTTCCTTTAACGTTCTGGTCGCGCGGGAAGGGGCGAGGAAATTGGTGATGGAGGTCATGACGACTTCGTCTCGCTGGTTGTAGACGGTCGTCAGAGAGCGAACCATGCCATAGTTGGGGCGCGACGCCAGGAGACGCGTATGCAGAATTTCGGTCCTGGTGCGAATCGTGTCGCCTGGACGGACAGGCTTGGTCCAGCGCATTTCTTCTACACCGGCCCCAATCATTCCTCCGGAGACCCGGATCGCCTGCACCCGTTGGCGCATGGCAATGGCCGCGGTCAGCCATCCTGAGGCCGCAAGACCGTGAAAAAATGAATTTTGCCCGGCGGTTTCGTCGATGTGAAACGGTTGTGGATCGTACCGTTCTCCGAAACCGATGATCTCCTTCGCGGTGAGCCAATAGCTGTGTTCCGAATCGAAAGTTTGGCCCGGATAGAAATCTTCGAAGTAAAGTTCCTCGTCCATAATCCTCCAAGCCGCAAAACTGTGATGCTTAGCATACCGCCCAAGCTATCAAGAAAGAAAGTCGATGATCGCCTGGTTGAATCGGGGGGCGGCTTCTACATTCGAGATGTGTGCGACTGGCAATGGGACCAGTGTGGCTCCTGGAATTTTCGCTTGGAGAAACTTTGCGTCGTCGAACGTCGTTGCCGGATCATGCTCGCCGGCAATCACCAAAGTGGGTACGCGAATGTCTTCGACCGACTTTCTCTGATCCATGTCGCGGATGGCTGCACCGACCAAGGTGTATCCCCTGGGATTCGTGGCGAGCAACATTGCACGGAAGGGGGCGATTGCGTCCGGAGATGCCTGGTGAAAGGCTGGGGTGAACCAGCGCCCGAGAGTTGCTTCAGTGATGGCAGCCATTCCGTGCTGCGCAACATCGGCAAATCGTTGGTTCCATGATTCTGCCGTTCCGATTTTGGCGGCTGTGTTGCAGAGGATCAGGGATCGGAGGCGGTCCGGCGCGTTTGCTCCGAGCCATTGGCCAATCACTCCGCCAACGGACAGACCGCAGAAATGCACCTTGTCCAGGTGAAGCTCATCGAGCAGGGCCAGGACATCCTGGCCGAAGGTGCCGATCGTGCATGGCTCATCGATCAGGTCACTTTTTCCGTGGCCGCGCATGTCGTAGCGCAGTAGGTGAAACCTGCTCTCCAGGACTGCTAATTGCGGCTGCCACATCTCGATCGCGGTGCCTAGCGAGTTCGACATCATGAGCACGGGAGCATCGGTTTTCCCGCTCAGGGTATAGAAGAGCTGTGCTCCGTTCACTTCGGCTTTCGGCATGAATTCGGTCCTCTTTGTTTTACCGGCGGATGATTTCCTACCCTGCGGCAAATGGTATCAGCTGGGGGAATCGCCGATTGGCAAGCTAGCATCCGGATCGAGTGGGATGACCAAAGCCTCTGAGTGGCCCGGCGACACAACCAAGTGGAGTGGGGATGCCATTGGTAATCACGAAACGTACTTTCCGGTTAGTGACCGAAGGGCCCGTGTCCAGAGCGGACAGCTATGGACGGCTTTCCCCCGTATTGAGTGCTCGTAAATTGGTATGCAGAATGTATAATTGACGAATCTGGACATTTGACGTTGCTTCCGCCAGGAACTCCTCCGTTTGCTCGATCACCGGTCGTAGGTCGTTCACCGCGAACATGCTTTCCGCACGGTGAGATTACAGAGAGGGCAGGCACTTGGGTGCTTCTTCTCGTATAGAAATCGGAGGATTTGCCGTTGTCATCCAAGGCTTACGATAGAAGCACGCTCATTGAATTATTGAGGGGCAATCTTTCCTGCCCATTGATCGCAGCATTCGGCGAGATTGGTCTCGCAGACAAGCTGTTGACCGGACCGGCCACCAAACAAGACCTGGGATTGGAAGGCAATGCCGATGTACTGGGGGCTTGCCTCGATTACCTGATTTGTATTGGCCTTCTTTCCGCGCGCCAGGAAGCCGACGACTGCGTTTACGAGTTGACCGAGCCAGGGAAAATGGTCTTCCGACGCTATGGAGCCTTCTCGCTCCTGCATTCCTATAACAAATACTTTGACAGTCTGGCAGAGTTGCTCACGTCAAAGAGCGCCGTCATGCCTACCGTCGAGCGCGGCGAGAATGTGGTTGGCAGCGGCGCGCTGCACGCGAAGAAGTTCTTCCCGGCGGCCTTGCAGCAGCTTGAGCTCATTCAGCCTAAGGCGATCATCGATATTGGCTGTGGCGACGGCACATTTCTGGAATACGCACACGCGCGCGTCCCGGATGCTCAGCTCGCCGTGATCGATTATTCGCAGGTCGCGATCGACGCTACCACGAAGCGCTTTTCGGAGTGCGGCATCGACCTGGTCGCGGCCGTCACGTCAGATGGCTCGCTGGTCGATCATTGGGCGGCTGAACTCCCTGCATCGTTCAAGACAGCCTCACCCGTAGTCTTCACCATCTGGTTCGTGGCGCATGAGTTTTCGCAACGCAGTGAAACTGTGTTGATTGAATTCTTCAAGAGAATGAACGCAACCTTTCCCAAGGCAGACATTATTCTCGGGGAAATCGTTAACCTGCCCAGCACTGTTCTGGCGGAAAATGCCCGGACTTCCATCATGCCGGAGTATCTCTTTTTTCATCGCCTTTCCGGACAAGGAGTGATGAGTTGGGATGCGTGGCAGAGAATTATTGCCCAGACCCCGTATTCACTCGCGGCACAAGTACGTTTCGATGAGGTGAAGACCCAGAATGGGCAGTGTCTGCCGAGCAGCTTTGTCTGGCACCTCAAGGCCCCGGAGTAGCTCCCAGGAAACCCGCTCCAGGGAATCCGCAGGGCAACGCGGAATCCATCACGGTTGCCGCCGGGCTTTGTACACGCCCTTCTCCTGAGTATTGCCTGGGTGTTGCGTTCAGATTTCGAATTCCTCCCTTTCACCGGCGGGTCCCGCGATCGCCGCCGGCACCTCCCTTGATGTCCGAATGATTTCGGCCAGGGCCTGTGGAGTAGGAGATTCGAACAACGTTCGCAGTGTGAGCTCGACACCGAAGCGATCTCGAATGCGGGTCGCAACCATGGTGCCCATCAGCGAGTGGCCCCCGAGTTCAAAGAAATTATCTGTCGGCAATATGTCGTTGGCGGCCAGCACGTCTTTCCAAATTTCCAGGACGGCCTTCAACTCGTCGTCATGGGCATGGATAGGCAGGGGCTCGCGTTCTCCAAGGGAAGGCTGGGACGATGCCTGGGAAAGAAGGGCATCCAAGCTGACGGTCGTGCTCAGAATCTGGGCTCCGCGCCAACCGGATAGAACGCGCCGGATCACCTCAATTCCCTCTTCAGTAGTCATTGCGGTTTCCAATCGCTGCTTCTTTACCGCCTCAAAACCCTCCGGCAGGACCATCTCGGCAGCCATACCGACTTCCTGCCACGCGTCGAACCCGATGGCGACCGCAGGAAGTTTTAAAACATGCCGGCAATAGTCCGCGAAATAATTCTGGAAGACGTTGGCGGCTGCGTACGCACTTTGGCTCGCTGCCGGAACGACTGCGCTGATAGAAGAAGAGAGCGCGAAGAAATCCAGATCTTCTCCCCGCAGCAACTCCGCAAGAACAATGCTTCCCTGTACTTTGGGGTGCCGGACGATGGCCGCTTCGACTGGATCCTGGGACGCGATCATGCCGCCGCCCGCTATCCCTGCGGCATGCAGTACCCCATTCAGTCGTCCGAAATCTTTGCGGACTTCAGCGAACACGTTAGCCATGGCATCGATGCTGGTCACATCCGCTGAAACAAAGCGGACTTCGCCACCTGAGCGTTCCAACTCCTGCAGGCGAAGGATCCGACGGGTGACTGGCTCGTCGTGCGCATGCTCCGCTATCCGGGCAGCCCACTCGCTACGTGGTGGCAAAGCGGTTCGGCCAGTAAGCACGACGCGCGCCTGATACTGCTGAAGGAGGTAGCGAGCGACAACGTATCCGATGCCACCAATCCCTCCGGTGATGAGATAGGTGCCACCGCGGCGAAAGGGAGACGCCGAAGATTCACGCAGCGGAGCCGGCATCCAGCTTTTCTGCCAGCGGTTTTCTCCCCGGTATGCAATCGTCAAGGCCGGCCCAGGTACGTGAATTTCCTCCAGAATGTGTTGGCCAATTTCACGGATATTGTCCGCGGACAAGCGCACGTCGATGGAACGGCATTGGGTGCCGGCATATTCGAAGGGGATAATACGGAGCAGTCCCAATATTTCTGCCCGTTCTACGTTTTCAATCGCCTCGCCGGAGACGGTTTCGAGATGGTCGGTCACAATCTCGACCTGGCGAAAGCGTTGACGGTGTGTCCGTGCGGCCTGCAGCAGATACAAAAGGCTGTCGTACGCCTGCAATTTCGTAGCGCGCATCGTCCACAGATTCAGTAGCCCCGCCGGGCGCAGACCGAGGTTGGCAATACCCTGCCATAACTTCTCGTAATCGCCGGGACGCGCAGGGTTTACCGCGAACCTGCTGCCGCTCTGAATAAATTCGTCCGCAGCGGTTACAGAAACGACGGGCACCCCGGTCTCAGTCAGCCGCGCAGAAAGTGTTTCCCCAAGTCCGGAACTGTCGAGTAGAACAAGCCAGCAATCCACGATATTCGCGCTCTGGGGCAACGCCACCGAAGCAGGGGGAGTGCTCTGCCAGGAAGGCGCATAGAACCACGAGGAAACATCCGCGCGCTTGACTAAGGATGCAGCCGGCGTGGTGGCTGGAGAAAGAAATTGCTCGGGTGCGTTTCGCGCCGGCCTGGCTTCGGCGGGAGCTGCTGATTCGACCCAGTAGCGTTGGCGTTCAAACGGATAGGTCGGCAGCGCGACCCGGCGCGTTCTAGCATCGGGTTGTAACGCCTTCCAGGAGAGGGAGACACCGCATTCCCAGGCCCGGGCGGCAGCCTGAAGGAAGATGACGTGGTCCGAACTGCGACGATTCTCAGGACCGAGCGAGGGCACCATGACGCTGGCCGGCAACTGCCGCCGCGCGATGCCGATGAGCGCATCGCCTGGCCCAACTTCCAACAACAATCTGGTTCGATCTGCGAGGGCGGAGAGGTTCTGCGTGAAGCGCACCCGCGACAGTATCTGATTTCCCCAATACCGTGAAGTCTGCGCCTCGGCAGCGTCGATCCAGGTTCCGGTGACATTCGAAAGCCAGGGAAAAATGGGGGCGTGGCGCGGAACGGTGTCCACCTTCTCACGGAAGGCCTTGGCCGCATCGGCCATTAATGGAGTGTGGAATGCGTTTCTGGAGGCCAGACGTACACAAGCGACACGATTGGCCGCAAGCCTGCGCTCCAGGCGCTCGATTGCTTCCGGCAAGCCGGAGGCGACTGAAATCCCGGGCCCATTCTCCGCGGCAAGCCACACATCCTGCTCCAGGTAGTCAACCAGCTTTTCCGGAGAAAGCGTGACGGCCAACATGATTCCGGCCGGGGTCAGCGCCATGAGCCGGCCCCGTTCCACGGCCAGACGCAAGCCATCTTCAAAGGAGAAGACACCGGCGACGGCAGCGGCGGTCAGCTCGCCGAGGCTATGTCCCAGGAGTGCGGATGGTTCTACCCCAAGGGACCGCCATCGTGCGGCGAGCGCATACTCAAGCAGAAAGAGCACGGGTTGCGCCAGGGCGGTATCGGCGAGTTGCGCTTTCAGTGCCGGGGTTTGCTCTCCGCCGGCAATCCATGCAGCAGTATGCAAGTCGTATTCGCTGCGAAGGAGGTCGGTCCCATGGTCGATGGTGGTTCGGAACGCAGTATCGGCCCGGTATAAAGACTCAGCCATGCCGACAAATTGCTGGCCCTGGCCAGGAAACAGGAATACTACGTCGCGCGCAAGATCGACCCCGGTTTCGCGTTTTTTCGACGGTTGGCGGAGGAGCACTGCCGCCTCGGCGTTTTGTTCTGCGACCACGGCCCGGCGATGGGAAAACGCGCGACGCCCAGATTGGAGAGTGGCGGCGACATCTTCCGCGGCTAGAGACAAATCCGATTCGAGGCGATGGGCGAGCTGGTCGCATGCCTTGGCGAGCGCGGTTGGGGTTCGCGCGGAGAGAGGAAAAATGCGCGGCGTTGCGACTTCGGGATGCACAGGGCGCTGCGGTGCATTGCTGAGAACGACATGCACATTGGTTCCACCGATTCCGAAGGAGTTGATGCCAGCCCATCGCTCGCCCTGCCGGGGCCACGGAGTCAACGAGGAACTAACGACGAAGGGTCCACTTTCAAGTTCCAGGGAGGGGTTGGCGCGGCGGAAGGTGGGTGTGGGCGGGATTACGCCAGCCTGCACGGCGAGAGTTGCCTTGATCAGGCCCGCAACACCGGCAGCGGTGTCAGCGTGGCCCATATTCGCCTTTAGGGCGCCGAGCACGCAGGAGCGGGGTTCAGCATGGGCCTGGTTGAAAACCGCCGTGAGTGCGGCGACTTCGATGGGGTCTCCCAGTTCGGTGCCAGTGCCGTGGGCTTCCACATACCCGATGCGATCAGCTGTGATTCCCGCGGCAGCTTGCGCCTGGCGAATGACAGCAATTTGGCCAGCGACACTCGGGGCGGTGTAACCAACCTTTTCGCTACCATCGTTGTTCCAGGCGGAGCCGCGAATGACCGCATAGATTTGATCTTCATCGGCCAGGGCCCGCGAGAGCCGCTTCAGGACCACGAGGCCCGCGCCGCGGCCGGGTATTGTTCCATGGGCGTCAGCATCGAACGGGCGACAGTATCCGTCGGGGGACAGAATCATCCCCGGAATGTAAGGGTATCCGACTGCCTGCGGAAACAGGATGGAAACACCACCTGCCAGCGCCATGTCGCATTCGCCGGCAAGCATGCTTTGGCAAGCGAGGTGAACAGCGGCCAGCGAAGTGGAACACGCCGCCTGAACCACGACAGCAGGGCCGCGGAGGTTCAGTTTGTAGGCCACTCGGGTAGCGAGATAATCTTTATCGTTGCCCAGCATCAACTGGTAGCCGCCCACGCTGCCCAGGACTGCCGGATTGTTCATCAGCTGCAGGAGGTAAGTGTTCACTCCGACGCCGGCGAAGACGCCAACGCGTTCTCCATCGCCTGTGTAGCCGGCGTGCTCGAGTGCCTCCCACGCGCACTCAAGAAAGACTCTCTGCTGAGGATCGGTTATTTCGGCCTCTCGGCGACTGAGACCGAAGAACTCCGCATCCACCTTGTCCGCGTCCTCAATCGCGTTGCCTCTGGGAACGTAGGATGCGCTGGAGAGGGTGGCTTCGTCGACTCCTGCCTGGCGCAATTCGTCCTTGCTCAGGTCGGAGATAAGAATTTCTCCAGCAAGCAAACGGTCCCAGAATTCCTGAACGTTGCGTGAGCGCGGAAACCGGGCGCTCATCCCGACGATGGCGATGCCGTCGCTCCAGCGCCCTGCCGACTGCGTAGACTGATCGGGCTGCGCGATTTGTTTTCCCTGATCGGATAGATGGGACATTAGAAACTTACTCCTTCGGCGAGGGTAGGCATTTCACGGCGCCGTTCGAGCCAGCCTGCCAGGGACTCGATCGTTGGATAGCGAAACAGGTCGATCACGGCGATGCCGGCGTCGAGTTCCTGTCGCAACATGGAGTGGACACGAATCAGGAGAAGCGAATGTCCACCGAGATCGAAGAAATTATCCCGGACTCCTGGGCGGTCGACGCCGAGTATTTCCGACCAGATTTGAGCAAGCCGCTCTTCCGTCTGGTTGCGGGGGATGACGATGGAAGCCGACCGTTCCCGAGGGGGCGCCGTTGGCATCGACAGCCTCTTGCGATCGATCTTTCCGTTGGGGGTCAGGGGAATTTCCGCGATGGCGAGGAACGCCGACGGCACCATGTATTCCGGCAATCGAGCCTGTAACCAGGGACGCAGACGCGCAGGATCTGCATCGCCATCCAACTGCTTCACATAGGCAGCGAGGCGTTGATCGGAACCCTCGCCGTGCAAGGCTACTACAGCCTGGAGCACCTCGGGGTGGCGCTCGATGATGGTTTCGATTTCACCGAGTTCTATGCGATGCCCGCGCAGTTTGATTTGATGATCGGTTCGGCCAATGAGTTGAATCTGTCCGTCTGGCCGGTAACGCGCGAGATCGCCGGTGCGGTACATGCGACGATGTCCTGAAGGGTCGAAGGGATCGCTGATGAATCGAGCTTCCGTCAGCTCTGGCCTCCGCCAATATCCGCGGGCCACGCCGCTACCCCCGATGTAGAGCTCGCCGTGAACACCATTGGGAACCGGTTGACCATCCGGATCGAGCACATACATGCGGGTATTCGCGATGGGCCGGCCGATGAGGATCGGATTCTCACCGCTCTTGACCCGATGGGCGGCAGACCAGATGGTGGTTTCGGTCGGTCCGTAGAGATTCCATAATTCCCTGCCGCGCACCAGGAGGTTTTCAGCCAGATCGGGTGGCAGCGCTTCTCCGCCGCACCACATCCGTAGATTCGCCGCTCCCATCCATCCGGCATCGAGCAGCATTCGCCAGGTGGAAGGAGTCGCCTGCATGACGGTGACCGCGGATTCATCGAGCAAAGCGGCAAGCGCGTTCGGATCTAAGGTCTGATCTGTCGACGCGAGAACCAGCTTTGCCCCACATACCAGCGGGCCAAAAATTTCGAGGCCGGCGATATCAAACGAGAGGGTGGTGATGGCGACCAGAGTATCCCGGCTGGTCAGGCCCGGGTCGCGCAGCATGGAAGCCAGCAGATTGACCAGAGCCCCGTGAGGTATTTCGGTTCCCTTGGGATTGCCGGTGGAGCCTGAGGTGTAGATGAGATAGGCAAGGTCTTCCGGCGCGGGCTCGCCGCTTACCGGCGCCTCGTTGCTTTGCGCGGTCTGGTCACGATCAATAAAGAAGAGAGCAGCGGAAACCGGGAGGCTATCGCGAAGGCCCGTCTCAGTGATAATGAGCGGCACCCCGGCATCGGAGAGCAGGAATTCTATTCGCTGCGCAGGCAGCATGGGATCGAGAGGGAGATAGGCGCCACCGGCCTTGAGGATGGCGAGTAACGCCACCACTATCTCTGGGCTGCGGCGCAGGAATACACCCACCACGGTCTCCCGCACCACACCATGAGCGCGCAGAACACGGGCCAGCGCGCTGGACTGCGCATCAAGTTCCGCGTACGTAAGCGAGAGGCGACCCATTTGTACGGCGGTGGCATGGGGAGACTTCGCAACTTGCGCATGAAACCACGCGGGCACGGTGGCATAGGGAGGGGGCGGCATTTCCGAGCGGTTCCACTCTTCGATGATCTGGTGTTGTTCGCGTTCGCTCAGCAACGACAGAGTACGGAGGGAACTCTCAGGATCGGAGGTCACCGTCTCCAGAAGAGCAATGTAGTGCTGTTGCATCTGAATGATGCTGGATGCTGCGAAGACGTCGGTGTTGTATTCGAAATCGCAACGATAATTGCCTTCAAACAGATAAACGTCGACAGCCAGATCGTAACGTGCCCGCGGGACGCGAAATTCGAATGGAGCCGATTCGAGATCGTCCAGGAGCAGCTGAGGTAGAGGCACATTCTGCAAAGTAAACATCACCTGGAATATGGGACTGCGATCGAGGCTGCGTTGCGGTTGCAATACCTCCACAAGCTGGTCAAAAGGAATGCTCTGATGTTCGAATGCATCGAGAGCGGTTTTCCGGACGCTTTGAATCACGTCGATAAATCTGGGATTGCCGTTAAGGTTTGTCCGCAAAACCAGGTTGTTGACGAAGAAGCCCACAATCCCCTCAAAATCGCGCTTCAATCGGCCGGCAGTCGGCGTGCCTACCAGGATGTCCTCTTGCCCGGAGTAGCGCCTCAGGAGAACGTTGAATGCGGCGAAGAGAACCATAAAGAAGGTGGCATTCTGTTCGCTGGCCAGATTCTGAACACGGCCGACGAGAGAGGGGGGAATATCCGTAGTCGTACGTTGACCACGAAAAGTCTGGAGCGCAGGCCGAGGGTGATCCACCGGCAGCTCCAACGGCGCAAGATCACCGGCCAGCTGCCGCCGCCAATACTTCATATCCGCTTCAGAAGACAACAGCGCTTCGCGCTGCTCCCACTCCACAAAGTCCCGAAACTGAAATCGTAAGGGTGACAGCGGCAAATCGCGTCCGCGAACGACGGACTGATAGATTGCCCCGAGTTCGCGCGAAAGCACGCCAAGAGACCACCCGTCAGAGATGATGTGGTGCATGACAAGAATCAGTAGATGCTCATCGGCGTTTTTGCCAAGAAGCACGGCTCGAAAAAGCGGTCCGCGTTCGAGTGAGAACGTCTTTTGGGCTTCTTCCTGCGCCCGCCTGAGATACGCCGCCTCTTGTTCTCCCGGAGAGAGATCAGAAAGATCGACAAACTGCATATTCCAGTTCCTGGCCTCTTCCACCAGGGCGTAGGGAATGCCATCTCTCTCCAGAAAGCGGGTACGCAGAGATTCCTGCCGCTCGACAATGGCTCGCAGCGACTGCTCCATGAGGTCTCGCCGCAAAGGCCCGGTCATGCGTAGCGCGACCGTGATGTTATATACCGGATTGCTGCCATCGAGTTGATCGAGGAACCAAAGCCGCTGCTGCGATCGCGAGAGAGGGTGTTCGTTAGCGGCAAAACCGGCGTTGCCCTCCGCAAGCGTTTTTCGCTGTTCCCGGCTGGAAAGAAGTGGAACACTGCCGATGCGAAGTGACGGATCGCCGGCCGCATAGCGGAGGAAGTGGAGATAGTCGGCCTGCAATGCGCGAATGGCGTCTTCACTGAAAACATCGGTACTGTATTCGAAATCGCAACGGTAGCCGTCTCCGGCTGGCCAGATCTCAACAGCCAGATCCGCTCGTGCTATCCCTGGATCGATCTGTTCCAGTTCAACTTTGAGCCCGGGCAACTGAAGCTCCTGCATGGGAACGTTCTGCAGGGTAAACATGACTTGTACCAATGGGCTATGGCCCAACTTGCGTTCAGGTTGCAGCTTCTCGACCAACAAGTCGAATGGAACCTCCTGATGGGCATAGGCCCAGAGCGCGGTTTCCTTTACCCTGGCAAGCAGATCGAGAAAGGCTGGATCTCCGCTCAGGTCAGTGCGAAGCACCAGGGTGTTCACAAAAAAGCCGACCAGTGGCGCAAGTTCCTGCCTCTGCCGATTAGAGGTAGCGCTGCCGATCAGAGTGTCTTCAAGATCCGTATATCGTGAGAGGACCGCTTCAAACGCCGCCAGAAGCAACATGAAAGGCGTAGCGCCGGTCGCGCGGCAGAGTTCGCGCAGTTGCTCGGCCAAGGGTGGCTCGACTGTGAGTGCGATGCGTCTTCCCTTGAATGTCTGAACGGCCGGCCGGCGTTGGTTTGGGGCGAGTTGCATTGTGGTTGGAGAACCACTCAGGCGATCCAACCAGAGCGGCATCTGCCTGGCGGCTGCCTTTTCGCCGGCATCGCGCTCCCATCGGACATAATCCCTGTACTGGAACGCAATGGGTGGCAACGCCGGATGCCGTTTCTGGACGAATGCGGGATAGAGACTGCCGAGTTCCCTGGCGAGGATGCCAAGCGACCAGCCATCGGCCACGATGTGATGAACGATAAGGACGAGCAGATGGCGGTGCTCCGCCAAACGAAACAGGGTGGCTCGAAAGAGAGGTGCGTGCTCCAGGGAGAAGGGCTTGCGCGCCTCTTCATGACCCGCTCGTATGGCTTCCTTATCCGCCTCTTCCACGGAGAGCAACGACAGGTCGACAAAGACGCTCTTCCACTCCGAGGCACCGAGAACCCGCGCGAGGGGTCTGCCGTTCCTCTGGTAGAACTCGGTGCGCAGCATCTCATGCCGCGCCACCAGGAAGTGAAGTGAAGACTCAAGAGCATCGCGGTCCAATTCTCCGGTCAACCGCAAGGCCAAGGGGATGTTGTAAACCGGATTGTCGGGATAGAGCTGAGCCAAAAACCATAGTCTTTGTTGTGGCCGAGAGAGCGGCAAATCTACCAATGGTCCACTTCGATCGCCGGAGGTCTCAAGAGAGTCTGACTCGCGCAGAAATGCCAGGATTTCCGGCTTGCGTTCTGCAAGCACCTTCTTTATCTCCGGAGTCACGGCTCCTTTGGGGGCGTTACAGATCAGACGCTCGCCGTCGACCGACAGCAGAATGCCCACAGCGCGAATGTCAGAAAGAAATTCAACCAAAGTCTTCAAATGGTGAGCTCCTCATATTCCGAGGAGTTGGATAGCGGGCGCGTGTTTCCGTCCGCCGCGGCCAGTCTCGCGTCTACGAATGTGGCCGCCAGGTTCAGACTCGGATATTCGAAAAAAAGATTGGCGGGCAAAGTGGTGCCCAATGCTACCTGCAGTTCATTTTTCAGTTCAAGAGCCATCAGCGAGTCAAGGCCGAGCTCGGCTAATGGCTGATCCTCGCGGAAGGCTAAGGCGGAATCCAGCCCAAGCACCTCGGCAATCCGTGGGCGCACGTATTCCTTAATCACGTTCAAACGATTCTCCGCGGGGGCACGTTCGAGTAAGGATTTCAGTGCCAGCCGCCGGTCATGCACCGGACGGCCGGAGGGCGAAGGGTCATCCTTTTCCGGCGTAGACAGGCTTCTAAACAATGGCCACTCGCACTGTGGCTGTCCGGGAGAGAGATAGACTTGCCAGTCGGCGGGTAACGCAGCCACTTCGGACCGGCCGCTCAAAATGGCCTGCTCCAGTAACTCAATTCCCTTCTCCGGAGAAAAGGTATTCAATCCCAGGCGCGCACCGCGGCCGATACCCGTTAGATGCGAGGCGGCGCCGATTTCGGACCACGCGCCCCAGGCGATCGTGGTCGAGGGCAGTCCCTGGCCCTGGCGAAGACGGGAGAGCCCATCGAGAAAACCGTTCGCGCCTGCGTGGTTACTCTGTCCCGCAGATCCTAAAACGGATGCAGCAGATCCATAGAGCACAAAGAAATCGAGCGGCAATCGGCGGGAGAACTCATGGAGTAGCCAGCTGCCGTGAACCTTTGGCTTAAATACGATGGCAAATTGTTCTCGTGTCTGCTGAAGGAGAGTGCCGTCCTTCAATGTTCCTGCAGCATGAACGATACCGCGCAGAGCAAGGCCGGTTTCCTCGATGCGGCGGAAGATTCTCTCCACAACGCTGCGTTCCGAGATGTCACCGGTAAGGTCATAAATGCGGATCCCGGACTCTCTGAGCTTCACAATCTGTTTTCGAATTGGAGGAGACGGTTCGCGACGGCCCACCATCACAACCGAGGTTGCCCCGCGCTCCACCATCCACTGCGCGGTGCGAAAGCCCAGACCACCGTAGGCGCCGGTCACCAGATAAATCGCATCCGGATTCAGGGTGCAGCGTTCCGCATCACGAGAAGAGGTCGCGCTCAGGGAGACCAATCGTGGGGCAACGATCTTTCCTTCGCGCACCGCCAGCGAGTGCTCGGTGGTACCCTCCCGGACGAGTTCGCCAAACCGCGCCAGATCCTCTTTCGTGGGCATGGGCGGAAGATCGACCCACCGAATCGACAGTTCCGGGTGTTCCAGGCGGGCGGTCTTTGCCATTGCATCGACCGCCGTGGAGGAAAGATGAATCAATCCTGGCGCTTCAGTGATTGTGCCACGCGTAATGAGCCAGATGGTGCGCCCGGCCGATCCTTCCTCGACGACTGCCTGCAAAAGTTTGAGTACTGTGGCGGCGTTACTCAAGGCCAACTCCGGAACGCCTGGTCCATTGGGCGCCTCCGGTAGCTCCAGCAAAATCGCGGACGATCGTGTTTCACCACACAGCCACTCGCGCAAAATGTCGTCAGCGGGCTTCGACGAGTACGAAGCGGCGTCACCTCCCAGCGGGTGAATTACGCAGCCTACAGTCTCCAATGCAAGAGAGAGCGCCTGGGAATTCGCGCCTCGGTTCACGAGCAAGACGGAGGGTGAGTTCGCCTGGGACGCGGTCTCGCACGGCTGAGCCACGAGAATGGTATGCCGCTGGGTAAGCGTCTGGAGGGGGCCATCGGCTTCCAGCGCCGAGCAGCGAAAGCCACATTCGGTAAGCAGTTCGATCCATCGCTCGCGCCCTATCAAGGGGTAGTTAGGTCTTAGCGAAGCATCCTTGAAATGCCACCACCCTTTTGTCATTCCCGTGGTGAGGTCGCCAAACCTTTGCGGAGCGGTGAGTTCGAAAATTACCAGGCTGCCATCTGGGCGGAGCATACGCCGCACCCGTTGGAGCGCCCGTTTCAGATCCGGGGTAGCATGAAAGACATTCGCCGCGACCACAATATCGGATTGTTCAGCGAAGGTCGTATAGCTCTCCGCCATCCGCTTCGAGATCAAGGGCTGCGTATCTTACAAAAGAAAAGTTGGAGAACTTGCGGCGCGCCGCTTCGCAAAAGGCGGGGGATACATCCGTGAAAACATATTCGACATGTTTGCCATCCAGGAGCGGAAGTATCTGCGAGGTGGTGGCGCCGGTTCCTGCACCTACCTCGGTTACTTTGACGATCCTATCGGGCGAATACGCCTCCACGGCCTTCTTCACTACCTCACCCACCGCGAGATTGAACATTTGCGCAGCGGGAGCGTCCCGGTAGATTCGTTCCGCCAGACTGAAGGAGCCGTTTGGGAACAACGCATCGAGGGGTGACATTCGTCCCTGCATGACTTCGGCGCAAATGCGAAGCCTGTCCGAGGAAATTCAGCTCGGCAGAAAACCAGGGGAATTGAGCCGCCACGCTCGCATGTTGGCTTGGGGAGTCTGCGCGCGGGACATTCTTAAAGACCCATGAATTTCCATCCTGAAAGACGATCTCGTCTTCTTCCAGGATGGCGAAGAGTCTTTCCAACAGGCGCAGATGTTCCGGCTGGATACCAAGCCTGTGCGGGAAGACCGTCGCGAGAAACGCGGACGCCCTCACGCGTATCGAGGCCCAACCGCCGCAGCGTCTCCAAAATATAGATGGCGCAAAGACGATCAACCCGAGGCAGGAAATCCCCGTATGCAGCAAGGACCTGATATTTTTCGCGGTTTTCGCTGGTCGAGTCAATGATCCTCTCTGCCGCATCCAGCAACTGGCCCGGAGTGACGAGAGGATGGGATTCTGCCGGCTGCCATTCGGTGGTGTAGAGCATCGGATCAAAGGGCTGGCGCGCTGCGGCAACGGGCGGGGCCTCGGCGGTCGCGGATTTCGCCGGGAGCGTGACCCAGTAACGTTTGCGTTGGAAGGGGTACGTTGGCAATGCCAGCTTGCGAGCAGTCCGATCGCGGTAGACCTGGTTCCAATCGATGGCGGCCCCGAGCAGATAAAGCTCGCGAAGCGCTTCGTGCATGCTTTGCCAGGCCTCTTTGCCGCGTCGCAACGAGGGAAGGCACGGGATGGAAGGCTGTGGCAAAGCAGGCTTCGCCATCCCGAGCAAGACCGGGTCGGGACCGATTTCGAGAAGAGCGGCGGGCCGTTGCTCCATCAATGAAGAGAAGCCCTGGGAAAAGCGTACGGTGTCCCGAATGTGCCGCCGCCAGTAGGACGCGTCTATCCGATCCTCGGCAGAGTGGATTCTACCGCTCAAATTGGAAGCCATCGGGATCTGCGGCGCAGTGTAGGTCAGCCTGGCGGCTTGCCGTTCAAACTCATCCAGTATTGGTTCCATCAGCGCAGAGTGAAACGCGTGGGAAACAGTGAGCCGCTGCGATACTACGCTTCGCGCGGCAAGAAGGCTGCTGCAGTTGCTCAATCTGCTCGGAGGCTCCGGAAACAACTGCGTTCCGCGAGCCGTTCACCGCCGCTATGGAGAGCCCATGCAGCGGCCGGATCATTTCCGCGATCTCGCTCTCGCCGGCACGGACGGCGAGCATGGCGCCGTCTGCGCGGCAATCCACCCATCAGGCGCCCTCGTTCGTATGCGAGGAGGAGTCCCTCTTTCAGCGAAAAGACGCCGGCGATGCAGGCGGCGACATATTCCCCAAGGCTGTGGCCCAGCACGACCGATGGGCTGCACTCCCCATGAGCGCCAGAGCATGGCGAGCGCATATTCAAAGGCGAAAAGCGCGGGCTGCGTCCATGCCGTTTCATGAATCAGATCGGGTGAACGGATTCCTCCCCGCTAAGCACCGCGGAGAGACGGTGCTGCCAGCTTTCCATCCAGAATTCTGTCGCATTCGTCAATGGCAGAGCGAAAGGCGCTACTCTCGTGCGTAGAGTTCGCGCCCCATGCCGCGATACTGCGATCCCTGGCCGGTAAACAGAAATCCGATGGAGGGTTGTTCATAGCCTGCGATGAAACGATACCCGCGATGATCTTCCAGGTTGCGATCAGCGATGGCCTCAAGCTGATCCGCCGCTTCCTCGATCGATGCGACGACAAGTGCGATGCGATGCTGAAAGTGGGAGCGTCCCGCATTCAGAGTGAAGGCAAAATCGGCCAGAGAGCGTTTCCGATGCCGGCGCAGATATGCAGCATGCCTGGCGCACAACTCCGATAGCGCGTCTTTGTCCTTCGCCGAAACGGTGATGATCTCGGCTACATTTGGCCCCTGGCTCTCGATGCTGAGAGGGGGAGCTTCCTCGATGACAAGGTGCGCATTCGTTCCGCTGAACCCGAACGAGCTGACCCCGGCAATGCGCGAGCGCTTGCCGCTCGGCCATGGGGTTGCGCTCATAGGGAATCTTCAGCGGCAGCCGCAGGAGCGCTTCGTTTTCCTGGCCTTCCGATACGTGCAGGTGAGGAGGAATGCATTCGTGCTCAAGTGCCAGCAAAACCTTGATGACGCCGGCCGCGCCGGCGGCCGCCTCCAGGTGGCCGATGTTGGTCTTCACCGACCCGAGCATCAGATCCGCATCCTGTCAGCGCGTTTCGCGCCGAATACAGTTCCCAAAGCGCCCAGCTCGATGGCATCTCCCAGTACCGTGCCCGTGCCATGAGCCTCAAGGTAGTCCACATCTTCCGGCGCGACTCCTGCCTGTGCAAGAGCGGCTCGGATCACTGCTTCCTGGGAAGGACCGTTCGGCGCGGTCAACCCGCTGCTTCGGCCATCATGATTGATCGCGCTTCCCCGGATCACTCCGAGGATGCGATCTCTGTCTTCTCGAGCATCGGAAAGCCGCTTCAACACAAGCATGCCGCAGCCTTCCGATCGCACAAAGCCATCGGCGGACTGAGAAAACGTCTTGCAACGGCCATCGCCGGCCAACATGTGCGCCTGTGCCAGGGTGATCGTTACCTGCGGCACAAGAATGGCGTTGACTCCTCCCGCCAAAGCCAACCGGCATTCCTTCTGCCGCAGGCTCTGGCAGGCCAGATGTAGAGCGACCGCGGAGGAAGAGCAGGCGGTGTCGACTGCCAGGTTAGGCCCCTTCAGGCCGAGGAAATAGGAGAGCCGTCCGGCGGCTACAGAACGCGCAACTCCGGAACCGGAGTAGGCGTCGAGCGAGCTGTCACCCGACATGCCGAGCAGCGAGACATAGTCATTGGTGCTGATGCCGACAAAAACTCCGGTTGGGCTTCCGTTGAGCGAGTCCGATCGCTACGCCGGCATTTTCAAAAGCTTCCCAGCTGACCTCCAGCAGCATCCTCTGCTGCGGATCCATGCCGACAGCCTCCTTGGGAGAGATGCCGAAAAAAGCGGCATCGAAACTGGTCGATGTTGTCCGACGAATCCGCCCCACTTTGTATTTGCCTTGCCCGGCGTACCCGGCGGCGGATCATAGAAAGCATTGGCGTCCCAGCGGACGGAAGGAATCTCCTCGATGGCATCGGTGCCGTTCGCCAACAGATCCCAGAATGCCTCCGGCGTATCGACAGGTCCCGGTATCCGGCAGCCCAGACCAATCACCGCAATCGGTTCGACCGTAGTTCGCTTCGCGCGCGGCCAGCCGCCGCTCCAGTTCAGCCGCCAGCAACGCCAGCCGCTTCGGAGAGAGCTTCTGGATGCGCTCGAGGAACTCGCCGGATGTGGATTCAGCAGACATGAAAGGTATAGCTCCGTTAGGAGGTTTAGGTCGGAAATTCACGATCGAACGAGGATTCCACTTCTGTCATCGGACATCTGCTCGATGACTTCCAGAATGTCGAGGGGATTTTCTTTCCGGCGAGACGGTGCCCGAGCCGGGGGTTTCGTTTCACTGCCCGCTGCCGGCTGGTTCGAGGATAGTACCTCCCCATTCAGATACCTGGCCAGCACTCGCAGAGTTGGGTAGTCGAACAGTATGGTCGATGGAAATTGGCGTATGCAATACAACGGAAAGGCTATTACGCAACTCAATGGCGAGCAGTGAGTCCATGCCCAGATCACTCACGGGAACATCGGGATCGATCTCTTCCCCGGAGTGCAGGCCGAGCGTTGCGCGCACCATCTCGCTTAGAGTCTTCAGCAACGCAGCTTCGCGCAGAGCGGCAGGTAGAGCAAGCATGGCTGCGAGCGAAGCACTCGGGTAGGATCCCGGGGAAGAACCGCTTACGGGGTGCGCGGCGGCGCGGTCTGGTCTTGAACTGCCCAGCGGAGTCTGCAATGAACCCGATTTGACGAGGAAGTCGGCGTAAAAACCAGAGCCGGCCTGATGTTGACGCTGGGCCAGGTATTGTGGCCAGCGGATGGCGGCGACGGCCACCTGGGATTCCCCGGACTTGAGAGCCAGACCCAACGCATCCAAGGCCTGGTCCGGCGGCATGGTATCCATGCCGGAACGCGCAAGCTGGCGACGAACCTCGTCCGTAGCGGCAGCACCGGTTTCTGCCCAGGCGCCCCAGTTCACGCTCAGCGCGGGTAAACCTTGCGACCGCCGGAAGTGGGCTAGCCCATCGAGAAAGGCGTTCGCGGCACAATGATTGACCTGGCCATGCGAACCGCCGATCGACGCCCATGACGAGAACAGCACGAATTGCTCGATAGGCAGGCCGTGGGTGAGCGTGTGAAGATTCCAAGCACCGTCCATCTTGGGCTGAAAGACGCTGCGCATTCGGTCCCATGACTGGTCGGCAATGGATGCATTTTCGAGCACGCCGGCTGCATGCCAGACGCCGCGAAGGTTGCCGCCCGCGAGCCGGACCGCGTTGCCGGCGACACCCGGGTCAGCGATATCTCCTCGAAGCGTGGTTACCGCGATGCCTTGCGCCTGGAGCCGGGCGATCGCCTGGGCAGCTTGCTCTTCCGCGTCACGCCTGCCCACCAGGACAAGGTCGCGCGCGCCGTTGCTTGCAAGCCACTCTGCCAGCCGCAAACCGATGCCACGCAGACCACCGGTAATCAAGTGGGCACCGTGGAAGCGGCCCGCTTTCCTCCTCTCCACCACGACCCGGCCAATGTGCTGCGCCCGGGTCATGAAACGAAATGCCTCTTTGGATTTCGGCAGAATCGAATGGAGTGACCGGCAAGAGCGGGAGCACTCCTTCGCGCAATCTCGTTGAGAAGCGCGGTAAGGCGTTCCGCAATCCATGGCGAGCGCGCGGCAAAGAGCGGAGAAAGGTCGACCGGCAGGTAACGGACACCAGGCCACTTCAGCGCCAGCAATTCAGGACTGCGAAGATCGGTCTTGCCCAGCTCAAGGAAACGCCCCTGCGGATTCAGTAATCCGAGTGCGCCGTCGATGGCTTCACCGGCCAGCGAGTTGAGCACAATGTCGACCCCGCCGGAGATTTCTTTGGAGAACGCCAATGACCGCGAATCATAAACCTGCGCAACACCCAGGCTCCTGAGAAAAGCGCGCTTCTTCTCACTCCCGGCGGTGGCGATTGGTTCGGCTCCAAGCATTCGGCACAGATGCACCGCGGCTAACCCGACCCCACCGGCCGCCGCATGGATCAGGACACGCTCTCCTTTGCGGACCTGGCCGATCTGTTGCAAGCAGTAGTCGGCGGTAAGATACGCAATCGTCTGCGCGGCCGCCTGGGTAAATGACAACTGTTCCGGCTTGCGGACGACCAGCTCCCGCGGAGCTATCGCGTGGCTGGCGAAACATGCGGGGGCAACCGCGACGACCTCGTCGCCCGGGACAAGATCGGTGACGGCTTCTCCCACACGAACGATCACCCCGGCACAGTCTGTGCCCAGCGGCGCGTCGAGGGTAACAACACCGAGCGACTGCAACACGTCGCGGAAATTGATGGCGGTGGCATGAACCTGGATCTCTACTTCATCCGGCTGCAAATCTCGCTGTGCATCCTGTACATAAGCGAATGCCTCGATACCCGAGCCGGGATCTAACCGCACTCGTTCCGGCGTTTTTTCAGACGAAAGCGAGGCGGCCATTTTGCGCAAGTGGGCGACGTAACGTTCTCCGGAGCGCCAGGCAACCCATGAGTTGTCCTCATCCGATAAAACCTCGGCCGCCACCAGAGCAGCATCCGCGTCACTCTCTTCCGCGCTGCAATCGAGCCGCGCACAGCGCAACTCAGGCGCTTCCGTGGCAAGCCCGGTGGCGAAGCCAACCAGTGGAGTCGCGGCCAAATCAACCTGTGTATGCCCAGACTCGATGGCGTTGGCCCCGGCGGTAACCACATAGAGCCGTGGTGATCCTGATGCATTCTTCGTGAGCAAGGCCTGCGCGATGGTAAGCAGAGACCTTATGGACTTCTCGGTAGCGCGGGAAGCTGTCCCCTGGGGGACGTGATCAAAAGCTTCCTGCCGACCGGCGACGTAGAGAACGGCATCCCGAGGAGGTGACGAGAGCAGCCGGTCAGTCAAATCGTCGGCGGTGACCGCTTCAAGGTGGACGCCGCGCTGCCGCAGGTGCAGCGATACTTTGTCCGCAAGCCTTCCCTGGCCAACGACCAGCATGCGTTTCGCGGGCCGAGGAAGGCTGGCTACGATCAGCTCTTGCCGGGCAAAGATCGATTGCTGCTCAGCGCGCCCTGGAATAGTCACGACCTGGGCAAAGCCTGTCTGATCGAGAAGTCGAGACCACCCTTTGCTATCCAAGGCGGGATAGTCGGGCCGCACCTGGCGATCGGTGAAACTCCACCATTCCCCCATGAGGCCGACGGTGATGTCCGCCCAACGCTGCTTGCCGATGACCTCGATGAGTAGGAGTACGCCGTTCTCGGCGAGCAAAGATTTCAGCCCAGACAGAGTGGCGGCTAGATCGGTGGTCGCGTGCACGACGTTGGCGGCGACCACGATGTCAAATGGGCCTTCGATGCCCTGCGTTCTACCCTCACGCTGCAAGTCGAAAACTTTGGTACGCAGGAACGCGGTCTCGCGGAAATTCTGTTGCGCCCGCTTGGCCAGGGCCGGCGAAATGTCGGTGAACAGATAGTCCGCGGGTACCACTTCGGCAGAGCGGAGAGTTTCGAGAATGTATTGCGTGGTGGCTCCGGTGCCCCCGCCGACCTCCAGGATGCGCATCGGCCGGCGAACCTTTGCGATGCGCGCGACTGCTTCCGCGAGCATCTCGTTGTAGACGCGCGCAGGAACGGAGTCGCGGTAGAGTTGCGTCATCGCTTCGCTCCGGCCGCCGGGAAAGACCAGTTCCCTTCCATCGGTTCTGCCGGTCAAGACCTCGGCAAGCGACGCACCACAGCGGGCGACAAGGTCAATCTCAACCGTTCCGAACGGAAAACGCTGGACTAGATTTTCAACCGCACTCGCTGCCATCGGCGCGGGGAGCGCGGCCACGCGAAAGCGATCCGACTCGACAGAAACGGCGCCAATCTCCGCAGCGATTTCGAGCATGCGATGAAAGAGCCGGCCATGTTGAGGAGCAATCTTCCAGCGTTCACGCAGAGCTTGCTCAGGCAGTGCGTCGTGGGGCCATCCGAGGCGGCGGAAAGCTTCGACGACGTAGCTCGCCGACAATTGTTCCAGCTCGAGGAAGAAGGAGTTGTACTCAACAATCGACTGGCTGCGGCTCAGTCGCTCGGTCCTTGCCTCAAGCTCAGTGGTTACGCTCGAGATCGCATGTTCCTGGGCATCGCCGGGCAGCTCGGATTTCTGCCAGTCGAGCCGATAGATCCAGGACGCGACATTGTCCTTTCGAGGTTTGAGTTTGCGAAAGCGTAGTTGGGAGAAGTGGACGAGGGGTTGTCCCTTGTCGCCGGTAATGGTGACATCGGCGGTAAGGGTATGGTCGTCGATGCGCTGCGTGGCGACGTAACTCCAGCTGCTTGCTTCAGAGCGGCCATAGACGGCAAGCTGCTCGACGCTCAGCGGAAGATACAAATCGCCGGCCGCTTCGTCGTCACTGTCAATGGCCAGCACCGCAGCCTGGAGACAGGCATCCAGCCACCACGGCGCAAGCTCCCAACCCTGTTCCCCGCCCTCCGTGGTCACGATCTCCGCCAGTGCTTCCCCATTCCCGGTCCACGCCCGCTGCAAGCCGCGGAAGCGCGGCCCGAACTGGAGGCCGCGAGACTCCATCTGTGCGTAGAACCGCTCGCTCGGGGCCGCGCGCAGACGGCCGCGGATACCCTCTAGATCCAAGCGCTCCGGCTTCTGCGCTGGTGAGCCGCCGGGCAGCAGCCAACCTTCGGAAACGCGCTCCCACCCGCCATCCCGCTGCTCGGCATAGACGCGTACGCGGTTCCGGCCGCCGGCACCTTCTTCCACCACCGTTTGGACACGGCGCTCGCCTTCGACTACCAGCGGCGCTTGCAGAACCACATCCTGCACCACGCGGCAAGTGCCAAGAACCTCCGCTCCTGCCTCCAGCATCAGCTCCAAGTGACCGGTGCCCGGCAGCACCGCGCTGGCTTCGACCACGTGCTCCCCAATCCAGCTTGCTGCCCGGAGGCTCGCCTCGTATTGACCGGCCACACCGGCAGCCCGCAGACGATGGCCCAGCAGAGCCCGGCCTGTCGGCTCCCCGTCCGCGGCTTTGTTCTCAACATCGATCCAGTAGCGTTCGCGCTGAAACACACACCCCGGTAGAACCACGCGGCGTAGCTTGCGTCCCGATGTCCGCTGCGCCCAGTCCACCGCGGCGCCACGCACGAACTGTTCGGCCACTGACGCTACCGGTGCTTGTGCGTCCAGAGCTGCATGAGCAGCGGGCTGACCCGCCCTCACTGTGCCGCGATACATCCCCGGCACGCTCGCTCCAGCAAGCCAACGGCGCAGCTTCTCTACACAATCAGCCTTGCCCGAGGCAACTATCGCCAGCCGTTCGCTGAACACGGCACGACCCACCGCCGCGGTGTAGCAAATATCGCACCAGGCCGCGCCGGTCTGGGGCAGAAACTCCGTATACCGCTCCACCAGCGCACGCAACGCCGCTTCGCTTCGCGCCGTGATCGCCAGGACCTCTTCCCCGGGGTCGATCTCGGCACAAGCTTCCTCCGGCCAATCTTCCACCACCACGTGCGCGTTGGTCCCGCTGAAACCGAAAGAGCTGACTCCGCCGATGCGCCGGCCGCTGATCGGATCCCACTGCCGTGCCTGGGTCAACACTTCCAGCGGCAGCTCATCCCAACGTACATGCTGGCTGGGACGCTCCCAGTGAAGCTGGCCCGGTAGTACGCCATGTTGCAGCCCCAGCACCAGCTTGATCAGCCCAGCCACTCCCGCAGCCGACTCCAGGTGGCCCACGTTGGTCTTCACCGATCCGATGCAAAGCTTCTTCGCGCGTTCGCCGCCGAATACTGCTCCCAGCGCCTCGGCTTCGATGGGATCGCCCAATGTGGTTCCGGTGCCGTGTGCCTCCACATAGCCCACCTGCCACGGCTCGATACCCGCTCGCCGATGGGCCACACGCAAAAGCTCCTGCTGGGCCAAACCGTTGGGCACGGTCAAGCCGCTCGACGCACCATCCTGGTTCACCGCCGAGCCAAGAATCACACCCTGGATCCGGTCCCCGGCCGCTTGCGCATCGCGCAGTCGCTTCAGCACCAAGACACCGCAACCCTCTCCACGAACAAAACCATCCGCACCCGCATCGAATGCACGCACGCACCCTTGCGGCGACAACATACCAGCCTGGGCAAAGGCGATCGATGGTTCCGGAGACAGAATGAGATTCACGCCGCCGGCAAGCGCCGCCGTGCATTCCTCATGGCGCAGCGCTTCACACGCCAGATGCACCGCCACCAGCGACGAGGAGCAGGCGGTATCGATCGAGAGGCAAGGTCCGTTCAAACCAAGAACGTAGGAAATGCGCCCCGCTGCTACGCTCGAACCAACACCCGAAGCAAAGTGCGGGTCGATCGCGCCGGTGTCTCCTCGACGCATGATCAATTGCGCGTAATCGTGGGACGCAATCCCGATGTAGACGCCGGTCACGGACTGATAGAGAGAAAACGGATCGATGCCTGCATCCTCAAGAGCCTCCCAGCTCACTTCGAGCAGCAGACGCTGTTGCGGATCCATGCCAATTGCTTCGCGGGGAGAGATGCCGAAATGCCGTGGGTCGAAGAGATCCACGTTTTGCAGCAGAGCCGCGGAGCGGGCGGCCTGCGGCAGGGCTTTGCCCTGAAGGGAATCGGAAAGCCGCGCCTCGACCCCGGGGCTCACTTCGGAGCCTTGGCTTTCCAGAAGCCGCCAATACCCCGAGACTCCGTCTTCGCCGCCAGGGATGCGGCAACCGACGCCCACAATCGCAATCGGTTCGCTGGCGGAATTCTCCAGCTCCTCGATACGCGCCTGGGCGCGATCGAGGGCGAGCAGCGCCTGCTTCAACGGCGACAGCGGCAAGGCGTTGCTCCCGCTCAATGTATGTGCTTCCGTCATTGCCTGCTCAGCCGCTCTTTCAAGAGTCGTTCTACTTCTTCCTCGGACATTTCCTCGAGTTGCGCCGCCGTGAGATGCGTCTGTTCTCTTCTTCGCGGCGGTAACGAATCTGCATGCCCGGTGCGCGCTGGATTTGCCGCAGCCGGGCTCAGCGTCGCGGCCAGCAAACGCACCAGCTCTCCGACCGTTCCCGTATCGAAGGCAACAGTCGAAGAGATTCTTCCTTCGAGTCCCAGACGCTTGGACAATTCGCTGCGCAGTTCGAGCGCTACCAGCGAATCCATACCAAGGTCGCTGAGACGGTCGCGATCTCCCAGTTCTTCGGGAGAGAGATCCAGGCGGAATACCTGGCAGATGGTTTCTTTCACCACCGCCGCAACGTCCTCCGGCGCATCCGAGGGAAGGTCAAGCAAGCGTGCCGAAATGGCGTGATCCGCGTGTCTCGGAGGCAGAGGCTGCGGCATCGGTTTCGCTACCCCGTTCCGCACGGTCGAAGCTTGCGCACCGTTTGCGTGAGAGGACGGTGCGGTCGTCTGCCGGCTGCGCGCGAGCAGCACGTGCTGCCCCAGGTTCGAAGCCGGCGAGTCCACCGGCGGAAACGCTGCGGTTTCCGCGAAGCCGGTCCGATCCAGGACGCCGCGCCATTGATCCACGTTGAGAAGAGGATGTTCCTGCCGGTCGGTATCGGTGAAATGTTGCCAGCCCTCGATGAGACCGGTGGACATGTCGAACCAGGAGTGATGATAAGTGGTCTCGAGGAGTACCAGGGCGCCCCCGGGGGACAACACTTCCTGAATCCGTCCCAAGGCCGAGTCAAGATTGCGCGCTGCGTGCACGACATTGGCTGCAACGACAAGGTCGAACATGGCTGGACGAAATCCTTGCTCCGCGAAGTCGCGATCGAGATCGCAAAGCGCGTATCGGATGAATGGATATTTTCCGAACTTGCGCCGCGCGCGGCTGAGAAACAATTCAGAAACATCAGTGAACCAATACTCGACCCGATCAACCGGTAAATAGGGCAGGATGGCCGCGGTGGTACCGCCCGTACCTCCGCCGATTTCGAGGATGCGCCGCCGGCCGCGCCCCGGTATCGCCTGGCGTAGAGCCGAGGCGACGATGGGATTGACATAACGGGCCTGTGCCCCGCTTTCGTAGAGCCCTTCGGCAAGCGCGAACGAACCATCCGGAAATAGGGTTTCCAGCGCGCTCCTTCTTCCCGTCAAAACATCGCCCAGCAGGGATCCGCACTGTTTGAGATAGGCAGTCGCCCCGGGATCGTCTTCCATGAGACGCGCAGCGTCCTGCCAATAAGGGGCAAGGTCCACGGGTGTAAGAACACCGGCCGCGCGGAAGTTGCTGCCGGACTGAAGGAGCACGCCGTCTTCTGCCAGACCCAGTAACCAGCGGCGGACCAGGTTGCGATAGATGGGTTGAAAGGCACAGCGCTGCAGCACCTCATCCAGCGAGGCCTGGTTTTGATTGGGGAAGGCTCCCGCAGAAACCAGCACGTTACGCGCGTGGGCGCGGGTGAGCCTTTCGAGCGCGCGAAATCTTTGGGGATAGACTTCGGGCTTCCAACCGAGCGGACCCCGGAGACTCTGCCTCTCCGCCTCCTGCAGCATGCTTTGCCAGGTCTCTTCCCGCTCATGCTGGCGCTTCACCTGAGGAGGAGCCCCAAACCAAAATCGCTTGCGCTGAAAGGGGTAGAGCGGCAGATCCATTTTCCGGTTGGAAAGACGCGAAGCCGGAGCCATGGACTGCAATCGTCCACCTGCGACAAATTCCTTCTGGATTTGCTGGAGAGGGCTGGCGTTAGCCGGCAACAATGCGGCCGCGTCCATGGCGCTGGTCATCAACCCCGCAGCCGCGCGCCCGGACAGGAAAGCCTGCAACATGCCAATCGCCTCGGGCGCGCTGCTTGCAATGAGGGCAATACGACTGGGCAACTGCGCCCGGCCCAGCGCCGCAGCATCGCAAATCGCGTGGAAGCTCCCGCCGTTCTGCTGCAGATAGGTGATATATCGCTCCACCAGCGAGCGCAAGCCAACTTCCTCCGCCGCGGAAATACATAACAACGATGGTTCGTGCGAACCCTCATGGTCGTGCTCAATGCCACGGTTTAAATCGGAGCTTTCCACCGAACCAACGATGACGTGAGCGTTGGTTCCGCTAAAACCGAACGAGCTCACACCGGCGTAGCGCGTGGCGCCTTGATCAGGCCACGGGATCAGCCTGACCGGGACCTCGATCGGCCATTGTTGCCAGGGGATTTGCGGGCTGGGCTGCTTGAAATGAAGATGTGGCGCAATGCCGTGCCCGGGCTGCATCATAAGCACAACCTTGATCAGACCGGCCAAGCCGGCTGCGGCCTCAGTGTGGCCAAGGTTGGTTTTGACCGATCCGATGCGGAGGGGTGATTCTTCGCTTCGTCCCGTCGCGTACACAGAGCCAATCGCCCGCACCTCAATCGGATCGCCGAGTGGCGTTCCGGTGCCATGGGCTTCCACATAGCTGACGGCGTGCGGCTCGAGAGCTGCGTTGGCCAGCGCCTCGCGCATCACCGCTTCCTGCGCCGGGCCGTTGGGAGCGGTAATGCCGGCACTGCGTCCATCCTGGTTGACGGCTGAGCCGCGCAGGTTCGCCAACACGGGATCGCGGTCACGCCTGGCGTCTGTGAGCCGCTTCAAAACGATCACGCAACAGCCCTCGGAGCGCACGTAGCCGTCCGCGGCGGCATCGAAGGTCTTACAATGGCCATCCCGGGATAACATGCTGGTCCGGGAGAATCCGATATTCATTTCGGGAGAAAGAATCAGATTGGTCGCACCCACGATGGCCAGATCCGTCTCTTGTCGACGGAGACTCTGCACCGCCTGATGGACGGCAACCAGCGACGAAGAGCAGGCCGTGTCCATGACGACAGCAGGGCCGTGCGTACCGAGAAAATAGGCGATGCGGCCGGCCGCGATGCTTCCCGCCGCACCCACGCCGGTATACCCGTCGATACTGCCGGGGTCTTCCAGCAGCAGCCGGCTATAGTCGCTGTTGGTCATCCCGAGATAGATCCCTGTCTTCGTATTCATCAGGCTGCGCGGATCGATATTGGCGCGCTCCAGGGCTTCCCAGGTAAGTTCCAGCAGGATGCGCTGTTGCGGATCCATGCTGGCCGCCTCGCGCGCATGGATGGCAAAGAACTCCGCATCGAAGGCATCTACATCGGAGAGGAAGCCGCCATGGATGTCATACATGGTGCCGGGCTCGTCCGAGCCCACACTGGCATAGGCAAGGGCGTCCCATCGTTGGGGAGGCACGGTCGAGATGAGGTCCTCGCCCGCAGCTAAAGCTTCCCAGAACCGTTCCGGGCTGGCTACCCCACCCGGCAATCGCACAGCCAGGCCGAGAATGGCCACCGGCTCGACCGGGCCGCGCCGGCATGATTCCAATTCGGCGCGAAGTTGACGGATTTCGACCAGCGCGCGCTTCACAGGAGAAAGCTCCCCTGCCGCCATCGCGGTTTCTTGCCGGGGACTATCGCCGTGCGCCATGCTCCCGCCTTTCCAGTTCTTCGAGCAATAATGCTTCCGCCTCTTCGTCGCTGAGGGCATCGATGTTGTCCGGCAGCTTTTCGTCTGCGCCTGAGTTTGCCGACGCGGCAAACATTTCTCCGAGCAGGAAGCCAGTCAGAGTGCGCAATGTCGGAAAGTCCAGCACCAGGGTTGGAGACAGCGGCCGCTTCAGGCTTTCCGCGAGCGCATTCCGCAACTCGACCGCCATCAGAGAGTCCAGGCCAAGATCATGCAGGGCTTCGTCCTCATCGATGCGTGTGTGCGCGGGGAGAGAGAGGATTTTCAGAGCCTGTTGGCGAAGATGCTCAGCCAACATAGCCTGGCGATCCCCAGGGGGAACGCCCTGCAGCAGATCAGAGAATTGCAGGCTCCGCTGGTTCTGTTGAAGATCTTTGCCGGTCTCCTGACGTTTTTTCTCCTGGAGATTGGCTTCAACCAAGCGGCTAAACAACGCTGTCGTGCCCTTAGGCCGCCGGCTCACAAACTTCTCCCATGACAGCATCCGCAGCACGGCGGCCACGGTTTCCTGCTTGCCCAGCAATCGATCCACAGCTGCGACGCCATCGGCGGAATCGATTTTTCCCATTCCCATGGCCGGCAGGTCGGCTGCGAGCTTCGCGGCCATCCCCGCGGAATTCCAGGGACCCCACTGCACACTTAATGCCGGTAATCCCAGTTGACGCCGATAGTCAGCCAGCGCATCGAGGGCGGCGTTGGCGGCAGCATAGTTGGCCTGTCCAGGGGAACCCAGCACGACTGCGGCGGAGGAGAACAGCACAAAGAAATCGAGGTTCTGCTTACGCGTCAACGTGTGGAGATTCCAGGCTCCCAGCCATTTGGGGCGCAGGACCGAAACCAGCGATGCGGGGGTTTGATCGAGCAGGCTGTGATCGTCGAGCACACCCGCGGCGTGCAGAATTCCCCGCAAAGGGTGAGATGACGGAATCTCGCGAAGAACGGACTCGACCGCCTGGCGATCGGAAACATCCGCTGTTACGAGCATGATCTCGGCGCCGCGCGACCGCAGGTGCTCCATCGCTTTGGCCGCAGGTGGGTTGGGAGCGCGGCGCGTCATTAGTATGAGCCGGCGCGCGCCCCGCTCCACCATCGCCTGGGCAAAGAGTAGCCCTAATCCGCCGCATCCGCCGGTAATCAAATAGGTGCCTTGGGAGTCGGGCTTCAGTACCGGGGGCAGAGGAGAACGATTTGATCGTGTAACGACAATCTTTCCGATGTGACGCGCCTGCGCCATAAAGCGAAAAGCCTCTTTCGCATCAACAAACTCAGTCACAGGCAATGGAACAATGGCGTTACAGGCCAGCAATTGCAACATCTCCCGCGCCAGGGACGGAATCAGAGAAACGTCTGCCTCCGCTGCCTGACCCAAGTCGTAGACACAATGGCGCACATCGGGGCGGGCTTGTTCCACCGTCTCGCGGCTGAGGGTGTCGCGCTTGCCTACCTCGAGAAAACAGCCGCCCGTGGCCACGATGGAAAGCGTCTTCTCAGCCAGCACGCCGGTCAGCGAATTCAAGACGACATCGACGCCTCGGCCAGCGGTAAGGCTCATCACCTGCTCGGCAAATCCGGCAGTGCGCGAGGGCAGCACGTGCGGAATCCCCAGCGATCGCAGGTAGGCGCGCTTTTCTTCGCTGCCTGCGGTTGCATAGATCTCAGCGCCCCGTGCTTGCGCCAGGTGTACCGCAGCAAGCCCAAGACCACCCGCCGCGGAGTGGATGAGCACACTCTGTCCAGACTGCAGGGCGGCTAGTCTATCCAGTCCGTAGAGCGCGGTCATATACACCACCGGCAGCGATGCGGCCTGGGCCAGGCTCATGCCATCGGGCACGTGGAAAACTTGGGAAGCCCGGACGGTAACAAACTCGCGGAAGGACCCCGGAGCGAAGGCAAATACCCGGTCACCGGAGGAAAACCCACTTTGTTCGCCCGCGTACACGACCGTGCCGGCACATTCGCCGCCCAACCGCTGAACCATGCCGGGCAACATGCCGAGGGCATTCATAACATCGCGGAAATTGATCCCGTGCGCGGCGACTGCAATCTCTACCTCATCTGCCAGTGGAGCATGACGCGGCACAGAGATCGACTGGAGATCTTCAATCAGGCCGCTTTGTGCGGTCGCGATTTCCGTGTTTGCCACCTCCGCGGTGGCAATATGTTCCTTGAGGAGAGGAGCCAGGATGCGTCCCTCGCGTAGCGCCGTTTCCTCCACATCGACCATACCGAGAGCGCGGACGATGTCACTCGCACCGGTTTTTGGGCCGAGATCCACAGAACGAATCTGGAGCTCGGGAAACTCGAGCACGGCAGTACGCCGCAAAGCCTGGATGGCGCGCCCCTCTGCCGAGATGGAGACACCCACTCCACCCTGTCCGCCGGTGGTCGCCAGCCACACACCGCGAGCCGGATGTATCTGTTCCAGCAAGAGCGCCTGCAACAGGGAGAGACAAGCATCGACCGCCAACAGACTCTCCAGCGGCTCAGCCGTTGCTTCGAGCAGCTCAAGGTTGCCTGACCTGGCAGCACGCAGATCCAGTACTCCCTCGAGTGGAGCTCGCAAGGCCGCGATGCCGCGCAGCGTTTCACGATATCGATTCTCCGGCAGATGGGCATGGCCTTCCATCGGATGGGTATGGCTTTCGCCCGAGATCAATGACCAGGTTGCGCCGTGCTTTTGCAATTCGGCGCAGACTTCTGCGCTGAGGTTTGCGCCAAGTTCGTTGGCATCGAATAGGACCAACCAGTGTCCGGTGAGACTGGCGGCCGAAGCCCGGAGTGGCGCATCGATCCACTCAACGGTGTACGAGGTGACGCGATCGGTTTTTGCCTGCAGCTTTCTGAAGCGTAGTTGGGAGAAGTGGACGAGGGGTTGTCCTTTGTCGCCGGTGATGGTCACATCGGCGGCGAGTGTATGGTCGTCGATCCGCTGCATGGCGACGTAACTCCAGCTGCTTGCTTCAGGGCGGCCATAGACTGCAAGCCGCTCCACGCTCAGCGGAAGATACAGATCGCCGGTCGATTCGCCGTCACTGTCAATGGCCAGCGCCGCAGCCTGGAGACAGGCATCCAGCCACCACGGCGCAAGCTCCCAACCCTGTTCCCCCGCCTCGGTGGTCACAATCTCCGCCAGTGCTTCCCCATTTCCGGTCCACGCCCGCTGTAAGCCGCGGAAGTGCGGCCCGAACTGGAGGCCGCGAGACGCCATCTGGGCGTAGAACTGTTCGCTTGGGGCGGCGCGCAGACGGCCGCGGATACCCTCTAGATCCAAGCGCTCCGGCTTCTGCACAGGTGCGCCGCCGGGGAGTAGCCAACCTTCGGAAACGCGCTCCCATCCGCCGTCCCCTTGCTCGGCATAGACCCGCACCCGGCTCCGGCCGCCTACGGCTTCTTCCACAACCGTTTGGGCCCGGCGCTCGCTATCGATCACCAGCGGCGCTTGCAGAACCACATCTTCCAGCGTCCAGCCGCCGCCAGGGGTCGGTCCGAGGGCCTCCGCAGCCGCCTCCAGCATCAGCTCCATGTGGCCGGTTCCCGGCAGCACGACCCGCCCGGCGACCACATGCTCTCCAACCCAACTTGCCGCCCGCAGTTGGGTCTCGTATTGACCGGCCACTCCCGCGGCCCGCAGACGATGACCCAGCAGCCCACGACCCGTTGGCTCGCCGTCCACCGCTTTCCCGTCCGTTTTGATCCAGTAGCGCTCGCGCTGAAACGCATACCCCGGGAGAGCCACCCGGCGTAGCTTCCGCCCGGATATCCGCTTCACCCAGTCCACCCTCGCGCCGTGCACGAACTGTTCGGCCACCGCTGCTGCCGGTGCTTGCCCATCCAGAACTTCATGAGGGGCGCGCTGTCCCGCTTTCACTGCGGCGCAATACACCCCCGGCACGCTCGCTCCAGCAAGCCATCGGATCAGCTTCTCTACACATTCAGCCTTGCCCGAGGCGACCACCGCCAGGCGTTCGCTGAACGCCGCACGGCCCACGGCCGCGGAATAGCAAATCTCGCTCCAGCCCGCACCGGTCTGGGGCAGAAACTCCGTATAGCGCTCCACCAGCGCGCGCAGCGCCGCTTCGCTTCGCGCCGTGATCGCCAGCACCTCTTCCCCGGATTCGTTCTCGGCAAGCGCCACTTCCTCCAGCCAGTCTTCTACCACCACGTGCGCGTTCGTCCCGCTGAAACCAAAAGAGCTGACTCCGCCGATCCGCCGGCCGCCAATCGGATCCCACTGCCGCGCCTGGGTCAACACTTCCAGCGGCAGCTCATCCCAACGCACATGCTCGCTGGGACGCTCCCAGTGAAGCTGGCCCGGTAGTACTCCGTGCTGCAGCCCAAGCACCAGCTTGATCAGCCCGGCCACCCCCGCAGCCGACTCCAGGTGACCAATGTTGGTCTTCACCGATCCGATGCAAAGCTTCTTCGCGCGTTCGCCGCCGAACACGGCCCCCAACGCCTCGGCTTCGATGGGATCGCCCAGTGTGGTCCCGGTGCCGTGCGCCTCGACATAGCCCACCTGCCACGGCTCGATACCCGCTCGCCGATGCGCTACACGCAAAAGCTCCTGCTGGGCCAAACCGTTGGGCACAGTCAAGCCGCTCGACGCACCATCCTGGTTCACCGCCGAGCCAAGAATCACACCCTGGATCCGGTCCCCGGCCGCCTGTGCATCGCGCAGCCGCTTCAGAACCAGCACTCCGCAGCCCTCACCACGAACAAAACCATCCGCACCCGCATCGAATGCGCGCACACACCCTTGCGGCGATAACATGCCCCACTGGGAAGCAATGATCAGTGGTTCGGGAATGGCGAGAAGATTGACGCCTCCGGTGATGGCGAGGGCAGTTTCATGCTCGCGCAGGCTTCGGCAGGCGCGGTCGATAGCCACCAGCGAAGACGAACAGGCGGTATCGATCGCCATGCTGGGGCCGTTGATTCCATAGAAGTACGAAAGCCTTCCGGCTGTGGCATTCAGGGCTGATCCCTGCAGCACATGCGCGGTGAGCTGCTCGGGAGGAATCATTCTCTGGAGAAGCTGAGCGTAATCGGAAGTGCTTATGCCGATGAACACTCCTGCGTTTTGATCGGCAAGCGATTTGGGGTTGATGCCGGCGTCTTCGAGAGCTGCCCAGCTAACCTCGAGCAGCAACCGCTGCTGCGGATCCATCGTTACCGCTTCGCGGGGTGAGATGCCAAAGAATTCCGCATCGAAATCTCCCGGTGCGTCGAGCAGACCCGCCCGGCGGCTATAAGTCTTCCCCGGGGTTTGCGGACGAGGATCAAATACCGGGTCGAGATCAATTCGATCGGAGGGAATCTCCTTTACGGCATCAGCCCCACGAGCGAGCAGATCCCAATACTGTTCCGGAGTATCGGCCCCGCCGGGAAAACGGCAACCCATGCCGATGATCGCTATCGGCATGCGGTCGCGACCTTCCAGCTCTTCCACCCGTTGGCGGAGTCCGCGCAGAGCCAGCAGCATTTGTTTTTCCGGCGATAGATTTTCCGAATGGGCAGCCATGGTTACAGAACTCCAAGTTTCTGCTGAATGGCCGCGAGCTCGGCGGCAATGGCCGCATTGGTTTCCGATTCGCTCATCCCGGCCAGCGAAGCCGAGTAGCGCTCCTCCTGCCCTCTCGGCAACGGCGGGAGGCCGGATGACGGCAGGGGTGTCGCGGGAAACAGTTTTTCGTCGAGGTACGCGGCCAGTGCGGTAATGGTCGGATAAGTGAGAGTCACCGTTCCGGACAGCTTTAACCCCGTGCCTGCTTCCAGGCGGCGCTTCAGCTTCACGCTCATCAGCGAGTCCATGCCCAGCTGAAAGAGGCCGCGCGTTTCGTCCAGAGGATCGTTCGGCATCATTCCGAAAACCTGGCGCGCCTCTGCTGCCACAAAATCCAATAGGCGAATCCGGCGCTCCTGCGGAGAACAATTCGTGAGTCCCTCCAACCGCGGTGTTTCCGGAGCGTCCACTGTTTTTGTCAGGGTGGTGTGCGGTTCGTGTAGTTCCGTAACCAGAGCTGCTCTGCCGCGCATCTCCAATGCCGGACCGAGGATGTTCCAATCAATGTCGGCCACGATCTGTGCGGTGCGATCGGAAGCCATCACTGTTTCCAATACGCGTAGCGCTCGATCGGATCGCATCCCGATGAATCCGGAGCGGCCGACCAACTCCTGCTGGCGGATGTCCTGCTGGTGCTCCCAGGAGCCCCACTCCACGCAGAGAGCGGGAAGGCCGAGGGCACGGCGTTGGGAAGCAATCTCCACAAGGCACGCGTTGGCCGCGGCGTACAAGGCTCCGTTGCGCAGTCCGATGGTGGAAGCGGCCGATCCGAAGAGGACAAAAAAGTTCAGTTGAGCTTGCCGCGTGCAGCAGTCAAGAACGCGAGCGCCTTCCACCTTGGCGCGAAACGCGACCTCCACGTCGGGCGAGAGGGCTTCCACGATGGGGGTAAAATTCATGCCGGCAGCCGCGTGAATCACGCCGGCAAGACTTGTCGAACGCGCGTCTATCCGCGCCAGCAGGCTGCGGACCTGGGATTCATCGGACACGTCGCACGCTTCAGCGAGCACGGTAATACCGCGCGCCCGCCATTTCTCCAGCATCGGTAACACATCCGGATTGGCCATGTCCGACGGGTCCCTCCGCCCGACCAGCGCGAGATGCCGCGCGCCGCGATCGATAAGCCAGGAAGCAATCTCCATGCCCAAGCGGCCGAAAGCGCCGGTCACCAGGTAGCATCGATCGGGTCTCAACTGCAGCCGCTCACCTGCGACCGCAGGAGGGTTTCGACGCAGTCTTGTGACCCACCGGCGGCCTTCTCGCAGCACCACGCGATCTTCCCCGCTTGCGCGCACAATCTCCTGGCAAACGGCCTCTGCATTTTGGGAGCTATTCGTATCCGTGTCAATGGATCCGCCAGCGAGCAACGGATGCTCCAGACCGAAGACGCGGCTGAACCCGCGCACAGCGGCCCGGTAGGGATGAAGCCCAGTTGCGGCAGCTTCCACCATCTCCGCGCCCTGGGTGACAAACCACAACTTCAGAGCAAGTTCGCTGCGGATCATGGATTGCGCGATCGCGAGAGCCTCCGCGGTCATGCCGGCTGCATTCCCCCCGGCAGCGAAATACAACGCGTATTGTGGCGTGTGGGCGGCTTGCGTCAACTCGCCGAGAAATTGCTTCAGTCCGTGGCCCGGGTCTGTCGCGTTCGATATCTCTTCCCCGCGCACTTCGAGAACCTTGTCCCCGCGTTCGCGGATGACTTCGGCAAGCCTTCCGGCCAATGCTTCTCCATGATGTAAGAGAAGCCAAGTCGCCGGCTGCGTGCGGCGCTCGCCTTGAGGTGCGCCCAATGGGAGTTCGAGCCATTCGGAGGAATAGAGCCAGTCCGCCGGCAATGAATCACCGGGATGCTCATTGGCTGAAGCCTGTGCCGTGTCCAGCCAATACGCCCTTCCCTGGAAGGGGTACCGCGGTAGATCAACGAGAGAGCCCCGTGTATTAAGGGCGGCCTGCCAATCCACGTCCTCCCCGGTCTCCCAGGCCAGGATCAACTCTTCCAGGTGCGACGGCTCATTGCCTCCAGTCCGCTGTGGCCGGCTGGTGCTGTCCGAGACCTCGGACCGGCGGCGCAACTGTGTGGCCATCTGCTTCGCGTCTGTTCCCATCACGGCAACGCGGTACGCATGATGGGTTCTGCGAACCGTACTGGTATAGCTGATATTGGCCAGTTCCGATTCATCGGCGCCTTCCAGCCGATCGGCAAATGCGGTCAGCAGCAAGCGGAGTGCTTCCGGGGACTGCGCCGAGACCAGCACCGGACGTATTCCCGGTTGCGGCACAGGAGCAAGTAATGGGGGCGCTTCTTCCAGGACCACGTGTACGTTGGTCCCGCTCCAGCCAAAAGAACTGACCCCCGCAAGCCGGCGCCCGGTCGTGGCCCATTCGCGGCCACGCTGAGGAATGCTTAGGCCGGTTGCCTGCGCTGCGAGATGGGGATTCAATTTCTGGAGATTCGCCACCGGCGGGAGCCACCGATGTTGCAACACCAGCACCGTCTTGATCAGGCCGGCGATCCCCGCCGCCCCTTCCAGGTGGTTGATATTTGCCTTGACCGCTCCCAACGTGCAAGGAGTGGTCCTTTGCCCTCCTGCCAGGACTTCGGCCAGCGCTTCCACCTCGATCGGATCGCCCAGTGCGGTGCCGGTACCGTGCGCTTCGACATAACCGATCTCCCACGGTTGCACTTTGGCATCCTGCAGAGCGCGCCTGAGCACCCGCTGCTGCGCCAGCCCACTGGGGGCGGTCAGCCCGTTCGTCTTCCCATCCTGATTCACAGCGGAGCCGCGAAGAATCGCCAGCACCCGATCACCGTCCCGCAGTGCATCGTCCAGCATCTTTAACACGACAACACCGCAGCCTTCGCCGCGCCCCATTCCGTTCGCCGCAGCATCAAAGGTTTTGCAGCGGCCATCGTCCGCGAGCAACTGCAATTGAGCAAGGGCCACGGTGACGATTGGCGTCAATAACAGGTTCACGCCGCCCGCAAAAGCGACGGTGCAGTCGCCGGCGCGCAGACTACGACAGGCCAGGTGTACGGCGGCGAGCGACGAAGAACAAGCCGTGTTCACCGTAACCGCAGGACCATGCAGATCAAGCCAGTAAGCCAGCCGCCCGGCGATCATATCGTGGGCCGTTCCCGGCGCCGCATAGGCGTCGAGTGTCGCCGGATCAGCAAACTGCATAGCGTGATAATCGGCGCTTTGACTATGGATACCCACAAAGACGCCAGCATCCGTACCGGCGATTCGCATCTTCGGCAACCCGGCGTGTTCGAGGGCGTGCCAAGCCGTCTCCAGGAAAATGCGCTGCTGCGGATCCATGCGCATTGCTTCGCGTGGCGTGATGTCGAAGAAAGCCGCATCGAAGCGCTTTACATCATCCAGGAAGGCGCCATAACGGGTATTGATTTTTCCCGGAGTGGCGGCATCGGGAGAATAGAAGCGGTCCCGGTCCCAGCGGTCTGACGGGATGAGTGTCACTGTATCCCGGCCTTCCGCAATCATCTGCCAGAACTGCTCAGGGTCGCTGCCGCTTCCTGGCAAGCGCAACCCCATACCGATGATGGCGACCGCGCTCGACGGATCGCGCGCTTCGGCCGCGGCCAGCTTCTCTCTCAGCTCGCGGATCACCTTGCGGGCTCGTTCGAGTAGCTCTTCTTGAGGATTCAGCGTCATCCAGCCCCTTATGCTAGTTCCCGGTCACCGTCGGGGGCGATGAGTTCACGTGCGTCCGATCGTTCCCTAGGCATTCTTTACTCAAACGCATCGGCGAGCTATTCCCCGCCTGTGCCATTGCTGCAGTGGTTCAACGGTTCAGAAGACTTTCAGCCCCCAGCAATTCTGCTTCCAGCATTTCGGCAACGGATAGACCGCCCGTGCTGCTGGGCGATAAAACCGGCGCGGGTGATGGCGCAATGGGGGTTGCTGCGGGAACAGCTTCCTTCGCCACTGGCTCGCCCAGATGCTTTATTTCTGGATGGTTGGCAGCCAACCTGACCTCAAGATGTGCAGCCAACGCCGATACGGTGGGATAATTCCACACCAGTGTGGCAGAAAGCTTCAAGAGCAGAGCCCGCTCCAACCTGTTGCGCAGTTCCAGCGCCATCAAAGAATCGAGACCCAACGAACGAAGGGGCTTGCCGTCGGGCACACGTTCCGCATCCAGACGCAGCACTGCGGCCACCTGGCGGCGCAGCCAGGCGAGGATGGCAATCTGCAACTCCTCTTTCGTCAGCAGCCGCAAGCCGGCGGCAAAGTCTTCAGTACCCCCCGCCGCGGCGGGAGCAGACAGTCCGGTCAGATTCTTAAACAATGGAGACTTTGCCGCCGCGAGATGGGTCGCGCACCATTGGCCGGCGTCCAGGTGCATCGCCGCTACCTGTACGGGACTTTCCCTCAGGATTCTCAGTGCCAGCGCCGCGCCCTCTTTTCGGGTGAGGGGGCTTAGCCCCTGCAAGGCCGTCCCGGCTCCTCGATTCTGAGTCGCCGCGGCCAAACCTACCTCGCCCCAGGTACCCCAGTTAATACTTGTCGCCGGAATTCCCCGGGCCCGCTGGGTGTGTGCCAGGGCATCCAGCATAGCGTTCGCCGCCGCGTAATTCGCCTGGCCCGGATTGCCCAGGACCCCGGCTACGGAGGAGTAGTAGAGCAGAAAGTCCAGATCTCCTGGGCCGACTTCCGCATCCAGAGCCAGCGCACCGCCCACTTTCCCCGCCATCACATTCTGAATTTTTTTGAGCGACAAGTGAGCAATGACGGCGTCGTCGAGGATTCCCGCCGCATGCACAATTCCCCGAAGCGACGGCATGGTTGTGCGGACGTCCCTGAGGAGGGCTGAGACTTGTGCAGGCACGCTCAAATCCGCCTGGCGGATGGAGACGATTGCCCCACCGTGTTGCAGCTTCGCGATCGCCTGCCGGACCTCTTCGGACGCTGCGCTGCGCGACACCAGCACCAGATGCCTCGCTCCATGTTCGACGAACACCTGTGCTGTCACCAGGCCCAGGGCGCCGAGCCCACCTGTGATGAGATAGGTTGCGTCGCCGGAGAGCCGGATTTCACCGCGCTGAATCAGCGCATTCCCCTCGTTGACATTGAGAACGATCTTGCCGATATGTCCAGCACTCGCCATTCGTTGAAAAGCCTGGTTCGCGGCAGAAACGGGAAAGACACTGGTAGGCGTTGGTGCGAAGACGCCCGTGCGGAATAATGCCATCACCTCGGCAAACATCGAAGCGACCATCGATTGTCTGTCTTCTACTGCCTGGGCAAGATCGACGGCGAACAGAGACAGGTTTTTTGCAAAGGGACGTAAAGCGACCCTGCTGTTTTCCCAGATATCCCGCTTCCCGATCTCGACGAACCTGCCGTAGGGCGCGAGCGACTCAAGACCGGCAGCCATGGCAGGTCCAGCAAGTGAGTTCAAGACCACGTCGACACCCTTGCCGTCCGTCGCCGCCATCACCTCGCGCGCGAAATCCAGTTTGCGGGAATGCATGATGTGACGGATGCCCAGACCCTGCAGAAATTCCCGTTTCTCTCCGGAGCCTACCGTCGCATAGATTTCGGCTCCGATCCATCGCGCGATCTGAATGGCAGCAAGGCCTACCCCTCCTGCCGCGGCATGGATGAGAACCTTTTCCCCCCGCTTGAGCTGCGCTAGCTTCACCAGCCCGTACCATGCGGTAAGAAACGCGCAGGGGATACCGGCAGCTTGCACAAAGCTCATGTTGTCCGGCTTGCTCACCACGAGTTCCTCAGGGACAAGCACGCGAGTGCCAATCATTCCCGCGTCAAAAGACGCCGCGATCGCGAGGACCGAATCGCCGGGACGGAAGCTCGTGACGCCGTTTCCCACCCGCAATACTTTACCGGCGCACTCGCCGCCAAAACGCGATCCCGCCAGCGCCTCGTGGATCCCCATCGCGCATAGGACATCCCTGAAGTTGAGTCCGGCTGCCTCGACGGAGATCTCTATTTCTCCTATGCCCGGCGCTTTGCTCCAAACCGACTGTAGCTGGAAGCTGTCGAGCGATCCCCGAACCTGCTGGACAAGCTCGAAACCCTCGGCCTCTTCTCGTTCGGCAGCTCTCAATTCGTCGAACGCGACCAATTGCCGCCCCGGTGCCCCGGCTTCGAATCGATTGAGCCGCGCTCCAAAGCTGCCGTCCTGCCGTAGCGCAATCCGGTCTTCATTCCCGTCGCCCAGCAATATCGCGGCGATCATATCCGGCTCCGCCGCCAGCGGAGACGCGGGGAGATCCATGCAACTGGGCTGGAATGCAGGGTATTCGTTGGCGACAGAGGCAAAAAATCCCCATACCGCGCCGCCCCCCACGCTGGTTACCGGCTCGTCCTTCAGCGCATGACTTCCTCGGGTGATCATCCAAATCCGGGTGGGAACGGCTTTTTCGCCGGTCACTTCCTCGAGACGCGATATTATGCCCGCTCCGTCGGCAAGTACCTGCTGCGCATCCGCGAGAGTGGAGTCTGCAACAAGGTCTAGAGGTGTCAACCAGACGATCCCCCTAATCGCATCCTTACCTGGCACAACTCCGGCGAGAATCTCTGACGGCTCAGTAACTTCAACCGAGGCGCCGCGAATCCGCAGCGCCCTGGCAAGCACTTCGGTCGTACCCTGCCGATCCGCAATCAACAGCCAGTGCCCAGCCGGCGTTCCCTGTTGTTCCGCGGCATCGGCGTTCAGTTTTTCCCAGCGGATCTCATAAAGCGAGTCATCGATGCTTTCCGGCACTGCCGCCTCGAGTTCCCGGAACGCAAGATTTCGAATCGCCACCAGCCGCTGGCCACGGGCGCCAAAGATGTCGATGTCGCCAAATGGAGAATCCGGGCTTGTCGTTGCGCGCGCATACAGCGCCTCGCCTCGGGCGGGCGAAGCTTCCCACGCCACTTGTTCGAATGACACTGGTAAGAGCGTCGCGGGTTTTCCGTCATTTCCGGTTCTGTTTCTCTCGATGAGAAGCCGCCCCAGTAACTGAACCGCTGCATCCAGGACCGCAGGATGCAGCAAGTACCCCTCGCCGGGAAGTTCTTCGGGCTGCAGGATCCGCGCCAGGCCGGTATGGCCGTTGAGCTCCAACCAATCTATGCAGCGGAATGAGGGACCGAAATCGTATCCCAGCCCTGCCATACTTTCAGCGTGCTGCGAACCGGTGGTCGACTTTGCAGAAAACTCGGCATCTTCCCACTCGCCCAAGTCAGCGGCAGCAGACCCATCGCGGGATGCGCGACGCAGAATACATTCTGCCGTCTGGATCCATTGGCCTGCCTCTGAGCGGAAAAACTTCGCCGTGAACGAGTCCTGGCTATCGGGAGCCGCGACGATCTGCAGATCGAGGGACCCCTCCGGCGAAAGGGCCGCAGCTCCGGTCAGGTTCAAATTTTCCACCGTTGCCGGGTCGCCCGCAAACATGGATTGCGCTGCGGCTCCTGCTAACTCGGCATAGGCGCTGCCGGGCAGGAGCGCGGTACCTCCTACTGCATGATCCTTCAGCCATGGGTGTGCCTCGGCGGTCAAATTCGCCGTCCAGATCCACTCCCCGGTGGCTGTCTTCAGTGGCGAGCCTGCAAGGGGATGTCCTGTGTGGGCTCGGAAACCGATGGCCGGCGCCTGGGAGGATTGCATCCAGAAGCGCTCGCGCTGCCATGGATACGGCGGCAGCTTCACCAGGCTGGCAGCCGGGTAAATCGCTTTCCAGGCAATCTCAGCCCCCGCGCAGTACAGCTTGCCTAGCTCTCCAAAGATCGTCAGTGCTTCGGGTTCCTCGCGTCTCAACGACCCTACAGCCATGGCCCGGTGTCCCAAATGCGCCGCGGTCTGCTCGATGAAGGGAATGAGTATGGGATGCGGGCTCACCTCGATAAAGGTGTCGAAACCTTGCGCCAGCAGCTTGCTGATCACATTCGCGAAGAGGACCGGTTGGCGAAGATTGGCAAGCCAATAGGCGCCGTCCATGCGGGCCGTGTCCATCATTTCAACCTTTACCGTCGAGCAGATCGGAATCGATCCGGTTTGCGGTTGCACGCCGGCCAGCGCCTTGGACAAATCTGGCAGAAGCGGATCCATTTGCGGACTGTGCGAGGCCACATCGACCCGCACCCAGCGGCAGAACACATCCCTCGCTTCCAGAATCTGGACAATCCCGTCGAGTGTGGCCGGTTCGCCGGCCAGCACCGTGGACCGCGGGCTATTAGAAACAGCCACGGAAATTTTTCCCGCCACTTCGGGGGTGATCAGCTGCTGCGCTTCCGCAGGGGGCAAATCGACCACCACCATCGCGCCAGCGCCGGAGACCCGGGTCAGCAACGCGCTTCTGCGGCAGATGATCTTTGCCGCGTCCTGGCGCGACAAGATGCCGGCAAAGCAAGCCGCCGCAACTTCCCCCATGCTATGGCCCACAACTGCTTGCGCAACGATTCCCCACGATGCCCACAATTCCGCTAACGCTACTTCCATGGCAAACAGAGTGGGCTGCACCACATCGATGCGGGCCAGCCGCGGTTCCAGCGAGGGATCTTCAAGCTGGGCGAGAACCGACCACCCGGTCTCAGCCTGAATCGCCTGGTCGATCTCTTCCATCGCGCGGCGAAAAACCGTGCTGGTACGGAGCAGTTCCCTTCCCATTCCCACCCATTGGGAACCTTGCCCGGGAAAGACAAAAGCGATCCGTGGCTTTCGTCCGGGATCGACTGTGCCCGCGGCTCCGAAAGCGGACTCCTTCCCATGCACAAACTGTTCGAGACCTCGGCGCAACTCGGTCGCATTTGCCCCGGCCACTGCAAGCCGATGTCCCAGGTGAGTTCTGCGAAGTGATGCGGTGTAGCACAGATCCGTCAGGGCCTCCGAGCTGTCGTGGTCCTCGGGCAGGGCCTGCACAGCCGCCGCTATGCCCTCTGCGCGCTGCTTGAGCGCGGCCGGGGAAGATGCCGAGATCGGAAGTAAGTATGTTTGCGGCGAGAGGGTTTGTACCTCTTTCGCAGGGGGCGCTTCTTCCAGCACCACATGGGCATTTGTACCGGTAAGTCCCAGGCCGTTCACGGATGCGCGTCGCGGAGCCCCATCCGGTTTATCCCACGATTCACCTTCTTGTTGCAGGGTCACTCCGGCGGCTGCCCAATCGATCGCAGGATTGAGTGCCTTCACATGCAGCGATGCGGGATATGTCTGATGGCGCAGCGCTTGTATCACGCGGATGATGCCGACGACGCCGGCCGCCGATTCGGTATGGCCGATATTCGTCTTTACCGACCCGATTCTGCATGCGTGCGCGTCCTCACCTCGACGTCCAAAAACCGATGCGATGGCCGAAATTTCAATCGGATCCCCGGCCAGGGTCCCGGTCCCATGAGCCTCCACATAGTCCACGCTATCGGCGTTGACCCCGCTATCGGTAAGGGCATCGAGCATGGCCTGCCGCTGCCCAGACGCGCTCGGGGTGGCGAGCAGGCCGCTGCCCCGGCCGTCGTTCGCCATGGCAGTGCCGCGAATCAGTGCAAGAATCCGGTCCCCGTCGCGCTGCGCATCTGACAAACGTTTCAGCAGCAGCATGCCCACGCCGTCGCTGCGCACGAAGCCATCGGCGGCAGCATCGCCAAACTTGCAGCGGCCGTCGGGCGATAGCATCTTCGAGCGGCTGTATGCCTGGGTGAGTTCGTGTCCTACGATAACGTTTACGCCGCCTGCGAGCACGACGGAACACTCCCCCGAACGCAGCGAGCGAGTGGCCAGATGAACCGCAACCAGAGACGATCCGCAGGCCGCGTTCACCGACACATCCGGACCACGCAGGTCAAACTGGTAGGCGATCCTGCTGGAAGTTCCGTACAGGGGCCCACCGGTAATAAGAAAGAACTCCGCCACGGGGGCATTGGCGGTCGCATGCCGTTCGTATTCGTTACTCCAGGCGCCCACAAAGACGCCGGTCTTTTCTTTGTTCAGAGATTCAAGGGGAATGCCTGCGTCTTCCAGCGCTTCCCAGGCAGCCTCCAGGAGCAGTCTTTGCTGGGGGTCGAGCCATTCGGCTTCGCGCGGCGATATCTCGAAGAAAGCCGCATCAAACTTGTCGATATCGGGCAGGAAGCCGCCACGGCCCGATGCGGGACCATCCGGCATCCCGACTCGCCGATAAAATGCATCGAGATCCGGAGTGCGGCCACCCGGATAACTTGTAACTCCTTCCCGCTGTGCGGCGACCATCGTCCACAATGCATCGGGATCATGAGCGCCGGGAAGACGGCAGCTCATTCCGACGATCGCAATCGGCTCCCGGTCATCGTTCGGTACGATCTTCATTCGACCCCTCTCAACTTGGGCAGGTAGCCGCAAGCAGTGTCTCGCGGATGGTCGCTGTCAGTTGGTCTCGCGCACTTTGCAAGTAAAGATGATCCTCATCGAGGAACATCCGCGTGAAGGAGGATGTCGTTTGTTCACGCCAAGCATCGATATCCTGAGCGGCCACGGTCTGGTCACGCGACCCGCCAAAAGCCGTGATGGGGCAGGATAGCGGCCGTAAAGTTTGTATCTCGTATGCCTCCAGCATCCGAATATCGGCACGCAGCACAGGAAGCATAGCGGCCAGAAATTCCTCATCCTCCAGGATCGGCGCAGGAATCGCGCCGTACCGATGCGAAACTTCCTTTACCAGTTCACGATCGCCAAGGTGACTTATCGGGGGCAGAGGCGGAGGCATGTGCGGGGCTCCGGTCGCCGAGACAAAGAGATGCGTAGCCTCGTATCCCACGCGCCGCTGGATTTCATGTACGGCCTCGAATGCGATCAAACCTCCCAGACTGTTGCCGAAGAAGGCAAACCTCTGGCCCTCGAACAAGTCGGATAGGACGGCGTCTGTAAGATCACTCACCAGGGGCTCCATGCTCTCGTATGGTTTCTCGCGGAAACGTCCCTCTCTTCCCGGGAGGTGAACGAGCGATGCTTCGACCTCGGAACCGAGCAGCGCTCGCCAGCCGCGAAAGGCGGAGGGCCCCCCACCGGCGTGCGGAACGCAGAAAAGTCGAATTGCTCGTCCATCAGAACCGACAGGGCCTTGGAGCATACGCACATGGTTACTAAATCAATTACCAGATAAGTTACTTAAGCAGTTACCAAATCAAAAATGAAACACCCAAAAATACCGTGGGACTACTAGTTGGACAAACCATTTCTCTTGCACCTCAACTATCTTGTGTTGAAGCGCTTCGCAAATAGAGATTGCCCGATTTGCAGTGCCTATCTTATGATGAGGGGGATTGCACAGAGTATAGCCTTTCTACTATTCCGCTGGCAATCTCGCTCTTCTGGGGTGTCACGGTGCCCAGGAGTTTGCTTGCCATCTGCCTCAACATGTTTCCGAATGGATCACCTGATGCCTGCAGTTTTCACGACGTCCTTAAGGGCGAAACACGCTAGCAGGGTGAATTCATGATCCCGGCGCCCTGGCGTTATTACGCGGAAAAGTACCGCGGACAATTTTGGCAGACCTCTGCGAGCGCGGTTCTCGCGGTGCTTGGGTTTTTGTTCGTCATTCCCTCCGTCGCACTGCTGCGGATGATCTTCGATCGGGCTCTTCCCCAATCGAATTTTCACCTTCTCTTGCTGGCAGGATTAGGCCTCGTGGTCCTGAATTTTGCCAGCGGCGGAATCAGCCTGCTCGCGCGCCGGATTGCACTGAAGACGACCAAACTGGTGACCTGTCACATTCGCGCCGACCTTCTGACCAAGATGTACGCCATCTCGCGGCGCTATTTTTCCGAGACCGAGTCAAGCCTCCTGCATTCGCGGATCGTTCACGATTCCGAGCGCGTGGACCTGATGACCAATACCATCCTGACCGGTGTTTTGCCGTCAGCCGTGTGTTCGATTGCTGTTTCTCTGATCCTGCTCAAGCTCAATTGGAAGCTTTACCTTTCTCTTTGCTGTATCGCCCCAATCCTTTTAGTTATCAATCGGAAATTCGCGCGGAAAGTCCGGCGAAACGTGCGGCAGTTTTACGACTCTTTTCATAACTTCAGTCAGGGAATACTCTTCCTGCTTCGAACCATCGATCTGGTTCGGGTTCAGAATACGAAGCAGTTCGAGATCGACCGTCAAATGGAACGGGTTCAAGAGTTGCGCGATGCCAGCGGCGAAATGGTGTGGCTGCAGTCTGCGTATACAGTGTCGCAGCAAAACATGACCACCGCGTTGGTGGCCATCATGCTGGTTGCGGGTGGCTGGGCTGTGGCCAGTCATACCATGACCATGGGCAGCCTGATGTCTTTCTATTTCTGCCTGGCGCTGCTCACTTCGTACCTTCGCGACTTACTATCTTCCGCCCCGCTCATCATTGCCGGCAACGAATCCCTGCTCGAACTGTATGGATTGCTGGCGCTCGATGACCTCGAGCCGTACCACGGAACGCAGCACATCACGTTTCAGGGCAACATCTCCTTCGAGCAGGTGCGGTTCGGTTATCGCCACAACCATTTTCTGCAAGGTATCGATCTCGAACTCCAGGCAGGGTCAAAGATCGCACTGATCGGTCCCAACGGCTCGGGCAAGACTACGCTGCTGCATCTGCTGTGTGGTTTTTATCGGCCGAGTGAAGGCCGCCTGCTGGCCGATGGACATCCGTATGATGAAATCGACATTACGGAACTGCGTGAGTCGATCGGAGTCGTGATGCAGGATCCGATCCTGTTTTCCGGAACGATTCACGAGAATCTGATCTACGGTTCGCCTACGGCGACCGCGGAAGATGTGGAATGGGCCGCGCGGGTGGCGACCGCCCACCAGTTCATCGTCACCTTGCCTCTGGGCTACCAGACGGTCATTGGCGAAGGCGGCGTATTGCTTTCCGGGGGCCAGCGGCAACGCATAGCGATCGCCCGGGCCATCCTGCGCCGCCCGCGGGTTCTGCTTCTCGACGAGCCGACCAACCACCTGGATAGGGCTTCCGTGGCCAGGGTCACGGCGAATCTGCATGAACTTCCTAACGCGCCCACCATCATTGTGGTATCCCATGATCCTGACGTCGTCGAAGACTTCGACGCCGTGTACGCGATCGAGAACGGCCAACTGACCCGACACACGGAAGCACAAGTAGAAGCTCAACACATTTCCTGACTACACATCCGCGAGAGTTCTCCATTGCAGGATGGAGGCACCCCGGCCTGCGTTCTCCGGGTCAAGCACTTCTCTGCCCTGCAGAAACACGCGCGGCACGCCGCCGACCTGGATCGCTATGGCCATGCGTACGTCTGGAAGTGGCGTGAAGAGCGCGAATTTCCAGGAGCCGATGTCCACATCGCCAGGTGCGTGGAAGCGAATCACACCGGGTGGCAACAACTCGAACCATATGCAATCCAGTCGCGCTGCGAGCCCTCTGCCGGTGGCCTTAAGGAAAGCCTCTTTCAGTGTCCAGAGCTCGAGCACCCGGGTCGTGCGGGCGATGGATGGCAATTCCTCCAAAGCCTGGATTTCCAAGTGCGAGAAATTGCTCCGCGCGATTTCCTGGTAGTCAATGTGCGGCCTGGTCCTCTCGACATCGATACCCACACGAGCCAACGATGCGGCGCAGGCGACGAATCCTCTGGTGTGAGACAGGCTGAACTCCATCGTGGGCGCTTCGCCGTCGCTGGCGACAATGTACGGCTTGCCAGAAGCGTTCTTCTCGAAAAGCCAGGTGGACGGGTGCCGTGATGGAGCCAGCTTCGACAGGGACCGGCGCAAAAGATCGTGCGCCGCGACATAGTCGCGCTGGTCCTCGGCGAACCGGAAGCGGTCTCTTTGCATCCGCTCTTCTTGACTCAGCACCTCGTCGGCCCATGCAAGAGCCCCGGGATCGAGGGATTCCGTGTTCTGAAACCAGATGTGAACCTCAACGTGCGAGGATGCGGACATAGCGGGACCGGCCTGAATTCGAGATAAACCTGGGAAGAAGTCTAAAGGCAATTCCTCGATCGCCCGTCAACCTTACGGTGGTCCGGGTTTGAACAATTTCGCTCCCTCGCTCCCATGCGCTGCAACAAGTCCCTTTTACAGCCGTTGGATTTTACTCGCGGGAACGTGAGGAAAAAGCAGTGGAGAGCCTCCTGATGAAGTTTGGGCGCGAACCGTTCGATGCCTCGGACGGAGGGTTTGCTTGCGGCACGTTCTCTTCGGCCACGCTGACGGGCGGTTCCGGGAAGCAGGGGCCATCCGGCGCCTCGGCCACCTCGCCGACAAGATGACCGAACTGTTTGACCAGACTGGCGATCTCGGCCTGCTCGAAGAGTTCGGTGCGATATTCCATATAGCCGAAAAGGATGCCGGATGTGGACTCAGTCAAGACCAGCGACAGGTCGTATCGTGCAGTGCCGGGCCTGGTATCGATCTGGCTAACGGCAGGGCCGGGGTGCACGGCGGGATCGTATCCAAACATGATTTGAAAAATGGGGGTTCGTGGAGATCTCCGATTGAAGCGCAGCGCACGCACCAGGGCCTGAAAGGGGACATCGCTGTGCTCATAAGCCTCGAGTGCCGTCGCGCGGACCTGCCGCAAAACATCGCGAAACGACGTTTGCTGAGGGAATTGAACGCGAAACGGGACCATATTCATGAAAAGCCCGATCATGCGCTGCGTTTCTACTTGGGTGCGCTGGGTGATAGGCGAGCCGATGCAGAAATCGCGTTTGCGGGAGAAGCGAGCGATCAGCAAGGCGTAGGCTGCGAGGAATGTCATGAAGGGAGTGGCGCCGGAGTCGCGGCCAATTTGAGCAAAGGATTCACGGACAGAAGAAGGAAGTTCGAAAGCCACGGTATTTCCTTCCCCGCTGGGCTGACTGGGGTACGGACGACTGGACGGAAGCTCCAGGTATGGTGGGAGTCCGTCGAGTTTCTGTCTCCAGTATTCGATCTGGCTCTTCATACGACTGCTGACCAACTGCTCGGCTGCCCAGACGGCGTAGTCCGCATAGTGGAGAGACAGGGTTGGCAGGTTGGGCTTGGCGTTGCGCGCGAGAGCCTGATAAGTCTCGACGACCTCCTCGCGGAGTACCAAGAGCGACTGGCGGTCGGCGATGATGTGATGGATGTTCAGAAGCAATACGTCGCGAGCCGGCGTGACGCGGAAGATATGGAACCGCAATAGTGGCGGACGACGCAGATCGAAAGGACGCCGCGCATAGTCGCGGATCAGAAGGCGGCATTGGATGTCTGCTTCCGCTTCGGAAAACGAGGTCAAATCCGTCGCGCCGACGCGCGTATGAGCCTCCGATTCAATGGACTGATAGAGTTCCCCATTCTTTTCATGAAAACCGGTGCGGAAGATATCCTGCCGCGCGATGAGCAGATCCATTGTCTTTTGAAGGAGTTCAAGGTCCAACGGAGGACTGATAAAGGCTTCCGGGATGTTGTAGGCGATATTGCCAGGGTCGAAATGATCGATGAGCCATATGCCCTGCTGGCTCGGGGTCATGGGAATTCGCTCGCCACGCTTGCCCGGAAGCAGGGGCGACTTGTGCTGACCTTCTTTCGGCGTGGCGAGCACTGCCAGTAGATCGGCTTTACGGCGCTGAAGTTCAGCGCGGAGCAACTCGTCGGCCGTGCCAGGGGGCGCGCTGACCACAAGGCGTCCCGCGCGCTCCTGAATCTCGATACCTCTTTCTTCGAGCAGCGCGATGAACTCAGCGGTAGTGAGTAGAAGCAAATCGTGCTGGGAGGACGCGCCGGAAGATGTGCGCTTCACGTGATGTTGATCAGATTCCAATCTGCCAGGACTCCTCGGTGGGTCGGGACCCTAACCTGCCGTCGAAGTCAGTTTAGTCCACAGAAGCGATTGAGACCTCTTTGGACTTCAATCCAAGAACCTGGCGGATGTGCGCGGCAATCACTCGGGCCGCTGGCGGATGAAAGATCTCATGGTGATTTCCGACCAAGCTATTGAGCCGCACCGGATGTTCCAGCACCCGCCCCCATCCCATATCCTTGCTCATCAGGAAGCCTGTCGGCCGCATTGCGCTTGCGAACAGCAAGACGTTGGCTTTGATTGGCGGAGGTTGGTAGGAAGTGGCAGCCTGAGCGACAACCCGGTCGATACGTGTCTGCTCGATCACATAACCCTCAGGGCGAAATCTGCGCGGAACTGCAAAGGCCATGGAGACGCTGAGCGTACGCAGAAGGCGCAAACGATCCTTGCCCTTGTCCGCGAAACTGACCCGCCAAAAACGGACGGCAAATGAGGCCAGGCGATGAAGGAGCAGAGTCATCTTCATCATGGACTGGCGCGGCGCGGAGTATCGTTCCCAAAAGCCCGGGGCGACAGCGTCGAAGACGGCAAGGAACTCGACCCTTTCTCCTTCTGCCTCAAGCACACGCGCGATTTCATAAGCCATCCAGCCCCAGATACACCAGCCGCCAAGCCGGTAAGGCCCGGAGGGCTGTATCTTACGGATGAGCCCGATATACAAGCGCGCCAGATCTTCCATGCTCGCCGAACCTGGTTCCTCTCCTACATCGTCATCCATCATCTGGATCGCGTAGAACGGCTGTTCGGATCCCAATTCTTCCGCCAGGACCCGGAAATACATCATCTGCGGAACGATGAAGATGGGACGTCCGGCGCCTAGCTTCTGTAGTGGCAGGATGCGCGGATCGTTGGTCGGCATTTCGTCAGACCCGCCGACCAGCTTTGCCTCCACCCATTGCGTGAGCTTCCTCACCGTGAAGTGTTCGCTGATATCGACCGCCTCCAGCCGGACCCCGAACTTATTACCAATCATCGATTGGAGCATAACCAGCAGAAGCGAATCGCCGCCGAGTTCGAAGAAGTCTGAATCGGAGACAATGGTTTCTCCGGGAAAGAGTTTGCGCCACATAGGCAGCAATTCCAATTCGACCGAAGAGTGCGTTTCCTCCGCGGTCGACAGCTCCGGGGCGGTCGCTGTCCACGGATATGTGGCGAGACTACGGCGATCCGTTTTCCCATTGGGTGTGAGCGGGAACGTCTCCAGCCGCGCGAAGTAGCGAGGAGTCATATAGGCGGGCAGTTGCCGGGAGAGTGTCTCTCTCAAGAGCAGCGGGGCAACGTCATTGGCAGCCGTATAAAAGCCGATCAGGAAAGGCTCTTCGGCCTCGTCCTCCCGCAATACGGCGACGGCCTCGCGAACGCCTGCGCAGGTCATCATAGAAGACTCGATTTCTCCCAGTTCGATGCGATGACCGCGAAGTTTGATCTGTTGATCGAGCCGCCCGATGAACTCGATGCGTCCGTCGGCGAGCAGGCGCACCTGATCGCCGGTCCGGTACATGCGCTCGCCGCGCATGTTATGGTCGGCAAGAAATCTCTGGGCGGTTAGTTGCTCACTCTGAAAGTATCCCAAAGCTACGCCAGCACCCGCGATCACAAGCTCTCCCTGGGCGCCCGCAGGGACTTGCAACAGATTCTCATCCATTACATAAAACCGGGTATTCGCAATCGGAGGACCGATGATAAGGCGCGTATCGCCGCGCTTGACCTCGGTAATCGATGACCATACTGTGGTCTCGGTCGGCCCGTACATATTCCACAACCGCGTTCCCGTCGCGAGCAGCTTATCTGCCAGTGGCATGGTCCAGGCCTCGCCGCCGCACAGCATCTTGAATCCGCGCGGAGGTTTATACCCGGCTTCCAACAGTCTTCGGAAAGTGATGGGCGTGCCTTGCAATACAGTGGCTCGCGTGGCAGCAAGCTGGTCCATAAGGCGCGGGCCGTCGGCGCCTGCAGCCTTATCGCCCATGATGACGGTTCCACCACAAACCAGCGGTAACAAAAGCTCCAACACGGATATGTCAAAGGCCAAGGTGGTGATGGCGAACAACCGGTCATCTTCTCCAAGTTCGAGCAGCTCCTGCGCGGAGCTCAGTAGATTCACGACCGACCCATGCGTCACCTCCACTCCTTTAGGGATACCTGTCGATCCGGAGGTGAAGATCACGTAGGCCCGTGCATCGGCATGAATACGGGGTAATGGGAGCGGTGGGGCGTCTTGCCACAGATCAACTTCGCCATCCAGACAGAGAACCCGGGCGCCGGAGACTGGCAAAGCCGGCATGTGACGGGTAAGCGTCAACAGGATAGGCAGTTTGGTCTGGGCCAGAATGCGCTCATTCCGGGAGTGCGGAAACATCGGATCGAGCGGCACATACGCGGCTCCCGCCTTGACGACTCCGAGGACGCCGATGACCATCTCGACGGAACGGTCCATATAAATGCCCACCAAGGAACCCTCGGCCTGGTTGGCGATTAACCATCGCGCAAGCCGGTCGCTGCGCTCCGTGAGCTCGGAGCGCGACAAGGCAATCCCGGAAAATTCGACTGCGGGCCGAGAGGGCATCGCCAAGAAAGATGCGTCAAGCATCTCGGGGATGGTGTGCGTGGTTCCCGTCTTGATTGGCTTCACGTCTAGGTTCTTGAGCAAATACCGACGACCTCTCGAGAAGGTGGGATGCCATCCATTAACAAGCGGAGTCTTTTATAAAGGCGGGGGTGGTTCCTTGGCCCGGACGTATTCAGTGACAACAATATTCCCCCCCAATGTTCAGACCGGGCCTGCTATGCGAAGGGGGAATAGAGTCGCGGCGGCAGAGCCATCCAACTATCGTCCGATGAATGTTCAGTTATCTTACGATAAGAATGCTTCGATGTAGAGAGCGTTCATCGCATTGACACGTCACGCTCGGGCTCCTCAGCAGTGTAGTGCAGAATGACAAGCAAACGTATCGAAAGCGACGAACAATGTCCTTGTTTATGCGGTACTTTGGTACCGCTTAAGTTATTGATTTTACTAAACTCGTCCGTCGAAATTCGCCCCCTCGGATGCGGGATTTGTCGCATCTAGACTTTTCGATTTAGAGCCGGGCACTGATAGCTGAAACCGCGGGAGTACCAGCGGCTCTGATGAGTGCGATCGAATATGGCTCAGCATGAGACCCTCGGGGCTAGGCCCGAGGGGTATTTTCTTGCGAGCCGGCATGGTAAGGCTTTTTGGATGCAAGTGAAACAGAAGTTATGCCCCTCCTCCGCCAACTAACCCGCTCATAGCTTAACCGTGATTGTTTTCACTTCGGTATATTCCTGCAGGCCGTACTCGCCCAACTCACGTCCCATCCCCGATTGTTTGAAGCCGCCAAACGGTGCTCTCGTGTCCAGCACGTGATAGCAGTTGACCCATACCGTGCCAGCTCGCATACCATTGGCGACCGCGTGCGCCTTCTTGATGTCGCGGGTCCAAACGCCCGCCGCTAGTCCGTAGACGGTGCGGTTTGCGCGGGTAATCACTTCGTCTAAATCCTTAAACGCGATCACGCTCATGACCGGCCCGAAGATCTCTTCCCGGGCGATTTTCATATCGTCTTGCACGTCAGCGAATACTGCCGGCCGAATGAAGTAACCTCGATTGCCAACCCGTTCACCACCGTGGGCGAGCGTTGCCCCTTCATTCCGCCCGGAGTCGATGTACCCCATGATTCTGTCGAACTGGGATTGATCGACCTGCGGACCCTGGTCGGTGGTGGGATCCACCGGGTTCCCGACGCGCCGCTTCGCGGCTCGGGCGACACTCTTTTCTACGAACTTCTGGTAGATTTTCTCCTCAACAAAAACCCTTGACCCAGCACAACAGGACTGCCCCTGATTTACGAAGATACCCGCGTGGGCGCCTTCCACAGCAGCGTCCAGATCGGTGTCCGCGAAGATGATGTTCGGGCTCTTGCCCCCTAGCTCCAGGGTGACCCGCTTGAGATTGGATTGCGCGGCCGCGGTCATGATGAGACGGCCAACTTCGGTGGAGCCGGTGAATGCGACCTTGTCCACATCCATGTGGCGGGCCAGGGCGGCGCCGGCCGTGGGACCAAAGCCAGGCAACAGGTTCACGACGCCATCCGGGTAGCCTGCCTCCAGGATCAGCTCCCCGATGCGGAGCGCGGAGAGAGGCGTTTGTTCAGCTGGCTTCATCACGACCGTGTTTCCGGTCGCCAAGGCCGGAGCGAGCTTCCATGATTGCATGAGCATGGGGTAATTCCACGGGATAATCTGCCCCACTACGCCGATAGGCTCATGCCTCGTATAGCAGAAGAAGTCGCCGTCAATGGGGATCGTCTTGCCCTGAACCTTGTCTGCCCAGCCAGCAAAATAGCGATAACACGCAACGGTCTTGGCGACATCGACGGATCTTGCTATGGAAAGGGGCTTACCGCTGTCGAGACTCTCAATTCGCGCCAGTTCTTCCCCGTTCGCTTCGATCAGATCGGCGAGACGGTATAGGAGCCGTCCCCGCTCTGATGCGCGCAGCTTGCGCCAAGGCCCTTCGAAGGCCGCTCGGGCCGCCATTACAGCCTTGTCAACATCCGCGGCATCGGCCTCAGCAACCTGACAGATCTCCTCGGCAGTGGAAGGATCAATGGTCGCGAAGGTCTTGCCGGATTCGCTGGGAACCCATTGGTTGTTGATCAGCAGCTTGGTCATGAACGGGCGGACGTTGACTTCGCTGGGAATCGGCAAAGTAGAAACCATAAGGTGGAATTCCTTTCAAACCCGGGTCAAACAATTTCCCGATCGGTCACATGGACTTGTGGTCAAAACTCCTCGCACCCGCAGCGCCTGGTTGAAGGTGCGCGGCGTTCGGTTGCTGCTGATCCGATTCCTCAAGTGCCATGACCGCATAACCGGTGGCAGCATCGGTCATAAAGCGCCCAATATCAGTCTGAGGATTACGCTTTGCATTCAGAGACGCGGCACGCCAGCTACCGTCCGAATCCTGGTGGTGTTCGAGCCACTGCAACCCACGCATAAGCACAGGGTCTTGCCGCCTCGTGCCAATTTCCTCCAAAACCAGGACAACAAGACCGGTTGCACAACCATCGCTCTCCGCAGGCTTACGCGAAATACCAAGCTGTTTACGGATCCATTGCCACCTGTTGTCCCGTGCTCGATTCCCGGGGTCCAGCGAGGATAGCGCCCAGCCACCATCAGGTTGCTGGAGAATCTGAAGTGTCGTCAGTGCCGCTTTCCGCTGTGCCGCAGTAAGCAGTCCAGGTGACCTCGCAGACGCCCATAGCACATAAAGCTCGTTCATCATGGGCTGTGACGGATACTCGCGCTTCAAGTATTCCCTCAGGCGCTCCAAGTGAGACGCTGTGAGCGGTTCAGCCGCATATCCATCCGGTGCATTCTCAGCCTCCACCGCCAGAAGTGCCGCACCCTGGTATCCGGACTCGATCGACTCCCACGGAGCCAAATTGAAATCCTGCCACTTCCACCCGCCAGCGTTCTCCCCTGCCCGCTCCTGCAACCTCCATGCTTCGTCAAATGCGGTTCTTGTTATCGGGCGAAGATGGCCTTGCCGCTGGTCACAATCCGCCAGGATCACAGCATTCAAAACTGCCTCGGTCGAGCGTGACTGCGCTGCTTTGTCACGTCCGTCCCGATCCGAGTAAAAGGGAGCCATCTGGGTCCAGCTCTGCACCCGCTTTTCGACGCTGCCCATCAGAACAATCTCAGGGGTGCTCATAGCGGTCTCATCGGCGGCCCGTCGTAGCGCGGGCCGAGCCATTGCGTAGGGCAAAACAGTGTGGCAGGAAATGCAGATCGTTCCGTGGTCCTTTTGCGCCGGAGCCCAGCTTTGCCACCACAACTCGCGACTATCCAGATAGGCAGCAGCCTTCGTAGCATCCCATTTGGGCAGATAGCTCACAGACAAACTTCTGGAATTGACGCACATTCGTGTTGCAAACCAGGACAGCGCTCCAGCACCGCAGACCACCAGCAAAAGTAAAGTAATGAACGTTCTATTCCTCATTGAGAAATCCCGTCTTTCCTTTGCTCTTATCGAAGAGGGGACCTTGGCCTTAACCGGCATCGGCAAGATGCCTTGCAAGCCGCTTTGACGTGAATTTCGCTCCGTAAGCGAATCGACAGAGCGGACCAAAGCTGTTGGACGACGCCAGGCCGACGAAGTAGAGGTCAGGGACAACGGACTGGAAATTGCGATTCAGGACGGGTACGTCGTCGGCGGTTGCCATCTGTTTGCGAAGAGCGGGGTCGATGAAGCCCAGACGCTGCAGGCTCACCTTGTAACCTGTGGCGCAAATCACATGGTCAAATTGGAGCTCGTTGTCAGAGCTGTCCTGCTGAGTGAACTTCAGTGAGACGCTGTCCCCGCGCATGCCGATCTGCTTCATGGTTGTCCCCAGATGGCTAGTCACGCGACCGACGAACCTGGTTTTCGCAAACCACCCGGGAGCTGGTCCGAGATGACGCTGGACGGCACGCCGCCGAAGCTTTGACGGCATAGAGTGAAAGAGGAGAGGCGCATCGGTGCAAAGCCGCGAACGCCAACCGAGTCCGAGACCAGACCGCGGCATGAGCACGCGTTGTGCGATGGGCCGGGGTTCGACCGAGGGTTCATGGAAAGCAATGGCAGCCCGGCGAGCGATGAGATGTGTGTCAGCGCCCGCTTCTTGCAGTAGGCCGGCCAAGTCTACCGCGGACGCTCCAGCGCCAATGACGGCTACTCTGCGGCCTTCAAAGCTGCCCAGTTCTTTATGAGCGGAACTGTGGGTAAGCACTTCCTGCGGCAAAACACCGAAGTTCGTCGGAATGTAAGCGAAGTGAGTGATACCCGCGGCAACCACGACTCGCTTGCTGCGGACAATCTCCCCGTTCCCAGTGGTGAGCTCAAAACCGTCGTCAACACGGGTGACAGAGGTTACTTCGGTTTCTTCGAGTCGACTTACAAAGCGCTTTTGAAATTCCAGACCGTAGGCAACGAAGGTTTCAATCGGAACTGGAACACCCACGTCCGCATACGGAAGCGAACGTTCCCGGCAGAATTCGGCCAGTGTAAAAGTGGAATCGGGGTCATACAGGCTGGAGGCGAAGCCGTCTGACTTAAGCCAGGTGCGGTTAGGCATGTGGTTACGCCAGCTGGACATGGGAGTACCAAAAATACGGTACGAAAGTTTCCCTGCACCGAGATGCGCTGCCAGGGAAAGGCCATAAGGGCCGGCTCCGATGATAGCTACGTCAATTGCAGTCGACCTCATGCGCTTCTCCCGCACCAATGCAAATTAAATATACCCACAGGACCCCTCTTGATGAGTAAGATGGATGCACTCCCCGATAACGTCAGACATACTAGCCCTCGCTAAGGTAGCCGGAAGTTTTCGATGCTCATCGATGCTAGCAGATTCAAGGCAGATTGAAAGAGGATATCCAACCTACTTTTCTACTTGCAGCAACCACGTGGTGGCCGCTTTCCGCGCGGCTCGCAGGTGAGCTCCTGCAACAGAGTTGCAGGGTCGAGGCTCTCTGCCCCCCGGGACATCCGCTGCATCACGTAAGAGGTATTCGGCGTTATCACCATTACAGCCGGATTAGCTCACTTAGAGCTCTACAGAAAGCAATCGTTGCGACGCGTCCAAAGCTAGTTATTCCTTGCGACGACGGAGTCGTGTGGCAACTGCACCAGCTATATCAAGAGCAGCCTGACCTGCGACCGCTCATTGCGCGTTCCCTGGGAGCTGCGAAACATTTTGAAGTGGTCGCCAGCCGCGAGCGTCTCCAGGAGATTGCGCAGGAACTGCACATCCGAGTGCCCCACACGAACCGCGCGGCATCCGCAGTCGATCTGCGCCCGTGGTTTCGGCGGGCGGGAGCCAAGGCCGTGCTCAAGCGGGACGGGACCTGGGGCGGAAATGGAGTGCGGGTGGTGAGCTCGCTCGGCGAAGCCGAACAAGAATTGACTGGCATGTTGCGGCCAATGCGGTGGTCCTTTGTGTGCAAGCGCATGGTGGTCGATCGTGACCCGTTGGCATTATGGAATAAGAAGCACGAAAGCCCAAGGGTGACGGTGCAGGAGTTCATTCCCGGCCGGCCGGCGAACCTTATGATGGCCTGCAGCAACGGGCAAGTGTTGGGTGCGGTGATGGTCGAGGTCTTGTGGTCGCAAGGGGCGACTGGTGCGGCGATGGTGGTTCGGTTGATCGACCATAGTGAAATGGCGCAGGCAGCATGCAAATTGGCTAAGCGGCTGGAACTATCGGGATTTCATGGCCTGGACTTCGTCCTTGAAGCCGATTCAGGAGCAGCCTACCTGATCGAATTGAATCCACGCTGCACTCAGCTTGGACACCTGTCGATCGCAAGGCAAGGTAGTCTTGCCGGCTTGTTGTGCAGGAAGTTGGGCGTGCCTTCGCTGCCCAGCCCGCCCCGAAAGCAAAACATCGCCCTGACCCCTGGTGAGACGATCGCCTTCTTTCCCAAAGCCTTCGTCAATCCGACGTTCGGCTATCAGGGCGAGGGGTACCAGGACTTGCCACGCGACCAGCCGGAGCTGATGCGCGAACTAATGAAAGAAGATTGGCCAGACCGGCAGTGGCCCGCACGGCTGTACCATTTCGTTCGCCCACGAACGACATTGGCGCCGACAGGCTTTCATGATATAGGCGCCCTTGATAAGTCACACGTTTGCGCGGGTTGCGCGGATGACGCGGAATAGCTACCTCATAATCACTGAGGAAGTCATTCCGGTTCCGTACGCCTTGCAAAAGATACCTGGGGCGAACTATCTTACTCGGCCAGTTGAAGAAACTGGCACAGACGCCTGCTAAAAGACTCAACGTGGGGTTTCCGAAACATGGATTCGTGGTCTCCGGGAACGAATACCACCTCGACTCCATCGTCCGCAATCTCTTTCCAGCCGAGTGTTTCGTCACTCTCGGGTAGCTGCGGAACATCCGTGGCGCGGAACAAGATAACCCGGCCTGGGTATCGAGCCGGGACGTAGTTCTGCAAGGCGCCTGCACGAGCCCAAGTGTTCTTGAATAGGGCCTGGGGCACAGAAAATCCCAGGACCCGTTGCAAGCTCATTAGCGATGGGCGATGGCGTGTAAAGAGCGACTCGAGCATGGTTTCCCAGCTGTGCTGCAGAGCATTGCGGACATATTCAATCTTGCGACGTATAGAGCCAGCACGCAGCCGCCGGAAATGGAACTTCATTCTTGCGCGCAGCCTGGTCAACCTCTTACCGCGAAGGAGAGGACGGTATCCGGGTCCCTCTGCGTCGAGGAGAGCGACCAGTCCGACCGGGTGATCGATCTCACGAAGTTGACGGGCAATTTCGACAGTCATCGATCCTGCGGCGCACCAGCCGGTCAGCAATAATGGGCCTTGCGGATAGACTTTCAAAATCTCCTTCACGTAAATCGCAGCGCGATCCTGGATAGTTTGTCCTTGTTCATCGGTCAGTTCGCGCAGCCCATATACAGGCCGATTCGGCTCGACTACATGAGGCAGCACGCCATAGAGCAGATACGAATGGATAACGAATAACGGGGCCATTCCGCCCCGAGGACGGATCGGGACGATCAGGGACACTGGCCGCGCAAGGTCAATCATTTCGGCCAGTGCTTTGACGGTCGGAGCGTCAAACAGAAGACTGATGGGAAGACTTAGATTCAGAGTGTGATTGATCCGGTCGAATAGCCTGACGGTTAACAGGGAATAACCGCCGTAATCGAAAAAGCTGTCGGTCGTCCCAAAGTCGGCCGTGCTGAGGATGTCGCGAAAGATGATGAGAAGCTTGGCCTCCAAAGGCGTCTGCGGCTCCACTCCGTCTGGCTGGTGATAGGCGCTGATACCGGACGATGCGGAGGCGAGCAGAGTCCTGCGGTCAATTTTTCCGCTCGCAGTAAGCGGCATCTCGTCTAACAACACGAAACGGCTGGGCACCATGTAGGCAGGCAGCAAACCGGAGACGTGGTCACGCAGTTGCCGCAGGTCGAACTGCTCATTGGCGGCGGCACAGTAGGCAATGAGATAGGGTTCGCCGGATTCGTTTTCGCGCAGCGCAGCAACCGCATTCTCAACCCCGGCAACAGTCCGCAGAGCAGACTCAATCTCGCCCAATTCGATGCGGTAGCCGCGTAGCTTTACCTGGTGGTCGCGTCGCCCGAAAAATTCAAATTCGTTGCCATTAATAAGCCGGACAAGGTCGCCCGACTTGAACATACGGGAGCCCGGCATTTGCGTATAGGGATCACGCGAAAAGGCGTGCCGCAAATCCTGGGAAGGGTCCACATAACCGGAACTGACGCCTATACCTCCGATGTAAAGCTCGCCGGGCACTCCAGGCGGAAGGAGGCGGCCGATGTCGTCCAGGACATAGAACTTGGTATTTGCGATCGGTGGACCGATAGGCACCAGGTCGGGCTGAGGGTGAATTTGCAAGACACCGGAGTAGATGGTGGTTTCTGTAGGTCCATAACAATTCCAAAGCTCTCCACCAAGGCGTGAGCAACCGGTTCGCCAGATCACGTGGCAGGGCTTCGCCTCCGGATATCATCTTGAGGTCGCGCTTCCCTTGCCAATCGGCGGAGGCGAGCAACCGCCAGGTGGCCGGCGTGGCCTGCAGCACGGTAATACCAAATTTGTCGAGCAGGCCGGCGAGGCGCGAAGGGTCAGCCCCAGCGAGCCGATCGGCAACTACCAGCGTTCCTCCCGCTACCAAGGGCAGAAACATGTCCATGGTGGCGATATCGAAAGAAATCGGCGAGACAGCGAGCATGCGATCGGCTGAACTGAAGCCGGGTGCCCGCATTATCGATTCGAGTAGATTGGCGAGCGAACGATGTGTAATCATCACTCCCTTTGGCTTGCCGGTCGTGCCAGAGGTGTAGATGATGTAGGCCTGATGGTCGGCAGTGACGCCTGAAGGCTCTAACTCAATGACAGACGGGAGGTCGGCAATATCGTCCGGAAAGATAAGAGGGATCGCATCGGTCCCGCGCAGCTGCGGGAATGAGCGGTCAACAATCATCGCTGCCGGCCGGGATTCCTCAAGAATGGATGCCAGCCGCTGGGGCGAGTCCTGCTGATCGAGTGGGACGTAACAGGAACCGGACTTCAGGATACCGAGCAGTGCGACCGGTAGCTGGACAGACCGTTCCAGGCTGATTGCTACAGGCCGGTCGGGCCCGGCTCCCAGCGCCCGCAAACGACGGGCGATCGCATGGCTACGATCATGGAGCTGTCGATAGGTCAAAGATTGCGATTCCGAAACAATCGCGATCGCATCAGGAGTCCGTTCGGCCTGGCAAGTCACGAGGTCGTGAACGCAGGCGTTATTTGGGCGGACCACTTCTGTATGGTTCAAAGCCAGGTAGAATTCCTCGGCTTCGGCTGGGTCCAGCAGGGGTAACAATTTCCAAGGGGAGTCGGGCGCATCGGCCACTGCTGCCAGCAGCCGGTCGAAATAGCGCAGCCAAAGTTGCAGGAGAGACCGGCCCCACAAGCTGGTTGAACTGACAAGTTGAATCTGACATCCGTCCTGGCCGTCCTCGTCTAAGAGGTGTACGGCCAACCGCAGTCCGTCGGGCGGAAAACCGGGATATGAGAGTTCTCGCGCGCTGAATGCGTACTCCACGGCGCAAGGCTGGTCTGGGGAAAAGCTTTGACTGGGGGTAGCCGCAAGCAGCGAGCGGAACGATACCTCATCGTCAAACTGGAAGGTCATAATCATTCGATCGCCGACAATATTTCGTAGTCTTACCCTCTCCTGACCCGCGAGGCGCGCCAGTAAGATAGCAAAGGCGATCATGAAGAATGTCTCACAGTCCGTTCCCAGAGAGGCGGCACCCCGGGAGAGGAGATCCATGCGAGCGCTGTTGATTTCGAGGGTGGCCACGGCCAGCGGGCCGGTCGCTGTGCTGGACTTACGATCTGCGGGTAAACAGCGGAGCAGGTCGTCTTCAGGGCGTACTCTGTCGTCCGCCACAATAGACATTCCTGCACGCGCCATTGCGGGACCAACAGAACCGTCGACGGGGGGCGACAGGCGAGTACCGGACAAACTCATCATCGAAGAGCCTTACGTTTTACAAACAAGATCGCGGTCGTCGTGCACTGGGTCTAGAGTCAGAATTAGCAGGCGTTAAAGACCAGAAAGCAAAGACGGCTCGATAGAAAACAGCGGGAGCTGGATAGCGAGCCGCAGAAAAGTACACTATTTTGAAGCAAGACCCAATGGCACTTGGCAGAGATCCGGTCTAGGCATCTATACGTGATCTCATCTACCTGACCGGGCAGTTTTGAATCGTCTCAGCTCCACTCTCGGAAATGTTGATTGGTGGTTGCGTACAGTCTATTACAGTTTTTTCCAGCCTCACTTGATTCCGGATGTAGACGTTATTATGTTGTGGAAAAGACGTACGAAACTACCCGCACCGTCGAGCAGGATGAATTAAGCATTTGGAATTCGCGTCTGATTAGGCCGAGGCCCTCCACCGACCATCCGAGTATCCCCTCGAAATCATGTGCAAGCTTGAGTTTCTTCACGGCCTGAGCAAACCGCGAAGAGCAACCTGCTCTCACTACCGGAGATGGGCGCCCCCCCATTCTTCCGGAGGCACTCTGCGATCCCTCGGTTCGGCTTTTTACGCGATGGTTCTCAAGAAATCCCTCGGCAGGAACCCGCACGCATGCCGGACCCGTTGCGTCGGGATCGACCAGGCCCCGGCGGTGGCTGGAAGGGCCACACGCTTCGTTGCCTGCAGAATGGTCAAACCAGCTTTTTGGGACACCCCCTCGAAGCCCTACACACTGTTCAACACTACTCAAGAGGCCGATCTACGCGTGAATCCTCCGCGAAACGGACGTACGCACGACCCAAATACCACTCCAGGTGTCAGCTCCGGATCGTTTCCAAGTTACTCGCGTCTTTTACGAAATTATTTCCACTTATCCCACTTCATGCGCGGGTCGCAGTTGGTGCGATCAAACGAGATAGGTATGCGCGAAGGTAACTGCATTCCAGCCAGAGGCCTGATTACCAGAAAGAGCTAGCATTTAGATGATTCGCAGATACACTCTAAAAATATCTTCAAAGAGTAATTAGACATTGCGGTAGGGCTTGCTATCAGCTTTTCTTCTTTGGCAAATACGCTATATTTTTTTCGCACAATGTTCGGCACTACTCTCTCAAGTAGCTGCTGAAGAACATGACTAATTAGCTCACGGTCAAGGCCCTTGACATCCTCCAGAGTTCGCCCAAGGCCTTCTCGTGTTGATCATCTTCGTTAGCTCGGCAGATTAGCCGCCTAGCTAACGACGAGAGCTCTGGTCGCAGGATGGCCTGCGACTTAACCGTCGATGCTCATAGTTGGGAGCAAGGGTGTCTACCTCCGCTCTGCAGAAAGACTTCCATGGCTGCGCCAGACTCACTTTCTGATTCGATCAGACCGGCATATAGCGGCCCTGCGCACTTCGGAGCAGAAGCTGCCCGGCACAGGTCGCCGAGTAAAGCAGCGCTAAAGACCTGCGTGATGATGGCAGGCGACCTTGCGGCTGCCCTTTTCGCCTTTTCGCTCGCATCCATCTTTCGCTTTGATCTCTCCCCGTCTGATTGGCTTCATGGATATCCGGGCCTTACGACGGGACATCATCTTCCGCTCGACCCCGGATATCTTTTATTCTTTTTGGCGACACTTTTAATCATCAACCGTCGAGATGGCCTTTATGGCCCGCTCCAAGCTCACGCATCTCTTCACGAGCAGCGCAAGACGGTCCAGGCTTGCTTTGGCGCCGGTCTACTGCTATGTGGCAGCCTGTATATGTTTCACAACAACACCGTCTCGCGAGGATTCGCCGCGTGGTTTATCACACTGACCAGTGTGTTTCTATGCCTGCTCCGAGCGTTCTGGCGGTGGTCGCTTTATCGCAATTACGATCGCGGCATTGACACTCGGAATGTGCTCATACTCGGTGCAAATCATATGGGCAACGCGGTGCGCAAGCAGCTTCAGCGAAGCGGCCATCTTGGACGGGTGTTCAAAGGTTTCATCAAGACAACGGAGAATGCGTCCCTCGTGGAAGCTCGCGAGTTCGTGTTGGGAGACTTAAACCAACTGCCTTCGATCGCCAGACTGCACTTTGTAGATGAGATCATCATCACAGAGCGGTGCGACCCTGAGGTCGTATTAAGCCTGGTCGGCATGGCGCGGCAACTAGACATCGAGATGCTGGTGGTTCCGGGGTTTTACGAGGAGATTACACCGGAGGCCCCGGTCGAGTACGTGGGCAATTTCCCCGTAGTGGCTTTGCACCGGCGAAACGACAGGGTCATCAGTGGACTTCTTAAGAGAGCATGGGACATTGCGCTCTCCTCCTTCCTTCTTATTTGGCTGTTACCCACACTGCTAATTATTGCCGTCGTCATCAAGCTCGATTCGCCTGGGCCGGTGTTTTATGTGTCCCAGCGCATTGGGAAAAAGGGGCGCGTCTTTGATTGTTTCAAATTCAGAACGATGGTCGCTAATGCCGAGCAACTCAAGCATAAGTTGGCTGGCCTGAACGAGCGAGATGGATTGCTCTTCAAGATCAAGAATGACCCCCGGGTAACGGCCGCAGGCCGTATTCTTCGTAAGTTCAGCCTGGACGAGCTGCCTCAACTCTACAATGTGTTTCTCGGTGACATGAGCCTGGTTGGACCCCGCCCACCCCTGGCAAGCGAGGTCGGACAATACGAACTGGAGCACTTTCGACGCCTCGAGGTTTTGCCGGGCATCACGGGCCTTTGGCAGGTTAGAGCGCGGCAAGATCCCTCATTCAGCCGTTATCTGGCCCTCGATCTTGCCTACGTGGAAAATTGGAGCTTTTGGCTGGATTTGAAGATTCTGATTAAGACCGCCGAGGTGGTGGCTCGGGGCACTGGTTGCTGATAGAGAGCATTGCAGAACTAAGGGGTGGCGGACACACTGGTGGAAGCATCCGTCTCCTCCTTGTATTCGATAATCCTTCCCTGTTTTCCCGAGCGTCGGCCGCGCCGATACTGAATCTGACCAAATAAGACCGGCACATGCTGCAAGTGGGAGTGGATACCATAAAGCAGGAGCAAGAGCTTCTGCCCCGGAGCCCTGTAACGGGCCTTCGAGGCTGACCGAACCGAAAACGCCGCCAGCACCGCGATCCAGACAAGAATCCCCCAGCCTCTGAACACCGCCGCCAAAGCTAAACCAGTGCATCCCCAGGCCATCCAGGCGGTGCCCCGAATGATATTTCTCCTGCTTTCTCCCCGCCACATGGGATCGCTACTTCGGCCGAAGCGGTCAGACATCTCGGCATAGGCATATCCCGCGCGAACAGCCCGGCGCCAATATTGACGGAATCGCGTCATATTGAAATCGTGCAGGGTCATGGGAGTATCAATATGCAAGATGAGGTAACCTCGGGCACGAAGGCGGCGCCCCAACTCCGGCTCTTCACCGGCAATCAAATCGGGATCGTAGCCTCCGGTTTCAACCAAAGCACTGCGCCGCATCATGACGTCGCCGCCAAAGTACTCGGTGATACCGGGAAGATATATCCAGTCGAGGTCGAGCACACGGTTGTAAAGGGTACGTTCAGGATGGAGTTCCCTGCGATGCCCCCAGACAGCCGCTATGCGCGGATCGGACTGAAGGGCTACAATCGCGGCCTGTGGGAACCCCGGATTGAGAATAGTATCCCCATCCAGGAAAAGAACATATTCACCGTGAGTCCGGCGCCAACCCGCATTGCGACCGCGAGCAGCTGTCTGGCCTTGTCCACTCAGAACAACTACCTGGGCGTTAGATCTCCTGGCGTTTTCGGGACTTCCATCGGTCGATGCGGAATCAACATAAATAACTTCTATCTCAGACGCACCATCAAATTCGCTGATCGATTGCAGGCAACGGGTCAGCCGTGCGCCCTCATTCCGGCCAATGACCACTACGGACAGTGCCGGAGTTAACATCGAGCCGTCGTCTCAGTGCCCACAAGCTGCGGAGAGCTGCGTTCGCCCTCCTTGCGCTTCGCGGGGATGATGCGAGCCGGAATACCCACCGCAATGGAGTTCGATGGCACATCGTGGAGAACAACAGCGTTGGCCCCAATGGCGACATCATTGCCTATCCGTATTGCGCCGAGCAGCTTGGCTCCCGAACCAATGTCAACGCGATCACCGATCACCGGTGAACCTCGCTTGCCCGTGTTCCGCAAGCCAACTGTCACTCCGTTTCGAATGATGCAATCTTCCCCGAATACTGCGTCCCCACTAATAACAATTCCTCCAAAATGATCGATGCGGAACCGCCGGCCCACGATCGCTTCACAGGGAAGATCGATGCCGGTCAGTATTTCCGATAGAGTCTTGAGAAGCCTGTAGGCAAAAGAAAACGGCGCTCTTAGCCAACGGCTTCGGATGGTGTACCGCCATCGGCCGAAACGGTAGACAAACATGACCCATAAGCCCTGGGAAAGCAGTCTCCCGTCATAGGTGCACAAATCTTCTCGTAGATTATCGAACATAGCCTCAACTCAAACCGACATTATGCGATAAGTGAGAACGGTCGGCTCCAGGAGGCCCGGTTAAGCACTTATTTCCGGCCGCTTGGTTTTGCTCTCCACGATGCCATGCTTTTGTAACTTGTATAGCAGCGCCTTATAGTCGAGCTTTAGTTGTATTGCGGCTTGACGTCTGTTCCAACGGACCGCCTCTAGCGTTTCCAGCAAAAGCTTCGACTCTGCCGTGCGGGAACTTTCGGCGAAGTGATCAAAACTTACTCGCCCGGTGTTCAAGGGCGTGCGGGCGACACTCGGCGTTCTTGCGATCTCAAGGCGATGCTTGGGTGAGCTATCCGCCCTGAGACAACTCAGAGGCGAGCAGGTTGGCGTCCTGATAGACCAAAAAACGCCTCATCACATTTTCAAGTTCGCGAACATTACCCAGGCCACGAATGGGCGAGCATAGCCCGGCGGAGCCCATCTGTTATAGGGGGCGGCGGCATCCACGGCCGAAATGCCGTAAGAGGAGATATTCTGCCAAAGGAATAATTTCGTCGGGACGATCGCGCAACGGCGGAATGGTAATGTTAATGACACTCAGGCGATAGTAGAGATCTTCGCGAAAAGAACCATGCGAGATCGCCGATTGCAGATCCCGATGCGTCGCCGCCATGATGCGCACGTTAACGTTAATCGTACGGCTGCTGCCGAGCGGTTGGACCTGGCCATCCTGCAGCACTTGTAGAAGTTTTGCTTGCAGCCTGGTATCCATGTCGCCAATCTCGTCCAGCAGGATTGTGCCGTCTTGCGCCAATTCAAATTTTCCCGGTTTATCTACGATGGCACCGGTAAAAGCGCCTTTTTCATAGCCAAATAAGCTCGCTCTCAATGAGTTCTGAAGGCAGTGCGGCACAATTAAGCTTTAAGAAAGGCTTGCCGACTCGATTAGAGTAGCTCCACAACTTTCGCGCCATCACTTCTTTGCCGGCACCCGTCTCACCGTGCAGCAGGACTGGAACATCAGAGAGTCCAACCCTACGCAGAAAATCCTCGTCATAAAGTGAACTGAAGTCGCATTGCCCGCGCAGTATGAACCTGATTGGCGAAGTCTCGTGGTTAAAAGAGCCATTCCTCCCGTTGGCGGGGCTACTTCCGTCAACACCGGAGCTTGTTGCTGGCCCGCAACCGAGATTAACTGCAGGACTGCTGCCTGTGATGCTGCATCGGAAAGTGGTCTGCCGGAGATCCAGGTATGCCTAAGGCTTTGCAGCCGATTCAACGTCTCTTCTGGCGTGTGCCTGCAGAGGAAGATCAGTAGCGGCAGCCCTGGATACTGTGTTCTGAGGTCGACGAGTAAACCGGCATCGCCTTTGGAAATCGACATCGCGTCCAGCACGATCGCAAGAGTGCTGACCTCGAGACTGCTTATCAGTGAAACGGCTGCGGCGATCGACTCCACGGGAATAGCCTGAACCCGCTCACCCGCAAGGCTATGCATCAGCCGCTGATAAGTCTCGGGAGCTTCACTAATCAAGATGATATTTTGGATCATTTCCCCTCTTGGTAGAGAACAGCAACGAAGCTGATCTCTCCTGGCTCAGTGTCACAGTGGGTTTTCAGCGCAACAAGGTTTTTGCAGAAAAACAAATTCGAGTCATCGCTCAATAGGAACTAGTGCAATTTCGCGAACATCGACTCTGGGGGATGGGCACATCCTATACCGCTTCCGTAAAACCTCTCACTGAATTTTGGCTACCCTTACCAGAGTTTTGCAGCGGTTACTTTAGAGAGCAGGAGATTGTTACTACCCTGCGAGCAGAATACTGGCAAATTAGTGAGATCTCGAATAGGAACACTTACTCAACTTTCGGAATAGTCAGACAAGATTGGGTTTTCTAACCACCCGCGTAGCCGCTAAATGCTGATTTTCGGCCCCAAATTGCTTTGGCCAATAAATTGCTCATGGGAATCGTATTCCCCCTGAATTATGCGCTTTCCAGCACACAAAGGTAACTAGAGGTTGTATGTCTCAACAGTGAGGGTGAACCCCGATTATCGGCCACTTTAAGGCGACGTGACCCGAAAAGCCGATTACACCCGAACCATAGGCAAGACTTGCGACTTCATGGGACTGACAGTGGCGAAGCCTTGTCCAAAAAAGGAAGAGCGGTTCAAAAAAAGTCCAACGTTTATGCCCGAGGGGTGCAAGTGATGTCTGAATGGAACCGCAGGTCGGTGGCAGTTTTAGGTGTGCCGTTCGATAACGTGACGATGCACGAGGCCATGGACGCTAATCGAGGAGAAGATCGACGAGCGCGGATTCCACCAGGTCGCAACTGCCAACGTTGATTTTGTAATCCATGCGATGAACGATCAGGTTCTGCAGGAGGTGCTCTGCTCCTGCGACCTGGTCGTGCCGGATGGAATGCCGATCGTGTGGGCATCGCGACTCATGGGATGCAGCCTCAAGGAACGCGTCTCGGGCATAGACATGGTTCCTCGTCTCGCGGAGCTCGCAGCGAGAAGAGGATGGGGAATCTTCTTATTGGGCGCCAGCGAGTCGAGCTCGCAGACGGCTGCCGAAGTGCTCAAGGAGCGCTTTCCCAAGCTGCGTATTGTGGGCCGCTACTGCCCTCCTGTTTCCGAGCTGGCGGAGATGGATCACGAGCAGATCCTGAGCAGAATCGAGCGGGCCCAACCCCACATCCTGCTGGTCGCGATGGGGCACCCGAAGCAGGAACAGTGGCTCGCCATGCATCGCGACCGGTTGAGGGTTCCACTGTGCATGGGCGTAGGCGCCTCGCTTGACTTTCTTGCCGGCGTGGTTTCACGAGCCCCGCTCTGGATGCAAAGAACCGGCTTTGAATGGCTCTATCGGGCGGCCCAGGAACCTCGACGCCTGGCGCAACGATACATGGCGGACGCATTCGGTCTCGCTCGTCACTTGCCGGCACAGGTTGCGGCAAACGCAATTCAACCCAGAAAGCCCATGAACGCCGCCATCCGGACCGAACGGTTCTCCATGGCCTCGGTGATATCAGTGAACTGGCGACGTGACCCCCCCAATGCTCACTGAGCTGGAAGATCACCTGGACCGCGCCCATTACGAAGATAGCGACATCATCCTGAACTTGTCTGAGACTGCTTACTTCGGTCTCGACTCGGTCGCACTGCTGGTTCGTTTGGCGCAATTGATGAAACGCGAGAACCGCCATTTTTGGTTGGCCGGAGTGCCGGGGCATATCACGAAGGGTATTTCGAGCTGCGCGGATGAACCACTATTTCGTGAGCGTCCCAAGCGTAAGAGACGCTCTTTACCGGATGAGGAAGTCGGAGAGTCGAGTCCTGGCTCAAAGCGCCACTCTTACCTACGAACCTTCCACCCGCGACATTCACCTCCAGGTTGCGATCTCTGAAGGATTTCTGCAGGAGGATTGTTTTTCTTGGCCAAAATCTGAGGGCCTCCCAGGAACGCCGGCGCACCGAGAACCACGGCGACGCCTTAATGTCCATACCTGCTTGACCTTCTGTCGAAACTCTATGCTGATGACACACGTACCTATACGAGACCCTCGCAGCAGTTCTTGCTCTCCTCACGCTGCCCTTGGTTGTGGAACTAGCGGTTCTGACGCGTCGCCTCCCGGTTACCCAGGCGCAGTCGAGCAGACTCCGCAGTCTCTGCGCCGATTCATTTAGCCGTGATCATTCCCGCGCACAACGAGGAGGCTCCTGATTGGCTCTTGCATCGAAAGCCTGCAAATGTCGAGCGGCCGGAGATCCTACCCGAATCATCGCCATCGCTCATAATTGTTCTGATCGCACGGCGGCGCGGGCCGCCAAGGCCGGTGCGGAGGTCGTGGTTTACGATGACCCTCAGGCAAAGGGCAAAGGCTGCGCGCTGGCTCACGGCTTTGCCTATGCCGCCTCGCAGGGCATGGATGCGTCACTCATCGTCGATGCCGATTCGACTGTGTCCCCCAACCTGATCGGTGCCGTCCGCAAGAGCGCTCGGCCAACGGTGCGGAAGCGGTGCAGTGTAGATATGAGATGGAAAGCTCGTCGAAGCGACCGACCACCCGTTTAACCTCCCTCGCGTTTCGGGGTTTTAATGTTGTTCGCCCGGCTGGCCGTGATCGACTTGGGCTTTCCGCCGGCATCCTGGGCAACGGCTTTGCCGTGCGGCAAACGCGTGGTTGCGAAAAACTCCTACAACTCGCTTTCTGTTGTCGAAGACCTTGAGTTCCATATCAGACTAGTGCTCGCCGGCAAAAAGGTTCAGTTTCTTAGACGACGCGAAGGTCTCTTCCGCGCTACCATCCACTAAGCAGGGTGAGACCACCCAACGCTCGCGTTGGGAGGGTGGTCGAGCCAACGCGGCCCGGACTTGGCTTGGCACCTCTTTTGAGGCAACTACAGGAGGCCGGTTGCGGGCACTGGAGCCGGCACTGGACCTGGCATCTTTGCCTATCGGTTATGGCGCTGGCTTTACTGATGTTTGCTATGATTCTGCCCTTGGCTTGGTTACGGATCTATGCGCTGCTGGCGGTGCTTGCCATTGCATGTCACGTTCTGGTCGCAGCATGGTCTGGAACCGATTTCGCTGGAGATATGCGCGTCCTGGCTCGCGCGCCGGGCTACATCCTTTGGAAGCTCTTCATGCTTCCAAGCCTGCTCCGCAGTTCTCGCACCGACGCCGCATGGGTTCGAACCGAACGTGAACCGGCCAGGCAGCCGATCATCTTGCGAGCCAGTGGCGGAGGCAACTCCGGCGGACAGCTTTGGAACATGCGGCTGGGAATCGCAAATTCATTGGAGACCTCATGAAACAGTTAGTCCGATCGGCGAAGACTGCTTTTGATAGGACTGCTTCTGGCGGTAAGCGCGCAACGCTGATGCTCGGACAAGAGCGGCCACAGCGGGTGATTCGGGAGCGAGCGATCCCCAAGCTAAAGCTAAGTCCGATGAAGCTTTTGCAAAAGTTTGAACCGGCAGCGAATGAGGAGTACTCTTTGGGGCCCGGGGACGAAATCAGCCTCGATTTTCCTGGACGTCCAGAATTGAGCGGCAAAGAGAGTCGTTGGGCCCGGATGGACGAATCACGTTGCCGCTGGTCGGTCCCTCACAGTAGCAGACAAGAACCGTAACGAGGTGGCTAAGTTGGTGGTCGATTCTCTAGTCGCCTTACTATCAAGGAGCTCATCGGTAACGGTCAACGTGGACAAGTACGCGTCCAACCGGGTGATAGTTATTGGAAGCGTGCAGCACCCTGGCGTGCTCTACTTCGACGATACCCCGACTTTGCTCGATGTGATTGCCGAGGAGGGCTGCTCGCCGGCGCCGGTAGCGGACCAGGCAACTCGTCGCGCGGAAGGGATGGAATTCCGGAGCGATGCGCTATCTACCGCGGCAACGACCAAGTGGTTTGGGTCAATCTGAGGGAGATGTTGCAGAGCGGCAATTCCATGGCTGACCTGCGGTTGCGCCGGAATGATATTGTTTATGTGCCGGCTCAGCAGGAGGTGTTCGTATCCGTGCTGGGGAGCGTTATGCATGCGGGTGCAATTCCTCTGACGGCCGAATCAACACTGGCCTCCGTTCTGGCGCAAGCGGGAGGGCTGGCCGAGAGCGCAGGCCGCAAATATTCAGATGATTCAGCCGTCAACCGGCAGGACATCGACAATTCCCTTCAAAAGCTTACTGACTCTTACCGGCACTGATGAAGTTAAGTTGCACGCGGGAGATGTGATCTATGTACCGAAGAGCGGATTTCTACAAATCGACCTATGTCATCCAACGACTGAGCCCGATCGCATCCATCGGCGCCATCGCCGCGCTCGCCCACTGATATCTTTGTTACCCTCGTGCCTGTTTGAAACTAACTAAGAGCATTACGTTCCCAACCGTTAAGTTAGTAGGTAAGGTCCTTTCAATGCAAATTAAGCAACTAGGCCAATCCAAACCGTCTCTGCCGCCGTCTCCCCAGCCCGGACTGGATGGCGAGAATTGACATAATGCGAAGCTTGCGGCTGCACAAAATGCTGGCAACTGCTGATCGCGCTTTTGGTCATAGGGCTCGGAGTTGCCTTCGTGGCACGGCATCATTCGTAGGTACGAAGCAACCAGCGTGGTCTACGTGTCGCCAAATTTCCCGGCTACCCTGAATGCCAGCGAAGAGCAGGAATACCCTTACGATTCCTATATCGAGGAGCAGGTTCACTCGGTGAAGAGATACAATGTGCTCTCCGATGCATTGCGTCAGCTCAAACTGGGCGTCTGGCAGTTCCCCGGAGAGAAGTCTGGAGTCTGCGGTCGACCGGTTGCAGCACCTCTTAACAGTGAAGCGCGACGGACTTGAGTTACCAGGTGCTGATCAGCCTGCAAGGCGACAATGCCACCAATCTGGCCGAAATCGTCAATGCAGTGACCGACAGCTATCTCGAGGAGACAAAGGGCGAGGAATTCTACGGCCGGGACAAACGGCTGGAGTCTCTGCGCCAGGAGCGTACCGAGGTCCAGAATGAGCTGAACAGACAAGCTGCGGGAGCAAACAGCAATAAGCCAGGCCCTCGGTCTGGCAGTCGTCTCATCGGAAGGCACAGATCAGATGGACACGCAGATCGGTGAAACTACGAACCGACTTCGGTAGCGCACGAACAACGAATTCAAGCCGAGGCGAAGCTCGCCGCTTTGGAAAACGGCGACAAGGCGCACCGAATGCCGCACTCGATGCCGCTGCTGACGAAATCATCGCTACGGATCCAAGCCTGCTGGCGCTGAAGTCCTCGCTGAGCCAAAAGAAGGCTGTGCTGATGGATCAGCTAGCCGGACTGACGCCGAATCACCCGCTGCGAAAGACCACTGAGGAGCAACTCTCTGAGATTGAGAACTGCCTTGCAGCAGATGCAGGCAGACCTGCGCAACCATGCCGCGGCTAACCTGGGGCAGAAGCTCCGCACGGACCTGATCCGTGCCACCACGGTTGAGGCTAAATTACTTTCAGAGTTGCAGACTAATACCAACCAGGCAACACATGCTGCGCCGAGCTTTCAGCGTGCCCAGGTACTGGAGGATGAAATTGCTGCTCTCCAGGCGAGATACGTCACCTTGGATGAGCGGACAAGAAACCTGGAACTTGAAAGCAAGTCACCCGGTTCGGTTCATCTATTTTCCGCGGCACGGGTTCCCACGGGCCCACGTGCCAGAGCATGACCGGCTGATTATGGCATTATTGCTTCCTTTCGCGCTGTTCTTGGCGACGGGTACGGTCGTTCTCATCGATTTTTTTGATCCGCGAATCCATAACGGCATCGATGTCGAGCAGATCCTGGGGTTTTCTCCCATTGGATCGCTCTTCAACGACCAGGATGTCATCCATGCAGGTGTTCGATGAAGGTACCCTGCGCCTGGCGGGAGGTATCGATCACGCCGCCCGCACCGCTGGCGTGCGTACCATCGTGCTTACCTCTGTCAATGCAGGAGCTGGAACCACCTCGATCGTCGAAAACCTTGGCAGTACCCTGGCGAAGTTGGGCAGGAAAACACTGACGATCGATTCCTCTGGCGCTACCCGCCGGTGGCCTACATAACCCTCAATCCCGACCAGTCTGCACATCGTGGTTTGACCGGTGCGCATGTGAGGCGGCCGGAGGTGGACTCCGTGGTCCACGGCGGTCGATAGCGCAACCGTTCTCCGTCAAGCTGCGCACCTCTGACCAACTTCATGGATCAGTCATTCAAAGATCTGACGATTGGTTACGACATCATTTTGATCGACGCATCGCCCATTTTGATTTCCGCGGAAACCGAATACCTTAGCCCGCTTTGCCGACGTGACGATACTTCATCGCAGAAGCTGGAAACACCACCAAGCCGCAGCTGATTCGTGCTTCACGCTTATTGGAGCGGCTCCAGATCCCAGGAATGGCAGTCATCCTTAATAAGATGGTCTATCGCCGGGCAAATCGCGCAACCCGTGAGGACTTAGACGCGTTCGAAACTCGACTGGGTCCTGGAAACGCCAAATGGACTCCGCTCCGGGGTAAGAGTGACCCGGCAGACGAATATACTCCCGGTGAAAGGGTGGCAAAAGAGGACTCTACTTACGCTTGATATGTTTCCGCTTCCCCCGACAGCAATGCAAAACGGCCGACTCGAGCGGATGTCGCGTGCCCCAGCTTCCATATTCCTAAGGCTTCTGGCAAATGACAATGGGGATTAAAACCGAAATGGAACGTCGGGTCTTTATGATTCTCTCGCCGCGCACCCTCGACTACGCGAGAGGCGCCTTGACGAGCCTGCTGAGCAATGCGCTGGAACCGATCCATCTGCGCCTGGTTACCGACACGCCATTCGGATAAGCAGTTGCTCATCGAGGAAACGGCGAAGCTATACATTCCCCAACCGCCATCGTTGCGAGGTCTTTTCCAAAGAGGATCTGGACGATCAAGAATCCACGATATTCGGCAGCTATCCGAATCTTAGGCTCTTCCGCAATGGGCACCCCTGTTGGCGAAAAATTACTGATCCGCTTCTACTCAGTAGCGGGGATGATGAGATAGTCGTTCTCGATCCCGACCTTTATTTTCCGAACAAGTTCCGCTTCGAGCCCACTCTGGCCCGAGGGGTGTTGCTCATGTGGCAAAGGCCGAACTGCCTCCTCCCCGCGACCATAGTCAATACGGCCCTGAATAAAGGAATCGCCCTGGCACATCATGTAGACATCGGCGTGGCGCATTGGCGCGCCCAGTCGATCTCGATTGGCTAGAGTGGCTACTGATTCATCTAGGTATAAGAGAACACCCCAACGCCAGGTTCAGTATGCACATCGAAGCCATTGTATGGGCAGCGATCGCTATGCGTGTGGGGGGTGGACACCTGCCGCCCGAGCACTGGCACTGCTGGCAACGCACGCAACGGATCCGTTTGCTTCGCAAACTGCGTATTCCTGGCGCCCAACTATTAGCCCACGAGCCCTTCCCGACCATCAAGTGCTTCCATGCGGGGGGCGAAGCCAAACACTGGTTGGAAGAAACCCGCCGCCGCGGGTTGTTGGACACTGGCAACGTATTGGAGAGTTCGGGTACTGTCTTACCTTTTGAAGAGTTGACTCCCGGCACCTATCAGAGAGAGCAGGCGATCAGGTTGTGGTTGAGAAGATTCGGGTACTATAGCGTGTTCCCCAGTGGGGTATTACGCTAGGCTCATGGGAGCGAGCGATTTACAACCACTTCGGGTTTGTATTGTAGCGGAGAACGCCTCCTTTCAATTTGGAGGGGAAGCTTCGCTGCCGTTGCACTATTACGCTCGCCTTCGCGCGCGCGGAGTAGAGGCATGGCTTATCGTTCATGGGAGAACCCGGCAGGAATTGGAAGCCCTTTTCCCAGATGACGCCGGCAGAATCTGCTACATACCCGATAAGTGGTTTCACAAGTTGATTTGGCATCTCAACTCGTATTTGCCGCGACGCATCGCTCAGGCAACATTGGGTACGCTGATGGTTTTGGTGAACCAACGTATCCAACGGGAGATGGTGCGTGGCTTGATTTCAGCTCAACACGTGAATGTAGTCCATCAGCCAACGCCTGTATCTCCCCTCGCTCCATCGTTCATCTACAAGCTTGGAGTTCCCGTGGTCATAGGGCCAATGAACGGGGGAATGGACTACCCTGAGGCATTTCGGAACGTCGAATCATGGCTCACACGAGCATCGGTGGGCTTGGGACGCAGTTGCGCTGATTTAGTTAATCGGGTGATCCCGGGAAAGAAGCTGGCTAGGTTCATCCTCGTGGCAAACCAGCGTACGAGGTTGGCGTTGCCTTCCTGCGTTGAGGGTGAAGTCATAGAGGTTCCCGAGAACGGGGTAGACTTACGAATCTGGTCGGTGCCATGGGACCCGCTTTCTAATGAGCGTCCGCCACGCTTCCTATTTATGGGGCGCCTGGTCGATTGGAAGCGTCTCGATCTGGCCATCAAGGCGCTGGCAAATGTTCCTGGAGCTCACCTCGACGTGATCGGTGATGGACCCATGCGCGCCGAATGGACGTTGCTGGCCGCCACCCTCAATCTAGAAGACAGAGTTAGCTTCCGGGGCTGGATGCCGCAGTACGAATGTGCCCAGTATTTGCAAACAGCTACTGCTTTGCTTCTTCCCAGCATTTACGAGTGCGGGGGCGCCGTGGTCCTGGAAGCGATGGCGACCAGGACGCCGGTCATCGCCGTGGCATGGGGTGGCCCAAATGATTATCTTGATGAAAGCTGCGGTTTGCTCATCCCTCCGGTAGATGCGACGGCGGTGATAAGCGGCTTTGCCGCGGGGATGCAGATGTTGATCGACAAGCCCCAGCTTCGCATTAGCCTGGGCGATGCGGCTCGAAAGAAAATCGAAGAACGCTTCACCTGGGAAGAAAAGGTTGATCGCGTGGTTGAGATTTATCGGCAAGCGGTTGATGGAGTTCCAGCGTGAAATAGTTGCAAATATTCTGCCACAATTCCAAGTTTTCTTTTCTGGATTGTGGCTAAGCGAGGTACGTCCGGCGCTCCCTTCGCACCCCAAGTAACTATCAATAAAACTCTGGTAAGGCGGTACTACAACACAGTATTTATGAACACTTTCTTCATGTATGCTCTGTTCAATCAAACCCCCTTATAGCAGATAGTTGGACGGTTGGATGCTCCATCGCATACTTTTGTTGTCTTGGGCACGGTGAATTTTGCTTTTTCCACGAAACACTCCGGGCTGGTGGTTTATTCGACTGGTTTGAAGGGCGACGTTTGTCTCCCTCGAGTTAGCCGTCACCGCACCGTCGTTAAACGAGTTATGTAATTGTGAACCAGGTTGAATATGAGCTGCCTTGTCCGTGTCTGAGGGCGTTTCGCTCATTTCTGTTTTCTCACACGTGCACCTAACCGAATTAAATTGACCCCAATCCGAATTCGAAAATTATCATTCGCTCTTGAACAAAGGAGACATTAATGACCGCTTCACTCGTTATTCCCCCCATGCAGGAACACCTGGTGGGCGCCTCGTTTAAGCCACAGCTTGACAGCATGATTCAGGAGCTCATTGCGAGCCTGCCTGACCCTAACAAATTGACTGCCAGTGATCGTCGCGGCATCATCGCACGATACACCGCGGTCCTGGAAGGCAACTTCATCTACTGGATGACCGCTGCTTATCTCTCCGCAAAGTCTGAGGAAGCACGCTTCATCATGCTCGATAACCTGCGTGAGGAAATTAGCGACTGTCACCCAGACATGTTACGCAGGTTTACCATGTCGGCGAACGCTTTCCCCACGGATGCGGACGCACTTGCTGTACATCGCGATTTGACCAACGTACGCCTGTTTCTGGGGCGGCTGTCCGGCGTGCAGAATATCGTTACCATGGCCTTCTTCGAGGGATTCATCCAGCAGTTCATGGGCTACCTCTCGGACCTCGCCGGAGCGCAGGGCTCAGAAGAGAAGGTTTATGCGGATGTGCACGGGGTGTGCGACGTGGCGCACTCACAGGAGCTTTATCGCGCCCTCGCATCCGAAATCGCGGTCAACCCGTTGGACCCAGCAGCGGACCCGTTTGAAGGCGTCGATCTGCTCCGCACGCTGATCCAGACAATCATTCACGGCCGGAGCAACGAGCAGGCGGCGTAGAGAGCTGGGCGGGCCAAAGTCACGTGCAAACTGATCTTCATATGGACAACGCTGTTCTGGAACACGCCGGATACTTGAATGTGTCCGGCGCACACCTTTACACCGTGTTGCATGAGGTCCCGGATCCCATAGCACGGGTGCTACTCGTCGGGCCGTTTGCTTCTGAGCGACACAACTCTTACCTTCCGTGGGTCCGATGGGCCCGCTATTTGGCCAAACGAAAAATCGAAGTGTTGCGTTTTGACTATCGTGGCGTTGGTGAAAGCACGGGCGAGTTCGAGGAAATGACCTTCGCGGCCTGGTGCGAAGACGTTCAACTGCTGGCCGATTGGCTGAGAAACCGGCCAATAAATTTACCCCTGGTGCTCCATGGACTTGAAATTGGCGCGATTCTGGCGGCAAAGGCTTTCCACAGTGGCGCCGGGGACGCGCTCTTACTTTGGTCTCCCCCTGCGAACGCTCACCAGGCGCTCCGCTCAACACTCCTGCGCTGGGTAGGCCTGGAGCACCTATATAAGCCAAGCGAAGAAGTGAAGCCCGCAGCAGAATATATTCGTCAGATGGAGAATGGAGGATTGGTTGAAGTGGAGGGGTACCAGTGGTCGAGCACTCTTTGGCAGGATTCTTTCGCCGTAAGTTTGCCTGCCCCGATCGTTGATGACAGCACTGCGACATCTGCCTACGGTAAGCCGGTCCGGATTGTGAAACTCGACAAGAAAGCCGCACCGCTGGTGAAAGGCGGCTTTGTCGGATACGACGAAGCGAAAGACTTCGACTGGCTATTTGCTCCCAATTCAGATTGGATAGCCGCAGCTGCTGGTCACATTCAAGGAGATAGCAATGGACCAGGCTATTGAGGGGCGTGAGTTGGTTACTCTGGATGGTCTCGGAGTTCTTCTCCGGGGCACGTTACACAAGCCCCACAGAATGAGACGTGCGGAGTCAGAGGCAGATAGTCCGAAATCGATAGGTATCTTATTCCTGAATTCTTTGTCCCTCCCTAGAGCGGCAACCGGCGACTCGGCTGTCTATTGGGCCGAGTCGTTGGCAGGATGTGGCTATCCATCTTTTCGCATCGATCTGCCGGGCCTGGGAGACACCGCCGGGGATATTCCGAACGAGCTGCTTAATTTCATCAACGCGGGGGGATACGCGCGGATAGCGGCAGCCAAGGTAAAGGAACTTGTGCAGCGTTTCGACCTGTCCGGTGTAGTCATTGTCGGGCACTGTGCGGGCACGGTCTCTGCAATCTATGCGGCCGCCGGCTGTATGGCGGAATGCAGAGGTCTGGTTTTACTGGATCCCTACTTCCACGTGCCACAGGCCGTACGCCCTGCTCTAAGGCGCGGCTTGAGTGACTGGGCCCTACATAGCCGCGTCGGGCGAATGCTCAGCAATGTCCATGATCGCACCAAGAAGCTCAGGCTTCTTCTCCGGAAAAATGCCCCCCCGCGTAATGCCAACCAACCGCTTCTGGGCCGGTGGAGGGACGTCGCTTCCACGGGGCTGCCAATTCTAATGATCAAGGCCCCTGGCCGAAAGGCCAAGGGGACCGGCGCCCGGGTTGGAGAGTTCGATTACCTGAAGCACGTTCTGAAGCTGGCGGGCCGGAAGAGTCAAGTCATCGTGCAACTGGTCGAGGGTACGGATCACTCCTTTGCCAATCGCACGGGCCGGGTGGGGGTTCAGAAATACATGGAGCAATGGCTTGGTAACTATCTTCCGTTACGCGAGGACGTATGCGTGAACGATTTGCTCCCGGAAGCAGACGACAATAAGAGTTACAATCGCTATCACTTGGATTGCTTGCAACGCTAGCTTCGCCTTGGAAAGTAGAAACCATAAGCTATGGATGTTCGATCGGAGATCACTGCCCAATTCAAACTAGTCGCCCAGGAACAGGACCGCAAGCTGGCTCCTCTCACCGATAACCTGGAATTGTTAGATTCAGGGCTCGACTCGCTCTGCTTTGCAATTATCGTGGCCCGGCTTGAAACCCTGTTGGGAGTTGACCCATTCAGCGACTCAGAAGATGCCCGGTTCCCGGTAACGTTCGGCGACTTTGTCAATTTTTATGAACATGCCGCGAAATGAACTGCCTGTCGCTCAGGCGCGCCTTGAGCACAGTAGAAGATCGAGGGTTCCTGCGCGGCGAGGAAGCAAGCCTTTGCTGGACCGATTTGCTCGCCGGAACCGTGCTGGCCGATCGCGCCGACCAGGTTCGGCGGACGATCCGTTGTGATCGCGGTAAGCAGCCAGTTCACCGCGGCAGCGGCTTTGATAGAGCTTGGACGGCGTTGCGCGGCGCGTCATCCTCTACCCTCCCGATTTGTCGCTGGAACATCTAGACTTTGTCGCCGAATGCGCGGACGTAGACATCATTTTGTCGGATCGCATGCAAAGTGCGCGTGACGGCGTTGTGCACGTCGAGCCTTCGGCCTGGAAGAAGATTCCGGAGAGCAAGTCCGAGGGAACACGGCTTGAGACGGAATGGGTTTTGCTCACTTCCGGGACCACCGGACGGCCGAAGCTGGTAGTTCACACCCTGGCAAGTTTGACGGGGGCGATCGGAAAAAATCGCGCGCAACCGCGGGCGAGGGTGGTTTGGAGCACGTTCTACGACATTCGCCGTTACGGAGGCTTGCAAATATTCCTGCGGGCGGTGATGACCGGGACATCGCATGGTGTTATCGAGCGCGCACGAATCTACTGCAGATTTCCTGGCGCGAGCCGCGGCCAACGGGGTGACACACATCTCCGGCACACCATCGCATTGGCGGCGCGCGCTGATGAGCCCGGCAGCTCACCTGATCGCACCGGAATACGTTCGTTTATCCGGAGAAATTGCAGACCAGGCGATCTTGAACCAGTTGCGGGCTGCGTATCCGCAAGCCAGAATCGGCCATGCATTCGCCACTACGGAGGCTGGGGTGGCGTTTGACGTGAATGATGGATTAGCCGGCTTTCCGGCCACGGTTCTCGACAGCACGCCAGACGTGGAAATGAAGATCGAGAATCGCTTGCTCCGGATCCGCTCCAACCGCACTGCGCGCCGCTATCTGGGCGGCCAACGCGAGCTTGCGCGATGCGGAGGGCTTTGTGAATACCGGCGACGTACTCGAACTACGAGAAGATCGCTACCACTTCGTGGGACGCGGAGACGGAATGATCAATGTCGGAGGCATGAAGGTCTATCCCGAGGAAGTAGAAGCGGTCATCAATGGCCACCCGGAGGTTGAGATGTCGCTGGTCCGTACCAGGAAGAATCCCATTACCGGCGCCCTGGTGGTCGCTGACGTAGTTCTGAAGAGTGTTGCCAGAACGCAGCCTCCAGTGACGCTGCGCATCGATATCCTGCGGCTCTGCCGTGAAACCTTGCCCCCTTATAAGGTCCCGGCCACCATCAATTTTGTTCCCGGCCTTGGCCGTTGCTGAGACCGGAAAACTTAGTCGCCTGCATGCGTAATGTAGTCGTTACCGGCGGTAGCCGAGGAATCGGCCTGGGGATCGCCCGCAGGCTGGTTGATGCGGGCTTTCAAGCCATCGCCATCGCGCGCAAGGAAAGCAGTGAACTCACAGCTGCGATGCGAGAACACGGGATCGATCCATTTTGTGCCCTTTGATCTGGCGGAAATTGAAGGCATTGCGGACCTGGTAAAAAGGCTGCGAAAAGACTTCGGGCCGATCTACGGTCTTGTCAACAACGCCGGGCATGAGTGCGGAAGGGGCTCTCGCCTTGATGCCGAACTCGCAAATGGAGCAGGTGGTGCGCTTGAATACGCTTTCGCCCATGGTGATGACGAAATACGTGGTGCGCTCCATGATGGCAGATGGGGGCGGCCGCATCGTCAACATGGCTTCGATCACCGCATTCACTGGCTACAGTGGACTTTCAGTTTACAGCGCCACGAAAGCCTCCCTCCTGGCTTTCACCCGATCGCTGGCCAGGGAAGTGGGACGCATGGGAGTGAACGTAAATGCCGTTGCCCCCGGCTTTGTCGATACGGACATGACCCGCACGCTCAAAGACGAGCACCGCGAACAGAGTCGTGCGCCGCAGCGCGCTGCGGCGCCTGGTCGACGTCGAAGACGTGGCCAATGCGGTTGAATTCCTGTTGAGCGATCGCGCCAAGAACATCACCGGCACTGTGCTTACGGTAGATGCGGGGAGCACAGCTTGAGTGCACTCGCAGACCATGGCGCCCGCGAACTCGAGCGTTTCTCCGGCCAAGGCGTGGTTGCGCGCGCTGGAGCTGACTGCGCCCATCGCGCGCAATCGCGATCGCAGTCCTGCCGACCGTGATCGACGAGTTGGCCGCGCAAAACGGACGACACGCCCGCGCTGCTATCCGACCGCGAGTGCCTGACCTATCGGCAGCTGTCCCAGCGGACCAATCAATACGCCCGATGGGCGCTCGAGCAAGGCGTCGCCAAAGGTGAAGTGGTCGGCCTTTTGATGACCAATCGGCCCGAATACCTCGCCATCTGGCTTGGCATTACCAAGGTTGGGGGCGTCGTTTCCCTGCTCAATACAAATCTGACTGGTGCAGTCGCTCGCCCATTGCATCGATGTCGTATCACCGAAACATTTCATCGTGGCCGCTGAATTAGCCGAACAGTTCAGGACAGCGCTACCGCATCTCTCGCCACGCACCCGTCCTCTGGACTCATGGCGAACAATACGTTGACGGGCACGAATCCGGACCACGCATCGATCTGGAGATCGAGCAGCAATCGGGTGCATCGCTGAGCAAAGACGAGCGCAGGCGACTCGACATCGAAGATCGCGCGCTCTACATCTATACCTCCGGCACCACCGGACTTCCCAAGGCCGCAAACATCAGCCATGCCCGGGTGATGCAATGGGGCCACTGGTTTGCCGGCATGACAGGTGCGCAACCAACAGACCGGCTGTATAACTGTCTGCCCATGTATCACAGTGTTGGTGGCGTGCTTGCGCCGGGGGCGATTCTGGCCGCCGGCGGCGCGCTGGTGATCCGGGAGAAGTTCTCTGCCAGCAAGTTTTGGAACGATGTCATTCATTGGGACTGCACGCATGTTCCAATACATCGGCGAACTTTGCCGCTACTTGCTGCATGCCGCCCCATCCGCCAACGAAACCGGCCATCGGATCCGGATGGCGTGCGGCAACGGCTTGGCGCCCGAAGTGTGGGATCGCTTTAAGGACCGCTTTTCGCATTCCTCAGATTTTCGAGTTTTATGCGGCAACCGAAGGCGGCGTTTCGCTTTTCAACGTCGAGGGCAAGCGCGGCGCCATCGGTCATGTTCCCGCCTACCTGGCGCATCGTTTCTCGCCCGCTTTGGTGGTGTTCGATGTCGAGCAGGGGGAACCGGTGAGGAACGCGCAGGGGTTCTGTATTCGTTGCGCTCCGAATGAGCCAGGCGAAGCGCTCGGCAAGGTGGTGAACGACTCCTCGAACATCGGCAGCCGATTCGAGGGCTACACCAACCAGGAGGCATCCGAACGCAAGATCCTGCGCGACGTTTTTGCGCCGGGCGATCGTTGGGTTCGTACCGGCGACCTGATGCGGAAGGATGAGCAGGGATATTTCTACTTCGTCGATCGCATCGGCGATACCTTTCGCTGGAAGGGCGAGAATGTTGCCACATCCGAGGTTGCAGAGGCGATCTGCGCATTTCCCGGAGTCAAGCACGCCAACGTCTACGGCGTGACGATTCCGGGCGACCGAAGGCCGCGCCGGCATGGCTACACTGGTCAGGCGAAGAGAATCTGGACCTGGCAGAGTTTCGCCAGCCACCTGATCAACCGGCTCCCTCCCTACGCCCGGCCTTTGTTTCTGCGCATTCGAAACGAACATGGACCTGACAGGCACGTTCAAATATGCGAAGACCGACCTGGTTCGCCAGGGATTCGATCCCGCCGCGAGTAACGACGCTGTTTATTTCGACGACCTGGAATCGGGCGCGTTTACACGGCTCGACCAGGCACTCTACGAGCGCATTCAAACGGGCGACATTCGCTTCTAGATTTGTTTGTCCGTGGGAGAACGGTAGACATGGTGATCAATGAAATCCGGTCCGATTTCACGCAGCTGCAGTCTGACATTGCCAACGGCCCCATTCTCCCCACGGTGACCGCGGAAGAGATCCGAAGCTACCTCGCGTCGCGTTACGACTTCAATCGCACGCTTGCCGCTGGAGGAAGTGATCGCCGACGTGGAAAAGATGCTGCGCACCTGGCAGGTCCAGGTGACGCATCCTCGCTACTTTGGCCTGTTTAACCCCAGCGTGACGCTTGCTTCCGTGGTTGCCGACGCGCTGGTCGCGATGTACAACCCCCAATTGGCAAACTGGCGTACCTCGCCGGCAGCCAATGAGATCGAACGGCACACGCTCGGTTGGCTTGCGGCAAAATTTGGCCTTCCCGAGAACACCATCGCGACCTTCACCAGTGGCGGAACGGAGGCGAATCTCTCGGCCGTGGTTGTCGCTTTGACTCGCGCCTTCCCCGGCTATGGCGAACATGGTCTTCGGCATCTTGACGGCGACGCCTTCGATCTATCTGACAGCAGAAGCCCATCACGGGTTCAACAAGATCGCGCACATGACCGGGATCGGACGAAGGGCGCTGCGGACCAGTAGCGACAGACAGCGATCTGAAGATGGATGTCAGAGAACTTGCGACGCATGGTCGCGGAAGATCGGAAGAATGGCTTCGTTCCCTTTATGGTCGTCGGCACGGCCGGGACGACGGCAGCGGGAGTGATCGATCCGCTTGCCGGAGTTGGGCCAGTTCTGCCGGAAGCGGGAGCTCTGGTTTCACGTCGATGCGCGCGTGGGGCGGCAGCGCCATCCTCTCCCCGCGCTCAAGCATTACCTCGCCGGCATCGAGGCTGCGGATTCGATCACCTGCGATGCGCATAAATGGCTCTCGGTTTCGATGGGATGCGGCATGTTCTTTTGCCGCCACCCTGATACCGTCGCGGAGGCGTTTCGCGCAGACGTCTCCTACATGCCCGGCAAGAAGGTCGGGCCGGTTTTCGATCCTTATACGACATCCGCACAGTGGTCGCGGCGGTTCATCGGGCTGAAGCTTTTTATGGCGCTGGCGCAACAGGGCGAATCAGGATATGCGGAGATGATCGAGCACCAGACCCGCATGGGCGATGTGCTGCGAGACGCACTGAGAGCTTCCGGCTGGCGCATCGTCAATGCGACTCCGCTGCCGCTGGTTTGCTTCACCCGGGAGGGACTTGTTCCCGCCACATTTCCTGGCAGCTCTGCACCAGCGCCAGATCGCGTGGATGTCGGAAGCGCGGCTCGGAGATACCCCCGTGGTGCGCGCGTGCATTACCAGCTATCAGGACCACCGAAGAGGATATTCACTGGGTGGTGGCCGAGATGAATCGCCTGGTCGCGACCACGAGAGAACAGTATGCCGGCAGCCGGCCAGGCAGGTGATGAACGCATGAAACGGGAAACCATTGCCATCCACAGCGGTTACGAAACCGACCCGACGACCAAGGCCGTCGCGGTGCCGATCTACCAGACGGTCGCGTATGCATTCGACAGCACCGAGCATGCGGCGGCGCTGTTCAACCTGGAGGCCGAAGGCTATCGCTATACCCGGATCAGCAATCCGACCACCGCGGTGCTGGAGCGGCGCGTCGCCGCGCTCGAGGGAGGCATGGATGCGCTGTGCGTGAGCAGCGGCCAGGCAGCGGTGACCTACGCGGTGCAAAATGTAACCGAGCTGGGATAGCAACATCATCTCCACGCCGCAACTCTACGGCACCACCCACACGCTGTTCGCTCACCTGCTGCCCAGCCAGGGAGTCGGTGTCCGGTTCGCGGAGTCGGATCGCCCGGAGTCGATAGAAAAGCTGATCGACGAGAACACGCGGGCGGTGTTCTGCGAGAGCGTCGGCAATCCGGCAGGAAACATCTGCGACATCGAGGCGCTGGCCCGAGTGGCCCACCGGCACGGCGTGCCGCTGATCGTCGACAACACCGTCGCCACGCCAATCCTGCTGCGGCCGATCGAATTTGGCGCCGACATTGTGGTCCATTCTCTTACCAAGTTCATGGGAGGCCATGGCACGACGCTGGGAGGAGCCATCGTCGACAGCGGCAATTTCCCCTGGAAAGAGCACGCGGCGCGCTTCCCTGCGTTCAACCAGCCGGACGCGTCCTACCATGGCCTGGTCTACACCGAGCATTTCGGCAAGGGCGCTTATCTTGGGCGCTGCCGCAGCGTCTACCAGCGGACGACCGGGGCTGTGCTTGTCGCCTTTGAGCGCGTTCCTGCTGCTGCAAGGAATCGAGACGGTGGCGCTGCGGGTGGAGCGCCACGTGGAGAACGGCAGAAAGGTCGCCGAGTTTTTGCGTGACGATCGACCGGGTCGAATGGGTCAACTATGCCGGGTTTCCCGACAGTCCTTACTATGAGTTGGCGCAAAAATATCTGGGCAACCGCGCTTGCTCTCTGATGACCGTGGGTATCAAGGGCGGCTTGCAGGCTGCGGTCAAATTCTATGACGCACTCAAGCTGATCAAGCGGCTGGTCAATCTGGGCGACGCCAAGTCCTTGGCCTGCCATCCGGCGTCGACCACACACCGGCAGATGTCGGCCGAAGAGCAGCGCAGCGCCGGCGTCGTGCCGGAGATGATTCGGCTCAGCATCGGCATCGAGCACATCGACGACATCATTGCACGATTTGAAACAGGCACTCGATGCAGCCACGCTTGGTCACGCCGAAGGGAGACCCTGATGCCCGTCTTCTTCGACTCCGATGCCAGCCTGAGCTCGTTCCAGTCAACTGCATCACGCATCGGATTGATCAACAACATGTCGGACGAGGCGCTCAAGGCAACGGAACGGCAGTACATTTCCCTGCTGGATTCGGCGTCTGACGGCATGCAGATCCAGTTTGTCTTTCTACACGTTGCCGGGTGTTCCCCGCAATGAGTCGAGCGCCCGCCATATCGCGGCCCTCTACTCAAATATTGATGATCTGTGGGAAGGCCATCTCGATGGGCTTATCGTGACCGGCAGGGAGCCTCTCGCGGCAGAACCTGGCGGATGAGCCATATTGGGAGAGCTTTACCAAGACGCTGCCTGGGCTCAGGAGAATGCGCATTCGACGGTTTGGTCGTGCCTGGCCGCCCACGCTGCGGTTCTCCACATGGACGGCATCAGCCGGGCGAAGAGGAATGACAAGCTCTTCGGCATCTTCGAGTGTGCCCGTGCGTCGGATCATCCCTTGACCGCGGGAACACCCTCACGCTTCAGGCTTCCGCATTCGCGATGGAACGGGTTACCCGAAGACCAGTTGGCGGGTTGTGGGTACAGCGTGCTCACGCGCACCGCTGATGCGGAGGTAGACACTTTCATTAAGCAGCAGAAGAAGCTGTTCGTCTTTTTCCAGGGTCATCCGGAGTATGAATCCGATACACTGCTGCGCGAATACCGCCGCGACATCGGACGCTATTTCAAGGGAGAGATGCTCCAGTACCCTTCAATGCCACAGGGTTATTTCGCCCGTGACACGGAGGAGACACTGGCTGCTCTTCAACGACAAACTGAGTCAGGCCAGGATGACGAACTACTGCCTGCAATCTCAGCTGCCTTGAGCAACATAACCGTTGAGAACACCTGGCAGTCGAGCGCAACTGGCATTTACGAAAACTGGCTGAGGCATATTCGTGCACAAAAGAACATCGCAGTGCGGTCGAAGAGCAGCCAATCGATTGTCAATGCGCCCATGGTCAGTAGCGCAAGCGTCGCACTTTAGCACCAGGCTTCGGACGATCATAATTGACCGGGGATGTTCCTTAGCTCTGAGTTTCCGAAACACGGGCCAAGACTGTACTGTATACAATCTCACAGAAGGACTATCACCATGGCTATCGTTTTTCCGACCACGCTTCAACCGCCCGCAGGGGGATATGGAATGCAGGAACTCCTAAGCGATGAATTTGCGAGCAAGCTTTTGAGCCTGGCCAAGGCGAACGCCGAGAAATATGCTACCGGCAAGCCATTCCCGCATATCTATTTTGAGAATTTCTTGCCGGCGCAGGTCGCCGAGTCTGCCTTGCGCGATTTTCCTGAGCCCAGGCAGGCCAAATGGAGCGAATTCGATAGTCCCCACGAAAAGAAGCTGGCGTTCGATGTAGTGGAGAGACTCCCCGCGGCTGTAAGGGATGTCCTCTATTTTATGAATAGTCGGCCGATGCTCGAATTCCTGGAGATCCTAACAGGTATCAACGGTGTCATCCCCGATCCCTATTACATCGGCGGAGGGCTGCACCAGATTAAGCCCGGTGGCAAACTTGCTGTTCACGCTGATTTCAACCATCATGCACGACTCAATCTAGAGCGCCGCATCAACGTTCTCATCTACCTCAACAAGGATTGGAAAGAGGAGTACGGCGGACACTTCGAGCTCTGGAATAAAGACATGACAGCTGCTGAGCAAAAGCTCCTGCCGGTCTTCAATCGTTGCGCAATTTTTTCAACGACCTCAATTTCGTATCACGGCCATCCCAATCCGCTATCTTGTCCTCCCGACCGGACCCGCAAATCGCTGGCAACGTACTACTATTCCAACGGTCGGCCCGAAGAAGAATTCCGCGACGCTCACTCTACGCTGTTTGTCCGTCGCCCAGGCGAGGTAGAGGAGAAGCCCGCCCTTTTCAAGACGGTTGTACGTGCTTTCTGCCCCCCCATTGTGGCTGGATGCGTATAAGAAGATCCGCGGCTAAGGCAGAGCCGGAACGCGGCAAATCACAAAACGATTGGCGAGTTTCCCCCATCACTCCCTCTGTTGGTCTGCGCCAAAGCAGGAAAGGAAGATGTGCATGGGAATTCTTGATTACTTTGACCGCTTAGCGATTATCCATTTACCTTCACGCGAGGATCGCTTCGGCGCACTCGGCCGTGAGTTGTCTCGAATTGGAATTGACATAAACGGTCCCAAGGTGACCCTTCCGGACCCTCCCATGCCGGAGACAGCGAACGGATTCGTGTCTCGCGGGAGTCTACGGAAGTTTCCTGAGCCACCTCGACATTATTGAGACAGCCTATCGGGATGGTCTTGATACCGTCTGGGTGCTCGAGGACGACGCCATTTTCAGCAGAAGCTTTCATAGCCAGCAGAGCGCATCGCCAGCAATTTGCTGCGAAGGAACGCGTGGGATCAGCTTTTCATCGGACACTCGGGGTGGAAGCAACTCCCGGATTCTCCTACAGGCCTTCTTCGCTTCTCTGGTCCCTTCCTCTGGGCCCACTGCTACGCGGTACATCGCCGGATCATGCCGCGGCTGATCGAGTATCTTCGGGAAAACAGGGACCGGGAATCAGGCCACCCGGATGGCGGAAAGATGTACATCGACGCCTGCCTATTTTTTCTTTCGTCAGCTCAATCCTGACGTGATTTCTATTGTCAGCTCGCCGTGCTTGTCTGTTCAGAAAGGATCTCCCAGCAGTCTTGGCTCCAGCCGCTTCGACAAATCTCCCGCGATGGTTCCCATCGTGAATCTGGCCAGGGGGATCCGCGACGAAGGCTGGCGTCAAGGGTGGTTACGTATCTTTGGGCCCCAGTTGGTTGACGACTTCGAACTCAGTTTGTCTCCGACACAAAACTGGCCTATTGAGGGCTCCGCTCATGCTCTTGACCAAGAGCGACTCACCGAAGCGTGACCAACTAACACGCGCTTGGGGCGGCAACACAGCAGGAAGTGGAGCATACGGAGTAAACAATGAGGATAGGCTTCGTCAACCAGCATGATGCGCGGAACGTCCGGTCGTGGTCCGGCATCCTTCACTTCATGGCACAATCGCTTGAAGAACATGTCGGGGAGGTCGTGTACCTCGGTCCCGACCACAGCGTCTTGAGCAAGCTTGTCCGCAAATTCAGCGTCAGAGTCAATCAAATTTGCAGGCTACTTTCAGGCAAAAACCTGGTCATGGATCAAAATCGAGTGTTGTCTTACTGCGTCGGCCGATCTTTTCGGAGAAAGATTCGTCGAGCGGATTGCGACATCCTGTTTGCACCGTCCGCGTCTATTGAAATCGCCCACCTGAGGACGGATCTTCCCATCGTGTACTTTTCCGACCTCACTTGGGCGGAGATTGTCGATTATTATCCGGAGTACAGCTCTCTCTCTTCGATAGCCAGGCGCGAAGGCGAAGCGATTGAATCGGCGGCGATCTCCAAGGCATCCGCGGCGATCTACCCCTCCGACTGGGCGGTGTCCTCGGCCCGGAACCACTATCATGCACCCGCGGACAAGACACACAAAATTCAATTTGGAGCTAATCTCGAAGAGGTTCCGTCAAGAGCAGCGGCCCTTGATCGCTCCCTGGGTCAGGTGATCAACCTGCTTTGGGTTGGGGTTGACTGGCACCGGAAAGGTGGGGCCATCGCTCTTGATTGCCTGCAGGGCCTTCTTGATATGGGACGAAATGCAGAGTTAATCATATGCGGCACAGTCCCCCCGGAGGGTGTCTCCCACCCTCGCATGCGTGTGATCCCTTTTATTGATAAAACACACATCGAGAATCGGAGAGAACTTTCACGGCTATTCCTCGACGCCCATTTCATGTTGTTTCCCACTCGCGCGGAAGCTACCGGCATCGTCACCTGCGAAGCCAGCGCGCACGGCCTACCTTCGCTCGTGAGTAACACGGGCGGCGTCGGCGGTGCTATTAATGACGGCGTTAATGGCTACCTGATGCCATTTGACACCGGCGGAATGGGTTACGCGCAAAAGATAATCGAAGTGATTGACGACCCGGCACGTTATGATCGGCTTGTTCGATCAACCCGTGATGAATATGAGCGCTGTCTCAACTGGGACGCCTGGGGTAAATCCGTTCGAGTTGTCATGGAAGACGTCCTTCGGCGTTCCGCTCCAGTTTATGCCGGCGCTGCGACCGTACCCTCGAGCGTTGCCGGTTGACGCCCAAAGGAATCAGGAACGCGTGGGCGGGAAGACAATGCGCTTCGCTAAATGATCTGACTGCATGAATCCTCTGCTCCTTATCCCGGGCCTCGCCTCGCTTATTCTCGTACTTCGAGGGCGCCTCAAGACGGCATTCTTATCTGTCTATTTGCCTTCGCTCCTGCTTCTTCCTGAGGACTACGGTGTACGGCTCCCTCATCTGCCACCCTTCTCGACCGCTGAATTCGCGCTCATACCGATTGGTCTGGTCGCGTTGTACCGGCACGTTCGGACGGGCTCGTTTCGGATCATGGACGCCCTGATTCTGTTGTTCTGGGTGAGTTGGACCATCAGCGAAGTCTCCGGCGAGCCTGTCAGCAATGACGGCGTATTCAATGCCCTCTCCGCGATCGTTACTTACCTGATGACCTATGCAGTGGGGAGGCGACTCATCGAGCCCACCCTGCGCATGGAAACAGTCCGGCGGATCGTCATTTGCATTCTCGTGCTCGGCCCTATTGGGTTGTACGAGTGGAGGTTTGCGTCGAGCCCGTACAGCATAGTAGGGCAAAAAGTTCTGGGCATCGTGTCGTCGTCGTCTTACACCGGTATTCAAATAAGGAATGGAAGAGGGAGGTTTTCCGTTTCTCTTGGGGGCGGCGAGTTGGCGGGACTCGTGATTGCGATGACCTTCTGCTTGAACGCGTGGCTTGTCTTTATGAACAAGGCGCGGACTGAGGTAGGTCTCGGCAAGCGATTTGCAAAACTGGAGAAATACCACGTACCCGAACTTCTGCTCCTCCTCTACATCTGGCTGACGCAATCGCGTGGGCCCATGCTTGCGCTGGCCGGAGGATTTCCTATCCTTCAAATTCCCCGATTTAAAAGCCCTAAGCTGGGAATTCTACTGGTGGCAATTGTCCTTGGTATCGGCGCGCTGGGAGCATATCAATATTTCACCGGGTATACAGATGTGTCGGATGCCGCCGTTACGTCCGAGCAACAAGGAAGCGCACTCTACAGAAAAGAGATGAATATCGCCTATCAATCTGTCGCAGAGAAGGGTGGTTGGCTCGGCTGGAGTGCGGGGGCAGTGCCAGAAGTCGGCGGAATGAAGTCAATCGATAACCATTTCCTCCTCGTTCACCTTATGCAAGGAGAGCTTGGCTATATCCTTTGGCTGCTGATCACCGCGGAATCCGTCAGAACCGGGGTTATGTGCTTATGGCGGGTCCAGACTTCGGAGGACCGCGCCTTTGCCTGCAGCATGCTAGCCGTTTTCGTGACGCTTTGGGTCACACTCTACACCGTGTACATGGGTAATCAGTTGCCGCAATTGACCTTCCTGTTGCTCGGCTGGGGCCAGTCGATTACGAAACCCGCAACACAATCCCGGTTTTCTTTCAAGCGAGTCTTCAGTTAGCCCGTTCCTGCGAGATTCGTTCCACTCCCGAAGTCCGCTGGGCTTCGCCCAGGACGCGGTCCTGCTGGCAAATTGAGAGACGAACAGGCCCGCAAGCGGGACTGGAAGGTAACTGATAGCCCTTCCGTCGTCTCTACGGTACTTTCGTCCAGCGCCTAGAGAAGACGAGCGATCAAGGAAGCAGTGCGCAGGCGGACCCAATTCCATTCGACGCGAGGACCGGCGATGCTGGCTCTAATCGGACTGCCCTTTTTAGGGGTCATTTCCCGCCCTCTACGCTATAATCTCTGCAAAGGATACTAACTAAACAGCCTGAAAATTAGCTCTCCGCTATGGATGAGTCAGATATCTACTCCCGCTAACGGCAATTCTTCAAGACTTCTTCGATGATGCTTCGATCAGCGCGACTCCTGCTCTTTCGGCCAAAGACGTGGACGGCTGGGATAGCCTGACCCATATTCGGCTGATGCTCACAATTGAGAAGGCGTTCAAAGTTAAATTTTCCACTTCGGAGATCGGCAAGATGGAAAAGGTAGGCGACCTGATGGCATCATCAAGGCGCGAAGCTGAAACCGCGGCAGCCGTGACAAGTGATCGAAACTGTAAGTGCATTCCCCCGAAGATTAACCAGGATGATTGATTCGAGCAGGATCTGAAAAGATACATGCGGCTGCCTCCCCGAAATAGGACTTGAGCTTTCCCCAAAGCTCAAGGACCTATCGGAGAAATGTCTGGCTGCACGTTTTCCATCGAGCTTGATGTATCAAAGTCCAACAAGCAGACAGGAAGCGCGGAGTGAACTCACTTTATTCGGAATTGCAATGGTTACTGCCGGCGCCGGGAGACTTTTCTGACAGGTTGAAGGCGTTGGCCACTTCACCTGGTCCGCTGGGCCGCGAACTGCAGGCGCTCGCGCAATATGGTTTGAACCTGAACCAATTGACGAAACTGGCGAAAACCCAGGCGCGGGCAAACACCGACGACCGGTCTTTGTCTCCGCTGGTCGCTTTCCGTCTCGCGGTCCTAAGCAACTCGACCATCGATCTGGTGGTGCCTGCGCTGGTGGCGAGCGCCACGCGGCGGGGCATTGCTCTTGAGGTGATTCAGCCTTCCTACGACCAAGTGGCTCAAGAAGCGCTGACACCCGATTCGAAAGTAAATTCCTCGAAGCCGGATGCGGTACTGTTCGCGCTCGATTATCGTGCGGTTCCTTTGAAACTTTCCCTAGGCAACTCCGAGGCTTCAGCCGCTACCGTTGAGGGGGTCGATCGGCTATCTGCGGGCCCTTCGTGATGGCATCAAGGCGAATTCAAATGCTGTGTGCATTTTTCAAACCTTCGCTCCTCCCGTAGAAACGCTGTTTGGCAATCTCGACCGCGCGCTTCCAGGTTCGATTCGAAGCCTGATCGACCTCATCAACCGCGCACTTGCTGAGCTTGTTCTGGGTTCAGACGATGTCCTGCTTGACGTCGCAGGAATTGCTGAGACCGTAGGTCTAGCGAATTGGCATGACCCGCAGCTTTGGAACCTGGCTAAGCTTTCCTTTTCCGACCAACTCATTCCGCTCTACGCCGACCACGTAGCCCGTGTCGTCGCAGCACTCCGAGGCAAGAGCGGAAAGGTTCTGGTCCTCGACCTCGACAACACAGTCTGGGGAGGGATCATCGGAGACGACGGTCTGGAAGGCATCAGGATTGCCCAGGGCGACGCCGTCGGCGAGGCACACCTTGCAGTGCAGCGCATGGCTCTCGATCTGCGCCAGCGAGGAATTGTGCTCGCTGTGTGTTCCAAAAACTCCGATGAGGTTGCGCGTGCTCCCTTCGAGCAACATCCAGAGATGTTACTGAGGCTTGAACACATTGCCGTCTTCCAAGCCAACTGGAACGACAAAGCTACCAACATTCAGGCCATCGCCGAAGAACTATCCCTGGGCCTCGACTCCATTGTTTTCCTTGACGACAATCCAGCCGAACGCGGATTGGTGCGCAAGCTGCTTCCGCAGGTCGCCGTTCCGGAACTCCCGGAAGATCCATCCGCTTACGCAAGAACACTCGCGGCGGGAGGTTACTTCGAAGCAGTTACACTGGCGCCCGAAGACCTCAAACGCGCCGGCTTCTACCAGGACAATGCGAAGCGAGCGAGCCTGCAAAAGCAGGCGGGAGGAGTCGATGCGTACCTGGCGTCGCTGGATATGACGATTACTTTCCAGCCTTTTGACAGCAAGGGCCGCGCGCGTATCGTCCAACTCCTCAACAAATCCAATCAGTACAATTTGACTACGCGCCGCTACACCGAGCCAGAGATTCTAGACCTGGAAAACAACCCCGGAATCTTCACCCTGCAAGTTCGTCTGGCAGACGTCTTCGGTGATAACGGCATGATCAGCGCCGTCATTTGTCGGCCCCTCGGAAATGAGACGTGGGAGATCGATACCTGGCTAATGAGTTGCCGCGTACTCGGACGGAAGGTCGAACGCGTGGTTCTTCGCGAGATTCTCAAGCACGCACGCGATGCTCGCATTCACAAGCTGAGTCGGAACTTATCGGCCTACTGAGCGCAACCAGCTGGTCGTTGATCACTATGCAAAGCTCGGATTCATCAAGGTACGGCAAGAGGAGTCCGGGCTGACGGAATGGGAGCTTATGGTCGACGACATGGCAGATCGAGAGGATTTTCCCATGAACATCGTCTCTACCGGCTTTACGATTGCTGCGGAGACGGCGATCTCATGACCCCGGCAGATCTTGACAGAACCGGGGCCGCGAAGGCGTCGAACCAACGGCGTGAGGGACTGGGTTCTTCTGCCGGCCGTCAGCATTCTGACGATCAGCGTCCTGACGGCTTCCGCCGAGTTAGTGTCACGGTGGCTTTATCCCACCGCTCAGGTCGGCTTCCAGAACTGCTTTGCGATGAACGATCCAACCGGAGACGCGGCCGTAAAGCCTAATAGCGTTTGCTGGGAGCAAGCTCCCGAAAGCCCGGCGAAGGTGGAGTACAGATTCAACCGCAGGGGAGATCGGGCAGGCACCGAGTTGAGTCCCAAACCACAGAGTACGTACAGGATAGTGTTGATAGGTTCATCGCTCACCCAGGGACTCTTCATTCCCAGAGAAAAGACATTTGCCGCCATGCTTCCTGAGAAACTTTCCATGGAGACAGGGCGGAAGGTCGAGGTTTACAACGAAGCCCGGGGAGGCAAATTCAGAGGCGGACCCTTCCCTACGCAGAACTCTGCCCAGCATTTCGATGAAGTTCTTGCCGCTCAACCGGACCTGATCCTCTGGGTGATCACTCCCACAGATGTCATGAACGCCGGATCGAAGGAGAAGGCGGATATTCCTCTTCAGGAGGGTCCGCCATCAGTGGCCGGTCCGGCGAAGCCGCGGAGTTTCTGGAACAAGCTTACGGCTTCGATTGCGAAGGGAGCTCTCGGCAAGCGGTTGAAAGTTCGCTGGGAGGAAACCCGGACATCCATGGCGCTGAAGCACCTCCTGATCGCCAGCGAAAGCCAGGGGGAGTATATCCAGTCCTATCTCAAAAACGGAGATAACGCCAACTTTCTGAAGACCACACCGGATGCGAAATGGCGGATGCGACTGCGGTACTTCAACGCCGAACTGGGGGAGATTACGGCACTCGCCAAAGATGCGGGCGTACCCCTGGCCGCAGTATTTGTGCCTAATCGTGCCCAGGCGGCCATGATATCAAAGGGCGACTGGCCGGCCGGCTACGACCCATTCAAGCTGGAACACGAAGTCCGCGAAAGCGTCGTGAGAGATGGTGGACAGTTCCTCGACATCTTACCGGACTACCGTGGCATCCCGAGCCCCGAGCGTAATTTCTTTCCCGTGGATGGCCATCCTGATGCCGAAGGCCAGGCAATCATCTTCAGGTTTCTCGCTAAAGAGCTAACCAGCGGCCCGGTGCCCGAGCTGAAAGCTTCGACTTCGCCCGACATTGCAATGGAGCCCGCAAAATGATGGACTCAGCATCCTTGCAATTCGTGCTTTTCGGATTGATCACCGCGGCAGTCACGAATCTTAGCAGCTCGCGTGTTTGGCGCTCGATTGTCCTCATGCTGGCCAGCTTGATCTTTCTCGCATTCCTGGCTAAAAGCGCTTCCGTGTTGGTGCCGCTAGCCGCATTTCTGCTTTTTTGCTACGGCGCTCTCGCCATGCGCGAGCGCGGCTGGACCAGGGGCGCGGCCTGGAGCATCCCGGCTGCGATCCTGGCCTATGTCTGGTTGAAAAAGTACACTTTTTTGCCGGAACGATTCTTCCTGCACCTTCCCTATTTCACCCTGGGGCTTTCGTATATGTTTTTCCGGGTCCTGCATCTCTTGATCGAAGCCGGCGACCCAGCCGAACCAGTAGAAAAGCCGCGCATTGGCTTCTTCTCTTACTTGCTCTACACGCTAAACTTCACGACCTTGGTCTCCGGTCCAATCCAGCGCTACGATGAGTTCGCACGAGACCAGTTTGCGACCCAGCCCCTACCGCTCGGAGCAAGAGTGATAGGGCTCCAACTAGAACGCATCATTCGCGGGTTTTTCAAAGTCAACGTCCTGGCCATGTTGCTGCATCGATTGCAGGAAAATGGTCTCGAACAGCTCGCTCAACCTCTCCCGCTGGAACACAAATTCTTCGCTGCGCTCCAACTGACAGTAGCCTACCCACTGTTCCTGTACGCCAACTTCTCCGGCTACATCGACATTGTCATCGCCTTAGCGCGCCTGATGCGGATTCAACTGCCGGAAAACTTCAATCGCCCATTCTCAGCCTCTTCATTCCTGGATTTTTGGAACCGATGGCATATCACGCTCTCGAAGTGGCTCAAGACCTACGTCTATAACCCCCTTCTGGTAGTGCTGATGCGCAGAATCACGTCGCCTTCCGTAGAGCCATTACTGGGCGTCATCTGCTTCTTCGTCACATTTTTTCTCATAGGCGTTTGGCACGGGCGTACGTCGGAATACATCGTCTTCGGTATCCTTCAAGGCGGCGGAGTGGCTGTCAACAAGCTGTGGCAACTATGGCTCACCCGCATGCTCGGCCGCAAACCTTACAAGGACCTCGCCAGGAACGCGACCTACATAGCCTTTGGCCGAGGCCTGACTTTTAGTTGGTTCGCCTTCACCATGTTCTGGTTCTGGGCCAACTGGAATCAGATCGGCACCATCTTTTCGGCGATAGCCGTGGTTCCATGGCTCGCCGTCTGGCTGGTGATATGGTTCGGGGCAACGGCGGTGTTAGCGATGTGGGAGCTACTGCGGACGGAATTGTTGAAGATCCGAACGGCGGAAGGGCCGGCGCTAACCAGTCGCTATGCGCTTGTGGTTTATGCGACCACTATGGCCGTGATTGTGTTACTCGTCACAGTCGTGCTCAATCAGCCTGCTCCGGGTATCGTGTACAAAGCGTTCTAGCCAGACGCGGCTGACACCACCTGAATCGAACGCTTCGCGCACTGCCGACGATCAATGGGGGATGCCGCTGAACGGTTGCCCGAAACCCAGAGCAAAACGCAAAGCCAGTGCACAGGCCAGAGTAACAACAAATGCAACCGTCATCAGCACGTCCTGAAGGAAGGTGCCCACCTTCTCGCGATAGGCCGCATAAAGCACCACAAAGTAAACCGGTAGATCGCCAACGGCCACGGCGATGACTGCCCCTAACATTCCGTAGTAATGAAACCCCAGGGGAATCAGCGTGAATAAAGAGATGCAATACAGCAAGTTTGCGCCGGCGTTGTAATGAGCCTTGGAGAGCGCCAGAATAGCCGGGCTGAGCGTGCTGTACAAAGTGGTATGCCACAGCCCGAGAGCGAGAACACCCACCATCCAGGCCGCTGCCCGGTAACGGTGATCGTAAAGGTGAAAAACTAATTGGTCACCTATACAGATGACCAAAATCAGGCCTAGACCGCCGACTGCTAGTACCGGCAAGCGGTACTTGAGCAAGATAGAACGGTACTCTGCTCGTGGATGTTGTGCAAACTTGGCGATAAACGGGAATCCCACGCGAGTGCAGAACATCATGATGATCTGCCGCGGCAAATCGGAAAGTGCAAAAGCTATCCCATAAACACCCAGCGTTTCGATCGATACGAGTTTGCCCAGGATCAGGCGGTCCGATTGCGTGGCCAGGAAAGTGAGAGCTGTCCCGACAAGAATCCACTTACCGAAATGTAGAATTGTCCTGACAGATTCCTTGTCCAAGACAAAACTTGGACGAAGTTCAGGCATGATGAAAAAGCTGGCGATGGTTCTGGCCAACTCTGCGGCGATTCGGCCGCCAACCAGTGCCCAAAGCGAAGGATCAATGAGTGCCCAAACAATCGTCACAACGAAGTTGACAACTTGACTCAGAAGTTCCAGCAACGAAGTCTTGCCGACTCCCATGTGGCGCGCAAGAGTAAGAAGACTTGGTGAGCTAAGCCCGCCAATGACTGATCCCAAGCCGAGAACCGGGAACAAGGCGATCATCCGGGGCTCGTGGTAAAAGAGAGCCACAGGCCAGGCCAGCAGGATCGTCATCAGCCAAAGCCCGCTCCCCCGCAAAAACTGCAGAGTCCACACCGTGTTCAGAAATACTGGTTCATCGCCTCGAGGATTCTGGATAACGCTATCTTGCAAACCGATATGGGAAAACAAGGTGAGACCCACGAGCACGGTAGTCAACAGTGTCATCAACCCGAAGTATTCCGGTGAGAACAGGCGAGCCAGTACCACATTGCTGAGCATACGGAGCGAGAGTGAAATTCCCAGGTAGACGATGAGAAAAACGGTACCTCGAGCCGCCTTCTTCTCCAGTTTTCGGGAATGGATTGCAGCTTCCTGAACCAGAACGCTCTTGTTATCCGCACCGATGGCCATCGCGTTATGGATCCCCGATCTCAGGTCTTATGGATGGAAGCTGACAGTCACGATTTTACTAGAGCAGCAAAGGAGCGGGTGAGAAATATGGCCACTGTGAGCTGATGATGGCTTATTACACCGGCAGTGAGCCGCGATTTCCTAAGCTCGCAAATGGGAGTTCATAGGTTACCGGCCCACTATGCCAAAGGGTACCTGCGGAGTAGCGAAGCCTCGGAACCGGGATGGTGGCGAATTCTTCACACTCCAGAACAATGCTGAGTGCCTCATAATCGCCGCGCATGTATTGGCTGCGTTGTGCGATGGTTATAGCCTGATCCGCAACACCGCCTTCAAGTACAGGGTTTCCGACAATGTTATGCTTCGGTCCAGAGAGGTCTGGTTTGCCACGGTCAGATTCGCAGCATGAGCACCGGTGTGGGACGTCGCGATCATCGGCGCAGGCATGGGAGGCGGCTTTACTGCGCGCGCACTCTCTGATGCAGGACACAATGTATTGTTGATCGACCGGGGTAATGAGGAAAGAGCCGCGCCTGGCGCTACCCCCACCGCAGACGATCAAGAGATCCGGCTAGCTGAAAGCAAGTGGCCCACGATGAGCTGCCTATGAAATAGATGGCGTTATGAACCGCGTTCCTGGCCCTTATGGCGCGGGCATCGGCGGCAGCACCAACCTGTACGCAGCTGCACTCGAGCGTTTTGATAATCGCGACATAGACTCGCATTCCGGGTTCGCCGCATCCGACCGGGGGGTGGCCAATCAGCTACGATGAGCTTCTTCCCTACTATCGAACGGCCGAGCGAATGCTTCATGTTTGCGGAACATCCGACCCCCTCAACAAGAATACGTTCGACCATATCTCGCAACCACCGCCACTAGGCCCCTGTGATACCGATTTTCTGCACTTCTTCCAAAAAAGTGGCATGCATCCCTATCGGCTTCATGTCGGCATCCGTTATCGGCCGGGTTGCGACGAGTGCCTTGGCCGATTGTGCTACAAAAATTGCCGGGCAGACGTGCGTTCTGTCCTCGCTGAATCCAAAAACAAGCCGACAATCATGGCACGCAGTGAGGTGCTAAAGCTTGAGGCCACAGCCGACTGGCGTAACGCACGCAATCGTGCGCCAGGGCGATAAACAGTTCCCTATCCAGGCTAGGGTGTTCGTGCTGGCAGCGGGCGCAATCCACTACTCCAAAATTGTTGTTGCAGTCCAGCAATGACCATTGGCCCGATGGTCTCGCGAATCGTTCCGGTCTGGTCGGCCGCAACCTAATGTTCCATGCCACTCAGAATTTCGCGTTATGGCCCGGCAAAAAATTGCCGCCACAGGCCCGCGCAAGTCGATCGCCTTTACAGACTTCTATGAGATCGACGGTCAACGCTGCGGATCGGTCCAATCGACCGGGTTCTCATTAGGGTACGGCGAGTATTTGATGCACCTGTATAGCCTCTTTGATCGCAGTGCGATAAGGAGACTCGCGATTGGTTCGGCCTTTGCTGCGCATACCAGCCTCGCCACCGTCAGGACAGCTGCTGGCCGCGGGACGATCTTCGTCTGCCTCATTGAGGACATGCCTTACCCCGAAAACCGGGTTGTACTCGACGACAAACGAAGTTGACGGCGTCCGCGTGAAATACACCATCAAGGATGAATTGCGGCATCGCGTCGGCTCATCTTCGCAGGCTCTTGACAGAGCGTCTCAAGGGACGCCGATTGGTTTTTCTTCGCGGGATGTCGAGCTTAACTACGGGCACCCTTGCGGCACTTGTGTCATGAGCGATGATCGCTTCCACCGGGGTGACGGATCGAGATTGCCGGGCACACGGCATCACGAATCTTTTCATAACCGACGCATCATTCATGCCCACGAGCGCAGCGACCAACCCATCCCTTACCATTGCCGCCAATGCTCTGCGTGTCGCTGGTAAGATCGATCGGCTTCTTGCGGCTAGTCCAAATTGAATGCGCCGCGGCACCCCCCTCGCCGCAGGTTCAGTCAGCTACGGTTGAATATTGATCGTAATCTGCGAGCTGTGGGTTTCCGCATTCGAAGCTGACGCGGTGAGGGTCACTGCGAACTTGGCGCTATTCGCCGAGTAGCCGCATCCTGAAACCCACAACGAGCCTGCTGTTAATGCAGCAATCACTGCCAGCCGGAAGGACCACCGGGCGATTTGCGACCGTCTGCGTCGCTTCGCCAACCCCAGCAACGGGATGAATCCCCACGGCATGACCCAGCCGAAGGCCAGGTTGCGGCCCGGTCCAGGATGCGGGTCACGTTTGGAGGCAGAGCCCATTACGTTCGAGGCCGAGATGGTCACACTGCTGAATACCGGCGCTCCATCGGGGGTTACGGTGGGAGGATTGAAGGTGCAAGTTGTCCCCTGGGGCATACCGGAACATTTCAGGCTGATAGGCAGCTTGAATCCGTTGTACGGAATCAACGTCACCGTCAGCGCCGATGCCTGTCCCGGGGCAAGCGTCAGGTCTGAGTTGCTGACGACCATCGCGTATGCCGGGGATGCCGCCGCGGCTACGTTGACCGCCGTCACCGCGGAAGTCGAAGGAGCGTGACTGGTATCGCCACCGTAGCTGGCTGAGATCGAGTGCGATCCTGTGGCCAGGGATGACGTGCTAAACGTGGCCACGCCGCCGGCGTTCAGTTGCCCTGTGCCTAGACTCGTCGAACCATCCAGGAACGTGACTACACCAGTCGCCACGGTGTTGCCCGACTGAGCAACAACTGTAGCGGTGAAGGTCACACTTTGCCCCACCGTCAACTGAGTAGCGGAAGCTGTCATCGTCGTGCTTGTGAGGACGGTCGCGTTGCTTTGGATAGCAGAGGTTACCGTTACCGTCACCGCTTGCGAGACTGAGCCGCCGTCGTTGCTGTCCCCAGCATAAGAAGCCGTGATCGACTGCGCCCCCGCCGCGAGGCTGCTCGTAGTGAAGGTCGCTACCCCGCTTGCATTCAAAGTTGCCGTTCCCAGCGTCGTCGCCCCATCCAGGAACGTAATCGTACCGGTCGGCACGTTGCTGCCGGCCTGGGGTGCGACCGTGGCGGCAAACGTCACGCTCTGCCCACTCCCTATCTGCGTCGCGGAGGCCGTCAGCGTCGTCGTCGTCGCGACAGTCGCTGAGCTTTGCGTGACCACGACGCTTACTGCGTTGGAGACCGAGCTGCTGTCTTCGCTGTCTCCGGAATAAGAAGCTGTGATGGAGTGAGTCCCGGCCGCCAGCGCGGTGGTACTCAACGTTGCCGTCCCGCCCGCATTCAACGAAGCGCTGCCCAGGCTGTTCGTGCCGTCAAAGAACGTCACTGAGCCGGTCGGTACAGTCTTGCCTGATTGCGGCGCCACCCTGGCGGTGAACGACACATTCTGGCCAATCGTTATCTGGTTCGCCGAGGAGGTCAGCGTCGTCGCAGTCGCTATCGCGGTTTGGGCAACGATGACACTCACCGCGTTCGACACTGAACTGTTGTCGCTGCTGTTTCCCCCGTAGGAAGCCGTGATCGATTGCGTCCCCACCGGCAACGAGTTGGTGCTAAACGTTGCTACCCCGCTCGCGTTCAAGATTCCTGTTCCCAGGGTCGTCGCCCCATCCAGGAAGGTAATTGTACCGGTCGGCGGATTGCTGCCCGATTGCGGCGCTACTGTCGCGGTAAACGTCACGCTCTGGCCGCTTGCGATCTGGGTCGCGGAAGCAGAAAGCGTTGTGGTCGTCCCCACAGAACTCTGCGAGACAATTACGCTCACTATCGTCGACACAGAGCTCGAGTCCTTGCTGTCTCCTCCGTAAGAAGCCGTGATCGATTGTGTTCCGGCTGCAAGGCTGGTCGTAGTGAATGTCGCGACTCCGCTCGCGTTTAGAGTTCCCGTTCCCAGAGCCGTTGCCCCATTCAGGAACGTCACCGTACCAGTCGGCACGTTGCTGCCGGTTTGCGGCGTTACGGTAGCCGTAAATGTCACACTCTGGCCCGTATGGATGGCCGTTGCGGAAGTGCCCAGCACGGTCGTGGTGGCAACCACTGAGGAAGCGATCGTTACTGTGACGGGCGCCGAGGTGGACCCTGCGTCGTTGGAATCGCCCCCGTAAACAGCAGTGATCGAGTCCGATCCGGCGGGGAGGGTCGTGGTGCTGAAGGTGGCTACGCCACTCGAATTCAACGTAGCTGTACCCAGAGCCGTCGATCCGTTGTAGAAGGTGACTGTTCCCGCTGGCGTCGTGGTGCCTGACTGTGAGGTAACTGTCGCCGTCAGAGTGACGTTTTGGCCCGTATTACCCGATGTCGGGGACGCCTGCAGCGTGGTTGCGCTCGCCGCAAGCGCCCCGCCCGGCCAGGAGAAGACCGTCATGGAATAGGCCGGCAGCGAGTATGGCGTTGCCGGGTTGAAATTACTTACGTTGCTCTGCGTAGGCGGCCTGACTACAGGATTGTTGGTGAAGACGCCTTCGTTGTTGTCCGTGGGGTTGGTCGAGGTCAGCTGGCTGACGACCACGTTCCCGCTGGGCGCATTGGCATCGGAGAAGGTCACCGGTAAAGGCCCGCTGCGGCTCAAATTGAAGACGACAACACTCTTCTGCGTGCCGTCGGTAAAGGCAAAGGACTGCAGGTAGTGTGCGTTCGCCAACTGGATGGAGTCGTTGGTGCTCAGCGGCTGGTTCCATGTCGGATTGGCTCCCGATACTGTGGTGGCCAGCATGGTCGGAAGAATCGCTGAGTTGGCCAGTTGCAGCGCTAGGAACTGTGGCCGCTGCAAGTTGGTCTCCCCACCCATATCAATGACCGAACCCCACAGCGGAACACTCTCCGTTCCCCCTTGAGAATTGCTGAAGCCATTGATGTATTCGGAAAGCGCAAACATGTTCTGCGTGGTGATCCCCAGATCACGCATCATGAGCAGCATGTGATCGGCCACGGCAAGGCCGGCTCCCAGGCCAGCAGCAGCCTGGTTCACCACGCCTTGCGGTGCTGTTCCTGAGGTCGTGCTGAGATTAACCTCGTACACGACCAGCTTTGCCGGGGTGCTTCCTGCGGCCGCTGCCTGCGCTTGCTGGTACATGTAGTTACCACTCGCAGTGGGCGATGAATCGATCTGCTCAGGTTGGGCGAACATGGGCCCAAAGATGGCTTCGTTCGAACCGTAGTCGTTGAGGCTGTTGAAAAGGTAGGGCGCCGCGTCTACGGAGTCATACCCGGAGCTATTTGTCAGTGCCTGCGCAGTCCAGCTGGGCTGCGCCACCCAACCTCCCATAACCAGGTCGAACTTGCTCGGATCATAAGAAGAAGATGCGCGCGCGGCCGCAAAGGCGGTGGCCGCAACATTACCGTAAGCGACCGGACTGCCAATCGCTTCACCGGCGAAGGAGCTGCTGTTCCACATCTCGTTGCCGAGCTCGAGATGGATGGTATTAAAGACTGACGTCCACGGGGCAGATTGGCCGAGCGATGCGCGTATTGCGCCGTAGGGTGTCGTCGCATCCCCCGCCAGATACTGAATCAAATTTTGCATATCAGCCGGCGAAATTCCAGCCGGAACCGTATACCATGGCTCGGCGCTAACAGCCTGGCAGAGCACGAGGAAATCGTGCAGCCCGATGGAAATATCGTCCTGCTCCGTTTGTGCTTCGCTGTATCCGGCACGCATCCGGGCAAACGGAACCGCGATCATATTGTCCGTGGTGCTGGCGAAATCCGCACCACCGTCCATAAAGCGTAGTACACCTGGCTGCAACGTCTTGAGGGTGTTGACGACCGCGTTGCGAAATGCCGTCGGATTATTAGAGGCTGCCGGTTCGGTCAGCGCCACGTCGTCAAGGTAGACCTGGGCTCCCTCAATCGAGAAGGTTAATCCGGCCGTACCGACGTAGGTCCCGTCTTCGGCGGCATTGAACGTGTAGCTGTAATCCTGCCACTGGCTGGTCAGCGTCACGTTCTGATCGAGATAAGTCACGGTGCCATGCGCGGGAGTTGAACTTCTCGAAACCGACACGTTCAATTGGTTACTGCCGCTGACTCCTTTGGCACGGAATGTCACGGTGTAGGTCCCGTTGAGCTGCACGAAAGAACGTCCGGTGAATGAATCAAAATTGGACGTGACCTTGGCCGACTGCCCGCTTCCAGCTGCGTTGATCGCGAGCGCCTGCTTGCCCGGCGTCTCTGTCGACAAATCCGTCGTATCCGGAGAGAAGGTCGCGCCTCCTGAGGCCGTTGCCCACCAACCGGCCTGCGGATTTCCGGGTACCTGCATGCGGACCTCAATCAAATCCCCCGGCGCTGGCGCGGGAGAAAGGGGCGCTGAGAACGTTAAGGTAATACCAGTGCTCCCCGAGGAGACGGTATTTCCAGTGATCGCGCCAGTCTGCCCTTTGGCTGCACCGTAGATGACCTGGAAAGTCGCTCCCTGCAGGAAATTTGCGGGCCATAGGTTGTTTGCATCAGAATCCGTACATGTCGTTGCCGTAGCGACCTGACAGTTTAGAATCGACGACCATATCTCGGCCTCGAATCCTGGATTGCGGACGGTTAGGTTTCGCGAGATTTGGCCGGAATCATAATAATCCTGGCCACCGATGTTGATTCCTAGATGCTTCACCGCAGGTTGCAGAACGGTGGTCCCGATAGCAAAATTCGTCGCCTGTGAGGATGAGCTTATCGTATAGGCAGCGGACGCGACCGCACTGTTGGTGCTGTTGGCAACCGCGATCGCCTCCAGTGTCTCCGTCGTGCTCACCGTAATCGGACCCGAATACACGGTCGAAGACGCGGTCGGCGCTGTTCCATCGGTCGTGTAGTAAATGGTGGCGCCGGACGTCGCATCGGAGATGCTCACGGACTGCGCGGAAGTATAGCTCCCGGCCGCCGGCGAGAAAGTCGGCTTAGCTACTGTAGCCGTGATGGTGTAGCTGGCTGACGCAACCGCGCTGTTGGTGCTCCCTGTGGCTACTGCGATTGCTTCCAGTGTCTCCGTCGCCCCAACCGTAATTGGACCCGAATACTTGGTAGAGGAAGTCGTCGGTGTGGTTCCGTTGGTCGCGTAGTAGATGGTGGCGCCGGACGTCGCATCGGAGATGCTCACGGACTGTGCGGAAGTGTAGCTCCCGGCCGCTGGCGAGAAAGTCGGTGTCGCAACCGCTGCCGCGATGGTGTAGGTGGCCGATGCAACCGCGCTGTTGGTGCTCCCTGTGGCTACGGCGATCGCCTCCAGCGTCTCCGTTGCGCTCACCGCAATCGGGCCCGAATACTTCGTCGAAGAAGTCGTCGGTGTGGTTCCGTTGGTCGTGTAGTAGATGGTGGCGCCCGATGTGGCATCGGAGATGGTCACCGACTGCGCAGAAGTGTAGCTACCGGCGGCGGGTGAGAAGGTCGGCGTGGCAACCGTGGCCGTGATGGTATAGGTGGCCGACGCAACCGCGCTGTTGGTGCTCCCCGTGGCGACGGCGATAGCTTCCAGCGTCTCCGTCGTGCTCACCGTAATCGGGCCGGAGTACTTGGTCGAGGAGGTCGTCGGCGTGGTTCCGTTGGTCGTGTAGTAGATGGTCGCGCCCGAGGTGGCATCCGAGATGCTCACCGACTGCGCCGAGGTGTAGCGTCCCGGCGGCGGGCGAGAAGGTCGGCGTGGCAACCGTAGCCGTGATGGTGTAGGTGGCCGACGCAACCGCGCTGTTCGTGCTCCCGTGGCGACGGCGATCGCTTCCAGCGTCTCCGTCGAACTCACCGTAATCGGGCCCGAGTACTTGGTCGAGGAGGTCGTCGGCGTGGTCCCATTGGTCGTGTAGTAGATGGTTGCGCCCGAGGTGGCATCCGAGATGCTCACCGACTGCGCCGAGGTGTAGCTACCGGCGGCGGGCGAGAAGGTCGGCGTGGCAACCGTAGGCGTGATGGTGTAGGTGGCCGACGCAACCGCGCTGTTCGTGCTCCCCGTGGCTACGGCGATCGCCTCCAGCGTCTCCGTCGAGCTCACCGTAATCGGACCCGAGTACTTGGTCGAGGAGGTGGTCGGCGTGGTTCCGTTGGTCGTGTAGTAGATGGTTGCGCCCGAGGTGGCATCCGAGATGCTCACCGACTGCGCCGAGGTGTAGCTACCGGCGGCGGGCGAGAAGGTCGGCGTTGAGACCGTAGGCGTGATGGTGTAGGTGGCCGACGCAACCGCGCTGTTCGTGCTCCCCGTGGCGACGGCGATCGCCTCCAGCGTCTCCGTCGTGCTCACCGTAATCGGGCCGGTGTACGGAGTCGAGGACGTGGTCGGCGTCGTTCCGTTGGTGGTGTAGTAGATGGTTGCCCCGACGTGGCATCGGAGATGCTCACCGACTGCGCAGAGGTGTAGCTCCCGGCGGCGGGCGAGAAGGTCGGCGTGGCAACCGTAGGCGTGATGGTATAGGGGCCGACGCGACCGCGCTGTTGGTGCTCCCCGTGGCTACCGCGATCGCCTGCAGCGTCTCCGTCGTGCTCACCGTAATCGGGCCCGGTGTACTGGGTCGAGGACGTGGTCGGCGTAGTTCCGTTGGTCGTGTAGTAGATGGTTGCGCCCGACGTGGCATCCGAGATGCTCACCGACTGCGCCGAGGTATACGTCCCGGCGGCAAGGGAGAAGGCCGGCGTGGCGACCGTAGGCGTGATGGTGTAGGTGGCCGATGCAACTGCGCTGTTGGTGCTCCCTGTCGCTACCGCGATCGCCTGCAGCGTCTCCGTCGTGCTCACCGTAATCGGGCCCGTGTACCTGGTCGAGGACGTGGTCGGCGTAGCCCCATTGGTCGTGTAGTAGATGGTGGCCCCGGACGTGGCGTCCGAGATGCTCACCGACTGCGCGGAGGTATAAGTCCCGGCGGCGGGCGAGAAGGTCGGCGTGGCTGCCGTAGGCGTGATGGTGTAGGTGGCCGACGCGACCGCGCTGTTGGTGCTCCCCGTAGCTACCGCAATCGCCTGCAGCGTCTCTGTCGTGCTCACCGTAATCGGGCCCGGTGTACTGGGTCGAGGACGTGGTCGGCGTAGCCCCATTGGTCGTGTAGTAGATGGTGGCCCCGGACGTGGCATCCGAGATGCTTACTGACTGTGCCGAAGTATACGTCCCGGCGGCGAGGGAGAAGGCCGGCGTTGCCACCGTAGGTGCGAGGTTATGGTGTAGGCAGCGGATGCGACCGCGCTGTTGGTGTCCCCCGTGGCTACCGCAATCGCCTCCAGCGTCTCCGTTGAGCTGACCGTAATCGGGCCCGTGTACTTGTTGAGGACGTGGTCGGCGTCGTTCCGTTGGTCGTGTAGTAGATGGTTGCACCCGAGGTGACATCGGAGATAGTGACGCTCTGCGCGCCCGAATACGTTCCAGCGGCAGGAGAGAACGTCGGAGTAGCCACCTGAGTCGTCGCTCCTTCGGTGTAGCTAAACGAATTTATATAAAGCGGGCCTATTGACGTCTCCCCAGTCGCCGCGGTAAAGCCCACATACGCTGTGTTACCACCCACCCAAGATGGTATGTTGACATTCCATGTGTAGGTGAAGCAATTGGCCCCCGGGCACGCACCTCCGGCGGTTATGTCATACATATTCAGCGTTAAGATTGGTTCCGTCGTAAGTAAGAGTAGCCGAATATCTGTCGCCCGTAGTTGTGCCTTGGACATTGGCAGGCGAATTCAGAGGAACAGGAGAAGTGCTTATTTTGTCGATGAGAACGTAACCAGGTCCACTATCGTTCGGGTTACACGGTGATTGACCAGACTGATAAATCTGAGACCGAACTGTAGCTGAATGACTGAACGCTCCCAAGGTAACTCCAGGAGTCAAATTCGAGTGCAAAAATATTATTTGGCGGCATGGGTGGGGTGCCAAAAGCCTGGTAAAATCCGGCTTCACAACCCGCCCCAGACGAGAATGCTGGTCCAGTCCCACCACCAGCAGCATTATTATTCTGCTAAAACAAACGCGATATTTTGTCCGTTGGGAACAAATGTAAAGGTCGCCGTAAAAGCCTGCGCATTCACCTTCGTCTGATTGATAAACCCGAGAGCTGCGTGCGTTGCGCCCGTTGGTATTAGGTCGACTCGTGAGCCCATAAGGAAGGACTCGAACCATTAGCACTACCTTGTACCGCAAAGGCCTGACCGCCAGCACCTATAAGATGAGACTCCGCAACCACCCGAAGAAGCGAAGCCAGAGGGACAATTGATTACTTTGAGCGGATGCCGGGAGATAAAATCCCAACCCTATCAGCGCTAAGATTAAATATCTCCTCATCAACATGCCCATCCACTTTGACTTAGAATCAACTGGATCGACTCGCCAGCTAGCCGATTTCCCTTGTAGTGTGTCGGATCACCCCGGTAAATCCGGCGGGACACTTGACCGTTGCCCGCGCATTGACAGCGGCTGCCATCAATTCCAGCGCGACAATGGCGCTGGAACGGACCACCAGGGGACTGCTCTCTCCGGGTCTCGCAAACATTTCCCACACCAACACCAAATGGTCCGGGTCGTCGAGAGAGAAAAGCAAATCGAAAGGCTGACCCCATTAAATGGGGAGATGACTGGCGATCGCACGCACACTTCGGCATTGGCCATGTTCCTTCAGCTTCAGAGCTTCTAATCACACAAACAACCGAGTCTGAAGAACTAAGAGAAACAACTCGCAAATAATCAGCATTGTCAATGTGTAACCACAAGTTTGCGCTTAGCTGCCGAAGTTCCAGGAAAGATCTGATCTTGTGACTACTTCAGGCGCGCAGTCTGTCTCTCTCTTTGATCGATTAAGGCCAAAGTATACGGCTCCGGTAACAGCTACGTGCAAAGCATTTCAGTGGTGGGATATTACAAAAGTTGCAATTTGAATCAGCGGCTAATCGAATTCCCTTAGCTATAAAGTTGTATAGACACACCACTGGCCAATTATCTATCGACAGCATGCCACCTAGCGCGCAATTGTCTGAACTTAGACTTCTGCTCGTCAAGGAGAAGGCGCAGCTCTGATCGTTCCTCAACTCCCTGCTGTAGCTACGCCTACACGAGTCCGGTCGACGTCCGTAGCTTTCCCTCCGCCACACAAGCCGTCACTTTTACATACGATATGGGTAGTTTTTTCGTTTTTTCGTGGGCGCCGACGGGAGGTCGCGGACCGGAAAGGCGTGAAGCTGTCAACTGACGCGGGCGGCGAGAGATGTTCGTGCCGGATTCGAGATCGTGGGCGACGCGATTACACTCCGCGTTGACCGTGACCTGAGAGTCGTAAGGGGATTGCAATCAGATTTATCAGTGAGCAAAGACCGGAGCGCCGCTCTCGCCTCACACAAAAACCTGAGAACCGGTCGAGCGATGATATACGAGCGAGGAAAAAGTTACGGCGCCCATGCTGATGGCAGCAAACCTATTCCAGGTTTACCAACACTCTCACAGGCGCCGCTGTTGATAACGACACAAGAAACTGGCCGCGTTTTCACCTGCCGGTTAAACTCGGCCCGTTTCAGTTCACAAGCACACAGATCTTCAACCTCTAATTTGCCGCTTAATTCGCCGCGTAGGTCCAGCTCCCTATGTTCTGGGTGACCGTGGCGCTTCCGGTGCTTCCTCCAAATCCCACATACGCGGTGTTGCCCCCTACCAATGCCGGGATGTTCGCCGAATAACTGGTCCGATAGGTTGCACCAGTCACTGTATCGGTCACAGTTTCCATAAGCACGCTACCGTTATAAGTGAGAGTGGCCTTCATGAGGTGGCCGCTCTCCATGTTGATGCCTGAGGGTGACATGTCATTTTCCGCCTGGGGAGGTTGCGGGTATTCTCCACCTGAGTAGAACCCGGTAAGATTAGCACCCTCCGTGCTCGTCGAATTGTTGTACAGGTCAAACTTAACCAGCACTGACTTCATGGCCGCACAACTGGTCGAACTCGAACACTTCGACCAGGACAATTGCGAACCCCGAATACCCCTGAGGCGAAGGATTCGAAGTGCTCATAATCATGAACCCCATGCCATCGCCGCACAGGGCTGGCTTGGCTGGGCAGCTGGCATTCCAGGTAAAGGTGGTCGTGAAAGCCTGTACATTGACGGGAGTTGTGTACCACGCATTATGTGCCGAGGGGCCGCCTGCGCTCGTCAACTGTATGGACGAACCGGAATAATAAGCGCCATTTCCCATCCATATCTGGCTCGGATGGCTGGCAAATCCACTGGGATAAGCGATGGCCCCTGAACCTGACGGGGTCGGATTCGATGAGCCGATGGTGTAAGCGGCGGAAGCGGCCGCGCTGTTGGTGTCACCTTGGGCGACCGCCACCGCCTCCAGCGTCTCCGTCGTGCCCACCGAAATGGGACCGGTGTACTTCGTCGAGGATGTGGTGGGTGTCGTTCCGTTGGTCGTGTAGTAGATGGTGGCGCCCGAGGTGGCATCAGAAATGGCTACCGACTGCGTCCCTGAATACGTTCCTCCGCCAGGAGAGAACGTCGGGGAAGCAGCCTGCGCGGCCGGTCCTGAGCTGGCGCGAGGGCGGCGCCGAGGTCGATCCTTGGCTATAGCTGAACGAGCCAATGTGGAGCGGGTAGGTCGAGGTTTCCCCCGTAGCGGCCGTGAAGCCCACATAAGCGGTATCGGCACCCACCAACGACGGTATGTTGACATTCGTCCATGTGTGGCTGAAGCAGCTGGCGCCAGGGCACGATCCGCCCGCGGTTACGTCATGCAGATTGAGCGTAAAGTTACTTCCGTCATAAGTTACTGTCGCCTGGTATGTATGGCCGGTGCTGGTTCCCTGGGAACCGGCAGGCGAATTCAGAGGGACAGGAGAAGTGCTTATTTTGTCTATGAGAGTGTAACCAGGCCCACTATCGTTAGGATTACATGGCGATTGGCCTGAATGGTAAATCTGAGCCGAACTGTAGCTGAATGACTGAACGCTCCCAAGGTAACTCCAGGAATCGAGCTCCAGTGCAAAAATATTATTTGGCGGCACGGGCGGGGTGCCGAACGCCTGGTAAAACCCGGCTTCACAACCCGCCCCAGACGAGAATGCTGGTCCGGTCCCACCACCAGCGGCAGTATTATTCTCTAAAACAAACGCGATATTTTGTCCGTTGGGAACCAATGTAAAGGTAGCCGTAAAAGCCTGCGCATTCACCTTAGTCTGATTGATAAACCCGAGAGCTGCGTACGTGGCGCCCGCCGGTATTAAGCCCACTTGTGAGCCCGATAAGGAAGGGCTCGAACCATTCGGACTGCCTTGTACCGCAAAGGCCTGACCACCACCACCTATAAATGAGACTCCGCAACTCCCCGAGGAAGCGAAGCCAGAGGGACAATTGATCACTTGAGCTGATGCCGGGAGAAGAAATCCCAACCCTATCACTGCTAAGAGTGAGTATCTCTTCATCAGCACGCCCATCCACTTGGACTTAGACACAAATAGTGTTGCGATTGCACTGGCTGATCCCGGTACCTCAGTAACCGCACTTTCCGGTAAATAAAATGAGTGACGATGACTCTTTGCCTTCACCGCTGTAAGTATTTCTTTAAAACAATTCGCTGTATTAGGGTTCACGTTACTCCTTCGCATAGCTTGCCTTGAGTGGATTCTGGCCGTGGAGTCCCGGGACAGACGGGCCCAACTCCGTCATCGACGATGACAGAACCTCTGCATTTCGATCGAGCCTTCGCTTCTAAACCAGAGCCTTGGCAGACTGGCGCTGTTCACAATTCGGCCGTGGCTCGATTCGTGTTTGGTTGTTCCCTATGTCCCTTGAACCCCTGAAGCCTCTGAATTGGGTTTGACGACCGAACCGCGTCATCTCAGTCAGAACAGCGGCATGCATCGCGTGCATCGCAGCCATTGATAGCTGCTGCACACCGAGTGACTTGCACGATCATTGCATCCTTCGCTACCTGGCGCAATCCCTTCAAATTTACGCATGTCAATGGAACTTTTGCACATTTCTTGTCAGAGTCGCTGGGGTAAGAATAAAACCAGAAATAAACAAAAAGTTAATGAACTGGAAATTTTGTCTAAGCGGTTTGCAATTTTGATACAGCCTGATTGCGCAAAAAGTTCATGCGTGGACACGTCATCGTCGGTATAAAGTTCGCACTTCCCTTCCGGTCCCCCTTTCTCCCAAGGCGATCTTAGTTATCCGGCATAAGCAATCTATGGACGCGTGTTGCAGATATCTCGGGTCATGCGGACAGAGCGCGTTGCGGCTTATTCCTGGGCCCCACCGTGCAAAAAAGGGGGTCGGTCATTTCTCTCAGAATCCACCACCTCAAAACAAGTGATCGTGCTGTACTGAATATCGACCTGCTAACAAGCCGGTATCAGTAAAAGCGTTGAAACCGTCCGGGATAAGTAAAAAAACTTCCCGCACAAGTCTCCTCAAGCGCCTCCGCTGCTTGAACCTGATTGACCAACTGCCAAATATTCGTGCACAACACCGGCGGTCCGAGCAGAACAACACTCCCGCAGACGTATCAAGATAATCACTTGTCAAAACGGTTATGCACCTGAGGGGCCAAACCGCGAGGTGTAGAGAAGATGAGAGCGAGGAGAGGCTGTTTTAAATGCCGTAACCCCAATTGGATTCACGCCCAATCAACAAAACGGTGCGTCTGCTGTGAATTTTTTTCGTATACGCGTATACAGCGTCGCCGGCACTCACCGTGGGTCCCTGATTAGATTTGGATGAGGAATATTTTCTGCGGAGGCTAAGCAGATTTTCGCATTCAAAAACACGAAACCCTCGTGCAGAACACCGTAAGAATCGGGGCTAGGGAAGGAGACGAAATCTAGCTGGTCTCGCGATTCGATCAGCACGGTCCGTCTAGGGACGCTTAAATACACTTCGATACCGAAGGCATCTGATTGGATTCCGCTGACAACCCTAGTTAACCGTCAGCGTAATGGTCGCTTTTCCTTGTAAGTTTCCGGAGATTGCTGTCACGGTCACCATCGAGGTGCTGGCTGCAGCGGTTGCGTTGGAGGTTCCCCCTGCACCGCTATTCCCCGAGCAGCCGAAAAGCAGTCCGACCGGCATAAGCGGTCGCCAACAGCAGCCAGCGATGCCAGCCGCGCCGTTTTCGCCATCGGAAGAGGCCCACCGTCATAGCGAGCGTCGACAAGGGGAAATATGCGTCAGACCCAGGCTGCAATGCGGAAGATTGCGTGCTGGTGAGATGGTGAGCTGAGTCGATACGGCTCCGCCGGAGGGTGTTACGGTTCCCTGGTCGAAGGAGCATGTGGCCCCGACCGGCAGCCCGGAGCATGCCAGGATCACGGGGGCGTTGAATCCATTCTCCGGCGTCACCGTCAGCGCTGACGCCCTGGCCGCCAGGGTGACCGTGAGCGAGCTTGACTAGGCAGCAAGAAGAAAGTCCGGTTGCGGTGAGGTTATGGTGTACGCAGCCGACGCGATCGCGCTGTCGCCGGTGGTGATCGCGACAGCCTGTAGCGTCTCTGTCGAACTCACCGTAATCGGGCCGGTGTACGCAGCCCAGGAAGAAGTAGGCGTCGTTCCGTTGGTCGTGTAGTAGATGGTAGCGCCCGGGGCGGCGTCAGAGATGCTCACTGACTGCGCCGAGTTATAAGTCCCGGCAGCGGGAGAGAACTCCGGCGTCGGCACAGTGGGAAGGGACGCAGCAATGGTGTAGGCAGCTGATCCGACCGCGCGTGGCGTAGCCCGTGGCTGCCGCGATCGCCTGCAAAGTCTCCGTCGAACTCACCGTAATCGGGCCGGCGTATTTGGTCGAGGCGGCGGTGGGTGTCGTTCCGTTGGTCGTGTAATAGATCGTTGCGCCCGTCGTAGAGTCGGAGAGCACCACCGACTGCGCGGAAGTATAAGCTCCGGCGGCGGGTAAAAAGGTCGGCGTCACAGCCGCAGGCAGCGATCCGGTCATCGCGTAGGCGGCCGAGGCCACCGCACTGTTGCCGTCGCCAGAGGCGACCGCCATCGCCTGCAAAGTCTCCGTCGAGCTGACCGTAACCGGGCCGGTGTACTCCGTCGAAGAGGTCGTCGGCGCGTCCCGTTGGTTGTGGAATAGATCGTCGCGCCGGAGGTCGCATCCGAGATAGTCACCGACTGTACGGAGGAAAGGTTCCGCCGGCGGGTGAGAAGGTCGGCGTTGAGACAGTAGGTAACAAAAGGTTGATGGTGTAGATGGCGGATGCGATCCCGCTGTTGGCGTCTCCTGGGGCCGCGGCGATCGCCTTCAGCGTCTCCGTCGAGCTGACCGTAATCGGGCCCGTGTACTGGGTCGAGGATGCGCTCGGTGTCGTCCCATCGGTCGTGTAAGTAAATGGTCGCGCCGGAAGTGGCGTCAGAATAGGGTCACTGTCTGCGCGTAGCTATAGCCCCCGGGAGCCCGGTGAGAAAGCCGGCGTTGTCACCGAAGGTAGCGAGGTTATGGTGTAAGCAGCGGATGCGACCGCGCTGTTGTTGTACCCCGTAGCTACCGCAATCGCCTGCAGCGTCTCCGTTGAGCTGACTGTAATGGGTGCCCGTGTACTTGCTCGAAGATGTGGTCGGTGTCGTTCCGTTGGTTGTGTAGTACATGGTTGCGCCCGAGGTGGCATCGGCGATAGTGATGCTCTGCGCCCCTGAATACGTTCCAGCGGCAGGAGAGAACGTCGGGGTGGAGGCCTGAGTCGTCGCTCCTTCAGTGTAGCTGAACGAATCTATATAAAGTGGGGGGGTATTGACGTTTCCCCAGTGGCCGCGGTAAAGCCCACATACGCTGTATTACTACCCACCCAAGGATGGTATGTTGACATCCCTCCATGCGTAGGTGAAACAATTGGTCCCCGGGCACGCACCCTCCAGCGGTCATGTCGTACATATTCACAGTTAAATTTGCTTCCGTCATAAGTAAGAGTAGCCGAATATCTATCGCCCGTACTCGTGCCTTGAGACATTGGCAGGCGAATCCAGAGGAACAGGAGAAGTGCTTATTTTGTCGATGAGCGTGTAACCAGGCCCACTATCGTTAGGGTTACATGGTGATTGACCAGACTGATAAATCTGCGCCGAACTGTAGCTGAATGACTGAACGCTCCCAAGGTAACTCCAGGAATCGAGTTCCAGTGCAAAAATATTATTTGGAGCGGCGCCGGGGGGGTGCCAAATGCCTGGCAAAAACCCGGCTTCACAACCCGCCCCAGACGAAAATGCTGGTCCAGTTCCACCACCGGCGGCAAGTATCTTTATTCTCTAAAACAAACGCAATATTTTGTCCGTTGGGAACAAATGTACAAGCTGACAAAAAAGCCTGCGCATTCACCTTTCTGTCTGATTGAATGAGACCCGAGAGCTGCGTGCGTGGCGCCCGTTGGTATTAAGTCCACTTGTGAGCCCGATAAGGCAGGATTCGAACCATTCGGACTTGCCTTTGTACCGCAAAGGCCTGACCACCACTCACCTATAAATGAGACTCCGCAACTACCCGGAAGAAGCGAAGCCAGAGGAACAATTGATCACTTTGAGCTGATGCCGGGAGATAAAATCCCCAACCCTATCAGCGCCTAAGATTAAGTATCTCTTCATCAGCACGCCCATCCACTATTGACTTAGAATCAACTGGATCGACTCGCCAGCTAGTCTGTTTTCCTGTGTGATATTTCGTGATCGCCCCGGTAAACTCAGCGGTGGGCTCGATCGCCACCTCGCACATTGACAGCAGCTGCCCTGAGATTCCAATGCGACCATGCCACCAAAACGGATCACCAAGAACCATGCTTCTTTCGGGTCTGGTGAAAAACGTTGGTGAGTAAGCTCGGCAATTCGGGGGTCTCACAAATCGGGGTATGCAGGCAATACGATGGGTGACGATGACTCACGGTTTCCCCCGTCGAAAGGGCTTCATTAAGCTCGAAAGTATAGGGCAGAAGTAACACTTCGGAATAAACCGAGGCCGTAGTGGCTATCCGACAAAAGTTGCACTCTATCTCTGGCCCGCTCCTATTCCTGCACCGGGAAGGTTGCAAAAAAGACCAGTCCTCCTGCGTCACCCGTTAAGCGCGAGTTAACGCCATTTCGTCTGTATGTTGGGATCACAGAGATGGCTCTCGGTAGTCCATAGAACCTCGACCCGATTTACAAGTGGTATTTCACGATGCGATCCGTCGGCAAACCAGTCAGAACGCCCAACGATCCAAATGTTCGCAGAGGCCGTAGAGTTTTGGGGAAGACGGTACCGCAACAATGATTTATGCTCTTCCCCATTGCGGGCGCCTCGCTTCATAATTGCCCCTCTGGATCGCCGGCCCTTGTGGGAGTTGATTCAGACCTCCTCTAGTCGGCACAGCATCGTCGACCGGGCGTCTCTCACGGCCCTAATTGACCGTGAGAGTAATTGTCGCCGTTCCCTGTAGGGTTCCCGAGGTTGCGGTTACGGTCACCGTCGAAGTGGTGGCCGTCGGAGCAGGCGTGACGGAGTAGGCGTGGTGCGACGTCCCGCCGCCTCCGCAGCCAAAGAGAAGCCCCAGGCCGGCGTAAGCTACCGCCAGCAGCAGCCAACGATGCCAGCCGCGCCGCCTTCTCCATCCGAAGAAGCAGACCGTCACAGCCAGCGCTGTCAACGGGAAGAATGGTCGGGATCCCGGCTGCAAGGCAGAAGATTGCGCGCTGGCGGAAATAGTGAGTTGGGTCGTTGCCGCTGCGCCCGAGGGTGTCACCGTCGCCGGGGCGAAGGAGCATGTGGCCCCGGTCGGCAGCCCGGAGCACGCAAAGCTCACGGGGGAGTCGAATCCGTTTTCCGGCGTCACCGTCAGCGTAACTGCCCCTGGTCGCCGGAGTCGACCGTGAGCGAGGGGCGAAGCAGCCAGCGTAAAGTTGGGTAGCGAGGTTATGGTGTAGGCAGCGGACGCGACCGCGCTGTTGGTGTCGCCCGTGGCTGCCGCGATGCCTGCAGCGTCTCCGTCGAGCTAACCGTAATGGGGCCGCTGTACTCGGTCGAGGACGTGGTAGGCGGAGTTCCGTTGGTCGTGTAGTAGATGGTTGCACCCGAGGTGGCATCGGAGATGGTCACCGATTGCGCGGAGGTATAGGTCCCGGCGGCGGGTGAGAAGGTCGGCGTTGAGACCGAAGGTAGCGAGGAGGATATGGTGTAGGCAGCGGACGCGACCGCGCTGTTGGTGTCGCCTGTCGGCTACCGCGATAGCCTCCAGCGTCTCCGTCGAGCTAACCGTAATGGGGCCGGCGTACTCGGTCGAGGACGTGGTAGGCGTAGTTCCGTTAATCGTGTAGTAGATGGTTGCGCCCGAGGTGGCGTCGGAGATGGTTACCGACTGCGTAGAGGTATAGGCCCCGGCGGCGGGTGAGAAGGTCGGTGTTGAGACCGCGCGGCGGGGTTATGTTGTAGGCAGCGGACGCGACCGCGCTGTTATCGTCGCCCGTGGCTGCCGCGATAGCCTTCAGCGTCTCCGTCGAGCTAACCGTAATGGGGCCGCTGTACTCGGTCGAGGACGTGGTAGGCGTAGTTCCGTTGGTCGTGTAGTAGATGGTTGCGTCCGAGGTGGCATCGGAGATGGTCACCGACTGCGCGGAGGTATAGGTCCCGCCGGCAGGGGAAAATGTCGGTGTTGAGACCGAAGGTAGCAGGTTTATCGTGTAGGAAGCGGACGCGACCGCGCTGATGATCGCCCGTGGCTACCGCGATAGCTTCCAGCGTCTCCGTCGAGCTAACCGTAATGGGGCCGGTGTACGCGGTCGAGGACGTGGTAGGCGTAGTTCCGTTGGTCGTGTAGTAGATGGTTGCGCCCGAGGTGGCATCGGAGATGGTCACCGACTGGGCAGCGGTATAGGTCCCGCCGGCGGGTGAGAAAGTCGGCGTTGAGACCGAAGTTGGCGAATTATGGTGTAGGCAGCCGACGCGACCGCACTGTTGGTGTTGCCCGTGGCTACCGCGATAGCCTCCAGCGTCTCCGTCGAGCAACCGTAATGGGGCCGGTGTACTTGGTTGAGGACGCCGTAGGCGCAGTTCCGTTGGTCGTGTAGTAGATGGTTGCGTTGGAGGTGACATCGGAGATGGCCACCGACTGCGCGGAGGTATAGGTCCCGGCGGGGGGCGAGAATGTCGGCGTTGAGACCGAAGTCTGTATCACATAGCTGCCGCTCACTACCGGGCTATCGTTATACCCTGTTCCTCCAGCTACCGCGTAGAGGGTCTCACTGGATGAGACTGTAACTGGCCCTGTATACAGGGTTCCAGTGGCACAACTAGTTGAGCCATTAGTTGCCGGACTTCCGGTTGTGCTGTAACAAATAACTGCTCCGATGACCCGCTTGACAGTGTGACACTCTGCGATCCTGAATACGTTCCAGCGCCGGAGAGAACGTCGGGATGCAGCCTGGCCCGGTGATTCCTCAGTGTAGGTCCAGCTCGACAGGTCCTGGGTCACCGTGGCGGCCCCCGTACTACCTCCAAACCCAACATAGGCCGTATTGCCTCCGACCAATGAAGGAATATTTATTCCGGTATAGGTCTTCGTGTACGTGGCCTTAGTTACCGTATCTGTCAATGTTTCGGTGAGCGATGAGCCGTCATAGGTGATCGTGCAAGTAAAGAGATCGCCACTCTCCATGTTGATGCCCGAACCGGACATGTCGTATTGCGGATTGGGAGCCTGTGGATATTTTCCGCCCGAGTAGAATCCGGTAAGGTTCGCTCCAGTCGTGCCTGCTGTGCACCAAACAGATCGAACTTGACTAAGATTGAATTTATCGCAGCGCAACCTGGGTTCCCGTGCGCCAGTGCACTGTGACCAGGAGAATTGCGCTCCCGAATCGCCGGAGTATTTGTATCCCGAGGACGAAGGGTTGCTCATGCTAATAATCATGAACCCAAAGCCGTCGCCGCAATAGGTGGGGCATGTCTCCGCGAAGGTGAAGGTGGTCGTAAAAGCCTGTACATTTACAGGAGTCTCGTACCATGCGTTATTCGCTTAACCGTTGTATTGTCAACTGTATCGTCGAACCGGACAGTGCTGCGCCGTTCACCAACCATATCTGGCCCGTGGAACCGGCAAAGCCGCTGGGGTAATTGATGACCTGTGCGTTTGACACGTGGGGACGCAGTACACCCAACATCATCACAGCCACCATAAAGCCCACCAGGGCTCGGTTTCTCCAAGTCTCTTGAAAAGCTTCTCTCACTGCACCCAGCCATCCGAGAGCTTCTGAGGCCGGTGTTTCCAGGCAAGACGATAGCCGACGATGATTCACTGTTTTCTCGTTTATCTGACGCTGAAGGAAGCCAAATCGAAAAGGCCAACATCAAAGAACGAGCCAAATGGCAGGGGGGCATGCGCATCGGCCACGTTCTTTCAGCTTTGGAGCTTTCGACTCATAACCAACACTCATGACTGAAGAGATTGTTGCCACGAACTACAAAGTCCAGGGGAAAGACTCGGCTGCGCGGATCACTTGTTTCTTGCAGTTCTTCAGTGAACCGGCCCACAAGTCATCGCCACCGCAAGCAACGCTGAACACATCGCTACCGTAACGGGCTTAGTATAGAGCCTTACCACTCCGCATCAACTAATTTTGTAGAAATTCCACAAAGGCTGCGTTGCGCGTCCTCACTGCTGGATGCGTTTGTCGGGAACTGAAAAAGGATGCGATGGACCTTCGTGCTTCTTTGTCGTTCCTAAGTGAATTTCGGTAACCAGTAAACCTGTCTGCTGCGTTACGAAAGGCGACCCATCGGATGCGTTCAAAGTGAACCTACTCGCTCCTGACGACTGGATTTCCAGGTGGAGGGATACTATACAATACACGATGTGAGACGAGCATGGCCTGGAGTTAAATAGGGTCAGACTCCAGGCAGCTTGCAGTTTTTTCTTCACAGACTGGTACGTTTCTATCTTGCCATCCACAGAAAATTATTCGCACGATGCATCAGTGATTATTGTCTCTTTCAATACTAAGGACATATTGCGGGAATGCCTTGAATCGGTGGAGCGTGAGTCGGATGGCCTGCAAATCGAGATTCTGGTCGTCGACAGATCACTACAGTGACGGCTCCCCGGAGATGATCGAAAGCGAGTTTCCCCGGGTCCGTGTGCTGCGGAGCAGCATCAATCTAGGCTTTGGTGCTGCGAACAATCTTGCTATTGAGGCCGCCGGAGGACGCTACGTGATTCTGCTTAATTCAGATGCGTTTTTATGTCCCGGTTCACTGAAGGCCGCCGTGAACAACATGAATATTCATCCTGAGGTGGCACTGGCTGGGGCACGACTGGTGGGGCGCGACTTCTCCTGGCAACCCTCCGCGCGCATGTTCCCCAGCATTTTCAACGACGCCCTGGTACTGACCGGCCTGGCGGCCAGGTTCCCGAAGTCCCGATTTTTTGGATATTTTGATAGAACCTGGGCTGATCCATCAGCACCTGCCCAGGTAGATTGGGTTCCCGGTGCCTTTTCAATCTTCCGCGCTCAGGTGCTGGAAAAGGTAGGACTATTCGATCCGCGATTCTTCATGTACAGCGAAGAAGTGGACCTCTGCCGGCGTATCAAGAACGCTGGTTACCAGGTCTGGTATTGGCCGGATATCCAGGTCATCCACATAGGCGGCGAATCATCTCGTCAAGTCAAAAACCTCGAACTGTCCTCTTCCGGCAGCACCCAGCTGGTTCTCTGGAGAATGCGCAGTACTTTGCTCTATTACAGAAAACATCATGGAGCGAAGGTCTGGCTGACGAAATGGCTCGAGCTCGCGTTCTACCGGCTCTCCTATTTACGCAATCGACTTAGTCGCGACCCACGGCGCAGGTCTAGTAGCCGGACTTCCCGGTTGCTGAACCTCGCCACTTCGATCCGCGTGGCGTGGAAAGAAACCGACGGCGGCCGGGTTTCTCCGCCTCGCCCCTGGTGAAGGGAGAATCCGATTAATCGTCTTATCAAGGCATTCCTGAGCAACCTGCTCTCCAGACTGCTGCGTGGGGCTGCGCCGCTGTTGCGGGGCTTTGTACGCATCCACGCTCATGCCGCTCTTGACGCCGATCTGCGGGAGCGCCTGCCTGCCTCGGTGGTAGTCCAGGGAAGGGTCTCAGTTTACGGAAGCGGGCGCGTGCGCATGGGCGAAAATGTGCTGATCTACCCCGGCGTGCACCTCGAGACGCAAGGAAATGCTCACATCGATCTGGGCGACGAGCTAGTCATCTCCCGCGGCACACACATCGTAGCCATGGCCGGAATCAAGATCGGTGAAGGCAGCCTGATTGGCGAATACACCAGCATCCGCGACGCAAATCATAACCGTGAACCGGACCAGTCAATTCGTGACTCCGGGCACAACGCAAAACCAATTACTATTGGCCGCGAAGTCTGGCTTGGTCGTGGAGTCACCGTCCTGGGCGGGGTGACCATCGGAGACAGAGCGACCGTCGGAGCCAATGCAGTCGTCACCCGAGATGTCGCGGAGGGCGCCACCGTGGTGGGCATCCCTGCTGCACCCCTTCCCCCAAAGAACAGTGAGGATCGGTAATAAGCGGTTTGAGATGATCGCCTCCAGGTCACATTGCGTCTCCGACTCGATCTCAGACGCGCTCGCGCTTATGACCTGCGTCCAGCGATGCCATCAGAATGCCCGATGATGTCATCAGGCAGGCCGCCATCCACAGCAGACCCACAGTCATGAGGGGACCTACCCGATGGTACAGAACATGGTCAACTTGGTGCAGGGAAACGACCTCGGTGCACCACAAAAACAGCGAAAGTAATCCTCCTGAAACAGCCAAAGCCCTGCCTCTGCCGCGAAAGTATAGTTGGACGGCAAACATCCCCCCCAGGAGCAGCACCGTGAGCACCACCAGGAGAATCACCTGTGGTGGTCGTCGAACACCGTATTCGTGGGTGCGCTGCGCAAGGTCCACAAACCGCTGGTGCAGTATCCACCGCCAGTTGAAGGTGATATCCAGGAGTAAGACGGCTTCTATTAGCATGAGTACCACTGAGAGTCGCCCATTCTGACGCCGGCTTTTGGCTCTCGTCCGCGCGATACCACAACAGACGGTGGCCGTTCCGTAAGCCAGCAGCCCGACGGCGCGCGTGGGGTTCAGCCATTCGCCGGTCGGTATCATTAAAGTCGAACCTCTTTCACTAAATCTGAGCGATCCTGATATCACAGGAATGTCTGATGATTTCGCCATGCATAAGCGTTCGTGGTAGCAATGGGCCTATTTTTGTTTCGACGCCACCCACTCCGCGAAGCGATCCCGGTCAGTTTCCTTAATGGCTAGGCCTTGTTGGCATTCGCGGCGTACGTGCCAACCGCGACCGTATTCCCTTATTGGATTCGCTACGAATTTTCGCCGTGTCCCAGTCCATTACTTACCGGATGGAGAGTAGACATATTGGTTCTGCACATTCTCGTACCGTAGAGAGGGATATTTAAAAGCGAATCGCATAGCAGGATACTCAAATCAGCGCATACTACTGATAGCACGAACGATCACCGCGCCAGGTCCTCGTGAGCGGTCGTAGAACTGCCCCTTCACGCTGGATCCCGCACGGAGGCAACTTCGGTATGCCTCCACGTTCCCAGCAAGCTTCCGAATAGCTTCGGCAAAACTCTCTATGTTATCCGTGTCAGCCTTGATGACTGCATCTCCTAGAACCTCCCACGCCGGAACCACGCTGCTTACAACGGCCGGTCGACCGGCAAGCACAGCTTCAACGGCAGTCATTGCTAGCCCTTCGATGAACCGTGAAGTTGTCGGGACAATCACGGCATGCGCCCACCCCAGTATTTGGAGTGCCTGTTCCTCTCCTGACAGAATGCCGTCCAGGGTCACCAACCCACTTAATCCGCGATCTTTGATCTTGCATGCCAGTTCCGCCTCAACGCTCCCTGATCCCACGATCCGCCACGCAAAACTCCCCGGCATTTGCCCCTCGAGTTGTTCTGCCAAATCGAGAATCAAAAATACACCCTTGGAGGCTTCCACTCGTCCCAGAAAAAGGACATGCAGGGGATGAAGTGGTGGCTCAGGGGCCACCTGCACCCGTTCCAGAAAACCCTCGCGGTATTGCAGCCGGCATTGCAAGACCGGCCCTTTCGGCTTTCCCGCAACCGATTTCACCTGGCGTTCGCACTCAGGTGAAACACAAATTGTAACGCTCGCGATATGGCGGAAAAACCAGCCATCAAGCCTCCGAAAAAAACGATCCAGCAGTCGTGTAGGAGGGTACCCCATCGGCCAGATGGTATTGTGCAGCACTGCGACAATTGGAATTTGGAGCAACCACAGTGGCGCAAACATGATCCAGTGCGTCGTGCCCGAGTCGGCAACCACCACGCGTGCTTTGCGGCGAAACGCCTCGATCATCACGGTCATGCCGTAAAGAATTAGACCGATGTGATGCCTGATCCCCGAGCGGAAGTACCACTTCGACCGGGGGCGGTTCTCCACTGTGTGCCGCCCAACATCGAGTCGATCCGCGCGCGCGTGCGACGACATCATGTACACCGTCTCCCCTGCGGCTTGGCACTGATCGAGAACCTGCATCGAAACCGACATCGCCGTTTGGAATGCTGGCTGCCGGTTCTCCTGCAGATTGCGGTACTGCACCACTACATCACCTGGTCCGACGGCATAGAAAATCGGTCGGGGAGGGCCGGGGTCTGAGTTACTATACGCATTTGCGCGTACGCGATGCTCCATAGCCAACTTTCTTGAAATGAGCAAATAGTCCTATGAGCGTCTGACATATGCTCCGCTATTTACATTCTCCAACCAAACCGGGAAATTGCCAACTTCGTGGTCACATGGGACTGACGCTCTGGAAAAATGGGCCAAGCCAAGCACCGGAATCGACAGGAAAGACACAAGATATGCGGATGAGCCGCAGGAACAGAACGGAACGTTAGCAGTACTTACATAACCGCAATGAACACGAAATTAATCCGGACCTTTATGGACACATTCGCACATAAGGACACAGAGCTGCTCTGGTTCGATAAGGCTTCGGCCGTCCTCACCTTTACTCTGCAGACAGGCTTTGGCTAAACAGAGTGGTTTTGAGAAATGTGGAGGGGAAAAGCCAGCGAGAACTGCTTCTTGACGAGATGGACAAGATCCTTTCCTGGTCCGACTTGGTTGGAAACGGTGTGGCTAAAAGAAGCCGATGGATTAGTCTCTTCGCCTCGTGTCGATTCTAAGATAGTTGTCCGCTGTCATTGTTTCTCCCTATGATCCGACAGGAACTGTTGACTTCGCCGTCCTGACGGTCGGCTCTCCTCCTTTTCGCTTCATGACCAGCGGTTTGATCCATCGCCGCACCTTGTCTGTGTTGTGCTCAAAGAGCCAATAAACTAGTTGTGCGTAGAGAAAAACGACCGCAAATAGACCAACGGTGAGAGGGAAGGACTGCCAAGTCGGTATCGCGCGGGGCAGATGCAGGAATGACTTGAGAAAAACGAGGGCAGGCATATGGGCCAAATACAGAGTGTAGGAACTGGCAGCTGCTCTCTTGGCCACCCATACATAGGCTGCGTGCAGCGGCCCTGTTGCGCAGTGCAAGATGACCCAGATAAGCAAGACGACGAAGGGGCTCAGTACGACGTCGGAAATAGGTGGGTGCCAGTGAGAGCGGCCAAGCGTGATCGAATCGTCCGGGAAAAGCCAGCCCTGCGACTTCAACATAAACCCGGCTAGGAGCAAACCGAGGCTTACAGCGATGGCTGCGCGACGCGCCGACGCACGGCGTGCAGGAAACGGAGGCAGGAACAAAATGAGCACGCCAGCCAGCCAGACCGGATAGAGCGCTAACTTATATCCGCCCACAAACGCCGACCAGCTCAGAGCGGCCGCAATACTCGCAAGGCGTACCCACCATCGGCTTCCCCTGACGACCGCGAACACCAGGAGCGGAAAGCCAAGGTAATACCAGAATTCATGGTTCAAGCTCCAGAGCGGTCCGTTTGAGCCAAAGCCGGGCGTGCTGTCGGTGTCGAGAAAGAATAAATTTTGCCAAAATGCCTTGATCGTCAAACCGGGAGCGACGTTGTAGTATAGGGCTCCCATCCCTGATTTGCCGCTGTAGATCGCTGCGGATCCTGCCTGATGCATTCCCAGCCAATCAAATAGGCCTCCTAACAGCAACGCGGGAAGCAAAACCACATAGATGCGCGTACAGCGGTTAAGCAAATAGCCGCGCCATGACCAGTTGTTGTTCAGGCGCGCGCGCAGTACGCTGCCGCCGACAAGATAGCCGCTTAGCACGAAGAACACTATGACCCAAGCGCGGCCAAAACTGCCGAAGAGGTAGGCGGCCGTGAGCAACAGATCGTGCTGTGGTACCGTGTAAAACGCGTCCCACCAATGAGAAAACATCACGGATATGGCCGCCAAACCGCGCAAGGCGTCTAAGTGGACAGACGCACTATCGTGCGGGAGTTGAAAGTCCCTGGTCACGCCGGTGGTGGACTGAAGCTGAGGTTCGGGGACCATAATCACGACATCAACTCCTCGGATAGCATTTCTGCTTCCCAAACAGCAAGGGATGCATGGGCCCGCGGACGGAGAATGCGGCCGTATGGGGATTTCGGGAATTATGTAAGCAATCGACGATTTCCGGCTAGTCTACCATGTCTGCTGTCGTATCCAGATCGTTTCAGTAGGGTGCTAGCACTGCACCGGGAACCAGCCTGCAAACAGAGGTGCTTGGATGTTGGAGACATGGACTCTTCAAATAGTGCGAGCTGGAGCCGATCAAACGTCGATGCAGTTCTGAATCACCTGCGGTGTCCTTCTGACAGCGTATTCGCGAGCATGCTGTGCGAGATCCATGAGCAATTGATGCAGAATCCAACGCCAGTTGAAGGCCATGTCCAAAAGTAACGTGCTTTCGATGAGCATCAGTAACAGTGCAAGATGCCCATCCTCGCGCCGGCCTTTTGCCCGCATCCATGCGACAAAACAACAGGTGCTGGCGGTCCCGTAAGCCAGCAGTCCGACAGCGCGAGTCGGGTTCAGCCATTCGGCACTTGTTATCATAAAAAGCGAAACTTCCCCCGCTAGAATTGAGTTCCCTCGTTAACCCAGGAAGGCCTCATGATTTCGCCGTTGATAGCGTTCTTTGCATGGGTCCCGATAAGCCTGTTCTTGTTTCGACGTTACCCGATCCGCGTGGCCATCCTGGCGAATTTCCTTGCCGGCTGGGCTCTGCTGCCCTCCGCCGTATACACACCGACTGCGGTTGAATTCCCTTATTGGATCCTGGGAACTTGTCTTCCGTCGATCCACTTCTTTACCAAGGCAACCGTAACGGGCCTCACGTGCTTACTCGGCATTCTCGTGTTCGACCGCAAAACCCTCAGCCGATTTGAGCTCAGCTTTTGGGACCTGCCGATGCTGGCTTGGTGCGTCGTTCCGCTGCTGTCAGCGCTGGCCAACGCGCAGGGTCTTGTGCCCACGCTTCGTAGCGAACTGTATCAGATTCTGGCGTGGGGAGTGCCTTACCTTGTAGGGCGTCTTTATTTTGAGAAGACAGAGTCTTTGAAACTCGCCGCCGAAGCCTTTGTCATCGCCGGACTGGCTTACGTGCCCATTTGTTGGGTTGAGATTATGACCGGTCCGCAGTTCTACGCCCATCTTTACGGCTATCAGCCATATCGCTGGACCGGAGCGCCGCGATACCTCGGATACCGGCCGGTCGGCCTGCTGGAAGACGGAAACCAGCTTGGCATCTGGATGGCAACCTCGGCTTTGATTGCGATATGGCTTTGGAGACGACGCGTCGTGGATCGCGTTCTCGGAATTCCGATCGCCTGGGTTGCCGGCTGCCTCTTCTGCGTTACGCTTCTCTGCCAATCCGCCGGAAGCATCGTTCTCTTGTTTTGTCTTCTGGCCTTTGTTTGGTTTCGCAAGAGCGACCTGCCTCGCGCCGTGATCGCGATCGTTCTCCTGGCCCTATTGAGCTTTATGGCGCTTCGACTGGCGAACGTCGTGTCCCTGAAAACGATGGTCCAGCAAAATGCAATTGCCCGGTCCGCCGCCAACTCGCTCAAGTCGATTCAGCGCGGCTCCTTCGGATGGAGACTTTCTCAAGACGAACAGTACGTCGGCCTCGCCCTTGAGAAGCCGCTGCTTGGCTCCGGTGAGTGGGACTGGTGGAAAGGCGGCTCCTTGCGTCCCTGGGGATTGTGGCTGCTTACCTTTGGCATGTATGGCATCGCAGGGTTGGTTGCCTTGCAGTGTTTGCAACTGGTTCCCGTAGCCCGTATCTTCTGGTCCGCGCCTCCGGGCCTCAATCCGTCGGCATTCGATTTGCGCAGTGCCTTAGCCGCAGCCATTCTCATGTCGGCTATCGATAACCTCTTGAACGGCTCAATGATTCTTCCGATTTTGCTGGCCGTGGGCGGGTTAAGCGCACCATTATTTGCTGTCTCTACCCGTCGAGTGCCTTCTGGTATGCGGCGGCCCGCCGCGCATGCCGGCATTCCAAGACGCCTATGAATCCGGCGTCGCCAAGCGGCGATAGACAGGACGCTCCACATCAGAGTCCGCGCCCGCGCCTCGCCTATCTCTTGAGTAGCTACCCCGCTATTTCACACACTTTTTTTCTTAACGAGATTACAGAACTCAGGAAGCTGGGCTTCAGTATTGACGTCGCTTCCATCAACAAGCCGGTATGGGCGTCTGGCTCGGTCCCGGAACTTGAGGCGTCTGCACTGGAGACCACGTTTTACGTGAAGGCGATGAACCCTGCCCGAGCTCTCCTGGTCTTGTTGAAGATTCTGTTCACCAGGCCAGGCGTCGTCTTCCGGGGACTGCGGGCAGCACTCCAACTCGATGCCTGGGACCTTGCTTCCAGCAGCTACGCTTTGTTCTACCTGGCAGAGGCGCTGCTATTGGGTGACTGGCTAAGCCGCCGCGGGCACAAGCACCTGCACATTCACTTTGGCGGACCGGTCGCCACCGTCGGCATGCTGACGTCCGTGGCTTGGCGATTGTCCTACTCGCTCATGATTCACGGGCCGGAGGAGTTTTACGATGTGCAAGAGTCTTACCTGAGACGCAAGGTGGAACGGGCCAAATTTATCCTCTGTATCAGCGACTATTGCCGCAGCCAGGTCATGAAAGTAAGCGATCCGGCGCAGTGGAGCAAGTTGCACGTAGTGCGCCTCGGTGTAGATCCCCAGGTCTTCGCTCCTGCGCCTCCCATAGACGAAGGGGCCACACTGGAGATTATCTGCGTCGGCCGGTTCGTGCCTGACAAGGGTCACCTTATTCTTCTGCGTGCATTTGCTGACGTGCTGCGGCGGGGACATAACGTGCGCTTGCGGCTGGTGGGGGACGGCGCTGAGCGGAGCCGGATAGAGTCATTCATCGATCGCGAACAGCTAGGCGCTTTCGTGACCCTCGAAGGGGCCCTCAATCATCAGCGAACGAGGCAGAAACTTGCTCAAGCTCACATCTTCGTTCTTGCGAGCTTCGCCGAGGGCTTGCCGATAGCACTGATGGAAGCCATGGCCATGGAGATTCCTTGCATCAGCACCATGGTGGCCGCCATTCCCGAACTGATTCGCGACGGCCGCGAAGGACTGCTGGTTCCGGCATCCTCTGAGGAAGCCCTGGCCGACGCTCTGGCGCGACTCATTTCAGACGCTGCTTTCAGGAAAACTCTGGCACAGGCAGGGCGCCGGCGCGTGCAGGAATTTTACGATCTAAAGCAGAGCGTCTACCGGCTCGCGGATACTCTGCAAGCACTTCTCTAAGCGCAATTTCAGAAATTTGGACGTCGTGACGGCTGAGACTTGAGGTTGCGAGCCGGCTATGCACCGAGGTAATCAATAGCGGTCAGTCGAAGTTACCAACGGCAGCTTAGAATGCACACGTTTGATACACGATCCTAGGTATGTATCATTTCCACAGGAGCTTTGTGCATTATCTTTCGTACATCCTTTGGGTGTCGCATACACTTACTAGACATCTCAGGGAAACCAGAAACGTTGGAGGTACGATGTCACCGGCCAATGAAACAAAACCAAAGAGCCTTAACCGTGACCAGCTCGTTGTTGAAGATCTGGGAGCCGAATTGATGATCTACGACCAGAAACGGAACCGGGCGTTCTGCCTCAATCAAAAGGCTGCTTTTGTCTGGCGGCATTGCGATGGAAGAACAACGGTCGGTGAAATAGCAGCAAAACTAGCACAGTCGTCGGACGAGACAGTCAATGAGAAAGTAGTTCAATTTGCTCTCCAGAGCTTGTTTCAGGATGGACTTTTAGAGCCTTGCACCTTTGAGCCTGTTGTTCCGGTCGGGATGACCCGGCGGCAGGTTATCCAGAAGATCGGCGTACGCGCTGTAGTGGCCTTGCCGCTCGTCACCGCTCTTATGGTAGCTACTCCAAAAGCTCATGCTTCTGGAAAATCCACCACACCACCCGTACACAAACATCACTGATAGAACCGATTTCGTCCACTGCGATACTCGTTCAGGCGCACTGGCCCGACGCCAGGCAATTCCATTGACGAGTACCGATCTGAAACACTTTTTATTGTTGTGTCTTGGCTAAAGCTCTCGTTCCCGCCGAGTAGCTGCGTCAATGAAAGACCTGCTAATACATCCCGGTGCAAGAGCTCAGTTATCGGAGCTCTCGAAGGTAAACAATGTCAGTTTCTTGTATTACAAGTAGAAACAGTTCCCATATTTTGGGAACTGTTTCTACTTTAGCGAAAGACTGTTCCCACAGATTGGCTCTTAGGTCATTCGGGGTGCCCTTCGAATTATCTTCCAACCAAGCGGAGCTAATGCGGGATTCGTTCGCATATCTGCCCCTTGAATGCCAACCTGGTGTTTCTTCCTCGGGCGGCAAGCACTATTCACTTATCCATCGGTGTGACTCTTCGGCATCCCAAGAGACTCCCTATCGGCTTTACCGGAATCGGCGGCTGCTCTTCAAGTGCAGTGACCGCCATGACCTTCTGGAACGCTTCGGTTCCGTCGTTTCCCTTCATGTGGCCGAAACGAGCCCCCGCCGGACCTTCGTCCATGCGGGCGTGGTGGGCTGGGGCAAAACGGCCATTCTGATCCCCGGTCGAAGCCGTTTTGGAAAGACCACTCTCGTCGCAGCCCTTGTTCGGGCCGGAGCAGCCTATTATTCCGACGAGTTCGCGGTAGTCAACAGGCATGGCAAGGTCTATCCATATCCGCGGCATTTGCAGGTCAGGGAAAATGGCTCCTCGCGGCAAACGCCACGGAGCGTCGAAGAGTTCGGGGGAAGCAATGGGACCCGGCCGCTGCCGGTCGGGCTGGTCATCGTCAGCCGGCACCAGGCAGGAGCACTCTGGAGCCCCAGCGAACTCTCACCGGGAATCGGTTTGTTGAAAATTCTCGACAACACCGTCTCAGCACGCAGATCGCCCGCGACTGCTCTCAGCTCTCTTAAGCATGTCGTCTCCGATGCACGGATCGTGAGAGGAGTTCGCGGGGAAGCATCGGCGGTGGTCGACTGGATCGCGGCACATTTTGGCTCTCCACAAGTTGATGGTGCGTCAACCAAATGAGTTCCGAATCCGAGCTCCTGCTGGCTACTCTCCGTCGAGGTGAAACGGGCACTTCGGCGTCTGTCGACTGGGAGGCTCTTCTCGCGCTCGCCGACAGCCACGGTGTTTTATCTGTCTTCTGCAAGGAATTTCGCGGTACATTGCCCGAGTCATTTAAGATTCGCGCTCGCAGCGCGTGGGCACATTCTGCGTTCTTAGCATGTGAACTGGAATCTCTGCTCGAACAGTTTTGTCGAAGCGGGTTGGAAGTGCTACCGCTCAAGGGTCCGCTCCTGGCACAAATTCTTTATGGCAGCCCAGGTTTAAGAAGGTCGGATGACCTCGACCTCCTGGTCCGCCCCGTGGACTTCAAGCGAGCGCGGGCGCTGCTGCTGGACCTTGGATTTGAACCTGACGATCCGGAGGACGATTACCACCAGTCCTTTCAACGGGGAAATACCTGGGTTGAACTGCACTTTTCGGTTGCTCCACCTTCCAGTCCGTCCATGGACCTGCACGGATCCTGGGAACGGGCGCAGACGATCCAATTCCGCGGACAACCAGCGCTATCCTATGCCAAGCCGGATCTGTTCATCTATTTGATTCTTCACGGGGTCAAGCACGAGTTTGCCCGACTCATCTGGGTGCTGGATCTTGCAACTGCCCTGGCGGGTCTGAATGAGCGCGAGTTGAACAAAGCACAGGCTACGTCTCAGAGTTTGGGCATCGAAGGCGCCCTGCTGACTACCTGCGAACTCGCGCGGCTCAGTTTCGGGGTGGAGCTGCCAACTTTCATGGTCGAAGCGATCGCGCGCAAACCGGCCATCACCCAGCAGGCCGCAGCTATCTGGAGCAACTTACTCAGGGGTCCAGCAAGCCCTGAAACAACCCACCAGGGCGCGGGCCTCTTCCTCCATCTTGAACAAAATGCCAGATCCCGCTGGGCGCAGCGGTTGCGTTGCTTCCGGCTTTCCCAACAGGATTACCTTTGGGCCCAGCATTACCGCATACACCCTCGAGGGATGCTCCTTCTTCGCCCTTTACGTCTCCTGGCGACCTATGGACCTGGGCCGGTATGGCGAACCCTGTTTCCATCGCATCGGTAATTAATCCTGCAAAACCCTCGCAAACACATCATGGTCGACGTTTCCACCAGTCGCCACGAGCCCCACACGCTTTCCCTGGAGCATCGCCTTTTCTTTAAACGCAGCAGCCAATCCTGCCGCGCCGGCGCCCTCGACCACATTATGCGTGTCCGTGAAGTAAAACTTCATTGCCAACCGCATCTCCTCATCACTCACGCGTACGATATGGTCGACATTCTCCAGCACCACCTCGAGCGCTGCATCATCGGGCACGCGGCAAGCCATCCCATCTCCCAGCAGAGTACTCGCCGGAGCAGCAATGCTGCGCTTTGCCTCAAACGAAAGCGCGTAAGCCGGCGCACCCTCGGCCACAACACCCACGATCCGAGTCTTCAAATTCAATCCGTTGCGAACAGCGCAGCAGGAACAGATACCTGATCCCTGCCCGATAGGTACATAAACAACATCCAGATCAGGCACCGCCGAGAAGAACTCCAGCCAATAGGTGGCTACACCTTTCACTATGTCGCGATGATACGAAGGCACAAAATGCCAACCGTGTTGATCCGCGAGCTCCTGCGCATGCTCTTTCGCTTCCTGAAAGTCGCTGCCGTACTCTATGAGATCGGCTCCCTGCGCCCGCATCGCGGCGTTTTTCTCTGCACTGTTGCCTCGCGGAGCCACAACATGCGCCGGCACTTTGAACCTGCGCGCAGCCAACGCGACCGACTGCCCATGATTGCCGCGCGTCGCGGTGACCAATCCGGATATATTTGCCGATGTGCGAAACAATTCAGCCGCATATACCACTGCAGTGCGAGCCTTGAACGCGCCGATCGGAGTCTGGTTCTCATGCTTCACCCACACTTCGGCTCCGAGGCGCTCACACAGCAGCGGCCAGGTAAACTGCGGTGTAGGCGGCATGATCGCGTACACCAACTGTTGCGCATCCTTGATCTCGTCGATGGTGGGCAAAGCAGCCGCGGCTAGCATCTGTTCGGTCATTGTGGGTTCGCCTCTCATGATTTCTATAGTCTACTCGCGCTCCCGTGCTTACTCGCTCCCGTCGCATTCACGTCCTTTGACCATCACCGTCGCGATTTTGAGACCGGTCCCTCCGTCCTCCAGGGTGAAGCGCACTAAATCCGCGGGTGCGCCCACCCTCAGTACGCCCAGACCGCCCGCCACACGCCCGGGATTCTCGGTCGCCATACACAGGCTATCCGCCAGCGAACATCCCACCATCGCCATGGCTCGTGCTATCCCATCCTTCAAGGGGACGGCAGCGCCCGCGAGAAACTCCGTCCCGGCCAGATTCAAGCGGCCATTGGCGTGGAGTTCCACTCGCCCTCCCACCGGCGTGGTGTAAGCCCCAGGAGCCATACCCGCAAGTGCAACCGCATCGGAGACAAATATGCAGCGATCGAATCCCTTCGCACGCACCATGACCTTGAACATATCCGCTGGAACGTGATGGCCATCAGCGATCACCGTCGCGGTCAGACGCTCGTCCGCGAGCTGCGGCCAAAGCACATTCGAATGCCTGGGAATAAGGCCCGCGATACCGTTGCCAAGGTGCGTGGATAACCGTGCCCCTGCGTTGACCGCGCGATATATTTCTTCAGCGGACGCGTCGGTATGCCCCAAAGCAATATGCACGCCCTGAGCCGTTAACGCCCGCACATACTCTTCTGTTTCCTTGAAGTGCGGAGAGAGTGTGACCATGCCGACGAGACCGCCGGAAGCCTCCTGCCATCGCTCAAATTCGGCCAGGCTGGGAGGGCGGACATGCTCCACCGGGTGCGCTCCGCGGAAACCTTCGGAAGGGCTGATGCTCGGTCCCTCCACGTGAACGAAGGGGATCGCATGAGCGGCCAGGCTGCTGCGTCGCCGTGCCTCCGCGATCGCTCGCAGGGCCGCCGTGATCCGGCCTTCGGCCGCAGTGATGATAGTGGGGAGATAGGTCGTAACTCCCGTGGCGATCATCTTTCTCGTGAGCGAGAGGATGACTTCCGGATTCGGCCTCTCATTGTTCACGTCATCGCCGCCGAATCCATTGACCTGCAGATCCACAAATCCGGGAGAAAGCCACGCGTCCTCCTCCCGTCGGCCGTCCGCGATCTTCTGGATCAGCCCCTCGGACACGGTGACCACAAGCGGGCGTCCGTCTCGCGGGTTTCGTCCAGTGATCGTGTGTGTGCTCATCAAGGCTCGCTGCTATCGGTATAAGCATAATTGTCTTTTGCGCATGACGCCTCAAAAGAGGGGGAGGAATCAACCTCTATTGCGTCTTTCTCAAAAGCGATACGGAGACGATGATTAACGTGGCTCGAAGATGATCCGTCCAGCCCCAACCGGTTATTCCGCGCCCTCTGGTGTTTCTCAGAGCTCGCAAACATCCACGAAATTGAATCAAAGGAGACATCATGGGCACGATCACAGTGAAAGACGGCACGCAGATTTACTTCAAGGATTGGGGCACAGGGCAACCCCTCTTCTTCCACCACGGCTGGCCGCTCTCCGCGGACGACTGGGATGCGCAGATGATGTTTTTTCTGGACCGTGGGTACCGGGTCATCGCACATGATCGCCGCGGGCACGGCCGTTCCACTCAGACGATCAATGGTCACGACATGGACACTTACGCTGCGGACGTCGCCGAACTCGTCGCAGCACTTGATCTCAAGGATTCCGTGCACATCGGGCACTCCACGGGCGGCGGCGAAGTGACGCGCTACGTAGCCCGTGACGGCAAGGGGCGTGTGGCAAAAGCAATCCTTATCAGCGCAATCCCGCCGGCGTTCATGAAGAGCGCCACAAATCCTGACGGGGTTCCCAGGGAAGTCGTTGATGGCCTCCGCGAAGGTACGGCCAAACATCGTTCCCAGTTCTACAAAGACATCACAATTCCCTTCTACGGCTTCAACCGTCCGGGAGCGGCCGTGTCCGAGGGAATTCGAGAGAACTGGTGGCGACAAGGCATGATGGGTGGCATCAAGGCTCAATATGACTGCATCAAGGTTCTCTCTGAAACCGAGTTTTACGACGATCTTAAAATGATCGATGTCCCAGTCCTCGTGATGCATGGCGAGGACGACCAGATCTGTCCCTTCCCGATTACCGGAGCCAGGTCGGTTAAATTGTTGAAGCACGGCACACTCAAGTCTTATCCTGGATTCCCCCATGGTATGCCGACAACCCATGCAGACCAAATCAACGCCGACATCCTCGAATTCATAACAACAAATCACTCCACGGCCGGAGTGGCCACGAACTACGAAAACGCCTTGGCGGGCGCCTCTTCTTCCTAGCTAGCCTTTGCGAGAGTGGTGGACACGATTCCAGTTCCCGCCGGGATTGTGTCCCCACTTCCACCGGCGCGCCCTTGCATAGACTTCAGTAACGATTGTCCGCGCTCTATATTCAAGATTTGCGGGTGCAGAAAAAGTAGGCCGCCACAAAGCCGAGAGCGGCGGCCACAATCATTTTCTTCAGGGCCGCGGCATGAAATCTCACGAGATCATGCCGCAGAATCTTTGAAAAGATTCTGGTTGGCAAGTTTGTATACGTCCGCGAGTAAAGACCTGGTAATTCGATAACACTCGCAGCTGGCGTTTTCGAGTCCCGCCCGGTCGAGAATCTGTATCGATCCGCGAGCATATTCTATGAACCCGCGCTGCTGCAATCCGCCCGCAGCCTCGCTGATGGTTGTTCGCTGGGATCCGATCATCTGAGCTAGAAAATCCTGCGTGAGGGTAAGCACCGCGTTCCCCGTGCGATCCTGAATCATCAGCAGCCAGCGAGCAAGCCTTCCACTTACATCGTGAAGCCGGTTGCATCCAGCTACCTGGCCGAGCATGAGGCTTTGATACTGAGCGTATATGAGAAATACCCGCCGCACCTCCTCGTCTGTTTGAAATAGCCGCTCCAATACGCAAAACTCCATACGCAAGCCACTGCCGCTGATCTGCATAAAACATCGGGTGGAAACAGGAAGCCTGCCGAGTAGATGCAAACCTTGCGGCACACCCTCCCGCCCCAGGGTTCCCACCTCCGACGTGCTTCCATCTCCCATGGTCGTGACCACCGAGGCGATGCCGGAGGTGAGGAAGTGAGCGTACTTCGGGCGATCCATTGGTTCGTACAGCGACGTCCGGATCGGCAGGTTGACCCGGGTCACTTGCTTCAGCACCTTTTGCCGGCTGTCCGGAGGCAACGCTTCGAGCAAAACATTCGAAAGGGGGTAGGCCAATGTCCAGTCCTCACCAAAGTAGATGCAAAATTACGCGTTGCTATGTCGGCGAGCCGTCACAGAGGAAGCGAACCCCCTGCATCAGAGAACGTATGACCGGACGCGATACCGGCAACGGAGGACTTGGACCATGTACCACCACGTAAAGAAACTGATGTACACCGTCGAGATCGGAGAACCTGATCCGAGGTTCGGGAAAATGTTGCTGGAGCAATTCGGAGGGGCGAACGGAGAGCTTGCTGCAGCGATGCAATATTCGATCCAGGGAATCAACTGCGAGGATGCCGCGCGCAAAGACCTTCTAATGGACATTGGCACAGAAGAACTGAGCCATCTGGAAGTCGTGGGCGCCTTGATCCGTATGCATCTGAAACCCATGAAAAGCAGTCGTGAGGCAGCGGAGGCGGACCCATTGGTGGCGATTGCCGGGGGCGGAGGCGTCTCACTTTTCGATTCCATGGGTAACGCCTGGACCGCGAATTACCTCAAGATTACCGGGGACGTGGCTGTCGACCTGCGGAGCAACATCGCCGCCGAGGCTCGCGCCAAGATCGTCTATGAGCGCCTGATCAGCTTCACCCAGGATCAGGGTTCCAAGCAGGCCCTGCAGTTCTTGATGACCCGCGAGATCACCCACATGCGCGCATTCACTGCCGCGCTTGAAAGCATGGAAAAACCTCAATTCGCCGTGGGAATCATTGAACCAACACCAAAATTGGTCGACCAGTTTTTCAATGCGTCTACCGGCGAAAGCCAGTACGGCGAAACCGACTTCGTAGGCCCATGGAACCACGGCAATGGTTTGGTGACCGTGCAATCAGAGATCAAGGGCGGCAGCGGGCTCGAAGTTACACCTTATGACCCAAAACCCGGAACAGAAAAGACTTCGCCCATCGATTCCTCGCCAGTGGGTGAGTTTACGAACGGCGTAGGCGAGAAACAAGCGGCGCTTCACGAGAAAGCTAATAGGAAGGCTGCACAAGCGGCCCACGTCGAAGCGTAAAGACAGACGGCATAACACGCGTGACCCGGTGCACTGCCGGGTCACTCACGTCCTGCATTTCGCGGCCAACCAAGAGGTCTCTTTCATGAAGTTCCTGGCATATTTCGCATTGGCTGTTGTGTTCTTAGCCGCAGTTCCCCGAATCATCGCGCAGGCGTCGACTTTCTCTGATGATGACAAAAAGTTTCTGACAGATTCCGCACAGGACAATTTAGCGGAGATCAAACTGGCACAACTCGCCGTCAAAACCTCGAAGAACCCCACGGTGACAACCTTCGCGCAAAAGATGGTCACCGATCATCGCGCCTTACTTGCCGGGGCCAACCCGGTCGCCATGAAGGCCGGCGTCAGTCCATCGCGACCTTCAAGGACGCACAATCCGCCATCACCGGAACTCTGGAGGCATGGCTTCCCCGCCTGGTTGAGAGCAACGACGCCCTGGAGCAGGCTCTGCTGCTTCTGAGAGACTTTCATTTGGGCCGTACGGCGTTCGCGGAAGACCTCGTGCTCGGTCAGGTGGAGGAAGCGCTCGACAAAGCCTCCAGAGCCAAGGGGTAGTATTGAATTATTTGGTCACCGCCAGGATGGGGGCCGGGACTCTGGTCAGCAACTCCCAGCCCCTCTTCGATCAATACTTGTCGGTAGTGTGGTTAACTGCCGCTCTGGCCGCATCCTTCACATCCCCGGCAGCATTGTGTGCCGCTCCTTTGGCTTGGTCTACCTTTCCCTCGGTCTCGAGCTTCGTACTGCCAACCGCATGGCCAACCGCCTCTTTGGTTTTGCCCACTGCGTTATCAATGGCGCCCTTCACGTGTTCCTTATCCATATTTCACCTATGCGCAGGTTGGATGCAACATTTGGTGAGCACGACCGGTCCCAGATTTTGCGTCGTTAAGATAAGCCTTTAACCGCCAGCTGCGTTTCACGAATCATTAAGACACAGCCACAGACCAGCGCGATGACCGCGGATGTTCCACACACAACGCCAATCCCAGCTGCCACCTGGAATGCCCAGGGCCAGCCGTAATACACCACGATAGAACCGGCAATCGAGATCAGTGCCGAGCTGGCGAACAGTCCGAGACCCAGGTAAAACCAGCGAAGCGCTCGTAACAACAATTGAGCGCGCGTTTGAAGAGCGGCGAGTTCGCCCACTACCGCCTCATGATCCCGGGTGCCCGCCAATTGCGCTGTCACAGCGTGACTTCGATCGGCCACGCGCGCCAGGCGATTGTTCGTCCCCAGTGCCAAGACCGACGATGCGTTGGTCAGCACTGCCGGAGCGACTACAACGGTGAGTATCGAAAATGGATCCGCGCCGATCATCCCCTACCTTTGGTCTGAGTATGCGCGCCGCCAGCATACTGCCGAGACTGAGCGGAAATGACGCGCCAAACATCCGGGCTTTCTATTCTGCATGGGAACTGACCATCATGAAATTGAGTCCTGTGGCCGCGGCCGAAACGTTAGTCGAATATCCGGCATAGGGCTGCCCCTCCGGGCCACGCTCGCACGAGCGAACGTTTCGTGAGCCGTCTGCTCGAACAGCCCGGCTGTCGTCCATGTTAGCTTAGGCCGTAGCCGGAATCTCCAGGTACCTTTGACCAGCCCGCATCATAGCCTGCAGAATAGCAACGCTATCTTCATCAGAGCCTTTGTCGAATTGCCCATCGCCATAATCCAACGCGTTCGTTACATGCGCGACGATCCCAATGTCCATCCGCCGCGCAGTTGCGAAGGCAAAAAGTGATGCCGCCTGCATCTCCACCGCGAGAACGCCGGCATTTGCATGACGCTGGAGCTGTTCGATTGTTTCCCGATAAGGCGCATCCGTCGTCCAGACAGACCCCTGAACGACCGGCCAACCCAGGCCGGTGAGTTCGCCCCCAAGCAGGTCGCCGATCGGTGTGGGGCAAGCGACGCATTCGCCGGCAGGCAGGTAGTGAAGCGATGTGCCCTCATCCCGCACCGCACTGGTCACGACCACAAGAGCTGGAAGCGGGAGCGAAGGAGATACCCGTCCGGCGGACGTAAGGCATAAAATCAGGCGTGCCCCCGCTACACGGAGTTGTTCAGCGATCAACACTGCGTAAGGGCCGCCGATTGTCCGCGCGATCACGCCGCAGCGGATACCATCGGCCTCGACCAAGTACATTGTCGTATGAAAACAGGCCCACGGTTCGAAACGTGTCGCCATGCCATGACTCAATAGCCAATCGGTCAAGTCGCCATCGAAGTCCAGAATGCACAACGGCGGCACGCTCAAGTTCGGCAAGGACCTGGTTTCGCGAACTGAGTTCACCAGGTCTTCGGGCTTAAACGTCGATGGCGAATGAAGGGCATGGTTGAATAAGGGGCACCGCTCTAAGGGATTCATTCATATTTCATGGTAACCGGGAAACGTTCGAACGACTCAAAGCCAATACCGGCGGTGCGCATGATGCGAACCCCATCTCAGATGCGCTGCATAAAGAATCAACGGATATGCCTGACGGCCATATTCGCGTGGGGACACAACTACGTTGGATCGCTTACAGTCCCTCCGGCCGCAGTTTCGGCCGGATAGTTGAAGAAAAGCTGATTGCCGTCCGGATCATCGACCACCAGGAGCCGGTAGCCCCACGAACCATCCTTGACCGGAACACCCCTGGCACCGAGTTCCGCGCGCAGCGCGTCCAACGCGGCAACGGCAGCCTCACGTGTCGCCGGCTCAACATTAAGGGAAATAAACATCACCGCCTTGCCAATCTTCTCTGGCCACGTGTCGGCCAGGATGAGCGCGCAGCCCTGCCGGTCGACCTGCGCAACGTGTGCTCTGCCGTTGGCGTCGTAGCGCCAGGGGCTTGTGAAGCCGAGCCGGTTAACGTAAAACAGCAGCGAGGCCTCAACATCCCTTACGTGAAGCACGGGGCGTGCGAACCAGTCGGCCATAAGCCACCCATCCCTCAAATAAAATTTACCTTCTTAAATCCCCAATGAGCATCCGGCACCGAGGGTCATCGCATCCAATTGTGGCAGTCCAAGTTGCAGACGCGAAAGGCTACAGCGCAACGCGAACGGTTCAAAATTGAACATTTTGCGCCGTTGCCCAATACCGGAAACATCCTTCCCGTCCCGGCTTAACCTCCAACACGAAATCTCAACCTGGGGCAGTCGCCCTTGCAGCCGACACCGCACCGGTGGCATCCTACATCGGTGGGGTCTCGCGGCCAGGGGGTCTAGCTCTTTCATCCTGCGATATAACCCACCAAAACAGGGCCGCCGTTACGGCAACATCATCCCGCAGGATATGGAGACAATCTATGTGGAAAGAAACCCTCGCTACAGAACCACTCAGAACCAACGCCCCAGCCACCCCACAACCGATCAACGAAGACGAACTGCGCTCACTCCTGGACCGCTTGGAGTCAGCCCGGGACATCTTCCGCCTCAACCGGGAATTGCGGGAAGTCCTGTCCCGCCGCGAAGGCGAGACCCAGGCATTGCGTAGCCGCAACGCGCAACTGGAAGAGATCGTGCGAAAATTCGCCCCGATGCTGTTAGACGCGGCCACCACCATGGGAATGGCAGCAAAGAATGAAAAGCCTGATACCCAGGGTCACCCCTAAATTTACCTGCGGGGACCCTGGCCCCTGGGACTTCAGCCTTCGGGAACTCCGGCCTTACGAAAGACCGCAAGTGAGCTTTCGAGGCCGGCTTTTGCCGCTGCTTCCGGCGTCATGTCTTTGGTCCGCCCGAAGACTTCCACGCTGAGCGCGTCGCGGTAGTGGATGCGTTCGAGCGCCTGCAGGAAACCGGTCAGGTTGATGACACCTTCGCCCGGCAGCAGCCGCTGATTATCGTGGATCTGTTCCGGGGGCAAGTTCGGCGCGTCGTTGAAATGCACGTGTACGATGCGATCGCGCCCGGCGGCAATGATGTCTTCTGGAGTGGCACCTGCGTGATGCCAGTGCCAGGAATCGAGTAAAAGTCCCACATTGGAACCGCATTCCCTGGCGAACGCGAGCATATCGTTCATGCGCCAAATGAACTCGTACTTGTGCGCTTTGCGAAATTCGAGGGGACCTAAAAACTCAAGGCCCAAGCGGACATGGTGGCGCGCCAGAATGCGGGCGCTTTCCGTAAACCGCTGCTTATAGGTCTGGCGTAGTTCCTCTTTTGGCGTATCGCTCGACGGCATGATGTACGTGATCATGCGCGGGCAATGGATAGCGGCCGCGAACTGGGCGGCCGCATCAAGTTCGCTGAGCGAAGCCTTGAACGTTGCGTCATCCTTGCGGAATTCGACCGGAAACTCAATGACGGCAGGCCTGATCTTAAGGCCGGCCAGCAGATCGTTGGTCGCACTGGCGCCGGCTTGCATAGCCGGACGCAGCATGATGTCCGTGCCGGGAAAGCCAGTTTGCGCGGCCAGGCGGGCAAAGTCCGGCCAGTGAACACGCCCCTGCAACAGGACACTGTTCAGGGAAAGGAACATTTTGCGCTCGCCGGCGAAAGCCCGAGCGAACGGGGTCGCTAGGAGCGGGGCGGCGGCGAGCAGCTTACCGAATGATCGTCTGGTTATCAAATTAGGCATGCGCAATCGATCATATCCGAGTAGCATATTGGCGAGGCGCGGAAGACATGAACAGACGAGAGATGTTAGCCACCACGGGTGTTGCGACGCTTGGCGCACTCGTCGTGCCGAAGCTGATGAGGGCCGAGGCTCCAGCCAACCGGGTCGCCATCGTACGTTGCCGCGATTACGCGCAGTATGAGAAGCAGCTCTCGAGCGCGTTCGATCAGATCGGCGGCATCGATAAGTTGGTGCGCGGCAAGACCGTTGCGCTCAAGGTGAATCTCACCGGAAATCCAAAAAACTGGCCCCTCACGCCTGACCTTCCCTATCGCACAGATCCCCAAACGGTGGCAGCCACCGTGCATTTATTTGCCAGGGCGGGTGCGCGCCGCGTTCGCTTGATCGAAAGCTTTTTCCCTGCCGACCAGGACTTAGCCCTGTGGGCGCGCTACGGACTCGACGTAAACGCGATCAACAACATGGGCGTGCCCGTGGCCTGGGAAAACGTGCAAAACCTGGGCAACTACAAGCAGTATGTGCGCACCAAGGTGCCCTGGGGTGGCTACGCCTATCCCGCCTATCACCTCAACCCGGCGTTCTATCAGTGTGACGTATACGCTTCCATGGCCAAGATGAAGAATCATTGGATTGCAGGCGTGACCATGACGATGAAGAACAACTTCGGCAATACGCCCTGCGCCCTCTATGGCGGGGACTGCGGCCCCAGCGGGAACGAACGCCCAACGAACGAGCGCGGACCCGTGCTGCACGACGGAACGACCCCTGCGCCCTCTGGAGTTGATGCCGAGTTGCATCCGGACTCGCCGCGCGATCCGGGCTATCGCGTTCCGCGCATTCTGGTCGATCAGAACGGTATTCGACCGATCGACCTCGCCATCGTGGACGGGGTCGAGACGGTCCGGGGAGGCGAAGGTCCCTGGCTCCCTGGCCTGGAAAGAATGACACCGGGCGTGATCATCGCCGGCCGCAACGCCGTCAACGTAGACGCTGTCGGGATGGCCGTCATGGGCTACGATCCCTATGCCGAGCGGGGCACTTCCCCGTTCATCCGCGGCGACAACTCGCTCCGTCTGGCGGAAGAAGCCGGCATCGGAACCCGGAACCTGAAGCGTATCGAAGTCGTCGGTGTGTCGATCAAGGACGCTCACATCAATTTCGGCCCAGGCGCGGTCGGCAAGAAGATGAGCGAACTACGCTCCTAGATCGCACTGATCTGGCCTGACGATTTATCTAGGCATCTAACGGCGCAGCCACAGCTTTCGCCATGATCGAGGCTGCGGCCAGCGCCGCGAGGAACGCGGAAATCGCGCCGAGACCGAGCGACCATCTCGGACCGAAATGATCCGCTACCCAACCGACAATGGGAGCCCCCACCGCGGTTCCCCCCAGCGCCACGCCCACACGAATCGCCATCACCCGGCCGCGCATGGTGGGCTTGGTCGAAAGCTGCATCATGCTGTTCGTCGCGGTCGTGAAGGTGAGGGCCGCCCTCCGATCACTGCCAGGGCTGCAGCGAACCACCAGTATCCGGGAGAGAATGCAGCCAGCGTACAACCGACCCCAAAGACTCCGGCGCCGAGCCAGCAGCGTCCCAAACTTTGGCCTGTCGCGTCCCGCTGCCAGTAGCGCTCCGCTGATGGTGCCGACTGCCATGATCGACGACAGCAAACCGAATCCGCGCGCGTCGGTATGGAAAACATTCACGGCCATGGTGGAGATGAAGATTGGGAAATTAAAACCGAACGTTCCAATCAAAAAGAGCATGACCACGATGGATCGGAGGTCCGGCCTGGCCCATACATAGCGGAGTCCTTCGACGAAGCCGCCCGCTGTACGAGAAGCTCTCGCATTGGTCCTGAGATCTTTTACCCGCAGCAGATACATGGAGAGCAGGACAGCACCGAAGGACAGACCATTCAGGAGAAATGCCCACCCGCTCCCGATCTTTGCGATCACCAGACCGGCCACAGCCGGGCCGATCATCTGACCGGCGAAGAACGAGGTCGAGTTGAGCGCCACGGCATTGGGCAGGTATTCGTCACCCACCAGTTCCCCAACAAAGGTTTGCCGCACGGGCGCATCCAGCGCCGCAGCCGCGCCGAAGACAAGGGCAAACACATACACATGCCAAAGCCCGACATAACCTGTGATCGTCAGGATTCCCAACGCGACCGCAAACACTCCCATCGACGCTTGCGTCACCATCAGCAGCTTGCGTTGGTTGAACCGGTCCGCAGCCAAACCGTTCCAAGGCAGCAACAACAGCTGCGGCGCGAACTGCAGACCCGTGACAATGCCGACGGCAGTCGCGTCATGGTGGGTTAGTTGCGTCAGCACGATCCAGTCTTGTGCCACGCGCTGCATCCAGGTCCCGATGTTCGATACCAGGCCGCCCGCCGTCCATATACGGAAGTTGAAGTTCTCCAGAGCACGAAAAGCCCTGGCGAGCGGATTCCTCATGACTGCTCCGGGTTATTGCCTCCGTGAAACTGACCGAAATGCCGTGCCAAAGGCAAGCTGATGAGGAGTATGCCGGCGGCTAATGGCGCAATGCAAGCGACAGATCGCAGATCGAACTGTCCCACACGCAGCAGAAGCAGATAGGCGAAAACCAAATTCGCGAAGCCCCATAAAACATTCACGGTCGAAGACGAAAGCCCTTCTCCCGGAGGCTTTGCGAACGGCGTCTGAAAGGGTTTTCCCATCATGCCGCTAACGAAATGCGGAACGGCATTCGCCAGAAACATGCCACCGAAAAAGTAAGACACGATATGCAGCCAGTTCATGGTTAAGTGCTCCTCTTCATTCCTCGCTGAGACGCGCCAGCAAGCGGATCGCGGAAGACACCTTCTTCTGTTCTTGTGGAGAGAGTTTCTTCTGGATCGCTTGCGTCAGCCAGTCCTGGCGAGCGGCACGCCCGTCTTCGATCGACTTCCTGCACGCTTTGGTCAGCGACATGAGCGTCTTTCGCCCGTCGTTCGGGTCAGCAGCGCCCGCCACCAGCCCCATTTCTTCCAACGGAGCCATCACAGCGCTCATCGACTGGGGACGCATCCCCTCTGCCCTGGCAAGGCTCGACACCGTTGCCGGGCCGTCCCTTTCCAATCGCAGAATCACTGCGATCTGAGACGAAGTGACGTCCTGCCATCCGCCGTGCTGTTGCAGCTTTCGTTTGAGATGTCCCAGGGTGGTGCGCAACTCTGCTGCAAGCTTGCATGCAAACGCAGCGTCCGCATTCACCAACCTTTCCACCATAACCGCACCATACTATATGTACAGGCTACCTGTACAGTTTACCTGCACGTTATCTTTCAAACCAATGTAGGGGTGGGCCCATTCAAGCCCTCTTTTGGCTTGAGTGGGCAAAGCAGCCAATTTCAAAGAATGGCCTGTCCCAAGCGTTATCGCTCAGGTCCGGCAGCTGCTGCGATACTGATAAACTTGCGTTCACTATGAGCACACACCAGAAATTCGCACACGACGATTTAGTCAAGATCGTGCAAAGCGGCAAGACGGGCACGGTTAAGGGAGTTCACCGGGACGGGCCGACAAATATCTATCAGGTGCAACCATCTGACGCAGTAGCGCTGATAGACGTGCCGGAATATGAGCTGGAACTCGTCAAGATAGCGAACGATGATGAGACCGGCTACGCGATCCGCTACATTTCATAGCAGCCCCTGCGCACGAGGAGCCGAGCACCCACACCAGAAGCCATGACGAACGCACGACTCATTCAATGCGCAAGGCCTGTACGGGATCGATGGAGGCCGCGCGCCGCGCCGGAATGACGCCGGCAACGGCAGCCGCCAGCGCCAGCACTCCGATGGCGACGGCCATCACCGGCAGATTCACGCTGGTGATTTCATAAAGCTGCGACTTGACGTACCGCACGCAGAAGAATGGCTACCGGGATGCCGATGGCGAGGCCGGCGACGGCCTGCAGCATGGCTCCGCGCATGACCATGCCGATCGACGCGGCTGCGCGCCGCTCCCAGCGCCATGCGGATGCCGATTTCCGGCGTGCGGCGGACCACGGTATAGGCGGTGACGCCATAAAGGCCGATGGCGGCAAGCAGCAAGGCCAGCAGGCCGAAGAGCGAAGTGAGGCGCGCGATGAGGCGCTCCTCGATGAAGCGGTCGTCAATCTGCTGCTGGAAGGTCTGGAACTTCACGATGGTGAGATTGGGATTGATGCTGGCCAGGGTGTCGCCCACGACTTTTTCAAACCCGGGGATGGGATGGGCGGTCTGGATCACGAGGGCGCCGGCATACATCGGATTGGTCTTTGTCGAGAGGGTAGTTGGGATCGTTGGCGCTGCCGGCGCGCTGCGTGAGCGGCAGAAAGTACATGGCGTGGTTCTTCCAGTAGACGCTGGTGTAGGTGGTGTCTTCCACCACGCCGACGATCTCATGCGCTCCATCCATGCCGGCTTGGCCGGGGCCGGAAAAACCAAAGCGATGGCCGATGGGGTTGCGGTTGCCGAAGAACTGTTTGACGAATTCCTGGTTGACGACGGCGACGGGCGGCGCATCGCAGCGTGTCCTGCGAGCGTGAAGCCGCGGCCCATCACGACGTGGGTGCCGACGGAGTCGAAGTACTCCGGAGTGCCCTTTACCCAGGATGCGCTTTTATTCAGGTCGGGTTCGCCCTGAATCTTTACGCCGGATCCCCAGTTGTTGGACTCCATGGGCGTGTAGGTGGCAAGGCCGACTTTGAGAACGCCGGGAATGGCGTGGAAGCGGTCGACGATGGTCTGGTAGAGGGGCTCGACCTCTGTGTTTTTGTAGCCGGCCGCCTGGGGATTGATGTGGGCGATGTAGCGGTTGGTCGGCATCCAGTTTCATGTCCACGTTCTCGGCCTTGTTGAGGCTCTGCGCAAAGAGGCCTGCGGCAACCAGCAGCACCAGCGAGAGCGCGGCCTGCAGGACAACCAGTGCGCGCTGCAGCAAGGATGCTCCGTGGGCGGTGGTGCGCGCGTTGGAGCGCAGGGCTTCAGCAGGCTGCGTGCGCGCCGCCATGAGCGCCGGCGCAAGGCCAAACAGGACGCCGGTAACCAGCGAAAGCACAAAGGCAAAGCCGATGACCAGGGGCGATGGCGAGGCATGGACCGGCATGTTCGTGCTGGTTAGGAAAGGCGAGCGCCAGCAGGGCGTGCGCTCCGAGGTAGGAGACGGCCAGGCCGAGCAGGCCGCCCACACCCGAGAGCAGAACGCTTTCCGTAAGCAGCTGGCGCACAATGCGGCTGCGCTGCGCGCCCAGCGCTGAGCGGATGGAAAGTTCCGCGCGGCGGCCCATGCCGCGCACCAGCAGCAGGTTGGCGATGTTGGCGCAGGCGACCAGAAGCACCAGCGCGGCGATCCATTGCAGCAGCTTCAGGTGGTCCTTGTAGCCGTCCTGCATGTTCTGGATGCCTCCGCCGCCGGGGGTAAGCACCACATGGGTGCGCGGAAGAACCTTCTGCGCGCGCGGATCGGTAAATGTCTTGAGCGTCGCGTACTGCTGCTTGAGCAGCGCGCTCGCCTTGGCCTGAAGGGCGGGCACGGGAAGTTCCCGGCTTTACCCGGCCGATGATGTAGGCCCACTGCGTCTCGGGATCGTTAAAGTAGGGCGCCCCGATGACAGGGTCCATTGAGTTCATGGGAAGGAAGTACTTGGGCGGATTGGTATCGATGCGGTCGCCATAGAAACCCTTTGGGCGCTACGCCGATGATCGTGGCCGGCTTGGTATTGATGTAGAACGTGCCTCCCACCACGCTCGGATCGCCTGCATAGTCCTGCTGCCATGCGTCGTAGCTCATCACCCCGGTAAGGGGCGCGCCCTTCTGGTCGTCGCTGTCTGAAAACAGTCGGCCGGCTGCAGGCGAAAGCCCGAAAACGCGGAAGTAGTTCCCGGAGACGAAGGTTCCTATGACGGACTTCGCAACCGTCTGCGGTCCGGCGCGACGGACGGTAATCGGCCGCCACGCGTAGCCGGACTCCATCGCTGCTAGCTCTTCGAACTCCGGCAGGTTCTTCTTGAACATGCTGTAGGTGTCGGTGGAGAACAGCGAGTAATCACCGTCATCACTCCATCCTCCATTGACGCAGCAGTCATCCTTGTCGCCAATGCGCACCAGCGTGTTGGGATCGACCACCGGCAGGTTATGCAGCAAGATGGCGTTGACCAACGTGAAGATGGCCGAGTTGGCGCCAATGCCCAGGGCCAGCGTCAGCAACACCGTGATGGTAAAGCCCGGTGTCTTGCGCAGTTGGCGGAATGCATAAGCCAAATCCTGTACCAGAACTGTCATCCCGCTACCCCCAGTCACGTCGGCTTCTAAAGAGTCGAAAAGTACTGAAGCAGGTATATACGAACACATTCGTAGCCGTCAACGAAGCCCTTCGTAGCTCCCCGCTATTCTGTCAGCTAGACGTTACGTTTTCGAGTCGCCTTCGGTTCCCTTTAATTGGGCCTTTGCAGTTTTGCCGTTGCGGCTAACTTGCTCAGATCGCAAGTTAGGCCCGATCACGACCGCAGAGGGCGTTTGGATCTTCAGGAGATCCTCGGTGACTAACCGCAGGCAACCGTCGCCATCAGGGCTCTAATTCACCTCGGGAGAGACCTCGGACCAGCTCTTGACGTTCTCCAGCATGAAGACTGCAGCCAGTTGGCCGCTTGAGCTCAAAAGAAGAAGATGTTCGCCTCTGACTTCCGCTCGCGCCGCAGATACACATTGAGCTTCCAGACCAGGAATGCGAAACTCAACGAGGAATGTTGTATCAATCATCTCAATCAACAATCCCTTTCTTCTTTGTCTTGCTGGATCGCAGCAGAAATCGGTACAAGCTTAAGTAGTCGCGCCGATAGCAGCGCCGACATCGGATTGGATATTGGAAAAGGAGCAGCCTATCGAGGTCCTTCAGGCGAAGTCTGGATGGACGCAACCTTGAAGAAGAACATTCGCAACACGCTACGTTGTTCATCGCGCTCTTAGCTTTTCAAAATGAACAAATGCAACATTAAAATGTCGCCCATTCGTGCCAATGTGCACATGCTCTCCAACGCATCTCTATACAGATGCACGCTTCAATCTCGAGTTTGGCTGTTGCGCGAAGTAAACAGATTCGGATGGAGTTTGCTGCGAGACAGCTTGGCATCGACAACGACGAGAGTCCCTGTACCCCCTTGGTTTGGGGACTCTCGTCTGGAAGCCTGGAATCACCCGCTTCCAGTCTCAGGGTGTTAAGACACGTGAACCTTGACGAGGGTTGCCGCGGACCTCATCTTTAATCGTAATCATGTACAACGGCGCCAAATAGGTAGCGGCTGAGCCATGACTTGACCTGGCGGCACGTCTCATGGTGGCCGACTCCTACGTTGGAGCGCGTTATACACTAACGCGGGGCCGGGAATGCCGCGCGGGGCCTTGCTGGCAACTCACGAAGGCCTATCTCGCTCACGCCAGCGCTTCAGCCACCATGCTCAGCAGTTCATCTGGCCGCACCATTGTTTCCAACACCAGCGAGCGCGTGCCCGTAGGAAGCTTGGCTTGGATGTCGCGCTTTTGTTGGTCGCTAAGCATCATCGAAAGAATGACGAGGTCGAAGCTGCTAAAGCGCAATTTTTCTTCGAAATCCTCGGGCGTGGCGGTCGCGGAATCATAGCCGCACGAGTCAAGGACTGCCCGGCGTGTCTTGAGGAGGCCCAGATCCGTCCCAACGGACAAAATTCGATGTCGCACGATGCCGGATTTCACGCAAGTGGCGATCCTGGACGGGATCCTGAAGAAGGTTGATTAAGTTTCACGCTGCGCTACCGGGAGCCGGTGAGCGAACCGGGACACCTATCGCTTCCCTTTTGCTCACCACGACCGAGGGTCCGCTGACGGATTCTTCTTTCCTCACGCGTTACCCTCAATTCAGCGTGTTCGAGAAGTTCGCAAATCACAAGATTCAGAAAATGTTTTTTGTATCTTTGCTCTTCGAGTTTGGCGATCGACCGCTCCACTTGGGATGAATATTTGTTGCCAAAGTACTGCGCAATTTCGCATACCGGCGCGTCGGTCATCTGCTTCATCAGGTACATAGCAATCAGCCGTGGCGCTGCGGTCTCTCTGAGCGTTCGATTGCGGTGCAACTGGGTTACTCGCATACGGAAGAAGTTCGCTACGGCCCACTCAATCGCCTTGGCTGTAGGTTCTCCCGGTCCGCCTTGTGTGTAAGGGTTAGCCATTTAATCTGTCTCACTCTTAATGGCTTAAGATACACGATCGGCGGACCGGGCGCAACCATGCGATCGCCTGGCTTTTCGTTTCGGACCTCCCATAACGACAGCCTATCCGTTAGTGGCCGTCGTGGTCAGGATCGCCTGCTGGGGAGGGTTTGTGAGCCGCAGAACTCAAGACAACGGTATCGGCCGGCGCGGCCGGCGAGGAAGGTGCGGCCGGTGCGGCAGGTTGCGATGCCGCCGGCGCGGGTTTGTGGACCTCGGGTGCAATTGCGGCTGGAACAGCAGAATTGATAGGAGAGACGCTCATGGATATCACCTCTAGTTGCTCTATCGGTCGCCTGGTGGATCACTTCAGTTGAGATACACCTCCACCCACTCGATCAGTAGCGAGGCCATGGATGCCCGGAACGGACCCTCGGCGCCTAAGGCGCACCTTCCACCCTGAGCCGACGAAGCAAACCTGCCCGCCGCACTCACTGTGCTTCGAGCGCGGCGGGCTTGCGGAATGCAGGTTATGGTTTGACTCTATTTAGGAGTGAGCGCGTAGATATGCCCATTGAGTCCGCTGGCCACAATCTTGCCGTTGTCGCTTATTCCGCTGGCATTAGTGAGCAGCGTAAGCGACGGATCGACCAGGTCGTTCAGGTTAATCAACTTCCCTTCCCTGTACAGGAAAGCCTGCGTACTACCGTTGGCTACCGCCCTGCTTCCCGCAATCTCTCCTTTGTTGTTTAGGCCGGCGGCCAGCAACGGAATCTTTTCAAAGGAGCGGCCGCGGTAAATGTAACTGCTTCCCACTCCTGTCGAGTTCACCGCTGAGCCAACAATCTCCCCGCGGTTGTTGATCTCCGCGTTGAAAAACGACTGCCCGGCCACCGTGCCCAAATCGCTCATATGGCCCTTGGCATAAAGAAAGAGGTGATTCAGATTGCTGCCCGTCACTGAGCTAACCCCGGCAATCTCGTTCGAATCGTTGATGCCCGTGCCTTCGCTGTAGGTACCCCCCAGTGTGCCGATATCCACCAGGTCCGATCCCTGGTAAACAAAAGCGTGAAACGGCGCCAGGCAACTGGGACTAAAACCCATACTCGGGCTGCATGTTCCCGTGGAAAAGAAACCAGTGACATCTCCCGCGCTGTTGATAGCTAGTCCGTTGCTTTCCCTCCCTGAGTTGGCAACATCGAGAGTAACCGTCGTCTTATCGCTGCTGTTGTAGATGAACGCATGCTCCGGCGGGCTGAACACAAACGGCGGTTCTAGATCCGTCGTCCCCACTACCTGCCCGCTATTGTTGATGCCGTTGGCGAAACTCACTTGGTCGAACGCAATGCCCGTAGCCACGCCACCGGTAAAGATGTAAGCCTGGCCAAAGACTTCTCCACTGATGGGGAAATACGAAATCGAACCGCTTACCGCTCCCATGTTATTAATGCCCGAGCCCGTGATGCTGGAGACCGTCCCAAAGTTTCCCGCTCCGGCTTCGGGAATCTCCGTCGCGGTGTAGATCGGGTGCGTGTGCGGACGCACCAACGCTATGGAAACCGGCTCGGACACTGCCGTGTACGGAGAACCCGGAGTGGCTGTCAGCGTCGAAGGCGAGTCGAACTTATATCCCGAAATATCGTTCGCATTCCGGTTGGCTGCGTAGACAAATGTGCCCGTGTAGTCCACCGCTACGAAGCTCGGTGCCCCGCCTCCAAATGGTGAACCTGTGATCGGCGTCAGCTGCCCGTATAAAGACGCCGGGGGAAAGCCGCCGCCGCCAAAGGCGGTCTGGTTCTGATTCATGCTGTAAACAAAAAGCCCACCATACCCTGCCAGAAACACGAAATGGCCACTAGGGTCTACGGTCACCGAGTTCACGCCACCCGCACCGGCGGCAAAAGGAGACGTGCCCAGCGGGCTGAGCGTGCCCGCGGTTGGATCGATCAAGTATCCGGAGATATTGTCCGAACCCAAATTTGCCACATAGACAAACCTGTCGTTCGGATCCACGGCTACCGACGACGGCGAATATCCCGTCGCATACGGCGACCCCGCGAGTGGAGTGAGCCCACCCGTGGTGCTGTTAATCGCGTAGCCCGATACGTTATTGGACATGGAATTGGTTACGTAAACGTACTTACTCAACGCGTCCACAGCGATCCCGGAGGGAAAGGTTCCTGCTTCATAAGGAGAGCCGGGCACCTCGACTAACCGCCCGGTCTCCTGGTTAATCGTGAACGCCGAAACATTGTTCGTTCCAAGATTTGCTACGTAGGCGAACCGGCCCGACGGGTCGATCGCAACCGCGGTTGGCCCCGCTCCGGAAGCGAAAGGAGATCCCGGGATCGGCGTCAACCTGCCGCTATCGCAATCAATACGAAAGCCAGATACATTGTCGTTTCCCGCAAATTGGTTGGTCGCATAAAGGAACCTGCCGGCGGGATCTACGGCTACCGAAGTGGCGCCCGAGCTACCCGCATTATTAAACGGCGAACCCGCAAGCGGAGTCAGCTTGCCGTTAGCCTTGTGGACGACATATCCCAACACTTTTCCGGAATCTTGTTCCGCGACATAGGCGAACTGGTCGTTTTCCGCGGCCGCCGCCCGGGGCACGGTCAGAAACGTGAGCGGGAGCGCGAGAGACAGGCAGAGAAAGGATCTTAGGCAATTTCCTAAGATCCCAAGTTTGCAAAAAGCAGACATGGATGATCCTCCTCGTTACTCCACGCCAGTGGGTTAGGCGAAATTTGGGGGAGGACCGGGCCCGTACTAACGTGGGCGGACGGATTATAGGACCATCGAGCGAACAATGGAAGCCCGGATTCTTTACATCACAACGATGGCTATACCAGCAGTAGAAAGTTGCATCAACCGGCGAACTTTTTAGCCAGTTTCCCGCCCTTGGCACGGGTGATCTGCGCCGGCGTGAGGCTGGTCCCCACCGTCCATTCTTCGACCATCAGGTTGTTCACCTGTGTCTTGGCCAGCCGCTCATTTTGGTAGTCGACTTTCACGTGGTCTAAGCCCAACAGGTGTTCCAGTTCGTGGCCCAGCGCGCGGCCACTTGCCGTCGCGTTATCGTACTTTTGGACGAAACAAGCCGCCTGCGGATCGCTGTTGAGATAGGACAAGCCGCCCGCCGTCAGACCCTGCACCTTATTAATCAGAAATATGTTGACCAACGTCCCGGCCGGACGCCGGTCGGAAAGCACGTCGAGCACCAGCTGATCCTGGGTACGGGAACCTTTCGCAATATCCAGTGGGGTATCGCGATACACCCTCTGTAAAAACAGATTGCTCTTGCTACTTCCGTCTGCCACAATCGGTGCCCTCGCCCTCTTACTTGTGCTTCTGTCGCCGTAATTGAGCGAAGTTGCTGGAAGGCGGCATGCCAGAGAGGAGGATCAGATGAAGCGCTATATCAGATGGGGCTTGGCTGTTCTGTTGATCGGAGGACTGGTGTGGCTCGGGTTCTATATGACCAATCCGAAACCCGTAACGGAAAGTGTTTCCGATGCGGCGAAGAACATTTTCTTCGATGCGAAGTGGTATGAGGTTTTGTGGATGCGCTGGACGGCGGTGGATTGGATCCTGAGCCTGCTGGCGGCAGGCACGGCGATTGCCGCAGCGGTGCAGAATGCCTTCTCCAATCATGCCCAGGCCCAGGCGTTGGCCGGCGGTCAAGCGGCTCCGGCCACGGCCAGAGTCGACCGGCTGGTGATGTGGTTTGCGGCGCTGACCATCGTAGCCACTACACTGGACGCAAAAATCCACCCGGCGCAACTTGCGGAAAGATACCGGCAGGGAGATTTGCTCCTGCAGGATGGAATTATGGATTACCGTCACAGCCCGAAAAAAGCGGCGGATGAACAGGCCTTACTCGATGTCTGGCACCAGGCCCAGCGAATTTTGGAAGGCGCCCCGGGAGGAGGAAGTAAGGTGGGGACAAGCGACAAAACCGACGGCGCCCAATGAGGAACTTACCAGACTACCCCTAAAACCTTCGACAAATGGATGTCCAAGGGGGCTGGTGCGCCAGCACCCTACCTTGAACTCTGGGCTATCTGGGAACCAAGAAACATGACTTCCTGCACGATGCGCACAGCGGCGATCAGCATCAGGTAGCCGAACGACATATTCACCACGCAATGCCACAGTAGTTGCATACCCTCTCCCACCGCTTCTTTGATGTACCTATCTTAAGTTGTATGGACGAGTTGGGTCGAGCACTGTTTCACCTCGCGGACGGTACGAAGAAGGGTTACCCGCCATTACCACCCGCCCTTTTTGGGGAGGCTTTATAATTCACCCCGAGAACCGCGGCTCTTAGCCCGGAAAGGATTTTGATGCCGTCAGGCCACATCACTCGCCGTACCGCCTTGCAACTGATCGCGGGGCATGCCCTGGCCACCCAGGTAGCCTTCGCCCAACCCGCCAAGGCCCGGAAACCCAATGTCGTCTTTGTCCTGGCGGACGACGTAGGATACGGGGATTTTGCCTGCCTCGGGAATCCCTACATCAAGACCCCGAATATCGACAGCATGCATGCGCGGTCGGTGCGCTTCACCGACTTTCATGTTTCCCCAACGTGCTCTCCTTCCCGCGCAGCGCTCATGACAGGCAAGTACTGCAACTCCGTCGGCGTGTGGCACACGATCATGGGCCGGAGCATCCTGCAACCGGGGATCGCAACGCTGGCAGACTGCTTCAAGTCTTCGGGATACCGCACCGGCCTCTTTGGCAAATGGCACCTCGGGGACAACTATCCCTGCCGGGCGCAGGATCGCGGATTCGATGAGGTGGTGGTGTGTGGCGGAGGCGGTATCTGGCAAACGCCCGATTACTTCGGCAACGATGACCGTAACGATTCGTACCGGCACAACGGCCGCTTTGAAAAATACCAAGGCTTCAGCACCACCGTCTTCTTCGACCAGGCGATGAAGTTCATGGCTGCCGCACAAGAGGCAAGCGAGCCATTCTTCTGCTACGTTCCTACCACCGCATCGCATATTCCGACCTGGGCGCTCGAGAAAGACACCCTGCCCTACGAGCACGTTCCTGGGCTCACCCAGCCCGGCTTCTACGGCATGACGGTGGAGATCGACGCGGAGTTTGGCCGGCTGGTGAAGTTCCTGGAGGAACATCAACTGCGCGAAAACACGATCCTGATTTTCGCGACCGATAATGGCGGCGCAGACGGCGTGAAGGTCTTCAATGCGGGCATGCGTGGGGAAAAAGGGTCTCCCTATGAAGGCGGTCATCGCGTACCGTTGTTCGTTGAGTGGCCGGGGCACAACATCGGCGGCGGCCGCGACGTAAATACGCTGACCAAAGACATTGATCTGCTGCCGACGCTGGTCGACCTGTGCGGACTGACGAATCACGGCTCCGAATCCGACGGACATTCTCTTCGCCCACTCCTCTCCGGAAGCACCGCCGCCGCAAGCTGGCCGGACCGGACGATCTTTGTCGATTCCCAACGCGACGAACTCCTGGTGCGATGGCGGCAGGCATCGGTCATGACGCAGCAATGGCGCCTGGTGAATCCAACCCTCAGTGGCGATCCGACAAAGCTCGAACTGTACGACATCATCAAAGACCCAGGGCAGCAGACCAACCTCGCCGGGCAGCACCCTGATGTTGTTGGAGAGCTGAGCAGGAAATACGATGCGTGGTGGGCCACCATTGCTCCCCAGAACGAGCGCATGGTGCGCATCGTGCTCGGGGACGATCGCGACAATCCGGCCTGCCTCACTTCCATGGACTGGCACAGCCCGGACGCGCTGAACGTCTGGCATCAAAGGCAGATCCTGACGGGTCCCGCCGCGAACGGATCCTGGGCGGTCGATGTCTCGCGCGCCGGACGCTACCGCTTTGAACTCCGCCGCTGGCCTCGCGAGATCGACAGCGCCATCAACGCGACTTACCACAATCCGCCCGACAATAAGGAGCAGACCCCGGGCGTCTCCATCGGCGCTATCTCTGGATCTATCAAAATAGCTGGGCAGCACCAGAGCCAGCCGGTCGCCGAGGACATTAAATTCCTCGCCTTCACCTTGGACCTGCCCGCTGGACCCACTGAATTACGCACCGCATTTGCCTGCAAGGACCAGCGCGAACGTGGCGCTTATTATGTTTATGTTGAGAGGCTTACCCGCCCAAGCCAAAGTAAAGCTTAAATGGTGCCGCGAAGCTAATCTCCCAGCACTCGCGCCCAACGGAGCACCCGCAGCGCGCGCAGCGTGTTCCATTGGCTTGGTTCACCCACGGTTTCGCTGAACGGCAAGGCGAGCGCTTCATGGTGCGCACAATCGAGGAGCCAGCGGCCGTCGGCCTGACGGCGGCTCTTTACGACTTGCACGGCATCCCGGATGCGCGGGTCCGGCGAAACACCAGCATCCCTGAGATAGTCGAGTGCGCGGAGAATGTCATAGTGGTAGCGGGGCGGGTAAGCAAACTCGAGGAAGGCCGGGTCCGTGACATCCCCGGTCGAGCGCCTGCGAAACAGACCGCGCTCCAGCAGATATTCCTCACCGCGCCGTCTGGCCGCCGCTATCTCCGGCGCGGTCCCAGCAGCGCGTTCGTACTCGAGCAGCCCTTCGAGCACGCAAATGGTGGTGTGGTATGAGGAGCGCGAGCTCTTCGGCGCTTCGCAATTCCAACCCCCGTCGTTAAGTTGCTCATGGAGGAGACGGCACAGGAGACTTTCTGCTGGCCGCCCAAAGTAGCCGCCAAGTGCGAGCACGCCCCCGTTGATGCAAGGTTCGACCTCCCCTTCAAAGAAGGACTTATAAGGCTTGTCGCGGAATTCTTCGTCCCATTGGTAGCCTGCCTCAAGGCGGGTTACCGCGGCTGCGACGGCGGGGTCGGCTGGATCCACGCCGGTCGCGCGCAGAAGGAGAAAGGTGAAAAGCGTAGGGAGCCAGTCGGGTTCGCCGGCAATGTGCCACGGGCCGTCCGCCCCCTGGCACGCAAGAATTTCAGCCCCGACTCCTTCGTGCGGAATGCGGGCGCGGTTTGCAGCGATGGCTGCAGAGGAAGCGTCCGTCAAATCGCGCATCGCTTGCCAGCTGATGGCCGGGTCCGCCTCGATAAGCCATTGGATAGTGTCCACGCCGTTATCCTATCGTTTCAGCCTGTTCATCCGCGTCGCCGCGGCTGAGCGACGAGAACACCCCCAAATAAGGGGAGTAGTATCCCACACGTCGCTTCCCCGAGAAGTCCCGCAGGGGCGGCTGAATTTCAAACCCGTCCAAATTAGATTGAAAAATGTCTCGGTCCAGCAACGACTCTTTTCTCGCAACGATCCTCTCCTTTTTGTCATCCTAAAAGCCCATGACTTTTTCGATCTTTCGCGTTTCGACCTAACCCAACCAGCTATGTCTCACCCCCCGACAAAGCCGTCATCCTGAGCGAAGCGCATCGCAGATATATTGGAAACAGAGGCTTTATGGCGCGTAGTCGAAGGACCTCGGCGATACTTTGTTAGCAGGTGTTGTTCACAGCTTTCCGGCCGCAAACCCCAACGAAAGAAAAAAGTAACAAAATCCGAGCGAAGCCGAGAAATCTAAGGTTCTGCGGACCACGCCTGGAAACCCGGAAGAGAGTGGGGAGCTTGGTGCTTCCATTAGGCTTGAGTGATGATTGGCGGAAGCTGTAACACGGCAAGGGCGGGGCACACGAATGGCGCACCGCAGATCCCTCGGCTTCCCAGATTTCCTGTTGAGAGTTGCGGCTTCGGTCAAATGCATGTGGTTCTCTTTAAGGAGAACCACATACTTGGCCGTTGGCGAGAGCGGTGAAGCAGGAAACCCGGGTACGCTCGGGATGACAAGGAAAGCGCAATGGTTCATAAAGAGTGGCTGCTGAACCGAGACATTTTCAATCTAATTTGGACAGGGACGGCTGAATTTAGCCAGGACGTAGTCCTGGGTACCGTACAGCATTGGACTAGTACCGTAGGGACGACGGCTCAGAGCAAGAGTCCATCGAGCGCGCGAACGTTTATGCCACGCTGAACGCGTGCTCTTCGTCGAGAGGTTCTGCCCTACGAGGCCAGGCTCAACGGAGGATTTACATGCTGTCCGATTGGGCCGGGCTAAAGAGTCGAATTCCTTCTAACAACCCTGACCACACAGGATCACATAAGGCAGCGTCGTGATCATGGTGGTCCCGTAGACCTTGGCGTGCTCGCCTTCGAGATGGAGAATAATGCCCCCCTTGGTTTGCTCAAACTTCTTCGCGTTGGTTGACAGAAGAGTCTCACCATTTGGTTTGTAAACGGTCACTTGCGGCATTTTGAATCCTCCTGGCTGACAAGTGTAGACCGATCTTCCTCCAGCTCCATCACAGAATCCGCGAAATCAGTGGGAGTTCCTCTCTGAACTCCCGTCAACCCGCAAGCTCAACCGTCCCTGCCGATCTAAACTGGCTCAGAGAGGAACCGTCAAACCAGATGCGAACGATCACCCTTGAAGAGCATTTTGCCAGTCCGGCATTTCTGGACGGCCCGGGAAAAGACCTCAAAGAGAAAGCACAGAGGTTCGGCGCCCGCGCCGCGTATCTCCTGGACCAGCTCACCGATCTCGGAAACAAGAGAATCGCTGAGATGGACGCAGCAGGCATTGATATGCAGGTGCTGTCGCTCACCTCTCCCGGCGTGGAGCAACTCGAGGCTGCCCAGGCAATTGCCCTGGCGCACGAAGCGAACGACTTCCTCGCCGATGCCGTGGCGAAAAACCCAACCCGTTTTGCCGGATTTGCGGTTCTACCGACCGCGGCTCCGGATCGTGCTGCCGAAGAGTTGGTCCGCATGGTCCGAGACCATGGATTTAAAGGCGCGGTCATCAATGGCCACCACCGCGGACGTTATCTCGACGACAAGTTCTTCTGGCCTATTCTTGAACGAGCTGAGCAGCTGAACGTCGCTATTTATCTACATCCAACCCCGCCTCCCCAGGCTGTGATCGACGCGTCCTATGGCGGTTTCGCGCCAATCGTAACCGAAATGCTTGCCGGCCCAGGATGGGGTTGGCACATCGAAACCGCGGTTCATGTCATCCGCATGATTCTGGGCGGAGTCTTCGACCAGTATCCGAAACTGCAGATCGTCGTCGGTCACATGGGCGAAGTGCTTCCCTTCATGTTGCAGCGGCTCGACGTGATGCCCGTCGCTATGACCAAGCTCCAGCGCCCCATCAGCGAATATCTGCGGGGAAATGTCCACTACACATTTAGCGGGTTCAACTTCACGCCGACCTTTCTCGACTTGTTGCTGCAAGTGGGCGTCGATCGGATCATGTTCTCGGCCGACCACCCCTACGCGTCCATGGCGAAGGCGCGTGCATTTCTCGACCAATTGCCGGTCTCTGCCGCAGACAGAGAGCGGATCGCGCATGCTAACGCCGAGCGCCTTTTCCGGCTGTGAGGAATCAAACCCCTTGCAACGCCGGGTCGCGATGAGTCGTTTAACATGGGTCTCAACCGGGCTCAGCGAAAACTAAAGGACCGGAAAGTTTCTGATGGAAGGTAAGGCCGAATGCAGGGTCGTCTTCCTGCTGGGGATCGCGCTGATTGGCTGCCGGCAACCTCCCCGGGAACCGGTCGCGTTGCAATATACCTATTCCTGGAACGAGGACCGGCCGCAGGAAAGGGCCCTGTTACAGCGGTTCACCCGGGAAACAGGGATTCCCGTCACTAACATTTCGGTTCCCGAGGCCAGCCGCGAGTACGTTGACTTGGCGCGCAAGCTCCTGAAGAGCGGCTCCGGCCCCGATCTGCTGAACATCGATTTGATTTGGACCGCGGTTCTCGAACCCGATTTGCTCGATCTGCAGCCTTATCTGGCCCCCGAAATTGCGCGGGTCGACCCGGAATTGCTGCGCAGCTATTCGGTGAACGGCAAGTTAGCGGCGGTTCCTTTTAACGTTCCCATGGGAGGCCTGGAGTATCGCACGGACCTCCTTCGCGAATACGGCTATGCTCATCCTCCGCGGACGTGGGACGAACTCGAGAGCATGGCCGCGCGCATCCAGAAAGGTGAGCGCGCCAAAGGCCGAAAGGACTTCTGGGGATACGTGTGGCAGGGCAATGCTGCGGAATCGCTGACCTGCAATGCCCTGGAGTGGCAAGTCGCCGCGGGGGGAGGACGGATCATCGAGCGGGATCGAACCATCAGCGTGAACAATCCGGCGGCAATTGGGTCATGGCAACGGGCCAGGCGTTGGATCGGCTGGATATCGCCGCCCAGCGTGGTGTCGTACCGGGAGAACGATACCGGCCTGGTTTTTGATTCGGGCAGAGCCGCTTTTAGCCGCATCTGGATCTTGACCCCGATGAGCCGGTTGGGCCAAGCCCGGCAAATCGCCTGGCGCAGTTCACTCCCGGTGGTGGCGACCGGTTTGTCGAGATTGCCTGGGGAAGCCGAAGGTTCGGCCGGAACCCTGGGAGGAACTGGTACCGCCATCTCCTTACATTCGACACATCGACAGGAAGCGATTGCTCTTCTCAGGTTCCAGCTTCGCAGCCTCATCGACGCCGGCGAAAAGGGCGGCGATCTGGGCGCCTCGAACCAGCTTGAACTCGCCAACCCTCCGTCGATGCCGGATTCCCGAATCCTTTCGGAGTCCTCCAAGGAACCCATGATTGTCGCCCGGCCTTCCATCGAGACCGGGATCGCGTATAAGGCGGTCTCGAAGGCTTACTCCGACGCCGTGCATTCGGTCCTGATGGGACAAGTGAGTGCGCCGGAGGCCGCGGCTAAACTGGAACAACAGTTGGTCGGAATCACCGGCTTCCGGACCGGCCCCCCAAGATGAAGCGGCCAAACGGCAACTCCTTCAACATCGGCCGTGGTTTGGCGCTCATCCTGGCATTGCTGGTTGGCTTGATTTTGGGCGGAAACGGATTGGTGATTTACCAGTTCAAGAGAGCCCAGATGCAAACCGATCGTCTCACCGGCGTAAGCCAGGAGTTGATCGCGGCGTTGCGCCTTCAGCAAAGCCTGCAGTCTTTTCATCAGCGGCTGAACGAACTGGCGCAGTCGAAAGACGCGCATCGCCTGATAACCGAAGCCGAGCCTTTGCGCGCAGCTCTGCGCAAGCAAACGCAACAAACCAGGGGCGCGCTGGCCTACCTGCCGCCGGAATTCCATGTTGACCCGGCATTTCTAACCGCTTTGGACACCATCGAAGTCACTCTCCCCTACCAGCTCGACGACATCTCGGCCCTGGTGGGGGCCGGTGACTGGGACGCGGTTCGCATTCGTCTCGACAGCGAACTGAACCGAATCGAGCAAGTGACTGCGGACCACGTGCAAAGCATTGACCGGCAGCTCGATGAGGAGTTGCCACACGCCGTCGCGAATATGAAGAGTGTTCAGCGGCGGATTTTCCTTATCGTCCCGATGACGGCCATCTCCACGGTGTTGATCGCGGCTTTCTTTGGCTGGGCCATCGCGCGGCGGATTCTGGAACTTCGCCTCGAAGAACGGCTGCACGAACGAATTCGTATCGCCCGCATGTTGCATGACACGCTGTTGCAGAGCTTTCAAGGACTCATGCTCCACCTTCAGGTGGTCGATGACCTGCTTCCGCCCGGAATAGCAAAGGAGAAGCTCGAACAAACACTGGAACGCGCGGACGAGGCGCTCACCGAGGGCCGGGATGCGGTGTCTGATTTACGATCGTCCGCGACGACTACAAATGACCTGGCGCAGGCGGTGCGGGCTCTGTGCAATGAGCTGGCGACACCTGAGGGCGCTGTGTTCGAGCTGACAGTGAAAGGTTCGTCACGCGACATGCATCCGATCATTCGCGATGAGCTTTACCGCATCAGCCGCGAGGCTCTTCGTAATGCATTCACCCACGCACGGGCACGGCATATCGAAGCGGAACTCATCTATGCAGAACGTGTGTTTCGCCTGCGCATACGGGACGACGGCAAAGGCATCGATCCCGCAATCCTGGCAGGGGGCCGCCCAGGCCACTATGGCTTGCCGGGCATGCGCGAACGCGGCAGACAAATCGGCGCGGAGGTCACGATTCGGAGCGGCGCAGGCGATGGCACCGAGATCGAGTTGAGCATTCCAGGATCGATCGCTTATCGTCCCTTACCGCGGCGTGGTTTCCGCGGGTTCGGCAAGAGAATCGGATAAGAGGGTAGGATACCCTTTCTGCCCGACTACCCCAAAGTGCCATTTCCTCCCGGCCAATCTCGCGATCAACTAGGAGTGTGAACTCCAGATCCCTCAACCGCTACTGTGATGTTAAGGTGAAGATTCTTGCAGCCGCAATCTTGTTGCCCATGGTTGGGTGCTCGGGGCAATCGCAGCGCTTCGTACCCTTCGTAGAAGACAACACCATCCTGGCGCTCGATACCGAGACAGGACAAACCTGCGTCTCTTACAAGCGAACATCCCTGCCGAATGCCGGCACGCCCATGCCCTACTGCATGGATCTCTATAACTCGAAATAGCTCCGTGGCCGCCCTGTGCAGCCTATCCGATATTCACCCTTTGAGGTAACGCCAGGCGGTGATGGTGGAGGCCGGAAGATGACCGGATCTCGGGAAGAACTCGAGTGAGTCGCCTTCTTCGATTCGCCCATTCTCGAACTCTACCTGCACGCGAGCATTCACGCCAGGGTAGGTTTCCCGGTCGGTTCGTTCGAATCTACGCCAGTCACTGAGATGTTTCATGGCGCATTTCCCCGCAACCCCTGGTAGTTGCTCTCAAGGTAAGGCGGCTTGGTGGATAGTGTGCCGGTGATTTCTCCTTTGCAGACAGTACAGTTCTGTTGGTGTTTGGCCATTTGAGCGGCGGTTTTCATGATTTCCGCTTGCGTATCTTTAGCAAATTTTCTTGCTTGTGGATCGGTTTGCCAATTCGCAGGCTTGAATCTCATGAAATGGCTCATTCGCTTTCGCCTCGACTCACACCGCCGCTGAAGCTCCTGATACTCCTTGCAAGACATCTCGTGATAACTCCTCTGCTCACACATCCGTCGTCGCGGTTGGCCTGCGACAGAAAAGATGGATTGCCTTTGTTTTCGCACTAGGGGTCTTAGCGCCGCTGCCGTTTTCGCGCGACGGAGTCAACGGGACCGCGGTACGGTCATTCTGTCTCCTGTTCCCGTCATCGCCCGGGAGCTAAAGAGAAAGCATGCCGCGTCGTCCCGCCGGGTCACTTTTCAGCTAGTCGTCTCCACATCGGAACGGTGGCCGTGGTGTTTCACGTACTGGGTGAGCGATTCGAATTTTGTTTCGCTCAGCAGTTCGCCAAGCGTGCGCTCACCGTCCCACCCATTCGCAAAATGTAGGCCATAGTGCTCGCGCAAATGCTTGATTTTTGTCGCGGGATGCTTGTGGTCGATCCGCCCGCTTTTTTCGCGGCCGCGGCCATCCAGTCCAGTCTTTTCAGGGGTATCACTCATGAGAAGTCCTTTCACAACAAACATTGGCCTTCCGTCCGACAAACCTCAGGCCCTTGAGGGTTAAAGGTGAGACGCAGCATCGAACCCCGTCCGAAGATGACGACCTGGAGACATTGCCCCGCAACACAAAATCGCGAAATCCCTTGAGCATGCAATCCTCCAAATTCTTGTTCACTGACGAAGACAACGGATGGACTGCGAAAGTCACATGAGCGAAAATTTCTCGGGTGCTCATTCAAGTCCTCTTTTGGCTTGAGTGGGCAACGCTTCCAACGCAAACCTGGAAGTTTTGGTGGAAAAGTTTGGGGCAGATATCTCAACCGCCAGACGAAATTTTATCGGCGACTTCGATGTTAGGATGTTCCCCTGTTTCGCAGCCCGGCCGATATGCGCGCGTTTGCGTCGCGCTACACGAACGCATGGTGCAGCCAGAACGCTTCGAGCGTAGCCGCCTTCCGGACATCACGAGCGCGGCGGTCAATACGCGCAGGGAAAAGTTTGCCCGCTCAAGCCAACAGAAGGGCTTGAATGGGCCAGGATCTCAACGCCCAACTAGCGCCGCCGACTAGATAATGGGGGCTATTTGCCAACCTCGCTCAATGATTTGTGGCCTGATATTGGTTCGGCGCCCCAGGCGTGGGAACGTTGTCGGAGACCTGCGCTCCGGTGGTATGTTCCCGGGTTAAGGGAGTGGTGAGCCCGATACCGCTGCCCGCAACCTGTCCGCCAGCGGCGTGGGCGCGAGCAAGTGGTGCAGCGAGGGCGATAGTGGCGCCGCCGCGCGCTCTGACGGACGAGATAACGGCCGTTTCAGATTTATCTCCATCGTCGATAGAGATGGTTTGACCTTTCGCAAAACCGGTAGCGTTTGCCGTATGGAGAATCGTTGCTCCCACGTCCGCTGAAGTACTCAAAGTGGTGGCGCCGGCTGTGCCAACCGTGGCGATGACCGCAGTTTCAAGATTCGCACCAGGATCAATCAGAATTTTCTGACCAGGCCGGAAGTCTTGCACACCGGTGACCTTGAGGTTGGTTGCGCCCGCGGGCGAAGTGGCCAACAAAGTCGCCACGGCCTGAGTCATGAAGTCTTTGCAGTTGCTACCGGTATCGGCGCCGTCGGGAAACCGTCCCGCGCTCGTGTTGGTGGCAACCGGCGTCACCACAGTTGACCATGGATCGAACACTGAGCCGGGAGCCGGAACATAGCAGCCGCTGAGCGCCGCTCCTGAGGTGGCTTGATCGCCTTGCGCGGCCCATGGGTCAACAAGACCGCCGTAGTTGAGGCTGTCGGCAACCACACCCGAGGCGTCCCGTAGCGCCATGCTGCCCTCTTCGACGGTGAGGTTATGGCCGAATTGCGGGGACGTAGTGGTCAATTCAGGTCCGCCAAACCACTGGTTGGGCAGCGGAGTGCCCTGGTACCCGGCAGTCTTGACGGCGGCATCACTCACCACGTCGTGGATACCGTGGCCGTTGGCCAGCGGTTTGTCGAGTTCGATACCGGCGCCCAGGGCCTGGACCGGCTCGTTGCTCGAATGAGCAAAGGCAGTCGCCGGCTCAAAGCTGATTCCTGTCCCGCGATTGCTAAAAGGAAGATTGGCGGAATGATGGAACTGCAGGGGAGCCGCGAGATCCAGGCCCGTGCCCGGAGACACCACCCATTCATTGGCCACATGAGATTTGGCGAGGGCGGGTGTAACGTCGATGGCTGCGCCGTCCGGCCCCTGGCTGCCCACGGCCGTAACCGTCACGGCTTCCTGGCTGGCAGGCGTGCCGACCGCGATTTTGTCGCCTACCGCAAAGCCCTCCGCCCGGCGCACGCTGATCCGGGTCTCTCCCACGCCCGCAGGAGCGGAGAGATTGGTCCGCCCCGCTGCCGTGCCGACATGCGCCACAGTTACGGTTTCTATTCCGTGCCCGGCGCTGTCGACATCCAGCCTGATCTTGTCACCGATGGAAATATCGGAGAGATCGGTTACCTTGAGGTTGGTGGCTCCAGCCGGCGCATCCATCGCGAGCCACGCCTGGGTGCCTGGCTTGCCGGCGGCGGTCACCGTGGCGATCTCGTACTGCTCCACAGGATTGGCAGCGACCGGGTAAGTAGAACCATAACCAAGCGCTATCTTCTGCCCGGCCACGAAGCCGGCTGCATTCTCTACCGGCACATTGGTCGACCCGGGGGGAATAGTGATGACCGGCCCGTCGGGAAGCGGTTGCCACAGTGTCGTGTGGTTGGCGGCCGCCGTCCCCAGGCTCGCGATCTTGCGCGTTTCCATACTGGAGCCAGTACCGATAGTGATGGTATCGCCAACCGACATTCCTTCCGTGTTTCTCACATAGAGGATCCTGTCACCCGCCCGCGCAGGCGCCGCCAGCCCGGAGTTGGAGAGACCGAGCAGGTAGAAGCCGCCGGCCGCAAGCTTCGTTCCAGCTGGGATCTTTACCGTCGAGAAGATGGCCTGATGGGCTGAATGCTGCGTCAACGTCCAGTTGGAAATATCGACGCTTTGCGAACCTGCATTGTAAAGCTCGATAAAGGAGTTCGTCGGGTTACCTGAAGGACCAGAAGCCGGAGAGCCCGATGTGACGCGAAACTCGTTGATCTTGATCGGCCGGGCATTGCGCACCTTGACAACCGCGATCTCCGCTTGCTTTCTGCCGCTGGCCGCGTTCGTCCAGGATGCATTGCCAACAAGATCGCCGCTGGACGATTGCGGCCCGGAGGTGACTTTGAAAGTTGCACTCACGCTGGCGCCAGGCGCGACCTGCTGATCGAGCGTCTTCGATGTATCGCTCGTGCCGGAAACAACGGATGTCCATGAATGGGCAGGAGCAGCAACGCTCAGGGTAACGCCCGCTGCAGGCGCTCCTGTCGTATTCGTAAATGCTACTGTGAAATCTCGCGAAGACTGCGGAGTGAACGTCGTTGATTCTGGCGCCGCCGGCGACACGGTAAGTGGAGCGACGTCGTACCGGGCAGCCACAATGTTGGCTTGCACCAGCTGGTCGGTAGCATTCGACGGAAATGTGCCGGCGGCGGTTACCGCTCCTTCATAGAACGTTCCTTGCGAGCCGACACTGTTGTCGCCGCCGTTCCCCAACAGAATGGCCCCCTGCTTGCGCATGGGGTCATAGGTTGGATTCACACGCGGTCCCTCGAACATGACCGACAATCTTCCCCTCTGCGCGTCACCACCCAGCGAAGCCCAATGGTGCGGTTCTCCCTTGCCAATGGCGGTCACGAAACGCCACGGGATGCTGGGCAGATTGGGACAGCCTTTAGAACCATCCTGATTGACGCAACCGACGAGATTGTTCTCCTGGTCGGTCATGATCCACGGACCGTGACCAGCACCGCTAAACCATGGCGTGGCATTCCCGAAGTAAAGCGTTTCCATGGTGCCGTTGTCATCATCGCGGCTGTCGATCTCGGCATTGCCGTAATCGAAACAGCAACCGGCGTTGAAGTGCTTGCCATTGACGACCCAGTATTGCCCCTCCGCCTGGTCGTCGACTGCAGTGCCCTTCACATCGTTTTGGCGAAGCCCCATGCCCGGTTCGATGAACACGCCGTAAACCTTGTGCCCGTTGATGGTGACCGGCGCCATATCGGCGATGGGAAGGGTGTTGAAGCCTCCCAGGGCCGGGCCGCCGAAGCCTCCACGGGGAGCCTGCGTGAGATCGTTCTGCTTGGGAGATTGATCGTAGATTTTGCTGATCCAGCAGTAGGTACCGGCGCAGAACCTATCCTGAGCGGCCGCGTCGGCGTATCCGCCCGGGTCCGGAACCGGCGACGCAGTAGGCTCGACAACGCTAATGTCCAGAGTCTTGCCGTCCGATTGGCGCAACACCTGGTACAGGGAACCGTGATAGGCCGCATATAAAGCGCGGGTCGTGCTATGCGCGGCGACACAGGCGTCCCCGGCCGAAGCGTAAATGTCGCAGGGGCCTTGCGGCCTGGGAGGAACTACACCTCCGGTGGGACCCTGCTGTGCCATGGTCACGGTGGCCCCGGCCACGGAAAGCAGAATTGAGAGCATCCACGCGAAATCGATCCTGTTTTTCATTCGGTCCTGCCTGCTGTGAACCCGATTCTTTCGAATTCTGTGCCGGAAATACGTATACCACTTCATGCCGCATTGGCGTGTCGCCGAGTTTTACGTGTTGTCTCCCGGTGCTGGAGTATATGAAGACGAGCTACCGGTCCGACGGGAATCCGTTGGCGACGAGTTGCTGGAGCGAAATGTGGTGAAATGGGAACACGCAGGCTCTCCTGGAACCGTCACCCTTTCCTTGTCATCCCGACCGGAGCGGAGCGTAGCGGAGGGACCTGCGCCTCAACGAACCCTTTGTGGGGATGTTTTTTACACAAAGTACCCGTCTTCCTCCACGCAGCGCCGTTGGCCGCGTCTGGCTTTCATCACATCGGCCCCAAACTTCGCTACCATTTCGACAGCCCCCGATCTATAGAACCCTCGTTAGCACCATTTACTCAAGGTAATCAACCAATTGAATCGTCAAAACTGCGGTTCCGCTTGCTGGAACCGCTCTCGTCGGCAATTCACCCCACACAGTCAATAGGCCCGAGAGCGGAGGCACGCTGTACCAGCGTCCCGGTTCCCGGGCCTGTCGACTCATCACCCTCGCTTTTTACTTGGAACAATACAACGCGGTGGATGTTTTATTGTTCGAATATACTGCGCCGACAACAGGGTGCGGTTCGTTGGTAACGAAGACCATCTTGGGGCCACAAATCACGTTATTTTGTACCTTCACATTAGTCGAGGTTCCCACGGCAACTCCCCAGCCCCAATAGCCTCTCAGGGTGTTGTTATATACCTGCGTGGCAGTTCCCCAGGCCTCGAGTGCGATGCCGACCCAGCAACCAGAACCCAAACACGGCAATTGGTCATCGACGATGTTGTCGTGGACGATCGCGTTCGAGCCAACCATCGCCGCCGATATGCCGAACGATTCTCTCCACGGAGTGAGCGGCTTGGAAACATTGTTGTAGGCCACTTCGAGGCCATTGGTGCTGCCGCCCTGCAGCTCGATTGCCATGCGGTGAACGTTGGTGAAGGTGTTGTTATTGATGTGCACGTTCTTTCCGTCTGCATGGTCGAAGAAGACTTTGATCCCTTCGTTCACGGTATCGAAGGTGTTGTAGTCAAGGGTGGTATTGGAAAATCCATAGCCGAAGATTCCAGACACCCCAAGGCTCTCATCCGTGTATTGGTACAAAACTTGTGAAGAGAGATTCTGAAAGGTATTGTGAGAAATATCGGAGTTCGAAACGCTGTAGTCAATGAAGATTCCTACAGTCGAGGTCCAATTTCCAAATTCACTTTTCCCGCTCGGTCCAAAAGAAATATTGCGAAAAGTATTGTATTCCACGTTCGCACCAGAGACTGCTCCCCCCAGGTAGAGCCCTCCGCCGTCAAAAGTGATGTGTTGCACCGTCAGGCCCGATCCGTAAAACTCCATGAGAGAATACCCGCCGCTCCCGTGGACGATCGTCTGTCCGTTACTGGCGCCGATGTAGCTGCGTCCGGGCTGTAGCCGGAGATGCGACAGGTTGAAGGTGCCCGCCTGAAAGGCGATCGTGTCGCCCACGTGGCTGTTGTTGATGGAAGCTTGAATCTGCGTTTGTGCCTCGGAGGGCACTACGGTGATGGTGGAAGCCTGTGCACGCTGAGTCACGGCGACGGCAAGAGCGGACGACAGGGCGAAAGCAGCCCCAATTTTCTTCGCAAACATGATTCCCTCGATCTCAAATTTTCTAGTGTTCGAGGCAGAAAGAGACACAGTGGGTCCGTAAGCTTATCTCCACGCTCCCAAGGCACAGGACGACGCGTCGAGACAGACATTAGCCCTAACTTGGAGGAATAGTTCTTCTATATTCCCGTTCCCAGTCCGAAGTTAGCAACTAAGTTTTAGGTTGGGGATCACCTAATGAAAGTTTATATAGTATCTCGCTTTTCAGCGCAAACTGTAGCGCCCATAAACTACTGATCGTGCACCGCTTAGGGAAAAAATACCGAATCGGGTAAAGATCGCTGTGCAATTTACACACTTATGTGGCAGCGTGATGTTATGCGCCGGCGTCCCTAACATGGATTCTTGAGAATGTAATAACTGGTGGTTCGCCACTCTCGCCAAAGCTGCGGGCACGCTCCTGGTCGCGGTAACTTATAATTCGGTTACCCTACACCAGTTACCACTACATTTCGATTGGGGTGACCTTGCTTCACCAGGATGCAACGTCTTACCGGGCGCCAGGGTTGAAACTTTTAAATCGCAACATAATCTCAACCACGATAGAACGCGCCGTGGTTTGTTTACCATCCCGTCGAGGGACTAGAAGAGGGCCGAAAAGAAAGGAGCCAACATCCTGACCGGTCCGCCGATGGATGGAGGCGGATTCCCATCCTGAGGTAGAAGACAACGCAGACACGAGACTCTAAGGTGGCAGAGACCTTGTGACACAGCTTCCGCAAAGTAAGCCCTCGGGCCGCGACGGGCTTGAATGGATCACCCTCAGAGTCTAATTCCCGGAAGGCTTTTCGACATGGTCGATGATGTAGACCTCGGCCGGCGCTTTGGTCGCGGAGAGCTTCAAGCCGAGCTGTTCCTGAAGCGCAGTGTAGAGCGGCGGAGCCTCGTTGGGCGGCATACTACTTGGTTGCACATCGTCTGGAGTCCAGGTGAGTTTGAAATCGTAGCGGCCGGTAAGGCCGGTTCGATCCAGGATGGGGCGGTCCAGGCCGGCATTTCTTGTCATGAAATTCAAGAAATCAACCATGCTCACGTTGAACGCACTCAGGTCGCCCACGCGTCGTTGGAAGCCTATTCCCGGCAGCCCTTTCGGATCACCCTGACTCTCTGTGAGCTTGGCCCCCGTCGGACCGGCAGAGAGCGTATAAACCGCTAGGTCCCTCTGGTCCCGATGGAAACTGAGCTTGAAACGATCTGCGAGTAGCTTCTGCACCATGGTCCGCCATTGCCCAATACTGGGCATGCCTTCCGCATCGGGTTTCGCGCTAATGTCGAATTGCTCCGATTCCATCCAGGACGGCGCGTCTACGATCTGTTTGCGGTGAACACCATAGGAAAAAGTAATCAGGTCGTCGACGGTCTGGTTCACTGCCTGAAGATGATCGGGGCTCAAGCGAAAGAATTTGCGATGCTCCTCAGGACTGCTCGGCTTGATGGTAGCCACTTCGAATGCCGGATTCGCCGTTGGGTCCATCGGTGCTGGCTTGACCGTAGCGGGGGGAATGGTCCATTCCGACCCGGGTGCAACGCGCGCCAGAGTGAGAGACACGGGCGCAGAGTTTTGGCTCCACGTTCCTACGATTGATTTGCCATCTGGTGCGAAGCGGCCGTTATACGTTCCATTGACCATGGAGAAGGCCATCTTCACCTTGGAACCGTCGACCGAGATTTCGCTCACCGGAATCGCATCGCCGCTCCGGTCGATGTTGTAGAAGAGCGCCCGATACTCGCCTCGCGTTCCTTTGGTGATTTGAATGACGACTCGCATTTCCTGGCCACTACCGAGCGTGCCTTGCCAGGTACCTGCAAGATCGTAGGGCTCTTGAGAGACGTAGAGAGTCTCTGCAAACCCTCGAGGCTCAAGCACGCCAGCCATCACGGTCAGCGCCACGATTGCGCCACACGCCCGTCGATGGAACACCATCCGACACCTCCTGTACGATGTCTCATTACAGCAAGTCCGACCGCTCGGACCGACGAAAGACCGGGTGCCCCATTCAAGCCTTCTTTTGGCTTGAGTGGGCAAGTAAGCGCCGTGCTCGTAATTCCTTTTGTGACCCCGAAAGTTTCTTCAAGGCGATCACTTTTGCGAGAGGTCGACTGCGAGTTCGTTCACCCGCGAAAGAAATAGCTTCAATATAGATGAGGCATTCGCCTTACGATAACCAACGGACAAATCGATTTTCGGTCCGGGCCCTTGCAGGGGCCGAGTTGTCACGGTATCCGGAAGGAAGGTCTTTGCATACAACGGGAGAAGAGCAACCCCTCCGGTGGAGGCAATGAGGGACATGACGCTTCCCAGGTTGTCGACCTCGTGGCTCGGTCTTATCTTGACACCATTGTCATGGAGGAACTTGTCGATTGCCCGTCGTAATGCCGGTTGTTTTCCCGAAATGCTGAGGGCCGTCCCGGAGACGCTGATAAATATTTCCCCGGCAAGTTGCTGAAGAGTGACTGTGCCGTTAGCCGCGAGTGGATGATTCGAAGGCAGAAAAACGTGGAACGACTCTTCGACGAGGGTCCTGAAGTCTAGGTCACCGCTGCCGTCTTCTCTGCGGAGGAAGGCCACGTCGATTCCTCCATGCAACAGAGCGGCGGCCAGCTGGGGAGAATTCTGCGTAGAAATCACCACATGAATATTCGGTAATTCATCCCGAAGAAGCTTGAGAGCCGCAGGAAGCAAGGTGGTGTCGTGACCGATCATGAAGCCCAGGGAGAAAGAGGGCTTGGTTGGATAGGCAATCTGCCGTGCAGATTGCACTGCCGCTTCCGCCTGAGAAAGCATCACCCGTGCGTGGTCCAGAAATACCCGGCCGGCGGGCGTCAGCTCCACGCCCTTTGCTCCTCGCACAAAGAGCGGCGTACCCACCTCGTCCTCAAGGTCGCGGATCTGGCGGCTGAGAGAGGGCTGTGTTGTATGCAATCGCCCTTCCGCCGCAAGCTTGAGGCTTCGTGCTTCAGCCGTGGCGACAAAGTAACGAAGATGCCTGAGTTCCAAAAGCCACCTCTGCCTAGAAAGCATAACCTGTCTGCTTAAAAAGCAGTTTTGCCGGCCGCCTTTCGAGGTTATGTTCAGGGAGACTACTCCTCGAGTGGCGAAGCCTGATCGAGGAGGATCACCATTTTTTGTTGAAAGGTGGGACCTGTGTCTCAGTCATTGAAAGGAAAAGTCGCGCTGATAACGGGAGGATCGCGTGGGATCGGCGCTGCGATTGCAAAACGTCTCGCGGCCGATGGAGCCAGCGTCGCCATCACCTACGCGAAAAATGCCAACGCCGCCGCGGTGGTGACCAAGGCGATTCAAGATGCCGGAGGGAAGGCCGTTGCCATCCAGGCGGACGCGGTGGATCCGCAGGCAGTCCGCGCCTCAGTAGAGAAGGCCGTCGCCGCCCTGGGCAGACTGGACATCCTGGTGAACAATGCGGGCACGGCTATTCCAAAATTATTCGCAGACACCACACTGGAGGAGATGGACCATGTCATCAACCTCAATATCCGCGGCATGTTCGTCACCACGCAGGCAGCGTTGCAGCATATGAATGATAACGGCCGAATCATCATGATCGGATCATGCGTGGGCGAGCGCAATCTGACCCCAGGGCTGGCAGCATACGCGGCGACGAAGGGCGCGGTGAAAATGTTTGCGCAGAGCTTGTCGAGGGAAGTCGGGAGCCGAGGCATCACCGTCAACAACGTGCAACCGGGGCCGATCGACACCGACCTGAACCCTGCATCCGGTGATTGGGCCACGCCGCAAAGAGCGGTCACCGCGCTGAATCGGTATGGGACGGTCGACGAGGTGGCTGCCCTGGTGGCATTTGTCGCTGCTCCGGAGTCCTCCTATATCACCGGGGCGAATCTGACCGTAGATGGCGGAACGAATGCCTGAGTGAGTTCGTAACGATTCTCGCGAACCGGCCGTTGTGTACGTGCAGGGAAAAGTGAAGGGTGCCCCATTCAAGCCCGCCGTTGGCTGAGTGGGCTCCAATCTTGACCGGTCGCCAGCCCGTAAAAGAAGACCGCTGGCTGCAAGAAAAGCGTCGCTAGGAACAGCATCACATGTGCGTTGAAAGACTTGCCCACTCAAGCCAAAAGAAGGCTTGAATGGGCAACCCGCCAGGCACCGCTTTGGAATCCGGATCGCGCCGTCACGCTTAGTGTTTGGCCGCCGTCGCACTCGCCATGCGTTCCTCGGCCTGGCGGGTAAGATGGGGCACAATCCCCAGTTGCCGCTCGATGAGCATCAACTGGCCGCGATGGTGCATCTCGTGCTCCTTGGCCCCGAGCAGTTGTTCAAACCGCGACTTCGTACCTGAGCCGTCGGCTACGGGGATCCTTTCCGCGAGAGACTCAGGCGTCAGCGTTTCTATCCACCCGGCAAACTTGTCGCCCTCATCGCGTAGGAGATCGTGAATCTCTGCCTTTGTTCGAGTCTTTGCTTCCTCTGCCTTCACTTCGCTGGACAGGCGAACGAAGTCAAAGCCGACCAACGTTTTCACCTGCTGCTTGCCGTGAACCTCAAACCACATGCGCGGAGACACCGCGATGTGCGTCAATAGAGCGCCGATCGCGCGGCAACCGGGCGCGGGTATAAAGCCGTACTTCGATTCAGGAATATCCTGGGCAATCTGGAGTGTGTTATCCCGGACTACCCGAAATTGCCTGGCAAAATCTTTCCCGTCGTAGATCGTCAGCGTCATGGCTCGCCCCTCATCCCGGGAATTCTACTCGATGGAAGAGCCCGGCGGTCTCCCTCGACGTGTTTGGCTTGGTTGCGAGGCGATTACCTGACCTGATGCTTGATCCGCTGGCATGCGGCCTTTTGTTGAGGAGTGGGAGAACGTCGCAGCCGCCCCGCTGCAAAGGGTGCGGCGATACGAGTTCGGTACCGATAGAAAAATGGGTGGACCGGGCGGCGGTGAACGCCCAGTCCATCTCACTGTTGGCTGCGCTAACGGGCGGAGGTTTTCGAAGCGTCGATCGCGAGGCTCAACTCCCGCTCTGCTGCGCGGAGATGGTCCTCGGCTTTGACGCCGTGGCCCATCATGTCGTAGTGATTCGACGCACGTGCATGCTCCATTTCATTGATGGATTCAATGACATGCTTGTGAACAGCGTCAAGATCGTGCCAATCGTGGACTTGCGCGGATAATATCGCGCCGGTCGCGAAGGCGGATGTGAGAGCAAGAGCGGAAAGTGTTTTCTTCATCTTGATTTTCTCCGTATGAAGTATGTTTTCCTGCCTGCGGTCCGTGAAATGACACGAATGGGGTATATTCCCCAGGGTGTACCGGCTGAGAAGGTCACCCCCAAGACGGCCATCGAAGACAGATTGGCAAAGTAGTCGGAGTATCGCCGGCGGACCAAATGCCAAAGCTTCTCAAATGTGTCATCTACGGCGGACCACTCTCGGGAGGCCTGATATCGCGGGGTGGGACGCAACTTATCTTTTGGCTGAGCCGTCTCCTAAAGTGGCGCTCCGGGCTCTCCTATAACTTCGAGCCGGAAGCAGGTGAAGCGGCTATGCAATGGCTTTGCGTGTTATTGGCTGTTTCTATCGTCTCTTCCCTGACCCTCACCGCGCAACAAAACAGCTTTCCCTCTCTTTCGGTGGGTTCCGGTACTCCGGCGGCCGCCCCGCAAACGGATCACGTTACCATCGATGTGGCAGTCAACGATAAGTCGGGGAAACCAGTGCGTGGCTTGCCGCAACAAGCGTTTACCCTACTGGACGATAAGCAGGCGAAGAGCATCACTTCCTTCCGCGCCGTGGACCTGGATGCCGGGACGCCGGCCCCGCCGGTTGAGATCGTTCTTGTCATCGATTCGATAAATGCTGATTTGTTAAAAGCAGCCCGTGAACGGGAGGGGGTTCGAAACTTTCTCCTGGACAACGGCGGTAGGCTGCCGTTGCCAGTGTCACTGGTGACTCTGACCGATACCGGCATTCAGCCGATGGCGGCTTCGCGGGATGGCAATGCTCTTGCGGCCATGCTTGACCGGAGCGCAACGGGATTGCGCTTGGTGGACCGGACCACGGCCGACGGCGCATTCGAACGTTACCAGTTGTCTCTCAAGGCGCTTGATGCCACGATCGCGTCTGAGTCGGCAAAGCCCGGAAGGAAACTCATTATCTGGGTGAGCCCGGGTTGGCCTCTCCTCGCAAGGGCCGCGAGTGATCTCACCAGCGCGGATCAGCGGCAAATCTTCAACGCTATCGTAAACACCTCGACGGCCCTGCGACTCGGCCACATTACCTTATACAGCGTAGTTTCGCGCGGGGTCGCGGGCACGGATGTTTCGGAGTTTTCGGAATACACGCAATTTCTCCAAGGTGTGAAGTCTCCGTCGCAAGCCTACCCGCCGAACCTGGCGCTCTCCGTGCTTGCGGTTCAATCGGGCGGACTGGTCCTGAACGGAAGCAACGACCTGCCGGCAGCGATGGCCCATGACATCGCCAAGAGTGCCGGCGACGCGCGGTCGTTCTATGTGCTGACCTTCCGCGGGTCGCATGCTGATCGCGCGAATGAGTACCATTCCCTGCAGGTGAAAGTGAATCAGCCGGGAGCGACCGCGCGGACGCGCACTGGATATTACGCGCAACCTTAGATGACGCCTGCACCGCAGCCTCGAATGGTCACGATCCAAGCGTAAAAGACGCCGCCACGGCAAGACCATCGCCGAATACCTGCAGATGGCCCAGCAACCGGCCAAAGACCAAAGCGTAGACCTGGCTAAAGGGTAGTCGAACCTTTGGTTTTTCCGTTTCTGGCAATGGTTGCATCGGCCGCTGTCTGAGCATGGGCGTGGGGCGTCCTCGCCTTTTATCCCCATCGGAGGCGACGGTTGGCGTTGGATCAGCGTCCTAAAGAGCTGAGGGAAAGTGATGAAGAAATGCCCTAGCTGCTACGCCATTATGCGTGAATCGACCACCAAGACCGAGATCCCTGAGTTGCAGCACAAACCCCACGACAGCACTCCCGGGGTCTCAGCGACCAGGATTCGATACGAGTGCAGCCAATGCGGTCATACGGAAGAATCGTTTGCTAAACCCGCTCCGGCTTCTAAGCAGGGGATTATGCGGTAAAAGGGGTCCCACGCTTAGGGCGCTCGCTTGAATGGGCCACCCAGGCGATCACCGTTCCGACAGGAGGCTCTTGACGTTTGTGGCGACGGCGTCCTTGTTTATGAGTACTCCTACATACGAGATAGCAACCTTACCGGACTTGTCGATCAAATACGTGGCCGGAAACGCGTTCAATGAGTAGGCCCTGGATATTGCATCGTCACCCATGACGATCGGGTAGTTTACTCGGTGCTTGGCAATGAATGGCGTCACCCTTCCCCATGCTTCGTTGGCGTCCTTCAGGCCTTCGTAAGATATGTCCATCGAGACACCGAGGGCGGTGAAGCCCTGGGACTTGTAAGCGTTCTCAATCTCTATGATCGATGGAATCTCAAGCACGCAGCCGCCACAATCGGTAGCCCAAAAGTTGAGTAGAACGACTTTTCCGCGATAGTCAGAAAGCTGCGCCTTCCTGCCATCTTCGCTCGCAAGTTGAAAGGCCGGCGCTGCTTTTCGATTTGCAGGCGGTATGAGTGTCGCATGGACATCCTGCTGGCCAAAGAGAGCCGGCGTAATACACCCCGATACAAGAACCATAATGAACGCAGCAATCCTATGCGCCGGTTGTGGACCAGCAAGTTTCGATGTGCCGGCCGGTGCTTTGCTCCGCATAGTTTCCTCCTGTCTTTCGACGCATTCATATTATCCTGTCGAAACGCGGCAGTACATTTCGCGGCGAAGTGCGGGGGAACGCTAAGATTGATCCATGTCGCTGAGCACGAACCATCATGACAGAGTGGCTCGAGACGCTGGAACATGAGCTGCACGATCGAATATCGTAAATTGGCGGCGACTGAAGAGCATGCCATCCTCTTGGAGTCCTCGAGCGTTCCGGCTAGGCCTAATGAGCGTTCCCTTCTTTTCAGAAAACCAGTCGAATGGCTTGAGGCAAGAGAACTTAGTGAACTTCCCCTCTTCTTCCAAAAACTTGAGGCGGCTCGCGCTCAAGGACTGTGGAGCGCCGGCTATTTCAGCTATGAGTGCGGGTATCACTGGGAGCCGAAGGCGGCCCCCGGATTTGTCCCCAGCCCGCGCGATTTGCCGCTAGCGGCATTCGGTCTCTATTTGGCGCCTATCGAATTCACTGCCGGGCCGGGCCCCTTCGGGAGGGCGCGCGGTGTCGAAGGTCCTTCGCTTGCTATCTCCTGTAAGGACTTTCAGCAGAAAGTCAGAACGATCCACGGCTACATTGAGGCAGGCGATACTTACCAGGTGAATTTGACCGACCAGGTGCAAGCCCCCTATGCCGGCAGCGCCTGGGAGCTATTTGCTCACATGATGGAAGCCCAGCCGGTTGCGTTTGGGGCACTGTTGCGGTTTGGCGATCGTTTCATTCTTTCTGCTTCCCCGGAATTGTTCTTCCGGGTGGAGGGACGGCATATTGTCGTTCGCCCGATCAAGGGCACCGCACCGAGGGGACGGGACGCCAGAGAAGATGCAATACGCATGGAAGCATTGACCAACGATGAGAAGAACCGTGCGGAGAACTTGATGATCGTGGATTTGATGCGGAGTGATCTTGGCCGGGTTGCGGAGACGGGCAGCGTACATACCGGCAAGCTATTTACCGTCGAGCGGCTGCCATCACTGTTGCAAATGAGCACGGAGATTAGCGCTACGCTCAGGAGCGATGTCACGCTCTACCGGCTTTTCGCCGGCCTCTTTCCATCCGGTTCCATTGTCGGGGCTCCCAAGGTGAGAACAATGCAACTGATACGAGAGCTGGAAGGGCGCCCTCGTAGTGTGTACACGGGTTCGATTGGATACTTCGCTCCCAACGGCGACAGCGTGTTCAGCGTCGCGATACGTACCGCAGTGCTGCGAGCTGAACGCCTGCACATGGGAGTGGGGGCGGGTATAACATACGACTCCGTTGCCACGGAAGAGCATCAGGAGTGTCAACTGAAGGCAGAATTCCTCAAGGACAGCAGCTTCTCACTCATCGAGAGCATGCGTTGTGAAGAAGGCAAATGCCTGCTCCTGCCGCTGCACCTTGAACGGCTTCAGGCCTCAGCGGAATATTTCGGCTTTCGCTTCCCCCGCACAGAAATCATTGAGGCTATCGAGTGTGCGATGCGCGCGTCCGATCGAGGTGCGTCGAAGCTGCGCCTGGAACTGGGGCGAGATGGAAGTTGCGCCTTATCGGAGTTGGCAGTGCTGGAGGAAGAGCCGGAGGCTTCAAAAGCACTACTCTGGCCGTATCCTGTGCAGTCGGGTGATCGCTTTCTGCGGCACAAGACGACGAGGCGGGGTTTGTACAACCATGCTCTGCAGGTCTCGCAAGCACGAGGCTATGTCGACGCGATTTTCCACAATGAGCGAGGGATCGTGACGGAAGGGGCGATCAGCAACATTGTCGTGAAGCACGGGGATGGCTGGCTGACTCCGCCGATCGATGCAGGTGTTCTTCCGGGCGTTTACAGAACATCGTTGTTGCAGAGAATGCCGGAAATTCAAATCGTGGAGTTCTCCGTGGAGAAATTGCTGAGCGCCGATGAGGTATGGCTGACCAACGCGGTGCGTGGGATGCGGCGTGTGGTTGTCGAGAGTTAGATATTGCGCGATTGAGAATTCCTGATCCGGCAAAGGATTCCGGTGTGCTCGCCCGCTCAAGCCAAAAGATGGCTTGAATGGGCCACCCAAAGCATTGGTGGCTGGGTAGGAACTGTAGATTGATCGGCTTCCCCAGATTTCCTGTTTCCGCTTGACGTTCGGGAAGGGCGATTCCATAATGCGCCCAGCTGCATTCACCAAAGTGCGCTCAAGCCGTTTCTGGTGGAATCTGGAGGCGCTACCAGGAAAAAGAGCACCGTTGAGCTGTTTTCTTCAGGTGGTGGACGAATTTCGACATTCCCCACGTTCGTGCTGTGAGATACATGGTGGCAATGAATCCATCGCCTGCAGGAAAATATCGCTTGCAACAGTCTCAAAGGGATCGAAGTGCTGAGGGATGTCGAGTTCGATTAGTTCGACTGGGAAAAGAAGCAGTATGAGACGGCTATCACGCCCCAGAAACAGTCCGAGGGGAGCTGAAACAGGTTCGCGCGCCATCTGCGAAGCAGGCCAAAGTCCGAAACACCTGTTTAGCTTTGGCTCGCATTCTGTCAATATCGGCCGCGGCAAAATAGCAACATCGTACAAGACGTCAGAGACTTCGGCGGATTACCTTAGAATGCGTGCCGGCTACGAACCAGAAGTCTCCACCCAACGAATGATCATGCCTTCCCAACCGGCGGGTAGATGAACGCAATCGACTTTTCGCTCCTGGTCTGCCTGGCATCGTTTCTTGCGGGATTTCTCGGGTCTCTCACCGGCCTGGGTGGGGGAGTCGTTATCGTTCCCCTGCTTGCATTGGCCTTCAAGGTTAATATCCACTATGCCATTGGCGCCTCCCTGGTATCCGTGATCGCGACTTCTTCGGGATCGGCTGCCGCTTATGTGAAAGAAGGATTTTCTAACATCCGCATTGGCATGTTCTTAGAGATTGCGACTACCCTCGGAGCAATGTTCGGCGCTTTCCTCGCGGCTGGTACGCCAACCAAAGCGATCGCCATCGTGTTCGGTGCAGTGCTGTTGTTTTCTGCTAGCGTTTCTGCCCGCAAGCGAAAGCCTCCGCCGGTCGATGAACCCGTAGACCGCCTGGCCGCTCTCTTGCACCTGGATGGGAGCTATCCACTTCACGGGAGAAAGCAGCCATATCATGTGCGGCGTGTTCCTTTAGGATTTGGCTTGATGTTTGGCGCCGGTACACTCTCGGGTCTGCTCGGTATTGGCTCCGGGGCAGTGAAAGTGATTGCGATGGACGAGGCCATGCTGGTTCCGTTTAAAGTGTCCACAACCACGAGTAACTTCATGATCGGCGTCACTGCGGCAGCGAGCGCGGGAATTTACCTAAGGCGGGGTTACATCGATCCATCCATTGCGATGCCGGTCACCCTCGGCGTTCTCGCAGGTTCGCTGCTGGGCGCGAGATTTTTGGTGCGCGCCAAAACTCAAGCCATCCGCATCGTTTTTGCTATCGTAATAGCCGCGTTAGGGGCAGAGATGATTTACAGCGGGATGACCGGAAAGCTTTAAATGGCGCAGGCACCCATGGCTCACGTCAACGACGGCTCTGACGATAGCGTGATCGACGCTGGGATCGGCATGCTGCTGCGAATCGGAATGCTGGCTTCCGCCGCGGTCATCCTTTTGGGAGGTGTTGCTTTTCTCATCCGTCACGGGCGCTCTACGATCGATTATCGGGCTTTCCACGGAGCGCCGCCAGGCCTTAACACTTTGGCGGGGATCGCTTCCGGCGCGATGCACGGGCATGCTCTGGCGATCGTTCAACTGGGATTGGTCATGCTCATTGCCACCCCCATCGCACGCGTCGTCTTTTCGGTATACGCCTTCCTTAGCGAGCGGGATTATCTGTATGTTGTAATCTCATCCATTGTGCTGGTGGTCCTAATTTCGAGCCTGATCTGGCATTGAGATCCCGATCCCAGGAGCAAAAGCACCATGACCCGAGAGGTTTCGACCATAACAGGCAAAGGGCACTATTCCACAGGGGGAACATCGTCATGATTTTTACTCGTCGCACTTTTGTGAGCAGGGCCGGATCCAGCCTGGCGGCTCTCGGCGCGATGGTGAGCGCCGTGCCACCCATCCATGCACAACTTGTGTATAAACGCGCAGATTGGAACTTCAAAGCATTTGACAGTTTGCTCAAGCACGGGGCGCGCGCCAAGCAGGTTTACGATATCCGGCCGATTGGGGAGGGGAGATTTCTCAATAACATCAAGAATTCGATCAACGGCTTTCAATTCGGCTTTGATATTCCACCAGGTCAGATAAAGATCGTTTCTGCGATGCACGGCCCTTCCAACCTGCTGAATTTTGACGATGCCATGTGGGAGAAGTATCGACTCGGCGAATTCCTGCAGGTCGCGGACCCAAAGACGGGCAAGCCGGCCACGCGCAACATTTACTACCCCGGTAGTGGCCATGATTCGAACGATCCTGAGGACCGTGCTTCGCGCTTCCACGACACAAGCATGCAGGCACTGCAAGGCAGAGGGGTGCAGTTCCTGAGTTGCCACACGGCTACGGAGGAACAAGTCCAGGGGTTGCTGAAGCAATATGCTTTCAAAGCCGCGGCTGAGGAAGTTGTGCAAGATCTACAGGCCCACACGATACCTGGAGTTTTAATTGTTCCAGCCATGGTGGCGGCGGTTTCGCTACTACAGTCTGACGGCCACTATACCTACATCACGGTTTAGCAAAAGAGGCAGCGGTATGCAGACCCTGGTGGTTGTGATTTTGTGGTTGTTTGGCTTAGGAGCGGTCGCGCAGTCCGTTCCGCCCTGGAGCAAGGGCGCCAATGACCCGGCCCGGGAGAAGGGCCTGGTGTTTCATGTCGACGATATCGACAACGTTCCGGATCTGCACGGGAATCCGGAGGGCGCAAGACTGGTTCTCTACGTCGGCGGCAATCAATTCTTTGTGCTTCCCCGTTTAGTCGCCGGGTTTGAGAAAGAGCATCCAGAGCTTGCCGGCCATATCTTCTATGAGACCCTGCCGCCGGGTATCCTGCGCAAACAGATGGAGCACAACAATACGATAACGCTCGGCAATCTCACGGTTAAAGTTACGCCGGATGTGTACGAGGCAGGCGCGAGCGTGCTGGCCGAAATGCAGAAGCAGGGCATCGTTGAGCAAGTTGCGAGCTACGCGACCAACGATCTGGCGATCATGGTTGCGGCCGGCAATCCGAAACATATCGAGAGCCTGAAAGACCTCGCGGCCCCATCAATTCGCCTTGCCATGCCAAATCCTGCGACGGAAGGGATCGCGCTGCAGATTTCCGATTCACTGCGAAAAGCTGGCGGGGAAAGCCTTGCGCATGCGGTCTACGAAGCCAAGGTACAGTCGGGTAGCACGATTCTTACGCAGATCCATCATAGGCAGACGCCGATGTGGATACTTCAAGGAAAATGCGATGCGGGCGTGGTGTGGGGTTCCGAAGTCAGTTTCCAACGGAAGATCGGTAATGCGATCAGCGGTGTGCCAATCCCGGCCAAAGAAAACACGACTGCAATCTATGCGGCTGGAGTGGTGCGCGGAGCCCCGCATCGAGCTGCCGCCATGGCCTGGGTAGCCTACCTACAAACCGCTGAAGCACAAGCAGTCTACGGCGAGTTTGGATTCAAGCCCCACATTGCCGCGGTTCCATGACTATCCGGAAGTGGAACATTATGGTGATTTTCATCGCTTCCGCGATGTACGCGGGGACGATTGTCGCCGGCCTGAGACTGAAGAGCTTAGCCCTTTTCTGGCCGGCGCCGGAGCCTGGCGCCTGGGCATCATGGAAACCTCCGGTGGAGAACAGCATTCCCGATACTCCGAAGGGCGAGAGCATCCGCCGGGGCGCCCTGTTGTTCAATGAAACGCCGCTTTATGCGCAGCAGTTCACGCACGCGAAGCTAAGCTGCACCAGTTGCCACGCCGAGGGAGGCATTCAGCCTTATGCGTCGCCCATGGTGGGGTTGCCGGCTCTGTTTCCTATGTATAACGAGCGCGCAGGGCATATGATCTCGCTCAAAGACCGGATTCAGGAATGCTTCGTCCGCAGCGAGAACGGGAAACCACTGGACTACGATGGTTCCATCATGAGGTCCCTGGTCGACTACATCGATTGGCTGTCTCAGCCGGAGCCCGGCCGCCGGCCTTACGCCGGTCGTGGCCTTATTTCGCTTCCCGATCTGAAACCGGATCCGCTCAACGGAGCACTTGTGTACCAGCGGCAGTGTGCCGGGTGTCATGGAGATGACGGAGAAGGAATTGCACCGCAGTTCCCTCCCCTTTGGGGACCGCGTTCCTTCAATGATGGGGCGGGAATGCATGGGATTCGGAAAATGGCCGCTTTTGTTGAATACAATATGCCGCAGAACCGAAGGGGTAGCTTATCCCCGCAGGATGCGTTCGACGTCTCCTCATTTATTCATGGTCAACCCAGGCCGGCGTTCAATAACGAGTACAAGAAATTCTAATAATTGATGATTTCGGATTTATCGCTATCATCTGCTGAACCGCTAATGGCCGTAACCATCGGATTGAGCAGGCACTTTGCCTCGGAAAAGCCAGTACACTACGCCGAAATAGACCAGTGCGAGCAGAATTCCAACGGTCCACCAGACCAACCCTATTTGTAAGGTGTGCGGCCCCGCGACAGCGAGAGCAATGGTAATGTCATGCCCATGAGACCCAACGGCCGGCAGCAGAACCGGGTAGAGTCCGGCGGCGGCGCCCGTCAACATAGCGGCCAGGTAAATACCAGACCCGACAAATGCCACCAGCTCCTTTCGCTTCCGCAAGGCGAACCAAATGGCCGCGAGACTTGCAATCACAACCACCGGAACCGCGAACGATAACGGGTGCTGCAAATAATTTTGCAAGGAATTGGGCCGCGCGATCACAGTAGCCGGCAGGCTGATCGCGGTGATCATGAGAACCGCCGGCCAAAGTCTGGCGGCGATCAAACGGGCCCTTTGTTCAAGCGCTGCCTGCGTTTTCATCGACAGGTAAAGCGCTCCATGCAGGCCCAGGGCGACGAATGCAAGAACTCCCCCGAGAACGGTATACCAGTCCAGAATTCCGGGATTCGGACCCGTGCGCCAGTTCGTCCACAAAGGGAGGAAAAAGTAATTGTCCGCTCCAAGAGGAACGCCTCGAACAACATTCGCCAGAGCCGCCCCGAAGAAAATCGCCAGCAGAGCGCTCGCGAATGCGAACAATCCGTCCCAGAAAGAACGCCACAGGCGGTCGGCTACGTGGCCCCGTAATTCTATGCTGAGTCCCCGCGCAATCAACAGCCACAGCACAATCATCAGCGGGAGGTAAAAGCCACTGAATGCCGAAGCATACAGCAGAGGAAACGCAAAGAAGAGGGTACCGCCCGCGGCGAGCAACCAGACTTCATTGCCGTCCCAAACGGGACCGATCGTGCGCAGAGCCTGTTGACGTTCGTCCTCCGTCGTGGCTACGAATAGATAGACAATTCCCACCCCGAGATCAAACCCGTCCAGAACTACGTAGGCGGCGAGCATGAGAGCAACGATCCAAAACCAGAGTGATTCCATCTCGCCCCCTTAAACCGCAGTGAGTGTCTGCGGGCTATGGTTATGATCCGCCGGACCCTTTTGAATTGCTGTATAGAGCAATACGACCCACAACACAGAGACAACGGTATATATCCCGAGAAAGCCCAGGAGGGTGAATAGACTGGTTCCCGCACCGATATGCCTGGAGGCGCCCTCGGAAGTTCGAATCAATCCATAAACGAGCCAGGGCTGGCGTCCGATCTCTGCCGTCATCCAGCCTGCAGTGTTTGCAATGTAAGGCAGCGGGAAGCTCAGCAGGATAGGCCATAAGATCCAGCGCGAGACATAGAGCCTTCCCCGCCAAAGGAGGAAACCGGCCACGATCATCAACGCGGCGAAGTATGTACCGAGCCCAGCCATAATGTGATAGCTGTAGTAGAGCAAAGGCAGCGTAGACGGCCACTGATCACGGGGAATTTCGTTTAGACCCTTCACCTCGGCCTTGGTCGTGCCGTAGACAAGAAAGCTGAGAACGCTGTTGACCACAAGGGGATTGTCGATCTTCTGGGCCTCCATGTCGGGTTGCCCCATCAATACGATCGGCGCTCCTTTTTCCGAATTGAACAGCCCTTCCATTCCCGCCATTGCAGCAGGCTGATTCTGAGCCACATACTTTCCATGCAGATCACCGGTGGGGAATATCTGCACGATGCAGGAGATGATGCCTGCGATGACGCCAATTTTTACAAAGGTGCGCCCAAATTCTTCATCCCGGCCTTGTAAGAGATAGAGGGCTCCGACCGAGGACATCACGAACGCTGCCGTAATCACCGACCCGCACATGTTGTGCGCATACATCAGCCATGCTTCTGGATTTCCCAGAAGACCCCAGAAGCTACTGACCTCGTAGATGCCGTTCGACGTCAGCTGATACGCTACCGGGTGCTGCATCCAGGCGTCGGTGACTATGATGAAGAAGCCGGAGATCCAGGATCCTGCAAATACCAGGAACGCCGACCACCAGTGTGCCCAGCGCGGCAAACGCTTCTCGCCAAAAAGAAACAGGCCCAGGAACGCGGATTCGAGAAAGAAAGAGAAAATTCCCTCCATGGCCAAGGGCATCCCGATCACACCGCCCGTGCGACGGGAGAACTCTGACCAGTTGGTGCCGAATTGAAACTCCATTGGTATGCCGGTTACAACGCCCAAAAGAAAATTAATGGCAAAAATCTTCGCCCAGAATCTGGAGGCCACGTCGTAGCGCACCTGGCCGGTCTTCCATGCAATGGTTTTGAGTACGACAATCAGCAGCGCGAGGCCCATCGTCAGCTGTGGAAACAAATAGTGATACGTGATCGTGAAGGCGAAGTGCAGCCGATGCAGGCTGAGTGCGTCCATTGCCATTGCTCCTGTAGGCTGAGCATATGCTTATAACTCGAGTGGAGCTTGGATATTCTTGCTCGCAAAACGGTACGACTTCCGAACGGTCTGGTTCAGGCTTGATTCGCGTAGGCGACGTGGCGCGGCATAGTGCCGGACAGCAAGGATCTATAAGACGAGCGGCGCCCCGGGGCCTGGGTCGTGGTGATCAACGTGAGATTTTTTGGAAAAAACAGTGAGCCGCGGAGGTGAGCTCGGAGGGGATGCCCCGCCTCCATCTACCGGCACAACCGCGGACCTTGCGACTGGCCTGACGAGCGCTGAGGCTCAGAGCCATCTGGCCCAGGACGGCCCTAACACGATGCCCGATACGTCTGCGCATCCATTGCGCAACGCGCTGGGCAAATTCTGGGCGCCTGTTCCGTGGCTGCTGGAAGCGTCCATTGTGCTGGAGGTGATGCTCCATAAATATATCGAGGCTGCAGTCATTGCCGGGCTGCTCATATTTAACGCCGCGTTGGCTTATTTCCAGGAAACGCGCGCCCAGGCGACCCTCGCCGCACTGAAGTCGCGTCTCGCGTTGAATGCTTCCGTACGCCGCGATGGGGCATGGAAAACTTTGCCGGCCGCCGAATTGGTACGCGGTGATGTAGTCAAGTTGTCGCTGGGCCGGTAGTTCCGCTGATGTTCACCTTGTGGAAGGCTCTGTTTTGCTCGACCAATCCATGCTGACCGGCGAGTCTCTACCGATCGACGCAGGTCCGGGAGTGGATACCTACGCGGGAGCACTGGTACAGCGGGGTGAAGCAACGGCCGTAGGCACCGCTACTGGCGTCCGCACCAGGTTCGGACGAACCGCGGAGCTGGTGCGCATCGCGCACGTCGAAAGCTCGCAACAGCTGAATTCCATTATCAAAAAGATCGTCCAGGTTCTGCTCCTGGCGGTGGGCCTGATCATGACTGGAGATGCGATCTTAACTCCACTGCTGATGGTCATCGTCATGGTTACGGGCGATTTCCTGGCAATGTCTTTGACCACAGACACAGTGCGGCCTTCCGAGCGGCCAAACTCCTGGATGATCGGCAGGATTACGATAGCGGGGGTCGTGCTCGGGTCATGCCTTCTGGTGTTCTGCACGGTGGTGCTGGCGTTTGGTAAATATGAGCTGCGATTGGGAGTCGAACAACTAAGAACGCTGGCAGTGGTTTCCATTGTCTACGGCAGCCAGGCCACCATCTATGCGATACGAGACCGCCGCCATTTTTGGGGACCGCGCCCCAGTACATGGCTTGCGTGGTGCTCGGTTGCCGACCTACTGATCATCACGGTTTTGGCGGTGGGTGGCATTGCCATGGCGCGGCTCGCCCCCATGATGGTTGCGTTTGAGTTAGCAGCGGCGATCGTTTTCTGGTTGATCCTGGGCGGTTTGAAGATACCAGTCTTCTCCCGGCTTCGAATCTCATAGTAAGGACGAGGTGCGGACCGGGCGAGAGAACAAGACTGTGGACTATCCCGGAGATCTCAGGACCATCACGGGACAGGGCGCCTTGTGCAATACGCCCTGGGCGACGCTTCCGAGCAGAATTGTACCTACCACGGTACGGCCGTGCGTGCCCATCACAATCAAGTCCGCGGGCCAACTCCTGGCTGCGTCGACGATCTTCGGGGCTGGTTTTCCCGTCTCCAAAAATATGAGTGGAGGCGGAGTCGTGGCCGCGCGTGAGGCAAATGCGCTGAGAAGGTCTTTGGCGTCGCGTTGCGCCATGGCAAGCCATCGATCCGCAGAGATGCCGGAGTCTGAGGCGGAAGACATGACGGCAGGATCGACCACAGTGATAAATGCAACCTCCGCGCCAAGCTGCCGTGCGAGGTCAAGCCCTACGTTCGCGGCATGCGCGGCGAAGGTGCTTTCATCGACGGCGATGAGTATCTTTTCGAAGTTCATCGTATTTCTCCCTGCGGAGTTCCTGGAGCTAGCTTTGCGCTGACGCTCGATTACGCACAATCTCAACGGAGCAAGGTGCGTAAACGGCTACAGACTGGGCCACTGATCCTAGTAGAAATCGTTCCGCGGGGCCATTTCCGTGGGATCCAAGCATGATGAGGTCCGGTTGCCAGGTCTCGGCTTCCTCGACGATTAACTGCTTCGGCGTCCCTTCGAGCACCTTGGTGGATACCTTCAGCCCTGGCGCACCTTTCGCGATCGTTTCAGCCACCTCGTCCACTACACGGTTTGCTCGTTTGTTTTCTTCCTTTACGGAGTCAATGTGGCACGCCAACCCGACCATAAGCGGATCTCTAAAGTAGGGCAGCGGATGAGCGACCGACAATACGAGAACTTCGGTGTCCCAGGGCCATGACCGTTTCATCAGTTCCTCTACAGCAGCCCCACCGAATTTCGAACCATCTACGGGAAGAAGAATTTTCATTGATCTTGCCTCTGCGTTGATTACTTTGTCTCTTATATAAAAACGATTGACTACTCGCCGTGACGGACATCACAAGCCCGCAGGCTGCATGTCAGAGCTGTCCAAAACGCGGTTCGCCCGGCCGGAAGAAGCACTTCCACGAGGGGTCCGCCAGACTGCAGTTCCCTAGGTTTCGATCGGGATGACACCGGAGGCCTACGGTCCCAAGCGACGCTGTGCGTGGTAGTAGAGGACGGGTACGGCAATGCGCGACAGGAGGGTTGAGGCGACCTCACCCGCCATCAGCGAAATTGCCAGGCCCTGGAAGATGGGATCGGACAGGATCACCGACGAGCCGATGACGACCGCTGCGGCCGTGAGCAGCATGGGGCGGAAGCGGACGGCGCCCGCGTCGATGACTGCCTCGGCCAGCGGCATCCCTTCCCGCCTGCGCATCTCGATGAAGTCCACCAGAATAATCGAGTTCCTGACAATGATTCCCGCGCCGGCGATGAAGCCGATCATCGAAGTGGCGGTGAAGAAGGCGCCCAGCAAAGCGTGCGCGGGCAGAATGCCCACCAGCGTCAGCGGAATCGGAGCCATAATCACCAATGGAGTTGTAAACGAACGGAACCACCCCACGACGAGCACGTAGATCAGAACCAATACCGCAGCGAACGCCAGGCCAAGGTCGCGAAACACTTCGTAGGTTATCTGCCACTCTCCATCCCACTTAAGCGAGTAATGTTCCGTGCTCTGGGGTAATTCCGCGGAGTATTGCGTGATCTTGTAACCGTCCGGCGCGGTGAGTTTGCTGATGGCGGGTTTCATCTTGAGAATGGCGTATACCGGGCTTTCCTCCGCACCGGCCACGTCTCCGAGGACGTAGACCACCGGTCGCAGGTTCTTGCGGAAGATGGGCTGCTCGATCACGCCCTGCCGCATGGAAGACAGCTCGCTGAGAGAGGTTTGTGCTCCTGAAGGAAGGGGCAGGCGAAAGTTGGCGATATCTTCCACGCTGGATCGCGCCTCTCGAGCCAGTCGCAGGCGTATCGGTATGTCTTCGCGTGAGCGACTATCGTGCAGTAGTCCAACGTCTTTCCCTTCGAGTCCGGCGGCGAGTTCCGAGGAGATCTGCTGCGGCGTGAGGCCGGCGAGCGCTACCTTCTCCGGATCGAGCGTGAAGTTGAACTGCTGTTCCGGTGCGGCAACCGCCCAGGCTACGTCCACCACGCCCGGGAGTCTGCTGGAAGACCTGTTTGACTTGGCGAGCCAGTTCTATCTGCCGGGCATAGTCTGGTCCGTAAATTTCGGCGACCAGCGTCTGTTGAACCGGTGGGCCGGGTGGAACCTCGGCTACCTGAATGGAGGCGCCGGCGCTGTCGGCGATGCGCGTGAGGTCAGGACGCAGGCGCTTGGCAATGTCATGACTCTGCGCCGCACGATCGTGGCGCGCAGTGAGATTGACCTGAATGTCCGCCTCATCCGGGCCCGTGGCGAAGGAAGTAGTGCCGGACAAGGCCATTGAAATTGTAGGGAGCGGCGACACCCGCATAAACCTGGTAGTCGGTGACTTCCGGTTCCTGCGCTATCCGGCGGCCCAACTGCTGAGCAATCTCCGTGGTGCGCTCCAAGTGTGGTCCCCTTGGGCATATCGAGAATGACCTGAAACTCGCTTTTGTTGTCAAAGGGCAGCATCTTAACCTTCACCAACCTCAAGGGCACGAACAGGATTGCGAGAACGAAGCAGCAGGACTACCGTTCCGAGAAAGATCAAGCTGTTCCGGGGACGAGAGATCAACGTACCCATCATGCGGCGGTAGATCAGCGTAAGGCGGCTTTCCTGGTGGGATCACCACTTTCCTTTGCGCGGCCCTGGAGCAGGATCAGTGCCGCCCAGGGCGAGATGGCGAACGCGACAAGGAGAGAGAACATCATGGCGGAAGAGGCGCCGATGGGAATCGGACGCATGTACGGGCCCATAAGACCGCGCACAAACGCCATGGGAAGGATCGCCGCCACCACGGCAAAGGTGGCCAGAATGGTTGGATTGCCCACTTCATCGACCGCAGCCACTGCCACCTCTGCGAAGTCTTTTCCTTGGCTTTCCGGCAAGCGGAAATGACGCACGATGTTCTCGACCACAACGATCGCGTCGTCGACCAGAATGCCGATGGAAAAGATGAGCGCAAACAGTGTGATCCGGTTGATGGTATATCCGTAAAGGAAGAACATCGTCACCGTGAGTGCGAGGGTCACCGGGATTGCAATCAACACGACTCCCGACTCACGCAGCCCAAGTGCGACCGCGATCAGGAGCGTGACCGATAATGTGGCGATCAGGAGATGTTCGAGAAGTTCGTCCGACTTGTTCTTGGCGGTCTCACCGTAGTTACGTGTAATGACGACATTCAGGTCCGGAGGAATCAGCGTACCGCGCATCTCCGCCAACCGCTCTTGGATCTGTTCGGAGATGACAGTCGCATTGGTGCCCGCTCGCTTTGCGACCGTGATGGTCACTGCGGGAAGTTCGTCTGGTGGATTCTGGAAAGCCTTGCCGGGCGCGAAGAGCACATAATCATCAGGCTGTGCCGGACTCTCTGTTACCTGGGCAACATCGCGCAGAAAGACCGGGTGTCCCGCGGCTGCGCCGACTACCGCATTCTGCACGTCCGCGACAGAGGTGAGATAGCTCCCTGCCTGTAGCGACTTCTCACTTCCTCCCGCGGCAAACTCGATCGGAGTGTTCTGATAATTCGAAGCCCTGCAGCGCCTTCGCGAGTGCGTCGGGGGAGAGGCGATAAGCCGCAAGCTTTTCCGAGCGGAAGAACACGTTCACGCGCCGGGGCTGCCCACCCAGAATTTCGGTTACCGAGACGTCATCCACCTGCTTGACTTTGCGCTCGATCTCGCTCGCGACCATGCGCAGACGGGTGCTGTCATAGTTCTTGCCCGAGAGGGTCAGCGCCATCATGGGAACGTCATTGATGGAGCGCACCTTAACCAGGGGTGCGCTTGCACCCATGGGCATTGCGTCGGCAGCGCCATTCAGCTTCTTGTACGTCTGCACGATGGCATCGTCTTCCTTCTGCCCGACATAGAAGCGCGCGGTCACCATGCCAACACCGGGCTGGCTGGTGGAGTACACATACTCGACTCCAGGGATGTCGCGAATCAGCAGTTCGAGCGGCGTGCTGACACGCTCTTCCACTTCCTTCGCTGACGCCCCGGGCATCTGCACAAAGACATCGATCATCGGCACAACGATTTGCGGCTCTTCTTCGCGAGCAATTTCGACAATGCTGAAGGCTCCCAACGCAAGCGCGGCGATCACGAGAAGCAGCGTCAACTTGGAACGGATGAAGGTATGCGCGATCGTCCCCGCAATGCCTAACTTGCTCATGGACGCGGCTCGATTCGGCGCCCAATCAGCGCGTCATCGGGATCGCGCTAGCACCCGTCCCCGGCGTTGAGTCCACTTGTCACTTCCACCCGGTCGCCGAACAGCCGGCCCAGGTTCACGTAACGAATCTGCGCCACCGAATTGGCGTCCAGAGCGAGAACGGAATCAAGCTGACCGCGCTCCCTGATGGAGCTCCTGGGAAGAGTAATGGCGTTCAGCTGGGCCGTCGGGACAACAACGTTCGCAGTCATCCCGGAATAAAGTCCGGTCGACGCAGGCAATGCGATCTTTACCATGAACGTGTGGGCAGCCGGGTCGGCGCTCGGGACAATCTCGCGGATCGTTGCATTGCGTGGAGGCCATCTGTGGAGTTCTCGGCGCTGGTACTTACCTGCACCGAGGATCCCGGGCGAAGCTTAGCCAGCATTGACTCGTTCACCTGGATATCGACCTCGTGTTGCCGCACATCCTCGATGCGCAGTAAGGGCGTACCGGGAGTGGCCATCGCGCCGGCGTCGACAAACTTTGCCGTCACCACTCCGGCAAAAGGGGCGGTGATGACAGTGAACGCCTGGTTCGCGTGGGACTGGGTTGCAGCCGATTGCGCAGCCTGCACCTGCGCCGCCGCAGCCTGATGTTGAGCCTGCGCAGCCGCAAATCCAGTTCTCACCTGGTCGAATTCGTGAGGGGTAACGGAGTGGCGTTGATCCAGGGTCTGGTAGCGTGCCAAGGTCTCGGAGGCCAGACAGCTCCTGGGCTGCCGCGGCACTCTCCTGTTGCCGGGCTGCGGCTACCTGCGACTCCGCCTGTTGTACTCCTGCAGCGAGGGCGGCGGAGGAAAGACGGACCAGGACCTGCCCCCTGGCCACCCGATCCCCTTCCCGCACGCGAAGCTCTGCGATCGGCGCTAGAATTTGCGATGAAATGTCCGCCGCTTGCTGGGCGGCGATCACTCCGGTAAAGGCAGCGCCGAAGGAACCGTTGCCGACGGAGACCGCGATGACCGCCGCCACTCATAGTCGCTGCGTCTGTCCGGCAAAGTTTGAGGATGCCGGGAACAGCCTGCGCAGATCAGCAATAGCAGCGAGGCTCTGTCTGGGGAATTTCTTCATGGTTTCACCTCTGCCGCGGGTAGAACGAGCTCTCCGGTCGCAAGGCGAAGCTGGGCACTCGCAATCCACCACTGGTGTAATGCCTGGGTGCGGTCGAGTTCCATCGCGCCCAATTGTTCCTGTTGCCGCAGCACTTCAGCAACGGTCACCAGGCCGGCTCTATATCGATCCTGCGCCGTGCGGAGGGACTCGCGTGTCTTGTTCAACATGGCGTCTGAGATGGCGTACTTTCGCTGTGCCGTTTGCCGGGCGTAGAAGGCGCTCTGCACATCGAGCACGGTCTGGGTCTCCAGTTGCCTGAGTGCGGCCTGGGCAATTTGTGCGTCCGCGGATGCCTTTGCAACTTCGGCGCGTCGTGCGCCTCCATCGAAGACCTGCAATTCGATCTTTCCGCCGACGGTCCAGTTGGTAGCACCCCCACCAAGCGGATGAGGATTGTCTGCCTGAACATTGGCAAACGTGCCCACTTGCGGGCCAAACGCAGAGCGGCTCGCCTTGACGTGTTCTGTCGCGGAGACGACGCGGTTGCGAAGCGCAAGCAGATCTGGCCGCTTCTGGAGAGCCTGCTGCTGCAATACCGGCAGCGGTTTCGCATTTTCCGCGGGCATCCCCGGTGGAATCGCCAGGGTAAAGGTCTTCGCGGGGTCACCCAGCGTTGCCGCCAGATCGGAATACGCGAGTGCAGAATTTGACTCGGCTTCGGTCTCGTCTTCCTGGCGCTGAGAAAGCTCAACATCCGCCTGCATGGCGTCGGCCTCCAGCGCCATGCCTGCATCCACCCGATCACGAGTCTCCCTGGCAAATGCCTGCGCCCGCTTGACCGCTGCCAGCGTGGTCGACTTCTCATCGTCGGCAAGCAACGCGCGGTAGTAGGCACGAATGGTGGCGAACGCGATGTTTTGGGCCGTGGCGTCCGCCTGCCCGCGGGATGCGGTCAAGGCTGCTTGCGCTCCCCGGATCGCATGCCGTGCGCGGCCGGAATCAAACACCGTCCAGTCCAAACCGGCGGTACTCATGTAGTCCGAGGTGGGTCCTGGGTCATTGAGAAACGGAGCGGAGAAATCCGCATTCGTAAAGCGCCCCTGCCGCAAGCGCGCTCCGAAAGCGAATACCGGGTCAGTCGATTCGGTAGCTGTCTCTGCCACACCGACTCTGGGGAGTATGGCTGCACGCGCGGCACGAACGCCGGCGGTCGCCCCATCCTGGTTGGCGGCGGCAAGCAGGATTTCCGGGTTTCCTGCACAGGCAGCCGCTACAGCATCATCGAGCGTGAGGGCCACAGGGGGAGAAGTCTGCCCCGCGCTGATTGCCGGAACAAGCGCGAACACTACACAGAGCAGCACCCTCATGCGTTGTTCTCATCCTCACTTGGCGCTCTCGGCCCGCATTCTGGCATTAAACGCCACCACTATATCACTATGCTAGGATTCATATATCGAACGACATACACATGATATCCGTAGATAAGATCGGCAGGGATGACTGAATCTTCAACGTGAAACGAAATCTCCGCGGTGATTGTCATCACAACGTCGCTTCTGCCCGTGAACGGTGATCTGCGTCACTGCAAATCCCAAACAAATAGATTGCAATCAGAACTGTGAGCGGCTGATGCCGCGCAAACGATGTGTGGAGGCACTACGATGACTTTAGAGAATGGGGTACGCCTGGTAGCGGGAAGTTTGGTTTTGGTCTCCGTGGCACTGGCACACTGGGTTTCGCCGTACTGGTTGCTTCTAACTGTATTCGTGGGTCTGAATCTCTTCCAATCGGCGTGGACGAAGTGGTGTCCGGCTGAAAACATACTCAAAGCGATGGGCCTGAAGAGCGGTTGCTCGCTTTTATAAGTGCCCTGGGGTAGCCGAAATCGCTAGGCCAACCACCTCACCGCCGCGCGAGAGCAAAGAACGAGGCCCTCTTCCCCGGATGGCTGCCCATGTTTCCATCTTCCATGTCTCAACACAGCCAACTAACGGTGTTTCCCCCCACGCCAGAGCCGTCATCCTGAGAGTTTGTAACTTTATTGATTTTTGAAAAATCCAATTCTCAAATCAAACGGGTTAGACTTAGAAATTGTCTAAAGTAGCCAAAAAAGTCACAGGCTCTGAGCGCAGCGCTTCGCTGAGAGCCTGTGACTTTTTCGATCTTTCATGTTTCAACCTACCCAACCAGCTTTGTTTTACCCCCCAACAAATCCGTCATCCTGGGCGAAGCGCTTCGCTGATTTATCGCAAACAAAGGCTTTATGGCGCGGAGTCGAAGGACCTCGGCGCCATTTGCTAGCGGATGCTGTCCAGGATTTTCCGGCCGCAATCTACAAGGAATCAAAAAGTCACAGGCTTCAGGATGACGATATGTGGGAGTTTGGACAAAAACACCAATAAGCTAGCGCGTATGGGCGCAGCCCCTCCGGATTCTTTTGCTATAGGGCGAAAACACTACGGTCCTGAGCGACGGTCCTCGCAAATAGAGAGAAAGCATTTGAAGAATTCATTTTCGGCCCATGTACGCTCAGGCGAACATGGGGCACCCGTCCAGAAACTAACAACCGTGGTTTGCACGAGTCTACATCGGTGCGGGAGGCGGGTGCGGAAGCTCCCGCTTACGATCCTCAGGCATGATCGGGTCTGTCAGCATCGCAGCCGCCCTGCGCTTTTGAATTTGCCGGAACTCTTCGAACGCGTGCGCAGATTCGCTGTGTTGACCCATTCGCCGGTAGAGGAAGGCAAGCTGATACCAGGCCATCAGGCGCCCGGTGTCGTTCGTCGCTTTCTCGGTAACCGCCTGAAAATCTCCGAGCGCGGCGTCGAGAAGCCCGACGGCTTGCTCGCCTTTCCCGAGATAATATCGGGCCATGATGAGGTCCGGCTCGATCGCAAGCGCCTGTTTCAGAAGCTCCATGCCCGCCTTGGGGTCTGAAGAGATGACCTTCAGGCTGCCCAGCTTGAATAGACTCGAGGCGCAATCCGGGTTGAGTGCAATCTCAGCTACATAAGACGAAGCGGCATCCATCATCCTGGACGAAGACCAAATGGCATCACCAAGTTCCTCATGGAGCCCTGGCTGATTGGGCGCCATCGCGGCAGCGGCGGTATATTCCAGGACCGCCAAATCCGGTCGTCCTGCATTCAACTCAGCGGTTCCGCGCAGTTCGTGAGCTTGCCACGTGGTCGCGACAGCATCCACGCTCGGGCTTTGCGCAGCTGAGATGGCAGCGACGGCGAAAGGAAGAACGATACACAACAGTCGTCGCTTGCTTAACATTGGATAAGAACCCGGTAGCCGCCCCGATCTATTTCTTTGCCTTGGCGGCTTTCTGCGGGCTGATTTGCGCGAGTTCCTGTCTCAATTTGTCCGCTTCACTGCGGCAAACCAGATCGCACAGCTTGAATACCATGGGATCGCTGATCGAGTAGAGCACGGTCGTTCCCTCGCGTCTGCGCCCAACCAAACCGGCCTCGTGAAGAATTTGCAGGTGCTTGGAAACATTCGACTGATTTCCATCGAGGCCCGACACCAGATCGCCGACACTCATCTCACCTGCCTCAAGCATCTGAAGCAACCGCAGGCGGTATGGCTCACCGAGGGTCCGGAAGCGTCGCGCGACAAGTTCCATCATTTTGTCGCCCATAGGGATGGGGGCTGGTACCATTGCTTGACTATACCACTATGTAGCAATATATAGACATGCGATCGGGTAAGCGGCAGGGCCTATGAAGAACACGAGCATTTGCTCGACCATCGAAATCGCTGGGACCATCGAGGTTCTGCACGCCCGCTATTCCGGCCACGCCTTCTCTCCTCACTGGCATGAAGAGTTCGCGATAGGCTTGATCGATACCGGTGTGGAGCAGTTTGAGTACCAGGGAGGTACTTATAGGGCAGCGGAAGGGGAAATCGTTTTGCTCAATTCCGGCGAAGTCCACACCGGAGACGCGTTCGACGAACGGGGCTTTGGCTTTCGGATGCTCTACATTCCGGAAACGACGTTCAAGGCGATCGTGGAGCCGGAATCGACTCCAAACGGTAGCTTCCAGTTTCGCAGCGCAATCTTAGATAGCAGAACCGCGCGATTGAATCTTCTTGCCGCGCATCGGAGCCTTGAGGATGGCTCCTCCAGTCTGGAGAGGGAGACACGTTTCATTACGGCGATCGCCGGCGTGATTTCCGAGGCGAGTTCCTGGTCGCTGCCAAAGAAGCTGTTAAGCGCGCCGGCCGCCATATTGCGAGCCCGGGACTACCTGCACGAACATCTCTTCGAGGATGTTCGCCTGTCTGATCTGGCGGCGATGTCGCAAATCAGCAAGTTCCACCTGCTGCGCGCCTTCCGCGATCGTTTCGGGCTGCCACCGCACGCTTATCAGTTGCAGCACCGCATCTTCCGTGCCAAACAACTGCTGCGCGTATTACCCCCCGCCGAGGTGGCCCACCATTGCGGGTTCGTCGACCAGAGCCATCTGCACCGGGTCTTCCGGGCATTGGCGGGCACCACCCCCGGCCGCTACGCACAGCAATTTCATCCAATACCCGCTCCGCCTTCTCCTCGTAAGCTTCGGTAAAGTACGTCCATCCGAAGAGTGGAGAATGGCCCATGGCCTCTGCCAGCACAATACTTTCTCTCCCCGACCAGAGCACCGCACGCCTGCCAAAGCGCAACTACCTCAACGCCGAACAGGGCATTCTGAGCTGGTTGACAACGCAGGATCATAAGCGAATCGCGATCCTCTACCTGGTCTCCATCACTCTGATGTTTTTCTTCGGAGGGGCTTTCGCGGCTGCGATCCGCCTGGAGTTGTTGACGCCGCAGCCGGAACTGGTGGCTTCCGATACTTACAACAAGCTTTTCTCGATGCATGGCATCATCATGATTTTTCTCTTCCTGGTGCCTTCGGTGCCGGCCACCCTGGGAAACTTTCTAATCCCGATCATGATTGGCGCGAAGGATCTTGCATTTCCCAGGCTAAACCTGCTGAGTTGGTATCTGTACGTGATCGGTGCGCTGATGACCCTGACGGCGCTGCTCTTAGGCGGAGTGGATACGGGTTGGACCTTCACCACGCCGTTGTCGACCCACTACCTGAACACTCACGTGATCACCGCCGCAACTTCCATCTTCATCGCAGGGTTCGCATCGATCTTTACCGGGCTGAATTTCATCGTAACCATTCATCGCATGCGAGCGCCCGGCATGACATGGTTCCGGCTGCCACTGTTCGTCTGGTCGAATTACGCTGCCTCGATCCTGATGGTGCTAGGGACGCCGGTGCTGGCCATCTCGCTGGTGCTTATCGCGCTGGAACGCATCGTTGGCATTGGTGTTTTCGACCCCACCAAGGGCGGAGACCCGCTGTTGTTCCAGCATCTCTTCTGGTTCTACTCGCACCCCGCTGTGTACATCATGATTCTGCCCGGTATGGGGGTCATCTCGGAAGTGATTTCAACCTTCAGCCGCAAGCGGGTGTTCGGGTATACGGCGGTTGCGTTCAGTTCCGTCGCAATCGCCGTGTTCGGGTTCTTCGTCTGGGAACATCACATGTTCATCATGGGCGTTTCTGACTACTCTGCGCTTATCTTCTCCATGCTGACCATGTTGGTGGCTGTTCCTTCCTCCATCAAGATATTCAATTGGGCTTTCACCCTGCAGAAGGGATCGATTACCTTCGAAACGCCGATGCTATACGCCTTTGGTTTCATGGGGCTGTTCACCATCGGGGGTTTGACTGGGGTGTTCCTCGGTTCACTGGGAATGGACATCCATCTGACCGAGACGTACTTCATCGTGGCGCACTTCCACTTCGTCATGGTTGGAGGTATGTTGATGGCATTCCTGGCGGGGATGCACTTCTGGTGGCCGAAGATGACCGGGCGGATGTATCCGGAGTCGCTCTCAAAGCTGGCGGCAGTGACCACCTTTATCGGTTTCAACCTGACATTCATGCCGCAGTTTGTACTTGGCTATCTTGGAATGCCACGGCGTTATCATGGTTACCCGCCGGAGTTCCAGGTGTTGAATGTGCTCTCGACCGCAGGAGCCACAGTGCTCGGTATCGGTTACATGCTTCCCCTGCTCTACTTTGGCTGGTCGTTGAAGTATGGCGCCATCGCGGGGAACAATCCGTGGCAGGCGACGGGCCTGGAGTGGCAAATCCAATCGCCTCCACTCACCGAGAACTTCCTGGAAACGCCCGTCATGGATCATGAAGCCTATGACTATGAATGGCTGGCCGCCAAGATGAAAAGCGAAGAGGGAGCGTTAGTGTGACTGTCCCCCCCGGGTTCCCGCAAGCAGTTAGATGAGCCCTGTCTTTTTCAAAGAACGGCGGCGGCGCGGGAAGGTGATACATCCTGCGATGAAGCTGACACCACCGCCGGATGACTGTGCAGCAGCCTTTTGTACCTAAGGGAGTGGAATTCATCGGAAATTAAATTGCATTAGTGCATGTTCGAGATTCTTATTGCGTTAAGAGGTTCGTCTCGAGACATGTTGCCCGCAGTCAACCATCGGCGCTATCTGTACCCTTCGAGCATTTGTTTGTTCGCGCTTGGGTGCGCCGTTTTTTGGTGGGGACTCCAATACAAGCTATCGCTGTATCACTCAAATTCAGCCAATGCCTCCACGACATCGGTCGCCAAGCTTTTGTCGGAAAAGGAACGGCCGAAAACTGCCAGGATCACGAATGAGCACCGTCCCCCAAGGGGCGGACGTTCCAGTTCCGGATCGCAATCCTTCTGCGCTTTGGCGCGGCAAAAGCCTGCTGCAGTGCAGTACATTGTCCCTTTTACCTTCGCTGCCGTATCAAAGAGTCTGTACGTTCCCGCTCTCGCCTTTTTTTTCTTTCGACCTCCTCCTTTTCTCATGCTGTTCTAAAGCGTTTTTGCAACTGAGAGGATCCACCTAAAAAGGTAGCAATACCTTCGGGGATAGTTCCGCCTTTTCGTGGTCATACGCCCGAAAGCCGCTGCTTTCTCCCCTCTCTTCCCGCGATCACCAAAACTTTGAAAAGGAAACAACATCATGCGTAAGTGGATGGTCGGCGCCTGCGCGGCGCTGTTCGGTTGCTGTGTTTCGTTTGCTGCGAGCACGCAGGTTGAGGGAAAGGTGGCGGACGCCAGCGGAGCTAGTATTGCTAACGCGGCGGTTTCTATGAGGGATTTAACAACCAACCAGGTGATCCACACCACCACAAGCGCAGACGGGCAGTTTGTTTTCAAGAATGTGCCCCCCGATCCACAGATCCTCACGATCGAAAAGTCCGGATTCGAGTCATTCACTCAGCGGCTTTCGCCCAGGACACAGGCACCCACTCGTATCGAAGCCACGCTGAACGTGGCCACATTGTCAGACAGCGTAATCGTTCGCGGCACAGTTAACCCCGAGGCTAAGCCTGTGCCCTCGCGCGACGACGTCATGGTGACGCCCGGAACGGTTCGGGTGCTCGACCGGAAGCAGTTGGATGCCGGAGGGCCGGTGGCCGGTGGGGCGCAGATGATTCAATCCACCCCGGGAGCGAACGTGATCGGCTATGGAGCGACCGGCGGAACGAAATATACGGTTATGCTCAACGGAATCCAGCAAGGTTGGGCAGGGGAGGCGACGAGTTTCACGGCGCCGGGTTCGCTGGGCATCACGTTTGATGGCATTCCGGTCGTCGACCCGGCAACCGGTTTATGGCAATCCGCGACCATGCCGCAGAACCTGGTCATGCAGAATTTGCAGGTTACTTACGGGCCGGGCGCGCCGTTGGATCGGTGGTACACCAACGTCGGAGGACAAGTGGAGTTCACGCCTGTGCAACCAACCCAGGAAGCCCATGCCAGCGTCGACCTCACCCAGGGCCCCTACGGTCAGCAGAACTTCGCATTCGTGGGAAACACGGGTATGTTCCACGGGTGGTCCACTGTGCTGGGCGGCGGGCTGGGCCGGGGTGACGATTTCCGACAGGGTCCTGACGGCTTCGGCAATCACAGCCAGAATGGATCGGTGTTGGGCAAGACCGTCAAGACTACTTCGGCCGGAAGCTTCGCATTTGGCCTCTTTTACGCCAAGGCCGGCGGCTATCGCCCCACCGTGATTCCAACCACGGACGTGGGGCTAGTGGAGCCGGCCAGCGGCACACATTTCAGCCAGCCGACCAGCGGATACTATAGTGTGCTGCCGTATGACGCCTATAACAAGTACGACACGAACGAAATGTTCCTGGGCTATGGGCGTGAAAGGCTTTTCCTGGGTAATATGACCACGCTAGAGAATTCGACGTGGTACACGCATATTCGACGTTTTCACCGGCGCACCGCCGATGCTCTCAGCCAGGGCGCTCAGGTCGATGAGTGGAACAACCCGCACAGCAACATCTTTGGCGATGAAATCGGGATGTCTCAGGTCCTCCCGTTCAATACCATCAATTTCGGCGGCTACCTCCTTCATGAGGTCTATAACGCGCGTAACAATTTCTACAATCCCGAGTATGGAGGAAGTGGGTCAGGCGCTGTGATCGGGGCGGGCGGAAAGTTCCGCTCGGGATACTTCCAGCAGGACGACGTGGCGTTTTATGCTCAGGACGATATTCACCCCATCCCGCAAATTCACATAACTCCCGGACTGCGCGTCGTAGGCTTCTCCGCCAGTTACAGCGACCAGGCGCAGAGGGACTTTACCTTTGCCCCGGGAGTGGTCTATTCCACTCACTGCGCGTTGTACCCCGTCAATTCCGATCCTTACAACAATCTTCTGGGGCCCCCCACGGTTGCCCCCGACGGCAGCACTACCAAAGACCAGGGGTCGCTCTGCGCAGCGCATGAAAGCCGCTCCGCCGTCGAACCGTCGATCGACGCCGCGGTGATGCCGTATTCATGGCTAACGATCTACGGCGGCTACGAAGAAACCTACCGCTCACCTGCACTCGGCGGCGGTGGCGGAATGTTCCAGAGCGTTGACCCGGCCTACTACACGCTGGCAAAAGGCGCTTACAGTCAGGGTGGCGTTAAGGTTCATTTCGTGAATGCGCCAGTACTCGGGAATTTCATTACAGGGGTAAATTACTACCATCTCAATTACACAAATCAGGAGATCGACTTCGAGACAGCCACTGGCCTGGAAGTCTCCGGCGGCGGCAACTCCACCTATCACGGCGTAAACTGGTTTTTTGACGCCGATCCCCGCAACAATATTCATCTGTTCCTGAACTTCTCCGGGGAATCGGCTAATTTTTCGACCTATATACTGGGTGGCCCGAGCCTCGCCGAGTGCACCGCGCAGGGACTCTCGTGTACTTCCTATAACAACCTCCCCGTGTCTTACGTCCCTAATTACACCTTGAATACGGGGATCTATTACGGTATTCAGCACAACAACCATGTGTTCCTCGAGCCGCGCCTCTGGCTGGAGAGCACCGGCTCGCAGCACCTCTGGTCGAACAACACCGGCGCTCCGACGACGCAGACCATGCCGTCCTACACGACGGCGAATCTTGCCGTCAGTGCTCCTTTCACGTTTGAAAAACAATCCTTCAACCTGAAGCTCGATGTGCTGAATGTCGCCAATTCGGCGTACAACGAATGGGAGTACATCTCCAGCGGCGGCTATTTTGCGTCCCTGGTGCCGGCAGGAACCACGCCTCCGAGTGGGTACATCAACGCATATCCCGGGGCGCCACGCATGATCTACGGCACGATCAGCTATGTCTTCTGATCGTGGTGACTGTTGCCCGGAGCGACGCGCCCCCGCTCCGGTGTACCCATGGAAAGAGCCTGGAGTGGCAAATCCAATCGCCTCCACTCACCGAGAACTTCCTGGAAACGCCCGTCATGGATCATGAAACCTATGACGATGAATAGCTGGCCGCCAAGATGAAAAGAGAGGAGGCCAGTTTCGTCTGATTCTTCGAGGATTCAGCCGTTCGGTGATTCAGCTCGGCGAACTAACCTGTTCGCTAGTCCTCAAAGCGAGGCTCTCTGACGCTTTAAATCTGATGGATATCTTATTCGGGATCCAACTTAGAGCCGGCAGATTGCATCTGGTATATTGGTTGTGTTGATTCATCCGGTATTTTCAGGATGAATTCTGGCAAGCGTTAGGAGAGCAAGTGTTGCTGCTGCTGCGAAAATCGTTTCAGAAGGGCCAAAGCGCTTTCCTGCTTGCTTTAGGCCTCCTGATGCTCTCTGCGGCTGTCTTTGGCTGGGGGCTGCAATACAAGCTGTCCCTTTATCAGGGGAAGGGTTCGATCTCGCACCAAATCCCTGAAGCTAAGCTTCTTTCTCAAAAGGAACGCCCAGTACTAGGGCAAATAGTTAGCGTTAAGACCACCCGGGAACCCGCTCTAGCCCTGCTCCCAATCTTTCTAATGGTAACCGTGACCTCTGGATTGTTCCGGGCGGCGGCGCGCTATATCCGAACTGGTAGCGTAGAACGATCCCGGTTTCCTGTGCCCTCCTGTCTTCAAGCAATATTCCTTCGTCCGCCCCCTGCCCTGCTCTAAAACCGATCTCAAAAACGACGAGGTAGATTTTCCGCGACCAGCTTTGGTTTTCGGGCGCGGGAGCCTTGTACGCGCTGCCGCCGATTTGGGGTTGGCGAATCGATTTGAGTCTGTTCCGACAAACAGGTGCGTGGAAAAAAATGCAAAAGCGTCTCCTCTTAGAGATTGCTGGCTGCGTAGTCCTCGAATTGCCCGCATGGGTCGTCTTCCATCATGCAAACGGCAAGGTCGAGACCGCTCCAGAATCAACCGCAGCACGTGCGCCGGTGGTGACTCCGGGTTCGATATCTCCTGTGCTGGTCGGCCTTCATGTTCCCCGATTCGTCCACCCCGCTAAGGTTGACATCGGCGACCGGGTGCGACCGGGCCAGACACTGCAAGTACCTCGATATGCAGCACGGGAGGCAGAACTGGTTGCCCAAGTCTCGCGCAGCAAGGGTGAGCCGCCGAATGGTCGCGTCCCATACTGGCTTGACTGCGTCCTTTCTCAGCCTTCCTCCAAACCTCACCTGATGTCGCCCATTGCGGCAAGACCGAGTCATCCGGCTGGTTCTACCTCGCCGGCTACAGCATGGAGTGTATTCAGCCGGGGAGTGTATTCTCCCCAGCTGACATCGCCGATTATAAATCTATGAATAGGTGCGTTCGAAACATGCGAAAGCAACTCTCCTTGATGCTCACGGCAGGCTTGATGCTGGCTGCCCTTACTGCCATCGTTGCTTGCAATTCCAACGACAAGAGCGCGGAAGCGAATGCCGCAGAAGTTCCGTCGGCGACCGTCGCCGCCGTGACACGGGGAAATATTGTCCATACTTTGAACCTCGCCGGCCAATTCCAGCCCTACCAGGTGGTCGACGTTCACGCCAAAGTGTCGGGCTACATCCGGCACATCTATGTAGATATTGGGGACAGGGTCCACCAGGGCCAGCTCCTGGCAGTGCTGGAGGTACCTGAACTGAGCGCGCAGCTGAAGGGCACGGTTGCCGAAGCCGCAAGCCGCAAGGACGATATCACGCGGGCAGAACATGAAGTAACTCGAGCTCAGTCCGTACACAATTCGCTACATGCAGATTACGGAAGGTTGAAGCAGGCATCAGCGGTTCAGCCAGGGTTAATCGCGGAACAAGAGTTGGATGATGCTCAATCGAAGGACCTGGCTGCAGAGGCGCAAGTGGATGCGGCCAAAGCGGCACTTTCTGCAGCTAAGCAAAACTTTGCCGTGGCCGGCGCCGACAACGAGCGGGTGAGCGCACTCGCGGACTACACGCGGGTTACTGCGCCCCTTAGCGGCGTAATCATCTGGCGTTATGCGGATACCGGAGCCCTGATTCAAGCCGGCACGGCTTCCGACGTTCAGTCTCTGCCCGTAGTCAAGCTTTCGCAAAGCGACCTTTTGCGGCTGCGTTTGCCAGTTCCTGAAGATGCGGTTGAGGACATTCACGTAGGAGCCGAGGTACAGGTGCACGTGGATGCGGTCAATCGCTCTTTTGTGGGCAAAATCGTCCGTTTTACGCGCGACGTCAGCCTGGCGACACGAACAATGGAAACGGAAATCGATGTCGAGAACAAGAATTTGTCGCTGACCCCTGGCATGTATGCCAACACCACGCTCGAATTACAGCGGCGTGACAATGTGCTGACCATTCCGGTCCAGGCAGTGTTGCACAACGGCAACCAGGCGTCGGTGCTGGTGGTGGACGGACAGAACCATGTTGAGCCGCGCAATGTGATTGTCGGTTTGCAGGGATCGAGGCTGGTTGAGGTCACGAGCGGGTTAAAGGAGGGGGAGCGGGTAATCGCCGGCGGACAGTCGAAGTATCAGGCAGGCGAGACAGTGAAGCCAATCCTGGAACATCTGCCGGCCAATGACGCGAATGCTGAGCAATCGGAAAGCGATCAGTAGCAATGCCCAAGTTTGCTCTCGATTATCCGTACTTCATCATCATGGCGTGTTTGGTGATCCTGCTGGTAGGGGTCACCAACATCGCCGGGATGCCGGTCGACCTGTTTCCAAAGATTGAAATTCCGGTGGTGGTGGTGGCGACGTTCTATTCGGGCATGCCTCCAGCGCAAATCGAAGCCGATATCACCGACACGTTTGAGCGCTTCTTCACCCTGGGCAGCAATATCGACCACACGGAATCCCGATCTCTGACCGGCGTGAGTCTTAATCAAGATTTATTTCAAGCCGGGAACCAACCCGAATGCAGCGTTAAGTAATATCGCCAACCTGGCTATGGCCGATCTGCGGCGATTGCCGCCCGGGACCTTGCCTCCTGTAGTGCTGGGCATGGACGCCTCCAGCCAACCAGTATGCCTGGTGACCTTGAAGGGCGCGGGGCTTAACGAAACAGACCTTAAGGATTTGGCACAGTTTCAGGTACGAAACCAGATCGCAAACGTGCCCGGAGCCTCGGTTCCCCAGCCCTTTGGCGGACGCTATCGCCAGATCATGGTCTATGTTGATCCGCTCAAGCTCGAAGCCCACAACATGAGCCTGATGGATGTGGTCACGGCGGTCAACGATTCCAATCTCATTTTGCCGGCCGGCGACGTGCGCATCGGAACCAAGGACTACAACATCTATGCCAATAGCCAGGTGCCAAATGTCGCCGCGCTCAACCGGCTACCCTTGAAGTCTGTGGGTAACGCCTCGGTGCTGGTGGGCGACATCGGCAAGGCGGAGGATTCAGGAACGATCCAGACCAACATCGTCCGCATCGATGGGCAGCAGTCTGTCTATATCCCGGTGCTGAAGCAGGGCGGGGACAGCAACACCATCACCATCGTCAACGGGATGAAGGCCGCGATCAAGAACCTGGTCGATATCCCGTCCCAGCTCAAGACCGCCGTCGTGTTTGACCAATCGCTTTTCGTCAAATCCGCCATCTGGAACCTGGCGAACGAGGGTGGCATCGGCCTGGTCCTGACGGCGCTGATGATCCTGCTCTTCCTGGGAAGCGTTCGCGCTACCTTCGCCGTGTTGCTATCCATTCCTCTCTCTGCGCTGGCAGCCTTCCTCTGCATTCGCGTGGGTGGCGGCTCCATCAACACCATGGTGCTGGCTGGCCTGGCGCTGGCATTTTCCCGCTTAATCGATAACTCGGTGGTAGTGCTGGAGAACATCTTTCGCCACCTGGAGATGGGCGAACCGCCGGCAATGGCGGCGGAGACCGGCGGCGAAGAAGTGCAACTCGCGGTGCTGGCCGCTACTTTTACTACGGCAATCGTATTCTTCCCGGTGGCGCTGTTGTACGGTGTCAGCCGATACCTGTTTACCGCGTTAGCCCTTACCGTCGTCTTCTCCCTCTTTGCCTCCTACATCGTGGCCATGACCGTGGTTCCTTTGTACTGTGCACGCTTCATCAAGCGCGCCCGACGCTGAGCAAGAAAGCCATGCGTCAGGCCGGGTGGAACACAAAAGCGATCCATTTTCCAGACGCGTTGTGCTCGCTTTCAACGCCTGGTTCCAGAGAATGCTGGAGCGGTACGTTGTGGTGGTCAATCGATCCATCCTTCGTCCGGTGGCGACTGCGCTCGGCATTCTCGGCGCCGTCCTACTCAGCTTTGCGCTTTTTCCCCTGCTTGGGCCGTTCCTATTTCCCGCGCACAGATCCGGGACAATTCGTCATCAACATCAAGTGTCCGAGTGGAACGCGGATTGAAGCTAAGCAATCAATACGTAGCCCGGGTCGAGCAAGAGATACGCAGAACCGTTGCCCCCAAAGACCTGGGCATGATCGTCTCCAACATCGGAATTACGCCCGACCTTTCGGCAATCTATACCAGTAACTCCGCCATGGACACGGCTTTTGTGCAGGTCAGCCTCAAAGAGGGTCATAAGGTAGGAAGCTACGAGTACATGGAGCGCCTGCGCCGGAGGCTTGCCGCGGATTTGCCGGAATTGACCACTTACTTCCAGACTGGCGGTCTGGTGGATTCAGTCATCAACCAGGGTCTACCCGCGCCCATCGACATTCAGATCAGCGGTAATGACATGGAGCAGTCCTTTGCCATCGCGCAGCAGATCGCGACCGGGGCGAAGAAACTCAAGAACGTAAGCGACGTATTAATTCCCCAGGACCTGCGCTACCCTGGCCTCGAGCTCAACATCGACCGGGAGCGCGCCAGCCTCATCGGCCTTTCCCCGAAGGAAATTGTCGATAACGTCATCACCGCACTGACCTCGAACGGCATGATCGCGCCCAGCTACTGGATCGATCCCAATACCGGCAACAATTACATGCTCACGGTGCAGTACTTCGACCAGAAACTCGCCCACATGAGCATGGAAGACTTCAAGCAGATTCCACTCCGCGCTAATAATGGGAAAGAGTACACGCCATTGCAATCGGTTGCCGAAATCAAAGAAATCAACACTCCAACCGAGGTGGATCACTATCAAATCCGGCGCGTCATCGACGTCTACGTCATGCCATCGAAGGAAGCCTGCAGGGCGTAAGCCGCGACGTCAACCAACTGATCGCCAGCAGTCAAGAAGCCGACAGAATGTCCGCATTGTCGTGCGCGGGACCGTGGTGAGCATGAACGAGTCATTCAAGAGGTTCGCAATCGGGTCTGGTGCTGTCGATCATACTGGTGTATCTCATCCTGATGGCGCAGTTCGCTTCGTTTGTTGACCCGTTCATCATTCTTATGGCAATCCCACCCGGACTGTCGGGTGTTCTGATCATTCTGCTGTTGACCCACAGCACGCTCAACATCATGTCGTTGATGGGGGTGATCATGATGACGGGCATCGTGGTCTCCAACAGCATTCTGATCGTGGAGTTTGCCGGTCATCTGCACACGGAAGGGCTGCCTCTTGCGGAAGCCGTGGTGCAATCCTGCAAGATCCGCTTGCGGCCGATCCTGATGACTTCGCTGGCCACGCTGCTGGGCATGATCCCGATGGCCCTCGGGGTTGAAGCCGGAAGCGAGCAATATGCACCGCTGGCTCGCGCCATCATCGGCGGATTGGCTGTGTCGGTCGCGGCCACCGTTTTCCTGGTTCCGGCTGTGTATCTGATCATCCACGGCAGACGGGAACGAAAAGCAGCGGCGCGTAAGAGGACCGCAATGTTTTCAGCGTCATGAAGGTGACAACACAGGATCTGCCAGGAAAGCCAGGACGTGACGAGATGAAGTGCGTGTGGAAGTTTTTAGTGAAAGCGAGAGAGACGGTAAAAACGGATTTCGTTATGCCATCTCCGGAGAGCACCAATGCCTAAGTTCGCTCTGAAATACCCTTATTTCATTATCATGGCTTGCCTGGTCGTGCTGATTATCGGTGTCACCAGTATTGCCGGCATGCCGGTGGACCTGTTTCCTAAGATCGATATGCCGGTGGTCGTAGTGGCAACCTTCTACTCCGGAATGCCGCCGGCCCAGATTGAAGCCGATATCACAGATACCTTCGAGCGCTTCTTTACCCTGGGGAGCAACATCGATCACACCGAATCGCGTTCCTTGACCGGCGTGAGTCTGATCAAGATTTACTTCAAGCCGGGGACCGATCCGAACGCTGCGCTGAGTAATATCGCCAATCTGGCGATGGCCGATCTGCGGCGGTTACCACCTGGCACGCTGCCTCCCGTGGTCCTGGGCATGGATGCGTCGAGCCAACCGGTTTGCCTGGTGACATTGAAGGGCCAGGGGCTCAATGAGACAGATCTAAAGGATCTGGCACAGTTTCAGGTGCGTAACCAGATTTCCAATGTTCCCGGGAGCGTCGGTGCCTCAACCCTTTGGCGGCCGCTACCGGCAGATCATGGTCTATGTCGACCCGTTGAAGCTTGAAGCGCACAACATGAGCCTTATGGATGTGGTTCACGCGGTGAACAACTCCAATCTGATTCTGCCCGCGGGCGATGTGCGTATCGGTACCAAGGACTTACAACATCTACGCCAACAGCCAGGTGCCTACCCCAGAAGCGATCAACGACCTGCCGCTGAAATCTGTTGGTAATGCGTCAGTTCTGGTAGGCGATATCGGCAAGGCCGAGGATTCCGGGACGATCCAGACCAACATCGTCCGCATCGACGGGCAGCAGTCTGTATACATCCCGGTGTTGAAGCAGGGCGGTGACAGCAATACCATCACCATCGTCGATGGAATGAAGAGCGCCATCAAAACTTTGGTCGACATCCCATCTCAGCTCAAAACCGCCGTGGTGTTCGATCAATCCCTGTTCGTCAAGTCCGCCATCAAGAATCTGATCAAGGAAGCCACGATCGGCCTGGTGCTCACCGGCATCATGATTTTGGTGTTTCTGGGAAGCCCGCGCGCGACCTTCGCGGTTCTTCTCTCCATCCCGCTGTCGGCAATGATGTGCCTGGTGATCATGAACGCGACTGGGGGATCGATCAATACCATGCTGTTGGGGGGCCTGGCGCTGGCGTTTTCCCGCCTGATCGACGACTCTGTCGTGGTGCTGGAAAACATCTTCCGCTATATGGAGATGGGGGAGGCTCCGCACATTGCAGCGGAAAAGGGTGGCATGGAAGTATCCCTCGCCGTTCTCGCGGCCACCTCGACCACATCGATCGTCTTTTTTCCAGTGACATTTTTCGCCGGGGTGAGCAAATATATTTTTACCGATCTGGCCCTGGGCGTAGTGCTCTCGATTTTCGCTTCCTACATTTTCGCCATGACCGTGGTGCCGCTCTATTGCTCCAAGTTCATCCACATTTCGCACGAACCCGTACATGAAGGATCGAAACCACCTTCGTTCTTCCGCCGATTCGAGTTAAAGTTCAACGACTACTTCCACCGCATGCTGGACTATTACGAGATCCAGGTGACACGCACCTTGAGACGCCCCGGACTCTCGGCGCTGGTAATTTTTGGCGGAGTGGCCCTGATACTGATCGGACTGTTTCCCTTCCTTGGCCGATCCTATTTCCCGCGCACCGATCCCGGCCAGTTTGTGATCAATATCAAATGCCCCAGCGGCTCACGCATCGAAGTGAGCAACCAATATATTGCCCAGGTGGAAAATGAGATCCGCGACGTTGTCCCAGCCGAAGATCTGGGCATGATCGTGTCGAACATCGGCATCACCCCCGATCTGTCCGCGATCTATACGAGCAACTCGGCTATGGATACAGCCTTTGTCCAGGTGAGCCTCAAGGAAGACCACAAAGTTGGGAGTTATGAATACATGGAGCGGGTTCGCCGCAAGCTGGCGGACGGACATGCCGCAGCTGACCACCTACTTCCAGGCCGGCGGCCTGGTTGACTCGGTCATCAACCAGGGCCTGCCGGCGCCTATCGATATTCAGGTCAGCGGCAACGATCTTAACCAGTCATTCGATATCGCACGCCAGATCGCAACGCAAGTCAAGGGGCTAAAGAATGTCAGCGATGTGCTGATTCCTCAGGACCTCAAGTATCCGGGGCTGCAGCTCAAGATTGACCGCGAGCGCGCCAGCCTTATCAATGTGTCGCCCAAGGAAGTTGTAGACAATGTCATCACCGCCATGACTTCCAATGGCATGATCGCGCCGAGTTACTGGATCGATCCTCAGACCGGCAACAACTACATGCTGACCGTGCAGTATTTCGACAAGAAAATTGGTTCCATGAGCATGGAAGATTTCAAGCAGATTCCGTTGCGCGCCAGTACGGTTACGAACTACACGCCTCTGCAGTCGGTAGCCGACATCAAGGAGATCAACACGCCGACGGAAGTGGACCACTACCAGATTCGCCGCGATTATCGACGTGTATGTCATGCCCTCGACGGAAACGCTGGTCGGCGTCAGCCGTGATGTAAACAAAGTGATCAAGAACATCGACAAGCCGCGCAACATCCGCATAACGGTTCGCGGTGCCGTCGTTAACATGAATCAGTCCTTCACCAGATTCGCCATCGGCCTGCTGTTGTCGATCGCGTTAGTCTATTTGATTCTCATGGCGCAGTTCACGTCATTTGTCGATCCATTCATCATTCTTATGGCGATCCCGCCCGGCCTGGCCGGCGTGGTGCTGATTCTGCTCACCACCGGCAGCACGCTGAACATCATGTCGTTAATGGGTGTCATCATGATGACCGGCATCGTCGTCTCCAACAGCATTTTGATTGTCGAGTTTGCGGGCCTGCTGCATGAGCAGGGCAAGCCGGTGTTGGAGGCAGTGGTCCAATCCTGCAAGATCCGCTTGCGTCCGATCCTGATGACATCCCTGGCTACGCTGCTCGGCATGATGCCGATGGCGCTTGGTCTAGAGGCCGGGAGCGAACAGTACGCGCCGCTGGCACGAGCCATTATCGGTGGACTGGCGGTATCTGTCGTGGTTACGGTCTTCCTTGTTCCTGCGGTGTACCTGCTGGTCCATGGCAGACATGAACAGAAGCCGGCCCTTGCAGGAGAGGTATAGGTCCAAATGACACAACAAGCGAAAACCCGTACTCGTGCATACGCATTTGCACTCTTGCTTGCGGTCGGCGGACTGGCGACGGTGGCCGCGCAGACTACACACGCTACCCCATTGCTGCCGGACGCGCCTTCTCGTCCGCTGCTAGCCGTCGCAAGCGCGCAGCAAGGGTCCCCGCCAGCTGCTCCGAGCCAATCCTCACCAGTACCCGTAAATAGTCAAGGCGGGAGTCCGCATCCGCATTTGACTCGCGCAGAAGCTGAGCAGATGGCGATCAAGAATAATCCCAGGGTCAGCATCGGCCGCCTGCTTGCACTGGCCCAGCACCAAGTAGTTCGGGAAACAAGGTCGGCAGAACTGCCGACAGCCAATGGGAGCATCACCGCGATGGACGCGAATAACGCGAGTCGCATCTCCTCCGGTTCTCTCACCGCTTCGCGCCTTTTCGAGCACGCGGGCGCGGGGGGCAATTTTACGCAACTGATCACGGATTTTGGCAAAACCAGTAATCTCGTGGCCTCGTCAAAGCTGACCGAACAGGCCCGCAACGCAAGTGCGCTGGCAACCACGGAAGACATAGTCATTGCAGCAGACCAGGCGTTCTATAACGCCTTGGAGGCACAGGCGCTGCTCAAGGTAGCACAACAGAATGTAGACACCAGGCAGACCACGCAGACGCAGGTCAACCAGATGACGCAAAACAATCTCAAGTCAACCCTGGATTTGAGTTTTGCAAACGTCAATTTTTCGCAGGCGAAATTGTTACAACTCGATGCCCAAAACAACGCAGACTCAACCATGGCGGCTTTGGATGCAGTGCTGGGGCTTGATCGACAGGTGACCTATGAGCTGACAGAGAGCGGCGCGCCCGCGCCGCCGCCGCCGCCGGATGCGGACCAGCTCATTCAACTTGCGTTGCAACAACGGCCGGACCTACAGGCGCTCAACTATGACCAGCAGGCGGCCGTCAGGTTCAGCCGGGCTCAACGGGATCAGAAATTGCCTAGCATCAGCGCTGCAGGCACAGTTGGCAGTGTTCCCGTTCGGCCTGACCAGTATTACACCTCGAACTGGTGGGGGGGCGTCGGCATAAACATGAATGTGCCGATTTTCAACGGATTTCTTTTCTCGGCCCAGGCGAAGGAGGCGACGATTCGTGCTCAGGCCGCCTCGGAACAAAGCCGTGAACTGCGCGACCAGATTGTTCGCGATGTTCGTACTTCGTGGTTGGCCACGAATACGGCGTTCCAGCGCCTCAGCGTGACCGCCGAACTTCTGCAACAGGCGAACCTGGCATTGACGCTCGCCCAAACACGATACCGGCTCGGGCTCAGCTCGATCGTTGAGTTAAGCCAAGCGGAATTTCAACAGACAGACGCCGCCATCAGTAATACGAACGCGCAATACCAATATCGGCTTACGCTCGCGACGCTCAACTATCAGATTGGAGCAACCCCATGATGGAAAACTTCAAGCTCAGAGTGTTCCGCGTGGTTGCAGATACGCTGAATTTTCGCAGAGCCGCCGAGGAACTTCGTCTGACGCAGCCGGCGGTCACGGCACAAATCAAGACTTTGGAAGAGAGCCTTGGCATTGCTTTGTTCGACCGCATAGGCCGGGATATCAATCTCACCCCGGCGGGCGTCACGTTGCTGCAATACGTGAGGCACATCGAGGCCATCACCAACGAGGCCGTCGCAGCACTGGCTCCGTTTGGAGGCCAGGAGGGGATAGAGCTTCGTATCGGGGCGTCTCATACAATCGCGATTTACCTCTTGCCGAAGCTTCTTCCGCGGTTAGTAAGTGAATGGCCCAAACTGCGTATTCATGTCCTCGGCGGGAGCAGTAATGAGGTGCTGCACGCACTTACAACACACCAGATCAGTGTCGGTTTGATCGAGTCGCCGGCCTTCCGGCCTGACCTGAAGACCGAAGTATTCGGGGAAGACGAGTTGGCGCTCATTGTGCGGCCGGACCACCGCTGGACGAAGAAACCCGTACTGCGGGCAGCAGAGTTGGTGCAGGCCCCCATACTGCTCAGGGAAGAGGGATCCGGCATGCGCCGCTTTGTTGAAGAATATCTCGAACGAAATGGTGTTTTGCGGCAGCAGCTTCAGACGCCGATCGATATGAATTCGACGGAAGGAATCGTCTCCGCCGTCGAGGCTGGTCTTGGGGTGGGATTTGTGCCGAGCATGGCCCTGGAAAAGCCCTTACTGCTTGGCACAGTCAGGAAAATGGCGCTCGATAACGGTCCAATCAAGCGCCAGCTCAGCATCGTGCTGCTGAACGGCCCAGAACCACGGGGGCCGATTGGGCAATTGGTGGAGCTCCTACGACAATACACCCCGAAGCCAGTGCCGGTTCGAGATGGCAACGGTAGCCATTCGCTGAAGCACCCGACCCTCGCTTGGAATCCTCCAGCCACCAAACTCCGAGCATGGGGCGGGACAGAATGAACGTCCCTGGGTTCACCCTGGCGAAGACCGAATGTACGCAGCCGTAAGCGCGATCGCTTTGTCCGTTCTTTGGATCAGCTTGTTGACCGGGAGATAAACGATGCCACTTATCGGCGAAACGCCGGAGTTAGACTTGAACGCGGTGATCTTCGGGACGGATTTTTCTCTCTGTTCCCAGAATGCGGGTTTCTACGCGGGTCTTCTGGCCCAGTACCTGACCGCGAAACTGGTGATTGCTCACGCATTCACCCTATCGCAAGCTGCGTTGGAAGTGGAAATCCATCGTGATCTGGTGAGCCAGCAACGCAGAGATCTGAAGGCTCTTCTGGACCAAAAGATTGCCACGCTGACGCCCAAATCAACGGAGGCGCTTCCCATTCTCCTGGATGGTGACCCGAAGGACGTGCTCCCTAAGCTGGCTGACGAGTATAAGCCATCGCTTGTCGTCCTCGGCACCCATGGCGGTGGCTGGATCGAGAGAGAAATTATTGGGTCGGTTGCTGAACGAGTTCTTCGATCCACCCGGTGGCCCACGATGACGGTCGGTCCGCAAGTAAAGCCGGCGACGTCGCGAACGTTGCCATTTTGCCGCATCCTCTATGCCACAGACCTTAGTCCTGCGGCTGCCAGGGCTGCAGTCTTTGCGGTTTCACTTGCGAAGGTCATGGGATCGAGTATTGATGTACTCAACGTAATCGACCGCAGCGCCGTCCTTCATCCGGACCATTTGAATGAGACGCGAAAGAAGTTCTACAGCGCTCTGGACGCAGTTGTGCCAGATGAGGCGAAAGAATTTTGCGATCCCAGGACGTTCGTAGCGGTTGGCGATGCACACGAGCAGATTCTGCAGCACATAGAGGAGCGATCGATCGACTTGCTGGTTCTGGGAATCCGCAAAACTTCGCACTTGGGGATGGAGACGAGGACGTCGGGGGCTTTTCAGCTCATTATCGATTCTCAATGCCCTGTTCTTACCGTTACCGGGTAGGCCGGTGGTCGATTCGTGATGAGATGGCCATGAAAAAAGCCAAACGGCAAAAACAAATAAGCCAGGATTCTACGCCCATGGCCGTGGTAATCGCCGCGCTTTGTGGCGCGACAGCTCTTTACTGCGGCGAGATCATCTACGACAACATCAAGGACTCCGGAGCGCCGGACCTTCGTCAACTGCCCGGGTGGCGCGCCCACATGGCAATGGCCTGTCTCGGAACTCTTAGCTTTGTCGTTTCTCTATTCCTACTGGAAAGTTTAGGCCGGCGCTCCAAAAGCAGAGCTTTGCGATCCACCGTTCCGTGGTTACCCTTGGTGGGACTGACCGGCGTGGCCACCGCGGTCCATATCCCGATCTACGTGGTGGCGCTGCTCATCGTTCTCTATAGCCCGTGGGCGTACTTACGCACGCGTCCGGCCCGATAAGGCTCACAGAATGATGTGCCTATAGAAATGCCTAGCCTGGTGGAGTTACTGGTGTTTCCTGCTTCTGCAAGCGTGGAACGAGCACAGGCTGAGGAGTGGGCGCCTCCGGGGCTGCATCTATTGTCTTGCGGTCCAACTCTGCGGCCCCTATTCGTTGGCTATCCGCGGTTTGAATCACCACACGCACAGTCTGAGTTTTGTGTGGATAGCGTAGTGTCACCGCCAGACGCGTCGGCATCTCGGCTAGACGCGCCGCGTCCTGGGTGTTTGCTGTTACTGTCACGGTCTCCAATTTCGAAGCGAGAATGTCTCTGGCTTCGGCCAGGCTCGCCGCCGCCAGGGTCAAGTTGCTCGTACTCTTACCATCTTCTGCAGGTTCCCAGTTACCCGTATCCGGTTTCAGCAGCACCGTGAAGTCCAGGGTACGGGTATCTGGGTGTCGCACCACGCCTTCAATTGCCACGCGAAGAGCCTGGAAGGGGATGGTGGAACGCGCCGCTTCGACCAGGTTGACCATGGTTTGCTGCCGGGGATCGACCGGCGCCCCTTTAGCGGGTGCGAAGTATCCGGCCTTGGTCACCGCATGCAGATTCGGGTCACGGAGGGTCACGCGGATCCGCCGGAATTTGCCATCCGCATCGCCCTCGGCCGGCTGGTAGGTGAGGGTATAGTATTCCGAGCCCAGCTGCTGCGACCGCGCGATCTCCCGGTCCACGTCGTTGCGATTGTAGAAGAGTTTGCCTCCGGTCTCGTTCACGAACACTCCGTAATTGATATCGCCGGCAAAGGGATCGTCGTCGTCGCCAATATCAACGGCCGCAGAGCCCTCACTCAGGGTGATGGCGGGCCCGCTGACCGAGAGCCCCGGATAAATCACGAAGAGGCTGATGCGCGCGTCCACCAACATGTTCGTGGTGTCACGGGCATACTGATTCAGCTCCTCTACAATGGGCCCGACCAGGCCGTCGACATAGAGACTGGGACCGCCGTGTCCCACCCAGACGATGTTCTTTCGCCCCGGCACCCCCTTATTTTGCAGGGCGATCTGTTGCAGCGCGTCGATCGATTGCCCAAACCGTTCAGGGTAGAAGGCGCCGTTCATCATTTTGTAGGGCAGCGCGGCCGGGACATGATCCAGTGCGTACAGCAGGTCCTCCTTGTTCCGGGTGTAACCCTGCACCATCTCCAGGGACTCATTACCCAACACCATTAACTCGGCCGGCGAACTCAATCTCGACGGCTGCGCCGTCAGGTATTTGCGCATGGAATAGCGTATGTACGCGAAGTCCTCGAATCTCGAGTTCAGGAGATCCAACACCAGGATGGTCAGAGGAGCTTTGCCGGCCGGGTTATCGTCTGCAGCATTAGAGTCCGCTACGTGGGCCTGCGGCGCTTCGAAGGAAAAGATCTTCTGCGGCTTTTTTTCTTCGGTGATGGTGAAGTCGTCTTTGGTGAGCCCGTTTACCACGATGTGGCCTTTTTTATCCAGGACCGTCACATCCAGAAATACCAGGCGTGAGGTAACTCGAATCGTGGGTACATTTGGGGCCCCCGCTGGCTGCTGCGCTTTCAAGGCCTGAGGGTAGAACACGCTGAGCAGCATCAACCCACACAGGAACGACCAAATAGATGGCATAGTGATCCTCAGCAGCCAGCTTACTCCCGCGACCCCATAGAATTATCATCGGTGGCTGCTTTTAGATGCTGAGCAAAACTTATTGCTCATAAGGGGAAGCGACTAAGGGACACCACTGGCGCGGCTAGCGTCGATCAATTTATTTATCAGCCATTTGTCACACTTCGACTTACACTTGTATGTTTGGCTGGGCTGTGCGGCTGCATCCTATTGGCTACGCCGTCGCACCGGGTGATGCAAAATGCGGGACAGGATTTCAAGCGTAATCGTTTTCGCGATTGCTTGCAGCACATTCCCCTTCTCCTCTGTGGCGCTTGCGCAGGAGACCGTAACGGTACATGCCGTAGTGACCGTCAGCACCAGGTTGAGCGACGGTGTGCTTCCCCTTCCGCGAAGGAGCATTTTTGTCGACCTGGGCCGTAAGCCACAGGAAGCCTTTAGCTGGATCCCGCTGCGCGGAACACGCGCAGGGCTGCAGCTTATCCTCCTGATCGATGATTCCCCCGGCTCAGTTCTCCATGCGAATGACATCGGAAACTTTATCGGAGCGCTGCCTCCGACCACGCAGCTAGCGGTCGGCTACATGCAGAACGGTCGAGCCAATATCGTACAATCCTTTACCAACGACCACGAATCGGCAGCCAGTGCACTACTGACACCATTGTCGATCACAGGGGCTTCCACCAATCGCTATCCGTGCCTTTCCGATTTGGTTACGCATTGGCCCGGTGAGAACCAGGATCTGCGGCGCGAGGTCATCATGATCACCGACGGCGTGGACCCATATTCCGGCTGGGCATCCTACTGTGCAGGCGGCGCCAAGGTGCTGGCCAGCATTTCCGACGCACAGAAATCCGGGGTTGTTGTCTATTCCATATTCCTGGCGGACACCTTACTCAGCGAAGAGGGTAGCCCGCCGGAGAAGGCCAGTGGCAGTTACCTCACTCAAGTTGCAAATGCTACCGGCGGCAAGGCCTACTCGTTGCGCGAGGGATATCAGGTTACAGTGGCCGCCTTCCTCTTCGACATACTATGTAAGCTCGATAATCAATATGACTTAAGCTTTACAACAGCATCGAGAAACAGTCTGCAACCCTTCGCAGTTAGAACCACCGAGCCAGACATCAGGTTAAGAGCACCAGACAATATCTGGGCGAATTACCGCGATGAGTAGCACTCACACCGAACTTGACGCAAGCGTTGCGGGACTCTCCCTGTTTGATCTCGGGTGCGCAAGAACCAAAACTTATGACCGTGACAGCCTGAAAGAGACGCCGGCTTCCTGGGTTCGGATGAAACATTTTTGCGAATGTGGCTGTCTAAGTAGTAGCTCCAGGTTGTAGTACAGAGGCGCGATGCGTCATCCCACCCATCTTTTATCCTGCCTTGTGGTTCTCGGCCTGGTTGTGAACGGTTGCGGGAGTAACAACCCGGGTGAGGCTGGTGGAACCGCCGTCATCGGCAGTGGTGGTTCGGGTGGTTCCGGCGGTGGCATCATCACGTCTGGCGGTACTGGCATAGGCAGCGGCACTGGCATAGGCGGCGGCACGGGTGGCGGCGGTACGGGTGGAGGCGGTACGGGTACCTCGGGCGGCACGGGCACTTCGGGCGGAACCGGAACAGGCGGTTCGGGAGGTTCTGGCGGGTCGGGAGGATCCGGAGGTTCCGGAGGCAGCGTAGTTCGCGCCCCGGGCTCGGAGAAGTTGGCTTCGATTGGTTCCGGCAGCTTAGATTCGCGGCCGTTCCAGGGACTCGTGAACGGAGGTCAATCCCGGGCCATCGCCGGCGCCAAGGTGTATGTGCTGGAGGCCAACACGACGGGTTATGGCAAGCCGTCGGTTTCGCTGCTCACCTCGAGGACAGGTAATCCAGCGGACTCTATCGGCTACTACGTACTCACCGGCGAATACGGCGGCTTCTCGATCGCGGGCGACTATAACTGTAGCGCCGGACATGAGGTCTACCTCTACGTCGCGGGCGGTAATAGCGGTGGCAACGGTTCCAACCCCGCGATCGGCCTGATCGCGTCGCTGGGCGCCTGCCCGGCAGCCGGAAATTTTACGAATGCCGCGCCTTTCGTTTTTGTCAATGAAGTAACGACGGTAGCAGCAGCTTATGCGATGGCCGGGAATGCCACCGACCCGACGCATGTTGCCAGTTTCGAAACCTCTGGCGCGTCGACTGGCCTGGCGAACGCTGCCACGCTCGCCAATGTCGCCACTGGATTCACCAACTCCAGGCCAGACAGCCACGTTCCCCGAGCTAAAATTCACACCTTCGCAAACATCCTGTCTGCCTGCATTAACTCCAGTGCCTCGGGCTCCGTCAGTTGCAAGACCTTGTTTGCCAACGCTCGGCGCGAGGGGACCACCGGGGCAGTACCGGACGACACCGCCACAGCGGCCTTGAACATCGCCCGTAATCCTCATTCCAACGTCCTGGAACTCTACGGCCTCCAACCCAGCCTGTCTCCTCCCTTTCTGCCGGCTTTGGATTCGCCCCCGCTTGATTTCAACCTCTCGCCCGCTTTTGGTGAAGCCGTCGCCTCCGCCGCGATTCACCCTTAAACGGTTCAAGCCTGCATAACGGCAAAGCGCTCGCCACTCTCTTTGCCGGATCTGGATCCTGTGGGAAGCGAGACAAGGACGACTGAAAACGCAGCATAACTTTAGAGGGCAACGCCCCTGGATCGTCGTCAGGTGACTACCAGTCGTCGCCCATTCAACAAGCCTGGGGCTATTGAGGGCGGCTTTGACTGACGTTGTAGCCCGGGGGGGCATCAAACCAGGAGTGGTCCGGGCCTCCACGTACAAGATCTGTAACTGTGAGCGTAACCTGACCTAACTGCGGGTTAGTACGGACGACAGAGAGATACATTTGCAGGTCAGGCGAATACCACAGATCTGTATGACTGATAATCACGCGCGGGCCCGACGCTGTAGTTTGGGTCTCGCGGGTTCCTACGGTCGTGAGGGAATCGATGGTCTGGTTACCGAGGCTCTCACTCCTGACATTACCCCCGTTCACCACCAGCGGACCGCCGGCTTGTTGTGCCAGCGCTATGTGGGGGTGGTATTCGCCGGTGGTGCAAGTCAACGCCGTCTGCGTACACTTGGTGCGTGTGCCGGCAACTGGATCGAAGATGGTGATACTACGTAAAGGCGGTTCTGCGGCCGAACCGGCAGGCACGAAGTCCCGAGTCTCGCGGTGGACACGCCCCTGAGCGTCACGAGCGACCAGGGTGTAATACTTTCGCGAAACCGTGCCGCCGCCGATCAGCGGCTCATCCCATGTGACCAAAACCTTTGCGGAGAATGGAGCATTGGCAATGGGAGGAATATCAATCCCTTCGATGTGGGTACGAACACTGCCATCAGAAGCGGTTGCCTGAGGGGTCATCTGGGAGCTGAGAAGAGCAGGAGAAAGGACGAAAAGGCTGAACAGAATGGAGGCCCGCATTGGTTGCACCTCAGGTACGGCAGTAAGTATGTCATAACTTGAGGAACAGTGGCAAGATTTTCGAGGTCAGAACACGCCGGTTTTTATTACTTATCGCACCTGTCCAGCTTTCCGTTCGGCCGCAGCAATTAGTATTATCGGCGCGGCGCTTCTCATCAAGAGAACTTGGGGCAGGGATGCCGGGTCACCGGGTTGCACGGTTAGTTTTTTGCACGATCTTCGTTGTCCTGAGCGCGCTTTGTACGGCGCGCGGGCAAAGCCAGGACCCTGCAGAGGGTTCCCGCCGGTTCATGGAATATTGCTCTGGCTGCCACGGGGCCGATGGCAAGGGGGGTAGTAAGGTTGTATCGCTGGCGACGACCCTGAGCGTTATGAAGCACTCGGATGCGGAACTAAGCCGGATCGTACACGATGGAACTACGGAAGGCATGCCGCCCTTCGCACAAATCGGCGACGCGAACATCCGGGCTGTAGTGGATTTTTTGCGCGGACTCGAAAGAGAGCCGGCGCACGCAGCCAGCGGGGATGGAGAAGCCGAAGATTCCGAGCGCGGAACTGCTCGCAAGAGCATGTCCGTACCGAGCCGTGAAATCAGCCTTATCAATGTTACTCAAAGCGACTTACTGCAAAAGCAGGTGAGAGATAGTTGGGTCTCCTACAATGGCGACTACACGGGACAACGCTACAGCAGCCTGAGGCAGGTTACCCCGGGTAACGCACGTCACCTGGCGGCACAGTGGGTATTCCATACCAGAGAACGGGGCAACCTTGAAGTAACGCCTGTGGTGGTTGCGGGCATCATGTTCGTTACCAGCTCGAACGACGCGTACGCGCTGGACGCAAGGACCGGTAAGCTGCTATGGCATCATGCACGCGCCACGACACGCGGGCTCATCGACGATTCTGCCATGCACCACAATCGTGGTGTGGCCATTCTGGGAACACGTCTCTATATGGAAACGGACAACGCACACCTGTTGTGCCTGGACGCGCGCACGGGGAGCGTGATCTGGGATGAGGCATATGCGACTGGCAACAAGAATTACGGCGCGACCAGTGCGCCATTGATCGTGAAGGACAAGGTGTTAGTTGGAACATCCGGCGGGGATGACGGAGTGCGTGGTTTCCTGGCAGCGTTCGATGCTGAGACCGGTAAGGAGAAGTGGCGATTCTGGACCATACCCGGGCCAGGCGAAAGAGGCAGCGAAAGCTGGCCCGGGGACATGTATTTGCACGGTGGAGGGGCGACGTGGATGCCAGGCACCTACGATCCGGACCTCAATACCCTGTATTGGGGCACCGGCAATCCGTCTCCCGACTACGATGGCAGCGTACGCCCTGGTGACGACCTGTACACGAGTTCCCTGCTCGCGCTCGATCCGGACACCGGAACGCTGAAGTGGTACTTTCAGTTCACTCCGCACAACTTGTATGACTACGATGCCGTGGAAACACCGGTGATTGTCGATGCAAGGTTCAAGGGTAAGCCACGCAAATTGATTGTGACCGCGAATCGCAATGGGTTCCTTTATATCCTGGACCGGACAAATGGGAAGTTTCTGTTTGCCAAACAATTCGCCCAAGCGCAGAACTGGGCTACGGGCATTGACGAGAACGGCCGGCCCACCTCGGCTGGGCTCACTCCCGGCGAGACGGGCGTTGTGGTTTGCCCAGCAGCGGGCGGAGCCACGAACTGGTACTCGCCCAGCTACAACCCCGCAACCCACATGCTCTACTTTCGCATGCTAGACGCGTGCGGGACTTTTAAATCGAAAACAGAGCCTTTCGAAGAGGGCCGCACCTATTACGCAACGGGTATGCGAGAGACGGCCAACGCCGGCAAGGAGTACATCGACGCCTTCGATCTTAGAACGCTCGATTTTGCCTGGCGCGACCTTCAGGCCGGGCCCGAGAAGGGTTGGGGAGGCGTCATGTCTACCTCCGCCGGGCTCGTCGTCTATGGGGACGATGCCCAGAATTTTGTCATCCTCAACGGGAAGAACGGAAAGCCGCTATGGCATTTCAGTGTCGGACAATCGATCCACGCATCACCCATGAGCTACGCCATCAACGGAAAGCAATTCTTCGCCATTGCGTCGGGAAGTGATGTTTTTTCCTTTGCGCTGCCTTAATGTCGCGACACTCCGATGGGCTTGAAATCGGACGGCGAGTGCTCTTGACTGCTGGGCAAACCTTATTACTCATAAGACAAACCAGCAGAAGACCAGCGCGGGCTAAGTGAGCAGCGATCATTTTAATTGTCAGCCACTTGTTACACACCGACTTATACTTGCCTGTTTGGCTGAACTGTGCGGCTGACCCTTTCGCCAAGGGACGTCACACCAGGTGATGCAATGCGGAAAGTGATCTATTACCTTTGGGCAATATGCTTTGTTCTGCATGTCTCCGGGCAAACGGACAGCCGTCCGGCTAAAACCAGAATTGTGCCAGTTCCGGCGTTGGTTGAGGTTCGGCCGGGAGAGATCGCCTATGACCTTTCGGCAAGCGACTTCTCTATTAAAGACGACGGCGTCGAACAGCAAGTGGGTCTGGGCGACGCAAGCTCGCAACCGCGGTCGCTTCTCCTAGTGATACAGACTGGCCATAATGCCGCCGCACAACTGGGAAAGATCGAGCACCTGAACGATCTCCTGGACAGCATATTGACCGGTCCAGCTGATCAAGTTGGGATCATCACCTTTGATAGCCGTCCGCATGTCCTGCAGGACTTCAAGGTGAACTCCGAAACCGTATCCCATTCCTTGACCTCCATCGTTCCTGGAGATACAGGCGCGGCGCTGTTCGATGCGCTGAACGCCTCAGTGAGGATGCTTGGCAAGGCGCCCGCTGCGAATCGTCGACTCATTCTCCTCATCTCCGGCCAACACGATCACGGGAGTATGGCGGCGACCGCCGCTCCTCTTATTCGGAGTATTTCCCTGGCAAATGTATCTGTCTACGGCCTTACGTTCACCGCGCCGAGAAAAGATCTGGCCGGGAAACTCTGGTCGCTCAATCCGCTGGCAATGACCGCAAACGCGATGCAAAAGAATGCCACGGAAGCACTGGCTCAACTGACAGGTGGTGATTTCTATCGCTTCGATACAGAAAGGAACTTCGAAGATCGCGTCGGCGAGATCGCCAAGCATATCCACAACTCGTATTGCCTTACTTTCCAGCCAAACGATCCTGCGCCTGGCTTTCATTCTCTCCAGGTGGGCGTTCGTCGTTCTAAGACGACTATCGTAGCGGCTCGTAGCGGCTATTGGTTCTCTGCAGCAGACGATGCCAGCAGTGAGGTCGAGCCGCAATGAGTTACGCAATACCCAACCTCGGTCCTGCTGCTGATCGCATTCCATTTGTCACCGCGGAAGTAAAGAACAGGCCACGGTGGCTCACCATACATCCGCTCACCTTTTGCCTGCTTGGCCTAGCACTCGCGGTTTTCCTATGGGGGCTTGAGTACAAGGTCTCCCTCTATCATCCACACGCGAAGCATTCGGCTCGAATGGCGGTGGCCAAGCTGTGGGTAGGGCCACGCAAGCCTGTATCGGCCAGGAACAGCCGTATAAAATGGCACACTCCGCCCGCTCCTGCCTCGCAACTTCTGCCTACCCGGTACATGAGCGCTCGTGACGCGAAGCGCTACGAAAGATGCCACGAAGACCGGTTGATCCCAAGTGCCGGCTTCTTGCCGCACCCGGGAACCCCACGCGCCCCTCCCTCGATTTGAAAAGCAAACTGATGCTGTCGTAAGCCATGGTTGGTGCCATTGGCAGCCGTGTTCTTGCGCGACAGACACTGTTCGTAACCGAACAAACGGGAGGGATCAGCTGTGGACTTTCTTTTACTTCTACTTGGCATTACCAGCGTAGCCGTTTTTTGCGCTGCCCGGAGCATCGTGACTAGTTGGAGCAGGCCGCGGGCGCGCGTAGCCGCACCGCAGGCACCGTTGCAGACTCATTGGGGGGACAGAAAAAATCTTCCCAACAGACATACGCGTGAGCTGCCGTCGATCTCGATCCGGGAGTGTGAAACGCTCATTCACTCTGCGGACGGTGTACTATTCGTCTCCGTGAACGAGACGGGCGAATGCGCGCCGCCACCCTTTCACGATATGTATCCCTTAGTGCTGACACCAAGGCAGTTTGCTCATGAAGTGCGCTGGTTTCCATCGAATACATGCGTGGTGCTGTGTGGGGACGTTCGGCTGTGTTCTTCCGCCTTTGAAATGCTGGAGAATATTCCGGCAATCCCTCCCATATTCGTGCTGAGAGACAGGGCAGGCCGTTGGGAGGTCGCATGAATCCGCCGGACACAGTTCAATGCAGAATTCAAGGGGTTGTGCTGCTTACAGTCACTTTATCCTCCAGGGTCCTCCCATGAAGCGTGCCGTTCGCGTTCTTTCTGTGGGACTCACGCAGTGTTTGGATATAGCGTACGGTTCCCTTCTTCTGGCTCGGCCATGCGAAATCACACGGGTGACGGATCGAGGGGAACTCGACGCTATGCAAGCAGACGAGGACTATGACGTGGTAGTTATGGGCGAAACACTGACTCAAACGAAGCTGATCGAGGTGGCTAGCATCACACGGCGACGATGGCCGCAAGCGCATATCGTCGCCGTCTCGGGAAAGCCGCTGGAGATCGATGACGCCCTTTATGACGACAGGATCCTGCCCGGTTATGGAGCGAAGGTGCTGGTTGCAGAGGTCTTGCGGCTGATGGACGAGCACACACGACAACGGGAAGGTATCACAAGCCGGTGGGAGTCTTGATGGACACGAAAGCAAGTAGTTGTCTTTCTACTCATTGCGGTTGTGGAATGGGGTTGTGCCCGGGAGCGGAGGATGCGGCCCCATCGATGAGGACGGAACGCGTACCGGAAGCACCGGGCGAAGCGAAAACCGAGCACCGGATCGCATTTACGTTGCTTTTTGAACAGCATCGTAAGCGACTCGTTCGAGCGGCACTGCGTATTACGCGTAACGAGGATGAAGCCGAAGATGTTGTACAAGAAGCTGCCATGAGAGCCCTGGTCAAGCTACAGAGCTTCCGCGGAGAGTCCCGTCTTTTGACCTGGATGTACACGATCGTTAACAACTGTGCGCTGACCCGGCTGCGAAGCCCCGCGAGACGTCGTCTGGTTTCACTGGATAGTGAATTGTGCGCCGACGAGAATTCACCTCGATGGGTGGCCCAGGAGGCTACGATGGATCCTGAAGAAGCTTGCCTGGCGTGCGAGTTCCGCGAGATTCTGCACGCAGAGATGCAAGCCTTGAAGGCTCCTTATCGAATCGTTATTCAATTATGTGATCTGGAAGGCTGGTCGTGCGTAGAGGCAGCCAGCATCCTTAAGATAAATCAGCACACCCTGGAGGCCCGGCTATATCGTGGGAGGAGAAGCCTACGGAAGGGCGTGCTGACGCGCCTGCGAGCAAGTGTGCAGCCACCGTCGGTTGTGAGTTAGCTCGTTCACGCAACACGAGAGTAACCCGGGATCACACAACATCTTCACGCGGCGCAGCTGCCTCACCCTCTTCGGGCCCCGATCTACAGGTATTCGATCTTTACGTTACCGTCGGAGGTGTGGACGGTGAGCGGGGTGCCGCCGCCATTTAACTTTCCACGCAACTGATGGCCCTCCCCGCCCGACTGGTAATGGTCCATGGTAAGCGGGAGGGCGCAATCCACATGGCCGTCGCTGGTATGCACATTGAGGTCGGCAGCGAAGTTCTGAGGGACACGAATGGTCACCGAGCCATCGGCCGATTGAATCGTCGAGGGGCCCGCGAGCTTGGTTCCCTCACGTAAGCTGAGCTCCAAAGTACCGTCACTCGTGTGCAGCGCCAGAGCGTGGAAGAGACCGTCGACGGTGAGGTTGCCATCGCTGGTGTGGGCGTCAATGGCGCCGTCGGCATTGGTGATTTTCACCCGGCCGTCCCCGGACCTTATGCGCAAGTTGCCCGAGACACGATCCAGCGTCAGGTTTCCATCGCCAGTCATCAGACTGATGTCGCCCTGCAAGCCCGAGAGGTTTACGTTTCCGTCACCGGTCCTGGCTTCGAGAGCGAGCTCGGCGGGGCTTTCGACGGTCACTCTGGATTGCTCTTTATGCCAGGCGATGTGCGCACCCGTGTGCGGCCGCTCCTTGAAGAGAAAGTGCACCTCATTGCCGCTTTGGCCCTCCTCCAGGCGATAGTCGCTCAGCTTCTGCCCCTCGATTGACACGTGAATTCGGATTTCGTGGCAATCGCCACAAGAACGAAATTCAACGCCGGCATCCGAGGTTTCGAGGGTCAGCGTGGGCTTGCCAGTGACCGGATAGGTCCTGGACCAGGAGTGGTCGGAGTCTTGGGCGAGGCCAGCCGACGAGGAGAGAAGGGCGAGGGCGGCCAGCGGCAGGGCATATTTCGTCTTCATAGCAGTGGGTACGGAGCTGATGCGAGGAAGGTTCCGCGGAATTTTCGGAAATCCAGTGGGACCCTCGTTTGCGAACAGACTCCGGCCAAGAGCAAGACCGTGATTGACTAGGGCGTCGTCGTAAAGTGGGCGGCGTTGGTGGTGGTCGAACTGCCGCCGATAAAGACGGTATAGTCGGCCGGCTCGACAACCGGTTGCACCTTGGCGTTGTAGAACGAAAGTTCTGCGAAGCCCAGGGGAAAGTGAACCGCCTGCGATTGGCCTGGGTCGAGCGTAATGCGAGCAAAGCCCTTGAGATTGCGCACAGGCTGCTCGGTGCTGGCGCCTCGAATATTGACATAGCACTGAACGATCTCCGTGGCGCGGCGTTTTCCTGTATTGGTGACTGTGGCGGTTGCGATCACGGGCTGGCTCTTTGGATCGCGCATCAGCGAGGCCGCGCTAATGGATTGGGTGGAAAGCGAAACGCCGGAGTAGCCGAACGTCGAGTAGGTAAGACCATGTCCGAAGGGAAAGAGCGCGTCATTCGGTACGTCGAGATAGCGCGACACATACTTCATCTCCACGTAGCCGGGGTGCGCGGGGTCAGCGTGCTGGATGGGGCGGCCGGTAGGCAGCTGGTTGTAGTAGAGCGGCTCCTGCCCCACAGCGCGGGGGAAACTCATGGTGAGCTTGCCGCTGGGAGCTACATCGCCGAATAGGGTGCCGACGATTGCGGGTCCAGTCTCGACGCCGGGGAACCAGACTTCCATAATGGCGGGCACATGCTGAGCGGCCCAGTCGAGCACCAGCGGGCGGCCGGAGAAAATGAGCAGGACGACAGGCTTGCCGGTGGCGACGACCGCCTCCAGCAACTGCTGTTGGTTCCCTGGCAAATCCAGGTGAGCACGCGACGCGGCTTCGCCACTCATGTCGCTTGACTCGCCCAGGGCGAGGATGGCCACATCGGAATTCTGTGCCGCGGCAACCGCTGCGGCGAACCCGGAGTCGGAAGTGCCGGAGATCTCAGTTCCCTTCTCATAAGTAAGGGTGGCGCCGCTTTGCTGGGCTCGTTCCGCCATGGTGGCGCGCAAGGTACGCACGTCGCCAAAATTGTTCGCGCCCGACCAGGCGCCGACCATATCGCTGGCATCGTCGGCCAGCGGGCCGATGAGCGCGATCCTTTTGGTAGCCGGGTTCAAGGGCAGGAGCGGGTTCTGCGGCGCAGGATTATTCTGCAGCAGCACCAAAGACTCCTCCGCCGCCCGGCGGGCAAGTGGGCGATGCTCGGCAACGGCTCCCGTTACCTCCGGGCCGTCGGTAAAAGGGTGTTCGAAGAGACCGAGCGCGAACTTCACCCGCAGGACGCGGCGCACGGCTTCATCCACCACAGGCATGGGCACGCGGCCCGACTTGACCAGAGCCGGCAGCTCGGCGTCGTAGTAGTGCGACATCATGTCGATGTCGACGCCGGCCATCAGCGCCTTTTGGCTCGCCACGGCGGCATCGAGGGCGATGCCGTGATGCGTGAGCTCCATGACAGCGGTGTAGTCGGAGACCACGGGGCCGTCGAAACCCCACTCATCGCGCAGGATGGTTTGCAGCAGAAACGGGTTGGCGGTCGCAGGCACACCATTCAGCGAGTTGAAGGAGGACATCACGGTGGCTGCGCCGGCCTCGACCGCTGCGTGATAGGGCGGCAGGTAGACCTGGCGCAGCAGCAGTTCGCTCATGTCCGTAGTGTTGTAGTCACGGCCGGCCTCGGCAGCACCGTAGGCGGCGAAATGCTTGACCGAGGCAGCGACGGAGCCTGGCGCCGAGAGGCTCTCTCCCTGATAGCCGCGGATATAGGCACGAGCGATGGCAGAACCCAGGTAGGGGTCTTCCCCCGCGCCCTCGGTGCAGCGGCCCCATCGCGCATCGCGCGCAATGTCAACCATGGGGGAATAGACCCAGTCGACGCCTGCGGTGCGGGCCTCGATGGCAGCCATGTGCGCGAGATCCGTGATCAGGGCGGGATCCCAACTGGATGCGGTGGCCAGCGGAACAGGAAAGATGGTGCGGAAGCCGTGGATGACGTCGGCTCCAAAAAGCAGCGGGATATGCAGGCGCGTGTTGTCAACGGCAGCGTGCTGGAAATGGTTGGTAAGGCCCTGCCCAACGGTGTTGAGCATGGAGCCGAGTTCCCCTTTTTGCGCGAGCACGTAGCTGTCGACTCCCCCAGGCGCGGGCGGGTTCACATTGAGAGCGGTCGTGGTGTTGCCGGGGGACGGCGCGGGGTGCGCTTCGGTCGCGCTGTACTGCACCAGCTGGCCTATCTTCTCATCGAGCGTCATTTGTTTGAGCAGTGCATCGACCTTGCGCTCGATCTGCGGGTTGGCGAGCTGCGGGTTGGAAGGCGGAACGTGCGACGTCTGGGCGAGAGCCGGGGAGAGTGCAGACACTGAAAGAGAGAGCGGCGAGGAGAGTGGATCGACAGGTGGTCATAGGCGACTCCTCTAGGCTACTCTATCGCCCGTGGCGGGGGCATGGACTGTGCTTAGCGCGGCCAAAGGAGCGAATAGATCTGGCCGACCCCAGTCCGGCTCATGATGGCCGGCTGTCCGTCCGGCGTCAGACTCAGGAAGGAATCAAGACCATCCGGGTCGTTTACGCCCTCCAATCCGCATAATCGCTTCCAATCACCCTGAGGCACCGCGAGCTGATATATTCCGTTGTCCCCGCTTATCAAGCCCATGTAGATTGACTTGCTATCGTTCGCCCAAACCCAATAACCCCACGGCACATCAAAGGCGTGCAAATCCTTCCACGTCCTGGTTTCGGCTGAGTACAAGACCATACGCGATGGGTTCTGCGCCATTGCGATCATGTATCTCCCATCAGGCGACCAGGACGGTACGAAGAGCCGATCGGTCCCGGGCATGTCCGATATTCGGCGCGTCGCCAAATCGATCACATGGATTTTGTAGGGAGTACCGGGATAAGGGAAATTGTTGAAAGCGATGGATTGACCGCCGGGAAGCCAGCTCGGCGCGACGGCGTGGGCGCCATCCGGCGTCAGTTTTTGCGGGGCGCCGCCCGCCGCGGAAACCAGGTATACGTACTGCCAATCCGAGTAGGCCAGCCACTTCCCGTCCGGCGACCACTGCTGCATCAACGCGTACGAACTCGTCAACTGCACCCTCTCGCTTCCGTCGAGCCGGCTCTTCCACAAATGCCGGCTGGGGTATTCCGAGTACGCCATCCATTGCCGATCTGGCGAAATGACGAACTCGAGCATGGACAGGTCATCGAGATACGGCAGCAGTTTTTTACTCCGAGGATCGAAGGCCCGCATGGCGCCTTCATCCGTCTTTCCCAGCACAAAAAGCCCTTTGCTATCGTGCATGGGAACCGCCGCGAGAATGGGCAACTGGTTGCCGGTAATGCGTGCCGCGGTGGGGTTTCTCCAGAAAGCAAACCACGGCGGCGGCACAAGTTCATATAAGTTGAGCCGCTCTTCGCGGTCGGAGGAGAACACGAAATGCCGCCCGTCTGGCGTCCATTGGCCAGACTGCTGACTGGCATTGGCTGGCCAGTCAAGGCGCAGCGGGTGCGCATTCTGACCATCCGCACTTAGACTCCAGAGCCGGGGCGACCCGGCGTAGACTTCTACCGTCGCGCTCACTTCGCGGCCATCCGGCGAAACGCTCAACCTGTCCAGATCGGCCGGCGCGTCCCAGATCTTCCGCAAATTTCGGCCGTCCTGGTCGATTTTGTACAGCGTGTTCTTGTCGGAGAACAGGACTGCGCGTCCGTCGGGTGTCCACCGTGCCAGCAGTGCCGGACGATCCGTCAGTTCCCGCGCTGGGCCGCCCAGCACCGGCGCTATCCACAATGTTCCTCTGCCCAGTTCGTCGTCGGGCTCGAGCTTTAGCCCCAATGCCTGCGAGCCGTCCGGCAAAATATCCAGAAGGGAAATACCGGGACCAAAAATATGCAGGGGAACCACCGGGCCCCCATTGGCTGCCATCTGCGAAGGAACACCTCGGCTGTTCAGATAGATTCTGGCTCCATCCGTAAAGAGCGGCCCCTCTTTGGGCTCTCCTGAGAAGGTCAACTGAGTTGAATCAAGCTGAGCAGGGCCCGTGGAGCGCACGGTTTTCCATGCAAACGCCAGTACCATCACTGCGACGATTGCGGCCGCGATGTACCACCACGTCTTCTTCCGCACCGGCAGTCGACTAAACATCGCCGATTGCGTTGTTCCGTCCCGGCTCGAGGTTAGCCGCTCGAAAGCACGGGTCCTGTTTTGAGGATCTGACGAGAGGAAACTTTCCACCGATTCGATCAGCGATGCCGGAGCGCGCACGGAACGCAACGCGGGCGTTGGAGTGGCATCCCGGCCTGCCGCTGCAACCGGACGTTCGCCGGTCAGCACCTGGTGCAAAATAACTCCCAGCGCAAACAGGTCGGTAGCCCTGGTAGGCCGCTCCCCGCGAAGCATTTCGGGGGCCATGTAGCCTGGAGTGCCGGCAATCACACCGGATCCGAATAATGTGTTTTCAGACTCCTGAGGACGCGCAAGCCCAAAGTCCATGATGCTGACATGTGATCCGGAGGTGCCCGCTTCCAACATGACATTGTTCGGCTTCAAGTCGCGATGGATGATACCGCCGGCATGCAGAGCCGCCACGCCGGCGAGCAACTGGTTACAGACGTTCCACGCCTCGTCGGCCTCGAGTTTCCCCACTTCCTCGAGACGGGCGTGCAGAGTCTGCCCGTGCAGCAATCGCATACTTAGGAACAGAAAAGGAGGTGCGGGGTGGTCACAGCGGAAGATCTCGTAAATGGGGCAAAGGTTGGAATGAACAACTTTGCGCGCAAGAACGACCTCCTGCTGGAAACGCGCAGAAGCCGCGGCATCGGCTGCGATCTCCGGCCGGATGATCTTCAGAGCAACGCTCGTGTCCTGCAGAAACTGATCTTTAGCCTCGTAGACCTCGCCCATGCCTCCCCGAGCAATAAAACGAACGATGGCAAAGCGGCCGGCAATGAGCTGACCGGGCTGGAAGCGGCCAGGGCTGACCGCAACGCTGGCGGCGGCCAGGGTAGTTTGGCCGTCCGGGCTAAATGCGGGATCGGCTAAGAAGCTACCGGCCTGCTGGTGCTTCGCCAGCAGCTGTTCGACCAGGCTTCGGAGTTCAGGATTGCCGAGGCAGGCGCAGTCAAGGAAGGCAGTCCTGCTTGCCGGGGGCAGCTCCAGCGCTTCCCCAAAGAGCTCCTCCGCGGATTGCCCCGGGTTGGTCATGATTCCGGTTCAGAAGATCGAGAGCCGTACGGGTGAACTATATCAGGAGGCTTCTGGGCGGTTTAGCCCCCGGGTCGCCGCAACAAGAGAGCGAAATATCTTCGGAGTCATTTCACTTTTTTCCGCTGCGCTGCGCCTTAGTAAGTGAAGGCGGTTGATGAAACGCCTTCCACAGGAGAATCCACCATGCGCAGCTCAATGATGTTGAAGGTCCCCGCAGGCTTGATCGCCGCCGTTCTCGCTGTTGCCTCCTCGACAACAGCCGCCAAAGCACAGGATGCAGGATTTGCGGCCAAAATGACCGTGCCCTTTGCGTTTCAAATCGCTTCAGGCCAACATTTTGCTCCCGGCATCTACACCATTCGCATGAATGGCGAACAATCCATGCTCATCCGAAGCAACACCGCGTCCGGACTAGCCATGACCCAACTGGCCAATGACGGTCAGCCGGCCACCCAGGGGAAGGCCGTGTTCACACATTACGGCGACCGGTATTTCTTGCGCTCCGTTTCGGTACCGGGTAACTCGAGTCACCTTATCTGCGAGAGATCGAAGGCCGAACGGCAATCGCAGGTTGCCTCCAATCATTTAAGTGCGCCAGTCGAAGTGGCCACTCTTAAGGCAGGACGATGACACTATGCTACGGACAATGCATCGCTACTGTTCCTACGATGAGCAGTAGCGATGCTGAGCACTTTCATTGCGGCCAACGCAGGAAATAAATTTGCGCCGCGCCGGTGCGGCTCATGATCGCCGGTTGCCCGCTGGGCGTGAGGCTCACAAAGGCTTCGGTAGAGTATGCGGGGTTGATGCCCTCCACGCCGCTTAACTTCTCCCAATCGCCTTGAGGAATCGTCATGCGGTAGATGCCATCGTCCGCTTTCCCGAGCAACGGTGTCATATAAAAGGAACGGCTATCCGATGCCCAGGTCCAAAAACCCCAATTTTCTGGAAACAAACGCAACTGTTTCCACGTCCTCGTCGCCGTAGAAAAAACAGACATGCTCGCAGGATTCTCCGCCATGGCTACCATGTATTTTCCATCGGGCGACCAGGAAGGATAGTAGTGCCCCTCCCCCATTGGCATTGGGGAGATCCGCCGGCTAGCCAGATCAATGGTTTCGATTCTGGGCACTTTATCCGGCACCGGAAAATAGCTGAACTGAATTGTTTTCCCGTCGGAGGACCAGGTTGGAGCGATGGGAGTCTCTCCGTCCGGGGTCAGTTTTTGCGGAGCGCCGCCTTCCGATGACACGAGAAACAGATTCTTCCAGTTAGAATAAGCCAGCCATTTGCCATCGGGCGACCACTGTTCCATCACCGCATAGGAGTTGGTGAGTTGCAGCTTCTCGCTGCCGTCCAACCTGCTCCTCCATAAGTTCTTGCTTGGGTAATCGGTGTACGCCATCCACTGACGATCAGGCGAAATCACAAACTGCAGCATGGAAAGGTCTTCCAAAAACGGAACCAGGCTCTTTAAACGCGGGTCGTAGGCCCGCATTCTTCCCTCGTCCATACGGGCGAGCACAAACAATCCCCGGCTATCGCGGCTTGGGGCGTCTGCCAGGATAGGAATCTGGTTGCCGGTGATTCGGACCGGATCCGGCTTCTTCCAGAACTCAAACCAGCGGGGCGCCACCAACTCGTACACATTCGAGCGCCCCTCGCGGTTGGACGAGAACAGAAAGTGGCGTCCGTCCGGTGTCCATTGGCCAGAATACTGATCGGCATCCGCAGGCCAGGCGAACTGCAATGGATGTGCGTTCCGCCCATCGGCGCCCATACGCCACAGCCGGGCCGTTTCGGGGTAACGACCGACCGTTACGCTGAGTTGGCGGCCATCGGGCGAGAAGGCGAGATCGCTCAACTCCATCGACGCCTCCCAAATCCTGGTCAGATTCTCACCGTCCGCGCCGATTCTGTAGAGAGTTCGCTCGTCGGCCAACATAACAAAGCGTCCGTCCGGAGACCACTTCGCCGAGCTCGCCAGGTGGTCACTTAGTTTCCGTGGAGTTCCCCCCAACATCGCGGTTGTCCACAACGTGCCACGGCCCAGCGTATCCTCCCCGTCGGGCTTTAGACCGAGTGCCTTTGCGCCGTCGGCTGAGATATCGAGTAACAACATGCCGGGCTCGAGGATATGCATCGGCACAACAGGGCCGCCGCCCACCGCCATCTCAGACGGCGTTCCCCGGCTGGCAAAGTAGAGGCGTGACCCATCCGTGAACAGCGGCGGTTCCTTGGGTTCCGAAGACGAGGTGATCTGGGTTGACTCGAGTGGGCCGGAAACCGGAGATGGCGTTCTGAGGACCAGGAGCCCGGCGACAAGCAGCGCGGCCATGGCGGCTGCGGCATAGGCAACAACTTTGCGACTCCGCAGAGAGGAAGGTGCGAGAGTTGCCGCACCGGTCTGACCGGGCCATGACCGCTCGAAGGCTCGTATTCTGGTTTCGGGATCGGCTGAGAGGAAGCCTTCCACGGCTTGTACGAACACTGCGGGCTCGCGGGTGGCGCGTAGAGACGGCGACGGAGAGAGAGCCAATCCCCCTTCTGATTCGGTGGGGCGCTCGCCCGTCAACACTTGATGCAACACCACCCCCAGAGCGAACAGATCACTGGCCTTGGTGGGGCGCCCGCCACGCAATAGTTCGGGCGCGAGATAGCCAGGCGTTCCGGCGATCACGCCGGATCCGAACAAGGTGTTGGCAGCTTCGTGCGGGCGGGCGAGGCCAAAATCCATGATGCTGACGTGCAGGCCAGAGCTGCCGGGTTCCAATATGACATTGTTCGGCTTGAGGTCGCGATGAATCACGCCTCCGGCATGCAGTGCCGCCACGCCGGCCAGCAACTGCTTACAGATCTCCGCCGCTTCGCCTGCTTCCAGCTTTTCGCGCCGTTCGAACCGGGCATAGAGGGTCTCCCCCTGCAACAACCTCATGGTGAGGAACAAGAAGGGAGGAGCCGGCTGGTCACAGCGAAAGATCTCGTAGATAGGACAGAGATTGGGGTGAACCACCTTGCGCGCGAGAAGCACCTCCTGCTCGAAGCGGGCCGAGGTGGTGGCATCGCCGGCAATCTCGGGACGGATAATCTTCAGCGCGACGCCCGCATCCTGAAGAAACTGGTCCCTGGCCTCATAGACCTCACCCATCCCTCCGCGGGCAATAAACCGAACAATGGCAAAGCGGCCGGCAATGAGCTGTCCGGCGTGGAAGCGGCCTAGGGTGCGTGGTGGGCCTACTGCAGACACGGTCCCCGCGCCATCCGGGGTAAAGGCCGGAGCGCCCAGAAAACTACCGGCGCGCGCATCCTGCAGCAGAAGTTGTTCGAGCCGGCGTCGCAGGTCCGGATCATGCCCGCACATCCGCTCGACGAAAGCAGCTCTGCCTTCCGCAGGTAATTCCAACGCTTCCCCAAACAATTCCTCGGCAGACTGCTTTGGGTCGGTCATAATCTCGAACGAACAGGCGAATCCAGGATACGGCTGAACTATATCAGGAGGTATCGATGGCAGACGACGGCGGACAAGTGACACAACTGCTCAAAGCGATGCGGTCGGGCGATCCCCAAGCGGCCCAGGACTTGCTGCCTTTGGTGTATGCGGAGCTGCACCGTTTAGCCAAATCGTACATGCGCCGGGAGCGGCCCGACCATACCTTGCAGGCAACCGCGCTGATCAACGAGGCTTATCTGCGCCTGGCCGGCGAAGAAATCGATTGGAAGAATCGCGCCCATTTTATCGGCTTATCTGCCCAGGTGATGCGCCGGGTCCTGGTCGATCACGCGCGGGCGCACAATGCCGAACATCGGGGGGGCGGGCTGCAGAGGGTGGAGATGCAGGACGAGCTGGCCATCTCCCCGGACAAGCTGGATCAAGTGCAACAGATCGATCACCTGCTGAAAAAGCTGGAAAAGGAAAATCCGAGGCAGGCCAAGGTGGTGGAACTGCGTTACTTTGGTGGACTTAACTTCGAAGAAATTGGGGGATTGCTGAAGCTTACTTCGCGGACCGCAAAGACCGATTGGGCTTTGGCGAGGATCTGGCTGCATGAGCAGCTCCAGCCGGGTACGAAGCCCGCCAAAGAAGAACCGGAAATAGATTGAGTTTCATTTCACTTTTTTTACCTGGGTTGCGCCTTAGTAAGTGAAGGCGGTTGGTGAGACGCCTTCCACAAGGAGAACCACCATGCGCAACTCAATGATGTTGAAAGTTCCCGCAGGTTTGATCGCCGCTGTCCTCGCCGTCGCTTCGTTGGCGCCGAAGGCCGTGGCCCAGAATTCAGCATTCGCCGCCAGGGTGAAGGTTCCCTTCGCCTTCCAAACCGCAACCGGGCAACACTTCGCTCCTGGCGTGTATACCATCACGATCGACGGGCAGGTCATGGTGATTCGCGGAAAAGACAGTTCGGGACTGACCTTAACTCAGTTGGCCAACGACGGAGTAGCTGCAACCAAAGGCAAGGCGGTCTTCGATCGTCACGGGAGCCAGTACTTCCTGCGCGCTGTCTGGGTCGCCGGGAAATCGAGCCACATTCTCTGCAACACTTCGAAAGCCGAGCGGGCAGTGCAAGTCGCTGCGGGGAAAGAATCGACGCTGGTTGAGCTGGCCTTACTGCAGGAAGGACACTGAAACGGATGCTGACTTCAGACCCATCGCTACTGCTCGAGTGATGAGCAGTAGCGATGCCATGTGTGCGGTTTTGGTAGAGGGCGCGATGGCAGGGACTAAGAGCATAATCTCTGGTTCTCATGCACGCCCTAAAGGCCCTGTCTGCGGCAAACCGTGCCGCGGACAGAGATGACTTTGCCCCGCATGAGTCGAAAGCGTACCTCATCTGAAGCCGTCGTTGGAAGGCCTATTTACGGCACGGCTAAACCCGTGCCCTTCGTGCGGAGAGGCTTTTCCCTCAGCCTGTTTAGCGTTCAAGTCCCGACCAACCGCAAAACCTAATTTGGACAAGTCAGTCTCACCTTAGCCCAGGACGCCAGTCCTGGGTGGATCATGCAAGATGATTGAATCCCGCAGGGACGGCTGAAATTACACCGCTCCTTGACCCTGGACAATCTTCAGTCGTCCCTTCGGGACTTGTCGTGTCTCGAAGCTCTCCCCAGGACTGCGTCCTGGGCTAAGGTCAGCCGTCCCTAACGGGACTTGTTTTGCTGTCTGGTTCTCACGCACTCTCTAAAGCCGGTCTTGGCCGAAGGTACTTACATCGTCAACACAACGCGAAACTGTGCGTTGCCACTCATCATGCGGGCATATGCTTCGGCAGCTTTTTCCAATGGATAGGTCTCGATCATGGGGCGTACCCCGCGCAGTTCGGCAAAGCGAAGTGTGGCTTCTGAATCGGCCGGGGTTACCCCGGCCCATCCTTCTACAGTCTTGCCGCCGCGGATGAGTTGAACCGGAGCCAGCGAGATAGGATCGGAAGCGACGCCGATCAGGAGAAGCTTGCCGTTCGAACCCAAACCGCCTATCAGTTCGGTCATTGCCCTGGAGTCGGGCGCGGTCGCGATAATGACTCTTGCGCCGCCTAATTTTTGTAGCTCCTCTGCGGCGTTCTTGGCATTGCTGTCGATGTAGACATCGGCGCCGAGTTTCATTGCCAGCGATTCGATTTCCGAGCCGCGCCCGACCGCAGCCACCTTGTAGCCAAACTTGTTGGCAAATTGAATGCCGAGGTGGCCGAGTCCGCCGATTCCCTGCACCGCTACCAGGTCGCCTGGCTGCGCGCCCGAGCGCCGCAGCGCGTTGTAGGTGTTGCTGCCAGCACACAGCAGCGGCGCGGCATCGACATCGCTGAGATTGTCTGGAATCGAAACCAGTGCTTCGACCGGAGCCAACATGTACTCCTGATAGCCGCCGTCATAACTGAGTCCGGGATTCTTCTCATTGCGGCAGAGTCGAAAATCTCCGCGCCGGCATTCGGGACAAGTACCGTCATGGCCGCCGTGCCAGCCAACACCCACGCGCTGGCCTTTTCGCCATTCCGTCACTCCGATGCCAAGCGCATCGACCAGGCCGGCCACTTCATGGCCGGGCACGCGCGGATAAGCGATTCCTGGGCGGCGCCCTTCGAGAATGATTGCATCGCTGCGGCACACGCCACATGCCTGAACTTTGATGCGCACCTGTCCCGGTCCGGGATCAGGAACCTGCAGCTCTACGATGCTAAGACCGGCTCCCGCCGCGGTCACCTGGGCGGCTTTCATGGTTGCTACTGCGACTGCGGTGGACATAAACCCTCCCTAGTTACGTACGCAACTTATTAGATTCGTTCGGGGGCTTTTAGTGTCATTCCAAGGAGCCTGCGCCGGACGTCGCCAAATCGCGGTGAAATTGGTTATCGTTCTCCTGTGCGAAGAAGCGCTACGGAGGCGGCCATGAACCAAACAACGGTTATCGATGAAAAGCCAGCGGGCAAGCCCGGCGACAACAAACTCACCCCTCAAATACAGCGAGAGCCGCTTCGCCGGATTCAGAAGAAGCTACCCCTGCGTGTTCTCTCCAAGGCGGATTTTGACCATTGGCAGTCGTACGGCTTTGTGGTCGTGAAGCAGGCTGTGCCGGTGGAGAATGTGGAAGCCCTGAAGAAGCTCTTGTGGGAGTTTCAGGAAATGGATCCCGACGACCCTTCTACCTGGAACGGCCCCCAACTACGCGACCACGCCATGAAAGAACTGAACAACAGCGGCATGGTGGAGATCTACAATCACCAGGCGCTTTGGGACAATCGCCAGTATCCGCGCGTCTATGACGCGTTCGTCGACATCTGGGACGATGAAAACCTTTGGGTCACGATTGACCGTGCCAATCTGAATACGCCGAACAAGTCCGGCCGGGCGTTCGGTGGTTTTATCCACACCGATGTGGACACCACGCTGGAACCGCTTCCGGTGAATGTGCAGGGCGTGCTTTCGCTGGTAGATGTCGACCGCGAGACGGGTGGCTTCCAGTGTGTACCGGAGTTCTTCCGGTCGTTCGAAGAGTGGAAGGCACGCCAGCCTGAAGGCCGCGACGGTTTCAAACCAGAGGTCGAAGGGTTGGAGGTACATTCAGTAGCGATGAAGGCTGGAGATCTGCTGATCTTCAACAGCCTGCTCGCGCATGGCATTCGCCCGAATACCTCTGACAACAAGGTGCGCATCGCCCAATATATTTCCATGACCCCGGCAGATGAAGTGAATGAGGAACTCCGCGAACGGCGTGTCCTGTCGTGGAAAGAGCGGCGCGCCCCGGAGGGCTTCGCGTTCCCCGGCGATCCTCGCGAGTGGGAGCGGACGAGGTACGAGACGGCGCAGCTCACACCCCTGGGCCGCAAGCTGCTCGGTGCGGACTCCTGGGGCTGACGCTTTCAGCCCGGAACTTCGCCAGGAGGGTGGAGCTAGGATCGAGTGGACAGTCGCGGTGATAAAACGAACATCAGGGGCACAACGGCCAGTGCCGTCAGGGCTGCTGCAACCGTGGCCCAGATCTGCCCCGCTCTATCACCAAGCCACCCGTAGAGTACAGGGGCCAGCGCGCTTGATCCCAGTATGCCGGTGTAGAAAAGGGCGAAGGCACGCTCGACTCGTTGAGCCTTAACCAATTCCGGGACGGTGCCGTAGAGCACGGATGACGTGCCGTTGAGCATCACCCCCAGGAGCGGCAGCAAGAACAGACTCGGTGTGAGCGGCAAGACGAGCACAGTCATGATTGCGGCTGCCGTGCCGGCTTCCGTTGCAACCACGGTTACGATGAGTCCAAGACGTGCCCCGAGCCAGCCGCAGGCCGCCTTCCCGAATGCTCCGCCAATGAAGATCAGCGACAAGGCCAATCCCACGGTTGTGAGCGATGCGCCCTTGGCCTGCAAAAGAAACGGCAGAAACAGCAGGAAGCCCATGCGCGCCGCAGTGTCGAGTATGCCGATTGCGAATAGCAGGCCGAAACCGCCCTTGCCGGGGGTTTCGTGATCCGGAGCGGTTACGTTTTCCTCTGAGGCCGGAGGCCCGGGGATGAGGGGCATGAGCCAGAGGATGAGCGCCGCGACCAGTACTCCTAAAACGGCTACGACATAAAGGGCCGAGCGCCACACCATTACGGTGAGCAAGAGAGAAACAGCCGGCGGGAGCGTTGCCTTGCCCAGGTCACCCGCAAAGTTGTAGGTGCCGAGGGGGCCGCGGGCGCTGCGGCCGTAAGCGCGCGACACCGCGGAGGAGGCGAGTGGATGCTGTGTGCTGCCGCCCGCTCCCGCCACGGTGAGAGATGCGCACAATCCCACAAGTCCGCCAGATAGGCCGGCCAAGGCAAAACCGGCCGCACTCAGCAATGTTCCCAGCACGAGGATGGTCCGCGCATTCATACGCCGCGCGAGGTGGCCGGAGGGCACCTGGAGAGCGGCCAGGGCACCCACATACAAGGCGCGCACTAACGCCAGGGCGCTGTAGCCGAGCGCGAACTGTGTCTGCCACACCGGCAGAAGCACGTAAATCATGTCAGTGAAACCATCGTGCAAGGCGTGCGCGAGACCGGCGAGCGCGAGAGTCTGGTGACGCGACCTTCTCGTCACGTCTCGGCCTTCCGGGATAAGGACAGCGAATTGCTTCAATCCATCTCCTTTTGTGTTGATGAACGCTTTCCCTCAGCGTGTTTAGCGTTTAACTCCCTATCAACCGCGAAAGCTGATTCGGACAAGTCTGAAGTTCGGCCGTCCCTTCGGGACTCGAAGCGAGTCCTGACCGATTCACTTCCAATCCGGAACTTCTACGGTGGCATGGCCTGATCGAAGTATCATACCTCTTGCTACCGGCGCTTTTTGTTTTGATAAACAGCACATTCTGAACGTCTTGCTTTTGTATTTTTCAGACGATACTCCAAGTACCTTGTGGTCTGACGGCGTCTCGACTTTAATCGGGCCGGCTGCGCTGTTCCGTAAGAGATCGATGATCGAAGGAGAGACTGCATGGTAGGCAAAGCACGTTCACGCCGGGAATTCCTGACGACTACGATGGGGGCCGGGGGCGCTATGCTGCTCGGACCGGCCTGGCTGCATGCGGCGGCCGATGGGGTAGATCCGCGCGTTGCGCAGGTGATGGCGAGAACCATTGGCATCGATATGCATAACCATGTGTATCCGGCGGGGACAGAACCGCAGCCACAGAATGGGCGGCCGCCACAACAGAAGGAGCAACCGCAGGGTCCCGGCCTTTCCCTCGCAGAAGAACTCAGACGGTCTGGGCTGACGGCTGTCTGTGCGAGCTTCGTATTGGATTTCGCGCCCATGCGCAAGCCAGGGGATGCGCGAGACAAATATCTGAACTGGCTCACCGCCATCGACGCAGAACTGGAAAAGGGACACCTGCATCGCGCCTTGAACCTGAAGGACCTGCAGGCCGCGCACGACCAGGGTCGGCCAACGATCGTCGAGACCATCGAAGGAGCTCAGTTCATCGAGGGGCACCTGGACCGCGTCGAAGAAGTGTACAAGCGCGGTGTGCGGAACCTTCAGCTGCTTCACGAGCACGACGACCTGGTGTCGCCGTTGGGGGACGTGATTTTGTCACCAGCGCACCTGGGTGGCCTGACCGCTTTTGGCGCAGAGGTGGTGAAGGAGTGCAACCGATTGGGCATCCTGGTGGATCTCGCCCATGCCAGCCCGGAGACGGTATTGGGCGCATTAAAGGTAGCCAGGCAGCCAATCCTTGTGTCCCACACGGGCCTGGACAGCCGCACCGGCAACAACCCCAAAATGGCAGAAATCATGAAGCCACACTTGATCAGCAAAGAGAATGCAAAGGTCGTGGCGGACGCCGGCGGTGTAATCGGCGTGTGGACGAAACTGGCCGACTCGCCGAAACAATTCGTGGAAAACATCAAGGCAATGGCGGACGTGGTGGGCATTGACCACGCCGGTATCGGTACCGACACAGACCTGCTGTCCCCGCGTGTGGGTCAAGGCACCAACCATGTCTGGCCCGATACGAAGGCGAGCTTTTTCGCGGCGGTTGTGGGCGAGATGCTCACCCAGGGCTTCACGCGTGACGACATCGCCAAGGTCGGCGGCGGAAATTACTGCCGCATCTTTGGCAAAGCTACGGATGGCCATGCCTAAGAGGCATCACCGGCAAGCAGAATTGTTTGCGCCTGGAATCGCAAGGAATGTGATGCTGGCCGGCGCGAAGATCAGGTTTCCGGAATCTGTTGGCGTTTCCGTCAGGCCGGGCAAAGTATCGTTTGCGCCCAAGCCAAGTTCCCTCCCGTTCAACAAAACCTGTTTGCTCAGCAAATCTGCGGCCGTGATGGTGTAGCGTTCGGCAGCCATGGGTAGGTCCAGCGATTGCGGGGTTGTGCGGTTCGCGTTGATCACCAGAACCGTCACTCCGCCCGGTTTGTCTCGAAGGCATTGGGAATACACGTGCAATCCTGCGGCAGAAAATGCGCCAGGATTCAGCACAGTCGTTCCCATGAGTTTCCGCCAGAGAAGGGCTGCCCAATAATCGGGCCGCGGCGCCAGGGAGTTCTCATCGAGCAGGCCGTAATCGCTGGCATCGAGTGTGTTGTGCATGACCACCTGGACGCCGCGCCGGGCCATGCTCCCGAGCTGGTTCAGATAGCGAAAAGTGTCCAGGAAGGTGGAGGCCCAGGGATTGCCACCGCAGGCCGCATCTGCCGTTTCGGTGATCCAGAGAGGCTTGCCAGCTTCAAATCTATCGCGGAGCGCCGCATAGAATGCTTCCACAGTGGCGGTTCGCGAGAGCCACTCGTCAGAGAGCGCAGCATCCTCCGTGGTCGTTGCCTCGGCGCCCATGCCCGCGCATCTGTTCGAGACCGCCCCATAAAAATGGTAAGAGAAGGCATCAAAGACGGGGCCAGTTGCTCTCAGCAGATCTTCTGTCTTCAGAGATTTGCCAGGCGGCAGCCCCAGAGCCCCTCCCTCGCCGACTGAGCCAGGGCCAAGAATCACCAGGGAAGGAGCGGCCTTTTTAATGAAGGGACGAAAGACTGCCAGGTCACGCCCGTAGGCCGCCGCGTCGTAACCGTTCGGAGCCCCACCCATCGAGGCGATCGTCGGCTCATTCATGAATTCGGCTGCAGCAATCGAACCGCCAACGGAACCCGTGTATGCAAGGACCTTACGGGCCTCCGTTGGAGTCCACACGCCGGCGGTATCGCGTGTACCCACACCGGTGGCAAACGATGTCACGACTTCCGCATGGACCGCCTCGGCAAAGTCAATGACGCCCTTCCATTGCTGCCGCGTAAGCACGCCGTTGAAACCCTTCGGCGGCGCTTTGGGCGCGGCGCCATTCGCATCGTAGAAGTAGGTAGTGTTCGCCCACGTTCCACTCACGCGCACATACGCCGGCCCCAGGGCGGCCGCCAACTTGCGTCGACGGATATTCGTCAGATCGATCGGCGGACGGTACTGGTACATGCCGGGACTCATACCGGCGGGTACGCTCGATCCTGGGTGAACCGGGTTGGCACCGTCATGGGATGGGCTACCGTAAGGCTTCCAGAAGTTGCCGCCAGTCACTTCAAGCATTTCGATGTTGTACGACTGGAAGCGCTCGTCGACGGCGCCCAGAGGAGCCATGGTTGCAGGTGCAAGAGACGGCGAAGGCGTGCCACGCTGCGTCTTTGAACAAGCCGTCACCGCGAGCACTGCGAGGGCTGTCATCACCGCCGGCTTGACGCGTCCGTGCATCGACATGTCATACCTGCCTCTCGTGCCGGTGTCCGCTTCGCAGCCATCATACTCGCTGAAAACAACGAGCAGGCGTCGTACCAAAGCTGGTCGATATCTTCCTTTATCGCCCGTTAGATTCGCGGAGCTATCCGGTGTTTGTCGCTTTCCTTAAGAGGTGTAGTCCAAACGACATACCCAAGTCGACCTGGGCACTCGCATCATCATTTTCCCCGTCGAAGGTGTCGCCGTCGCCATGCTGGGGCGTGAGCGCCTTCCACGAGGGGTCGCTGGTCGCGAAAAAGAATGCTCTTTGTGAGAGAAAGAGAGATAAGCCCACCCGGCGGCGCTTTCAAACGGAAAAAGATTGAGTGATAAGCGAGATAAGCTCTCCTCGCGGCTTTTCTTTGTCGGCAAGTACGTCCGCAGCTTTTTAGCGCTGGACGGTCAACCGGAGGGCGAAGCCCGGGCCGGCGGTGTTGCCGTAGCTTTAGAAGGCTGGTTACAGACAAGCAGATTATCTTGTGGACTGGCGCCGGACCGGCAGGTTTCGTAGGAAACGAGGTGGCCGACGCGGGTTACCCTGACTGTTTCAAGACGGAATCTTCCGGAGTGGGGCTCCCGGAGCCAGGTCCTTTGCTTGACCAAGATGACGTACGCTGCCTACCAGTACGGGGTTGGCAGCGCACGTATCGTAACGGGCGATCAGACCGCTCACGAAGATCCCGGCCGAATGAAATACCATTGTGAATCGATGACTGCTCGATCTTTCTCCAGGCCTTCTCTCAGGCGTTAGAGGGCATGGGAGGAGTCTGGATACCTCCCATATGCGCGATTTTGTCAATCATTTCGGTATGTTGCCGAATAACAGACTCGCCCTTTTCAACGGCAGCCTTCAGTTGGGGATCACTTGTCTTGTTCCCCTCATTGAGAAACGCGGACAGGTCATCGTGATGATCCTTGACCATCGCCTCCACGTAGGCCCGGTCAAAGTCGGTACCGGACTTCATTTTCAATTCCATGTATTTCGCGTGATCAGAAAGCGGAGGGCCAGAAGGCACCTTCACTCCCATCTCCTTCGCCAGCGGCTTCATTTGCGCAATCAGCATCTCGTGATCGTGAATCATTTTCGTCGCGAATTCCCGCACGTTCTTGTCCTGGCTCTTCTGCAGGGCCAGCTTGGCAAAGTTCACCTCCGCCAGGCTCCCCTCCATCGCGTTCTTCACAAACGTCTTGTCCGACGACGTCGCATCTTGCGCTTGTACTGCCCCACCAGCCAGTAACATACCTAGCGTGGCGCCTGTTATGCATTGCAACCAGTAACGTTTCATGTAATTCCCCCCACTGCGAACAGTAAGAAGTACAGGGTCAAGGAAATAGTTGCCTTATGAAGAACAAAGGATTTGATAAGCCCCTGCAACTGAGGAGAAGCCAGTGCTCAATCTTCAGAGCGGTGGCGATCAAGCCAGCGTCGCTGCTTTTGCCAACCGGTGAAACGCCTCTCAGCTACGGGTGTTTGCCACACCAAAGACTAACCTTACTCATCACCGTTGAGAGACTGCTCATTCCTTAGGAGCGCCATATTGCGCCAAGGGAACTCTCGGGGTGTGCCTACTCCCTTCACGAACAATCTTTGCGACAGCTTGTCGTAGCACAATACAACCTCAAAGAAATTTATCTGCATCCTTGTCGTTATTGCGCGGCAGTCCGTGCGCATCCTTTTAATACAAGGCCACCCTCGCAGCGTCTGATCGTGGAGTTAACAATGAGTACGCTCGCTATCGAGCAGCGCCTCACGAAGTTGTGGGAAAGACCGAAGACTTTCAGAGGCTGGTTTGCAACCGTAGACCACAAGGACCTTGGAATAAGGTATGTGGTCACTGCCTTTATCTTCCTGTTGATTGGTGGCCTTGAAGCGCTGTTGATGCGCCTGCAACTCTCCGGACCGAATCAGACCGTCCTTGGTCCCGAGAGCTACGATCAGATTTTCTCCATGCACGGCATCACCATGATCTTTTGGTACGCCGCGCCAATCCTTTCTGGTTTCGCCGTCTTCCTGGTTCCGTTGATGATCGGCGCCAGGGACATGGCGTTCCCCCGATTGAATGCCTTCACCTACTGGGCCTACCTGCTCTCGGGCATATTGCTTTACATCGCTCCAGCCATGGGCCAGGCGCCTCATGGGGGCTGGTTTGCCTACATGCCGTACACAGGGATCCAGTTCTCTCCAAGCTATGGGCTTGATTTCTATGCGCTCTCCCTCATCTTTCTGACCATCTCGACAACGGGTGGCGCAATCAACTTTATCGTCACGATCCTAAGGCTGCGCGCTCCGGGAATGACGATCAGCCGCATGCCACTCTTCCTTTACAGCACGCTTACGATCTCCTTTGCCATCCTGCTAGCACTCCCCGCCCTTACGGTGGCTTGTGTCTTTATGGAGCTAGACCGCCGCTGGGGCACACACTTCTTTCAAATTGCCAATGGCGGAGATCCCATCCTCTGGCAGCAGCTTTTCTGGTTCTTTGGCCACCCCTGGGGGGCCTTTTCGGGGACAGGGGGCCTTTTCGGGGACAGGCCTTTTCGGGGACAGGGCCTTTTCGGGGACAGACGGAGTAACCCCTAACGCTGGCTACGGGGGTTACTCCGTCTGGAAGCTGTGAAGAAAACGACCAAGAAGTGCCAATCAACGAACTATTTGTGATGCATGCTTTTGGCTAGACTACGGTCGTGGACAAGGCGCAGCCATTTCCCCGCTTAGCTTCGATTGATCGTTCGCAGCTCATTCTGCACTCAGTTGATGTCGAAAATCTGATTGAGCAAGACCATAGTGCTCGAGCCATATGGGAGTTGATCGGGCGTCTGGACCTCAGTCTCTACTATGCTGAGATCGCTGCGCCTCCCGCACACGGCACCCGCGCTCTGGTCAATCTATTCACAGCGGAGAGCTTCGGCGGGTGGAACGGCGATGGCGTGGCGAGCGGGCAACAGACAGGCGAGGAGTGCGCTGAGAGTGAGGAGTGCAGCGGCTGCGAACAGACTACCCGCGGCAAAGGCGCTTTGCATCCAGTGAGCAAGGACCGCGCCGAGAAAGCTGTCAACGGCAAGACCAAAGACAATGCCCGCGGCCGCGCTGACGAGCGCAATGCGCGCGGCGACCCACAGGACGTGCGCGCGCGGGGCGCCGAGCGCCAGGCGGACGCCGAACTCCGTCGTGCGTTGCGCGACGCTGTAAGCAACGACGCTGAAGATACCGACCAGTGCGAGCGCCAGCGCCATGGCAGAGAAGACGCCAAACAATATGGAGAAGAGCCGCTGGCGGCTGTACTGTGCGTCGCGCTCGAGGGCTTCGTTGAGGGTGAAGGTGCCGTGCAGGGTGCTGTTGGAGATCTGCTGGTCGGAAGCGACGGATGCGATCGCGGCTTGAATAGAGCGCAGGTAGGTGAGCGGATCGCCCTGGGTGCGGACGAGGAACTCCACGTAAGGCATCATCACGGTGGTAAACGGGAGGTAGATGGCGGGGACGACCGGGCGATCGACGCCATCGTTGCGCGCATCGCCGACAACGCCGATGATCTGACGCCAGGCGATACTTTGCGCAGAAGTGACCTGATAGCGATTCCTGGGCGTGAGATCGGGAATGCGTAGCTGCCGGCCCCTGGTGTTGGACGAAGATAGATAGCGCGTCGCGAAGGCTCGATTGACAACTGCGATAAAGTCCCCGCGGTTATTTTCATCCGCATTCCAGAGGCGGCCCTGGAGCAGAGGAATGCGGAGGGCAGCGAAATATCGCTGGTCGACAAACATCACACGGGCCTGCGGGTGCTCCCGGTCGCGATCTCCGTCGACCTCGAAGGAGCTTTCATTGCCAGAATGGGGCGGCATTGCATTGCCGCCCACAGCGACAGTGGAGACACCGGGGACAGATGCGATCTTCTCCCGGATCTGCTCTATGTACGCGGTGCGTGCTTCGCGCGGCTGAATACGGCTCCACTCGTCTCGGTCGTGCACGTGCAGCATGATCCCGAACTTCATGACATTTGCGGGAGCATAGCCAAGCGCTACATGCGTGAGGTGAAGAAAGCTGCGGATGGCAGTACCCGCGGTAGCCATCAGCAGAAGCGTAAGCGCGATCTGCGCGGCGATGAGAACGCTCCAGCGATTCTTTGCCGGAGCAGTTGAAAAACTAACCCCTCTGCCGGGGAGCATACGCGCAGGAATCGTGGCGCGAGAGACGCAATGCGGGGGCAAGACCGAAGAGGATGCCGCATAGCAGCGCGAGCACGACGGAGAACGCGAGAATCGGAGCATTGATGCGGATGACAGATTCGGCGGGAAAGGAGTCCGGAGAAAGCAACAGGGGAAGCTTTGCCAACCAGTAAGACGCAGCAACGCCGAGTATGGCGCCGGTACTGGAGACAATGATGGCTTCGACCAGCAACTGGCGGACGATGCGCCAGCGACTGGCGCCGATCGCACTGCGGATGGCGAGCTCATGCCGGCGCGCACTGCCGCGGGCCAGCAGAAGGATGGAGCAGTTGCCGCAACCGATGATAAGCAGGAGCACAACGCCTGCGAGAAGAAGCGTCAGGGTGCGGCCAGTTTCCTGCTGATAAGGCACGATGATGGGCTGCAGCGCGAGATGCCAATGATCGGGAAAGCGGTCGGGATGCAGTTTCGCGAACTGGCGCACGATGGGCTCGAGCGCTGCGTTTGCGGCGGCAAGTGTAACGTGGGGCCGGAGCTTGACCCAAGGTACATAGGCGAACTCGGGAAGGTTGGCAAGACCTCGCATCAGAGTGCCCGGTACGTAGACATCCCCGACGCCCAAAGTGTCATTGAACGCAAAGCTGCGCGGCATGACTCCGACGATGGTGTAAGGGGTGTGATCGAGTTCCAGCGTTCGCCCGATCACGTTGCGATCGCCGCCGAAGTGGCGCTGCCAGAAGCGATAGTTAAGAACAACGACGGAGTGGCCGCCGTTCTCTCCATCCGATGGCTCCAGGTTACGGCCGAGCAGTGGGCGCACACCGAAGAAAGTCCCGGCATTCTCTGTAAGGTAGACGCCCGAGACGTCTTCCGGCAGTTCGCCGTTGGTGATCTCCATGTGCGAGTCGTTGAAGCCAAGCGCCGACTCAACCGGCGCCGCAAGGAGTAGGTTGTCAAACTGTGCCTCGTTCAAGGGGAACCAAATCGAGCCATCAGGATGTTGTTCATCAATGACGATAGGGTTCATGATGCGGTCGGCGCCGGCGTAGGGAAACGGGTGCAGCAGGACAGCGTAGATGAGCGAAAACATCGCCGTGGTGGCGCCGATGCCGAGCGCGAGCGAGAGCACGGTGACGGCAGCGAAACCAGGGTTGCGGCGTAGCGCGCGGAGGCCATAGCGGATGTCTCCACCTAACTCATCGAAGAGGCGAACGCCGATGGCGTCACGATAGGTTTCGTTTTGAACAGCCGGTTGGCCGAGGTCGATGCGGGCTTTGCGGCGCGCTTCTTCTTCGGGCAGGCCCTGGCGGATCAAATCTTCCTGGTAGGCGTCGAGGGTAGAACGAAACTCTTCTTCGACGTCGCTGTGGGTTCGTGGCGCGATGGAGTACCAGAGCTTGCGAATTGCGGCGAGGAGACTCATATCTCGTCTGTCTTCTTCGCGAGAATGCCGGCGACGACCGCGGCCATGTCGGTCCATTTGGCGGTCTCGGCCTTGAGCTGGCGCGTACCGCCAGCGGTGAGCGAGTAAAAGCGGGCACGGCGATTGTTCTCCGACTCCCCCCACTCGCCTTTGATCCAGCCCCGGTGCTCCAGACGATAGATGGCGGTGTAGAAGGAACCCTGCAGGATTTCGAGCCGCTCGCCTGAGATCTGCTGGATCCGCAGCAGGATGCCGTAGCCATGCAGCGGACCGAGAGAGATCGCCTTGAGGATGAGCATCTCCAGTGTGCCCTGCGGAAGTTCAACCGGTTTCGTCAAGGCTCTCTCCTCTCTGGGAAAGGAGAGTAAACAATCTCTCCTCTCTCGTCAAGGAGACTGCCTTTCGGGTAATTGCGCCTTCGGTCGGATTTAGCTGATTCGCTCTCGGGGTCTGCGATTCCTTCATCTTCAACTGCCGTATCGACAGTGCACCGCATGGACGTTGCGGTCGAAAAACCGGATTCCTGGCGGATGACCGCCTATCCGGAAGTGATTCCCCAAAAATGCGGTTCTGTCCGGATAGGCGACCACACATCCGGAACTGGAAAATGGTTCTTGGAAGCCGCTCCGCCCGGTTTGAGGAGCAAGAGTTGAGGTCCTCTGTTTTGCGGGCCGGGAGCCTCATCACTATCGTAGCCCTCACTCTCATAGCAATCAGGCTACTTATTTGGACCTTCTTCATCTGGAAAGCGGGAGGGCAAACCTACCCGCCCGCCGGCACGCATTGTTCGCCATAGCCCGCTTGTCACTCAATTCTTATTCGCTCCTCAGGCCCTTAACAGGGTCGATCGTCGCCGCTCGCTTTGCCGGAAGGATCGCGGCCGCGCAAGTAGCCAGTGCAAGTGCCCCGATTGCCGCGATTAAGACGCCCGGGTCTGCTCCGCTTACCTCAAATAGCTGCGACTGCACATACCGTGCACAGAGCAGAGCCACTGGAACGCCGATGAGCAGTCCAAGCCCCGCCTGTAGGATTGCTCCTTGCAACACCATCCACACGATGTCACGACGTTCGGCTCCCAGCGCCATCCGAATTACAATTTCCGATGTGCGTTGCGCTACCGTGTAGGCCGTTACACCGTATAGCCCCACTGCCGCTAATGCGAGCGCCAGCAGTCCGAACAGCAGCGTCAACCAGCCTGAATGCGTCATTTGATGACTCAACCCCGTCCTCACACCCCGTTGTGCGCCCCTGCTTCCGCGTGGTACTTTCTGCCTGTTATCCTTTTCCCCCTAAGATTCTCCTTCCCCCAGGAAAGCGAGAGCCCATGTCTCCTTCCGTTTGGCCGACCGTTGCCGCGCCGCGTCCGAGCATATTCACCGGCCGAAACAGCCTCCTCGACCGCTACTTCTACTTCGCCATGTCGCTCCTGTCTGCCGCAGCCGTGGTGGCCGGCTTCAGCCAGACCGTCGACGAACAGCTGCTCCATCCCAACATTGCCCCGCCCCGCATCCTCTGGGTCCATGGCGTCACCTTCTCGGCTTGGATCCTCATCTTCATCCTGCAATCGGCCCTGGTGCGCACCCGCAACGTGAAATGGCATCGCACCATCGGTTGGGTGGCCGCCGCGATCGCCGCCTTCATGGTGCCTCTTGGAGTGGCTACCGCCATCCGCATGGTCCACTTTGAAACCTACCGTCTCCACATGCCGCACCGCTACGCCTTTCTCGCCGTCCCCTTCTTCGACGTCGGTGTCTTCGGCCTCTGCATGGCGCTCGCCATTTATTGGCGCAAAACGCCCGAGTTCCATCGCCGCCTCGTTTTTTTCGCCACCTGCGGTTTGTTGGTCGCCGCATTTGCTCGCATGGATCACGCCTTCGCGCGCCAGCACAACCTGTCTTATGTCGGCGTCGACTTGATGCTCGCGCTCGGCGTGTGCCGCGATCTGCTCGTCAACCGGCGCATCCACATCGTCTACCGCGTCGGTGTGCCCATCTACTACGTCGCCCAGTTCGGCGTGATCTACTTGGCTGGCATCGGGCCCGACTGGTGGGTCCGCATCGGCCGCGCCATCGCCGGCTGACCCATCCCGCCCCCAACCGCGCGCCGGCCTGTGGGGATGGCGGGTGGATTCGGTCTTCCCACCGCTTCCAAACCTCAGATGAGGGTGCCCTTGCTCTTGGGGACCGGGGATGCACCGCGCAGATATTTCAACCGGCGTTAACTGGCGAAATCACTCATCGAGGTTCCATCGCCTTCGGTGAGCGACCGGGAGTTTATGCGTCTGGACGGAATAACCCCATCAAAAATCCGAGGTAGCCGCACAACTACATCCGTCTTCCCTCCGAACACGCAGAGGTTCAACTAAGCTATTCTTCCCCTCATTTCGCATTTAGACCACGAACGGTCACAGATGGGGTATGACCCTCGACGCGGCCAAGGGATCGTGCGGTCACCAGTGGATCGGTCTGCGGCTCCGGCGGGAAGTGGGTTGTCGCGGTGTTTTCACTCCGGCATCCGCACGGGAATGACCTTATTACCGTGCCTGCGGTAGATTTTGAAATCAGCATCGAGAGTAACTACCTCTGCTGCACGGTGAATCTCGGAAAGCCTAACAAGGCAAGCGTCGGCCAAGGACATAGGCCGGTTTCGGTATCGGCGCATCAGCGCTCGCAGGTCCGCCTGCTCCCGTTCGACGGCGATCGCGATCCGAATCACTCCTCTCTCCAGCAAAGTAAAGAGAGAATCTGTATCGCGCCCCTCGCGGCGCAACAGAAATGCCGCCTCGGTCAGGACCGGCTCACACGTTAGCAGCGGAGGTCGTAGTTCTTTCCATTGACTGACCGTCCATGCATGATACTCGACATCGGCTGCCAGAAAGCTGACCAGCGGTCCGGTATCCAGCAGTCCGACTCGCTCCGTCACTCGCCGAAACCATCCATGTACCTCGGGTTGTGCGCAAGATCACGCGGCAGTCCTTTGATCGAGCCGGCGAGATCCGCTGCCAGGTCGAAACTCGAAGCTGTGCGGCTGCGGGCGCGCGGGCGCAGAGCTGTTTCCAGGCTTTCGCGCACGATTACGGACTTTGCGACCCGCTTCGCTTTGGCCGCACGCTCCAGCTCGGCCAGAAGCTCGTCGGAGATCTTCAGCGAGATCGTCTGCATAGACCTTATGGTAATACCCACCGTTATGGGGCGCAATACCACCAGGCGTGTCCGGGGTACGGATCGGATCTAGCCCACCCTGGAACTGGCTTCCACAAGGACGTAAAGTCGGCATCTCGTACAGCATCCCGAATGTGTTTACCGCTACGAAGAGCGCCGGGAAACAGACACCGCGACTTTGGCATCCTTTGAGCCTTGGTCGTGAATCCCCAAAGCCCCCATGCCCGGGGAAATGCCCGCAAGCTGCGTACCGCCCCATCGCCCCCTCCATCTTTTTCGCCAGCTTCAACACTTTCCCCCGCGAATCCGTATCTATACAGCACCCCCGCTCGCGCTTGAAGAAAATCTTCAAGCGCACAGCGCTGTCGTGCAGCCAGACCCGATCGGTCCCGTGCGCTCAGAGATTAACCTCTCCTGAAGCGCACCGCCGGCCGAGGTCACGATGCATGGATGCAAAGCACCCATGGCGGCTCCATTCCGCCTTGGAACCGCTCCTTCCCGATGGCAACTTACCTCCGGAATGAGCAACCGTAAGTGTGGCCAATCATGATAGAAACCCTGGACACAGGCATAACCTCGCCCGCGCTCCCGACTCTTGCAGAAATAGAACGGCGAACAGAAGACCTGCTCGCCCAGCCGCCAACCGCTGCGCGGCCCACCCCGGAACCACGCCCCCGGCCAAACCAACCCCAGCACACGCTACGCTCCATATTCGACGAGTACGCGCTCTATGGCCTTGCCGGAGAAGCCGTGCGCACCCTGGCTCCCCACACCGAGGCCCAGCCCGAGGCCCTGCTCCTGCAGTTGCTCGCCGCCTTTGGCAACGTGATCGGCCCCGGCCCTCACTGCATGGTCGGCTCCGCCCGCCACGCCCTCAACCTCTTCGTCGTCCTCGTCGGGGAATCCAGCAAGGCCCGCAAGGGAACCAGTTGGAACGACATCGCCCGGCTCTTCGCCGAAGTCGATCCCGCCTGGGCGCAGAATCGTGTGACCACCGCCCGTCTCACCGCCCGCGGACTCATGGCCGTCATGGGCCACCAGGCAGGCGACGCGCGTCTGCTCGCACTCGCCGAGGAACTTGCCGCCGTGCTCCACACCATGGGCCGCAGCCGCTCCCCGCTCTCCCCCTTGCTGCGCAGCGCTTGGGATGGCGCCGCCGGCGGAGCACATCTCAGCCTCATCGGTCACATCACCCAGCGCGAGCTCGCCGAGTCCCTTCGCCGCACAGAAGCCCACAACGGCTTCGCCAATCGCTGCCTGTGGGCCTGCGTGCAGCGCAGCCAGTGCCTCCCCGATGGCGGCAACGTCAACGCCGAAATACTATCCACCATCGCCCGCCGTCTCCGCCTGGCCGTCGAGTGGGTACAAGGCCAGGGCGAACTCCGCTTTACCCGCGACCCGGCCGCCGCAGAACTTTGGAACGACCACTACCCCATCTTGAGTCAGGCCAGTTCCGAACTCCGCGCCGCCGCCACCGGCCGTGCCGAAGCTCAGGTACTCCGCCTGAGCGCCCTCTACGCCGCTCTCGACCGTAGCCCCATCATCCAGTTATCCCACCTTCAGGCCGCCCTCGCCCTATGGGACTACTGTTCCCACTCGGCCGGCTCCCTCTTCGGTTCCTCTGTCGCAGACTCCGTCGCCGATCGCATCCTCGAGGCTCTTCAGGCGGCAGACCACGGCCTCACCAGAAAACAGATCCGCGATCTCTTCCACGGCCACCTCGGCAGTGGCCCCATCGACCAGGCCCTCGAAAAACTCCGCTCTCTCGGCGTAGCCACCTTTCGCTACATTCCCGGCCGCGGTCCCTTCACCACACTCTGGTCCGCCACCGAATACGAAGACCCTGAACCGGCGGAAGAAGACAACGCCGGACTCGAAGAATTCTTCTGCGAGGAAACCTAGTGCGCATAGTGCGCACATTTAAGCATTTCGCGAACCCGAGAAGGAGACTGGGTGAGATGTACGACCAAGGCTCAAACCCTAACCCGCATTTCTGACGGACCCCGCAGGAAAGCGAGGGTTGCCCCTAGCCAGCTCTCCATGACAACACCCCGTCGCCCGCGCAAGGAAGCGACAGTTTTTTCAGATGATGATCGTTGGGAGCCAAGAGTTTCGTAGACAGAACGGAGTAAACCCCGTAGCGAACGTTAGGGGAGTGCGTTTGGGCTTCTGCAGTATATTGCTGAGATGGCCGACTCAAATCCACCGGACCCGCCGCACAAAGGCGGACGGCTGCGTCTTTTCTCTCTGATTGCCGCGACCTTCTTTATGGTTTCCGGTGGCCCCTATGGCATCGAGGACACGCTCGGCGGCGCGGGGTACCTGGGCGCGCTGCTGATCCTCGCCATCGTTCCTTTCGTGTGGAGTCTGCCCACGACCCTCATGATCGGCGAGCTGGCCAGCGCCATGCCCGTCGGGGGCGGCTTTTATGTCTGGGTGCGGCAAGCCTTCGGCCCCTTCTGGGGTTACCAGGAGGCGTGGCTCTCGCTGGCTGCCAGCATCTTCGACATGGCCATCTATCCCACGCTGTCCGTGCTCTATCTCGGGCGGCTGTTTCCTGCATGGACCGCCGGCAGCCGCGCAACTCTGTGGGCGGTGACCTTTGTGATCCTGTGCTGCGTGTGGAACCTGGGGGGAGCGCGCACAGTCGGCCGGGGCGCGATCGTACTGTTCGTTGCCCTGCTCGCTCCTTTCGTCGTGCTGGTGGGCTGCGGCTACTGGGTGGGATGGCATCACCTGATTCAGCATGTTTCCTATCCGCAGTCGGGCGCGCCGCACGGCGCCAATCACTACGGCAACATCACCACCGCCCTGCTGGTCGCGATGTGGAACTACATGGGCTGGGACAACGCCTCGACGGTCGCGCAGGAGGTGGAAAATCCGCGACGCAATTATCCGTTGGCGATGCTGGCGACTTGCGGAATCGTCGCGCTGTCCTACATTCTTCCGCTCAGTGCCATCGCTGCAGCCGGTATCCCCGTAGATCAGTTCACGACAGGCTCGTGGACCGATGCGGCGCGCCTGCTTGCCGGACCATGGCTGGCGGTTGCGATCGTCATCGGCGGCATCATCAACGGCGTGGGCATGTTCAATGCCCTCACCCTCTCCTACACCCAGCTGCCGGTGGTGATGGCGGAGGACCGCATGGCGCCTTCCGCACTGGCGCGGCGCAATCGCCGGCGCAGCCCATGGGTAGCCATCGTGCTGTGCGGCCTCGGCTGGGCACTGGCGCTCGGATTCACCTACGAGCGGCTCATCTCCATCGATCTGATCTTGTATGGCGCCAGCCTGGTGCTCGAGTTTGCAGCGCTCATCGCGCTGCGCATCAAGCAACCGGAGATGGTGCGGCCCTTCCGTGTTCCCGGGGGCATGGTTGGCGTCTGGGTGGTGAGCGCCTTTCCGGTGGCGCTGCTCGTGTACGCCGTTTATGCATCCCGGTCCGAACAGGTAGCGCATATGCCGGCGTTGCTGTTCGGATCGCTGGTCGCTGCCGGCGGGCCCGTCTGCTATCTGATTTCGCGGCGGTGGTGGGGCAGACCGATCCCCACACCACAACCCACGGAGATTGCTGCGGACTGAAGGACGGACGTGGGGACAGGCTTGCCTTGTCGACGTCGGGAGTAGAGTAGGTAATGCTTCGAGCGAGAGAGTTGCCCGTCGAGTGCTGTGGTATCCCACATCTCGCGAAAAACGAGCGAGATGTGGGGCACCCGGGGGTTTGTTGAAGGTATAGAGAAAGGACAGACCTTTGATGGGGCTTCGCCCCGTCTTTTTCGGCCCACCCATCCCAAGGGGGAAAGGCTTCTTGGTTCGAGCGAAAAGTTAAATACTTTGAACAAGCGAATTCGCCCGGTGATCTAAAATCGACCCTTGCCGCGGGAAGATCTATGAGCCGAGTCCTCATCATCGACAGTCAAACGCCGATCAGCCACGAAATCGGTGAACTGCTCACCGCCGCCGGCTTACCGATCGAATATGCCGCCGGTCACATCGATGCACTCCACCGCCTGCGCTGCCGGATGTTTAGCGTCATCATCACCAGCGCGGAAGGGGTCATCGAAGAGGCCCTCGCCCTCATCCAGGAGATGAGGCTCATTCGTCCTAATTTGAAGTGCATCGTGCTGGCGCCTTACAGCACACCGGACGAAGTGATTGCGGCGCTTCGTGCGCGCGTCTTCGGATGTTTTACGCCTCCGTTCGAGTCGCACACGATCTTCTGCGTTGCGCTCAACGCGGCTACCGGCAACGAGTCAACCGAAGACATTGAAGTCCTCTCCGCGCGTCCGGGATGGATCGCCGTTCGCGTTAACTGCCGTCTGGCCACCGCGGACCGCCTCTTGTCCTTTGCCAGAGAGTTTGCCGCGCAGCTGCCCGAGACCGCGCGTCAGGAGATCATGGTCGCGCTCCGCGAGATCCTGATGAACGCGATGGAGCACGGCGCTAAGTTCAATCCCGATCAGGTGGTCGAGGTGAACGCCATCCGGACTGCGCGCACCATGACTTTCCGGGTACGCGATCCGGGAGCGGGATTCCGCAAGGAAGCGATCACCCACGCAGCCTATGCGAACCCGCCCGGCGACCTCACAGCCCACAATCTCGAGCGCGAGCAGCAAGGCATGCGCGCCGGAGGCTACGGCATGCTCCTCGCCGCCGGCACCGTCGACGAGCTCATCTACAACGAGACGGGAAACGAGGTCATCCTTATCAAATACCTGGATCAGCCTGCTCAGAAGTCGTAATCAGCAGCGCAGATGGTAACCGTGAGAAATGTCCGGATTGAAGTAGCCTTTTGCTATGAAGCCCATTCGCACGCTGTTCGCAACTGAACCCACTGAGCCTTCGCGATCGGCCCTCCCAGAGGGTCTTCGCGCTCAATACGACGGGGATCTTTCCTTTCCACCGGCTCCGGAAGGACGTCCCTATTGCATCGCAAACTTCGTGTCGACACTCGACGGTGTCGTGAGCTTCCAATTGCCGGGCCAATCGGAAGGAGCTCAGATCAGTGACTCGAACCAAGAAGACCGGTTCATTATGGGTCTGCTACGGGCCTCAGCGGACGCGGTTGTCGTGGGTTCGGGGACACTTCAAGCCTCTGGTCCGCATGCTTCCTGGCTCCCGGAATCTGTCTTTCCGGCAGCGAAAGACTTATACCGAACGTATCGAACCGAGGTGCTAAGAAAAGTGGAGTATCCCCTCGTAGTGATTGTCACGGGAACGGGCGGACTGGACCTCAGCAGCGCCGTGTTTCATACGCCGCGCACAAGGGTGCTCATCCTGACTACAGAACAAGGCAAACGGATGCTGTCGCAGCGTGGATCAGAGGCGCTCGCATCCGTCGAGGTTAAGGCGCTTACGCCCGCGGAAGAGCGTATATCTCCTGCTGCGATCCTTACGTTGCTCAGGCAGGAAGCCGGAGTGGAGTTGCTGCTACACGAAGCCGGCCCGACGCTCTTTGGTGAATTTCTCGCAGGTGGGTTCATGGATGAACTTTTCCTGACAGTGGCGCCTCAGATTGCGGGGAGAGATGCAGCGCACCCCAGACCAGGTCTGGTAGCCAACGTTCAGTTTTCTCCGGCGACGGCTCCCTGGTGGAAGCTTATCAGCGCAAAAAGTGCAACAGACTACCTTTTCCTGCGTTATCAGGCGCTAGATGGGAGCGCATAGAAAGCAAATGCCCAGAGCATGGTGGCCGAATGACTTCGCGGGCATGCTCGCCCACTCAAGCTCGTGCGCAGGACCGTCCATTGGTTGCCCCCGGGATTTCGAACCAGACCGACCGCACTATACGGTGGCCCCGATCGTGCGGCAACTTGAGAAGCTCACCCCTTCCCTTGCGGTGCTGATCGTAGGGAGCGGCGGGTCAACTTCGAACGCGATTACCAGGTTTCTTAGGTATCGGCTCAACCTTCGGCACGCTCATGATCCGCGGTTTTTCAGCATTCTGTTCGGGTAGTTGGTCGTGCAGAATGACATTGAGCAGCGATTTGTGAACCTGGATCCGGCCGTTATACTCGATAAACCCCATCTTGCGGAACCGATTCATGAAGAAGCTGACCCGGGAGCGCGTGGTGCCAATCATCTCGGCCAGAGTTTCCTGCGTGATCTGCGGGATCAGCGTTTCTGGATCACCCGGCATGCCGAACTCCGCCATCAACAAAAGGATGCGGGCTAGGCGTTTTTCGCTGGAGTTAAATAGCTGATCGACCAGGTCGGCCTGGGTGCGCATACTGCGAGCCAGAAGAAACTTCAGAAACAGATCAGAAAATGCGTGCTCTTCGTGCATCACGCGAACCATTTCCTCGCGTTCAATCTTAAGGGCCCTACAGCTGGTAATTGCGGTCGCTGTGGCCAGGCGAAGCCCTACGGCCCCGGCAATGGACTCCTCGCCAATAAAATCGCCAGCAGCGAGCAAGGTGATGGTTGCTTCTTTCCCTCTCTTCGAAACAACGGTGATCTTGGCGCGGCCCTTCTGAAGATAGAAAACGGAGTCCGCAGGACTTCCCTGGGCAAAAAAGACCTGCTTTGCTTTTAGTTCGACGATCCGCCGGCCAAGTCCTGCCTTTGCCAAAAAAGCAGCGGGGTCAAAATCGGTCTGTGTTAACTCATCCATGGGTTTAGCCTGTTCGATATCGGATCGTAGGATAGGGAGAGGTGACGCACCCGTTGCAAGAAGAATGTCCGCACCTCTCCTTCGCGTTCAGGAAGGACCCGCTCTCGTGAACGCGCCCTCCGTCGGCGCAAAACCGCTTAGAGAAGCTTCGGCTGGGCTCACACCGGGCCACAGAGACATTCGTTCAGGCTTAGCTCAAACGAACTGCGGCAGGGCAATGGCGGTGACTCTTTGTCCGGTCTTATCGACAGTATCGAGCCCACCGGGTGTGAAAAGCTGAGCAGTTTTGCTCAGAAATGGCGATAAGAGTGCCTAAAAAGGATGCGGGCGCCATTCCCCTGTAATGGCGACGGCCAAGCAGTTGGCCGGTATTCACCGGATTCCCGTTTATGCCCTGTTTTAGATCGCCCTGATACGATGGCGTATATTTCCTGCTTGTGACACCAGTTTGCAGGCGATCGTACTTTGCGCCAAACCCCGGATTGGGCAGAGGCAATAGGCATGGCCGAGACTGAGAACCTTAGATTTGATCCAGCCAGGTTTCTGGCCAGCGCCGGCCTCGGACGAAGCATCGTAAAATTGCGGGCCAAGCAAGCGTTCTTTACCCAGGGAAGCGCTGCGGACACGATCTTCTACCTCCAGTCAGGCCGGGCAAGACTCACCGTTACTTCGAGAAACGGCAAAGAAGCGACGATCACCTTGCTCACTGGCGGCGACTTTATTGGCGAGGAGTCCCTGGCCGGCCCTCTTGGGCTTCGATTAGCCACAGCGACCGCAATTTCCGGATGTACGGCCCTCAAGATCGATCGGCAGGAGATGATCCGCGCGCTGCACGACGAGCATGCCTTCTCCGATCTGTTCCTGAAGTTCCTTCTGGCTCGTAGTATGCGAACCCAGGCCGATCTTGTCGACCATCTGTTTAACTCCAGCGAAAAGCGTCTGGCGCGGATATTGCTGTTGATGGCCGAATTTGACAAGCCAGGGGAATTTCGGAGAATTTTACCGAAGATCACGCAGGAAGCGCTGGCCGAGATGATTGGCACTACGCGCTCCCGAGTGAGCTTTTTCATGAACAGGTTTCGGGATCTTGGCTTTATTGAATACAACGGCCGGATTCAGGTTCACAAGTCGCTGCTCAATGTGATTCTGCACGACTAGCCAGGCGTTAGCCTCCCTTCAAATATTCATTCGAATTGACCTCTGTGAGAGGCGCCTGGCTCTATGGAAGCGCGAAGAATGGCTACGCCGCCGCGACGGCCAACCTTGATTTCGTTATCCGGTCGCAGTGAGCTGAATTGACCAGAATGCGGAGCCGGGCAAGAGCAAACTGGTTATAGCGGGCGAGACCGCTGTCAATACTCGAGACGCCAGCTTGGATCTCCCGCTTAGCGAGCGCTTCTGTCACTCATGGAAAGGGTACGCGAAAGAGGGAATATGTGTCCGCTAACTCAGCTCCAGCTGTTTTCGTAGTTGACGATGAGCCGATCATCGGATCCACGCTCGTGGCCATACTCCGCTTGCATGGTTACTCGGCGACGTCCTTCACCTCTCCACTCGAGGCACTGGCGGCCGCTGGGACGAAATCTCCTGATCTGCTCATATCGGACGTGGGGATGCCTGGCATTTCCGGGATCGATCTCGCGATCCTAATGAGGGCGCAGTACCCCGCATGTAAGATCCTGCTCTTTTCCGGGGCGCCCACCAGTTTCGATCTGTTAGCCTCTGCTCGCAGGCAGGGCCACGACTTTGACCTGATCCTGAAACCTGTTCCTCCACCCGAGTTTCTGGCAGAGATCGCGAAGAGGGTCGGTAGCGCCAACAATGTCTGCGTTGCTTGAGAGTCGAGCTCGGCGAATGCCTTTTATTGATCGAGAGGCACCGGAGCAACGCCGCTTATGACCGTAAAGACCGGAACGGCCGGGCTATCCAACCTGGAGGCCTCCTCTCGTCTCCTTAAGGATGGTCCGAACGCGATACCGGACACCTCAGCACATCCGCTCCGGGATGCGCTGCTGAAATTCTGGGCGCCGGTTCCCTGGTTACTCGAAGCATCCATCGTGCTTCAGGTTGTCCTGCATAAGTACTTTGAAGCCGCAACCATCGCGGGCTTGCTGGTGTTCAATGCAGGGTTAGCGTACTTGCAAGAAGGCCGCGCGCAAGCCACGCTCGCCGCGTTGAAGGGGCGTCTCGCCCTTAGCGCGTCCGTGCGGCGCGAGGGGAAGTGGAAGATTGTGCCCGCGACCCAGTTGGTCGTCGGCGACCTAATCAAATTGTCGCTCGGTGGTGTGGTTGCCGCCGATGTCCACCTGGTGGATGGTTCGGTTTTACTGGACCAATCCATGTTGACGGGCGAATCGCTGCCGATCGAGGCCGGCGCCGGCACGGATACCTATGCGGGTGCGCTGGTGCGCCGCGGCGAAGCAACGGCGCAGGTGACGGCGACAGGATCGCGCACC
>CAWCEV010000007.1:0-300743 GCA_963794655.1 uncultured Alphaproteobacteria bacterium
CTTTTCTCTTTGCGGCCATCTTCCTCTCCTGTTGGCTAGAGTATCCGAACTTGCGCTGTCGTGCGAGACGGCGCGCCGCCTGACCGGCCGCCGGGCCGATCCGTCTTCGGGCTGCGAGTCCTGATGCGCCGTGCAGTCTTCCGCGCTCATCGATGGCGGGTTCAGGACCGCCTGAGCGGTCGTCGAGCCGTCGCGGCGCATGTCGGCATGGGATCGGCGGGGCGACGTCACAGGCATTCGAGCGTGGTCCAGGATCGCTCCGGCCACAGGCAAGATAACGTGCTTCCCGCTTTGGCGGCATCCGATCCGATCATGACCTCACGGGACGATGACTTTAATCCGCGCCCCGGGCCGCATCCATCACGGCAACCAGGGCGCCAAGCGATCGAAGAGCTTCGTCGGCGAGGTGATGTGGGCCGCGAAGAAAGCGGGCCACCAAGGCCAAACGTTCAAGCGAAGCGGCGGCTCCGCCGGACGCTCGACCTTCGGCCGCGGACGGCGGGCGGCGCTGTCCCTGGCCTCCCGATCGTCCGGCCGGCGCGTCGTCGTCATGGCCCGGATCGTGCGCCACCAAGGCGGCCGATTTCGATTCCGCACGGCTCTCGAAGCATGTCGCCTACCTCAAGCGCGACGGAGTGACCCGCGACGGCACAGATGCCCGGATGTTCGACGCAGTCTCCGACGCCGCCGACACGAAGGCTTTCGCCGAACGGTGCGATGGGGACCGGCATCATTTTCGTTTCACGGTCTCCCCGGAAGATGCCTGTCACATGGCGGACCTTCGGGCCTTCACGCGCGAGCTCATGAAGGACGCAGAGCGCGACCTCGGAACGGGGCTCGACTGGGTCGCAGTGGAGCATTGGAACACCGACAACCCCCATATCCACGTGCTCGTCCGCGGCCGCGCCGGCGACGGCCAGGACTTGGTCATAAGCCGTGACTACATCAGCAAGGGCTTTCGCGCCCGTGCAGCAGAACGGGTCACGCTAGAAATGGGGCCGCGCAGCGAGCAGGAAATCCGCGCGGGACTGGAGAACGAGGTCGGGGTGGAACGCTGGACCAGTCTCGACCGATCGCTCCGCGACATATCCGACGAGGGTGGCGGCGTCGCCGACCTACGCTCGGGCGGCGCCAGCGAAGATCCCGAACTACGCAGGTTGATGCTCGGCCGTGCCGCCAAGCTCGAACGCCTCGGTCTCGCCGAGCACGTCGGCCCGGCGCAGTGGACCCTCAAACCCGGCCTCGAGCCGGCCCTGCGCGACCTGGGCATCCGCGGCGACATCATCAAGACGATGCACCCGGCCATGAGCGGGGCAGGAAGCGAGCCCGACGTCGCCCGCTTCGCGCTTCACGGCGACCAGCCCGCAGAGCCCGTCCTGGGACGCCTGGTCGAGCGCGGCCTGCACGACGAGCTGAAGGGCACGACCTACGCCGTGATCGACGGCGTCGACGGGCGCACCCACCATCTTGTTTTCTCTGACGTGGAATTGACGGGTGACGCCAAGCCGGGGGCGATTGTCGAGTCGCGAGCCTACGATGACGCCTCAAACCGCGAGCGCCTATCGCTCGCCACTCGATCGGATCTCGCGATCGAAGCGCAAATCTCGGCGGCCGGCGCCACCTGGCTCGACCGGCAGCTCCTTGCCTCAGTAACGGCGGCTTCGGCGCCGAGGTCCGCGAGGCAACAGATCGTCGGATCGATCATCTCGTCGAACAGAAGCTGGCTCGACGGCAAGGCCGTCGGATTATCTTCGCTCGAATCTGCTCAATACACTGCGCCAGCGCGAACTTGAAGCGGCCGCCGCCAACCTGTCAGCGGAAACCGGGCTGAGCCATCGCCCGTCCACTGAAGGCGAGCATGTCTCGCGGGTCTATCGCCGGCGTGTCACGCTCGCCTCGGGCAGGTTCGCCATGATCGATGATGGGATGAGGTTTCGACTTGTGCCAGGCGGCCGGCCTTGGAGCAGCAACACGGCCACTCGGTCACGGGTGTGATGGCTCCGGGCGGTAACGTTGATTGGAATTTCGGGCGCAAGCGGGGAATCGGAATCTGATTGACCTCGGGGGTGGGATTGGGGCGGGGTGTGGGCATTCCTGACGAGACCTGTCCGGAAGATGTCCGCCCTGAGCGAACGTTGATCGATGCGCCGACGGAACATCGCGAAGGTTGGATTGCGATCACCCAGAGGCGCCGCTCGGGACGGGGGAGCGCACAAACAGAGGTCATTCGCCGACCGCTTGCGCGACCGCGAGGCTTCTGACGGCCGGACTGCTCAGCCGTACCCCGTCCGCATCTTGCCGCCGAAGAGCCAGTAGACGCCAATGGGGCAGGCGCCGGGAGCGCGAAAGTGTGGGTAGGCCGATGTATTCGATGAGCTGAGAGCTCGAGTTAGTAGCTGGCCGCCTCTGCGACTTGCCCGGTTGCACCGCGAGCGCGAATCCGTAGGTGTCGAGTTGCCCACCGCTCCCGCAAAAATGGAACGGAGGCGCGAGATGAGAAGAGTGATCGGCATTGACCTCCATCGAACCTTGGCGAGGTGGTGATCTGGGAGGAAGGTCGGCTGCGGACCCTGGGCCGGGTCGACGTGACGCGGACGGCCATCGAAGGGCTTGGCGGCAGGTTACTTTCTACCGACGAGGTTGTGATCGAGGCGACCGGGAATTGCATGGCGGTCGCTTGCGTTCTGTCGCCTTTTGTGAAGCGGGTGGTTATCGCCAATCCGCTCCAGGTGAAGGCGATCGCGCATGCGCTGGTGAAGACGGACAAGGTCGACGCGGGAACGCTGGCGAGCTTGTTCGCCGCCGGCTATCTGCCGGAGATCTGGGCCCCAGATGCGCAGACAGAGCGGAAGCGTAGGCTGGCCGCGCGCCGCTATCAGATTGTCCGGCATCGAACGCGGACCAAGAACGAAGTGCATGCAATCCTGCACGCCCACCTTATCTCGAAATGCCCTCATGCCGACCTCAATCAACGCGGGCGGCTATGGCTCGGGCGCCAGGACTTGCCGGACGACGAACGCGAGGCATCGACCGGCATCTGCGCGAGCTCGACCGGCCGCGCGGGGATCTCGCCATCCTCGATCGGGAGATCGCCGAGGCTGCACTCGACCACGGCGCGGTGAAGCGGCCGATGACCATCACCGGGGTCAAGCTGACGGTCGCAGCCAGCCTCATGGCGGCGACGGCGACATCCACCGGTTCATTCATCTGGGAAAACTCATGGGCTGAACCCGCGTGTCCGCCAGTCGGGCCTGGGTCCGGCCCATCATGGCCGCATCAGCAAGATTGGACGCAGCCACGCGCGCGCGATGCTGGTCGAGGCGGCCTGGGCGGCTGCCAAGGCGCCCGGCCCGCTGCATGCCTTTTTCGTGCGCATCCGGGCTAGCGGGGCCATCAGATCGCAGCCGTAGCCGTCGCTCGCAAGCTTGCGGTTGCCTGCTGGCATGTGCTGACGAAGAAACGGGACTACATGTGGCCGCGGCCGGCGATTGTCGCCAACAAGATGCGCGCTCTGGAACTACAGGCGGGACTTACGCAGAAGAAAGGTAATCAGCGCGGACCCGCCTATGCCTATAACGTCAAGGCGCTGCACGACCAGGAACTGACGCTGGCACAGCAGGCCGAGCGCAACTACGCACGCTTCGTCGATCGTTGGAAGACGCGGCCGCCAAGAGGTGAGGCGCGCGAGCGCCTCAATCCGGCAAGGAACGAATAGGACGCCTGGCGCCGCTTGCAGCCGGCGCGCCGCGCTTCGTCACGAGGTGGCTCGCGCGCATCATAAAAAAGACCCCAGTGCAGGTTCTGCTTGTCGATCTCCTCCGTCGAATGAATCTTCGACCAGCGCTCGGCGGGAAACCAATGCAGGCGAGCACGTCGTCCTCGATCTTGTCCATGAAGGCGGCGAGCTTGGAGAGCGTCGGCCTGAGCTGATCGGCGCCCCTTCGCCATTAGGCCTTGGCGGCCCCGGCACTGTTTTGGGCGAAGGCGGTCGCCGTGAAAGCAGAGACAGCGCGGCGGCTGCTCTTGCCAGCGTGGGCGAGCGCGTTGCGCATGGTATGGACCCGCCAGCGCTGCCTGGTCGCGTTCATCAGCTTGGCGACGGCGGCCTTGATGCCCTGGTGGGCATCCGAGCTATTGTTAGAGAATGGCCACGACGCGCGCCCAGCCGGCAGATCCCCTTTCGATCTTGGTTGGGAAACAAGAGATCGTGAAGCCGTCGGAAGGTAGAGTTTCGAGATTGTGCAGCTTCTCGATATGGCAATAGCCGATGTGACGGCCGGCCTTGTGGCCTTCCCAGATCAGCGAGGCGTCGTGGCTCGCGGCATATTTCTTCGCGGTATGGATAAAGGGCGCATCCCAGCTCCAGCCGTCGATTCCCGTCACGCGCACGCCGTGGCTTAGCAAATAGAGAGTCGCCTCCGCGCCCATGCCACAGCCGGAAGGCACATAATCGGGGCGCCCGTACTTCACCCCTGCGCTCGTGTTGACGACCACGATTTCGAGTGGTTTCAATTGATGGCCGATGCGCTTGAGCTCGGCCTCGACGTCTGCAGCTGCCACGACATAGCCGTCCTCAAAATGACGGAAGTCGAGCTTGACGCCGGGCTGCAGGCACCAGTCGAGCGGAATTTCGTCGATGGTGGCGGCGCGCTCGCCGTCGTTCATCGTCGGATGGTAGTGCCACGGCGCATCGATATGGGTGCCGTTATGAGTGGATAGCTGCACCGTTTCGACCGCCCATCCCTTTCCGTCCGGAAGGTCCTCCTTCTTAAGGCCGGGGAAGAACTTCAAAATGTCGCCCACGCTCTGATCGTGGTCGATATATTCGATCGCAGGCCCATGTCCTGGCGGGTCGGCGTGGACGGTGTTCTGAAGCGGCACGGACAAGTCTATCAGACGACGGGCCATCGTTTTTCTCTCTTTCGCGAACTGTTCGCGGAGGCTTAGTTCTGCGCGACGACCGTATTGCGCAGAACGCCAATCCGGTCGGCATGCAGCGCGATCTCGTCGCCGCTTTCCTAAGGTGCCAGGTCCTCCGAGGGAGCGTTCCGCTTTCACTGCTCGGCGGCGCTATGAGACACGCCGCAAGGTTACTAGCGAAGCGGGAGGGAAGCGAATTTGCCATGCTGACAATCACCGCGCCAGTATCGCCAAACCTTATGGCGTGCGCGCGCATCTTCAGCAGCATCGCGGCGCTGCCAACGTCGCCATTCAACGCTCCGGTGACATATCGTTTGCTCGCCAATTCCAACCTTGACGTCATTCTGGTCCCCCCTTCTCGCTATATTGCGCATTGGCCAGGAAGCTTTGCACGATGTCCCCGATTTCAGCTTTGCGACGCCTGGGTCGGCCTCGCGGCGCCGGGGGCAACGCGATCGAGAATCTCGGCAATGACGCTGGGCATTCGCGGCGGCCGGTGGCGGCCCATTTCAGCGTGTCGCCTCGTTTGTGATCAATTTGATGATGTCTTTTCGCAAGCGCGGCGCGATTGCGCCCAAGGCGCTCAGCGGCTGGCGACACAGCAAGCTCGACCGCATCGCGTCTCTTGCGCCGCGTGGCGGAGACTTCCTGGTGGACCTGAGGGAATTCAAGCCGCCATCCCTCTTGTGCCGCACGTCTGCAATTTGATCCACCCACGACCAACGTGACTGCGGCGTTGCGTCATCACGATCGTGTCGCGATTTCTCATCCGGTGTGGCCGAAAAAGGCCACGATAGTACCCATTGAATAAAATTTACATGCGAGGGTACAGCGCGGCCGACGTCCGAATCGTAAAGTGGAGCAAGAAAGTTAGTCCACAAATGACACTGTGAAATGGTCTCGAGACACGAAGCGGCTCGCCCGATGTTAGGCTAATCACACGTGGCTCGCCCTCGTAGTGTCGCGTCGCACGTAGTCCGATTTACGCGCTTCCCTGTCCCGCTGCCGCCTGATCGCTCGCGCAACCTTGCATTCGGGCCGGGCCAGAACGCTCATCTCTGGTCGCAATGAACGCGACCAAGATCCTCTAGGCCAGGTGCTCCTCGTAGGCTTCGTTGAGCTCGCCTTCGTCTGGGGAGCCACGAGTGCGTTGCGTGGCGCCTTGCTTTCCTGACACCAGCAGAAGGGAATCAGCGACTGGCGACCCCGATCAAGCGGAGTTTTTCAACATCGGGTAATGGGCGGGAGCTCTTCCACACAGGCCGATAGAATCGGCGGCGATTCGGAAGAGGAGACCGTTCAATGGACTATTTTGCTGGCCTCGACATCTCGATGGACGAAACCCATGTCTGCGTTTTCGACTGCGAAGGCGAGGTGGTTCACGAAAGCAAGTCCGCGTCGACGGCGGAGGCGATCGCCGGCGAATTGGCGAAAGCGCCAAGCTATCGTCGGATCGTATTTGAGACCGGACGCATGGCGCCGATCCTGTTCCATGGTTTGAGCGAACTCGGCCTTCCTGTGGTCTGCGTCGAAAGCCGGCAGGCCTACCAGGCGCTCAAGTCTCTGGCGACCCACAAGACCGATCGCAATGACGCGCGAGGGCTAGCGCACTTGGCCCGCACCGGGTTCTTCAAGCCCGTGCACGTGAAGTCTTTGTCGGCCCACGCCGTCCGAACGCTGATCATCGCGCTCAAGAAACTGGTCGGCCAGCGGGTGACCCTGGAAAATCAGTATCCGAGGTTTGGCGGTCGTGTTCGGGATCCGGCTGCCTCGCGCTCTCACTGCCGCCTTCATCGATCAGGCTCTCAAAGCCAGCGAGGGGGTCGCCGGTCTCTCCGGCGCCATGCGCGGACTGATTGCTGCGCGCACCGCGGTGATGAGCGCAGTTGCGGCGATCGACGCCGACATCAGGCGCATGACGACGGCGTCGGAAGCCTGCCGAAGGCTCGTGGCGATTCCGGGCCTTGGCCAACTGACTGCCCTCGCCTTTGTCGCTGCAATCGACGATCCCTCGCGCATCCGCCGATCACGAGACGTCGGCGCTTATCTGGGCCTCGTTCCAAAACGACGCCAGTCTGGGGAAGTGGACTATGTCGGCGGCATCTCAAAATGCGGAGACCGGCGGGTGCGGACCCTGCTGTATGACGCTACCAACGTCATGCCGACCCGCTACAAGGGCCAGCTCAAGCTCAAGGACTGGGCCTTCGCCATCGCCAGGCGATCGACCATACGCAAGGCGCGCGCCGCCTCGCCATCATCATGCACGCCATGCTGCGGGACGGAACGGCGTTCATCTCGGCATACGCCTACCGACTACTGAGACAGGAGACCGCATCGAGCTCCCGCAAGGAGCGACGCCCGAGGGAGGGAACAGACGACGGCGTGGATTTTGTAGCCAACGGCATCACCGGCCGACTGCGTTTTCAACCTTGCCGGCCTGTCCCAGCTTACCCCATCAAGCGCGAGCGAGCGCGCAGAGAACGCAGGCATCCCAGGCGTCGATAATCGGAAGAGCCTCGCCCCACTGACCCATTAGAGAACACAATCCACCGTAGGCGGACGTTGCCGCAAAAAAAAACTGCCGCCAGCACTTGCCGCTCAGTCCGCCAAGATTGCCCGCAATGCATCAGGCTCGACGACACAGATCCGGCCATAGGCGAGCTTCACCTGCCGCGCCGAAACGAGTTTGCGAAGGATCGCGTTGGCGGTGGTCCGCGCGAATTGGCCATCGTTGCGAGGTCCGACTGACTGGCCTCCACCTCAATCGTCTGACCGCCCTCAGGCGATTGTGTCCGAGCGTCGGCGAGCCGGAGTAGGACCGCGACCAGCCGTTTGACATGGTCGCGGATCATGAGGTCGGCGACGGCCGAAACCGCTGTGCGTTCATGCTCAAAGGCCAGGAGGGCGAACCAGCGCCAGAACGCAGGCTCCTGTTTCAGGAGCTCACGAAGGCTCGCGAGCGGCACATGCAGGAGTTCCGTCTGTTTGGCTGCGTTGAGGCCAATCATTCGAGGCCCGTCGGTGATGATCGGGCCTTCGCCCAGCCACGAGCCCGGCCGGAAATAATGGGTGATGAAAGGTCCGAGTTCTCCCGTAGCGGCGGCAAGGCGGACGCCGCCCGAAATCATCCCGTAGATGCCGCCCGGCGGCGCGCCGACCATATAAATCGTCTCGCCTGGCGAAAAGCTCTGCAGCGAGGATCGGTCGAGAATCGCTTTTCGAAAGGCTGGCGGCGTCTGACTGAGCCACCCCTCTCGCGCGGCAATGTCCCGCGCTATCCTAATTCCGACCACATTTCCCTCTCGCTTTGTCCGCAGACGGACAATTCTACGTTCAGACTATGCTAGGCAAGCCGCCTAATCACGGGAGCTGCGCGGCAATGAACGGTCAAAATGAGAATCAGCGCGGCGTCAGCCGCCGCGAAATGTTGATGCGGGGCGGTTCTGCAGTCGCTGCTGCGGGCATTGCTCCTTCGATCGCCGCAGCCGCTCAGATCGTGTCCTCTCCAGCGGCGAGCGCGAAGGGGCCGAACATCCTCTTCATCATGGGAGATGATGTCGGCATTTGGAACATCAGCGCCTATCATCGCGGCATGATGGGGGGAAGGACGCCGAACATCGACCGAATCGCCAAGGAAGGCCTGCTCTTCGTCGATCATTATGGACAGGCGTCATGCACGGCCGGTCGCGCGGCCTTCATCCTTGGGCAATACCCCATCCGCTCAGGCCTCAGCACCGTCGGACTTCCCGGAGCACCGGAGGGCATCTCGACCAAAGACCCGACGATCGCAAATCTGCTCAAGCCGCTCGGATACGCGACCGGACAATTCGGCAAGAACCACCTCGGCGACCGCGACGAGCATCTGCCGACCAATCACGGCTTCGACGAATTTTTCGGCATCCTCTACCACCTGAACGCCGGCGAATATCCTGAGGAATATGATTTCCCCAAAGATCCGGCGACGGTCGAGAAATTCCATCTCGGTCAGCGCGGCGTCATCCATTCATGGGCGCAGCCTGACGGGACCCAGAAGATCGTAGACACCGGGCCCTTCGGGCAGGAACGGCAGCGCACGCTGGACGAAGAGTTCCTGGTCGAATCCAAACGCTTCATTACTGACGCGGTCGAAGCGGACCGGCCCTTCTTTGTGTGGTACAACACCACCCGAATGCACTATCGCACCAATCTCTCCAAGAAATACGAGGGACGCACGGGTTACGGCGTTTATGCCGACGGAATGGCGGAACTCGACGACAACGTCGGCGAACTTCTCAAGCTGCTCGACGACCTGCGCGTCGCGGACAACACGATCGTGCTGTTCACCACAGACAATGGAGCGGCCGTCAACTCATGGCCGGATGGCGGCAACACGCCCTTTGCCGGAGAGAAAGGCGCTGGCGCGAAGGAGGGCGCCTTTCGCGTGCCGATGGTTATCCGCTGGCCGGAAAAGATTCCAGCGGGCACGACGACTGGCGAGTTCATGACGATGGAGGACTGGCTGCCAACGCTCATGGCGGCCGTTGGCCAGCCGGACGTCAAAGAGAAGCTTCTCGGCGACTACAAGGCGGGCGACAACGCCTATCAGCGCATCCATCTCGACGGCTACGATCAGACCGATCTTCTCACTGGCAAGGGTTCATCAGCGCGCAAGGAGTTCTATTACTTCACCGAAACGAAGCTGCACGGGGTGCGCTATGGCGACTGGAAGTTTCTTTTTGTGAAACAGGACAAATGGTTCAACGGGGTGCAGCAGAATATGGTGTCGCCGCTGCTGACGAACGTCAAACTCGATCCATTCGAACGTTTCGAAGAAGCGCGCGGCTACGACGAATGGCAAGAGAATCGGGCTTGGACCTATCATCCCGCCTTCAATCAGGTCGGCTTATTGATCCAGTCGCTCAAAGAATATCCACCCCGCAACAAAAGCGTAGACTTCAATCTCGACGAAGCGATGCGAGCGCTCACCCCCACGTCGTCGGATCGATAGACAGCCTGCGCCACTGTGTCTGTTCGCCATGCCATAGGCGAACGGCCGGCGCGAAGGAGACGGCTGGAATCGACGTAAAGTAGCCATTTGCCGTCATCGGTCGGGCGGTCGAAGCAACAGCTAACTGAGACGGCGTCTGCTCATGAAGATACTCCAGACCCCCTTCGCCGAATGCAACGCAACAGCGGGTCGCAAAAGTACGCCGCTCGTGCCCGAGATTGCGAGGACGGCCGCCACACTACAATTGTAGAGCACCATCGCGGTGACCAATTTACTCGCCTCTCGGCGGCGCGCAAGCCAACAGGCGAGGCCGAGAGCGAGCAGAGCGATCCCAGCGACGCGTCCGAGAGGGACTGTGGAGCCGGAGATCTTGTCTCCAAGCAGCACTTTAACGGCGACATCGGGAAGCGCGACCAAGCTTAGCCCTGCGCCCGCTTCAAGCGCGGCGGTCACCGCGAGAAAGCGGTTCACGCGCAACGCGCTCGGGGGAAACGGCAAAGATTCGCCCCGATCAGTTGTCGGATTTCTTCATACCCTCGTCGATGGCTGGCTTGTCCGATTCCTTGATCTGCGAAGGCCCAAGATCGAACGTCAGCTTGTCGATTGTGCCCGTGAAGCGAAATGGCACTTCGTAACTGTCGTCCACTGGTGTGCGTGTGTCCGCGCCGACGTCAAACGTTTCGTCGATCGACATCAGAAGCGGAATCGTATGCTCGATGGTTTTCTTCGACAATTCGTGGCCGTCGACCGAGAGTACGCCCGTCCCACCCTTGGCGAGTCCGGGGCCGTCATACTTGAAGTCGAAAACGATATGATGCTTGCCCGGCGCGAGCGGCCGGGTGAAAAGGTCCTCGCCGGTCACGCCTCCCTCCCAACGCGTCTGCTTGAGATCGAGGAAGTTGTAGTCGAACACCGGCTTGCCGTGGAGCAGATAGAGGCCGTAGCCGCCGAAGCGGCCCCCGAGCGTTACGATCATACCTTCGGCGCCGCCTTCCGGGACGGTGATGTCGGCGGTGATCGTATAATCGCGATCGAGGATGCTCGGCGCATTGCCGACCGGAATGCCGGTGTTTTCGCCGACATACGTGAATTGCGTCTTGCCCGCGGTTGCGCTGGGGCGCGGAGTCAGCAGCCGCGAGAACCCGGAATTATCGAGCGGGAAGACGTTGTTCTCGGCCGCCGCGGTTTTGAAGAGCCCTTGCATCTCCTTGAGCTTGGCCGGCATTTTTGCCGCGAGGTCGTCGGACTCGGAATAGTCTTTCGCGATGTTGTAGAGCTCCCACTTGTACACGGTCTCGAGGTCGGGAAGCTTGCCGGTGGCCAGGAGCCACGGCGCCGCTGGCGGGGTCGTCGCCGCGATCCAGCCGTCGTGATAGATGGCGCGGTTGCCGACCATCTCGAAATACTGGGTGTCGCGCTTCGATGGCGCATCGGCGTTCGCCTTGTCGAAGGTGTAGCCCATGCTCACCCCTTCGATCGGCTTTTGCGCGATGCCGTCGACTGTCGTCGGCGCCTTGATTCCCGCCGCCTCGAGAATCGTCGGGACAACATCGATGATGTGGTGGAACTGACTGCGGATGCCGCCGACATCGTTGATGTGACCGGGCCAGGAAATCGCCAAACCCTGCCGCGTGCCGCCAAGGTGCGACGCGACCTGCTTCGTCCACTTGAAAGGCGTGTCGAACGCCCATGACCACGCGACCGACATATGCGGATAGGTGTTGTGCGAGCCCCAATCCTCGTAGTGCAGCATCTGCACGATCTCAGGAAGGGTTAGGATGCCGTTGTAGGCGGTCAGCTGATTGAAGGTGCCTTCGAGGGTGCCCTCGGCGCTCGTGCCGTTGTCGCCGTCAATGTAGATGATCAGCGTGTTGTCGAGCTTGCCCTCGTCCTGCACTTCCTGAATCACACGGCCGATCTCAAAATCGGTATAGGCTGTGTAGGCCGCGAACACTTCGGCCTCGCGGGCGTAAAGCGTCTTCTGGATCAGCGAGAGCGAATCCCATCGCGGCAGCTTGGCGCCGCCATAAGCGTCCTGGCCGTCGGGCCATGGCGTGAGCTGCGTCTCCGGCGGGATCACGCCAAGCCGCTTCTGATTGGCGAAAATCTGCTCGCGCAGCTTTTCCCAGCCCATGTCGAACTTGCCATGGAACTTGTCGATCCATTCTTTCGTCGGCTGATGCGGCGAATGGCTGCCGCCCGGCACGTAGTAGACAAAGAACGGCTTGTCGGGGGCGGACGCGTTGAGCTCCCGCATATGATGGATCGCGTCGTCGGCGAGATCGGTCGTGAGGTTATAGCCGGGCTTGCCGACCCACGGCTCAACCGCCGTCGTGTTGCGATAGAGATAGGGCGTCCACTGGTCCGTCTCGCCGCCAAGAAAGCCGTAAAAATACTGGAACCCGAGTCCGACCGGCCATTGCTCGAAAGGGCCGGCGGCGCTGTACTGATAGGTCGGAATGTTGTGGTCCTTGCCGAACCACGAGGTCGCGTAGCCGTTGTCGCGGAGGATCCGGCCAATGGTGGCGTTCTCCGGACCGATGATGGAATCGTAGCCCGGATAGCCGGTCGACAATTCGCCGATCACGCCATAGCCAACGTCGTGATGGTTGCGCCCGGTGATCAGCGCGGCTCGCGTCGGCGAGCAAAGGGCCGTCGAGTGGAATTCGGTGTAACGCAAGCCGGCCGCCGCGATGCGGTCGAGCGCCGGCGTCCGGATGACGCCGCCAAATGTGCCGGGGACCCCGTAGCCCTGATCATCGGTCATGATCAGCAGCACGTTCGGCGCGCCCTTCGGCGGAACGACGCGCGGCGGCCAGAACGGCGTCGAGCCGGCCGCCGTTTCCTTGATCACGCCGCCGAACGGCAGGGGCGGCGGCGGAAGCTGGGCGCCGTCAATTGTGATTGTCGCGCCGGGGGAGCCGGGCGTGCCGGTGATCTCCTGGGATGAAGCCGGTGCGCCTTCCCACAATGTCAACAGAGCGGTGAGCGCGATCCCGCGCCGAAGCCATTGGCGATTCATATTGCCCCCGTTCGTGTGGCGCGTTTCGTCGCCCCTTCGGCTGCTGAGACGCCTTAGTCGGCGTCGCTATCACGAATCATCACGAAGTGGCCCTTGCCGATGTCGTTTTCGGAATTGAGCCCTAAATCGACATCGAGCCAAGCGCCCAGACACCAATGGCCCAATTGCGGCGCCGTGCAGTCCGGCGTGACCGGGCCCGGATCACAGACGCAATATTTGTCCGCGTGAGGCGTGATGCTCGCCACTTCCTTCCGCTCGCCAGACTGCAGCGCGAAAGTTGTTTGAGAGCCGCCGGTCTTGACCGCGAACTGGCACACGTGCCCCGCGGGCGCCGCGCATAAGAAAGTTACCGTTTGTTGCGCATTCGCCGCGGTCCCCAGACAGATTGGAGCCGCGACGCCAAACGCGATCGTCAAAAGCAGACTTCTCATCGCGCCCTCATTTCTCCTTCATCATCCCTTCGGCGCGGTCCTCTTTCAGAATCAGGCCGATGGCGTGAATGATGTTCTGCTCCGGATGCGCCTTGCAATATTCAATCACCTGGTGCTCGACCTCGCGGCCTTTCTTGAAGTCTGCGAAGTGCTTGTGGGCAAGGCCGTTGTACCAGCCGCTGTACCAGCTCGTCAGCGCGTTGGCGTCTTCTTGGTAGGTGTTCGCGAGCTGGCCGCAGGTCAGAGTCTGCACGTCGATAAAGCCGTTCGCGTCCGCATAGGTTGAGAGAGGTACGGGATCGGCTTTCGCCGCGCTGAGAGCCGTGAGCACCGCGACAGTCACGACAAAAAGCAGTCTTTTCATGGTGTCTCCCAATCCTTCAAAAATTGCGCGACAGCGGGCGATCCGCGCCGCGCCTGTCTTCCCGAGCGCCGGCAAGGCGTCATCGGCAGACGCGAACGCCTGCGCGGTAGTAACATCCCGCGGCGACCGGCCGATGGGTGACGACAGCGCCACGCGGACCCGCGCAGCCTGCCCTGTAAACGCCTTTCGCGCAGACGACGGCGTTCGCTTCAACGGGAATCACAACAAGGAGAAGCGCTCCCAGCGCCGCGATGAGAATTGCCTTCATGGAGACTAAGCCCTCTGTTGTGAGCAGGTTCGCGCCGGCCTGGGCCGCCCAAAGTAGCGAGGCGATGACAAGTTGGCGAGCGAACATACCCCGCTCCTCGTTTACCGCGGGCGACCGCGGGCGGCGGACTTTTAGGCTTCCACGAGGCGGCGGTCATTGACTTCGGGGACCAAAAATCGGCAAATTGAGCCAAATGGCGGGGCATGCGAATTCGCGCTCCGGGGCATCTCACACAACGGTCGTAATCGGCCCCGCGCGAAGAGGCAGGCTTGGATCGCGTTACTCGAGCAAAGCCGCACTTCGCCACGATCAAGGTTAGAAACGCGGCGGCGATCCTCCCGACCCTGGTCGAGCTTGGCGTCGATCCCACCGCCGTGCTGCGCAGCGTCGGAATCGAGCCGGCGATGTTCTCCGATCCCGACAGCGACCTGCCGTTCACGAAGCTGGACCAACTCGTGGAGGCATGCGTCGAGGCGACGGGCTGCGAATCGTTTGGGCTGCGCGTCGGCGCGCGGATGCAGCCGACGGCGGTCGGGCTCACCGGACTGGTGTCGTTGCACGCACCGACAGTGCGCGATGCGCTGCAAGTCCTCTCCTCCACGCTCAAGACCAGCAACACGGGCGTTGCGACCGCGCTCGACGTGCGCGGCTCAATCGCGTCATTCCAGTATGTCGTCACCGCGCCCAACATTGGCGCCGCCGACCAGATCGTTGATGCGGCGATCGCAATGATCGTCAACACGATCCGTCGGCTTTGCGGTCCGGCCTGGCTGCCGAAACGGGTGCGCCTGACCCGCGATCCACCGCGGGACAGGACGCCGTTCGCCCAGTTCTACAAGGTTCCGATCGAGTTCGGGGCGCTCACCGCCGGCGTGATCTTTGACGCGGAGACGCTCGATAGGCCGGTGCGCGACCGAGATCCCGACTACGCAAAAATTCTAAACCCCTTGCTGGTGGAAGCCGTCGCCAATGCGGAAGGGGACTTCGTCTCGGCAGTCAAGTCCGTGTTGCGAACGCGGATCGGCGCCGGGCCGCTCACACGCGAGAGCGTCTGCCGCGCTCTGGGTCTTAACGCTCGCACGCTCGCGCATCGGCTCGAGGCGTTCGGCGTCACGTTCTCGGGTCTGGCCGACGAAGTGCGGTTCGACGCCGCGCAGAGCCTCTTGCTCAAGGACTGGCGCGTCGGCGAGATCGCCGCCGAACTTGGTTTCGCCGAGCCCAGCGCGTTCATCCGCGCCTTCAAGGCCTGGTCGGGGACCACGCCAGGGCGCTGGCGAGCTGCGCGACGACGGTCCTATGGGAGTGGACGCCAATGACAAAGAGCTCCCGAAGAACGCCAGAGATGTCGGGTCATTGCAACTCCGCCAGCTCGCTTTGAAACGGCGCGACGGGGCAGTCCGCAAAGATTGAGCAGCGCTCGGAATGCATGGAGCCGCGCTTCGGTTCGACGCGAGTCGGACCGAAAACCGAGGAGCGTCGCGGCGCTCCAGTCTTCGACCTCTCCGGAGTCGCAAATAGGAAACTTGTGCAGGGGGGGGTTCGGCATAGCCGATCCCTTATACGGGCATTGCGCTCAAGCGTGAAAATTGGCGCGTCGACTGAAAGCTTTGATTGGAATCGTTCGCTGCGCCGAGATCAATGACCGCTATTTGCCGATTCCGTTGATAAACTCCCTCTTGAGCCTGCGACGCGGGGTTTGAAGCGCGACTGTCGGAACGGCGAAGCCGCGGCGCCGGCCTTACGCGGTGAAGGCCGGCGCCGGGAAGGGGATGAGCTTCGCCAGCTTCCTCAGATTTTGGGCTGTAGCCGCCAATAGGAACTCGTCTTTGGCTCCACTCGGCCCACGCAGGCGCAATCGACCGAGCCTGAGGATGCGCTTCAGATGAGCGAAGAGCATCTCGACCTTCTTTCGTTCGCGGCATGAGACGGCGTAGGCCTCGGTCTTTGCGATCGCACGGGCCTTGTCGCGAGCGGCTTCATGAACGGAGCGCGCGATTTTGCGCGCAGGAACGTTCGGACAGCACTTGGGCTTGAGCGCGCAGGCCTGGCAGTCCTGCTTGCGCGCAAAGTAGATCATCGTGCCGTCATTGGTCAGCCCGTCGCGGGGCTTGGCGAAAGCGCGGTGGTATTTCTTGAGCTCTTTGCCGCCGGGGCAGACATAAAGGTTGCTTTCTGGATCGAATGCGAAGTCGCTGCGGGAGAAGGTTCCGTCCGTGCGCTCGGTCTTGTCGACCAGGTTCACGTGCGGTTCGATCCCGCGCTCGTCCACCAGCCACCCAATCATCTCGGCCGAGCCATAACCCGCATCGGCGACCAGGCGCGACGGAGCGACTTCGAACTGTTCGGCCGTGCGGTCGAGCATCGTCTTGGCCGCGCCGACTTCGGCCTGGCGAACGGTCGTCGTCGCCTCGACGTCCATGATCACTGCATGCTTCAGATCGATGAGGTAGTTGTCAGAGTAGGCATAACCGGCGACAGAGTTGGCCGAAGCGGTGTAGCGGGCGGCCGGATCGGTTGGGGAGATCACCTTCGGCTCGACGGGCGTCGCCCCGCTAAAGGCCGCATCATCAAGGACCGACAGATATTCTGCGACTGCGCGGCTCGAAGTCGGAACTAAATCTTCGACCTTGGCGACACCTCGCCGTCGATGCGCGTCCGCCACGATAATGCTGGCGTCGACCGCAAAGGCTTCGCCGCCCACGATGCCTTCCTTCATGCAGCGCGCGATTACGGTCTCGAACAGCTTGCGAAAGAGGTCGCTCTCGCGAAAACGGCCGTGGCGGTTCTTAGAAAACGTCGAGTGATCGGGGACGTCGCCGTCGAGCCCCAGGCGACAAAACCAGCGATAAGCCAGATTGAGGTGGACCTCGTCACACAGCCGCCGCTCCGAGCGAATGCCAAAGGAGTAGCCCACGATCAGCATGCGGATCATCAACTCGGGATCGATCGAGGGCCGTCCCACAGCGCTGTAATAGGGCCCCAGATGCGCCTCAGATCCGACAGGTCGACGAAGCGGTCGATCTTGCGAAGCATGTGACTATCGGGGACGTGCCGCTCGAGGCTGAAGCCGTAAAAGAGCGCCTCCTGCGTCACCCGCCGCTCGCCCATCATCGGCCGAATCTCCCGCTCCCAACAGAAGAATCAGCGACCGGCGCCCGGATCAAGCGGAGTTTTTCAACAAAATAGACGTGAAGCAGACATTTGAATCCGTGGTTCCACTGCGGAAGTAGCGACAGATCACCACGATTTCCATTCCGTTCTCTACGCCAATATCTCTTGGCACTCTCTTGTTGAGAGTGCCAGCAATAACCATATGAGGTTTAGGTCCGAGCCGAACAATCAAGTCTATGAGGCGATTTCGTCTCTGGTTGTCTTTGCGCGCCGGCTGGAAACGAGTCCCAATGAAATTTCGACCGCTACACGACCGCGTCGTCATCCGTCGCATTGAGGGCGAGGACAAGACGAAAGGAGGCATTATCATTCCCGACACCGTCAAAGAGAAGCCGCAGGAGGGCGAGGTCGTCGCGGTCGGCCCGGGCGGCCGCGATGAGGGCGGCAAGCTCACTCCCGTCGAACTGAAACCAGGCCAGCGGGTCTTATTCGGCAAATGGTCGGGCACGGAAGTCAAGATCGACGGCGAGGAGCTCCTGATCATGAAGGAGACCGACGTCATGGGTGTGATTGAAGGCGCGAGCGCCGCCAAGAAGAAGGCCGCCTAAACAATTTTTTTCGAGAATTGAAGGATCCAATCTCATGTCAGCCAAAGACGTACGCTTCTCATCCGACGCCCGTGACCGCTTGCTGCGCGGCGTCGATATCCTCAACAACGCCGTCAAGGTGACGCTTGGTCCAAAGGGCCGCAATGTCATTCTCGACAAGTCCTACGGCGCGCCCCGCATCACCAAGGATGGTGTGACAGTCGCCAAGGAAATCGAGCTTTCCGACAAGTTCGAGAACATGGGCGCCCAGATGGTGCGCGAAGTCGCCTCGAAGACCAACGATCTCGCCGGCGACGGTACCACCACCGCCACGGTCCTCGCTGCTTCGATCATGAAGGAAGGCCTCAAGCTGGTCGCTGCCGGCATGAACCCGATGGACCTCAAGCGCGGCATCGATATCGCGGTGACCGCAGTCGTCAAGGACATCGAACGCCGCTCCAAAAAGGTGCAGTCGTCCGAGGAGATCGCGCAGATTGGGACCATCGCCGCGAATGGCGACAAGACGATCGGCAAAATGATTTCGGACGCAATGAAAAAGGTCGGCAATGAGGGTGTCATTACGGTCGAAGAGGCCAAGAGCCTCGAAACTGAGCTCGACGTCGTCGAAGGCATGCAGTTCGACCGCGGCTATCTCTCGCCTTATTTCATCACCAACGCCGAGAAGATGATCGCCGAGCTTGAGGACCCCTACATTCTCATCCACGAGAAGAAGCTCTCCTCGCTGCAGCCGATGCTGCCCGTTCTCGAAGCGGTCGTGCAAGCTGGCAAGCCTCTGCTAATCATCGCCGAGGACATCGAAGGCGAGGCGCTTGCGACGCTGGTCGTCAACAAGCTGCGTGGCGGCTTGAAGGTGGCCGCAGTCAAGGCGCCTGGGTTCGGCGATCGCCGCAAGGCGATGCTCGAGGACATCGCAGTCCTCACCGCGGGCACTATGATCGCGGAGGACCTCGGCATCAAGCTCGAGAACGTGACCCTGCAGATGCTCGGCAAAGCGAAGCGGGTCAGGATCGAGAAGGAAAACACCACGATCATCGACGGCGCTGGCAAGAAGTCGGACATCGAAGGCCGGATCGCCCAGATCAAGGCGCAGATCGAGGAGACGACGTCCGACTACGACAAGGAGAAGCTCCAGGAGCGTCTCGCCAAGCTCGCGGGCGGCGTCGCAATCATCCGAGTCGGCGGTTCAACCGAGGTCGAGGTCAAGGAGAAGAAGGATCGCGTCGACGACGCCATGCATGCGACCAAGGCTGCGGTAGAGGAGGGCATCGTTGCCGGCGGCGGCGTGGCGCTCCTGCGCGCCAAGGCGGCGATCGGCAAGCTCAGCAACGACAACGAAGACGTTCAATCCGGGATCAACATCGTGCTCAGAGCGCTCGAAGCGCCGATCCGGCAGATCGCCGAGAATTCCGGCGTGGAAGGTTCGATCGTCGTTGGCAAAGTTCTCGAGAACAAGTCGCAAACCTTCGGCTTCGACGCCCAGACCGACCAATATGTCGATATGCTGAATGCCGGCATCGTCGATCCTGCGAAGGTGGTGCGGGTCGCACTGCAGGACGCCGCTTCGATCGCTGGGCTCATGGTCACGACCGAGGCAATGGTCGCCGAGCGACCCAAGACCGACGCTCCAGCGATGCCGGGTGGCGGCGGAATGGGCGGAATGGGCGGAATGGACTACTGACCGCCCGCTAGAAGCCGAGGACTGGTCTCAGCGACGGCTCAACCGCCAAATGTGTCGCCCAATACTCAGAAAGGGGCGGCATCTTCCCACCTTGATCGCTGACGCGACTCCTGCAAGGCGCCGCGGTCGGGGTGCGCACGCTGAAGAGCCCTTTTTGTCGCGTCTTGAGAGACCTGTCTAAGGAGCTGGCGATCAATGTTGATCCGTTACGGTTATGAAATCACGGTCACCTGCGCGCAGCCGACCCCAATGGTTTGCCTGCTCTCCGTGAGCGAAGATCGGAAGGCGGACGTACGCGTCGCCGAAAAGGTCTTCACGACGCCCGTCATTGCGACGACCACCTACATCGATACCTTTGGCAATCGCTGTCTCAGGTTGGTGGCGCCCCCCGGCGATCTCACAATCTGGGGCGACGCCACAATCGAAGACGACGGGAAGATCGACCCGGCGAACTTCGCCGCGGTCGAAGTCCCCGTCGCGGAGCTCCCCGATACCTGCCTGCTCTATCTGATGGGGAGCCGATATTGCGAAACAGACAAGCTGAGCCAAGCGGCCTGGGATCTATTCGGGAAAGTTCCACCCGGATGGGGACGGGTCCAGGCCGTGTGCGATTTCGTCCATGCGCACATCAAGTTTGACTATATGCAGGCGCGCGCGACCCGAACGGCGTTCGAAGCCTTCGAGGAGCGCATCGGCGTCTGCCGCGATTTCGCCCATCTCGCGGTGACGCTCTGCCGATGCCTCAACATTCCGGCTCGTTACGTCAACGGCCATCTTGGCGACATTGGCGTACCGGTGGTCGACCCGATGGATTTCAGCGCGTGGATCGAGGTGTATCTTGGGGGGTCGTGGTGGACGTTCGATCCTCGCAACAACATGCCGCGGATAGGTCGGATCGTCGTCGCGCGAGGCCGCGACGCCGCGGATATCCCGCTCATCAACTCGTTCGGTCCTCACATCCTCAAGTCCTTCCGGGTCTGGACATACGAGGTCTTCGATGCGCCGACGAGCGCGCTCACCCTCGTCTAGCCTTTCCGCGGCGGAGCGGCCACCGCCGCCGACTGGTTGTATTGGTTCCGAGAATACAGGGTTGTTGCCAAAGGACGGATCATGAAAACGGGAAGGACGGATCATGAAAACGGGAACCGTCAAATGGTTCAGCCTCACGAAGGGCTATGGATTCATTCGCCCAGACGACGGCGGCCCGAACATTTTCGTTGGTATCTTCGCCGTCGAATGCGACGGCATGATCCGACTGAAGGAGGGCCAAAGGCTCACGTTCGAGATTCGATCGAACAAGCGCGCGGGAATTGCGTCCGCCGTGTCTTTGGCCCCGCTCGTGTACGAATCCTTTCGAGAGGACTGGCGATCCCCGAAACTTCTCCCGACCGCGACGACACCGCCGCTCGACGGCCGTTTCTCGACAACAAACGCGTTCGACATCATTTCCGACATTGTTTCGTCGGCGCTGCAAAATCGAACGCAGCGCTGATGCGCTTACAAACGGGAAGTTCAGTTCGGGTCGAATCGGCGTTCGCCATGCAGGTCCAAGAACAACCCGTATTGGCGCATCGCCGTCAGTGGGGTTTTCGGTCGACGGGCGGCTACGACCTGACGGAGCGCGCAGGATGGACCCGGCCAAATCCGATCTTTTTCGCGAGCGCCGACCTCTGGGCGGCGTAGTTGGACGCGACCATCGGATAGTCGGCGGGCAGATTCCATTTCTTGCGATATTGATCCGGCGATAGACCCAGCCCGGCCAAGTGACGCCGCATCGACTTGAATCGTTTGCCGTCCTCGAGACAGATCAAGAACTCCGGCGTGATCGATCTTCGAATTGGAACTGAAGGCGCCTTCGGTTCGATTTGGGGCGGCGCGCTATTCTGCTCCGCTGCGAGCCGCGCCAAAGTTGCGTGTACCGCTTAAATCAGCGCGGGCAGCTCGCTCTTTGGCAGAGGGTTACTGGAAACGAAGGACGCCACCACTTCTGTGGCCAATTCGGTCGGACTTGATGTGCCCATGCTTGGAATCTCCTGGACGACGTGCTGCGTTTGCAGCCTGCGCCCGGTTTGTCGCTTCGCCGACTCCGGTTTCAAATAACCAGGGGGCGAGCACGCTGAACTCGCTGGCTCTCTATCCTTTTGCGGCTGGCCAAACGGCGTTGAGCTTTTGAACGAACTTGTCAGCATCGATCTGGGCTTCACGCTTTGTCGCAAAGGAATAAAAGGATTTGTCTCGAACCTTCTCGTTATCGTAAATATTCCAGCGGAAGCGATTGGGATTCCCAATATCTTTTACGACGAAGGTCGTAAATCCGGCATTGTATGTCATGATCTATCATGCGCCAACGCCGCCCGTTTCACAAGGAAAATATCACAAAACTGGCTCACCAATCAATTCCACTCACTAAAGACAACAAAAGCACTTGCTGTGAACACTATTGAGGCGGCTGGTGACGAACCGGAATTTCACCGGACAACCGGAGACCCACATGCCCAATCAGGCACACACAAAAGCGGCCGAACACCACGAGAGCGCAGCTAAATCGCATCGCGCGGCCGCAGAGTTTCACAGCAAGAATGACCACTTGAAGGGCAGCGAGCACGCGGCAGAGGCCCAGAAGCACTCCAAAGTCGCCAGCGGGGCCTCCGATGCGGCTCACGCGAAAAGCTCATCGCAGAAGTAGCTATGCAGGGCCGGGGTAACACCCGGCCTTCTACCCTCTCCGTTCCTTGTTTCGTTCTTCCGCTCGGCCAAATTCGTTAGCGAAAGGTTGCCTCATGATGGTTCGGCGCTGATGTTGGTTTCGATCAAATTCATGGACCTGCGGCCCAGCATGTGCCGCTGGCCGATCGGCGATCCTCGACATTTCGAAGCGTTCCGCTTCTGCGGTTCCCCGTGTCCGTTTAAGGCCTCGTATTGCAAGAAGCACGACGCGATTGCGCATCCCTCAAATCGCCCGAGGACGCCACATAAGACGAATTTCCACATGCGAGCCTGGGTCGCGTGACGATGCCTCCGCGCGAAGCACGATCCTTCGCAATTTCGCCTGCCCGGCGCCTGACTGTCCGCCATGCGCTTCTGGATTGATTTTCCCCGCCTCGGCACATTCCGGCCAGGCTTATTGTTCGGATCGGGAGATGTCGGCCGCAGACGCCGCCCACCGCACCCAGTTATCGTGACCGAGCAGCATGCGGACCCCGTCGAGCTCGTTTTCCAAGCCTTTCTTCGGCTTGATCCAGAACAGCGTGCGCGCCTGGTTCAGCGGCTCAAATGGCCCTCAGGCGGGCCGATCAAGACGGCCAGCCTCAAACGCCCTCGTTAGTCCGCGCAGGGCGCTTGGGCACCGTTCCGCGGCGCGGACAACGGGGGCTGATCTCGGCGACACGATCGTTGGCAGCATTATCCCATGCCGCGCGAATCGGGGAGCATGGAGCGCGAAAATATGTCAGATAGGCGAGAGCTCTACCGCAGCCCAAACGGCGATACCTGGTTCCTCGGGCGCGAGCCGGCGAACGGGCACGCATTCATTGTCCATCAACCCAACGCGCCTTCCGGAGGCCGTTTGGCGCACATTGAACTCGGAGCCTTCCTAAGGGACGCGGCGGGGCCTGAGCAACAAGCTCTGTTGCGGTTGATCGGAACACTGGTGGAGGTTCCCCCCTACGCCGAGCGGTCCTGAAAACGGCCGGCAAAGACAGCTGCCAGCTCAGGCGTACTTGCCGCCTCCGTATGTTTTGAGCCATTCGGCCGCCTCATGCTCCACCCAGGCGACAGCCTCGGCCCTCCTCGTGAATGCTGCACGGCCGTGTGGCGGCGTGACGCGCACATGCCAACCCCTTTCCGCTTTTCGATTCTTTCAGCGTGGAAGGCATCGAGGAACTATGGGGCGCACCGCACCAGAATGCCAGAATGAAATTTCTTTCCCTGAGTCAAAGCACCGGAGAACACGCATGGAGCCAATGGACCTATTGGCGGACACGCGACGATGTCTGGACGCTGCGATCGGGCAGCCAGCAGCGATTGAAGTCGGCGCTCCGATCGCCAACCCTCTGAAGATAGGGGACGCAATCGCCCCTCACGGGTTGTAGCAAGCGCGCGCAAGCTATTGATGGCAGCAGCGAACGGTTGATTTGACCCCGTTCGCCAAGCCGTCGCGGAATGACCGCTATTTGCGCATTTGAGACAATGGGCGACGTCTCGAATCGACGTGAAGCAGACATTGCGGATCGCGGCCGTGGACGTTGCAACTGAGGGCGGGCCATCATTCGAATCTGCATGCTCCCGCGCCGGGGAGGCCCGCGCTCTGTCAGCGGCAGGCTCGCCTCGTTTCAAAGCGCGAAGTTCTGCGGCCCCAGTCGCCAGGTAGCGGCCAAACGGCAGGCCTTGCTCATCCCTCAGGCACGCCGGCCTTGTTCATGCGCTCAATAAGACGCTCGAGCCTCGCACGGTAAACCGGATTGTCGCCTTGCGCTTCCGCACCGGTGCGAAAGCGACGGATCGTAAAGCCCGGGTCGAGCGCGAGGCCGGCCATGACTTCGGACCGCGCTTCCTCCTCATCCCCGCGATTCGCCAGCATCGCCGCGAGGAAGAAATGCTCTAGTGGGAAGGTCCGGTTGTCCTCGATAGAGCGACGAAACAATGCGATGGCCTCCTCGTCGGCGCCAAGATTCATCTTGCCGGCGCCTGCGCCATGCAGCCAGAGCCAGGCGCGGCCATCGTGAGGAGAGAGGCGAAGCGCCTCGTTTTCGTGCGCTTCGATCTCTTCGTCGCGCCCGGTGAATAATTTGGCGAAACCCATGTCCCCGTGAGCGGCAGCCAGGTTCGGATCCAGCGCTAAAGCCCGCTCGAGTTCCGCTAGGCCCCGGTCCGGGTGCCTGGTTTGAATCAGAATGCCGCCCATAACATTATGAGCCAGCGCATCGTTCGGCCTGAGAGATAGCACTTTGCCTATCGTCGCTTCGGCCGACGCGAGTCGTGCCGCTCGATCGTCCGACAAGAAATCTGCGGCCACTAAAAAATCGGCGCGTCCGACCCCGAGCAAAGCGTCGGCGTTGCCGGGATCGAGCGCCAGGGCGCGCTCAAATAACCCGCGCGCACGGTCCATGTTCTCGAGGTTATCTCCCCTGTTGAACCATTCCATACCCTGAAAATAAAGGTCCATGGAGTCGGGATTCGCAGCCTGTTGCCCGCGCCGCGCTTCCGCAGCAATTAGCTCGGCCCCCAATTGATTTGCGAGGCGGGCGACGATCTCGTCCTGCATTCCGAAGAGATCAGCCAGAGGCTTGTCGAAGCGGTCGGCCCAAAGGTGATTCCCGGTCTCCGCATCAATGAGCTGCACGTTCACTCGCACGCGGCCTGCGTCCCGCTGGACAGACCCTTCGAGCACGTAGCGGACGCCAAGCTCCTTGCCGATTTCCCGGGCGTCGACATTCTTGCCTTTGAAAGCAAAGGCGGTGTTGCGCGCGATCACGAAGGCGCCGCTGAGGCGCGAGAGGTCGGTGGTGAGACTCTCTGTGATTCCGTCAGCGAAATAATCCTGGGCAGGATCGTTTGAGAGGTTGGCGAACGGCAGCACGACGAGGGAGAGATGCCTGGCTTCAGCCGCCGCCGTCGCGTTCGAAGCGACCGGCGCCGGCGACTCCGTTGCGATGGCCGCAGGCCGGTTCGCTTGGAGGACCCACCATGCCCCGCCCGCGAGGACGATTAGCAAGGCTGCGACGCCAGCGGCGAGCGGCGTGAGCGAGGAGCGCTTTTTTGGCGCGACGGGCGCTGGGGGGATAGCGGGCTTAGCTTGGGCGGGGACGCCGACCTGAAGCGAATAAACCCGGATCGAATCGGCGATGTTCTTGAGCTGAGTTTGACCGAGGTCGGTGACCGCCAGATCAAGCCGTCCCTTGACCTGCCGATAGGCGTCCTCCGAAAGACAGATCGCGCCAGGCACGGCAATGCCTTCAAGCCGGGCGGCGATGTTGACGCCGTCGCCCATCAAATCGCCGTCGCTTTCCTCGACCACGTCGCCCAGATGAATTCCGACCCGGAACTCGATGCGTCGCTCGGGCGGCAGACCGGCGTTGCGCTCGGCCGTCCCGTTCTGCACTTCGATCGCGCAGCGCACGGCGTCGACCACGCTGCGAAACTCGATGAGGATGCCGTCCCCGGTTCGCTTGACGATGCGTCCATGATGCGCATCGATGGCGGGATCGATCAGATCGCTGCGCAGCCCCCGCAGCCGCGACAGTGTGCGATCCTCATCCGTTCCTGCGAGCCGGCTGTAGCCGACAATATCCGCGACCAGAATCGCCGCGATCTTGCGAGTCCCAACCATAGTGGAGTCCTCAGCCGTCGCGCAGACTAACATAAAACCCGGCTTGTCGTCGGATTTACCGATCGATAACGATGGACTCTCGAGGACGTAGCCCAGCAAAGTGCTCCTTAGTCCAACGACCACTTCGCGGCGCCGGACTCGAATGCCCGCTATTTGCGCCAAGGCGACGGCTGGAGTCGACGTTAAGCAGCCATTTAGGGTTGTGACGGCCGGGCCCCGAGCTGCCCCGACGAACGCCTCTCACGCTACTCAAGCTCATCCTTCCGGTACTCCCGCCTTGCGCATGCCTCCCTCCAGAAATTCGCCCTGCGGTCCGCCGCTGAGAAAGCGACGGATCGAGAAGCCCGGATCGAGCGCCAGCCCGGCTTTGGCCTCGGCCTGCGCCTCTTCCAGTTTTCCAAGGTTCGCCAGCGTTGCGGCAAGGAAGAAATGGGTAAGCGGGTTGGTTCGATTATTCTCGATCGAGCGGCGATACAATGCGACTGCCTCCTCTTCGGCGCCCAAGTTCATCTTTGCGGCGCCTGCGAAGTGCAGCCAGAGCCAGGCGAAACTGTCGCGCGGAGAGAGACGCAAAGCTTCGTTTTCATGGGTTCCGGTTTCTTCGGGGTGACCGACGAATATCTTGGCGAGACCAATGAACCCGTGGGCAGTGGCCAAGTTCGGATCGAGCGCCAAGGCTCGCTCGAATTCGGCGACGCCCTGGTCCGCGCGCTTGGTCTCGATCAGGATGCCGCCCATGATCTCGTGGGCCAGAGCATCATTTGGCCTTAGAGAAAGCACCTTAGCGATCGCGGTTTCGGCCGCTGCGAGCCGGGCTTCCCTGTCGTCCGACAGTAAGGCTGCGCCCACCGAATAATCGACCCGTCCCACTCCGAGCAGCGCGTCGAGGTTGTTGGGATCGAGCGCCAGGGCGCGTTCAAAATAGCCGCGTGCGTGCGTCATATTCTCGATGTTGATACCCTTGTTGAGCGCGGCCAGTCCTTGAAAGAAGAGGTCCATGGAATCGGGATTCGATGCTCGTTCGGCCCGATGCGCCTCGGCCGACGTCAGTTCCGTCCCCAGTTGGTTGGCGAGGCGGGCGACGATCTCGTCCTGCATTTCGAAGAGATCCGCCAGAGGCTTGTCGAAGCGTTCGGCCCAGAGATGCTTGCCGCTTTCAGCGTCAATGAGTTGGACGTTGACGCGCATGCGGCTGGCGTCGCGCTGGACAGACCCTTCAAGCACATAGCGGACCCCGAGTTCCTTGCCGATTTCCCGAGTATCGAGATTCTTGCCCTTGAACGTGAAGGCGGTATTGCGGGCGATAACGAAGGAGCCGCCGAGACGCGACAGGTCGGTGGTCAAGTTCTCTGTAAGTCCGTCGGCGAAATAGTCTTGGCTCTGGTCGTTGGAGAGATTGGCGAACGGCAGCACAACGATGGACAGATGCTTGGCTTCAGCAGGCGTCGTTGGGTTCGAAGCAACCGGCGCGGGCGCTGTTCTCTCGACAAGAGTCGGCCGGTAGTTTCCGAGGAGCCACCACGCCCCGCACGCCAGAACGATCAGCAAAACCGCGACACCCGCGGCGAGCCGCGCCAGCGGGGAGCGCATTTTTGGCGCGACGAGTCCTGACGGCACGGGTTTCGCCTCGGCAGGGACGCCCACTTGCAGCGAATAGACCCGGATCGATCTTTCGATGTTTTTGAGCTGGGTCGGGCCGAGATCGGTGACTTCCATGTCGAGCCTGCCGATGACCTGACGATAGGCGTCCTCAGAGAGACAGATCGCGCCTGGCGCGGCCACCCCCTCGAGTCGGGCGGCGATATTGACCCCGTCACCCATCAGATCGCCGTCAGCCTCCTCAACAACATCACCGAGGTGGATGCCGATACGAAATTCGATGCGTTGCTCCGGTGGCAGCCCGGAATTGCGCCCAATCATGCCTTGCTGGATTTCGACGGCGCAGCGCACGGCGTCGACGACGCTACGGAACTCGACGAGCGCGCCATCGCCAGTCAGCTTAACGGTGCGGCCATGATGCAGGGCGATGGTCGGGTCGGTGAGGTCGCCGCGCAAAGCCCGGAGCCGCGCTAGCGTCCGGTCCTCATCGGCCCCGGCGAGTCGGCTGTAGCCGACCACGTCGGCGACCGGGATCGCAGCGATCTTGCGCGTCTCGCCCACGGCGAACCTCTCCGCCTGGAAGACTAGCATGAAAGACTCGAATGACCGCTAATTGCGCATTGCTGCCGTCTACTGGGTCGTCATTGCGCGGATAGCAGACGACAGGAGCGCGGCTCGCTATCGCGTGCTTTCAATGCCGCCGCCCGCGGCGTCAGCATCGACTGTGACGTCGATCACAGCCGCAAATACCAATCGACGCCAGAAGTTCCGCTGGTGCGGGCCGCTGGCGAGAGTCTCATGAGGTTCATGCGAGTCGCCCTGCCGAGCCACGACATCGCCGGTCGGATCATTCCATGCTTCATCGACGCCGGTCTTCCCGAACCCCGGGTTTTATGGGAGTCGATCGTCCCGGGCTCCGACATCACCCACTTGCGCTGGTTCATTTCGACCTACACAACGTTCCTGCCGCTCATGGAGCGGTTCGGCACGGTCGATCCCGGGGTCGGCGATCCCAAGACTCTGTTTGATCGGATTGTCGCGGCTGCGACTGCGGTTCGCGCACAAGGTGTGACCCCGCCCTACGTCAGCGCCTGGTCGGTCCGGAACTAGCCACCCTGTCGGCGCGTGACCGCTATTGCGCATTCCGGCCGGCTGGAGTCGGTAGAGTCGAAGTGTGGCGCGGTGACGTTAGGCCGAGCATGTCTGTTTCCGCCCCTTTCGTCTGGCGGTGCCTTAGTGGCTCAACCGTAGCTCCGTTTCCACACCCCGCTCATCGAACCGGACATGCGGATTTCCCGCATCCGGCTCTCGGACAAGACCTCACGCCGTCTATCGCGTGCGACGCCGTCGGCGACTTCTGAACATCATGCGGAGTTGATAGGTTTCCCAATCTCCATGTCCTTCGCCACGTGCTGCGTCTGTCTTGAACTGAGGCCCCTTCCCTCCGCCGCAGTTACCCGGTTTCCGCGGTACTACGAACCTCTCCGCCACCCCAGAGCGCCCAGCCTGTCCCTCACGGGCGTCCGGTTGGTCCTGTCATCCCTGACCTGACCACGCTTTGGGGCTTCCCGTGTTGCGCGCGCTTTCCTTGTGTACGTGCTGCCGCCACTACCCCGGTGCAGCGGCTGGGCGTCGTCCTCGCTCATCTCACCCAGCCTTAACAGCCTTCCCCGATAACGTTGTCGGGTCGGCCTGCACATCGTCCTTTTCGAGGCCTGCTCAGCGTTCACTCGCGTTGCGGCCCGCACACTCGCGCGGTCACCTATACGTGACCTGCTACACCGAAGGCTTCAGCCACTTCGTTACCTCCATGGCTGCTCCGGTTGCTTCCGGCTGGAGCGGTCGCCGGGTGGGGCTTGCACCCACTGGAAAGCGCCGCCTTGTCACGGCGCACACGTTTAGCGGACATCCCGGATCGTTGCCGCGAACGCCCCGGACAATCAGAAGGGCTAATGCTCGCGATCGGCCAGCGAAGCTAGGGCCGTGCGCCGCGACTCCGCGACTCCGGCATTGGAGGGTCGCTCTGGCCCTGAGGGTTATGACTCTGAAGGTCGAAGACGCGCGAGGAGTCCGGCGAGTTCGGCTTGGCGGCGGGTGTTCGTCTTGGCAAACACGGCTTTCAACTGGGTGCGGGCGGTCTCTCGGCTCACTCCCACTGAAGCCGCAGCCGAGTCGATCCCGACGCCCGAGGCCAGTCTTGTGGCCAGTTTGGCCTCGGCGGCTGTCAGCCCAAAGGCGGCGCACAAATTTTTCGAACTGGGCCTCAGCGGCGACCTCAGATCGGTCAGGAGAAGGATCAGGCGGCCGGGATTGAACAAATCGCTGCCGAACGCCGTGACCGGCATCGCCTCGACCAAGAGCCACGGCGCTTCGTCCCGGTCGACGACGATTGGCGGATAGGACTGGGCTGCGCCGGGCGAGATATGCAAGGCCGTCGAAACCAGCTGCTGCAATCGGCGATTGCTGGCTGGGTCATGGGCCGCAGGACGACCCCGGACCAGGTAGAAGTCGGCGCCAAGCAGATCTTGCGCGGGCAGATTCATCTGGGCTGCGCGGCCGGTCGCGTCGAGAATGACGGCGGCGGAGCTGACTCGCTCCAGCGCTGAAAGCTTCGAGGCGGTGTCGAAAGCCGCAAACTTCTGGGCCAGACTGACGATTTTGGCGAGATAGGGACCGACCTTGCCGACGCGTGTCGCGTCTTCCGGCGTAAACGGGTCGTCTCCGCGGTAGAAGCCCATGCACCAGTCGCCGCCGTCGACTGAGAAAAACGAGGCCGCGAACCACTCCCGCTTCTCCGGTCGCGCCGTCTCAAGAAAGAAGGGCAGCGTACGGCGCTCTTCCTCCGTCGAGAGGTCGTGCTCCAGGGCTGAGGTCTGACCCGCCCGTATGAACGATGTGCAACGCTCAAGGTACCGCCCGATATGCGGGTCTGGAGCATGACCCTGGTTGCGGACCCAGCGGTCAAAAAACGCCTCGTGTCCCACGGACATCGGCGCCGGCGCGGGCGAGTTGTCGCGATCGTGCTCGAAGAAAGTGCTGCTGGCGCCGCCGAACAATTCAGCGAGCGATTGCAGCGCCGCGCCCCATCGCGCCGGCGACAGGATCGCATCGTGGCAAGCCTCGAGAGCGCGCTCCGTTCGCGCTGACAGAAGCATGGCGGCTACTCCGCGAAAACCCGGAGGTTAGCCCTCCGCTCGGCGAAAGGATAGGGCCGCGCCAATCCAAGTTACTCACCCGTTCGGGTGATGTGCATGGCGGCCGAGCGCGGCAGCGTCGGCACCGTCATTGCGAGCCGAGAGGAGCTGAAAATGACGATGACCAGGAAGATATTGATTGCGCTATCCCTTACTACGTTCGCGTCGCCCGCGTTCGCTGATACGACGCCGAGACTGGCGATTGGCGGCGTGGACATCGTTGCTTATCTCGCCAAGGGAAAGCCGGTCCCAGGGACGCTCGAAAACCAGACTGTCTGGCGAGACGCGCGCTGGCAATTCGCCAACAAGGAGGACCTCGATCTCTTCGTCGCCAACCCGGAAAAATATGCGCCCCACTATGATATGCATGGGGCGTATTAGGACGACAAGCGTCCAGCGTTCCTTGCAGGCCGATCCACAAAATCTGGCTCAACCGTTCGGGTGACGTGCATGGCGCCTGGGCGTGACAGCGTCCGCGCCGCTATTGCGACCCGAGGAGCAAAGAGATGGGCAGGACCGGCTTTGGGCAAAGACGGCCTCGCTCCACAATCCAAATTTGCTCGCTGTTTGGATGTGAATGTCTTGCCGAGATGGATCCTGGCTCCATCGTCACACGCGTGATGGTGACCACAGCCTCAGGTGCGTTTTTCGGCCACACGATCTGAACTGAGCGAACGCCAAGCTTTTCCAGTGTCGCAAAGTCCACGGCAGAGAGACGCTGGATACTCATATTTATGTCAGCCGTTATTAGGACTTCGCTTTTCGCTCCGACAGGCGATGGCGGCGTTTTCGACGTCGTAGTCGTAGAGCGACTTGCGGAAGGTCGCAGAATTCGCGATTTCGCGATCGCGTTGCTCGAGGGCGCGCTCAGTTCTTTCAGACAGAGACATGGCGGCTGCTCCGGCCACAACGGAAGCCGGGGGTGAGATAGGGCCGCACAGCAACTACAACTGACTCAGACCCTGTTGCACAGTTGCACAGACGCCTACAACAGGCACGGAAGTGCTGGACGATCGCGCTTGGTCTTGGGGTTCGCCGCGAGCGGATCGGCTGAAGCCGATTTCACCCGTTTGGGTGATGCGCATATCCGGCGAGCGTGACAGCTTCGGCACGCAACCTAACAATTCAGGGGCGAGACATGCGTGCAACCACTGCATTAACACTCACTATGTTCGCTTTGCCTGCCTTTGCTGATACTGCCCCAAGCATGGACGGAATGCCGCGACTGGCGATTGGCGGTTATGATACCGTCGCTTATTTCACCGTCGGTAAGGCAGTCCCTGGTAGTCTTGATTATCAGACTGTCTGGCATGACGCGCGTTGGCAATTCGCTAACAAGCAGGATCTCGATCTCTTCCTCGCGAATCCAGAAAAATATGCGGCTCAATATGATGGTCATTGCGCCATGGGCGTCTCATACGAAAACGGCCACAAGGATACCGTCGATCCTAAGGCTTTCACCATCGTTAACGGTAAGCTGTATGTGAACCATACGAAATATTGGACCAACGAGTGGCGTAAGAATGAAGCTGAAAACATCAGCCGCGCCGACAAAAATTGGGTGACCGTGAAGGACACCCCGGAGCCAACAAAATAAGTAGCAAAAAAAGGCGCTGAAACGCGCCTTTTTCGCCACGTCGAGGTGACATTCAACCGGTCGGGACGGAAAGAACTCTAGGAGACCGTCCGGTTCGGTCACTCGCGGAACCGTTAGGGGAATGACCGATATTTGCGCAAAGGGGACCCAAGACTCGCTGCCGCGATAATCTTGTCGGGTCGAAGCGCCCCATTCCAGACCGCTGCCAGGATGCCTATTGTGGCCTGCGGTCGATCGAAGCGAACCGAAATTTCCCGCTTGCTCATTTTACCTTGTCCGTCGCCCTTGCGCAGGTTGGTCGACCGGACGAGGCGCGTTCCGCGGTCAAGGCCGGTCTCGCGCTCAACCCGACCTTTACTATTCCCGCGCCCGAGCCACCTACACACCAGTGAGCGACGACCCGACGTATCTAGCGCAGACTGAGGCCGTTCTCGAGGGCTTCCGCACGGCCGGGGTTCCTGACGAATGACCGCGACCGCCTCCTGGAAGGGCAGCTTTTGCACGCGCTCCGGTCGTTCCTGAGGGGACCAGTTTACGGGCGATATAAGTTCAAGCGGCCGGGTCTGATTTAACCAGCACCATCTTAGGCTTGCGATCCCCATCGCTCTCGAAATGCAGGCTATCCGCGACCGCCCGCTCTGCGACGGTTTCGATTGTCTCTTGATCCGCGTTTGTTGGGGTTTGCGCGAGCGGCCCGTCACTGACATCAGGCAAACTAGATGTTTAGTCCCGGGCTTTGATGGAGCATCCTTGTCGAGTGATTCGAAGGATGCGCTATGGGCCAGGTTCTTCATGGGTGCGCCACGACGACAGAGGCGATCCGTCGAGCGATACAACATAGTCATGTCTGGACGGCGCTCGCAGATCAAGGGGTTCGTTGCCGTTAAGCGAAGTTCGCGGGTGCGGTCATGTCTCCGGCCTTTTGGTGCGGGACGTGGCCCGCTGGCCCTGATGGTTTCCGCTGGTTCGTTTGCCTGATCAAGAGAACGAGCTTGACGCTCCGACTATGCTGCAGGCTTCACGAACCCAATGCTTCGCGTCTTTCGCATCACGACGTGGTCACCCTCGATATCGACCTAACTGGCAGCCGGCGGTGGGGCGATGGCGGTCAGGTCATGGCACGCGCGTAGATAGAGCCATCGCGCATGAGGGCGAAGGCGATCCTTGCCAGCTTGTTCGCCATCGCCACAGCGACCAGTTTGAATGGCTTGGTTTCCACGAGCTTCGCTGCCCATGTTCTGAGTGCATCCTGATGGGACCTTCGGTGGAAGAGGACCGCGTGGGCGCCTACGACCAATAGCTTTCGGAGATAGCGATTCCCCATTTTCGACACCCGTCCAAGGCGCTCTTTGCCCCCGGACGAGTTCTGTCTCGGCGCTAGTCCGAGGAACGCCGCGAACTCCCGTGGGCCCGAGAATACGCCGACATCCTGGATAGTTGCTGCAATAGCTGAGGCCGTTATCGGACCAATTCCGGGAACGCTCATCAGACGCCGGGCTGTCTGATCCGTCCTTGCCAGCTCCAGGATGGCGCGGTCGATCGCAGCGATCTCATCGTCGAGCGTCTGCAGCTGACGGATAATCGGCGCGAGGGCGTCTCGCACGCAAAGCGGAATGGAACTATCGCCCTCCAAAATGGCTGCAGCCAATGCGTAGGCGCCATTCGGTCCCTGAGCGGCAATAACGCCGACCTCCGCCAGATGACCGCGCAACGCATTGAGGAGCGTATCCCACCGGCGAGGGCCGCCTAGCGAAAGCGGGGCGAGCGGCGGTAGTGCGATGATGTGGACGCGGCGATCGTGTCCACTAATCGATAATGGACACTATCGCAGATGTCGGACGCCGGGATGCAAGGCGCGGCTGGCGGCGAGCGCCGGCGACGGACTTGGTCGGCTGATCAGAAGCAACGGATCATCGCGGAGAGCTTTGCGCCCGGCGCATCCGTTGCCGAGGTGGCGCGCCGTTATGGTCTGAACTCCAATATGCTGTTCACCTGGCGACGGCGAGAACGGGCGGACATCAATGACGTCGGCAAGACAGTGACCATTGTGCCGGTGAGGGTCGTGGAGGCTACGCCGACTGCGACCGCCACAGCTCCGGCCTCGATGGGCCGGATGGAGATCGTGCTTGTCGGGGGCGAGCGGATTCTTGTCGGGGCGGACGTCGACGCGACGGCGCTGGCCCGGATCGTCAAGGCGCTCGGGCGGCGATGATTCCGATCCCGAATGGGGCGCGGGTATGGCTAGTGACCGGCCACACCGATATGCGCAAAGGATTCGACGGTCTGGCGCTGATCGTCCAAGAGACATTGAGGCGCGATCCGCATTCCGGCCATCTCTTCGTTTTTCGCGGTCGCCGCGGGTCTCTGATCAAGTGTCTCTGGAGCGACGGCCAGGGCTTATGCCTGTTCTCAAAGCGATTGGAGCGCGGGCGATTCCTGTGGCCATCGCTGGCCGATGGAACGGTGACGATATCGACGGCCCAGCTTTCCTATCTGCTGTCGGGCATCGATTGGCGCATGCCGCAAGAGACATGGCGGCCGACGGCGGTCGGATAGGAGAAAAATCGGCTGAAGAAACGCAAAAAGGGGCGCCTCAAACGGTCGATTTTGTGATTCCATGTGATTCGTGGACGCCGATCTTTCCTCGCTTCCGGACGACATCGACGCGTTGAAAGCGGCGCTGATTGCGGCGCGGACCGAAGCAGCGGCGGAGAAGGCGTGCGCCGTCGCGGCCGTCGCTGAACTGGCGCGGGGTCGCGCGCTGATCGCGCATCTCAATCTTGAGATCGAAAAGCTGCGGCGCACGATTTACGGACCTCGCTCCGAGCGCACGGCGCGGCTGCTCGACCAATTGGAGCTTCAGCTGGAGGAGGCAGAGGCCAACGCGGCCGAAGATGAGCTCGCCGCCGAACCTACGAAGCCCGCCACCACGGTCAGATCCTTCGCGCGCAAGCGGCCGGCGCGAAAACCGTTCCCGGATCATCTGCCGCGTGAGCGCGTCGTGATCCCAGCGCCGCAGAGCTGCCCTTGCTGCGGCTCGGCCAAGCTGTCGAAGCTCGGCGAGGACATCACGGAGACGCTGGAGGTCGTCCCGCGTCAATGGAAGGTGATCCAGACCGTGCGCGAGCGCTTCTCGTGCCGCGAATGCGAGACCATCACCCAGCCGCCGGCGCCCTTCCATGTGACGCCGCGCGGCTTCGCTGGCCCCAATCTGCTGGCGATGATCGTGTTCGAGAAGTTTGGTCAACATCAGCCGCTCAATCGCCAGAGCGAGCGCTACGCCCGAGAAGGCGTGGATCTTAGCCTATCGACGCTCGCTGACCTGGTCGGCGCCTGCGCCGCCGCCTTGCGGCCCCTGCACAGGTTGATCGAACGCCACGTTCTGTCGGCTGAGCGCCTGCACGGCGATGACACCAGGTTCCGATCCTGGCGAAAGGCAAGACTGAAACTGGCCGCGTCTGGATTTACGTCCGCGACGACAGGCCGTTCGGCGGCAAGGACCCGCCGGCGGCGTTGTTCTACGCCTCGCGCGATCGCCGCGGCGAGCATCCTGAGCGGCATCTGACGAACTGGAGCGGCGTCCTCCAGGCCGACGCCTTCAGCGGCTACGCCAGACTTTATCCGCCCGATCGGAAACCGGGCCCGATCGTCGAAGCGCTATGTTGGAGCCACGCCAGACGCAAGTTCTTCGAACTCGCCGACATCGCCGCCAACGCGAGGCGGGGCAAGATCGCCGCGCCGATCTCGCCGATCGCGCTGGAGGCGGTCAAACGCATCGACGCCATCTTCGACATCGAGAGCGAGATCAACGGCGTCACGGCCGAGGAGCGGCTCGCTGCGCGCCGCTCAAGGAGCGCGCCGCTCGTCGCCGCGCTCGAAGAGTGGACGCGCTCTGAACGCGCGAAGCTCTCCCGGCACAATGCCGTCGCCAAGGCCATCGACTACATGCTCACGCGCTGGCCGGCCTTCGTGCGGTTCCTTGAAGACGGGCGCATCTGCTTGACGAACAACGCGGCGGAACGAGCGCTGCGCGGCCTGGCCTTGGGAAGAAAGTCATGGCTCTTCGCCGGATCGGAGCACGGGGCTGAGCGCGCCGCGGTCATGTACACGCTGATTCAGACCGCAAAGCTCAACGGGATCGATCCACAGGCTTGGCTGGCAGACGTTCTTTCCAGGATCGCAGAGACGCTGCAGACCCGGCTCGCCGAGCTCCTACCCTGGAACTGGACGGCCGATCGCCCTTCCCGCGCCGCCGCCTAACCGCGGCCCTCGGCGGGGGCTTACTGAGGAGCTGGGTGCGTTGAGACACCAACATCTCACGCACCTTGTGACGCATAAGAACGGCTTGATTGTCGATCGACCGTACCGGCACGAATCGCATCGAAGGCCGGGTGACCGCTTCACAAATCGCCGCCGCATCTGCCGTGTCGTTCTTCTGCCGGCGAACATAGGCCTTGACGTAGTTGGGTGGCATTAAGCGTGCGTCATGACCGAGTTTTATCAACTCGCGAGCCCAGTGGTGAGCTGAACCACAAGCCTCCAAACCTATGACGCAGGGCGGTAGAGCGCCGAAGAAGGACAATACGTCCTTGCGCCGCAATGCGGTGGCGATCACGGCCCGCCCCTCGGCGTCCACCGCGTGAATCTGGAAGACATGTTTCGCCAGATCCAAGCCAATCGTTGTAACCGACCTCAAGTCAACGTGTGCCTTGCGCATTTGTGGCGCTCCTTCGGAGAGTGTTCGACAGCACCATCTAAGACATGCCTCCCACGGGAAGCAGGCGTTGCGAGCGCCGTCCACACCATCAAGAGAGCCTGAGGGCTCTGGCCAAGCGACATGGGATCAACCAGAAGACCGTTGCCAAGTGGAAGAAGCGCGGCTCGGTCGCCGATCTTCCGACGGGTCCTAAAGACGCTGCCTCAACGGTTCTAAGTGTCGAGGAAGAAGCGGTGATCGTCGCCTTCCGCAGGCATACGCTTCTGCCGCTGGACGACTGCCTCTACGCGCTTCACCCGACCATCCCGCATCTGACGCGCTCATCCCTGCATCGCTGCCTGCAACGTCACGGGATATCGAGGCTGCCGCAGGTTGAAGGCGAGGCTTCCGAGCGGCGCAAGTTCAGGGCCTATCCGATCGGCTATTTCCATATTGATATTGCTGAGGTCCGAACGGCCGAAGGCAAGCTCTATCTTCTCGTCGCGATCGACCGGACATCGAAGTTCGCCTTCGTCGAGCTGCACGAGAAGGTCGCACGCAAGACCGCGGGAGACTTCCTGCGGCATCTGATCGCCGCCGTCCCCTACAAAGTCCACACGGTCCTTACCGACAACGGAACGCATTTCACTACGCCGGGCAACACGAGTTCGGCAGCGCCCGACATCAGGGCCGCTCTCGACGCCGGAGAGCCCGTCTGGGCTCATGCCTTCGAATATGCCTGCGCTCAGAACCACATCGATCATCGCCTGACGAAGCCCAAGCACCCCTGGACCACTGATGTGATCGACAAGTGTTTTTTTGCTGGATCTGAGCTATTTTCCTCTCGCGCATGGGTGACCGCGCGGCGAAGAGCAGGGCGCGAGGCGCAAGCCCTGCCGCGCAGCCTTCATCGTCGCACACCTCGGTTGCGGCGCCCGTGCGCACTCCCTTGAGACCACGCGGATTCCAACCGGAGACGAAGCGCGCGTAGGCCGTCTCGGCTTGCTCGATCCACCTGCGCTCCTGATCGCGATGGCTCTTGATATTGTAAGCGTGAGCTGCGCCTCTTTGGCCGCGTTCGGCTTTATAACCCGCCTTCAGCTCCAAATCGCGCAGCTTCCTGGCGTGCAGCGCCGGTCGGGCCCACACGTAGCTTTCACCTTTGCTCAGCAGATGCCAGATGAGGACCGCGAGCTTGCGGGAGGTCGCGACAGCGGCGACATGCTGACCGCGGCGGGCGCGGACTCGCAGGAAGAACGCACGCAACGGACCCGGCGCTCGCGCTGCCGCCCAGGCGGCCTCGACGAGCATGCCTCGGGCATGGCCGCGGCCCTGCTTGGTGATCCGGCCGTGATAAGCCGGTCCAGGACCTGACTGTCTGACGCTTGGGTTGAGGCCGAGATAGCTCACCAGCTTCTGCGACTGCTCGAAGCGTCCCACGTCGCCGATCGCGGCCACGATGGCGAGCGCCACCACCATGTCGACCCCTGGGATTGTCATCAGGCGTTTGACGCCCTCGTCCCCTAACGCCGAACGGGCAAGGTCACGCTCGATGACCTTGAGGTCCTCGCCGAGCCGATCGAACTCGCGCAGATGCCGTTCGACGGCAAGCCGTTCGTCCTCCGGCAAGACCTGGTGAAAAAGCCATGCCCGCCCGCTGGCCCCGCACAGATCGGCGTGCGGGCAGGAGGGGATCAAGTGGCTGTGCAGGATCGACTGGATGATGTTCTTCAAGCGCGATCGCTGCCGGACGATCTGGTTACGCCGGGTCACCTGCCGGCGGAGCGCCTGAGTCGGCTCATCCGGAATCCAGACTTCGGGCAGAAAGCCGCTCGCATAAAGTTGGGCGAGCACGCTGGCGTCGATCGTATCGGTTTTGATCTTCGCATGAGCGATGACGCGCACTTGCTTGGGGTTTGCGATCACGACTTTCTTGACGTGCGGCGCGATCACCGCAGCGACCGAGGCTGCGTTGCCGGTCGCTTCGACGACAACGATGTCCTCCTTGGCGAGCTTCTTTGCGAAAGCCTCGAGAAGATGGCGGCGCATGTCGACACGCCCCAGCCGCTTGAGCTTGCCGTCGTCCCAGGCCACCGCCTCGGCGAAGGCGCGGTGGATATCCAGACCAATAATCCGCATGGTTGCTCCTCCGTCTCTGTTCGTTCATGGCGGGAGCTGGCGGGCAACACGACATCTACTGATCCGCGCTCACGGCGCATCCGGGAAAGTCGCAAGGGGCGGCCATGTAACGAGCTCGGGCTCTCAGCCCACTGTCTGTCGACGGCCTGCCCGCACCTTCGTGCTCCCGGCGCCCCGTGTCCAGGATGGGCTCACCATATCGCCATCTCCCTTTCGGAAACAGGCGGACAGCAAGGCGCCGACGGATCACATACCGGATAACGGCCAGGTCGAGCGGTTCCACAAGACGGTGCTCGATGAGTTCTACCGCATCGCTTTCCGAAAGAAGATCTATGGACCGATTGCTGAACTCCAGACCGACCTCGATCGCTGGGTCCAAAGTTACAATGAGGAAAGGCCGCACCAAGGACGATGGTGCTTCGGCAAAACGCCGATGCAGACGTTCCTTGACGCGACGCCGCTTGCGAAGGAGAAAATGATTTGCTGCCTGATCATACCTGACAGGCCGAACCGACCGATCTCCAGACGCTGACCGTCAGATCAAGTGCCAGCTACTACAATTTTGGACACGCACCTGAAACGACTTTTGATCGACGCTCGCGCGGCCAATCCCCCCTCCACCCGCCCCTTGCCAAGTTTCGAGCCCAAGCTCCGGTCACCCTCCGCACGCGCAAGTCACCAGCCGCTGAACGCTCTGGCTGGCCGCCACCGTTGGCGCTCAACCCAAGCACGGCCCTTGTTCACTTATCTCGACTCACTTACCGCTTTGAGGCGCTCAGGCTGGGACCAAGGAGCGCACATGGAATGGGTTCTGAACAGCTACGACCGAAGAACGGACAGGGACGGCCAGAATCGGTTCACCACGGAGGCTGCGTTCCTCGCGGCAGGGCAGGACTTGCTTAGCAATGCCTGGAGGGGGTTTGACTCCGCGATCCTCCCAGATGGAACTGTGGTCAAAGAGGTGGGCGCATTGCGGGCGATAATCGCCGCCAGCCGTTTCGTTGCGAACAGTCGTGCGAGCGGGAACTTTCAAGACCGCGCCAAGTAAGCGCGCGTTGCGCCTGGAAATCTGAGCAGAATCTGTGATTTCAGCGAGATATCAACGGCTACGATATCGGGGTTCTGACGGGCTTGCCGACCGGCTCTGAGCCTTGGCGCTCGACGGCCAGGTGAATGACCCGGTCTGAAGGCATAAGTGCCACTTGGCGCGCAGCTTCGGACGCCGTTGCGGAGGGGCCTATTCGACGAGCGCCTTGAGCACCGCGTCTGCCTCTACCGTCGCCCGGCGTCCACGCGGCGCTCAGCCGCCGGTCTCGGCGACCCAGACCTGCATTGAGCCCAGCCCGCGGTTGGCCCAGAGATGATAGGGCAGCGCGACGAGCGCGGCATCCTCGGCCGCGGGCGGCTCGGTCGAATAGAGCGCGCTGGCGCCCTTGCCGGGAACAAGGCGTTTCGCGCTCGCCTTGAGCGTCATCACGCCGCCGAACAGGTCCGTCCGCCATCGGGCGTCGAGCGGCGCCGGGCGCGGCAGCGCCAGGGTCTGGACTGGCCCGCCGGGATTGTCGGCCTCCTCGACGCAATAGATCAGCGGACCGCGCCTCAGCGCCGCGCGCCCTATATCCATGCGCACGTTGGGATGGGCGTATATCCGCTCGGCCGGCATTTTGAGATCGAGCGTCACCGCGTCGCCCTTGCGCCACAGCCGGCGGATGGTCGCGTATCCGTTGACGGGCGCGAGCGCGACTTTCTCTCCGTTGACCGCCGCGATCGCGCCTTTCGCCCATTCGGGAATGCGGAGCTTGAGATCGAAAGTCGCCGGCGCTTCCGGGTCGAGGTCGATCCTGACCTCGCCGGACCACGGATAGGCGCTCGTCTCCCGTAGCGCGACGTTCACGCCGGCCAATGTGACTGTCGTTTCGAACCCGCCGTAAAGGTGGAAGGCGACGCCGTCCTCGCTCACCGAGAGCGCATAGCCAGCGACCGACGCCACCAGGCGCGACACATTCATCGTGCAGCAGGGGCACACATGCCAGGCCCAGCGCCCGCGCCCGCCGCGGCTCTCGAGCGGGTTGGCGTAGAAATAATGCACCCCGTCGCGCGCGAGCCCGGTCAGCGCGCCATTGAAAAGCGCAAGCTCCATCACGTCGGCGTAACGGCCGTCGAGATCGAGATGCAGCATCCGATGAGCCCAGAAGATGAGCGCGACCGAGGCGCAGGTCTCGGCGTATGCGGTTTCATTTGGCAGGTCATAGGGCTCGGTAAAGCCCTCGTTGGTCTCCTTCGGCCCAAGACCCCCGGTCACATACATCTGCGCCGTGGTGACGTCGCGCCACAGCGCCTCGCACGCGCGCTTCAGAGTCTCATCGCCAAGCTCGAGCGCAAGGTCGGCCATGGCCGAGGCCATATACATGGCGCGCACGGCGTGCCCGACCATCCGGGTCTGCTCGCGAACGGGGATGTGAGACTGGTTATACTCGTAGGTCCCGGCCCAGTAGCTCGCTGGATCGTCGCCCCGCGCCAGCGCCTCCTCGGTGTAATAGTGCGGCTGACGGCCGCGCTCGTCGATGAAATAGGCGGCGAGATCGAGGCGCCGGCGGTCGCCGGTCAGACGGTAGAGCTTGACGAGCGCGAGTTCGATCTCCTGGTGTCCTGGATAGCCGCGCTTCTGTCCGGGACCGCGGCCGAACATTGTGGCGATGTGATCAACGTACCGCTCCATGACGTCGAGCATTTGGCGCCGTCCGGTGGCGCGGAAGTAGGCGATGGCGCCTTCGAGCAGGTGCCCGGCGTTGTAGAGCTCATGGTTGTCGCGCAGGTTCGTCCAGCGCTTCTCCGGCTCGCGACCGTTGTACCATGAGTTGAGATAGCCGTCGGGCGACTGGGCGCGCGCGAGATCGTCGACGATGGCGTCGATCTTCGACTCGATGTCGACGTCACGCCGGTGGGCGAGGGCGTAGCTCGCCGCCTCGATCCATTTGCCGACATCAGAGTCCCAGAAGATCTGGGTGCTGAGTCCGTGGCTGTTGCGTGGGATTCTAAGCGGGGGCGGCGGCTGCGGCAGCTTAAGCGATTCAAGCGCGCCGACTTCCGCAAGCTTGGCGTGCTGGCTTGGGATGGTGCGCGTCAGCACTGTCTCGAGGCGCTCGCGCCAGAAAGGGCTGGTCAGCTTCACCTGCGCGAACGGAACGGGGGCGTAGCGGCGACGAGTCATGCGTTCAATTCTCCCGCGGCGTTGCTGCCGGCGTGCGCGCCGCACGACTCTCTCACCACCAAGGAACATGGCAGCCGCCTCACGCCGGCGACAGCGTGGCCAGACATCATATCGAGCAGGCATTCGCCCGCCGCGCGGCCGAGCGCGTCCAGATTCATGTCGACGCTGGTCAGCGGCGGCCGGGCGCCCTTGGCCATGACTTCCCAATTGTCGAAGCCCACCACCGCGACCTCGGCCGGGACGGAGCGGCCCAGGTCGCGCAGCGCGTCGATCGCCCCTCGGGCGATCTGGTCGTTGCCGCAAAAGAGCGCGTCCGGCGGTCGCCGACGCTTGAAGAGGCGCCGGGTCGCCTCGCGCCCCCAGCCCTCCGACCAATCGCCCGCCAGACATTCTTCGGCCTCACCGACAAGCCCGGCTCGCGCGAGCGCGTCGCGATAGCCTTCCTCGCGCAAGCGCACGGCCTCGAAGCGCTCCGGCCCGGTGATATGGGCGACGCGCTTGCGGCCGAGCGCGGCGAGATGCGTCACCGCGAGCGCCGCTCCACCCTTGTCGTCCGGAAGCAGGCACAAGGCATCGGCGTTTTCGACCCGCGAGTAGACATAGACGACCGGCAATCCGCGCGCGACGGGCTCGATGGGCTCGCGCTTGTCCCCGCGCCGAGCGGTGACGACGAGGCCGTCGACGCGCTTGCCCAGCAATTGCTCAATATGCCGACGCTCGCGCACGGGGTCGTCGGTGGCGTTGCACATGAAGACCGCGATGCCGTGATCGGAGAGGCGCCGCTCCAACGCCTCGACGATGGGAAACGCAAACCGGCCGAAGCTATCGTTGGATAGGATGCCGACCGTCATCGAGCGCGTCCGGTGCAGGCTCTGCGCCAGGTCGTTCGGCCGATAGCCGATCTCGCTTGCGACGCGAAGAACCCTGCCGCGCGTCTCCGCGCTCAAGCGCCCATTGGCGTTCATCGCCTTCGAGGCGGTGCCGATGGAAACGCCCGCGAGACGGGCGACGTCGCGAATGGTAAGCGTGATCCTCCCCCGCCGCTGGTCGCCGCCCGCAATCGCGTCGTCCGCGGCATCGTTCATTTGACCGCGCCCGAGAGTAGCCCCGAGACGTAGTAGCGCTGCAAGGCGAGATAGACGGCGAGACAGGGGATGATCGATACGACGACGCTCGCCTGCAGGGCGCCCCAATCGACCGCGCCGTGATTGCCGATGCGCACGCTGACCAGGAGGATCGGCACGGTGAAAGAGGTCTCCCGGTTCATGAAGATGAGCGCGGCGAGGAACTCGTTCCACGAATTGATGAACGCAAATAGCGCCACCGTCACGATCGCGGGGACGGCGAGGGGCAGAAAGACGCGGGTGAAGCGCTTCCAGGCCGAACAGCCGTCAACCATCGCCGCCTCCTCGATCTCGCGCGGGATCGCCTCGAAGCTGTTGCGCATGAGGAAGACCGAGAACGGCAATTGCAGGATCGTGTGGACGATCGCGAGCCCGAGATGGCTATTGACGAGCCCGACCTTGGCAAAGTCGAGATAAAGCGGGGTCAGCAGCGCCTGATAAGGGATCATTATCGGCGCGAGCAGACCGAGAAACGCGACCTCCTTGCCGCGCATCGCAAAGCGCGCGAGGCCGTAGCCCGCGGGCGCCGCGAGCACGATGCAGGCCGCGATCGTCATGAGCGCAACCAGCCCGGAATTACTCACATAGGTCGCGAGGCCCGCCTGGAAATGGATGACCTTGGCGTAGTTCTGGAAGCTTAGCGCCTGCGGCAGATAATGGGGCGGGACGGCCGAAGCGTCGGCCGCCGTCTTGATCGAGGCGAGGAACGAGAGCGCCATCGGCGCGGCCATGATCGCGATCACCGCGACGCAGGCGGCGATTGCGAGGTAGGCGCCGGGAGGCGCCCGCCCGCCGCGCGGCGTGGAAATCGCCCGCTCGGTCTCGCTCGTCAGCGCGGCCACGGTCATGTCTCGGCGCTCCGGGCGGTGAGCGCGATCTGCATCGTCGAGAAAACGAGGATGATGATCGTGAGAGCGATCGACAGCGCCGCGCCATAGCCGAGTTTGAACGAGATGAACGAGTTCTGGTAGATCCAATAGACGGCGGTGAACGTCTGTCCTCGCGGTCCGCCGGAGGTCATGATGTAGAACTGGTCGAAGGCCAGCATCGAGCCGATCGCGCTAACCAGCGTCGTCAGAAGCAACACCCGGCGGGTCAGCGGCAGAATGATGAGACGGACGCGCCCCCAGTAACTCGCGCCGTCCATCAGCGCGGCCTCGAGAATGTCGGGATTGATCGACTGGATTCCCGCGATGAACAGCACCATGCCGAAGCCGACGACTTTCCAGGTGATCGAGATCACGACCGCCCAAAACGCTAGATCGGCGCTGGCGAACCAGACGATCGGCTCGCCGATCAGGTGCAGGTCGACGAGCAGCTTGTTGAGGAGTCCGACCTGTTCGTCGAGCAGCCAGAACCACAGCAGGCTCGAACTCGACAGGCCGATCACCACGGGCAGGAAAACGATAATGCGGGTCAGCCGCTTGAGCGGCGTGTTGTCGACCGTGAGCAACGCGAGCGCAAAGCCGAGGCCCATAAGGATCGGCGTCAGCACGAGCGTGTATTTGGCGGTGAACTCGAGCGCCCGCCAGAAGCTCGAGTCGTTCCAGATCCGCCAATAATTGGCGAAGCCGATGAACCTACCGCCGCCAAGCAGCGACCGGTCGCTCAGCGACGTGGCGACGAGCTGGCCGAGCGGGATCAGAACGAAGACCGCGACGAACAGGAGGGCTGGCGCCATGAAGAGCCAACCCGGCCATTGCGGAATGGTTCGGCTTCGTCGCATCGATGAGGGCGAGCGGTGCTATTGGCCGGCGATTTCCTTCATCTTTTCGCGTCCCTCCTTGATCGCCCCGTCGACGTCGCCGTCAAAGATGGCGCGCTGGAACATGTTGATCCACGGACTCGAGTCCGAATTCACCATGTCGGCGAAATGAAAGACCCACGGCACATATCCGACGCCAATCGCCTTGGCGGTCACGACGACGCGCGGATCGGCGGCGAAATATTTGTTGTCGGCAAGCGCTGGGCGCGACGGCACGATGTTGTTCTTGGCGAGCCCTTCGAGCTGGGCTTCGTCGGTCAGCTCCCAGGCGATGAACTGCTTGGCGAGCGGAACATGCTTGGACCCGACCGGGATCGCGACGACGTCGCCGCCGACAAACGATGACACTTGGCCTTCCTTCACGCCGGGCAGGAAGGTGACGCCGAAGTTGAGGCTCGGCACGTCCTTCTTGAGCTCGGAGAGCAGGAAGCCGCCGGTTCCTTGAATGCCAATCTTGCCGCTCTTGAACTCGCCGGTGAAGTTCGCGCCGTTGTCGGTCTGCGCGCTCTTGGGCACGAGACCCTCGTTCCACATCTCCTTGAAGGTTTCGAGCACGTCCTTGACGCCGTCGCCGGTGAGCGCGTCGTCGTTTCCATTGGCGGGCAGCATCTTCGAGCCCGCGGCGACCATCATCGGCGATGTCGCGAAAATGTTGCAGCCCGGGCAGGCGCCGGAGAAATAGAAGCCGTAGATGTCGGACCCGAGCGCGCGGATCTTCTTCGCGTCCTCATGGATCTCGCCGACCGTCTGCGGCGGCTTGTCGGGATCGAGCCCTGCCTTCTTGAACAGATCCTTGTTCCACACGAGGATCGACACGTCCGGCGTGAACCCCGCGCCGTAGAGCTTGCCCTCGTAGGTCGCGATGTCCTTGTAGGCCTGGGCGACGGAAGCGTAGTTCGGATTGGCCTTCAGGTCGGCCGTAAGGTCGACAAGGAAGCCGGCCTTCATGAAATCGGGCATGTAAATGAGGTCGAACGACACGAGGTCGGGGACGTCGCCCGCCTGCACGCCCGTCGCGAGCTTGGTGACCATCTGGTTGTCGGGGATGGTGGTCAGCTCGATCTTGTCGGGGTGGGTCGAGTTCCAGAGATCAACGAGATGCGCTGCGGCGTTGACGCCACTGGCCCGCACCCACATCGTCATCGCATCAGCGTAAGCCGCCGTCGCAAGGGCTGACGAAGCGATCAGCATCGCGGCGAGCGCGCCGCAAGTCCTCCGTATGGTCATAAGCTCCTCCCGAAACTACCGCCTTGTTTTACTTGAAAAAGCCTTCTTCCCGGCTAGATGAGAAAAGCTTTTCCCAGTCTTTGTACGGCGCCCATAGCCGGCAGGCAAGGCTTGTCAGTTTAGCCACGCTTGCCCCCAAGGACGACCGCGTCGTTGGCAGTTACGGATGGCCCTGCCTAGCCTCGCGTCGTTTCAGCGTGCGTGGATATGCTCCGGAGAGCCAGATGGCGACGATCGTGGGACCCGAATTCCTATTTGGTGGAAGCGAAAGTCCTCCTCGCCGAACGGTCATCGTGACAGTCTACTTCCGCTTCGAAACAAGCGATCCTATGCGCGATGGATCATCGATTGCGGCTACAAAGGCCAACGCGGTCATATGGCCGACGCCTGGGATGGTCATGAGCCGGCGGCAGGCCCCCGAGGCCCTCGTCATGCGTCTTATGTCGGCGTCGATCGCGGCGACCGCCGCCATCACGGCAGTCCGAGCCGCATCAAACCTCGCATGGCGGCGGAAAGACCCGCGATCCCTTCGCTTGCTTTGACAGCCTCGTTGATGAAGGCGGCGGTGAGAGCCCGCGGGAGCCGGACTCCGAACACGACCGCCAAACCTCGGATCTGGTTTTCCAGGGTCACGCGCTGACCGACCAGCTTCTTGCGCGCGATGAGCAGCGAGCGCACGGCGTGGGCCGAGAAAGACTTCACGTGCACGGCCTTGAAGAAGCCGGTGCGGGCCAGATGCGCCAGCCCTCGCGCGTCGTTGCGATCGGTCTGGTGGGTCGCGAGCGACTTGAGCGCCGGATAGGCCTGCCGGCTCTCGATGCACACCACAGGGAGGTCGAGCTGGCTCAGCCCGTGAAACAGGATCGGCGCCATGCGTCCGGTCTCGAACACAATCCGACGGCAGCTTGGCGCTTTCACCAATTCGCGGGCGATCGCTTGCGCGGTCGATACTGTCTTGCTCTCGCGAACGACCTCGCCTTCCCGGTCGACAACGCAGATGTGGGTTTCATCCATCGAAATGTCGAGCCAGCACGCCGAGCGGTCTCATCGGCGTTGACGCCGGCGTGGATTTCCTGACCCAGCCGATCGATGCGATCTGAAAGTACGTCGATCTGTTCCGCCATTTCGAGCATGGCGAGCCGGGCGACCGGCGGGAAGGAGACCTCCGGATCGCGCACCTTATCTGCAAGCTTCGCGACGCTGGCCATGCCCTGTGAACTGATGATGCCGAGTTCGCTCATCTGCGCTCGAAAGGCGTTCGCCAGTTGCGAACGCTGCCGGACAAGGAGCTCGCGAGTGCGCAGCAGCATTCCCGCCGCCCTGTTGTTCGGTATTCTTGATCAGCACGAAGCGCATGGTCGGCCACGCCACGGCCTCACAGATCGCTTCCGCATCCGCAGCGTCAGTTTTGCCACGCTTGACGTAGGCCTTCACATAAATTGGCGGAATCATGCGCACCGGTGACCAAAAGCGCCGATCTCTCTCGCCCAATAGTGCGAAGTCGCACAGGCTTCGAGCCCGACCAGGCACTTCGGCAGGCGGCGGAAAAAGTCGAGGACCTGAGAGCGACGAATTGCGCGCTTGATCCCGCTCTCGCCCTCGCCATTGACGCCATGAACCTGGAAGACTGATTTCGCGAGATCGAGCCCAATCGTAGTTACAGTTTGCATCAAGCGTATCCTCTTCATTGATGGCGGCTGGAACAACGAGAGTACTCCAGCCCACTGACGGAGCAATCGGGCCGTTCCATCAATCACATTTGATGAAATCGAGGCGCCAATTCGGCTCTGATTCGAGCGAAGTGCAGGTGACGCGCTGTGTAGCTTCGCCCTGTCGCCTTCATCAGTCATCGCTGCGCCAGCCCCTACGCTGGCTTTCTTACCTGCCTCAGCTTGGCAAAGGCACGATCGCCGATGGCGGTGACTTCATGGTGGAGGGTTTCACGGCGGGGGCTTCACGGTGCTCTTGCCCCATGGTGGTACAAACCGGGGGTCCAAATGGTCCTTGTCGAACTAATCACCCTCCCTGATCGGACCGCCAAAAAAATCCTTGATCAAGCACGGGACTTGCTGACGCCTTGCTGAGAGCAACGATACCTGTGAAAGATTTCATTATTTCAAACGCTTGAAGGCACCTATCTGGCGACTGAAAATCGCAGTGTCGGTGGTTCGATTCCGCCCCTGGGCACCATCACCTCATCGAAAGAAAGCCTAGATCGTCCAATAATCCTTTCAGAATCAATAAATTGAATTGACTCGGTGTCCACCACGGTCTTGTAGCGGCCATTGACATCCGTCGACTTTGTTGGCCTGCTTGTTGGCCTTAAGCCCAACAAGCACCACCGAGGCCAACAGGTGTCGCTCACAGACAAGCAGATTCGGAACACGCGCGCGGCAGAGGGGCGGGTGCTGAAGTTGTCCGACAGCGAGGGGCTTCAGCTTTGGGTCACGCCCTCCGGCAGCAAGCTTTGGAACCTCGCCTACCAATTCGACGGCAAGCAGCGAAAGCTCGCTATGGGTCCCTTCCCTCGTGTCTCGCTGAAGGATGCCCGCCAGCGCCGTGATGAGGCGAAGCGACAGTTAGCCGCTGGCCTCGACCCGAGCCACCAAAAGCGCCTCGCGAAGCTGGCTTTAGCCGCACAACAAGCCAATACCTTTGCAACTATCGCTGATGAACTGCTCGCCCAGACGCGACGAGAGGGCAAGGCGCCGGCGACGTTGGCCAAACTCGAATGGCTGTTTGCGCTCGCCAAGCCCAGCCTCGGGGCACGGCCGATCAGCGCCATTGAGGCACCCGAAGTGTTGCAGGTACTTCGCCGCGCCGAGGCCCGCGACAGACTGGAAACGGCCCGTCGTCTACGCTCAGTCATTGGCTCGGTTTTCAGGTTTGCGGTGGCGACCGGCCGCGCGTCGAACGATCCGACCCCCGCCCTCCGCGGAGCGCTAGTCACGCCGACCGTGCGGCCTCGGGCCGCTATAGTCGAGCCGACCGAGTTGGGCGAGTTACTACGCGCGATCGACGGCCACAACGGCATGCCGGAGGTACGCTGCGGCCTGCAACTGCTCGCCCTCACCTTCGCAAGGCCGGGCGAACTGCGCGGCGCGCGATGGGCGGAGATCGATTTCGAGAGGGAGGTTTGGACGATCCCCGGCCCGCGCATGAAGATGCGCCGTCCGCATCGCGTTCCTCTGGCCCGTCAGACTGCGAATGTCTTGAAAAATCTCAGCGCCATCACCGGTGAGGCTGAGTTAGTCCTGCCAGGCATGCGCGGTCGCGGCCGACCCCTGTCCGAGAACACGCTCAACGCGGCTCTACGGCGCCTCGGCTACTCAAGAGACGAAATGACGGCCCATGGCTTCCGCGCAGCGGCTTCGTCCATCCTCAACGAAAGCGGCCTGTGGAACCCCGACGCCATCGAGGCCCAGCTGGCCCATGTCGAAGGCAACGCCGTGCGTCGCGCATACGCGAGGGCTGAGTTTTGGGACGAACGGGTCCGGATGATGCAATGGTGGGCGGACCAATTAGACAGTCTGAGGTATTCCACCGAGGCTTGCTTGTCCAAACCGTAACGCCAACTCGTTCAGAAGCTGGGAACAGTGGCCGGCCTCTGCCAGGGCAAAATCTAGAGGCCGCCTTGGTCAGACCTTGTGATTTGACACCCCGACCTCCTCTGGCATTACACAATCCCAAGCGAGGTAAACGTGAAGGCGGCAAGATCCGGCATCCGCGACAACAGGCGGAGGGGCAGCGTCCACGAGTTCATCACTGAACGTGCGGTTCGGGACAGCTGCCTGTCCGTCGTCTCGGCTTATTTTACGACCTTCGCTTACGACCGTCTCCGCACGACGTTGGACGCCATCGGGCAGATGCGCTTCCTGTTCGGCGAACCTAGGTTCCTGAAGGATGCAGATAATGCGGGTCTCGTCCCGCCCGCCTTCTCGTTCGATGAGTTGGGCCTGCGTCTCACCGAGCAAATCAGACAGCGGGCGGCGGCGTTGCGATGCGCCCAATGGATTAGGGACCGAGTTGAAATACGGTCCGTCAAGCGGTCAGGCTTGTTGCACGGAAAGCTCCTTCATATCGACGACGGACGCCGTCCGCACGCCCTGCTCGGCAGCTCGAACTTCACCATCAATGGGCTCGTTTTGATTTTATACAAGCAGGCAGTCACCGGCCGTGAGGGCTCCCGGACCCGAAGCTGAAGTTCCAGCACTGATGAGCGGACGGTGCAATTGAACCGATTGATCTCCAGGTGCCGTTTGAAGGCGCACGCGGGGATGCGCTGATTGTGACTTTCCTACCGGGCGTCGATAAGCGACGGGCCGGCTGTTTCCGGCCAATCTCAAAGCGATATCGGTGACTATGGGCAAGCGAAGGTCAGCCCGCGGACTTCGCCCACCGTGAATGAACTGACGGATTTCCTCGGTCCGGGGGTCTGGGAGAACTTTGCCGTCGCGCATTGACACAGTAGCGCCGTGACCGAGCAGCCAAGGGATAAGTCCCAGTCGGTCGTAGTTCTCGCCGGCGTCGTTTCGCCCCCGATTCAGCCATTGAACGAACGTATCGAAACCTTCATGTACGACGTAGTCGAGGGTCTTACGCACCTGTTCGGAATACTGGATCGAGCAAAGGACGATCCGGCAGTCCTGGTTCTTGAGGATGTCGCCGGCGTAAAGCTCGCGCTCCTCCGGCGAACCGCTGATCAGGAAGATCTCGACGCACTCCCCGCCGTAAAGGATTAGCGTCCGCGGATATTGGCCGGTCCGGACAGTCGCGCCGAACAGAGTGTTCCAAGTGGTCGATTTGCCGGAATTCCGGTGGCCTAGGATGCCGACGAACAAGCGATCGATCATGACAGCCTCGCGATGAAGCGTCGGTTATGGTCTCCGTAACGGCGGCGGACAGGGACGCTCGTTACATCGAGGCCGTTCGCGGTGAGCCGGCCGTTGGCGGCTCGTGACCCAGCATTCAGGCGCATATTCTTGTCCCGGCGGCGAGCGTCAGGCCCTGCAGGATATTCATCGTCCGCTTGTCCGGCGTCAGGGAGACGTCGGTGATCACGGGCGTGTCGGCGAACGACAGTCGATGTGATCGAGAGCGAGCGTCACCTTGCGCCGCTTCTCCCATTCATTGGGCCGCCAGCGGCGAACGCTCCAGTTCCCGGAGATAGTTGCGGAGCGCCACGACCTCGTCCTCAGAAAACCTCAGGCCCAGTTTGCTTCGTCGCCATAGGACATCCTCCGTGGAGACAGCCCATTCGCTTCGGCTGAGATAGCGCACTTCCGCTTCGGTCAGGTCGGCTCCAAAGCGTCTTCCGAGGTCGGCGGCTGATCTAGCCTCGCCCAGGACTTTTGGCACGCGCGTCCCGTAGCCGTGCGCCAGTCTTCGAATTGTTGACGGCACAAGGAAGGGATATCGGCGCCCTGTCTCCTTGCAAAGCGCGTCAAATTCCTGCATCGGAAAATCTCCTCCAGGCAAGGGTTCCTTCGCGGTCCAACTGCCCGGACGACGGGGCGACGGCAGATAAGGAGCGAGCATCGCCAGGGCGGATTCCGCCAGGCGCCGATAGGTAGTGATCTTGCCTCCGAAGACTGTCAGCAGCGGCGCATCGCCGGCGCTGACATCGAGTTTTAGCACATAGTCCCGAGTCGCCGCTTTCGCGTCCGACGCGCCGTCGTCGTATAGAGGGCGAACGCCCGAGTACGACCAAATGACTTGGCTTGGCTGGAGCGGCGCCCTGAAATACTCGCTGGCGGCAACACAGAGGTAAGCGATCTCGTCGGACGTCGCGTGAACATCATCCGGGTCGCCGGCATAGTCCAGGTCCGTGGTTCCGATAAGCGTGAAATCCGTTTCGAAGGGAATTGCGAAGAACACTCTGCCGTCAGAATTCTGGAAGATGTAGCAACGATCGTGCGCAAAGAGCTTCGGCACGACGATATGACTTCCTTTGACGAGACGCATGGCGGCGGGCGAATTGCGGGCCAGGGTCGAAGTCAGGACTTCGCCGGCCCAGGGGCCGGCCGCGTTGACAATTGTGCGCGCCCTCACCTCGTAGACGCTCCGCCCCGTTTCCTCGCGAAGGGTCAGCCGCCAGCAACCGTCTTCCCGCCTGCCCGAGACGCAGCGCGTCCGGGGCGCGATCGTCGCGCTGCGCTCGAAAGCATCCATCGCGTTCAGAACGACGAGACGCGAATTGTCGACCCCGCAATCCGAGTATTCGAACGCGCGGACAAATTCCGGCTTCAGCGGAAGGCCTATGGGTTCGCGGTCGAGACGCACCTTCCTCGTCGGCGCCAACGCGCGCCGACCTCCAAGGTGATCGTAGAGAAAGAGCCCCAATCGCAGCAGCCATGCGGGACGCCCGCCCTCCTGAACCGGCAGCACGAATCGCACCGGCCAAATGATATGTGGCGCGACTCCCCACAAAATCTCGCGCTCGACGAGCGCCTCGCGAACCAAACGAAACTCGTAATACTCAAGGTAGCGCAGGCCGCCATGGATAAGCTTGGTCGAAGCGCTCGACGTCGCGCCCGCAAGATCTCCCTTATCGCAGAGAAACACGGACCATCCGCGCCCGGCGGCGTCACGGGCGACGCCACAGCCGTTTACGCCGCCGCCGACGATCGCGACATCGAAGGTGGCGCTGGCTGGGACCATTGTGACTTGGCGCTGTTCACCCCGTCGGACACCGAAATAGGCGTTCGAGGGTCCAATCCCTCGTTTGCCGACTGATGCAGCGTAACGAGAATACAAATCGCTCTACAAGCGAAAAAACGATCTCGAAACCGCGCTAATGACACGCGCTTCCTGCGTCGGCCTCGACCGGCCCACCGCTCTAACAACCTCAACTTCGCATCTCTGACAGATGTCGAGAACCGCGGGCGACGGCAGCCGATCAGCAATGAAGATGTCGATCTCGGACAAATGCGCGATCCGAGCCGGGGCCGCACGCGAAAAACTGCTGCTGTCCGCGACCAGCAGGACATCCTTAATCCTGTCGATCAACGCCGAATACGAATTCGAAGACCGGCCGGTTAGGATTCCCTTGGTTAGGCAGGCGCGCGCTCGTAGCTCCGCGCAGTCGACGCGGGCCAGCAGATGAGTTCGTGCCGACATTGAGGGGGCCGTCAATCCAGTGCTATGTTACCGACCATGGCACGAAGGTAAGGTGAGAAGCGCCCTGGATGCGACTTCAGGTCAAGTCGACGCCCCGCTTGTCCAGCTCCCAAATGATGCAGCCGCGGACTTCGCGCGCGCGGACCAATCATTGTCTTTCAATCGAGGCCCGTTCGCCGCGTTTCGGTCGGTCGGGAATGCATCTTGTGGCCGCACTCGCGCTGCTGACCTGGGCCCACGCAGAGGCCGGAGAGCCGACCTCCCTGGGCGGGGCAGCCGCCGCGAGCGGGCGCTACTTCGGCGCCGCCATTGATCCGGACGCTCTCGAAGAACAGCGATATCGCGATCTGGCGGCGGCGCAACTGACATCCGTAACGCCCGAAAACGCGATGAAATGGGGCTCAGTCGAGCCTCAGCGCGGGGAGTATGACTGGCGCGAGGCGGATGCGCTCGTCACTTTCGCCAAGGCGCACGCGCAAAAGGTGCGAGGCCATACGCTCGTGTGGCACTCCCAGTTGCCGTTGTGGCTGATCAACGGCGGCTTTTCATCAGACGAACTCAAGGAACTGATGGTCGCCCATATCACCGCCGAGGCTGGCCGCTACCGAGGAGCGATCTACGCCTGGGATGTCGTCAATGAGCCATTCACCGACAATGGCCAGTGGCGAAGGTCTATATTCTTCGACGCCATGGGTCCCGGCTATGTTGCGACCGCGCTCAGAGCCGCTCGCGCCGCCGACCCCGACGCCAAGCTCTACATCAATGACTATAATATCGAGACGAATGGGCCGAAGATGCAGGCGCTCTACGATCTTGTCGCCTCGCTCAAGCGCGACGGCGTCCCGATCGACGGCGTCGGCCTCCAGTCGCATTTTGTCAGCGGGGAGGCGCCGGCGGACTTCCGCGCGGTCCTGCAAAAGTTCGCCGCGCTCGGCGTCGACGTCGCGGTCACGGAACTCGACCTCCGCCTTCGGCTGCCTGCCGATGCCAGTGAGCTGGCGACGCAAGCCGCCGACTATGCCTCGATCGTCGCCGCTTGCCGCTCGACGCCTCGCTGCGTCGGCGTCACGACCTGGGGCATAACCGACGACCGCTCGTGGGTTCCATCGTTCTTTTCCGGCTATGGCGCAGCGCTGCCGTTCGACGAGAACTATCGACCGAAACCGGCGGCGGAGGCGATCGTCGACGCCTTCGCCAGGCAAGCGCCCTGAGGCGATCGCTCGCTCAGCGTCAAGCTTTGACCGCGCCGGCGGTGAGGCCGGCTACGATATAGCGCTGCGCCATGAGGAACATGATGATCGCCGGGAGGATGGTGAGCGTGATGAAGGCCAGTACGAGTTGCCACGAGGTTACGTACTGCCCCTGGTAGGCCATGAGGCCTAGCGTCCAAGGATAGCGCGACTCGCTATCGAGGACGATGAGGGGCAGCAGATAACCGTTCCAGCTGCCGACAAAGGCGATAACCGCGACAGTGGACAGGATCGGCCCGGATAGCGGCAGGGTGATGTAGAAGAAATATCGGAAGTACCCGCATCCATCCATCATCGCGGCGTCGAGCAGCTCCGTCGGCAATTGCTTGAACGCGTTGCGGATGAGCAGCACGCTCATCGCCAGCGAGAAAGCGACCTGCGGCAGGATGATCCCCCAGTACGAATTGAGCAGGCCGAGATCGCGGATCTTTATGAAGAGCGGTACGATCGCCGTCGCTAGCGGGAACAGCAATCCGAGTTGAATGTATGCCATGAGGAATTTGTCGCCGAAGAAGCGCAGATGCGCGAGGGCGAAGGCAGCCATCGAGGAAACGATAAGCGTAAGCGCAACGGTGAAGAGGGCAATCAAAAGGGAATTCCCGAGCACCTGCCAATAGCGGTAGCCGGTCAGGATGCTCCAGTAGTTGCTCCACACCCAGACATGCGGCAGGCCGAATGGATTGGTGCGCAATTCGCTCAGGTCTTTGAAGCCATTGAGCGCGGTGGCGAGAACCGGAAAGAGCACGAGCCCGGCGAGCACGACCAGCGCCCCGAACGTGACGATTGCGGCGAGCCCGCCAGGGCGGCGCCCTGAGGCTGCAGGGCGAACGGCGTCGGCGGCCTCAGTCATCGCGCATCACGAGCCGTTGGTAGCCGAAGGCGAAGGTTACGCAAATGATGAAAAGCACCACGCCGACCGCGGAGCTGAAGCCGATCCGCATCCGGGTCAGACCGAAGAAGTAGAGGAACGAAACCATCGTATTGGTGGTCTCGAACGGTCCGCCGCCGGTCAAGGGTACAATGATGTCGAACAGCTGAAGCGCGCCGATGACGGAAAAGAAGATCGAGAGCCGGATCATCGGTCCGAGCAGCGGCAGCGTGATGTGCCAGAAGCGCTGGAAAGGCGTCGCGCCGTCCATTTCCGCCGCCTCGAGCAGCGCGCCGTCGATCCCCTGCAGCCCGGCGATGTAGAGCATCATGTGGAAGCCGAAATACTTCCACAGGATGACGATCAGGACCGCGGAGAAGGCCCAGGTCTTGTCGGCAAGCAGGAAATAGGGCGGCGCTCCAAGGGCCGTCGTCACCGCGCCCGCAAGACCATAATCGCCGTCAAACATGAAGTGCCAGATGAGGCCCGCAGCAACGTCCGCCAGCACATAGGGCAGAAAAAAGATCATCCGGAACCAGACCGCGCCGACGACACGACCGGCCACCATCACGGCCACAGCGAGCGCCAGCGGCAGCTGGATCAGGAGGGAGAAGACGATGATGATCGCGTTGTTGATCAGCGACCGGGTGAAGGTCGGATTGCCGAATAGATAGCCGTAGTTCTTAAGGCCAATGAATTTTTCCGGGCGCCCGTAGCCGTTCCAGTTGAAGAACCCGTACCAGCCGGCCTCCACAATCGGCAGAAAGACAAAGATCGTAAATAGGAGAAGCGCCGGTGGCAGAAAGACGACCACGACGGCCCAGCCGTTCATGCTCATCCGTCGGGCCGGCTCGGCGTAGGCTGGCGCGGCAGTCGGTGGGGCTTCTACGTAAGTCGTGGCGGCCAAGAAAACGAGCCTCCGGTCACGTCACGCGCTGTCGGCCTCGCCCTGATAACAAGGCGAGGCCGGGAGTCTGACCGCTCTGCAGATGCCTTACTGCTGGTCGGCGGCTTCCTGGATCGCGGCTGCGGCCGCTTCCGGTGTCATCTGGCCAGCCGCCACCGCAACGGAAACGTCGTTGATAACGCGGCCGACCGACGGGCCGAGATCCTGATCGAAGTAGTTCTGATGGTAGGTCGTCTTGGAGAGATCGTCAGCAAGACGCTTGAACAGCGGATCGGTGAAGGAGGCTTCCGCGCCTTTGACGACCGGAATATAGGCTGCTTTGGCGGCCGCTTCCTTCGCATACTTCTCCTGGCTGAAGAATTTGAGGAAATCGAGCGCCTCGGGCGGGGCGGACTTGCTCACCAGCCAGCCATTGATGCCGCCAAGCGTATCGGTCGCCTTGCCCTTGCCGCCCTCAACGACCGGGAACGAGAGGATACCGATGTCCTCAGGCGGAAGGCCCTTGCCGTTGGTCGCGTTCGGCCCCTGCATGCCGAGCAGCCATTGGCCCATAAGGTCCATCGCCCCCTTGCCGTCGCCGAACATGCCAGAGGATTGGGCGTGCGAGGTCGATAGATAGCCGGGCTGGAACGGCTCGAGCGCGGCGAGCTCGTGCAGCCGCTTCCCGGCTTCGACGAAGGTCGCGTTCTTGAATCCGCCGTCCTTGCCGGCCTTCGCGTCGGCGAGCGCGTGCTCGCCGCCGATGCGCATGACGAGATAGGAATAATAGAAATGCATCGGCCACTTTTCGCCGGCGCCGACTACGAGCGGCGTGATCCCGGCAGCTTTGAGCTTCTTCACCGCGCCGAGAAAATCATCCCAGGATTTGATGTCCTCAGCCTTCACACCCGCTTTATCGAACAGCTTCTTGTTGTAATAGAACGCAACCTCGCCGACCTCGAACGGTACGCCGACGACCTTGCCGTCGACCTTGAACGCATCGACGGCGGTTGGGGAGAGTTCCGACTCCCACGAGGCGACGTCCTTTGTAATGTCTTTCAGGAACCCGGCCTTGTCTTGCGCCTGCATGACGCCGCCGCCCCAGCTGTAGAAAAGCTCCGGACGCAACTCGTCGGCCTGCAGCATGGTCGGTAGCTTCGCCTTGAAGGCCTCGTTCTCCAGATACTTGAACTGGACGGTAACGCCCGGATGCGCTGCGTTGTAATCGCTCGCAATCTGGTCCCAGATCGCTTTCTGGGCTGCGTTGTCGCTCACATGGAGAACGGTAACGTGGGTATCCGCGTAAGCAGGCGCCATCAGCGCAGCTAGGCACCCCGCGGCAAAGGCAAATTGACGAAAATTCATGGATTTCCTCCGGAGGACAGTCTCGGCGGCGTTCTTTTGTCCGCGATGCGGATAAAATCTGTCCCGAGTTCACTCAGGTGTCAAGACAACCAACGAGAAATAGGCAAAAAATGCGGGCCGGGCGATTGACAGCTTGTCGTAGAATGGAAAATAATTCCGCCTCCCGTAGAAAAAATGCGCCTTTAGCGGAAACGTCCGAGCGATGAAGACCGCCGATCCTGAATTGATGCGCGCGATCAATCGCTTTCACGTGATGGACGCGGTCCGGCGCTTCGGCCCGGTGTCACGGGTCGAGATCTGCCAATTGACCGATCTCAGCGCCACAACCGTCTCGGCCATCACCGCGGCCCTCCTAGACGACCGCCTCATCGTCCCGCTTCAGGTCGGGGCGGTGCGGGACGCGGGACGCGGCCGGCCCAGGGTCATGCTCAAGCTCAATCCGGGGGCGGCTCATGTCGTGGGGGTCAAGCTCGCGCCCGACCAGATTACGATCGCTGTGACCAATTTTTGCGCCGACGTTCTGCGCTCGCTCTCGTTGCCGGTCCGGATCGATCGGCAGAAGGCCTCGGTCATTGCCGATCTGGTCGAGGATGGCGTCCGCCGGTGCGTAAGTGACGCTGGTCTCGAAATCGCGGACATCTCTGGCGTCTGCGTCGGCTTCCCGGGCGTGGTCGAGCGGGCGGCGGGCGTTTGCCGCCAGAGCCCGATCCTCCAGGAGCGCGATGTCCCCTTCGGCGCCGACCTCACCCAACGCCTTGGGGTGCCCGCCTCGATCGACAGCGACGTCAATCTGGTGACCCTGGCCGAGCACTGGTTTGGGCAGGCGCGCGATCTCAACGATTTCCTTGTCGTCAATGTCGAGCGCAGCCTGGGCCTCGGCATCCTCCACAACGGCGAATTGTTTCGCGGCGCGAACGGCCTCAGTCCCGACCTCGGCGATCTCATGGTTCGCCCGCCTGGTAGTGGCGGCGGCGGGCGCCTCGCGGACGTTGCATCTGAGGACTCGGTGCTGATCGAAGCCGAAGCGCTCATGGGCGAGCGCGAGCCGGAGGGGGCGCCGCACGCCGGACGGGCGATGGCGCTTTTTCTGCAGCGCGCAGCCGCAGGCGACAAGCGCTGCGCGCGCGTGCTCGCCGCGGCCGGCGAGGCCCTCGGTTTCGCGGTCGCCAATCTGATTACCCTGTTCGCGCCGCCCAAGGTCATCATTTCCGGGCGCGCCATGGCGACCAGCGACCATTTCATCGAACCTTTACGCAAGACGGTCGCTCATCTCCTGCCCGCGAGTCTCGCCGATGTCTCCGATATCATCGTTCGCGAATGGAGCGACGGAAACTGGCTGCAGGGCGCGGCCGCGATGACGCTTCGCGATCTCTACGGCGCGCCCTGGGGCACAACCGGCCCAGCGCCAATTCGCGAAGCCCTTCAGCCTCAGATCGGAGAGATGTGATGAAGCCGGTTGGCGTCGGGGTAATCGGCTGCGGCAACATCAGCGCCGCCTATCTGACGGCTGCAAAAAAGTTCCCGATCCTCAACCTCGTGGCGCTGGCGGACGCCAATCCCGCCGCCGCCGAGGCGCGAGGCGCCGAATTTGGGCTTCCTGCACGCCCGGTCGATGCGCTATTCGCCGACCCGGCGGTCGAGATCATCCTCAACCTTACGGTCCCCAAAGTCCATGTCGAGGTCGGCCTCAAGGCGATCGCCGCCGGCAAGCACGTCCACTCGGAAAAGCCGCTCGGCGTCGCCATCGCCGAGGCCCGCACGCTGATCGACGCCGCCGCCGCGAAGGGGCTCAGGATCGGCTGCGCGCCGGACACGTTTCTCGGCGGCGCCCATCAGACCGCGCGCCGCGCCGTCGACGAAGGGTTGATCGGACGGCCGATCGGTGGAACGGCGTTCTTCATGTGCCCGGGCCATGAGCGCTGGCATCCGAACCCGGGCTTCTATTACCTTGCAGGCGGCGGCCCGATGCTCGACATGGGCCCCTACTATCTCACCGACCTTGTGAATCTGCTCGGCCCGGTGGCGGGCGTCAGCGGCGTTGCGACCCGCACCAGGTCCGAGCGCCTCGTCACCAGCAAGCCGCTTGCAGGAACCCGCGTTCCCGTCGAGGTGGCGACGCACGTCACGGGGACGCTGACTTTCGCGAGCGGAGCGGCGGTCTCGATCACAATGAGCTTCGACGTCTCGCGCCACCGGCACGGACCGATTGAGCTCTATGGCGAGGCGGGCTCGCTCATCGTTCCCGACCCGAACTATTTCGGCGGCAAGGTCGAGTTCGCGACCGCCTCCGACGACTGGCGCGAAATTCCCACCGAGGGCCCGTATTCGGACGGTAACTACCGCATCGTTGGCCTCGCGGACATGGCGCAGGCAATTCGCTCCGGCCGGCCGCACCGCGCCAGCGGCGAGCTCGCGTTTCATGTGCTCGAGGTGATGGAGGCGTTCCAGAAGTCGTCGGACAGCGGCAAGTCGACGCAGATCTCAAGCCGGCCGCCGCGGCCGGCGCCCTTGCCGCCCACGCTCCACGTCGGCGAACTCGACTGAATATAGGATCTTGAACGGAGGAACCGATGCGGGAAGCGCTCATCGTCTGGGGCGGATGGAGCGGTCATGAGCCCGAGCAGGGGGCGCATGTCGTCGCCAAGATGCTCGAGGATCATGACTTCAAAGTCTATATCGAAAACACCACCGAGGCGTTCGCCGATCCGGCGATCGCGGATATGAGTCTTGTCGTGCCGATCGTCACGATGTCGAAGATCGAAAAGGAAGAAGTCGAGAACCTGACTGCCGCCGTGCGCGGCGGCGTTGGGCTCGCAGGCTATCATGGCTGCATGTGCGACGCTTTCCGCGACAGCGTCGACTACCAGTTCATGTGCGGCGGCCAGTGGGTCGCCCACCCCGGCAACGTCATCGACTACCAGGTCGACGTCACCAGACCCGACGATCCGATCATGCGCGGAATCTCGAGCTTTCCCTACCGGTCCGAGCAATATTACATGCACGTCGATCCGTCGAACGAGGTGCTGGCGACGACCACCTTCTCCGGCGAGCACGCCCCCTGGACCAAGGGCGTGGTGATGCCGGTTGTCTGGAAGCGCCGCCACGGCGAAGGGCGCGTGTTCTACTCATCCCTCGGCCATGTAACCGCCGAATTCGGCGTGCCGCAGATGAAGAGCATTCTGGAGCGCGGCATGCTCTGGGCCGCGCGCTGAAGCGCCCCGTTGAGCATGATCCGAAACCCGATCCTGCCGGGGTTCAATCCCGATCCGTCGATTTGCCGGGTCGGCGACGATTATTACATCGCCACCTCGACCTTCGAATGGTTTCCCGGTGTGCAGATCCATCACTCGCGGGACCTCGTCAATTGGCGCCTCATGCGGCGGCCCCTCGAACGGGCCTCACAGCTCGACATGCGCGGTGAGCCGGACTCCTGCGGCGTCTGGGCGCCGTGTCTCTCCCACGCCGACGGCAAGTTCTGGCTCGTCTATACCGACGTCAAGCGCTTCGATGGCGACTTCAAGGACGCCCACAACTACATCGTCAACGCGCCGACGATCGAAGCTCCGTGGTCGGACCCTGTCTATGTCAACTCAAGCGGATTTGATCCGTCGCTGTTTCATGACGACGATGGGCGCAAGTGGTTCCTCAACATGGTCTGGAACCATCGCGGTCCCGCGGGCGCCCATCTCAAGCACCCGAGCTTTTTTGGCATCGCGCTGCAGGAATGGGACGCAGCCGCCGGCCGGCTCATCGGATCGCCGAGAAATATCTTCGCTGGCAGCCAGCACGGCCTTGTCGAAGGCCCGCATCTCTTCAAGCGCGCCGGATGGTATTATTTGACAGTCGCCGAAGGCGGGACCGGGTACGATCACGCCGTTACAATGGCGCGCTCGCGCAAGATCGACGGCCCATACGAGCTGAACTCCAAGCACCCATCTCCTGACCTCCAAGAACGCGCCCGATGCCGCCTTGCAGCGCGCGGGTCATGGACAGATCGTCGAGACACCGGACGGGCAGGTCTATCACACCCACCTCTGCTCGAGGCCGCTCAGCGGAGTGAGGCGCTCGCCGCTCGGCCGGGAGACCGCGATTCAGAAATGTGTCTGGGGCGAGGATGGCTGGCTGCGCCTCGCGAATGGCGGCCAGATTCCCGCGGTCGAGGTTCCCTCGCCGTTCGACGCTCCGTTCAAGCCGAAGCCCGCGCGTCAGACCTATTTGTTCTCCCCTGACGCCGGATTGCCGCTCGACTTCCAATGGCTCAGGAGTCCGACGCCTGAGCGTATATTCTCGCTTTCCGCGAGACCCGGCTGGCTGCGTCTCTATGCGCGCAAGTCGATCGGCTCCTGGTTCGAACAGGCGCTCGTTGCGCGGCGCCAGGAGCATTTCGTCTACCGCGCGGAGACGGAGCTTGATTTCCAACCGCGCGTATTTCAGCACGCAGCCGGCCTGACTGCCTATTACAACCGCACGAAATTCCACTGCCTGGCGGTCGGCTGGGACGAGGAGCTGGGACGGTCGCTCACAATCATGAGCTGCGCCGGCGATTATCCGGAGGGACGGCTGAGCTTCCCGCTCAATGCGCCGATGCGGCTCGCCGGCGACGGGCCGGTTCGCCTCGCTGCGTCGGTCAATCACGCCAGCCTGCAATTCGCCTACGCGCTTGATGGCGGCGAATGGACACCGGTCGGCCCTGTCCTCGACGCCTCTCTGGTGTCTGACGAAGCGGGCGGCGGCGAGCATCGCTCGTTCACCGGGGCTTTTGTCGGCATGTTCGCGTTCGGCGTCGCGGGCGGAGAGATATCCGCCGATTTCAGGTATTTCGGCTACGAAACTTCGGCCGAGGGACAATCGATTACGCCGCGATAGGCTCCTCGTAAGTCGTTACCTCGAAGCGCTTCAAAAGCGGCTGACCGAACGCGGTCGAGATCGCGACGTCGGCGGCGTCGCGGCCGCGCGCCATCACGATGCGCCCGATGCGCGGCGCGTTGTGGCGTGCGTCGAACGTATACCAGCGTCCGTTGAGAAAGACCTCGAACCAGGCGGAGAAATCCATCGGCGCCGGATCTGGCGGCACGCCGATGTCGCCCAGATAGCCTGTGCAGTAGCGCGCCGGCACGTTCATCGCCCGGCAGAGCGCGGCGGCGAGATGGGCGAAGTCGCGGCAGACGCCGATCCCCTCGCGAAACCCGTCCGACGCCGTGCGGCGCGGGTTGGCCGCGGCGTAGTCGAAGCGGATGCGCGAATTGACGAAGTCGCAGATCGCCTGCACGAGCTTCGCCCCGCCGCCGATCCCCCCGAACTGTGACCAGGCGAAATCGCTCAGATTGTCGCTGTCGCAATAGCGGCTCGCGAGCAAATAGACGAGCACCTCGCTCGGCAACTTGGCGACCGGGGTCAGCGGCGCGTCCTCGGGCGTCTCGTCGGGCGACCCGCTGTCGCGGATGGTGAAATCATTGCGGAAGGTCACTAGGCCGGGCTGCGCTTCGACCCGGGTGACCCGGTTGCCGAACAGATCGAGATAGTCTTCGGTCGGATATTGCGGCTCCGTTCGCACCACGTCCGGCGAGAGGAGATCGCCGGCGCGCGAGGGATGGATGTTGAGGTGCAAGATCATCGGCGTCACAGCGGCGCATTCGAAGCCGATCGCATATCCCGCGCGGATGATCATATCTAAAAACCCCTGATGTTTCGGCCTTAAGCGCCGGCGAGTGTAGCGCCTCCAGAAAGCTTCGGCTGCGTCACCTCGACGGAAACCTCCATACCCAGCTCATCGCCGGCGTCGCCGAAATAGGCGCCGGTCAGCGGCGCCGCCTGAGCGGGATCGCGCGCGACGGCGACGCGGATGAGGTCCTTGCCGCCGACCAGCCCGTTCGTCGGATCGAATTCGATCCAGCCCGCGCCGGGCAAGTAGATCTGGCACCATGCATGGGTCGCCCCTCCGCCAAGCCGGACCGGCTCGTCGTCGTCGCGCGGAACGTAGACATAGCCGGAGACAAAACGCGCCGCGATGCCGAGCGCGCGCGCCGCCTCCATCATCAGAACCGCGAAATCGCGGCAGGAGCCGCGGCGGCGCTCGAGGGTGTGGCGCGGCGACTGAACTCCCGCGGCCTCACGCCGTTCGTAGGAAAACCCTTCCTTGATCGCATAGGTCAGCGTCATCAGGAGATGGCTGGTTGGCGTCGTCGCCCCTGGCGCTGCGAATTGGCGCACCCAGCGGTCAAGATCGCCGGCGGGATCGCTGTACAGGCGCTCGATCGCCCGCGCGACGTCAGGCAATTCGTCCGGCGCATAGGAAAAGGGAAAGAACTGCGCTCGCGGGTCGATCTCGCCGCCGGGCTGTTCGTGGACGACGCGCTCGACCGTGAACCGGTTTTCGATCGTAAGCGACGTAGCCGATCCGGAAAACGAGGCGATGGCGACGCAATTGTCGAATGTGTCGTAGAGCCAGCGCAGTCGCCTCGGCTCAGGGTCGATGTTGAGCTCCGACGAGACGAGCCGCTGGTCATGTCCATCGCGCGGTCGCATCATCATACGGTGGTCGCCAAACTCGACCGGCCGCGCGTAGCGGTAGACGGTCAAATGTTGGACGTTCAAAATGGCCCTGCCGGACTGCAATTCGACGCTCTCGCTCTGCCGCTCAGGCCCCGCGCGAAATGTCGTGCGCCCTTGGCCGCGCGTCAAGACCAACCGATGCGCTCGAGGCAATCCGCGATTTCGCCGTCCAGCTATGGCCGTTTTCGCCCCGCTGCCCCGCGCAGATGAAGGGAGGTGCTCGGCTTGACAATCGGCCAGCCTTGGAGGTTCGATATGAGGCTCAAAGCCTCCGCCGACGGCTTCATGCGTTAAAAAAATCGTGCGACCGTCATGACGAATTCGTGTGACGCGATCATCATCGGCGCTGGCCCGGCGGGGCTCGCTGCAGCGGCGGCGCTTAAGGCGCGGGGCGCCGACGCGATCATTCTGGAAAAGTCTACCGGTTGGTTCTGTCTGGCGACGCCACTACGACCGCCTCCATCTGCACACGGACCGCGTCCGTTCGGGCTTGCCCGGTCTAACCATGCCGATCGGTTACGGCCGCTATCCGTCACGCCTGCAGGTCGTCGAATATTTCGAGGCCTATGCGGCGAAGTTCGTCCTCAAGCCTGTGTTCAACACATCGGTCAATTCGATTCGCCGGAATGGAAGCTGCTGGCGCGCCGAAGCGAACTCCGGCGCTTTCGTCGCGCCGATCATCATTGTCGCGACCGGCTGGGCGGATTTCCCGCATTCGCCGACCTGGCCGGGCATGAACGATTTCGTCGGCCCAATCCTTCATTCGAGCCTCTACCGCAATCCGGCCCCCTAGCCCGGCAGGCGGGTCCTTGTCGTCGGCTATGGCAATTCCGGCGCCGAGATCGCGCTCGACCTTAGTGAAGCAAACGTCGATGTAACGCTCTCGGTCCGCAGCCCCGTCAACATCGTTCCGCGCGAGCTCTTCGGCCTCCCGATCCTCGTCTTCCCGATCGCAGAGCAATGGCTGCCGCCGCGCGCGGCCGATGTCCTCAACGCGCCGGCGATCCGTCTCGCCTTCGGCTCGCTCGCAAAGGCTGGACTCACCAAAGCGGCCAAGGGGCCGCTCCAGTCGATCGCGGAGGGCGGTCGGGTGCCTATCATCGACGTCGGGACGCTGGCCCAGATTCGCGCCGGCCGGATCAAAGTCCGCGGCGACGTTGCGAATTTCACGCCGGACGGCGTCGTGTTCAAGCAGTCAGGAGCTGAGCCCTTTGACGCCGCGATCCTCGCGACCGGATTTCGCCCAGACCTCCGCACGCTGCTACCGGACGCCAGGGGCGTCCTCAGCGCGTCCGGCGTCCCGCTCGTCAGCGGCCGGACGACCGCGGAGGCAGGTCTGTTTTTCTGCGGTGCCATCCCCTCGCCGACCGGACAATTGCGACAGATCGCTATTGAAGCGCGTGCGATCGCGGAGATCGTCGCGCGGGCCGCCCCAGCGGGCGCCGGATAGGGAGCAACACCGGCGGCGATCGCGCCTGCCCGCACGCAGCAGGGCAAAGTACGAAGACGCCGGCCGGTCCGTCACTTCTTCATTTTGAGCGCGGCGCCGTCAAAGGTCGTCACCATGGCTTGCATAAGTCCATCCTTGGTCATGTAGGCGTCCGAGCCGCGATAGGGCTCGGCAAGAAAATCGGCCGTTGCGACCCATTGCGTTGCGAATGTCTCGCCTACCGCCGTGCTGTGCTCGACCTTGAAAACAATCCCTTTAAGCCCTCCGTCCTTCGCGTCCTTGCAGAAGCCGGCGAACATTTCGCCGATCGCCTTGCGTCCGGCAACGATGGCGCCGCCGGGCAGGTTGATTTGCGCATTGTCCGGATATTGGGCGACGATGCGGCTCCAATCGCAATGATTGAGCGCGTCGAGATGCTCGTCCAGCACCGCCTGGGCGGAGGGCTGGCGCTTGATTTCCGGCAGTGCCGATTGTGCGACCGCAGCCAAGGGCGCTGCTGCGAGACCCGCCAAGAGCCCAACAAAATAGCGCTTCATGTCGTTCTCCCCATGATTTTTCTTTGCGCCCGGTCGCGCGCGCTCTCGGTGCGCGCTCGACCGTACCGGCGACGAACCGCAGGAGCAAGGACGCCAATTCTGTGGACCCTGTCCGCCGAAGGACGGCAAGGGTCGGGCTAAGGCGGCAAACCGTCCGGAGCAAGCCCGATCTCGGCGCCGATCAATTCGTCGACCCAGGCCGGCGTCGTCTCGCTGGCGGGCCCGTAGCGCTGCTCGTCGAACAGGTCCGCGTTGTCGGCGGCCTCGAGGTTAATCTCGCACGTCCGCACTCCGAAAGCGCGCGCTTCGGCGACGAAGCCGGCCGCCGGATAGACGGCGCCGGAGGTGCCAATAGCGACGAAGAGATCGGCCTCGCGCAGTGCGCGGTCGATCAGGTCCAAGCAGAGCGGCATCTCTCCGAACCACACCACATGCGGGCGCAAGCTCCCGGCGCGGCCGCAGTCGATGCAGATATCCGAGGCGCCGAGATCCTCGCGCCACGCGTATACGCCATCGCAATGCTGACAGCGCGCCTTCAAGAGCTCGCCATGCATGTGGATGACGCGCCTCGACCCCGCGCGCTCGTGCAGATCATCGATGTTCTGAGTCACCAGGGTGAGATGGCCGCCGCGTGCAGCCAGCGCCTGCTCGAGGCGCGCAAGGGCATGATGAGCGGGGTTGGGTCTCGCGTTGAGGAGGTTGCGGCGGCGCAGGTCATAAAACGCGAGCACCGCATCGGGATCGCGGGCGAAGGCTTCGGGCGTCGCGAGCTTCATCGGGTCGAACTTCGCCCAGATCCCCTGCCCGCCTTTGTCGCGAAATGTGCCAAGACCGCTCTCGGCCGAGATTCCGGCGCCGGTGAGGACGAAGATGTTTCGAGGCATGGGCCCTACCGCCCATGGAGCGCAAGCGCGATCTGGACGATCGCGGCGATCAGTTCGAGCACGATCAGGATCACGATCGCCGCTTCAAGCCGGGTCGCTCGATCGGCGTCGATGATGTCGGTGATCGCCTGCGCTGTGTCGCCGATGACGTCAAGTTTCCGCTTGAGCACGTCGCCGCGTTCCTCGAGCTCGTATTCGTCGGCGAGGCGGGCATAGAGGCGCCCAAGCTCGGGGTGATCCCAAAGAACGTCGGGCTTCTCCTCGACGGCAACCCGCCCCGAAACGCGATGCTGCGCGAGCAGCGCTTGACCGATGAGCTTGAGCATCTCGCGACGGCGAAACGGCGGGTGGCCGCTCGCCGCGAGTTTGGCCGCGAACGGCTCGACCACGTCGAACACGGCGTTGACCTCGCGCTCGTCGCGCGCCAGCGCCACCGTCTTGGCGAGCGCGTCGGCGATGACGAGAAAGCGAGCCGGCGACAGGTTCTTGATCTGGATCGGGCCGCCCGAGGATTTCTGTTCGTCGCCGTCGGGGGCGATCTCTAGCACCGCCGTCTCGTCGTCGCCCCGCGCGCGTTCGCCGACGACGCGCGGCCTGAGCTTCATCAGCGTGTCTTCTTCCTCGAGCGGCGTCAGCCCCACCATGACCGCGACGCCGAACCGGAACAGCGCCACCATGCCGCGCTCGCCGACCCGGAAGGCGAGCGGCAACAGCGAGATCGTATCCGGGCGCTCGAGTCCGGCAGTGTCGATGCGCTCGCCGACGATCAGGGCTCGCGCGGTCAAGCGCGTCCCGGCGGTCACGGGCGAGGCCTCAGTCATGGCGTCTTTTTACGACGCCGCGTGCGCAATCGCCAGCCGCCTTGCCGTCCAAAGCGGGTGCTGTTCGGCCGGTCCCTTTGGCGATAGATTGGCGGAAACCGGAGAGCTGACATGGACGATCACAATCAGGCCCGATGGCGCCTCGACGGCGTCCGGGTGGTCCATTCGAACGAACTCGACGTCAACACTCCGCAGACCGCAGGCATGAACCGTGCGGCCGCCATCACTCACGCCCGCGCCGGCGCCGAGAAGCTCTGGGCAGGCACAGTCGTCATCCATCCCAAGGCGAAAACGGGCGCGCATCATCACGGAGCCGTCGAGAGCGTCATCTATGTGGTGAGCGGGCGGGCGCGCATGCGCTGGGGCGACCGACTCGAATTCGTTGCCGAGGCCGGACCGGGCGACTTCATCTACGTGCCGCCCTATGTCCCGCATCAGGAGATCAACGCGCGCGACGATGAGCCGCTCTCCTGCGTGCTAGTGCGCAGCGGGCAGGAGCCGGTCGTCGTCAATCTCGATCTGCCGAATGTCGAGCCGAACCCGGAAACGGTCGAGTGGGTCGACGACCTCCATCAGCCACGACGCGGGTGATCCAGCGACGAACTGCGCTCTACCGCCTCAAGACCGGATGCGGCTTGCGCGCCTCCCAGCCAGCGCGCTCGAGCTCCGGGACCAAATGCTCCTCGCGCGGAAAGCCGACGCAAAGATAGGCTATGAACGTCCAGCCGCGCGGCACGTCGAGCGCATCGGCGAGGGCCGCGGGGTCGAGAATCGACACCCACCCGACGCCAACGCCGCGCGCTCGCGCCGCGAGCCAGAAAGTGTGCAGCGCGCAAATTGTCGAATAGCGGCGCGTCTCCGGCATGGTGCGCGCGCCGAGACCATGGCCCTGCTCGGTAGCCTCGTCGCAGAAGACCGCCACATGAACCGGAGCGTCGTGCAGGCCCGCGAGCTTGAGCCTCGCGTAGAGCGCGGCGCGTTCGCCGCGATAGGCCGTTAGCGCGTCGCGATTGGCGGTCTCGAAATTGGCGCGGATCAAGGCTCGCCGATCCTCGTCGTCGATCCGCACGAACCGGGTCGGCTGGCAATTGCCGACCGAGGGCGCGAGCGCTGCAAGCTCGAAGAGCCTGGCAAGCGTGCCTTCATCAGGCTTTTCGCCGGGGCGAAAGTGTCGCACGTCGCGCCGCCAGGCCAGAAGATCGGCGAAAGAAGCCCGGAAGGCCTCGTCGAACTCAGGCGCTTCGCTCAAGGCCTGGGCCGATTTCGCCATCGCCGCTCCTTTTCTTCGGGCGCGCTATCACCCGTCCGTCTCAAGGCATAACGCTCCGCGGGCGCTGTCGGCAAAAATAATATGGCGGCCGAAGGCCCTCATTTTGCGGCGACGGGCCTCCCCTCGTCGTCTGATAGTCTTGGAAAGTCTCCGTTCCGGTCGCCGGCCTCATTGACATCGCCCGCCGCGCGGGTCGTCATCCTGCCTGTCGGCCGGCAGGAGGTCGGGGGTACGGATTGCGCTTTCTTCGATACGCCCCTCCTGCCGCCCGCGAACCGCAGCGCAGGAAAAGAAGGCGCCGCCTCGCCGCGACCATAATGGCGGCGGCGTTGGCGGCGAGGTTGCTCGTCGGCCCGGCTTACGCCGACTCGAACCCGCTGGCGGCCGCCGGGCCGGGCGCGCCCGACTCGGGGGAACCGACGCAAACTCAGCCCGTTCAGTCAGCCCCGACAGGGGGAGCCCCTGCGACCTCCCCGAGCGCCGGACCGTTCGGCTACCTCGGCCTCTCCTGGCAAAATCAGAACCTGCTCGGCGACATGTGGGGGGTGCGGCCTGCCTTGGCCAAGTACGGCGTCACCCTCACGATCCTCGAGAATATCGAGACGTTCGGCAATCTCAGCGGGGGCGTTAGACAGAGCGTTGAAACCGACGGCCTCACCACCGTGACCCTGCAGATGGACACCGAGAAGGCGTTCGGTCTCCAGGGCGGAACGCTCAATGCAAGCGGCCTGCAATATTGGGGCGGCAACCTCACCGCCGACAATCTCATGGTCTTGCAGACGCTGACCGACATCGAGGCGCCGGTTGGCGTTCGACTGTGGGAATTGTGGTACCAGCAGAAGTTCGGCGACAAATTCGACATTAAGGTCGGCGAGCAGAGCCTGGACGAGGAATTCGTCATCGCTCCGAGCGGGAATTCTCTCTTCATGAACTCGGCGTCGGGCTGGCCAGCGCTGCCGTCGGCAAACTTGCCCGGCGGGGGTCCCGCCTACCCGCTTGCAGGCTTGGGCGTTCGCGGCCGGGTCCAGGCAACGGACGCCGTCACCTTGCTCGCCGGCGTTTTCAACGGAAGCCCGATCCCCCGGGATTCGCCGAATTCCCCGACGAGCAACCCGCATGGCGTGAGCTTCCCGCTCGACACCGGCGCACTTGCGATCGCGGAACTGCAATACGCACTGGGCTCGACCACGTCCGGCAAGCCGAGCGCCGATGGCCCGCTGCCGGGCGTCTACAAGATCGGCGGCTGGTATGACAGCTACAAATTCAACGACCAGCAATACGACGCTTTGGGCATGCCTCTAGCGAACCCCCTGAGCAACGGCGCTCCGGCCGCGCATCACGGCGACTTTTCACTCTACGGGGTCATGGACCAAATGATCTGGCGTTCGCGGGACAACGCCAATCGCAGCCTGAATGTCTTCTTCCGCCCGATGTTCACGCCGTATCAGGATCGAAACCTGGTCAGCGCCAGCATCAATGCGGGTTTCGCCTTGAAGGGCCCCTTGCCGACGCGCGACAACGATAGCTTCGGCGTCGAAATGGGGACCGCATGGGCCAGCAGCGGCGCATCGGCCCGCGATAGGCAGCTGCAAGTCTACCAGCCTTTGATCTACACCCCCATTCGCTCCAACGAGACCTTTATCGAGGCGACGTACCAGTTTCAGGCCGCGCCATCCTGGGTGATTCAGCCCGACGTTCAGTACTTCATCAACCCAGGCCTCGGCATCGCCGATCCGGAACAACCCACGCAGCGGAACAAGAATGAGTTCGTTCTCGGCCTGCGCACGAACATCAACTTCTGAACGCCCCATGGATCGACGACGTAGCGACCCGAGGAGATCGCGCTTAACTCACTCCAAGCTTGCGCTGCAGGCTGGTTGATGAGGTCGTATACTGGAAGGTCAATTTCTTGTCCGGGTATACGTAGTGATGCGCGCGCTGGGCCGCGAGTGTGGCCTCGTGGAAGCCCGACAGAATGAGCTTGAGCTTGCCCGGATAGGTGTTGATGTCGCCGATGGCGAAAACACCGGGAACGCTGGTCTCGAACTTCGCCGTGTCCACCGGGATCAGATTCTCGTGTAGGTTGATTCCCCAGCCGGCGATCGGCCCAAGCTTCATCGTCAGTCCGAAGAACGGCATCATATCGTCGCAAGGGTGGTCGTAGTGCTCGCCGTTTTCACGGCGGATCGTGAGCGCTGAAAGCTGCCCGTCCTCGCCCTTGACCGCCGTCACCTGGCCAAGGACAAACTCCATGTCGCCTGCATTGACGAGTTCGCGCATGGCGTTGACCGAGTGCGGCGCCGCCCGGAACGCGTCGCGGCGGTGGACAAGGGTGATCCGTTTCGCGATGGGATGCAGGTTGAGCGCCCAGTCGAGCGCGGAATCGCCCCCGCCGACGATGACCACCCGCCTATCCCTGAAATGCTCCATCTTGCGCACGGAATAGAAGACGCTTTTGTTCTCGTAGGCGTCGAGACCCGGGATCGGCGGCTTCTTGGGCTGGAACGATCCGCCTCCGGCGGCGATGAACACCGACTTGGCCTCGATCGTCTTGTCGTTGTCCGTTGCGATCCGAAACAGCGGGCGCTTTGCCGTCCCGGCGACCTCCATCCGTTCAACCATCTCGCCCAGGTGAAACTTCGGCCCGAACGGATGGATCTGCTTCATCAGATTGTCGACGAGCTCCTGCCCCGAGACCACTGGGAAGCCCGGAATGTCGTAGATCGGCTTCTCCGGATAGAGCTCCGCGCACTGGCCGCCCGCCTTCGGCAGGATGTCGATCAGATGGGCTTTCATATCCAGGAGGCCGAGCTCGAACACCGCGAACAGGCCGATCGGCCCGGCGCCGATAATGGCGACGTCGGTAGATAACACTTCGTTCATTCCGCTTCCTTCGCTTCCTATCCTTGCTTGGCTGGCGTGGTGACGACGAGACCGTCCAGCGCCTCGGTGACCTTGATCTGGCAAGAGAGCCTCGAAGTCGGCCGCACCTCGAAGGCGAAATCGAGCATGTCCTCCTCCATCTGCGACGCCTTGCCAGTGGCCTCAGCCCATTCCGGCGCGACATAGACGTGGCAGGTCGCGCAGGCGCAGGCTCCGCCGCATTCGGCTTCGATCCCCGGAATGGAGTTGCGAAGCGCCGTCTCCATCACCGTCGAGCCGATCTGCGCTTCCACGGTGCGCGACTGTCCGGACGCGTCGATGTAGGTGACTTTGGTCATTGAAATCGGATTTTCCTTGAGGAGCCGCGTCCTGCGCCGTGACGCGGAGGTTGGCTTAAGCCTTGTCGCGCGCCCTCATATAGCAAGCGCGGCGGCCCCGAAAGAGCGTTTGAATGGGCGTTTTCGTTGCGGACGGGGTGGGGTTAGAGAGCCCGGTAAGACTTATCCCCAGACGCTTTGTGGCGGCGGCGAGCGGCGGCGCTGGCTAGCCCAAAATGCGATCGATTTCGACCACGGCCTCGGTCACGGCGAATAGAAGAGCGGCGATTCCACGGGCTTCGTCCGCGTGTTGATCGCAATCCTCGGGTCTCTTGTCGGCGGCGCCGGCCAATTCCTCGATCCGCAGCGCCGCCTGGGCCACGCGCCCGGCGCCGACCGAAAGCGCCGAGCCGCGCAGTTTATGCGCGATTTTTGCCTTTGATTCCAGCGACAAAAGCGACTGATCGGCCAGTTGCGCGGTCAGCGCCGGGGCCTGCAGCCGGAACAGCCCCAACAATTCCGCCTCAAGCTCGTGGTCGCCGAGGCACTGGCGCGCAAGATGGACGAGGTCGAGCGGTGGATCGAGGGCCCCTGCCCTCGATTCGTCCAGATTGGAAGCGATCGCCGCCCGCTTCAAGGCTCCCGGACCCTCACGCATCGCGCCCCCGCCAGTCCGCGACCCCCCGAAAACCGGCAGGCGCGGCCGATAATAGGCTGAAGATAATGGAGATTCGTGGTAACCGAAGCGTTAACGACGTTTGCATTATGAGCGGCTCACGCGGTTTTCATCCTTGAGGCGCGGCGGTAGACTGCAACGTGGTTAATTCACAGTGTTTGGTCCGGCCAAGGGAAGCTGGAAAACGCTGGCGTGCGGCTGGGTCGTTCTGGCGACCGAGGCCGATGGAGTGAGGCGCACACGATGGCAAAACAAAATCCGGCGACGGATCCCGTTTCCGCGGCGATGTCGGCGATCGAAAGCGCGCTGAACCTCACCGAAGACGACGAGGCCGTCACGGTCGAGAGCGCGGCTCTTCCCCAGCTTGTTCCGGCTAGGACGACGACCGCAACCCCGGTTCTCAAGCCAAGCCCGGTCGGCGGCGAGCCTTCGACGCTGCTCCGCCCAGGGCCCGGGCCTGCGGCCAGCTCCCCCGAGACGGAACCGAGGCCGGCGATCCAGACCAGCGCGCCTGCGAACGACGACCGCGAGACCGTCGGGGCGATCCTGCAGGCGATGAACGCGCGCCCGGCGAGCCGGACGCCCTTCGTCCTCGCCCTGATCGGCTCGCTCCTGTGGGCCGCGATCTGCGTGCTTTACGCCTATGCCGCCTTGTGGCCCTCGGCTCCGGCGCGCCGGGTCGACCTCTTGTTGCGGCCGGAGACCCCGCTGCTCCTGCTGGCGACGCTCGCGCCGATCTTCTGCATGTTCGCCTTCGCCGCGCTCACGCGGCGGTTGCGCGAGCTTAGGCAATCGGCGCGCGCGATCTCCCAGGTCGCGGTGCGACTGGCCGAGCCCGAGGCGACCGCTGGCGAGCACATGGCGAACCTCTCCCAGGCCATTCGCCGCGAGCTCACGTCGATGGGCGACGGGGTCGAACGGGCGCTTGCGCGCGCCGCCGAACTCGAGACCCGGGTGCAGTCCGAGGTCTCGACCCTCGAGCGCTCCTATTCCGACAATGAGCGCAGGATCCGGCTCTTGATCGCCGAGATGGCCGATCAGCGCGAGGCGATCGTGACCAGCGGGACGCGGGTCCGCGACGCCATCGCGACTGCTCACGACAGCATCGCCGCCGACCTCAATACCGCCGGCGCAGGCCTTAGCGAGCGCCTGATCGAAGCCGGCCAAAGGGTGACTTCGTCGCTCGGGACAGCGTCGGAGGACGTCGCCCGCAACCTTGAGGGCGCCGGGTCGACGACGCTCGAGCGCATTGTCGCCGAAGGCGCGCGAATGAGCGTGTCGATCGCCGGAATCGGCGAAGGCCTCGCCGAGCGCCTCGCTGACACCAGCCAGAAGGCCGCCGGCGAAATCCTCGCCCGGGTCGGCGACGTCGATAGCCGCCTCAAGGCTGTCGGCGACAACCTGCTGTCGCGTTTGGGCGAGCGCGGCGACAACCTGATCGAACGCATTCAAACCTCGCAAGATTCGGTCGTGGAGGCGATCGACGCGCATGGCGACCGGGTTGCGACCCGGCTCGCGGACGCCTCTGAATTCGCACGGAGCGCCGTTGGCGCCCATGCCGACGAGGTGGTCAGCCGCATCAGCGGCAGCAGCGCCCGCGCCGTTGAGGCGATCCGGGGACACGGAGAGGCCGTGTCGGATCAGCTCGACGCGGCGTCGCTCGCGCTCTCCGGCGCATTCGGCGCTCACGGCGACGATATCGTCGGCCGTATCAACGCGAGCAGCGCCGAGGTCCTCGACGTCATTCGCGCCCATGGCGATTCGATCGCCACTCGCCTCTCCGACGCCGCCGCTCAGGCTGGCGACGCCATCGGCGCCCACGCGGACGCCGTCGTGAGCCGCGTTTCCTCAAGCAGCGCCGAGGCCGCGCGGACGCTGACCACCCATGCCGACGTCCTGGCGTCGCGCCTCTCGGAGGCCGCAGACGTCGTCAACGCGCACGGCGACGCCGTCGCCACGCAGCTTGCCGGCGCGTCGGCCGTGATGAGCGGCGCGGTCGCCGCCTACGCCGACGAGGTCGTGAGCCGCGTCAGCGCAAGCGGAGCGCAAACCGTCGACGCGATCCGCCTGCATGGCGATTCCGTCGCCGACCAGCTCGCCCAGGCCTCGTCACAGCACCGAGGCGCCGTTGGCGAATATGCCGATGAAATCATTGGCCGGGTCAGCGCGAGCGGGCAGCAGACGGTCGATGCGATCCGGCTCCATGGCGATTCGGTCGCCGACCAGCTGGCCCAGGCGTCCGCCGCAAGTCGCGGCGCGGTGGCCGCATATGCCGACGAAGTGGTCGGCCGCGTCAGCGCGAGCGGAACACAAGCTGTCGATGCGATCCGGCTTCATGGCGATTCGGTCGCCGACCAGCTCGCTCACGCCTCGGCGCAACACCGAGACGCGGTGGCCGCATACGCCGACGAGGTGGTCGGCCGCGTCAGCGCGAGCGGAGCGCAAGCCGTCGATGCGATCCGGCTCCATGGCGATTCGGTCGCCGATCGACTGGCGGACACCTCGACGGCGACGCGAACCGCCGTCGGAGCATTTGTAGACGACGTCGTCGGCCGCGTCGCCACGAGCGCCCTGCATGCCGTCGAAGCGATCCGCGTCCAGGGCGATTCGGTCGCTGTCCAACTCGCGGACGCGTCGGCTGCGACTCGCAACGCCGTCGACGCCTTTGCGAACGACGTGGTCGGGCGCGTCAGCTCGAGCGGCGCCGAGGCCGTCGAGGCGATCCGCGCCCAGGGCGATCTCGTCACCGATCGGCTTGGTCAAACGGCCGATGCGGTCGTCGGCGACTTCAGCCTCCGGTCCAATTCGCTCATCGAGCGCCTCGAGGCCGGCAGCGCGGGGCTTTCCGACACTATCGTAGTCCACGGCGACAGCCTCGTTACGCGCCTCAACGACGCCGCCGACCGCCTCCACGACACCGTGGTGGTCCGCGGCCAGGTCCTGGAAGACAGGCTGACCGGTTCGAGCGAGCGCTTGTCGTCCCTGATCGGGGACCGCGCGGAAGACGCGGCGGCGATCCTCGACGCCGCGGCGGTTCGCTGGGGCGATCAGTTCAACACCCGCGAGAGCCAGTTGCGTGGCGCGGTCGAGGCGCAGAACGAGGCGATCGAGACCCTCTTCGACGAATCGACGCGCCGCCTCGTTGGCGCGATCTCGGCCGAAGGCGCCGTGGCCCAAGCGCAGATCGAGGTGTCAACGACGCAGTCGCTGGCCCGGATGGCCGACGAGAGAGCGCATATCAACGAACGCTTCACCGCGCTGGCCAATGACGTGGCGGCCGCCGCGGCGACCGGGGCGAGCAACGTGCACGATACGCTGCGTGACCAGATCGCGGCCTTCGACGGCATCGTCAATAATCGTGGCGTGCGCCTTGTGGACGCGGTGTCGCAGCAGACCGAGCACATGCGCCAATATCTCGAGGCGCTGGACGGCCTTGTCGGCGAAAGCGGGCATAACGTCATCGATCGCCTGGGCGCCCATTCCGACGAGCTCAACGCACGCATCGCCGGACATCTCGACGCCATCGACGCGATGATGAACGCGCGCAGCGACGACTTCGACAAGCGCTTCGGCGACTATTCGGATCGGCTGGCGGCAAATTCGACTACGCGGGCCGAGCAGTTCGAGGCCGCGTCCGCCGCTCACAGCAATGCGGTCGATCTCGCGCTTTCCTCTCACTCGCGCCGGATCGAGACGTCGCTCGGCGACGCGCTGGCGCGCTTCGAGGGCGCGATCGACGGGCGCGGCCGCGAACTTGTCGTCCAGATCGGCGACCGGTCCGCCCTGCTCACCGCCGATCTCGGCGCCAAGCTCGCGGAGATCGAGGATACCCTCGTCAACCGTGGCGGGGCGATCAACGAGAAGCTCGGCCAGCGCAACGACGAGGCGGCCGCGTTGTTCGACGCCCGCCTCGAAGCCGTGGAGGAGCGCGCCGGGGCGAAACTGCGCGACGTGTCGACGACGCTCGAGAGCCTGCTCATGCGGATCGAGGACGCGCTCGCCCAGCGCGGTCGCGCGCTCACCGAAACGCTCGCCCGCAACACGCTGGAAACCGCCAAGACGCTCGGCGACGGCGGTCGCGAACTTGTGCAAGGCATGGACGCGAAATCAGCCGAAATCGGCGAAACCTTGCAACGGCGAGCCGACGAGCTGACGCAGACGCTCTCGGCGGTGGCCCGCGACATGAATGCTACGCTGACGGGCCGGGTCGAAGAAGTCTCCAGATCGCTCGGCGTCAGTGTCGATCAGTTCAAGGACCAGGTCGTCACACCGATGCAGGATCTGAGCCGGCGATTCGAATCGAGCAGGGCGGAGCTCGAGGACAAGGTCAGCGATCATGCCGAGCGGGTTTCCGGTTTGCTCGACCAGCACAAAGCCTCGCTCGGCGCGGCGTTCGACTCGCACCGGGGCGTTGTCGTCGACGCAGCCAGGCAGAGCGCGCAGATCTTCGACGCGCGCCTTGCGGCTCTCTCCGAAGCCGCCGATCAGAGCACGAGGATCATCGATTCGCGCCTTTCGGATCTGGTGGAGGCCGCCAACAGCAACGCCGAGAGCATCGATGAGCGGCTCGCCGCGCGCATTCATGCGATGAGCGAGACGCTGGCGAAAACGGCGGCGGACGCCGATTCGACCTGGGCCGCGCGCGGAGCGAGCGTCACCGGCGCGATCAGGGCGCGGGTCGACGAGCTACGCGAAGTCATCGAAGGGCGCGGCGCCGAGCTCCTGGCTTCGCTTGGCGAGCGCGGCGAGGACGTTTCGGCGAGAATCGCCGGCGTCGGCGAGCGCGCGATCCATACCCTCGATCAGCAGATGGTCAGCCTCGCCTCCCTTTTGACCCGGCGGACAGACGAGCTCATCGCCGCGGTCAATGGCAGCGCGGCAGACCCCGTCCGCACCTTGAGCGCGCTCACCGGACAATTGCGCTCGGAGGTGGCCGATTCCAGCCAGTCGCTGCGCGACATCGCCGCCGAGACGACCAACCGGTCGGCCGAAGCGATCGACGGGCTCATGAAGCGGCTGACCGAACAGGTCGAGGCGTCCGGCGCCGCGCTTGGCGAGGCCGTCGCCCGCAGCGCGGAAAACTCGGTCGGGGCGCTCACCGGCACCGGCGACCGGCTGCGCAATGAACTAACGCTAGTGATCGACAACCTCGGCCATACCAGCGCGGTCATCGACCGCGACATCGGATCGGCCGGCGACCGGCTTGCCGCCGTGCAGAGCGGACTCGCCGCGCGGGTCGACGACTTCCAGCAAGCGCTCGGCGCCATCGCCTCGCAGGTGGCGGCGCTCGGGCAGATCTCCTCGGCCACCCAGTCCGACGCCGGCGCGCTTGCCGGTCAGCTCGCCCAGCACGCTGAAACCCTGGCCGCGGTCGGACGGGATCTCACCGAGCAGCAGCGCTCGATCGATCGCGCGCTCGAACAGCGCCAGAGCAGCCTTCAGGGCCTGATCAGCGATCTCGCCGGCCGCAGCGAAGCCTTCGAGGCGACGCTCGGGCGGTTTGCCGCTAACGTGGAGGACAGTTTCGCGAGGGCCCAGGCTCGCGCACAAGAGATCAGCGCCACCCTCGCCTCGGCGACCAGGGGCGCCTCGATCGCCGTCGCCGGCCAGTTCGAAACCATCCGCGACAACGCGGCCAAGGAGCGCGAGCGGACCGCGCAGACGCTGCAGGCGACCCTCGAACAGACCAACGCCCAGCTCTCCGGCGCGCTCGAAAACGCCGCCGGCCGATTCCGCCAATCGGTGGATGAAGTGAAGGAGATGGCGGGCCAGGTCCAGCGCGAGCTCGACGAGACGCGCCAGGAGCTGCGCCGCGGCGTGCTCGACCTGCCGCGGGAAACAAGCGAAACCACTGAGGCCATGCGGCGGGTCGTTTCCGACCAGATTCGGGCGTTGAAGGAGCTCGCGGCTCTGGTCGCCGACTCGGGCGGCGCCTTCGACGTCGCCGAGCCCGCGCCGCTGGTCGCCGCGACGGCCGCCGGCGCCGGCGCTGCTGCCCCGCGCTTCGAGCCGCCGCAGCCGCCGCGCCGCGACGAGACCAACCTGCGCACTCTCGAGGCGCCTTCGCCGCGCGAGACTGCGCTTGCGCGCATCGGCGAAGCCATCGCTCCGCAGGTGATCGAGAGCCCGCCGCAAGGGCTGATTGGGACCATGCCGGACGCCGACCCGCCGCCCGGCCGGAGCCCGGCCCAGCCGTGGCCCGCGCCCTCGCCTGCACCGACATTGGCTCCGCCCGCATCGGCCTCCGACCGCGGCCAGGCCGGATGGCTCTCGAACCTGCTCGCGGCCGCCGAACGCGAGGAGCCCGCGCCCCCCTCGCCGAAGGCGACGGAGACGCTCGACGCGCTCGCGCTGGAAATCTCCGGCCTGATCGACAATGCGGCGGCGGTCGAGATGTGGGACCGGTGGCGGCGCGGCGACACCGCCGCTGTCTCGCGCCGTCTCTATACCGAGTCTGGCCAACGGGCGTTCGACGAGATCCGGCGCCGCTATCGCTCCGACCCGGCGTTCCGCGACACGACGACCCGCTATATGCAGGAGTTCGAGCGCGTGTTGGCGAAGGTGAGCCAGAGCGACCGCGACGGCGCGCAATGGCGGGCCTATCTCCTGTCCAACACCGGCAAGGTCTACACCATGCTGGCTCACGCCTCGGGAAGGCTCGGTTAGGCGGGAAAAGCCGGCCTCGGCGCGGCGATCAGACGACCTCGTCGGGGGCGAGCGCGCATGCGCACGCCGGATCGATCTCGATTTGCGCCGTCGAATGGCCGATGTGGAACTCATCCGACAGTTCCGCCGCCAGGCGATGGAGGAAATCGTCCCCGGGGTGGCCTCCGGGCATCACCAGATGACAGGTGAGAGCGACTTCTGTCGTGCTCATCGCCCAGATGTGCAGGTCATGAACGCTGGCCACGCCCGTCTGGCCGGCAAGGAAGGCTCGCACCTCCGCGGGATTGATGGTCGAAGGCGCGGCCGCCATCGCCATGCCGAGCGAATCGCGCAGGAGACCCCAGGTTGCCCAGACGATCGCGGCGTTGATAACGAGGCTGACGACCGGGTCGAGCCATAGCCATCCGGTCATCATGATCACAAAGCCCGCGACGACGACGCCCGCCGACACCACGGCGTCCGACGCCATGTGAACAAATGCGCCGCGCACGTTGATGTCGCCCTTGCCGCCCGCGAACAACCATGCGGTCACGGCGTTGACGACGATTCCGACCGCCGCCACGATCATCACCGTCTTGCCCGCGACCGGCTCCGGCGCTCCGAGCCGCCGGATCGCCTCCCACGAGACCGCGCCGACGATCACGAGCAGGAACACCGCGTTGAACAGCGCCGCGAGAATGGACGAGCCACGCAGGCCGTAGCTGAACCGGGCGGTGGGCGCCCGCTTCACCAGTTCGCTTGCGAGCCAGGCGACCGCGAGCGCCAGCACATCGCCGACATTGTGGCCGGCGTCGGCAAGGAGCGCGACGGAATTACTGAGGATTCCGAACACCGCCTCGATGATCACAAACCCAAGGTTGAGCGCCACGCCGAGCGCGAAGGCGCGGCCGAAGGTCGCCGGCGCGTGATCATGTCCGTGACCGCCCGCGTGGTCATGCGCGTGAGCGGGCCCATGCGCGTGGTCGTGATGATGGCCTTCGTCCCCACTCATTTCGTTCGCCTTTCGCGCGCGAGAACGGCAACCCTCAAGCGCGGTAGATGTCCTTATAGGCCTCGCGCAGCGCCGCTTTCTGCACCTTCCCCATCGCGTTGCGCGGCAGCGACTCGACGATGAGGATGCGCTTGGGCGCCTTGAACCTGGCCAACCGGCCACTGAGCGCGGCGAGGATCGCCTGCTCGGTCAGCGCCGCGCCGGGACGCGGCACGATCGCCGCGGTCACGCCCTCGCCGAAATCGGCATGGGCGACGCCGAACACGGCGCTCTCGAGCACGCCCTCGATCGCGTCGATCTCGCTCTCGACCTCCTTCGGATAGACGTTGAAACCGCCGGAGATCACCAGATCCTTCGCGCGCCCGACAATGTGGATATAGCCATCGTCATCGACGCGGGCGAGGTCGCCGGTGATGAAAAATCCGTCGTCGCGAAACTCCTGCGCCGTCTTCTCCGGCATCCGCCAATAGCCGACGAAGACGTTCGGCCCCTTGACCTCGATGACGCCGACCTCGCCGCCGCGAACCGGAGCTCCGTCGTCGGGGTTCGCGATCCTCACGCTCACCCCCGGCAGCGCGAAGCCGACCGTCCCCGACCGGCGTTCCCCGTCGTAGGGGTTGGAGGTGATCATGCTGGTCTCGGTCATGCCGTAGCGCTCGAGGATCGCGAAACCGGTCCTCTCCCGCCAGGCGCGGTGCGTTTCGGCGAGCAGCGGCGCCGAGCCCGAGACGAAGAGCCGCATGTTGGCGCAAGCTGCCCGGTCGAGGCCGGGATGGTCGAGGAGGCGCGTGTAGAAGGTCGGCACCCCCATCATCGACGTCGCGCCGGGCATCGCCGCGATGACCGCGTCGGGATCGAACCTATTCATGTAGACCATCGTCGCGCCCGCGATGAGCGCGACATTGACCGCGACGAATAGCCCGTGGGTATGAAAAACCGGCAGTGCGTGAATGAGCCTGTCGGCCGGAGTAAAGCGCCAGCAGTCGACCAGGGTCAGCGCGTTCGACGTCAGATTCTCATGCGTCAGCATCGCTCCCTTAGAGCGGCCGGTCGTGCCGGAGGTATAGAGAATCGCCGCAAGATCGCCGCTGGCGCGCGGGACCGTCTCGAAGACGCGCGGCGCGGCGGCGATCGCATCCGCGAAGGTTCCGTCGCGCTTGACGCCGAGGCTTTCGACCCGGCTGAGGCCGAGCTTCAGGGCGAGCGCCCGGACCGGCTCGAGCAGCTCGGGCCGGCAGAGAACAAGCGCGGGCTCGGCGTCGCCAAGGAAATACTCGAGTTCCGCAAGCGTATAGGCGGTGTTCAGCGGCAACAGGACCGCGCCGGCGCGAAAGCAGGCGAGCGCGACCACGATCACGTCGGTCGATTTATCGACCTGCGCCGCGACCCGGTCGCCGGGCCTGACGCCGAGCGCGACGAGCGCCTGAGCCGCTTGGGCCGAGCGAGCGAAAAGCTCGCCATAGGTCAGGGCCGTCGCGTCGCCGGTCTCGAGCGCGAGCTTGTCGGGGCCCGGCGCCCGTGCGGCGACGAGATCGAAGAGATTGGCGGAATGAGATCGCGACACCTGACTCCTCCGAGCACGCCGGACGGGGTCATTATACGCAAAGCGACGCTCGGATCGGAATGCCCTATCAAGCCCGCGTCGTAACCGCTCGCGCGCTCAAAACGACCGTGCCGACGAGCGCGGCGAGCAGCCAGAACGCGGCCGGAAGCCCCGCCGCCTTGGCGACGAAGCCGATGAGGGCGGGGCCGACAAGGTTGCCCCCGTATCCGGCGATCGTGATCGCCGCGACCGCGAGCCCGGCCGGCATCACGCGCTGGGCGCCCGCGCCACGGAACAGCACCGGCACGATGTTCGAAGCTCCGAGGCCGATCAGGAGAAACCCGCTCATGGCGAGCAAAGCGAACGGCGCCTCGAGGACCAAGGCGAAGCCGGCGATCGTCGCGAGGCCGCCCCAGAACAGGATCGCCCGGTCGCCGATGCGCATCGAGACGAAATCGCCGCCAAACCGTCCCGCGGTCATGGCGATGGCGAAGATCGAGTAGCCGAGTCCCCACGCGCCTCCCGGACGAGCCCCTTGCCGGTCACGAGCAGGGCGCTCCAGTCGAGGATCGCTGCTTCGACGAGGAACATCACCGCGGCCAGAACCGCGAGCAGGAGTACGATTCCGCGCGGGGCGACGATCAGCGGCGCCTTCTCCATATGCGAGGCGCGCAGCAGGCGCGGCGCCGCGAGCGACATCGCAATCGCCATCAACGCGGACGCGAGCAAGGTGCTGACAATCGGGACGACATCCAAAGACAGAAGGAAGGTGATGAGCGTCGCGCCGATGAAGCCGCCGACGCTGAACAGCGCATGGAAGCCCGACATCAGCGGCTTTGCGGCTGCGCGCTCGACCTCGACCGCATGGATGTTCATCGCGACATCGAGGGAGCCGAGCGCCGCGCCAAACCCGACCAGCGCCAACCCGAGCGAGACGGGCGATCCGGCTGCCGCAAGCAACGGTAGCAGGAGGGCCAGACCGAACCCGCCCGTGAGTATCACGGATCGGCTGCCGTAGCGCGCGCTGATCGCGCCCGCGAGCAGCATCGGAGCGATCGAGCCCAGGCCAAGGCAGAGCAGTAGTAGTCCCAGCGTGCCGTCGTCGACTTGCAGCCTTTCCTTGGCGAAGGGAACAAGCGGCGCCCAGCAGGCGAGCCCGAAGCCCGCGACCAGAAATGCGAGCCGCGTCGCGAGACGCGTCTCCGGCCGATCCGCTGTCGGCGGGGCCGAATCTCGATATGGCGTTTCCGCGCCGACGCTCATGCCGGCCGATCGGCGATCAGGACTTCGCTTCCGGCGGCGGCCAGCTGATCGAGCTCGTCCCTTGCTGCGTCATGCTCGACGACGAAGGCGTCGATGTCCTTGAGGTCGGCGACGCGGTGCGGCGCCCGCGCGGCGAATTTGTCGCGGGTGGCGAGGACGACGCGGCTCCTGCTCGCCGCAACGAGCGCGCGCTTGAAAGCAGAGTCGGAGAGGTCATGGGCGGCGACGCCGGTCGTGGAAGACAGCGCGCAGGCGCCGAGCACGCCGAGATCGATGTTCATCTGCATGAGGCTCATCGTCGCCGCCGCGTCGACGCAGCCGCCGACGCCATTGTTGACCGCGCCGCCAACCATGATCAGGCGCAGGTCGCCTCGCCGCAGGGCGGCTGCGGCGATGTCGATCGAGTTGGTTGCAACCGTGAGCTCAAAGTCCTCGGGCAGGCAGGAGACGAGCTTGAGATTGGTGCTGCCGCTGTCGAGGAACACGAACTGTCCCGGCTTCACGAGCGAGGCGGCCTTGCGAGCAAGCGCCTGCTTGCGCTCAGCCGCTTCCTCCATTCGCGCCGCCATCGGAGTCGCGGCCTTCGACAGCGGCAGCGCGCCGCCATAGACACGCCGGCATCGGCCCTCCGCCGCAAGAGCGCGCAAATCCCGGCGGATCGCGTCCTCGGAAACCTCGAATTCCAGCGCCAACGCCGCGGCTACGACGGACTGGCCATGCGAAAGGCGGTCGAGGATGACGTCGCGCCGGGCGACGGGAGATTCGAGGATCATGCGCGCATCGTGCATAAACAAGACATATCGTGCAATTAAACGTGCATGATCGCGAAGTCAACTCAACGGAATGCGGGCAAAACCGGCGCGGACGAGGGCTCGTGAACGCAGCGACAGCCCTAAGGTTAGCGGCGAGCGAGCGGCAAGAGTCGGCGCCGTAATCACCAAGAAGCCGCGCTGGCCCTTGATTTCCCGAGCCATTCGCCGTCAAAAATATTTCACGCGTCGATCGCAACTCAGCAAAAAGCGGCGGACATGGCGGCGAACGAAAAGGCTCTGCGCGAATCGATCATCGCCCACGGCGCGCGCCTCGTCGCCGCAGGGCTCGGCGGCGCGCCGGATGGCGGCGTCTCGGCCCGGCTCGACGATGCGCTTCTCATCACCCCGCACGGGCCGACCTATGCCGCGCTGTCGCCCGCCATGATCGCGCGCATGCCGCTCGCCGGCGAGTACGGCGCCTGGAAAGGGCCGCTGAAGCCGTCGACCGAATGGCGCATCCACCTTGGGATCGCCCGCGCGCGGCCCGACATCGGCGCGATCATCCGATTCCAGTCGCCCTATGCGACGGCGATGGCGATGGCGCGCCGGGACATTCCCGCCGCCCATTCCATGATCGCGCTGTTCGGCGGCGCCGTCGTGCGCTGCGCGCGATACGCTCCCGCCGGGACGACCGAACTCGCGGACCTCGCGCTCGAGGCGCTCGGCCAGAGCCACGCGGCGCTGCTCAGCAATTATTGCGCGCTCGTGACCGGCTCGACGCTCGAGGCCGCGCTGGCGCGCGCGCGCGAGCTCGAGACGCTCGCCAGACTTTACGCGATCGCCCTTTCGGTCGGCCGTCCGGCGATTCTCTCCGACGAGGAAGTGGCCCGCATCGCCGAGCGCCTGAAGTCTAACGGCTCCGACATCGAGGCGCGGATCGCCCCGCCGGCCAAGTCAAGGGCTAAAACGAAAGCCAAGGCCAAGGCGCCCGCGAAGCGAAAACGCGTCGCCCGCAAGCGCGGGTCGAAGTGAGGGCGGCGCGGGTCGCGGACAACTCAATTGCTCCCCGCGCGCTTCTCTCGCGCCGAAGAGGCAGACAAGGAAGCGCTGACCCATGCTGACGATCGATGAGACCTACGACAACCGCGTCGCGCAAGCCCGGGTCGGCGACCCGATAAGGTTGCAGCTGTCCGAAAACTCTACGACCGGATACCAGTGGCAAATGCAGCCGGACGTCCCAGCCGGGCTGCGAATCCTCACCGACTCCTTCGAGACGTCCGGCGCAGGTGCAGGCGCCGGCGGCGTTAGATTCTGGACCATCGTCTTCGACAAGCCGAGCAAGACGGTGCTGAGGCTCGAGCTCAAGCGCAGTTGGGAGAAGACCTCCGCCAGGACCTTCAGCGTGACAATCGAGGCCGAGGCCGGATGAGCGGCCTCGGGGCGGCATCAGGAGACTGTCCGGATCGTCCAGAAGTCATTCGCCAGATTGTCGTCCAAAAGGTAGGAGTAAGGCATGTAGAAATAGCCGCCCAGCCCCCAGCCCGGCCCCCACGAGTTGCGGATCAGGAACCGGAAATTGGTGTCGTCGTAGCCGACCGCCATCACCGCATGTCCGCCGATCAACGACTCATCCGCGCCGGGCAAGCCGAGAATTCCGCTCGTCGCGACCTGCTGAGACTCGAAGCTCGAATAGACCGAGAAGCCGAACACGAACGGATATCCAGAGGCCAGACAGCCCTTCATGTCGGCGAGGTTTTGGTCGATCGACAAATAGGTCAGCGCCTTGTGCTGAACCGCGTCGGCGTAGCATTGGTCAGCCGGCCGTGTTGCCGCCTTCGCCCCCGGAGCGAACACGCCGCCCGGCGCCGCGCTTCCGTCATACGGCCATTCGGTCTCCGGGCAGTCGCCCAAGCTCGCCACGCTCTTTATGCCGTCGCGAATATAGGCGCCGGAGTCCGCGCCCGTCGTCCCTTCCATGTCCCTTTCGTTGTAGTAAACGAATAGTCGGGAGGGCGTGAAAGCCGCCTGACTCTGTTTCATCATGTCGAATTCGAGCGCCGCCGCAATCGCATTCGCAGTGCAGCTGCCGATCTGGCCCTGGTCATATACGGGCGGACATTGCGCCCGTAGGTCGATCGCTCCGGTCGCGCTCTGGACAACGCTTGGCGGAACACAGTAGGTGAAGTCGCGCTGGTCGGGTAGATCGGGCTTCCAGCCGTAGCCTGCGGTCTTGCGCCGCACAATTTTCGTCGCTGGCTGCGCATCCGCGCCCATTGACGCCCGTCCGATCACCCCCGGCGCCGCGAGCGACTTCTTGCCGCCCCATTCCGCGTGCAGGCGCGCGACGGTCATTGGCCCGGCGACGGTCGAATTGTCGCAAAAGCCGTCGATACCGTCGATCGTGTGCGGCCCCGGCCCACTGTCGTCGCCATCGTCCTGCCAGAGCCACGGGAAGGACCACGATTCCTGGACCTGGAACGTTCGGCTGTATTGGGCGAGCCATAGGCGGCGTTTCGAGAACCGCGTATCGACGCCCTTCAACTGCTCCTTGGCGACATTTCCTGAATAGACAATCATCGGAAAACCGAGCGCCGCTTCGACCACGTTGCAGAACGCATCGACTGCGTCGGCGGTCGGCGGCGGCCTTCCCGCGCTTTGCTCCCAATCGACCGCGGCGTCGTCGCCTGGGCTGAGCCGAGCCGTGGCGAGGAAATGTCCTGCCTCGGCGACGGGATCCTCGCCGATCAGGAAGTGATAAGCGGCGAACTTCGGCGTGAGCTGAAGAACCGCGCCGTTCACGTCCTTCACGGGAATAGGGATTCCATCCATCCACGCGGCCCGGCGGGCCTCGTAGCGGGAATCGACGACGCTGACGCCCTCGCTCGCCTTGTGTAAGAGAAACGCGATTCCCTTCGCCTTGACGCGAGCAAGGCCCCCGAGCGGTCCAGGCGTATCCTGAACGTTGTCGCCCTGGTAGAGATCGATCGCGACCGGCCCGAACACTTGCGCTGGCGCCGCGGCCAGGGCTTCGGCCAAGGCGGCTGGCTGCGCCGCCGGCAGCACAAACGGCAGGCGGCAAGAAGCGTCGGGCTGCTTCGACGGATCGATCAGGCTGAGATAGGTCGCAAGCGAGTGCCAGCACCCGGGACTTGGCAGGACCTTCCACGCCGAATTGACCGACTTGAGCTTATCGACGTGAACGAAGCCGAGAAATTCCGGCGGACCCTTGGTCACCAAGTCCATGACGTTGGCCACCCGCCACGACGTCAGATTGAGCGCCTCGAACACGGAGGCGAATGTCCCGTCGCCGACCAACGGCGAAGCGAAAGTGCACAACATCGGATTCGCGATCTGCGCAGTTTTGGCGTTCTCCATCGCGTAGAGCGTGGCGAGCGCTCCGCCGAGGCTGTGACCGGTGATCTCGACGGAAGCGGTCGGACCGAACTGATCGTCCGCAGGGCGTGCCGCCCCCTGTGGGGTGTGTATGCGAACGAGGGCCCCAACCTGTTGCGCAAAGGAGCCGACGGCGGCGAGCCGCGGCGGTTTCACGGCCGCCCCGAGGGGCGCAGCGGGCGTATACTCGACGAGTTGAAGCGTATCATAAATGCGGGCGAATCCCGCCGCGACGTCGCCGCAGTTTGGAATTTTGAACGGTATCTTGCCGAGCGCGTTGACGTCGTCCCACCACTCGACCCAGTCCGAGGTGCCGCGGATGGCGACTACATATTGCTCGGGATGGAGAATGCTCTGGGCGACGATGCCGTAGAATACCGGGCCCGTGCTTTCAATGATGAAGTCCTTCATCTGGACCCAGGCCACCATCTTATAGCCAGGCGGAAAGTCGCTGGTGAGAGGAGGCGTCTGGTTTTGCGGTGCGTTTGACTGCATACTATAGGCTGTTTGGATAAACTGGCCATAAAGTGAGGCGGTGATCGGATCAAAAGGAAGAACGGCATTCATGATTTCCACCCCTTCAATGATATTTTGGCCCAATGAATTCTTGTTCTTGCTCGATCGCGGACGCTTCCGTCGCTTCGACAAAATTCTTTTTTCCCCGGCAATAACGCGACCGTCGAATACAATCGGATTCATGTAGCGGAACTCTTCGTATTCCGCTGTGACGTTGATCACACAATCCGTGGTGCCGATGGATTCCAAAAGGGCAGCCTTACCGCCTTTCTAAAAACGCGAGCCTCGCCCGCGGGAATAACGGGGAATAGCGGTGACTTCGGCGATAGAGGTGACCCTTTACTCTTTTCCCTATGCAAGGACAGGAATCGCGAGCTCTTCGATGATTTGATAACCGTCACCGATATCCCTCGATATCCCTGTCTAAAGCGAAATTATGCTTTCTCTTTTTCAGTACCAATGCTATGTTGACGCGTGACTCGAGGCGAGGCGTGAATGGCAGCGCGGGAAGGTTTAATGGGGTTCGGCGCGAGGGGCGGAATGGAGCCCGGAGCGGCGGGCGAAAAAAGAAGGGGAAATCACTCTGCCCAGACCGTCGGCGCAACCAATTGAAAACGCTCAATTCCGACAAGGCGATCCAAGGGAATCAAAGCCTTTTCCTTTGATCGGCTTGTCTGGCCCCTTGGCGGGTTCCGGATCGGTTTGGCTAGTTTTGGATTGGGCGTAGGGCGGAAAAAACAGAGCCCCTATGTTTTCTGTTTCACGTGAAACACCCTTCCACGGACATCATGGAGCAGATCGGGGATTTAGACAGCCGCCCTCATGGACACGGCCGCCTGCTCGCTGATCAAGAGCAACTGCGCGGCTGTCGTGGCGGCGATCACCGCCGGATCCTTGGACTTGAGCGCCGGCGCTCCAATCGGGCAGACGAGATGGGCGAGCGCGGCCTCGGATAAACCGGCCGCCCGCATCTGGCTCAGGAACCGGGCCCGCTTGGTCGAGGATCCGATTAGCCCGACGAAGCCGAAGCGCCCGGCGCTCAGCGCCGCGGCGACAATCTCGAGATCGAGGGCGTGGGAATGGGTCAGGACGACGATCAGCGCCCCATCTGGCGCGGCGGCGATCTCGGCGGCCGGCTCCGGCGCGAACACCAGCGCCACATTCGCGGGCGCGACAGCCGGAAACGCGTCGCGGCGCGAATCGATCCAGCGCACCGCGAACGGCAGCGGCGCAAGCGCGAGCGCGAGCGCGCGTCCGACATGGCCCGCGCCGAACAGGTAGACCGCCCGCACGCTCGTCCCAATCGGCTCGACCCATCCGCCGCCCTGCTCTCGCGCCGATCGGCGCTCCCCCTCCTCGCCCGCCCTCAATGTGCGCTCGACCCTGCCGTCCGGCCCCAGAGCCGCGGCGAGCGTCGCCGCGCCTCCGCCGTCGGCGATCGCGAGAGTCGACAGATCGTCGAGATCGCGCGCGTCGAATGTCTCGACCCGCCATTCGACCCGCCCGCCGCAGCATTGCCCAAGCTCCGGCCCAAGCGCGAGCGAGCGGCGGAAGGCCGGCCCTCGGCCAGCTTTGAGCGCGGCCTGTGCGGCGTCGAGCGCCGCGAATTCCAGCGCACCGCCGCCAATCGTGCCATGAAAGCCGCCGGACGGCCTTACCACCATGCGCGCGCCCGCCTCACGCGGGCTCGAGCCCTCGACGCGCGCGAGCGTCACCAGCGCCGCCGAACCTTCGGCTTCAATGGCGTCAACGAGCCGGCGGAACGCCCGCATCGGTCTCTCAAGCTCCCTCGTTCAACGAGGCGATCGCCTTCAGGATCGATTCCGGCGTGCAGGGCGGGTCGAGCTTCGGCTGCCCCTTGGGATTGCACGCGTGCACCGCGTCGAGGATCGCCGAGTAGACGGAAATGCCATGCATCAGCGGCGGCTCGCCGACGGCCTTCGAACGGTAGATGCTCGGCGTCGGGTTGGGCCGGGTGTAGAGGCGGGTGTTGAAAATCGGCGGCGCGTCGGATGCAACGGGGATCTTGTAAGTCGCCGGCGCATGGGTCAGCAGCCGTCCCGCGGCGTCGTAGACGAGCTCCTCCGTCGTCAGCCAGCCCATGCCCTGAATGAACGCGCCTTCGACCTGGCCCATGTCGATGCCGGGATTGATCGAGGCGCCGACGTCATGCAGGATGTCGGCGCGCAGGACCCGCATCTCGCCGGTCAGCGTGTCGATCGCGACTTCCGAGCAGGCCGCGCCGTAGGCGAAGTAGAGGAAGGGCCTGCCCTTCGCCCTGAGCCGATCCCAATGGATCTCCGGCGTCTTGTAGTAGCCCGCGTGCGAGAGCTGCACCCGTGCGAGACGGCAGGCCTTCGCGAGCTCGCCGAAGCCCATGGAGATGTTGCCGGCGAACACGCGCCCGTCGCGGAACTCGATCGCCTCGGGCGCGACATTCCAGGTGCTCGCTGCGAAGGCCGTCATCCTCTCCCGGATCGCGCCCGCGGCGATCTTCGCCGCCATGCCGTTGAGATCGGTCCCGGAGGAAGCGGCGGTCGGCGAGGCGTTGGGGACCTTGGCGGTGTTGGTCGCGGTTATGCGCACGAAGTTGAGCGGTACGCCAAACTCCTCGGCCACGACCTGGGCAACCTTGGTGAAGAGGCCCTGCCCCATCTCGGTGCCGCCGTGATTGAGATGGATCGAGCCGTCCGAATAGACATGCACCAGGGCGCCGGCTTGATTGAGCGGGATCAGGGTGAACGAAATGCCGAACATCACCGGCGTCAGTGCGATGCCCCGTTTGATGATCGGGCTCGCCGCATTGAGGGCGGCGATCCGCTGGCGGCGCGAGCGGTAGTCGCTCGACGCCTCGAGGTCCTCGATAATCGCCCGCTGTGTCTCATAGTCCTCGACCGCCTGTTCATAGGGCGTGCGGTCCGCGCCTGCCCGCAGCAGATTGGCCTTGCGCACATCGAGCGGATCGAGACCGCGCTCGCGCGCGATCGCGTCCATCACGCGCTCGATCGCGATCATGCCCTGCGGGCCGCCGAAGCCGCGAAAAGCGGTGTTGGAGACCGTGTTGGTCTTGAGGCGGCGGGTGGCGATCGAGGCATTGGGTAGCCAATAGCCGTTGCCGGCGTGAAACATCGCGCGGTCGCAGACGCCGGGCGAGAGATCGGCCGAGCAGCCGCAACGGGCGTTCAGCATCACCTCGTAGCCGGACACGAGGCCGCGATCGTCATACCCCACTCGCCAGTCGGCGCGGAAATCGTGGCGCTTTCCGGTCAGCATGAAGTCGTCGTCGCGGTCGAGCCGGACCTTGCAAGGACGGCGGGTTATACGCGCGGCGAGCGCGGCGATCGCCGCCCAGGCGCAGGCCTGGCTCTCCTTGCCGCCGAAGCCGCCGCCCATGCGCCGCGTCTCGACAGTGACGAAGGCATCCGGGACTCCGAGGACGCGCGCGACGATGTGTTGAACCTCGGTCGGGTCCTGAGTCGAGGCGTGCACGGTGATTTCGTCGCCTTCGCCGGGAAAGGCGAACGACGCTTGGCCTTCGAGATAGAAGTGCTCCTGGCCGCCGATCTCGAACTCGCTCTCCAGACGATGCGCCGCGGCGGCAATCGCTGCGGCAGCGTCGCCGCGCCCGAAGGCGTAATCGTCCTGCACCCGTTCGCCGGTGACGAGCGCGTCGGCGATTGTGACCGCCGGCCCCTTCGCCTCGATGTCGATCCTGGCGAGCCGCGCCGCCCGCCGGGCGTCGTCGCGGGTGCGGGCGACGACGGCGAACAGCGCCTGACCGTGGAACATGACCTCGCGGTCCGCGAAAAGCGGCTCGTCCGCGAACACCGGCGCAATATCGTTCTTGCCCGGAATGTCCACGGCCGTCAGCACCGCGACGACGCCCGGCGCGGCGCGCACGCGCTCCAGGCCCAGTTCCTTCAACTTGCCCGAAGCCTTGTCGGCCATGCCGATCGCGATGTGCAGCGTGCCCGCGGGCTCGCCTATGTCATCGACGTAGTTCGCGGCGCCCTGAACGTGCAGAACGGCGGAATCATGCGGCAGCGGCTTATGGACGACCGCGGTCGCGAGGGCGAAGTCGGCTGCATCATTCGGCGGCATGGAGCATCCCAATCCGCGTGGGCGCGCTGACGCCCGAGATCTCCAGCAGCGCCTTTTCGAGGAGATTGGCGGCGACCGTCATGCGATAAGCCGCACTCGCGCGCTGGTCGGTCAGGGGCGCAAAATCCTGCGACAGCGCGGTGCACGCCGCACGCCAACTCCTGCGCTCGTCGAGGTTCACGCCGACGAGCGCCCGCTCAGCGCTCGTCGCCCGCTTCGGCGTCGCAGCCATGCCGCCGCAGGCGATGCGCGCGCTGACAATGCGCCGCCCATCGAGATCGACGCGGGCCGCGAGCATGACTGCGGAAATGTCCTCGTCCAGGCGTTTCGACACCTTGAACGCGCGATAGTGCTGGTGGGCCGCGAGCTGCGGCGCCTCGATCGCCTCCACGAACTCACCGGGCTCCCGGTCCTGTTTGCCGTACGCGATGAAGAAGTCTTCCAGAGGCAGCGCACGGCTCTTGCCGCCTTTGCGCAAAACAACCTTTCCCCCGAGCGCGATCAGCGCCGGGGCGAGGTCGCCGATCGGCGAGCCGTTGGCGATGTTGCCACCCACAGTTCCGCTCACGCGCACCTGCTTCGAGCCGAAGCGACGCAGCAATTCTCCTAGGTCCGGATGGATCGCGGCCAGCCGCGGACCGGCGTCCTCGAGCTTCACCATCGCGCCCATCGAGAGCGAGCCGCCCTCGCCCGCCTCGACCCTGTCGAGGCCTGTGACCCGGCCGAGCCAGATGATTCGCTTCAGGTCGCGTAACTGCTTGGTGATCCAAAGGCCGACGTCGGTCGCGCCAGCAAGCAGGGTTGCATCGGGAAAGCGGGCGTAGAGCGCCGCGAGCAACTCGACGCTGGCGGGTGCGGCGAAGAAGGCCGCCTCATCGCCGACGAATACATCTTCATCGCCCGCGAGGGCGGCGAGCGCCTCAGCTCGCGCATCGGCTGTCGTTGCGAATCGGTCGGCCGGAACGCCGTTACAAGTCTCGAGGGCAGCGGCGATAATCGGGCGATAGCCGGTGCACCGGCAGAGATTGCCGGCAAGCTGGTCACAAAGCCCCTCATATGTCTGGGGCGCTCCCGAGTGATAGGCGGCGAACAGGCTCATGACGATGCCGGGCGTGCAGAAGCCGCATTGCGAGGCGTGGTGATCGACCATCGCCCGCTGGAGCGGATGGAGTTCGCCAGCCGCGGCCAGGTCCTCGATCGTGATGAGTTCCGCTCCGTCGAGTTGGCCCAGGAGCAAGATGCAAGCGTTCACCGGCTCGTACGCCATCGCTCCGGCCTTGAGCCGAGCCAGTACCACGGTGCAAGCGCCGCAATCCCCCTCGGCGCAGCCCTCCTTCGTCCCCTTTGCTCCGATCTCCTCGCGTAGCCAATCGAGAACGGTCGCGCGCGGGGAGAAGCGATCAAGGACAACCTCCCCACCCCTGAAAAGGAAGCGCAGGGCATTTCGAACACGAACCGGTCTTGTCTCAAGCGGCATCCTTGCTCCTCGATCCGTCCGACATGATGGAGCTTTCATCGGCGAAACGGAAGTGTCACGCGGGGGAACCGCCGTGCAAATCTTGTTCCAGGCTCTCAGCCGTCGGTCATCCTCGAAGGTCTGGCGGCGTGGCCTCGGTCACCAGCGCCTCAAGCGCTTGTTCGACGCCCATCGTTACCTGGGCGCTGGAGCCCAGGCGGCGCAAGGACACCGAATTTTCGCCCGCCTCCTTCCGGCCGAGAGCAATCAGGACCGGAATTTTCGCCATTGAGTGTTCGCGCACCTTGTAGTTGATCTTCTCGTTGCGCAGGTCAGTCTCGACCCTGAGCCCTCGCTTCTTCGCCGCGGCGGCGAAGCGAAGCGCAGCATCGTCGGCATCACTGGTTATAGTACATACGACGATCTGGGCCGGCGCGAGCCACAGCGGTAGATGACCGGCGTAATGTTCGAGCAGAATGCCGATGAAGCGCTCCATCGAGCCGCAAATGGCGCGATGGATCATAACGGGCGTCGTCTTTTCGCTGTTGCCGGCGATGTAGAACGCGCCGAAGCGGTCGGGCAGATTGAAGTCGACCTGAGTCGTGCCACACTGCCAGTCGCGTCCGATGGCGTCGCGCAGCACATATTCGAACTTCGGCCCATAGAAAGCGCCCTCTCCCGGGTTGAGCGCGGTCGTGACGATATTACCGTGGCGAAGCCGGATCTCGTCCAGCACGCGGGTCATCACGGCCTCCGCGTGGTCCCACATGGCGTCTGTTCCCACCCGCTTCTCGGGCCGGGTCGAGAGCTTCACTACGATCTTTTCAAAACCGAAATGACCATACACCGATAAGATCAGATCGTTGATCTTGTGACACTCTTCGGCGAGTTGCTCCTCGGTGCAGAAGATATGCGCGTCGTCCTGAGTAAAGGAGCGGACGCGCATCAGCCCATGCAGCGCTCCGGACGGCTCGTAGCGATTGACGGCGCCGAACTCGGCGAGACGCAGCGGCAGCTCGCGATACGAGCGCAGGCCGTGCTTGAAGATCTGCACATGGCCGGGGCAGTTCATGGGCTTAAGCGCATAAATCCGCAGATCCTCGGTTTCGGCCTCGTCGCCGGCCGGACGGCACATGAACATGCTTTCGCGGTACCAACCCCAATGGCCGGAAATCTCCCACAGGTGCTTGTCGAGCACCTGCGGCGCATTGACCTCCTGGTAATCTGCGGCAAGGCGCCGGCGCATGTAGGCGACCAGAATCTGGAACAGAGTCCAGCCTTTCGGGTGCCAGAAGATCGAGCCAGGTCCTTCCTCCTGGGTGTGGAACAGGTCCATCTCGCGGGCGAGCCTGCGATGATCGCGCCGCTCAGCCTCTTCGAGCTGCTTGAGATAGGCGTCGAGCTCCTGTTTGTCCGCGAATGCGGTCCCGTAGATGCGCGACAACATCGGCTTGGTCGAGTCGCCGCGCCAATAGGCCCCGGCGACCTTCATCAGCCGGAAGGCGTCGCCGACCTTTCCGGTCGAGGTCATGTGGGGACCGCGACAGAGGTCGGTCCATTCGCCCTGGCTGTACAGCTTCAGGTCCTGATCAGCAGGAATAGCGTCGATCAGCTCAATCTTGAACGCTTCGCCCTTCCTCTCGAAGAAGGCTTTGGCTTCCTCGCGCGAGACGACGGTCTTCTTGAACGGGTTATCGCGCGCGATGATTTCGCGCATGCGCTTCTCGATCGCTGGAAAATCCTCCGGCGTGAAAGGCTGGTTACGGAAAAAGTCGTAATAGAACCCGTTCTCGATTACCGGGCCAATTGTCACTTGCGTGCCCGGCCACAACGACTGGACCGCTTCCGCAAGCACATGCGCGGCGTCATGGCGGATCAGCTCCAGCGCACGAGGGTCGTCGCGGGCGATAAACTCAAGGGCCGAATCTTTGTCGATCGGGTCGGCAAGATCGACAAGCTCCCCGTTACGAACCGCGGCTACAGTTCGCTTGGCCAGAGATGGCGAGATCGATCTGGCGATGTCGAGGCCCGAGACGCCGGGCTCGTAGGCGCGCTGCGCCCCGTCGGGAAAGGTGACGTTGATCATCGATGCTCCTCAAGCTCACTCGCCGATACCAATCGGCGTAAGCGATTGAGCGGTGGGATATAGACGCGGGCCTCGACCGGGGCAATGGGCGGCCATCGCCTGCCGCGCTACAGGGTGAATTCCTCTATCACGGGCGCTCCGGCGTAGTTCGCATAGCGGACCCATTCCGGCTTCACGACGATATAGGCGATATCCGGCCAATTCTCCCGTGCGCGGCCATCCGGCCACTCGCGGAAATACGCGGCCTTGGCGTAGGCCAGATCGTCGCCCTGCGGCCGGCGGGCTGCGCCTTCGATCTGGATCGAGATGTCATTCTCCCACCCGATCACCAGTGCGGCCGCGGGCCGTTTGGCGATGTTGACGGCCTTTCGGCTCGACCCCAGAGTGTCGAACACAACCTCGTTGCGGTCCGTCAGCGCGAAGCCGACCAGCGCGGATTCCGGCGCGCCGGAATCGTGGACCGTCGAGACCACTGCGAACCGTTTTCGTCTGACGATGCCGAACACCTCTTCGATCTTCATGAGCGCCTCCGCTTCGTGGCCTGCGAGACCGGCCGGCGAGTGCTCCGCGGCATCCCGGCAATGACCGCGCCGAATGACTCAACCCTCGTCCGTCGCCTCGTGGTCGAAGGCGACGTGCAGGGGGTGGGGTATCGCGAGTTCACCCGCCGGGCGGCGCTCAGACTGAACGTCTCCGGCTGGGTGCGCAACCGATCCGACGGCGCGGTCGAGGCGCTCCTTCGAGGCCCGACCGGGCGCGTCGAAGCGCTGATCGCCGAAATGAGGCGGGGTCCGCGGTTCGCTGTTGTCGAAAGACTGTCGGTGACAGAGCATGACGGGGACCCGTCTGACGACGATGGGACCTTCGTCGTCCGTTGAGCGATCAGCCGGACCGCCCGGGCTTGCGCTTCGCGGGCGGCCGGCGCGGTCCTCCGGCGGAGGTCGGCGTCGTATTGGCGGGCGGGTCGCTCGCCGGAAACAACTCCTCGATCTCCTCGTCGAGCTTCTCCTCAGCTTCCGTGCGGGGGGCGCGAGGCGGCTTCTTCGCCGGGTCTTTCATGCGGGTCGCTCCGTAGGCTTATTAACAGTATGACGGTGTACACATCTAACCAAACCCGGCGAAACCTAGCCGGACCCGAGCAAAGAGCCAGCAAAGGAAAAGGCTTGGATTCCCTTGGATCGCCTTGGCGGGATTGAGCCTTTTCAATCGTTTGCGCCGCCCCCCAGGGGCGAAACTTCCCTTTCCTTTTTTCTCTCCCCGCTGGCCGAGCCGCGCCGAACGGCGGGTCACGGCGACGAGGGGAAGATAGCACGATTTCTGATTTTCGCAAGATAAATCCGCCTCCCTAACCCCGCTCCTCACGCTGGCGCTTGCGCGTATCGGTGCCTTTGGCGGCGGCGCTTTTGAGTTCGCCGCGCTCGCGCTTCGTGGCGAGGCCCTTGGCGGCGGCCTCCTTGCGATGGGCCTGGGGATGGGCGCCGAGGTCGCGCCACGACGTCTCTGAAAGATCGACGTCGTAGTGCTTCGCCGCCTTCTCGATATTGGCGAACGCCAGCTCGCGGTCGGCGTCGGAAACGCCTGTCACCTGATCGAACCGCGCGACGGCGTTGCGGACGTGCTTCGCGTCGGTCAGCGGCTCCTTGCGCCGCTTGGGGAAGGCATAGACGCTGTCGGGCAGGTCGCTTTGCGCAGTAAGCTGTCCATGTTTTTCGTGAGGGGCCCATGTCGGTTGCATCGAAAACTCCTGATGTCCTGAATGGATGTCAGTAACCCGCCAACGCCCGGAATGTTTCATCTCGTGCTTTTCGGCGCATCGTTAGTCCCCGACAGGCGTCATGCGATCAACGCATGTCTGAAAAATCCTTGCGAAGCCTGAATTATCTCAACTAGCTTATCGGCAGAGAGGATCGCCGAGGAGCTAGTGCTGAAATCCTCCCTTGACGATTTGAAGGCCGCGATCGCGAGCGGGAAGGCTTTGCTAGTTTGCGGAGCGGGCGTCAGCACGGCTGTCACCGGCGGCGCGGCGTTCGGCTGGAAGGGCCTGATCGAGAGCGCGATCGACGCCGCTTCCGGAAATCCGCCTCAAGATTGGGCCGCCGGCTGCAAGGCGAGCCTCACGACGGACAAGACTGCTCTTTGGCTTTCGGTCGCTGATTTCGTCCAGTCAGAGATGGGGGGATGGCAGGGGCAATCTTATCGGGCTTGGCTCAAGGACAGCGTCGGCAAGCTCGAGGCCAAAAATCCCGATCTCCTTGACGCCATCAAGGACTTGCCGTGCCGGGTGGCGACCACGAACTATGACGAACTGCTGCGCAAGCGCCTCGGCTGGACGGCTCGGACCTGGCTCAACCCGGAGTCGGTTGCGGAAGTCCTGACCGGCGATCGCAAGGGCCTCGTTTGGCATATTCACGGCGTCTGGGACGAACCCGAGTCGGTTATCTTCTCGTCGTCTGACTACACAAGGGTCAGGAATAGCCCGCGGGCTCAATTTCTTCAGCAAAGCGTCGCTTTCAACGACACGATAATCTTCATCGGCTGTTCGAACGACGGTCTGGCGGATCAGAATATCGGCAAGCTCCTGGATTGGTTCAGCAAGGAGTGGGGCGGCCTCGGCAAGAAGCATTTCGCCCTGGTCCGGGAGCCCGACGCCAACGCGCCGGGCTGGCCCGCCGCCGTCACGCGCATAAGTTATGGCGCCGAATTCGTGGACCTGCCCAATTTCATTCGCAGCCTGGCGCCGCCGCGCGTGCAGCCCAGCCTCGCGAACAGCATTGCCGAGCACATTCCCGAAACCCCGACATTTGGCCGCGACGATGAAATTGACCGCATCGTCCGCGCGGCGTCCTCCGGCAAACCGTGCATGGTCACCGGATTGCTGGGCATCGGCAAGACCAAGGTCGCCATCGCCGCGGCATACCGTCCCGAGATGGTCACGAAATTCGCCGCGCGGCGCGTTTTTGTGAACCTGGAGGGCAGCAGCGACCCGTTGGATAGCCTGATCCTTCTCGCACGCGAACTCGGGCTCAAACCGGAACCCAACAGAAAAAGCACGCTGGCTGCGATCAGCTACGATTGCCAGGAAGCGCCCGCGTTCGCGATTCTCGACAACGCCGAAAGGCTGGCCGAAGAGAGCCAAACCGAGGCGGTCCGTGTCCTTGGCTTGATCGCCAACATTCCCGGTCTCTCGATCCTGGTTACCTCTCGCGTACCCTTTGTCGGCCTCGCGGGCTGGGAGAAGATCGACGATCTCCCGCCCTTGCCGCCAGACGAGGCGCGCTCGCTGTTCTGCAGCATCGCAACTTCCATCAAGGCTGACGATGCCGAGCTGCCGCCGCTGCTCGACGCGATGGAAGGGCATGCGCTGTCGCTGACCATCCTCGCGAGCCGGGTCGACGCCGACCTGCGCCTCAAGCCGATGCTGGAGCGATGGCAGCGAGAGAAAGGAGCACTGCTCACGTTAAATCCGGAGGCTGAAACCCGGATGACGTCGACCCGCGCCTCGGTTCGGCTGTCGCTGACATCGCAGCACATGACCGCCATGGCCAAGCGGCTGCTGACGGTCCTCGGTTTCCTGCCCAGCGGTTTGCCGGCCAGCGGGCTCAAGGGACTTCTCGGTCGCGAAGACCTGCAGATGACCAGCAAGAAATCCGATGATGCAACCGAAGTGCTTCGTCGGCTGAGACTCATCATGCCGCGCGCCGACGGTTCGCTTCGCCTGATCAATCCTCTGCGCGAATGCGTCAAGCTCGAGCTCCCGCTCAAGAGTCCCGATCTCGACCGGGTCGTCAGCGCCGGGCTCAAGCTGATGGCGAAGGCGGGCCGCCGCGGAGCGGAAGGCCTGCCCGAATCGGAAGCTCAGTTCCATCTCGGCAATTTCCCTGAGATTCTGACTGCCGTTCCGCTGGTTGGGTCGATGGCGAAAGTGAAGACCGCCGTCGAGTCGGCGCGCGTCCTGACGACCGACGCCAGCCGTATGGCCCCAAATGCGTTCGTCGACCTCGCGAAATTCCTGCGGGCCTATCCGAATTCCCAGTCAGCGATTGCCCAGGCGCTGAGCGTCGCCGGCGGTCTGTCGATGCGGCGGGAAGACCTGGACGGAGCGATGAAGTTTCTGGAGGAAGCCCGTGCGGCCGCAGTCGAAGGTCGCGATGAAGCCGGCGAAGCAAACGCCCTGTTAGCGCTCGGCGATCTCGCGCTCCGCCGCGACGATCTTGAGGGCGGGAGGACGCATCTCGAGACGGCGCGCGCGATATTCACCCGGATCAAGGATAGCTCGGGCGAGGCAAACGTGCTGCTGCTGCTTGGCGATCTCGCGCATCGACACGCCGACCTCGACGGCGCAAAGACGCTTCTCGAACAATCGCGCGCAATCGCCGCACGCGCCGGGCATCATCTCGGTGAGGCCAACGCAATTCAGCGCCTTGGCGATCTCGCGCTTCATCGCGATGACCTCGAGGGCGCGCAGACCCTTCTCGAGACGGCGCGCAAGATGCATGCCCGGATGGGCGACAGCCTCGGCGAGGCCAATGGTCTTCAACTGCTCGGCACGCTTGCGCTTCATCGCGAAGACCTTCCAGGCGCAAAGACGTTTCTCGAGGCCGCGCGGTCGATACAGGCGCGGATCGGCGACAGCATGGGCGAGGCGAACGTGCTTGAAACGCTCGGGAGGCTCGCGCTACGCCGCGACGACCTTGAAAGCGCGGACAAGCTCCTCGAGCGCTCGCGCTCGATCCATGCCCGGATCGGCGACGGCCTGGGGGAGGCCAACGCCCTTCAAACGCTTGGCGCGCTCGCGCTGCGACGCAACGACCTCGAGGGCGCGAAGACCGTTCTCGAAACCGCCCGCGCAACCCATGTCCGGGTCGGCAACAAGCTCGGAGAAGCGAACACGCTGTTTCTCCTCGCGTTGACTCTGACACAAGAGGACACGACGCGAGCCGAGGCGAGTCTCGCCGAAGCTCTGGCGAAGTATCGTGATCTGAACGAGCGCTGGGGAATTGCGCAAGCCGAGCTGCGCCTTGCCCAAATCGCTGCGGCGCGTGGCGACCCGGGGCGCCTCGCTGCCGCCGCGGCGCAGGTTCTCGAACTCGAGGCGCGAGATCAGATGCGGCTGGCCGGGCCCGGCTGGCGGGACTTTTGCGCGAGCCTGTTGGAGAATGATCCCGAGAGGCGGGAGGCTCTGCGCGAGGCCGCGCGTGCAGCCTGGACCGGCATAGGCGCGCTGGGCCTCGTGAGAGAAATGCTCGACTTCAAGATCGAGATCCGGCCGTAACGGCGCGAAGCGCGAGCCCCTCTACCCTTTCTTCGCAGCAATCTTGGCGATCTCGCGCATGACTGCGAGCGTGCCCTCGAGCCGGTCCTCGAGCTTCTCGAACTCGTCCGTGACGACGATGCGCATGTCCGGGCGGACGCGGGCGCGCTCGCCCTGGGCGGCGACCCATCTGACCAGCGCCGCCGGATTGGCGAAGGACTTGCCGCGGAAGGCGAGCGTCAGGCCTTTCGGGCCGGCCTCGAGCTTTTCGACATTGGCGCGGCGGCAGAGGGCCTTGATCTGGACCAGGCTGAGCAGAAGCCCGACTTCCGGCGGCGGCGGGCCGAAGCGGTCGACGATTTCGGCGCCCATCGCGTCGATCTCGGCCTCGTCTTCGAGCGCCGAGAGGCGGCGATAGAGCGCGAGCCGGGTCGGCAAATCGGGAATATAGGCCTCCGGGATCGTCACCGGCGCTCCGAGCTGGATGGTTGGCGACCAAATGTCCTCGGCCGGCGCGTCCTCGCCCGACTTGATGCGCTCGACCGCCTCGCGCACCATCTGCTGATAGAGCTCGTAGCCGACCTCCTTGATGTGGCCGGACTGCTCCTCGCCGAGCAGATTGCCGGCGCCGCGCAGGTCGAGGTCGTGGCTCGCCAGCTGAAAGCCGGCGCCGAGCGTGTCGAGCGATTGCAGGACGGCGAGGCGCTTCTCGGCCTGCGTAGTGATCTTGGCCTTGGCCGGGGTGGTGAAATAGGCATAGGCGCGCACTTTGGAGCGGCCGACGCGGCCACGCAGCTGATAGAGCTGCGCGAGACCGAACATGTCGGCGCGGTGCACGATCATGGTGTTGGCGCGCGGGATGTCGAGGCCGGATTCGACGATCGCGGTCGAGAGCAGGATGTCGTACTTGCCGTCGTAGAAGGCGCCGATCTTGTCCTCGAGTTCGCGCGCCGGCATTTGCCCGTGGGCGACGACGAATTTGCACTCGGGCGCGTTCTGGCGAAGGAACGCCGCCGCTTCGTCGAGGTCCTCGATCCGCGGGCAGACATAGAAGGACTGTCCGCCGCGATAGCGTTCGCGCAACAGCGCCTCGCGGACGATCAGCGCGTCGAACGGGGAAACGAAGGTGCGCACCGCGAGCCGGTCGATCGGCGGGGTGGCGATGATCGACATCTCGCGCACGCCGGTCATCGCGAGCTGCAGCGTGCGGGGGATCGGCGTCGCAGACAATGTCAGCACATGCACTTCCGAGCGCAGTTCCTTCAGCCGCTCCTTGTGGCCGACGCCGAAATGCTGCTCCTCGTCGACGACGACGAGGCCAAGGTCCTTGAAGCTCACGGTCTTGCCGAGGACCGCATGCGTGCCGACCACGATGTCGATTCCGCCTTCAGCGAGGGCTTTCTTCACCTCGCGGGTCTCGCCCGCACCGACCATGCGCGAGAGCTGGCCGATCCCGACCGGGAGGCCGGCGAAGCGTTCGCGGAAGTTCTTGGCGTGCTGGCGCGCGAGCAGCGTTGTCGGGGCGACGATCACGGTCTGCTTGCCGTTGATCGCGGCGGCGAAGGCGGCGCGCAGCGCGACCTCGGTCTTGCCGAAGCCGACGTCGCCGCAGACCAGCCGGTCCATCGGGCGGCCTGCGGCGAGATCGTCCAGCGTCGCCTGGATCGCGCTCTCCTGGTCGGGCGTCTCCTCATAGGGAAAGCGAGCGCAGAATTCGTCGTAGAGGCCTTCCGGGACGGTGAGGCGCGGCGCTTCGTGCATCATCCGCTGGGCGGCGACGCGGATAAGCTCGCCCGCCATCTCACGCACGCGCTTCTTCAGCCGCGCCTTGCGCGACTGCCAGCCGGCTCCACCGAGCCGGTCGAGTTCGCCGGTCTCCGAGCCGTAGCGCGACAGGAGCTCGAGATTTTCAACCGGCAGGAAAAGCCGGTCGCCGCCGGCATAATGAAGCTCGAGACAATCGTGCGGGGCGCCCGCGGCCTCGATCGTCTGCAAGCCGACGAAACGCCCCACGCCATGGTCGATATGGACGACGAGATCGCCGGCGGTGAGCGCGCTCGCCTCCGCCAGCACGTCCTGGGCGCGCCGCCGGCGCCGCGATTGGCGCACGAGCCGGTCGCCGAGAATGTCCTGCTCGCCGATGATGGCGAAACCGGGCGCCTCGAACCCCTGCTCGAGCGCGATGACGGCGAGCGGCAACGCGCCGCCGCGCACTGTCTTCGCCTGATGATAGGACGAAACGAACTCGAGCGGCTTCAGGCCATGCTCGGCGAGCACGTGGCTCAGCCGCTCGCGCGAGCCGTCGCTCCAACCCGCGACGATGACGTTCAGGCCCTGCGCACGCAGCGCCTTCACATGCACGACCGAGGCGTCGAACACATTGGCGCTTTCGTTCTGCCGCTCAGGGGCGAAATTGCGTCCGACCCGTCCGCCGCAATCGATAGCGTCGGCGGCGTCGGGCGGCGGCTCGAACGGAACGAGCCGCGCGAGCGGCTGCGCAGCGAGCCGCTCGCTCCACTCGCTTTCGCTCATATAGAGCCGGGTGAAAGGCAGCGGCTTATAGTCAGCCTTGACCGGATCCTCCGCGTAAGCCGCGCGGCGCGCCGCGTAGTTATCGGCGATGAGGGCGACGCGTTCATGCGCCGCAGTCTCGGCGCGCCCGTCGAGCACGAACGGCGCGTTCGCAACATAGTCGAACAGAGTGTCGAGGCTTTCATAGAGCAGCGGCAGCCAGTGCTCGAGGCCGATCGCGCGGCGCCCTTCGCTGACCGCGGCGTAGAGGTCGTCGTCGCGGGTCGGCGCGCCGAATTCCTGGGCATAGGCCTGACGAAAGCGGCGGATCGATTCCGTGGTCAGCCGCGCCTCGCTCACCGGGACGAGATCGAGCGAGCGCAACTGCGTGGTCGAACGCTGGGTCTCCGCATCGAAGGCGCGGATCGATTCGAGCGTATCGCCAAAAAAGTCGAGCCGGATCGGCGCCCCGGCGCCGGGCGGATAGAGATCGAGAATGCCGCCGCGCGAGGCATAGTCGCCGACGTCATGCACCGTGCTCGCCCTGGCGTAGCCGTTCGACTCGAGCCAGCGCGCGAGATCCTCCATCCTGACGCTATTACCCGGCGCGGCCGAAAAAGCGGCCGAGGCGACGAAAGAGCGCGGCGGAACGCGCTGGGTCAGCGCATTGACGGCGGCGACCAGAATGCGCGGCCGCTCGACGGCGCCTCGTGTGCGCGCGAGCCGCGCCAGCACCGTCATCCGCTCGGCCGAAACCGCGGCGTTGGGCGAGACGCGGTCGTAGGGCTGGCAATCCCATGACGGAAAATGCAACGCCTCGACTTCGGGTGCGGCGAAAGCGAGCGCATCGATGAACGCCTGCGCGCGCAAACCGTCGCGGGCGACGAAAACGAGCGTCACGGCCCGTCTCTCGCCGGCCTTGGCGAGGGCGCGCGTCAGCTCGGCGACGACGAAAGCGTCGTAACCCTCGGGCGCTCGCGCCAGCGTGACCGCGCCGCCCTCTTCGAGGCGGCGAATGGCGGCGGCGGCAGGATGCTGGGATGCGACGACGTTCATGCGCCCCCGTCCCTTTTCAGCGCCACGCGAGGCGCCTCCGCCACGCGCGCGAACAGGGGCGTGTCATAAGCGGGGGGAATAGCTTCGCCGCCAGTGATCCAAGCGAGAATCTGAGGATCGGGGATATCGAGCAAGCTCTCGAACTCATCGACCTCGGCTTCAGTCATCGCAGGCAGGTTCATATCGGCGAACTGGCCCATCACGAGATCCATCTCGCGCAGGCCGCGGCGCCAGGCGCGGAACAGAATCCGCCGCCGCCGCTCATCGAGCGCGGAACTGCTCAAAGTCGAGCCGGGCATTAAGACCTTTGGGATTGGCAGCAACGGCGGGCTTATAACCCGCCTAAGAGCGAAAGTCAGCGCCCACTACTGGCGCGCCCGAGCGAATTGACAGTTCCCGCCGATCGACTGATCCTCCAAAGGCGCGTCGCGATATTCGACAATTTGATTTGAGAGATTTGGAGGGAACTATGCCGACCAAGGCTATGATTGAGAACGTCGTACGCTCGACCTATCTCGCGCGAGTTCGAGAGGACGCCGACGCTGCGGCCTTGGCTTTTTCCGATCAAGCCATCTTGCAGGTAAGCGCCGCGACGATTCCCGGCTTCGCAGATCCGATCAAAGGCCGCGCGGCCATACGCCAAGCGCTGACAAATTTCGCTAACACCCTCAGATACGAAGACTGGAAAGAGCTTGCTCTCATCGTCGAGGGCAACAAAGCCGCGATTCGCTGGCGGGCAAAGATGACTTGCATCGAAACCGACCGCTCGCATGTCTTCGACTGTGTCGATCTTGTCGAGGTCGATGGCGACAGCATCGCCGCTCTCTATCATACCATCGATACCGGAGCGCTTGCCGCGCTTCTCCCGCCAGGATTGTCAAACGCGGCCTAATTTTCGCGGCAGCACGACCTCCGCAAGTCCGAGCCAGCCTGCCAGCGCCGCAAGCTCCACGGAAATCGCGTCCATGGCGTCCGCGGGGGCGTGCGCCTCGAGATGGACCGCGTGGACCAGCAGTCGACCGCTCTGCCGGTCCGCCTTCAGGTCGAGCCGGGCGATCAGCCGGTCGCCGAGCAGGAAAGGAAGGACATAATAGCCGTGCTGGCGCTTTTCGGCCGGGGTGTAAATCTCGATCCGGTAGTGGAAGTCGAATAGCCGCAAGGTGCGGGAACGCTCCCAGACCAGCGGATCGAACGGCGCGAGAAGCGCGCGGGCGGAGATGCGGCGCGGCCTGCGGGCGTCGCGGTGGAGATAGGCGTCGTGAGCCCAGCCGGGAACCTCGACAGGCTCGAGAACGCCGGCCTCAAGCAGCGACTCGATGGCCGCTCGCGCATCATTCGGGCCAAGCCGGAAATAGTCGCGCAGTTCCTGCGCCGTCGCGACGCCGAGCGCGCTGGCCGCCCGTTCGACGAGCGCGCGCTGCGCGTCCTTCTCGTGCGGAGTGGGCAGAGCGAGAACCTCGGGCGGAATGACGCGCTCGGTGAGGTCGTAAACCCGTTCGAAGCTGCCGCGCCGGGTCGCGGTCGTGATGTGGCCGGCCCAGAACAGCCACTCGAGCGCGCGTTTGACGTCGCTCCATTGCCACCAGCCCGACCGGCCCCGTTTTTCCTCGAGATCCGAAGCGGAGCTGGGACCCTCGTTGCGGATGCGATTGAGGAGAGCTTCCGCCTCGGCCCGGCGTTCGCCCGCGAATAGCCGCAACCCCTTCCAGCCGGCTCCTCCGCGGTCGGCGCGGGCCATCCGCCAGCGCAGCAGGGGATGGAGCGCCAGCGGCAGGAGCGAAGCCTCATGGGCCCAATACTCGAACAGCCGCCGCTTCTTCCGGCTGCCCCAAGCGGTCGTGTCGATCAGTGAGCGGTCATAAGGACCGAGGCGGGAGAAGGCCGGCAGGTAATGGGCCCGGACCAGGACGTTGACGCTATCGATCTGGTGCAGGGAGAGCTGGTCGACAGTCTTGAGCCATCGCGCGGCCGTGACCTTCTCGGGGCGCGGGCCGCCGAAGCCCTGGGCCGCAAGAGCGATCCGCCGCGCTTCGACAAGGGAGAGCTTTTGAACCTTGGTCACGTCGCTCGGCTCGCGGCCCTCCGTCTGAAAAGCGGCGCAAACTCCGCCGCAGCGGCGCCGACGAGGATCAGCACACAGCCAAGCACGCCGATGGCGGTCAGACGCTCGCTCAAAAGGACCGCGCCCGCGACTGCGGCAAAGACGCTCTCAAGCGCGAGGATGAGCGCCGCCTCGGCCGGCGGGGTATGCGCCTGGGCGAAGATCTGGATCGTGTAGGCGAGCGCACCCGAAACAACGCCTGCGAACAGGATCGTCGGCGCGGTCGCGGCGAACGCGCCCGCGGGCGTCGATTCGAGAAACGCCGAGCTGAGAGCCGCGAGGCTGGCGCAAACTGCATATTGCACGAAGGCGAGCAGGAGCGGCCGTCCGGAGCGGGCAAGGAAGATCGGCGTCAGCGCAATCCCGGTCGCCCAGGCGAAATCAGCGAGTAGAACGAGCGCATCGCCAGGGTTTGGAGGACCGAGCCCGCCGCCCGTAGCGAGCAGCCAGGCTCCAATGAGCGACACCAGGCCCGCGGCGATTACGATCGCTCGAGGCCGGGCGCCGCTCAGCGCCCACACGACGAAGGGGGTAAGCACCACATAGGACGCGGTCAGAAAGCCAGCGTTTGTAGCTGTGGTCGTTTCGATCCCGGCCTGCTGCAGGGTCGTGCCGAGGAAGAGGGTGATCCCTATCGCCAGCGCGAGCCGCCATTCGTCGCGCTGGAGCGGGTGCGGCTTGCGGCGGAATTCCCAAAGCGCTAGCGGCGCAAGCACGATAGCCGATACGGCGAAGCGCGCGGCGACAAAGGCGAGCGCAGGCATGGTCGCCGCGGCGTATTTCTGCGCGACGAAGGTCACGCCCCATAAGAACGCGGTGATGAGGAGCAGGCCGTCCGCGCGGAGCCGGCTCATGCCGCCCGCTGCGCCGAAAGAACCCACGAGCTATGCCTGCTCGATCTCGATCAGCGTTCCGCCGAAGTCCTTCGGGTGCAGGAACAGGACCGGCTTGCCATGGGCGCCGATTTTCGGGTCTCCGTCGCCAAGCACGCGCACGCCTTTGGCCTTGAGCTGGTCGCGAGCGGCGACGATGTCCGCGACCTCGTAGCAGAGATGATGCATGCCGCCGTCGGGATTGCGCTCGAGGAATTTGGCGATCGGCGAGTTCGCGCCCAAAGGATGAAGCAATTCGACCTTCGTGTTGGGCAGCTCGACGAACACCACCGTCACGCCATGATCGGGCTCGGGCTTTGGAGCCGAGACGCGAGCGCCGAGCGTTTCGCGATAGGCGCCCGCGGCCTTGTCGAGATCGGGGACGGCAATGGCGACATGGTTCAGTTTTCCGATCATGATCTCCCCAGCTTCGCCGCGCGAGTTCGCTTCGGTCAGTGACGCGGTTCGCGGCCGCGAATCCGGTCGAAGCCCTGCTTTATCGCGGCGAAACGAGCTTCGACCAGCGGCTCGAACTCGACATCGGTAAAGATGTACGGCCAGTCGTTTTCGACGCCTTCGCGCACAAGCTCCCCGACATAGGACGGATCGACCCCATGCGAGACGCGGTCCTGAACGAATTTGAATATCTCGGAGGATTGCATCCCGGCCAATCTGTCCTCTGACGGGCGACTGAAGCGCGTCGGCAGGTTACGATAGCAGTCCATTATCCTGGTCCTGACGAACCCGGGACACAGGACGGATACGCCTATTCCTCGCGGAGCAAGCTCGGCGCGCAGCCCTTCCGATAGGGCGACAACCCCGTATTTGGATACGGTGTACTGAATATCGACGCCGCGCGAGATCAGACCCGCGATGGAAGCGGTGGACACAATGTGTCCGCCTTCGCCGTGGCTTTCGATCAACGGGCCGAATATCTCGATTCCCCAGATGACAGCCATGAGATTGACGCCCAACAACCAATCCCATCCGCGCTCGGTCCACGTCCCGTAAGATCCGCCGCCGCCCACACCCGCGTTGTTGATGAGAATGTGGACCTTGCCGTAGCGGGCGATGGTGGCGTCGGCCGCCGCTTGGAGCTCTGACTTGAGCGAGACGTCGGCCTTGACGCCTTCGACATCGGCGTTGGTGCGCTTGAGCCCCTCGACTGCCTGCGCAAGCGCCCCTTCCTCAATGTCGCAGAGCATCACTTTCACGCCGGCCTGCGCCAGGGCGCCGGCGATCCCAAGCCCGATGCCCGAGGCGGCGCCGGTGACGAACGCCGTCTTTCCCGCGAGCTCTTTCATCGAAATTTCCCGGATCAAAGATCAATTTATCAATGGCGCCCAAGACCTATCGCGGTCATCGGCGAATGACAACCGAAGCGCGCGCTTCGACGAGGTCCGCAATTCGGCCAAGCCTACGAGCTAAACTTCGACCACCAGCACATGCACCTGCGGTTTCTTGCCCCAGACGGCGTTGACCGAGTTGCGCACGGCGCGCTCGATCGCGCTCGAGACGACATCGGGGTCGCGCCGTTTACCCGGAGGCAAGCCCTCGAAGGCTTCGAAAATCGCGTCATCGATCAAAGCGTCGATCGCCGCCCCTTCGCGCGTGCGCTCGGGAAGGCCCGCGATCATCACGTCCGGGTCGCCCGCCATTTCCCCCTTCGGGGTCAGCGCGAGCGCGATCGAGACGACGCCGGCAAAGGCGAGCCGGCGGCGCTGGCCGACGCTTTCCTGGTCCGCCGGCAGGAGTATCGCGCCATCCTTCAGCCGCCGCCCGCTCGCGACCTTGCCAATCGCCGAAACGTCGCCGGGGGCGAGGCGGATCAAATCGCCGTCGAAGGCGCGCAAGACCTGCGGCGTACCCTGAGCAACCGCGAACGCGGCATGCTCGCTCAGGTGCAGCGGCTCGCCATGCGCCGGCACCGCGATCCAGGGGCGAATCCAGCCGTACATTTTCGCCATCTCCGCCCGCCGAGGATGACCCGAGACGTGAACGAGCGCGGTGCGGTCTGTGACGACCTCGACGCCCGCGGTCACGAACGCGTTGATGATCCTGCCGACAGCTTTTTCGTTGCCGGGAATCGTGCGCGAGGAAAAGATGACGGTGTCGCCGGCATTCAATTCCGCGGTGGGATGTTCGTCCTGCGCAATCCGGGCAAGCGCGGCGCGCGGCTCGCCCTGGCTGCCGGTGGCGAGCGCCAGGATCTTGTTGCGCGGCAGGCGCTCGAAGGCGTCCATGCCCAGGAACTGCGGCACGCCGTCGAGCATCCCGCACTCGCGAGCGACGGCGACGACGCGCTCGATCGCGCGCCCGAGAATGCAGACCTGCCGTCCGGCGGCAAAGCCGGCCTCTGCGGCCGAGCGAAGGCGGGCGACGTTGGAAGCGAAGGTGGTGACAACCACCCTGCCCTTCGCCTCGCCGACGAGCCAGGTCAGGGTCTTGGCGACATCCCGCTCCGAAGGACTCTCGCCTTCGCGCAAGACGTTGGTCGAATTGCAGATCAGCGCCAGCACGCCCTCGTCGCCGAGCGCCTTCAGGCGCGCCTCATCGGTCGGCGGGCCGATGATCGGCGTCGGGTCGATCTTCCAATCGGCAGTATGGACGACAAGCCCGGCGGGAGTGCGGATCGCCAGGGCAGAGCTTTCGGGAATCGAATGAGCGACAGCGACGAACTCGACCACAAACGGGCCAATGGCGACTTTGTCGCCCTGGGCGACGATCGTCAGCGGAATCTTGGGTGCGCCGGGCTCGCCGAGCCGGCGCGCCTCCGCGAGCCCGGCCGCGAAGCGCGTCATATAGACCGGCGCGCCGAGGTCCGGCCAAAGCTCGGCGAGCGCGCCGATGTGATCCTCATGGGCATGGGTGATGACGATGCCGACCAGGTTCCTCTTCGCCTTCTCGATGAAACTGAGGTCCGGCATGATGAGATCAACGCCGGGCGCGTCCTCGCCTGCAAAGGCTACGCCGAGATCGACCATCAGCCATTGGCGCGCGTTAGCGGGGCCGTAGCCGTATAAAGCACAATTCATCCCGATTTCGCCCAAGCCGCCGAGCGGGGCGAAAACGAGCTCGCTATCATCCGTCATCTAGGCTCGGGCCTCCGGCCGGTGGGCAGCGGACGAGGCCGCCGGCTCGGCGTCCGACCGCGGCGCGAGACTGAGGTCGGCCGCCTCGATGCTCTCGCGGCCGTGCTCAAAGCGCACGAGTAGGCGGCCGCCGGCGTCGATCCCCTCGAAGACGCCCTCACGTCGTCCCGCGCCGGTCTCGATCGCGACGTATCGCCCCAGACCATGGGCGCGGTCGAGCCAGTCAGCGCGAATATGGTCGAACGCGCGTCCCTCGCGCCAGGCCCCCAGCGCCTCCTCAAAACGCTCGACCAGGCGCTCGAACAACTCACCCGCGGCGATTGCCTGCGCGCTGCCGCGTACGAGGCGAGAGGTCGCATAGCCGAGCCCCTCCGGCGCGTGGGCGCAATTGATGCCGATTCCGACCGCATAGGCGGCGCGCCGGCCCGAGAGGCCAATGCCTTCGACGAGAACGCCGGCGCATTTGGCGCCCTTCAGCAAGAGATCGTTCGGCCATTTGAGGCCGACGTCGACCGCGCCGGCGTCGCTTGCTGCGCGCACCAGCGCCACGCCAGCCACGAATCCGAGCTGCGGCGCGAGTGCTGGGGGGCACGGATCGATCAAGAGCGCGGTCGCGTGAAGGTTGCCCCTCGGGGAAACCCAGGCGCGGCCGCGTCGCCCCCGTCCTGCCGTCTGCTCGCCCGCGACGATCCATAGTCGGTCCGACTCGCCCGCGAGTGCACGCCGGCGCGCTTCCTCGTTGGTCGAATCGATCGCGCCGAAGCGAACGACGCGCCAAGGTCTATGCGCTTCGTCCAACCTGAGCGCCGCGGTCAAAAGAGCGACTGCGCGGCCGCCATCGCGGCATTGGTGATCGGCGAGGGCAGGAATACGAACAGGATGATCATGAGCCCTGATAGCGCGAGTACGATACGCGCGACCGGACCGGGGCGGTCGAACGCCGGCGCCGGCTCGTCGAAATACATCAGTCTCACGATCCTGAGGTAATAATATGCGCCAACCGCGCTCGCCAGGACGCCGATGACGGCGAGGGGATAGAGGCCGGCCTTGATGGCGGCGGCGAAGACATAAAATTTGGCGAAGAAGCCGGCGAGCGGTGGAACGCCGGCGAGCGAGAACATCATCGCCGCCAGGAAGAAGGCCATGGTCGGATTGGTCCGCGCCAGACCCGCAAGGTCGGCCATCGTCTCGACCGCGCGGCCGCTGCGGCGCATCGACAGAATGGCGGCGAAGGTTCCAAGCGTCATCACCACATAGATCGCCATATAGATGACGACGCTTTGCGCGCCCTCGAGGGTGCCCGCCGCGAGGCCGACCAGCGCGTAGCCCATATGGCCGATCGACGAGTAGGCCATCAGGCGCTTGAAGTTGCGCTGACCGATGGCGGCGAAGGCGCCGAGCACCATCGAGGCGATCGAGACGAAGGTGATGATCTGGCGCCAGTCGTGGCCGATGCCGGGGAAGGCGGTCATCATCACCCGGACCAGGACCGCCATCGCCGCCACTTTGGGCCCGGTGGCGAAGAAGGTCGTCACCGGCGTCGGCGCGCCCTCGTAAACGTCCGGCGTCCACATATGGAACGGCACGGCAGAGATTTTGAACGCGAGCCCTGCCATGATGAACACCAGGCCGAACAGCACGCCGACGCTCGCGTGATCATGCACGGCTTGGGCAACGGCGCTGAAAGAAACCGATCCCGAATAGCCGTAGATCAGCGACATTCCGTAGAGCATCATTCCCGACGACAAGGCTCCGAGAACGAAATATTTGAGCCCGGCTTCCGTAGCCCGCACGTCATGACGGCGATAGGCCGCGATCACGTAGAGCGCCAGGCTCATCAGCTCGAAGCCGAGGTAGAGCGCGATGAAGTCATTGGCCGCAATCAGCATCAGCATGCCGAGGGTGGAAATGAGGATGAGGACGGGAAACTCGAAGCCCCCAATACGCTCCCGACGCATGAATTCGACCGACAGCAAAAGCGTCACCAGCGAGCCGACCAGCGTGATCGCGCCCATGAAGCGGGTGAAGGCGTCGTCGGCGAAGGAGCCGTAGAAGGTGACGCCCATCGGGCGATTCTTGGCGACCATCAAAATGAAGACGAGTCCGAGCAGGCCGACGGCGATCTCGTTGACGAGGTTGGACCCTCGCTCGCCGCGCAACGCGCCGTAGAGCACGAGCGCCAGCGTCCCCGCGGCCAGAACCGCCTCCGGCAGGACGACGGGAAGGGAAATAGCTGTCTCGTGCATGAGTATCGCTCGTTCAAAAACCAAATGATGCGCGGCGCAAGCCCTGAGCCGTGGTCATAAGCCCGCGGTCTTGGTCGCCGTGACCGCGTGCTGAAAGCCCTGGATGAGCTGCTCGATCGAGGCTGCGCTCGCGTCGATGATCGGTTGCGGATGCACACCGTAGAAGAGCATCAGCAGTCCGAGCGGCAGCAGGGTTGCGATCTCGCGCCCCGTGAGGTCGGTCATGCCCATCAGGCTCGGCTTCTCAATGACGCCGAAGATGATGCGTCGGTAGAGATAGAGCGCATAGCAGGCGGACAGGATGATGCCGAACGTGGCCAGGAACGCGACCCAGTTGTTGATCTGGAACGTGCCGATCAGGGTCAGGAACTCGCCGATGAACCCCGTGGTGCCGGGCAGCCCCACGTTGCCGAGCGTGAACACCATGAAGGCGACCGCATAGAGCGGCATGCGCTGCACGAGGCCGCCGTAGGCCGCGATGTCATAGGTATGCATCCGGTCGTAAACGACGCCAACGCAAAGGAAGAGCGCGCCGGAGATGAGTCCGTGGCTCACCATCTGGTAGACCGCGCCCTGAAGGCCCTGGGTGTTCGCGGCAAAGATTCCCATCGTCACGAAGCCCATATGGGCGACAGACGAATAGGCAATCAGCTTCTTCATGCTCTCCTGCGCGAGCGCGACGAGAGAGGTGTAGATGATTGCGATCACCGACAGGGCGAAAATGAGCGGTGTGAAATAGAGAGAGGCGTCCGGAAACATCGGCAGCGAAAACCGGATGAAACCGTAACCGCCCATTTTCAAAAGAACGGCGGCCAGCATTACCGATCCCGCGGTCGGCGCCTCGACATGCGCGTCGGGCAGCCAGGTGTGAACCGGCCACATCGGCATCTTCACGGCGAACGAGGCGAAGAACCCGAGCCACAGCCAAGTCTGCATGTTTGCCGGGAAGTGCGTCTTGAGCAGCACGGTGATGTCGGTCGTGCCCGCGGTCCAGTACATCGCCATGATGGCGAGGAGCATCAGCACCGAGCCGGTGAAGGTGTACAGGAAGAACTTGAACGCGGCGTACACCCGGTTCCCGTGACCCCAGATGCCGATGATGATGAACATCGGGATAAGGCCGCCCTCAAAGAACAGATAAAAGAGTACAAGGTCGAGGGCCACGAACACGCCGATCATCAGCGTCTCCATCACCAGGAAGGTGATCATGTACTCTTTCACGCGGCTCTGAATCGGAGCCCAGGATGCGACAATGCAGATCGGCATCAGGAACGTGGTCAGCAGCATGAACGGCATCGAAATGCCGTCCACGCCGAGCTTGTAGAGGATCGCGTGCGAGAACCAGTCGCGGTCCTCGACAAGCTGAAAGCCCGGCTGGGACGGATCGAAGCGCGACCAGGCGACAAGGCTCAGGGCGAAGGTGATCAGCGTCGTGAACAGCGCAATCCAGCGCGCGTTTCGCTTGGTCGCCTCATTGTCGCCCGGCAGCAGCAGGATGAACAGCGCGCCGACCAGCGGCAACGCCAGAATGCCGGAAAGGATCCAGGAGCTGGTCATCGCGGGACCCCACCGAACAGATACCACGTTGTCAGAGCGGCGGCGCCAAGCAACATTGCGAAAGCGTAGTGGTAGACATAGCCGGTCTGCAGCCGCACGGCGCCGCGGGCGACGTCGAGAACCCGCGCCGAGACGCCATCGGGCCCCAAGCCGTCGATGATCGCGCCATCGCCTCCCTTCCAGAGCGCTCGGCCAATCGCGAAGGCGGGGCGGACGAAGAGGAAGTCGTAGAGCTCGTCGAAGTACCACTTGTGGACGAGGAAGCGGTGGAGCGCGGGAAAGGCATCGGCCAGACGCGCCGGCGCCGTACGGTCGACCATATACATGTAGTAGGCAATTCCGGTTCCGATCAGCATGGCAAGCGTCGGAGACACTGAGACGAGCCAAGGGGCTGTCTCCATGCGCTCGAGAATATCGTTCTCCTGGCCGAGAAACAGAGAGTGGCGCCAGAACCCATCATGTCCCGCGCCGATGAAGAGATAGCGGAAGCCCAGGCCGGCGAACGTCGCGCCGAGAGCCAGCACTACGAGAGGAACCAGCATGACCAGCGGGGATTCTTTCACCGGATGATCGCCGTGGCCATGCTCGGCGTGATCATGCCCGTCGTGCGCGCTCGGCAAACTCGCCGCCCAGTCCCGGCGATTGCCGAAAAAAGTCATGAACATGAGGCGCCACGTGTAGAAAGCAGTCAAACCAGCCGCAATATCCGCGCACAAGAACGCATATGTCGCGCCGAAGCGTTGAGAAACGAAAGCCGCCTCGATGATTGGGTCCTTCGACACAAATCCGGCAAAGCCAATCGACGTGAACGGGATACCGACGGCGCTCAGCGCCAGCGCGCCGGCCATCATCGCCCAGAAAGTTACTGGCAGCTCCCTTCGGAGCCCACCCATCGCGCGCATGTCCTGCTCGTGATGCATCGCGGTGATCACCGAGCCGCAGCAAAGGAATAAAAGACCCTTAAAGAAGGCGTGAGTGAATAGGTGGAAAACGCCGAGGCTGTAGCCGCCGACGCCGAGGCCGACAAACATGTAACCCAACTGGGAGCAGGTCGAATAGGCAACGACCTTCTTGATGTCCATCTGAACGCCGGCGATGGTTGCGGCGAAGAAGGCCGTTGTACCGCCGACAATGGTCACGACGCTGAGCGCGGTCGAAGACAGCTCGAACAGCGGCGACAGCCTCGCGACCATGAACACGCCCGCCGTGACCATGGTCGCCGCGTGAATGAGCGCCGAGACCGGGGTCGGGCCCTCCATCGCGTCGGGAAGCCAGGTGTGCAGCAGGAATTGCGCCGACTTGCCCATCGCGCCCATGAAGAGGAGCAGGCAGGCGAGCGTCAGCGCGTCCCAGTCAAAGCCGATGAAATGCACCGTCTTTCCGACAAGACCGGGCGCCGCGGCGAACACCTGGTCGAAGGCGATCGAACCCGTGAGATAGAAAGTAAGGAAGATGCCAAGTGAGAAGCCGAAGTCGCCAACGCGGTTGACGACGAACGCCTTGATCGCGGCGGCGTTGGGTGCAGGCTTCTCGTACCAGAAGCCGACCAAGAGGTACGACATCAGGCCAACGCCCTCCCAGCCGAAGAAGAGCTGGACCAGGTTGTCGGACGTCACCAGCATCAGCATGGCGAAGGTGAAGAGCGAAAGATAGGCGAAAAACCGTGGTCGGGACGGGTCATCCGCCATGTAGCCAATGGAGTAGATGTGGACGAGGAACGACACCGTCGTCACCACGATGAGCATGACCGCGGTCAGCGTGTCGATGCGCAAGGCCCAGGAGGCGACCAGCTTGCCGGATGTGAACCAATTGCCGAGCAGAATATGAGCGTCCGCTCCGCCCGCCACCATGACGAACGCGACCCACGAGAGAACGAAGGAGACGCCGAGCAGGCTCGTCGTGACATATTCGGCGGCGCGCGCGCCGATCCACGGCCCGAAAATGCCGGCGATCAGGAAACCGAGAAGCGGCAGGAAGACGATCAGCTCGTACATGTATCCCGTCTCAGCCCTTCAGCGAATTGATGTCTTCGACCGCAATCGAGCCGCGATTGCGGTAGTAGGCGACCAGGATCGCGAGGCCGATCGCCGACTCCGCCGCCGCGACCGTGAGAATGAAGAGCGCAAAAGCCTGTCCGGTCAGGTCGCCCGAATAGCTCGAAAAGGCGACCAGGTTGATGTTCACGGAGAGAAGAATGAGCTCAACCGACATCAATATGATGATGATGTTCTTGTGATTGAGAATGATCCCGGCGATGCCGATCGTGAACACGATCGCGGCGAGGGTGAGATAGTTGGAGAGGCCAATACCCATGCCCGTGATCCTTCATATGCCGGCGCGCGAGGGCACCTTGCGCACCTCGATCGCGGTCTCTGGGGTACGCGCGACCTGCGCGCCGACGTCCTGTCGCTTGACGCCCGGCTTGTGGTGGAGGGTGAGAACGATCGCGCCAATCATGGCGGTCAGCAGAATCATCCCCGAGGCCTGAAAGAAGTAGAAATAGCGGGTGTAGAGCACGTGCCCGAGCGCCGCGGTGTTGCTGAGCGTGCCGGCCGGCGTCGCCGCGGTTGCAGCCTTCGACGACGGGCCAAGCCCGGAGACGACGTAGATGAGCTCGATCGCGACGACCAGCGCGATTAACAGACCCTGCGGCAGATATTCGACAAAACCTTGCCTCAGACGAGCAAAATCCACGTCCAGCAACATGACGACGAACAGGAACAGCACCGCCACTGCCCCGACATAGACGATGATCAGGATCATCGCCAGGAACTCGGCGCCCATCAGCAGGAACAGGCCGGCCGCGCAGACGAAAGAAAGGATGAGAAACAGAACCGAATGGACCGGGTTCCTGGCCACGATGACGGCGAAGGCCGACGCGACCAGGACTGGCGCAAAAATCCAGAAGAACAGAGCATCGGCCTGCATCGCCCGCCTCTCGTCAAAGCCCCTCGCCCGACGTCTCCCCTTCTCAGACGAAGGGTCGACGCAGCGGTCCCGCATTCATCATCGCCGCGCCCGTTCCGGCCCGGACTCCTCGCCCGGCGGCAGAAAGGCGCGCGCTGACGATGCCCGTCATTCCACGGGCGATCGTCAGCCTCCTCCCTCTCCGCAAAGGAAGAGGGTCGTCATCGATAGGGCGCGTCGAGCGCGATGTTGCGCGCCAACTCCCGCTCCCAGCGATCGCCGTTGGCCAGCAATCGTTGCTTGTCGTAGTAAAGCTCCTCGCGCGTCTCGGTCGCGAATTCGAAGTTCGGCCCCTCGACGATCGCGTCGACCGGACAGGCCTCCTGGCACATCCCGCAATAGATGCACTTGACCATGTCGATGTCGTAACGCGTCGTGCGGCGCGTGCCGTCGTTGCGACGCGGTCCCGCCTCGATGGTGATCGCCTGGGCCGGACAGATCGCCTCGCACAGCTTGCAGGCGATGCAGCGCTCCTCGCCGTTGGGATAGCGGCGCAACGCATGCTCTCCGCGAAAACGAGGGCTGAGCGGCGTTTTTTCGTGCGGATAGTTCAGCGTCGCCTTCGGCCTGAACATGTATTGGACCGAGAGGGTAAGCGCCGCCAGGAATTCGCCGAGGAACAGCGAGCGGGCGGATTGAGCGAGCCTCAGAGCCATGAACTTTCTTCTCCTCCTCAGCCGACGGGACCGGAGGGATTCGCGCCAAGGCCGGTGAATTCGAGCACGCCGGCCACGACCACCACCATCACCAGCGATATCGGCAGGAAGACCTTCCAGCCAAGGCGCATCAATTGGTCGTACCGATAGCGGGGCACGAACGCCTTCACCATCGAGAACATGAACACCACCGACCACCCTTTGATGAGGAACCAGATGAGGCCCGGCACCCAGGTGAAGGGTGGAAACGGTAAGGGCGACAACCATCCGCCTAGAAACAGCACCGCCGTCATCGCCGACATGGTCAAGACAGCGACAAGCTCGGTGAGGAACTGCAGCAGGAAGAGCGAGGCCGAGTATTCGACCGAATAACCGGCGACGAGCTCCGACTCGGCCTCCGTCAGATCGAATGGCGGGCGGTTCGTCTCAGCGAGCGCGGATATGAAGAAAATGATGAACATGGGCAAAAGGGGCAGCCAGTACCAGCCGAGGATGCCCAATCTCGTGTCCTGTGCACGCACGATCTCGGACAGGTTGGTCGAGCCTGCGCACAAGACGACCGTCACGATCACGAAGCCGATCGACACCTCGTAAGACACCATCTGGGCGGCAGCGCGCAACGCCGAGAGCAGCGAATATTTCGAATTGGACGCCCACCCCGCCATGATGATGCCGTAGACGCCGAGCGAGGAGATCGCGAAGAGATAGAGGAGCCCGACGTTGATATCGCTGATCGACCAGCCGTCGGCCACCGGAATGACCGCCCATGCGGAGATCGCGAGCACAACCGAAACCAAGGGCGCAAATATAAACACGCCTTTGTTGGCGCTCGCCGGGATGATTGGCTCCTTGCAGATGAACTTAAGAAAATCCGCAAATGGCTGCAGGACGCCCCACGGCCCGACCACGTTGGGGCCGCGCCGCATCTGCACCGAGCCCCAAATCTTCCGCTCGATGTAGATCAGCGCCGCAGTCGAGAGAAGAAGGCATACCAGCAGCAGCAGGCTCTCGAGCACGTGCCTCAGCAAGGAGCCGGCGTCGCTCTCGTGCATCCATTCGCCGGCCGCCGACATCGCGCCGCTTCTGATGAGGAGCCACAGCGCGGCGACGATCACGATAATAACGACGGCGGCGGCACCGAGAATCGGTCCCCAGGGCGGAGAAGCTGGGCGGGTGGGTGTTGCGCTGCTCATCGCGAAAATCGCCCTATTCCGCCGCCTGGCGTTGAACGCCCCGCCCCAAGGCCGAACATTCGGCCATGACGCGAGAGGCGCGCGCGATCGGATTGGTGAGGTAGAAATCGTCCACCGCCGATACGAATGGCGCTTTGTCGATCGAGCCACCGAGCGCGCCAAGTTGTCCTAAGACGGCGGCGTCTGCAGACGCGATCGCGTCGAAGCGCACCAGGAAGGGATACGCGGCGGCAAGCGCGGAACGCAACTGTGTGAGCGAGTCGAATGGCAATCGCGCGCCGATCGGATCCGACAACGCGCGCAGGATCGACCAATCCTCGCGCGCATCCCCGGGAGGAAACACGGCGCGTTCGGCGAACTGGGGGCGCCCCTCGGTGTTGACATAGATGCCGGCCTTTTCGGTGTAGGCTGCGCCCGGCAGGATGACGTCGGCTCTATGCGCTCCGCGATCGCCATGTGTGCCGATGTAGACAACGAAGGCGCCGGGCTCAATGTCGATCTCGTCGGCGCCAAGATTGATTAGGACGTCGAGGGCATTCGCCTTCGCCATCGCGGGGGCGTCCAGTCCTTGTTCACCCGGGACGAGGCCGAGATCGAGGCCACCCACGCGCGATGCGGCGCTGTGCAGCACGTTGAATCCGCACCACCCGTCTTTCACGACCCCAAGCGAGAGCGCGGCCTTGGCGGCTAGCGAGAGGACTGCTTCACCGTCCGGCCTCGCGAAAGCCCCAGCGCCAAGAATGAACATCGGCTTGATCTTGTTGGCCGGAGGATGGTCGGCGAACACGGCAAGGGATTCAGGCCCGGCGCCGAGATAATTGTATTGATACGTCAGATCGGCCTTTTCGCCGACGAGCCCCGTCAGCACGCCGCCGCCGAGCCAGCGCTTGCGGATACGCGCGTTGAGCACCGCCGCTTCGCGGCGCGGGTTCGATCCAATGACAAGGATCGCATCCGCCTCGTCAATGCCGGCGATCGTCGAATTGAAGAGATAGGACGCGCGTCCGAATTTTGGATGGAGCTTCGAACCGTCCTGGCGACAGTCGATGTTCGGCGAGCCGAGCTTGGCGAACAGCGTCTTGAGCGCGAACATTTCTTCGACCGCGGCCAGATCGCCGACGATCGCCCCGGTCCGGGACGGCGATGTCGCCTTGACCTTGCGTGCGACCATGCCGAAAGCCTCCGCCCAACTCGCAGGCCTGAGCGAGCCGTCGACGCGCACGTAAGGCCGGTCGAGCCGCTGCGTCTTGAGCCCATCGACGATGTGCCGCGTTTTGTCGGAGATCCATTCCTCGTTGATCGCGTCGTTGACGCGCGGGAGGATGCGCACGATCTCGCGGCCGCGAGAATCGACCCGGATCGATGATCCCAGCGCATCCATGACGTCGATCGACTCGGTCTTGACGTACTCCCATGGGCGGGCATGGAACGCAGTGGGCTTCGAGGTGAGAGCGCCGACCGGGCAGAGGTCGACGGCGTTCCCCTGCAGTTCGGACGTCAGCGCCTGTTCGAGATAGGAGGTGATCTCCATGTCTTCGCCGCGGCCGATCGCGCCGAGCTCCGGAACGCCGGCCACTTCAGTCACAAAGCGGACACAGCGCGTGCATTGGATGCAGCGGTTCATCGAGGTCTTAATCAGGGGGCCGATGAACTTGTCTTCGACAGCGCGCTTGTTCTCGGAAAAGCGCGACGAGTCCGCGCCATACCCCATCGCCTGATCCTGCAGGTCGCATTCCCCGCCCTGGTCGCAGATCGGGCAGTCGAGCGGATGGTTGATGAGGAGGAATTCCATCACACCCTTGCGCGCCTTGCGCGCCATCGGCGAGTTGGTGAATACGACCGGCGGCTCTCCGTTCGGTCCGGGCCGCAGGTCCTTGACCGCCATGGCGCAGGAGGCGGTCGGCTTCGGCGGGCCGCCCTTCACCTCGACCAGGCACATCCGGCAGTTGCCGGCGATCGAAAGCCGTTCATGGAAACAGAACCGCGGCACCTCCGCGCCGGCCGCTTCGCAAGCCTGCAGGAGCGTGTATTCGGCAGGAACGTCGGTTTCCCTGCCGTCGATGACGATCTTGCTCATGCGCTTCTCGCCGCGTGGCCGGCCCGCCAATATTCGACGAGGTCGGAGACCGAGAGACCGTCGATCGTCATCCCCTCGAGGTTCGCGGACGTGATCGACGCCCCGGAGAGATTGGCCTTTTCAATTCGAAGGCCGGCCAGATTGGCGTCGTGAACTCGCCAGCCCGACATGTTCATGTCTTCGAAGACGCAGCCGGCCATACTGATGTTGCGATATTCGCCCCCTGAAAGATTCACGTCGTCAAAGCGCGATCCGGAGAGGTTCACCTTGTGGAACGACGAGCCCGCCAGGTCGGCCATGTGCGCTTCCAATCGGCGCGTTTCGCCCTCGATCTTCATGGCGTCGATCCCATGCGCCCGCTTAACCGCATTTCCGGCTCATCCACAACTTGATGTGCGCCAGGTGGCTCCAGCCGAATGCGAGATCACTATCGCCGTGTGCCGTCAGATATTCGAGCCGCTCCATCGCCTCGGCCAGGTCGGGAATATGTCCGGCGTCGATAGGCCACATGACAAAATGCGGCGTGGCAAGCTTCTCGAACCAGTCGCCCTTATGGTTGTAAATCTGCTTGTGGACAGTCGCCCAGACAAAGCGCTCGAGCGCTTCGACGCTTTCCCATACCGACAGGTTGACTGCCATCGTCGGATCGCTCTCCGGTCGGATGGCGGTCGCATTGTTGCTGTCGTCCTTGAGCCGCCACACGAACCCCTCGCTGCGCTCGGCAAGGGCATTGATCCGATCGAGATTTGACGTGAACCCCGCCATTCGCGGGTCGTCGGTCGGATAACGAAACCGGCCGATATTGAGCTGGGCAATGTGGCATGTCATGCGCTACTCCGCCGCCGCCCGCAACGGCTCGCTCGCCGGGTTGGCCGAATACTGGTCTATGCGCCGCTCGATCTCAGGACGGAAATGCGCGATGAGACCCTGGATCGGCCAGGCCGCCGCGTCGCCGAGCGCACAAATGGTGTGTCCTTCGACCTGCTTGGTCACGTCAAGCAGCATGTCGATCTCGCGCTTCTGCGCGCGGCCCTGAACCATGCGCTCCATGACCCGCCACATCCAACCCGCCCCTTCGCGACAAGGCGTGCACTGACCGCAACTCTCGTGTTTGTAGAAATAGGAGAGGCGCGCAATGGCGCGGATGATGTCGGTCGACTTATCCATCACGATCGCCGCCGCCGTGCCGAGGCCGGACTTGAGTTTCGCGAGCGAGTCGAAATCCATCGGACAATCGATGATCTGGGCCGCGGGAACGAGCCGAACCGAGGCTCCGCCGGGAATGACCGCGAGCAAATTGTCCCAGCCGCCGCGCACGCCGCCGCAATGTTTCTCGATCAACTCGCGGAACGGGATCGACATTGCCTCCTCGACGTTGCATGGCTTGTTGACGTGGCCGGAGACACAGAAGACCTTGGTGCCGAAATTGTTTGGCGCGCCGAAACTTGTGAACCACGATGCGCCACGCCGCAGGATCGTGGGCGCGACTGCGATCGACTCGACATTGTTGACCGTCGTCGGCGAGCCGTAGAGACCCATTCCGGCGGGAAACGGCGGCTTCATGCGCGGCATGCCCTTCTTACCCTCGAGCGACTCGAGCATCGCCGTCTCTTCGCCGCAGATATAGGCCCCCGCGCCGTGATGCACATAGAGGTCAAACGGCCAGCCGTGGATGTTGTCTTTGCCGATGAGCCGCGCCTCGTAAGCCTTATCGACAGCTGCTTCGAGGCGCTCGCGTTCCTGGATGTATTCGCCGCGCACGTAAATGTAGCAGGCGTGAGCCCCCATCGCGAACGACGCGATCAGCGCGCCCTCGACCAGCGTGTGCGGATCATTGCGCATGATCTCCCGGTCCTTGCAGGTCCCGGGCTCGGATTCGTCGGCATTGATGACAAGGTAATGCGGGCGCTTCGGATCGACGGTTTTCGGCATGAACGACCATTTGAGTCCAGTCGGGAACCCGGCCCCCCCTCGCCCGCGCAGACCCGAGGCCTTCATCTCGGCGATGATCCAGTCGCGTCCCTTGTCGATGATCGCCTTGGTCCCGTCCCAATTCCCGCGCGCCCGCGCGCCCTTCAGACTGCGGTCACCGAGTCCGTAGAGGTTGGTGAAGATGCGATCCTTGTCTTCCAGCATCGCTCAGTCCCCGATCTTCCCGGCCGGCAGATGGGTATGGGATTGGTCGTCCTTGGGTCCGCTTTCACCGGCGACAAGCCTGGCTGCCTGGGCTACCCATTGCTCGCGATCGATGCGGCCGGGAAACGACAGATAGGTTGCGACCCACCGAATCTCGCTTCTCACCCAGGCGGCGATCTGTTCGAAGTGATAGACGCCCAGCTCGTGCAGGCGCCTCTCGTTGACCGGACCCACGCCCTTGATCCGTTGCAGGTCGTCCGGGCCGCTCCCACGCGGGGCATCGAGGGCGGGGGGGCGCTCGCCGACCGCGTCTGCCTTCTGCTTCGGCGTCGCGTCGGCCGGCAGGGTAGCGAGCGTCGACTCGATGTGCGCGGCTTCCGCGTCCGCATGAGCGCGCGCAGCCGTCTCGTCCGACGAAAGAGGCGGCTGGTCGTTCGCGGGCGCAGGCGTTTCCGGCACACCGCGACCGTCGGTGCGATATAGGGTAGTCAGCGAGGTCAGGCCGCCGACCGGCTCTGACGAGACGCGCCCGACCTGCGAACCCGTTCTGACCGGACGACCCGCCGCGAGATCATCGAGCAACTTGGCAAGAATTTCCGGTGTCAGGTCCTCGTAATAGTCGTCGTTGATTTGGACCATCGGCGCATTGCAACAGGCGCCGAGGCACTCGACCTCGGTCCACGAAAACAGCCCGTCGGCCGTGACATGGCCCTGCTCGCCGATGCGGTTGCGGCAGACTGCCTTGAGCTCTTCGGCGCCGCTCAGCATGCAAGGCGTCGTGCCACAGAGCTGAACATAGTGACGGCCGACTGGCGCCAGATTGAACATCGTGTAGAAGGTCGCAACTTCCAGCACGCGGATGTTGGGCATATCCAGTGTCCGGGCGACCGTCTCGATGGCCGCCCTGGGTAGCCAGTAACCGTTTTGCTTCTGTGCGCGCCACAATAGGGCGAGCACAGCCGACGCCTGCCGGCCGGGAGGATATTTCGCGAGCTCCTGATCGGCCCACGCCTTGTTCTCAGGAGTGAACTCGAAGCCCGTCGGCTGTTCGTCGGCAAGGCGGCGGACGGACATCGGTCAGATTGTCCTCATCGATGTGTCGGCCTGAAGTCATCGGTCAACCTCCCCGAACACGATATCGATCGATCCTAGGATCGCGCTGACATCGGCGAGCATATGTTTGCGACAGAGGAAGTCCATAGCCTGGAGATGCGCAAAACCCGGCGCGCGTAGCTTCACCCGATAGGGTTTATTGGAGCCGTCGGACACAAGATAGACCCCGAACTCGCCCTTGGGCGCTTCGACCGCGGCGTACACTTCGCCCGCCGGCACCTTATAGCCCTCGGTATAGAGCTTGAAGTGATGGATAAGCGCTTCCATCGACCTTTTCATGTCGGCTCGGTGTGGCGGCGCGACCTTGCCGTCATCGGTCTTCACCGACCCTTGCCCGTCGGCCGAGTTCAGCTTTTCGCAGCACTGCCTGATTATCTTTACCGACTGGCGCATCTCTTCCATGCGGATCACATATCGATCGTAGCAGTCGCCGTTCTTGCCGACCGGAATGTCGAAGTCCATCTCCTCGTAGCACTCGTAGGGCTGCGCCTTGCGCAAGTCCCACGGCGCGCCGGAGCCGCGGACCATCACCCCGGAGAAGCCCCAAGCCCAGGCGTCGGCAAGTTTAACGACCCCGATGTCGACATTGCGCTGCTTGAAGATGCGGTTTCCGGTCAGCAGTGTCTCCATGTCGTCGCAGACCCCGAGGAACGGATCGCAGAAGGCCTCGATGTCGTCGACGAGTTTGCGCGGCAGATCCTGGTGGACGCCGCCCGGGCGGAAGTAGGCGGCGTGCATGCGCGAGCCGCTCGCGCGCTCGTAGAACACCATCAGCTTCTCGCGCTCCTCGAACCCCCAGAGTATTGGGGTCATCGCTCCGACGTCATTCGCTTGCGTGGTGATTTGGAGCAGATGCGAGAGTAGGCGGCCGATTTCCGAATAGAGCACACGAATAAGCTGCGCTCTACGAGGAATGGAAACGCCCAGGAGCCGCTCGACCGCGAGCGCATAAGCGTGTTCCTGATTCATCGGCGCGACATAATCGAGGCGATCGAGATAGGGGACGTTTTGCAGATAGGTTCTTGCCTCCATCAATTTTTCGGTGCCGCGATGGAGCAGGCCGATATGCGGGTCGACGCGCTCGACCACCTCGCCGTCGAGCTCAAGAACAAGGCGCAATACGCCGTGCGCCGCCGGATGCTGCGGCCCAAAATTGATCGAGAAGTTGCGGAGGTTCTGGTCGGTCACTGCTTCTTCCTACTGACCCTTCACCTTCTCGTCTCCCGGCAGCGGCGCGCCTTCCCACGGACTGAGGAAATCGAACTGGCGGAATTCCTGATTGAGCCGCACCGGCTCGTAGCGCACCCGCTTGTCCTCGTCGTCGTAGCGCACTTCGACGAAACCGGTCATCGGGAAATCCTTGCGCAACGGATGGCCTTCGAAGCCGTAATCGGTCAGGAGGCGACGCAGGTCCGGATGGCCGTCAAACAGGACGCCGAACAAGTCGTAAATCTCGCGCTCGTACCAGTCTGCCCCGGGATAGACCGCGGTCGCGCTCGGGACCGGCGTATGGTCGTCGGTCGCCACCTTGATCCTGACACGCCGGTTCAGCTTCGGCGCCAGCAAATGGTAGACCACGTCGAACCGCTTCTCGCGCTCCGGGTAATCGACCCCTGAGATGTCAATGATCGAGATGAACCCGGCCGCAGGATCGTCGCGAAGGAACTGCAGGGTCTCGAGGAGGCGCGACGGATCGACAGTCAGCGTCAGCTCGCCGAATGCGTAAACGGAATCCAGCGCCGCGCCCGGCGCCAGAGCTGCGAGTTTCGCTGCGATAGTCTCAAGTTGGTCGTCCATTCGCCCAAACGCTCCGGCCTATTCAGCGCTCCCGCGGTCTATCAGCGTTCGATCGTGCCTGTACGCCGGATTTTCTTCTGCAGCATCAGCACCCCGTAGAGCAGTGCTTCAGCGGTCGGAGGACAGCCCGGCACGTAGATATCCACCGGCACAATGCGGTCGCATCCTCGCACCACCGAATAGGAATAATGGTAGTAGCCGCCTCCATTGGCGCATGAGCCCATCGAAATGACGTAGCGCGGTTCGGGCATCTGGTCGTACACCTTCCGCAACGCCGGAGCCATCTTGTTGGTCAGCGTCCCCGCCACGATCATCACGTCCGACTGGCGCGGACTCCCACGCGGCGCGAAGCCGAACCGCTCGACGTCGTACCGCGGCATCGACAGCTGCATCATCTCGACCGCGCAGCAGGCAAGGCCAAAAGTCATCCACATCAGCGAACCGGTGCGAGCCCATTGGATGAGGTCGTCGGTCGTGGTGACAAGAAATCCCTTGTCCGCCAGTTCGTCGCTTATCGAGCCAAAGAATCGATCTTCCGGCCGGAGCGGCTTGCCGGTCAGGGGATCGAGAAGATCCATCTGCCCGAGCGCGGCGGTTGAGCTGGCGCTCAATCCCATTCCAGCGCTCCTTTGTTCCATTCGTACACAAAGCCGATGGCGAGCACTCCCAGGAACAACATCATCGACCAGAATCCCAGCGCGCCAATATCATGGAAAACGATCGCCCAGGGAAACAGGAACGCCACCTCGAGATCGAATATGATGAAAAGGAGCGAGACAAGGTAGAAGCGGGCGTCGAAGCGCATGCGCGCGTCGTCAAACGGAGGAAAACCGCATTCGTAGGGCGAGAGTTTCTCGGCGTCCGGAGCCCGGTAAGCCACCAGGAAAGGCGCGATCATCAGAGCGCCGCCGATCAGTGCGGCGAGCACAATGAACACAACCAGCGGCATGTAATCGGACATAAGGCTCGGCATGGCTTTGCTCTTTAGTTTTGCAGCCCGGCGGGACACGCGGAGTATAGGCTCAACCGCGGACGCTCCTCGCTGTCGTTGAAGGCCTACCGCAGTGCAGCGAGGCATGCAAGGCGAAAGGACCCAGTCTGCCGGCACAAGCCGGCAAGGCTGCTCGGCGCACGCGAACGAACCCCGCCCTTCTGCATCAATCTCTGATGGGAACACGCCGCCAATATCAAGGAAAATGGCGAGAGAGACGGGACTTGAACCCGCGACCTCCGGCGTGACAGGCCGGCGCTCTAACCAACTGAGCTACTCCCCCGCGGGAGACGGAGCGCGATAAGCTACGCGCGCGCCCAAGTCAAGGATCCGCATGCGAGCGACGGCGGGCCTTTGCCCGACGCCACAGAGCTCGGCCTCAAATCCGACGCGCTTGCCCTTTGGCCGGCTAAAACTGGCTTGTGGCCAACGACCATCGCCGCATTTCTTCACGCGAGAGCACGTGGACGGTGTCGGGCGGCAGCGATTCGGCCGTACGCACCAGCGCGGGGTCGATTCCCATCCGGCGCGCATAGCGTCCCAGCACGGCGACCATCGGCGGATCGGCGAAACTGCGCGTGACCTGCGGCGGCTGCAAAAAGCCCCCCCCTTGGCTCTCAACGATCGACATCCGATGAAGCCCAATTTCGCTGCCGGGCGGCGCAACCCGGCGGACCGCACCCATGAGCGCGTAGACGCAAGCCGACAGGCATTCGCCAATGAACGGGCCTGGATCGCCGCCTGCCTCGAACCTTCCCACTACGCCTGCAATCCGCAGGCCCCGCAAGATGTGGCCGAAGACCATCGAGGCGACGACATTGCCGCCCCGGGAGTTGAAAAACACGATCCGGCGCAACCTCGTGTCAGAACTGCCCGATTTGAGGAAATCGACAAAGGCCTGAGGCGTCTCAGCCTCGATAACGCCGTCGGCGACGATCACATCCGGACAATGCTTGCCGCATTCGCGGGACTCGAGCGGCGCGACACGGAACCTCATCGCCCCGCCGCGCTCCTCTGCCGAAGCTGGCGTAAGCGCAATTCCGCCCAACATGAAAAGAGCCGCCAGCGCCGAAAACACCCGAAAGCGCCCGCGACTGGTGGGCGGTGACGGGCTCGAACCGCCGACCCTCTCGGTGTAAACGAGATGCTCTACCAACTGAGCTAACCGCCCTCATCGCCGCCGCACTCGCGGTACGGCAAGCCCCCGACACTACAAACTCGTGGCGGGCTCGCCAAGCGTGTGCGGGCGCCGCTCGCCGCCGAAAGCGTGAGCCGACGACCAGCGACCAAGGGGCGGCTCCTCGACTTCACCCAGAGGCGCCGGAACGGTAGAGTTTATTTCTTGGCTGACTTCTTGTTTAGGCTCGCCTTCAGCGCCGCACCGGGCTTGAACCGGGCGTTCCTCGACGCGGCGATCTTTATTTCCTTGCCGGTCGCCGGATTGCGTCCCTTCCCTGCGGCGCGCTCGCGCACAGAGAAAGTGCCGAATCCGACCAGACGCACTTCTTCGCCCTTCTTCAAAGTCTTCTCGATTCCATTGAGCACAGCATCGAGCGCGGACTGAGCGGCGACCTTGGTCAAGTCCGTTTCCGTCGCGATATGATCGACGAGCTCAAGCTTATTCATTATGGCCTCTCCGTTCGAATGCGGCGCTCGGTTGTCGGCACCGTTTGAAGTCCGGCGCCTTAGCGCCACCAAGATGCGGCGATTTGCGCCGCCGCGCTCATACTCGTCCCTCCCCCTTGAAGGCGCTCATCGCCGCCCCGGGCGAATCGACAGCAGAGTTCGATCCATAGCTCGCCGTTTCGTCCAAGGAACGCAAGCGTTTGCGGGGATAAAGGGCGAAAAAAGAGTGCATTTGCCGCTAAAAAACGCGGCGCCGACAAAAAAAGCCGCGAATTCCGAAGAATTCGCGGCTACGTTGGGTCGCTTAAAGGCTGGGGCGGAACGCCTGGTTCAGGGGCGCCGCTGTGCCCCGTTCGATCAGTGCGCGACCAGCCCTTGACCGTCCTCTTCGGGCGGGCCGGGAGGCTGCGGCGCCGCCGCGACTTCTTCCTCCCAGGCGATCGGCGTCGGCTGGCGGACAAGCGCGTTGGCCAGCACCTCGTCCATGCGCGAAACCGGCACGATCTCGAGTCCGTTTTTCACCGAACTCGGTATCTCCGCCAGGTCCTTGGCATTGTCTTCCGGAATAAGCACCTTCTTGATTCCGCCTCTCAGCGCAGCAAGCAGCTTCTCCTTGAGACCTCCGATCGGGAGGACGCGCCCGCGCAGCGTGATCTCGCCGGTCATGGCGATGTCGCGTCGCACGGGAATCCCCGTCAGCATTGACACAATGACGGTCGCCATGCCGACGCCCGCAGAGGGTCCATCCTTGGGCGTTGCGCCTTCCGGGACATGTACATGGATGTCGCGTTTGTCGAACAGCGGCGGCTCGATGCCGAAATCGACGGCGCGAGACCGAACGTAGGACGCCGCAGCCGAAATCGATTCCTTCATGACTTCCTTGAGGTTGCCCGTGACCGTCATGCGGCCCTTACCAGGCATCATGACGCCTTCGATCGTCAGAAGCTCGCCGCCGACCTCCGTCCAGGCAAGGCCGGTCACGAGCCCCACCTGATCGTCCGCTTCGATTTCGCCGTAGCGGAACTTCGGCGGACCGAGGAACTCTGCGACGTTCTCGCGGGAGACGACGATCGTCTTGCTCTTGTTGGTGAGGATCTCCTTAACCGCCTTGCGCGCGAGATTGGAAATCTCCCGCTCGAGGTTGCGGACGCCGGCCTCTCGCGTATAGCGCCGGATCAGCTCCATGATGGCGCTATCCTCGACGAGCCATTCCTTGGCTTCGAGACCGTGCTTGGTCATAGAATGGGGCAGGAGATGCCGCTTGGCGATCTCGAGCTTCTCGTCTTCCGTATAGCCCGCGATCCGAATGATCTCCATTCGATCCATGAGCGCCGGCGGAATGTTGAGCGTGTTGGCCGTAGTCACGAACATCACGCCCGACAGATCATAGTCAACCTCCAGATAGTGATCGTTGAAGGTCGAGTTCTGCTCCGGATCGAGCACCTCGAGCAGCGCCGACGACGGGTCGCCACGAAAATCCATACCCATCTTGTCGATCTCGTCGAGCAGGAAGAGCGGATTGGAAGTTTTAGCCTTGCGCATCGACTGGATGACCTTGCCAGGCATCGACCCGATATAAGTGCGGCGATGGCCGCGGATCTCCGCCTCGTCGCGCACACCCCCAAGGGACATGCGGACGAATTCACGGCCCGTAGCCCTCGCGATCGACTTGCCGAGCGAGGTCTTGCCGACACCCGGTGGCCCCACCAAGCACAAAATCGGCCCCGTCAGCTTGTTGGCGCGCTGCTGGACGGCGAGGTATTCGACAATGCGATCCTTGACTTTGTCGAGACCGAAATGATCGGCGTCCAGGATCGTCTGGGCGGTCGGAAGATCCTTCTTGATCTTTGAGCGCTTCTGCCACGGGATTGAAAGCAGCCAATCGAGATAATTGCGCACGACTGTCGCCTCCGCCGACATCGGCGACATCTGCCTCAGCTTCTTGACCTCGCCGAGCGCCTTCTCGCGTGCCTCCTTAGTGAGCTTGGTCGACTTGATGCGCTCCTCGAGCTCAGACATTTCGTCCTTGCCCTCCTCGTCGCCCAATTCCTTCTGGATCGCCTTCATCTGCTCGTTGAGGTAGTACTCGCGCTGGGTCTTCTCCATCTGCCGCTTGACGCGGGTGCGGATGCGCTTCTCAACCTGAAGCACCGAGATTTCGCTTTCCATTAGCGCCAGGCACTTCTCGAACCGCTTGGCGATAGAACGCATCTCGAGGATCGCCTGCTTGTCGGACAGCTTGACGGCAAGATGCGAGGCTATGGTGTCTGCAAGCTTCCCGTAGTCATCGATCTGGTTGACCGCGCTTACGACCTCGGGCGAAATCTTCTTGTTGAGCTTGACGTAGCTCTCGAACTCGGAAACGACCGAGCGCGACAAGGCTTCGCCCTCAATCTTTTCAATCGGTTCGTCGGCGACCGCTCGAGCTTCAGCCTGAAAAAAGCCGTCGCCCGGCATGAACCGGGTCACCTGGGCGCGCGTTGATCCCTCGACGAGGACCTTGACCGTGCCGTCAGGCAGTTTGAGCAACTGGAGGACGCTGGCCAATGTGCCGGCGGAGAAAATTGCGTCGGGAGCTGGATCGTCGTCGGCCGCGTTTTTCTGGGTCGCGAGCAGAATCGCCTTGTCAGACTTCATCACCTCCTCAAGCGCGCGAATGGACTTCTCGCGGCCAACGAACAGCGGGACGATCATGTGCGGGAAGACGACAATGTCGCGCAGCGGAAGGACGGGATAGACGTCGAGAGTTCCGGGGACGATCGATTTGCGCTGATTGGTCATGACTGTCCTGAATTCCGCGAGTCGACATGCCCTGCCGGCTCCGCTTCTTTTGTTACTGACCCTGAACGGCGAACGCCCAAATCAACCAATCGAAGCGCCCGTCGCTTGCGTTGCCTCGCCCGAGGCGAGCCGAAATTGCATGACGCAAATTTCGTGCCCAAACCCTCGCGAGAATCGCCGGTCTTGTGGCGAAAGATGGGCGTCCGACGCGCGACTTTCAAGCCGCGCTGGACGAATGCAACATCAGCTCGCGCGCTCGGCCCGCTCGGCGTAGATATAAAGCGGGCGAGCCTTGCCTTCGACGACTTCAGGACCGATCACCACCTGTTCGACACCGTCGAGTCCCGGCAGTTCAAACATTGTATCGAGCAAAATGCTCTCCATGATCGAGCGCAAGCCGCGAGCGCCGGTGCGCCGCTCGATCGCCTTCTTGGCGACGACGCTGAGCGCCTCCTCCTGGATGGTGAGGTCGGTGTTCTCCATCTCGAACAGGCGCTGATATTGCTTGACGAGCGCGTTCTTGGGCTCGGTCAGGATCTTCTTCAGCGCGTCCTCATCGAGGTCTTCGAGCGTCGCAATGACCGGCAGACGGCCGACGAACTCAGGAATGAGGCCGAACTTCAGCAGGTCCTCCGGCTCGACCTCGCGGAACACTTCGCCCGTGCGACGATCGTCAGGTGACTGGACCTTGGCGGAAAAGCCGATCGAAGTTCCTTTGCCGCGCGCCGAGATGATTCGCTCCAGGCCGGAAAACGCGCCGCCGCAAATGAACAAAATGTTGGTCGTGTCGACCTGGAGAAACTCCTGTTGGGGATGCTTGCGCCCGCCCTGCGGCGGAACGCTCGCGATCGTTCCTTCCATGATCTTGAGCAGGGCCTGCTGCACGCCCTCGCCGGACACGTCCCGGGTGATTGACGGATTGTCGGACTTCCGGCTGATCTTGTCGATTTCGTCGATGTAGACGATGCCGCGCTGCGCCCTCTCGACATTGTAGTCGGAAGCCTGGAGCAACTTCAAAATGATGTTCTCGACATCCTCGCCCACATAGCCGGCTTCGGTCAGTGTCGTCGCGTCGGCCATCGTGAACGGCACGTCGAGGATGCGCGCTAGCGTCTGCGCGAGCAGGGTCTTGCCCGAACCAGTCGGACCAATCAGCAGGATATTGGATTTCGCGAGTTCGACGTCGCCGTGTTTGGTGGCGTGATTGAGGCGCTTATAGTGATTGTGGACTGCGACCGACAGAACGCGCTTCGCCTGAGGCTGACCAATCACATAGTCGTCGAGAACCTTGCAGATTTCGCGCGGGGTGGGGATTCCGTCCTTGCTTTTGACGAGGGCGGTCTTGCTCTCCTCGCGGATGATGTCCATGCACAGCTCGACGCATTCATCGCAGATGAACACCGTCGGGCCAGCGATGAGCTTGCGGACCTCGTGCTGGCTCTTGCCGCAGAACGAGCAATAGAGCGTATTTTTGGCGTCGCCTTCGGCCTTGGCCATCGCTTTTCTCCATCTAGGCCGCTTCCGCCGAAGCGAGTCGTCGTCAAACGCCTGACCGCGCAGCCTAACCAAACCACCCTAACGAAACGTAGCGTTCGAGCCTGCCTCGCCGTTTCCTGCCTCAGCCCGCCTTCCGCCTGACGCGACGCGCCAGTCGGGGTTTGGCAAGCAACCACCAAATTGCACGCAAAATCAAGCCCGCGCGGCAAAAATCCCGGACGCCAGGGCGCCAAAACCCCAAAAGCCAAACTTAGTCGGCGGTAGGGCTATACTTTGACCTCTTCCAGCTCGACGGTGCGCTTAGTCGTCACTTCGTCGACGATTCCAAACGCCTTCGCCTCCTCCGCCGACATGAAATGATCGCGATCCAGCGTTCTTTCAATGGCTTCGTAGGATTGGCCGGTGTGGTGGACATAAATCTCGTTCAGCCGCCGCTTGACCTTCAGAATATCCTCGGCGTGCCGCTGGATATCTGACGCCTGACCCTGGAACCCTCCCGACGGCTGATGCACCATGATGCGGGAATTGGGCAGCGCAAATCGCGAACCTTTCTCGCCCGCCGCAAGCAAGAGCGAGCCCATCGATGCGGCCTGGCCGATGCACATCGTCGTCACCTTGGGACGAATAAACTGCATCGTATCGTAGATCGACAACCCCGCGGTGACAATGCCGCCTGGAGAATTCACGTAGAGAGCGATCTCCTTTTTGGGATTGTCCGCCTCAAGAAAGAGCAGCTGGGCGACCACCAAGGACGCCGACAGGTCATCGACCGGGCCAATCATGAAAATGATGCGTTCGCGCAACAGTCGCGAAAAAATATCGAACGAGCGCTCCCCCCGCGCCGATTGCTCGATCACGATCGGGACAAGGTTATTGGTGTAATAATCCACTGGATCGCGCATAGAACCTTATCTTTCGCCATATCGCGCCGACGCCCGGCGGCGGCCTCAAAGCGAACATAAGCGCCCGGGGCCGTCCCGAAAAGGCCCGCCCTGCGGCGGAGCGCCTGAAACCGGAATTTCGACTCGAGCGCGTCGTCGCTTTCAGGCCGACGGCGGCTGGTCTTCGACTAACGGCTGACCTGGGATCTCGTCCTCGATCGGCTTGAGAAGCTCTTCCCTGGTCACCTTGCGATCGGCGACCTTGGCGAGCCCGAGGATATGGTCGACGACCTTCTCCTCGTAGATCGGGGCGCGCAGTTCAGCCAGCGCCTGGTTATTGTTGCGATAGAAGTCCCAGACCTGCTTTTCCTGTCCAGGGAAGGACCGCGCCCGGGCGATAAGGGCCTGAGTCATCTCGTCGTCCGAGACCTTGACCTCAGCCCGAGTTCCGACCTCGGCAAGCAAGAGCCCGAGCCGCACCCGGCGTTCGGCGATCTTGCGGTAATCGGCGCGCGCAGCCTCCTCAGTGGTGTTCTCGTCCGCGAAGCTGCGGCCTGCCGCCTTCTGCTCGCGGGTCACCTGCTCCCAGATCGAGTCGAATTCCTGGTTGACGAGCCCTTCGGGCAACTCGAAGGAATAAAGCTTGTCAAGCTGATCGAGCAGCTGGCGTTTGACCTTGTCGCGCGAGGCGCGCCCATATTCGGAGACGAGCCGGTCGCGGATCATCTCCTTGAGTTTATCGAGGCTGTCGAAGCCGACGCCTTTGGCGAACTCGTCATCAAGGGCGAGCGGATCGGGGCCGGCGATAGCCTTCACAGTCACCGCGAAATCGCCGGTTTTCCCCGCGAGCGCGCGTACAGCGTAGGCCTCCGGGAAGGTCCCCTGAATCGTGCGTTTCTCCCCAGCGGCGACGCCTACGAGCTGCTCCTCGAATCCCGGAATGAACGTGTTCGAGCCCAGCGCAACCTCAATGTCCCTGCCCTCGCCGCCCTCGAACGGAACCCCATCGATCGTCCCGTCGAAGTCGATGGTGACGCGATCCTGGTTCTCCGCCCTCGCTCCGGCGGGCTTCTCGGTGTAGGTGCGGCGCTCCTGCGCCAAACGCTCGAGCGCGCGCTCGATATCGGCGGGCTCGACGTCCGTGGTCGGGCGTTCGAGCGAAATCTGCGAGAAATCGCCGATCTCGAACACCGGCAGCACCTCGAGCGCAACCTTGAAGTTGAGGTCGCCTCGCGCCTCGAGAGCGGCGTCGATCGCAGCCTGGTCGCCCGGCAGCTCGACCTTCGGCTCACGGGCCAGGCGCAAATGGTTGTCGTCGACGATCTTCTTGTTGGCGCTGGCGATGGCCTCCTGCACGACATCGGCCATCACCGACTTCCCATAGACCCGGCGCAAATGCTCGACGGGCACCTTGCCCGGCCGGAAGCCATTGATCCGGACCTTGGCCTTCAGTTCGGCCAACTGCCCATCAAGTTTCGCCGCCAGGTCGCTTGCCGGGAGCGAAATGTCGTATTCGCGCTTGAGCCCCTGGCTCAGCGTCTCGGTCACCTGCATTTTACGTTCCGCCTTGTCGTCGTCGTGGCCACTGGCCGCGGCTGGCCGATAAAATTCCGCTGTCCGATCGTCATCTGATACCGGGCGCCCGCGGCTGCGGAGGAATGGTGCGGGCGGAGGGACTCGAACCCCCACGACTTACGTCACCGGAACCTAAATCCGGCGCGTCTACCAATTCCGCCACGCCCGCCGCAAGCGCCGGCTTGTTGACGAGGCGGCATTGCTTCGCGCGGGCTCTATATCAGCTTGCCGGGCGTCCGCGATAGAAAAAAGCAGGTTCACCCGGCTCATTTGCGGACCACGGCGGCCATCACGATGGTGAACAGGCCCGCCCTGAAGATAACGCCTGTTGCGCGAGTAGCGCGCTCGGGTAGAACGGCGTGCGATCATGAGCCTCGCCAACGCAACACAAACGGCGGTGAATCCCAAGGATGCCATGAGCTTACGCGTGGTTATGCGCTCCTCGCCGGACGAGGCGCGAATCTCGGACCAGGAGCCGCGTCCCATGGCGCAGGGAACGTCGTGTCCGACCCGGCGCGCAATCCTGGGCGGCGGACTTGCTGCGGCGGCCTGGGGTCTGAGCGTCCGGGCTCGCGCCAATGCGGCGGCACCAAGCGGAGACGATTGGCCCCAGTTAGAGGCCGCGGCGGCGGCGCTTCAGCTCCAGCCGCCGCCGGCGGAGGCAGCGGCCGCCTATGCCTACCGGGGCTCAGTCCCGGGCCCGCTCCTTAGAGTTAGGCAAGGCGGGGAGCTCAAACTGAGGTTCGCCAACAAGCTGGCCGAGCCGACGACCCTGAGTTTCCCCGGCTTGCGGACCTCGAACGCAGCCTCGGGGATCGGCGGCCTCACGCAGGAGCGCCTCAAGCCTGGCGCCGGCGCCGATATCCGTTTCATCGTCCCCGACGCCGGGTTCAACCTCTACCTGCCTCACGCGGGCGGCTCCGACCCCGCGCAGCAGGGGCGTGGCCTGTTCGGGCCAGTTATCGTGGAGGAGGCTGTCAAGCCAGATGTCGATCTGGATACCGCGGTCGTGCTGTCGGATTGGAACAGTGACGCGAACGGGCAGATCAAGGACGACTTTGCCGATATCGCCTCCGGCCGAGGAAATGGCCGCAGAGGCAGCCTCGTGTTCGCCAACGGAGCGGCGGCCCCACTGAAACTCAGCGCCCCGCCAGGAGCGCGGGTGCGCCTTCGTCTAGGCAATGCGGCAACCGCCCGGCTGGCGGTCGTGGCCATCGAGGGCCTAAAAGCTGTCATCGTCGCGGTCGACGGCCAGCCATGTGAGCCGTTCGAGCCATTGAACAACCAGTTCCCGATGGGGCCCGGCGCCCGTTTCGAACTTATGGTCGACATGCCGCGCGAGACTGGCGCCGGCGTTCGCCTCGTCTTGCGCGCCGACGCCGGCGAACCCGATCGCCCGTTCGTCGACGTCACGACGGATGGCGAGCCGGTCGCCGCCCGCTCCGAGCCGCGCCGGCTTGCCCCCAACCCGCTGCTCCCGGCGGAGATCGCGCTCGAATCGGCGCGACGCTGCGACTTTGTCATCAGCGGCGGAGGATCGTCTCCGTTTGCAATCAATGGGGCGACTTTCGTCGATTGGTCAGCAAAGCCGGCATATGCGCTCCCGCGTGGCGCGCCGGCCGTGTTTACGCTCGCCAACAAGACAGCGTTCGTCCAGGCGTTGCGGCTATGGGGGCATGTCGCACGCCTCCTGCATTCGATGGACGACGGCTGGGAGCCCTATTGGCGCGATACTGTCCTCATCCAGCCCGGCCGGACTGCGCACATCGCCTTCGTCGCGGACAACCCCGGCAAATGGCCGCTCGAATCGGCGATCCCAGAACACCGCGCGGCCGGCGTGGCATCGTGGTTTCAGGTCGGATAGGGCTAATCCCGAATTCCGCGGGCCGCCTCACGCCAGCATTCTGTAGCGACGGATAAGCAGATAAACGAGAAGCGCCGCAAGCGCGCAAAAGACCGCGGCGTAGAGCGTTCCATAGTCCGAATCGCCGAACGGCAGACCCTTCGTGTTCATGCCGAAAAACCCGGTGACGAAAGCGGGGGGCAAGAGGACCGTGGTGACAACGGTAAGCACGAAGAGATTTCGGTTGGTCGCGGTCGCCAGTTGCGCCGCCATTTCGTCCTGCAGCAGCCGCGCCCGCTCGGCCTGGAGATGAAGGTCGGCGTGAAACGAGCCAACCCGCTGCCTCACCCGCAAGCAGAGATCCCGATAGGCCGGAAGGACGCTCTCCGCGCGATGTTGTTCGAGTTGCGCGAGTAGCCCGTGCGCGGCTTGCATGAGCCGCTCGTGCCGCGAGATGCCTCTCCTGAGCCTCAGCAACGCTGCGCTTTCGTCGCTGAAGGCCTCCGACAGCACGCGGTCCTCGATTTGGTCGAGCTGGCCTGCGATCTTGTGCGTGGCTTCGCCGAGCGAATCCGCAGCCGCGACAAGGAGGCTTTCAAACAGCCCGGCGCTGTCGTCAAACGTGACGCCCGCCTCGATCTGATCACGCACCACGCGCGCAGAATTGACCGGATGATGGCGCGCGGTGAGAAGGAACTGCGGCCTCAGAGCGAAGCGGATGTCGGTCGATTCGCCGCTCGTGACATTGTCGTCCTCGCGGCGCAGATCGTAAAGCGTGCCCCATATGGCGTCGCCGCGCCACTCGAGCCTCGGGTGGCGGTCCTGGGAAAGCAGAGTCTCGCGCGCCTCGGGCGGAATAGCCTCCTGCTCGGCAAGCCAGTCACGGGTGCGGGCGTTCGCGAGAATGAGATGCACCCAGACGAACCGGCGCCCGTGCATGAGATCGAACGACGAGCCGCCCCCGAGCAGGCGGCCGCGCCCGTTCTCGTCGAACTCGAACGCCCACGCCACCCCCGGTCCGACGTCGGCCAGGTCGATTCGCATTGGTTGTGCGGTCATTTCCGCCTCCAAACGCAAGCTCTAGACGCCCCGGATGAAGGCAGCATGTCACGGGCAGGCTGTAGCAAACGGGCGGCGACCGAACGCCTCACCCTCCGATCCGCGGCCTCTCCCCAGCCTTACAGCCACTTTTTCCAGCGGAAGAACACGTAGGGCCCGATCCCGACGATGACCATGAGGCAGAGCGCCAGCGGATAGCCCCAACGCCATTCCAGCTCCGGCATCTCCTTGAAATTCATGCCGTAGATTGAGGCGATGACCGTCGGCGGCATGAAAATCACCGCGAGCACCGAAAAGAGCTTGATGATGTCGTTTTGTGCGAGGTTGATGAGACCGAGCGTCGCGTCGAGCAGGAACTGCACCTTCTGCGCCTTGAAGCCCGCATCCTGCTCGAGCGACTGCAGGTCGCGCAGCGCCGCCTTCGTCGCCTCCCGCACTGGCTTCGGCGTGTCCGCGGATCGCCCCTCGGACGACAGGAAGAGCAACAACCGCTCGATCGACACCAGGCTTTCGCGAAGATTCGAGATCTTCTCGTCCTCGCGCCCGAGCGCATCGAGGGTCGCCGAATAGATCTGGCTCCGCCGGCTCTGGTCGCCCTTGGCCCGGAACACCGTGCTTGCAATCGAATCGAGTTCCACGCCGACCTTGTTCAGCGCCCGGGCTGAGCGATTGACGATGGTGTTGACTAGGCCGACCGCGACCGCGTCAGGGTTGAGCGCCAGCGCGCCCGACTTGCAGAGTTTCTGCCCGAATAGCTCGAACGCGTCGCCGGGATCGTAGCGCACGGTGACCAGCGTGGTCGGCGCCAGAATGAAGGTGACGCCGGCGACGTCGGGCGTTCCTTCCGGTTCGCTGACGACGCTACCGTGGAGATAGCGAACTCCGTTCTCCGCGTAATAAGATTCAGGGGGTTCGGTGAAATCGGGGTCCGCGCGCGAGGGCACCTTGCAGCCGAGATAGAGTTCGACCTTGTGGTCCTCGGCGACGGTCGGTTCGACCATATCGAGCCACACGGCGCCGGGCGGGACAGGATCGGCGGCCGCGAGCACTTTTCGAGCAACAGGCGGGGCCGACGCGGCCTCCCCGGCGGGTTTGGCGATATAATGGGCGATGATCACACGAGGCCCCCGATTCCTAACCGATGAAATTACACCATTTTTGATCGCTTTGACGGCCGGAATGGCCACCGCGCAAAGCCTGAACCCGTGGCAGGTCTTGTATTCCCTTGGCGAGAACCAGCCTTTCCAGGCGGTTGCTCGGACTCCCCGGTGCAAAATAACTCTTTGCCTCGGCTCTTCGCTCTCGTCGTGCGCGGGCGCTAGCCGGAGGCATTGGTTGCGGACTGACACGTTTTCTAAATTTCCGCAACATATTGTTCTCAATCGGGATTGTTGTCGCTTTTTCGGAATCCGCATAAGCCTTTGAAATAAATTGTTAAAGCGCGTCCGAGCTGGGCCATATCGAACAGACCACGAACAAAAGCTTGCGCTTTGACGCCGGTGACGGCATAGTGAGGCAAGTTCGAGAGCTGCGGCCGCCACCGAGCTCCTTTCTCTCCCCAGCTCCGTTTCTTCTCGCCCGCCCGTCCAGGCGGGCCTGGCGCTCGTGCGGCGCTTTTCTCCAACTCTCCCATGCAGGCGCAAGATGACGAACACGAACCGGCCGACGCCGAAGCACCCCATCGGGTCCGGCGAGAAAAAGACCAGGGGAAGGCGAAGGCTCTCTCGTGATCAGGCCGAATGCCTGCTGCTCGGCGAGCTGCGCCAGCTCCTGGCCCGGCCGATCGAGAATTTCGTCCGACTGTACCTGGCCGGCGTCGACGCTATTGCCCTGAAACTGGTCAGCGGGGTGCTTGACGGAGATCCCATGGCGACGGAACTCATGCTGGTCATCGTCAGGGCGCTCGATCGCCCACGTAGCGCGGCCGAGCGCAGTTCCGAAAAGGACAGGCCGCAACGGCTCAGCGACATAGCGGCCAGCCTCGCGTTTAAGAAGTGGATGAATTGAGCGGCGGAGGCGATAGGCCCGCCGCCGCCCGGCGCGCCCAGCCGCGACGCCCCCACCCCGTCCTCAGCGGAAAGATCGAGCGGGTCGGCGACTTTCTCAAGCTTGAGCCCGGCGACCGGGCTCATCTGCTCGGGTCAATGACGGCGCTCGAATGCGCGCAATTGTTTCATGACTGGGAGTTCTGGGCCCGCTCCGACCAGGCGCCTCCGCCCGGCGACTGGATCATTTGGCTCATCCTTGCCGGTCGGGGCGCGGGCAAGACCCGCGCCGGCGCCGAGGCAGTGCGTCACTGGGTCAAGACTTACCCGATCGTGAATCTGATCGGCGCGACGGTCGCCGACGTGCGCGACACCATGATCACCGGCGAATCCGGGGTTCTCGCGTGCTGCCGGCGCGACGAGCAGCCGCGCTTCTTCGCCGCCGACCTGCGCCTCGAGTGGCCAAACGGCGCAGTGAGCCTCCTTTTCTCCGCCGAAGAGCCCGACCGGCTCAGAGGCAAGCAGCACATGAAGCTGTGGTGCGACGAGCTGGCGGCCTGGCGGGACCCCGAGGCTTTCGATCAGGCGCTGCTCGGCTTGAGGCTCGGCGACAGACCGCAGGCGGTCGTGACCACAACGCCCAGGCCGACAAGGATCATCAAGTCGCTCGCCGTCGACAAGGACACCATCGTCACCCGTGGCTCGACCTTCGACAATCGGGCGCACTTGGCTCGGGCGTTCTTCGAGCGCATCACCGCGCGCTACCAGGGACGGCCGATCGGACGCCAGGAGCTTCTGGCCGAGATCGTCGACGAGACGCCCGGCGCATTGTGGACACGCGCGCTGATCGAGCGTCAGCGCGTCCGTCCCGAGGCGGCGCCGCAGGAATTCGCCGAGATCGTGGTCGCGGTCGATCCGCCGGCGCGCTCATCGGCGAAGTCCGATGAATGCGGGCTCATCGTCGCCGCGAGAGCGCAAAGCGGGCTCTTCTATGTGCTCGCCGATCTCACCAGCCAGGGCGATACGCCGGGCGGGTGGGCGGCGCGGGTCGGCGCCGCCTATCGCGGCTTCAAGGCCAACCGCGTCGTCGCCGAAATCAACAACGGCGGCGACATGGTGACGGAGGTGCTGCGCCAGAGCGAGCCGAACCTTCCGGTGCGCGCGGTCCACGCGACGCGCGGCAAGTTCCTGCGCGCCGAGCCGATCGCGGCGGCCTACGAACGCGGGCTCGTCTATCACGTCGGCGCCTTCGCGAAACTCGAGGACCAGCTCTGCGCGCTGACGCCCGACTTCGACCGGCGAGGCGCGGGCTATTCCCCCGACCGCGCCGACGCGCTGGTCTGGGCGCTGGCCGACCTCATCGGGCTCGACCGGCGCGGCGCGGGGGGCATGATCGAGTACTGGTCGGCGAAAGCGGGCGAGTAAGGCGACGCCAAAATCGCCTGCGCCCTGCTGAGTCCTTCGACGCCGGTCATTGCGAAAAAAGCGCGTGCCGCAGTGCGAGCCGGCCTCCGCGCCCGCCGCTCGTTAAGGACAGTCAGAGACATCGCTGCTCGCGCCTCTGACCCCCAAACCCTCTCCTTCTGGGAGAGGCAATCGCCGCTCTTCGATACGGCGCACAGAACACTGTTTGCCCAGAAAAGGAGAACTTCATGTCAGAAACCGCAATCGCGGCGGCGCCGATCGTGTCGGCGCTGTCGCCCTTCGTTAACGCAGCCGCATCGGGACTGGTGATCGGGGTCGGCGGGCTCCTGTTCGCCGGCCTCGCCCGCTGGACCGGGCTCGCGTTCACGCCCGACGTTCAGGCTCAGCTCGAGAAGGCGGCCGACGCCGAGGTCCATGCGCTGATCGCCGGCGCGGAGAACAATCTCGCGACCGGCAAGTTCAGCGTCGGCAATCCGATGGTCGCGACCGCGACGACCGCGCTCATCGCCAATGCGCCGGGGATCGTCGCCAAGCTCGGGCTGAACGAAGCCGAAGTGCGTGACGCGGTCATCAAGGCGATCGGCCGCGCGCAGAAGGCGATGACTGCGTCGCCCGCAAGCCTGCCTGGAAAGGCGATCGGCTGACAAATCGAGCGCGGGGCCGTCCGCTCGGGTCTCCCTGACGGCCGCAATCCACAAGGAAAATCGAAATGTCTGGTCTTGGTTCCTTCTTCAACAGCCTGAGCTCCGCGCTTTCCGCCAACAACATCTCGGCCGCCGCGACCGCGGCGTCGGCGCTCCAGTCGGCGCTCGGCACGTCACAGGCCGTCACCTCTCAGGCGACGTCGTTCCTGAACAACTTCAACCTTGCGCAGGCCAACGGAAACCAGATCGGGATGCAGATGGCGGTGATGGGTTTGCAGGCGATGCAGACGCAGCTTCCGCAGTCCGTCGTTCCCCTGATCGCGCTCCTCGCCAATCCGTCCATTCAGGCGGACAAGGCGCAGAGCGCGGTCGCGGTCGCCAACATTCAGACCGCGCTCGCGCATAGCACGTCAATTCTGTGATCACGGCCGCGCAGGTCAAGGGCGCCGTCGGCGCCCTCGGCGACATCGATACGAGCGCCTTGTCGGCGGCGTGGCGGAGCAAGTTCTCCGACCTCGACGCCGACGCGGTTCTCGCCGAGGACGCGCTCGGAGTGATCGCCGTCTTCTTTCCGCAAGCGGCGGCGATCGCGGCGCTGATCGCGCTCTTGGTCGAGGTGAAGCCGTTGCTGGATCTTCATCCGCCGACCGGCGACGCCGATCCGGAGCGCGACGCCAACGCCTATGGCGGACGGGGCGGCCGGGGCAACTGATCCTTGCCGTGCGGCGGGAACTCGCCGGCAAGCACGGCGTGCAACGTCGCGCCGAGCTTGCGGTTGAACTCCTCGGCCTGGAACTGGGCGTTGACGGCCTCGGTCTTGTCCTCGCGCGGCTGCGGGCATTGGGCGTCGGCCCGCCCGCCGGCGCGCTCGACCATCGCCTTGAACGCGGTCTCGAGCTCGACCCGATCGCGCTCGGCGGCGAAAACGTCGGTGATCCAGACTTCGGCGCCGCTCTGCGAAGCGGCGACGCAAAAGGTCCAACGCGGCGCCGCGCCCGCAAACGCCGGCAGGCTGATGGCGATCGCGACCAGCGCTAGCGATCGGCGCATGACCCTTTCCACTCCCGCGCGAGCCGCGTGCGCAATCTAGGCCCCAATCCCTAACGGAAGGCAAAGGCGCGCCGGCGCTGGAGCCTCACTAAGCCCCTTTCGCCAAGGAACCAATTCGATGTCGGACGACGCTCTCAGACGGCCCCTGCCCCCAAGCGTATTCGCCCGCCTTGCGGACGCGACGCGCTATGTGATCACCGGCGTCTCGCCGGACACCTGGTTCGGGCCGCTGCAGCCGCTCGCGCCGATGGCGCCGCCGGAGGTCAAGGGCCGGCAGTGGGACTATCCGTTCGGCGCAAATCTCAACTATATCCCTCGCGCCGAGGATGGCGTCTCGTTTGCGGAACTGCGCGGCCTTGCCGACGCGCTGCCGCTCCTGCGCGCGGTGATCGAGACCCGCAAGGACCAGATCGCCGCGCAGAGCTATGCGGTGAGGGCGCGGGCGCGAGCGGACTCGCCCGACGTGTCGAAGAACATCGACGTAGTCAGCCGCTTCCTCGCCCGTCCCGACCGGCGCCATTCCTTCGCAGACTGGCTCAGGATTTTGGTCGAGGAGATGCTGGTCATCGACGCGGCGACGATCTATCCGCGCTACGCCAGGGGCGGCTCGCTCTATTCGCTCGATATCATCGACGGGGCGACGATCAAGCCGCTGGTCGGCGAGGACGGGCGCGCGCCGGAAGCGCCCGATCCCGCCTACCAGCAGATCCTCAAGGGCATACCCGCGGCCGACTTCTCGGCCGACGAGCTTCTCTATCTGCCGCGCAACCTGCGCTCGCACCGGCTCTATGGCATGAGTCCGGTTGAGGCGCGCGACCAATCGCAGATTGAGATTTTCGGCCCGCGCGTGGGTTCGACAATCCAGGCACATGAGATCTGCGACGAAAACACGATGGGGCCGCTCATCGCCCAAACGATCCTGCAGCGCGAGCTCTATGTCAGGACCAAGTTCACGTTCAAGCTCTCGTGGGAATATTGCCTGCTCGATCCGATGGACATCGTGACCGTCACCGACGAAAACCTTGGCCTCGACAACTATTCCGTCCGGGTGATCGAGATCGAGGAAGACGACAAGGGCCTCCTCGCCTTCACGTGTGAGGAGCTTGTGGCGGGCGTCTCAAACCCCGCTTTCTACCCGAGCGCTGCCGCAGGCGGCTTTCAGCCGAACCAAGGCGTACCTGCGGTTCCGGTCAACACGCCGCTCATCTTCGAACCGCCGACAGGCCTCACCGGCGGGGTGGCGCAAGTCTGGTTCGGGGCGTCGGGAATCAACGGCGGCGGCGGCACGCAATGGGGCGGCGCCAACGTCTATGTCTCGATCGACAACGTGACCTACTCACAGATCGCAGTCCTGACCGGGCCAATGCGCCAGGGGTTTCTGACCAACGGTATCCCCGCTGCGGCTGGATGGGACTCGGTCGACACATTGTCGGTCAACCTCGCTGAAAGCGGAGGAACTCTAACCGGAACTAGCCAGACTGCGGCGCAGCAAGGCGCGACGTTGTCGCTCGTCGATCAGGAGCTGCTCAGCTACGAAACAGCAACGCTCGTCTCGGGGAACGCCTATAACCTGACCGGGCTCGCGCGCGGTCTGAGCGGCTCGATTGCGGCGGGACATTCGAGCGGCGCTCCCTTTGCGCGCCTTGACGGCGCAATCCTGCAATATGACCTCCCGGCGAATTTTGTCGGCGTCACGCTCTACTTCAAGTTTCAGAGCTTCAATGTCTTCCGCGGCGGCCTCCAGGACCTATCGACCTGCGCCGTCTACACTTATACGCCACCCTATGCGTCGACGGTTGTCACGGCGGGTTCCGGGAACACTCCGTCGACGCCATCGAGCGATCCGATCATTGCCCAACTGCAGACTGGCTTCCCGCTCGATCTTGGGCCGATCAACGGAACAGTGTCAGTCACCGACGATCTCGGTTCCGTCGCTATCGCATCCTCCGGCGGAATCGACCTTGGCGATATCAATGCGCCGCCGCCGGTTCATCCGATCGCCGCGCAGCTCCTGAGCGGAACGCCGCTCGACCTCGGCCAAACCACAAGTGGCGTCACCGTCACGGATGACTTCGGATCGGCCAATGACGCGGTGATCGACGTGATCGATCTCGGCACGGTTCCCTGAGCGCGGCGATCAGCGGTGCTCCCAGCTGCGTCAACGCAGTTTGTTCTCCTTAAAATCTTTGCTTTCATAAGGATGGTCACGCTTTGAGCGAGCAGCTTCAACTTCGGCGCGGTACATCGACTCAGGTTGCCGCCTTCACCGGCGCGCAGGGCGAGACGGTGATGGACACGACCAACAACCGGTTGGTCGTCAACGACGGCTCGACCGTGGGCGGATGGCCGGCCGCCAAGCTCGCCGAGGTTCTGACCAACGGGCGGACAAAGATTTCCGATGCGGCCTACACCGCGCTCGTGACTGACCGCACGGTCGCCTACTCGACGCTCACCGCCGCGCGCGTGGTCACGCTTCCTTCGGCGTCCAGCTATCCGACCGGGACGCGCCTGCTCTTCGTCGATGAGACGGGCAACTGCTCGGCGACCAAAACGCTTACCATTACAGCGACCGGGACAGACGCGATAAATGGAGCGGCGTCCGTGATCGTCAACGAGGCTTACGGCTTCATTGGCATCGAAAGCAATGGCGTCGGGGCTTGGACAGTCGTCGATCAGGGCTTCATGCCGGCGCTCGCCAACCTAGCTGCGGCGGCGCATGGCGCAAACGTCCAAATCGGGTTGCTTGAAACCCTTGTTGCGCTCTCCGGCGCCTCAACAAACGCTAGCGTGCAAATCCCGGCTAATTGCATCGTACTTGCGGTCGGCGCTCGAGTCGTGACCGCCATAACGGGCGCGAGCTCCTATGAGGTTGGCGTTTCCGGCAATCTGTCACAATTCGGCTTAGGTTTGAGTCTCGCGGCCGGCTCGACCAACTATGGCCTCATCGGCCCGACCGCGTTCTACGCAGCGACGACGCTGACCATCACTGCGACCGCCGGCGCTTTTAGCGGCGGCCAGGTCAGACTCTCGATCGCATACATGCTGGCCAATCCGTCGGCAGCGTAACGCTGATCCTCCCTGAACCGAGGCTCCTCTCATGAATCGCATAATTTTCGCCGCACTGCTGGCGACTGGCGTCGCCGCGTCCGCGCAAGCGCAAACCTATCAGGATTCTGGCGGCACCGTCGTCCCGGGAGTTGTGCCGATCCAACCGGGCGTAGGGCCACTCTTCACGTCGGCCAATCCCGGCAAGATCTCCGGTTCGTTTTCAGCGTCGCTGAGCGGCTTCCAGCCGACGCCAGCCTACGCGTCGCTGTCGGTCGGCGCGTCGTCAACTCGCGTTGCGCTCCCAACGGGGACGGTCGTTGTCGTCTATAACACGGGCTCAAATGCGGCTTACGTCCAAATCGGCTCGTCAAGCGTCGGCGCTACCTCCGGCAACGATGTCATTCCAGCGGGCGGCTGGATGGCCTTCACTGTGGGGACAGCGACTTACCTGGCCGGCATTGAGACAGCGGGCGCGACAACCCTGAACCTCTCGGGAGGCTCGGGCCTTCCGACCGGCGCCGGCGGGGGTGGGGGCTCTGGCGGCGGCGGCTCGAATGCGTCTGTCGGCGCGACCGGATCGGCTGTGCCAGGAAGCGCGACGCTCGGCGGCATGAGTGTTGCTGGAACGATGACGGCCCTTCCCGGCACGTCCAACGGTCTCAAGGTCGACGGGTCAGCGGTGACGCAGCCCGTATCCGCATCAGCCCTTCCCCTGCCGACCGGCGCGGCGACGGCTGCGAACCAGACCAACGCCAACCAGAAAACGCAGATCGTCGACGGCTCGGGCAATGTGATCGCCTCGACCTCGAACAATCTCAATGTGCAATGCGCGAATTGCTCGGGCTCTGGCGCCAGCGCCGACGACGAAGCGACGATGACGCCGGGCAGCTCGGTGTTCGCGCCGCAGGGCGGGTTTTTCCAGAACATCCCGACCAACAACCCGCTGACCAATCTCCAGCAGGGCCTGGCGCAGCTGACCGCGAACCGGGCCGTGCACATGAATTTGCGCAATGCGACTGGGACCGAGATCGGCACAGCCTCGAGTCCGCTCCAGGTCAGCCTCGCCAATACCGGATCGAACTCGACCGCGATCACCGTCACCAACCCGACCGCCGGTTCAACCGGCGCGACCGCGCCGACTTCGGCGGCGCTGATCGGAGGCCGGGCGCAGAACGCCGAGGCGGCTCCCGTCACGAACGGGCAGATGACCGGCGCCGCGATGGGCCTCGAGGGCAAGCTCATCATGCTCCCGTTCGCCAACAAGGAGAACATGGTCCGCGGCACCGCCAGTCAGACTGTGACCAGTGCAACGACGCTGATCGCCGCCCAAGGGCCGGGGATCAAGATCTACGTCACCGGCGTCCAGTGCAAGAACACGGGGTCGGCCACGACGATCGTCACCCTGAATGACAACGAGACGACCGGCTCGGGGACCGTGCTCATCGTTCCTACCTCCGGCGGAGACAATGAGGTCTACCAGACTCCGCTCGCCGTGGCCGCCAACACGGCGCTCACCTTCACGCCGTCAGCGGCTCGTCGACCATCTACTGCAACGCTCAAGGATACTCGGGATCGTGACCGTGAAGCGCGTTCTTTCTTTCCTCTCCGGCCTCGCCGTCGTCCTCTTCGGGCCGCTCGGGCGGATGCCCGCGTGGGCGCAGCTGCTCACGCTCGGAGTCGGCGGAATCATCGCCAGCGGGGTGCTCACGCCGCCGACGATCACGCCGCAACTGTCGGCGGCGTTCGACTCCAATATCCCCCAGGGCGTCAGCAACAATGGCTTCAAGGTCAACGGCGGCGGCGCAGTCGGGTCAATGGCGCTGCCATTGAACATCGCCAACTCTTATTTCGAGACCGCCGAAGGGACGACCGACGCTATCGTGAGCGGGTCGTCGGCGCAGGCAGAATTCATTCTGCCGAATTTGGAGCTTACTCCGGCGCTCCAAGGTCCCCCGCAGTTTACGACGCAGGCCGGTTATGGCGGAACTTCGTGGAATTGGTGGAGGGGCCTTACAGGAATTTATTTCACCGGGTCGCCGCTTTCCACAACGACGAGCGGTTCCGGATACAATGCCGGCGTCTTCTCCTGGACTGCGACCGGCGGGGGCTGTGCGCGCGAGCCTTCGGGGATATGGTCGCCGCCCGCTGCCGCCGCCGTGCTCAACTTCACCGATACCGGGGCCAATTGCGCCTATGCGCCAGTCGTCCAGCCAGCGCTCATTCCCGGCGTCGGCGCTCAGCAGACGCTGAGCGTAGGAGCCACCTCCTGCGTCAGCAACTCCCCAGTCTCGGGCGAGATGACAGTGACGACCACCGTCGCGGTCGCGCATGGCCTGATCGCGGGGCAGACCTTTCCGCTCTCCGGTTTCACCGGCGCCGGCAACACCGGCTATAACGCGACCTACACCGCGCTCGCCGGAACGACCGGAACGACCCTCGTCGGTGAAACGACCACCGGCGGGGGTATCTGCCCCACCAATAGCCCCGACACGTCCGGCGGTCTGGCGCTGAGCGGCGTCGGCGCGTCGTTCACGCTGCCGGCTTATTCCGTTACCTCACCCTTTAGCTCCAACGACGGCACTGGCGTCTTCGCCAACGGCAACAACCATTTCGTCGCCGTGCTGGGCGAATATGGCGCCGACTCGCCGACGCCCGGGGTCCAGTTTTTTCACGTCGTCGACGACAAGGGTAATCCCTATCCGGGCGCGCCCTCGGTCCCGCAATGGCTCAACCAGGGCGCAGTGAGTTTTCAGGGTTACATCACTACCGGAACGCAAGATACGAACTTCACCGCCACAGCCACTTTCGCCGGCTCGGTGATGACGGTCACAGGCTCACCGGGCAGCACGCTCAGCGTCGGCCAGACCATAACCGGCGCTTCGGTCGCGCCCGGAACAACGATCTCCTCACTCGGCACGGGCTCTGGCGGGGCCGGGACCTACAACATGTCGACAAGCAACGCGCTGTCGTCGGCGATCACGATCACCGCCCACACCTATGCGCCCGCGCTGACAGTGACCTCGATGAATACGGTCGCGATCAGCAATGCGGTCTGGTCGAGCGCCGCTAATGGTACCGTCGTCTTCACGACCAGCGCGGCGCATTGGCTGATCCCAGGCTCGGTATTCACGGTTTCGGGCATGAGCCCGAGCGGTTTCAACGGTACTTACATCGCCAATGGCCTCGGAGCCGGGACCAGCGGCACGACGATCACCGCAGTCGCGTGGCCAGTGGCGACGCTCGCCAATCCCGGCAGCTATGTTTCCGGCGGCTCGCTGGTCGGCACGATTTATCCGGGCATGTATGTGCCCGGCGTCAGCGGCCAGCAGGTGATCAGCCCTTACGGAACCTTCGGTTCGACCGGGAGCGGCGGGGCGGGCACTTACGGCCTGACAGTCGCCAGCAACGCCGGCTTCAACATCACCGCCTCGATCTCGGGGACCACGATGGCCGTGACGTCGGAGCCTTTCGCCTCGCAGCAGTGGCTGACGCCGGGGACCTATTTGACGACGGGTGGCGGAGTCGCGGCAGGAACCCAGATCGTTGCGCAGACCAGCGGAACAGGCGGCCAAACCGGCAATTACACGGTCAACATCAGCCAGACCGTGGCGTCGGGAACCCTGACCACGGCGGGGAATGTCTGGTCGTCCGCAGCGCCAGGCAATCTCTATGCCGCGACCCCTTATTACTACGGCGTGACGCCGAGCTATTCGGTCCCGTGGCTTGGCCAGGCCGTGACGCGCACGCAAGCCCTCCTCAGCGACATCTCGACCCTGATCGGAACCCGCATCAGCACGCTCGGGTTGCAGAACGGGAACACATGGGGCGGCGAGCTCGCCAATATCGGAATGCACTGGGGCGTGTTCCCGCAGGATTCGAGCGGCAATCCGTCGACCCCAGCGCTGGCCGCGCTGGCCCAAAAGACGACCGATTATCGGGCCTTCGACACCATCAATGGAATTACCACCCATTCGCTCTACCGGCTCAACGATCCAGGCGTATGGGGCGATTCGAGCTATGCGACCATTACCGGCTATATCGACAGCGCGAGCGGGACCAGCGGCGGCTCTGCGACGCTCCACGTCTCAAGCACGGTGTTCGGGACGCTGGCGCTCCCGACCGGGACCGCGACCGGTTTTCTGGCGGCGCCCGGCTTACCGCCGAGTCCGACCCCGGCTTCGGTCAATCCGGCGTCGATTTCACTCACCGCTTCATCGAGCGCGACCTACACCGTAACCTTTCCAACCGGGGTCACTTCGATCAACGTCGGCTCGTCCGGGTCGCCCGTTCAATTCTCGGTTGGGCAATACAAGCCCGCTGCGCCGCTCGGGAACGGCTTCGTCAACGGCTACATCACGAGTTCGGGCGGCAGCGGCGTCTGCGCCGCGAATCCTTGCCTGAATGTCACCAGTATCCAAACCGGCGCAAACACGCTCGGCGCGACTTTCACCGGAACCTATAATCCGGCCCTCACCACCAATAACCTCACGATCTCGGGCCTCTCCGGATCCATGATCGCAGGAATGCTGATCACTGACGGCGGCGTGGCTCTGAACGGCGGCCCCCTCTACCTCACCAGCGGGTCTTGCACGACCACCTGCACGGCCTACGGCGGCTATTACAATTCGACAATCGGCCCGGAAGCGATGACGGCGACGCTGTCTAACGTCAACCTGAACCAAATGGTCGCCGGCTCCGGCGTCAATACCCCGGTCCAAATCGTCGGCTATGGCACCGGAAACGGCGGGGTCGGGACTTATCAACTATCGAGCGCCGCCAACGGCAATGTCGGCTCGTCCGGTTCGCCGGTCTCCTTCACCCTCGCAAGCATCACGGGAGGGGGGCAGCCATCGCAGGGACCGGCGCTGACGATCACCGATCTCGGCGCCGGCACGATGTATCCGGTCACCAACTATCCGTCCGCGAACCCGACGGGTTCGATCCCACTCAAAGGGACCTACAGCACAGCGAGCCTCGGCGGAACGCCGTCGGCCATCCAGGCGCAACTTTCGCTGAGCGCTGGCGGCCCGCCGGTCAGCGGCTTTTCGTGGGCGAATCTCTCCTCACAGTCGATCGGCGGCGGCGCATGGTCGGGCACGATCGCCAACGTGCCGCCTGGCGTCTATTGGGTGACGATCAGGGCGGCGAACGGAACCGCCTATGCGACGATGGGCAACTTCTTCACCGTCGGCGCGCCGATGGAGATCGAAGGCGAAGGCAACCCCGGCGCTTATTTTTCCACCATCGGGGGTTCGCAGAACACGACCATCAGCGGCTATTACTCTGCCTCAGTGCCCTCCGGCCTCGTGCTGCCGAATGTCTACGGTCCGGCGATGGGCCCATTTGGACCAAACAACAAATATCGCCTCGCCCACACGCAGCAGATTCCAGCGAACCGCTTCACCCAGCAGAATACCGGCATTCCGCTCGCCGAAGGGCCGACGGTCTTCAGCCAAGCATTCTTCAACACGACCGGGGTCGGCGTCGGCCAGGTCAACGTGCTTTACGCCGGCAACGGCGACGCCCTGATCCTGCTCGGCAACGCCCCACAAACCCAAACGATTGGCGTCGGCAACGGCTCGACCACCGCTTATTGTTCGGCGGCGATCTATTGTCCTGGGTTCAACGGCAATGGAAAGCTGGCGTTCAACGCCGCATCGCTGACCGGGGCGACCGTCAGCGGCTATGTCACGACCGCTGCCGGAGTTTCTACGCTCACCGTCTCCACCATGCTCCAGGGCGCGCTCGAGCCTGGCCTCATCGTCAGCGGCAGCGGCGTCATCGGATCGCCGACGCTCGTCGCCTGCACGGCGAATTGCGCCTATGCGACGGCGGGCGCCGGCGCGACCTCGACGTGGAGGCTCAGCACCAGTCAAGGCGCGATCGGGTCATCCGGGAGCCCAGTAACGTTCAACGCCATTCCCTCAGGCGGAGCGCCGTGGCCCAATTCCAGCATTCAATATCTCAGCTATCCGATCGGCTACGGCGGCGCGCAATATGGCGCCCCGATCGTCAAGTTCGGGACATTCTCGCTGAGCGTCAATGGAACGGTCGTTTGCACCGACACAGCGACCTTTAGCTATGCGCCATTCAGCGGTTCGTGTCTCGGCGCGGGCATCGCAAGCTCGTTCATCAATTACTCGACCGGAGACTACAACATCGTCTTTTCGTCACCGCCTGCGTCGGGCGCCGTGATCCAGGCGAGCTTCACCAACATCATAACCAGGGACACGACTACGGCTTTCGAGCAGGTCGACGTGGTCGGAGACGGGTCGCCAACCACAGGCATGTGGTCATCGGCGTTCGAGAAATATCCCGGCGGAATGTCGGCGCATATCTTTGCCGGTTGCGTGCAGGATTACGGGCAGATCCTCAGCAGCAATTCCTACGCGCTCGGCGCGATCGGCATGTCGCAGCAGGTGTCGTGGTTCTACGGGACCAAACTGCCCTCGATCATGGCGAACCAGAAGGCTTCCGTACCGCTGCTCGCAATGGGGATGTGGCGCTACGAGGGCCCGGCGATGATGAATGCGTCAGGCCCGACCACGCTCGAAGGGTATTATTCATGCGACGAATGGTTTCGCGATCTAGCGACGCCTTCAATCTTTACCGGCACCATCACTGGCGGCGGAACCTCGAGCCCGGTCCTGACCTTGAACAGCCCTGTTACCGGCTCGCTTTGGGAGGGCGAAGTTATTGGCTGCAACCCCTACAGCACGGCCTGCGCGGGGTTCGGCGGATCGACGCCGCTGATCACGCTCGGCACGCAGATCGGCGGACTCTTGAGCGGTGCCTGGGGCGCGAGCGGTTCGACCTATTCCCTAACGGCGCCCGGTGGGGCGAGCAATGTCGTCAATGTTTCGGCGCAGCCGATGACCAACGAGGTCTACTATACCGGCGGCGGCCCGGCGATCTATATCGGCCCCGACAACGACGTCGTCGTTCAGGATGGCGGCACGGGTATCGGCGGCGTCGGCGGCCATCCCTGGTACGGAGTCACCGGTGCAAGACGCCTCGGGGCGCGGGCCGGCATTCTAGCGGCGGCGGGACTCAGCAACAATCCGACATTGGCTTCGGAGCCGACGCTCGCGCGCTCGACTTCTGGCAGCGGCTGCGACGCGGCTGCGATTTCGAGCCCATGCTTCGATATCGGCAATACCTATGCAGCCACGGCCACGACGACCTCGATCAGCGGCAAGGTGCTGACCTTCAATGGCCTGGCCGCCAAAGCACGGCCCATCGTGGCTGGGCAGGCGGTTTCGTGTTCGGGCTGCAGCGCCGGCCTGTTCGTGGTGGCGGTCTCCAATCCGCCGACCCAATCGACAGTCGCCGGCGCCGGCCAGATCGGCGCGGCCAACAACGGCATGACCGTCACGCTCAACGCGACGCCCGGCGTCAGCGGAGCGACGGCGTTCACATTCGGCTGCTCGGGGACAAGCGGGACCGGCTCGAACTGCATCGACTTCAAGTTTGCGATCAACACCGTCGGGACTTACGGGACGCCGGCGTCGCTGGCGACCTGCGGCGCCAATACCCTCCAAGGCTCGGCTGCAATCAATACGCCTCCCGCCGGGATATGCACCGATAGCGGCGTTGGGGAGTTCGTCAACGGGTTTCGGATCGGCGCGACACAGAACATGTGGTCGGCTGCGGGGACCTATTACTACGATGGGCTGGACCCGATCGCTGCGCTGTGGAGCCAGAGCGCCGCCTTCACCTGCAATATCGTGGCGGCGACAGTGGTGCAATGCGTCAAGGGACCGGCCTATTCGGGCGGACTGCCGTCGTCGATCGGCCAATGGCTCAGCAGTGGGACCTATGCGTCATACGGCGACTCGACCCTGAGCATGGGCCGCGTCGGCTCCCTCATCGGTTATCCTGGCGGGCAGTCGCTGGGGTTCACCGCCGGCTCCGGCTACACCAATGGAACGTACACGCTGACCGGATCCTCTTGTGGCCAGGCGACTGCCTTCACGGCGCCGAAAATGGATGTGACGGTATCCGGCGGCTCGATCGTCGATGTTTATCCATCGGCGCAAGTGACGACCGGAATCAACAGCGGCAATGGCATCACCACGACCTGCTCGTTTGTGCTGACGGGCATGGGTTCGGGAACAGGTGGAGCTGTGACCAACCCGACCGACGGCCCCAAGCAGGGCCAGGGCGGCGTCGTCAACATGACCACCGACAACAACGCGATGGGCGTGCTGCTCTACGACAATTCCGGCGAGCCCGGGAATCCCTTGTTCAATGTGTTCGCAAACCCGGCCAACAGCAACACCAGCTATTTTGAGCCTGGATTGCCGGTGCAGGGCTTCGGGCAGGCGCTCGGAGCGCGAGTGAGCGGGTAAGGCTCGTTCGGGCGGCGAAAGTCGGATCGATCCCCGATCTTGGGCTCAGTCGTACAGCTCAACTCGAGATCGTTTGCAACTTAGACGAATTTCTTCGCTCGAACCGGACGCTCATTATGGCCACAACCCGTCTTACCTTTCTGTCGCATTTCGTCATTTGTCTTGCCTGCATGAGCCTGTCGTTCTTCGCTTGGGTCAATGGGGTGCCGCGAACCATCTGGGCGAACGATATGAGCATGATGACCAGCGTCATCGCCGCGCTGTTCTTGGGGACTACGGCATGGCTCGGGTGGCAGGCATGGCAAGTCAGCGAAGAGAGATCTGAGAACGGCGAAAGCTCCCGATCGCCGACGGCTGACTTCGGCCATCTGAGCGAGCGCCTCTGCGTTATCGCGGGCTTTGTCGGCACGGCGATTGGGCTTTCCCTCCAAGCCAAATCGCTCGCCGGAGGCACGACGAGTTTCGCCGCGCTCGCAACGTCGCTCTTCACCACGGCGAGCGGCGGTTCAGCAGCCGCCCTCATCGCGATAATGACCTTTAACCTTGAGGCAGGGATTCGAAGGGCGCGGCGATAGGCGACGTCAGTCCCCCTGCCCTTCTCGCCAGACGACGTTGCGAAGAATGAGCCTCTCAGGTCGAAATGGGTGACGGGATGATGCGCGACCGCAGTCCGATCTGGATCGGCCTTGCCGATCTCCTGCTCTGCGTCGTCTGCGTCGTGATCGCGGCGGTGGCTCCGACCACGCTAAGATGGATGGCGTCCAGCCGAAGGCGGAATATCTGGTCACCGCGGATTGGGACGTTCTCCTAGACTCGGATGTTGACCTTTGGGTGGTCAACCCATCGCGCAAGCCGACTTTCTATGGCTCTCGCCAAGTCGACTGCGCCGACCTTGATCATGACAGCCTCGGATTCAAGACCTCGCTGGTCACACTGGCTGACGGCTCCACAGTTCGCGCGGTCTCAAACAAGGAAGTGACATCGATCCGCTGCTTCGAGCCAGGACGCTGGAACATCGGAGTGAATCTCTATTCCGATCGCGAACTCCCAAAAGGCGCGAAGGTCATCAAGGTTCGTGTGGAAATCGTCGGTCTCAACCCCGAGGTGAGCACGATCTTCGCCAAGGACGTGGTCCTCGATCGCGTCGGAGAGACCGTCAACGTCGTTTCTTTCGACATGGACCGCGACGGCAAGATCAACCTTGTCGATCCTCCGCTTGCGCCGATTACGGACGATTACAAGAGGCCCGGGCAGTGACTTTTTTCAGCGCCTTCGCGCTTTCCTTCGGACTTTTGCTCGTGGTCTGGCGCTCGTCGCGGCATGGACGTTCCGCACCGCCGCGGCGCCCTTGGCTGCCAAGCTCGCCCTGCCGGCGCTCTTGGTCGCGCTCGGTTGCCTTACGCCATATGAAGTCAACTCGATGCTCGGCCTGCCGAGAATAGCCGCGCTTGGCGCATTGCCTGATCGGGCCGAACTGATCGCGTTCGTCGCTCATGACGAGAGCAAACGCGCTGACCTGTGGCTCCGCGTCGAGGACGCTCCACCATGCGCCTACGAGATAGCTATCGACGACGCGATGAAGACATTGCTGCGTGAAGCGCGCGATCGCAAGGAGCATGGCGGTCGGGTGGTGCTGGTCAAGCGCACCGAACATGCCGAGGCCGAACGGCACGGAGCAGTAGGCGAGCAACGATCCCCCGATCCTGCCTACGCGATCGACGAAAACGCATTCGCTTTGCCGGACAAGGGCGGCGGACAATAACGGCCAATCAACCCATCGAGGATGCCACATGCTCTACGCGCGCGCGATTGTTCTTGCTGCGACCCTCACTTTCGCCGGGACCGCCCATTCGGCGGCGGCGCAGGTTCCGCACGCTCAATGCAAGGCGCTGGCTAAACTCAAGGCGGAGTTCGATGCAAAGACGCATGTCGCGCAGCTCACCGCCGGGCAGTTTCATTTTGTCGAAGGCGTTTATGTCGGTAGTCCAAACACTCCGGAAGGCCTCCCGCCCGGCGACAGCGCGCTCCTCGTAAGCCATGACGGCGACAAGGACGGCGTTATCGTCTGGACGCGTGGCGTACTCGCCTGCGCGCCGACCCCGATCAACGAGCGGCTGATCAAACTCCTGGATAGCATCAAGACGGGCGCCCTTGATGGCGAGGGCGACGAGCTTTGACCTAGGGATGGGAGCGCGAATGCATAAAGCGCTCTGCGATCGAGAAGAAGACTTCTACCCGATCTCGCCGATCAAGCCTCCCTCGAGCGCCACCAGGTTGGACCTGTTTGGCTCGCATTGAGGCAGGCGCAACGATTGCGAAACAGTCACTGTTGTCACCCGCGACAGCTGGTTCCCGATTCTCAGAACTCTGATGCTGACCACGCTGGAGGCTCCATGGAAACGCTCTACATCGTCGCTTGCGTGGCAAACCCGTTGCGATGGAACAGCCGAGTCGCTTTGGCGCGCGCGGCGGTCGCGGAGTGGCTGAAAGAGCCCAATGTCTGCATAACGCTCGCCGAATGCGCCTATGGCAGCCGCGGGTACGATCTCGCAGACCTCGCAGGCACGAGAGTGTTTCACTTGCCCTTGCGCGCGACAACGATGGCTTGGGCAAAGGAAAACCTGCTCAACATTGCGATTGCACATCTTCCTCCGGCGGCCGATAAGATCGCTGTCCTTGATGCTGATGTGGTCTTCCGCCGGTCCGGATGGGCCGCCGCCGCGAATGCGGCCCTCGATCTCTACCCCGTGATTCAGCCATGGTCTGTCGCCTACGACCTCGGTCCGAACGACGAGCATATCGGGGTGCATCGCAGTTTCGCGTCCGTCTGGCATTCGGGCCGGCCAGTGGTCGCGAGCGGATCCAAATTCTGGGCGTCAGACGGCGGCCCATACGACTATCCCCATCCAGGCTTCGCCTGGGGCTTTCAGCGCCGGGTGTTGGACCGAATCGGAGGACTCTTCGAACTCGGCGGGATGGGGGCGGGAGATCATCACATGGCTCTCGGCATAGTCGGCGCCTACGAGGCGTCCCTGCCGCCTGGGGTCTCGACAGGCTATCGCAATTCTGTCGCCGCCTGGTCGCGTCGAGCCGCGGCTGAGATCAACGGCAAGCTCGGCTTTGTCCACGGCACGATCGAGCACCCTTTCCACGGACGAAAGAGCGACCGAGCGTACCAGCCGCGATGGGCGATGTTCCTCGATAGTGGTTTTGATCCCATTACCGACCTCAAGCGTAACACCCACGGCGTACTCGAATTCTCGGGCACAAAGCCCAACCTTGAGCGCGCCTTCGACCGCTACCTCCGGTCGCGCGAGGAAGACGTCAACACCCTGACCTGAGAAGACGTCGAGGATCGCCTTTAGGCGAGACAGCGAATGAACGGCCCATCCAACGCAGCGCGCTCGCACAGTTGACGCGAGTGAGGCCGAAGGACGGAACTGCAACTTTCAATACAGGCTTGCTCATGGCTGATTTTCTTCCCAATCTTGTTTGGAAATCTTCGCCGAATTTTTCGAGCCGTCGCGGCGCCCGCGTTGACCTCATAGTGTTGCACGATTGCGAGGGCGGCTACGAAGGCGCCGTCGAATGGTTCGCGACCAGTCGATCAAAAGTCTCGGCGCATCTGGTCATTCGCGAAGACGGCGACGAAGCCACACAAATGGTGGACCTCGCGGACAATGCCTGGCATGCGTGCGCTTTCAACCAGCGCTCCATCGGCGTTGAAATGAGTGGATTTGCGAGTCGCGGCTTTGGGGGGCCTTTGCTGGCATCCGCAACGCGCATCTGCGCCTATCTCTGCCATCACCTGCAGATCCCTGTTCGGCATGCGCGCGCTGGCGTCGGACCGGGCATCGCCTCGCATCACGATCTCGGCGCGCCGGGAGGGGGCCATCACGATCCCTCGGTCGACCCTGCGTTCATGGAGGAATTCGTTCAGACCGCGAGTGACGAGTTTCGCAAAGGCCATTTCCCCGATGTGTGGGCGCCATTCAAGCTGCAACAAAAGGGCTGCCTGCTCTCACCCGATCGTTCGAAGTTGGTCGTGGCCTCGGCCACGAGAGCGGCGCCGGACGTTCGCACGATCAGCGGTCTTCAACAGGCGCTCAAGATGCTCGGCCATCGCCTCACTGTCGATGGCGATTATGGCCCTGAAACGCGCCAAGCCGTCACGGGCTTTCAAATGCACGCCGGAATCGTGGCGGATGGGATAGCCGGCGCGCAGACCGAGGCGCGGTTAACCCAGGAACTCAACGATTTGCGCTTGATCCAGGCTTGAAGAGTTTTCGGCAAGCGCACCCAGCCCCGGACAAGACGCGCCGGACCAGTCGCGGCGATCCGCTGCAATTTCATCCAGTTCAAGCGCATATGCGGACCGTGAGGGTCTCTTCTCAACAAAGGCCACACGGGAGGGCAGTATGAATCCACCGGAGAGCCCGCCCTGGGGCTTTCTTCAATGGGCAGTTGCAGGATTGGCGTCCATCGGGGCGAGCGCCGCCGCGTTTGTCTGGCGATTGATGAGTCGGCTTCACGCGCTCGAGATCGCCGTCCGACAGCACCAACACGATCTCGATGTGTCACAATCAGCCAATGATTCCGCGCTTCTGCGCCTCGCCGAACGCCTGGCGTTGCTGCACGACGATCACTACCGGCTCCGAGAAACCATCGGGGCGCTCCCAAATCGCGCGGACATCCACGATCTGGAGCTCCGACTAGGAGAGCGGATGGAGTCGCTCGCCGTTCGCTTCGACCGAGCTTTCGACCCTCGTGTTTCGTGATGTGTCCTTGGGCGCAGTCATTTTCGTTGGCCGGTAGCCGGGATGAGCAGGAGACTAAATTCTTCCCCGCCACCCAGAAATTCGGCAGAATGAGGTTCGTCGATCTGAGGTTGGGACTTTTTCGATAAACCGATGCGAATTGTCTTCATGGGCACACCGGAATTCGCGGTTCCGACGTTGTTGGAAATCATGAAGAATGGACATCTGGTTGTAGGCGTCTACACTCGCGCGCCGGCGCGCGGTGGCCGCCGAGGCCTCGAGATCAGGAAAACACCGGTCCATCTCGCGGCAGAATCGTCTGATATCCCTGTCTTTACACCCAAGACTCTGCGCGATGTCGACGCACAAAGGGCATTTCGCAGTCTCGCCGCAGACGTCGCCGTTGTGGCGGCCTACGGTTTGTTGCTCCCACCCCCCATTCTTGAGGCACCCAGGCTCGGCTGCATAAACCTGCACGCTTCCTTGCTGCCGCGCTGGCGCGGAGCCGCGCCAATCCAGCGGGCGATCATGGCCGGCGATAGCCAAACCGGCTTGGACGTCATGCGCATGGATGCCGGGCTTGACACCGGACCGGTAGCGATACGGGAGATCATTCCGATCCTGCCTGAAGACACGGCAGGAGACCTGGCTGCGCGTCTGTCCATAATCGCGGGTCAGCTATCGGTTAGAGCCCTGAGATTGCTGGAGGCTGATCAACTCGAGTTTCGGGAGCAGCTGACTGCGGGCATTTGCTACGCGCGCAAGATCGACAAAAGCGAGGCGGAGATCGATTGGACACAGAACGCGGAGCGGGTTCGCAATCAGATTCACGGGTTGTCGCCTGCGCCCGGCGCCTATTCCAAACTCCTCGTCGGAGGTCGCGAGGAAAGCGTCAAATTCCTGCGGGTCGAAACGACCGCAGGGAGCGGACCGCCTGGAACACTCCTTTCCGAGGACTTGATAATCGCGTGCGCGGCAGGCGCGATACGTGTTCTTCAGGGGCAACGATCGGGAAAGAATGTGATGAGCGGCTCCGAATTGATGCGAGGCGCGAAGCTGGCGCCGGGCACGGTCTTTAGCCGCGCACCTTCATCCATTCCCGAAACATGAATTTGAGCTCCTCCTTGCTGCCCTCGGCGGCCCGCAAGATCGGCTTGCCCATTTGGCATGTGGTCGCGGCTTCCGCCCACGGCGCTGCTATTCGCCTTCGCGAGCTATCCCCCGCCAACCAATATCGCGTCGGCAGAACCCCTCCGGCCACTTTATTTGATCGACAGCTTCGTATGCTCGTCTTTGCGCTTCAGCAATATTACCCCCGAGTGCCGTTATCGTTAACACGCGGCCGCCATCGGCGAATATTGCGCCGTGAACTTCGCGGGTGGCGCCATGAAACACCACCACACCGGGGGCTGCTTCCGCGTCTTCGATGCCGATAATTCTGGAGCCGCGAACGGCTTCGCCGGGATAGCCTTTGGCTGCCATCACCACAGCCAGCGCCGCATCCCGACAAAACCTCGGCGGAACGCTGCCTAACGTCCCATTGGCGCACGCGAGAAGAAGCGGCAGCAAGTCGTCCTCGAGACGAGGCAAGATAACCTCCGCCTCCGGATCTCCAAACCGTACGTTGAACTCGATGACCTTTGGACCCTGCGCGTCGATCATCAAGCCTGCAAACAACACGCCCCGAAAGGGCGAACCTCTTTCCTTCATCCCTCGCAAAGTCGGCGCAATCACCTCCCGCATGATGCGCTGGGTCAGTGCCGGCGTCATTATCGGCGGTGGCGAATAGGCGCCCATTCCGCCTGTGTTCGGTCCAGTGTCCCCATTGCCTACCCGCTTATGATCCTGCGCGCAGGCGAATGGCATAACGGTATCGCCGTCGCACAAAGCGAAAAACGACACCTCTTCGCCCTGGAGGAACTCCTCGACCACAATCGAAGTTTCCCCTGAGGCCACTACTCCCGACAGAAGCATGTCGACCGCTTGCTCGGCATCTTCGATTGTCTTCGCGACGACGACACCCTTGCCCGCCGCAAGTCCGTCGGCTTTGACTACAATCGGCGCGCCGACATTGCGGATGTGCGCCTTCGCCTCCGCCGGCTCAAAAAATCGTCGATAAGCCGCCGTCGGAATCCCAAATTCGAGGCAGAAGTCCTTTGCATATCCCTTCGACCCCTCCAGCTTCGCCGCCTCTTTAGAGGGCCCGAAGCACAATACGCCCACAGCTGCGAGATCGTCCGCCAGTCCCGACACCAGCGGGCCTTCCGGCCCAACCACCGCAAGATGAATAGATTCAGCCCGACAAAACGCGACCAGCTTCGCGTTGTCTTCCAACTTCAGCGGCACATTCCGCGCGACGCTCGCGCAACCGGGATTGCCGGGGGCGACGAACAGGTTCTCGATCAGAGGCGACTTGGCGCAGGCTCGGGCCAAGGCGTGCTCCCGAGCGCCCGAACCTAGGATCAGTACATTCATCTTGCGGTCTCGCGTAGGGTCTGGTCCAGTCCGGTACATGATTCAAACCAGCAACGCCGCTTTCGGAGAGGCCGCGGTGTTGACTCCAGCTCTCAATATGGCCCAGCAACAGCTCTTTGCCGTGAACGACTAAGAATTGAACGCGTTCCTGCGAACCACTCTGGACCATACTCAAATCCAACGCTCGCCCATGATAAATCTTGCGCTCGAGTTGCCGAACCACAAGTGGACAGCGCTGGAGAGCCATCGGAGATGGCTTCTGGGCCAGGCGGAAGCGTTATTCGCTTTTTTCGAGCGGAAAATAATCAACCCTCTCGGCGGATTCTACGATCTCGACGATGAAGGGCGACCGACTGCGCCAGGTTACGGCTCCGTCGCCAACCCGGCTCGGTATCTCTTCGCCACGTCCAGAATTATTCACGCCTATGCGATCGCTCATCTCATGGGCCGCCCGGGCGCCGACGTCATCATTGATCATGGGATGAATTTCCTGTGGAACGGCCATCGCGACCCCGAGTGCGGTGGCTACTATTGGGGTGTCGGGTATGAGGGGCCTTCAGACAGCACGAAACAGGCCTATGGCCACGCATTCGTACTCCTGGCCGCATCGAGCGCCAAAGTCGCGGGCCATCCGGCAGCGGATCGGCTTCTCGATGACATTTCAGCTGTCATAAAGGAGCGATTCTGGGAAGAACAGTTCGGGGCGGTTGCGGAGGAATTCACCCGCGACTGGAAGCCATTCGATAATTATCGGGGCCAAAACTCCAACATGCATCTGACAGAGTCGCTGATGGCCGCGTTCGAGGCGACGCACGACTCCACCTATCTCGGGATGGCGGAACGGATCGCCGATCTGATTATTCGTCGCCACGCCGCCGCGGAGGGTTGGCGGCTTCCCGAACACTTCACCGATCAGTGGGACACAAATCGCGACTACTCAGGAAATCCAACTTTTCGTCCCTACGGAACCACTCCCGGCCACTCACTCGAGTGGTCGCGCCTGTTGCTCCAGTTATGGGAGCTCGGGGGCCGTAAACTCGATTGGCTTCCCCAAAGTTCGAAGGCGCTGTTCGGCCAAGCAGTCAGGGACGGCTGGGATGAGGCCCAGGGTGGCTTCTACTATACCTTGGATTGGAACGGGGCTCCGCTTGTTCGAGACCGATATTGGTGGCCGTGTTGCGAAGGTATCGGCGCGAGCGCTTTCCTTAATGCCATTGACGGCGATCCTCTTTACGAGCGCTGGTACCGTAAGATCTGGAGCTTCGTCGCCACCCGCTATATCGACCGCGAGAATGGGGGTTGGCGAGCGCAGGTCGACGATGCGATGCGGCCGAACTCAGGACCGTTCTTTGGCAAAGTGGATATCTACCACTCTTTGCAGGCGTGTCTCATTCCAACCCTGCCAACGAGTGGGAGCGTGACCAGGGGCTTGCTCAAGATGGGCTCACGCGGACGCCCCTGATCGTTCAACACGGTTCCGGGCAGCCGGTGTGACGTTCTGGCTAGGGATCTTCCTGTTGGCCCGACTCGCGCAAATACTCATCCCTGCGGTGGCTAGCGTACGAAGTCGGCGCATTTTTGCGTCGAAATATCCCCAGAGCCCCAAGGCTGAATTGGTACCGAGGAGGTCGAATTTTTTGGTGATCCCTCGATCAATTTATCGCTATAGGTCATGTAAACCAGAATATTTCTCTTCGTATCGCACCCGCGAACGATTTGCATTTTCTTAAATGTCAATGAACGGCGCTCACTGAATACGACGTCACCTTGCGCAAAAGTTCCCTTGAACTTGATTGGACCATATTGCCGACACGACAAAGAAATGTCCGATGTCTGTTCGGCCAGCCCTAAAGCGCCTGAAAGCCCGCCCTTTTCGGGCGCCGTGTAGTGACACGCAACGCCATCGACTAGCGGATCGTCGACCCCATAGACAGCCAGCTTGTCGTTTGGCGTCAATAGCTTGAACGTGGTCGACTTGCGGAAGATCAGATCCGGGTCAGACGGGTCGGCGCCGGCCGAGCTGAATGACGCCGTCATGAGGAGGAGTGCAGCCCCGATTTGCCTGATACAGTTCATTCTTTTGCGCCTCACGGTCCGGAGACGCGCAAAGCCGCCAACCCGGTCCCTGTATGTGGAGACTGCGCCGGCAAAGCCAAGAAGGGGTACGGCATTCTATACCAGACCGCTCGCAGAATTTTTCGATCTCCGCTGGCCTGAGGGCGCGGCAGCGGGCATATTGTGCGCCGCCGCTTTCGGGGACGAGGCAGCGGCTTGAGTCGTGAACAACGGAACGACGGGGCTCCCTTGCCAGGACGATTCTCTTCGGCGGTAGCCGGCAAGGCCTCCGGGTCAGAACGGTTTGAAGCTTGGACGGAAAATTACTCGCCGCTTCCGGGCGTTCCTGACGAATTCATCGACGCCAATGGCGTGAGCCGTCCGCATTGGCGAAAGATGCTTTCCGCGCTCGCAGATTATGAGCCGAACGAAATTCAACAGAGCTTTGCGATGGCCGATCGGCGGATCCGAAATCGCGGGCTGTCCTATCGCGTTGCGGGCGAACAGGATGAACGCGTTTGGCCAATCAGTCGGATGCCGCTGCTGCTAACCGAGGAGGAGTGGCGCGGAATTGCAGCCGGCGTCGCGCAACGAGCCGAGTTGATGGAGCGGGTGCTCGCCGACGTTTATGGCGAAGGTCGGCTAATAGCGAAAGGCGCGCTCCCCCTTCCCGCACTCACCGGCTCAAAAGACTATATTGCGGCGATACGTGGCGTCCGACCGCCGGGAGGACGATGGCTTCGTCTTTACGCCGTGGACATCGGCCGTGGACCAGACGGCTCTTGGTGGGCATTGAGCGACCGCGCGCAAGCGCCGTCCGGCTGCGGCTATGCGCTCGAAAATCGGCTGGTGGTCTCTCAGGCGTTTCCGGATCTTTACGCTCAGCTGAATGTGGAAAGGCTGGCGCCATTTTTTCGGTCCTTGAGTGCGGGTTTGAAGTCGGCGGGCCAGAGAGCCGAGCCCCGCATTAGCATCCTGACCCCCGGTCCTCTGAGCCTAACCTATTTCGAGCAGGCCTATCTCGCGCGCTATCTCGGATTTCTGCTGGTGGAGGGCGAAGATCTCGTCATGCGCGACGGGCGCATCTTTGTCCGCACGATCGCCGGCCTGAAACAGTGCGATGTCATCTGGCGCCATATTGACGCAGATTGGTGCGATCCGCTTGAACTGAACGCGTCCTCCCGCATCGGTGTGCCGGGTCTCCTCGAAGCGATCCGGAATGGCGGAGTCGCCGTCGAAAACATGCCAGGCGCCGGGCTCGTCGAGGCGCGCGCCCTTCTGGCGTTCTTGCCCGTCCTTGCGCGGCGCTTGCTCGACCAGGACTTGCTCATACCCAACATCGCCACCTGGTGGTGCGGACAAACACGGGAACGCGAGAGGGTCCTCGACGACTTCGACAAAATCTCGATCGCTGCCGCGTTCGGCGATGAGCTGCCCGGTCTGAACGGTCACTCGAGTGTAATCGCGGCTGAGTTGCCGCCCAACGAGCGCCAGCGGATGCGCGATTCGATCGCGCGTCGCGGAATCGACTACGTTGGACAAGATATTGTTCGACTGTCGACCACGCCCCGATGGACACAAGGCAAACTCGAACCGCGTCCGTTCGTCTTGCGCGTCTACTGCGCCGCGACGACAGACGGCTGGCGCGTCATGCCAGGCGGATTTTGCCGAATCTCTGATCGCGCCGACGCTCGCGCGGTCGCAATGGGCGATGGTGTCGAGTTTGCCGACGTCTGGGTGCTCGCCGAAAATCCGGTCGAGATCTCCAGCCTTCTCCCCTCTCCCGAAAGCGCACGCATTACTCGTCTCTTGGGAAACCTTCCGAGTCGTGCTGCGGACAGTCTCTTCTGGTTCGGCCGTTACCTCGAAAGAGCTGAAGCGACGTTGCGCGTAGTTCGTTGTCTCAGCGCGCGGTCAGTCGATCCGGACGCCCCCATGCGACTCGGCCGTCAGTCGCTTGATCGACTGATGGGCGTTCTCGTCGGTTGGGGCGCGGCCGATCCAACTGCGGTCGCGAAAGGAGCGGCCGCGGTGAGCGAGCATGGCCTGCGCAGTCCGGCCAACTACGGCTCCGCACTCTCGCTTGCGCACTCAGCTCGCAACGCGGCCTCGGTCATCCGCGAGAGGTTGACGCATCAGACCTGGGCCTTGATCGGTCGTCTAGAGGTTGCGCTCAAGCCGACGCGAGATCGGCGTCCATCCGCAGGTGAAATTGTGGATGTCGCCGACGAGGCGCTGACCACCATCGCGGCGCTTTCGGGATTATTCGACGAGAATTTCAACCGCGGCGCGGGCTGGGTCTTCTATGAAATGGGCCGATGCGTCGAACGTGGTGCAAACACCTGCCGGTTGTTGCGGCAATTCGCCGCCCACGACGCAACCGAGCATTCGCTCGGAGTAATGCTCGATCTGATAGATTCGCAGATCACTTACCGCTCGAGGTACCTCGTAGGGGTTGCGCTGTCGCCTGTCCGCGACATGGCATTGCTGGATCCATTCAATCCGCGATCCGTTGCATTTCAGGTCAACCGAATTGACGAAGGAATCGGCACGCTTCCCACCCTGCGCCGCGACGGGATGCTCGAAGAGCCGAGGCGCCTGACGACCCGCCTGCGAGCCGAACTGACCGCCGAACGAGCTGAATTGGTCGATGACGCGCGTATTTTGGCGGTCGAGCAAGAACTCCTCACATTGGCAAACGCGATCGCCGCCCGGTATTTTCTGCAAGGAGCCAGCCAGGCGCGCGCCGAGAAGGTCACGGGACTAGAGTGATCTACGAGATCACGCATCTCACGCGCTACAGCTACGGCGCGATCGTCCAGTTTACGACGGGAGTGTTGCGGCTGACCCCTCGTGCGGGCGATGGCCAGGAAGTCCAACAATTCAGTATCGTGACTAATCCTGTTTCGCGCCCTCTGACCGAACGGCTCGACTCGTTTGGCAACCGCGTTACGAGCCTTCGAATTGAGAAACCCCACCGGGAGCTCTCGATCACGGCGTCATCACGCGTACGGGTCAATCGACCGCCTGCGCCGACGCAAAGCCCGGCTTGGGAGAACGTCGCCGCGGAGGCGATCACGACGACATCTGTCGACCCAGACTGTCCGGCAATCGCTCTCTACCCGTCCCGCCGTGTTGCGCTGTTTGACGAAGCGACAGCCTATGCCAAGCAGAGTTTCGCGCCGCGCCGACCGGTTTTTGACGCGGCAAACGAGTTGGCGCAGCGAATTCAGTCCGACTTCATCTATGATCCAGAGGCGACCGAGGTCAGTACGCCCGCGGCGGAGGCCTTTGCTCGCCGACGAGGCGTCTGCCAGGATTTCGCCCATATCATGATCGCCGCAGTGCGCGGCATGGCTCTGCCCGCGCTTTATGTAAGCGGGTATATTCGGACCATCCCGCCACCAGGCAAAGAACGTCTCGCCGGCGCCGACGCAACTCATGCGTGGGTTTCGGTCTGGTGCGGCGTGTCGCTCGGTTGGAGAGACTTCGACCCCACGAATGCAACGCCAATTCAGAACGATCACATCGTCGTCGCCAGGGGACGAGACTACTCCGACGTCTCCCCGATGGAGAGCATGGTGCTGTCGTCGGGACGCCATCGGCTCGAAGTCGAAGTCGACGTCATTCCAGTGTAGCCGCTACGTGACGAGCCGCTTCCGCTCCAAGAGTCCGACGGTCTCTCAATTCCTTCGAATGCCAGCTTCCATTTGCTCGACACATTCATATATTCGATTATGTATCCTACCCGCGTCCATTTCTCACATCCTCTACCTGCACGGCATCGCATCCTGGTTAGCCTGCGAACACAAATCCGGCTCGCCGACGCTGGCGCAGTTGTTTCGAACATGCTTTAAGGCCAGCGCTGCCAAGGAGCTCCCGCAATGGCGGATCGCGTCATTCCGCATTTTCACAACGATCTCGGCGTCCCTTTGATCAGGGTTGGGGTGAAGGAGTTCATGTGCACTGGCGCAAGACCGCCCTTTGACCATCCGCATATCTTCATCGACATGGGGTCGGACGTCGAGGCGATCTGTTCATATTGTTCAACGCGATATGTGTACGACGACAGCCTGAAAGGACATTGCTCTCCCGCCGAGTGCGAATTGAGCGACGTCGCGTGAGGCTTGCGCCCCCGGGCCATCATCGCTGGCGCGGGGATCGGCGGACTTGCCGCGGCAATAGCGTTGTCGCAGGCAGGCTTCGAGATCCAGATCTTCGAGCGAACTGACAAGCTCGAGGAATTCGGCGCGGGACTGCAAGTCACACCGAACGCGAGCCGCGTCCTGGCGCGATTTGGCGTCCTTGCGCGAGTGCGCGAACTGGCCTCGAAGCCCTCCGCGGTACTGGCGCTACGCGGTTCGGATAACGCCAGACTGATGCGTCTGCCCCTTGACGACGCCGAACGCCGCTGGGGCGCCGAATATCTGATCGTTCACCGCGCCGACCTGCAGACCGCGCTGATCGAAGCCATCAGCGGTCGCCCGGACATCCAGTTATCGCTCGGCACGACGGTTGCCGGATTTGCGACCAACGGCGACGCAATTTCCGTCGATTTGCGGCGCGGCGGCGCGACCGCTATCGCCAAGGCTGATCTCCTGGTCGGCGCAGACGGCCTGCGCTCGCAGGTGCGCAACGGATTGGGCTTCGGCCGGCCGGATCAAGCCGAGTTTACCGGACGCGTCGCCTATCGCGCGCTCGTCAGCGCCAAGGAGAGTGATCCCCGCTGGGCGCGAAGCGAGATTGTTCTCCGTTTGGGACCGGAGGCGCACCTCGTTCAATATCCCTTGCGTCGCGGATCGATCATCAATCTGGTGGCGACTATCAGCTCTTCATCGCCGGCAGGCGGGGCTGCCGACCGGCAATTCAACGCCACAGGCGACCTATCAGCTCTCGAGCGTGCGTTCGCGCGGTGGTCGAACGAAGCGCGAGCGCTGATCGGCGCGCCGGTCGAATGGCGGGCCTGGCCGCTCTACTGCCGGCCGCCGATTCGTTCATTCTCGGTGGGCCGCGTCGCGCTGGTGGGCGATGCGGCTCACCCGATGGTTCCTTTCCTCGCACAGGGCGCGGCCCAGGCAATCGAGGATGCAGGGGCGTTGGAGCGCGCGGTCACTCAAACACCTGACATCCCGACGGCGCTCGCGGCTTATTCGCGCGATCGTGTGGAGAGAGCCGCACGAGTTCAGCGTGAAGCGCTCCGACAGGGCCGCATCTATCACCTAGGCGGCGCGCTGGCGCTCGCTCGCGACCTGACGATGAAGATCCTTGGTCCGCGCCGCCTCAGCGAACATTACGACTGGCTTTACGGCGCCTGACGCCTGCTCGCATCAACAGAAGCAACCTCAATGCAGGATCTGGCTGAGGAACAGCTTCGTGCGTTCATGTTGCGGATGGTCGAAGAATGGCGCCGGCGCATTCACCTCGACAATCTCTCCCATGTCCATGAACACGACGCGATCGGCGACTTGGCGCGCGAAACTCATCTCATGCGTCACGACGATCATCGTCATGCCCTCTTGCGCGAGCTCGAACATCGTTTCGAGGACCTCCTTCACCATCTCAGGATCGAGAGAGGATGTCGGCTCATCGAACAGCATGATCTTCGGGGTCATGCATAGTGCTCGCGCAATCGCTGCCCGCTGCTGCTGACCGCCGGAGAGCTGGCCGGGATATTTGTGAGCCTGGTCCAGAATTTTCACCCGCGAGAGCAACTTCGTAGCCAGTTCCTCCGCCTCGCGTCTGGGCATCTTGCGAACCCAGATCGGCGCCAGCGCGCAATTCTCAAGGACAGTCAGGTGCGGGAAGAGATTGAAGCTTTGGAACACCATTCCGACTTCCCGCCGCACTTCATCGATGCGTTTGACGTCGTCAGTCAACTCCACTCCGTCGACCACAATGGATCCACGCTGATGTTTCTCGAGATGATTGACGCATCTAATCAGCGTCGACTTTCCGGAGCCGGATGGACCACAGACCACGATGCGCTCTCCGCGACCAACGGTCAGGTTGATGTTCCGCAGCACGTGAAAGCTTCCAAACCATTTGTGAACGCCGGCAAAACGGATCGCGGCGTCGGCGGTTGGATCGGCGGCGGTCGGCGCGCCAAGGCTCGCCATCACTTTCGTCCCTTGGCGACGACCCGCTCGACATGAGCCGAGTAACGGGCCATCCCGAAGCAAAAAATAAAATAGAAGATCCCGGCGAAAACGTAACCCGTGACCATGATCGTCGGACCAGCCCAAGCTGGGTCCTTGATGGCGTTGTTCATGGCTTCGAGAAAGTCGGTCATGCCGACCACCGAAATGAGCGTCGTATCCATGAACAAGCCGATAAAATTATTGACGATGCCAGGTATCACCAGGGTCAGGGCCTGGGGCAATATGACAAGGCCCATCATGCGCGGATAGTTCAGCCCTAGCGCAAGCGCGGCTTCGTACTGTCCCTTGCCCAGCGACTGAAGACCGCCTCGCACTTCTTCCGCCATATAGGCGGCCGAAAACATCACGATGCCAGCCAATGGGCGCAGGAAGCGATCAGGCGCCCATGCTTCGGGCAGGAACAGCGGCAGCAGGTTGTTGGCCATGAACAGGACCGTGATGAATGGCACGCCGCGCACGAACTCGATGAAGACGATGCTCGCAGTTCTGACGACAGGGAGCGGCGACCGGCGGCCGAGCGCAAGCAGCACGCCAAGCGGCAGGGAGAAGACGATCCCAACAACGGCGGTAATCAACGAAACGAAAATGCCTCCCCATAGAAGCGTATCGACGACCGGCAGTCCAACCAGCGATGAGCCGTGCAAAAGAATGAGCGCCAGGACTGGATAGACCACGAAAAAGAGGAGGGCGCCCCAGGCCCGTCGCGGCGCGTTCGTCCACAGCAGCCACACGATCAGGACAGCGCCGATAGCCTCGACCGCGTCGACCCGCCAGCGTTCCGCGACCGGATATGATCCGAAGCGCAGGTAGTCCCACTTGGCGATGACGAACGCCCAGCACGCGCCGTTCTGATGCTGGCGGCAGGCGGCCCCATCCGCGGCGCTGAAGACTGCATGCGTCGTCGCCCAGGCGATCAGTTGCGGCAGGAAATAAGCGATGAGCCCGAGAAACACGATGGTGGTGAGACTGGAGCCGGGCGACGAGAAAAGATTGGTCCGCATCCAGACGAGCGCACCGCCGGTCAGGGTCGGCGGCGGGTCTTCCGGCTCGCGGGCTTCGCGGGCATAAGCGAGCGACTCCACGCTTACCGCTCCTTCAGCGCATGGCGCGCATTGAAAAGGTTGAGCGCGAGCGCGACGGCGAGCGAAATGAACAAATAGACCGCCATGGTGATCGCCATCACCTGAATGGCCGCCTGGGTCTGGTTCAGAACCGTGCCGGCGAAGATCTGGACCAGGTCCGGATAGCCGATGAAGACGGCGAGCGATGAATTCTTGACGATGTTCAGGTATTGCGACGTGAGCGGCGGCGTGATCAATCGCATCGCCTGCGGGATGACCACCAGTTTCATTGTCAAGCCGCGATGCAAGCCGAGAGCGGCGGCCGCCTCTGCCTGCCCGACCGGGACGGCGAGCAGGCCCGCACGAACGATCTCGGCGATGAAGGCCGCCGTGAACGTGACGAGACCGAAAACGAGCGCGGCCATTTCGGGAATGATCGGGAGCCCGCCCTTCATATTGAAACCGGAGAGTTTCGCGATATCGAATCCGAATGGCGCGCCCGCCATTGCCCACACGATCGCAGGCAACCCGATGATCAGTGCAATAGCGACAGCGGCCACTGGCGCCTGCGCGCCGGTGCGCTCCTGGCGGCGGCGGGCCCATTCGAGAAATCCGCCCGCGAGGACCAGCGCGGCGACGATCGCGCCTATGAACCAGACCGCCGGATCGCGAGGGAAAGGCATCGGCAGATAGAGGCCACGATTGTTTAGAAATACGACGTCGCCGAGGCTGATCGACTGCCGGGGGCCCGGCAGCGACTTGAGAACCGCGTTGTACCAAAACAGCAGCAGGAGCAGCAGCGGGATGTTGCGCAATATGCTGGTGTAGACGAGCGCAAGCCGCGACAGGAGCCAGTTGGGTGAAAGCCGGGCGACGCCGATCATGAAACCGAGCAGCGTCGCGAGGGGAATCGAGATGACGGCGATGAGAAGGGTGTTGAGCAGCCCCACCCAGAACGCCCTGCCATAGGTGGACAGATTGCTGTAGCTGATGAGGTGCAGATTGATGTCGAAGCCGGCGACCTGGTTCCAGAATGCAAAGCCCATCGGCATGCCGCGGGCGCGCATGTTGGCAAGCGCGTTATGGATTGCGCCGTAGGCCAGCGCCGCCACGCAGGCGAGCAGCAGGGTCTGGTAGATCAGCCCGCGCACCCGCTGGTCGTTGAGCCAAGTTGATAGCCTGGCGGCCCTCGCCGGGTCCATTTGTCAGGTCCTCGGGCCCTCAAAGCCTCTAGTCAGGACGACCCATGAGCCAATGATGGATTGCGCGGCTGGGCGACACAAGTCCGGGCCCGCCGCTCACCACATGTCGAGCGCAACTCGCGCCTCGTCGGACATCCGGCTCTGATCCCAGGGCGGATCGAACACCATGTTGACCTTGGCGCCGGCGACGCCGGGAACGGCGCCGACCGCATTCTCGACCCAGGTCGGCATTTCGCCCGCGACGGGACATGCAGGCGCGGTCAACGTCATCTCGACGGTGACGAACCGGCTATCGTCGATATCGACGTTGTAGATAAGCCCGAGTTCATAGATGTCGGCCGGGATCTCGGGGTCGTAGACGGTCTTCAGCGCCGCAATGATGGCGTCGGTCAATTGGCCCAGCTCCTCCGGCGCCATTTCGGATGGCGGGTTGATGACCGCATTCCGACTGACGGGCGCCGCGGGAGTTTCGGCGTCGCTTGCGTGGCTTTGGGCGTCGTCCATGCCCCGTCTCCCTACTGGAAGAGTTTTCGGGCGCGGATCAATGCTTCCGCGAGCGCCTCGACCTCGGCGCGGGTGTTATAGAGCGCGAACGACGCGCGGCAGGTGGAGGTCACTCCGAACCTCTGCAGAAGCGGCATCGCGCAATGCGTTCCCGCTCTGACCGCGACCCCGGAGCGATCGATCAGCGTCGCGATGTCATGCGCGTGCGCGCCTTCCATCGTGAACGAGACGATCGGTCCCTTTCCCTCAGCCTCGCCGATGATGCGCAGCGAGTTGATCGAGGACAGGAGCTCGTGCGCATAGGCGCGGAGCGCTTCCTCGTGCGCGCGGATACGCGCCCGCCCAATTCCCTCCATATAGTCCAGCGCCGCGCCCAGTCCGATCGCCTGAACGATCGGCGGCGTGCCGGCCTCGAACCGATGCGGCGGATGATTGTAGGTGACCGTGTCTCGCGTCACTTCTTCGATCATCTCGCCGCCGCCCTGGTAGGGGGGCAACGTTTCCAGGAACTCGCGCTTGCCATAGAGCACGCCGATGCCCGTGGGCCCGTAAACCTTGTGCCCGGTGAAGACATAGAAGTCGACATCGAGGTCGCGCACGTCGACATCGAGATGGACAGCGCCTTGCGAGCCGTCCACCAGCACCGGAATCCCGCGCTCGTGAGCAAGTCTCACCATGTCCTTGATCGGCGGCGCCGTTCCGAGAACGTTGGACATCTGCGTGATCGCGACGATCTTCGTGCGATCGCTCAGCGCGCGCTCGAACGCTTCCAGCGAGAAGGCGCCGTCGTCGGCGACATCGACCCAGCGCAGCACCGCCCCTTTGCGCTCGCGATGGAAATGCCAGGGCACGATGTTCGAGTGATGCTCCATCACGCTCAGCACGATCTCGTCGCCTGCTCCGATACGCCCGAGACCGAAGCTGGACGCGACGAGATTTATCGCCTCCGTCGCAGAGCGCGTGAAGATGATTTCCTCGTGCGAAGCGGCGTTTAGGAACCGCCGCGCCGTTTCCCGGGCCGCCTCGTAAGCTTCGGTCGCCGCGTTGGCGAGATAGTGGAGTCCGCGATGCACGTTCGCGTATTCGTGCTCGTAGGCGTACGTCAGGCGGTCAATGACCTTCTTCGGCTTCTGGGCGGAAGCCGCGTTGTCCAGATAGACAAGCGGCTTGCCGTAGGGGCGCTCGGCAAGAATCGGAAATTCCGCGCGTATCGCCTCGACGTCGTAAGCGTCGAACGCGCTTTGGACGATATTGTTCACGCCTTCGCCTCCGCCATGCGCCGCCGTCCGCTTGCCCGCGTGACCCGCATCGTCCGCATCAGCCTCACGTTCGCGACCCGAGCCAAGCCCGCAACCGGGCGCGCAAGGCCTCGATCAAGACTGCGTTCTCGATGCGGTCGATGGACTCTCCCCCGAACGCCTCGAGCAGCATCGCCTTCGCGTCGCGCTCCGCGATGCCGCGCGAGCCCAAATAGAACACCTGCTCCGGGTCCAGCGCCGCGACCGTCGCGCCATGTCCGCAGACGACGTCGTCGGCGAAGATCTCGAGCTCCGGCTTCTCGTTCATCTGGGCCCGGGGCGATAGCAGAATCGCCTGCGACTTCATCGCCCCGTCCGTCTTCTGCGCTGCTCGCTCGACGATGATCTTGCCTTGAAAGACGCCAACGGCGTCGTCGTCGACAATCGCGCGATAGAATTCGCGGCTCATTCCGCGCGGGGCGGCGTGAACGACCTGCAGCGTCGTGTCCGCGCGGCGGTCGCCCTCAATGAGGGCCAGCCCGCCAAGCCGCGCCTTGGCTTCTTCCCCGTTCATCCTGACAAAAATCTGCCTGCGCGTCAGGTCGCCGCCCGCGACAAGGCCGAAGGCGGCAAACTCAGCGCCGGCCGCCAGGTCGCAGGTTTGGGTTTCGATATGGAGCCCGGGCTCATCGCCGACCACGGCGACGTGGATCGCGCTCGCGCCCTTGGCGAGGCTGATGACGGTCGCGGCGTGTCGCTGGACCCCGGCTCGAGCGCCATCGAACACCTCGACGAATGAGGCGCCCGCGCCCGCATCGAGCGCGATGGCGCAACGCGAATAGACCGAATGGGCCGACGTCCCATTTATCAGATGGAGCAGCGTTATCGGCTCGGCAATGTCCGCCCCGCTGGCAACCGTAATCGTGCATCCCGAGGGGACTCAGCGCCTCGTTGAGGGCCGCCAGCGGATCGTCAACCCGATCGCCGGCGATGGCGCCCTCCGATACTGTGACTCCCGGCGGCAGGCGATCTGAAAGCTCGCCAATAAAGCGCCCGCCGATCAGAACAAGCCGCGCGCCGGGAACGAAGCGCTCGCGACTCGTGAGCCAGGCGCGCGCGGCCTCGATCTCGGCCGGCGTGGGCGCGGCCGCGAGCGGCGCGGCGTCGGCCATCGCGGCTCGCAGGTCCGTATAGTGCCAGGACTCGATGCGGCGGGTCGGCAGGCCAGCGTCCGCGAAGCGCGCAAAAGCCGCGGCGCGCGCAGGCGACGGCTCGCGCCGCTGCTGCTCTGCGAACTGGCGGAAGAGGGCCTTCTCGGCGGCCGAATGGTTGACGATATGCGCGTTCATCCGGGGCTCAGGCGGCCTCCTCCGCATAATCGCGATAGCCGTTGCGTTCGAGCTCGAGCGCAAGCTCGGGACCGCCGGTCGCGACGATCCTGCCCCTGGCCATCACATGCACGACATCCGGTTTGATGTAGTCGAGCAGCCGCTGGTAATGCGTAATCAGGACGAAGGCACGGGCAGGATCGCGAAGCGCGTTGACGCCTTCGGCGACGATCCTCAAGGCGTCGATGTCGAGACCCGAGTCGGTTTCGTCGAGGACGCCGAGCCGCGGGCCAAGCAACGCCATCTGCAGCACCTCGAAGCGTTTCTTCTCGCCGCCGGAGAAACCGACATTGAGCGGTCGCCGCAGCATCTCCTGATCGATCTTGAGCCGCTGCGCCGCCTCGCGCACGCGGCGCATGAAATCCGGCGTGGTCAGGTCAGCTTCGCCGTGCGATCGCCGCTGCGCATTCAGCGCCGCCTTCAGAAAGGTCATCGCGCCGACGCCGGGAATTTCGGTCGGGTACTGGAACGCCAGAAATACCCCGCCTAGCGCGCGCTCGCTGGGGTCGAGGTCGAGGAGATTGCGGCCGTCGAGCAAAATCTCGCCAGAGGTGACCTCGTAGCCCGGCTTGCCAGCGATAACGTAAGCCAGCGTCGATTTGCCGGACCCGTTCGGCCCCATGATCGCCGCAACCTCGCCCGCGCTGACGCTGAGGTTCAGTCCGTCGAGGATCAGTTTGTCCTGGATCGAAACGCTGAGATTTCGGATTTCGAGCATTGCGCGTCGATTTCCGCCTTGCGCGACAGACATCAGCCCACGCTCCCTTCGAGGCTGATGGAGATGAGCTTCTGCGCTTCGACCGCAAATTCCATCGGCAGTTGCTGCAGCACGTCGCGGACAAAACCGTTGACGATCAGCGCGGTCGCTTCTTCCGCCGAGAGCCCGCGCTGAAGGCAGTAGAACATCTGCTCTTCCGACACCTTCGACGTGGTCGCCTCGTGCTCGATCACCGCGGACGAATTCTTCGCCTCGATATAGGGGACGGTGTGGGCGCCGCAGTCCTGGCCGATCAGCAGCGAATCGCAGTTGGTGAAATTTCGCGCTCCGGTCGCCAGACGGTGCGCCGACACCTGCCCGCGGTAGGTGTTCTGCGAGTTGCCGGCGGCCACCCCCTTCGAGATGATGCGGCTCGTAGTGTTGCGGCCGAGATGGATCATCTTGGTGCCACTGTCGACCTGCTGATAGCCGTTCGAAATCGCGATCGAATAGAACTCGCCGCGCGAGGCTTCGCCGCGCAATATGCAGGACGGATATTTCCAGGTGATCGCCGAGCCGGTCTCGACCTGCGTCCAGGAGATCTTCGACCGCGCGCCACGGCAGTCGCCGCGCTTGGTGACGAAATTATAGATGCCGCCGCGGCCCTGGGCGTCGCCCGGATACCAGTTCTGCACGGTCGAATATTTGATCTCCGCGTCGTCGAGCGTGATCAGCTCGACGACCGCGGCGTGAAGCTGGTTCTCGTCCCGCTTGGGCGCGGTGCAGCCTTCGAGGTAGCTGACGTAGGCGCCCTTGTCGGCGATGATGAGCGTGCGCTCGAACTGCCCAGTGTTTTTCTCGTTGATGCGGAAATAGGTCGAGAGCTCCATCGGGCAGCGGACGCCCGGCGGCACGTAGACGAACGAGCCGTCGGAAAACACCGCCGAATTGAGCGTCGCATAGAAGTTGTCGGTGGGCGGCACGACCGAGCCGAGGTAGCGGCGCACGAGGTCCGGATGCTTCTGCACCGCCTCGGAGAACGAGCAGAAGATGACGCCCGCCTTGGCGAGCTCCGCCTTGAAGGTCGTGGCGATGGAAACCGAATCGAAGACCGCGTCGACCGCGACCTTGGGCCGCTCGACGCCGGCGAGGATCTCCTGCTCCACGAGCGGGATGCCGAGCTTCGCGTAGGTGCGCAGCAGCTCGGGATCGACTTCGTCAAGCGACTTCGGCGCCGGCGACGACTTGGGCGCGGCGAAATAATAGATGTCCTGGTAATCGATCGGCGGGTAGCTGACGCGCGCCCATTTCGGCTCGTCCATCGTCAGCCAACGGCGATAAGCCTCGAGCCGCCACTCAAGCAGCCACTCGGGCTCTTCCTTCTTCCGCGAAATGAACCGGACCGTGTCTTCGCTCAGACCCTTCGGGGCCATGTCCGACTCGATCGGGCTGATAAAGCCGTATTTATAGGCGTCGACGTCAATCGAGCGCACCCGATCGACGGTCTCCTGGTCGGCCGCCATGACTTCTCCTCGCCTTGACGGTTTCAAGGACCGCCGGTGGGGGTCGTAATCGCCCCTGCCCGAAGAGCCTGGCTTCAATGAGCGGGGGACGCCCCGCCTATATGGCGTTCATGCGCGGCGAATGCAAATGACCAATTGGCGCCACGTCGCGAGGAAAATCGCTACCGCAGGCCTGTAAGTACAGTCAACATACGTTCTTAATCAGCCGAGCCCGCCAACTGCAGCCCCTACGCCGCTTCGCCGCGCAGCTGCGACGCCAGCCGCCTCAGGTCGATCGGGTCTGCATCGCGCTCGCCAGGACCGGGGGCGCGGCTATCGTCCGAGCGCGCGGATATGTCGGCGAACTTCATCCGCATGGGCGTGGCGATGGCCTCGCCGAATGCGATCGCCTCGCGATCGGCGATCGACGACAGGAAGGCGACCGTACTGCTCGCGGACGCGCCCGCGGCAGCGCGAATGATCCCTTTGTCGAGCTCGTTGGCGAGCCGCATGGCGAACAGGGTGGAGCATTGTGACAGGACCGTGGAATCGAGCTCCGAGGGGCGTTGCGACACGACCCCAAGCGAGGCGCCGTACTTGCGCCCTTCCTTGGCGATCCGGCCGATCGCCTGCCTGGCCGGGCCGAAGGTTTGCCTGCTGTCGGCTGGGATATAGCGGTGGGCCTCTTCGCATAACACGTTGATTTCGTAGCTCCCTGAACACCAAAACGCGATCTCGAAGGCCAGCCTAGCCAGCACCGAGACGACCGAGTTGATGACCTCGTTGGGCAGGCCCGCGAGCCGGACGATGGTGACCGGGAGGCCTCGGGTCGGTATGCGAAAAAGCCGCGACACCACCTTGGCGATATCGTCCTCGACCACCAGCCTGCCGAACATGAATCGGAACCGCGGATCGCGATTGAGCCCCTCGAGCCGGTAGCGCAGCGCCCTGAGGTCGGAGCGCGGAAAACGCTGGTCGAGCATCCCGAGCCAGTCCTCGATGATGGCGACGACATCGATGATGCGAAAGGGCGTCGGGGTATCGGCGGTGACCGAAACGCCTTCCGACATCGGCTGGCGGCGCACCGCGCTCATCGCGGCCGGCGACCCCTGTTCGGCAAGATACTTCGCCTTGGCGGCGCGGATCACCTCATAGAGCGCATCCCGTTCGTCGGCGTGAGGCTGGCGGCCGCTGAACACGACGTCGGCCAGTTCGTCGAATCGAAACATCCAGAACGGCAGCTCGAGACTGTCGGAATCGATGATCTGCGCCAGTCCGGGAAAATGCGCCGCGTACTCATTATGCGGATCGAAGATGATGACCCTGAGTTTCGGCCTCATCGCGACCGATTGGCGCAACAGCAGGCTGACCGAAGTCGTCTTGCCCACGCCGGTCGATCCCAGCACTGCGAAATGACGCCTGATGAGTTCGCCGACGTCGATCTCCGCCGGGATTGCGTGATTCTCGGCTCAAACGTCCGATTTCGACGCCCTCGCGTCCGCGAAACGCGTAGATCGCCCGAAGGTCGTCGGCGCGGATGCGGTGAGCGGAAGCGCCCAGGGACGGGAATGAGCTCACGCCGCGATGGAAATACGGCGCGCCGGACGGATCGTCCACAATCTCGCCAGCGAGCTCGATCCTCACCCGGGCGGTGTTGACTTCGGTCGCCGACCACCGGCGGTTGTCGGTCTCGACGTCGCAGACCGCCCCGACAATGCGCGCCGTCTTGTGAACGATCGAGATCAGATGGCCGACCGACCAGTCCTCTTCGCTGGCGTCAAGCGGGCAGCTCAGGACGCCCTCCGTTCCATTCAGCTGCACCAATCGCCCGATCACGCGCGGCGGCTCGGTCTCCCGTCGGTCGGACACGAATTCTTCTCCGGCCTGAACGGGCGCAGCTTCGGGAGCGTCCACGGCTACAGGTGCGGACGAAGCCTCGCGCAGACGTTCGAGAGCATCGCGAAAAAGACGGCTATCGCTGCGTAATGGGTGCATGTTGGACCGATCGTGACAGCTTGGGAATGCCCCAGCTTGCCGGCCAGCGCGTAAAGAATCCGTTCGGCGCGTCGCGAATCCTGTAACAACTCTTCGGCGGCCAACGCGATCGCGCTGCATGTCGCTACGTCAGCGTTCCGCGGAAGCGCCGGCGCTTCAATCGGGCGTCCGGATCTCCGGATCGGCGCCGATGAGGCGAGCGAACTGTCGCATGCGCGATTGCAGGCGCTCGCTGCTGAGCGCCGCAAGGTCAGACGGCAGGGTCAGGACCACTTTCCCCTTTTGGCAGATCATCGGAGCGCGCGGCAGGACTCCAGGCATCGCCGCCGAGATGTTGTAAGCGACCCGCATCGCCGCGCCGAGGATTCGCGCCCGATCCAGTTGGCGCGCCGTCACCAGCGCGCGCGACTGCGGCGAGACGATGTCCTCGCTCGACATGTGGCGATAGGAGGCCGCGAGCGCCAGAAATGCGCGCGAGGGATGGTCGACGCCGATGAACGCCGCATTGGCGACAAGATCATAGGCCTGGGCGCCGCGATAATCGGGGTGCGCGCGCCAGGCGATATCGGACAGAAGACAGGCGGCGTGCCTCAGACGCGCGTCCTCCTCATCCTCCTCGAGATGGGTCGAGCCGATCAATCGGGCGGTCCAGTCGAAGAGCTCCTCGCCGTGCTTCGGCGCCCGCGAGCGCAGCTCATTGAACTCGCGCGCCGAAACGATGAGCGGATCTTCCGCCTGTTCCTCCGGCGACAGCCGCGAGTAGATCAGCCCTTCGCGAACCCCAAGCGCGGAAATGACGATCTCCTTCGGATTCGCCTGGCGGATGATCTCCTCCAGCACCGCGGCGCCGTAAGCGAGCAGCGGCCGGCGGGCCGACGAAACCGATTCGATCGAGAGCAGCGCGTCGGCTTCGATCCGTTCGACCAGACGCGCGAATTCGAGCGCGTCGCGGGTCGGGATGACGTAATTGTGCATCACGTTCATCGGATATTGCCGCTGGCGCATGTGCAGGCGGGCGAGAGCACGCCAGGTGCCGCCGACCGCATAGAACGTTCGCCCCGCGAGCCCCTGCAGCGCCTTGACCGGCCCGAGCTTGTCGCGAACGATCTTAGCCGCCTTCTTCGGCGAATGCTCCGAAAGGTCCATCAGCGACAGGCCGCCCAGCGGCAGCGTGACTCCCTGCCCGCACCGGCCCTCCTTGACATCGGTCAGTTCGAGGGAACCGCCGCCCAGATCCCCGGCCACCCCATCGGCGTTGAAGATCGAGCTCACCACGCCGAGCGCCGACAGCCGGGCTTCCCGCTGGCCGCTCAAGAGCTCGATCTTGCGACCGATCGCGCGCTCGGCTCGACTGAGAAATTCCGGCCCGTTCGCCGCATCGCGCACAGCGGCCGTCGCGACGCCCCAGACTTCGCGAACGCGCATCGTGTCGCAGAGAACGCGAAAGCGTTCGAGCGCGGCCAGCGCCTTGGCGATCCCGTCCTCCGGCAGGAGTCCACTCATCGCCACTCCGCGCCCCAGGCCGCACAGGGCCTTTTCATTGAATGTCGGCGTCGGCGCGCGCGACTGGGTCTCGTAGGAAACCAGGCGCACCGAGTTCGAGCCGATGTCGACAATCGCCAAAGGCTCGCCCGGCAATCGCCCGCGGGCGGATTTGTCCAACATAACTGATCCTGTCGGGAAGCTCGTATCGTCGCGCACGGCGTCTATCAGGATGGCCTGCGCAACGCCATCGGAAAGGAATCCATGAGCGCTTTGCCGCGACCCGACAGGCTCGGATTGGTCATGAAATATTTATGCGCGTTGAACGGTTCTTCCCCCTCGGCGGGCGTAATCCTCTCGCTCGAGCCGTCCGGCAGGATGCGGAAGCTCTGCTCGTTGTCCATGAGGTTCGCCTGCATGATCTGATCGAGCACGTGTTCATGGACGGTCGGATTGAGCAGCGGAACGAGCGCCTCGACCCGCCGGTCCAGATTGCGCTGCATGAGGTCGGCGGATGAAATGAACACCCGCGCCATCGAACTGGGCAGGCCGTGGCCAGCGCCGAAGGCGTAGATGCGCGCATGTTCAAGAAATCGCCCGACCAGCGACTTCACGCGGATATTGTCGGAAAGTCCGGGAACGCCCGGCCTCAGACAGCAAATACCGCGGATCACTATGTCGACCTGGACGCCGGCGCGGCTTGCGCCATAAAGCGCGTCGATGATCTGCGGGTCGACGAGCGCGTTGCATTTGATCCAGATCTGCGCCGGCCGGCCGAGGCGGGCGTAATCGATCTCGTCGGCGATATTGCGCAGCAGCGTTTTCTTGAGAGTGATCGGCGAAATCGACATCTGCTCGAGACCATCGGGCTCGGCATATCCGGTTATGAAGTTGAAAATGCGCGCGACGTCCCGTCCGATCGCCGCGTCCGCGGTGAAGAGGGAAATGTCGGCGTAAATGCGGGCGGTAACGGGGTGATAATTGCCGGTCCCGAGGTGACAGTAGTTGACGAGCGCGCCGACCTCTCGTCGCACCACCATCGAAAGCTTGGCGTGAGTCTTGAGCTCGATGAAGCCGTAGACGACCTGCGCCCCCGCCCGCTCGAGATCCCGCGCCCAGCGGATGTTGGCTTCTTCGTCGAACCGCGCCTTGAGTTCGACGAGCGCGGTAACCGACTTGCCGGCCTCCGCCGCCTCGATCAGGGCTCGGACGATCGGGCTGTCGGCTGATGTGCGATAGAGCGTCTGCTTTATGGCGACGACATTCGGATCATGCGCCGCCTGGTTGAGGAACTGAACGACGACGTCGAACAATTCGTAAGGGTGGTGGACGACGAGATCCTTCTGCCGGATCGCGGCGAAGCAATCGCCGCCGAGCTCCTTGACCCGCTCAGGAAATCGCGGGTTGTACGGCGGGAACTTGAGGTCCGGTCGCTCTATCGCCACCAGTTGCGACAGGTCGTTCAGGGCCAGCATACCTTCGACCAGCACGATTCCCGACGAGACAACGTCGACGTCGCCGGCGACGAAGGAACGCAGTGATTCCGGCGTGCTTGCCTCGATCTCAAGCCGAATGACGGACCCGCGCCGGCGCCGCTTGAGCGCGCTCTCATAGAGGCGGACAAGGTCCTCCGCCTCTTCCTCGACTTCGATGTCGCTGTCCCGAATGACGCGAAAGGCGCCCTCGCCCAGCACTTCATAGCCCGGAAACAACAGGCCTATGAAGGCGACGATCAACCGATCCAGCATCACGAAGCGCGCCGCGCCGCCGAGCGGCCCATCGGGCAGCCTGATGAAGCGCTCGACGCTGCCGGGAATGCGGACCAGCGCGCTCATCGTCTTGCCGTCACGCGGATTGAGGAGCTCGAGCGCCAGGCTCAATCCGAGATTGGGAATGAACGGGAAAGGATGCGCCGGATCGACCGCGAGCGGGGTCAGGATCGGGAACACATGGGAGAGGAAATAGTCCTGCAGCCACTCGCGTTCGCGCCGGGTGAGGTCGGCGACCTCAAGGATCACGACGCCATTGGCGGCGAGCTCGGACCTGAGCAACTTCCACCGCGACTGCTGCGAGGCAACCAGCGAGGCGACGCGCTCGCTGATCCGTTCCAGTTGCTCCGCGGGCGTGCGCCCGTCGTCGGAGATCTCCGCCACCCCCGACAGCACTTGGCCGACGAGGCCGGCGACGCGCACCATGAAGAATTCATCGAGATTGGCGGCCGAGATCGACAGGAACCGCAGACGCTCGAGCAGCGGGTGGTTCGGGTTGGCCGCTTCCTCGAGGACCCGCCGGTTGAATTCGAGCCACGACAATTCGCGGTTGATGAAGCGCTCGGGCGACGTGAGCAGAGGCGGCGGCTCGTCGTTCGCCACTGCCGGCGCCGGGGCAAAACTCTTCTCGCTGGTTGCAGCCGCGCGGGCCAAAAGTAACTCCTCTTTTCTCCCGAATATATGATCCGATCGCGCCGGTTCGCCAAGCGCTGGCAGCGTATTTGCTTACCGCGTCGCGCCGAGCCTCCCGCACAATTCATTTCCGAAAATCGGAACACCCCCGTATATTGGCGACTTGGTTCACCCGAGGATGTCATGGGCAATCTGCGTGCGTCGCTTCTGCTGATCGTCGCCTGCGGCGTGTTGAACGCCACGGCCGTCCTGGCTGAGGACAAGGCCAAGCCATCCGCGCACGACGGCGGCCATTTCGGCGATATCGCAGACCCGTCTCAGTGGCCGATCTCATCGGTCGGGACGGTGACGGTCCCTTGGCACACCAATCTGATCAACCAGTGCACGGGAACGCTCGTAGCGCCCAACCGCGTCTTGACCGCGGCGCATTGCCTCTTTCTCAACGGCCAAATGGCGACGCCAAGAAGCGTCCATTTTTCGATCGGAATGAACCGGGGCGTGTGGCGGCCCACGCCACCGCCGCGACCCTCGAGGTCTCGCCCAACTACGATCCCAACTTGGGAGGGCAGTTAGAGGGCGCAGCCGGCGACTGGGCGATTGTAACGCTGGCCGACGCGCTCGCCGCCCGGCCCATCCCGGCCCATGCCCTCGACGCGGAGGCGTTCCACGCTGTCGCCGCCTCGAATTCGGCGATGCAGGTCGGCTACGGCCAGGACCGCCCCTACCTGCCCTCAATCGTCCGCAACTGTGCGATCGGCCGAGGCCCGAGCGAGGCTGTCTTCACCTACCGCTGCCTGCTCAATTTCGGCTATTCGGGCGCGCCCATCATCGCGGACGTGGCCGGCCAGCCGGCGGTCGTCGGCATTGGTTCGAGGATCTCTCCGGCGGGCGCCGCGGAAGCATTGGGAATCGCAAGTTCGGCGACACAATTCGCCCCTCGCCTCAAGGAACTGTCAGAGGCCAAGTGAGGTCGGCGGCCAGCGTGTCCGTTGGACGAACCCGCAAGTCGGGGCGCCACGACTTCACCCCTATTTGTATTGCCCGGTCGCTTTCAGCGCATTAGCGTTGAAGCAGGGGAACTCGGGGCATCTGATTTGCGTCGTTTCATTCTTGTCGCGGCGGCTTCCGCCGCAGTTCTCGCTTTGCTCCCTGGAAGCGTCGCGCGCGCCGAGGACGCAGGGGGGGATTGCGGTACGCTCGACATGGGCGGGACGCCGAAGTTCACCCTGGGCGCGATCAGCCCCAAGGTTGCGCGAAGTTATATCATCCGCAACGGCTCCGAGAAGGCGGGGTGCCCTAGTCCCTCAAGCGAATGCCGGGCAAAATCCTACCTGATCGCGGGAGACGAGGTCTTGCTCGGCCGCACGAACGGCGCCTTCGTCTGCACGCAGTTTGTCACCGCGAAAAAGAATTGGAGCGCGGGTTGGCTGCTCGCGGCCGACCTCGTTCCAGCAGCCGCGCCGCCGTCGCTCGCCGCCTGGGTCGGCACATGGGAAGGCGGTGGGACCATTACGATAAAACCCGCGGTCAAGGCCGGCGCGCTCGCGATCAAAGGCAGTGCGGCCTTCAGGGACAACAGCGGTGAAATCGAAGCGGTGGCTGTCCCCGACGGAGCCAATTTGAGCTTCACGATGGACGGCGGCGACAAGACATTGCCCGTCGATCAGGGGGAAGGCTGCAAGGTCTGGATGGGCCGGGGCCGGCGTAACCTCATCGTCGCCGATAACGGGCAATGCGGCGGAGTGAACGTCTCGTTCGAAGGCGTTTATACCCGGCGATGAGGCGTGCATTTGACGCCGGGGAAAATTCCGACATTTTCTTGCGGAAAACCAGAATATGTGATAGTTTTTGCCATTGGTCCTCCCGGGGCCGGGCGGCGGCGCAAAAGGCGGGACAAAAAAATCTCCGCAGGCGCCGGGGAGTCAGCGCAACGCTTTGAAAAGCCTCGATTCCGCCAAGGGAATCCAAGCAAATCCAAGCCTTTTCCTTTGCTAGATTTGGTCGAACCCCCCGTCCGGACGGCCCGGCGCCTGGTTAGGCAAGGTTTTCCAAATCCGATCCGGGCGCGGTGGCGACCAGCGAGCGCGCCACCCGGTCCAGGGCCTCGGGATAGATCCGAAGCTCCTCCTTGAGCACACGGGCGGCGAGCGCCTCGGCATCGTCGCCCTGCACGACAGGAACCCGAGCCCGGGCGACGATCGGGCCTGCGTCGAGCTCGGCGGTCACGAAATGGACCGTGCAGCCGTGCTCGGCCCGTCCTTCCGCCAGCGCCCGCTCGTGGGTGTGGAGCCCGCGCAGGTCCGGCAGCAGCGAGGGATGGATGTTGAGGATGCGCCCCTCCCATCGCTCGACGAAGGTCGGGCGCAACACGCGCATGAACCCCGCCAGGCAGACGATATCGGTACGCTCGGCGCGAAGCCGTGTGTCAAGCGCCGCTTCGAACGCGGCCTTCCCCGGGTAGGCCCGGAAGTCGATCGCCTCCGCCGCGACGCCCGCCTCGCGCGCGGCCGAAAGGCCGGGCGCCGCCGGCTGGTCCGACAGGACGAGCACGATCTCGGCGGAGAAGTCCGGCGCGCGCGCCGCCTCGACGAGAGCGCTCATGTTCGAGCCACGGCCCGAGATGAGGACGACCGTTCGCGCCCGACGCGTCACGGCCTGAGCTTTCCACGGGTGACGACCCGCTGCCCGGCAGCGGGTACAAGCTCGCCGATCAAGACCGGCGCGAGGCCCGCGGCGGCCAGCGCCTCTCGCGCCTCAGCCTCGAGCTCGGTGGAAACGAACGCCGCCATCCCGAAACCGCAGTTGAAGGTCCGCAGCATCTCCCCTTCCTCGACGCCGCCGGCGGACGCGAGCCACGAAAAGACCGGCTGCGGAGCGAAGGCGTCGAGATCGAGCGAGACAGCAAGGCCGTTGTCGAGCACGCGCGGCAGATTATCCGGATAGCCGCCGCCAGTGATATGGGCGAGCGCGCATATGCCTCGCGTCCGCTTGAGCGCCTGAAGCAGCGGGCGGACATAGAGCCGAGTCGGCGTCAGCAACGCATGGGCGAGCGAGCGCGACGGATCGAAAGGCGCCGGAGCATCCCAGGCGAGGCCGGATCGCGCCACGATGCGCCGGACCAGCGAAAATCCGTTCGAATGGACCCCCGACGACGGCAGGCCGTAGACGAGATCGCTTGCTTTCAGCCCCGGCCGGGGCAACAGGGTCCCGCGCTCGGCCGCCCCGACGGCGAAACCCGCGATGTCGAAATCTCCCGAAGCGTATACGCCGGGCATCTCCGCCGTCTCTCCGCCGATCAAGGCGCAGCCGGACTCGGCGCACGCCCGGGCGACGCCCTCGACGACTGCCGACACGACCTGCTCGTCGAGCTTGCCGGCAGCGAAATAGTCGAGGAAAAACAGAGGTTCTGCGCCCTGGACGACGATGTCGTTGACGCACATCGCAACCAGATCGACGCCGATTGTGTCATAGATGCCGCTCTCGGCGGCGATCCTTATCTTTGTGCCGACGCCATCGTTCGCCGCGACCAGGATCGGGTCTACAAAACCCGCGGCGCGAAGATCGAACAGTCCGCCGAACCCGCCAAGCTCTGCCCCGGCCCCCGGACGGCGCGTGGCGCGGGCCATCGGACGGATCCGGTCGACAATCCGGTTGCCGGTGTCGATGTCAACTCCCAATTCGGCATAACTGAGAGGCTTGCGGTTTTCGGACATCGCGGCTCCAGGGCGTACCGGTGCGACCGGCGTAATTGCGCGCCGGGGAAGGCGCAAGGGCCCGGGTTTTCCAACCCCCGGCAATTCGTGTTAGCCCTTGGCTCGTCATCCGCGTGAGTGGCGACGTCCTTTGGGGGGATGCTTGGGCGGCGACGCCGGGGGCGTCACTTCATGGACATCGGCCGGGTTCTCAAAAATTTGCCCAATCTGGTCACGGTGGCGCGACTGCTGATGACGCCTTTGGTCGTAACGATGATTATTTCGCAGCAATTCCTTCCGGCGTTTCTGATTTTTATCCTTGCCGGCGTGTCCGACGCGATCGACGGCTTTATCGCCAAAAACTTCGATCTGCGCACCGAATTGGGCGCCTATCTCGATCCGCTCGCCGACAAGGCGCTGCTGATCTCGATTTATGTTTCGCTCGCCATCTATGCCGGTTTGCCGGCCTGGATCGCCGTCACGGTCGTCTCGCGGGACGTCATGATCCTGTTCGCCGTGCTGGTCTCCTGGCTGCTCGACAAGCCGGTCGAGATTCGCCCTGTCCTGGTGTCCAAGCTCAATACGGTCGCACAGATCGCACTGGCAGGCTTCGCGCTTGGGGTTCGCGCCTATGGTCTCGATCCTCAGCCCGCGCAGACTTTCCTCGAATGGGCGGTCGCCGCGACAACCCTGGCGTCGGGCGGCGTCTATATCGCCCAATGGCTGAATCATATGAGCCGTTAGGGAGCAAACGCATGTTCCAGCGTCTCGCCGCCGTCACCTTTCTCGTCCCCAGCTATGACGAGGGCCTTGCTTTCTTTCGTGACTGCCTCGGCTTCGCAGTTCTCGAAGACACGCCGCTCGGCGCCAACAAACGCTGGGTCGTGGTCGCCCCATTGCAACGCGCAGGGGCGGCGCTGGTGCTTGCGGTTCCAAGCGCCGAACGCCAGAAGGCTCGCGTGGGCGACCAGACCGGTGGGAGGGTCGGCTATTTTCTTCACACCGCGGACTTCTCGGGCGACTACGAAGCGATGCGCGCTCGCGGCGTCAGGTTCCTTGAAACGCCCCGTCGCGAACCGTATGGGCTGGTGGCGGTTTTCGTCGATCCGTGGGGCGGCAAATGGGATCTGCTGCAGCCTGCCGGCGGACCCGGCGAAATCCCGTGAGGCCGGCACAGTGAGCCTGGAGCGCCAAGTTCTTTTCTGGGCCGCCGCGGTCGCCGCCATCCTCTATGTCTTATATTTGCTCGGGTCGACGATCACGCCTTTCGCCGCCGGCATCGTGCTGGGCTACCTTCTCGACCCGGTCGTACTCAAGCTCCAGAGTCTGGGACTTAACCGCCTCGGCGCGTCGCTGCTTATTCTGATCGCCTTCGCCTTGGCTGTAGTGATTATCCTCATTCTCGTCGCGCCGATCTTGAGCGACCAATTCATAGCCTTTTCTCAACGTCTGCCGGACTACGCCCTACGCTTGCAGGCGCTGGCGGTTGATGAGGGCAACGCCCTTATTGCGAAATACGGGGGCAACTGGCTGCATGCATTGGGTCTCAGCCAGCCGCTGTCGCGCGCACAAATCCATAGCTCCATCAGCGATTTCGTCGCCCAGGGCGCACAGTGGCTCCTCAACGCCCTAAAGTCGCTCGTGTCTGGCGGCGCGGCGGTCTTCAGTTTCCTGTCGCTCCTGATCATTACTCCCGTCGTCGCCTTCTATATTCTGATCGACTGGCATCGCCTGATTTCAGAAATCGACGGCTGGCTCCCGCTCGACTACCGCGACAGTTTGCGGAAGATCGCCCGGGAGATAAATCACGCCTTGGCCGGCTTCATCAGGGGCCAGTCAATCGTCTGCCTGTTCCTTGGCCTCTGGTACGGCATCGGATTGACGCTGATCGGTCTCGATTTTGGCTTCCTGATCGGCGTGCTTGGCGGCTTGCTGAGCTTCGTTCCCTACGTCGGCTCGCTGACCGCGCTCGTCCTTTCCCTTGGAGTCTCGCTTGTTCAGGGTTGGCCGAATCTGGAGCTTTTCTTCCTCGCCTTCCTCGTCGTCGGGGTCGGCCAATTTCTCGAAGGATACGTGCTTTCGCCCAAGCTTGTGGGCGAGTCGGTCGGGCTCCACCCGGTCTGGATCATGTTCGCGCTGCTGGCATTCGGGCAATTGTTCGGATTCCTCGGCCTCCTGATCGCTGTTCCGACAGCCGCGGTGATCGGCGTTGTCGCACGACATCTTATCGCGCTCTACTTGAAGAGCGCGCTTTATCGAGGTCACTCGGAACCGGAGAGCCGATGATTTCTCCGCCTCGCCAACTGACATTTCACTGGCCGCACTCGCCAAGCTTCGCGCGCGAAGATTTTCTGCCCGCGCCGTCCAACCGCGAGGCCTTGAACGCAATTGGGCTCTGGCCGAACTGGGCGGGCCGGATGTTGACCCTAGTCGGGCCGGAAGGGGCGGGAAAAAGCCATCTCGGAGCGATCTGGGCCTGCGCCTCGGGCGCCGTCACTCTAAGCGGCGAGACGCTGAACGAGGAGAGCGTCAGCCTCTGCGAACGTGCGCATGCCGTGCTGTTCGAGGACGCGGACCGCGCCGCGCAGTCGGAGGCGTTGTTCTTTCACCTCATGAACACGGCGCTTCAGAACGAGGTATGGCTGCTCTTGACCTGCCGCGCGGCGCCGGACGCCTGGGGACTGAGCACTCCCGACCTGTTATCGCGCCTCCGGTTGGCGCCGGTGGTGCGGCTCGCCGCGCCGGATATCGAATTGACCGAGGCGGTTCTCTTCAAGTTGTTCAGCGATCGTCAGCTTCAGATCGAGCCCCAGGTGGTCGCCTACATTGCGCTGAGAATCGAACGGTCGCTCGGAGCCGCGCGGCAGATTGTCGCCATGCTCGACGATGAAGCCTTGACGCTCGGTCGGCGTGTGACCCGCGCCATGGCGAGCGACGCTTTACGCAAAATCGCCTCGACGGGCGAAACGCCTTAGCCGGGCCACAAATCTATGGTTAACCTCTAACTAATACCGCCAGCCGCGTGGGAGATGCTCTGTCTTCGGCGCGAATATTCAGGCGAAAACTGTGGAGGAGACGATGCGGAAGTCGTTGATTCTTCCTCTCATCGCAATAGGAGGCGGCGCGAGCTACGCCGCGGGAGTGACCGAACTGGCCACGGGGCCGGGCATGGACGATCCGTCCACCTGGCGCTGGCAGGTAGCCTCGATCCTGGCCGAGCAGAGTGACGCGACGTCCCGGCGCGTCGCCGCGATCGGCATTCTCGACCCTGACTCGTTCAAGCAGCGTTACGAGCGCTACACGACCTTGGGTCTGCCGCAGGCGCGAGGCAATTCGCGCTAGGGGCGACCGACTTAGTTTTATCGCCGGTTTTCACCGGGGCGGGTCGAGGGCTCCGATATTCCGCGCGCGCGCCCATATGCGCTCGAAATTTGCCTCGAACGCATCGACCACGGCTTGGTCGGTAACAAGGATGAGGTCGTTATCCTGGCTGGCGAGGCCCGAACATGAAAAGTTGCCCGATCCCGTACGCAACACCTCCCCGTCGATGGCGTAGGCTTTCAAATGCATCAGGACGCCCTCGCCCTTGACCCGCGCGGCAACGTTGGGATGGGCAAGCAGCGCTTCCACCAGACCGCCTCGAATGGCTCCGTGCTCGACGAATTCAGACTTGTCGAGATAGAGGCGGATGACGACGTCGCGCTCCGCCGCCTGGATCAACGCCTCGATAATTCGCGGATCGGACAAGACATAAGCCGCCATGTCGATCGTCAGTTGGGCGCGGCCGATTTCCTGGGCGTCGACGCTTTCCAGATTTTCGCGCGGAGCATAATGAATCTCGAGCTGAGTCCCGCTCCGGCCCCACGTGGCGACCGGCAACATCAGGCCCGCGATGAAAACTGCAACGTAGAAACGGATCGCCATTGGCTGTCTTGCGAATCTCGGTCGATACAACTTATAGTTGTATCGGCTTGCAAGAGCAAGGACCACGACGATATTGCCAGCAGTGGGCGCTTTATCGGATGATGCGGCGCCGGAGATCCGATGAACGCGGTTACCGAAGTCACCAGACGTCCCTCGGTCTGCCCGCACGACTGCCCCTCGGTATGCGCTCTCGATGTCGAGGTGATCGGGGGTAAGCGGATTGGCCGCATCCACGGCGCCCGCGATCAGACCTATACCTCCGGTGTCGTCTGCGCCAAAGTCGCCCGCTACCAGGAGCGGATTCATCATCCGGATCGGCTTACCCAGCCCTTGCGCCGTATTGGCCCCAAAGGAACCGGCCAATTCGCGCCGATCGGTTGGGACGAGGCGCTGGACCGCGTCGCCGAGAATTTTCTGGCGGTGGAGCGTGAAATTGGACCCGAAGGGGTCTGGCCTTACTTCTACGCCGGCACGATGGGCCTCGTGATGCGCGACGGAATCGAGCGCCTAACCAATTCAAAACGCTATTCCCGCTTCCATGGCACCATATGCGTCGGGATCGCCTGGCCCGGATATGTCGCGGGGACCGGACGGCTCATGGGCGCCGATCCGCGGGAGATGGCGAAGTCGGATTGCGTCATCATTTGGGGCACAAACGCCGTCACGACGCAGGTCAACGTCATGACCCACGCGATTCGCGCGCGCAAGGAACGCGGCGCGAAGATTGTCGCGATCGACATTTATGAGACGGAGACGATGCGTCAGGCCGATCTCGCATTATGCGTGCGGCCGGGGACGGACGGCGCGTTGGCCTGCGCGGTGATGCACGTCTTGTTTCGCGACGGCGCCGCGGACTGGGACTACCTCGAGCGATATACCGACGCGCCGCACGAGCTCGAGGGGCACGTACGGAGCCGCGGACCTGACTGGGCGAGCGCCATTACCGGCGTCAGCGCCGCCAAGATCGAGGAATTCGCCGCGCTGATCGGGCGGACGAAACGAACCTATTTTCGCCTCGGCTACGGCTTCTCGCGTCAGCGCAACGGCGCGGCCAACATGCACGCGGCCCTTTGCATTCCCGCCGTCACCGGGGCTTGGACGCATGAAGGGGGCGGCGCCTTCCACAGCGGCAGCGGTGTCTTCAATCTTCGAAAGACGATGATCGAGGGTCTGGACGTCCGCGATTTGAGCGTCCGGCGACTGGACCAGTCGCGCATCGGATCCATTCTCACCGGCGACGCGGAGGCGCTGAAGGGGGGCCCGCCAGTGCGAGCCATGCTGGTTCAAAACACCAACCCTCTGGCGGTGGCCCCTCACCAGGAGAAGGTCCGGCGCGGATTTTCGCGCGACGACCTTTTCACATGCGTGCATGAGCAATTCCTGACCGACACCGCGCGCTATGCCGATATCGTCCTGCCCGCGACCATGTTCCTCGAACATGAGGACCTTTATACTGCCGGAGGTCACCTGCACTTGCAGTTCGCCCCGAAGGTGATCGACCCCCCTGAAGGCTGCCGCTCGAATCACGAGGTGATCGCCGGTCTCGCCGAGCGGGTCGGCGCCTCCCATCCGGCATTTTCGATGTCGCCGCGGGAGATCATCGATTGGACGCTGCGCGAATCCGGCTACGGCGATCTCGCGACGCTCGAATCGGAGCGCTGGCTCGATCTCCAGCCGCCTTTCGAGGAAGCGCACTTTCTCAACGGCTTTGGCCATCAGGATGGAAAGTTTCGGTTCAAGGCCGATTGGATGGACACGCCGGTCGCCAACGACGGGATGCGCGGCCGCTGGCGCGAAATGCCCAGGCTGCCCGACCACTGGGCGATAAACGAGGAGACGGACGACGATCGCCCGTTCAAACTCGCAACCTCGCCCGCCCGCAATTTTCTGAATTCGAGCTTCACCGAGACGCAAAGCTCGCGCTCACGCGAGCAGCGACCCGAAGTGCTCATGAACCCCTCCGATGCTGCTCGGCTCGGGCTCGCGCAAGGCGATCTCGTGCAACTCGGCAATGAGCGCGGAAGCACGCGACTGCACGTGCGGATCTTTGACGGCGTGAACCCGGGAATCCTGGTCAGCGAGGGCGTTTGGCCGCCCTCGGCTTTCATCGACGGATGGGGGATCAACACTCTCGTCGGCGACGACAGCGTGGCGCCGCATGGGGGCGTCGCCTTTCATGACGTCAGCGTATGGGCGCGCCGAGCGTGAGCGGCGGGCCGCCGGGCTTTCTTTACCGGGGTTGGCGCGATATACGAAGCCCGCATTGTTCACGAGCACGCCCCTTCCCCGCGCGAGCGAACCGAAATGAAGAAGCCGTCCGGCGCGCCATCCGACGGGTCAGCGCGTAGCCTTGTTGACACGGTCGCCATCGACCAGCTCGCGAAGATCGTCGAGCAATACGATCTCAACGAGGTCGAAATCAGCCACGGAGACCTGCGGGTTCGCCTCGCCCGCCAGCGGTCGCCAATGGCTCAGTCGGCCTCAGCAACCCCTGAAACTGCGCCTGCGATCCGCGCTCCCCACCCGGGGCACGCCGCTCCGCCGGTTGCGCCGACATCGCCGGCGGATCTCGCCGACGCAGTGAAATCGCCGATGGTCGGCACCGCCTACTTGCGGCCGAGTCCCGAGGCCAAACCTTTCGTGGAGATTGGATCCGGCGTGAAGATCGGGGACAAGCTCCTGCTCATTGAAGCCATGAAGACCTTCAATGACATTGTCGCCCCGCGTGCGGGCAAAGTCGTCAGCATTCTGGTCGCTGACGGCGCACCGGTCGAGTACGATCAGCCGTTGATGATCATCGAATGACCGCGAGGCGAGGTTGCGCGGGGGGCGTTCCGAGCGAAACGGGAACTCGCCTCGATGTTCGATAAGATTCTGATCGCGAACCGGGGCGAGATCGCCCTGCGAGTGATGCGCGCCGCGAAGGAACTCGGCATCGCCACCGTCGCTGTCTATTCGACCGCCGACCGAGACGCGATGCACGTCAAGCTTGCCGACGAGAGCGTTTGCATCGGGCCGCCGCCCGCGCGCAACAGCTATCTCAATATCCCAGCGATTGTCGCAGCATGCGAGATCACCGGCGCCGACGCAGTGCATCCCGGCTATGGTTTTCTGGCCGAGAACGCCCGTTTCGCCGAGATTCTCGAGGAGCACGAAATCACGTTCATCGGTCCGAAGGCGGAACACATTCGGATGATGGGTGACAAGATCGAGGCCAAGCGCACCGCCGCGCGTCTCGGAATCCCATGTGTTCCGGGTTCCAAGGGCGACGTGCAGGACGAAAGCGATGCGCGCCGGATCGCGGCCGATATCGGCTATCCAGTGATCGTCAAGGCTGCGGCCGGCGGGGGCGGCCGCGGAATGAAAGTCGCGCGCGACCCGGACGCGCTAGCCGACGCGATTGCTTCCGCCAGGATCGAGGCCAAGACCGCCTTTGGCGACGACGCCGTCTATCTCGAGAAATATCTCGCTAGACCGCGCCACATCGAGGTCCAGGTGCTGGGCGACACCCAGGGCCACGCCATTCACCTCGGCGAGCGCGACTGTTCCATTCAGCGCCGCCATCAGAAGGTGTGGGAAGAAGGCCCATCCCCTGCCCTGAACCCCGAACAGCGTGAGAGCGTCGGCGGGGTCGTGGCCAGGGCCATGGCGGAGCTCGGCTACGTCGGCGCGGGCACGATCGAGTTCCTCTATGAGGACGGAAAGTTCTTCTTCATCGAAATGAATACGCGCGTGCAGGTCGAGCATCCGGTCACTGAAATGATCACCGGGATCGACATCATCAACGAGCAGATCAAGATCGCTGCCGGCTCGCCGCTTTCCATTACCCAGGACGACGTTCAATTCCTTGGGGCCGCAATCGAATGCCGGATCAATGCTGAGCATCCGACCACGTTCCGGCCCTCGCCAGGTCGAATCGCGTACTTTCATCCCCCTGGCGGTCTCGGCATTCGAGTCGATTCGGCTGCCTATCAGGGTTATGTGATTCCGCCTTATTACGATTCATTGGTGGGCAAACTGATCGTCCACGGGCGAACCCGAACCGAAGCGCTCATGCGGCTTCGTCGCGCCCTCGACGAATTCATCGTCGACGGTATCGAAACGACGCTGCCCCTCTTTCGCACGCTGGTTCGAAACTCGGACGTGCAGAACGGCCAGTATAATATCCATTGGCTTGAGGATTTTCTGAAGGCCGAAGCGGAGAGGTCGCCACTGCAATCGTGACCTTAGGCTAGGCGTTGAGTCGGCAAGTGCTGCCCCGCGCTGCAAGTCTATTGGGGAATGAGTAAACTGTCACCGTTATTTGGCATTCCCGGCCTGTGGCGAAAACGAGAAATCGAGCAAATAATCGTGATAATCAGAAATGGCGTGCTATCATCGCCGCTGTGGTCGGATCGTTGGAGCGCCCTCGCGGCCGACGGAGAGAGGGCGGCTCCTCTCGCGGTTCGACGCCGATGGGTCTGGTGGCAACCCGCTTTGGGAGAAATCGATAGGGGACTGCGATTGATGGGATAAGATGCTGAAAAAACAGAAGATTTACGCCCACCTCGCCTTTTTGCCTTCCTTCCGTGGGGCTTTGCTTTCCTTCCGCGAAGGGCTTTCGTTTCCTTCCGGCCGGGCTTTGAGATCCTTCCAAGGATTTTGCTTTCCTTCCGCGGCCCTCTGGCCTTTGCCAGGCCGGGTCAGGCCCGGCCCGATATAAGGCGCCGCACGGCGCACAGGGGCTGATCATTAGGGGGCCTGGCCCGAGCCATTCAAATGCAAGGGCCCGATCGACGAACCGCGCGGCGCGCTCTCCGGCCTCGGAAAGATTCCGCTCGTCTCAGCTCAGGCGCTGCAACGCGGCGCGAGCTTGACTGTTGTTCGGGTTGACCTGCACGGCGCGCTGGTACAATTCGACAGCTTTCGCGTGGTTGTTCAGCTTTTCGTAGCAAAACCCGAGCCCCGCCCACGCCTCGGAGTTGTTGGCGTTGACGTTGAGGGCGGCATTGAAGTCCTCGATCGCCGCATCGTACTTGCCGGTGGCCATTAGGCTCTGGCCGCGGGCCTGGTATGGCTCGCCCGCGAAGGGATCACGGTCAATCGCATTGTTGAAGTCGGTAATAGCCTGGACGTTGTCGCCCTGGCGCTGGTAGATCAGCCCGCGCGCGTGATAGGCCTGAGCCCCCTCGGGGTTAAGCCGGATCGCCTGGTTGAGGTCGTTGAGCGCGGCAGAATAGTCGCCGTGCGAGCGCTCAAGATTGCCCCGGCCAAGGTAGGCGGCCGCGTCATTCGGATTAACGGTAATGGCCTGATTGAAGTCCTGCATCGCCTGATCGTCCTTCCTGGTCTGACGATAGGCGAGGGCCCGGTTGGTGTACGCACCGGAGAAATTCGGGTCGAGCTCGATTGTATGGCTAAAGTCGTCGATCGCGTTCGAATACTGGCCGAGCTTCGCGTAGACTACGCCCCGGGTGTTGTAAGCGGCGGGGTCACGCGGATTGCGCTCAATGACTTCGCTGAGCGACGCGATATTGCCGGCGTTTGACGCCTGAGCTGCGGCCCCGGCGTCGACCTCGGCAACATGGGTGGTCGGACTGAAGCCGCCGATCGTCTCGCTGCAGGCGGCAAGCATCAGCGCGGTTGCCGCCAACCCTGCCAGCGTCCATCCGCCTTTCAGCATGGATCTCTTCATCATTGAGCGGGGGAACCCCGCGTGCAACGCGGAGGGCAAGAGTGACGATTGGCGACGCCATCCCCAATCCTCGCCGTCGGACGCGCTACCCCCCAAGCGACGTCGCCGCAACAGGAGGGGCCAGAGCGAATCAGCCGGCGGACCTCGGCGCGCCGGGGACTGGCTTAGGCTTCATGGGAAGCAGGCCCTCCCGCTGCAATTTCTTCCGGGCAAGCTTCCGCGCGCGCCGGACAGCCTCAGCCTTCTCGCGCGCCCTCTTTTCGGACGGTTTCTCGTAATGTCCCCGGAGCTTCATTTCTCGGAAAATGCCCTCACGCTGCATTTTCTTCTTCAGCGCTTTAAGGGCCTGATCAACGTTGTTGTCGCGAACGAGTACCTGCACGGGCAATCCTGTGTGTCGAGGCCGAGCCTCATAAGAAGTGAAGATTGGCGCCATCCGCGATAGCGCTCAGTCACCGGAAGCAAACGCCGCGGAATTGCGCGGCCTTTACCAGAGAGGCCATTTCTTGTCCAGAGTGAAGGGAGTCGCCGGCAACAATCCGGTTTCCTCGACGTGGCGATCATGGCATAAAACGTTCGAAGGAACTCATAATGAACAGGTTTGAACGGCGTCCTATCGACGCAGGCGAAGCGAAAGTGGAATATGCGGACGGCGAATATCGCATCGTTCGGCCCGGCGCCTTCGTGCGCTGTGCTGTGACCGGCGAGCCGATTCCTCTCGAGGAGCTCCGCTATTGGAGCGTCGATTGGCAGGAGGCCTATTCCAGTACGGAAGCCTCAATGAAGCGGGTCCGCGAGCGCGGCTACAGGCGTCATGACGGCGGCTATGTACGCGAATAGACTGTTGTGAGGAATGCCCTAACGTCTGGCCCGCGCTCCGCCTGAGCTATCGAATCGGCGGGGCGTACTGGATCCCGCCTGAGTTCCACAATTGGTTGAGTCCGCGCGGAATGGCGAGTTAAGTCTTCGAGCCGAGGTTACGCTCGAAGACTTCGCCATAGTTGCCAACATAACGGACTATGTTCGCCGCCCAATCGTTGCTCAGCCCAATCTGCTCGCCGAAGTCCCCGCTCGTGCCGACCAAACGCATCACCTCGGGCCTTTGCGATTTCAATGCCTGGCCGATGGTCTTTGAACTCACCCCAAGCTCCTCGGCATTGACCATCGCGAAATAGGTCCATTTCACGACACTGATCCACTGCAGGTCGCTGTCGCGAACCACCGGGCCCAAAGGCTCCTTTGAGATCACGTCCGGGAGTATGACGTGATCTCTTGGATTGGCGAGGCGTAGCCTCAGCGCGTAGAGCTGGGACAGGTCGCTGGTCATGACTGAGCATTGACCTGCGTCGTAATATTTGATCGCCTGGTCCGTGGACGAGGCGACGACCTCCTGGAGGGTCATTCCGTTGCTGGTGAAGAAATCGGCGAGATTGTCGATTGTGGTGGTGCCGCCCTGCACGCACACTTTCGCGCCGTCGAGTTCCAACGCCGAATTGATCCGCATAGCGCGGGGGGTCATGAATCCCTGCCCATCGTAATAGGTGATACCCACAAAAGTCAGGCCAAAATCGGCTTCACGTCCCATCGTCCACGTCGAATTGCGCGACAGGACATCGATCTTGCGGTCTCGCAAGGCCTGGAACCGGGCGTCGGCTGAAAGCGGCACGAGCTTCACCTTGTTCGGATCGCCGAAGATGGCGGCGGCGATAGCGCGGCAGAAATCGACGTCGAATCCCGTCCAAATCCCCCGCTGGTCGACGAACGAGAACCCGGGCAATCCCTCATTCACGCCGCAGATCAACGACCCGCGCGCCCTCACCTCGTTCAAAGTCGGGGAAGAGGCGAATGCGGAAGGCGCGATCGTCATCGCCAACAGGAACGTCGAGAGCGCCCACCTGAGGGCTATTCCACCCATCCTCGTCGCTCTATCTGTAGGAACCATGCGGCGCTTACCGTCCACCCTGGCCTGACAGTAGCTCAGAGGAAAGCCCGAGAAAACTGGCGGCGATCCATCGAGATCCGCGGCATGACGTGCGGCACTGCGACGGAGCTTAAACTGCGGCGAGCAGAGTGTCTCGCACGAATCGGATTGCCGGTTGTTCCAGCGCGATGTACGAACTCGTCGCGCTCGGATCGGGCCCCGACGCCCGCGCGATTAGGAAGCGAGGCGATGGTCGAGTGGTTCGATGATCTTGTTGTCGGCATGCGCTTCAGGAGTCCTGAGAAGAGTGTGACCCGCGAAGAAATCAAGCGCTTCGCAACCGAATTTGATCCTCAACCCTACCATCTCGACGAGGCGGCTGCTCAACGCTCGGTTTTCGGAGGCCTCGCCGCCTCGGGGTGGCACACGGCGGCCATAGCGATGCGCCTAGCGGTTGAAACGCGCCCGTTCGGGCCGCACCCGCTGCTCGGGCTCGGAGTGGACGATTTGCGGTGGCTTGCCCCGGTGCGCCCGGACGATGTGATCCATCTCGAAGGGGAGGTCGTGGAACTGACGCCTTCGCGGACGAAGCCTCAAGGCGTCGCACGTGTCAAATGGACCGCCATCAATCAACGGGGCGAAGCGGTTTATACCTTCAATCCAATTGCTATCGTGCCGCGCCGGCCTAAGTGAACCCAACAAGCTTACAATTTCGCTTGCACAGGGCGACAAGATAGTTCATATGTGAACCTTATCGCGGCGCTTACTCCGCCGCTGCCGCTCTGAGCGGCTTTTCGCTTGTCCCTCGGAGCGTGCGATGCCGACATATAAGGCGCCGGTAAACGACACCGTCTTTCTATTGAACGACGTGTTCAATTACGCGAACTACGCCAACCTCCCCGGCTTCTCGGAAGCGCCGATCGACGTGATCGAGTCCGTTCTCGGCGAAGGTGCGAAATTCGTCGAGGAAGTCATACAGCCTCTTAACCGTATGGGCGACATCGAAGGGTGTAAACGCCACGACGATGGCAGCGTAACCACGCCAAAAGGCTTCACGCAGGCGTATAAGGCGCTGGTCGAGGGCGGATGGGTTGGGCTGGCGGGCGACCCGGACTACGGCGGGCAGGGCCTGCCCGCGTTTCTGTCGGTTCTGCTGAGCGAATACGGCAACTCCGCCAACGTTGCGTTCTGGATGTACCCCGGCTTGACCAATGGCGCGGTCGCAGCCCTCCGGGTTCATGGGAGCGAAGATCTCAAGTCGCGATACCTGCAGAAAATGACCACGGGCGATTGGACGGGCACGATGTGCCTGACGGAGCCGCACTGCGGCACCGATCTCGGCCTGATCAAGACCCGGGCGGCGCCCGAGGCTGATGGCTCCTACGCCATCAGTGGGCAGAAGATCTTCATCTCCGCCGGGGAGCACGACCTCTCCGACAACATTGTCCACCTGGTGCTGGCGCAAATCGACGGCGCGCCTGCGGGCGTCAAGGGCATCTCGCTGTTCCTGGTTCCGAAATTCCTGCCGAACCCCGGCGGCGGCGTCGGCGAGCGCAATGGCGTGATGTGCGGCTCGATCGAGCGCAAGATGGGCATTCACGGCAATGCAACCGCAGTGCTCAACTTTGATGCCGCCAAGGGCTGGCTGGTCGGCGAGCCGCATCGAGGCTTGCCCGCGATGTTCGTGATGATGAACGGCGCCAGGCTCGGGGTCGCGGTGCAGGGTCTTGGCGTCTCCGAGGTCGCATATCAGAACGCCGCGGCCTATGCTAAGGAGCGCCGCCAGGGCCGCTCGCTCAAAGGCCCGGTCGAGCCGGACAAGCCGGCCGACCCTCTGCTCGTCCATCCAGACGTCCGCCGAATGCTGCTCGAAATACGCGCATTCAATGAAGGGGCGCGCGCCCTTCTGGTCTGGATTGCGCTCACCCAGGACGAAGCCAGGCATGCGCCGGATGAGAAGGCAAGGCAGGCCGCAGACGATCGCCTCGGCCTGATGACGCCCGTGCTCAAGGGGGTGTTCACCGATTACGGTTTCTCCAATGCGGTCAAGGCCCAGCAGGTTCTGGGCGGGCATGGCTATATCGCCGAATGGGGCATGGAGCAGTTCGTGCGCGACGCGCGCATTGCAATGATCTACGAAGGAGCGAATGGCGTACAGGCACTCGACCTTGTCGCGCGCAAGCTGCCGAAGGACGGCGGACGCGCGCTTATGGCGTTTCTCGGCGAGATTTCGCAATTCCTGACGGCGGAAAAGAGCGACGCGGTGCTCGCGCCCTATCTCGGCGGCCTGCAGACGGCCGTGGGTCATTTGCAGCAGGCGAGCCTGTGGCTGTCGCGCAATGGCATCGCCGACCCAAACAACGCCGGCGCGGCTTCGACCGACTATATGCATCTCTTCGGATTGACTGCTCTCGGCTATATGTGGGCGCGTGTGGTCAAGGCGGTTTTGGCTCGTCAGGCAAAAGGCGAAAGCAGTGCAACCCTTGACGCAAAATTGATCCTCGCCAAGTTCTTCAGCGAGCGTATGCTGCCCGAAACGGCAGCGCATCTCGCGAGGCTCAGCGCAGGCGCTTCGACACTTATGGCGCTGCCGGCGGAAGCGTTCTGAGAACGCAGTCGAGGGAGGTCGAACAAGATGGCGATCGATGCGGCAGGCTTGGCCGGGGGCTGCCAATGCGGCGCGGTGCGCTACCAACTCATGTCCGAGCCAACCGGAGCTAACGTCTGCCACTGCCGAATGTGCCAAAAGGCGAGCGGGGGACCGTTCATGGCGTTCGGCGGCGTGCGGATGTCGGAATTCGTCGTCACCCGCGGCGCGATCTCGACTTTCGGCAGTTCGGATATCGCCGAACGCGGCTTCTGTGCGCAATGCGGAACGCCGCTGACGTTTCGAGGTTTGGGCGCCGACCGCATCAGCGTGACGCTCGGCAGTCTCGACGAACCCAACGCAGCGGAGCCAGTGATGCAGCTCGGAGTCGAATCAAGGGTGCTCTGGCTTGAGCGTTCGCTGAGCGCCCCGGAGACGCGCACCGAGCAGTGGCTATCGCGCAAGAAGATCGCCGCCGTTCAAAATCATCAGCACCCGGATCACGAAGCTTGATCGGCGCGCGCGCACCGCGCGGCAAGGAGAACACGATGGCCGAAGCCTTTATTTATGATCACGTTCGAACGCCGCGCGGGCGCGGCAAACCGGACGGTTCGCTGCATACGGCATCAACGCTTCACCTCGCGTCGACCGCGCTCAAGGCCATCAAGGATCGCAATCAGCTCGACCCGGTCCATATCGACGATGTGGTCATGGGCTGCGTCGATCCTGTCGGCGAGGCCGGAGGCGACATCGCGCGGATGGGGGCGCTGGCCGCCGGCTTTGGCCAGACCGTGCCTGGAGTGCAGATCAACCGCTTCTGCGCCTCCGGTCTCAACTCGGTCAATTTCGCCGCCTCACAGGTGATGAGCGGCCAACACGATATGACGATCGGCGGCGGCGTTGAGTCGATGAGCAGGGTTGGGATCGGCGCGTCGGGCGGCGCGTGGCCGGCCGACCCTGCGCTCGCCATTCCCGCCTATTTTATGCCCCAGGGCGTCTCGGCAGACCTGATCGCGACCAAGTACGGCTTCTCGCGCGACGACGTCGATGCTTACGCGGTCGAGTCGCAGAAGCGCGCGGCGGCCGCTTGGAAGGACGAACGGTTCAAGAAATCGATCGCCCCCGTCATGGACGTCAACGGCTTGCCGCTGCTCGAGCGCGACGAGCATATGCGCCCTGAGACCAACATGCAGTCGCTCGCCTCGCTTAAGCCCTCCTTTGTCGTCGCCGGCGAGCAAGGCGGCTTCGATGCGGTGGCGATCCAGGCGCACCCCGAGGTCGAGCGGATTATTCACGTGCATCACGCCGGCAATTCGTCGGGCATCGTCGACGGCGCGGCGGCCGTGCTGATCGGTTCGCGCCGAGCGGGCGAGAAGGCTGGCCTGAAGCCGCGCGGAAAAATCCGTGCCTTCGCCAATATCGGCTCGGAGCCCGCAATCATGCTGACGGGTCCTGTCGACGTCACGAAGAAGGTGCTGGCCCGCTCGGGCATGAAAATGACTGATATCGACCTCTTCGAGGTCAACGAGGCATTTGCCTCGGTCGTGCTGCGCTTCATGCAAGCTTTCGACGTCGATCCGGCAAAAGTGAACGTCAACGGAGGCGCCATCGCGATGGGCCACCCTCTCGGGGCGACCGGAGCCATGATCTTAGGCACCGCGCTCGACGAGCTCGAACGGACCGGCAAGTCGACTGCGCTCATCACGCTTTGCATCGGCGGCGGCATGGGCACCGCCACGATCATTGAACGCGTCTAATTAGCGAGTTCATAGCCATGACCTTGACCAATTTCCGCTTCGAAACTGACGCCGACGGCATCGCACTCGTGACCTGGGACATGCCGGGTCGGTCGATGAACGTCATTACCCCTGAGGTGATGGCGGAGATGAGCCAGATCGTCGACAGGATCGCATCCGACGCTCCGATCAAGGGCGCGGTCATCTCGTTCGGCAAGGGCGTAGGCGGCGCGGACCTTACATTCCTCAAGACAGCCGCGGACGAGCTCGCGCGTCGGGCGAAGGCCGAGGGCAAGGAACCGGCCATGCGCGCCTTCGTCGAAACGACGAAGCAACTGAACCTGATCTACCGGCGGCTCGAGACCTGCGGCAAGCCGGTCGCCGCCGCAATCAACGGCGTGTGCATGGGTGGGGGCTTCGAGCTGGCGCTCGCCTGCCACTATCGCATTGTTTCCAACGACGAGAAGACCCGAGTCGGCCTGCCGGAGATCAAGGTCGGGCTCTTCCCAGGCGGAGGCGGCACCCAGCGCGTTGCGCGGCTCATGACGACGCCAGACGCGCTCCAAATGCTGCTGAAGGGCGACCAGATTCGCCCCCTCGCCGCAAAGAAGATGGGCCTTGTTCATGAGGTCGCGCCAGCCGATCAGACCGTCGCAATGGCCAAAGCCTGGGTGAAGGCCAACCCGAGCGCCAAGGCGCCCTGGGACGACCCGAAGTACAAACTGCCATCGGGCAAGGTATTCTCGGCGCAGGGTATGATGATCTGGCCGCCGGCCAACGCCATCTATCGCCGCGAAACCTATGACAATTACCCGGCGGCGAAAGCCGTCCTGACCTCGGTGTTCGAAGGCCTTCAACTGCCGATGGATCTGGCGCTCTCGATCGAAAGCAAGCACTTCGCCAACATCCTCCTCAGCAAGGAAGCTGCGACCATGATCCGCTCGCTGTTCCTGTCGATGGGCGAACTCAACAAGGGCGCACGCCGTCCGGCCGAGGTCCCGCCGACGAACTTGCGCAAGATCGGCGTGCTCGGGGCAGGCCTGATGGGCGCGGGAATCGCCCATGTCTCGGCCAGCGCCGGGTTGGAGGTGGTGCTTATCGATCGGGATCAGGAATCGGCCGACAAGGGCAAAGCCTATTCGGAGAAGATCATCAGCTCCCAGATTGCCAAAGGGCGCGCCAAGACCGCCGACAAGGAGGCGCTGCTCGATCGCATCAAGCCAACGGCCGACTATGCCGCGCTCAAGGGTTGCGATCTCATCATAGAGGCCGTGTTCGAGGATCGCGCGGTCAAGGCCGAGGCGACCGCAAAAGCGCAGGCCGTCGTCGGACCAGACGTCGTTTTCGCCAGCAACACATCAACGTTGCCGATCTCTTCCCTCGCCGCAACGTCGCTCAGCCCCGAGCATTTTATCGGCGTACATTTCTTCTCACCGGTCGAGAAGATGATGCTGACTGAGATCATCATGGGCGAAAAGACCGGCGCCAAGGCGCTGGCCACGGCGATGGACTATGTGCGGGCGATCAAGAAGACGCCCATCGTCGTCAACGACTGCCGCGGTTTCTATGTGAACCGCTGCGTTGGCGCCTATATGGTCGAGGCTCACGCGATGGTGATGGAAGGCTCGCCAGCCGCGATCATCGAGAACGCTGCCAAGATGGCAGGTATGCCGGTCGGACCTCTGGCGCTCAACGACGAAGTCGGCATCGACCTGAGCTGGAAAATCCTGCAGGCAGCGAAAAAGGATCTCGGCGCGAACGCCATCGACCCCGCGCAAGAGAAGCTCATTGAGGCGATGGTCGTCGAACAGGGGCGGCTTGGCCGCAAGAACGGCAAGGGCTTTTACGACTACCCCGCCAACGGGCAGAAGAGCCTGTGGCCGGGACTTACGTCGATTATGGGCAAGCGGCTCGACCCCGAGACGATCAGCGTCCAAGACCTGAAAGACCGATATTTGTTCACAGTGGCTCTCGAAGCAACGCGCTGCCTATTCGAGGGCATCGTCACCGACCCGCGCGAGGCCGACGTCGGTTCGATCCTGGGCTTCGGTTACGCTCCCTATACCGGCGGGGCGATCTCGTTCATCGACGGTATGGGACTTAGGGCATTCGTCGCCCGCGCCAAAGAGCTGGCGACAAAATACGGACCTCGATTCGAGCCGGCCGCGAAATTGACGGCAATGGCCGAGCGCGGCGAGACATTTTACCGAACTTACGGCGAGCGACAAAAAGCGGCCTGAACTCAGCGAGCACGTCGCCAGCGTAGGGAACCTCAGCGGTCAGCACTCGGTGCCGTATGCTGCTAACAGCCTGATTTGGCACGACTTTTGCGGAACGAAGATTGCCAGCAAGCGTTGGGAATGACACCATCGCTCACGGAATCAGGAGAACCCGCATGGCCAGCGCCGACTTCCGCCGCCAATTCGAGGGCTATGGCCTCACCACCGCAAATATTCTGTACCATATGCCGGACCATCCGGGGATCCTGCAAAATTACATCTGGCAGCAACACGACCTGCATCCCCATTTTCCCGAGCTGAAAAAGTTCCTTGATTTCTGGTCGCGCGAACTCGAGGGCCTTCTACACTCCGTCACGGTCGCTCATGCGCGCCTCATCCGGCCCGCAGAATTCAGGGCGATCGGCGCGGAATTCAGGCTGCACTGAGCTACCCGAAGGAACCCAATGCACCCGCGACTTCGACGCTATGCCGATTGGGCGTTCACTCCAAGTGCGGAGACCGCTTCCTGATCGCCGATCGCGTCGAGGAACGAGCGTCGGAACGCATCGCGCGAGAAATGGGCCCGCGCATATTCGAGTTGGAGGCGCGACGCCTTACGCCAAAGATCATCGTCCCGAAGCAACTTCACTGCCGCTTCAGCGAGACCCGGCGCGTCGTCCGCGATGGCGACGCGTTCTTCGATGCCAAGCAGCCCTTGGGCACCGACGTGCGTTGTCACTAGCGGTAATCCCTCGCGCAGCGCCTCGACCACCTTTGACTTGACGCCTGCGCCCATGCGGAGAGGCACCATCGCGATCCGGGCTCGCGCGTAACGCGCCCTAAGCTCGTCTTCACTCACGCGACCACTGACCTCGACTCGTGCGCTCGCGAGCGAGCGCACGGTTTGGGTCGGATTTGCGCCGACTAACGATAGCGTCGCGTCCGGGACCCGCTCCCAAATCAAATTCATCACCTCGCTTACCAGCCATTCAGCTGCATCCGCGTTCGGGGGGTGACCGAATCCGGCCACAAAGAGAATCTCGTGATTTCTTATCGGTTCGCGATCGTCGCCAAACTCCTCATACGCATATGGGATGATGGTCTTCGCCCGCGTCGACAACGGTAGCGCCACGGCGGTTTCTTCCGGCGACGGATACAAAACGACGTCCACACGCGGCCAAACGGACTTCTCAATTCCTTCCATAAGCGCCGCGTCAGTGGCCAACTGAGCGTCGCCGGTCTTCTCCGCCTCCATCCCCATCCGCCGGAAATGGAGGTCATGGCCGTAATAGACGATCGTCGCTGAGGAGTACCTTCTCAATGGCCCGATGTATCGCGTCGCGAACATCGGTCGGCTGAGCACAGCGAGCGAAATCGCATGGCCATTTTGCTTGATCCAGTCGTCGAAATAATAGCCAAATCCGTAGAACACCTCGACGCCCATGCTTTGGAGAGCAACGGTATATTCCAGATCGAACGCGAGGTTGTCAGGCCAAAATTTGACGATATATCCCGCGTGTTGAAGACTTTCTATGATCGCAAGCATCGTCCGTGAGCCGGCATCCTGGTCCGGTTGCGGTATGTAATGGTCAACGACCAGGGCGGTCTTGCGGTTGCGACTTCGGTCGCGCGCGCGCATGACCTCGACGCCAGGACTGAAATTCTCCTTTGATAACGTCTCGCGCCAGCGTGCGTAGAGCTTGTTCGTGTTTTCGATTTGGTAGCTCTTGATTCCGGCGGCGACATCCTTGCCGAGGCTCAAGCCTTCCAAATGCACAATCGTCGAGAACGGACAATAATAGACCTTTCTGCCCGCTGCTCTTATCCGGATAGCAAGGTCGCTGTCCTCGCAATAGGCTGGCGCAAAATCCTCGTCGAATCCGCCGAGCTTCCCCCAAAGCGCACGGGGAACAAGGATCGCGCACCCTGAGATGTAATCGGTCTCTCTGACATAATTGTACTCGGGTTTGTCTGGGTCGTCGGATCTTCCGTAGTTCCAGGCCGAACCGTCGTCCCAAATGATTCCGCCCGCCTCCTGGAGCGTTCCATCGGGAAATAACAATTTCGACCCAACCAACCCCGCTTCTGGGAAGCGATCGAAAACACCGAGCAAAGGTTCCAACCAGTCTTCGCAAACGACCGTGTCATTGTTCAAAAAGAACAGATAATCACCTTTTGCCAGGCGCGCTATTCGGTTGCACGACTTGGTAAAGCCGAGATTGGTCGGGTTGACCTCCACCCGAACCCCGGGCACGTTTCGCAGGAGCTCGACGCCCGGATCACCTGAAGCATCGTCGGCGACGATGACTTCGAACGGCGACGCTGGTGGAAATTTCGCGATTGATTTCAGACATTGCAAAGTCAACCACGGCTTTGCAAAGCAAGGGATAATCACCGACACAAGCGGACGATCGCTGGTCGGCAGTTGCAGGCCAGCGAGATCGCTTTCGCGAAGCGGTCGCTTAGGCTCCGACATCATGATCGGTCCGAACGCTAGTCGCCTGACCGCCGGCGCCCCGAGCGGCGCAAAATACTTGTCGAAGCGCGCCGGGCTGCGGCTTTCGGCGGAACTCGCGAACCGAGCGGACATTCGCTCGGAGATTGGGGCTGTCGCCGAACTCAGTATTTTGAGCAGGCGTTGGTTGAATGCATATTTGATCGGTCTCCACGGCCGCTCATAGGTTCGCTTGAGCTGACTCGCGAGATCCGCACGCTCGCTCATCAAATGCGCCACCACGGCTCGGAGCGACTCGCTGGCAGCAATCGCGGAATCTCGTTCCGCCTCATATTGCGCGACTAGGGCTTTCGCTTTCGCCTCGCGGACAGCATCCCGCTGAGCAACATGGTCACCAGCGTTGCCCCCGGCGCCTCTCTCTGAGGACGAATCTTTCACACTTTCAATCCAATTGCCTCGCCGCGACGACTATCAGCTTTCTTGACCCGGAATTCCTCGGGGTCGGGCCTACCACCAGGGTCACTTATCTGTCCAGTTTGGCTTGCCAGCCGATAAAAAGCCCTTCAGCAAGCCATCTTGTTTCGCGATCTTAATCTGACTATCAGGTCGTCGGGCGCCGTACTGCTCGGCGACCTTCCTTCGAAACCATTGGATGAACAGTTGCGCCAGCCCGAATTCGGCCGATGAACCTATCCGCTCCGAAGCGAGTCGCGCTCATCGATCGCGACGGAACGATCATCGTCGACAAGGTCTATCTGGCCGATCCGGAGGGAATCGAGTTCGCCCCCGGCGCAATTGATGGGCTGCGGTTGCTGCGCGACGCCGGATTTACGCTTGTCCTGGTCACGAATCAGTCGGGGATTGCGCGCGGGTACTTCGACATCGCGCGCCTCGAGGAAATCCACGCCCGGCTTCGTTCCATGCTGGCGGCGGAAGGAGTGAGCCTGGAGGCGATCTACATTTGCCCGCATAGCCCCGAGGATGGCTGCGATTGCCGCAAGCCGGCGCCAGGGATGGTAAAAAGGGCGATGCGCGAACTCGGCTTCGGTCCTGATCATGCGGTGTTTATCGGAGACAGCAACGCCGATATGGGTGCGGCCGCGGCGGCCGGGATCGCGGGCCTGCGGGTGGCGATCGGCGACAATTCCGCTACCGGCGTAGGTTTCTTCGAAGCCGCCCGACGCGCCTGCGGTCTGTTGGCTGAGCGGGAGGGCGGTCGACCGGCGCGAGCATGACGGATACGACGTCACAATCCTTCATCGTGATCCCGCGTCACTTCGTATCCGTCACTGTCGGCAAGTTTAAGGCCGGAGATGACGGCCGAAGTCGTGAACAGACGCTCGGTTGCATGTTCCAGGCCCCCGTCTAGCAGTCCTTGCTCCTCAGGAAACGCTGAAGCCAGTTCGAGGTCGCGGAGCGGCCGCAGCGCCTCGGGGCGAACCCAGAACATCGTCCCGCCATAGAAGTCCAGGCGAAACTCGTCGGGCGGGACGCCCATTTTCGCTGCGAGCTCCAGCACTTTCGGCCTCGTCTTGCCCCAGGAGGGCTCGAGCGGAGAGGTTTTGCTCGGAAGACGAAAGGCGCGCGGGCCAATCAGTCCAATGCTCGGATCGGCCTCGAACGCGTGAACAATCGACTCGGCGATCCCCGGGCCGGCGAGAAGGTCGAACAGCGACCGCCGCCGCCACAGCGCGCCGAGATACGAGATTCGGCCGCCATCGCTGGATTTCTTGCCGTGGATCTTGCAGACGTAGCGATAACGATCGAGCCTGCCCGCCTCCAATAACTCCAGGAAAGGCCTCACGTCACGACCGCGATTTTCGGTCACGACCACCTCGGCGTCCGGAAACTCGCGAAGGATCTCTGCGGCCAGCGAATCGCGCCCAGCCACCGTGGTGACGATCAGGTCGAAGGGAATGGTGAGGCGCTTCAGGACATTGGCGATCTCGGGCCAGGTGTCGTCGTAGTAGATATGCGCAACGACCGCAGCGGCTGGAGTTGAGGCGGACGCCGTAGGCCTGGCGCGCTCGATCGGCGACCAGCCCTGGAGAAGTTCCGGATGGGTCGTGACAAGGTGGCCGTCGAGCGCCACCCCGGTGTTGAACATGTGCTGATTGAAGGTGGTGAAGCGCTTTCGCTCCGGCTTGACGCCGTAGCAGAACAACGAGAAGTCCTGGAACTTGAGGTATTTCTTCTTCTTGAACAGAAGCGCGAGCCGCAACCTGACCCAGAGGGTAAGCAGAAGCCCTAGCGTCTCCGCCTCGAAGTCTTCGGCTTCGATCGAGCGGGTCGGCCCATCAATCGGAACGATGAAGTAGCCGAGGCCCGCAGAATAGGGCAATAGCACGATCTGGCTCGTGCTCGCCCCGCGGATTCGTATCTGCGAGACGCGGTTTTCGAGCGCGCCGCGGCTTGGGGTCAACCGGGTAGCGCGCTCAAGGCTCAATCGAAACTTGCTCATCGGGTCAGCGCCGCATCCTCTAGCGAGGAGCCGGGGGTCCGGCAATCTGTTCGTCCCGATCCCTTCGGCCGGGCCGCTCCGCCAATGGCGCATCACCGGATGTTGTCGAGGCGAGCTTAAAAGGAATGGGCGCGAGCGAGGAAGGCGCGATAAACAGAGCCAAGCGAGGAATTCCGCCCAATGACCGCGAAGTCGCCAAATATCCTAGTTGTCATGGCCGACCAGATGGCTCCGGCGTTCCTGCCTATCTACGGCCACCCGCTGACCCGCGCTCCAGCCCTGGAGGCGCTGGCGAAGAGCGGCGTGGTTTTCGACAGCGCATATTGCAACAGTCCCCTGTGTTCGCCGTCGCGCGCCTCCTTCATGTCGGGCCTGCTGCCGTCGCGCACCCGCGTCTACGACAATGCGGCGGAGTTCGGCGCCGACGTCCCGACCTTTGCCCATTGTCTGAGGCTTCGCGGCTATCGAACCATCCTGTCGGGCAAGATGCATTTTTGCGGGCCGGACCAAATGCACGGCTTCGAAGAGCGCCTCACGACCGACATTTATCCAGCCGACTTCAACTGGACGCCCGACTGGGACCATCCGGAAGATCGGCCGAGCTGGTATCACAATATGAGTTCGGTCCAGCGAGCCGGCGTCTGCGTGCGCTCAAACCAGCTCGACTTCGACGACGAGGCGGCGTTCATGGCCGAGCGCGCGATCTTCGATGTCGCGCGATCGAGGGATCGGCGGCCATTCCTGCTCGTGGCGTCATTCTCTCATCCGCATGACCCGTTCGCCGTGCCGCAGCGTTACTGGGATCTCTTTCGCGATTCCGACATCGACATGCCGGGGCCTGCAGTCGCGCCCGCCGCGCTCGACCCCCACTCGCGCCGCCTGCGACATGTTTGCGCCATGGACGCCGAGCCGGTGACGGAGGCCCAGGTCCGCGAGGCGCGCCACGCCTATTACGGCGCGATCGCCTATATCGACGACCTGCTCGGCCGGCTGATGGCGGCGCTGCGCTCGGCAGGCCTCGCGGAGGAAACGATCGTCGTCCTCACCAGCGATCACGGCGAAATGCTCGGCGAGCGTGGGCTCTGGTACAAGATGAGCTTCTTCGAAGGCGCAAGCCGCGTTCCGCTCGTGATCGCGAGCCCCGGCCGGTTTGCGCCGCGCCGCGTCGGCGCGAGCGTCTCGCTCGTCGATCTCATGCCGACGCTCGTCGATATTTCCGGCGGGAACGCTCAATCGCTCGGCGTCGCCCTCGACGGACGGAGCCTTGCGCCGCATCTTGCTGGCGGCGCGGGTCATGACGAGGCGATCGGCGAATATCTCGCCGAGGGCTCGATCTCGCCCGTGGTGATGATCCGCCGCGGCGAATACAAGTTCATCCACTCGCCGGCCGATCCCGACCAGCTTTACGACCTCACGCGCGACCCCGGTGAGCGCCACAATCTCGCGCTCGAAGCCGCGCATGCGTCGCTTGTCGCCGCCTTCCACGCCGACGTCGCCAAGCGATGGGATCTGGCGACGCTGGACGCCGAGGTGCGCGCGAGCCAGCGGCGGCGCCGGCTCGTCGACGCGGCGCTCACCAAGGGCGAGATTCGCGCCTGGGACTTCCAGCCGTTCCGCGACGCGTCGAAGCAATACATGCGCAACAGCATGGATCTCGACGACCTCGAAGCGATGGCGCGATTTCCCAGCCCCGGCCGGCCGGCGCAATAACCCTAACCCTGCGTCGGACGATTCCCGCCTCCCCATGGGCGGGAAATCGCGCTAACCTCTCGCCGAGGCGAGAGCGTCATGGCGGGAGAAACCAGAAAACCGAGCGACCTTGCCGCGCGCGTCGCCGAGCGGCGGAGCCATCGCCGAAACGCCGGCGCGACCGAAGGCGTGTGGCGGCGGGAGACCTTTTGCCTGCCCCGCGGCGAAGCGCGCGAGAAGGCGCGCGAGTGGTTCGAGCGCTTCCCGAAGGCGGCCTATATGACCGAGATCGAATCCTGGCGCGAACTGGCCGACGACCGGATCGAGTTCGTCATGCGCCGCCTGCCGTCGGCCGACTGACCCGGACCGGCGCAACGAAAGCAAAGGCCACGCGCAACACGAACCAAATCCGCCGCAACAATAGCAAAACCCAGCGCAACAAAAGCCAAGCTCGACGCAACAAAATCCAAATCGCGCTTTTGCAAAATACTTATATTTTACAACACCTTAAGCAAAAAACGGCCAACAGGACCACCCTTTTTCGCCGCTCCATCGTTCAAGGCGGCGAAGCCGCCAGACCGGCCAATCGCCGACCCCGACGCCGAGAGGCACAATAGCACGCGCCTTCTGATTATCGCAAACAATTGTCGCTTTTCTCGCGCCCGTCTCCGCAGGCCCTTTGGTCGCTCCCCTTGACCTCGACACCGCGCGGACCCTGCTCGTTTCAGCGACGCAGGCGCCCGTTGTCGCGGAACAACGACCCCCATATAAGGGCGAGGTTCCGTGCGGCCCGCCAACAGGCGCCCGAGGAACAGCGCCCAGTTTCGGGGGTCAAATTGTCTTCGTCCAGGATTGTGACCGAGCGGATCGTCATCATCGGCTCGGGGCCGGCCGCTTACACGGCCGCGATCTACGCCGCGCGCGCGCTGCTCAAGCCGCTCGTGCTCTCGGGCTTCGAGGCGGGCGGGCAACTGATGACCACGACAGACGTGGAGAATTATCCGGGCTTCGCCGAGCCGATCCAGGGACCCTGGCTCATGGAGCAGATGCGCGCCCAGGCCGAGAATGTCGGCGCGCGCATCGAGGGCGAGCATGTGACCGCGCTCGAACTTGGACGCCGTCCGTTCATCATCCGCTGCGACAGCGGCCGTACGCTCGCCGCCGAGTCGATCATCCTGGCGACCGGCGCCAAGGCCAAATGGCTCGGCATCGCCAGCGAGGACAAGTTCAAGGGCTTCGGCGTCTCCGCCTGCGCGACCTGCGACGGATTCTTCTTTCGCGGCAAGTCGGTGGTCGTCGTCGGCGGCGGCAACACGGCGGTCGAGGAGGCGCTGCATCTCTCGAACATCGCCGCGCATGTCACGGTCGTCCATCGCCGCGATTCGTTCCGGGCCGAGAAGATCCTGCGCGAGCGGCTGGCGTCGCGCCACAATGTCTCGATCCGCTGGAACAATGTCGTCGAGACCATCCTCGGCGAAGGGACGCCCCTCGGCGTCACCGGGGTCAGGCTGAGGAATGTCGTCACCGGCGCGCTCGACGATCTCACGGTCGACGGCGTCTTTGTCGCCATCGGGCATGAGCCGGCGAGCGAACTCGTGCGCGGACAAATCGAGCTCAAGGTGAACGGCTATGTTCAGACATCGCCCGGTTCGACCGCGACCAGCGTCGAGGGAGTTTTTGCCGCAGGCGACGTCGCCGACGACGTGTTCCGTCAGGCGGTGACGGCGGCGGGTCTCGGGTGCATGGCGGCGCTCGAAGCGGAGCGCTGGCTCGCGGCGCAGGAGCCGAAGCGCGAGGCGGCCGAATAATCAACGCAGGCGTCAAGCCGAGCGCAACTGCCGCGGATCGATCAGCCGGACGCGGCCCGGGGAAACGTTTATGGATTGGGATAAGCTGCGGGTGTTTCAGGCCGCCGCCGATGCGGGGTCTTTCACGCATGCCGGCGAAACGATGGGGCTCAGCCAGTCGGCGGTTAGCCGCCAGGTGGGCGCGCTCGAAGCCGACCTCGGCGCGCCGCTGTTTCATCGTCATGCGCGCGGCCTCATTCTGACCGAGCAGGGCGAAATGCTGCTCGGCGCGGTGCGCGACGTCGTGCTCAAGCTCGATGCGGTGCGCAGCCGGCTCATCGACAGCCGCGAGAAGCCGCATGGCGAATTGCGGGTCACGACGACGCTTGGTCTTGGCGCGAACTGGCTCGCCCCGCGGCTCGGCGAGTTCGTCGATCTCTATCCCGAGATCAAGCTGCAACTCTTGTTGTCGGACGACGATCTCGACCTCGGTATGCGCGAAGCCGATGTCGCGCTTCGGCTGCGCGAGCCGATCCAGCCGGACCTGATCCGGCGCCGGCTGTTCACCGTCCATTTCCACGCCTATGCGTCCGCCGACTATCTGAGAAAGCATCCGCAGCCGCGCAAGGTCGAGGACCTCGACCAGCATCATCTCGTCGCCTTCGGCGCGCCAACGGCGACCCATCTTCTCTACGATCTCAACTCGCTGCTCAGCCTCGGGCGAGATCCGAAGACGCCGCGCACGCCGCAGATCACGGTCAACAATCTCGCCGCGATGACTCACGCGGTAGAGCATGGGGTCGGCGTGGCCGTGCTGCCGGACTATTGCGTGCAGCCGGAATCGGGGCTGGTCCGCCTGCTCCCGCAGGCCGACATGCCGGAGATGGATTGCTTCCTCGTCTATACCGAGGAGATGAAGAGCGTCGCGCGCGTCCAGGCGTTCCGCGACTTCCTCATCACTTCCGCGCAACGCTGGCGATACTGAGCTGCGCAAGCGCGTCAGCGCCGGCCGGAAGGCCGGCCGAGCGCGATTTGCGCGTTACCTCTCGGACGAGCCCAGAACGACGCGATGGGCGATCATGAACCGGTATGCGCGGATCTGCGCGAGCGCGCCGACCGCGAGCATGCGGTTTCGCGTTCCGCTCAGGCGTTTCGACGCGATGGCTGTGAGCGCATGGGGCGCGATCGAAAACAGGACCGCCCAGTGACGCGCGAGCATGAACAGCGGTCCCTTGCCGTCGCGCCGCGCCGCTTCGCACCACTCGAGCGTCAGGCGCCGCGATTTGCGCTTGAGCTCCGGCATGGTCCGGCGCGCCGGATGCTGGACGATCGATCTCGGCGCAAAAGCGATGCGATAGCCCTTGAGCCGCGCCCTCCGGCACCAATCGAGATCTTCGGGCACGCCATTCTCGAACCCGCCGACCTCGTCGAACACCGAGCGCCAGACGAACATCGACGCCGTGACCGTGAAACTGAGGTCCTTGACGTAGCGCTCGTTCTGGAACGCGAACACGCTCTCGAACGCCTCGGCGGCCGTCATCCGTTGCGGGTCCTCAACCAGGACATCCACCCGCCCGCCAGCGAAGTCGGCGGACTGCAACTCGGCAAGGCCTTCCTCGAGCCAGCGCCGATCCGGCCGGCAGTCGCTGTCGATGAAGGCGAGCGCCTCGCCCCGCGAAGCGCGAACTCCGGCGTTGCGGGCGGGTCCCGCGCCGCGATCGGCGACCTCGATGACCCGGCCGCGCGTTCCCACGACCCGCCGCACCGCGTCGAGCCCGCGCGAACTTCCGTTGTCGGCAATGATGATCTCGGTCCGCTCGCCCGGAAAGCTCTGCTCGGCGAGCAGCGTCAAACAGGCGTCGAGATTGTCGTAGTCGTCGAGATGCGGCACGATCACCGATACGAGCGCGATGGTCGACGGCCGGGGGGCGGCCTCTTGGGACACGGCTCGCGCCTGCTCACCGACCGCCATGACCGGTCCCGGCCGTCATCGCGGCCGGCGTCTTGAATAAGGGAGGCGATCTCGCCTCACGCATCACCAGCATATTTGCTCATGATGGTGACCGTCTTGTCGAAATTGCTCATTTCGAGAATGTCGTCGGTCTCCAACATCGTGTCGAATTCCGCTTCCAGCGCGGCGACGAGGATCATGTGACCGATCGAGGTCCAGGCCGGGTAGGTCTGATAGACAAGCAATGACGTATCGGTGTCGTCGTCAAGGTCGAAGCTTTCCTTGAACGCGCTATATACCCGGTCCCGTACCGTCATTGAGTCGACTCCACAAATTTAAGGACGCTTGAGGCCGCCCGACGAGCCCGATTCCGCCTCGCCCCTTCCGGCGCCCCGCGACGACATCCGTTTGCCGGATCTTTCTTATACGCCATTCGATCGCCATGCGGGCAACGATCCGCGCCGGATTGCTCCCGGAAATTCGACCGCGGCGGCTTGAGGCGCGCACGGGGACTAGCAACGCTCGCGGCCCCGTTTGCCCATCTGTCCGCCGATCGCGCGAACGGCGGAGTTCGCACAAATCGCAGGGCCGTGCAAGCTGGCGCGCGCGGAGCGCAGCTTCACTCGGGAGCGCGCGAAAGCGGCGCCTCGCGCCGCCATCCGTGATCGAAGCGCAGCTTGTGCCGGACGATTGTTCATGCCCGCGTCCTCGGTTATGGAGTCTTTGCGCCAAGCGAAATGGTGGCAATGTTAGAGGCCCCTGTTGGTTGATCCGTTGTCGGCGTCGCCGGACTTGCGCCCGGGGCCCGGTCAGTCCGCCGATTCAGCGCACGACGGGCGCGGAATGCTGGCCGATATCGAGGTTCCGATTGTCATCGTGGGGTTCAGAAACCCGCAGGATGTCGTCGATTGCGTGGAAGCGATCGGAACGCAGCGGGGCGCGCCGAAATTTCAGGTCTTTGTCTGCGAGAACGGAGGCTCGGCGGCGTTCGATGCGCTGGAGCGGGCGCTGTTGGAGCGAGAGCAGCCGGGCGCGGGCGGCGCCGAAACGGTCAATCGGCCGCTCGGCGATTTCGTGCGGGTCCGCCGGCTGCGCCTCGCAGGCTTCGAGGCGCCGGTCGTCATCGGCGAAGCGCCGGAGAATCTCGGCTACGCCGGCGGGATCAATGCGTGGGTTCGGCCTTTTCTCGCCGAAACGGGCTGGACGGCGGTCTGGATTCTCAATCCCGACACCATGCCCGAGCCCGACGCCCTCGCGGCGCTCGTCGACTACGCGAAGATGCGAAACAAGGGCATGGTCGGCAGCCGATTGATGATGCCGGGCCGGTCCGACGTCGCCTGGTCGCGCGGCCTCAGGTGGGACAAATGGAAGGTCAAGCTGATGGCGCTCGACATCCTGGCGCCGATCTCGCCCGCGCCTGACCCGGAAGACGTCGAAACGCGCATGGACTCGCCGACTGGATGCTCGATGTATGTCACGCGAGAATGCATCGATCGGGTCGGGCTCATGGACGAGACCTTCTTCCTCTACTGGGAGGAGACCGACTGGGGCGTTCGCGCCAAGCCGACCTGCGGCGTCGGCTACGCCCATAATTCGGTGGTCTCGCATGTCGGCGGCACCACGACCGGCGCGGTCAGCAAGCGCTCCGAGCGGTCGGCGCTGGCCGTCTACCTGCCCTATCGCAATCAGCTCCATTTCGTCCGCCGGCACCACCCCGGCTGGTTCGCCTGGACGGTGTTCGTCTCCTTCCTGCGGACGAGCCAATATCTCGTCGCAGGCTCGAAGAAGAATTTCGTCGCCGCGATCCAGGGACTGGCCGCCGGATTGCGCGGCGAGACCGGAAGGCCGGACCATCTGATCGAGCGTCTCAGCGGGCGGAAATAAACTCCGCCGGATAACGTCAGGTCGTTCGCTGGGCGGGAGCGCGAAAGCGGATCGAGCCGAGCGCGTTGCGGACGGGGAGCACTTGGCAGCCTGCCGCCAATGCGCTGTCGAGCGCGCGCTCGAAAAGGTCCGGCGTGCAGCCGTCCGCGCTGGGCTCGTTATCAACGTCGCGCGTGAAGAAGATGAGCCACGAGCGAGGCTTTGCGAAGCGCTCGATCAGCTTCTCGACCGCGGCGCCATCCATCGATCGCGAAAGGAGGGGCTCGGCCCGCAGCGCCCCGAGATCGGCGACGCCTGCGTTGACGCCTGGCGAAGCGGACCGGCAGGCGGCGAAGCGTCCCTGCATCCTGAGCTTGGTTTTGAGGTCGATCTCGCCGAAGGGAAAAGCGACGGTGGTCATCCGCAAGTCGCCGAACTGCGCGCGAATGAACTCCGCGTTCGCCTCGAGGTCGGCGCTCAGTTCAGCGGCCCCGATCGAGGACGCGGACGCGCTTCCCGAGGGAAGGCTGCCGATCTCATGGCCATTGTCGATCAGGCGCGTGAGATCGTCCGCGTCGTAGTGCTCACGACCGTCCAGCGTCGCGCCGCAGAGCTGGCGGCTCACGTAGAAAGTGCCGGCGGCGCCGCGGCGTTCGAGCGCCGGCGCCGCGTTGAGCGCGGCGGATTTCGGAAAGCCGTCGAAACTGAAGGACACGATCGGCCGCTCGTTGACCATCGCGACCCCGCGCGTGCTGATCAGCTCGCGCGCGCCATCGCGCAGCCTTTCGAGGAAGCGCCGATCCGACAAGAACTCAGTTCTCCACGAGCGGCAGCGCGTGGGCGCCGGCTTCGACGCGGGTGCGGTCGATCACCGTGACGATGTCGCGCTCAGGCAAATCCGCTAGCCGCGGGGAAACGAAAACTTCGTCATCGCCGGCCGGGGCGAACTTCATCTCCTCCAGCACCTGCTGCGCCGACTGGTTGCGGCCCGAAAAGTGGAAAACTGTCGAAACAACGTCCTGGCCGCGGGCCATCGCGCGTTCGATCAGCCAAGCGAAGAAAGCGTGATCAACCTTCTTGTGCTGCACGCGGCAGCTCATGAAGAAATTCTCGATATGGAACCGCTCAACGTCGACGATCGCGAAGCCGATGATTCCGTAGTCGCCGAACTTGTCGGCGCAGGACAGCACGAGGCCCTCTCTTCCCGATCCAGGGCCGTTGAGCAGGTCTTCGACATCCTTGCGCGTCGACGCCCGTCCCGCGTAGTTGAGCTGGTTCGTGCGCTGCGAAAGCTCGAAGACGCGAGCAAGATTGGCTTCCGCGAGAGAGCTGATCGTCAGCGTGAGATCGCAGGACCTCAGAAAATCGAGGAAGCAGCTGTCCGCTTCGCGAAGCGCGGTCTCGCGCGTCTCTTCGACCTTATACATCTGGCGGCGGTTGCGGGCCTCTTCGGTCACCGGAATGTCAAGCTCCGGCATTGCCGCCAACCCGCCGATGCGGCTGTCATCGAGCACGCGTATGTCCGGATGCGCCGACGACACTTCCGCGCGCTCGAACGCCTGGTCGTCGATGAAGATGAACGTGTTCTTGTTGATGTTGAGCCGCCGCGCGATCTCGGCGAGGCTCGCGCTCTTCGGTCCCCAGCCGATCTGAGGCGCAAGAAAATACTCGCTCAGGCCGAAACGCTTGAGCGCATCGAGCGCATCGTTGGGATTGTTCTTGGACACGACCGAATGGAGAATTCTGCGCTGGTCGAGCTCCTTGATCGCCGCGACTGCATCGGCGTTGAGGGTCAGATTCTCGAAGCCATCCTCGATCAGCGTCCCGCGCCAAAGGGTGTTGTCGAGATCCCAGACCACGCATTTGACCTTGGCGGCCGGCTTCGGAACGGCGGTCTCGGCCGATCGAGCCGCCGGCGCGGCGACAGCGGCTGAGGCCTTGTGCGAATCCGTGAAGGCGACGAACTCGAGAACGGTAAAGATGAAAGCGTTGTCCGACAGCGTCCCGACAGGCTCGATCTGAACCAGGACCCGTTGGTCGAGATCAACGACAGCGCGGATATCGGCGGCGGTGAATTCGATGCGGTTATATCCGGGCTTCATCGTGAAGTGACGCTGAAAATACCGCCCGGTCGAAGTCTTCGGCTTCACCGTCAGCGTGAACGCGCAATCGGCGGAGGTCTCGCTGAAGCCTTCGATCAGGAATGCGTCATAGGCGTCGCCGCCGGCGCCCGCCGACGCAACCTTGGTCTTCGCGCGGGTCCAGGCGATGGCCATCCCATCGTGCAGCCGATGGGTCAGCGGCGCGACGGCGAGAAACTCGTTGACGACGGTTTCGCCGACGCTGAGCGCAAAGGCGCGCTCGCGCGAGACGACGCCCGGCCGCATTTCGGCTTCGAGCTTGCCCCATTTGCGGAACGACACGCGCAATCCGAGTTCGCCTGGCGCGCCCTTCGCGCGGACCGCCTCGATGCCCTTGTCGAAGCGCCGGCACTTGAGATCTCGTCTCGGCGTGTAAAATGCGCAGGTGCCGTAACAGGTCGGCATGGCGCATTCCGAGCAATGCTCGCCCCAGATGAGGCTCGAGCCCAGCGCGATCGAGTCCTTCGTCGCGGTGAACAGCGGCAGCGGAAGCTCGCTCCCCTCGACCAACAGCGGCTTCTGTTCACCGGCGACGGTTTGGCGCATTGGCATTCGTGGGGTACCCCGTTGAGATCGAACGGCGACCTGGATCGCCAGACGGTGGTGTCCGCGATATTCTATATTGCCTGTTTTGAAGGTCGGACGACGAACGCTCGGTGATGCGCGCGCTCCGTCTCCGAGCTGGGTTTTTGGCTTGGCTTGCCCGCTCTGTCTTTGACGAGAGGCTGCGCCAAGCAACCATCATGCGTAGTCGCGGACCTTTGAGAGAAACGCGGGTCGCAATCCCTGGCTCCATTGGAGCTATCGGAGGCCTCCAAGCGTGTCAAGGTCTCGCCGGCTAAGGCGCGACGGACGAGAGCTTTCAGACCTTCTCGACCTGGCCGAATTCGAGATCGACCGGTGTCGCCCGGCCGAAGATCGACACCGCGACCTTGACCCGCGAACGGGATTCGTCGACTTCCTCGACCACGCCGTTGAAGGAAGCGAACGGCCCGTCGGCGACGCGCACGTTTTCGCCGATCTCGAACCGGATCGCCGCTTTGGGCCGCTCGACCCCGTCGGCGACCTGTCCCTTGATTCGGTCAGCCTCGAGATCGGGGATCGGCATCGGCTTCTTGTCCGCGCCGAGAAAACCGGTCACCTTCGGGGTGTTCTTGATCAGGTGGTAGACTTCGTCGGTGAGGTCGCACTTGACCAGCACGTAGCCGGGGAAGAACTTTCGCTCCGAGTTGATCTTGCGCCCGCGGCGGACTTCGACCACCTGCTCGGTCGGCACCAGGATTTCCTCGAACTTCTCCGAAAGGTTGCGCTGGCTCGCCTGTTCGCGAATGGATTCGGCGACCTTCTTCTCGAAGTTGGAATAGGCGTGGACAATGTACCAACGCATGTTCATTTTTGGGCGTTCCGCATCAATTCCTGCCTTCGCGTCAAAATAATCGGCGTTCAGCCGCCGCGGCCAAAGCCGAGCACCAGCGAAACGACTTGGCGCAGCACCTGATCGACGACGACGAAGAACACACTCGTAAACACGACCAGCACCAGCACCAAACCGGTGGTGATGAGGGTCTCGCGTCTGGTCGGCCAGACCACCTTTGCGGCCTCGGCGCGGACTTGCTGAATGAATTCGAACGGGTTGGTCATGCTCGTGGATGTGCTTTGCGACTTCCGGCTGGCGAGGTGGCTTGAGCCAGAAAAACTCGCGGCGCGGAGCCTCCCGGCGCCGCGCCACCTCGACCTCATATAGGACCGGAGGGCCTTTCGCCAAGCGAAATGTGCAACCCCGGCCGGGAATCGGCCGCCTCAAGGCCCGTTGAGGCGGCCGGCCTGGGGGTCCTGGCAGCGCCAGCGGCGGGCCGGTTCGTAAACGCGCGCCCCGGCCGCTCGGAGCGAGCCCGCTATTTAAGGGCGGCGGCGACCGAGGCCGAAAGCGGCGTCGTTGGGCGCCCGATCAGCTTCGACAGCTCATGGCCGTCGTGAAACAGCGCGCCCTTCGAGGCGTCGACGCCCCAGCCCGCGATCGCCTTGGCGATCCCCTCGGGCAGGCCGTGACCGGCGAGCGCGCCCGCATAGTCCGCCACAGAAAGGTCCTTATAGGGAATCGTCTTGCCGCTCTGGCGGGAGATTTCCCCCGCGAGATCTTTGAGCGTGAAGGGCTGGTCACCGGCAAGCTCATAGGTCTTCCCCGCATGGCCCTCGCCGGTCAGCGCGGCGACCGCCGCGTCGGCGTAGTCCACGCGCGCGGCGCCGGAGATCTTGCCTTCCCCGGTCGTGCCGACAAAGGCGCCGCCGGCGAGCGCGCCGCCAGTCGCGGCGGTGTAGTTCTCGGTGTACCAGCCATTGCGCAGGATCGTGAACGGTATCCCCGAGGCCTTGAGATCCGCCTCGGTCGCCTTGTGCTCCTGACCCAAGCTGATCGGGGTCGTGTCGGCGCGGAGCAGGCTCGTATAGACGATCCGCTTCACCCCGGCCTTTTTCGCCGCTTCGATGACGTTGCGGTGCTGCGCGACGCGCTGGCCGATCTCGCTCGATGAAATCAGGAGCAGCGTATCGACGCCGGCCAGCGCCTTGGCGAGCGTCTCGGGCCTGGAATAGTCGGCCTCGCGCACGGCGACGCCGAGATCGGCGGCCTTGGCGGGATGACGGGCGAGCGCCACGATCTCGGACGCGGGCCGCTTGGCTTTCAGCCTGGCGATGACGAGGCGGCCAAGCTGGCCGGTGGCTGCGGTGACGGCGATGGTCATTTTTCGTCTGTCCTGTTCGGGGGTGGATGGGACCGGACGCATAAATCACTTGCTTATTTTTTGGAAGTACTTACATTTTCGTAAGTATGAAAACTGACGCCAGCTCCCACGCCCCGTCGTTCTCCGAGCTATTCCACCGCGGCGATCTCATGTCCGCCGACTGCCCCTCGCGCGAGGTGGTCAAGCACATGACCAGCCGCTGGGGCCTGTTCGTCCTGATCGCGCTCGAAGACCGCACCCGCCGCTTCAGCGAGCTCAGGCGCGCGATCGGCGGCGTGAGTGAGCGGATGCTCGCGCAAACCCTGCAGTGGCTCGAAGCCGACGGGATCGTCAGCCGCAAGGCGTTCGACGTCGTGCCCCCGCATGTCGAATATAGCCTCACCCCCCTCGGCCGCGAGGCGGCCGTGCATGTGCGGGCGCTGGCCGAGTGGATCGAGACCAACCTGTCGCGCTTCGGGCCGCTCCCGCCTCGGGCAAGCTTCAAGGGCTAGCGGGCTTCGCACCCACCCCCGGGAGGCAAAGCGTCGCGATGACGACCCTTTCGCTCGCCATGATCGTCAAGAACGAGGGCGCGACGATCGAGCGCGCGCTGGGCTCGGCGAGGCTGTTCGCCGACGAGATGATCGTCGTCGACACCGGCTCGACCGATGAAACCGTCGCCAAGGCCGAGGCGATGGGCGCCAAGGTCCGTCATTTCCGCTGGGTCGACGATTTCGCGGCCGCGCGCAACTACTCGTTTTCCCAATGCGCGATGGACTGGATCCTCTGGCTCGACGGCGACGACGTCATTTCGCCCGAGAACCAGAACCGCATTCTCGACCTCAAGCGCGATGTTCTCGACGACGGGCTGGACGCGGTCTACCTGCGCTACGTCTATCCCCCCTTCGAGCAGTGGCGGGAGCGGATCGCCCGGCGCGATCTCTTCGCGAAAGGGCGGCTGCGCTGGGCGGGGCCCGTGCACGAGTTCATCGACGGCATCGACGCGGGAAAAGCCCAGCATTTCAGCGCCATCTCGATCACCCATGACACGCCGCCCGAGCGCCACGCTTTAAAAAAGGACCGCAATATCGCAATCCTTAGAAAGGCTTGCGCCTCCGGCCTCAACGACGACCGCAGCCTCTTCATTTATGCGGTCGAGTGCCTGCACAGCCTCCTCAAGGACGAAGGCGAGCAGGCGCTCGCGCGCTTCTTCCGTCAAGTGAGGATTCAGGAATATCGATATGAAATCCTTACAAAATTATATGACTTCCTGATCCACTTCAACGAGCCCAACCGGGCCGTCACCGCGCTCGGCCAGGCGATCGCCGAAGATCCCTCGCGGGCGGAGGCCTTCTACAAGCTCGGCCGCCACATGAACGACCGCGAGGACCGGCCGGCGGCGGCGATTCCTTTGCTCGCCGCCGCGAGCCTCATCCCCACGCCCTCGAGCGGGACGCCGGAAATGGCGGCCTATGGCTTCGGGCCGTGGGACGCGCTGGCGCGCGCGCATTTCCGGCTCGAGGACATCGCGGGAGCGCGCCGAGCGGCGGGCGAGGCGCTGGCCCGCAAGCCGCCGGACCCGCGCTGGCTCGCCGAACTCGCCGGCCTCGACCAAGCCGCGCCCGCGTCCGATCCCCTGCCCCCGCAATGGCTCGAATGGACGCAAGGCAACCTCAAGCGCGGCGTGCCCCGCCAGACGCTCATCCGAATGCTTGAGGAGAACGGCTTCGGGCCGAGGCAGATCGTGGGCGCCCTCGCCCCTTGACTGACTCTGCGCCACCCCCTGCATGGCTTCGCGCATGGATTCGCCCGACGCAGCCGAAATCGAAGTTCCCGTAACGGCGCCGGTCACGTCGCCCGCGGACGAAGCGGTCGAGTATTCGCTCTCGAACGGCATGGTCGGGCGGCTCGCGCAACTCGACCTCTCGATCGTGTTTTCCTCCTACCAGTCGGGGATCCTCTATTTCCTCGGCCGCGGTCCCGGGGGCGCCCATCTCCATCAGTCCGGCCTGCCGAAGCCGATGGGGATATGCGTCGACGGGCCCGGCCGGCTGACGCTCGCGTCGGGCGCCCAGGTCGTGCGGTTCGAGAACGTGCTCGGGTCAAATGAGCGCATCAACGACGCCTTCGACGCCTGCTATGTCCCGCGAACCTGCCATCTCGTCGGCGATCTCGATCTGCACGACATCGGCGTCGATCGCGACGACCGCCCGATCTTCGTCAACACCCGGTTCAATTGCCTGGCCACGCTGTCGCGCAAGCACAGTTTCGCGCCGGTCTGGACGCCGCCTTTCGTCACCGGCATGCTCGACGGCGACAAGTGCCATCTGAACGGGCTCGCCATGCTGAAAGGCAGGCCGGCCTATGTCACGGCGGCCAGCCGGTCGGACGTGATCGACGGCTGGCGCGACCGCCGCGCCGACGGCGGCGTCGTGGTCGATGTCGAAGCCGGCCGGATCGTCTGCGAGGGCCTGTCGATGCCGCATTCGCCGCGGATGCATCGCGGCGAGCTTTGGCTCCTGAACTCGGGGACCGGCGAACTCGGAGTGGTCGAGGGGCTCAGCGAGGGCAAGGGCCGGTTCGCGCCCCGCGTCTTCTGCCCCGGCTTCCTCCGCGGCCTCGCCTTCCACGACAAATACGCCTTCGTCGGCCTGTCGAAGCCGCGCTACAAGCGCTTCGAAGGGCTCGCGCTCGATGAGCGGCTGGCCCGAGCCGACGCCGAACCCTGGTGCGGCGTCCAGATCATCGACCTCGACACCGGCGGCTGCGTCGACTGGCTCCGGATCGACGGCGCGGTGGCCGAGCTCTACGACGTCGCGGTCCTCACGGGCGTCGCCCGCCCGATGGCGCTGACCCCGTTCTCCGGGGAAGCGGCGGGGCTGATCACCATCGAGACGGGCTGAGCGCCCTGCCCGAGCCGCCCCTCCCATAGTTAGCCAAACCCGGCCAGGCCTAGCGGGAGGCAGCGACAAATCGATCCAAAGAAAAGGCTTGGATCCCCTTGGATTGCCTCGGCGATATTGAGCCTTTTCAATAACTTGCGGCGACGGGTTGGAGCCAAAAATCTCTTGCCACGTCTTTTCCCCGATCGGAGCGGGCGCCCTTGAGCGCCGCACTCCCACCTTTGCTGACAATAGCACAGATTCCGATTTTCAGAAATGCTTTTCCCGGTCGCCGCGAGAGCGACGGAAGCGGCTTCCCTGCCATTGTTCGCAGGGCGCCCCCGCCTTGCTGGACACTTCGCCGTCACTCGACGATGATCGCGCCCGGCAATTGTGAGGCGCGGCCATGGATGTCGGCGGGTGGCTTCGCAGTATCGGCCTCGATCAATACGAGGCGAATTTTCGTGATAACAAGATCGGCTCGGATCTGCTGCCGCGGCTGACGGACGCCGAGCTCAAGGACATTGACGTCTCGGCGCTTGGGGATCGCCTGCGGCTGATGGATGCGATCGCCAGCCTGGCCATCGCCGCGCGGCCGACCCTCCCCCCTAAAACCGCCCCGCCCGCCGAACTCACCGCCGAACGCCGGCCGATCACGGTCCTTTTTTGCGATCTTGCCGGCTCGACGGGCCTCTCAGCCCGGCTCGACCCGGAAGACTGGCGCAATCTGGTCGGCGCCTATCTCGACGAGGCCTCGGCTGCGGTCACGCGTCTCGGCGGCCATGTCGCCAAGCGGCTCGGCGACGGGATCATGGCGCTGTTCGGATACCCGAAGGCCCAGGAGAACGACGCCGAACGGGCGGCCCGGGCGGGACTGGCGATCCTGCGCTCGCTTGCCGACTTGAACGCGGCGAATGCGGCTCGCGAATTGCCAAGGCTCGCCGCCCGCATCGGACTCGACAGCGGACCCGTGGTCGTCGATTCGACGGGCGAAGTTTTCGGCGATGCTCCCAATATCGCCTCGCGCGTACAAAGCGCCGCCGAACCTGGAACGATGCTAGTCACCGCGGCCGTACGGCGCCAGGTCGCCGGGCTGTTCATTGTCGAGGATCTGGGTCCGCATGACCTCAAGGGCGTTGAGGGTTCGCCGAACCTCTATCGGATCGCTCGCGCCAGCGGCGGCGGCCGGCGCGCGAGCGCCCGCGCCTATACGCCGCTCGTCGGGCGCGAGGACGATCTCGCGGTGCTGCTTAAACGCTGGGAGCGCGCGCGGGCCGGCGAGGGCCAGTTCATCCAGATCGTCGGCGAGCCCGGCCTCGGGAAGTCGCGCCTCGTTGAGGAATTCCGCGGCCGGCTGGCCGAAACGCCGCACTCCTGGGTCGAATGGACCGCCTCGCAACTGTTGCAGAACACCGCCCTTTATCCATTGACCGAGTGGGGCAGGCAGCGCTTCGGCGCCGATCTCGCGGCGGAGCAACGGCTGGCCGAACTCGAATCCTCGCTGACGCAGGTCAAGCTCAACCCTGCCGAATTTACGCCGCTGCTGGCGCCGCTGCTCGATATTCCCATCGAAGCCGCCGGCGCGCCGGAGTTCACGCCCGAGGAGCTGCGCCGCCGCCAGCTATCCGCGATGGCCGCCTGGTTGCTCGCGGGCGCTCGCGCCCAGCCGCTCGTGCTCGCCTTCGAAGACCTTCACTGGGCCGACCCGACCTCGCTCGATCTTCTGAAGATGCTGGCCGAGCGCGGCGCGGCGGCGCCCATGATGATCGTCGCGACTGCGCGCCCCGAATTTCGCGCGCCCTGGGCGACGCGGTCGCATCATGGCGTCGTTTCGCTGGTTCCGCTCGATCGCGGGCAGGTGCGTCAGATGGTCGGCGTCATCGCCGAGCGTCATGCGCTTTCCGCCGACGCGATCGAAGGCCTCGCGGTTCGCACCGGCGGCGTGCCGCTGTTCATCGAGGAAGTGACGCGGCTCATGCTCGAAGGCGGCGCCCACACCATCCCGCCGACATTGCAGCAGTCGCTGGCCGCGCGGCTCGACCGGCTGGGCGAAGCCCGCGAGATCGCCCAGATGGGCGCGGTGGTGGGACGCGAGTTTACGTATCGGCTGTTGCAGGCGATCACCGGCCTAGCGGACGCCCCGCTCAACGCCGCGTTGGAGAAGCTCATCGACGCCGATCTTTTGTTTGTGGACGGCATCGCCCCGGATTCGAGCTATCGATTCAAGCACGCGCTGATCCAGGAAGCAGCCTACGAAAGCATGCTGAAAAGCAGGCGGCGCGAGATTTACGCGGAAATCGCGTCAAGCCTGGCGCGTCTGCAGCCCGCGATCGTCGAGACGGCGCCGGAAACGCTCGCCACGCATTTTGCGCGCGCAGGCGATGCGGCCGGGGCGGCGGAATATTGGCGAAAGGCCGGCGCTCTCGCGCAAAGAAATTCGGCCTACCGAGAGGCGATCGGCGCCTACCAAAGCGCTTTGCGGCACATGGCCAAGCACGATCGCGCGTTCGTCGACGTCAATCGCGCCCTCGCCTCGGCTTATTTCACCGCCGGGGAGCACGAATCCAATCGCAAGCATCTCGCCGAGGCCGCGGCGGCCGCCGCAACGATCGGCGATCCGGTGACTGAGACCGAAATTGCGATGCAGCAAAGCCATGTGTTGAGCCAATTCGATGACGACGCACGTCACGCGGTTGTCGTCGGCCGCCGCGCTCTCGACATGGCCGATCGTCTCAAAGACGAAGCCCTCGCCTATGGCGCACGCTTCGCTTTGGGACACGCCTGTTGGATCACCGGCGACTACGACACCACAGTTGAGGTTCTATCGTTGAACCTTCCGGAGAACGTGCTCGATCCGACGCGGATTCGCGATTTCGGGACGGCGGGCTCACTTCTCTTGGATTCGATGTCGATTCTTGGATCGACACTCGCCCATCGCGGCCAATTCGACCGGAGTTTGGCGATATTGGAGCGCGCGCAAGCCCTCCCGCAAAAGAACGCCTTCGACGTGAGTGTCATCGGCTACCATCATGCTCAAGCCTACCTACACCTTGGGGACCCGGATTCGGCGGCGCCGATATCTCTGGCGGCCATCGAGCACGCGACTCGGGTTGGGCTTGAGTTTGCGTTGCCCTGGCATCGGGCAATGCTGGGATACGCTCATGCGCTCAACGGGGAATTCGAAACCGCCGTCGCGCTGCTTGAAACCGCGCTGGAAAGATCGCGAGATATTCACACCAAGTACGTGACCTCATTCAGTGGCATGCTCCTCGCCGAAACGCTCGCGCCGCGGCAGCCGGGCCGCGCTCTCGACTTGGCCCAGACCACGCTTGAGGCTGCTCGGATGGTCGGGCATCGCGCGCTCGAGCCGCATCTGCTTCGCGCCAAAGCGTCGGCGCTACTGAGCCGTGACGCCGAAGCCGCCGAGGCGGCTGCGCGCGAAGGCTACGAGCTGGCGCAGCAGTTGGGTCTTGGTCCCGAGCAGGGCCATGGGCTGCGTATTCTCGGCGACATCGCAGCGGCCAAGGGCGATGCGAATAAGGCCGAAGAGCTGCGCGATCTTGCGCGCGCCAAATATCGAAGCCTGGGCATGAAGCGCTGGGCGGAAGGGCCTTTCGCGAGGCGTTGAGGCCTACTCCCTGAAGTGCTTCGAGAGCTTGAGCCCCTGGTGCTGGTAGTTCGAGCTCGCATCGGCGCCGTAGAGCTCGTCCGCGGCGCCGGCGAGTTTTTCGTACACGAGGCGGCCGACCGGCTGGGCGTCCTCGAGCAGGAACGGCACGTCGCGCGAGCGCACTTCCAAAACCGCGCGGGCGGACGGGCGCCCGTCCGCGCCCTGCCCGAAGCCCGGATCGAAGAAGCCGGCGTAATGGACGCGAAACTCGCCGATCGCCGGATCGATCGGCGCCATCTCGGCGGCGAGGTCGGCCGGGATCTGCACCTTCTCGCGCGACGCGAGAATATAGAACTCGTCGGGATCGAGGATCAGCCGCCGGTCCTCCCGGGCGTGGATCGGCTCCCAGAAATCCGTGACCGCGTAGCCGCGCAGGCGTCCGACGTCGATGACGTCGCTGTTCTTGATCGCCCGGTAGCCGACGATGCTCTCGCCTAAGCCCCCGAGATCGATCCGGAGCACCACGCCCTCGCGCAGGTCGAGCTCGCCGTCGACGAGCGGGCTCAGGAGGTGCCGCTTGCGGACCTCGGCGTCGTCGAGGGTGAAGGTGTGCCTGTCGCGCTGCTGCGGGTGGCGGCTGCGGAAGCGGACCTGGCTCAGTTTCGCCCCCGCCTTGACCCGCACGCTGAAGCTGCGCGGCGAGATCTCGAGCCAAAGCTCGCCCTTGTAGTCGAGCGGCACGTCGTCGAACGCCTCGGCGCCGTCGACGATGAGGCGGGTGAAGATGTCGAGCCGGCCGGTCGAGCTCTTCGGGTTCGCGGCGCCGGAAAGGTTGGGCCTAAGCTCGAGCCGCTCGATGAGACGCGCGACATAGACGATGCCCTTCTCGAGCACCGCCCCCTTGCCCGCGAGCGACACCGGCTCGGCGTTGAGGCTCTTGAGGCGCTCGCGCACCGAGCATCCGCGTCCCGGCAAGAAGCTCGCGCGCACACGATAGGCCTCCTTGCTGATCCTCAAGTCGAGGCTCGCCGGCTGCAGCTGGGAGGCGTCGATCTCGCTCTCGGGCGCCCGGATCAGCTTGCGCCCGATCATGGCGCGGATCTTCTGCTTGCCGAACAGGCCGAACGGCGCCGAGAACAAAGCATCGGCCACGCCGGGCTCGGCGGCGTCGAGGATCACGGGAAGGGAGGATCGGGTCGGCGGCAACGAAAGGGCCTCGGAGGCGGTTTCCGTTGTTAGCGCCGGCCCGCGATGAAGCCAAGACTGGGCGTTCCGGGTTTGCGCGGCGAGATGGGCTTGTCCAACGCTCGTCGCGGACCCGGCGGACGCTACGGCTCAAGCGGCCGAAGTTCCGTCCGAGGTCAGCTCGCCCAGGCGGATTTCGGCCAGCGTGCTGAATTCCCCCTTCGGGTATTTTTCCACATACGCCCGGATCAGAGCCGGATTCGAGCTCTCGCGGACGGACTCCCAGAACGCGAGCTCGATCTCGCGGTCTTGCGGATCGCGCATGCTCGCGGCGTCTTCCGCGATCGCCTCGAGGCGGGTCCGGGCAAGCGCGACGAAGGCGCCCTCGGGATATTGCTCGAGATAAGCCTCGTACTCCTGGGCGCGAACGGAATTCTTGATCGAGTCCCAGAACTCGATCTCGACCGATTGGGCGTCGGGGGCGGCGGAGAGCGGAGCGCTTTCGGAGAGCGAGGGTATATCGTCGATGGGCGCAGGTTCGCTCGCCGGCAGCTCAAGCTCTCCGGCATCGCCCGGCGTCTGCTCCGACTTTGGCCTGTCCAGTATCATGTGAAAAACGCGGATCGGCTGCGCGATGTTCTTGACGCTCTGCTCGCCGAGGTCCTCGAAATCATAGGGCAACTTCTTTGCGACGTGATCGTGGATGCCGCGCGATATGCAGATGCCGCCGGGCTTCGCCAGCCCCTCGAGCCGCGCCGCGATATTGACCCCGTCGCCGAAGATATCCCCCTCCTTCACCATCACGTCGCCGACATTCACGCCGATGCGAAACTGCATGCGACGGTCTTCGTCCAGCGCGTCGTTCGACGCCGCAAGCTCGCTCTGGATGTCGATTGCGCACTGAACCGCGGCCAGCGCGCTGCCGAACGCCGCCAGAATGCTGTCGCCGGCGGTTCCGCAAATTCTTCCGCCGTGCTGCTCGATGAGGCGGTCGGTGATGAGGCGAAAGGCCGACAGGGTCGCCAAGGTTCCCTCTTCGTCGACGCCCATCAGGCGGCTATAGCCCGCCACGTCCGCGGCAAGGATGGCGACCAGCCTTCGCTCGAGAGGAGGCGCTTCCATGGGCTTTCCCTGACCTCGGTTAGGACACGGGCGCCGATGGCCCCCGAGCGACTAAACGCGCTGGCGGGCGAAAAGTGGCGCCAGAGGAGCGCGTTAGGGAACGCGAACTCGACACGGTCGAGCCTGCGGCCTTGACGCCGGGGCTTGGCCCCGGCTATGAGGCCTTTCCCGTGGTCATTTGAGCCGGTCGGCTTGCCGCCACGTTAAACATCGGGCTAAAAGATCGGGGCTCCACGACAATCGGCCTCGTCTTCAAAGCCCGCGGGCGTTACGCCCGGAGAGGACAAGACGATGACGAGCCCACGCAAATCCCGCGATCCGAAGACGCTGCGGCCTGCGACGCAGCTCATCCACGGCGGCTCGCTGAGGTCGGGATTCGAAGAGACGTCGGAAGCGCTCTTTCTCACCCAGGGCTATCTCTACGACACGATGGAGATCGCGGAGGCGCGCTTCAAGGGCGACGCGCCGGGGTTCGTCTACTCGCGCTTCTCGAACCCGACGGTCGCGATGTTCGAGCGGCGGATGGCGCTGCTCGAGGGCGCCGAGGCGGCGCGGGCGACGGCGAGCGGGATGGCGGCGGTCACCGCTTCGCTCATGGGCCAGCTCAAGGCAGGCGACCACATCGTCGCCGCGCGGGCCTTGTTCGGCTCGTGCCTCTATGTGGTCGAGGAATTGCTGCCGCGCTTCGGCGTCGCGTCGACCCTGGTCGACGGCGCCGACCTCGACGCGTGGCGGGCGGCGGTGCGCCCGAACACGAAGACGGCGTTCCTCGAATCGCCGACCAACCCGACGCTCGAAATCGTCGATATCGCCGGCGTCGCCGAGATCATGCATGGCGCTGGCGCGACGCTCGTGGTCGACAATGTGTTCGCAACCCCGCTCCTGCAGCATCCCCTGAAGCTCGGCGCCGACTGCGTCGTCTATTCGGCGACCAAGCATATCGACGGCCAGGGGCGCGTGCTCGGCGGGGTCATCCTGGCAAGCGAGAAATTCATCGCCGACCACATTCACAATTTCCTGCGCCAGACCGGACCGTGCCTGTCGCCGTTCAACGCCTGGACGCTGCTCAAGTCGCTCGAGACCATGACGGTGCGCGTCGCGGCCCAGACCCAAAGCGCCGCGAGGATCGCCGACTTCCTCGGCAGCCATCCGGCGGTCAAGCGCACGCTCTATCCCGGCCGCGGCGACCACCCGCAGGCGGCGCTGGCAAGGCGGCAGATGGAGGGCGGCGGCACGATCGTCGCGTTCGAGGTCGCCGGCGGCAAGGCGGCGGCGTTCCGGGTCGCCAACGCGCTCACGATCATCGGCATCTCGAACAACCTCGGCGACGCCAAGAGCCTCATCACTCATCCAGAGACGACGACCCACCAGCGGCTGAAACCCGAGCAACGCGCGGCGCTCGGCATCGCCCCGGGCCTGCTCAGACTGTCGGTCGGACTCGAGGACGCGGACGATCTGATCGAGGATCTGGCGCAGGCGCTCGACAAGGCGTCGCTCCCGCGCCAGCACGCCGCAGAGTAGGGTTCCGCTGTACGGCCGGGTCGATGACCCGGCCCCGGCGGGGTCCAGCGACCCCGCCCTAAGAGGTTCGGCCTCGCTTCACTTCTCGAGATCGGCGAGCGTCGGCATGCGGCCGTTCGGCGTCAGGTGATTGATGATCTGCGGCAGAACGGTAGCGAGTTGGTTCAGGAGCTCCTGCTGGCTCATGCCGGTGCGCTGAGACAGTTCGTTGAGCACGTTCTGGCCGAGCGCGCCACCGAGCTGTCCGGGCTGGATCGGCTGGTTCTGGCCGGGGCCGATCCAGGAATTGACCTGCGGCGCCGCGCCGCCGGCGGTAAGCTTGCCGATGAGATCGGAAAGACCGCCCATGACGCTGCCCGCCGGAGGATTGGCAGGCAATGGGGGCGGAGGCGCGACGCGTCCAGCCGCAGGCGCGGGCGCCGGCGCAGAGCCGCCGCCGAACATCTTGCCGAGGATCAGCGCGCCCACCGCGACCGCGATCGGCGTCGCCAGATTGCCGCCGGGCACGGCGTTCTTCATTGCATCGTCAAAGGCGCCCATTGCTGTCTCCTCCAATTGGGATCAAGGCCACTCGATAGACGCGGCGTCCGTCATTGGACCTGCGCCGGTTGGCAAACATGTGACAAGCCAGAGTACCGCCTTGCGTTTTCTTCGTCCATACCGCACATTCCTGGCGCCGGCGGGCGGCGCACGGGAGGGTACGACATGGGCATCATCAGCTGGATTATTCTTGGGCTGATCGCCGGGTTCATCGCGAGCAAGATCGTCAACAAGACCGGCTCGGGCATGCTGATGGACATTGCGCTCGGCGTCATCGGCGCCATTGTCGGCGGATTTCTGGCGAGCTTTTTCGGCATCGGCGGGGTTACGGGGGTGAACATCGGCAGCATCATCATCGCCGTCATCGGCGCCGTCGTGGTCCTGCTGGTCTACCGCGCCGTGGCCTCACGCGCCTGACGCCGGCTTACGGCCGGCGCCGCTCCAGCGCGCCGCCGACCGCTCGTCATCCCCCTTGGCGTCGACCCAGCCCTCGATTGCGCCGTCGACATTGATGGCGCGCTTCCAGAACGGCGCCCGGGTCTTGAGGTAATCCATCAGCATTTCGGCCGCCGCGAACGCCGGGCCGCGATGCGCCGCCGCAACCGCGACGAACACGATCCGCTCGCCCGGCACGATTCGCCCGTGGCGGTGAATGACCGTCACCCCGAGGAGCGGCCAGCGCGTTTCTGCTTCGCGAGCTGCGCGCGCGATCTCCTCCTCCGCCATGCCGGGATAATGTTCGAGTTCGAGCGCCGCGAGCTTGCCGCCCTCGTCGCGGCAGTAGCCGATGAAACTCACGACCGCGCCGACGTCCGTTCGGCCGCGGGCGAGCGCTTCGGCCTCCGCGCCGGGGTCGAAATCGTCGCGCTGGACGCGGACGGTCCCCATCCGCGTCAGCCGCCGGTCATCGGCGGAAAGAACGCCACTTCCTTCGCGCCGGCAATTCGCGCGTCGGCGCGGGCGTGAACGCGGTCAAGGGCGGCGCGAATCACCAGCGGCTTGTCGAAGGCATGCGCATAGCCCTCCCCCCGCTCGGCGAGCCAGGCGATCAGGTCGCCGACGGTCGCGACGGTCGCCGGCGGATCGATCTCCTCCTCCGCCTTGCCGACCCGCTCGCGCACCCAGGCGAAATAAAGCGCCTTCATACCCTCCTCAGTCGCCGCCGGAATGGTCGTAGCTCGCCTTCATATAGTCCCAGCCGGTGTAGAGCGTGAGGGTCGCGGCGATCCAGAGCATCACGATCCCGGTCGTGATCGCGCCCGGCAGCAGCGCTTCCCCGGCCGGGCCGGCGATAAGGAAGGCGAGCGCGACGAACTGGACGGTGGTCTTCCACTTGGCCAGCGCCGTCACCGGCAGCGGAACCCGAAGCTCAGCCAGATATTCGCGCAATCCCGAAACCAGGATCTCGCGGCAGAGGATGACGATCGCCGCCCAAAGCGTGAGGCCCGAGATCGTCTGGTTGGCGGCGAGCACCAGGATCACGGCGGAGACGAGCAGCTTGTCGGCGATCGGGTCGAGCATCCTGCCGAGCGAGGACTGCTGGGACCAGGCGCGCGCCAGATAGCCGTCGAAAAAGTCGGTCACGCCCGCCGCGACGAAGATCGCGAGCGCGGTCCACCGGGCCCACGGCTCATCCGGCCAGAACAGGAACCCGGCCACCAGCGGAACCGCTACGACCCGCGCGTAGGTCAGAATATTGGGCAAGGACCAATTGCGGCTGATCGGGCGGGCGGTCGATGATGCCATTTACCGCCCAAGAGACAACCTGCCCGTCCCTGCGTCAATAGCGTTCGGCCCTGGCGGCCAAAGGATGCGGGCGGCTCCTGACGACGGGCCGACAAAACTGGGGACGAGGAACCCGGCCGGCGGTTCACGCCGCCCAACTTCGGCTAGGGTCAGGATCCTGCTCGCCGGATCAAGCTCGGGACTATAAGGCTGATGTCCAACGTTCACGTCGTCAGCCATCCGCTGGTGCAGCACAAGCTTACCCTGATGCGCGACAAGACCGTGTCGACCAAGGGTTTTCGGCAGCTCATGAATGAGATCGGCATGTTGCTCGCCTACGAGGTGACGCGGGATCTGCCGCTCGAGATGGTCGAGGTCGAAACCCCGCTCGCCACGATGATGGCGCCCTCGATCGCCGGCAAAAAGCTGGTGTTCGCGCCCATCCTGCGCGCCGGCGTCGGTTTTCTCGACGGGATGCTCGATCTCGTGCCCAGCGCGCGGGTGGCGCATATCGGGCTCTACCGCGACCCGCAGAGCCTCGAGGCGGTCGAATATTACTTCAAGGCGCCGGCGGACGTCGCCGACCGGCTGGTGATCGTGATGGACCCGATGCTGGCGACCGCCAATTCTGCCGTCGCCGCCATCGACCGCCTCAAGCGCCGAGGCGTGAGGGACATCCGCTTCGTCTGCCTTCTCGCGGCGCCCGAGGGGATCGAGCGGCTGACCAAAGCCCATCCGGAGGTCCAGATCTGGACCGCGGCGATCGACGAGCGGCTCAACGACCACGGCTACATCATTCCCGGCCTGGGCGACGCGGGGGACCGGATGTTCGGGACGAAGTAGGAGGCCCCGCGCCGATTCGCGCAGGGGCCATATCTTGCCCTGACCTCAGCGCCCTTACAGCAAAAGGGCGTCGCCTTCAGGTTAGGGCGGGATCCGCGACGCGCTTTACTTGCGGCGCCGGCGCTGCTGTCCGAGGCCCATCTGCTTGGCCAGCGCCGACCGGGCCTTGGCGTAGGCCGGGGCGACCATGGGATAGTCGGACGGAAGACCCCACTTCTCGCGATACTCTTCGGGGGAAAGGTTATATTGGGTCCGCAGGTGGCGCTTGAGCGACTTGAATTTGCGCCCGTCTTCCAGGCAGATGATGTAATCGCTCGTAATCGACTTCTTCGGCGGGACTGCGGGCTTGGCGGCTTCGACGACGACAGGTTGCGCGCCGCTCGCGACACGCACGATCGCCGCGTGAACATCGCTGAGAAGAGCCGGCAACTCGCTTGACGGCACGGAATTGTTCGACACATAGGCCGAAACTATCTCCGCGGCGAGTTCGACGTGATTGGTGGAATCGCTCATTGCAGACGTTACTCCAAACAGGTTGCCCGTCGAAACCGCGCTTCTGACGATTAGCTTCGGGCCATTCTCCTCGTCCGACCACGACGAGGGTCCTCGTTATTTGTCGCTCCCGGCGACTTGGCGGGCGAGGATATAGCGCAAAAGAAAACATGGCACAAGACAAACAATGGTGATTTTTACCTACGGCATGCACGACATTGGTCGAATACTCACTATGCTCGGTCGGCCGGAACCTCAATTTACACAAAAAAAGAACTTTCTTCACTTGACAGGGCCCGGTTAGCATGTCGCAAATAAGGTTTCAGCGAATCATTGGGGGCAGAATCCATCATGGCTTTGCCTCAATAACCAAGATCGCGACGGGTGCTAACTCTGGGCCAACGGCAGTCGGACTGGCCTTTTTTGTCAGCGCGGGCGCCTCGCAATGATTGTCGGGCGCAGGACCATTGTCTCAATGGATGTCAACAGCGCTGAAAGCGCTTATATGCGGCGTGCCGAACCAGTTGACCGGCGCGTCGCGGGCTCCAATGCAACATCACAAGACTTCAACATTCATTGCTGATCGCGGCAATCCGGCGCGGCGGGCGACGCTGACCGGAACCGTTCAGCTCCTATGGCCGTACATCTGGCCGGCGGACCGGGCCGACCTCAAGCTGCGCGTATTTTTCGCCGTCGCCCTGATGCTTTTGTCGAAATTGTTCACAATCGCAATTCCCTACTCGTACAAGTGGGCCACGGACGCAGTCGCCGGAAAGCTTGCGCTCGACGCAGTCCCGCTGCCGCATCTTCTTGCCGGCGCGGTCGGGCTGACCGTCCTCTATGGCCTCCTGCGCATCGTCATGGCGTTGACCCAGCAGGGCCGCGACGCGCTATTCGCGGCGGTCGCCATGAATGCGGTGCGCCGGCTGGCGATCGAAGTATTCGAGCACCTGCATCGCCTGTCGTTGCGCTTTCACCTGGAGCGCAAGACCGGCGGGCTCACGCGGGTGCTCGAGCGCGGCCGCAACGCGATCGAGACCATCGTTCGGACCTCCATGCTGACCGCGGTTCCGACCGCCGTCGAGTTCGCGCTGGTCGTGGGCGCGATGTTGTTCTCTTTCGACTGGCGCTACGTCGCGGCGATCACCATTACGGTGGTTGCTTATCTCGCGTTCACGACGGTCGCCACCAATTGGCGGATCGGCATTCGCCGGTCGATGAACGAGAGCGACACGGACGCCAACACGAAGGCGATCGACAGCCTGCTCAACTTCGAGACGGTGAAGTATTTCGGCGCCGAAGAGCGTGAGGCCGCGCGATACGACAAGTCGATGGCGCGCTACGAACGGATGAGTGTGCGGACCTATGTCTCGCTCGCGGTGCTCAACGCAGGACAAGCGGTCATTTTCACCCTCGGCCTGATCGTGGTGCTGGTGATGTGCGTCGCGGAGGTGAGAAACGGAACGAAGACAGTCGGCGCCTTCGTGCTGGTCAACCTCATCATGCTGCAGCTCTACCAGCCGCTCAACTTCATGGGCATGGTCTATCGTGAGATCAAGCAGGCGATCATCGACGTCGAGGCGATGTTCGCGATCCTGTCGCAAAATCCGGAGATCGAGGATCTTCCCGGGGCGCAGCCCTTGAAGGTCAGCGCCGGCGCGGTCCGGTTCGAGAACGTCGAGTTCGCCTATGATCCCGGCCGGCCGATCCTGCGCGGCATTTCGTTCGATGCGCCGGCCGGCCACACGATCGCCATCGTCGGACCGTCGGGCGCCGGCAAGTCGACGATCTCGCGGCTCCTCTTTCGCTTCTACGAGCCGGGCTCAGGGCGCATCCTGATCGACGGCCAGAACATCGGCGCCGTGACCCAGAGTTCGCTGCGCGCTGCGATCGGCATGGTGCCGCAGGACACGGTGCTGTTCAACGACACCATCCTCTACAACATCCGCTATGGCCGGGACGGGGCGAGCGAGGAGGAGGTCGTCGCGGCGGCGGAAAACGCCCAGATCGACCGCTTCATCCGCTCGCTGCCGCAGGGCTACGAGGCGCCGGTCGGCGAGCGTGGCCTCAAGCTTTCCGGCGGCGAGAAGCAGCGGGTCGCGATCGCGCGCACGATGCTGAAGGCGCCGCCGATTCTGGTTCTCGACGAAGCGACGTCGGCGCTCGACAGCTTCACCGAACGGGAGATTCAGTCTGCGCTCGAGCGGGTCTCGCGCGGCCGCACGACGATCGTGATCGCCCACCGCCTGTCGACTGTGGTCAACGCCGACGAGATCCTGGTGCTCGACAAGGGCGTCATCGCCGAGCGCGGAACGCATGATGAGCTTCTCGCGCGGGGCGGAATTTATTCGGCGCTGTGGAGCCGCCAGCGGCAGGTCGACGCGGCGCAGGAATTGCTGCGGCGCGCCGGCAGGGAGGACGATCTCGACTCCGCCGGCGGCCTCGCTTCCCAGTCGGCGTCGTGACATTCGAGACGTTTGGCGCCATGAGTGCGCGCGGATTTTGTTCGGGCGCCGATCAATGAGCATCGTGAAGTCGCTGCGCGGTCAGCTCGCGCCGATCCACCCGGAAGGCTATCTGTTCGTGGTCGGCTTCGCCGTCGCGACGCTGATCCTCTGGTGGCTGTGGTCGCCGCTTGGATGGCTCGGCCTCGTCGCCACTTTGTGGTGCGCCTATTTCTTCCGCGATCCGGCTCGCGTCACGCCGGTCCGCGGCGACCTCATCATCGCGCCCGCCGACGGCGTCGTCAGCGCCGCGGGCTTCGCCGCGCCGCCACCGGAGCTCGGCTTCGGCATGGCGCCAATGCAGCGGGTGTCGATTTTCATGTCGGTCTTCGATTGCCACGTCAATCGCGCCCCGGTGCAGGGCCGGGTTGCGCAGATCGTCTACCATCCGGGCCTGTTTCTCAGCGCCGACCTGGACAAGGCGAGCGAGGACAACGAGCGCAACAGCATCGTCATCGATAGCCCCTCCGGACAATTCGGGGTGGTCCAGATCGCCGGCCTCGTCGCGCGAAGGATTGTGTGCTTCACCCACGAGGGCGCGCTGCTGACCCCCGGCGAGCGCATCGGCCTCATCCGTTTCGGTTCGCGCGTCGACGTCTATCTCCCGCCGTCCGCGCAGATCGTGGTCGGCGTCGACTCGCGCACGGTCGCCGGCGAGACGGTGATCGGCAGGATCGCCACGGAGGTCACGCCGACGCCCTTTCAGCGGAGCTGAGCGGTGAACGAGGCCGGCCCCCTGCCCCGGGCGCCGATCGGCGACGCGCGCGGCCCAGCACGCGCCAAGCGCTTCCGGGCGGTGCCGCTCAGGCTCCTCATCCCCAATATCCTTACGCTCTTCGCGCTCGGCCTTGGCCTCACCGCGATCCGGCTCGCGATGGAGGGATCGATCGAATGGGCGGTGAGCGCGATCGCAGGCGCCGCCGTGCTCGACGGTCTCGACGGACGGATCGCGCGGGCGCTCAAGGGAACCTCGCACTTCGGAGCCGAACTCGACTCGCTCGCCGATTTCGTCGACTTCGGCGTCGCGCCGGCTTTGGTGCTCTACGTGGCAAACCTGCACACCGTCAAAAACTTCGGCTGGGTCGCGGCGCTCCTGTTTGCGATGGCCTGCGCGCTGCGGCTTGCGCGTTTCAATGTCATGATCGATGAAGATCAGCCGACATGGCGCAAGACTTTCTTTGTCGGCATGCCGGCGCCCGCGGGCGCGATCGTCGGCCTGCTGCCGATCTACCTGGATTATGCGTTCGATCTCGGGCCGCCGACCCCGCGCTTCGCCGTGATCGAGAGCCTCTATGTGCTTGGCGTGGCGCTCTTGATGGCGAGCCGGGTGCCGCATTTCTCCGGCAAGTCGCTCGGGCGGGTGCCACGCGAATATGTGGCGGTGGTGCTGGTCGGCGTCGCAGCCGCGCTTCTCCTCCTGTTCAATTTTCCGATGCAGGCGCTGGTCGCCGTCACCCTCGCCTATCTCGCCTCAATTCCTTTCGCGGTCATGCGTTATCGCGCGCTCGACCGTGCGAGCGGATAACGGCGAGACGAAACGCCTCTTGCGCTCACGCGCAGGTCAGGCATCATAGGCCCGGGTCGGGGCGATCCGGCGACGCTGCCCATTGGCGTCGTCGATGGACCAGCTGTCAGGACTTGCGGGGATTGGCGCGTTGATATGGAAGCGTGACCTTCGGTCCGGGACTCGAATCGTCGCGCGGGCTATTCGCGCCGCGTGCCTTGGCGCAGCCGCCGTCGCGCTGGTCGCCTGCAACGGCGCCAAGAACGCGTATGTCGCGCCGCCGCCGCCCAAGGTGCAGGTGGCCCAGCCGCTCCAGCAGCCGGTGACCGAGTACCTCGAACTGACAGGGAACACCGCCGCTTTCGCCACGGTCGACCTCGTCGCGCGCGTCCAGGGTTTCCTCACGTCGATCAATTACGTCGACGGCGCCACGGTCAAGAAGGGAACCCAACTCTTTGGCATCGAGCGCGACATCTATCAGGCGCAGGTCGACCAGCAGGAGGCGACGCTCGCCTCGGACGAAGCGACGGAGGAATATAACAAGACCGAATATCAACGCCAGGCGACGCTCGGCAAAAGCGACTTCGCCAGCCAGGCCACAGTCCAGGAGTGGAAATCGAAGGCCGACCAGTCGGCGGCCGAGATCCTGAACGCCAAGGCGGCGATCTGGCTCGCGAAGATCAACCTCGGCTACACCCAGGTGCTGGCCCCATTCGACGGGGTCGTGACCAATCATCTCGTCGATGTCGGCGCGCTGGTCGGCGTTTCGGGACCGACGAAGCTCTCGACGATCGTGCAGACCGATCCGCTCTACGTCTATTTCACGCTGAGCGAGCCGCAGATCCTGTCGCTGCAGAGAAACCTCGCCCAGCACGGCGTCGCGCTGCGCACATCGGGGTTGTCGGATGTGCCGGTCGAAATCAGCCTGCAGGGGGAGGACGGTTATCCGCACAAGGGGCACATGGATTACGCCTCGCCGCAGGTCGACTCGGCGACCGGAACCTTGAATGCGCGCGCCTTGTTCGAGAACAAGGATGGCGCCCTGCTGCCGGGTCTCTTCGTGCGGGTGCGCACCCCGATCGCGCAGCATGACAAGGCGCTCCTGACGCGCAACGACTCGATCGGAACCAGCCAGGAAGGAAGCTACGTCCTTGTCGTCGGCCCCGACAATGTCGTTCAGAAGAAGGTCGTCACGACCGGAGTGCGCGACGGGCAATTGCGCGTGATCGAATTGGGATTGAGCCCGACCGACTGGGTCGTGACCGAAGGAGTGCAGCGCGCCTTTCCCGGCGCCAAGGTCGATCCGCAGCGCGGGCAGCTCGCTTCCGCGGCGCCGGAGCCGTCGCGCGCGGACAAAGCCGGCGCGGCCGACCCGGGTCAGAAATGAATCCGGAAGGCCGGGCGGGAGCAATTTCCCGCTTTTTCATCAGCAGGCCGGTGCTCGCCAATGTGCTTGCGCTCGTCTTCATCCTGATCGGCCTCGTCTCCCTCCTCCAGCTGCCGAGCTCGCAATATCCCAACGTCGTTCCGCCGACCGTCCAGGTGACGACCCGTTTTCCCGGCGCGAGCGCGATGACCCTCGTCGACACCGTGGCGCTGCCGATCGAGCAGAACGTCAACGGCGTCGAGAACATGATCTACATGCAGTCGACGAGCGCCAGCGACGGCACCTACAGCCTCATCGTCACCTTCGCGATCGGCACCAACCCCGACGAGGATGAGATCCTGGTCCAGAACCGGGTCTCGGCGGCGATATCCTCCCTGCCGCTCGAAGTGCAGGTCCAGGGCGTGACGACGAAGAAGCAGTCGACCTCGATCCTCGAGTTCGTCGGCCTCACCTCGCCCGACAGCCGCTTCGACAGCCTGTTCCTAGCGAACTACGCCGTCATCAACGTGCAGGACGAGCTTCGCCGTCTTCCCGGCGTCGGCGACGTGTCGGTCCTTGGCGCCGGGCAATACGCCATGCGCGTCTGGCTGAACCCCGACCTCCTGCAGGCGCGGGGATTGACTCCGCAGGACGTCATCAACGTCATCCAGCAGCAAAGCCAGGAGGTCTCGGCGGGACAGATCGGCGCGCCGCCCGCTCCGAAGGGACAGGATTTTCAATATACGCTCGATCTCAAGGGCCGGCTCGACGACCCGAGGGAATTCGAAAACATCATCGTCAAGGTCGATTCGGCCAATGGCGGCCGCATCACCCGGATTCGCGACGTCGGCCACGCCGAACTCGGCGCGCAGACCTATAGCGAATCGTTCAATCTCGACGGCAAGCCCGCCGCCGGCATCGCCGTTTCGCTGCTGCCGGACGCGAACGCCATCGCGGTCTCGAACGAAGTCCGCGCGAAAATGGACGAGCTCGCCAAGAGCTTCCCCGACGGCCTCGCCTATGTCGTGCCTTACGACACGACAAAATTCGTCAAGGCCGCGATTAGCGAGGTCTACCGCACCCTGTTCGAGGCCGCGATTCTCGTCCTGATCGTCATCCTCGTCTTCCTGCAGGACTGGCGGGCGATGCTGGTGCCGGCGACGACCGTCCCGGTGACGCTGATCGGGGCGTTCGCGGCGATGGCGGCGCTCGGCTTCTCGATCAACCTTCCGACCCTCTTCGCGATCGTGCTCGCGATCGGCATCGTCGTCGACGACGCGATCGTGATCGTCGAAGGCGTCGCGCGCAATGTCGAGGCGGGGATGCCGGGCCGCGAGGCCGCGGGACGGGCGATGGACGAACTGACCGGGCCGGTTCTCGGCATCACGTTGGTCTTGATGTCGGTCTTCATACCGGCCGCGTTCCTGCCGGGGCTGACCGGGCAGCTCTACCGGCAGTTTGCGCTCGTCATCGCGTCCACAGCCTTCATAAGCGCGGTGAACGCGCTCACGCTCAAGCCAACGCAAAGCGCGTTGTGGCTGAGGCCGCCGAAACCTCCCGACCAGCGAAACTTCTTCTCCCGCGGCTTCAACAACGTCTACGGCCGGCTCGAAGGCGGCTACGCTCGCCTAGTCGGCGGGATGGTGAGCCGCAGCGGCATCATGGTCGCCCTCGCGCTCATTCTGGTCGGCGTCGCGATCTGGGGACTGACACGCGTGCCGACGGCCTTCCTGCCCGACGAGGACCAGGGCTATCTGATCGTCGCCACGCAACTGCCCGACGGCGCCTCGAAGGAGCGCACGGACCGGGTCTTGGAGCAGATTCAGGGGCTCGCCAGCAAAGTGCCCGGCGTCGAACATGTCGTGACCGTCAGCGGCATATCGATCCTCGACAACCGGGCGAGCCTCGCCAATGCGGGCGTCGCCTTCGTCGTTCTCAAGGAGTGGGACGAGCGGCTGAAGGAGAAGGGCCAGGATCTCCGATCGATCCTGGGCCGACTGAACCACGACCTGCAAGGCGTGCTCGGCGGCTTCTCGTTCGCTCTCCTGCCGCCTCCCATTCAGGGCATCGGCAACGCCGGCGGCTTCACGATGCAGGTCGAGTTGAGAAACGGCAATTTCGACTATGCGTTGCTGCAGACGCTGGCGAACACGATCGTTGCGCAGGGCAACGAACAGTCATCGCTCTCGAGGCTGGCGACGACCTTCCGCGCCGGAGCGCCGCAAATCTACGTCGGCGTCAACCGCATCAAGGCCGAGACGATCGGGGTCACGGTCGGGCAGCTGTTCGCCGCGCTCTCGGACTATGTCGGATCGAACTATGTCGCCCAGATCACCAAGTTCGGCCATGTCTTCCAGATCTATGCCCAGGCGGAGGCCAAATATCGGGCGAACCTCGACGACATACGAAACCTGAAAGTCAGAGCGCGCGACGGCACCATGACGCCGATCGGAACGCTAGTCGACATCAAGGAAGTTCAGGGCCCCTCGCTCATCAGCCTTTATAATCTCTATCCCTCAGCCACCATCGTGGGCGGGGCGGCGCCAGGCTTCAGCTCAGGGCAGGCCCTCGACATCATGGAGCAGATCGGCGCGCACGTGCTTCCGACCGGCAGCGGCTTCGAGTGGACGGCGATGTCCTATCAGGAAAAGCAGGTCGGCTCGCAGACCTACTACGTCTTCGGGCTCGCCCTCATCCTCGTCTATTTCGTTCTCGCCGGCCAGTACGAGAGCTGGATCCTGCCGTTCGCGGTGATCCTCGCGGTGCCGCTCGCGCTCTTAGGCACGGTCGGAGCGTTGACCTACTTCGGCGCCGCCAACAATCTCTACACCCAGATCGGCCTCATTCTTCTCATCGCGCTCGGCAGCAAGAACGCGATCCTGATCGTCGAATATGCCCGCCAGCGGCGGGACGAAGGAATGGAGATCGCCCAGGCGGCGGTCGAAGGGGCGCGGCTCAGGTTCCGGCCCATTCTGATGACCTCGTTCGCCTTCATCCTCGGCGTGCTGCCGCTGGTGCTCGCGACCGGCGCCGGCGCCGGCGCGCGCAGATCGATTGGCATCGCCGTCTTCTACGGGATGATCGCCTCGACCTGCCTCGTGGTGGTGTTCGTTCCCTCGTTCTACGTCGTCATGCAGTGGCTGGACGAGCGCAGAACCCGCAAGTCGGCCGCAAGCCCGCCAGTATCAGCAGCGAGTGACGCGGCGCGCTCGCCGGGCGGCTGAGGGATCGCGGCCCGCCGGCCTTTGCCTGGCCGCCGCGATCATGCGAACATCCGGGCAAGGCGCGCCTGCGAGACGCGCCTTCGCGGAGGGATCGTCATGAGGCTTCGAGGCGCCTGTCTGGCAATGGTTGCATCTTCAGCGCTCTCGGCCGCCGCCTTCGGGCAGACGCCGAAAGTGGTCATGTCGGAGGCGATGATCCCATCGTCCGACCCCGGCGTCGAACTCTATGTGCGTAACAAGCATGCGGCGGACGTGACGTCGTTTCCCGCCGACAGGACGCTGCTCTTCATCCACGGCGCAACCTACCCGGCGGAAACCGCCTTCGATCTGCCGATCGACGGCGTTTCGATGATGGACCTCTTCGCCCAGAACGGCTTCGACGTCTATCTTGTCGACGTGCGCTCCTATGGACGGTCGACCCGACCGCCGGAAATGGACCAGCCGCCTGAGGCCAACAAGCCGATCGCGACTTCGGAGGAGGCCGGCCGCGATCTTGGCTCGGCGGTCGATTTTGTGCTGGCCCGGCGCGGGATCCCGAAACTCGACCTCATCGGCTGGTCGTGGGGCACCTCGATCGCCGGCAATTACACCGCCGGCCACAACGACAAGATCAATCGGCTCGTTCTCTACGCGCCGGCTTGGACGTTTAAGCCCGCAGCGGCGCCGCCGGCCGCCGCGACGCCGGCCTATCGGCTGGTCGGCAAGGACAGCGCGAAAGCGCGTTGGACCAGGGGAGTGCCAGAGGACAAGGTAGCGACGCTCATTCCGCCCGGCGTCTTCGAGCGATGGTGGGACGAGACGCTCGCAACCGACCCGGTCGGCAGCAAGATGAATCCGCCGATGCTTCGCGCCGGCGACGGGGTGATGGTCGAGTTCGCCAATTACTGGGGCGCGGGAAAGCCGTACTATGATCCGGGCAAGATCACCGTGCCGACGCTCGTCATCCACGCGGAATGGGACGCCGATCTTCCGAGCTACTTGGCCGAGGCCTATTTCGCAAAACTGACAGCCGCGCCATACAAGCGCTTCGTCGAGCTCGGCGAGGGCACGCATACGGTCATGCTGGAAAAGAACCGCATGCAGTTTTTCCACGAAATCCTCGGTTTCCTGACCGAATCAGACCCCGTCGCGCTGAAGTAGCCTGGTTCGCCGCCCCTGCGACCAAATTACTTGTCCGAGATGTTGATCTTCCGGCGACGCCGGGCGGGCGCACTATTCGGTCTCGAAACCGCGGACGTGGTAGCAGAGGGCGGCGCCGGCGTGCTAGGGGCGACGTCATGAGCCGCTTCCGTTCCCCTTCGGGCGGCGGAGCGATACCTTAAGGAGCCTTATGTCGAAAGAAGAACTGCTTGAATTCCCGGGATTCGTCGTTGAGTTGCTGCCCAATGCGACCTTTCGCGTCAAACTCGAGAACGACCACGAAATTATCGCCCATACAGCGGGGAAGATGCGGAAGAACCGCATCCGCGTTCTGGCCGGCGACAAGGTGCTCGTGGAGATGACGCCCTACGATCTGACCAAGGGGCGAATTACTTACCGTTTCAAATGAACCCGAGCTATGGGCGGCGCAACCATGGCCTCGACCACCCCGCGCCCGCGCCTCGCGCTCGCCTCGGCTTCGCCCCGCCGGCTGGCGCTTCTCGAACAGATCGGCGTCAAGCCTGACGCGATCCTGCCGTCGGATATCGACGAATCCCCGCGCCGCGGCGAAGCGCCGCGGGCGCTCGCAGCACGACTGGCCATGGAGAAGGCGTCGGTCGCGGCGGCAATGGCTTCGAAGCCGGACGATCTCCTGCCGCATCTCACGCTCGCAGCCGATACGGTGGTGTGCGTCGGTCTGCGGATCCTGCCGAAATGCGAGACGCTCGACCAGGCGGCGGCGTGCCTCGACCTTCTCTCGGGCCGCGGCCATCGCGTCTATACCGGGCTTGCGCTTATTGCCTCGGCCGGCCCCGCGAGGCGGCGGCTGGTCGAGACCCGCGTCAGGTTCAAACGCCTGTCGCACGGCGAGATCGCGGCTTATCTTGCGAGCGGCGAATGGCGCGGCAAGGCGGGCGGCTATGCGATCCAGGGCCTCGCGGGCGCGTTCGTCGAGCGGCTGGTCGGCTCCTATTCCAATATCGTTGGCCTGCCGCTTGCCGAAACCGCTGCGCTCCTTGCGGGCTTCGGCTATGAAGTCCACCGGAGCTGGGGCGCGAGCCTCGTTCAATGACCCCCGGCGATAACAAACCCTCCGCCAGCCGCGCCAACGACCGGCCCTGCCCGATCTGCGGCAAGCCGCGCAGCGAGCGTTACGCGCCGTTCTGCTCCAAGCGCTGCGCCGACGTCGACCTCCATCGCTGGCTCAAAGGGAGCTACGTCATCCCGGGCTCGAGCGCGCCGAGGGAGCCCCAGGACGAAGACGAGTGACAGCCGCGACCGGCGTCTCGCGATAATGGTTTGAACTTGTTGGGCGCGCCGGAATCGCTCAGATTGGCTGACAGTCGAACATGGGAGCGGCGAACCTCATGATGAACCGGCGGGAAACGCTGAAGCTCACGGTCGCGGCGGGGATTGGCGCGGCCGGCGCCGGCAAGGCTTCGCTCGCGGCGATGGCGAGCGAGATGGTCACCCTCCCGTTCGCCAATGGCGAGCGCCCGCTGGCAAGCTATCCGGGCAAGCGCCCGCTGATCCGTCTCACGACACGGCCGCCGCAGTTGGAAACGCCGTTCAGCGTATTCGACGAAGGGGTCATCACGCCGAACGACGCGTTTTTCGTGCGCTATCATCTTGCCGACATTCCGCTGAAGATCGATCCGGACGCTTTTCGCGTGACCGTTCAGGGCAAGGTCGAGACCCCGCTGTCGCTATCGGTCGCTGACCTGAAAGGCAGTTTCGAGCCGGTCGAGATCACCGCGGTCAATCAATGCGCCGGCAACAGCCGCGGTTTTTTCGAGCCTCGCGTCGCAGGCGGCCAGCTTGCGAACGGAGCGATGGGCAACGCGCGGTGGAAGGGCGTCCCGTTGAAGGCGGTTTTGGCCAAGGCGGGCGTGCAGGCGGGCGCGGTCCAGGTGTCCTTCCAGGGGCTTGATCGGCCGGTCCTTCCCGAGACGCCGGCGTTCATGAAGGCGCTCGAACTCGATCACGCGCTCGACGGCGAAGTGATGATCGCCTACGCGATGAACGGCGAGGACCTGCCGTGGCTGAACGGATTTCCGATCCGGCTCGTCGTTCCCGGCTGCTACGGGACGTATTGGGTCAAGCATCTGAGCACGATCGACGTCCTCGATGCTCCGCTCGACAGCTTTTGGATGAAGACGGCCTACCGGATTCCGAACAACGCCTGCGCCTGCACCCCGCCGGGCAAGCCGGCCGCGTCGACAGTGCCGATTGGCCGTTTCAATGTCCGCTCCTTCCTGACCAATATCGCCGAGGGCGCGTCGGTTCCGGCGGATAAGGATGTGGGTCTGCGCGGCATTGCTTTTGACGGCGGCCAGGGAATATCCGATGTCGTGGTTTCCGCTGACGGCGGAAAAACCTGGATCGAAGCATCGCTCGGCGACGACCTCGGCCGGTACTCATTCCGCGAATGGAAGGCCAGTCTCAAGCTTGCGCCGGGCAAATATCGCCTGATGGTGCGTGCGGCCAACCGCGCCGGCCAGTCGCAGCCGCTCGAACCATTGTGGAACCCGGCCGGCTACATGCGCAATGTCGTAGAAACGACCAACGTGATCGCGGCGTGAGGCGACGGCAGATGAACCGCTATGCGCTCCTGCTCCTCGCTTCGCTCCTCGGTCTCGCTTCCGCAGCCGTCGCCGCCCCGCTCGTCTACCGGCTGCCGGACGAAACTGCTGCCCTCAAGCCCGGCCCCGGCGTCGAAACCGCGGCCGTCTGCCAGGCTTGCCATTCCGCGGACTACATCACGACCCAACCGCCCAAGGAAGGCAAAGCCTTCTGGCAGGCCGAGGTGCAGAAGATGATCAAGGTCTATAAGGCGCCGATCGCAGAAAGCGATGCGCCCGTCATCGTGGACTATCTGGCGGCGACCTACTGATCCGGCCGATCGCGCGGAGCGACTCGAAGCGCCCGACATCGCGATCCCCCAGTGATATTACCCGTTTCTGAAATTAACAACGCCGCTGCCGGGTTGTAACCCTCTGCCTCTTGGCTGAGCCAACACGCTCGAGTTGCTCCGCAAGAGGGACAGAAACGCCAACCTCACACTTGCACCTTTTGTCATAGAATGTCACTATCTGATAGCATGAACGTCATTCGACGTAATGCGGTGCGGCCTCACTTGCGAGGGGAATTCGGGTCGACTGCAGACTGAACGCACACTGGGTGAGAATGAGCATTTAGGCGCGAACGATTAAGGCCCGTTCTGCTGTCGTTATCCAGCAATAGTGCCCGGCGTAGATGACATCATAGATTGCGTATATCTAACGGACATCCTCCACGAGAACGCCATCCGGGATATCCGGCCTCCGTCGAGTTCCGGGCGCCAATCGACCGGATCGCCTTAGACCCGTAGAGCCGGCACGACGCTGCGACGAAGTAGGATAAGGATCCATGGCACAAGTTCAGGCTATAGTTCAACCATCGTTATTAGGTCGAATTCAAGCATACGTAGACAAGCGATCCGTCGCCTCGTTTTATGGTCCGTGCGTTTTCTTCATTTTCACGCTGACGTACTTTTACGCCTCCATCACGCTTTCAAGGCGGTCAGAATTCTGGATGGATGAGGCATTGGCGGCTAGTACGGCCCAATTGCCAAGTTCTCGTGCGATCATCAATGCAATCTGGCACGGAGCGGAGCTTGAACCTCCAACATATTATTTATTTCTTCATAATATACTTACTTTTACTGAATTGATTCCGATTCAACTTGCGGCCCGGCTGCCGTCCATTCTGGCTGGATTCGGCGCCGGGGTCGTTATTTTTGTCATTATGCGACGCCGAGTGGGGGTCGTCATATCGCTTCTCTCTTTCGGTATTGTCTTGTCAATGGGTCTATTCCCTTTTGCGAATCAAGTACGCGGATATGCGTTCTTGACCTTTTTTCTCGCGCTCGCGCTGCTATTCTGGGACGGCATGGAAGACTCCAAGCATCCGGCGCTCAGCGGTGCAGGAATATTTGTCGTCTTGACCTTATGCTTGAGCTTTCATTTTTATGGGATCGTCGAAGTTGCAACCATCGCCATTTGTGAAGCTCTGTGGATTCTAACTCGAAAGCAATTGCGTTCCACGGTCATCGTGCCGTTGATATGTCTTATTCTGGTCGAAAGCGCGTGGATACCTTTAGCTCGTCAGCTATCAACCTTCAACTCTAGTGACGTGTACTCCCCTAATTTTTATGCTAAGCCTACTACTGCGAATCTATTTCATTCGATTGAAGCTGTTATGTTCGGTGGCGATTTCGGAATCGCTCTTATCTTAATTGGTGGTCTGCTTATTTTCGCTATTTACTACGCTCATCGATTAATAGGAGACAGTCAGGTTCCTAACTTCACTGGGACTTCGCGCCCAACCGGCCTGCTTTCGCGGCTTGAAATCATGATGATTGCGTCCGCGTCAATACCCATCTTGACGTTTATTATAGCGGTAGTAGTAACTAATGCATATAGTGAGCGATATGCTTCCGGAATGGCCGTATTCGCGCCAATGGCGGCCGGATGTTTGCTCGGAAGACTGCGCGACGGCAGGACTGTGGCTGTACTTCTAACGCCGCTGCTTCTATCGGACCTGGTCCATAAGACGCGCGCTGGTACGGGCCCCTACAGCGGGATCCTCCCAACTCTGAAGCAATACACGCACGATTCCGCGCTTCCGATCGTCGTCGATGACGGCGTCTTTTATATTCAAGTGGCTTACGCCGCGGATGCCGATATGCGCGCGCGGATGGTCCTGCTTACCGTCCCCGACCAGCCACCTCAGGATCCGACCAATCAGAATCAGACCGTCCGAACAGCGCAGTTCGTGGACTATTTCCATGTGGCGAAACTCGACGAATTCTTGCGGACGCACCCTCGCTTCTATGTCCTCTCGGAAATGCAAACCAGAGCAATAACAATTATCCCGCCGCTGATGGAGGCGTGCGCACTGGGCCCCCTGATCGCGGAGATAAACGGAAAATTCCTGTATTATGCCGGTCTCAGCTACGCAGAGCAGAATTGCGGAAAACCATAAACCCGTTTTTGCAGCGCATCCGTCCAAGAAACCTCGCTCGCCTTCAGCTCGAGGCCCGACGCGCTGCGTGGCCGTTTGCTCACCATCTCACCCGTCATTTCATCGAGGCGTCGCGACGCGACCAGGCCTCAGTCATCTCGAGATCATGAGGCCAGAGATGTCTTTGAACCAAATTGATGGACAATATTACGAGGTCGCAACGCCTGGGTCTATTCCTGAGAAGCTTGTGACGATTGCACGCGACAGAATCTATGCCGATTTCGCAAGACTCTGCGCCCCAAGCGGTTCAGACACAATTCTCGACGTCGGCGTTTCGGACGTTGTCGGCGACGCCGCCAACGTCATTGAGCGCTGCTACGCTTCGCAGGATAAGATCACCGCGGTCGGTCTGGGGCGGGGCAACGCCTTCAAGGCCTCCTTTCCGCGAGTCGAGTACCGCCAGATTGTCGCCAACCAACCATTGCCGTTCGGCGATGCGTCCTTCGACGTCGTCACGGCGAACGCCGTCCTCGAACACGTCGGCAGTCTTGAAAACCAACGCTTCTTCCTCTCCGAATTGATGCGGGTCGGCGGAAGCGTCTTTGTCACCGTGCCTCATCGATTTTTCCCTGTAGAACATCACACCGCAATTCCGTTCCTACATTGGTTCGACGGAACCTTTCCGCTGGCATGCCGAGCATTGGGCAAGGAGAAATGGGCCGCCTCGGAAAACCTGATTCTCATGTCGCGGCAAACACTTAAGGACGCCGCCCCCAGCCACAGGGCCATCGAGATCGGCATGACTGGGATTATGCTCGGCCCATGTAGCTCGAACCTTTACCTGTCCGCGCCCGCTCCGAAACCCCAAACAAGTTGAAGCATGGGCGTTCTCGCATGGATGATTTCGTCGGCCGCGGCCCAGAAAGCATAGCCCCGCTAGTTGTGCCGGTTTAAGTATAATATCGGGCTGAAATGGTCACGACTGATCGGAATCTCTGTCTTGAACGCTTTGACTCACAATCCTTTGTTCACATGATCATTCCATAGGTCGAGATACTTGGCTGCGCCCCCAGCCGGAATCCAGCAAGCTATGCCTAAGCTCGATGACAGAGCAAATCTACAGATGTTTGTACAATTTTACAATTTATAACCGCCCGCATCGAAGGTAAACATGCGTTTGTTGTCGAATCTTGGCGGCGAATTAGTCGCGAGAGTAGGCATATTCGAAGCGTGGCAGTTGCCGTTGACGCTGCTCGCGCTCGTGACCGCCGTATCGATCACGAAATACCCGGTTCGGGTATTCGCAGATTTTGAAAGAGTAGTGAGCAAGCTCTCAGATTGGCCTTATTTGAGCACAGCGTTGATCGCCGCCGTCGCATGCAGTTCTCGTCTGGCGTTGTCTCCATTCCTCGGAGTCCCCGAGGCTATCGTCCCAGACGAGATCAGCATCATTTTTCAGACTAAGACGTATGTCACGGGTCATTTCGCCAACCATGTGCATTTATTGCCAAATTTTTTGCCCCTCTACGTAAATGCGACACCCACATACGCGTCGATTTATCCTGTCCTTCGTTCCTTTCCCATGTTCTTAGGTTTGTTATTGGGTATTGGGGCATTTGGAGGCATTATTCTCTTTATGATTGTGTTGACAGTGACGATCTACTGGATGGTACGAGAGTGGATCAATGCAAAATACGCTATAATTGCGGCTTTCGTAGTTATTATGCGGTTAGGACTGTTCAGTCTTTGGGTGAACTCCTATTGGGGCGGAGCGTTTACTGCACTTGGCGGGGTCTTTTTGTTGGGAGGCTTCAAAGCAGTCAGATCGCGCCCAAATCTGTTCAATGGCGCTGTGGTCGGCTCGGGGGTGGTCATACTGATGACGACAAGGCCCTACGAGGGATTGGTTTATGCAGCTCCGTTTGGCGCAGCTCTAATCCTTCAGTGCATTCGATCGCCTAGTGGATCGAACCTGACAGTTGAATCCCGGATGGGATTCCCTCTGGGATTTCGGCGTGCGAGTCTGCGTGATGCGCGCAGGAAAATCCCTTTCGGTTTCGTCTGCCGATATTTGTCGGCTCAAAGCCCTGGTTCGTGACCGCAACGCGCCGCAGAAGCAGGTCTGGCGGGCCGAGATCGTGCTGCTTACGGCCGATGGTGTCGGCACGAACGAGATCATGCGGCGAACCGGCAAGTCCAAGACCTGCGTATGGCGCTGGCAAGAACGCTTTATCGAGGCGGGGTTCGACGGGTTGCTCCGCGACAAGACGCGTCCCTCGCGCATCCCACCGCTGAGCGCCGGGGCCGCCGAGCGCGTCGTCGCGCTGACACTTGGCGAACCGCCTGGCGAGACGACCCACTGGACCGGCTTGTTGATGGCGAAGGCGGCGGGGCTCAGCGTCAGCTCGGTTCAACGTATCTGGCGCAAGCACGGCCTCCAGCCGCACCGGATGCGCCAGTTCAAGCTGTCCAACGATCCGCGCTTCGTCGACAAATTGCGCGACGTCGTCGGGCTCTATGTCGATCCGCCCGCGCACGCCATCGTCCTGTCGGTCGACGAGAAGAGCCAAATTCAGGCGCTGGACCGCACCCAGCCCGGACTGCCGCTGAAGAAGGGCCGCGCCGGAACGATGACACACGACTACGAGCGGCACGGAACGACGACGCTGTTCGCCGCGATGAACGTCCTCGACGGCACGGTGATCGGCCGCAACATGCAGCGCCATCGCCATCAGGAGTTCATCCGCTTCCTCAATATCGTCGAAAGACAGGTTCCTGCGGGGAAGACGATCCACGCCATCATCGACAACTACGCCGCCCACAAGCATCCCAATGTCCGCCGATGGCTCGAACGCAATCCGCGATGGACATTCCACTTCACGCCGACGTCCGCTTCCTGGCTCAACGCGGTCGAGGGCTTCTTCGCCACTCTCACAAAGCGCAGGCTCAAGCGAGGCGTCTTCCGGTCCGTCACCGATCTGCAAGCCGCGATCAACCGCTTCCTCGAAGAGCACAATCAGCAGTCCAGGCCCTTCACATGGACCGCAGACCCGGACAAAATCATCGCCGCCGTCAGGCGCGGGCATCAAGTGTTAGATTCGATCCACTAGCTGGGAACGGAGATTACTGATCCCGGCGGGTGTGGCGGCCGCCGTCGTGGTCGCGGCCGGCGTTGGTCTTACTATCGCTGACAACCAAGCAGTGGTCGGAGATTGGAAGGTGTCGCCCTACTCGCTTTACATTCAAACTCACGACATGCCTCTTTTCCTGGTGCAGGGTTTCAAACCGCCCGAAGCGAAGCCTCGATACCCCGCTCAGCAAATGGACCTCGCTTACGACACAATTCGTTACAAGCGTCGAGAAACTTGGGCTGGGATCTTAACCGCAGAGAATTTCCGCTTTCGGAACTATTGGAACTTCTATATCGGGTTCGCGCTCCTGATTCCGTTCGTCTTCGGAATCTACGCTCTCAGGCGTGAGCCGACCGTTCTGCTGGCTGGGGCCCTGCTCAGCGTTGCCCTCTCGCTCGGCACTCTTGATTTCGCCCATTACGCCGCACCGGGCTTTGGTTTCGTGATTCTGGCCATCATGGAGGGATTTCGGAGCCTGCGCCAATGGCGGCCGCTCGGCCACGCGTATGGATTGTCGCTGAGCCGTGTCCTGCCCCTGGCGCTGATCTTAGGATCGGTCATTCCGCTAAGGGTTGCGTTAACCGGCTCGGGTTTGACCTACGGTGTCGACTTTACAACTTCTACTTCTTGTTGCTGGCTGCGTCCCCGGTCTTTTCATATCACTGTAGCGAGTGAACTTGACCGTTACAGAGGCAAGAATCTTGTCATCGTCAGAGAGGGACCGAACGCGACGGCAGGATCCCTGGTTTTCAACGACCCTGACATCGACAATGAAAAGACGATCTGGGCCAATGACGATCCCGAGTTCAACCAGCTTGCGATCGACCGCTACCGGGACCGACGGGCGTGGCGCCTTGGCTGGCTGGATGATGGCGCCGCGTGTCCTCAGTTGTTTCAGGCCGGTTCAAGTCTTGCAGACGCCCTCCCCGATAGCGCGCGCTTTTCGGCTGATCAGAAGCAAGATTGGATTTCGGGTTCGCCGGACCGATGCCCTGGAGGGCTCATTCATGCGCCGTTTGTCCAACTGAAGTAGGGTGATGGGGCCGCCTGGTAACCGTTAGGCAGAGAAAAGACTGAGAGAATGGCGACGAGTGTACACAGTTCCGATTCAGTGACCGACGCAACCATAAGCCAACACGAGATCGCAATCCTCATTCCCTGCTTCAACGAAGAACTGACGGTCGGACAGACAGTCGCCGCCTTTCGCGAAGCTTTGCCGTTAGCAACCATCTACGTTTACGACAACAACTCGACCGACCGCACCGTCGATGTCGCCCGGGCCGCGGGCGCGGACGTCCGCAACGAGCCGCGCCGGGGAAAGGGCAATGTCGTTCGTCGCATGTTCGCCGACGTCGACGCCGACGTCTTTGTGCTGGTTGACGGCGACGCCACCTATGACGCCAAGGCCGCCCCGCGGATGGTTCGTCGCGCGATCGATGAAAGGCTCGACTTCGTCAACGGGGCGCGCGTGTCTCAAAGCATGGACGCCTACCGAAGGGGGCATCGAATCGGCAACTACGTCCTCACCGCCCTGGTGCAGGATTTTTTTGGCCGGCAATTCACCGATATGCTGTCCGGCTACAAGGTCTTTTCTCGTCGTTACGTCAAATCCTTTCCCGCAATGTCGAGAGGCTTCGAGATCGAAACCGAATTGACGGTGCATGCGCTGGAGCTGCGAATGCCGTGTGGAGAAGAGCTCACCGCCTATGGAGAACGCCCTCCGGGGTCGGTCAGCAAGCTCAGCACTTTTCGGGACGGAGCCAGGATCCTTCGCCTGATCTTCGATCTCCTTCGCAACGAGCGCCCGTTGAAGTTTTTCGGTCTCGCCGGCGTCCTCGTCATCCTCGTCGCCATCGCGCTCGCTGTCCCGCTCGTCGAAACCTATCTCGAGACCGGCCTAGTGCCACGGTTCCCGACGGCAATCCTCGCGGTCGGACTGATCATCGTCGGATTCCTGAGCACGCTGGCCGCACTGATCCTCGATGTCGTGGCGACGATGCGGAGCGAGATGAAGCGACTCATCTATTTGTCATATCCGCCCGTTTCCGCCCGCCACTCGAAAGTCGACGAAGCCGGCCGCTGAACGGCCAGGGCTCGGGACGAACTCAGCCCGCCGCCCGCTCGAGCCCGCCCTCGACGCAGGCGATGGCGAAAGCATATTGGCGGGCGACATCCTCGAGCCGGTCGAACCGGCCTGGCGCGCCGGCGTGGCCCGACTCCATTGCGGTGCGTAGCAGGATCGGTCCGCCCCCCGTCATCGTCGCGCGCAGCCTGGCCACCCATTTGGCGGGCTCCCAATAGGTCACCCTCGGGTCAGTAAGGCCGGCCAGCGCCAGAATCGCCGGATAGCGTTGCGCCCGCACGTTGTCGATCGGACTATAGGAGCGGATGGTGTCGAACGCCGCCCGATCATGGATGGGATCGCCCCATTCGAGCCACTCGGCGGGGGTCAGGGGCAGGCTCGCGTCGAGAATTGTCGCCAGCACGTCGACAAAAGGAACGTCGGCGATGATCCCGGCGAAAAGCTCCGGCGCGAGATTGGCGACGGCGCCCATCAGGAGGCCCCCGGCGCTCCCGCCCTGCGCCACGATCCGCCCGGAACTCGCGTAGCCCTCGGCGATCAGGAACCGCGCCGCGGAGATGAAGTCCCGGAAGGTGTTCGGCTTCTTGCCGAGCTTGCCGTCCTCGTACCAGCGCCAGCCCTTGTCCGTGCCGCCGCGCACATGGGCGATCGCATAGACGAAGCCGCGATCGACCAGCGAGAAGCGGTTGGTCGAAAAGCTCGCCTCGACCGGATAGCCATAGGCTCCGTATCCGGTGAGCATGAGCGGCGCCGATCCGTCGAGGCTCAGGCCGCGCTTGTGGATCAGCGACACCGGCACGCTCTCGCCATCCTCGGCAGGCGCGAAAACGAGACGGACGACATACGCCTTGGGATCGAAGCCGCGCGGCATGGTCTGCCGCTTGACGAGGGTGCGACGCCGCTCGGCGACGTCGTAGTCGTAGGTTTCCTGCGGCCTCGCGAGCGAAGAATAGCTGAAGCGAATGAGCGAAGTGTCGAATTCGTAAACCGGCTCGAAGCGGAGGAAATAGGTTTCCTCCTCGAAGGCGATCTCGTGCGCTTCGCCGTTCTTGAGGTCAATGACGGAGAGGCGCGGCCGGCTCATCTCGCGCGTGAGCAGCACGAGCCAGTCCTTGAACAGCATCGCGTCGGCGATGAATCGCCCGTCGGTCTCGGCGATGAAATCGCGCCAGTTCACTTCCTGCGGCGCCTCGTGCGGCGCGACCACGATCTTGAAATCGGGCGCGCCGGCGTTGGTGCGGATGAAAAACTGGTCGCCGTGATCCATGACCTCGTAGCGGAATCCCGGGCGACGCGGCGCGATGAGCCGAGGTCGGGCGACCGGGTGGTCAAGATCAACGACCAGCGCCTCCGAAGCATCGTGGCCGTGCACAGAGATGATGGCCGAGCGGCCAAGCCGGGTCAATTCGATGCCGATGAACCATGCCGGATCGTCCTCGGCGAACACTTCGACATCGTCGCCCTGCGCCGTGCCCAGCCGATGCAGCATGACCCGGCTCGGGCGGTGGTTCTCGTCCTGCTCGACGTAGAGAAACGCCGTTGAATCCCGCGTCCAGACAATGTCTCCGGTCGCCCCGCTGACGCGGTCGGCAAGATCCTGCTCGAGGGCGAGATCGCGAACCGCGATGGTCAGGATCTCGGAGCCCAGGTCGTCCGAGCTCCAGGCGAATTTCGCATGGTCCGGCGAGTGGCGCCCGCCGGCGAAGTGAAAGAACGCTTTTCCATCGGCCCGCGCGTCGCCGTCGATCAGCACCGTCTCGGCCCCGCCCTCGCGGGCTTTACGGCAATAGATGCGCCGCTGACCGCCAGGACGAAAGCGCGAGTAGTAGGCCCAGGGCCCATCGACCTGCGGCGGCTCGCTATCGTCTTCCTTGAGGCGCGCGCGCATTTCGCGCCGAAGCTCTTTCTGTAAGCCGGCCGTTTGCGCGAGGACCGCGTCCGCATAGGCGTTTTCGGCCTTGAGCAGCGCGCGAATATCGGGCGGCAGCCGGCTCGGATCGCGCAGGACCTCGCGCCAGTTATCGGCCCGGATCCAGGCGTAATCGTCTGTCCAGGAAAGGCCGTGGGCGGAGAGCTGCGTCGGCCGCGCTTCGGCGCGCGGAGGCGTTGGCGGCGCAGCCGCAGCGCGCGTCCCAGCCGGGGAGCGGGATCCGGCGCCGGTCATGGCGTCAGCGCCGGTCGTGACGGCCGCGCGCCCGAAAGCGCCCAAAAGGCCGCGGGAACCTCGGATGGCGCGGCGCACAGCACTGTCGCGCCCGCCGCGCGAAGCTCGTCCGCGCCGCCGTAGCCCCAGAGCGCGCCGATGGTTGGAATCGCATGCCGGCTCGCCGCCGCAACGTCATGCCTGCGGTCGCCCAACATGCAGCAGTCGCCGGCGTCGAGCGCCTGTTCGGCGAGGATGCGGGCGATCAGGTCCGCCTTGTCCTGAAAGCGGCCGTCGAGCTCGTCGCCGTAAGCCCCCTCAAAATGGCGATCGAGGTCGAAGCGCTGCAGAATGCGCTCGGCGTAAACGATCGGCTTCGCCGTGCAGAGAAAAAGGCGCGTTCCCGCCGCACGCAGTTCCGCGAGCGCCTCTTCGACGCCGTCATAGACCACCGCCTCGAAAAGCCCCCCGGCAGAATAGCGGCTGCGGTAGGCTCTGAGCGCCTCCTCGGGATCTTCTCCGGCGCCGAGGAATTCGGCGAAACAGGCACGCAAGGGCGGCCCGATGATCCATCCGAGATCGGCCGCCGGCGGCGCCGCCTTCCCGAGGGACTCCAGCGCGAGACGGAAACAGCCGATGATACCCTCGGCGGGATCCGTCAGCGTTCCGTCGAGGTCGATGAGGAGCACGCTTTGCGGATTTGACGTCATCATTGGCGTTCCGGGTTGCGCGACGCTCCGCCGGTCGCCGCCGCCCGTTGCGTATACGACGTCGGGGAGGACGGCTAGCCGCGGATCGGCTCGTGCGCGAGCGCCGCGCGCAGAAAATAGAAAAGCCCGGTGAGCGCCGCGAGAATAAGAAGCCCCTCGAGCATCCTGGTGACGGGCTCGCCCAGCTGGAACAAGCCGCCGATCGCCCAGCCGGCCGCGGCTCCGGCGCCGATGAGCTCGGTGCCGACGAGAATGGCGACACTGATCAGCGTCGTCGCATTGGTCCAGTTGATCGGCGCGGCGTCCGCCAAGGCGGTTTCTCCTTCAAGCGCTTGCGAAGCGCCCGCCGATATACCAAGGCGCCCCCCGGCGCAAGCCTCGGCGGTCGGAAAGGCGTCGCGCGCCGTCACCGTCTGGAAAGCCATTTATTCAGCGCGATAAGGGCCCAGACGGCCTCGACCAGCCCAAACGGCCATGCTCCCTGAAGAAAGCCATATGCCGACCCGAGCACGCAGGCGCCGGCAAAGGCCAGCGTGAACCAGCGGCTTCGCGCCTCCATCGCGTAAGTAACGACCATCGCGGTGACGGCGAACAGCCCGAAGGCGGTGAGGCGATCCACCCGGCTAGCGTTCGGCGGCTTTCTCGCGCGCCGCTTGCGCCAGCTCGTAGGCTCTCACATGCAGGGTCGCGATGCGCAGCAGCGACCGATCGTCCGGCTTCGCGGCGCGGCGCAGAAGGTCGCCGAGGATCTGTTCGCCCTCGACCGGCTTGCCGCCTTCGATGTCGCGCAGCATCGAGGCCTTGAGCGGCGAGCCGGCGGCGGTCAGGACGGCCCGCGCCCGCTCGAGAGTGGGCCCACGCGGCGGGAATCCCTGTTCCGCCGCGATGCGAGCGCATTCGTCGAAAAGTTCTACGGCAAGGTCCGCGGCTCCTGCGGCGACATAGGCGCCGACCGACGACCGCATCAGCGAGGTTATCCCGGCAGCCGAGGCGATGAAGACCCACTTCTCCCACATCTCCTGCCGGATCTGGTCGCTGAGACGGGCCTCAAAACCGGAGGCGCCGACCAGCTGCGAGGCGATCGCCTCGATTCGCTTCGAGCGCGAGCCGTCGAGTTCGCCGAAGCTCAGCGCGTGCATGTCGTTGAGGTGAACGACGGCGCCGTCGTCTGCGAGCGTCGCAGAGATCACGCATTGGCCGCCGAGCACGCTCGCGGGTCCGAAGCGTTCGGCAAGCGTGTCGAGGTGCCGCATCCCATTCAGGAGCGGCAGGATCGCGGTGTTCTCGCCGACGGCCTTGGCGAACGAGTCCATCGCGCCGTCGAGATGATAGGCCTTGCAACTCAGGATCACGAGGTCGAAGGGTTCGGCGAGATCTTCCTGCGTCACGATCGGCGGCGAGGGCCGATGGACGTCGCCGGGGGGGCTCCGGATCATGAGCCCGTGTTCCGCAAGTTGCGCCGCCCGGCGAGGCCGAACGAGGAACGTGACGTCGCGGCCCGCCTGCAGCAGACGCCCCCCGAAATAGCCGCCGACCGCCCCAGCTCCGACAACGAGAATTCTCACTTTGGTCGATCCTTCGTCATGAGGGAATTTTCAAGAGGCTCCTCGCCACGTTCCTGAAGGAGTCACCGCAGACCGCGACGAACATCCACGCTAGATTGCGACGATGAACGCAGGCAAGCCCTTATCGACCGTCGGCGCGAAGAGGTGGGTCGGCCACAGTCGAATGTCAGATCCGAGAGATCATGCAGCGCGTATCGCCGAATTGCCGGCTAACGTCGCGGCGCTCAGCCGCGTCGTCCAGGGCTTGCTCGTTCACGTGGATTGGCTCGACGCTTACGGCGTGAGCGGCGACGAGCTTGGTGCGTGTTCGCGAGCGACGCTCCCGGTCGCCGACCGGCTTGCCGATATTCTGGCCGCCGACCCTCGGGCGCTGCATGTCCCGCGCTCGCCGCGAGCGAGAGCCGGCGGCACATGTCGCGACTTCGCATTGATGACGGTTTCGTTTCTGCGCGCCAAAGGCGTCCCAGCCCGCCTGCGATGCGGCTTTGCGTCCTATCTTGGCGACAGATGGGAGGACCACTGGGTCTGCGAATCTTGGCATGAGCCGGATGCCGCGTGGCGGCTCAGCGATGCGCAAATCGACGCAGTGATGGCCGCGAAGCTCAGAATCGAGTTTGACCCCGCGAACTTGCCGCGAACATCGTTCCTGACCGCGGGCGAGGCTTGGCGCGATTTTCGCTGCGGAAAGGCCGAGGCCGACAGCTTCGGCCACGGCGCGGTCAAAGGTCTCTGGTTCTTGAGGCTCAATGTGTTGCGCGACCACTTCGCTCTGAACAACCTGGAGGCCTCCGCCTGGGACGACTGGCGCGCCGCGCCTGAGGCAAAACGCCTTGTCGGCGACGAGCAAATCAAACTGGCCGATCGTCTGGCCGCAGAGCCGGCGCTCCCGCTGATCGAGGTTCGCCCCGACTGGCTCGAATGAACATCGCCCGAGGCTTGACCGTATCTCTTTTTCGAGATTATTTTCCATATATGGAAACGGAAGCCCCGCCTCGCGACGCCGCCGATCTGCGCCTCGCCGAGCGGCTGCGCGAACTCAGGCGCGCGCGACGCTGGTCGCTCGACGAGCTTTCGGCGCTAAGCGGAGTCAGCCGCGCTTCGCTGAGCCGCATCGAAAATGGCGACGTGAGCCCGACGGCGTCCGTGCTCGGCCGCCTTGCGGCGGTGCACGGCTCGACGGTCTCACGTCTCCTCGCGGACATCGAGGCCGAGGCGCCCGCGCTCGTCGCCCGCGCCGACCAGCCGGAGTTCGTCGATCCCGCCACCGGCTTTCGCCGTCGCTCGGTCTCGCCGCCCTCGCTCGACTTCGACTGCGAGGTGCTGCGTTGCGAACTGCCGGCCGGCGCGAGCATCGACTATCCGCTCCCGCCGCGCCTTGGCCTAGAGCATCATCTCTATCTCGAGGACGGCGCGCTCGAGCTTTCGATCGAGGGAAAGGTCCATCGCCTGAGCCCCGGCGACTGCCTTCGCTACAAGCTCATGGGCGCAAGCCGGTTCCACTCCGTCGGGCGAAGGCCCGCGCGCTACTTTCTCGTGCTTCGGTGAGCGTCATCACCAGTCCGGCCGTCGCTGTCGTGGCCCTCGATCCGGCGTCGCTGGCGAACGCCCTGAACCGGCTCGCGGACATCCTGCGCGCTTGCGTGAGCGAGGGCGCGAGTGTCGGCTTCCTCGCGCCGTTCGGTCGCGACGACGCGCGCGCCTACTGGCTGAACCGGGTCGCCCCTGCCCACGCCGCGGGCGCCAAGACCGTCCTCGTCGCAACGGTTGGGAGCGAGGTCGCTGGAACAGCGCAGCTCGACCTCGACTCGATGCCGAGCAAGCGGCACCACGCCGAAGTCTCGAAGGTCCTCGTCGACCCGCCTTTTCGCCGCGCTGGCGTCGGGAGAGCGCTGATGCGCGAGATCGAACGGCGCGCAGCGGCGGAGGGCCGCTGGCTGCTCACCCTCGACACTGCGGGCGACGCGGCCGAGGCGCTCTATCGCTCGCTCGGCTATGATCTCGCCGGGTCGATCCCGGATTACGCGCGTCACGCCTTCGAGGACCGTTACGAGGCGACGCGGCTTATGTACAAAGACCTCCGCCGCAGCTAGCTTCCCGGGCCGAATTACGGCTGAAGGAGCCTCATGGTCCTGCCCGCGGAGAATCGGCCGACGGCCGACCGGAACCGCGCGAGCCTGTTCGGCCGGATCGCGCTCGTTCTGCTCACGCTCTACGCGCTGGCGATGGTCGCTCCAGACTTCCTCAGGGTGTTTCGGTCGCTCGGTTCGTTCGGTCTGGCGACCAATGGCGACGGGCTGATCTACGACGTCCAGGGTCCTTTTGCGACGGAGGAGGATTCGCCGGCTTGGCGGGCTGGCGTGCGCGTCGGAGATCGGCTCGATCTTGGCGCGATGCGCTGCATCCCGGTGGACACTCTCGTTTGCGCCAGCCTTCTCTCGCAATTCGGCGGGGTGAACTACGTGCTGCCGGGCCGCGAGGCGACGCTCATGCTCGCAGCGCAGGGGGACCATCCGGCGCGCGACGTCACCCTCACCGCCGCGCCCCGCCCCGACAATCGGCTGTTCCAGGTCATCGTGGCGCTCGATACAATAGCCGGGCTCTTGGTCGTGCTCGGCGCGGCATGGCTGGTATGGACGCGCCCGGGGGGGATGACCTGGGGCTTTTTCGTCTATGTGATTCAGTTCAACCCGGGTCAGGCGTTCCAGTTCTGGGCCTGGCTTCAACTTTGGCCCTGGGCGCTCCTGGTCAATGACGCCATCTCTCTGGTGATGCAGGCCGCCGCCTACACCGGGCTCCTCTTGTTTGCGCTGCGCGCGCCGCTGGATCGGACCGAAGGCCGATGGCGCGATGTCGAGCGGGCCCTCCCCGCGATTTCGATCGTGTTCCTCCTGGTCGCGCTCGCGGGAATGGGAGTCGTGTTCGGCTATCCGGCCGAGATCTGGGCGCGAAGCTCGCTCTTTCTCGGGTTTCCGGTCAGCGTAGCGGCGGTCGCGATCCTGCTCGGTCGGCGCCGCGATCTATCGCCGCGCAACTATCAGCGCATCCGCTGGGTGATCTGGGGCTGCCTGATCGGGATGCCGGCCTATCTGCTCGCCCAGCTTTCACAGGAGACCTCGTTCTTTGACGAGGTCTTGGGCCAGGGCGTCGCTTCGGAGGAAGTCGCAGGCGCCCTCTATCTCATCAATGGCGTCCTGTGCCTCTTCGTCGTCGAGGCCGTACGCCGGCCGACGGTGGTCAACGTATGGATCCCGCTCAGGCGCGCGACCGTTTTCGGGCTTCTGCTCAGTGTGCCGGTTCTCTTCCTCCACAAACAGATCGAAGTGATCGACGAATATATCCACATGCCCAACTGGGCGTGGATCGCCGTCGCGTCCGGGCTCGTCTACCTGATCGCGCGCGCCCACGAATTTGCAACCGAGCTCGCAAACCGGCTGTTCGACCGCGACTTCATCCGGGCCGAGCGCCATCTCGCCGAGGTCGGCGAATCCATTCTCCATGCCCGCAGCCTCGCCGAGGTCGAGCGGCTCCTCGTGAACGAGCCGATGCGTTCGCTGCATCTGGCTTCGGCCGCGCTGTTCCGCGAGAAGGACGGCCTCTACCATCGGCGCTCGAGCGCCGGATGGGACGCCGACGAGGTCGACGCCCTTGCCGCCGCCGACCCGTTGCTTGCCGAAAGGTTCAAGCGGAAGCCCTACTCTGTCGCGGACTCCGCCCGCGCGTCGCATGCCCGGCTGCCGCATGACGTCGCGCGGCCGCTTCTCGCGGTGCCGGTGGGCAACCCACGGCGCTGCTTCGCGCTTCTCCTCTATGGCGGCCACGAGGCCGGCACCGATCTTGACGGCGCCGAACGGCGCCTTCTCGGCAGCCTCGCGCACGACGCAGAAATCGCGTATGCGCAAATCGAGAGCGAGAACCTGCGCAGCAGGATCGCGTTGCTGGAAGACCAGCTCACGCAGGCGCCCGAGCCTCGCTGAGCCGTCTGCTCAGGCGGCGCCGGCTCGGGTCATTCACAGGAAGGCTGATCGTCTTGACCCAAATGACCGAACGCCTGCAGGGCGTCAGCGCCTGCGTCTTCGACGCCTATGGCACGCTGTTCGACTTCGCTTCCGCCGCGGCGCGCTGCGCGGAGGTTCCGGCCGATCGTCGTTCGGCGCTGACGACGCTGTGGCGCGACAAGCAACTTCAGTACTCTTGGCTGCGCACGCTCGAGCACCGCTATGCCGATTTCTGGCAAGTGACCGGCGAAGCGCTCGACTTCGCCCTCGAAAGCCTCGATCTCGCGCGCCCTTCCGTGCGCGAGCGGCTGATGGATCTCTACCTCGGCCTCGAGCCGTTCGCGGAGGTTCCCGCTGTCCTCGGCGCACTGCGCAAGGCGGGTTTCAAGACCGCGATCCTCTCCAACGGTTCGCCCGCGATGCTCGAAGCGCTGGTCAAGCGGTCCGGTCTCGAGGCGATGTTCGACGCCGTCCTCTCCGTCGACGCGGTTCGCGCGTTCAAGACCCATCCCTCGGTCTACCAATACGCGCTCGATACGCTCGCGTTGCCGGCTCGCGCGATCGCGTTCCAGTCGTCCAACGCCTGGGACGCGCACGGCGCCTCGGACTTCGGCATGCGCGTCGTGTGGTGCAACCGCTACGGGCAGCGCCGCGAACGGCTTCCCGGCAAGCCCGATTTCGAGATCAGGACGCTCGCGGAGCTGCCTTCGCTGCTGGCAAAAGCGCTCTGAAACCTAACGCTGAGGAGTCGACGCCGTCCTTCGATAGGGCAAAGCGTGCAGCCAGATCGAGCTGCAGCTCGCGGGGCCGTCGAGTTCCGCGGCGCCGACGCCCTCGCCGCTCCACTGCACGACCTTGCCCTGCCCGTCATAGGCGATCCATGGCTTGCCGGGCGCGGTGGGATTCTCCGCGAAGGCGAACCAGGCGGCGTTCATTGCTTCGGCCAAGGCCCGATCCGAGGCGCTCGAACGATCCTTTGGCGTCGCCACAACGTCGAGCGTGTCGAACACGTAAGGCAACTCGGCGCCGTGACAGACGTTGGACTTGGCTGCGGCCGGCGCGCAGGCGCCGAAGTCGGCGACGGTGTTCGGCGGGCGCCCGTAGAGATCGACGAAGGGCGGCTGTGCGAACCGGTAGCCGAACGCCGGCTCGGACGACTGCGCGAGCGCCGCATTGGCGGCGGAGAGATTGCCGCAAGTGAACACGAAGTCGGTCATCAGATTTGCGTAGGCCGCGCCGGCCGCGCTGAACCATGGCGCCGAGGCCAGTGCGGCCGGGCTATAGCGCGGATTGCGCAGGATCGCGCCCGTCTTCAACCCGAACCGCAAGGCGAGGAAGCCGCGATAAGCCCAAGTTGTGAAATCTTGCGGCGCGTTTGGATAGGCGCGAGCGACGAACAGCTGGCCTTCATCGGCGTTGACGCCGAAAGCAATGGGCTTGAAGGGCCTCGCCTCGGGCGCGTAGCCGGCATAGGGCTCTCCGACGACCAACTTGCCGTCGACGACCGGCGCCCACGGCAGCGACTGAATGTCGAGGATGCGCTCGATCAGCTCCGAGAGTCGCAGGTCGGAAAGCCCGATCGAGCGCTGAAGGCGCCCGCTCGCGTCGGTCTGGGCCTTGAGGATTTCGGGGACGGTCGCCTTTTCCGGCCAGCCGGGGTCGCCGGGACATCGGCTGGCTCCGGCCGATGCGTTGACGGCGTCGCACAGAGCCTTGAGAAAGGTCGCTCCACGCCTGCTCGCCTCGGCCGGAGTGAGATATTCGATTCCGAGCGGATTGCTCTGCATGATCGCGGCGGCGAACAGCGGGCCGCTCGACGGCATGTCGAACGTGTGCAGGCCGACCGACATTGCCCCGGCGCTCTCGCCGAACAGGGTCACGCGCTTCGGATCGCCGCCGAACGACGCAATGTTGCGCTGGACCCAGGTCATTGCCGCCTGCTGATCCATCAGGCCAAAGTTGCCGCCAATCTCGCCTGAGCCCGGAGCGTTGGCGGACAGGAAGCCGAGCGCGCCGAGCCGGTAGTTGATCGTCACCACCACCGCGCCCCGCGCGGCGAAGGCGCTGCCGTCGTAGAGCGGCGACGAGCCGAGGCCCCTGACGAAGGCGCCGCCGTGGATGAACAGCAACACGGGCAGCGATCGCTTGCCGTCGATCGCGTCCTCGGGCGCCCACACGTTGAGATAGAGGCAATCCTCCGCGGTGGGCTGGGGCGCGTCGTCCTGCGGGCAGATCGGGCCGAACTTGACCGCATTGAAGGCGCCGGCCGGCGGCCACGGCGCAGCCTGAGGCGCCTGCCAGCGTTTGGCGGTCGCGTAGGCGATGCCCTTGTAGGCGAAAACGCCGGGGCGGTTCGCAGCAACGGCGCATACGGTCGAACCGCCGTCGAAGGCGATCGCCGAGCCGGCGGCGCAGGCCGGCTCATCCGCCCGCGCGCCGCCGACCATGGGCCAGAAGGCCGAGAGCCCGCACAAAATCGCAAGGACGATCGCCGGCCGCCGCTTCGCCATCCTTTCCCCCGACTGGCCACCCTTCGCATGGCCGGTTTCACTTTCGCTCACAAAACCAGCCGGCGCCAAGCGCCATGGAGCCACAGGTCGCGTTCAGCCGCGAAAAATAACAAAGGCGCAAAAGAGCGCATTGAGCCTCGGAACTCCATGAACCAGCGAAACCTCGCCGGAACTGGACAGAAATATCATCCTGCAATAGCATTTTGTCCGATTACCGCGCCGCCAGCGCAACGCGGCCGCCTAGGGATTGAGATATGAAGACGCAACGCAATTTGTTGCTGGTCTTTTGCCTGGCTGCCTGTTCGTTCTTGAGTCTTGCGGTGCCCTGTTTGGCCGACAAGCGCATCGCGCTCGTCATCGGTAACGGGGCCTACAAGAACACCCCCGCCCTCACCAATCCGCCAAATGATGCCACAGACATCGCCGAGGCGCTCAAAGCGATCGGATTCGAGGTGACGCTGAAAGTCGATGTCGAAAAGCGGCAGATGGATCTGGCGATCGCGCAGTTCGCTCGCGAAGGAAAAGGGGCCGACCTCCTGCTGTTCTACTACGCCGGGCATGGCATGCAGTTCGGGGGCCGGAATTACCTCATGCCGGTCGATGCGGAACTGGAGGACGAGGTCAGCCTTCGCTACGAGATGGCCGGCTTCGACGACGTCAAGTCGGCGATGCAGCTCTCTCCAGGCATCAAGATCATGGTTCTCGACGCCTGCCGCGACAATCCATTGGCCGAGAAGTTCGTTCGCTCGATCCACGTCTCCAACCGCGACGTGCCGATTTCGCGCGGCTTCGCGCCAGTGGAGAGGGCGCAAGGGATGATCGTCGTCTATGCGACCCAGGTCGACGACGTGGCGCAGGACGGGACCGGCCGCAATAGCCCTTTCTCGGCCGCGTTCCTCAAGGAGATTAAGGAGCCAGGGCTCGAGGTCGGCTCGATGTTCCGACGCGTCGGCGCCGACGTCTACGCCGCCACGAACGGGCGACAGTCGCCGGAACTGTCGATCTCCATGGTTCCCGAATATTACCTGAACCAGTCCGAGACCGACCAAACGATCTGGGCCCGTATCCGCAACGGAGCCGACATTCCCACGCTGACCGAATTTCTCAACCGCTATCCAAACAGTTTCTACGCTCCCGACGCGCGCGCGCTCATGGATTTGCTCCAGCGCGAGGCGCAGGAGAAGGCCGATCGCGACGCCGCCGCACGCGACGCCAAACAGCGGGAACTGGCGGCGGCGGCCCTGTGGAAGGAACAGGCCAGCAATGAGCGCGCGGCTGACGAGGCGAGCAAACGCGAGCGCGAGCTCGCCGCCAAGCTCGCCGCCGCCGAGGACGAGCGGCAGAAACTCGAGCAGCAGTTGACGCAGCGCGCCGCCGACCAGGCGGCGGCCGACGCCCGCAACAAGTCGGAACTCGAGAAACTGCAGAAAGATCGGGAACAGCGCGAGGTCGATCTCCGCGCGCAGATCGACAAGGAGCAGGCCACCGCCAGTCAGCTGGAGAAGGAGCGCCTGTTGCGCGAGACGCTCGAGCAGGAGCGGAAGACCCAGGCGGACGAGGACCAGGCGCGCGCCGCGCGCGAGCGCGCCGCGAATGAGGAGAAGGCGCGCGAGCTGGAGTCGGAGACCCATCGCGCCGAGGCTTTGAAGGCCCAGATCGCCGCGTTCGAACAGCAAGCGGACGACGCCAGGGCGAAAGCCGCCGCCGAGAAAACCGCCGCCCTGAAAGCCACTGACGACGCGGCCAAAGCAGCGCCTGCTGCGGCGAACGGGCCCGCGACGGGCGAGCGGACTGCGCTCGCCGGCCCTATCGAGGCCGAGCTGCGCCGCCTCGGTTGCTACGACGGCGTTGAAAAGGATTGGGACGCCCCGGATGTTCGGCTCGGCGTTGCTGAATACGCACGTTACGCGAAGCTCTCGGCGACGCCTTCGGCGCCGGACAGCGCCCTGCTGGAGAGCCTTAAGAAAATCAACGACCGGGTCTGTCCGCTTGAATGCCCGGCTGGCCAGGTCGCCATCAACGGACGCTGCGTCTCCGCGCGGGCGCCACCGCGGGTCGCGACGCGGGAAGTCGAGCCCCCACCCGCCGCGGCGCGCCTGTCGGTCTCCCGCCAAGCGCAGGTTGCGCCGCGGAAACTAAGGCCAGCGCTGCGCGAAGCCGCGCCGGCGCATGTCCGGCAGGCGTCTGGCGGCCATTGCTTCAGTTTCAACGGCACGCAATATTGCGAATGATGTGCGCGCCTGGGCGGCCCGGGATCTGGATGGCGATCGTCGTGTCGATATCGAGCCTCGCCTTGGCGGGCCGAGCCGGCGCGGGTCAATACAGTTGTCAGGTCCCTGCGTCCGTCCTCTGCCAGGGCTGCTCGTCCGATGTCGCGATTACGCTTGAGCCCCGCGGCGGTTGCCGCGTCAGCTTCAGCCCCGCCCCGGCCTGGGGAACCGGCCATCCCTCGGGAACGGTCAGCCTGCAGATCGTGACGCCCGCCGCGCCGGTGTCACGGCTCGCGCCGGCGCCCCGTCGCAAGGTCGCCTGGCGGACCCGGCCCGTGGCCGCGCAGCCCCGGCAGGCGTCGGGCGGCCGCTGCTTCAGTTTCAACGGCACGCAATATTGTGAGTGATTCCGTGGCATTCGGCGCGATTGTCCGCGGAAGCCCACGTCGACCCAGCCGTGAACGCCTCACTGTGCGCCATCGAAGACGTTGCCGGCTTTCACCTCGCAGGCCGATGAAGTCAGCCTATAGCGGCGGAGATAGTACCGCTCTCCATGCCAGCCGTCGAAAATCTTCGCGTCGGATCCCTCGGGCCGCGCATAGGCGAGCGTCATCGCGCAGGATTGTGAATGGACATTAAATCGAACCTCAACTCTCTTGACGGCCGCGTTTTGGGCCGCTCCAAATTTATTCAAGCCGAGCAGCAATTCACCCTCGAATATCCAGTCGGAACCCTCGCTTGTTTGGTCTGGGCTCTTGAGCAAATCAAAAGAACGACTTGATATGCTGTGAACTGTTCTTTGCACTTTAGCAAATATCCGCCCCCGGTCGCTGATATAAATGGTAGCTTCAAATTCTACTGTATCGTCGTGCGCCCGACCAAGGCCGGGTTCCACAGGTTCGAAACTCCTCGCCTCGGTGTATTGCAGCACGACCGACTTTCCCAGCAGCCAGCTCGGCGGACCGTTCTCGGAGCGCGCCGTGTTCGCCGGCGTCAGGAGCAGGATCGTCAGCGCTATTCGCCGCGTGAGCATTGCCACTGCGCAAGCGGGTCGCCGAACGCCTTGCGGACGCCAGCAGCTCACCGAATCGAGCATTGCGAACTGAGAACTTTTGGCAGGCTGAAATGCCCAAGTTCGCCGTTGTCGGCGCGCCGGGTGATCATGTCGGCGTACCCCTTCTGTAAAAGATACTTGATCTGAACGCTACACGCCCTCTCGCCTGAGATCTCGATGTCGGTCAACATGATAAACTGTTGGCCGGCGAAGATGCGCCTGAGGCGATGCGGCCCCAGGACCCGCCAGACGACTCTCGCGGAATTGTCGCCCAACGTCGCGCCGTTGTGCGCCGAGGTGACGAAGGTTTGCTTCGGCGCCTGGACGATGTGCTCGTTTTCCTCGCTTACCCGATTGGCGGCCGACAGCGTCGCAACAACCTGGTTCCGCACGACAATTCCGCGCACTTCGTAAGGGGGTAACCGGTCGCGGGTGTCGATATAGTCGATCTCAATGACCGTGTCGCCCGCCGATCCGGCCGCAAACGCCGGCGCCCCGAGCAGGGATACGAGCGCCGCCGCGAAAAGGACGGAAAGAACCGCGAACACCGCTCCCGACCATTTGCGCTTCGCCGGCATTGAGTGCGCTGTCGATCACGATTGTCCGGTCGAGGGGCCAACCGTGCAGTTCAACCGGCTCGCCACGACGGAACGAGCGACGCCCGAATGCCCGCCCTTACGCTGGAATACATATTGCGAATAGCCGGGCTTGAGCTCGAAATCGACCTCGGCCGAGCAGGTCGAGCCGTTGACGGTGAGCAGGATCGCCCGCTTGAAGCTGCCAAGATCAACGATGTTGATAAGCTTGTTCGGCCCGGCGACCTTCCATTCGTTTTGGGATGTCGCTCCGAGCTTCAGTTGGTTCTCATCATACGACTGCTGGCGATGTTTATGGCGCCGTGCGAGGGCCCTGGTATTGTTTGTTGCGCTTATTTCTCCAGTCTCGCTCAGCGTCGCATTGATTTGAATCAACCGCTGCACCAGATCCGGCGTCGGCGATACCTGATCGAACTCCTGGTCGAAATCGAGGTGAATGTTGATCTGCTGCGCCGAGCCGACGGCAGGCAGAAGAAAGAATGCGGGGCAAGCAACCGCCGCCAGCTTTCGCATTGGACGCATTCTTCCAACCTCCCATTTTTCTGCGCGGCGCGCGCGCCGCCGCGAACCCTATTGCCAGCGCCCGAATTCTGTCGGCGTTGGATACACTGGGGTCAATCAGGATCGCCCGGTCCACAGCCCGACCGAACAGTTCAACCGTCTCGCGGCGACTGTTTTGGCGACTGCCATCTTGCCGTCTCTTCGCTTGAACTCGTAGTCGGTGAACCCAGGTTTGAGTTCAAAATCGACTTCCGCTGAGCAGCTGGAGCCATTGACCGTAAGCAGAATGGCCCTCTTGAAGCTGCCGAGATCAACAATATTCACAAGCCAATTCTTGTCGACGACTTTCCACTCGTTTCCGGATCTTGCGCCGAGTCTCAGCTGGGCTTCGTCGTGTGAACCCCCGACTCGATTGTGCTTTGTCGAAGAATTGAGGTCGCTGGTCGCGTTCATTTCCCCACCCGGACTCAGCGTCGCGTTGACCTTAACAAGCTGCGTCACGAGCTGTGGCGTCGGCGACACTTGATCGAGCTCCTGGTCGAATTCGAGGTGGATGTTGATCTGCTGCGCCGAGGCCGCCGCGACCAGAAAAAAGAACGCGGGGCAAGTGAGCGCCGCCAACAGTTTCCGTACCGGACTGCTCATCCCAACCCTCCATTTGCTGCTCGGCGCGTCATCTACGCCGCCAGCGGGGTCGCGCCGCTGGGGGCACTATTACACATATCACTGGCATAAGCGCGCTTTCTCCTTCGCCTGGCGTCCGGTTGACCCAAAATTCGCGCCGTCCGACAAGACGCCTTTGAAGACGCGCCATGACCCAATCGCCATATCGCTGGGTGATCGTCGCAGCGGGCGGCTTCCTCGGCTGCGTCGCGATCGGCGCGATGTTCTGCCTGCCGGTGTTTCTCGTACCGCTGACGGCGGCGACCGGCTGGTCGCGGACCGGCGTCTCGAGCGCGATGACGATCGGCTTCCTGACGATGGCCGCCTCTGGCCTCGGCTGGGGATTGCTCGTCGATCGCATCGGGCCGCGGACCGTGATCCTGATCGGGACGGTCCTGCTCGGCGCCGGCCTTGCGCTGGCGAGCCGGGCGACAAATCTCCTCGAGTTCCAGCTTTGGTTCGGCGCGCTGGTCGGCGTCTCGGTCTCCGCCATCCTGCCGCCTCTGATGGCGACAGTGACTCGCTGGTTCGAGACCCAGCGCAGTCTCGCCGTCTCACTCGTTTCGGCCGGGTTCGGCATGGCGCCGATGACCATGTCGCCATTCGCTGCTTTCCTCATCGGGCGGATGGATTGGCGAAGCGCGATGCTGGCGATCGCCGGCCTCGTGTTCGTTCTCATGCTTCCCGCGGCGTTCCTCATCCGCAAGCCGCCGTCGTCGGCCGAAGCGGGCGCGCCCGCCGCGGACGACCCGGCCGACGAGCGCGGCATGACGACTTCGTCCGCGCTGCGCTCGACGCCGTTCCTCATTCTCGCCGCGACCAATTTCTGTTGCTGCGCGGCCCATTCGGGACCTATCTTTCACACCGTGAGCTACGCCATCGCCTGCGGCGTCGCGCCGCTCGCCGCGGTGTCGATTTACAGCCTCGAGGGCTTTACCGGCATGGGCGGCCGCCTCGCCTTCGGGGTCCTCGGCGACCGGCTCGGCGCCAAGCCGGTTCTGGTCGCTGGCCTTCTTATCCAGGCTTTCGGCGCGCTGGCCTATATGTTCGTCGGCAGCCTCGACCAGTTCTATGTCGTCGCGGCGCTGTTCGGCTTCACCTACGCCGGCGTCATGCCGCTCTACGCCGTGCTGGCGCGCGAGAATTTCCCGGCGCGGATGATGGGCGCGATCATCGGCGGCACATCGACGGCGGGCAGCCTCGGCATGGCGCTCGGACCGGTGGCGGGAGGCTGGATTTACGACGCCTACGCGACCTATGCATGGCTCTATCTCGGGTCGTTCGGCATCGGCCTCGGCGCGTTCCTGATCGCGCTCACGTTCAGGCCGTTCCCGAGGATCGAGCCCGCCGCGACGGCGCAGCCGGCCTGACATCCGCGAACGCAAACCTCGTCGATCGCCGCGCACGGCCGCGCTTTGTCCTTTGCGAACCCCGCCGCGCGAGCTCCCTCGTCGACAAGTTGCGGGCGCGGGACGGAACCATCGCGAAGCTCGCTGGTTTTGAATCGGCGCAGGGAATAACCGCCGCGGATACGTCAACGCGAAGGGAGATCGCAAACCGCGCTTCGCGTCGAAATTGCGGCGCATCGGCGCCGGCGCTCAGGCGAATGGCGGCGACTTCCGCTCATTCGCGACTCGAATAACAACTATTCGCCGCGTGCCCTCTCGCCACCGCGGATTGGCTCTCCCATATCCCGCATCCCGGCGTGCAGACGGCGCCCCTAACACGGACGAGGACGGCATGCGTGTCTCAAAACCCAATCCTTCCGCTGACCGGAACGCTGATCTCGGCGGCCGTTATCGGTCGGTTCGCGAGGCGAGCATGCGGCTCGGCGCGCCCTTGTCCGACGCGGACGCCACCGTGCAGTCGATGCCCGACGCCAGCCCGGCAAAATGGCATCTCGCGCATACGACCTGGTTCTTCGAGACGATGATTCTCGAACCGAATCTCCGCGGCTATCGCGCGTTCGATCCTCAGTTCAATTTCCTGTTCAACTCGTACTATGAGAGCATCGGTGCACGTCAGCCGCGCCCGAGACGCGGCATGCTCACCCGGCCGACGCTTGACAGAATCTATGCCTATCGCGAGCATGTCGATCGCGCGATGGCGTCGCTCATGCAGGACGATGTTGCGTCCGCTGTCTCAGAACTGATCGACCTCGGCTGCAATCATGAACAGCAGCATCAGGAATTGCTGCTGACCGATATCCTGCATCTCTTCGCGCAGAACCCTCTGCGCCCAGCTTACAAAGACCCCGGCCCGATCGCCGTCGGCAAAGTCGACAGTCTTCCCGCCGGCTTTCGCAGGTTCGACGGCGGCGTGATCGAGGTCGGCCATGAGGGCGAAGGCTTCGCCTTCGATTGCGAGGGCCCACGTCATCGTGCGCTCCTCGAGCATTTTGAAATCGCGGATCGCCTCGTCACCAATGCGGAGTGGATGGAGTTCATCGCCGATGGCGGCTACCGGACGCCCCTGCTCTGGCTCTCGGCCGGCTGGGCGACCGTTCAGTCGGAAGGCTGGACCGCGCCGCTCTATTGGGACGAGCGCGACGACGGCTATTGGTCGATGACGCTGCGCGGGTCACAGCCAGTCGATCCCGCGGCGCCGGTGACGCATGTGAGCTATTACGAGGCCGACGCGTTTGCGACCTGGGCCGGCCGCAGGTTGCCGAGCGAGTTCGAGTGGGAGCACGCAGCGCGAGCCGAGCCGCTCAAGGGAAACTTCGTCGACTCCGGACGGCTGCGACCGGCGCCCGCGCAAGCCGGAGCACAGGGCTTGCGTCAGATCTACGGCGATGTCTGGGAGTGGACGCGGAGCGCCTTCGCACCCTATCCGCGCTTCCGGCCGGCTGAAGGCGCCGTTGGCGAATACAATGGCAAGTTCATGTGCGGGCAATTCGTCTTGCGCGGCGGCTCGTGCGTCACTCCGGTGAACCACATGCGGCCGAGCTACCGCAATTTCTTTCCCCCCGACGCACGATGGCAGTTCTCGGGGCTGCGGCTCGCTGGAGACGCCTGAGATGCTCGATCTTGTCGAATCGAAACTCAGCCAGCGCGAAGCCTTTCGCGCCGATGTGCTGGACGGCTTGTCGCAAAAGCAAAAAACGCTGCCGAGCCGCTGGTTCTACGATCAGCGAGGCTCGGAGCTGTTCGAAGAAATCACCCAGCTCGACGAATATTACCTGACCCGGACCGAGACGGCGATCCTTCGCAGCCACGCCGGCGAGATGGCGAATCTCTGCGGCGACAATGTCGTGCTGCTCGAATATGGCGCCGGCGCGGGGATCAAGTCGGAGATCCTCATCGGCGCCCTCAAGGCGCCGCGCATGTACGTGCCGATCGATATTGCGGCGGATTTTCTCGCGCAGACGGCCGAGCGCATCCGGGACCGGTTTCCCGATCTCGCGACGCGTCCGATCATCACCGACTTCACCGCCGATTTTGATATCCCCGCCGGTGTCCCCGCGCATCCGCGCGCGGCTTTTTTTCCTGGCTCGACGCTTGGCAATCTCGGCGGATCGGAAGCCGACGCTCTGCTTCGCAGGATGCGCGAGCATGTCGGCGACCGCGGCAAGGCGATCATCGGGGTCGACTTGCGCAAGGACATCCGCACGCTGATCGCCGCATACGATGACCGCCGCGGCGTCACGGCTGAGTTCAATCTCAATCTTCTTCGCCGCATCAATCGCGAGCTCGATGGCCGCATCGATGTAAGCGCATTCGCCCATGAGGCGCGCTGGAACGAACGCGAGTCGGCAATCGAGATGCACCTCGTCAGCCGCAAGCCGCAGGTCGCTAGCGTGGCAGGCCGCGAATTCGCGTTTGCGCAAGGCGAAACGATCCACACCGAGACGTGCCGGAAATACGACGTCGCCGCTCTCACCCGCGCGGCGCAACGGTCCGGCTGGCAGGTCGAGAGGATCTGGAGCGATCCGGCCGAGCTGTTCGCGGTGTTCGGCCTCACCAGCGTTTAAGCCGGCTCACCACTTTTCCTTAAACGGGCGCGCTTCGACTTCGAAGCTCCAGGCGGCGCGATCCTGATCGACAAGGTCGGCCGCGATCGCCGCGACGCCGGCCGGATCGATGAAGAAATCGTCGGCCCGGTCGGTGAATCGCGAGCGCGTCACCGGACCGCCGACCACGCCATCGACAACGATCAGCGCGACGTGAATGCCCGCCGGCCAGAGGTGACGAGCCAGGGATTCGGCGAGCGCGCGCTGGGCCATCTTGGCTTGCGCAAAGGCGGCGGCTCCCGCCGCGCCGCGCGCGTCGCGGTCGCGCCGACGCTTTTTTTTCATCGCGGGGATCGCCTGCCGGGCGCTGAGAAAGAGACCGAGTGTGTTGATGCGCCACGAGCGCTCGAGGTCCTCGGCCTTCATCTCCTCGACATTTCCCCAGACGCCCGAGCCGGCATTGAAGATGAGAACGTCCGCGTCGCCGAGCTCGGTCCGCATCTTGGTGAAGGCCGCCTCGACCGAGGCCTCGTCGGCGACGTCGCAGGCATAGGCTTTCGCATGGCTCAGCTCGGCGGCGAGCTTGGCCGTGAGCTCGGCGCGGCGCGCCATGAGCGCCGTCGCGTAGCCACCGGCGGCGAAGCGGCGGGCGAACGCCTCGCCGTTACCGGGACCGACGCCGACGACCGCGCACACCGGAAGAGAGCCCACGTCCGCCATTTGCTCACTCCATCTTTGCTCGGGAACGGCGCCGCACGCCCTCGCTCTTCGCGCTTCACTCAGTTTGGGATGGCGAGGGGCCGCGCGCAAGGAAAGCTGGCCGCCAAATTGTGATCGTACACAATACAACAGTCTAGATTAGTGACATTGTGACGTGCGCTCGGAAAAAGGCGCCTAAGCGCCTGAGAAACCTCGATCGGACGCAGAAGCGTCTACCCGAGACGAGACCGGCCGTTCCGGTGCGCGACGACCGGTTAGCAGGCCGGCTTGACGGTTAGCCGAGAACGCGGCAACTCAAGTGCAATGCACCGGCGGTTGATCTCGCCAGGCAAGGCAATGGGGCGAGGAACGCGAGGACAGGTGATGACGGTTCAACCCTGGCTAAAGTCCTATCCGCCGGACGTGCGCGAAAAGACGCCGCTCGATCTTTCGTCCGTGCAGAGCGTCCTCGAGAAGGCGGCCGAGCGCTTCGGCTCAAAGCCGGCGCTCGAGTTCATGGGCAAGCGGACCTCCTATGCGGAACTGGACGCGCTCGCGAACCGCGCCGCAGCCGGGTTCCAGAAACTCGGCGTCGGCCCGGGCGTGCACGTGGGCCTCTTCCTGCCCAACACGCCTCACTACATCATCGCATTCTTCGGCATCCTGAAAGCCGGCGGCGTTGTCGTGAACTACTCACCGCTCGACGCGCTGCACACGCTCCAAGTCAAGATCGAGGACAGCGAGACCGACATCCTGGTGACCGTCGACCTCGCTGCGCTCTATCCACAGGCCGAGAAGCTTCTCGCTTCCACCCGCCTCAAAACCCTCGTCGTCGGCGACTTCGCCGAGATGTCGGCGGCGCCTGCTCCGGTCAAGGCGCATATGGCCGCAGCCGGCATGCTGGCCGAGGTCAAGCCTAACGATCGAAGCATGGCTTTCCGCGACCTGATCGACAACGACGGGCGTTATCAGGTGCATGACCTCGGCGACGTCAAGGAGGCGTTGGCCGTGATTGGCTATACCGGCGGCACCACCGGGACGCCGAAGGGCGCAATGCTCACGCACGCCAACCTGACCGCGGCGTGCTCGCTCTACATGGAGGTCCTGACCCGGAGCGGCCCCGACTCTCTACGCGTCGGCGAGGAGCGGTTTCTCTGCATCCTGCCATTGTTCCACATCTATTCGCTGAGCGTCGTCATGCTGCTCGGATTTCGCCTGGGCGCGGAGCTTGTGCTTCATCCGCGTTTCGATCCGGTCGCCGCCGTCAAGGACATCGTCGACAAGAAGATCACGGTCTACATGGGGGTGCCGACCATGCATGTCGCGCTTCTGAGCGTGCCGGGGGCCGAGTCGATTGACTGGTCGTCGCTTAGGCTGTGCGCGTCGGGCGGAGCGCCGCTTCCGGTCGCGGTGCAGCAGCGATTTGAAAGCGTCGTCGGCTGCCGTCTGAGCGAGGGCTGGGGCATGACCGAGACCGCGCCGATCGGCACTTTCACCCCGCGCACAGGTCTGCAGAAGCCCGGCTCCTGCGGCGTTCCTTATCCCACCACCGAGATGAAGTTCGTTGACGTCGCTGACCCGGAGCGCGAGGTTGAGCTTGGCGAGCGCGGCGAAATTTGCGTCAAGGGCCCCAATGTAATGAAGGGCTACTGGAAACAGCCGAAAGCGACCGCGGACTCGATGACCAAGGATGGGTTCTTCCGCACGGGCGACGTCGGCTACATGGACGAGGACGGATTCGTCTTCATCGTTGATCGAACCAAGGACATGCTGCTCTGCGGCGGGTTCAACGTCTATCCGCGCAACATCGAGGAGGCGATCTACCAGCACCCCTCGGTCGAAGAAGTGAGCGTCATTGGCGTCCCGGACCCCTATCGGGGCGAGACCCCGAAAGCATTCGTCAAGGTGAAGGCTGGGGCGCCGGCGCCGACCTTCGAAGAGATGAAGGCGTTCCTCAAGGATCGCCTCGGCAAGCACGAGATGATCGGCGCGATGGAATTCCGCGACGAGCTGCCCAAGACTCCGGTCGGCAAGATTTCGAAGAAGGATCTTCGCGCCTCGGACGCGCAGGCGCGCGTCGCCTGATCGCGGCTGGAACGGGTACCGGAAAACGATACATGAAGCCCGCGACAGCGCCCTCTGCGCTCAAGGTCCAGACGGCGCTTGGCGACCGGTACAAGGTCCTGGAGTTCGACGCGACCACTCGCACCGCCGCCGACGCCGCGGCGGCGATCGGCTGCACGGTCGCGCAGATCGCCAAGTCGCTTATCTTCCGCGGCGCCGCCAGCAACCGCCCGGTGCTCGTGATCGCGTCCGGCGTCAATCGCGTCGACGAGGCGAAGGTGGCCGAGACGCTCGGCGAAGCGATCGCCCGCGCCGACGCCGACTTCGTACGCGAGCGGACCGGCTTTGCCATCGGCGGCGTTCCGCCGGTCGGGCATAAAGATCCGCCGATTGTTCTCATTGACGAAGCGCTGATGGCGTTCGCCGAGATCTGGGCCGCGGGGGGCACCCCGAACGCGGTCTTTCGACTGACGCCGCCGGACCTCGTCACACTGACCGGCGGACGTGTTTCAGGAATCGCCCGCGAGTAAAGATTGACCGACATGCCCGCAAAAGATCGAACTCACGGCAGGATCAGGATCGGCGTCGGCGGCTGGACCTACGAACCGTGGCGCGGCGTCTTCTATCCCAAGGGACTGACGCAGACCCGCGAGCTGGAATACGCGAGCTCGAAACTGACCTCGATCGAGATCAATGGCACGTATTACGGCTCGCAGAAGCCGGCGAGCTACATGAAATGGCGCGACGAGACACCCGACGATTTCGTTTTCTCGCTCAAGGGACCCCGCTTCGCGACCAACCGCCGCGTCCTGGCTGAGGCGGGCGAGTCGATCGAACGGTTCTTCAAGAGCGGCGTCACCAATCTCGGCGCCAAGCTTGGGCCCATCAACTGGCAATTCGCGACGACGAAGCGGTTCGACCCGGACGACTTCGCTGCGTTCCTGCGGCTGCTTCCGGCGTCGGTCGACGGGCTCGCCATCCGGCACGTCGTCGAGGTCCGTCACGAAAGCTTCAAAAGCCCAGACTTTATAGCGCTCGCCCGCACGCACGGCGTAGCGGTCGTGATCGCCGGCGATTCCGAATACCCGCAGATCGGCGATTTAACCGCGCCGTTCGTCTATGTGCGCATCATGGGCACGGCTGCAACGGAGCAGGCCGGATATTCCAGTTCGGCCCTCGATCTGTGGGCGAAGCGCGCGAAGAACTGGGCCGCCGGCGGCTCTCCTCCCGATCTGGAGTCCATCGCGCCGCCGCCGCCAGACGGGGGCGGCCGGGACGTTTTTCTCTATGTCATCAGCGGGGCCAAGGAACGCAACCCCGCCGCCGCAATGGCGCTGATCGAGCGTGTTCGCTGATGGCACGGATTGCGTCGCTGTTGCCTACTGGGCGGCGACACGATCGCCCGGCTCATTGTCGCGATAACGCGCCGCCGCATGCTCGTTGGCGAAGTTCGCCAACATCGCCTGTCGTGCGGCGTTGAACGTCTCCCACTGGCCGGCGTCGGGCAGCGGCGGAATGGTTACCGCTTCGCGCCGATCAAAGCCTAGGAGCGCGGCGTCAACCAATTCGCCGACATCCATCACGCCTTTGAGCGTGTTCACGTCGCGGCCGGATTTCTCCCAGATCTCCGTTCGGGTCGCCGCGGGCAGCACGGCCTGGATATAGACGCCGCGACCGCCGAGTTCGGCTTGCAAGCTTTGCGACAGCGCTAGAACATAGGCCTTGCTCGGACCATAGGCGCCGAACGAAATCTCCGGCGCGAGGCCGACCACAGAGGCGATGTTGATGATCGCGCCTTCGCCGCGGTCGAGAAACCGCGGAATGACCGCGCCGGCAAGGCGGGTGACAGCGGTCACGTTGAGACGGATCAGGCGATCCATCACGTCGAGGTCGGCGTTGACGAATCCGCCAGGCGCGGCGACGCCGGCATTGTTCACGAGGATGCCGATGTTGTCGTCCTCACGCAGGCGGGCTTCGATCCGCGCAAGGTCGGCGCTCGCCGTGAGGTCGGCGCTTTCGACCTCGATTTTGACTCCGGTCTCAGCGCGCAGGCGCGACGCGAGCAACTCCATGCGCGCGCGGTCACGGGCAACCAGGACAAGATCATGCCCGCGCCGGGCGAAACGGTCGGCGTAGGTCGCTCCGATCCCCGATGACGCGCCGGTGACGAGAACCGTTGGCAGCTTGCGAACCATGAACTGGACTCCTATTGATGACGATCATCATGATTGCATTCATTACCATGATCATGTATCCTGTCAAGCGGTAAGGAGCAGAAGAGGATGAAAGTCAGCCGCGAACAGGTCTCAGAGCATCGGGCCCAGATTTTGGCCGCGGCCGCGCGCCAGTTCCGGTTGCGCGGTTTCGACGGGGTGACGGTGGCCGACGTAATGAAGGACGCCGGCCTGACCCATGGCGCCTTCTACGGCCACTTTTCCTCCAAGGAGGCGCTCATCGCAGAGGCCGTTGGGCAGGCGCTCGCCCCCGGGGCGCGGGACGCCAAGGCTCCCAAGTCGGTTGCGGCCTATGCCGATGGATATCTCAGTCGGGCGCACCGCGACGATCGTGGCTCCTCGTGTCCGTTTTCATGTCTGGGAACCGAAGCCGCGCGAGGCTCCGCCGATCTTCGGCGCGCGATGACCGAGTCGGTCCGCCGCCAGATCGACCGCTTCAGCGCCGAGGCGACGGGTCGCACGGCGCACGAGAAACGACGCGCGGCGATCAGCGCGTGGTCGGCGATGGTCGGCGCGATGGTGCTGGCGCGCGTCGTCGACGATGACAGGCTATCCCAGGAAATTCTGGAGGAGACACGGGCGTCGCTGCCGCTCGATTAGCCCAGTCGCGACGATCTCGGCGACTGCGCGCGATCCGCGCGGCTCGTCCGCAGTAACCTGGCACGTCACGAGCGCGCGTCGCAATTTTCAGTGGCGGCGCGACCTCGGCCGCAAGGTAGCTGGCTGACAGGCGGTCCTTACCGTTGCGACGCGCGGTATTGCGTCGGCGTTGCGCCGAATGCGGTACGGAAGCGGTGGTTGAATGTCGAGAGATCGCCGAAGCCGCTGTCGAGGGCAATGGCCAGCACCGGCCGGCGGGACGAGGCAAGCTCGAGCGCGGCGCGGCGCATTCTCGCGCTGAGGAGATATTGATAAGGCGTCACGCCGGTCAGTCGCCGGAAGACGCGCAGGAAGTGGTACTTGCTCATCCGCGCGGTCGCCGCGAGATCTTGCAGTCGGACCGGTTGAGCCGCGTCGGACTCGATCACGCGGATCGCGTCGACAACCCGGCGCGCCTCGCGTGCGATCGGCACGGCAGCATTGCGCTTGTGATTGGCCATTGTGGCCACGACGCGCTCGACGAGCCCCAGGACCAGCTCTTCGCGGCTAAGCGCGGGCGTCCCTAACGAAAGGGCCTCCATCAGCGACACGACCGGCAGCGCTTTCGGCGATGGCGGCATGCTTGGGGTCGAAAAGCGAAAGCAACTCGAAGAAGCCGCAACAGCCGCGATCTCGCCGAACAGCTCGTCGCTGACGGCGATCGAGACGCAGCGGTCGCCGCGACCGTGGTCGTGGCCGCATTCGAAGCACCCGCCGCCGTTTCCGAGCAGTAACGCGCCCGGATAGAGGAGCGCATCTCCGGCATCAGAGCGATAGGTGAAGCTTCCTTCGACCACCGCGGAGACGCTGAATCCGTTGTGCCGCTCCTCGAATGCGCGATCACTGGGCCCCGCCTGGCAAACGTATTCGCGCACGACCCAGCCTTCGCCGTCGGCCAAGATGCGCGCGACCGGCGCTTCGCCGGCCAGCGCGGACGTGGGCGCCGCAGCTGATCGAATCTTGGTCGGCATGACACGAAGATAGCAATTTTCCCCAAGCCGGAGAACCGTCCGGTGCCTAGATTCGCGGTAAGGTCGCGGCCCGAACTCAACCGGCCTCGTCGTCAGCCAACCCAATGAGGGCATCATGCTGGATCATGTTTCGATCGGCGTTCGCGACGTCGCGAAGGCCAAGACCTTTTACGACGCGGCCATGACGCCGCTTGGATTTGCGTGCCTTAGCGCAGACGCGGCCTCGCTCGGTTACGGTAAGGACGGCGTCGGTTTCTGGATCAATTCCGCCGAGCGACCGGTCCCCGACGATCCCAAGTCCGGGCTCCACTTCTGCTTTGCCGCCCCAAGCCGCGCGAGCGTCGCCGCATTCCATGCGGCGGCGCTCGCGCATGGCGGGCGCGACAACGGCAAGCCTGGATTGCGCAAGGATTACGGGCCGCAGTACTACGCCGCTTACGTCTTCGATCCCGAGGGCTACCGGCTCGAGGCCTACTACCGCGGGAAGTAAACCGATGGCGACAATCCGATCCAAAATCACAACGAACGCGCCGGCGGGGGATGTCTGGTCCGCGGTGCGCGACGTTGGCGCGCTCCATACTCGTCTCGTCCCGGGCTTCGTCGCCGACACGAGGCTCGAGCCCGGGCGCGGATTGTGACCTTCGTCAACGGCGTCATCCTGCGCGAGCCGATCGTCACGCTCGACGACGAGGCGCGGCGGCTGGTGTGGACCGCCGAAGGTGGCCGCGCGCGTCACTACAATGCCGCGCTTGAAGTCGCTTCGCTCCCGGGCGCGGCGACATCCGTCGTTTGGACCGCCGACTTCCTGCCCGACGAACTTCGTGAATATTTCGCGCGCGCAATCGAGGCGGGAATGGCGGCGATGCAGCAGGCGCTCGACCGCCTAGCGGCCTAGGCGCGCATCCAGCGCCTGCGACTGGCTGGCGATCAGGCGCCTCCCTAACAAAGCCGCTGGCGGACAGCGCGGTCTGACTGTACGCTGCGCCGACTGGGGAGCTTGCCATGCCAGGGCGCCTCGACATTACCGGATACGCCATCGTCTCGGACGACGACAAAATCGCCGGCGCCGACGGACTGACCCCCAATTCGCTGCGAAACAAAGAGGACTGGGAACTCTACCAGCGTGCCCAGGAGCTTGCGAACCTTGTCGTGTTCGCGCGTCGCAGCCACGAACTCGAGCCGAATGTCCACCACTCCATGCGGCTCGTCGTCTCGCGTGAAGCCCCGGGGCTCGAACAGCGCCCGGATGGTTGGTGGTGGGACCCGCGGCGCACGACCTGGGAAGAAGTGGCGGCCCGGCTTCTGCCGGAGGGCGGCCGTGTCGCCGTGGGAGGCGGACAGGTGGTGTTCGACCTCTTCCTCATGATCGGCTTTGACGGGTTTCACCTGTCGCGGGCGCATGGCGTCACCCTTCCCGGCGGCCGTTCGGTCTTTTCCGCCTGCAACTCCGGGGCTACGGCCGCCGCTGTGCTCGAACGGGCTGGGCTTAGCCTCGCCAAGACGATCCCGCTCGATCCTGCCCACGGCGTCGAAATGACCGTTTGGCGGCGCGCGCGCTGAGCGCGCCCGGCAAGCGCCGGTCGCTGTGCCGAGCGGTCTCCCCGCTGTATAGTCCGCCAACGCGGCAAGACGTGGGGAGGATCGATCGATGAAGGACGACAATGCACAGCGGATCAGATCCAGTCGCGTCTGGCTGACGGAGGAGTCCTGCGATCTCGACGATTTCAGGCGGATCGTCGAGCGGTCCGTCAATCGCGCTGAGTACCCCCTGGCCAGCGACGTCGTGTCGAACGTGCTCGTCTACGACGGCCTTGAGGCGCGCAGCGCCGCCGCCTCGCCCGAGAGGCGCAAGGAACTGATGGCGGAGTGGGTCGAGGCGCTGACCCAGGGGCCTGGCGTCATCGCGTTTCGCGGCGCCTTCGCCGACACGACCGCAATCGACAGGACCAACGATCATTTCTGGGCGATTATCGAGGAAGAGCGCCTGGGCAACATCGGCGGCGGCGATCATTTCGCCAAGCCCGGCGCCAACGACCGCATCTGGAACGCGCTCGAGAAGCTCTGCCTGCGCGATCCGGCGGCCTTCGCCGCCTACTATGGCAACGCGGTCATCGCGCTCGTCAGCGAGGCGTGGCTCGGCCCCGCTTACCAGGTCACCTCACAGCTCAATGTCGTCAATCCTGGCGGCGCGGCCCAGGTCCCGCATCGCGACTACCATCTCGGTTTCCAGTCGGCGAAGGCGATCGAGCGCTTCCCCGCCCACGTGCACGCGCTCTCGCCGGTGCTGACGCTGCAAGGCGCCGTCGCCCATTGCGACATGCCGCTCGAAACGGGGCCGACGCTCTACCTGCCGTTCTCGCAGAGCTATCTGCCTGGCTACATGGCGACCGGGCGTCCGGAGTTCCAGGAGTATTTCGAGGCGCGTCATGTCCAGTTGCCGCTCGCCAAGGGCGACGCGGCGTTCTTCAATCCGGCGTTGTTCCACGCCGCCGGGACGAACCGCTCGAAGGACGTGCGGCGGATCGCCAACCTGCTGCAGGTGTCCTCGGCCTTCGGCCGGGCGATGGAGAGCGTCGACCGGCTCAAGATGAGCGGGAAGCTCTATCCGGCGCTAAAGGGGCTCCTTAGCGAGGGCGCGCTTACGCCGGCCGAGGCCGACAACGCGGTTGCGGCTTGCGCCGAAGGCTATTCGTTCCCGACCAATCTCGACCGCGACCCGCCGGTCGGCGGCATGGCGCCCAAAAGCCAGCAGGACCTGATGCGGCAGGCGCTCAAGGAGAACTGGCCGCCGGAGGTGTTCAATAGCGAGGCCGAGGCGCAGGCCTGGCGGAAGCTGACCTAAGCGCCTTATCAGCTTGGGTTTTCTTGGCTTGGGGGCTGTTTCCGGTCGAACGGCCCGCCCCGCGGGTTGGATTCTCTTGGATCAGCTTGGATTCTCTTGTCGCAATCGTGACTTTTCAATGGGTTGCGCGCCGTGAAGGCGGGGAGACATTTTCCCTGCGCCTCCCACGTGCGGTCGCGAAGCGACGGCCCCCCGATCTGGAGCGTGAAATGTCGGAATTGGTCATGGCCGGCAGGTTAAGCTAAATTCTGATTTTCCGAAATGACTTGTTCTGCCCAACCGTTCCCTTCAGATCAACCAAAGCAAAGGGCGCTTGCGCTTGGCCAGTCCCGGAGCAACGGACCCTCAAGCGCGTTTACTCAAGCATTCCGGACGGCGCAGTCTCTTAGCGCCGCGCTCAGTTGCCCCGCGAGGGATCCGGCTCCCGGCGCGTATGCGCACTCGATCGCCGCCGTGCCGATCGTGAAGGCGTCCGCGCCCGCGGCGCGCACGGCGGAGACGCGTTCCGGCGAATTGACGCTTCCCGCGACCACAACAATCCCTTGATCGAGCAGTCCGCGCCGGCAGGCCGAGACAAGATCGAGCGGCTCAGCCTCGGTCGCCCGATAGGCGAGGATGTCGACGCCCGCGCAGCCTTGTCTTGCGAAGGCGCGGCATTGCGCCTCGACTTCAAGCGCCGAGCCGCCGAGGCGCGTCGGATGGCCGCTTGGCGCGCCGGCGAACGGCAGGTAGCGGATCGCCGAGCCCTCCAGGATCCGCAACGCCTCCTCGACATGCACCCCGCCCATCAGCCAATCGACCCCGAGGTCGCGGCCGAGCGTGATCGAGCGCAACTCGGCCTCGCGCGTGGTCGAGACCACTTCCATCCACGGGCTCGCGCCCGCTTCGCGAATGACTGTCGTCAGGCGGTGCAGCAGCGCGGCGTCTGCGCCGACATCCTTGAAGCCGATGTGCTTCAGGCCGACCGGCCGCGCGATCTCGACGAGGTCGAGCGCGTTCTCGACCGTCGCGTCATTGCGCGTCAGCATGAAGACGAAGTCCATTCGCTCCGAGCGCCGCCTGTTGTCGGCGCAAGCTTATCACTGGCGGCGCGGCGAAAGGAACGTGCAAGCGAGGCCGCTCATGGCGCCCAGCGTCCAGTTCTGATAGAGCCACGCGCTCAATTCCGAATTCCGCCTAAGCGGGTCTAAAGCCGTCATGTCCCAGGTCATCACCCGTTTCGCGCCTTCGCCCACCGGCTTCCTGCATATCGGCGGCGCCCGGACGGCGCTGTTCAACTGGCTCTACGCCAAGCGCTTCGGCGGCAAGTTCCTGCTGCGGATCGAGGACACGGACCGCGAGCGTTCGACCGAGAAAGCGGTCGAGGCGATCATCGATGGGCTCACATGGCTCGGGCTCGACTGGGACGGCGATGAGATAAGCCAGTTCGCGCGCGCCGAGCGTCATCGCGAGGTCGCGGGCCAGCTGCTTGCCACCGGCGGCGCCTACCGCTGCTACGCCAGCACCGAGGAGCTCGAGGCGATGCGGGAGAAGGCGCGCCTCGAGGGCAAGCCCATGCGCTACGACGGCCGCTGGCGCGACCGCGACCCCGCCCTCGCCCCGCCCGGCGTCGCGCCCGTCATCCGGCTCAAGGCGCGGCAGGAAGGCGAGACGGTGATCAACGACCTTGTTCAGGGCAAGGTCACGTTCGCCAACAAGGACCTCGACGACCTGGTGCTGTTACGCTCCGACGGCAATCCGACCTACATGCTCGCGGTCGTCGTCGACGATCACGACATGGGCGTCACGCATGTTATTCGCGGCGACGACCATCTGACCAACGCCGCGCGACAGACCCAGATCTATCAGGCTCTCGGCTGGGACGTTCCGGCGATGGCGCATATTCCGCTCATCCACGGGCCGGACGGGGCCAAGCTTTCCAAGCGGCACGGCGCGCTCGGCGTCGACGCCTACCGCACGATGGGCTATCTGCCCGCGGCGCTGCGCAACTATCTGGCGCGGCTCGGCTGGAGTCACGGCGACAAGGAGTTCTTCACTACCGACGAGCTGATCGCCGCGTTCGATCTCTCGGCCGTCGGGCGCTCGCCCTCACGCTTCGACTTTGCCAAGCTGGAGAACGTCAACGGCCACTATATGCGCGCCATGTCGGATAACGAATTGATGGAGGCCCTGGTTTCTAACCTGGAGTATTTGGATGGGGGCCCTGGACTGTTGAACATTATCCAGGAGCCTTTAGCGTACAATAAGTTAAAATCTGCTATCAAAGGATTGAAGTTGCGTGCCAAGACTCTCGTTGATATCGTGCGCGGCGCACGTGATCTGCTGACGGAGGAAGATCCGCCTCCAGCGTTAGAGAGTGACGCAGAACTTATTGTTGGCGCTGGGACGACGGGAAACGCTCATGTAACCGGATTGATATCCCGGTTTGGTGAGATACAGCAGTGGAATCCGAAGAATACCGAGGACGTAGTACGCCAATATGCTTCTGAGCAGGGTATCAAGCTCGTCCAGGTTGCCCAACCTCTCCGCGCGGCAATTACGGGCCGATTGACTTCGGCGGGGATTTTCGACGTTCTTGATATTGTTGGTAAAGAAGAATCGTTGAGGCGCATGGCCTACAGATCAGAACAAAAGACTACAAGCCATATTGATAATAATAAGCGAAACGAGATTCTGAGTCGTATACTGACTACCCCCCCCGATGACAACTTCAACGTCAAATATCGTATAGATAATGCCTTGGCCAATTTTGGCGCAAATTCATACATTACTTCGTCAGGAGCAATTCTTACGCTCATGACAGAATTAGCCAATGAAGGCAATCTAATTGGTATATCAGAAGCTTATATCGCCTTGAGGAGCGCTCACCCTGCACACGCTGCTTTCGTGGCAAACTCAGTGCCGGCAAAGATTACAAATGGCTATTTCATAAAGTATCTTAACATTGATGTGTTGCGGATTGTAAGTTGGGAAAAGGCGAATTACTCTTGGGCTAGCCAAGCTAAAAATGCGTTGGGCATACCACAAGACTTCAAAAGGGTTATTAACGATGACGTTATGAATATTCTCGACGATCCTTGAGCAAGGCGTCTGACGCCTATGCCGAGCAGCAGGGCGCCAAGCTCGGCGTGGTCGCACAGCCCCTGCGCGCGGCCCTCACCGGGCGATCGACCTCGCCAGGCATCTTCGACGTGCTCGAGGTGCTGGGACGCGAGGAGAGCCTCGGACGGATCGAGGACCAGGCCCACCTCTGAAGGCGGAATTGAGGGGGTCCGCGGGCCCCCCGGCTTATTCCTGCGGCAGCGCCATCGGCTGGGTTGGGACGGCCGAGGCGAGCGGTCCCGGGCCCGCGCCGTCCCGCTGATAGACGTCGGGCCGGAACTGGACGATGCCGTCCGGGGTCGCCCAGGCGGTGATATAGATCCAGTAGACGTTGACCGGCTGCGCGAGCTTCACGTCGACACGGTCTCCGGAGCGGATGACCGCGTCGATCTGGTCGCGGCCCCAGCCGGGAGTGTCCTTGAGCAGCCAGGCGACATAATCGCGCACGTCCTGCACCCGGATGCAGCCGGACGACACGAAGCGGAAGTCGTCGCCGAATATGCCCTTGGACGGCGTGTCATGCATGTAGACGCCGTAGGGGTTGGCGATGTTGATGCGCACGAAGCCCAGCGAATTGAGGTCGGCTCCCGTGTCCTGGCGATATTTGTAGTTGGTCGCCTCGTTGCTGTTCCAGTCGATCGAGGCGGGGGAAACCTCTTGTCCTTCCTTGTTGAAGATGCGGATCTTCTCGTCCGTCAGATAATTCGCGTCCGCCTTCATCTTCGGGATCAGGTCTTTCTTGATCAGCGACGGCGGCACGGTCCAGAACGGGTTGAAATTGATCTCGGTCGCCTTGGTCTGCATGATCGGCGACTGGCGGTCGATCTTGCCGACGCCGGCGGCGTGATGGGAATAGACGACGCCGTTTTCGACCGTCTCTACCGAAGCGGCGGGAATATTCGCCACCACGTAGCGAGCGCCGAGATCGCCGCTATAGGCCTTGAGCCGAACGATATTGGTCTGGAGCTGCTGGAGGCGCGCGGCGGCGGGCACATTGAGCTCAGTGAACGTGGCCTCGCTGACGACCCCGGTCTGGCTCAGGCCGTTACGGGCCTGGAAGCGCTTGACGGCCGCTTCGACGAAGGAATCGAACACCGGACCCATGCCCGCGACAGGATCGAGATCGCCCGAAGCGACGAGGCGCTCGCGCAGCGCCTCCACGGCCTTCGATTTGGACCCGACCCGGAGGTCCGCGCCGGTCGGCACCTGATTCCAGCCGCCGCGGGTGACGATGTCCTGGTATTTCTGGATCGCCGCTTCCGTTGCGTCGATCGTCGCGGACGACAGGATTGGCGTGGCCTCGCGCCCGACCGACATGTGCGGCGAGGCTTCATAGCTTTGCGGCCATTCCGCCTGTCCGGTATCCTCATCGCCGGCCTTGGAGGGGCTCGATCCCAGCGCAACCGCAAAAGCGACGCTCGCGGTCGCAGCGAACAATACGCGGCGGGAAAGCCGCGAGACGATCATGTCACGCATCAACTGTATATCTCCAAGAAAGGACGCCGCCCGTCCTGCCCGACCCGCGCCGGCCCCGATCATTCGAATCTGCGCCGCGCCGTTCGCCGGAGGCTCCCGCGCTTCAACACGAAACATATAGGCTGATCGGGCGTTTTTATGGCTGGCGCGAGTCAAACGCAAGACGGGCGCCCGCACTGCGGACGCCCGTCCAAGAAAAGCCCCGTCCGGTTAACAGAGCGTAATCAGAGCCGATATTTGATCTGGTCGGTCCAGTAGCGCTCAAGCCGCAGCAGGGATGCGTTCATGCGGGCGAAGTCGTCGCCGGGAATTCCGCCGATCTGCTCGATGGTGCGCGCGTGCTTTTCGTAGACGCCGGAGACGATGCGGTGCACCTCCTTGCCCCGTTCGGTCAGGCTGATTCGAACCGACCGCCGGTCGATCCGGGAGCGGGAATGGTGGAGGAAGCCCATCTCGACCAGTTTCTTGACGTTGTAGGAGACATTTGAGCCGAGATAATAGCCGCGCGTTCGCAGTTCGCCGGCCGTCAATTCCTTGTCGCCGATATTATACAAAAGCAACGCCTGCACCGCGTTGACGTCGGACCGGCCACGGCGGTCGAACTCGTCCTTGATCACGTCAAGCAACCGGCGATGTAGCCGTTCGACCATCGTGAGAGTCTCAAGATACAGCCCCGACACCCGAAGCTCAGGCTCCGGATGGACGACAATATCTTTGGTTTTGACTGCGTTAATCATAGCACACCCGCCTGTTCGCTTGCCCTCGGCCGACGTTTCTTCGGTCCTCTTATGGCTATGACTGTAACGTAAGCCCGTGAATACGAGTTTAAGAGTCAAGATGAATCGAAGGTTTTCCAGCGCTGGTAAATTTCAATTGAATCAAATGCTTTGTTTACGTTGACAGGACGCAAACATAGGCGGGCGAGACGCTGTCCCGGTCGCAACGGACATTGAGGAAAGCCGCGCGGGACGGTGGATGTCAGGTGCGTTCGCGCACTGCGTGAAAGCTCAACACGAAATAGCCCGCGACGAGCGCGACATTGACCAGCGCGCCGACGAAGCCGATCGCGGCGGCGCGCGGGCTTAAGACCGGCGAGGCCGCCTCGACCACGGCGCACAGGAGCCAGATGGCGCCGCCCCATGGCGCGGCCAGCCAGAGCCCAACCGCGGCCAAAAGATCGAGACAGGCGAAGGCGATGATCGTGGCCTGCAGCGGCAACGCCATCGTCGTGAACTGCCCGAGGCTCGGAAACGCGCCGAGAATGATCGCCCAGTCGAACAGGCCCTTGGCGACCCAGACCCAGGCGAGCGTGCGCATGTACCAGACGAGCGCCGTCCCCCAGCCCAGTCGCGAAAGCGCCGACAGGAAATCGCCGTCCTCGTCGATCGGCGAGCGGTCGATCAGCTCCACCGCGCCGTCGCGGCTCTGGCGCATGACGTATTTCATCCGCCCGCCGCCGGAAATGCCAGCTCGTCGTCGAGGGGGGCGAAATAGGCATCGATCTCAGCGCGCGACGGCGGCGGAGCCCATTGCGGACGATTGTCCTTGTCGACGATCACGGCGCGAACGCCGTCGTAAAAATCGTGGCCACGGCAAATTCGCGAGACGATGCGATAATCCATGCGCAGAGCCTCGTCAAAATCGATTGCCCGGCCGAGCGTCATCTGCCTCAGCGCGATCGCCTGACTGGTCGGCGACTTTTCGAGCATCGCCGTCCGGGCTCGCGCGGCGAAAGCGTGGCCGCGCTTCTCGGCCTCACCGAGCGCGTCGAGGATCGCCTCGCGATCGGGCTGGGAGAAACAAGCCTCGATGTCCCCCGCCTCGCACTCGAGCGCCGAGCGCGGGGGAGGCGCAGCGAAGCGGGCGAGCGCAGCCTCGACCGGCTCGTCGGTCTCCAGCGCCTGGGCCAGCGCGGGCAAGGCAGCGCTGGCGACGAAGGTGTCGGCCAGCCCCAGCGCAAGCGCGTCGCCTGCGTCGGCGCGCAGTCCGGTGAGCGCGAAGAAGACGCCCGCGCCATGCTTCAATCGCGGCAGGAACCACGCCGCCCCGACGTCCGGGAAAAAGCCGATGCCGACCTCCGGCATCGCGAAGACGAACCGCTCGCCGGCAACCCGGTGGGCCGCGTTCATCATGAGCCCGGCGCCGCCGCCCATCGTGATGCCGTCGGCCAGGACGACGATGGGTTTGGAATAGGTCTTGATCCGCCGGTCTAGCTGATATTCCTCGCGCCAGAACGTCAGCTGGGCGTCATGATCGCCTGCGCGGCCGAGATCATAGAGGCGCCGGATGTCTCCACCGGCGCAAAAAGCGCGCTCGCCTGCCCCGAGCACAACGATCCGGGCGATGGCGACGTCGCGCTCCCATCGGTCGAGCGCTCCGGCGATCAGACGCACCATGGTCAGGGTAAGAGCGTTCAGCGCTTTGGGACGGTTGAGCACGATAACGCCGGAGCGCCCGCGCCGCTCGATCACCGCCTCCGCGTCTGGCGGCGTCGCCGTCACGCGGCGGCGACCTCCGAGACGATCGCGTCGATCCCTTTGGCGACATCCCCAATGGAGGCCATGCCGTCTACTTCATGCAGAAGGCCGCGCTCGCGATAAAACGGCGTCACCGCGGCCGTGTCACGTTCGTAAGCCGCGAGGCGCGACTTGAAGACCTCCGGGTCGTCGTCCTTGCGCGCCGACGCGCCAGCCGCCTTCGCGTCCTCCGCGCGCCGCACGATCCGCTCCACGAGCTTCGGGGCGTCGACCGTCAATTCGATCGCCGCGTCGAGCTTCAGCCCCTTGGCGGCGAGCATCGCATCCAGCGCGCGCGCCTGCGCCAGCGTGCGTGGAAAGCCGTCGAGGATAAAGCCCCGCTTCGCGTCCGGCTCGTCAATCCGGTCGTTGATGATGCCGACGACGATATCGTCGGACACCAATGCGCCCAATTCCATCACCGCCTTCGCCTTCAGTCCTATCGGGGTTCCCGCCGCGACCGCCGCGCGCAGCATGTCGCCGGTCGACAATTGGGGGATGTTGAGGACCTTGACCAGTCTCTGCGCCTGCGTGCCCTTTCCGGCCCCCGGAGGTCCAAGCAGTATCAGCCTCATCGTTTCCGCCCCTTCAACCTGGCCTTTCTGATCAGGCCTTCATATTGATGCGCCTGCAGATGGCCATGGATTTGCGCCACCGTGTCCATCGTCACATTGACAACGATCAAGAGCGACGTGCCGCCGAAATAAAACGGTAGCGCCGCATAGGAAATAAGCCATTCGGGGAGGAGGCAGATCACCGCGAGATAGAGCGCGCCGAGCACTGTGATCCGCGTCAGGACATAATCGATATATTGCGCGGTGCGCTCGCCCGGCCTCACTCCGGGGACGAAGCCGCCGTGCTTCTTCAGGTTATCGGCGGTGTCGGTGGGGTTGAAGACGGTCGCGGTGTAAAAGAAGGCAAAGAAGACGATCAGCGCCGCATAAAGGATCAGATAGAGCGCGCTGCCTCGCCCGAGGAGCGCCGAGATCGTCGATAACACGCCGGAACCGGACGAGCCTTGGGCGAAATTGGCGACGGTTGTGGGCAGCAGCAGCAGCGAGGATGCGAAGATCGGCGGAATGACGCCCGATGTATTGAGTTTGAGCGGCAGAAACGAGCTTTGCCCCTCGTACATCTTGTTGCCGACCTGCCGGCGCGGATAGGTGATCGGCACCCGCCGCTGCGCCCGCTCCATGAACACGATGAAGGCGACGACGACGAAGACCATGACGACGACCGCCAGCACCAGGCCGGTGGAGATCGACCCCTGCCGGCCGAGTTCGAACAACTGCACCACGGCCTGCGGCAACCGCGCGACGATGCCGGCGAATATGATGAGCGACGATCCGTTGCCGACTCCCCGCGAGGTTATCTGCTCGCCGAGCCAGACCAGGAACATCGTGCCGCCGGTCAGCGTCACGATGGTTGAGATCCGAAACAGGAGCCCTGGATCGCTGACGATGCCGGCGCGCCCCTCTAGCCCGATCGAAATGCCGTAGGCCTGGAAGATCGCCAGCACCACGGTCAGGTAGCGCGTGTACTGATTGAGAACCTTGCGCCCCTGCTCGCCCTCCTTCTTGATGGCTTCAAGCGAGGGAACGACCGAGCTCAGGAGCTGGATGATGATCGACGCCGAGATATAGGGCATGATGTTCAGCGCGAACACCGCCATGCGCTGAACGGCGCCGCCCGAAAACATGTTGAACATGTCGAGCACGCCCTGCTTCTGCCCGAGGAACGAAGCCTCGAACGCCGCGGGGTCGATGCCGGGAAGCGGAATATAAGTTCCCAGCCGATAGATGACTAACGCGCCCAGAGTGAACCAGATGCGCTTCTTGAGTTCGTCGGCCTTGGCGAAGGCGGACCAGTTGATATTGGCTGCGAGCTGTTCGGCGGCCGACGCCATGGCGGATTCGCTCCGGACGGCGCCGGGAACGGGCGCCTTGATTTACGACATGTCACTCCCGCCGGCCGGGGCCGGCCTGGGCGGAAAGGCCCCTAGCATATGGTCGTCGCGTGCGCCAATGTCACCCTAGCGATGACCGGCGCTCAGGAAGCTGCCGGAGGCGCGGCCCCCTGCCGCAGCGTCTTGAGGCTGCCGCCGGCCTTCTCGATCGCCGCCGCGGCGCTCTTCGACGCCGCCTCGACTTCGAAGCTCGCCTTTGCCTTCAACTCGCCGACGCCAAGAACTTTGACGCCGTCGCGCCGCCGGGTCACGACGCCGGCTTTTATGAGGCTATCGACCGTGATCGGCTGGGCCGCGTCGAGCTTGCCGGCGTCGATCGCGCTCTGAATGCGTCCCAGGTTGACCTCGTTATAGACGAGCCGCGAGGGCGGATTGAAACCGCGCTTCGGCTGGCGGCGATGCAGCGGCATCTGGCCGCCTTCGAAGCCTTTGATGCGGACGCCCGAGCGGGCCGTCTGGCCCTTGCCGCCACGGCCAGCCTGCTTGCCCTTGCCCGAACCGATGCCGCGCCCGACGCGGATGCGCGGCTTCGACGATCCGGGATTGTCTCGCAGTTCGTTGAGTTTCATGGGGAAGGAATCCTAGCGGCCGTCGACGACGCGCACGAGATGCGCGACCTTGGCGATCATGCCGCGGTTGGCAGGCGTGTCGGCTACATGCGACCGGCGGCCGATCCGGTTCAGGCCGAGGCCCTTCAGGGTGGCGCGCTGCGAACCGGGGCGGCCGATGGCGCTCCCGGTCTGCTCGAGCGTGATTGTCTTGTCAGCGTTCATCGTTGTCATTCTCTCACGAATCGGAAGCGTCCGCCTCGACGCCCTGGCGGCGCGACTGGAGGGTCGACACTTTGAGACTGCGGCGCTGCGCGACCGAGCGCGGGCTGTCCTCGCGCGCGAGCGCATCAAAAGTGGCGCGCACCATGTTGTAGGGATTCGACGAACCTTGGCTCTTCGCGACAACGTCGTGCACGCCGAGCGACTCGAACACGGCGCGCATCGGCCCGCCCGCGATGATGCCGGTTCCTGCGGGCGCCGCCCGCAGGACGACCCGGCCCGCGCCGTGGCGACCGTTGACGTCGTGATGGAGCGTCCGGCCTTCGCGCAGCGGCACCCGCACCACGCCGCGCTTCGCGGCCTCGGTCGCCTTGCGGATCGCCTCCGGCACTTCGCGGGCCTTGCCGTGACCGAAGCCGACGCGCCCCTTCTGGTCGCCGACGACGACAAGCGCGGCGAAGCCGAACCGACGTCCGCCCTTGACCACCTTCGCCACACGATTGATGTGCACGAGGCGATCGACGAATTCGCTGTCGCGCTCCTCGCGGTTGCGATCGCGGCCGCGGCCGCCTTCTCCTTCACGCGCCATTGGGTTCATCCATCAGTAAAAAAACACGGCGCGCTCCGGACGGCGCCGCTTCGCTTCCATTGCCGCCGTTAAAAATCCAGTCCGCCCTCGCGAGCGCCTTCCGCCAGCGCCTTGACGCGCCCGTGATACATATAGCCCGCGCGGTCGAAGACCACTTTGTCGACGCCCGCCTTCTTCGCCCGTTCGGCGATCTCCTTGCCGACGCGGCGCGCGGCCTCGACGTCGGCGCCGGTCTTCATCGAATCGCGCATCGCCTTTTCGAGCGACGACGCGGCGGCGACCGTGCGGCCGTGCTCGTCATCGATGATCTGGGCGTAGATCTGCCGCGAGGACCGGAAAACGCTGAGCCGCGGCCGGCCGCCCGAATGGGCGAGCACTGCGCGGCGGACCCTGGCCTTGCGCCGGTCTGCGGTCGTGTTCGACTTCACCATCGTCGCCTCTTACTTCTTCTTGCCTTCCTTGCGGAACACGAACTCGCCGGCATATTTCACCCCTTTGCCCTTATAGGGTTCGGGGCCGCGGAACGCGCGGATTTCTGCGGCGATCTGGCCGACCTGCCGCTTGTCGATGCCCGCGACGGTGATCTCCGTCGGCTTCGGCGTGACAATCGTCACGCCGGCGGGAATCGGAAACACGATGTCGTGGCTGTAGCCGAGCGAGAGCTGGAGGTTCTTGCCCGCGACCGCCGCCTTGTAGCCGACGCCGTTGATCTCGAGCTTCTTCTCGAAGCCCTTGGTGACGCCTCCGATCAGGTTTTGCACCTGAGCGCGCGCCGTGCCCCACATGGCGCGGGCGCGCTTGTCCTCGCCATGCGGCGCGACATGGACGGCCCCGCCATCGATCGTGATCGCGACTTCCTTGGGGGCGGTGAACTTCAATTCGCCCTTTGCGCCTTTGACGGCGATCGTCTGGCCGTCGAGCTTGGCGGTGACGCCGGACGGAATGACGACGGGCTTCTTGCCGATACGAGACATGACATAAATCCGTTTGCTCGAACTTTAGCGCCGTCTAGAAGACGGTGCACAGAACCTCGCCGCCGACATTGTTCTCGCGAGCGGAATGATCGGCCATGACGCCTTTTGGCGTCGAGACGATCGCAACGCCGAGGCCGTTGCCGACCCGCGGCATCGCATCGACCGTCGCATAGACGCGCCGACCGGGCTTCGACACGCGCTCGATCTTGCGGATGACCGGCTGGTCGTCGAAATATTTCAGCTCGATTTCGAACTCGGTGCGGCCATTGGCGTAATCCGTGGTCGAATAGCCGCGGATATAGCCCTCCGACTCCAGCACGTCGAGAACCTTCTTGCGCAGGGACGAGCCGGGCGTCGAAACCTTTCCCCGCTTGCGCATCTGCGCGTTGCGGATCCGGGTGAGCATATCGCCGAGGGGATCGTTCATCGCCATGATCCTTGCCTCCTCACCAGCTCGACTTGACCAGGCCCGGGATCAGGCCCTGGTTGCCCAGTTCGCGCAACGCAATTCGCGACATCTTGACCTTGCGGTAGAACCCGCGCGGCCTGCCCGTCACCTCGCAGCGATTGCGCACGCGGATGATCGCGCCATTGCGCGGCAGCGCAGCAAGGCGGATGCGGGCCTCGAAGCGCTCCTCCATCGGACGCGCCTGATCGTTGGCGACGTCGAGCAGGCGCTTGCGCCGCGCGGCGAACTTCTTCGCAAGCCGCAGCTTGCGCTGGTTATTCTCTATCGCACTCTTCTTTGCCATTCATAGGCTCCATTTTCCGCGTCTGAGCGCCGAGATCGGGCTCACTGCCGGAAGGGGAAGTTGAATTCGCGTAGCAGGGCCTTGGCTTCCGCGTCGGTCCTCGCCGTCGTGCAGACCACGATGTCGAGCCCCAGCATCGCCTCGGCCTTGTCGTAGTCGATTTCAGGAAAAATGATGTGCTCCTTGACGCCGAGCGCGTAGTTGCCGCGTCCGTCGAACGACTTCGGATCGAGACCGCGGAAGTCGCGCACTCGCGGCAGCGCCACGGTGACCAGACGATCGAGGAACTCGTACATGCGGGTTTGGCGCAAGGTGACCTTGGCGCCGATCGGCATGTTCTCACGCACCTTGAAGGTCGAGATCGCCTTGCGGGCGCGGGTCACCACCGGCTTTTGGCCGGCGATCAGCGCGAGGTCGGCCGCGGCGGACGTCACCTTCTTGGTGTCGTTGACCGCTTCCCCGACCCCCATGTTGAGCACGATCTTGTCGAGCCTCGGCACTTCGAGCGCATTCTTGTACCCGAACTCCTTGGTGAGCTTGGGCACGATCTCGTCGCGATAAAGCTTCTTCAGGCGTGCGACATAGTCCTTCGGCGCGGCCTTCACCGCCCCGGCGACAGCGATCTCCGCGCCGGCTTCCTTGCGAGCCTTGCCCTTGGCGCCCTTGGCTTCGGCGGCCGCAGCCTCGGGCTTCGCGCCCTTGGCGGCCGGCTTCTCGCCCTTGCCGGGCTTCGCGCCCTTTTCGGCCTTGTCGCCCTTGTCGCTCTTCGTCTCAGCCATCGATCAGGTCTCCGGAACGCCGGGCGACGCGCACCTTGCGGCCGTCGTCGAGAATTTTGAAGCCGACACGTGTCGGTTTGCCGGTCTTGGGATCGACGATCGCAAGGTTCGAGAGATGGATCGTCGATTCCTTGGTGATGATCCCGCCCTCGGTCTGCGGCGTCTGGCGCGTGTGCCGGCGCACGAGATTGACGCCGGCGACGATCGCGCGCCGCTCGGTCGGCATGACTTCGCGGACTTCGCCCCGCTTGCCCTTGTCGCGCCCGGTCATGACGAGGACGGTGTCGCCCTTCTTGATCTTGGCGGCCATCACAGCACCTCCGGCGCGAGCGAGATGATCTTCACGTGGTTCTTGGCTCTCAGCTCGCGCGGCACCGGGCCAAAGATGCGCGTGCCGACGGGCTCCGACTGGTTGTTGATCAGCACCGCGGCGTTCGAGTCGAACCGGATCACCGAGCCGTCGGCCCGGCGGATGTCCTTGGCGGTGCGCACGACCACCGCCTTCATAACGTCGCCCTTCTTGACCCGGCCGCGCGGAATCGCCTCCTTGATCGAGACGACAATGATGTCGCCGATCGAGGCGTAACGGCGCTTCGAGCCGCCCAGCACCTTGATGCACATCACGCGCCGCGCGCCGGAATTGTCGGCGACGTCGAGATTGGTCTGCATCTGTATCATGGCCTAATCGCCTCTCTTAAGTCCTGTTCGCGCGCTCAAGCCTTCGGCGCCGTCTCGCCGACGACGATCCAGCGCTTGAGCTTCGAGATCGGCCGCGTCTCCTCGATCGAGACGGTATCGCCGACCTTCTGGGTCTTGTTTTCGACATGCGCGTGGTAATTCTTCGACCGGCGCACGGTCTTCTTGAGCAGCGGATGGGTGAAGCGGCGCTCGACCTTCACCACAAGCGTCTTCTCCTGCTTGTCGCTGACGACGACGCCGTGCAAGATTCTCTTCGGCATAATGTCCCTACTTCTTGGTCTTGGCCGGAGCGCGCTTCTGCGCGGCGACGCTCATGACGCGGGCGATGTCGCGACGCACGAGACGCACGCGCGCGGTGTCCTGCAACTGGCCGCTTGCCTTCTGGAAGCGCAGGTTGAACTGCTCCTTCTTGAGCTTGAGCGCCTCGTCGTTGAGCTGATCCTCTGTCATGACCCGAAGGTCGGAAAGACGGCTCGAGCTTTTCATCTCCCGCTCCTATTCCGCGATGCGCTGGACGAAGCGCGTCTTGATCGGCAATTTCGCCGCGGCGAGGTCGAACGCCTCGCGCGCCAGGCTCTCCGGCACGCCGTCGATCTCGAACATGATGCGGCCCGGGGCGACGCGCGCGATCCACCATTCCGGCGCACCCTTGCCCTTGCCCATCCGCACTTCGATCGGCTTCTTCGACACCGGCACGTCCGGAAACACCCGGATCCAGACCCGGCCGGCGCGCTTCATGTGCCTCGTCAAAGCACGTCGGGCGGCCTCGATCTGGCGCGCGGTGACGCGCTCGGGCTCCATCGCCTTGAGCCCGAACTCGCCGAAATTGAGCGCGAATCCGCCCTTCGCATTGCCGTGAATGCGGC
>CAWCEV010000008.1:0-1871032 GCA_963794655.1 uncultured Alphaproteobacteria bacterium
CCTTGAAGGCTTTGCGGAACTTGGTTCTCTTTGGCTGCATCATGATCGTGAACTTTCGCCAGTGCGCTCGTCAGACCGCTTCGCGAGCGTGCTCGCGCTCGCGGGGTTCGCGGCGCGGACGATGGGTCGATGAATGGTCGGCTTCGGCCAGACGCTTGTCCTGGGCCATCGGATCATGCTCGAGAATCTCGCCCTTGAAGATCCAGACCTTGATGCCGCAGGTGCCATAGGCCGTGTGCGCGGTGGCGACGCCATAATCGACGTCGGCGCGCAGGGTGTGCAGCGGCACGCGGCCCTCGCGATACCATTCCTGGCGGGCGATTTCGGCGCCGCCAAGCCGGCCCGAGCAGTTGATGCGGATGCCCTCGGCGCCGAGACGCATCGCCGATTGCACCGCGCGCTTCATCGCGCGGCGGAACGCCACCCGGCGCTCGAGCTGCTGGGCGATCAATTCGGCGACCAGGGTCGCGTCGATTTCCGGCTTGCGGACTTCGACGATGTTGATCGCCACCTCGGAGTTCGTGAGCTTCGCCACCTGCTTGCGCAGCTTCTCGATATCCGCGCCCTTCTTGCCGATGACGACGCCGGGCCGGGCGGAGTGAATATTGATGCGCGCCTTCTTGTGCGGACGCTCGATGACGATCTTCGAGATCGCCGCCTGCTTGAGGCTTTTCGTGAGCGAATCGCGGATCTTCATGTCCTCGTGCAGGAGCTTTCCGTATTCGCCCTTGCTCGAGTACCAGCGCGAATCCCAGGTGCGGTTGACGCCCAGGCGAAGGCCGATCGGATTGATCTTCTGTCCCATGGTGGAACTCTTTCCTCTTAAGCCGCTTTGGCGTCGGCGGCGGCGACTTCCCGCACGACGATGGTGATGTTGGCGAACGGCTTCTCGATGCGCCCAGCCCGTCCGCGCGCGCGGGGGCTGAAGCGCTTCAGCACCATGTCCTTGCCGACCCACGCCTGGGCGACGACCAGATCGTCGACGTCGAGATCGTGGTTGTTCTCGGCGTTGGCGATCGCCGACTCGAGGGTCTTCTTGACCTCGACCGAAATCCTCTTTCTGGAGAATTCGAGGTCGGCGAGCGCGGTCGAGACCTTCTTGCCGCGGATGAGTTGGGCGAGGAGGTTCAGCTTCTGCGGACTGATGCGCAGCATGCGCGTCGTCGCCTTGGCTTCGTTCTCGGCCTGTCGGCGCGGGTTCTGTGGCTTGGACATCGGCGTTTAAGCTCTCTTGGCCTTCTTGTCGGCGGAATGGCCGTGAAACGTGCGCGTCGGGGCGAATTCGCCAAACTTGTGGCCGATCATCTCCTCCGACACGAGCACGGGAATGTGCTTGTGGCCGTTGTAGACGCCGAAGGTGAGACCGACGAACTGCGGCAGGATCGTCGAGCGCCGGCTCCAGATCTTGATGATGTCGGAGCGGCCCGACCCGCGCGCGACGTCGGCCTTCTTCAAGAGATAGCCGTCCACGAACGGCCCCTTCCAGATCGAGCGGGTCATGGCTCAGCCTCTCTTCTTGCGCACGTGGCGCGACGCGACGATGAACTTGTCCGTCGCCTTGTTCGAACGGGTCTTCTTGCCCTTGGTGGGCTTGCCCCACGGGCTCACCGGATGCCGGCCGCCCGAGGTGCGTCCTTCGCCGCCGCCGTGCGGATGGTCGACCGGGTTCATGGTGACGCCGCGATTGTGCGGGCGCTGTCCGAGCCAGCGGTTGCGACCCGCCTTGCCGAGCGAAGCGTTCATGTGGTCGGGATTGGAGACTGCGCCGATCGAGGCGAAGCACTGGCCGTGAATGAGCCGCTGCTCGCCGGAGCTCAGCCTGAGCGAGACATAGCCCTGGTCGCGGCTGACGATCTGCGCGTAGGTTCCGGCCGAACGGGCCATCGCGCCGCCCTTGCCGATCTTCATCTCGACATTGTGGACGATCGTGCCGACCGGAATATTGGCGAGCGGCATCGCGTTGCCGGGCTTCACGTCCACCTGGACGCCCGCGATCACCTCGTCGCCGACCGAAAGCCGCTGCGGAGCGATGATATAGGCCTGCTCGCCGTCGGCGTAATTGATGAGCGCGATGAAGCTCGTGCGGTTGGGGTCGTACTCGAGCCGCTCGACCTTGCCCACCACATCGAGTTTGCGCCGCTTGAAGTCGACGATGCGATACGACTGTTTGTGGCCGCCGCCGCGGAAACGCACGGTGATCCGGCCGGCGTTGTTGCGTCCGCCCTTCTCGGGCTTGCCGACAGTCAGCGCCTTGACCGACTTGCCCTTGTAGAGACCGCTGCGGTCGACAAGGGCTAGCTGGCGAAGGCTCGGCGTGACCGGCTTGAATGTCTTGAGCGCCATCGTTCTCGTCCCTTTAGAGGCCGGTGGTCATGTCGATGCGATCGCCGTCCGCAAGCGTGACGATCGCTTTCTTCACGTCCTGCTGGCGCCCGCGCACGCCCCGGAACGCCTTGGTCTTGCCTTTCCGCAAGAGCGTGTTGACCGCCGTCACCTTGACGTCGAACAGCTGCTCGATCGCCGCCTTGATCTGCGGCTTGGTCGCGTTGCGCGCGACCTTGAACACGAACTGGTTGCTCTCGGAGGCAAGCGTCGCCTTCTCCGTGATAACGGGGGAGACGATGGCGTCGTAGTGCCGTACGTCCTTGATCATTTGAACCGCGCCTCCAGCGCTTCGACCGCGGCCTTGGTCAGGACCAGCTTCTCGCGCCTCATGATGTCGTAGACGTTGACGCCCTGCACCGGCAGCACGTCGATCTCAGGCAGGTTGCGCGCCGCCGCGGCGAACTTCGCATGCGGCGCGGCGCCGTCGATGATGAGCGCATTCTTGAGCGCCGCTTTGTCGAACGTCGCCCGCAAGGCCTTGGTCTTGGCCTCGGCCACGTCGGCGCTTTCCCAGATCACGAGGCCGCCCGCCCGAACCTTGGCCGAAAGCGCGTGCTTGAGCGCGAGCGCCCGCACCTTCTTCGGCAGGTCATGGGCGTGGCTGCGAGCGATCGGCCCCATCGCGCGTCCGCCGCCACGGAACTGCGGCACGCGGGCCGAGCCGTGTCGGGCGCCGCCGGTGCCCTTCTGCTTGTACATTTTCTTGCCGGTGCGATGGATGTCGGCGCGCCCGAGCGTCTGATGCGTTCCAGCCTGGCGCTTGGCGAGCTGCCAGCGCACCATGCGGGCGATCAGATCCGCCCGCGGCTCGAGGCCGAACACGGCGTCGCTGAGTTCGAGCGAGCCCGCGGCCGAGCCGTCGATCGACGTGATGTCGAATTTCATCGCCGTTACTCTCCCTTCGCCGCTTCGGCCTGCGGAGCGGAGGACGCCTCGCCGTGAACGCGGAACTTGCCGGGCGCCGGAGCGTCCTTGGGCAGCGGCTTCTTCACCGCGTCGCGCACAGAGATCCACCCGCCGGCGTTGCCGGGCACGGCGCCTTCGACCAGGATGAGGCCCCGCTCGACATCGGTCTGAACGACCCGCAAATTCTGGGTCGTCACCCTGTCGACGCCCATGTGGCCGGCCATCTTCTTGTTCTTCCAGGTCTTGCCAGGGTCCTGGCGGCCGCCGGTCGAGCCGATCGAACGGTGCGAGATCGACACGCCGTGCGTCGCGCGCAAGCCGCCGAAGTTCCACCGCTTCATGCCGCCGGCGAAGCCCTTGCCGATCGTCACGCCGGTCACGTCCACATACTGACCGACGACGAAATGATCGGCGGTGATCTCCGCTCCGACCGGGATCATCTTGTCCTCGGCGACGCGGAATTCCGCGAGCCGCATCTTCGGCTCGACATGCGCCACGGCGAACCGGCCGCGCTCCGCCTTCGACACGTTCTTGACCTTGGCCTTGCCGACGCCGAGCTGGAGGGCGGTATAGCCGTTCTTCTCCTGGGTGAGATGCGCGACCACCTGGCAGCCCTCGAGCTGCAGGACGGTGACCGGCACGTGGTCGCCCGCGTCGGTGAAGACGCGGGACATGCCCAGCTTCTTTGCGATGATGCCTGAACGCATTGGCCTTTATCCTTCGAGAGCGCCTTTGAGGTTTACCCTTCGCCGACGCCCGTCAGATCCCTCTCAAAGCTTGATTTCGACGTCGACGCCGGCGGCCAGATCGAGCTTCATCAGCGCGTCGACCGTCTGCGGCGTCGGATCGACAATGTCGAGCACGCGCTTATGGGTGCGAATCTCGAACTGCTCACGCGACTTCTTGTCGACATGCGGCGACCGGTTGACGGTGAATTTCTCGATCCGGGTCGGCAAGGGAATCGGTCCGCGAACCCTGGCGCCGGTGCGCTTGGCCGTGGACACGATCTCCTTCGTCGAAGCGTCGAGCACGCGGTGATCGAACGCTTTCAGACGGATACGGATGTTTTGCGTGTTCATGTATCAAATCCCTGCCGGCCCCGGACGGGGCGCTTCGCCCCGCCCGCCTCCGCAACGCCTCACTCGGTGATCGAAACGACGACGCCCGAGCCGACCGTGCGGCCGCCTTCGCGAATGGCGAAGCGCAGCTTCTCCTCCATCGCGATCGGGACGATGAGCGCGACGTCGATCGTTACGTTGTCGCCAGGCATCACCATTTCGGTGCCCTGCGGCAGTTGCACGATCCCGGTCACGTCAGTGGTGCGGAAGTAGAACTGCGGCCGGTAGTTGGTGAAGAACGGGGTGTGACGGCCGCCTTCCTCCTTGGTGAGAATATAGGCCTCAGCCTTGAACTTGGTGTGCGGCTTGACCGAGCCCGGCTTGCACAGCACCTGGCCGCGCTCGACTTCCTCGCGCTTCGTGCCGCGCAGCAGGCAGCCGACGTTGTCGCCCGCCTCGCCCTGATCGAGCAGCTTGCGGAACATCTCGACGCCGGTGACGGTGGTCTTCGCGGTCGGGCGCAGGCCCACGATCTCGACTTCCTCGCCGACCTTGATGACGCCGCGCTCGATGCGGCCGGTGACGACCGTGCCGCGGCCCGAGATCGAGAACACGTCTTCGACCGGCATCAGGAACGGCTGGTCCTTCGGCCGCTCCGGCTGCGGAATATAGGCGTCGACCGCCTCCATCAGCTTGAGAATGGAATCATGGCCCATCTCGGGGGACTTGTTCTCGAGCGCCATCAGCGCCGAGCCCTTGATGATCGGAATGTCGTCGCCCGGAAACTCGTAGCGCGACAGGAGCTCGCGCACTTCGAGCTCGACCAGTTCGAGCAGCTCCGGATCGTCGACCATGTCGACCTTGTTGAGATAGACGACCAGCGCGGGGACGCCGACCTGGCGGGCGAGTAGGATGTGCTCGCGGGTCTGCGGCATCGGGCCGTCCGCGGCCGAGACGACGAGAATGGCGCCGTCCATCTGGGCCGCGCCGGTAATCATGTTCTTCACATAGTCGGCGTGGCCGGGGCAGTCGACGTGCGCGTAGTGGCGCTTCTTGGTCTCGTACTCGACATGCGCGGTCGAGATCGTGATGCCGCGAGCCTTCTCCTCCGGCGCCTTGTCGATCTGATCGTAGGCCGTGTAGGTCGCGCCGCCCGTCTCGGCCAGAACCTTGGTGATCGCGGCCGTCAGCGACGTCTTGCCGTGGTCGACATGCCCGATCGTCCCAATGTTGCAATGGGGCTTGTTACGCGCAAACTTTTCCTTGGCCATAGCCGGACTCCTTCTCGTGGCCCTTCATTCGCGACGCGCTCGTTTAAGCGCGCCTCACTTGAATTTCTCGATGATCTCGGTGGCGATGCCCGCCGGGACCTGCTCGTAGTGGTCGAACTGCATGGTGAAGTTGGCGCGCCCCTGAGTGCCGGAGCGCAGCTGGTTGACATAGCCGAACATGTTGGAAAGCGGCACCATGGCGTCGATGACGACGGCGTTGGCGCGCATGTCCTGACCCTGCACGTGCCCGCGCCGCGACAGGAGATCGCCCATCACGAAGCCGGTGTGCTCTTCCGGTGTGACGACTTCGACTTTCATGATCGGCTCGAGCAGGACCGAGCCGCCCTTCTGCAGGCCTTCGCGGAACGCGGCCCGGGCGGCGATCTCGAACGCCAACGCCGACGAGTCGACATCGTGGTAGGAGCCGTCGACCAGCGTCGCCTTGACGTCGACGACCGGAAAGCCCGCGAGCACGCCGGATGTCAGCACGCTGTTCACGCCCTTCTCGACGCCGGGGATATATTCCTTCGGCACCGCCCCGCCGACGATCTTCAATTCGAACGACGAGCCTCCGCCCGGCCCCGACGGTTCGAACTGCATCACCACGCGCGCGAACTGGCCGGAGCCGCCCGACTGCTTCTTGTGGGTGTAGTTGATCTCGGACTTCTTGCTCAGCGTCTCGCGGTAGGCGACCTGCGGCGCGCCGATGTTGGCGTCGACCTTGTAGGTGCGCTTCAAGATGTCGACCTTGATGTCGAGGTGGAGTTCGCCCATCCCCTTGAGAATGGTCTGGCCGGACTCGGGATCGGTCGACACCCGGAACGAGGGGTCCTCGGCGGCGAGCTTCGACAGCGCGACGCCGAGCTTTTCCTGATCGGCCTTCGATTTCGGCTCGATCGCGATCTCGATCACCGGATCCGGGAACTCCATCTTTTCGAGGATCACGGGCTTCTGCATGTCGCAAAGCGTATCGCCGGTGCGTGCATCCTTGAGGCCGGCAAGCGCGACGATGTCGCCGGCATAGGCCTCCTTGATGTCCTCGCGGTTATTCGCGTGCATGAGCAGCATGCGTCCCACGCGCTCGCGCTTGTCCTTGGTCGAGTTCAGGACGGTCGAGCCGGACTCGATCTTGCCCGAATAGACGCGGCAGAAAGTGATGGTGCCGACGAACGGGTCGTCCATGATCTTGAACGCGAGCATCGAGAACGGCTCGGAGTCGCTCGGCATGCGAACGACTTCCTTGCCGGTGTCCATGTCGACGCCCTTGATCCCGCCGCGATCGACCGGCGAGGGCAGATAATCGACGACCGCGTCGAGAAGCGGCTGTACGCCCTTGTTCTTGAACGCCGAGCCGCACAGCACGGGTACGAACGTGATCTGCTTCACCGCCTTGCGAATGAGGCGCTTCAGAGTGTCGACGTCCGGCTCGTGCCCGTCGAGATAGGCGGTCATCACCTCGTCGTCGAGTTCGACGGCGGTCTCGATCAGCGTGTGGCGATATTCCTCGGCCTTCGCCTTGAGATCGGCGGGGATATCCTCGTCGTGGTACTTCGCGCCGAGACCCTCGTCCTCCCAGACGACCGCCTTCATCCGCAGAAGGTCGATCACGCCCTTGAAGTTCGATTCCGAGCCGATCGGCAGCTGGATACAGACCGGACGGCCGCCGACCTTGCTCTTGATCTCATCGACGCAGCGGAAGAAATCGGCCCCGATCTTGTCCATCTTGTTGACGAACACGACGCGCGGAACGCCGTACTTGTCGGCCTGGCGCCAGACCGTCTCCGTCTGCGGCTCGACGCCCTGGTTGCCGTCGAGGACACAGACCGCGCCGTCGAGAACCCTCAAGCTTCGCTCGACCTCGATCGTGAAGTCGACGTGGCCGGGCGTATCGATGATGTTGAGACGCTTGTCCTGCCAGAAGGTCGTGGTCGCGGCGGAGGTGATGGTGATGCCGCGTTCCTGCTCCTGCTCCATCCAGTCCATGGTCGCGGCGCCGTCGTGCACTTCGCCGATCTTATGCGACTTGCCGGAATAGTAGAGGATACGCTCGGTCGTCGTCGTCTTCCCGGCATCGATGTGGGCCATGATGCCGAAGTTGCGATAGTCCTCGATTGCGTGGCTGCGCGCCATGATCCGTGATCCCGACGCTTACCAGCGATAATGCGCGAAGGCGCGGTTGGCTTCCGCCATACGGTGGGTGTCCTCGCGCTTCTTCACCGCTGCGCCGCGGTTATTCGAGGCGTCGAGCAGTTCGGCCGACAGCCGGTCGACCATGGTCTTGTCGTTGCGGTCGCGCGCGGCCGTGATGATCCAGCGGATCGCGAGCGCCTGCCGGCGATCGGTGCGCACTTCGACCGGAACCTGGTACGTGGCGCCGCCGACGCGGCGCGAGCGGACCTCGACCGACGGCGCGACATTCTCGAGCGCCAGCTTGAATACGGCGAGCGGGTCGGTCTTGGCCTTGGCCTCGACGCTGTCGAGCGCGCCGTAGACGATCGACTCGGCGACGGACTTCTTGCCCTCGTACATGATCGTGTTCATGAACTTCGCCACCACCACGTCGCCGTATTTGGCGTCCGGGATGATGTCGCGTTTCTCAGCGCTGTGACGGCGTGACATCGCCTACTCTCTCTTCGTCTTGGCCGACGGATCGGCCGTGAAATTCTTGCGGTCTCGATTCGCGGGCCGCTTCGCTCTCTCTCCGTCATGGCCGGGCTTGGCCCGGCCATCTCGATCCCCGGCTCTCGCTTCGCTCGCGCGGGGATGATCTTCGCTTCGCTCAGGTCACTTGGGCCGCTTGGCGCCGTATTTCGACCGGCGCTGCTTGCGGTCCTTCACGCCCTGCGTATCGAGCACGCCGCGCAGGATGTGGTAACGGACGCCCGGCAGATCCTTGACGCGGCCGCCGCGGATCATGACCACCGAATGCTCCTGCAGGTTGTGGCCTTCGCCGGGGATGTACCCGATGACCTCGAACCCATTGGTCAGCCGCACCTTGGCGACCTTGCGGAGCGCCGAATTCGGCTTCTTCGGCGTCGTTGTGTAGACGCGCGTGCAAACGCCGCGCTTCTGGGGGCTCGCCTCGAGATGGCGGGCCTTCTCCCGGTAGGTCTTCGGTTGCCGCGGCTTGCGGATCAACTGGCTAATCGTCGGCATGTCGGCCCAAACTTCTCTCTTTGGCGCCCGGCCGATGAGGCCGAACTCGAATTCACCTTCCGTCCCCTGCCGAAGCCCAGCCCCGCGCGGCTTGCGCGCGAAACAAACAGCGCCCTTAAAACCCGCGTGGGGCTTTGGGCGCCGCCGAAAGCAGAGGATCACGCGGCTTGAGGCCCCGCGATCGTGCGAAACAGAACCGGCCCCTTAAGGGCCGGCATGGCTCGTCTTCGATAGGATCGTCAGCGTTTAGAGCCGCCTGCGTATCCGACGCGTCGTCCGATACAGCGAAGCTCTACGGCCTGCCGAAAGCGCGCGTTACATATTGAAACGGTGTGCGCGCGTCAACCCCTTTTTCGCCCCGCCCTCGCCAGGATGGCCAAGAATTAAGGCTTCAACCCCGATCCGAGCCAGCAGTGGACGATCGCGCAGGCTTACGGGCGTCATAGCGCAGCCCGTCCAGAAGCAAGCCAACCATGCCGCGCGCGCGCGCTGGATCTTCATCCCGCGGCGATGTGCAAAGCCGCGCAACCGCCGACAGCAGGTCATTGGCGCTGACCCCCGCCCGGATCGAACCCGCCGCAGCGGCCGACGCCAGCAATCCTTCCAACGCAGGCCGAAGCCGTTTGTCGAAATAGACGGGGAGCGTGTCATAGGCGGGGTCGCCCGAATGCAACGCCGCCGCGAGTCCGCGCTTGGCGGCGATGAAGCCGGCGTAGCGCTCGACCCATCGCCGGAGAGCTTCATCCGGTCCATGGTTGGCGGCCAGCGACGCCGCAGCATCGGCGCAGGCGTCGACCTCGTTGCGGAACACGGCCGCGATCAGGTCCGAGCGCTGCGGGAAGTGGCGATAGACGGTGCCGACGCCCACGCCTGCCCTTTCGGCTATCTCTCGGATCGGCGCGTCCACCCCCGACTGCGAGAACACCGACATCGCCGCGCGCAGCAAGGCGTCGACGTTGCGCCGCGCATCGGCGCGAAGGCGCGGCCCGGCGTGCCCGCCTGCGTTCCGCGAGTCGTTGTCCGCATCCTGCGCTTCACCGCGCATGACCCTGCCTCTTGCTAAACGGAACATTGTTCCGTATATGAACCGGACGCCCGTTCCGCTCAGCAATATAGGGCGGCCGAACGGCGTCGGCTACACGACGCCGCGCAAGAGGAGAAGCTCAATGCAAGACAAGCCCGTCGCCCTCGTCACCGGGGCCAATCAGGGAATCGGCCTGCAGATCGCGAGGGAACTGGCCGCGAAGGATTTCATCGTGCTCGTCGGGTCGCGCGATCTTGAGAAAGGCGAGGAGGCGGCCAGGACGATCGAAGGCGGTGCGCGCGCCATTCAGCTCGACGTGACCGATTCGGCGTCGATCGCGGCCGCGGCGGCCCGGGTGCGCAGCGAACTCGGCCGCCTCGACGTGCTCATCAACAACGCGGCCATATCGCGCACGAAACGGATCGCCGGGCAGACAGTCGAGGAATACGCCAATCAGACCCGGCCAAGCGTCGTCTCGCTCGATGACATGCGAGCCGTTTGGGAAGCGAACGTGTTCGGCGTCGTCGCCGTCACCCAGGCGATGCTGCCGCTCCTGCGCGAGGCGCCGGCGGCCCGCATCGTCAACGTGTCGAGCGGCGTTGGCTCGCTCACCCGCGCTTCCGACCCGACCTATCCCTATCGTTCGATCTTCGGGCCGACCTATGCAGCGTCGAAGACCGCGCTGAACGCGATAACCGTCGCCTTCGCGATCGAGCTCGAGCCGGCCGGGATCAAGGTCAACGCGGTCTCACCCGGATTCACCAAGACCAACCTCAACAACTTTGAGGGCACGGAGACCTTGGAGCAAGGCGCCGCGGAGGCGGTGCGGGTGGCTCTCCTCGGGGCAGACGGCCCGACGGGAACCTTTACCAACTCGGCCGGCCCGATTCCGTGGTGAGGCCGCCGCGGTCCCCGGAGCGGCGAACGCGCGGCCAGCGACCGCGTCTGCCGCAAACCAGTCACAGGAGGGCCGCGATTCGAGCCTAGCGAGCGTCGAAGCGCGAGTTCGGCCGCGGCGTCGTCCGTTGGCGGCCGGAGCCGTCCGGAGCCCGAAGAGCTATGAAACCAACCCGCAGGGATGTTCTGGCGCTCGCCGCGGGAGCGGCCGCGTTCGGCGCCTGGCCGGCGGCCGCTCAGACCGGGAACGAGCCCCGCGATTTCCGGGCGAGCCTCACCTCGGCGGACTTCGACCAGGTCGCGGAGCTCGTGCGCGACCGCTTCTACGATCCGAGCCTGCACGGCCTCGACTGGGAGAAGGTCAAGGCGCGCTACCGTCCGCAGGCGATCGCCGCGGGCTCGCGGGAGGAGGCGGCGGTCGCGATCAACGCGATGCTGGCCGAACTCGGCGCGTCGCACACGCACTACTATACGGTGGACGATCCGGCCTATTACCAGCTCGCCGACATATTCGTCGGCGCGCTCGAGCATCGCGGCCTCGACCTGCTGTTCCCCAAGGGCGAAGTCGCCTATCCGGGAATCGGGGCGTTCACCGAGACCGACGGTGAGGGCCGCACGTTCGTTGCCGGCGCGATCGAGGGCGCGCCGGCGCACGAGGCCGGCGTTCTGGTCGGCGATGAAATCCTCTCCGTCGACGGTCGTCCGTTCCGCCCGGTCGACTCGTTCCGCGGCAAGGTCGGGGTCCCGGTCTCGGTTCAGGTCCGCCGCGCGCTGGGCGCGGCGCCGATCGCGATCAGCGTAACCCCGGCGGATCTGCATCCCGACGAAATGTTCCTGCGCGGTCTCAAGGCGAGCGCCCGGGTCATCGCCGCAGGCGACAAGACGCGCATCGGCTACGTGCGCGTCTGGTCCTATGCGAGCCGCCGGTATCAATCCGCGCTCGAGGAGCTGATCGGCGAAGGGCCGCTCAAGGACGCCGACGCGCTGATCTGGGATTTGCGCGGCGGATGGGGCGGCGCCCAGCCGCAATATCTCGATCTCTTCAATCCGCGCGCGCCGACGATGGAGGTCAAGGACCGCAATGGGGAGACCGGGCTCGTCGACGTCAAATGGCGCAAGCCCGTCGCGATGCTGATCAACCAAGGCACCCGCAGCGGCAAGGAGGTGCTCGCCTACGGGTTCAAGGAATATCGCCTCGGCGAACTGATCGGCCAGCGCACCGAAGGCGCCGTGCTCGCGGCGACCGCCTTCCTGATCGGCGACGACGGCCTGCTGCTACTCGCGGTCGAGGACGTGCTGGTGGACGGCAAGCGGCTCGAAGGCGTCGGCGTCGAGCCGACCATCGAAGTCAGGTTCGATTCGCGCTACGCCGCCGGCGCCGATCCGCAGCTCGACCGCGCCGTGCGGGTGCTGGCGGGGAGTTAGTCTAGAGCAGGGCGAAGGCGCGTTCGGCCGTTGCCGTCATCGCGAGGAGCGAAGCGACGCGGCGATCCAGGAATCGTAGGGCGCTCGACGTCCCCTGGATCGCCACGTCGCCCTTTGGGCTCCTCGCGATGACGGCGCCGGCGCCGTCTAAAAGCGCCATGCTCTCGCCGGAGAACGGCGCCCATAAACCGACTCGCAATGGTCGGCGCCCGGGAAGGCCCAAGCGGAAGGAGACCCCAAATGAAAGAACCCCGCCGGAATGCCGGCGGGGTTTGTCGATGGTCGTCCTCTTGCTCCAATCGCGTCAGCCCGCGCTGGCGCGGGCCTTGCTGCGCGGCGCGGGCGGGGGCGTCGGCTCGGGCTGAGGAGCCGCGAGCGGCAGCGCGGGCGCCTGAGCGGCGGCTTCGGCCTTCTGCGCGAGGATCAGCGTATCGCGCATCCCCGCGATCTGGCGGAGTTTCGCAACCGCCGCGCCGGTGCCGGCCGGGATCAGCCGGCCGACGATCACGTTCTCCTTGAGGCCTTCGAGCGTGTCGACCTTGCCGTTGACCGCGGCTTCGGTCAGCACCCTCGTCGTCTCCTGGAACGACGCCGCCGAGATGAAGGAGCGGGTCTGCAGGCTCGCCTTGGTGATGCCGAGCAGGACAGGAACTCCGACCGCGGGCTTCTTGCCTTCGGACGTCACCGCTTCGTTCGCCGCCTCGAGATCGGAAGCGTCAACCTGCTCGCCGACCAGGAAGTCAGTGTCGCCGGTCTCAGTGATGTCGACCTTCTGCAGCATCTGGCGCACGATCACCTCGATGTGCTTGTCGTTGATGCTGACGCCCTGCAGGCGGTAGACCTCCTGGATCTCGTTGACGAGATAGGCGGCCAGCTCCTCGACGCCCTTGATGGCGAGAATATCGTGCGGGGCGGGATTGCCGTCGACGATATATTCGCCCTTCTCGATCACGTCGCCATCCTGAAGGTGAATGTGCTTCGCCTTCGGGATCAGGTACTCGACCGCCTCGACGCCCTCTTCGCTCGGCTCGATGGTCAGGCGCTGCTTGTTCTTGAAGTCCTTCCCGAACCTTATCGTGCCCGAGATCTCGGCGATGATCGCATGGTCCTTCGGCCGGCGCGCCTCGAACAGCTCCGCCACGCGCGGCAGACCGCCCGTGATGTCGCGCGTCTTGGCGCTGTTGATCGAGATGCGCGCGATCACGTCGCCGGCGCGCACCGTCGCGCCCGGCTCGAACGAGATAATCGATTCGACCGAGAGCAGATAGCGCGCGTCGCCGCCGCGAGCGAGCTTGGCGATCTTGCCGTCCTTGCCCTTGATCACGAGCGCGGGCTTGAGACCCGCGGTGCGGGGCGTCGAACGCCAGTCGGTGACGATGCGCTTGGCGATGCCAGTCGCCTCGTCCACCTGCTCCGACATCGACACGCCCTCGACCAGGTCCTCGAAGCCGATCACTCCGTCGACCTCAGTCAGAACAGGCCGGGTGAACGGATCCCACTCCGCGATCCTCTGCCCGCGCTTGATCTTGTCGCCCTCGTCAACCTTGAGGCGGGCGCCATACTGGACGCGATGCACCGCGCGCTCGGCTCCGCTGCGATCGGTGATGACGACGGCGACGTTGCGCGCCATCGCCATGAGATCGCCGTTCGCGTTGCGCGCGAGGTTGCGGTTACGGATCTTCACCTCGCCGTCGAAGTTCGACTCGATGAACGACTGATCCGCGAGCTGCGCCGCGCCGCCGATGTGGAAGGTGCGCATCGTGAGCTGCGTGCCCGGTTCGCCGATCGACTGCGCGGCGATGACGCCGACCGCCTCGCCCATATTGACCGGCGTGCCGCGCGCGAGGTCTCGCCCGTAGCAGGCGCCGCAGACGCCGTTCTTCGCTTCGCAGGTGAGAACCGAACGGATCTTCACCTCCTGGATGCCGGCGGCGGTGATCGCCGGCATGTCCTCTTCGACGATCATGCGGCCGGCTTCCACGATCACCTTGCCGTCGGCGTCACGCAAAGCGTCGGCCGACGTACGCCCGAGGATGCGCGAACCGAGCGAGGCGACCACCGTGCCCGCGTCGATGATCGCGCGCATGCTGATGCCGCCCTTCGAGCCGCAGTCAGGTGTGGTGATGATCGAATCCTGCGCGACGTCGACGAGGCGCCGGGTGAGATAGCCGGAGTTCGCGGTCTTCAACGCGGTGTCCGCGAGGCCCTTGCGGGCGCCGTGGGTCGAGTTGAAGTATTCGAGAACCGACAGGCCTTCCTTGAAGTTCGAGATGATCGGGCTCTCGATGATTTCACCCGACGGCTTGGCCATGAGGCCGCGCATCGCCGCAAGCTGGCGCATCTGGGTCGGCGAACCGCGCGCGCCCGAATGCGACATCATGTAGATCGAGTTGATCGGCCGGTCGCGGCCGTGCTCGTCCTTGCGCACCGCCGAGATACCGGCCATCATTTCCTCGGCCAGCTTGTCGGAACACTTCGCCCAGGCGTCGACCACCTTGTTGTATTTCTCGCCCTGGGTGATGAGGCCGTCGTTGTACTGCTGCTCGTACTCCTTCGCGAGCGTCGAGGTCTCAGCGATGCGCGCCTGCTTCGTGTCCGGCACCACCATGTCGTCCTTGCCGAATGAGATGCCGGCCTTGAACGCCTCGCGGAAGCCGAGCGCCATGATGCGATCGCAGAAGATGACCGTCTCCTTCTGACCGCAGTTGCGGTAGACGATGTCGATCATGTTGGAGATTTCCTTTTTCGTCATCAGCTTGTTGACGACGTCGAAGGGAATCTTCACGTGCTCGGGCAGGAGCTGGCCGAGGAAAAGGCGCCCCGGCGTGGTGTCGAAGATCTTCGCCACCCGCTCGCCCTTCTCGTTGAAGGTCCAGGCGCGGCCCTTGATCCTGGTGTGGAGCGTGATCGTGCCTGCGGCGAGCGCGTGCTCGATCTCGCCGATGTCGCTGTAGAAGCCCCGGATCGGGCGCTTGGTCTTCGGATCCTCGGCGTACTGGCCGGGCTCCCCGTCGCGCATCAGCGAGACGTAGTAGAGGCCGAGCACGATGTCCTGGCTTGGCACAATGATCGGCTGGCCGTTGGCGGGGTGCAGGATGTTGTTGGTCGACATCATCAGGACGCGCGCTTCCAACTGCGCTTCGAGCGACAGCGGAACATGCACGGCCATCTGGTCGCCGTCGAAGTCGGCGTTGAACGCCGAGCAGACGAGCGGATGGAGCTGAATCGCCTTGCCTTCGATCAGCACCGGCTCGAACGCCTGGATGCCCAGGCGATGCAGGGTCGGGGCGCGGTTCAGCATCACCGGATGTTCGCGGATCACCTCGTCGAGGATGTCCCAGACTTCCGGCTTCTCCTTCTCGACCAGCTTCTTGGCCTGCTTGACCGTCGCCGACAGGCCCTTGGCGTCAAGGCGCGAATAGATGAACGGCTTGAACAATTCGAGCGCCATCTTCTTCGGCAGGCCGCATTGATGCAGCTTGAGCTCGGGGCCGACCACGATGACCGAGCGGCCGGAATAGTCGACGCGCTTGCCGAGCAGGTTCTGGCGGAAGCGCCCCTGCTTGCCCTTCAGCATGTCGGCGAGCGACTTCAACGGACGCTTGTTGGCGCCGGTGATGACGCGCCCGCGGCGGCCGTTGTCGAATAGCGCGTCGACCGATTCCTGCAGCATCCGCTTCTCGTTGCGGATGATGATGTCGGGCGCGCGCAATTCCATCAGCCGCTTCAGGCGATTGTTGCGGTTGATGACGCGCCGGTAGAGGTCGTTGAGGTCGGAGGTCGCGAAGCGGCCGCCGTCGAGCGGCACGAGCGGGCGCAAGTCCGGCGGAATGACCGGCACCTCGGTCAGGATCATCCACGCCGGCTTGTTGCCCGAATGGATGAAGGCCTCGATGATCTTGAGCCGCTTGGCGAGGCGCTTCGGCTTGAGCTCGCTCTTCGATTCGGCGATCTCGACCTTGAGGTCCTCGGCGATCTTCTGCAGGTTCATGCCCTTCAGGATCTCGCGGATCGCCTCGGCGCCGATCATGGCGGTGAAGCTGTCCTGCCCGTATTCGTCGAGCGCGCGCAGGTAGTCGTCCTCGCTGAGGAGCTGGCGATCCTTGAGCGGCGTCAGACCCGGATCGAGCACGATGTAGGATTCGAAGTAGAGGATGCGCTCGAGGTCCTTGAGCGTCATGTCGAGCAGAAGCCCGATCCGCGAGGGCAGCGACTTCAGGAACCAGATATGCGCGACCGGCGCGGCAAGCGAGATATGGCCCATGCGCTCGCGACGGACGCGCGACAGCGTGACCTCGACGCCGCACTTCTCGCAGATCACGCCCTTGTACTTCATGCGCTTATACTTGCCGCACAGGCACTCGTAGTCCTTGATCGGCCCGAAGATGCGCGCGCAAAAGAGGCCGTCGCGCTCGGGCTTGAACGTGCGGTAGTTGATCGTCTCGGGCTTCTTGATCTCGCCGAACGACCACGACAGGATCTTCTCCGGGCTCGCGATCGCGATCTGGATCTGGTCGAACGCCTGCGGGGCGGCGACCGGCGCGAATGGATTGGTGATTTCCTGATTCATTGAGGTCTCCCGCGACGCCCGGAGAAAAACCGCCTCCGGACTCGCCTTGCTGGAACCGCCGCCCGCGGGCACACCCGCGGGCGACGAACGTCAAAATCTCATCGCGCCCGCCAACCGGCTGGGCGCGGCCTTTGCGCTTACTCGGCCGCCTCGGCCGGCGGCAGCTCTTCGACCGGACGCTTGAGCGACGCCAGCTCCACGTTGAGCCCGAGCGACCGCATTTCCTTGACCAGCACGTTGAAGCTCTCGGGGATGCCCGATTCGAACGTATCGTCGCCGCGCACGATCGCCTCGTAGACCTTCGTGCGGCCGGCGACGTCGTCCGATTTGACGGTGAGCATCTCCTGCAGCGTGTAGGCGGCGCCGTAAGCCTCGAGCGCCCACACTTCCATTTCCCCGAAGCGCTGGCCGCCGAACTGCGCCTTGCCGCCGAGCGGCTGCTGGGTGACGAGGCTGTAGGGGCCGATCGAGCGGGCGTGGATCTTGTCGTCGACCAGGTGGTGGAGCTTCAGCATGTAGATGTAGCCGACCGTCACCTTGCGGTCGAAGGCGTCCCCGGTGCGCCCGTCGTAGAGCGTGACTTGCCCGGAGCCGTCGAGCCCGGCCATCTTCAGCATCTCGACGATGTCCTTCTCGCGCGCGCCGTCGAACACCGGCGTCGCGATCGGCACGCCGCGGCGCAGGTTCTCACCGAGTTCGGCAAGGCTCTGGTCGTCGAGCGCCTTGATCGTCTCGTCCTCGCCGTAGAGCTGCTTGAGCTTGCCGCGCAGGGGCTTGACGTCGTGCGAGCGCAGATAGGCGTCGACCGCCTCGCCGACCTGCCTGCCGAGGCCGGCGCAGGCCCAGCCGAGATGGGTCTCGAGAATCTGCCCGACGTTCATGCGGCTCGGCACGCCGAGCGGATTGAGCACGATGTCGACCGGCGTTCCATCCTCGAGGAACGGCATGTCCTCCTGCGGCACGATGCGCGAGACGACGCCCTTGTTGCCGTGGCGGCCCGCCATCTTGTCGCCGGGCTGGATCTTGCGCTTCACCGCAATGAACACCTTGGCCATCTTCATCACGCCGGGCGGCAATTCGTCGCCGCGCTGCAGCTTCTCGACCTTGTCGAGGAAGCGGCTCTCGAGCGACTTCTTCAACTCGTCGTACTGCTTGCGCATCGCCTCGATCTCCGACATCGCCTGGTCGGATTCGAGCGCGAAGCTCCACCATTGCGAGCGCGGCTGCTCGTCGAGCAGCGCCCGCGTCAGCACCTGATCCTTCTTGAAGCCCTTGGGCCCGGACAGCGCCCGCTTGCCCTCGAGCGTCTCGGCAAGACGCGCGTAGACGTTGCGATCCAGGATCGCCTGCTCGTCGTCGCGGTCCTTGGCCAGGCGCTCGATCTCCTCGCGCTCGATCGCCTGCGCGCGCTCGTCCTTGTCGACGCCGTGGCGGTTGAACACCCGCACTTCGACGATCGTGCCCTGGACGCCCGGAGGAACGCGCAGCGACGTGTCGCGCACGTCGGACGCCTTCTCGCCGAAGATGGCGCGCAGAAGCTTCTCTTCCGGCGTCATCGGGCTTTCGCCCTTGGGCGTGATCTTGCCGACGAGGATGTCGCCGGCCACGACCTCGGCGCCGATATAGACAATGCCCGCCTCGTCGAGGTTCTTCAGCGCCTCTTCCGAAACATTCGGAATGTCGCGCGTGATCTCCTCCGGCCCGAGCTTGGTGTCGCGGGCCATCGCCTCGAATTCCTCGATGTGGATCGAGGTGAAGACGTCGTCCTTGACGATCCGCTCCGAGAGCAGGATCGAATCCTCGAAGTTGTAGCCGTTCCACGGCATGAACGCGACGAGGACGTTGCGGCCGAGCGCGAGATCGCCGAGATCGGTCGACGGACCGTCGGCGATGATGTCGCCCTTCTCGACCCGGTCGCCGACCTTAACGAGCGGCTTCTGGTTGATGCAGGTCGACTGGTTCGAACGCTGGAACTTCATCAGGCGATAGATGTCGACGCCAGGCTTGGCGGCGTCGGTCTCCTCGGTCGCGCGGATGACGATGCGGGTGGCGTCGATCTGGTCGATGATCCCAGCCCGACGGGCCGCGATCGCCGCGCCCGAGTCGCGGGCCACGATCGCCTCCATCCCCGTGCCGACCAGCGGCGCGTCGGAACGCACCAGCGGCACAGCCTGACGCTGCATGTTCGAGCCCATCAGCGCGCGGTTCGCGTCGTCGTTCTCCAGGAACGGAATCAGCGCCGCGGCGACCGAGACGAGCTGCTTCGGCGACACGTCCATGTAGTCGACGCGATCGCCCGGCAGGAACACGACGTCGCCGGCGTGACGGCAGACGATGAGATCGCCGACCAGCTTGCCGCTGGCGTCGATCGGAGTGTCGGCCTGGGCGACCGAATATTTCTGCTCCTCCATCGCCGAGAGATAGGCGACGTCCTCGGTCACCTTGCCGTCGCGCACCTTGCGGTACGGCGATTCGATGAAGCCATATTTGTTGACGCGGGCGAAGGTCGCGAGCGAATTGATCAGCCCGATGTTCGGGCCTTCCGGCGTTTCGATCGGGCAGATGCGGCCATAATGCGTCGGGTGCACGTCGCGCACCTCGAAGCCTGCCCGCTCGCGGGTGAGCCCGCCCGGACCGAGCGCCGAAAGACGGCGCTTATGCGTGATCTCGGAGAGCGGATTCGTCTGGTCCATGAACTGCGAGAGCTGCGAGGAGCCGAAGAACTCGCGCACCGCGGCGGCGGCGGGCTTCGCGTTGATGAGGTCCTGCGGCATGATGGTGTCGATCTCGACCGAGCTCATGCGCTCCTTGATCGCCCGCTCCATGCGCAGCAAGCCGATGCGATACTGATTCTCCATCAGTTCGCCGACCGAGCGCACCCGGCGGTTGCCGAGATGGTCGATGTCGTCGATCTCGCCGCGGCCGTCGCGCAGGTTCACGAGCGCTTTCACCACCGCGAGGATGTCATCCTTGCGCAGCGTGCGCTGGGTATCGGGCGCATCGAGGTCGAGGCGCATGTTCATCTTGACCCGGCCGACCGCCGAGAGGTCGTAGCGCTCGGAATCGAAGAACAGCGACTGGAACATCGCTTCCGCGCTTTCGATCGTCGGCGGCTCGCCCGGACGCATGACGCGGTAGATGTCGAAGAGCGCGTCCTCGCGCGAGGAATTCTTGTCGACCTTGAGCGTGTTGCGGATATAGGCGCCGATATTGACGTGGTCGATGTCGAGCACCGGCAGCTCTTTGAAGCCGGCCTCCAGAAGCCCCGCGAGCGACTTCTCGGTGATCTCGTCGCCGGCCTCGGCGTAGATTTCGCCGGTCTCGGGATTATAGAGATCTTCCGCGATGTACTGGCCGTGGAGCTCGGCGTCGGTAGCGCGCAGCGCCTTCAGGCCCTTCTCGGCGAGCTGGCGCGCCGCGCGCACGGTCAGTTTCCTGCCGGCCTCGATCGCGACCTGCCCGGTGTCGGCGTCGATGATGTCCGCCGCGGCCTTGACCCCCCTCATCCGTTCGGGGTCGTAAGGCACGCGCCAGCCGTCCTTGAGCCGGGTATAGACGATCTTCCGGTAGAAGGTGTCGAGGATCGCCTCGCCGTCGAGGCCAAGCGCATAGAGCAGCGAGGTCACCGGAATCTTGCGGCGCCGGTCGATGCGCGCATAGACGATGTCCTTGGCGTCGAACTCGATGTCGAGCCACGAGCCGCGATAGGGGATGATGCGGGCGGCGAACAGAAGCTTGCCCGACGAATGGCTCTTGCCCTTGTCGTGATCGAAGAAGACGCCCGGCGAGCGGTGCATCTGCGAGACGATGACGCGCTCGGTGCCGTTGACGATGAAGGTGCCGTTGGCCGTCATGAGCGGCATGTCGCCCATGTAGACGTCCTGCTCCTTGATGTCCTTGACCGACTTGGCCTGGGTCTCGGGATCGACGTCGAACACGATGAGGCGCAGCGTCACCTTGAGCGGCGCGGCGTAGGTCATGCCGCGCTGGCGGCACTCGTCGACATCGTATTTCGGCGCCTCATACTCGTATTTGACGAACTCGAGATGAGCGGTGTCGGCGAAGTCCTTGATCGGGAACACCGACTTGAACACCGCCTGCAGTCCCTCGGTCGGACGCCCGCCCTTCGGCGGGTCCATCAACAGAAACTGGTCGTACGAAGCCTTCTGGACCTCGATCAGGTTCGGCATTTCGCCGACTTCCCTGACGTGCCCGAAAACCTTGCGAACGCGCTTGCGGCCAGTGAATGTCTGCGCCATGTCGCTCCTCTAAAGCTCGCTTGCCCGCTGATCTCGATCCCTACGCGCCAGGACGCGCAGCGGATCGCAAGGCAGGTCTTCCCGGGGCGTCGGCCGACGCCCCTTCCACTTCATTCGTCGCGCCGGGCGGCCTCAAACGGAACGGACCGCGGACCGACGACGCTCACTCCCGGCAACCCTTTTGAAAACGCCGGAACGGCCCCAGGCCAAATGGCCGGGACCGTCCCATTTTTATCAATCGCGCCCCTGAGGGCGGGCGGGCATTACTTGAGCTCGACCTTCGCCCCCGCCTTCTCCAATGCGGCCTTGATCTTCTCGGCCTCTTCCTTGCTGACGCCTTCCTTGACCGGCTTCGGCGCGGCTTCGACCAGATCCTTGGCTTCCTTGAGGCCGAGCGCGGTGATGGCGCGCACTTCCTTGATCACTTCGATCTTCTTGTCGCCGACAGCCGCGAGAATGACCGAGAATTCGGTCTGCTCCTCGACCGGCGCGGCGGCCGCGCCAGCGGCCGGAGCGGCGGCGACCGCCACCGCGGCGGCGGCCGAGACGCCCCACTTCGATTCAAGAAGTTTGGCGAGCTCCGCAGCCTCCAGGACCGTGAGGCTCGAGAGTTCGTCGACGATTTTTTCGAGATTGGCCATTGATGGGTTTCCTATATGTAGTTCGAACCGATTGTTTGTGAAGAGCCTGTTTCAGGCTGCGTCTTTGGCGGCGTAGGCTCCGACGACGCGCGCGAGCTTGGCGGCCGGCGCGGTGGCGAGCTGGGCGACCTTCGTCGCGGGAGCCACGAGGAGCCCCAGCAACTTGGCGCGCAGTTCATCGAGGGACGGCAAGGTCGCGAGCGCCTTGACCCCATCGACGTCGAGGGAAGTCTTGCCCATGGCGCCACCCAGAAGCACGAATTTCTCGTGATCCTTGGCGAAAGCCACGGCGGCCTTGGCCGCCGCCACCGGATCGCTCGAATAAGCGATCAGGGTCGGACCCCTGAGCAGGGGACCGATCGAGGCGACGTCCGTGCCTTTGAGAGCAATCTGGGCGAGGCTGTTCTTCGCCACTTTGACCTGGGCGCCCGCCTGCCGCATCTGCTTGCGCAGCCGCTGCATCTGGGCGACGGTCAGGCCGGAATAGTGCGCAACCACCACCGCCGACGTTTTCGAGAAAACGTCGTGGAGGGCTGCGACCGCTTCCTTCTTCTCCGTTCTATCCACGGTGCTCATCTCCGGTCGGCAGGCTTCAAATCCACGAAACCCGCCTGTTGCACATGCCGCGCCGCGCGACTCGGGGAACCGAATCGGGCGCCGCGGCGCCTTCGTGCCTGTCCCCGGAGGCGGGCGAAACGCCCGGCGCCGGACAGAAGGTTCGAACCGCGTCCACCGCCCGGGCGCGCCGAACGGCTTTGAAAACTCGGTCTTCCCCGTCTATGCCGGCTCCCGGACGCCGTATGGCGCCCTCAGGAAATTAAGTGTCCCCCGAAGGGGTTACGCGCCGGCAGTCTCGGACAGGACATGGCCGGAATGGACGCAAAGGAAAACCCTTCCGTCCTCCGGCCTATCCGCCGCTCCCGCTTTGATCATCCGTCACCGGTTTGGTCTTCGCAGGGCGGTAGCCATGTTTGATCATTCAGGGTCGCATCGCGCCGTCAACCCCGACCGGGCTCCATATCGTCTCTTTCGCGCGGGAGCAAGGGGGGTTGGGGAAAAGTTTTAGCGCGCGCGGGGCTCGCGGCGTGGCGCAGAATTCACATTACCGTGATGAGGCCGGCGGCCGCTTTAGCCGCCGGGCCGCCGTCCGCCGCTTAGGCCCGCGCCCTGAGCCCAACGGCACGGCGGCGAACCATGAAGCCAAGTCCGGCGAAGCCCACCAGCATCATCGCCCAGGTCGAGGGCTCGGGGATCGGCGTCACCCCGGCTGTGAAAAACGCCCCCGCTGTATGGGTGTCGTAAAACTGGGTCGTAGCGACGACCGGGGAGTCGTTCTCGCCGTAAATCTGCTCACTGAACAGGAGATCGAACGTGTAGGACTGGCCGGCCGCCAGGATTCCGCCAGGAATCGTGACGCTCGTTTCCCCAGAGGAGAGATATCCGCTATCCCACACTGGCGTATTCGACGCGTTGTAGATCGTTAGAACGATGTCGGAATTGTTCGGGTTTCCGGTGGTTATGAAGCTGTTGAAGTCGAGGGTAAGACCTGTCGCGGCGTCCATTCCCTGGAGGGCGTTAAAGGAAGCAGCGTCGAGTTCCGGGGGATTAGCGGCGTAGGTGTTCCCGACATAATCGATCGTGAACGAGGCCGGCCCCTGCGAGCCGCCGGTCAGGTCAAATGTGTAGCCGCCGGTAGGATAGAGGCCCTGCAAGGTCGGAAACGAGCCATTCGAATCCGAAAATTCCCACGCGACATCGCTCGAATTATAGGTCAGGGTCCCTGGCGACCCCATGCCCCCGTAAGTCAGCGTGCCTCCCGTATAATCGCCGGAGGTGGTGACAAACGCGCGCGCGGAAAAGAAGCCGCCTGTGGATGTGACTGTAGTCGGGCCGGTTTGCTCGTAGGTCGGATTGATGCCGACGTCGGCGCGGCTGACCTGGGCTTGAGCCGCGCCCGCAACAAGGCCGGCCGCGGCCAATGCAAGACCAAACACAAGTGCGCGATTCGCTCGCATGAGATCCCCCGATCTGTCTCGCGTCCGGGCAAGCGACTGCCGTCGGCAGGATCATCCTCTTACGTATGGACAATCTCGTCAATCGGAAAGTAGTTAGATTCGCAAAAAACCGGCAAATTAAGCATAGTACACTTGTATTTACTGCAGCCTCCGGCGGGCCTGCGGGCGGGCGAGCCGATCCAGCCGCAACGATGCTTCACAAAAATTATCGTCCCCCGCCTCAAGACTGCGCTTGAAGTTTGAGCCCCCGCGCGGAATCAAGTCGGCCCGGTAACCTTGCCCCCTTCACCGAGATCCCCATGAAAACCAGAGCCGCCGTCTGCCGCGAGTTCGGCAAGCCGTTGACCGTCGAGACGATCGAGCTCGCCGAACCGGGGCCGGGCGAAGTCCTCATCAAGACCGCGGCCTGCGCGATCTGCCACAGCGATATTTTCTACCTCGAGGGCGCCTGGGGCGGCGACCTTCCCGCGGTCTACGGCCACGAGGCGGCCGGCGTGGTCGAGGCCGTCGGCCCCGGGGTGACGCGGCTGAAAGTCGGCGATCATGTCGTCGCGACGCTGATCCGCAATTGCGGCTTCTGCCCCGCTTGCTCCGAAGGCGCGCCGGTGTTTTGCGAGGAGGTTTTCCCGCTCGATCGCGCGACCCCGCTGCACGACGGCAAGGGCAAGTCAATCGTCCACGGCCTGCGCACCGGCGCCTTCGCCGAGCGGATGGTGGTCGACCAGTCCCAGGCGGTGGCGATCCCGAAGGACGTCGCGCTCGACAGCGCCTCCCTCATCGCTTGCGGCGTGCTGACGGGGATGGGCGCGGTCGTCAACACGGCGAATGTCAAGGCCGGGTCGAGCGTCGTCGTCATCGGCTGCGGCGGGGTCGGCCTGAACTCGATCCAGGGCGCGCGGCTCGCCGGGTGCTCGCCGATCATCGCCGTCGACATCGAGCCCGCGAAGCTCGCCGCCGCGCGCGAATTCGGCGCGACCGAGACGATCAACGCGAAGGGCGAGGACGTCGCCGAGCGGGTCAAGGCGCTGACCGGAGGCCGCAAGGCGGACTGGGTGTTCGTCACGGTCGGCGTCAAGGGCGCGGCCGAACAGGGCGTTTCGCTGATGAAGCGCAACGGCGCGACGGTGCTGGTCGGCATGCCGCCCTCGGGCGTGGCCGCGACAATCGACCCCGGCTACATCGCCGCCGACGGACAGAGGATCCTCGGCTCCAAGATGGGCTCGGCGCGCCCGGTCATCGACGTGCCGATGATCGTCAAGCTCTACCGCGAGGGGCGCCTGAAACTCGACCAGCTGATCAGCGGGCGTTACCGGCTGGACGCCATCAACGAGGCGGTCGCCTCGTCGCGCTCGGGCGCTGCGCTGCGCAACGTCATCGTGTTCTGAAGCCGCGCTCAGGACAGTCGCGCAGCCGCCCGCGAACGTTGGGCAACGATCAATAGAACGATCATGAGCACAGGCAAGGCGACGTCGCTGTAAAAGGGAACGCCCGCATTGCCGGGAGCGAAATTGCGCGCGGCCAGCATCTGCTCCACGTGGCCGACCGCGTCGCCGAGAAGAAAGATCGAGCTGACCAGGACCGCGGCGGCCTTGAAGTCGAGATTGCGCCAGAAGCTGAGGCAGGCGGTCACGCCGATCGCGAGGTCGGCCATGCCGACCTCGAACTGGAACGGGCTCACCTCCCAACCGATGTCCGCCGCCGCGACGGCCGGAAAGAAGAGATGAGAGACCGCGGCCCACAGGCCCGAGACGCCGACCGGCAGCAGCAGGATCCACGCCAGAAAGCGGTCGGCGGCCGGGCCGCTTCTTGCCGTCGCCGCCGCCATCGCCAGGGCGGCAATGAACAGGAACACCGGCGCGTTGCGCAGCACGAGGGCGATCAATTCGGCGATCATGGCTCCGGCTCACATTGGCGAAAGCTGAAGAGCGCGTTACCACATCGGACGCGGCGCGCGAACGCCGCCGACCTGAATTCTCCTCCGCTCTCTCTCCGGCCGGTCAATCGCCCATGAAAATCGCCGAGCTCAAGACCTTCGTCGTCGGCAATCCGCCGCCCGCCTTCGGCGGCCGCTATTTCCTGTTCCTCAAGCTCAAGACCGCCTGCGGAATCGAGGGCGTGGGCGAAGTCTATGCGGCGAGCTTCGCGCCGAAAGCGATCGTCGCCATGATCGAGGACGTGTTCGAGCGCCATGTCGAGGGCGCAGATCCGTTCCGCATCGAGACCCTGTGGCGCAACGTCTATGGCCGCGGCTATTCAGGCCGGCCGGACATCTCGCTGATGGGCGTGCTCTCCGGAATCGAGATGGCGCTCTGGGATATCGTCGGCAAGGCGGTCGAGAAGCCCGTCTACGCGCTGCTCGGCGGCAAGGTCCACGAGCGGCTGCGCAGCTACACCTATCTCTATCCCGACGAGCCCGGCTCGCACGCCTATTCCGACAGCCCGGTCTATTCCAACCCGCATGCGGCGGCGAAGCGGGCGCTCAAATACATGGGCCAGGGCTTCACCGCGGTGAAGTTCGATCCGGCCGGGCCCTATTCGACCTTCGACCCGCGCCAGCCGAGCCTCGAGCGGCTCGAGCTCTGCGAAGCCTTCTGCAAGACCTTGCGCGAGGCGGTCGGGACGAAATGCGATCTCCTGTTCGGCACTCACGGGCAGTTCACCGTATCCGGGGCTCTGCGCATGGCGCGACGAATCGAGCCTTACGAGCCGCTATGGTTCGAGGAGCCGACGCCGCCCGAGGCACCGGAGGAGATGGCCCGGGTTGCGGCGCAGTGCCGGATGCCGATCGCGACCGGCGAGCGGCTGACGACGAAATATGAATTCGCCCGCGTGTTGGAAACCGGCGCGGCCTCGATCCTGCAGATGAACCTCGGCCGGGTCGGCGGCATCCTCGAAGCGAAGAAGATCGCGTCGATGGCGGAGGCGCATTACGCGCAGATCGCGCCGCATCTCTATTGCGGGCCGGTCGTCGGCGCGGCCAATATACAGGTCGCCGCGTGCAGCCCGAACTTCCTCATCCTCGAGAGCATCGAGCGCTGGGACGGCTTCCACGCCGTGATCCTGAAAAAGCCGATCCGCTGGGAGGAAGGCTACGTCATCCCGCCGGAAGAGCCGGGCTTAGGCGTCGAGCTCAACGAGGAGGTGGCGCTCGCCCATCCTTGGGAGGGCGACGACCTGCATCTCGTGCCGCGCTTCGCGCCGGTCTTGCCGCCGGGGTAACGCGCGACGATCCTCACCTGAAAGGCGGGGGCGGACGCTGCCTCTCCCGCCCCCCTTGTGGGGGCGGGCCGGGGTGGGGGGGTCGAGCCGCCGCTTCAAAACGCCGAATCGTCAACTCGCGGCCTCAACTCCGCGAGCTTCATCGCTACCGTCTCCGCGACGCCGTCGAGATTGTGAAACACGTCATTGTTGGTGAACCGCAGAACGGCGAATCCCTGCGCCGCCAGCGCGGCCGTCCGCCTGACGTCGCGCGCAACTTCGCCATCCGTCCCGTGAGTCGCGCCATCAACCTCGATAACGAGCCGCGCCTCGAGACAAGCGAAGTCGGCGACAAATCCAACGAGGATCACCTGCCGCCGAAAGCGCCGACCTGCTTGCGGCGCAAGACCTGCCAAAGGCGGCGCTCGGCGCTGGTGGCGTTTCGTCTCAGCGATCGGGCGGCTGGCGCCAATATTCGAGCCACAGCGCGACCCCCCACCCTGTCCCGCCCCCGCATAGGGCGTTCGGAAGAACGCCCGTCTTTCGACGGGCTATCAGGGGGCGGGGACGCTCGGCGACGTAGCACTTCACCCGAACCGGAACGCCGAGATCATTTTGCCGCCGATCTTGTCGTTGAAGTCGCGCTTGCCCCTGCTCTCGCCCGCGGCGCCGGCGACCACCATCAGCGGCAGGAGATGCTCCTCGCGCGGATGGCATTCGCGCGCCTTGGGCGCCTTGTCCCATTGCGCGAGCCGCGCGTCGCGCTCTGCCGGCGCCGCCTTCGCCGTCTCGTCGAGCCAGGCGTCGAACGCGGCTGAAGCGGTCGTGTCGCCGTCGCGGAAGGTGCGCAGGTCGTGGAAGCTCATGCCGCTGCCGACGATCGCCACCCCCTCGTCGCGCAAAGGCTCGAGCGCCTTGCCGAGCGCGATGTGGAACTTGGGATCGAGGTCCTTGCGCAGCGAGAGCATCACGACGGGAATCTCGGCCTTCGGATCGACGATCAGGAACGGCACGAACACGCCGTGGTCGAAGCCACGGGCGCCGTCGGTCGCGATCGGCAGGCCGGCCTTCTCGACCAGCGCCTTGACCTTGGCCGCAATGTCCGGCGCGCCCGGCGCGGGGTAGGAGAGCTTATAGGTGTGCTCGGGAAAGCCGTAATAGTCGTAGAGCATTCCCGGCTTCGGGTTGACGCTGACCGTCGGCTTGTCCGCCTCCCAATGCGCCGTGATGATGAGGAATGCCTTGGGCCGGTCCGGCAGCGACTTGAGCAGGCCGGCGAGATAGCCGCGCAGGCTGTCCCAACCATGCGGCCCGAAGGGCGGCGGCCAGTCCATCCAGAAGCATGGGCCGCCGCCATGCGGCACGAAGATGGCAGGCTGGCGATGTGCGGACATGAGCGGACCCCGAGGTTAACGACGTTCGCTGCCGTAGATAGGCCGCCCCGCGTCCCGCCGCAACGCATCTTGTAGAGCCGGCGGGCGGGGTCGGCGTCCCGGCCCTACACCGCGTCGTGGAAGATGATCCCCAACGTGAATCGCTGGCCGCCGCGCAGGCGGCTCACCCCGTGGCGCATGGTGACGCGATACGTTCCCCGCGTCCCCTGCACGGGTCGCTCGCGCACGGCGAAGATGACGCCATCGCCCTGGCGCAGGCTCACCACCTCCGCCCGCGACTGCATGCGCGGCCGCTGCTCGGTCAGCACGAACTCGCCGCCGGCAAAGTCGCGTCCCGGCTCCGAGAGCAGGATCGCGACCTGGAGCGGAAAGAGATGCTCGCCATAAACGTCCTGATGCAGGCAATTATAGTCGCCTTCGCCATAGCGAAGGAGGAGCGGCGTCGGCCGGGTCTGGCCGGCCTCATGGCAGCGCGCGAGGAACGCTTCGTGCTCGGCGGGATAGCGCACGGAAACGCCCATCGTCTCGTTCCATCGATCCGCGATCGGCGCGAGCCACGAGTAGAGGCCGCGGCGCAGCGCGACGATCGGCTCCGGCAGCGGCTGGGCGAAATATTTGTACTCGCCGCGGCCGAAGCCATGCGCACCCATCACGACGCGCGAGCGGAAGCGCGCGTCCTCCGGATAGAGCGCCGCAAGCTCGCCGCATGTCTCGGGCGAAAGCAGCTTCGGCGCGACGGCGCAGCCGTAAGCGTCGAGCTCGCGCTCGAGCGCCGGCCAGTCGAGCGCGGCGAGGCGCGCCGCGCCCTCATCCGGCCGACTGCGTCGGCCACCTTCTCCCAGAGGGAGAAGGGAAGCGCCGCCTCGCCCCTCTCCCCTTGGGAGAGGGTTGGGGCGAGGGCCGGGGCGGGCCGCGCCATCACGCGGCCTCCCGCGCCAGAAGCGCGCGCTTGCGTTCGACGCCCCAGCGGTAGCCCGAGAGGGCGCCGTCCGTTCGCACCACTCGGTGGCAGGGGATCGCGACCGCGAGCGGATTGGCGGCGCAGGCTTGCGCGACCGCGCGCACCGCCTTCGGCTGGCCGACCGCCCGCGCGATCTCGGCGTAGGTCGCCGTCCTGCCCGCAGGTATGGCGCTGAGCGCCTGCCAGACCCGCTCCTGGAACGCGGTCCCGCGGATGTCGAGGGGAAGATCGAGCCGCTGTCCGGGCGCCTCGATGAGCCCGACCACCAGCGCGACCATGCGCTCGAACTCCGGATCGCCGCCGATGAGCTCGGCGCGAGGAAAGCGGTCCTGAAGCTCGCGCGCCAGCGTGTCCGGATCGTCGCCGAGCGTGATCGCGCACACGCCCTTGTCGGTCGCGGCCACCAGCACCGCGCCGAGCGATGTTTCGCCGACCGCGAAGCGGATCATTGCGCCCTCGCCGCCGCGCCGCGTGGCGCTCGGCGTCATGCCGAGCCGCGCCGTCGCGGTTTCGTAGAAGCGGCTCGAGGAGTTGAAGCCCGCGTCGTAGATCGCCTCGGTGACCGTGCCGGCCGTGAGCAAGCCGTCGGCCGCCCGCCGCGCCTGCATCTGCTGGGCATAGGCCTTCGGCGTCACGCCGGCGACCGTCTTGAACAGGCGATGGAAATGGAACGGGCTCATGCCCGCTTTCGCCGCGAGGTCCGCGAGCCTCGGCGCCTCTTCCGCCGCCGCGATCGCTTCGCACGCCTTCCGCACCGCCTCGACCTTCGGATCGGGCGCGCCGAGCCTGTCGGGCCGGCAGCGCCTGCAGGCGCGATATCCCGCCCGCTCCGCCGCCTCCGTAGTCGGGTAGAACGACACGTTCTCGCGCTTGGCGGGGCGCGAGGCGCAGCTCGGCTTGCAATAGACGCCGGTGGTGCGGACGGCGAAGACGAACTTGCCGTCGAAGGCCGCGTCGCGGCGGGAGACCGCCTGCCACCGCGCCTCGTCGGCCGGGGTCGCGAGACTTGGGGCGCTTGGACGGCGGGCTTCAATCATGGCGATAGACATAAGGTGGCTCCGGGGCTCTGCTTCAAGCTCCCCCTGCCCTACGCCTGTCGGCGCGCGGCCGAACTCCGGACCTTGCTTTGCAATTCCCTCATCACCGAAGCTAGCGCGGAAGCGCCGGGCGCGCGCCCGTAATCCGAACAAACCGAACCGGAGCGCTAACGCCGCGCAGCATCGCGGTTTCCTCGGTCCGCGTCCGATCCGCCAGCGCCGCCGCGGTTTCGGCGTCCGCCGCCACGTCCGCCGACACGATCACCTCGCCGCCGTGACACTGATGCTCGAGGCGCGCCGCGATATTCACCGTCGCGCCGAAATAGTCGAGCACGTCGCCCGTCGTGACTGCGATGCACGGTCCGGCATGAAGTCCAAGCTTCAACACGATCGGCGTCGCGCTCGCCGCGCCGTTTCGAGCGGAATTGAAGCCTGCGACGTCGTCCTGGATCGCGAGCGCGGCGCGGACCGCGTCGTCGGGGCGGAAAAAGGCGGCCATGACCGCATCGCCCACGGTCTTGACGACGAAGCCGTGATTGCGCTGCACCCGGTCTGACAGGAAGGAGAAATGATCGCGAACGAGGTTATACGCAGGTGCGTCGCCGAGCGCGTCGTAGAGTTCGGTCGAGCCCTTGAGGTCTGTGAACATGACGGCGATCCAGCCGATCTCGGCATTGTCGCCCGGACGCAGCAATTACTCGGGGGCGAGCCGGCGAAAGGCTGGCATCGCGATCACGCGCTCCCCGGTCAGCGCGTCGCTCGCCCAGTTGCGATTCTCGACGACGAAAGCGAGCGGCTTGTCGCTGTCGTTGCGGATTGCAAGCTTGCTCTTGCCGCTCGCTTCCTCAAGCAGGATCTCGGAGCCGCGCGCCACCACTGTCGGGATCATTCCGTCAGCGCCAATGTCGCGATCAGCCTCCCCGCCTGCCTCCACGGTGCGAAAACGATAAGGCCCCGGCGCCAATTCGAGGTCAAAGCTCTTGGCGGAATGCGCCGCAACCTCGCCCTGAAACTTGATGTGCCGCGCTGTGCCCTGCCCGAGCAGGCACATCTCCCCATCGGGAAGCGGACGAATCCAGGGCGCGGGATGGAAAGTCAGCTCGACGTTGCGGCTGAAATTGCGCTCGTAGTCGATATTGCAGGAGGAGCAATGCGCGCCTTTGGCCAGGTCCTGAAGCCGGCTCGCGCGGGACTTGGCGCCGCGGCAGCGCGGACAGAGCAGCTCCCATCCCATCGCCACGACGCCCTTCCGCGCCGCCGCCAGGAACAATTCGACGGCATGGTCCGGCGGGGCGGACCACAGCCTGGCGAGAGCGACGGGGCGGATGCTGCGCAGATCGACGACCGGCGCATGCCCCAGATAGTCGATGAGCTTCGGCGCAAGAGCGTGCGAGGCCGGGTCGTCCACGAGTTCGGCGCCAAGCGCATCAAGCCGTTGGCGGCCGGAGGGCTCCGTCAGGTCCGCGACGCTCCAGCCCGGGACGAGCGCGGAGCCGTCGCTCTCGCGAATGGTCCGCTCGATACCCGCCCAAGCCTTGCCGAACTCGGCGTCGAAGATGCCCGCACGCTTCCCCACAAACCCTAAAAGGCCAGCGGGCTCCGCCGTGCCAGTGAGGATCAGCCGACAGCCTTCGCCCTCGGCAATGAGTTCGCAGGTCCATTCCCAGCGCCGCATCGGCCCGTTTTTATAGTCCCGGGTCTGGAAAAGGCGGTGGTTCTCCTGCCATTCGCCAAAATCCTCCTCCCATCGCGCCGGGAAAGGCCCGACCTTGCCGTGGACGAAGCGGCGGACACGGCCCTCACCATCGACCCGTTCCTCGATCCGATAGGGAGCGAAGCCGCTCAATTCCCAGAGGCGGGCGCTGTCGGAGACAAACGGCCAGATCGCCGCCGGCGGCTTGGCGAAACGGACTTCCCGGCGATAGCGGTAGAGAGCGCCGCCGCTCACGGTCACGCCGCCCTCCGCGCCGGGGACCTTCTCCGGTCGGCGGCCGCCATCTTTGGGAGCGGGGACAAGCAATCCATAGATCAACGCCGGGAACCCGGCGTTCGTGTCAATTCCTCCGCCCAGGGTCAAGTCCGCCGACACCTCTCAGGCGGCGAAGACGAACTTGCCGTCGAAGGCCGCGTCGCGGCGGGAAACCGCCTGCCACCGCGCCTCACGGCCGGGGAGGCGGCGCTTACAGCGCCGGAACGGCGGGCTTCAATCATGGCGATAGACATCGGGGGCTCCCGCGCGCGGCCGAACTCCGGACCTTGCTATCCAATTGCGAACCTGGCCGATGGGACTTCGGCGCATGCTCCGGGCACGATTTGACTTAGAAAATTGCGTGTCTGAAACTTCAACATAATCAACGCTACGCTAGTGGAGGAAAGAATGGGTCTGGCGCAGGTTCGTTCCAAGCCGATGCTGGCGTCCGCCGGTTTCATCGCCGCGCTGGCCGCGATTGTCATCGGGAGTCCGGCCTCCCGGTCGGCGACGGCCGACGGCGCCATCTCGCCGGTCATGTCATGCGAGGCGGCCGCGAAAATCGATCTGAGCGGTGAGGACGCCCAAATCCTGTCGGCCGCCGCGGCGACGCGCGACGGTCACGGCTACTGCGACGTGAAGGGCTATATCAGTCCGGTGACTCAATTCGAGGCGCTCCTGCCGCTCGAGACCTGGCGGGGCGACTATCTGCAGCAGGGCTGCGGCGGTTTTTGCGGCATGGTCGGGCTAAGCTTGCAGGACCCGGCGCGAACCAGCGGCTACCAGGCCCCCTACGCTCCGTTGGCGAATGGCGAGATAGTCGTTGCTGGGGACGACGAGGGCCATGAGACCGCGAGCGTCGGCGACGTGCTGTGGGCGAAGAGCGACCCCAATCTGCGGGTCGTGTTCGGCTACGAATCCGAGCATCAACTCGCGCAAGCGACCAAGGCGCTCATCCGCGGTTTCTATAATCGCGATCCAAGCTATTCCTATTTCAGCGGCGTCTCGGACGGCGGACGTGAGGCCCTTGTCCTGGCGCAGCGATATCCGGAAGACTTCAACGGCATCCTCGCAGGCGCCCCAGCCAACAACTGGGCGCCGCTCAATGGCCTGTTCCAGCCGTGGCTCGCCTCGAAGAACCGCAACGCGGAAGGCAGACAGGTCCTTACCGCGGAAAAGCTCCCGGCGCTCCACGCCGCGGTGCTGGCGGCCTGCGCCGATCCATTCGGGGTCATTCACGACCCGCGCGCCTGCACATTCGATCCCGCCAGCATCCGTTGCGCTGACGGAGTCGACAAGCCGAGCTGCTTGACCGACGAGCAGGTCGGAGCGGTCCGGGAGATTTATCGAGGGCCTCATGACGCCCAAGGCCGCAACCTCTTCGACGGCGGCGAACCCTACGGCTCAGAACTCGCCTGGAAGATTTGGCTGGTCATGCCTGCGGCCGACGCCGGCGCCCCGCTCGACACGGTCGCCGGAACATTCGGAACGCAATATTTGAACAATGCCGCCTTCTGGCCCAATCCGCCAACCGCCTATCTCCTCGGAGCCGTCCCGTTCACTGCCGAGATGCACGAGAAACTGGAACAGCTCGGCGGCGTCGCCAACGCCACGGACCCCGACCTTGAGGCGTTCCGCGCCCACGGCGGGAAGATCATCATCTATCACGGCTTCGCTGACCAAGCGATCCCGCCGTTCTCCACGCTCGACTACTACAAGGCCGTCGCCGGTCAGATGGGCGGATATCCGGCCATCCAGTCCTTCAGCCGCCTCTACATGGTCCCCGGCCTCTACCACTGCCCGTGCGGGCAGCCTGTCGACGGCGACCCCGCCACCGCCGTGCAGTTCTTGCCGGAACTCAAGGACTGGGTCGAGAACGGCAAAGCGCCAGCCGACATCGCGCTCCCGGTCACCTCGCAGAGCACAGGGAACCATTTGACCGAGCTTACGGTCGCGCCCTTCGACCCCACGCAGCCGGCGCCGCAGAACAAGGGCCTCAACAGCAACTACGATTACATCGGCGCGACCAGCGACTATCAGAAAGGCAACGGGCTCTGGTGCAAGTGGGAGGAACAGCGGCTGGTTTGCGCGCCGCGCAGTTGATTCAGACGGAGTTCCCGGGCCGGCGCTTCCAGCTCAAGCCCGGCCAAGACATACACGTGCGCTAGGCCTTAAAAGAAATCGCCGTGAGCGATCCAGAAGGTCAGCGCCTGGGTTAGCTGGGACACGCGCTCGCGATTTGAGCGCTCGATCATCGTCTGGTCGACCGGCGTCGAGTAATAGCTGCTGGTGGCGCGGATCGGGATCTGCTGCCCGCCGACCACCGCGACGCCCTGAATATTGTCCAGCGACGCGCCGGCGTGCAGCATTTCGCCGGTTTGCGGCCCAAGCGTCAGGTAGTCGATCCGGACGGTCAGCGGCTCGCCGCCGCGCCCGAGGCGCCCGGACAGGGCCTGCGCGAGCTGGCCCGTCAGATCCTGCTCGACCCAGGTGGCGGTCGGGTCGCCGGCGTTGGCGCGCAGCGGCTGAACGTCGACATGAACGTCGCGGAACGTGAGCGCCGGCTCGGCGAGCGCGGCAGGACCGAAAGCCGCGACAGAGAGCGCGAGCGGCAGCGACGCGGCCAGCGCAAGGCGATTGATTGTTCGACGAATGGACATGACCCAACTCCGGAGAAGATTGGCGATCGACTGGTTATACGCCGCGACGGCCGTTTTGGTTTGAGGGAGATCTCGCAGTCAGGGAACACTCGAGCGCGACGTTTATTCGCGCGGGCCGGGAGTGAAGGCCCGAATACCGAAGGGCGCGCGCCCCGATGACCGGGGTTTTCCGTAAATCCGTACCTGACATTGTCTTTACGAAAAACAGAATCTACACTATAACAATCGGCGGGGTCACTCGCTGGCCCAACGCGGGTTGACGGGCGGCGGCCAGAGCATGGCGCGTTCGGACGTGGCCGGCGCCGCCTAAAAGCGCCGTGCTCCAGGAGGCGAGAAAGGCGGGAATTATCGACCTAACTCTTTGAAAAAGCTGAGACAGGCCATTTGGATTTTGTTGCGCCCGGTTTGGATTTTGTTGCGCCGGACTTTGCTCTTGTTGCGCTGCGCCTTTGCTTTCGTTGCGGGGCGGCTTGGGTTTGCCGCGGCCGGCGTCACGCCGTCCGCCGCATCGCTCCGCCGGCCGCGTCGGCGATCGAGCGCGCGCCGAACAGAATGAAGATGACGCCAACGAGCCGTGTCACCGCGACGCCGTGGGCGAGAAAGAACCGCCTGACCGCCGGCAGGCCGGCCATGAAGATGAGCGTCGCGTCGGCGAGCAGGAAGCCCGCGAACGCGGCGACGAACATCTGCGGGGCGTCGGCGATCGTCAGCTTCCCGATATAGGGCGCGACGATGGCCGAGAACATCGCCAGCGCCACCGGATAGGACTTCGGGTTGGTGAGCCCGAACGCCATGCCGGTCGCGAGCGGCCGCGTCGCCCCGATGGTGCGCGGCGGCGCGTTTTTGCGCGTCGTCACCGCGCGCCAGCCGAGATAGATGAGGTAGACGCCGCAGACGAAGCCGAGCAACTCGAACAGGGTCGGCCCGATCTGGTTCGCGCCGATGATCGCGGCGACCGCGAGCGCCCCCCAGGTCACGTCGCCGACGAGGTGGCCGATGATGAACCAGGCCCCGGACCCTCGCCCGCGCGAGGCCGCGAGCGTGAACAGGGCCAGAAACGCCGGGCCCGGCGTGACCACGTAAAGATAGGCGGCGGCGAGCGTGGCGATGAGAATCCTGGGATCGGTCATTGGGCCTTGGACTCCGTCAGCCGCTTCAGCGCGTAGAGCGCCTCGAGCGCCTCGCGCGGGCTCATTGCGTCGGGATCGAGCGCCGCGACCGCCGCGCGCACCTCGTCGGGCGGAGGCGGCTCGCGCGGCTCATAGGAGAAGAGCGGCAGCGAGTCGAGCGCGCCGCCCGGACGCGAGGCTTCGAGCGAAGCGAGCGCCTGGCGCGCCCGCTTGACGACGGGCGCGGGCAGCCCGGCGAGCTTGGCGACCTGGATGCCGTAGGAGCGGTCGGCCGCGCCCGGGACCACCTCGTGCAGGAAGGCGAGCGTCCCCCTGAACTCGCTGACCCGCATGGTGAGATTGACGAGTCGCGGCAGCGTCGCTGCGAGCGCGGTCAATTCGTGGAAATGGGTGGCGAACAGGGCGCGCGAGCGGTTGACCGCGTTGAGATGCTCGACGCAGGCCATGGCGATCGAGAGGCCGTCGAAGGTCGCGGTCCCGCGGCCGATCTCGTCGAGGATCACGAGCGAGCGGGCGGTCGCCTGGTTGAGGATCGCCGCCGTCTCGACCATCTCGACCATGAAGGTCGACCGCCCGCGCGCCAAGTCGTCGGCCGCGCCGACGCGCGAAAACAGCCGATCGACGACGCCCATGTGGGCGCGCGCAGCCGGAACATGCGACCCCATCTGCGCAATGAGCGCGATCAGCGCGTTCTGGCGCAGATAGGTGGATTTGCCGGCCATGTTGGGGCCGGTGACGATGGCGATGCGCCCGCCCTGCCCCTCTTCGCCGGAGAGATCGCAGTCGTTGGCGACAAACGGTTCGCCCGCCGCCTTGAGCGACGCTTCGACGACCGGATGGCGCCCGCCCTCGATGCGGAACTCAAGCGAAGCATCGACCAGCGGCCGGGTCCACTCGCGCTTCACTGAAAGTTCGGCAAGCGCGGCGGCGACGTCGATCTCGGCCAGGGCCGCGCCGAAGCCGCGCAAGACTTCGCCCTCGGCGATGCAGCCCTGGCGCAGGCGCTCGAATGCTTCGAGCTCGAGCTTGAGCGCCCGATCGGCCGCGGAGCCGATGCGCGTCTCGAGGTCTATGAGTTCGCTGGTGGTGAAGCGCATCGCGCCCGCCATCGTCTGGCGATGGATGAACGTCGAATTGAGCGGCGGCTTGACGAGCGTCTCGCCCGCCGCCTGCGGGGTCTCGATGTAATAGCCGAGAAAGTTGTTGTGCTTGATCTTGAGCTGCCTCACCGCCGCTTGCTCGGCGTAGGAGGCCTGCAGCTCGGCGATGACGCGGCGGCTTTGGTCGCGCAAGGCGCGAGCCTCGTCCAGCTCCCGCGCCGCGCCCGGCCGCACGAACCCGCCGTCACGCTTGAGAAGCGGCAAATCCTCGGCCAGCGTTGCTTCAAGATCGCCTCCAAGCGCGCCGCAGTCGGCGCGCAGCCGGGCGTAAGCCGCGAGCAGCTCGGGCGGAAGATCGTGAGCCGCCTCGAGCAAGCTCGCAACCGCCGCCGCCGCAGCAAGGCCGTCGCGGATCGCCGCGAGGTCGCGCGGACCGCCACGGTCGAGGCTCAGGCGTGAGAGCGCGCGCAAGAAATCGGGCGCATGGGCAAGCGCGCGGCGCAAGGCCTCGCGCATGGGCGCCGCCTCGACCAGGAAATCGATCGAATCGAGTCGCCGGTTGATGGCCTTGGGGTCGGTCAGCGGACTCGCCAGGCGCTCGGCAAGCAGGCGAGCGCCAGCCGGCGTCACGGTCAGATCGATCGTCGCCAGCAGCGAGCCGTCGCGGGCGCCGCTCAAGGTCCGGGTGAGCTCGAGATTGGCGCGTGTAGGCGGATCGATTTCGAGGCTCGTTCCGCGCGCCCGACGCGTTGGGGGCGAGAGCGCCGGCCGGGCCTCGAACTGGGTGCGCTTGACGTAGGCGAGCGCCAGCGCGGCGGCCGCGACCTCAGCCCGCGTAAAAGCCCCGAAGCCATCGAGGGTTTCCACGCCATAGAATTCGCACACCCGGCGTTCCGCCGCAGCGCCGTCGCCCGCGTCGCGCGCAAGCGGCGTCACGGGCAGGCGCATGCCGGCGATGATTCGGGAAAACTCCGGCTCGTCGAAGATAGCCTGCGAGGCGACGATCTCGCTCGGCTCGAGGCGCGCGATCTCCGCGGCCAGGCCCGCTTCGTCAGCTTCCGAGAGGGTGAACGCACCGGTCGAAAGATCGAGCGCCGCCAGGCCGTAGACGCGCCGCTGCTCGCGCGCATGGACCTTCTGCACCGCGACCAGCAGGCGCGCGCGGCCGGGCTCCAGAAGCAACTCCTCGGTGATCGTGCCGGGCGTGACCAGCCGGACGACGTCGCGCTTGACGACCGACTTCGCTCCCCGCTTCTTCGCCTCCGCGGGATCTTCGAGCTGCTCGCAGACTGCGACGCGATGGCCGAGCGCGATCAGGCGATTAAGATAGTCGTCCGCACGCTCGACCGGGACGCCGCACATGCGAATGTCTTCGCCTTCGTGTTTGCCACGCTTGGTCAAGACGATGCCGAGCGCCCGGCTCGCAACCTCGGCGTCGTCAAAGAACAGTTCGTAGAAGTCGCCCATCCGGTAGAAAAGCAGGCAATCCGGATTGGCGGCCTTGATCTCGAAATATTGCGCCATCATCGGCGTCAGGCGCTGGGCGGCGCTCTCGGCGTTGGGACTGTCGGCAACGGCATCCATGCCCAGAAGCCTAGCAAATCGCGGGGCCAAGCGCAGGGCCGGCTCCGGTCATATCCACGGGCGCGTTGGGGTCAGGCCGCCGGGGCCGCTGTCCCGGCGGCAAACCGCGCTTTCATTGCCTTGGCGGCCATAGTGTAGCCGCCACCGGCCCCATCGACGAAATGGACGTGACCGCGCTCGGTGATCGAGGGCACGAAGCAGGTGAGCTGCGCCGCCTCCTGCCGGAACGCGCCCCAGCTGGCGTAGTCCTCGGCGGCCACGAGCCGCGCCTCGAGCGCGTCGGCGAAGGCAGTCGAGCAGTCGAGCGTCATGCGCAGTCCGTCGTCGAATTTGCGAAAATCGGCGTTGGCGGCGACGTCGCTGGCGTAGAGCGCGGCGTCGAAGCCCCCGGCCTTCAGCTTGAAAATGTGGAATGTGACGCCGAGCAGATAACTCGCCGCCGCTGTCAGACGCGCCCGCGCGCGCGAGACACCAGAGGCCGCGTTCACCGATGCCTCGAGGGCGATCGCCTTTATCGGATCGGCTGCGCCCAGGCTCGCGAGCGTGATCGGCCGGCCATCGAGCGGCGTCTCGTGCGCCATCCGCACGATCTCGTTAACGAGCGCCCCAAAGCGCGGATCCTCGCCGCGAGGGGCGACGATCAATGACAGGATGACGCCCTGCTTCGCCGGCGCGACGCCCCAGCGGCACGACAGTCCAGAAAGATCGGGCTTCGCGCCCCGCGCAACGGGCGGGAGCGCAAAGCGGCCGCGCTTGGCTTCCGCCTCGAACCAGGTGAGCCCCCCGCCCGCAAACATGGCGTAGACGCACTGCGGCGTCGCGCCGTAACGGGCGACTTTCACATCCCGTCCGGCAACCCGGATCTCCCGCACCGGGATCGTCGCGACCCGCAACTCAAGCCGGAATTCGCGCAGGGCGAAATCCGCCATCGCGGCGAGCGCGGCGGTTGCGGCGGGCGCGTCCGGCCCAGAGATCGCGAAGCTCGCCCCATCGCCGCCGAAAACGAACGGAAACGACCGGCGTTCGAGCGCGTTGGCGACAGCTGCGATCACGCCGGCGCCGACCATGTTCACTGCCTTGTAGCTACCTTGAGCAACCGCCTGAGTGGAACCAACGACATCGGAGAAGCCGACCACCCAGTCGTCCGGGAGCGGACGATAGTTCTCCGGCCTCACGGCCTCGGCGAACTCATCGAAGATGGGAATCGACTCGTAGAAGTTGCTTGTCATGGCGGCCCGCCCCCTCCTCGGCGGAAGCGGCCCATCTTAGCGCAGGGACAAGACCTGCGCTGAAGATCATTGTCCTTCAGCGCAGTTTCGTCTGGACCACCGGCCCGTCTCCTGCGCCGAGCCTGATGCGGCTCCCCATCTCGATCGCCTCGCTGACGAACGCCTTGGCCGCCGCGACGGCTTCTGGCAGAGCCATCCCGAGAACGATATTGGCGGCGATGGCGCTTGACAGCGTACAGCCGGTCCCGTGCAAATTGCGCGAAGCGGCGCGCGGCGCGGCGTAGCGGCAAATGTCTTTTGGCGTCACCAAGAAATCGACCGCCCCGTCGCCGTCGAGATGTCCCCCCTTCAGTAGCGCCGCGCGCGGCCCGAGCTTGAGCAAGGCCTGACCCTGACGGATCATGTCCGGCTCGCTTCGAGCGAGAGGCTCGCCGAGCAGCGCGGCAGCTTCGGCGAGGTTGGGGGTCAGGCAGTCCACGATCGGAAGCAGATCCCTTCGGATCGCTTCGACAAAGCCCGCCTCGCTCAGCGCCTCCCCAGATGAGGCGATCATGACCGGATCGTAGACGATGAATGGCGCGAGGCGCTCGTCCCGAGATCGCGTCGTACGAGGCGGCGGGGACGAGGTCGAACGCAGCGCCTCGGCCACCACGGCGACATTCTGCGCGTTCCCCAGCATCCCGATCTTGATCGCCGCGACGGCGAAGTCGTCGAGCACGGCTTCGATCTGCGCCGCGACGATCCCCGCCGGCGGATAATGAATTGCCCGCACCCCTCGCGTGTTCTGGGCGGTCAGGGCCGTTACCACGCTCGCGCCATGAACTCCGAACGCGGCGAAGGTTTTGAGGTCAGCCTGTATCCCGGCGCCGCCGCCCGAATCCGAGCCGGCGATGCTCAAGGCAACGGCGAGCCTTTCAGTCACGCTGGCCGCGTGGCTGCGATCCATTCGCGCGTGCGCGCCTCGGGATCAGGATTGAGGGTGATGTCTGTGACGACAGAGACAATGTCCGCCCCTGCGGCGAGGCACAACTTTCCCCGCTCGACGGTCAGGCCGCCGATCGCAACCAACGGGGTCGACCCAATCCGGCGCTTCCACTCGCCGATTCTGTCGAGGCCCTGTGGCGCGAAGGCCATGGCCTTGAGAATTGTCGGATAGATGGGCCCGAGCGCGACATAATCGGGATCGAGGTTCAGCGCACGCTTCAATTCGGCGTCGTCGTGGGTGCTGACCCCGAGCCGCAAGCCCGCCTTTCGGATCGCGCCGATGTCGGCGTCGTCCAGATCGGTCTGGCCGAGGTGGACCCAAGGCGCGCCCTCGTCGATCGCGATGCGCCAATAGTCGTTGACGACCAGGGTCGCGCCTGCTTTCGCGCAAGTCGCCACGGCCTCGCGGGTCTCGCGTTGGACCGAAGCCGCATCCTTCTCCTTGACCCGCAATTGCACGAGACGTGCGCCAACGCCGGTCAGGCGTGCAACCCACGCTGCGCTGTCGACAATGGGATAGAAGGGATCGAGGCCCAGCTCCTCTTTGCCTCTCGGAGAGGGGCCAGGAGTAGGGGTGGCGAGGGTGTTCACGTCAGGACGGCTCTGCCCACAACCGGTGTCGAGGGCGCCGCCATGTCACGCGGCTGCATCGGTCCGGCGAGGAAGGCCGCGCGCCCCGCCTCGATCGCGAGCGCGAAGGCGCGGGCCATCGCGACGCAATCGCCCGCTTTCGCCACCGCGGTGTTGAGCAGCACGCCGTCGTATCCAAGCTCCATCGCCGCGGCGGCGTGCGACGGCAGGCCGACGCCGGCGTCGACGATCAGCGGAATCTCAGGGAAATGCGCGCGCAGCGCGCGCAAGCCAAACACGTTGTTGAGCCCCTTTCCCGAGCCGATCGGCGCGCCCCACGGCATCAGGACCTTGCAGCCGGCTTCGACAAGGCGCTCGGCGACGACGAGATCCTCGGTCGTGTAGGGGAAGACCTCGAAGCCGTCATTTGCGAGAATCCGGGCCGCCTCGACCAGGCCGAATACGTCAGGCTGGAGCGTGTCCGCTTCGCCGATCACCTCGAGCTTGATCCAGGGCGTCGCAAAAACTTCGCGCGCCATCTGCGCCGTCGTCACCGCCTCCTTGACGCTGTAGCATCCGGCCGTATTTGGCAGGACACGGGCGCCGACGTCGCGGATCAGCCGCCAAAAATCCTGTCCCTCTTTAAGTCTCGCGGACTCGCGGCGTAGTGAAACAGTGAGCACATCCGCCCCGGACGCGCGCGCCGCCTCGGACAGGATCGCGGGCGAGGGATATTGCGACGTGCCGAGCAGGAGCCGCGAGCCGAGGTTCACGCCGTAGAGAGCGAGACCGGGGGAATGGGTCACCGATTTCTCCTCGGCCGGCAAGACTTTGGGGTTACGCGCCATCGCCCTATCCCCCCTGCCTCGGCGCAACGATCTCGATCCGGTCGCCCGCCTTCAACGGGGTTGCGGCGCGCGCCCGGGCCGGCACGAACTCACCATTGAGAGCAGTCGCGATCTTGGCTTCGCGATAGTCGAGCGCCAGCAAGGCTTCCGCGAGTGTCCCCGCGGCGATCTCGCGCGGTTCGCCGTTGACGATCAGCGTCATACGAGGGCCTCCGCCCGTTCAAACGCCAACGCCGCGGCGCGCTCCGCGAACGCCGGCGCCAACAAGAACCCGTGGCGGTAGAAGCCATTGACGAATATTCGCCCTCCCAGTTCTTCGATGCGTGGCTCATTGTCCGGAAACGCGGGCCTCACGTCAGCGCTCATCTCGAGAACCTCCGCCTCCCCGAACGCGGGATGCAAAGCGTAAGCCGCGCTCAACAACTCAATGGCCGAGCGCACGCTGACCGCGCCTCTTTCGGCGCTTTCGATCATCGTCGCGCCGATCATGAACTCGCCATTCGCCCTCGGCACGACATAAAGGGAAGCGCGCGGATGGAGGAGCCTGACCACGCGGGTGATCGAGACCTCCCGTGTGCGGACACGAATCATCTCACCGCGAACACCCCGCAATTGCTTGAGTTCGGCCCGCGCCGCAAAGCCGCGGCAATCGACGATCAATCCGGCCTCCGGCCTGAGCCTCTCGCCATCCTCGCCAAAGCGCAGTTCGACTCCCAGGCGCCGGAGCCTGTCGACGAGCGCGTTCATCGCGGCGCGCGGATCAAGATGGCCCTCGCCGGCAAAGAATAGTCCGCTGCGGAACCGCCCGGCCAAATCGGGTTCGAGCGCGGCGATCCACGCCTCATCCACCCGCTCGTGTTCGCGCGTCCGCTGGGCGAAGCGGTCTATCTCGCCGACGTCGCGGGGCGGCGCGACGACGAGCGTACCCGCCCGCGTCACTCCAGGAACCCGCGCGTCCCACCAGTCGATCGCGCCCTCGCCCAAATCGACCACGCTTTGGGGTGCGCTCTCGCCCTCGCAGAATGGCGCCAGCATGCCGCCTGCAAGCCACGAGGCGTTGCCGCCGAGCTCCCGCGACCGCTCGACGAGCGTGACCTTAGCGCCGCGCTCGGCCAAGGTCAGCGCGACCGTCAGCCCAACAACTCCCGCGCCGATGACCACGACGCCGTTCATAGATGCCGAGTCTCCTCCGACGTCGAACCCCAGGCGTCGTTGAGGCCATCGAAATAGGCGACTGGCGCCGCGACCAACTCCGCGACGTCGACATCCTCGAGACAGGCGACGCTGACGTCGACATAGCGCCGGCCGAGCAAGTTCGGCGCATCGACCCGATCATAAACATGGACGCCGCAGCGCGGGCAGAAGAAGTGATGCGCGACGGGATTTCGGCCGCGATAGTCCGTCGCCTCTCCAGAGACCCGGAAGTCCTCCGGTTCCGCCTGGACGAGCCAGAACCGCGACTTTGCGCAATAGGTGCAATTGCATTTAGCCGTGCCGGCGGAGAGGTCGAGTTCGACCGCAAACCGCAGCGCCCCGCAATGGCAGCCGCCTTGATGGACGCTTTTCATCACCCGTCTCCGGCCGGGCTCGAAGCGCTATTCCGCCGCATCGACATAGAGCGCACCGCCCCTGTCGACGAACTCGCGCGACTTTTCGGCCATGCCGGCCATCGCTTCGGCCTCCTTTCGCAAGTCCTGAGTGATCTGCATGGAACAGAATTTCGGCCCGCACATCGAGCAGAAATGCGCGACCTTGTGGCTGTCCTTCGGCAAGGTCTCGTCGTGGAACTTGCGCGCGGTGTCCGGATCGAGCGATAGGTTGAACTGGTCCTCCCACCGGAAATCAAAACGCGCGCGCGACAGCGCGTCGTCACGAATGCGGGCGGCCGGATGGCCCTTGGCGAGATCAGCGGCATGCGCCGCGATACGGTAAGTGATGACGCCCGTCTTGACGTCCTCGCGGTCGGGCAGTCCGAGGTGCTCCTTCGGCGTCACGTAACAGAGCATGGCCGTGCCGAACCACCCGATCATCGCGGCGCCAATGCCGGAAGTAATGTGATCGTAGCCCGGCGCGACATCTGTCGTGAGCGGCCCAAGGGTATAAAACGGCGCCTCGCCGCATTCCTTGAGCTGCTTTTCCATGTTGACCTTGATCTTGTGCATCGGCACATGGCCCGGGCCTTCGATCATCACCTGGCAGCCCTTGTCCCAGGCGACCGTGGTGAGTTCGCCTAGCGTCTCGAGCTCGGCAAATTGCGCAGCGTCGTTAGCGTCGGCGATCGAGCCCGGACGCAGGCCGTCGCCGAGCGAGAACGAGACATCGTAGGCGCGCATGATGTCGCAGATGTCGCCGAAGCGCTCGTAAAGGAAGCTCTCGCGATGGCCCGCCAGGCACCAACGGGCCATGATCGAACCGCCGCGCGAAACGATGCCTGTGACGCGTTTCGCGGTCAGCGGCACATGGGCGAGGCGGACGCCGGCGTGAATGGTGAAATAATCCACCCCCTGCTCGGCCTGCTCGATCAGCGTGTCCTTGAACACTTCCCAGTCGAGCTTCAGCGGGTCACCCCCGACTTTCTCGAGCGCCTGATAGATCGGCACGGTGCCGATCGGCACCGGGGCGTTGCGGACGATCCAGGAGCGGATATTGTGGATGTTGCGGCCGGTCGAGAGATCCATGACGGTATCGGCGCCCCAGCGGATAGCCCATACCATCTTCTCGACTTCCTCAGCGACGCCGGAGCTCACCGCCGAATTGCCGATGTTGGCGTTGACCTTAACGAGAAAATTGCGGCCGATCGCCATCGGCTCGAGCTCGAGGTGATTGATGTTGGCGGGAATGATGGCCCGCCCGCGGGCCACTTCCTCGCGGACGAACTCAGGCGTCACGAATTCGGGAACGGCCGCGCCGAAGCTTTCTCCATCGGCGAGTCGGGCCGAAGCCTCCACGACCGCCGCCTCACGCGCCAGATTCTCTCGGTGCGCGACATAGATCATCTCCTCGGTGACAATCCCGGCGCGGGCGAATTCGAGCTGGGTGACGAGTTGACCGGGAAGGCCCGTGCGCAAAGTCCGCGTCGCCGGGCAGAGCGGCGCAAGGTGGTCGGCCGAAACGTTGCCATTGTCTTCCGGCCTGATCGCGCGCGGCTTGGCGGCCGCCAATCCACGCGTCTTTATCCACTCCTCCCGAACGGGCGGCAGACCGCGGGCGAGATCAATTCGCGCCGCGCCCTCCGTATAGGGGCCTGAAGGATCGTATACCCTGACCGGCGGCTCGCTCGGGTCGGAGAGTGCAATTTCGCGGAACGGAACGCGGATATCCGAGCGTCCTTTCGGCGCCGCATAGACCTTACGCGAACCTGTGATGGGCCCGGTCGTGACGCTCTGCGGCGCGGCGAATTTGGGAATCTCGTTCATGGCCCGTCTCCTCGAGCAAAGGCCCGACGGCGGGAACTGGCGGACCAAGGAGAGTCGCGGCCGCTACGTCCCTTCGCCGGCATGACCCGGATCAGGTTCAAAGGGTTCGGCCTCGCGCCGTCTCAGTCCCGTTCAGGGACGCCCCTCGAGCAAACAGAATCTGGACCTGGCGGCGCCCGCTGTCAACCTACGGGAGCCAACGCTTGCTGGGTCCGCAATTGAACCCGCCCCAGCGCACATCCGGACCGGCGCCTGAGCCGTCCGGGCTATCCGTTCGAAGGCAGAGGCGGCCGTCCGTTCGCTCGCTTGCGAGCGGCGAAACGCGCGGCGAGTTGGGCGAGGCCGGGGACTCGATTCGTCGCGGCGGCAAGGCGTCGACGCGATCGCCGAAGGACTGCTCCGGCAGCCTCCTTGTAAGGGGCGACGAGCTGGTCGGCGTAGTGATGAAAGACCATCACTTTCTTGTAGGCTCGCGCGAACCACGGCATGGTCATGAGCCGATGCTGGGTCAAATCGAAAATAGCCGGGATAAGCCCGACCGCCAGGGTCTTCAGCACGATCCAGGCGATCGCTCCGGAGACGACGTAACCCATCGCGATCGCGACTGTCGCCACCACGAGGAGCGGCTCGACGATCAGGAATGGCACCAGGAATATGAGGAGCACGAGCGGCGCCGGCAGCCGGTCGACGAGAGCGCCAAACGCCCGCTTGAAACGCGTCCAGGGTATGAAACCGACCAGCAAACGCCAGAGCGCGATGAAGAGGTCCCAGAGCCAGGCGAGCGCCAGAAAGACCATCGCCAGCGACACGAGCGCCATTCGCCTAACTTTTAAGCGTTTCATCCCAAGAGGATCCGCAATAAACCCCGTTCACAGGCGCGTGACCATGCCGATCAAACTGGGCGAGCACAAGGCCTTTTGCGCCGCAATAAGGCCATTAATCCGATGTTAACGCTGCGGGCGGGTTGCGTGGCGTTCGTAATCACGCAGCAAGGCGCCGGTAAGCTTGTCGGAACCTTGCATTAACTCTTAAGACGGCACGGTCGTTCGCGAGCGATGCAGCGTCAGGAGTGGCAGCATGGACGCGAAAACGGCCCGGAATTCGATCGCACTGGCGGCAGCGCTCGCGTTTGGGCTCGCCCTTGGCGCCTGCTCGCACAACAACACCGACAACAACTTCGCCGCGGGCTATGGCGCGACCGGTCCCGGCAGCGTCCAGGAATTCAGCCAGACGGTCGGCGACCGCGTCTTCTTCGACACCGATCAGACCGATCTTTCCCCCACCGCCCAGGCGACGCTCGACAAGCAGGCCGCCTGGCTCAATCAATACAATCATTATTCATTCACCATCGAGGGTCATGCCGACGAGCGCGGCACCCGGGAATATAACTTTGCTCTCGGCGCGCGGCGCGCCCAGGCGGTCCACGACTATCTCGCGGCCAAGGGCGTCGGCGCCTCGCGGATGAAGACGATCAGCTACGGCAAGGAGCGGCCGGTCGCCACCTGCGACGACATTTCGTGCTGGTCGCAAAATCGCCGCGCCGTGACCGTCCTCGGGGGCGCGCCTGGGAGCAGTTGACACACCTCGCTCCATCGCCTGCGGCCTGACTTGAAAACGACAGAAGCGCGGCTTATGGGGCCGCGAATCCAAGTCCATCGAGGATACCGCCAGTGACGATGCTGTTTCGCCCGCGCCTCATGGCGGCGCTGATCGTGTGCGTTGCGCTCGCGGCGCCGGCGCAGGCGCAGTTCAACCCCTTCAATCGCCAGGCGCCGCCGGCCGACATTCCCGGCGGAGTCGACCCCAACCAGGCGGCGGAACTGGTGCTGCGCGTCAATCAGCTCGAGCAGGAACTCCGAGAGGCCAACGGCCGGATCGAGGAATTGGAGAACGCGGAACATCGGCTTGAGAGCGAATTGCAGAAGTTCCGCCAGGATGTCGAATTCCAATTCGGCGACCGCTCCGAGGGCGCCTCGCGGCAACCGGACGTCGCTGAGGCTCCCGCGAGCCCGGCCGAGCCGGCAGCGCCGGCGAGGCCGAGAAAGCCGGACGCATTCGATCCCGACGCCGACCCGAACGCGCCCGGCGCGCCGCGCCCGCTTGGAACAACCGCGCCGAGCGCGCCCTTGGTGCGCGACGCGCCGGCGGCTGCCGCTGGCCAGCCGCTCGAGCTCGGCAGAGCTGCGGGGTCGGAGTCGAGCAAGGCCCCCGCGCCCGCAGGCGGACCGACGATCGTCGGCTCCGGGGTTGCCATGCTCGATCAGCCCCGCGAGCAGTTCAACGCCGCGCTGCAAGCCTTTCAGGCGGGGCAGTATCCGGAGGCGGAAGCCGGGTTCAAGTCGTTCCTCGCAACCAATCCGTCACACCGGCTGAGCGCGGACGCGATCTTCTACATCGGCGAGACCTATCTTCAGCGCTCCCGCCCGCGCGAGGCGGCGGAGCAATATCTCAAGGTGACCACCGACTACTCGAAGTCGTCGCGGGCGCCGGAGAGCATGGTTCGTCTCGGACAGACGCTCGCGGCCCTCGGTAACAACGAACAGGCTTGCGCCACCTTGACGGAATTCGGCAAGCGCTACCCTTCGGCATCGGCCTCGGTGAAGAAGCTCGCCGAGCGCGAGAGCGCCAAGGATCATTGTTGAGCGCCCAGCGCTCGCATGGTCTCTCACCGGCTGACGTCGACGCGCTGTTCGCGCCGCTCGGCCGCGCAAGATCGCTGCTGATCGCCGTCTCGGGGGGCCCGGATTCGACCGCGCTGCTTCTCATGGCTGCCGAATGGGCGAGGCGGCGCGGCAGGACCCGCATCGAGGCGGCGACCGTCGACCACGGGCTAAGGCCGGAAAGTGCGGAGGAGGCGAAGGCGGTCGCCGTGCTCTGCGCCCGCCTCGGGGTCGGCCATCGCATTCTTCAATGGAAGGGCGCGAAGCCGGCGAGCCGCCTCCAGGAGCGCGCGCGCGAAGCGCGCTACCGACTGCTCGTCGACCGCGCGAAGGCGATCGGCGCCGACGCGCTCCTGACCGCCCATCACGCGGACGATCAGGCCGAGACGGTGCTGTTCCGTCTCCTGCGCGGGTCCGGGCTCGCCGGACTGCGCGGCATGGACCTCACCACCGCCCGCGACGGGGTCACGATCGCGCGGCCGCTCATCGGCCTGAAGAAGCACGATCTGATCGCTTTCGCCGAGGCGCGCGGCGCGGCGTTCGTCGACGACCCGTCCAACGCCGAGCCTCGCTTCGCGCGCACCCGCCTGCGCGCCCTACTCGCCCGTCTCCGCGAGGAAGGTCTCGACGCAGAGGCGCTCGACCGGCTGGCGCGCCGCGCCGGCGAGACCGAGCAGGCCCTGGCGCATATGACGGCCGCAGTCGAGGCCGGTCTCGGCGCCGAAGGGCCGATCGACGGTCGCGCGCTTTACGCCGCGCCGATCGCGATCGTGCAGCGGATCCTTGCGCGGCGCATCGGCCTCGCGGGCGGCCGCGACCCGAGCCGGATCGGCCTTGAGAAGATCGAGGCGCTGGCCATCGGGCTCCGCGAGGCGCTCAAGGAGCGCCGGGCGTTCGGCGCCAATGTCGGAGGCGCGCTCGTCCGGCTCACCGCCAAGGGCCGGCTGAGTTTTGCCCCCGAGCCGCCGAGGAAGGGCGGCAAGCGATAGGGATCGTGGAATTGGGGGCGATCCGTTTGGGTTTTCTTGGCCGGCCGGCCTATCCGCGCCGAGAGCCTTCGCAGGCGGGTTGGATTTGCTTGGATTTCCTTGGATTCTCTCGTCGGAATCGAGACTTTTCAACGGGTTGGCGCGGCGCTGGCGCGGGGACAATCTTTTCTTGGTCGTCCCGCCGAGCCGGCTGCGACAGGAGGCCGGCGCAGAGGCCGGCGTAGGGCTTCGAGGGCGGAATTGATCATGTGGGCAGCTTAGCCGATATTCTGATTTTCCGCAATTGATTTCCATTCGTCCGCCGGGCGCCCTTCGAAAAAGCGCCCGAATGTTCGCGCAAACTGGGCGGGTAAATTGATAACTCACTCTTTTGAAGAGGAGTCGCAAGTGATTTGGAAATGTTCAGGCGGTCGGGCGCCTGCCTCCGTCATCGTTTTTTCGATTGCGCTCGCCTTCGGCCTCGCCGACGTTCGGCCGTCTCTTGCCGGATGCGGCGGATATTGCGCGGCGCGGCAGGCGCGCATGATTTGCCATCACGCTTTGGAGGCTCAAGGCCTCCAGGCTCGAGCCCGCGACGCTGAATTCGAAAAGTGCAAGGCCGATCCGGCGAGCTACCTGCAGCTTGGAGAGATCATGGACGGGGTCAACCCGGCCCAGGAGTGATCGCCGCGCGCCGCCACGCCGTCAGGCCGCGACGTCGGCCACCACCGTATCGAGGAGCGGCGCGCCCATCGCGGTCACGCGGATCCGGCCGCGTTCGTCGCGTTCGATAAACCCGTCCTCGATCAGGCTCTCGATGCGCGCCATGTCGATGTCGCGGCCGGTCAGCTTCTCGAACGCCCGCGGATCGATGCCTTCTCTCAGCCTGAGCCCCATCAGCAGGAACTCGTCGCCCTGCTCCTCGCGGCTGAGCACGACGCTCTCGACCACTCCATGTCCCTCGGTCTCGACCTGGGTCAGCCACATCTCCGGGTGGCGCTCGGTCTCCTGAGCTAGCCGTCCTTTCGGCGTGACCAGCCGCCCATGCGCGCCGGGGCCTATCCCCGCATATTCGCCGTAGCGCCAATAGATGAGGTTGTGCCGGCTCTCGCCGCCGCGGCGCGCGTGATTCGAGACCTCATAGGCCGGCAGCCCGCGCGCCTCTGTGATCTCCCGCGTCGCCTCGAACAGGGCGAGGCTCAGATCCTCGTCCGGCAGCTCGAGTTTGCCCGCGTCGCGCAGGCGTTCGAAGATGGTGTCGGGCTCGATGGTCAATTGATAGAGCGAGATGTGGTCGCCGACGCGCTCGAGCGCTTCCGCGAGCTCACGGCGCCAGGCCTCGACGCCCTGCCCAGGCCGGCCGTAGATGAGGTCGAAGCTGAAACGCGGAAACAACGCGCCGGCGAGCTCGACGGCGACCAGAGCCTCGGCTGCGGTATGCTTGCGCCCGAGCGCCTTAAGGTCGGCGTCGTTGAGCGCCTGGACGCCGATCGACAGGCGGTTGACGCCGGCGGTGCGATAGCCGCGAAACCTCGTGGCTTCGACGCTGGTCGGATTGGCTTCGAGCGTGATTTCGGCCTCAGGATCGAGCCGCCAGGCGGCGCCGATCGCGTCGATCACGCCCTGGACCGTCTCCGGGCGCATGAGCGAGGGCGTGCCGCCGCCGAAGAAGATCGACCGAACCGTGCGGCGCGGCGCCAGCGCCGCCCGATGGGCGATTTCAGCCTTGAACGCCGCGACATAGCGCGCTTCGTCGATCGCCGCGCCGCGGACATGGCTATTGAAGTCGCAATAGGGACATTTCGACAGGCAGAACGGCCAATGGACATAGACCCCAAAACCAGGGTCGGCCGGCGCGCCCGCGTCGGTGCTCGCGGCGAGCGCGGTGACGCTGCGAATCATCGCGTCCTTATGCCAGTGAACGGCCCAACGCGCCAGCGGCGGGCGCCCGCGCATCCCCCTCAGAGCGCCTCGTCCCCCGTCTCGGCGGTGCGGATGCGCATCGCCCGCTCCATTGGGAGAACGAAAATCTTTCCGTCGCCGATCTGGCCGGTGCGGGCGGCGGTCCGGATCGCCTCGATGGTCGGATCGACCTCATGGTCGCTGACCGCGATCTCGAGCCGGACTTTCGGCATGAAGGCGACGTTATATTCCGAGCCGCGATAGATCTCGGTGTGCCCCTTCTGCCGGCCGTAGCCGTTGGCTTCGCTGACCGTCATTCCCTTGACGCCCAGCCGATCGAGCGTCGTCCGGACCTCGTCCAGCTTGAATGGCTTGATCACCGCCAGGATGAGTTTCATGATCTAACGCCCTCTCAACGCAATCGTCTGATCCTTTCGCTATTCTGGCGAAGTCGCCCGCGCAAGCGCGCTTTTCGCTTCCCGCCGATGTTTCGGCAGGCTGCGCCTGGGGTTGGCGGCCTTCTCAGGCGCATGGAGAGGCGTCCGCCGCCGCTCTGCGGGATCGCCGCCAGGAACGCTCTCGAACCGTTGATCCCTGAGCGGCCGGCGCAGTCTGGACCGCTGGCTTCGATTTTGCTTAAGCTCCAGGCTGGCCATTGCCGCAGGCGCCTGGAGGCGCGGAACCGGCGGAGACGCTTCATGAAATTGCCGAGGCTGGACCTGCCGTTCCTCGCCGCGATCGCTTTCTCCGCGGTCCTTGCGTCGAGCCTCGCCTTCGCGGCCGAGCCCAAGATCCTGCATTTCGCGTTCCAGGGAGAGCTCAAGTCGGTCGACCCCTACCAGATCAATGAAAGCTTCAGCCTGAGCGTCAACTCGTCCGTCTATGAGGGGCTCGTCCGGCGCGGCCCCGACATGAAGCTTCAGCCCTGCCTGGCCGAGAGCTGGGAGGTGATCGACCCGCTGCATTGGCGCTTTCATCTGCGCAAAGGCGTCAAGTTCCACGAGGGACAGGATTTCACCGCCGACGACGTGATCTTTTCCGCCCATCGCGTGCTCGGCCCCGGCTCAGACCTCAAGGGCCGCATTCCCGCCGACGCCGAGATCGTCAAGGTCGACGACTACACGGTCGACTTCCTGCTCAAACGCCCCAACCCGCTCCTGATCAACGAGTGGGAGAGCTGGGGCATCTTTTCCAAGAGCTGGTCGGAGGCGCATGGGGCGACCGAAGCGACGGCGATGAACGCGACTACCCCGCCCTATGCCGGGCTGCACGCCAACGGCACTGGCCCCTTCATCCTCGTCAGCCACGAGCCCGGGGTCAAAACGGTGTGGAAGCGAAATCCGCATTGGTGGGACAAGCCGATCGGGAATATCGACGAGGTGATCTTCACCCCGATCCCGAACGCGGCGACCCGCGTCGCCGCGCTGCTTTCGGGCGAGATCGACTGGATGGACCCCGTGCCGTTGAACGACCAGGCGCGGGTCAACGCCAATCCGGGCACGCAGGTTCTGGCGGGGCCGGAGATCCGCACGATTTTCCTCGGCATGGACCAGTCGCGCGACGAACTCGGCCATTCGAACGTCAAGGGCAAGAACCCGTTCAAGGACGTCCGCGTGCGCAAGGCGTTCTACCAGGCGATCGACGAGGAGGCGATCAACAAGAAGGTGATGCGCGGACAGGCGACGCCGACTGCGCTGATGATCGCGCCCTCGCTATTCTCGCTGTCGAAGGACTTCCATCGGTTCCCGTTCGACCCCGAAGCTTCGAAGAAACTGCTCGCCGAAGCCGGCTATCCCGATGGTTTCGAAGTGCAGATGGATTGCCCGAACGACAGGTACGTCAACGATGAGCAGATCTGCCAGGCGGTCGTCGGGATGCTGGCGCGCGTGGGGGTGAAGGTCGACCTCAACGCAGAGCCGAAGTCGAAGTTCTTCGCCTCGATCTCGGCGGCGGGCGGCTATGACTCGTCCTTCTACCTACTGGGCTGGACGCCGACGACGCTCGAGAGCTTCAACGTCTTCCAGTACATCATGGGCTGCCGCGATCCGAAGACGAACTGGGGCGGCAACAACGTCGGCGGCTATTGCAATCCGAAGGTCGACGCGCTGGCCCGCAAGGCGCTCGAGGAGCCGGACGAGAAGAAACGCGACGACATCTTCGCGGAAGGCTGGCGCATGTCGCTCACTGACGACGTCGCCTACGTTCCCCTGCATCAGCAGGCGCTGGCCTGGGGCGTGTCGAAGACAACGCATGTGATTCAGCGGCCGGACAACTATTACATCTTCGCCTGGGTCACCAAGGATTGACGAGGACCAGCGCCCCATGACCCCGCTCCGGGCTCGGCCTCGCTGCGCTGGCGTCCAGCGGGACCCGCCCGGTCCTCGGCGGCGCCATTGATCGCCTTCATCCTCAGGCAACTCGTGGCGTCGATCGGCGTTTTGATCGCAGTCGGCCTGATCGCCTTCGCAATGTTCCGCTATGTCGGCGATCCGGTGAACCAGATGGTCGGGGTCGAGACGTCGGTTCAGGAGCGGGCGCAGATCACCCATCAGCTCGGCCTCGATCAGCCCACGATCGTTCAGGCCGTCCGCTTTCTCGCCAATGCGGCGAGGTTCGATTTCGGCGTCTCCTACCAGTTCAAGCAGCCGGTCGCCGATCTCATCGGCGCGCGCATGCCGGCTACCCTCGAACTCGCGCTCGTGGCGTCGATTCTCTCGCTCGCGGCAGGCATTCCGATGGGCGTCTACACGGCGCTTCATCGCGACAGCGCGCTCGCGAGGCTGTTTCAGGCGCTTTCGCTCATTGGCATATCGCTGCCGACCTTCCTCGTCGGCATTCTCATGATCTATCTCTTCGCCGTCGTCCTCGGCTGGCTGCCCTCGTTCGGCCGCGGCGACGTCGTGCATATCGGCTCGTGGTGGACGACCGGCCTGCTGACGGTTTCGGGACTGAAATCGCTCGTCATGCCCTCGATCACGCTGGCGCTGTTTCAGATGACCCTCATCATGCGGCTGGTGAGAGCCGAGATGCTGGAGGTCATGCGCTCCGACTACATCCGGTTCGCCCGCGCCCGCGGGCTTTCCGAGCGCGCCATCCATTTCCATCACGCGCTGCGGAACACGCTTGTGCCTGTGATCACTGTCGTCGGGCTGCAGCTCGGGTCGATCCTGGCGTTCTCGATCATCACCGAAACGGTGTTTGCGTGGCCCGGCATGGGGCAACTGTTCCTGCAATCGATTCAGAATGCCGACATTCCGATCATGGCCGCCTATCTCCTCCTGATCGCGCTCCTATTCGTCATCATCAATCTTATCGTCGATCTGCTCTACGCGGCCGTGGACCCGCGGCTGCGCGTTCGCCTGCATCGCCGCGAGACGTGAGATGAGCGAGGTCGCGGCCGAGCCGGACAGCGCGTCGGAACCGGACCGGACCTTCCTCGCCCGCCTCAAGGACAGCGATCTTCTCGCGAGCTTCCTCTCGTCGAAGCTCACAATCGCGGCCGGCGCGGTGACGGTCCTTCTCTTCCTTGCGGCGCTTCTCGCGCCCTGGATCGCGCCGACCGATCCGTTCAATCCCGCGACCAACTATCTCACCGACTCGCTCGACCCGCCGAGCTTCATCACCGGGGGAGACCCGCAATTCCTGCTCGGAACCGACGATCAGGGGCGCGACATGCTCTCCGCGATCCTCTATGGGCTCAGGGTCTCGCTCGCGATCGGCTTTTGCAGCGTCGCCCTCGGGGCGGCGCTCGGCGTCGCGCTCGGACTGATCGCGGGATATGCTGGCGGCTTCATCAACTCGGTGATCATGCGGATCGCCGACGTGCAGCTGACGTTTCCGGCGATTCTCATCGCGCTGCTCCTCGACGGCGTCGCTCATGCAATGCTCAAAGCCCAGAGCCGCGACGAATCCGCCTTTGCCGTGCTGGTCCTGTCGATCGGGCTCTCGTTCTGGGTGCAATACGCCCGCACCGTGCGCGCTTCGACCATGGTCGAGAAGAACCGCGATTACGTGCTGGCGGCGCGTCTGATCGGGCTCTCCCATGTGCGCATCGTGATCTCGCATATCCTCCCCAACGTGATGGGGCCGGTCATGGTAATCGCGACGATCAACCTCGCGCTCGCGATCATCACTGAGGCGACGCTATCCTTCCTCGGAGTCGGCCTGCCGCCGACCCAGCCTTCGCTCGGGACCCTGATCCGGATCGGGCAGAACTACCTTTTCTCCGGCGAATGGTGGATCGTGGCCTTCCCGAGCGTCACGCTCGCGGCGCTGGTGGTCTCGGTCAATCTGCTCGGGGACTGGTTGCGCGACGCGCTGAACCCAAGGCTCAAATGACCGGCCCGCTGCTTTCGGTTCGCGATCTCAAGGTCGAATTCGCCACCCGCAAGGGGCCCCTTGTTGCGCTCGACGGCGTCTCGTTCGACATCGCCCCGGGCGAAGTTCTCGGGGTCGTCGGCGAATCGGGCGCCGGAAAATCGCTGACCGGCCTCGCGATCATCGGCCTTCTCGATCCCCCGGGCCGCATCGCGGGCGGCGAGATCTTTCTTGCCGGCGAGCGGATCGACCATCTGCCGCCGGAGGGATACCGCGACCTCCGCGGGCGGCGGATCGGCATCATCTTCCAGGATCCGATGACCAGCCTCAACCCGCTGCTGCGGATCGGCGACCAGCTCACCGAGACGATCCTGGCGCATAAGGCCATCGGGCGGAGGGAGGCAAAAGAGAGGGCGATCGCGTGGCTGGCCGAGGTCGGCCTTCCCTCGCCCGAGAAGCGCTTCGACGGCTATCCGCATGAATTCTCCGGCGGCATGCGCCAGCGCGTCGTCATCGCGCTCGCGCTCTGCGCCGAGCCGGCGCTGGTGATCGCCGACGAGCCGACGACCGCGCTCGACGTTTCGGTCCAGGCGCAGATCATAACGGTCCTGAAGAACCTGACCCGCCGGCACGGCGCTGCGGTGATGCTGATCACCCACGACATGGGCGTCATCGCCGAGACGGCGAACCGCGTCGCCGTGATGTACGCCGGCCGCATTGTCGAGGTCGGCGAGGTCCATGAGGTCGTGCGCGATCCTCTCCATCCCTATACCCAGGGATTGATGGCGGCGATTCCGACGCTCGAAGTCGGCGCCCGTCGCCTCGCGCAGATTCCGGGCGCGATGCCGCGGCTGTCGGCGATTCCCCCCGGCTGCGCCTTCGCCCCGCGCTGCCCCAGGGTTTTCGCCCGCTGCACCGAGCGTCCGCCGCTGCTTGCGATCGGCGATCGCAGCGCGGCATGCTGGCTCTATGACCGGGCGACTGTCACAGCGGAAGCGCGCGCTTGAACGGCGCCGATCCCATCGTCGCGGTCACCGGCCTCCGGCGCGTCTTCGACGTCTCCGGCTCCTGGCTCTCGCGCCTGTTCGGTCGCGAGCCGCGCCGCCTGCTCATTGCCGTCGACGGGGTGGACTTCACGATTCTGCGCGGCGAGACCTTCGGACTTGTCGGGGAATCCGGATCGGGGAAATCGACCCTCGCGCGGATGGTTGTCGGGCTGCTCGAGCCGACCTCGGGGGAGGTCTTGATCGAGGGCGTCGATCTCGCCCGGACTGGCGACAAGGCCACGCGACGGGCGATCCGGCGGCGTATCCAGATGATCTTCCAGGATCCTTTCGGATCGCTCAATCCGCGCTGGCGGGTCGGCCGCATCATCGCTGAGCCGGTCCGGGCGTTTGGCGTCGGCGATGCGCAAGGCGCTGGCGCCGGGAAACGCGCGACCCTCGCCCGCGTGGGCGAACTGCTCGAGCTCGTCGGCCTTCATGCGGCCGACGCCCGCAAGTTCCCGCATGAATTCTCCGGCGGTCAGCGCCAGCGGATCGCGATTGCGCGCGCGATCGCCGCCCACCCGGATTTCATCGTCTGCGACGAGCCGACCTCGGCCCTCGACGTCTCGGTCCAGGCCCAGATCCTCAACCTCATGCGCGATCTGCAGGACAGGCTCGGCCTCACCTATCTCGTGATCACCCATAACCTCGCGGTCGTACGCTTTATGGCCAATCGGGTCGGCGTCATGTACCTCGGCCGCCTGATCGAGATCGGCGAGACCGAAGCTTTGTTCGCGCGTCCGCGCCACCCCTATACGCGGATGCTGCTCGACGCCGTGCCTGACCTTGCGATGAGCGGGCGGCGGCGCAACCCGATCGGCGGCGAGCCGCCAAACCCGATCGCCCCCCCGCCGGGCTGCCCGTTCCATCCGCGCTGCCCGCGGGCGATCGCCATCTGCCGGACCGAGCGTCCCGCCTTCGTCGACGATGTCGCGTGCCACCTGGCGCATGGCGGATGAACGGCGGGAAAACTGAAGCCGCGATCGAGTGATAGGGGAAGATACCTATTTTAAACTGATTCGATATGTCGATAGTGATTTGCCCGCCGGTCGTCTCGGATCACCAACTGTCGTTGCCTACGCGGCTTTAGTCACCCGGATGCTTTCCTCAACAATGCGCGAGGATTCTATACGAATACGAGAGAACGATTATCTGCGCGCATCCGCCTGGAAACTGATTCGCGCACCGAGCTTCCCACACGAAACGCTCACGATTCTGAACTGATCCGCGGCAAGCCATGCGGCAATTCCCGGTCGAACCTTCGGGAATCACGAGGATTCGAAGATGAGTGTGATCTATATCACACCGGCAATCCGAACATAATGCTTGTGGTTAACGAAGGGATAATATTGTACTTCCTTCTTGAGAGTGGCAAATAGAGGAGGGGGGCAGGGGCCTATGGACGACAGAACCCGAAAGCAAGACGGTCTATTTGAAGCCAACGTCGACGGCGTTGAGGGTGCGGGGTTTCGGGTTGCGGTGATTGGGGGCGGGCCTGGGGGGATGTTCACGGCCTGGCATTTGGCGGCGAAGGCTGGGCCGGCTTGCCAGATCACGATATTCGAGGCGAGCGACCGGCTCGGGGGGAAGATCCTGACCGGGCAGTTTGCCGGGGTTGGCCCGTATGAGGCGGGCGTGGCCGAGATCTACGACTATTCCCGCCTCGGCCCCGACCCGCTGCACGACCTCATCATCAAGGACCTGGGCCTGCAACCCAAATACCTGCACGGCGGCCCGTGCGTGCTCGACGGCAAGATCATTCTCGATCCCGACGGCCTCGCGGAGGCCTTCGGCGAGCGCACGCGCGACGAAGCGGCGTCGTTTCGCCAGCGCGTCGCCGACCTGCTCAGCCCCGAGGCGTTCTATTTCTCGATCCCGAAGCAGGACAACGCCCATCCGTGGGCTTCCATTTCGGGCGCGGCCCTGCTCGAGCGGGAGATCAAGGACGACGCTGCGCGCCGGTATATCCGCACCATGGCGCACAGCGACGTCGCCGCCGCGCCGCACCAGACCAATGGGCTCAATTTTCTCAAAAACGTGCTCATGGATGTCGACGGCTACATGGACGTCTTCTCCGTGGTCGGCGGCAACGAGCAGATCATAACCCGCCTCGAAGAGGAGCTCGACGCCGAGATCCGCCTCAACTCGAACGTGACCGCGGTCGAGCCGATGGCCGGGGGCGGCTACCGCCTCGAGATGCTGGTCAACGGCGTGGTCGAGACGGCGACTGCGGATTATGTCGTCGTCGCGCTGCCGCTCGCCTCGCTCTCGACCATCCATTGGCGGTCGGACGGTTTTGAAGCGGCGATGGACAAGCACATCGGCTATTTCGACCGTCCCGGACATTACCTTCGGGCGAGCCTCCTGTTCCAGCGCCCGTTCTGGCGCGACGAACTCGACGCCGACTGGTTCATGCTCGACGCCTTCGACGGCTGCTGCGCCTATGACGAAAGCGCGCGCAACGGCTACAACGGCTATGGCGTCCTGGCTTTCCTGATCGCCGGAAACGCGGCGCTTGCGCTGGCGAACGTGTCCGACCAGCGGATCGAACAGATGTGCCTCGACGCGCTGCCGCCGCAACTCGCGCATGGCAAGGAGCTCCTGCTCGACCGCCGGATCCACCGCTGGATGGCCTCGGTCAACGCGATTCCGGGCGGCTCGCCCGCGCGCTCGCGCGCGATCAACCACTGCCCGGATCCCGAGCGCCTGCCGGGCTTCCTGATGGTCGGCGACTATATGTTCGACGCCACGCTGAACGGAGTGCTCGACTCCGCCGACGCGGCCACCGACCTCATCCTCTCCGACGTTGTGAGACGGCGCCGGGTCCAGCCTCGCCGCGAGGCTGCGGGCGGGTCGCCCGCGGTCCCGGTCCATGGCGCGCTCAACCTCGCGCTCGAGCAGATCGAGGAGTTGATGTCGGTTCCGGCGCTCGCCGGCATCCTCGCCGCCACATGGGGGCTCGGACGGGGCGCCAAACTGCTTCATGTCGGCTCGGGCGCCGGACATATGGTGGGCGCGCTGAGGGCGCTCGGCTTCGACGCCACGGGGGTCGAGGGCAATCGCGCGGCGTGCCTCGCGACCCCGCCCGAACTCATGAAGCACAACTTCCATGGCGACATCGCCTGCCTGCCGTTCGAGGACGGCGAATTCGACGCGGTGATCGAAACCGGCCTTTGCCGCGCGGCGCCGGACGACGTCGACAAGGCGATCGCCGAGCTTCGCCGGGTGACGAAGCGCGGGGTGATCCTCGGATCGGTCACGACGGATCTTTCGATCGATGTGATCGAACGCTTCAACCTGCTCGAGGACACGAGCGTGCTCTGCTCGCGCTGGGACTGGTCGGAGAAGTTCTACGCGGCGGGATTCGCGCACGCGCTGTTCAACCCCGAGCGCCTCGGCGACGCGTGGGAGCGGGCGGAGACCTCGGGCGCAAGCCCGACCCAATGGTACGAAGACGCCGAAAGCCTGCTCTACTGCGTCTACGAACCCGCCCCCCAGCCAAGCGCCCCCCGCATCGCCGAACCCCAAGAAAAACAAACACCAGCCGAGGAGCTCGAACGCGCCGGTCGCGCGCCGGTCGCCATCCCCGAAAAGCGAGTGAGGCGGGAAGAGAAGCCATCCGAGTTCGCGATCCCCCTCCGGGCCTCGCCCTCTCCCTCGCCAATCGCAACGGTCCCTGCCCTCGCTGCGACAGTGACGCGCCTGCCTCTTGCCGCACGGCTCGCGGAACGCGCTCCGGAGCCGGTTCGAACGACAGTGGAAGCGGCCAGACCGCTCGATCAGGGGCGAAAGCAGCCGCCGGCAAAGACGAATTCCAACGGGACCGACAGGGCGCTCCGCAGCGCCAAATCGACGCGGGCGCTCGGCGCCGCGCGCGCGCCAGCGCCGCGTATCGCGGGACGGACGACTGCAACCCGTCCCGACAGCAAGAGATTCACTGCGCTGATGCTGATGAGCGCGAGCCTGATTGCGGCGGCGGTTGTGCTCATGACCGCCGCACCCAATCTGCGTAAAGAATCTCTCGCCGTCGCGGAAGGCGGAATTCGCTTCGGCGCGGACACGATCGCAGCGCTGACCAAAGGATCGGACCAGCCCACCCACTCTACTCAAGAAGAAGGCCGGATGCAGTCGGCGAGCGACGAAGCCGTCGCGACGCCGGTCGCGTTGCGCGGCGTGGCGGCCCCCGCGACGGACAGGTCACGGACGGCGCCAGTCGAGTCTGACAAAAATGAGTTGAAGCAGGTCGACTTGGCCGCGGAGCCTGTGCCCTCCCGCGTTTCCGACGCGGTCGCCACTGCGCATGGCACGGCCGCCTCATCTCCGCTCCCTGCCGAGGCCGCCGACGGGGCGTCATCGACGCTCGCCCCCGCTGCGGCGCCGACATCGCAGTCTCCTGATCCCAGCCTGGACCGAGCAAGCCTGCCCTCGACAAACGGGACGGCTGCGGCGCCGGTCTCGTCGGTTGCGACTCAAGGCGCGTCTGCGGCGGAGGCTCCGAAGCCTGTAACCGAGCGCGAGCCGGAGCCAGCGGCCCCCGCGCAGGCGGCCGCCAGTTCAGCGGCGTCCCCTGTCCCGACGGCGTTAGAGACGTCATCGACTCTTAGCGCCGCTGAGGCGCCCCTATCGCATTCTCCTGATAGCGATCTGGACCGGGAAGCTGCGGCGGGACCGGACCGAACGCCAATCGCCTCGGTCTCTTCCGCCGCGGAGAAAGACTTGGCGTCAACCGAGCCTCCGATGCCCGCAACCAAGCCCGAGCCGGAGCCGGCGGGCTCCGAGCCGGCGACTGCGAGCTCGACTGAAACTCCCATCGCAGCCGCGGACGCGGCCACACCGACGCTCGCCGCCGCCATTCCGCCGGCCGCTTCGCAATCCCGATCTGCTGGTCCCGACCCAAATCCGACGACCTCGTCGCCGGCAAACGCGACGCCAATCGTGCCGACCTCTTCGACTGCGGAGGCCAGCGTGCCAGCGACAGAGGCGCCGAAGCCCATAGCGGAGCGCGAGCCGGAGCTGGCAGCCCCCGCGCAGGCGACTGCGAGCTCATCGCAGTCCGCCGTCGAAACCGGGAACGGAGCGCCGTCGACGCTCGCCGCCGCAGTTCCTGTTAGCGGTCGAGAGCTGACGACGGCGCCGGGCTTCGATCGGACGCCGATCGCCGCTATCTCTTCCGCCGCAGGTCCGCCTCTCCCTGTCGCTGCGAGTCCAGCCTTGTCCGCGACCGAGGCTCCGACGACGGCAACTCCCGCACTGCCGAAGCACGCAGCTAAGCGAGCGCGAGCCGTGCATGCGCAGGCCATTGCAAGTTTGGCTCAGTCTCCGGCTGGCGCCGCGGAAGCAGCGTCGTCGACGCCTGCCAATCCCATCGAGGCGCCCCCCCAGCCATCGCAATATTCCGGTCGCAGTCTTGATCGAGTAACCTGGCCGCAGACCGGCGCCACAAACGCGGCGGTCGCTTCCGCTCCGGACCAAAGCTTGCCGGCGGTCGAGGCTCCGAAGCCCGAGGTTCCGAAACCTGCGAAGCATGCAACCAAGCATGCGCCAAAACCTCAGCGGGCGACCCCAACGCGGGCGACCGCCAGTTTGGCTGAGCCTCCTGCCGGGCCTGCGGAGGGAGCGTCAACGACGCCTGGCACCCCCGTTGCGGCGCCCTCATCGCAAGCTCCTGATCGCAGCCCGGGTCAAGCAAGCTCGCCGCCGCCAAACGGGACGACGGTCGTGCCGGTCTCTTCCGCTCCGGAGCAGAGCTTGCCCGCGAGCGAAGCTCCGAAGCCCGCGATTTCGAAGCACGCAATCAAGCGCGAGCCAAGACCCGAGCGGGCGGCCCACGAGCAGGCGACCGCCAGTTTGGCTCCAACCCCTGTCGCGGCCGCGGACGGAACGCCCCCGGCGCCTGGCGCCGCCGCGGCGCCCCCTGCGGCGCCGCAAACTCCCGATGGCGGCGTAGGTCAGGCAACGGGCGCTCGGCCAAGCTCCGAGTGCGGGGTCTGGCACGACTTCAACGGCAGGTACACGGTAATGTGCGGCATGTAGCTTCGATCGGCGCGGGCCGACCGCGCCGCTCTGTTCGGCTTCTGGCTGCGGGAGAGCCGCCCCTACAACTTGTTTGGATTTCCTGGGAGGCGGCGGGCTTCGTAGCGCTCGCCGTCGACGACCCAGGCGAAACCAGAGCCGGTGATCTCGACGCCCATGCATTCCCAGTCGCTGGGCGAGCCCTCGTTGGGCGCCGCCTCGTCGTCGCGTTGCGCGAAGCTCCGCTCGCAAAGCTCCCGCCCGTTGATGCGCCACTCGCCCGAATAGGGCCCCTCGGGGCCCACCCCGCGGAGGCTTCCGTCCGGAAGGAAGTACTCGGTATAGGGTTTTCCGTCCTCGGTTCCGGAGATGGTGTTCCCGGCGATCGCCTGGCGAATCTGATCCTCGGTCGCAAGCACGGCGGCGAAGCTCGCGCCCGAGAGCGACATTAAGCCCGCCAGCCCCAGCATTGCCCCGCGCATCTAACGTGACCTCCCTGTTAGGGAACGCGTCTCGTCCACGGAAGGACGAGCGCTTCCCGCTCACTTCAGGAAATGCACGATCTGGTAGCCGAGCAGCGCGATGATCGCGACCTCGAACACATGCCCGACGAGGGCGTTGATCCGCTCCTTATAGGCGAGATGGGCTTCGATCAGCCGCGTATTGGCGAGCTCATACTGGTCCATCGCGAATTCGATCGGGTCCTCCAGCATCTCCATCCGGTCATAAAGCGCCGCGCCATTGACGAGCTCCGCGAACACACGCTTCGAGGCTTCGGCGAGCGCGGGATCCAATTGCTCGAGCGCGTTGGCGATGCGCAGCCAGTCCGCCCTCATCCGGGTCGAGAGCTCGGTCATCTCGTTGACGTGCCGCTGCTGCTTCTGGTGGCGCCGCGACACCGAATGGGTCAAAGCCGAATCGGCGTCGATCGAGGCCCAGGCCGACTTCATCGTCGCTTCCAGCGCCAGCGCCTCGCGCTGCACGAGAGCAAACCGGATGGTCGCGTCGAGAGCCAGGCGAATGTCGCCGGGGCTCGCGTAGATCAGGGCCCGGTTCTCGCCCCACAGGACCCGGACGGTGCGGACGTCCGCCCGCACATTCGCCTCTCGCCTGCGCGCGCCGCCGGCGCGCAGCCATTCGTCGGCCTCGCGCTCGATCGCCGCCGGCGTCTTCCCCCCCGAAGACAGCCAAATGACCGTCAGGCCGCCGTCCGTTTCCGGCTCGGTTTCAGACAGCGCAACCGAGGCGTCCACCGGCGCCAACGCCGCCGTCACCTTTCGCGGCTCCTCGATCTCGATCGTCTCGACGCCCTCGGCCGGAGCCGCCGGCTCCTCGACGAACTTGACCCGCCACGCCTGCGCCTGAACCGCCGGATCGACGTTCCTAGATGCTACGTCCAACATGTGATTCCCCTCCTCAACTGTTTCGCTGGCTTAGTGCGCCGGTTCAACCGCTAAATGCGAGACGCGCAACCATCGCGCTCGCGGTATGACTTGGGGCGAGCGCCGCGTTGCCATTTTTTTTGGCGTTAGACCCCTCTCGTCCCTGTCTTGCATTGAGCGGCTGCGCTTTCGGCCAGTTTCCGACAACAAATCGCCGAATCCACCAACTTGACGCCCGTCGACGCCAAGTCGTCAAGCAGATTTTACAGCAGTCCTTCGCGGCGACACTCGACCGGTAAGTCGATCCTATGAGATCGCCGAGATAGCGGCAAAACGATACCAACGCTATTCGTAACAATTATTCAGTGATGCGATATAAATTGCAACGTAATGGTGTACAGCGGGACCAGCAATCGGGGGACGCGGACCTCATAGCGAACCAATAAATACTGTAAACTGTGCGCGTCAAACGCCAAGATGAGACTCGATGAGCCGCCGATCGCACCCTCAAGCGGCCGCCTGATCGGATTAACTGCCTCTGCGGTAGAGGCGTTCAATCAAACGCCCCTGTGGATTACCTGCTTGTGATCGACGCCGTTGCCGCGGATCGACGGCAGCGAGGCCGGCCTCCTCGCCATAGCTCCCGATCTTGAGGATGACGCGGCGCTTACCGCAGTTCGACGCTGTTGAGCGCGATCTGCTGGATCGATCCTTGCTCAAGGTCCGTAGGACGAGCCTGTCCCTGCAGTCCCGGCGGCATTGCCGCCGCTCGATCGAACCGCTGGGCCAGCGGGGCCACAGTAGGAAATAGCGGCCTGCGCTCTCCGCTCCGGGTTCTTGACGTCCAGATCGCCATGTCTATTATCCAGTCAACAGGAGAACCGGACAAGCTGCTCGATGCTCGACACCAGCCAGGATCGCCCACTCTATCGGCAACTGAGCGATGAGCTTCGTCAGGAAGTCGCGCGGCTTCGCCCCGGCGAGCGGATCGCCAGCGAGCCGGAGCTGGCCGAGGCGCATGGCGTCAGTCGCTTCACCGTAACCAAGGCGGTCGAGGCGCTGGTCGACGAAGGGTTGGTGGTCAGGCGCCGCGGCAAAGGGACATTCGTCGCGGTTCTACCTTTGCGGCGCGCGCCAATTCTTCTCACCAGCTTTACAGAAGCCGTGAAGGCGACAGGACGTCGGCCCACCTCCGACCTGCTCGCCTTTGGCCCAGTCGACTGGCGCCCTGGGCTTCCCTACTCCCCCTCGGAGCCGTTAATTCTTATGGAAAGACTGCGGCGGGTCGATGGGACGCCGATGGCAATTCATCGCTCTATCCTTTCGGCGACGCTGGTCTCCGAGACCGGCTTGACCGAGGCCCGCGCCTCTGAACCTCAGTTCTCTCTCTATCAATTCTACGAAGACGCCGGTTTGCACATCGAGCGCGGTCTCGAGGCCGTGCGCGCGCGCAAGCCCACGCCCAGCGAACGCGGGCACCTGCGCCTCGAGGCGGACGGAGTCGTCATGGTCGTGACGCGGACCTCGTTCCACGCCGATGGACGGGTGCTCGACGCGGTCGACGCCGTGCACAACAGCCGGCTCTACGTCTATCAGGCGCTCTTGCAGCGCGCGCCGGATCGACCAGCAAGTGGGTTGTCAAACGCAGTCGGAGGACGGGAACGATGATGACAATCGATAAGGTGCTTCGTGGTATCTCCTTTCTCACACTTGGTTTGGTTCTCGCGGGACCGGCCCTTGCCGCGGATCTTCCGCCGGTCGCCCTGATCATCGCCCAGGGCGGGCTAGGCGATCAGTCCTACAACGACCTCGCCGACAAAGGGTTCAAGGCGGCGCTCGCAGAGACAAAGCTTAAGGGCAAGGAGGTCGAATTCGAAGGATGTGGTCGCCCAAGCCGACAATATTCTGCGCCGCGCATCCGACGGCGGATTTGGCCTGATCATCGATCTCGAATATTCGCACGGCGACGCAATGGAGGCGGTCGCCAAGGACTATCCCAATGTCGACTTCGCCATTCTCAATCGCGTAGTTCCCGGCGCCAATGTCGCAGGCGTGCTGTTCAAGGAGCAGGAGGGCTCGTATCTCGCGGGCGCTCTCGCCGCGATGGTGGCGTCCGACACCAAAATTAAGGGCGTAACCGACAAGCCGGTCATCGGCGTGATCGGCGGCATCAAGGCGGTCGGCATTGACAAATTCATCGTCGGCTACATCCAGGGGGCGCACGACATCAACCCGAAGGTCGACGTCAAGGTCGCCTACGCCAACAGTTTCGGCGATCCGGCGATCGGCCATCAGATCGCGAAATCGATGTTCGACCAGGGAGCCAGCATCGTCTTTCAGGTGGCCGGCGGCACCGGCATCGGCGTGATCGAAGCGGCGAAGGAAAGCGGTCGCTATGCGATCGGAGTCGATACCGACCAGGATGGAATCGCGCCGGGCAACGTGCTCACCAGCATGATCAAGCGGACGGATCTTGGCGTGGCGGCGACCGTCAAGCAATACAGCGAAGGCAAGTTCCCCGGCGGCAAGTCGGTAACGCTGGGTCTCGCCGAAGACGGCGTCGGGCTCTCCGACATGAAGTACACCAAGAACCTGATCCCGGCTGAGTACCTGGCCAAGGTCGACGATCTGAAGAAGAAGATCGTGTCCGGCGAGATCAAGGTCTGGGACACGACCACCCAGGGCATGCCCGACTGGTTCAAATGAACGTGTAGCGGTTCGAAGGCGGCGGCGGGAGCGGGCGGTGGGAACGGCATCCGTCCGGCTCGGCGCGCGCGGCGTCACCCGGCGGTTCGGCCCAGTGGTCGCGAACGACGCCGTCGATTTCGCCGCTGCTCCCGGATCAATTCACGCAATCGTGGGCGGCAACGGCGCTGGAAAAACCACTCTGATGCGCATCCTCCAGGGGATGGAGCAGCCCGACGAAGGGGACGTCATCATCAACGATGCGCCGACGCGGCTTGCCCAGCCAGCCGACGCGTTCCGGCACGGAATCGGGATGGTCCACCAGGAATTCATGCTGGTGGAAGACCTCACCATGCTCGAAAACCTCATCCTGGGCGCCGAGCCGGTGACGCGCGGCGGGCTCATCGACCGCAAGGCCGCCCATGCTGCGGCCGAAGCGGCCGCCGCCCAGGCCGGCGTCAAACTCGAATGGGACGTCCGCGTCGCCCAGGCGCCGGTGCATCGGCGGCAGATTTTGGAGATTCTGCGCCTGATCTATCGCGGCGCCGACGTGCTGATCCTCGACGAGCCGACCTCGGTGCTTGCGCCGCAGCAAGTGAAGGACCTGCTCGCGCTGCTGCGCAGGCTGCGCGATGAAGGGCGCACCATCATTTTCATCAGCCACAAGCTGGACGAGGTGCTGGCGGTCGCCGACGACATAACGGTGTTGCGCGCGGGTCGCGTCGTGGGCGCGTCCAAGCCCAGCCAGACCTCGGCTGCGAAGCTCGGCGCTATGATGGTCGGCGAGGAGATTGAATTTCCGCACCGTGCGGAGCACGCGCTCGCCGGCCGCGAGCCGACGCTCGCCGTGCATGGGCTCGCGGCGCTCGACACCCGAGGAGTCATGCAACTCAACGGAATCGACCTTGCGATTCGGCCCGGCGAAGTGGTGGGAATCGCCGGGGTTGTCGGCAGCGGCCAGGACGAACTCGTGGCCGCCATCGTCGGGCTGATCCAGCCTGCAGGAGGCAGGGTGATGCTCGCAGGGCGCGACATCACCTCCTGGCCGATTGCGGTGCGGCGCGGGGCCGGGCTCGGCTATATCAGCGCCGACCGCGCGCGTGAGGGCCTGTGCCTCTCGGCCGCGATCGCTGACAATGTGATCGCAGGGCGTCACCGCGCTGCGCCGTTCGAGCGCATGGGCGTGTTGCGGCCGTCGCTGATCGCCGCCCACGCGCGCCGGGCGCTTGACGCCTTCTCGGTCGTGCGGCGCGACGACGCCGATCCGGCGCGCAGCCTTTCCGGCGGCAACCAGCAGCGGGTGGTGATCGCTCGCGAGCTCGACCGCAGTGTCAAGCTGTTGATCGCCGCCCAGCCGACCCGCGGCGTCGACATCGCCGGCATCGCCTTCATCCACCGCGAAATCCTGGCTTACCGCGAGCGGGGTGTCGCGGTGCTGCTGATCTCAGAGGAGCTCGACGAGCTCCTGCAGCTTTCTGATCGGATCGTGGCGATGCACCACGGCCGCGCCACTGGCGAGCTGACGGCCGAAGAGGCCGATATCGACGGAATCGGCCGTCTGATGCTCGGCGAAGCGGCATGAGCGAAGCCGCGACCATTCCCGCCGTCGCCCCGGCGCGCCTCGACTGGAGCGCCGCGGTCGGCGTGGTCGCTCCCTTCGCCATCGCGCTTATTGTCGGCGCGCTGCTTTTGATCGCGTCGGGCCGCAACCCGCTCGAGGTCTACGCGCTGATGGCGAGCGAAGGCTTCGGCGGGGTGAGCCGCATCGCCGCGACCTTGAGCGCGGCGACGCCGATCCTGATGTGCGCGGTGGCGACCGCGATCTCGTTCCGCGCCGGCGTGTTCAATGTCGGCGTTGAGGGCGGCTTCTATGTAGGGGGGCTCGCCGGCGCGGTGGTGGGCTTCACCCTCACAGGGCTGCCCTCGCCGGTTCTGATCCTCGCCGAAATGGCGGCGGGCGCTGCGGCGGGCGCCGCTTTGATGGCGCTGCCCGGTTTTCTGCGGGCGCGCCTCGATGTCGACGAAGTCGTCACGACCCTGATGCTCAACTTCGTCGCCATCAACCTGACGGGCTTCCTGGTCAATACCGTCTTCCTCGCTCCCAGGACAGGCAATTCGGCGACGCCGATGATTGTTCAGGCGGGCTGGCTGCCGCGCTTGCTGCCTTCCTCGACTTTCAATCTTGGCTTCATCATCGCGCTTGTTCTGCTTGTCGCCTATCACCTGTGGGATCGCTATACGCCGCTCGGCTTTGAAGCGCGCATGACCGGGCTCAACCCTCGGTTTTCCCGTGCCGTTGGCATCGACGTGCCCGCGTTGATCATGAAGGTGATGGTCCTCTCCGGCCTGATCGCCGGGCTCGCCGGATCGGTCCATGCCGCCGGGCTGGTCCACCGTTTCGTCGCCGGATTCTCGCCCGGCTACGGTTTCACCGGCCTCGCCGTCACGCTGCTCGGGCGGAACTCCGCCATTGGCATGCTCTTGGGATCGATCCTGTTCGGCGCGCTCGCTTCGGCTGGCACGACGATTCAGTTGTTCAGCGACATTCCGATCGAACTGGTCGATGTGCTGCAAGGCACGGTCACGGTGTTCGCGGTCGTGCGGCTCGGGCAGTTCACTTTGCGCCGAGGGGGTGTGCGCAGATGATCGACGCCATCCTCGACTCGGCTTTCGTGGTCACCACGCCGCTCCTGCTCACCGCCATCGGCGGGATGCTGAACCGGATCGGCGGTCTTGTGAACATCGGCGTCGAAGCCATGATTCTGGCTGGCGCCTTCGTCGCGCTCGTCGTCTCGTCGGCCACGCAGTCGTGGCTCCTGGCCTGCATTGCGGCCCTCCTGATCGGCGCGATCATTGCAGCGCCGTTCTCGCTCGTGATCACGCGGCTGGGCGCGAACGAGATCGTCGCCGGCATTGGCTTCGATGTCGCCGTCGCGGGCATCATCGGCTTCATCCTGAAGGACTATTACAAGAGCTCGGGCATTCTGCGCCTGCCCGACGTAGTGCAACTTCCGCGCATCGTCATTCCGGGCCTGGCGGATGCGCCCATCCTCGGCGCGATTTTCTCGAACAAGGACCCGATCACCTGGCTTGCCTGGCTCTCGGTGCCGGTCAGCGCTTTCGTGCTCAACCGCACGCGGATGGGACTGCGGCTTCGCGCGGCCGGCGCCGCGCCGGAGGCTGCGACCGCCCTGGGACTCAGGCCGCTTTTCATTCGCGACATGTCAACCGTGGTCGCTGGCGCGATGGCGGGCCTCGCCGGGGCGCAGTTGTCCATTGGCATCGTCGGCGTATTCAGCGTCGGCATTTCCGCCGGACGCGGCTTCATCGCGCTCGCCGCGTTTTATTTCGGCCGCAATCGGCCGGGGCTGACCGCGGTGGGGGCGCTGCTGTTCGGCCTATTCGACGCGATCCAGATCAGCCTTCAGGGTCGCGGCGTCGCCCCGCAGCTCGTTCAGATGCTGCCCTACATCGTTGTGATCGTCGTCATGACCGCGCTTTCGGTTTCCGAGCGTCGTCGCCGTCTCATGCGCGGAGTGTGAACCCATGAGCCTCTCCGACAGCACGGCATTGATCATGGTCGACGTCACCAATTCCTTCTACCTGGAGGGGATGCCGAATTTCTATCCCGAGGCGGCGCGGACCCTTGAACCGCTGCGCCGCCTGCTGGAAGCGGCGCGCGCCAAGCAGCGAATCGTGGTGCACGCCGCTGAGCAGCACCGTGCCGGATTCGACGACTATGAGTGGAAGAAGCTGCCGAAGCACCATTTCATCGGAGAAAACGACGCCGCGTTCTTTCCCGGCTTCGATCCGGAGGGACCGCGCGAGTTCCTGTTGCCCAAGCGACGCTACAGCGCCTTCTTCGCGACCGACCTTGCAATGTTCCTCCACGAACAAAAGATCACGCGCGTGGTGGTCGCGGGCGTCAAGACGAACGTATGTATCCGCGCGACCGTGCAGGACGCCTTCGCCAACGGCTTCGAGGTGATCGTGCCGCGCGAGGCGACAAACTCGAACCGTCCGCATCTCGCCGAGGCGTCGCTCGAGGACATTGAGCGGTATTTCGGCAAGGTGACGACCGTGAACGAAGCGATCGCCGCGCTCGCATGACCAGCATCGTCGTCGTCGGCTACGCCAGCATCGATCACGTCGTTCAGTTGGACGGGCCGCCCGTCCCCAACCGGACAACCGTCATCACCTCGCGCCCGGCGGAGACCTGGCCCCGGCTCGGAGGCAGCCCGCCCTACATCGTCGGCGCAATGCTGCGCGCCGGTTTTACGTTGGCCGCCATCATCACCTGGGTGGGTAAGGACGAACAGGGCGATTGGTACATCCGTGCGATGAAGGAGGCGGGTCTGCCGACCGAAGGGGTGGCCCGCACCCTGCCCGGGCGGTCGCCGATCTGCATCATGGCCTACGACCCCTCGGGGGCAAGCTATTGCCTGTACGAAGCTCTGGGCTCTCGCGGCGTCACGTTCGACGATGCGCAACTGAGGGTGATCGATTCCGCCGACTGGATCTGCCTCTGCGCCCAGCCACCGACGGCCAGCAAGTCGGCGCTCGATCATCTCAGGGAAGACCAGAGGCTGATCTGGGCGATCAAGGGCGACCCGGACGCCTTCCCGCCGGATTTGCGCCGCGACCTGGCTGCGCGCGCAGACCTGATGGTTCACAGCCGCGGCGAGCGATCTTTCGTCGAGACGGCGCTGGCCGCGGCGGGGCCGGGCCGGCCGGGACGCATCATCGTCGAGACCCGGGGCCCTGAGGGCGCGCTTGTCACTTTCGCGGGCCAGACCGTCTCCGTTCCGACCGAGAAGATCGCGGCTGCCGATCCCACCGGGGCGGGCGACACGTTCCTGGGCGGACTGATCGCATCACTGATCCAAAAACCTGACGATCCGGTCGCGGCTGTACGCGCTGGGGAAGCCGCGGCGCGCGTGATGCTCGCCCGGCGATCGTCGCAATCCGCAAAGGGAGCAAACGCATGAGCAAAGCGGCCTGGTACATCGGCTGCAAACAGGACGATGTGGGCGATTCGGCGATCCTGATCGGCGACCCGGCCCGCATCGGACGCATCGCCAATCACCTGGACAACGCGAAGCTGCTCGAGGAGAAGCGGGGCTTGCGAACCGTCACTGGCGAGCGAAAGGGGCGGCGGATCACCGCCACCGCCTTCGGCATGGGCGCGCCGATCGCGACCATTGTGCTGCACGAGCTCTTCGATCTCGGCGTGCGCACCTTCCTGCGTATCGGCACGGCTCAAACCTTTGCGCCGGCCAAGCTGGCCGATTTCGTGCTGGCGGAAGGCGCCCTTCGCGCCGAGGGCACGTCCGGGACATACGTCCCGGTCAACTATCCGGCCGTGGCCGATTTCGAGCTCGGGGCGGCCGTGCGCGCCCGGCTAGCGCAATCGAAGCATCGCTGGCACAGCGGCATCTTCGGTACCTATGACGGCTTTTATAGCCAGATGTTCGGCCTGTCGGAGGGCGAGCGGAAGATGATCGATCCGCTTCGCCATGACATCAAGCGCTATAAGATTCTCGCCACCGACATGGAAACCTCGGCGCTCCTCACCGTTGGCCGCATCCTGGGCGCCCGCGCCTCTACCCTGTGCATGGGCACGGTCGATGGGTGGACCCAGGAATATCTGCCGCAGACCGAGCAGAGCAAGCTCGAGCCGGAGATGTTCGAGATCGCGCTCGATTCTCTGGCGAGTTTGCCGCCGGCCGCGTACTGAGCCGGAGCGCGGCATGACTACGTTGATCGACCGTTACTTCGATACGCTGATCGAACGGCTGCAGCAGGTGAAGACAAGCCAGGCCGAGGCTATCGACGCCGCGGCGGCAATCTGCGCCGACAGCATCGCGCGCGAGAAGCTGGTGTTCACTTTCGGCACCGGCCACGGCGCGCTGCCGGCGCTCGAGACCTTCCCGCGAACCGGCACGATCGTCGGCTTCCGCCCGATCGTCGAGAGTACGATGATCTCTTTCCACCGGGTCTGGGGCGACATGGGCGCGCGGCAATACCGCTTCATCCATGCGGTCGAAGGATACGGCAAGGCGATCCTGCGCTCGCATCGCCTCGACCCAGGCGACGCGATGGTGCTCTTTTCCCACTCGGGGATTAATGCCGTGATCCTCGACATCGCAATCGCCTGCAAGGAAATGGGGCTGAAGGTGGTCGGGGTGACTTCGCTCACCCATTCCAAGGCGGCGCCGTCGCGCCATTCCTCCGGCAGGAAATTGTTCGAGGTGGCGGACACAGTGATCGACACCGGCGCGTCGCTGGCCGACGCGGCGCTGAATATCGAGGGCCTGAAAGACCGGGTCGGGCCCAATTCCACCTCAGTCACCATCGCCATTGCCCATGCCATCGTCTCCGCGACGGCCGAGAAGTTGGTGGCGCGCGGGATCGCGCCGCTGGTGATGGTCAGTCCCAATACCGTGGGGCGCGAGGACGCGAACAAGCAGAACGACGCCAACTACGAAGCAATGTGGCGCCGCCTGGCGGCGCGCTGAATCAAAGCGGGAAAGACTTATGGATCGCGAATTGTTCATCGACGGCGGCTGGCGCAAAGCCGCCTCCGGCGAGCGTCTGGATATTATGGACCCGGCGACCGGCGAGCATGTCGGCAGCACCGCTGTGGCGGCGGCGGCCGACGTCGATCGCGCGGTCGCGGCGGCCACGCGGGCCCAGCCGATCTGGGCGGACACGCATGCCGACGAGCGCTGCCGCATCATGCTCAAGGCGGCTGATCTGATCGAGAAGCGCGCCGACGCCATAGCGACGATCCTGACCCGCGAACAGGGCAAGCCAGTGCCGGATTCGATCAAGGAGATCGGCTTCGGCATGCGCGTCCTCCGCTACTACGCCGAGGAAGGCCGACGCATAGAAGGCAGTATGCGGCCGAGTTCGCAAACCCATATCCGCAACTTCGTGCAAAGCGTTCCAGTCGGCGTGGTCGGCGCGATCGTGCCGTGGAACTATCCGGTCGACATCTATTGCTGGAAGATTGGCCCGGCGCTAGCCGCAGGCTGCGCAATGGTGATCAAGCCGCCACACGAGACGCCGCTTGCAACCGGCATGATGGTTGAATGCCTGGCCGAGGCTGGACTGCCGCCGGGCGTCCTCAACGATCTGCCCGGCCGCGCGGACGTCGGCGCCGTTCTGGCTGCACATCCCGGCATTCGCATGGTCTCCGCCACCGCTTCGGTGGCGGCCGGGCGCTCGATCATGCGGGCCGCGGCGGAAGACATGAAGCGCGTCTCGCTTGAGCTCGGCGGCCAATGCCCCTTCGTGGTGCTGGACGACGCCGATATCGAAGAGGCGGCGGCCGCCGCGACCCGTCGCTCCTTCTCCAACATGGGCCAGATTTGCATCACCGTGAATCGCATTCTGGTCGCGAGTAGCATTCACTCCAGGTTCCTGGAGGCGATGAGCGAGGCCACGCGCAAGATCGAACTTGGTCACGGGACTGATTCCGGCGTACTGTACGGGCCGGTGCTCAACGAATCGGTGCGAGCGCGCGTGGCGCGCCACATCGCCGATGGCCTCGCCAAGGGCGGCAAGCTGATCGCGGGAGGCAAGCCGCCCGAGGGTGCGGAATATGCGCGCGGCTTTTTCTTCGCGCCGACCCTGATTGACGGCGCCGCCGACAACAGCCTGCCGATGAGCGAGGAGACCTACGGTCCGCTCGCAGCCATCCGGAAAGTGAAAGACGACAAGGAGGCGCTCGAGGTCGCCAACGCGCTGCCGTTCGGATTGGCCGCCTATGTCTATTCCCGCGATCTCGAACGCGCCTGGGCCTTCGCGGAACGGGTCGAATCGGGCACGGTTGGCGTCAATGTCAACGACACAACGGACATTCACGCCCCCTTTGGCGGCTGGAAACTATCCGGCACGGGCCGCGAACTGGGCCGCGAGGGGTTGCATGCCTATCGCGAGACGCGACTGATCCGCATGCGAGTGCGACCATTTGTAACCTAGCGCGGCACGCCCTCGGTTGGAGCTGAAGGGCGCCTCTTGTCATTCTCGCGGAAGCGGGAATCTGGATTTACATCAGAGCCTTGAGGCCTGGATGCCAGCTTTCGCGGGCATGACGCTAAGCGCGCTTGAGGGATCTGTTGCGCTAGAGTTACAAATGGTAGCGGGACCCAGACTTGAACTGGGGACCTACGGATTATGATTCCGCCGCTCTAACCAGCTGAGCTATCCCGCCACGCGCCGTCCAGGGCAGCAGCCCCATCGAGGCGAGGCGGCGATATAGAGAAGGGGCCGTCGGGCTGTCAAGACGCGACGCCCGCCGTCGTTGCGGCGTGATTGAGGACTGCATCAATCGCCTCCCGCCGACTCCGGAAAGATTCGGGTTACGTGACCCATCTTGCGGTCGGGGCGGATTTCGAGCTTGCCGTAGAGATGCAGCGAAAGATCCGGCTGGGCGAGGATGTCGCGCCATTCCTCAGCGTCCTCACCGATCAGGTTATGCATTTCAGCCCGGCCGCGCCGTCTCGCGACTCCGAGCGGCCAGCCGGCAATGGCGCGGATGTGCTGCTCGAACTGCGAGGTCTCGGCGCCCTCGATCGTCCAATGGCCGGAATTATGCACCCTCGGCGCGATCTCGTTGACGACGAGACCCTCTTCGCCGCGCCGGTCGCGGACGACGAACAACTCGACCGCAAGGATGCCGACATAATCGAGCGCCTCGAGCACGGCGCGCGCGATCCGCTTTGCTTCGACCGCCGTCTCCGGGCTGACCCGCGCCGGCGAGCGGGTGCGCGCGAGAATATGATGCTCGTGCTCGTTCTCGCAAAGATCGTACGCCACGATCTCGCCTTCGAGGCTGCGCGCCGCCACCACCGAGACCTCGCGCTCGAAGGCGACGAAGCCCTCGAGGATCATCGGCGCGGACCCAAGCGTGCGGTGAACCGCAGCGACGTTCGAGCCTTCGCGGATCAGCGACTGGCCCTTGCCGTCATAGCCGAGCCGCCGGGTCTTGAGGATCGCGGGGCGGCCGAGTTCCGCGACCGCGCGCACCAGCGCGCCCGCATCCTCGACCTTGACGAAGGGCGCGGTCTTGAGGCCGAGATCGCGCAGGAACGTCTTTTCGACCAGCCGGTCCTGGGTCTGCGCCAGCGCGCGGACGCCCGGCCGGACCGGCACGCGCGCGGCCAGAAACTCGACCGTCGCCGTCGGCACGTTCTCGAACTCGAAGGTCGCGACGTCGATCGCCTCGGCGAAGCGGGCGAGGGCCGCCTGGTCATCGAAGGGGGCGACGGTCCGCGCCGCCGCGGCGTCGTAAGCGGGCGCCGCCGCCTCGGGGGCGAAGATATGGGTGCGCAGCCCGAGTTTCAGCGCGGCGATCGCCAGCATCCGTCCGAGCTGTCCGGCGCCGAGAATGCCGATGGTGGCGCCGGGGCTCAAAGTCATCGCTGCGGCGCCTCGTCGCGAGGGCGCTCGGCGACTTCGGCGGTGCGCGCCGCCCGCCACGCCTCGAGCCTTGCGGCCAGCGCTTCGTCGGCGAGCGCCAGCACGGCGGAAGCGATGAGCGCGGCGTTGACCGCTCCCGCCTCGCCGATCGCCAGCGTGCCGACCGGGACCCCGGCGGGCATTTGTACGATCGAAAGGAGACTGTCCTCTCCCTTCAGCGCCTTCGAGGGCACCGGCACGCCGAACACCGGAAGCGTCGTGAAAGCAGCCGTCATGCCCGGCAGATGCGCCGCCCCGCCGGCGCCGGCGATGATGACCTTGAAGCCCGCGGCTTTGGCCCCCTTCGCGAAGGCGGCCATCCGGTCAGGCGTGCGATGGGCGGAGACGATTCGCGACTCATAGCCCACCCCGAGCTCATCGAGCGTCTCCGCGGCGCGGCGCATGACCGCCCAATCCGACTGGCTGCCCATGATGATGGCGACAGGCTTCGCCGCCTCGCTCATGAGGCCCCGCCGAGGCCCGAGTTGACGCGAATCATAGGGTTTGCGCTTAAAGGAAGGCCGCGGGAGGCGCAAGCCGGAGGGATGGCCGCTCCCGGCTACCGAGCGCCTCGAAAACAAGAAAGCCGCCCTTGAGGCGGCTTTCGATCCGGAGAGGCAGAAGGGTCACGCCCGCGCGAGCGATCGGCCCTTCCATGTCGCACGATAGCGGGCCGCGCCGCCGAGACCGACGAAGCCGATCAGCATCATCGCCCAGGTCGCCGGCTCGGGGACAGGGCTCGCCGCGGCGCCCGTGGTCGTCACCACCAGCGAGCTCGGCGTCCCGCCGTTCGTATTAACGAACGTGAACGTGTAAACGTATTCGTCCCCCGGCGTGGTCGCGAACGTTTGCGAAAACGTGTCGTAATCCGGACCCGACGCTCCGAAAGAGAGGGCGGGAACGCCGGTTCCATCATCGAATTGGCCAGGAAACGAGCCAGACGCCGCCGGCACAAGCGTCCATGTGCCGCCGAGCAGGTTCGCCCCGCCGCCCGACATCGTCACGCCGTTGATCTCCGCGTCCAGGAAGGACGGAGAGTCGTAGCCCGCAATCGAGATGGAGGTCGTCGAGTCCGTTGCGATGAAATCAAGACTGTAGACGACTCCGTCCGTTGACGTCGCGGCCGGGTTGGTCAGCGTTAGCAATGTCGTATCCGCCCGCGCGGCGCTGACACTGAGGAACGCAAATGCAACCGCGATTCCTACCTTTGCGAGAGCTCCCACCGTAACCCCCAATCTCGACTTCCTAGCCGTTGCGCGACCATCTGCGCACGACCAAAGGAAATATAACAGGATAGTCATGTCAACGCTGAATGCCCGGAAAGCGCGGGCGCTTTCTTCACATTTTAGTGATGGCGATCTAGCCGATTGTCTGCGCGCGGCGCGTCCACGCTGTCGCGGTTCAACCGCGCGTCGAGGGCTCGGCGGTTGGCTTTTGATGATGCTGCTTTGCGCAGACCGGCTTCGCGCGCTAGGCATTTTGCAATCGCGGCGGCAGGCGGCGCCCACAAGCGGAGGCAGTCTTGGAGGGGGCATCAGAATCCGGCCATGTCGCTCAGCCGTCCCGGCCTAGTGGGCGGGTACCGGCGACGCTGCGCGATCCAGGAGCGCTGCGATTCTGGCTCGCCGTCGCCCTGACTGGTGTGTGCGCCGGCCTTGGCGCGGCCGGTCTAACCCTGCTGTTCAAAGCGGTGCAGGAGCTTGCCTGGGGAACGGCCGAGCCCGAGGCGCTCATCGAGGCGGCGCGAGAAGCGAGCCCACTGCGGCATGTCGCCTTGCTGTTCGGCGCCGGGCTCATCACGGGCGCCGGCCAGTGGCTGCTCACACGGCTCACCACCGGCAACGGCATCGAGATCACTGCGGCGATCTGGTTTCAGGCCGGCCGCGTGCCGGCGCTCAGGACGCTCGGCAGCGCGGCGCTGTCGATCGTCATCGTCGGCATGGGCGCGCCGCTCGGCCGCGAAGGCGGGCCCAAGCAGTTCGGCGCCGTCTTCGGCAACCTCGCTTCCGACCTGCAAAAGCTCTCGGACGAGGAGCGCCGCCTCATGGTCGCAATCGGCGCAGGGGCGGGCATGGCCGCCGTCTATAGCGTGCCGCTCGGGGGCGCCCTGTTCGCGCTCGAAGTGCTGCGCGGACGGTTGGCGCTGAGGCTGGTTATGCCCGCGCTCGCGACCTCGCTCATCGCAGTCAAGACGGCGAGCCTGGTCATCCCCGATGCGCCGCTCTACTCAGTGCCTGCCTACGCCATTTCGCCCGATGTTTACCTGTGGGTGATTGTCGCCTCGCCGTTCATCGGCTTGTGGTCGGTCCTGTTTGTCCGGGCGATCGCATGGGCGGATCGGGCCCGTCCATCCGGCTGGCTGCGTCTGGTCGCGCCGCCGGCGGTCCTGGCGGTTGTCGGTCTCGTGTCGATCGTCTTTCCCGAGCTGCTCGGCAACGGCCAGGATATCGCCCAGCTTCTGTTCGGCCATACCCTGGCGCCGTTGACGTTGGCGGCCCTTTTTCTGCTGCGGCCGCTCGCAACCGTCGCTTCCGCTGCGAGCGGCGCGCCGGGCGGACTGTTCACGCCCTCGCTCGCTGCCGGCGCATTGATCGGCGCCGGGCTCGGCGGGCTCTGGCTCTCCGTTCATCCCGGAGGCGAGATCGGCCTCTTTGCCCTGCTCGGTGCGGGCGCAATGCTCGCTGCGACAACGCAGGGACCGGTCTCAACCCTGGTGCTGATGATGGAGCTGACCGGACAGGCGCGCGCCTTCGCGTTGCCAATGCTGACCGCGATCATCGTCGCCACCGCGACCTCGCGCCTGATCGAGCAGCGCTCGGTCTACGAGGCCAGGCTCACCGACGAGGAAGTGGCGGCGCGGCTCGAGGCGCGCGAGCATAGCAGCGCCGCCTGAGCCTGGCCGGCCGGATCGGCGCTCGCTACAGCAGCGGTCGCGCGCCCGCCGGCTGCCCGGCCGCGTCGCGCTGCTTGAGGTATTGCCGCACGTCGTTCATCGAGTTGCTGAGGAGTTCGCTCATGCGGCCCTTGGCCAGTTCCGGCGAACCGTCCCGGATCGCCTCGAAAATTCCGTGGTGCTGATGCAGGCGGTCGTCCTGGATCCGTGACGCGCCTTCCCAGCTCAGCTCGAACGTGCATTCGAGCGAGGTGCGGATGAGCCCGCCGAGCGCGGTGAGAAAGTGATTCCCGGTCGCCTCGAGGATCCCCATGTGGAAGTCGAGGTCCGCGCCGATCAGGTCGCCGGCGCCCTCCCTGAACTGGTCCATCCGCCGGTAGGCGTCGGCAATGCGATCGACCGTGGCGCGCGAATGCGCTTTCGCCGCGAGCGCCGCCGCCTCGGGCTCCACCATCTGGCGCAGCACGAACAATTCGCCGACGAAGCTCTCGGTCGGCGTCGTCTGCAAATGCCAGGACAGCACCTCCGGATCGAGCATGTTCCAGTCGGCCTTGGGCCTGACGCGGGTGCCGATCTTCGGCCGCGCGACGATCATCGCCTTGGCGGCAAGCACGCTATAGGCTTCCCTCAGCGCGGTGCGGGACACGGAAAAGCGCGCGCACATGTCGGCCGCGTTGGGCAGGAGCGAGCCGGGCGGATGGACCCCGCCGACGATCTCACGCCCGAGCCGCCCGGCAAGCGAGGTATGGATGTTGCGCTCGAACCTCTGGGCGACGCGCTCACGTCGCTCGGCGCGCTCGATTTCCGAGCGTTGTGCGCCGGCGCGGGCGCGCTGAGCGGCTGAAGTCAATTTTGTCGAAACCCGCGCCATGACTTCCGAGCAAATCTCATGCGGCCCCCCTCAACCTGAACGATGAGAGCAGGGAACGCTGCAACACGATGAACAGGAAGAGGAGAACGCCGCCGCTGATCATGATCCAGGCGCCGTTCAGCGAACCGTTGAAATTGATCAGGGTCGCGATCAGGCCGAGGATCATGCCGCCGAACAGCGTGCCGGCGACCATGCCCACGCCGCCGGTCAGGACCGTGCCGCCCAGCACCACCGCGGCGATCGCGGTGAGCTCGTTGCCGGTTCCCGCCAGCGGATAGCCGGAGGACGTATAGAGGGCATAGATCACGCCACCGAGGGCGCTGTAGAAGCCGCCGAGCGCATAGATCGCAATCGTCGTGCGCCGCATCGGCACGCCCATCAGCTTGGCGGAAATCCGGTCGCCGCCGATCGCGTAGACATTGGCGCCGAAGCGCGTGAAATGGGCGATGACGATCCCCGCCACGAGCGCGATCAGCATGACGATCGCCGAACTCCTAAGCTCGCCGCCTCCAGGCAGCGGAATACTCAATCCGGCGAACCAGGCGACGAAAGGATGCCGGATCGGGACCGAATCGAGGTTGATCATGAAGCAACTGCCGCGCAGCAGGAAGAGGCCGGCAAGCGTAACGATGAAAGGCTGAATCTCGCAAAAGTCGACGATGAGCCCCTGCAGCGCGCCGAAGCAGAGGCCGAAAGCGAGCATCATCGCCCCCGAGGCAAGCGGATGCCAGCCGAGCGGATCGAGATTGGCCATCACGACCCCGACGAAGCCGATCATCGAGCCGATCGAGAGGTCGATCCCGCCACTCAGAATGACGAAGGTCGCGCCGATCGCCGCGGTGATGATGAAGGCGTTGTCGGCCAGGATGTCGCCAAGGACCTGGGTCGAGAGGAAATTGTTGTAGAGAAGCCCGCCCGTCACGAAGAGAGCGACGAAGACGGCGATCGTGGCGACGAGGGGCAGGTATTTCTCGTTCATCGCCTGCTCCCGCCAAAACCCTTCGAGAGCGCCGCGCGAAGGTTGTCCGACTGCAGGAGCAGGACGACGATGACGACAACCGCCTTGACGACGAGATTATATTCGGGCGGCAGCCCGCTTGTCAGAATCGAGGTGGTCAGCGTCTGGATCACCAGCGCGCCCAGAATGGTCATCCCGAGATAGATGCGGCCGCCCGACAGAGAGCCGCCGCCGATGACGACCGCGAGAATGGCGTCGAGCTCGATGTATAGCCCGATGCTGACCGGATCGGATGTATGCGTGTCGGCCGCCAGGATCACCCCGGCCCAGGCGGCGCAGAGACCGCAGATGATATAGGCCGCATATTTGATCAGGCGGGCGTTGATGCCGGCGAGATCGGCCGCCGCGGAATTGCCGCCGACCGATTCGAGAAAAAGTCCGAGCGCGGTGCGGCGGATGAAGAGCCAGAGCACGCCGAAAATCGCCGCGCCCAGAATGATCCGGGTCGGCACGAGGCCGATGTGACCGACGCTGAGCCCCTGCAGGAAGGGGCTCGTGAAGCTTGGATTGGTGCCCCCGTAAAGGAGGTTGATCATGAGGCCGATGCCGCGCCCGGACACCATCAGGATGAGGGTCGCGATGATCGGCTGAATGTCGAGAATGGCGACAAGAAAGCCGTTCCACAGCCCGCAGAGGATTCCGACCCCGAGAGCGGCCAGGAGCACGACGCCGTGCGGATCGCCCGAATGGATCCGCCAGGTGATCACCGCGCCAACGATCGCGATGATCGACCCGACCGAAAGATCGATGCCTTTCGTGCCGATCACGACCGCCATGCCGAGCGCGACGATCGCGGTCGGCGTCGCACGGTAAAGGATATCGACGAGGTTGCCGAACAGCCGTCCGTCAACGACGCGAATATGGAAGAAGCCGGGCGAGATGATCCCGTCGACCGCGAGAATGAGCGCGAGCGCGAGCAGCGGCCAGATCGCGCGGTGGCGGAAGATCGCCTGCAGGCGCAAGAGCGCGCCCGGACGGGCGGACAGCGGGGCGGTCTCGGCGTCGAGACGCGACTGCGGGGTCACGAGCGTGCGCCCGCGATCGTGCGGATCACATTCTCGCGGGTGATGTCGCCGCCCGCGATCTCGCCGATCTTCTTCCGGTCGCGCAGAACCGCGATCCGGTCGCTGACAGCGACCAGTTCGTCCAGTTCCGAGGACGCGACCAGGAGCGCAAGGCCCTCGGCGCAAAGCTTGCGGATGAGCGCGACGACCTCGGCATGGGCGCCGACGTCGATCCCGCGCGTCGGCTCGTCGAGAATGAGAATGCTCGGCCCCGAAACCAGCGAGCGCGCGAGCACGACCTTTTGCTGGTTGCCGCCGGAGAGCTGGCCGACAGGCTTGTCGGCGTCGGGAGTGGCGATTTCCAGCGCGTCGATCATTTCCTGCGCGAGCCGCTCCTGTTCCGCATAGGAGAGGCGCGCGAGCCAGCCGCGCTTGGTCTGCAGCCCGAGTACGATGTTCTCACGCACGCTGAGCTCGGCGAATATGCCCTCCGCCTTGCGGTCCTCCGGGCAGAACGCCATCCCATGCCGCAGCGATTGCCGCGGCGATTGCGACGTCATCGTCTCGCCGGCCACCTTGAGGTTGCCCGAATCGCGCCGGATCGCGCCGAAGACGAGCTTGGCGACCTCGGTGCGTCCCGATCCGAGGAGGCCGGCCAGCCCAACGACCTCGCCGGGCCGCAAAGCGAGGTCGAACGGCCCCATGACCCGGCGTCGCGCAACCCCCTCGGCGACGAGGATCGGCTCTCCCTTCGCGGCGTGATGCGTGGCCTCGACGCGTTCCTCCGTCTCTTCGAGTTCGCGTCCGAGCATCATCGCAATCAGCTTGAGCCTCGGAAGCTCGCCCACCGCCGCCTCGCCGACGAGCCGTCCGTTGCGCAGCACCGAGATCCGATCGGCGATCCGATAGACCTGATCGAGGAAATGGGTGATGAAAACGATCGCTATTCCGCGGGACTTGAGGTCGCGGAGGATTTGGAAAAGGAGCTCGACCTCGTCGGCGTCGAGGCTCGCGGTCGGCTCGTCGAGCACGAGCACTCGCGTGTCGTCCTCGAGCGCGCGAGCAATGGCGACGAGCTGCTGGATCGCGAGCGAATATGAGCCGAGCGGCCGCTCGACGTCGATGTCGATCTTGAGGCGCTTCAGCCGTTCGCGAGCGAGGCTGCGCGCGGAACGCCAGGAGATGAGTCCGAACTGGCGCGGCTGGCGGCCAAGCGTCAAATTCTTGGTGACCGACATCGTCGGGATCAGGTTCACTTCCTGATAGACGGTGCCGACGCCGAGCGCGCGCGCCTCTCCTGGCGAGCCGATCTCGACCGGGCGGCCGTCGATGCGGATTTCGCCCCCGTCGCGCCCGAGCGCGCCGGTCATGATCTTGATGAGGGTCGACTTGCCGGCGCCGTTCTCGCCCATGAGCGCATGGACCTCGCCGGCCTCAACCCGGAAATCGACGTGATCGAGCGCTCGGACGCCGGGAAACGCCTTCGAAACGCCCAGCATTTCAATCCGCGCCGTCAATGTGCCCCCACCCGAGCCGTCCTATGATTGAATAACGCCGAGCGCGGCGCCCGCACAAGCGGCCACACGTTCCGAGATTGAAAGCGGCGCCTCGCAAACATGCGAGACGCCGCCCTTAAAGATTGACCCTGTGATCCTCGGACTTCAGCCGCCGGGGGTCGCCGCGGTGTGGAGATCGGACGGAATCACGATCCACTTCGGCAGCTCTTTCTTGTCCTTGAGATAGCCGAGCACGACCGGATAGATGTATTTGCCGATCGCCGAGCGCAGTTCGACCGACGCATTGGCGTCGTCCGCCGCCAGCGCTTCCTTCATCGCCGGCACATAGTCGACGGACACCATCAGGACGTCCTTGCCGGGCTTGAGGCCGGCTTCCTTCATCGCCTGGATGGCGCCGAGTTGCATGTTGTCGTTGTGCGCGAACACGCCGCAAATGCCCTTGAGGTTATCGGTTGCCTTGATGAAGGCCTCCATCACCTGCTTGCCGCCGTCGGTCGTGAAGTTACCGCTCTGCGTCTTGACGATCTTCATGTTCGGAAACAGCGAAATAACGGCCTCGAAGCCCTTCTTGCGCTCGATCGCCGGCGCCGCGCCGGTCGTGCCCTGCAGTTCAACGATATTGCAGTTGCCCTTGCTTGCCTGGGCGAGCCACGCGCCGGCAAGCCGGCCCTCGAGATTGAAGTCGGCCGAAATGCGCGCGACGAAGAGGGATTTATCCGCCGTGTCGACGTCGCGATCGGCAAGGAAAACCGGGATACCGGCCTTCTTCGCTTCGCCGAGAACCTGATCCCAGCCGGTCACCACCACCGGGGCGATGATGATCGCGTCGACCTTCTGCGCGATGAACGAGCGAACCGCCTTAAGCTGCTCTTCTTCCTTGCCCTGAGCGTCGGCGAATTTGAGGTCGATGCCCTCTTTCTTCGCCTCTTCCTGCATGTCCTTGGAAAATGCGGGACGCCAGTCGCCCTCATCGCCGACCTGCGAAAACCCGATGGTGACCGCGAAGGCCGACGATCCTGCGACCATGAGGCCCAAGCCGACGGCCGCGCCGCCCAGCCACTTGTGTAAGCGCATGAAATTCCTCCCTTTTGGCATTCCCAACCTGAATCATCCGAATCGATGCCGGGGTTTAAGCGACCCGCTTTTTGGCCCGGACACACGGCGGACGCGCGATTAGTATTACAATAGGAAGAATTGTCAAACGAGACTGCCCGCCATCGCCGCCGGGCGAGCGCAGACGCCTGTTATGATTGGGTATTCTACCGCTATTGCTTCTCGACCCAGTCGTCGCCGACCTTCTCGTATTGGCGCTTCACCGCGGCCCAGGCGATGCGGAATGCGGCCTCCTCCTGCCGCGGGTCGTGTGCGTGCGCGGCGTGGGCGTGATTGAACGCCTCGCGAAAGATGTCCTGGGCGTGCTCGGGCAAATGCGAACGCACGGAAGGCGGCAGGTCTTCGTTGACCGCATAGGGCATTGCTCTCTCCGTCTATGGCGCAGGGGGTCTCATCATCGGCGAGGCCGGCGTAACGACAATGACCAGGGTCAATCCGGGTTCCGGAGCGGACGATGGGCGCCGCTGCTGGCAAAGGAGTGTTTCATGGCCTTGGGCCGCCGCCTGACGCGGCCATCTGCACGAACCCTATTGCATCTGACCGGCAGCGGCGGATCCAGCGCGGCAGTGTGATGACCGGCGCAGGGCGGCAGGACGGCGACGGCCGGCTGTCACCGAAAGAGTCCGACTATTTCTTGCGATAAAGAGAAGGCTGCGTTAGAATGCAATTTGGGCTGGAGCGAAATTCAGAAGGAGGACGAGCAAATCGCGAGCCGCGCACGAGATCGGGGAATTGGCGGCGAATCTGGTCTAACCCGTTGAAAAGTAGACATTCGTGATTTGGATTTTGTTGCGCTGGACTTGGATTTTGTTGCGACGGCTTTGGCTTTTGTTGCGCGGAAATTTTGATTTCATTGCGCGGCCGCTGCTCGCTTTGCCCTCAGCGTGAGCCCGGCCATGCTGGGGGGAGGAGAAGTTCGTAGGGCCTCAGGCGATGATGTCCGGCGTCAGCAGGTCCTCGAGCCGGACGATCTTGTCGCGCAGCAGGAGCTTGCGCTTCTTGAGCCGCTGCACCTGCAACTGGTCCACCTGCCCGGTCTCTCGCAGCGCCTCGATCGCCGCATCAAGATCGCGGTGCTCCTCGCGCAGCCGCTCGATGTGCCCGACGAGCGCGTCACGCTCCTCCGACGTGAGCCCCTTGTCATCCATCGCGTGCCGCTCTTAGACCGGGTTTCTCCTCCCCGACGCCGGCGTTGCGCCAGGGCGCGTCCGACTATGGCGGCGCGGCCCGGCGCGCGCAAGACGATCACCCGACGCTCCGCCGATCTGACGTTAGGGACTGCTTGAAGCAGCCGAAACTTCCCAGAAATGTGGACGCCGCGGCAAGGATTTGAACAGCGCGGCGGCATTTTGCCGCTTGCGCGGTCCGCCAGTTATGTCACAATTTCGTCGCCCAAGACTATAAGGGAGTTGTCCCATGTCGATTGATTCGCATCTCAGCGAACTGGTGCGCCGTCACCAGGCCATTGAGGAAGCGATACTCGCCGAAGTCAACCATCCGGCGTCAGACGACATCAAGGTCCACGAACTCAAGCGCAAGAAACTTCAACTCAAGGACGAGATCGAGAGGCTCAAGAAGGCCGAGCCCGCGCCTTCGCACTGAGGCGACGGAAACGAGCGGCGAGCGCGACGCGCCACTCCTCGATAACCGCTGAATGCCGCTCCTTTCGCAGCCCATTCGCGGCATAGCGCGAGAATTGCTCGGGCGAGGTGAGGCGTGCAACCGCCCAGATCGCGGCCCCGCGTACAAGCGGGGCCTCTTCGTCGAGCCGGGCTATCGCGGCGTCGGCAAGCGCCGGGTCATTCGAGTTTCCGATCGCGATCATCACATTGCGCAGAAATCGCTCCCGGCCGACCCGCTTGATCGGTCCGCCGGCGAACAGCGCCCGGAACGACGCGTCATCAAGGCGCGCGAGCTCGGCGAGCGGCGGCGCCTCGAGGTCGGCGCGCGCTGCGAGTTTTGCTTCCCTCCCGACGCTGGCGAATTTGTTCCAGGGGCAGACGGCGAGACAATCGTCGCAGCCATAGATGCGATTGCCGATCGCCGATCGAAGCTCGCGCGGGATCGGTCCCTGGTGCTCGATCGTGAGATAGGAGATGCATCGGCGCGCGTCGAGCCGGTAGGGCGCTGGGAACGCTTGCGTTGGGCAAGCGTCCAGGCAGGCGCGGCATTGTCCGCAATGGTCGGTTTCCGGGGAATCGGGCGGCAGGTCGAGGTTGGTCAGGATCGCGCCCAGAAAGAGCCACGAGCCGAACTCGCGCGATACCAGATTGGTGTGCTTACCCTGCCAGCCGAGCCCGGCCGCCGCGGCTAGCGGCTTTTCCATGAGCGGCGCGGTGTCGACGAACACCTTGACGTCCGCCCGTTCCGGCCGTGCCTGCGCAACCAGAAACGAGGCAAGTTGCTTGAGCTTGCCCTTGAGAACGTCATGATAGTCGCGGTGTCGGGCGTAAACCGAAATCGCGCCCGCATCGGGGCGCTCTAGCGTCGCCAACGCATCGCCGCCTGGGCCGTAGTTCAGGCCGAGCATGACGACGCTCCTCGCTTCCGCCATCAGCGCCCGCGGGTCGACCCGCCGCTGGACGGTCTCGGCCATCCAGGTCATGTCGCCATGCGCGCCTTCGGCGAGCCAGGCGGCAAGGCGCTCACCGGCTTGAGCGGGCGCGTCGGCGGCGCCGACCCGGCAGGCGTCGAAGCCAAGCGCGCGCGCCTTCGCGCGCAAGGCTTCTAGAAGTCGAGATCCGCGTAGGCGACGCTCGGCGTCATCCCCGGCAGTCGTTCCGCCAACAGGGGACGAAACGAGGGACGTGACTTCATCCGAGCGTACCATGTCTTGGTGGTTTCGTTCTCGTCCCACTGCGCGTCGCCCAGATAGTCGATGCATGACAGGTGCGCCGCTGCGGCGAGATCCGCGTAAGTCAGCCGGTCGCCGGCGAGCCAATTGCGGCCTGAGATCAGGTAGCCGATGTAGCGCAGATGATAGCGCAGATTTGCTCGCGCCGCGCGCACAGCGTCCATGTCCGGGCCGCCCCCTCCCTGGGCTGAACTCATGAAGCGCTTGTTGATCTTCTCCCGCACGAGCCACTGGCTTGCCTCGTTGAAGAACTTGACGTTGAACCAGTGCATCAGCCGACGGGTCTCGGCGCGCGCCAGCGGATCGTCCTGCATCAACCGTCGGTCGCCGAGGCCCGCGCCCCTCGTCTCATCGAGATATTCGGCGATTACCGTCGCGCCCGATACGCTCGGCGCGTTGTCATCGATCATGACGGGCGTCGCGCCTTCCGGCGCAATCAGCAGAAACTCCCGGCGGCGGTCCCACGCCCGTTCCTCGATGAGCTTCGGCTCGATCCCCATCTCGCCAAGAATCAGGCGGACGAAACGCGAATGTGGACAAAAGGGGTGATGATAAAGCGTGATCATTGATTCCTGGCGAGAGCAGCAGGCGGAGCCAAGAGCGCGACAGCAAGGCTCGTCGGCGCCCTCAGATGTTCGGTCCCGGGTTAACTCCCGGTTAACCGGGGAGCCGCCTCAGGTGTACGGGGTTAACAGCAGTCCCCCGTTTGCCCACGGCCGGAGCCCCCTCAGGCGCTGCCCTTCCACCCGGGCGCCTTTGCTCATTGAGCCGAGCTCAGGATTTCAGCCGATTGGATCCGCCGAACCCCGGCCGATTTCATTCTTTCCCACGCGTCGCTAAGCGAATTGCTGGCGTCGATCGCCCGGCACGCGTCGTCGATGACGAAGGTTTGGAAGCCCTCAGCGCGCGCATCGACCGCCGAATGGGCGACGCAAAAGTCAGTCGCCAACCCACATGCGAACACCCGTCTGATCCCACGAGCCTTGAGCATCGCCGCAAGTCCGGTCGTCGTTTTGCCATCCGCCTCGACAAAGGCCGAATAGGAATCGATTCCCGAATGCATACCCTTGCGTAGAATGAGGAACGCGAGGTCAACCGCAAGCTTCGGATGCAACTTCGCGCCAGGCGTTCCCTGCACGCAATGGTCGTGCCAAAGCGTCTGGTCGCCGAATTCGAGGCGCCTCGTCTCGAACGGTCTCGCTCCCTCATGGGTCGAAGCGAACGAGGCGTGACCCGGCGGGTGCCAGTCCTGCGTCACGACCACATTCTCGAACCGGTGCGCCAATTGATTGACGAGCGGGACAATTTCATCCCCTCGGTCGACCGCCAGAGCGCCGCCTGGCATGAAATCGGCTTGCAGGTCGATCGCCAGAAGGACATCGTGGCTATCGATCGAGATCGGCGACGGCGTTGGCATCGACTTCTCCTGTCGCCGCAAGACCCCGCCAGCGTTTGCGCTCGTAGTTCAAAACGACCACGAGCGCAAACATTAGCGGCAGGATCAAATAGAGAAGCCGGAACACCAGCAAGGCTGCGACCACATTGGCCTGCGGCGCATCCGGCATGGCCTCGACAAATGTGAACTCAAGCACGCCGAGACCCCCAGGCGCGTGACTTAAGAGCGCGATCGAAAAGGAGGCGACAAAGACGCCAAGCACCACGGCAAAACCGGGGTTCGCAGCCGCCGGAAGCGCGAAATATATGATGCCGGAAGCGCCGACGAGCTCCAGAGGCCCGGCAAGCAGTTGTCTCGCCACGACTGGCGGGCGCGGATAGATGAGCTCGTAGGCGCCGATCCTGATGGGAGGAAGGTGCGAGAGGGCGCCGATAACATAAAGGCTTGTCGCGGCGACCAGAGCGATCGCGCCCGCCCGGCCGAGCCAAACCGGCGCTCCCGCGAAGCGCCGGATCAGTTCGGGGTGGAAGAGCAGCGAAAGACCGGCGACCGTCGCCGCGCCGAGACCAAAGGTGAAGGAACAAAACGCCACCAGCACCCCGATCTCGCCGACACTGAGCCCCTTCTGCGAATAGGCGCGGTATCGCACGACCGCGCCCGAGACCACCGAAGCGCCGATGTTATGAGCGAGGGCATAGGCAGTGAACGACGCCACCGCGACGAATCGCCAGCTGATGCGCCGGCGCAGATGCAGAAGCGCGATCTGGTCGTACCAGGCGAGCGCGGCATAGGCGAGCGAGGTCGAACCAATCGCCAGAAGCCACCGGACGGCCGGGATCGACGACAGCGCGTGTTTCAAACTCCCCAACGACAACCCACGCAGGTCCTTGAACAACAACCACGACGACACCGCGACGGCGCCGAGGCCAATGATCGGCCATGCGACGTCCTGAACGCGCTTCATTCCCGTGTTCGCTCACTCACCATGCGCCCGCCTCGTCTCCCTGCCCGAGCAAGTCCGCAAACGCAAAACTCGCGCCGCGACCCGCCGCAGCTTTACAGCAAGAACCGAATCATGCGTGGATTTCCATGTCCGGACTTAGCCGGTGGCGGGAGGGCAACGGCCATCTCCGCAATACTTTCGTCATTGCGATCGTCAGGAGTGCGAATTACGCTTTTCCCGCCGCTCTAAGTCGATCTCATCGCGGCGACCGGTCGCCACGCGGCTCGGAAAGCGTGAAGCCCGCCGCATTCGCCCGGGCGAAGGGGGAGCTAGCGCCTTGATAATCCGGCGCGCCGACTTGACGCGATCCCGCGCTCAGCGCATCTGCATGCATCCGATGCCGATGCTTATCCTGCCATTTCCAGCGATCAATCCCGTTCTCGTACAATGGGGTCCGTTGGCCATTCGCTGGTACGCTCTCGCCTATATCGCGGGCCTCGTCCTCGGGTGGTGGCTCATTCGCCGTATCGTCTCCGACGACCGCTACTGGAACGGGGCCAAGCGGCCGAGCGTGGATAGTATTGACGACTTGCTGGTCTATTGCGCCTTCGGCGTCATTATCGGAGGCCGTCTTGGTAACGTGCTGTTCTACGATCCGCAGTACTATTTGTCCCATCCAATCGATATTTTCAAAATTTGGGAAGGCGGCATGGCTTTTCACGGCGGCCTGATCGGCGCTCTTGTGGGCATCCTTCTCTTCTCCCGGCGTTACGCCGCGCCCACGCTGACCGTGCTCGACCTCTGCTCGCTGGTGGCCCCAATCGGGATCTTCCTCGGCCGTATCGCCAATTTCATCCGCCCCGAACTCTGGGGTCGCCCGACCGACGTCCCGTGGGCAGTCATCTTTCCGGGAACGGACGGCCAGCCTCGCCACCCAAGCCAGATTTACGAAGCGCTGCTTGAGGGACTGCTTGCATTTGTCGTTCTCTACGCACTGGCACAAATGGGCGCCCTGCGGCGTCCGGGGATGGTCAGTGGAGTGTTCGCCGTTGTTTACGGCGCCGCGCGAATATTCAGCGAATTCTTTCGCGAACCTGATCCGCGCCTTGAGGACCTCGGGCGAGGTCTGACAATGGGCATGCTCCTCTCGCTTCCGCTCATTGTCGCAGGGTTGGGAGTGCTTGCATGGAGCCTCCGTGGGCCACGAGTCCCGACATGACCGAGCTCCTCGATGAAATCAGGGCGATGATCAAGGAGCGTGGTCCGATCACGGTCGAGCAGTACATGCAGCTCGCGCTCGGCCATCCCGACTTCGGTTACTACATGAACCGCGATCCGTTCGGCGCGACGGGCGATTTCACTACCGCGCCGGAAATTTCCCAGATGTTCGGCGAGCTGGTCGGGCTTTGGGCCGCCGAGGTCTGGTCGAGCATGGGCTCGCCCGATCCCGTTCGCTTTGTCGAACTGGGGCCTGGGCGTGGAACGCTCATCAGCGATGCGCTGCGCGCCGCCCGCATTGTGCCGGCATTCCGCAATGCGCTCGATGTGCGGCTTATCGAGATCAGCCCGGCGCTGGCGACGATGCAGCACGAGTTGCTCGTCGACTGCGGCGTGGCGGTTTCTTGGGCCCAGACCCTGAAAGAGATTCCCGCCGGGCCCGCGATCGTGATCGGCAACGAATTTCTCGATGCGCTGCCGGTGCGCCAATTCGTGCGCGTGAACGGCCAGTGGCGCGAGCGCACCATTCGTCTCAACAGCCACGGCGCGCTCGTCTTCGACGTCGCCGACAGGCCAGAGCCTTACATCAGGGCGGCTGCAGCGAATGGCGAAGTGCTCGAGGTAAGCCCATCCGGGCACCGGCTGATGTTCGAACTCGGCGCTCGCCTCGCCAAACAGGGCGGAGCAGCGCTCCTCATGGACTACGGCCACGCCCTAACCCGCTATGGCGACACGCTGCAGGCGCTGCGCGCCCATCGCTATATCGATCCTCTCGCCGCCCCAGGCGATTGCGATCTCACCGCTCACGTCGATTTCGCCGCCATGGCGCGCAGCGCCGCGGCTGCCGGCGCTGCGGTCTATGGACCGGTCGACCAAGGCGATTTCCTCCGCGCAATCGGCATAGACTTGAGGACCAAAGCGCTGGCCGAGCGCGCCAGTCCCGACCGCGCTGAGGAGTTCGAGCGCGCTCGGGCTCGTCTGGTTGGGAAGGGTCAAGGCGAAATGGGCGCCTTGTTCAAGGCGATGGCCGTCGCGGACCGCAGGCTGAGGCCTCCGCCCGGCTTCCAACCCACAAGCACGAAGTCCGCGTGAGCCTACCTCAGGCGCTGACCTCAGAGTCACTTCGGCTTTGTGGAGTTGAGCATGGCTTTTTCACCCGCATCGGCGGGGTTTCGGGAGGCGTCTACGCCTCACTGAACGGGGGCGTCGGATCGCGCGATTCGGCTGAGGCCCTAGCCGAAAATCGCTCTCGGGTCGCGGCTGTCCTGGGGGTTGCGCCCGGGCGCCTCGCGGTGCCCTACCAGGTCCATTCTTCCGAGGCGGCAGCGATCTCCGAACCATGGGCGCCGGGCGAGCGTCCGCGCTGCGATGGATTGGCGACCGCCGCTCCAGGCCTAGCTCTCGGCGTGACCGGAGCGGACTGCGGCATGATTCTGTTCGCCGACCGGCAGGCGCGCGTCATTGGCGCGGCGCACGCGGGATGGAGAGGCGCGCTGAGCGGGGTAGTCGAGGCGACCGTCAGGGCAATGGAGCGCCTCGGCGCCAGGCGCGACGACATCGCCGCTGCGCTTGGGCCCTGCATCGGTCGCGCGTCCTACGAGGTGGGGCAGGAGTTTGTGGCCAACTTCGCCGCCGCAGGCGAGGACACGGCGCGCTATTTTACGCCAGGCCGTAACCCCGACCGCTCAATGTTCGACCTCAACGCCTATATCGCGGAGCGCGCCGCGCGCGCCGGGATCAGCGCGTTCGAGGACCTGGCGCTCGACACTTTCGCCGACGAGCAGCGGTTCTTCAGCTACCGCCGTGCGACCCACCGTCAGGAGCCGGACTACGGCCGTCTGATCTCCGCTATCGTACTGACTTGAGCTCGATTGGTCGCAATTCGCGCTTTCTTGACAGCCCGCGCGCTCGTGCCCAATTAAGGCGTCAACGCGTCTTTTTTTGGCGTCTCGGCCGAGCAGCGCGTCTTGAAGGGATCCCGCATGTTCGCTCAGGCCTTGGCGAGGCGGCTCTCGCGCGCCGGCATTCATTACGGGTGGGCGATCGTCGCGATCGTCTTTTGCCTCGCGCTCACGACCGCCGGCTGCATGGGCATTTCCGGCGCGCTCATCATTCCCTTGACCAAGGAATTTGGCTGGTCGACCGAGCAGATCTCGGTCGCGCTCGCGCTCAGGATCGTGCTGTTCGGCCTGATGGCGCCGTTCACGGCCGCGCTCATCGACAAATACGGTTTCAAAAGCGTGGTGCTGGTCGCACTCGCGCTGATCGAGATCGGCCTGCTTGGCGCCCTCGTCATGACGAGGCTCTGGCATCTCGTCCTGTTCTGGGGCGTCATTGTCGGATTCGGCACGGGGCTGACCGCGATGGTGCTGGGAGCGCTCGTGGCCACGCGCTGGTTCACCGCGCGACGCGGCCTCGCTGTCGGCATCCTAAGCGCCTCGAGCGCCTCCGGGCAGCTGCTCCTGCTGCCGGTGGCGGCCTGGCTAGCGGATCGATATGGGTGGCGGGTCGCGCTCGCTCCGCCGATTGTCGCGCTCGTTATCGTAGCAATCCTCGTCGTCCTCTTTCTGGTCGACAAGCCGGAGGACATCGGTCTCAAGCCCTACGGCGATAGGGGCGATACGCCGGCCCATGTCGCGCCCCCGGCCGCGTTCAGCCGCGCGTTCGAGATCCTGTTCGATGCGACGCGGAGCCCAGCATTCTGGGTGCTGGCGGGCACGTTCTTCGTTTGCGGCCTCTCGACCAACGGGCTGATTCAGACCCATTTCATCTCGCTCTGCGGCGATTACGGAATTGCGGCGGTGGCCGCCGCCTCGACGCTCGCGGTAATGGGCGTGTTCGATTTCATCGGCACCATTGGCTCGGGGTGGCTCTCGGACCGGTTCGACAATCGGGCGCTGCTTTCGATGTATTACGGCCTGCGCGGGCTTTCGCTCCTTTATCTTCCGAGCTCGGCGTTCAGCGTCTATGGCCTGTCGCTCTTCGCCGTGTTCTACGGCCTCGACTGGATCGCGACCGTGCCGCCGACGGTCAAACTGTCGTCTGCCCATTTCGGCCGCGAGCGGGCCGGCGTCGTCTACGGCTGGGTTTTCGCTTCCCACATGATTGGCGCGGCGGTAGCGGCCTGGGGCGGCGGTTTCTTCCGTTCGACCTTTAACACCTACCTTCCCGCCTTCTACATCGCCGGCTTCGCCTGCCTCATCGCAGCGGCCGCAGTCTGGCTGATCGGCCGGACGCGAAGCGCGCGCGAAGAACGGCTTGTCGGGGCGCGGGCGTGAGCGACCGCCGCCTGCGCCATGCCGACAGCGCCGCCTTCCGACATGCGATGCGGGCGCTTAGTGCCGGAGTGGCGATCGTCGCCTGCGGCGAGGGCGAGGCCCGCGCCGGTTGCACGGTGACCTCGCTCGCGTCGCTTTCGCTGGCCCCGCCGACGCTTTTCGTCTGCCTTGCGCGGTCATCCTCGACGCTCGCCGCATTGCGCCAGGCGGGCGCCTTCTCGATCAGCCTGCTCAGCGCGCGCCACGAGGCGCTCGCCCGCCGGTTCAGCGGCCACGGCGGCGCCCATGGGGTTCGCCGCTTCGATGGCGCAGAGTGGGAATGGGTCACGCTTTCGACCGGCGCTCCCGTTCTGGCCGATGCGATCGCGGCCTTCGATTGCCTGATCGAGGAGGTCATCGAGCGCCATTCGCACGCGATCATTCTCGGCGCGGTGGTGAGCCTCAAACAGGGCGCCGACGAGCCGGCGCTCGCGCACCGCCACGGCGGGTACGCGCAGTTGAGCTAGGCGCGTGACAGCGCGAGACAAAAATCCGAGCCGGCCGCAATCAATTCAAAGCCGGGCGCAACGAAAGCCAAGCCCGGGGCAACAAAATCCAAGTCAAACGCAACAAAATCCAAATCAATCATCGCTTGAGGATATCGAAGCTATCTAAGCTTTTTCAGTTGTTTATACATTAATCCTAAAGTCTTTTCTCCTTGCCTTTCGCCCTTTTCCGTCAAGCGTCGGCCGGAGTTGAGGGATCGATCCTTCGATTGGCGAACCCTACCATATTTTCGGATTTTTGCAAATGCCCGTTCGGATTTTCTGGTTCCTACCCCATGGCCCTTTTCTCAGCGCGCCCGTCACCCCTCGGCGATCACATGGAAGAACGACCCGGTGACCAGGCCGCGGCGCGAACCGGCGGGGGCGGCCGCCGCCCCGTAGACGTCGCGGACAAGGGCGAACGGATCATCGCCGCCGGCCGCGACGATCGTCGCATAGTGAAACTCGTGGCCGCGCAGGACCGCGCCGGCTTGCCCGAGCGCGCAGTCCGAGGCGATGCGGGCCTCGCGGTATCCGAGCGTCATGCGGCGCTTCTCGAAGCTGGTCTCGACCCCAAGCAGGCCCGCCATCGGATGGCTCGCGCCCGAAGCGTCGACAAGGCTTTCGCCGAGCGCCATATAGCCCCCGCACTCGCCATGCACGGGCCGTGTCTCGGCGAAACGCCGCAAGCCGTCGCGGAAGCGCGAGGCCGCCGCAAGCCGCCCGGCGTGCAGTTCCGGATAGCCGCCGGGCAGCCAGCAGATGTCGCAATCGTCCGGAGGCGCCTCGTCGGCGAGAGGTGAGAATGGGACAATCTCCGCGCCCGCGGCCCGCCACCCCTGCACGAGATGCGGGTAGATGAAGGAAAACGCCTCATCGCGCGCGAGCGCGATCCGCTGCCCCGGCGGCCGAAGCGCGAGCGGCGCGCGCGAAGGCGGGGCGCAATCGAGCTCGCCCGCCAACTCCGGGATGCGGCTGCAATCGACATTCGCCTCGATAAAGTCGGCGATGGCCTCCAGCCGCGCGTCGAGCGCCTCCGTTTCCCCGGCCTGCACGAGGCCGAGATGGCGCTCGGGCAGCGCGATCTTGTCGTTGCGGGGGAGAACCCCCACGACCGGAACGCCCAGCGTCTCGATTGCATCGACGACGAGCCGCCGGTGGCGCTCGCTCCCGACCCGATTGACGATGACGCCGGCAAGGGCAAGGCGCGGGTCGTAGGCCGCGCAGCCCTTGACGATGGCCGCCGCCGACTGCGCCTGCCCGGAGACGTCGAGGACGAGCAGGACAGGCATAGCGAGCGCCGCGGCGACATCGGCCGAGGCGCCGCTGCGCCCGCTCCCCGCCGGAACGCCGTCGAAGAGCCCCATCGAGGCTTCGCACAGCGCGAGCTCGCTTGTGCCGGCTGCCTGGGCCGCGAGGGCGGCGAGAAGGTCGGGCGTCATGGCCCAGGAATCGAGGTTGACGCCCTCGCGCCCGGACGCCGCGGCGTGGAACGCCGGGTCGATATAGTCGGGGCCGGACTTGAGGCCGATAACGTCGACGCCGCGGCGCCGGAACGCGCGCAAGAGGCCGAGAGTGACGGTCGTCTTGCCGCTGCCGGAACGCGGCGCGGCGATCATGAGCGCGCGGGTCATGAGCGCACACCCTCATCCGGCCCTTCGGGCCACCTTCTCCCGGAGGGAGAAGGGTTCGCCGCCCCCGCGACACCCCCTCTCCCCCTGGGAGAGGGTTGGGGTGAGGGAACGGCGCGGGAGCGCGGGGCGGGTTTCGGGGACGGCAACACGCTACCCCTTGATCGACCAGGCGCTGGCGAACGGCCCGGTCACGCTTTGCGCGCGCTTGGCCGTCGATTCGGCGATGATGCGCTCGGCCAGCGTGTCAGGATCGCCAACGCGCGGATCGACCGTTCCGAACTTCTGCATTGCCGGCAACATGGTCTTGTAGGTGAGCATGAAGGAGCGCAGCCAGATGTCGTCTTCCGAGCCCAGCACCACCGACTCCCACAACACTTTCGGCTCGGGCAGCCCCGCCTCCATGAAACAGCGGATCATCCGGCCGGCGACGTCGGGGCTCGGCAGCGCCGCCAGCATGAAGCGCTTCAGACTTCCGGCCGCCGCGCGCACGAGCTCCAGTTCCGGCAGGGAATGGCCGTCGAGGTGGAGAGCCGGCTCGAGAAAGGCGACGACTCCTCCTGGCCTCACGACCGCCGCCGAGCGGCCGATCATCGCCGCCGGATCGCGCTGATGGATCAGAATGAGCCGTCCGATCGCCGCATCGAAGGGCGCGTCGGCGGGGAGGGAGTCGTCGGCGGCGGCTTGGAACGCGACGTTGCCATATCCGGCCTCGGCCGCTCGGCGGCGCGCGAGAGCGACCGAGCGCTCCTCCCGGTCGACGCCGACGACAGATCCCGACGGGCCGACAGCCTCGGCGACGAGGAAGGTGACATCCCCGGGACCGCAGCCGAGGTCGAGCACGCGCATGCCCGAACGAATTCCGGATTCCCGGATCAATCGGCGCGTTAGGCCTTCCAGACAGCGGGCCTGAAGCTGCAATCGCTCAAGCTCGGTCTCGGAGCCTGGCGTGTAGTGCGGCGAATCCGACATGAACGAACTCCCTCGCAGAGGCGCCTTCGGTTGTGGCGTCGGCCCCGCCACTAGGCGAATTGCGCGCCCCGCGCTAGGCCAGAGCGCATGAGCGAGCCGGAGAACGCCAGCCTCAGGCGCGGGTGGACGACCGGCGCCTGCGCCAGCGGCGCGGCGCGGGCGGCGTTCGAAGCGCTGCTGACCGGCCAGTTTCCCGATCCGGTCCCGGTCGCGCTGCCGAAGGGCTTGAGGCCCGAGTTCGCGCTCGCGACCCACGAGCTTCACGCCGACTTCGCCCGCGCCGGTATCGTCAAGGACGCGGGCGACGATCCGGACGTCACCCATGGCGCGCTGATCGTGGCGACCGTGCGCCTCGCGCCCGCCGGGACAGGCGTGACCTTCAAGGCGGGCGAAGGCGTCGGCACGGTGACGAGGCCCGGCCTGCCGCTGCCGGTCGGCGAGCCGGCGATCAATCCCGCGCCGCGCGCGATGATCCGCGCGAACATCGAAGACGTCGCCGCGCGGATCGGCGCACTCGCCGACGCCGACGTGGAGATCTCGGTGCCCGGCGGCGAGAAGATCGCGGAGCGGACCGCAAACGGGCGCCTCGGCATCGTCGGGGGCCTCTCGATCCTCGGCACGACCGGCGTCGTCATTCCCTTTTCATGCTCGGCCTGGATCCATTCGATCCATCGCGGGGTGGACGTCGCGCGCGCGAGCGGCTGCACGCATGTCGGCGCCGCGACCGGCGAGACCTCCGAGGCCGCGATCCGCGCGCGCTACGGCCTGCCCGATCATGCGCTGATCGACATGGGCGATTTCGCCGGCGGCACGCTCAAATATCTGCGCGACCATCCCGTCGCGCGCATCACCATCGCCGGCGGGCCGGCGAAGATGGCCAAGCTCGCTCAAGGGCGGCTCGATTTGCATTCGAAGCGCGGCGCGGTCGACCTCAAGGCGCTGGCGGAACGCGTTGCGGAGGCCGGCGGCGCGCGGTCGCTGGCGGACGCGATCGCTAGCGCGAACAGCGGCCTGCACGCGTTCGAGCTCGCCCAAGCCGCGGGCTTCGACCTCGCGGCGCTCGTGGCCGAAGGCGCGTGGCGGACGGGGGCGGGCGTCCTCGCCGGGGCGCCGAGCGAACTTGAGATTGTCGTCGTCGGCCGGGACGGACGCGTACTCGCGAGCAGCGGGTTCAAGAGGGTCTAAGCCGCTCGCGCCTCACGCCCAACCTTTTCCCGTCAAAGCGGGCGCCTCATTTGCCCTCCCCTCGCGCGCCGCCGCCGCGAAAGCGGCGCACGTAAGCCGCGTTGTAGAGTTCGCTCTCGCGAAAATCCTCGGCGCCGAGCGCAGGGCCGACAAAGATGAGCGCCGTGCGCTCGATCGGCGAGCCGTTCACCGCAGCGGCCAGGCCGCCAAGGGTCGCGCGCACGATCCGCTCGTCCGGCCATGAGGCGCGGGCGACGACCGCGGCCGGACAGTCGGGCCCATAAAACGGGGTGAGTTCGGCGACAACCTTATCGAGCGCATGGATCGAGAGATGGATCGCGAGCGTGGCGCCGGTCGCGGCGAAGGCGGCAAGCGTCTCGCGCTCGGGCATCGGCGAGGCGCGGCCGGACGTGCGGGTGAGCACCAGCGATTGGGCGAGGCCCGGCAGCGTCAATTCGCGTTTGAGCGCCGCCGCGGCGGCGGCGAAGGCGGGAACGCCCGGCGTGATCGTGTATGGCACGCGGGCCTCATCGAGACGGCGAAGCTGCTCGCCCATGGCGCTGAACAGCGAAAGGTCGCCCGAATGCAGCCGTGCGACATCCTCGCCCGCCGCGGTCGCCTCGACGCAGAGTTTCACGATCGCCTCGAGATCGAGCGGCGCGGTATCGATGATTCGCGCGCCCGCCGGGCAATGTTCGAGCAGCGCCTTGGGCACGAGCGAGCCGGCATAGAGGCAGACCGGAGAACGGGCGATGAGGTCGCGCCCGCGCAGCGTGATGAGGTCGGGCGCGCCGGGTCCCGCGCCGATGAAATGAACCGTCATCGTCGATCCGTGGAGAGCGCGACAGCGCAGGTCGCGCCGTCGCCTTTGAGTCGCGGCAAAAGCAGGCGCCCTCCCTCGCCCGCGCCCGCGAGGGCCGCCGCCTCGGCGATATTCGGCGCGCCGAACCGCTTTCGCGCCGCCGCCGAAGGCGTGACGATGCGTTCCGCCTGCGCTTCGAGCGCCTCGAGCGCGAGCGGCGTCAGGCGCAAACCAAGCAGCCGCGCGGCCTCGATGACGCCCGGCTCGCCCGCCTTGGCCGCGAGCGTGAACATCCGCCGCTCGCCCTCGGGCGCGCCCGCTTCCGCGAGCGCCCGGCGCGCGAGCGCGGCGATCGCCTCGCCCGCCACGCCGCCTCGGCAGCCGACCCCGATCGCGACGAGCCGCGTCATGGCTTGACGAACCGCCACTGCACGACCGGCATCGCCGCCCGCCAGCCGGAAAAGCGTCCGAGCGGCTCGGCATGCGCGACCGCGATCTGGGTCAATTCCCCGCCATGGCGGGCGCGCCGCTCGACCAAAGCCGCCTGCGTCTCGAGCGTCACCGCGTTGACGACCAGCCGTCCGCCCGGCGCGAGCGCGTCGATGGCGCGCTCGATCATTTGCGGCGCGCTCGCGCCCCCGCCGATGAAGATCGCGTCGGGCTGCGGCAGGTCCGCGAAGGCTTGCGGCGCCTCGCCGGTCACGACGGAGAGATGAGGGACGCCGAAGGTCAGCGCGTTGCGCGCGACCCGCGCCGCCCGGTCGTGACGCGCCTCGATGGCGATCGCGCGATTGGCGGGATCGGCGAGCATCCATTCGATCGCGACCGAACCCGAGCCCGAGCCGACGTCCCACAAGAGTTCGCCGCGACATGGCGCGAGCTCAGCGAGTGTGAGAGCACGGATCTCGCGCTTGGTGATCTGCCCGTCGTGCTCGAACCAGTCGTCGGGCAGTCCGGCCGCGCGCGGCAGCACGCGCGCGCCGCGGTCGATGACGACTTCGAGAGCGATGGTGTTGAGGGCAGCGACATTGTCGAGGGCGTAACTCCCCGCCTCAGTGGTGCGAATCCGCTCGGCCGGGCCTCCCATCGCCTCGCAAACCGTGATCCTCGATCGCCCCATCCCCCGCGCCGCGACGAGCGCCGCAAGCTTGGCGGGAGTTGCGTCGTCCCAGGAAAGCGGGAGAATTCTGGCGCCCGGTTGCAGATGCGGGATGATCGCCTCGAGCGGCCGGCCGTGGAGCGTGAGCATCGCGCAATCCTGCTCGCTCCAGCCAAGCCTGGCCGCTGCGAGAGCAAAGGCCGAGGGTTGAGGAACGCACACCATCTCGTCGGCGGCGAAGCGGCGCATCAGCATCGCGCCGACGCCAAAGAAGAACGGGTCGCCGGTCGCGAGCACGCAGACGGAGCGGCCGCGATGGGCTTCGATGACGTCGAGCGCGTTCTCGATTGGCGAGGGCCAGACGAAGGTCTCGGCGCCGAGCGGCCCGGCCAGGGCGAGGTGGCGCTTGCCGCCGACCACGAAGGATGCTTGCGCGACGAGCCGCCGCGCGGCAGGAGAAAGGCCGTCGATCCCGTCCTCGCCGATGCCGACGACGGCGAGCCAGCGATCCTTCACCACGGAGCCGCCCCCTGAAGCGCCTTCGCCTGCTCATTCTCGGCGGCACGTCGGAAGCGAGCGCGCTCGCGCGTCGGATCGCCGGCGACGACGGCGTCGAGGCGATCCTCTCGCTCGCCGGCGCGACGGCCAATCCGGCGCCTGCGCCAATTCCGGTCAGGATCGGCGGCTTCGGCGGCGCCGCGGGCCTTGCGGCCTATCTCGCGCAAGAGCGCATCGACGCGGTGATCGACGCGACCCATCCGTTCGCGTCGCGAATGTCCGCCAACGCCGTCGCCGCGGCCCGCGCAACTGACAAGCCGCTCGTCGTCTTCACTCGCGCGCCCTGGTCGCGCGAGCCCGGCGACCGCTGGACCGAAGTCGCGACCATGGAGGAGGCCGCCGACGCGTTGGGCGCCCAGCCGCGGACCGCGTTCCTCACCCAGGGGCGGCTTCAGCTTGCTGCTTTCGCGCGCGCTCCACAGCATCGCTACATCGTGAGAGCGATCGACCGCCCGGCCGAGATCGACGCCCTGCCCCGGTGCTCGCTCATTCTGGCGCGCGGGCCTTTCGCGCTCGCCGACGAACTCGCGCTTATGAAACGCGAGCGGATCGACGCGCTCGTGACCAAGAACAGCGGCGGCCGCGCGACCTATCCCAAGATCGAGGCGGCGCGCAGGCTCGGAATCGAGGTCGTCATTCTGCGCCGGCCGCCGGCGCCGCAAGCCGAGATGGTCTTCTCGCTCGACGAGGCGACGGCGTGGATTCGTATGCGTCGCGACGCGTCCTAGAGTCGCAGACGACCCCCTCCACCATGCTTCGCATGGTCCCCCTCCCCCGCCGCTTCGCGGCATGGGAGGATTTCCGGGCGGCGCCATTATCTGTGCGCTCATCGCCCGCCCCCGTAGGCGCGCGGCGTCAGCATCCAGGCCCTTTTGCCGTCGCGGGCGATGAAACGGGTCTCGCTCGAACCGATCACGACGAGCGTCGCCATGTCGGCGAGCTTTCCGTCCGCTTCATCGAGCGTGGTCAGCGTCAGTTTCTCGTCGGCGCGGCCGATCGCGCGCGCGAACGCGACCGGCGTCGTCCCGGCTTTGAGGCGACGCAGAAGGTCGAACGCCTGCATGATCCGATCCGGCCGTGCTTTCGACGCCGGATTATAGAGCGCGATGACGAAATCGCCCTCGCTCGCCGCGCGGAGCCGGCGCTCGACGATTTCCCACGGCTTCAAGTTGTCGGAGAGCGAGATGGCGCAGAAGTCGTGGCCGAGCGGCGCGCCGAGACGCGCCGCCGCCGCCTGCATGGCGGTTACGCCGGGCGCGACCTCGATCTCAAGGTCGAGCCATCGAGGATCCTCCTCGACAGCCTCGAACACCGCCGCCGCCATGGCGAAGACGCCCGGATCGCCGCCCGAAACGACGGCGACGGCCCGCCCCTCCGCCGCGAGCTTGAGCGCGAGACGGGCGCGGCTGAGCTCGGCGCGATTGTCGCTGGCGTGGGCGCGCTGGTCCGCCCGCAGGGCCAGCCGATCGAGATAAGGGCCATAGCCGACGATGTCGGTCGCCGCCGCGACGCCTGCGGCGGCTTCCGGCGTTATCCATTCGGCGGGCCCAGGACCGAGTCCGACGACCGTCACTCTGCCGCTCACGGCCTGCGCCCCCGGCCGGGCGCGAGGATCAAGGAGAAATAAGGCGCGACCTCGTCCTTCTTCTCCGCGAGAGGCGTCACGACTTCGCCCGCCATCGTCGCGCGCTCGACATAGATGGCGCGCTCAGCCATGCCGGTCGCGACGAGCGCCTCCTTCGCGCGGGCGAAGTTGCGGCCGATCTTCATGATTACGGCGGCTTCCGCATGCGCGAGCCGGCGCTTGAGCTGGTCGAGGGGCAGCGTCGCAGGCAGGACGATGAGGGCGTCGTCGCCCCAGGTCATCGGCGAGGAGGCCGCGCCCCAGGCGCCGCAGATCGACGACACGCCGGGCACGATGGTGACCGCGAAGCGATCGCGCAGGCGGATGAAGAGATGCATGAACGAGCCGTAAAGCAACGGGTCGCCCTCGCTGAGCAGCGCAACGTCGCGCCCCGCCTCGAGATGGCCGGCGATCGCGATCGTGCATTCCTTGTAGAAGCGCGCCAGCGCCTCGCGGTAGGGCGGGTCGTCGAAATGCGATTCCTCGGTCATCGGATAAAAGAGCGGCAGCTCGACGTGCGACGGCTTCAGCCAGCAGTCGACAATGGCGCGCGCGTTGCCGCGTCGCCCCGCCTTGGCGAAGAACGCGACGACCGGCGACGCGGCGATGACCTTCGTCGCTTTCACGGTGAGGAGATCCGGGTCGCCGGGCCCGATGCCGACGCCATAGAGACGGCCGAACGCGTTCATTCGGCGTCGCTCGCGAGCGCATTGACGGCGGCCGCCGCCATCGCGCTGCCGCCTTTTCGTCCGCGCACGACAATCGCCGGCAGGCCGCTTTCGATCAGCGCCTCCTTCGATTCGGCCGCACCGACGAAGCCGACCGGCATGCCGATGATAGCGGCGGGAGGCGGCGCCCCTGCGGCGATCAGCTCGAGAAGGCGAAAGAGCGCCGTCGGCGCATTGCCGATGGCGACGACGGACCCGCCAAGCCGGGGCAGCCAGAGCTCGATCGCCGCCGCCGTGCGCGTCGTGCCGAGCTTAGCGGCGAGCGCGGGCGTCGAAGGGTCGGCGAGCGTGCAAACCACGTCGTTGTGCGCCGGCAGGCGGGCGCGCGTCACGCCTTCGGCGACCATGCGCGCATCGCAAAAGATCGGCGCGCCGGCATGAAGCGCCTCGCGCGCCGCCGCCGCGGCGCCGGACGCAAAAACGAGGTCGCTCGCCGCCTCGACCATGCCGCAGGCGTGGATGACCCGGACAGCGACCCGCTCCTCGATCGGCTGAAGACGATTGAGGTTGGCCTCGGCGCGGATGATCGCGAAAGAGCGGCGGTAGATGGCCGCGGCGTCTTTCTCGTAGTCGTAGGCCGCCTTCACGGGGCTAGTGTCCCTCGCCAGTGAAAATCCTGCCGCCCTCTGCGCCAAGGAACTCCTCGATGCCAGCGTTCGACAGGCCCCGCCGCGAGGGCGGCTCGCCTGCCCTGCCCGCGAGAATGAGATCGTAACCCGATTCGGTCGCCGTCAGCGTCGCGGCCGTCTGAGCCGCCCTCGCGCAGCCCTTTGCGCAGCCGCTGACATGAAGAACGATTCCCGCGCCCTTGGGTATCAGCGCCGCCCAGCGCGCGGCGTCCTCGCGCACCGCGCGATGGCCATGCATGCAGGCCGGCGCGCCCGGGCAAGCGGCGACGCGCAGCCTCGGCTCGTCTGCGCTGGCGATGAACCCCAGCTCAGCGACCGCGTCAAGCATCGCGCCCGCGCTTCTTCCGTCGAGCCCGACGATCAGGAAGGCGCGCCACGGCGTGAGTCTCAGTCCGCTCGCTCCGAGCACCCGCGCGCGCTCGATCAGGCGTAGGAATCGGCTGGCCTCGATCTCGCCGAACGCCGCTGCGGCGCCGACGACCGCGCGCCCGCCGAATTGCTGCAGGCCGAGAAGGTCGCGCATCGAGGTTCGCCGCGACGAGCGAGTGCAAGGCTTCGCCTTGAGGGCGGCCTCGGAAAACACGGGGCCCGCCCCGCGCCGCCCGATGAGCGCGCGCATCCGCCGCAGCGCCCGTTCTCCCTCGCCGGCAAGACGAATGTAGGCGCGCCCGAGCCGCGCCGCGACTTCCCCGGCCTCCTCGGGGACGCATTCCGCCGCGAGGGCGTCCTCGCCCGCAAGAAAAACGGTCAGCGTCTTGCCGGTCGCCTCGAAACGGACGTCCGCTTCGACGTCGGCCAGCGGCAGGCGCCCCAAGGCATCGAACACGAAGCCGAACTTGGCCGGCAGAGAACGCAGCGCCTCGTCCCGCCCAAGCCGCGCCTCGAGCGCGGCGACGCTCGGTCCAAGGTCGAGCACGGCGTCGGGATCGATATCGTCGAGCGGGCTCGAGACAATATTGCGCAGCCGCTCGATGTCGGGGTCGGCGTCGATGACCCCGGCGTCGGCGAGACGCGCATGCAGTTCGGGAAGCGTTCGTTCGCTCAAGCCCCGCAGATGCAGATTGCCGCGCGCCGAGAGGCCGATCGCGCCATTGCCGCAGCGAAACGCGCTCTCCCCCAGCGCCTGAGCCTGGTCGAGCGACAATCGCCCTTGCGGCGCACGCACCCGGGCGATGAGCCCGTCTCCGGTCTCCATCGGCCGCAAAGCCCCCGGACACCAGCCCTTGCGGCGCGGCGCAATGGCGTTCATGCCGCCTCCTCAACGACAGACGCCAAGATGCGGGCGCTCGAGTTGCGGCGCGTGAGCCAAAAGCCGCGCCGCGCCGCCGCTTCGAAGAGGCCTGCCATGTGGTTCGCCGCCGGGCGATTGGCGCCGAGAAGGAACGCACGGACCGCGTCGTCGCCGAGCGTCGCGTCGAACATGAGGTCGAACTGGGCGCTGCTGACGGCGTCCGTGAGCGCCGCGAAACAATAGAGATTGTCGAGCGACTGGGCGATTTCGGCCGCGCCGCGATGGCCGTGGCGCATCTGGCCGGCGAGCCAGCGCGGATTGGCGGCGCGGCCGCGCAATGCACGCGCGATCTCCTGTTTCAGCGTTCGGACCTTGGGCGCACCGGGCGCGGACGAGTCGAGATGATAGAGCGCCGGATTTGCGCCGGCCTCGGCCGCGGCGGCGGCGAAGCCTCCCTCATGCTCGGCGAAGGCGTCCGCGTCGAGCGCGTCCTGGCCCGGAAGATCCTGGGGGTGAACAAAAGCCTCGGCCCCCGCGACGCGCTGCCGGAACTCGAAAGCCGCTTCCCGCCCCTCGCCATCGGCGTCGTAGGCGTGGCTTGTCGCGGCAAGATAGGCCTTCGCGAGCTCGGACCGCTCTGCCCAATCGCCTTCGGCGATCCGCCGCCCAAGCCCAACGCCGTAGGCGCCCGGCGCGGCGCCGAACACCCGTGCGAGGCTCGCGCCTTCGAGCCCGGAGAGCGGGTTATCATCGGCGCTTTCCTCAAGCGCCGCGACAGCGCACACGGCCGCAGTGAAGAGCGCGATCTGGCTTGGAAAGACGTCGCGGAAGAGTCCCGAAATGCGCAGCGTCACATCGACCCGCGGCCTGCCGAGCATGGCCAGCGGCAGGACCTCAAAGCCGCCGACGCGGCTCGACGACAAGTCCCAGACCGGCCGGCAGCCAATCAGCGCGAAGGCCTGCGCCAGATCGTCGCCGCCGGTGCGCATGGTCGCCGAGCCCCAAAGGTCGATGACGATCCGCTTCGGCCAGTCGCCGTGATCCTGGGCGTAGCGCGCCAGAACCTCCTCGGCCGCGCGGCGTCCGATCTCCCAGGCGTTGCGGGTCGGCGCTGCACGCGGATCGATCGCGTAGAGGTTGCGCCCGGTCGGCAGCACGTCGAGGCGGCCGCGCGCGGGCGCGCCGGCCGGTCCGGGAGCGACGAACGATCCGCCGAGCGCCCTGATCAGCCCAAGCGATTCGGCGGCGCCGCAAGCGGCCACGCGCTCGGAGAGCGTCTCCTTGGCCGCCGCGTCGAGATCGATGCCGGCGGCGAAGCCGTCCGCGCTCTCGGGCGAACGGCCGAACACATGCAAACCGTCGCCGACGCGCATGTCCTTGAGGTCGCAGAGCCAGGCGTCGAGAGCGACCAGCGCCTCTTCCGGCGGCTTGTCCTTCGCCGCGCATTCCTCGAGCAGTCCCGTCTCGCGTCCGCGTTCGAGGATCAGGGCCGCGATCGCGCGCGCGCGCCGCGGGTCGAGCGCCTGCGCCTCGGCGAATTCATCGAACAGCCCTTCGAGTTCGAGCGCGGCGCCATGCGACCCGGCGGCGATCAGCGGCGGCGTCAGATGGCCGATCGTCACCGCGCCGATGCGGCGCTTGGCCTGCGCCGCTTCGCCGGGATTGTTGACGATGAACGGATAGACGACCGGCGTCGGGCCGACGAGGACTTCGGGCGCGCACGCTTCGCTAAGCGCCACCGCCTTGCCAGGCAGCCATTCGAGCGTGCCGTGGGCGCCGAGCTGGATGATCGCGTCGACTTTCTCGCGGCGCGTGAGCCAGAAATGGAATGCAACATAGGCGTGGCGCGGCGGCAGGTTGAGATCGTGATACTCGCCCTTGCGCGACGAAATATTGCCCCGGTCGGGCTGGACCGCGACGATGAGCGAGCCGAGCCGCACGAACCGGAAGCGGAAGGCGCCCGCGATCGCGGCCGGGTCATCGGCCGGCTCGCCCCAGGCGGCGAAGAGCGGCCGTCGGAAGTCCGCCGGCGTCGAGGCCAGCTCTGACTCGTATGCCGCGAGCGTGAGCGTCGGCTCGGCCGGTCCCTCCGCAAGCGCCGCGATCAGCGATTGCGCGTCGAGTTCATGAGCGACGTCATATCCCGCGGCGCGCAGCGTTTCGCAGATCGCGACCGCGCTCGCGGGCGTATCCAGCCCGACCGCATAGCCTGTTCGGCCGCCGCGCGACGGATAGTCCGGCAGAATACAGGCGAGGCGCTTGTCAGCCGGCGGCTTGCGCTTAAGCTTCGCCCAGCGGAGGGCGAGCTCGGCGACAAAGCCGACGCGGTCGGCGAGCGGCTGGTGCGCGACCGGGCTGAACTCGGTTCGGTCATCGCGGCTGGCCGCAGTCTTGAAGGAAATGGCGCGGCTGAGGATCCGCCCGTCGATCTCCGGCAGCGCGACATGCATCGCGAGATCCGCGGGCCCGAGGCCGCGAGGCGAAGCCCGCCATGCGTCGAGCCCGACGCCGGCGAGCACAACCTGAATGATCGGCGCGTCGAGGATGTCGAGCGCGGTCCCTTCGGACTCATCGAGCCGGGCGGAAAACGCGGTCGCATTGAGCACGACGTCGAAGCGCCGGCCGCAAAGAAAGGCGCGCAGACCTTCGAGCGCGGCCCCGTCCTTGAGGCTGGTCACGAAGATGCTTGTGGTCGCGAAGCCCTTGTCGCGAAGCGCGAGCGACAGCAACTCGATCGGCGCGAGATCGTTGGAAAGATATATGGAGCGATAGAAGACGATGAGCGCTTGCGGCGCCCCCGGTTCGGCCTCGAAACAGGCGCCCTCAAAGCAGCCGAAGGCGCTGACCGGAACGGGCGGCGGCGGTCTCGTCGCGGCGCCGATTTCGGCAGCGAAAAAGGCGAGGCATGAGGCCATGTTGCGAGGCCCGCCCTCGTCGAAATAGCGCCAGATCTCGCGAACCGCGTCGCTCCCAAGCGTGGAGGCCTCGTCGAGGCGTGCGTCGCGGCGCCGGTCCCCGGGCAACAGCGCGAGCTTGACGCCGTTACGGCGGGCGAGCGCCGCCAGTTCGTCGACGCCGTAGCGCCAATAGTCCGCGCCGCCGAGCACGCGCGCGACCACGAGCTTTGCGCGCGCGCATACGCGCTCCAGATAAAGGTCGATCGAGAACGGATGCCGGAGCGCCGCGAGCGAGGCGATCCTCAGCGTCGGCTTGGGCTCCGGCGCAGCCTCATAGGCCCGCGCAAGCGCATTGAGGTCGCTGTCCGAAAACGAAAGAAACACCACGTCCGCCGGCGTCTGCCCGAGATCGACCGCTTCGACTGTCTCGTCGAGCGACCTGACCTCGATCATGGGCACGTGCATGGCGCAACCGTCATTGCGAGCGAAGCAAAGCAATCCAGGAGAGCGTAGGGGGCCCTGCGCTCTCCTCGATCGCCACGTCCCCCCGGGTCAAAGCCCGGGGGTCGTCGCGATGACGATCGGAATCCCTTTTCAGACAGGCCATGTCTCGCTCTCTCACCCCCCAAGGGCCGCGGCGACGGCGTCGCGGTTGACGCCCCGCTGGGCGATCACGACGAGACGACTCTGCCGCGCCTCGTCTGCGCCCCAGGGACGCTCGAAGTCTCGCCGGAAGCGGCTCCCCACCCCCTGCACCAGCATCCGCATCGGCTTGCCGGCGACTTCGACGAAACCCTTGATCCGCAGGATGTCGTGGGCGCGCGTGGCCGCGGTCAGGCGGTCGATAAACGCGTCGGGATCGCGAACGGCCGGGACCGAGACAACGAAAGTGTCGAAATCGTCGTGGTCATGTTCGCCTTCGGCGTCGTGATGCGAAGGTCGAGCGCCGAGGTCATCCTCGGCAGCGGCTTGCATGCCGAGCAGGACATCGGCGCCGATCGCCCCTTCGCGCGCGGACGCAATCTTCACCGCGCGCGGCAACGCGCCCGCGATCTCCGATCGGAGCGCGCTCAGCCGGTCGGCGCCGACGAGATCGGCCTTGTTGAGCACCACGAGATCGGCGCTCATGAGCTGGTCCTCGTAGACCTCCTCGAGCGGATTGTCGTGATCGAGCGACGGGTCGCTTCGCCGCTGTTCGGCGACGCGCTCGGGATCGTCGGCGAACCGCCCCTCTGCGACGGCCGCCGCGTCGATGACCGCGACCACTCCATCGACTGTGAGCCTGGTGCGCAGCTCCGGCCAGTCGAAAGCCTTGATCAGCGGCTTCGGCAGCGCGAGGCCCGATGTCTCGACGACAATGTGATCCGGCTTCGGCTCGCGGGCGATGAGAGCCGTGAGCGCAGGCGCGAAATCGTCGGCGACGGTACAGCAGATGCAGCCGTTGGCGAGCTCGATGATCGCCTCTTCCGGGCAGGCGGCGTCGGCGCAACCCCTGACGAGGTCGCCGTCGACGCCCACGTCGCCGAACTCATTGATGATCAGCGCGAGGCGCCGTCCGCCCGCGTTCGCCATGAGATGGCGGATCAGGGTCGTCTTGCCGGCGCCGAGAAAACCGGTGACGATCGTGACGGGCGTCTTGGCGAGCATGGTGGGTCTTGGCCCCTAGGCGAGCGAGTTTGCGTCGACGCCGAGCGGCGGCGTGCGCGAGACAACGCCCTTACGGAACGGGAGAGGCCGTTCCCGCCAGGGAACGATTCCGGAGGGCGAGGCGGCGTAGCGGCGCGCGGCGGTCACGATGTCCTCGATATGCGATTCGCGCGTGAGGTCGCCGACGACATAGGTCCATTTGCCCGGCGCGGCGAGAGCGACCGTGCACGGCCGCTTGCAGACCGACAGGCATTCGATCGGACGGAGAGAGATATCCGCTTCCCCGCGGAGCCGTTCGTCAAGCGCGGCGAACAGGCCCGCGCCAAGCGGCCCGGCGTCCGATTTGCACGTGACGCACACGAGAAGGGTGGCGGCGGACATGCCGCGCTCGGCGTTCACGTGAGTTCAAGCGGGGCGGAAGGATCGCGGGCCCGGCGTCCAATCGAAACACTGTCGATTAATCATGATCGCTCCTTGGCCGCCCCTCCGGCGGCGTCGCGCAAAACATCGGCGCACGGCAGGTCTCCTGGCTCGCGGCGTATCGCCGACGCCGCCTTCCCGGACTTGAATTCAAGTCCAGTGGCGAGAAAAGCGTCGGCACGCCGCTCACAGTCGCGGGGGCGGCCACGGATCGGCCGGGAGCCTACCGTGTTCCCTTTTCACCCTCTGGAAAGAACGAGGGACCGTGCGAGGCTTATGTCCCAGCTTCGGCAGGGGTTGTCAAATGCCCGATCGTCGATCAGGCGAGCGCCCGCGGAAGTTCAGCAATCGTCTCTTTGACGCGAGCGAGCGGCGGCGTCACAGTGCCGCTTCCAGCGCTGAAAAGGTTGCCCTGGGGACAAGGAAATTGAGAGTGCTGGTTTGCGGCGGCCGCGATTGGCGCGACGCCGAACTCGTCGAAAGTACGCTCGATCGACTGCTTGCAACCCGCGGGCCGTTCGAACGCCTGATCCACGGCGGGGCGCGCGGCGTCGATCACATTGCCGGTAAATGGGCGCGGAAACATGGCGTGCTCGAATGGGACTTCCTGCCGGAATGGCACCGAGCCGGGACGATCGAGGGCTCCGCGCGCAATCAATACATGATCGCAACGGGCGCTCCCGATCTCGTCGTCGCCTTCCCGGGCGGGCTCGGCACGGCGGACATGATCGAGCGGGCCAGGGCCGCCGAGATCGAGGTCTTTGAGCCCGTTGGACGTGCGTCTTTGGGTCGCAAAGGACCGGACGGGTCCCAGCCGGCATAGACGCACGAGGGCTGAAATTCCGAGACCACGAAGGGAAGCCACCAGGCGGCTCGCGCGCTTTCCCGGTTTGCACGGCGGGCAGGAAAGCTGGTAGCCGTCCAACCTCACCGGAGACCGACATGGACGAGGCCGCAGACCGGCACAAAGCAAAAATGGCGAAGCGCAAGGCCGCGCAGGACGCCGAGGTCGCCGCGAAGCCGATTCTCAATAAGGGCCTTCTCGTTGTCCACACCGGCCCCGGCAAGGGCAAGTCGACGGCGGCCTTCGGGCTCGCCTTGCGCGCGCTCGGACGCGGCTTCCGCGTCGGCGTCGTGCAATTCATCAAGGGCGCCTGGTCGACCGGCGAGCGCATAGGCATCGAGCGGTTCGGCGCCCAGGTCGAATGGCGGACCATGGGCGAGGGCTTTACCTGGGAGACGCAGGATCGCGCCCGCGACGTCGCGGCGGCGACGGCCGCATGGAGCGAGGCCCGGCGCATGATGGCCGACCCGTCGATCCGCCTCCTCGTGCTCGACGAGCTCAACATCGCGCTGCGCTACGACTATCTGCCGCCGGCCGAAGTCGTCGCGGGGCTCCGCGCCCGGCGTCCCGATCTGCACGTCGTCGTCACCGGCCGTAACGCCAAGCCGGAATTGATCGAGGCGGCCGACTGCGTCACCGAATTCACCCTTATCAAGCACCACTTCGCGGCCGGCGTGCGCGCGCAGGAGGCGATCGAGTTTTGACCGCCAAGGCGCTGATGTTTCAGGGGACCGGCTCGGACGTCGGCAAGTCGCTGATTGTCGCGGGCTTGAGCCGCGCCTTCACGCGGCGGGGCCTGAGCGTCCGGCCCTTCAAGCCGCAGAACATGTCGAACAACGCCGCGGTCACCGCCGATGGCGGCGAGATCGGCCGCGCCCAGGCGCTGCAGGCGCGCGCCTGCGGGACCGCGCCGACGGTTGACATGAATCCGGTGCTGCTCAAGCCGCAAAGCGAGATCGGCTCGCAGGTCGTCGTCCAGGGCAAGGTCATCGGCAATGCGCGGGCGCGCGAATACCAGGCCCTCAAGCCGAAGCTCCTGCCGGCCGTGCTCGAGAGTTACGCACGCATCTGCGCGGATGCCGACCTCGTCCTCGTCGAAGGCGCGGGCAGCGCGACGGAAATCAACCTCCGCGAGGGCGACATCGCCAACATGGGCTTCGCGCGCGCGGCGCAGTGTCCTGTCGCGCTCATCGGCGACATTGATCGGGGCGGCATATTCGCCCAGATTCTCGGAACGAAGGCCGCGCTCGCGGCGGAGGACGCCGCGATGATCGTCGGCTTCATCGTCAATAAGTTCCGCGGCGACGCAAGCCTGTTCGAAGGCGCCATGACGACGATCGCGGAGCGCACGGGCTGGCGGGCGCTCGGCCTTGTGCCGTTCTTCGCCGAGGCGCATCGCCTCCCGGCGGAAGACGCGTTCAGCCTCGGCGCGGTCGAAGCCCGCGCCGATGGTCAGGTCACCATCGCCGTGCCGATGCTCGCGCGGATCGCCAATTTCGACGAGTTCGACGCGCTGCGCATGGAGCCCTCGGTACGGCTTGTCTTCGTTCACCCGGGGGAGGCGCTACCTCTCGCGGATCTCATCATCCTGCCCGGCAGCAAGGCGACGATCGCCGACCTCGATTTCTTTCAGCAGCAGGGCTGGCACGTCGACCTCATCGCCCACGCGCGGCGCGGCGGGCGGGTGCTCGGAATCTGCGGCGGCTATCAGATGCTCGGGACGAGCGTCGCCGATCCTCAAGGGATCGAGGGGCCGGCGCGCGAGGTTGAAGGCCTTAGCCTGCTCGAGATCGAGACCGTGCTCGAAGGCGAAAAGACGCTGCGCGAAGTCGAGGGCGAGCGTATCGCCGACGGCGCGCCGTTCCGCGGCTATGAGATGCATGTCGGCAAGACCGCGGGCGAGGATTGCGCACGACCGCTCCTGCGCTTCGCGGACGGGCGGACGGACGGGGCGATGTCGGAGAACGGCCTCATCTCCGGCGCCTATGTGCACGGCCTTTTCGCCGACGACCGCCAGCGCGCAGCGTGGCTTAATTCGCTCGGCGCAACATCGGAGATCGCCTACGAGACGACGGTCGAGCACACCCTCGACGTGCTCGCCGACCATTGCGAGGCGCATCTCGACCTCGACGCAATGCTCAGGCTTGCGCGATGAGCGCCGCCGCCGCCAACACAAGCATCTCGATAGCGCAGGCCGTTCGATAGAGGCGAAGCGCCCTCTTGATGTCCGCCGTGTCCGCCTCGCGCCTGCCCGAGCCCATGAAGGCGTCGTCGACCAGCGTTTCGCCATAGACGCGCGGTCCCGCAAGCTTGAGCCCCAGCGCGCCCGCCATCGCCGCCTCAGGCCAGCCGGCGTTGGGCGAGCGGTGACGCGAAGCGTCGCGCATGACGGCGCGCATCGCCTCGCGCGCCGAAGCGCCCGGCGTCGGCCAGGCGGCGATAACGAGCCAAAGCGCCGCAAGGCGCGATGCGGGCAGATTGACGAGATCGTCGAGCCGCGCCGCCGCCCAGCCGAATGCGCCGTGCCGCTCATCCTTGTGGCCGATCATGCTGTCGGCGGTGTTGATCGCCTTGTAGAGCGCGCCGCCGATGAGGCCGCCAAGCGCCGTCCAGAGGATCGGCGCGACGACGCCGTCGGAGAAATTCTCGGCGAGGCTCTCGATCGCGGCGCGGGCGACCCCAGCTTCGTCCAGCGCCGCCGGATTGCGGCCGACGATCATCGCCACCGCCCGGCGTCCCTCTGCGAGACCCACATCGAGGCCGTCCGCCACGGCTCGAACATGGCGCGCAAGGCTCCGCTGCGCTGGCAGGCTCGCGGCGAGAAGCGCAAGCGCGGCGAAGCCGGGCGCGCCCAGCGGGATCAGCGCCCGCGTCGCCGCCCAGGCGACGAGCGCGACCGGCGCGAGATAGAGGCAAAGCGCGGCCACGCCCGACGCGCGGCGCATCGCGAAGCTGGCGTCGGAGCGATTGAGCCTCGCCTCGAGCCATGCAAGCCAGCGACCCATCCAAGTGACGGGATGGCCGATCGCGCTGTAGAGAGGCGCCGGATAGCCCGTCAGCGCCTCGAGGATAGAGGCCGCGAGCGCGAGCGGCAGCGTGAACGAGAGCGGCATGACGGCGGATCGAGACCAGGCGGCGGACGACGGGGCGTTCACCTATCACGGCGGCGCGCTCGACGTCGCGCGCCGGCTTGCGCCCGGCGCTCCCGAGCCGTGGATCGATCTTTCGACCGGCATCAATCCGCACTCCTATCCCCTGCCCGATCTTCCTCCCGAGCTTTGGTCGCGGCTGCCGGGCGCCCAAGCGCTGGCCGAGCTCGAGGGCGCCGCCGCCGGCCGTTATCGCGCGCCTGCGGGGAGCGTGGTCGCGGGTCCCGGATCGCAGGCGATGATTCAGGCCTTGGCCCGGATCGCTCCGCGCGGCGCGGTCGGCGTGCTCGGTCCGACCTACGGCGGCTTCAAGGCCGCCTTCGCCGCGGCGGGGGCGCGAGTCGACGAAGCAAAGCGGGTCGAGGATATGAGCGGTCTCGATGTCGCCATCGTCGTCAATCCCAACAATCCGGACGGGCGGATCACGCCTCGCGCCGATCTGCTCGCGCTGAATGAGCGGATCGGGTCGCGCGGCGGTCTCCTGATCGTCGACGAGGCCTTCGGCGATTTCGACGCCGAGAGCGAAAGCCTGGCGCCGGTCCTGCCCGGCGCCGCGGTCGTGCTGCGCTCGTTCGGCAAGTCCTTCGGGCTCGCTGGCTTGCGGCTCGGCTTTGCGATCGCCTCGGCCGAACTCGTCGAGCCGCTGCGGGCGGCGTTGGGCCCATGGCCGGTCAGCGGTCCGGCAATCGCGATCGGGGCCAAAGCGCTCGACGATCGCGCGTGGACGGACGCAATGCGCGACCGTCTCGGTAACGACGCCGAGCGCCTCGACGCGCTCCTCAGCGACGCGGGCTTTCGCATCGTCGGCGGGACGCGCCTCTTCCGCCTCGCCGCGAAAAGCGACGCGCGCAGCATATTCGCGCGGCTGCTCGCAGCGGGCATTCTCGCCCGGCCATTCGCAGCCGCTCCGGATTGGCTGCGCTTCGGGATTCCGGGCGATGAGAGCGCCTGGCGGCGGCTCGCCGCCGCGCTCGCAGGGCCCGTCCCAGAAAGCGGTTGATCGCCGGACGACGTGGCTTGCCTTCGGGCGCCCGCCGCCTAAAAGGCCGCATGCCCGTTCGCCAGTCCCGAGTCTTCACGATTCCCTCAGGCGCGCCATTCCTGCCGACCTTGAGCCGCGCTCTTCTCGACGGCGCCCTGATCGACGGCTTCCCCGGCTCCAGCGGACCATTGGCGCTGGCCGACGCCACCATCTACGTGCCGACGCAGCGCGCCGCCGAGGCGCTCGGCAAGGCGCTGCTCGCGGCGAGCGGCGAGCGCAGCCTTATCCTGCCGCGCATCGCGCCGCTCGGCGCCTTTGAGCCGGAGGAGTCGGCGACTTCTTTTGCCGCCGAGGACGACAATACTCCGCCGCGCCCCGCGCTGCCTCGCGCCGTCGGAGATCTCGCCCGCCGCCATGCGCTTGCGATCATGACGCGCGCGTGGGGCAAGGCTTTGCTGGGCGCAATCCGCACGGTCGACGGCGACGGGAGGCTCGTCGTCGATCCCGCCGAGCCCGCGCTGGTCGCGACGACGCCGGCGCAGGCCTACGCGCTCGCCGGCGACCTTGCAGCGCTGATCGACGACATGATCATCGAGGGCGCGCCGTGGTCGAAGATCGAGACGCTCGCTCCCGACGCCTACGACCCCTATTGGCGCATCACCCTCGACTTCCTCAAGATCGCCTTCGCCCGTTGGCCGGAATGGCTGACTGACCACGGCCTGATCGACCGGGCGAGCCGGATCGCGCTCATGATCGACGACGAGATCAAGGCGCTCGAGGGCGGAGCGCGCCGAGGTCCGACCCTCATCGCCGGCTCGACCGGCGCCAATCGGGCGACCGCCCGCCTGATCGCGGCGATCGCGCACGCCCCGCACGGCGCGGTCGTGCTGCCCGACCTCGACCGCAATCTCGACGCCGGCGCCTGGGCGCAGATCGGTGCGAGCGGCGAGGCTTCGCTTGGGCTCGCGGGACATCCCCAGTGGGTCATGCGCCGGCTGATCAGCGAAATCGGCGTCGACCGCGCCGATGTCAGGCCGCTCGGCGTGGACGCGCTCTCGCCGGCGCTTGCGGCGCGCTCGGCGTTCCTGACCGAAGCGCTGCGGCCCGCCGGGTCGACCGAACGCTGGCGCGACCGCGACGGCGCGCTGGCGCCGCCCGCCGTCGCTTCTGCGCTCGAAGGCATTGCGATCGTTGTCGCCGACAACGAGACCGAGGAGGCGCTGGCGCTGGCGATCGCGATGCGCGAGACCCTCGAAACGCCGGGCAGGACAGCGGCCCTCGTCACCCCCGATCCGTCGATCGCGCGCCGGGTGGCGGCGGAGCTGAGGCGATGGGACGTCGAGGTCGAGGGCTCGGCGGGGCGGACACTCGGGCAAACCCCCGCGGGCGCGCTCGCGCGGCTCATACTTGACGCCGCGATCGAGTTCACGCCGCGCTCGTTTCTCGCGCTCCTCGCCCACCCGGCGGCGCGCTTCGGCCGCGCCCGAGCCGAGGCCGAGCGGGCAACCCGAACCCTGGAGCTTGGCGTCTTTCGCGCCATCCCGCTCAAGTCGCTCGACGACCTCGATCGCGCGTTCCGGGCGGCGCGTGACGCCGCGACGGACCGTCACGCCCATCCGGCCGTTCGCGGCGTCGGCGAGCAAGACCGGCAGGCGGCCGAAGCGCTGGCGCGCGACGTCGCCCGAGCGCTCGCCCCCTTGCGCGCGCTTCAGCCCTCCGCCTCGCTCAGCGACTGCCTCGCCCTGCATCGCGCGGCGATGCTTGCCGCCGTCGCCCGGCCGCGAGAGGCAGGCGAAGACCTGCGGGTGCTCGAGCCGCTGGCGGAGCTCATGGACGAATGGAGCGAAGCCGCGACGGAGCGCTTCCCGACGGCACTCTCCGAATATGCGGTCTTGCTCGCCCAAGCGCTGGCGGCGGTCGGGGCGCCCCCGACGAACGGCGGCCATCCGCGCCTCCAAATCCTCGGCCTTCTCGAGGCGCGTCTTCTCGACTTCGATTGCATGTTGCTGGCCGGCCTCGACGAAACGGTCTGGCCGCCGGCGGTCGAGACCGACGCCTTCTTGAACCGGCCGATGCGCGCCGCGCTCGGCCTCACGCCGCCGGAGCGGCGCATCGGCCAGACCGCGCATGATTTCGCCGCCGCGCTTGGGAGCCGCGAGGCGATCCTGAGCCGGGCGAAGAAGCGCGGCGGCGAGCCGACCGTCGCCTCGCGCTTTCTGCAGCGCCTCGCCGCCGCCGCCGGCGCAGGCTCGCAGGCGATCGCCGGCGCCGAGGAACGCGGCAGGCGCTATCTCGCCTTCGCGCGCGCGCTCGATCAGCCCGACGCGTTCCGGCCCGCGCCAAGACCGGCGCCGCGCCCGCCTGTCGAGGACCGTCCCCGGGGGCTCAGCGTCACCCGGATCGAGACGTTGCGGCGCGACCCCTATGCGATCTACGCCGAATACATCCTGCGCCTGAAGCCGCTCGAGGCGGTTGAACGCGACATCAGCGCGCGGGAGGCCGGAATTGCGTGGCACGCCACCTTCGAGGAGTTCACCAGGGCCTGCCCGCTCGGACCCCTGCCCCTCGACGCGCGGGAGCGCCTGTTTGCGATCGCGCGCGCGTGCTTTGCGCCGCTTCGCGCCGATCCGGCGTTCGCTGCTCTCCACTGGCCCAATGTCGAAACCGGGCTCGACTTCTTTCTTTCTTTCGAGCGCGAAGCGCGCGACGACGCCGCGCAGATCTGGGTCGAGCAGCATGGCGCGATCCCCGTCCCGCTCGCGAGCGGCGCGTCGTTCAAGCTCAGCGCCCGGGCGGACCGGATTGACCGTTTGCTTGGCGGGGGCGCGAGGCTCATCGACTACAAGAGCGGATCGACGCCGGGCCCGCGCGAAGTCGAGGTCGGATTTGCGCCCCAGCTCACGCTGGAAGCCGCCATCTTGCAGCGAGGCGGATTTCCAGGATTGCCGGCGCTCGAACCCGAGGAAGCGCTCTATCTGAAGCTCGGCGGGGCCGGCGGAGGCGCGGAGAGGCGCGCCGGGGGCAAGGACGCCGATATTCGCAAACTCGCCGACAAGCATTTCGCCGGGCTTACGATACTGCTTGAGGCGTTCGAGCATAGGGAGACGCCCTATGTCTCACGGCCATACCCCAAATTCGCAAGCCGCTTCTCCGACTACGATCATCTCGCGCGGGTCAAGGAATGGGCGATCGCAGGCGATGACGAGGACGCAGGGGATGCCTCGTGAGCCGGCTCCTCGCTGTTCCGCCGGCGCTGCGGGAGCGTCAGGCCGAGGCCTCGAACCCGAAGACCTCGGCCTGGGCGTCGGCCAACGCCGGCAGCGGCAAGACCCATGTCCTGACCCAGCGGGTGGTGAGGCTCCTGCTCGACGGAACGCCCCCGGCGCAGATCCTGTGCCTGGCTTATACAAAAGCCGCTGCGGCCAACATGGCCGAGCGCATCTTCACCCAGCTCGCAAAGTGGACAAGCCTTTCGGACGAGGCGCTCAAGGAAGCGATCGTCGAAAGCGGCGCGTCGGCGCCAGGCCCGGCGGAGCTCGCTTTCGCGCGACAATTATTCGCGCGCACGATCGAGACGCCGGGCGGGCTCAAGATTCAGACGCTGCACGCCTTCGCCGAGCGCCTGCTCAGGCTTTTCCCGTTCGAGGCCAATGTCCCGGCCCATTTCAAGGTCATCGACGAGAACGAGGCTCGCCTCCTCATGATCGAGGCGCGCGACCGGGCGCTCGCGGCGCTGAGTGCGTCCCCGGACAGCATGGCCAAGCTCGATCTGGTGGCGCGGGAATGCGGCGCCCTCGCCTTCGACGACCTGCTCAAAGAGGCGCTGAGCCGCGCCGAAGCGTTCGGCGCCCATAGCGAGGCGTCGTCCTACGCAGGCGCGCTCGGCAATCTCTTCGGGCTTCATCCCGAAGACGCGACGGCGAACCTCGAAGCCCGGATGCTCGGCGGCGAAACCGAGCGCATGTTGCGTGAGACATGGGCGCGGGATCTCGACCGCGGCGGCTCAAAGGACCGGGATTTCGCGGCGAGACTTCGCGCGGCGAACCGGAACGATCCGCGCGAGCTTCGCGTCGAGGCGCTGCTCGACGCCTTCTTCGCCAAGGCGCAGGACAAACCCGGCAGGGGCGATCCGCGAGGAGGCGAGAAGGGCAATCAGATCACCGCTGAGCTGCGCGGCAGGTTTCCGGCGCTCGATGACGATCTGCGCCGCGAGCAGAATCGCCTCATCGATTTGCGCGAACGCCGGCGCGGCGCGATGGCGCTCGAGCGCAGCGGCGCCCTGTTCGTAGTCGCAACCGCAATCCTTTCGACCTACGCGAGGATGAAGGCCGAGCGGGGCGCGCTCGATTTCGACGACCTTATCGCCGGCGCGCTCGCGCTTCTGACCCGGTCGAGCGCCGCCTGGGTCCTGCACAAGCTCGACTATGGCCTGGATCATCTGCTGCTCGACGAAGCTCAGGACGCCTCCCCGCCACAATGGGGGATTCTCGCGAGGCTGACCGCAGAGTTTTTTGCAGGCGCCGGCGCTCGGGGGCCAAACCGCACCGTGTTTGCGGTCGGCGACGACAAGCAGTCGATCTTCGGCTTTCGCGGCGCCGCGCCCGAGATGCTGGCCGACATGAAGCGCTTGTTCGACAAGCGCCATCGCGACGCTGAGCGGCCGTTCGCCGACGTTCTCTTGAGCTTTTCGTTCCGGTCGTCGCAGACAATTCTCGATGCGGTGGACATGACGTTCCGCTCCGAGGCCGCCTGGCAAGGCTTCGCCGCGCCCGGAGAGCCGTCGCCCCAGCATGTGGCGATCCGCCGCGACTTGAAGGGCGTCGTCGAGTTGTGGCCGCCGATCGCGCCAACCCCCACGCCTGAGCCGGAAGACTGGCGCCGGCCGCTCGACCATGCGGCGCCAAGCGACCCGCATGTTGTGCTGGCCAACCGCATCGCGACCGTCATCAAGCAATGGCGCTCGCCCGCCTCGCGCGAACGCGTGGTCGATCCGCGCACCGGCGAGGTCAGGCCGATCCGCGAGAGCGACGTGATGATTCTGGTCCGCAGCCGCAACGCCTTCTTCGAGGCGATGGTGAGAGCGCTGAAGGCCGCCGGGCTCAAGGCCGCCGGCGCCGACCGCCTGACGCTCAAGGACCATATCGCGGTGATGGATCTCATCGCGGCCGGCCGGGCGGCGCTCCTGCCGGACGACGATCTGACGCTCGCCTCGGTCCTCAAGTCGCCCCTGATCGGCCTCGATGAGGATACGCTGTTCAAGCTCGCGGCAGGACGCAGCGGATCCCTGGCAAAGGCGCTCGCGGGCTCGGACGACCTCTTCGCGGTCACGGCGGCGCAGAGCCTTGCGATATGGCGAGAGCGGGCGCGGACCCTTTCGCCCTTCGCGTTCTATGCGCTGCTTCTCGGCGAGGACGGCGGGCGGCGAGCCCTGGCCGGCAGGCTCGGACCGGAAGCTGCCGACCCGATCGACGAATTCCTGGCGTTGGCGCTGGCGCATGAGCAGCGCGAGGCGCCGTCGCTGCACAATTTTCTCGCCGAGGTCGAGGCCGCCGACGCCGAGATCAAGCGCGACATGGAGGTCGAGACCGAGGGCGTGCGCGTCCTGACCGTCCACGCGAGCAAGGGGCTCGAGGCGCCGGTCGTCTTCCTGCCGGACACCTGTACCGCCCCCAACGGACGGCAGGATCCCAAGCTGATGCGGCTCAAGGCCACGAGGCCCAACGATCCGCCGATCTATGCCTGGGCGAAGGCGGCCAGCCTGGACGCGCGGCCCCTCGATCAAGCGCGGGCCGCGGCGCGCAAGGCCGCGGCGGGCGAATATCGGCGCCTCCTCTATGTCGCCATGACCCGCGCCGCCCAGCGGCTCATCGTCGCCGGCTATGACGGCAAGAACACCCGTCCGGACGACTGCTGGTACAATCTCATCCGCGACGGGCTCGCTGATTCGCTCGTCGAGGCCCCAGCGCCCTACGGTGGCGAGGACAAGATTTGGCGTTTCGGCGAAGGTCTTCGCGCCGAGGATGGCGCCGAAGCGCCGCAGATTCGCCTTCCCAGCACGCTGCCCGGCTGGCTCGCCGTCAAGGCTAAGCCCGAATTGGCCGCCGCTCCGCTCAGGCCCTCGCGCGTCATCGGCGGAGGCGAGCAAGACCGGGAGCGCGTCCGGGAGGGGCGTCTCGCCCACGCGCTGCTCGAGCTTCTGCCCGGCGTCCCCCACGACCGGCGGGCGAGCGCCGCGGATGAGTATCTCGGCCGCATGGGCGGCGGGCTCGCTGAGCCGGCCCGCGCGGCGCTCGCCGCGAAAGTCCTGGCTGCGATCGACGCGCCGGAGCTCAGGCGTCTCTTTGGCCCCGATTCCCGCGCCGAAGTCCCTCTGATGGGCCTTCTGCCGCGGTCCGGGCGTCCGGATTTGCCGTTCAGCGGCCGTCTCGACCGGCTGGTGGCAACCGATGACGGCATCTCGATCGTCGACTTCAAGCTCGGCGCGAAGCCCGATTCTCCGGCTCGCGCCCATGTCGTCCAGCTCGCGCTTTATCGGGCCGCTTTGCAGCCGCTCTATCCCGGGGTCGCGATCACCGCCGCGCTCGTCTATCTCGACGGGCCTACGCTCGCTCCGGTCGGCGACGAAGAGCTTGTGGCGGAGCTCGGGGCTCTCGCAGCGGCGCCCTGAGCAGCTCTCAATCCTGTGCAAATCGCATTTCCCGCCCGCAAATCCGCAGGGGAGCAATGGGTTGGCTGCCTTGATGAGGTCGCATTTGCTGGCCAAGTTCGCGCGCGATGGCGAGCGGAACGCGTCAGGGCGGGCGCCCAGGTTTATTGTCGATTGGTCTCAGCAAGCTTGGGCGGGAGCCGCGAGGCAGAGCCGCGCGTTCGGCTGCCGCGGTCGGCGTCGCCATGCTGCTCGCGGGGGGCAGTTTTGCGGCTGAAGCAAAGAAGCCGCCGACCGGCATGGTGCCTTACACCCACCCGGTTTTCAAAAATGGCGTAAGAGTTCTGTGGCATGGCGCGTGGCGCGGCAGCCAGGGCAGGGTCGTCCGCCAGTATGCGCGAGCGACAGCGCTGGCCCCGGCGACGACAGGGGCCATTCCCGCCGCGCAACCCACTGCTCCAAAAGAGTTTTCCGTCCTTGCCGACCCTGGCGACGTCAGGGCGAGCCGAATGGCCAAGGACTTCGCGGCGGTCATGACCGCAAGCGGCGCCCCCGGCCATGCGATGGTCGGTCCGACCTCGCCGGACGGCCTCGGCAAGGTCATCAAGACCGACATGGCCGACTTCGCCATCGTTTCGCTCGACAGCCTCCTTTCGAGCGCCAAGGGCGACCCGGAATGGACCAAACGGGTTCCTTATGTCGCGCGCCTCGCGCCTGAGACGATCGAGGTGATCGCGCCGCGGGAAATCAAATCTATCAGTGGTTTGCAGGGAAAGCTGGTCAGTTTCGGCGAACTCGACAGCGCGACCTCGACCAGCGGCCGGATGCTGTTCTCGCGGCTCGGAGTGACGCCGAATCAGACCAATGGGCCGCTGCCGGAGGCGCTTGACGCGCTCGCAGCCGGCAAGGTCGACGCGGTCGTCGTCCTCGGGGCCGAGAAAACCGCGGCGCTGGACAATTTCGGCGGCGACGGCCGGTTCCACATCCTCGCAATTCCGTGGTCGGCGACGCTCGAGCCGGTTTACGCTCCCGCTCACGTGACCACCGCCGAAAGGCCCAATCTCGTCGGCGCGACGACGCCGGTCGAAACCGTGGCCGAGCCGATGGCGCTCGTCGCCCTCGACGCCCCGCCGGGATCGCCCCGGGCCGACGCGGCCGGCCGTCTCGCGCGGGCGTTCTTCGACAATTATGACGGTTTCCTCGGCGAAGACCGCGACGCCCATTGGCGCGACATCAATCTCGCGGCCGAGGCGTCGTGGCCGGGCCAGCCTTGGCCGCGGCTCGCGGGGGCTCAGGACTGGCTGGACGCGAAGAAGGCTTCGGCCGACGCGTCTCTCGACGCCTTCCGCGCCTCGGCCAAATCCGCCGCCACTTCGCCGAGCTGGCCGAGCGCAAGCGATTCGGATCGCCTCTATGAGGGACTGACCCGCTGGCGCGGGCTGATGCAGTAGGGAGGACGGACGCTGGCCATATCCTGGAAAGCACTCGCAAGCGTCCTCGCCGCCGCTTTCGCCGGCATTCTGGTCTTCGCGTGCTGGCCGCGACTCGAACCCTCGGCGCTGAACGCCAAGGCTGCCGTCGAGCAGCCCGTTTTCGTCAAACCGTCTGTCCTCGTCACGGCGCTCAAGTCGCCGGTGGCGGCGGTTCAGCCGCTCGCAAAGGATGCGATCGGCAAGCTTGCGAGCGCTTTGCGCGAACAGCCCGCGGCGCGGCGGGACAAGGAAGGCGCGAGCCCCGGCGCGGCGCTGGCGATACCGATCGACGACGGTCGCCGGCTTTGCGCCGAAGGCCTGGTGGCCTTCGCCAAGGGCGACATCGCGACCGCCCGGGCTTTCTTCGTGAGCGCAGCCGAAGCCGGCGACGTGCGGGCGCTGGTCGCGCTCGGCGACACCTTCGATCCGGCGACACTCACCCGCCTCGGCGCCCTCGGTCTCAGGGGCGACAGCGCAAAGGCGCGCGACTATTACGCGCGCGCGCTTGCCGCCGGCGCGACCGGGGCGCGCGAGCGGCTTGCCGCTCTGGCGCAGAAATAAGCCGCGCGCAGGCATGAGCCGATAAGAGCAGCGCCGTTTTCCGCGGGCCCGCAATAGGACATCAAGGACGCCCTTTTCGTGCAGTCCAAGAAGATCGCCCTGAAGAAAATCTCCGCTCATCGAACGGTTTGCGGTCCGCCGGATTCGCGCTAACCTTGCGCGACAAGCGCGGACGACATCGATGAACGACAAGCCCGAACTTGCCGCCCTACCCGACCTCGCGAACGCGATCCGGCAGGCGCGCATCGAGAACGCAGAGCGCGGCGAGGCGATCGCGGATTTGCGCGAGATTGAAATGGGCCGTCTCGGGCTGCTCGAAAGCGCGCTCAGGCCGGTCGTCGCGCAGGCGCCGCCGGATGTCGACATGTTTGATCTGGCGCTGGCGCAAGGCGATCATCCGCGTCTTTTCGTCGACATGATCGCCTTCATCGACATGGCGCACGACCGGCGCACTTACCGGTTCCATCAGGACACGCGCAACGGTCGCGTGCTGATCGCCGAAAGCCAGTCGGTCGAAGCCATCGCCGCCGCGGTCGCCGGTTATGTCGCCCGCCGCCTGATCGAGCGCGAGCGCGCGCTGGCCGCGGAATCGCGAGACGCGCAGGCGGCCCATGCCGAGAAGGCGCCGCAGGCCGAGGCAAACGGGCCGCGCGCCTGGCCCCTTGCCAACGGAGCCGCCCGCGGCGCGCCCATGTCGATCCACTCCGCGACCGAGGCGATCGAAGCGACAACGGGCGAATGGGCGGCGCCTCCGAGGCGCGGATTCCTCCGGCGGCTTGGCGACGCGCTGAGCCTGTTCCTGATGATGTTGGGGTCGATCACGCTTGCGCTCCTGATCGGGCTTGGCGGTTATCTTGCCTGGACGATGCGGCTGCACGACCTCTGGGATCAGTGGACTGGGGCGTCGCCGTTCTGAAATTGGACCGCGATTTCGCCAACCGGTCGCATTCGTGATCAACCGTCTCGACGCTTGCGCATTTTCGTTGCGTGCGCGGCTTGATTCCCTTCGGGCCTCGCACGACAATCGCTTCTCGTCAGTCCGCATGAGGCGCCGGCGCCAAGGCCGACGGAAACGATGTCCAACGCCTTTTTTTACGATCTGCTGACCTCGATCGCCGAGCGCGGGCGCTCCGTGCTCAAGATCAAGCCGTGGCCGAAGGACGGCGAGAACCGCGCCGAATCGCTCGATTGAGTTCCTGCCGGGCGCTGGTCGAAGGCCGCGGCGAGGCGTCCGGAGTCGCGCTCGCCGCCGAGATCCTGCGCCGCTACCGCGCGCTCGATCCGTCGGACCATGCGGCGTTCTTTGGCTCGCTTGCCGACGAGTTCGGGCCTGATCGCGAGCGGGTGATGACGGCGATCGCCAATTTCGACATCGACGCCGACGAGGCCGCCGCGAGCGAAATTCACTACGCGTCCGAGCCGCGCCGCCACGAGCTTTTCCGGCGGCTCAATCGGGCGCCCGGCGGCACAGCGGCGCTAGTCGAGATGCGGGCCGACCTCCTGGCGCTGATCAACCAGAACCCATCGCTCGCGATCGTCGATCGCGATTTTCTCCATCTGTTCGGTTCATGGTTCAATCGCGGGTTTCTGGTGTTGCGCCGGATCGACTGGTCGTCGCCGGCGGCGCTGCTCGAAAAGATCATCCGGTACGAGGCGGTGCACGAGATCGGCGACTGGGACGAGCTCAGGCGGCGCATCGATCCGGCCGACCGGCGATGCTATGCCTTCTTCCATCCGCGACTTGTCGACGAGCCGCTGATCTTCGTCGAGGTGGCCCTGACGCTGACGCCGCCGGCGGCGATTGCGCCGCTGCTCGCCGAAAAGCGGGCCCAGCTGTCGCCGGACAAGGCGCGAGTGGCCGCGTTCTATTCGATCTCGAATTGCCAGCAGGGTCTGGCGGGGGTCAATTTCGGCAACTTTCTGATCAAGCAGGTGGTCGAGGAAATCCGGCGCGAGCTGCCGGCGATCGAGACCTTCGTCACGCTATCGCCGGTCCCGGGCTTCCGCGCCTGGCTCGAGACGACCGAGGATGCGTCGATCGCGCCGTTGAGAAGCGCCGCACTTCCCCTCGCGGCCGAGGAGAATTGGCCGACCGCACCGGGGGTCGCGCCACGATTGCGCGCGGCGCTCGAGCCGCTTGCGGCCTACTATTTCCTGAAGGCGCGCCGGCCTGACGGGCGGGTGATCGACCCGGTCGCCCGCTTCCATCTTGGCAACGGCGCGAGCCTCGAGCGCATCAACTGGCAAGGCGACCTGTCGCCGAAGGGGCTCGCGGACTCCTACGGCGTCATGGTCAACTATCTTTATGATCTCGACGAAATCGAGCGGAACCACGAGGCGTTCGTCAATCGTGGCGTGGTTGCGGCGTCGAGCGCGGTGAAGAAGCTCGCCCCCGCCGCCCCCTCGCGGCTGCGGGCGGCGCTGCCGGGCGCGCTGACGTCGAACGCGTGAGCGCGCAGACTAGGGTCGCGCCTCCAGCACCATGTTGAACGGCGTCTCGGTCGCCTTGCGCACCCTGCCGAAGCCGCCCTCGGTGATCGCTGACGAGAGCTTGGCGAAGCCCGCCTGTGCCCCGAAGGCCGCGCCGACCTGCTGGTCGAGCGACGTTGGAATGCACACCATCGTGGAGCCCGCGTAGTACATCCGGCTCACCGGATTGAGATTGTCCTCCAATCGATCGCCAGCCGCGGGTTCGACGATCATCCAGCTTCCATCGGGTTTCAACGTCTCGCGCACATGGCGCGCCGCGCCAACCGGATCACCCATGTCGTGAAGGCAATCAAAGAAGGTCACGAGATCGAGATTCTTGCCAGGAAAATCGCTTGCCATTGCGACCTCGAACTTCGTGTTCGCGGTCGCTCCATGCTGCTCCGCATGAATCCGCGCCTGCTCAACCGACGCCGGATGAAAATCGTAGCCGACGAACGTCGAGTTGGGAAACGCCTTCGCCATGAAGATGGTCGAAAACCCGTGCCCGCAACCGACGTCGGCGACTGTCGCGCCCGACTCGAGCTTCGCCATGACACCCTCCAGCGCCGGCAGCCAGGAGGCCACAAGGTTATTGTGATAGCCGACGCGGAAGAAGCGTCCGGTCGTGCAGAACAGACATTGCGACTGATCACCCCAGCCGACGCCCTTGCCGGAACGAAATGCCGGTTCGACCAGCGGCTGGTTGTCCAGCATAACCGCCACCATGTCGAAGGCGGGCAGCATATAGACGGGACTGTCGGGCTCAGCGAATACCCTCGCCTGTTCAGGCGGTAAGGTGAACTTCTTGGTGTCCGGCGCGTATTCGAGGTACCCTGAAGCGGCCTGTTGCGACAGCCACTCGCGCGTATAGCGCTCGGCCACCTTCGCTTTCGCCGCAAGCTCCGCTGATGTCATCGGACCCTGCTCATGGAGCGCCTTGTAGAGGCCGAGCTTGTCGCCCATGCGCACCAGCGGCACGCTGAGAGCGCCGCCGATGTCGCCCAGGATCTTGTCCATGAATTGATTGAGCTTGGTCTCGTCAACCATCCTCGTTTCCTCGCTAGCCGATGAAGGTCAGCACCGTCGGAGCGAGAAATCCGAGCGCGAGCAGGATGGCGCCGATCGCGCCCAGCGCAACGCTGAACCACACGAGCGCGGTCATTCCGGTGATGATCGCCGCCGACGCGAGGACGATCGCGATCTGGGTGAGCCCGCTCCCAAGCTCGTAGTGGCCGAGCCGGCGATTGGCCAATTCCCGGGTTTCCGAGGCCTCCTTCGCCCGCTCCTGGATTTTGTCCATGCTGTCTTCCGGGGTCTTCGGGTCCTTCTCATAGTGCGCGACGGTCGCCTTGAAATCGGCGATCTGCTTCTCGAACGCCGCTTGCGCGGTCGGGTCGGTGATTGCGGTCTTCTGCGCCTCGAGCGTCGAGGCGGCGGTTTCGACGACGGTCGAGCGAATTCTCTTCGCCTGATAGAAATTGAACAGGTCGGAGGACTCGATGTTCTTCTCCGTCGACAGATGCTGGGCGTTTTTCGCCCCAGCTTCCGCCAGCGCCAACAACAGCGCGAGCACCGCGATCAGAAGCGCGACCGCCCGGCTCTTTTCCTTGGCCTCGACTGCGGAATCAGTGGCTTCCGACATCAGACGCTCCCCTCCTCGGCCCGCGCCTCATGCAAAAGGCGGCGAATCGGCACGCTAACGCCATTTCACGCATAATTCGATGGTCATACCGGCTGGCGCGGCCGGGTTTTCCCCATGATCCGGCGGCGCCCGGCCGCCGGCGTCACGCCGCCCGCTCACCCGCTTCACCCGGCCGCGGGCGTTGCGTCGGGCTTCGCCTCGGCCACCGGCGGGGCCTTCACGACGCCGGTCGTCTGATTGACGATGACGGCTTTCCAGATGTTGTCGTTGGGCACGATCTTCAGCAATCCGTCGTCGGTCTCGATATAGGTGCTGAAGATGCTGACCCGTGTGACCCTGCCCTTGATGCCGCCGCCGACTTCGACCTCGTCGCCGACGTCGAACGGCTTATTGACCATGATGAGAAGGCCGCTGGCGAAATTGCTGAGCGTGCCTTGCAGCGCGAAGGCGACGACGAAGCCCGCCGCGCCGATGATCGCGAGCAACGGCGCGAGGTTCACTTCGAGCGCCGACAATCCGAGCAGGACGCCGATCAAAACGATGATCCGCCCGGAGCTCGAGATGACAAAGTCGCGCAGCAAATGCGAGGTCACCCGCCCCCCGGCCATCACACGGCGCAGGATCATGCGAACGATCCACGCGACGATGATCGAGCCGACGATATAGCCGATGAAGGTCGCGAGATTGCGCGCCCATCTGAGGCCCCCCTCGTCGGCTGTGAGCCAGGCGGAGATCCTCGCCATCGTCGCGGCGCGGTCGGAGACGTCGATCTTGATGCCGCCGATCGAGGCGATGTAGAGCCGATAGGTCTTCGGATCGCCGCCCTTGAGCTCCCACTTGTCGAGGACGACCTTCAGGCGATCGACGAGCGCGGTGCGTTCGCTCATCAACTGCGTGCTGTAATCGACCAGCTGGACCTTGACGTCGGTCTTCGCGGCCGAGGCTTCATCGGCCTTCTCCGCCAGCTTCTCGGCCTTTTTCGATGTGTCGGCGACCGCAGCGGTCGCGGCGCCGGGCGCGGCCGCCATCGCGTTTCCGGCTGCCGCCGGAGCTGATTCTGCCAACGTCTTGATCTGGTCCGCGGCGGCGGCCTCCTTCTCGCTCGCCGCGACCCACCTTCTCGACCTTCGCGGTGTCGCCGGTAGCGTCGGACTTCTTCGCCGCCGTTTCGGCAGCCTTTTGCATCACGTCCTTGTCGTCCGCCGCCGGCACGACTTTCGTGCCCGGGCCGGAATCCGTCACCGTCGCCGGCGGGGGCGCCGCATCGGCCTGCTTCGCCATCGCGGCGGTGGTCGCCTCGGCCTTTTTCTCTTCCTTGGCGGTTTCCTTGGTCGCAGTCGCGACCGTCTGGGCGAGGGTCTTCTGCGCATCGGCAAGATGCTTCGCCGCCGCCTCCTTGTCCTTGTCGGTCGTCGCGGCTTTGACTTCTTCGGTCGCCTTGGCGAGATCGGCGGCCGCCGCCTTCTGCTTCTCGAGCTGTGCGATTTCGCGGTTCTTGCGCCGCACGTCGAGCTCGGCGACCGAGATTTCGCGTTCCTTTGCCTGAAGCAGGGCGAACCAGCCTTTGACCTCGGTCGCGATCTCGTCGGCGGTCATCGGCTCGAGCAGAAGCTCGAGATCGTCAAGCGCGATCTCAGGATCCTTCGTCGTGACCGGCTCGGCCGCCTTCGCTGCGGCCTTCGTCGTGTCGGCGGCCGGCGGCGCGGCGGCGTCCTCCGCCCATGCGGACGCCATGACCCCGGCGCTCAGAACAAACGAAAGACCGAGAACCGCGATGAATTGACCAGCCCGCTTGCCCCCGAACATGCGCCCCGCCCTTCCAGCCAACCTTGGATTTATCGGCGCTTATACACCGCGACGGCGCTGGGCGAATGATAATTTCGGCGGCAGAGCGCATATTTTGCTCGCGCGCCGCGCCTGATCCGCACAGGATCAGCCAGCCCCCGGTCGATGATTTTCGCCGGATTCCTTTGTCCGTGGTAATGTTCCGGGGCTGGAGGCGATGCAATGAGCGAGACCAGAAAGCTCGCGGCGATCCTGGTCACAGACATTGTCGGCTACAGCCGGCTTGCCGGCGCCGACGAGGATCGCACGCTCGCGCGCATCAGGGCGTTGCGCAGCGATCTCGTCGAGCCGACGATTGCCGCCAATCGCGGCCGAATCGTCAAAAGCACCGGCGATGGCTCGATCGTCGAGTTCCGCAGCGTGGTCGACGCCGTGCGCTGCGCCATCGAACTGCAGAACGGCATGGTCGAGCGAAACGCCGGCGTGGCGCCGGAGCGGCGTATCGAATACCGCGTCGGCGTTCATCTGGGCGACGTGGTCGAGGAGAGCGACGGCGATCTCATGGGCGACGGCGTCAACATCGCCGCGCGGCTCGAGAGCGTCGCCAAGCCCGGCGCGATCTGTCTTTCCGAGCAGGCTTACTGGCAGGTGAAGGGGCGGCTCGACCTCAAGGTCACCGATCTCGGCGCGACGCAATTGAAGAACATCGCCGAGCCGATCCGCGTCTACTCGCTCGAAGTGGGCGGGCCGGTGCAAGCGGTCTACCCGCAGGCGCAAGCGACGCCTCAGCCGCCGGGGCTATCGGTCGATCATCATGCCGCGATCGAGCGTATCGAGGCGAAGCGCGCCTTCGGGCGCCACCTGACCATCTATGTCGCCGTCAATTTCTTGCTCATCGCCATTTGGGCGATTGCCAGCCGAGGGTATTTCTGGCCGATCTGGCCCCTCCTGGGCTGGGGCGTCGGGCTCGGGGCGAACTACTGGAGCGTCTTCCTCCGGAGGCCAATCTCGGACGACGAGATCCGGCGCGAGATGGAGAAGGGGCGGTAGCCGCGTTCAGGCAGAATTCGCGGCGATCATTGCGATCCGATGGACTGATATTTGTTCTGCCTCAATTTCCGCGGCCCGTACGCACGATAACCTCTCATCACATGATCTCGAACCGCGAGTTGAGTATGAAACTTGTAATTGCCGCCACGTTAGCGGCTGCCAGTTGTGTTTCTATGGCGAATGCGCAGATGCCGGCAGCGGCGCCTGCCTCGGCCGAGGATATCCGGAAGCATGACGCGCAAGCCGAGGAGGAGTGGTATTATTCCGTTGGCATTCAGAACTATGTCTTCACTCTCCCGCTGACGATCGTCGAGCGCGAACGAAAATTGCGGCTTAATCCGGCCGCGCTTGAAAAGGCGAAGAAGGTCGCACCCGCGGCCCCAATTAATCACATCGGCAACATGCTGACCCTGGCGACCGCCGACGATGTGATGCCCTACACGCCCAACAACGACACTATCTACAGCGGGTCGCTGCTCGAACTCGCCGACCAGCCGATCATCCTGACCGCGCCGGACATTCATGACCGCTACTGGTCCGTCGAAGTTGCGGACGCTTACACCAACAACATCTTCTACATCGGCACGCGCGCGACCGGCGGCGATGGCGGCAATCACGCGTTCGTCGGCCCGAACTGGAAGGGCGAACTGCCCCCCGGCGTGGTCGAGCACCGCATGCCGACCAACGATATGATGTTTGCGCTACGCATTGGCGTCCTGCCGCAAGACGAGGCGGACCTCAAGAAGGTCAACGAACTGCAGCAACAGTTCCGCCTCACCTCGCTCGACAACTGGGGCGACAAGAGCAAGTTCGGCCAGGTCGCGGCGCTGCATGACGCACCGCTCCCGGAGCATGACGGCGATCTCGCCTATTTCGAGACGGCTGCGGACCTCCTCATGCGGAATCCGCCGCCGCCGGACCAAGGGGCCGCGGTGATGCTCTTAGCGCGCGGCGGCATCGACGTCGGCCAGCCGATGGATGTCTCCAAGCTCGACGAACCGGCCCACAAAGGGCTCGTCCGAGCGGCGCAGGAGGGCCCGGAAATCCTGAAGTGGAAAGTGAAGTATCGCGGCACGCCATACCCGACGCGATGGAACAATCTGCGTCCGGGCGACTACGGTTTTGACTATCTCGATCGCTCGCTTGGCGCGCTCGAAGGGCTTTTCGTGCACGACCGGGCCGAGGCCGAGTATTTCAGCACCTATGAGGACGGCGACGCGCAGCTCCTCGACGGCTCGAACCTTTATGTCATTCACTTCAATAAGGACCAGATTCCGCCGACGATGAAGAACGGCTTCTGGTCCCTAACGATGTATGGCGCGAATTTTCAGTTGGTGAAGAATCCGATCGATCGTTTTTCGATCGGCGACCGGACAAAAGGGCTGACTTCCAATCCTGATGGGTCGCTGGATATCTACGTCCAGAATGCGCCTCCGAAACGATACGAGAGCAATTGGCTGCCGTGCCCGCCGAGTGGGTTGTTCCGGATCAACTATCGCATCTACCTGCCAACGAAGGAGGCGCAGGACCCGGCGACGCTCGGCCAGTATCTGCCTCCAATCAAGAAAGCCGGTTGAGGATGTTTCCGATGGGCCTCCGCCTCAAACCCTAAGCGCCTGCCGCTCGCCGATCGCCGCGCTTTCCGGCGCGAGGCCGCGGGCGCGGACGCCGACGCGCCAGCGCTCGCCGTCGCGCTCGAGGCGCACGAGATGATAAGCCGCGTGATAGCGCGGGTCGCGGCGGGCGCCCGCCGCGGCGGACGGCGCCCCGATCACCGGAATCGCGCCCCCGACCGTGCGCGCGGCGCGCGAGGGAAGCGAGCGCACGGCCTGCTCATGGGTGTGGCCGTGCAGGATCGCCTCGGCGCCGCGCTCGCGCACGATACGCGCGAACGCCGCAGCGTCGGAGAGGCCGCGCAGCGGCGGCGTGACGCCGGGGATCGGCGGGTGGTGGATGAGCACGACGCGCGCAAGCCCCTTGTCCCCGGTTTCGCCGAGCAATCCGGCGAAGGCCTCGAGCTGCCGCTTGCCGAGCTTGCCCGTCGCCATCAGCGGGCCGGTCGGCACCGCCGAAGAGAGGCCGATGATCGCGATCCCGTCGCGAACGCGAAGGTAAGGAAAGGTCGCTTCGCCCCGCGGCGCCTCGCCTTTCGTCCAGGGCGCGAATGTCGCCTCGAGCAGTGGCATCGACGCGCGCACATAGGCGTCGTGATTGCCGGGAACGAAGCTCACGTCGGTCGGCTCGCCGAGCGTCTTCATCCATAGGGCGGCGCGGTGGAACTCGGCGGGCATGCCGATATTGACGAGATCGCCGGTAACCGCGACATGGTCCGGCCGCTGGGCGCGCAGGTCCGCGACCAGGCGGGCGAGCATGGCCATGTCGTTGCGCCGCTCGCGTCCGCGCTTCCAGTTGATGAAGCCCATGACGCGCTTCAACCTGAGATCGGCGAAGCCCGGCATCGGCGCCGGGCTCAGGTGCGGGTCGGTGATATGCGCGATCGTGAAGCTCATGTCCCTGACCGCCCCGCCGGGCGGCGGCCCGGGATGAACGATTTCGCGCCGCCATTGACCGGGCGGCAATAAGATTGCTTGAACGGAAACACAACCCCGGGCGTGTCGCCCCGGCCGGAGCCTTTTTCGAGCCCATGCCCTCGCCGATTCGAGAGCGGCTGAAGTTACGCCTCATGCACTGGAGCTTCCTCCTTGCGCGGCCGATGACGCTCGGGGTCAGGGCGATCGTGGCCGACGCCGAGGAACGGGTTCTGCTGGTCAGGCACGGCTACGTCTCCGGCTGGCATTTCCCCGGCGGCGGGGTCGAACCCGGCGAGACTTGCGTCGAGGCGATGGCGCGGGAGCTCAAGGAAGAGGCGATGGTGGCGATCGACGGGCCGCCGCTGCTGCACGGCCTCTTCCTCAACACCCACTCGACTCGGCGCGACCATATTGCGGTCTACCTCGTCCGAACGTTCCAGGTGCTGGGCGAACGGGCGCCCGACTGGGAGATCGCGGAAGCGCGCTTTTTCCCGCGCTCGGCGCTGCCGGAGGACGCAACCCGCGCCACCCGGGCGCGACTCGCCGAGATCTTCGAATTCGGCGCCCCTGTCCGCCCGGTGGTGATGCGGCGGGCCGGGGGAAGACGCCTGCGCCAAACCGTATTACCTGTATTTTTGCGTGATATTCTCTGCCGGCGTCGCTACTATCACGAAACGGCGCCTAACCCGCTGAAAAAAAGACTTGTCCGGGCAAGTAGAACGCGGGGGACTGGCTCCCGCGCCTTCGGGAGCTTGTCTCGCCGGGCTTCGAAGCGCTTTCCTCCATCCGCCGCCATCCCATAATCAACTGAATTTGATAGTCAAAAGTCGATTAACGGCTCTGTAAGGGTGCGAGCGCTTCATTTCCCGCGACGTGGACTTTTGGCGCCCGCGCGGCTAGACTCAGGATCGAATGCGGGGAGATCGATGAATTCAATCATCCGGCGCGGTTGCGCCGTTGGTCTGGCGGTTGCAGCCTGCGCGCTCATCGCCGGCTGTGACGATTCCTATCTCGACCAGAGCTCCGCGCGGTCCCAGCAGCCCATCTCGGCGGCGACACTGGCTGAGATGGACAAGCTCGACACCTCGCCGTCCGCGCCGACCCTCATCCGCACCTACAAGAAGGAAGCGGAGCTCGAGATCTGGAAGAAGAATTCGAGCGGCGAGTACGCACTGCTCAAGACCTACCCGATGTGCCGCTGGTCGGGCCAGCTCGGGCCGAAGAAGCGCGAAGGCGACATGCAGGTGCCGGAAGGCTTCTATACGATCGCGCCCGGGCAGATGAACCCGGCCTCCCATTATTACCTGTCTTTCAACGTCGGCTATCCCAACGCCTATGATCGGGCTTACGGACGCACCGGCGGCAACGTCATGGTGCATGGCGTCTGCTCGTCGGCGGGCTGCTTCTCGATGACCGACGAGCAGGTCGCCGACATCTATGCGATCGCCCGCGAATCCTTCGCCGGCGGCCAGCGCGAAATCCAGCTCCAGTCCTATCCGTTCCATATGACGCCGGAGAACATGGCCAAGTTCCGGCTCGATCCCAATATCGCTTTCTGGAAAGACCTCAAGAACGGTTCCGACCATTTCGAGGTCACCAAGGCTGAGCCCTCGGTCACGGTGTGCGGCAAGCGCTATGTGTTCGACGCGACGCCGAAGGGCGATGTCTCCGCGAGCGAGCCCTGCCCCGCGCTCACCCGCGACGAGAATGTCGAGGCGCTGGTCACGGAGAAGGAGCAGACGGACGACGGCAAGGTCGCCGATCTTATCGCCTCGGGCGTCAAGCCGGTCCGGCTCGTCTATGCCGACGGCGGCCAGAATGCCGTCTTCGCCGGCTACAAGGACACAAGCGACCCGGACGCGGTCGCGACTGGCCCGCAGGAGGTCGTCCTCAGCGATTCCAGACCCGCGCCGGCCTCCGTCAAGATCGCCGCCGCCGACGCCAAGCGCCGGGCCGCGAGCGCTGCGCCGCCCGCGGTCGAGGCCTCGGCGGCGCCGGCCGCCGCGACCGAGGCGGTCGCGCTCACCTCCCCGCCGAACCAGGCGTCGGGCGGCGTGCTTGGCGGGATCACCGGCGGGGCGCAAAGCGTCAAGAATTGGCTGCACATCGGCGGCGGCGGCCAGCAGGCCGCGCCGCCGGCGCCCACGGAAGCCAGCGCCGCCGACGAGGCGCCTTCCTCCGGAGCGCCGCTGCCGCCGCGCCGCGACGGAGCCGCTTCGGACGGCGAGAAGAGCGTGAAGATGGCGTCGCTGCATACGCCCCCGACCCCGCCCGCGAGGCCCAATGTCGCGGGTGCGGAGACCGACGACGCGGGTTCGCCAAAGGCGCCCGCGCAGGCGCAGTAACGCTCCCTATTCCGCCCGGCCCGCGCCCCGAATTGCTCCGATCCGCGCGGAGAGGCGCGACATGAGCCGCGCCGCCTCATCGGCATCGGCGAGCGCGCGCGTCGGCACCACGATCGGCGCGCCCTCGCGCATCCAGAGGTAAATGAGGCCCCCCGCGTCTTCGGCCGCGTCACAGTCGGCGTAGCAGAGCCGCCTCGTTCGCCCATCGACATCGAGCGAGACCGCGTCATTTTCGAACGTCGCCGTCACCGCGCCTGCCGACCGAAGCTCGGCGATCGTGCCACGGCCTTCGCGACGGGCGCGGCGGACGCGCCAGTGATTGGCGAGACGCTGGATCATGAAGGCGGCCGCGGCGAGGATGATCGTCGCCTCTCCTGCGCGGCGGCTGATCAGGCCGGTCAGCGCCAGCACAGCGGCGAAGGCGATAACGAGCGCGAAGGCGGTCAGCGGCGCCAGATGGCGGGCGAGCAATCCGCCCTTGAGAGCCAGGCGCAACCCTGCCCGAGCCGCGGCGGCTTCGGCCTCGGCCGGGGATAGCGTGAACGCATATGGGCCGAACGATTTGGAGCGGCTCACCGCCGTCACGGCTCGCCCGGCGCCTTGGCGACGAGCGCGAGCGCGTGCAAACCATCGGCGAATTCCGCCGTCAGGAGGTCGTAAACCAGTCGATGCCGCTCGACGCGGCTGCGGCGCTCGAATCGCGCGGACACGATGCGGACTCGGTAATGCGTGCCCCCGCCCTCGCGCGCCCCGGCATGTCCCGCATGACGGTCGGACTCGTCGACGACATCGAGCGCGATCGGATCGAGCGCTTCCGTCAAACGGGCGACAATTCTCTCATCCATGATCACAACGCGCACTCCCGTTAAGCCATTCTCGACCCCACATGTCTTAGCAAAGGGCGCGCTCTTCCGCCCTCTCGTGGGATCGTTTGGGGGCTTGCCCGATAGCGGCGGCGGTCATAAAGGTCATGGCATGGATTTGAATTCTCGTCTCTTCGACCGGATCCGGGTCAAGCCTGCCGAACGCACGCCGGAAAAGGCGCCGGTGACCCCGTGCTCGTTTCCCGGTTGCGCTGCCGAGGGCGTCTTTCGGGCGCCCAAGGGCCGCGAGCGCGAGGGCGAATATTTCAGCTTCTGCCGCGATCATGTGCGGGAATATAACGCCTCCTACGATTACTTCCGCGGCATGGACGATGCGTCGATGGCGAAATTTCGCCAAGCCGACGCGGTCGGCCATCGCCCGACCTGGAAGCTCGGCGCCCGAGCGGCCCGGGCCGGCCAACAGGTCGACGAGTCTGTTTTTGCCGAAGCGCGAGCGGCGAGGCGGCGCGGAGCGCGCGGCAAGGCGCCGCAGCAGCACGAGCCGCCTCGATACAACGTCTTGGCGATCAAGGCCTTGCTGACGCTTGACCTCGACGGCGAGGCCACCCAGGCGAAGATCAAGGCCCGATACAAGGATCTGGTGAAGCGCCATCATCCGGACGCCAACGGCGGCGATCGTTCGTCGGAAGACAGATTGCGCGAGATCATTCAGGCGTACAATTACCTCCGCGCCAACAAGCTGGTCTGATCGGGGCGCCGGACGGAAAGCGGGTCGCCTACAAGCGGGACCCGTCATCGCGGCGAAGCGCAATGGTGCGAGGATGCTCAAGGCATCGAAGGCGCCGGGATGGTCCGGCGCGGGGCGGCGCTTTTGCGCGCGGCCGGAATTCGAGTATGAGAATGACGCTCTTTTCCGCTCGCGGGAGGGCGTGGAGGACCAATGAATTCGATACATACCCTCGTGGAATCCGAAGCCGCGCCCGGTCTGCCCGACACGCGGGTATCGGTACGCAAACTGTTCGGCATCGATTCCGATATGGAGGCGCCCGCTTATTCGGAACGCGATGAACACGTGCCGGATCTCGATCCGGACTATCTGTTCGACCGCGACACGACGCTCGCGATCCTTGCTGGCTTCGCCTACAACCGCCGGGTGATGATCACCGGCTATCACGGCACCGGCAAGTCGACTCACATCGAGCAGACCGCCGCGCGCCTGAACTGGCCCTGCGTGCGCATCAACCTCGACAGCCACGTCTCGCGCATCGACCTCGTCGGCAAGGACGCGATCGTGCTCAAGGACGGCAAGCAGGTGACCGAATTTCGCGACGGCATGCTGCCGTGGGCGATCCAGCACAATATCGCTCTGTGCTTCGACGAATACGACGCGGGGCGCCCAGACGTGATGTTCGTCATCCAGCGGGTTTTGGAGGTGTCGGGCCGCCTGACCCTTCTCGATCAGCGCCGGGTCATTCGTCCCCATCCAGCCTTCCGCCTCTTCGCCACCGCCAACACGGTCGGCCTCGGCGACACGTCGGGGCTCTATCACGGCACGCAGCAGATCAACCAGGGCCAGATGGATCGATGGTCGATCGTCGCCACCCTGAACTACCTGCCGCACGACAAGGAGGTCGATATTGTCCTCGCCAAGTCGCCTGCGCATCGGGCGCGCAAGGATGGACGGGACACTATCAACAAGATGGTGCGGGTGGCGGACCTGACCCGGAACGCTTTTATCAACGGGGATCTTTCGACCGTCATGAGCCCCCGCACCGTCATCACCTGGGCCGAGAACGCAGAAATCTTCAAGGATGTCGGCTTCGCCTTCCGCCTGACCTTCCTCAACAAATGCGACGAACTCGAACGGACGCTGGTGGCGGAGTTCTACCAGCGCTGCTTCGGGCAGGAACTGCCCGAGAGCGCGCTCAACGTCGCCCTGAGCTAACGCGCGCGATGAGGTTTCTGGCCATCTCCGGAAGCCTCCGCCGCGCCTCCACCAACACGGCGGTTCTCGAGGCGCTGGCGCGGCTCGCGCCCGAGGGCGTCAAGGTCCTCGTCTACGCCGAACTCGCCGCGCTCCCGCCATTCAACCCCGACGACGATGTCGAAGAAAGGCCGAAACCCGAGCCGGTCGAGCGGCTGCGCGCGCTCGTTGCCGCGAGCGACGCGCTCATCATCGCCGCCCCGGAATACGCCCATGGCGTGCCTGGCGCGCTGAAGAACGCGCTCGACTGGCTGGTGGCGAGCGAGACCTTCGCCGGCAAACCGGTCGCGCTGATCAATGCGTCCCCACGAGCCTTCCATGCCCAGGCCAGCTTGCGCGAGATTCTCGCGACGATGGCGGCGAGATTTGTTCCGGAGGCCTTCACGGAGCTCTCGCTCACAGGGAAGAAGACCACGGCCGAAGAGATCCTTGCTGATCCGGCCAGCGCGCGAAAACTCAAGGAGGCCATCGAGGTTCTAACCAAGACGGCTCAGGAAGCCTGACATCGGGCATTGCGCCTCCCCGCGCTTTGCGCCACATGACCGGCATGAATCATGACCTCGTCCTCATCGTCGACTTCGGCTCGCAGGTCACACAGCTGATAGCGCGGCGCGTGCGCGAGGCCGGCGTCTACTGCGAAATCCACCCATATTCGAAGGCCGGCGAGGCGTTCGCACGGCTCCGTCCGAAAGCGGTGATCCTGTCGGGCGGCCCGGCGTCGGTCCCGGAGCCGGGCAGCCCGCGGGCGCCACCGGAGATATTCGGGAGCGGGATCCCCATCCTGGCCATCTGCTACGGCCAGCAGACCCTATGCGAGCAACTCGGCGGCAGGGTCGAGGGCGGGCACGCTGCGGAATTCGGCCGTGCGGAGGTCGAAATCCTCTCTCCTTCAGCGCTCTTCGATGGCGTCTGGGACAAGGGCGGCCGCTATCCCGTGTGGATGAGCCACGGCGACCGCGTGACTCGCCTGCCCGACGGGTTCCGCGTCTACGCAGTCTCGGAAAATGCGCCCTACGCCGTCGCCGCAGACGAAACACGCCGCTACTACACGACGATGTTCCACCCCGAGGTCTTCCATACGCCCGATGGCGCCAAGCTCATCGCCAACTTCCTCTACAAGATTGCCGGCCTCAAAGGCGACTGGACGATGGCGGCCTTCCGCGCAGAGGAGATTGCACGCATCCGCGCCAAGGTCGGGCGAGCGCGGGTCATCTGCGGCCTTTCCGGCGGGGTCGACTCGGCAGTCGCAGCGGTTTTGATCCACGAGGCGATCGGGGATCAGCTGACCTGCGTTTTCGTCGATCACGGCCTGCTCAGGCAGGGGGAAGCGGACGAGGTGGTCAGCCTTTTTCGCGGCCACTTCAACATCCCGCTCGTCCATGTCGACGCGGCGGCGGAATTCCTGCACGCGCTCGCCGGCGTCGAAGACCCCGAAGCCAAGCGCAAGACGATCGGCAGGCTTTTCATCGACGTCTTCGACGCCGAAGCGCGGCGGATCGCGAGCGACGGCCGAGGGCCGGTCGAGTTTCTGGGCCAGGGCACCCTCTATCCCGACGTGATCGAGAGCGTCTCGTTTTCGGGCGGCCCGTCGGTGACGATCAAGAGCCACCACAACGTTGGCGGCCTGCCCGACCGGATGCGGATGAAGCTCGTCGAGCCGCTGCGCGAATTGTTCAAGGACGAGGTCCGCACACTCGGCCGCGAACTCGGCCTGCCCGAGGCGTTCATCGGCCGTCACCCCTTTCCTGGCCCGGGCCTCGCTGTCCGCTGCCCCGGCGCCGTTACCCGCGAGAAGCTGGATATCCTGCGCCAGGCCGACGCGATCTACCTCGACGAAATCCGCAAGGCCGGACTCTACGACAAGATCTGGCAGGCTTTCGCGGTGCTGCTCCCGGTGCGCACGGTTGGCGTCATGGGCGACGGACGCACCTATGATCATGTCTGCGCGCTTCGCGCAGTGACCTCGATCGACGGCATGACGGCGGACTTCTATCCGTTCGACATGGCTTTCCTCGGCCGCGCCGCAACCCGCATCATCAACGAGGTCAAGGGCGTCAACCGCGTCGTCTACGACGTGACCTCGAAGCCCCCCGGCACGATCGAGTGGGAGTGAGCGACGGTCGCCGGGTCGGCGATCGGGTTCGCGTCGTTGGATGGCTGGGACGCCGCGGGTCAGTCGATACCGGCGGCATCCCCCTATGCGACTCAGCTTCACGGCGTGGGCTTGGCGCCGGCGCGCACGAACGGCTGATAGTCGGCGCGCAGCTCAGCATTGAGGCTGCCGTCGAAAAACGGAATGTTGTGGTTCTTGTGCGGGTAGCGCTCGCATGCCTTCTCGTCGAGTTCAACGCCAAGGCCCGGCTTGGTCGGGACGATGATTTCGCCGGCGGTGAATTGGAGGTCCTCGCGCACCACCTCTTTGCGCCAGGGAACGTCGACCGCGATCGTTTCAAGGATGTGGAAATTCGGGATCGACGCCGCGAGATGGATCGTCATCGCGTTCATGACTGGCCCCGTCGGATTGTGAGGCGCGACCGGCAGATAGCGCATGTGCGCGAGGCCGGCGATCTTCTTCGCTTCCAGCATCCCGCCGACATGGCCAACGTCGGGCTGCAGCACGTCGACCGCGCGTTTGCTGATGAGTTCCAGGAAGCGCTCCGGCTCGAAATACCGTTCCCCCGTCGCGATCGGAATGGGGCTCTTCGCCCTCACCTCCGCTAAAGCGTCGATGCTCTCGGGAGGCAGCGGCTCCTCGAACCAGCGCGGCGCAAATCTTTCGAGTTCGCGCGCCATGGCGATAGCGGTCGGAACATTCAACCGTCCGTGCACTTCGATCATGAGATCGATGTCAGGGCCCACAGCATCCCGAACAGCCTCCACGATTGCGATCGTCTGATTGCGCTGGGCGCGATCCATGTCGAGATAGGCATGGCCAAACGGGTCCCACTTGAGCGCCTTGAAGCCGAGTTGGACCGCGTTGCGAGCCCTGGCTGCATAGTCCTCCGGCGTCTGAGCGCCGGCAAACCAGCCGTTGCCGTAGCAGGCCAGCCGATCGCGCTGTTTGCCACCCAGCAACTCATAGACCGGCACATTGAGCGCCTTGCCCTTGATGTCGAGCAGCGCCGCTTCCACAGCGCTCAGCGCGCTGCGAAAAACGGCGCCGGTACGCCAGTAGGAATCGCGGTTAAGCGATTCGATGAGCCACTCGGTGCGAAACGGATCCTGGCCGATCAGGAATCGGCCGGTCTCGCGAATGGACTCGATCAGTGTGCTCTCGCGCCACTCGAGCGTCGCCTCTCCGACGCCCTCGAGGCCGGTGTCCGTGTAGAGCTTGACAAACACCCAGCTCGTGCGCCCCGCATCGACCAGAAACGTGCGTAAGTCCTCAATCTTCATGGCTTCGACCATCCTCGAGTTTGTGCTTTGCGGAAGACCTATCGCTTGCGCGATCCGAACGAGAAGACGATCACCGCGATGAGGGTGAGCGCGCCTGTCCAGATGTACTGGTAGTAGGCCGACACCTGAAGGTGATTGAGAGCATTCTGCATCAATCCGACCAGGATCGCGCCGGCGAGCGTGCCGATCGCCGTGCCGCGGCCGCCGAAAACGCTCGCGCCGCCGATGACCACGGCGGTGATCGACGTCAAAGTGAACTGCGCGCCCGCCTGGGGGTCGCCGCTGCCGATCCGCGCCGCAATCATCAGTCCGGCGAGCACCGCGCATAAGCTGCAGAAGACATAGGCGCCCGCACGCACGGAGGCTATCCGAACGCCGACGACGAAGGCGGCCTCGTTGCTCGATCCGACGGCATAGAGCTTGGCGCCGATTCGGCCGCGAACGAGGACCCACTCGGCGAGCAAATAAAGTGCGACCACCATGAGCGGCACGATCGGCGCCGGGCCGATCTGGGCCGCCGCCGCATCGAGAAATGCCGGGCTCAGTTCGCCGCCCGGGCTCGGGCGGACGAGCAGAGTGACGCCGGTGACGATCGAGAAGCTCGATAGGGTCGAGATCAGATCGGGGATGCGCAACACAAGGATCATGAAGGCATTGAGCAGGCCGACGAGCAGGCCGGCCAACAGGCAGACCGCGACGCCCAAAGACGATTGCCCGAGCGAGTCGCCCACGATCAGGTACGAGCCGATCGCCGTGATGAGACTCATCGTCGGTCCAACCGAGAGGTCAACGCCGCCGAGGAGAATGACCGCGAGCTGACCCAGCGCGACGAGCGCGAGCGGGGCGATCTGCAGCGCGAGATCGCCCAGATTGAGCGGCGTCAGGAAATAAGGAGACCGGCTGGCGGTGGCGGCCGCGATGGCCACGATCAAAAGAGCGAGCAGAGCCGTGCTCGCATACCGGCTGTCGGCGAGCGACTGGCGACGGGCCTTGCGGATCGAAGCCTCGTCCTGCTTCGCGGTCCCGGCCGCGTCGGATGCTGTACCGCCATGTCCGGTCGCCGCGCCGATAATTCGCTCTTCGGTCGCCTCCTCGGCGTCGACCTCGTCGACGACGCGCCCCTCCGAGATCACGTAGATCCGGTCGCTGAGACCGATGAGTTCGAGCAGCTCCGAGGAAACGAGCACAACCGCGGCGCCCCCCGACGCGAGTTCGCGCAAGCGCCGGTAGATTTCGAGCTTCGTGGCGACATCGACGCCCTGGGTCGGCTCATCGAACATGTAGATTTTTGGCGTTCCCCGCGTCCAGCGGCCCAGGATCACTTTCTGCTGGTTGCCGCCGCTCAGGAACGCCACCCTCTGTTCGGCGGAGGGCGTCCGCACCGCGAAATCGCGGATCGCCGCGTGCGTCGCCTGCCTCTCCTGCTCGCGCGCAATCACGCCGAAGCGCGACCAGCTGCCGAGAAAGGGCACCGAGATGTTCTCCCGGATGGAATGGATCAGAAAGAGGCCCTCGCGACGGCGGTCTGCGGGCACGTAGATGATGCCGTTCGCAATAGCTTGCCGCGGCGAGCCGAGCTGCGTGGGCTCGCCATCAAGCTCAACCCTCCCATGACTGGGAATGAGGCCGAAAAGGCTACGGACGATATCGGTCTGGCCGTTTCCCACGATACCGCCGAGGCCGACGATCTCGCCGGCCGCGACCGAGAAGCTCACGTCCTCGAGCCGTCCGGGGCTCGAAAGGCCACGGACCTCGAGCCGCGGCGCGCCCGCGCCGGCCGCGCGGGGCGGATAAGCGACGGTCATCGACCGGCCGACCATCATCGAAACGAGCCGGTCCTGGTCAACCGCGTCGTGGGCGACGGTGCCGACGACTTCGCCGTCCTTCATGACCGTGATCCGGTCGACGAGCGAGAGCACCTCGGGCAGCCGGTGAGAAATGAAGATCAGGCTTTTGCCGGCCGCTCTGAGTTGGCGGAGAATGACAAACAGCCTCTCCGTCTCGCCCCGGTCGAGACCGGAGGTTGGTTCGTCGAGGATCAGGAACGGCGGATCCGTCGTGAGCGCGCGTGCAATCTCGACGATCTGCCGTTCGTCGAAGGCAAGGCTTCGGACGGACGCATCGAGGCGAATCCGCAGACCCAGGCGGTCGAGAATCTCCCGGGCCGAAGCTTCCATGCGTCGACGGTCGACGAAGAAGCGGTTCCCCGGCTCGCGGCCCAGCCAGATGTTCTGGGCGACATCGAGATCGGGGACCAGCCTCGTGTCCTGGTAGACCATCGCGATCCCGTGGTCTTGCGCTTCGCGCGGGCTCGCGAACTGGACGGGCTTCTCGTCGAGCAGGATCTCTCCCGCCGTCGGGCGGAAGACGCCGGCAAGAACGCGCATGAGCGTGGACTTGCCGGCGCCGTTCTCGCCGACAAGCCCATGAATCTCGCCGCGGTGGACGTCGAGCGACGCCCGCTTCAGCGCTTGAACGCCAGGGAAGCTTTTTTCAATTCCGATGACGCGAAGCGCCGGAGCGGGATCGCTCATGTCGAGGCGAGGTTGCGGTCAGTGAAAGATCTTGGCGAGTTCGGCGTCCGACAGATCGGTGTCGACGAAAACGCCGTCCGGAAGATCGGGTTTCACGTATTGAAGGGCGTTGCTGTTGTTGATGAGGGTGGGCTCGATGATCTGCTGCTTTGGAACATCCTCGCCGGCCAGCAGCTTGAGCGCGGTGCGCACCGCGATCGTGCTTTCCCAGGTCGGCTCCGAAACCAAGCCAAGCTTGAGGCCCGGGTTGTCCTGATGGTGCTCCTGATAGATTTTGAGGATGCCGTTATAATCGTCCCCGGTAATCGGCACGAGCTTGCGCCCCGCCGCGAGCATGGCCTTGGCCGCGCCTGCGGCGTCCTGGCCGCCGTCGCAAAAAATGCCGTCGATTTGCGGATAGGCGACGATGAGATCGGCCATCACGACTTTCGCCCGATCCTCCTGCCAATAGGCGTCTTTCATCGCCAGCACTTCGATCCCCTTGCCAAGAGTCGTCTGTGCGCCCTTCCAGACGTCGGCCGACCCCGAATTGCCGGGCAGGCCGCCGAGCACGACGATCTTGCCCTTGCCGTCAAGCGCCTCGGTCATGAACTTGCCCCAGGCGACGCCCTTCTTGACCGGGTCTGTTCCGATGTAGGAGCACCATTGCTCGCCCGAGACATCCAGGTTGAAGGGAATGACGGGAATATTGGCGCGCATGGCGCGCGCTAGCGCCGGCGCAACCGCCGTCGACGAGTTCGGGATGACGAGGATCGCATCCACCTGCTGGGAAATGAGATCCTGGATGTCGTTCACCTGTTTGGTGATGTCGCCCTGCCCGTCGACGATGATCAGGTCGGCGATCTCGGGGTGCTTCGACGCCTCGTTGCGCAGCGAGGCCATGCATTCGGTCCGCCACGTGTTGCCGGAAAAGCCATTGCTGACGCCGATGCGCAGCTTGCCAGCACGCTTGTATTTGGCGCCAGGAGTTATCTCCTTCGATGGGGTGATCGTGACCTTGGAAATGTCGGTCGCCGCAAAAGCGTGGCGCGCCGCGAACCCCGCCGCGGCGAGGCCTACGCCGAGTTTCAGCAGCCCGCGACGGCTCACGGTCGAACGGTTGAATGTCATCATCGTTTCCTCCTTCATGTCTGCTTATGGTGGTCAGTGGAATATCTTGGCGAGTTCGGCGTCCGTAAGGTCGCTGTCGACATAGACCCCGTCCGGTAGATCCGGCTTCAGGTACTGCTCGTAGTTGGCGTTGCTGATCGGCTCCGGTTCGATGATCTGCCGTTTGGGCACATCGTTGCCCGCCAGCAGAGCGAGAATGGTGCGCACGGCGAGGGTGCTTTCCCAGGTCGGCTCGGAAATGAGGCCTAGCTTGAAGTTCGGGTTATCGGCGTGGTGCTGTGCGAAGAGCTTCAGCATGCCGTTGTAGTCGTCATCCGTAACCGGAACGAGCTTGCGCCCGGCGGCGAGGAGCGCCTTCGTGGCTCCGCAGCCCTCGCCGCCTCCGTCGCACCAGACGGCGTCGATTTCGGGATAGGCCACGATGAGATCAGCCATGAGGACTTTGGCGCGGTCTTCCTGCCAATATGCGTCCTTCATCGCCAACACTTCGATGTCCTTGCTGAGTACCGCCTTGCTGGCCGCCCATTCGGCCGCGGTGCCCGCGTTGCCCGGCAGGCCGCCCATCGCCACAATTTTGCCTTTGCCTCCGAGCGCCTCGTTGAGGAATTTCGCCTTAGCGACGCCCTTCTTGGCGAGGTCCGTGCCGATGTACGAGCACCATTGGTCGCCGGAGACCTCGAGGTTGAAAGGCACGACCGGAATATTGGCGCGCATCGCCCGCGCGAGCGCCGGAGCGACGGCCGTCGAAGAGTTGGGGATGCACAGAATCCCGTCCACCTGCTGAGAAATGAGATCCTGGATGTCGTTCACCTGCTTGGTGATGTCGCCCTGCCCATCGACAATGATCAGGTCGGCGATCTCCGGATGCTTGGCAGCTTCATTGCGCAATGAGGCCATGCATTCGGTTCGCCACGTGTTGCCCGAAAAGCCGTTGCTGACGCCGATGCGTAACTTGCCCGACCGCTTGAACTTGGCGCCGGAGGTCATCTCCTGTGATCCGGTGACCGTGACCTTGGAAATATCGGTCGCTGCGAAGGCGCTGCGGGCGGCTAATCCCGCGGCGGCGAGGCCGGCGCTCATCTGCAGGATCCCGCGCCGGCTCATCGTCGATCGTTCGAATCTATGCATGTTTTCCTCCTTGGCTTTTTGTTTGGGCTCAGTCGGTACGCAGGACAAAACGATAGACGAGGACGCTCAGCGCGATGATCACGCCTTGGACGATATATTGCGTCCCCGTCGACATATGGGCGATGTTGGTGAAGCTGTTGGCCTCCTCGATGAATAGCGCCCCCCCGATCGTACTGATGATGCTGCCAAGGCCGCCGGTGAGCGCGGTCCCTCCGACCACTGCGGCGGCGACCGACGTCAGCAGAAACTGGTCGCCGATCCCGAGGCTTGGATTGCCGATATAGGCGGTGATCAGCAGGCCGCCGAGCACAGCCATCACGCTCGAGAGCGCGTAGGCCGCAAGCAACACGGGTTGCACGGGCACGCCCATCAGTCGCGCGGCAACCGGATTGGCGCCGACCGCATAGACCCAGCGGCCGAAGACGGTCCTTGTCAGCACATAAGCCATGATGAGCGCAACGAGGATCCAGCTCAGACCGCTCGCCGGGATCCCGCCGATGTGTCCCTGCCCTATTGGGACGAAGGAGGGAGCCGCGCTGCCGTGCGGCGCGCCTCCGGTGTAAACCAAGGCGATGCCGAAGAGGATCGAGTTGGTCGACAGGGTCGCGATCATCGGCGTCACCCCCAGGTAGGCGATGAGCGATCCGTTCGCGAGGCCGACCGCAATGCCAACCAAGAGCGTGACAATGACGGCGAGCGGAATAGCGGCGTTGCGCCCATCCATCAGACTTGCGGCCAGAATGTTGGTCAGCGTCACCACGCCGCCGATCGAGAGATCGATGCCTCCCACCATGAGAGCGATGGTCTGGCCGATCGCCGCTATGCCGAGAAACGCCGTCACCTGAAAAATGTTGCGGACTTCCTCCAGGCTCATGAAGGCGGGCGACACTGCGGAGGCGAGAACGAACAGCAATACGACCGCAATCCAGACTGGGCCGCGGATCGCCAACGCTTGGAACAGGGCGCGCCACGACTGTCTGTGGTCCCCGAGAGCGTCGCTCATCAACTTCCTCCCGGCGCGGTTACCGCCGCCATCGCCCGTCAATCACGCCAAGTCCCCGGCTACCAGTTCGTATGCGATCCATCCCTGCGGCTGAGATGCGGCGCCTCCGCGTAACGGAACGCCTGCTTGCGAACCAGATCCTCGTTCACCTCGATGCCGAGGCCCGGCGCCTCTGGGAGCACGTAGAACGCGCCTTCAAGTTTCATCTGCACGGGAAAGAGGTCCTCGGCATGACGACCGGGCTGTCCGCCAACCGGCGTATTGAAACATTCAAGCCAGGCGAAGTTCGGCGCCGCGGCAGCAAGATGAACCGTGGCCGCCGTGCAGATCGGGCCAAGCGGGTTATGCGGCATCAGATCGACGTAGTGCGCCTCGCTCCATCCGGCGACTTTCATCGCCTCGGTCAACCCGCCGACATTGGCGACATCGATCCGATTGAATTGATGGATGTCGCGTTCGATGAACGGAAGGAACTGCCACTTGGACGAAAATTCCTCGCCGATCGCCAAGGGAATGTCGGTCAACCGGCGCAGAGCCTCATAGGCGGTCGGGGATTCGTCGCGGATCGGCTCCTCGAGAAAATCGAGCGTGCCCGAAGGCATCTTCTGACAGAAGGAGGCGGCCTCTGCGACGCTCAGCCGATGATGATAGTCGATGCCGAGCGCGACCGCTTCGCCCAGCTCCTCGCGCGCGCGGACGAGCCACGGAACTGTCGCCGCGATCGATTCGCGCGGCTCGTAAAGATCGACCGAGTCCTGCCCCTCAGGGAAAAAGCGGATGCAGGTCCAACCGTGCTTCATGAGCTCGGCGGCTTCCTCGATCATTCGGGCGCCCGTCGCGAATGTTGTCGCGAAGGTCGGAATGCGGTCGCGATGCTTGCCGCCGAGCAGCTGGTACACGGGGACGCCGAGCGCCTTGCCCTTGATGTCATAAAGGGCAATGTCGATCGCCGAGATGGCGCCGCTAAGCACCCGGCCACCCTCGAAATACTGGCTTCGGTACATCTCCTGCCAGAGGGAGCCGGTGCGCATCGGATCACGGCCGATAAGAAACTCACGGTAGTGCTCGACCGCGCCCACGACCGCGCGCTCGCGATAGGACATGCCCGACTCGCCCCAGCCGTAAAGCCCTTCGTCGGTTTCGACCTTGACGATCAGCTGATTCCGATTGCCGACCCAAACCGGATAGGCGTGAATGGCGGATATCTTCATGCGCGACCGTCGCTCTTTTTCCGCACGGCCTTCACCGGCCGCAGTTTGGCGCCCCCATTCGAGGGCGCGTTCGGCGCATGCGGGAGCGATACCTCTCCAGCCGGCCCGATCCACCATTCGCCATGATCCTTCGCTAGGTCGACGGCTCCCTGGTGATTTCGCGCCTGCATCGCAAAGACCAGCGTGTAGGCCTCCTCCGCCCGTCCCTCGCGGATGGCGATGGCCAGAGCCCTGTGGATGGCGGGATTAGAATCATAAGCGTACTTGCCGGAGAGCGAGATGCGCGACACGTCGAAGAGCGCGCGAAGAAGCACGCGGAACGGCTGGCAAAACCCCGCCATCAGCTCGTTGTGGGTCGCCTCGAGGATGGCCAGGTGGAACTTGATGTCGATCGCGGCAGCTTCCGGCGCGTCGGCCTTCTCGAGCGCGTCGGTGAGCGCAACAAGTCGCGCGCGCTCCTCGCTCGTCGCATGAGTCGCGGCAAGCATGGCGGCGCGCGGTTCGATGCACAAACGCAGTTCGGTTAGATCGCGAAGGAAGCGCGCGTAGCCGCCCTGATCGGACAGGCGCCAGGAAAGCACGTCAGTGTCGAAGAAGTTCCATTCGGATTTCTTTCGGACCCGCGAGCCGTAGCGTCTTGCCGTGATGATGAGGCCCTTGCCGCCAAGAACCTTGACCGCCTCGCGAAGCACGTTTCGTCCGACGCCGAACATCGCCGCGAGTTCTTGCTCGTGCGGCAATTTAGCTCCAGGCTCCCATCGTCCGGTGACGATCTGCGACCCGAGCGCGTCCACAGTCACGCGGGTCGCGCCTTTCGGAAGCGAGGCTGGCGGCAGTGCGACCAATTTTTCCTCCCTTGGTTTTCTAAATCCCATCTAGAAAGCTTGTCAACAACAACGCTGATCACGAACACGAAATGGCGCCTATCGCACTGAAATCGCTGACTCGCGCGAGGTTTGGACCAAGCGCGTGCGCGAACGCGCGTCAGTGACGGAGCAGGAGGTTGGGAAGTGAATTTTCGCGGCCGACGAATACGGACGAACAGAAGCCGCGAGGCGCTAGCGACGCCCTCTTGCGATCATCCGTGCGCCCAACCCCCGTCGACCACGAAGACCTGCCCGCTGATCATCTGACTGTCGTCGGCGGCAAGAAACAGCACCATGCGTGCGACGTCGGGCGGATAAAGGAGGCCTTTCATCGCCTGCTGCTGCTTGATGAGGTCGAGTTCCTCGGGGCCTACCCAATGGTTGAGCTGCTTTTCGGTCATGATCCAGCCCGGGACCAGGGTGTTAACGCGCACTCCGTGGGGGCCGAGCTCCTGGGCCAGAGATCGCGACATGCCGTGCATCGCCGCCTTGCCGGCGCTGTAGGGCGCCAGCTCAGGCAGCATGATCATCCAGGCGATCGAGCCGAAATTGATGATTGACCCGCGCCCGGCCGCGATCATTCCGGGCGCCGCCGCCTGCGCTGCGAAGAAGGAGTGTCGAAGGTTCACGCCGATCGACCATTCCCAGATTTCCGGAGTGATCTCGTCGTAAGGGTAACGCTTGTCATTGGCGGCGTTGTTGACGAGGGCGAGCGTTGGCCCGTGCTCTTCCTCTAGTCTCGCGATGGCCGCCTTGTAAGTGCTGACGTCGGTGATGTCGCAAGGAACGAAGCGGACACTTTGCCCGGCAGCCCTGAGCTCGGTCTCGAGGCGGCGGCCCTGCTCTTCGGCAATATCAACGAAGCCCACTTTGCTCTGCTGCGCGGCGAACGCGCGCACGATCGCCTCTCCGATCCCCGAAGCGCCACCGGAGACAACGACCGGCATATCCCTGAGGCTCGGATAGGAAGCGAATTGGCTGTCCGGCATTCGATGTGTGATCCCCTATGAGTGTGCGTCGCCGATAGGACGGCGGCGCAACCTTTGCGACGCGGCGCGGCCTTGCGCGCGCCTGCGTCGCTCGAGCCGCATCACAAGCTCAATCACCCTTTGACTGATTCGAGGATTGCCATGTAGTCCCCAGCGGTCACGGGGCGGGGGTTGGTCGCGTGGCTGTGGTCGAGCAGGGCCTGCTCCACAATGTGAGGGAACAGCTCGGCGGTCACTCCCAGCGCGCCCAGGTTTGGAGGAACGCCAAGGCGCCGGCTGAGACCGTCAAGCTCATCGGCGAGGTCGGCGCTTGCTGGCAACCCCATGGCGCCTATCAGCCGATCGATCTTCTCGCCGACAACGGGAGCGTTGAACCGGACCACGGTCGGCATGAGGATCGCGTTCAGCGTGCCATGGTGAAGCTTGAGCTGGCTGATCGCGCCAAGCGCGTGGCTCAGCGAATGCACGGCGCCCAGCCCCTTCTGAAACGCCAGGCCGCCTTCGAGCGCGGCCATCATCATCTCGGTGCGCGCAGCGAGATCGCGCCCATCATCGGAGGCGCGCTCCAGGTGACGCCAGACGCGCCCGGCGCCGTCAAGCGCAATCGCCTCCGCGGGCGGATTATAGCGCGGCGAGAACAGGGTCTCGATGCAGTGCGACATCGCGTCGAGGCCGGTCGCGGCGGTGAGCGCACGCGGCAGCCCGAGCGTGAGTTCCGGATCGCAGATGACTCGCTTTGGAATGAGGTTCGGGCTGATGAACCCGAGCTTGCGACCATCCGACAGCGTCAGCAGGGCGGCCCGGCCAACTTCGGCGCCTGTGCCGGCGGTTGTAGGGACGGCGACGATTGGGGAGAGGCTAGGCCGGATGCGCCCGAGCCCGCCCAGAATTGCCGCGTATTGCGACAGCGGCGGTTCATGCGTCGCGAGCAGCGCGACGCCCTTCGCGAGGTCGATCGGCGAGCCGCCCCCGACCGCGACGATGCCGTCGCAGCCGGATTTCCGGTATGCCGCGACCGCCGCCAGCACGGCATCCTCGGTCGGGTTGGTCGGCACATCCAGGAATCTGGCGCTATCGACAGGCAGTAACGCCGCCACTTGATCGAGCAGGCCCGTCGCGGCCAATCCGTGATCGCTGATCAGAAATGGAAGCCTCACGCCGAGAGCGGAAAGCGCATCCGGCAGCGTCCGGATCGCCCCCGCGCCAAATTCGATATTGGACAGATAGAGGATCGTGCTCATGGGCGCGGCTTCTTAGCTTGTTCCGCGTAGCACGTCGAATTGACGAAGTTTCGCGATTGCGAGTCTCGGCGGGGACAGGGTTTGATGGTTGACCGAAAAAACGCCTCGGTCGTCTCTGGCTCTACAGCTTTCAAGTGCTGCACGTGCGCGCCCAGTCCCCGTCTGTTTGACTACCTGGATGTAACGCCCAAGTCCCCGCGCCTGCAGAGATCGGAGATGCGACTCCGGAGCGGCTTGGGCCGACCCGCCATCAGGAAGGCTGGCCGCGAAATCCTACACTGGGGAACAGCGCTGGGTGGAACCTGTCGCGGCCGCTAATTGGGTTCGTTCGGCCAAATTGAACACTCTACATGTTAGCACTGTTCTTATGACGCGTTGCGATTCTCTCTTGGAGGCTTAGTCTTCGCCGCTCGTGGGCGAGCCGCCAATACGGCCCGGGCGGCGTCGTAATCGCGGATCGCAAATTTGCGTCGAGACCGTGCGCGCCTGTCGTAGCGATCGAGAGCGCCTGCCTCAAGGTCTTTACCTAAGCTCCCCAACGGAGTGAGAGAGTTGCGCGAGGCGCGGTGAACCACTCCCAATGAGTTGGCTTTGACGTTCTCAAGACGCAGTGCAGCATTCGCGAGGACCATTTGTGCGCTCCGGACACGCCGCAAGCGCAACTCGGCATCCGCAACCCGTCGCGCCAAAGCCAACAGTTCGGATCCCATTTCCGCGTCGGTAATCGCATGCGCCAGCGTCTCGATTTCCTGGTATGCGCCCGGCTCGCGGTGCGACGACGCGGCCAGTCCGTGACGCAATGCGTTGAGTTGGGCAGCGGCTTTACCCGCCTTGGTGCGTGGTCCGGTGCTCCGCGTCGCGTTAGCGCGGTTGGCTCCTATTTGTCGATCGTTTGCGACCATCGCGTTTCGGCCTAGGAAGCGGTCTCCTGTCTCTTGACATTACGCGTTCGACCCGACCCCGGTCCTACGCTTCCGGCGGACCCGTCCGGGCCAACATCGGGGGCGCCCGATGGCAATTCATGGAATTCCCCTTCGATTATTTCCTCGCTCGCGCGCCGCACCAACTTCGCCCAGCCCGAGCGCCTCCGCTCGATCTGCCTCAAAATCTCATCGCGCCGCCCGGCAAGGCGCTCGTCACGCTCGTCGAGGCGATCAAATTCCGTGGATTGCGTCGATAACGACTCCAAATCGACATCGGCCATCGAGAGCCCAGCCTGAGCGAGCAATTCGTCTACGCGCTTGAGTACCTTGACGTCCCCTCGGTCCCACTTCTCTACCATCCGGTTCGCCGTCGCGTCTATCCGCGCCCGGATAGGATTGTGATCGGAGTTCAATATCGAATAGATGATGGTCTGTAGGCTCGAAAGCCGCTCAGTCCGCATCAGTCTTTCGCGCTGAAGGTGAATGCGTTGAATTTCCCAAGTCAAGTCCACGATATCTTTGACTAACAACCAATCGATGAAGTCGATAGGCTGCGCTGCGACGCCAACCTCGGCGAGGACCTTCTCGTATCGTTCGGGATCTTCGCCCTCAATAATCCAACTCGGCCCCAGCAGCTTGCGGACGCTTGCCAGGGTGGGAGAGCCCACATTCGCTCCGACGGTTTGAACCGCCGTGATCTTTTCGGTCTTTGACACCGATATATACTCCCGCTGCTTCACGTTTTGCGTACGAGGGATTGGCGACAATGCATTCTGAGTTGCGCGCGGTCCTTAAGCACCGATTGCCTCCGCTAAGGCGACGTCGACTTCGCGCCGAACTCGAACTCAGGTTAATCTTTCCGTGCTCGTCTCGAAACCGCTTGAGGAATGCGCGCGCCTTATCGGTCTCGGCTTGCTTCTCCAACTCGTCAAAGTCAGAGGCGAACGCACTATCAATTTTCGGCCGCGCCCCCGCCCTAACAACACTCTCCCGCTCGCCCTTCGGCACGAGTCTTCCAAGTAAATTAGGTTGAAAATAAAAATACTTGTCTGGACCAACGCTCGCTTCAAGGAGGATCGGGCTCATGCTCACCCAAAGGTTTTGGACCAACCAATTTATGAGGGCGGGGTCCCAGCCCCATTTCGAGAATTCTAAGGCCATCGCCCAAAGGAAGACGTCCTCCCGGCGATAGGCCACGCGCCGCCCTTTACCGGGCGACGAAGGAACGAGGCCAGTTTTTTGAAAGTTGGTGATCCGGCTGCGGAACCAGCCCATCTCGCTCGCGGGAATACTATGGACGGCCGTGAGGGCGCTCAGCACTTGCGCGTAAGTGTACGATCCCTCTGTCGTTTGGTCCATCGGCGCTCGATGTAGCACGAGCCCCGTCGAAACGCAATATAACTATTGCGTTTTCTAGACTCTTGCCGCACGCCAAGAAGCGCAATTTCAACGGACTTTAATCAGAGATGACCGCACCTTCATCCACGATGGTTGGCTGCCGGGATTTCGCAGGTGAAGGAAGATCAAGCCGGGTGATCCGTGGGACAAAGCCAACAAGGAAATCGCCGACAGTACGAAGGTATTGAGGCCTTAATCGATTGCGCTGGCCTCGTTGGCGGTGAGTGATCGGTGGCGCGGGCCCGTCAGCCGTAATCTCAGCTCTAGACGAGCCGTTTCGGAACGTGTCCTGAAAGGCCGGAGAGCCCGCACTGGCCGATGCGCCTGCCGTTGGCGCCGCGACCCAAGATGGCCCACTGACGCGGCCATGTAGATGCCGTCCTGTTTGGTCCACCAGGCCGGCGGCTCCAGGCCCTTGGCGATGTAGGTTCTGACTGTCCTTCTAATCGACGCCAGGCTGCGGGAATTCTCCATCTCACCGTGCACGGCATCGAGCGCGGCGATATCACCGCCATCGAGCCCATTGACGCCTTCCTCGCAGAGGAGCTGGCGCTGCGCAAGAACCGCCGAGTCAAGACGGCGCTCCAGATGGCCGAACGATAAGAACCGCCTTATGGCGCTCGCCGAATTGCAGTTCATCGATCGCGCCGAGGCCAAGGAGCTCGAGCGACACGGCGACCGCTTCGCGCGGGTGAGACGAGCGTCGAACGCTTGCTCGAACGACGGCTGAAGCCTCGAATCAACAGTGCCCCAAGGGCGCGGTCGCGCCGCCGTCGCAGCGCAAGTTCCTCCGGTTCAGCTGCACGAGAGGCGCGATGTCCACCTTCCGGCGGTCGGATTACTTGTGCTTCGTCGTCACTGGCTCGCGTAGGCGCACGCCGGGTCCGCCGCCGTTCCCTGGAATAAACTCAACGCCGGCGGCCTCCAAAGCGTGACGGATCGCTAAATCATTTGCAGCGGTCAATGACGTTTGGCGGTCGGTCAATTCGGCTCGCCGAATTGTCGTGAGACCGACTGCCGATTCCCGAGCAAGATCCTCAGCGCTCCAACGGAGCAACGCCCGCGCTGCGCGGATTTGTGCGCTCACCAGGGGAGTCAATTTGGGGGTTGCTCTTTTCATTCCGTATGGTATGTTTCATTCCACAAAAGTTTGCTGCCGCGAACAAGACAATGATTCGCAAATTGGAGGAAGACGTGGATTTACAGAAATCCCAAGAAAATCGTCGTTATCGTCGCCATTTCCTCGGCGGCTCGGACGCGAGGATCATCATGAGCCCGGACGAGGCCGCGCTCATTCGATTGTGGAAGGAAAAGCGCGGCGAGGTCGAACCGGAGGATTTGACGGGCAATCTCATCGTCCAACTCGGCGTCGCCACTGAACCGCTGAACCTGAGCTGGTACGAGCGAAACACGGGCCGCCCCATTACGGACGTCCAGCGCTGGGTCCAGCATCCGGTCCATCGCTATCTGGCCGCCACCCTCGATGGGTTCGTCAACGACCTCGACGCCGTGTTCGAGGCCAAGTTCATGCTGCCCTGGTTGTTCTCAGAAGAGGCGGCAGCGGAAAAGCACATGGCACAGCTCCAGCACAATATGTGGGTGACGAACGCCCGATCAGCCGCGCTCTCGATCATCACCGGTGGAGGTAAATGGATCGAAATGACCATCCCTGCCGATGCTCTATACCAGCATTTCCTCATCACCGCGGAGCGCCGGTTCTGGCGCTGCGTCCAGACCGGCGAGACCCCACGTCCTTACGGCGTCGAGCCGCCTCGGCCGCGGGTCGAGGCGGTCCGGATCGTCGACATGAACGAATCCAATTCGTGGGCGCAGTTCGCCGGGCTCTTCCGCACGACGCGCTCAGCTTTCCTCGACCACGAGCGAGCTAGTGGATCGAACCTGACAGTTGAATCCCGGATGGGATTCCCTCTGGGATTTCGGCGTGCGAGTTTGCGTGATGCGCGCAGGAAAATCCCTTTCGGTTTCGTCTGCCGATATTTGTCGGCTCAAAGCCCTGGTTCGTGACCGCAACGCGCCGCAGAAGCAGGTCTGGCGGGCCGAGATCGTGCTGCTTACGGCCGATGGTGTCGGCACGAACGAGATCATGCGGCGAACCGGCAAGTCCAAGACCTGCGTATGGCGCTGGCAAGAACGCTTTATCGAGGCGGGGTTCGACGGGTTGCTCCGCGACAAGACGCGTCCCTCGCGCATCCCACCGCTGAGCGCCGGGGCCGCCGAGCGCGTCGTCGCGCTGACACTTGGCGAACCGCCTGGCGAGACGACCCACTGGACCGGCTTGTTGATGGCGAAGGCGGCGGGGCTCAGCGTCAGCTCGGTTCAACGTATCTGGCGCAAGCACGGCCTCCAGCCGCACCGGATGCGCCAGTTCAAGCTGTCCAACGATCCGCGCTTCGTCGACAAATTGCGCGACGTCGTCGGGCTCTATGTCGATCCGCCCGCGCACGCCATCGTCCTGTCGGTCGACGAGAAGAGCCAGATTCAGGCGCTGGACCGCACCCAGCCCGGACTGCCGCTGAAGAAGGGCCGCGCCGGAACGATGACACACGACTACGAGCGGCACGGAACGACGACGCTGTTCGCCGCGATGAACGTCCTCGACGGCACGGTGATCGGCCGCAACATGCAGCGCCATCGCCATCAGGAGTTCATCCGCTTCCTCAATATCGTCGAAAGACAGGTTCCTGCGGGGAAGACGATCCACGCCATCATCGACAACTACGCCGCCCACAAGCATCCCAATGTCCGCCGATGGCTCGAACGCAATCCGCGATGGACATTCCACTTCACGCCGACGTCCGCTTCCTGGCTCAACGCGGTCGAGGGCTTCTTCGCCACTCTCACAAAGCGCAGGCTCAAGCGAGGCGTCTTCCGGTCCGTCACCGATCTGCAAGCCGCGATCAACCGCTTCCTCGAAGAGCACAATCAGCAGTCCAGGCCCTTCACATGGACCGCAGACCCGGACAAAATCATCGCCGCCGTCAGGCGCGGGCATCAAGTGTTAGATTCGATCCACTAGGTCTGAGCTCGAGGCGTTGATGCCCGAGGACGCCAAGGAAGCATCGGGTCATGGGGTTCGCGCCAAGCGCTCGAAGTCGGGCGCGGTCAGCGTTGATCTTCTCGCCGGTGGGGAGGGCAGCCATGCAGGGGTCTAGCGAAACCATCGGGGCGATCGCCGCGGCGCTTGCCAAGGCGCAAGCCGAACTCGCCAATCCCGAGAAGTCTCTAATTGCGACCATTCGCGCCTCGAGCCCGCGCGAGACCGATCAGAGGTTTCGCTACGCGGCGCTCTCGAGCGGGCTCGATATCGTGCGCAAGGCGCTCGGTGGGCATGAAATCGCGACTGTCCAGACGACGGCGATTGACAAGGACGCGGGGCTCATCCGCCTCACCACGACGCTCGCTCACTCTTCTGGCGAATGGCTTTCATCCGAGTGGCCGGTGTGCGCGATTAGCGAAACCGCTACGCCGCGCAGAATGGGAGCGGCCCTGACCTATGCCAGGCGCTACGCCCTCTTCACCCTGGTCGGCATCGCCGGAGAGGACGACCTCGACGCACCGGACCTCAATCCGAACTTCGAAGCCGCTCCAAGGATCGACGTCGACTTGAACACTGCGGCGCCCCCGCAACCGGAGTCGAAAAGCGACGCAGCGAGGAAGAGCCGATCCACAATCTCGGCTTCCAGCCACCGTGACAAGTCGCTTCATCGGCCGCGCGCAACGCTGGACCCAGAGCAATCAGCGAGGCTGCGCGAGCAGTTGCTCGTTACCGTCGCGCAACTTCAGTCTGAGGACGACACGGCAGACTGGGTCCACAAAAACATGCCGGCCAAGAACACGCTGATCGCCGCTGACGCTGGCCTCGTTGAGAGCGCCTTCAAAGACAAACTCGCATCAATCCAGTCAATGCAAGGTTCTGTTGAGGAACCGGCCAGCTCGGTCGTGGGCGAGGGCCCGGCGACAGCGAGCCACAAATGGTGGTGGAGTTGATGGACGCCTCAGTAACGGCTCCAATCATCTTGCCGCGGAAACCTGAAACTCGCGGCCGTCGCGTCGCAGCAAATACTATCCGTGTGCGCGATAAGGAGCACTGCAAGTTCGTCGCCACCCAGCCTTGCGTCGTATGCGGCCGCATGCCGGCCGAGGCGCATCATATTCGCTTCGCTCAGCCACGCGCGCTTGGCCGCAAGGTTAGCGACGAATACACGGTCCCGGTCTGTCGACTGCATCACCGTGACCTTCACACCTACGGCGATGAAGCTTCTTGGTGGGCTGCTGTCAGTATCGATCCGCTGCCCATAGCCCTCCAGTTGTGGCGGAAATCGGGATCCCATACTGCCGCGTGGCGATAGGCATAGGCGAGGACGCAGGACGGATCTGGATTCGCGTTAAAGGGCAGGTCAGCCTCAGCAAAGAAAATTGCGCCAGGTCCTGCCCACGACCATTCGCAACCGCACGCGCGGTGTCGCCGCTCGCTTCATTTTGGTGGAGCCAGAGAAGCTTTTCGGGCATTACTCGGGCGGAAAAGAGGCGGCTCTGTTCAGGGAATTTGAGATGAGTGTCGACCCAGCGAATAGTTCCGTTTTGCCGATCGGCGGGTTTTTTGGCTTGGCCATCGACGATATCCCGCCCGTCCTCGATTCCGTTTGGTCGGAATGGACGAGGCACTATCCCCGAGTTTCCAAGTTTGGAACGGCGCGAGCCGCCATGATCGCTCTGATCGGGGCTCTCCTTCCCAAACGCGTGTGGTTGCCCGCCTATTTTTGCGGCGAAGTGGTAACGGCGATCTCGGCCGCGACGACGAGATTGGGCGTCGAAATCCATACCTTCGGGCTCAATCGTGACCTTGAGCCCGACATCCCATCTCTGAGCAACCGCATTGGAGCAGGCGATCTCTTCATTGTGGTCGATTATTTTGGCTCGCCGCCAAGCCAAAAGTTTCGTGACTTTGCCCGTGATCGAAACGACGTAGTATGGGTCGAAGACCGAGCTCAAACGTTGTGGACGGCAGATGCGCCATGGGGCACATGGTGTCTCTTTAGTCCCCGAAAGCTATTGGGCGTGGCGCACGGCGGTCTGCTTCTGGGAGAGAGAACGGTTTCTCTCCCTGGGGATGACCTCAGTAATCGGACTGATCTGGCTGTCGCTTTGCCCGAATTAATGCGATACGAGGATCAAATTGAGCGACAAAATGACCTATGGTACGCGGCCTATAAAGCGCGCGAAGATGGGTTGGACGGCTCCGGTCCGATATCGCGCCTAGCTGAGGCGCTCCTCCATCGCGTCCCAATTGAGCCGCTGGTTAGAGCCCGACAAGTCAATTATAGCTATCTTCTTGAAAGGCTTGGCCACCTGGCGGCGTGGCCGCGCGCCCCAGCGAACATCGCACCCTTCGGATTACCCATCCTCGTGCAAGATTCTTTGCTGTTCTCGCGAACACTTGCCGAAGAGCGGCTGTTTTGTCCACGCCACTGGCCCGCACTCGGATCGGACCCATCTCTTTTTTCGTATGAGCATCGATTGTCACAGCAATTGTTGACCTTGCCGTGCGATCATCGGTATGGAATCGAAGAACTCGCGCGACTTGCCGACGCAATTCTTCGTCTCGTTCCCAACTCTACCAGGGCAAAGTTAGAACCTAATGAAAAAGACCATAGAATCGACGCGTGATTGGCAGAGTTTTTGGGCGCACGCTGTTGAGCATGCAGGAACCGAGGATTTGTTTCGGCAGGTCGGTCGCACGGTCGTAGGCGTGCCGGAGCCGAAAGAGCAACTTGAGATTCTTGTACGCGTGATCGCTGAAGGGCTTAAACTGGGTCAGGACGACGTGCTGCTCGATTTGTGCTGTGGCAATGGCCTTGTTACCGTGCGACTTTCCCCGTTATGCGGTTCAATTCTCGCCGTCGACTATTCGAACGAGCTTATCCAAGTCGCAAGAACCGCCAACTCGGCGCGCAATATCACCTATATGAGCCGCAGCGTCGAAAGCCTGCTTCCGGGAGACCTTCCTTCGACCGGGCCGACGAAGATTTGCATGATCGCTGGAATGCAGTATTTCACTGCGCCAATGATACGCCGGCTGCTTATTTCGCTGCGAAGATTGGCGCGCGTTGACCTTGAACTGCTGTTTACTGCAGTCCCGGACGCCGAAAAGTTGGATGAATTTTACAATACTCCGGAAAGACGCGCCGAGTACGAGCGGCGGAGCGCGGCCGGAAATGAGGCAATAGGCACCTGGTGGGATCGTCGTCATTTGGTTTCGATCTTCCAGCAGGAGGGATATGAGGCCCGAGCCGCTGACCAGAATCCATCCTTGCTTACCGCCCACTACCGCTTTGATGTCTTGGCGCATCTATCGATTTGAATTTGCCTGGCTGCAAAGTCCCCACCGACGTATCATTGGATGGTTGACGGTGAAAGTAGGCGGGAAACCTGCAATCGGCGCCAGCGCGCAAGCAATCGGAATCCGTGATTATGCGTTTTAGACGCGCGCATACGGTTCAGCGCCGGAGAATCCTGGAAAGCGGCCTGTTCGATGGAGAGTGGTATCGGTCCCAGTTTCCTCAAGCGGCTCCCTCCGGCGATCTCTTGGAGCACTATCTTCAGAACGGCGCCAGGCTGAGCTTCACGCCCAGCCGCAACTTTGATGCTGCTTGGTACCTTAAGAGCAATCCCGATGTCGCGGCTACCGGCGTCAACCCGCTGCTACACTACGTCATATGGGGTCAAGGAGAGGGCCGAGAGGCAAGAAAGGTAGTCCATCAGGAATCTCTCTCCGAGTTACGCGATAAGCTTTTGTCCTTCCAAGAAAAGCATCAGGCTGACGTCCGTCATCTACGCTCGGAGAACGAGTTTTTGAGAACCGCAGTGGAGCAAAGCCAATCCAGCGCGTTGGGCGATATTGCTGACCTGCGCCAGGAATTCTCCAGTTGGCGGGAGCGGTCGGAAGCCGACCTCAAGGATGTGGTTAGTCAGAATGAGATGTTTAGAGGCCAGATCGGATATATTCTGGAGATGACCAGCGATTTACCTCGCGAGCGGCAGCGGCTTGATTACGTTTTGGGAGAGCTGGAAGGAATTGGAAAACTGTATTTGGACCTTCGCGCGGCCCGAAAAACACCGGAGTTCCAGTCGGCTTTTGACCAGCCCTCCCCTTTGGTGACCGTCTGTACAGGGACGACCGACCAGCCAAAGGTCATAGTAGACCGTTGTTTGAAGTCGATAAGAGAGCAGACATATGAGAATCTACAGATATTGATCATTGGGGACCATTGTAGCGATGAAACCGTTGAGCGGATTGCCGAATTGAAAGACAGCCGCATAGAGTTCCACAATTTACCGCGGCGCGGTCCCTATCCGAGGCCAGGGCTTGACCGTTGGTATGTCGCTGGAACGAACGCGGCCAACGCGTCCCAACCACTGGCAAGAGGCAAATTCATCACTTATCTCGATGATGACGACAGATATGAGCCGGATCGTATCGAAACCCTCGTGAAGTTGGCGCAGGCCAATCGGGCGGAATTCCTATGGCACAAGTTCTGGTACCTCCAACCGGACGGAACCTGGGCCCTATGGGGAAACGGCAAACTTGAACAGGGCCAGGTTGGGACTTCAATGACATTTTACCACAACTACTTCAGCAAGATTCCTTGGGATATGAACGCTTATCGGATTCCGGAGCCCGGCGACTGGAACCGTCTTCGCAAGATAAAGCACCTTCGGCCAAACGCGGTTTTCGTTGATAAACCTCTCACTTGGTACTACAAAAACTACGAAGCCACCCCTTTTGTGGCTCAGGACGGCGAAGAGTTCCTGGATTAAGCCGCGTTAAGCGGCCTAATTCGCATTCACTAGATAGATCAATATGTTAGGCTGACGCTGGGTAAGTCGCCCCCGGTTTGCCCCCCGGTTGCGAGCCGCGAGGACCCCGGCAAAGAACACTCAGTCGAACGCGCGATTAGCCGTCCAACGACCCGCGTTGGTAGGGCGGCCATATTAGGCTAATCCGGTTCTCGCGCTGGCGGTCAGACTGGACAGCTTGCCGTTCTTGGTGACCGCATAGACGCGGAGCGTACTTGTGACCGTTGGCGGCGGAAGCGGCGGGGCGCTTCGGGGATTCGGTCTCAGGATCACCGCCGAGGTGACGGCCGCGATGACTCCATCCCAAGGTAGTATGGAATTGGGCGCGCCCATCGTCGATGTGGCCAGGTCGTGGACATCGTCACGGCGAAGGTGACGGAACTGACCATTGAAATTCCCGAGATCGTTGTCCTGCCTACCCGTGAAGTGACATTCGACTAACATGAAAGCTAGGCACCTCGGCCGATCAATCAACTCGCTCGCTCTCGTTTCCATTGTCGCACCGCCAGTGCACTGTCATTCGACCACGTTCCCAACATGGCTTCGTGTACGAGCGCGCCTACGGCGGGTGAATGCGGGCGCCCACGCACCGTCACCAGGCTCACTTCGCGCGAGAACTCCGGGTCCACGAGCGGCTTCGCGACAACGCCGTGCTGACACGCGGTGCGTTCTGGCATGAAGGAATAGCCCATTCCCGCGGCTGCGAGTGCGAGAATCCAATCGTCGCGATCACTGGAATAGACGATCTCATTGAAAAGGCCCTGCTGATTGAACACTGTTCGAGCAAAGTCTCCATACTCGCAATTCGTTCGCCGCAGATAAGGAGTTCCGATCAGATCCGGCACTCTCACTTCCTTTAGCTTCGCCAGCGCATGGTCCTGAGAAACCGCAACGACGAACCTTTCGTGAAACAGCGGCAGGTAATGGAAGCTTGGGTCGCGTTCTTCTCCGGCCTTACAGAAGATCGCAACTTCGAGTTCACCGTTGCGGAGATCGTCGCCTATCTTGGCCGCGGGCGCGTCACCAATCTCGAGGAGAATGCCAGGGTGACGAGTTCGGACATTGCCAAGCAGCGAGACAAGATCTGTCGGCGCGATCGTGCACATGATCCCAAGTTTGAGACGCGTCGCTTTCAATTCCCGGAAGCTCTGAGCCTCGCGTGCCGCGGCCTGCGCTTGACTGAAGACCTCGTCCAGGTGCGGCTTTACAATTCGGCCCAATTCGGACAGGTGCGTGGTCGATCGCTCTCGATGGAATAAGGCGCCTCCGAACTCCTCTTCGAGGTTTTTGATCGAGCGCGTGAGCGACGGCTGAGAAACCTTGCAGCGGGCCGCCGCGCGAGTGAAGTTCAGCTCATCGCAAAGTGCACGGAAGTAGACGATCTGCTGCATTTCCATAGAGGAAGTCTTTCACCGAACATAATGTAACAGTGTGGTCCGCCGCGCGCGGTCTGACGATATTAGCGCCTCGAAACGGTATGGCCAAAGGCGGAGTCAGAGAAACCTCGACCTTTCGCGGCCGGTACTGCCGCCGCGAAGCGCCCATGATTCGTGTCAGAACCGGTGATTAAGGATCGGCGCGTCTCCGCAACCGCACTTCAAACGGTGTGTGCTTGGCGCGGATCTGTTTGGCAGCTTTTTAGTGTGACTCGTCGTCTGCCGCCGCGAGACCGATGTGAGCTTGCGAGATCACATAGTCGGTCCTGGATGCGACAGCGACGTGACAGGCCTCGCAAGTGTTCTTTGGCCGCAACAAAGCCGTGGGATTGTAGGGCGGAGGCTTGTGGCCGAAACTGAAGTATCCCCAGTGGCCGGGAGCATCGCTGAACCGCTTGTCGTCTTTCACCATCATGCCAAGGCCTGCGAATCACTTTCGAAGATGCCGTCGCCTATGGGAGAAGCGCAAAGAAACGTCGCCGGGTCGCACCCCTGACCAACGCGTATCGCGCTAAACTCTTTGACGGTTTGCGTTCCATCCGGCCAGCGTCCCGTTCTGCGGAACAGCGTGAGGGCATGCGGCTCCACATAAGCGTTAAAGATTTCTGGGGTTTTGGTTGGCAGTCCGTCGAGAATGTTCCGATCGGCTTGAGTCGCGTCCCAACGTGAACCCAATGCCGGTATCCCTGCGGTAAATTCAAGGAACCGTCATTATTGAAAGACGCTGCGGCCACAGAACCTGGATTTTGCGACCGCGCCATTGTCACTACGCATGCGGCCGCCAAGACTGCTAAACCCGTGACCAATAAGGTTTTCGGTTGTTTCATCATCGGGCTGTCGGCGGGACGTGGGCCGGCATAACGCCCTTCTGCTCGTCGTTGGAATAAGGTTCCCCAAAATAAGGGAACTCGGGCCGGACACGCTTCGTGTCGGGCCTCACGCCGTCGCCCAAAGCAGTATTGGTGGCGAGGGTTAGGATGACATCCATGACGTCGTCGGCGAGCCCGCGGCCATTGATTCCGACGAAATCAAACGAGGCCGCCGTGCCGAGTTCATAGGGCAGCGTAGTCGGACAGAGCCGTTCAATCAGGCGCTTGGCATATTCCTGCGGATCGACCGCCGAGCCGGCTAGGCCTGTCAGCATGGCCGCGACCTTTCCGATCTGGCTTGCGAACTGGGGAAAATCGGCAGCAGGCGCCGAACGATTGTAGGCTTCGTGCATATTCTCATCGGGCATGAATACGTGTGTTATCAGGGGTAAGCCCCAGCGCGACACTTGAACCTCCGGTGCGTGGCCGAGAAGCGACACCGTGGCCCAGGACCGCACGCGCCCTTTGCCGATCATCGGCGTTGGGACTTCCAGCACGATAGCGCTGACATTGCGCCGCTCGAACAGGTTCTTGCGATTGAGAAAGGCGTCTGGATCGAACCGGTTGTCCTGGAACGCCGCAGTACGGAAACGTGCTAGCGCAACGCCATCGCCCGCGAAAAGGTCGGGTGCCAGACCGGCAAAGACCCGAACACCGGCGGCGGCAGCGATCGTCTCGCCGGTTCGCCCGCTTGCGATGATGTCGCCATCCAGCCCCTGAGTAGCTAAAGCGCCGACCGACCGCAGCACTTCGAACAACTGCACATGCCGATGCTCGTTTTGCCCACTATGCTCGACCGTTCCGAACCGCACCTTGAAGGTCAGTTCCTCGCGCCCGTCGCCGTCCAAATCGAAACGGAAGGCGTACAATCCCTCCTCTCGAAAGGAATCGGGCGCCGATAACCCGGCATCCGGATTGACAGTCATCGCCATTACCGTCGCGCCTGGCGCGCCCTCGAAGAGGTAGAAATCACATACATTGATCCGCGGATCTTCGCGCGCGGTTGGCGTGTCAAAATGATGGGACATCGGTCACATCCTCTCGCATGAGCTATATTAGGGAGCGCCAAGCGCATGGTCACAGCAGCCCGCACGTGGCGATCGCTGCTCTGTGTCTCCTGGAAAACGACTGATTTTCAAAGGTATGAATGCGATAGTTTCGCGCTATGGGCTTCGGCCTTCTCGCGACCTGAAGACGAGTTTATTCAGCGTCTTTCAACCACTGGCCGCCGCGATCAGCTGCCCTTTCGAAGTCGCTCCTTCGAGTTGCGGCGCGGCTCAGGAGCCCGCTTTGTTCTCACCGCTCGACGACGTCGCACACGTCATTCAGACTGCTCTGACGCCCGCCTTTCTGCTGGCAGCTTTGGCCGGTCTGCTTGGCGTCTTCGCCAGCCGGCTCGATGGCGTCGCCGACCGGTTGGAGCAGCTGTCGCGTCAGATGAGGACCGACGAACAGGCGCATCAATACTGCGCAAGGGAGCTCACGCGGTTACACCATCGATCGAAACTTCTCGACGCAGCGGTGATGCTCGGCGCCGTCGGAGGAGGATTGAGCTGCGTGGCGGCCCTGCTCTTATTTCTTGGAGGATTCGGACGGTCGGTCGTAGCCGCCAACGTGCTTCTTGCAGCTTTCGGCCTCGCGCTCATCATGACGATCGGCTCGATAGCCGCATTTGTAGGAGAGATGGGTCTGTCGAGCCGCGCGATCCGTGCCGAGATTTCCGTTCGCCAATCGCAGGGCGATGCACACCAGCTATGAGCCGAATACGCTCCGTTGGCTTGCTCATATTGCGGTAGTTGAGTAGGATCCGCGTGTGGTCGAGGCGAATACCTACCGCCGCCTTGTTCATAGTTCCCTAATCCCGTGTCGCTGCCGCCTTGTTCTGTTCCTCTGCTTATCGCATCAAGCATTTGCTGAGCGTTCAGAAAATCGTTCGTACTCATCTTATCACGAAGGAAACTGACGAGGTCTTCTATAGAATTGTTCATACCATTTCTCCCGCAGTATACTGGCAAGGGCAACAATATATAGTTTGGTTATGTTTCAGAAATAGTAAGGAAGCAGCGATGTTGAGCCTGTTGGAAGGGCTCGGGGCGGCGTAGACGGCGTGAGCGCATTGCCGCTGCGAAGGTCCGCGAAGTTGCACACACAGTAGGGGAGAGGTCTACGGGGCGGGCAGAGCAACTGGCCGCGCGAATAACGCTCCTCGTGTCGCAACTCGCACAAGCGGCGGAAAGCCGATCGGAGATCGGCGAGAGCGAGCGGCGCCTAGTAAATTTGCCGCCCAGCCTTTTGTTGCCGCGACCCGAAACTCACTTCTGGGCCGCGGGCGCGGCAGGCTTCAGGCCGTGGGCAAGCATGATCGCCTCCATCTTCGCGATATCGGGACGACCACCAGCTGCCGCGTCAATCACTTCGGCGGACTCGCGAAAGAAGCGCGGACCGATTGCGGCAGGCGTGATCACACAAAGAGCTTTGGCGTCGCGGCGATCATTGTTGTCAAAGCGGTGAATGGCCCCGCGTGGAATGCACAACGCCTGCCCAGGTCTCAGGTCGAATTGGCGGCGATCGACCGTCCAGGTGAGCACGCCATCGATCGCGTAAATCGTCTCCTCATAGCGGTCGTGACTATGCGCCGGTGCTGTAAGACCCTGAGCGGCCGGCACCCCCAGCTCGAACGCCGCGATGCTTCCTCCCGAATCCTCGCTGGTGATCAGGAAACGCACTGTGAGCGGCCCGAGACGGATAAGTTCTTCGGACGGATTGGCGCGCAGGTCGTCGATGATTTCCGGTGACAAAACTATTCCCTTTGGGTAAACTTCCTTTACCACCGTGGGTAAACAGAACTACTTCATGTCAACGCCCTCTCGCGAACAAGGGCAGGTGGCTCGCCGCGTTGGTCTCTGTGGCCCCTTCGACCCCCCAGCAGACCGACCGTGGGATTACCCAAAAAGATGCTGATGACCAAGGTCGTGATGATGAGCGTCGACGCCGACGAGCGGAAGGGCAAGCTCCGGCGCACTATGGCTATGCCCCACGTCCGCATGCGCAGGAGCCTTGGTTACGACTAGGGTTGAAAAAGTCGTCCCCCAATGATCTGCGCCAACACTAAGTTTGAACGTAGTCCCGGATTGCATATCCTTCAATTGATAGCTCGCGTGCTGATCATTGTTGTAAGTGATGGTCAAAATGTTGTTTTTTAAGTCGAAGCTTGTAACATCCATACTCGGCGAATTTTGCGCAAGGCCTCCGAACTGAAGGACGTCGCCGACAGCAAGACCCGTAATAGTCCCTTTGAAATTATGGGGGTCTTCAAGACCGATCCCCTTGCCCACAAACGGACCAACTGCGTTTACGAACGTGACGTTGTCGATTGTGCTGGTCGAGTCGGCAAGAATGCTGCCGTTGGCGATCACAGTGTTATCGGCGACCGATCCGTCGTGGAGATCTAGTTGGTTGCCGTAACCGTTCAGCTTGGTGTGATCAGCGGTCGCGTGATCGAGCACCAGAAAACCGCCGTTGATCGTGGTGAGATCGGCTGCGCCGCCGCGCACCACCTCTCGGCCATCGTTGATCGTCGTGAGGACCGAGGTCCCGCCTTTGACGACGTACTCCGATGCTCCCTCGTTGACTGTTACGTGCTGAGACTTTCCGTGATCGAGGACATTCACAACATCCCCTTTATTCAGAACGAGGGGGTTCGTGTTGTTCGGGGGTATGGTGTACTGGGTCATTGCATCATTCTCCTGGGCATGAAGCCGAATGTCAGCGCTCCGGCGCTCTCAGGTCGATCATGTTAATGAGGAGCGCCCGCCGGTCTCGTTTTGGACGCCGCCCCTCCAGAGGCGGTGGACGCTTGATCCGTAGGACGCGCTTGTTCCGGAGCTGTCGAACACCGCGAGATAATTGACGCGGCTCGTCTCTGACGGGATGTCCTGTCCTTCAATGGCGTGGACGGTCGCGCCAGCCGCGGTGAGAGAAACCACAACTAAGAAGGCGATAGGGAATTGTTTCATACCCAGCCCCCCTCACTGCTTGGCGACGCGGACGAATTGGCGCGCAGGTCCGTGATTTCCGATGACAAAGCCTTTCCTCTTGGGTAAACTCGATTTACCGTATCAGGGTAAATGGAATTTACTAAATGTCAACACCCTCTGACGCGCCGGCGGCGATCGAGAGCTCGAACATGCTCATAGGGGCGCTGCTTCGTGTTCCGTCACAGACCATTCACCGCCGGATCATCCGTGAACTCAATGCCGCAGGCTTCAAGGAGTTGCGGGTCCCGCATATGGCGGTGCTGCAATTTCCCGGTCCCAACGGGGCTCGGCCCAGTGTCCTCGCGGAACGCGCCGGGGTGAGCAAGCAGGCGATGAACCAACTGCTTCGCAGCCTTGAAGGATATGGTTACGTAGGCCGCCTAGATGCGCTCGACGAAGGGCGCGCGCGCTCTGTTCATTTCACCGCATATGGAGAGGCCGCCTATGCCAAGATTCACGACATCTTGCGCGATATCGAGCGCGAATGGCGGTCCGAGCTCGGACAGAAGGACTTTGCATTGCTCAAGAAACTGCTGATCCGGGTTTGGAGCAGCCCACTGGTCAGTTCACTGGAGCCCGAATCGCGCTTTTGAACGTGGTCGGCAGTGACTAGCGCAAGCTGGGTCGCTGGAAAGCAGGCAAATGGCTCAGAACCGGAAACTCGCCGCAATCCTCGCTGCCGACGTGGTCGGATTTAGCCGTCTCGTCGGCTCGGACGAGGATCGCACCCTCGCCCGACTAAAGGCGTTGCAGAGCGACCTGATTGACCCGGCCATCGGCGTTCACAAAGGACGAGTTGTGAAATGGATGGGTGACGGGCTGCTTGCCGAATTTCGCAGCGTCGTCGACGCCGTGCAGTGCGCAATCGAAGTCCAGCGCGGCATGCTTGAACACAACGCGGACGTGCCGGCCGAACGGAGGATGGAATTTCGCGTCGGCGTCCACCTGGGAGACGTAGTTGAGGAAGCCGACGGCGACCTGATGGGAGACGGGGTCAACATCGCCGCGCGGCTGGAAAGCGTCGCCAAGCCGGGCGCAATTTGCCTCTCCGAGCAGGCATTTTGGCAGGTGAGGGGACGGCTCGATGTCGCTGTTCGCGACCTGGGTCCGACCCAGCTCAAGAACATTGCGGATCCCATTCGGATCTACTCGCTTGAAGCGGGCGCGCCCGCAAAGTCCCGGCCGTTCGGCGCGACGGACAGGTCCGATCCGCCCCGTCTTTCGATTGTCGTCCTGCCCTTTGCCAATATGGGCGGCGATGCGGACCAAGAGCATTTCGTCGACGGCATCACGGAGAGCCTCACGACCGACCTTTCGCGGATACGAGGCGCGCTCGTCATCGGGCGCAACACGGCTTTCACCTTTAAGGGGAAAGCCGTCGATCTCACACAGGTCGGGCGCGAGCTGAACGTCCGGTACGTTCTCGAAGGCAGCGTCCAGCGCGGCGGAAACCGCATGCGCGTTAATGTCCAGCTCATCGATGCGGAAACCGGCAATCATCTTTGGGCGGAACGGTTCGACAAGCCGCTCGCTGACCTTTTCGACATGCAGGACGAAATCATTGCTCGATTGGCGAGCGCACTGAACACGCAGCTTGTCACAGCTGAGGCGCGGCGTGCCGAACAGGCTGCGACCCCCAACTCGATGGACCTCTACTTCCAGGGGATGGCCTGGTTCTATAGAGGGCTGATCCCACAGAATATCGCGCAAGCATGCGCCTACTTCGATCGCGCGCTCAAATCCGACCCAGAGAATGTCGAGGCGCTAATCGGACTGGCTGGCATGGAGGCGTTGGAGGGGGTCAATTCCTTCGTAGCCGACCCAACGAAGTCCTTTGAAGCAGCAGAAGTGAAGTTGACCAAAGCCTTGTCGTCCGCGCCTGACCATGCGGGAGGCCATATGTGGCTGGGACTGGTCAACATATTCACGAAGCGCGCCGTGCAGGGCATCGCCGAGTGCGAACATGCATTGGCGCTGGATCGAAATCTCGCCGCGGCCTCCGCGTCCATCGGCTTTGGCAAGATACTGGTTGGTCGCGCCCAAGAGACGGAGGGGTACATTTCAGAGGCGTTACGCCTCAGCCCGCGAGACACGGCCGCTTATATCTGGCTCACGCACGCTGCTCTGGCGAGCAACCACCTCGGGGAATGGGAGCAAGCGATCGTTTGGTGTCGACGGGCGATCGAGGAGAATCGAAATTATCCTAGGGCACACTTTCAGTTCGCCGTAGCCCAAGCGCACATCGGTCGGCTTGACAAGTCTCGTTCCTCAGCCAGAGCGGGTATCGCAATAAATCCATCGTTCACTGCGTCTCGCGCCCGCGCCAACTGGACAGCTCTCAGCGACAATTCCACCTACTTGTCTCAATTGGAGCCGGTCTTGGAGGGCCTCCGGAAGGCGGGGTTGCAAGAATAGGTCCCACTTGCGTTTTCTGCAAACTTCGGAAATAGAATAAGAAATTTCGGAGTTCTTCGTTCCGTCGGGTAGGGGAGAGGGCTACGGGGCGGAATATTTCAGCCGCCTCCGCCGCGCGGAGGCTGGCCATCATCATCATATAGCTGGCGATTAACGGGTGTTGTGGCGCAAAGGCCATAAGCGGAATCCAAGCGCTGCCCCAATATCACGGGAGGGTATCGTGACTTAGGGGGTCGCGCCTTGGTGGGCGCTTGCGGCGGCTGCCGCGCTCTCAATAGCGACGATTGCTCTAATCGGCAACGTTTCGAGAGACGCCATTCTGGAACCACTTTATCTGGTCCCCCCGCAATTCAGCCGGTGGGGGGTATTCGATCAGGGGCATGGTCGGAACCCCAATTGGGGGGCGGTGGCAGTCCAGCCTCGAATGCGAACCAAGTGTGGTGGGGCTTTTTATCGACGGTTACTTCGTAGACCACGCATCCAATAACGGAGGGTATAATGTGGGCCTTTCCCTCCTCATCCTTGAATGGGAGTTTATAGGCGGAGAGATCAGTGAAAACAAACAATGTTGCGTGCCCAATTGTGACCTGATCTTGCGGGAAGATAATCCCGACGATATTAAAATCAGAGCGCCGCTGCCGCTCCCCCTGCTCGCAAACCGTTTCTTCTTCTTTCTCCATAGAATACAACAAGTCAGGAGCGATGCTGACGTGGACCCGTATATTCTTAGCTGGCGATTTCCCAATGTTTCTGACCACGAACTGGATGCCTTGAAAATTGAGCGAGTTTCACTGCCGCGGAAATATTCCGCATCGATAAACTCAACCTCAATCCAAGCCCTTTGGTCGGCTTGCAGGAGGTCTATTTGAGCGGTGGTGGGCGGATTCTTCTGATCGGCCCATATACCCGGCGCATTTCGTACACCTGCGCGAGGATAGCAATGCCAGTGGCGGCGACAATCATCATAGTAACAAGTTCAATGCGCTGCTTTCTATTTTCCTCGTCTTTTTCTTGAGCGCGATTAGCTCTGGCTTGGTCGTTTATGGCCTGAATTAGAGCAGACGTTCCGGAGGGGTCCTCTCTATCGCCATCTTCATTCTGCTGGCGTGGATTAAGGGATTCGGTTGTTTCTGGGTCGCCCTGAACTATTGAATCGCCCGCTGTGTTAGCGATCGCCGCGCCAATTGCCCAAGCCACAAATGCAAGGCCAAGGACGAGCCACCAAAACAGCCCTACGTCTATGATATCTGGGAACGCGAATATTATCGCGACAGTCGCTAGAAAAAATGCAAACAGCGCCCCGAGGGCAAAATCCGAGACACTGAGGCGCAATGCGCAGTCCCTTCAAATATCCTCCAATTGTATTCCGCTTCTTTCGAGCGCCTCAAGGGCGGCGAGAAAAAAGGTGGCGGCAAAAGTCCCGCGCTAGCTTGTTCGTTATCGAAGCTGTCGTTTCCCCCCATCCCTTGGCATTGAGCCGCTTCGCTAGTTCCTCGTAGGTCACATCGGCTCGTTTTAGGGCGCGGATCGCCAAGGGAACGATCGTTAACGAAGGGAACGATCGTTAACGCGGACGAAGCGTCCTCATGGGACGACCTTAGCGCCCACTTCGAAATGAAGCGGAGCAATCACGAGGAAGCGTACAGCTTCGATGGCTCTTGCACGAACTGGGCGGAGGAATATTTCAGCCGCCTTCGCCGCGCTGACTGCAATTCCTCCGCTTACGTCAATCCAATATTGTTGTACGCGTGGGGATAGCCCACACCCTCGCGCCCACCACCTTCCCACCATCCTATAACTGCCTGCGCCGCCATTGCTGGCGCAACGCGTGGATCATTCCTCGCGCCATAGCGTGCGCCGGCATCTTGTCGCCGGTATCAAGGCCCTTGGCCGCCATGACGTGAAGGGCAAGCTCCTTGGTCGTCTTTGGGCCTCTGGCAAGGGCTTCCTTGCATAGGCGGATCATCTCGCCGTGAGCGAATATGCGGTGCGTATCGACGTAGCTTGAAACGTCCTCGCCGTCGCCGCTCGCTTCGAAGATGGTTATGCACGCCGTGACGTGCGCCAAGTCCGCGCGAGCTTGCGCTCTGGGGGCGGGCATAGCAGCTAAGGCGCGAATAAGCTGCCGTCGCCGTTCCTAGCCGCTTGTAGGTCAAAAGTGCTTTCGCCGGCGGCCGCTTCGCGCAAATAGCGGTCATTGCCGAAAGGCGCGCCGAACGTGTCAAACCGTCGGAACGCCGTCGTTCGCGGAACGCGACCGTTTCGACGGGTTGCGGCCGCAGACCGAACACGACACTTGCGCTACGAGGGAGCGCATCTTGCCTGCTGGTTTAGCCCAGGCGCTCGGGAGTATGGTGCGCTCGAAAAGGCTGGGGCGCGCCTGCCTCGGATGCCAACGACTATCCTTTACTTCGTCAACGGGCACCCGCTGTCGGCGGCTGTCGGATAGGCGGTGTCGCCGGGCACGGCTGCAAGGAGATTGTAATAGTCCCAGTCGCGTTTGCTTTCCGACGGCTTCTTGACTTCGAACAGATAGAGGTCCGACACCATGCGGCCATTGGCCTGCACATGCCCGTTCGACGTGAAGGCGTCGTCGACCGGCAGCTCCTTCAGCTTCTTGGCGACCGCGTCGGCGTCCTTGGTCCCGGCGGCTTTCACCGCCTTGAGATATTGCAGCGTCGCGGAGTAAACGCCCGCCTGGATCATGTTCGGCATCCGCCCGGTGCGCTTAAAGAAGCGCTCGCCGAATTCGCGCGTCCGGTCGTTGAGGTCCCAATAATAGCTCTCGGTCAGCACCAGACCCTGCGCGGCTTCCAGCCCAAGGCCGTGGACCTCCGCCACCGTCAACAGCGGCGCCGCAAGCCGCTGGCCGCCGGCGACAATGCCGAATTCCGCGGCCTGCTTAATCAAATTGATGGCGTCTTGGCCGCCTCCGTTGAGGGCCACAATCTTCGCCTTGGAGCTTTGCGCCTGCAAGAGGAAGGATGAGAAGTCAGGGGTGTTGAGCGGGAAGAGCACGTGGCCGAACACCTTGCCCCCGCTGGCCGTGATGATCTCGCCGGTATCTTTCTCCGTCGCGTGACCGGCGGTAGTGTCCACGGTGACGAAGAACCAGATGTCCGCGCCGGTCCTCACCAGCGCGCCACCCGTCGAAACCGCGAGCGCGTGCGAGTCATAGGCCCAGTGGAAGCCGTAGGGCGTGCAGGCCGAGCCGGTCAGGGCCGGCGTCGACGAGGCCACGACGATATCGATCTTCTTCTTCTCGGCGGCGATCTGCTGCACCGCAAGCGCCACCGACGACAACGTGAGGTCGGTGATCATGTCGACGCCCTCGATGTCGTACCAGCGGCGGGCGATGGCGGTGGCGAGATCGGGCTTGCTCTGGTGATCAGCGCTGATCAACTCGATCTTTTCGCCAAGCACACTGCCGCCGAAATCCTCAATCGCCATTTTCGCGGCCTCGACCGACCCCTTGCCGCCAAAATCGGCGTAGACTCCCGATTGATCGTTGAGGACGCCGATCTTGACGCCCTGCGCCGCCGCCGGCGCGCTCAAGAACAAAATGCATGCCGCGATGGCGGAGGACGCAAATTGGACAATCCGCACATTGCAAATCATATTGCCCTCCCGGTGCGCCGACGAGTCGCCCCGGCCAAATCGGCGGCGCGATCCTGTCGTGCTTAAAACGCCCGCTCCAAACAGCCATTCTCAGGCAAGACCTTCAAGGAGCGCCTTCGCATCCTTCAGGTCGGCGGTTTTGAATCCTTCGGTGAACCAGCCATACACTGGCGCCAGCAGGTCGTGGGCCTTCCTACGCTCGCCCCGATCGACCCGGAGCCGGGCGGGATCGCAGGCGGCTCGAAGCTCGAAGATGCGTGACGATTGGTGACGGGCGGCGGCGAGCGCAGTGTCGAGAGCGACCTCGGCGCGCCGAACGTCATGGGCGTCGAGAGCCAGGCAGGCGCGCGCGCGCAGCCGGTGCAGCTCCGCCGTGCAAAAGTGCTCGCCTGTCGCCTCAGCGCGGGTCAAACCCTCTTTGCTCACCGCCGCAGCCTCGTCCGGTCGGCCGAGCCGCAGCCAGGCGTCGGCGAGCAGCATGAGGAAATAGGTCTGCACAAAAACCGTACCCATGGCCGCGCGCCGGTCGAGGAAGTTGCGCATCTCCCCGGCGGCGCGGTGATCCTGCTCCTCGCAAACGGTACGCCATGCCGCCAGGATACGCGCTTCGGGGTAGTACAGGGCGAGCCCGCGCTCCTCGGCCAGCCGCGCTGCGTGGGTCGTGCGGCGATCGAGCTCTTCAAGTTCGCCGGTGAGCTGCAGCAAAATCGAGCCCCAGTTGAGGGCGTGCGCGACAACCTGGGGTTGCCCGAGCGCTCGCGCATGCGCGATGCCCTCAGCGTTACGGGCCAGCGCCCGGTCCGGATAGCCTAGTGGATCGAATCTAACACTTGATGCCCGCGCCTGACGGCGGCGATGATTTTGTCCGGGTCTGCGGTCCATGTGAAGGGCCTGGACTGCTGATTGTGCTCTTCGAGGAAGCGGTTGATCGCGGCTTGCAGATCGGTGACGGACCGGAAGACGCCTCGCTTGAGCCTGCGCTTTGTGAGAGTGGCGAAGAAGCCCTCGACCGCGTTGAGCCAGGAAGCGGACGTCGGCGTGAAGTGGAATGTCCATCGCGGATTGCGTTCGAGCCATCGGCGGACATTGGGATGCTTGTGGGCGGCGTAGTTGTCGATGATGGCGTGGATCGTCTTCCCCGCAGGAACCTGTCTTTCGACGATATTGAGGAAGCGGATGAACTCCTGATGGCGATGGCGCTGCATGTTGCGGCCGATCACCGTGCCGTCGAGGACGTTCATCGCGGCGAACAGCGTCGTCGTTCCGTGCCGCTCGTAGTCGTGTGTCATCGTTCCGGCGCGGCCCTTCTTCAGCGGCAGTCCGGGCTGGGTGCGGTCCAGCGCCTGAATCTGGCTCTTCTCGTCGACCGACAGGACGATGGCGTGCGCGGGCGGATCGACATAGAGCCCGACGACGTCGCGCAATTTGTCGACGAAGCGCGGATCGTTGGACAGCTTGAACTGGCGCATCCGGTGCGGCTGGAGGCCGTGCTTGCGCCAGATACGTTGAACCGAGCTGACGCTGAGCCCCGCCGCCTTCGCCATCAACAAGCCGGTCCAGTGGGTCGTCTCGCCAGGCGGTTCGCCAAGTGTCAGCGCGACGACGCGCTCGGCGGCCCCGGCGCTCAGCGGTGGGATGCGCGAGGGACGCGTCTTGTCGCGGAGCAACCCGTCGAACCCCGCCTCGATAAAGCGTTCTTGCCAGCGCCATACGCAGGTCTTGGACTTGCCGGTTCGCCGCATGATCTCGTTCGTGCCGACACCATCGGCCGTAAGCAGCACGATCTCGGCCCGCCAGACCTGCTTCTGCGGCGCGTTGCGGTCACGAACCAGGGCTTTGAGCCGACAAATATCGGCAGACGAAACCGAAAGGGATTTTCCTGCGCGCATCACGCAAACTCGCACGCCGAAATCCCAGAGGGAATCCCATCCGGGATTCAACTGTCAGGTTCGATCCACTAGAAGAAACAAAGCACCGCTGCTGTTGCTGAGAGCGCACTCTCGGGCGTCGTGGCCGCCAAAGGCCAAGGCCTGCGTTCCGTGGCGGTCGACCTCGTAGAGTGCGAGCGCGCGGTCCACGTGGTGACAAGTCGCCTCCAGATCACCGCGGTATAGACGCGACGACCACAGCGCATGGTGCGCCTGCATCTCGTGATCGACGTCGCCGTCCGCTTGGGCCTCCGACAGGAGCGCGTCGCCTGCCGCGACCGCTGAATCGAATTCAGCGCGCACGTTGTAGACGCGCCAAAGGTTCCAGCGCGCGCGAAACCGGCCCTCCCGGTCGCCAAGTTCCTGGGACAAGTGATCCGCGCGCTCGTGTGCTGCCTGAGCTTCGGGAGAGGCCGGGCCGAGTGTATTGGTGAGCGCGACGCCCAGGGCGCCAAGCAACTCGAGCTCGAGGCGCTGTCGTTCGGGCGAGGACGGCATTCCCTGGAGCAAACTGATCGCGCGAGAGAGCGAGTTCACCGCCTCGCGCATCGCCGAGCGGCCGAGGGCCGCGCGACCGGCCCGCGCCCATGCATCCGCCGCACGCGCGTCGAACCCGGCTTCCGTCAGGTGATACGCGAGAAGCTCGGGTTGGGTTTCGACGACACCCGGAAACCGCGCCTCGAACACCTGCGCGACACGAGCGTGCAGCTGCTGGCGGCTGGACTTGAGCAACGACTGATAAGCGACATCTTTGACAAGGGCGTGCTTGAAACTGTACGCCGCGTCGGGCGGGGCGCCGCGGCGAAACACGAGCTCTGAGGCGACCAGCTGGGCGAGCCCGCTCTCCAACTGCTCATGCGACCGGTCAGAGACCGCGGCGAGCAGCTCGTGAGAGAACTCGCGGCCGATCACGGCGCCGATCTGGGCAAGCTCCTTGACCGGGGCCAGCCGGTCGAGCCGCGCCATCAGCGAATCGTGCAGGTTCGCGGGGATCGCAAGCGGCGGCAGCGGGCCCGTAAGCTCGTAGTGATCGCCAGCGTCGATCAGCAGGCCCGATTCGAGCATCGTCCTGGTCAGCTCCTCGAGGAATAAGGGCACGCCGTCGGTACGCTCGAGGATCTGATCCAGGATCTCGGCCGGCAGCGCCTTGCCACCGGTCACGCGAAGCGCCATCGCAGCCCCCTGACGCCGGCCGAGGCGATTGAGCGGCAGCGTCGTCACGTGGGCCTGGCCCGACCACGGCGGGCTGAACTGCGGGCGGTGCGTGATGACAATGAGGACGGGGAGCGCGCGCGCTCGCTCGACCACCACGTCAAGCAGCTCCAGAGTCGAGGGATCAGCCCAGTGCAGGTCTTCATACAGCTGAAGCACGGGCCGCTGGCGCGCAAGCCCGACCAGCTGCTCGATCAGGATCTCGAAGGTGCGCTGCTTCTGGCGATGCGGGCTGAAGTTGAGGGCGCGGTAGCGCTTATCACACGGGACCCCCAGCAACGCCCCCACCAGCGGCGCCGCCTCGTCGAGCTGCTCGACGCCCTGGGCGAGCAGCGCCTCCAGTTTGGCCAGTCGGTCCCGGGGTTCGTCATGGGAGGCGAAGCCCGCCGCCCGCTCGAGCTGTGCGACGACCGGATGGAGCGCGGTGTTGGTGTGGTATGACGAGCAAAGATGGCTGATTGCGATGTGCGGCTCGCCGGCCAGCTTCTCGCGCAGGGCGCGCAATAGCCGCGACTTGCCGATGCCCGCCTCGCCCGAGATCAGGACCACCTGGCCGTCGCCGTCCTTGGCCCAGCTCCAGCGCTCCAGCAGCATGGCCAGCTCGTGCTCACGTCCGACCAGCGGCGTCACGCGCTGCCCATGGAGGGCCTCGAAGCGGCCATCGGCGGAGCCTTCGCCCTGGACCCGGAAGGCGGCGACAGGCTCTGGGAAGCCCTTGATCCGGGTCGGACCGAGGTCGGTCAGCTCGAACAGACTGCCGACCAGCCGCCGGGTCGCCTGGCTGATGACGACGCTGCCGGGCGCGGCCAGCGCTTGCAGCCGGGCGGCAAGGTTCGGCGTTTCGCCGACCACAGCGCGCTCCTGCGCCTCGCCCTCGCCCGCTAGCTCGCCGACCACCACGAGGCCAGTCGCGATCCCGATCCGGGCCGCGAGCCGACGGCCGCCCGCCTCTAGCCGGCCGATGGTTTCGACGAGAGCGAGGCCCGCCCGCACCGCCCGCTCCGCGTCGTCCTCATGCGCCTGCGGCCAGCCAAAATACGCCAACACGCCGTCGCCCATGAACTTCGCGACGTGGCCCTCGAAGCGCAGGGTCTCGCCGGCCACGGCATTCTGGTAGACGCGAATGGCCGCGCCCATCTCCTCGGGATCGAGCGCCGCCGACAACGCTGTCGAGTCCACAAGATCGACAAACATCACGGTCAACTGCCGCCGCTCAGCTGCGGAAGGACGCGCCTTGGGTGGGGCTTCGGCTGGCGCGTACAGTCCTGCCTGCCGCGCCCAAGTGGGCTTGGCCAGCGCGGCAATCGCCTCTAGGAGCTTGCGGCGATGCCCGACGATGGTGACGCCAATGTCTTTGAGATCATCAGCAGTCAGCTTCGGCAGAATCTCGGCAGCAATCTCGTTCTCCCGAAACGCCTGCTCGTAGCGCTCCAGCCCCAGCTCTCGCAGCCACGCCAAGATATCCACGGCGTCCCCAGTAAGGCAATCAAATCAGCCACGCCGAGGCTATCAGAGCGACGATCCACACGCCACCAATCCGGCCGCGGCCAAGTCGCCTCAACCAGCGCCTTACGTCGAAACGGCCCTGGTTGATTGAGCTTGACCCTAGACTCCCCCGAACGCTTCCCCGTTCCTATCCGCCAGTGCTAAAGATCTGTTATTGCCAATCTAAGCTAGAGGAATTTCTACTTCGGGCGGCAAAGCTCACTTCGAGGCCTGACATGGAACGACGGCTTTTGCGGACTTCGGTCGTTCCCGAGGCGCCCCCGTAGGACGCTATCCGCTCAACTGCGATGTCCGAGACGCGCTCAGCAATGTCCGGTTAACGTCGATTTTGTTGAAGAACCCCCTGTTGTGGCGCGCCCGCGCTTTGGATTTGAGCGGTGTCAGCGAGGCAAATTCCTGCCTCTTCGCCTTATGTGGCGAGGATCGGCGCAGGGAGGGGGATAAGCTTCGCTAGTTTTCGCAGATTTTGGGCGGTGGCGGCTAAGAGGAATTCGTCTTTGGCTCCGTTTGGACCGCGGAGGCGCAATCGACCTAGCCTGAGGATGCGCTTCAGATGAGCGAAGAGCATCTCGACCTTCTTTCGTTCGCGACGTGAGACGGCGTAGGCCTCGGTCTTTGCGATCGCACGGGCCTTGTCGCGAGCGGCTTCATGAACAGAGCGCGCGATCTTGCGTGCAGACACGGTCGGGCAGCACTGGGACTTGAGCGTGCAGGCGTGGCAGTCCTGCTTGCGCGCGAAGTAGATCATCGTGCCGTCTTTGGTCACTCCGTCGCGTGGCTTGGGGAATGAGCGATGATATTTCTTCAGCTCTTTGCCAGCGGGACAGACATAGAGGTTGCCCTGTGGATCGAAGGCGAAGTCGCTGCGGGAGAAGGTTCCGTCCGTACGCTCGGACTTATCCATCAGTTTCACATGCGGCTCGATCCCGCGCTCGTCCACCAGCCACCCAATCATCTCGGCCGAGCCGTAACCCGCATCGGTGACCAGGCGCGACGGAGCGACTTCGAACTGTTCGGCCGTGCGGTCGAGCATCGTCTTGGCCGCGCCGACTTCGGCCTGGCGAACGGTCGTCGTCGCCTCGACGTCCATGATCACTGCATGCTTCAGATCGATGAGGTAGTTATCAGAGTAGGCATAACCGGCGACAGAGTTGGCCGAAGCGGTGTAGCGGGCGGCCGGATCGGTTGGGGAGATCACCTTCGGCTCGACGGGCGTCGCCCCGCTAAAGGCCGCATCATCAAGGACCGACAGATATTCTGCGACTGCGCGGCTCGAAGTCGGAACTAAATCTTCGACCTTGGCGACACCTCGCCGTCGATGCGCGTCCGCCACGATAATGCTGGCATCGACCGCGAAGGCTTCGCCTCCCACAATCCCTTCCGTCATGCAGCGCCCCACCACGGTCTCGAACAGCTTGCGCAAGAGATCGCTCTTGCGGAAGCGGCCGTGGCGGTTCTTGGAGAACGTGGAATGATCGGGGACGTCGCCATCGAGCCCTAATCGACAAAACCAGCGATACGCCAGATTGAGATGGACCTCCTCGCACAGCCGACGCTCCGAACGAATGCCTAAGCCGTAACCGACGATGAGCATGCGGATCATCAGCTCGGGATCAATCGAGGGCCGCCCAACATCGCTATAGTAGGGACCCAGGTGTGCGCGAACCTCGGACAAGTCGACGAACCGGTCGATCTTTCGCAGCAGATGATCGTCGGGCACATGCCGCTCAAGACTGAAGCCGTAGAACAGCGCCTCATGCATCACCCGCCGCTCGCCCATCATCGACGAATCTCCCGCGCGCAGAAGAAGAGAATCAGCGACCGGCGCCCCAATCAAGCGGAGTTTTTCAACATCGGGTAATGGGCGGGAGCTCTTCCACACAGGCCGATAGAATCGGCGACGATTCGGAAGAGGAGACCGTTCAATGGACTATTTTGCTGGCCTCGACATCTCGATGGACGAAACTCATGTCTGCGTTCTCGACCGCGAAGGCGAGGTGGTTCACGAAAGCAAGTCTGCGTCGACGGCGGAGGCGATCGCCGGCGAATTGGCGAAAGCGCCAAGCTGTCGTCGGATCGTATTTGAGACCGGACGCATGGCGCCGATCCTGTTCCATGGGTTGAGCGAACTCGGCCTTCCCGTGGTCTGCGTCGAAAGCCGGCAGGCCTATCAGGCGCTCAAGTCGCTGGCGACCCACAAGACCGATCGCAACGACGCGCGAGGGCTGGCGCATCTGGCCCGCACAGGCTTCTTCAAGCCCGTGCATGTGAAGTCGCTTCCCGCGCACGCCGTCCGCTCGTTGATCAGCGCGCGCAAGAAGCTGGTCGGCCAGCGAGTGACCTTGGAAAATCAGATCCGTGGTCTCGCGGTCGTGTTCGGGGTCCGACTGCCCCGCGCGCTCACCGTCGCCTTCATCGACAAGGCAATTAAAGCAAGCGAGGGGATCGCCGGTCTGTCTGCCGCCATGAGAGGCCTGATTGCGGCGCGGACTGCGGTAATGACGGCGGTCGCCGCGATCGACGCCGACATAAGGCGCATGACAAGGGCCTCGGCGGCCTGCAGCCAGCTCATGACAATCCCAGGCGTAGGTCAACTGACCGCGCTCGCCTTTGCCGCCGCAATCGACGATCCGTCACGCATCCGCCGATCGCGCGACATCGGCGCCTATCTGGGCCTGGTTCCAAGACGCTATCAGTCCGGGGAGGTCGACTATGTCGGCGGAATCTCGAAATGCGGCGACGGGCGGGTGCGAACGCTCCTGTACGAGTCCGCCAATGTAATGCTGACCCGCTATAAGGGCCAGCTCAAACTCAAGGACTTGGCCTTCTCAATCGCGAAGCGGTCGACGATGCGAAAGGCCCGTGTCGCTCTGGCGCGTCGCCTCGCAATCATCATGCATGCGATGTTGCGGAACGAAACCGAGTTCGTGCCAGCTTAAGCCATCAACCCACCAGACAGGAGACCGCATCGAGCTCCCGCAAGGAGCGACGCCCGAGGGAGGGAGCAGACGACGGCGCGTATTGCGTTGCATGCGGTCAATCGCTGGCCGACTGCGTTTTCAACCTAGCCGCCCTGCACCCAGCTTACCCCATCAAGTGCCGAACGAGCACGCAGAGAACGCAGGCACCCGAAAGCGTCGACACCCGGAGGAGGGTCCCGCCCTTGACCCATTAGAGAACGCAATTCGTCGAATTCGAGACGTCGCCTCAAACGTCTCAAATGCGCAAATACCGGTCATTTCGCCACGGCTTGGCGGACGGGCAAATCGACCCGAAAAGAGGCGGCGCTGGAAGCCGCCAATAATGGGAGCCGAATTTGGCAGCGGCGTCAGTTTGAGTTGGGGTTTGTCGGCGCCACCGGCGAGATCGACAACGTCAGCCATACGTTCCAGCCAGAGGTGCGGCTGCGGGAGTCAAATCGCCGTCCGCTTTGTGGTTCAGATAACCCTGCGTGCCGGCGACCGGGAGGAGGTAGCCGACCTGCGGCCCCATCACACGGGACTGGAACGACGCGCCCGCGATGCGGATTGGCCAGAAGGCGGCTGGCTATCTCGGCTCATACACGTGGCTGCGCGCGATCAGCCGACGCAGCGGAGGGTGGCTGGCACGAAGAATCGCCGACAGCGGCGGCGTTGCGGCGACGTTCGGAAAGGCGGCATGAGGATGTCGGCGAACGAGACGCGAAGCCCATTCGCGGACGCCTGTAGTTAAAAACCCTTCAGCGGCAAACTCGAACACCGGCCCGCCAGAAGCAGCGTGCGCCATAGGCAGGGCGAACGACGGCTGCGCCTCGATAGCCGTAGCCATATCCACGATGAACGCCGACTGCGCCACGCGGACCGACGCATCCCGCCCTATATGGACCGGCCGCGCACGCAGCGGCGCTGGCTTCGGAGACCTGGAGGCCGAGTAAACCAAGAACCAACAGACCGGAAGCAATTGTCTTCATCATCACCACGTTTCCTTCGATTGTCCTCCACGGACGAGGGCCGTAGCGACTGTTCGCGCAATAGGCCGTTCTTTGTGAAGCCCTGATGAACGAAATGGGGCCTGGTTCGCCGCAATTCTCCGTTCTGCTTGACAGCCCCCGCTAGGGCGGGGGGCGATCCGAAGCATGGTGCGCGGCGTGACTCCTGGCGAGGCCGCCGAATGAAGGTCTCAGTCGGGCTAACATGCTATAGGCCGACGCTTGGCGCTCCCAACTACGGCGTCAACGCTCGCGATCTGCAGCGGCCGTTTTACTTCGATTTTGTTGAAGAACCCCCTGTTGTGGCGCGCCCGCGCTTTGGATTTGAGCGGTGTCAGCGAGGCAAATTCCTGCCTCTTCGCCTTATGTGGCGAGGATCGGCGCAGGGAGGGGGATAAGCTTCGCTAGTTTTCGCAGATTTTGGGCGGTGGCGGCTAAGAGGAATTCGTCTTTGGCTCCGTTTGGACCGCGGAGGCGCAATCGACCTAGCCTGAGGATGCGCTTCAGATGAGCGAAGAGCATCTCGACCTTCTTTCGTTCGCGACGTGAGACGGCGTAGGCCTCGGTCTTTGCGATCGCACGGGCCTTGTCGCGAGCGGCTTCATGAACAGAGCGCGCGATCTTGCGTGCAGACACGGTCGGGCAGCACTGGGACTTGAGCGTGCAGGCGTGGCAGTCCTGCTTGCGCGCGAAGTAGATCATCGTGCCGTCTTTGGTCACTCCGTCGCGTGGCTTGGGGAATGAGCGATGATATTTCTTCAGCTCTTTGCCAGCGGGACAGACATAGAGGTTGCCCTGTGGATCGAAGGCGAAGTCGCTGCGGGAGAAGGTTCCGTCCGTGCGCTCGGACTTATCCATCAGTTTCACATGCGGCTCGATCCCGCGCTCGTCCACCAGCCACCCAATCATCTCGGCCGAGCCGTAACCCGCATCGTCGACCAGGCGCGACGGAGCGACTTCGAACTGTTCGGCCGTGCGGTCGAGCATCGTCTTGGCCGCGCCGACTTCGGCCTGGCGAACGGTCGTCGTCGCCTCGACGTCCATGATCACTGCATGCTTCAGATCGATGAGGTAGTTGTCAGAGTAGGCATAACCGGCGACAGAGTTGGCCGAAGCGGTGTAGCGGGCGGCCGGATCGGTTGGGGAGATCACCTTCGGCTCGACGGGCGTCGCCCCGCTAAAGGCCGCATCATCAAGGACCGACAGATATTCTGCGACTGCGCGGCTCGAAGTCGGAACTAAATCTTCGACCTTGGCGACACCTCGCCGTCGATGCGCGTCCGCCACGATAATGCTGGCATCGACCGCGAAGGCTTCGCCTCCCACAATCCCTTCCGTCATGCAGCGCCCTACCACGGTCTCGAACAGCTTGCGCAAGAGATCGCTCTCGCGGAAGCGGCCGTGGCGGTTCTTGGAGAACGTGGAATGATCGGGGACGTCGCCATCGAGCCCTAATCGACAAAACCAGCGATACGCCAGATTGAGATGGACCTCCTCGCACAGCCGACGCTCCGAACGAATGCCTAAGCCGTAACCGACGATGAGCATGCGGATCATCAGCTCGGGATCAATCGAGGGCCGCCCAACATCGCTATAGTAGGGACCCAGGTGTGCGCGAACCTCGGACAAGTCGACGAACCGGTCGATCTTTCGCAGCAGATGATCGTCGGGCACATGCCGCTCAAGACTGAAGCCGTAGAACAGCGCCTCCTGCATCACCCGCCGCTCGCCCATCATCGACCGAATCTCCCGCGCGCAGAAGAAGAGAATCAGCGACCGGCGCCCCAATCAAGCGGAGTTTTTCAACGCGATTCTTCGAAAGCAGCCACGCTGATTGTCTATTCGGGCCGACCCGATTAGGCTGGGTCGCCAACAGTTAGAGGCGTTGTATGGGACGCACTCTCCTTAGGATGCTTGCTGCCGCGACCGCCGCAGCCGCCCTCTCCGCTTCCGGTTTCACCATTACCGCCGCGGCACAGAGCGATCAGCAGCCCACGCACGCCGAGCTGGTGCAGCGTTGGGCGGAGGCGGCTCTCGACGCCCAACTCAAGGGCATGAAGACCAGTCTTCGGCTGACCGCTGACCAGGAAAAGGATTGGGGGCCGTTTGAATCCGCAGTCAAGGACAGCGCCAAGGCGCGCGTGGTCGCCCTGCAAAAGGAGCAAGGCAACACGTTGTCGCCGATGGATCGCCTGAATGCGAAGGCGGAGCGCCTGACGCAGGGCACAGCAAATCTCGAGACGATCGTCGCGACGGCCAAACCCTTGTACGCAAGCCTCGATGAGACCCAGAAGCACACGTTCATCACGCTTGGCCGAATGCTGGTGCCTGAGCGCGGGCGCTTCGTGAAGGAGATAAGGCGCCTGGGGATCGGCGAGGCCGATCAGCACAGCGTGGAATAGCTTTTTTGCAACGTCTGGAGGTCCACGGTCTGCTACAGGGGCTTCGGGGAAGTAGAGGTCATCGCCGGCGGCTTGCCGAGCGGATCAGATCGCCCCCGATTGGCGGTACAGGCATCTTGAATGAGGGAGCGATTGGCGATGCTGTAGGAGGTCGATCCGGGATCAAGTCCAATGCGACGGCAGAACCATAACCGACAAAACTCGTAGCCTTACGCGTCCCAGGTCACCGATTAGGATCCTTCGGACCCGGGTTCCTTAGACGGACGGTTGCTGTCCGCTTCCATGATTGAAGAGAAATCCTCTTTGTGTCATTCTTAATGTATTCTTTTCCTGATGATACAGCGGCTGCAAGCAATTCGTTTAGGGAGGAAATAGTGTCAGACCGATCCAAGTCGACTTCACCGGGCCGACGCAATCTCCTTAAGTCCGTTGCGGGCGCGACGGCCTTGTTCGCGGGCCTTGGTGTCAATCCCATAGTCGCCGGCGCCATGGCGAAGGAGGCGGGCAAAGCCACCCGACCCCTCAAGGCTGCCTTCTCGAATGCCGGACTGCAGGCGACATGGTGCGCCCAGGGTAAGCAGGCGGCCGAATATTGGGCCAAGCTGCTCAATGTTGATGTCACTTGGTTCGACGGCCAATTCAACAACGTGACGCAGCGCGCCGCGATCGACAATATGGCTTCGCAGAAATGGGACTTCGTCGCTATTCAGGCGTTCGGCATCGGCACCCTGAACGCTCCGGTCAACAAGATGATCGAGGCTGGGATTCCGGTCATCGACATGGATACGCTGATCGCGCCACTCGACACGATCGATGTCCTGACTTTCCTCGCGCCGGACAACGAATTCATGGGCGCCGCCGTCACCCAAGCGCTGGTCAACGCTCTCAACGGCGAGGGTACGATCGTTATGACTCAGGGCTCGCTTGGACACACGGGCGCCCAAGGCCGCGCAAAAGGGTTCCATTCGGTGGTCTCGAAATTTCCCAAGGTGCAGGTTCTCGACGAACAGCCAGCCGACTGGGACGTGACAAAGGTCGCGCGGATCTGGGAATCGCTCTTGACCAAGTATCCGAGGATCGACGCAGCGTTTTTTCATAACGATGACATGGCGCTCGCCGCCTACAAGGTCATGCAGGCCAAGGGCCGCACCGAGACGAAGATCGGCGGGGTCGATGCGATGCCCCCGGCGATCAAGGCCGTGCAGGCTGGCGAGATGTATGCGACCGTCCGCAACCCTTCCTGCCGTATCCACGGCGGGGCAATTATCGCAGGCGTGTCGGCTGTGATAAACGGGGCAAAGACAGGAACCGACATTCCGAAGAACATTGTCACCGACGGCCCGGTCGTCACCAAGGCCAACGCTGACGGCATGCTCTGGATGGAGGAGCAATTCCTCATTTGAAGCCGGCGCGGTCGTCGTTAGGACTGTCCGATGAATCCCGAAGCCATCGCCAATTTCGCTGAAAGCATGCGCGGCCCCGTGGTCGGACGCGGTCATCCGGAATACGACGATGCGCGAAAGCTCCACAACGCGATGATCGACAAGCGGCCGCTCTTCATCGCCAGATGCGTCGACGCGGCCGATGTCATCGCGGCTGTGAATTTCGGCCGCGAAAGCAAGCTGCCTATCGCTATTCGCGGAGGCGGGCATAGCACGCCCGGGTTTGGCAGCGTCGATGACGGTTTGGTCGTCGACTTGTCGCTGATGAAGGGTGTCCGAGTCGATCCGAAAAACCGGACCGTCAGAGTGGGTCCGGGTTGCACCACCGGCGACGTCGATCATGCGACACAGGCGTTCAAGCAGGCCGTGCCGTTCGGGATCATCTCGACAACCGGTGTGGCGGGGCTCGCCTTGAGCGGCGGACACGGTTATCTCAGCCGCCTTTATGGCCTGACGGCGGACAATCTTATCGAAGCGGACGTGGTGCTCGCCGACGGCAGCTTTGTAACGGCGTCCGAAGCGGACAATCCGGACCTACTTTGGGCGCTGCGCGGTGGAGGCGGAAATTTCGGTGTCGTCGTCAGCTTCCTGTTCCGCACTCATCCGGTTGACACCGTCTATGGCGGGCCGATTTTCTTCGAGCTTTCCGACGCGCCGACTGTGATGAAGTGGTTCCGCGACAATCAGCCGAAGCTCCCGGAAGAGTTCTATATGTTTCTGGGATTCCATATCGTGCTGCCCAAGGATCCTGCCCCGAAGGAGCATTGGTCAAAGAAGACGTGCATCCTTGTCCTTTCGCATGCGGGCTCGCCCGCGGAGGCTGAACTGGCCGTTGGCGTGATGCGGGCGGCCCTGCCGAAACCGATGATCGATTGGGCGCAGCCGATGCCGTATGCGGCGATGCAGTCGATGTTCGATGAAGCGTCGCCGGCGGGCAATCAATGGTATTTGAGAGGCGACTTCGTCAAGGACTTGCCCGACGCTTCAATCGAGGCGCATGTCGCTTTCGCCGCAAAGATGCCGAGCGACTATTCGGCGGTGCACCTCTATCCGATCGACGGCGCAGTGCATCGGGTAGCGCCGGCCTCAACCGCATGGGGTCATCGCGACGCTTCCTGGTCGCTGATCATTGCGGGCATCGATCCCGATCCCGCGATGGCCCCAAGCCTTAAGGAGTGGACGCTGGCCTATTGGCGGGCGGTCCACCCGTATAACTTGCCTGGCGCCTATCCGAATTTCATGATGGACGATGAAGGCGAGGCGCGGGTCAGCGCAGCCTTTGGTTCGAATTACGAACAACTCGCGGCGGTAAAGAAGAGATACGATCCGGTGAATCTGTTCCGGTTGAACCAGAATATTCGCCCAACGGCCAGAGCCGTCGTTTCATAAGTGGGGAAGCCTTGCCAATTTTCATGGACCGCCACGACCCAGCGCCCGGCATCACGGCGGATCTGGTAGCGGCCGGCCACCAGAGAGACGTCGAAAATCAGGCCAAGTTCGGCGTAAAAATGCGCACGTACTGGTTCGATCACCAGTGCGGCGCAGTCTATTGTCTCATTGACGCGCCCAACGCGGCCGCCGCCATCGAGTGTCATCGCGAGTCGCATGGCGAGGCCGGCGTTCCGTCCGCAATCATTCCGGTCGATCTTGCGGCGGTCGAGGCTTTCCTCGGCCGGACGAAGGATCCGAGCGAAGCCTCACAGTCTTCCGAACGGACGATGCGCGCGGTCATGTTCACCGACATCGTCGGTTCGACGGAGATGACGGCGCGTCTGGGCGACGACGCCGCGCTCAAACTGGTGCGGGCGCACGATGAACTGGTGAGGCGAGCGCTCAAGACCCATGGCGGCCGCGAGATCAAGCACACCGGCGACGGGATCATGGCCGCCTTCGACAAGACGCCCGACAGCGTGCGCGCGGCGGCCGAAGTGCAGCGCCAGCTTGTCGCATACAACGCCCTCGCGCCCGAGCCCCTGCGGGTCCGGATAGGCATTCATGCCGGCGAGCCGGTCGCGGACCACAACGACCTTTTCGGCGCGACAGTGCAATTGGCAAACCGGCTATGTAGCGGCGCGAGGGCGGCAACATCGTTGTCTCTGAAGTTGTGCGGGGTCTGTGCGAGGACGATGCAGCGTGCTTCGAGCCACTCGGGGAGTGGCAGCTGAAGGGTTTTGCCGAAACGACACCGGTATTTCGATTCGAGTGGTGGAAATAGCAACAGCCGGGGTGACTGACTCAGCAATCTTCATCTGCTCGAGTTTGACTCGAGATATGGACCAAGCGACAGCTCGCGCGCGGTCCCGTTGCGCGTGTACAGCAACACCCACCGTTTGTTGTGGTTTTTGTCGATTGCCAGAGACAAGTGGCCCCCGTCAGAGAGGCTCTTAGGGCCTTTGGCGACAGCCACCAAGCTCGCATTCAATCGGTTCAATGTCCGCGTCGCCATCCTCGCTCTCCGTTCCTCGTTTGTTGCGACACCCTGTCTGACACCCTGTTTCGTCGGGCGTAGGCTCGCGCAACTATACGTGCCTCGTCACACGCTCGCAAGATGGAAGTGATTGAAATCGCGAATGATTTTGCAAGCTTGACGCAAGTGCGCACAACTGCGCAAAAGCCGTTTAGCTTAAAGCGGCCTTAACCGGGCGACCAAACTACCAAAGTTCCATGAAACAAAGGGGCGTGCCGCAAAAGATACTCCCGCGCAGCGATCCAATCGGGTCACCTAGCTAGTTGAACTCTCCCGCGCGGTAGGCCGGAATGTAGCTCGTCGGGCTGACGTCCCTGGCCTTCGCGAGTTCGTCGTACCGTTCGGGATTGAATATGCGGCTACAGAAATATACTGGCCGTATTTCTGTTGACCACCCTCTCTTGAAGGAGCTCAGTCCACCGTCCTTGGCGAGCCCCGACTCCCCGCCCCAATCAATCCATCTCACTTTGTCGGCGAAATACTCAAGTTCCGCATAATACAACGCGGCCGACGCCCCCATTTGCCTCGCGAAGTCGGTTGCCGCAGCGGTGTGGGCATATGCGGCGTGGCCATGCACCATCCAGACGTGGGCGGCGACCGCTTCATCGCGCCAGCGCGCCAAGGTCATGAATGAGCCGGGCAGCGCCAGTTGCTGTGCGAACGATTCTCGAGAGAAGGCTCGAACGCCCGTCATCCGGAATTTTTTCACCGCCAGTTCGAAAAGCCTCATCCAATCATCGAGAAACTGCAGCGGTTGTTGATGACATTCTACATCAAGTTGTCGGAGCGCTCTTTCGGCCTCCTTGCGATGGCGCCGGGAGACGATCTCGTGGCGAGGTGTCAAGAGATCGGCGACATGGTGGTCCTTGAAATGCAAGACCCGCGCGGGAAATGCGCGCTCCAGGTCTGCCAATGTATAACCGCCGAATGGATCTGGCGTTGCAACAAAGCTGACAAGGTCCTGGCACTGCTGTTCGAGGTCGGACGCAAGCATCGACCAGTCCTGACACGCGAGATACGGATAGCAAGACATTCCGTCAGAGTAGGCGGAACCAGGAATGCGGCGACGAAGAAACCAAGCCCCGCTTTGTTTCAATTCGGTAGGCACACCGAATTCGGATAGCGACCGAGCGTACCTCGGATGCATATACCCCGTCGTCGCCGAATCGAGCTGCGGCATTTATCGGTCCATTGAAATTGGGCCACACACATAGCGGTTCGCGCGTGTGCCGCCGGGCATGGTCGCCGGGACGCTCGCTTGGTAAGCGTGCTTGGAATCGATAAGATGCATCTTCAACAGGTCGAATCTCGGTGGTGCATGGCGCACTCTAAACTTGCGGAACGTTACGAGTCACTCTTGGGAACGCATGGTGAAAGAGCCAGCTGGGCCGATCCGGCGAGCCCGACAGAGCGGGAAGTTTGGCTTGAAGTCATGCTCGACCTCCTCGAGGGAGATGCGTCGCCGCGTATTGACCTTCTTGACGTGGGGTGCGGCTCGGGCGAAATGCTTAGGTTTATCCGTAGAACTCGGCCGCAGCAGGACATCCGGTATCACGGGATCGACGTCTCAGCAGTGGCTCTTGATCTGGCCCGAGCCAAGTTTCCTGATGGAACGTTCAGCCAGATAGATGTGGTGCGAGAGCCCGACCAATCGATCGACGACCTTGCGACGGATTACGCAATAGTCAACGGACTGTTCATTGCTAAGACCCCGCTAAGCGACGAGGACATGTGGTCGCTGTTCAGGCAGGTGATCTCCCGGCTCTGGGGCGTGGTTCGTAAAGGAATCGCTTTCAATGTGATGTCAAAACATTCCGATTTCGACAGCGCTCAATGCTTTCGCGCTTCCTTCGACGAATTGGCCGAGGCCTTGGATCCGATCGCCGGCCGAAATCTGGCCTTTCGGGCGGACTACAGCCCCGACGAATATACGTGCTTTGCCTTCAAACAACCTCGGCGCGGTCGCATCGTTTTTACCACGTCTCCCCCGGAGCCCGACTTAGCCTCAGCGGCGCCTCCCGAACCAGCCGGAACCAACATAGTCTGCCGTCCGCTCTTGCCCAAAGCGGATGATCTTATCGCAGACCTCAAATCCGTCGATAAGCGCCGCTGGTACTCGAACTGGGGGGAACTGAACCGCGCGCTCGAAACGGGGCTCTGCGGGCATTTCCAACTCCCGGAGCGTGGATGTGTCACTGCAAACAACGGCACCGACGCGATCACCGCGGCTCTGATCGCCGTAGCCGGACGCGCCACAGCGGCGCGCCCCTACTGCCTGATGCCATCTTATACCTTTGTAGCCACCGCGGTTGCAGCGCTCAATGCGGGCTACACCCCGTACTTCGTCGACATGAATCCTGACACGCTCGCGCTTGATCCCGCGAGCGTAATTTCTCATCCCGCGCTGAAGCAGGCCGGGGCCATCCTGGTGGTGGCGCCCTACGGCAAGCCGGTCGACGCCCAGAGCTGGGGGCAAGTCCAGAAAGAAACAGGCGTTCCGGTGGTTATTGACGCCGCCGCTGGGTTCGACGCAATTGCATCGAGGCGCCTGCGAGTAACCACTGAAATACCAATAGCGGTAAGCTTCCATGCGACAAAGGTCTTCGGCACGGGCGAAGGCGGCGCAATTCTCTGCGAGGATGAGCAGCTAGTGGAGCGGTGCCGTCGGGTGCTCAATTTCGGCATGCTCGGCGACCGCCGATCGATCATCGCAGGAATCAACGGCAAAATGAGCGAATATCACGCGGCGGTTGGCTTGGCCGAGCTTCGCAATTGGCCAAAGAAGCGCGCCTCGTTCGTCCGTGTCGCGGATGCCTATTGGCGCGCTGCCGTCGGTAATGGGCTTGAAGATAAGATATTGGCGGCACGCAAGTGGGCGTCCAGTTACGTTCTCTACGTGGCTGCCACCGCTGCAGCCGCGAGTGCCGCTATTGAAAAGCTGTCCGCTGCCGGAATCGACCATCGCTACTGGTATGGCCGCGGCCTTCATAAGGAGCCCGGCTATGCGGATTTTCCGGCCGGCGACCTGCCGGTCACCGACAATCTTTCCGAACGGCTCATCGGTTTGCCGGTCTCCATTGACCTTGCGGATTCCGCAATCAATCGCGTGATCGATGTGCTGGCCAGTGAGGGACCTAATTTGTCCAAGCACGCAGTCCCTTAGCGTCCACCGGCGATTCCCCTTACGTGGGATCTTTATCCGGCAAATATCGGCACAACGAAGTTTGAGCGAATGCATTCCGAGTCCTCAATTGACGTTTCCCATTGGGGCCTTTCTTCAGAAGCGATCGCAGCAGGGCAACGCGGTGATCTCTTCTGGCTCCTGGAAATCAAGCGCATCTTCGTGGAGCAATTGGGGATCCATGAAGGCTTTGCACTCTTCCGACGGCTGCTGAACCTGCGAGACTGCGATCATATCCGGCCGATGCCGCTTCGCGGACTTCGAGACTTTGCGGCAGAGCAAGGCATCTCGTTCCACGAATTGGAGCCGGCGGGCGAGCGTTTCTCAATACCCGCGCCTCGCGTGATCGGTGAGGGGAATCATTGCGCGCTAGAGGGCTCAGGCCGCTCGATCTTTGTCGCCTGTCTGGCCGACGCGCGGGTTCGAGGCCACTCCGGTTTCATCGAGGCTGGCAGCGCCGCGCTCCTGGATTATCAGGGCGACGAATTGACCCGGTTCGACGACAGCATGACCTTCGATCCTGCGGTCTTCAGCGTCGTCGACGGCGATCGGGAAATATGGATGGTCGAGCCGGCGCAAGAGAGCTGTTCGGTTCAGATTGACGAAGCTTTCACGCTTCTCGGGCCGTATACGCGCGCCTTCGGGCATTGGATTTGGGAGTACCTGCCCGAGTATTTGGTCGCATCCATGTCTGGCGTCCTGCCACCCGTGCCGGTGTTGATCGACCGGGAGATGCCAGCGACCCACCGGCAAGCTCTGGAGTTGATGCTGCCCCGAGGGATTCAGATCATAGAACTCGCCCCGTTTGAAACTGCCCTGGTGCGTCGGTTGTGGTGTGCGTCGAGCCAGATGCATTTGCCGGTTCTTGGGAAGTTGAACGAGCGCGCCCGATGGGACAACCTCGCCTCGCCACCGTCCCGCTTCTCCCCAATCATGCGGGAAATGATCAAGCGGGCCGAGCCGGCGATGTTGCCCGCCGCTGCGGGCGGCTCGGACATGATTTTTCTCGCCCGGCAGACACAATCCGCTCGCAAAATGGTCAACCGCGAGGAGATCGAGGCGGTGGCGGAAGCGAGCGGCTTTCGCATCGTCTGCTCCGAGAACCTGAGTTTTCTGGAACAGATAAGCCTGGTGCGGAACGCGCGGATTGTTGTGGGTCCGGAAGGATCAGGGATGACGCTACTCTTCTTCGCCAAGCCGGGGACACAGGTGCTCATCCTCCAACATCAGTACACTGCCGGAATACCATTAATGACCGGCCTCCTGCGCGAAAAGAAAATTGACGCGATAGTCATGACAGGGCCATACGTGCGTATCGATGAGCACTACGCTCACCACTCCGACTACGAGATCGACAGCCTTACCTTCCGGCGTTTTCTCGAAGCAGAGTTCGAATTGAGGACTAAGAAATCTGCGCCTCGAGCCGAGGATGGTGCGGGTACGTTGCAGCGGCTTTGGGCTACGATGAGGCTGAAAGCCTCGAGGCTTTCAAACAGGCAACGAAGGCGAGGACCGGACTGAGGCCGCTTTCGCGATCAGGCGCCCAGCTTCCTCCCAGATCCGGTCACCGGCCAGCGAACCTTGAGGCCGTAGCGAGATCGGGCGGATGCATCACGACGGACAGGATGTTTGCCAATTCTGCTCGCTAAAGCCGAGCGATTGCGCGGCGTTTTTCTCGTCCGAGCTCAGATCGGACCAATTTTTCGAGGACGATGTTGGCGCTGAAGCAAACTCCCAGAGGTCCTTCGACCACCCTAGGGTTTGAAAAGCTTGCTTTTCAGAGTCAGACAATTGATCCCATTGCACCTTCGTCCAGTCACATACATTCCCGACAGACCGAATCGTGTCTGCATATGCGGGACTTGAAATCATCGGATTTCCCCCGCTCATGGGACCGGCCACAACAAATAGTCCAACCAAAGCCAACGTAGACGCTGCCATCCGTCCCCGGTATCCCACGCTAGTATTCATTCGTTTCCTCCGGTCTCTGGCGCGCACAACAGGCTCCCCTTTGAGGGAGAACGAACTCCCTCTTTGCCTGCATGCCGTCCCAGTTTGCTCCTAGGCTGCGCAATCTCGCGCGCAGAGCGCGTTAACACATTTGTGGCGTGAGGCCCACCCCTTGGTCAAGCCGTTGGGTCAACGCTCATTGCGGCGCCGCTTCCGTTTGATCTTGGCCAATGTTGCCCTGCGTGCTCGTTTCTGGTATTCGCGCCACCCCTCTGACGTCCTTTTTTGAGGCGCGCCGCCGGCAATGTACTGGAGTTGACGCCTCTGCGATTGGCACCCGAGGCGAACTTTTTTCTTGATGGACGAGGCCCGCGCGGCTCGGCGCCGAGATCGGCTCGTCGGCGACAAGCCCGATAAGTTGTGTCGCGCCGGATCTGGTCCGTTTGGGGGCCGCTTCGATTGTCAGTATGAGGGGACATGAGCAGGACGGTGGTGGTGACCGGTTGCGCGGGATTCGTCGGCAGCAACTTGGTCGACAGACTTGTTGACGAGGAAACCGTCGTTATCGGTATTGATAATTTTTCAACTGGCCAGCGCCGTTTTCTGGAGCACGCGCTACGTAAGCCAAATTTCAAGCTGGTTGAATTGGATCTTCTCAATCTCGATGCTGTGACGGCAGCGATTGCCGGCGCGGCTGAGGTTTACCATCTGGCCGCGAATGCGGACGTTCGTTTCGGCACCGAGCACCCCCGGAAGGATCTCGAACAGAACACCATTGTGACGTACAATGTCCTAGAGGCGATGCGAGCGAACGGCGTCAAGAAGCTGGCTTTTTCTTCGACAGGATCTGTCTATGGCGAGCCCAAGATTTTTCCCACGCCGGAGGATGCGCCGTTTCCCGTTCAGACGTCACTTTATGGAGCATCGAAGGCCGCCGGCGAAGGGCTGATCTCCGCTTATTGCGAGGGATTTGGTTTCGAGGCCTGCATATTCCGCTTTGTGTCGATCCTTGGTGAAAGGTATACACACGGACATGTTTTTGATTTTTACAATCAACTGAAGCGTGACCCAAAGAAACTTAGAGTTCTTGGCAACGGACGCCAACGCAAGTCCTATCTCTACGTGCAGGATTGTTTGGACGCAATGATCATTGCGATGGCTTCCGCGTCTGACAAAATCAATATATTCAATCTCGGCGGTGACAGCTTTTGTGAGGTCAATGATTCCATCGGCTGGATTTGCAAAACACTTGGCGTTTCCCCCGACCGCGCCTATTCGGGAGGCGACCGCGGCTGGATCGGCGATAGCCCGTTTATCTTCTTGGACACACGAAAGATTCGCGCGCTCGGATGGTCGCCGAAACTCGGGATCGAGGAGGCCGTGGTCAGGACGGTCAAGTTTCTCCAAAACAACGAGTGGGTCTACGAGTTGCGCGCATGACCGCCAAGTACGCCGTCATCACCGGCGCCGCCCGCGGCCTTGGCCAGCACCTCGCTTTCCAATTCTGGGACGCTGGTTACAGCCTTGGCTTGGTAGGCCGAAGCTCAAACTCGCTGGATGAAACGCGGTCACGCCTAAGTCGCAGCGAAGCCAAGAAGTGCGACGTGTTTGCGTGCGACGTGAGCGATCCGGCCTCAGTGCAAAACCTCGTGGCGGAGATTTGCGCAACGGCTGGCCAGATCAGCGTCCTCATCAACAACGCGGCTATCCAGGGACCGATCGGGCCACTGCGGCAGAACGATCCCGGCGACTGGGAGCGAACGATCCGGGTTAACCTGATCAGTCCGGTTATGATATGCAGGGGGCTGCTTCCGCGGATGGCAAGCGCTCCTGAGGCTTCGATCCTCAATCTCTCGGGAGGCGGCGCGACCGCCCCGCGGGCCAATTTTTCTGCCTATGCCAGTGCGAAGGCGGCCTTCGTCCGGTTCAGCGAGACGCTGGCCGAGGAGGTGAGGGAACAGGGGGTGACCGTTAACTGCATTGCGCCCGGGGCAATGAAAACGGCCATGCTCGGCGAAGTGCTCAGGCGGGGAGCGGACGGCTCCGGTCAACGCGAATTCGCGCTTGCCGCGAAGGTTTTTGAAGAAGGCGGCGCCTCGATGGACCGTGTTGCGGACCTCGCCTTATTTCTTGCCTCGCGCGCCGCACGAGACATCACTGGCAAATTGATCAGCGCCGTGTGGGATCGGTGGGAGTGCTGGCCTGACCATATTGACGAACTGGCGAGCTCTGATCTCTACACCTTGCGGCGTATCGCGGGGCGCGACCGTGGGTGCGGCTGGGGAGACCTATGAGCGGGAGTCCCCAACGCCTGGGCGTCGGAATCATCGGCTGCGGCCTGATCGGTCAGAAGCGCGCCAAGGCTCTGCCCGCGTCGGACAAATTGGTTGCGTGTGCGGATGTTTCCCTCGGTCGAGCGGAGGCGCTTTCCGGTTCCTTCGGCGCCACGGCCGTAACGAACTGGCGAAGTGTAATCGACGATCCCGCCATTGACGTGGTCATCGTTGCAACGCCGCATGACACGCTCGCCGAAATCACGCTTGCGGCGGTGGAGGCTGGCAAACACGTCCTCGTCGAAAAGCCGGGGGCGCGCTTTGCGTCGGAGCTGAGTCCGATCCTCGCCGCACGGGACCGAAAACACGTCCAGGTGCATGTGGGGTTCAATCATCGATACCACCGCTCCCTGCGCAAGGCGAAGGAACTCGTCTCGTCAGGAGTTCTCGGAGAGCTCATGTTCATCCGCGGGCGCTACGGGCATGGCGGACGTATCGGTTACGAACAGGAATGGCGCGCAAACCCCGCGGTTTCGGGCGGGGGAGAGCTTATCGATCAGGGTCCGCATCTGATCGACCTCTCGCGTTGGTTTCTTGGGGAATTCACCCACGTGGAGGGTCACGCCGAGACTTACTTTTGGAAGATGCCTGTCGATGACAATGGCTTCATGCTGCTGAGAACCGACCGCAACCAAGTCGCTTTTCTCCACGTCTCCTGTACAGAGTGGAAGAATCTGTTTTCGCTGGAGATCTACGGAAGAGATGGGAAGCTAGACCTGAATGGGCTCGGCGGAAGCTATGGCGTGGAGAGCATCACTTGGTACAAGATGCTTCCCGAGATGGGACCGCCGGAGACTTGCTCTTGGCAATATCCGATGGCTGACAACTCGTGGAACGTGGAGACAGCCGCGTTCCTGGACGACATAAGGGCCGGGCGGCCGGATTCCTGCGGGCTGGAAGACGCGATCGCTGCGCTAGAGGTCGTTGAGACAATATACAAGAGGGCGGGATATGCTCATCGCGCGTAGCCCTCTGCGTATCACCCTCGGTGGGGGCGGCACGGATTTACCTTCGTACTACCGCGAGCAAGAGGGTTTCCTGATCGCCGCCGCGATAGACAAATATGTTTATGTCACCGTGACACGGCCATTCACTCCCGGAATTTACCTGAAATACTCAAGCCTGGAACACGTCGATAAGATTTCAGAGGTCCAGCACCCGATAATCAGAGAGAGTTCTGAGTTTACTTGGCTTCAAGACCCCGCAAATCGAAATCACCACGCTCGCCGACATTCCGGCGGGAACAGGGCTGGGGAGTTCTGGCAGCTTCACAACGGCCTTGATTAAGGCGCTCTATACGCATCGACGCCGGCACCTAACTCAACTTGAGTTGGCCGAACTCGCTTGCCATCTTGAAATTGAGCGCCTTCGCGAGCCGATAGGCAAACAGGACCAATATATCGCAGCCGTTGGCGGGGTGACATGCTTCACCTTTCACAAGGATGACGCTGTAACCGCTTCACCTCTTGCAGTCAGCATGGACACGATGTTTGATCTCGAGGACAACCTGCTTCTCTTCTTCACTGGCATTTCGCGCAGCGCCGGGAGCATCCTGAAGGATCAGAACACCCGCACGACGCACAACGAAAGCGAGATGTTGAATAATCTCCACTATGTTAAAAAGCTCGGCTACCGCAGCAAGGAGGCGCTCGAGAACGGCGATACGCGTCTCTTCGGCGAATTGATGCATGAGCATTGGGAGCACAAGAAGCGTCGCTCGGGCGGCATGAGCAGTTCAAGAATTGACGAGTGGTACAAGTTGGGGATGGAAAATGGCGCCGTCGGCGGGAAACTGGTCGGAGCGGGCGGCGGCGGATTTCTCATGTTCATGGCCGAAGACCGCAACAAGCTGCGGCATGCAATGGCGGCGGCGGGGCTTGAGGAAATGCGGTTTCATTTCGATTTCGAAGGCACGAAAATCGTGATGTCTTAATGGCCCTGCCGGTTGCAATTCTAGCGGGGGGCCTCGCGACACGATTGCGTCCGATGACGGAGAAAATTCCAAAGTCGCTTGTGGAAGTGGGCGGTGAGCCGTTCATCGTTCGCCAGCTCGACTATCTTCACCGCCAGCGAGTTCGCGATGTGGTTCTCTGCGTCGGCTATCTGGGCGAGATGATCGAGACTGTCGTCGGCAACGGCTCTCGTTTCGGCCTGCGCGTCTCCTATAGCATGGATGGCCCTACCCTCCTGGGAACGGGTGGCGCGTTGCGGCGCGCGATGCCGCTTATTGGCGACGTTTGCTTTGTCCTGTACGGCGACAGCTATCTGCCAGTCGAATTGGCCCCGATCGAAGCCGAATTTTGGGCTTCCGACCGGCCGGCGTTGATGACCGTTTTTTATAATCGGGACCGCTGGGATAAGAGCAACGTGCTATTCGTGAACGGAGAACTCGTAGAATATAACAAGGCGGCGCCGCGAGCCGGATTTACCTATGTCGATTACGGACTGAGCATCGTGAAGCGTGAGATTATCGAGAGATATCCCGCGGACCAGCCATTTGACCTTGCAACCGTCTATCGCGCGCTCTCCCTCGAAAAGTCCCTGCATGGTTACGAGGTCTTCAGCAGGTTTTACGAGATCGGATCCGCCAACGGGCTTAAGGAAGCGCAGGAGTTTTTCGAATCGGAGAAACTGAATGTCTTACGCTCAACAACACATCGCGGAAACGATCGAAATCGCGAGCAAAATAGACTTGGGCGCAATCGAGAAGATGGCGGACCTTCTCGCTCAGGCGAAAGCTGATGAGGGTCGCGTCTTTTTTCTGGGAGTTGGCGGCAGCGCCGCCAATTGCGGCCATGCGGTCAATGATTTCCGCAAGATTGTTGGGATTGAAGCCTATGCGCCGACCGACAATGTCTCGGAACTGACCGCACGTACAAACGATGAGGGATGGTCGACGATTTTCGTCGAATGGCTGAAGGTCAGCAAGCTGCGGCCAATTGACGCTCTCTTCATCCTCTCGGTTGGGGGTGGCAATCTGGAGAAGAACATCAGTCCCAATCTCGTTGAAGCCATCAAATATGCGAAGAGCGTTGGCGCGAAGGTGACGGGCATCGTCGGGCGTGATGGAGGCTATACGGCGCATGTAGCGGATACGTGCTGCATCATTCCCACGGTAAATCCTGAAACGATCACCCCGCATTCCGAAGCGTTCCAAGCCGTCGTCTGGCACCTTCTGGTTTCCCATCCCAAGCTCAAAGCCCGTCAGACCAAATGGGAAGCGACTGCGCGCAAATGAGGAGAGCGGTTTTTCTTGATCGCGATGGAGTTCTCAACCGCGCAGTTGTCCGCGAAGGCAAACCTTATCCGCCTGCAAACGTCGATGAAATGGAAATTCTGCCAGGCGTACATGAGTCGCTGGAGGCTTTGCGAGAAGCGGGGTTCCTGCTGATTGTCGTGACCAATCAACCCGACGTTGCCCGCGGCGCGACTACGAGAGAGGCGGTCGAAGCCATTAACACAGCCCTCGGCCAAGCGTTGCCGATCGACGAATTTCGGACCTGCTTTCACGACAGCGAGTCCGGCTGCGACTGCCGCAAACCGAAGCCTGGCGCATTGTTGGCTGCGGCGGCGGTTCACGATATTGATCTGTCCGCAAGCTACATGGTAGGGGACCGCTGGCGCGACGCCGAAGCAGGACGGCGTGCAGGATGCAGGACTATTCTAATCGACTATGGCTATAACGAAAGACGTCCCGAGGCAGTGGACTATTACGTTAAGTCTATGCGCGAAGCAACAAATATTATAATGAGAAATGCATGATAAGTATGAATGGTTTAAAGGTAAAACTATTTGCGGATGGTGCAGACAAGGGCAGCATGCTGGAGATGTACGCCAATCCTTTGATCAAAGGATTGACCACCAATCCAACTCTCATGAAGAAGGCAGGCATTACAGACTATCGAGCGTTTTGCAAAGATATACTGAATCATGTCAAGACCAAGTCGATTTCGTTTGAAGTGTTCTCGGATGACTTTGACGAAATGGAACGTCAGGCGCTCGAAATTGCGAGCTGGGGCCAAAATGTTTACGTCAAGATCCCGATCTCGAACACGAAGGGTGAAAGCGCTGTAGGTCTGGTGAAGCGCCTGGTCCATCGCGGAGTGAAGGTCAACGTGACCGCGCTGATGACGCTGACCCAGGTGCGCGACGTTTCCTATGTGTTGAGCCCGACAACCCCTAGCTATGTTTCCGTTTTCGCGGGACGCATCGCGGATACCGGTCGTCCGACGCTGGGGTTGATGACCGCAGCGGTTGAACTTCTGAAGGTTGTCCCGGCGGCCGAGCTGATTTGGGCGAGCCCACGCGAGCTCTATAACATCTTCGAAGCGGACCTCGCTGGTTGCCACATCATAACGGCGACCTCAGACGTGCTGAAAAAGCTGCCGCTCGTCGGCTACGATCTTGAGGCCTACTCTCTGGATACTGTCAGAATGTTCTACAACGACTCCGTTGCTGCGGGATTCAAGCTCTAACCCCGGAGCCGCAAGGACCCCGATGTTCAAACCGCCGGACAATTTAGCCAATCAATATGTGTACGCTCCGCTGATGGGCACGGGTCCTTTTACCGAGCAACACCACGCGTTGCTGAGAGGCTCGTGGGACTTTGTTCGACACGGATCGATGGGGTTAGCCGCGTTGCGGGTTCGCGACGAGGCGATCGCTGGCGATATGGCTGAGGTTGGGGTCTGGCGTGGCGATTGCGCCATGTTTATCCACTTATTTGCCCCAGACAGGACCTTTTACCTATTCGATACGTTCGAAGGGTTTCCAGATCAGAAAGAAGAGGATGACAATCGCTTCAAGGGCGAATTCTTGGATACCTCCGAGGAATTCGTGCGTGAGAGATTTAAGGAGATGCCCAACGTCATCGTGAAAAAGGGAATTTTCCCCGACACGACGAACGGGCTGGAAAACAATAGATATTGCCTTGTGTCATTGGACTGCGATCTCTATCAACCAATACTTGATGGTTGGCGGTATTTCTACCCAAGAATGAGCCCTGGCGGCTACATTTTTTTGCACGATCACAATGGACTTGGCTATAACGCTGGACCGGCCCGCGCGACCCAAGAATTTCTCGCCGACAAGCCGGAAAAGATCGTTGATCTTCCCGATCAGTGGGGCAGTATCATGATCAGAAAGCTCTAACAAATGTTATGCGGTCGCCTCTAACCAACGCTCGGAGCCGCCGATAGCATTGATACGCGACGCCGTCGCACGTCTTAGGATGGCGTGAACTCGGCTGCGTTGCTCCAGAAAAGTTCACGCAGCCGCGATCATCTCCACTCCCAAGCCAACCTCACATGGAAGCCCGCGCGTGACCCGATCAATTGCATTCTTGCAGGAGTCAGACCCACATCTGAGCGTCCCGACGCCAAGCCTGCACATCGTGTGATTGAAGCTCGATAAGTCCTCTGGCAGGCGAAACGAGCCGAGATTCGGGAAGCTTTCCGGATTTTCGCCGAAGATGAAGCGAACTCTACGTTCCTGCTCATCATATTCGAGGGCAATTGGGCCAGGCGGAGGTTGGCGTGATGATTCGCGACCCATGAAGGTGCTGATCTCATTCCGCCCTTCGAGCAGCTTCCTCACCCGCCCCAAATCGATGCCATGACGAAGAACCCGCACCGGGTCTCGTTGTCTGAACCGCGCATCCAGAACGCTGACCTCGGGATGAAGAATGACAAACTTCTCCAGCATCTTCTCCATCATTGCCTTTTTTCTATCGCTGAACGAGCTTCCCTCGAGATGAGTGACAAAAACATCGCCTGCGATCAGATGACGCCATCCTGCTTTTCGGGCGCGATAGCAGAAGTCGCTTTCTTCGCCGTAGGCCACTGGAAAATGCACGCTGTCAAAGCGCCCAATGTCCTTCAGACAGGCTCGACAAATGTACATACAGAACCCGACCGTCGTGTGAACTTCGACGTATTTGCCTGAATTCATATCGCCGGCGATACGATTTAGATCCCTGTCTCCAGTCTCGAGAGCCCCGTCATACGGCTGCGTAAGGCCGGGATAACAACTGATATGACTGCCGCGCTGGTTCGTCATCGGATTGACCGAGGCGATCCGGCTCCTTGAGCCGGCGCAGGCCGCAATCCGGTCCAGCCACTTGTCATAGACGATCGTATCGCTGTTCAGGAGCAGCACATCGCGTTCCCCGTGCAGGGACATGCCAAGGTTGACGGACCGGGTAAAACCTATGTTTTGCTCGTTCTCAATTAGAGTAATCCGCTCGCCTCGAGCGAGCGCCGCGAGACATCGCTTTAATTCGGGGTCCGTTGACGCGTCGTCAATGACAATGAGTTCGTGGGCGACAGAACCTTCTGCTTTTAAGATCGACTCGATACACTGAATAGCCACATCGCATTGATTATGGACAGGAACGATGACGTCGACCACCTCTTTCGTCATGAGGCACGGCCCTCATTTCTACCATACAATATATAATGAACAAATGGGTTTAGCCCGGTCGCCGACACATCTGCGTTCGCCAGAAGATACCGAGCCATATCAAAGGTCTTGTTAGGGTTTCTTAGCTCTTTAACCCCGTTCGACACGAAGTGAGAAAGGGCGTCGCATTTGGCGTTTCTTACGTCTTCGTATTCGGAGAGATAGTACTCGCTATCAAACAAGCCAGAGTCAAGAATTGTAACGTAATCTTCCTTGCGTCGCCACTCTGGATTGCATTTATCGAAGTTATTTTGCCACGCGATTAAAGAGAATTTCTCTGATTCTCTAAGCGCGCTTTGCAGTTCGTTTAGCTTTTGGTCTCTCTCAGCGATCTGCGCGGCCAAGCCGGCTTTCTCAGCCATCTGAGCGGCGAAGCCGGCTTTGGCCCATTCCATGTCCCGAGCGAGAGCCTGGTGCTCGTCCGTGAGATTATTCTTCTCCTCGATGAGGATGCGGTGTTCGATTGCGAGACTACCCAATGACTCGAAAAAGAGCTGCGCGAGCGTTCCATATTGTGCGTTCTTATGAAGTATCTGAAGTATTTGGGAGATGGGACTAGTTTGGCGGCCGACATAGATAACGCCTAGTCCGTGAGAATGGGAAACGCCAAAGGCGGGATATCTCGTCTTCAGGTCCTCCCAGAGCCGCCAGACGCCAAAATTTCGCTCATGTACATTGATGTCGTGAAAGATAATAACGCCGGTTTGGGACATCTTCGGTAGCCAGTTTTCGAAATCCTCCGTCACGGCCTCATAGGTGTGGTATCCGTCGATATGTAACAAGTCGATGGATTCGTCCGCGAAACATTCTCGCGCATCCAGAAAGAAGCCTTGGATGTAATGCTGCTCGGGATAGTTTTTCTTAAGGGTCGTGCGATATTGATCGAACACTTCCGTCGAATGAAAGCTGGCGTGAGGATCTCCGATCCACGAATCGATCGCGATGCATTGTGTCTTGAGGTTGAGATGTTTGGCGACCTGACACGCTGCGAAGAAACTCATGCCATTATGCACGCCCAACTCGGCATAGACTCTCGGACGCAAGACAGAAAACATGGCGAATAGAAAGGGGACTAGATTTGACCATGCAGAAAAACTTAGGACTTCCGGCCTTAAAAATGAGGCGGACACAGCCTCTATCAGTTGCTTGATGCCGAACAACTCTTGGGGCAGGTTCGGATTGGGAGGCGGCAGGGCCTCGTACCGGTTGCGAACCAGCGACCCATCCCCCGACATCGGCTGGCTGATGATGCGGATTTCCGATCCGACAACCCACGCCCTGATTGGGCTTTCCTTTACGAAACTGGGCTTTTTCCATTCCAGGGCGGCATCGCGCAACAGGGTTTCGCCGAGCCGCCTTGGGGCAGTCGAAACGGGTTCGGAATTGACGACGTAGCCCGGCAGGGTCTTGGTCGGCCAACCAAGCTCTTCGGGGATCAGAGTATCTACATCGTCGTCATGGACGCCGTAATTGGCCGCGACGACGTTGAGAATTCCGGGCTCCCCTCCGTCGTCCGCAATAAGGCGAAGAGCTTTCGGCGTGTGACTTCCTTCACTCTCCAAAGTGTTGTGTTTTGATCGCAACAACCTTAGCGCGCTTTGAAGCTTGTATCTCAAACGCTCGCCCGACCGGACCGGGACGTGCAACAACGTCAATCCTAGGTTCTTTTTGATTGGTGGTTCGGCTAGGTGATTTGAAACGTGGTGATTGCCCTCGAAAATGTTGAACTCAGGGTTAGTGCTCATGTATAGGCTGGAGACGGCGACTTTTGAGAACGGCGAAACGCGACCGCTCCAATAAAATTCTTGCTTTGAATCGAACAGGTCAAAACGTCCGTAAACGGAGGGAACCAGATTGATCCAGGGCAAGTCCATTACATCATGAGGGAATTCTCGGAGATATTTCTGCAACGCATTTTTATCTTCTACGTTTACAAACTCGTCCACATCGAGGAAAAATATCCAATCCGCTCCTCCGCGAGCGGCCCGTCTGCTCAACTCGTTCATCATGGCGGCTTGATACCGTTCCTGCGTCTTGCAGGTAAACACCTCGATGTTTGTCCATGTCAGCGCGAACTCCTCAATTATCTCTTTGGTGCCATCCGTCGACTGTATATCAACAATGACAACCTTATCGAATAACGATGAGACCTGATTCAGGAAGGGCATGATTATATCCGCCTCGTTCCTGACCATGGAGATCGCGCATAGGGTAATGTTTTCGTTGGTAACGGGCTTCAATACGTCCTCGCTGGTCGCAAAACGGCGTCATCTTCCGACTGAGGCCGATCGTATTCTTTTTTACTAGTTGGGCATAGTTTCGGAGACGCCAATTGTAGCCAGCGCCGCCGTTGGGGTACCATCAAACTGGCCATCGCTCAAGGCGGAACGGGAGCGGCCCGTTGTCGCGAAAGACTGGCGAGCCGACGACGGCCAGCCGATGCAAATAGGCCGGATTCAACCTGGAAGGGCCCCTTGAATTCGCCTGCCCCGGGCGATAGGGGTACAGCCCTCCTGACTGACTGCAAATACAGTGTGGGAAAATTGGATAATAGCGCCGATTCGAGCCAAGTAATCCAGACGGACGGCTATTTTCGCTTCCCTCGCCCGCCCAAATCATTGGAGTTCACTGGCGAGCGCCTCACAAGCGCGGTCGAAGGACAGATCGAGTTCGAGCACTATCACCGGTATTGTTTGGCCCGCGACCTTTGCGCGGGCAGCGATGTGTTGGACGTTGCGTCCGGCGAGGGGTACGGAACCGCAATTCTGGCTGGCGTCGCGCGCAGCATCACTGGGGTCGACATCGATCCGGTAGCCGTGACGCACGCCGAAGCAAGCTACGCTCGCAGTAATTTGCGTTTTGTGCAAGGCGATGTGCTTGCGCTGCCGTTGAATAAGGCCTCGGTTGATGCTGTCGTCTCGTTCGAGAACTCTTGAGCATGTCACCAACCACCTGGGTTTCCTGAGCGAAGTCAAGCGCGTCTTGCGTCCGGGCGGGCTTCTCATCGTCAGCACGCCGGATCGGGCGGTGTATTCCGCGCCGGGGACGGATCCAAATCCGCATCATCTGTTGGAGCTGACTGAACCAGAGTTTCGCGCTCTCCTGCTCGAGAACTTTGCTAATGTTCACATTCTCCCGCAGAGGGCGGTGCTGGGGTCGCTAGTCGCTGCGGAGGACAGCCCGCGATGGCGCAGCTACGAACGCCGCGGACCCGACATCATCGAAGCCACCAAAGGCCTGGCTCGGGCGCAGTACCTGGTCGGGGTCGCCTCGGACAGCGTTCTTCCCGATACGCCGTCATCGGTCTACCTCGATCGCCGCCGAGTTCACGACGTGATCGAGCAGTCGCTCAGGCCGCCGGCCATGGAGGCCCAGTTGCGACATGTTATCGACGATCGCGACAGATATCGGGCGGAAGTGGCGCGGCTCGAAGGGGAGCTACGCACGTCGCAGGAGCAATTGTACGAATCGTTTGCACAGCGGCATACCTTAGAAGAGCAACTGGGCGAATCGAAAGAGCGAGTGCCCGGGTTGGAGAAGCAGCTCGGCGAATCGAATGAGCAGCGGCGCGCCTTGGAGGACCAGTTACCCCGATTGGAGAAGCAACTGCGTAATTTGGAGGAGGAGCTGCGCGCCTCGAAGGAGGAGGCGGGCGCGGCGCAGACGCAAGTCAGCGCGTTGGAGCGAAAATATGGGGCCATACTCAACTCGCCGCGGAGATTAATCAAATTATCGTTCTCAGCAGCGGCGCGCAGGATACGTAAAGGAAGGCTCTGAAGGCCCTTCGTGAGGGGCTCCCGAGGCCGTGTCCAGGCTGAGGACGACTGAATTCACCCAGGCTAAGGACGATTGATTTTCTCACGCGGGCCGAGGTTTGAAGCCCCCGGATTTTCGGGATAGTTTGAAGAGATCTCTGCTCCGAATGGGAAAAGGGGGCAGCAGCCTCCAACCGACTGCCGTCAGCGTCGATAGGTCCGGCAAAAACCCCAAGGCGCGGGGCGGCGTATCCGTTTCACCGAACAAGAAGGTTAGTCATGGCGCAACCCGCGACGGAGGCCGGAATGGTCGGTAGCGCTACGCCAGAGTCGGATGAGGTCGCCAAGTCACGTAAACTATCTGTGCACTCTTTTGTTATTTCTTGGTACGGGAAACACGGCAACGCGGAGAAAATCATAAGAGCGATTACGACAGCCTCAGACTCCGTGACCGTAATATACTCAGATCCAGATGATAATCTATATCCAAAATTCTCATGCAGGGCCATAAGAAGGCCGAACAACTTATTTTTTGGTGATAAATTTCAGGCGTGTATAGACGCCTTCGACTCGGACGTCATGTTGCTTATACACGCGGACTGCGACTGCGACAATTGGTCTGAAGTTCCAATGCGCTGCAGGCACGCTGTAGAGAATATCCCAAATATCGGAGTGTGGGCTCCAACGATAGATTTTAACTATTGGAGTGTCGAAAGAACTGAAATCGATAGGATACCCAACTCGTCGCTTAGTGTTGTTGTGCATACTGACGCGATAGTTGTTGGATTGACTCGTCCGATAGTGGACAGGATGCGTGAAGCGGACTTAGAGGGAAACGTTTATGGGTGGGGTATCGACCCTATGTTCAACTACCATACATATGCCATAGGAAAGATTTCCGTTATTGACAGACTGTTATTGGTTAGACATCCGAGCGGTACCGAATATTCGTGGGACGCTGCGACTGCTCAGCAAGCCGAATTCTTGAAACAACTCACACCGGCAGAGAGGGCGCAATCCGGCCTGCTTGATGCCGTCGTCAGTGTTCGTAACCGGATCATGGAAGCCGGGACCCAAGATCCGGCGCTGGTCGCAGACGCTAAGCAGGAGCTTTCGCTTTTGACTCGGCGAATTTTGGACAATCGGGAACGCACATAACGCCGACTTTTGGGGTCACTGGATTCGTCCCCGAATCGATCGAAACGGATTCGATCTTTTAAAAAATCGGGTGACCCGGACCGCCAGGGTCTTTTGCAGCTTCCGCAACTGCCGTTCCAGGTCCTGTTTCTGGTTCTCGCTCGTTATTAAACGCTCGTCCAGATTCCTGATCCGCCGCTCCGCCTCCCGAAGGCGGTCCTCGGCGTCTTGCTTCTGCCGCTCAATCGCGCCGCGCCTTTCCAGGTCATAGGCGCAAAACGCGTCCTGAATCTCCAGAATCTGATGCTCCAGCTCGGCCTTGAAACGCACCATCGTCGGCCCGACGTTCGGCTCTCCTGCACGGTTCGCTGTGGAGGGCATTCGGAGATGCTTTCTTGACCCATTCGATTCTGTAGGCATGTAGACGACTTGCCTGAAGGCAACAAGCTTCTGGCGGGCGCCATAGCAATCCAAGGCGGTGACAGGTCGGAACTGTATTTGTGTCGCCTGGGCGAGATCGCAGGCTCAGTTCGCGCGGCGCCGCGCGAGATGGAGACGCGTCGTTGAACGGCGGCGGGCCCGCGAATCTTCGCCAGGTTCCGGATGCGATTGGCGTCACGCCGTCCGAGCTCCGGTGCGCGCGATGATCGAAGTTGTGCTGTGGCCGCTTTCAAGCGGAACCAGAATGACCTTTCCTCCATAGGATCGGACCACATCCGCGCCGACAACCGTTGCAATCGAATAGTCCGCGCCCTTGATCAGATAGTCGGGTGTCATGAGTTCGATGAGCCGCAAGGGCGTGTCTTCCTCGAATACGGTCACGAGGTCGACGCTGTCGATCGCCGCCATCACGATGGACCGCGCATGCTCGCTCTGCACCGGCCTCATTTCGCCCTTAAGTCGGCGAACCGAGGCGTCGGAGTTGAGCGCGACCACCAGCCGGTCGCAGGACGCGCGAGACCGCTTCAGAAGCTCCACATGCCCGGGGTGCAGAAGATCAAAGCAGCCGTTCGTAAATCCCACCTTCAGCCCTTTGGCCTTCCAATCGGCAACAATGGCGGCGCCGGCCTCGTTGCTGACGATTTTCGGATTGTCTCCGGTCCTGACGCCTCCCAGGACGGCCGAGAGCTCCTCGGCATGCACCACCGCGGTGCCCTGCTTGCCGACGGCGATTCCGGCCGCAGCGTTGCCAATCCGGGCGGCGGTCGTAACCGAGGCGCCGCAAGCCAGCGCCAACGCGAGCGTCGCCACAACAGTGTCGCCGGCGCCGGAAACATCAAAGACCTGCGACGCCACTGCCGGCACGTGCGTCACCGCATCCTCGTCCTCCGCGGGATCGAAGATCGTCATTCCGGCCGCCCCACGGGTCAATACGACCGCTTCGACCTTGGCTCGCTCGCGACAAATCTTTACTGCGGTTTCCGCTCTGTCATCGTCCGCGCATTCGACGCCGACGATGATCGCGGCCTCGGAGGCGTTGGGGGTCAGGACCGTCGCGCCCGCGTAACGTGAAACGTCAGACGATTTGGGATCGACGACGACAGGAATGCCCCGGGTCTTCGCGATCGCCACGACCTGCTGGATAAGCCCCGGGCTAAGGACGCCCTTGGCGTAGTCGGAGAGGACAATTGCCGAGACGGTGTCGGCCGCGCCGACCAGCCAGTCACAAATCGCCTGCTTCTTTCGAGCCTCGAGCTTGAAGGGCCGCTCAATGTCGAGGCGCATGATCTGCTGCCCGCCGGATACGTAACGGACTTTCGTGGTCGTCGGGTGATGAGCCTGTCGCACGAAGCGGCCCTCGATCCGACCCTCGGCGACCAGCGGACCCGCGACAAGGTCACCGGCCTCGTCGTCCCCGAGCGCCCCGACCAACAGAACCTCGCCTCGCAGCGCGATAATGTTTCGGGCCACGTTGGCCGCTCCGCCGAGCATAATTTTCTCGGATTGATGATGAAGGACAGGAATTGGCGCTTCAGGCGAAATGCGCTCGACGCGCCCATACACGAACTTGTCGAGCATCACGTCGCCGAGAACGAAGATCCTCTTTCCACGCCATTTCGCGACCCACGACGAATTCATACAGGGATCTCAAAAGAACGTGGGTTAGCTCGCCCTTGAGCGCCGCGGCGGACAATAATCATATCGAGCCATTCGAAACAAGACTCGACGGCCGGCTGGAAGAAGCGAGCGAGCGACGCAGGGTGTTGCACCGCACGTCAGAACTCAGGCTCTTGCGAGGCATTCTTTTGTCCTCGCGCGCGTGGCATACTCCGCATGAACGATTGCCACCTTCGAGGCGTTATACGGCCTCGAGGTTCGTTAGTGCCCGAGTTAAGAAGTCACAGGAGACAAGAAAACGACAGACGGAAATTTGAAAGCCCGATTCCCCACCAGGCCGCTGGAATTTACCGCCGAGCGGGTGACAAGCGTGGTCGAGGGCCAGATCGAGTTCGAGCATTTTCACAGATATCGCTTTGCCCGGGACTTCTGCCACAATCTTGACGTCCTCGACGTGACATGTGGAGACGGCTACGGCTCCGCGATCCTCGCGGGGGTAGCCCTAAGTGTTGTCGGAGTGGATGTTGACGAGGGTGCGATCGCCCATGCCCGAGAAACGTACGATCTCAAAAATCTGCGTTTCTTGCGCGGCAATGCGACCGATCTTCCTCTGGAAAATGCGTCCGTCGACGTAGTCGTCTCGTTCGAGACCATCGAGCACATTAGAGAGCACGCTCAATTCGTAGCGGAAATCAGACGTGTTTTGCGTCCGGGTGGGTGGTTGATCGTAAGTACTGCTGGCCGATCAGAATCTTCCGATCAAGCGGCGAAAGTTAGCAAGGATAACATCTTACGGTTGACAGAAGAGGAATTGCAATCGTTATTACGTGATAATTTTATTCACTTCTCAACTATACATCAGCAGGCTATACTCCGATCAACGATCGCGGACATAGAGTGTGCTGACCCGTCGCTGAGCATTGAGCCTAGCAACAAATACCATAGTGAGGCAAGCATCGGCCTCGCGCGGGCGCATTTTCTGTTAGGCGTAGCAAGCGATGCTGAACTCCCCAAAATCAGTTCTTCACCGTACTTTGGTCAGCGAAGCGTTCACGAAGCTTTAACACTCCAGCATACCACGGAGAAACGAACACGGGAGTGGATCCGCGAGCGCGACTCGGAGCAGGAGAGAGTGAGGGCGCTGGTCAGTGAACACACCGCGGCGCGAGCGGCGCTGGCAGATATGGAGCGACGGAGGTGGAAACTGGCTCTGGAAGCCGAAAAGGACCGGGCGGCGCTCACCCTTAAACGCGCGCGGGATGTCGAGGAACATGTGCGGGAGGTCGAGGTTGAGTTGAACTTACGGGAGATACAACTTAACCACCTGGACCGCGAACAGAGTTCTCTGGTGCAGGAATTGAGCAAAGCTTATGGCAGACCTTGGCGGCCGATAAAATATCTTCTCAATAGCCAAATCCTGCGCGCTCTTGGATTAGTCGCGACCCCGTTCTCGTCCGACGCTGCAGCCAGACTTAAACAATCGGCCAACAAGAGGAGCCCCAAGAGGTTCGCACTTGCATCGATCGGACATCCCAGTCCTGACACATCGTCCTTTCCACCAGGGGAAAAACCCACTTCAGCGGATCATCAAGAAAACCAAAAAGCAACTATTGACTTTATATTCAGCAACCTGCCGGACATATCGATTATCATTCCAGTATACGAGGAGTCAAAAAACATTGATGCTTGCCTTAGGTCACTGTATGACTGCAAAGAGACGGAGCCACCCTTCGAAGTGATATTAATAGGCGATCTTCCTTCCAGCTCTGTACTGAACACATTACCCGAAACTGAGGGGCTGACTAGGGTTGACAATCAACAAAACCTTGGCTTCCTCGCAGCCTGCAACGCAGCGGCGGAGTTGGCCCGGGGTCGACATCTGTGCTTTCTGAGCAGCGATACGATGGTCAGATCAGGATGGCTGTGCGCGCTCGTTGAAACTGCTGAGCAAACCTCTCATTGCGCAATTGTCGGCCCCATGCTGATTGACGTGAACGGGTCGATTGAGAACGCCGGCTGGCGAATACTTGCGGACGGTCGTGGCTGGCCGATCGGCAGAGGGCGAAATCTGCGCGATGGCGCGCACACCTATCAGCGCCAAGTCGACTGCGTGACAGGGGCTTGCTTCCTCGTCCCGGCGAAGATATTCAAGGACCTTGGAGGGTTCGATTCGGAGTATGAACCCGGCCTCTACGGAGAGATTGACTTCGCGTTTCGGGCCAGAACCTCAGGGTTGGGGGTTCTATACGAGCCGCGGAGCCATGTCATACTCCGCAGCGACGCCTCCTCCGGACCCGAAAAACGCGACGAACTTTCGGAGGCGAATCGTGCTCGGTTTGTTAGCCGCTTCGCCGACACACTGAGTTCACAACCCTCCGCGGGGACCGACGAGTTTCTTTTGCGGCGGGGGGTCGATCGGGGACCCGTTATATTGGTTCTCTACGCCAGTGTGCCGCGGCCAGACCGACACGCCGGCGACGTGACAATGGCGCAATATATTGAACTATTGGCCGACGCCGGCTGGCACGTCGTGTTCGGTCCGCTGTACGGCGGAACCAGCGGGCCGGGTTCGGAGGTGCTCGAGCGCCTTGGTGTTGAGCTAATCAGGGATCCCGAGACGATTGAACGCTGGTTATGCGAGCACGGCAAGCACATATCGGAAGTATGGTTGGCCGGCCCTGAGGTCGCGGCGTCTTACCTCGGCGTGGTGCGCGCTTACTCAAAAGCCAGCGTGACCTATTACACGCACGACCTGCACCATGTTCGGATGCGGGGCGAGGCCGAACTTCGCAAAGATGCCGTTTTACTGAGAGCGGCGGCAAGAATGCGACTTCTTGAGCTCGGCCTGTTCCTTGAAGTGGATCGGATTACAACGCCGAGCGAACTAGAGCGCGAAGAGATATGGAACTTGACGATGGGCAAAACGGCTCACGTCTTGCCTCCTTTCTTCTATGACTTCAGTGACCTCCGCCCATTGGGCGCCGATCACTTTGCCTCACTCTCGGATGTTGTGTTTGTCGGCGGTTTCCCGCACTCGCCGAATGTCGACGCTGCTCTCTTCATCGCACAAGAAATAATGCCGTTGGTTTGGCGCGAGGTCGAGCAAGCGCGCCTGGTGCTGATCGGCTACGCGCCACCGCAAGAAGTGCTGTCTCTTGCTGGCCCACGGATTGTGGTCACCGGCCAGGTACCCGACCTCGAACCGTACATGGACCAAGCGCGAGTTAATCTCGCCGCGCTTCGTTTTGGCGCGGGTGTCAAAGGCAAGGTGGTACAATCTCTGCAGATGGGCGTCCCGGTTGTCACGACCCCCATTGGAGCCGAGGGCATCGGGATCGTATCCGGCCGCGACGCGATCGTGGCGGAGGGGCGGGAAGCGCTTGCCGAGGCTGTAATTTCACTATTACGGGATGCTCATCGCTGCGCCGAACTCAGTTCTGCGGGTGTTGAGCTGGTGAAGCGGAAGTTTTCGCGAGAAATGGCGAGTTTGGCGATCGAGACTATTTTCACAAATAGATGAGTAGCGTTGATCCGCCTTCACGTCGCGGCTGACGGTTCCCTCGGCAGATTGATCTCGTCGCCTCGGGAGCGGCCGCGGCAATTGGCTCATCCACTTCGCCCGCTCCTGGGGACGGCATTTGAGTATCCCGGCCCTCCGACAATTTCGCCGCCAAACGTTTCCCAGGCGAATCGCCCGTGCAGTTCGTAGTGGTCGAGGACCCTCTTGAACTCGGCGTCAAAATCCCACGGGCTGTTCGCCGCCGCACACATGTCCCGCGCCATCTTGGTCCTGTCGAGGGCGCGATCGTTCCACTTATAGTGTGAAATCTCGAGTGTCTCGGAATAGGGCCGCTCGTCGTGGAACTTGTGGTGAGCGGCGAAGCTCTTGAGGTCCCCTTTGACCAGTACCCCTTTGATCTCATTGCCTCCCATCACGAATTTTCTAAAGCGGGCTCTCACGGGGAAAACCGCGGACAAGTCCGAATCGTCGGCGAAATCCCTGAGCTGGCCATCGATGGCAAACCGGTCGTACATGACGCCGCGAACGATATTTGCGCTCTCCGCCTCGGCCTTTTCGGCAAGCGTGGTCACCCGCTCGGGGAATTCAACAAACTCGTCGAGGTCGACGATGACGACCCACTCTCCGGCCCCCTGCGCGATCTCGCGCATCTTGGTGACAGCCTCCGCGCCACCAGTGAAGCTGGCTGCGGCGTCGAAATCATGGTACTGAATCACCCGATAATTATGCGATACGCTCTCTATGGAATTCGCCAGGCGCGGCGGCGTCGCGACATGGAATTCCGTGACGCCCGACCGCTCATAGTGCCTGAGAAAATGCGGCAGCAGGCGGACATCGTCGACAGCGCAAACGAAAAGTTTCAAGTCTATTCTCCTGGCCTCGGCGAGACCTTTCAAACGGCGCTGGCGGAGGGACGCGACAACTCGCGGCTATGGCGTATGCTCCTCCATCTCCGTCGCGAAGCCATGCGCGCCAAACGGCTGGTCACTTGCGCGCGCGCAGCGAAGAGCCGTCGCAAAAAGCCGGAGTTTGCCACCTCTCTGACACGCTCTGATGGGACCCCGGTTCGCACGAATTCCGCAAAAAGATCCGCATCTCCATAGAGTTGAAGCTCGACCGCGGTCGACACTTTCGTGTCGCCCTGAAACTTCTCGCGAAACCGCGTCAGGCCCCCGGCGGGAAATTTCTGAGCAATCCGTGAAACGCCTTCAATGAGTCGTTGCCGGTGCGCATCGGCGATCTGCGGGACCAGAAGCAAGATAAGCCAGGCCTGGAACCAGATGAAATTTGCCCATAACTCCGCGGTTGCCGAATGATCCCAGAGTTCATCGATGATCAAATTCAGAGCGCGCAGAACGTCGAGGAGAGAGTGATCCTTGCGGGCGGTTATCTGTCCATGATGGCCCACGCGATAGAAATAGACGATCTCGTCAACCAGCACGACTGAGCTCGCTCGACACATGAGCTGGAAGCCCGAGATCAGATCCTCGAATACGAGGCCGTCCGCGAAGGCGAATCTTGCTCTCTCGAGGAATGCCCGATTGTAAAGCCTTTTGCAGGGGGAATGATCGAGCAGGAAGATATCCGGGCAATCGCGCGGATTCACACGACGGCCGTATGATGCGATGAACGCGTTCCATCTCGCGGTGTCGTGGGATGGCTGCTTGGCGCCGGTCAACTGGTTTACGCTCAGATTGCGCGCGACCGCGAAGTCGGCGCCCGCGCTTTCCGCCTCCGAAAGGAGAACGGAGTACATCGAACTCGTCACCCAGTCGTCGGCGTCCACGAACCCGATCCACCGCCCGTGAGCCGCCTTCATCCCGGCGTTCCTGGCCGAGGAGAGACCGCCGTTCGGCTTCGAGATCAGTATGAGCGACTTTCCTTGTGGCGGAACGAGAGATTCAACGATTTCGCGCGTGTTATCGGTTGATCCATCGTCGACAACAATGATTTCGAGGCCGTCGAGCGTCTGCTCGAAGAGCGAGCGCAGGCACTCCTCGATAAAAAGCTCCGTATTGAAAGCTGGGACGATTACGGAGACCGAGACGTCGGGTCGGGGCTGATGCACGGCAGGCCAAGCTTTTCGACCTCACGGCTTTCCCGGAGGCAATGGAATTTGCCCAATAGGGCGTAAGAACGGACCAAGCAACCCGCACTTAACCCAGGTCGCGAGCGTGAGCAACGGATCCGCCAGTGGCCTTAGGGCGCCGACGTCAGCCGACGAGAAACGGGCAAATAGCACCGTCGCCCGGGACGTGGTTGAACTCAGGTTCTCCAGGGTTGTCACCTTGCGATTTCTCCCCTATCAGCGCCTGCAGCGGCCTGGCGCTCATCCGAAGAAGCGGGCTTCGTTCGCGAGGGAAGAGGAGAAATTGGGCATCGGCGCCAGGAACTCTCGTGGCTGATCCGGCCAACATCGGGGCGGCGATCTTGCGACACGCCGCGTCTCGCCCCAACTCGCCGGCGGTGGTCGCGACCGGCTTTGAGCCGCTCTCCTACCGCGACTTGCAAGGCTACCTCGGCCGCACTGCGGCGCGCCTGCGTGAATTTGGCTTCGACCGCAGCGCTCGAGTCGCGGTCGCGCTTCCAAGCGGCCCGGACGCGGCCCTGGCGATTGTCGGGACCGCATGCGCCGCCGCAGCGGTCCCGATCGACACCCAACTGACCGCCCCCGAGATCGGCGAAAGACTTGCGATGCTCCAGCCGCGCGCCGTCATTGCGCCGGGAGAGGGCCCTTCAGCGACGCGTGACGTGGCCATGGAGCGCGGTCTTCCCGTCATCACGGCACGCAGTGAAACAACCGGGAAGCTCGGCCTGAGTTTGAGCGCGCCCGGGCTCGGCCCGACGGCGGTGTCGGAGGAGCCTGATGTCGCCTCTGTCGCCTTCGTCCTGCAGACTTCCGGCACCACGGCGCGTCCGAAGCTGATCCCCTTCAGTCATGGAAACATGCTCGCAGCGGCGGCCCGGGTTCAGTCGTGGTTCAATCTGACGCCCGCGGACCGCTGCCTCAGCGTTAGCCCAATTTGTTATTCGCATGGCCTCAAGGTGACCGTGTTCGCGCCATTGCTCTCCGGAGGCAGCGCCGCCTTCCCGCGCAGCCCGGGGTCGCTGGACGTCGACGAATGGCTCGGCGCTCTCAAGCCCACCTGGTATTCCGCCGGCCCGACGCTTCACCGGTTCATGCTCGACAAGACGAAGGCGCTCCCGGACGTCCGTTCGATTCACAGCCTCCGATTTATCATGTCCGGCGGGGCGCCGCTCACGCGCGAAGTTTTGGAAGGGCTGACGAACACATTGGGCGTGCCGGTCGTTGAGCACTACGGCTCGAGCGAAGCGGCGCAGATTTCAGCCAACCTGCCGCCACCCGGGCCGTTCAAGCCCGGGACATGCGGCATTCCTGCCAAGGGCTCGGTCAAGATCGTCGACGACAGCGGGCGCGAGGTTTCCCCCGGCGAGCATGGCGAAATCCTGCTCGGCGGCCCGACCCTGACCTCGGGCTATCTCGACGCGCCCGAACTCAACCGCGCCTCCTTCATCGATGGATGGTTTCGGACAGGCGATATCGGAAGCTTCGACCGCGACGGCTTCCTCACCATTCATGGCCGCAAGACCGAGATGATCAACCGGGGAGGCGAGAAAATCTCGCCCGCTGAGGTCGATGACGCCTTGCAGCGCCATCCAAGCGTCGCGGAGGCGGCCGCATTCGCAGTGCCCCATGCGCGCCTCGGCGAGGATGTCGCCGCGGCGGTCGTCTTGCGAGAAGGGGCGACGGCGACGGCGCTCGAACTGCGCGAATTCCTCTTGCCAAGCCTCGCGCAATTCAAGATCCCGCGCCGGATCGTCTTTCTCGATCGCCTGCCAAAGGGCGCTACCGGCAAGGTTCAGCGTCAGCGTCTCGTGGAGGGGTTGAAATGACAAGCGAATCGTTTGTCGACGCGCCGGACCAGCTGCGCCCGGAAATCCTCCGGATCTGCATCCGTCTCCTCGAGTCGCCGGACCTGACGATTGACGATGATTTCTTCGACAAGGGAGGCGATTCGCTGCTGGCGACGGAGCTCATGCTCGAGCTGCGAAAGCTGACCGGCAAGGCGCTGCCCGACAGTCTCTTGTTCGAAAGCTCCACGGTCAGGGCGCTCGCCGAGAGGCTCGGCGAAAAGGAGGCGCCGCGGCCCAAGCCCGTGGTCCGGGTCGGGGCGGCGTCCGATGGCGCAACGCCGCTATTTTTCTTCCACGGCGACTGGACGAGAGGCGGATTCTACGTCGAGCACCTCGCCCGAAAGCTGGGGCCGCAAGTTTCGCTCATCGCGGTTGCCCCTCATGGACCCGGAGGCGAGCCCATTCCCGCCTCGATCGAAGAGATGGCGGCAGACCGATTGCCCGAGATTCTAGCCGCCCAGCCGGCCGGCCCCTACCGACTGGCCGGGCATTGCGTCGGCGGGATCGTGGCGTTCGAGACGGCGCGGCTCTTGATGAAGCTGAACCATCGCGTGGAGCTCGCGATGATCGATTCTCCGCGCGTCGTCCGCGGTCAGGTGCTGAGGACGCCAGGGGCCGATGGGGGCGGCAACGCCGTCGCCGAGGGTGAGCTGGCCGCCGTCCATGACGACATACCCATTCGACCGGCCTTGCCAGAATTCGACTGGGGATTTGAAGCCTACGAGAGCCGGCTCTCGGCATATTCTCCGGCCCCTCTTCCGGTGCGCCTGCTCGTTCTCGCCTCTGAATATGACGGCCGGGACTGGGTTCGGCTGAGCGGGGATGGGGATCTCGTGGAGCTGCCAGGACGCCATTTCGACTTGGTGACGACCCGGATCAACGACCTCGCCCGCAGCTTGTCGTCATGGCTCGCCGGCAATAGGCCGACCGGCTTGAGCGCCCGCCCTCCCGTCGCTCGCGCGGATAACGGGGGAACGTCCTCGGTGGGTTCGGGCCATCGGGAGCCGTCTCAGTCGCTCCCCGCCGAACAAAGAAATCGGCCCCTGGAAATTGAAGGGGCGAAGTACGAATTCTTGCTGCGCCCCTTGAAGCGGTTATTCAGTCAAGATCGCGGATGAGGAGGCGCGGCGCGCGCAAGGGCCACGCGGAGGGTGACTCATGAGCGACGCCTGGGAACGATTCCTAACCAACATGAAGGGCGAACAGCGATCGTCCGCCTCGGCCTGGTCGGAGGTCTACCAGGCGGGCGATCACAGTCTATGGGATCACGCCTCTCCGTCGACGGAGCTGGTCGGCTATATACTGGGAGCGAGGCTCCCTGCCCGCGCTCGGGTGCTTGACCTTGGATGCGGCGCGGGCGCGGATGCGATATTTCTCGCGCAGCAGAATTATGAGGCCCACGGCCTCGACTTCTCGGCGCAGGCTCTTGGGCTCGCCGAGCAACGGGCGCGCGACTGCGGCGTCGTTGTTCAATGGCATGAATGCAGCGCGCTCAGCACGCCATTCGACGGCGGCTATTTTGACTTTATTACCGACCGCGGCTGCTGCCATCACATCGGGGGCGAGCTCCGACGACAATATGCCGCGGAAGCCGCCCGAATCCTCAAGCCGGGCGGCGTCCTTTTTTTGCGGGGCTGCCGCGACGCGGGCGATCCTTTCTTCCCCATTGACCGTGTTTCCCTCTCAGAAAGCTTCGACCCGCAACTCTTCGAAATCGGGCCCGATATCCCGTTTTTTTATGCGGTCGATACCGGCGGCATCCCTGCGACCGCAATTACGATTGTCCGCCGAGAGACGAATATCCGCGGACCGTTTTCATTTTTGAAATGGCTGACGAAGGCAGCGAGCTGACCCCAAAAACGCGATCATCCCAGTCCGCGCGGACCCGAGCTGTCCTGCAGGCGCTTACGCGCACGCACCGTGATGATCAGTGGATAGGCGGCGTCCCGGACCAAGAGCTTCGCCGGAGGGACCTCCTCCAACGCGACGCCATGCAGGAAGGACACTGCAGCGAAGACATTGCCGTGGCTTTCGACAGCCACCGATCCCCCCTGAAACGCCTCCTCAAACAGTCGTGACGCCGACGCGGCGGTGAATCCCCACAACCAAGTTCCGTCCGAATAGTCTGGATCGATCTGGCTGATGCCGGGCAGTGTAGTCAGGACCACGCCGCCAGGCTTCAACGCCGAGTGAAGCTGAGCGACTGCGGCTCTCAGGTCGTAAATATACTGAAGCGTCTGGGTCAGCACGATGCAGTCGAAGCTGTCGCGCGGCAGGACATCGGATGTCGATATGTCGCCCACGATCGTCGCAAGCGGGTTGCCCGGATGAACGTGCAGCACGTCCTGCTGCAGCACTCGCTCTGCCCCGAACCGCTGCGAGTATGCTGAGTTATCGACCTCGAGGACGCGTCCGGCAATGTCATCGCGATTCCTGTCGAGGAACAATTCGATGTAGAAGCGGTCGAGTGGCGTGCCTCTGCCGAAGCCGAAGTAACTGTCGATCGGCGCGGTGCGTGCGAAGTCGCCAAATCGAACGCGGCCCATCGCCGGGCGGCGATTCTCCGACTGCTCTAGCCAGGCGGCGAGCGATGAAGGCAGCACGCGCTTCCCCATCCGCAGTGCTCTCTGAAGCCTGTTCTCGACGGCGTCCCGCGCATCGCCCTGAGACCCAGTCTTCATGACGATCCGCTCCAAGCCCGGGCAGTTGCCAATTTCGAACCCGCCCTCGCCCCAAATCGTTCGAGCACGTTGCGAGTGATTTGCGCGGCCGCGGGGCTCAGCCGTGAGGAGCGAAGCGCCGGCGCGTTGAAGTCGTCCAGTCCCCAGCTCCACTGGATGCTTCCTGTCGCAAACACCCCGGCCCGCGAAGGAGCGACATAGGCGACCATGTTCGAAACACCAGTTCTGGTTGGATGTTCCAAACTCTTGGCCGGGGAGGCGGCGAGAACTTGCAGGCCCTTGGGCGCGTTTTCGCCGAGGCCGTCGACCTCGTAACCGAGCAGCCCCGGCAACTTGGAGCCGTTCACAAGTCCTGTCCCGGCAAACGCCCAGTGCTGGGCGTCGGAAATGACGATGTCGCTGTCGACGGGATCCATCAAATAGTAAACTCCGATCAGCATGTCCTCAGGGCGCGACACCGGCGGAAGCCGCCACTGAGTTGTCGCCAAATGGTCGTTGGAAGGGTCACTGTCGAGAATGACCGGGTCCAGATCGTCGGCCCGTTCTTTGTAGATCGCGAGAAGACGGTCCGCCCGACCGCGCCCATCCTTCTCCGGCCTCACTTGCCAGTAAATTGTGTTTGCCCCGGTGAAAAATAAGCTCGTGCCGCCGGCCAGGGCGCGCTCGAGGTTGGCGCGCGCCTGCCAGGACCAATATTCGTCATGCGCGCCGCTCATGAAGATCCGGCGGCGACGGAATAACTCCCCAAGACTATGAGAATCGACATTCGTGATGTAAGTCGCGTTATAGCCTTCCCTCTCGAGCCAACGAACGAGATTATAGTCCCACCCGGCGCTCGAGATTGGATATCCTCGACTGACCGGCTGCACATTGCACAAGAACTCGCCCGCGCCCATTCCGAACGCGGCGGCCGGATTGGTGCTGGCGGCATAGGGTCTGTTGAAGGAAATCCTGACGGCCGGCGGGCCCGCTGTTGAACCCCATGGGATACCGTCGCCGCTGCCCCACTGATAAGCGGACCGGCCGCCCCAGAAATTATAGGCTTGATAGGTGTTGACCGGAAGTTGGAACGCGACGTCAGCATCGTCGCTGTCGTCTCGAACGACAAAAATTACGTAGGATTGACAGTGCCCGACACTCTCTTCCAGCTTGGCGAGATAGACGCCGGAGCGCCAGTCGGCCCCGACAACGACAGTGACCTGAGATTGCCAATCGCAATCGACGAGCCCCGTCTCCGGGTCCGGAATCGGGACGGGCTGGCGCAGACCCGGCGCGGAGACCGGGCCCCAAACCCGCCTCGCGCCCCGGCCGCCGTACCAGCCCATCCGAAAAATCTGGATCGTGTAGGATGGCGCGGCCGTATTGACGTAGAACTCAAGCGTTTGACCGCTCGACGCGCTGCAGAGCGAGGCGTAGCCCTCGATCTCGCGACCGAGCGCCGGCCTGGTCAACATCCAATCCTCGGCTCCGGGAAGGCCATTTTCTTCCAGCACGGGGTTGGAGGGGGATGGGGCTGGACCTCGGCGGCCCGGGGAAAGGATTTGGAGCAACTTCGAGAAAAAGGGCGGCCGCATCACGTCATTATGCCCAAAGGGGCAAAGGTTGAGTAGGCTGCAACTGACGCTTCGGGGAAAGATTGAGACCGCAGGAAATGGATAGCTGGGACAATCCCGCCTACGACGCCGCGCTCGCCTATCAGAAAACGGCGGCGCTCACTGCGGCCATCAAGCTCAAGATCGTCCCATTGATCGCTGGCGGCGCCATGACCGGCGACGCCCTGGCGGAGAAGACCGGAGCCTCGGGGCGCGGAATTCGGATCCTGTGCGATTTTCTCACCGTCATGGGTCTGCTGACCAAGCAGGATGGCGCCTATGGCCTCACGGAGCCGGCCAGGCGCTATCTCGATCCCGCCTCGCCAGCGTGGATGGGCGGCTCGATCGATTTCTACGCCGCCCCCGAGATTGAGCGCCTCGTACTGGACGATCCGGCGGCTTACGTCCGGAACGGCGGCTCCCCGGGCCTTGCGCATCTCGCGCCCGATAATCCCATCTGGCTCCGGTTCGCTGAGGCGATGAGTCCGACCGCTCGCCTCGCCGCCAAGCGCGCGGCCGTCTATCTCGCCGCAGGAGCGGGGCCGCCGGCCACCGTGCTGGACGTGGCGGCCGGACATGGATTCTATGGCATAGAACTGGCCAAGGCCTTTCCGCAATCGATCGTGACGGCCGTCGACTGGCCGGGCGTTCTCGAGCTTGCGTCCGCCAACGCCCGGGACGCCGGGGTCGGCGAACGCTTTCGCATCGTTCGCGGAAGCGCTTTCGAAGTGGATTGGGGAGGCGAGTTCGACCTCATCATCCTTGCAAATTTCCTCCACCATTTCGGCCCGGACGCTTGCGCGACGATCCTGCGAAAGGTGAAATCGAGCCTCTCCCCAGAAGGGCGAGCTTGCGCGATCGAGTTCGTTCCGGACGAAGACCGCGCGAAGACGCCCACGCACGCGATGTTTGCTTTCCTGATGCTGGCGACAACTCCCGGCGGGGACGCATTCACGCTTCACGAGTACGACGAGTTTGCAAGAGCGGCAGGATTCAGTCGCGCGACGGCGCGCCCGCTTCGCCCGACGCCCCAGTCGCTGATCATGTTTGAAACTTAAGGCCGGACGGGGATCATGATCCGGTCGAAAGCCTCGCCGTGTCACGCGCTTGACCGCCAAGGTGAATTTCTCGCTTATCCCATTTGCCCGCCGATCGCGTCCGAACTAGTGGATCGAACCTGACAGTTGAATCCCGGATGGGATTCCCTCTGGGATTTCGGCGTGCGAGTTTGCGTGATGCGCGCAGGAAAATCCCTTTCGGTTTCGTCTGCCGATATTTGTCGGCTCAAAGCCCTGGTTCGTGACCGCAACGCGCCGCAGAAGCAGGTCTGGCGGGCCGAGATCGTGCTGCTTACGGCCGATGGTGTCGGCACGAACGAGATCATGCGGCGAACCGGCAAGTCCAAGACCTGCGTATGGCGCTGGCAAGAACGCTTTATCGAGGCGGGGTTCGACGGGTTGCTCCGCGACAAGACGCGTCCCTCGCGCATCCCACCGCTGAGCGCCGGGGCCGCCGAGCGCGTCGTCGCGCTGACACTTGGCGAACCGCCTGGCGAGACGACCCACTGGACCGGCTTGTTGATGGCGAAGGCGGCGGGGCTCAGCGTCAGCTCGGTTCAACGTATCTGGCGCAAGCACGGCCTCCAGCCGCACCGGATGCGCCAGTTCAAGCTGTCCAACGATCCGCGCTTCGTCGACAAATTGCGCGACGTCGTCGGGCTCTATGTCGATCCGCCCGCGCACGCCATCGTCCTGTCGGTCGACGAGAAGAGCCAGATTCAGGCGCTGGACCGCACCCAGCCCGGACTGCCGCTGAAGAAGGGCCGCGCCGGAACGATGACACACGACTACGAGCGGCACGGAACGACGACGCTGTTCGCCGCGATGAACGTCCTCGACGGCACGGTGATCGGCCGCAACATGCAGCGCCATCGCCATCAGGAGTTCATCCGCTTCCTCAATATCGTCGAAAGACAGGTTCCTGCGGGGAAGACGATCCACGCCATCATCGACAACTACGCCGCCCACAAGCATCCCAATGTCCGCCGATGGCTCGAACGCAATCCGCGATGGACATTCCACTTCACGCCGACGTCCGCTTCCTGGCTCAACGCGGTCGAGGGCTTCTTCGCCACTCTCACAAAGCGCAGGCTCAAGCGAGGCGTCTTCCGGTCCGTCACCGATCTGCAAGCCGCGATCAACCGCTTCCTCGAAGAGCACAATCAGCAGTCCAGGCCCTTCACATGGACCGCAGACCCGGACAAAATCATCGCCGCCGTCAGGCGCGGGCATCAAGTGTTAGATTCGATCCACTAGGGAGGCAAAGTCATTCAGGTTCCGTCGAAGCTAGTCTGCCGTCCAAGTTCCGCTCCCAAGCCCGAAGATAACGGGGCCCGAGAGGGCATGCCGGGGGGTTCCTCTAGATTTACCGTTGTCGAGCTGATTAAAGCCGCGCCTGCCAGGCGGAGAGTCGGGGGTGCGACGTGTATGTGATCACCGGCGGCGCTGGATTCATCGGCTCCAACATCGCCGCAGCCCTCGACGAACAAGGCGCGGACATCGTCGTCAGCGATTGGCTTGGCGCGAACGACTTCAAGTGGCGCAACATCGCCAAGCGTCGCCTGATGGACATCGTAGCGCCCGAAACGACGCTGGCTTTCCTGGAGGCCAATCGGGGAAAGATTGCTGGCGTCATCCATATGGGAGCAATCTCGACGACGACCGAGACCGATATTGATGCGATCGTTCGCAACAATATTCGCCTCTCGATCGACCTTTGGACCTGGTGCGCGGACGCGAACGTCCCGCTGGTCTATGCCTCGTCGGCGGCGACCTACGGCGACGGGCGCGAGGGCTTTCTTGACCAATTCGACGCCGACTATCTGGCCCAGCTTCGGCCGCTCAATGCCTATGGGTGGAGCAAGGCTTTCTTCGACCGCTGGGTCCAGCACGCGATTGCGACCGGCGCGCGTTGTCCGCCGCGCTGGTTCGGCCTCAAATTCTTCAACGTCTATGGGCCAAACGAATACCACAAGGGCGCCCAGCGCTCCGTCGCGGTTCAACTGCATGCACAAATCCGCGAAAGCGGCCGCGTTCGTCTGTTCCGTTCCGAGAATCCGGACTATCCCGACGGCGGGCAACTGCGCGATTTTGTCTGGGTCGGCGACTGTGTTCGCATCGCGCTGTGGGCATTGCTGGAGCCTGCCGCGGAGTCCGGCCTCTACAACGTCGGGTCGGGCACAGCGAGAACCTTCCTGGATAAGGCGAAGATCATATTCGCGGAAATGGGGGTTGCTCCGCGCATCGACTTCATCGAGCTCCCGGCTGCATTGAAAAGCAAATACCAATATTACACGTGCGGGAGCATCGATAAGCTGCGTTCCGCCGGCTACGCAGGCCCTTCCACCAGCCTTGAAGACGGCTTGAGGGTTTATGTCAGAAAGTACCTTGAATCAGCAGACGGCTATCGATGAGTCTCCGCCCCATTCGACAGAGCGAGGCAGCGACATGAATGAGGAATTCGAGGCTGACGCGTTTCACTCAGGTCTTGTTGAACGGAAGAACAAACCAGACGATGATAGTGGCTTCGCGACGCTCGCCGACTTGAAGAATTTCCTGATTCGTCGTCAGCTTCTGGCTATTGAAAATAAGAGAATAAAAGAATTACTTCTCGAAGCTGAGAAAGACCTCAAGGCGAGCCGGCATAATTTCATCGATATTCTTGATCGCGTGCTCGCGCCTCTTCGCTCTCATCTTGCTCGCCTCGATGAACTCGCCCGGGTCGAAATTCTCAGAGGGCAGAGGCCGGAGAATCTCCCAAGAATGGCGGAGCGTTATGTTCGCCATAGAGTAAAGAGACTTTTCGGGTCCCTGAAACCGCGCGCCTCGACGGGGAAGGGCGACAAACCTGTTGCGACTGGCGTCCAAGATCCCGGCTGGCAGCTGCCGAGGGTTCGGGAGCTTGAGGCTTGGACTGCCTGGTTTGCCGAGAACGATCCTGACGCGGCCAAGGCGTCGCGCTTCCGAAAGGACAGGATCCAGGTTGCCTTGGTTGTTAGCGGGGGGATTGGCGACTTTTTGAAGTCCACTCACCTCGTAGGGCCTCTCTCAGACCATTTTTCCGCCGACCTCACGATCATCGCGGCCCAACGCGCAGCACGCGAACTTGTGGCGCATAATCCTTATGTAAGAGACACATTGGTCCTGGTTAATCGGCATGAATACGATTTGGCCGACCATCTCGCCCATATACCCATCTTCGATTTGATCGTAATTTGGAGGTATCATGTTCAGTATGTGGTCCCCCGAGGGTCGAGAATCGCTGATGAAATTATCGATTCTATCGAGTCAAAGTCCTCTTCTTTGAGACACACTATAGATAAATACAGATCACTGCACAATGGTTACAAATTAAACTTCGCCTTTTCACGAGAAATCACCCAGCTTGGGCTCTCGGCAATGAAGGTCAGTGTTGAGACCTCTGGTCTGCCGCACCGTAATCTAGGCCAGATACCTTTTTTCCCTAGTAAACAGTCGCTTAAAATCATCCCATCGCTGCTTACGAAGCCCTATGTGACCGTCCACCACGGCTTTGATTTGCTTTTTTTACCGCCTCGGACGAGGAATACTGACTACAGCTCGACAAAGAACATCTCGGTGCAGCAATGGCGTCAGATTGTCTCGATCATTAGAAAGCAAGGAATTGATGTAATTCAGCTCGGTATCGCTGAAGAGGAGAAGATCGAAGGAGTGTCTCATTACTTAAATGGACAGACGTCTATCGAAGAGACCGGTCTTTTGGTAAAGCACAGTCTTTGCCACATCGATACTGAGGGAGGCCTCGTCCATCTCGCAAGCGCAGTTCACACTCGGTGCGTGGTTCTATTCGGCCCGACACCGGTCGAGTTTTTTGGCTATCCACAGAACATCAACCTGGAGCCATCGGGCTGCAAGGCCTGCTGGTTCGCCACCCAAAACTGGCTCATCGAGTGTCCGCGGCATACGAGCGGTCCCGAGTGCATGACCGAGCACTCAGCCTCCGGCGTGGTGGCCGCGGTGAACAAGATCATTGCGGAGTCGGAAAACCTTTCGGCGAAGCTGGTCCTGGCTGAAACGCAATCCTCGCCGGCGCCGTTGGCTGAAACAGTCGCGAAGGCGCAGTCCTTGTTGAGCCCTGACGCCGCAAATCGAACGTTGCTCATCCTTGATGACCTGGAGTGCGATGTCCGCTCGGAGTTGTCCGACGGCGTCTTGGACGGAAGCGATGTGATCTTATGCGCCGCGAACCCGCCGGACCTGGAGCCCGGCGACCGCCTTACGGGGCGAATTGAGTATGGTTCCTTACTCAACCTTCCGAGGGCGTCCGCGTCGATCGACGCTGCGATCTGGGTCGCGCGCGAAATGGAAGCCGATGTCGCCCCGTTTGCGCTCCGCGAGATCTTTCGAGTTCTGAAACCCGACGGCCAACTCGTTCTTGTGACTTTGGGCGAATTGGGTTTGGACCTCGGTCGGTCCCTTTTGACGGCTCGAATCGCGTTCGATGACGATAAGATGCCGTCTGCTCCGGTCCATTGTTGTTCCCTGCGCAAGAGCACTCCAGCGCGTTCGGGATCGCCGATTTCAACAGGAAGTTTCGTGACCTCGGAATGGCGGAGCAAGGCAGCGATCGATCCGACGCTTGCGCTCCTCGAGGACGAGAACAGGCGACAAATAACCGTTCTGCACGACCGGTTAGTCGAGCAGGAAAAGGTGATGGACGAAGCGCGTGCTGTTGTGGACCGCGCAGTTCAGCGCGGGTTCGGCGGAGACGGATGGATTTGGATCTTTAATCTCTTTGCAGAGGGTTACCCGACCAAATTCTTCATTCGCGGATGGCATGGGGCCCTGGATTGGGTGATCTGGAGCCGGGAGAACAAGTGCCTTCTCATGTTGCCGTTTGACGAGGAACCGCCATCGGGCGGCCCAAGCTTGGAGCTGCAGCTGCAACTTCACCTCGCCCTTCCTCACACCAGCGCATCGAACCCGATGGCAATCGGAGTTCGTATCAACGACGGTCCGGTCGAAAATTTCGTTCTGTCGACTGAGGACGAGTTTTTGACCGTTCGATCGTCCACGGATGGGTCGAAGTTTCGCGGCGTCGCTCTCGTCGAGCTTCAGCTCGGCGATGAGATAAGCGCAGGAGAGAGCGAAAGACTGTACGGCAGCATGCGGATGGGCGTGAAAAGGTTCCGCTATCGCGTCTTGAGCAGCTAGGACGAACAATCTTTTGCCAGCAGATTCGTGCTCGCTTGCATTCAGAGGGGACCTCTCTTGACCTGTTCAAGCCTGTCAACCGTGGGTCCGAGTGCGACCAGCTCTGGCGTGCGCCAAGGGACCGGTGAATGCCCGTCAACCTGTTGATCGTCACGAATACAAGCTATCGCCGCGACTTCCGCAAATACCTGATGGGCGCTGCGGAGCGATCCGGCGGAAACGCGTTGCATCTATCAGCTCGGGAAAAGATCTTCCTTTCTTGGGCAAACTCCGAACGCGCCGAATATTCCACAAGCTGCAATGCCTATGAATTGCGAAACCTTATTAGCGACCGCCTCCAGCCTGGCCCGATTCTGGGGCTTACCGGACTGGGCGCGACAAGATTGGACGGGCCTGAGGTTGAGTTCGTGTCGAACCTGCACAACGGTCTGCGCGATGTCCATTGGATATATGATGTGTATGACGATCTCCTCTACAGCGCCGCCGGCGAAGACCGCGTTCGCCGGCTTTTGGCCGACGCGGTCTGGCGTTGCCGGTGCGAGCATTCGATCATTCTGGACCCGGAGCTCAGAAGCCGTTACCCGAGCGCCTACCATCTCGACAATGCCTCGCATGTCGGGCTTCTTCCCTCCGTGGCGACTGTCGACGTCCGGAAAATGGTCTTCATCGGATCGATAGACCGTCGCGTCGATTTCCGATGGCTCGATGCGCTCGCGGCCCATGACGTGACCATCGACATTTTCGGCTCGGTCCACTCCATCAATGCCGCCGAGACGCAGCAGGAGCTCGACGCGCTGATCCAGCGCCGCCCGAATATTTCGCTGCATGGGCCGTATGACAACGACGATCTGCCAGCCATCCTCGGCCAGTTTCGCACCGGGCTCCTGCCCTATCGCGTCGGCCACCCGATGACCGACCATGTCAATCCGGACAAGCTGCACCATTACCTCAGCGCAGGCCTCGAGGTCGTCGCATCCCCGATCCCGGCCGCGCTTCGGCTGAAGCGCTACCTCAATCTGATGACGACCGACGGGGACTGGGCGAAACTGCTCGGCGATTTGCCGAGCGGCCGTCAGAACGATTGGCCGCGCGAGGCTTACACGTGGGATCGGCGCTGGGCGGAGCTCGTCAATTTCGTCCTGCCCGGCGAGGCGGCCGTCAATGGCGTTCGTCCCGCCGCGCAACCGTGAAAGGAACGGCGCCGCCGAGGCGCGCTTGTGCTCTTAGGTCTCAAAGCGGACGCACTCGTCCCGGAACGCCGAGCGGGCATTCCAATGCCGCGCGGTCCCAGCCCGCGGTATCGGCTGCAGCCGCGTAGGTCGTCGACAGAAAGTCGAGCAGCAGGGCGTCTGGTTCCGGCGCTTGCGCGACCGCCTCATACGGCAGGATGAACTCCCCGAGCGTGGCGTCGAAAGCGGCGCCGCGCGGCGCCGGCCGGTCGCGAAACCCCGCGGGTTCGGGATAGGCGTAGGAATAGAAGGCGGCGCGCGGGAAAGTCTCGTTGCCCGGCCAGAAGCCGGCGCTGCTCACTTCGTGCGAATAGGCCTCGCGTGCGACGTCATCGGGCAGGCCGGGCACGCCGCCCGGATGAAGCGGCGCGCGACGTCCGGAGAACCGGGTCACCGCGAGATCGAAGCTGCCCCAGAAGAAATGGACGGGGCTCGCCTTGCCGATAAAGCTAGTGCGGAAGAGCTTGAAGACGCGATCCGCCTGCATGAGCGCGCGCCAGAAACGATGGGCGGCGGCGGGGTCATAGGCAGCGTGGATTCGGTCGTCCGGGAAACGAATCGGGTTCGGAACTTCATTCGGCGTCAGATTGATTTTGACCGCGACGCCGACGCTGCCGAGTAGATCGAGGGTCGCGCGGTAGAAGTCCGCGACCGACTCCTGCCGCAGCGGAAGGGACCGTTCGTCGCCGCGGCTGGTTCTCACCATGAGCCGATGGCCGATGAAATCGAACTCGATCTCGAATGTCTCCGCTCCGATCGGAATCGGCGATGTGCCCAGTCCCCGGGCCGTCACATAGAACGGCGCCTGCCAGCCGTGATTGAGCCAGGGCGTGAGGGTGAGGCGGATCTTGCCGACGATCTGGGTCCAGAGATGCAAGGTCGCGAGCGTATCGCGCCAGGTCGCATAAGTGAGATCGGGCCAGACTGGGTCAGCGTCGTTCATGGCGTCCATCATTGTCCTCTTGCGGGGAAACGCTTGCCCGCGCCATAACGGCTTTGCGCCGATCGGCGGCGGAAAGCTCGCGCAAGTGTGAACTTGCCGCGACATTTTGGATCATTCAAATTCTTCTTTGTCACTTCTAAATCAGCACGGCGCCGGGGATCAGGAATTACGCTTATGTCGTTTAGGATGATCGTCGCCGGCGCGCTGATTGGGGCGCTCTCATGCCTTGCGCAACCGGCCGCCGCCCAGAATTCCTCGTCGGCCCATCAAGGCGCCTGGCCAATTCAGGGTGGCGTCAAACACCAGCCCACGCGGGGCGCGGGCGGAGAATTCTCGCGCAGCCAGCAAGAAGAAACCGACAAATTATACGACGAGTTGATGTCGAACTACGGCGCGACGCACCATTCGGGCGACGCGCGCACGCGCTAGCCGCCGGCTTTCCTGTCATTCCCGCGAACGAGCGTGTGAGGGAATTGGCGGTTTTGCTTGGGCTGTGATTCTCTCCTCGCTGATGTGGCGGGAGTGAGTCGGCGATGGGTGAGGCTCGGGTGGTGCGGCCGGATCGACGGCAATTGCGTTGGGACATGGTCGATCTCGAAGGGCTTTTGCCGGGGGACCATCGCGCCCGCCTCGTGTGGAGCTTTGTCGAGAGCCTCGATCTTTCGCCGCTTTACGATCAGGTTCTCTCGCGCGAGGGGGAGGCGGGAAGACCGGCGGCCGATCCCGCGGTTCTCATGGCGCTCTGGCTCTATGCGACGGTCGAGGGCGTGGGGTCGGCGCGCGAGCTTGCGCGGCTTGCGCAAAGCGACGCCGCCTATCGCTGGCTGGCGGGCGGGGTTCCGGTCAACCATCACGGGCTCGCCGACTTTAGGGTCGAAAGGGTCGAGATCCTCGATCGGCTTTTGACGCAAAGCGTAACCGCGCTGATCGCCGAAGGGCTGATCAGCCTTGATGAGATCGCCGTCGACGGCACGAAGATTCGCGCCAGCGCCAGCAAGGCGTCGTTCAGGCGGCGCGAAAAACTTGTCAAGATCGAAACCGCGGTCGTCGAGCGGCTCGCCGCTCTCAAGCAGGAGCTGACCGACGACCCCGAGGCGTCGACGCGTCGACGCCAGGCCGCGCGCGAGCGGGCGGCGCGTGATGTTCAGGAGCGCGCGGCAAGAGCGCGCGCGGCGCTCGAACGGCTCGAGGCGGAGCGAAAAGCGCGGGCGAAGACGCACGCCAAGGACGAGGCCGGGAAGAAGGAGCCGAGGGCTTCGACGACCGATCCGGAAGCGCGCTCCATGCGCTTTCCCGACGGCGCGGTTCGCCCGGCCTATAATGCGCAGATCGCCGCGGCGCCGAGAGAAGGCGTCATCGTCTCGATTGCGGTCACCGACCGGCGCAACGATGCGGGCCTGGCGGGGCCGATGGTCGACGACATCGCGCGACGCTACGGGCGGACGCCCGGCAGGCTTCTGGTCGACGCCAGCTACGCCACAAGCCGGGACATCGTCGCGCTCGCCGGCCATGCGTCGGGTCCGGTCGGCGTCTATACGCCGCCGCCGGGCGACAGGGACGACGTCAAACCGGCGAGCCTCGCCCGGCGCATCCGCAAGCGAGAGAAGGAGCACGCCTTTATCAAGGCGTGGCGGGAACGCATGGCGAGCGAAACGGGCCAGGCCGTCTACGCCTTGCGCAAGCGCATCGAGCGGATCAACGCCGATCGCAAGAACCATGGCTTCGGTCATCTTGCCGTGCGCGGCCTCATCAAGGCGAAGGCCCACGCGCTCTGGCACGCCATCGCCAATAACCTCGTGGCCGCGCACCGTCTGAGGATCAACGCCGCCTGATCCCCCGCTCCCCTCAAGCGGCAGAGCGGCCGATACCAAGAACGCTTCAACCGCTTCGGATTCCATCCGCGGCGCCGCCGGATGACCCGTCTCCAGCGAAAAGGCGATTCCTTCACACGCTCGAACGCGGGAATCCAGCGCGGCTGAGCTCCCTGGCGACTGTATTGGTCGGGTCAAGCGAATGTTGCTTGATCGAAGGTGATATCGTCGCGGACGAGGGCGTTTGCGATTGCGACCATTCGACGGGCGATGGCGACGAGGGCGACCTTTGGGGGTTTTCCTGCGCCGCGCAGGTCCTTGTAGATGCGCTTGAAGCGCGGATGGCTGCGGACGGCCACGAGGGCGGCCATGTAGAAGGCGGCTCGCAAACAGGGCCGGCCGCCGGAGATGGCGTTTCGGCCTGGCGAGAGGCCGGATTGCGAGGGGTGGGGCGCGAGGCCCGCGAGGCTGGCGGCCTCCTTTCGGCCGAGTTCGCCCAGCTCCGGCATTTCGATGGCGACCAGGGCCGAGATGCGCGCCGCGATGCCAGGGATCGAGGACAGAATGGCGCGCCGGCGCGCCATTCTGTCCTCGGCCTCGATGCGGCGGTCGAGTTCGGCCTCGATCGTCCGGCGCCTGTCCTCGAGCAAGGCGATCATCTCCCGGCATGATTCGGCGATCAGCGGATCGAAGGCCTGCTTGAGGCGGGTCTTCTCGATCGCAATCGATTCGGTCAGTTGCCGCCGTCTTGTCGACAGCGCCTTCAAGACCGCCTGTCCGGCGTCCCGGAGAGGTCGCAGTTCATCGGCCATAAAGTGAGCAAAGCGCGCAATCAGGCTTGCGTCCAGCCTGTCGGTCTTGGCGATGAGGCCCTCGGCGTCGCGAAACGCCTTGATCCGCCTCGGATTGACCGTGAAGACCGTGACGCCCGCCTCGATCAGCGCGGCGACGAGCTTGTGCGCATAGCCGCCGATCGCCTCCATCGCCACCCGGCCGACGCCGCGCTGGCGAAGCGCCGCGACATCGTTGCAACGCCTGCCTCGCTGTTGCGCGCGCGCATCGGCTTGGCGAAGGGATGGAATCCAAGGTCAAGCCAGGTCGAGCCGACATCGACGCCGGCCGAAACGGAAGTCTCAAGCATGGGGATTGATCCTGTCCTATACACGAGCGCGCGTTCGCAGCGGCCCTTGCGACTGTTCGGAACAAAACACCCGCATCCGGGACCCAGCCAGGCAGCGAACTCTCCCTCGATTGGGGGCAAAGCCCAGGATGCCCACGGTCGCCGGATGCGACGACCCGATCTTATCCAAGTCGCCACGCAGGTATAGGATGCCCGCGTTCGCGGGCATGACAAAACGCGAGACGACTGACGGCCCGATGCGCTAGCGCGGCGCTTCGAGATCGACCCCGGAAACCTCCCGGCAGATGTCGATGAGCCTGTCCTGCAACGCGACGTCGCGGGCCTCGGGGTTCGGCTCGCGCCGCTTCAGGTGATAGAAATAGCCGCCGCTCGTCCGTGCGGCGGGTTCGTCGCTGGTCGCGAGCCACGCTTGCGTGAGATGGCCCTGAGCAAGGTCGTCCGGCGCGCCGGCCCCGCCCATTTTGGTCGCCACCCAGCCGGGCGTCAGCGCGTTCGCAAGCACGTCCGGCCACAGACGCGCCACACCCAAAGCCAGCATGACGTCGTGCAGCTTGCTCTCGGCGTAAGCCGACGATCCGTCCCAGGCGCGCTTGCGCCACAGGATGTCGTCGAGATGCGCGCTCGCCCGGTCGTGCATGCCCGAGCTCAGATAGACGAGGCGCTTCGGCCGCTCGATCAGCGCTGTGAGGATGTAGGGCGCGAGCGTGTTGATGGCGAACACATGCGGCGCGCCGTCGCCGGTCACGCGATGCTGTTCGCGGAAACCGACGGCGGCGTTGTGGATGACAGCGTCGAAGCGCCCGAGCGCGTTGACCTGGCCGGCGAGGTCCTTTGTCGCTGCAATGCTCGAAAGATCGCCGACGACGACCGCCTCGGCTTTCGGCGCCGCCTTCTTCGCATCCGCCGCCCGCGCCTCGCTACGCGCATGCAGGACGACCTTGTGCCCCTGATCGGCAAGATGCCGCCCCGCCATGAGGCCGAGGCCGTCGGCCGAACCGGTGATGAAGACGCGCGCCATGACATGCTCCCATTGCTGTGCTTGAACGTAGACAACGCGACCGGGCCCCGCCTGGCTCGCCTTCTCGCTGCCTTCACCTCGGCCTATAGTCCGGCCATCATCCCATCAAGACCGACATTTCCCGGAGCCGCCCCATGACCACCCATCAGTGCAATTTCCCCTCGATCGATCCGCAGAAGCTCGAACGGCTGGCGGAGACGGCGATCAAAGTCGGCCTGCGCTTGCAGCCGGGGCAGGACCTGTTCCTGACCGCACCCGTCGCCGCGCTGCCGCTCGCGCGGCGCATCGTGGCCGAGGCTTACAAGGCGGGCGCGGGGCTGGTGACGCCGATCCTCTCCGACGAGGAGATCACCCTGGCCCGCTATCGCTTCGCGCCCGACGCAAGCTTCGACCGCGCCCCCGGCTGGCTCTATGAAGGCGTCGGCAAGGCGTTCGGCGCCAACACCGCGCGGCTCGCCATCGTCGGCGAGGACCCGATGCTGCTCGCGAACGAAGACCCCGCCAAGGTCGCGCGCGCCAGCAAGGCCAATTCGATCGCCTACCAGCCGGCGCTCGAGAAGATCGCAGGCTTCGACATCAACTGGAACATCGTCGCCTATCCGAGCGCCTCGTGGGCTGCCCGTGTCTTTCCGGGCGAGACCGAGGATGCGGCAGTCGGCAGGCTGGCGGAGGCGATCTTCTCCGCTTCCCGCGTCGACAACGACGATCCGGTCGCGGCGTGGGCCACGCATAACGCTGCGCTGAACCGCCGCACGCAATGGCTGAACGCAAGGAAATTTCACGCCCTGCGCTATTCCGGACCGGGCACGGACCTCACCATCGGGCTCGCCGACGATCACGAGTGGGAGGGCGGCGCGGCGACGGCGAAGAACGGAATCACCTGCAATCCCAACATCCCGACCGAGGAGGTGTTCACGACTCCACATGCGCGCCGGGTGGACGGCTATGTCGTCTCGACCAAGCCGCTCTCCTATCAGGGCGCGCTGATCGACGGCATCGCAGTCAGGTTCGAAGCCGGACGGATCGTCGAAGCGAAAGCCGCGCGCGGCGAGGACGTGCTCAACAAAGTGCTCGACAGCGACGACGGCGCTCGCCGCCTTGGCGAGGTCGCGCTCGTGCCGCATTCCTCGCCGATCTCGAAGAGCGGCCTCCTGTTCTTCAACACGCTCTTCGACGAGAACGCCGCCTGCCATATCGCGCTCGGGCAATGCTACGCGAAATGCTTCGTCGGCGGCGACAAGCTCACGCCCGACGAGATCGCTGTGAGAGGCGGCAACAAGAGCATGATCCATATCGACTGGATGATCGGCTCGGACAAGATCGACATCGACGGCGTCGATGCCGCCGGCAATCGGACGCCGGTCTTCCGCAAGGGCGAATGGGCCTGAACCCCTGCCCTTGCGGAGGCGGGCTCACTCGGCGGGCGCAACCTCGTCGCGCGTGAGCGCCGGCCCCATCGACTCGAAGACTTCGTCGCGCCGGACGAGCCCATGGAAGAGCGCGGCGGCGAGATGCATGAGGATCAGGGCGAAGAAAAGAAACGCCAGATAGAAATGCGCGTTCCAAAGCGCGGTATGCAGGGCGTCGCTCTGCGGCAGGATCTGAGGCAGGTTGACCCCGCAACATAGCTTCACCGGATAGGCGGCGGCCGACAGCATCCCCCAGCCGATGAGCGGCATGGCGATCATGAGCGCATAGAGCGCGTAATGCGAGAGATAGGCCGCGAGCTTCATCGGCTCGGGCAGATCCTCCGGCAGCGGCGGGGCGCCGTAGCGCAGGCGCACGACGAGGCGGATCAGCGCGAGCACGAGGATCGCCATGCCGAGCGGCTTATGAATGGAAACGAGCGTGAGGTATTTCGGCTCGACGCTCGACACCATGCCGACGCCGATGAACAGCATGGCCAGAATGCAGACGGCGACCACCCAGTGCAGCAGGCGCTGGAGCGGGGTGAAGCGTCGGGCGCCGCTCATTGGCTCGCTCCGGGAGCGGTTCGCGGATAGTCCTTCGCCTCCGCCGTGCGCAAATCATAGGACCGCGCATAGGCCGCCGACCGGGCCGCGGGGAACGGATCGTCGGATGTGCGTATGCCGTTCGGGAGCACGGTCGGATCGAAATTGATGTCGCGGCAGGGGCCATCGGCCTCGGCCTCGATCGCCTTCACGACGAGCGTGCCGACCTCGATTGTGCGGCGGTCTTCCGGCCAGGCCTTGGTCGGATCGGCGGTCGGATCGCCGGGATTGGCGACGGTCACCGACCAGGTCCACCGTAGCGGCCCGCTGCGAATCCGCTCCGCGATTTCCTGCTCGAGGACGTCAGGTCCGCGCTTGGCGAGCTCTTCCGGCGAGACGGCGACAGGCTGCGCTTTGGGAATGAGCGACCATCGCACCGCATGGTCGGCGCCCGAATTGTCGTTGAAGATGAAGCTGTTGAGACTGTTGAACCGCTCCTCCGCGTAACTGCCGGTCCACGTCCCATCCTTCGCCCATGCGCCGAAACCCGCGATTTCGGGATGGGCGCCGGCGAAAGCCGGCATCGCATTCGGGTCTTTGCTGCCGGAAGCGACCAGGAGGTCGTAGAACGCCTGCGGCGTCGAGACGGCGAAGACCGGCGCATTGATCATGGCGCTGCGCCATTCCTGTCCGTCCGGGGTCGCGATACTGAGGCCGAGGCCGCGCACCCTGACCGTCGCATCCGGCGCGTTCGGATTGGGCGTGCCCAGATTGAAGCGCCCGACCACAGGGTACTGGCCCTGCGCAAACGCCTGGGCTCGCGAAAGCTCGGAACCCGCGCCATTCGACTCAAATGTCCCGGTGAAACAGACGCCCTTGGCGTGGTTGCGGCGATGGCCGAGCGGCGGCTCGCCGCCCTGCGGGGTGAAGGCGTCCACGAGTTTATGCGGCGTGAGCCGGTCAGGCGAGAACCATCCGCCCGTGTAAGCGAACGCTGCGGCGGCGAAAGCGACGATCGCGGCGATCAGCGCCAGGGATCCGATGGCGGAACGCGCGAGAGGTGGTTGCGTCCGGGCCAATAATCATTCCTCATCAAGCGCGTTCCGCGAAAGCATAGCAGCGTTGAGTTTAGCGAGCCAATCGAATCGCGCCCGCCGCCGATTTCACGAGCGGCGCGAGCGCCATTGATCCTGAGCCGAGATTGCCGATAATCGCGCCCACGGCCCATTAAGGCCGCCCGCAATGAAAGTGACGTGCAATGAGCGCCGCCGATCTCCTGGATTTTTCGCCCGAGGTCGCCGACGCGCTCTCGGGCAAAAAGCCGATCGTCGCGCTCGAATCGACGATCATAACCCACGGCATGCCCTATCCGCGCAACGTCGAGACGGCGCTTTCCGTCGAGGACGCGGCGCGCGAGATGGGGGCGGTTCCGGCGACGATCGCGGTCATCGAGGGACGTTTCCGCGTCGGCCTCGGCCAGCAGGAGATCGAGCAGCTCGGTGAGCTTACCGGCGGCGTGGTCAAGGCCTCGCGGCGGGACCTCGCCGCGGTTGCCGCGCGCAAGGGTTCGGCGGGAACCACAGTCGCGGCGACAATGTTCATCGCTTCGCTCGCCGGGCTCGAGATCTTCGCGACCGGGGGAATCGGCGGCGTGCATCGCGGCGCCGAAGAGACGTTCGACATCTCGGCCGATCTGGTCGAGCTCGCGCGCACCCGCGTCGCCGTCGTCTGCGCCGGCGCGAAGTCGATCCTCGACATCGCCAAGACGCTCGAATATCTGGAGACGCAGGGGGTGGCGATCGTCGGCTATCGCTGCGACGAGTTCCCGGCCTTCTACGCCCGCTCGTCCGGGTTCAAGCTCGAACACCGCTGCGACGGGCTCCATGATCTCGCCCGGATGATCCGCCTCCAGCGCGAGGTCGGCCCCGGCGGGCTTCTGATCGCGAACCCCATCCCTGAAATGCATGCGCTCGAGCGCGCGGCGATCGAGGAGCGGATCGCCGAAGCCGTGATGGACGCGAGCGCGCAGGGCGTAGGCAAGAAGGAGGCGACGCCGTTCCTGCTCAAGCGCGTAGTCGAACTGACCGAAGGCAAGAGCCTCGAAGCCAATATCGCGCTGATCCGGAACAACGCCATGCTCGCGGCGCAGGCAGCCGCCGAGCTGGCGAAACTGTGAGGTCGCGCGCGCGGTCTGTGATATGGTCCGGGCTCCATGAGCCTGGCCAATAATCGCTCCATGACGCTCTCCGAGTTCCTCGCCTGGGAGCAGGAGCGTCCGCTACGCTACGAGTTCGACGGCCTGCGTCCGATAGCGATGACCGGCGGCGCGGAGGCTCACGCGGTCATCCAGACCAATCTCGCCATTGCGATCGGAGGGCGGCTGCGCGGCGGACCCTGCCGGTTTTACGGCAGCGACCTGAAGATCCGCACCGGCGAGGACCATATCCGCTACCCGGACGGGTTCGTCTCCTGCAGTCCGGTCGAAGGGAAGCGCACGGTGGTTTTCGATCCCGTCGTGATCTTCGAAATCCTGAGCCCATCAACCGCAGCAGTGGACCGGATTGTGAAAGCTCGGGAATATCAGGCCACGCCTTCCGTTCGGCGCTATGTGATGCTGGAGCAGGACCGCGTGGGCGCGACCGCCTATGTCCGGGCCGGCGATAGCTGGACGCACGAGATCCTGGCGGCGGATTCCGTCCTTGCCCTTCCCGAAGTCGGCGTCGAGGTTTTGCTCGCTGAACTCTACGACGGCATCGTGTTCGAGCCAGACGAGGATGCCGACCGTTAGACTCGCGACGCAGGGGGCGGAAGCGTTTTGTGGCCATGCGGAAAGAAGAAGGAATCATCAAAATTCCGAGCCGTCATTCCGTTGACGAGACGGTCGGCAAGCTCAAGGCGATCCTGCAATCGAAGGGCGTCACCCTGTTCGCGCTCATCGACCACAGCGGCGAAGCTGAAAAGGCGGGAATGATAATGCCTCCGACCAAGCTCTTGATCTTCGGCAATCCGAAGGCCGGCACGCCGCTGATGCTGGCGGCTCCAAGCGCGGCCATCGACCTGCCGCTCAAGATCCTGGTCGCGGAAGATTCGCCCGGACAGGCGTGGATCTCCTACAACAGCGGCGACTACCTGAAGGAGCGGCACGGCCTGCCGCAGAGCCTGATGCCCAATATCGCGGTCGCGGAGACGCTGGCGGCGGCGGCCGCAGAGTAGCCCGGAAACTTGCTTGCCCGCGAAACAATCCATCCTCGTCATCGGCGACGTGATGACGGACATCGTCGTCCACCCGCAGGGGCCGCTTGCGCGCGGCTCTGACCGGCGGGCGTCGATCGCCTTCAGGCCCGGCGGCTCGGCGGCCAACCAGGCTGCCTGGCTCGCCGCCTTCGGCGCCGAGGTCGATTTCGTCGCCCGCGTTGGAGCATCGGACGTTGAGAGCGAGACTGCGCGGCTCAAGGCGGCGGGGGTCAGACCGCACCTTGTCGGCGACGGCGAGCGTGAGACCGGGCGGCTCGTCGCGCTCATCGACCCGGACGGCGAGCGCAGCTTCCTCACCGACCGCGGCGCGAACGACGCGCTTCGGTCCGCCGACATCCCGGATGCGCTGATCGCCGGCGCGGCGCTCGTCCATCTCTCCGGCTATTCGTTCTTCGCGCCTTCGCCGCGCGCGGCGGTCCTCGATGTGATGCGGCGCGCGGGATCAAAGCCGGTCAGCGTCGATCCGGCGTCGGCGGAATTCCTGCGCGAAGTCGGAGCGGAGAATTTTCTAAACTGGACGCGGGGCGCCGCGATCCTGTTCCCCAATGCCGAGGAGGCGGCGATTCTCGCCGGCTCCGAGGATCCTGAAACCCAGTGCGCGCGGCTCGCGGCGATCTACCCGCTGGTCGTTGTCAAGCGCGGCGCGGCGGGTTGCGAAGCGGCGGCGGGCGCGCGGCGCTGGCGAGTCGAAGCGCGGCAAGTCGAGGCGATCGACACCACCGGCGCCGGCGACGCCTTCGTCGCCGCCTACCTCGCCGCCCGGCTCGGCGGCGCCGACGTGCAGACCGGGCTGGAACACGCCGTCACGGCTGGGGCGCTCGCTTCGACGCGCATTGGCGGAAGACCGGCGCCGGTCTGAGGCGCGGCAGCCTCGCGCTTACTTCGACGAACAGAAGCGCGACTTCGTCTCGGGCGGTTGCGCGGTGTCGTCGATGGCGCAGAACGGGATAGACCAGACGAAGTCGGCGGGGAAGGCGAAGCGCGTCAGGTCGCCTTCGTTCACGACGCTCGGGGAAGAGGGCGGGCCGCCCGGAATCCAGAACCAGCCGGCGTTGATTGGCCCGACCGGCGCCTGCCCGACATTGAAAGGCTGGCCGATCGATGTCGGATCGAAGCCGGCAAAGGTCGTCGCATGGCCGTAAGCGTCGAAGGCCGCGCGACCGTGACACGAGAGGCATGAGGCCTGGGCGACAAAGGTCTGCTCGGTGACCGAATTGCCGAGCCGGATCGCAAGGCCGGACGAATCGGTGAAGTCGGACTGCGATCCTTTCAGGCAATAGTTCGCGAACGCCGGATCGATATGAGCCTTTGCAAACAGCGCGAGAACGGCGGGCGACTTGGCGCAATCGGGATAATGGGTCTCGGACTCGACCGAGGAGAGCGGCGCTACATACGCATTGACCGAGCCGAAGCTGTCCTTGCAGCCGATGACGTCGCATCGGCCCGGGTTGTCCTTGTGCTCGAAGGTCGCCCAGGTCCAGTTCGGGACGAGCTTCGATATGATGTGAAACGAGACCAGCGCGTATTCGATCCCGCCGGTCGAATTGACGTGATACGCGGCTCTGGCTTCGGCCGGTGTTCCGCTGAAGCCATTGAACTCCCCGAGCCGGTCGAGCTCGACCCAGTTCGCCTTCACCTCGATCGAATCGATCGGGAAGGCGATCGGCTTCAGCGCCTCGAAGGCGGCTTTCAGCCCGGACACTTTGAACAGGTTGTTTTGCACGATGAAATCGAAGTCGGGCTTGTTGCGGCGGGTCTCCTCTCCAACGAGCGCCTTGCCGCCGGGCACGACCCGGGGTGCGAAGCGGGGGTGGACCTGCTGGAGGACCAGGCTCAGCGCCCTCGATCCGATTTGCATCGGCGCGCCGCCGGAGGGCCACACCGGCGAGGGCTGAAACGTATCGCCGTCGCTGGCCCAGGTCTCGAACAGCGCATTGTTGGCGCCCGCGCTGGCGGCGTCGGCGTTGACCGTCATGAACAGTTCCCAACTCTGCCGGTCGGGATCGTTCACGGCGGGGTTGGGATCGGTTTGGGCGGCGCTCGCACCCGCGAGCCACAGGTTCATGACCATGACGCTGGCATAGGCCACGCTGTTCCTCATCGAGACCCCTTCCCCCTATTCGCTTCCAAAATCGCGCCCATGAACCTATCGGCCTTCGCCAATCTCGATCAATCGAGCGTCCGTCGCGGGCGCCGGCTCATGCACGGCGGCCGGAGCGCGCACAATCCCGGGGCGAAGCGTTCGCCCCGCCTGATGGAAACGATCGATTCTGCTGATAGACTTGCGCCTATTGCCGCCTATACCTATGTTCGCCGCCAGCAGGGTTTCCGATCCAAGAATTTGCTGCGTTTCATCAGTCTCAACTCTGGATGAGCCGCAGTATTTCGGAAGCCAGTATATTTTCTGTTCGACCAGGAGGGCTCATGTCCATTCGTCCCGTCAAGCGCGTCAGCCAATCGGTTCCGACCATAGAGGGCGCTGGCGTCAAGCTTCGCCGCGCCTTCGGCTTCGGCGACACGTCCGATTTCGATCCCTTCCTGATGATGGACGACTTCCGCGGCGACCGTCCCGATGACTATCGGGCCGGCTTTCCCTGGCATCCCCATCGCGGCATCGAGACGATCACCTACGTGCTCGCCGGCAGCGTCGACCACGGCGACAGCCTCGGCAATCGCGGAACGCTGGGTTCGGGCGACGTCCAGTGGATGACCGCGGGCAGCGGCATCCTGCATCAGGAAATGCCGGCCGGCGACGCGAAGGGCCGCATGCACGGCTTCCAGCTCTGGGCCAATCTGCCTGCGCATCTCAAGATGGCCAAGCCGCGCTACCAGGACGTTCCGGCGAGCGCGATCCCGGAGGTCGTCGACGACGACGGGACGGCCGTGCGGGTGATCTGCGGCGATTTCTGGGGCAAGACCGGCCCGGTCGAGGGCGTCGCCGCCGAGCCGCGCTATCTCGACGTGACGGTGCCGGCGGGCCGGCGTAAGCGCCTCAAGGTCGAGGATTTCCGCCAGGCTTTCGCCTATATTTTCGAAGGCTCGGGCGATTTCGCTTACGCCTCCGAGCCGTTCGGGGCGCTGCGCGAGGCTGAGATCGACGGCGAGGAGATGCTGGTGCGCGACAAGGTCGGCAACCGCTCGCTGGTCGTGTTCGGCGCCGGCGACGAGATCAGCGTCCAGGCGGGCGACGAGGGCGTGCGCTTCCTGCTGGTTTCCGGACGGCCCCTGCGAGAGCCGATCGCCTGGCACGGGCCGATCGTGATGAACACTCAGGCCGAGATCCGGCAGGCGCTGACCGACCTCAGGACGGGCGCCTTCATCAAGAGCTGATCGGCCGCGCGGGGGCGGGCGGGAACGCAAGGACTCGTGCACGAGTCCCAACACGTCATGGCCGGGCTTGTCCCGGCCATCTCCGTGCTTAGGCACATCGAACGCCTGCGAGCGAAAGCTACGAAGAAGCGCCACATAGCTTTTGCTTCTGTTCGCGCCGATGCGCCGATCTGTTCTGGCCACGGCGCCGCGTAACGCCATAAGAGCCGGAGAAAGTTCCGCAGCAAAGACTCTGTGACCTCGCTTTTGAAGTCCTTAAACTTGCACACACTATGATTTCGTACAAAAAGATCGGAACGCTCCTGGTCGCGAGGCGTTGGGTCAAGACGAGTTTTCGCCTGCGGGCGCGGCGGGGTGTGTTCAGTGACAAATTCCTTCGAGGACCGCACAGTACTTGTTGTTGAGGACGATTGGCTTTTGCGCGACGACATTGTCAGTGACTTCAGGCGCGACGGGTGGAATGTGCTCGAGACGGGCACGGGCGCGGGCGCAATGGTGACGCTTCGCGAAACGGACGCAATCGATCTCCTGATTACAGATATCAGGCTGGCTGACGCTCTGACCGGCTGGGATGTCGCGGAAGCGTTCCGCGAGTCGCATCCGCTGAGCCCCGTCATTTACGCGTCCGGAAATGCTCCCAACAATAGCCGGCTCGTGAAGGACAGCTGGTTTCTGTCCAAGCCGACCTCAAATTCGCAGATCATGCGGGCCTACCAGGACCTGATCGGCGAGGGCGACAAGAAAAGCTCGGGCTGATTGGTATTTATACCTAGCGCTTGGCCCTTCTAGACGGCGCCTCTGGTCGTTCCCGCGCAAGCGGAACCCAGCGTGGCGCCAAAGCGACCCCTCGACGCCCGCTTCGCGGCCATGACAGCAACGCGCTTGAGGGCCCCTTGCTCAGTCGGCCGGGCGGATCATCCGCGTCATGACGCCGTCGCGAACGATGAGCCAGTGCCAGAGCGCGCCGGCGACATGGAGCGCGACCAGCACGAGAAGGATTTGCCGGGTCATGAGATGGTGCAGCCCGGCGAACGAGGGCAGAAGGAAATAGGCGATCGCGCCGACGATCGGCGCGCCGATCAGGTCGACATAGAGCCCGGCGTGCACGGCGGCCGCGAGCCATTGCAGCGGAGCGGCCTGCTCAGGCGGCTTCGGGACGCCATTGAGCCGGCGCAGCCAGAGACGCGCCAGCATCGCGATGAGGATGAGGATGCCGACCACGATGTGGATCGGCGCCCAGACAGCGCTGGTGTCGGTCGCGCGTCCGCCGTGAGCGGCGCGGAAGAGGTCGGTCATGTTGTCGCCCATCACGAATTGAAAGGCGACGAGAGCGAACACGATCCAGTGCAGCGCGATCTGTCGCGAGCTGTAGCGCGCCGGCGTCCGCCCGGCGTCTTGCGAATTCATTCCCCTCACCGTCCCAGCGCCTCACTGTAGATGTTGAGCGTGTCGCGCGTCATCCGATGGAGCGAGAACGCTTCCGCGATCTTCGCCCGCGACCGGCGGCGGACGGCTTCGCGCCCCGAGGCGCCGAGCCCGAGCGCGGCTTCGATCGCTGTCGCAAGCGCGGCCGCGTCGCTCGGTTCGGCGAGCCAGCCGGTGCGCGCCTCCGCGCCCTCGTAGGGCGGCGCGGCGATAATCTCGCGCGCCGGTCCGACGTCGGAGATCACGGTCAACGCCCCCATTGCCGCAGCCTCGACCGAGGTGCGCGTCACGCCGTCAGCGTTTGCGGCGGGAAAGACGACGACCGCCGCGGCGATGAACGCCGCCGGCAGATCGGGCGCGGCGCCGACGCGCACCAGCATCGACTGCACCCCGCGCTTGACCGCGAGCGCGTCAAGCTCGCGCGCATAGGCCGGCCTTGCGGCGTCGCCGGCGAGCACGAAGCGGACGTCGTCGAGGCCGTGGCTCTTGATCAGCGCCGCAGCTTCGATGAGCGTCGCCTGGCCGCGGCCGGGCGCGAGCCGCGCCGGCGTCAGCACGATGCGCTCGTGAGGAGCGACGCCCCAGCCCTGACGGACGTCGGCGACCCGGCGGCCGTTGACGCGCTCGGGCTGAAGCTTCGAGAGATCGAGTCCGGGGCGGACGACCCTCAGGCGCGGACGCGCGTCAGGATAGAGGCCCGCGCCGCGCCGCGCGGCGAACTCGGACCCGGCGATGACGAAATCGCCCTCGGCGACGGCGGTCTCGAAGCTGGTGCGCGGGGCTGAGCGCGCGCCATCGCCATGCAGCGAGGTGATCACCGGACGCTTGGCCTTGCGGCAGGCCTTGACCGCCGCCCAGGCCGCCCAGCGCGAGCGCGCGTGAACGAGGTCGACCCGCTCCGCGGCGATGATGCGCTGAAGGCGGCGCATGTTGACCGTCATGACGAGCGGGTTCTTGGCCGCCGCCGGGAACTCGACAAAGAGGCCGCCGATCGCGTGCAGTTCGCCCGCGAGCTCGCCCGAATCGCTTGCGACCAGCGCCCGCGCGCCCGCTTCCGCTAGCGCCGCGGTGACGGCAAGCGTCGCCCGTTCGTCGCCGCCGGCGTCGACCGGCGGGATGATCTGGAGGATGGTGCGTCTGGCGAGCGCATTGGTCCCGCGGCCGAACGGAGCGAGCGTATCGACGCTCATGCGCCGCCCCTCATGCGAAGCGAGCGGTTGACTCCCGGCCCCCGCTCGGCCAAGCCCTCAGCGCCCCGACCCGGGTTCATGAAGGCGCGGTCCGCGGGTCGCATCATCGGCAGCGAGCTCAAGGTGTCGGACGCACAGCCGCAGTTCTTGATGGTGGGAAAAGCCCCGAATCAAAGGCGTATCGCCTTTCGCCGCCGCGCGCCAGTGCGGAGCGGCGCGCCGGGCGTTGTTTGGCTCAGCGGCTACCGCTCCGACATGGGTTCGACGAAGGCGGCCGCGCTCGACGCCGAGGCCGAGCGTCGCGGGCTCGGGCTCCTCAGATTCGACTATTCCGGCCACGGCAGCTCCGAGGGGCGGCTCGAGGACGGCACTGTCTCGCGCTGGCTCGAGGAGACGCTGACGCTCTTGAGAGCCGAAACCGAGGGACCGCAGGTCGTCGTCGGTTCGTCGATGGGCGGCTATCTCGCGCTCCTCGCCGCCCGCGCGCTCGACGAAGCGGGCGAGTCGGAGCGAATCAAGGGCCTCATCCTCATCGCGCCCGCGGTCGACTTCACCGAGGCGCTGATCTGGGCCAGGGCTTCGGACGAAGCGCGGCGCGCGATCATGGACGAGGGCGTGTGGCGGCGCCCCTCCGCCTATTCGAGCGAGTCCGACCGCTTCACCCGCGCGCTGATCGAGGACGGGCGCAAGCATCTTCTGCTCGGCGGCACGATCCGCACGCGCGCGCCGCTCGCGGTGCTGCAGGGCATGCAGGACCCGGACGTGCCCTTCGCCCACGCGCTCGCGCTCATGCAGCGACTCGGTGACGACCCGGCGACGCTGACCCTCATCCGGGACGGCGACCATCGCCTCTCGCGCCCGCAGGACCTCGAGCTGCTGTTCGACGCGCTGGCGCGGATGATTCAAGTCTAGAGCGGATAGCTTTTGGGTCGACACATTCCGCCGCCCCCACCACCGTCCTTCGGACGGTCCCCCTCCCCCGCGCTCTTCGAGCGCAAGGGAGGATGGAGCCGCCGCCGGTCGCGAATCCTCCCTTGCCGCGCAGCGGCGGGGGAGGGGGACCATGCGAAGCATGGTGGTGGGGGCGCGCCGGCGATGACGGTCGTTAGCAAAGGACTCTAGCAGCAGCGCCCACATTCCGACTGAGCCGGGTTGTGAGCCACGTCACTGCTTTTTGCGCTTGCCTCGTCATGGTGTGTCACGCGCTTCGGGCCGACCGATGACGCCCGACGGTGCGAAACAGCGGAGGCATCCATGTCTCATAGCAAACATTCGACAGCTGTCGGCGGAGTCAGAACTCACCCGTTGCCGCCCAAGGGATTCGACCCGCGGAAGGCGTCGGCGCGCGAGCTGCGGCGTTACGGCCTTCCGCAGCGACCCGATCCGGCGATCCACCCCAAACTCGCGGCGCGCTGGGACGAGGTTTTCTCGCGCAAGATCACTTATGTCACTCCGACCTTCCGGCCGTTGGAGGAGCTGCTACCCGGCGTTGAGCGTCGAGCCCGCCCGCGGCCTGACTTCGTGTCGGTCACAAATTCCACTTGGTCGGGGGCCGTGGTGCACGCCACGGGAAGTCAGACGTTCACCTGGGTGTTGGGTCAGTGGAATGTCCCCGATGTCGCGGCGGCCGCAGGGGGCGGCAGCCAGTATACGTTCGCCTTCATCGGCATCGACGGAAATACCGATGTCACCCAAATCGGCACCATCCAGTCGGTCACGGGCTCAAGCAAGAGCTGCTATGCCGTCTATGAGTGGTACCCGAATTCGTGGTCCGCGATCACCAATCTTCCGGTCAGCTTCGGCGACACCATGATCGGCCTGATCTGCCTCGACTCTCCAACCGAGGCGTTCTTCAGCCTCATCAACGTGACCGCCGGCATCCATGCGGGGTTCATCTTCGATGCTCCGGCGGGCACGGCTTCGCTCGAGAATCAGGCTGAATGGATACTCGAACGGCCGGAAGTCGGCGGCGTCAATCCGCCGATGCCCAACTTCGGCGAAATCTACTTCAACTCAGCCATGGGCGGCCATGGACTGGATTTTCTCGCCGACGGCGGTTCGGACACCGCGATAAACATGGTGGTGAACGGCGCGACGGTGGCGACAACAACCGTCGAGACGCCGACGCTGATCAAGATCGCCTACACCGGCACTTGACCGGCGCCTGCTTCGTAAGCCGAACGCAGCGCTACTCCCACGTCGCGCCGTAGCGGTGCAGGTCCGCGCCGTGAAGCTTGAGCCAGGCTTCGGCGCGGTCGGTTCCCGAATGCAGGCGGCGCACGAGCTTCCAGAAGAACGGCGAGTGATTCATATGCACGATATGCGCGACCTCGTGCGCGGCGAGATAGTCGAGCACGAACGGCGGCGCGAGAATCAGGCGCCAGGAAAAATTGAGGCCGCCCGTCGATGAGCACGAGCCCCAGCGGCTGACGGTGTCGCGCAGCACGATCCGGCGCGGCTTGACGCCGAGCTGCTTCGAATGGCGCGCGACCGCAGCTTCGAGATCCTTGCGCGCCTCGCGCTTGAGAAAGTCGGTCACGCGCCGCGCCATATGCGGGCGCTCGCCGGATACGCAGATGAGCGGCCCGCGCTCGCCCGCCTCGAGCCACACGACCCCCCGCTCGCCCGGCCGATGCACGATGCGATGATCGACGCCGCGCAACGGCGTCACTGCGCGCGGCGCGAAGGCGACCGGCTCGGGCAATCGCGCGAGCCTCGTTCCGATCCACGCGGCATGACGCTCCGCGAACTCGCGCGCCGACTTGAGCGACGAGCGCGACGGCATCGTGAGCAGCGCATCGCGCGTCGCGGTGCGAACCCTCAGCGTGAATCGCCGCGACGTGGCGACGCGCTTCAACGCGACGCGATAAACCTCGCCGTCATGCGCGATCTCGATATGCGCCGCCTGCTCTGGCGGCTGGCGTTGGAAAAGACGCAGCATCCCCGCCCAATCCTACCGACCCAGTGTCTGGATAGCGCCGGCAGCCCCGCGCGGCCGGCAGGCCCCTTTCACCGGGCGAATCCTAGTCCAGGGCCGCCCTGAGTCGCCAGAGTTTTTCTGAGGAAAATGCGCCGTTCACCCTAATGTCAGATTGAGGGCCGGCGCCGGCTTCAACTGGACCGGAAGGCCGGCGGCGATGAACACCGCCGCGTCGCAGGCCTCCGCGATCTCCCGGTTCGCCCTCCCCTGCCAGTCGCGAAATTCCCGGCCGAGCCTGTGCTCAGGCACAATCCCCAGGCCGACTTCGTTCGACACCAGGATCGCCGGCCCGGCGAGATCGCCGATCGCCCTCGCGAGCCCCGCGATCGCCGCCCCCGGCTCGCGCCCGGCCAGCATCAGGTTGCTGAGCCAAAGCGTGAGGCAGTCGACTACCGCCACCCGGCCGGGCCGCGCCTCGGCGGCGAGCGCGCTCGCGACCTCGAGCGGCTCCTCGAGGGTCGTCCAGCCCTCCCCGCGCTCAGCCCGGTGGCGGGCGATCCGCGCCGCCATTTCCTCATCCCCCGCCTCGGCGGTGGCGAGATAAAGCCGCTCGGCGGCGCAGGTCTCGGCAAGCTTGAGCGCATAGGCGCTTTTTCCTGACCGCGCGCCGCCGAGGACAAGCAGGCTGCGGAGATGGGTCGGAGCGCGATCGGCTGCTTCCATGGTCATCCGGTGAAGTTGGCCGGCTCAACGCCCGGATCGCAAATGAGGAAGCGCTCGTTCGGCATCCACCAGACCTCGTCGGGGTGAAACCGCTCGATCGCCTTCCAGTCGAAGCCGCATTTGCGGTATTCGAGCCAGACCACGCGCCCGGCGCGCTGCAGCACCATCCGGGCGAAATAGTCCTCCGTGAACAAATCGCCGAACACCATGATCGTCGGGCCGGGCCTGTCCATGGTGGCGACGAAGTCGCTGACCGGGTCCGGCGTCAGGAGTTCGGTCCGCGCGGCCGGGAGGATCAGGTCCTCAACCGTTTCGGTTGCGTCCTCCCCGAGCATCCGCGCGAGGTCCCCTCCCTCGCGCGCCTGCGGCGGCCCGAGGGCGGACTTCGGATCGAGCCGCCAGTCGGGGCGGCCGTCGGCCTCGACGATGGCGTTGAACGCCGCGAGCGCCCCGCGCGCCGTCCAATGCGAGTCGTGCATGTAAAAGGCCGGCCCCCCGGAGCGCGCCGCCTCGACCGCCGGGCGAAGGTCGACCGCAGGCACACCATGCGCCGCGAGCCCTTCCAGCAGGAGGTCGTATTCGGTCCGCCGGCCGCGGTTCTTCGCCCATTCGGGGAGATCGTCGCCATAGATCGTGGCCGCGTTCGGCGGCACGGCGACCAGAAACTTGATCCCGCGGGCATGAAGCTTGGCGTTCATGCGCGCGATGAGGTCGACCGTATCGGCCACGCGGTGGTCGCGCAGGACGAGCCCCGCGCTTTGCTGCACCGCCTCGCCCCCGAGATAGAAGAGGCGGCCGCCGCGGCCGATCAGCACCGAACCGTTGCCCGCGCTGAGAAGCGGCTTGGTGAGATCCTTGTGCGCGCGGATCATAACCTGCCGAAGGCCGAAGTGATCGGCGAGGAAGGCGTCGATGCGGGACGAGAGCGTCAGCCAATCGGCCCGGTCGTCGGGAATCGTCGGCGCCGGCGCGAGATAGCGCCCCTCCTTGAGGATCGCCGCCGGAGGGTCGGGCCGCAGCACGCCGAGCGCGAGCGGGGTCGCCAGAAGGAGGAAGGCGAGAAGAGCGAAATAGCGGCGATGGCTTTTCAGCATGCCGGATTCAGGACCGAAAGGGCGGCAAACAGCCGCCCTCATCGCGAGGATCGTCGTTCGAGGCCGCTTGGAGACGGAGGAGCCGTGGCTTCCGCGAGCGCGATGAGGTCGTCACGGGAGCGGCTTCTATCCGCTGGCGGCGGGATGAGGAAGCGCCGATCTTACCGCCACTCGACCCTGAGCGCCTCGAGACCATGAAAATGGAAGGCGTCGCGATAGCGCGGCCGCTCGGCGAGGCGCAGGCCTGGAAGGTGGGCGAACAGGATCGGCAGCGCGACCGCGAGCTCGAGCCGCGCCAGCGGCGCGCCGACGCAGAAATGGATGCCGGCGCCAAAGCTCACATGCGGATTGGGCGAGCGCGCGCTGTCGAACACGCCGGGATTGGGAAAGCGCGCGGGATCGCGATTGGCGGCGCCGAGCAGAAGGCCGATCTTGTCGCCTTTGCTGAACCGCACGGCGGCGAATTCCACGTCTTCCAGCGCGTAGCGCGTGAACAGATGAAGCGGCGGGTCGAACCGCAGGGCTTCCTCGACTGTCGCGGCGGTCGCGCTGTCGTTCGCGAATGCGCGGCGCGCATCGACGCCCTCCTCGAGCATCGCCTTCACCCCGTTGCCGATCGCCTGGACCGTCGCCTCGTGGCCGGCGTTGAGCAGCAGGACCACGGTCGTGACCAGTTCGTCCTCGCTGAGCCGCCCGCCCTCGCTTTCAGCGGCAAGGAGCTGGCTGATGAGATCGTCGCCGGGATCGCCCCGCCGCGCCCGCGCAAAATCGCGCACGAAATCGGCGAAGGCGCGCGCCGCCTCGGCCGCGCGTTCCTCGACCTCGCGATCGACCCCGAACTGGTACATCGCGACCATCCGGTGCGACCATTCGACCAGCGCGCCTCCCATTTCGCGCGGAACGCCGAGCAGGTCCGCGATCACGGCGACCGGAATGGGAGCGGCGAATTCGGCGATGAGCTCTGCCGCCCTACCTTTTGCAAATGCGTCGATCCGCTCATGCGCCAGCGCCGCGATCCGGGGCCCGAGCTTTTCGATCCGGCGCGAGACGAAGGCGCGATTGACGAGGTTGCGCAGCCGCGTGTGCTCGGGCGGCTCGAGCTCGAGGATCGAATGGCGCTCGAGCGCGTCGAACGACGCAAGATGGGGCTTTGGCTCGGGCCAGCCCAATTCCGCCCGGCTCATCAGGTGCGTGATCTGGCGCCCGAAGCGGCGGTCGCGCAGCAGCGCCGACACGTCCGCATGGCCGGCGAAGCACCAGAAGCCGTAGTCCTCCCAGAAGAACGCGGGCGACGCCGCGTGGATCGCGGCATAGGCGCGGTAGGGATCGTTGAAAAAGCCGGGGTCGCGCGGGTCGAGCCGCACGCGGCGCCGTGCGGCGTCTATCATTGGCGTCATGGCCGTCCTTACGGCAGGAGGCGCTGGAAGGGAATCGGCTTCGCCGGGCGCGGCCGGGCACGGAGAAACCGGGCGAATCGCAGAAAAGACGACAAAATCTTGCTGAAAATCGGAAGGCGGCGTATCTTGCCCGCTGTCGTCTTGATCTTCAGTTGAGGACAGGGCTGACGAGAGGCGGCCGCGCCTTGTGCTCTTTGCCATTGTTGCCGAGTGGTATCGTCGCCGGGCGGTCATCGCGAGGACCCAGGGGCTTTGGGACCAGGGGACTTGGCGATCAGGGCGTCCGCCATCCTCCTGGATCGCGTCTCCTGGATCGCGGGACGGGTGGCATTGCGGGATCCGGCTCAGACAAATCGCATTTTACGCCCTAAGTCATTGAAAAGGCTCGAAGCCCCATTTGGATTTTGTTGCGTTTGGCTTTGATTTTGTTGCGCCGGATTTGGATTTCGTTGCTGGGGAATTTTGATTTCGTTGCGGGCCAGCTTAGATTTCGCTGCGCTCCGCCTAGAGCAACAGACCCTCAAGCCCGTCTGCTGTCATGCCCACGAAAGCGGGGGTCCAGGCGTAGCCGGTTCTGCCAAGTTCCCCATGGTCGTGAGCGTAAAGCGTGCGCCACACTGTCCGGCGCCTGCGCGGTTCACTGGACCCCCGCGTTCGCGGGGTGACAGCAGCGCAACAGCTTCGCCAGACAATGCTATTCCTTCACACCCGCTTGCGCGGAAATGACAATTGGCGCCCCTGCAATTCCAGCCGAGCTTACCGCCCTAGTCCAGCGGATAGGCGGCCTCGACGACATAGGGTCCCCCGCCCGTCCCGTCGCGGGCCGAAAAAAGCGCGAAGCGCTCGGCGGTGAACGCCTCCGCCTCTAGCGCGCCGTGGGCGGCGAGATAGTCGGCGACCGCGTGCTGGGAGACACCGCGCAGTCGCGCCAGCGTCACATGCGGGATGAACCTCCGCGTCTCCGGCTCGACGCCGATGCGTCGCAGGCGTCGCTCCTGCTCGGCCTGCAGATCCATCAGCGCCGGGTCCGGCTTCACCCTCGCTATGATGGCGCGGGGCTTATCGCCGCCGAACCAGCTCAGGCCCTCGAACCGGACGTTCGCTTTGGGCCTGCGGATGTCGCCGAGCGTCTCGGCGATGTCATGCGCGGCGCGCCCGTCGACGTCGCCGATGAAGCGGAGCGTGACGTGATAGTCCGCCGCCTCCAGCCAGCGCGCGCCGAAGAGGCCGCCGCGCGCGACCGCAAGCTGGCTCCCGACGTGCTCCGGCAATTCAAGCGCGGTGAAGAGGCGTGGCATTGCAGTCCTCTCACGAGCCTGACGACGATGGGCGAGCTAACGGCCGACGCAAGAAAGCAATGCTGTGATCCCGGGCAGGCGGTCGTCGCGTGACCGGGATGGCATGGGTACTATTACGCATTGCAAATTGCGGCGACTGATGGCAAAATTGTACGATTGTTCACATGTGATCTATGTAACCGCATTTGTCTTAGGGACCCCAAGGATCGGGATTCCTGTTCAAAGTGAATCCATTGAGGGCTGGTTCAGCCAACGCTTCGTTCTCCATTGTAGCCTAGCCGTACCCCAGCCGAACCTGGCCCGTCTCTCGGAGTTGCTCGCGCATAACACCGCGAAGTTGACCCGCGCCGGACAGCCTGAGCCGGGAATTTTCTCGGGGCCGACAAGACCAAGCGAGGGCATCATGAAATCATTAATTATCGCCGCGGCGCTCGCGTCCTTGATCCCAAACTACGCGCTCGCCCAGGCACGCGATTGCTGGGGTCCGGAGCAGCTCAGGGCCAGCGCCCCTGACGCTGAATCCAGAGGCTCGATCACCATGCTTTCGGAAAAGGACATGGCGGTCCTCCTTGCTGTGGCGATGAAGCATCAAAAGCATCCTGCGGCTGGGATCGAGACAATCTACTCCGCGCGTAATTCGGACGACGCCGGCAAGGTGCTTATCTTTGCCTTCGACGAGAACGGCTGTCTCATTGATCGCGGAGCCATCCCCATCGAAGAGTGGACGGAGGTCTTCGGGTCCGGCATCTAAGTCCTGCGGGGCCAAGGATCCTGGACGGCGGCCCCTTCGCCGGCCCCCGAGAAGTCACCCCCGCTCCTTCGAGATGAACTGGCGGAAGCGTTCGGACTTCGCGTCGCGGAAGAGTTCGCTCGGCGACCCATCGGCCTCGACCAGTCCCTGATGCAGGAACATCACGCGCGTCGAGACGTCGCGCGCGAAGCCCATTTCATGCGTCACCACCAGCATCGTCCTGCCCTCTTCAGCGAGCGCGCGCATGACGCGCAGCACCTCGCCCACGAGCTCCGGATCGAGCGCCGAGGTCGGCTCGTCGAACAGCATCACCTTCGGCCGCATGGCGAGCGCGCGCGCGATCGCCGCGCGCTGCTGCTGGCCGCCGGACAGATGCGCGGGGTAGTGGTTCCATTTATCGGCGATGCCGACCTTGGCGAGCAGCGCGCGCGCTTCCTCGACGCACTCGGCGCGCGGGCGCTTCTGCACATGCACCGGCGCTTCGATGAGGTTTTCCAGCACCGTCATATGCGACCAGAGATTGAAGCTCTGAAAGACCATCGCGAGCTCGGAGCGGATGCGATCGACCTGCCGTCTGTCCGCCGGCTCCGCCCGGCCGTCGCGCCTGCGGCGCATCTTGATGACCTCTCCGGCGACCGTGACGACGCCTTCGTCCGGCGTCTCGAGCAGATTGATGCAACGCAGAAACGTGCTCTTGCCGGATCCCGACGAGCCGAGGATCGAAATCACGTCGCCGTCATTCGCGGTCAGCGAGACGCCCCGCAGGACTTCGAGCTGCCCGAACCGCTTGCGCAGGTCCCGGACGGTCAGGGCGGAGGCTTTTTGCGTCTCGCTCATTGGCCTCAACCCGGGCGAGCGCGCAGATGCGGCGTAAGACGCCGCTCGAGCCCCACGAACGCGGCGCCGATGACGAGGTTGACCACGAAATAGATCGCCCCGGCGATGAGGAGCGGCAGATAGGTCACGAGCGTATCGTTGCGGATCTTGAGCGCGACGCTCATCACGTCCCACAAGGTGACCAGCGACACCAGCGCCGTCGCTTTCACCATCGAGATCATTTCGGTCGAATAGGCCGGCAACGCATGGCGTAACGCGATCGGAAACACGATGCGCCGAAACAGGAGGAAATTCGACATCCCGCAGGCGCGCCCCGATTCGATCTGTCCGTGCGGGACGGCCAGAAGCGCGCCGCGGAAGATCTCGCTCTGATAAGCCGCGGTGCAAAGCGCAAGCGACAGCACCGCGCAATTGAAGGCTTCGCGCAAGAATGGCCAGAACACGCTCGCGCGCACCGCCGGCAAAGAAGCGAGGCCATAGTAGACGATGAAGAGCTGGATCAGGAGCGGCGTGCCGCGAAAAACGGCGACATAGCCGCGAGCGAAAATCTCGAGCGGCCTGATTCCGCTGACCCGCATCCAGGTCACGCCGGCGGCGATGAACGCGCCGAGAACGACCGACAGAAGCCACACGGCAAGCGTCAAGGGGAGAGCGGCGATGAGTCTCGAAAACGTTCTTGCGACGAAATCGAGCTCCATGGTCCTCACCCCGCCGCGCGGCGCATTCCGCGCGTCGCGCGGATTTCCGCCAGATCGAACAGCCGAGTCGTTATCAGCGTCATCACGAGATAGAGCGCCGCGCCTCCGAGATAGAACGGGAAGGGCTGATGGGTCGAGCCGGCGCCGACCTGGCTCACCCGCATCAGCTCCGTGAGGCCCGTCACCGAAATGAGCGAGGAATCCTTGAGCGCCACCTGCCACAGGTTGCCGAGAGCGGGCAGCGCGAAACGCAGCACCTGCGGCGCGATGATCCGCCGAAACATCAGCGCCCTGTGCATGCCGACGCTGACGGCGGCTTCGAGTTCGCCCCTGACGATCGCGAGATAGGAGGCGCGAAACACTTCCGCCTGATAGGCGCCGGAAATGACGCCGACCGCAAGCGCCCCCGCGGCGAAGGACGGGACGCCGATGAATCCCTCATAGCCGACCGCATGGGCGCTCTCCGTCAGGAGTGTCGAGGTGCCGAAATAGACGAGATAGACGATGAGCAACTCGGGCAGGCCGCGGAAAAGCGCGGCATAGGCCTGCCCGACCGCGCCGCTCAAGAGCGCGCCGGAAAGCCGCGCCCACGCGACCAAGCCGCCGAGCGCGGCCCCGATGGCGAGCCCGCAGGCCGAGACGAGCAGCGTCATCGCTGCGCCCTCGAGGAGAGCGAGACCCCAGCCGCCCGGGCCGAAGCCGAAAATGGAAAGACTGCCCACCGAGCCCTTCCGCCGCCGCCGACTACGAGCGGCGCTCTAGAGTGACTACCCGCGGCCCCTCGTTCCGGGGACCGACGGGTAGTTTAAAGCAAGAAGCCTACCGGGGCGTCAGATCCGCCTTGAACCACTGCTCGGAGAGCTTCTTGACCGTCCCGTCGGCGATCGCCGCCGCTAGCGCCTGGTTGAATTTAGCGGTGAGGTCAGCGTCGCTCTTGCGGAGCCCCATGCCCTCGCCCGGCCCAAACACTCCGCCGATGAACTCCGGTCCCACAACGGCGAGCCCGGCGCCATCGGGTTTGGCAGCCGTCGCCATATTGGTCGGCAGGTCTTCAAGCACCGCGTCGAGGCGGCCGGACTTGAGGTCGAGGTCGCGGTCATCGGTGGTCTTGTATTCCTTCACCGTCGCGATGTCCTTGAGATACTGCCCCGCGAAATTGGCGTGGGTGGTCGAGACCTGAACGCCGAGCGTCTTGCCCTTGAGGGCCGCCTGCACCGACTTGGTCGCCGCGTCGCCCGCCGCCGCGTCCTTGTCGAGATTGATCACCGTTCCCGCGCCGGTCGCCTTGGCGAGCGGGCTATCCTTCGGCGCGAGGAAGGAGCCGGGCGAAGCGGCGTAGGGCTTGGTGAAGTCGATCTCCTTCTGGCGATCCTCGGTGATCGCCATGCCGTCCATGATGACGTCGAACTTTCCGGCCTTGATGCCCGGAATCATGCCGTCCCAGTCCTGGGCGATGATGGTACATTCCAGGCCCGCCCGCTTGCACAGGTCCATCGCGAGATCGGGCTCGAAGCCGACGATTTTGCCGCTCGAGTCGGTCAGGTTCCAGGGATCGTAGGCGCCCTCCATACCGATGACGACCTTTTTCCAGTCCTTGGCCAGCGACGGGGTGACCACAGCTAGCGAGGCCGCGAGAGCGACGCCCAAACCGAACAATTTCATGAATTTCGAGCCCATCAGCTTGCCTCCACTGCCCAACTTCGTCGTCGGCGCTCCGCGCCGGCGGCCGCGCGATCCAAGAGCCTCACGCCGCCGCTTTGATCGACGCGCCGACCTTCTCCATGATCTCGCCGATCTGATCCTCGCTCAAGATGAGCGGCGGCGTCAGCTCGATGGTGTCGCCGGCCGGACGAATCATGATTCCTGCGTTGTGGAACGAGTGGTCGAGCGCTTTATAGACCCGCTCGCCGGGGCTTCCGGGAATCGGCGCAAGATCGATCGCGCCGGTCAAGCCCACGCAGCGGATGTCGACGACGTTCGGCAGGCCTTTCAGGCCCATGATGGCGTCGTACCACTTGGGCTCGAGCGCCTTCGAGCGCTCGAACAGCCGCTCGTCGCGATAGAGATCGATCGCCGCCAGCGCCGCCGCGCAGGCAAGCGGATGGCCGGAATAAGTGTAGCCGTGGAAGAACTCGATGGCGTGCTCGGGCCCCTGCATGAAGGCGTCGTAGATGTGCTTGCGCACGACGACCCCGCCCATTGGCACGGTGCCGGAGGTGACGCCCTTGGCGAACGTGACCATATCCGGAATCACGCCATAGCGCTCCGCGGCGAAAGGCGCCCCTAGGCGCCCGAAACCGGTGATCACCTCGTCGAAGATGAGCAGGATGCCATATTTGTCGCAGATCTCGCGCAGCCGCTTGAGATAGCCCTTGGGCGCCGGCAGAACGCCGGTCGAGCCCGCCATCGGCTCGACGATCACCGCGGCGATGGTCGAGGCGTCGTGCAAGGCGACGATGCTCTCGAGTGCGTCGGCGAGATGGCCGCCCCATTCCGGCTCGCCCTTGGTGAACGCCTGATGCTCGCGGTTATAGGTCGCCGGCAGATGATCGACACCGGCGAGGAGGGAACCGAAGAACTTGCGGTTGTTGACCATGCCGCCGACCGAGATGCCGCCGAAGCCAACGCCGTGGTAGCCGCGCTCGCGCCCGATCAGGCGCTGGCGCGACCCTGCTCCGCGCACATTGTGGTAGGCGAGCGCGATCTTGAGCGCGGTGTCGACGGCTTCGGAGCCCGAATTGCAGAAGAAAACATGATCGAGATCGCCCGGTGCGAGCTCGGCAATGCGGGAGGCGAGCTGAAACGCCAGCGGATGGGCGAACTGGAAGGCGGGCGTGAAGTCAAGCTCTTCCGCCTGACGCTGGATAGCCGCCACGACGGTCGGGCGGTTGTGGCCGGCATTGCAGCACCAGAGCCCCGCCGTGGCGTCCAGGATCGCCCGCCCCTCGGGGGTGTAATAGTGCATGTCCTTGGAGCGTGAGACGAGGCGCGGCTTCTTCTTGAACGCGCGATTTGGCGTGAACGGCAGCCAGAACGCGGCCAAATCGTTCGGAACATCCGCCGCGCGCGGCGGGACGGCGGTCTTCGCGGCGGCAACGGTGGTCATCGGCGGACATCTCCTCTGGAGCGACGGATTCACGCGGACGATGGCAGCGACGTGAACCTTTGTCCAGTTGGTCAGATTCGGCTGCTGCGTTGCTCAGACGCGCAACGCCCGCCATGGCCCTCTGCCTCAAACCGGAACACCCCGCGCCTCCCCCTCGGTAACCCCCCCGAAACCTTAAGCGCAGATAACCGGAACAATTCGCATTGCGGCGGTGGCGTTAACCACCCGCAATGGAAACGTGAAACTCGAAGCACGGGCGGCTTGGGTCGCGTATGGGTCGATCGCGTACGGCATGGGCTCTCTCGGTCGCCGCGCCTTGGTGCATCGGCCTGGCAGTCCTTGTTTCGATCACAGCAGAAGCCGAGCAGGAGCCGCTGGCGGGAGCCACCGTCTTTGCTCCCACGCGCATGCTCGAGGTTGAAGGCCTGCTCGATCGAGCGCTGGAGGCCGAAAGGCGGCTCCGCGCGGTTAACGAGGACGGCGAACCGCTCCCGATCGTCCAGGCGCGCTGGACCGTCGGCGATCCCGATGGGCTCGCGGCGACGTCCGACGAGATCGAGCCGAACGGAGCGCTGAAGAGCCCACCGCTGCCGTTTCCGGAGGTCGAGCGCGGCGCAAAGGGCAATCCATTCATCGGCTTGCGCCCGGGCCTCGACGCCCGCCGCCTGAACGGCGCGCCCGCCCGCGAAGGGCTCCAGGGCCGCAGCGCCGAATTCGACCCCGGCCATACCATGAGTCCCGAGCGACCGGATGACGGCGCCGCGCCGCCTGGTCCAAGGCCAGGCCTCGCTTTCGACGACGGCGCGACGCCGGGGCTCCCCCTCGAATTTGCGCTCAATTCGTCGTCGCCAACCTCGAGCGACGGCGTGCTGGTCGTCGTCGAGACCGATTCCGTGAATGAAACCACGGTCCCGCAATTGTCAGACGCCGGCGGCAAGCCGAATTATGCGGCCCTGATCGACCCCAAGGACAGCGCCCGCCAGATGCGCTGCCTCGCAGAAGCGATCTATTTCGAATCGCGCAGCGAGCCAGAGGAGGGTCAGGCAGCGGTTGCCCAGGTAGTGCTGAACCGGGTGCGCAGCGGCATCTATCCCACCACGGTCTGTGGTGTCGTCTACCAGGACCGCAATCGGCCGTTCGCCTGTCAGTTCAGCTTCGCCTGCGAAGGAAAGTCGCTGAGAATCGAGGAGCCAGGTCCGTGGGTCGTCGCCACCCGAATCGCGCAAGAAGTCGTGAGCGGCGCGAACTACAATCCAAAGATCGCGGAAGCGGTCAATTACCACGCCAACTACGTCGCGCCGTTCTGGGTTGGCTATCTGCGCAAGGTCGACCGCATCGGCGCCCACATTTTCTACGCTATGCGCGACGGCGTGAACTGGGCGCCTGGCGCGCTCAACGGCAACGGCGACCGTCCGCCGGCTGCCAATTGATGCGCGGGCCGCGCGCGGCCCTCCTGCGGCCTTATCCGAGAGCGCCCGGAGGAGCGAAGCCCGCCAGCGCATAGATCCACACGATCAGCGTGCCGATCGACCCGAGCGTGCTCATCGAGACGGTCGCGGCGATGAGCGCTTCCTCGCAATGGTACTCACCGGCCAGAATGTAGACCGTCTTGGCGGTCGGAACCGCGCCGCATATGACGGCCGCGATCAGGTAGAGTGGTTCGAGCCGAAGCGCGACCGCTAGCCCAAGTACGATCAGCGGCATCACAACGAGCTTGACTGCGGTCAGCACCGCAGCGCGTCCAAAATTGGCGCGAAGACCCTCGATCGACAGGCCGAGGCCGATGGCGAACAGCGCGCAAGCCGTCAACGCGTCGGCGAGAATGCGTAAATAGGCGGCGATTGGCCCGGGCATCGGGGCTCCGAAAGCCGACCAGGCGACGCCGATCAAGGTCGAGAGAACCATTGGATTGAGGACGACGTGGCGCGCGAGTTTCGCCGGTGAGGCGCCCGCGCCGCCGGAGTCGCTGGGGTCGAGCTCCTGCAGGATGACCGCGGCCGGAAACATCACCACCGCGACAAAGACGGTGGCGATCGCGGCCGGCAGCACCGCCCGCGGCCCATAGGTCGCCTGAAGGATCGGCAGCGCGACGAAGCCGGTATTGGTCATCGATGCGGCCCACCCCTGCATCGCCGGGCCAGCGAGGCGGCCGCCGCTCAAAGCGCGAGCGAACACGAAGACCAGAGCAAAACAGATCAGCGAGCCGCCGCCGAAGGCGAGAAGGAAACGCCAGGCGAGCAGCGAACGCGCTGGCTCCTGAGCGATCGTGACGACAAGCAGGGCCGGCATCGCGACATTATAGGCAAAGTGGATCAGTCCGTCGGCGAGGTCGCGCGACACGTAGCCGACGTAGCCGGCCGCCCATCCGGTCACGATCACCGCAAAAACCGGCAAGATGAGAGCCGAGACTTGCACCCCTTGACCTCGGTCTGACTGCGCCCCCGAATAGGCCGCGAGGCAATTCAATTCGCACGAACTTTGTCGGCCTGCCCTTGCTTGCTATCGGACCGCTCGTCCGAAGGCTCGGCGTCGGGTCTCATTCGCCGAGCACGCTTTCGGACGGCGTGTACGGCAACCCGTGCGCCGCGGCGACCGGTTCGCACGTGACCTTACCGTCATGGACGTTGAGGCCGGCGCGCAGATGTGGATCCTCCCTCAGGGCCTCCCGCCAGCCCTTGTCGGCGAGCGCGAGCGCGAACGGCAAGGTTGCGTGGTTGAGCGCAAAGGTCGAGGTGCGCGCGACCGCGCCGGGCATGTTGGCCACGCAATAATGGACGATGCCGTCGACAACATAGGTCGGGTGGGAATGGGTCGTCGGCTTCGAGGTCTCGCAGCAGCCGCCCTGGTCGATCGCGACGTCGACGATCACCGCGCCGGGGCGCATCGTCTTGAGCATCGCGCGTGTGATCAGCTTGGGCGCGGCGGCGCCGGGAAGCAGCACCGCCCCAATTACGAGATCGGCGCTCTTGACCAGGTCGGCGATCGAGGCGCGCGTGGAATAGACCGTGCGCAGCGCCGAACGGAACTCGGCTGAGAGGCGCCTTAGCGCCTCATGCGACCTGTCGACCACGGTGACGGAGGCGCCCATGCCGACCGCAATGGTCGCGGCGTGGGTCCCCGACACTCCGCCACCAAGGACGAGCACGTTAGCCGCCGCGACGCCCGGCACCCCGCCGAGCAGCACGCCACGTCCTCCTTGAGCCTTCTCGAGAGCATGGGCGCCGACCTGCGGCGCGAGCCTGCCAGCGACCTCCGACATCGGCGTCAAGAGCGGTAAGCCGCCATGTTGGCCGGTCACCGTCTCGTAGGCAATGCACGTGGCCCCCGACGCCATGAGGTCGCGCGTCTGCTCGAGATCGGGTGCAAGATGGAGGTAGGTGAATAGAATCTGCCCGCGCCTGAGTTGCTTGCGCTCTTCTGGCAGCGGCTCCTTGACCTTCACGATCATCTCGGCGCGGGCGAAGATGTCGGGGGCCGTCTTGGCGATTTTTGCTCCGGCGCGGACATACTCCTCGTCGGGCGAACCGGAGCCCAGGCCAGCCCCCGTCTCGACAATGACCTCGTGGCTGTGATGGACGAGTTCGGCGACCGCAGCTGGCGTCATGCCGACCCGGAACTCGTTGTCCTCAATCTCTTTGGGAACGCCGACGAGCATGGGTCTGCCTCCGAAGCCTCCTGACGCAACTTGAGACCCTTATCGCAGGAAACCTGCGGTCAGAACACTCCTCGACAGTGAACGCGACCGCTGAACGGCCTTTGGCTCTCAGCCCGCGTCTGATAAGGACGGCGTTGAGCCGGCAAACGCCGGTCCGCGGCTCATGTGCTCGGGCGCTTGAGCGGCATGGGAGAGTTAATCGGAGATTGCGAGAGGGGGAAACGAATGACTTCAATCCGTCGGCTCGTATGCGCGTTTTCGGTCGCGGTTACCGTCGCCGCGTGCGGCCTTGGATCGGCCGCGGCGGGCGCCGCCCTCGATCGAATCAAGCAGGATAAGACACTGCGAATCGCCTACCGGGAAGACGCGCCGCCATTTTCTTACGCCGACTCTGTCGGCATACCTGCGGGGTTCATGGTCGACCTTTGCCGTTCCGTGGCGAAGAGGTTGGGGACTGCTCTCAACCTCGGCGATCTGAAGATCGATTACGTGCTCGTGACCGCCGCCAATCGATTCGATGCGATCGAAACCGGTAAGGCGGACCTCCTGTGCGAGCCAACCTCGGCAACCCTGTCGCGCCGAGCGGAGGTCGACTTCTCGATCCCCACTTTCGTCGATGGAGCAAGCCTCCTGGTGAGCGGTGAGGGCGTCAGCGACTTCGGCGCCCTCGCGGGCAAGAAGATCGGAGTGCTCGCCGGAACGACGACCGAGCAGAGCTTGCGTGACACTCTTGCCGCGGCCAAGATCAGCGCCGAGGTCGTTCCCGCCAAAACCCACGAAGAGGGGCTTGCGATGCTCGACCAGGGGACGATCGTCGCTTATTTCGGCGATCGGGCGATCCTCGCCTATCTCGCTTCGAAAAGCAGCGCGCCCGGCAAATTGCGCCTCGCCAACAACTATTTTTCAATGGAGCCTTATGCGCTGGCGCTGGCGCACGGCGACAGCGATTTACGCCTGGCGGTTGATAGCGCGCTCAGCCGGATCTACCGCTCGGGCGAAATTGGCGGCATTTTCGCCCGGAGTTTCGGGAGTCAGATTCAACCCAGCGACACCCTGCAGACCTTATACTTGATTTCGGCCTTGCCAGAATGAAGATCGTCGCTCGCTGGGGACCCGGTCGGGACGCCACGGTTGAGGCGGGTCGAGAGGAGCTGAGGTGACCGAGGCCAAGCCTGACATCGCCGCCCTGCCGTTCGAAGCGGCGCTGGCGGAACTCGAGGCGATCGTCGATCAACTTGAAAAGGGCACAGTGGCCCTCGACGAGTCGATCCGGCTCTACGAGCGCGGGGAAGCACTCAAGCGGCGCTGCGACGAACTGCTCAAGAACGCCGAAATGCGGATCGAAAAGATCACCCTTTCGGCCGACGGCGAGCTCAAGGGAGTCGTCCCGCTCGACGACGACTAGGCGCCGTCCCCAGCGTTAAGATTTGGCCGCCGTCGGGGGCGCCTGAGTTCATTCCGCTGCGTCAGTCGTCATCGCCAATTCGCCCGACATGAGAAGGATTTGCGGCAAATTATTACAAACCGCTGAATGCCGGCGGTTCCGAAACCGTCTGTTAACCATTTTCCGCTCAACTCGTGAACATTCATTAATCCCTGCCCCTAATCGCGATCAGAAAGAGGGGCGAAACTCGGAAGGCTGAGGGCGGAAGTCATGCGGACCATAGCGTTTGTGACTCAAAAAGGCGGCTCTGGGAAAAGCACGATTGCGTCGTCGCTCGCGGTGGCCGCGCACGAAATGAAAGAAAAGGTGTGCGTCATCGACATGGATCCGCAAGGTTCGCTTGCGAACTGGGCCAAGACGCGCGGAACCGGCGACATCGAGGTCATCGCGTCGGGGGCGGCGCGCCTGCCTGCTCTTCTTGCCTCGCTTGAGCGGAAGGGGTTCACCCTTGTGATCCTCGACACTCCCGGCGCCGAAGGCGCGGCGTCTTCAGCCGCGATGCAGGTCGCCGACCTCAACATCATCCCGTCCCGCCCGAGCATGTTCGATCTTTGGGCGAGCGCCCGAACCCGCGCGGCGCTGAAGGAGATCGGCGGCGACTTCGTGTTCCTGCTCAATCAGTGCCCGCCAGCACAGCAGACCGCCCGGGTCCAGGACGGCGTCGAGACGCTCGAGGAAATGGGCGGCCTCATTTCGCCGCTGATCCTCACCCGAGTCGACTACCAGGAATCGGCGCGGCACGGCTGGGGGGTGACAGAGCTCAACCCTTACGGCGCGGCGGCCGAGGAGATGCGCGGCCTTTGGCAGTCGGTCAAGCGCCGCCTCGCCCGCGGGAAAACCCGGCAACCCGCCCGCAAGGCGGCTTAAAAGTTCGAAGCGAGCCGGAATCGGCTCGCTGAAACGAAAAGCGCGAGCGGCCATCCTCCCTCCCTCGCGCCAATCGGCAGGACGCTCTCAGGCGCCCTGCCATTTTTTTCAGCCTCCCAGCTGCGTGCGGATCGTCTGCGCTCCGCGTCGGATCGTCAGGTCCCACAGCCGCGCGTGTTCGGCGCAGGCCTTCTCGAGATCGCGCGTTGTTCCGATCTTCTCGCCGTTGACGGCGACGATGATGTCTCCCTTCTGCACGCCGACGTCGGCGGCGGTCGAGCCATCGCCAACCGAAGCGACAACCACGCCTTCGGCGGCGCCCTCGAGCGACAGCTCCTCGACCACCGCGGGTGACAGGTTCATCACCTCCGCCCCCTGGAAGGGCGAGCGGCTCTTGATGATCAGGGCATCGCGCGGCGGATTTTCCGGCGCGGCGGCGAGTTTGAGTGGCACGCTCAGCGTGCGCCCGTTGCGCAGAACGGCAAGCGTGGCCGCACCGCCAAGAGGCTTCACCGCGAGCCGAAAGCCGACGCTCTCCGCATCCTCGACACTTTGCCCGTCGACCGCGGTAATGACGTCGCCGCGCTTGAGACCGGCCTCAAGCGCGGGCCCCTGAGCGGCGACCGTCACCACCAGCGCGCCTGTCGGGCGATCGATGCCGAGATTGTCGGCGATGTCCTTGGTCAGGCTCTGGAGGGTGGCGCCGAGCCATGGCCGTTTCACAGTCGTGCCGCCCTCGCGCGCCGCAACGATAACGCTCTTCACCATGTTGACCGGAATGGCGAAGCCGATCCCCATGCTGCCGCCGGAACGCGAATAGATCGCGGAATTGACGCCGACCAGCTTGCCATCGAGATCGACCAGCGCCCCGCCGGAATTGCCGGGATTGATCGCGGCGTCGGTCTGGATGAAGAACCCGAAGTCGCTGATCCCGGTCTGGGTGCGCGCGAGCGCGGAAACGATGCCTTGAGTGACCGTTTGGCCGACGCCGAACGGATCGCCGATGGCGATCACGAAGTCGCCAACCTCGAGCCCGTCCGAATCGCCGAGTTCGAGCACTGGAAAGCTTCCCCCGCCCTTGAGCTTTAGCACTGCGAGATCGGTTCGCGGATCGCGGAGCACGATCTGCGCATCGAACTCGCGCTTGTCGGAGAGCGCGATCTTCACATCCGTCATGCCCTCGATCACATGATAATTGGTGACGACGAGCCCAGACGGGTCGACAATGACGCCGGAGCCGAGCGCTTTTTGGACCCGCTGGTTCTCGTTGCCTTCGCCGCCGAAGAAGCGGCGAAAAATCGGATCGTCGAACAGCGGATTGCGCGGCATCGTCTCGACGCGGGAGGCGTAGACGTTGACGACCGCCGGCGCGACCTTCTTCACCACTGGGGCGAACGAGAGCCACACCTGTCCCGGGCTTTGGGGAGTCGCCCGCAAAGTGTCGGCGAACCCCGGAGCGACGATTAGGGCGAAGACGACGGCGAGCGCCAGGCGTATCAAAAGGGGGCCTCCGAGCTTGGTCATTCGGGCGCTGATATAGGCGGCGCGGCGGTGCCTGCAAAGCAGGGTCCGGACGCCGGAAGGACTTCAAAGCCGATGGAAGAAAATCAAAAGGCGCGGCGGAAGGAAATCAAAGACCGGGCGGAAGGAAAACCGAGTCCCGGCGGAATAGAACCAAAGCTTCCCCTTCGCGAGTAAACCAACGTGATTTCAATAACTTAGGTCCAAGATCTCGAGACCAAACCTGTCGCTTCTCCTCTCCCACGGCGCCGGCGCCTCGGCCTCCTCGGGCAGGCGGCGTTCTGCGCCGCCCACGCAGTTGGTCGTATAGCCCGACTTTCTGATTATCACAAGAAAATTGCCGCCGCCTTTGGTGGCTTCACCCATAGCCCGCTCGCCCTACATCCCGAAGACGGCCAGGGTGACGCCGAAAATCGGGATGCCGACGAGGCAGATCCCGAGGCTGAGCCGCAGGTATAACGTCTTCCACCACAGGATTCGCGATAGCAGCGCCACGCGATGCCTGACCTCCTCAAGCTCGACGAGCGGATCGTGGGTGAAGACGAAGTGGTGCGGCCCGGCGGTGCGCGACAGGTGGAACGAGCTTTTCTCCGAGCGGAAATATCGGGGAAATATCGCCAGGATCAGGAAGAAATAGGCGGCGAGGAACGGGCTCAGGATGACCCAAAGAGGTACGCCTTCAAGCCCGCGTTCGTGCGCGCTCAAAATCGGGACCATCAACAGGGGCAGGAACAGCAGCGCGATATTGGCCTTGAAATCGCTCGAGCGAATGGCGTCGGTGAAGATGGCGGAGAAATCGCGGAAATACTTGATCTCCCGCTGGATCAGATCATCGTTCGGCGGCTTGGCGCCGCTCTGCCCCGCGACCGCATGCTCCTGAACGGCTGTAACCATCATCGGCGTCCCGGGCCGGTTATGCGTTCGATCGCCCGCCGCGATGTCATCCGACATGGGAACGCAGTCGGCGCGCAAGCGCTTCGACGCTGAACCTGTGAGACCGATTGCGCGCTGTCAAGACGGAGATTTGAGGCGTCCATTCGCCGCGAGCGCGGCCTCGCGCCGCGCCCATCCAATTCCTGGCCGGCTTCGAAGGCGGTCAGCCCCCGTTCGCGGCCTGGACGGGGCCCGAATCCTTGCCCTTGGCCTCGACGTCGCGGTCGACGAACTCGATTACGGCCAGCGCAGCGTTGTCGCCGGCCCGAAATCCGGCCTTCATGATCCGCGTATAGCCGCCGTTGCGATCCTTGTAGCGGGGCCCGATCACGTCGATCAGCTTCTTGACGAGGTCGGCGTCGCCCAGGCGCGAGATCGCGAGCCGGCGGGCGTGTAGATCGCCACGCTTGCCGAGTGTCACCAGCTTTTCGACCACCGGGCGAAGGTCCTTGGCCTTCGGCAGGGTGGTGGTGATCTGCTCGTGCTTGATTAGCGCCTGAGCCATATTGGCGAACATCGCCTGGCGATGCTCGGCGGTGCGGTTGAAGCGCCGCTTGGCGCGTCCGTGATACATGGCGTTCTCCTTATTCGGGTCTTACGGCCGCCGTGCCAAGGAACGGCCGTTCTCTTTCTTTCTCCCTCTCCCTTTGGGAGAGGGTTGGGGTGAGGGCTTGGCCCTACCCTCATCCGGCGCTTCGCGCCACCTTCTCCCGGAGGGAGAAGGGTCCTAGTAGTGCTCCTCGAACCGCTTGGCGAGATCCTCGATATTTTCCGGCGGCCAGCCCGTGACCTCCATACCGAGATGGAGACCCATTTGCGCCAGCACTTCCTTGATCTCGTTGAGCGACTTGCGGCCGAAGTTCGGCGTCCTCAGCATCTCGCCCTCGGTCTTCTGGATGAGGTCGCCGATATAGGTGATGTTGTCGTTCTTTAGACAGTTGGCCGAGCGGACCGAGAGCTCGAGCTCGTCGACCTTCTTGAGCAGCGCCGGATTGAACGCAAGCTCGGGGATCGCGTGCTGCGCCTCTTCGCGGCGCGGCTCCTCGAAGTTGACGAACACTGCGAGCTGGTCCTGCAGGATGCGGGCGGCATAGGCGAGCGCGTCCTCGGGCGACATCGCGCCGTTGGTCTCGATCGTCATCGTGAGCTTGTCCTTGTCGAGGTCCTGGCCCTCGCGGGTGGCCTCGACCCGGTAGGAAACCTTCTTCACCGGCGAGAACATGCTGTCGATCGGCAAAAGCCCGATCGGCGAATCCTCGGCGCGGTTGCGGTCGGCCGGCACATAGCCCTTGCCGGTCGTCACCGTGAATTCGATCCGCAGGTCCGCGCCTTCGTCGAGGGTGCAGATAACAAGGTTCGGGTTGAGGATCTGGATGTCGCCGGTCGTCTGGATGTCGCCGGCGGTGACCGCGCCCGGACCCTTGCGCTTGAGCACCAGGCGCTTGACGCCCTCGCCCTGCATCTTGACCGCGATGTCCTTGACGTTGAGCACGATGTCGACGACGTCCTCGCGCACGCCAGGGATCGACGAGAATTCGTGCAGCACGCCGTCGATGTGAATCGAGGTGATCGCCGCGCCCTGGAGGGACGACAGCAGCACCCGGCGGAGCGAGTTGCCGAGCGTCTGGCCGAAGCCGCGCTCGAGCGGCTCGGCGACGACGGTCGCGACCCTTCGCGAGGCTTCGCTGAGCACGATGTCGAGCTTCTTCGGCTTGATGAGTTCTTGCCAGTTCTTCTGGATCACGGGGTTGGCCTTTTCTTTCGACGGATGCGGCTGGCGCGGCTGAAAGCGATCGGTTCGCTCGCCGATCAGACGCGGCGGCGCTTGCGCGGGCGGCAGCCGTTATGCGGGATCGGCGTGACGTCGCGGATCGAGGTGACGTTGAAGCCGGCCGCCTGGATCGCGCGCAACGCGGATTCGCGGCCCGAGCCGGGTCCCGACACTTCAACCTCGAGCGTGCGCATGCCATGCTCGGAGGCCTTGCGGACGGCGTCCTCGGCGGCGATCTGGGCTGCGAACGGCGTCGACTTGCGCGACCCCTTGAAACCCATCGTGCCGGCCGACGACCACGAGATCGTGTTGCCCTGCGCGTCGGTGATGGTGATCATCGTGTTGTTGAACGTCGAGTTCACGTGGGCGACGCCGGATACGATGTTCTTGCGTTCGCGACGGCGGACGCGGGTCGCTTCTTTTGCCATGAGGAGTGTCCTTCGATCGCGCCCGCTAGCGAACGCGGTCCTTGCTGAAATGGGTTAAAACGAAACGGCGATCACTTCTTCTTGCCGGCGATGGGCTTCGCCTTGCCCTTGCGGGTGCGGGCGTTGGTATGGGTGCGCTGGCCGCGCACCGGCAATTGCTTGCGATGGCGCAGACCCCGATACGCCCCCAGATCCATCAGGCGCTTGATGTTGATTGCGACTTCGCGGCGAAGGTCGCCCTCCACCATGTAGTCGCGGTCGATCGTTTCGCGGATCTGCATCACTTCCGCGTCGGTGAGCTGCGAGACACGCCGCTCTGAGGGAATGTGCACCTTCTCGACGATCTCCTCGGCCTTCTTCGGCCCGATTCCATGGATATACTGGAGCGCGATCACGACGCGCTTGTTGGTGGGAATATTGACGCCTGCTATGCGAGCCATTCGCTTAACCGCTCCATTTCGGCGGCGGTTCGACGAAAAGGCCGAGCGCCGCGGGACTACCCGTCTCGACGTCCGGTGGAGGCCGGCCCTTGTCGAGAATCCGCGAGAACGCAAAAAGTCCCACACGCTCGAAGGCGGCGCGGGGACCCAGAACGGCTTCAGGATGAGGGGGATTTAGGGGCTTCCTGTCGCTTGTCAAGAGAAAAGTGAGGCGCAACGCGCGGCCTCGTGTCGTTGCGCCGGCCGTGGGCGCGGCGCCGGGGCGCGGCCGGCAGCCGGAAAAGCGGCCGGGGACCTGCGTTTTTTTAGGCTAATTGATCCCTCCTTTCCCTCGCAATGTCGCCCAAATCCCTCTATAGCCGCCTCAGCATACCGGAAACAGCGGCGGCCAACGTTCCGCCCGCCCAAAGGAGCCCCCATGACGACCATCTTTTCCGCGCGCCCGCGCACGGCCGCTCTCGCGTTCGCGCTTGGGCTCGGCGCGGCTTTCAGTTTCGCCGGCCCCGCTTCGGCCGACCCGAAGGTATTGGCCAAAGTCGACGGCCAGCCGATCACCGATGAGGACGTCGCGGACGCGATGGCCGATATCGGCCCCGGCCTGCCGCAGAAGCTCGAAGGCCCGGCGCGGCAGAAATATGTCCTCGACTATCTCATCGACCTCAAACTTGCGGCGAAGAAGGCCGAGGCCGATAAACTGACTGCTACTCCCGAGTTCGAACGGAAACTCGCGTATCATCGCGAGAAGCTGGCGATGGAGCAGTTGCTCGGCTCGGTCGCTAAGGCGGCGACGACCGAGGAGGCGGAGCGCAAGGCCTATGACGAGGCCGCGAAAGCCGAGCCGCCGCAGGAAGAAATCCACGCCCGCCACATCCTGCTTCCGACCGAGGACGAGGCCAAGGCGGCGCTCGCCCGCGTCAAGGGCGGCGAGGACTTCGCCAAGGTGGCGACTGAGCTTTCCAAGGACCCGTCCGGCGACGGCGGCGATCTCGGATGGTTCACCAAGGACCGCATGGTTCCGGAATTCTCGGAAGCCGCGTTCAAGCTGAAAAAGGGCGAGGTGTCCGAGCCGGTCAAGACGCAGTTCGGCTGGCACATCATCAAAGTCGAGGATACGCGCACCAAGAGCTTCCCGCCGTTCGAGCAGATCAAGGACCAGGCGGCGCGCTATGTCGCCCAGAAGGCGGAGAGCGACGCCGTCGCGCAGCTGCATAGCGCGGCGAAGATCGAGTTCTTCGACGCCGACGGCAAGCCGCTGCCGCCCCAGGCCCAGGCGGCCGATCCGGCCAAGGAAGCGCCCGCTCCGGCTCCCGCGCCCGCCGACAAGCCCAAGACGCCCTGACGCCAGCCGTCGGGCTTTGCGAGAGCGGGCGGCCGGCCCGCTCCGGCCCTAGTTTCGGAATCGACCATGGCCGCCTCCGCCCCGCTCTCGCCGCTCGCGCCGAAGACCTATCCCGCCCTGCCCCCGATCGCCGGCGTGCGCTTCGCAACCATCGAAGCGGGGGTGCGCTATGCGGGGCGAACCGACGTCATGCTGGCGCTCTTCGACCGGCCGGCGGCGGTCGCGGGCGTGTTCACCCGGTCTAAATGCCCGTCGGCCCCGGTCGACTGGTGCCGCGCCCATCTCGGCCGCGGGTCCGCTCGCGCGCTGATCGTCAATTCCGGCAACGCCAACGCCTTCACGGGCGGCGTCGGCGCAGCTGCGGTCGCGCATGTCGCGGAGGCCGCGGCCAAGGCGATCGGCGCGCAGACGAGCGAAATCTTCATGGCCTCGACCGGCGTCATCGGCGAGCCGCTCGACGGGACGCGCATCGCCCGTGTGATCGGCGCGCTGGTCGCGAGCGCGAAGCCCGACGCGCTCCTTGGCGCCGCCAAGGCGATCATGACCACCGACACCTACCCGAAGATCGCGACGGCGCGCGTCAAGGTCGGCGACGTGAAGGTCATGATCAACGGCATCGCCAAGGGCGCGGGCATGATCGCGCCCGATATGGCGACCATGCTCGCCTATGTCTTCACCGATGCGGCGATCGCGCCGGGCGCGCTGCAGGCGATGCTGTCGAAATCGGTCGACCGCTCATTCAATGCGATCACCGTCGACAGCGACACGTCGACCTCCGACACGCTGATGATCTTCGCGACCGGAGAGGCGCCGGGCGCGCCCCGGATCGAGGACGCCGCCGATCCGCGCGCGGCGGCCTTCAGGCGCGCGCTCGACAAGCTCCTGCGCAATCTCGCGCACCAGGTGGTGCGCGACGGCGAGGGCGCGCGCAAGTTCATCACCGTCAATGTCGAAGGCGCGGCGAGCCGCAAGGCGGCGAGGCGGGTCGCGTTCTCGATCGCCAATTCGCCGCTGGTCAAGACCGCGTGCGCCGGCGAGGACGCCAATTGGGGGCGGGTCGTCATGGCGGTCGGCAAGGCGGGCGAGAAAGCCGAGCGCGACACGCTCGACATTTTCTTCGGCAAGATTCGCGTCGCCCACGGAGGCATGCGCGATCCTGGATACGACGAGGCGGCGGCCTCGGCCTACATGAAGCGCGACGCTATCGAGATCACCGCCGACCTCCACATTGGGCGCGGCCGCGCGACGGTGTGGACCTGCGACTTGACGAAGGACTATGTCGCGATCAACGGCGACTATCGCTCGTGAAGCTATTGCTCGTCGTCGCGGCGGCGCTGGTCGACACGGACGGACGGGTGCTCCTGGCGCAACGGCCCAAAGGCAAGCCGCTCGAGGGCCTGTGGGAGTTTCCCGGCGGCAAGGTGGGCGACGCCGAACTGCCGGAGGAGGCGCTGATCCGCGAACTCGGCGAGGAACTCGGGATCACCGTCAAGCCGGCCTGCCTCGCGCCGCTCACCTTCGCGAGCCACAGTTACGAGGACTTCCACCTCCTGATGCCGCTCTACATCTGCCGCAGATGGGAGGGCTTCGTTCAGCCCCTCGACGGACAGGCGCTGAAGTGGGTGCGGCCCAAAGACTTGCGCCGCTACCCAATGCCGCCGGCGGACGCGCCGCTGATCCCGCACCTCGAGGATCTGCTCGGATAGCGGCATGAGGGTTCGTCACCGCGAGGAGCCCGAAGGGCGACGCGGCGATCCGGAGCCGCCGTCGCGTGCCTCGGTCCCGGATCACTTCCAACGGACTTGATCCGGGCGCCGCGATGACGAGCAGGCTCAGGGCGTCGCGGTCCAGCCCTTGTACTCGTCGTCCGATATGCTCGGCAGCTTCTTGATGAAGGCCACGATCGACCAGATGTCCTGATCGGACGCCCCGGCGAGGCCGAAGCTCGGCATGCCCGTGAACTTGATGCCGTTCTTGATCACCCAGAAGAGCTGGGGCGCGGTGCGCTCTTTCGCCATGATCTTGAGATCGGCCGGCACTGGCTTCAGCCCTTCGGACCACTTGGCCCAATTGGCGTCCGGCGGTCCGCCGTGACAATTGACGCAGCCGATGGTCGAATAGACCTTGGCGCCGGCCTTGACCGTCTCGGCGTCATCGAGATTGGCGGGCGCCTGGTCGGTCGCGTGCCCCGCGACCGAAGCGCCGCGGACGCTGGCCAGTGCCCAATCAACGATGGCCGGATTGTCCTCGTTCTCGGCGACGCTGTAGAAGCCGCCAAAGAGATAGACCGCCGCGGCGATGGCGCCCAGGATCGCGAGCGCGCCGATGAAGGCGAGAAACCGCATGGGGTCCGTCTCCTGTCCCTGCCGAGCGTCGGTGCGAACGGATCGTGGCGCCCCGCGAGCCAGCGAGCCGGGAATCGAACGAACGCAGCATTCGCCGGGCCGCGGCCCAGGGTCAAGCCCCGAAGGGGGAATGGCCTCCGGCGATCACATACTTCGCGTAGCGCGGCGGCCAGCCGCGCGGCGTTTCGCAACCGCGCGTTAAGCAGGTTATCCTCATTCTGCCGCGATGAAGCGACCGTCCGACTCCAACAATCCGACCGCCCTTCCCGCCGCGCCCGACCTCACTGCGGCGGCGTCCGCGTGGCTAGGGCGGCTCGCCGGCGAGCGGCGGTTGTCGGAGCACACGATCGAGGCCTACGGCCGGGACACCAGACAATTTCTTTCGTTTCTGACCGAGCGGTTCGGCGCGCCGCCGACGGTCGCAGACTTCACCGATTGCGCCCCTGCCGACCTTCGCGCCTTTCTTGCCCGCCGGCGGGCGGAAGGCGTCGAGGGCCGGTCCCTGCAGCGCGCGCTCTCGGCGCTGAAGTCTCTCGCCCGCCACATCGCGCGGGAGAGCGGACAAACCGCCGCCGCGCTCGGGGCCTTGCGCGCTCCAAAGGCCGCGCGCCGCCTGCCGCGGCCATTGAGCGCGCCCGATGCGACCGCCGTGACCTCGACTGCCGCGCGTGAAGGCGAGGCGCGCGAGCCCTGGGTGCTGGCGCGCGACGCCGCGGTGCTCGCGCTCCTCTATGGCGCGGGTCTGCGCATTTCCGAGGCGCTGTCGATCCGGCGCGCCGATGCGCCGATCGGCGACGTCGACGCGATCACGGTCGTCGGCAAAGGCCAGAAGACGCGCTCGGCGCCGATCATCGCCCCGGTTCGCAAGGCGGTCGAGGATTACCTCGCCCTTTGCCCCTATCGGCTCAAACCTGACGGGCCGCTGTTCGTGGGCGTGAAGGGCGGGCGACTGTCGCCGCGGATCGTGCAACTGGCGATGGAGCGGATGCGCGGCGCTCTCGGCCTGCCCGACACCGCGACGCCGCATGCGCTCCGCCACTCCTTCGCCACCCACCTCCTCGCCCGCGGGGGTGATTTGCGCACGATCCAGGACCTGCTTGGCCACGCCTCGCTGTCGACGACGCAGGTCTATACCGGCGTCGACAGCGCCCGCCTTCTCGCCGCCTATCGCGCCGCCCATCCGAGAGCCTGACGATCACATTGTGTAGCTCCGCGCCCGTCATTGCGAGCGCAGCGAAGCAATCCCGGGCGGAGCGCAGCGCCCTTCGACCTGGATCGCCACGTCGCTACGCTCCTCGCGGTGACGAGCTTCGACTGAACGCTGCCAGCCAGTTTCAATCCGCACTGTTCCCCCCAGTCCTATCGACGGCCTCCGAGGCGACGGCTAAGAAGGGGCTTTCCGCCATCGCGAGGAGCAGGTCATGTCAGGCAAACGCATCGTCTTCACCGGGGGATCGGGAAAGGCCGGCCGCCACGCAATCCCTCACCTCGTTAAGGCCGGCTATTCGGTGCTCAACGTCGATCGGAAGACCCTCGACGGCCTCGGCGCGCCAACTCTGATCGCGGATCTCACCGACAGCGGACAGGCGTTCAACGCGCTGACCACTCACCCGGCTTTCGCCGGCTTCGAGCTCGGCCATGCGCCGCGCCCGCCGGACGCGGTGGTTCATTTCGCGGCCATCCCCCGCGTCCTGATCGAGCCGGACAACGTCACCTTCGCCGCGAATGTGATGAGCACCTATAACGTGATCGAAGCGGCGATGAAGCTCGGAGTCCGCAAGGTCGTGATCGCCTCGAGCGAAACCACCTACGGCGTCTGCTTCGCCGAGGGCGACAAGGACTTCCACTCGTTTCCGCTCGAGGAAGACTACGACATCGATCCGATGGACTCCTACGGCCTGTCTAAGGTCTGCAATGAAAAGACCGCGCGCGCCTTCGCGATGCGCTACGGAGCGGATATCTATGCGCTCAGGATCGGCAACGTGATCGAGCCGCACGAATATGGTCCGTTCACGGGCTATGCAGCCAACCCGCCGGTGCGCAAGCGCAACGCCTGGAGCTATATCGACGCGCGCGACCTCGGCGAAATCGTCCGCCTGTGCCTGGAGAAGGACGGACTCGGCTTCCAGGTCTTCAATGCGACCAACGATACGATCACGCTCAACATGCCGACAAAGGAAGCGCTGAAGCAGCTTGCGCCGAAGACGCCCGTCACGCGCGAGATGGGCGAGTACGAGGCGCCGTTGTCGAACCGAAAAATCCGCGAGGTGCTAGGCTTCAAGGAGGCGCACAACTGGCGGAAATATGTGAGCTGAGCGGCGCAAAAAACAGCGTGGGCCCCGACGCCTTGGGCGTACCGGGGCCCTGTTTCGCTGCTCGCGAAACTTCTGGGATGTTGCAGATGATATCTCGGCGCCGAAGACGCTTGGCCTTCGCGCTCGCCGCCAAGCATGTTTAATCAGCGATGTTTGGGAGCGCCCTTCCACTCTGGCATGTCAAGCGGGGACGGCGCTTCGACCCTGGTCACGCCAGGGTCATTCCCGTTGGTCCGGCGGAGTCATGGCTACCCCGTCTTTCTGCCGCGCCCGGAGATCGGCCGGCGGTTGCGTCGCCTTCGCATGGCCTGTTCATGACGACGCGGTGAGATTGTCGCCCGAAAGCCGCGACTGTCAAATCAAATTTGGACCGCGCGCGGATGGACGGTTGCGGCAAAAGGAAGCGCCTATGAGCTCGCAGCTTCGACGGCCGCGATCGCCGTCATATTGACGATGCCGCGCGCGGTCACCGACGGCGTCAGAACATGCGCGGGCTTCGCCGGACCGATCAAAATCGGCCCAACCGGAAGCGCGTTGGCGATCACCCGGGTCAGCTGCAACGCGGTGCTTCCCGCGTCGAGATTGGGGAAGATCAGCACGTTCGCCTCGCCATGCAGCCGCGAGTTCGCCATCACGCGCTCGCGGGCCACCAATGACAGAGCCGTGTCGGCCTGCATTTCGCCGTCGACCTCGAGATCAGGCGCCCGCTCCTGCAAGAGGCGCAGCGCCTCGCGCATTTTCAGCGACGAGGGCGTGTCGGCGGAACCGAAGTCGGAATGCGAGATCAGCGCGATCTTCGGCGCGATGCCGAAGCGGCGCACATGATGAGCGCAGGCGATCGCGGTGTCGGCAATTTCCTCCGCGCTCGGATCGTAGCGCACATGGGTGTCGGCGAGGAAATAGACGCCCGCCTGAGCGATCACCAGCGACAGGGCCGAGAAATCCTTGACGCCGGGCGCGAGGCCGACGATGTCGCGGATATGGTCCAGTCGCGACGTGAACCGACCTTCCAGACCGCAGATCAGCGCATCCACTTCGCCGCGATGCAGTGCCAGGGCGCCGATGACGCTGGGCGATGATCTGACAACGATCCGGGCCACGTCGGGCGTCACGCCCTTTCGCGCCGCCACCTTCAGATAGGTCGCGACATAGTCGCGGTAGCGCGGATCGTCGCTCGGGTCGATGATCTCGAAATCCGCGTTCGGGCGGATCGTCAGGCCGAAGCGCTTGATGCGGTCCCGGATCACATCCGGCCGGCCGATCAGGATCGGCCTCGCGAGCCGCTCCTCCAGCACCACCTGCGTCGCCCGGAGCACCCGTTCGTCCTCGCCCTCGGAATAGATCACGGTCTTCATCGCCGCCCGCGCCTTGGCGAAGAGCGGCTTCATGATGAAGCCGGAGCGGAAGACGAAACGGTTGAGCTGATCGGCGTAGGCGTCGAAATCGGCGATCGGCCGGCGAGCGACGCCGCTCTCCATCGCCGCGCGGGCCACCGCCGGCGCGATGCGCAGCATGAGCCGCGGATCGAACGGGCTTGGGATCAGCGAGGTCTTGCCGAACAGCGCCGCCTCGCCGCCATAAGCAAGGGCCGCGACCTCGGAGGGCGTCTCGCGGGCCAGCGCGGCGATCGCCGCGACCGCCGCCTTCTTCATGGATTCGTTGATCTCGCTCGCGACTACGTCGAGCGCGCCGCGAAATATATAGGGAAAGCAGAGGACGTTGTTGACCTGGTTATGGTAGTCGGAACGGCCGGTGCAGATCATCGCGTCGGGCCGCGTCTCGAGCGCCAATTCCGGCATGATCTCGGGCGTCGGGTTGGCGAGCGCCATGACCAACGGATCGCGCGCCATCAGCTTGAGCATCGCGGGCTTGAGGACGCCGCCGGCCGAGAGGCCAAGGAAGATGTCGGCGCCGGGAATGGCTTCGGCGAGCGTCCTGGCGGCAGTCTCGCGCGCGTAGACCGCTTTCCAGCGGTCCATCAGCTTCTCGCGGCCTTTGTAGACGACGCCCTCGATGTCGCAGACGATGATGTTCTCGCGCCTGGCCCCGAGCGAGACGAGGAGATTGAGCGAGGCGAGCGCGGCCGCGCCCGCGCCCGAGCAGACGATCTTGACCTCGCCGATCTTCTTTCCGGCAAGTTCGAGCGCGTTGACGATCGCCGCGGAAACGATGATCGCCGTGCCGTGCTGATCGTCGTGGAACACCGGAATGCCCATCCGGGCCTTCGCCTTCTCCTCGACCTCGAAACACTCGGGGCCCTTGATGTCCTCTAGATTGATTCCGCCGAAGGTCGGCTCGAGCGCCACGATGACGTCGACCAGCTTATCGACGTTCTTCTCGGCCACCTCGATGTCGAACACGTCGATGCCGGCGAACTTCTTGAACAGGACCGCCTTGCCCTCCATCACCGGCTTGCCGGCGAGCGGGCCGATGTCACCGAGACCGAGAACCGCGGTGCCGTTGCTGAGGACGGCGACCAGATTCTGCCGAGCGGTGTAGATAGCGGCGGCGTGAGGGTCGGCTGCAATCGCCTCGCAGGGAAACGCGACGCCCGGCGAATAGGCGAGCGCGAGATCGCGCTGATTGGCAAGCGGCTTGGTCGCGAGCACCTCGAGCTTGCCGGGTCGCGGCGCGGCATGGAAATGAAGCGCATCGGCCTTGAGATCGGCCTCGCCTTCCTTGGCCATTTCCGCCTCCATCCTCAAAGCATGCCGGCGACTGTTGCCGCATCCCGCCAGCGAGGACAAGTGGCAAGGGGCTTCGAGACTTGGCGTCCTATTGCTGCGCGTCGGCGCCTTCGTCCGGCTGCGAGGCGACGGCCTGAGCCTGCTGGGCCTGCTGCCCGGGCGCTGGCTCGGGCGCCTGCGCAGTGGCGGTGTCGGCCCCGGGCGACATTTCCTGCGCCGGGGCGGCGTCTCGCGGAGCGGGCTCATGGTCTTGCGGGCGGGACGCACTTTTCGTGATCGTCGAGGGGTCGCGCAGGAAGGCCTCCCATTGCGCGGCGCTGCCTGCGAACGCGTCGCGGTCGACCTTGACCGAGATGCCGTCAATCCTGCCGTCGGACTGGTATTGCCAGAAGCGCCACGCCCGACCGGCATATTTCACCGACGGGTGATACTTGGTCGAGCGAACCCAGATCGGGTACTCCGAGAGGGATCCGTCCGAGAGGATCGCTTGGTAGAAGTCGACGGTCGTGTAGATGATCGGCCGCTTGCCGTAGTGGCGCTCCATCTCCTCCAGCATCGCTCTCATGTCAGCTATGGCGCTTTCCTGGGTGAGATGCTTGTGGCAGGTCTTCGATGTCGGCGTCGCCTCGACGTCGAGCACCGGCGGCAGCGCGTCCGCATCTGCCGGCGCGTTCTGCTCGAAATTGGCCATTTCCTCCATCGGCGGCCGGCACCAGTAGACGAAATGATAGGCGCCACGCGGCACGCCGGCCGCCTTCGCCCCCTGCCAGTTGGCCTGGAAGCGGGTGTCGGCATTGTCGCCGCCCTCGGTCGCCTTGATCCAGGCGAACTTTACGCCGCTGTTCGCGACCGCATTCCAGTCGATGTCGCCCTGGAACTTGGAAACGTCGATGCCATGCACGGGATAGTCGGTCGGCCTAGGCAGGTCCGAGCCCAACGCATCGAGCGGACCTGAGCCGTTCGCGCAGGCCGAAAGCGCCGCCGCGAACGCAAGCGCAAGAGCGCTCAGAGCCTTGGGAATAAGAACCTTGCCGTCCGGCATAGTGAGCCTATAGAAATCGCTTCGCCAACCGTAATCTCGTCGGGCGACCGAGTGTAGCGGTTGGTGGAAAACTAGAGCGATCCTCGTAACGCTTCGTTAAAACGCTCCGCGCGCCGCTTTCGGAGGCGCAACCCGCTGGAACCCCTCTATGTCTTGGCGACTGGACCTGTCAATGCGGTTTGCGGTCGCGTTCCTCGCGCTCCTTGCCGCAGCGAGCGTCGGGGAGGCGCAAACTTGCGGGCCCGGCAAGCTCGGAACCTCGCGCGTCGTCGAGGTCGGCACGCAGGGCGGCCTCGAGGTCGGCCTGAAGACCTATCCGCAAACGATCCCTCTCGCCGACCACGAGGTGATTCTGACTTTCGACGACGGGCCGGCGGCCAAGACGACGCCTGAGATCCTCAACGCGCTCGCCGCCGAGTGCGTTCGCGCGACGTTCTTCGACATCGGCCGCGATGCCGAGGGTCTGCCCGAGATCGCGCGGCGCGAAGTGCTGGATGGCCATACCGTCGCCCACCACACCTGGTCCCATCCCCAGCCGACCCTGCGCCACATGTCCGAAGCCGCCGCCCGCGAGGATCTGCTTAGGGGCATGATCGCGGTCGAGAAGGCGGCCTACGGGCAGGCATTTCCGGACGGCGAGCCGAAGGATCTCAAGGACCTCAAGCTGCACGCGCCGTTCTTTCGCTATCCCGGCTTCGCGGACACCAAGGACCTGCGCCAATGGCTCGCAGCCAATAACGTCGGCACCTTCGGCGTCGACCTTTGGGCGTCCGATTGGATCAAGATGACGCCCGAGCAGGAGCTCCATCTTGTGATGAGCCGGCTCGATCAGCTCGGCAAGGGCATGCTGCTCCTGCACGACAGCCACCAATGGACCGCCGACATGGTTCCAATGCTTCTGCGAGAGCTGAAGGCGAAGGGCTACCGGGTCGTTCATATGGTCGCGGGCCCGGGGACCGGGCCGGCCGCGCCTGCGCCAAAGGGGTGGATTTCGGAGACGGGGCGGGTGACCGGCGCTTTGCGACCGCGATTGGAGCAGTCCGCCGCCAAGCCCGGCGACGCGCCCGTTGAGGCCAAGCCGGCGTCCCAGGAATAACGAACGGGCCGATCGGGACTTTATGCCCCGCTTATGCGGACGCCCCATCTTCCGTCTCGAACGCTTACGCGGGCGTGACCTATGCTCCGGCCTCGATAAAGAGGAAGTGGAGATCCGTTCATGCCCAATTCGTCATGGGACCGGACGACGCCGGGCGCATATGACGATAGGCCGCCCGGCCTCGACCCCTACGATCCCTGCGAGATCGACCCGCCGGCGCCTTTGCGCATCTTCAGCCGTCTTGGGCTGTTGTTGATGATTTCGCTCGCCTTCGGCCTGGCGGCGGAGGTCCTCATGCGGCTGCCGACGCACTGACTGCTCCGCCCGCCGGGAGCCCCACAACGCATTTCTCGCGCCTATCGAACGGGGCTGTCCGGCCCGGCGATGGCTCCGCGCCAAGGGCGCCCTCAATCCGTCATTATGCCGCCCGATGGTGGCAGTGCTCGCCTCGAACCTGCCAAAGCGACCCGGCAGCGCGCCCGAGAAATATCCGAGCCTCGCCGGCGCCGCGATCATCCGCCGCAGGCAGGAGGGAACAAGGAATGGCGTCTCTGCCGGCCGACGAGGACTACGCGCGCAGCGTGCTGGCGATCTTCGGCTTGAAGACCGCGCGGCCGCGAGAGAGCCTTGCGGTCAGCGACGTGAAGGCGGCGTTCCTGGTCCAGAACATGGGAAGGCCGGCCGATTTCGAAGCCGCCCTTGAGCACGCGGCGGGCGAGGGCTGGCTTACGCGTTCGCTCGACCGGATCCGCCTGACCACGCTCGGCGCGGAGGAAATGCAGACGGTCTCGTGGCCGCTCCGGGGCATCGGCTGAGGCGGAACTTTCCCCCCCCCCCCGTCCGAGCGGGTCCGTCGTTCGTCGGCCGCCTCACCTCTTCGCCAGCAGGCCAAGCGCCGTGCTATCCTGAAAAAAAACTCAGGGTGGTAAATGTCCTTCAACATTGAAGTAACGCCTCGAAAGGATACTACCGGGGCAATCGTTCACGCGGTCACCGTGACCATCGATGGCCACAAGACCGCCCTGACTTTTCAGTCCAAGGATGATGCGGAGAGCTTCGCGCGAGCCGAGCAGGCCAGGCTTGCTCAGGACGAAGAGAATGCCATGCAGCGTGTTCGCGAGCTCGCGTACCGTCTTTGGCAGGAGGAGGGTTGCCCCCAGGGTGAGGACTTACGGCACTGGTTTAGGGCCAAAGCCCTTTTCAATGCGGAGCGCCCCGAGCACAAAGAAGGCGAGTGAAACGGCCGCCACACAGCTTCGTCAGCCGCAGGTTCACGCTTCTCTTACCAGTCGGGCAGTTGATTGGCCCAGAGCGATCCCGCAGATTCGTGCTGGCCGGGTGGAATATTCCTTTTGCGCAGTTCGCAGCCTAACCGCGCGGGTCCCAAGCGAGAAATGGTGCGGTCAAGAGGACTCGAACCTCCACTCCGGTTAAAGAACTAGCACCTCAAGCTAGCGCGTCTACCAGTTCCGCCATGACCGCACTTTTCGCTTCGAGCCGGCGGGAGCGAAGCGAAGGCGGTCGTCTAACAAATCGCTTCCGCCAAGACAAGTTCAGTGGGCGTCCCGGGTCTCGCGCATGCTCAGGATAGCGAAAAAGCTGATGACGGCGGCGGCGGCGATGTAATAGCCGACCCAGGCGATGCCGCCAGCCGCCTCGAGAACCTGCGCCAGCGACGGCGCCAGCGAGGCGCCAAGAATGCCGCCGAGATTATAGGCGCTCGCCGCGCCGGTATAGCGCACTTCGGTCGGGAACAGCTCGGGCAGCAGCGCGCCCAGCGGCGCAAAGGTCAGGCCCATCGCGCCGAGCGCAAGCGAGAGGAAGATCAAGACGCCCCCCGGCCCGTGCCCCACGAGCGCCGGCATCATGAGCCCGATCGCGGCGGCAAGGGCCGCCGAAACGAGCAGCACCGGACGCCGGCCGAGGCGGTCGGCGAGCGCCGCCGAGATCGGCGTCGCGACGGCCATGAAGACGATCGCCACACACAGCATCTTCAGCAGGTCAACTCGCGAGAGCTCGAGCGATCTCACGCCATAGCCGAGCATGTATACCGTCGATATGTAGAAGAGAGCGTAGCAGACGACGATCGCGAGCGAGCCTTGGATGAGCGGGGCCCAGTGGTCCCGCAGCACCGCGCCGAGCGGGACGGCGACCCGCTTGTCGAGCGCCATCGCGGCCCTGAAGGCCGGCGTCTCCTCGAGCGCGACCCGGACATAGAGTCCGATCGCGACCAGGATCGCGCTCGCGAGGAACGGGACGCGCCAGGCCCACTCGACGAACGCGGCTTCGCCAAATCCAAGCAGCAACGCCAGAAAGAGGCCGGTCGCGATAAAAAAGCCGATCGGCGGACCGAGTTGGGGAAACATGCCGAACCATGCGCGCCGCCCGCTGGGCGCGTTCTCCGTCGCGATCAGCGCCGCCCCGCCCCATTCGCCGCCAAGGCCGACGCCCTGAAGGAAGCGCAACGCCGCGAGCAACCAGGGCGCGAGAGCGCCCGCGGCCGCATATCCGGGGAGCACGCCGATCAGGGTCGTCGCGAGGCCCATCATCAGCATGGTCGCGACCAGCGCCGATTTTCGCCCGACCCGGTCGCCGAAATGCCCGAACAGGAACGAGCCCACGGGGCGGGCGAGAAAAGCAATGCCGAAGGTGAGATAGGCGTTGAGCGCCTGCGTCTCGGGCGCGGATTTGGGGAAGAACATCGGCCCGAAGACCAACGCCGCCGCGGTGCCGAAAATGTAGAAGTCGTAGAACTCGATCGTCGTGCCGACCAGGCTCGCGACCACGATCCTGCCCGTGCCGGCGCGCGCCGTCTGCGCCCCCGCCGTTCCCTCAATGGCCGCCATTGTCGTTTCTTTCTATCTCAAGCCGAACCGGATTCAGCCAAATCCGGCGAAGCCGAGTCAAGCTCTGCGGCGTTTCGTTTCGGCGCGCGAGTCCCGAATTGCGGCGGGGATGAAATCACCTTATGGCGAGATGGTTTCTCGCTTTGGACGACGCCGCCATGAAAGCCCCGCGCCGATATTTCGATCCGCTTGCGATCGGCGCGCCGCGCCCACTCCTCGAATTGCCTTTGAGGCTCGAGCGAATGATCCATTTCGTGCCGCCGCACAACGAAAAGCTGCGCGCGAAAGCCCCTGAGCTTGTCAGCCAGGTCGACGTGATTCTGGGCAATCTCGAGGACGCGATTCCGGTCGAATCGAAAGCTGCGGCCCGGGACGGCCTGATCGCAATGGCGAAAGCGACCGAGTTCGGCTCGACCGCCTTGTGGGCGCGGGTCAACGCGCTCAATTCGCCCTGGTTCATCGACGACATGACCCGTCTCGTGGGCGAGATCGGCGACAAGCTCGACGTCGTGATGGCGCCCAAGATCGAAGGCGAGTGGGATATTCATTTTATCGACCAGTATCTGGCCCTGCTCGAAGCGCGCTACGGTCTCAAGCGGCCGATCCTCGTTCACGCAATTCTGGAGACCGCCCAGGGCGTCAACAATGTCGAGGCGATCGCCGCCGCTTCTCCGCGAATGCACGGGATGAGCCTCGGCCCGGCCGACCTGGCCGCGTCGCGGGCGATGAAGACGACGCGGGTGGGCGGTGGCCATCCCGACTATCGAATGCTGGCCGACGCGGCCGGACCCTATGCGGAGCGCGCCAGCTATCAGCAGGATCCATGGCACTACACGATTGCGCGGATGGTGGACGCCTGCGCCGCGAACGGCATCAAGCCGTTCTACGGACCGTTCGGCGATTTTTCGGACCCCGCGGGATGCGAGGCACAATTCCGCAACGCCTTCCTGCTCGGCTGCGCCGGCGCCTGGACGCTGCATCCGACCCAGATCGCGGTCGCCAAGGTGGTGTTCTCGCCCGATCCGGCCGAAGTGGCGTTCGCGCAAAAGATCCTGGCGGCGATGCCGGACGGGTCGGGCGCGGTAATGATCGACGGCAAGATGCAGGACGATGCAACCTGGAAGCAGGCGCGCGTCATTGTCGATCTCGCCCGGCAGGTGGCGGCGAAGGACGCCGACTACGCGGCGCTCTACCGGTTTTGACCGGCGCGCCGGCGCGCCCGCGGCCCGGTTCTTGCTTCGACTTCGCTGTCGCTGGGGCGCAATATTCTTCGGCGAATGGCGCAATCCTGGGTCGTGTCCCGGTTCCCATTTCGACCCAATGAGCTATAACCGACCGATGACGGGAAAGGAGCTGTCCGGCCATGCAAAGACGCGACGCGAAATTCGGGATCGGACAGGTGGTCAAACACCGGTTCTACCCGTTCCGTGGTGTGATCTTCGACGTCGACCCGATCTTCTCCAACACCGAGGAATGGTGGAGCTCGATCCCTGCCGAGGTTCGCCCGGCCAAGGAGCAGCCATTCTATCACCTCTATGCTGAAAACGCGGACAGCCAGTATGTGGCTTACGTCTCCGAGCAGAACCTGATGTCGGACGAATCCGGGGAGCCGATCAGCCACCCGCAGGTCAAGGAGACCTTCGAGCGCACCGAAGACGGACGCTACTGCGTTCGCAGCCGCTCGCACCTAAGCTGAGGCCGCCTCCCGCGGGGACGCGGGAGGTCTAGCGAAACGAGCTACTTCGCCGGAGCGGGAGCCGTGGCGGCGGGCGCGGGAGCGGCGGCTGGGGCTGCGTTCGCGGCTGGAGCAGCGGCGTTGTTCTGCTGCTGCTGCTCGATCATCTTGCGCTGCTCTTCCGCCTTCTTCTGCAACTGTTGCTGTAATTCCTGGCGCTGCTGCTCGAGAACCTTGGGGTCGGTTGGCTTGCCGTCAAAAGCCACGCCCAGATCCTTCAGCGGGATCGTGAAGGTCAATTCGTGTCCGGAAACGTCGCCGCCAGGGACGCGCATGACGACGCTCATTGTCGTCCCCTTCTTTAGGGCTTCGAGGGTCTTCGGACCGATCTCGATCTCCGCCGAGCAGGCGTTCTGGAAGCACATGTCATATCGGCCCTCGATCGGCTCGCCCTTGTCGATGATGACGCGAAAGCCCGGCTTCAGCATCATGCCGATCGGCAGCATCAGAAGCCTGAGTTTGCGTTTCTCCTCCCCGGCCAGTTCGAACAAGTTGATGCTGATCATCGGCGGCTGATCGGCGGAGGTGGAGAAGTCGCGCATGGTGGCGCAGGCGTCCTTGCCGGAGTTCGGCTCCTTGGCGCAGAACTTCGCCCATTGCGGCTCCGGCGACACGAGATCGACCTTCGATGGCATGGTCGGTTGCTGCGGCTGGCCGGGCGCACCCGGAGCGGCGGGCGCCGGAGCTTTCGGCTGTGTTTGCGCCACCGCCGCGCCGGCCCCAATCGCGAGGCTCACTGCGAGCGCCGCGGCGCTCGAGCGCATGACTTGAAATCTCATCAATCGTCCTTTCGAACCCGTAGGCGGTGTGTCTCGTGGCGCTTCGCCTCGCGCCAAATCAGCGTCAGCGTCAGCCCTGGGATCGACATCCTCGACTCTTCGGGCGACATTGTGACACGAAGGCGCCGGAGCGTTCGGCGCGCCCTCTTTCCATATTCGGCACGACATTCCAATAGCAATTTCGCCGGCGCGAACTGCCGGCTTGCGCCATCGGCCGGGGAAGCCCCGAAACCGGCCCCAGGGCCTCCATGCCGCCAGGCCGTGCTTCGAGTTGCGATTCGTGCGCCCGCCGATGATAGAACTGCGTCCATGATCGGCCCTACGATTCGCTCCGCCCTGTGGGCCGCGCTCGCAATCGCCCTCGGGACCGCGGCGGCGCTTGCCGGCGTCGGGCCGCCGATGGGCGCAATCGCGATGCACGGCGAGCCCGCGCTCAAGCCCGGCTTCGATCACCTGCCTTACGTCAACCCCGAGGCGCCAAAGGGAGGCCGCCTCGACCTCGCCTATCTCGGCGCCTTCGACAGCCTTAACCCGTATAATGTCAAAGCTTTATCCACCGCTCAGGGCTTGATCGGCAATGTTTATCAATCGCTGATGACGCGGTCGGCCGACGAGCCGTTCACGCTCTACGCCCTCATCGCCAAGAGCATCGAGACCGATGCGGCGCGCGACAAGGTCGTCTTCCATCTCGATCCGGCGGCCAGGTTCTCGGACGGGACGCCGATCACCTCGGCCGACGTCGTGTTCACCTTCAACCTGCTCAAGGCCAAGGGGCGACCGCAGCAGCGCGCGGCCTTTTCGCTGGTGAAAAGCATCGACGCCCCTGATGACCGAACTGTGGTCTATGACCTTTCCGGCGCCAACGACCGCGAGCTGCCGCTGACGCTGGCAATCATGCCGGTGCTCTCGCCCGCGCATACCGACGCCGAGCATTTCGAGGACCAGACCCTGCAGATTCCGGTCGGCTCGGGCCCCTACCGGGTCAAGGAGGTCAAGCCCGGCCAGCGCCTGGTGCTCGAGCGCGACCCCAACTATTGGGCGAAGGACCTGCCGATCTCGCGCGGCCTCTATAATTTCGACGTCATCCGGATCGACTATTACCGCGACCCGACCGCGATGTTCGAGGCGTTCAAAGCCGGTCTGATCGACTATCGGGTCGAGGACGACACCAACCGGTGGCGAACCGGATATGACTTTCCCGCCGCCCGGGACGGCCGGATCGTCAAGGCCTCCATTCCAAGCCAGCTGCCGAAAGGCGTTTCAGGCTTCGCCTTCAACCTGCGCCGGGCGCCGTTCTCCGATGTCCACGTGCGCGAAGCGCTGGCGTCCATGTTCGACTTCGAATGGATCAACGCAAATCTCTTCGGCGGCGCCTACAAGCGCTCCGAGGGCTTTTTCGATGACAGCGAGCTGTCGTCGATCGGCCGTCCTGCTTCAACGCGCGAGCGCGAGCTTCTCGCGCCCTTTCCGGGCGCGGTGCGCGACGATGTGATGGAGGGCCGATGGCGCGCCCCGGTTTCCGACGGTAGCGGGAACGACCGCACGATCGCGCGGCGGGCGATCGACGAGCTCAAGCGCGCCGGCTATGCGCTGCGCGACGGCCGTCTCGTCGACGCGCATGGCGCTCAGCTCGCGTTCGAGATCCTGGTCAAGAATCGCGACGAAGAGCGGCTCGCGCTCGCCTATGTGCGCAATCTCGCGCGGATCGGCGTCGCCGCCAACGTGCGGCTCGTCGACGAAGTGCAATTCCAGCGCCGGCGCACGAGCTTCGATTTCGACGTCATGATCGGAACATGGGTTGCCTCGCCATCGCCGGGCAATGAGCAGCGCGGGCGCTGGAGCTCCGCCGCCGCCAACGCGCAGGGCGCCTATAACATCGCCGGGGTCGCTTCGCCCGCGATCGACGCGATGATCGCCGCCATCCTTGCGGCTCAAAGCAGCGAGGACTTCGTCGCCGCGGTGCGGGCGCTCGATCGGCTGCTCATCTCCGGCTTCTACATCGCGCCGCTCTATTATGCGCCGGAGCAGTGGATCGCCTATTCGGCCAAGCTCGGCCGACCCGACACGACGCCGCTCTTCGGCGTCGAGCTTTCCACCTGGTGGCGGCGGGAGCCGTGAGCATGCGCGGCGGGGCGACGCCGAGCTCACGCCGCACTTTCACGCCAGGATACTCAGGCGCCAAATGAAGCGCGGGCATTGGGGAATGGATATCTATTGTGCTCTACGCCGTATCCGCCAAGCTCATCACCGATCGCGCGGCCGAATTCCACACGCGCCTGACCGATGGCAGCATCGCCGCCCAACGCCCCGACGGCGGCGAGATCGTCGCGGCGATGGGGCGGGCGCGCGTCGCGCCGGACGGCGCAGTGCACTGGACCGAAACCTGCTTTTGCGCGACGCCGCTCAAGCACGAACGCGCCACCGTGCTTGACCGCTATTTCACCGAGATCGAGACTAAGGCCATCGACAAGCCCATAACCTTCGACGGAGCGCCGCTCATGGACCGGCTGGCCGCGCGCTAGTTGTCGCGACTTGGCCACGCAGTGACGGCGAGTTAGATTTGGGGACGACGGAGACGGAAGAGCGGTCATGAGCGAAACGGACGACATTCTCACTATCGACGTCGTCAGCGACGTCGTGTGCCCCTGGTGCTGTCTTGGCGAGAAGCGGCTCGAGGCGGCGCTCGCCGAGGCGCCGCAAAAGGTCGCCCTGCGCTGGCGGCCCTATCAGCTCGACCCGACGATCCCGGCCGGCGGCCTCGACCGCGCCGAATATACGGAGAAGAAATTCGGCAAGAGCGGCAGGCTGCAATCGGTCCACGACAATCTCACCCGTCTCGGCGCCGACGTCGGCATCCCGTTCGCCTTCGACAAGATCAAGCGCTCGCCGAACACGCTCGATGCTCACCGCATCATCCGCTGGGCGAATTCGGTGGGGGTGCAAGGCAAAGTCGTGGATCGTCTGTTCAAGGCCTATTTCGTCGAAGGACGCGACGTTGGCGACCGCGCCGTTCTGATCGACATCGCCAGCGAATGCGGTCTCGACCCAACGCAGGTCGAAAAACTCCTCGCGGAAGGCGCCGACGCCGATCTCGTGCGAGAGGAAATCGCTGAAGCGCAGGCGATCGGAGTCAGCGGGGTGCCGTTCTTCATTTTCGCCGGCCGTCTTGGCGTGCCCGGCGCGCAGGAGGTTTCCGTGTTGCTGCAGGCGATGGCGCAGGCGCGCGAAGCGATGCGCGAATCGGCCGACGAAGCGCCGGTCGCCTAGCGGCGCTTATTGTCATGCGGCGTCGTCATGGAGGGCGGCGATAAGCAGTTCGACGCGTGGCGCAGCGTTGTCCCCGGCGTCGCCGACTCCGGGTTGCGCCGGTCCGAGGCGCGACCTGTCGAAGGCGTCGCCCGAGATGGGCTCGGCGACAAGGTCGTCGTTGGCCGGAGAGAAGTCGAGGCTCCGCGGCAGCCTGGCGCGGCGAGCCTCGGTCATCGCATCGCGAGCGAACCCGGCGGCCTCCGACTTCACCGCCTCGGCGGCGAAGCGCCAAAGCAGCGCCATGACTTTGGCCAGCGCCGGATCCCGGCGCCGTTCGCATTCGTCGATGACTATTTCCACCAGCGCGAGCTTGAGCCCGTCGCCGGCCCCGTCGGCGTAGCTCTTGAGCGCGGTAAGCGCGGCGACGAAGGCGGGCATCAGATGGCTGTTCAGGCCCGCCTTGTGGGCGAGCGCCGCGAAGCCTTCCCCGCGCGGAGCAAGCCCAAAGGCGGCCACGCGCGACATCGGGAGACCGGACAAATCCGCCAAGGCGCCTTCGAACAGCTCCCGGTCGCCGCCAAGCAGCGAGCGCAGCAGCAACGCCGGCGTCAGCGCCCCGCATGCGCGAAGCGTACGGACGAGCTCCGCTCGCTCGCCTTTTGGGCATGACGAGGCGATCGAACAAATCGCCTGATCGCGCGCCTCGCGGGCGACGCGTTCGGCCCGTTCGCGGGGCAGCCACCGCGACGCAGCGGCGCTGAGATCCTTCGCCGTCGCTGCGGCGATCTGCGCCCTGAGGCCCCGAGGGAGCGCGGGACGCTCGAGCAGCGCCTCGCGCAGCTCGCCGTCGGAGCCGAAACGCGCGAATATCCGGGTCAGCGCGGCCGGGGCGAGCGCGGCCTCGCGATTGCCGATCAACGCGAGAAGCGCCTCGCGTTGACCCATCTCGGCGAGGGCCGCGATCGCGCCGGGCTTGAGATCCGGTCTTCGCGCCAGCGCCGACTGGACGACAACGTCCGCCGCACCCACGCATTCGACAAGGTCGGCATCGGTCAGCGCCGGCGAACGGCTAAGCACCGCGGCCGCCACGTCCGGCCGGTCGAATGCAAGCGCCCGGATCAGGGAACGGGGCGCGCCGGCGGCGCTGCCGAGAGCCTCGGCGAGCGCGCGACGAACGAGCGGAAAAGGATCGTCAAGCAACGCGGTCATCGCCAGCTCCGCCTCGGCCCGCAGGGTCTCGGCGAGGTCTGAATGGAGATAGGCCCGTGCGAGCGCACTTGCCGCTTCAGCGCGCTCCTGCGGCCCGGCGCATTGCGTGAAAGCAAGAAATCGGCGCACTATGTCCGGCTTGGCGAACGAGGGCGCCGGATGAAGCATGGCCATCGGCCGGTTGGCGTGCACGTCGACCTACCTCGCCGGTCATGGCGGTGGATGCTGGTCGTCAAGATTGCATAACCATGGTTAACGGCAACTTAAAGTTGTGAGGCGGAGGACGCTCATGGAGACCGGCACTCTTCGTCACCCGCGCGGCGGCCTCTATTTCGAGGACTTCTCGGTCGGTCAGGTCTTTCGGCACCGCCTGACCCGCACCGTCACCCAGATGGACAACATGCTGTTCTCCAACATGACGCTGAACCCCCAGCCGCTCCATATCGACGCCCATTTTTGCGCGACGGAAACCGAATGGGGCCGGCCGCTGATGAATTCGCTGTTCACGCTCGGGCTCATGATCGGCATATCCGTGAACGACACCACGGTCGGCACGACGATCGCCAACCTCGGCATGACCGACGTCGCCTTTCCGGCCCCGCTGTTCGAGGGCGACACCATTCGCGCGGAATCGGAAGTCCTCGCCGTGCGCGCCTCGAAGTCGCGCGCCGAGGCCGGGCTGGTCGAGTTCCGGCACCGGGCGTTCAAGCAGGACGGCACGCTGGTCGCGGAATGCCGTCGCACCGCCTTCATGCGCCGCCGCGGCCCCGAGATCCTCTCCGCCTAAGGCGCCGATGCGCTCGCTTCTCATCGCTCGCGCGAACGAGAAACCGCTCGACGAGGCTCTGGCGAGCGTGGCCGACGCGGTCGTGGTCGATCTCGCATCCGCCGCGGCCGGCGAGATGGTTGCAGCGCGAGCCGCGGCCGCGGCTTTCCTCAAGCGCGCCCGCGCCCGCCACGGCGGCCCAGCGCTGATCGTCGCGGTCAGCGCGCTCGATTCAGGCAAGACTGACGCGGACCTCGACGCGGTCATGGCGCACGCGCCCGACGCCATCATGCTGCCCGGCGGTTTTGGAGCGGCAAGCGTACAGCAGCTCTCGGCCAAGCTGGCGGTACGGGAGGCGGATTTCGACCTCGAGGACGAGGCGACGCGAATCATCGCCGTCGTCGACACGGCGCGGGCGTTGTTGGGCATGGCCGGCTATCGTGTCTCGAGCGGGCGGCTCGCCGGCATCGCCTGGAGCGCCGCCGCGCTGCGCGCCGACGTCGGCGCGGAGAGCGACCGCGACGAGCACGGCGCCTACGCCGGCGTCTTCCGCCTGGCGCGCGACCTTACGCTCCTCGCCGCGGCCGCCGCAGGGGTTGCGGCGATTGACGCGGCGTATGCCGACACCGCCGATCTCGCAGGCTTACGGTCGGAAGCGATCGCCGCCCGGCGCGACGGGTTTTCGGCCAAGCTCGCGATCAGCCCGGAACAGGCGGGCGTCGTGAGAGAGGTTTTCCAGTCGCGGCCAGCTTCGCCCGCTGAGCCAAATCTGCTCGGTCATTTAGGCGGCGAGTAAAGATTCGCGCCGGTTGAGCCCGCCTATTGCAAGGCGGCCTTGCGCGCCTCGATCTCGGCCATCCATTGGTCGGCGTTCTTGGACGGCGTGCAGACTACTTTCATGTACTCGCTTCCGTCCGACCGTACGAGATCCGTGCCAGCCATCATCGTCTGCGCGTTGAACCCGCATGCGACGAGATTGTCGACCGGCGGCCCACGCACAATGTCCGTCGCGGTGTTCGGCTGACAATCCGAGTGCGAGAGCGCGATCGAGCACACGAGGATTACGAGAGAATATCCGGACATTTTGTTGCCCCTCCAGTTTACCGCATCGACCGTCCGGCTATTGTTCTTACCCGAGACCCTCGGGCCATTCCGAGCCGGATCACCAATCTCGTTATGCAACATTAGGGCCAAGAACAATAACACGCTGTGATTGTGATCACAGTCCATGCAAATCTCGACCCGTCGCCTTTGCCTAACGCAAGTAAGCGACGGCGGATTGAACCCCCCAGCGGAAACGATCAAATCGCGGCATCGAACCCATCAATCCTTAAGCCTCCGGCCTTAGCGTGCCTTGATGGTTCGGCGCGGGCGCCAGCCAGATCCAAAGGCCAGCAAGACGATCGCGTCGATGAGCGTCATCGAAACCCTCTTGTCGCCCCTGCGGCCAGCGGCGGCGACGCTCCTCGAGCCCGCCTCGATCTCGTCGGTTTATTCGCTATCCGCCGCGGTGATGATCGCCTTCGCCTGGCTGGCGCTGAAGCGGAGGCGCCGCAGCCGGCGCGTCGCCGCGAAGGCGCTTTTTCGCGCGATCTTCTCGCGCCGTGTCCTTTTCCATCGCTCGAACTCTCGCCGACCTGGCCTATTGCGTCATCGGCCTGGCGACGCTGGGCGCGATCATTGGCTGGGCGGTCGTCTCGACGTCGTGGATCAGCGACGGCGTCGCCGCCTTTCTTGCGCGCTGGTTCGGCCCAGGCCCGGAGCCGCATGCGCCTGATTTCATGCTCAACGGGGCGCGCACGCTAGCCCTCTTTCTCGCCTACGACCTCGGCTTCTTCATCGACCATTCGCTCAAGCACCGCATTCCGACGCTGTGGGAACTGCACAAGGCGCATCATTCAGCCGAGGTGCTGACGCCGCTCGTCAACTTCCGCGTCCACCCGCTCAATTCGCTGATCCTCGCCAATACTCTCGCGCTCGTCATCGGCTTGATCGGCGGCGTGGCGCAATATGCGCTTGGGCGCCGCGCCGTGTCGTTCACGCTGTTCGACCAGAACGTGCTGATGCTGCTCTACATCTATCTGACCGCACAACTCCAGCACAGCGAGATCTGGATTCCCTTCACCGGCGTCTGGGGCCGTGTCTTCATGAGCCCGGCCCACCACCAGCTTCACCATTCCGCCGATCCCGCGCATTTCAACTGCAACATGGGCGCGAGCCTTGCGATCTGGGACTGGCTCATGGGCAGCTTGCGTATGCCCTCCATCGAGCCGCCGCGCCTCGCCTTCGGCGTCTCCGGCCATGCGCGCGATCCGCACGGCGTGATGGCGCTTGTTGTGGATCCGGTCGTGAATTCAGCGAGGGCGCTGATCGCCGGCGATCTGGGAAGCGTTCGGGTGACCGCGCCGTCAAGCGGCAACCCCACGCCGCACGATCACTACTTGCAGGGGTTGACCCAGCGAAGCCCCGGAAACCTGGCGAAATCAGAATCGGTCGAATAGAGGACATAGCCGCGCTCAATGGCGAGGACAGCGAGATGGGCGTCCGTTGTAAGGTTTCCCGCAGTGCCAAGGCGTTCGAGTTGGGCGCGAAGCCGGGTGAAATGAGAGTCCGACGGCGCCGCGATGTGAACATGGGGCAACGCCACCCAGCTCTCAAGTCGCTGCATGACGGCCTCAACGGAGAGTGGACGCGCCACTACCTTGCGGTTTGTCGTGATTCGCACGAATCCGAGCATTGTCACCCATGCGAGCCCGACGCCCTCGACGCCTGAGAGACACGCGTCCCACCATCGCCGCGCCTGCTGGTGGACCGAAGAATCGGCGTTATGCGCGTGAACAAGAACGTTTACGTCGGGCAGAATCATACGCTTTGTCCACGAAGGCCTCCCCCTCCAATTCGTCGGCGAGCTGCCCGAGCTTGTCGAGGTCGACGCCAGGCCGGAAGCCGAATGAATGCGGCACGGTCTTCGGCGCAGGTCGCTTTCGAGCCAATGCCGCTTGGCCCAAACCTGCCCGGATGGCGCCATTGACGGCTTCCTTGAAGGGGACGCCTAGTTCCTGGGCGCGCTGCTTCAAAAGGCCCGCAAGGTCATCGTCGAGCGTGAGAGTGGTGCGCATCTTGGCACCATCGCAGACAAGTTTCTGATGTCAAGGCATCAATCGGCCCTGAGGTCGCGGTCCTGGAGTGCGAGGTCGTTGAGGCCACCTGGCCGGGTTAGCGACGGGGCCCTACGAGCGCGCAGCCAGCCCTATTCCGCGGCCACCGGGACATCGTGCGCGGGGCGCGGCCGGATCGGCGGCGAAGGCGCGGCGTGTGGAGCAGGCGCAGGCGCCTCGTCCTGCTCGCCGATCAGGCGGCTGAACAGCCGCCACGCGAGCCGGCCCACGTCGTCCATCACCGTGAACACCGCCGGCACGAAAACCAGCGACAGCATCGTCGACATGACGAGGCCGCCGATCACCGCGATCGCCATCGGCGAACGGAAGCCTCCGCCGTCGCCCAAGCCCAGCGCCGAGGGGAACATGCCCGCCGCCATCGCAATGGTCGTCATCACGATCGGCCGCGCGCGCTTGCGGCCGGCCTCGACCAGCGCCTCGAGGCGCGGCGTGCCGCGGCCGATCTCCTCGACCGCGAAATCGACCAGCATGATCGCGTTCTTGGTGACGATGCCCATCAGCATGAGAATGCCGATCACCACCGGCATCGACATCGCCTTGTGGGTGATGAGGAGCGCGATGATCGCGCCGCCGATCGAGAGCGGCAGAGAGATGAGAATCGTGATCGGCTGCAGGAAACTGCCGAACAGCAGCACGAGCAGCCCATAGACCATCATCAGGCCCGCGCCCATCGCGGCGGCGAAGGAGGCGAACACCTCGCTCATGATCTCGACGTCGCCGGTCTCGCGGATTTCGACCCCGGGCGGCAGATTTTTCGCGGTCGGCAGGGCGCGGATCGCCGCAACCGCGGCCCCGAGCGCAGCATCGCCGCGCAGATCGCCTTCGATCGTCACCCGCCGCGTGCGGTCGTAGCGGTTGATGGCCGTCGGTCCGTGGTTGACCGAGAAATCCGCGACCACCGAAAGCGGCGTCGTCGCGCCCCCGCCGGTCGGCACGCGCAAGTCCTGCAATAGCCCGACGCGCGACCGCGCCGCCTCGTCGAGCTCGACCCGGATGGGGATCAGGCGGTCGCCGGCGTTGAACTTGGCGAGATTGGCGTCGATGTCGCCGAGCGTGGCGACACGGATCGTCTCGGACAAGGCCTCGGTCGAGACGCCGAGGTCGGCGGCGACCTGCGGCTTCGGAGTGATGCGCAATTCCGGCCGGTCGAGCTCGGCGGTCGAGATCGGATTCTCGATCGTCGGGATCGACCGCATCTCGCTCGCGATCTGGTTTGCGGTGTCGTTGATGACCTTGATGTCGGGCCCCGCGACGATCAGCTGCAGGTCGCGCTGGCCATTGTCCTTAAGGAACCAGTAGCGGACGTCCGGCTGATCGGCGAGGATGGCGCCGATCTCGAGCTGCAGGTCCTTCTGCGACGCCTCGCGCTTTGATTTATGCACGAAGTTGATGACCAGCGTCGCCTTGCGCGGTTCGTCGTCGGCGCCCCCCATGAGCTTGCCGCCGAAGATGAGTGCCGAGCGCACCTCGGGCATGGCGCGCAGCTTGTCCGAGATCGCGCGGGTGACGCGATCGGTGTCCTCGAGCCGTGAGCCCGGCGGCAGCTCGATCGCGAGCAGCGCCCGCCCTGTATCGTCGGCGGGAATGAAGCCGGACGGCAGGAGCTGGGTCGACCACAAGGAAGCGGCGAAGATCACTGCACCCGCGAACATGGTGATCCAGCGATGGCGGAGCGACGTTCGCACGAGCCGCGTATAGAAGCGCATGACCGCGCCGTCCGCCTGCACATGATCATACGGCGCGCGCAGGAAGTAGGCGGCGATGACCGGCGTGACGAAGCGCGCGACCATGAGCGAGAACATGACCGCGATCGCCACCGTCAGCCCAAACTGGCGGAAATATTGCCCGGCGATCCCGCCCATGAAGCTGACGGGGGAGAAGATCGCGGCGATCGAGAGCGAGATCGCGATCACCGCGAGCCCGATCTCGTCGGCCGCCTCGAGCGAGGCGCGATAAGCCGACTTGCCCATCCGCATATGGCGCACGATGTTCTCGATCTCGACGATCGCGTCATCGACAAGAATGCCGGTGACCAGCGTGATTGCGAGCAGGCTCACGAGGTTGAGCGAGAAGCCGATCGCATCCATCGCCCAGAAGGTCGGAATGACGGAGAGCGGCAGCGCGACCGCGGTGACGAGCGTGGCTCGCAGGTCGCGCAGGAAGATGAATACGACGACGACGGCGAGAACCGCGCCCTCGATCAAGGTCTCCATCGTCGAATGATAGTTGCCGAGCTCGTTGTCGACCTGGGTGTCGACCTTGGTGAACTTCACCTCCGGATGCGCCGCCTCGATGGCCGCAAGGCGCTTCTCGATCAGCTGATCGACGGTCACGTCGCTCGCGCCCTTCGCGCGGGTGATGCCGAAGGCGACGATCGGCTCGTCAAAGAGCCGGGTGAAGGTTCGCGGCTCGGCCGCGCCGTCGGTGACCGTCCCGAGTTCGTCGAGCCTGACCTTGCGCCCGCCCGGAAGCGCGATCGGCAGCGCGGCGAGTTCGGCGACGCTGCGCGCTCCGGCGAGGGTGCGGATCGCCTGTTCCTGGCCGGCGACTTCGCCCCGTCCGCCGCCGAGATCAACATTGTCGGCGCGCACCTGCTCGTTGACGGTCGCCGCGGTTACGCCGAGCGCGAGCAGCTTCTCGGGATCGAGCGCGACCCGGATCTCGCGGTCGACGCCGCCGAAGCGCTTGACCTCGCCGACGCCGTGGATGCTCTGCAGGTCGCGGGCGACGGAATCGTCGATAAACCAGGACAATTGCTCAACCGATAGCCCGGGCGCCGAAGCAGCGTAGGTGACGATCGGCAGTCCCTCAATGTCGACGCGGCTGATGATCGGCTCGTCGATGGTGCGCGGCAGGTCGCTGCGGATCTTGGCGATCTGATCCTTCACGTCGTTGAGCGCGCGGTCGATGTCGACCGAGCCCACGGTGAATTGAATGATTGTCGAGGACGATCCGTCGGTGACGGTCGAGGCGATGTGCCAGACGCCGTTGATGCTCGAGACGGCGTCCTCGACTTTTTTCGTCACCTGCGATTCGAGTTCCGACGGCGCGGCGCCGGATTGGGTGACAAGCACCTGAACAATCGGGATGTCGATGTTCGGAAAGCGGGTGACCGACATCGACCGGAAGCTTACGAGGCCGAGAATCAACAACACCGAAAAGGCGACCGCCGCGGGTATGGGCTTGCGGATCGACCAGGCCGAGACGTTGAGCCGCATGAGAAGAGCCTCCTAGCCGCCCGCCGACGACGTCGCGGCTTCGGGAACCGGACGCACGCGGTCCCCCGGCCGCAGGAAGGCGGCGGCGCGGGCCACGACGCTCTCGCCCGCGTGGACGCCGCTCATGACCTCAACCGAATCGCCTTCGACGATCCCCGGCTTCACCTGCCGCTCTTCGACTTTGCCCTCGCGCACGACATAGAGCCGCGCCGCATCGCCCTCGCGCTCGATCGCGGTCGCCGGCGCGCCGACGCCGTCGCGGCGGGTAAGCTCGATCTGGCCCGAGGCAAAGGCGCCGACATGAGCGTGCGAGACATCGTCGAGCGCGATCCTGACCTTGCCGGTGCGGCCCGCCTTGTCGACCTCCTCGTTGACGAGGCGAACCCGGCCCGCGACTGCGCCGGCGACGCCGGGCAGCTTCAGTTCCGCCGGCATGCCGACGAGCAGGCTCGCGAGCGACTGCTCGGGCACGTCGGCCTCGAGATCGATCGCCCCGTTCTCGATGATGCGGAAGAGGGGCTCGCCGGCGATCGACGCATCGGCGCCGACTTTGGCCGAGCGGCGGCTGACGATCCCGGCGACAGGCGCCTTGACCTCCGTCCGGTCGATTCGCACCAGCAGCTCCTGGCGCTCGGCGTCGCGGCTCTTGCGATCGGCCTCGGCGACGCTCAGCGCGTGGTTGGCCGACGCCAACTGGGCCTGCGCCGTCTTCATCGCCGTTTCGCGCTGCTCGATGGTCGAGACCGACATCACGCCGCCCGTCAACTTGCGCGCCCGGTCGTAATCGTCGCTTGCGAACTGGAGCTGCGCCTGCGACTGCGCAATCAGGCTCCGCGCCTGGTCGATCGCGGCATCGGCGCGCTTGGTCGCGGCGTCGTTCTCTGCGAGGAGCGCGTCAAGCTGCGTGCGGTCGAGCCGGGCGAGCACCTGCCCCTGCTTCACCTGATCGCCGTCCTCGGCGTCGACTTCGACGATCGTGAGCCCGTCGATGCGCGCCGCGACCTGCGCCTCCTCGCGCGCAACCAGGGTTCCGGAGACGAACAGGCGCTCGACAAATTCGCGCCGGACCGCAGGCACGACCGAGACCGCCGGCGGTTCGACCGCCCGCGGCTGATCGGCCGCCGCCGTGGCGACGGCCGGCGTCGGGCAGGCGCCGAGCTTGTCGGGAGCAATCTTCGTCATCAGCGCGGGCGGCAGGGCGCAGGGAGCGACGATGCTCGCCGCCCAGACGCCGCCGAGCGCGACGGCCGCAACGACCGGGACGATGATCAGGGCGCGTCTCATTGTCGGACCTCCTCGCGAGGCGCTGGGTCGTCCGAGAGCTTGCCGGCAAAAAGGGCCTTGAGGACGCGGACCGCCATATCGGTCTCCGCGTCCGGGTCGAAATCGGGCTCGACCGCGATCCGCTTGAAGAGCCCCGCGACGTAGGTGACGAAGAAGCCGGCGGCGAAGCGAGAGTTGAGCCTGGGCGAGGCGGCCCCCGCCGCCTTGGCGGCGTCGATCAGCCGCTCGAGGCCGCTCAACACCTCGGCGTCGAGCTTCCGGGTGATTTCGGCGACGCGCGGATTGCGTCCGGCCTCGGCCCAGATCTCGACGATCATGCGCGCCTTCTCCGGCGGCTTGGAGAGGACATGTTCGCGCATGCCCCAGCGGATCGCGGCGGTCAAATCGCCGTTGCGGGCCAGGAGGTCGGCGAAGGCGTCGAAAGACCCAGCGCGCCGGCCGCGGTCGACCTCGCACAGGCCCTCGACGATCGCCTCCTTGGAGGGAAAGTAGCGGTAGAGATTTCCCGGACTCATGCCGGCCTCTTCCGCGACATGCTGCATCGTGGCGGCGTGAAAGCCGTTGCGGACGAAGGCCCGTTCAGCCGCCTCGATGATACGGTCGCGCCGCTCGGCGTCGGGAGCGCGCCGTCCTGCCGAGAGGGAGACAATGCTCATGCTGAAACCGTGAGAATGAATGTTCATTCTCACAAAACGCCGCAAATGTGGCGGCAACTTGGCGGCTGTCAACAAGCGCCGGCTGCGCGCGTATAGGCGCAGCCGACGATCGCCTTGGCTGTAAACCGGGCGTGAGAGGGGCTATGCCGACGCCGTCGCCAGTTTCCCGGGGGCCGCCTTGCCGGGGTCGGTCGGCAGGAAGCCGCCGAGGAGGCCGACCGCGGGGAGGAAAGCGCAGACGTGATAGACGAAGTTGAGGCTCGTCCAGTCCGCCAGCATGCCGAGCAGCGCCGCGCCGACGCCGCCGAGGCCGAACGACAGGCCGAAGAAAAGGCCCGCGACCGCGCCCACGTTGCCGGGGGTCAATTCCTGCGCATAGACGATCATCGCCGAGAAGGCCGACGAGATGATGAGCCCGATCGCGATCGAATTGATTACGGTCCCGATCAGCCCGAGATGCGGCAGAAGCAGCGTGAACGGCAGGACGCCAAGGATCGACCCCCAGATCACGAACTTCGCGCCAAAGCGATCGACCAGCGGCCCGCCGAGGAACGTGCCGGCGGCGACGGAGGCGAGGAACACGAACAGCAACACCTGCGAGCTTTGAATCGAGACGCCAAAAGTCTGGATCAGGTAGAAGGTGTAATAGCTGTTTAAACTCGAGAGGTAGAGCACCTTCGAGAACAGCATCACCACCAGCACGAATAGCGTGCGGACCACGACCTTACGCGGATGGCCTGGGGCCGCGGCCGCCGCCGCCTTGCGCGGTTTGGCGCGAACCGCCGCATACCAGCGGCTGACGCCCGTCAAGATGATCACCGCCGCGAGCGCAAGCAGCGTGAAAGCCGCAACCGAGTGCTGACCGAACGGGACAACGATGAAGGCCGCCAGCAGCGGCCCGAGCGACTGGCCGAAATTTCCGCCGACCTGGAACAGGCTCTGGGCGAAGCCGTGCCTGCCGCCCGACGCCGCGCGGGCGACGCGCGAGGCCTCCGGATGGAACACCGCGCTGCCGATTCCGACCACCGCGACCGCGAGAAGGATCAGAACGTAGGAGCTGGCGAAAGCCAGCAGCACCAATCCGACCAGCGTGAAGGACATGCCAAGCGGCAGGATCCAGGTCAGCGGCCGCTTGTCGAGTCTCAACCCGATCAGCGGCTGAAGGAAGGAGGCGGTCAGCTGGAAGACGAAGGTGATGAGACCGATCTGGAAGAAGCTCAGCGCGAACTCCTGCCGGAAGACCGGATAGAGCGCGGGCGCGAGCGACTGCATCACGTCGTTGAGCATGTGCGAGGCGCTGAGGGCGATCAAAACACCGAGGGTCGCGGTCTCGGCCCGCCTGCGGCCCGCGGCGGCGGGCTCCGCATAGATCGTCGTCATCGTCCCCGGCCCTCCGCGGCCGCTTCCTAAAAAAACAGTCCCTCTGAGCGAGGGACTAACATGTCAGTACACCAGCCGTCGCGCCAGCGCCAGAGCGTCGGCGCCGCGCGGCTTCAACTCCGCGTGACTCAGGCCGTCCCCGAGAGCTTACCTTGGCGCAAGCACCATGGTCATCTGGCGGCCTTCCATCAGCGGCTCGGCCTCAACCTTGGCTATCGGGGCAGTCTCGGTCCTGACACGCTGCAGGAGCCTGAAACCGATATCCTGGTGCGCCATTTCGCGGCCGCGAAAGCGCAGCGTCACCTTGACCTTGTCGCCTTCGTCGAAAAAGCGCTTCACCGACCGCATCTTCACCTCGTAATCGTGGTCGTCGATCCCTGGCCTCAGCTTGATCTCCTTGACCTCGACGACCTTCTGGCGCTTACGCGCCTCGGCGGACTTCTTCTGCTCGAGGAAGCGGTATTTGCCGAAATCGAGGATCTTGCAGACCGGCGGGGTCGCGTTGGGGACAATCTCGACCAGATCGAGCGAAGCCTCATCGGCGAGCTGCTGGGCGTCGGTGAGATTGACGACGCCGCGATTATGTCCCTCGGCGTCAATAAGCTGAACCTGGATGGCGCGAATATCGCGATTGGTGCGCGGCCCTTCTTTTTCCGGCTGCGCGGTTGCTTTCATAGGTCGACGAATGGCCACTCTCCTGTGTTGGCGTTTGAATCTGCGGGCGCCGAAAAGACGCGCACAAACCCCCCGTGCAGAGCCATCGACTCTGCGGACCCTTAGAAATGGGTCAGAAAGGTCATGAAGTCAATCGCTCGCGGCCAACGGCGGTTCCGCGAATCGCCTGATTTTTCCTTTCGTCGCGTGTGGCGGCGGGCCGCCCGAACAGCGCTTGGCCGACCTGCCCCCCAAGGCGTTCCCTTGGGAAGCGGGCGAGCTCTTAAAGAAACGACAGGATCGCCAACTGCGCCCAGTCCGTTTCCCAGCCGCCGACCTGGCTCAGAGTCCCGATCTCAACGCCGTTCGAACCGAGCGAGATCGGCGCGATAAAGGCGGAGCCGTCGTTCTCGCGGTTGAGGAGCAAGTACGCGGAGCCGCCGAAGTCGAAGGCGCGGATCTGGTCCCAAGGTCCCTTCTTCCAGCCGACCAGCGTTTGCGTGGGGCCGATATGGGGCACCGGCGAGCCGGCGACGATTGGGGCGAGGCAGGCGAAGCCGTCGTTCCGGCGGTAGAGAAGAAAGAAAGGCGAGCCGGAGAGTGTGAACGCCGTGATCTGGGTCCAGTCCTGCTCCCAGTTGCCGATCGAAACCGGCGTCCCGTTGATTGGGCTCTGAGGGCCGCGGACGATAGGCGCGACCGATGCCGTCGGCTGCTTGCTCTGCCGGTAGAAGAGCAGAAACGGGCTGCCGCCAACGGTAAATCCGACGAGCTGCGTCCAGTCGCCCTCCCAGCCGCCGATGATGAAGCCCGGGCCATTTCCGGGGCCGCCCGTGTCCATCACGATTGGGGCGACAAAGGCCCTGCCGTTGGGCTTGTAGAACAGGAGGAAGGGATTGCCGCCCTGGTCGTGGATCCCGACGACCTGCGTCCAGTCGTTCTCCCAGCCGCCGATCTGATGAGTGGGACCGATGGTCGGCGCGCCCGAACTTCCGGCGACGACCGGGGCCGCGAAGGCCGCGCCGCTTTGACGATAGAATACGACCTGCCGCCCGCCCGGCGGGATGACGATGGGCAGCGCCGGCGTGTTGACGGCGACCGAGGTCCAGTCCGAATAGTCCCAATTGATGCCGGCGCCGAAAATGTCGGTCTTCTGGCCGCCCTTCACGCTGAAGACATAGGCCGCCGAAGGCGGAACCGCGTCGATCGTATATGTATTGATGTTGGAATCGATCTCGTTGCTTCCCGGCGGCGGCGTGTTCACGCCATCGGTTCTCCGCCAGGCGATCAGCACCTTGTCATACGCGACCCCGGTCGGATTTGCCCAGTTCAGCCGCACCGACCAGGAACCGCCCTTGACTGAAAGACCCGCGCCGAGAGCTTCCGGACTGCGATGTTCGCCATGTTGCCCCTCCCCTATTGGACATCCGCCCAAACGGCCGACGCCGCTTGCGAAATTGACCGAAGTCAGAGGATGGAGCAAGCCGAACGGAGCGGGCGTTCGAGGGCGACAGACGCCTTGCGCGCGCACTCGCAATCCGTATCGTGCCCACGCGACGGCGGATCGCCATCACACCGAGGAGGCTTCCCATGCTGTCCAGGCGCGCAATCCTCGCTGGCGGCGCCGCGGCCCTTGCGGCGCCTCCGCTCGCCGCCCAGGCGCAAAGCTCTTCCCCTCCGACGATCCTGAGACTGGAGCGGCGCGACATCGAGGTGAACGGCCGCGCCGCCTCGGTCTACGGCATCCGTCAGCCCGACGGGACGTTCGGCTTGACTACCGAGGTCGGCAAACCCTTTCGCGTTCGGGTCGAAAACGGCATCGACGAGCCAAGCCTCATCCACTGGCATGGGCTGACCCCGCCGTGGCGGCAGGACGGCGTGCCCGGTATCTCGGGGCCGCCGATCCCGCCCGGCGGCAGCGCCGACTACGACTTCCCGCTGCGCTTCGGCGGGACGTTCTGGATGCATTCGCATCAAGGCCTGCAGGAACAGCTCCTGATGACCGCCCCGCTCATCATTCGCGATCAGCGCGATCGCGCCGACCAGCAGGAGGTCGTCGTGATGCTGGCCGATTTCAGCTTCACCCCGCCGGAGCAAATATTCGCCAAGCTAAGAAACAGCAGGTCGATGGCCGGGATGGCCGCGGCGGGCGCCGCGCCGGCCGCGACGCCGAAGCCAGGGGCGATGCCGGGCATGGCGGCAAAGGGCGGCGCGGCCGCGGCGCCCGACCTCAACGATGTCAAATACGACGCCTTCCTCACCAATTTCCGCACCCTCGCGGACCCCGAACTCGTCAAGGTCGAACCGGGCGGACGGGTTCTCCTGCGCATCATCAACAGCGCTTCAATGAGCAACTTCCATATCGATCTCGGCAAGCTCGACGGCGACCTTATCGCGGTCGACGGTTTCGAGGTCGCGCCGATCCGCGACAGCCGCTTCCCGGTCGCGGTCGCGCAACGGCTCGACATTCGCGTCACGCTGCCGTCGGGGCCAGGCGCCTATCCGGTTCTGGCGCTATTGGAAGGCGAGCGCGCCCAGACCGGTATCGTGCTCGTCGCCGGAAAGGCGAAGGTCGCCCGGCTCTCCAGTGAGGCCGAGATAGCTTCGCCGGCGCTGACGCTCGATCTCGAGAAAAGCCTGCGCGCGTTGCGGCCGCTTAGCGTCCGCAAGGCGAACCGCGTGCTCACCCTGAACCTGACCGGCGAAATGGCCGGCTATGTCTGGTCCATCAACAATGTGGTCTGGAATCCCAGCGTCCCGCCGGCGCCGGTCAAGAAGGGCGAGCGGGTCGAACTCGCCTTCGTCAACCAGACCCCGATGCCTCACCCTATGCACCTGCACGGGCACGAGTTCCAGGTGGTGGAGATCGACGGCGTGCGCATGAGCGGGGCCGTCCGCAACACGGTGCTGGTCCTGCCTCGCGGCAGGGTCGTGGTCGCCTTCGACGCGAACAACCCCGGATGGTGGGCGCTGCACTGCCACCTGCTCTACCACCTCGACGCCGGCATGTTCACGACCATCCGCTACGTCTGAACGGCCGCCGGCGTCATTACGCTTCCGCCCGACGTGGCTTTGTGCAAATCTTCCGCTCTCCGAAGGATTCGGTTGGGAGGAGGCACGTGGGCAACGTCTATATCGAGCCGCGCCCCAAGGGGCGCCACGAGGGTACGCCGATTGAGGACTATGTGGTCGAGGATCACAAGGACCACGCGCTGAAAGTCTTCAAGACCCAGAAGGAAGCGATCGACTGGGCCAAGAAGGAGGGCCATCACCCTCTTGTCGCGCGTGTGAGGCACGAGAACAACAAGACCAAGCCCGACCACTGGCGCTCGGCCGGCTGAGACCAGCGCGGGAATCTCAATCTTGTCGTTCCCGCGCGAAGCGGGAACCCAGAGTCGGATGAGCCGTTCTAGATGCCCGCGTTCGCGGGCATGACAGGCGATTGCTTTCGACTGGCGGCCCCGCGTCAGCTCCGCTCGATCGTCTTGGCCGCCGCATCGAGGGCGTCGACGATCGCCTGGATCTGCTCCGGCGTCGCCGCGCGGCCGCGCAGGCGCAAACGAAGCGTGGCGCGCAGGTTGAGCATCGCGCGCTTGACCGAGACGAAGCCCGCGAACCGGCCTTCGTCGCTTTCGCCGAAGCGGGCGAAAATGGCGTCGATCTGGGCCTTGTTCTCGGCGAGGACCTTCTCGCCCTCTTCCGTCAGCGTATAGAGCTTGCGGCCCTGCGGGTCCTGGCTCGAACTCGCATAGCCCATCTCCTCGAGCATGGTCAGCGTGGGATAGACGACGCCCGGGCTCGGCGAATATTCGCCCCCGACGCGCTCGCCGAGCTCCTTGATGATGTCGTAGCCATAGCGGGGTTTCTCCGCCACCAGCTTGAGAATCACGAGCCTCAGCTCGCCTCCGTCGAACATCCGGCCCTCGCGGCGCTCGAATCCGCCGCCGTGGCGTCCGCGCCAGCCGCCGAACGGGCCGCGCCCGAATCCGCCATGGCCGTGCCGAATATGATCGTCAAAATGACGATGGAACATTGTGTTACTCCCTTCTTAAGACATATCACGATATGTCGCACTGCAAGATATATCTTATGACGGACTGCGCAAGGGGACCACAACATTTTTTGGCTGTGTGGACGGCCACGACACGCGAGGCCGTAACGGGTTAGAATGACGCGAAGACTTCCAACCCTAGGTTCGCCGCCGCAAAAGGGAGCCGGGAATGACCCCAATCAATATCGCCGGCAAGCTCGGCCAGTTTTCCGAACATTGGTTGCCGAAGATCGTGGCTTCGTTCAACGGCCACGACGTCATGGTTGTCAAGCTCAAGGGCGAGTTCGTCTGGCATTCGCATCCCGACACCGACGACTTCTTCTATGTCGTGAAGGGAAACCTTACGATTCGGCTCAGGGACGGCGATGTCCGCCTGGGACCGGGCGAACTCTATGTCGTGCCGAAGGGCGTGGAGCACTGCCCGGTTGCTGCAGAAGAGGTGCATCTGCTGCTGATCGAACCGGCCGGAACGCCCAACACCGGAGACCCGGCGACCGCCGCCGCCAAGACGGCGATCTGAGACCCATCCGACGCCGACGGAATTCCAGTTTTTTCGACTTTCTGTTTCAGAAATTCCAAAACATCGTTATGATGCCCCTGTCATGGTTTTCGCGGTTCGACAGCAAGTTTCCGGAGATGCGAGCTAGCGTCAGAAGGCTCGGCGCGCTTCAGCGGCGCAGTGATCAAAGAACAATCGTTTCGGCTCGGGGAGTCAGCGCAATCCTTTGAAAAGGCTCAATCCCGCCAAGGCGATCCAAGGGAATCCAAGCCTTTTCCTTGGCTGGCTTTGGTTCCGGCTTTCACGACGCTGCTTGGATTTGGCAATGTTTTTCCCGCGCCGCGGCGCGAGCAAAACCTCCGCGCGTCAGGCCCTGACCTGCCCCGAGCCGCGCACCCGGTACTTGAAGCTGCACAGCTGCTCGACCCCGACCGGCCCGCGCGCATGCATGCGCCCCGTCGCGATGCCGATTTCAGCCCCGAAGCCGAACTCGCCCCCGTCAGCGAATTGGGTCGAGGCGTTGTGGATGACGATCGCCGAGTCGACCTCTTTCAGGAACCGCTCGGCGGCCGCGGCGTCCTCGGTCACGATGCAGTCGGTGTGGTGGGAGCCATAGGTCTCGATATGGTTGATCGCCGCGTCAAGGCCGTCGACGACACGCACGGCAATGATCGCGTCGAGATATTCGGTCCGCCAGTCGTGTTCGCTCGCCGCAGTAACGCGCGGATCCGCCCGTTGCGCGGCCTCATCGCCGCGCACCGCGCAGCCCGCCTCGATCAGCGCTCCGATCAATGGGCCAAGGGCGCGAGGCGCTATGGCGCGATCGACCAGGAGCGTCTCGGCCGCGCCGCAGACGCCGGTGCGCCGCATCTTGGCGTTGACGACGATCTTGAGCGCCTTGTCGAGATCCGCCGCCCGATCGACATAGACGTGGACGACGCCTTCGAGATGCGCGAACACCGGCACGCGCGCCTCGCGCTGCACCCGCTCGACGAGGCTTTTTCCGCCGCGCGGCACGATCACGTCGAGCGCGCCGTCGAGGCCGCCCAGCATCTCACCGACCGCCTCGCGCGAGGCGAAGGGCGGGCGCGAAATCGCGGCCTCCGGCAGGCCCTCTTGCTTGAGGCCGTCCGCGAGGCAGGCATGGATGGCCGCCGACGAATGGAAACTGTCCGAGCCGCCGCGCAACACGACTGCATTGCCGCTCTTGAGGCAAAGCGCGCCGGCGTCGGCGGTGACATTCGGCCGGCTCTCGTAGATGACGCCGACGACGCCGAGCGGCGTCGCAATCCGGTCGATGATGAGCCCGTTGGGCCGGGTGAAACTCGCCAGCACCCGGCCGACCGGATCGGGCAACGCGGCGACCTCTTCGAGGCCGCGGGCGATTGCTTCGATCCGGCCGGGATCGAGAGTGAGCCGGTCGATCATGGCCGGGCTCAGGTCCTTCGCCCGGGCCGCCGCGAGATCGAGCGCGTTGGCGGAGAGAATTGCGGCGGACCGCTCGCGCAAGAGCCGCGCCGCGGCGTGAAGCGCCCGGTTCTTCCGTTCCGCCGGGGCATTGGCCAGTTCTCGCGCCGCGGCGCGAGCCTCATGTCCGATCTCGCGCATCGCGGCGCGGACGTCGGTTTCGGGCTCTTTGATCTGGGCGGCGGCGGACATGAGACTTCCAGGATTTCGTCACGCTCATCTAATGGAGCGCGGGAGCAAAGACCATCCCTTCGCTCGATCTCCGCCCGACTCCGGGGATCCATGGCGATCGCGGTCCGTGATAGCTTAGCTGCGCGGAGCCCGAATGACGCGGGACCGCGAGACGAGGGAGGGAATCGATGGAACGATCTCGCCGTAAATTCTCTTTGTCGGCTGCCGGGATGTTCTGGGCTGGCGCACGTGCATCGGCGATCCTCGCCGCGGTCGCGGGGGACGCTCCCCTTGCGGTCGCCATGCCGAAGGCGAGCGGCTCAAATTGCGGCTCGGACTGGGTGAACAACGAGGGCGCGCTCGAATGCTTCGTCTCGGGTGAGAACGACATGAACAACGGCGTCTCCAATCCGCATTACGTCGCCTGCACACCCGACGGAGAGGTGTTCTGCTGCTTCAACGACAAACGGGGCGCCCAGATCTGCGAGTCACAGGCGGGCTCCGCACGGGCGAACGTCGAGCAGCAGGTGCGCGCTATACTCGAGGGACAGCGCGCTAGCTTTGAAGCGATGGACCGGATGTCAAAACGGCTCGAAAGTCTCGAGAACAAGATCCAGGACCCGAACCACAAGGACTAGCCAGCCGCCGCCGTTAGCCCTTACCCCTTCGGGCGGAACGCCACGCAGAATTTCGGGTCGGTCTCGAGCCGCGGGCCGCCGATAAGGTCGATGCAATAGGGCACGGCAGCGAACACCGCATCGAGGCAAGTGCGGATCGCGGCGGGCTTGCCCGGCAGGTTGATGATGAGGCTCGCGCCGCGTGTGCCGGCGATCTGGCGCGACAGGATCGCGGTTGGAACTTCCGCAAGGCTTACGAACCGCATGCGTTCGCCGAAGCCGGGCAGCAGCCGGTCGCAGATCGCTTCGGTCGCTTCCGGCGTCACGTCGCGCGGCGCGGGGCCGGTGCCGCCCGTGGTCAGGATCAACGGGCAGCGGACGCTGTCCGCGAGGGCGACCAGCGCCGCCTCGATCGCCGGCCGCTCGTCCGGCACGAGCCGCCGCTCCGGTCGCCATGGGCTCATGACGAGCTCGGCGAGCGCGGCCTCAATGCCGGGTCCCCCCCTGTCCTCATAGACGCCGCGGGCGGCTCGATCGGATATCGTCACGACGCCGATGGGAATGTCCGTCAAAGGAATCCTCGCGACCGTTCTATCGGCCACTCGTCCGGGACCCCGCTCGCGAGTGGTCCCGGCACCATAGCGCCATTCAATCCGAGGCAAAATCGCGCCTCCATCTCTGAGGGCGCTCGACGGCCGCGCGCGAGACGGCTATCCATTCCGGCAAGGCGTACAGGACAGCCGATGTTTGCGCGCAGGTTTGCCTTGGCGGTCGCTGTGCTTGCCGGACTGATCGGGTCACAAGGGCCGGAATTCGCGCAGCAATACCGACAGCGGCTCGGTGGCGCGCTCGCGGAACTCAATCGGATCATCGCCGAGTTCGACGCCGAGGCGAAGCGCCAGAACCTCACGCCAGCCGAGGGAGTAAACCGGCTCGAGGACAATGCCGACCCGCTGGCGCGCGAGCGCGGCGAGGACATGGCGGAGGCGATCGACCGCGCCAGGAGGCTCAGTGAGCAGCTTCAGGCGATCGAGTCCGGTAACCCCCTGACCCGGCTCTATGTCGTGGCCAGGAACTTCGATCCCGAGATCGCGAAGAGCGCGCTCGACGACTACGAACCCGCCGCCCCGCTTACGCTCGGCGCGCTTGCGGCGGCTGGCTTCGCCGCGTTTTGGGGCTGGGCGGCGACCCACCTCATCGCGTGGCCGTTCCGTCGCCGATCGCGTTTGCGAGCAGTGCGGGCGCAGTCCAGCCAGGCTAATCCCCGGTAAGTCTTTAGACCGAGGTCGGCTGTCTCACGCGAACTTGATCGCGCTGGGATTGGCCGCGATCGTCGCCGCGGTTAGTCCGGCCAGGGTGAGGCTGTCGCCCTGGGAGTCCGCGATCCTGAGGCCGGTTGATGTTGCGGTGGACTTCGCGAGGACTGCGGCGAGGTCCTGCGCCTGCGTCATGCCCGCGGTGAGGTAGGAGAACGAGGACGTCGCCAGCTGGATCGTGTCCGGAGTCGTTCCCGAAGCCGCAAACCCCTGGATCGTCTCGCTGCCGAAGCCGGTCGTGAAGACGAAATTCTCGGACCCGCTGCTGGTGGCGTCAATGACCTGGGTGGAATGATAGGGGACCGTGTCCGCTGCGCCCGTCCCAACCTGAAGGGTTTCGGCGCTCCCTCCCCTGGTGACCGTCATGCCAGGATCGAAAAGGAGAAGCTGGTCTTTGGTCGAACTGAGGTTCAAGTCTTCCGCCCCGAGCACGACGACTCCGCCGGTGACGACGTCGAACGCTTCGTAGGAAGAGTAGGCTGTGCCCTTGACGTTGGTGTAGGCGTATTCGAGCGGCGCTCCGGTCGGCGTTTGAACCTTGGTGTCGACCAAGGCGGCCCCGTTTGTAATGTCGGTAGTCGACTGAGCGGCCGTGAGCGCAAAGTTGGCGGCGGTCAGAGGCATCAGCCCCGAAATCACGATTTCGAAATCGGGCCAATAGTTGCCGGAATCGCCGGCGAGATCGACCTCGACAAAGGTTTGGTTGGTCGCGGGATTCAACTGATAGCGAACTTGGGCGCCGGTTCCGCTGAACGGAGCAGTGCCGATGAAAGTGAAATGCTGGAGACCGGGCGTCGTGACGTTGGCGTCGATCCGGCTGAGGTCGATGACGTCCTTGGCGGGGTCGAAGTTCGAGATGTTGTCGTGTTGGTTATAGGTTGAATCCGAAATGGCGAGGTAAGTGAAGATATTCGCTCCTTCGCCGCCGAGCAGGCGTTGCCCTCCGTACCCGGCCACGAAATTCGTTTCATTGGTCGATCCGACCAAGGTCGTTGCAAGGCTATTGCCCAACAGCGTGGTTGGCGTTGATGCGGGGCTGGTGAGGGCTTGGCCAGCCGTAGTCGCCGTCATCAGGTTCGCGGGCGACATGACGGTCTTCTTGTAGGCGGCAAGCGCCTGGGCTGAAGACGTCGGATTCGAATAGGATACGAGAGTATTTTCTTGAACGGAGGCGGAGGCCTGTATGTTCCCGTAGTAGGGACCAAATATGGAAAATCCGATGTAATTGTTGGTCACTGAAACATTACTGAAGGTGTAGCTGGTGTTCGTGTCGGGCCCTATTTCTACCGCATATGCGCCCCCGAGCAGGTAATTCCCGGATATGTTCACATTGCTGATATTGCTCCCTTGCGAGACTATGCGAATTTCGCTGTTGGCGTTAGCCGTAGCGTTGGGGTTCCAAGTCCCATCAATAAAGTTGTCCGTAATGGTCGTCGGCCCGCTGGCGGTCAGTATCTGAATCGCATCCGCATGCGCTCCAGTCCCGAATCCGGCGCCGCTGAAGTAATTTCCTATGACGACGCCTCCCTCGAAATCGATCGCGTCCGTCGGGGAGTTAAGAAACGTGTTATTTTCTACGGTTATGGGCTGGGTCGCGACAATCCACGCGTTCGTCTCCGTCGGCAGCCCGGAACCCTGGAACGTGCTGTTTTCGATTGTCGCCCCGCTGTAGCCTGGAGCCTGGTAGACCGCCCAGAAGCTCGACGTCGCGGTAAACGTGGAGTCCTTGATGGTCACATTGTTGGCGTCGATCGTGACGGTCGCCGAGCCAAAGTTTATGCCGCTGAGGACAGCGCCGTTCTGGGTGACGTAGACCTCGTTAGTGGCCGGATTGTAATAGTACGGCGACCCTTTCGCGTTTTGCGTAATCTTGGTGTAGCTCGACAACGACGACGCGGCCAGGGGATTGCCGGTGGGGGTATCAATCCCAGGCAGCACCGCGCCGGGATCGGCGTTGCGGAGCAATTGGATTTCAGCGCTAGTCGCCATGCCATCGACCCTCTGTGCAGGCCACGAAAGCCCAGCCGGACCATAGGCGCGTTCAACTTGTCGGCGGTTCAATTCAGTCGTTAAACTTCGATCTGCCGGAGATCCAGCGACTGGGGATTAGTGCCTGACGATGATGTAAATGTAGCCAATGCCAGCGCCGATCAGGATCACGGCCAAAACGTTCATCGGCACATTGCTTCCCGCATGGTTGCCGACCTGATTAGCGATTGCGAACGCCGCCGCCGGCAGCATGAAATGCGCAAGGATTTTCATTCCGCCTTCGGTAAACATGAAATAGGTGAGAACCGCGAATATGAAGCAAATCACGGTGACGAAATCATAGACAGTATTCATTTTGGCGGTCCAACTCTTTCGGCCGACCGTAATCTCACATCAGCCGTTTCCCGGCACCCAACTGTAAACCGAGAGTCCTAAGCAAAGCTCACTACACCGCTCGACGGCGGAAATAGTTCGTCTGATGGGTGCTCCTTGGATCAACGCGCGGGTCGGAACTGGGCTACGCCGTCAGGCGGCGCGATGGGCGCGCCCCGAGCGGCCAAGCGCGTTTTTGATCAAAAAGCTGACTACGACGACGACCCGATCGAGAAGAAAGAACAGGATCAGCGCGAACACCCACAGCGCCAATCCGGTCAGGTCGTGGAACAGACCCTCGATCCTGTCTACACCGAAGTAGTAGGCCCCCAACACGAGCGCGACAACGCGAAAGCAGTTGGCGAGGATCGCGATCGGAATGGTCGATAGCACCAGGATGACCTTGCGAACCAGGTCGTCCTGGACGAACTCGTGAATGTAGAAAACTCCGATAGCCGGCAATACGAATATCGAATTCATGCCCGAACAGGCGTCCTTCACCATAAGCTCGTAAGACCCGATCATGATCATGACGCCGTTCTGCGCCACCGGATAACCAAGGTCGTACAAGAAGTTGGTTACGACGTCCGAGACCCATGCCTTGAGCGGCACGGTGAACGCATCGAGCAGCCAGCCCGGCGGAGGCACCGAAAACACCAGGAATACGAGCGGAAAAGCGAATATCCGCGCCATCTTCCAGCCGCCAAGGAGCAGAAGACACCCCAACAGTACGGGAATTTGGCTCGCGACCTCGACCATCAGCAGGTCTTGCGACCGAGTGATCGCCATCACCAACAGCGAAATAAGCAAGATGGCCCAGCCGGCCACCGGCGCCGGAACCAGTTCCACGGACGCCAGTCGATGGCGCTGCTGCCAAGCCGCCCAGGCGGCCATGACCATGATGATGGGACCGTGTCCCTCTTGCTCGCTGGCCCAAACGCTGCCGGCCAGTTTCAGATACATCGGCAGGTAGGCAACGACGAAAGATGCCCCAAGCGCCAGGAGGAGCGCCATGCTGACGCCGCGACTTTCAGTGGTCGCCGACATAGCGGAACGCTGAACGGGCTCAGTTTTTAGCGATTCGATCGACATGCGTGCCCTGCGTTCCTCCTGCCGCGCAATCCAATGGCCACTCGACAGCGCCGGGAGACCGCAGCGGTCGTCCAACGCCAGCGTTGTCAGTGTGCGTCTTTCCCCGTGAAAACGACAAATACCGTCCTTACCATGATAGAGAAGTCGAGCCAAACGCTCCAATTGTTGATATACCAAAGGTCAAGCTCGACGCGTCGGCGCATCTTATCGAGCGTATCTGTCTCACCCCGAGCACCTGAAACCTGCGCCCAGCCAGTTATACCTGACTTGACATGATGACGAAAAGCATATTTCTCGATCGTGGAGGTGAAATATCGGTCGTGCGCTGAAGCGTGCGGGCGCGGGCCGACCATCGACATGTCACCTATGAATACATTGACCAATTGCGGCAGTTCATCGATGCTGTATCGGCGGAGCCATCGGCCGACCTTCGTTACCCGCTTGTCGCTCTTCGTCGCCTGCGGAACGACGTCGCCGTTTTCCATCACGGTCATCGTCCGAAACTTGTAGATCCTAAACGGCCGCCCGTTAAAACCATGCCGGGTCTGCCGGAAAAGCGCTGGCCCGGACGAGTCCAGCCGGATCGCGACCGCTGAGGCGAGCAGAATGGGCGATAACCCGATCAGGAGTATAGACGAGAATACGATATCGACTGCGCGCTTTACGGCCTGCTCGCCTGGCGATAGGGCCGCGCGCTGAAGCTCGATCCCTACTGTATCGCCAATATCCGCGTGAGAGCGTTGGAACAGTTGAGCGAGGCTTCCGAACGGCACCAGGGTGACCGGCAAAGGAAGCACCCGCAGCCGCCGCGCCAACCACCGGACGTTGGACATCCGTTCGGCATCGACGAACAGAACCACCTCTTCAATATTCGAGGTCCGACAAATCGAAATAACGTTGTCGATCGCCTCGTCGGCTGAGGATTCTTCCACTGGAACGTAAAAGTGAGCCACCGCGTGATAGCCGTGGCGGACCAGATTGTCTGTCAAATGGGGCGGCACTGCCTCTTCGCAAGTCAGGCTGACGATGGTGCGGCCGCGCAAGGCGCCGCTTTCCAACGCCCTGGGCAGCGCGATCCACCACGCCGCCCGATGCCCAAGCAGCGCCACAATGCCGATCGCTCCGAACAAAATGATATCGCCGCGCGATAGGTCGCGGCTCATCCCCCAGCTGAAAACGCCAGAGAGTAGGATCAGGAAGGCGCCGCACCATGCGGCCAGCACGCTGCGGGCCTGATCGTCCCAGACCATCAGCCTATTCGGATCGTACAGCTTCTGCACCCGCATCGTCGCCACGAAAAGAATAGCGACGAAAATCGCCGCCGCAATCGTGCGGGAGTATTCACCGCCAATCTCGTCAGGAATTTTGTGATAGATCGCCTGGGCGAAAGTCGCGCTGATGAGAATCAGCGCAAGATCAAGGCCAAGTGCGGTCGACGCGATCGCCCGATAGGGAATAGGCAAACGCCATCGGGTCCCGCGGTCGAGCAGCGCCGGACCGCCCGCCCCGTCAAGTCCTCTCGCCGAATCTGGCGAAATGCGAGTCTCGGTGGTCATCTGCGGCGCTCAGAACACATCGGGGATCGACGCCCAACAGCGCGTCAGTCTTGCCACGGCCCAGGTCCTCAGTTGATGAATTCGGGCACAACAGTAAATTTCGCGTTAGCCGGCTCAATTCCCCGAGCCCAGCGCTGCGAGCCGCTCCTGTTTTGGACCACGCGGCGATTGACGCGCCGCACTGTAGGCCAATCTCGCTCCAAAACAAGCCTCCGGCGAACAATCGTCTTCCCGCCAACGCGCCCATTCCTATTTTTTCCCGCTCCGGGAAGCACTTAGTCCGTGCTCGCACCATTGCGCGGCGGATCGCGCCGGTTTCTACGCTGCTGAGCGGCGCCGCACAATCAAAATAACGAAGAAGATCTGCCTGTTAGCGCCCCCCGCATCTGGACATTCAGTTTTCTCCGGGCTATACGACCAGCCAATCAAAGCCGGCTGAATGGTCACAAACAATATCAACGCGGACTGGGGCCTTCATGATTGGCGCGCTGGTGTTTTTGTTCAGGATTATTGTCGGGATCGTCATACTGGCTGCAACATGGTTCGTTTTTGATAGGATTAACGATCGTAATACCGAAATAGTTATGTCTACAATTGGCCTGCTATATTCTTTTATATTTGTTATTTCGCGAAGGCTTCAGTATTTTGGACTGACAATATTTTCATTTTTTGGAAGAACATCTTCCTATGTCCAAAGAATACCCTACGACCACGTCATGCGTGAGGAGGTAGGACTGCGCACGCCCGGAGGGTACACGTTCCTTAACGTTCTTTTTGCGGTGTTGATTGAAATCCTTTGCCTTTATCGCCTTTTCTCTTCGCTCTTAGGGCGCGGCTGGGACACTCTGTCCGAGCCGATCCGCGCGCTTCTCCATTCCGCCAATATCTGAGAGCCGGTTTCGACATTGGCGGCTTGCACTTCGTTTCTTCCTTGGCCGTCGTCGGGCATCGGAAATGATGAGCACCGCGTTGAAAACGTTGAGCCTTTGCTGCGTCGCGGCGGCGGTTGCGCTCGCATCGGCTGAGGCGCGAGCGCAATCCACAGACGCCGATCTCCAGCCGTTCGCCGTCCACGTTAACCGCACCCCTCGGCAAACTTGGCCCGGATACGGGATCTATCTCGGCAACGGGCTCATTTTGACCGCTTCGCACGTGCCTGGAACATTCGTGTACACTAAACCCCATGTCGTGGTCGCCGGGCAGGATCTCCCGGCTGGGTTGGTCAAGGAGGGGAGTCTCGACGGCGTGGATCTCACTCTCCTCTCGATCGATCCGACCAGCCTTCCGGTCCGTCTGCGGATGCGCCGCATGCCGATCTGTGAGCGTGCGCCTTATCCCGGCGAAGCGGTCGTCGTGGTCATTCCCGAAGGGACGGCACGCTCCAGGGTTCTCCCTCGCCAAGCAATTCCGGCCGATCTGCGAGACAGATTCGACACTGCGATCGCCGACGTCGCCACCACCGGAAATTCTGGCTCCGGCGTATTCGACCGCGACAATCTTTGCCTACTCGGGATTGTCAGCCGCAAGATTTCCGTCGTTCAACGCGGGGGCAAAATCGGCGCGCTGGTCACCACGACAAGAGATATCGCCAAGTACTTCGTCCCGGCGCCCACCATCAGGTCTTTCATCCCGCCCGGCGTCGCATATTAGGCTCCGGTCGCTTCGTCGCTGGTAGTCGCCCGCCACCAGTCAAATTTGGTTGAAGGCGGTCCGCGCGCGCCAAAATGGTGGTATTGGCAAAGCGTTCCCCGCGAGAACCGGCGCCTCGAAGCGTCTGCGTACTGGGGGTTCGGCGCAATCCGCGCCGGCGCGCCCGGGTCAAGCGCGCGTTCGAAGGACTGCCCGGCTAGGCGTCCGCCGGGTGCGGAGAAGGGTTTCCACTCATGGGCTATGCCCGGTTCGCGTGGATCGTCATATTAGCGTGCTGCGCGGCCGCCGCCTATGGCGTCTATGCTCCCGAGGCGGCGGACCGGTGGGTTCCCGCGGCCGGGACGCTCGCACACGAGTTGCATGGCCGGGTCTGGGCGCCGCCCAGCCAGACTGCAACCGCCCCGGCGCAGCAGAGCGGCCCAGCGCCCATTGTAGTTACGGTGACGCCGGTCAAGCGCGCCGACTTTCCGGTTGTGCTCCAAAGTATCGGACAGGTCCAGGCCTACAACACGGTCTTAGTTCGGGCGCGAGTCGACGGCCAGATTATGAAGATCGCCTTCAATGAAGGTCAAATGGTCAAGCAGGGCGATCTTCTCGCCCAAATCGATCCCAGACCATTTCAGGCCGCGCTCGATCAGGCGGTCGCCAAGAAATCGCAGGACGAGGCCAATCTCGCCAACGCCAAGCTCGACCTGGCCCGCTATTCGACGCTCGCCAAGCAGGACTTCGCCACCAAGCAGCAGCTCGATACTCAGAACGCCATGGTGCTGCAGCTGACCGCGTCGATTGCCGCCGACGCTGCGGCGATCGACGCCGCGAGAACGCAGCTCGACTATACGACCATCCGCGCTCCGATATCAGGTCGGGCGGGCTTCCGTCTGATTGACGAGGGCAATCTCGTCAACGCGGGACAGCAGACCGGCATTGTCTCGATTGCTCAACTGCAGCCTATCTCCGTTATCTTCGCCGAGCCGCAGGAGTATGTGGCGCGAATCAACGAGGAGCTGAGCGCCGGCTCGCCTGAGGTAACGGTGATGGATGCGGATGGCCATAAGCTTGCCACCGGACGGCTGTCAATCAGCGACAATCAGGTCGAACTGGCGACCGGGACCATCCGGCTCAAGGCCGAGTTCGAGAACAAGGACAACGCGCTTTGGCCTGGGCTTGCGGTGACGACCGGATTGCAGCTCGGCGTTGAGAAGGGCGTCTTGATTGTGCCCACCGAAGTGGTGCAACATGGCCAGAACGGTCTTTACGTCTTCATCGTCGACGATCAGAACCGCGCCCAGGTGCGCCAGGTGAAGATCGCACACCAAGATACCAGGACGGCGGTCATCTCGGAGGGCCTTAAGGAGGGCGACCGCGTGGTGACGTCGGGACAGTTCCTGCTTCAGCCCGGATCGATCGTTTCGATCGACACGGGAAGCGGAAGCTAGCCGATGTACAAGGGCATCTCAGCCCCATTCATCCATCGTCCAATTGCGACCACTCTGCTCATGGTCGCGGTGCTTCTCGTCGGTCTAGTCGCTTTCCCGTCGCTGCCGGTCGCGCCTTTGCCGCAGGTCGACTTTCCGACCATCACCGTTTCGGCTTCGCTGCCCGGCGCGTCCCCCGACACGATGGCGACCTCGGTCGCTCAGCCGCTCGAAAGGCAGATCGCGCAAATTCCCGGCGTTTCGCAGATGACGTCGACGAGCGCGCTTGGCGCAACAGCGATCACCGTCCAGTTCGATCTCAACCGCAACATCGACGCCGCCGCCAACGATATTCAGGCTGCGATCAACGCCGCCGCCGGGCAACTGCCCAAGGACCTGCCGAGTCCGCCGACCTATCGCAAGGTCAATCCCTCCGACACGCCGATTCTCATCCTGTCCGTTCAGTCGGACGTCGCGCCTATCATCGACGTCGACGACGCGGCCGAGAACGTTCTGGCGCAGCACCTCAGCCAGATCTCGGGGGTCTCGCTCGTGCGAGTGGGTGGCCAACAGACGCCCGCCATACGAATCCAGGTCGATCCGGCAAAGTTGGTCGAGAAGGGCATGCAACTCGAGGACGTGCGGCAGCAGATCGGCATTGCGACCGTCGACAGTCCGAAAGGCGCGCTGATCGGTCCGAAGCAGACTTTCACGATCCAGGCGAATGACCAGCTGACCGAGCCAAAGGCCTGGAACGACGTCATCGTCGCCTATCGCAACGGCGCGCCGGTCCGCGTGCGTGACATCGGCCAGGCCATCGCGGGGCCCCAGGACACGACGCAAGCCGCCTGGAGTAACGGTAAGCGAAGCGTCTTTCTCGTCGTGTTCAAGATCCCCGGGGCGAACGTCATCACCACCGTGGAAGCGATCAAGAACACCCTCACGACACTGCAGGCGTCGATTCCGCCGACCATTCACATCAGCATTCTCTCCGATCGCACCACGACCATCCGCGCTTCGGTTCGTGACGTCGAATTTACGCTCGTACTCACTGTCGCGCTCGTGGTGATGGTGATTTTTATTTTCTTGCGCAACCTTTGGGCGACCATCATTCCGAGCGTAACCGTTCCGCTTGCGCTGCTCGGCGCCTGCGCGCTCATGTGGGCCGCGGGCTATAGTCTCGATAACCTGTCGCTCATGGCGTTCACGATCGCGGTCGGCTTCGTGGTCGACGACGCGATCGTGATGCTCGAGAACATCACCCGCCATATCGAGGAGGGTGAGAAGCCGTTCGAGGCGGCGCTCAAGGGGTCGGCCGAGATCGGCTTCACCATCATCTCGATCTCGGTTTCGCTGGTCGCCGTTCTGATCCCGCTCTTGATGATGAGCGGCATCATCGGCCGCCTGTTCCGTGAATTCTCAGTCACGATAGCGATGACAATCTTCGTCTCCGCCGTTGTTTCGTTGACGCTGACCCCAATGATGGCCTCGCGCTTTCTCAAGAGCCGCGATGAGGAACATCATGGCCGGCTCTATAACCTGAGCGAAAAGGGCTTTGACGCTCTGGCTAGCGGCTATCGACGGGGTGTCGATTTCGTGCTCCGCCACCGCTTCGCGACACTACTTACCTTCATCGCCACTGTGATCGCGACCGGGTATCTTTTCGTCATCATTCCCAAAGGATTCTTTCCGCAGCAGGACACCGGCATCCTCTTTGGGACGACCGAAGCCGGACAGGACGTTTCGTTCCACGACATGTACCGTCTGCAGCAGGAAGTCGGAAATATCATAATGGCCGATCCCGCTGTCGACACGATGGCGATGGGCTTAGGAGTGGGCGTTGGCAATGCGGCGCAGAACAACGGCCGCATGTTCATCACACTCAAGCCGCGCGACAACCGCGACGTCAGTGCGTTTGACGTAATCAGGCGACTACGGCCGCAACTCGCCAAGGTGCCGGGCATGCGTGTCTACCTGCAGGCGGCGCAGGACGTCACCGTAGGCGCGCGCGCCGCCAAAACTCAATTCCAGTACACTCTTCAGGACGCAAATTTCGAGGAGCTCAACGCCTGGTCGGTCAAGATCCTCGAGAAACTGCAGTCGCTGCCCGAGTTGCGTGACGTCGCAACCGATCAGCAGAACTCCGGCACGACGCTGACGCTCAAGATCGACCGCGACATGGCCTCGCGCTACGGAATTCAGCCCCAGCTCATCGACGACACCCTCTATGACGCGTTCGGTCAGCGGCAGGTCACCCAATATTTCACCCAGGTGAATACCTATTACGTGATCGAGGAGGTGTTGCCGTCGCTTCTCGGCGATCCAGCCACGCTCGACAAGATCTACATTCGTTCACCGACGACCAGTCAGATGGTGCCGGTCAGCGCCTTCGCGAAATGGACGACTGCTCCCGTCGCCCCGCTCTCGATCAGCCACCAGGGACAATTCCCAGCGATCACCATCAGCTTCAACCTTGCCCAGGGCGTTGCGCTCGGCACCGCGACCAAGTCGATCCAGCAAGCGATGCAGCAGCTTCAATTGCCGGCGGGGCTGACGACGACCTTCCAGGGCAACGCGCAAGCGTTCCAGGACTCGCTGACCAGCGTCCCGCTCCTCATTCTCGCGGCGCTGATCTGCGTCTATCTCATCCTCGGCGTGCTCTACGAGAGCTTCGTTCACCCCCTGACCATTCTGTCAACGCTCCCGTCGGCGGGTCTCGGCGCATTGGCGACGCTTATGCTGTTTGGCTACGAATTTAGCCTGGTCGCGCTCATCGGCACTATCTTGTTGATCGGCATCGTCAAGAAGAACGGCATCATGATGGTTGACTTCGCCATCTCCGCGGAGCGGGACGAGGGCCTCACGCCCACCGAGGCGATCCGTAAAGCCGCGCTGCTCAGATTCCGTCCGATCATGATGACGACGATGGCGGCGCTGCTCGGCGGCGTGCCCTTGATGCTGAGCCACGGCACCGGATCGGAGATGCGCCAGCCGCTCGGCTATACCATGGTCGGCGGCCTGATTGTCAGTCAGGCGCTGACTTTGTTCACGACGCCGGTCATCTACCTCTACCTCGGCCAGCTTTCCAGCTGGCTGAGCGGTCGCAGGACTAAGGTCAAGCCGATCGCGCCGGAGACCGAGGCCGAGCCGGCCTGGACGCCCGAGAAGGCCAGAGCTGCGGAATGACGCGGCGCTTTCTCCCGATCCACAAACCGACCGGTCGCGCGTTTTGATCCTAGGCTTGGGGGTCAGGCGCCGCCTGCCGCACGCGCCGGACTGTCAGTTCGTCAATTTCCAATCGTCCGATCCGGGCGCGACTCACGGCCAACCTGCCGATCGCGACAGCCCCGATCGCCAACGCACCGAAGGCCAGCGCGCCGACCGCCAGCGCGCCAAGCCTGAGGGCGGGCGGACGCCGTTCCCGTCTCTGCAGTCGAGACATTCTTCACCCCCTCAGCTACCCGGATGATTGCTCGCAGGTCGCCCCGGCCGGGCCGACCAGTCGATATAAGCTGCAATCACTCCGATATGAAACCGGCATCGCCAACTCTGACCGCTGATACCCCGTCGATTTCGCTCAACTTGTCCACCAGCCTGGCGATGGACCGACCGCCGCGCAGCTCCAGAGCGACCGTGACCGTCCCTTTCGATCCGACGGGCGCCTCCTCGCCCGGCTCGATAACGGCCGCGGTCGTGTAGGCGGCTTCTCTCGCCCGGCTCCTGCCCGACTGCTTGCCGCGACGGTCCCGGCCCGCTTCGCCATCGCGCTCCACCTGGACGCCGGTGACGGCGAAGTCCTGCTGGGTGCAGGTTGTGAGGATGTCGCGCAAGATACCCCGTCCGTCCTCATAGGATACTTGAAGCGAGGTCGGTGACCAGCGCGACTTCGGAAGGTGACGTTCAACCGACATGAATCCGAAGATGACGATGAAATGGGCGCCAGTGACCGCGATCGCCAGCAGCGGCAGACCGGCGCCGCACGCCATGCCGACGGCCGAAGTCACCCAAATCGTGGTTGCCGTCGTGAGGCCCCGGACGAGATCCTTGCGAACAAATATGACACCGCCCCCGATAAACCCGATGCCCGAGACGATCTGCGCCGCCATTCGCGACGGATCGAGAACGACCCGACTATCCGAAAGCACGTTGGTGAAGCCATATTTGGAGATGAGGATGATCAGCGCGGACGCGAGGCCGACGAGAGTGTAGGTCCTCAGCCCCGCGCTCTTCTGCCTGATTTCGCGCTCAAGGCCGATCAGCGAGGACAAAACTAGCGCGAGGCCCAGTTCCGCAAACTGGAGCCAGCTCTGGCCTATCGTTTCAGGAAACAGCATGCTCTGCATGGCTCGATCCCGTGGGCGGCCGGAGTCGACTGATATCGACCAGCCTCAATTTCATTCAGCTCCTGATGTTTCGATCAGCGCAAGCCTTAACTGAACTCGCACCCCTGCGAGCCGTTCCCGGGGTCGCTGCTGCGGCGCGAGGCCAAAAGGTCGCAGCGGCGCCGATCAGCGGTTCATGTATTCGCGTCAGGCCTTCCCAGTCAGGCGCCGCTGGCGAAGCTTTGCCGCGGCCGCCGCCCGAAGCGTAGCGGCGGTGTCGACCACGCTCGCATACTCGCCCTCGAGATGCGCGAGCGACAGTGCGTGCACATCCTCGGCGAGCCAGCGCCGGCCCCGAAGATCGGTCTTGTCGACGGCCCAGCAGGCGTCGCCGACGACAAAGACCTGGTAGCCGAGGTTGCCGGCATGTCGCGCGGTCGCTTCGACAGAGTTGTGCGTCAGCACGCCGCAGATGACGAGCGTCGTCGCGCCGATGTCGTCAAGCAGATCTTCAAGGCCGGCGCCGACGAAGGCGCTGTTCGCGTTTTTGCCGACCACCGTCTCGCCCTCGAGCGGCGCGGCGCAGGGCTTGAATCGATGGCCCGGTCCCTCCGGCGCGTAGGGCGAGCCGGGCTCGACCGAGTCGTGGCGGATATGGACGAGCGGCAGCTTCTCGGCGCGCCAGGCGGCGATGAGCGCCGCGATGTTCGCTTCGGCGCCCGTATTGTTGCGCGGCCCCCAGCGCGGGTCGTCGATCGCCTCCTGCACGTCGATCACGATGAGGACCGCATCCGCCGGCAGCCGCATCGGCGTCACACCCGTCGAGGCGCTAACGCCCAATAGTCGAGCTCAAGCACGACATGGGGCTCGTGGCCGGCGCCCTCGCGCAGCGGGAAGTCGGCGCAAGGGCGGTTCTTGGTCGCAACGGTGCGCAGTCTCAACGCACCGACGTCGCCGCGGCCGGGCAGCGCGGCTGTCCCGACGACCTCGCTCCAGGCAAAAACCGTGTCGCCGGCGAAGAGCGGCGCGACATGCCGGCCGCCATTGATCGCCGCGATATGGAAAGCGTTGGCGAGGCCGTTGAAGCTCAGGGCTCGAGCGAGCGAAATGACGTGGCCGCCATAGATCAGGCGGCGCCCGAAACGCCCCTGCTCCTCGGCGAACTGGTTGAAATGCACCTTGGCGGTATTCTGATAGAGCCGGGTCGCGGTCTGGTGCTCAGCCTCCTCGACCGTGACCCCGTCGACATGATCGATCCGTTCGCCCGGGGAATAGTCCTCGAACCGATGGGGCGATCCGCTGAGCTCGTCGTCGTACGCGGCGCGGTCAATTCGGGGACAAGCCTGGCCGAGCTCGGCTGGGCCGACCGCCTCGGGAAGCTTGGGAACATGGGTCTCAGGCGCGGCAGCGGCGGCGTCGCGCTTTCGCACCATCACCCAGCGGACGTATTCGATCACCGTCTCGCCGCGCTGGTTGAAGCCTCGCGAACGCACGTAGACGACGCCGCTCTGTTTGTTCGAGTTCTCCTTGAGCCCGATCACCTCCGACGCGGCCGACAGTGTGTCGCCTGCAAACACCGGCTTTAGGAATCGACAGTCGGCGTAGCCGAGATTGGCGACGGCATTGAGCGAGACGTCGGGCACCGTCTTGCCGAATACGACATGGAAGGCGAGCAGGTCGTCGATCGGGCTCGTCGGATAGCCGATGGCGCGGGCGAAAGTCTCCGCGCTCTGGGGCGCGAAACGGGCGCCGTAAAGCGCCGAATAGAGCGAGGCGTCGCCGCTGGTCAGTGTATGGGGCGTCGGGTGACGGAGCGTCTCGCCGAGGCGGAAGTCCTCGAAAAACCGCCCTGCGGCGGTCTTGGCGACGGACGCGGTCACGGCTTCAGAACACGTAAGGATAGAGGTAGTAGATGATGATCCGCTCGAGCAGCATCACCGCGAGCAGGAGGATGATCGGCGAAATATCGATGCCCCCGGTGTTGGGGAGAAAGTTGCGGATCGGCCGCAGGAACGGCTCGGTCAACGCCAGGAACAGGTTCCACACCGAGCGAACGAAATCGTTCCGGATGTTGACGACGCCGAATGCGATCAGCCACGAAAGCACCGCGCCGGCGACGATCACGAGCTTGTAAAGGTCGAGGGCGTAGATGACGATGTCGAGGATGGCGCGCATGAATTCTTCCCAGCCCGTGAGACTTTCCGGTGTCGCAGAGCAGCCTCGATCCGCCGGCCACGCCGTTGACACGGCTTGGGCTCGCACGTAAACAGCCGCGCAACGGGGCTGTAGCTCAGATGGGAGAGCGCTGCAATCGCACTGCAGAGGTCAGGGGTTCGAATCCCCTCAGCTCCACCACGTAACTATCTGATATTACATAGTTTTCGGTCTCATAACGCGCTCGCTTCCCTTAAGCGGCGGCGCCGGGACTGAGGAGATCCAACCCTATGGCCGACCAATTCTTGAGCATCGCCGACATCGACGCGCGCATCGCGATCGTGAAGGAAAACCTCCGCGAGCTGGTCGAGCAGTCCGCTTCGTACTCCGGCGCCGCGGACGAGGATCTCGTATCGCGGCGCATCGCCGAACAGGAAGAGGAGCTCGACCTCCTGGCCAAGCGCCGGGACGAGCTCACCCGGACGAAATCGTAAGTCAACGACAACTCCAAGACGAAGGCGCGGACGATCATCCGATCTCCTCGAGCCGCCGCGTCTGGCGCGCAATGAGGCGATCGACCTCCGCGATATCGGCTAACGACAGGGTCGCGCCGGGCTTGCGCAGCGCGGGCGAAGCGATCGCGCCGCGCTTGGCAAGGATATGCTTGCGCACCGCAAGGCCAATTCCCGGCTGCTGCTCGTAGCGCGCGAGCGGCAGATAGGCGTCGAGCAGGTCGCGCGCCCGATCGGGATCGCCGTCGCGAAACGCCTTCACCACCCCGACCATCATCTCCGGATAGGCGAAGCCGGTCATCGCGCCGTCGGCGCCGCGCTCGAGCTCCTCGGGCAGGAAGAGACCGCCATTGCCGGTCAGGATCGAGATGCGCCGCGCGCCGCGATCGCTTGCCGCGCGCAGGGCGGTGATCTTGGCGAGGCCGGGCCAATCCTCATGCTTGAGCATGACGCAACTCGGCAGCGCCTCGACGATGCGGAGGATCACCTTGGGCGCAATCTGCACCTGCGTTGCGAGCGGATAATCCTGCAGCGCGAATGGCGTTGCGCCGAGCGTCTCGGCGACGCTGTCGAAATAGCTGAAGATCTGGTCGTCGGTGCGCAAATGGCCGGGCGGCGCGACCATGACGCCCGCGGCTCCAGCGTCCATCGCGACGGCCGCAAGCGACTTTATCGACGCCAGTCCCGGCGCCGAGACGCCGACAATCACCTGCGCGCCGCGCGCGCGGGCGATCGCGCGGCCGATGAAAGCGCGCGATTCCTCCTCGGTCAGTTTCGGCGCTTCGCCCATGACGCCGAGAATGGTGAGGCCGTTCGCGCCGCGCTCGAGGTAGAAATCGACCATCCGGTCGACGCTGCCGAGGTCGAGCGCGCCCGTGTCCGAGAAGGGCGTGGCGGCGATGATGAAGACGCCCTTCGCGCTTTCGTCGAGTAAACCCATCAGCGAACCCTTTTCCATTCAGGCAGACCACGCGACAAAACCAAAGGCCCGCCGCAACAATATCAAAGGGCGGAAGCAACAAAATCAAAGGCCGACGCAACGAAATCAAAGGCGAACGCAACAAAATCCAAATCGACTTTCCTTTCGCGGATCGAGCATTTTCAATGAGTTACGCCGATTTCCGAGCCCACGATTTTCTCTCCTCGTCTACCTCCGCGCGACCCACTCTCGGCGCGCACGCCGAACAGCTCCTCGCGAAGGAAGATACATACCACGAGTTCTGTTTTTCGAAAAGCATTTGTCGCCGCCGCCCGCACGTCATGGCCGGGCTTGTCGCGGCCACCCACGCGGCGCCACGACAAGGATGGATCCGCGGATATCGGGGATATCGGGATATCGGGATATCGGGGACAGTTTACTCAATCACCTAATAAGTCCGATCCGGCCAATTTTCATCCCTCCCCTTAGGCCACTTGAGCAGCGTCTGTTGCGCTGCCGGCCCTCCCGGACAATTGGGGAATGAGTAAAGTGTCACCGTTATTCCAAAAGAATTTGTCGCCTCAACACGGCACGGCCGATTGCGGCTGTCGAGCCTGCGCCGTCATGGCCGGGCTTGTCCCGGCCACCCACGCGGCGCCACGACAAGGATGGGTCCGCGCGTCGGCGCGAACAGTAACAAGGTGTCGCTGTGCCGAAGTACGGAGATGGCCGGGACAAGCCTGGACAAGCCCGGCCATGACGGAGCGCTATCGGTTAAAGACCGGCGAACAGCCAATGGGTTATGTGGCCGCTAGGGACCCTAAGCTGTCAGGTCGATCGCTTCGGTCAAATGGCCGGCCGGATCGGCGCTTTGACCGACGTGGATCTGGAACCGGCCCGGCTCGAGCACACGATCCTGGTTGAGGCCGACGAAAGCGAGGTCGTCGATCGCGAGGCTCCACGTCGCCTGCCCGCGTTCCCGGGCCTTGAGGACGATCTTTTGGACGCCCTTGAGCGTGAGCAACGGCGGGGCGACGCTCGCGACGAGCTCGTGCGCGAACAGGAAGAGCGTCGCTTCGCCGTCAACATCGCTGTCGTTCATGACCGTGACGGCGATCTCGATGGATTCGCCCGCCTTCGCCGAGCGCGGAGTGCAGGTCAGATCGGAGAGCGCGAAGCGGCTGTAAGAGAGGCCGTGGCCGAAGGGAAATTGCGGCGTCGCGGGGATATCGAGATACGAGCTTGAGAAATGCTCGCCGACCTGGGTTGGCCGGCCGGTTGCGCGCTGGCGGTAGAAAATCGGAATCTGGCCGACCGCTCGCGGCCAGCTCACTGGCAATCTTCCGGCGGGATTGAACCGTCCGGTCAGCACGTCGGCGATCGCATGTCCAGCCTCGCCGCCCAGGAACCAGGTCGCGAGAACGGCGTCCGCGCGGTCGAACAGCCAGGGCAGCGTGAGCGGGCGGCCTGAAGAAAGCACGACGACGATAGGCTTGCCGAGATCGAGGACGGCCTCGGCCAGCGCTCGCTGGTTTCCGGGGAGGCCGAGATCGGCCCGGCTCGCCGCTTCTCCGCTCATCGCCGCGGCTTCGCCAAGACACAGCACGACGACTTCGGCTCCCCGGCAAAGATCGACCGCGGCCGCGATCCCGTCCGTGTCCGGTCCCGCGATTTCGACGCCCGGTGCGTGATCGATCCGGCACTGCGGCAGCGCGGCTTCCAGCCCTTCGCGTATCGACACGGCGTCGCGGGCGCGTCCCGCCGCCGCCCACGGTCCCAGCATCTCGCGCGGCGCCGCCGCCAGCGGGCCGATCAGCGCGATGCGCCGGATTTCGGGCGCGAGCGGCAGGACCGCCGCGCGGTCGGTCAGGAGCACGATCGCCCGCCGTCCGACGTCGCGCGCCAGTGCGCGGCGCTCGGCGTCCCGGGCGCCGTGCGGCCAGGCCGAGCCGCGCCGATAAGGGTCGTCGAAAAGGCCGAGACGCTCCTTGAGGTCGAGCACGCGCCTTACGCTCTCGTCGATCTCAGCCATGGTCACGAGACCGCGCTCGAGCGCCGCCGGCAGGCCCTGAACGTAGCTCTTGCTCGTCATGTCGATATCGACGCCAGCTTTGAGGGCCAGCGCGGCGGCCTCAACGGGGTCCGCCGCGACGCCGTGGCTCATGAGCTCCGCGACGGCGTTATAGTCGCTGATCAGAACGCCCTTGAAGCCGAGCCCGTCGCGCAGCCAGCCTTGCAGCATCGGCGCGTTGGCTGTCATCGGCACGCCCGCAAGATCGACGAAGGCCGGCATGACCGCCGCCGTCCCCGCGCTGACCGCGGCGGCGAAGGGCGGCAGGTAGATCTCGCGCAGCGTCCGCTCGGACACGTCGACCGAGGCGTATTCGCGGCCCGCGGTGACGGCGCCATAGGCGCAGAAGTGCTTGGCCGTGGCCGCCAGGCTGTCGGCGTCAGCAAGGTCGTGGCCCTGAAAGCCGAGCGTCTTGGCGGCCGCCATTTGCGAGGCGACCCATGCGTCCTCGCCCGGGCCCTCGACGATCCGGCCCCAGCGCGGATCGCGCGCCACGTCGAGCATCGGCGCGAAGGTGAGGGCGACCCCGTCCTGAGTCGCTTCCTCGGCGGCGGCGCGCGCGGTTTTCTCCCAAAGATCGGGAGCAAAGAGGCACGCCTCCGCCAGCGGAACCGGAAAAATCGTGCGATGGCCGTGGATGACGTCGAGGCACAGCAGGAGCGGAATGCCGAGGCGGGACTCTTCGACCGCGAGGCGCTGGACGGCATGCGCCTCGTCGGCGCCCCAATGATTGAGCAGGCTGCCGATCCGCCCCGCACGGATTCCGTCATTGATGTCGCCGAGCTGGCCAGGGCCGGTGATCGCCAAAGTCGAGGGGACCATGTTGAGCTGGCCGATCTTTTCGTCGACCGTCATTGTCGCGAGCAGTGTGTCGATGCGCGCCATGTTCTTGCCTTAAGGTGAGCCGCGGCCGGGTGGCCTCGACCCGCCGCCCTTCTTAGACCAAAATGAAGATCGGGGAGGGGCGCCCCCTGTCAACGATCGCCCGTCCGGGCTTTGAACGTCCGCGAGGACGATTTCACCGGATCATGCGACAATGGGCGCTTGGGGAAACGGAACGATTTCGATGGCGGAACAGGCGACCCAACCACTCGATGGCGACGACGGCGCTCAGAACCCTTCGCTCGGCAATCTGTTCTCCGATGTCGTCTGGATGGCTTCGGCCTTCTGGGTTTCGCGGCAGCGCAACAAGCTCCTGATGCTGGGCGGGGGGCTTGTCGTCGTCGTCGGGGCCACGGCCTACATGCAGATCAGGCTCAATTCCTGGAATCGCCCGTTCTACAACGCGCTGACCGACAAGGACATTCCGGGGTTCCTGACCCAGCTCGGCGTCTTCGGCGAGATCGCGGGCATATTGCTGGTCCTCAACGTTGTGCAGATGTGGCTCAATCAGAGCTCGAAGGTCGTCCTGCGCCAGGGCCTGGTGAACGACCTTCTGAACCAGTGGCTCGAGCCGAAGCGCGCCTTCCGCCTTTCGAATTCGGGCGCCATCGGCGTCAATCCGGACCAGCGCCTCCAGGCCGACGCCCAGCACCTGACCGATCTCTCGACCGACCTCGGCATCGGGCTTCTGCAATCGAGCCTTCTTCTGGCGACCTTTGCCGGCGTTCTTTGGGCGCTTTCGAGGGGCGAGTTCCTGCCGTTCGCCGGCCGCGACTTCTCCCCGCCCGGCTACCTCGTCTGGTGCGCGCTGCTCTACGCGGGCGTCGCATCCTACGTGAGCTGGCGGGTCGGGCGCCCGCTCGTCGACCAGAACGCCGAGCGATACGCGCGCGAGGCCGACTTTCGTTTCGCGCTCGTGCGCATCAACGAGCACATCGACGGCATCACCCTCTATGGCGGCGAAGCCGACGAGCGGCAACGGCTCGACGGCGTGTTCGGAAACGTGCTCGACATTTCATGGCGGATCGTCAACTCGATCACGCGCCTGACCTGGGTCACCGCCGGCTACGGCTGGTTTACGATCATCGCGCCGATCCTGGTCGCGGCGCCGGCCTATTTTCAGAGCAAGATGACTTTCGGCGAGCTCATGGTCATCGTCGGCGCCTTCAACCAGGTGCAGACGGCGCTGCGCTGGTTCGTCGACAATTTCTCCAACCTCGCCGACTGGCGGGCGACGCTGCTGCGGGTGGCGAGGTTCCGGAAGGCGATCATGGGCATGGACGACCTCGGCCAGGCGACGAGCCGGATCGATTTCGCCGAGGGAACGGATCCCTCGATCAGGATCGACGATCTTCACGTCGCCTCGCCCACGGGCTGCGTCATGCTGAGCGAACCGCACACCAGCATGAACGCCAACGAGCGCGTCCTGATCGCCGGCGAAGACGGGGAAGAAAAAGCCTTGCTGTTCCGCGCCATCGGCGGGCTTTGGCCATGGGGGAGCGGCCGGATCACCCAGCCGGCGAGGGACACGATCATGTTCATGCCGGTCCGGGCCTATATACCGCCCGGGACCCTTCGGGACGCCGTCGCCTATCCGCATCAGGGCCATATGTTCGAGCCTCCCGCCGTCGTCGAGGCGCTCGCGGCGGTCGGGCTCGAACATCTCGAGCCCCATCTCGACACCGAGAACCGCTGGGACCGCGACTTGACCGACGACGAGAAGCAATGCCTGGCTTTTGCGCGGGTCTTCCTGCAGAAGCCGCGCTGGGTCGTGGTGCATGATGCGCTCGACGTGCTCGATCCGAAATCGCGCGCGCGAATCAGGGCGCTGTTCTCGAGCGCGCTGGCTGGCGTCGGCCTGATCAATATCGGCCATGACCAGCCTGAAACCGGCTTCTACCCGCACAAGCTGCATCTCGTCATGGATCCGGGCGGGCAGAAGTTCGAGCCGGAACACGAGCACGGAATCCCCGACCCGGAGAAATCGCCGGACGAATCCGTTCCCGCCAAATAGGCGGGCGCCGAGGCCGCGTCAGAAGTCGATTTCGAGCCGGCGCCAGCTCGCGCTCGTGACGACGTCTCCGTTGATGTCGCAGGCGCGGCCGTCGGCCAACGCGCGCTTCGCGCCCGGGTAGCGGACGAGGATTCGCTCGGGCACGGGACCCGCGATCGAAAGCTCGACCGTGGCGCGCCCCCGCTTGCGCCGCGCCTTGAGATTGACGGCGCCGAAGGCGGTCGGCAGTTCGTTGAGCGTAATGCCCTCGCCGGCCCACCAGCCGGCCGGCGCGGCGCGGAAGAGCTCGAGCGTCGTTCCGTTCTCCCTCAGCAGCATCCGCCGGACGGCGCAGGCGAACTCAGCGCCGATCCAGGTGTGCGGCATGTCGCCGATATAATCGGGCACGCGCATGTCGGCCCATACGACCTCCGCCCAGCCGCGCCAGCCGGGCGGCCTGCGCGAGGCGAGCATGACCGAAAGCAGGCGGAAGGCGTCGTCGTAACGGCCGAGCGCCACAAAGGCGTTGAGGTTGCGCAGATCATAGGGCGAGTAGTTGCTCTTGAAATCCGGGGCGGAAATCTGCTTCACGCGAGCGGCGGCGCGATCGTAAGTGGCCGCGATCAGCTCGGGCGGAAGCGCGTCATCGACCCGGCAGGGCTCGAAGGCGATCGATGTCGCGGTCGGATCGATGTCGTCGCGATCGGCGGAGCCGGGGATGAGGCCGGTCTTCATCTTCTCCGCGGTCATGCGGATCGAGCGGGCAAGGTTCGCCTCGAACTCGCGCCCCTTCGCCGTGGCGTGAGCCGCGACCGTCTTGTCGCCGATTTCATGCGCCAGATATTCGCAGTTGCGCCAGGCGCTGAGGGCGAAATAGTCGTCCCAATAGCTGTACGACGGCTTGCTGTAGCCCTCATGACTGATCGAGGGCGCGAGCAAACCGTGGAACCGCGTCTCGGGCCCCTGCTCGGCGTCCGTTCGCGCGACAAGCTCCTCGATGAACCGCGTCGCGCGGACGACCGGTTCGAAAATCGCGCTTAGGAACTCGCGGTCGCGGCTGACGCGGTAGACATCGGCGGCGACGCCGACGAACTCGCCCTGCGCGTCGTACTCGATATTGCTGCCGTAACCCCGGTTCACTGTGCCGTCGACGTTGAGGATCGGCGGAACCATGCCGTTCTTGTAGATGCGCTTCGCATACCAGGCGACATAGGTCTTGGCCTCTTCGATGAGGCCGGCCCACAAGAGAGCAAGCGCCTGCGCCGAGCCGTCGCGAATCCAGGTGCGGTCGTAGTTGCGTGGACCGGGCTTGAACGCGAATTCGGTCGAGTTGACGAGGATGAACGCCGTCTGCGCTTCGACGGTGTCGCTCACCTCGCGGTCGCCGACCGTGATCTTGCGCGGGCCGATCTTTGCGCGCCAGTCTTGCGCCACGGCGTCGCGCAACGCGTCGAAGGACGCCTCCGCCCGCGGCTCGGCGCCGTCCCGCATCGGCGATGAAACGGCGACGGCGACGCTCGCGCCCGGCGCGAGGGAAAAGGCAAATTCGCAAGCCGCGCTGAGAAGGCCGGAGTCGGAGCGACGCCTGCGCGGCGTCTTCGTCGGTCCCTTTTCGATCAGCCGGATCACATCCCCGTTCTTGAACTCGGCGACGGCGAATGAGTCCGGCTTGCGCGAAAGCGTGGCGTAGGCGCGGTCGTTGACGCTGACCTCTCCGCCCTCGACTGCAATGGCGTTGATGGCGGCGTGGCCGCCATGCTGCCAGTAGGGATCGATCTGCAGCGGGCGCACCGCGAGCGCCAGCGCGCCCCTCCTGCGCGTTTTCGCGCTCCTGTTCGTGACGCGATACTCCACCACCGCGAGGCCGGCGTGAGCAAGGGCGGTGGTTTGGACCTCGACATCGCCGGCCGCCCATTCGACGGTCGGAATGGGAAGCGAGCCGCCGGCGAGCGATTGCTTGATCGAAGCGCTCGCCGGCGCTCCGTGCAGCGCGCGGCCGAGTCGGATCAGCGGCGTGATCTGAGGCGAGCCGCGCCGCGGCTCGAGATTGCCGTACTCGTCGAAAAGCGCCTCGCCCGCGTGGTCGTATTCGCCGAGAACGGTCCAGTAGACCTGGCGGCCGAGCAGCGACTGCGGATAAAGGTCGCGTCGGCTCGCCGCGGCTGCGCGTTCGAGCTGGCCGATCGGCATGCGATCCTTGTTCAGGATGCGAAGCTTGAGCTCGTTGACGATCGCGCCTTCGGGCGCGCTCGCTTCATGGATGGTCAGGCGAAAATAGCGGCTTGTGGTCGAGGGCCACCAGAAGCTGTCGCTGCCGCCATTGCCGGTCAGGATGCGGCCGACCTCGCGAAAGCTCTTGCCGTCGTCGGAGAGGTAAACCGAGAAGTCGGTTCCATAAGCCGCGCCCCACTCGATGAACGCCCCGAGCGGATAGCGCATATAGCCGAAGTCGACGGTGATGCTCTCGCCTTTGGGGACTGTGACCGGGGCGTAGCCGAGCGCGGCGACCCGGCCCTCCTCCCTCACCGACGCCGCATCGCCGGAGCCGTAAAGGTTGATCTCGACGATCTCCTTTCCCCGCTCGGCCTCAGGGTCGTCGCAGGTCCAGCGCACGAATCGCGCCTTGACGGGCGGGAAAGCAAAGACGTCCTGCCCGCCTTCGCCGTGGCGCGTCTTGCAAAGATGGGTCCAGCGCTTGCCGTCGAGCGAAGACTTGAACCCGTAGACGACCGGCGCATCCTTGCCCCAATAGACCTCGAGACCGGCGAGCGTCGCGGCCTTGCCAAGGTCGATCTTGAGCCACGGCTTCTTCGCCGGCTGCGATGTCCAGCTCGTGGCGTAGCGGTCATCGACCGCGAGACGCGGGTCGCCGCTGCTCGCGGTCGCCTTCCACCGATCTTTACGCGGAACTTTCATCCGATGGCTCCGTTCGATCGCGACCTGCGTGCTTACGTCGCCTTCATCGCCGCCGCGAGCCGCCGCCGGGCCGGCCGGGCCATTCGAGGCTGAGGTCCTTGCGCGACTTTCTCAAGCCCGGCGTCACGATTCGCTTGCCGAATTGCCGCCTTAGCCCGAAGGCGTGGCGAATGAGCATGTTGGCGTATAGGCCGGGGCCGCTCGAATAGATGCGCCAGCCGCCATCGAAGGCGATCGAGTTCGCACGGACGCGCTGCCATTCGTCGCTCGCCTGATAGCGGTCGCGGAAGGCGGCGTCGCTCGAGCTGAAATAGGCGTTGCGCTGTCTTAGAGAGGCGTTCGGAAGCCGATCGGTGACGGCGATCGGGTTCGCGACCATGAGCGCCTCCCACAACGCTGGGAATTCGCCGATGTCGCTCATCGCCTCGCCGTAGCGCAGATGCGAATGCGTATACATGAGCCCGATTTCCCGGCCGAAGAAAGCAGCCAATTCCGCCCGCTGGAAGAACGTCTCCGGGCCGCCATGATAGGCGATCGGCTTATCCATGAGGCGCGCGCCATCGGAGAAGAGCAGATGCTTGCGGATGAGGCTGTGATGCCTGCGCGCCTGGACCTGCGTGAACATGCCGCCGATCATGCTCTGCGTCATCGGCAGGAGCGAGAAGGCGAGCCCGGTCTGCTTGTCGCTCGGGTGCAGCAAGAGCTCGGGCTCGCCGCCCTCGGGCCGGAACACGCCATAGCCGGCGACGACCCCGTCGCGGACGAGATGGGTGTTGAAGTCCTTGCGCACCGCCGCGGCAAGCGCGTCGAGCTCCCGGGCCCGCTTCGGCGTGCGCTTCGCCTGGCGAAGGATTTCAGCGTAGCGGCGAAGCTGCTCGTAGAAGAGAACGACCGTCCACGCGCTCGTCATCCAGTCGCGCTTCGTCGGGTCGACCGGCCGCAAGGAATCGTTCCAGTCGCCGTTGCCGTAGCGGACGAGATTCGTGCCGGGGATGAAGCGCGCGCGCACCGTCTCGATGAGCTTGTCGACATGCGCGGTCACCGGCTCGGTGTGCGCGGTCTTTTCGAAATTGTCCTCGCGGCGCCACGCGATCGCTTCGTCGAGGAAAGCGAAATCGCCGGTGGCCTCGATATAGTCGCAGAGCGCCTTGAGCGGCCAGACGATGATGTCGCCATGCGACTCCTTGTCCTGGATCGCCGAGTAAGGCTCGAGCATGAACCACTGCGGCCAGTCGCCGCTCCCCTCATACTGCTGGGCGAAGAGGATGCGCAGAATCTGTTTGACCGGCCGATCATGCTCGAGCGTCAGCAGGAGTTCGATCGAACCCTGGCAGACGTCGCGCGTGCCCCACGCGCCCCCGGTATATTGCTCGAGACCATGCGGCGCCGTGAGATGGATCATCCCGTCATGCGCGAGCCAAGGGAAGACCGTGTCGACGGCGAGCGCATCCGCGGAACGGTTGGCGCTCTTCACGCGAACGCCGCGCGTGAGATTGCGCCAGAAGCGGTCGGCGGGCTTGAGCATCTCTGATTCATCGACCGGCTTCGCGTATTTCGCCGCCAAAGCTTCCGCCTGCTTCCCGTCCGCCATGAAGCCGACGACGGCGAACGCGAATTCATTGACCTGGCCGGTCCGGATCGCCACGTATCCGCCGCTGCGGCGATGTCCGTCCAGGTAAAGCAGTTCGTCGCCGCCGATCGCCTCGACGCGCCGGGGACTGCTTGTCACCAGATGATAGGCGACCTCAGGATATTTCTGGCCCCAAAGGCTGTTGAGGTCCGGGCGGAACGTGAATCGCTTGCGTTGCGCGTCGATCTCAGTCCGGCTGGCGTGGTTGAACTCCTGCTCGCCGAGGACGAGTTGGCCGAAGACGAGAAAGCGGCGCTTCGGCCCTTCCACGCTGACGCGCCACTGCATGGCGGCGTCGTCGCCCGCGACGGTTGCCGCGACCGTCACGGTCTCTTTGCCCACTCGATAGATCCAGCGGCAATCGTTCAGGCCCATTTCGAAGGCGGAAGGAACGGTGAGCAGCCGCCAGCCGTCCTTCGTCTCCATCAACATCCGCAGTCCGCTGGCGCGGGTGATGTTGTAGGGATCGCGGGAGACGGAAAAGAGCTTGTGGAAGGACGTATGGCCGATCGTGAGCTGAGCGCCGAACACGCCGTGCATCCACCCCGTCGCGCATAACGTCGCCGCGTCCGGCAGCATCTCCCCGCCGCTGCGGATGAGCGAGCCGTGGCGGCGCGCGACGACGCGCTCCTTATCTCGCAGGACGACATGGCGGCTGTGCGTTCTGCCCGGCGTGAAGAAGGACAGGAGCCGGCCCTCGGCCTCTTCGACATGCGTGCGCCTCGGGTAGCGCGCACGGATTTCCCTCTCATCGAGCGCGTCCGCGACCGCGGGCGGCGCAGTCTGCAACACGCTGCGCGGCGGCGCCGACAGGACGACATCGTGCGCCGTCCAGTCCCTGGCCGCGCTTTCGGCGGCGTCGACCACATTGAGGTCGGCGTCGCTCGACGCTGTCGGGTGATCGGGCGCGAACAAGGCGAAAAATGTCCACGACGCAACGGCGCCGGGCGCAAGCGTGGCGGGCTTCGACTGCAAGGCTGCGCATCCGGTCTCGAACTGAAGGCGCATCGACGGCAAGCTCTCGCCAAACCTTAAGCTCATCCGGTCGGCGTCGCGGTAATCCGGGCCCATCAGGTCACGGACATCGGTCGCAAACCCCGCAGCGCCTTCGAGGCAGCCATGCGCGATCCACGGATATGTCCCGTCCTGCGACAAATTCTGCCGGCTCATGACGATGTGGTTCAGGCGCGGATGCCGGGCAATATGGTGGTCGAGATACTGGCTGACATAGGCCTCGTTGTTCATGATGAAGCCCTGACCGCCGAGCCCGAGATCCTGGACAAAGACGGCGTCGCAGGAGAGCTCGCGGTCGCTCCGGTTGACCACGTCGAGCCGCCACAGCCAGACGCTCGAACGCGGATGGAGCCAGAGCGTGACCCGATGGCCGACGCCGCTCGCTTCTCCTTCCCAGACGACGCGATCATCCGCGGCGCCGACGCGAAGCCCCGCTTCGGGGCCGATGACGGAGAGGATCGCAGGCTCATCCCCGCCGGTGCGGAGAAAAAGGCGCCCCAAGCCGTTGGCGATCGGCGAGGCGAGCACCTGGTTGATCATGATCCGGCGCTTCGCATCGCTATGCTCGATGGCGAAGATCGCGCCGCTCGGCAGCAGGCTCACGGAGACGCCCGCGCCGTTGGCAATCTGCACGAGGCCGAGGTCGTCTCGCCGCGGCGTGGTTAGTATTTCCATTGCCGAGTTGGACATTTCAGCTCCCCGAACGGCCTCGTCACTTCGCCAAGGCCAGAAGTCTCTTAATCCAATTCGCCGCTCTTTCGCTCAGCGATTGAAGGGCAAGGCGCGGAAGATTGATCGATGCCGGCGCGCCCTCGCTCGCCTGGCCGGTCAGCCGGCCTTCAAGGTTGCGCGAGAACTCCGCGATCATCCGCGCGGCGAGATTGCGCACCAGACTCGGGCGCCCGAACTGGGCCAGCGCGCCTTTCAGAGCGTAGCCGACCACGAGCTCGACGCGCGCGGTTCCGGGCGCCTCGCCCGCGAGAACGCGATAGCGAATTTCGCCCTGCATGGTCGAGCGCCGGCCGGCGTCGGCGCCTGTGCCCAGAATTCGTCCGGCGAATTGGCTTTCGTCGCGTTCAATGAGGGCCGAGCCTCGGAAGACCGGCGAGATTGGCCCGAATTTGACGCGGATGCCGCCCTCGACCCGGTTCGGCGCCGGCTCGCCGTCGAGCACCGCGCCCGGAATGCAATCCGCGATCTCGCGGATGCGGCCGAACGCAGCGAACACCTCCGCCGGGGGCCGACCGATGGTGAAAGACTGCTCGAAGCTGTCGGTCGGGGTGAACGGCGCGGCCGCTTTCGCAGCCGGTGGGGGAACGCGCGCCGCGATCGGTTTCGAGACGGGCGCGACCGTCGCCACTCCGGATCCGACCCGCGCCCCGACCGGTCCGAGCGCGCGCTCGGGAGCGTCGACGACAGGCGCAATCCCGCGCTCGCGGCGAGCGGCGATCACGCTCTTCACAGCCTGGGTGATGCCGACATAGCCGGTGCAGCGGCAAAGATTGCCGCTGAGGCCGAGCCGGATTCGGCGCTCGTCGGGCTCGCGGAGGCGACGGACCAGATCCCGGGCCGAGACCAGCATTCCCGGGGTGCAGAACCCGCATTGCAAAGCGTGCTCGCGGTTGAAGGCCGCGCGCAGCTCGACGGCGATCTCGTCGTCATCCAGCCCCTCGATGGTGGTGACGTCGGCGCCGCCGCAGGCGCCGGCGAACGCGATGCATGAGCGAACCGGCTCGCCGTCGATAAGCACCGTGCAGGCCCCGCAAACCCCGTGCTCGCAGCCGAGATGCGTTCCCGTGAGGTTGAGCGTCTCGCGCAGGAAATCGGCGAGATGCAGACGCGGCTCGACCTCCGCCGAAACCGCGCGGCCGTTGACGCTCAGCGAAAGCGGCATCGTCGGCGCCCTCGTCTCGTTCATGCAGCGGCCTGGACCCTGGCCGGCCCCTGCCCGCTCGCCTCGATGACCGCGCGCCGCAGCACCGTCACATGCACGTGACGATCGACGGGGTCGCTCATGCCGGCCGCGGCCAGCAAGGCGTCGGCGGCCGAGTCGTCGAAGCGCGCGGCGAAAGACAGGCCAATGGCGCCGCCAAACAAAATCCGCGCGTCCTCGATCACGACCGGCGCCGCCTCGACCGCGCCGATCACGGCGCGCCCTAGGCCTCGCTCCGGGTCGATCACCACCGCGCCGATCGCCTCCGCGAATTCTCCGATCTTGCGGCAATGCTTGGCATAGCCCCAGCGCGCTGAGGAAGGCAGGGAAGGCACGCGGATCGCGGCCACAAGCTCGTCCGCGGCCAGCGCGACGTCGAGCGCGCCGAGCACGAATTCGCCGATCGCGACCCGCCGGCGGTTTCGGGCGGACGAAGCGATCTCGACCTCGGCCCCAAGCGCCGACAAAGCGGACAGCCAGTCCGCCGCCGGATCGGCATGGGCAAGGCTCCCGCCGATCGTGCCGCGATTGCGCACCGCGCGGTAGGCGATGGCGCCAGCGACGCGGGCCATCATGCCGTTGGCGACATCCGGGACGCGGCCATCCTCGATATCCGCGTGGGTCACGCAGGCGCCGATGACGAGCGAGCCGTCCGCGTGATCGATCCGACGCAATTCCGGGACGCCGGATATGTCGATCACCCGATCCGGCTCGACCAGGCGGAGATTGAGCATCGGGCCGAGCGACTGCCCGCCCGCCATGATCTTTGTCGCGCTGTCGGCGCCGGCGATCATCGCGAGCGCGGCGGCAAGGTCGCGGGGCCGCTCCATGACGAAGCGCGCCGGCTTCACGGCGCCGCCTTCCGCTCGCTCGCGTTCGAGCGCGCCGCGAGCACGGCCTCGACGATCCGCCTTGGCGTGATCGGCGAATGGCGGAGCTCCGCGCCGAGCGGCCGCAGCGCGTCGTTGACGGCGTTGGCGATGGCCGCCGGCGGAGCGATAGCGCCACCTTCGCCGACGCCTTTCGAGCCAAAGCGGGTATAGGGCGAGGCCGTCTCCATGTGGACGATGCGCGCCGCCGGAGTCTCGGGCGCGCCGGGCAAAAGGTAGTCGGCGAAGGTCGAGGCTAGCGGCTGACCGGCTCCGTCGAACAGCATTTCCTCGTAGAGCGCGGTCCCGACCCCCTGCGCGAGTCCGCCCCATATCTGCCCGTCGACGACCAGCGGATTGACGAGCACGCCGCCGTCCTCGACCACGACATAGTCGAGGATCTCGACCTCGCCGATGTCTGGATCGACAGCGACCGCGACCGCGTGAGCCGCATAGCTGAATACGCCGGAATCACGCACCGGCTTATATCCGCTCGTTGCTTCGAGCCCGCCCGCGTGGGCATGGGCGGGAAGATCCTGCGGGCGCCGGTACCAGGTCCGCGCGATCGTCGGCAGCGAAACCTCGCCCGAAGGACCGAGCACCCGCCCGTTCTCGAACCGCGCGTCCTCGGGCCGGGCCTGGAGGAGATGGGCGCCGATGCGCGCCGCCCTGTCGGCAAGCTCGCCGCAGGCGGCGGCCACGGCGCCGCCGGCCATCACCATCGCGCGCGAGCCCCAGGTCCCGGTCGAATAGGGCGTCATCGCGGTATCGCCGAGCACGACGCGGATCCGCGCCACGGGAACGCCGAGGATTTCATGCGCGACCTGGGCCAGCGTCGTCTCGAGGCCTTGCCCATGCGAATGGAGGCCGACGCGCAATTCGAGGCCCCCGTCCGGCGTCAACCGCGCGGTCGCCTGCTCGTGGCCGGGCACCATGGGAATCCCCCAGCCGGCATAGACCGACGTGCCATGCGCCGACTGCTCGCAATAGATCGCGAGGCCGAAGCCGATGCGGCGCCCGTCCGGTTCGCCGGCCTTCTGCCGCGCCCGAACCGCATCGGCGCCGATCGCCTCCAAGGCCCGCGACAAGGCCTGCGGATAATCGCCGCTGTCGAAATGCTTGCCTGTGATGTTCTCGAACGGCATCTGTTCGGGGCGGACGAGATTCCTGAACCGGACCGCTTCAGGGGTGAGACCTGCAGCTGAAGCGACGGCGTCGAGCATGATCTCGAGAGCGAAGCAGACGCCTGTTCTCGCGACGCCGCGATAGGGGAGGATCGGACATTTGTTGGTGGCGACCGACCAGGTCCGGCAGCGATAGGCCGGCAGGTCGTAGGGGCCGGGCAGGATGCTCGCGACCTGCGCCGCTTCGAGACAGGCCGAGAAGGGATAGGCGGAATAGGCCCCGGAATCGACGATCGCCTCGCAATCGACGCCGCGCAGACGCCCGTCGCGCTCGGCGTAGACCGTGATCTCGTAATGATGCTCGCGGCAATTGGCGTTGGCGGTCAGATGCTCGCGCCGGTCCTCGAGCCAACGGACGGGATGGCGGCGGCGAAGGGCGAGCCAGCCGAGGCAGATTTCCTCCGCGAGCAATATCCCCTTGTAGCCGAAGCCGCCGCCGACGTCCGGCGAGACCACGCGCACCCGGCCTTCCTCCAGGCCAAGGCATTCAGCAAGCCCGGTGCGAATGACATGCGGCATCTGGCTCGCGGTATGGAGCACGAGCTGGTCGGCGCGATGGTCGAGGACGGCGACGCAGCCGCGCCCCTCGATCGGCGCCATGCACTGTCGTCCAGTCGATATCGTGCGCGTAACCTTGATCGGCGCATCGAAGGCCGCGGCGATGCCGGTGTCGACGGCGGTCTCGAGGAAAACATTGTCGCCCCAGTGCTCGTGGACGAGAGCGGAGCCGCGCTCGCGCGCCGCACGCATGTCCGAGACCGCCGGCAATTCCTCGAGATCCAGGGTTACGCTTGCCGCGATATCCTCGGCTTCGGCGCGGGTCGGCGCGACGCACATGGCGACGAGCTCGCCGACGTGCCTGACCTTGCCGGTCGCGAGCGGCGGCTGCTCGGATATCTTGAACCCGGACAAGCCCGAGACGGCCCGGATCGCGCTGACGCCGCTGAGGTCCGCCGCGGTGAAAACCCGATCACGGACGGCGGCGGGAATTTCGATCCCACGGATGCGGGCGTGGGCCAACGGGCTGCGGACGAAGGCGACGTCCTGCATCCCGGGGAGGCGGATGTCGCCGACATATTGCCCCAAGCCCCGCATCAGCCGCTCGTCCTCCTTGCGCGGCAGCCGGGCGCCGACGCCCTCGGGCTTTTGCGGAGCCTCAGCGTCGGTCAACGCGAGACGTCCTCGATCAGACGCTGCGCGGCGCGAACAAGCTCACCCTTTGGGTGACGCAGCTCGTCGAGGATGGTGAAGTGATCCGCGCCGGCGACCGGCAACAGCGGGCCCGGCGCGTGAGCCGCCGCTCGCAGCGCGTGGAGCTTGCGCGAATCGTGAACGAGCGCGGGCAGCTCGCGCGTTCCATAGGCGATCGCGAGCGGCTTCGGCGAGGTCGGCGGCGAGCGGACGGGGGAGAGGGTCGCGACTTCCTCGTCGCTGAGCTTCAGCACGTCGTTGAGCCCGGTGTCGCGGAGCGGCCCGAGATCGTACACGCCGGAAATGGCGAGGCCCGCCACGACATGCCGATGCTTGAGATGCAGCGCCGCCAGCTGCGCGCCGGCCGACCAGCCGGCGATCACCGTGGGTCCTCCGACGCCATGCGCCTGCCCGTTGTCGGCGAGCCAGTCGAGCGCGGCGCCGATCTCGGCGACTATGGCCTTAAGACTCGCTTGCGGCGCGAGCGTATAGCCGGGCATCGCGATCGACCAGCCCGCGAGCGCCAACCCTTCGCCGTAGGCGGCGAAGAGCTCGCGGGAATTCCTGAGCCAATAGCCGCCGTGGATGAAGACGAGACAGGGCGCGGCCGGGTCGCGCGCGGGATAGAGGTCGAATGCGGTGCGTTCGCCCGGCCCATAAGAGATGTCGAGGCTGCCCGGATGCGCCTTGCGGTAGGCGGCCGAGGCCGCGTTGCGCACCTCGACCAGAGCGGCGCTGTTGGCGACCGCCCCATTGTTGTCATAGGCCTTGTCGCGCGCGGCCCGGTCGAGCGACGCCCAGACGGTTTGGGGCGCGGGCGTCTCGGCGGCGAGGCTCACGCCGCCACGGCCTGCGGCAGAATGGGCGAGTCGGCGTCGAAGCGCTTGCCTGCGCGAAGGCAGAACGCCGGACGCAAGAGCCGGTCGGCGACCACCTTCGTGTCCTCGTTGTCGCGCAAGAGGAAGCGCCCGCGCTCGTCGTCGAGCACCGTGACGTCGGCCTCGTAGCCTATTTTCAGCGCGCCGATCCGGTCGGCGAGGCCGAGCATTTGGGCGGCGTTCAGCGTCACCATCGGCACGACCGTCTCGAGCGGCAGGCCTAGCGCCATCATCGAGCTCATCGCCTGGGTAAGGCTGAAGCGGGCCTGGCCCTTGAACGGATGGTTCTCGTCGTCGGCATGTTCGCGCGGCGTGCCGGCCGGCGCGGGGACCTCGGTGTTATAGCCATGCATGTCGGCGCCGAGCGTATGGGGGACCACGCCGGCTTCGAGCGCCTTGCGCGCCAGCCGGTAGGAAAAATGGCTGCCGTGGCCGACATCGACCTTCAGTCCCTTATCGAGCGCCGCCTTGATGACTTTATGGACCTCGCCCTTGCGATTCACGAAGCCGCCGGGATGGCGGGTGAAGGGATGCGCCAGCACATCGCCGGCCTTTAAGAGCGGAATGACGCGCTCGATAATGGTGTCCGCGTCCTCGCCGTTTGCGCCGCTCTCCGGCAGGCCCCACAGCGTTCCGAAATGGACATAGAGCGGAAGGTCGCTCCGGCGGCCGATTTCCGCCGCCATCTCCATGACGCGGATGCCCCAGCGGGCGAAGCCGCCGATCTCGGCGTGTCCCTTGATGCCGCGAACGATATCCTTGTTGGCGTTCGCCGAAGCGACGGTCGCGTCGATATCGACGCCCGCCGGGCTGTAAAGGTTGGGGTAGTAATGGCCCTCAAGGCCGCCGACGAGATAGGCTGAGAGGAACGCGTAGGTCCGCGTCTCGGCTTTCTCCGCCACGAAATGGCGGAAGCCCGGCAAGGTCATGCAGGATGGCCCGCCCTGATCGACGACCGTCGTCACGCCCGAGCGCACGCCGACCATGTCGGCGTTGAGCCCGAACCGGCCGGTCACGTACTGGTAGACATGGCCATGAGTGTCGATGAGGCCCGGCAGGACCAGCTTGCCGGACACGTCGATCGTCTCGGTCGCGCTGCTTGGAAGGATCGAGGGTTCGACCGCGGCGATCCGGCCTTCGCGAACGGCGACATCGAAGACGCCATCGATGCCCGAGGCCGGACAGATGACCCGTCCGCCGCGCAGCAGAATATCGTAACCGCTTCTTGCTGACATGATCCGCGCCTCCTTCGGCGTATTCGCCGCAAGGTAGCGCGTTTCTGCCCAGCCGGTAAGAGAGCCCGCGTCCGCAGATCGGCGCTTCATTTCGCCGGGCGCGTCTCCTTGGCAATCCCGACGACCCGCTCGGCGATCGCCAGGCTCGACGTGAGTCCGGGCAATTCGATCCCGAACAGATTGATCAATCCCGCGACGCCGTGAGCCCTCTGGTCCTGGATGAGAAAATCCGTAGCCGATCCGCCGGGGCGCTCGATCTTCGGCCTTATGCCCGAATAGTCCGGCTGGAGCGCTCCATTTGGCAGACCCGGCCAGTAGGTGCGAATGGCCGCGTAGAATGCGTCTCCCCGCCTCGGATCGACCGCGTAGTCGATCTTGTCGATCCATTCGACGTCGGGACCGAATCGCGCCCGCCCGGCGATATCCAAGGTCAGATGAACGCCGAGTCCCCCGGCGTCGGTATCGGATAGATCAAATGTGAAAAGGGCGAGGGCGCGGCCAGAGCAAAATAATTACCCTTGGCCAAATGCAGCGGCGGAATTTTTTCGCGCGGCATTTCGGCCATTGAACGCGCCACCACCTGGGCGCCGAGACCCGCCGAATTGACGACGAGGCGCGCCGCAATTTGCGTCGGACTCGATCCGCCGGTCTCGATGATGAGCCCGCCCGGAGCAACCCGGCCGGAAACGACCGGGGTCTGCAAGGCGAGCGCCGCCCCGTGCCGTTCCGCGTCGCCCAGCAGAGCCAGCATGTAGGCATGGGAATCAATGATGCCTGTCGAAGGCGAAAGCAGCGCTTTTGTCGCCACGAGCGCGGGTTCGAGCGCGCGCGCGTCCTCGGGACTGAGCCAGACGAGATCCGCGACCCCATTGGCCTCGGCTTGCTTCTTCAAGACCACGAGGGCGCCGATTTCAGCCTCGGTCGTCGCCGCCAGAATTTTTCCACAGCGCCGGTGCGGCACGCCATAGTCCCGGCAAAAGGCGTAAAGCATCGCCTTGCCCTGGACGCACATCCGCGTCTTTTCGAGGCCCGTTGGATAGTAGATGCCGGCGTGAATGACCTCGCTGTTGCGGGAACTTGCGCCCGAGCCGATGATGCGCTCGCCCTCGAGCACGATGACTTCGCGGCCTGAGCGCGCCAATGCGCGTGCGATCGCAAGGCCGACGACCCCTGCGCCGATCACCAGACATTCCACCAATTCCATCGGCCCCAAAACCTCCGGCCCAGAGCGTAAGCAAGCCTAAGTCTTTTGCTGTGGACTTGAGCGGGATTCAATATCCTCGGTTGAAGCGCGCGCGAAGGCTGACAGGGAGCGCCCCGGCCTCCGGATGAACTCCGGCCGAAATTGAGCTATTGAGGGTCGACGTCGCAGGTCAGGAGCCGGCGCGGCCAGACGGGTGAGGCGATGGAGACAAAGTTTCCGAGTAACTGGATGTGGTCGGAGGCGTTCGAAATGCTGGCGCGCGCGGAGCGCATGCATCGGCAATTCTTCCAGCCGTCCGGCTCCGCCCCGCCCGTCGCCTGGGAGCCGCCCGTCGACGTTCTCGAAACCGAACGCGCGGTGCTGGTGCTCGTCGCTTTGCCCGGCGTCGACTTCAACGAGGTCAAGGCGCTCATCAGTCAGGGCGAATTGCTGATTTCGGGCAGCCGGACCTATCCGCCCGAGATGCAGACCGCAATCATCCATCGACTCGAATTGCCGCAAGGCCGGTTCGAACGCCGTATCCGTCTTCCGCCCGGCCGCTACAGCTCCGTTCGCCGTTCGGAGTTCAACGGCTCCCTGCTCGTCACGCTGCAAAAGTCGGAGGCGTCGAATGGCTGAGACAACGGTTGCCGCCGGGGGAGAGAGCCCCGGCGCGGCGTCGTCTTCGCCGCCGCTGCCGCCCGACGCCCTGATCATCGTGCCAGTGCGGGGCATGGTGCTCTTTCCCGGCGTCGTGCTCCCGGTCACGCTCGGCCGTCCACGCTCGGTTCTCGCAGCGCAACGGGCGGTGAAGGAGCAAAGGCCGATCGGCATCGTGATGCAGCGCAACCCCGCCGCCGAGGACCCGCTGCCCATCGACCTGCATGGGATGGGGACGATCGCAAATATCGTTCGCTACATCACCGCGCCGGACGGCACCAACCATCTCATCTGCCAGGGCGAGCAGAGGTTCCGGGTCGTCGAGTACCTCACCGGCTGGCCATTCTTCGTCGCCAAGACTGAGCGTATCCCCGAGCCCGCTCCGTCGTCGGACGAGATCGAAGCCCGGTTCGTCCATCTCAGGGGGCAGGCGATCGAGGCCATTCAGCTCCTGCCGCAGGCGCCGAGCGAATTGCTTGCGACGATTCAAAACGTCGAGCAGCCCGGCGCGCTCGCCGACATGGTTGCAACCTTCATGGACGCGACCCCGGACGAGAAGCAGGACGTGCTCGAGACGGTGGACATCGGCGCGCGGATGGAGCGGGTGTCGCGACTTCTTGCCCATCGGATCGAGGTTCTCCGATTGTCGCAGGAGATCGGACGGGAAACCAAGGCGTCGCTCGACGCGCGCAACCGCGAAGTGCTGCTGCGCGAGCAGATGGCGGCGATTCAGCGCCAGCTCGGCGACACCGATGAAGGGAAGGCAGCCGAGATCGCCGAACTTGAAAAGGCGATCACCGAGGCACGGATGCCGAAGGAGGTCGATGACCAGGCGCGCAAGGAGCTCAGGCGCCTGCAGCGGATGCCCGAGGCCGCCGGCGAGTACGGCATGGTCAGGACCTACCTCGATTGGCTGGTGGACCTGCCATGGGCGCTGCCCGAAGTGGCGCCGATCGACATTGCGACCGCGCGCCGCGTCCTCGACGAGGATCACTTCGGCCTGGAAAAGATCAAGCGGCGGATCATCGAATATCTGGCGGTTCGCAAGCTTGCGCCCGACAGCAAGGCGCCGATCCTGTGCTTCGTCGGGCCTCCGGGCGTCGGGAAGACCTCGCTCGGTCAGTCGATCGCACGCGCCATGAACCGCAAATTCGTCCGCGTCAGTCTCGGCGGCGTGCATGACGAAGCGGAGATCCGCGGTCATCGGCGAACCTATATCGGCGCCCTGCCTGGCAATATCATTCAGGCGATTCGGAAGGCCGGCGCCCGCGATTGCGTCATGATGCTGGACGAGATCGACAAGCTCGGCGCCGGCATCCAGGGCGATCCGGCCTCGGCGATGCTGGAGGTGCTTGACCCCGAGCAGAACAACAGCTTCCGCGACAACTATCTCGGCGTACCCTTCGACTTGAGCCGCGTGGTGTTCATCGCAACCGCCAACATGCTGGACACCATCCCCGGCCCGCTTCGCGACCGCATGGAGGTGATCAGCCTCGCCGGTTATACGGCGAGCGAGAAGTTTCAGATCGCGCGCCGCTATCTCGTTCCGCGTCAGCTCGCGGCCAACGGGCTTAAAGCCGGTCAGGTCGAGATCGCCGACGACGCGATCAAGGCGATCATCGAGCGCTATACGCGCGAAGCCGGGGTCCGCAACCTTGAGCGCGAGATTGGGCGGGCGCTGCGCCAGGCCGCGATGCGCATCGCCGAGGGCGAAAGCGGGCCGATCGCGATCTCCACCGCCGACCTCGCGAGCGTGATGGGCGCGCCGCCGTTCGAGGACGAGGTCGCGATGCGGGTTAGCATCCCGGGCGTCGCGACCGGCCTCGCCTGGACGCCGGTTGGCGGCGATATCCTGTTCATCGAAGCGACGGCGGTTCCCGGGAGCGGCAGGCTGATCCTCACCGGCCAGCTCGGCGAAGTGATGAAGGAAAGCGCGCAAGCCGCGCTCAGCATCGTCAAGAGTCGCGGCGGCTCTTATGGCATCGACGTGTCCCGCTTCGAGAAGACCGACATCCATATCCATGTGCCTGCCGGCGCCACGCCGAAGGACGGCCCGAGCGCGGGGGTGGCGATGTTCATGGCGCTGGTTTCGCTCATGACCGATCGCACGGTGCGTAGCGACACCGCGATGACCGGGGAGATAAGCCTCAGAGGATTGGTGCTGCCGGTCGGCGGGATCAAGGAGAAGGTCGTCGCCGCGCACCGGGCGGGGATCAAGCGCGTCATGCTGCCGGCTCGCAACAAGCGCGACTTCGAAGACATCCCGCAAGAGGTACGCGACCAGCTGACCTTCGTCTGGCTCGAACGGGTCGACGAGGCGGTGTCGTCGGCGCTCGAGGCGCCGAAGCCGCCGCGCGATCTCGTCGCGGAGTAAAGGTCAGCGCGCCGGGTCCATCCGTTGCCTCTCGGCCGAGACCTGCGCGGTTGAAACTGCGCCGGCGTAGCTGTTGCCGAAATGGGTGCGGACATAGTTCACGACGTCCGCCACCTGCTCGTCGCTCATCATCCGCCCAACCGGCGGCATGCCTCGGAACCCCTTGAACAGCACGTCCAGCATGAAGCCCGCCGAAGCGAGCTTCCTGTTCGAGGCGAGCGGCGGATAGGCGGCGGCGCCCGCGGCGCCTTTCGCATCGGGCTGATGACAGGCCGCGCAGACATTGGCGAAGAGGTCAGCCCCGCCCTGTTCGGTGAAGACCCAGCCGCGGCTCATCGGAGCGCTTTTCGTTGCGGCGTCGTCGGCCGGCGCCGGCGAAGCGAGGACCGCCGCAGCGACGAGCGCAAGCATAAGCGGCGCGAGGCGTCTCATGACGCGACGACGCGCTTGTGCAGGCGCAGGACCGCATCCAAGGCCGAAAGGATCGCGCCTTCCTGCCAGGCGGGAATGTAGGAGGCGTGTTCGCCGGCAAGGACGATGCGGCCGTCGATCTGGCAGAGGTCGTCATAGTGCGCCTTTCGCGCTTCATCCGACCAGTCGCCAGCGCAGCCGAGCGTGAACGGAACCCGGTGCCAGGCGACCGAAACGCCGTTCTCGAACTCGGTCCGATATTGCGGATGGATCTGAGCCCCGAACTCGACCGCGCGCCTGAGCCTCTCCGGCGGCGACATCGCGGTGAATTCGTAGGAGTTCGGCCCGTCGAAGGTGTATCCGCCGAGCAGCACGCCCTTGCCGCCGGCGTTGAAATTTGTGCTCGGGTAGGAAATCTGGCGGATCGGCAGATCGGTGTAGCTGATGCCGCCGAAGATGTGCTCGTCCTCCTCCCAGAACCGGCGCGAGAATTGCAGCCCAAATTTGACCGCCGACGCGTAGGGAACGGCGTCGATCGCCGCCTTCATGGGCTCGGACACGTCGATAGGGAGCTGGCTCAGGATGGTGAGCGGCAGCGCGCATACGCACCAGTCGGCCCTGACCTCCTGAGCCGCCCCGCCGGCCACGAGGTCCTCGAACGCGATGGTCACGCCGGTTTCGTTCTGGCGAATCGCCACGACTTTCGCGCCGTACCGGATGCGGTCGGGAATCTGCCGCGCGAAAGCCTCGCCGATCCTGCCCATGCCGCCGACCGGCTGGAACATGGTGGTCTGAAAATCATACGACAGGAAATTCTGCAGGCCCCGCCAAAGACGCGAGGTCAGAATGTCGTGCAGCCCTACCGGCTCGCCGGCGATCGGCTCGGCGCCGAGGCCGCCGCCGGGATCCTTCGCGAAGCCGCGATGGTAGGCCGAGTCGTCGCCGGCCTTGTAGCGGAAATCCTTGTCGAGCGCGCCAATGGATCGCAGCGCTTCGAGCAGAATCTCGCGATCCTCCATCGACACCTCGTCGTCAAGCGCGCCTTTTCGCGTCGCCTTGGCCAGGAGCTCGGCGACGCCGCCGTCAAAGTCGGCCTTGACTTCCCGGATGCGTCTCGGCTTGCCGTCGAAGGCGGTCGACGAATGCAGGAACGCGTTGTGATTGAGCTGGATGAAAGGCTCGAGCGTAACCCCGAAGCGGCGGCAATAATCGAGGATCGCATAGTGGTGATAGGGAATGCGCCAGGGCCCGGGATTGATGTAGAGGCCCGAATCGAACTCGCAGGTCTGAGTCGCCCCGCCGAGTTCGGTGTAGACGTCGCCGCCCCGGATCGTCCAGTTGCGCCCGCCCGGGCGCTGGTTGAATTCGAGCACGCTGACGCTGTAGCCCGCGCGCTCGAGCTCGATCGCCGCCGTCATTCCGGCAAGGCCGGCGCCCAGAACGATGACCGAAGCGCCCTTGGGATCGCCATCGAGCCTGATCGGCCCCCGATAGGGCGATTCCAACGCGAAGCCGAGCCGGGTCATGGCCTGGTACGCGGCGGACGCCCCGACGGCCGCGCCAACGAGTTCGAAGAGCTTTCGCCGGCTCAGCGGAGGTTTTGTTGGATCGCTCATCAGCTGACCCTACGCGTCGTGAACACGCGAAGTCGAGCGTTCATGAAGGCTCGAGCCGCGCCAGAATCGCAGCGACAGGGGCGGCGTGTGCGAGCACGAGGTCGGCCACGGCCGCCATGTCGTCGATCGACGCATGCGGCAGGCGGGACGGCGGATCGGCGCCGTCGCTGACGAGCGCAACGACGTTATCGTCTTGCGGATGGATCGGCGGCTTGCCGTTGGCGGCGCGATAGACTTCGATCTTGGGCAGCGCGTCCCGCTTGAAGCCTTCGACGAGGACGAGGTCGACAGGCTGAAGCAGGCGTAAGAGCTCGGCGAGCGTGGGCTCTCGCGCCCCGCGCAATTCCCGCATCAGCGCGAGCCGTTTGGCGGAAGCGACCAGCACTTCGTGCGCGCCAGCTGAGCGGTGCTCATAGGAATCCTTGCCCGGCTGATCGAGGTCGAAACCGTGATGGGCGTGCTTGATCGTCGAGACGCTGAAGCCGCGCCGGTTGAGCTCTGGGATAAGCCGGACGATGAGCGTCGTCTTGCCCGCTCCGCTGAAGCCGGCGAAACCGATCGCGCGCATGGATCCTCGCCTCTGTGACGCACCCCATGCCGTTCATCTAGTTCTCCGCCCTAGGAATTGCGAATGGCACGTGGCAGCCGAAGGTCGTTTCCGAATTCGCGCCATAGGCAAGACGCCCTTCCCGATAATAGGATCGCCGTGTCGCCGCCCGAAATCGCCGGACGCGACCTCGGACTCGCCCTCGGGAGCCTTCATGACCGACGCCGCTGACGTCTTCGCCGCGTTCCGCCCCGACGTTCTCGCGCAGACGCCGCTCAGGGCCGCGATCACCGCCGCCACCCGCCGCCCGGAGGCGGAATGCGTGCCGCCCCTCGTTGCGCTTGCGGCGGCCAATGCGGACGAGGCGAGCCGGATCGAGGCGCTCGCCCGCGGCCTCGTCACCCGCCTGCGGGCCAAGACGCGCTCGAGCGGTGTCGAGGGCCTGATCCACGAATATTCGCTCTCAAGCCAGGAGGGGGTGGCGCTGATGTGCCTCGCCGAGGCTCTGCTGCGCATTCCCGACGCGGCCACCCGCGACGCCCTGATCCGGGACAAGCTCGCGCCGGGCGACTGGCGAGCCCATCTCGGCCACAGCCCGTCGCTGTTCGTCAACGCCGCGACATGGGGCCTCGTTCTGACCGGCCGCCTGGTGACGACGACCAGCGAGCAGGGCCTGTCGGCGGCGCTGACCCGCCTCATCGCCCGCAGCGGCGAGCCAATCATCCGCCGCGGCGTCGACGTCGCCATGCGGCTCATGGGCGAGCAGTTCGTCACCGGCCGCACGATCGAGGAGGCGATCGGCAACGCCCGCGACCGCGAGGCGCGAGGCTTCACGTTCTCCTACGACATGCTCGGCGAGGCAGCCACCAACGCCGACGACGCGGCCCGCTATCTCGACGAGTACGAGCGCGCCGTGCATGCGATCGGCAAGGCTTCTCACCGCCGCGGGATCTACGAGGGGCCGGGCATTTCGATCAAGCTCTCGGCCCTCCACCCGCGCTACCAGCGGACCAAACGCGCCCGCGCGATGAACGAGCTCCTGCCGCGGGTCAAGGCGCTTGCGGCGCTCGCCAAATCCTACGACATCGGTTTCAACATCGACGCCGAAGAGGCCGACCGGCTCGATCTGTCGCTCGATATTCTCGAGGCGCTTTGCTTCGATCCCGATCTCAACGGCTGGAACGGCCTCGGCTTCGTCATCCAGGCCTATGGCAAGCGCTGCGCCTTCGTGATCGACTGGCTCGTCGATCTCGCGCGCCGCTCCGGGCGACGGCTGATGATCCGGCTCGTCAAGGGCGCCTACTGGGATTCGGAGATCAAACGGGCCCAGATCGACGGCCTCGACGGCTTCCCCGTGTTCACGCGCAAGGCTCATACCGACGTCAGCTATCTTGCCTGCGCGCGCAAGCTGCTCGCGGCGCCGGATGCGGTCTTTCCGCAGTTCGCGACCCATAACGCCCAGACGCTCGCTTCGGTCCTCGTCTTCGCGGGTCCCAATTTCTATCGCGGCCAATACGAATTCCAGTGCCTGCACGGAATGGGCGAGCCGCTTTACGAGGAGGTGGTCGGCCGCGACAAGCTCAATCGCCCTTGCCGGGTTTATGCGCCGGTCGGCTCGCACGAGACGCTGCTCGCCTATCTCGTTCGCCGCCTGCTCGAGAACGGCGCCAACACCTCGTTCGTCAACCGCGTCGCCGACCCAAGCCTCGGCCTCGACGACCTCACGGCCGATCCCGTCGCCGCTGTTCGCGCGATCCAACCCGTTGGGGCGCCGCACGACAAGATAGCGGCGCCGCGCGACCTCTACGCGCCCGATCGCCTGAACTCCCGTGGAATCGATTTCTCCGACGAACAGCGTCTCTCGAAGCTCGCCGAGGGACTTGCCGCGAGCGCCGAAACCGCGTGGCGCGCCTTTCCGCCGGGCGGGGCGGATGGTGAGCCGGGCGATGCGGTCCTGAACCCCGCCGATCGGAGCGACGTGGTCGGCTTTACCCGTCACGCCCGCCCGGACGAGATCGCCGCGGCGCTGGCCGCCGGCGACGCCGCCGCGCCCGCTTTCGCTGCGCTCCCGCCCGCCGAGCGGGCGGCGGTCCTGCGCCGCGCCGCGGACCTGATCGAGGCGCGAATCGATCCGCTCATCGGCCTCATCGTGCGCGAGGCCGGCAAATCATACGCCAACGCAGTCGCCGAAGTGCGCGAAGCGGTCGACTTCCTACGCTACTACGGCAACGAGGCGGCGCGGACGTTCCTGCCCGGCTCCCCTGCCCCGCTCGGCCTGGTCGTCTGCATCAGTCCGTGGAACTTTCCGCTCGCGATCTTCACCGGCCAGGTCGCCGCCGCTCTGGCCGCCGGCAATTCGGTGATCGCGAAGCCCGCCGAAGAGACGCCCCTCGTGGCCGCCGAAGCCGTGCGGCTCATGTACGAAGCAGGCGTCCCGCGCGACGGGCTGCAGCTCATGCCAGGCGCCGGCGACATCGGCGCGGCGCTGGTCGCCGACCCGCGCGTTCAGGGAGTGGTCTTCACCGGCTCGACCCCGGTCGCGCGGCTCATTGAAAGGGAGCTCGCCGGGCGCCTCACCCGCCGCGGCGCCCCCCTCGCGCTCATCGCCGAAACCGGGGGCCTGAACGCGATGGTCGTCGACTCCTCGGCGCTCGCCGAACAGGTCGTCGCCGACGTCATCTCTTCGGCGTTCAATTCGGCCGGTCAGCGCTGCTCGGCCTTGCGCATCCTCTGCCTGCAGGATGACGTCGCCGACCGCATCCTCGACATGCTGAAGGGCGCGATGGCGGAGATCGAGGTCGGCGACACGCGCAAGCTCTCGGTCGACGTCGGTCCGGTGATCACGGCTGAAGCGCGCGACGCGATCACGGCCCACATCGTGGCGATGTCGCGCGGCGGACACAAAGTCACCCAGACCCCGCTCGGCGAGGAGGCCGCGCGCGGCACATTCGTCGCGCCCACCCTGATCGAGATCGCCAAGGTCGCCGAGGTCGAGCGCGAGGTGTTCGGGCCAGTGCTGCACGTCCTGCGCTTCAGGCGCGAGTCGCTCGACGCGCTGATCGACGACATCAACGCCGCCGGCTATGGCCTTACTTTTGGCCTCCACACCCGGATTGACGAAACGATTGCGCGGGTGACCGAGCGGATCGAAGCCGGCAACATCTATGTGAACCGCAACATTATTGGCGCAACCGTCGGCGTGCAGCCGTTCGGCGGCTCGCGGCTCTCAGGCACCGGGCCGAAGGCCGGCGGGCCGCTCTACCTGTCACGCCTCGCCTCCGAGCCCGCTCCGGGCGCGCTCGAGGGCGCCGAAGGCGCTGCGGCGGCGCACTGGGCGGTCCGCGTCTATATCGACTGGCTCCGCGCGGCCGGGCACGACGCCGAAGCCGAGCGCTGCGTCGGCCTCATGGCGCGCTCGCCGCTCGGCGCGCGCGTCGAGCTCAAAGGCCCGGTCGGCGAGCGCAACCTCTACGCGCTCACGCCGCGCGGACGGATCGCTGCGCTCGCTTCGACGCAGAGCGCCGCGCTGATCCAGATCGGGGCGATTCTCGCGACTGGCAATGACGCGGTCATCAATGCAAGCGAAACGCTGGCTCTGAAAAGGTTGCCGCCCGAGCTTACCCACCGGGTCGTGATGGCCTTCTATCCCCTCGAAGCGCCTTCGCTGGCGGGCGCCCTATTCGAGGGCGAGGCCGACGCGCTCGCAGCGGCCCTGCGTCAGCTCGCGCTCCGCCCGGGTCCGATTGTCCGTCTGCAGGCGCTCACCCCGGCCCGCCTTTCGGCCGGGGAGGACTACAACCTCGCCGAACTGGTCGAGGAGGTCGCGGTCGCGACCAACACGGCGGCCGCGGGGGGCAATGCCAGCCTGATGACAATCGGCTAGAATGCTTTGGGGACAGAATTGGAGGCCCGAGGTGTCTGACGATCTGACCGACTTCCAGGTCGCGCTGCTCTGCGCCATCGAGGAGCATGATGATTCCGAGTCGACCAGCGATCAGAAGCGCGATCTGGCGCGGCTCATCGCCGAAGGCTATGTGCAGCGCACGTCGGATGGTCCCGGGTCGGCCTTCGCGCTCACAGCCAAGGGCGCTGCCTTCCTGGGCGAACTCGGCGCGGGACTGAACGAGGCGTAGCGACAGGGGCGTTTGAAATGCGGGCGATCGGATATCGCAAGGCGAGCCCAGCGCTCGACCATCTCGAACCATTCGACATCCCACGGCCAAAGCCGCAAGGCCGCGATCTGCTCGTCGAGGTCTGCGCGGTCTCCGTCAATCCCGTCGACTACAAGGTTGCAAGCGGCGGGGGTCCGGGCGGCGGGTCCTCCGACCCGGACGGAATCAAAATTGTCGGTTACGACGCCGCCGGAATTGTCGCGGAAACCGGGCGCGAGGTGAAGCTGTTCAAGCCGGGCGACGAAGTCTTCTACGCCGGGAGCGTCGGCCGCCAGGGCGCGGACATGGAGTTTCATCTCGTCGACGAGCGGATCGTCGGCAGGAAGCCGCGCTCGCTCGATTTCGCCGCCGCCGACGCCTTGCCACTGACCTCGATCACCGCGTGGGAGGCGATGTTCGACCGGCTCGACGTCGCGAAACCCGTTCCAGGCGCGGCGCGCGCGATCCTGATCCTCGGCGGCGCCGGCGGCGTCGGCTCGATCGCGATCCAGCTCACGCGGCAAGTGACCGATCTTGCGATCATCGCAACCGCTTCGCGGCCCGAAACGATAGCGTGGGTGAAGGACATGGGCGCTCACCACGTCATCGACCACAGGGCGCCGCTCGCGCCCCAGGTCGCGGCCCTCGGCCTGGGCAGCCCGGCGTTCGTGTTTGCTACGGCGCCGGTTGCCGGAGTCCTTGCCGACCTCGCCGAGCTGATCGCGCCGCAGGGACGCATCGCTCTCATCAATGGCGAGGCGGCCGATCTCTTTGTCTTCAGGCCGAAGAGCGTCTCCATTCACCATGAGCTTATGTTCACCCGGCCCTTGTTTCAGACCGCCGACATGGACGCCCAGCACAGGCTTCTAAACGAGGTCGCCGATCTCATCAATTCCGGCCGGGTACGCTCGACTATGCGGGATAACTACGGACGCATCGACGCGGCCAACCTCATGCGCGCGATGACCTTCCTCAAGTCGGGCCGGGCGATCGGCAAGATCGTGCTGGCGGGTTTTTGACGGGGACTCTAAAGCGCGCTTACGCCAAACGGCGATGCGCGGGTGGAAACCTCGCCGCATTGACGATGGGAAAGGCTATTGACACCATCAATGGATGCAGTTCGAGATTCTGGGCGAAATATCCGGGATCGAGACTTTCGCCACAGGCTCCGCGATTCGCGAGGTCGCGCGCCTAAGGCGGGTCTACGGTCGAGGGCGCTGGCGCAAGCGCAAGGGAGTCGCTCATATTCAGTTTTCCGATGGCTCGATACAGCTAGTGGATCGAACCTGACAGTTGAATCCCGGATGGGATTCCCTCTGGGATTTCGGCGTGCGAGTTTGCGTGATGCGCGCAGGAAAATCCCTTTCGGTTTCGTCTGCCGATATTTGTCGGCTCAAAGCCCTGGTTCGTGACCGCAACGCGCCGCAGAAGCAGGTCTGGCGGGCCGAGATCGTGCTGCTTACGGCCGATGGTGTCGGCACGAACGAGATCATGCGGCGAACCGGCAAGTCCAAGACCTGCGTATGGCGCTGGCAAGAACGCTTTATCGAGGCGGGGTTCGACGGGTTGCTCCGCGACAAGACGCGTCCCTCGCGCATCCCACCGCTGAGCGCCGGGGCCGCCGAGCGCGTCGTCGCGCTGACACTTGGCGAACCGCCTGGCGAGACGACCCACTGGACCGGCTTGTTGATGGCGAAGGCGGCGGGGCTCAGCGTCAGCTCGGTTCAACGTATCTGGCGCAAGCACGGCCTCCAGCCGCACCGGATGCGCCAGTTCAAGCTGTCCAACGATCCGCGCTTCGTCGACAAATTGCGCGACGTCGTCGGGCTCTATGTCGATCCGCCCGCGCACGCCATCGTCCTGTCGGTCGACGAGAAGAGCCAGATTCAGGCGCTGGACCGCACCCAGCCCGGACTGCCGCTGAAGAAGGGCCGCGCCGGAACGATGACACACGACTACGAGCGGCACGGAACGACGACGCTGTTCGCCGCGATGAACGTCCTCGACGGCACGGTGATCGGCCGCAACATGCAGCGCCATCGCCATCAGGAGTTCATCCGCTTCCTCAATATCGTCGAAAGACAGGTTCCTGCGGGGAAGACGATCCACGCCATCATCGACAACTACGCCGCCCACAAGCATCCCAATGTCCGCCGATGGCTCGAACGCAATCCGCGATGGACATTCCACTTCACGCCGACGTCCGCTTCCTGGCTCAACGCGGTCGAGGGCTTCTTCGCCACTCTCACAAAGCGCAGGCTCAAGCGAGGCGTCTTCCGGTCCGTCACCGATCTGCAAGCCGCGATCAACCGCTTCCTCGAAGAGCACAATCAGCAGTCCAGGCCCTTCACATGGACCGCAGACCCGGACAAAATCATCGCCGCCGTCAGGCGCGGGCATCAAGTGTTAGATTCGATCCACTAGCGGAGCTACACTGGTATGAGGCGGCTGGAATAGGACGAAGAGAATTCAAGATCAAGCACCTGCTCTGAATTAGCGCAAGGCCATGGCGAAACCACGAACAAAACATCTGGTCGTCTGTATCGACAACAATGGATACCCCGCGTCGCTCGAGAAGCGAAAAATCTATGTTGCGCTTCAAGACAGCAATGCGGAGCAACATGGGCTCCTCCGGATTATCGATGAATCGGGCGACGATTATCTCTATTCTAAAGCGTTGTTCCGCTTGATCGACCTGCCGGAGACCATTCGGAAAGCAGTGCTGGCCGCAGCTTGACCGCCCCGCGCGCCGCGCAAACCGATTGATCTCGGCGCGGGGCTATAAATAGCGAATCGCACAATTCACGTTCGCGCCCTCAAAATCGCAGGGCTCGAATGCCGCGCTCACGCCGCTTCGAGCGCGAGGCCCTTCGCGGCCGGGGCGATCCGCAGTCGGCCGCCGCGGATGAGAATGTTCACATGCGCGAGCGCCTCGCTGAAGGCGAACACGAGCTGGTGCGGGTCGTCGATCGGGCGGCCAAAGATGACCGGCACCAGTTCGGCGACGGTCTGCGCCCCCGCCCTGCAAGCCTCGAGGATGGCCAAGCAGCGCGCCTCGTGGTGGGCGATGAGCTCGTCGGCGCGGGTGCGCAATCCGACGAATGGCAGGTTGTGTCCGGGCAGCACCAGCACGTCCTCCGGCAGCTTCCGCTTGAGCGCCCGGAGCGACCGCAGATAGGCGCCGAGCGGGTCGCCTTCCGGGTCCATCGCCTCGACGCTGACATTGGGCGAGATCTTGGCCAACACCTGATCGCCGCAAAGGATGAGATTGTCGTCTTTCGAATAAAGCATCACCTGCTCCGGCGAGTGGCCGGCCCCGGTCATCACCTGGAACTCGCGACGGCCGATCTGAAGCCGATCGTCGGCGATTAGGCGCAGAAACGTCCTCGGCGGCGGGGAGACCATTCGCAAATAGTGCAGTCCGTTGCCGAGCAGGAGCTCCGTGCTTTCCTCGGTGAGCCCATGCGAGCGGTAGAAGGACCGGTAAGGCTCCGACCTCAACCCTTGCGGATCGAGGCGAATGTTGAGGGAGATCAGATATTCGGTTTCGCTCATCGCCAGCTTGAGACCGAAGCGCTCGCAGAGCCATCCGGCGAGCCCGACGTGGTCGGGGTGGAAATGGGTGGCGATGACCCGGGTCAGTCTGCGCCCGCGAAGCGGCCCGGCGAAAAGCGCCTCCCAGGCGGAGCGCGACGGCGCGTCATCGATCCCCGCATCGATGAGCGCGAACCCGTCGCCATCCTCGACCAGATAGACGTTGACGTGGTCGAGCCGGAACGGGAGAGGAAATCGCGCCCACAGGACGCCCGGACGTACCTCGATCGCTTCGCCGGGCCTCGGCGGCACGGGATTGGGAAACCTCAGCGTCTCGGGCATTGCGCGATTCAACATCGTCCGGTTTCGTCCTTCGAGTGTTGCGTTCGCTCCGGCCCGCCTCAGCCAAGCGGAAAGAAGCGCGGCGCCGGCGAAGCGTCGAGTTCGCCCTTCGCGCCCGATCGGAAGACGCCTCGAGCCGCGTTATGCGGGTGCGCCGCGGCATCAGCGAGGCTCAGCACCGGGGCGAAGCATGCATCGCTGCCTTCAAGCAGCGCGCGCCAGTAGGCGGCCGGCCGGCTGAGGAAGAGGTCGCGAAACCGCGCCTTCAGCGCCGGCCATCCGGCGCGGTCGTATTGCGCTTTCGGATCGACGTCCGCAAGGCCGAGCCTTTCGATCAATCGCGCATAGAACTTCGGCTCGAGCGCGCCGATGGTCACATATCGGCCGTCGGCGCAGGCGTAGACGTCGTAGAACGGCGAGTCGTGAAACATGCTGGGCTCCGACGTATCGATGAGCCCGGAGGCGCGCGCGGCGAGCGCGATGCCGGTGAGACTCGCGACGATGTCGACGATCGAGCAGTCGATGACGCAACCTTGGCCGCTGCGCCCGGCGGAGAAGACGGCGCTCATGATCCCAAACGCAAGGCCGAGCGCGCCGCCACCGTCGCCGATGACCGTCGGCGGCGGGATCGGGGCAGCGCCGGGGCGGGCAGCGAGCGAGAGCGCCCCGCTCAGCGCCAGATAGTTGAGATCATGTCCGGCGACCTGGGCGAGCGGCCCGTCCTGCCCCCAGCCGGTCATGCGGCCATAGACCAGCCGCGGATTGCGCCTGGCGCAGTCGGCAGGACCGAGGCCGAGGCGCTCCATCACCCCGGGCCGATTGCCCTCGATGAGCGCGTCCGCGGTCTCGATGAGATTGAGCGCCGTTTCGACCGCGTCCGGGCGCTTGAGGTCGAGGGCGACGATGCGCTTGCCGCGCCGAAGCGGCTCCGGATAGAGGGGGCGCTCCGGCGCGCCGATAGGCTGTTTGTTCGGACGCACGACCGCTGTGACCTCCGCGCCGAGGTCGGCGAGCATGCGGCCGGCGAGCGGCCCCGGCCCGATGCCTTCAAACTCGATCACCTTAAGTCCGGCGAGCGGACGCAGCATGGGGAAGCCTGGCGAGAAACGTTGCGGGATCGATAAGTGTAGAGGGCAGTCCGGTTCGGAGGAAGAGGAGGCAAGAGCGCCCGCCGCTAATTCCCCGGAAGGTCAGGCTGGCTCACGGCTGGGCGGTTTTCATGGCCGAGCCCGCCGGTCAAGTCAATTCGACGAGGCGCTGGTTCGGAACCCGCGAGCTACGACAATGGATTTGGCCCTCGGTTGTCTCGTGATGGCGATGGTTCCGGCTTACCTTATCCTCCAGCCACTCGCCTTGCTCCGGCTGTCAGGAAGGTGGCGGGGGGTCGCGGCGATTCCGCTGATCCTCGCCATCCCGGCCGCGGCCTGGTCCGTTTTCGCGCTCGCGCACGAGTCGAACCTCTGGCCGGTGATCTTCATCCTGTTTGCGCCCGCGGGGACAGTCTATCTCGCAATCGTGCTCGTCTTGAGCGCCGTCGTTTGAACGCAGCGCACGCCCGTTCAGACCTTCTCGAACGGCGCGCGCTCCGGGAATAGCGCCTTGAGGCCCTCCGGCGAAGCGTCGGCGACGCCGCGCTCGGTGATGAGCCCGGTCACGAAGCGGGCCGGCGTGACGTCGAACGCCGGATTGGCGGCGCGTCCGCCCTCGGGCGCAATTCTGACGCGACGGATCGCGCCGTCCTCGCCAAGACCCTGGACGAAAATGACTTCATCCGCGCCGCGCTCCTCGATCGGGATTTCCTTGATCCCGTCATGAACCGTCCAGTCGATCGTCGGGGACGGCAGCGCGACATAGAACGGCACCCCATTGTCGCGCGCGGCGAGCGCCTTGAGATAGGTGCCGATCTTGTTGCAGACGTCGCCATTGGCGGTCGTCCGGTCGGAGCCGACGATGACCATGTCGATGAGGCCATGCTGCATCAGATGGCCGCCCGCGTTGTCGACAATGAGCGTGTGCGCTGCGCCGTGATGGGTCAGCTCCCAGGCGGTAAGCGAGGCGCCTTGATTGCGCGGGCGCGTCTCATCGACATAGACGTGGACATTGAGGCCCTCCTCGATCGCGAGATAGACCGGCGCGGTCGCCGTCCCGTAATCGACCGTCGCCAGCCATCCCGCGTTGCAATGGGTGAGGATGTTGACCGGCTCGCCCTGCTTCTTTGCGGCGGCCAGGCGCCTCATGAGCTTGAGGCCGTTGCGGCCGATCGCCCGGTTGATCTCGACGTCCTCATCGGCGATCCGCGCCGCCTCCTGATATGCGGCGTCGCTACGGACGTCTGGGGCAAGGGGCGCGAGACGCTTGCGCACGGCGTCCAGCGCCCAGCGCAGGTTGATCGCGGTCGGCCGGGTCGCCGCCAAGCTGTTCACCGCAGCGTCGAGCGCCGCATCGCTCGGATCCTCGCGCATCGCGAGCGCGAGTCCATAGGCCGCCGTGGCCCCGATCAGCGGCGCGCCGCGAACCCACATGTCGCGGATGGCGGTCGCTGCGTCCGTCGCGTTGCGAAGCGTAGCGATGCGGAACTCGTGCGGCAGCCAGCGCTGGTCGATGATATCGACGCTCGAGCCATCGGAGTTGAGCCAAATCGTGCGGTACGGGCGTCCGTCGACTTTCAAGACCGTCTGCTCCTCACCAGAGGCCGGGTTCGGCCCGCGGCGGGAATAACACAGCAGGCGAGCCCACGGAATTCAGGTTCAGGCGCCTAAATAATTGACTTTCTTGGGCGTGGATCGTGACTTTATCGTGCACCGCGATCGAGAATTCTTCGGCCCGCGCGAGGCGGCCGATTGAAATCATACCGACCCTGGGGCCGAACCGCGAGATGACCAAGGGATCCTCCACGGCGCCCGCTTTCCTCGGGGCGAACGCCGCCGCCGCGCTCTCCCGCGCCGTGATCGGGTTCGAAAGCGAGGAATTGGCGCGCCGCCGCCTCGCCGGGTTCGGCTATCCGGCCGACGTCGCCGCCGAAATCGCCGTCTATCTCGCCCAGTCGACCGACCTTCCCCTGTTCACCGACGACATCTCCCGGGCGCTGTCCCAGGAGGGGATCGCGGCCGAATTCGTCGATCTTGACCGGTTGCCGGAGCGGTTGAACGACCTGGCGGCGCAGAGAGATACGACAATCGTCTGGGCGATCACGGATGGTTTGCGCTTCTATCGCGGCTCGTCTGTTCCCGCTTTAGCCCGGCTTGAGGGCTTCGCGCGCTTCGGCAGCCCCGCGGCGGCCGCCCATCTGTGCCAGGACAAGTTCGCGAGCCTCGCGCTTGCGGCCTCGGCCGGCCTCACCGTGCCGCCGACCAGGTTGATGGAGGGGGAAAACGAGATCGCGGCGCTCGGCGACTGGACGCGCGCCTCCGGGCCCCTGTTCGTCAAGCCGAACACGCTCGGGGCGAAGATCGGCATATTCGCCGACAGCCTTTGCCGCGATCGAACAGAGGCGAGCGACCGGGCACAGCGCATCTGGGCACGCTATCGCGACCGCGCGCTGATCCAGCCCTTCGTCGAGGGCGACGACGTGCGCGTCAGCTATATGGACCTCGGCGGCGAATTCGCCGATCAGCTCGGCGTCGAACGGATCGTCAAGGACGCCGCGAGTGAGGCCGGCGGAGCTTTTCTGACCATGAAGGACAATGAGACCCTGTCGGGCGCGCGCGACACCGCTGGCGGACGCGGCGGGTTCGGCGCGTCCCGTCCGGCCGCGTTTATCCCTCGGATGGTCGATCTGCGCGAAGAGACTGACGAGCGGTCGCGGCGAGCGGTCGCGCATATCCTCGATTGCAGCGCCCGCCTTGCCCGGCTCATTGGGCTTCGCGACCTCTTCTCGATCGATTTCCGCATCGACGCCGAGGGCCGGCCGACGTTTTTCGAATTCGAGGTCTGCCCGGGCGTGACCATCTACGACTTCCAGAATTACCTGCGTTCGCGCCGGGGCGTCACCCTCGGCAAGGGGCTCGCGAAATCAATGCGGTTGGCCTTCGCTCGCCGGGGCGAGGCGGCCGAGGCATGAGCGCACGGCCAAAGGGTCGACCGTTGCACGGTTTTTGCAATCGCGTTAGCGTCGGCTTTCCAGGTGTACACACGTGTCCATGTTGCAATCAAATTGTCATGACACTGGGCGGAAACAGAGGGCGGTGCCGCGAATTTCGGCGCCCGATCATCCGCGCCTGCCAACGCACAGCCAACAATTTCGAAGCTTCGCAGGGTCGTCGCCCCTGACGGCGAACCCCATCGCGAAGCGGTCTGAGAACGTCGAGGAGGAGAAAGAGAATGATTAGCGAAACGCTGAAGAGCAGGTTCTGGCGGAAAAGCCTTAAGGGCTGGGCGGTCGAAGCAACGCAGGGCGCGATCGACCGGCGCGAGTTTCTCGCGCTCGCGACAATTTTCGGCGCGTCGACCGCCGCCGCCTATGGCATGCTCGGCCTCGCCGCGCCGACACCCGCCTTCGCCGAAACCCCGAAGAAGGGCGGGACCTTGAGGGTCGGCATGTTCGTCAAGGACCAGAAGGATCCGCGCACCTACGACTGGCCGGAGATGGGAAATGTGGCCCGCCAGTTCCTGGATTCGCTCGTTACCTACACCCGCCAGTTTACTTTCGAGCCGGCGCTGCTCGAATCCTGGGACGTCAATCCAGACGCGACGGAATATGTTCTGCACGTGCGCAAGGGCGCGAGCTGGAACAATGGCGACCCCTTCAACGCCGACGACGTCGTCTTCAACATCACCCGTTGGTGCGACCAGTCCGTCGAGGGCAATTCGATGGCCGCGCGCATGGCGGCGCTCATCGACCCCGCGACCAAGAAGGCGCGCGACGGCGCGATCACTAAGGTCGACGACTTCACCGTCAAGCTCTCGCTGAAGAAGCCGGACATCACCATCATCCCCGGCATGTCGGACTATCCGGGCCTGATCGTCCATCGCAATTTCGAGAAGGACGGCAAGGATCTCGTGAAGCACCCGATCGGGACCGGCGCGTTCGAGCTCGTTTCGTTCGAGGTCGGCAAGAAGGCCGCTTTCAAGCGGCGGACCAACGGCAAATGGTGGGGCGGCGAGGCCTATCTCGACGGCGTCGAGTTCATCGACTACGGCCCCGATATTTCCGCCACTGTCAGCGCCTTCGAGTCGAAGGAACTCGACTGCACGATGAAGACCGACGCGGCTTATGTCGCGATCATGGACAAGGCTGGCCTCACCCGGTCCGACGTCCAGACCTCGGCGACCATCGTGGCGCGCACGAATGTCAAGCAGAAGCCTTACGATGACCAACGAGTGCGCAACGCTCTGCAGATGGCGGTTGACAATGCGACCATCCTGAAACTCGGCATTGAGGGCCATGGCACGGTCGGCGAGAACTTCCATGTCGCGCCGATCCACCCGGAATATGCGGAGCTGCCGAAGAAGTCGCGCGACATCGGCGGCGCCAAGAAGCTCATGACCGACGCCGGCCAGATCGACTTCGAGCACGAACTCATCACCAGCGACGAGGAATATTACAAGAATTCCGGCGACGCGATCGCGGCGCAACTGCGCGAAGCGGGCTTCAAAGTGAAGCGGACGGTGCTGCCGGGCTCGACCTTCTGGAACGACTGGACCAAGTATCCCTATTCGATCACCGACTGGAACATGCGCCCCCTCGGCGTTCAGGTCCTCGCGCTCGCCTACCGCACCGGCGAAGCCTGGAACGAGAGCGCCTATTCGAACCCCGAATTCGACGCCATGCTTGAGAAGGCGCTGGCTATCCCGGATCCGAAGGCTCGAATGGTCGTGATGAAGGATCTCGAGAAGATCCTTCAGGATTCCGGCATCATCATCCAGCCCTACTGGCTGACGCTCTACAATCACCGCACTCCGGAGGTCATGGACTACGGGATGCACCCCCTCTACGAAACCCATCTCGAGCGCGTATGGCTGAACGCCTGAGTTTCGGCGCGCAGCGGCTTCAATCAACCTGCCGGTTTGCTCCGTGAGAGCAGACCGGCAGGCGCTTTGACCGGCGGCGGAGGGACGGGACGATGGCGTCATTCCTGGCTCGTCGGCTCGGCGTGATGCTGCTGACGATGCTGTGCCTGACGCTGGTCGTCTTCTATCTGGTCAATCTCGAGCCGAACTTGCGCAAGCTCGCGATCAGCCAGACCGAGATGCACGCGACGGACCAGGAACTCGAAAGCTGGCTGGTCAAGAACGGCTATCGTCGCCCCTTCCTCGTTCGCTACGCTTCCTGGCTCGGAATCTGGCCCAAACAGCCCAATATCGACCCGGTGACCGGCGCGGCGACCCCCCGCTTCTCTTTTTGCGACGAACCGAAGACTCCGACGTTTTCCGGGGTCCTCCAGGGCGATCTTGGCTGTTCGACCAAGTTCAAGGTCAAGGTCGTCAAGAAGCTGGGCCCGGCGCTGGAGGCGACTTCGATCCTCATGTTCTGGGTGCTCGCGGTCATGGCGCCGGTCGCACTCGCGATCGGCGTCATATCCGGCATGCGCGAAGGATCGCGGACCGACCGGACCCTGTCGGTGATCTCGATCGCGACCACCTCGACGCCGGAATACGTATCGGGCGTGGTGCTCACCATCATCTTCGCCGCCTGGCTCGGCTGGCTCAACGGTTCGGCGGCCTCGGCGACGGAAGGCCATGTCACCTTCTATAATTTCGCTTTGCCGGTCGCGACGGTCGCCATCTACGGCATGGGCTATGTCGCGCGCATGACCCGCGCCTCGATGATCGAGGTGATGAACGCCCAATATATCCGCACCGCTCGCCTGAAAGGCCTCGGGTTCGGCGCGATCGTCCTCAAGCATGCGCTGCGCAACGCCCTGATCGCGCCCTTCACCGTCATCATGCTTCTCTTCCCGTGGCTCTTGACCGGCGTGGTGATCGTCGAGGTCATGTTTCGCTATCAGGGGTTTGGCCAGGCGCTGGTCGACGCCGCCGGCAATAATGACATCGAACTTCTGCTCGCCTGCTCGATCGTCTCGGTGACGCTGGTGCTTTTGACCCAGCTCATCTCCGACATCGGCTACGCCTGGCTCAACCCGCGCATCCGCGTGCATTAGTGGAGCACGCTTGCAGTTTCTGAGCCCCGGCGAGATCGTTCTCAGGACCCTCGTGCAGCTCATTCCGGTATGGGCGAGCCTCGCGCTTGTTCTTGGCTTGAGCCTCGTCTTTCGCCGCCGGCTCGGGCTCTACGGCCATGTCGTCGCGAGCGCGACCGGATTCGCAGGTCTTCTGTTGGTCGGCTTCTGGCTCTTTGCCGCGATTTTCGCGAGACGCATCGAACTCTTCGATCCGCTCGCCCAGATCGCCGAATTGCAGCACGCCCCGCCCGGCGCGATCGACCCCCACTCCGGTCTGCCCTACCTGTTTGGCGGCGATAAGCTGGCGCGCGACGTCTTCGGGCGCGTCATCGCCGGCGCCAGAATCGTGCTGATCATCGCGCCGCTGGCGACAATGCTCGCGCTCGCGGTTGGCATTGCGCTGGGCCTTCCCGCCGGCTATTTCGGCGGCCGCATCGACGCCACGCTGTCGTTCCTGGCCAATCTGGTGCTGGCCTTCCCGATCATTCTCCTGTTCTACCTCCTGGTGTCGCCAGGCATCCTGGACACGCCGATCCCCTATGTGATGGCGGCGATCTTCTTCGCCTTTCCGGTCGTGCTGTTCAGCGTCTTCTTCATCGCCGGCTATCGCGCGAGGCCCGGCGCGCTCGCGGTCAGGCTCTCGCTGACGTTGCTCGCAGGCGGATGGCTGTTCGCGACTTTCGTCTTCAACGCCGACCCGTTTGGCCTGATCCAAGTCAGCCCCAGCACGCTCAATATATTCGTCGCGGTCGCGCTCGCCTCCGGTCCCGGCATCTTCAGGATCGTGCGCAGTCTGACCCTCGACATCAAGACGCGCGAATATGTGTTCGCCGCCCAGACCCGCGGCGAAAGCCCGTGGTACGTGATGCTGTGGGAAATCCTGCCCAACGCCCGCGGGCCGCTGATCGTCGACGCGTGCCTACGCATCGGCTACACCACCATACTGCTCGGCGCGCTTGGCTACTTCGGTCTTGGCATGCCGCCCGAAAGCCCCAATTGGGGGACGATGATCAACGAATTGAGCCGCTTCATGCGCATCTATGTCCACCCCGCCCTGCCTCCCGCTCTGGCGTTGATGTCGTTCGTGCTCGGCTTGAACCTGCTCGCCGACGCGATCCGCGAGGAGTCGCTGCGCGATTGAAGGAGAAGCGCATGGGCGATCCAATTCTCGAGATCGACCGCCTCGGCATTTCGTTCTTCACCCGCGGAGGAGAGATTCCTGCGGTGATGGATTTCTCCTGCAGGGTCATGCCCGGGCAGGCGATGGGACTGGTCGGCGAATCGGGCTGCGGCAAGTCGACACTTGCACTCGCCATCATGCGCGACCTTCCGGGAGTGGGCCGGATCACGGGCGGCGCGATCCGCTTCGAGGGCCGCGATATGGCGAGCCTCTCGGAAGGGGAGCTGCGAGCGATCCGCGGCGCGAAGATCGCCATGGTCTATCAGGAGCCGATGGCCTCGCTCAATCCGACCATGCTCATCGGCCGGCAATTGATGGAAGTGCCGCTGATCCACGATAAGGTCTCGCAGGACGAAGCCCGCGCCCGCGCCCTCGACATGGTGAAGGCCGTGCGCCTGCCCGATCCCGAGCGGGTGATGCGCGCTTATCCGCACCAGCTCAGCGGCGGCCAGCAGCAGCGCGTGGTCATCGCGATGGCTCTGCTTTCCAATCCGAAGCTGCTCATCCTCGACGAGCCGACGACGGCGCTCGACGTCACGGTGGAAGCGGGCATCGTTGCGCTCATCAAGGACCTCACCGCCCGCACCGGCGCCTCATCGCTGTTCATCTCGCACAATCTCGGGCTCATCCTCGAGACCTGCGACGAGGTGACCGTGATGTATTCGGGCGAAGCGGTCGAAACCGGCGCGGTCGGCGACGTGTTCAGCGCCGTGCGTCACCCTTATACCCAGGGTCTCTTCCGCTCGATGCCGATGCCGGGCACGAACAAGAACGACAACCCGCTCGTGCCTATCCCCGGCCAATTGCCGCTGCCTCACCAGCGGCCAAGAGGCTGCAACTTCGGCCCGCGCTGCGGATATTTCGTCGAGGGCCAATGCGACCAGGCCGACGTGCCGATGCGCGATATCGCAGGCGTGAGCGCGCGCCAAAGCCGGTGTCTGAGGGTCGAGGCGATCGACTGGGCGGCGTCCACGCGGCGGGCCGCATCGCTCGAGCCCGTCGCCATCGGACCGACCGTCCTCGACGTCGAGCGGCTCAAGAAACACTATCGCGTGGCGGCGAGCGCCTTGTTCGGCAAGCGGGAGAGCCGCGCGGTCAAGGCGGTGGAGGATATCTCGTTCGCCGCACGCGAGGCGGAGGTGCTGGCGATCGTTGGCGAATCGGGCTGCGGCAAGTCCACCCTCGCCAAAGTGCTGCTCGGGCTCGAGACGGCGAGCGAAGGCCTGGTCGTCTTCGATCATGAGGCGATCCAGAATCAGCCGGTCGAGAGCCGCGCAGTCAAGACCATTTCGTCGATCCAGATGATCTTTCAGAATCCGTTCGACACCCTCAACCCGAGCTATTCGGTCGGCTCGCAGATTGTCCGGACGCTCGAGCGCTTCCGAGTCGGCGCCAGCAATCCCGAGCGACGCGAGATCATGTTGCGCCTGCTCGATCTGGTAAAGCTGCCGCGCGCCTTTGCGTCCCGCTCGCCGAGGCAATTGTCGGGCGGCCAGAAGCAGCGCATCGGCGTCGCGCGCGCCTTCGCCGGGCGGCCCCGAGTGATCATCGCCGACGAGCCGATGTCGGCGCTCGACGTTTCGGTGCAGGCCGCGATCAGCGAACTCTTGATGAGCCTGCAGCGCGAGTCGAAGACGACGATGGTGTTCATCAGTCATGACCTGTCGGTGGTGCGCTATCTCGCTGACCGCGTCGCGGTCATGTATCTCGGCCATCTCGTCGAGATGGGGGCGACCGAGCAGATCTTCACGCCGCCCTTCCACCCCTACACCGAAGCCTTGCTGTCAGCGATTCCGGTCGCCGACGCCAGGGTGAAGAAGCGACATGTCGTGCTTGAGGGCGAGATCCCCTCGGCGCTGTCCCCTCCGAAGGGCTGTCCATTCCAAACCCGATGCGGGCACAAGCGCGAGGTTCCCGGCAATTTATGCGAACGAGAACTGCCGCCGAACCGGACGGTCGGCGAAGGCCATACAATCTTGTGCCACCTGCCGGTGGAGACCCTGAAGCGCATGGAGCAAGTGTTCGCATGACGCGGCGTCTGAGCCTTGCTGAGGCGACCGCTCTCGCCGAGCGAGCATGCCGTGCGGCGGGTGCATCCGACGATGCAGCGCTGTCGCTGGCGCGCGCGACCGTCTCCGCCAATTCGCACGGAAAAGGCTCGAGCGGCTTTTCCCATCTCATGGATTATCTGACCGCCTTGCGAGCGGGACGGATCGTCGGCCGCGCGGAACCTCTCGTCACATCGCCAGCGCCCGCCGCAATCGATTGCGACGCCAAAGGCGGGATCGCGCAGCTCGGATTCGATCGCGTCTTCGACGATCTTCGCCGCCGCGCCGAGAGATTCGGCCTCGCATTGTTCTCCCAACACGGCAGCTATACGACCGGCGAACTCGGTTACTACCCGCGCCGTCTCGCCGAGGCCGGCCTCGTTGCGCTCGCCGCGACAAGCGGACCGGCCCTGATGACCGTCGCCGGAGCGAAGAAGCCTGTCTATTGCACGAACCCGATCGCTTTCGCCGCCCCACTCGACGAAGGACCGCCGCTACTCATCGACCAGGCGTCGAGCGCGACCGCTTTTGTCGAGCTCCGGCGCTACGCCGATCGCGGCGAGGCGCTGCCGCCCGGCTGGGCGGTCGATGAGGATGGACAGCCGACGATCGATCCCCGCGCGGCGATGCGCGGCGCGCTTCTCGCCTTCGGCGGCGCCCGCGGCGCCAATATCGCGCTCATGGTCGAGGTTCTCGCAGCCGGACTCACGGGCGCGAACTGGGCTCTGGATGCGCCACCCTTCACTTCGGGAGATAGTTCGCCCGGCGCTGGCCTCCTTGTCATCGCCATCGCGCCCGCCCTGCTCGCGCCCGATCTCACCCACAGGCTCAGGCTCCAGCTCGACCGGCTCGCCAAGCTTGGCGTCCATATTCCTGGACGGCGAACCCCGGCGACCGAGATCGAATTGCCCGAGGCGCTGGCTGCCGAACTCGATCGCATGATTGAAGCTTGATCCGAACCGGCGCGACCCATTTCGATTGTACCCAGAGCCCAAAGCCGCCCATGCCCTACACGCCATCGCCGATGCGCTACGAGAAGATGCTCTTCAACCGCTGCGGCCACAGCGGGCTGAAGCTGCCGTCGATCTCGCTAGGCCTGTGGCATAATTTCGGCTTCGACAAAGCGCCCGAATCGAAAGCAGCAATCTGCCGCTGCGCATTCGATCTGGGCGTCACCCACTTCGACCTCGCCAACAACTACGGGCCGCCGCCCGGCTCGGCCGAGACCGCGTTCGGCGACATTCTGCGCGCCGACTTTCGCGGCTACCGCGACGAACTCGTCATCTCGACCAAGGCTGGCTACCCCATGTGGCCGGGGCCTTATGGCGATTGGGGCAGCCGGAAATACCTGCTCTCGAGCCTCGACCAGAGCCTCAAGCGCATGGGCCTCGATTATGTCGACGTCTTCTATTCCCACCGCCTGGACCCCGACACGCCGCTCGAGGAGACGATGGGCGCGCTCGATTCCGCGATCCGCCAGGGGAAGGCGCTTTATGTCGGCGTCTCGTCCTATGATTCGCGCCGCACCAAGGAGGCCGCGGCGATCCTCAGGCGGCTCGGGACGCCATGCCTCATCCACCAGCCGAGCTATTCGATGATCAACCGTTGGATCGAGGACGACGTGCTCCTCGACACGCTCGAGCAGGAGGGCGTCGGCGCGATCGTCTTTTCGCCGCTGGCGCAAGGCCTCCTGACTGACAAGTACGTGAACGGGATCCCCGAGGCAGCCGCGCGACGGCGAGCCGTTTCTTCAATAAGGCGATGCTCGCGCCCAAGAACATTGAGCGCGCGCGAGAGCTCGATGCGATCGCGAGGCGGCGCGGCCAGACGCTGGCCCAGATGGCGCTGGCATGGACGCTCCGGGACAGGCGCGTGACGTCGGCGCTGATTGGGGCGAGCAACCCCGAGCAGGTGACCGACAGCGTCAAGGCGCTGGACAACCTTTCGTTCGCCACGGAGGAACTCAGGGAGATCGACCGCCATACAGTCCAGGACGGCGTCAACCTGTGGCGTCAGTCCGCCGAACCCGGCTCGTGAACGCTGCGGCTACTCGCGGCGGAGGGCTCCATTTGGGTTTTCTTGGCTTTGGGCTGGATCAGGCCTAAAGGCGCTGCTCCACGGTTAGGATTCTCTTGGATTTGCTTGGATTCTCTCGCGCAAATCGAGGCTTTTCAAGGGGTTGCGCGGACGAACGCGGGGAAACAATTCCCTTCCGCTTTCTCACCCAGTGAGGGAAAGCGGAAGGTAGAACGGTCCTTGGTCCTGGCGCGGGAAGCTGGCGTTGAGCATCGGCGGAGATTACCCTGGGTTCTGATTTTCCGCAACCGATTGTCGCCAAAAGCATGGGAGTGGGCCGTGATACGACAGCACCGAGGTTGCCTTTTGCCTGAAACGCCGCTTCCCTCACCCTCGCCCCTCTCCACGACGGAGACGGCGTTCCTGCAGGAGCCAGCATGAGCAAACGCCCGCGCATCGGCGTCGTCGGCTCGACGAACATGGATTTGACCACCACGGTCGAGCGCATGCCCGTTTGGGGCGAGACCGTCCTGGCGAAGCATTTCGAGACGAGTTTCGGCGGCAAGGGGGCCAACCAGGCGGTTGCCGCGGCCAAGCTCGGCGCCGAGGTCGTCATGGTGACCAATCTCGGCGATGACGCGCTGGGCGAGAGCGCGCTCAACAATTTCCACGGTTACGGAATCGACACCCGGCACGTCCGTCGCATTCCCAATCAATCGACCGGAACGGCGACAATCCTCGTCGACGAGAAGACAGGCGACAACGCGATCCTAATCGTCGCCGGGGCCAACGGCGACCTCAGCGCTGACGACGTCGAGGCCGCAAGCGCCGCTCTCAAGCAATGCGATCTCATCCTCCTGCAGCTCGAGATCCAGCTTGAAACAGCTTATGCCGCAATTCGCTTCGGCAAGCAGAACGGCCTCAAGACCGTGCTCAACCCGGCGCCCGCCCGCCGCAACCTCGACATGGGCGTCGTCACGCAAGCAAGCTTCCTAGTCCCGAACGAGACCGAGCTCGCAATCCTCACCGGCATGGCGGTCGAATCGGAAGCCGAGGTCTCGGCCGCCGCGCAAAGCCTCATCAAGCAGGGCGTGGAGACGGTCATCGTGACGCTCGGCGCGCGCGGCGCACTCGTCGCGACGCACGAGGGCGCGCGGCCCATCGCGCCAGTCAAGGTCCAGGCGGTCGACACCACCGGCGCCGGCGACGCGTTCATCGGCAGCTTCGCTCGCTACCTCGCAGCCGGCCTTTCGCTCGACGCGGCTCTGACGGAGGCCACTCGCTATTCCGCGCTTTCCGTCACGCGTCACGGCGCCCAGAAATCCTTCGCCACCGAGGCCGAGTTCGAGGCGTTTCGCGGCAAGCTCGAGTGAGCGCGCCGCCCCTTTTTTCCGCGGCGACGAAGGCGCCGCGCCTCGCTTTGCACATTTCACGGCGGCGTGGTTGACTGCCGCCCATGCGCATTGTGGTGCTCGGCGGCGGCGTGGTCGGCGTCACGACCGCCTATCAGCTGCAGCGCGACGGCCACGAGGTCGTCGTCGTCGAACGCAATCCCGAGGTCGCCTCCGGCGCGAGCTTCGGCAACGCCGGCATGATCGCGCCGGGCCATTCCTTCGTCTGGTCGTCGCCGCGCGCGCCGATCGTGCTCGCGAAGTCGCTTATGCTCAAGGATCAGGCGCTGCGATTCAGGCTGTCGGCCGATCCGCGGCTTTACGCCTGGACCTGGGGCTTCATGAAGGAATGCACGGCCGCCAAGGCCCGCCGCAACACTCTGCTCAAGCACCGGCTCGCCGCCTACTCGCAGCAGGTGCTCGATAGTGTCGTCGCCGACGAGGCGATCGACTTCGACCGCAACACCCGCGGCATCCTCTATTTCTACCGCAGCCAGCAGGCGCTCGACGGCGGCGTAGATCACATGAGGCTGCTCGAGTCGGATGGGCAGACGATCAAAGTCCTCACCGGCGATCAGGTCGTCGCGCTCGAGCCCAATCTCGCCCACGCGAGGGAGAGTATCGCTGGGGCAATTCTGTGCCCGACCGACGAGACTGGCGATTGCGCCAAGTTCACCCGCGCGCTCGCCGCCAGGATCGTAGCGCGCGGCGCCGCGATCATGACTGGCGCGACCATCAGCGGTTTCTCGACCGACGGCGACAGGGTGATTCAGGCGCTGACCGATCGTGGCCCGATCGGCGGCGACGCGTTCGTGCTCGCTCTTGGCGCAGAGAGCCCGATCCTTGCGAGCAAGCTTGGCTTCCGCCTGCCGATCTATCCGATCAAGGGCCTTTCCCTGACCATTCCGATCGGGGCTGCGAAGTCGCCGCCGGAGATCGCCTGTCTCGACGAGCATAACCTCGTCGCGATTTCGCGTTTTCGCGACCGCCTCCGCATCACCGCGACCGCCGAATTCGCCGGCTATGACACGAGCCATAAACCCTCCGACTTCGCCTTCATGAAGCGGGTGACGCAGGAACTCTTTCCCGACGGCGCCGAATACGATCGGGCGGAAATGTGGGCGGGCCTAAGGCCGATGACCCCGACCAACCTGCCGCTCATCGGCCGGCAGCGGATCAAGAACCTCATCCTCAATTGCGGCCACGGCCATATCGGCTGGACCATGTCGCACGGCTCGGCGCGGATCACGGCCGACCTTATCGCTGGCCGCACGCCGGCCATCCCGATGGACGGTCTTATGGCCGCATGAAAGAAGCGAGGCTCGCCATGTCTCTCGACCTTGCCCCTCCGGCTCGAACGACCGTCGATCTCGGCATTCTGCCGTCGGATCTCGACGGCGGCCTCGGCTGGCGCGCGGCGATCGGCCTCGTCGTTCTGGCGACCGACCAGACGATGGAGCACGAGTTCCGCGCTCTCATCAACCTGCCCGGCGTCGCCTTTTACGAGTTGCGGGTCTTCAACGACGCCGAGATCCGGCCCGACACGCTGCGCGCGATCGGCCCACGGATCGCGCCGAGCGTCGCGCTCATCCTACCCGGTCTCAAGCTCGACGTGGTCGCGTTCGGCTGCACGTCGGCGACGATGACGCTCGGCGAGGAGGCAGTGTTCGCCGAGATCCATAAAATCCGCCCCGGCGTCGCCTGCACGACCCCGGTCACCGCCGCGCTTGCCGCCTTCCGTGCGCTCGGCGCGAAATCGATCGGGCTCCTGACGCCTTACTCGCCCGCGATCAACGCTTCGCTTATCGAAAGCTTCCGCTCCCGAGGAATCGACGTCGCCGCCGCCGCGACCTTCGACCGTCGCGACGACCGCGACGCGGCGCGCATTTCGATCGCCTCGATCGAAGCGGGAATCGTAGAGCTCGCCAAAGCTCCCGGCGTCGAGACGATCTTTGTCTCCTGCACGAGCCTTCGCGTCGCCGAGGCCGCGGCGCGGTTCGAGCGCCTTGCCGGCGTTCCCGTCACCTCGAGCAACCACGCGATGGCCTGGCATTGCCTGCGCCTTGCGGGCGTCGGCGAAGCGCTGCCTGAGCACGGACGGCTGTTCGAACTGCCGGCGTGAAGCCGCGCCGGGAAACTCGTAACGCTTGCGTCCGGCGCCATCACTTGCCGTTGAACGACTCGTCGCTGAACGGCGAAGTCTCGATCGGCGACAATCGCGGATCCCGAATCTTGATGAAGCCAAACCCGGTCGCCTCGTGACAGGAATTGCAGGCTGCCGTCAGCTTTGTGAACGCCTTGCTGAATTTGGTGTTATCCTTCGCCTTGATGGCTTCGTCGAGATCGTCGGCCGGCGTCGTCATTATCGACATGTTGGCCTTGGAATTGTTGGGGTAGAGGTTTTTGGCGTCAACCATGTTGGCCCGGATCTGGCCGAGTTCGTAGTTGGCCAGCGCCCAGTTCTGCACCGCGCCCGCGTACCACAACTTGAAGTGTCCGAGTTGCGAGACCATCATCAAGGTGTTCAACCTCGGTACATAGCGATCCTTCTGCTGTTCTTGCGAGTTGCTCTGCGAATTGTCCGGCTTCTGCTCTTGAGCCAGGACCGGCGAGGAAGCAGCCATGCACAGGATGGCGAGCGCCGCAAAATGCTTCATCGTCGGCATCGCATCCCCCGGATTGCCGCCAAATCGCGCGCCGGTTGCTGTCAGATCGACATTCGGCGACGACCACGCGAGGAAAAAGCCTGCCCCAAGTTCGGGTTTCTGACAAGCCCGAGGCCCTGCGGCAATTTGGACGGGTCTCTCCGTGTCGCCCGCCGCCGCCTCAAAGACCCGCGCTTTTCGCGCTGAGCCGGGCAAGGCCGGCCCAGTCCGAATCGCCCTCCCCTTGCGCGACCCCGGCGAGGAAGTGATCGTGGACGAGGCTCGCGACCGGCATCGGCGCGGCGAGCGAATCGGCGGCGGCAAGGGCAAGCCGGATATCCTTGAGCCCAAGCGACATTTTGAACCCCGCCGGCTCGTATTGCTCATTGGCGATGAGCCCGCCGTAGGTCTTGTAGACCGGCGCCGAGAACAGCGTTCCGGTCACGATCTCGAGATAGGCGTGCGGATCGACCCCGCCCTTGCGGACGAGCGCAAAAGCCTCGCCGAGGCTTTCGATCATCGACGCGATGAGGAAATTGCCGCTGAGCTTGACGAGATTGGCCGCGGACGGCTTGTCGCCGACGACGAATGTCCGCTGGCCGATCGCGTCGAAGATCGGCTGGCAACGGCTGATCGCGGTTTCCGCGCCCGCGGCGACGACAAAGAGCTTGGCGGCCGCGGCGGCCTCCGGTCGGCCGAACACAGGCGCGGCCACGAAAGCCTGGCCGGCGTCGCGATGCGCCTCCGCCAGCCGATCGGACAGCGCCACGCTGATCGTGCTCATCGAGACGTGGACGGCGCCCTGCCCGAGGGCCGAGATCCCGCCGCCGTCTCCGAACACGACCAACTCGACCGCCGCGTCGTCGGCAAGCATGGTGATGACAAGCGGATTGCGCCACGCGTCGGCAGGTCTCGCCGCGACCCTCGCGCCTTCCGCCGCCAGCGCCTCCGCTTTGTCGCGCGTGCGGTTATGGACGGTCAGGCGATGGCCAGCGGTGAGAAGGTTGCGCGCAATCGCGCCGCCCATATTGCCGAGCCCGATGAATCCGATATCCATGGCCATCTCCCTGGCGTGCGCGCGCGCACGAACATGCGCATTCGATTGTGGCGACCCGCTGACGCCCGCCCGGCTTGCGACGCGCTGAGCCGGGCGCGACGCGCGAGACCGTCCTTCAGGCCAGCCCGAGCGTCCAGGTCTGCCCGACGAGGTCGTGGCCGAACGAACGGTGCGGCGCTTCGCTCACGAGGCGGAACCCCGCCTCCTGATAGATGCGGCGCGCTGCGACCAGGATGTCGTTGGTCCATAAGCTGAGCTCGCGGTAGCCAAGCTCGCGCGCCCGAGCGATGCATGTCTCGACGAGGGTGCGGCCAAGGCCCGCGCCCCGCGCGCTGGGCTCGACATAGAGCAGCCTGAGCCTGGCGACTTCGGGGTCGTCGCTCTTCATGAGGAAGACCGAGCCGACGATGGCCCCCCGCCGCTCGGCGACCCAGCCGTCCTCGCGGACGGGATCGAACTCGGCGACGAAGGCGCCGAGGATGCGGCTCGCCAGCCCCTCGTAAGTCCAGTCCCAGCCGTATTCCTGATGATAGAGGACGGCCTGACGGTGGATGATCCAGCCGAGGTCGCCGGGCTTGAGGCGCCGCAGGCTCAAGCTCCCGTCCTCGGTCTCGCGGCGGTTCAGCGCGGCGCGGATGTCGCGCATCGCCTCTGCGAGCCGCTCGCGGCCGCCTTCGCCGATCGGCGTGACGAGGGCGTCGACCTGGCTCCGGGCGGCGGCCTCCGCCGCGGCGAATACACTCCGCCCCGCGGCGGTCAGCGAGAGCAGCCGAAGCCTGCGGTGATCGGGGCTGACGCGGCTTTGCGCGAGTCCGCGGGCGCGGAAACGTGCGACGATGCGGCTGAGATGCGCCTTGTCCATGCCGAGCGCCCGGCCAATGTCCGCGGCCGTCCGCCCGTCCGCCGGCGCGTGCGCGAGTTCGTAGAGAACGCGGGCCTCGGGCAGCGACAGGTCGGTCGCCGGCAGGCGCCGGTTCAGAAGGCCGATTTCGCGGGTATAAAACCGGTTGAAGCTGCGGACCTCGTCGGTGAGGGTCATGGGCGGCCTCGCCAGTGTTGTTCGAGACAACATTACCGAGCGACGGCGCGAGCCGCAAGCCGGCCCGCGGCGCCGAGAGAAGACCCGCCTCGCCGGCGGCTGCGCGAACTGGAAGCAAGACGGCAAAGGGCAGCCGGCCTGGACCGACGCTAAAGCTCCTCGCCGGCCAATGCGGCCTTGAGCTTGTCGGCCGCCTCCTGGGCGTTGCGCCAATGCGGCGCGATCGCCAGCGCCCGTTCATAGACCTTGAGCGCGTCCTCTTTCTTGCCGCGCGCCTCGAGGATCGCGGCCATGCCCATCAGCGCGCCCAGATGCTGCGGCTCGCGCTTCAAGGTTTGGGCGATGTCGGCCATCGAGCCGTTATAGTCGTCGTCGAGATAGCGGGCGGTGGCGCGGGCGTTCCAACCTTCCGCCCAGTCGGGCATGAGCGCGATCGTCGCATCGAGGATTTTGAGCGCGTCGGGATATTCCTCCGCGCTGATCGCCTTTCGGGCCCGTTGCAGCAGGAGATCGCCGGTGTCCGAGCCGGATTCGGCATAGGCGTGCAGCAGCAGGGTGATGATCCCGGCCGTCTCGTCGGCGTCCTTGGCGACGGCGAGCCGGGCGTAGAGGTCGGCCCTCGTCTGCTCAGGCGTCTTCGGCGCCTGCTCGTCGGGCTTGTCGTTCGGCGCCTGGGCTTGAGCCCCCGCCGCGACGCCCGGCTTGGCCTCGCTGGCAGCGGGCGCATCGGCAGCAAACGCCGGCGCTCCGGCCACGAGGGCCGCGACTGTCAGGCTGATGTATAGGGAGCGCGCGCGAAATCGCATGCGCCGCATTTTACTGCGGCGCCGAACACAGGTCAAAGGGTTGAAGCCCGCCGGGCGGGTTCCTATCCCTGCCGGGCCTTGTAGCGCTTCTGGGTCTTGTTGATGATGTAGACCCGGCCCTTGCGACGCACGAGGCGGTTGTCGCGATGGCGATTGCGCAACGATTTCAGCGAATTACGGACTTTCACGGCATCACCAGAGGTTCTTCCCGCGTTAGGGATCGGCCCTCGGCGGATGAATGAAGCGCGCTCTATGCCCGAAACCGCCGCCGCGATCAAGAGTGCGCGACTGCGGGCGAGGCGCCGACGCCCGGCCTTCATTCCGGCCAACTCCCTCCGCACACTGCCGGCCAGGCTGAAGGGGACGAAGCGCGCAACGGGGAGCCTCTCGCCATGAGAGTTTCGGACGTTCTGGAATCGAACCGGCAGACGCTCCAGACCTGCATTGCCGAAGAATCGATCGCCACGATCTGCACCCGTCTCAGCACGCTCAACATCGGCGCATTCCCGGTCTGTGACCCGAAAGGCGCCCTCATAGGCATCATCTCCGAGCGCGACGTCGTCCGCGCCTTCGCCACGGAAGGCGCGCGGCTCGCCGACATGCATGTGCGCGACCTGATGACGCGGGACGTCGAGACCTGCGGACTCGATACGCCGATGGTGGAAGCGGAGAAGATCATGAACAGGCGCCGTGTCCGCCACCTGCCGGTTGTGGACGGGGGCAGGCTCGCAGGCATGCTGTCGATCCGCGACGTGATGGTGTGGCGGCAGCGGGAGGCGCGCGACGAGGTCAACGTGCTCCGCGACGCCATGATCGCGGTGCGCAACCGCTGACGGGCGCGGGCCGCTCGGAGCCCGTGCAACCGATCTCCAGGCCCCTCGCAACGGTCTCCAAATCAAGCGCAACGATTTCCAAGCCTGGCGCAACAAAATCCAAATTCAGCGCAACAAAATCCAAATGCCATTCCGGTGATCCGCCTCAATCCTTTCAATGGCTTACGTCGAATCCGAGGGACGAAACGCTCTCCACCTGCCCTTTTTGCGCGGGCCGGCCGAACGGTCTCAACCCAGCGAGCCCCTTTCATACCACGGCTTCTGATTATCGAAAAGCCTTTGTCGAAAAATCGAACCCGGCCCGCCCTGTCAGCCGGCGCCGCGTCTTACCGTCATGAGCCCTTCCATCAGCCGCCGATGCCCGTCGGGGATCGGAACCGGGCGGTTCGTCGCCCGTTCGACATAGACGTGGGTGTAGCGTCCCGCAGCCGCCGCCGTCGCCGCCCCGGCCTTGAACACCGCGAGATGATATCGCACCGACGAGCGGCCGAGATGCTCGACCGCGACGCCGACGTCGGCGGCCTCCGGATAGGTGAGGCTCGAGTAGAAGCGGCAGCTGCTCTCGACCACGAGCCCGATCACCGCGCTCGTCGCCGGATCGAGCAGCTTCGCTTCGATCAGGATCGCGTTCACCGCCGAATCAAACAGCGCGTAGTAGACGACATTGTTGAGATGGCCGTAGGCGTCGTTGTCGCTCCAGCGCGTCGCGAGCGGGACAAAGCGGGCAAAAGCCTCGCGAGCCGGCGGCCCCTGGCGATCGGGATCAGCCGCCATTCCTGCCCCTCCCCTCGCGGCTGGTTTCGCGTCTCAGCCGGCGCAAAGGCGGCGCAAGGCGCCCGCCCTCGCCGAGAGCGCCGAGCGAATTCGAACGCGCCTCGTCATGGACGAGGTGCGGCCGGCGCCGCAACTCGCGTGGCCGTACGAGGTCGCGCAACTCGCTTTGCCGTACGAGCCGGTTTGGCCCGCGCCTTCTTGTGCAATGCGGCCGCGGTTCGCGCCTGCGCCTTGGGCGCGGCCGCGGTTCGCGCCGCCGCCTTGGGCGCGGCCGCGTTTGGCGCCGCAACCATTGGAGCCGGCGCCGGCGCCGGCGGTCGCGCGCCGCCCATGTGATGCATGTTCGCCTGCGCCGCGGTCGGCGAGATCAGCGGGAAGCCCGAGATTGCGATTGCAACAGCAAGGGCCGCGGCTCGATGGATTGACCTTCGTTCAAACGACATGCGTTTTGCTCCCCCAGGTCTATCCCCAATTCCAACCGGACCCTGCGGCCCCGCACCTGATGTAGACGACCTTTCACTTGCTTGCCAGCGCCGCGCGGACGCTACGTGATATCCCCACGCCATGCGTCCAGGAACCATTCGCCTCGGCTTCCCGTCCCGTAACGGATGGCGGCAGTGCGAAGACGTTCGCCCCGCCTTCGGCGAGGGGGCTCCTTGTGCATTGCGCCGTTAGCGCGTCAGTGCTGGACTCCGTTTCGGGTCGAAACCGAAATTCAGATTGAGACAGCACCGGGCGCGGGGCGGCGAAGGCGAGGCGCGATGACCGACGACGACAGCGAACCCGTTGCCATCCCCGCGGCGCGCGAGCCGCCGCCGCGCGCGCTCGCCAGGCTTTCGCCGCTGGTGCGCCGCCTCGTCGCGCCGAACCCTTCGCCGTTCACCTTCAACGGCACCTGCACCTATATCGTGGGGCAAGGCGCGGTCGCGGTCGTCGATCCGGGACCGGAGGACGAGTCGCATCTCAAGGCGATCCTCGACGCGGTCGAGGGCGAGCGGGTCGAGACGATACTCATCACCCATACCCATCGCGATCACAGCCCCGGCGCCGCGAGGCTCCGCGCCGCGACCGGGGCGCCCGTGATCGGCGCCGCGCCGTTCGTTCCGGCCGGCGACGGGACGGAGGGCCTCGACGCCTCCCATGACCGCGACTATTCGCCCGACGCGATCCTCGCCGACGGCGAGCGGCTCAAGGGCGCGGGCTTCACGATCGAAGCCATCGCAACGCCCGGCCATTGCTCCAACCATTTGTGCTTCGCGCTTCTCGGCGAAAACGCGCTTCTCTCCGGCGACCACGTGATGGCGTGGTCGACGTCGGTGGTCGCGCCGCCCGACGGCTCGATGCGCGCCTACATGGCCTCGCTCGACAAGCTGCGCGGGAGGCCGCAAAGCGTCTACTGGCCGGGGCACGGCGGCGCGGTCGTCGAGCCGCAGCGCTATCTGCGCGCGCTGATCCTGCACCGGCGCCAGCGCGAAGCCTCGATCCTCGCGGCGCTCGCGGACGGCCCCCTGACCATCCCCACCCTCGTCGCGAGGGTCTACGCCGGGCTCAACCCCGCGCTCGCCCGCGCCGCGGGATTGTCGACGCTCGCGCATCTCGAAGACCTCGGCGAGCGCGGGCTGGTCGTCGCGGAAGCGCAGGACGACGGCGAGAAGCGCTACCGCCGTTCATGAGGAGCGGGCTCGTGGCGCGTCTCCTCCCCCCTTGCGGGGGAGGAACAAGGAGGGGGGTCGCGCCGTCCGATGGACGATGGAGCGGCGGCGCAATTCGACAATCTCAAGGGCCAGCGCGACCCCCCACCCCTTCCCGCCCCCACAAGGGGGGCGGGGGCGCTCACGACTCGGCGAGCGCGGGCTGGTCGTCGCGGAAGCGCTGGACGACGGCGAGACGCGCTACCGCCGTTCGTGAAGCGCGGCCTTTTCGGCGATTGGAGAGATGGGTCCCGCGCGTCTCCTCCCCCCTTGTGGGGGAGGAACAAGGAGGGGGGGGTCGCGCCGTCCGGTGGACGATGGAGCGGCGGCGCGTTCGATAATCTCAAGGGCCAGCGCGACCCCCCACCCCTTCCCGCCCCCACAAGAGGGGCGGGGGCGCTAACGACATTGATTCCGAGGAAACCGATGACGCTCCGGCGCTCCTCGCAACGGCGAGGGAGACGCTACTTCGCTGCCGCGGGTCCGGCGGCGCCGGCGGCGTAGCCGTTGCGCGCCGCGATCTGGGAGCCCGCTTCCGAGAACATCTTGTCGTCGTCGCAGAGCTGGACACTCGGCATGCACTGGGGGTTGCAGGCGTAGGAGATCCTGGAAGTCCCGTTCTGCAGGACGAGCACTGTTCTCGCCGGCAGGACGCGGACCTGTTTTTCCTCGACGACCGTTCCTGCAGCGTCGACCGCGATCAGGTTCGTCTGGCCGAAGCCCTTGCCGGTGATGACCATCGCGTTGTTGTTCTTGAGCATGGTCACGTCCGCGATCATCGGGTTGCCGATGATGAGCGTGGTCGCTCCGGCCGGCAGCTTCTCGATTTTCGCCTGGTCGAGCGTGACCGCGATCAGGTTCGTTTCCGCCCGGGCCGGCGTCGGGCCATAGGCGAGAACGAACGCGACAGCGAGCCACAGGCGCGACGACATGAGAAACCCTCTCTCGTCAGGAGATGAGGGTCCATTTCGCTCGCCAAATATGAAGGAAATCTCAATTTCCGCAGCGTTAGAGCGCCGGGAAAATCGCCGCTCCTTCATCCGCCGAGCCGACCGCGCCGCGGAAGACCGAGAACAATTCGCGCCCGACCCCGACATGGGCTCCGGAAAGGTCGGCTTCGGCATGCGGACGCCTCGCCCAGACGTCGTCGGCGACCATGACGTCGAGCCGTCCCGCGGGCGCATCGAGCCGGATGACGTCGCCGTTGCGGATCTTGCCGATCGCGCCGCCCGCCGCCGCTTCCGGCGTCACATGGATCGCGGAGGGCACCTTGCCCGAGGCGCCCGACAGGCGCCCGTCGGTGACCAGCGCAACGCGATGGCCGCGGTCCTGCAGCACGCCGAGCGGCGGCATCAGCTTGTGCAACTCCGGCATGCCGATCGCCTTCGGTCCCTGAAAGCGGACCACGGCGACGAAGTCGCGGTCGAGCTCGCCGGCCCGGAACGCCGCATGCAGTTCCTCCTGGCTGTGGAACACCCGCGCCGGGGCCTCGATCAGGTGCCGCTCGGGCGCGACGGCCGAGGTCTTGATGACCGCCCGGCCGAGCGGACCTTCGAGCACCCGCAATCCTCCGGTCGACTGGAACGCGTCGCCCGCGCCGCGCAAGACGCTGCGATCGCCGGACTGGGCGGGCGCAGGCGTCCAGGCGACGGCGCCTTCGGCGTCGAGATGCGGCTCGACCGCATAGTCGCCGAGCTCGCCCCAGACGGTCTGCGCGTCGCCATGCAGGAGCCCGGCGCCGAGAAGTTCGCGGATCATGAAGCCCATGCCGCCCGCGGCGTGAAAATGATTCACGTCGGCCTTGCCGTTCGGATAAATGCGCGTGAGCAGCGGCGTGACTTCCGCGAGGTCGGCGAAATCCTCCCACCTCAGCGCGATGCCGGCGGCGGCGGCCATCGCCACCAGATGGATGGTGAGATTGGTCGAGCCGCCCGTCGCGTGCAGCCCGACGACGCCGTTGACGATCGCGCGCTCGTCGATGATGCGACCGATCGGCGTGAACTGATTGCCGAGCCCGGTGATCGCGAGCGCCCGCTTGACCCCGAGCATGGTCAGCGCGTCGCGGAGCGGCGTGTTGGGATTGACGAAGGACGCGCCCGGCAGATGCAGGCCCATGATCTCCATCAGCATCTGGTTGGTGTTGGCGGTGCCGTAGAAGGTGCAGGTGCCCGGCGAGTGATAGGCCTCGGCCTCCGCCTTGAGGAGGTCCGCGCGGGTCGCCTTGCCTTCGGCGAAGAGCTGGCGGACCTTCGATTTCTCGTCGTTAGGGAGGCCCGACGGCATCGGCCCGGCAGGCAGGAACACCGCCGGCACATGGCCGAACGAGAGCGCGCCAATGAGCAGGCCGGGCACGATCTTGTCGCATATGCCGAGATAGACCGCCGCGTCGAACATGTCGTGCGAAAGGGCGACCGCGGTCGAAAGCGCGATCACGTCGCGCGAGAAGAGCGAAAGCTCCATTCCCTTCTCGCCCTGGGTCACGCCGTCGCACATCGCCGGAACCCCGCCCGCGACCTGCGCCGTGCCGCCCGCCGCGCGCGCCGCCTCCTTGATGAGATCGGGAAAGCGGGCATAGGGCTGGTGAGCCGAGAGCATGTCGTTATAGGCGGTCACGATCGCGAGATTGGGCCCGCCGCCCTCGCGCAACGCCTCCTTGTCGCCTGCGCCGCAGGCGGCGAAGCCGTGGGCGAAATTGGCGCAGCCGAGGCGCTTGCGCGCCGGTTTGTTGGCGGCGGCGGCGTCGATCCGCGCGAGGTAAGCCTGGCGCGACTGGCGGCTGCGCACCGCGATGCGTTCGGTCACTTCGCCGATGCGTGCATTGAGCTTCGTGGTCATGCGCGTATCGCTCCTCAATCCGCCCCGCGTGGGCTGCAACGCTCTTCTAGCGCAAAGACAAGCAATAAAAAGGCCAGCGCTTCGACGTCGATGGCCTCGGCGTCAAAAGCCCGCGACTTCGTGGACCATCTGGGTGAAGCGCCGCCGCTCGTCGGGCGTCAGGGCGGCGGTGGCGACGTCGAGGTCCTGGTCCTGAAGCCCCGCGGCTTTGGCGAAGCTGTTCCACGCGGCCGCCTTGGCGAGGTCGCGCGGCAGCGCCCGGCCGCTCACATAGAGATGGGCGATGCGATTCTGCGCGATCGGATTGCCGCGCGCCGCCGCAATGAGAAGGATCTTGGCGGCGGCCGCTTCGTCCCTTTTTATGCCGTCGCCGTTGAACAGCATGATCGCGTATTCAACCTGGCCGGCGATGATTCCGCCTTCGGCGGCGCGCTTGAGCCAGTGGGCCGCCTCGACGATGTCCTGCGGCACGCCTTTGCCCTCGCGCAGCATGACGCCATAGGAATAGGCGGCGTTGTCATCGCCCGCGTTCGCGGCGCGGAGGAAATATTGCGCGGCCTTGGCGTAGTCCGGCGTCTTTCCGGAGACGCCGTTGAGCTCCATGATCCCGAGATTGTAGAGCGCGGCCGGATGGTCCTTGGCCGCCGCCCGCTCGAACTGCGCCTTGGCGGCGACCGGATCCTTCGGGACCCCCTTGGCGCCTTGAAGCAGCAGCACGCCGAGCGCGTAGGCGGCTTGCGGATCGCCGAGATTGCTCGCAAGGCTGTACCAGCGGGAGGCCTCGTGATCGTCGCCGACGACGGCCGCGCCTTCGTGGTAGATCTCGCCGATCAGCGTCATTGCCGCGGCGTCCTTCGAATTGGAGTCGAGCCGCTTTTCCGCCTCGAGCAGGGCATAGAGGAAATTGCCGCGCTGATAGGCGCCGAAGGCCAGATCTGGCGCCACTCCATCCGCCCGCGGCGGAAGCGCAGGCGGCAACGAGGTCCGCGATTCGGCCTCTGCGCGCGTCGCGAACGGAGAAGCGACGCTTTGCGGTTGCGCCTGGGCGAAAGCGGCCCCGGCCGAGCCGAGGGTTAAAACGATGACGAGCGCGATCCGCGTCATGGGACCTTCGCGCCGGCGAGGAGCGCCTGGGCTTCGCGTGCGGCCTCGGACGGCGAACGGTGTTTCCAGATCGCCTCGCCAAGCGCGACGAAATCGGCGCCGGCGTCGGCGAGCGCGCCCGCCGCGGCGATCGTTTCGGCATAGGCCACGCACGGCGTTTCGAAGATCTCGGCCCACCAGCCGACGCGCTCGATCAGAGAGGGCGCCCCCATGGTCGGCGCCCCGCGATGCGGTTCGCCGAACATCACGTAATCCGCTCCGGCCTCGCCCGCGATCATCGCCTCATCGCGCGTGCGCAAGGATCCCGCCCCAACAATCCGCTCCGGTTTGAGGCTCTCGATCGCCGCCGTGAGGTCGGCGCCGACGCCGTCGACATGAACCCCGTCCACGCCAAGCCGGGCCGCGAGCCGGGCGTCGTTCTCGATCAACAGCGCACAGTCGGCCGCGGTCGACGCTCGAAGCAGGGGCGCCACGATGGTCTTCGCGTCCGCCTGCGCGCCGGGCGCGAACCGGACGAGCGCGCTGGCGACCGGCGCCGCTTTCAGGACTTCCGCGAAAACCGCGGCGAAAGCGCCGGCGGCGCTCGCCGTCAGCGGCGGGGTGATGAGGTAGAGCGATGTGCGGGTCGAATCCTGGGGCGTCACGGGACTTGCTAAAATAATCGGGCGTTGGTCGTCGGACCTATCGCCTGCCAATGCGGCCAAAAGCAGGAACGAAGCAAGCCTTTTCGAGCGTGCGGCCGCGCGGAGGCCCGGTGGGGACAGAGCGCACCGTGGGAGGGTTCGAGAGCCGCGAGCGGCGTCGCCAGCGCGGAGCGAGCCGTTTCCACGGTCGGCAACATTATTGTTGCAACAAAAATATCGCCTGGCGTGAGTTTTGTCGCTACCTTGATGCGTGGAGATTGAGTTCGATCCGGAAAAGAGCGCAAGGAACGCCAGAGAGCGCGGCTTGCCGTTCGAACTGGCGGCTGAAATCGATTGGAGCGCGGCTCACACGATTGAGGATCGCCGGGAGGACTATGGCGAGACGCGGCTTGTCGCCTTCGCGCCCCTGAACGGCCGGCTGCACGTCGTCTGTTACTGCCTTCGCGGGAGGCGCGCCGGATCATCAGTTTCCGTAACGAACGAGCGTGAGGAACGATTCTATGTCGAGGCGAAAGCCGCTTACCGATGAGGATGGCGAAGTCCGCGAGCTCACGCGGGCGGACTTCAGGCGCATGCGCCCGATCGTCGACAGCGACCCCCATATGGTCGAGGCCGTGCGCGAGTGGCGTAAGAAGGCGGGCCGCCCGAAGGCCGAAACGCGGAAGGTGCACATCGGGTTTCGTCTTTCAGCGGACGTGGTTGAGAGCATCAAAGCCAGCGGCGCGGGCTACAACGCCCGTGTCGACGAGGCGCTGCGCAAGGCATTCGGGCCGAAGCCCGCGGGGCGTACGGCCGGACGAACGTGAGGCGTCAGAGCCGCAGCGGCAGCGCTGCGTTTGGGTTGGCGAATTCTCGTCTGCCGGCCCCGGTGTCCGGGTCAAAGCATCGGCATTGAGCGGCCGAGACGAAGACCGCTGTTAGAACGTAGCGCTTTTAGACGGCGCCGTTGCCGTCATCGCGAGGACCCCTGGGGCTTTGACCCGGGGGGACGTGGCGATCCAGGGGACGTCGAGCGCCCTACGATTCCTGGATCGCCGCGTCGCCATAGCTCGTCCAAAAAGGACGGGCGTCCTTCGGACACCCTATGGCTCCTCGCGATGACGATTCCGCGGGAAAGCGCCATGCTCTAGAAGGTAGCGGCGTCGAGTACGGCGCGCGTCAGAGCGTAAACGCCGCGCGAAGCCGCTCGACCTGGGAGGCGACCTCGGAGCGCGTGATCGCGGGCTCGGGCGAAAGGGCGACGACGAGCCCCTGATCGAGATGGATGACGCGCTCCTGAATGCGCAGCGACCGCTTGCTCAAGGCGCGCAGGGTCTCCGGCAATTGTTCAAAAATGTCGGGGTCGCAGCCATATTCCTGGCGCGAAAGCTTGACGCGGACGCGCTCGGCCTGGGCCTGGCTCGAGGTCAATTCGCCTTCATTCACCGCGCGCTGAAGCAGGAGCCAGGAGGCGACCTGCATGAGACGGGTGGTGAGGCGCATGCTTTCGGTCGAATAGGCGAGCGCAGCCGGGCGGGAGAGTGCGCGCGATTCCATCCGGCCCGGACCGTCGAGGTAAGACGCAGCCTCCTCGACGAGCGTCATCCCTTCGCGAAAGAGATCCTTGAACGCGGCTGAGACCGTCAGACGGTGGATGAACGGAATGGCGCGCGGCGACGCAGCGGCTGCAAGACTACGCGTCGGACCCTGGAACTCACGACCCATACGCTCTCAACTCCATCTCATTTGACGCGCGGCGGCGAACATCCGCCAGCGCGAGACCTGAGGAACGCGTGGGACAATATCTCCTGCGCGAGCGTTCGGCGCATTTACCATTCAGCAAGGTTAACGTGGAAGAGCCCAATATTGCAATGGACAAAGGGAAGCCGCCCATGGCGCGCCGGGCGAGGGCTCTATCGCTCAGATCTTGAACGCCGAGTGCGCCGCCGCGCGGGTCGCCTGACGCGCCTCGATCGCTTTCTCGAGCCGCTCTATCTCGGCGCGCAAAAGGCCGATGCGCTCGGTGAGCTCCGGCGCCGACAGGTCGTCGAGGTTTTGCCCGATCTCGTGCGCGAGCGGAGCCTTGGGCCTAGCGCCGAACAGGGATTCGTCGTCGAACGCAGCCATCGCGTCCTCTCCGATCTCAGGCGTCAGCCCGCCGCGATGAATCCGCCGCCGAGCACCCGCGCGTCGGGATCGACGGAATCATAGAAGACGCAAGCCTGTCCGGGCGAGACGCCGCTCTCGGGCTGGACGAACTCGATCTCGCCGGAAGGGGTGAGCAGAGCAGGCGCCGGCGGACGTGTCGAGCGCACCCGGGCCGCAACCGGAAGCCCCGCCGCGGGCAGATCGGCAAACTCGCCGTCGCCGATCCAATTGATGTCGCGCAGCCTGAGCCGGGTCACCACAAGCGAGGAGCGGGGACCGACGACGACGCGCGCGTTGGCCGCGTCCAGGGCGACCACGTAGAGCGCCTCCGACGCCGCGACGCCGATGCCGCGCCGCTGGCCAATGGTGTAGTGAACGACGCCGTTGTGCCGACCCAGGACGCGGCCGTCGACATTGACGATGTCGCCCGGAACGGATGCGCCCGGCATCAGCCGCTCGATCATGTCGGTGTAATGGCCCGACGGCACGAAGCAGATGTCCTGGCTGTCGGCCTTATCCGCGATCTCGAGGCCATATTCGCGCGCGATCTCGCGAACCCGCGCCTTGGGCAATGTGCCCAATGGAAAGCGGAGGCGCTGAAGCTGCTCGCGGGTGGTGGCGAACAGGAAATAGCTCTGGTCGCGATCCGGGTCGGCCGCACGGAAAAGCGCCCGCCCGCCGTGCTCGTCGTCACGGCTGACGACATAATGGCCGGTGGCCAAGAGGTCGGCGCCGAGGTCGTTGGCGGCGGCGAAGAGATCGGCGAATTTCATGTGCTGGTTGCAGGCGATGCACGGGACCGGGGTCTCGCCGGCGACATAGGCGCGGGCGAATGGCTCGATGACCTTCTCCCGAAACCGCTCCTCATAGTCGAGCACGTAATGGGGAATACCGAGCCGCGCGGCGACGTCGCGCGCGTCGTGGATATCCTGTCCGGCGCAGCATGCGCCCTTGCGATGGGTCGCCTCGCCGTGGTCGTAAAGCTGCATCGTCACGCCGACCACGTCATAGCCTTCGGCGGCAAGCATCGCTGCGGTGACCGACGAATCGACCCCGCCCGACATCGCCACGACGACGCGAGTGTCGGCCGGCGCCTTGGCAAGGCCGAGGCTATTGAGCGCGGCTCGTGTGGGCGGCGCGAGGGAGGGTGCGAGCATGGCAATCTTAGCCGGCCGAATTGCCGGGCGACCGGTTACCTTGGGCTTCCTGCCCGATCCAGCAAGGCCATAGCCCAATTCCGCCGCCTCCGCCATAGCGCCGGGCGATTGACGCCGGAGCGCGCGACCTGAAGCAAGCCCAGTTTGCGCCGGATCACGCGCCAGTCTTGAGCCGTGTCGCGCAAGCGGTTGGATTTGCTCCGCAAATCGGGAGCGAGGAACCTTGCTCCGCCCCTTGGCTCAGCGGGCCGCCCGGGCCTCGATGACCACGAAGGCCTGGGCGAAACCCTTCTCGTCGGTGATGGTCAGGTGAATGAAAGGCTCGGTTCCCGGCGGCAAAATGACGCTCAGCCGCTCGGCGGCGCCGCCGGTGAGCCGCATGGTCGGCTGCCCGGACGGCAGGTTGACCACCCCCATGTCGCGCCAGAACACCCCGCGCTTGAGGCCGGTGCCCAGAGCCTTGGCGCAGGCCTCCTTGGCGGCGAACCGTTTGGCGTAGGAGGCGGCCCGCGCAACGCGCCGATCGGAGCGGCGCTGCTCGATCTCGGTAAAGCAACGCTCGATGAAACGGTCGCCGAAGCGCGCGAGCGTCCGCTCGACGCGCTCGATCTCGCAAAGGTCGCTGCCGATGCCGACGATCACAGCGGGCGCCCCCGGCCATCGCCACGCGCATCGCCCTGACCGCTTCGGCGAGCCCGACAAAGATCGCTTCGCCGATCAGGAAATGGCCGATGTTAAGCTCGACGATCTCGGGCACGGCGGCAATGAGACGCGCCGTCTCATAGTCGAGGCCGTGGCCGGCGTGGCATTCGAGTCCGAGCGCCGCAGTCTCCGCGGCGGCGGCCTGGATGCGGCCGAATTCATAATCGGTCAGGGCGGCCTCGCCCCGCTGGCGCGCGTCGCACCAGGCGCCGGTATGCAGCTCGACAACCGGGGCGCCGAGTTCGGCGCTGGCTTTCAGCGCCTCCTGCGAGGGCTCGATGAACATCGAGACCCGGATGCCCGCCCGTGTCAGTTCGGCGACGAAGGGCCTCAGCGCCCTGAACCCGCCGATCACGTCGAGGCCGCCCTCGGTGGTGCGCTCGGTCCGCTTTTCCGGAACGATGCAACAGGCGTGCGGACGGATGCGCAAGGCGATGTCGAGCATCGCCTCGGTCGCGGCCATTTCAAAATTGAGCGGCTTTTCGATCGACGCCTTGAGCCGCCGCATGTCGTCGTCGTGGATGTGGCGGCGATCCTCGCGCAGATGCGCGGTGATGCCGTCGGCGCCGGCCTCGATCGCAAGAAGCGCCGCGCGCACGGGATCGGGGACGGCGCCGCCACGCGCGTTGCGGATGGTCGCGACATGGTCGACGTTGACGCCAAGCCGCAGCGCTGTCATCGGGTCGCTCCCCCTCGGGCCCAGGAATTCGCCGGCGCTCAGGCCGCCGCGCCGATCGCGCGGCTCCCCGGCTTCACCGGCGGAAGCGCCGCAAGCTCGGGCGGCAGCGCGTCGGCCGCATAGGCCGGGATGTCGAGCGTCGCCAGCGCCACGCGCGGGACGCCGACGTCCGCCTTGCCGCCCGACCGGTCGATAAGGCAAGCGGCGCCGACGATAATTCCCGGGTGCTCCGCCAGCGCGGCAAGGGTCTCGCGCGTGGAGAGGCCGGTGGTGATGATATCCTCAACCACCAGCACGCGCGCGCCCGGCTCAATCGAGAAGCCGCGACGAAGCCTGAAGACGCCGGCCTCGCGCTCGACGAAGATCGCCTTGGCGCCGAGCCAGCGCGCGGTCTCATAGCCGGGCACGATGCCCCCGAGCGCCGGCGAGACGACAACGTCGATCTGTCCGAAGGCCTCGCGCGCTTTCATCGCGAGCGCGCGGCAAAGCCGTTCGGTTCTGACCGGATCCTGGAACACGAACACTTTCTGAAGGAAGACCGGCGAGTGCAGCCCGGATGACAGGATGAAATGGCCGGTGAGCAGGGCGCCCGCGGCCCGGAACTCGTCAAGCGCCTGATCCGCGGTTAGGGTCGGACTCGTCATGTTCCCTCTTAGCAGGCCGCCGATTGCCGCGCCAAGTTTGGCCCATGCCGATCCCCGAGGCTCCGACCGATGCCCTCAATGCCCGTCACACCCTTCGAATCGAAGACCCTCGGCGCCGCGCCCGACGCGACCGCGCCGGACGGCAGCGCCGTGCGGCTGCTGCTCAGCCTCCGCGGCGGCAGCATGGCCCATTTCGAATTGCCCGCCGGCGGCGTTTCGCACGCCGTCACCCATCGAACGGTCGAGGAAATCTGGTTCATCCTCAGCGGGCGCGGCAGCATCTGGCGTCGGCAGGACGGCCAGGAGCGGATCGAGGCGCTAAGCGCGGGCGTTTCGCTCACGATCCCGCTCGGAACGGCGTTTCAGTTTCGCGCCGAGACCGACGCGCCGCTCATGTTCGTGGCGATCACCATGCCGCCCTGGCCCGGCGCGGACGAAGCCCCGCCCGTCTCCGGCCCATGGTCGCCGACGGTCGCGGCCGACCCTTCCTGAAGCCGCCCTTGCGCCGACGCGGCCACGCTGCTAGCCCGTTGGCGCGCGCCGCCGGTTTAGCTCAGTGGGTAGAGCAACGGTTTTGTAAACCGTGGGTCGGGGGTTCGAGTCCCTCAACCGGCACCAATGCCCTATCCGCCAACGTCCGTTACATTCCAAAAAGATATTGAAATTCAAGTTGTTTGGAGGACTGGACGTCCAGAACGATCGCTGGATGGCCATTGACGACCAGGTGGCGACCTTCAAGATCGGCCTATGAACGGGCGGGAAGCGCGAGAAAGCGGCCATTCGCTGAAGGGCGCCCGTCAGGGTCCGCTCCGCTCCTGCCGCCGGACGGCCAGGCAGGCTTGCGCGCGCCGAGCTCGATGATCTCGTTGGTGATCTCCTCCTGGCGCAATTGACGCGACTTGGCGACGAGATCGTCCAGCATGGTCGAGACATTGGACTTCGCAGCGGTCATCGCCCTCATGCGCGCTTCGTTCTCGGCCGCGAGCGAAAGCGTTACCGCCTCGCAGAGTTCGGCGAACACGTATTCTTGCGCGAGCTGCGCCAGAAGGACGGCGGGCGGCAGCGAGATAAGCGGCGGCGAAGGGTTTCGCGCCCTCGGGAAACGGGCGAAATCGAACGGCGCGAGGGTGTGCTCGACCACGTGAATCTCGGCCGTCGGTCCGGGCGAGGCGTGCGCCAACGTCACTCGTGTCGCTCGTCCTTCATCGAGGCGAGCGTAGAGCTGTTCGGTCACCCGGTCGGCGAGCGCCGCGGCCTCGTCGACATGGGCGACCATCGATGCGCTCCAGCCGATTTCAAGCCCCCGCTCCTCGGCCGCCGCGAGCCCTCGTGCGCCGAGCAGCAGCAGTTCCGAGGCTCCCGGCCGGGTCGAATTCATCAGCCGCTCCGCGACGTCGAGCACGCGGCGGTTGAACGGCCCAGCAAAGCCCTGCTCGGCGCAGAGCGCAATGACCATATGTCCGTGGCGCCCGTCGGACGGCGCGGCCGCGGCGCCCTCGACCAGCGCCAGCGCCTGACCGATCGCCGCTCCGACCGTTCGCGCATAGGCGCGCACGCCCTCGACACGCTCGCGCGCCTCGCGCGCCCGCGCCGCGGCGATGCCGCGCATCGCGCCGATCACCGACGAAAGCTGGCGGACCGAACCGATGCGCGCGGTGACGTCGGCGAGACGCTCAGTCACGGCGACGCGGCCTTGACGACCGCTCGCACCGCTTCGACGAGCTGCGCACGGGCGGCTACGTCGCAGGAGCCGGTCTTCGTGATTTCCGCTACCGTCTCCGCCGCGTGGGCGTCGAGCGCGGTTGCGATGCGCCGCCGCGCTTCTGCGACGCCGCCAATCGCGACATCGTCGAACACGCCGTCCGCCAGCGCCGACAGCATCGCCACCTGATCGACGAGGCGCAGGGTGTCGAAGCGTGGCTGGGCGATGAGCGCGCGGATGCGCTCCCCGCGCGCGATCGTGCCGCGCACGCGGGTGTCGGCGATGCCGCCGAAGCGGGTGAACATTTCGAGTTCGAGGAACTGCGCATAATCGAGCCTCAGCCGTCCCGACGCCGCGCGCAGCGCCGGCGCCTGCGCCTTGCCGCCGACCCGGCTCACGCTCAAGCCGACATCGACCGCCGGGCGCTGATTGGCGGCGAACAGGCGCGAATCGAGCACGATCTGGCCGTCGGTGATCGAGATCAGGTTGGTCGGAATGAAGGCCGAGAGGTTGCCGGCGTCGGTCTCGGCGATCGGCAGCGCTGTCAGAGAGCCGCCGCCGAGCTCGGGCGCGAGCTTGGCCGCGCGTTCGAGCAGGCGCGCATGGACGTAGAAGATGTCGCCCGGATAGGCCTCGCGCCCTGGGGGCTCGCGGGTGAGAAGCGCAAGCTCGCGATGGGTCGCGGCGTGCTTCGTCAGATCGTCGACGATCACCAGCGCGTGGCCGCCGCGGTCGCGGAAATATTCGCCGATCGTAAAGCCCGCGAACGGCGCGATCCATTGCAGCGCCGCCGACGCCGCAGCGGAGGCGACCACGAACACGCAGCGCTCGGGCGCCCCGAACTCGCGCACCGCCTCTACCACCCGCTCGACCGCCGTCGCCCGCTGGCCGACGGCGACATAGACACAGATCATGCCCGAGCGCTTCTGGCTGATCATCGTGTCGACGGCGATCGACGTCTTGCCGGTCGCCCGGTCGCCGATGATGAGCTCGCGCTGTCCGCGACCGAGCGCGAAGAGCGCGTCGACGACCAAAACGCCGGTCTCGACCGGCTCCGACACGAGCGCGCGGTCGATGATCGCCGGCGCCGGACGCTCGACGGGCATGAACGCCTCGGCCGCGATGGGCTCATCGCGATCGAGCGGGCGCCCGAGCGGATCGACCACCCGGCCGAGCAGGCCGGGGCCGACCGGAACCCGCGCGGTCTCGCCGGTCGCGGCGACCTGCGAGCCGACCCCGATCGCCTCGGCCTCGTCGAGGATCGCCGCGTTGATCGCGTCCGGCTCAAGCGAGAGCGCATAGCCGAGCCGCCCTCCCTCGAAGCGCAGAAGCTCGCCAAGACGCGCCTCGGGCAGGCCGGACACGCGCGCGACGCCGTCGGCGATCTCCTTCACCCGGCCGATCGAGAGCGCCTCGGGCGCGAGCCTCAGCCGCGACAGCGCCTCGCGCTCGCCATGAAGCCAATCGGCGCCGTCAGCCATGGCGGGTCAACTCCTCGACCACGCGGGAAAGGTCGGCGCGAAAACTGTTGCGGACCACCGCGTGGGGCGTCTCGAACTCAAGCCCGGCGACGAGACCGGGGTCGACCGCGACCGCGAAGTCGAGCGGCCGGCCGAGCGCCTTGGCGAAGGCCTCGCGGCACGATTCCATCTCCGATGCGCTGAGCGGCCGCGCCGCCGTGAGGCGGGCATTCCCGTCCGCGCCAAGCCCCTCCCTGCTCGCCTCCGGCAGCGACGCGAGGCCCTCGGCAAGGCCGGCGATGAAACCATCGACGCGGGCCGCGTCCGGCAGGCGGTTTATGAGCTTCGCCGCGATCTCGACCGCGAGCCGCGCGGCGCGGTCGGAGGCGGCTGTGGCCTCCGCCTGACGCTCGCGCTCAATTTGAGCCGCGGCGGCGGCGCGCAGATGCTCGACCTCCGCGCGGGCCGTAGCGAGCGCCGCGGCGCGCTCCGTCTCGGCCGCCGCCGCGGCGGCGCGCATAGTCTCGGCACGCGCCTCCGCGAGCCGCGCCGCCTCGGCGTTGGCGGCGTCGCGCGCCGCATTCGCCTCGCGCTTCGCCGCTTCCGCGTCGGCAAGGAGCTTCGCCGCCGCCGCCCGCCGCTCCTCGATGATCGCCGCGACCGGACGGAACAGGAACCGGCTCAGGATCAGCACCAGAACGAGGACGTTGAACGTCTGCAGCCCGAGCGTCCACCAGTCGATCCGCATCGCGGCCGAAGCCTCACTTGATGAACGGATTGGCGAACAGCACCAGGAGCGCGATGACCAGGCAGTAGATCGCCATGGTCTCGATCATCGCCAGGCCGACGAAGAGGGTGCGCGAGATCGTTCCGGCCGCCTCGGGCTGACGCGCGATCGCCTCCATCGCCGAGGCGACCGCCCTGCCCTCGCCGAGGCCGGGCCCGATCGCGCCGAGGCCGACCGCGAGCGCGGCGGAGAAAATGCTGACGGCTTGAATGAGATCGTTCACGTTTGTCCTCGCTTCTCAGGTCGCAGCGTCCGGGGACGGCTTGCGGCGCTCGCCGACGGCGGAGGCGATGAACACCGTCGCCAGCACCGCGAAAATGTAGGCCTGCACGGTTCCGGTCAGCAGGTCGAGCGCCATCAGCGGGATCGGCACGATGACGCCCGCGAGCGTCAGCACGATCCCGACCACGAACACGCCGCTCATCACATTGCCGAACAGGCGGACGATGAGCGAAAACGTGCGGGTGAACTGCTCGACGATATTGAGCGGGATCATCACCCAGCTCGGCTCGGCGAAAGTCTTGAGATAGCCGCCGAGCCCGCGCGAGCGCACGCCCCATGCGATCGTCGCCACGAACACGATCAGCGCCATCGCCGCGTCGGTCTCGATATGCGCGGTCGGCGGCTCGACGCCCGGGACGAGCGACGACCAGTTCGAAATCAGGGTGAAGAGGAAGATCGAGCCGATGAGCGCGCGGAACGGCGCCGGATCGGCCTGCATCGTGCCGCTGATCTGGTCGTCGATGGTGGACACGAGGATCTCGACCGCCGCCTGCGTCTTCGACGGCACGAGAGCGAGGCGCCGCGTCGAGAGCGCCGCGAATCCGGCGATCAGCGCCATGACCGCCCAGGCGACGACGACCGGCTCCGTGATCGGCGCCGGGCCGATATGGAACAGCGGCTCGAGCGTCAGCGGAGATTTCACGCCATCCTCTCGAAGCGTCGCAGCAACACGGCGCGCGCCGCGAGGACGCCGAACGCCGCGGCAAGAAGCGGCGCCGCGCCATGGCGGGCGATGACGGCGAGCGGGACCGCGAGGGCCACGAAGCGAAGCGCCTGCAGGATGACGCCGAGGACCGGCCGCCCGTCGCGCACGAGAACCACGCTCCACCACAGTGAACCGAGATGCGCAGCGCCGAGGATCGCGCCGGCGGCGAAGCCGAGGATGACAGCTGCGATCATTGCCGGTGCATCCATCGCCATGCGGTCCAAAGGCCCGCCGCGGCGCCGAGCATGATGAGCGGCGCGGTGAAGAAAATCCCGGCGTCGAAGGTCCGGTCGAGCCAGCGCCCGATCACGACCCCGATCAGAACCGGCGTCACGATCGCCCAGCCGAGCACGCCGATCTGGCCGAGCCGGGCGGCGAACGAGGGCTCCCGCTCCGCTCGGGCCGCGTCCGCGCGCCTCTCCGCCCGCAGCGCTGCTTCCTGCATTTTTTCGTGACGGCCTTCGCTCGACGAGATCATGGCGCGGCCTCGCCCGTGAACGGACCCTCGCCGTCGCCGAGCGGCTGGCCCCCCGGTCTCAGGTAGCGCATCAAGCGGCGAAGCGCGCGGGCATGAAGCCGCGTCTGCTCGACGCGCGCCTTGCGGTCGGCGTCGAGTTCGGCCGAGCGCAGCGCCTCGATCTCGGCCTCGAGCGGGAGATCGTCGCCGACCGCGCCGCGCCGGCAGGCGATCGCGACCCGCTTGCCGCCCGCCACCCGCAACACGCCGCCGCTCAGCGCGCAATAGCGCGTCGACCCGTCTTCCCTCGTCCAGCGCACGACCGAAGGCGGCAGCACGGTCAGGAGATCGGCGTGGCCGGGCAGCACGCCGAAGGCGCCGCTGTCATCCTCGGCGCGCAGCGAGCGCACGTCGTCGACTTGAGCGAGCAGCTTGGCCGGGGTCGCGATGATCAGTTGCAATCCGCCGCTCATCGGGCTTCCGCTCCAGCCGTTTGCGGCGCGGGCGCCGAACGCCGCGCGGCATCCTCCTTCGCCCGCGCCTCGTCGAGCGTTCCCACCATATAGAGCGAGCTTTCCCGCCAGTCGTCGCACTCCCCGGCCAGAATCGCCTTGCAGCCGGCGACAGTGTCGGCGACCGCGACGGAGCGGCCGGGAACGCCGGTGAAGGCCTCGGTCACGGCGAACGGCTGGGTCAGGAACCGCTGCAGACGGCGCGCGCGCTCGACGATGCGCCGATCCTCGGCGCCGAGCTCCTCCATGCCGAGGAGCGCGATCACATCCTGAAGCTCCCGGTAGTGCTCGATCGCGCGCCGCGTCTCGGTCGCGATCGCGACATGCTCCTCGCCGACCACCAGCGGATCGATCAGGATCGAGGAGGAAGCGATCGGATCGACTGCCGGATACATGCCCTCGGCCGCCATCGAGCGCGACAGCACGACCATGCTGTCCACATGGGCGGCGATGGTCGTCACCGCCGGATCGGTGAAATCGTCGGCCGGCACGTAAACGGCCTCGATCGCGGTCACTGAGGCGTCTCCGACGGAGGCGATCCGCTCCTGCAGCGCCGCGACTTCGCTCGCGAGCGTCGGCTGGTAGCCGACCCGAGACGGCGCGCGGCCGAGCAGGCCCGACACTTCCGCCCCCGCCTGAACGAAGCGGAACACGTTGTCCATCAGGAGCAGCACATTGCGATGCTGCGCGTCGCGGAAGTATTCGGCGATCGTCATCGCCGTCATCGGCACGCGCCAGCGCGCGCCCGACGGCTCGTTCATCTGCCCGTAGACCAGCGCCGTGCGCTTGAGGACACCCGACTGGGTCATGTCGAGCAGCATCTCATGACCTTCGCGCGAGCGCTCGCCGACGCCGGCGAAGACGCTGATCCCCTGATAGGTCTCGGCCATGGCGTGGATGAGCTCCATCACCAGGACCGTCTTGCCGACGCCGGCGCCGCCGAACATCGCGGCCTTTCCCCCTTGCGCGAGCGGCGCGAGGAGGTCGATCACCTTGACGCCGGTGGAGAAGAGGCGCGTCGCGCCGGTCTGGACTGCGAACGCGGGCGGCCTGCGATGGATCGGCCAGCGAGGCGCGTCAGCCGGTAGGGGCGGCCCGCGGTCGCCGATCCGGCCAAGGACGTCGACGAGCCGTCCGAGAACCGCATCCCCGACCTTGACCATCACCGCGCCGCCCGCGGGGCGCGCCAGATCGCCGCGTCTCAGTCCCGTCGTCTGCTCGAGCGCGATCGCGCGGGCCGATCGGGCGTCGAGCTGGGCCTGGATCTCGGCGACGACAATCCGACCTTCCGCGTCCTCAATTTCAACCGCGTCGTCGATCGGCGGCGGGCCGTTTTCGAACACGAGGTCGACCACTGCGCCGCGAATCGCCGAGACCCGGCCCTCGAACCGACCCTCCGAGGCCATTCAGCGCCTCCCGCATCTGGTGAAGCGTCCGCCCTTTCGCACTGCGCGAGACGCGCGCAGAGTGCCACATCCCGCCGCACGGCGATAGGCCTGGACCGCGGCGGTTCGCCGCACGGCAGGAATGGGCGATGAAGCTTTTCGCGCTCGAAATGGCGGGCCTCACCTGAGAGCTTACCGCTCGAGGCAAATGAAAACGCCCGCGGCGGCAACCGAAGCGGGCGAAGGTTACGGGCCAGACGGCGCCAGACGGCGATATCGAGCAAGTCCATCATGGCGCTCGCTCGCCGCCAGGGCCCTGTCTCTGTCCGTCATCGACTCGATGAAGCCCGCTGTCATTGGCGTCTCGCCGGCGAGGGCGACCCCCAAGAAAAAATATCGGTCGAGCAGTAACCGAAACCTTTGGCAGACGAACTGCCGAACGTGGCGCTTCGCCATATCCGGCCCTTCGGGGGCTCACTCTACGAGGTTTCGTCCATGAAAATGATCCTTGCGCTCTTGGCCTCATCGTTGGCGTTGGGGTTTGTGTTGGCTCCGGCCGCTCAGGCCGAAGATACAATGATGAAGAAGGACACGATGCACATGTCCAAGCCCGTGCATCATATGAAGAAGGACACTATGATGCACAAAGACAATATGAAGGACGACAAGATGATGAAAGACGACGCGCCGAAGAGCTGATTTGCAGCTCGTTGGGACGCGATCCTTTACCGAGGAAAACAGGGATCGCAGCCCAGCAGCGAGCGGAGGCGACGCGGTTCCTCGTGCGTGGGCGGGGCGAAGGCGGAAAAACTCAGGCTGGGCGCGAACCCATTCGAGCCGTGTCACCGGAATGGCAGACTCGGTTGGACGCGGCCGCGCCTACGCCTAAGCAGGGGGGCTTCGCGCTTATTCCTGCGACTGGCCCCCGGCGAAGCGAGCGACCATCAGCGAGCCCAGAATGATAGCGCCGTAGATCGCCTGGATCCAGAAGGACGGCACCTGCGCCAACGTCAGCAGATTGCCGACAACGCCAAGAAGCAAAACGCCGGTCAGCGCTCCGAGCATCGTGCCCTTGCCCCCGTCGAGCGAAATGCCGCCGATCACGGCGGCGGCGAAGACGGTGAAGATGAGCCCGTTGCCCTGATTGGCGCTGATCGCGCCGACATAGCCGGTGATGGCGAGGCCGCCGAGCGCCGCAAGAGCGCCCGCCAACACGTAGACGCCCCAGGTGATGCGCTCGACCCGGATGCCGGCGGCGCGCGCGGCTTCGGGATTGCCGCCGATCGCATAGAGCGCCCGGCCGAGACGATGGTAGCGCAACATGACGGCGGCGATCGCGAACGCAATGGCCGAGAGCCAGACGGCGAGCGGAAGGCCGAGGAAAGTGATGACCATCAGGCCATAGAAAGCGCCGGGAAGGTCGAACAGGGTCCGTCCATGCGTCGCGCCGACCAGCATCCCGCGCAGGATGATCAGCATCGCAAGCGTGACGATGAAGGCGCTGAGCCTCAGCTTCACCACCATGAAGCCGTTTATGAAGCCGACCAGGCCCCCGACAACGAACACGGTCAGAATGCCGATCACGGTCGGCCACTCGAACCCGAAGCCGAAACTCTCGGCGGGCAGAACGACCATGGCGCCGATCGCGGGCGCAATACCGTAGATCGAACTCGAGCGACAAATCGAACTTGCCCGTTATTATCACAAGCGATTCCGCCAGCACCACGAGCGCGAGCGCCGCCGAAGAGGTCAGGATCGTGTTGATGTTGCCCGAGGTCAGGAAAACGGGGCTGACCACGGAGCCGATGACGATCAAAACCGCAAGCGCAGGAAGAAGCGCGAGGTCACGCAGCCGCGCCAAAACGATCGGCGCTCGCGGCGTCAGCGCCGCTCGTTGAGCGGCGGGTACAGGAGCCGAACTCTGATTCAATCTAGATCCCCTCGACCGACGCGACCAGCTCGTTATCGGTCCAGCCCGCCGCGTGATCGGCGACGACCTTGCCATGGCGCATCACCAGCACCCGGTCGCAGACCCGCAAATCCTCAAGCTCGCCGCTCGCCACCAGGATCGCCCGCCCCTCACGGCGCGTATCCTCGACGACCCGCAGCAGAGCTTCCTTCGATTTCACGTCGACGCCCGCCGTCGGGTCAATGAGAACGAGAACCGAAGGCCGGTTTGCGAGCGCTCGCCCCATCACCACCTTCTGCTGGTTGCCGCCCGAGAGGTCCGAGACGAGCTGGTCCCGCCCCTCCGTGACCACGCCGAGCGCCTCGATGGCTTTGTCGGCCGCCGAGGCGCGACGGGCCGGCGCGATGAATCCGGCCGGTCCGAGCGCGTTCGCGATCGGCATCGTCACATTATCGGCCACGGATTGCGTGAGCACGAGGCCCTGCCGGTGCCGGCTCTTCGGAACGCAGCCCACGCCGAGCGCCAATGCGGAGGGAACGTCGCCAGCGCGCAGGGAAGCGCCGTTGATGCGGATCGTCCCCGCTTCGTAAGGTCCAAGGCCGGCCACGGCCTCGGCCACCCCGAGGCGTCCGCTGCTCGTCGCCCCGCAAAGCCCAATGATCTCGCCCTCCCGGACGGAGAAGCTCACGTCCTCGAAATCTTCGCCGCCGAGGCTCTTCACCTCGAGCGCGACTGCGCCCACGCTCGACGCGTCCCGGTTGGCGGCGTCGGCAAAACTGAAACTGACCTGCGCCCCCGTCATCGCTTCGATCAGCGCATCCTTCGGCAGGCCGGCGGCCGGCGCCGTCAGGATGTGTTTTGCGTCACGCAGCACGGTCACGGTCTGACAGACCTCGTAGACCTCCTGGAGATGATGGGAGATGAACAGGAAAGTCACCCCTTGCGCCTGCAATCGGCGCATTTGCGCGAACAGGCGTTTGATCTCCTCTCCGTCCAGTTGAGCCGTCGGCTCGTCGAGGATGATGAATCGCGCGCCGTAGGAAAGGGCGCGCGCAATCTCGACCATTTGCCGGGCCTCGACCCGAAGATCGCCGGCGCGCGAGCGCTCCGAAACCGAGACGTCCCAATGGTCGAGCACCTCTCGGGCGTCTCGCCAGAGCGCGTCCCATCGGATGAAGCCGCGCCGAAGCGGCTGCCGGTTGATGAACAGGTTTTCGGCGACGGTGAGGTCCGGAATGATGGTCGAATGCTGGTAGACGCACGCGACCCGCCCCCGCCAGCGCTCGCGGTCGGCGATAGCGGGCGCCGGTTCGCCTTGAAAGCGGACCTCGCCGCTGTCGGGCTCGCCAAGGCCGGTCAGGATTCGGACAAGAGTCGACTTGCCCGCGCCGTTGCGCCCGACGAGCGCGTGAGACTCGCCGGGCAACACGCTGAGGCTCGCATCGCTGAGCGCGACCGTCGCGCCATAGCGCTTCGAGACGCCAACCGCTTCCGCAATCGGAACGGCGCCAGCCCCTTCGGGCCCCATGGAGCTCTCGGGCGCTGACGTCTCGGTCATCAAGGACGCAGCCAAGTTATTTCGGATTGTTCCCCCAGAACGCCTTGTCGTCGACATTGGCCTTGGTGACCATTTGCGCCGGCAGCTGATCTTCGAGAACGCCCGGAGCCACTTCGAGAATGGTGCTGTCGTGGTCGGTCGGGCCAATCTTGAAGGTCTTTCCCTCCAGCGCGTCCTTCAGATACATGATGCCGTATTTCGCATAGAGATCGGCCGGCTGGGAGACGGTGGCGTCGATCTCGCCCTTGCGGATCGCCTCGAACTCCTGGGGGATGCCGTCGTTGCTCACGATGATGACGTGGCCTGCTTCCCCGGCAGGATGCAGGAGGCCCTTGCGCTTCAGCGTCTGCAATGTCGGGGCGAGGAATACGCCGCCCGCGTGCATGTAGATCGCCTTGAGATCGGGCGTCGAATTGAGGATGGTGTCGAGGCCAGCCGCAGCGTCCTCGCCCGACCACGCCTTGGTCGGAATTTCGAGCAGCTTCAGCTTGGGATAGTTCTTCTTGATGCAGTCGCGGAAACCATTGCCGCGGTCGCGGCCATTGATCGAGGCCTGATCGCCCATGATCTGCACGACCGGACCTTCCGCCACGTGGTCGCCGATATAATGACAGGCCTTCTCGCCATAAGCGACGTTGTTTGCGCGCACGACCATGGCGACGGGGCCGGTCTCGGTCGCGACGTCGACCGCCACGACCTTTACCTTGGCTGCGTCCGCTGTCTTTAGAATCGTACCCGCGGCGGAACTGTCGAATGGAGAGAAAATGAGGCCCTTGGCGCCGAGCGTGATCGCGTTCTTGACGCCCGTGATCTGCTTTGCCGTGTCGAATTCGGAGTTGAACGGCTGCAGGAGGTCGACGCCCTGAGCCTTCGCTTCGTTGACGATGTACTGGTTGTAGGCGGTCCAGAACGGCGATGTCAGCGTCGTGAGATCGACCGCGATTTTTGGCGCGTCGGCAGCCGATGCGGCGGCGGAGAGCATGGCGAGCGCCGACGCCGCCAAGGCGGTCCTGACGAAAGCGCGTTTCGTTTGCATTGTATTCTTTCCTCCCTGCTGACGCCGACTTCGTCGGCTTGTTGAAGCCGCATGACGAGCCTCTCTAATCTAACCGAGAGGAACTCTTCACAGGCAAGCCCGAACGAATTGGCTATCAGTCCGCCCCACCGCCCGCAAGGCATAAGTTCCATATGGACAAGGAGCCCCGGCGTTGGAAGAGTGTCCCGCGACGCGCCTCGGCCCGACGCGGGACGCAAGAGGGAGGGACCAATGAGTGGCGAAACCGACCCGCGCCTGCTCCGGCTGAGCGACGCCGACAATGTTCTCGTCGCGACGACGTCGCTGCCCGCTGGTGCGACTGTGCTTGTCGACGGAGCGCCTATCCGGCTCGGCTCGGACCTGCGCTTGGGGCACAAGCTCGCGCGCCGCGCCATTCCGGCCGGCGAAAAGATCGTCAAATACGGGGCGCCCATCGGCGTCGCAACGGCGCCGATCGAGGCGGGAGCGCATGTTCACGTCCACAATGTCAGAAGCGACTACACGGCGACCTATCACCTCGAAGATGTCCGTGCCGCCGCGGAGGGGCGATCATGACCCAAGGCTACCTGCGAGCAGACGGGCGTAAGGGGATTCGCAACACGATCGTCGTCGCCTATCTCGTCGAGTGCGCGCATCATGTCGCGCGCGAGATCGTCATTCCGTTCCGCGACCGCGACGTCCACCTCATCGGCTTCCCGGGCTGTTATCCGAACGCCTACGCCCAGGCGATGATGGAGAGGCTGTGCACGCATCCGAATGTCGGCGGCGCGCTGCTCGTGTCGCTTGGGTGCGAAAGCTTCAACAAATTCCGGCTTGCGGAAGTTGTTCGCGCGAGCGGGCGGCCGGTCAAGACCATCGTCATCCAGGGAAACGGCGGGACGCGCAAATCCGTCGCCGAGGGTCGGGCTTGGGTGGCCGAAATTCGCGCCGAGCTCGATCGCCTCGAGACCGTGCCGATGCGCGTCGACGAGTGGATCGTCGGCACGGTTTGCGGCGGTTCGGACGGGACATCCGGCATAACCGGGAATCCGGCGGCGGGCCGCGCCTTCGATCTCCTGATCGCCGAGGGCGCGGCATGCATCTTCGAGGAGACGGGCGAACTGATCGGCTGCGAGCACATCCTGGCGTCGCGCGCCGCGACGGAGGCGCTGGGCCAGGAGCTCGAGGCCAGCATCGCCAAGGCCGCGCGCTACTACGCGACGCTCGGCTATGGTTCGTTCGCCGCCGGCAACGCCGAAGGCGGCCTGACGACGATCGAGGAAAAGTCGATGGGCGCCTACGCCAAATCCGGCGCAGCGCCGATCTCCGGCCTCATCAAGCCCGGCGACATCCCTCCGCGCGGCGGGCTCTATCTCCTGGACGTCGTCCCGGACGGCGAGGTTCGCTTTGGTTTTCCAAACATCAACGACAATGCGGAGATCGCCGAGCTCATCGCCTGCGGCGTGCATGCCGTATTGTTCATCACCGGGCGCGGCTCGGTGGTTGGTTCGGCGATCGCGCCCGTGATCAAGATCTGCGCCAATCCGGACACCTATCGACGCCTCGCCGACGACATGGACGTCGATGCGGGCCGGATCCTCGAGGGCAAAGCGACGCTCGACGAGGTCGGACGCGAAATCCGCGATTTCGTGCTCGCGCTCGCGGGCGGGCGCCGCACGCGCTCCGAGGAGCTTGATCATCAGGAATTCATTCTTACCTACAAGACCTTCGAGCCAATCGGGCCTGCTTGCCTGCCCGCGGCGTGAGGAAAGAGATGATCCCCGACATTTCTGATCGGCTCGCCGCGTGCTACACGGGCGTTCTGCACGACGTCATGCGCAGCGCGGGCTTGCGCGATTTCACCTTGCCGCCCGAACTGCATCCTTTGTTTCCAGAACGGTCGCTGGCAGGCCCTGCTTTCACCATAGAAGGCAAAGTCGTTCCGCGGAGCGATGCACATGAAACGCTGTTGGCCTGGACGAAACTCCTGTCAGTGGCGCCGGCCGGAACGATCTGGGTGAGCCAGCCCAACGATCGCATCGTGGCGCATATGGGTGAACTCTCCGCGGAAACGCTCAAGAACAAGGGCTTGCGCGGCTGCGTCGTCGACGGCCTGATCCGCGACGTCAACTTTATCCTGGCCATCGGTTTCCAAACCTGGAGCCGCGGCTCGACGCCGCGCGACATCGTTGGATATTGGCTGCCCGCGGCGACCGACACGGTGATCCGAATCGGCGACGTCGCCATCGCGCCCGGAGACTATTTGGTGGGGGATCGCGATGGGCTCGTCAGAGTGCCGAAGCTCCTCGCTGAGGATGTCGCGACAAAGGCCGAGGCCGCGATGGCGAGGGAAAGCAAGGTGCGCCGGGCGATTCTGGATGGGACGGACCCCCAGGACGCATATCTCAAATATGGAAAGTTCTAGCAGGCGGTCGAGCGCCCCAGGCAGTGGGGTCTGTTAGCCCGGCCTCTGGTTGAGATGGGCTCATTGGGGAACACAGCTCCCCATCCCTATATGACACGATCTCAGCGCAGGCTTTCAACCCTTCGATGGACCTGATCGTTTCGACCGACCGCGGCCTCTATTGCGCCACCGGCGATTTCCATATCGACCCGTGGCGCCCCGTTCCGCGCGCGGTGATCACGCACGGCCATTCGGACCATGCGCGGTTCGGTTCGGACATCTATGTCTGCCATCGCGACACCGCGCCGGTCCTGAAGAAGCGGCTCGGCGACGTGGCCATCGAGACGGCAGACTATGGCGAGACGCTGACACGCAACGGCGTCGAGATCTCGTTCCATCCCGCCGGCCATGTGCTGGGCTCGGCGCAAATTCGCGTCTCCCACCGCGGCGAAGTCTGGGTGGCGTCCGGCGACTACAAGCTCGAGAACGATGGCGTCTCGGCCGCTTTCGAGCCCCAGCGCTGCCATGCCTTCATCACGGAGTCGACTTTCGGCCTGCCGATCTACCACTGGCGCCCGCAGGCGGAAATCATGGCTTCGATCGACGCCTGGTGGCGTGAGAACGCCGCGGCGGGCCGCGCGAGCGTGCTCTACGCCTACGCGCTGGGCAAGGCGCAGCGGGTGCTCGCCCATGTCGATGCAGCGATCGGACCGATCGTGTGTCATGGCGCGATCGAATCGATCAACGCGCTTGCGCGTCAGTCCGGCGTCATATTGCCGCCAACCCGCGCCGTCGCGGAGTTCGCCAGCAAGGCCGATTTCGCGGGCGCGCTGATTGTCGCTCCGCCCTCGGCCGCGTCGAGCCCATGGCTCAACCGCTTCGGCGACTATTCCGACGCGCTCGCGAGCGGTTGGATGCAAGTGCGGGGCAACAGGCGCCGGCGCGCTCTCGACCGCGGCTTCGCGCTTTCCGATCACGCGGACTGGCCGGGGCTGCTCGCCGCCATCGACGCGACCGGCGCCGAGCGGATCCTCGTCACGCACGGGTCCGTCGGCCCGCTCACGCGATATCTCCGCGAGAAGGGGCTCGACGCGTCCGTTCTTCCGACGTCTTACGGCGAGGAGGACGAGCCTGACTCCGGGCGCGATGACCCGGCGAAGCCGGAGAGCGCGGCGTGAGGGCCTTCGCACGTCTTTACCGTCAGCTCGATTCCGCCACTTCGACGCGCGCAAAACTCACCGCGCTGGTCGATGCGTTCGCCGCAGCGAGAAACGATCCGTCCCGCTCAGCGAGCGCGGCATGGATCGTCTATTTCCTCGCCGGCGGCAAGCCTCGCCAAACCGTCCCGACCCGCCTCCTGCGCCGCCTCGCCGTCGAAGGTTCCGGGTTTCCCGAGTGGCTGGTCGAGGAATGCTATCACAGCGTCGGCGACCTGGCGGAAACGCTGGCGCTCCTTCTGCCCGGCGGCATGGCGGAGAATGAGGCCTCGCTCGACGTCTGGATGCGCGAGCGGCTGCTGCCGCTGCCAGCGCTTGACGACGAAGAGGAGAGGTATCGCAGGCTCCGGCAATGGGTCGATGAACTTCCCGCTGACGAAAGGCTTGTCTTCTTCAAGCTCATCACCGGCGAATTGAGAGTGGGCGTCTCGCGTTTGCAGGTCGTGAAAGCCTTGGCGGAGGTCGCGGGCGTCGAGGAAAACCGGATGGCGCAGCGCATGATCGGCTACGCCCAGGCGCGGCGGACGCCGAGCGCGGAGGACTTTCAGGCGCTGGTCGCCGAAGTGGAGCACGAGGAGGGAGCCGCGCTCGACGCCGGGCGCCCCTATCCGTTCTATCTCGCGCAGTCCTGGCAAAGGCCTGCGGCGGACATGCTGGAGATCCTCGGTCCGCCGAGCGAATGGATCGTGGAGTGGAAGTTCGACGGAATTCGCGCGCAGATGATCAAGCGTGTTGAGAGCTGGCGGCTCTGGTCGCGCGGAGAAGAGCTCATTTCCGAAAGCTACCCGGATCTCGAGCCGCTCGCCCGAGCATTGCCGGAAGGCGTCGCGCTCGACGGGGAGCTCGTGGTGCTGACCGCGTCCGCCGACGCGGACGCCGATTCGCTCGCCGGCCTTCAGCCGTTCGCCAGTCTGCAGCAGCGGCTCGGCCGGAAGGTGGTGAGCGACAAGACCTTGCGCGATTTGCCCGTCGCCTTCATCGCCTATGATCTCCTCGAAATCGAAGGGCGGGACATTCGCTTCGAGCCGCAGCATGAGCGGCGTGCGAAGCTGGAACGGCTCGTGGCGCGCCTCTTCGAAGCTCAGCGGGTCCGAAGCGAGGGCTTGCCGCTACGCATCAGTCCCATAGTCGCCGCGGAGACCTGGTCCGCCCTCGACCTTGTTCGCGAGCAGGCGCGCCCGCTCGGCCGGGAAGGGTTGATGTTGAAGGCGCGCGACGGCGCCTATGGAGTCGGCCGCCGTAAAGGCGGAGACCGCACCCAGGTCTGGTGGAAGTGGAAGCTCGACCCCATGAGCGTCGACGCCGTTCTGATCTACGCCCAGCGCGGGCATGGGCGCCGTTCCGGCGTCTACAGCGACTATACGTTCGCGGTCTGGAGCGCGGAGGAAGGAGCGGAGAGCCGCGAACTGGTGCCCTTCGCAAAGGCCTATTCGGGTCTCTCCGACGTCGAGATGCGAGAGATGGACGCGATCATCCGCACGACGACGATCGAGACCTTCGGCCCCGTGCGCAGCGTCCGGCCGACGCAGGTGTTCGAACTCGGCTTTGAAGGCATCGCCTTCAGCAAGCGGCACCGGAGCGGCGTCGCCGTGCGATTTCCGCGCATGCTGCGCTGGCGGCGCGACAAGCCGGTCGCGGACGCCGATACTCTCGAGACGCTGCGGGCGCTGCTGGCCGGATCACGCTGAGCGGCGAGCCCGCCCCTTGGTATCCGTCCGAAAGTGACCTACGGTTATTGTGCGAGGAACGCCCCCATTCGTCCGAGATTGCGGTCGCCCTCCTCCTGTCGTTCTCGACTAGCCTCGGATTCATGATGGCCCTCGTCAAAAGCTCGAAAGTCGCCGCCCGGGCGCCCAAGGCAAACCCAGCAGCCGCTCCCGCGGAGCCAAAGCCGCTCGCCGAACGTCCCGTCCCTGCCCAAAGAAATGGAGCTCGCGCGCCCGAAACCCTGCTCGAGCGCGTCGCCGCCGCGACCGAGGAATTCGCGAGCGGACTTACGCAGGCTTCGGCGGCGGCCGAGCAATTGCGCAGATCGATGGGGCAGATTGCCGCGGGCGCCGAAGAGGCGGCGGGTGCGTCGCAGCAGCAGCTCGCGGCGATCAAGCGAATATCCGACGGGCTTCGAAGGGCGCGCGGCGAAACGGACACCCTGCGACGGCGCACCGAGAATGTGCAGATCATGCTTGGCGACGCCGGAGACCGGATCACCGCGTCCGCTCGCGCCATCGAACGCAACGCGCAGCGGCAGGGCGCGACGGTCGAGATCATCGCTGAGCTGGAGCGTCGCGCAGGGGATATCGGCGAGATCACGCAGACGGTCAGCCGCATCTCCGACCAGACCAGTCTGCTGGCATTGAACGCCGCGATCGAGGCGGCCCGCGCCGGCGATCACGGGCGAGGCTTCGCGGTGGTCGCAGACGAGGTTCGCGCGCTGGCCGAGACGTCCGACAAGAGCTCCCAGGAGGTCAAGCGACTGGCAGGCGAAATTCAAACCGATGTGCGCGGCGTCGTCGGCGCAGTGAAGAAAGCGGCCGAGACCTCCGCGGCCGAAGCAAGGGCCGCCGCCGCCGTCGTCGAGACCCTCGAAAATCGGAGGGAGGACATGCGGCGAGTCGCCAAGGGCACAGAGGAAATGCTGAACGCGGCCGTTGAAGCGGAACGGGCGGCGTCCGAGGCGCAGAAAGGCGCTGAGCAGGTCGCGGCTGCGGCCGAGCAACAATCGGCCGGCGCGGGCGAAGCGCAAACCGCGGTCCAACAGCAGGCGAGGTCGCTCGATCAGGGGCAGGCGGCCGCGCGGGCGCTGGCGGCGCTGGCTGAGAAGCTTCGCGGCGGCGCCGCCGCGGCATCGGCCCCCGAGCAGATCGGCACGGCTGCTGAGGAACTTTCGGCGACGATTCAGGAACTGACGAGCGCCGCGACTGAGATCATGGCGGCGGTTCAACAGATCGAGCGCGGGTCGCAACAGCAGGCGTCCGCCACCCATGAAACCTCGGCGGCGCTGGTCGAGATCGAAAACGGCGCGAAGCTCGCGCAGACGACAAGCCAGGGTTCGTCTTCCCGGGTCGCGCAGATGGAGGCCGCGCTCAGGGAGAGCCGCGCCGCCGTCGGGCGGTTGGTCGATGGAGTCGATGCCGCGCTCGTGGACACCCGAACCAGCCTGGCGACGATCGTGCGTTCGGAAACGGTCGGACGTCGCATCGACAAGATCGTCGACGCCATCGCCTTGATGGCGGTGCAGACAAGCATGCTCGCGGTGAGCGGTTCGGTCGAGGCCGCGCGCGCGGGCGACGCCGGGCGCGGCTTCGCCGTCGTCTCCAACGACATCAGGAGCCTAGCGCGGGAGGCGTCGCAGAATGTCGAGCGCGCCAAGGATACGGTGCTCGGGATTCTCAATCAGATCGCGACCCTCAAGCGCGATCTGGAACAGGTCGCCGCCAACGCAGAAACCGAGGCGCAGGGTAACCGCGCCGTGTTCGCGGCGCTCGACAAGGTGGACGCCGATATGGCGGCGCTGAGCAGCGCCAATCAAGCGATTCTCGAAGGGGCGGAGATCATCCTCGCCAGCGTCGCCGAGGCGGCGGGCGGCGCGCGCCAGATCGCGGCGGCGGCCGAACAGGCGCGCGAGGCCGCCCGGCAGGCGGCGGCGGCCTCGACCGAACAGGCGCAAGGCGCCGATGATCTGGCGGCGGCGATCGAGGAGATCGCGTCTCTCGCCGACGCGCTGAAGCCACAGGCATGAAGGGCGCCCTGATCGCGGAATCCTCCGGCTCCGCGAAACGTCGCTTCCTGGTCTTCCGGCTTGCGGGGCGCGTTTACGCGCTGCCGGCCGAAACGGTGGCCGAGGTGATACGCATTCCCTCAACCGCACGCGTGCCGCAAGCGCCGAGTGCGCTGATCGGCGTCGCAAACCTGCGCGGCGCCGTCCTTCCGATTGTGAGCCTGCGAGCCATGCTCGACCTCGAGGCGGAACAGGACGGCGCCGCGCGCGCGATCGTCCTCGATGGCGGCGCGCCTGTCGCGATCGTGGTTGACGCTATCGAAGGGCTCGTCACAATTGACGCGGAACGGGTCGAAACGCGATCGGCGCAACTCGGCCTCGAGCGGGGCGAACATTTGAGCGGCGCCATTCCGCTCGGCGATGACAAGGGCGCGGCCAAAATCCTCGATGTGCAGGCGCTGCTTGCCGGAACATTCGCGAGGCGCGCCCGCCCCGGCAACTCGAACGGCGCACGCGGGATCAGCACGAGCCGTACGCCGGAGGCAGCAGCGGAGGAACGCGAGGCCTTCGTCACCTTCGTTGTCGCCAACCAGGAATTTGCTCTCGATCTCGACCTCGTTCAGGAGATCATCGCACTGCCTCACGCCATTGCGTCGGCGCCGCACGTCGACAACGCTGTTGCAGGCATCATCTCTTTGCGCGAGCAGTTGCTTCCCCTGGTATCATTGCGCGATTTGCTCGGCTTCGCGCCGGCCCCCGTTTCGGAAGCGCGCGCAAAGGTGATCGTCGCGTCTGTTGGCGGCGGGCTGGTCGGTCTCATCGCCGATCGCGCCCGCGCGGTCATATCCGCCGATCCGGCGCTGATCGATCCCGTGCCGCCGGTGATTCAGGCGCGCTCGGGGGGCGAGTCGCGCATCAAGTCGATCTACCGCGGCGAGGAGGGACGACGGTTGGTCTCGATTCTCGCGCCCGACCAGTTGTTTCGGGAGGACGTCATGAAATCGCTGGGTGAAGTCCGCTCGACAACGCAGCCGTCCGAGATCGCCCGGACAGGCGAGGAGCGGAAGTTCCTGGTGTTTCGGCTCGGCCAGGACGAGTTCGGATTGCCCGTGGAAGCTGTGGTGGAAGTCGCACGTGCGCCGGATCGGGTCACGCGCGTTCCCAAGGCCCCGAAGTTCCTGGAGGGGGTCATCAATCTGCGTGGCGCCGTTGTCCCGGTGATCGATCAGCGGCAGCGTTTCGACATGCCGCGTCTCGAGCATGGCGACGGGCGCCGGCTTGTCGTTGTTCAAACCGGACGCCACCGGGCGGGTTTGATCGTGGACACCGTTTCCGAAGTCCTCCGCACGACCGCCGACGCCGTCACGGACGCGCCCGACCTCACAGAGGACATCGCACGGCTCGTCTATGGCGTGGTCAATGTCGAGGCCGAAGGACGCCTGATTCTCATTCTGGATCCGGCCGAACTTCTGACGCGCGCCGAGCGCGGTCTGCTCGACAAATTCGAAAGGAGCCCGCAGGCGCCTTCATGATCAAGGTCCTTGTGATCGACGACTCCGCCCTCATGCGCAAGCTCATGGGGCGCGTGCTCGCCGATGCCGGCGAGTTCGAGGTCCATTTCGCGCGCAACGGAATGGAGGGTCTGGAGCAACTCGCCGCGATCAATCCCGACGTCATCACGCTCGACATTCATATGCCGGGCATGGACGGCCTCGCCTGCCTCGACCGGATCATGATCGAGCATCCCCGTCCAGTGCTGATGGTGTCTTCTCTCACGCGCGACGGCGCAGACGAGACGCTCGAGGCGTTGCGGCTGGGCGCAGTGGATTTCGCGCCGAAGCCAGAAGGCGCGCTTTCGCTCCACATGGACGAGTTCGGCCCGCTGCTGGTCGCGAAAGTGCGCGCGACCGCCGGCGCCAAACTGAAGGCGAGCCTTCGTCTGCGCGAACGTATTCTGCATCGGGTCGGCGCAAACGCGCCAGCGCGTCGGCGCACTCGCGGAAGCGGCGAGGCGGCCGTGCGCGGGGCCGGAGCCGGAATTGTTCTCATTGGAGCCTCGACCGGCGGCCCTCCGGCGCTCGAGGCCCTGCTTGGCGCTTTGCCGTCGACGTTTCCGTGGTCCATCGTCATTGCGCAGCATATGCCCGCGAATTTCACCGCCGCGCTAGCCCGCCGCCTCGACGGGCTATGCGCGATCGGCGTGAGCGAAGTGGCGCGCCCGACAACGCTCGAGCCCGGACAAGCCTATATCGGGCGCGGCGACGCCGACGTGGTTATTTCCAGGATCGCCGGGCATCTGGTCGTCTCTTCGGCGCCGGCCGATGCCGGGCGCCCCTGGCATCCGAACGCCGACCGGCTGGTGGAGAGCGCCATCGCCCATGTTCCCCCGGGCCGCCTGATCGGGATCCTGTTGACCGGCATGGGCGACGACGGCGCTGGATCAATGACGCGGCTTCGTGCGTTGGGCGGACGTACGATCGCCGAGGCGGAGGAAACGGCTGTGGTGTGGGGCATGCCCGGACAACTGGTTGAGGCGGGAGGCGCGACCTGGGTGCTCCCGCTTCCGAACATCGCAGGGCAACTGAGAAAGCTCGCGCCTCTCCATGCCCCTGATCCGCAAAGAGCCTGACAAAGCCGCCGCTGCCGCGGCGCGCGACGCGGCTCCCTCGCTGGCGAGCGCGTCGCCAGACGAACGCTGGGCCGCGGCGCGCGCAGCGCGCGATCCGACCGCCGTTCCCGCCCTCGGCGAAGCGCTCGCTCGCGAGGGCGATACGCGCGTGCGCGAGGCAATCTTTACCGCGCTTGCGCAAATTGCGGCTCCCGAAAGCGCACAGATCATTTTGCCCTATCTTCGGGTCGACGACCCCAATCTGCGCACCGCCGCCATGGACGCCCTTCGCGCCATGCAGGACGCGTGCAGGCAATTCCTGCCGGAGCTGCTCAGGGACCCGGATCCGGACGTCCGGCTGCTGGCGTGCGACCTCGTGCGCGAGGTCGGCGGCTCCGATGGACAGCGCTGGTTGTGTGCGCTCATTGAAACCGAGCCGGAGGTCAATGTTTGCGCCGCGGCGGTGGAGGCATTGGGCGAAATCGCCGACGCATCGGCTGAGCCGTCCCTTTCGCGCTGCGCCGAACGCTTCTCGGACGATCCATTCCTCCGTTTCGCCATCGAGGTCGTTGTCGAGCGCCTGGGTGGCCTGCCCCTGGCCCCTCGTGGCTGAAACCAAACTTCTCGACGCCGAGGATTATCGCCGGTTGTGCGATTATCTCTATCGTCATACTGGAATGGTCTTCGCGGAGAGCCGGCGTTATTTCCTCGAGCGCCGCGTAGAAGAGCGGATGATTGCGACCGGATCATCCTCGTTCACCAGCTATTTCGCGCGCCTGCGCACCAACACGCAAGGCGAATTGGAAGAGCTGATCAACGCCTCCACGGTCAATGAGACCTATTTCTATCGGGAGGATCATCAGTTCGCCTGTCTGACGTCCAACATGCTTCAGGAGCGTGTGCGCGTGAAGCCGGCAGGCGAGACGATCCGAATCTGGTCCGTCCCATGTTCGACCGGCGAGGAGCCCTATTCGATCGCGATCTGGCTGCTTGAGAACTGGGCCGAGGTGGACGCCCATGACGTCGAGATCGTCGGGTCGGATATCGACACCAACGCCCTCGAAGCCGCGCGGGCCGGGATGTTCGGCAAGCGCGCCCTCATGCGCTTGAGCCCGGCGCTGACCGGCAAATATTTCACGCCGGCTGGCGCGGAGCAGTGGCAAATCATCGACGAGCTACGCCAGTCGGTGAGATTTACCGCGGCCAACATCGTCGAGCGGACGGAGACGCGTCCGCACGGTCTCTTCGACGTCATCTTCTGCCGAAACCTGCTCATCTATTTCGACGACGCCTCGCGGCGGGTGGCGGCGGAGAATCTCTATGAGAGCTTGGCGCCGGGAGGATATATTTGCCTCGGCCACGCCGAATCGATGAGCCGCATCTCCTCTCTGTTCGAAGTGCGCCGGTTCGCGGACGTCATTGTTTATCGCCGGCCGCCGGAGGCGCCGCATGGCTGACCGCAAGATGCGCATTCTCGTCGTGGACGACGCGAACCTCGTCCGGCTTTACTACCGGCAGATCCTGGAAGAGGCCGGATTTGAAGTCGAAGAGGCGCTGAACGGCCTCGAAGCGCTCGAGAGGCTGCTCGTAAGCCCCGCGGACGCGTTGATCGTCGACATCAACATGCCGCGGATGGACGGCGTCACCTTTCTCAGCGCGCTGAGGCGCCAGGCCCTGCCGCTCTCTTCAATTCCGGCGCTCGTCACCAGCACCGAGTTCGAGCGCCGGCGACATCGAAGCGGCGCGCGCCGGGGGCGCGAATTTCTACTGCCCCAAGCCGGTCAGCCGCGAAGATCTCGTGCGCGCCATGGCGATGTTTTGTGGGCTGCCGCGATGAACGAATTCCTCGAACAGTTCCTGGTGGAGGCGCGCGAGCTCGTCGAGCAGGCCACGGCCGACCTGCTGGCGCTGGAACGCGATCCGCAAGATCGGGAGAGCCTCGATGGTTCTTTCCGTGCGTTTCATACGCTGAAAGGGGGCGCGGGCATCGTTGACTTCGCAGCGATGGGACGCGCGATGCATGCCGCCGAGGATGTCCTCTCGACGGTTCGCAGCGGCGACCGTCCGGTCACCGCCGCCACTATCGACGATTGTCTTGCCTGTCTTGACCAGGTCGTTCGCTGGCTCGACGCCATCGAGGAGAGCGGCGAGCTTCCGAGCGGAACGGACGCAGCCGCGGATCGTCTTGCGGCCCGCTTGGCTGGCGGCGAAGCGACGATCGAGGCCGCGAAAGCGGAGGCGCCCGCCCTTGCGATGGAGGCAAAGCCTTCTAACGCCGCAGAAGCTATTTTGCGGGAGCAGATCGCACTGCTTGCCGTCCGCGGCGAAGGGCTGGAGGGCCGGATCGCGTCGGCCGGGCGCGTGGCGGCCAATGTCTTTCGCCATCTCGGGCATGCCGACAGCGCCGAGCGGATCGCCGAAGCCTTGGCGGACAGCCTCGCCAGCCTCGATTCGAGCAGGCTCTCGCTCGCCATTGAAAACGCGATCGAAGGTTCGGGGGACGGTCGGGCGCCGGATCCGACCGTGGCCGCCCCTGTTCGCACCGACCCTCTTTCCCGCTCGCTGCGTGTCGACGCCGAACGCGTGGACGCGCTCGTGAGCCTCACCGGAGAACTGACCGTTGCGAAGAACGCCATCGGTCATCTCGCGATGCTCGCGCAGGCGGCCGACAATCCGCTCTCGGACTCCATCGTGAGCGAGCATGGCAGGCTCGATCGCTTGATCGACGGCCTGCAAAGAGCGGTGCTTGAACTCCGGATCCTGCCGCTGCGCCGGGTGTTTCAGAGGTTCTCGCGCCTTGTGCGGGAAATGTCGGAGGCGCTTGCCAAGCCCGTGCGGCTCGTCATCGAGGGCGAGGAGACCCAGGCCGACAAGGCGATCGTCGAGATGCTGTTCGAGCCGTTGCTGCATGTCGTGCGCAACGCGATCGATCACGGGGTCGAGCCCGGCGCGGAGCGCGGTGCCGCCGGGAAATCGGCGATCGCCACGATCTTCCTGCGCGCGCGGCGCGAGGGCGAGCATGTCCTGGTCGAGGTTGAGGACGATGGTCGGGGGATCGAGACCGACCGTATCCGCCGTGTCGCCGTCGAGCGCGGTTTGGCGACAGCGGAAACCGTCGCCGGCATGGATGACGAGGCCGCGCTCGACCTTATCTTTGTGCCCGGCTTTTCGACGGCCCCCGACGTCACCGACCTGTCGGGCCGGGGCGTGGGCATGGACGCGGTGCGCACGTCGATCGAACGCCTGGGAGGCAGGGTCCGGCTCGAGACGCGTCCGGGCGCCGGCAGCATTGTGCGCTTCGTGCTTCCCTTCAGTGTGATGATGACGCGGGTGATGACGGTCGAGGCGGGCGGCCAATGGTTCGGAATCCCGCTGGACGCCGTCATGGAGACAATTCGCATCAGCCGCGAGGAAATTCGATCCATCGGGCAGGCCCAGGCGTTCGTGTCGCGCAATCGGACCGTCCCCCTCATAGGGCTGGCCGCGGCCCTCGGATTGGGCAAGATGGAACAGAACCCGGACCCGACCGTTGTCGTAGCGTCGAGCTCGGGCGTGGTGGGGGGTCTCGAAGTTGACAGGCTCGGCGCGCGTATGGACGTTATGCTAAAACCAACCGAAGGGCTACTCTCCGGAATTCCGGCAATAGCCGGGACGACTATGCTCGGCGACGGTCAAGTGCTGCTCGTTCTTGACGTCAAGGAGCTGTTTACGCTCACAAATCCTTAGTTGACTGTCCGTTCTAAGCTCGCTCTTCAGATGAGGTTTCATGGCCGTTAAAATTCTCCTGGTTGACGACAGCAAGTTGGCGCGCATGGCGGTCAGCAAGATGTTGGCAGGCCTTTGTCCAGACTGGATCCGTGTTGAGGCGGCGAACGCCGACGAGGCGCTCGCGGCGCTCGAAGAGCAAAAGCCGGACGTCGCCGTGCTGGATTTCAACATGCCCGGTCGAGACGGCCTGGATCTTGCGGCCCAGCTGAGGCGGCTGCGCCCTGCGATGCCGGTCGCGCTGATCTCCGCAAACCACCAGCAGGAAATCATCGACCGGTCGAACGCGGTCGGCGCCACCTTCCTTTTCAAACCGCTCACCGAGCGCCCGCTCAGGGATTTCGTCGAGGGAGCAGAGCGGCAGATCCGCGCCGCGCGCCATGAGTGAAGCCGCGCCGACGACGCTGAACGAGCTTGAGCTCGACGCGCTGACCGAGCTCGTGAACCTGGGCGTCAGCAGGGCGGCGCTCAGCCTGAGGGAAATGGTCGGCGAACAAGTCCTGCTGTCCGTGCCGAGCGTAGACCTGCTTGCGCGCCAGCGGGCGATCGAGACCCTGGGAAGGAACGAGCCCAAAAAGCTTGTCGCTGTGCATCAGGTGTTCGAAGGCGACATTCACGGTCGCGCGCTGCTCATATTTCCCGAGACCCGCAGCCTCGAACTGGTGCGCGCCGTGACCAGCGGGAACCTCCCGCTCGAGGACATCCTCGAACTCGAGCACGAAGCGCTGGCCGAGACCGGCAATATCATCCTGAACGGCTGCCTCGCCACCATCGCCAATCTATTGCAGCGGACCTTGATGATATCCTTGCCTGAAATCCTGCGCGGCGACAGCGCCGCGCTGTTCAACCTGCCGCCGCCCCCGCATGCCGGCGATTTCGTTCTCTTCGTCTACATCAACTTCTCCATTCGCAAGCGCGATCTGCAGGGTTACATCGCGCTCTTGATGGATTTGCCCTCGCTCGAATCTCTCAAGGTTTTGCTGGACGAATTCATCGCACGGACGGCGGGCGAAGCTCCGCTGCCCCCGAATGCTTGATACGGCCCAAAAAGATCTGGCGTGGATGCTGTTCGATGCGGTCGACTTGGGCGTCGCGCTTCTCGCCCCCGACCGCCGGGTCGTTGCGTGGAACACATGGCTTGCGTTCGCAACGAACATCCCGCGCGAGGCCGCGATCGGCCGCCGGTTCGAGGATCTGTTCCCGAAAGGCAGCGTCCGGCACGTTTCCCTCGCCGTCACGGCTTCGTTGGAATCGGGCACCTCGCGTCTCCTGAGCCAGTCGCTGCACCCCGCGCTTCTGCCGCTGAAAACGCACTCGGGGCAGGAGATGATCCACGAGGCGACGGTTCGCGCGGTCGATTATCCGCCGACCCGATATTGCCTGATCCAGGTTTTCGACGTGTCGGTGGCGGTCAAACGCGAACGCCTGCTGCGCGAGCGGCAAAACGCGCGCTACGACGCCGTCGTCGACAGCGCGCCTGACGTCATCATTACGCTCGACGACGAAGACATCATTCAATTCGCGAATCCGGCGGCCGACCGGCAGTTCGGCTATCCGCCGAAAGAACTGATCGGCCAGCCGGCCTCGCTGCTTTTCGAGGATCGCGCCGGATGGAACGAGACCCGACGCGCGGCCCTCGACGGCGATACTGTCCGCCAGCCGGTCGAAGTGATGGCTCGGCGCAAGGACGGATCGTCGACTTACCTTGAGGTGTCGCTTTCGCGCTGGGTCAGCCAGTCGCGCGTTCTCATCACCGCGATTCTTCGTGACGTGAACGAACGGCGCGTGGCGCAGGAAATCCTTCGAAACAGCGAGGCGCAATTTCGCGCTCTCGCGCAGACCATGCCGAACCATATCTGGACGGCGCGACCCGACGGCCAGCTCGAATGGTTCAACGCGCGCGCCTATGAATACAGCGGCATGAAGCCGGGAACGCTTGACGCCGAAATGTGGAACAGCCGCATTCACCCCGACGACAGGGCGGCGGTCGCTGAACTTTGGCGCGCCGCGCTGGCGACGGAGGCGCCCTATGAAGCGCAATTTCGCATCCGGGACGCGAACGGCGCTTACCGTTGGCACCTTTCGCGCGCGTTTCCCACCCGAGGACCGCTTGACGCCATCGTGCGCTGGGTCGGCAGCAACACCGATATCGAGGATCAAAAAGTCGCCGCGCAAGCCTTGGCGGACATCAACGCGACGCTTGAAGAGCGGGTGTCTCAACGCACAAGCCAGCTGATGCAGGCCGAGGAAGCGCTACGCCAAAGCCAGAAGATGGAAGCGGTGGGCCAGCTCACCGGAGGCATCGCCCACGACTTCAATAATCTTCTGCAGGGAATTGTCGGCGCTCTCGATATCGTCAAGAGGCGCATTGCCGCAGGCCGGATCGGCGATCTCGACCGGTTCTTGAACGGCGCTCTGGATTCGGCCAATCGCGCTGCGACCTTGACCCATCGTCTGCTCGCGTTCTCGCGACGCCAACCGGTCGACCCTCGCCCCCTCGCTCTCAACCAGCTGATCGGGACCGTGGAAGAATTGCTGCGCCGGTCGCTTGGCGAGAACATCGCTCTGCGCGTCGCTCCAGGCAACGATCTTTGGGTCGTCAGATGCGACGGGAACCAGCTCGAAAACGCGCTCCTCAATCTCGCGATCAATGCGCGCGACGCTATGCCGAGCGGGGGTACGGTGACGATAGAGACGGCAAATGTCGTATTCGATGAGCGCCAGGCGCGCCAGCGCGATGTGAGCGCAGGCGACTATGTCCGCCTGTCCGTGAGCGACACCGGCGTCGGGATGCCGCCGAGCGTCAAGGCGCGAGCCTTCGACCCGTTCTATACCACCAAGCCCATCGGCAAGGGCACGGGGCTTGGGCTATCGATGATCTATGGGTTCGTGCGGCAGTCCGATGGCTCCGTGCTGATCGACAGCGAACCCGGGAAAGGGACTTCGATCGAGATTTGTCTGCCGCGTTATAAAGGCGACGCGATCGAAGCGCCCGCCGAGGAGTTTTCGGGAGACAATCGCGCTGAGGCCAACGAAGTTGTCCTTGTGGTCGAGGACGAGGCTGTCGTCCGCCTCCTTGTCGTCGAGACCCTCGACGATCTGGGCTATCAGGCGCTCGAGACGGCCGATAGCGCCGCTGCGCTGCGCATCCTGCAATCGTCGCAGCGTGTCGACCTTCTCGTAAGCGACATCGGCCTGCCGGGTCTGAACGGGCGCCAACTTGCCGACGCCGCCCGCGTCACACGTCCTGGGCTGAAGGTCCTGTTCGTGACGGGCTATGCCGAGAACGCGGCGGGAAGCGGGTTCCTGGAGGCGGGGATGGAGATTGTCGCCAAGCCCTTCACCATGGACGTGCTCGGTCGTAAAATCCGCGAGATGATCGAGGGTCCTCGGGTGAGCCGTTAGGGGAAAGCCGATCCCACGACTGCGGGCCCGAAAAAACCTTCCGTCGTCGGGAACAAAATCCTGGGAGGGCGGTTAGAGGTGGGTGTGAACGCGGTTCAATTTGTCCCTCATAGCGCTGCAGACGAGTTGCCCCCCTCAGTGGGCCTGTGCCAGAGACCCCCCTCACGGCTCCGGTCGCGAGTCCGAGCGCCATTGCGTGTCGCCCGGATCATCGCCATTTTGACGTCCGATTATGAGGAGGAACAATATGTCGATCTCTGACGCGGTTGCGCCGCACATAGCCTTCCTGCGCCGGTTCGCGCGCGCACTGAGCGGGACCCAGGCCGCCGGCGACGCTTATGTGGCGGCCACGCTTGAGGCGATTCTGGCCGACCCGGATTGTTTCGACACCGAACTCGATCCAAAAGTCGCGCTCTATAAGCTGTTCCTGCGTGGCTGGCGCAACGTGCCGACCAATAGTCACGTCGACGTTCCGGCCTTCGGCGACGAAGCCTCGGCGGACAGAAATCTAGCGGCAATCTCGGTTGAGCCCCGCATCGCCTTTCTTCTGAGCGCGGTCGAATCTTTCACTCCAAGAGAGATCGCTCAAACGCTCGATTGCAGCGAAGCAGAAGCGTCCAACCTTATCGACCGGGCGGGACACGAGATTTCCGAACAGATCCGCACCTCGGTTCTGATCATCGAGGATGAGCCCCTCATCGCCCTCGACATCCAGACGCTGGTCGAACAATTGGGGCACGACGTTACGACAATCGCCCGGACCCATGCGGAGGCCGTGCGAGCGGCGCTCAAGCGCCGGCCTGGACTTATCCTGGCCGACATCCAACTTGCCGACGGCAGTTCGGGGCTCGAGGCAGTCAATGAGATCCTGGGATTACAGGAAGTCCCAGTGATTTTCATCACCGCCTTTCCTGAGCGTTTCCTCACCGGGCAGGCGCCTGAGCCGGCGTTCCTCATCACCAAGCCGTTCAGCGCGGATTCGGTCAAGGCCGTGGTCAGCCAGGCCCTTTTCTTCGACCGAAAGTCCCAAAGGACCATGGCGAAGGCGGGAACCAGCTAACCGAAACCAGGGCCCAGCCTGTTCCACGCGAGGGGAGCCCCGCCTAACATTCTCCGTGGACGCGGAACCTTCGCTTCCGCGATGCGTTTAAGGCTTCTGAAATAACAGCTAACCCGAGGAAGCCCGTGCCCTATTACGAATTCTGCCTGATCGGCGGAGATGGCGCGAGGCTGCGACGTGAGCGTCACATGGCGTCTGATCTCGAGACGGTATGGGGTCAGGTATTTCGTATGGCGGAGGTAGCGAGCGAAGGGGGTAGGCAAATCCAGGTCCTGGACGACCAGGGAGGGATCGTAATCGGGATAGGGGCCAAAGCGGCAACGCTTTCCGCTCAGCGCTTTCGAGTGCGCCGACCGGTGACGGGCCCAGAGACCGCCGCACGTCCGGATTGACGCCGCAGGCGGCCTATGGGTCCAAGCATTGGAACGTATCGTCGGCTGGCAAACCAGATCACGCGTAACTTGGGATCGATATTGTGGCTCGGCGAATCGCGTCGGCGCGTTGTGGATGGACGGGCTCCCGGGAGGGTTTCCGCAGGAGGAGGCTTTCACTCTTCCTAAGGTTTTTCCGGACAAAATTGGCGTCATGGTCAAGTCCCGTTCGCTGAGCTGGCGTTTGGGCCTCCTGACGCTTGTCGTGATCCTCCCGCTTGTCGTGGGCGGCATTTCTGCGGCGCCGGCGTCGTTTCTCGATTCGATGGGCCACGCGCCCGCATCGAATGGCGGTCATAGTCTAATCAGCGGACAAAAGATCCCATTCGTCTATGTTTCCGACAATTCGACCGTCGGCCCCACTGCGGGCGCAAGCAAGCCCGCGCCCCTGCCGGGCGCCTTTCTGCTCACGTCGATCCTTGCGGCGCTGGCGATAACGGGCAGCCTCGTTTTTTCCTATCTGAACAGCCGAACGCTGGCGCGGAAGAGGCGCGAATTGGCTTCCAGGACCGAGAACTTACGCGGCGCCGCGCCATCCGCCGCCGCGCAGGCCGGCGTCCGCGAGTTCCAGCGCCTCGGCGGCGTGCCGGCGAGAACTTCCAAACTCCGCTCTATGCGGTCAGATCGCCGGCTTGACGCCGACCGGGACCTGCACACGAGCGAAGACCACTTCAGGCTTCTGTCCGACAGCCTGCCGCAGCTGGTTTGGACGGCGCGCCCTGACGGCCGCATCGATTATACGAGCGCGCGCCGCGAGAAGTACGCAGCGATCGGACGGACGGATTGGGAAGGAATCATCCATCCCGACGATCGGCGGGCGACGGCGGAGGCGTGGCTTCGGGCGAGCGAGACTGGGCTTCCCTATGAAATGGAGCACCGCCTGTTTGCGGTCGGAAAAGGATACGCGTGGCACCTCAGTCGGGCGTCGCCCCTGCTTGACGCAAAAGGAAAGGTCGTGAGGTGGTACGGCACGACCACCGATATCGACGATCAAAAACAGCGGGAGGAGAACATCCGGGACCTCCTGACGGAGGTCAATCATCGCTCGCGCAATCTGCTTGCCGTGGCCCAGGCCATTGCCCGCTGCGGCGTCTCGACCGCGACGACGATCCAGGAGTTCGAACAACGATATTCGGAGCGGCTGATCGGACTGGGAACCAGTCAGGATTTGCTGACCGAGCGGAATTGGCGCGGCGTCCAACTTGAGGCCCTTGTGGGGGCGCAAGTGGTGATTCCCATGGACGGGCGCGAAAAGCGCTTCTCAAGCGAGGGGCCGCCGGTCCTTCTGAGCCCGAATGCGACTCAGACGCTCGGACTGGCGCTGCATGAACTTTGCAGCAACGCGCTCAAGCATGGCGCGCTCTCGAACGATCGCGGGAGTGTCTCCCTTCTTTGGCGGGTCGATGAAAGCGTGCGGGAGCCCAACTTCGAGATCGAGTGGCGCGAGCGCGGCGGACCGCAAGTGAGCGCCGCGCGGACGTCCGGATTTGGCTTCATTGTGCTGGAGCGTCTGACGGCGGCCGGTCTCAACGCGTCCTCGACCCTGAGCCTCGACGTCGAAGGCCTGACATGGCGGCTGATTGCGCCGTTGAGCGAGATCGTGAAGACTGGAGCAGGCGAGCTTCCCTCCCCAAACCCCGCAGGATGACTTGCGGCTGATCGAGCTTGCTTAAGTCAATTTGCCGCTGGCCGCGCGATAGACTCGCGGCGGGTGCAATCCTAATAGAACCGTGTATCCGGGTCGCTGCGGGCAGAGAGTTGAGGATGTCTGAGAAGGCTTCAGGAAGAGCGCTGAAAAAGCCAGCCAAGGCTGCTGCCTCGCCCGGCGCGCCCCCTGCCGTCGATCAATTTATCGCCGGGCAATTAAAGGCCATCTATGACGAGGTGACTGCCGAGCCGATTCCCGATCGACTTCTGCAGTTGCTCGAGCGGCTCGACCGCGACGGGAAAGGCTGAAACCGGTAACCCGAAAAGCCGGAGGCCGCGCACCTATGGAGTGAGCGGCGCGGTGAGAATGAACTCGACGCCGGGACGGTGGGGAACGATGGCCAACGTCGCATCGAGCTGTGCGGCCAGGGAATGGACCATTCGGACGCCCAACCCCTTCTCTTTGCCGACCTCAAAGCCCTCGGGAAGACCTCCGCCCTCGTCGCGAACCGAGATCGAAAACAGGCTGCCGTCACTGGCCGTGGCCACATTCACCCATATCCTCCCGGGGCGATCGCCGTGGTAGGCGTGCTTGGCGGCGTTCGACACGAGCTCGTTGACGATCAGCGCCGATGAGATGGCGCGGTCGACAGAGATGACGATCCCCGGCTGCGCCTCGACTATGATTTCATATCGCGAGAAGCTGGCGTCGAGATCCCTGCAAATGGCTTCAATATATCGCCCGACGTCGAAGCGCTCGATGTCCGATGCTTGATACAATTGCTCGTGCACCCTGGCGATGGCCCCCACGCGAAGCATCGCGTCTTCGAGATGTTGCGTGAACTCCGGCTCATTGTTCTCGCGCGCCTGAAGGCGCAGCATGCTGACGACGAGCGCCAGGCTGTTCTTCACCCGATGGTTCATCTCCTTGATGAGAAACTGATGACGCTCGAGCGCGGCCTGAAGATTGCGCTCGTGCCGCTCGCGCTCGATCGCCATCCCCAGGATATTGGCTGCGCCCTGCAGGAATGCGAGATCATGCTCGACGAACATGTCGCCCGATCGGCTGTCGACCTCCAGAACCCCAAACGGCCGCCCATCTCCCTGCAGGATGACATTCATCGCGCGCTGAATTCCGTGCCGGACAAGCAGCTCCGGGGTTCGGAAGCGTTCCTCGGCGTTGAGATGGTTGGAGATGACGGGCTGGCCGGTTTTCAGCGCAAATCCGGCTGGAGAGGCGAGGTCGGCGCCGATGCTGGCGACCCCGACGACGCCCGGCTCCCAGCCGACCCCGGCCCTCACCAGAAAGCGGTTTTCGGCAGGAATATATTCGAGCACCTTGCAAAATTCCGTGCGAAGGCCCTCGGCGGTCAAACTCGCAGTATCCTTGAGCAATTGCTCAAAGCCCGGCCCTTGCAAGGCGCCCACTCCGAGCTCGGCAAGGATTTCCTGTTGCCGAATGCGCTGGCGCAAAGCACGTACGGTCGGGTCCGACGTTTCGCTCGTGGATTGCTGTTCGACCACTGGCGTGACCGGCCTATCGGAAGATGGCATCGGATCGACTGTGCGACATGCGCCTCTGAGAAATCCCTGGGTTCACGGCCGCTAATTTACGCCGCCGCGCGCGAGCGCGCCAGTGCGGACTCGAGCAGTCGTGGGCGCGCTACGTCTCGAGGCGCGATCGGGGGACCGAGAGGCGGATCGAAAGTCCTTCAGGCTTCCAATCGCGCGTAATCTCGCCGCCTAGCTGGTTGGCCACCGCAATGCGCGACAGGACGCCGCCGAACCCCTCGATCCCGGTTGGAGGCGAGACCCGAGGTCCGCCGCGTTCGACCCACCGAAGGACGATCGCATCGCCCTCTTCGCCAACGTCGACTTTGACTGTGCCCGACGGCGAGGAGAGGGCGCCATACTTGGCCGAGTTGGTCGCGAATTCGTGCAGCAGCAGCGCGAGGCTCGAGGCCGTAGCCGCGGATACTTCGGCGTCGATGCCGGAGAGCACAATTCGAGGCCCATCCGGTTCGTCGAACGGAGCGATGATGGTTCTTACAAGCGACTTCAGCGTCGTCGGGGAAGGCGTCGCAGCGCCTTCAATCCCGTGAAGGAAGGTCAAGGAGTGGGCGCGCGCAAGCGCGGAAAGCCGTTCGCGAGCCGATTGGGCAAGCTGGTCCACGGAAGTCGCCGACCGCGCGCTCAGGCCAACAATGCTGCCCGCGAGAGCGAAGAGGTTCTTTACCCGATGGCTCATTTCTCTCAGCAGCAGGCGCTGCCTTTCGCGAGCCTTCTTGAGTTCAGTGATATCGCGGGCGATTTTCGACGCGCCGACAATTTCTCCGCTCGAATTCCGGATCGGCGAGATCGTCAGCGAAATGTCGAGAAGGCTGCCGTCCTTCCTCTGTCGAACAGTCTCGAAGTGGTGAATCCGTTCGCCGCGATGAATCTGAGCGAGAATCGCCGGCTCTTCGTTCTGCCGGTCGAGGGGGATAATAATCGTCACCGGCTTGCCGATGACCTCCTCGGCCGTGAAGCCGAACAGCCGCTCGGCGCCGGTGTTCCAGCTGAGAATGACGCCGTTGAGATCCTTCGACAGGATAGCGTCGTCGGAGGATTCGATAATGGCCTGGTAGTGCTGGGCCACGCGATCATCACGGCCAGGCGCGGGACGCCTGTCGGACGCCTTTCGCGACACCGCACTATGGTCAGGCAAATGCGCCCCGCGTTTCAAAACATGCCATGCTAGGAGGCCCTTCCCGGCAGGCCAAGGCGGCGGGCGAGGTTTTCCCAACCTACCGCCTCCGGTCGTCGTGTTAGTTAGACGTTCGGCGGCGCCTTGTCGACGCTCGGCGAGGGCGCGGGAGCAGGCTCCTTTTCAGAAGGGACGGTCCGTCGTCGAGCGCCTTGGGACGTCGCGCTGGCGGGAGGCGGAGAAGCCGCCGATGCGCGCTCTGCTTTGCCGGCCGGGTCGCCCGGCGGCTCGCCTTCGCTATCCTTGCGTTCGTCGGGCTCGGATTCGAAAATGATTTCAGCGGCCTGCCAGTGGCGCTCCGCTTCGCCCTGCGGCGAGCCCTCCTCGAGCCAGAGGAAATAAGCGATCTCCCGAATGCGGTCCTCACGATCGGTCATGACTGACCCCGGATCGTACTGGCCCGCGCGCTATTGCGTTTGCGCGTGGCGGCGGCCTTCTTGGCCGATGCCGACCGGCTGGCCGGCGATCGCGCCGCCGACGCGGCGCCGCCTGTTCGGCCGCCCTTGTGCGCGGCGGGATGGCCTGTCGACTTGCCGCGGCCTGATCCGCCGGGGCGCTTGCCGCCGCCATCGTCCTTGTTGACGGTCGCCCAGGCGCGCCGCTCGGCTTCTTTCTCCGGCACGCCGCGGCTTTCGTAGCTCTCTTCGATGTGCTCGGCCTTCCGTTCCTGCTTGTCGGTGTATTTCGACTTGTCGCCGCGTGGCATAGGGATTCTCCTGCGGGGCGCGATATCGGCCGCTAGTAAACCCCGGACGCCGGGCAGAGGTTCCTTACGGACGGCTGATGGCGACCAACCAAAGCAGGAAGATCGCAACGCTGATCAGCGACGCCGCGATCGTCCTGATGACCTCGAATTGCAGCAGGTCGGTCGGTGTCATGGCGAACTCTGTTGGGAGTCGGCGGACTCATTCTCGGCAAAACTCCGCAGGCGCGCATGACGTTCCAACCCGACCCGTTTGACCCAGCGCGGATCAAGGAAGTTTGGCCAGTGTTGGGAAACGACGTCGCGGATATCGCGAGTACTGGCGGGCGCCGGCCCGCCGCTATCGGAGCGAGGTCGACCCATGAAGGATGACGAGCAACTGCAACGGTGCGGGCTACCCCGCGCGCCGAACCCGGCGCTCGACCGGAGGGCTCGCGGTTTCGTCAAGCCCCAAAATCTCGACCAGCCTCGAGCGGGCGCGACTGAGCCGGCTCTTGATGGTGCCGATCTCGACATTGCAGATCGCCGCTGCTTCCTCATAGGAGAGGCCGCTCGCGCCGATCAGCGTCAGCACTTCCCGCTGTTCGGCCGGGAGTTTGGTCATGGCTTTGCGAAAATCCTCGAGATCGAGGTGGCTCTCTTGATCGCCGGGGATGGTAAGGCGACGGGCATAAACACCATCACTATCCTGGACTTCGCGAGCGCGCTTCCGGTAGTTGGAATAGTAGATGTTGCGCAGGATCGTGAATAACCACGCCCTCAGGCTGGTTCCGGGCTGAAAACGGTCGGATTTGCTCCAGGCGCGCAGGAGCGCCTCCTGAACCAGGTCGTCGGCGACGGAGATCGAGCCCGAGAGGGAAATTGCGAACGCGCGCAAGTTTTTGATCTCGGCGAGCAATTCCTCTTTGAAACTAGCCGTTGGCATCGCCGCCGCCTCCCTTCGGCTCGGCCGCGCGATCCGCCGCCTCGAAGCGAGCCAGCAGCTCAACAAATTTCTCAGGCAGCGGCGCCTGCACGAGGTCGGAGTAGTGAGCCTTCAGAGCCCGCCCAATCGCCACCGCCGCCTTCGCATCCGATGGTCCCTCGCTCGCCGCCGATACTTTGTTTGTCCGCGTCACCGTCATAATCACACCCTGCGGCCTAAACGCGCCACACCCCATTTGGTTCCGTCCAACGTCTGTCGGAGCGAAATTTCTGATAGACCGGAACTGACGCGTCCGGGGAACCCGTGTCAGGGTATACCGCGTCCGCTAAACCCAAGCACACCCGAAATCAGGAAAGCGATCAGCGCGACGACGAAGACGACCTTTGCAGCGGCGAATGCGGTTCCGGCGATGACTCCAAAGCCGAGCAAACCCGCAATCAAAGCAATGACAAGAAAAGTGATCGCCCAGCCAAACATGATGTCCTCCTGACGCTGCGATTCTTCCAACCAAACGCCGAAGCTCTCGGCAGGTTCCAACGGAGGTCCGGCGCGGCCTCGGAGACGCCCTCGCGGAGCCGCACGGCTGGAACGATTGCCACGTCGAAGCGTTCACCCGGCGTAACCAACCAACGGAGGACGACATGCCGAGGGAAGCACATAACAAAGCGGCCGAGCACCACGAGAACGCCGCAAAGAGCCACAAGATGGCGGCTGAGCATCACGGCAAGGGCGAGCATGCGAAGGGTCGTGAGGAATTGGAGAGGGCCCAGGGCCACTCGAAGACCGCCCGCGAGCACTCCGAGACGGCGCATAGCAAGAGCCAATCTCAGAAGTAGCGCGTAACCTGGCGGGGCGCGCGTCGCGGCCCCGCCAGACCCGCGCGATCCTCGGCGGCGAGCGCCGAATGGACAGCCCCTCCGAAACAATCATGCCCGAGCACGTCGATGAGGCGGTGCGTTCGGTCACGCAACTGCATTCCGACCATCATGGCAGGACCAGCACGCCTCAACACCTGGTGAACAGGATCACCGCCTTCATTGCGCGGCCTGTCTTTGTCGCTTTTCTGGCGCTCGGCGTCGCGGGATGGATCGGCGCAAATCTGGTCGCCAACATGCTCGGCCTCCGTGCGCTCGACGGCCCAATTTTTCCGTGGCTGCTCGCCGCGGCGGATTTATTCTCGATGTTTGTCGTCATACTCGTGCTTGTCGCCCAAAAGCACGAGGACGAACTCAATGCGCATCGCGACACGCTCACGCTCGAGCTCGCGATCCTGAGCGAACACAAGATCGCGAAGGTCATCCAGCTTCTGGAGGAACTGCGCCGCGACAGTCCGCACGTTCAGGACCGGGTGGATCCGCAAGCCGAGCAGATGGCCCAGCCCGCGGACGCCGTCTCCGTCCTCGCGGCTACGCGGCCGGATAACGCGCCCTGACGCACGATCCGCACATTTCAGCGGACAGCGCAAGGAATGGACGAGCTCGGGGAACAAACGCCGGAATACCTAGTTTGGCGGCTACGGTTTTTCTCGCCAGTAAGCTTTGAGGATATTTGCAGATGGACATTCGCTACGGGTTCGACATTGCGCTCGAGCTTTCGCAGCCGGCGACAATTCTCACGTTGATGGATGTCCACTCCGATTTCCGGCGCTGCGTCGCCGAGGAGACAAAACTTGAGATGTCGCCTGAGATGGCGGGCGATCGCTTCGTCGACGCCTGGGGGAACGTCGTGAGGCGCTTGTCCGCACCGGCTGGGCTGTCGTCATTGCGCCAGTGGGGCGTCTTTCGATGCGACGGTCGGGAGGACGCCGTTGACCCGGCGGCCGATACGGTCGCGGCGTCCGATCTACCGCCGGAGACGCTGCCGTTTCTTTTGCCCAGCCGATATTGCGAGTCGGACCTCCTGTCCGATTTCGCCTGGGCGAATTTCGCCTCGATAAGCGGCGGCTGGGCGCGCGTGCAGGCGATCTGCGATTTCGTTCACCAGCGCCTGAGATTCAGCTATCCTGAGGCGCGCCCGACGCGGACCGCGAGCGAGGCCCTGGCCGAGGGCGTCGGCGTATGCCGGGACTTCACCCATCTGGCCGTCGCCTTGTGCCGCAGCCTCAATATTCCCGCCCGCTATTGCAACGGCTATCTCGGCGATATCGGTGTACCGCCCGATCCGGCGCCGATGGATTTCAACGCCTGGTTCGAAGCGTTTCTCGGCGGTCGATGGTTTACCTTCGACGCGCGCCACAATCGGCCACGCATCGGCCGCATTTTGATCTCCCGAGGACGCGACGCGGCGGACGTTCCGATGATCACGACCTTCGGTCCGCATGCGCTCACCCGCTTCATCGTCATCACTGAAGAGATTGAAGTCGTCGGGATGAGAAGCGCGGCTGAATAGAGCGGACGCGTATACGCAGAATCCTCGCGACGACGCGGTCAATCCGCCGATCCTTCAGCTTCCAATGCAATCCCGCCTGGAACTTTATGAGTGCGTTGGCGTTTCGAAGAACGGGTAACGCTTAAGGAGACCTAGTCATGCGCAAGATTCTATTCGCGGCTGTAGCGGCCAGCGCCCTCGTGAGCGCGAGCGCCTTGGCGCAAAACGCAACGCCAAACAACACCGAGAAGATGAATTCGGCGGACAAGATGAACTCGGCGGCGCCCGCCGCCGGCACGACGATGAGCGCGAACCCGGCGGTTACTCAGGCCGTACCGACGAATGGTCCGAGCTTCATCAAGGTCGAGAACACCGATATGCTGAGCTCGAACGTCGTTGGCCTCGACATCTATAACGGGCAGAACAACAACATCGGCAAGATCCAGGACATCGCCTTCAACGCGTCGAAGCAGATGACTGGCTACATTCTGTCCGTCGGCGGCTTCCTCGGCATGGGCACGCACTATGTCGCCGTCAACCCCAACGCGGTCATGGTCCAGTACGACGCCAACAACAAGACTTGGCGCGCGACGATGAATGCGACCAAGGAACAGCTCAAGTCCGCGCCGGAATTCAAGTACGGCGGGCAATGGACGGCCAGCAGGAGCTGATCTCCGGCAACTCGATGGAACGGGGCAGAGACGCCCCGTTCCATCGTTATTGATTCCATTCCCAGCCAATCAAAGGAGCGGTGATGTCCGACCCGGCGGCAGATATTGATCGTGTCTGGACCCTGCTCGAAGAGATTTCCGTTGCGATGGTGGTTACGCATGAGGGCCAGGGGCGGAACATGCGCAGCCGCCCCATGGCGGCGCGACCGGCCCGGGAGGAAGGCGCGATCTATTTCCTGACCGATGTCGACTCGCCCAAGGCCAGCGAGATACGGCGCGACGAGACGATCTGCCTCGCGCTGGCGGACCATAAGGCGAAAAAATACCTCTCGATTACCGGTCAGGCGGAGCTGATCGACGACCGGAACAGGATCAAGCAACTCTGGTCGATCTACGATAAGGCGTTCTGGCCGGACGAGAACGACCCGCGGATAAGGATACTTCGCGTGCGGCCAGAGAGCGCGGAGTTTTGGGAAGGGGCCGGCGTGATGGTCACCGCAGTCAAACTGATTGCAGCCAGCGTCTCGGGCGAGCGGATGAATCTCGGCAAGAACGAAAAGGTGGGCTTCGCCTCGTAGCAAGCCCAGCCGCGCGACAGCATGCAGAGCGGTCGCGCGATAAGCCCACACCTGTTGCCCCTGGTTGGCTCAAGCCCGCTAAGATGCTATCGACGGGTTCGAAGGCCCGCGCCCTAAAGCCCGGCCAAAAAATCCACCAATTGAGCGTGACGGCTGGGACTCTGTGGCTCGCCTCACGCGACCGGCGGCTGAGGTCGAGTAAAACGCGGGGTGACTATGACTGATACGGCCTATCTTCCACAATTTTTTCAACCGAAACGGATAGATAGTCTCGTACGAATTGGCAGGGCAAATGACGGCGGCTATCTCATCGACTCGAGAAGCCTGGAAAACTCCGACATGTTGATTGGGTTGGGCATAAACGACGATTGGAGCTTCGAAGAGCAATTCTATTCCAGGCGGCAAGTGCCGATCGTGGCTTTCGATGGCAGTGTCGGCAAGACAGAGTTTGTCCGTCGATTGATCAAAGCGGCCGTGCAAGTGCATAGGCCGCAAAAAGCGCTGTCGAGAATCCGGACGCTTCGCAACTATTCGAGTTTTTTCACGGACGATCGCCGGCACGAGGCGAAGCACGTCGGGCTAAGCACTCAACCCGGGTATATCTCCTTTTCGGCCATTGTTGACCAGGCGAGGAAGGAGAAACGATCCAGGATATTCTTCAAGGTTGATGTCGAGGGTTGGGAGTACCGGCTTCTCGATGAGTTTGTCGACAACGCTGATTTGATGACGGGCTTGGCGATCGAATTCCATGATGTTGATTTGCATATCGACAAACTGCGCGATTTCATATCGAGGTTCCCGCTGACGCTTGTGCACACTCATTGCAACAACTTCGTCATCCGCAACGATAAAGGGGTCCCCCTGGTCATAGAATGTACGTTTACCGCGTTCGAGGCGGGAGAAGAGCTTGTGTCCACGCTCCCGTCCGGTTTGGATATGCCGAACAATGCGCGCAAGGCGGACTACCAGATCGCCTTCTATGACCAATTGAGCCGCGCGCCTTTATAAGGCGGCTTGCGCCGCCCCCGCAGCCGGTCGGCTGAGGAGCAGACGCCAACCGTTATCCGAGGCGCGACGGGTTGCCCGTCCTGGCTGAAAGACACACGCGCGCTGGTTTCCCGACAAACGGCATGCGCCCAAAAAGGAAGGGGCGGCGAAGCGCTCAACGCCCCGCCGCCCTTTCGCGTTACGGCTCAGAACTTGACGCGCAGACCCGCGGTTGGCGCGATTTCCTGGGTGACCGGGAAGCCGTTGGCGAGGCCGCCGTAGACGTTCGAGACCATCAGGCCGGCATAGAGGTCGACGCGCTTGACCGGCCGATAGTCGATCAGGAACGAAATGGCGTCCTGCGAGCCGGCGCAGGAACCACTGTTTATGCGGGAAACGACGAAGGTGTTTCCGTTCGGCGGGGTAAAGGTGGCGTTCGCGTATGCGCAAGGCGTGGTGGAAGAATTATAGTTGTTTTGTTCGAGATAGTAATAGGCGGCGGCCACGTCGATCTGGGGAGTTACAGCATATTTGGCGCCGATAAAGAAGACATTGACAACCCTGGGGTCCGCATACTGCGTGTAGTTGATCCATGTCGTGGGGAATGCTTTGTTCCCGACGATGGTGCCCGGCACACTATAGCCAGCGATTGACTGGAACCCGTTGGGGAAGGTGCTGCTGGGGTCAGACTGCTTCCAGTGCTCCCAACCGCCGGAGATCGTCAGCGGGAACTGGTCAAACTTATACTTGCCGAGCAGGTAAGTGCCGAGATTGTTGGATAGCGTCGCCTTCAGGTCGCCCCCATCGTAGAACGCTGGGATACCCGAGGTGCAGGCCGTCTGGCCCTTGTCCACGCCTGATTTGATGACGGTGCAGGTGCCGGTGAAGTTCGAGAGGTTCACTGCATTCCGGGCATAGCCGCCGATGAAGTCAGTCGAGAGGGTGCCGGCAAATATATTGCCGGCAAAGAGATGGGGGAAGTCTGCGCCGATTTGACCTTGCCAAAACGAGGTCGAAGGGTTGCCCTGATTGTAGGTGCCTGTCTGCGCGATGCCCGCAACATGGAAGTTCATCCAGCTCACGAGATTCTGGGAGTTCCAATTGTATTTGAGCGCCGTCTCGGAACGCGTTAGCTCGGTGTTGCCGAAACCGGCATACGAGCCCGAAAAGCCAAACGGCGAGAAGGCGTAGGCGCTGCTCATCACGTCGTAGGAGACGAGGCCGTCCAGCCCAAGCGTGTTGACGCGGCCCCAGACCAGCGTGCCATAGGTCTTGTTGCTGAGCCCGATGAAGCCCTGCGAATTATCCCACTCGCCATCGCGGCCCGAATCCGCGTTGAAGCCCTGCAAGAGCTGCGCCTTGCCGTTGTTCTGCGCCAGGGAACGTGCGCCGTTGGCCAGGTTCCACGAAAGGGGCTGAAACCCGGTTTCCACCGTGCCGACGACCGACCATCCATAGGCGACCGGCTGACTCAATTTGAGGCCCACGACCGATTGACTGAGGTTGTTCGGCGACCAAAGCCACTTGGATCCGTAGGCCTGCTTGTTGACAAAGCTGCCGGTGCCGTTGGGCTGGGTCGGGCTCCAGGCCGCGCCGTTGGACTCGTACTGGAGCCCCATGTCGAGCGTCGCGTAGAACGTCAACGGACCGTAGCTCAGCGGACAGTCTGCGGGAGTTGAATTGAGCCAGGTCCAGTAACTTGAGTAGCAGTTTACCGGCGCCGGCGCTGCCGGAGTTTCCTTCTTCGTCGGCAGGTCGGCCGCGCGAGCAGCGCCGACGGCGGCGATCGTCATCGCCAGAGCAACACCAAGCTTTTTCATCTGAACCCCATCCGTGGTGGACCGCAACCACACCGGCCCGCTGACGACTTCACGCAACCCCGCGATTCAGAGCCGCCATTCCCGTTTTGCGCCGCGGAGCCATCGATGCCCTGCCCTCTGGCGCGGTCCTTCTGAGCATGGAGGCGAAGCCGAACTTCCGGCCGAACTCCAAAGCCTCAGTGCTGGATTTTGGCGTAACCCCGGCCTCGAGATCCGGTTCGGACCAACTCGCTTCCGAATTGACCAAGATGAAATTAGCGGCGGGATTGGTCACATACAAACTATAATTTCACCGCATTCCTGACTTTTTTCTGCCTGTTGTAAAATGAGCACAGATTTACCTGTCGGATCTTCAAAGTTACGTGGAATCGGCACAATAATACTTGCGAATGTGCAAGAAGCTGCGCGTGACGTCAAAACGTCCGGCAGAATGTCTGTGCCCTAACGTAGGCTTAATCGTGCTTTGTTACAGTTTGGCGACAAAGCGGCCGCGGCAAAAAAATATTTAATTGAAGAGGGATGCTCGAGACCTCTAGTTGCGCCCGGCGCTCGGGCTTGCGACAAGGGCGTCGCTGGGTGGGACTTGCGCCGGCGAGCTCACCATTATCGCGGCCTTCCGCGCGGTTGGATTGGAGGAACCACGGCGTATACGGCGTATAATGCGCCGCCCTCGCTAGCGCTCGGTATTCACGCGGCGGACGAGTCCGGCGGGGACGCTGCGTGCGTTGACAGATGTTTTCGCGTTCTCAGAAGTGATCAATGCTCGCGATCGTCCGAATCGCTCTCAACAAGCCTTACACCTTCGTCGTCATGGCGATGCTGATCGTCATCTTCGGCGTGACCGCGGCGATCAGGACACCGACGGATATTTTTCCGAACATCGGCATCCCCGTAGTCGCCGTCGTTTGGACCTATAACGGTCTCCCCCCGGACGACATGTCGGGCCGGGTCATCTACTATTACGAGCGAACCCTCAGCGCCCAGGTCAACGACATCGAGCACATCGAGTCGCAGTCGCTCGCAGGCTATGGGGTGGTCAAGGTTTTCTTTCAGCCCAACGTCAACATCAACTCGGCGCTGGCGCAGATCACCGCGGCCTCGCAGACCGTGCTCAAGCTCCTGCCCCCGGGAATCACGCCGCCCTACGTCCTGAGCTTCAACGCCTCGAGCGTGCCTATCCTGCAGCTGGCGTTATCGAGCAAAGACCTTTCCCAAGCCCAGATTTTCGACGCCGGACAGAACTTCATCCGTCCACAGCTCGCGACTGTCGCCGGGGCGGCGGTCCCCTCGCCATATGGCGGCAAGGTGCTGCAGGTCCAGGTCGACCTCAACCAGGACAAGCTGCAGGCTTACGGGCTGTCGTCGCAGGACGTGGTCGAGGCGATCGCGCGGCAGAACGTCATAACGCCGGTCGGAACCGAGAAGGTCGGCCAGTTCGAGTACGTCGTCGCTCTCAACGACGCGCCGAGCCGCATCGCCGAACTGAACGATCTGCCCATTCGCGACGTCGACGGCGTCCCCCTCTATATCCACGATGTCGCCTATGTCCACGAGGGCAGCCCGCCGCAGACCAACCTGGTGCGCGTCGACGGCTCGAACGCGGTGCTGATGACAATTCTCAAGACCGGCTCCGCGTCGACCCTCGATGTGATCGCCGGCGTCAAGGCGCTCCTGCCGAAACTGCGTGAGACTCTGCCGAAGAGCCTTCATCTCGTCGCCGTCGGCGACCAATCGACTTTCGTCAAGGCCGCGGTGTCGTCGGTCATCTTCGAAGGCGTCGTGGCGGCGGCGCTGACCGGGCTGATGATCCTCATCTTTCTCGGCAGCTGGCGTTCGACCTTGATCATCACGATCTCGATCCCGCTCGCCATTCTCACATCGGTCACACTTCTCGCCGCGACCGGCGAAACGATCAACGTCATGACGCTCGGCGGCCTCGCGCTCGCGGTCGGCATTCTCGTCGACGACGCCACGGTGACGATCGAGAACATCAACTACCATCTGGAGCAGGGCAAGGATATCGAAAGCGCGATCATGGACGGCGCGCGGCAGATCGTCATTCCCGCGACCGTCTCGCTCCTGTGCATTTGCATTGTGTTCGTGCCGATGTTCACGCTCGGAGGCGTGGCCGGCTACCTGTTCCGCCCGATGGCCAAGGCGGTCGTGTTCGCGCTGATCGGCTCCTATGTGCTCTCGCGCACTCTGGTCAACACGATGGCGCGATTTCTGCTCGCCCACCAGGCGACTCACGGCCACGGGGCGCCTCAGCCGCGCACCCGCAATCCACTCACTCTTTTCCAGCGCGGATTCGAACGCCGTTTCGAGGCGGCGCGGGCGTTCTATCGCCGCCTGCTCCTGACTGCACTCGGCGGGCGGCGCCTGTTCATCGCCGGCTTCATGGTTGCGGTTCTCGCCTCGTTCGGGCTCGCACCCTACCTTGGCCGCAACTTCTTTCCGCCGATCGAGAGCACCCAGATCGCCCTGCATGTCCGCGCCCCGACGGGAATGCGAATCGAGGAAACGGGGGTCGAAGTCGACAAGATCGAGGCGGCGATCCGGTCGATCATCCCGCCCGAGTCGCTCAGCACCATCGTCGACAACATCGGCCTGCCGATCAGCGGCATCAACATGGCCTACTCCAATACCGGAACCATCGGCGCATCCGACGCGGACATTCTGATTACGCTCAAGCAGGGCTACGAAGGAGACGCGCCGGAATACGTGAAGGCCCTGCGCGAGGCCCTGCCAGGCCAGTTTCCAGGAACCACCTTCGCGGTTCTTCCCGCGGACATCGTGACGCAAATTCTCAATTTCGGCCTGCCGGCGCCGATCGATGTCCAGATTATCGGCTCGAAGGTCGCGGCCAACCGCGCCTATGCCGACAAGATCCTTGAGCGCATCGCCCGTATCCCTGGGATCGCCGACGCTCGGATCCAGCAGGCGTTCAACGCGCCTACCCTCAACGTCGACGTAGATCGCACAAGGGCGCAGCTCGTCGGCGTGAGCGAGCGCGACGTCGCCCAGAACCTCCAGGACGCCCTCGCCGGCAGCATCCAGACCGCGCCGACATTCTGGCTCAACCCCAAGAATGGCGTTTCATATCCGATTGTCGCCCAGACGCCGCAATATTGGGTGAGATCGCTTTCCCACCTGGAGAACATTCCCGCTTCCCTTGGGGCGGACAAGCAGATCCTCGGCGGCGTCGCGACGATCAAACGGAGCGCGAGCGACGCCGTCGTCTCGCATTACGCCGTTCAACCGGTTATAGATATATTTGCGAGCAATAATGAACGGGACCTCGGCGCGGTAGCCGCCGACATCCAGAAAATCCTGGATGAGACGGCGCAAGAGGCGCCGCCCGGGTCCACCGTCGTGATTCGGGGGCAGGTTCAGACGATGACCTATGCTTTTGGGCAGCTGTTCGTCGGCATCGCTCTCGCGGTCGTCCTCATCTACCTGTTGATCGTCGTCAACTTCCAGTCCTGGCTCGACCCGTTCGTAATCGTCAGCGCATTGCCGACAGCGCTTGCCGGCATCGTCTGGATGCTGTTCATCACCCACACCACGCTATCGGTTCCGGCGCTGACCGGCGCGATCATGTGCATGGGCGTCGCGACCGCTAACAGCATTCTCGTCGTCAGCTTCGCCCGCGAGCGGCTCGCGGAAGGCGCCGACGCCGCGACCGCGGCGGTCGACGCCGGCTTCACCCGCTTCAGGCCGGTTCTGATGACCGCGCTGGCTATGATCATCGGCATGGCGCCGATGGCGCTTAGCCATGAGCTGAACGCCCCGCTCGGCCGGGCGGTGATCGGAGGGCTGGTCTTCGCGACCGTGGCGACGCTGTTGTTCGTACCGGCGGTGTTCCGCCTCGTCCATGAGCGCAAGCCGAGGACGGCGAGCAAATCCGCGCCGAACTTTCCGGCTGAGGCCTCGCCCGTATGAGCCAGGATCACAGCGAAGACTTCTCGACGGCCCCCGCGTCCAGCGTCGAGCGCGATGAGCCTCGCGGCAAAGCTGCGGAGATTGACGCTGAGGCGCCCCACCCGCGCGGCGGAGTGGGTCCCGAGCCCGAATTGAAAGAGCATAAGCCTGTGAAGGTCTGGCGCGCCCTCCTCATCCTGATCGTGGGCGCGACCGCCGTCGCCTACAGCGGAATTTCCGGGCGCCGTCACGACGACGAGAAGCTCAAACAATGGACCCAGGAGCAGGCCATTCCACCGGTTGCGGCGATCACGCCGAAGCGTGGCGGAGAGGTCCGCGAGCTGGTGCTGCCCGGCAATGTCGACGCGTTCTACAGCGCCTCCATTCACAGCCAGGTGATGGGCTACGTGCAAGAGTGGCGCAAGGACATCGGCGCCAAGGTCCATCAGGGCGACGTACTCGCCGTTGTCGACACCCCTGAACTCGACGAGCGCGTTGCCGTCGCCCAAAGCGAGCTGACCAAGGCGAAGGCAAATCTGTCGCTCGCGAAGGTAACGGCGGCACGCTGGAATTCCTTGCGCGCCTCGGCCGCTGTGTCTCAACAGGCCGCGGATGAAAAGGACAGCGACCAGCGCGCCCAAGCCGCCCAGGTCGACGCCGCACAGTCGAACGTGGACCGGCTGAAAGCGCTCAAGGCTTTCGCGAACATCGTCGCGCCATTCGACGGCGTCGTTACCGCGCGCAACGTCGACGTTGGGTCTCTGGTCAAGGCGGACTCGAGCGACAGCCGGCCGCTATTCACGGTAGCCGACATTCACCAGATGCGGATTTACGTCGCCGTCCCCAAATCGTACGCCGCCGAACTGAAGGACGGAATGAAGGCGACGCTCGAACTGCCGGAATACCCGGGCCGGAATTTTGAGGCGACCATTCTCACCACCGCGCACGCCATCGATCAAAAGTCGCGCACCCTTCTGGTTGAGCTTCTCGCCGACAACAAGGAGGGACTGCTCGCTCCGGGCGCCTTCGCCCGCGTGCATTTTCAGATCTCGCCCGACCCCAACACTTTGACCGTCCCGGCCAGCGCGCTCATGTACCGCGACACCGCGCCGAGAGTCGCGGTGATCGGGGCCGACAATCATATTGTTCTGAAGGAAGTGCGTGTCGAGCGTGACCTCGGAACGGAAGTCGAAATCACCGGCTTGAGCCCGGACGACCGGATTGTCGCCAATCCGCCCGATTCGATCGCGGAGGGCGAGGAAGTCCGAATCATGGAAGCGGCCGGCGAGAAGACGGAGTCGCCGGTTGAACGGCAGGGCGCGCTCGGGGCCGGCGATCGACCCAAGAGCGCTGACGACGTGGCGCAAACAGGGCGGGAACACGGGGAATGAGGTTAGGGCCGTGGCTAGCGGCGCCGATCGCGCTTGCGCTCGGCGGCTGCGACTTCGCGCCTCGCTACGTCCCTCCGTCGGTCGCTGTGCCAAAGAAATTCAAGGATGAAGCCGCAGGCGGAGGAACGCTTCCGGCTGACGGGATGTGGTGGCTCACCTTCAAGGATCGAACGCTCAACGAACTTCAGACACAGGTCGACGCGGCCAACCCCGATCTCGCCGCGGCGGTCGCGGCCAACGACGAAGCCGTGGCGCGCGCCAACGCGGCGCTCAGCAGCGCCTACCCCCAGATCAATGGCGTCCCGCACTTTCTCGCCAATAAGCAGTCGGCCAATCGGCCTCTTCGCTCCGCCAATCAGCCGACCTATTACGGCGACAACGTCCTTGGCGCGCAAGTCTCGTACGAAATTGACATCTGGGGCCGGGTCCGCGACATCGTCAACTCGGCCAACGCCACCGCCGAGGCGAGCGCCGCCGCGCTGGCCGACGCGCGGCTCGAACTGCACGCCGAACTTGCGCGCGATTACATCAACCTGCGGGGTCTTGACGACGAAGCCAAGCTCTTCGCCGATACGATCACCATTTATCGCTCTGCTTTAAAGCTGACCCAGGAACGCCTCGCCGCGCAGATCGCTTCCCCCGTCGACGTCGATCGGGCCCAGACCCAGTTGAGCGCGACTGAAGCCCTCGCATCCGACCTCGCGCTCAATCGAGCCCGCCTCGAGGATTCGATTGCGGCTCTGGTCGGAAAGGCAGCCGCTTCGTTTAGGGTTGCCTCGTCTTCCGCGCCGCTCAAAATGCCCAAACCGCCGCGCGCGGTGCCTGCCGACGTATTGCGCAATCGTCCGGATGTGGCGGAAAGCGAACGCGAGACAGCGGCGGCGAGCGAGCTCATCGGCTCCGCCCGCGCCAATTTCTTTCCCAAGGTTTCGCTGCTCGCGCTCGGCGGAACCCAGGACACCAACTTCCGGCTGTTCAGTCCGGGGAACCTGTTCGGCACAATCGGGCCGACCATCGATATTCCCCTTTTCGACGCCGGGCTGCGCCAGGCGGAGCTTGAGATCGCCAAGTCCGAATTCACCCAAGCCGCCGAAAATTATCGCGCGACGGTGTTGCGCGCGCTGAAGGAAGTGCAGGATCAGTTGTCTTCGCTGCGGTGGCTGGCCGAAGAGGCAGCGCAGACCACGACCGCGGCCATCGCGGCGCGCAAGGCGGCTGATCTCTCCTTGACCCTCTACCGCGACGGGGCGTCGTCTTATCTCGACGTGGTGACCGCGCAGAGCGCCGCGCTGGACGCGGAACGCCTGGAGATCGCCCTTCATACGCGCCAACAGGTCGCCGTGGTCGGCCTCATGCTCGCGCTCGGCGGCGGCTGGTCGGCGCCGCCCGAGCCCCTCGCAAAACCCGGATTTGCACCGTATTTGGCAGAATGAACGGGCGAGACTCGGGCGAGCGTCAGGCTGCGGGGCTGACGATCGGCGGCAGCGGCAAAATTATTATTTAGTTGAATTGGACCCCACGAAAGCCACTCGTTGGATTCTAGGTCTCGCGTCGCCCAAAGGCGCACCCATAAGGATTTACGGCCTGCGAGCCGACCATCGTCGCGCCAATATTTTGGCGCTAGGAAGCCGGTGGAGGGGGCACGGCTTGAGGAATGAAGCGATGAGCATGTCGGCGATCGAGGATGGGACGAGAGCAAATACTCGATGGATGGACGCCATGGCGGATTCTCCAATCGTGGTCGTGGAGGACGAGCGCGAACTCGCCGAGGAGATCCGGCTTGAACTCCAGGCCAGCGGCCACTCAGTGCATCTCTCGGAGACTGTCGACGACGGGCTCAAGGCGGCGCGCTCGGGCGCCGCAGTTCTGGTGATCGACAGAATGCTGCACGGCGAGGATGGGCTTTCGATCATCGAAGCGCTGCGTGGCGAGGGCAACGCCACGCCCGCTCTGGTGATCAGCGCGCTTTCGTCAGTCGATGAGCGCATCAACGGGCTCAAGGCCGGCGGCGACGACTATCTGGTCAAGCCGTTCGACATCCGCGAGCTGACGGCCCGCGTCGAAGCGCTCTTGCGGCGAGGCGCGGATAAGCGGCAGACGCGGCTGCAGGTCGGGGCGTTGGAAATGGATCTCGTCGAGCGGACCGTGCAGTGCGACGGCAAGCCGGTCGACCTGCTGCCGCGCGAATTCACTCTCCTTGAATATTTCATGCGCCGCCCTGGCCAGATCGTGACCCGCGCGATGCTGCTCGAGGATGTGTGGAATTTCAAATTCATGGCGCAGACAAATGTCGTCGACGTCCAGATCGGCAATTTGCGTCGAAAGCTCGATCCCAGCGGCGGCCGGCGCTTCATCGTCAATATCCGGGCGGTCGGCTTCAAATTGAATGCCGATACTTGAGGTCTTCAACGCGCGAGCGTTTCGCCTCGCGCTCGCGTTCGCGCTCGCAGTCACGCTCGCGACGACTGCTGCTTTCTCCTTCATCTACTGGCGGGTCTACACCGCCGATTTTGAGCGCGCCGGGGCAGTCCTCGTCGACGAAGCCGCCAAGAGCGATGGCGCGAGCGAGGCTGAACTGCGGCGGGCGTTACAGCTGCGTCTCACTCGAGATATCCGACGACTGGACTATGTTGCGCTCTTCGATCCGAAAAGCGCCCTCGAGTTCGGCGATGTGCAGGGCATGCCCGCCATCCCGATCGATGGCAAGGCCCATGTCGTCCAGGAACAGCCCCTGCCGGACCTGAGCAGCGCCCGAGAGCCCGCTATTTTCGTCGCCCGCAAGCTCCCGAGCGGCGGCGTGCTCCTGCTCGGACGCAGTCTGTGGGAAACTTATAGTCTGCAGGGAACGCTGTTGCGCGTCATGGCGATCGCACTCCTTCCCACCGTTTTGGTGATTCTGGCGATCGGGGCGATTTTCGCCCGCAGCGCATTGCAGCGTTACGAACGCATTCATGCCGCCATCGTCAGGATCACGAACGGCGACCTCGAATCGCGCCTGCCGGTCACGAACGAAGACAGCGATCTCGACAAGGTGGCGCGCGCGGTCAATCTCATGCTCGACGAGATCGCGCGCCTGCTCGAGCAGCTCAAAAGCGTTGGCGACAACATCGCGCACGACCTGCGCACGCCGCTCGCCATCGCAAGCGCCAAGATCGAGCGTGCGCTCAATAACGCAAGCGGAGCCGAGGAGCTGCGCGGCGCCCTGACGGCGGTCCTCGACCAGATCCAGAGGGTGTCCAAGTCCATTTCGGCTATCCTGCGCATCTCCGCGATCGAGAATGAGGCCCGTAAGATCAAGTTCAGGGACTTGGATCTCGCGGCGGTCTGCGCCCAGCTGTTCGATTTCTACGAACCGCTCGCCGAATCCAAGGGCGTGGCGATCGTGCTTGACGCCGCCGAGCCGGTCGAGGTTCGCGGCGACCCGGACCTGATGCGCGAGGCAGTCTCCAACCTGATCGACAATGCGATCAAGTTCACGCCCGCCGGCGGCGCGGTGCGAATCGAGGCGCGGGTAACAAACGGGCGGGTCTTGCTGCGCGTGAGCGACACCGGGCCAGGCGTTGCGCCCGAGGAGCGGGAGCGGATCTTCGAGCGGTTCTATCGCGGCGAGCGCAGCGGGAATTCGCCCGGACATGGGCTCGGTCTCAGCATCGCCGAGACAATCGCCAATTTGCATGGCTTCAAGCTTAGGGTGGAAGACAACAATCCCGGCGCGCGCTTCGAACTCATCGCCGCCGCTCCGGCGCCCGCAGCGCGGGAACGCGAACTTGCGTGAGAATTAGGCCCGCTGCGCGGACACGGTCCCGATCATGACGCGTCCCGAACGCCGCGCAAACTACCGGTTGGGGAGTCTCTATTCGCTGGTCACGGCAGTGCTGGTGGCGACGCAAGAGCCGTTCTCGGCGCTTGCGGCCAGACGCCTCGGTTCGTCAAGCTTCGTCTTCCTCACCCAATTCGCCCTCTTGTTCTCTGTCCCGCTGCTCACCCTGCCGCGCTCCAGCCGCCGGGACTTCGTCAGGTTGATGGGAGATCGCGGGAATCTGGGCAAGCTTGCGATTTTGTTCATCTTCGGTCTGTGCGGTCTTTTGTTGTACTATGTCGGCTTGAGCAGCGCTCATCCCATCATAACAGCCACGATATTCAATTTATCGCCGTTCTGGGCGGCATTGGTCGCGATGGCGGTTTCGCGGAAGCCAATCCCGGTATCGCCCCTTATCTTCTTCGGATGTTTTGCGGGGGCGTTTGCAGGCGCCATGATCGTCGCCTGGAGTCAATTGGACAACGCCAACGGACGATTGGTCGGCGACATCATCGAGAGCATGCTGCACAGCCGCTGGTCATACGCGATCCCCATACCGATTTTTTTCGCGCTGAGCGGGAGCCTCGTCGGCAAATGGTTCGCTGACTTCGACGAATCGGCCGCGATTTCGGCAAATTTTGTCGTGTCCTCAGTTGTTCTTCTGCCGTCAATTCTTTTGGTCTCGCGTCTTCGTCCGGAATTGTCCGTCGACGAGCGCACGCTCCCGGCAATTCTCCTGCTGCTGCTTGGGACCGTTGCGGCGGCGGCTGCGGGACGGGTCTTTTATCAGGTGGCGCTGACGACCACGGATAACGACAACGGCTTCGTCACGATGTTCTTTTTGCTGATCCCGGCGCTTTCCGCGCTCATTACGATCCCGCTCTCGTGGTGGATACCGGAATTGCGTTTTGTAATTGATCCGTTGTTCTACATTGGATTGGCGCTAGTCACGGTTTCGTTGCTTCTTTTTCTCTGGCAATCTTGGGACAGCCCTGCAAATTGAACTTTTGTGACCTTTATACAGTTACCAGGGGGAAACCGAAGCGCCCGCTTCAACATTGGTCGCGCGCCGTGCTCGCTTTCGCGTCATATTGGACCATTGCGAGCTCGCCTCCGAACGGAGAAGGCGATGAGTGACAAACCAGCCAGGCCCGCCAATTGCGCGGCCTGCGCTTATTGGCGCAAGCTCCGGGAGCACGAGGGCCTCTGCGCGCGACACGCGCCTCAGGCCTCGATCCACTCGGATGAACCCGCCCATTTTCCGCAGACCCACTATTGGCAGTGGTGCGGCGAAGGCGTCGCGGCCGAACCGATGTCGATCGGCTCGCACTGCGCCGACTGCGTCTACTGGCGCCGGCCCGAGAGCGGGCTCCATCCCATCAACCGCCGCGACATGCCGATGGCCTGGTGGGAGCGTGCGGGACTATGCGCCCGCCACGCGCCTCGCCCCGTCCCCGAGCCCGGAGCGCGATCGTTCTGGCGTGCGACCGAGGGCACGGACTTTTGCGGCGAGGGCGTTTCGCGGCCGGGCATGGCGCATGCATCGCCCAAAGAGCGAAATCAAAGCGCCGTCTGATCGCCCGGCCCTACTGGAAAGCGCTCGGGAAGCCGTGGTAGGCGTTTGAAAGCCGTAGCACCGGCGAACGCCCGGCTCATAAATTTGAACTTACTGGTTCTCCGGCCCGCCATGCCCAATATCTGAACCGACACGACACATTGGGCGGCGCTCCGGCTGCCCTGCGATCAGGAGGCGAGAATGAGAACATCAGTGTTAGTGGCGGCGCTCGCAGGCTTGCTCACGGCTCCCGTCGCGGCGCGCGCTCAAGACTCGAACATCCCAGTCATGACGCTGCGGGCCGCATTGCAACTTCCCCCCGGCCAGCTGCCCAAGGTTTTCATTAGCCCGAACCCCTATCAGCATTACCCCTACAACGTGCACCGGACCGATGGGCTCAGCCGCAATCCCGACGATTGCATGAGGTGGGGCTGCATCGACCACAGGTAGCAGTCTCCTTCTCATCGCGCTCAGCCTCCGCTCAGAAAACGAGCTTTCCGCCGACGAGAGCGAGCGTGCCGGCCATCAGGGGCCGCAGCACGCGATCCGGCACCCGTGAGGCGAAATGGCTTCCGATCGCGATGCCCGGGATCGACCCGGATAGCAGCGAGACCAGCAGCAACCAGTCGACCGAGCCCATCCACCAATGCCCGGCGCCCGCGAGCAGCGTAAGCGGAACCGCGTGCGCGATATCGGTGCCGACAATTCGCACCGCCGGCATTTTCGGATAGAGCATCAGCAGCACCGTCACGCCGATCGCCCCCGCGCCGACTGAAGAGATCGACACGAGGACGCCGAGCACAACGCCAAGCGTTATCGTCAGCCAAGCAATTTCCTTGTCGGCGCGCTTGTCCAGGAACGACGCGACGGCCGACAGCAGCCGGCGACGAAAGATGAGCGTGATCGCCGTCACAATCAGGGCAAGCCCCAGCGTCGTCGTAATCACCGTGCCGGCGCCTTTGGAGTCAACGCCGAGACGCGACAATATCAAAAGCGAGAGCGCCGCGGCGGGCACGCTGCCCGAGGCGAGTCGACGCGTGACGCGCCAATCGATCGCATCATTGCGACCGTGGACGATGGACCCGCTGATCTTCGTGACGCCGGCATAGAGAAGATCCGTGCCAACCGCGGTCGCTGGATGGATTCCAAAGAGCAGGACCAGCAGCGGCGTCATCAAGGAGCCGCCGCCAACGCCCGTGAAGCCGACCAGCGCGCCGACCACGAACCCCGAGGCGGTGTACAGGGGATTGATTAGATGCAGGAATCCCAAAACAATTCCTCCTTAAATTGAATTTATGGTTTTTCGCGGATGGACCGCGGGCGGCTCGCGGTCGTCGGATTTCCATCGGCGCTCAGCCTGATGAATGTGAAAGATCATATCGTCGGAATCGCCGGGCTCCGCGAGCAGCCGGTTGAGACGCGCAAAGGCTGATCGCGCCACTCTTGAAAGGGCTTGAGCCGAAGATCGCAGGGTCATGAGTCAACTTCCCTCCGCTGAGGCCTGTCAGAATTTGACGCGCAGGCCTGCGGTCGGCGCGATGTTCTGGGTGGACAGAAAGCCGTTCGCGAGCCCCCCATAGACGTTGGAGAACATGATTCCCGCATAGAGATCGACGCGCTTGAGCGGGCGATAATCGAGCATGGCTGAAATCGCGTATTGGCTGCCCGCGCAAGCGTTGCTGTTTTCGCGGATAACGTTCAGGACGTTTCCGTTTGGCTGGACGAAACTGGTCTTGGCGTAGGCGCAGGGCGTCGTCGAGGAGTTATAGTTGTTCTGCGCCTCGTAATAAAACGCGCCGATCACGTCGAGCTGCGAGTTGACCGAATATTTCGCGCCGAAAAAGGGGACGTTGACGACGCGCGTTTTGTTATAGGCGGTGTAGTTGGTCCAAGCCGTCGGAAAAAGCTTGGCGACGGCCTTGTTGCTCGTGACGATGGTGGCGGGGACGCTATAGCCGCCGAGGGTCTGGAAGCCGTTCAGGAAATCGTCGCTTGGATTGGCTTGCTGCCACCACATCCAGCCGCCGGAGAGCGTCACCGGGCCCCACTTGTACTTGGCGAGCAGCATCGTGCCGCTGTTGTTGGACAGCGTCGCTTTCAGGTCGTCCGGACCATAGAACTGCGGGATTCCGCTGGTGCAAGCCGTCTGGCCCTTGAATGGCCCCGTCGAGAGCGTGGAGCAGGTTCCCGCGAAGTTAGAGAGGCTGACCGCGTTCTGGGCGTAGCTGCCGACGAGGTCCACCGACAGGAGGCCGCCGAAGGGGTCTTGATAGTCGGCGCCGATATCGCCCTGATAGAGGCCGGTCGTGCCGTTGCCCTGCCCATACCCGCCCCACTGCACGAGGCCCCCGCCGTGGAAATTCTCGTACGCCACCCGGTACTTGACCCCGGTGTTGGCGCGGTTTGTCTCCGTGTCGCCGAAGCCCGCGTAGGACCCGGAATAGCCGAGCGCGGAGAATGCATAGGAGCCGCCCATTGGGTCGTAAGCGATGACGCCGTCGAGCGTCAGCGAAGTCACCCGGCCGACGGTGAGCGTTCCAAAGGTTTGGTTGCTTAGGCCGAGGTATCCGACCGAGTTGTCGAATTGTCCGGCGCGGCTCGAGTCGCTGTTCGCGGTCTGGAGGGTCAGCGCCTTGCCATTGTTCTGCACGAGCGAGCGCGGACCGTTGACGAGGTTGCCGGAGTAGGGGTCAAAGCCGGTTTCGAGCGCGCCGACGAGCGACCAGCCCGGGAGCCACGGGATGGCCTCCCTCATATTGATCCCGACCACCGACTGGCTGATCCCGTTCGGCGTCCACAGCCATTTCGGTCCGTGGCTCTGCTTGCCGACGAAACTGTAGACGCCGTTGGAGTACGTTCCGCTGAAAGGCGCGCCGTTGGAGCTGTAGCCAAGGCCGACGTCAAGCGTCGCGTAGACAGTGAAGCCTGCATAGCTCAGAGGGCATTCGGCGGCGGTTGAATTGAGGTAGGTCCACAAGCTCGAAAAGCAATTCGCCTGCGGAGACGGCGCTCCCGCCGGTTTCGCGGTCGGCAGATCCGCCGCGCGCGCTGCGCCGAGAGCGAATATTGCAAGCGCCAGTCCGACGCCAAGCTTTCTCATAGACACCCGATGCGCCCCCTTGCCACCGACCTACGCCCTGCCCCTGGGCGGGTCCGGAACCGCGCTCTGGCCTCGCCCGCAGCGAGATAATCTATAATGTCTAGAAACTTTGTCAACTTTATCGGCGAAGCTACTAGTGGATCGAATCTAACACTTGATGCCCGCGCCTGACGGCGGCGATGATTTTGTCCGGGTCTGCGGTCCATGTGAAGGGCCTGGACTGCTGATTGTGCTCTTCGAGGAAGCGGTTGATCGCGGCTTGCAGATCGGTGACGGACCGGAAGACGCCTCGCTTGAGCCTGCGCTTTGTGAGAGTGGCGAAGAAGCCCTCGACCGCGTTGAGCCAGGAAGCGGACGTCGGCGTGAAGTGGAATGTCCATCGCGGATTGCGTTCGAGCCATCGGCGGACATTGGGATGCTTGTGGGCGGCGTAGTTGTCGATGATGGCGTGGATCGTCTTCCCCGCAGGAACCTGTCTTTCGACGATATTGAGGAAGCGGATGAACTCCTGATGGCGATGGCGCTGCATGTTGCGGCCGATCACCGTGCCGTCGAGGACGTTCATCGCGGCGAACAGCGTCGTCGTTCCGTGCCGCTCGTAGTCGTGTGTCATCGTTCCGGCGCGGCCCTTCTTCAGCGGCAGTCCGGGCTGGGTGCGGTCCAGCGCCTGAATCTGGCTCTTCTCGTCGACCGACAGGACGATGGCGTGCGCGGGCGGATCGACATAGAGCCCGACGACGTCGCGCAATTTGTCGACGAAGCGCGGATCGTTGGACAGCTTGAACTGGCGCATCCGGTGCGGCTGGAGGCCGTGCTTGCGCCAGATACGTTGAACCGAGCTGACGCTGAGCCCCGCCGCCTTCGCCATCAACAAGCCGGTCCAGTGGGTCGTCTCGCCAGGCGGTTCGCCAAGTGTCAGCGCGACGACGCGCTCGGCGGCCCCGGCGCTCAGCGGTGGGATGCGCGAGGGACGCGTCTTGTCGCGGAGCAACCCGTCGAACCCCGCCTCGATAAAGCGTTCTTGCCAGCGCCATACGCAGGTCTTGGACTTGCCGGTTCGCCGCATGATCTCGTTCGTGCCGACACCATCGGCCGTAAGCAGCACGATCTCGGCCCGCCAGACCTGCTTCTGCGGCGCGTTGCGGTCACGAACCAGGGCTTTGAGCCGACAAATATCGGCAGACGAAACCGAAAGGGATTTTCCTGCGCGCATCACGCAAACTCGCACGCCGAAATCCCAGAGGGAATCCCATCCGGGATTCAACTGTCAGGTTCGATCCACTAGGCCGACCGCCTACGTCGCCCTCTATCCCGCCGTCACTCCACGCAGGATGATCTCGATCGTCTCCGCTTTCGCGCGCTCGAACGCCTTGGCGTCGAGCGGACCGCCGCCATTCAGGGTCGCCATTTCATGCGCGGCGTTGGCGTATTGCTGGGTTGTCGCCCAGATCATGTAGAACAGAAACCGCGGCTCGATCGGCTTGAGCTTGCCGGCGGCGATCCAGCGGCGCACCACCCGCTCGCGCGACCTGACCCATTCGGTGAGTGTCGTATCGAGGAAATCCTGGATGATCGGCGCGCCGCGCATGATTTCCGCCGACCAGATGCGGGTCGCGAGCGGCATCTCGCGCGCCAAATCCATCTTGGCGCCGATATAGGCGGAGAGCGCGACGCTCGGGTCGCTGCTCGTGTCGAAGGAAGAAGCGGCGGCGAGCCAGGCGGTCAGCACCCGCTCGATCACGGACCGGTAGAGGCCCTCTTTGGTCGGGAAGTAGTAGTGCAGGTTGGCCTTGGGCACGCCGGCGCGCTGCGCGATCGCCGCGGTCGTCGCGCCGGCGAAGCCCTGCTCGGCGAAGATCAATTCCGCCGCCTCCAAAAGCGCGCGCTCGTTCTCCTCGCGGATGGTCGGTCTCGGCCTGCGGCGCGCCATGCGTTTCCCCCCGGGCCTCCGCCGGCCCTTTAGCGCGCTGGCCTTAGCACAAGGCCGAGTTCGGCGCCGCAATCCTGTGCGCCGCGCATAATCGCTCATCATTTGACCGCTTGGTCAAACCTATAATAGCGTCCGCCAATGCGCGCTGGAGCTGATGCCTGATGGCCGACTTGTCGAACGTGAGAGTCGACGGGGCGCGGCTCTGGGATTCGCTCATGGAGATGGCGAAGATCGGCGCGACGCCCAAGGGCGGCTGCAAGCGCCTGACGCTGACCGATCTCGACAAGCAGGGCCGTGAGCTCTTTCGCAAATGGTGCGAAACCGCGGGCTGCACGGTCAAGGTCGACGAAATGGGCAACATGTTCGCCAGACGCGAAGGCGCCGAGCCGTCGCTGCCGCCGGTCTTCGTCGGCAGCCACCTCGACACCCAGCCGACCGGAGGCAAGTTCGATGGCGTGCTCGGCGTCCTCGGCGCGCTCGAACTCGTCCGCTCGCTGAACGATCTCAAGATCAAGACGAAGCATCCGATCGAGGTCGTGAACTGGACCAATGAGGAGGGCTCGCGCTACGCCCCGGCCATGGTGTCGTCAGGCGTGTTCGCCGGCGTCTTCACCAAGGACTTCGCCTATTCCCGCCTCGACGCCGACGGCAAATCGCTCGGCGACGAGCTCAAGCGGATCGGATTCGCCGGCAAGGAGCCGGTCGGCGGCCGTCCGGTGCACGCCTATTTCGAGTTGCACATCGAGCAGGGCCCGATCCTCGAGGACGAAAACATCGATGTCGGCGTCGTGACCCATGGCCAGGGCCAGCGCTGGTACGAAATTCGCCTGACCGGCTTCGAGAGCCACGCCGGCTCGACGCCGATGCCGCGCCGCAAGGACGCGCTGCTCGGCGCGGCGCGGATCGTCGAGCTCGTCAACGCAATCGGCCTCTCGAAAGCGCCGCTCGGCGTCTCGACGGTCGGGATGCTGAACCCCTACCCGAACTCGCGCAACGTCATCCCCGGCGAGGTCTTCATGACCTGCGAATTCCGCCATCCGGACAATTCGACGCTGACCGCGATGGACGCGGCGCTGCAGGAGGGCGTCGAGGCGATCGCGAAGAAGATCGGCCTGACCTACGAGATGAAGCAGGTCTTCTATTACGAGCCGATCGCTTTCGACAAAGGCTGCGTCGACGCAGTCAGGCGCGCGGCGGAGCGCTTCGGCTACTCGCATCGCGACATTGTTTCGGGCGCCGGCCACGACGCCTGCTACATGGCGCGCGTCGCGCCGTCGTCGATGGTGTTCACGCCCTGCGTCGATGGCGTCAGCCACAACGAAAGCGAGGACATCAAGCAGGAATGGTCGACCGCGGGGGCCAACGTGCTCATGCACGCGGTCCTGGAAAAGGCCGAAATCCTATCCTAGCAGCCGACGCGCGCGGCAGCAGGGACAATTGGACCTAAGGAGAGAGTTGGAGAATGTCGCTCGTCATCGAAGGTGGAACGATCGTCGCCGCGGACCGCAGCTACAAGGCCGACGTGCTGGTCGAAGGCGAGACCATCAAGGCGATCGGCGAAGGCCTCAAGGGCGACAGCACGCTCGACGCCAAGGGCTGCTTCATCTTTCCCGGCGGCATCGACCCGCACACCCATCTCGACATGCCGTTCATGGGCGCCAATTCCGCCGATAATTACGAGAGCGGCACCAAGGCGGCGCTCTCGGGCGGCACGACCATGGTCGTCGACTTCTGCATCCCCAACCGCAACCAGCCGCTGATGGAGGCGTTCGCCGACTGGGACAAGCGCGCCAAGGACGCCGTCGCCGATTATTCCTACCACATGTGCATCACTTACTGGGACAATTCGGTGCGCCGCGACATGGCGAAAGTCGTCGCCGCGGGCGTGACGACTTTCAAGCATTTCATGGCCTATAAAGGCGCGCTGATGGTCAATGACGAGGAGATGTTCGCCTCGTTCTCGCGCTGCGCCGAACTCGGGGCGATGCCGCTCGTCCACGCCGAAAACGGCGAGATCGTCGCCGCGCTTCAGAAGCACTACATGGCCAAGGGCGTCACCGGCCCGGAGGGCCATGCGCTGTCGCGTCCGCCCGACGTCGAGGGCGAAGCCGCCAATCGCGCGATCATGCTCGCCGATCAGGCGGGCGTGCCGCTCTATGTCGTGCACACCTCCTGCATCCAGTCGCACGAGGCGATCCGGCGCGCGCGGGCTCTCGGCAAACGCGTCTATGGCGAGCCGCTGATTCAGCATCTCGTGCTCGACGAAAGCGAATATTACCATAAGGACTGGAAACACGCCGCGCGGCGCGTGATGTCGCCGCCGTTCCGCGACAAGCTCCATCAGGACGACTTATGGAACGGCTTGCGCGCCGGGTCGCTGCAGGTGGTGGCGACCGACCATTGCGCCTTCACGACCAAGCAGAAAGAGCTCGGCCTCACCGACTTCACCAAGATCCCGAACGGGACCGGGGGGCTCGAGGACCGCATGCCGGTCTTATGGACCCATGGCGTCGAGACGGGACGGCTCACTCCGAACGAATTCGTCGCCGTGACCTCGACCAACATCGCCCGCATTCTCAATCTCTATCCGCGCAAAGGGGCGATCCTGCCCGGCGCGGACGCCGACATCACCGTCTGGGATCCCAAGGCCAACAAGACCATCTCGGCCCGGAGCCAGGTTTCGGTCATCGACTATAATGTGTTCGAGGGCACGAAGGTGACTGGGCTCCCGCGCTATACGCTGTCGCGGGGCGAGGTCGTCTATCGCGACGGCGTGGTGCAGGCGGAGCTTGGACGTGGCCGCTTCATCAAGCGCGAACCCTTCGCGCCCGACGCGCGCGCGCTCAAGCGCTTCAAGGAGTTCACCGCGGTTGCGGGCGTTCAGCGCTGAGGGCGCGGATCGACGATGGATGCAGCGGCGGCCCCTAAACTCAAACCGGACGACGGCGGCAAGGCTGCGCCCGCCGAAGTGGCGATCGAGATCAGCGGCGTTTCGCTGCGCTTCGACACTGCCGACGGTCCGGTCGAGGCGCTCAGCGACGTCAACCTGAGGGTCGCGCGCGGCGAGTTCGTCTCGTTCATCGGACCGTCAGGCTGCGGCAAGACCACGCTCTTGCGCGCGGTCGCCGATCTCGAGACACCGACCGGCGGCATCATCCGCGTCAATGGCCTGAGGCCGCAGGAGGCGCGCGCAAGCCGCGCCTATGGCTATGTGTTCCAGGCGCCGGCGCTCTATCCGTGGCGCAGCGTCGCCCGCAACATCGCGCTGCCGCTCGAGATCATGGGCTTCGCCAAGGGCGAGCGCGACGCGCGGGTCGCCAAGGGACTCGAACTGGTCAATCTTTCCGGATTCGGCAACAAATACCCGTGGCAATTGTCGGGGGGCATGCAGCAGCGCGCCTCGATCGCGCGGGCGCTCTCGTTCGACCCCGATCTCCTGCTCATGGACGAGCCGTTCGGCGCCCTCGACGAGATCGTGCGCGACATGCTGAACCAGCAGCTTTTGCGCCTGTGGGAGGTGACCGGCAAGACCGTCCTGTTCGTCACCCATTCGATACCGGAGGCGGTGTTCCTGTCGACCCATATCGTGGTCATGTCGCCGCGCCCGGGACGGATCATCGACATCATCGCCTGCGATTTTCCCCGCGACCGTGGCCTCGACATCCGCGAGACGCCCGAGTTCATCGCCGTCGCCAACCGCGTCAGGCACGGGCTCCGGGAAGGGCACTCCTATGACGGGTAAGGCGGGCGCTTGCCCTCATCCGGCGCTTCGCGCCACCTTCTCCCGTGCACGGGAGAAGGGATTCGCCCCCTCTCCCGCTTGCGGGAGAGGGCTGGGGTGAGGGAACGCCCATGAAATCCGCGCTCCCCATCGCGACCGTCGTTCTCGCGCTGATCGCGGCTTGGTATATCGCGGCGGCGCTCATGAACGCGCCGTTGCAGCGCGACCAGTTCGCCAACGCCGGGCGCACGGACTATACGACGCAGGACCTCGCCGGCGCGTCGCTCAACATGGAGCGGCCGAAGCTGCCCGCGCCGCATCAAGTGGCGTCCGAGCTTTACAAGCTCGTCCTCGACACGTCGCCGACCTCGAAGCGCAGCCTCGTCTATCATGGCGCGATCACGCTCGAGGAAACGCTGATCGGCTTTGCAATCGGCTCGGCGCTCGGCATCGGGCTTGCCGTCCTCATCGTCTCGATGCGCTGGCTCGAGCGGTCGATGATGCCATGGATCGTGGCCTCGCAGACCGTCCCGATCATTGCGCTCGCGCCGATGATCGTCGTCATCCTCAACCAGTTCAACATCACCGGCATCGCGCCGAAGGCGGCGATCGCGGCCTATCTCTCGTTCTTTCCGGTGACGGTCGGCATGGTCAAGGGCTTCCGGTCGCCCGACCCGCTGCAACTCGATCTCATGCGCACCTATTCGGCGACGAACGCGCAGACTTTCCTCAAGCTGCGCGCGCCCGCCTCGACCCCGTTCTTCTTCGCCAGCATGAAGATCGGGGCGGCGGCTGCGCTGGTCGGAGCGGTCGTCGCCGAAGTGACCAAGAGCGAGGACGGGGGCCTCGGCGCGCGGCTGCTCGCCGGCTCCTACTATGGACAGACGGTGCAGATCTGGGCCGCGCTGTTCGCCGCCGCGGCGCTCTCTGCGGCGCTCGTCGGCGCGATCGGATTCGCCGGGCGGATCGCCGAGCGACGAATGGCGTTCACGCCATGACGCTCGAGCGCCTCCGCGACCTCTTGCCGCCGCTCGCCTTCGGGCTCGCGGTGCTGGCGATCTGGGAGGCCGGGGTGAGGCTCTTCGGCGTGCCCGCGATCATCCTGCCGCCGCCCTCGGCGATCGCGACCCGGCTCGCCACCTCCGTGCCCACGCTCGCCGCCGATTTCCGCCAGACGATCCAGGGCGTGCTCGCCGGCTACGCGATCGGCTCGCTCGCCGGATTCGTCGTCGCGATCCTGATCGACCGCTCCGAGTTCCTGCAGCGCGGCCTGTTGCCGATCGGCAACCTCGTTTCCGCGCTGCCGATCGTCGGCGTCGCGCCGATCATGGTGATGTGGTTCGGCTTCGACTGGCAGTCGAAGGCGGCGGTGGTCGTCGTGATGACCTTCTTTCCGATGCTGGTGAACACCATCGCCGGGCTCGCGAGTTCGGGCGCGATGGAACGGGACCTGATGAAGACCTACGGCGCCGACTATTGGCAGACCCTGCTCGCGCTCCGCCTGCCGGCCGCCATGCCGTTCATCTTCAACGCGCTCAAGATCAATACGACGCTCGCCATGATCGGCGCGATCGTCGCCGAATTCTTCGGCACGCCGATCGTGGGCATGGGCTTTCGCATCTCGACCGAAGTCGGCCGGCTTCAGATCGACATGGTGTGGGCGACGATCGTGGTCGCCGCCCTGACCGGTTCGCTGTTCTATGCGCTGGTCGCCGGCCTCGAACGGCGGGTGACGTTCTGGCACGCCTCTTATCGCGGGAGGGAGGCTTGAGCTTCTCGCCGCCCCTGTCATACTCACGGCGATAGGGAAATAGGGTTCAATCGAAGGGAGAAAAAATGAGACCGATCATCTACGCGTTGGCAGGCGTCGCGGCGTTCAGCGCCGTGAGCGCGGCGCAGGCGGCCGACAAGGTCACGCTGCAGCTCAAATGGGTCACGCAGGCCCAATTCGCGGGCTATTACGTCGCCCAGGACAAGGGCTTCTACAAGGACGCCGGGCTCGACGTCACGATCAAGCCGGGCGGCCCCGATGTCGCGCCCGAGCAGGTGCTCGTCGGCGGCGGCGCCGACGTCGTCGTGGACTGGATGCCGGCGGCGCTGGCGGCGCGCGAGAAGGGCGCGGCCATGGTCAATATCGCCCAGCCGTTCAAGCGCTCGGGCCTCGAGCTCACCTGCCGCGCCGAGACGGGCATCAAGAAGCCCGAGGACCTCAAGGGCCGTACCCTTGGAGTGTGGTTCTCGGGCAACGAATATCCGTTCCTCAACTGGATGGCCAAGCTGCACTTCCCGACCGACGGCTCGCCTGGCGGCGTCAAGGTCGTGAAGCAGGGTTTTAACGTCGACCCGCTCATCCAGAAGCAGGCCGACTGCATCTCGACCATGACCTATAACGAATATTGGCAGGTCATCGACGCGGGCTACAAGCCCGAGCAGCTCGTCGTGTTCAACTACACCGACCAAGGCGTCGCGACGCTCGAAGACGGCCTCTATGTGATGGAGGACAAGCTCAAGGACCCGGCCTTCGTCGACAAGATGGCGCGTTTCGTCAAGGCGTCGATGAAGGGCTGGGATTATGCGCGCGCGCATCCTCAGGAGGCGGTCAAGATCGTGCTCGACAACGACACGACCGGCGCCCAGACCGAACACCACCAGACGCAGATGCTGAGCGAGATCAACAAACTTACCGAAGGCTCCGACGGCCGTCTCGACCCCGCCGCTTATCAGCAGACGGTCAAGGCGCTGCTCAGCACCGGCGGCTCCGACCCGGTCATCTCGAAAGAGCCGACCGGCGCCTACACGACCGTCGTCACCGACAAGGCGCTCGGCAAGTAGAGCGCCCCAACCATCCCCTTCTCCCGCTTTTGCGGGAGACGACAGGGTCAGGTCTCCACGGCCTCGCCGAGCGCTTGCGCGGTCAGGCGCTCGGCCTGCGTGTCCGTAACGCTCTCAGCCGAAGCGCCGCGCACGAGGGCGTGAATGAAGCGCAGTTTCTCGATCACCGCGGGCGCAAGGACGAACGGGTAAAGATCGGGCCGGCCCATCGCGCGATTGACGCTGTTCATTGCGACGACGAAGGGCGCCCAGGCCTCCATGATCTCATCGATCGAGCCGACCACATAGGGGTCGAAGTCGAGCCTGGCCGTATGCGCGCCCTCCCTGTCGATCGCCGGCTTGATCCTGACGCCGAACGCGCTCGCGGTCTCGAGCGTGTCGACGATGTGCAGGTAGTGGGCCCAGGTTTCGGCGAAATCCTCCCACGGATGGCAGGTCGCATAAGCCGAGACGAAGCGCTCCGGCCAGTCGGCGGGAGCGCCCTCTTCGTAGTGGCGCTTGAGCGCCGCCTCGTAGTCCTGCGAATCGTCTCCGAACACGGCCCGGCATTGCTCGAGCTTCCCGCCGTCCCGAACCAGGATGTCCCAATAGTGATGACCGACCTCGTGGCGAAAATGGCCGAGCAGGCTGCGATAGGGCTCGGCCAGTTCCGCCCTGCGCTTCTCCATCTCGGCGCTGTCGGCCTCGGCGAGCGCGATCGTCACCACGCCGTCGTCGTGTCCGGTCATCACCCTCGGACCGGACGGCTGCGGAGGATCGGCCAGGAATTCGAACATAAGACCGTGGCTCGGGTCTTCGGCGCGGGTCTTGAGCGGCAGCTTCCAGCGAAGCAGGCTGTAGAACAGCCGGTGCTTGGCGAGCTCGATGTCTCGCCAGGCGGCGAGATGGGCAGGCTCTGAGATATCGGGAATCGTATCATTGTGCCGGCACGCGACGCAGAGCCGATCCTGCCCCCGCGTCAGCCAGTTGCAAACGTCATGATCCGCGTTGGCGCAGAACCGTCTCGGCGCGCGGTCGCCCGCGAGAGGAGCCCACGCATCGCCGCCGGCCGGGTCGAGGGCGGCCATGATTTCGAGCTCCGGGACATAGGCGAGCCGATGGCCGCAACGGCCGCATGTCCGATTCTCGAAATAGACGATGTTGTCGCAGGACTGGCAGCGGAACAATTTCATGGAAGCGACCCCGGAGTTCTGAACGCGCCAAACGCGGAAGGGGGCGAATCGTTCCGATAAATCTGACGGCGCGGATCAAGATTCAGGCTTGGAGCGTGCGCCTGCACCTGCGAAAAAGGGAAACTCTCTCGTCGGGGCGCAGGCTTTATCGGAGTTGAGCAATGCGGGTGAAGCTTTTTTCGCAAGGCGTGACCACGCCAATCCAGTCTCTGGAGGACGACATCAACGAGTTCCTGGAATCGCAGCGGCCGCATGTCACCTATGTCAGCGTCGCCTCGAGCGACGTCGAGCGGCTCGCTTCCGTCTGGTACGAGGAGCCGCATCATCGGACCGTCGAACAGACCATGACGGAGCTCGAGGAACTGGCCGAAGAGCCCGGAGCCGAGGGCAATCTGGCGTGAGGCGCGGACAGGTTCACCGCACCGCCGCCCGCTTCACGATCGCCTTCGTATCGACGCCGGTCAGCGCGCCATAATTATGTGCTCCCCGCGTCTCGAGGCGCGAGCGGCAGAAGGCTCCCGCGATCGGAGAACCGGCGCGGACGAGCGCCGCCCCCTCGAAGCATAGCGCGAGCCGGTCGCAGAGATCGCGGGCGCCGTTCTCGAAGCCGGCGAGGTCGCGCAGGTCGTCCTTGAGCGCCGCCGCCTCGCGGTCGAGCGCCGCGCTTTGGCCCCGCACCGCCGCAAGCTCGGCGAAATAGGCTTCGAGCGTCTGCGGCGAACGCTGGATCGCCCGCGCAATGTCGAGGCACTGCACGTTGCCGCTCCCCTCCCAGATCGCGTTGACCGGCGCCTCGCGGTAAAGGCGCGGCATCGGGCTGTCCTCCATCACGCCGGAGCCGCCGAGACATTCGAGCGCCTCATAGGCATGGCCGGGCGTCCGCTTGCAGATCCAGTATTTGCCGATCGCCGCGCCGATCCTGACCAGCGCGTCCTCATGGCCGTCGTCGCGATGGTCGAGCGCGCGGGCGATGCGCATGGTCAATGTCAGCGCCGCCTCGGCCTCGATCGCGAGGTCCGCCAGCACCGCGGTCATGATCGGCTGGTCGCTCAGCAACGCGCCGAAGGCCTTGCGCTGGCGGCAATGGTCGATCGCCTGCGAGACCGCCATCCGCATCCCCGCCGACGAGCCGATCATGCAGTCGAAGCGGGTCATGGCGACCATCTCGATGATCGTCGGCACCCCCCTGCCCTCCGGCCCAAACATCCAGCCGAGCGCGCCGCGCAGCTCCGTCTCGCTCGACGCATTGGACACATTGCCCATCTTGCGCTTGAGGCGGATGATCTGGAGCGGATTCTTGGTTCCGTCGGGGCGCCAGCGCGGCACGAGGAAGCAGGAGAGCCCGCCCGGCGCCTGCGCCAGCACGAGGAAGGCGTCGCACATCGGCGCCGAGACGAAGAACTTGTGGCCGACCAGCTCGTAGGCCTGGCCGCCGCCCTCGGCGCCGACCGGAATGGCGCGCGTCGTATTGGCGCGAACGTCCGAGCCGCCCTGTTTCTCGGTCATCGCCATGCCGATCGTCACGCCCTGCTTCTGCTCGGCCGGCACGTTGCGCGGGTCGTAGACGCGGGAGAGGATCTTCGGCAGCCATTCAGCGGCGAGATCGGGCTGAACTTTAAGGCAGGGCGTCGCGGCGAAGGTCATGGTGATCGGGCAGCCGTGGCCGGCCTCGACCTCTGTATGCATGTAGGAGCGCGCGGCGCGCGCCACATGCGCGCCCTCGCGCGGATCGGTCCACGGCGACGAATGAAGGCCGTCCTCGATCGAGGCCTTCATCAGCGCGTGGTAGGAAGGATGGTAGCGGACGAGATCGACGCGCCGGCCGTAGCGGTCGTGCGTGTCGAGCTCGGGCGGGTTCTTGTTCGCAAGCGTCCCGAGTTCAAGGAATTCGGCCGACCCGGCGCGGGCCCCGAACGTGCCGAGCGCATTGCTGGCCCAGCCGGCGCCTTCGCGCTGAACCGCCTCCTTCAGCGCCGTGTCGGAATCATAGAGGCTATAGTCCGCCAGTTCGATCGGCTGATTGAAGACCTCGTGCGTGACGGCGCCGTAGGGGTCGAGCACGGCTGAGTTTGGGCTCACGGTTTCACCGGCGAGGGGCGCCATGACGCTTCTCCTGACGCGCTCAAGGGGCGCGCCCGCCTATCTAAGCCCGACAGATGGGGCGCTCAACACCGGCGACGAAAGGGGGCGCCGGGTCATGGACCTGTCATTTCGCGCCGCTATCCCAAGGACAGTCAATGCTTTGCCTTGCCGAGCCGCAGTCGAAGGATGCTGGAATGACCCTACGCTCCACCGCGCTTACGATTGCCGCTGCCGCGGGTTTCCTCCTCGACCATGGCGCCGCCTCCGCCGCCGCGCCAAAGCACGTCATCCTCATCATGATGGAGAATCACGGGACCGACACGCTCCTCGGCAACAAGGAGGACGCGCCGTTCCTCAACGAACTGATCGCCGAGCCGGGCGTGCGCTACGCGACCCAATATTACGGCGTCACCCATCCGAGCCTTCCCAATTACCTCGCGCTGATCGCGGGCGACACCATGGGAATTCACGACGACTGCAAGGCCGGGGCCGACGTCAAATGCAAACCCGAGGAGTTCGTCCCCGGCGCCGACGAGCCAGCGACGGCGGGTCGGCTGCTCACCGACGAACAGGAAAAGCAGGCCGAGGAAACCGCCCACCTCTTTCCCGGCAAGACCCTGATCGACCAGCTCGACGAGGCCAAAATCTCGTGGAAGGTCTACATGCAGGGCCTGCCCGCCGATGAGAAGAGCGTGGAATTCGCGCCGCTCGACGCGAACGGCAAGGTGGTCGCCAAGCTCTACGCGCAGAAGCATAATCCGTTCGTCTATTTCTCGAGCTTCGCCGGCGACCCCGCGCGCATGGCCAAGCTCCTGCCCGACGACGGGCTGACCGCTGACCTCAACGGCGGTCTCTCCCGCTTCACCTGGATTTCGCCCGACCAGTGCCACGATATGCACGGGATTTCAGCCGGTTCGGCAGCCGCGATCGGCAAGCCGGACTGCGGCTATCCAAGCTCCGGCCTCGACCATTCGGTGATCCGCCTCGGCGATCAATATTTACGAGAGACGGTCGCGGCGATCCGCGCGGCGCCGGTCTGGAAGGACGACACGGCGATCGTCATCGTCTGGGACGAGGACGACTACGCCGGCACGTCCGGGATCAAGGGCAGCCCGATCGGACGCAATGGCGCGGTGCTCGGAGGGGCGCGCGCGCCTCTCATCGTAGTGACCAATAAGGCTACGCCCGCGCGCAAGATCGACGCGCCTTTCAATCACTATAACCTGCTCGCGACGCTCGAGGCGGCTTACGGATTGGACTGCCTGGGTCACGCCTGCGAAGCCAAGGACGCCCTCATCGAGGGCCTGTTCGAGTAGGCCCGCTCGCGGCCGGCGAAAGTTTCCTGAACCTTCGTCGCGATGATATGGGTGAGCCTCGGCTCGCTGATGATTCTCGCCCTCGATCCCCGCGTCACGCCTGTTCGGCCCGACCTTGCCGCAGCTCATCTGCGCGGCGAGGCCGACGCGCCGCGCTATGCCGAGGGACGCGCGGCGCGGATCGTCGCGGCGAGCGCGCCGCTAAGGCGCGCACCGCAGGCTGACGCGCGGCTCGAGACCGAGGCGCTCCACGGCGAAAGCGCGTCGGTCTACGACGAGAGCGACGGGTGGGCCTGGGTTCAGCTCGATCGCGACAAGTATGTGGGCTATCTCCCGGCCGCCGCGCTCGGGGCGCCGACGGAGCCGACGCATCGGGTCTCGGCGCTACGCACCCACGCCTATCCGGGGCCCAGCATCAAGCTTCCGCCGCGGATGGCGCTCTCGCTCGGGGCGCGGCTCACGATTGTGGCGCAGGAGGGCGATTTCGCGGTCTCGGCCGACGGCTTGCGCATCTGGCTCGCGCATCTCGCGAAGATCGGATCGCGCGAGCCGGACCCTGTCGCGGTCGCCGAGCGCTTTCTCGAAACGCCCTATCTCTGGGGCGGCCGGACGTCGGAAGGGATCGACTGCTCGGGGCTGGTCCAGGCGGGGCTCGACGCGGCCGGGGTCGCGGCGCCGCGCGACAGCGACATGCAGGAGGCCGCGCTCGGCGAGCCGGTCGCCGCCGGCGAGCCTCCGAGGCGCGGCGATCTCGTGTTCTGGAAGGGCCATGTCGGCGTCATGCGCGATTCCGTCACGCTCCTGCACGCCAACGGCTATCACATGAAGGTCGTGAGCGAGCCGCTCGACGAAGCGCGCGCCCGGATCGCCGCCAAGGGCGGCGGCGAGGTGACCAGCGCGCGAAGGCTCTAGTGCCTGGCGCGTTCGGACGTGGTCGTCATCGCGAGGAGCGAAGCGACGCGGCGATCCAGGAGTCGTAAGGCGCTCGACGTCCCCTGGATCGCCGCGTCGCCCTTTGGGCTCCTCGCGATGACGGCAACAGCGCCGCCCAAAAGCGCCACGCTCTAGCGCTGCCTCTGTCCAGTGCGGGAGAGGTCGAGTTACTTCTTGCCGCCGATGCCGAGCCCGCCGAAGCGGGTGTTGAAGCGCGACAGGCGGCCGCCGCGATCGAGCAGCTGCTGCGAGCCGCCGGTCCAGGCCGGATGGGTGTTCGGGTCGATGTCGAGATGGAGCGTCGCGCCCTCCTCGCCATAGGTCGAGCGCGTCATGTATTCGACGCCGTTGGTCATCACGACCTTGATCATGTGATAGTTGGGGTGGATATCGGACTTCATCGAGTGAGATCTCTGGCGGAACAACCAAAGAGCCGTCCGGAGGTCCGGCGGCTCGTTCGGTTGGCGGTCCTATAGCCCGGCGCCCGGGCCGGCGCAAGCCGGCCGCCTTGATTTGGGCGGAAAAGTGGTCCCTTAAGCTGAGCGGAATGCCTCAGAAGCCGCCCGACCCAATGTCATCCGCCGCCGACGCAGGCTCGAAGACGTCGCGCTCTTCGCTCGGCGCGCTGAGGCCGCTTGCGCCCTATGCGTTCGTGCATCGCGGGCGGATCGCGCTCGCGCTGGTCGCGCTCACGATTGCGTCGGCCGCGACGCTCGTGGTGCCGATCGCGGTCCGGCGGATGATCGACTTCGGCTTCTCCGCCGACAACGCCGGCCTCATCCGGGTCTATTTCCTCGCCATGATCGGCGTCGTCGCGGTGCTCGCGCTCGCCTCCGGCGCCCGCTACTACCTCGTGATGACGCTCGGCGAACGGGTGGTCGCCGACCTGCGCGCCGATCTCTTCACCCATCTGACCCGGCTCGACCCCGGCTTCTTCGATGCCGAGAAGACCGGCGACATCGCCTCGCGCCTCTCGGCCGATACCACCCAGCTCAAGGCGACGTTCGGCTCGTCTGCCTCGGTCGCGCTGCGCAATCTCTTCCTGTTCCTGGGCGCGACCGCGATGATGGTGGTCACGAGCCCGAAACTGTCGGCCTTCGTGCTCGCGGCCATACCCATCATCGTGCTCCCCCTCTATGCGGCGGGACGCTCGGTCAGGCAGCGCTCCCGGCGCGCCCAGGACAGGCTCGCGGAAGCCACCGCCTTCGCCACCGAAAGCCTCTCGGCGGTGCGGGTCATGCAGTCATTCGTCGCCGAATCCTTCACCGCCGGCCGCTATCGCGAGGCCGCCTACGGCGCCTATGAGGCGGCGCGGGCGATGATCCAGGCCCGCGCCTTCGTCACCGCGGCGGCGCTGTTCCTCGCGTTCGGCAGCGTCGTCGTCGTGCTCTGGCTCGGCGCCCAGGACGTGATCGCAGGGCGCATGACCGGCGGCGCGCTGTCGCAGTTCGTCCTCTTCGCGGTGTTCGCCGCCGGCGCGCTCGGCCAACTGTCGGAAGTGTGGAACGAGGTGTCGCAGGCGGCGGGAGCGGCGGCGCGCATCGGCGAGATCATGGCGATCCAGCCGCGCATCGTGGCGCCGCCCAAGCCTGCGTCGCTCGCGAGCCCCGTCCGCGGCGAACTCGCCTTCCGCAACGTCTCGTTCGCCTATCCCGGGCGCGAGGACGGCACGGTGTTGCGCAATGTGAGCTTCCGCGCCGCGCCGGGAGAGGTCGTCGCCATCGTCGGCCCGTCGGGCGCCGGGAAATCGACGCTCTTCCAGCTCGCGCTCAGGTTCTATGATCCCTCGAGCGGCGCGGTCGCGCTCGACGGCGTCGACATCGCGACCCTCGATCCCGCCGATCTTCGAGCCAGGATCGCGCTCGTGCCGCAGGACGCCTTCATCTTCGGCGCGAGCGTCGCCGACAACATCGCCTATGGCGCGCCACACGCCTCGCGCGAGGCGATCGTTGCGGCGGCGAAGCAGGCGGCGGCGGACGGCTTCATCGCCGCCCTTCCGCAAGGCTACGACACCGAACTCGGCGAGCGCGGCGTCACGCTGTCCGGCGGCGAGCGCCAGCGCATCGCGATCGCCCGCGCGATCCTCAAGGACGCGCCGGCGCTGCTTCTGGACGAAGCGACCTCGTCGCTCGACGCGGAAAGCGAGACCCTGGTCCAGGGCGCGCTCGAGAGCCTCATGAAGGGCCGGACGACGCTCGTGATCGCGCATAGGCTCGCGACCATCGTCAACGCCGATCGCATTCTGGTCATCGAGGCCGGATGCGTGGTCGAGGAGGGAACGCACGCCTCGCTCCTCGCCGCCAACGGCCTCTACGCGCGGCTCGCGCGGCTGCAATTCGAGACCGGCGCCGCGGCGCTCACCGCCATGGCGGCGCAGTAGGGCGCGGCCCGCGCCCTCGGTTGGAATCGGAAGCGCACCTCTGTCATTCCCGCGTAAGAGCGTGTGAAGGAATCGCCTTTTCGCTGGAGACGGGTCATCCGGCGGCGCCGCGGATGGAATCCGAAGCGGTTGAAGCGTTCTTGGTATCGGCCGCTCTGCCGCTTGAGGGGAGCGGGGGATCAGGCGGCGTTGATCCTCAGACGGTGCGCGGCCACGAGGTTATTGGCGATGGCGTGCCAGAGCGCGTGGGCCTTCGCCTTGATGAGGCCGCGCACGGCAAGATGACCGAAGCCATGGTTCTTGCGATCGGCGTTGATCCGCTCGATGCGCTTGCGCAAGGCGTAGACGGCCTGGCCCGTTTCGCTCGCCATGCGTTCCCGCCACGCCTTGATAAAGGCGTGCTCCTTCTCTCGCTTGCGGATGCGCCGGGCGAGGCTCGCCGGTTTGACGTCGTCCCTGTCGCCCGGCGGCGGCGTATAGACGCCGACCGGACCCGACGCATGGCCGGCGAGCGCGACGATGTCCCGGCTTGTGGCGTAGCTGGCGTCGACCAGAAGCCTGCCGGGCGTCCGCCCGTAGCGTCGCGCGATGTCGTCGACCATCGGCCCCGCCAGGCCCGCATCGTTGCGCCGGTCGGTGACCGCAATCGAGACGATGACGCCTTCTCTCGGCGCCGCGGCGATCTGCGCATTATAGGCCGGGCGAACCGCGCCGTCGGGAAAGCGCATGGAGCGCGCTTCCGGATCGGTCGTCGAAGCCCTCGGCTCCTTCTTCCCGGCCTCGTCCTTGGCGTGCGTCTTCGCCCGCGCTTTTCGCTCCGCCTCGAGCCGTTCGAGCGCCGCGCGCGCTCTTGCCGCGCGCTCCTGAACATCACGCGCCGCCCGCTCGCGCGCGGCCTGGCGTCGACGCGTCGACGCCTCGGGGTCGTCGGTCAGCTCCTGCTTGAGAGCGGCGAGCCGCTCGACGACCGCGGTTTCGATCTTGACAAGTTTTTCGCGCCGCCTGAACGACGCCTTGCTGGCGCTGGCGCGAATCTTCGTGCCGTCGACGGCGATCTCATCAAGGCTGATCAGCCCTTCGGCGATCAGCGCGGTTACGCTTTGCGTCAAAAGCCGATCGAGGATCTCGACCCTTTCGACCCTAAAGTCGGCGAGCCCGTGATGGTTGACCGGAACCCCGCCCGCCAGCCAGCGATAGGCGGCGTCGCTTTGCGCAAGCCGCGCAAGCTCGCGCGCCGACCCCACGCCCTCGACCGTCGCATAGAGCCAGAGCGCCATGAGAACCGCGGGATCGGCCGCCGGTCTTCCCGCCTCCCCCTCGCGCGAGAGAACCTGATCGTAAAGCGGCGAAAGATCGAGGCTCTCGACAAAGCTCCACACGAGGCGGGCGCGATGGTCCCCCGGCAAAAGCCCTTCGAGATCGACCATGTCCCAACGCAATTGCCGTCGATCCGGCCGCACCACCCGAGCCTCACCCATCGCCGACTCACTCCCGCCACATCAGCGAGGAGAGAATCACAGCCCAAGCAAAACCGCCAATTCCCTCACACGCTCGAACGCGGGAATCTAGCGTCATGTCAGAGCTTTGCGTCTGGATGCCCGCGTTCGCGGGCATAACAGCAAGGATGCGTCGCCCTAACCCTCAGGCGTGCGTCTTCGCCAGCAGCGCCCTGAGGCTCGCGAGCTGCGTTCGCGTGCTCTCGGCCATCCATTCCGTCGGAGCAGTCTTGATCGTCTCGTCCATCAGGCCTTCGCCGGCCGGGTCGCCAAGCGCGATCAGGCTTTCTGCGCGGGAGGCTGCGGCCCAATAGCGCTCCGCCGCAAGCGATTTCGCTTCGTCCGAGCCGGCAGGCGCCTGTTGCGCATCGATGAGGGCGAGCTTGTCCTCGGCGATCCTGACGACCATCCTGCGGACGCGCGCGGCGAACACATTGTCCGCGATCTTGTCGTCGCCGGAGGACATCGAGGCTCGCAGGTTGAAGAGATAGGCGAGATTGGTCCCGTTGTAATAGTCGCGCTTGATCAGGAAGCCGCGCTCGGACGCCTGAATCGCCTCGGCGACATCCGCTTTGATCTCATCCTCGGTTCGGCCCGGCATTTGAGCCCGCTTCTTGTGGATCGCGCTCCACTGGCCGAGCGTCTCGGGATCGGTCGTCGTTTCGACGTCGAGCTGGCTCAGCAGCCTTTCGGCTTCGGCGTAGCCGGCGAGCGCCTTGTCAGGACCGCCCGCCGCCTCGCCGGCCTTATAGGTAGCGAGCGCCAGCCGCTGCACGACGAACGGGCGCGCGGGCTTCGGCTTCTGGTCCGCGTCAAGCTCGGCCGTTTGGTCGTTGTAGATCGCGAGAAGCAGTTTCTTGGCGAAGCCGAACGCGCCGTCATTGAGCGCATCGAGGGCCGTCTGCAGCTTGGTCGCATAGCTTTCGACCTGCGGCTGAGCCTGGGGTTGCGCGATCCCGGCGATCGCGGCTCTCGCGATTCCGAAGCCGGCGGGCGCGCCCGCTTTCGCCGCGGCGGCCGCAACCTCGATCATCGTCGGCGCGTTTAGGCCGTGCAGGATCGTGTAGACGGGGCTGTCCGGGTCCGGGTTGCCTGGAAGGGCGGCGATCAGCCGCGTCACCACGTTCTGCATCCGGATCGCTTCGGCGTAGTCGATGCTCGATCCGAGATGCTCGTAGCGATTGATCGCGATATGGGTCGCATCGAACGGAATGGCAAACTTGCTTTCCGCGATGATGATCGTCGCGCGCGGTTTCAGCGCGTAGCGGACGCCAAGCTCGAAGATCGCGTTCGGGTTTGTCGTCGAGAGATCGGCGACGACCAGCTCCGCCTCATAGAGGAGCTTGTACATCGGCACGTCGATCATGCCCGATTGCTGGACCTCGTCAGCGCGGATGCATTGATAGTCCGCAGCCAGAACCGCCGGCTTGATGATGCTGTTGTAGCTCTTGTCGAGATCGAGCTCGCGCCCCGTGGCGAGATCGGTCTTCTTGCCGAAGCCCATGACGACAAAGCAGACCGGCGCCATGACCAATCCCCCCGAATGCAATGGGTTGGCGGAGTGAACACATACAGGCCGCCCGGCCATCTTTGCAGCGGAAAGCGCTGAACGACAAGCGCGCCCGGCAGGGTCAGGCCTTTCTCCGGCCTCGCCTCGGGCTCTCATGGCGTGGTGTCAATCGGCTTTAGCGATCGCGCTGCCCGGCCCCCGCCCCGCCGTCATGGCCGGGCTTGTCCCGGCCATCCACGCGGCTCCGTCAAGGACCAGTCGCGGATCGGCCCGAGCAGCGCCAAGCGGTCCTTCCCGGGCTCGCTTCCGGCGTCGATGCGCCGAAGCGCAGGGATGGCCGGGACAAGCCCGGCCATGACGTGCTGGGGTTAGAGGCGGATTTCCTGCATTTTTGCAGAAATATGTGCTTTTTCTTGTGTTTTTCAGAATTTCAATGGTAGTGTCCCGCTCTTCAATTCTCAGCGCCGCAGGTCGCGGCGGAAAGGAAAAGCGGACATGGATAGCGAATCGCCTGCCGGGAAGGCCCGGCCCCGGCTCAACCTCTACACCAAGGCGCTGAGGCGGGAGCGCATCTTCGACCGGGTGCGGCTCGGCGCGTCGATCGGGGACATCGCGAGCGAAGAGCGCTTAAGCCCGCAGCGGGTCCGAAAGATCGTCTCCGACACCCTCAAGCGCCACCAGCTCGACGACCTGCCGGATCACGCGCTGCTTCAGCTCTTCCGGCTCGAGAGCGCGCAAGCGCTCGCGACCAAGGCGATCGAAGCCGGCGACCTCAAGGCGATTCCGCCCTTCCTCAAGATCCTCGACCATATCGACCTCTACCGGAAGGCGAGCATCCGCAAGGTGATCTACGACAACGAGGCGCGGGAGAGACTCTTCGCCAAGATCAACCGCGTCGCCGCGCGGCTCGAGAGCAAGCGCGGCAGACCGGCGGCCGAGGCTGAGGCCCCCGCGGCCGAGCCGGAGAAAAAGCCGGATTCCGACCCAACCCCTTGATTAACAAGGATATGGCATTTGGATTTTGTTGCGTTTGATTTGGATTTGGTTGCGCTCGGCTTGGATTTCGTTGCGCCGGATTTGGGAATCGTTGCGGGCGAGCTTGGCTTTCGCTGAGCGGCGACGCGCGCCCTTCAGGCGCGCGCCTTCCGCCGCCACGCTTCGACCGACCGCTCCCTCATCAGCCCCTGGACGAACGCCCAGGCCGCCTCGAGCCGCTCGCCCGCCTCGGGCGACAGCCCCTCGCCAAGCTCGAAGCGGTCGCCGCGGATGCATAAGGTGAACGCCCGCGGCGGAGAGCGTCCGAGCGCGCGCTCATAGACATCGAGCACCGCCTCGGGCGCGAGCGCGTGGGTGGTCGGCGTCGGGACGGGCGCGGCCTTGATCTCGGAGAACACGAACGGCGCCGGCGTCTCCCGGCCCGCGTCGAGAAAGAGCGCGAGATCGGCGCCGTCGAGGTCGAGCGCGTGCTCGATCTGGAGCTGGAAGTCCTCGATCGCGCGCACCTCGGGCCACTCGGCCCGCGCCACGCGCTCGAGCAGGAGCGGTCCGAGCCCGTCGTCGCCGCGCGCGTCGTTGCCCCAGCCGAAGACGACGAGCCGCAAGGCTCAATCCTTGCGCCGGCGCGAAATGAGCGCGCCGCCGGCGTCGACGAGATCGACCTCGAGCGGCATCTGGCCGAGCGCGTGGGTCGCGCAGGAGAGGCACGGGTCGTAGGCGCGGATGGCGACCTCGATGTGGTTCAGGAGCCCCTCGGTCAGTTCGCGCCCCGAGAGGAACCGCGCCGCGACGGCGCGGATCGACTCGTTCATCGCCTGGTTGTTGTTGGTGGTCGAGACGATCAGGTTGCAGTAGGTCACGAGGTCGTCGTCGCCGGCGCGATAATGGTGGAAGAGCGTCCCGCGCGGCGCTTCGATCACGCCTACCGCCTCGCTGCGCCGCGGCCCCTTGTCGGCCATCAGGTCGGTTCCGCAGATGTCGGGATCGTCGAGCAACTCGCGCGCCATCTCGGCGGCGTGCAGCATCTCGATCATGCGCGCCCAATGATACATCAGCGCGCCATGCAGCGGCTTGCCGCCGTCGACGCTGAGGAACGTCCGGCGCTCGGCTTCGGCGAGCGGGGTCGGCATCATGTCGCAAACCTGCACCCGCGCCAGCGGCCCGACCCGGTACCATCCCCTGTCCGCGCCAAGCGCTCTGATGTGCGGGAACTTCATATAGCTCCAGCTCTTGATGTCCTCCTGAAGAACGGCCTCATAGCTCGCGTAATCGACCTGATCAAAGATCGGGCCGCCGTCGGCGTCGCGCGCGCGCAGGCCGCCGTGATAGAAGTCGAGCGCGCCGCGACTGTCGACAAGCCCCATCATGTTGGCGCGCGATTCGCCGAAGGTCCGGTAGAAGCTCGGATCGGTTTCGTGCAGCCTGATGACGAGACCGACGGCCTCGCGGCTCCACTCGACGATCTCGTCGATGTCCGAGCGCATCGAATCGCGATCGGCGGCGCTCAGCGCCTTGTTCATGCCGCCGGGGATGACGCCGGTGCCGTGGATGCGCTTGCCGGCGATGTGCCGGATCACCTCCTGCCCGAATTTGCGCGTCATCACGCCCTGCTTGGCGAGATCCGGGAAAGCCGCGGCGACCCCGATGATATTGCGCTTGGCGACCTCACTCTCGAAGCCGAACAGCAGGTCGGGCGAGGACAGGTGAAAGAAGTGCAGCGCGTGCGACTGCACGATCTGGCCATAGTGCAGGAGGCGCCGCAGCTTCTCGGCCGTCGGCGTCAGCGGGCCATAGCCGGCAATGAGGTCCATCGCCTTGGTCGCGGCCAGAAGATGGCTGACAGGGCAGATGCCGCAGAGACGCTGCACCGCAACCGGCACCTCCCAATACGGCCGGCCGCGGATGAAGATCTCGAAGCCGCGAAACTCGACGATGTGGAGCCGGACCTGATGGACGCGATTCTCGTCATCGAGAAGGATCGTCACCTTGCCATGACCCTCGACCCGGGTGACGGGCTCGATGGCGACTCGGCGAAGCGTATGGGGGGACGGGGCGGTTTCGAGGTTGGACATCGCGCCGGCCTTCAATCGTAATGCAGGAGGTCATGATCGAGACGCGGCATGCGCCCGAGGATCAGATCGTTGAGATATTTCCACAGCGCGTCGGCCGACGGCGGACAGCCGGGGATGAAGTAATCGACGCGGACGATTTCGTTGATCGGATAGACCTTGTCGAACAGGAGCGGCAGCTCCGGGTCGTTGGGAATGTGCGACCGAACGCCGTCGGCGTCGCGATAGACTTCATCGAGAATATCACCGACGTCGAGGCGGTTGCGCATCGCCGGGAGACCGCCGTTGATCGCGCAGGCGCCGACCGCGACCAGTATCTTGGCGTTAGCGCGGAGCTCCCGCAGCACATGCACGTTCTCGGCGTTGCAGACGCCGCCCTCGATCAGCGCGATGTCGCAGGGCCCGCAGTGCTTGATGTCGGTCAGCGGCGAGCGGTCGAATTCGGCGATCTTGGCGAGATCGAGAATGCGCTCGTCGATGTCGAGCAGCGACATGTGGCAGCCGAAGCAGCCCGCGAGCGAAGTCGTGGCGAGACGGACCTTCGGAAGCGCGCGGCTTTCGGCGGGCGCGCTCACGTCGCTCCCTCCACCGTGCAGCGCGTCGCTTCCTCGCTGATCGGCTCGAGGTCGTAGGTGCGCTCACCGATCGGCGTCGAGAAGCCGACGCGCTTGATCAGAATGGCGCCGACGGGACACACGTGCGCGGCCTTGTCGGCGGCGGAGAAATTCGTGTCGCCGAGCCTTCCGGTCGGCGAGTTGACAATGATGTGCGAGGCCATGCCTCGTCCCGCGAGCGCAAAGACGGACTTACCGTCGATGTCGCGGCTGGCACGGACGCAAAGCTCGCATTGGATGCAGCGGTTGAGATCGAGCAGAACGTCCGAGTGAGACGCGTCGACAGGGCGGTTGGGGTAGAACTCGACGAAATGCGGCGTCATCATCTCGCTGTCGTAGGCGAGAGCCTGCAACTGGCAATTGCCGCTCTTCTCGCAGCCGGGACAGAAGTGATTGCCCTCGACGAACAACATCTGCACCAGCGTCCGGCGGTAAGCGTGCAGGTCGGGAGTGTCCACCTCGACTTCCTGCCCCGCGGCCGCCCGCGTGGTGCAGGCGGCGGCATTGCGGCCATTCACGACAACGGTGCAGGTTTTGCAGCTGCCATGGGGCTCGAACTCCGGATGATGGCAGAGGTGCGGTATATAAACTCCGGCCGAAAGCGCCGCCTCGAGAATCGTCTGGCCCGCCGCAAAGGGAACCGAGACCTCGTCGACGAGGATCGTAGCATCGGGCGCGCTCATGCCTCGGCTCCAATATGTGCAGCCGCATCGTCACGCCCAGCGATTTCCCGCGCTCTCGCGAGCGCCGCGTCGAGGTCGACCGCGGGATCAAAGTCGCCCCGGATCAGACGGCGTTCGTAGGCGGGGCGGAACTTTGCCCAGGTGTCGCGCACGGGATTCCCTGCCGTCTGCCCGAGCCCGCAATGGCTCGTGCGGCGCAGAAGCTCCGCGAGTCGCATAAGGTCGTTGATCTCATAGCGCGAGCCGCGGCCATCGGCGATCTTGTCCAGGGCGTCGCGCATGAGCGTGGTGCCCACCCGGCACGGCGTGCAGAAACCGCAGCTCTCATGGGCGAAGAAATGGGTGAAGTTGCGCGCGACCTCGAACAAGTCGCGCTCCTTGCCGAACACCAAGAGCGCGCCTGCGGTCGGCACATCCTCGAAGGCGATATGCCGGCGGAATTCATCCGGCGTAAGGCACACGCCCGACGGGCCGCTGACCTGGACAGCCGCCACGTCACTTGCGCCGCAATCGGTGAGCACCTGCTCGACGCGCACGCCGAATGGGTATTCATAAAGGCCGGGACGCGCGCAATCGCCTGACACCGACAGGATCTTGGTGCCCGACGAGCGCCTCGTTCCGCGCCCGGCGAACGCGCGACCGCCATAGAGCGCAATTTCGGTCGTCTGCGCCAGCGTCTCGACGTTGTTGACCACCGTCGGTTTGCCGAGATAGCCGACGGTCACCGGGAAAGGCGGTCGAATGCGCGGCTTGCCGGGCTTGCCTTCAAGCGACTCGATCAGCGCCGACTCCTCGCCGCAGATATAGGCGCCCGCCCCGAGATGGATATCGATATCTAAGTCGAAACCCTGCGCCCCGCATATGCTCGCGCCCAGAAGCCGGTCGCGACGCATCGCTTCGAGCTTCGTCACGAGCGGCTCCAGGAGATGCCGGTACTCCCCGCGCAGATAGAGAAGCCCGCGCGCCGCGCCAACCACGAAGCCCGCGATCGCCATTCCCTCGAACACCCGCTCGGCGTAAGACGAAAGCAGCACCCGGTCCTTGAACGTTCCCGGCTCGCCCTCATCGGCGTTGCAGACGATGAAGCGGTCGGCTCCGGGCGCATTGCGGCAGCTCTCCCATTTGACCGAAGTTGTGAAGCCCGCGCCGCCGCGGCCGCGCAGGTTCGAACGCTTCATTTCGTCGAGCATCCCTTGGCGGCCGAACGCGATCGCAGCCCTCAGCGCAGAACCCCTTTCATAGCGCGAGCCGAGCAGCGCGTCGGCGCGGCGGATATTGTCCTCGACGCGGAAAAAGTCCGACGGCCATTCGGCGACCGGCACGCCGCCGCGCACAAGATCGCAGATCTCGTCGACGCGGCGCGCGGTGAGGCGGATCACCGCGCGATTGTTGACGAGGGCCGCGGGCCCCTGATCGCACATGCCGGTGCATGATGTGAGATCGACGCTGACCGCCCCGTCCGGAGACACCTCGCCACGCTTGAGCCTTAGACGCTTCAGCATATGCTCAAACAGCCCCAGGCTTCCGAGCATGCGGTCGGTGATGTTGTCGGAAAACAGGATCCGATACCGGCCCCGCGGCTTGTCATAGAGAAACGAGTAGAATTCCACGACGCTTTGCACGCGCGTCATGGGAACGCCCAGCCGCGAAGCAACCGTCCGGCTGGTCTCCGGCGAAATCCATCCGAGTTCCTCCTGGATCTCCCGGAGGATCTGCAGCAAGTCGGTAGGATCCGCACGGCGTAGCATAACCCGCGCGATCACGTCGCCATCGGCAGCCATTACTCGCCTCGCGCGTCAACTCCCTAACAATAATCGGCGCACCTGCGTGCGCCGAATTGATCCCGATCAAATCGCAAAGCCACAACCGCGACAAATCTCAGTGTTTCATTTCAGCAGCACATAAATATTGACCTGCAAAGTTGGGTCGTCCGGGTCCTTCACATCGTTGGCGTATTCCTCGATGAAGGAGTCCTGTGCGTCGATGCCCTTCTCGTCGAGATAGGCCGTAATCGCGTCATAGGTCGCGTCAATGTCCGAATATGCGCCCTGGTGCTCGAACCGCATCGCCTTGCCGCTGGGCGTCTGACCGAGCTTCACCGCGTCGGACAGGCTCGCTTTCCCTTCGGGCGCCGAGGCCAGCGGATATCCCGCGTGGTACTTGAAACCAGTATCGTCGGATTCGACGAAAACCGCGATCGGCCGACCCGCCGGCGCGAGGCTCGCCTTGTCCATGTCGCGCTTGACCAGTCCGAGCGAACCGAGAATCGCGCTGTAGATTTCGTCACGGTCGGCCTTCCCTTCGATATAGGCGAAGGGCCGCGCCGGCAGGTCGACCGTCTCCCCGGTCGAAGTTTCGCTCGCCGGCGGAGTCGATTCGCCGGGCTTCGCAGCTTCCGGGGCGGCGGGCGCGGGCGACGGGGCCGCCGGCGCCTGGGTCGCGGGAGGCGCCGCCGGATTGTCCTGCGCGAAGGCGCCATAGGAACTCATCGCGACCCCGGCGGCGATTATGCCCGCGACAGCGAAACGGAACAGACCGAATGACATGGCGACTCAGCCCTCTGGCGCGAACAATCGCGGCCACTAACAGTCTAGAACCATATTGAGGTCACAAGGAAGGGCGCCCTGGTCGGAGGATCGTCATACCGGCTGGGGCTTCGTCCACCGTAAAACCGGCTGTCTCGCGGCTCGAGTCTCGTCCAGCCGGCGCCGCGGCGCATCGACGGGCGCGGACAGAAACCGCTCGCGGTCGCCCGCTCGGGCGGCGATTGCGAGATCGCGAAGCGTCATGATGAACAGGTCGAGGCTCGCTTTTGATTCGGACTCGGTCGGCTCGATCAGCATCGCCCCGTGCACGATCAACGGAAAATAGACGGTCATCGGGTGATAGCCTTCGTCGATCATCGCTTTGGCGAAATCGAGCGTCGTCAGCCCGGTGTCCTTCAGCCAGCGGTCGTCGAACAGCGCCTCGTGCATGCAGGGCCGGTCGCCGAAGGGGGCGCTCATGACGTCGCTGAGCGAAGCGCGAATATAATTCGCCGACAGCACCGCATCTTCCGAAGCCTGCTTGAGACCGTCGGCGCCGTGCGAGAGAATGAAGCTGAGCGCGCGCACAAACATGCCCATCTGCCCGTGGAAAGCGCACATGCGTCCAAAGGACGCACCGCCTTCGGCATGCTCGACCAGCCGAAGCGCTGCCCCTTCGCGCTTGACGAAGGGAATTGGCGCAAAAGGGGCGAGCCGCGATGACAGCGCGACCGGCCCGGCGCCAGGGCCGCCGCCGCCATGCGGGGTCGAGAAGGTCTTGTGCAGGTTGATATGCATGGCGTCGACGCCGAGATCGCCCGGCCAGGTCTTGCCGACGACAGCGTTGAAATTGGCGCCGTCGCAATAAAAATACGCCCCGGCCTCGTGTACGGCTTCGGCGATACCAACAATCTCGCGCTCGAATAGTCCGCAGGTGTTGGGATTGGTCAGCATGATCGCCGCCACGTCGGGCGCGACTGCGGCCCGCACCGCCTCAGCGCTGACGTTTCCATCTGCGCTCGCCGGCACGGAACGAACCGAATAACCAATCAGCGCCGCGGTCGCCGGATTGGTGCCATGGGCGGAATCTGGAACCAGCACCACCCGACGCGCTGCCCCTTCTCCGCGCGCCTCGATCGCAGCCTTGATCGCCATCATTCCGCAGAGTTCGCCGTGCGCGCCGGCCTTCGGCGACATCGCAACGGCGTCCATGCCAGTCATCGTCAACAAGGCGTTCGTGAGCGCTTCGACAACCTCGAGCGCCCCTTGCGCCGTCGAGACCGGCTGGAGCGGATGGACGTCCGCGAACCCGGGCAGGCGCGCGATCTTTTCATTGAGGCGGGGGTTGTGTTTCATCGTGCACGAGCCGAGCGGGTAGATGCCGGCGTCGATCGAATAATTGTCCCGCGAAAGGCGCACGTAGTGTCGGATCGCCTCGGGTTCGGTCAATCCGGGCAGTTCGATCGCGGTTCCGCGCACGTGCGGGCCCAGCCTTGAATTGAAAGGTTCGGGCTCGTCGATATCGACCCCGGTCGCATCGAGACGCCCGGTCTCGAAAATCAGCGCCTCCTCCATATTGAGCCCGCGATTTCCGGTGAAGCTCCCGCGCGACCGGACGGCGGCCGTTTCGGGACGGGTCGGACGGCCTTGTACATTCATCGGGTGCCCCTTTCCTCGGCTTCAGCGCAGGCAATCGGCCAGCGCCTGCGCGTAGGCTGCGCGGTCATCTTCGGTGTTGGTCTCCGTAGTGGCGACGACGATGCAGTCATCGAGCCCCGCCCCGGGCAAGAGCCGCGAAACCGGCAATCCGCCGATCACCCCGCGCCCGGCCAAAGCCTCGATCAGCTCGGCGGCCGGCCGAGGCGTGCGCAACGTGAACTCATTGAAGAAGTGAGGGTTGACGACCTCAACCGCCGGAATCGAGGCGAGCCGCTCAGCGAGTCGCACGGCATTGGCATGGTTGAGTTTCGCCAGGCGCTCCAGTCCGGCGCCGCCGAGAAGCGTCAGATGGATCGAGAACGCCAGCGCGCATAAGCCGGAGTTGGTGCAGATATTGCTGGTCGCCTTCTCACGGCGGATGTGCTGCTCGCGGGTCGAAAGGGTGAGAACGAAGCTGCGCCGCCCGGCCGCATCGACAGTCTCGCCCGCGAGACGTCCCGGCATCTGGCGCACGTTCTTGGCTCGCGTCGCGAAAAGGCCGAGATATGGGCCGCCGAAGTTGAGGGCATTGCCGAGCCCCTGCCCTTCTCCAACTGCAATATCGGCGTCCATCTCTCCGGGAGAACGCAGCGCGCCGAGAGCAACCGGATCGGTGAACACCGCGATCAGCAGAGCGCCGCGCGCATGCGCCGACGCGGCGATGGGGGCAAGATCGCGGGGATTGCCGAAGAAGTCGGGCGCCTGGACGATGATGCAACTTGTCTCATCATCGATCGCAGCAGCGATGTCTTCGCTCGCCTTGAGGTCAGGAGGCAGGCGGACGACAGTGTCGCCGGCCATATGCGCCAATGTCGTGCAGACGTCGGCGTATTGAGGGTGCAGGCCACCCGAAACCACCGCCCGGCTGCGTCGCGTGAGGCGGTGAGCCATCAACATGGCTTCGCCGCACGCAGTCGAACCATCGTACATCGAGGCGTTGGCGACCTCCATGCCCGTGAGCGCGGCGACCTGGGTCTGGAACTCGAACAGAACCTGAAGCGTCCCTTGGGCGATTTCCGGCTGATAGGGGGTGTAGCTGGTCAGGAATTCGGAACGCTGGATCAGGTGGTCGACGGTCGCCGGGATGTGTCGTCTGTAGGCGCCTGCGCCGAGAAAGAACGGGACCGAGCCGGCGGCGATGCTGCGCCTCGCGATCGTCGTCATCGCCCGCTCGACCGCCATTTCGCTCTGGGCCCGCGGCATGTCGAGAAGACCCTGAATCCGTTTGTCGGAGGGAATGTCGGCGAACAGCGCCTCGATGTCCGGCACGCCGATGCGAGCCAGCATCGCTTCGCGTTCGCTTGCGTCCAGCGGCAGGTAGCGCATCATTCAGCCCAAGGTCTTGAGGTAGTCCGCGTAGGCGGATTCGTCCATCAGTCCGCCCATTTCGGCCGGATCGGCGAGCTTGAGGCGAAAGAGCCAGCCGCGCCCGAGCGCGTCCTCGTTGATCAGGCCCGGCGTCGACTCGACTTCCGAGTTTACGGCGACGACTTCGCCCGAGACCGGCGCGAATACGTCGCTCGCCGCCTTGACGCTCTCGACCACGGCGGCCGGATCGCCTTGCTTCAACGCCTTGCCTATCGGCGGTGTCTCGGCAAAGACCACATCGCCCAGCTGTTGCTGGGCATGCTCGCTGATGCCGACGACACCCTCCCCACCCTCGACGCGGACGTATTCATGGTCCTTGGTGTAACGAACTTGCGACATCATCCATTCCTTGCTTGACCGCGATAATAGGCGTGGGGATAGAAGGGCAGTTCGGCGACCCGCGCGCTGACCGCCTTGCCGCGAACCATGAGACCGATCGGCGTTCCGAGAGGCGCGTAGGCGCTGGCGACGTAGCCCATCGCGATCGGCGCCCCCACACTTGGGCCGTAGCCCCCGGACGTTACCACGCCAATCGGCGCGCCATCCGTCGAGACGATTTCCGTTCCTTCGCGCGCCGGCGCGCGACCGTCGGGTCGAATACCCACACGCCGACGCGTCGGCCCGGTGGCCAGAGCGCCCTGAATGCGGCTGGCGCCGGGGAAACCGCCTTCCAAACGTCTGCGCTTCTGAATTGACCACGACAGCACGGCTTCGACCGGATCGATCGTCTCGTCGAGCTCATGCCCATAAAGGCAGAGGCCGGCCTCGAGCCTCAACGAATCACGGGCGCCGAGGCCAATCGGCGCAACGTTGGGTTCGGCGAGGAGAAGGCGGGCGAAGCTTTCTGCCTCACTCGACGCGAGCGAGACCTCATAGCCGTCCTCGCCGGTGTACCCCGAGCGTGAGACGAAGGCCTCGAACCCCGCGATCCTCGCCGGGCGAGCGCTCATGAAGGGCATGGTCTCGAGTTCCTCGTCGGGGGCAAGGCGCGTCAATATTGAGGCCGCCGTGGGGCCCTGAAGCGCGATCAGCGCCGCCTCAGGGAGCAAAGTCAGACGAAGGCTTGAAGGCAGGCGACGGCGGATGAGTTCGTAGTCGACGGCCTTTCGCGAGGCATTCACGACGAGCCTCAGGGCGCCATCGGCGTCGGGCGGCCGAGTGACCATCAGGTCGTCAACGATTCCGCCGTCGTCGTTGAGCAATTGGGTGTACCGCTGGCGACCAGGGGCCAAATTGAGAAGGTCGGCTGGGCAAAGCGTCTCGAGAAAGACCGCGGCGGTCGCATGGCTGGCGCCTTCGACGAGCGCCTGGCCCATATGCGAAACATCGAACAGCCCAGCAAACTTCCGGGTGTGGAGGTGCTCAGCCAGGACCCCCGCGCGGTATTGGATCGGCATGTCGTAACCGGCAAACGGCGCCATCCGCGCGCCGAGCTCGACGTGCAGCCCGTGCAACGGCGTCTTCTGATCGACGGTTTCGTACATTGGCCCACCAGTCGCGAACAAGCGCCCGCACAGCGCCACGCCGCAGGACTGCGGCCTTAGCGCTCACGCACGCCCCCTCTGTCCGATGACCTGAGAGATTTCCCGCTTCCGCGGTTGCCCCCGTCGGTGGGCGAACGCTTATGCGCGCGCCTCTTTCCAGAGCGTCATCACTTGCGCGGTCCCTAAGACCTGAGCGTTTCCGGGGCGGTTGCGCCTTCGGCGCCGGCGCGAAATGCGCCGGACTCTTCCGCGAAGTGTCTTCGACTGACGTTTTGGAGCTAGCCAGACCGGCCGAAGATTGTCAACGCAAGATGCGCGGGCCTGGGCCTGCGTCGGCTAGCCTGACCTCTTCTTGGGCTTGTGGCGCGTCGGCGACGGTCCGCCGGTTCCCCCTTCGAAGCCAACGGTGATCGAATAGACGTCGGCGAGCTGGAGAGTCGGCATCGGCACCGTGATCGGATCGGTCACGACGCGAAATGGGCCGGCAGTGACGCCATCCGTCGCCGCCTGGACTTGATAGGTCTGCGAAAACACGTCCGTCTTGTCGCTTTCGCGGGTGATCGTGATCTTCAGCGGCGCGCTGAAAGTCCCCGGCGAGCCGGCCGGCCCCATGACCACGGCGCCCTTGACGCCGATCTTCACCGCGGCTTGCGAGGGGCCCGCGGGATCGCACTCGCGCGCTGTGTCCATGATGTTGAACTGATAGCGCACCGAAGGATTGTCCGGCCCGCCGACCCGCAGCGCTGCGCCGGCGTCCGCGATCGTGACTTCGGGGCAATTGATGTCTTGCGAGGCGACCGGAAGCACCTTGAACTTGTCGCTCGGATTCGTCGCGGGCTTGCCGGCGACCGGCCGCGGGTTCACGCCCGCGTTGAGGGTGGCGACGCTCGGATCCTGGTGGGAGAAGAAACCGCCGACTGAGCTGCTAGCCGAACCGACCGCGCTTCCGACAGTATCGCAGCCCCCAAGGGCGCCGACCGCCATCGAAAGAAGCGCCATGCGGGCCAGCTTTGCGCGAACGATCATTCTTCGAACTTCGCCTATTGAGCGACCAGGATTCGTTTGAAAGTCGGGGGTGCTTACCCTGCCGACGCCGTCAAGGCAATTGCTCATAAGCCTCCTTGAATCCGACGAGCGGCGCCTGCATTCCGACCCCCTGCTCGGGCGTCTGAAAGATGCCGAGCGTGGCGGTCTTTCCTTTCTTCAGCTTGTCGAGAAGCGCGTCGTCCATGGCGAGCTGGGCGACGCAGCCGTTGGGCAGGCACTGCAGGAAGCTCAGACGGCCCGCGTCCGCATCGTCAATCCGCAGGCTGACGCCGGGGGGGAGCAGCACCCCGAGCGGCGCGATCACCCGCATGAGCCGCGCCTTGCGATCGGCAGTGTTGAGCACGATGACGACCAGCACCAGATTCGGCCGCTCCTGATCGACGACGCTGAGCACGATGGCGCATTGCTCGTGGGACGCGCCGGCCGGCGTCTCGCAACGGGTCACCCAGTCGCCGTGCTTGTCCTTGATCGCGCCCTGCGAATCCGCGGCATTTGCCCGGCCCGCGGCGGAGGCGAGAAGCGCCAATCCGGCGACAAGACCGAAGAGCGCCCGACCGGCCTTCGATGGTTTCCGGCCGGTGAGCGCAGTCGTCGGCAGTGACAATGAGGCAATCCGTCGAAGCGAGGGGGGCGAGGCAGCTTCCCGCGCCTCTCGCCGAAAACCGGCGCGAAAATGAGGCGGCGGTTGAGGCCGGGGATGGTGGGCGCTAGAGGGATTGAACCTCTGACCCCTACCATGTCAAGGTAGTGCTCTACCGCTGAGCTAAGCGCCCATCTCCCGGAGTCCCGAGCGGCCGAAGCCGCTCAAGGGCCGGCGGGGTATAGACGCTCGCGCCGCGAGGCGCAATGGGCGCCGCGAACCCAGGATCGCCGCTCTCGATGCCCGCTTCCGCGCTGACCTTACGACCGGCTCAGCCCGCAGACATCGCAGCGGTGATGGCGATCGAGCGCTCGCCGGACTTCGAGCTTTACGTCGCCCGCTCCGGGGAGGGCGAGCATCGGGCGATGTTTGATTCGCCGTCCCACGCCTACCGCGTGGGCGTTGACGAAACCGGCGCGATCGAGGCCTTCGCCATCCTGCGCGGCGTCGGCGACGTCCACGGCAACCTCTATCTCCAGCGCGTCGCCGTCGCCCGCCCCGGACAGGGGCTCGGCACGGCGTTCCTGAGCCTCGTCCTCGACGAAGCATTCGGGCCGTTGGGCGCAGAGCGGTTCTATCTCGACTGCTTCGCCGACAACGCCCGCGCGCAAGCCGCCTACCTCAAGCTCGGCCTGAGCCGCGACGGCGTCCTGCGCCAGGCGTACCGCCGCAGCGACGGGACCCGCGCCGACCTCATCATGATGGCGATCCTGAAGGGCGAGTGGCGCGCGCGACGATCTACATTGTAGATATGCTTGTATTATCTTGGAATCGGCCGAGTCGCGCCGAGTTTCCTTTGGCTACAGGTTGGCTCCCGGTTGGCTTTGCTTGGAATCTCTCGTGCGAAACGAGCGTTTTCAATGCGTTGCGCCGCTCGTGAGCGGCTTTGTTCTTATTTGTCCGTTTGCCGGTTTTCATCCCGGGCCGTGAGGTCGTTCGTGCCGCTCGGCCGCCAGGCCAATGGATCCCATCCGTCATCGCAAGGGCAGTCTACCACATTTTTCGGCTTAACCGAATAACTATCGGTAGTCTTCACGATTGCGTGATCGCGCCTCCCACGCCTAGATTGGGTTGGAACTCCGAGCATCCAGGAGCTCGGGACGCTGCGAACGGCGGACAAGCGCATGTCCGAGGAGCCAGTCGCCCTGCATTCCGACGAGCGCCGCCTCGCGGCGATCCTGGCTGCGGACGTCGCCGGCTATTCGCGCCTCATGGGCCGCGACGAAGACGAGACGGTGCGCGACCTCGAAGCGCACAAGGGCGTCCTGCTCCCGCTCATCGCCAAGCATGGCGGCTCGATCATCAACATCGCCGGCGACGGGATCGTGGCGCAGTTCCCGAGCGCCGTGCGCGCGGTCGAATGCGCCGTCGCGATGCAGAAGATCATGGGCGAGCGCAACGTCGACGTGCCCAAGGAGCGCCAGATGCTGCTCCGCATCGGCGTCAATCTCGGCGACATCATCCACGACGCGGACAAGACCTACGGCGACGGCATCAATGTCGCCGCGCGGCTCGAACCGCTGGCCGAGCCCGGCGGCATCTGCATTTCGGCAACTGTGCGGGAGGCGATCTTCGGCAAGCTCGGCCTGCCCTTGCGCGACGTCGGCGAGAAGTCGCTCAAGAACATCGCCCGCCCCGTCCATGTCTATGAAATCCAGCCGCCGGGGGCGCGCGCCCGCTGCGACTGGCTCGGCGCAGGCATGCGCGGCTATCGCCGTCTCGCGCCGGCGCTCGGGCTGGTCGTTCTGCTCGCCGCGCTCGCAGGCGTCGCCACATGGCGCTTCTGGCCGCGCGAGACGCTGTTCCCCGACTATACGCCGGTCATCGCGGTCCTGCCCTTCGCTAGCGCGGACGGTGACGCCGGGCTTGACCGACAGGGTCCAAGCTTCGCACGAGAAGTAATCTCGGTGCTCTCGACCTTCCCGCTGATCCGCGTCGTCTCCTCCTCGGACCTGCCGCCGCCGATGCTCGGCAACCCCAAGCGGGCCGCGCAGGAGCTCGGGGCGACTTATGCGCTCGGCGGCGATCTGGCGAAGAGCGGCGACAAACTGCGCGTTCGAGCGCAGCTGACTGATGCCGCGAGCGGCGAGACCGCCTGGTCGAACAGCTACGAGTTCAAGGGCGGCGACCCCGTCGCGATTCAGGAGAAAACGGCCACGAGCATCTTCGGCGAGATCGCTGGAATCGGTGGCAAGGTGCGCAAGACCGAGGAAGCCGCGGCATGGCGGAAGCCGGAGTCGGACCTCACTGACTATGACTACTATCTTCGCTCGCAGACCTATTTCATGAGGTTCACGCCCGACGACAACGTTCGATCGCGGAAGCTCGCTGAGGAAGGATTGGCGCGTTTCCCCAACTCACCGCTTCTGAAGATCAGACTGGCCTGGACCTACATGACGGAGGTCGACACTTTCGGACCCTTGGAGAACTGCCGCGAAACCGCCGAGACGGCCTACAAGCTCGGCCGCGAAGCTGAGGAGGCGAAGAACAAGTCGCGGTTCTTGATCTATTAGAGCCGGAAGCTCATGTCCCGCGTGTATGCTTGGCACGGAGCGGACTTTGATCGCTCCGCTCAGGAAGCCGAGGCCGCAGTTGAGATGTCGCCCTACGATGCGGAGCTGCGCGGCAGCTCAGCCTTCTATATCGCCAACGCCGGTAAGCTGGACGAAGCGATCGAGTGGGCCTCGTGGGCCGTCTCGCACAATTCTCAGAACAATCCTTTCGCAAAGGCCAATCTTGCCTACGCGTACTATCTCGCCGGACGCAACGACGAGGCGCTCGCGGTTTTGGGGACTGGCGACTCGCAGTTCTGGCAGTCGACGCTTGCGGTCATCTATGCGCACTTGGGCCGGATCGATGACGCCAAAGCGACGATTGCCGAGTGGCTGAAGACCGGCCCCCATTCGGTCGCGACCGAATCGTGCTGGCCCATGCGCGAGCCGCTGAAGCGCATGTATCTCGACGACCTGCGTAAGGCCGGGCTGCCGGAGACAGCCAGTCCGTGATAGCGGCGGACCTTTGCCGTCCTCCGGGCCGCCTTCCAAAACCAAATCTCGCCCTTTGCCCTTGTTTGCATTGACATCCCGGCCGCGCCGTGTTTTCGGAATGGCTTGGCGCGCCCTTGCGCGCCTGGATCTGTCTCGATGCCGTCACGTCGATTGAAAACGACGCTCAATGCGCGTCCCGCCCCGAAAGGCGGGACGAACGGCTGACTCGCGCCTTCCGCTCTCCCCGGCGGGGCGCCGGGGCTTAGAGGTCCGATTTTAAGATCGGATCGCCAGCGGGGAGGCAGGGCAAAAAGGATTCTTCCATGTCAGGCTTCAAGGTCGCGGTCGCCGGCGCAACCGGCAATGTCGGCCGCGAGATGCTCGCCATCCTCGCAGAGCGCCGGTTCCCCGTGTCCGAAGTGGTCGCGCTCGCCTCCCCCGCCTCGATCGGCCGCGAGGTCTCGTTCGGCGACAAGACGCTCAAGTGCCGGGCGCTCGAGCACTATGACTTTTCCGACACCGATATCTGCCTGATGTCGGCCGGGGGGGCGGTCTCGAAGGAATATTCGCCCAAGATCGGCGCCCGCGGCTGCATCGTGATCGACAATTCGTCCGCGTGGCGGATGGACCCGGACGTGCCGCTCATCGTGCCGGAGGTCAACGCGGCGGCGGCCAAGGGCTTCGGCAAGAAGAACATCATCGCCAACCCGAACTGCTCGACCGCGCAGCTCGTCGTCGCGTTGAAGCCGCTGCACGACCGCGCGACCATCCGGCGGGTGGTGGTCGCGACTTATCAGTCGGTCTCTGGGGCAGGCAAGGACGCGATGGACGAGCTCTTTTCCCAGACGCGCGCGGTGTTCGTGTCGGACCCGGTCGAGCCGAAGAAGTTCCCGAAGCGCATCGCCTTCAACGTCATTCCCGAGATCGACGTCTTCATGGACGACGGCTCGACCAAGGAAGAATGGAAGATGGTCGCCGAGACCAAGAAGATCCTCGACCCCAAGATCAAGCTGACCGCGACCTGCGTCAGAGTGCCGGTGTTCATCGGCCATTCGGAGGCGGTCAACGTCGAGTTCGTCGACCCGATCAGCGCCGATGAAGCGCGCGAGATCCTGCGCAAGGCGCCCGGCTGCCTGGTCATCGACCGGCGCGAACCCGGTGGCTATGTCACCCCGCATGAGGCGGCGGGCGAGGACGCCACCTATATTTCCCGCATCCGCGACGACCCCACCATCGACAACGGCCTCAACCTTTGGGTTGTGTCCGACAATCTGCGCAAGGGCGCGGCGCTGAACGCGGTGCAGATCGCCGAAGTCCTGGTCAATCGCGGCTGGCTCAAGCCCAAGCTGAAGGTTGCATGAGCGTTCGATCGAGGGCGCAAGACGAGGCGGCAGGCTGAGGAACCCTCTGTCGTCTTATTGCCGGCTAATCTATTATGGCAGAGCGGCGCCACGTCGCGGGTTACTGTTAAGGTTTGATTCGGCGATCCATGGCGCAAGATCCGGACATCCGCCTGCTCACCTCGCCGCGTATTTTCCTGGTCGGGATGGCGGCGTTTCTGGCGCTGGTCGGTTTTGTCGTTCTCATCCTCTATCAGCAGATCGCGCTCGCCTTCAGCGCCAATCCAGGCCTGAACGGCCTGATCCTCGGGGTTCTCGCGATCGGGGCCCTGTTCACGTTCCGGCAGGTGATCCGGCTCTTCCGGGAGATTCGCTGGGTCAATTCGCTGACCGGCGCCCAGACCGGCGCCATCCCTACGCCCCGGCTGCTCGCGCCGATGGCGGCGATGCTCAACGCCGGAGCGGGCGCGCGGGGGCTCTCGACCATCACGACCCGAGCCATTCTCGATTCCATCGCCACCCGGCTCGACGAGGGGCGCGAGCTCAGCCGTTATCTCGTCGGGCTATTGGTGTTCCTGGGGTTGCTCGGCACCTTCTGGGGCCTCCTGCAGACGGTGCATTCGATCGCCGGCGTCATCGACAGCATGAAGACCGGGGTCGATACGACGAGCATGTTCGACGCGCTCAAGACCGGCCTTTCGGCCCCGATTGCGGGTATGAGCGTCTCGTTTACCTCCTCGCTGTTCGGGCTCGCGAGCTCGCTGATCCTGGGCTTTCTCGATCTCCAGGCGGGGCAGGCGCAGAATCGGTTCTATTCCGAATTCGAGGAGTTTCTCGCGAGCCACGTGCAGACGGCGCCGCTCGCGGAAGCAATGCCGGAGGGGCCGATCATCCCGCAGGGCGGGCAACCGGCGATCGAGAGCCAGCGCGACACCAAAGCAATCGCGACGCTTGCCGAAGGCATTCAGGCTTTGGTCTCGCATATGCGCACCGAGCAGCAGCAGATTCGGGACTGGGTCGACGCCCAGGCGGTGCAGCAGGAGGACATCGGCAAGCTGCTGCGTCGCCTGCTGGACGAACTGGGAACGCGGTAGTTCCTTTTCCCCTTTGATCCGGAGAGGGTTAGGATAGGGGCGCGGGGGCGCGAAGGAGTTGAACGATGGCGCTCTCGCGCTCGCGCCGCTACGAGGCGGTGAACTACTGGCCAGGCTTCGTCGACGCCTTGTCGACGATGCTGCTCGTGATCATTTTCCTGCTCTCGGTGTTCATGCTGGCGCAGTTCTTCCTGTCCCGGGAAGTCACCGGCAAGGATGAGGCGCTCGTCAAACTCAACCGGCAGATCGAGGAGCTGACCAACCTGCTCGCGCTCGAGCGCACGCAGAAGGGCGCCGACGAATCCAGGATCTCAACCCTGACCGCAACGCTCGACGCGGCGGAACAGGAGCAGAAGCGGCTCCGGGATGCGGCGTCCGCGGGCGCCGTCAACGCCGATTCGGCGAGCGGAAAGGCTTCCGCGGCGGCCCAGGCGCTCGATCGGGAAAAGCAGATTTCGGCTCAGGCTCTGGCCCAGGTCGACGTGCTCAATCAGCAGATCGCGGCGCTGCGCCGGCAGTTGGCGGCGATCGAGGACGCGCTCTCCGCCTCCGAGGCCGCCAACAAGGAATCGCAATCGAAGATCTCCGACCTCGGCCAGCGGCTCAATGTCGCGCTCGCGCAGAAGGTTCAGGAGCTCAACCGCTACCGCTCCGACTTCTTCGGCCGGCTTAGGCAAATCCTGGGCTCGCGGCCCGACATCCGGGTCGTCGGCGACCGGTTCGTGTTCGAATCCTCGGTGCTGTTCGACGTCGGCAAGGCCGAAATCAGCCCGGCCGGCAAGCAGTCGCTCGACAGCCTCGCTTCCGCCGTCCTCGATCTCGAGCGCGAGATTCCGCCTGACCTTCCCTGGATCCTGCGCGTCGACGGCCATACCGACAACAGGCCGATCAGCGGCGGCCAGTACAAGTCGAACTGGGAGCTCTCGGCCGCCCGCGCGGTCTCGGTCGTGCAATACCTGATCAGCAAGGGGGTCGAGCCCGACCGCCTGGCCGCCGCCGGCTTCGGCGAATTCCAGCCGCTCGACCAGGGAACGGACGAAGACTCGCTCGCCCGCAATCGGCGCATCGAGCTCAAGCTGACAGAAAGGTGAGCGCTCCGGGCCGGGCGCTGCGCGACTTCGCCGAAGACGATCTGCCGGCGCTGATCGATCTCTGGGTCGCAGCCTGGAAGGCAACCGGCGTCGCGATCGATTTCGACGTGCGCCGCGCCTGGATCGAGAATTGCCTCGCCGCGCTCCTCGCCGGAGGGGCCGAGGTCGTCGTCGGGCTCGACGCCCAGGGGAAGCCCGCCGGCTTCGTGACCATCGATCCGCGCTCCGGTGTGCTCGACCAGCTTTGCGTCGCGCCGGACGAACGCGGCTCCGGCCTCGCGGTCGCCCTCATGGCGGAAGCGAAGCGCCGCTCGCCGCAGGCAATCGAGCTCAAGGTCAATGAGGTGAACCCGCGCGCGAAGCAGTTCTACGAGCGCGAGGGATTCGAGGCCGTGGGGCGTGGCGTAAGCTCGCTTTCGGGCTGGCCCACGATCACGATGCGCTGGCAGGCGAATGGATGAGACGGGGCCGCGCGGGTTGCCATGGCCGTCGTTCCCGTCTATCGCCCTTGGCTCGACGAGCCGCTAGAGAAGCCGTCGCGGGAGGAGGTTCGAAGATGCGCGCTACATTGATCCTGTCGTTGACCGGCTTCGGCCTTATCACGCTGAGTTCGCCGGTATTTGCCGATGACATAACGATCGCCGTCGCCGGGCCGATGACCGGGCCCGTCGCCAGCATCGGCGAGCAGATGAAGCGCGGCGCCGAGGCCGCAGCCGCCGCGATCAACGACGCCGGCGGGGTCGACGGGCGCAAGATCAAGATTGTCATCGAAGACGACGCCTGCGACCCGAAACAGGCGGTCACCGTCGCTAATCTCATCGTCGGGCAACAGATCAAATATGTCGACGGCCACGCCTGTTCCGGCTCGTCGATCCCCGCGTCCGAAGTCTATGCCGAGAATGACGTGCTGATGATGAGTCCTGCGTCGTCGAACCCGGCGATGACCGAAAAGGGCCATGCGACGATCATGCGCCTTTACCCCCGGGACGACCGGCAGGGCGAGTTCATCGCGCCCTGGATCGCCGAGAAGTACAAAGGCAAGAAGATCGCCATCCTGCACGACAAGTCGGCTTACGGGAAAGGCTTGGCCCAGGTTGTGAAGGACAAGCTCAACGCCGCCGGCGTGACCGAGGTCCTGTTCGAGGGCATCAATCCCGGCGAGAAGGACTATACGGCGGTCGTGACCAAGCTGAAGGGCGCTGGCGCCGACTTCGTCTATTTCGGCGGCTATCACGCCGAGGCCGGCCTCATCCTGCGCCAGGCGGCCGACCAGGGCGCCAAGTTCCAGCTCATGACCGGCGACAGCATCGCGACGTCCGAGTTCTGGGCGATGTCCGGAAACGCCGGCGAGGGCACGCTGTTCACCTTCCCGACCGATCCGCGCCGCTCGCCGAGCGCGGCCAAGGCGCTCGAGCAGTTCAAGGCTCAGGGCTATGACCCCGAAGGCTTCACCCTGTTCAGCTACGGCGTCGTTCAGGCGATCGCCGACGGCATCAAGCGCGCCAAGTCGGACGACCCGGCCAAGATCGCCGCGGCGCTCAACGACGGCAAGCCGGTCGAAACGGTGATGGGCCCGGTCAGATTCGACGCCAAGGGCGACATTCTCGACCCGCGCTACGACATCAACATGTGGAGCGCCGGCAAATACGCGCCGATCGCGCAGTAGGCGGCGCTCACGCTGCCGCAAGCGCCCGGCGCAGGCCCTCGGGATCGGCCTTGATCGCCCGCAGAAGCGTCCGGGCCGGTCCGCTCGGACGCTTCGCGCCACGCTCCCATTGTTGCACGGTCCTCACGCTGAACTGATAGGCGGTCGCAAAGTCGGCCTGGGTCATCCCCAAAGCGCGTCGAATGGCGCGAACGTCAATCTCAGGCGCCATGTCGGGCGCGGCGTCCGGGTTGGCGGCGATCTGACGCGCGATATCCGAGTCGGACATCGCGTCGATCCGACTCCAGTCTGTCGTAGCCAAAGCCTTAGCCGCGGCCTTGCTCAGATTTTTTTTCATAGCGTTTGACCTCGCGGGTATTGGCTTTGCGCAGGGATATGATTCGCCGCTTGGAAGCGCGATCAACGAATACGCAGACGAACAGCCGCTCGCGGATGTGGCCAAAAGCAATCCGCCTCGCCTCTCCGTATTCGAACCGGTCGTCTTCGAGCGTCAGGTGCGGAGCGGCGAAAAGAACTTCGGCCAGCGCCAGCGAAACACCGTGCTTCGCACGGTTGCCCTCATCCTTTGCCGGATCGAATGCGAAATCCACGAAAGACAGACTACGCCTAAGGCGTAGTTCCGGCAAGAATATGGCGGCCCAGCGTCAAGCCGTATCCGTGACGAACGCTTCAAGCAGCGCGTCGAAGGCTTCGGGCGTTTCCCATTGCGGGGTGTGACCCGCGCTCGGGATCGCCTGCACCGAGCCGCGCCATAGCGTCGGCATGGCGAGCAACGCAAAATAGCCGCCGTTGACCAGCCGTTCGTCATCGCCATGCAGCACCGCGATCGGGACCTTCAGACCGCGCACGACCGCGACCTCGTCGCGGAACTCGCCATTCTGGGCGCTGGCCGCGAGACCCGAGCGGGCCCGCCCGTCCGTCCGCAGGATGTCCTCGAGAAAGAACGGCGGAACGTCGGCAAATCCCGGCCGGAAGAACGCGGCGAGATAAGCCAGCGCGTCGTCGCGGTTGATGACCTCCTGAAAGGCGAATTTCATCGCGGGTTCGGGCAGGAACGCCTCCTGAATGTCTTCGCTTGACCCGAGCGGCGGCGTGCCGAAAATGAGAAATCCGCGCGCCTCCGGCAGATCGGGCGCCATTTCGAGCGCGATATGGCCGCCGAGGCTCCAGCCGACGAAACGCGCCTCGCCGAGCCCGAGGGCGTCGACCGCCGCGCGAACGGCGCTGGCATGGCCGGGTAGCGAATAAGCCCCCGGGTCTTTCGCGTCGTCCGAGGCGCCGTGACCGGGCAGATCGAGGGCGACCAGCCGGAAACGCCGCCCCAGCGGCCCGTCGATCTGGCGCGAAAATGCGCGCGCCGACGACGAATTGCCGTGGATGAGCACGACCGCAGGCCCCCGGCCGTCCAACTCGCGGACCGCAATCGCGCCGTTCGGCGCGTCAAGCTTGAAGGTTTTCACTGACCCCGCCCCCGGACACTGCACCAACCGCACCTTAGGCAGTTGGCGGCGGCGGCGAAAGCCGATCGCCCTTCCCTTCCGCCTTCGTTTCGTGTATTGCGCCGCACAATCGCAACGGGCGAGCGCGATAGCGAGCGCTGGGCTCGCCGTCGCGCTCCCGTCACCTAGCGGTCAGAGGAAAACGCGGGCGCGTCCCGTGTCGTCTGGCCGTCGCCGTCAGCAAAGCCTTTTTCCATGAAGCTCCGCAATATCGCCATCATCGCCCACGTCGACCACGGCAAGACGACCCTCGTCGACCGGCTCCTGCAGCAGTCGGGCGCGTTCCGCGACAATCAGCGCGTCGCCGAACGGGTCATGGATTCGAACGACCTCGAGCGCGAGCGCGGCATCACCATTCTCGCCAAGGCGACGTCGGTGGTGTGGAAGGACGTGCGCGTCAATATCGTCGACACGCCCGGCCATGCGGATTTCGGCGGCGAGGTCGAACGCATTCTCTCGATGGTCGACGGCGCGATTGTGCTCGTCGACGCCGCCGAAGGGCCGATGCCGCAGACCAAGTTCGTGGTCGGCAAGGCGCTCAAGATCGGGCTGAAGCCGATCGTCTGCGTCAACAAGGTCGACAAGCAGGACGCTCGCCCGGTCGAGGTCGTCAACGAGGTCTTCGATCTCTTCGCCGCGCTCGACGCCACCGACGAGCAGCTCGACTTTCCGATCCTCTACGGCTCGGCCAAGCAGGGCTGGATGGCGCTCGCCGCCGACGGTCCGAAGGACAACATGGCGCCGCTCTTCGACCTGGTGCTTAAGCACGTCGAGCCGCCGAAAGTCGGCGCCGGCGGCTTCCGCATGCTGGGCACCCTACTCGAGGCCAATCCCTATCTCGGGCGCATCGTGACGGGGCGAGTGTTCTCCGGCTCGATCCGGACCAATGCGCCGGTGAAGGTTATCGACCGCCAGGGCGACACGCTCGAGCAGGGCCGGGTGTCGCGAATTCTGGCCTTCCGCGGCATCGAGCGCGCGCCGATCGACGAGGCGGTCGCAGGCGACATTGTCGCCATCGCCGGGCTTGAGAACTTCAACGTCGCCGACACCCTGTGCAGCCCGGAGGAGGTCGAGCCGCTGACCGCGCAACCGATCGACCCGCCAACGCTGTCGATGACCTTTTCCGTCAACGACAGCCCGCTTGCCGGAACCGAGGGCGACAAGGTGACGAGCCGGGTCATCCGCGAGCGCCTGATGCGGGAGGCGGAAGGCAATGTTGCGCTCCGCGTGGAGCAGGCGCCCAATTCCGACGCCTACATCGTCTCGGGACGCGGCGAGTTGCAGCTCGCCATCCTGATCGAGACCATGCGCCGCGAGGGCTTCGAGCTCGCCGTCTCGCGACCGAAGGTGCTCTTCCGCCGAGGCGCCGACGGCGAGGCTCTCGAGCCGGTCGAGGAGGTCGTGATCGACGTCGACGAGGAGCATTCGGGCGTCGTGGTGCAGAAGATGAGCGAGCGCAAAGGCGAGATGATCGAAATGCGCCCCTCGGGGGGCGGGCGGCTGCGCCTTGTTTTCCTCGCTCCGACCCGCGGCCTGATCGGCTATCTCGGCGAACTGATGACCGACACCCGCGGCACTGCGGTGATGAACCGCCTGTTCCACAATTGGGGCCATTGGAAGGGCGACGTCGCCGGCCGGCGCAACGGCGTCTTGATCTCGAACGAGGCGGGCGAAGCGGTCGCCTATGCGATGTGGAATCTCGAGGATCGCGGTCCGATGATGATCGAGCCGGGCGCCAAGGTCTATCAGGGCATGATCGTCGGCCAGCACACGCGCGACAACGACCTCGAAGTCAATGTGCTCAAGGGCAAGAAGCTCACCAATATCCGCACCCACTCCAAGGACGAGGCGGTGCGGCTGACCCCGCCGATTCAAATGACGCTCGAAAAGGCGTTGGCCTATATCGAGGACGACGAACTGGTCGAGGTGACGCCGAAATCGATCCGGCTGCGCAAGAGCCTGCTCGACCCCAATGACCGCAAGCGCGCCGAGCGCGCGAGGGCGGCGGAAGGGGCGGCGTAAGCAGCGCCCGCCCTTTGCAGGCGCCCGATGCGCAACGGCCGGAAGAGGGCGAGGGAGCGATGCCGGCCACGAAAATCATGCTGATCCGCCACGCGGAGAAGCCGAACGGCGACGGCGGCCCCGGGCTCATGCCGGACGGGACGCAGAACCCGGAGGCGCTGACGGCGACGGGCTGGATTCGCGCCAACGCCCTTGTCGGCCTGTTCGCGCCGAACGGCGCCGCCCAGCGTCCGCCGCTTGGGAGGCCCGCGAGCCTGTTTGCTTCGGGATCGCAAAGCCTGCGGCCAAAGCAGACGCTGGCGCTCCTCTCGGCGTCGCTCGGACTGCCGATCATGACTTTTCTCAAAGGGCAGGAGGCGGAACTCGTCGCGGCGGTCAAGGCCGCCGAAGGTCCCGCGCTCATATCCTGGCAGCACGAGGCGATCCCCGAGATCGCGACGCTGATCCTGGGCCGCTCGGACGGCGTGCCGCCGGTATGGCCCGGCCATCGAATTCGACCTCGTCTGGGTGTTCGATCTTCAAGGCGACGGAACCAGGAGCTTCGTCCAGGCGCCCGAGCTCCTGATGCCGGGCGACTCCGCAAAGCCGATCATGTGAGACGCTGGGCCGCCGATCCCCGCATTCCGCCGCGCAGGCGGCGATAGCGTGTCAAAGCGCAAGGATACATTGGCTTGCCGTAGGATCATGTAATACAGATGCTACTTGTTTATTGGTTCAAATAAGCCTGCCGGAATCTCCATGATTCCTTTACCATATTCGACGATCAAAACGGGTTTACCTGTTGATTATCGGCTGTATTTGAATTGGCTGCTTGCGTTCAAGGAGCCTTTAATGAAAGATGACCGACGCGGAGTTTTCGTGTCCGGCCGTCGACAAGTCCGGGATGAACGGCGAGTTGCGTTTAAGAGTCATACGTTCACTGTACGATCTCCTTCTCGCCTAAGATGGACGCCGACGCCCGAATTGTGAAAGGCTGAGATAATCCAGCCTTCGGAGGATCGAGCGCTTGCGAATTCATCATCTCGACTGTGGGTCGTTCTGTCCGCCGGGCGGGAGATTGTTCGGCGGCGCCGGCGGGCTGCTGTCGCCAGCCCCGATGTGCTGTCACTGTCTCTTGATCGAGGGCGAGGATGGGCTGATCCTCGTCGATACCGGCCTGGGCGTCGACGACGTCAATGAGCCACGGCGACTCGGGCGCCTTTTCAATCTCCTGATGCGGCCACGGCTCGAGGTCGCGGAGACCGCGCTGAGGCAGGTCGTCGATCTGGGTTTCCGCCCGAGCGACGTGCGCCACATCGTGCCGACCCATCTCGACCTCGACCATGCCGGCGGCATCAGCGATTTCCCGGCCGCGACGGTCCACGTCCATGACGAGGAGCTTCGTGCGGCCACGAACCGCTCAAGCCTCACCGATCGAGGCCGCTACCGCCCGGTGCAGTTGTCCACGGTCAAGAAGTGGGCGGCGATCAAGGACGGCGGAGAAGACTGGTTCGGCTTTTCGGCGGTGCGCGCCATTCCGGGAACAAGGGACCAGGTTCTCTTGGTCCCGCTGCCGGGCCACACGCGCGGCCATTGCGGCGTCGCGGTGCGGAGGCCGGAAGATTGGCTCCTCCATTGCGGCGACGCCTATTTCCACCGTTCCGAGGTCGAACCGGGCGGCGGCGTTGCGCCGGCGGGCCTGCGAGCGTTCGAGAGTTTCGTCAGCGCCGACGATGCCGCGCGGCGGGCGAACCTGGCCCGGCTGCGCGAACTCGCGCGACTGACCATCGGCTACGTCAAGCTGTTCTGCTCCCACGACCCGGTCGAGTTTGAGGCTCTCAAGGGTGAAGAACCTCAAGCCGAGTCCATCGCGCCGCCGCTCAGGGCGCCGCGGCGGATCCGGGAAGCCGAGTCAATCGCGCTGCACGGATAGGGCGAGTCGGGCCGGCGATCGCGGGACCTGGCGGCCGGCCAAGGTTGCTGAAGGCGGCTTCTACGAAGTCTACGCGACCGACAAGGACGGCAAGCGCGCCAACATGGCGTTCAACGCCGAGACACTCGAGCGGCTCGAAAACCCCGAAGCCGGCGAAAACTGACCTCGATGCGGCGAGCTTCGCGTGGCGACGCGACGCCGATGATCCCGGTCTGGGATCCGTTCGTGCGGCTGTTCCACGGGGCGCTGGTGCTGAGCATCTCCATCGCCTGGGTTCAGCGGCGAGGACTCGGGACGTCTGCACGAGTACGCCGGCTACACGGTCGCCGGGCTCGTGCTCGCGCGCGTCGCCTGGGGCTTTCTCGGCCCTCCATACGCACGGTTCTCGCAATTCGTGCGTCCGCCCGGCGAGGTGGCCGCCTATCTCAAGGCGATCGTGGCGGGTTCGGAGCCGCGGTTCGTCGGCCAAAATCCGGCCGGCGGCGCGATGATCGTCATCCTGCTGGCGGCCCTGATCGCGACCGCGGTCACCGGCTGGATGCTGACGACGGACGCATACTGGGGTTCAATCACCGTTGAGCGGCTGCATTCGGCCCTCGCGGATGGGGTGCTGATCCTCGTCGCCGTCCATCTTGCGGGCGTTGTGCTGGCGAGCCTCCGTCACAACGAGAACCTAGCCCGCGCGATGGCGCTTGGCGTCAAACGCGCTCCCGGACCGCGGGATGTCGCATAGTACGATGCGACCCACGGAAGCGAAGATGAACGACCGCGACACTGACGGAGCGTCGTTCTATTCCGCCATGCGACGGCCGCCGACCGCGGCCGCGATCGACGAAGACATCTATCTGACCGTGACGGCGGGAATTCCGCCGATCCCCGCAGGGTCGAGTCGATCGACATCATCCTCTCGATCAGCTTCGCGGTCCATGTCATCGCTGGGCTCAGGCATGCGTTCGAGGCAACGCTGAGGAACGATCGCTAATTCCCTGTGCAGCCGTCAGTCAGTCGATCACCCTTCATCCTTGGGCGAAGTCGCGAGCGTCACCCGAAGGCCGGGATGGTTGTCGGACGCGGAGCAATCGAGGCCATGCAACTCGGCGATCGCGGCGACCAGGCTAAGCCCAAGGCCGCTGCCTGGAAGAGCGGCGGTCGCCAGGCCGAAGCCCTCGCGTCCGTTCCACGCGATGACAGCCTCATGCCCGCGCGCCTTGAGATCGGCGCCGATCGATTCGGCCATCTCGGCGTCGTCCTCGACGATCAGGAACTTCATGGCGCCTGCATCGCCATCGTCGCCCCCGCGTCAACCGGCGAAGCGGGCGCCAAGGCCGCCGTCGACGCGCCAGTTCGCGCCGGTGACGAACGAGGCTTCGTCCGACAGCAGGAAGATGGCGCAATTGGCAATCTCAGCCGGGCTGCCCATGCGATTCATCGGATGAGCCGCCAGCACCTTCTCGCGCAGACTTGCATCGTTGCGGGCGAAAAACTCCGTGACCAGCGCCGTCTCGACATAGCCCGGCGACAACGCGTTGACGCGTATCCGCCATTGGCCAACCTCGAGCGCGAGCGAGCGGGTGAGCCCGACCAGGCCCGATTTCGCCGCCGCATAGGGGAACATTCCGGGATAGGTGATGTCGGCATGGAGCGAAGCGATGTTGACGATCGCGCCTTTTTTCGCCGCCTTCATCGCCGGCAGCACGGCGCGCGCGACGAGCCAGGCCGATTTTAGGTCGACCGCGAACACGTCCTCCCATTCCTGCTCAGTCATCGTAACCGGGTCGGCGTAGACGTTGCGTCCCGCGTTATTAACGAGACCGTTGACCGGCCCGAATGTTGTTGCGGCCTTTTCGAGCGCACGAGCGATGTCTGACGCGAGCCTCACGTCGGCGGCGGCGAACAAAACCCGCTTGTCCCGGTTGAGCGCGACGAGGAACTCGGCGCCAGCGGCTTCGTCCAGATCGATGATCGAAACAGACGCGCCTTCAGCGAGCGCCTTGGCGGCGATCGCCGCGCCGATGCCGCGCGCGCCCCCCGTCACCAGGACATGCTGTCCTTCGATCCGTCCGGCCATCGGCGCCTCTCACCAATCGGCGACCGCGCCGTCATGGTGGCGCCATTGGATCGGCGGCGCCTCCCGGAACGGATGCTTCTCGGCCGCCTTGAAATCGATCTCGACGCCGATGCCGGGTGCGAGGCTCGGCTCGACATACCCGCCCTGGATCGGGGTCACGCCGGTGACGATCGAGTCGCGCCAAGGCACGTCGGACCGCATCACCTCCTGAATGAGGAAGTTCGGCATCGCGAAGCCGAGGTGGATGTTGACCATGGTCGCAACCGGCCCCAGCGGATTGTGAGGGGCCATGCTGACGCCGAACGTATCGCAGAGTGCGGCGATGCGCCTGACCTCGGTCAGGCCGCCGGCATGGCAGACGTCCGGCTGGGCGACTGCGATCGCCTGCGAGGTGAGGAGGGGCAGGAACTCGCGCCGGTGGGTGAGCCGTTCGCCCGCCGCGATGGGGATCGGGGTCGAGCGCGCGACGCGCGCAATGCCGTCGGGATCTTCTGGCTGGCAAGGCTCTTCGAGAAAGAAGGGGCGGAAAGGCTCGAGCACCTTGGCGTACTGGATCGCCATGGCCGCGGTGGTTCGCCCATGCAGATCGATCATGATGTCCATGTCGTCGCCGGCGCCGGCCCGCGCCGCCGCCATCAGCCGCTCGGCGTCCTTGAGCGCCGCGAGGCCGTCGAGCGGCGCGGTCTTGCCGACCGCCAGGATCTTGACCGCCGTGAAGCCATCAGCGCGTGAGCGGGCCGCTCGCTCGGCGAACGATTCAGCCGCCGCGTCGCCATAGACCGCAGCCGAATCTCCGCCGCCGAGATGGTCGTACATGCGCAGCCGCTCGCGCGAGAGCCCGCCGAGCAATTGCCATAAGGGAATGCCGAGATCCTTCGCCTTCAAGTCGTGCAATGCCTGGTCGATGCCCGACAGCGCCGACATCGTGACCACTCCGCCCTTGAAGAACGGGTAGCGGTACATCGTCTGCCAGAGATGCTCGATCCGGCGCGGATCCTGGCCGATCACCAGGGGCGCGAGGTCCTCGATCGCGCCGACGACGCCCCGGGTCTGGAATTCGAGCGTCGCCTCGCCGAGGCCGATGAGGCCGGCGACATCGGTTTCGACGCGAACGAAAATCCAGTTGCGCAGGTTAGCGTTGACGACGACGGTCTTGATCGCGGTGATCTTCATCTCGGCCCCGCGTTTGAATCACCGTCCGGTCAGCGACTGGCGGCGGATGCGCCGTTCGATGAGCGTCTGCAGGACGACCGAGATGACGATGACGAGCCCGAAAGCGAGCTGGGTATAGAAAGCGTTGATGCCGGCCGAGACGATGCCGGCGTTGATCGCGCCGATGATGTAGGAGGCGACGAACGTGCCGACGACCGAGCCGGTGCCGCCGAACACCGACGTCCCGCCGAGGAAGACCGACGCGATGGTGTTGAGGAGAAAGCCGTCGCCCGTCGTCGGCCAGAAGTAATAGCCGTAGATCGAGGTCATGAGGCCGGAGAAGACAGCGGTGACGCCGACGAGCACAAAGGCGCGCGCCTTCACCGACACGGCGTTGACGCCCATGAGCCGGGCGCTGGTCGGATTATCGCCGACCAGGAACACATGCGCGCCGAAGCGGGTGCGGTTAAGCAGGATCCAGAAGACGATGAGAATGACGATCATCCACAAGGTCTGAACCGGGAAGCCGAACACCGAGGCGCGCAGAAGCGCGTGCATCTGCGGAAATTTGTCGGCGGTCAGCGGCACGCCGGTGCCGTTCATCAGCACAAGCTCGAGCCCGCGATAGAGGAACGAGGTGCCGATCGTGATGACGAGCGAGGGAATATTGAGCTTGGCGACCAGGAGGCCGTTCAAAAGCCCGCACGCCGCGCCGGTGGCGAGCGCGCAAATGATGCCGAGCCACCACGGCGCCCCGCCATAGGCGGTGGTGAGACAGAAGGCCGCCGTCCCAAGCGCCATGATCGAGGGGAACGAGAGGTCGATCTCGCCGGTGATGACGACGAAGGTGAGAGCGAGCGCGATGATGCCGAATTGCGGCGTCGTCTGCGCGAAGGCGCGATAGATGTCGAGGTTCGTGAACACGGCCGGGGCCGCGACGACGAAGGCGAGCCACATCGCCAGCCCGACGCCGATGATGCCGAGCTGGCTGCCGTGCCGGCGCAACGCCGAGGGCGGCGCGATGCGGTTGTCGCTGGGACGGTTCGGAATTGCGCCGGTCGCCATCAGGGTCAGTCCATCGAGCCGGAGCGCGCGACGCGATAAAGGCGGTCGATCAGTTCGTCCATCGTGATCTCGCTCTTGGCGTAGACGCCCGCGACCTTGCCGCGATCGAGCACATAGAGCCGGTCGACGACCGGGTAAACATGAAAAATGTTGTGATCGATGAAGATCGCCGATTTGCCTGCCTTCTTGATGCCGCTCACGAAATCGAGCGTCTTTTTGGTTTCGCTGAGCGAAAGCCCCATGGTCGGCTCGTCGAGGATCACGAGCTCCGCGTCGAAATAGAGCGCCCGGGTGATGGCCACGCCCTGCTTCTCGCCGCCCGACATGGTGGTGACGACGTTGTCGGGATGCACGGCGGCCGAAGTGAATCCCATGTGCTCGCTCATGAGCCGCGCAGATTCCGCGCGCATTCGCTTGACGTCGAGGAGACCGAAGCGCGTGCGCGGCTCGCGCCCCATGAACATGTTGCGCCAGATCGGCTGCTTCTCGCTCAGCGCCCGCTCCTGATAAACGGTTTCGATGCCGAGACTGCGCGCCCGCGCGACCGACCAATCGTCGATTCGCTTTCCCTGGAAATAGATCTCGCCCCCGGAATCGGGGCGATAAAATCCCATCACGATCTTCACCAGCGTCGACTTGCCGGCGCCGTTATCGCCAAGCAGGCCGACGATCTCGCCATGCTTGACGGCGAAGTTCACTCCCGTCAGCGACCGCACTTCGCCGAACGTCTTCGAGACGTTGCGAAGCTCGATCACCGGCGGGTCGGCGGCCCCGGCGGATTGGGTCGTCACAGGCGGTCCATTTCTGTTGAAGCGGTCGAGGCGCGGCGGATCCCGCGCCTCGGGGCACGCAGGGTCAGCGGATTTCCTTGGCCGCGAGCGGGGCGACGGCGTCGACATTGGTCGAGTCGACGAACGCGCCCGCGGTGTTCACGTCAAGCCCCGAGAAGCCGTACCTTTTGGTCAGGCAGATGTTGAGGATCGGCAGATAGCCCTGAAGGTAGGGCTGCTGGTCGATGACCAGATTCTGATAGCCCTCCTTGACCGCTTGCGCCGTGTTCGGGGACATATCGAAGCCGGCGAAGAACACCTGCCCGGGCTTCAGCGAGGCGGCGCGCGCGTAGACCCCGACGTTCGACGTCAGGCCGCCGTGATCGGTGACGACGATCTTGATGCCCGGATTGGCGCCCATCACTCCGACGAAGGTCGCGGTGCCCGCGTTCGGGTCGGCGTTGGTCGCCGCATCGATCTCCTGGTAGATCACCTTCGCTCCGGCCTTGGTGAAGGCGTCGATCACGCCGACGGTGCGCTGGCCGCGATCGCCGCCCTGGCCCTTCAGTCCCCAGACGAAGACGCTGTCTCCCGCCTTGAGATTCGCGCGCTTCGCGGCTTCGGAACCGAGCGAGAAACCGGCGGAATAGTTGGGCGCCCCGACATAACCGAAGCCCTTGGCCGAGTATTTCTTCTGGCTGTCGGGGAGCGAGGTGTTGAGGGTGGTGAAAATCGTCCCCTGGGCGAAGGCCTGATCGACCATCGGCGCGGTCGCCGGCTCGCCGCCGAAGCCGTAAGTCGCGATGCCGTCGACCTTGGTCGCCAAGGCCTGCTGGATCTGGGTCAGCATCTTGTTGGGGTCCCAGTCGGAGAAGTAATAGGTGACGCTCGGCCCCAGATCGAGTTCGGCCTGCTTGAAGCCGTTATAGACGTTGTTCGCGAACACGCCGCCCTGCGGCCCGCCGGGGAAAGCAGCGATCTTCACGCCCTGACACCATTTCGCCACCGGATCGGTCGCGTAAGCGGACGTCGCGGCCAGCGAGCCGATCAGCGCCACGCCGACGGCGAGCCCAAAATTCCTGCTACGGTAATTCAACATTCAATCCTCCCACCTTCGTCCTGTTTGCCTCGAAAGGCCCTTGCGCGTTTCATGGATGCGGAAAAGTAATACAATATGATCTTATGTCTGAACAAGCCGCATCCCGAGGAATGGCCGCGCGGCTTTCGGCCGCACCGCCGAGTGCGCAAGAACCCCGGTCGATCAATCGCTAGCCGAAAGGCGCGCCGGGGGGAACGGGGTATCGGCAAGACCGACCACGCCGGCATCGATGACAAAGAGCGCGCCCGCCAGCGGGTGAGCGGCGAGCGCCGCCGTGTCGAGGCCAGTGCGCGCCGTGGTGACGAATAATTGATCGAGCCTCGCGCCGCCGAACGCGCAACAGGTGACTTGCGCGCACGGCAGGGCGATGGCGCGATCGATTCGTCCGTCGGGCGTGTAGCGCACGACCCGCCCGCCGCCCCATTCGGCATTCCAGAGGCAGCCGTCGGCGTCGACGGTCGACCCGTCCGGAGCGCCCGGACCCTGCACCTCGGCGAAAATCCGCTCGCCGCTGACCTCGCCGCGGTCGGGATCATAATCGAAGCAGCGGATGATTTTGGCCGGCGTGTCGGCGAAATACATCCGCCGGCCGTCGGGCGAGAACGCGATCGAGTTCGAGATGCGCACGCCGGAGATCAGAGCGCGCGGGCTCGCTCCGCCGTCATAGGAATAAACCTGGCCGATCGGCTGGCGGTCCGGATCCTCGTCCATCGTGCCGAACACCAGCCGGCCGCGGCGGTCGAGCTTGCCGTCGTTGAGGCGCGTCGTCGGGCGGTCGGGCTCGACAGCGGCGATCGGCCGGCGCGCGCCGCTCTCGAGGTCGAACACTTCGAGGCCGCCGGCGAAGCCCGCGAGCAAAGAAGTTCCGCCGAGCGGCGCGAAACACGCGAGGCGATCGGGCAGCGCGACTGAGCGCGCAGCGCCGTCCGAGGGGCGATAAGCATGGAAGCGGCGCCCGAAGATGTCGGTCCACTGGACTTCGCCATGCGCGGGCGACCAGACGACGCCCTCGCCGAGCTCGTTCTTGCCATCGACGACGACCTCCACGAGCGGCGACATGGCTCAATCGGCTCCGTTCGTGCGGCGCCTCAGCGCCTTGACCGCGCCCCGGCGGGTCTTGTCGTCAAGCCGGCGAGCCCGCGCCGCGTGCGTCGGACGGGTGGCGAGGCGGGGCTTCGGCCGCTCCTGCGCCTTTGCGATGAGGGCAGCCAGACGCTCGCGCGCGTCCTCGCGATTGCGCGGCTGGGTCGCGTAGCGCTGCGCGAAGATAACGATCACGCCGTCCTGCGTCGCCCGCGCGCCGGCGAGCTTAATGAGACGGACCGCGACATCGTTCGGCAGGCTCGGCGAGCGGCGCGCATCGAACCTGAGCTCGACCGCGCTCGCCACCTTGTTGACGTTCTGCCCGCCCGGCCCGGACGCGCGGACGAACGTCTCGACGATCTCGCCCTCGTCAATGAAGAGATCGCCGGCTTTCATGGCAAACCCGTGGGAACTACGCAGAGAGACGATAGCACAGTTGACTAACGCCGACAGCGAAGTTTCGCGAGAGCGCGTCGAGGGCCCCGCTACGCGCGGTGGCCCTCGACAAACCGCATGGGTTACTGCATGCCGCCGCTGGCGAGCAGCTGCTGTCCGGTCAACCATCCTGCGTCGTCCGTCGCCAGGAAGGTCACGACGCCTGCGATGTCCCGAGGCTGACCGATGCGTCCGAGGGGCGTCCCGGATTTCGCCCACTCCTCGAAGCTCGACCCTATGAAGCCGGCGGTATGGGTCCCCTCGGTCTCGACCATGCCTGGATTGACGGAATTGACGCGAATGCCCTTGGGCCCGAGTTCCCGCGAAAGCACGCCAGTGATGGCGTCTACGGCTCCTTTGGTGGCGGTGTAGACCGCCGAGCCAGGCGGTGTGAGGCGCGTGACTCCCGAACCGATATTGACGATGCTTCCCCCCTTCCCAAGGTGCTTCGCGGCTTCCTTGCTGACCAACAAGAGACCAAGGACATTGATGTCGAATATCTTGCGATAATGCTCCTCGGTAATCTCCTCGAGCGACTTCATCTCGTATACGCCCGCATTGTTGACGAGCACATCGAGACGGCCAAAAGTCTTGATCGCCTCGTCGACGACCGCGCGGGCGTCAGCGGTCTTCGAGACGTCGCCTTTGACCGCAATCGCCTTACCCCCGGCGGCTTTGATCGCCTCGACGACCTTGCCCGCCCCTTCCTTGCTTGAAGCGTAATTGACGACGACGCTGGCGCCGTCGGCGGCCAGCGACTTGGCGACCGCCGCGCCGATGCCTTTCGAGGCGCCGGTCACGATCGCTACTTTTCCGGAAAGTTTGCTCATTGCGTTTGAACTCCGATGCAGGCTTCGCCCGCCACTCTCGTTATTCGAGAGTTCAGTAGTTCGGAACTATGGAATAAATTGTCAAGAGGCGTATATGAGGAATCATGAAGCCGATGTTTCATCCCCCGCAGGAGGCGATAACGCTGGAAGGCATCTTCCACGCGCTTTCGGATCCCGTGCGGACCGCCATCTTTGCGAATATCGCCCTTTCCGAGTGTCCCCAGAACTGCACTGCGCTGGCGCAAATCAACGACCGGACGATTCCAAAATCGACCTTATCGCAGCATTTCAACGCGTTGCGCGAGGCGGGGCTCATCCGATCGGAGCGCCAGGGCGTCGAGGTGAAAAACATCTCCCGTTGCAGCGAGCTCGAACAGCGCTTTCCCGGGCTCATCCCCTCGATCCTGAACGCCCACAAAAAGCAGCTTCAGGAAAAGGCGGCCTCAGAGGCGGCTTAAGGGACCACGCGCGCAAATTAGCGCCACAGACGCGTCGTTCAGGTCAGCGGCAGAGTCCAGGCTCCGCCACGCCTGCCGCAGCACTTACCGCCACGTCCTGACGTCGACGAACCGCCCGGCGATCGCCGCCGCGGCGGCCATGGCGGGCGAGACGAGGTGGGTGCGGCCGCGGTAGCCCTGGCGGCCCTCGAAATTGCGGTTCGACGTCGAGGCGCAACGCTCGCCGGGCTCGAGCTTGTCGGGGTTCATGGCAAGGCACATCGAGCAGCCGGGCTCGCGCCACTCGAAGCCGGCGGCGAGGAAGATCTTGTCGAGGCCCTCGGCCTCGGCCTGAGCCTTGACCAAGCCCGATCCCGGCACGACCATCGCATTGACGTGATCGCTGACCTTGTGGCCCCTTGCGATCGCCGCGGCGGCGCGCAGATCCTCGATCCGCCCATTGGTGCAGGAGCCGATGAAGACACGGTCGATTTCGATGTCGGCGATCTTCTCGCCGCCCTTGAGCCCCATGTATTCGAGCGCCCGCCTGATCGAGGCGCGCTTCTGCTCGGTCTCGCCGTCCTCGACCCGGGGCACGGCGCCCAGGATCGCCGCGACATCCTGCGGGCTCGTGCCCCAGGAGACGATCGGCGGCAGGTCGGCGGCGTTGAGTTTCACGTCGCGATCGAAATGCGCTCCATCGTCGCTCTTGAGCGTCTCCCAGTGGCGCATCGCCTGGTCCCAATGGGCGCCCTTCGGAGACTTCGGGCGGTCCTTCAGATACGCATAGGTTTTTTCATCCGGGGCGATCATGCCGGCGCGCGCGCCGCCCTCGATCGACATGTTGCAGACCGTCATCCGCCCTTCCATTGAGAGTGATTCGATCGCCGAGCCGCAATATTCGATCACATGTCCGGTGCCGCCCGCCGTGCCAATTTCGCCGATGATGGCGAGGATGATGTCCTTGGCGGTGACGCCCTCGGGAAGCGCGCCGTCGACCTTGACCCGCATATTCTTGGCCTTGGTCTGGATCAGTGTCTGAGTCGCCAGCACATGCTCGACCTCTGAAGTGCCGATGCCGTGGGCGAGCGCGCCGAAGGCGCCGTGGGTCGAGGTATGGCTGTCGCCGCAGACGATCGTCGTGCCCGGCAGCGTGAAGCCCTGCTCCGGCCCGATAATGTGAACGATGCCCTGCCGCGCGTCGAACTCGTCGTAATATTCGATCCCGAACTCGCGCGCGTTCTTCGCCAGTTCCTCGACCTGCTGGCGGCTCTCCGGATCGGCGATTCCGCCTCTGCGGTCGGTCGTCTGGATGTTGTGGTCGACGACGGCGAGCGTCCTTGCCGGCGCGCGCACCTTGCGGCCAGTCATCCTGAGCCCCTCGAACGCCTGCGGGCTCGTCACCTCGTGGACGAGATGGCGGTCGATGTAGATGAGGCTCAGGTCGCCCTTGGTATCCAGGACATGCTCGTCCCAGATTTTGTCATATAACGTGCGCGGTTCGGACATAACACTCTCCAGCGCGCCCGGGGCGCGGCAATTCAGGGGGAATTGAGCGCTATCTATTCCCAACGGGGCGTGGATGGAAGGGGGAGCGGCGGGACAGCAGCGCGGACGGAGCCCAGGTCCGCTATGATGGTCCCGATAGTGAAAGGCGGGGAGGCGATGATCGACGATATTGAACTCGCCCGCGCGGTTCACGTGTTGTGCATCGTACACTGGATCGGGGGCGTCGCGTTCGTCACCCTCATCGCGCTGCCACTCGCCAGAGCGAGCGAAGACCCGCGGCAAGGCTGGGCGCTGTTCGAGGCGATCGAGCACCGCTTCTCGGCGCAGGTGAAGTGGTCGATTCCGCTGGCGGGCGCGACCGGATTCTGGATGGCCTGGCGCCTCGATCTCTGGGCACAATTCGGCGACCCGGCGTTCTGGTGGCTCGACGCCATGGCGGCGGTCTGGGCGGTGTTCATGGGCCTCGTCTTCGTCGTCGAGCCGCTCGCGCATCGCCGGCTTGAGGCGGAAGCGGCGCGCGACCCGAAAGCGGTTCTGCGGCGCGTCTCGCTCGCGCATCTCATTCTGCTCGCGGCAGCGGCCGTCACCATACTCGGCGCGGTCCTGGGCGCCCACGGCGTCTCGTTCAGCTAGAGGCCCGCCCAACCCGCCCTTCCTTGGTCTCGCGACAAACGATTTGACCGAGATCATGGAACGCGTCGCAAATTCCCTTATCGACGCCAAGCGCGACATTCACGCGTGGGAGGAATGCAGGTCATGATTCTGCGGTCCGTTGTCTTTCTTGCCGCCGCCCTTTTCTCAGGGTCGGCGCTTGCTGCCTCCCGTCAGGAAAACCTGGCCGACCCGGTCGTCGGCGTCGAGGACGCGGTCCTCACCGATGCGCCCAACGTTCCTCCCCCCATCCACCGCGATCATGCGACCAAGGTCGTGGTGCATCTTGAGGTCAAGGAAGTCGAGGGGCGGCTCGCCGACGCCGTCCGCTACACCTTCTGGACCTTTGGCGGGCACGTGCCCGGCAAGTTCATCCGCATCCGCGAAGGCGACGAAGTCGAGTTCCATCTCGACAACCATCCCAACAACAAGAATCCGCACAACATCGACCTGCACGCGGTCAACGGTCCCGGCGGCGGCGCGGCGGCCTCGCTGACCGCCCCCGGCCATAGTTCGGTGTTCTCGTTCAAGGCGCTCAATCCGGGATTGTTCGTCTATCATTGCGCGACCGCCCCGGTCGCCATGCACATCGCCAACGGCATGTACGGGATGATTCTGGTCGAGCCGAAGGAAGGCCTGCCGAAAGTCGACCACGAATATTACATCGTGCAGGGCGACTTCTACACCCAGGGCAAGAACGGCGACCAGGGCCTGCAGCCGTTCAGCATGGCCAAGGTCATCGACGAGAAACCTGAGTATGTCGTCTTCAATGGGTCGGTCGGTTCGACGGTCGGCGACCAGGCGCTGACGGCCAAGGTCGGCGAGACGGTGCGGCTGTTCGTCGGCGACGCCGGACCGAACCTGGTCTCGTCGTTTCACGTCATCGGCCAGATTTTCGATTCGGTCTGGCCGGAGGGCAACCTCGCCGCGCCGGCGCATAACGTTCAGACGACGGCGATTCCGGCCGGCGGCTCCGCGATCGTGCAGTTTCAGATGAGCGTGCCCGGCACCTTCATCATCGTCGACCATTCGATCGAGCGGGCCTTCAACCGCGGCGCGCTGGCGCAGCTCAAGGTGACCGGGCCGGAGGACAAGCTTGTCTATTCCGGCAAGCAGTTCGATCTCGTCTACCAGCCTGAGGGAACGGGCATTCGCGTCGCCGGCCAAGGCGGCGTTCCGGCGCCGGCGGCGCACACCAAACAGGAGCGCATCGAGCTCGGCGCGGCCGTCTTCGCGAACAACTGCCAGGCATGCCATCAGGCCACCGGCGAGGGCGTGCCGGACGCTTTCCCGCCGCTGGCCAAATCCGACTATCTCAACGCCGACAAGGTCCGCGCGATCAAGACCGTCACCGGCGGGCTCGAGACGAAACTCACCGTCAATGGCCACGACTTCAACGGCGTGATGCCTGCGTGGAGCCTCTCCGACGAGGACATCGCCGACGTCTTGACCTATGTCTACAACACCTGGGGCAACTCCGGCCTTGATGTCGCTCCCGAGGAGGTCCGGGCCTATCGAGTGCAGGCGAATTAGATGGCGGGAGGAGCGCCCGCGATGCTCGCGGCGATTCTTGCCCTCGCCGCTGTCATCCCGCCGGCGTTTGCCGGCGAAGCGGGCGGTCGCGGCCTGACGCTGATGCCGGCGGGGCTCTACACCCCCTTTCAGCGCGTGAAGCCGGCAAACGTCTCGACGCCCGTTTTGACGGGCACGGCCGTCGGCGCTTTCCGGCTGGAGATCGAGCCGGTGACCAACGCGGAGTTTCTCGATTTCGTTGTCGCCCATCCCGAGTGGCGCAAGTCGCGGATCAAGCCGCTGTTCACGGATTCGAGATATCTCAAACGCTGGCCGTCCGACCTCGAACTGGCGGACGCCGAGGCGGGCGCCGAGCCGGTGACCAACGTATCCTGGTTCGCGGCCGAAGCCTTTTGCCGCGCGCATGGCTTTCGCCTGCCGACGACGGAGCAATGGGAATACGCGCTTGCCGACAATGGGCGAGGCCAAGCGGACGTGCGCGAGCGATCGCTCGAATGGCTGGCCGAGCCGAACCCCGCTCGCCCGCCCGCGGTCGGCGCCGGTCATCCCAATGGGTTTGGCGTGCGCGACATGGTGGGCCTGATCTGGGAGTGGACGCTCGACTACGACGCATACGCCACGACCGCGGAATCGCGCGATCCCAACGGCGGCGACAGCGCCGCATTCTGCGGCGGATCGGCGGCCGGCGTCGCAGACCCGACCGACTATCCGGCGTTCATGCGGTATTCGATGCGCGCCAGCCTCAAGGCAAACTATACCGCCGATAATGTCGGCTTTCGCTGCGCGGGGGGCGCGCCATGAATCGCCGCAGCCTGCTCGCTGCGGCTGCGGTGGCGTGGCTCGCGCTCACGGTCGCGGCGTCGGCCGATCCGGGCAAGCCGACCCGCGCCTCCCTCTACGATCTCGACGAGAAATGGACGAGTCAGGACGGCGCTAGCGTCGCGCTATCGTCTTTCGCCGGCAAGCTCGTCGTTCTCGCGATGGGATACACGACCTGCAAGGACATATGTCCGGCGATCGTGGCCGACATGATGTGGGTCGAGAAGCATTTGCCCCTCGACGCGGCGGGACGAGTCCGTTTCGCGTTCGTCAGTTTCGACTCCGAGGCTGACACGCCAGAAAGGCTCAGGCTCTACGCCGACGGTCACGGCCTCGATCGTACGCACTGGACCCTTCTCAACGGCGGTGATGACGCGGTGCGCGAGCTTGCGGCCGCGCTCGACGTTCCGTTCCGCCCGAACGACCAGAATGGCTTCGAGCACGCCGCGGTCATCTCCCTCCTCGACGCCAGGGGCGAAATCGTCTTCCAGCAGCGCGGCGTCAGGGCGAGCTCGGACGAACTGCTGGCAAGGCTCCGCGCTTTGCTCTCGGCGAGCGATTAGCCCCTTCGCAGGCTTCGTCGACTCGCATAGAAGATGCCCCCAGACCGGCATGCGCAGCTCCAAACTCATCCATGTCGTCACTTGCCACGCCGAGGGCGAGGTCGGGGACGTGATCGTCGGCGGGGTCCCTGCCCCGCCCGGCGACACGTTGTGGGAGCAGTCGCGGTTCATCGCCAAGGATGGCGCCCTGCGCAGTTTCGTCCTCAACGAGCCGCGCGGCGGCGTCTTTCGCCACGCCAATCTGCTCGTTCCGGCGAAGAACCCGCGGGCGCAGATGGGCTTCATCATCATGGAGCCTGAGGACACGCCGCCGATGTCGGGCTCGAACTCGATCTGCGTCGCGACCGTGCTGCTGGACGCCGGTATCCTGCCGATGCAGGAGCCCGAGACGCAGCTCACGCTCGAGGCGCCGGGCGGCCTGATCTCCGTCGTCGCCGAATGCCGCAACGGCAAGGCTGAGCGAATCAGTGTCGAGAATGTGCCCTCGTTCGTCGACCGGCTCGAGGCGCCGCTCGAGGTCGCGGGGCTCGGCGCGCTCAAAGTCGACATCGCCTATGGCGGCGACAGTTTCGTCATCGTCGATGCGACGGCGCTGGGCTTCGCGATTCGGCCCGACGAGGCGCGCGACCTGGCCGAGACGGGCATGCGCATCACCGCGGCGGCCAACGAGCAGCTCGGCTTCTCCCATCCCGAGAACGCGCCGTGGGACCACATCTCGTTCTGCCAGTTCGCCGGACCGCTCAAGCGCGAGGGCGCCGAGCTCAGCGGCCCCAACGCCGTCGCCATCCGCCCCGGCAAGATCGACCGCTCGCCGACCGGAACCGGCTGCTCGGCCCGCATGGCGACGCTTAGCGCGCGCGGACTGATGGCCGAGGGCGACGTCTACCGCGCCCGCTCGATCATCGGCTCGGAATTCGTCTGCCGCATCGCGCGCCGCACCGCGGTCGCCGGCCGGGCGGCGATTGTCCCGGTCATTTCCGGCCGGGGATGGATTACCGGCGTCAGCCAGTATATGCTGGACCCGTCCGATCCGTGGCCTCTCGGCTATCGGATCACAGACACCTGGCCGCGCGTTAAGGGTTAGTTTCCCGCGCCGGCGGGCTTCAGGCGGTCTTGCTTGACGCGGAATTGACGATGAACTACCGACTTCACGACCTTTTGTCGTTTCCCTGAACGATTTTAGAAGTTCTGCCCGAAGGCTGGCGTAAGAATGGATTCGGACGAGTTCGCATCCCGGGGACGGGCGGAAGGTCAAGAGGTCGTGAAGCCGACGGACATCTCGGACCCCGAGTATTTCCACAAAGTCGTCGATTGTCAGTGGGCCTGCCCTGCCCATACGCCGGTCCCTGAATATATCCGCAAGATCTCGATCGGCGAGTACAACGCCGCCTATATGATCAACTGGAAGTCGAACGTGTTCCCCGGCATTTTGGGGCGCACCTGCGACCGGCCGTGCGAACCCGCATGCCGCAGGGGAAGGCTCGAGGAGCAGCCGGTCGCGATCTGCCGCCTCAAGCGCGTCGCCGCCGATCACAAAGAGGGGATCGCCGCGCTGCTGCCGCCCGCGCCCCGCGAGCGCAACGGCAAGCGCGTCGCCTGCGTCGGCGCCGGGCCGGCGTCGCTGACCGTCGCGCGTGATCTCGCCGCGATCGGCTACGAAGTCGTGGTGTTCGATTCCGATTCGCGCGCCGGCGGCATGATGCGCAGCCAGATTCCTAAGTTTCGCCTGCCCGACGAAGTGATCGACGAGGAGGTCGGCTACGCGCTCTCGAGCGGGGGCGAATTCGTAGCCGAACGGCGCATCGACAGCCTCAAGGGCCTCATGGGCGAAGGCTACGACGCGATTTTCGTCGGCTGCGGCGCCCCGCGCGGACGCAATCTCGATATCCCCGGACGCGGCCGGGCGCCGGACCACATCCACATCGGCATCGACTGGCTGTCGAGCGTTTCCTTCGGCCATGTGTCGTCGATCGGCCGGCGGGTCGTCGTGCTCGGCGGCGGCAACACCGCGATGGACTGCTGCCGGACCGCGCGCCGTCTCGGCGGCGCCGAGGTCAAGGTCGTCGTCCGCTCCGGCTTCGCAGAGATGAAGGCCTCGCCGTGGGAGAAGGAAGACGCGATGCGCGAGGGCGTTGCGATCCTCAACTTCCACGCCCCCAAGGCGTTCCTGCACGAAGGGGACCGCCTGACCGGCGTCGTGTTCGAGAAGATGGAAGCCAAGAAGGACGAGCGCGGTCGTCGCCTTCTGGTCCCGACCGGCGAGCCCGACGTTGTGATCGAATGCGACGACGTCCTGATCGCCGTCGGCCAGGAGAACGCGTTTCCCTGGATCGAAAGCGACATTGGCGTGGCCTTCGGCCGCGACGGCATGCCCGACGTCGACGCGGTCACGTTTCAGTCGAGCCTCAGAAATGTCTTCTTCGGCGGCGACGCCGCGTTCGGCCCGAAGAACATCATCACCGCCGTCGCCCACGGCCATGAGGCCGCGATCTCGATCGACGCTTTCTGCCAGGGCCAGGATCCGCGGCTGCGGCCGGATCCGATGACCAATCTCGTCAGCCAGAAAATGGGCATCCACGAGTGGTCCTACGACAATGACATCACCCTCGATCGGCGGTTTCAGGTGCCCCATGTCGAGAACGCGGTGGCGCTCAGGAACATTCAGACCGAAGTTGAGCTCGGCTTCGATATCGCCCAGGCGGTCGGCGAAGCGCATCGCTGTCTCAACTGCGACGTCCAGACCGTGTTTTCCACGCCTTTGTGCATCGAGTGCGACGCCTGCGTCGACGTTTGCCCGATCGACTGCATCTCCTTCGTGCCCAATGCGCCCGAGGGCGAGCTCAGGCATACGCTGACTGCGCCCGCGCTCAATCTTTCCCAGGCGATCTATGTTTCGGAGCCGGTCAAGACTCACCGGGTCATGGTCAAGGACGAGGATCTCTGCCTGCATTGCGGGCTCTGCGCCGAGCGCTGCCCGACCGGCGCCTGGGATATGATGAAGTTCACCTTCGAGATGGCCCAAGCCGGACACTCATGCCGATCAGCGCCGTAAACGACTTCGTCATTCGCTTCGCCAACGTCAACGGCTCGGGATCGGCAAGCGCCAATCTCCTGTTTGCACGTTCGATCCTGCGCATGGGCGTGCCGATTGCGCCGCGCAACATCTTTCCCTCGAACATCCAGGGCCTGCCGACCTGGTATGAAGTGCGGGTCAGCGAAGAAGGGTGGCTTGGCGCGCGCGGCGGCGCCGACATTCTCGTCGCGATGAACGCCCAGACTTTCGCCCAGGACATCGCGGCGCTCGACGCGGGCGGCTACCTCTTCTACGATTCGTCCCGGCCGTTGCCGCCTTCGAGCCTGCGCGACGACGTCGTCGTCCTCGGCATGCCGCTGACCGAAATCTGCGCTGCCCGCTACCCGGACCCGAGGCAGCGCCAGCTCTACAAGAACATCGTCTATGTCGGCGCGCTCGCGGCGCTCCTCGATATTGATCTTGCGGTGATGGAGAAGCTTGCCGCCGAACGCTTCAAGGGCAAGGACAAGCTGATCGAGGCCAATCAGCGGGCGCTGCGCCTAGGCCATGATGAAGCCAGATCGCGATTCGAATGCCCACTGGGCATTCGCGTCCGCCGCTCGAACGCGGTCGGCGACCGGATACTCGTCGAGGGCAACTTCGCTGCTGGGCTGGGCGCGGTCTACGGCGGGGCGACGGTCTGCGCGTGGTATCCGATCACGCCGTCGACCTCGCTTGCCGAAGCGTTCGAACGCAACTGCGTCCGGTACCGGACCGACAAGGCGACCGGCAAGAAGAACTATGCCATCGTCCAGGCCGAGGATGAGATCGCGGCGATCGGCGTCGCCGTCGGCGCGGGCTGGAACGGCGCCCGCGCCTTCACCGCGACCTCCGGCCCCGGCATTTCGCTGATGCAGGAATTCTTCGGCCTCGCCTATTTCGCCGAGATCCCGGTGGTGGTGTTCGACGTTCAGCGCGGCGGCCCCTCGACGGGCATGCCGACGCGCACGCAGCAGTCGGACCTCCTCTCCTGCGCCTTCGCCTCGCACGGCGACACCAAGCATGTTCTGCTCATTCCCGGCGGTCCGAACGAGGCGTTCGAATTCGCCGCGCGCGCTTTCGACCTCGCCGAGCGGCTGCAGACGGTGGTGTTCGTCATGCTCGATCTCGACATCGGCATGAACTCGCATCTCTGCGCGCCGTTTCAGTGGGACGACGCCCGCGTCTATGACCGCGGCAAGGTCCTCTCGTTCGAGAAACTGGAGAAGGCGCCGAACTTCGGCCGTTACGACGATATCGACGGCGATGGAATCGCCTACCGGACGCTTCCCGGCAGCCATCCGACGCGCGGAGCCTATTTCACCCGCGGCACCAGCCGCGACCGCTTCGCGCGCTACACGGAAGAGGGCCTCCCGTACATCGACAACATGGAGCGTCTGGAGCACAAGTTCGAGACCGCGCGCGACCTCCTGCCGCGGCCGCTGCTCAAGCGGGCGGCGAAGCCGACCCGGATCGGCGTGCTGTACTATGGTTCGACCGCCGCTCCGATGATCGAAGCCCACAAACTGCTCGAGGACGAAGGCCTCCACGTCGACGTGATGCGCATTCGCGCATTTCCGATGACGTCGGAAGTCAAGGAATTCATCGCGAGTCATGACCGGATCTTCGTGGTCGAGCAAAATCGCGACGCGCAGATGCGTACGTTGATCTCGACCGATCTCGGCGTCGCGACAGACCGCTGGACGCCGATCCTCCACTTCAACGGGATGCCGACGTCCGCCCGCTTCATCTATCGCGAAATCGCGAGCCGCTTGCGCCAACCCGCGGCGCCGCAACCGCTCGAGGCCGCCGAATGACCTATCTCGCCAAGCCCAAGTTTCACCACCCGGCGATCGCGGTGAACGCGCTCGGCTTCACCCACCGCGACTACGAAGGCTCGATGTCGACGCTCTGCGCGGGCTGCGGGCACGATGCGATCAGCGCCGCTATCATCCATGCCTGTTTCGAACTGAGCCTCCCGCCGCACCGGGTCGCCAAACTCTCCGGCATCGGCTGCTCCTCGAAGACCCCGACCTATATGCTCGGCCAGAGCCACGGCTTCAATTCGGTGCACGGGCGCATGCCTTCGGTCCTGACCGGGGCCAACCTCGCCAATCGCGACCTCATCTACCTCGGCGTCTCCGGCGACGGCGACACGGCGTCGATCGGGCTCGGCCAGTTCGCCCATGCGATGCGGCGCAGCGTCAACATGGTCTATATCGTCGAAAACAACGGCGTTTACGGACTGACCAAGGGCCAGTTCTCCGCCACCGCCGACCGTGGCTCGACCAGCAAGAAGGGGGCAGGCGCGCTCGACCAGCCGATCGATCTCGTCGGGATGGCGATCGGGCTCGGCGCGTCCTTCGTCGCCCGCAGCTTTTCCGGCGACAAGGCGCAGCTCGTGCCGCTGATCAAGGCGGCGTTCGAGCATCGCGGCGCGGCGTTCATCGACGTCATCTCGCCCTGCGTCACGTTCAACAATCACGCCGGCTCGACCAAGAGCTTCGACTATGTGCGCGAGCATAATATCGCGGTCAATTCGCTCGACGTCATTCTCGGGCGTGAGCCGATCGAGGTCGATTACGCGGAAGGCGCGACCCAGGCGGTCGCGATGCATGACGGCTCGACGATTGTGCTCAGAAAGCTCGACGCCAATCACGACTGCAACGACCGGTCGGCGGCGCTCGCCACGCTCGAGCGCGCCCGCATCGCGGGCGAGATCGTCACCGGCCTCGTCTACATCAACGAGGAGGCCGACGAGCTGCACGAAGTTCTCGGCACCACCGCGCGGCCGCTCAACGAGCTCGGCGAGCGCGAACTCTGCCCGGGATCGAAGGCGCTGGACGCGATCAACGCCTCGCTGAGGTAGGCGTCAAGCCTCGGCGGACCGGCCCTGAGCCAAGAGCTCGTCTATCACCCGCCGGAAGGCCGCAAATTCATAGGGCTTGCCGAGCGTGGACCGCGATCGGTACTTCGGATCAATTCCTTCAGGGCCGTATCCCGTGGTCAGCGCGAACGGAACGCCGCGCGCGCTGAGCGCGTCGGCGAGCGGGTAGCTGGTCTCGCGGCCCAGGGCGACGTCGACGATCGCCGCGTCAAGGTCCGTCTCGGCGAGTTTGAGGGCGGCGCTCAGGTTATAGGCCGGGCCGACCACGATATGACCCAGTTCCGACAGCCAGTCCTCGGTCATCGCGCTGATCAGCGGCTCGTCGTCGACGACCAGAATTCTCGCCATTCCGCCTCCAGTTGCCAGGCCGTTTCGAGCGTACCACAATCCTTGAATCGCACAACACGAAGATGGAACCCACCGGAGACAGTCGAAAGATGTTGAAGGGCGCGCCTGGACGGAGCTCCGCATTGCCGAACCTCGGCCGCGGCGCCGCGAACAGGCTGGCGCTCGCAAGCTTCGTTCTGGTTGTCGTCGCCGGCCTCCTCGCCGCGGCGATGGTCGGGCGCGTCCGGTCGGCGGCGGGCTGGGTCGCCCATTCGCTCGAGGTCCAGGGCGCAGCCACGCGATTGCTTGGCACGGTGCAGGGAATGGAGCTGGCCGAACGCGGCTATCTATTGACGAGATCGGACACGTTTCTCGCTCCCTATCAACGGGCCCGAGCAGCGGCGCCGGAAGAGGCGAAGAGTCTCAGGGCGCTCGTCGCCGACAATCCGGACCAGATCGCGCGGGTCGACCGGATGGCCGCCGACATCGACGTTCTTCTGACGAAAACGGCGAAGACCATTGACCTTGGCCGCAGCGGCAGGTTCGACGAGGCGATCGAGGTTGTCGCGGCGGGAAGAGGGCAGGCGGCGCTCGATTCCGTCCAGGCGCTCGTCGGCGAGATCAACAATGCGGAGAGCGATCTCCTCGGCAAGCGCCAAGCCGCCGAATCGACGATGCGCTCGATCATGCTTGGGCTCATTCTGGTCGGCCTCGCCGGCGCGATCGGGGCTGCGCTCGCCGCCTTCTCAATCGCGGCCGCTCTCATCCGGGAATTGCGGGAGCGCACCGACGCGCTCGCGGAGGAGACGCGCGTGCGCAAGGACGCGCAGGCCACACTGGCGCAAGCGCAAAAAATGGAGTCGATCGGCCAGCTCGCCGGCGGCGTCGCCCATGACTTCAACAACCTGATGACCGTGGTCATCGGAAATCTCGACTCGGCCGAGCGGCGGCTCGAGCGCGCCGGAACGGCGGATCCCGCGTCGGTCGGTAAGCCGATCGCTGCGGCGATGCAAGGCGCGCGGCGAGCCGCAACGCTGACCCAACGTTTGCTCGCATTCTCCCGGCAACAGGTTCTGAGCCCGAAGCAGGTCGACCTCAACCGCCTGGTCGGCAGCCTTTCCGAGATGCTGACCCGCACGGTCGGAGAAACGGTCTCGGTCGAGACTATTCTGGGCAGCGGCCTCTGGCAGGCATTCGCGGATGTGAGCCAGCTCGAAAACGCCGTCGTCAATCTCGTCGTCAACGCGCGCGACGCCATGCCGGAGGGCGGCAGGATCACCATTGAAACCGCGAATGCATCGCTCGACGAGGCCTATTGCAGGCAATTCGGCGATGTGACGCCGGGGCAATATGTGCTGCTCTCGGTCAGCGATACCGGAACTGGAATCTCGCCCGAGAACCTCAGCAAGGTGTTCGAGCCGTTCTTTACCACCAAGACCGCCTCGACCCGCACTGGGCTCGGACTTGCCATGATCTATGGCTTCGTCAAGCAGTCGAAAGGCCACATCCGCATGTACAGCGAGGTCGGCCACGGGACGACCGCCAAGATCTACCTGCCGCGCATGGCCGGAGCGGCGCGGGTCGAATCCGCTCCCGCGGCCGTAGGAGCGGGAAGCGGTGAAGCGCCGCGCGCAAACGCGGGCGAAGTCGTTCTGATGGTCGAGGACGACGAGGACGTGCTCAATTCGACCGTGAACCTCCTGCGTGAGCTTGACTACTCGGTCCTTGCCGCGCGCAGCGGTCCGGATGCGCTGGCGCTGCTCAAGGCAAGTGCGCGCGTCGACATCCTCTTCACCGATGTCGTTCTCCCTCAAGGCATGAACGGACGAAAGCTCTCCATCGAGGCGCTGGCGCTACGCCCCGCCCTGCCGGTCCTGTTCACGACCGGCTATGCGAAGAACGCCATTATTCATAACGGCCAGCTCGACGCGGACGTTCAACTTCTCGCCAAACCCTATACCCAGCATGAGCTCGCGCAGAAACTGCGCGAGGTCATCGACGGAGCGGCGAAGGCCTCGTAGCTCAGCGATCAGCGCAAGAGCTTGAACGCGTGCGCCGACCAGTCGCCCTTGCCGACCCCCGGTATGCACCAGAGCCTGCACAGAGGCTCGATCGCGCGCGCCGCTTCGACCGCGCCCATGTCCTCCGTGTCCCAGCCGAACTGATCGCAGATCGAGGCGACTGTCTTTTTCGCCTGCGCGTCGTTGCCGCAGATGAACATCGTCGGCCTTCCGCCGGCAAACTGCGGATTGATCATCTGCGCATTGCCAACCGAGTTGAACGCCTTGACGAAATGCGCCTCGGGCGCGACCTTTTGCAATTGCTCCATCAGCGATTCGTTCTGGGGAGTGAAATAGGACAGGACGCCGTTGACCGGCGGACCGCCGCCGATCGGATTGCAGGCGTCGATCACCGGCTTGCCGGCAAGACCAGCGCCCGCGAGCTTCACCGCCTCCTGCGCGACCTGCCCCGCGACCGCCAGCACCACGACGTCGCCGAACGCCGCCGCCTCGGCGAACGACTTAACCGCGGCGCCATTGTTCCTGGCCGCCCAGTCCTTGAGCTTGGCCGGCTCGCGGGTGCCGATCTCGACTTCATGGCCGTGCTTGAGAAATCCGGCCGCAAGCGTCTGTCCGACCACGCCCGAGCCGATAACGCCGACTTTCATCGCCTCTCTCCTTGTTGCGCCCCGTCAGGTAGCTATGGCCGAGGCAAGGCCCGGGCAAGAGCGCGCGCTCAATTCGCCTTGGCTTCCTCGCTCCGCAACGCTCCGACAATGCCGGCCGGGGCGAAATAGACAGCGAGCACGAAGGCGAGGCCGAGCCACAAAAGCCAGCGGTCGGGATGGAAGAGCGCGGGCAGAAGCGGCAGGCGCGCCTCGGCAGCGAGGCCGGAAAGCGCGCCCATCGCGTCCTGCAGATAGCTCTCGGCGAACACGAACAGCGCGGTGCCGAGAATCGCGCCATAGAGCGATCCCATGCCGCCGACGACGACCATCACCAGAACGTCGACCTGAATCGAAAACGAGAGCGCCGTGTCAGGCCCGACATAGCGCAGCCAGAGCGCACTCAACGCTCCTGCGAGCGTCGCGCCGAGGGCGGAGATGCAGGTCGCAAGCGTGCGATGGAAGACGGTGCGATAGCCGAGCGCCTCCGCGCGGAAGGGGTTCTCGCGGATCGCCAGCAGCACCCGGCCGAACGGCGAGTTCACTATCCTGAGCAGCACCAGGAAGGCGACGGCGACGACGACGAGCAAGAGATAATAGGTGAGGATCTTGCCGTTGATCGCAACGCCGAGCACCCGGCCCTCGATCAGCCTGAAACCCGGCTGCAGGACGTCCGGAACCTTGAACGAGCGCCCATCCTCGCCGCCGGTGAGCCACGAGAGCTGCGACGCCAGCACATTGAAGGCGTAGGCGACCGCGAGCGTCACCATGGCGAAGAAGATCGACTGCACCCTGAGCGAGAACAAGCCGATCGCCAGCGCGAGAGCGAGCGACAGCGCCGCGGCGGCGACGAGCCCGACGCCAAGCGCGCCCCAGCCCGCGCCGAGCCCATAAAGGGCAAGACCAACGCCATAGGCGCCGACGCCGAAGAACATGACATGGGCGAAGGACACGATGCCGGCGTAGCCGAGGAGGAGATCATAGGAGGCGACCAGCAGGATCATCACACAGGTCTTGGCGGCGACGTTGAGGGCCTTCGCGCCGGGGAACAGGAACGGCGCCAGCACGAGCGCGAGGATGACGAGGGCGAGGATCAACTGTAGCGCGCGGCCGCGCGGCGGATCGCCCGAGAGCAGGTTCATCGCCCGCTGACCGGATAGAGTCCGCGCGGGCGCCAGAGCAGCACGGCGACCATCGCCAGGATGTTCGAAGCCAGCGCGAGCTTGGGGATGAGAAAGCCGGCGTAATTGGCGATCAGCGCGACCAGGATCGAGGCGACGAACGAACCGCCGACCGAGCCCAAGCCCCCGATGATGATGACGATGAAGCACAGCACCAGGAACTCGCCGCCGATGGTCGCATGGACCTGCCCGCGATAGAGCGCCATCATCGCCCCGCCCAGTCCGGCCAGCGCCGAGCCCGCCATGAACACCGCCACGAACAGCCGGTCGACGCGATAGCCGAGCGCCTCGACCATCTCGCGGTTCTCGACCCCGGCGCGGATCAGAAGGCCGATCCTGGTGCGATTGAGGATCATGATTTCGGCCGCGAACACGAGGAGGCCGACGCAGGTCGCGAGCACGCGATATTTCTCGATCGCGGCCTGGCCGATGACGAACGAGCCCTCGAGGGTTTTCGGCAGTTCAAGCGGGATCTGCGCGGGACCGAATAGCGCGTAGAGCAGTTGCTCCGCGATGATCGAGCCGCCGATGGTGGCCAGAATCTGCTTCAGGTGCTGGCCGTAGACAGGCTTCACGATCAGCCGCTCGAACGCCCAGCCGAACGCCCCGCAGACCGCCGCCGCGACGACGATCGCCAGCACGAAGACGGCGAGGTTCAGCATAAGCGAATCGGCGCTCGCCCAGCCGGCGAGCGGCCCGAGCACCAGAGTCGCGGCATAGGCGCCGAGCGCAATGAAGGCGCCGTGGCCGAAATTGAGCACATCCATCATGCCGAAGACGAGAGTGAGCCCCGACGCCATGGTGAAGATCATCATGCCCATCGCGAGCCCGGCAGCGGTCAGGGTCAGGAATGTCGAGGGCGAGCCGATGAACGGCGCGGCGATCAGCGCGACGGCAAGCGGCGTCAGCGCCGGCAGGATGTCCGGCCTCCGCCGAGGCAGCGCCTGGCCGGCGTCGAGCACGCTCATTGATGCGAATCCAGGCTCAGGCCCAGCAGGCGATTCTGCAGCCGATCGTCGGCGGCGAGTTCGGCCATCTTCCCGCGATGGACGATGAGGCCGTTGTCCATCACCCGCACTTCGTCGCCGACCTCGCGGGCGACGCGAAAATTCTGCTCGACCATGAGGATCGTGACCCCCGTTGCCTTGATCTCGTTGAGGCAGGCGATCAGCGAGCCGACGATCGCGGGCGACAGGCCCTTGGTCGGCTCGTCGATCAACAGCAGCTCGCGCGGCTCGACGATCGCGCGCGCGATCGACAGCATCTGCTTCTGCCCGCCCGACAGCGAGCCAGCGCGCGAGAGCCAGAATTTCTTCAGCGCCGGAAAGAAGCCGAAGATCCAGGCGAGACGAGCGTCGTTGAGCGATCCCGTTCGCGCGCCGAGAACGAGGTTCTCCTTGACCGAGAGATCCGAGAACACCGCCATCGTCTCCGGCGCATAGCCGACGCCAAGCCGCGCCACGTCGCTTGCGGCGAGTTTCTCGAGCGACGTTGCGCCGAGCGCGATCCGCCCCTTCGAGGCCCGCCACAGGCCCATGATGGTGCGAAGCGTGGTCGTCTTGCCCGCGCCGTTGCGGCCGAGCAGCATGGTGGTCATGCCCGCCGGCGCGTCTAGGTCGACGCCCTGCAGGATATGGTAGCGGCCGATATGGGTATGCACGCCCTGAAGCGTGAGCGCAGCGCTCATTTCGCCGTCACCGGCGTCACGCCGAGATAGGCCTCCTGCACGACCGGCGAGGCGATCACCGCCGCCGGCTCGCCGTCGGCCGCGAGCCTGCCGTTGGCGAGCACGATGATGCGGTCGGCGAGCGAGCGCACCACGTCCATCTTGTGCTCGACCAAGAGGATGGTCTTCGACTTGTCCGCCTTGAGCCGCGCGATGAGGTCGAGGATCACCGGAACCTCATCGACGCTCATGCCTGCGGTCGGCTCGTCGAACATGAAGATCGAGGGCTCGAGCGCCATCATCATCGCGACTTCGAGCTTGCGCTGATCGCCGTGCGGCAAAGCGGACGCCAGCGCGTCGCGCTTGCCGAGGAGCCCGACCGAATCAAGGACGGCGTCGGCGCTCGCGATGAGATCGGCGCTCGCGCGCCATGGCCGGCGCGTGTCGTAATGAATGCCGGCCCTGGCCTGCGTGGCAAGTCGCACGTTCTCACCCACGCTGAGCCGCGGAAAAAGGTTGGTGAGCTGGAACGCGCGTCCGATGCCAAGCCGCGTGCGCTGCGGCGCGCTGAGACGCGTGACGTCCTCGCCGTCAATCAGAACGGCGCCGTCGGAGGCGGCCAACTGGCCCGACATCAGGTTGAAATAGGTCGTCTTGCCGGCCCCGTTCGGCCCGACGATGGCGGTGAGCTCGCCGGGCCGGAAAGCGCAGGAGACATGATCGACCGCGACATGCCCGCCGAAGCGGATCGTGAGCTCGCGCGTTTCGAGCGAAGCGGTCATTTACGCCGTTTCCGATGAGCGACCCCTTTCACCGCCCTCATCCTGAGGCGCCCTTTGTCAGAGACAAAGGGCCTCGAAGGATGATCCAGCCCGCATCGACCGTCCTTCGAGACGCCGCGCGTTGCGCGGCTCCTCAGGACGAGGCCCAAATGCGTCATCGCTTGTTGCGGATGGGGATGTCCATGTCCTCGATCTTGATCTCGCGGGTGAGCTCGGGGATCGCCCAGGCGACGTTCGGATCGACCTTGATCTTGAAGGCGTACATCGACTGCAGCGCCTGATGGTCCTCCTTGCGGAAGATCATCTTGCCCTTGGGGGTGTCGAACTCCATGCCCTCCATGGCCGCGATCAGCTTCTCGCTATCGGTCGATTTCGCTTTCTCGACCGCGGTCACGATCGCCATCGCCGCAGCGAAGCCGCCGGCGGTGAAGAAATCGGGCGGCGCGTTGAAGCGTTTCTTGTGCTCGGCGACCAGCCAGTCGTTCACCGGGTTCTTGGGGATCTCGTAATAGTAATAAGCCGCGCCCTCGAGGCCGGGAAAGCGCTTGTAAGCGGCGAGCGCAGGCAGAATGTTGCCGCCGGTCGAGAGCTCGATCCCGTAGCGGCCGGGGTCGAGATCGGCGAGCTTGTCGAGCGGATTGACGCCGCCCGCCCAGACGACCCAGATCAGCTTCTTACCCGGCTTGTCCTTGAGCGCGTCGAAGAGACGCTGCGCGGGCGCGGTGAAGTCGGTGGTGTTGACCGGCGCATATTCCTCAGCCTCGAGCGTCGCCCCGGTCTTGGCGAGCGCGGCCTTGAACGCCGCGACGCCGTCGCGGCCGAAGGCGTAATCCTGCGCCAGCGTTGCGATGTGCACTCCGGGCTTGCCGATCGCGATCGCGTTCGAGATCGCGTCCTGGCTCGAGTTGCGGGCGGTGCGGAAGATATAGCGGTTCCACTTGTCGCCGGTGATCTGGTCGGCGACCGCCGGTTCGACGATCAGGATTTTCTTGTGCTCCTCGGCGACCGGCAGCATCGCGATCGCCGCGGCGGAAGAGGTGGTGCCGACGGCGATGTCGACGCCGTCGTCCTCGTAAGCCTCGGCCAGCGCGCTCTTGGCGAGGTCGGGCTTGCCCTGGTCATCCTTGGTGATGATGACGATCTTGCGCCCATCGACCTCCATCGTCCCCTTGGTCGCGTACTCGAAGCCCATCCTCAGGCCGGTTTCGGTCTGCTTGGCGTAGGCCTGCAAGGGGCCCGTCAGGCCATAGAGCAGGGCGATCTTGAGGTCGTCCGCGGCCGCCGCCCCGGCGGAAGCGATAAACGCCGCGGCGACCGACGCGAGAAGTTTGAAGCGAATGGACATGGGCGCTCCTGAAAGGCGCAAGCGCGGGGCCCGCGATCGCGCCCCTGCGCCGCCAGCCTCGCCGCCCGCTCTCGAAAAGAGCTTAGCCTTCGACCGATTGGCGGGCAAGAAGCCGACCCCGCGGATCCGCGAACCGGCATCAGCGCCGAGGAGGACTCAATAATTCCGCAACCTGCCAGTTGAGCGAAGAATGGCGGAACATCTAGGAGAGGGGTGCGTCCGCTGGCGCGGGTCGGCGTCGAGCGACCAGAGCGACGCCCAAGAATCCCACACCCATCAACAGCCAAGAGCTTAGCTCTGGCACCGGCCGCCCGCCCGTCACCGGCGCGCCGAAATCGATCGTAACGCCGGGATCCTCCGAATCGTTATCGAGAACGCCGATGTACCAGGACCCGGCGGGAATGGTCAGAGTCCCCGAAAAACCATCTCCGCTATTCAAAATTACTGCATTTTCGACCGTGCTGTTCGTTCTTAGGAGTTCGAACGTGAATGAGCTCCCGGCAGCGGCGCCGGAGACGGTCGCAGTCGCCGAGTTCGCGCCAGGCGTGGAGAAACTGTAAAAGTCGGCGTCGCCGAAGTCCCCTCCCAAGGACGCATTGATCTCGCCGACCGCGCCGGTTATCGAGACAGGAGTTCCCGGCGCGCCGCCCTGGAAATTGTTGAGCACGGCGCCGCCATAGGTCAGCGAACCCGCCACCTGAAATTCCGTGTAGCCGCCGGACGAGTTCTCCGCCACTGCGATGGAATCCGGTTCGTACACAGGCCCCGAGACGAGAGTGATGGTCGGAGAGCCGCTTCCGTCCAGCGAATATCCGGAAGGCAGCCCTAAGCCGACATAGAACTCCGCCGCTGGATTCGCGAAGTTCGAAAAATTCAATTCAGCTCCGGGGGCCCCTGTAAGCAATGGGCTGCTCACGTTGGCGTTGCATTCGACAGACGCGCAGGGCTTCAAGACACCGGTCGATGGCGGAAAAAAATTGGTGTTGACTGCGAAATATCCGTTCACCGTGACGTTCCAATTGGTGATCTCCGACGTCGTCGTGTCGTAGTCAAACCACCCACTGACGTTTTCGCCGGAATAATTGGTGTTGGCCGCCGTCACGTCCCACTTTTCGACGTCGGCGAGCGCCGCGCTCGCAGAGGCAGCCACAAGAAGGGCCGCCGGAGCGAGTCCCGCGAACAGCATCCGTTTCATTTTTTGCCCCTCCGCAATTGTACAACGCAATTAGCTGTAGTTTGGAATTTTCCAGATCACAACCGTCTTACGCGAGAAACATGGCTCCGGCGCAACCAGGGATTGCGCCCGCGGCCGGCGCGGGCCAGCGGGTCTGGGGAGCCTCCAGCCGGATGTCCGGAATCAGCCCCGAATTTTGCGATACGGCATGCGCTTCGCCCGTTCCCGCGCTTACCGCGTTCTTCGTCCGACACCCGTGAGCGCAGCTCGACAAGCGATGCTTGCGCCGCCGTCGCCCCTCCCCTATAAGGCCTGCTCGCCGGCCTTCAACCGCCGCGATGTCGGAGTGTAGCGCAGCCTGGTAGCGCACATCGTTCGGGACGATGGGGTCGGAGGTTCGAATCCTCTCACTCCGACCAAATTTCCCAAATTTCCTCGCAGCACGGCTGTCCAGCTGGCGGCGCGCTCGCCGCGTCGAGGGACGCTTTCGCACACCCATAATGTCAGCATAACCGGGCAGCCGCCATCTCGCCTCGCGCGCCGCCCCCGAGCGCCGACATGACCGGCGCCGATCCGCAGACGTCGACCTTGTTGTGTTGTTGCCCGATAAGGGTAGGTATTGGATTGTTAGTTGGGGAGGAATCAGATGCCTATGCGAAAAATCTTTTCAGTCGGGATTCTCTGTCTGTGCCTCAGCGCGTGCAACACGACAAATCCGCCGACCGCAGCGCCTACGGGCGCCGCGACCGCAACCCCTGCGCAAGCCGGCGGGATTCGCCACGTCGCGAACGTATGCGCCTGGGAGGCGCTGGGTTGGGACGCACTATCCGATCCGGAAAAGAAAGCCTTTGAAGCCCTTGGATATTCCAGCGAAAACTGGAACTCGGGCAACTCCGCCGCGTCATCGAAGGAATGGTCCGCGCTGAACAGCAATGAGCGGAATGCGGCCCAGTCGCTCGGCTACAACGCGAAGAATTGGGATGCCACCTGTCCAAAGTGATATTCCCGAATGACTGAGGGCATGGCGGCGAACAGGAAACTCGCCTGTGCGCCGCCGCGTCAGTCCTTGACCTCGGTGTCCGGGCGGTCGTCGCCGCGCTCGTCTTCCTCATGCCAGCGGCCGGAGCTGTCCTCGAACTCGATCGGGCCGCCCCGGCCGGGGACGCGCTGCTCGCGCGCCGCGCGGGCGGCGGCGGCGTGGGCGGCCTCGCGGGTGGGGAAGGTCTCCGAAAAGACGTCGCCCACCTTGTAGGCGAAGCCGCCATCGTGCTCGACGACGGAGTAGGTGACATGGCTCATGCTCGGACCCCTTCTGTTGAACCGCCGGCGCCTGCCGGTCGGCGGGCGCGGCGGGAGCGCCTCATCTGGCGGTTTCACCGCCCCCTTGCAATGGCCTTGTTAGGCGGCGTCGAAGGTTCGCCGAAGCGGGAAGGTCGACCAATCCGAAAAAGCATTTGCGCCATGCCCGGTTTTGCCTCCGCAGCCCCTGTCGCTGCATAGTCCGCCGCACGGAGCATCTCCGCGCCCCTGATCCGGCGGCGGGCGTCGTTGATTCGGCTGGGAGGACGGTATGTTGAGCGACCTCGGGGATTGGCTGTTCAATCCGTCCGGCCTGACCGCGCACGGCTTCTGCCTGCTTTGGCAGCCCGGCCTCATCTGGACCTACGCCCTTTCCGACGCCGGGATCGGGCTCGCCTATTTCTCGATTCCGGTTGCGCTCGGATTCGTCGCCCGAAAGAGGCAGGACCTGGTGTTCCGGCCGCTCCTCTTTCTCTTCGCCACGTTTATCCTTTTATGCGGAGCGACCCATTGGCTCGACGTCCTGACGCTTTGGGTCCCGGTGTACGGCCTGGGCGCGGTGGTCAAGGCGGCGACCGCGCTCGTGTCGCTTTTCACCGCCATCGTGCTCTGGCGGTCAATTCCGGCCGCCCTCGCCCTGCCCTCTCCGTCGCAGCTCCGCGAGGCCAATGCGGCCCTGCGGGCGACCGAGGAGCGGCTCGTTCAATCGCAGAAGATGGAGGTCATCGGGCAACTGACCGGCGGCATCGCGCATGATTTCAACAACATGATTCAAGCCGTCTCGGGCGGCCTCACGCTTCTCGAGCGCCGGATCGCTGCCGGCCGGCTCGGCGAGGTCGGACGCTTTGTCGACGAAATGCGCCGTGCGCTGAACAGCGCCGCCGGGCAGACGAATCGCCTTCTGGCGTTTTCCCGCCGTCAGGCGCTGCAGCCCGAGCTCCTGCAGCCCGACCAGTTCATCGGGGGCATGCGCGAGTTTCTCCAGCGAACGATCGGTCCCGAGATCCGGCTGGACCTTTTCCTCGGCGACGGCAAATGGGACGTCATCTGCGACGCGCATCAGCTGGAGGGCGCGCTGATGAATCTCGCCATCAACGCCCGCGACGCCATGCCCGATGGCGGCAAACTGACCATCTCGGTGACCGACCGCAAGGTGACGGCCCGCGACTTTGCCGATCCGGAGGAAGCAAAGCCCGGCGACTATGTCGAAGTCTCGGTCGCCGACACCGGCTTCGGCATGACGCCCGAAATCCTGGGCCACGCCATCGAGCCGTTCTACACCACGAAACCCACCGGTCAGGGAACCGGCCTCGGATTGTCGCAAGTCTATGGTTTCGTCCGCCAGTCCGGCGGATTTCTGCGGATCGAGAGCGAGCCGGGACATGGAACCACCGTCCGCATCTCGCTACCGGGCTCTCCCCGCTCGCCGGACGCCATGAAGGACTGGTCGAAGCCCAGAGGCGTATCGACCACGCCATCCTCGGCGTCCGGCGCCGTACTCGTCGTCGAGGACCAGGCCGACGTGCGCGCCCAGATCGTCGAGGTGCTGGCCAATATGGGATGTCAGGTCGTCGAGGCCGCGGATGGGGTCGAAGGATCGCGCCTCATCGAACAGGGGCGCCGTTTCGACCTTCTGGTCACCGACGTCGGCCTCCCCGGCCTCGGCGGGCGTCAGCTCGCGGACGCGGCCCGCGCGGCGAACCCTGGATTGCGGGTCCTGTTCATCACCGGCTACGCCGGAACCGCGCTCGATGACGCGCGCCTCACCGACGGCATGGAGATTTTGCGCAAGCCGTTTACGCTCGATGAATTCGCCGGCCGCGTCGCCGCCATTCTGTCTGCGACGGCGGCGGCAACGGGCAGGAGCGACAGAGCGTGACGTCCGCCGCGAAGATTGGCCAAGTTTCATCCGTTCGTTAGAATGGGCCTGACATGTTCGCGGCTCGCCCGTCCGAGGCCGCGCAGGGGGAGTGTCGCATGAAGGTGGTCGCAACGCTTGCTGCGCTGGCGGGATTGGTCGCCTTTGCTCATCCGGCGCTTGCGCTCGACAAGGTCAGGTTCGGCACCAACTGGCTCGCCGATCCGGAAGCCGGCGGGTTCTTTCAGGCGGTCGCCGACGGGACGTATGAAAAATACGGGCTCGACGTCGACATCATCCCCGGCGGCCCGCAGGCCAACGGCGGGCTGATGCTCTTGTTCGGCAAGCTCGATTTCTTCATGGGCGGCGACATGATCGGCAACTACCTCGCCGCCGAGAGCAAGCTGCCGCTCATCGCCGTCGCCGCCGACTTCCAGAAGAGCGCGCAAATTCTCATGTCGCACCCAGGCGTCGGCCTCGACAAATGGGCGGACCTGCCCAAGGCCATGCCCGTCTATGTCGGGGCCGGCGCGATCAACACCTTCTACGCCTGGCTGCGCATCGCCTATGGCTTCAAGGACGAGAACATCAGGCCGTACAACTTCAACTCCGCGCCCTTCATCAAGAACAAGGACTCGATCCAGCAGGGCTACGTGACCGCCGAGCCGTACGAGATCGAGAAACAGGGCGGCTTCAAGCCGAACATCTTCCTGCTCTCCGACTACGGCTACGACACCTATTCGACGCTGATCGTGACCCGCAACCAGATCGTCGAAAAGACGCCCGATCTCGTGCAGCGCTTCGTCGACGCCTCCGCGATCGGCTGGTACCACTATCTCTACGGCGACAATTCCAAGGCCAACGACATGATCAAGGCCGAGAACCCCGACATCACCGACGCGCAGATCGCCTTTTCGATCACGGAAATGAAAAAATACGGCATCGTCGACTCCGGCGACACGCTGACGCTCGGCATCGGAGCGATGACCGACGCCCACTGGAAGGACTTCTTCGACAAGATGGTGCAGACCGGCTTCATCGACGCGAACGCCGATTACAAGCGCGCCTATACGCTCAAGTTCGTCAATCATGGCGTCGGCGTCGACCTCCGGCCGAAATAGCCAACCGTAGACGGGCGGCTTCAAACTCTGTCCGCGCCGTGAGCCCGCTCACAGACGGCGGCGAGCTTTCCGCCTAGTTGTTGTCACAAGGGGCGTCGCTTCGATCCGAGGCCGAGTTGACGGCGTCGCGTGAGCGAAGATTCGCGTCCCCGAAACGCGACGAGGGGCGTCTCATGCCGAGAACCATCAGAAAATTCTGGGGCCCTTTGAAGGGCCGCGCCACGCTCAATTTCAATTGGCCGATCATCAATCACGACTCGGTCGTGCTCGTCAGCGCGGCCGAATATGTCGTGGCGCAACCGCAGACGAACGAGCACCGCTTCATCGGCTCGGCCTCGATCACAGTCGAGAATATCGCCCCGCACGGGCCGCCCTTCGATCCCAATCACGGCGTGACCTTCGTCGTGAACGTCGACTGGAAAAGTCCGCTGACCATCGTCACCGATATCACCGTGCTCGACATTCCACCCGTCGAAGTGGATCGCTAGGGGGCGGCCATGACGCAGACCATCCGGAAATATTGGGGCGCGTTCAAGGGACGCGCCACCCTCAACTACAACTGGCCGGCAATCGACCACGATTCCGTCGTGCTCGTGACGGTCTCCGAATACAATAACGATCACGTCCGCTTCATCGGGAGCGCGACAATCGGCGTGTCGAACGTCGCGCCACACGGGCCGCCTTTCGATCCGAACCACGGCGTGACTTTTGTCGTGCATGTCGACTGGGAGAAGCCGCTCAACATCGTCACCGACATCACGGTGCTCGACAAGCCGGTCGAGATCCAGACCTATGTGCCGCCGACGCCGCGCAACGTCGGCTTACGGATGCAATATCAGGAGACGAATGAATGGTGCTGGATGGCGGTCGCGACCAGCGTCAGCCATTTCTACAATCCGGCGAGCACCTGGACGCAGTGCCAGGTGATGACCGTGGTCGGCCATAACGTCAACGGCTTCCCGGCCAATACCAGCGCCTGCCCGAGCGCGGCTACCCTTGCCGCTCATCCCGAACTGGGCCCGATCCTCGCCAACCCTTACGACAAGAAGGCCGAGTTCGTTCTCAACAATCCGGTCTACGGAATCGATGCGCGCTACATCAAGTCGGGCGGCGTGTCGGACCCTCTGAAAGTGACCGGCAATCTCGGGAGCATCCAGCCGAACAATCTTTCGCTCGCTCAGATCGCGGCGGAAGTGAACGCCGGGCGACCAGTTGTCGCGGCGATCACCTGGTTCTCGGGCGGATCGCATTTCGTGGCGATCGCCGGCGTCGAAGGCGACTCGATGCTGATCCTCGATCCCGTGAACGGCCAGTCGGTCGTCCGTTTCGGCGCCTTTCCGGGCTCCTATTTCGGGGGCGCGACACAGGACGAATATGTCTTCACCAAGCGGGCGTGAGCCCGCCTTGCAAAGACCGCGCTTACGCCGCCTTGCGGCCGCGTCTCGGTGCAGGACGCACGGGCTCAGGCGGCGCGGCGTTTTCGTCGAAGAGCTCGGCCAGCTTCTCGGTCATCGCGCCGCCCAGCTCCTCGGCGTCGACGATCGTCACCGCGCGCTTATAGTAGCGGGTCACGTCATGGCCGATGCCGATGGCGATGAGCTCGACCGGCGAGCGGGTCTCGATCTCCTCGATCACATGGCGCAGGTGGCGCTCGAGATAGTTGCCGGGGTTGACCGAAAGCGTCGAATCGTCGACCGGCGCGCCGTCTGAGATCATCATGAGGATCTTGCGCTGCTCGGAGCGCCCGAGCAGCCGCTCGTGCGCCCAGTCGAGCGCCTCGCCGTCGATGTTCTCCTTCAGCAGCCCCTCGCGCATCATCAGCCCGAGGTTCTTGCGGGCGCGCCGCCACGGCGACTCGGCGGACTTGTAGATGAGATGGCGGAGATCGTTGAGCCGGCCCGGATTGGCGGGTTTGCCCGCCTGCAGCCAGGCCTCGCGCGACTGTCCGCCCTTCCACGCCCGCGTGGTAAAGCCCAAAATCTCGACCTTGACGCCGCAGCGCTCGAGCGTGCGGGCGAGAATGTCGGCGCAGGTCGCCGCGACCGTGATCGGGCGCCCGCGCATCGAGCCCGAATTGTCGATGAGCAGCGTCACCGTCGTGTCGCGGAACGCCATGTCCTTCTCCATCTTGAAGGACAGCGGCTGCTGCGAATCGATGATCACCCGGGGCAGGCGCGCGGTGTCGAGCACGCCCTCCTCGAGATCGAACTCCCACGACCGGCTCTGCTGCGCCATGAGGCGGCGCTGCAGGCGATTGGCGAGCCGGGCGACGACCGAGTGGAGGTTCTGCAACTGCTTGTCGAGATATTCGCGCAAGCGCTGCAGTTCGTCGGGGTCGCAGAGTTCGTCGGCGTCGACGATCTCGTCGAAGCGGGTGGTGAAGGCCTTGTAGTCGGGCCCGCGCTTCTCGGGCGCGTTCGGCTGTGGCGGACGGCTTTCCGCCGCTTCTTCGGCGTCGCCCGCCTCGCCTTCGTCCTCGAGCTCCGACGACGGCGCCTCGACCGTGTCCATCGCGCCTTCTTCGGCTTCGTCGGCGGTGTCGTCGGCCGCCTCGCGCTGCATCGAATCCTGCGCCTGCTGCTCCTCGCCCTCGCCCTCCTGCTCGTCGGCGTCCTCGGGCGGCGTCTTGTCCTCCGCCTCGTCCTCCAATTCCTCGGCTTCGCTGTCGGACTCGTTGGCGACGCCGAGCGAAGTGAGGAGCTTGCGCACGAGCCTGCCATAGGCGCGCTGATCGAGGAGCGCCTCGCTCAGCCGGTCGAGATCCGCGCCCGCCTTGTCCTCGATGAAGGGCCGCCAGAGCTCGACCAGGCGCGCGGCCCCGCGCGGCGGCTTGAGCCCGGTCAGGCGTTCGCGCGCCAGCATCGCGACCGCGTCCTCGAGCGGCGCCTCTTCGCGCGTGCGCGCCTCGGCGAACGGGCTCCTATGGTAGCGGTCGTCGAGCATGGCGGCGATGTTCGACGCCACGCCCTGCATCCGGCGGGAGCCGATGGCTTCGACCCGCGCCTGCTCGACCGCGTCGAACAGGGCGCGCGCCGGGGCGCTCTGCGGCGCAAGGCGACGGTGGATCGCGTCGCTGTGGCAGGCGAGGCGCAGCGCGAAGGAATCGGCGAGCCCGCGGACTATCGCGGCTTCGCGCGGGTTCGGCTTGCGCGGCGGCTCGGGCAGCCGCGCCTTCGCCTCTTCCGGCGAGGTCATGAGCGAGGGCTTGTCGGCGGAATAGGCGATCTCGAGCTCGGGATTGCGCGCGAGCGCCCGCGTGCACGAGGCGAGCGCGCGCTTGAACGGCTCGTTAGGCGCGTCGGGCTTGCCGGCGGCGGGCTTGCGGTTGCTGGTCGGCTTGACGTCGACGGTAGACATGAACGGCCTTAAAGACGCGGGGGCGCGATCCGAGGACAACGACCAGGAGCGGCGAAAGGTTCTCTATAGGCCGCGCCCGCACGTTGCGGCAAGGCAAAGCGGCGGCGCGCGATCGGGAGGCGAGGCGAAACTCGGCCGCTTTCCGCGCCTTTACCCGGCCCTGCCGCGCCAGGCGTCGAGCGACCACGGGCCGGCGCCGAGCACCGCGAGCGCCAGGAAGCCGCCGGCCATCGAGACGTTCTTGTTGAACTGGATCGCCTGGTCCGCGCCGACATGGAAGATCAGCGCCGTCAGCAGGCAATAGCCGGAAAGCGCAATCGCCGCCCAGCGCGTCCACAATCCGAAGAGCACGAGCAGGCCGCCGCCAAGCTCGGTCAGAATGACCAGCGGAAGCAGCCGCCCGTCGACGCCGTTCGACTGCATATATGCGGCGACGCCGGCGTAGCCGGTGATCTTTTCGGCCCCCTCGATGATGAAGATATAGGCCAGCATCGCGCGGGCCAGCAGCGCCAGGAGGCCGGCCCAGCGTGACAGGAAAGCGAGGTCCCAGTCGAAAGTCCGCGCGTCGGGAGGGAGCGCCGCGCCTTCGCGTGCTGATCGGGCGTTCGACATGTCGATTGTTCCTTCATTGGCGATGGGCGCGCGGCGAAACCCCTCGCCGCGCGCCGACGTGGAACCGGCTAAAGCGCGTGCGCTTTGGTCAGCGCATCGGCCAGGTCCTCGTAATACTCGCACTCGGTCCCGCAAAGCTTTTCGATCGTCGCGAGTTGGTCCTTGGCGAGATCGTACTTGCCTTCGATCACATAGGCTTCGCCGAGATATTCCCGCACCTGCGGATAGGCGGGGTCGAGCGCCACCGACTTGAGGTAATACGCGATTCCGTCGTCGGTATGGCCGAGCTTGCGGGTCGCGTAGCCGCGATAGTTCAGCGCGCGGGGCGTGTTCGGATTGTCGAGGAGATCGAGCACGTCGATTGCCTCCTGGAAGCGGTCCGCTTTCGCGAGCGCATAGGCGTATTCGGTCATGTCCGGATCGGGCAGCACGCCGCTGTGCCTGATCAGGCACTTCTTGTGCTTCGTATCCCAGACCATGCCGGGATTGCAGGTCGTGAGATCCGAGGGAACCTGCGCCCGAGGCGCGTTCTGGGCCGGGTGAAAGAACCCTCCCCCGGCGCCTCCTCCCGCTCCGGCGCCAGCGCCACCGCCCGCTCCGGCTCCGCCGCCTGCGCCTGCTCCGGCCCCGCCGCCGCCAGCCCCGGCGCCGCCCCCTCCGGCTCCCCCGCCCGCGCCCCCTCCGGCTCCGCCGCCGGCTCCCCCTCCACCACCTCCGCCGCCTCCGCCGCCTCCGGCGGCATACGCAGGCGAGGCCAGCGCGAGGCCGACGACGACCAATCCGCAACAGAGCGCGGAGACAAAACCCGCGCCTTTTTCGTGATGGGAATCGAGAAAGCTGCGCATCGCTGGTTCCTTCCGATCGAGTTTCGGAGCCCCTGGAACACATCAGTCCGCAAATTATTCGCGGGCTCGCGTTTTTCGGGCGAGGACAGGACGCAGCAAATAAATCGGCGCGGGCCTCTTCGTTTGTGGCGCGATCATGTCTATTAGGGCCATGAGCGAAGAGAGCCGACGCGAGGTGCGGGCCGGGCTTGAGCCCTCGCTGGCGCGCCTGTGGCGATATGCGCTCGTGCTGTCGAGGGCGCGTGACGTCGCCGACGACCTTGTGCAGGCGACCTGCCTGCGCGCGATCGAGCGCGCCGACCAGTTCGTTCCCGGAACGAAGGTCGATCGATGGCTGTTCGCAATTCTCCGCTCGATCTGGCTCAACGAAATCCGGTCGCGGCGCATTCGCGAAGGCGGCGGCTTCGTCGATCCTGAGGACGCCTTGACGACCGACGGCGCGCGTGAAATCGAAACGAATATTACGGCTTCGGCGGTGTTAAGAGCGATCGGGCAGCTTCCCGAGGCTCAGCGCGAAACGGTCTTGCTCGTCTATGGCGACGGCTACACCTACGCTGAAGCCGCGGCGGCTCTCGCGGTCCCGATCGGCACGGTCATGAGCAGGCTGGCCGCGGCGCGCGCGACGCTGGCGAAACTGAAATAGGAGCGTTCCCGGGCAAGACGATGGCTGACGAAGACGCCGAACTTGTCGCTCTCATCGACAACGAGCTCAATGAACCGAGCCGGAGCGCGCTCATGGCGCGCCTCGCGACCGACGAGCGTTTGCGTCAGCGCTACGACGAATTGCGGGCGGTCGGCGCCCCGGTTGCGCGCTCATTGGATGAGCTTCTCGGCCAGGCCCCGCTCGAGCGCTTGCGGGCCGCGATTCCGGCGGACGAGCCCGTCTCCCGTCGCCCTGGCCTGTTCGCAGGCGGCGGGCTGCGGCAGCTTGCGGCGGGGGTCGCGATCGGCCTCCTCGCGGCCGGCGCGACCGCATGGATCGCGCTGAGTCTCGGGCTCCTCAGGCAAGAGGACAACTGGCGCTCGGCCGTCGTCGAATACGCCAACCTCTACACCAACGAGACCTTCAGTCCGCTGCGCCCGGACGCTTCCCTGCAGGCGATCGAACTCAGCGCGCTCGGCGCCAAGGTGGGCGCGAACCTGACGCCCGAAACCATCGCTCTCCCGGGGCTCAGATTCGCTGCCGCGTTCATGCTCGCCTACGAGGGATCGCCACTGGGCGTGATCGCCTATGTCGATCCGGCCGGGGCCCCGGTCCTGCTCTGCATCCTCGCCGACCATTCCCCTGACGCCTCGCTCCGCTCTGAGCGCCGCGACGATCTTTCGCTCGCCTTTTGGTCGCGAGGCGGACGCAGTCACCTCGTCATCGGCCATATCCCGCAGGAGCAGGCAGTCGCGCTCGCGCAGACAATGGAAAAGCGAATTTGACGTCCCGCCGGCCGGCGCCATTCACAGGTATTTGATCTCGGGGAGCAGTAACGCGTAAGTGAAACCGATTTCGTGAAACGAATACACCGGCCTCCTCGAATGTTCATGCTGTCAATAGATGGAGAGGAGCAATGTCTACCCACTACAAAAGTATAAACTACAAAAGTATAAGGCGCGGCCGCTTGGTCTGCGCGGTCCTGGCCCTTGGCTTTGCCGCCCAAACTCAAATGCCTGCCGCTGCTGCCGAGAATTGGCGCATCGACCCTGCGCGAACGCACATCGCCTTCGCCATCGACGCGGTCGGCTATCCACGCACCCACGGTCAATTCGACCAGTTCGCAGGGCGCATATCGGTCGATCTCAACCATCCGGACCGCAGCAACGTGACCTTCCACGTCCAGTCGCGATCGGTGAACGTCGGCTCGACCCCGTTCGACGATTACCTGCGCTCGGCGGCGTTTCTCGACTCGGCGCGCTTTCCCTCGATCGATTTCGTGTCGAACTCGGTCGCCAAGATTAACGACCACACCGTCCGCGTGACCGGCGATCTGACGCTGCTCGGGGTTACCCGGCCGCTCAGCGTCGACGTCGCTGTCCAGCAGCAGACGGCCGGCAGCGGGACCCGCCTCGCCTTTACCGCGAAGACCGACATCAACCGGCTCGATTTCGGCATGAATTCGGGCTTCCCCCTGGTGTCGCGCGACGTTCAGCTCGTGATCTCGAGCGAGGCCGCGCAGCTTTGATCGCCGGGGCGCGGCCGGCGCGCTGGAACGGGCTGATCGTCTCGCTTCACTGGATCGGGGCGGCGGTCATTCTTGGGCTTATCGCGCTCGGCTGGGCGATGATCTATGGCGGTCTCGACGCCGCGACGACCTTCGACTTTTTCCAGTGGCACAAGTCGCTGGGGTTCGTGGCGCTGGCGGTGACAGCGATCCGGCTCGGCGCGCGGTTTTTCGTCTCTTCGCCGCCCGCGCCGGCGTCCCCGGCATGGGAGCGGCGCTCGGCGGTCGCCGCCCAGGCCCTGCTCTATGTGCTCACGATCTGCGCCATCGCATCGGGCTGGGTCCTCGTTTCGGCTTCGCCCTTGCCGATTCCGACGCTGTTTTTCGGCCTGTTCGTCATACCCAACATCGCACCGGCCGATCCGGCGACGTTCGACGCCGCCGTTTTCGCGCATAAAGTCGCGGCGTGGACGATCGCCGCGCTGGTCACGATCCATGTGGCGGGCGCGCTGAAGCATCGCTTTGTGAACAAGGACGACGTGCTCAGGCGAATATCGCCGCATTGGCCGAGGCTCGGCGCGCGCCGCCGCTGAGGTGCGGCTGCGCGCCTGATTCGCAGAAATATCGACATAGTCTTTCGATTATCGGAATCTAGGGCTATTGTCCGCTGTCGGCCCGAGAGGGAAAGGGACGGGCCGCCGGCGAGCCTGCTTCTGATGTCGTGCTGACCTCGGGCCTTCGGGGCGCCGGATACGCAGGGGGTTTTAAGCCCTAAGTCATTGAAAAGTCGGGAAAACGAATTTGGATTTTGTTGCGCGGGGTTTGGTTTTTGTTGCGCCGGCCTTGGCTTTTGTTGCGGCAAGCTTGGCCTTTGTTGCGTCCCGGCTTGGCTTTCGTCGCGCGGTCGTCGGCGGGCCCTACTCCACGTCCTCGACCGTGACCGTGCGGCCCGACAGGCGATGCGCGAGCGAGGCCTCCATGAACGGATCGAGGTCGCCGTCGAGCACGTCGGCGGGCGAACTCGAGACGTGGCCGGTGCGCAGGTCCTTCACCATCTGATAGGGCTGCAGCACGTAGGAGCGGATCTGGTGGCCCCAGCCGATGTCGGTCTTCGAGGCCGCATCGGCGTTGGCCTTGGCCTCGCGTTTCTCGAGCTCGAGCTCGTAGAGGCGGGCGCGCAGCATGTTCCAGGCGGTCGCCCGGTTCTTGTGCTGCGAGCGCTCGGACTGGCAGGCGACGACGATGCCGGTGGGAATATGGGTGATCCGCACCGCCAATTCGGTCTTGTTGACGTGCTGTCCACCGGCGCCGGAGGCGCGATACGTGTCGATCCGGCAATCGCTCTCGTTGACCTCGATCTGGATCCGGTCATCGACGACCGGATAGATCCACACCGAGGCGAAGCTCGTATGCCGCCGCGCATTCGAATCGAACGGCGAGATGCGCACCAGGCGATGGACGCCCGACTCGGTCTTGAGCCAACCATGCGCGTTGTGCCCCTTGACGATGATCGTCGCCGACTTGATGCCGGCCTCATCGCCAGAGGTCTCTTCGATCAGCTCGACTTTGAACTTTCGCCGCTCGGCCCAGCGCACATACATTCTGAGAAGCATCCGCGCCCAGTCGCAGCTCTCCGTGCCGCCGGCCCCGGAATGCACCTCGACATAGCTGTCATTGGCGTCGGCCTCGCCGGAGAGCAGCGCCTCGAGCTCACGCCTTTCGCCTTCGGCCTTGAGCGCCCTCAGCGCCGCAATTCCTTCCGCTTCGACGGCCTGATCGCCCTCCGTCTCCGCGAGGTCGATCAGCGTCGCTGCGTCGTCGAGATCGCGCTCGATTTTCGTGAGCGCGCCCAGCCGGTCTTCGAGCGTGGTGCGCTCGCGCATCACCTTTTCGGCGAGCTCGGGATCGGTCCAGAGATTGGGATCTTCGGACTTGGCGTTCAGTTCGGCGAGGCGCCGCGTCGCTGCGTCGACGTCAAAGATGCCTCCTCAGCAGTCCCACGGACTGCTTGATCAATTCGACCAACTGTTCGGCTTCGGCGCGCATGACCCCAACCCTCAACCTGAAAACGGGAAGCAACCGGCTAAGCTGCTCGCCCTCCGTGAGCCGAGACGTCTTGCCTCATCACCCGGAGAATTCCGGCGGCTCAGTAGAGCCCGCCGGTGCCCGATCCGACCGATCGTTCGCTTCGCGACGAGGTCTGCGCGCCTTCGCCCCAGCCGCCGCCGTAACTGTCGGGCGGCCCGGTGCCGGGCTTGAACGCTTCCATGATCGAACCGGGGCCGGTCCCACGCATTCCGGTGTGGACATCGACCGAAATGAGTTTGATGCCCGGCGGAATCCGGAACGGCGTGTCGGGCGTGTCCTTGAGCGCCATCTTCATAAAATCGCGGAAGATCGGCGCGGTGTAGAGCGCCGCCTGCGCGGCGCCGCCGAGCGAGCGCGGCTTGTCGTAGCCCATGAACACGCCGAACGCGAGGTTCGGCGAGTAGCCGACAAACCAGAGGTCCTTCGCGTCGTTCGTGGTGCCGGTCTTGCCGGCGAGATGCTTGCCGACTTCCTTGATCGCGATGCCGGTGCCCCGCTGGATAACGCCTTCCATGATCGAGGTGATCTGATAGGCGGTCAGCGGATCGATCACCTGCTCGCGCTTATCGATCAGGCGCGGTTCGGGCTGGTTTTCCCAGGTCGGCGCGTCGCAGCCTTCGCAGACGCGTTCATCGTGCTTGTAGATCGTATTGCCCCAGCGATCCTGGATCCGGTCGATCAGCGTCGCTTTCACCCGTTTGCCGCCGTTGGCGAACATCGAATAGCCGGTGATCATCCGCAACACGGTCGTCTCGCCGGCACCGATCGACATGGACAGGAACGGCGGAAGATTGTCGTAGATGCCGAAGCGCTTGGCGTATTCGACGACCAGCGGCATGCCGATGTCGCGCGCGAGCCTGATTGTCATCAGGTTGATCGAATGCTCGATTCCGAATCGGAGCGTATGCTGCCCGCCGGACGTGCCCTCGAAATTCGCCGGCGTCCAAAGCTGGCCGCTGCCGTCGTCGATTTGGACCGGAGCGTCGAGAAGAGTCGACGAAGGGGTGTAGCCGTTGTCGAGCGCAGCGGCGTAGACGAAAGGTTTGAACGAGGAGCCCGGCTGGCGCTGCGCCTGGGTCGCCCGATTGAATTCGGACTCGTCGAACGAGAATCCGCCGACCATGGCCAGGACACGCCCGGTAAACGGATCCATGGCGATGCAGGCGCCGGACACCTCCGGAATCTGCCGCACCCGATACTCTCCGTCGCGGCCGACGACCGGCTCGACATAAAAGACGTCGCCCGGCTTGACCAAGGCTTTCGGCCTCCTGCCGGTCCATTTCACTCCATCGAGCGTCACGGAGCCGGTCTTGCGGTCGGCGACGATAGCGCCGGACTTGTCGCGCTCGGGCTGGATCCCGATCCGCATGGCGGTGTCACCGACGTCCAGCGCCACCGCCAGAACCCAAGGCTTGATGTCGCCGTAAGCCGGAATATCGGCCAGGGGAACCCCCCAGTCCTGGTTTATGTCGATGCTTTTCAGCGTGCCGTGCCAGCCGTAGGCTTCGTCGTAGCGAACAAGGCCGTCGACCAGCGCCTTGCGCGCCATCAGCTGGATCTTGGGGTCGAGAGTCGTGCGAACCGACAGCCCGCCCTCATAAAGCTTCTGCTCGCCATAGCGCTCGGACAATTCCCGCCGGACTTCTTCCGCGAAGAAGCCCGCGGCGATCGAATTCGGGGTCAGTACGCGCGGGTTGACCACCAAAGGCTCGGCCCGGGCCTCGTCCGCCTGCTTGGCGGTGATGTAGTGGTCCTCCTCCATGCGGCCGATGACGTAGTTGCGCCTCTCGACGGCGCGATCGTGATCGCGGAACGGGTTCAGCGAACTCGGCTCCTTCGGCAAGGCGGCGAGATAAGCGACTTCGGCGACGGTCAGTTCGTGCACGGACTTGTTGAAATAGTTCAGCGCTGCAGCAGCGATGCCGTAGTTCGAGAGGCCGAGGTAGATCTCATTCAGGTAGAGCTCGAGGATCTTTTCTTTCGAGTACGCCGACTCGATTCGCATGCTCAGCAGGATCTCGCGGATCTTGCGGTCGAAGGTCCGGTCCGAGTTCAGGAGGAAGTTCTTGGCCACCTGCTGGGTGATGGTCGAGGCGCCCTGGATGTGATGCGAACCCTGGAGGTATATGAGACCCGCGCGCACGATCCCCTCGGGATCGACGCCATAGTGGGAGTAGAAGTTCTTGTCTTCGGCCGATATGAAGGCTTCCTTCACGAGAGCCGGAATTTCGTCCGACGGAAGATAAAGCCGGCGCTCGCGCGAATATTCCGCGAGCAGGCTCCCGTCAGCCGCGTGCACGCGCGTCATCACCGGCGGCTCGTAGTTCTTGAGCTGCGTATAGTCGGGCAGGTCTTGCTCATATTTCCAGACGACGCCCGCGAAGAGCGCCGCCGCCACCACGAACACCAGCGTGCCGGTAGCGAATATGAACCCAATAATGCGTGCGATACCGCGCATCTCTCGATCGAAGCCTTCCAATGCGCCCGTCGGCGAGCGCTCGAGGCGTCGAGACGAACTTTAACTTCTGCGCCGAGGCGCGCAGCTTACGAGGCCGATCCGCAGCCCTTCCCTTGGCCGATCCGATCCGGCTCGAAACCGAACCCGGCGGGCCAGCCCGGTTTCGTTCTCGACTTAGGCGAATGTATGATCAAAGACCCCAGCGCCAGACTGCGGGCCCAATACCCCAGCGCGCCCACCCCGCGCAAGCGTCAATGCCCGGGCGGCGCGACCGATTGTGGGCCCGACAGGGCTATGCCTGGATCGCCCGGCGCGACGTTTGACGGCTTCTCGGTTGCGGAAAAGAAGGCGTCGATGGCGGTGACCATCTCCCCGGCCGACTTGGCCCGCCAGTCGGGGGAGGTCAGGGACAGCACATCCTGGGGGTTCGAGAGATAGCCGAGCTCAACGAGGACCGAGGGGAATTCCGGGGCCTTCAGAACGACGAAGCCCGCGGAGCGTTCCGGGTTGTGGTTGAGCTTCGTCCCGCCGCGCAGGTTGTCCACAAGGGTGCGCGAGAAGAGGTGGGCGTAGATCCGGGTCTCTCGCCGTTTGAGGTCGAACAGAATGTCGGCGACGCCCGGATCGTCAAGCCGCTTGCGCCCGCCGGCGCCATTGTCGGCTGCGTTCTCGCGGGCGGCGATTCGGGCGGCTTCCGCGTCGGAGGCGCGGTCGGCGGCGGTGTAGACCGTGGAGCCGCTGACGGAAGCATCCTCGCTCAATGTGTCGGCATGGACGGAAATGAACAACGACGCATTGGCGGCGCGAGCGATGTCGACCCGGTCGTCCAGATCGACGTATTGGTCGCCGTCGCGGGTCATTACGACCTTGTAATGCTTGGTTGCTTCGAGCTGCCGCTTCAGTTCGGCGCAGAACTCATAGACCAGCGTTTTTTCCTGCAGGCCGCCGACTCCGTTGGCGCCGCCGTCAACGCCGCCGTGACCCGGATCAAGGACAATCACTGGCGGCGGCGCAACTGCGGGCGCGGCGGACGCGCTCACGGCCGCCGCCGGCGAGCGCACAAGGGCGGCGAAGGCGGCGGGATTGCAGGGCTTCAATTCGATCGTAAGGCGCGCCGCGGGCGCGCCATCGACGATCGGCCGTGAGGAAACGCCGGCAGGACAAGCCGCGCGCGCGAGGTCGATGACGATCCGCGACTTGCCGGCCACAAACAAACCGAAGCGAAAGTCCTTTACCAGCGGATCGTCGCGCAGCCCGCCGAGCCGGCCGACCGCCGGGTCGATGCGGAAGCTGACCTCCGGCATGTCGATGACAATGCGCTCGGGCGACGCCAGCGCGGACGCGCTCGCCTCGACCGTCCGCGATAGGTCGAACACAAGCCTGGCCCCGCCCTGATCCTGTGTGAGCCGCGCCGCAACCGCAACCGGCACGCCCGTTTCGCTCGCGAGCGCGCGCTCGAGCGGGACCGCCAACAAGGTCAAAACAGCGAGAGCCGTCCAGCGTCCCAGTCGCGCCATTCAGCTTCCCCTCGGCGCCGCGCCGTTGCGCTATAGAGCCAAATAGAGCCAACGCCGCCGCCACGCAATCGGCCGGCGCTTGATCCAGGATCGCGCGATCCAGCCGGAGAGGCGAGCGCGCGACCAAAAGTCAGCACGGGAATTTCTTTACGACGAGTTAACCGGTCCAGCGCGCCGACTTGGAGGACTGGAAAGAAGAGCTGAGTTCCCGCCCCAAGAAGTACAAATAGGAAAAGAACTTGCCAAGGCGTGCGGCGGCGCCTATTTAAGGGGCGTTACGAATTCGGACGGCGTCCGCGCTGCCGACTCGCTTTGTGGTTGAGCGAGGCATTTGCCGGGACTGTCATGCGACGGCCTGCGGCTTGCGTGGATAACGTCGGGCGGGTTGTCGGCCCACCCGTCGGATCGCTCGATCCGCCGGGGGCATGTGTCGGCGCAGGAAGATTGCGGGCAGAAAGCAACGAATCGACCTGCCGGGAAGCGCGACGCCTCGTCCTGGATCGTGACATCGACGCCATGCGGCGCCGCCTGAGTGGCGGCGAGCCGCGTACGCCTTGTTTCAGGATGACGATGTTCCGATCGCGAAACCAAGACCTCCCGACCGCAATCCGTGCGGCGCGGGCGGTACTTGGCGCCGTGATCGCGTATCGTCAACCCACCGAAGCGCCGGCGTTCGTTTCCCAGTTTCCCATTTTCCCCATCTCCAGCATAGACGCCACGCGCGGCGCAGTCGGGCGGCCCATTCGGCCCTCGCGGCGAATTTTGGCGCGCGGCGAGAGAGTTTGCCATGGCCAACAAGATGATCATCGACGCCTCCCACCCCGAGGAAACCCGGGTTGTGGTTCTGCGAGGCAATCGGGTCGAGGAGTTTGACTTCGAATCAGCGAGCAAGCGGCCGCTGAGGGGGAACATCTACCTCGCCAAAGTGACCCGGGTAGAACCGTCGCTCCAGGCCGCTTTCGTTGACTATGGCGGCAATCGTCACGGCTTTCTCGCCTTCTCGGAAATCCATCCGGACTATTACCAAATTCCGGTTGCTGATCGGCAAGCGCTTCTTGAGGAGGAGGCGTTGTCGCAACGCGAGGAGGACGAAGAAGCCGGGGGCGAACGCCGCAGCCGACGTCACCGGCGCCCGCGCCGCGCGGAAGTCGAAGCGCGTGCGGGAACAGGCGAGACAATTTCGGAACATGCATCCGCGGACGAATTGGGCGCGGACGAATCCGCCCCTGTTTTCCAGCCGGAGAATGTGGCGGGGGATTCGCCCGAAATCGAGGGCGGGCCGACGCTCGCCCAATTCGACGCTCAGCCACCCTACCCAAGTCAGACCGATGCGACCCCAGGCGGCGATGCTACGCGCGCGGATGTCGTGCCGGAAGCATCAAGTGATGGTCCGACCGCTGATGAGTCCTCGCTCGAAGGGACCTATGCGTCCCCGTCCGAAGGGACGTCGCATGAAGTCGGCTCGGGCGCCGTTGCTCTCGACGAACCCGGACACGCCGCCCCCATCGAACACGACGAAAACCACCACGAGGATGACGATCACGAAGTCACGACGCTCGAGGGCGGCTCCGAAGAACGCTCGGCGCCGAGCCGCAAGCAACGAGTCGACGAGGAAGGCGAGCCCGTCGAGCAGATCGGCGGCGATGCTTTGGAGGAGATTCCTCGCCGCGCTCCCCGGATGCGCCGCCAGTACAAGATTCAGGAAGTCATTAAGCGGAGGCAGGTTCTGCTCGTCCAGGTTGTCAAGGAGGAACGGGGCAACAAGGGTGCGGCGCTCACCACCTATCTCTCGCTAGCCGGGCGCTATTCGGTGCTGATGCCGAATACCGCACGCGGCGGCGGCATTTCACGCAAGATCACCAACGCGCAAGACCGCAGCCGGCTGAAAGGGATCGCCGAAGATCTCGATGTTCCGGAGGGTATGGGGGTCATTCTACGCACGGCTGGTGCTTCGCGCACCAAGGCCGAGGTCAAGCGCGATTTCGAATACTTGTTGCGGATGTGGGAGACCGTGCGCGAGACGACGCTCGCATCGAGCGCGCCGACGCTCGTCTACGAAGAGGGCTCGCTCATCAAGCGAGCGATCCGGGATCTCTACAGCAAGGAAGTCGAGGAAATCGTTGTCGCCGGCGAAACCGGCTATCGCGAAGCCAGACAGTTCATGCGGCTCCTCATGCCGAGCCACGTCAACAGCGTACAGCTCTATCGCGACACCCTGCCGGTCTTCGCGAAGGCTGGCGTCGAGTCGCAACTCGACGCGATGTTCTCAAATCAGGTGACGCTGAAGTCGGGCGGCTACATCGTCATCAACCAGACCGAGGCGCTGGTCGCCATCGACGTGAACTCTGGCCGATCGACCCGCGAGCATAACATCGAGGACACCGCGCTGCGCACCAACCTCGAGGCCGCCGACGAGATCGCCCGCCAGTTGCGTCTGCGAGATCTCGCCGGGCTGATCGTCGTCGACTTCATCGACATGGAGGAGTCACGCAACAATCGCTCGGTCGAAAGGCGGATCAAGGATGCGCTGAAAAATGACCGCGCGCGCATCCAGGTCGGACGCATCTCACATTTCGGTCTGCTCGAGATGTCGCGACAGCGCATTCGTACCGGAGTTCTTGAAGGCTCGACCGTGGTTTGCGCTCACTGCCAAGGGGCTGGCGTCGTGCGGTCGACGGCCTCGATCGCCCTGCATGTGCTCCGCGTGCTCGAAGATGCGCTGATCAAAAGCTCGACGCATGACGTCACTGTGCGGACCCGCACGCCGGTAGCGCTTTACATTCTCAACCAGAAGCGCGCCAATCTTCGTGACCTCGAGCGCCGGTTCGGCGTCGCGATCGTCGTCGAGGCTGACGATACGCTGACCGGCGCCAACTACCACGCGCTCGAACGTGGCGAGCCGGCTGTCGGCGTCAAGAACGAAGTCGAGCCTCCGAAAGCTTTGGCGGACGAATTTGCGACGATCGTAGAAGAGCCGACGCCGATCGAGGATGACCCGGAGGAGGTTCTTGAAGCGCCGGGACAGGAAGATCAGGAGGTTCTGCAGGCGGGCGATCGAGGCGGCTCCTCGGGCGACGAGGGCGAAGCGGGCCGGCGCCGGCGGCGGCGGCGGCGACGTCGCGGCGGTGAGCGATCGTTTGGCGAGGGCCCTCCGCAAGACGCGCCGCAGCCGACGGACGACGGTTTGGCGGCAGTCGCCGAAATCGGCGGCGACCTCCAGGCCCCAAGTGGCGAGGCTAATGCGTTCGTAAGGCGAGGTCCGCGCGGCGAAGAAGACCGCGAACGTCGTCCGCGGCGCTCGCGCGGCCAGCGAGATCGCTTCTCGCGTCGGTCGGATGGCGATACCAGGCGCGACACTGAGGCGCCGAGTTTCGAGTCGCCGCCTTCGCTGGCTCTCGAAGAAGAGTTTGCGGCGTCCGAGGCAGACTATTCCCAAGCGCCGCCGCCTGCCCGAGACGCGGCTTCCAATCGAGAGCCAATCGCCGAGCCACCGCAAAGCTCGGCTCATGAAGCTCGCGTCGAGCCGCGGTCCGCTGCGGTTGAGGCTGGGGAGCCCGAGATCGCGGCCCCGCCGTCATTAGCGGACGGGGAGCCTGCGGCAGAGTCGTCTCCCCATTCGGAGGCCGCGCCGCAATCGGCGCCGGCGACCCCTCCTCCCGCAAAGGACGAGCCGCCTCGGCCTCGCCGCAACGGCTGGTGGCAGCGGGCGCGCGCAAGCGTGATCGGGGAATAGGGCGTCCGCCGAAGTCACACTTCGCGCATATCGCTCGCGGGCGGCCCGAGAGGGCGCCGTGGCGTGAGAGTTGGAATGCGTTCGGGGCCGTGGGCGGGCGCGCTGAGCACGCCCCGCCGACCTTGCGGGCGAACCCCGCCCTACAGGACCCGCAACCTCGCTTTGGCGGATTTTTCCGTCGTTAGCCGATTGCGAAGCGGTAAGCCGAACGGCTCCGACTCGATCTCGAACACGTCGCCTTTTTGCGTCTGTACGCCGCCGCTGAAGGAGAGCGTCGCGGTCCCGAAGAAGTGCACGTGGATATCGCCGGGCCGTCGGAACAACGCATATTTGAAATGATGCGTCTCAAGATTGGCGATCGAATGAGCCATGTTCTGCTCGCCGGACAAGAACGGTTTTTCCCAGATCACTTCCTTCCCTCGGCGGATCCGCGATATCCCCTGGACGTCGGCCGGAAGATCGCCAACCAGCAATTCCGGACCTAGGCTTGCTGGCCGCAGCTTCGAATGCGCGAGCCAAAGGTAGTTCTGCCGTTCGGTAACGTGATCGGAGAACTCGTTGCCAAGCGCAAACCCCACTCGAACCGGAGCGCCGGCGTCGTCGATCAGGTAGATTCCAACGATCTCCGGCTCCTCGCCACCGTCGAGCGCGAAGGCTGGGCTCGGCAGATCGCCCTCCGGCGGCGCAAGGATTGAACCGTCGCCCTTATAGAACCACTCCGGCTGCGCGCCGGTTTCGCCCTTGGCCGGCTTGCCTCCCTCGAGGCCTAATTTGAACATCCGCATCGAATCGGTGAGCTTGGACGGATCGGCGAGATCCTTGTGCATCTTGTCGCGTCCCTCGGCCGACCCGAGATGCGTCAGCCCCGTCCCGGTCACCAGGACATGCGCAGGATCCTTATGGTCGATCGGCGTGAGCACGCGCCGCTCCTTCAACGCTCGCGCAAGATCGACCGGCTTGCCGACTCCCCGCTCGGCGATCAGCTTGCGGATCGAAATCCCCTCGGCGATCGCCTGGCGCGCGAGGTCGAGCATCGTGCGCGCGCCTTTGACCAGCCGGCTTTCGCCGCGCGCCGATACGGCCAGCGCCCGCTTGCCGTTCTCATCGATGAATTGCGCCAGTCTCACGCTTCTGCCCCTTCTTCAGCGCCGGAATGGAGGCGCGCTTCAATCAACTCGAAGATCCGTGGATCGGTGAAATTGCTGGCCGCGAAAGTCGCGCCGGCTTCGAGGAGCGTTCGCGAATCGAGCGTCGTCGTCATCCCCACCACGGTAAGCTCCGCCGCCGCCGCAGCCCGGACCCCCGACAACGAGTCTTCAAAGGCGATCGAATGGGCCGCCGAGGCGCCGGTGCGCTCCAACGCGGTCAGATAGGGTAAAGGATCGGGCTTTGAGCGTGCGAGTTCCCCCGCGATCACCAGGATCGGCAAACGCCGACTGACCCCCAGCGCTGCGAGAACCTTTTCCGCGTTGGCGCGGGGAGCGTTCGTCACCACCGCACGCTTGAGCCCTCGCCGGTCGGCAAAATCGAGGAGCGCAAGCGCGCCGAGAATGGGCTCGAGGTCGCGCAGATTGTCGCGGTAGGCCGCTTCTTTGGCGTCAAGAGTCGCGGCCTGCTCAAGCAACGACAAGTGCGAAAGGTAGCGGCTGGCAATCAATTCGTTGGACGCGCCCATGATGTTTGCCGCGTATTCCGAACGATCGAGCGAAATACCATGCGGCCCGAATACGCGCTGGAACGCGGCCAAGTGTTCGGGATCGCTGTCCACGAGCGTCCCATCGAGATCGAACAGCAGCGCGGTCTTCATGACGCCCCGGAGAATAGGCCGCGGTCTTCGATCACATCGTTGCTCCGATCTGCCAGGGCGTGAATTCGGCGTCGCCATAGCCCAGGAGCTCGGACTTGGTCCGCTCGCCAGAAGCGACCGCAAGGATCTTGTCGAAGATTTCCCTGCCCTTCTCCGCAATCGACACGCCGTCGACGACGTCGCCGCAATTGATGTCCATATCCTCGATCATCCGGCGGTAGGTGTCATTGTTGGTGGCGAGTTTTATCGACGGCGTCGGTTTGCAGCCGTAAGCCGAGCCCCGACCAGTGGTGAAGCAGAGCATATTGGCGCCGCCCGCGACCTGCCCGGTCGCCGACACGGGATCATAACCCGGGGTATCCATGAACACGAAGCCCTTCGCCGTCACCGGCTCGGCGTATCGGTAGACTTCATTAAGCGCTGTCGTGCCCCCTTTCGCAGCAGCGCCGAGGGACTTCTCGAGAATGGTCGTCAGGCCGCCGGCCTTGTTGCCCGGCGAGGGGTTGTTGTTCATCTCGCCGCCGTTGCGAGAGCAATAATCCTCCCACCAATGAATACGCTCGACCAGTTTGCGGCCGATCTCTGGGGTCGCCGCGCGCCGGGTCAGTAGATGTTCGGCGCCGTAGATCTCCGGCGTCTCCGAGAGGATCGCCGTGCCGCCGTTGCGCACCAGAATATCGGCGGCCGCGCCGAGCGCCGGATTGGCGGTGATTCCAGAATACCCGTCTGAACCGCCGCATTGAAGCGCGAGCGTAAGGGCGCTCGCCGGCGTGGTCGAGCGCTCGGCGCGGTCGAGGATTGGCAGCATCGCGCGGACGCGCTCGAGCCCGGCCGCGACAGTCTTGGGTGTGCCTCCCGTCGCCTGGATCGTCAGGCTGTGAAAGGACTCGCTCTCGACAACTCCATATTCCTCCTTCATGCGGCCGATCTGAAACACCTCGCAGCCGAGCCCAACCATTAGCGTCGCCCCAATGTTGGGGTTGGCGGCGTAGCCCCATTGGGTTCGCATCAGGGCGTCAAAGCCCTCGCCCTTGGCCGCGATGCCGCAGCCCGTGCCGTGCACCAGCGCGATCACGCCATCGACGTTCGGGTAGTCGGCAAGAATTCCGGACCGCTCGACTTCCCGCGCGATGAGCCGCGCAACTGTCGCCGAGCAGTTCACCGAAGTCAGGATTGCAAGATAGTTGCGCGTCCCGACTTTTCCGTTTGCCCGCCGGAAGCCTTGAAAGATCGGCTGAGTCTCAATCGGGGCGATGGTCTCGGGGCGCGCATCCTCGCCAAAATGATAATCGCGCGCGAATTCCTTCACGCCGCAATTGTGCTCGTGCACCCACTCGCCCGCGGAGACAGGCCGCGAAGCAAAGCCGATGATCTGACCAAACTTCCGGATCGGAGCGCCCGCTTCAACTGCGGCGACCGCCATCTTGTGGCCTTTCGGGATACGATCGCGAGCGCTGACTCCGCCCACCGGGGCGGCGCCGGCCGCGATCTCGTCAATCGCGATGACCACATTGTCCGAGGGGTCGAGGCGTAGCGCGCGAGGCGTTGTCATGGGTGCATTCCACTCAGGATCTGTTGTCTAGGACGAAAAGAGGCCGGGCTGTTTCTGCGCCAGGGATTCGAGCAGCGCGCTGGTCGCATCGAGGTGGCGCCACATCGCTTCGCGCGCCGCGGCAGGGTCGCTCGCCTCGATTGCGGCCACGATCGAGGCGTGTTCCTTGTATGCCGTCCGCAGGCGCCCGCCTGGAGACATAGCGAGCCTGCGCGCCCGTTCCAGATGAACGCGGACGGCTTCAAGAACGTCATTGGCGCGCGCCATTCCGAGGCGGGTCGTCATGATCTGATGGAACGTCACGTCCAGCGCGTAGAAGGCGGCTTTGTCCTCGCCATCGACGGCGCCGGCCTCCAGCTTGAGATTCGCCGCCAGCGCGTCTCTGTCGGCGCGCGTCATTCGTCGAGCAGCTTCGGCCGCAATCTCGCCCTCAAGCGCCCGACGGATGAAGAAACGCTCGCGCACGTCGTTAAGGGAGATCCGCGCAACGAAGGAGCCGTGCTGTGGCGCAACGTCGACAAGACGGTCATAAGACAGGCGGCTCACCGCGGCAGAAACTGGAAATCGCGAAACTCCAAGTCTCTCACATAAATCCGCCTTGTCGATCAGACGGCCGGGTTCAAGCGTTCCGGACAGAATCGCTTCCTTGAGTTCGCCGTAGACGGCGTCCGCTTTCGAATGGGCGCCCTTCGCCAAGTTCCCACCTGCAGGTCAATAGCGAAATGCTTCGCAAGCTCCCGCTAACATGTTAGAGGCTAGACAGGCGGCGCGGCCCCGTCAATCCACCAAAAGCCGCAACGAGATGCCATGCCGACGCTGAATTTGACCGAGGAAACCACGCTGCCGGCAGACCGGTTTGCCGGCGCTCTCGCGGCGCGGGTCTGGCGACCGGACATCGGCGGCCCCTCCGTGGTTGCGGTCAGGCAAGACGGTTTGGTCGATATCAGCGAAAGATTCCCCACCATGCGCGATCTTTGCGAGGCGCCGGCGCCGGCCGAGGCGCTGCGCGCGGCGGAGGGACCGCGCATCGGAGCGCTTGAGGATATTCTTGCCGTCACGCCGCGCGACAAACGCTCGCCTGGCAGCCCGTACCTTCTCCCGCCCATTGATCTGCAGGCGATTAAGGCGGCCGGCGTGACATTCGCCCAATCTCTGCTCGAGAGGGTGATCGAGGAACGCGCCCGCGGCAGCCGGGAAGGCGCAGCGAAGGCGCGCGAGGAGATCGTGGGCGTCCTCGGCGATGATCTCAGCACCCTCAAGCCCGGGTCGGCGGCGGCGATGCGGCTGAAGGCCGCGCTGGTGAAGGCAGGGGCATGGTCGCAATATCTGGAAGTCGGCATCGGCCCTGATGCCGAGGTCTTCACAAAGAGCCAGCCGATGTCAGCCGTAGGCGCGGGCGATGACGCCGGCTTTCACAGCGCTTCGCTCTGGAACAATCCCGAGCCGGAAGTGGCGCTCGCGGTCGCTTCGAGCGGAGCGATCGTGGGCGCGACGCTCGCCAACGACGTCAACCTGCGCGATTTCGAGGGGAGATCGGCTCTCTTGCTCGGCAAGGCGAAAGACCAAAATGCGAGCTGCGCGCTAGGTCCCTTCCTGCGTTTTTTCGACTCGACGTTCTCGCTCGACGACCTGCGCTCCGCCACGATTGCGCTCACCGTCGAGGGCGAGGACGGATTCCGGCTCGAAGGCGGCTCCTCGATGGCCAAGATCAGCCGCGATCCGAGCGACATCGCCGCCCAGACGATCGGGCCGAGCCACGCCTATCCAGACGGGTTTGTTCTTCTGCTCGGGACGATGTTCGCCCCGGTCGCGGATCGCGGCGCTCCCGGCATGGGATTCACCCATAAGACCGGCGATATCGTCGCCATCGAAACGGAAAGGCTCGGCAGGCTCGTGAATCGCATGCGGCCGTGCGAAGAATGTGAACGCTGGACCTTCGGCGTGGGCGCGCTCATGCGCAACCTCGCGCGGCGGGGGTTGATTTGATCGCCTCGGCCGTGGAAGGTTCTTCAACAGTCAGGAAAGAAGCATGGGCGCCCATTACAAGAACTTCATCGCAGGCGACTGGGTCGACGGCGCGACCGTTACTCGCGACATCAATCCGTCGGACACCAACGATGTCGTAGGCGAGTACGCGCAAGCCGACGCGGCTCAGACGGGAGCGGCGATCGACGCCGCGCACGCGGCGTTTCCCGCCTGGTCGCGAACATCGCCGCAGGAGCGCCACGACGTCCTGCTGCGCGTCTCGACCGAGATCCTTGCACGTCGCGACGAGCTCGGGGGCCTGCTCTCGCGCGAGGAGGGTAAGACACTGGCCGAAGGCATTGGCGAAGCGACCCGCGCTGGCCAGATCTTCGACTTCTTCGCTGGCGAAGCGGTGAGAATTCCGGGCGAAAAATTCGCCAGCGTGCGTCCAAACGTCGACATCGAGGTCACACGCGAACCGCTCGGGGTCGTCGGAATTATTGCGCCCTGGAATTTCCCGATCGCAATCCCGGCCTGGAAGATCGCGCCCGCCCTCGCCTACGGAAATACGGTGGTGTTCAAGCCCGCCGATCTCGTCCCCGGATCCGCCCACGCGCTGGCCGAGATCATCGTCCGCGCCGGCATTCCGAAGGGTGTATTCAATCTGGTTGTCGGACGGGGCTCGACCGTCGGTCAGGCGATCCTCGACCATAAAAAGGTTGACGCGATCACCTTCACCGGATCGGTCGCGACCGGCCGCCGAGTCGCGGCGGCCTGCGCCGGCGCGATGCGCCGATTCCAGCTCGAAATGGGCGGCAAAAATCCGCTCATCGTGCTCGCGGACGCCGACCTGCCGACGGCGGTCGAATGCGCGGTCAACGGCGCCTATTTTTCAACCGGTCAGCGCTGCACGGCTTCGTCTCGGCTCATCGTCGAGGAGCCGATCTATCGAGCTTTCGCCGACAAGCTGATCGAGCGGATGCGGGGACTGGTCGTGGACGACGCCGTGAAACCGGGAACGCATATTGGCCCGGTCGTGGATGCGACCCAGCTCGAGCAGGATCTCTCCTACGTCACGATCGGCCAGGGCGAGGGGGCGAAGCTCGCGCTCGGCGGCGAACGGCTTAATCGCGCCACCCCCGGATACTACATGGCTCCCGCGCTCTTCCTCGACGCCGACAACTCGATGCGCATTTCGCGCGAGGAAATCTTCGGTCCGGTCTCCGCGATGATCCCGGCCCGCGATTACGATCATGCGCTGTCGATCGCCAACGATACCGAATTTGGCTTGTGCGCTGGCATTTGCACGACGAGCCTGAAGCACGCCTCGCATTTCAAGCGCAATGCCGAAGTCGGGATGGCGATGGTCAATCTACCGACGGCCGGCGTCGACTACCACGCGCCGTTCGGCGGCCGCAAAGGCTCGAACCTCGGTGCGCGCGAGCAGGGACGCTATGCGGTGGAATTCTACACGACGGTAAAGACGGCCTACACGCTGGCCTGAGCCCGGCGTCGGCCGGAGGGCGTTGCAGGGGCGCGCGAAACGATGATCCTGATCTCCGGCGAGGCGCTGATCGACCTCATCCCCGATCCGGTCAAGGCCAACGCTTACGATGCCGTGCTCGGGGGGTCGCCCTATAATGTCGCGATCGGCCTCGCGCGGCTGGGCTCGCAAACCGCTTTCGTTTCGCGCATTTCCGCCGACGGCAATGGCGAAGCGCTCGCCGCCGCGCTCGCCGCGAGCGGCGTCGATCTCAGCTTTGTCGCCCGCGACCTTCGCCCGACTACGCTCGCTTTCGTGATGCGCGGCACCGCCAAGACCGGCTCGCGCTATTCGTTCTACCTCGACGGCACGGCCTACGACGGTCCTTGGCCCTTCCCGAAGGAATGGCCGAAAGCTGCGCAACATCTGCATGTTGGCTCATTCGCCGCTGTCGAGCGTCACGGAAGGACAGTGGTCGAGGCCATTCGGGCCGCCGGGCGGCATGCGACCGTGAGCTTTGATCCCAACATCCGTCCGTTCGTGACCCCGGACCGAGAATCGGTTGTGAACCTGGTCGAGAAGGAGGTGACCCTCGCCCGCCTCGTCAAGGCGAGCGAGGAGGATCTCGAATGGCTTTACCCTGGCCGCCCGGTCGTCGACACCCTCGCCGCCTGGGCCAAGTCCGGTCCGCGATTTTGCGTCGCGACACTGGGAGAACGCGGCGCGCTCGCCATCTTGGGTAAGGACAAGGTTGAGGTCGCAGCGGCGCGAGTCGAGGTCGTGGACACCGTTGGCGCCGGCGACAGTTTCATGTCCGCGCTTCTTTCGGCGATGGATCGCGACCATTCGCTCGGGGCCGAAGCGCCCGAGCCCAGTCGCAGCGAACTCGAACGATGGCTGCGCTTTGCGGCGGCCGCATCGGCCATTACGTGCACCCGCAAGGGCTCGGATCCGCCGACGCGGCCGGAAGTCGAGGCCTTCCTCTCCGGGTGAGCAAAAATCGGGCATGGAATTAAGGGCGAAGTCCACGAGCGTTGCGGGCGCCGAACCGGCGGTCTAAAACGCCAACCGAACAGCAATGGGGATCAATGCCGTGGCCTCGAGCGATGCTCTGCCTGGTCCGCGCCGTCAGCGGCCGTTGTCGCCGCATCTGAGCGTCTATCGTTTCACGATAACGATGGCGATGTCGATCGCGCACCGGATCAGCGGCATGGCTCTTTATGTCGGCGTCCTGCTGCTTGCCTGGTTTCTCATCGCGACCTCGACGGACGCAGCGACTTTCGCGGTCTTTGCCGGATTCATCCAATCGTTTATCGGACGACTCGTCCTGTTCGCCTTTACCTGGGCGCTCTTTCATCACCTCGTCGGCGGCATTCGCCACGTCGTTTGGGACTCCGGCCATGGCCTGGACGCGCCGCTGCGCGATCAAATGGCCTGGGCGACGCTCATCGGAGGCTTGGCGTTGACCATTGTCGTCTGGGGCGTAGGTTACGCCGTTCGCTAGGAGCATTGCATGGTTGATCATCCAAGCGATCTGCGCACTCCCCTCGGGCGGGTGCGATTTCTCGGCGCGGCGCGGACGGGGACATTGGACGCCTGGATCATTCATCTGACTTCGGTCGCTCTCGTGCCCCTGACCGTCGGCTTCGTTTGGCTCGTCCTCGACCTCCTGCGCAAGGATTACAACGAGGTGCGGGCGGAGCTCGCCCGTCCGATTCCTGCGATCCTGCTACTGGCGTTCGTCCTCGGCGGCATCGTCCATATGGAGCTCGGCATGCGGTCCGTTATCGCCGACTATATCGCCGGCCAGTCGCGCGCCTGGGCGCTGACCGCCAACACTCTTTCCGCCGCGCTTCTGGCGCTCGCGTGCGTCTACGCGACGCTGCGCATCGCCTTCACCTGAGCAACCCCTGGAAAGACGGACCACCGATGGCGACCAACGGCTCTTCCGCGCAGAGCGCGCCGGCGCTCGGGGGCAAGGCCTATCCGATCACCGACCACACGTTCGATGTTGTCGTGGTCGGCGCCGGCGGCGCCGGCTTGCGCGCGAGCGTCGGTTGCGCCCAAGCCGGTCTCCGCACGGCTTGCATCTCGAAAGTATTCCCCACCCGCTCGCATACGGTCGCCGCGCAAGGCGGCATTTCCGCCGCCTTAGGCAACATGGGGGCCGACGACTGGCGGTGGCACATGTACGACACCGTCAAGGGTTCCGACTGGCTCGGCGACCAGGATGCGATCGAATATATGTGCCGCCAGGCGCCGGCCGCGGTCTATGAACTGGACCATTGGGGCGTGCCGTTCTCCCGCACCGAGGCGGGGCAGATCTACCAGCGGCCGTTCGGCGGCATGACGACCGAATTCGGCAAAGGAATCGCCCAGCGCACCTGCGCCGCCGCCGACCGCACCGGGCACGCCATCCTGCACACGCTCTACGGCCAGGCGCTGAAGGCGAAATGCCAGTTCTTCATCGAGTATTTCGCTATCGACCTCATCCGCGACGCGGAAGGTGCGATCCGCGGCCTCGTCTGTCTCAAGCTGGATGATGGAACCATTCATCAATTCCGGGCCCAGACCACCATTTTGGCCACGGGCGGCTACGGACGCGCCTATTTCTCGGCGACTTCCGCCCACACCTGCACTGGCGACGGCAATGCGATGGCGCTGCGCGCCGGCCTGCCGCTGCAGGACATGGAGTTTGTGCAGTTCCATCCGACCGGCATCTACGGCGCCGGGTGCCTCATCACCGAGGGCGCCCGCGGCGAAGGCGGCTATCTCGTCAATTCAGAGGGCGAGCGCTTCATGGAGCGCTATGCGCCGCACGCGAAGGACCTCGCCTCGCGCGATGTCGTGAGCCGGTCGATGACGATGGAAATTCGCGAAGGTCGCGGGGTCGGCAAAAACAAGGACCACATTTACCTGCACCTCGACCATCTCGATCCCAAGGTGCTGCACGAGCGCCTGCCCGGCATTTCCGAGAGCGCCCGCATATTCTCCGGAGTCGATCTCACCAAGGAACCGATCCCCGTCCTGCCGACCGTCCACTATAATATGGGCGGCATCCCGACCAATTATCATGGCGAGGTCCTGACCAAGGTCAATGGCGACCCCGATGCGATCGTGTCCGGACTGATGGCGCTGGGCGAGGCGGCTTGCGTCTCCGTCCATGGCGCGAACAGGCTCGGCTCGAATTCGCTGATCGACCTCGTCGTCTTCGGCCGCGCCGCGGGCCTGCGCGCCGCCGAGACGCTGAAGCCCGGCGACAGCCAACCCGAACTCCCCAAGGACAGCGCCGAGTTCGCGCTCGCCCGGCTCGACCGGTTCCGCAACGCCAAGGGCAAGACGCCAACGGCCGCGCTGCGTCTCGGCATGCAGATGGTGATGCAGAACAATTGCGCAGTGTTTCGCACCGGCGAGGTGCTCGCCGAGGGCAAGGAGAAGATCCATGCCGCTTGGCGCTCGGGGGCGGACGTCTCGGTGACCGACCGCTCGCTGATCTGGAATTCCGATCTCATCGAGACGCTCGAATACGACAATTTGATCGTGCAGGCGGTCGTGACGATGGAAGGCGCGGCGAACCGTCTAGAAAGCCGCGGCGCGCATGCTCGCGAGGACTTTCCCAACCGCGACGACGTCAACTGGATGAAGCACACGCTTGCCTGGATCGACCCTGACAAGCAGACGGTTTCGATCGATTACCGGCCGGTGCACGCCTATACGATGAGCAACGAAATCGGCTACATCGAGCCGAAGGCGCGGGTTTATTGACGGTCCGCCGATGCGCAAGGCCGGAAGGCGTTCTGGGGATGGATGAGGCGCAATGGTCCAACTGACTCTGCCCGAGAACTCGCGCATCAAGCCGGGCAAGACTTGGCCGAAGCCGGCCAGCGCCGCGCGGGTGACCGAGTTCCGGATCTATCGCTGGAATCCGGACGACGGCGCCAATCCGCGTTTAGACACGTATTTCGTCGACCGCGACGATTGCGGGCCGATGGTTCTGGACGCGCTCATCTGGATCAAGTCGAAAGTCGACTCAACTCTGACCTTCCGCCGCTCCTGCCGCGAGGGAGTTTGCGGGTCATGCGCCATGAATATCGACGGGCTGAATACACTCGCCTGCACTCGCGGCATCGACGACGTCGCCGCGCCGGTCACGATCTATCCGCTGCCGCACCAGGAAGTCATCAAGGACCTGGTTCCCGATCTCACGATCTTCTACGCCCAGCACGCCTCGATTGAGCCGTGGCTCAAGACCGCAACCCCGCCGCCCGAGAAGGAATGGTTGCAGTCGCCGGAAGAGCGGGCTGAGCTCGACGGCCTCTACGAGTGCATATTGTGCGCTTGCTGTTCGACTTCCTGCCCGAGCTATTGGTGGAACGGCGACCGCTATCTGGGCCCTGCGGTCCTTCTTCAGGCCTATCGCTGGCTTGTCGACTCGCGCGACGAGGCGCAGGGCGAGCGGCTCGACAATCTCGAGGATCCGTTTCGCCTTTACCGCTGCCACACGATCATGAATTGCGCCAAGACTTGCCCCAAGGGACTGAACCCGGCCAAGGCGATTGCGCGGATCAAGACGATGATGGTCGAGCGCCGCCTGTGACTCGGGCGACGGCGAAACAGTCCCGCGCTGAGCGGCCAACGTCGACTTACGGCTGGAATCGGCCGGCGAGGCGTGCGACGATCGGCGGAGGCATCAACGCCGCGGTCTGGCGCCCTCGAAATATGATGATGGCGACGAAGGACTTTTTTTGAGGAGGCCCCAATGGCGAAGTTGAAATCGGTGAAGGAGACCCACGTCCGCGAGCGCCTCGGCACGCCAACCGACCTGAAGCCCGAGGCCACCAGGGATGTCTCGGCCGCCCTTGGGGGATTGCTGGCGGATGTGTTCGCGCTCTACATGAAAACCAAGAACTTCCATTGGCATATGAGCGGTCCGCATTTCCGCGACTACCATCTGCTCCTCGACGAGCATGGCGAGCAGATCTTTGATATGACCGACGACATCGCCGAGCGGGCGCGCAAGATCGGCGGCACGACGCTCCATTCGATCGGCGACATTGCCCGGCGGCAGCGCATTCTCGACAACGACGCCGACTATGTCGATCCGAAAGACATGCTGGCGGAGCTGCGTGACGATAACGAGCGGCTGACCACGATCATGCGCCAGGTCCACGGCGTCTGCGATGGCTATGGCGATGTCGCAACGGCGAGCCTGCTCGAGAACTGGATCGATCAGACCGAGCGGCGGACCTGGTTCCTGTTCGAGGCGACGCGCGGCGGCCCCGGGGCGAACGACTGACGGAGCCAGGGCGGACGAATTTCATACGGCTGGGGTTCATTTCCTGCCGTCGCGCCGCGCGCGCGATCGGCGGCGGCCCTGGCGGAGCCGCCGGCAAAAGACGGCGCTGAAGAGCGCGGCGTTCGGGCGCGACCGGTGTGCGGCTTTCGTTGCAGTGACGTCGCATTCAGGGGGCGACCCGGACACCCTTTGCGACGCGAGCCATCGGCTCAGTTCATTCGCGCGCTTTCATAAGAGTCGAGCACTTCAGCGCGAAGCCGCCTATCATCATACCGCCGGCTGACCGACAGCGGGTGTGAGGCGATGATCGGCATGTCAGCTCATCGTCGACCCTGGTGAGCGGCAGGACCTGAGAGCATTGCGACCTGCAAGCTAGTCGTGGCGCTCCTCCGCGACGGTGACGTTCCCACTCCCGTCGCCTAAGCGCAATTGTCGTGCGAGCTTGTCGAGATGCCGGCCTATGACCGTAAGCATCGACGCAGCGGGCGGCTAGAAAGGGGGAGCAGGTTCGGCAATTGGCGGGGCCCCGCTTCTGACTCAATATGTTGACCTTTCTCAATGCACTTCATTCTTCTTGTGCGATTTTGGCCTTTCAGTCGGCTTATTGGCCGGCATGAAGAGCTAAATTAATGTCTCGCCTCTTTACATGCGCCGTCCTGCTCTTGACGCCATTCCTTGTTCTCCTGACGAGCCAGGCCCAAGCGGGCGAGCCCATGGGAGAGGCGGGTCGGGCATGGAAGCGATCCACGCCAATTGAAACAGTCCAATACTTCCTCTTTGATGACGAAGATTACTGCTGGTACGACGATGGCTGGCAAGGCCCCGGCTGGTACTGGTGTGGTTCCGAGTGGAATCAAGGTTACGGCTGGGGCGGCCCTTACAACTGGAATGGCTGGGGCGGCGGCTATTACATCCACCGCTATCGCCCGCACGGCGTGGGCGTATGGCACGCCGGGCCGCCGAACCGCCTTGGCGTGGGCGGCGTTCCAGCGGGCCACAACCCACCCGGCGGCAACGGTCCGGCCCACCACTTTGCGGCTCCGGCGCACGGTCGCCCGCAAGGCGCGGGCGTTCCACTTAGCGGTGTCTATGGCCCTGGCGCTCCTGCGTCTCCCGCCTTCCACCCCGAACTTAGGGGCGTCAGTGGCCCCGGCGCTCCGGCGTCCCATGCCTTCCAGCCGGAACTTAGGGGCGTCTATGGCCCCGGCGCTCCAGCGTCTCATGCCTTCCAGCCGGGTTCGTCTCCGGTCTTCCACGGCGGCGGCGGAGGATGGGGGGGCTTCGGTCAAGGCGGGGGCTTCCGCGGATTTGACGGCGGAGGAGGCGTCCGCGGCGGCGGCTTCGGCGGCGGCGGCTTCGGCGGCTTCGGTGGCGGCGCTGGGGGCTTCCACGGCGGCGGCGCCTTCTTCGGCGGACATGGCGGCGGCGGCCACCGCTGAGCGGGTCACTGGCGAGTGCCGCCCCTTGGCGCCTGCACCAAGCAAAACGTCAGGGGGCACACCCATGATTCTGGCGGGATGCGAGGGCCAAAGAGCGGGCGGCTCGGCGATTGCCGCCTCGACGGGCTTGATCCAGCGTTTCGGCCTCAGGAGCTGCCGCGGATCTTCCGATGAGCGATGATCGCCGCGCAAATCGCGGTCCAACCCGTCTGGTGCGAGGCGCCCAGCCCCTCGCCCGTGTCGCCATTGAAATACTCATAGAACAGGGGATAGTCCCCCCAGGCAGAGCCGGGCTTGAAGAGCGGATTCGCGCCATCGGCGGGTCGACGCCCCTGCGGATCGTGCACGAAGAGCCGCAATAGCCGCCGCTCGATCTCGTCGGCCACCTCGCCGAGGTTTGCGCTCCGGCCAGATCCGGTCGGCAGCTCGACGGTGAAATCGTCGCCCAGACCGCTATGGAGTGCCCGCAGCGATTGGATCGCGAGGAAGTTGAAGGGAAACCAGATCGGGCCCCGCCAATTCGAATTGCCGCCAAACTGTGGCGTCGTCGATTCCGCCGGTTCATAGTCGAGACGCACCTCGGCGCCGTCCAGATCAAGGACGAGCGGATGTTCGCGGTGGAAGCGCGAGAGGGAGCGCAGCCCAAAGGGAGACAAGAACTCCTGTTCGTCCAGCATCCGCGCGAGCAGCCGTTTGAACCGGGGCTGGTCGACCAAAGAGATCAGCTGGTCGGACTTGCTGTGCGTGAACAGTTTCGTGAAGGCGCCGCCCAGAGGAGTGTTGTCCATGAACCAGCGCGCTCGCCCACGAAAAGTCGGCAGTTCCTCCCACAGCGACGCATGGAACCGGACGGAGGCGAAGACCGGCAGCAGTCCCACCATGGAGCGCGCACGGACGACCATCGTCTTCCCGTCCGGCTGCCGCAGCCGATCGTAGAAGAAGCCATCGTCCTCGTCCCAAAGCTCGTCCATCGCCGAGGCGATCGCCGCGAAATGCTCGAAGAATTTGAGCGCGACATCTTCATATGAGGAGTCGTGATTGGCGAGCACCAGCGCGATCTCGAGCATGTTGAGGCAATATTTCGCCATCCAGGCGGTCGCGTCCGATTGCTCGAGGATTTCGCCGCCAGACAACATTTTCGATCGATCGAACGGTCCGATGTTGTCGAGGCCGAGAAACCCGCCTTCGAATATGTTGTCGCCGGCGGCGTCGTTCCGATTGACCCACCAGGTGAAATTGATCAGGAGCTTCTGAAACGCCCGCGCCAGAAAATTGAAGTCGACGCGGCCGTCGATCTCGAAAATCGTCAGCGCCGCCCAGGCCTGAATCGGGGGATTGCAGTCGCTGAAGTTCCATTCATACGCGGGCAGCTGTCCTTCCGGATGCATATACCACTCGCGCAACAGCATCAGGAGTTGATGCTTCGCCGCCGCCGGATCGACATAGGCCAGCACAACCGAATGGAAGGCTGTGTCCCAAGCGGCGAACCACGGGTATTCCCACTTGTCCGGCATCACGAGAATGTCGTGGCCGTGCAGATTCCGCCAATCGGCGTTGCGTATGCTCCGTCGTCCCGGCGGCGGAGCCGGCTGCGCCGGATCGCCGTCGAGCCACTGCTCGACGCCGAAGTGGTAGAACTGCTGGCTCCAGATCAGGCTCGAGAACGCCGCGCGCATGATCTGCGCTTCTTCGTCGGTTGAGCGGGCGGGCCGCAGAGCCCGATAGAATTCGTCGGCTTCCTTTATGCGCGCGGCGAACGCGCCCTCGTACTCTTGGCCGAGGTCCATTGTCGCCGCCGTGCCATCTCGGGTGAGCCGCAGCCTGATTTCGAATTCCTGGCCGGGCCCGGCTTCGAGCTTATATTGGCAGGCCATTTTCGTTCCCCGCCGATCCGGGTTTACGGTTGCGGCCCCCGAGACGACATGGTCGTTGATTCCGTCTTTCGGGTAGGGCGTTTGCGGCGCGCTGCCGAACAAGCGCGTGGCATTCGTTTCGTTCTCGCAAAAGAGCAACTCGGGCAACGCGCCGCGAGGATCGGGGCCGGCCGCAAGTCGCCAGCGCTGTCCCGTTTCATCGACGGCGGTTGCGGAGGAAACGCCAGCGGGGACCGACTGCTCAGCGACGATGACAGGACGCTTGGCGCCGGCGTCCCAGGACCAACGGTTGCGATACCAGAGCGTCGGGAGAACGACGAGTTTCGCCGTCTCCGGCCCGACATTGCGAATGCGAATGCGAATGCAAATATCGAACGGCGTAACCTTCGCGTATTCGACCGCGACTTTCCAATAGCGGCCCTCGTCGAAAATCCCCGTGTCGGAGAGCTCGAATTCGCGATCATTTCGGCTGCGCCTGGCGTTTTCTTCCCGCAGCCTTGCGTAAGGGAAGGCTGCTTGCGGGTAGTGGTAGATCCAACTCAGCCAGCAAGCCGTCGGCGTCGCATCGGCGTACCAGTAATATTCCTTGACGTCCTCGCCGTGGTTGCCTTCGTTATTGGTCAGCCCGAACATCCGCTCCTTTATGAACGGATCCTGCCCGTTCCAGAGGGCGAGCGCGAAGCAGAGCTTCTGGTTGCGGTCACATATCCCGGCGAGTCCATCCTCGTTCCAGCGATAGGCGCGGGAAAGGGCGTTTTCATAAGTGAAGTACGCCCAGGCGTTTCCGTCGGCGCTGTAGTCCTCACGCACCGTGCCCCAGGCGCGCTCGCTCAGGTAGGCGCCGATCGCTTTCCAGTCGCTGGCTTGATCGGGCGTTCCCTCGGCGAGGCGCACCCGTTCCGCCGCGGCTGGCTGGCGTTCAGAATCGGACGCTGTCATCCAAGATCCTTCCCCAAGCCGGAATTGCCCGGCGCTGTCATTCCCAAGCGAATGCGGTATGTATCGCTGAGGTCAACACCTCAAGCGAACTCGATCATGCATCTCGCCGACACCGTCCGGACGATCCCCGACTATCCGAAAAAGGGCATCCTCTTTCGCGATATCACGACGCTGCTGGGAGACGCGAGGGCATTCCGCCGGGCGGTCGACGAATTGGTCCAGCCGTGGGCGGGGACGAAAATCGATAAGGTGGCGGGCATCGAGGCGCGCGGCTTCATTCTCGGCGGCGCCGTCGCGCATCAATTATCGGCCGGCTTCGTGCCGATCCGCAAGAAAGGCAAGTTGCCGCACACCACGGTGTCGATTCCCTATTCGCTCGAATATGGCCTCGATCACATGGAGATGCATGACGACGCGGTGTCGAGGTCCGAGCGCGTGATCCTGGTCGACGACCTGATCGCGACCGGGGGAACGGCGGAAGCGGCGATCAAGCTCCTGCAGCAGATGGGCGCGGAAGTGGCCGCGGCCTGTTTCGTCATCGACCTCCCCGACCTCGGCGGAGCGGCCAAGATCGGCGCGCTCGGCGTCCCGGTGCGCAGTCTGGTTTCATTCGCCGGGCACTGAGTTCAGGACGGCTTGGCCTCCCTTTCCCGCGCCTCAGCCACCGCCCGCCAGTGGGCGTCGAACAGCGCGGCGCCGAAATCCAACACATCGGCCGATGCTTCGCGCATCAGCGACAACGCGGTCGGCCGGCGCGCGGTCAAGCGGCCGGTCAGCGCGTTCTCCTCGAACGCGAACTCGGTCTTGAACTTCTTCGCCAGGCTCTGCATCCCGATGTTGTCAGGCAGGCAGACGATCTCGATCGTCTCGACGCCGTGATTGGTCGCGGCGCGGCGGATGCGCTTGAACAGTTTTTCCCCGATGCCCCGGCGCCGATAGTCCGCCTCGACCGAGAATGCCGCTTCAGCGTGGATATTGCGCCCGAACGGCGCCTGCTCGCTCCAGATCGCCCTGTTGGAGCGCAATTCGCCCGCGCCGACCATCTTGCCGTCGACAAACGCGCCATAGACGAGATCGCCCTTGCCGAAGCAGTTTTCGGCGTAATGGACAAGGAAATCGTCGGACATTCCACCGCCGAAGCGCTCGTGACGGCTTTGAGGGTCGAGCCTCAGCAGATGATCGCGGAATGATTCCTTGTCCGCTGGCCAGAGTCGTCGGACTTCCACCTGGGATGAATTTGCTTCTTCCACCATCAACCTCGCCGATGAACCGCGGCGCTTCATCCCGGCCCTATATTGTGCATTGCAACATAAATTTCAACCGCTGGATTAATTCGGGGTGAAATCAAGCAGGGTCTTGCCCAGCGTCTGGCGCTTCGCGATCGCGTCGAAGGCCTTCCTGAAGTCTCCCAGCGCGTATTTGGCGTGAATGTGAACGCTGAGCGCGCCGGACTTCGCCCAATCCATCAGCTGAGCCAGGTTCTGGCGATGCGCTTCCGGCTCGCGCGCCGTGAACTCGCCCCAATAGACGCCGCGGATGTCGCAGCCCTTAAGCAAGGGGATATTGAGCGGGGGCCTGGGAATCTCGCCCGAAGCGAAACCGATCACCAACAGGCGCCCTTTCCAGGCGAGCGAGCGCAGCGCCGCTTCGGTCAGCGCGCCGCCGACCGGATCGTAGACGACGTCGACGCCCTTGGGCGCCAGGTCCTTGAGGCGGGCGCGCAGATCCTCGGTCGCCGTATTGATCGTCTCCGCCGCGCCGTAGCGGCGGGCGAAGGCGAGCTTTTCGTCCGACGACGCGCAGGCGATCACCCGGGCGCCCATCGCCTTGCCGATCTCGACCGCCGCAAGCCCGACCCCGCCCGAGGCGCCGAGCACGAGCAGAGTTTCGCCAGCTTTCATCTCGGCGCGCTGCTTCAGCGCGTGCAGGCTCGTGCCATAGGCGACCGAAAGTCCCGCCGCCTTGTCGAGCGCGAGCCCCTCGGGGATTTGCGCCAGCCGGTTCGTGGGGATCGCGATCCGTTCGGCCGCCGCGCCATAGGCGCAAAAGCCCATCACCCTGTCGCCGATCGCAAATCCGCTCGCTCCCGGCCCGAGCCCGACGACATGGCCGGAGAATTCGCCGCCGGGCGAAAACGGCGGGACCGCCTTGACCTGGTACTTGCCTTCGATGATCAGGGTGTCGAAGAAGTTGAGTCCGGCATAGGCGACTTCCACCAGGACTTCGCCCTTGCCGGGCGTGGGCTCTTCGACCTCCGCGACCGTCAGGTTTTCGGGCGGCCCAAGCGACGGGCAGATCAAGGCTTTCATCATCGGCTCCCAATTTTACTCATTTTTCATTAACCAAGGGCAGGATTGCAGTCCCCGCCCGCCCCGGCAAGGCGGAAGGCCGGAATTTCGCCCCGATCGGTCGGCAGGGAAACCGCCTGCCGGGGTTGGGCCCCGGGTCAAAGGATTGTTGTCGATGACGCGTCTCGTCATTCAGCCCCTCCGCGCCTTTGGGCTCCTCGCGGTCGCCGCCTTTGCGGCGAGTTCGCTTGCGCCGGTGACCGCCGCGACGACCAAAACGGTCCCCAAGGCCAGCGCCAAGGCGGACAAGAAGGACGAAGCCGCGAAGCCCTCCCTTGTCGCGACCTTCGGCGACTGGAACGTCTTCGTCGGCCAGGCCGGCAAGGGGCGCATCTGCTACACGCTCGCCCAACCGCAATCGCGTGAGCCGAAGAGCCTCACCCGCGACCCGGGCTATGCGTTCATCTCCGACCGCCCGGCGGAAGGCGTGCGCAACGAAGTGTCGTTCATCATGGGCTTCGACGTCGCAGGAGGCGGCGCGGACGCCGCCGACGCCAAGGCCGACCCGAAGCCGGCCGGAAAGCCGGCGAAGTCCGACGCCAAGTCGAAAACGTCCGCCATCCCGGCGCCGGTCGCGCTGGTCGACGAGACGTCGTTCGAGATGCTGCCCAAGGGCGGGAACCTGTGGGTCAAGAACGCGGCCAAGGAAGGCGCCCTGATCGCCGAGATGCGTAAAGGCGCGAAGCTTGTGATCAAGGCCGCTTCGCTCAGGGGCCACGAGTCGGTCGACACCTATTCGCTGACCGGGTTCGGCCAGGCCCTGGACCGGGTGCAGAAGGAATGCCCGGGGAAGTCGTAGGCCGTCGGCGGGTAGTCTAAAGCGGATCGCGTTGCGTCGAATCAGCCCGCCCCGCCACGCAGGTCTCCAATGTCTGAGCGGCGCGCCGACGTCTCGGTCGTCCTCAGCTTCGGAGAGTGGGTTGCGCGATAGCGGCCCGGCGACGAGCCGTGATGTCGATGGAACAGCTTCGAAAACGCCGCGGCCGTCTCGTAGCCAACTCGACGCGCGATCCGTGCAATCGGCTCATCGCTGGTTTCCAGCAGAAACGCAGCCTCCATCATCCGGCGCGCGATCAGATACCGATGCATGGGCTGACCGACGAGTTGGGTGAAGCGGGCCGAAAACGCCGAGCGACCGAGCCCCACGCGAAGCCCGAGATCGCGAAGGCTCCAGGGCCGGTCCAGATGTTCGTGGATCAATCGAAGCGCTGGCCCGATATGCGGGTCGGCCATTGCGCCGAGCCATCCGCCTTCTCCGGGACTGAGAGATCTGATCCAGTTTCGGAGCACCTCGACGAAGAGCACTTCGGTCAGTCGCGAGAGCGCGACGCCCTGGCCGGGACGCTCAAGCGCCGATTCGCTCACCATGCGTTGCAGGATGGCCTCGAGCCAACCTCCGTCCGCTGTCGGTTTCAGCAGAAGCACAGGGGGAAGCAACTCAAGCACGGCGCCGTACAAGGGCCGTGAGATGGTGAAATTGCCGCAGATGATCGTGGAGACCGGCTGCGCGCCTTCGCCGTGACGTACGACGCCGAGACGCGCGGACGGTCGATCGATGTCGGTAATCGATAGCGGCTGCGCCTCGCGATCCGAGTAAATCGCATGAGGTTCGCCGCGGGTGACGACGACAAAGTCGCCTCCGCTCAAGTCGAGTTCTCGTCCCTCTTCAAACGCGAGGGTTGCCGAGCCTCGACTGAGATAATGGAACAGGGCGTAAGGACGCCGCGGCAAGGCCAGATTCCAGGGATGGCCCAGCTCGAAGTGAAACAGCAAGGTCCCGCCCAGGCGGACGCGATCAAGCACCTGGGCGAGGACGTCCATGCCCCAACACTAATCCGGCGGACGGTCGGACACAACACTTGGACGATTTAGCCCTATCGTCTGACCCGCCCGCTTTCTACGTCATGGCGCGGCAGACAACGCGTCGTGCAGCCACAGGCATACCAAAGAACCGCGATCCTGCCGAAACGCCCGCCCACTCTCGGACGCGCGTCGTCCGACACTTCGATAGGAACGATCAATGCAAAATCTTTTGCTCTCAACCGCCGCCATCTTCATGGCCGGAGCCGCGTTTGCAGCTCCGGCGCAATCGGCGGAACCACCCAAAGGCGCGGTCCGCAACATAGTGCTCGTGCATGGCGCTTTCGTCGACCAGTCCAGCTGGAGGCCCGTCGCCGACATCCTCTCGAAGAAGGGCTACAACGTAACGCGCGTTGACAATCCGCTCACATCCCTCGCCGCGGACGTCGACGCCACCAAACAAGCGCTCGCAAAGCAGAACGGCAGAGCCGTTCTCGTTGGCCATTCGTGGGGCGGAGTGGTCATCACGGAAGCGGGCAACGATCCCAAGGTCTCGGCGCTAGTGTACGTCTCCGCCTTTGCGCCTGACGTAGGGCAATCGCTAGCGACCCTGGCCGCCAGCGGTCCTCCGACAGAAGGCGCCGCCGCAATTCATCCCGATGCGAAGGGAAACCTCTATATCGACCCGAAGGTGTTTCCTTCGGCGGTCGCGGCCGACCTCCCGCTAAAGGTCGCCGAGTCCCTGGCGAACTCGCAGATGCCCTTGAGCGTCGCAGCGTTCGAGGCCCCCGTCGACGTGGCGGCCTGGAAGGACAAGCCGACGTTCTATGTGATCAGCACCGAGGACAAGGTGATCGCTCCCGAGGCCCAGAAGATGTTCGCCGCCAGGATGCATGCCCAGACGACGGAGGTTGCGGGCAGCCATGCCTCCCTCGTCACCCATGCGAAGGAAGTCGCCGCGGTCATCGAAGCGGCTGCGCTCGGGGAGTGACGATCGGGCCTCCCGGCGCCGAGGCGCCGGGAGCCTTACCTTTGCTAGGAGAAAAACTACGCTTCGCCTCCCCAACGAACTCAGCGACCAGAGGTATCCAGTGCTCAGCGCCAACACATTCGCAGAAGGAGTAACCATCGAACATGTCACAATCCGATCAGGCGAGACTTTCGCCGCGGGGAGAACAGCGCTCGAAGCGCTTGTTCCGCGCCTCGACGATGGACTCTGGACGCTGCTTCGTTTTGGCTTGACTGATAGGGCGCGACAGGAACTCGAGGCTGCGGCCACCCTGTCGATCTTTGGAATTCGGGATCACGGCGCGCTTTTGGCGATTGCCGGATTGAAGCGACAGGCGATTCAATATGATATTGGCAACCCGCTGACCGCCTCGCTGATGACTCGACATAAGCTCTCAGCGGCTCTCTACGCCCCCATTCGGGTCCTGCTTCTGGAAAGTCCCGAGCGTGGCGTTGCATTTGAATACGATCGGCCGGTTTCGACCTTCGGACAGTTTGGCGACGAAAGAGTCAATATTGTCGCTCGGGAACTCGACAAAAATCTGGAGAACGTCCTGCGGAAGGCGGCGAACTCGTTCGACTAAGGGGGACTACGGGCGATTACCCCAAGATTACCGGTGACAGTTTACTCAATCCCAACCGTTAACGCGGGTGCGTATCACGTCGCAGCCGGCGGTGGGGCCGCCCGCTCGATTTAGTAAAAATCGAAAGTCTTTTGCCAAACCGGCGCGGACATGGTATGATTTTCAGGAAAGAAGATGCGGGTGCGTCCTTTCATCAGTCAGTCGCAAAGGACCAAGCGGGGCTGCGACTTGGACAGATTTTGACGCCTAACCCATTGGAATCGCCGGCGCCGCGCCAGAACCCAGCGCCCGACTCGTCGCGGTATCAAGCCTCTGGCTTCCGCGCGGCGAACAAATAGTTCACGCCGGTATCCGCCGACAGGCGCCAGTCGTCGCGCAGCGGGTTGTAGACGACCCCGCGCAGGCTGGTCCGCCTCAGTCCCGCGGCGTGCGCGTAGCTCGTGAGCTCGGCCGGGGTGACGAACTGCTCCCAATGGTGCGTTCCGGGCTCGAGCCAGCGCAGCACATATTCGGCCCCGACGATGGCGAGCGCGAAGCTTCTGAGCGTGCGGTTCAGGGTCGAGGCGAGGAAGAGGCCGCCCGGCCTGACCAACGAGGCCGCGGTCGCAACGAAGGCCTTCGGATCGGCCGCATGCTCGATCACCTCCATCGCGCTCACGACGTCAAAGCGCGACGGCTCCGCGGCGAGTTCCTCGACGGTCGCGGCGCGATAGGCGAGCCTCGCGCCGGTTTCCTCGGCGTGCCGGCGCGCGGCCTCGATCGCAGCCGGCGCCGGATCGACGCCGACGACATCCGCGCCGATGCGCGCCAGGGGTTCGGCGAACAGGCCGGCGCCGCAGCCGACGTCGAGAAGGCTGATCCCCTTGAGCGGCGTTCCCGTTGGCCCCTCGAGGCGGAAATGCCGCTGGATCAGGTCGCGCGCCCAGGCGATGCGCACGGGATTTACGCGATGCAGCGGCGCCATCGGGCCGTCGGCGTCCCACCAGGCGTCGCCCAGCGCGTCGAAACGCGCGACCTCCTCGGACATGACGCTCGGCGATGGCCCGGCGGACATTTTTACCCCTTCGCTCCGCGCCGCGACGCGCGTTGACCGGCTCAAGCGCCGCCTTTATACGCCGCCCGCACGCATTGCGCGAGAGAGCGCGTTCTCCCAAGGCTTCAAGGATCCATGCCGCGTCTGGTGATGAAGTTCGGCGGCACGTCCGTCGCCGACGTTCAACGCATCCGCAACGTCGCCGCGCACGTCAAACGGGAGGTCGACGCCGGCGCGGAGGTCGCGGTGGTCGTTTCCGCGATGGCCGGCAAGACCAATGAACTGGTCGCGTGGTGCAAGGAGGCGGGGTCGCAATTCGACAACGCCGAATATGATTCCGTCGTCGCCTCAGGCGAGCTGGTGACGGCAGGCCTGCTCGCGCTCGTCCTCAAGGACATCGGCCTCAACGCGCGCTCGTGGGCCGGCTGGCAGGTTCCGCTCCTGACCGACGACGCCCATGGCTCGGCCCGCATCGCCGCCATCGACGGGACGCGGCTCATCGAGGGCTTCAAGGCGGGCGAGATCGCGGTCGTCGCCGGCTTTCAGGGGCTACACAAAGCCACGGGGCGGGTGACGACGCTCGGCCGCGGCGGCTCCGACACATCCGCGGTCGCGCTCGCCGCCGCGATTTCGGCCGACCGCTGCGACATCTATACCGACGTCGACGGCGTCTACACCTCCGATCCGCGGATCGTGCCGAAGGCGCGCCGGCTCGACAAGGTGTCGTTCGAGGAAATGCTGGAAATGGCCTCGCTCGGCGCCAAGGTCCTGCAGGTGCGCTCGGTCGAAGTGGCCATGGTCAACAGGGTCAGGCTCTACGTGCGCTCGTCGTTCGACGATCCGGCGCGCCCGAAGCTTGGCACGCTCATTTGCGACGAGGAGGACATCATGGAGCAGGAGGTCGTGACCGGCATCGCCTTCTCGCGCGACGAGGCGCAGATCACCTTGCGCGAGGTCGCCGACAAGCCCGGAGTCGCCGCGGCAATCTTCATGCCGCTCGCCGACGCCAACATCAACGTCGACATGATCATCCAGGTCGTCTCCGATGACACGACGACAACCGACATCACCTTCACCGTGCCCGCGGCCGAATTTAAGCGCGCCATGGACATCCTGGAGGAGCGGCGGGCGAAGATCGGCTACGCCAAGCTCAACGGGGCCGAGGACGTGGTGAAGATCTCCGCCATCGGCGTCGGCATGCGCTCGCATTCCGGCGTCGCCGCGCGCGCCTTCAAGGCGCTCGCCGAAAAAGGCATCAACATTCGCGCGATCACCACCTCGGAGATCAAGTTCTCGATGCTGATCGACGAGGTCTATACCGAGCTCGCCGTACGCACGCTGCACACGCTCTACGGGCTCGACGCGAAGTGAAGAAGCCGTCTTGTGAATCCGCATCTTGCGTAGGAGGAACGGATCTAACCGCGGCCGAAGAATCTGGTTAGAATGATAAGTAGAAAAACCGCAAAAATTGTCGATATATAGAACACTACACTATTTCGCTGTATATGCTTAAGCTGGGTCTTTATTTCAGAAAGGGTTTCCGGCGACCCCGTCTGACCTAAGGCCTCTCGTCTTCGAGAAATAGCTTCAACACTTAAATCTGCTTGGGACAGACTACGCTTCTTACTAGCATCAGTTAGCAAATTTAGAGCCGCTTCTTTAAAAAGTGCAATCTCCGCTCTGGCAGACGCGAGATCATCTTGTCTCGCTTTCACTTGCTCGAAGGCAGCAGCTAGCTCGGTACTGAGTCGAGCAATCTCGGTTTTGGCACCTTCCAACTCGACGGTCTTCGTAGTCGTTTGCAAGAGGGCACTTTGGAGACTTATAAGCTCAGGCCGAAGGCGCTTATCTCCACTCAGCCTGGCACTCTCGATGAGCTTGAGCGGATCAGGCACTGGTCCATTCGCCGGACCTGCTCCCTCGCTAAGGAGCCAAGTGTCAAATGCCGGGGCTGCTTCCTTGAGCGTCGCCCTCAGAGCCTCACGGTCGGAATCGATCCATGCTTGCGCTACCGCCTCCGCTTCAGCCATCTGAAGCTCAAATCGTACCCTGGCCGCGTCCCAAATCTTCGCCGCAGCCGGCTCATCGCGATACCGTCGAGCAAACTCATAGCGCGCAACTTCGTCTTCTGTCGCGAGGGCGCGTGCCGCAGCTGCCAATCCTTCCCGGCCAATAAGTTTTGCGATGCGATCGACTAGTTTGATCCACATCGGATCGTTCGGTTCACCAGTCCATTTGGACAAGTCGTCGGTATGGATGCGATTGAACGGTGGCATAAGCGTGCAAGGCACGATAAAAACCGGTACGTAAGTGCCGTGTTCGCGTGCATAGTCGGCTTCGGCTTCGACCCAATCCGATTGGATGGCCTCAGGGCGCCAGCATGCAATGACCGCCTTCGCCTCCTTAAGTCTCGTGCGAATGACCGCGCCAAACCTCTCGCCGGCCGATAACTCGCGGTCATACCACACATCGACCCCAAGTTCTTCGAGACCCGCCGCTATCGGCGCGACGAGGTGTCGAACTTCCCTGGAGTACGAAATAAAGACTTCCATCAGAATAAATTCCTGGGCAGACGCTTGAGCCGATAATCGGCGAGCGCGAAGTAAGTTGATCTCTGCCAGCGCCCAGTCGAAAGATTGCTGCGTTTGCAGGGCGGTATCAAGTAGGAAACCGCCAGTCAATGTTACTCCTCAGCCTCCGACGCGAGCGTTCAGGGCGCATTCGGACGACACCGCTAACATCCGAGTTTTTAAGCCGCCTTATGGCGTCCGGCAGCAATAGGGATCTCGCTCATGTCTCAAGAACCTGCTCTCGGTCTGGCGTTGGCTCTCGGCGCCGCATCGGCGCTCGCCGGCTCGGCTCAGGCGGGGCTCTCGGAGGGCCTATTCGTCGCGCCCCTACCCGAACAATTCATGCCGCTCGAGAAGGCCCAATTCATATATAACGGCCGCAACTATTGCTGGTACGAGGATGGCTGGCGGGGCCCAGGTTGGTATTGGTGCGGGCAAGCCCATCGCGAAGGTGTGGGCTGGGGCGGGGCTTACGGCTGGAATGGCTGGCGAACCATGCATGGCGGCGGCTACCGCCGCGGCGCTCATCATCGCGACGGCGCAGAGAATCGAGGCGGCGCCAACTGAGGCAACGGTGCGAAGCGCGTGGCCCCGCAGTTGCTGTGGATTCCACCCAGAAGACTTCGGACGCGTCGTTTCAGGCGCTCTTCATGTTGTTCATGACCATGCCGACGATCGCCGAGACGATCGCGCCGGACACGCCGCCGCCCACCAGTTGCCCGACGAGGGCGCCCACATCCATGCCGCCGGTCGCGCCCTGCAGCATCGGGATGAGCGAGGTCAGGAGCGATCCCCCGGCGATGCCGCCGACTGCGCCGGCGACGGTGTTGCCGGTCGGTCCGAGGCTCACGTTCTTCGCCGCCGCGCCGACCGCATTGCCCCCAATGGCGCCGGCGATCAGCTGAATGATGAGGTTGATGATCGTGCCCGACATGGATCCCTCCTGCTTGCCCCGGTTTCCCGGCGTCAAAGCGCCGGGTCCGATTCTTTTGTTGCGGTGAGCTTTGATGCGACTCCGGCAGGAGTCAATCGCCTGCGGCGGGTAACGCACCGCTGTTTCAGGCCGGGCGGCCGTCGTCCCCGCCCTTCCCGCACCTGCCCGCGGCTTTAGGCGGCTCACGCAATTCTGCTATGAGTCCGCGGCGTCGCACCCTGCTCTTCCGGATAAGCCCATGAGAGACCCCTATGAGATTCTCGGCGTCGCCAAGACCGCGACCGCCGAGGACATTCGCAAGGCCTACCGGAAGCTCGCCAAGAAGCTTCACCCGGACTTGAACCCCGGCGACAAGAAGGCCGAGGAGCAGTTCAAGGAGGTGGCCGCCGCCAACGATCTGCTCTCGGACCCGGACAAGCGGCGGCGGTTCGACGCCGGCGAGATCGACGCCTCGGGAGCCGAGAAGGCGCCGCCGAACGCCCGCTACTATCGCGACTACGCCGGCGAAACCGGCCATCCTTATGAGGGTCACGGCGCTTACGGCGACTTCGCGCAGGGCGACGACATGTTCGCCGAACTCCTGCGCCGCGCCGCCGAGCAGGCGCGGCGGCGGCCGGGCGCGGACCTCCATTACGAGCTTCCGGTCGAATTCCTCGACGCGGTCAATGGCGCGACCCGGACCATCACCTTGCCGCAGGGAGGGACGCTGAACGTGACGATTCCCGCGGGCGTCGAGGACGGGCAGATCCTGCGCCTGCGCGGCAAGGGAGCGCCTTCTCCCGGCGAAGGGCCGCCCGGCGACGCGCTGGTGCAGATTGCAGTCAGGCCGCATCGCTATTTCACCCGCGACGGCGACAACATCGTTCTCGACCTGCCGATCACGGTGAAGGAGGCCGCGCTCGGCGCGGAAGTACGCACGCCGACGACGACCGGCAGCGTCATGCTCAAGATCCCGAAGCGCTCGAACACCGGCGACATGCTGCGCCTGCGCGGCAAGGGCGTTAAAAAGCGCGACGGCGCGGGAGACGAACTGGTGAAGCTCAAGGTGACCATGCCGACGGAGGCCGAGCCCGAGCTCGAGGCTTTCCTCGCCGACTGGAAGCCGTCGTCACCCTACGATCCGCGAAAGGAGCTCTGAGCCATGATCACGGAGCGGGAATTTCTCGAACGCGCGCAGCTCGATCGCGCGACGCTGTCGATCTGGATCCAAGAGGAATGGCTGATTCCGAGCCGTGCCGCCCAAGACCTCGCCTTCACCGACATGGATCTCGCGCGCGCCAATCTCATCCACGATCTCAAAGACAAGATGGGGGTCAACGACGAGGGGCTCGGCGTGATCCTGCACCTCCTCGACCAGATGCATGCGCTGAGGCGCGCGCTGGCCGACACGCTAAGCAGCGCGCGCGAGCGGAGGACCCCGCCCGCCGGCGGTTGATCGCCGCGCAAGGGCCAGCTGCCCGGACGGCTTGTCCGCCCGGGACGAAACGATCAGGATGAAGGCCGGAAGTTCCAAATTCCGCCGAGGGAGGAAGACATGCTTCTGCCAACGACGCTGGTCGGGTCCTACGCGCAGCCGGAATGGCTCATCGATCGGGCCAAGCTCGCCGGCCGCTTCCCGCCGCGCGTCCGGGCGAAGGAGCTATGGCGCATCCCCGAGCCCTTTCTCGCCGAGGCGCAGGACGACGCGACCGTGCTCGCGATCAAGGCGCAGGAAGACGCCGGGCTCGACATCATCACCGACGGCGAAATCCGCCGCGAAAGCTACTCGAACCGCTTCGCGACCGCGCTCGAAGGCATCGACATCGATAAGCCGGGCGTGGCGCTCGACCGGTCGGGCCACCCCAATCCGGTTCCGCGCATCGTGGGCAAGATCCGCCGCAAGCACGCGGTCGAAGTCGACGACCTCAAGTTCCTTCGCGCGCATACGACGCACAAGGTCAAGATGACCGTGCCCGGCCCCTTCACGATGAGCCAGCAGGCGCAGAACGATTTTTACCCGACGCTGGCCGAAGCCGCGATGGCCTATGCCGAGGCCGTCAACGCGGAGATCAAGGACCTGTTCGCCGCCGGCGCCGACATCGTCCAGATCGATGAGCCCTATATGCAGGCGCGGCCGCTGCCGGCCGAGGACTATGGCCTTGCCGCGCTCAATCGCGCGCTCGAGGGCGTGACCGGCGACACCGCCGTGCATATCTGCTTCGGCTATGCCGCGATCATCCATGCGCGGCCAAGCGCCTACTCGTTTCTGCCGCAGCTCAGGAAATGCAGCTGCCGGCAGATTTCGATCGAAACCGCGCAGTCAAATCTCGATTGCACAGTTCTCGAGGACCTACCCGACCAGAAGATCATCCTCGGCGTACTCGACCTCTCGACGCCTGAAATTGAAACGCCGGAGACCGTCGCGGCGCGGATTCGCCGCGCGCTTCGCCACAAGCAGCCCGAGGACATCGTCGTCGCTCCGGACTGCGGCCTCAAATATCTGCCGCGCGAGGCGGCCTACGGCAAGATGAAGGCGATGGTGGAGGGAGCGCGGATCGTCAGGAACGAGCTCGAGAAGGCTTAAGGGCGAACGGGCTTAGGCGGTCCCGACCTTCATGGGCGGGCAGTCACATCTGCGGGCCCATCAGCCATTTTGAGTTTTCGGCGCAGAACACGTGATTGTGGAGGTTCGCGATCCACTGGCGCCCCGAAGCGGTGAGGGCCAGATATTTCATCCCGTCCTCGATATGCTTCGACACGGTGTTCCAATAGAACCCCGGATATTTCTCGACGAGGTCGGCGGGGGATTGGTAACCGAGTTGCCGATTGATGCCGATTTCCTCGAGTTCGTAGAAGAGAGCGTTGGCCTTCTTGGGATAGAGCGGATCGCCAAGCTGGCCGATGAGGTCAGCGGCCTGAACCAGCCTCGGCTCGAGACTGGCCCTCTCCGAGTCCCCGTTCGGCCGGGGCGGAAAACGGGTGAGCTCGATTGCGTCCGCCACCCGCTCGGGATCGACGAACGCCGCGTCGCCGAGCCGCTCGTAGACGAAGAGCTTTGAACGGTCGACATGATAGGCCGCAAGCGAAGCGTCCGAGGCGCCGCGCGGCAGCTTCACGGTATTGCCGGCCCGATCGATGACGAACTCGGTCTTGGTGTCGCCGCTCAGCACGCCGCGAACGAAACCGATGTCGTGCAGAAGACAGGCCACGATGACATGGCTGTAGTCCTCAGGCTCGATGCGCTCCGACATGGTGCGGCCGAGCAGGATATCGCGGCCGACCGTCGTCACGAGAACCGTATGCTCGAAGTTGTGGTAGAGGGCGTCGCTTCTGCCGAGGTATTCGATGGTGATCCTCGCCAGGGCGCCCACGCGCTCGGCCAGATCGTCGTGAGATGAACCGAAGATTTCGCGGAAGTCGCCAGCGACGAGCCGGCTGAGCTTCTTGGCCGCCACCGCCGCCATCGTGTCCATCGTCATACGCCGAAATCCCGAACCCAGGGCCAGCAGTGGACATTTTGAGGGTCGTGGCCATTCGGTAGATTAGTGCAGACGCCGGTCTTGCGCTAGGGCCGCTCGGGCGTGGGTTCCGGCGCCCCATCGGATGGCGATGTCGAATACGATGATCCCGCCGTTCACGAATCCGTTACCTTGAGGAAAGCGGGTCGGCGAGGCCGGCTAGCTCGAAGCTGAGCGCGCGCAGCTTTGCGCGCGCATCGGGATCGTAGGCTTGCGGATCGGCGCGGGATTCGCGCAAGCCGTTGAAATAGAGCCCGCTCCTGCCTTCGAGCGTAGATGAGGCGGCGAGCTGCAGGATGGCCGCGCCGCCCTCCTCGACCGTGCTGATCGGCTGAACGCCACTCAGGCGGACCATGGTCGTATCCATGAAGGTCGCCGGATGCAGGCTATTCACGGTGACGTTTCGTCCCGCGAGCTCGCGGGCGAGATCGATGGTGAACATGATTTGCGCGAGCTTGCTCTGCCGATAGGCCCGGGCGCCGCTATAGCCTCTGGTCAGCATGACGTCGGCGAAGTCGATCGGCTGCTGTCCGGCCGAGGCGACATTGACAATGCGGGGAGAGGCGCGGCTCTCCAGCGCCGGCAGCAAGAGGCGGGTCAAAAGAAATCCCGCAAGATAGTTGACCGCGAACCTGAGCTCGAACCCGTCGGCGCTGAGTTCGCGGGCCGCCGTGCTCGTGCCGATCCCGGCATTGTTGATGAGGACGTCCAGACCGTCCGAGTCGCGCTGGACTGCTTCGGCGAGCGAGCGAATCCCGGCCAGCGACGACAGATCTGCGACGAGAAGGCGAGCGTCGCCGCCCGCGCGCGCGATCCGCTCGACGACCGCCGCGCCGCTCGCACGGTCGCGGCCGTGAATGATGACGCGCGCGCCGTCCGCCGCCAGCCTCTCGGCAACGTACCGCCCGACGCCATCGGTCGAGCCGGTGATCAGCGCCGTCTTGCCCTTCATGGTCATGGAGCGGCCCGACGTCCGTCAGTCGAGGAAGGTGACAACGCCGGTTCCGAGGTCGTAGATCGCCGCGACCGTCTTGATTTTGCCCGCCTTCGCCAGATCGGCCAGCAGCGGGCTTACCGCCGTCACGGATTTTGCGGTCCGCCTCGCGCTCTCCTTGGCCGCGTTGTCGACGAAGTCGCCGGGCTGGTCGCGCACAGCCAGCGCCGCCGGCACGATCGGCGCAATCATGCGGCCGATGACGCCGGGATAGGTGGCGTTCTTGGTCACGACATCGCAGGCGGCTTTCACCGCTCCGCATGCAGAATGAGCGAGAACGACGACGAGCGGCGAGCCGAGCACCGCGGCGCCATATTCGATCGTGCCAAGGGAATCGACATTTACGAGATTGCCGGCGTCGCGCGAGATGAACAACTCGCCAACGCCATGGCCGCCGAATACGAGCTCGGGGGGAACCCGGCTGTCGGCGCAGGAGACGATTGTCGCCCAGGGCGCCTGATGTCCGGCGACGGCTTTGCGGCTTTCCGCCAGATTGACGGAGCAGAGCTCCGGATGACTGACGAAGTCCTTATTGCCCGCCTTGAGCTTCTCGAGCGCTTCGTCGGGGGGAAGCCCGGTCGGCCCGGGTTCGTCGGCGCGCGCCAAACGCGCGCCCGGCCCGAGCCCAAGCCCGAGCGTAACGGCGCCCGCAGCGCCAAGCCGCATGAATTCCCTTCGCCCGACCCCCTGATTCTCGCAAGCAATACACATCGCCGAATCCTCCCCTTTTTTCGCGCGTCCATGGCCGGCGAAGTCAGATTGAACGGCGCGCAACTCTGGTCGCGCGTCGCCAATTCCGCGCCGAGCGGCGCCGCTACTGAACGAGCTTGGCTCTCAGGCGACCGTACTCGTCCGCCGTTATCGAGCCCGCGGCCTTGAGCTTGTCGAGCTTCACGATTTCGTCGGCAGCGCTGAACCCGACGATATGACGCAGCTCATCCCTGGCTTCGGCGGCCTGCGCCTTGTTCCGCTCGGCCATGCCGCGGCCCTGGGTCAGGAAATACGCGAACACGCCGAGGTAGGAGAACAGGATGAACGCGATCACCCACAAAACCTTGGCGAAGCCGGACACATCGTGCCGGCGGAACAGGTCCCCGGTCGCGACGATGAGCAACCAGAACCACAATATGAACATGAATATCGTGAACGCGTCAGCGACGAAATTGCTGAACGTGAAACCACCCTCAAACAACATTGATCTTTCCTCCCGCCCTGCCCGGCGCAGGCGGTCATTCTAGATCAATGCGGGGCGAATTCACAGGGCCGCCGAAACGCGCCTGATTCTCTTATCCCCGCTTGATCTCCACCTTGTCGGGATAGAACGCGAGGTGCGAGGCGATTTCCCCGACTTCGGCCTTCGGCGTCTCGTAGGTCCACACCGCATTGTCGTCGCGATGCTCGTCGTCGGCGATCGAAAAATAATTCGCTTCGCCCTTATAGGGACAAGTGGAGACGCGCGCCGTTCGCTTGAGCGCGCTCATGTCCATATCCGCGCGCGGCACGTAGACGACCGGCGGATAGTTCGCCTCGCGCAGTTCGAGCGCATGGCTGCTCTCGCCGATCGTTCGCCCGCGCCAGACGACGCGCACGCGCTCGGCGATCGGCCCGATGGTGATAGGATGGTCCTTGGTTCCGGCGATGGTCAGGTTCGACATTTCGGCCTCCGTGCCTGAATTCCTCACGCGTGTCCGACGACTGGCTTACAATGATACGGCTCCTCGAGTCTCGCGATGCTGCGGGCGTCGAGCTTGAGCTCCGTCGCAGCGACTGCGTCGGCAAGATGATGCGGCTTCGAGGCGCCGATGATCGGAGAGGTGATGAACGGCTTGGACAGCACCCAGGCGAGCGCGACCACAGCCGGTTTCGTTTTCAGTTTTTCAGCCGTCTCGACGACGCGCTTGCGGATCGCCTCGTCCTGCCGCGAGCCTAAGCCGAGCGTGACGCTGAACGGATCGGTCCGGCCGCGCACCGTCGAAGCGTCGGCGCCCACGCCGGAGCCCGCCAGATAGCCGCGCGCCATTGGCGACCACGGAATGACCGCGATTCCGTCATTTGCGCAGAGCGGCATCATCTCGCGCTCCTCCTCGCGGTAGACGAGATTGTAGTAGTTCTGCATCGACACGAACTCGGCGTGGCCCTTTGCACGCGCGATGTCGAGCATGCGCGCGAACTGCCACGCATACATCGACGAAGCGCCGATATAGAGCGCCTTGCCCGCGCGCACGACGTCGTTCAGCGCCTCGAGCGTCTCCTCCATCGGCGTCAGCGGATCGAAGCGGTGGATCTGGTAGAGGTCGATATAGTCAGTGCCGAGGCGCCTGAGCGAAGCGTCGATCGCCTCCATGATGTGCTTGCGCGACAGGCCCTTGGCGTTGGCCCCCGGTCCCATCGGCCCATGCACCTTGGTCGCGATCACAACCTCGGGCCGCTTGGCGTATTCCATGAGCGCCCGGCCGACGATTTCCTCGCTCGCGCCTTGCGAGTAGACGTCGGCGGTGTCGAAGAAATTGATGCCCTTCTCGAGCGCTTCCTTGATGAAGGGGCGCGAGGCCTCTTCCTCGAGCACCCAGTCGCGCCATTTGGTCGAGCCGTAGGTCATGCAGCCCAGGCAGACCTTCGACACCTGCATGCCCGTCTTGCCGAATTTTACGGTCTCCATCCGCCAGTCCTCTCATTTCAGGATTGCCTCGATGATAAATCCATTCGTAGGCTCGCGGCAAAAATAGAGACCGCAAATGCGAGAGTTCAAACAAACGTGAACGGGAAACCATCTTCGAACCGGGCGCCCGCCGGGGCCTGGGACTTCTGGATCGACCGCGGCGGCACGTTCACCGACGTGATCGGGCGCGATCCGCGCGGGCGGCTCCATCCGATGAAACTGCTCTCCGAGAGTCCCGCCTATTCCGATGCGGCGGTCGAGGCGATCCGTCGTCTGCTCGGCCTCGAGGCGGGCGAGCCGATCCCGGCTGGGGCGATCCGGGTCGTCAAGATGGGAACGACGGTCGCGACCAACGCGCTGCTCGAACGGCGCGGCGAGCGCACGCTTCTCGTGACCACGCGCGGCTTCCGCGACGCGCTCGAGATCGGCTATCAGGCGCGGCCCAAGATTTTCGCCCGCAACATTCTCAAGCCCGAGCAGCTCTATTCCGGCGTGATCGAGATCGACGAGCGCGTGCTCGCGGACGGGACGGTCGAGGCGGCGCCGGATGCCAAAGCCGTGCGCGCCGCGCTCGCGAAGGCGAAGGCCGAGGGTTATGACGCCGTCGCGATCGTGTTCATGCACGCCTGGCGCTATCCGGCGCATGAGCGCGTCGTCGGCGCGATCGCGCGCGATCTTGGATTTGCCCAGGTCTCGGAAAGCCATGCCGCTTCCGCCCTCATCAAGCTCGTCGGGCGCGGCGACACGACGGTGGTCGACGCCTATCTCTCGCCGATCCTCGCTCGCTACGTCGGCCAGGTGTCGCGCGATCTCGACGTCGAGCGCACCGGCGCGCGCGTGATGTTCATGATGTCGTCGGGCGGCCTCACGTCGGCGAAGCTGTTCGCCGGCAAGGATGCGATCCTGTCTGGGCCAGCCGGGGGCGTGGTGGCGATGGCGCGCACCGGCGCGAGCGCCGGCTTCCGGCGCGTCATCGGCTTCGACATGGGCGGCACTTCGACCGACGTCGCGCATTTCGACGGCGAGTTCGAGCGCGCCTTCGAGACCGAAGTCGCGGGCGTCAGGATGCGCGCGCCGATGATGGAGATCCACACCGTCGCCGCCGGCGGCGGCTCGATCCTCGCCTTCGACGGCGCGCGCTTCCGCGTCGGCCCGGCTTCCGCGGGCGCCGATCCCGGTCCTGCCGCCTATCGCCGCGGCGGCCCGCTCGCGGTCACCGACGCCAACCTGATGACCGGCAAGCTGATCCCGGATCTTTTTCCAAAAGTGTTCGGTCCTCGCGGCGACGAGCCGCTCGATGCAGCGGTCGTGCGCGAGCGCTTTGCGGCGCTCGCACGCGAGATTGGCGACGGGCGGAGCGAAGAGGCGGTCGCCGACGGGTTTCTCGCGATCGCGGTCGCCAAGATGGCCGAGGCGATCAAGACCATTTCGGTCGCGCGCGGTTATGACGTGACTCGCTACGCGCTCAACTGCTTCGGCGGCGCCGGCGGGCAGCACGCCTGCGACGTCGCCGATGCGCTGGCGATCACGACCGTGCTCATCCATCCCTTTTCGTCGCTGCTTTCGGCCTATGGCATGGGCCTCGCCGACATTGCCGCCCAGCGCGGGCAAGGAGTCGACGAGCCGCTCGACGCCGCCGCGCTCGCCCGCGTCGGCGCCATTGTCAATCGCCTCGCCGAGGCCGCTGTCGCCGAGGTCATGGGCCAGGGCGTCGCCCGCGAGGCGATCGAGGTCCACAGGCGCGCGCAGTTGCGCTACGCCGGCTCCGACACGACGATCGAGGTGAAGCTCACGACGCCTGCAGCGATGCGCCGCGCGTTCGAGCGGGCGCATAAAAGCCGGTTCGGCTTCATCGACCGCGCCAAGGCGATCGCGATCGAGGCGGTGTCGGCGGAGGCGACCGGCGGCGCCGCGCGCCTCACGGAACGGTCGCGCGCGCCCTTGCCCCTCGCGGGGAAGGACACGACGCCGGCCCGCGCGACCCGCTTCTTCTCCCACGGCGCCTGGCGCGAGGCGAATGTCTATCTGCGCGAGACCTTGCCGCTCGGCGCCGCCGTCGATGGCCCCGCGCTCGTCATCGAGCCGCATCAGACGATCGTCGTCGAGCATGGCTGGCGCGCCGCGATCACGGCGAAGAACCATGTTCTCTTGACCCGCGTCGAGCCGATCGCCCGGCGCGAAGCGATCGGCGCTCACGCCGATCCCGTCATGCTCGAGATCTTCAATCACCTCTTCATGTCGATCGCCGAGCAGATGGGCGTGACGCTGCAGAACACCGCCTATTCGGTCAACATCAAGGAGCGGCTCGACTTTTCCTGCGCGGTGTTCGACCGCGAGGGGCGCCTCGTCGCCAACGCCCCGCACATGCCGGTGCATCTCGGCTCGATGGACCGCTCGGTCGAGACGATCATCCGCGACAATCAGGGCCGCATCCGTCCGGGCGATGTCTTCGCGCTCAACGCGCCCTACAACGGCGGCACGCATCTGCCCGACATCACCGTCTGCACGCCCGTCTTCGACGAGGAAGGAAAGACGATCCTGTTCTGGACCGCGTCGCGCGGCCATCACGCCGACATCGGCGGCACCGCGCCCGGATCGATGAGCCCGCTCGCGACATCGATCCAGGAGGAGGGCGTCTATATCGACAATTTCCTGCTCGTCAGCCAAGGCCGGTTCCGCGAGCGCGAGCTTTATGAGCTTCTGGCCGGCGGACCTTGGCCAGCGCGCAATCCGCTGCAGAACGTCAACGACCTCAAGGCCCAGATCGCGGCGAACGAGAAAGGCGCCCGCGAGCTCAAGCGCACGGTCGAGATGTTCTCGCTTCCGACCGTCGAGGCCTATATGGGCCACGTGCAAGACAACGCCGATGAAAGCGTGCGCCGCGTCATCGACAGGCTCGCCGACGGCGAGGCGACCAGCGTCTCCGACCAGGGCGCGGTCATCAAGGTCAGGATCAGCGTCGACAGGGCGCGTCGCGAGGCGACCGTCGATTTCACCGGCACGTCGCCGCAGCAGCCCTCGAACTTCAACGCGCCCGAGCCGGTGACGCGCGCCGCGGTGCTCTATGTGTTCCGGGTCATGGTCGACGACGACATCCCGATCAACGCCGGGTGCTTGCGGCCGATCCGGGTCGTGCTGCCCGAAGGCTCGATGCTTTCGCCGCGCTATCCCGCGGCGGTGGTGGCGGGCAATGTCGAGGTGTCGCAGGCGGTGACCGATACGCTGTTCGCCGCGCTCGGCGCGCTCGGGTCGGCGCAGGGCACGATGAACAACCTCACCTTCGGCGACAACACATACCAGTACTACGAGACGATCTGCTCCGGCGCGCCCGCGGGCGAAGGCTTCGACGGCGCGAGCGCGGTCCACACGCACATGACCAATTCGCGCCTCACCGACCCCGAGGTGCTCGAGAGCCGCTTTCCGGTCGTGCTCGAGGATTTCCACATCCGCCGCGGCTCGGGCGGCAAGGGCAAGCAGCGCGCCGGCGACGGCACGCTAAGGCGCATCCGCTTTCTGCGCCCGATGGCTGCCGCGATCCTCAGCGGCCACCGCGCCGTCGCCAATCCGGGCGCGATGGGCGGCGAGCCCGGCGAGCTCGGCGTGAACTCGGTCCGCCGCAACGACGGGCGCATCGAAATCCTGCCCGGCTGCGCCGAGACCTATGTCGAAGCGGGCGAAGCGATCGAGATCGTCACGCCGACGGGCGGGGGATGGGGAAAGACCTAGTCCTGCCGCGTCCGAGCCCGCGGCATAGGCGCGTTGACGCCGTCAACTTTGCTGATGTACATTTCTCTCTTGGAAGCACACGACCCAACGAGGCTGCGGACCAGGGAGGATATAATGGCGCTCTACATGCATCAGCTTGCTTACACGCCTGAATCCTGGGCAATCCAGGTCAAGAGCCCGGCGAACCGGGTGGAAAACGTCGCGCGCGCGGCGGTCGAATCGATCGGCGGGAAGCTGGTCGGGGGTTGGCTGAGCTTCGGCGACTACGACGCTTTGTTCATCTTCGACGTTCCAAACGAGGAGAGCATGGCCGCGCTCGCCATCGCTGTCGCGGCCGGCGGCGCGATCCGGGCGAGCAAGACGACCTTGCTGATGACAGCGGCGCAAGGCGTCGAGGCGCTGAAGAAGGCCGCGACCGTCGGCAAGACTTACAAACCGGCCCATTAGCCTTCTCGCCACGCAAGACGGCCGACGGCGCTTAGGCGCAGTCGGCCGCGCGAAGCTCAGCCGCCGCCGGAGGCTGGCGAAATCTCCGGCGGAACGCGGCCGCGGGACAGGACGAGCGACGTTCCCTTTAGCCGCCACACGACGCGCGCGGTCCGGACCGCGCCGCGAGCCTCGATCCGGTAGTCGACGATCAGAGCCGTCTTGTCGGCGGGATCGAAGAACCATTTGCCGGTCACCTCGATCGCCTTGTCAGGCTCCGCGCCCGAATTGTCAGCGGAGACAGTGATCGGTCCGCCGCTGATGCTGACGAGCTGGCCAGCGTGGAAGGCGTAGAGGTCGAGGCCCGTCGAGGAATAGCCCTGGAATGTCCCGCCGCTCTCGATCGCCATGCCGTCGTCGCCGCCAATTTCGACGGCGGAAACGTCGACCACGGCGCCAAACGTTCCGAGCGTGGCGAACTTGCGAAAGCTTCGGACTGTCTTGAGGTCGCCGCCGTTTCGTCGGAGCACATAGGCCGATAGCGGCGCCCCGCAGCCGTGGCATCCCTCGCCCGGCTCGCCGGTCTGTGCAACGAGCGCGTCCGCAGTCGCGTAGTGCAGAAGTTTCAGCGGATAAACGCACCCCTCGCCCGCTTTGAACGTCGTCTTGCCGAATACCGCTGCGACCGCCGACGCCAGTCCCGCATCGCCCGCGAGGGACTTCTTCGCAGAGGTGCAGAGGGCGGTGGAGTCGGCCACGGCGGAGGAAGCGCTGAGAATGAGCACGGTTAGTGCGAACAGAATTCTCATCGCGGCGCCCTTCATCCCCTCTTCGGCGGGCTCTGAAGAACCACCGACGCGCTTCAGGATCGTTTGCACCCAGTGGCCGGGACAGGCCGGCCATGACGCCGCGGGTTCGGTTTCTTCTGTCCCTTCCCCTCACCCCAACCCTCTCCCGCAAAGGGCGTTCGTGAGAACGCCCGTCTCTCGACGGGCTACGGGGAGAGGGGGCGCGCATCCCTTCTCCCTCCGGGAGAAGCGCCGAAGTTTTGCCGCATTAAAAATCCATCGTTATCAATATGCTATCTCCAAAGATGAGAGGCCGTTCCGAGCGTGGGTATCACATAGGTAGCTCGCCGGTACCCCGCTCTGGTCGCAGCCCGCACTCCTGCGCGATTTAGCTCATGCAAGCCAACCTTTTTTCGTTCGAACTCGCCAACGGTCGCCCGGGAAACGACGCGCGACCTCCTTTTTGCATACTGGGCAAACAAAGCAGTCGTCGTCCGTGGAGAGGTCCGCTGTCGAGATCTCGATGTCCTTAGACGAGATGCTAATCCCGCGCTCGTCGCGACAAAAGCTCCCGGCCCGGTGAGAGCAGTCGCACACGATCGCATCCCCAGTTTTTGCTTTCATCGCCTTTTCCACTGCGCACCGTAAACAAGTAGCTCCTCAATGTCTCAATAGGGCGCGCCCGGCGAATAGGGGGGCGGTGAGCTCTGGCTGGCGTTCGGAAACGAAGGGTGGGATCAATTAGACAATCCCGGCAAAACAGCTTCCTCCGGAGCCAATCCGATGCTCTCGACAGCTTCTGCCTCCCATGCCGACTGCTTATCCTCTATGATGCGCTTGCATAATATCGCGGCGATTTCCTGAGCTTGCTCCTCTACGTCTTTTGAGGGATCGAAAGGAATACCGCCATAGTTTGCGTCTTCTGTGAAAAATCCTGGGACGACGTTCGTATAGCGGATTGGAATTACGGATTGAGTTCCAAATCGCTCTCGGAAATTGTCGCTCTCGAATTTGGTCCATATCCGTTTTGGATAGTCCGGAGATTGGAGGACGACGACATAACGTGCTTCTGAGCGGTAGATTGGAGCAAGATAGTCCTCGATATTTTGCGCAATGATCCGGTGCTGCTCATTTTCGTCATAAAAGCTGGCGACCTCTCGCTCGGCTAAACGCTCGTGAAGTGTTTTAGCGAGATCGCGATTAGAACCGGCAAACGAAAGAGCGAAATCATAGCGGCCTTTAAAATAGTCGGCCCGATAGCCGACCTGACGGGTGAACACCCGCCAGATGACATTCTTGAGATAAAAAACCAGTTTCGGGTCTTCGACGCTCAGAACGCGCGTCGATGGCTCAAAATGGAAATACGGAGAGAGAATGTCGTGCTTTTCTGGATCGGCTAGGAGCGCCTCTAAATAGCCTTTGTCGATGACCTGACCGACGCTACCCTTCATATCGGGATATGCGTTCACAGCCTCGGACAAATCGAGAGACCATTCTTCAGTCTCAGAAAGCCAACGAAGGATGTGTAGGTAAGGCGCTCGTCCCTCGCGTCGGAGTTTCGAGCCGCGAGCGAACGTGACAGCGGCTTCCTTAAACTGCCTCGCTAGATCACTCATGACATCCTCGATTGCGACATTCAGCGAAGTGGTTATCCGCTTTTGCGCGGGGGTAGTTTCGGTGACGTGATCGAGAACGCAAAGTTTGTGGCACAGAAGCTGCGCGATCTGGAAACTACCCTGCGCGTGTCGTGCTATCCTTTGAGTGTCGGGAAGCTTCACGTTCAGCGCGGCCTCACCGAGGGCGATCATCTCTTCGATCTTTTCCTCGGAATTCGTTTCAAGCTTAAAAACATCAACCCTCATACCAAGGTCATGAGCGAATTTTACGAGCTGCTGACCAGCCTTGTTGATCCCTATCAGGATGAGCTTGGATGAGGGGTCCTCGCTGTCGGCGAGGATCTTCATAAAGTCCGAAAGGCGGCTCTTAACGGCGTCATCGAGACGATGAAAATCATCTACGATGACCGTTCCTAGCTTGCCGAGGTTTGGAAGCTCGGCGATGTACTCTAGGTCCGACTGCTTTCGGGCGCTTAGCGGAATGACATGCTCGGACATACCGAGATCGGCGAGTACTTTTGTGACGGTCGTTGTTTTTCCTATCCCCGAGGGTCCTTCAAGGACGAGGCAGCGCCCCGGGGTTCGGACGCTTACCTTGATCTCGTCATATCGGCCAGGCTGAACAAACGTGTACGTCGGGACGCCCGAGAGCCGGAAGACCTCCTCCAGATTGGCCATGCGTCGCGGGCTCGTGTGATGTGCAGGATGCCACCGTTTGATAACAATGCGCCGATGGTTTTGTCGAGGATGCTTTTTCTCGCGTCCCGCCCTCGCTTTGCCCGTGTAGTTCCCGCTTAAAAAGCCTAGAGATTTGATAGGCTCTTTGCGATGTACCTGGACCATCTTCCGTCCATCCGCGTCTCCGACATTTGTCGACCCAGCGTTCTGACGCCCGCCATGGCGTGTATCACGGTGACCATTACAGAAAACGAGGCTCACCAGTCTCGATCGAAGTTGGAGTCGTGCGGTTTCGCATGCGCTCCGGCGGCGTCTTCCTTGCAATTCATCTGCGGACGTTGCGGCCGGCGCGCTCCGGACGTTCGGCTGCATGCGAACAACATCAAGTGCGGGCCCTGCACGGGCCTTCGTTTATTGGTCCGAGGGCAAGCCGGCGATCGTCGTGCCCAGCATCAATGAGTTGCTCGGAGTGCCGAACCGACTCGCCGACGCGAGCTCACTGACGGTGGAGATCGATCCTCGGAACAGGCAAAGTCGGATTTAGGACCAGCGCCGTCACGCCGTCGTGCTGTGAAGTCGATAGGGCTCCCAAGTTCCTGACCGATCGTTGACTTCCACCCATGGAAGAAGCCTCTTGAACATGCGCTACCCTCGCTAGGCGCCTACGCGCCGGCTCGGCGGTGGGACGCTGTTTCCCGCCCGTTGGCTTGGGTGATATCGTGAGTAATATGGCCACGCACAGGTTATTGCTGGAGAGCCTTCCGGTCTCGGCCAACGTTTCGCGGCTTCGAGCCGAAGGCAAAATAACCGCCGACATGACGAGCGTTTGGATCGGCTTTGGCGCAATCGAGCTCAAACGTGAAGTGCGGCTCGAGCACCGGCGCTTTCCCAACGGCGGCTCGTGGAGCTTTTTCCTGTGCCCGCGATGCAACAGGCGGGTGCGTCGTCTTAAACTCAACGACGGTCGACCGATGTGCGCGTATTGCTGCGGCAACTTCCACCGCATTGCATACGGCTCACCGGAACAACGCGAGACGGCGCGGGAGCGCCGCATTGAGCGGCTACGCAAGCTCACTAACGGCGGCCCCGCGCGCCTCAATCCCCGACCTGGTCGCGTGCTCGACCGGCGTTGGTCGCTCACTATGTCGCTGCGGCGGGCACAAATTGTGAAACGTTGGAAAGTGCTGCGCGGTTGGCGCGCCGGAAAGTTGCTTGACTGATGACGCCTGCGCTTCCTGTTGCGGCCGTCGAGCGTGCACTTTTTGGGGCCGCGGGGAGCGTGACGGCTGCGGCGCGGACACTTGGAATTGCTAGCGCCACCTTGCGAGAATTGGTGCGTACTCACCCATTGTTGATGAACGTGGTCTTCGAGCAAATTGAGCAGGAGATCGACGCGTCCTGGCAGGTCTTATGCGACGGCCTTAAGAGCGACAACGCCAGGACGCGCATCCGATCGGCGGCCTATATCCTGCGCCACACCGATGCTGGGCGCCGACGCGGTTTCGGGCCGCGAGGTTCGTCGCCGCATGGCGATCCGGTCGAGCCACAAACCGTCACGATCAAATGGATCGACACATGAGAAATCGGGATCGGCGCGAAATCTCCCGGCCGCAGTAAGATCTGCGGTCTGGCTGTGAAATCCATTCTCGTACCGATGTTTTGGAACCAGCCGACGACAACCCGCCACTTCAGCAGCTGATACGGCAACAGCTTGGCGGGACTCGCAAACCAGCATTGATCGCCGCGACGCCAGACGACGGCGCCGAGCAGTCAGAGTAAGCAATGCTGCAGCGGCGCGCCCCGCTTGCTTCCGAGCAGACCTATTTCGCTCGCTTGAGGATGTCCGCGATCTGGGTCGGCGCCCATCTGCCGCCGCGCGCTGTCGGCACGCCACGTGCGTTAAGGGCGTAGGCGATTTCGCGCAGGCTCTTCCCCTCGGCCCTGAGCGGCTGGATCAGCGGCAGGACGTTGGCGGCGAACCGGTCCGCCGCAGCCTTCATGCTCTCCGCGCCTTTGCCGCGCACCTCATCGAGACGCGGATTGCCGAGCCGCACGCCTTTGGCCTTTGCCTGGGCCAGCGCCTCTTTGGTGCGCACCGAGATCATCGCCCGCTCCTTCTCGGCGAGCGCGGCATAGATGTGCAGGATGAACGGATCGATGTCCGGCCCCAGCTCGGCCACGACGAACGGGACCCGTTGCGCCATCAGTCCCGCGATAAACGCCACGTCGCGACTGAGCCTGTCTAGCTTGGCGACGACGATTGGGCATTTGAGCTTGCGCGCTTTGTCCAGCGCTATGCGCAGCTGGGGCCGCAGCTCCAGGGCGTCGACGCCCTTGCCCGTCTCGACCTCGACATGCTCGCCAGCGAGCTTGAGGTTCTCGGCTTCGGCGAAGCGCCGAATCGCCTCGCGCTGAGCGTCGAGGCCAAGTCCCGAACGGCCTTGCCGGTCGGTTGAGACGCGCAGGTAGGCGATCATTTCTGACTTTCTGAACCTTCGGGGCAAGTCATCAGGACTGCATACGCACATTTAGCATCCTGACACATCTATATCAAGAGTCCTGACAACAGTCCTGACGGCAATTTATTGATGAGCTCGCCAATGCCGGCCAGTCATAGGTCGAACGCCTGTATGGTTGGAGATCCCGAGGGTCGTCAGTCTTTCCTGGCCAGACGGGCCTTTGCCCCCTCCCCCGCCCCTTCAACCGATTTGCGCCGGGGGCCCCATCGACATCGGAACGAACTCAGTCAAACTACAGCTGCCGAACGTGACTCCGACGCAGGATTTAGCTTCAAATTATTGCGTCAGGTTTTTCGTCTCACGGTTTCCGTCTCACTCTGAGTGTCGCAAAAAATGCGTGAGCGGTTTCGCGTCAGCGGCTTCGGCGGGCGCCCCCGGCGTTTTTTCAAGCTTCGCTTCTGCTCACTCACTACCTTAGGGCCCTGATCGCGTCCGATCTCATTTCCCGTCGCTAGGCAATGCACTGGCCGGCCCATAACCGTATCCCGGCCCCACCTCCCCATTTGTGATGCTTGGCGTCGCCATGCCGCGGCGCGATAGTGCTCGCTCGCCAGACGTTGATTCTCCCCAACGCGCGATGCGGGCCCGCAGGGTCGCACAAGGCTTGCGGGTTGCACCGCGCCATCCTCCACGGCGTGGGGCGTCATTACAGCCCTGATCGGCTTCCGGGCCTGATTAGCTTAGGACCACCCAACATCTACATTTAAATCGGGCGACTTTCATGGCGACCAGGCAAACTCCATTTCGCGGTCGGCCTGATCCGCGCTCGAGATTATATTGGCTGGACATTGACGTAGCCTTTAACGACATAGTCCGTCAGCAGCGAATGGCGTCTGGCAATCCCATCGTTCGTGTGCCCCGGTCATCCTTGCAATATTCCGTTCTGCACGGCGTCGGAACGGCGGCGAATGCGTTGTCGGTCGGCGATGGGGCGAATACTTTTGACAGTTTCGCAGTCGACGTCGCCGCGTTTGTGCAAAGCGAAGACGATTTCGCGCATCCTGAACACCACCGATCAGCCAAGATGATTTGGAACGACGTCGATGTTCGGTCGCCACGACTGCAGATCCACGTTCAACCAAAAATGTTGCGCCATTTGGTGGAACTGTACGTAACAAAGAGGATTGATACCGTGATAATTTCCATGAAAATTGCAATTGAGCAGCATGTAATTGTCGATACCGGTCCGGACTCTAAATTGTTACCGGTTCTTGACAGTGAAGGACATTTATACTTCCGACGGACAGAATGCGAGCTCCTGGCCGTTCAGGCTTCGCTAGCACGTGAGCGCACCAGGAGGTAGCCGGGAACAGCCCTAGTGGATCGAATCTAACACTTGATGCCCGCGCCTGACGGCGGCGATGATTTTGTCCGGGTCTGCGGTCCATGTGAAGGGCCTGGACTGCTGATTGTGCTCTTCGAGGAAGCGGTTGATCGCGGCTTGCAGATCGGTGACGGACCGGAAGACGCCTCGCTTGAGCCTGCGCTTTGTGAGAGTGGCGAAGAAGCCCTCGACCGCGTTGAGCCAGGAAGCGGACGTCGGCGTGAAGTGGAATGTCCATCGCGGATTGCGTTCGAGCCATCGGCGGACATTGGGATGCTTGTGGGCGGCGTAGTTGTCGATGATGGCGTGGATCGTCTTCCCCGCAGGAACCTGTCTTTCGACGATATTGAGGAAGCGGATGAACTCCTGATGGCGATGGCGCTGCATGTTGCGGCCGATCACCGTGCCGTCGAGGACGTTCATCGCGGCGAACAGCGTCGTCGTTCCGTGCCGCTCGTAGTCGTGTGTCATCGTTCCGGCGCGGCCCTTCTTCAGCGGCAGTCCGGGCTGGGTGCGGTCCAGCGCCTGAATCTGGCTCTTCTCGTCGACCGACAGGACGATGGCGTGCGCGGGCGGATCGACATAGAGCCCGACGACGTCGCGCAATTTGTCGACGAAGCGCGGATCGTTGGACAGCTTGAACTGGCGCATCCGGTGCGGCTGGAGGCCGTGCTTGCGCCAGATACGTTGAACCGAGCTGACGCTGAGCCCCGCCGCCTTCGCCATCAACAAGCCGGTCCAGTGGGTCGTCTCGCCAGGCGGTTCGCCAAGTGTCAGCGCGACGACGCGCTCGGCGGCCCCGGCGCTCAGCGGTGGGATGCGCGAGGGACGCGTCTTGTCGCGGAGCAACCCGTCGAACCCCGCCTCGATAAAGCGTTCTTGCCAGCGCCATACGCAGGTCTTGGACTTGCCGGTTCGCCGCATGATCTCGTTCGTGCCGACACCATCGGCCGTAAGCAGCACGATCTCGGCCCGCCAGACCTGCTTCTGCGGCGCGTTGCGGTCACGAACCAGGGCTTTGAGCCGACAAATATCGGCAGACGAAACCGAAAGGGATTTTCCTGCGCGCATCACGCAGACTCGCACGCCGAAATCCCAGAGGGAATCCCATCCGGGATTCAACTGTCAGGTTCGATCCACTAGCCTATTCCGCTCCCAGATCCCCACCATGTCAGGTCCGTAGGCGAGCGTTTTACGCATCCGCCTTGCGCCGCTCACGTTGGGCTCGTGACCAGAATGTAAGCAATGCCGCAGGCGGCGCTGAGATCGACCCGAAGAGGACCTCCGGCGCGCGCCGAAACTGTCTCTTCACGAGCGCGAAGCGCTTTCCGTCGGCGCGGCGACCGACTAGTCGCCGGTAATCGGATAGAATGGATAACCGCTGTTTAGTGGAGGCGATGGGAGATCATCGTTCGCTGAAAAAAAAATTTCGCCGACCCTGTCGATTCCCGGAGGGCTCGCTCGACGTGAGGCCAGAGCCGGGACGCAGACTGGTCGATCGGGCCGCTGCCCCGGGCTCGAGAACCTGAGGAGACCGCACCATGCGATTCATGATCATTATGATCCCCGGCGTCTACAGTAAGCCCGTGCCGCCCGACTTCATGCCCGATATGGAGGCGGTGAAGCAGATGGGAAAATACAATGAGGATCTGCAGAGAGCAGGCATCCTGCTGGCGATGGACGGGCTGACCCCGCCGTCCGCCGGCGCCCGCGTCTCTTTTGCGGGCGGCAAGCCCATGGTGATGGACGGCCCCTTCGCCGAGGCGAAGGAGGTCATCGGCGGCTACTGGATGATCCAAGTGGCGTCGCGCGAGGAGGCGATCGAATGGGTGAAGCGCTGTCCAGCTGGCCCGGACGACGTGATCGAGATCCGCCGCGTCCATGAGCCGGAGGATTTCGGGCCGACGGTCGCACGAGAAGAGCGCGAGCTCTTGGAACGGATCGGCCGGAACAAGTGACTGCTGCCCCTCGAGCGATCTAATCGGCGGCCATGACGGCCGCCGACGTCACGCGCGCGATTGAAGCGATCTGGCGGATCGAGTCGACGAGGCTCGTCGCCGGCTTGGCGCGCCTGGTCCGCGACGTCGCGCTGGCCGAGGATCTGGCCCAGGATGCGCTGGTGAGCGCCCTAGACCAATGGCCGAAGCAGGGCGTCCCCGACAAGCCCGGCGCCTGGCTCATGGCGGTCGCCAAGCGCCGCGCCATCGATCTCTTCCGCCGCAACAAGCTCTCGGCGCAAAAGCACGAGGAGTTGGCGCGCAGCATCGAGACGCTGCGCGAAGAGCCCGATCCGGCCGCGGCCCTCGACGACGATCTCGGCGATGATCTGCTCGGCCTGATCTTCACCGCCTGCCATCCGCTGCTGTCCCGGGAGGCGCGCGTCGTCCTCACCTTGCGCCTCGTCGGCGGATTGACGACGGAAGAGATCGCGCGCGCCTTTCTAGTCTCCGAAGGGGCGATGGCCCAGCGCATTGTCCGCGCGAAACGAACGCTCTCGGAGGCCAAGCTTCCTTTCGAAGTCCCTCGCGGCGACGAGGGCGCCAAGCGGCTCCCCTCCGTCCTCGAAGTCGTCTACGCCATCTTCAACGAAGGCTATTCGGCGACCGCCGGCGAGGACTGGGCGCGGCCGCAGCTCTGCGAGGAGGCGATGCGGCTCGGCCGCATCTTGTCCGGGCTCGCTCCCCGAGACTCCGAGGTCCACGGCCTCCTCGCCCTCATGGAGATCCAGGCCTCCCGCCTCAAGGCGCGGACAGGCCCGGGAGGCGAGCCGATCCTACTGCTCGATCAGGATCGCAGCCGCTGGGACCAGCTTCTCATTCGTCGCGGGCTTGCCGCGCTGCGCCAGGCAGCCGCGATCGACGGCGCGCGCGGCCCTTATGCGCTGCAAGCCGCGATCGCCGCCTGCCATGCACTCGCGCCGATGGCGGCGCAAACGGATTGGCCGCTCATCGCAGCGCTCTACGCGGCGCTCGCGCATGTCGCCCCGTCGCCGGTGGTGGAGCTGAACCGGGCGGTTGCGCTCGGCATGGCGGTCGGTCCCGCCGCGGGCCTTGAGCTGGCCGACGCGCTGATGCAAGAGGCGGCGCTCGCCGACAGTCACTTGTTGGCGGCGGTGCGCGGCGATCTGCTCGAGGAGCTCGGCCGGCGCGAGGAAGCGCGCGCCGAGTTCGAGCGCGCCGCCCGGCTCACCCGCAACGCGCGCGAGCGAGACCTGATGCTAGGGCGCGCCAACGCCATCGCCCCGGCGCCGTCGCCTCGTTAGTCTGGACGAGCGACCTCTCGCAGCCATGGCCCTCGCTTGTGGTTTTCGTGAATCGACGGTCAAGACCATCATCGTGGGAACCAGGGGTCGATCGTTAGTCAGTTCCTGCATCACGAAGGCGATGACAGCAACGACCACAACGAGGTCCGCAGGACGGCGCTGTTCGATCTCGGAGTGCAGGCTGTCGTGGGCGCATTCCAGAGCTCGCGGGCTCGATTTGGCCGGTTTCACACGCCGCGTGAGGCAACCCTAATCGGTGCGCCTCAGGTCGATATCGATCATGAACCGACCTTCGGTCTAGGACCGCAATCCGCCTAACTGCGACGCCCGGACTGACGATCAATCCGCCCGCTTATCGTCGACACCGACCGGCCGCTTCGCGCAAATAGCGGACACTCCGCCGCACCCAGTTCGGCGGTTGCGAGGACAAATCTCAAACCGCCTACCGGTCATGAAGGGTTGGAATTACTCGGTGCGCGTCCGACCTCATCTGCCCTGTCCGCCTGATCGCGCAACCCGCGACTGGCGAGCAGCATCTCGATCAGGAAGGCGACGAGGGCCCCCATTGTGAAAAGCAGCGCCAAACCAAAGGCCACGAACAAGGCCACGCCAGGCCGATCTCGCAGGGTGCCGACGAACAAAAGCAACCCTGCACAAGACGTTGCGACTCCACCCAGCGTTCCCATCATCACGGCGGCGTCGAGCACATGCGACCTTCGCCGGAGGTATGCCAGCCTCAACCGCAATCGACCGCCATCGACCGGTCCGCCTGTTTCAAGCTGCTCAGCGAGCGCGTCGACACGATCAGCCACACGGGCGAGGCGTGTCGAAAGGACTCCGAGCAGAGACGCGATTCCGGAAAGCAGGAAGACCGGCGTGAGCGCGACCTGGATGACGTGCGCGACGCTGTCGACGCTGTCGAGGCCGAGCATCTGTCACCATCCTGCAGTTATCGTGTCGGGTTGGAGCAAACCTACGCTATTGGGTCCATTGCTGCCATCCCGCGCCCTCCTATTCAAAACTCCACTTTCCGTGAGATCGGCAAAGCGTGAATCAGCACGAGAGCGCCTTCGTCCCAATCGCTACTTCTGCACCGCTCGGGATCCCTTGGCGACGACTTACTGTGTCTGCTTCCCGTCGACTCCAGCAGTCGGCTTCGCGCAAAAAGCGGACATGTCTGACCGGCCGTCCGTCCCCCAGTCTTTTGCAGACGGGCGTCGTGCATCGTCATGGCACATTCTGAGAATGGTCAAAGAGCGGCCTGAAAAGGCAGAAACGTTGCGTTGATCAGAACCGTCCGCCGGTCGGACTCGTTGCCGTAAGTGCTTTAGGGGAATCCCGGCGGAATATCTTGCTCCCGTTCACGTTCGTTGTTGACATAATAACACGGTGAATTTACGTTGATGATGGCCCAATGACGGGTGTGAATAAACTTTGTGGGTGGGTAAGGTATGAATCATGCATTTAGACTTTGGGCTTCGGGGGCGCTGGCATGCACGGCGCTTGGAGCGGGTGTAATCGCTCCGGCATCGCAGGCGAACGCGACGACCGTAACGTTCGATTCCTTGGGCACGCCATCTTCGGTGCTGCCCGGCGAAACGCTTTACACCAACTTCAATTCTGGTCTGCCCTCGGGGGCAACGGCAGGGCTATTAGGCGGCGGCAGCCTGTATGGGCCGAACTATGGGGTCCAGTGCCCGGGTACTTGCATCGCCGCGCCCGACACCAGCTCCGGTCTCGACACCGGGCAATTTTTTGCAGTCACTCCTGGGGAATCCGAAACTTTCACCTTTGGCCATGCTGCGAGGGACGTGAGCGTCTACATCGGGTCGCTGGACGACGAAAATTCGATCACCCTCAACCTCGCGGGCGGAGGCTCGGTCACCTACACCGGTGCTCAGCTTGCCGTAATCAGCGGAGAAGAGTCGTCCGTTTTAACTCCGATCCCGGGGGGCACCCCCACGATCACTGGCACGATGACGAACGGGTTCTGGACGTTCACCGATGCTTCGGCCGACATCATCGGCATAACCGTGTATAATGGTACGGCGATTTCCAGCAACTCGTTCGAGATTGCGCAGATCGCGACGTCAGTTCCCGAACCTTCGACTTGGGCGATGATGCTGGTTGGCTTCGCCGGCCTCGGCTTCGCCGGCTATCGCCGGACGCGGACGCCGATTAGCATCGCCTGACTGACAGCTACAAGGATTCTTCAAAGACCGCCGCGAGGCGGTCTTTTCTATGCCTCAGCCGCTACGCCAGAAGGCACTTACTACGCTCGCCGCTGCAGACTTCCGGACCGACAGAAGTTACGCAAACAACCTTTGTGCAGCTACGCGCGCGATGACCCGAATTGTGAAGTCGCCTATCTGCCAGGCTCCGAGCGGATGCGATCTGCGATGTCCGCGTCACGTCGATAGTGCTGAAAAACTCGATTTTTCGCGTCGATCACAATTCAGGAGACCGCCGGTGGCCTCGATGAAATAGTCCGTAGCGGTCCGGCAGACCGACCCGTTTTGCTGCCGCTGGCGTCTATCAACTGACGCCCTGGAAGCAGGCGTGCCTGCGACATTGCCGGTCGCCGATGGAGTTTCTCACGCGATATTGGCGCTGGGGTCATCTCGGCCCGATGCGCGCCGGCGCATGGCAAGGGGTGTTCTGCCTCGGATGCTGCTGGATGCTGATGGGGCTCTTGTTCGTGGGCGGACTCATGAATCTGCTTTGGATCGCCGGATTGGCGCTCCTGGTGCTGATCGAGAAGCCTTTGCCACTCGGTCCCCGCGTGAGCCAACTCACCGGTATCGCCTTAATTGGCTGGGGCGCGTTTGTCCTCGTCCACTGATGGCGGTCGCAGACATCAGCGGCGAATATCGCGTGCTCAAATGCGAACGAGATCCTGCCTTGCGCGTAACCCGACGCCGGTGCGCCTTCGCCAAGTCGACCTAGCGCCCGTTCAAGATTGGTCGTATGGACGGGCGGGAAGGGCGAGAAAGCGGTCGTCGGCTGACAGCAACCGCTATTCGGTTAAGCGCCGCATGCCCTGAAGTCGGAGAACCGCAACCCGCGTCTTTGTAGGAAAGATAAATGACGAAGGTGCTTGTTCTTTACTATTCGAGCTTCGGCCACATCGAGCAGATGGCCTATGCGGTCGCCGAAGGGGCGCGCCGGGCCGGTGCGACCGCCGACGTCAAGCGGGTGCCGGAGAACGTCGCGACGGAGATCGCAAGGGCGTCTCATTTCAAGCTCGACCAGCCGGCGCCAATTGCCACGGTGGACGAGTTGGCGAATTACGACGCCATCGCTGTCGGCGCCCCGACGCGTTTCGGCCGCATGCCCTCGGCGATGGGAAGCTTCTGGGAGCAGGCCGGGCGGCTTTGGCTCGGGGGTGCCCTGCACGGCAAGGTCGGCGGCGCTTTCACCTCGAGCGCGACCCAGCACGGCGGCAATGAGACGACCCTCTTCTCGATCATCGCCAACCTCCTGCATTTCGGCATGGTCATCGTCGGTCTGCCATATAGCCACGCGGGACAGACGTCCCTCGACGAGATCGTCGGCGGCGCTCCCTACGGCGCGACCACGATCGCGGGCGGGCAGGGCCAACGGCAGCCGAGCGAGATCGAACTCGAAGGCGCGCGATTTCAGGGCGAGCTCATCGCCAGAACGGCCGCGAAACTTTCGGCCTAGAGGCGTGCGCCTCCTACACGGCCAGAATTCGACTCCAGCGAAGGGGTCGTGCTCTCCGTCCATTTGAGAGGTCGCGGCTAGCCGGGCGAATTAAGCCCGCTACCTCGCCGCGAACGCGACGGTTCGACCCATTCCTGCCTTTCAAATTCGTACCGGATGAAAGGCAGGAATGCGCAAATACCAGGTCATGTCGTCGGCGGGGCGAGCGGGTCAGATCGCTTGGAGGGGGATTTGCACCTACTGGCAGGAGTTCACCCAAACCGGCTCGTCAGCGAGATCAGTGTCGAGATCGCGGGTGAGCCGCCCAGAACTGGCACTAAAACAAATAGCCAACTCTCAGTTGAGTTTTGAAGGTGTAGACCGGAAAATCCTTGATGATCGGAATGCCAAACTCGGCTGAGACCACCGTATGCTCTGTTGGCTTCCAGCCCACCATAAAGTTGAGCGGCACGAACAAGCGGCCCGTCTCGTTCCACACCGGCGTCCCATAGTTCAGTCGAATGTCCGGGCTCGGGTAGAGCGTGAAGAACAGGTTGTGCGGCAGATTGATGTTGAGGGTCGGTGCGATGCGCCACTGCCGTAGCATCCTGCCGTCGTCATTACCCTCGAAATCGACTCCGTAGCGAACCTGCGGCGCGAAATAACTGCCCGGACTGATCTCCGGAAGCATGGCGCGAACGACGAACCCCGTGACCTGTTCCCAGGCGTCAGACGCCACTCCATTGGTAGCGCTCGGCGCGATCAGTTGCCCGCCAAGCGCGACCGCCCATCGTTGATCGAGGTCGTGTACGATCCAAGCCTGAGTGAGGACGTTGCCGAACCCTGATATAGTCGCGCCCGTTGGATTCTCGGGCGTCACTCCGTTCGTCCACACGACTGGAATTTCGGCCCGGAAGTTCAGTTCCCATTGTGGCGCGAGCCTGAGCGGCGCCTCGATCCGGGCGAAGGGCGTGTTCGTTTCGACTTGTCTGGTCGTTCCCTCTTCGACGCCTGGACCGGGAGCTTCGGTATACCGGTCAAGAAGCTCGATCTTGCCCAAAGGCTGAGTTGGATCGTCGCCGGTCCCATTTACTAGGTCGGGGCGGTCGGAATCGGCAAGAGCCGGCTCCGCCATGCTCAGCGCCCCTGCGATGGAAGCGCAACGGGCAATTGAGAGAAGCGATTGTCTGCCTTCCGTGTACAAAGCGCGCGCTAGCCTCCGGGACACGTCGCGCGAGCCGACGCTCACCTCATAGCCGCGAGATTCCTCCAGAAAGTCTCGAGACTGTCTGTGCCGCCAAAAAGTGTAGTGAAGTTTGTGGAATCGACGAGAACGATGTCTCCCGGCCTCTGCTCGGTCGGCGGCATCCACAGCAGGCAGTTGAACTCCCTGGCGCCAGCCTCGGTGAACGGATGGGGACGCTCGAGGTCAATTGGTTGCCGCGCCAGCACCTTGACGGAGTTTGCCCCTCCCGTTTCGTAGTGCGGGAGATGCGGGTGGAAGTTGAGGGTCGGGACATCACGCAAAAGGTCGAGGCTGTCGAGGTCGTGAAAGGGGGTGAGAGGAGCAATTTCGTTTGTGCCTTTCACGATCGCGGGCCGAAGTCCGTAGGTATTGTGCACCGGAACGCCAAGGCCCTTCATCAACGAGCGCGTGTACTGCCCAAACCGCTGCTGGCGGGGCACCAGCGGATCACCGTGGTGGAGATATTCCATTTGGCGCTGCTTCATGTCGGCGGTGAAGCCGACGTCATGGTGAGGGGCAAGCAGGAGACAGGCGCCGTCCCGCTTCAGCCATTCGCGGATCGCGGCGATTTCCTCCGGCGCCGCCTCCTGTTCAGAGAGAATATGGTCGAGCCCGAACACCATCAGCGTGTCGACGTCGGCAAGAATGCGTTCATCGATCGGCAGCTTGTAGCCGGCCTGGTCGATGCGCTGGAAGACCGCAACCGGATGGCCCGTCGTTTCGCCCGCAATCTTTTGGAAGCTGAGGGTCGAGCGGTGAAATAGCTCGAGCGTTCCCGCAATGCCCTGAAGGAACCCCGCCGCACTCCATTCCTTAGTCTCGTAGGCTGGCCAGGCGACGCGGCGAACATCCGTCATGGTCGAGAATCGATTGTCCATCTCCGCAAGGTCGCGCTGCGCCTCCCACGGATAGCTCCACGTCCAGTAGATGCTCATGCGCCGCTTGCCCCGCGTGTACTTACGCGGAATGTGATCCTGATTGTACGTCCGGGCAGAAGCAGGCGCTGACATAGGATCTTCTCCTTCGTCCTACTGCGGATTCACGTCCGGCGCGGGTTCATTGAGTGAGGCAAGATAGCCCAGCGCCTTAAGGCCCGGGAGAAAGAAATACGCGCCGCCCCTCACCGTGGTGAAGGCCGGCAGCCCGACAATTTTCTTGCGAATGGGCCGCTTGGGGATCTTGAACTCCAGCGTGCCGTCCTGGGCGCCGATGATCGGGTCGCGTTCGTTGCCAAGCTCGTGGAAATTGCGATCGTTCGCCCAGACGTTCTGCGCGAACTCGAACTGCCGGATAAGGCTCGCACAGATTATGAACGCCGCGATGCCGCGCTCCACGCCGTCCTCGGCCTTGCCGTCTGGCAACTGCGGTCCATAGGTCGCGCCGCGGCGGATCATCCGGCGGCGGTTCATGTTCGCCGCAGTGTCGCGCGGATTCATGCGCCGCGCATGGGAGCCTAGCGGGACCGCATATCCGTGAGGGTCCATCTCCTTGTAGTTGAAATCGTTGTTTCGCTGCGGGTCGGCCCCAAGCTCGGGATCGTCCTTATGGGGCGACAGCACGAGCGGCGCGCCGCTGCGCCAGCGGCCCATGAGCTTGGCAGCGATCAGTTCCTGTTCTTCCGGGGTTTCGCCATGCTGGCGAAGGAAGTCGCGAAACCTCCCGACATGCTCGGCAAGCCTGCGGTAGGCCATGTAGCTGCCGTTGCGCGCGAGGATTTTGGGCTGCGGGCTGTCGGCAATGACGCCATATTCGTCAGGGTAGCCAACGATGAATTCGCCCGCCTTCAGAGGATCGCCGGAGCCCGGCGTGGGCTCCTCGCCCGCCCCCTCAATGACCGGCTGCGAGAGGCGGTCCCGGTAGCCGAAATGATCGTGAGCATGATCAAACGGCGGAATGGCCTTGAGGTTGAGGGCTGAGAGGACCTCGACGCCTGGGCAGTTGGCGATCAGCTTCTCGTGTTCCGAGACGCACCGGTCATGTTCCGCATCGTCTCGTGCGAAGAGGATGACGATCGCGTGCAAATCAGGGCTTGCCAGCCCACCAACCCAATGTTCGGGCGCGTTCAAGCCAGTGTCGCCAAGCATCTCTGCCCGCGCAGGCATGCCCTGTTTGAACTCCTCCGGAAAAGAGGCCAGCGAAGTTTCGTCCAATCCAAGCGCGCGAAGACCATTCCAGGTCAAAGCCGCCGTCACCCAGCGCTTGTCCTTATCAACGCCGGCGCGCATCGAGGCGGCCGAATGAATCGTCTGCTTAATCGCCGACACCCAAGCGCGGCCGCCGGCTCCATCGCGGAACGACAGAAATTCGTACCTGGCCGCAAGCGCGGGAGCGCGCGTAAGCAGGATATGCTGAATGTCGTCGAATTCGAGCATCATCGCGACATTACGTTTCGGTTGACCTCGTTGCAGATGATCGCCTGCATCACGCCTCGCAGGCGTCCAATGCGACGGTCGTGCCTACGGGAATCATTGCATCTGGTCGAGCATGGTCGAGAAAGCGGCCTTCAGTCTTAGAGCCTTCTTGATCTCAGTGGCGCTCACATACGGATATTCGGCGTATTCGAGAAAGCTCGGGCATTGATGCTCGCGGACAAACTTGATGAACGCGCCGGCGTTCGTCTGCCAGTCCATCGGGAAGCCCTCGAGATTCTCGAACACCGTCCGCAGACCCGTGATTCCGAACAGGGTTACGGCGTCCTCGGTGTATTTATCGAAGTCCGTGTCGAAAATTCCCTGATACATGAAGTAGGTCTCTCCCTTGATCGGAAAGAGCACCCACCGCAGGTAGTGCAGCTGCAAGACAGCCAGGGCGTCCGGCTGCGCGGCGATCGTCTCCTCGATGCTTTTGGCGTATTTGTAAAAGACCTCTTCACGGCCTGGGATTATCTTCGCCAGGATTGAGAAGCCGTAGCTGGCCGGGGTCTTGGGAAAGATTGGTCCGTAGCGCCCCTGCTCCACCTTGTCCTGGAAGTACCCCCCTTTCGGGATCGCCATGGCGGCCGGCTTCGACCAGTCCTGCGTCTTGGATTCGCTCGACATTGGGTTTGTCCTTCCTTGTTTGTTTCCTAAGGGAGTGGACTTTTTGCTGGGGGTTGGCAATGTCGGCCCAGCCGGAGTCATGCGCGAGCGCCACCTTACCGCGCTTTGCGATCCACCTCCCGCTCCCTCGCAGACTTTTTGGGCCGCCGTGGAATACGCAGGCGAACAAGTGAAAAGCCGCGCCGCCATGCGAAATGGCGGTTGGCGCGGCTCCTCAATTGACTGCGAGAGGTCGGGTCTTTCCGGCAGGGAGCCCGACCTTCAGCAATTATAAACACCGGTCGCGCAGCGGCGCGTCGTCCTTCGCGCCGCGCCGGCGACGCTGACGGGCGTTAGGGGACGACCCACACGCGCCTCAGCGGTCGCGACGTAGCCGCTCATCCCGGGGACTGAGAGACGATCGCCGACCCCCACTAGAGTCATGCCCCACACTGCGACGCCGAGGGAGAGCCCAAGCCTCTTGAGCTTTGTCATTTTGCGCCTCCTAGCTTGAAGTTGTCCGGCAGGTCGCCGACCGCAGCCTTGATGCCCACCAACTCGACCGGTTTTGCCCCCGTTGCGTTCTTGAACGCGAAGTCATCGGCCGCGACGTCGCTGCCGAATTTCCAGTCGCCGAATTGAATGGCGTACTGGGGGTCACCGCGTTCCAATTTGGACGTTATGACAAACTTGCAGGGATACGGGTGGTCGCCTCGAGCGATCCAAATCTGCCAGTCGACCTCATTCTTGCGAAACGCGAGAGTATCGCACTCGACGCCGTTGATCACGCCGCTGCCGAGATCCTTTGAATCATAGACGTCCTGCATCAGTTCTACGTAGGAGTTCGTCATCAAGAGATCGGCGCCGGGCGCGGGTATGTTGTATTGGTCCTGGAGGGTGTCGATCAGCTGATCGACCGTGCCCGGAGCCGCAATCTGGCTGTAGAGATTGGCGCTCTTCCCCAGAAGCGTAAGCGTCTTGCCGTCATAGAGGACCTCGTAGTCGGCAAATCCGCCCCACCGCGCGAAGCGAATCTTGTCCGGCCGGGAGAGTGTGGTCGCTCCCGAGCTTGCAAGACTCAATTTCTGATCGGTCGGCGTCACCACTTCCAAATCGCTGTTGAACCTGACCGACAGAGCTTTCTGCGCGCCTAGGAAATCCGACATCGCCTTGAGCAACCTCTTCGCTTCGGCCGAGTCGGTGACCCGGTCGAGCTCAACTCTGCGGTTGAGAGCGCGCCCTTCGGGCGTGGCGTTGCTGGTCACCGGCGAGCCCTCCCCGAGGCCTGCCGTCACTAATCTGTGAGCGTCGACTCCCCGCTCCACGAGGGCCGCCTCGATGGCGAGCGCGCGATCCAGCGAGAGGTGAACGTTGTGTTCCGGGTCGCCGGTCGAATCCGTGTGTCCGACGATCCTCAAGTGCCAGTCCGGGAAGTTCTTGAGCGCAGTCGCAATGTCGTCGAGAAGCGATTTCAACTCGGGCTCGATCGTCGCCTTGTCGCTATCGAAGTGCAGGCCATAGAGGTCAAATCGCTCCTTCGTCTGAAGCGCCTGCTCCATTACCTCCCGGCGATAGCTGCGCTCCTGCTCCTCCGCAGTCTGGGCCCGGACCGGCGCGTTCGCGATGATCACCAGAGCCACGCTGCTGACGAGCCCGAGAGTTCGTAAGTTGGATGTTCCTCCGGATGAGATCATTGTTGTGCCCTCAAAAATTGGCCGCCGCTCGGTTGTCTCGGCACCGAGGCAGGATCCAGCGGCGAGACGCCGCTGGACTGTCGAGCAAGGCTCTATCCTCGCAAATCAGATCGGTCGCTGGCTTCGCGCTGGAGCCAGCCGATAGACTCGCTCGGCGTTCCTAGTCGCCGGCGGGGGAGGCAATGAACGCCATCGCTCCCCTGCATTGGTCGCTGGTTTCGCCAAGATGCGGCCTCATACAGTCGGCGATGTTGCCGTATGTGGCCTGGGGGCAGAATTGCTGGATGTCCCCTTTACACTCCGAGAAGACCCACGCGGCCTTCGACAGCCTCGATGAGCAGCCTACGGAGAGTTCGCTCATGTGCGCTTGTAAGCACGCGCGAATATGTCCTTCGCCGGGCGCAATGCCCGCGCACACAGCTTTGAGATCGACTGTGCAATCTCGGTCCTCCGCCCGAATCGACGCCGTCGATGCCGCGAGAACCATCGCCGCGCCAAGCGCGACCGCGTAAAACGCACCCTTCATGTCGCTTCTCCCTTCAGTTTGATGTCCTGCACTGGCCTATCTTAAAATGTCCCAGTTATTCTCGTATTTCTCTATCGACCTGGCGTCGATGAACCCAATGGGATTGGAAGTCGGCGATCGGCGAAACCGGGCCGCGAGATCACGGTTCCTGGCCACAAAGAAACGAGCAGCCTTTACACCTCGTGAGAGTCCCAAAAGAACGTACACCGTGACCTGGTCCGCAAGGCTTCCATCAAAAGTCGTACGGCGCACGTACCATGGCGCCGAGTGCACGGTTTTCACTTGAACGGGCTTCGGCGCCGAGCCGTCCGCCCAAACGAGTAGGACGTGTTCCTTTCGACCCGAAAGCTGCGCCTCGAATCCGCGTTTCGATAATTCGTCCATCACTAGACGTTCGCCCGATGGGGCGCGCGCCCTCAGCCTCCTGCCATTTCTTCCGTCTGCGGTCTCGCTCATCGCTCAATCCGCTGGACGCGTACCGCGGCCCGTCGTTCATTGAACCGCGCTGACAGGCGGTTGAGTGCAGACGGACGGCTATTGGGGGGGAGGTGCGCCGGCAGGCGCAGCCGCCGCTGGTTTCTCTCCGGTTCGTCGCCCGTGGCGTCGCTCATGGCGGCCCTGCCGTCGTTCACTGCGATGGGTGCGCCGTCCTTGTCGGCGTTGCATCCCGTGGGTTCCCGCGGCCTCAGCGGGCGCGGCCGCCGGCGGGGCGGCCTCCTGTGCTTCGGTCTCCGACGGCTCCAGCGCCGACGATAGCGCGACGCTTAATGCCGCCCCAAATCCCAGCAGCGACAGTGCCTTTCGCCGCGAGACCACCGCTGTTGTGATTTCTTGCCCTGTTGTGATTTCTCGGTTCATATCCAGCTCCCTGTCACTCACGATTGTCGAACTCGATTGGACAAACGTTGGATGCGATCATCTCAAGGTTTGAACGGAATGCCCCCGCAATCGGCGGTGGACTAGAGACGCAGTCGGACGTCGACTTGAGTTTGCCGCGCCCCTCATCTCTGATCTCGCCGCCCGCAAGGATAGTGTGAAAAGTCCGAGGCTTGCGATTGTCGCGCCGGCCAATCCGACGACGAAAGTTCGGTTGAATTGACCGCGCGGCGTCATCTGACCGCCTCCCATCCCCCCAACACCGCAAACCATTATCGAGGCGGCGGCGTTGCGTGGCCCGCTTGCCTCGCTGAGCGTCCCGCTTAGGATAGGGCGCGCGCAGAGGATCGGCGAGCGAGTGCGACGCTACGTAAGAGGCATCCGCATGTAACCTCGTAGAATTACGAGGCCACGCCCTGAAAAATTACGAGGTTGCGCGTATGGAGAAACCAAGCCACGCCGCGACTATGGCCATCTCAGATCGCAGCGATCCCATGCTTAATCGCGAAGTGAATGAGCTCAGCACTGCTGCGAAGCCCGTTCATCTCCATCATTTGGTACTTATGAAACTCGACAGTTCGCGCAGAAATCGCCAAGTCGCTTGCAATCTCCTTCGCCGAACGGCCCCCGGCAAGCAATTGAAGAATCTCTCTTTGGCGTGGCGTGAGCAACTTCACCCCTTCGTTCTCGCCTCGTGCCCCGCTCTCGGCTTCCTCCACTACCTGCTTCGTCAATGACGGGGTGATGAAGGTCTTCCCCTTCAAGGCTGCGTGGATGGCGAGCACCAATTCCTCGGGGGCCGAATGTTTGACCACGAAGCCGGAAGCGCCCGCGTCCAGCGCGCGACGCGCGTACGCCGCGTTCTGATGCATCGTCAGGAAAACGACCTTGATGTTCGGGTGGGATTTCCTCAGCCGAGCCAACGCCTCGAACCCGTTGAGGTTTGGCATGGCGACATCAGCGACGATCACATCGGGGCGCAGCCTTTCTGCGCCCTCAATCATTGCGCGCCCGTCCTCGACAATTCCAACGAGCTCAAACTCGTCGGGAAGAAGCGCCTTGAGACCTTCGGCCATCATGCGGTGGTCGTCAGCCAGCATGACTCGCGGGCGATTCATGACGCGCCTCCTCGTTTCAGTGGCGCTCGAGCCACAACGCTCGTCCCACCGCCCGGCGCAGTGTTGATCAGGAGCTCGCCGTCGACGAGCGCGAGGCGTTGTCTCATTCCTGCGAGCCCGAGGCTTGGCCGAACTTGTTTTCGGGTTGGATCGAAACCGACGCCATTGTCTCGCACGGCAAGCTCAACTCCGCCACCGAACGCGCGAAGCGCGATCTCGACCGAATTGGCGCCTGAATGGCGCGCGACGTTGCGAAGCGCCTCCTGCGCAATCCTATATAGACAAAGGGACAGGGGTTGAGTTGGTTGGTCGACGTCGTCCGTGGCGCTGAAGCTCGTCGGAATTCCCTCCACCGCGCCGAACCGCGCGCACTCGGCCTTTAGCGCCTCGATCAATCCGAGGTCTTCCAGGATAGCAGGATGCAGCGCGTAGGAGAGCGCGTGCACGTCCTCACTAAGTTGGACCAAGTCGCGACGTATCGAGCGCATTGCCAGGCCGGCGATTGTATCGCTCAGTCCCTTCTCCTTAGATCCCGCATCGATCGCAAGCAAAGCTAGCCGCTGAGTCACGTCATCGTGCAGCGCGTGGGCCAACCGGGCGCGTTCATCCTCGTGAGCGGTAATCAGGCGACCGCTCAGATCGCGAGCTTCGTCTTCAGCGCGCCGACGTTCGGTGATATCGATCGATATAGCACGCAATTGTCTGGGCTTGCCGTGGTGGTCAAATTCGATCCGCCCCCGTGCGGCGATCCAACGCATGGTCGAATCCGGCGACAGCACTCGATATTCCGTTTCATATTGTCCATCGCCTTCAAGGGCCGCGCGGATCGACTGGCGCAGCGACGCGCGGTCATCCGGATGCACGACGTCGATGAATTGATCAAAATGGACGGGCTGCGCCGAGCGCCAATTTCCAGAACTCCAGTCGCTCTCACTCGCCCGCACTTCGTCTCGCGGAACGTCCCAAACCCAGAAGCGCAGCTTGGCGGCGATTGCGGCCAAGCTCATGCCCTCTTCGCTAATCCTCAGTTGGTCATGCGCACGCCGCAGCCGCAGCCGATTGAGCAGAAGACCGATGATAAGGATCGCCTGAAGCCCGGAGAAGCCGGCTACCGCAAGGATGTACCACCTGTATTGCTCCCACAGCGTCGGCTCCCTGAAGCTAATCGTGCTGTCTGATGGAAGATCCGCCTGTTGTATTCGCCAACGCCGCAACTCTCGCCAGTCAAATTCAGGCTCTGCAAGTTTCTGTGGCGGGGTCTTGATATCGCCCGGCGACGCTCCCCCAAGGATCTGTGCGGCGACCTCGGCGGTCTTACGGCTTAGTGTGCGGATAGAGAGGAGAGGTCCGCCCACAATGCCGCCCCCCAGCTGATAGTCGTACTGTCCGAATATTGGCGCGTTGGCTACAGCGTGCAGCCGGGACAGAACCTCCTCCTGTCTATGCGGGATACCTTGCGCATCGACGACCAAGTCTCCGAAGTAGATTGCGGACCGCGGCGGGAGCGTCGCGACTCGCGTCAGCATGTCTCCGAATGACACTTCGTTGAGGAAAATAAAATTGATCCGGTTCTCCAGCGGCTGGACGACCTGATGAAGTTCTTTCACCCAGAACCTCTCGATCGGAGCGTCGCCGATCACCACCGCGACGGTGGTCGTGCCGGGCAACGTTTTCAGGATGTTTTCAATGTACGCGCGCTGGTCAGTCGAAACCGAAACGATCGTGTCATTGGCGGTAAGCGTCCCGTCACTTATTGCTCTCGCGTCGAGGGCGGCGAAAATAGCGGGCGTCGAGGGAAAGAGATCTCGTCGATGGCGTTGAATAAAGCGCGCCGCAGGACTGACCATCGTAACGATCAAATCGGGAGGACGGGTCACGAAAAGGGCTCGCAAGTAGCCCACGAACGCTTCGTCCCGCTCGCCGTCGCTGAAGCGCGCGATCTCCAACAACACTTCATAGCGGTCCAGCGGACAAGGCGATTTCTCAGCCAGATCCGTGCGCAGATAGTCTGCGAAGGCATCCTCGGCCTGAAAATTCCAGCCGAATGAGTGCAACAACAGCACTCGCTTCGGCTCCGCAGCCGTCGCGTTCCCTGCCGCAAGAGCGAGCAGAGTAACTGCCATCCACGCGTTGCGCGCCCATCCCATGGGATACTCGGGCCATCAACAGCATTCGCCCGTAATGATCGGGACTATGATCGCATCAGTACCCGGGACCCTGGCGCCGTTGTCAAGCAACATGCAGATCAGCAACTCGGCGAAGGGCGTGCCAATGAGACAGGTTTGTCGGCCCCGGGCTGCATTTTCTCGATGCCCGCCTCGTAATTTTTCATCCCAAGAGCTAGTAAATTTTCGAGGTCATGTTGACGCGTTCTGGGTCCAAGGTTCGCAGAAAAAGTTGGGACGCCCCCGGGCGGCGAACGCGAAATGAAGAGATGCCTTCAATCGACAGAGGTTGTGCGCTTTTGGCGGATCGGCATCTTGGCTTGGTGGAAGGCGTACGCGGCCTTCTGGAAACAGAGTTCAACGCGGTTGTGGCGGTGGGTGACGAAGTCTCGCTGTTTGAGAGCGCGCGTCAGCTTCGAGTCGCCATCGCCGTGGTCGATCTCTCGCTGCGACGCGGAGACGGCCTGGGATTGGTTCGACGAATCCGGAGTCATTTCCCGCAGCTGAAGCTGATCGCTCTCAGCATCCACGAAGAAAAGAATGCGAAATTGGCCGCGATTGAAGCGGGAGCCAACGGATTTGTCCTCAAGCGATCCATTGCGACGGATCTACTCCCCACCATCGACGCCGTGCTTGCAGGGAGCGCGACGTGAACATTTCCAAGCGGATAGGCGATGTCAAACAAGCCCAGCGTCGGGTGAATGATTGGGTGGGCCGATGATCGAGGTCGATCTGCCTGAGCTTTGAAAGCAGACCGGATCTCTTCAAAAATTAAGCGCCGGCAGGCCTCGACGTGCTGACGCTTGAGGCGGAAGGCAAGAGTTTCGACGCGCTTGCGGACGGGCGCTTACTCTGGGCCGGACTGGGGCGGACCTTTCTTGCTGGCGATGATGCATCGGAATACGTGCAGCGGCGGCGACGCCTCCTCAGAGCCAGTCCCATAGATCGGGACAGAACCTCGCGGGCGATACGACGGCAACGGTTCCGAGTTGCGCGTGGACTAAGAGGACGAGATGAGAGCCATTCCCCATTTTCTTCGAATCACCGTTCTCGGAGGCGTCCTGTTTTTGACGCCGATCGTGGCGCTGATCTTCATCCTGGGCAAGGCGTTCGACTTGGCGCGTCGCGCCTTGAAGCCCGTGGTTACGCTCATTCCGGACAGATTTGTCTCGGGGGCGACGACCGAACAGATCTTGGCGATCGTCCTCATCGCGATTTTGTGTTTCCTCGCCGGGCTGTTCGCCCGAACTCGGCTAGCCCAGCGAATTGTGGCCGAGTTGGAGTCTTCGGTGCTGTCCAAGGTTCCGGCTTATGAATATCTGAAACAAGCCGGGGCAAGCGTTATGGGACTTGGCGAAATGGCCGATCATCCGGTCGTGCTTGCGAAACTGGGCGGTGCTTGGCGAATTGGCGTGCAGACCGACGTGGTCGGTGGCTTGGTTGCGGTTTTCGTCCCCAATTCCCCCAACCCGATGTCGGGATCGGTCTTTTTCATCGCCGCCGATAACGTTCGCCCAATCGGTGTTCCACTAGCGGCGGCCATTGGTTGCCTCAGGCGGTGCGGCGCCGGGTCGGAGGCCTTTCTGAGTGAGTTCACCCCCAACCTACCGACAGGTCGGGCGTGACAAAGCGCTTGGGCTCCACTGACAACCGGTACGGCCGCGCCCTGCTTCAGCTTTCCGCGCGCCGGCCAAGACTACCCGCCAGGATTTGGATGCTCAACAAAAGCACCCACAAGGGAAAGAGCGCGAAGCTCCAGCGCAGGAAAGGACTGCCGAGCAGCAGCAGGACCGCGAGCAGGTAGCCGAGCGCGGCCAGCCAGCGAGGCGCGAAATGAGTGGCCATCGCGACCGTCGAAGTGGAAATCATGAACACCCCGGCCATTCTGACCAGGTAGACATTCACGAGGTTGAATAGAAAGGCCCTTGCAAAGCGAAACGTTGGCGAGGCGAACGCAGCGGGATCGTCTTTGAAGGCGACCAGCATGGCGCCGACGACTGCCGCGGCGACGAACAAAATGGCGAGGAACAGGAGTCCGCTTCCCAAAAACACGGTCGCAAAAAAGCGATCTTCCCGGCGCCCGAGTTGGTCGCGAACGACGCCGATGAACCAGAGAAATGCGATTCCGGCGAAGGGGATGAGGTTGAGGGCCAGCGCGACCTCGGCCGTGTTCGTGGCGAGCCACCCGCCCGAAGCCTGCGGATCGGCCGGAATCGTGCTCCACAGCAGTCCGAAGCTCGTTAAGGTCAGCAGAGAAAAAACGACGCCCGCGACCGCGGCGGCCCTCGGGGTTCTCAATCCCGCGTCGGTGAGACCTTCCGCTTGGCTCATTTGGCTTACTCTTTGTAGAACCGATCAAAACGCGACCCTAGCACTATCGCCTTGGATCCGCCCGGAATAGCCCTCCGCTCCTCGGACGGGGACGGGGTATCACTTGATCACACGCAAAACGCCAACCCAAGAACGCGCGATTCTTGTCTCTTCTCATAATCGCTCTCATAGACTGCCAAGATCGCCCGGGAAATGAGGACAATCGAAGCCATCACAGCAGGGTCGGCCCGCGATGCAGCTCTGGTTCATTTGCCGAGGCTGGAGCAGGCTTACCTCTCGAGCTACGCCATCTCTTTGTCTGTGGCCTCGGCCCAGGCCCTGCGCTCTGCCGCGGCGTCCGGGATGATGGCGCTGACCGGGATTGTTTTCGTCCAGTTCAGCGCAATCGCCTATTCCCCGCGGCTCGTGCTTTGGTTCGCGCGCGACCGGATGCTGTTTCATGCGCTGGGCGCGTTCATGGCGACTTTTGTCTATGCCTGCTCGCCTGGGTGGACCGCGGCGGCTCGGCAAAAGTCCCGGTGTTCTCGATGCTTCTCGTCGGGATCATGATCATCATCAGCATACTCATGTTTGCCCCGCTGATGCAGCGCCTCGGCGACCTTCAAATCGGTAACGTGCTTCATCTGGTCGGCGACCGGGGACGAGCCGTGAGCGGCGAGATGTTCCGGCGCCTGGACGACGCGTCCGCGGTCCCTCGCGTTCCTGAAGGAGCAGCGCGCACGGCCCAGTTAGGGCACCCGGCTCAGGCGGTCGTGTATTTCGGCAAGCACCGGACTATCGCCAAGGTCGACGTCGGGTCTCTCGTCGTGCTGGCGCAGCGCGCAGGCGGAACGATCGTGATGGCGTGTGCGGTCGACGACACTTTGGTCGAGGGCGCCGCTCTTCTCCCCACGTTCATGGCTCCGGGACGCGGCTACCGGAAAAAGCACTCAGACGAGCTGTCCGGCTTGAGCGCGAAAGAACCTTCGAGCAGGACCCAAAGTATCCGATCCGACTTCTCGTCGATATCGCAATAAGGGCGTTGTCGGCGGCGATCAACGATCCGACGACGGCGGTCCAGACCATCGAGCAGCTCGAGGACCTCCTGCGCCGTCTTGGCGCGGCCGAACTCGACCGCGGCCGTGTCATGGACGAGAGCAGCGCTCTCCAGCTGGTCTTCCCGACGCCGACCTGGGAGGACTACTCTCACTCTCGGATTCGATGAGATCACTTCGGCTCGACTCCGTTCAAGTCATGCGGCGGATGAGGTCCGCGCTCGTCGGCCTAGCGTCCTCGCTGCCGAGCCAGGAACGGGCCGAGGCGGTCCGATGATATATCCAGCGCCTAGACCTCGTCATCGAAGCCTCCCCCCTCGACGTCGAGGATGGCGCGCCAAAAGGACCGGCGGGGATCGGGTTGTCTCGGCGGCTTTCGGATGCGACCTGAGCAGTCGATTGAGTCCGCGGGAACCTCTCGCTCGCGCGAGGCGTCATACGATGCGACCGCGCTCGAACAACGACCGCGGCCGACGCGGGTTCACTTGGGCTTGGCTCTCCGGCGCGGGTCGCCAGAATCCCATGGGCTCATTTCAATCTTCGGAAGCGACCGGGATTCGGCCCTCGCGGATCCCTTTCACGAAACCACGATAGTCGCGAAGGTTCTGGTCGGCGTATTCACCCGCGAATTCGCACACCGCGTCGTCGAACGTCGTATTGGAGCCCATATAGCCGGCAATCTTCGCCGGGTCGCCGGAGCGCGCATGGGCCCGGGCAAGCGCCCAGGCGCAGAGCTTGCCAAATTCCTTCAAGGTCGTGAGATCCCAATCTTCCAGAACTGCTGAGATTTTCGCATCCCGAAGTTGGCGGAAGTAGTAGTCGCGGCCAATCACTCCGCGGGTCCAGCCCAGGAAAATATCACTTGCCGCCTGCATAAGACGCTGGCCCGCCACCACCCGCTCGCCATGGTTCTTGTGCAGGGACTTTCCGGCATAAGGCTCGAGTACAGACCTCCGCGCTTCCTTGACCTGCAGGAATATTGGATCGTCATCGGCGGCCATGAACAGCCCGAGCGCGCAATAGGTGCCGACGCTGCCCACGCCGACGACCTTGATCGCGAGGTCGAACAGCTGAAACCGGTCGAACAGCACGCGAATATGCTCGGGCAACGACGTCCTATATCCCTCGAGCGCCTCAGCATATCCGGTTTTCATTCCCGGAGCCTGCTTGTCTGTGGGGTGGAAGATCAGCGGCGGCTCATCCTTGATCCTCGGCGCCGAGCCGAAATGCTCGACCAATTTCGGGAACAGGCTTTCGGGCAAGCTTTTCCGACGCGCCTGCTCAACTCTTTGCTTTACGCGCGCCACCTCCGCTCCGGACGGCAGAACCTTGAGAACGCGGTCGAGATCGATGCGATCGTACCAAACGTCTAGCGTGTGCATCGAGGCATAATCGGTCATTCGTTCACGGTAGGTGCACACAGCGTCCGTCGCCGCTTTCGCCGCGTCGCTGTCGAGGAGGTCGAGATGGCGGGCTGCGACGACGATACTGGCAGCGAGTCGCTTCACATCCCACTCCCAGGGGGCCGGCAGGGTTTCATCGAAATCGTTGATGTCGAAGAAAATGTTGCGCTCAGGCGTGGCGAAGCCGCCGAAATTCATCAGGTGAGCATCGCCACAGGCCTGGACGCGAAGTCCGGAGGCCGGGGTCGATGCCAGATCGGCCGCCATGACCGCGGCCGCGCCGCGATAGAAGGCGAAAGGCGATTGGGACATGCGACCGAAGCGGATCGGAATCAGTTCCGGAATGCGGCCTTCGTTGGACTTGAGCAGAAGCTCGATCGGATCGCGCCGATCCTTGGGCGGCTTCCAGCCGCCATTCGCGGCGCGGGGCGTCGTGTCGCGCAACGCCTTGCCCGCAGCCCGCCGCTCGTCGGCCGATATATACACACGCGGGGCGCTAGAGTCGTCTCTGATCGGATCGGGTTTCGTGTTCGTCTTGCGCATGCCAACGCCCCAGCCGTTTCTTACGTCTTCCAACACGCTTCCCAGACACTATCCTTAGCACAAGGGAAATTCGAACTTATTGTGCTGCGGCTCCTAAAGCCGCCCCCACGGCGTTTCTCGGCGCTGAGGGGGGGGCGTCGAATATCATCGCGACAGCGCGCTGGACCCGGACTACCCGCTGCCACGGGCACTATTTTCCGGGCGCAGGGCGGTTTACGCGTCGACACCTTACTCGATCGAGGCCATTACCAATCCATCGAAGATCGCCGAGGCCATTAAGGCCCTGAGCGTCGTGTTCGTCGGATCGTAGAGGCCGTCCTCGATCACCATCGCGCTGGCAACAACTCTTGCTCAATGGGCTATCCTAGGCCTGACTTCTTAGAATGCGTGATGAAGATAAGCGACGAACGCCAGTATGCCCCTGCCACACTGCGCCATCGCGATTTCATTCTCGATGTCCTTCGTGACGTCCTGCCCCGGCGTCATCCTTGAAATCGCAAGCGGATCAGGCGAGCAACCTTCCGATCCTGACCCGGACGCCCTGTCGAGTATCGCCGCTTGGGTGAAGGCCACAGGCGTTACAAATGTGCGCCCGCCCATTGCCCTGGACGCCTCGTATTCAGTTTGGCCGATCGCATCGGCTGATGGGATCATCTGCATCAACATGGTCCACATTTCGCCTTGGGAGGCGACACTTGGATTGATCAAAGGGGCCGCCGCGATACTCCCTCCGGCGTCGCCCCTCTATCTCTATGGCCCTTACGTACGCGAAGGGTTCGCAACAGCCCCGAGCAACCAAGCATTCGACCGGAGCCTTCGCGATCGCAACCCGAGCTGGGGCCTTCGACACCTCGAAGCGGTTGCCGCAATGGCGCAGGCGGTTGGATTCACGGCTCCGGTTGTCACCGAAATGCCGGCAAACAATCTGAGCGTGGTGTTCCGTCGACTGTGATCGCGGGCTGAACTAACGGCCGACCAACGAACGGCGGCTCTTGGGGTATTATTGCAAAACGCGAATGTTGGCGCCGATCACAATACTCGACGGCATTCCGGAATTAAGCGCTGTAGGTTCTTCACCACGCCTGCCTCACGCCACGAAATAACCGCTCGGCGGGGATCAAGTGCCGGAGATGATTCGCGTCGCCCTAACTGAGGCAGTCTATGACGTCATCGCCTCGACGCTGCCCAAGGGCGCAGCACGGTGGCCCATGCAACGCGATCGCGGCCAATGCTTCATCCAAGTCGAGGCGGCGGTCGTCGACCGCATGAGGGCCATGCGCAGGCCCGGCGAGAGCTACAGCGAAGTCATCCTGCGGCTCGTCGAATTGAAGACAAGCGACGTAAAATAAGCTGCCCGGGTACTCCGGCTGCGCACTTTTACGAGCCCGAACGGCTACTGTCGGGCTCGTGCTGGCTCGCCCCGATTCGCTCTCGCCTCGGCCGGCTTGGCCTGGATGTCGACAGCAGCCTGTCAAACCCTTCGGTCACGGCGTCGAGCGCTGCGATAGCTCGCCTACGCCACCGCCACCGCGCCCCCCGCTGTAGTTCCGTGCGTCCCCGACAGACGCGTTTAAGGAAATTCCCATCGTTGCGTTTCTAGATCCCTCGGCTTCAACGGATTGCCGCTCGATCAGTAAAGAATCTCCAAACTCGTGGGCGCGATAATCCCGCTCATTAATTGCCGGGTTCACCCGGTCGAGAACCCTGTCGTCGGAGAAAGCTCTGAGCAGCTCGTAGTGGCTTTCTCCCGGTTGATGGACGCCTGTGAGGATTGCATCCACAACATGAAGCAGTGCGCCGCGGGCGATGCATCCGCTCGCTCGGCCCTCTCCCGCCCGCACAATCCCGTCGGCGTTGGCGGCGGATTCGAGCGCCCGGACGACGCTCGTCCCGATCGCGATGACGCGCCCGGACCTCGACTTCGCGGCATCGATCGCTGACGCGCACGCCTCCGGGATGCAATAGAATTCCTCGAACGGAAGGCGTTGGTCGAGGGCAGCGTCGCCTGTAGACGACAGACCGGCCGCATGCGAGAGGGTCGCGAAATCAACGCCACGCTCGCGCCAGCTCTTGAGGATTCGCCAGTCGAGCGCAAATCCCGCCGATGGCGACTCGAAGGCAATCGGACTAGCCGCGATTTTCGTCCAAACGTCCCAAAGCACAAGCGGCTCGGGAATATGCGCGTATTGGATCGGCCGACCGTGCCGAACCAGGTCTCGCATCACGCTCGCCGGATGACCGTCGAAACGAATGTGTGCGAGCCGCGGATGGTCGAGCACGCATTCGACCGACGCAGTAAGCGGGCCGAACTCGAGCCGGTCGCCCGCCGAAAGCGCCGGGGGCGGAGGGCGGTCCTCGGTCAGCATGCGATGATCGCCGCCGCCGAAGACGACCGCAATAAAGCGTAGTGGATCACGAAAAGACAGCCAGCCAGCGAGCCTCGCCTCGATAGGTTCGCCGGTAGAGCAGTGGACGCCTTGCAAGCTCGCGGGCAGCGTCGCCGCGTCGTTGGCGACGATTAGGTCGCCTGGCCGAAACAAGGAGGCCAGCGCGACCCGGGGCAGATGCGAGATAGCCCCATCACCGTTGACAACTAGCAGTTTGGCGAACTGGCGATCGATCCGATCGGCGGCGGTCATACCCGTGGCCCAAGCGCGAGGGGCGCGTTTTCACGAAGGGCCCCAAGCATCAAGGCGACAATCTCTTGCGCTGCGTCTTCAGGTCGCTTCAGGTCCGCCGGATCGGCCTCGGGAACGGCTAATGCGTGGAGAGGTGTGTCCATGTCCCCGGGATCAACCGAAAGGAACCTTACACCCTCGTCTCTTGCCTCTTCCGCCCAGATCGCGGTCATGTGGCGGAGAGCGGCCTTGGCCGCACCATAGGCGCCCCAGCTGGGGTAAGCGTTGACGGCGGCGTCGCTCGAAATGTTGATCACCACCGCCCCGCGCCCCTCGCGAGCGGAGGCGGCAAGAGCGCCGAATAGGGCTTTGGTCAGGCGAAACGGGCCCAGCAGGTTCACCGTGAGCGCGTCTTGCAACTCCTCACACTCGGTGTCGGCAAGGAGCTTGAGCGGCGTTGGTCCCAGACTCGAGGCGTTGTTGATGAGTACGTCAAGGCCGCCGAGGGTCCAGGCGATCTCGAGCGTCATTGGGTAGATCTCCTCCTTGCGCCCAACATCGCCGACAACGCCGCACGCGCCTGTTTCCCTGGAGATCCGCTCCACCAGTTGGGCCCGTCTTCCAACGAACGCGACGCGAGCGCCGCAGGCGGTAAGATTGCTCACCAGCGCCAATCCAAGGCCTGACGTACCTCCGGTGACGGCGACGCGAAGTCCTCTAAGGTCGGGGGCGTTGATCACTGTTGTGCCTCCTCTTGGTTTGTGAGCCCAGCTCCGCTTAGCCGCTCCGTCGGTACATCGGCCGTCTATTCCCTTGAGCAAAACGAAGATGCGCCAGGACAGCCGTCGACGGTAACCGTACGTGGTCCTACAAGTTCAAGTGAACTTGAAGTCAACCGAAAAAAATGCTTCACCTCCGTGTCCATGGAGTCCGAGCTTTCCATCCAAGCGGTTTCACGCCGGAGCGGCGTCGCCTCGTCCGCGCTCAGGTACTACGAGGAGCGCGGCCTGATCGCCTCGCGACGCGCTCGCAGCGGACATCGGCGCTACCCACGCGCGGCGCTGCGCCGCATCGCCTTCATCGTTTTTGCGCAGCGGATCGGATTGTCGCTCGATGAGATTGGCGCAGAACTCGCGAAACTTCCCGATGACCGGACGCCGACGCGTGCCGACTGGTCGCGAATGTCGGGCGCCTGGACGAAGCGGATCGACCAGAAGATCTCTGAGCTTCAGCGCCTAAGAGCCGGATTAACCCAATGCATTGGATGCGGGTGTCTTTCGATCGACAAATGCGAATATGCGAACCCGGCTGATCGGGCGGGAAAGCGCGGCCCGGGACCACGCTATTGGCTCAAGTGAATGCTTCGAGAGGCACTGCTTGACTCGGACCGGAGGCCTTGGCAGGCCCAGCCCCCGAGCCGTTCAGATCGGTTCTACTTGGCAAGCGATCACAACAGCATACGTCATGACGGCACCGCCTCCGCGAAGGCTTCGTCTCGACCGTCACCGGTGCGTCGGCAGACTGCTGACAGGGCCGCGATGGTTTCGGGCCTACCCATCCGAACCTTCAAAGACGGGCCGCTCCGTGGCTCCTTCCGCCAGAGGTACCACGCGTAAGCATGCATTGGGCTTTTCTTAGTTCCCGCGATCCATCGAGGGCGCCAACAGCAAAGGATTTCGCCGTAGAATGACGGCCGGTTGAAAAAGGGCAACCGCCCAGGCTCCGCACCCCAGATTGACCTGAATAAGGCGGCGACAAAGCCGACGTGTTGCCCCTCTGCGATAGAAATCAAATTTCTGACGATGGCGCACGCCTCATCGGTGTTGTGAGGGGTGTTGGTGATAATCGCGTCGCAGTCGGGCCCCGCCTGCTCGAAAGCACATCGCAGATGTTCAGGGTCAGAGGCATCGAGCGGTCGCCTCGTAACGTAACCGTCAGCGGTCGCATACATTTCCGGGTAGAAATCGGTCAGCCTCACGTCGATCCCAAAGGGCGCCAGGCTGCGGCGGAGCGCGCCGTCGCCCCCGCATGGATCGAGCGCAATTCTTGGCAAATCAAGCCCTAGCCGCGATAGGCCCAGCGCGAGGCTAATCGCGAGCTCGGAAGGCGTGGGATAGAAGTCGTTCGTCTTTCGTTGATACCCGCTGAGGCGATAGCTGTGGTCGCGCGCGGGTTTAGGGGCGGTCGTCATTCAGTTCGCCTTCGCACGCACCGCCACCGGGATCTGCCGTCTGGCTCCAACCTCGTTCTCATTCCTCAAGCCAGCGGGCGATCGCGTCGGCCCAGCCACAATTTGGCCGCAAGCGCTGGTGGCGGCGAGCTCGCGGAGGGCGCGCGCGGAGCAGCGCCACGAATGTTCTGTGCGCATGGCTATGTTGCGCCCGCTCCTTCTTTGGCTTCTCTTTCGCCGCGCCCAAAGGCCTGCTCTCCGTCATTTGCGGTAACGTTTACCGACCCACGCCTTGGCTTTAACCGGGACGCCGAGCTTTACGGCCCACGAAGGCCGCTCCGACATAATTCGCTCTAGGGTTTCCTTGGCGATGTCTGAGTGCTCGACAACAATCTCGTCGTGCACGGTAAAGACGATCGGGTAGCCCGCTTCCTCGAGGGCGAACATGCGGTCGACCAACAGCTCGCGGGCGAGGGCCGAGACCACGTTCTCAGTCAGTTGCCCCCCGTACGGCTCGACCTGGCGCCACTGTCCCTGCCGGTAGGCGTTGTAGACCCAGCGCGGACGTCCCCATTTGTCGGCGCCGTCAATCCGGGCGTTGGCGTAGTGCAGCAATTTTCCGTTGATCAGCTCGCAGACGAGACACGGCAGCCCAATACGTGTGGTCAGCCGATAGACGACGCCGCAGTCGGCGGCGACGGACTTGTTGGGGTGCAGCATCGCCTGACGCGCGGTCCGCTCGAGGTCGCGCCATAGCCGCGGAACCATCGGCGCCCATTGATTGCGGTACACGCCGACGATCCGGGCGCCGAGCTCACGGCCGCCTTCGACATGCCGACAGAAGCGTCGATAGAAGCCTTCCGCGCCGATCCCATAGCCGCAACTCAAGACGCCGTTCTTGCCAATGCGGCGCTCCTCGGTCTCATCGGGCGAAAGATCCTCCTCGGGGATCGCCATGAAGGCGTCGCGGTCGAACCCGTAGATCGTCGCCGCCATGTCGCGATAGACGTCGGCGCCCTCGCTGATGAGTTTGCATTTATCGTGTTGGCCGGCGAGAGCCAGCAGCACGCACGCCTCGATCATGCTGAAATCGCCGGCGCCGAGCGTCGCCCCGTCGGCAGCGGTCAAGGAATGGCGCAATCCGGAAACCAGCACGTCGATCGGCTTGCCCCAGCGGCCGAGGTCATTGGGATCCCCGGACTTGACCGCTGCAACCAATTCCTCGGGATCGACGTCCACCGAGGGCCTGGGAAAGTTCTGCGGCTGGATCAGTTGTCCGGACCACCGCCCGGTCGAGGCGCCATGATACTGCAGGAGCCCGCGGGCGCGGCCGTCGGTGCCGACGCATGCGAGCATGGCGTCAAGCTTCTTTAAGGAGGCTGCGGCGGTGATCTGCCTGATCTCCAATACCCGCCGCACGTCGTCGGGGAGCCCAGCGAGGTCGAGCGCATCGCTGACCGTCTCGGCTTCGAGATTGGGCAGAACGCATTTGCGGCTCCTCAGCCACTCTCTAGTCTGCTGCACCTGATGCGGCGACACGCCGTCGGTCAGCTGGGCGAATTCCGCCAACGCCTCGCCCATCACCTGGTCGGCCATGCGCTTGGCGGCGTGGACGAAGGCAGTGTCGATCGCAATGCCGCGGGCGTTGATCCGCTGGTCGAGCTCCCAAATTTTCTGTTCATTCGTCGCCAGGCGCCTGAGCCCCTGCTTAGACATGGCCTCGAGCGCGAGAACGTCGATGCGATTGTACTCAACCACCCGCTCAATGATCGCCGGAGTAAGCTCCGGACAGACGCCGGTCTTGCGGTTGGGCCTCGACAGGCCGCGGACGAGGCGCTGACCCTCCTTGTCCTTCTTGACCGGAAGCCCCAGCGCCGTGAGCGCCTTGTCGAGCGACCGCGGCAGGGCAAAGGAGCAGCATGTTGCGCGCAGGTCGACCCACCGCTTGGTCGAGATCGGCGCGAACGCATGCCGCTCGACCATAATCTTTTGCCAGATCACCTGCTCGAAGCCGCCGAAGCAGACGAACGCCACGTCGGGGTTGCCGGCGAGGGCCTCAAGCGGATCGCGCGTGTCTTCGGTTGGCGACCAAGCGTGGTCGACACCTTCGACACGGTAGCCGAAGCACAGGATCTCGGTCGCGGGATCTGCGGCGTAGCGCCAGACGCCAACTCTCGTGAGATTGCATCCGCCGATGTTACGGGTCTCGAAATCGCAGAAGACGGTCAGCGCCGCGTCGTACGTTGCCGTACTGGACTCATCGATCGAAGACGGGATCGTTGAAAAGCGAAACCCGTTCCGATTGGCGAGTGTTGGCGTGGACAACGCATGTTTTAGTGGGATCGACGGGTTGACAGACAGCGACACTCCGTGACTCACGGGTCCGTACGTCGAAACGCCGAGGCGTGGCGAACGGTCGTATGGGTGCGGCCGGTGATTGACACACGGGGCGCTGTGTCCCGATGTGTCGCTGTCTGTCAGCCCGTCGATCCCACTGTTTTGCAGCGTCCTGAAGAGTTCAAGCCACTTTCCCATCACCGCCCCCGGAGCCGAGGGTTGACAGAGTAAGCGACCCTACCGCGCGGTTGGCCGAAGACGGTCTTCGCGGGCGCCCGCAACCAATCAGCCTCAACCAGCAGGTCCGCGGCCTTCTTGATCTGCTCCGCCGAACGCAATCCCGGCAATCGAACCTCGCGCAGCAGCGCTCGGACATGCACTTCGTCCGGCCGTTCCTTGAGGATCCAGCGGGTAAGCGTGGCCGCGTCGCGCTCGACAGTGGTCGCCGTAGCGTCGCCGAATACGCGCTCCGCCATTGGCATGAAGTATTCGGCTACCAGCGTCGCGGCGGCGGCAAAGGCCTCCTTGGATATGTTGTCCGGCGGCAAGGACATGTCGGCCTTCGCGCAGCACCAAAGCCATTCGAGCACGAGCGACAGCCGTAGCGCCGCACCGCGCGCCTTACCGAAGGCGGATCGCAGCAATCCGCCGGCTTGGTCGAGGCGCGCCTCCATCTCGGCGCCAAATTCGTCCATTAGCCGCTGTGCATCGGGGGTCAGGGACATCAAGATCGGGCTCGGCGGATTGCCCGGTCCGAGGTCGAGCTCGCGCAAGCGATCGAGCGCCTCGATCGCCCAATCGACATTCGGCGTCGTCGCGCCACGTCGAAACGGGACGGGGTTGGGCCACAACCATAGTATGCGCGAAAACAACCCGTCGTCGGGCCCAGTCGCCAGCTCGGACAAACGTTCAGGTTGGGTGCCGCCGTACACGGCGACGGCCAGACGCTCGATCTCGATTGGTTCGGCGCCGTGCTTGCGCCGCTCGACCCGGTATGGGCGTCCGCCATAGGCTTCAAGCCAGAAAGCACGGCCGGCGGGATTGTAAGCCTCCATCCCCGTCAGCCAGCCAGCGATCTCGTCGCGCACCATCACCACGCCTTTCGGCGCTGCGGTGGCGAGGATTGCGCCGATCTGTTCGACAGTCGTGTCGTGCTGACGCAGCCGCGGCTTTTCCGGCGCGATGTCCGACGCCGTGGGTTTGGGTATCGGTGGTAAAGGCTTCTTCTTTTCCTGCGCTTCTCGAAATTCATCCTTCCAGCGTTTCTTAGCGAAATTGTCGAATTCGACAGCGGCTTGCCATTCGTGCAGGCGATCGGGGTAGTCGCCGATCATCCGTCGTTCGATCGTGGGCAGAACGTCGCGCATCAAACAATCGGAGCCGGGAGACTTGCCCGTGCCGGAGTCTCCGACAACTACTGTCCACAGGTGCGTCGGTTCGCCCCATCCTGGCCAAGCCTGCGCCCACCGCGCGTTGCCGATCAGCGTCGAAACGCTTGCGAGCAATGGCGCGACGACATAGTCCACTGGGCAAGCCGCGGCTGCCGCTGCATCGAGAAGCCATTGTTTCCAAGTCTCGCCGAAGACCTCGAGCGGCAGCGCCGGTGGCGGTCGCCGTCGCAGCCGCAACACGCCCATATCGGGTTCGCCCCAACCATCACCGTAGGCACCGTTCTGCCTAATCGACGCATCGGCAGGGCCGGGGGCGCCGTCATCCCTCCAGAATTGCTTGCGCCATGCCTCGGGGTCGGCGTCGAATCCTTCAGCGCCATTGGCGTCAGGTTTCTCAGCGCTCGACATCGATGGGCTCCTTGAGCAGCACATCGTTGAAATCGTCCCCGACGTCGGGCGGAGCTACGATCCGTACGGAGCGGCCCTCGGCGGTCCACCGGTCATATGCGGCCAAGGTGTTGCGTTGCCCGACACCGCTCAGATCGTTGTCAGCAGCAATGACGATGCGGCGGACGCTCGACGGCAGTTCGATGGTCTTGAGGCCGCCGGCGTAAACCGCCGACCAGCCCGCCAAACCAAAAATCTGCATAGCGCTGAACGTGCTCTCGACGCCTTCGCCGACGACGAGCTCAGAGCCTGGATCGTGGGCTGCGAGGCGGATCGCTCCGCCTCGGATCACGCCGCGACATTCGCGCTGGTATTCTTTGGTGAGCTCCGCCTTACCGCCGCCGTCATGGCGCAGGTAGGTCAAATGCACGCCAATCTGCTCGCCGTCCACGTCGGCGATCGGGGCCAACATCGCCGGCAGGCGAGCGCCAAGCCGGTGCGGAGCCTGCTCGGCGAACCGCAGGATGGACGAAATCAGGCGAATGCCGCGGCTGCGCAGATAGACAGCGATCCGCTGATCTTGAATTCCGCTGCTGTAAATCCGCCGGGCAAGCGCAATTCGCTGAGCGTCATCACGCTGACAGACGGCGACAGACCGTGACACACGTAGGCCGTCGCCGTCATCGTCGTCGAACAAACCGAATTCGATGAGCGCTGGCAGGATCTGGTCGAATTTGCAGCCGCCAAAACAAAAGGCGAGCAGGTGACCATTTGCACCATCACGAAATGACAGCCCGTAGCCGCAACCACAAGGGCAGTCACAGCGCCAACTATCACCCTGGGGCTCTGCGCCGATCCGAGCGGCGATGCCGGCGGCTCTCATATGTCTGATACCCCAATTGGCGTTCGTAGCCGACCCAAAAAATAGAAGAGGGAGGCCGCGCATTCAGCGCGGCTCCTCCAAACGGGTTCACTTGAAAGGGATGGAGTCGCCGCCCAGAATATCTTCTACGGGGTCGTCGGGGTCGTTGCGATTAGGGTCCAAGTCGCGCCTGCGCTTCGTAAGTTCGTGGCGAGTTGACGCGGAGCCACCGGCCTTCTTGCCGGGTGTAATCGTCATGCGACTGCGCCCGCCTTTCGTAGGTTGCGCGTCAGCGGGCGACGGGTTGCGCTCGGGAGGCTTTATGGCTGAAGGCGCTGTCAAGTGTCCTGGCGTCGACGAGGCGGGTAAGAGCGGCAGGGCCTTCGGCGTCGGGACCGTTGGCGGACGCTCCTTCCAACCTGGGATCGCGTCACGTTCGGCCCAGCCAATAATTTCAATTACGGGTGCGAGGAAACTTTTGTTGACCTTCTTGACATAGCGCGGAACTCGATCGACGAACCGAACAACCGGTTGCTGGCCCTCTGCGGCCTGCGGCTCAAACCGGGCCCTGTCCCATACGCCCTGGACAGCTTCCCGGAAAATCACCCCGTTGGTCTCGAGCCTGAGTTCGCCATATTGCGGGTGCCATATCCAAACTCCGAGCGCTGGCTTGTATTCGCCTCGTGGATTGGACGGTGCCGGGCTGCCGACCGGCGTCAGCTGCATGTCGAAGATACCGGTCTTGATCAGTCCATAACCGCGCGTCCGCGTCCCCATATCCATGACAAATGTCGCATCCGGGCCAAGGTCGATTTCCTTCAGCCCGCGCTCGCCCGCCTCCGCATTGTAGGCTGAGATCGCGAGGCATCCGTCTTCCGCATTCCATCTGATGGCGTTCGGAAAAATGCCCTCTAGATCACTAAGGTCCGACATTTGAGTGCTCCTCGTTTGGTTGGTTGTTTGGGAAAAGCGTGACGTCGGCCGTATCCGCGGCGAGAACGTCCTGATGACATCTCTCCCTCTGAAGCCGACGGCCGCCCGCCCCGCGCGACCGTCCGAGTTGGTTCACTAGTCGTGAGACAGATCACCCAAGCACATCGCGACCAGCTGAACGGTCTCGAGTGCTGTGCGAGTGCGTTTGCGAAGTTGGCGAGTTCGGTGGCGCGAGGATCGCCCGCCTCGCCCGCGCAGCGGCTCGCCTTCTCAAGGCCGGTGATTGCGCCGGCGATCAATCCGCTCTTAAGCGCGACGCACGCATTGCGGATCGCGTCGCCGAAGTCCGCGACCAGGTTTGCGGTTGGCGGCGGCGATTGCGCCGCAGTTCCGTTTATGTGTATGGTACTCATGTCACTAAATTTTCTATGGGGCTGGGCCGTTGTGTCCGGCCCTTTTTGTTGGCTCACTGACCCTGGAGCCGACGTCAGGCGTTCACGCGTTTAGAGGGACGAGGATTCGGCTTTGTCGGGCGAAGAGCGGCGGCGCTCTGGCGCCTTCCGAACAACCTCGGTGACAGCCGGCTGTTCGGCGGTCGAAGTCCGGCTGCAGACCGAGAGCCAGTGATCAACATCGGCATGTGCGTAACGGACCGCCCGACCGAGCTTGCGAAAGCGCGGTCCGACACCTTGCATGCGCGCTTTAGCGAGGAAGCTCGGACTGACTCCGAGCCGCTTAGCGGCAGTGGCAGTGTCGAGAAGGGTCTCGGGGGCGAAGGCGTCCGCCATGGTGCGTTCTCCAACGGTGACCACGGTCTATGGTCATCGCCGGCATACGCCCAGAACGCACCATCGGTCACACGACAAGAAGCCCGCTATTTGTCGCGCGAACTCTCGGCCGGTTTTGAGGGCTTCCTCTGCCTTTTTACCAATGTCGCAAACAAGGCCCTATACTCGCTTTCGGCAATCTTCCGAGCGTGGGCCTTAAACGCCCGCTCAATATCAATCTCATGAGCGGAGGCCTTAATCGCGCGCTCAATCTGCTTCGCGCAGGCGGGCAACGAGTGCGATTGTGCCTTGCGCGAGTGCGATTGTGCCTGGCGCGGCAGCCGCTCTTCGACAGCGAACACAAATCGAGTAAAGGGGGTCGAGTATTGGTTGCGTGCCCTATTACCTTGGGTGGTCACCTCAATGCCGAGTTCGTTCGCGATTTCGGCAAGATCGCCAACGAAGCGGGAGTACCAATTCCGCGGCGCTGGGCCCTTGGCCGATTTTTTTTGTCCTGAAAAAGCTTGCGGAACCCGGCCAAGAGCGCGCTCCAGTTCCTCGAGCGCAACAAGAACAGGACGCACCACATCAAGCTTCAGCAGGGCGGCATAGTTGACCATTTCTGGTGACGCCGCGCTCCCTTCCATAGCAGTTTTTGCTCGTTGCGTCGGTGAGCGTAACTCGGCGAGCGCCCGGTCCACGGCGCGGCGGTGGTATATCGCCCAAACTGTTCCTACCGTCGCGTCAAGGCGCTCCCGGAATATTGGAGGCTGATCCCGAAGCCCAGGACGAAGCTCCGCGAGTATCGCTTCCGCCTGAGTCTCAGTGACAAATTGAGTCATAGCAGCCTACGTTGCGGCGACCGTGCGGCGGTTAGTGAGCTGCTTATGGCTCACGAGGCGGCCTTCAGTTCGACCACTTCGCTCTCGCGAAGCAGGCCAACCACATGTGCGCCCCAGCGCTCGAGCGCATCCCGACGCTCTTTCAGGAACTCATGCCGCTGATAGACCGCGGCGACGCCGGAGATCGTGCCGCCGACATGATTGAGGATCTTGTCGGCGATATGCGGAGCCACCCCGAGGCTCGCCATTCCTGAGACCATGGTCCGGCGCAGATCGTGTAGGCGCCACTGCGAGATGCCGCAAAGATCGTCCAGCCTCCGCTTCTGGCTTGAGAAATCGCCAATTGGCGCGACGCCGTTCCTTGAGAATACGAATCGACCCGAGCGCGGTTGACCGCCAATGACCACGACGGCTGGATCCGACAGCTGCACAATATGAGGCCTATCGTTCTTGGTACGTGTGGCCGGCAACGTCCAGACCCGGCGATCCAGATCGACCTCGTCCCAACTCATTCGCGCAACCTCGTCGCGTCGCTGTCCCGTCAGGGCGAGGACCTCGACGATCGCGCCGTAGGGTCCGCCCAGCCGACGTGCCGATTGGATGATTTCCACGAGCTCCCCATCGGTGAGGACTCGGTCTCTGGCGCGCTCTACCGTCGGCGCGCGAATGCCTTCGCAAGGCGAGCGCTCAACAATCGCTCGGCCAACGCACCAATTAAAAAACGATTTGACTACCTTCAGCGACTTGTTCGCCGCAACCGGTGAACCCCGATCGACGACTGCGTTGACAAGGTTGATGATGTCGCGCTTTGAAATCGCATGCACGGAACGTGAGCCGACGCGGTCGACGAGATCGCGCTGCAGAATCTGCGTCACCTCACGTCCCGACCTCCGCTGGGAGAGATGCAGCTTTCCGTAAAGGCCGATCACTTCAGGCACTGTGTCGGCCGTGAGCCGTCGACGCGCTTCGAGCTTCTCCGTGGCCGGATCCCGACCCTCCAGACGTGCCGCCAGCACTTTCTGGGCCTCGATCCGCGCGTTGTGAAGGGTGATGCGGCCGTAGGGTCCGATCGTGTACTTGCGAAGCCGTGAACCGCCCCCGCCAGCACGGTAAAGAACGGTGAAGACCTTTCGACCTTTCGGCGTTATTTTGAGGCCGAATCCGGGTAGGGTCTCATCCCAATAGACGATCTCCTTTTCCGGTATCGGAAAAGCGTCGATTATGGGTTTCGTCAGTCGGGTCTTGGGCAAAGGACACGCTACCTAGACCTGGAATAGGTAGCTTTATAGGGCTATTCGCAGGCGCGTTTGTCAATGGCCGGGAATGAAAAATCCAGCTATCGAAAACAGTTATCTATCGCAGGGAATTGCCGTCGATGGCGGGAAACGATCTAGCCGAGAACCCTCCGGGAGAAGGTGGAAACGCGAGGCGCGGCCGGATGAGGGTGCGCGCCTCACTTCCCCTTCGTCGTCCACGTCACGTCGTAATCGAGCGTGAACAGGAAAAGCTGCGCCGTGTTGCCGGGCGCGTCCGTAACGCTCCAGGTTCCGGAGCCGGAGATGTCCTTGTACTTGCCGGTGCCGCCGAGGATCGCGATCGTCCCGCTTTCAGGGCCCTCGTAGGTCATGAAAAGCTTGTCGCCGTCGGCGTCAGTGTGGATGCAGGTGCCGCTGAAGGCGTAGCCGTCGGGCCGCGCCTTGGCGTCCTCCTGGCAGCGGATCGAAAGATTGTCCAAGGGCTTCGTCCCGTCGCGGGTCTTCACGATGCCGATGCATTCGGCGGAAGAATTGGAGCCGACGGGGCCCATGTCCACGATCACGGCCGAGCGGCAGACCGAATAGGCCGCGAGCTTCGCCGAGCCGCTCGCCGGAAACGGGTCGGCGGCGAGCGCCGGCGTTCCCCACGCGACGGCCGCAGCCAGGATCAAGAGTGCGCCAAAAATCCGCAAGACTGCCTCCTCGCCGACAATTCGTGGGGCAGCATATCACGGAAGCGGCCGCGGCAGAGCGGCTCGCGCTCTCGCGATTCGACAACGCGGCAGGCCCGACCTAGGACACAAGCCCTGAGCCAGGGCCAACCGAAACCGGCCGCCTGGACGGGAGGCTTATCGCCGCATGATCGAGAACCTGGAAAAAAAGCCCGGCGCCGCGATCGGCCGGCTCATCGCCAAGGGCGGCCTCGATCCGGTCGAAGTCGCCGAATTCTTCCTCGAACGCATCGAGCGCGATCGCGGCAATCCCTCCTTCATTGTCGTGACGCGCGAGCGGGCGCTGGAGGAAGCCGAGGCGAGCCGCAAGCGTCATCGCGAGCGACGCGCGGTCGGGCCGCTCGACGGCGTGCCGATCGCCTGGAAGGACCTCGTCGACATGACGGGCGAGCGCACCGCGGCCGGCTCGGCCCTTTTCGCCGCCTCGCCGCCGAAAGAAGCGGACGCGCCGATCGTCGCCAACCTTGCGGCGGCCGGCATGGTGGCGCTGGGCAAGACCAATCTCTCCGAATTCGCCTTCTCCGCCCTCGGTCTCAACCCGCATTTCGGCACGCCGAGGAATCCGCGCGACCCCGTGACCCCTCGCATCGCCGGCGGATCGTCTTCAGGCGCGGCGGTCGCGGTCGCGGGCGGCCTCGCGCCCTGCGCGATCGGCAGCGACACCGGCGGCTCGATCCGGGCGCCCGCGTCGTTCTGCGGCATAACCGGCTTCAAGACGAGCGAGGGGCGGATCGACAAGCAGGGCGTATTTCCGCTCTCGCGCACCCTCGACACCATCGGCCCGCTCGCGCACACGGTCGAGGATTGCGTGCTGATCGACATGGCGCTGCGCGGCGCAGCCGCCGCCCCACTACGCCCGCTCGACCTCGGCGGCGTCGAGTTCGTGGTGCCCGACGCGTCGGGAATCGACGACGCCGAGCCTGCGGTCGCCGCCAATCTCAGCGCCGTCATGAAACGGCTGGCGGCGGCCGGCGCCAAGGTCGCGTCGAGGCCCGTCCCCTCGATCGCCGCGATGCGCGAACTCACCGCGCAATATGGCTCGATGGTCGCGATCGAGGCTTACGCCGAACATCGCGCGATCTTCAACTCCGCCGACGCCGAGCGCATGGATCGCCGCGTCGTGAAGCGAGCCCTGCTCGCGCGCGCGGTCAGCGCGGAGGACGCGATCAACCTCAGGCGGGAGCGCGAGAGCCTCATCGCCGCGCTGGCCGACGATCTCAAAGGCGCGCTGCTGGTGCTGCCCGCGACCCCGATGACCGCGGCGGCGATCGACGAGCTCGAACGCGACGACGAACTCTTCCGCCTCACCAATCTGCGCGCCATCCACTATACGTTTCTCGGCAACCTGTTCCGGATGTGCGGCCTCGCCCTGCCCTCGGGCGCGGACGCCGCTGGACTGCCCACCGGCGTCCAGTTCCTGGCGCCGGGCGGGCACGACGACCGGCTGCTCGCTATCGGGCTCAGCGTGGAGCGCGCGCTCGGAGGCTGAAAGACCTGCGGCCTAGAGCGATGGAGCTTCAGATGCGCTCAAAACCAGCCTCTTGTCATTCCCGCTTGCGAGCGTGTGAGGGAATTGGCGGTTTTGCTTGGGCTGTGATTCTCTCCTCGCTGATGTGGCGGGAGTGAGTCGGCGATGGGTGAGGCTCGGGTGGTGCGGCCGGATCGACGGCAATTGCGTTGGGACATGGTCGATCTCGAAGGGCTTTTGCCGGGGGACCATCGCGCCCGCCTCGTGTGGAGCTTTGTCGAGAGCCTCGATCTTTCGCCGCTTTACGATCAGGTTCTCTCGCGCGAGGGGGAGGCGGGAAGACCGGCGGCCGATCCCGCGGTTCTCATGGCGCTCTGGCTCTATGCGACGGTCGAGGGCGTGGGGTCGGCGCGCGAGCTTGCGCGGCTTGCGCAAAGCGACGCCGCCTATCGCTGGCTGGCGGGCGGGGTTCCGGTCAACCATCACGGGCTCGCCGACTTTAGGGTCGAAAGGGTCGAGATCCTCGATCGGCTTTTGACGCAAAGCGTAACCGCGCTGATCGCCGAAGGGCTGATCAGCCTTGATGAGATCGCCGTCGACGGCACGAAGATTCGCGCCAGCGCCAGCAAGGCGTCGTTCAGGCGGCGCGAAAAACTTGTCAAGATCGAAACCGCGGTCGTCGAGCGGCTCGCCGCTCTCAAGCAGGAGCTGACCGACGACCCCGAGGCGTCGACGCGTCGACGCCAGGCCGCGCGCGAGCGGGCGGCGCGTGATGTTCAGGAGCGCGCGGCAAGAGCGCGCGCGGCGCTCGAACGGCTCGAGGCGGAGCGAAAAGCGCGGGCGAAGACGCACGCCAAGGACGAGGCCGGGAAGAAGGAGCCGAGGGCTTCGACGACCGATCCGGAAGCGCGCTCCATGCGCTTTCCCGACGGCGCGGTTCGCCCGGCCTATAATGCGCAGATCGCCGCGGCGCCGAGAGAAGGCGTCATCGTCTCGATTGCGGTCACCGACCGGCGCAACGATGCGGGCCTGGCGGGGCCGATGGTCGACGACATCGCGCGACGCTACGGGCGGACGCCCGGCAGGCTTCTGGTCGACGCCAGCTACGCCACAAGCCGGGACATCGTCGCGCTCGCCGGCCATGCGTCGGGTCCGGTCGGCGTCTATACGCCGCCGCCGGGCGACAGGGACGACGTCAAACCGGCGAGCCTCGCCCGGCGCATCCGCAAGCGAGAGAAGGAGCACGCCTTTATCAAGGCGTGGCGGGAACGCATGGCGAGCGAAACGGGCCAGGCCGTCTACGCCTTGCGCAAGCGCATCGAGCGGATCAACGCCGATCGCAAGAACCATGGCTTCGGTCATCTTGCCGTGCGCGGCCTCATCAAGGCGAAGGCCCACGCGCTCTGGCACGCCATCGCCAATAACCTCGTGGCCGCGCACCGTCTGAGGATCAACGCCGCCTGATCCCCCGCTCCCCTCAAGCGGCAGAGCGGCCGATACCAAGAACGCTTCAACCGCTTCGGATTCCATCCGCGGCGCCGCCGGATGACCCGTCTCCAGCGAAAAGGCAATTCCTTCACACGCTCGTTCGCGGGAATCCAGAGTCGCGTCAATCCTTAAGTCTGGGTGCCCGCATTCGCGGGCATGACAGCAACGGCGCTGCTTGACGCGCTGGTGCTCAGCTCCGCTTCTCCCGTCCCATCGCATAGAATTCATCATTGGGCCGGATCGTGAAGGCGTTGGCGAGGCGGTTGGACATCGCAAACAGCGCGGCGATGGCGGCGATGTCCCAGGCGTCGTCGTCCGAGAAGCCGTGGCTCCAAAGCTCCTCGTAGTCCCCATCGCCGATGGCGTGCGAGCGCTCCGCGACCTTGAGCGCAAAATCGAGCATCGCCTTCTGTCGCGGCTCGAGATCGGCCTTGCGATGGTTGATCGCGACCTGGTCGGCGAGAAGCGGATTCTTCGCCCGGATGCGCAGGATCGCGCCGTGGGCGACCACGCAATATTGGCATTTGTTGGCGCCCGAAGTCGCGACCACGATCATCTCGCGCTCGGCCTTGCTTAAAGACCCCGGCCTTTCCATCAGCGCGTCATGATAGGCGAAGAAGGCGCGAAACTCGTCCGGCCGGCGCGCGAGCGCGAGAAAGACGTTGGGAACGAAGCCCGACTTTTCCTGCACCGCTTCGATCCGCTCGCGGATGTCCTGCGGAAGCTCGGCAAGGCTCGGCGGCGCAAATCGGCTGATCGGCTGGTCCATCACGGCGTCCCTCTCATAGCCTCATGGTCAAAGCTAAATCTTCAACGCGCGTTCAGGCGCGCAAAACCATCGTCGCTCCATCCCTCGCTGCCGACGCCGTGACGGACAAAGAACAGGTTGTCGGGATCGTAGCGCTGCTTGACCGCGAGCAGGCGGGGATAGTTCGCGCCCCAATAGGCCTGCTGCCAGTGCGGCAGGAAGTACCCGCTCTCGGCGACGTAAGCGCCGCCTTGAGGCGCGACCTTCCTGAGCTCCGCCATGGCCTGCTGGATCCTGCCGGCGTCGCGCCGTGCGGCGGCCATGTCCGGCTCGTGCTCGGCGAGACCGGGAAAGGCGGGCGGGCCTTCGCCGGCGACAATCGCCAGCATGAACGCCTCGGTGACCGCCGGGTTCATCGGCGTATCCCTGGCGGCCGCGATCGCGTCGGGCGGCGCTCCCGCCAGCCCTTTCTGGAAATGCATTTCGACCGCCCAATGCCGCGTCGCGGCCATCAGCGCGTCGGCCAGCGCCTCGCGCCGCTCAGGCTCGAGCAGCGCCGCCGGCGTCCACAAAGATTCGAAGCCATGAATGAAATGTCCCGCCTCGGCCAGATTCGCCGCCCAGAAGAAATTGGCCGCGGGCGCGCCGGGCCGGTCGTCGAACAGCACGGATCCCGGCGCAAAGGCTTCGAGCGCGGCGCCGTCCCAACGATGTCTGCCCGGCCCGGCGACGATCCTCGCCGGCGTCGCGGCGAGATCGTCCTGCGCCGCCGCCCAGTCGAGGAACGGCCGCCAGATCGCCGTCGCCTCGGCCTTGTCGAGCCCCTGGAAATTCATGCCGATCTCGAGCCGGTTGTCCGGCAGAAGCTTCGCCAGTTCGCCCCAATGCGGATTGAACAGTTGCTCGGCATAGAACGCCACGAACTTGCCCAGCAGTCGGCGATAAGCCTGGTCCGACGTCGCCCGGATCGTGGTCACAACGACCCCGAAGGCCGAGGGCAGGTCAAAAGTCTTCAGCGTGGTGCGGGTGACGACGCCGAAAGCGCCGGCGCCGCCGCCCTTCAGCGCCCAGAAGAGTTCGGGCTCGCTGCACGCATTGGCTATTCGAATCACGCCGTCTGCCGTTACGATTTCCGCCTCGATCAGGCTCGCGCCCGCCGTGCCGAACTGCTTCGAATAGCTGCCGAAGCCGCCGCCCTGGACGAGTCCGGCGACCCCCACCGTTCCGCATCCGCCACCCTGCACATAGCGGCCGGCGTCGGTCGTCACCGCTCCGTAAGCGTGCATCCAGATCGCGCCCGCGCCCATTGTGACCGCCGGCTGCGGCGCCTGACTTCCCTCGCAGCCCTGCGGGACGAACGCGTCATGGACGGCGATTTCGTTCATGGCGCGGGTCCAGATCAGAAGCGAATCCGCGGCGCTCGACCCGCCGAGATAGGAATGGCCGCCGCCCTTCACGACCAGGCGCAGATTCTTTTCGCGCGCGAAATTGACCGCGGCGACGACATCCGCGGTCTTCCGCGCCGCGACCGCATAGACGCTTGGCTCGGCGGTCCATGCATCGACCCAGCCGCAGGTCTGGGTCAGGGCCGGGCTGTCGCCGATGTAATAAGGGTTCTTCAGCTCTTTGAAGAGATTCCGGCAAGCGGCGCCGTCCGGGTCTGCCCTACAGACCTCGAGCGGCGGCTGCACCGCGATCAGCCGACCCTCGACGCTTCGCTTGAGCCCCTCCCACTCGGAAGCGGACGGCCATGCCGTGTCGCCCGGCCGCACGCGCGAGGCGCTGGTCGGCGCATCTGCGGCCTCGCTCGAACCGGGCCGAGGAAGGAATCGTGCGGCGGCGGCGACAGCGGCGCCATGGACGACGCGACGGCGGGTCAGCATGATTCCCGCTGCTTCGGCTTCCTTTTCCCGCGTGTCCATTGCGGCTGGAGTTTTTCACCCTTGAGCGAAACGAGAGCCGCGGCGTTGTCGGGCCGCCCCTCATGCTAACATCGCCCGCGCCGCGACAGGAATCGCTGATGGAGCCCCCGATGCAGTTCGGCGCTTACACTTTCGTCGAGACCCGGCGCGACCCGCGGACGGGGGAGCCGGTCAATGTCGACAGGAGCTTCGCCGACGTTTTGGAGCAGATCGAGCTCGCCGACCGGGTCGGCCTCGACGTTTTCGGGCTTGGCGAGCATCACCGGCCGGACTATGCGGTCTCGGCGCCGGCGGTCGCGCTCGCCGCCGCTGCGGCGCGGACCAAACGCATCCGGCTGACCAGCGCCGTCACCGTGCTGTCCTCCGACGATCCGGTCCGCGTCTACCAGCAATTCGCGACGCTCGATCTCATCTCCGGCGGGCGAGCGGAGATCATGGCCGGGCGCGGCTCGTTCATCGAATCCTTTCCGCTGTTCGGCTTGAACCTCGACGACTACGACGAGCTGTTCGCGGAGAAACTCGATCTTCTGCTCGCGATCCGCGCCAAGACCAAGGTGACTTGGAAAGGCCGGCATCGGGCGCCCCTCAACGGCCAGAGCGTCTATCCGCGCGCCCTGCAAGAGCCGCTGCCGGTCTGGATCGCGTCCGGCGGCACGCCGCAATCGGTCGCGCGCGCCGGCATGCTCGGCCTGCCGCTGGCGATCGCGATCATCGGCGGCGAGCCCGCGCGGTTCGCGCCGCTCGCGGCCCTCTACCGCGACGCCGGCCGCCGCGCCGGTTTCGCTCCGGACGCGCTCGCGGTCGGGATCAACGGCCACGGCTTTCTCGCCGACACGCGGGAGGCCGCGGCCGACGCGTTCTTTCCGCCCTACGCCGAGGTCATGAGCCGGATCGGCCGCGAGCGCGGCTGGCCGCCGCTCACCCGCGCCCAGTTCGATCAGGGAACCGGCCCGCGCGGCCATTTGATGGTCGGGACGCCCGACGACGCGATCGCCAAGATCCTCGCCCAGCACGAGGTCTTCGGCCATCAGCGCTATCTCATGCAGATGCAGGTCGGCGCCCAGCCGCAGGCCGCGGTCCTGCGCTCGATCGAGCTTCTCGGCACAGTGGTCGCGCCGGCCGTGCGCGCGGAACTGGCGAAGCGGAAGGCGCCGGCCTGAAGCGTGCGCCTGGGGCCGCCCGGGCGGGGGGTAGAGGATGGCGCGTTCGGAGGGACTCGTCATCGCGAGGAGCCATAGGGTGTCCGAAGGACGCCCGTCCTTTTTGGACGGGCTATGGCGACGCGGCGATCCAGGAGTTGTAGGGCGCTCGACGTCCCCTGGATCGCCACGTCCCCCCGGGTCACGAAGCCCGGGGGTCCTCGCGATGACGGCGCCGGCGCCGTCCAAAAGCGCCATGCTCTAAACAGAAGACCTCTGCATTATCTTTGCGAAAAGCAGAATCCGTGCTATAGGTCTTCTCACTGGCCGGATTAGCCGCGCGCTTTCGCGTGGCGGCGCGGCGAGGGGCAGACAGGACGGAGTGACTTCGACGTAACCCTTTGAAAACTATCGATTCCGGCGCAGGAATCCAAGCGAACGGCCATTTGGATTTTGTTGCGTTGGACTTGGATTTTGTTGCGCCGGGCTTTGGTTTCGTTGCGCCTGGCTGGGACAATGTTGCGGCTCGGCTTGGTTTTCGTTGAGCCCGCGGGTCCGGACCAATCAGGCGATCAGGGCCGTTCCCACGACCCGCTCTTGGCCGAGCGAAACACCGCGTCGAGGACCCGCATGTTGAGGATCGCATCCTCGATCGGGAACTCGAGCGGCGCGCCGTCGATGATCGCGCGCGAGAAGGCGTCGCCCTGGAGCGTATACTGATCGCAAACGGGGAAGCGCTCGATCCGCCGCCCGCCGCCGAAGAGATCGGCGCCGGGGTCGATGGCGATTTCGGTCGGCCGGTCGGGCGGCGCGTTGAACGGGATCATGACCTCGATCCGCCCCGCGTCGCCCGCGATCGTGATTCGCTGGTGGGCCGAGGTCTGCGTGCCGACGGTGAAGGTCGAATGGCGCCCGCCGGGGAATTCCAGGATCGCGCCGGCCAGACGGTCGGTTGCGAAATTCGGGTCGCGGTCGATCGTCGCCGCGACGCGGGTCGGCTCGGCGCCGAAAATATAGCGCGCCGCCACGATGGCGTAGCAGCCGATGTCATAGAGCCCGCCGCCGCCCGGCGGCCGGTTGCGGACATTCTCGGGGTCGAGCAGGCGATAGGAGAAGAAGGTTTGGATCGCACGCAGATCGCCTATGGCGCCCGAGCCGACGAGCTCTTTCGCTCGCCGCCATTGGGGATGATGACGCACCATGAAGGCTTCGGCGACCAGCCTGCCGGTGCGCTGCCGCGTCGCGATCAGCGCGCGCGCCTCCGTGGCGTCGAGCGCGATCGGCTTCTCGCACAGCACGTGCTTGCCGGCTTCCAGCGCCCGGATCGTCCATGGCACGTGGAGCTCATTGGGCAGCGGATTGTAGATCGCCTCGATCTCGCCGTCCGCCAGCAGCTCCTCGTATGACCCATGCGCGCGCTCGATGCCGAGCTTGTCCGCGGCCTCTCGCGCCTTGCCGAGGTCGCGCGAGGCGATCGCGGCGATGTGCGACGCCTCGCCGCGCTGCATCGCCGGGATCACCTTCTCGACCGCGATCTTGGCGACGCCGAGCACGCCCCATTTTACTTTCCGCACCGCGTCCTCCCCTCTGGATTCCTTGGCCCGCCGCAAGCGGCCAGAAGCTTACGCCTTCGCCGCCGGAACGCGTCCGTCCGCCGTTCGCGTCAGCATCCAGCCCGGATATTCGGGCTTGAGCGCGCTCGCTGCATCGAGAGCGGCGATCTCCTCGGGCGAGAGCTTCAGCTCGGCGGCGGCGAGATTGTCGTCGAGTTGCTCGACGGTCTTGGCGCCGACGATGACGCTCATCACGCCCTTGCGCTCCAGCAGCCAGGCGAGCGCCACGCGCGCGACCGAGACGCCATGCGCTTTGGCGACTGGCGCCATCGCGTCGATCACGTCGTAGGCGCGCTCCTTGTCGACCGGCGGGAAGTCGAATGACGTGCGGCGCGAGTCGTTGCCGCCTCGTTTGTCGCGAGTGAACTTGCCCGAGAGAAACCCGCCCGCGAGCGGGCTCCACACCATGACGCCCAGGCCCTGGTCCTCAACGAGCGGCACGATTTCGCGCTCAAGGTCGCGTCCGGCGATCGAATAATAGGCCTGCACCGTCTCGAAGCGCGCATAGCCTCGCTTATCCGAGATGCCGAGCGCCTTCATGATCTGCCAGGCGGCGAAATTGGAGCAGCCGATCGTCCGCACGAAGCCGCGGCTCACGCAATCGTCGAGCGCCCGCAGCGTCTCTTCGAGCGGCGTGACAGGGTCGAAGCTGTGGACCTGATAGAGGTCGATGTGATCGAGGTTAAGGCGTTTCAGGCTGGCGGCGACTTGATCCATGATGTGGCCGCGCGAGAGGCCGACGGCGTTCGGCCCCGATCCCATGCGCCCGCGCACCTTGGTGGCGATGATGACATCCTCCCGCTTGACGCCGAGGTCGCGCAAGGCCTGGCCGACCTGAACCTCGGACTGACCCTCGGAATAGACGTTGGCGGTGTCGATGAAATTCACTCCCGCCTCGATCGCGCGGGCGACGAGCTTGGTGCTGGCGGCCTGATCGAGCGTTCCGATGGCGCGCCACATCCCGCCGCCGCCATGAAAGGTCATCGCCCCCAGACAGATTTCGGAAACATATTGGCCGGTGCGGCCAAGCGGACGGTAACGCATGAAGATTGACCCCTTTTGGAGAGCGCCGCGTGGTTCGGGCGCGGTTTCGTTGAGCGCGCCACTGAAGCGCGCGCGTCCGGTTCGCGCAAATCGCTGTTTCGTGAACAGTTGCGCGCGAAACTCGCGGCTCAGCGTCGTCTCTGCGCGAAAACTGCCGTCAGGCGGCCTCTGCTTCGACCGGCGGCGCCAGAGCGCCCGTCATCATAGCGACCGCATCCGACATCGTCACCTTCTTCGGGTCGACGACGGTCAGGCGGCGGCCCAGACGATGAATGTGAATACGGTCAGCGACCTCGAAGACGTGGGGCATGTTGTGGGAAATGAGGATGATCGGCAGGCCGCGTTTTTTGACATCAAGGATGAGTTCCAGCACGCGGCGCGATTCCTTCACGCCGAGTGCGGCGGTCGGCTCGTCCATGATGATCACCCGCTTTGCGAAGGCCGCCGCGCGCGCCACCGCAACGCCTTGGCGCTGACCGCCCGAAAGCGTCTCCACCGGTTGATTGATGTTCTGAATCGTCATCAATCCGAGCTCGTTCAGCTTCTCGCGCGCGAACTTCTGCATGGCCGTGCGGTTGAGGGTGCGAAAATACTGGCCCAAAGGTCCGCCAAGCCGGATTTCCCTGCCGAGGAACATATTGTCCGCGATCGAAAGCGCCGGCGACAGCGCGAGGTTCTGATAGACGGTCTCGATGCCGGCCTCCCGGGCGTCGATCGGCGACTTGAAATTCACGATCTCTCCGCCCAGCCGGATTTCGCCGGAATCTGGAATGACCGCGCCGCAGAGCGCCTTGATGAGCGACGACTTGCCCGCGCCGTTGTCGCCAATCACGGCGAGGATCTCGTTGGGATAGAGATCGAAGTCGGCGTGATCGAGCGCGGTCACCCGGCCATAGCGCTTGACGAGTTGCCGACCGACGAGGATGGGTTCGACGCTCACTTGGAGACCCTCCGGATCCACTGGTCGAGAGCGACTGCGACAATGATCAGGACGCCGATGGCGAATTCCTGCCACAGCACGTCGAGCCCGGCCAGCGATACTGCGGAGCGAAAGACGCCGACGATCAGCGCCCCGATCAGCGTGCCGACGATCGAGCCGCGCCCACCGAAGAGGCTGGTCCCGCCGATCACAACCGCGGTGATGCTGTCGAGATTGCCGTTAGCGCCGGCAGTCGGGCTGATCGCGCCGATGCGGCCGATCAGCGCCCAGCCAGCGATCGCGGCGATGAGCCCGGCCAGAACATACACGCTAAGCAGGATCCGGTCGGTGTTGATGCCGGCCAAACGGGCTGCTTCCGGGTCGTCCCCGGTGGCGTAGACATGGCGGCCAAAAGCCGTGCGGTTGAGCACGTACCAAAAGATAATGGCCAGGACGATCAGGAGGAAGCTCGCGAGAATGATCCTCGCGCTCCCGATGTTGAACGGGGTGCCCATCAGCTGCAGGAAGGGCGCCTTTTCTTCGATGTCCTGAGTGCGGATCGTCTCACTGCGCGAGTAAAAAGTATTGAGCGCCCCGATGATGCTGAGCGTACCCAGCGTTACGATGAATGGCGGCATCTGCATTCGCGTCACGAGCACGCCATTCAGCCAACCGCACGCGAGCCCGCATAGGAGCCCGAGCGGAAACGCGATCAGAACGGGCACGCCGTCAACGACCGCGAGCCGTCCCATCACGACCGAGGAAATGACCATGATGACGCCAACCGAAAGATCGATGCCTGCGGTCAGGATGACAAGCGTCTGCGCAATTCCCAGGATGCCGATGATCGTCACCTGGGTCAGAACGGTGGATAGATTGCTGCCGGTGACGAAATGCGAGTAGTTGACCGTGCAGCCGAGCAAAAGGCCCAGCACGAGAACAACGAACGGGACGGTTGTGGGATAAAGATGGAGGAAGCGCTGAATGCGTCTCGTGAGAGGAAGGTGTTCCTCCTCGAACGATGCCTGGGCGGTCGAGGCGCCGGTCAGGACCTTTTCGAACTCCTGTGGAGTTGGCCGCGACGCTTCGCTCATGGAATCCCCTCGTTCGTTCCCCGATTCGGCGACTTCTCGTAAAGTCGGCGCTCGCGGATGAACCGACGAGCGCCGTCTCGGTGTCCCTCAGTTGATTAAGAACCGAAGTTCAGCTGAAATCAACCCCAGCAGAGCTTCATGCCCTCGTCGGAATTGATCGAGGGAACCCCGGGAACCGGGTGGTCGGTAACGAGCTTCTCGCCCGTATCGATGCTCACGGGCTTCTTGCCGGTTTTCACGTAGTCGACGACCGCCTGAACGCCGTCCGCGGCCATCAACAGCGGATACTGCTGCGAGGTCGCGCCGATTACGCCAGCCTTGACGCTCTTGATGCCATTGCAGCCGCCGTCGACAGCGACCACGACCACGCCTTTCTCCTTGCCCGCAGCCTTCAGCGCGGCATAGCCGCCGTCGGCCGAGGGCTCGTTGATCGCATAGACGAGATCGATCTGGTCGGCTTTCTGGAGGATCTTCTCCATCGCCGTGCGGCCGCCTTCGTCCGAGCCCGCGGTCACGTCGGAGCCGACGATCTGCGGGCTGTCGCTCGTCGCATAGTGCTTGGGATCCTTGACCGGAATGCCGAAGCCGGTGAGGAAGCCGTTGTGACGCAGGTAGTCGACCGTCGGCTGGTTGGCGGCTAGATCGAGAGTTGCGATCTTGGCAGTCTTTGCCTTGTCTCCTAGCGTCCCCTTCGCCCACTGGCCGATCAATTCGCCCGCTTTGAAGTTGTCGGTGGCGAAGTTGGCGTCAGCGGCAGTGACCGGATCGAGCGGCGTGTCGAGCGTGATCACGAGGACGCCAGCCTTGCGGGCCTTCTCGACGGTCGGGACGATAGCGGTCGAATCGCTTGGGACGAGAAGGATGCCTTTGGCGCCGGCGGCAATCAGCTGCTCGATCGCGGCGACCTCGCCGTCGTTGTCGCCATCGAACTTGCCAGCAAGGGCCTGCGTCGTGACGCCAAGTTCCTTGGCCTTTGCCTCGAACCCTTCTCTCATCTTAACGAAGAAGGGGTTTGTGTTGGTCTTGGTGACGAGCCCTACCAAAATCTGATCGGCATGGGCGGGCGCTCCCATAAGCGCGACGGAGAGAGCAGCTACGGCAGCGGACGTGAAAATACCAGAAATCTTGGACACGGGTTTCCTCCCTTGGATATTACAGCGGCGGCGTCGATCGCGGCCGAACTCACCGGAGCGCTTGGCGCCCTGGCGCACATTGACCTTACCGCGCCGTCGTAGCTTGCATAGGGCAAACTTTTGGCGAAGAGTCAAGGATAACTACATCCGGTGGAATAATCCTTGACACGCCATCCTGACACGCTCAATCATGTGCAAGGCGATGCCGATAACGATATAGAGGCGAGGAATGAAGGAGGCGCGTGGCGATCCGCGCGCGTATGCGAGCGGGGGGCCCAAGGGCGCTGACCCTGCGCGCGCTTCGGCGCCGATCGGAGGCGCAGCAACGAATATCGGCGGCGCGAATCAGGCGGGCGTGCGTCTCTACAACGAGCGGCTGCTGCTTTCCCTCGTGCGCCGTTTCGGGCCGCTGTCGAAAGTCGAGGTCGCGAGATTGACGGGACTGTCGGTGCAATCGACCTCAGCAATCTTGAACCGGCTTCAAGTCGACGGGCTGTTGAAGCGCGAACCGCCGCTGCGTGGCCGGGTCGGACAGCCGACGATCCCGATGTCGCTCGACCCGGAAGGCGCTTTTTCGTTCGGGCTAAAAATAGGGCGGCGCAGCTGCGATCTGGTGCTAATCGACTTCTGTGGCGACATTCGTCACCGGGCTCGCCGCGCCTACGCGTTTCCTACCCCAACCATGATCCTCGATTTTGTCCGGGACGCGCTGCCATCGCTCTCCGGTTCGCTCAGCGCGTCCCAGAAGCGGAAGATCGCCGGCCTTGGCGTAGCAACGCCCTTCCAGCTGTGGAATTGGGAAGCCGAGATCGGCGCGCCGCCAGGAGCAATGAACGCGTGGCGACACTTCGACGGGGAAGGCGAGATCGCCGCGGTCTGTCCTTATCCGACGACGCTCTGCAATGACGCTACCGCCGCTTGCGCGGCAGAATTCTTCTTTGGCCGTTGCTGGCGGTATCGCGACTTCCTCTATTTTTTCATCGGTGAGTTCCTGGGTGGCGGATTGGTGCTCGACGGCGCGCTGCGTCCAGGACGGACCGGTAATGCCGCCGCTCTCGGATCAATGCCGATCATGACAAACGGCAATGGCGGCGTCGCATCCCAGTTGATTGCACGCGCCTCCGTCTATCAATTGGAGCGCAGGCTCGAGGCTGCGGGAATCGAGGCCTCGTCGATCTGGGCTACTCCTGATTCATGGGGCGAATTCGGGGCGCAACTCGACGAGTGGATCGAAGAGGCCGCGTCGGCGCTGGCCTATGCGTCGGTCGCGGCAGTTTCCGTCATCGATTTCGAGGCGATCGTCATTGACGGCGAGATTCCGGCAAAGGTTCGCGAGCGCCTGACTGACCGGACCGCGGAGGTTTTTGCCGGCCTTGACCGGCGTGGCTTGAGCGATGTCGAGATCGTCTCAGGCGGAATCGGGCCCGACGCCCGCGCGATCGGAGGCGCGGCTTTGCCGCTCATCAAGAATTTCGCCCGCGACCGTGAGGTTCTGTTCAAGGATGCTGTGAATCAGGCGACCTGAGGCTCGATCTGAGTCTCGATCGCCCGACCTTGGCTCAGGCCTTGGGGATCGATAAGCTTCGGCCACGCGACCAGCACCGGACCGCCCGGGCAGTCACCACTTCGGTTAACGACGCCAAAGAGAGGCCTCATGGCCATACGCAATGTAAAGGTCGAGCCATTCGATCTCGTCGTTTTCGGCGGGACCGGCGATCTTGCCCTCCGTAAGCTCTATCCCGCGCTCTTCCATCGCGAACGCAGCGACCAGTTTTCAGATCCGACCCGAATAATCGCGGCGTCACGTCGTCACCTCGACCGCGACGCGTTCCGCGCCTCGGTCCTTGACGCCTTGACAAAATTCAAGGCCATCGACGCCGAAGCGGGCGCGGCCACAGAGAGATTTCTTTCCCGTCTCCATTTTGTCGCCGTCAACGCGACAGGCGACGAGGGGTGGGCAGACCTGAAGGCATTGCTCGGTCCCGACGAGCGCATTCGCGCTTATTACCTTGCGACCGGCCCTGACCTGTTCGGCCCGCTCGCGAAGCGCCTCGGCGCTGAAGGACTCGTGACTCCGCGCTCGCGCATCATCGTCGAGAAGCCGATTGGCAAGGATGGCGAGAGCGCGGCGGCAATCAACGATGTGATCGGATCAGTGTTTCTCGAGCGCAATATCTTCCGTATTGACCACTATCTCGGCAAGGAATCGGTGCAGAACCTCATGGCGCTGCGCTTCGCCAACATTCTTCTGGAGCCGCTGTGGAACAGCGCGCACATCGATCACGTGCAGATCACCGTCGCCGAGACGCTCGGCGTCGAAGGCCGTGGCGGTTACTATGAAGAAGCAGGCGCGATGCGTGACATGGTCCAGAACCATATGATGCAGCTCGTCTGCCTCGTCGCGATGGAGCCGCCCAATTCGCTTGAGGCGGATTCGCTGCGCGATGAGAAACTCAAGGTGCTAAAAGCACTCCAGCGGATCGACGAAACCAACATCTCGAGTCTCGCTGTGCGCGGCCAATATCGCGCCGGCTTCGCCGACGGCGGGCCGGTCTCAGGCTACTTGCAGGACATCGGCAAGGAACACAGCGAGACCGAGACATTTGTGGCGCTCAAGCTCGGCATCGCCAATTGGCGGTGGGCGGGTGTCCCTTTCTATCTCCGCACCGGTAAACGGCTACCGCAGCGCTTCTCGGAAATCGTCGTCGGATTCCGTCAAGTGCCGCATGTCATATTCCCGATGCATCCAGACGGCATACCGCCCAACCGGCTTGTGGTGCGGGTTCAGCCGGACGAGGGAATCAAACTCTGGATGATGGTGAAGGAGCCCGGCCCAGGCGACATGCAACTCCAGCACGTGCCTCTCGACATGAGTTTCGCCAGGGCGTTCGGCATGGCGTCAGCGGACGCCTATGAGCGACTTCTTATGGACGCGCTCCGCGGAAATGCGGCACTGTTCATGCGACGCGACGAGGTCGAGGCGGCGTGGAAATTCGTCGATCCAATCCGGGAGGCATGGGCGCAGTCGGGTGAGTTGCCGCGCCCGTATGCCGCCGGCACATGGGGCCCCAACGCGTCCGTGGCGTTGATCGAACGCGATGGGCGGACCTGGAACGAGGAATACGAATGATCCAGACCGATTTCCACCGTCGCGAATTCGTCAATGGCGAGGAGCTGGCGCAAAGCTTGGCGGAATGGACAGCCGAACGCCTTCGGTCGGCGATCGCGGCGAGAGGGGTGGCTCTGCTCATTGTCTCGGGCGGCAAATCCCCGGCGCGGTTCTTTGAACTGCTTTCGGACATGGCGCTCGACTGGACCCGAGTTCATGTGACGCTTGCCGACGAACGGCGGGTGCCCGACGACAGCCCGCGCTCCAACGCCCGTTTGGTGAGGGAGAAATTGCTGTGCAATCAAGCGGCGGCGGCGAACTTCACGCCGCTTGCCGATGTCCGCCTGCCGCCGGATCAGGAGCTTGCAGCAGCAAGCGCGCGCATCGCCAGTTTGCCAATGCCTGCGGACATTGTGATCTTGGGCATGGGCGATGACGGACACACCGCCTCATGGTTTCCAGGCGCTAACAGCCTCGCCGACGCAATGGACGCGGGGGCTCGGCAACTCGTTGCGCCGATTGTTGCTCCGGATGCACCCGAACCGCGCCTTACGCTGACCGGACGCATTATACTTCGCGCAGGGGCGATCGCGCTCGAGATCGAGGGCGAGGCAAAGCTCAGCACTTTCGCGGCGGCGCTGGAGCCCGGCCCGGAGGACGCGATGCCGATTCGCGCGGTGCTTCGAGGCGTCGGCGACAGGCTAACCGTTTTCAGCTCTCGGCAAGCGTGATTGGATGAATTTCCGTCACCGAGGGCGGGGCGGGTCCTGCATCTTCATGCCTTGACGAACGGGCATCCGCCTTTGTCCAGAGGACGAAAAGCGTCTTCGGGTTTGATCGTTGAGACCAATTGGAAATAGTCCCAATCGTATTTTGATTCGGCGGGCGTTTTGGCCTTGTAGAGATACATCGGATGGAGCTTGCGTCCGTCGACGCGGATGATCCCCTTTCCGAACAACGGATCGTCGGTCGGGATCGCCTTCATCGTGTCCACCACCTTCACGCCGTCGTCGGCGCTCTTTAGCTGCGCCACTGCCTTCATCAGATGCTCGGTCGCCGCGTACATGCCCGCGTGCATGTCGTTCGGCATAATCTTCTTGGGGTGAGCGGCTTGGAAACGCTTGGCGAAAGCGCGCGTCCCCTCGTTCGCGTCCCAATAGAAGCCGGTGCAGATCGTCGTCCCGTCGACGATGTCGAGACCGAGCGAGGGAATATTGGTGATGTTCAGAATCAAGCCGGCAAGACGCTGCTTTTCGCCAAGACCGAATTCATGTGCCTGTTTGATGCAATTGTTTAGGTCACCGCCGGCATTGGCGAGTCCGACCGTGTCGGCGCCGGAGTTCTGCGCCTGCAGGACAAATGACGAGAAATCGGCGGTGTTGAGCGGATGGCGCACCGACCCAACCACCTTGCCGCCGGCCGCCTGAACCGCAGCGGCGCAATTGGCTTCCAGATCTTTGCCGAACGCGTAGTCGGCGGTGATGAAGAACCAGCTCTTGCCGCCCGCCTCCGTCAGCGCTTTGCCGAGCCCCGTACCCAGGGCGTAGGTATCATAAGTCCAGTGAACGAAATTGCGCGAGCATTTCGGGCCGGTCATGACCGAAGATCCCGCCCCCGATCCGATTGCCGCCTTGTTCTTCTCCTGCGCTACCGCGATCACTGCGAGCGCGACCGCCGAATTGGGCAAGTCCATGACCACATCGACATTCTCCGAATCGAACCATTGCCGCGCGATCGCCGACCCGACGTCGGGTTTGTTCTGATGATCAGCCGAGACGATTTCGACGGGTACGCCCAATGCCTTCGAGAAGTCATCGACGGCGAGCTGTGTCGCGACGACGGAGCCTATGCCCTGATAGTCCGCGTAGACGCTCGACATATCGTTGAGGATGCCGATCTTGAGCGGCCGCGCCGCCTGAGCGCGAACAACGCTTGGCCTCAGCGCCAGCGCTGCACCCCCCACCAGGACATCTCGTCGATTTGGCCTTATTCCGGCGCCCATTCCGTCCTCCCTGCGATGCTTCCATTAAGGCCTATTTGCCAGGCCCTGGTCCAACCAACTGTGGAGCTTCACGTCGGCCGAGGCAAGTCGCATCCGCGAAACAGAGACAGCCAGAGTTGTGCCGGCGCGTATCCTACCCCGCGCCGCAAGATGCGCCCGCGGCGGGCTCCGCGACACGTTTACGGACCGATTCGGGCCTTCCCACAATACTCGCTGGCTAAGCAACTAATACACTGGACTTTTTGCCTTAACCCGTTCTCTTAAGCGCCCGAGCGCGGCGCGTCCGCCGCCGCTCAGCACAGCTATGCTCAGGGACTAAATCCGTGCTCACCAAGAAGGGAAAATACGGCCTTAAAGCAATGGTGCATCTCGCCGGACTCGCCCCTGACGAGCTAGCTCAGGCTGCGGATATCGCCAAAACCAATACGATTTCCAAGAAGTTTCTTGACCACATCCTGACAGAGTTGCGCCACGCGGGCCTCGTCTACTCCAAGAAGGGAAAGGGCGGCGGCTATGCGCTGGCCCGCGCGGCGCATGAGATTCGGATCGGCGCGATCGTGCGCGCCCTTGATGGTCCCTTGGCTCCGATCGCTTGCGCATCGGTCACCGCTTATCGGCCTTGCGACGATTGCGCGGACCTCAAGACGTGCCCGGTCCGACTCACCATGGTCGCCGCGCGGAACGCGATTGCAAGCGTACTCGACCGTCAGACCCTTGCCGATATGCGCGCTCTCTCACCGGGTGAAGAGCTTGCGTTGATGTATGACATATAGCGAGACACCAGGCCGCCCGGATCGACAAATGCGAACGGTCGGCGAATCCGGGGAGGTTACCTTCGTAAGTTGGGGTTGCGGAGTGCGCCTTCACTCTCGACCCGCTCGAGAAGCTGTCGGTGCGGCGGCGCCTCGAACAAGCACGCCCGCCTTCGAAAGCAGGCGATCATGGCCGGTTGACAACAGCCAGCCGCGATTGCAAGGCTTAAGATAGGCAGGAAACGGAGGAACGCTATGGCGGGCAAGAAGATTTTGATGCTGGTTGGCGAATTCAGCGAGGAATACGAAATATTCGTATTCGAGCAGGCTATGCATGCCGTGGGCCACAAGGTCGACGTCGTCTGCCCCGACAAGAAGGCAGGTGAGAACATCAAAACCTCACTGCACGATTTTGAGGGCGATCAGACTTACACGGAGAAGCTTGGCCATCTCTATGCGCTGAATAAGACCTTCGCCCAGGTCAAGCCAGACGAATATGATGCGGTTTACGTCGCCGGCGGGCGCGGCCCGGAATATATTCGGATCGACAAGCGCGTGCAGGATATTATCCGGCACTTCCACGAGGCAGAAAAGCCGATTTTCACAATCTGTCACGGCGTCCAGGTGCTGATCGCTGTGGACGGCGTGGTGAAGGGAAGACGAGTCGCGGCGCTGCAATATTGCGAGCCGGAAGTGCGACTGGCGGGCGGCATCTACGTCGACGTCGAACCGACCGGGGCTTGCACGGACGGCAATCTGGTCTCCGCCAAGGGCTGGCCTGGCTTGGCCGCTTTCATGCGCGAATGCCTGAAGGTTTTGGGGACGGAGATCCATCACGGCGAAACGCTCAAGGGCCGTCAGCGCAAAGCAGCCTGACGCGGCGCGGTTCGGGGCCGATCGCTTTATCGGCGATCGGCGTCCTCGAACAGTTCGGCGAGTTTACCGTTGACCGTGCTTGCGGCCTCCAGGTGCGGCATGTGTCCGGCGTTCTCTATGAGCACGACCCTGACGGACGCGGGTAGTCCCTGCGCGGCCACGGGATTGAGAATTGCATCGCGCTCGCCCCACAAGATCATAACCGGAACCCGATCCTCTTGAACGAGATCCCGGAAGGTCGCCGTCTGCCGACCTGACGGGAGGTTCTTGTCGGCGATCGCGCGGAGCGCCTCCCTTGCGCCCTCGATGCGCTTGAAGCGCAGCACGCCTTCGATCATCTGAGACGAGACGAGGTCCGGGTCGCTCAAGAGAAGCTGCAGCGTCGCTTTGACGTCCTTTCGCTTCTGAGCGGCGATGAATCCCTCGACGAAGTCGGCGTTGACACGATCATCGAAACCCACTGGCGCAACGCCAGCAACCGAAGCGACCCGCTCCGGCTGCTCCCGCAGGACCTGGAATGCGACCGCCCCGCCCAGCGAATGTCCGACGAGGTGGACTTTGTCGGCGCGGGTCTCGTCGATCAAATCAGCGACCGCCTGGACAAGCTCGCTGATCTCGCCTGTGTTCAGGGACTTGCTTGACTTGCCGTGACCGGGCAGATCGACTGCGTAAACTGGGCGTGTCTTCGCCAACTCGTCGATGTTGAAAAGCCAGTTGTCGAAATCGCCGCCGAAGCCGTGGATAAGCAATACCGGCGTCGCTGAATTTTGCAGGCCCGCCGCCTTAAAGACCAGCGTCTTTCCGCCACGGTCCAACGTCCGCTCGACCGCCGCGCCCGCCGCGTCGGCGTCCTCGGGCGCCTCGACCACGAAACTAGCGACGAAGGTGTCGATGTCCGCGTCGGAGACCGTAGGCGGCGCGAGGACCGCCAAGAGCGCCCCAACCGGCAGGACATCTCCTTCCTTCGCAACCAGACGACGCAACATCCCGGAAGTCGGACTTTCGAAAACGTTAGCGAGTTTTGACGTCTCGATCTCTGCGATCTCCTGTCCTTTCTCGATCTGAGATCCGTTCTGGACAAGCCATGAGGTCAGCGCGCCCTCCTCCATGGCGAGCCCCCATTTCGGCATCACGATGGTTTGGATCTCGCTCATGAGGCGCGGCCTCGCGCGACCGCGAGGATGGCGTTGCGGATCTTGCCGGGACTCGGGACATATATGTCCTCGAGCGACGCGGCGAACGGCACCGGCGTGTGCGGCGCCGTCACGGTCTTGATCGGCGCCTTCAGGTCGTCGAAAGCCTCCTCGGCCACGAGCCTGGCGATATCAGCCGCCATCGAACATCGAGGATGCGCTTCGTCGACGACGACCAAGCGACCCGTCTCGGCGACGCTGTCGAGGATCGTTTCCGTGTCGAGCGGAGAGGTCGTGCGCGGATCGATAACCGTCACCCCAACGCCGTCGCGCTTGAGTTCGTCGGCGACCTGATTGGCGAAATTCACCATGCGGCCGAAGGCGACGACGGTCACGTCCTTCCCCTCACGAGTGATGTTCGCTTCCCCGAACGGGATGGAATAGCTCTCGTCGGGCACGTCCCCCGTCTCGTCGTACATGAGCTTGTGCTCGAAGAAGATCACGGGATCGTCGTCCCGTATGGCTTGAATCAAAAGGCCCTTCGCTTCGTAAGGCGACGACGGCAGCACGACCTTGAGGCCGGGGATGTGAGTGAACAACGGATAGAGGCACTGGCTGTGTTGCGAGGCTGCGCGAAACCCAGCGCCATACATGGTGCGTATGACCAGGGGCGTGACTGCTTTGCCGCCGAACATGTAACGGAACTTCGCCGCCTGATTGAAGATCTGGTCGAAGCACACTCCCATGAAGTCGACGAACATGAGCTCGGCCACCGGCCTGAGGCCGGTCGCGGCTGCGCCCGCCGCGGCTCCGATGAAGGCGCCTTCGGAGATTGGGGTGTCGAGTACACGCTCGCCGCCGAACTCTGGATATAAGCCTTTTGTAACTCCGAGGGGGCCACCCCAGGCGTCCTGTTCGCCCGGCGCGCCTGCGCCGCCTGAGACGTCCTCGCCCATGAGTATCACCCGCGGATCGCGCCGCATTTCGCTCGCAATCGCGTCCCGTATGGCTTCACGATAGGATTTCTTTGACACCAGAACCCCCTCAGTAATTCACGTAGACGTCGGTCGCGAGATCGGCCTCCGTCGGCGGCGGAGAAGCTTCAGCAGCGACGACCGATTCATCGATAAGCTTTGCAACCTCGGACTCGACCGTATCGAGGTCTTTTCCTTCAAGGAGCCCCGCAGAGACGACCCGCTTTCGGAATGTCTTCAGCGCGTCTTTCTCCTCCCGCACCTTGAGGCCTTCCTCGGGCAGGCGATAGGTCATCGCGTCACCCTCAAAATGCCCATAGTAGCGATACAGCCTCGCATGAATTAGCGACGGACCGCCGCCGTTGCGGGCTCGCTCGATCGCCTCGCGCGCGACGTCATAGACCGCAAAGAAATCGAAGCCGTCGACTTCGTGGCCCGGCATGCCGAAACCGGCGGCGCGGCCGACCTGACTGCCGCCGACCGAATATGAGCTCGATGTGGCCTCGGCATAGCCGTTGTCCTCGACGACAAAGATCACAGGCAATTGCCAAACCTTGGCCAGATTGTAGGACTCGAGGGTTGTGCCCTGGTTGGACCCGCCATCGCCCACGAACGCCACCGCGACGCCGCCCGTCTTGAGATACTTCGCGGTCAGCGCTGCGCCGCAAATCAGCGGCGGACCCCCGCCAACGATTCCATTCGCGCCCATCATACCCTTGGCAAGATCGGCGATGTGCATCGAGCCGCCCTTGCCGCCGCAGAGACCGTCGCGCCGGCCGAAGATCTCCTTCATCATGGCCGTGACGTCGCAGCCCTTGGCGATGCAATGGCCGTGGCCACGATGAGTCGAGGCGATCACATCGCGCTCGCTCAGTTGGGAGCAAACGCCCACCGCGGAGGCTTCCTCGCCCGCGTATAGGTGGACGAAGCCCGGAATCTTGCCTGCCGCGAATTCGTCGTGGACGCGATCCTCGAAGCGTCGGATCGTCGCCATGTTGCGATAGCACTCGAGCAGAAATTGCCTGCTGTGTTGCATGTTCCCTCCCCACGGTGGTCTTCTGGGACGCCGCCACGTTGGACTAAGCGGTTTGCGTTCGGTTGCGCATCCTAGACTCCACCCGCTCGAATGCCTACCTCATTCCGAAACCCTTAGCCGCGGCGCGGAAAACATGGTGTCGCGCCCGCTCACTTTGATGAGGCGCGGGTTGATAATCCGCCCCCAGGCGTTATCCTCGGTTGTTGATTGCCATTCCCGCGCGAGCGCCGCCCAGCTTTGTAAAATGGCCTCGAAATCCGCCGTGGACGTCAGGCTTTTGTCCATTGGTCCCGCAGAAACTTCCCGCCGAACCGATAGACTTCGTCGCGAGTTGGAAAGAAGTCGCGCCACACTCGCGTCGCTGCGGCCAAGTCCGGCAGGGCCCGTCCGAAAGCCTCGATTACGCACCAGCCGTCGTACCCGCCTTGTTTGAGCGCCTTCATCGTCGCCGCCCAGGGGACATGGCCTTTGCCGGGCGTTCCTCGGTCGTTCTCCGAGAAATGCACGTGATTGATGTGCGCGATGTTGGGAGCAATGACCCCGACCGGATCTTTCTCCTCGATATTGGCGTGGAACGTGTCATAGAGGAGGCCGTAGTTGGGTGCGCTCACCTGTCGCACAAGATCGGCAGAATCGGCGACTGTGTTGATCATGTAGCATTCGAACCGGTTCAGCGGCTCGACCGAGAGCCTGATCTCGTGTCGCGCCGCATAGGCGGCAGCGTCCCTGTGTACGCTCGCAACGTTGGCGCGCTCGGCCTTTGTCGGCGGTTCGCCGGTGAACACGCCGAGCGGCTGGTAGAACGGACCGCAAAGCGTCTCGCCCCCCGCCGCAGCCACACAGTCGATCGCCCATTTGAGATGTTGAAGCCCTGCGGCGCGCACCTTCGGATCGGCGCTCGCGCAATCGCGCTCGGCGTCAGGAATGATCGCCACCGCGGTCGAACGCAGGCCGCTGTCGCGAATCGCCTGACCCACTTTGCGGAAATGCTCGGGCGTTCCCTCGAAAATCGGGAGTTCCACGCCGTCGAAGCCGGCGCGCTTGATGTTGGCGAACTGAGAAAAATGTTCCTGGGTCACGTGCGTCGACCACAGGAGCATGTTGAACCCCAAGAGCATTGTTCTCCCTCTCCTTTCAGCTCCGGTTTTCGCTGTCAGTTCTTGCTTCTGACGAGCGCCGTAAGAAGAACCGCCAACGCGATCGCTGCTCCAGCCACGCCCCAAACGAAGGGCTGAAGATAGAAGGGGTCACCCGTGGCCGGCGCGATCGCGTTGACGAAAAAGACGCCGTAGAGGTGCGCTGCGGATATCGAGATGAGCATCACAATGCAGAATGCGAGCGCCACGATGATGGCAGCGACAACGAGCGAACGATAGGTGGTTCCAGCCTGGCAAAGCGGAAGCAGGTTGTTCGCGAGACCGGCGAAGACAACGAGCGCGCAGCCGAACCCGTAGAGCGTCAGGCTGAACGGCTGGAAAATGAGCGCAAGCGCCAGAATCCCCAGGCCAATGAGGGTCCATTCGAGGCGATATGCAGCCGACGTGTTCATTCCGGCGACGGCTGTCGAGGAAACGAGCTTTTCGTCGCTCATGAACGGACCGCCTTCCCGGAATGATCGAATACGTGCGTCTCGCGGGCGTCCGTGCGAAGTCTCAGCGTGTCTCCCGCCCTGACACGAATTTCGCGAGCCACGACGATACGAATGTCGCTGCCAAGCGAAGTCCGGGCGTGAACCAGGGTTTCCGCCCCCATCGGCTCGATCAATTCCGCTTTGCCCGCAATGGAATCGACGCCGGCGGATTCGTCGAGGACAAGCGCTCTCGGCCGAATGCCGATTGTGACCTGGCCACTCGCCAGCCTGGCTACCGCCCGATCGACTGGAAGGCGGATTGGTTGGCCATCGATCGCGAAGCGGCCGTGTCCGTCCTCCACCCCTTCGAACTGCGCGTGGAGAAGATTCATCTGCGGCGTTCCAATGAAGCTAGCGACGAACGCGGTCGCCGGCCTGGCGAAAACCTCGTGCGCCGAGTCGATCTGCTCGATCACACCATCGCGCATGATTGCGATCCGGTCCGCCATGGTCAGGGCCTCGAGTTGATCGTGGGTGACGATCACGGTGGCTTTCGCGAGGCCTCTCAGCACCCTCTTGATATCGCTTCGCATGGTCTGGCGCAGCTCGACATCGAGGCGGCTCAAGGGCTCATCGAACAGAAAACAGTTGGGTTCGCGCACCACCGCGCGAGCGACGGCGACGCGCTGCTTCTCCCCCTCCGAGATCTGGTTGGGCATACGGTCGAGGACCGATTCCAACTGCAGCATCCGGGCCACCCGGGCAACACGCCCGGCGCCGGTTTGCGTGTCGAGCCGCTCGACATGCAGCGGAAACATAATGTTCTCGCGGACAGTCAGCGCCGGATAGAGCGCGTAAAACTGGAACACCATCGCGATGTTGCGCTGGTCAGGCCTCAAGTCGTTCATGCGCTTGCCGGCTATGACCACATCGCCGGCGCTCGCGCGCTCAAGGCCGGCGACAATGCGCAATGTCGTGGTCTTGCCGCACCCGGAAGGACCGAGAAGGCAAACGACCTCGCCCGCCGACACCGTGAGGCTCAGGTCCTTGACCGCGGTAAACGAGCCGAAATGCTTGCTGACGCCGCTGAGTTCGATCGTGGACATCAGGGCTATCTCTTGACGGTTCCGAAGGTGACGCCGCGCAACAACTGGTTCTGCAGCGCGAAGGTCACGAAGATGACCGGAATCAGGAACAGCGTTTCGATGGCCGCCAGAAGACCCCAGCGGACACCGATGTCGCCGCCGATCGTCTGCGACATTGCGACCGGAACGGTGCGCGTCTCAACTCCAGACAAAAGGAGAGCGAACAAGAATTCGTTCCAAGTGAGAATGAGTCCAAAAACGGCCGTCGCGGCGAGACCCGCCAGCACCTGAGGCAGGCAAATCTTGAAGAAGACTCGCACGTCCGACGAGCCGTCGAGGCGCGCCGCGTCCTCGACGTCGAGCGCAAGCTCATCGAAGAAGCTCTTCATCATCCAGATCGCGAACGGCAGGTTGAACATCGTGTAGAGCGCGATGATCCCCGCGTAGGTGCCCGCGAGATGCGTCACCCGGAACATGATGAAGATCGGGATGATGACCACAATCGCAGGCAACATGCGCGTCGTCAGGATCATGAAGAGATAGGTGTCGTTGCCCTTCAGCGGATAACGGGAGAAACCGAAGGCGGCCACCGTGCCAATTGCCAGTGCAAGCAGCACGCTGACGCCTGAGATGAAGAGCGAATTGAAGAAATAGAGTGCAAAGCCGGTGTTCACTACGGGGCCGCCAGCGGAGTAGGCGCGGCTGAACACCTGGGCGAAATTCTCGAGTGTTGGGGTGAAGAAGAACTTGGCCGGCACCGCCAGCGCGTCCTCATAGGTCTTGAACGAAGTGAGGATGATCCAGAACACCGGAAAGAAGTAGATGATGCTGACGATCGCGGCGCCAAGCGTGCGTCCCCATCCGGCATCGCCCACGCCTCGCGACGATCGTCGCGCGCGCGCCGCGCCGATGAACTGCCGGAGCGGCGTGGCTAAAGACGAAAAATTGCCCGAATTTGCGGCCGTGTCGGTCATGATGGCGCAGCTTCCTTGGCGCGTTGGGTCGCGAAATAGAGGTAGAGGTTGGTGAGCACGATCACTGTGAAGAGCAAGATGTAGGCGAGCGCGGCCGACTCGCTCGTTTTGTTGTTTTCGAAGGCGATTCGGTAGACGCGCAGCGCGATTGTCTCGGTCGCAGTTCCCGGGCCGCCGTTCGTCAGAAGGAAGACGAGATCGAAGAGCTTGAAGGCCTCGATCGTCCGGAAGAGCAGCGCGAGCAGCATCAGCCCGCGAATATAGGGGAAGGTGATCGACCAGAACTGCCGCCACTGCGAGACGCGGTCGATCGCCGCGGCTTCGTAGAGATATTTCGGCACGCTGACGAGCCCGGCGAGCACGAGCAGCATGACGAACGGCGACCACATCCACGCGTCCGCGAAGACGATGCCGATGCGCGAGCCCCACACCGTGTTCATCAAAATGAACGGCTGACCGGTGAACAGGCGCACGGCCTGCGACAGGAGCCCGAAGGTCGGATCGTAGTAGTAGCGGAAGAAGGCCCCGACAGCGACAAAGGACAGCATCATTGGCGTTAGCACGAGGATCAGCAGGAAGCGCCGCAGCGGGAACTGCTTCGAAAACAGCAGCGCAAGCATAAAGCCGACGATCATCTGCGCCGTAACGGTCATGAAGGCGAGGATCACGGTATTGTGCAGCCGGTCCCAGACCTCCGGATCGCTGAGGACGTTGGCGTAGTTCTCGAGCCCGACCCAGGTCGGCGCTCGCGCACGATTGGTCCGATAGTTAAAGAACGACAGACCGAACGACCAAAGGAGCGGGAAGACGTTCATCAGAAAGAGCAGCGCCAGGGCCGGAGCCACCAGCAAGCCCCCGATGTGGCGACCCCATGCATTGACGATCACCGTTGCCGCGAACAGGGCCGCGAGCGCCGCCGATGCGTAGAAGGAATAGGCGGGCGGAAGGAGCGGGATCGCGACCGCCATTCCGACCAGAAAGACGAGGAGGCCGCCGCGCCAGTTGTCCCAGCGCGGAGCGATCAGCCGCTGGAGGAACGGAGCAGATTCGGGAAAGTCGGTCGTCGTTATCATGCGTCAGCCGGGTGATGCGCCTGGTTGGGAATTCAGGTATGAAACAGCCGGCCACAAGATGTGAACAAGGCTTTGACTGCGCGCCGCCCAGTAGGGCGGCGCGCTTGCGAGTTCCTTTAATCGGGCCCGTTACTTGATGCGGCCCGCCTCTTTCAAGGTCTTCTCCTGGAAGTTGGCGATGTTGTCGAGCGTGGTCTTGGCGTCCTGCTGACCTGTCACCGCCTTGGTGTATTCCTCCTGTTGCTCGGTCAGCAGCTCGAAGAATTCCGGCACGTGCCAAAAATCCTTTTGCCACGCCGCGCTCTCGGCCCAGGTGCGGTTCCACGGGCGGAAGGTTACGTATGAGGGGTCGTTGAAAACCGTCTTCGAACCGCTCTGGCCACCGGCCTTCGCGAAGGCGATCTGTGTATCCTTCGACATCCACCACTTGACGAAATCGAGCGCCTCCTTGTTCTGCAGGTCCGTATTCCAGGTCATCAATACGAACGGCTGACCGCCGATCACCGACCAGCGCTCGACGCCCTTGTCGGTCTTGAGACCCGGCAACTGCGCGAAGTCGATCTTGTCCGCCACCTTCGACGTTTCGGGATGAATTGAACTCTCCGCGAATCCAATCCACTCGAGGTTGCTCGCCACCTTGCCGGCGCGGAAGAGCTCATCCGTCTTGAAGATGTCGAGGTTGCCGGTCGTTCCCTCGGGCGGGAAGTACTTCACGAACGAAAGAAGATGCTCGAAGGATTTCACCGCTTCGGGCGAGTTCATGACGCCGACTGCATGCGCGTTGGGCTGCTTGGTCTCGTCCCAGATGTCGCCGCCATGCTGCCAGAGGAACTCGTAGGCCGAGGTGGTGAAAAAGTCGTAGCCTTTGCCAACCTGGAATTCGATGCCGAAGAAATCGTCATCTAAAGGCTTGCCCATCAACAGGTCGCCCTTTTTGCGCTTGAAGAATTCGCCGAAGTCACGATAGTTGTCCCAGGTAATCTTGTCCATATCTTCGGGAGAGCAAGGCAGCTTGTAATTGTATTTTGCCATGAAATTCTTCTGCTCGGTCGGGTCGCAAAAGACGTCCTTCCGATAATAATTAATTACCACGTCCGGAGTCTGAGGGAACCCGTAGATGTGATCCGATTTGTAAGGATACGTCGAATGCGACCAGTAAACGTTCTGATCTAAGTCCTTGAGAACAGCCTGAAGGTCAGGATCGGCAGCGACATACTTGTCGAGATTAAGATAATAGCCACCTTCGATGAAGGCACCGAGCCACTGGCTGTCCGAAACTGCCATATTGTACTTCTTCTCGCCCGATGTCAGCGAGGCGTTGAGGCGGGTGTAGTAATCCGACCACGGGATGAAGTCGACGTCCAGCGTCACCTTGTTGCCTGACTTGGGCTTGTAGGTCTTGTCAAACAGATCCTTCATGATGTGGGTCGGAGGCCAGTCCGGAACCGCCATTTTCAGAGTAACGTCTGCAGCGCTGGCCGGCCCGGTCGCAATTCCCGCAGCGAGCGTCAGCACCGCTGCGGCGAGGCCGCCCATCATGCTTGTCTTCAGTCTCATTTCCTTTCCTCCCTTGGCGCGTTTTGCTTGCGCCTCCATTATCGGCCGATGGCCGAACCGTCATGACCTCTGAACAGATAGATCTTCGCCGGGTCAATAATAATCGGAAGCTTGTCGCCTTCCTTGAGCTTCACCGCCTGCGCCTCCGGTAGAACCATCCGAAGCGGCTGGTTCTGCGCGAGAAGCGACACGATCGTGATGTCTCCTAAGGGCTCGAGCTGCTGCACGATCGGTTCGCTCGAAGCAGACCAGCGATCGGCGAGGCGGATATCGGACGGCCGGACACCGAGCGACACGGGCTCTCCTGCCGCGAGCGGTGCAGCGAGCGGCGGTCGGCCCAATCGTCCGAACGGCGTCTCGAGGCTTAATCCATCGCCCCCCACTCTGATGTCGAAGATGTTCATGTGCGGCGAGCCGATCTTGCTCGCGACGTAGCGATCGACCGGCCGTTCGTAGAGATCGTCCGGCGTGCCCTGCTGAACTGCGCGGCCGGCCCTGAGGACCGCGATCTCTTCGCCCATCGACAGCGCTTCGAGTTCGTCGGGCGTCGCATAGACGACCGTCATGCCGAACTGGCGGTGGAGCCGCTTGAGCTCCGCCCGCATATCGTGCCTGAGCTTGGCGTCGAGGTTGGTGAGAGGCTCGTCCAGGAGCAGAATCCCCGGCGTCCGTATCAACGAGCGGCCGAGGGCCACGCGCTGCTGCTCGCCTCCCGAGAGCGTTGCCGGCTTCTGCTCTAGCCGATGCGCGAGCTTGAGCATGTGAGCCGTCTCGCGGACCCGCCTGGCGACATCGTTCGATGGGACGCCGTCCTCGATCAACGGATAAGCGAGATTCTTGAAGACGGTCAGGTGTGGATAGAGCGCAAACGACTGGAATACCATCGAGACGCCGCGCCCCTTGACCGGGGCGTCGGTTACGTCGCGATCCCCGATGCGTATCGATCCGCTATCCGGTCGAACGAGTCCTGAAACGGCTCTCAAGGTCGTGGTTTTGCCAACCGCGCTCGGCCCGAACAGCACGAAGAACCGGCCAGCGGCGACATCGAGGTCGAGGCCATCGAGGGCGCGCACCTTGTCGTAGGTCTTGGTGACCGCCGAAAGGGACAGCGCAACCGCCTTTCCACCCATCTGCGTTTCGAACTCCCTCTTTGCACGGGCTTGTTGCACAGACCGCCCGCCGAAACTTCGGCCGGGCGCTTCCGGCCGATCGCCCTCTAAGGCTTCTCCCACGCGCCGTTCTGCGCCGAGCGCAGCACGGCGTCCGTCACCCGGTCAGTGGCGAGCGCATCCCTGAAGGTTGGCGCCGCCGCCTTTCCGGAGCCGAGCCCATCGAGAAAATCGGCCACCTGGTGAACGAATGTGTGTTCGTAGCCGATTTGCAAGCCCGGCACCCACCAGCGGCTCATATACGGTTGGTCGGCATCCGTGATGTGCACCGACCTCCAGCCACGCACGATACCCTCGTCGCGGTGGTCGAAATACTGCAACCGATGCAGATCGTGCAGGTCCCAGAAGATCGAGGCGTGTTCACCGTTGATCTCAAATGTATAGAGCGCCTTATGGCCGCGCGCGTAGCGCGTCGCCTCGAAGCTCGCCAGCGAGCCGTTGGCGAAGCGCGCGAGAAAGAGGCTTGCGTCGTCGATTCCCACCCGCTCGACCTTTCCGGTCAGGTTATGCATCCGCTCCTTGACGAAGGTCTCGGTCATAGCGGTGACTTTGTCGATGCCTCCGTTGAGCCAGAGCGCAGTGTCGATGCAATGCGCCAGCAGGTCTCCGGTCACACCGCTGCCCGCGACGCCAACGTCCAGGCGCCAAAGTGCCGCCCCTCCTTGATGGAGGTCCTTCGAAATGGTCCAGTCTTGCAGGAATTTCGCGCGATAGTGATAGACGCGTCCGAGCCGGCCCTCATCGATAAGCTGCTTTGCCAAGGTCACCGCCGGCACGCGCCGGTAATTGTACCAGACCATGTTCTGGACTTTGGCGCGCTCGACTGCTTCCGTCATTTTGGCGGATTCGGCCGCGTTGCGGCCGAGCGGCTTTTCGCACATGACCATCTTGCCCGCCGCCGCAGCCGCGAGCGCGATCTCGGCGTGCGTGTCGTTGGGCGCGGCGATGTCAATAAGATCGATATCCTTCCGCTCGACCAGCTTGCGCCAATCGGTCTCGGCGGTCTCGTACTTCCACGTCTCGGCGAAGCTCGCGACCTTCTCCTTGTCTCGCCCGCACACGGCCTTGAGCACCGGCTCGTAGGGGACGTCGAAGAACTGGCTGACCTTCCCGAATGCGTTCGAATGCGTCCGGCCCATGAAGCCGTAGCCAACCATTCCAACGTTCAGCTTCTTTCGCTGAGCCATCCTGTTTTCATTTCCTCCGGTTCATGTCTCTGCTTGTGGAGCCCCGCTAGCTCCAGCCGTGGGCCTCGCGCACGGCGACCATCGCGCCCAGAATGTCGTCCCACGTCTTCTGCTTCATCATCTCCGAGTTCGGAAACATGCACCCGTCCCAGCAGATATGCTTGCAGACTTTGGTGAGGTCGCCCTTGTCGTCGCGAAGCCAGAAGGCCGCGTGATAGGTGATATCGAGCTTTCCGTTGGGATCGCCGACCATGCAGTGGCGTCCCGTCTTTTCGTGAGAGCCTTCGCCTTTGACGGTCGCATCGTTCTGGGCGACGTGGAAGTCGATCGTCCACGGCCGCAGCGCGTGCGCAACCTCTTTCAGGGCGCCGTCGAGCGTCTTGCGGTCCTTCCAATCATAGTCCTTAGGCAGGATGCGATGCTCAGGCGCGTTGTAACCCATCGTGTAGAGCATCGTATGCGCCATGTCGGCCTGAAAACCGAGCGTCTTGGGCCGGCCGACCATCTCCAGAAGCTCCACCATGTGCTTCCAGCTGTGCATGCCGCCCCAGCAGATTTCACCCTCCGCGGCGAGACGCTCGCCATGATGCTCCGCGGTGTCGCATGCCTCGCTGAAGGTCTTGGCGATCGCCTTCTGGCTCTCGGCGGGATGGGCTGCCCAGTCATGCACTCCGGTCGCCGAATCAATCCGGACGACGCCCGTCTGTCGAATCCCGATCTCGCGGAGTTGGCTCGCGATGCGGCAGGCCTTCTCGACCATCGTCAGAAAGTGCTTGCGCTCTTCCGCCGACCCCATCGCCGAGCCGCCGCCGACCGGCGGCCATACCGGCGCGACCACAGAGCCGACTTGAAGCCCATGTCCGGAGATCTTCTCAGCGAGGCGCTTGATGTCGTCCTCGCTCGAATCAATTGACGTGTGCGGGTCGGCGAGAAAAAGGTCGACGCCCTCGAACTTGGCGCCGTTGGCCCGCGCGGCGGCCGTCAGCCTCAGCATGGTGTCGAGGTCGATGGGCGGCTCCGAGTCTGGCCCCTTCCCGACCAGCCCCGGCCACATGGCGTTATGGAGTTTCGGGTAAATGTTGCCCGGCACGCGTTTTCCTTCCTTTCGTCGCTTCGGGTTAAAGCCCGATTGCAGTAGCCGAGCAGCGTGGCTGATCGGATCTGCTTATCGTCGTTGGCTACACTAGTATCATCGACGGAAAAAGAAGCAAGATGAGGGATCGAAGGGCCCGCAACGCGGCAGTTCGGGACCGGATTCCGCACTGCATCCCCTCGACAAAACGCATGCGTTCGGCAGCGGATCTGCGTGACGCGCTTCGGAAGGAAACAATCGTCCCAAGATGCGATCGACCAGCGTTCCAAATTCCGCAGCCGGGCCTACGTGGGGCGGCAGGTTGATTGCGACGTCTAACGCGACCCCGCCATCTTCAAGCAACACGATCCGGTCCGCGAGCGCCACGGCTTCGGTGACGTCCGTGGTTGACGAGTATCGCGATGAACCGCTCGCCCCGCCCCACGATGAAGCGAAAGCGATGCTGGCGACCCGTGTCATCTTAGTCCTCGCTCGGGATGGTTGAGACGGCGCGCGCGATCTTTTTAACACGTGCTCGACCGCCGGTCGCCCGCCGGGGGTACCTGGGAGCTCGACTTTCCGTTACAAGCGATGTCCCGGACGTTGACATGCGTGGGATCTATCCCAGCCGCTCGAAGCGATCGGCGACCCATTGCTGCTCGGCGATGACCTTGTCGTCGATCACGCAAAGGCGAATTCGGCGCGATCGACAGATCGCTTTTGCGCGGCAATCTCGACTCCGCTAACCGGGGAGAACGGGCGACCTCGTCACGCTGCGCGCTCGTTTAGCCGTAGCGACGCCGCCTGCGTTCAGCTCCTCGAGGAGCGCCGGATCTGGTGGAAATTCGACTCATCGAACGGAAAGCCCGCGGAACTCGAAACGCGCCTTGAGATGCTTGCCCGACTTAGAGACCAAAAGGCGCCCTCGCCGCACACTTGCGCGCGCGGCTTTAGTCTAGTAATTAGATCAACTATTGTAGTAGGAGTCGCCGATGTCGCGCGCTCAAAGCAGCCTAAAAACGCCGGCCGGGCCACCCCAACTGTCCGCCGCTATCACGGTTCCTACGACTCGAAACGGAGATTGTGACCTTGCAATCTCCATTTCAAAGTCCATGGAACGCGGCGCGTGCCGGCCTTGGGCGGCTGAGTGGCTTGGTCGCCGCACGATATGATTTTCGACATCCTGGATCCCGGAGACCACTGGCGATCCGACGATCGCGAGCAACGCGGTCGGCACACGAAAACCATGAACGCGCCTCTTAGACTCGTCATGACTTACAGGAGCGGATCGCGTTGAGTTTTCTGCATCTGATCAACCCGCTCTACACGGCGTCAGGCTTTGCAGTCGGCATGTTGGTCGGGTTCACAGGCGTCGGCGGCGGCGCGCTGATGACTCCGCTTCTGGTCTTGCTGTTTGGCATTCATCCGGCCACCGCCGTCGGGACCGATCTCCTTTACGCCGGGATCACGAAAATCGTCGGATCCTTCGTCCACGGGCGCAATCACGCGATCGACTGGCGGGTCACGGGACGGCTCGCATTAGGCAGCATTCCTGCAGCGGCGTTGACGCTCTGGACGCTGTCGCATTTTGGGCTGGACTCAAAAGGAACCAGCGCCATCATCACCACGACTCTCGGATTTGCGCTGATTCTGACCGCGGTCACGCTGATATTTCGCCGGCAGTTGCTAGCCGCCGTCGCATCGTTTCTGGATAAGCGCGACGACAGGCAAATTGCCTTGCTAACGACAATGCTTGGCGTTGTGCTCGGGGTGATCGTCTCAATCTCGTCGGTCGGCGCTGGGGCCCTTGGCGTGACGGCATTGCTCATGCTTTATCCCAAAATGCCGACAGTGCGGATCGTCGGTTCGGATATTGCCCACGCCGTGCCGCTCACGCTTCTTGCCGGCGCCGGCCATTGGTGGCTAGGCTCCGTCGACTGGCTGCTGCTCGTTTCGCTGCTGTCAGGTTCAATTCCGGGCATCGCGATCGGAAGTCATATCGCCTCCCGAGTGCCGGACAGCGTGTTGCGGCCGCTGATGGCCGGAACACTGGCCCTCGTTGGCGGCAGGCTTGTTTTCTGACGGCAGTTCAGCAGTCTCGAGCACGGGTTCGACGGAGCGCACCGCGGGGATCCCTTGGCGTCCGCTAAGCGAGCAGCCATGCCGTGCCATGCCAATTGATGCGGCCCACGCCTTGGTGCGGGTCATTTCCTCAACTGAACCCCCGTTGAAGCCGGCAACTTTCGGCTTGACCGGGGAACGAGCAGTGGACGGCGCCAAGGCGTCGAATGCAGCCCGCCCCGCGACAGCAACCCCGACCTGCCCGGAGACATTCGTCGATTACGTAGACAGTCCGCACGAGTAGCGACGGTGCTCGTCTTGCAGATCCGTGTCTGTAGCAAGCCGTTTGAATCAGGTTCAGGAACAGCTGAGGCTGCTGATCGAGAAAATGGAGGAGAGGCGGGAAGGCGAACTCGGCAATATTGCCACCCGATACGAGCGCAAGAAAAAGCCCTCGAAACGCCGACGGTTTCAAGGGCTTGAATTTGGTTGCGGGGGCTCGCAACTGCCTTGATTTGCTGCTCGTCGGGTAGCCCCCCACCCGAGGGCTTCCGCCCCATTTACCGCGCAACCGCTAAAGCGACGTGTGCAGGCCTTCAAGGGCAAGCGCGGCGGAAAGGTTGAGCGCTGGGACATACGCGGCCGCGCCATCTAAGGCGGCGCCGCGCTGACCGATCCGATGGTCCGGCGCCTAGCTCCTGACAGTCGGCTTTGCACGACCTTCACTGCAACGCCGATAGGCTGAACAAGCCTGAACAGACCAACGACGATGATGAGGTAGGTGATGGTGCAGATACCCACAGACAAAATGATGCGAATGACGCCGGGAAGACCGACCAGCACCATTGCCTGCGCCCACCAGCCGACGGCGGCGGTCACGATGGCGCCGATCGACTGCCTGCCTGTGGCTCGGATTACGAACACTGCATCGATGCCGACCGGGCCGCCGGCATAGCTGACCGCCGGAACGGCGAAGAGGAAGCTCGCTATCACGATAGCCGCCGCAATCCCGATAGGCCCAAAGGGCAAACCTGCAAGAACGGCCACAAAATGGATAGCGAAGGTAACGATTCCCCAATTTCTCCATCGGTCCGCTCGTCCAAGGGCAAGGTGGATCCAGCCTTGCGACCACTCGACGACCTGAGGAATTCCCCGCAACGCGAGAATACTGAGTATCAGGCCGGCAGCCTGCCATTTCTTTCCCAACAACTGGGTCGTCACATCCTGGCCCGTCACCGACAGGATCGCGGCCGCGGGCATCACAAAAAATGACAGGATAGACAATGCCGCCTCATATTCTTGTCGAAGCGATCCCGGATTCGATTGGAGTTTACTGAGCGCCGAGCTTGCGACGTTGTGGAGCGGACTCAGCACCGCGAAGTAGTTGTCATAAAGCGATACCGCATTTTGGAAATAGCCGACCGCCTCGACACTATAGAATAGACCGAGCGCAATTCGGTCAAGCACTCTGGAGATGCAATTCAGGAATAGGTAACTGACGACGTGCCATCCGAAACGGACCATCGAGGCTACTTCGCTGTCAAAGATGGGTAAGCCGGGCCGCCAGGGGCATACATACCAAGCGCCGATAGCAACGATGAGTGCATTCGCAATAGGACGGATCACCAGCGCCCAATAGCCGTAACCGCAAACCGCGGCAACAAGCGCGGTCGCAAATCCCGCCAATGAACCGAGAATAACCACTTTACTGATTGCAGCAAATTGCATGTTTCGTCGTAAAAGCGCTAAGTGCTGTGTTGAGAGTCCAGCCATTACGAAGGTGGGGGAAGAATAGACCGCAATGGCCGTGAGCCTCGGTTCGCGAAATATCCATGCGATCAACGGGCCGCAAGCTGCCAGCGTGACCGCGACCGTCAGCCCGATGCCGGTGCTGATCCAAAAAAGACTGCTAACCTGAGCTTTTGTTATCTTCAGTCTTTGTACCGCGGCGTCTCCGAGTCCGAAATCGATCAGCGATGGCGCAAAGCTCGTGAGAATGATGATGAGCGCGACCAAGCCAAAATCTTCCGGCGTCAGCAGTCGCGCCAGGACTACGGCTGAAACGATCTGAAGGACCGCGTTGCCGTACTGCATGGCGACCGATATGGCGCCGCCCCGCAAAGCATGGGGTCCGCCTCCAGTCGACGGCTCAGGCGCCTTATGCGCCTCGAAATAAGCTTCCGCGCATTCCGTCATGCTTGGTCAAGTGTCCTCGTCTTGTTCGATCCGACCGCGATCTCAGCTTCCACCCATTCTTACTGGCGTTCGCTTCGGCCCACCGGCTTGATCTGGTCGAGCGTCAGGACCGGCGACCCCCAAGGCAGTGTGTTGGTTCCCGCTCGGCCGCCGCGGCGACTCTCCGGCTTGGCCTTCGCTTTTTGGGCCTTGGGGGCCTTCGACTCGAACAAGAAGGGGAGCGCCGCCGCGAGCGCGTCGCCCGAGAGCCAACGGACACCAGAATTCAACATGGCGAGGCGCGCTAGCGCTGCTGACGCGAGCCGCGCGGCTTCGTCGCGAGGCGGACGGGGGCTGTCCTTCGACGAGCTTTGTTCCCCGGCCGCGCGCCGCGCCGGGTTGAACTGCTCCTCTTCTCCGTCGCCGCCCCGCAGAGACCGCGCCATATCGCCCGCGCGCGCCTTGAGGTAGGGCGCGCTGGGCGCGCGGTAGAGTTGCACCGCGGTCGTGTCCGTAACGACGCCGTTCCACGATTTCTTGAAGTACGCGTACGCATGCAGCAGGTTTAACGCGCCTTGGCCCCGCGCAATCGCCTCGCCGAGCACCACGAGATGAAGCAGGTAGCCGGGCGCAAGCTCGGAATAGGCCGAGTCATACGCCGTCTCGACACCGTACCAGGTCCCCCCGTACTCGATCACCGCCTGCCCCACGATGGGCACGCCGTCCAGGAGGATGATCAGGAGCGGTGTGGTGAGCGGCGACGCGTAGAGCGCGCGGAATAAGGCTAGCCGCTCGGGGTTGCGGTTGACGCCGGCGCCGACCGACGCCTTCCAACTCCGGGTCTCGATATCGAGATACATGTCGAGCAATGCGCCGCGCGCCGCCGGATCCGACGATGAAACCACCTCGACGCGCCCGGCCCCGAGGAGCTTGCGGCAGCGCCGACCGACGGTGTGCCGGGAATCGCCACTGAGCGACTTGAAGTAGTCGCCAAGAGTCCTGAACGGCAACGGGATGGTTGTGTTTGGGTCCGTCACGCGCCGCCGCGCCCAGTAGCCGCGGCCCGGGGCGTCGACGAGAGCGTGGAAGGCGGAAGCTGCGTCCTGCCCGGTGAGTTCGAGCGCCGACCAGCCGCGCTCCCGCTCGCGCAATTGTCGACAGAAGGCCTCGGCGCAGGCAGCCTCGTCCTCGGCGCGCGAGACGGCATAGGGCCGATCGCGGTAGCCGAGCGAGAGGCTCTCGATACGTCGATAGGGGATGCCGAGCGCATGGCGCCTCGTCTTGCGCAGCGGCAGATAGCCGACCAGGTGGTCGCGCGCATATGCGAGCAGGAAGAGCAATTCGTCGCCGGATTTCGCGAACTCGTCGTGTTCGAGCGTCAGCGAGAGAAACTCCGGCGTCGAGAAAGGGCAGGGGCGGCGCGAGGCGCGGTTCAGAGCAGCAAGCTCACTGAAGAGCGGCGCGAGCTCTGCGGGCGAGCGCACCGCCTTCACCTCGACATCTTCGGCGCGAAGCGCGGGGCTCGGCGTCATGTGCGTCGTCGGCGCGGCGGGAACCAGGGTGCTGGGCGCGGGCGGGGGGGCGCTCAGGGGAAGGGCGGTCGCGCGGCGAATGCGGCGTGTGATCCGCGCGGGGAGCCTGGCGGCGCGTTGGGAAGCGACGAACGCGCGGGCGGTGAACTGGTCGCGGGGCGCGAGGCGCGCGAGCCATCGCGCCGCCCTTGCGTCGAGCCCGCGATAACCCCGCACCGCCTCGTCGAGGTGAACGAGCGCAGCGGCCCGCTCGCCGCCCGCGAGCAACACTTCGGCGATCTTGAAGTGTCTGTAGGCCCGGATGCCACAAAGCTCAGGATCTGCGGGCCCGTCCCTCCAGAAGAGGTCCTCGAAGATCTGCAGCATGTCCTCGTGGAACCGCAACGCCGTCTTGCCGGTAACGAGGTGCGCCTCGGCGAGATGCGCCTTGCTGGCGGCATACTCGTGCTTAATGGTCCCCGGTGCGTTCACCATGTTCGCGCCGAAGGCGCGGCAGAGCAGCGCAAGCCACGCGTAGTCGGATGCGACCTTGTACTTCGCGTCGGGCATGCCCACGCGCTCGAGCGCCGCCCGCGTGAGCACCGTTGACTGCATAGACATCAGAAACTCCCAGCGCCAGCCGCGGAAGATGTCTCCGCGGTAGTGCAGGGCGCCGGAATAGGGCGTGTTCTCGAGCATCGGGCGGCCCCACGCCCCGACGGGGGCGCACGAGTCGTAGAAGCGAAGGTATGGGTCGCCATTCGGGGCCGGACTGTCAAACGCCGTTGAGCCAACGAGTTTGGCTATGCGCGGCGCCCATTCACCCACCGCGGGGCGGTGGTGTTTCACGTAGTCGCCATTGCCGAAATCCTCCCAGAACTCGCTCGTGAAGAGGTGCTCGTCCGGGTGCGCCGCGAAGAACCCTGTTGCGAGTGCGAGGTGGTGCGGCAGCCATTCGTCGTCGGAGTCAAGGAACGCGACCAGCTGACCCCTGGAGGCGGCCAGCCCTGTGTTGCGGGCAGCGGTAACGCCCTGGTTTTCCTGCCGCAGGAAGCGGATGCGCGGGTCGAGTCCCGCCAGCAACGATGGCGTATTGTCGGTGGATCCGTCGTCGACGACGATAAGCTCCCAGTCGGACCAGGACTGCGCGCGAACGCTCGCGATAGCGCGCCCGATGGTGTCCGCGCGGTTGTAGGTAGGCATCACGATCGAGACGAGGGGCATGGGTGTCGCGAACTCGTCTAAGCCCAAAGCTTCGGAGCCCCCGGGGCGGCGGAGGACGTCACAGTCATTCATGCATAAAGCATATGTTTTTCAAAAGGCCTAGTCGAATGTGGATTGAACAGGCCGGCCGAAAGACAGGATCGTTTTCACGCTTTGCAGCATGTTGAAGCGCCACCTGCCGCCTGTAATGACCAGGCGCATCCTTGGCGCGCCCCCGAACCCGCTCAAGAAACGTGCGATCCCCGGCGTGGTGACTCCGTCCAAGTCGAACGTGAGACCGAGGTCGTGAGCCCGCTGCATTGCAGACCAGATCAAGAGGCTGACAGAACCGTTATCGTTTGCGTTAGGAGCGCGCGTTGTGAGCAGATAGTACATCCTATTGTTGTCCCAAACGATAAATGTCATGGCGACGGGAGCGCCGCCGGGCTCCATCGCGGCCAATATCAGACCACAGTTTCGAGCCCGGGATTCCGAAAAAAGGACTAGGAACTGATCAAATGACATATAGCTGTTACGATTGGCTTTCCTCAGATTGTCCAAGTAAAATGAAACAAATCTGTGAGGATCTTCGATCGTCTCGACTGTGTATCGCTCCCCCGCTCGCCGTATATTCTGCCTAACGCGTGATTCCATTCCTGCTTGGAGGATCTTGAGGTCGGCACGGCAGTCAAGATGAAAGGTGAATTGGTAACCGACGCGAAAACCGCGGCTCTGGAACGCCAGGCCATCAACGGCCGTTAGTCCGTCGTCAGCCGACGAATCCGTCACGATGTTGAAGGAATCGAAGGGAGGCAATTGTTTGATGAGGGATTCGACGGTTGCAAGCCTGTTCATCATTCTGGTTTGCTGTTTTCCGTCGCCGGAGTTCACGAGGGGCCCCAGCGTATGCGTAAAGTCCGGCATGCAGAGATGTCGGAGGCCGTTTCTCTTGACGATACAGAATGGCAGTCGTCCCACCAAATGGTCCCCGTGCCGTACCTGCACTTCTAGGAAGCGTCCCGCGGTAGCGGCGTCGAGCCACCAATATTCGTGAAATAGAGAACCGGAGAGGTTCTGACACGAGATGCCTACGTCTAACATAGAGGGGCTCGTATCAGATACCATTGTAAGCCCGCACTGAAATATCGAAAATTGGTATATTCCCTGACCAATGGAATAATCGTAGCGTCCTAGCTTCTGCGCCGTCGATGCGTCACGGTGTTCAAGCGCATTTCTTCCCGCAACTGCGGTCAGCGGGAGGCAAGAGCGCAACACTCCGGAGGATAATCAGCTTCTACTGAGGTCGAGCCCAGTTCCGCGACGATTTCAGACTTCGCGCTTGAGATGGTTCAGAGGCGCTGAATTCGTTACGTTACCACGTTCCCCTTGATCATCGGTCTTTCCATGCCACGTCCAACCTTCGACTGGGTAATAAAACACAGCGATATTTGTGCATATAGGTAGAACTACGCATTGCATCGGGTGACCTGACCCCCTGAAACTCCTCCAGGAATGCGAAGAGTCCGCCCCAAGGAAGGGACGGACGATGAAGCGATCAAGGTCATAGAAGAGCAAATTATCGCGATCCTGCGAGAGCAGGGGGCGGGAGCGGCGGCTGCGGAGTCGTGTCGCAAGCATGGCTGTCAGCTCGCCGACGTTCTAACAAGTGGAAGGCCAGGTTCGGCGGGCTGGTCGTGTCAGAAGCGAGGCGGCCTGGAGGCGTCGGCCAGCATCCGCTTCAGCTTGGCTTTCTCATCGTCCAGCGGGACGTTGTCGAGCATGGGTGACGCCTGCCGCGCATCGGGAGGCTGCGGCGTATCTGCAGCAGACCTATGAGATGAGCCAGCGGCGGGCATGCCAAGTGATTGCGGGAGACCTGTCCAGCGTGCGCTACCGGGCCCGGCGGGCGGACGACGGCGAACTTCGCGAGCGGCTGAAGCCGCTGGCGCAGGAGCGCCGGCAGTTCGGCTATCGGCGGCTGCACGTGCTTCTGCGACGTGAGGGACATGCGGTCAACAAAAAGCGCTTTCAGCGTCTGTACCGCGAGGAGCGGCTGATGGTTCGCCAGCGCAGCGGGCGCAGGCGCGCCCTGGGAACGCGGCGGATAGAGACGCCTGCAGCGGCCAACCAGTGCTGGAGTTGTGAGTGGCGGAGCAATTCTCCCCACTTGTGACATTTGAAATTTCCCCAGTTTTCGTGACTGCCGACCATCCCGGGCATGCCCGGGATGGTCGGCGGGCGCGCCGAATCGCCGAGGCTCCTCCTTCTGGCGGGAGGGAGAACCCGGTGATCAAACTTGGGGAGCTCGTGATGATTCTAGATTTGCATCGCCAGGGCCTGTCGGTCAGCGCCATCGCTCGGCAGGTCGGCGTCGACCGAAAGACGGTCAGAACCCACATCGCCAAAGGGCTGGAGCCGCCGGCCTACAAGAAGAGGCCTCCGGCTGCGAGTGTCATTGATCACTTCGAACCTTATTTGCGCGAGCGCCTTGCCGCCTATCCGGACCTCACCGCACGCCGGTTGCTTCGTGAGATCAAGGAGCGCGGCTTTGCCGGCAGCTACAGCGTGGTGCGCGACCACGTGCGCGAGATACGACCGGCTCGGAGCGCCGGTTACGAAGTGCGTTTCGAGACGCCGCCGGGCGAGCAGGCCCAGGTCGACTTCGCTAGGTTTGAGGTCGAGTTCGACGACGAGCCGGGGATGAAGCGCATCGTTTGGCTGTTCTCGATGGTGCTCGGCTACTCCCGGCTGATTTGGGCGCGGTTCGTCCTCCACCAGGACCTGCAGAGCGTCCTGCGCTGCCATATCGCCGCCTTCGAAGCAATCGGCGGCGCGCCGCGTACGATCCTCTATGATCGCATGAAGACCGCGGTCATCGGCGAGGACGCCGACGGGCTCGTCGTCTACAACCGAGCTCTCGTCGACCTCGCCCGCCATTATGGCTTCCAGCCGCGCGCCTGCCGGCCTTATCGGGCCAAAACGAAGGGCAAGGTCGAACGGCCGTTCCGCTACATCCGCGAGGACTTCTTTCTCGGTGGCGCGTTCCGCAATCTCGACGACCTGAACGACCAGCTCCGTCATTGGCTCGATACGGTCGCCAATGCGCGCGTGCACGCCACGACCAATCGGGTCGTCGCCGAGGCCTTCGCGGAAGAGGCGGCGTCATTGAAGGCCCAGCCGACCGTTCCCTACAGGGCAGTGCTACGGCTCGAGCGGCGCGCTTCGCATGAGGGCATGGTCAGCGTCGGCGGCAATCTCTACAGCGTGCCCGACACGACGCGGCGGCGCGTCTTCGACGTCCATGTTCTCGCCGATGAGATCCGCATCTTCGAAGAAGGGACACTTGTTGCGACCCACGCGCTGCTGGAGGGACGGGGTGAAAAGCGGCTCGATCCTTCACACCGCAAGCCCGTCAGCTCGTGCCGCCGTAGCCTACGAGATCCTGAGACACTGATCCTGACGCGGGCCGGCGACCGCGTTGTTCGTCGATCGCTCGATTTCTACGCCGCCGTCGGACGGCGTCTGGCCGGCCTTGGAGGCTCGCGATGAGCGCGCCCTCCGTCATTGAGCGCGTCAAGACCAATCTCGTCGCCTTGAAGATGCCGCGGGCGCTGGAAGTCCTCGACGTCACCCTGCGCGGCATCGAGCGCGGCGAGATCGGTGCCGTTGAGGCCATCGACGCCTTGCTCACCGAAGAGCTGACCACGCGCGAGAGCCGCCGCGTCAGAATGGCGGTCCAGATGGCCAGGCTGTCGGCGATCAAAACCCTCGCCGGTTTCGACTTCGCCTTCCAGCCCTCGCTCGACAGAAACCGTATCCTGGCGCTCGCCGGATTGCAGTTCATCGATCGCGCCGAAGCACTCCATCTCATAGGTCCGCCCGGAACCGGGAAGACTCATCTGAGCCTCGCTCTTGGCGTCGAAGCGGTTAAAGCCGGCCGCAGCGTCTACTTCAGTTCGCTCGCCGACATCGTCACCGCGCTCGCCAAGGCTGAACGCGACGGCGCTCTTCGCGAGAGGATCCGCTACTACTGCCGCTTCGCGCTGCTCATCGTCGACGAGATCGGCTACCTCCCAATCACGCCCGGTGGCGGCAATCTCTTCTTCCAGCTCGTCAACGCCCGCTACGAAAAGGGCGCAATGATCCTGACCTCAAATCGCGGCTTCGCCGAGTGGGGCGATATCTTTGGTGACTCCGTCGTCGCAACCGCGCTCCTCGACAGATTGCTCCACCACGCCGTCGTCATCCAGATCGAAGGGTCGAGCTATCGATTGCGTGAGCACGCCGACCTCTTGCCAGAAAACATCCGCTTCAAGCCGAAGGCCGCCGCCATTCCAATTCCACCGACTCCAAAGCGTCGCGGTCGGCAGCCGAAAAATGGAGGCGCCGATCACGCCCACGGCTGATCGCCGACCCGCCAGACTGGGGAATTTTGCGGCGCCACTTTTGAGGAAAACCGCGGCGCCATTGACAGGAGTTCTCGACTTCGTCGCCGACGAGTTCACTGACGGGCGCCGGTTTCGAGGCGCTGGTGAAGGATCGCACCTCGGCCAGGCCCCCGCGGCTCCATCCCCATATCGCGGACGTCTATCGTCGCAAAGTCGAGGAGATATACAGCGCCTTGAAGGAGGGCGACGCAGGTCCCGCGTGCGAGCTCGTCCGCGGACTGGTTGAGGCAACCCGAAAACGGGCGCCTGCGGGTTGAGGTCCGCGGACAGCTCGCTGCAATCCTTCAGCTTTCAGGACTTGCAAACGAAATAGCCCCGGCGAGGCCGGAGCTTTTGGCCGAGCAAATAAAGATGGTTGCGGGGGCGCGCAACCCCCGAGAGTTGCCTCTGAGTTGTCCAATCTGGACGTCATGTTCGCGGGCTGAGCGGCCCGCCCTCTCGTGCGGGGGCGACGACGGTCAGGCGACCGGCGGGCTTGCGGGTGATTCCAACCTCGGCGGGAAGGGCGCCGAAAAAATATGTGGCGACGTTAACGCAGATCTTTGATCTGCCGCAGGACCCGCAGGAACGGTACGACATTTTCATGAACAACTACACGGAGTATAGCTGGACGCTGATCACCTTCAACAAGGCGGTCTACGATCTGACGAAGACTTATATGGATCATCCGCGGCGCAAGCAACAGAGCGAGACCTACACTGGCCCGATCACGCTTACCCAGTACCAGCCCTTCGAATGGGCGGCGAGCCTCTCGCAGATGTCGACTATATCGCGTTCGAGAAAAAGTTGAGGAGTATGCGGATCTCGGCGATTGCCGCGAGACACCTACCCTCGTCCCAACTCGTCGTGACAGTACTAGTTAGAACGTCGGCCGCCAGCTGAAGTGTGAGACCGGCGCCGGTGGGTTTAATCGAGTGCAGAGAGGTCCGCTTCCGCTCTACTGAGGCGATTTTCATTCATTCGACACTGGACTGCTCTCGACCCTGAGCCGACCTTCATAGTCGGGCTCCGGTGCGGAAGGAATGCGCAAGAAGCGGCCATTCGCCGATGGCTTGGCGAAAGGGGTCAAATCAACCGTTCGCTGCTGCCGTTCAAGAGCTTGGCGCACGCTTGCCGCAACCCGTGAGGGGGAATTGCCTCCTCTCTCTTCAGAGGTTTGGCGATCGGAGCGCCGGCTTTAACAGCTGCTGGCGGCCGGATCGCAGCGTCCAGATATCGTCGCGTGTCCGCCAATAGGTCCACTGGCTCCATGCGTATTCTGTGGCGCTTTGACTCAAGGAAAGAAATTTCATTCTGGCATTATGGTGCGGTGCGCCCCACAGTTACTCAATGCCTTCCACGCTGAAAGCCAGGTTTGAGCCCGTTCAATCGAAAAGCGGAAAGGGTTGGCATGTGCGCGTCACGCCGCCACACGGGCGTGCAGTACAGATCGATGGATTCACAAGGAGGGCCGAGGCTGTCGCCTGGGTGGAGCATGAGGCGGCCGAATGGTTGAAAACATACGAAGGCGGCAAGTACGCCTGAGCTGGCGGCTTTCTATGCCGGCCATTTTTAGGTCCGCTCAGCGTAGGGGGGAACCTCCACCAGTGTTCCAATCAACCGCAACAGAGCTTGTTGCTCGGGGCCCGCCGCCTCCCTTAGGAAGGCCCCGAGTTCAATGTGCGACAAACGGCCTCCGGAAGGCGCGTTGGGTTGATGAACAATGAATGCGTGCCCGTTCGCCGGCTCGCGCCCGAGGAACCAGGTATCGCCGTTTGGACTGCGGTAGAGCTCTCGTCGATCTGACATATTTCGCGCTCCATTGCTCGCCGAATCGCTTAGCATCAGATAATGCTGCCTGCGATCGTGTCACCGAGATCAGCCGCCGCTGCCCGCGCCGCGGAACGGTGTCCGAGCGCCCTGAGCGGACTAACGAGGGCGTTTAAGGCTGGCGGTCTTGGCCCGCCTGAGGGCCATTTGAGCCGCTGAACCAGGCGCGCGCGCTGTTCAGGATCAAGCCGAAGAAAGGCTTGGAAAACGAGCTCGACGGGGTCCGCACGCTGCTCGGTCACGATAACCGGGTGCGGTAGGCGGCGCCTGCGGCCGACATCTCCCGAGCCGAACAACAAGCTTGGCCGGAATGTGCGTAGGCGCGGAAAATCAATCCAGAAGCGCATGGCTGACAGTCAGGCGCGGGGCAGGTGGAATTGCGAAGGATCGTGCTTCCCGTCCAGCATCGTCACGCGACCCAGGCTCGCGTGTGAAAATTTGTCTAATGGGGCGTCCTCGGGCGGTTTGAGGGATGCGCAATCGCGTCGCGCTTCTTGCGATACCAGGCCTCAGACGGGCACGCGGAACCGCAGAAGCGGAAGGCTTCGAAATGGCGGGGATCGCCAATCGGCCAGCGGCACATGCTGGGCCGCAGGTCCATGAATTTGACGGAAACCAACATCGGCGCCGACCTATCATGAGGCGAACTTTCGCCGCCAGCGAATTTGGCCCTTTTCCTCGATTGTGGCCTCAGGAGCTTCCTCAGCCTCCTGTGATCGAATACCAGCAGGGATCACATGAAGAGCATTCTGGGAAAGTTGCTGCTCCCGCATATCAGGGTCATAATCGCACGAATAACGATCTACAGACTGGTAATCATAAGGCTCAATGACAACTTCATTCTCCAAGCGCCATTGACCGTTGAAACAGGGAATCTTGCCCGCTGCCCTCCATCGTTTGACAGTCGCGTAGGACTTGCCAAATCGTTTCGCAGCGTCACGAAGGGTTTCATCACCGATCAACTGCCATTTCCTATTAACCAATTTGATCTTGCCTACTCTCTTCCAAAGCATAGTCGTATTATAATGGACACCAAATCTGGTTGCTGCTTCAACGAGTGTTTCCCCAAGAAGTCTGTTGTGATACTCCCACCTGCACCCGACAGCGAACGTTCCTCGTTGGCTTAAGTTTTCTTTTGTCTTCTTCGTGCCGGTAAATCGTGTCTGCATGAAATTGAATACGGATTTAGCAATGGAGTTGACTTCCGACTGGTTCAATCCACCAACATTGCGGTCATGAGCAAATGATATCAATTCCTCAATGGTGACACTTGGACCATTCGAGTAAGCAAAGTCACTCACCTCCTGAAAGAGACGTTCATTTCTATGTGCACCAGCGCATCCTGCAGAATGAGCCTTTTTCTGTAGGATACCTATATCAGGATATAGAACGTCCTGCTGTGTTCTTTCGTGTCCCTTGAACTGAATTGACGGAAAGCAATCAGACAACTCTCGTATTGAATAAGCTCCATGTTCATGATGGATCACATAATGGTAATCACTCTCCCGAAAACCCTTTCTGAAACTTTCATGTCTCTCTCTGCGCCCCTTAATGAAGAATGGGCTTCGAAATGAGACTGGATTTGCCTTGTCTGCTCCAATGATTGAAGCCATATGTGCAGACACTTTCCTGAACATGTCACCCGAGGTCACATACATCGTGTCCAAGACGTAGAGTAAGTGACACTTTGCGGACACCGGATTGATTACGACGAAATGTGGTTGTGGTAATTTTCCAATCCAATCTTCATGCCCGAAAGGTTTGTCAAGATCAATCACGATGAACTGTGAGCGTCTCAGACCATCTCTAAACTCTCTGGCCGTTCTAACGTATCGTCTTCGAAGTGCTTGTGGATTGGGAAGCCGTTCAGGCCAGTACTCGACGCCATTACGTCTTGTGCGCTTGTTGCCACATACCTCGACGTTATCGCTCGCATCCATCTTTGAACAGTGCAACATCTCAAGATAATGGTCAAACCACTTATAATGAAAGCAGTCTTGGTCTGATGAGTATATCTCCCCCATGGTAATTTCGAATTCGTCAACCATATGTGGATGATGATTTTGTCTCAGAGTGTCGAAGCTTAACACGCTTTTAGTACAAATGATTTTGTTTTCATTGTTCTTTTGTCCTCGTAATTAAGAAAATGTATAATAGTAGCCCGATAGAGTGATCGCATTGTAAAAGAAGAAGAAGCTCTGTCCGTAGGATTGTCGGAGCAATCGTGGAGCGTTCTAATAATTAATCAAATTATCAATAGAAGTAAGGTCGACGTTAACCAATCAGCGGTAATCACAATATCACAAACAAAGCGAACTTGTCAACATAATATTATATGTTAATAATCGATAGTCTAGCGACATTCAATACGGCATCCTCAACCTCATTTCGGATGGAAGGGTTAGACCAGCGAACGACTTTACAAAACTCGAGTTACAGCCCGCAGCAGACCCCTCAAGGTTTGCCGTAAAATTCAATCGTAAAAATCAATCTAAAAGATCAGACAGGGGAGCACTGGCTGTCGTCTAATGAAGACGGCCGCACTAGAATCAAAGGCGCGTGGGAGAGGAGGGTACAGATATTTGCTGATCTGTTGTTGGGTTTATTGGAAAACAGAAGGTTACAGCTTGCCACAATCTGGTCATTCTGGACGTTGTGTCTTGGCCTATGAGGGGCGTAGCAAGAGTCGTCTGTGCCTTCCCCTTGCAACTTGTTTCAGAAAGAGCAATAACAGATTGTATAAGCAGATCGGGAGCGTGTGAGTTCCGAACAGGGAGGGGTCGCAAATGTCCGCTTTAGCCGAGGGCTTGGCTAGAACTAGCGGTGAACATCGTCAGGCCTTGGACTGGTTCGTGAGAAATGCCGGTCATGTGATTTCATGGTCCGATATCAAGGCGGAAGTTGATAACGGGTTCCGGCTCGTAAATCAGGCCAAGGGAATCTACAAGCCGCATTATACCGATTACGCCCTGAGTGTTCGTCAAACTCTAGACGGACCTTACGCAGACAAGGAGGTTATCCGAAGAGCAGATGGAAGTTGGGTCTATCCCTATTTCCAAGAGAATCCTGATCCTTCTCAGCGAGACCGGGAGGCAACCAATCGGGGCCTTATGAAATGCATGCAGGACGGAGTTCCTGTGGGTGTCCTTATGCAGACTAAGCCCAAACCGGGTGTCGAATATCGAGTTTTGGGGGTTGCTTCTGTTGCTGAGTGGGAGGCTGGCTACTTTATCCTCGAAGGATTCTCAAATTCAGGAGCCTCTCGGTTCAATGAGATAGGTGTGGACGCCGCATATGACCAAGCGAGGGCAGAAACTGCCACAGGAGCCGGATTTAGCCTCGATCAAATAACCGATCAACGCGTCAGACAAATGTTGGAGGTGATCCAGAGAAGGGGTCAATCCAAATTTCGCGAAAAACTGGTCGCAGCCTATCGCGGCAGATGTCAAGTTACAGGCTGTAACGCTGTCGAGGCTTTAGAAGCCGCTCATATTTCCCCTTATATGGGTGAACTAACGAATCATGTACAGAATGGCTTGCTTCTAAGGGCCGATTTGCACTCGCTCTTCGATTTAGGACTTTTATCGATTGACCCCACGCGCATGCAAGTCGTACTGTCTGACAGACTGCGCGAAACTCAATATGGCAAACTGGCTGGATGCCGGATCGAATTGCCTGAAAATCCACAACTCGCTCCAAGCTCAGATGCCCTGAATCAGCACCTGATTTGGGCAAATCTCAAAGACTGACGGATGGGAACAATGGAAAAAGCTAGCGTGCTCGAAAGGCTTAAGGCGCTTGACGAGGAGCGATCCAAACTTCTCGACGACGCAAAATCGGAAGCTTTAGAAGCGGCTCGCAAGGCCATTGAGGCTCTGAATGAGTTAGGGTTTCAGTACCGCTTGGTGGAAGGGCCTCAGACGGCACCTAGAGCCTCTCCAAGGGCTTCCAGAACCGAAGAGGCCCCCAAGCGACAGCAGAGGGATGTCGCCTGTCCAATCTGCCACTTCAAGACCGAACCCCTTCACGACGGCAGAGCGCATCGATCCCAAACGACCAAGAGGGCTTTCACAAGCGAGGAGTTGATGGAACGCGGTCTCGCGAAGGTCGGTTGATCTCAACAGCGCTCTTCTCTCGATGCGAACATAATCAACGCAATGTCAAGCGGGCACGTCTATGCGTGTGCGTGTCATGGCTCCTGCGAAAACAAAGCCTTGATGTTCCAAGGGTGCACATTTGGTTTTGTTGATCCGCGTCTCATTTTATCCTTAACTTGAAGTGACCTGACAAGTTATCTGTGACCGTGAAACTGCTACACGTAACGTAGACTGATCGGGAGGAACGAATTATGTGGCTTAGGACCATTGCGCTCATTGTGACAGTGACCCTCTCCCAATCAGTGCTTGCCTCAGACCGTTGTAGGGTTACGGACCCGACTGGAACCCCTCTGAACTTGAGAGACAACCCGAATGGAGCGGTTATTGGTTCGATTCGTAATGGGCTAATCGTATTCATTCGGGATGGTGCGAGTGACGGGATGGGCCGTCCTTGGGTTCTGATAAGTTCCCCAACGGGCACGACACTTGGATGGGTTTTTCGTGAGTTCATTAGCTGCTATTAGGACGAAGGCGTTGTCAGACAGACAATTTCCGTGAAACGGACCGGCAGCAAATAGAGGAATTGAGTCTTCGCCTAAAAAGGAAATCAGGGACATGCAAAGGTCACTTGCAATTGCTCTGTGCGTTGTCATAAACAGTTTTCCCGCTATGGCTGATAAGAGCGCGTGTTGTCGCCCCGGTTGGGAAGCCTCAGATTTGCTGGCAGCCGAGGGATTGCTTGATGGCATCTGTCGTGGATCGACGAACAGTAATGAGGATATGAAAGGTTATTCATGCCAAGCACGTCAAGCCGTAATCAGCGCTCTAGATAAGCTTGGCTGGTGCTATGGGAAGACCGGCCAAATCGAGGCCGATATGCGATGGCACAAATGCATGCACGATTCACAGCATACCGACTCACAGAACCTGCACAGTTACGACTGGGACGAACGGACCCACAGTTACATAAATCAATAGGCTTGGTCGGGTGATCCCTGCCCGATCTGACACTTAAAGACCGCCCTCCTTTCACGACGGCAGGGCGCAGCGATTCCAAACTTCCAGAGGGCTTTCACCGACGACGGAGTTGACTGAAAGGGGTCTGATACCTAGCGAGAAGTAACGACCTCCACATCGGCAAAACGGACTTTCGGTACACCGAGGCGCGACTTGCAAGATACGGAAACCGGGTGCTAACCTAAGAGCGTCAATCAATTCTCGGGGGTGCCAAAGAGTGCACCATGCAGTTAAAGGCGGTGAGAATAAAGAATTTCCGCACTGTCTCTGACGAAGTGACGTTTCACGTCGGTAGAAGATGTGCGCTAATCGGCGTAAACAATGCAGGAAAGAGTAACATTCTGCACGCAATACATTTGTTTTTTTCGTATCAGATACCAACGATCATTAATAGCAGGAGCATTTATTCGAGAAGCTCAGATTTCCCATGGTCGGCGGCTTCTGGACGAACTTCCATAAATCTAATGTTCGATTGCGAGGATAACGATGAAGAAATACTTGACAGATACAATGACATTAAGCGAAAGCTTGTAATTCCGATTGGGCCTTCGAGAGCAATTTCGATCCTGCTAATTTTTTCTGAAACAGGAAAGGCGACATACCAACTCTTCCCGGGTAAGGGCAGGCCGAGCAACAGCCAAGAGCTTGAAGATGTCAATAATGCCACTAGCGAATTCCTTGAAGAGTTTTTTAGACAATTTGCGGTTCACTATCTGCGATCAGACAAAAGGATTTCTGAGATATACCACGAACTAATCTTGCCGTCGGTTAAGCAAGAAATTGCCGAAGGTTTGTCGTCCGTGTACGAAACGATAAAGACGAGCATTGGCTCCGTAAACAAATCACTCAACAGCTACATGAATGATATTGGTTTGTCGGCCTTCTCAATCAAACTAAGTGCGCCGGATAACGTTGCCGAATTAATTCAGGAGATAAAATTTAGAATTGAGGATGAAGGTGCCGTAGAAAGCGAGCTTGATTCGAAGGGAATGGGAATACAGTCCCTCGCGGTGACGGCGTCCCTGCTATGGTTGCAGCAATTTTATCGAAAGCGAAGAAGAAGCGTTATCTGGCTTATCGAAGAGCCGGAGTTTTTTTTACACCCAAGTCTCATGTCGGCGCAACTAAAAATACTGACGAAGCTGAGCGAAGAAGCCTCCGTACTTTACTCTACACATTCCTTAAGCTTTATACCCGGAAACAAGAATGATATATTGGGGATTAAAAAGGATGACAATAAGACGCACTCTATTACGTATAGATCGACGTATGATGCAACAGAAAGTTTGCGGAGAAGTCTTGGAGTTAGATTGAGTCACTTCTTCAACCTGACTGAATACACCATCGGAGTTGAAGGGCCGAGTGACAAGAAGTACTTAGAGTGGTTTCTTGCAAAATATTCTGTGGTTTCGCCTCAACACGAGTGGCCGTTACTGCGGGGAGCTATTATTGTCGATTATGGTGGAATCCAGCCGTTGCAGTATTTTCTGCAATCCATGTACGATTATATCAAGAGGGAAAGTGTATATGTTGCTCTGTTTGACTCAGATGAGGCGGGAATGAAAGCGAGAAGTGCCTTACAGGCTTATTTTGACGGTAAATATAAATTTTCGTATGAAAGCGGAATCGATTTCGTGTCAATTCGTCGTGGCTATTCTATAGAAGGCTTGTTTTCTGACCGAATTATCAAAGACGTTTACGCGAATGGTAAAGAGTTATTCCTCGGATATTCGGTGGACGCAGCCGGGGACGTTGAGCCGTTCAGGTTACGGGACGAAAGCAAGGCCGACGCATTTGAGAAACTGACCAAACGGGCGGATGCCGAGGAAAAATTTGATTGGGCAGAGAGATTTATACAAGTGTGCTCCGCTCTTGAGGACGCGCTCCGCAGACAGAAGGAGCGGCTGGGCCGATTGAGTTAAATTATAAAAATAACGTAGTCTGAATAATGAAGAGATTAATTGTAATTGTCGGTATTCTTCTAAGAGCAATTTCGGCCCATGCAACTTGTCAAGATTTTACAGACGGATCAACGTCAGAGAAGGCCCCGGAAGTTACCCTTTGCTATAAGGATAAATGTGACGACACAACCTTAAATCTCGTATGTAGCAGCGCAGGAATGGGAAACTATCTTGAATACGGGAATGGACTCATGATCGTTTCAAAACCTGATGGAAGTCCACCAATATTTACAAATAAACTTGGTAGGCGGATGAAGAAAGAGGATTGGACCTGTAAGGATGATAGTGGTTTATATTGTTGGAAATCAGTTCATCGTCAATAAATAATGCCTAAAGAAGGGAATTAGTGGCCGACGAATCAGAAAAAGAACAAGAAGAAATTAAGGAAGAAGGTGAGGGCTTTGGCAGGGATGGCCGAAGCCGCCCTCTCTAACGCATTGATGAATTCGATTTATCGAGAGAAGAAGAGCCGTCTCATTAGACCCTGCTCATGTGAGTCAGTCTCAGAAGCCGCCAATGGAGTCTCATACACATACCATTTGACTTGTGAGACGCATCTCATTATAGTGACCACCTCAATGAGAATGGGGCAGCGGATGTTGGTGGGATACGCCAGAACGAGCACTGCAGACCAGAAGGCGGGTCTCGACGCTCAGGTGGCCGAGTTGCGGGGTGCTGGAGTTGAGGAGCTTTTCATCGAGCAAGTCTCTTCGGTTGAGCGACGAGAGGAATTGGAGAAGGCAATCAAATTCATTCGGAAGGGCGATATGCTTGTCGTCACGAAACTGGATCGCCTCGCCCGGTCCATCCCTGACCTTGTCAGGATAATAGGGACGTTGGAGGAGAAACAGGCTACCCTTCGGATTCTGGCAATGAACCTCGATACGAACACCCCGACGGGGAGGCTGCTGGTGAACCTCGTGGGCAGCGTCGCCCAGTTTGAGCGGGAAATTATGCTCGAACGGCAGAAAGAGGGTGTTGCAAGGGCAAAGGGGGAGGGGAAATATAAGGGACGAAAGCCAATCGCGGGGGCAAAAAGTGCTGATGTGATCGCCAAATTTAAAGCCGATCAAAGGCCGTCGGACATCGCAAAATCCGTCGGCATCGGCAGGGCTTCGGTTTATCGCATTTTAAACCGGGCTGGTTTGGTTTGAATTTGGAGTGCGATAACGACCCTCTCGAATCTCTGCCGATGTCCAACGGTTCCACCTTCTACGTGGGGGCTGAGGTAGTCAACAACGGAGGAGCCAGTAGGCTAAATAGAAATGCCAAGTTCGAGCTGAACGCAAACCGGGGGTAAGGGACCACTCTCCGCATTTCCAAACATGCGGAATCCCTGTTAGGCTGCGCAATAAACGATTCCAATTTTCTGAACCCCCCAATGCCAGCGTGGGAAAATACAGCTCTGTGGGCGAACCTCGAAACCCTCGGTAGGGAATCGGAGGAGTTACGTTCGTATGTCCGTGGGTGCCTTAATCACGTCGCAAGCTTATTATCGAATAGCTTCACAAGTCCACCCGATTTTACCCTTCATGACGAGAACCATAGTTTTCGTGTTGCGCAGCGCATCTTCGACCTGATACCTGCAAGCTCACTAGGTTCTCTTTCCGATCTTGAGCACGCCTTGCTCCTCATGGCGTCCTACTTGCATGACGTAGGTATGACGCCTGCAATGGCTCTGGTCACAGGAATAAGATCATACTTACTAACCGGCCTTTATGATCGCCCGGAGATTGAAAATGAACTCCCTAGTTTACGCCGTTGGTTAGATTCATCATATCCAGATGTGGATGTACCGTTTTCCAATAGTTTACCTATCGACCAGCGTCTAGACAGAGCCGAAACGCTCACCGCACACTACTGTCGGTACCGACACAACGACTGGAGCGGCGTTTTCATCGAAACACTCGCTCAAGCCTTTGGGTCCGGCCCCTATCCACTTTGGAAAGAAGACCTTATTGCTCTGTGCAGGAGCCATCACTTTGGACTAATTGAATTGATGAACGCTGATTTTGATTTGCGATTAGCTCGTCCCGGCAATAAGTTAGTTAACTTAAGATATCTCGCCTGCCTTCTTCGAGTAGCCGATGTGCTAGAATTTGATCCGGAGAGGACCCCTGACGTCGTACGGGAACGCCGCTCTGTTCGGACTGAAAGCTTGCTCTACTGGTATAAAGACCATTCCATCGACTTTGCAGTCGACGCGATGGAACACACGATGGTATTCACCGCCCGAACACCAAACGCGCGTATCCACAAAGCTGTTATAGAAACTGCGGACCAAGTTGATTATGAGCTCGATCTTTGTTCCACAATCGCCAGAAACGGCAGTCTCCTGCGTGGTTTTAAGATTGGTTCAGCCGACTATTACACCTGGCCATGGCCGCCAAAGTTATTACGCGATATAAAGCCGATCTCCAATACATTCGAATATATTGACGGGTTATTTCGCCCAGACGCTAAACGAATAATTGATCTACTCTCTGGGACAAGATTATACGATACCCCTCTGGCCGCAATTAGGGAGTTGCTTCAGAACGCCTTCGACGCTGTACGTGAGCAGCTAGCTTATGACGGTCTCGCTGCTGGCAATGGCCTGGAAGACATCGAGGGTGAGGCGAGAGCGCGATTTCACCGGGTTTCGATTTCATTTGCTCACGACGACGGTGCTCATTGGCTTGTCTGTCAGGACTCCGGTGTTGGAATGACACGAGACGTGATTGAGAAGTACTTACTGGTCAGTGGCGCAAAGCCGCGACCAGAATTACGTGAGCTTAGACGAAGAACGTCGGAAGTAGGATTGAAGTATTTTCGTAGCGGCGAATTTGGTATCGGCGTATTGAGTTATTTCATGATCGCCGACAAACTTGTCATTGAAACACGACCCAGCTCCGATGCTCATTTTAACCCAGAAATGCACGGGTGGAGATTCGAATCAGATGGCCTTGCGACTGTCGGGGAGCTTCGCCGACTTGATGGAATGGCTAGAGGGTCAGTAATAAGACTGCGACTTAAGGAGGAATATTGCACAGAGAGCGCCCGCAGTGAAATAGTTGGGTATATCAAGAAAATCGTCCGAGTGTCACCGTGCAGGTTTGAAATTAAAAATGGAAATCTAACTCATAACCATGGCCCGGGATGGGTTCATAACTTCACCGAAATGGCGGTGGGAATAGAAAACGAGCTTGGCCAAAGGTACATCGATCGTGACGAGGTGAAAAGCATTGAAAAAATAGAGGCGGAGGTCGACACCGAGAGGACTTTGCTTACTTTGCGGGCGGAGGCACTTAAATCGATCCGGTACGATGGACCAGTTTCTGGGTCGTTATCTAGTCAATCTGGCACATATAGAGTTCACATTCCTTATTTCGACATCAAAGGAGAAGCTTCCCCGGGTTTCATCAACTCACTCGATGATAGGATACGTCCTTTTCCGGACGGAAAACTGTTTTGGTTTCCGCCCACCGGCCTATTCATCTCTTGGCGCGGTTTCACAGTGTCTGTGCCGTTTCCAAGAATTTCCGCGCAAATTTCATTGATAATTGAGTTGGACTTGGTCGCGGGTGCAACCGTTTCCTTGGACCGCACGAGGGCACAATTAGACGAGCACTCACCCCTGCTTGGAGAGCTAAAGGAGATTGTACGCTCTGCGACCGATCAATTCTTCCAGCATCGGAGGCCGACCAGATACCGTGAGCTATCGGTAATATGGGCTTTGCGAAACAGACAAGCGTCGCATTTCTGGGGTTTTACAGAAGCGGTGGATGGCAACGGACAGCCTTCCGTTGTTGAGTGGCGGAAGGTCGGATTTCCGGCAGTGTATTGTAGAAGTTACGTTATGAGCTTTTCGCCAGTGTTGAGTTGAGAAAGCATCGAGAAGAATGGGTTTGTAGACGAGTTGCGGCCTTTCGATATGGCCGGTTGGGGGCTTCGTCCGCTGCCGGAATTGACACCGACGAGAGTCTTGCTAACAACTCAATTATTTAAATGGACTGTGTTTATGGCGTACGATGAAGAGGTATGCGGTTGCCCGGGGTTATTAACGGCCGAATTCCCTGAGGGGTGGAGCGACCTCTTGGGAATAGAATTCGATAACCTTGGAACGAATGATATGTTATTTAATCGGGATCATCCGATTGTCAAACTCGCAACGAAGAAGGCGATGACGTTTTTTAGGGAGACTGAACAACTACCTTTGGAAAAACAGCTCCGCGTAATTGCAACCAAAGACCGCTCACAGTTCGCTTGTTTTGTCCTCAGCAAGGCTGGGTCAAGCACCGAGCATTGGAATGCTTTAATTGACACATTCAGTATTGAAATGAAGCTGATACTAGAGTCTTTGATCGAGGAGACTGGTAGTTTTCGAATATGGAGCTGTCGTCATGACGGTGGAATCAGAATAGTGAGGCCGCAGGGCGCTCAGTTTTTTGTCGGCGATGTGTTTGGGGGGGCCCAAAAGCATCATCTGGACCTACCCACGGACAGAAAATGGTTTTTCCAGTAGTCACAGCGACAACTAATTGGGTTGTGACGAAACCACCCGATCGCCCTTTTGGACGCTGTAATCGCGGGGGAGCTAAGTCAACCTTTTCCTCCCCGACTGTCTTTAGGATCACGGCATCTTCGAAGTCACCAAGAGCCGGGTCGCCTGTCCGTGAGAGCGCTATGGCTCCGCAATGTCCCCTCCTTCCCTGCAAGGAGCCAGCCATTCGGATCGCTTGATCTGCACTTCTTGCCTCTTTCGGATCACTCGCAACAATCTCGCCGCCATCGTCAGACCTCTTGAACCCAAGTGCGACGTAGTAGGTCATTGTGGCCATCTGTGACCCCTCCTATGGCTGTTGGGCCAATGTGGGAGAAGCCAGCTAGTCCCAAGCATATCATTTTAGCAATTGGTTTCACGGTTTCCGAATTGCTCCTGCGTATATATGGCAGCAGAGCGTTGCTGAGAAGCAGCGACGAAGCCTCACGACAGGAATGTGACTCAGATGGGAGCTAACTCCGACAGTCATGAGGATGATTTTCAAAGTTCTGCGCATAGCAACGCTTCGTCTCCGATTGAGGCTATGGTGTCACGGTCTTTGAAAGCACATATGACAAGCGAATGTACGATACCCGAGGAGATAATTGCCGTACTTGGTGCGATCCCATCGAGCATTGTAATATACGTTTCAATATATTATGATTGTTTTCCTCGAACAGCGATTCAAATTACTTATGTTCTTGCCATTGCAATTGGGGTCACCATAGCACTGCATTTCGAGGCGTTGCGATTGCTCGTAAGGTCCCGGAAGCTAACCTGACGACTTCCGTAGGCGGGACACATTGAGCCGAGACTATTCTTGCGGTCGGCCTTGGAACTGAACTCGAAATCCGAAACGGGTTTTGGCTTTTGTTCATTCACCGTTCCGCCAGTGCTCCTCTCGCCTCGCTTCAGCCTTCGCAGCTTCCTTTTCGGCCTCCGGTTTGGTCGCATACGAATGCGGGGACCTGACGTGAATTTGGCTACCCTCGCAGACGGTCCAACGGTATCGAGCTTCCCGCAACGGGTCCGGTTCAATCCTAAATGTGAACGGATGAGTTTCCAGCATGACCGCGTTCTACGACATTGTAAGTCGGCATCGCTAGGCCAGAGCGCCCTGCAGCTAGCCCCGAGACCAGCCATGAATTAAACATTTCATCAGAGCTATGGCAGCGGGTCAATCAGCGAGCTGTCTTCGTGGTCGTGACACGAATATTCGTAAGTGGCTCGGAGGAATGAACGTGGTGCAATCATCGCTTACGCCCGAACTCCGGGCGATCGCGCTAAAAGCTCTTGACGCGTATCTGCATGCGCTCCCTGCTTCGGGCAACCGCCCTCCGGTTGAGATCGAGGCAGAGTTAGACCGCAATCGTGTCGATGTAATAGAAAAAACGTTGAAGCCACTCATCGCTGAATTCCTCGAACAGAAAATCTCCGTCGCAGTGTTCAAGCAAAAGATCGATAGTACCAACAAGAACAATAATCATTGGGGATTTACGGGAATAAAGGGTCAGATGTTTTTCAATCTGCTCCTTAGATCAGCTAAAGATGAAAAGGATGAGATTGAGTGCGATAAGCAACTGAAATCTGCGATCCGTGCACCGTCAAATGAGCAAGACGCTGTTACGCAGCTAAAGAACTTCTATACCTATGTCACGCGTATCGCTCAGCAGTTCACAGATCGTGGTGGTAGCCCACACAGCAAGCCTAACCCAAGCAGCGTGCCTTTCTTTGTCTCGTACTTCTGGCAAATTCAGCGGCGAGAAGTATGGCCAGTTTATTACACGAGCACGGTCCAGATGTTCGCCGATATAAATCTTTGGGTGCAGAAAGGGGACTTAGCCGACGACTACCGCTCGTACAAGCGTCTGAACGACACTTTGCGCCAGCTGTTCTCTGAGGCTGTTGGTAGGCCGGTCAGCTTATACGACGTCGAACACGTGTTTTGGTTCAAGACTGGCAAAATGTCTCTCGAGCCAGCGACGAAGCCGGGGAGACAAAACCCGACGATTGCCTTGGGCAAACCGGTTATCTCGAGTCAGACGCCAGCAAAACAGCCTGATCAAGCCTCACTGCTTCCGGACGGCTACGTTCCGCCGATCGTCGGGATTATCCCGAGGCTCGCGAAAAATGATGCAGAACTCCAACAATTAGCGCGGCGCTCGGGGACAACTCTTGAGCGAGCACTTGAGAAAAGCATCAACGCCGCATTTACGATGCTGGGGTACGAAACCAAGCTCCTAGGCCAAGGGATGGGCCGGGTACCTGATGGGCAGGCCAAAGCTGCAGATGAATCCTATGCGCTCCTCTGGGACGCCAAGGCGCGCTCAGATGGTTACCGGATGGGGACTGATGACCGCACGATCCACCAATATGTTGAAACCCAAAGCAAAGGTCTCAAGAAGCAAGGAGTGAGAAATATCTATTATCTGATTATCTCGAGCGTTTTTTCTGACGAATTTGACGATCTAATCCGCGCGTTGAAGATGGGCACCAATGTCAATGAGGTATGCCTTGTTGAGGCAGACGCTCTTGTTGCGATCGTTGATCAAAGATTGCGGGACCCCCTCAACGTTAGTCTCGGATCAGACGGCATTCAACGCTTATTTAGCTCGAGTGGTATTATTAAAAGGAATGACGTCCTAGAAATTCTTACTTAGCATTTTGCTCATTAAAATTGGCTCGCCTGCAACGTTGATAAGAACAAATATAACGAGAGGCGCCGATGCTGGCCATTCACATAATGTGTTATAGGAAAGATGAAGATCACCGCGAGACAGCGCTGTCAGATCATTGGTGGTCGCGCCACGAAAATCGGCTTGGTTATCTGAATCTTCGTCCCATGATAGATTCGGATGTATGGTGGTCCGGGTGCTGGTCTTTCAATTATAGTGCCATCCAAAGGTTAATAGGAGGTTGGATTTATCTGCATATCAGAAAAAAGGACAATTCGTACATAGGAGGGATAATCACGAACATTAAACAATGCCCCCGAGGACCTAGAGACGTAATCAAAACTGGGTATGGTTTTACCTTTATAGATAGAAGGGAAGGTCGAGGACAGCAATGGCGTGGCAGGCATGACGCTAGAGCTTGGACTGGTAATCCTGTCCCCGGCAACTTACCGCATGAGAGGCCGTAAAGGCAGCCGACCACGTTTTCGGTGGGACCATTCCGTCAAAAGGTCTTGCAATTCCATGGGAGGATTTGCAGTCCCACTTTTGGCTGAAGCATTGATAATACAGAATTATTGCGGTCCACTTGGGAGCGTCATCCATTTGCCGGCCCCCAGCGACCTTGAGCGGCTTGGTCATTCACCGTTCCGCTAGTGCTCCTCACGCCTCGCTACGGCCTTCGCAGCCTCTATCGCGGCCTCTGCTCTGGTCGGATATGAATGGGGTGAACGGACATGAATTTGGCTACCCCCCGCAGACGGTCCAACGATATCGCGACGCCTGCAACAGGTCCGGTTCAATTCTGAACGTGAACGGGTAAGTCGTGAGCATGAACCACATTCTACGACGCAGGAGTCGGCATTGCTTGGCCGAGAACGGCTCCTCTCGGTAGGTCACCAGCTTCTACGATTTGTGGGGGATAATGTGGGGTAAGTCCCGTTATCTCTGGCTAGTTTGCCAACTTTGACAGAGACTTACTTGGAAAAGATGGTTGCGGGGGCAGGATTTGAACCTGCGGCCTTCAGGTTATGAGTTTGTTTGAGACAGTTTTCGCTAACCGACGATACCGCCATCGAGCGTGTCCAGGACTGCGACATCCCATTGATTCCTCTTGCTTTACTTCGGCATAGTCGCTTACCGTTTCTACGATCGCATGCGCTGCAACTTTCGTCGCGCCGCTTCCACGACGCTTCCACGCGCCGAAAGCGCCGCCGGCGTCATTGCCCGAAACAACGGCAGGACGAAGATATATGCCAAAGGCTAAACTCACAAAACGGACAGTGGAAACGCTGGCGGTCTTCGCCAAGGACTACATCACATTCGACGCCGAACTAGCGGGCTTCGGCATTCGGGTCATGCCGAGCGGTAAGCGCTTTTTCCTCGTGCAGTATCGACGTCATGGGCGGACCCGCCGGGTAATGATCGGACAGTTCGGAATCATAACTGCCGAGCAGGCCCGCCGCGAAGCGAGCCGCATGCTGGGCGAGGTGCGAGGGGCTGGTGGCGACCCCGCAGCGCAGCGCGCTTTGGAGCGTCAAGCGACAACGATGAAGCAACTCGGCGAGCGATTCCTCAAGCAGCACGTGGCCATCCGTTGCAAGTCGTCCACGCAAGGCGAATACAAGCGTTCGGTCGAACTATTCCTCGATCCGTTCTTCGCAAATCAGCGCGTGGGGTCGGTGACACCGGCTGACGTCGCCGAGCTTCACTCTTCCCTGTCCCACATTCCCTATCAGGCAAACCGCACGGTCGGCGTCCTGTCGAAGATGATGAATCTCGCCGAGACTTGGGGATTGCGAGACAAGCACAGCAACCCGTGCGAAGATATCGAGCGCTATCCCGAGCGAAAGCGGGAGCGGTTCCTTTCGTCCGGGGAATTGCGGGCTCTTGGCCAAGCGCTGCAGGCCGCGGAAGTCGACGGCATCGAAAGCCTCTATGCCATCGCGGCCTTCCGGCTTTTGCTTCTGACGGGCTGTCGCCTTTCGGAGATCCAGACCCTAAAATGGGACTATGTCGATCTTGATCGAATGGAGTTCCGCCTGCCCGACAGCAAAACAGGGGCGAAGACAGTCCACCTGGGCGACGCCATTGTGGACTTTCTCCGCGCTGTGCCCCGCGTTCCAGGCAATCCGTACGTGATCGTCGGAAAGAAGGAGAAGGCGTATCTGGCCGACCTCCAACGTCCATGGCGACGAATTAGGGAATCCGCTGGCCTTGGGAACGTTCGCATCCATGACTTGCGCCATACCTTCGCCTCGAGCGGCGTGCTCGTCGGCGAAGGTCTGTCAATGATCGGTAAGCTGCTGGGACACACTCAGATTCAGACGACCGCGCGCTACGCGCACCTTGCCTCAGACCCGATGAAGAAGGCCGCGAACAAGATCTCAGATCGATTGGCTTCAGCTCTGTTCGGAAAGCTCAGCACACCTGGGCACCAACCAGATTAGGAGCTACCAAACGACCTCGACAAAGCCTTCCTCCCGATCAGTCTGTCGACACAGCCGGGTTCGTGAGGACCTTGCCCAGGTATTCCGGCTCGTCCTGACGAGGCAAGGTCACGGCGACCGAGATGCTCCTGCTGTGAGCATCGAGGCCTACGTAAATAATCATCCCCATCATGTCGGCCCCAATGTCGCTGGCGAACTGGGTGCGCATTCAAGCACCGCAATCACATGCGGCGCGCGCACGATCATCGCGCGCGACAGCGCCGAAGTACTCGTCGATCACGACCCGTCATGCTCGCGTCGACGATCGGCCAGCCCGCCGGCTTGCCCACGCCGCACGCAACGACTGGTCGGCGAGATCGACGACGACCGACCCGCCGCGCGCGAGATCGAGGAGATCGAAAGGCTCATGCGATGAACGGCCGCGTTGCCAAACACGCCTTCGCCACCCGTCCCGGCGACGCCGATACGTGGGTGCGCATGCGGGAAGCGCCAATTTCGCGCGAATCGAAGGCCGGCCTCTTTACCGCGCGGCTCACCATCGACGACACCCCGGGGCAGTGCGGCCGCATCAAGGTCACGACCTTGCAGCGCGGACAGATCGTCGCCGACATGCTGCGCGAACTGCGCGCCCGCGGGTTCTCCTACAAGCGGAGACTCGCAATGAACGTAATCGCAGCAGCCGGCAGGCGGTCAAATGATGCAACCGCATCGACACGTGTCGAACTGGACTGGCTCGGGAAGCGCATCAGCATTGGATTCGCTTCGGACGGATCGTCAAAAAGAGGGTCCTCAATCGCCAGTGGCGGATCTTCAGCTTCCCGCCGCGCGTCGTCTTCACTTTCGTGCGCTGGGCGCCGAACGACCTCCGCACGATCATCTCTCGCATCGACATCGTACGCGCAGTTGCGCTGGGTGAACCCTACGCGACGCTGCCATTCGTCCGTCCCGGCGGGGACATTCTGCTGCGGACCAACGGCTGGCCGAAGGTCGATCCGGCTCTGCAGGCGATCGGCGCGGTCGAAGTCTGCGGCGTCGATCCCGACGACGCAGCGCCGGACCCTTGGCGGTACGTCCACAATCGCCTGACGCTTGGCAAACAGGCCGTCCCCAAACGCTCGCACGCCACAAGGCTGTCTCATTGCGCCGCAGTGTCGCGCCATGATCAGCCGCGGCGCAATTCTCGCGGTCATGGCGCTCGGCGTCGGCTCCTCGGCGCTCCCTCGAGTCGACAACCGCACGCCGCAGTTCGTCTGGAATGCCAGCGCGAACGTGCCGATCGATCTCTACGCCGTCGACACATCATGGACGTTCACGCCGACGATCTGTTTGTTGTGAGACCGGCCGAACCCCCTGCCCGTTTCCCTGCGGCCCGTGGTTAGTCCGCCTCGCGGCGTGCCAATGCCGAAGCATATGGCGGCGCTTGCCGGACCATCGATCTTCCGAATCGACCGTAGCGCCACCGGGCGACGCGATCGAAATGGGGGAGTCTAACTGCGCGCCAGCCGCAACCGCTCGCTGCCTGTTTGGCAGGGCTGCCGCGTCAAAGCCGACGTCTTGCTAATGATCCCGCGGTCCGCCAACTCGCTCGACGGACGCTATTTCGGTCCGCTGCCGGCCAACTCGATCGTCGGTCGCGCGATCGTTCTCTGGGCCAATCAAACCGAAAGGGAGCAGTGATCGCGCCGCCGTCTCGCAAATCTGCTGCGACTACTGCGGGCGACAACAGGGCGGGCCTTAGCCGGATCTCGCGCAGCCGCCACGCAGAGCACGCCCTCTCGACGGCGGCCAATCCAGCGTGTTGTGTTATCGGCCAAGCGCGGCGCGCGCGCCGGCGAGAGCCCCGCCACCATCGCGGCCCCGACACTTACAACCCACGCGACAACTTTCTCGCTAGCACCGCCTATCTTCGCGAGATCTTTGATCGCTACGGCTCGTCAGGGTTCCTCGCCGCTTACAATGCAGGCCCGGCCCGCTACAACGAGCATTTGGCGACCGGCCGGCCGCTGCCGCCAGAGACCAAGGTCTATATCGCGATGCTCTCGCCAATGATGGGCGACCGACAGTCCGACGGCCGAACCGTCGCCTCTTTTGATTTGATTGCGTGGGCTCGCGCGACGCTGTTCGCCACGCACCCGGAGACCCCGCCGAACGTCGAATTGCCTGCCGCCAAAGTGCAGCCGGATCGTTTGCCACGCGTCCGTCGCATCGTCGATCTCTCGACGCTCTCGCCGCAGTCGGAAGGACTTTTTGTGCATCCTGCCAGCGGGGATCGTCCCAATGAGCAAAATCGCATTCCATCGCGCTCTGGCAGGCTTTGTCGCCCGTTCGGCGCTTGGATTAAGTCGGTGGAGAGGCGCGACGTAAGCGTCCGGGTTTTGCACTTCTCTCAGCTCTTGACAGGATTTCCGGCTTTCCAGGCCCACGGCAGCAGTTCATCGAGACGGTTGATCGGATATCGGCGACCATGCGCTCGAGCACGTCCTTCAGATAGGCATAGGGTTCGACGCCGTTGAGCTTGCAGGTTTCGATAAGCGAACAGAGCACGGCCCAACGCCTGCCGCCGCCGTCGCTGCCGGCAAAGAGATGATTCTTCCTTCCGAGAGCAATCGGTCGGATCGCGCGCTCGACGGGGTTTGTGTCCAGTTCGATGCGGCCATCGTGCAGGAAGCGGATGAGACCCTGCCAGCGCGCCAGCGCGTACCGGATCGCCTCGGCAAGCGTGCTTCGTCCCGACAGCAATGGAAGCTGCGCCTCGAGCCATTCGTGCAAGGCCTCGACGATTGGCTTGGAGCGAGAGCGACGAACCGCAAGCCGCTGGGCAGGCGACTGACCGTGAGCGTCCGCTTCCACAGCGTAGAGTTCGCCGATCCGGCGCAGCGCCTCGACGGCAATCGGCGCGTTCGTGGCCTGCGGACGTCGTAGAACTTGCGGCGCGTATGGCTCCAGCAAGCCGCGAGAACGACGTCCCCTCTCTCCGTCAGCGGCTCAAAGCCGGCATAGCCGTCGACATGAAGAACGCCGCTGAACCGCTCGAGATGCGAGGCCTGACGTTCGGCTTTGCGGTCCGGCGCGTAAAGATAGACCGCAGCCGGCGGCTCCGGCCCGCCCCAGGCTCTTTGCTCGCGGGCGTAGACCCACAGCCGCCCCGTCTTGGTTCGCCCTCGGCCGGGATCGAGCACCGGCATGGGCGTGTCGTCGGCGAACAAATGATCCGACGCGAACACGTTCCTTGCGAGACGATCGTGCAGCGCCTCGAGCCACCAGCAGGCCTCGCCGACCCATCCAGCCAGCGTCGAACGCGGAAGATCGATCCCGTGGCGAGCGAAGATCTGCGCCTGCCGATACAATGGCGTGGGGTCGCAATATTTGCTGACCAGCACCTGGGCGAGCAGCGCCGGCGTCGCCAGGCCGCCGGCAATCGGCCGCTCTGCGGCCGGCGCTTGCGCCACCATCTCGCAGGTCCGGCAGGCGTATTTGGGACGGGTGGTGCGGATGACGCGCAGTTCAGCTGGAACCCAATCCAGCATCTCGCTCACGCTCTCTCCAATGACATGCAGCGCGCCGCCGCAGCAGCTGCAGATCGTGTTCTCAATGTCGATGCGGACGTCTTCGCGTTGCAAATGGTCGGGCAAAGGTTTGCGACGAGAGGACCGCTCGCCGGCCTGCTTTTCGCCAGGGCGGCGCTTCTCCTCCTCGCGGGCGAGGTCGCTGTCGATCTCTTCGAGCGCGAGCGCCAGCTGATCGGGATCAAGGCGCTCGGACCGACGTCCGAACTGCGCCCGCTGCAACGTCTTGATGATCGACTTCAGGCGCTCGATCTCGCCGTCGCGGTGCTCGACGGCGACGGCCATATCGCGAAGGAGATGCTGCAGAAGAGCCGGTTCGGAAGGCAAATCATTGAGATCGAACCGCATGTCCAAAGCTACCCGAATCGCCTGATTCGAGGAAGCGGATTCGTTCGATTCTATGTGGGTTTCTGCAGCTTTTTAGCCCCCCAAAGTCGGCTTCCATACGCGTTCCGGCGCGCGCCAGTCGATGCCCTCGATGAGCATGGCGAGTTGCGCCGGCGTCAACGTAATCGAGCCGTCGTAACCCGCCATCGTCGGCCAAACGAAGGCGCCCTGGTCGAGCCGCTTGGTGAACATGCAGCGCCGTTTCCGTCCCAGAACAGGATCTTCAGCATCGACGCCTTTCTGCCGCGGAACGCGAACAGGTGGCCCGAGAACGGATCCTGTTTCAGCGTTTGCTGCACCAGCACGGCGAGTCCGTCGAGGCCTTTGCGCATATCGGTGTAGCCCAGCGCCAGGTGCACCTTCACGCCCGCCGGAACGATCATCATGGGTTCGCTCCGTCACCGGCGACCTGCTCACGAACGGCGTATAGATCGACGCCGGCAGGCGCAAATACGCGCCGACCGTCAGGCAGGTCGATCGCCGTCATTCCGTTCGGCGGCTGCAGGAGATCGCGCGGCCGCAGGATCGCCGGCGCGTCGTCAGTGAGCGCCACAGGCGCAAGCTTCGCGCCCTTCCTCTGCGTCACGCCGAACTGCACGCGCCAGCGGAACAGCAGCCCCGTGACGATCCCGTGCTTGCGCGCCACCTGCGAGACGCTGACGCCGGGCTGGTCGCTCTCCAGCGCTATGGCGCGCTTCTGGTCGTCGGTGAAGAAGCGCCGCAGAGGCTGCCGAGGCGGCGACGGATCGTCGCTCGGCGGAGCTGTCAAGGCCGTTTCCGACGGCGTTCTGTTAGCACTAGTGCCAGCGACCGGACGGGCGGAGGGATGAAGATGCGCTCGCCAGTCGACATCCACCTCGCCGTCGTCCAGCCGGTTGCGCCATTTGCGCAGAGAGGTCGGCGACAGGTGCAAGGCGGCGGCGTACTCCAGTACGTTCATCCCGCTCCAGTTCATCGCCTCGACGTGCATCGCCCAGAACGCCTGAAGCGCGCGACTGCGCATGTCCGTGCTCACGCCGAAACGAAAGCGGGCGCGCCTCTTCCGGAGCTTTTCCTGAGCCTCGCGGCGCTGCTGACGACGCAGTTCCGCCAGATATTCCGCGTCCTTGCGGGCCTCTTCCTCGCCGGCCAGATAGCTCAGCCAGCGCCCGAACGTCGTCGTCGTCAGACCATGCTGACGACAATACTTCGCCCGGCTGAGCCGGCTCCGACGCCAGGCTTCGATATGAATCAGCCACCAGGATTGCCGCGCCTTGTTCTCGAAACGTCTCAAAGTCACCGGAGCTCCTCCACGCTGCGAAGGAGCCCGACATGGCGCGCAATTGCACTACGCAATCAGGGTGCAGAGACCGGACGCTTACGAGTAAGCGTCCGGGTCTTGCACTTCTCTCAGCTCTTGACAGGATTTCCGGCTTTCCACGCCCACGGCAGCAATTCGCCGAGACGGTTGATCGGGTATCCGTCGACCATCCGCGTGAGCACGTCACACAAATAAGCGTAGGGCTCGATGTCATTAAGCTTGCAGGTTTCGATCAGCGAACAGAGCACAGCCCATCGATGACCGCCGCCATCACTGCCCGCGAAGAGATGATTCTTCCTTCCGAGAGCAACCGGTCGAATCGCGCGCTCGACGGGGTTCGTGTCCAGTTCGGTGCGGCCGTCGTGCAGGAAGCGGGTCAGACCATGCCAGCGCGCCAGCGCGTACCGGATCGCTTCGGCGAGTGTGCTGCTTCCCGACAGCAACGGAAGCTGCGCCTCGAGCCAGGCGCGCAAAGCGTCGATGATTGGCTTGGAGCGGCGGCGACGAGCCGCGAGCCGGTGTGCAGGCGACTGACCGCGAACATCAGCTTCAACGGCATAGAGTTCGCCGATACGGCGCAGCGCCTCTACCGCGATCGGCGCGTTCGTGGCCTGCGCCACTTCGTAGAACTTGCGTCGCGTGTGGCTCCAGCATGCGGCGAGCACGACATCCCCTTTATCCGCCAACGGCTCGAACCCGGCATAGCCGTCGACATGAAGAACGCCGCTGAAGTGTTCGAGATGCGAAGCCGGACGTTCAGCTTTGCGGTCCGGCGCATACAAATAGACCGCGGCCGGCGGCTCTGGCCCACCCCATGCTCTTTGCTCGCGGGCGTAAACCCAAAGCCGTCCCGTCTTCGTGCGCCCTCGACCTGGATCGAGCACCGGCACGGGCGTGTCATCGGCGAACAGATGATCCGAAGCGAACACGTTTCTTGCAAGGCGTTCGTGCAACGCCTCGAGCCACCAGCAGGCGCCGCCGACCCATCCGGCGAGCGTCGAACGCGGAAGATCGACCCCATGGCGGGCGAAGATCTGCGACTGCCGATACAGCGGCGTGTGATCGCAATATTTGTTGACCAGGACCTGGGCAAGCAGCGCCGGCGTCGCCAAGCCGCCGGCGATTGGCCGCTCTGCAGCCGGCGCTTGCGCCACCGTCTGGCAAGTCCGGCAGGCGTATTTGGGACGGGTGGTGCGGATTACGCGCAGCTGCGCCGGAACCCAATCCAGCATCTCGCTCACGCTCTCGCCGATGACATGCAGCGCGCCGCCGCAGCAGCTGCAGATCATGCTCTCAATATCGAGGCGGACCTCTTCGCGCGACAAATGGCCAGGCAACGGTTTGCGACGAGAGGGCCGTTCGCCTGCTTGCCTTTCGTCACGCGGACGCTTCTCTTCTTCGCGGGCAAGATCGCTGTCGATCTCTTCGAGCGCGAGCGCCAATTGGTCGGGATCAAGGCGCTCGGAACGACGGCCAAACTGCGCCCGCTGCAACTTCTTGATGATCGACTTCAGGCGCTCGATCTCGCCGTCGCGGTGCTCGACGGCGGCGGCCATATCGCGAATGAGATGCTGCAGATGAGCCGGTTCGGAAGGCAGATTGTCGAGATCGAACCGCATGCTCGAATCTACCCGATTCGGTTGATTCGAAGAAGCGACTTCGCTCGATTCTATGCGGATTTCTGCAGCTTTTTAGCCTGCCAAAGCGGGCCTCCATACACGTTCCGGAGATCGCCAGTCGATGCCTTCAATCAGCATGGCGAGCTGCGCTGGAGAGAGCGTCACCGTACCGCCGGGATCGCTCATCCGCGGCCAGATGAAACCACCCTGATCGAGCCGCTTGGTGAACAGGCAGAGACCATTGCCGTCCCAGAACAGGATCTTCAGCTTGCGTGCGCTCTTCCCCCGGAACGCAAACAAATGGCCGGAAAAGGGGTCCTTTTTGAGGTGCTCCTGAACGAGCGTGGCGAGCCCATCAAGCCCTTTGCGCATGTCGGTATAGCCAAGAGCCAGATGCACTTTCACGCCGGCCGGCACGATCATCATCGGTTCGTCCCCGGCTCAACCCCCTTCCGCCGAACTGCATCGGGATCGGCGCCCGCCATTGCGAACACCCGCCGTCCGTCCTGCGATTCGACTGCAATCATTCCGCTGGTCGCCTGGAGAAGTCCTTGCAGCAGAACTGGTCCTGATGGCCGATCGGATGGTCCGCTGTCCAAGACCACCGACGCCCATTCGGTCGCTTTGTCTCGGCTAAAGCCGAGCTCCGCCCGCCAGCGGAAGAGCACTCCCGCGGCGACGCCGCAAGCCCGCGCCACTCCACTAACCGTCGCTCCGGGCTGCTCGCTCTCCAGCACGATCGCGAGCTTTTCTTCCGCGCTGAACTTGCGGCGCCGCCGTTGTTCGCGGCCAGGGGCCTCTTCTGTCGCGCTTGTCAACCGTAAATCGGCCGGCAGGGCCTTAGTGATATCCTTAAGGCTATCACCAAGCAGAGGGCGTGCGCTCGGATGAAGATGCGTTCGCCAGTCGATCTCGACGTCGCCAACTTCGAAAAGGCTGCGCCATCGCTTCAAGCTGTGCAACGACAGATGATGCGCTTTGGCATAAGCTTGCGCGCTCATCCCGGCCCAAGTCATCGCCTCGACGTGCATCGCCCAGTAAGCTTGGACGGCCTTGGACCGCATGTCGGTCGACAGGCGAATATGCCTTTTACGTCGGCGTTCGCGCTGTTCCTCGCGCAACAATTCGGCCTTCGTTTGCAAGGCTTTTTCGTTCATCAGAGCCTTCCGCCAGCGCAGGAACGTCGTCTCAGTGAGCCGATGTTGCGCGCAATAGCGACGCTGCGACAGGCCGCTGCGCTGCCATGCCTCCATGTGAATCGACCACCATTCACATCGGCCTTTGTTCTGGAAGTGTTTCGAAGTCACCGGAGATTCTCCAATGCCGCAGAGAACCTGAAATGGTACGAAAACGCACTACTGAAGAGCTGTGCAGAGACCGGACGGTTACGGCGCGACCATGGACGGCAAGATAAAAGCGCCGCCTCCGGCCGGGTGCATGTGGTTGGTTGGCTTGGTGATTTTTGGCATCCGGCTAGCTCGACCTGCTGGCGCTTTCTCTCGAAACATCCACAATTTCAATGCGCTGAGCGCCATCTCCATAATCAGGGCAGATGCGTGGAGCCATGACTATCCGGGACGATGACTTAAATCCGCGCCCTGGGAGCATTCGTCACGACAAGCAGGCACCAGGCGACCAAAGAGCTTCCCTCATACATTAGTTTATAAATTCGATAGACATAATGGTTTCCTCGTGCCAAGCTCAACGCGCGTGAGCGAAGCGGAGGGAACCATGTCTCTGATTGAATTGGTGCGCGACACGAAGGCCGTATTCTCGTCTGATCCCGCCAAGGCAAAAGCGACTTTCGCCGCCAACCACGAACTGGTCGGGCCGACCGAAGTGACCGTCAAGGTTGGCTCGGGACATCAGTTCACGGTGGACGAGCCGGCTGCGCTCGGAGGGGCGGACAAAGCGGCGAACCCGGTCGAATACGCTCTCGCTTCGCTCGGTTCGTGTCAGGCGATCACCTATCGGGTTTGGGCGGCTCAGCTCGGCGTCAAGCTCGACAAGGTCAAGGTTAATATCGACGGCGACATCGACCTGCGCGGTTTCTTCGGCCTCGATGACAACGTGCGCGCCGGCTTTGACGCGGTTCGTATTCGCGTCACGCTCGCAGGCCCGGAAGCCGAGGCGCGCTATCAGGAACTGGCGGCCGCGGTCGACGAGCATTGTCCGGTGCTCGACCTGTTTCGCAATGCCGTGCCCGTCGAGCGGTCCATCACAGTCGCGGCGTGATCTGGGGAGGTACTCGCCATGAACGCACCGAGTGTCGGCTTCGCCCTTGCACCGCTCACGCCTGCAATTGGCGGGCTCGTGTCGGGCGTCGATCTGGCTCGTCCGCTATCGGACTTGATCATAGCAAATCTCAGGGCGGCAGTGGCCGAAAGGCACGTGCTCTTCTTTGAAGGCCAAACGCTCGATCCGGCCGCGCAGCGCGACTTCGCCGTCCGCTTCGGCAGGCTTCACGTCCATCCCGTTTACCCGCACGTCGAGGGCGTTCCCGAGATCACCTCAATCGAGACGCGTCCCTGCGATTTGCCCGACAACAACAATTGGCACACCGACGTAACCTTCATCGAGACGCCCCCATTTGGCGCCGTCTTGACGCCGCGCGTCCTGCCTTCTGCCGGCGGGGACACGTTGTGGGGGTCGAATGTAGCCGCCTACGAGGCCTTGTCTGCGCCGCTTCGTCGGCTGCTCGACCATCTCACGGCCGAGCACAGCTTCGAGACGGGGTTTCCGCGCAGACGCTGGGGCGTCGGGGCGCGAAAGGAGAAATGGGAGAAGGCGCTTGCGGCCAATCCGCCCGTCGTCCATCCGATCGTGCGCACCATCGAGGGTGGGCGTCGGGGGCTTTTCGTCAATTCGGGTTTCACGGCCCGCATCCTCGAGCTGACAGAGTTGGAGAGCGATGCCCTACTCGGCCTCCTTTTCAGGCATCTCCCCAAACCAGAGTTCACGGTCCGCTGGCGCTGGAAGCTCGGCGACGTGGCCTTTTGGGACAACCGGCTGAGCACCCATTACGCAACGCTCGACTACCTCCCGCAGGCTCGCGTCATGCATCGCGCCGCAATCCTCGGTGACAAGCCGGTTTAGGGCCGCCAGCCGCCGTTTCCGATCGATCTTCCCCGCGGCCGTTCGCGCCGCCCAATCGAAGGTGAAAGCAAATGTTCTTTGGCAAAGCTTTTTTGGCGGCGGCGCTCGGCGCCCTTACGCTGGTGTCGGGAGCCGCGCAAGCAGCAGACCAGACAGTTGTTGTCGGTTATCAGACTGACGCGCTCCCCTCCTCGGTCGCGATCGCCAACGGAGAGTTCGACAAGGCGACCGGGGTGAAGATTGACTTCCGTCGCTTCAATTCGGGCGCGGAGATTTTCGCCGCGATCGCCTCGGGCGACGTTCAGGTCGGCTATGTCGGCTCGAGCCCCTTCGCCGCCGCTACGTCGCGCGGCCTCGACGTAAAGGCGTTCTATCTCGCCTCGATCTCCGGGATCGACGAGGCGCTTGTCGTTCGCAATGGATCAGGCGTCAATTCGCTCGCTGATCTCAGGGGCAAGAAGCTCGCAGCGGCGCCGGTTTCCACCGATCACTACCAGTTGCTAGCGCTCATCAAGAGTCTTGGCCTCAATGAGAAGGACGTACAGGTCTTCGCCATTCCGCAGCCTGACATCGTCGCTGGCTACAACCGCGGCGATCTCGACGGCGGTTTCGTTTGGGATCCGGCCCTGACTGAACTGAAGAAGAATGGCAAGGTTCTCGTGACCTCCAAGGACGTCGCCGACAAGGGCGCGCCAACATTCTCGGCCTGGGTGGCGACCAGCGCCTTCGCCCAGGACCACCCGGACTTCCTCAAAGCCTTCGCGGCCGTCATCGCAAAGGAGCAGAACTCCTTCGTCGCTGACAAGGCGGCCTGGGGTCCGGACAGCGAGAACGCCAAGCTGCTTGCCGGCCTCCTCGGCGGCACCCCGGCCGATCAGGCGAGCGCGCTCAAGAACCTCAACCTGCTGCCGGTCAAGACCCAGGCGTCGGACGAGTGGCTGGGCGGCGGCGAGAAGTCCGGGCTCGCCAAGATCCTGAAAGACACCGCGGTGTTCCTCAAGGACCAGAAGAAGATCTCGAACGTTCTGCCGTCCTACGCCGCGTTCGTGACGCCGGACGTGGTCATCGCCGTCGACAAGGGCGCTGGGTCTTAATTCGAGTTACACTCCCACGGGCTGCGTCGCCGGCAAAATCCGGCGGCGCACTTTTCATTGTTGAAAGCATAGCCGTTGCTTCGCGTCGACCAGGCTTCCGTTTATTTCGCGGCCCGCGACAGGCGCCCTGTTCACGCGCTCGATCGCGTCTCGCTCGACATCCCCGACGGCGCCTTCGTCGTGGCGCTCGGGACCTCAGGCTGCGGGAAGTCTACGCTACTGAACGCTATGGCGGGCTTCCTGCCGCTGTCGTCCGGCACGATCACCCTCAACGGCCGCGCCGTCGAGGGGCCCGGCGCCGAGCGCGGTGTCGTCTTCCAGAAGGACACGCTGCTGCCCTGGAAGAGCGTCGTTGAGAACGTCGCGCTCGGGCTCAAGTTTGCCGGCGCCGGGCGTAAGGAACGGCGCGAGCGCGCGTTCGAACTTCTACGTCTCGTGGGTTTGCAGGACTTTGCCGGCGCGGCTCCCTATGAGCTCTCCGGCGGCATGCGCCAGCGGGTCGGAATCGCGCGGGCGCTCGCACCCAATCCAGCCATTCTGCTAATGGATGAGCCGTTTGGCGCGCTTGACAGCATGACGCGGGAGGCGATGCAGGAGCTGCTCGTCGACGTCTGGGCGCGAACCGGCAAACAGATTTTCTTCATCACCCATTCGATTGAGGAGGCGCTCTTCCTCGGTACCCATCTGATCGTCATGTCGCCCCGGCCGGGTCGCATCGTCGCGCGCTTCGATCTCCGCTTCGTCAACGCCTTCGCCCGCGATCGTGACGCGCGGGCGATCAAGACCGCGCCGGAGTTTGCCGCCTTGCGCGAGCAAATTCGCGCCATCGTCCATCAGGGTGAAGTCCATCGGAGGGCCGCGGAATGACCGACGTCGTTGCAGCAAATCCGGAGGCGCAGTCGGCCCTGGATATTCAGCCGCGCCTGGTTAGGATGCGCGGCTTTGGCGTCGGACAGAAAACGACCCTCCCGATCAGCATCGCCACCGGCGTCGTCATCCTTGCCGCATGGTGGGGACTTTCCGAGGCGCGCGTCGTCTCGCATCTCTTCCTGCCAACGCCGCGCGAGGTCTTCGACGCGGCCGTCTCATTCTATCGGGACGGTTACGCCAACGCCTCGATGGCGGAGCATGTCGGCGCGAGCCTCATGCGCATCCTAACCGCGGCAGCAATCGCCACTGCGCTCGGCGTTCCGGTCGGTCTCTTGATGGGCCTGAGCCGCTGGGCGAAAGGCGTGTTCGACACGCCGATCGAATTCTACTGGCCGCTTCCGCCGCTCGCCTATCTGCCGTTGATGATCATCTGGCTCGGCATCGGCGAAGTCTCCAAGATCGCGCTCCTGACGATGGCTATGTTCGCGCCCATCGCGCTTTCGGCGCAGGCCGGCGTCCGCTCGGTGTCGCTCGAGCGCGTCAACGCGGCGCTATCGCTCGGCGCGACCCGTTTTCAGCTCTTGCGCGAGATCGTCCTGCCCTCTGCGTTGCCGGAAATCCTGACCGGGATTCGGATCTCGCTCGGCGTCGGCTGGGGCACACTGGTCGCGGCGGAACTGATTGCGGCGACGCGCGGCATCGGTCATTTCATCATGTCCGCGTCGCAGTTTCTCGCGACCGATTTCGTGTTTGTCGGCATCGGAGTTATCGCTCTTTGCGCTTTCGCATTCTCATTCGCCATGCGGATGATCGAGCGATGGCTCGTGCCGTGGAAGGGAGAGATCTGAGCTGGCGCCGTCGCAACACGCAACTTCGGGCAGCTCCCGCGAGCCGCCCGCGGTGAACGCGCACGCGCCGCCGCGGGGAGAGATTTTGATCGCGCGCAATCTCGTCGGCGTGACATCGTGGCCGTTCAAGCCTCCCGGCAGCTGCTCTCACCGCGACTCCCTGCCCCATTAGGGCCAACGATGCCTTGTCGCCGGGTGGCGCTTATCGAGACGCGCGTGGCCAAAGAGCTTTTCTCTTAAAGCACCCTTCGCATAGGACGTCTTGTACCGGCCGCGGCGCTGCAGCTCGGGAACGACGAAATCGACCACGTCCGCGAACGTTTCGGGCCGGACGACGAAAGCCAGATTGAAGCCGTCGAGATCGGTCTCGTCGATCCAGGATTCAAGCTGATCGGCGACGGTGGCGGGCGAGCCGACAATGACCGGGCCGATTCCGCCGATCGAGACGTGCTCGGCGACTTCGCGGACTGTCCAGCGCCGGTCGGGGTCGGCACGGGTGATATTCTCGAGCGCGGTGCGGCCCGCCTCGCTTTCCACGTGCTCGACGACCTGGTCCGGATCGAGACGGGAGAAATCGACCCCGGTCCAACCGGACATCAGCGTCAGCGCGCCTTCTGGATCGGCGTAGCGGCGGTAGTCGGCAAGCTTGGCCTGCGCCGCATCGTCGGTCGCGGCCACGACGATTGTCATCATACCAAACATGAGAATGGCCCGCGGATCGCGGCCGGCTTCGGCTGCGAGCTTGCGGATCGCCGCGACCCTGGGCGCGATCACCTTCTTGGACGGCCCGGACATGAAGACGCATTCCGCGTGGCGAGCGGCGAAAGCGCGCCCGGCCGGCGACGTTCCGGCCTGGTAGAGCACGGGGGTTCGTTGGGGCGAAGGTTCGCTGAGATGCAGGGCGTCAAGCTTGAAGTGCGGCCCGTCGTGCCGGACCTTGCGGACGCGGTCCGGGCGCGTGAAGACGCCGGTCTTGGCGTCGGCGACCACCGCATCGTCGGCCCAGCTGCCTTCCCAGAGCTTATAAACGACCTGCATGTACTCCTCTGCGACAGCGTAGCGCTCGTCATGCGGTCGCTGCCCACTCTGCCCCGACCCCTTCGCCGCGCTGTCGAGGTAGCCGGTCACCACGTTCCAGCCGATCCTACCGCCGGATAGATGATCGAGCGTTGACATTCGTCTAGCGAAGGGGAACGGCGGTTCATACGATAGGGTGACCGTAACGCCGAAGCCGAGGTGCTCCGTGGCGGCGGCCATGGCCGGCACGAGCAGAAGCGGATCGTTGACCGGTGTTTGCGTCGCATGGCGCAGCGCGGCTTCGGGACTGCGCCCGAAGACGTCATAGACGCCAAGCACGTCGGCGAGGAACAGCCCGTCGAAAAGCCCACGCTCTAAGGTCTTGGCGAGCGCGATCCAGCCGTCCAGGCGACGATAGTCGCGCGAGTGGTCGTGCGGATGACGCCACAACCCCGGCGATTGATGCGCCACGCAGTTCATCTCGAACGCGTTGAGGCGAATTTCCTTGGTCATGATGTAGCGATCGAAGACTTGGCGGGACCGCCAGCGATTCTCAACCCGCCGCCGCCTTTCGTTGCGACGGCGCGATGACATTGGCGATGATCTCGCCAAACGGACCCGCGTTCTTCGCCGGTCCGAGATCGCTTCCAGTCGTCTCCTTGAGCGGGAGCTTTGGGAACACCAGTTCGGCGAAGCGGAAGCATTCTTCGAGATGGGGATATCCCGAGAGGATGAAACGGTCGATGCCGAGCGACATATATTCCTTCATCCTATCCGCGACCTCGTCCGGATTGCCGACCAGCGCCGTGCCTGCACCGCCTCGCACGAGCCCGACCCCGGCCCACAGATTCGGCGCAACCTCCAGCTTGTCGCGGCGACCGCCATGAAGCCGCGCCATGCGTTGCTGGCCGACCGAATCAAACCGCGCAAAGGCCTTTTGCGCCGTAGCGATGACGTCGTCATCGACCTTGGCGATAAGGTCCTCGGCCGCCCGCCACGCCTCCGCGGAAGTTTCGCGGACAATCACGTGCAGGCGAATGCCAAACGAAAATGCCCTTCCCTGTTTCGCCGCCTGCGCCTTGGCGGCCGCGATCTTCTGTGCCACTTCGGCGGGAGGCTCGCCCCAGGTCAGGTAGACGTCGACGTGCTTGGCCGCGACAATCCCGCCGGCCGGGGACGACCCGCCGAAATAAAGCGGGGGATAGGGCTTTTGATGCGGAGGATAGAGAAGCTTTCCCTTTTCGATCCGGAGATGCTCGTGCGTCTCGGTGACCTCCTCGCCCTGCATAAGCTTGCGCCAGATGGAGAGAAACTCGTCGGTCACCTTGTAACGCTCGTCGTGATCGAGAAAGACGCCGTCTCCTCTGAGTTCGACCGGGTCGCCGCCAGTGACGACATTGATGAGCAGCCGTCCGCCGGAGAGCCGGTCGAGCGTCGCCGCCATGCGGGCCGCGAAGGCAGGCTCGCTGAGACCCGGGCGCACGGCGACGAGAAAGCGCAGCCGCCGAGTCAGCGGGACCATCGTCGAGGCGATCACCCAGGAATCCTCGCAGGATCGGCCCGTCGGAAGCAGCACGCCGTAATAGCCGAGCTCGTCGGCGGCCCTCGCGATTTGCGACAGGTAGCCGAGCGAGACATGGCGAGCGCCGATTTCGCTCCCGAGGTATCGGCCGTCGCCGTGGGTCGGGAGAAACCAGAGGACGTCCGTCTTAGCAGCGGCCGGGGGCAGGTCGAGCCTGTTGGTCATGGCTTTCGTCTCTCACTCCGCCGCGTCGAGCGTCTGGTGTTGGTCCGCAAGGTCGCGATACCGCGCCCCGATATGGCTCTGCGCCAGGCGCGCTCCCCCGCCAAACAGCTTCTCGCGCAATGTTCCCTGAGCGTAGTCCCGCTTGTAGACGCCGCGCCTTTGCAGTTCGGGAATGAGATGCGTGACGATGTCGCTGAAGGTCTCGTGAGTCACGGCATAGGCGAGGTTGAAGCCGTCGACATCCGTCTCTTCGACCCACTCCTCGAGCAGATCAGCAACCGTCTGGGGGCCGCCGACAAAGAGAGGACCCAGGCCGCCAATGCCGATCCATTCGGCAAGCTCGCGCACCGTCCAGATCTTGCTCGGGTCGGCGTTCGAGAAGGCTTCGACCGATGACTGTACCGCGTTGGTTTCGATATGGCGCAACGGCTCGTCCGGCGCGTAGCGGCCGAAATCGATGCCCATCCAGCCGGAACCGAGCGTCAGCGCGCCGTCGAAGCTGATGTATTGCCTGTAATCTTCGTATTTGGCCTTCGCCTTGGCGTCTGTCTCATCGACGATGATGGTCTGCAAGTTGAAGATCAGCACGCTCTTGGGGTCGCGTCCGGCCGCATGGACGCTCTCCCGGATGGCGGCGACCGATTTTCTAAGCACGGCCTTTGACGGCGTCGCGATGAAAACGCACTCCGCATGCTCGCCGGCGAAGCGCCGGCCGCGCGTCGACGCGCCAGCCTGATAGAGCACGGGCGTCCGCTGGGGCGAAGGCTCGCAGAGATGAACGCCTGGCACTTTGAAATAGCGGCCTTCGTGGCGGATTGGGTGGACCTTGGCCGGGTCCGTGAACACACGCTGAGCCCGGTCGCGCAGGACCGCACCGTCCTCCCAGCTTCCTTCCCAGAGCTTGTAGCAGACCTCCATATATTCGTCGGCGACGTCGTACCGGTCGTCGTGCGCGCTCTGGCCGCCAAGGCCGATGTTCCTGGCGCCGCTATCAAGGTAGGAGGTGACAATGTTCCATCCCGCTCGTCCCTTGGTGAGATGATCGAGCGTCGAGAGACGGCGTGCGAAAGTGTAAGGATGCTCGAAGGAAAGCGAGGCGGTCAGGCCGAAGCCCAGGTTCTTGGTCACCAGCGCCATCGCCGGGACGAGCTGCAAGGGATCGTTCACCGGGATTTGCGCCGAATGGCGGAGCGCCGCGTCAAGATTGCCGCGATACACGTCATAGACGCCGAGGACATCGGCGATGAACAGGCCGTCGAACCTGCCGCGCTCAAGGATTTCAGCAAGCTCGACCCAATATTCGAGATCCTTGTACTGCCAGGAACGGTCGCGCGGATGCGCCCAGAGGCCGGGCGATTGATGCCCGACGCAATTCATGTCGAAGGCGTTGAACCGGATTTCACGTGCCATGGGCGGTCTCAGATAGCGCCGTGACGGGGCGGATTGACGCCGTTCAGCCAATAGTCGCCGACGGCGCGGTATTTCCAGCGGATCGGATCGTGAACCGTATGGGTGCGCGCGTTGCGCCAGTGGCGATCGAGGTCATGCTTGGCTAGCGTGGCGCTCGAGCCCCCGAGTTCGATCAGCTTCGACGACACCAGCAGGGCCGCATCGGTTGAAGCGATCTTCGCCTCGGCCACCGCGACGGAAGCCGCCGCGACGGTCTCGATCGACGGTTGCGCTGCGGCGCGGTCGACAAGATGCCCTGCTCGGTCGAGCAGCGCGCTCGAGGCGTCGACCCGGATCTTGAGTTCGCCCGCCGCGGCGACGGTGTAGGGATCGTCGCTCGCCCGGTCGACGTCCGCGTCCTTCCAGGGCCGGGCGGACGTTCGAACGAAATGAACCGTGTCGGCCAGCGCCGCCTCGGCGATGCCCTGCTCCACCGCGGCGTGCATGATCTGCGCGAACGGCCCCATCGACGTCGGACGATCGAACAGCGCCTTGAAGGACAGGATCGAGAACGGGTGGACTTCCACATTCTCCAACAGCGTCGTGCCCGAGCCAGTGACCCGCTGCCCAAAGCCTGACCAATCGTCGGTGATCGTGATCCCGTTCGTCTCTCTCGGCACAAAGGCGATCGCGCTGTCGTTGTTGTCGTCATTGGCGACGACGGCGACCCAGTGGGCGAACAATACGCCGGTCGAATAGAACTTCCGGCCGTTCAGGCGGTAGCGAGCGCCGTCCCGCGTGAGCCGGGTGGCGTGGTCGTGCGCGGTCTTGGTGCCGGTCTCCGAAAGCGCGTTGCCCAGCCGCTCGCCCGCGAGCACACGCGCGTAGAAAAAGCGCTTCTGCTCCTCCGTTCCCTCGAGGCGAAGGGCCTCGAGCATGAAAAAGTGGTTTTGCGGGATCTGGCCGATCGAGCCGTCTGCGCCCGAAAGTGTCGCGATCACGCGTGCGACCGTTCCGGCCCGCACGCCCGCCCCGCCGTAAGCCTTCGGCACCGTTATCGCGAGCAGACCGGCGTCCGAGATCCGTTCCATCTCTTCGTAGGGGAGGATGCGCTCTCGATCGCGCGCCGCCGCGCCTTCCGCGAGTTTCGCCGCGATCTCTTCGACGACGCCGATCGCCTCCGCGTCGTCGCGGATCCGGCGCGCGAGTCGGGTCCGCGTGGGCGGAGCGCGGAACTCAGGCGCGTCGTCTTCGATTGTCGCGACTGTGGCCGTGAACGCGGTCATGAGGCGTGTCTCTCCATTGACGAATCGGACAGGCTCAACTCCAGGCGTGCCGCGGCGGTGCGACGCCGTTGAGGAGGTGGTTGCCGATATGGAAATACTTCCACCTCACCGGATCGTGCAGCGTATGGGTGCGGGCGTTGCGCCAATGTCGGTCCAAATTGTATTGGCCGAGGGTCGAGTGCGTCCCGCCGAGTTCGTGCAGCTTGTTCGTCGCGAGGATCGCGATCTCGGTGGTCGTCACTTTGGCCTCGGCGACCTTCACCGCGGCTTCAGCCACCGCTTCATCGCCCGGATCGTCGAGTATGCCGTCGACTGCGCGTCCTGCGCGCTCGAGCAAGGCTTCCGCAGCGTGCAGCTTGACCTCGAGATCGCCGATTTGCGCGATCGTGAAGACGTCCTCGTAACCGTGGTCCTGGCGGCTATCGATCCACGGCCTCGCATGATCGCGTACGAAGCGGATCGTTTCCTCGATCGCGCCGCGCGCGATGCCCGCGTCAACCGCCGCCTGGATGATCTGCGACACGGAGCCGTTCGAGGTCGGACGCTCGGCTCCGAGATAGGCCGGAATCACCGCCTCGGGCCCGACGCGGACGTTATCGATGAGGACGTTGCCGCTCGCGGTTGTCCGCTGGCCGAAGCTCGACCAATTGTCGATGATCGTCAGGCCCGGCGCGTTGCGCGCCGCGATGGCGAGATGGACGTTCCCGTTCTCGTCGACCGCGCCGATATGGATGAAATGCGCGAACAGGGCGCCGGTGGCGTAGAACTTCTCACCATTGACGACGAACGAGTCGCCGTCGCGCCGAAGCGTCGTTTCGAAAGCGCCGACATGCCGGCTCTTTGCTTCGGAGAAAGCGTTTCCGAGCCGGTAGCCCTGAAGCGCGCGGCCGAACCAAAGGCGCTTCTGATCTTCGCTCGCGGTCGTCCTGATCGCATCGAGCGCCGCGAGATGGTTCTGCGGCAGCTGACCCAGGTTGGGGTCGGCGGCTGAAATGATCGCGATGACCTCGGCGAGCGTGGCGATCGAGACCCCCGCCCCGCCATAGGCCTTGGGCACGGTGATCGCCCAAAGGCCTGAGCCCGAGAACCGATCGAGCTCCTGCGCGGGGAGGCGTCGCTCGCGGTCCCGCTCCGCCGCATCGTTCGCAAATTCGGAGGCGAGTTCGCGTGCAACGGCCAGCGCCTCTTCATCGGTGGCGAGACGACAAGCGTTTGGCGCGAGGTCGAAGCCCGGCGGCTCTCGACTGATCGCGATCGGTGGGGAAACACTGCGGTTCATGGCGGCTCCCGGTGTTGTTTCAGGCTAGGCTGAGGGCGCGATAGCGACCGTGTCCGTAGACCAACGCCTCGGCGCCGCCACCGAGGTGAACCTCGCGCACTGAGCCGATGATGATCCCGTGGCTGTGGCGCTCGATGACTTCCTCGACAGCGCAATCGATGACGGCGAGGGCATCCTCAAGTCCCGAGGCGCCGGTGGCGAACCGCCGCCACCGGGCGCCCTCGTAGCGGGCGGTCCCCTTGATCCCGTCGCGCCCGGCGAACTGATCGGCAATCCGCTGGTGACGCGCGTCGAGGATGTTGACGCAATAATGGCGCTCGCGCTGGATGATGGGCCAAGCCGAAGCATTGCGATTGACGCAGATCAGCATGGTCGGCGGGTCGAGGGACAGCGAGATCGCGGATGTGACGGTCAGACCTGTTCTTGCTTCATCGACGCCCGCCGTGATCACGCTGACGCCGCCGATCAGATGCCGCATCGCGTCTTTGAAGGTCGAGATCGGGATTTGGGGCGGAATATGTCGAAGCGTCATCGTCATTGCACGACCCTCGCGCGTTCGGAGGCGAGGAGGCTCGCCGATAGCACGATCACGCCGAGCCAGAAGACGCTCGCCCAATAGGCGACCAAAAAGCGTGGATGAGAACCGAGGCAAAGCGCCTTGCCGAGCGAGCAGATGTCTGAGTTCTGCACCAGGCAGCCTCCGGCCTCCCGCCACGAAAGATAGCCGTAGCGGACCACGTCGCCGAACGTGATCCACCACCAGGCGACCGCGCCAAAGACCGTCGCGCTCCCCAAACCGACAAGCACAGGCGTAACGCGCCTCATCCCAACCTCATGTGGCGTGCCCCAGCGTCGCGAGAATTTGCCGTCTCAACGCCACGAGCTCCGGATCGTCGCGATGACGAGGATAGGGCCGCTCGACTGCGAATTCGGCCTTGATGCGTGCCGGCCGCCCCGTGAGCACGATGACGCGGGAGGCAAGCAGCACAGCTTCTTCGACGTCATGCGTCACCAGAATGGCGGTAAATTCGGCCCGGCGCCAAAGCGCGACGAGTTCCTCCTGCAAGGTCAGCCGTGTCAGCGAGTCGAGCTTGCCGAGAGGCTCGTCAAGCAGCAGCAGCGCCGGATCGTTGACGAGCGCGCGAGCGAGCGCGGCGCGCTGCGCCATGCCGCCGGAAAGCTGATGCGGGTAGGCGTTGCCGAAGGCGCGAAGACCGACGAGGTCGAGCGCAGAATCGATTCGTCCGCGCTGCTGCCTCAGCACGCCGCGCGCGTCCAGTCCGGTCGCAACATTGTTCCATACGGTCGCCCAGGGAAACAGTGTCGGATCCTGGAACACCAGAATTCGCGACGGGTCGGGCTTCACGATCGGCGATCCTTCCGACAAGATCGAGCCGGCGGAAGGCTGCTCGAGACCGGAGACGAGTCGCAGAAGCGTCGACTTCCCACATCCTGAGGGTCCGAGAAGCGCGACAAACTCGCCGGCAGCCACGGACAGGTCGATCAACTCGAGCACCGGCAGGCGCCAGCCGTCGAGATCGAACGCGTGGCTCACGCCGCGAATGTCGATGCCGACATTTCGCAACGCTTGCGGCGCAGCCCGCAGCGCCGTCGCGGAAGCCGCCATCAGATGAATCCCTTCTGCCAGTCGAGAAGATAATCACGGGCGACGAACAGAAGCTTCACCAGGCCGGCGCAGATCAGCGACATGATCACCAGAGTCGCGTAGACGTTGGCGTAGCCGGAATAGGCGGTCTGAAACTGGATGTACCAGCCGAGCCCGAATTTGGCCCCGAGCATTTCCGCCACGACCAGCACCGCGAACGAATAGTAGAGCCCCATGAACAGGCCGACGAAGACATGCGGCAGCGACGCGGGCACGGCGATCTTCGACACCAGGTACCATTCGCTCGCGCCGAGATTGCGCCCCACGTCATAGTAGGAGCGATTGACTGAGGCGACGCCGGAGGAAGTGAGAATCGTGACTGGAATCCCCGACGCCAGAGCCACGATGAAAACGCTCGCGGCGAAGGTGGTCGGAAAGAAGAAGAAGGTGCAGGGGATCCATGCGGTCGCCGGGACCGGCCCGATCAGCTTCAGGATCGGCATGCCCCAGTAGCTGAACCGCTTCGACCAACCCAGCGCGACGCCGATCACATAGCCGACCGTCACCCCGCAGAAGAACCCCAATGACCAGAGACGCAGGGTGTATCCGATGCAGATCAGAAGACGCGGCGCCTCGGTGACATAGACGTTCAGGAGGCCGTTCGGCGGCGAGAAGAAGGGCTTGGGCAGCCAGCCGAACTTCGCCGTCGTGAGCTCCCAAAGCGCAAACCATGCGCCAATCGCGATCAGCCAGGGCCCGTAGTGGATCAGGCCCTCGCCGACACGGCCGAGGCGGGGGGCGACGAAGGCGAGGAGCAGAAGGAGGGCCGCGCCTGCCGCCATGATCGCGGCGAAGAGATTGGCGCTCCCCCACGGAACGACATCCGGCAAGGCGATAGTGGCGAGCGCGGCCGCGGCCCAAGCCGCCGCCGCCACGACGCCATTGGTCCAAATGACCTGATGAAGGCCGCGCAGCGACGTGGGAGAGCCCGCCGCGCGGCCTTCCAGGGCCTCAATCGCGTTGCTCATCGAGAGCTCAGGCGAGGAGGTTGACCGTGACCCGCTCGGCGAAGGCCTTGGGATCGGTTGAAGGCTCCAGGACCTTGACGAGTTTCAGGTCCTCCGCGGTGATCCGGATCTGGTCGATCAGCGGCTGCCCGATCGGATGGTCATGGTAGACGAGCGCGCCAAGGATCTCCGTGAGGTCCTGCACACTGAGGCCTGCGGGCTTCAGCGCGTCGAAATACCATTGAGCCACCTCGTCCGGGTGATTGGCCGTATATTCGTGCACTTCGATATTGGCTTCCGCCAAGCGGCGCAGCGCATCCTTGTTGGCCGCCAGGAACGGGCCGTTCGCGCCGAGCACGCAGCAGGTATGATTCTTGTAGACGCCCGTCTGGGTGTCCGCGATCTTGACGAAGTTGAACTGCTTTTCGATCGAATAGGCCCAAGGGTCGAGATGGGCGGCGAGATCCGCGTCGCCGCGATTGACGCTTTCGCCAACCAAATCGAAGGGAACCGCCTTCCAGGTGACGTCTGTTTCCGGGTCGATGCCGGCTTTGGCGAGCGTCACCTGGAACGCCACCTGCGGCGGCGCGCCGATGCCGTAGGTCGCAATCGTCTTGCCCTTGACACCGGCGATATCGGTGACGCCCGATGCCTTGGAAGCAAGCAGGCGCTGGCAGCCGCCATGGGAGCCGACGAAGAGCTTCACGTCAAAGCCCTGCTCCAACGGCTTGAGCCAGTCGCCGATGAGGCCCGCCCCGGCGTCGGCCTTGCTTGTCGCCAGCGCCTGGATCAGCGTCTGGCCACTCGCGCCCTGGAAGAACAGTTCAACGTCGAGATTGTGCTTTGCGTATATGCCCTTGGCGACGCCGAAGCCGAGCGGAGAATGGCAGGCGGCGACTTCCGTCCAGGCGAGACGAATCTTCGGCGCGGGCCCCGCGATCGCCGGCGAGAAGACCTGGCGGCCGAGCACACCGCCTGCCGCGGCCACGCCGACGGCGCCCGCGGTTTTGAGGAGAGTCCGGCGAGACGGCCGTCCGGCGACTGATATTTCATTGGTCATGGGTAGCTCCTTTGTGTCTGCGTTGGATGATTCGCCTCACGCGGCCTTTCGCGCCGGCTCGTTGACCGACGCGCCGCCTGCCGCGTCGAGCGCCTGCGCCAGATCTTCGAGAATGTCGTCGGGATGTTCGATTCCGACTGAAAGCCGCACGTAGCCGGGCGTGACGCCGGTCGCGAGCTGCTCCTGCGGCGACAGTTGCTGATGGGTGGTCGAGGCCGGATGGATGGCGAGCGAACGTGCGTCCCCGATGTTCGCGACATGATAGAGAAGCTTGAGCGAATCGATGAATTTGCGCCCCGCCTCGACCCCGCCCTTGAGCTCGAATCCGACAAGCCCTCCGTATCCGCCCTTGAGATAGGCGTCGGCCCGGCGGCGAGGTTCGCCCGTCTGCAGGCCCGGGAAGATGACCTGCGAAACGTCGGCGCGCTGTTTCAGGAAATTCGCCACCGCGATCGCGTTCTCGTTGTGCTGGCGCAGCCTGAGCGGCAGCGTCTCAAGCCCTTGAATGAGCTGGAACGCGTTGAACGGCGAGAGCGCCGCGCCGATATCGCGCAGGAGCTTGACGCGCGCGCGCAAGGCGTAGGCGATCGGCCCGAGCGGCTTCGCGGCTTCGATCCAGATCGCGCCGTGATAGGCCTCGTCAGGCTCGCTCAGCAGCGGGAAGCGCTTGGCGTGCTCTTCCCAGGGGAAGTTGCCGCCGTCGACGATCAGGCCGCCGATCGAGGTGCCGTGCCCCCCGATATATTTGGTCGCCGAATAGACGACGACAGCCGCGCCGTGCTCGAACGGCCGCGCGATCAATGGAGTCGCGGTGTTGTCGGCGATCAGGGGCACCCCAAGCGAGCGTCCGATGTCGGCGACTTCCTTGATCGGAAAGACGTCAAGCTTCGGATTGGGGAGGATCTCTGCGTAGTAAGCGCGGGTCTTGGAGTCGGTGGCGCGGCGGAACGCCTCGGGATCGCTCGGATCGACAAACCGCGTCTCGATGCCGAACTGCTTCAGCGTCTGCGCGAACAGCGTCCACGTGCCGCCATACAGATCGGTTGACGAGACGATATTGTCGCCAGACTGGGTGAGGTTGAGGATCGAGTAGGCCGATGCCGCCTGGCCCGAGGAGACCGCGAGCGCCGCGGCGCCGCCTTCGAGCGCAGCGATTCGAGTTTCGAGCGCGTCCCAGGTTGGATTCTGGACCCGCGTATAGATGTTGCCGAGCTCCTCAAGCGCAAACAATCGCGACGCGTGGCCGGTGTCCTGAAACTGGTACGAAGTCGTCTGATAGATCGGAACCGCGACCGCGCCGCTTACTGGATCGGCGCGATATGCGCCGCCGTGCAGGGCAAGAGTCTCAAACCGTCTTTTTTCGCTTGCCATGAAGTTTTCCTTGGGTTTTCGCCCGAGCGAACGAGCTAATAGGCGGAGGCCTGCTCCAGCTTGGCCGAAGCGGAATCGATCAAATCAGGGTGATGGCGGCGGGCAACGTCAGGGTGCGAGCGCAGCCGGCTCTTGAGATAGTTGCGTCCCACCTCCCGGAAGAGCGGGTTTTGCGGATCCTGCGTCACGCCACGCGCTTGCGCAGCCAAATAGGGCGGCAACGACAGCAATGGGACAGTTGCGTCGAGTCGCGCCCCAAGGAACAGGGCGACCGACAAGCGATCGGTTCCCGGTGGCGGCGAGACCACCCGATGGATGTTAGCGCGCAGATAACCGTTGGAGGCCATTTCCAGAATCTCGCCGATGTTGACGACGAAAGTTCCCGCGACCGGCGGCGCATCGATCCAGCCGCGCTCGCCTTGGACTTGCAGTCCGTCCTGCTTCTCCTGCAGGAGGATCGTCACGAACCCAGAGTCCTTGTGGGCGCCGACTCCTTGATCGCCCTGCTCCGCAGCGCGGCCGGGATAGCGAATGATCTTGACCAATTGGTTCGGCGCAGGCGTGTAGATCGGTTCGAAAACGTCCTCGGGCTGGTCGAGCGCTGCTGCGAACGCGCTCAAGACCCGAATGGAGAGCGCCGTCACGCGTTCTTGGTACGCGAGCAAGGTGGGCTTGAGATCCGGCAGCGCTGCGGGCCATTGATTCGGCCCCTGCAGGCGCGTCCAGGGGGGCGCAGAACGGTCGAAGGGCGCCGCGTGCCGCTCCGGACCAATGTCGACCTGCTCCCGCCAGTCCGGCTTGCCGCGAGTATGCTCGAAGCCTGCGCGGTTGTAGCCGCGGAAATGCGGCGAGTTGACCATCTCGATCGCGAGCTTGTCTGGCTCGGGCATCGAAAAAAAGCGACGAGAGATGCTCAGCGCGTCATTAACGAGTTTCTCATCCACACCATGGCCGATGAGATAAAAAAAGCCAACGCCGCTCGCTGCGGTGCGCAGTTCGCTTAGGAATGCCGCGCGCTCCGCGCCGCCCGCCTCGAAGCGGCGGAGATCGAGCGTGGGAAGGATTTCAGGCTTAGCGCCTACGGACATCAAGGCCCCGACAGGAAGTACGCTGGGTGCAGCTGACTACGAGAGCATGGGACCACCTCCTTGCACTAAAGTCAACTATGTTTATAGACTAAGTTTAATCCCTGGCCAAAGTGCCTGTGCAGCGCTCGCTCGGTGGCTGTCGATTTTGGAATTGTCGATAAGCCTGTTCTCTCGTGGCGGGTCGCGTAGAGAGCCGGACGCGAGTCAACCCGGAAAGAGAACCAATGGCTTCAAGACAATTGCATCTTGGCGCTTTCATGCGCCCGGTCGGCATTCATACGGGATGGTGGCGCTATCCCGGCGCCTATCCCGACGCCAACTTCAACTTTCAGCATCTGAAGCGGTTCGCCCAAACCCTGGAGCGAGCGAAGTTCGACGCGTTCTTCATGGCCGACCATCTGGCTATCCTCAACATGCCCATTCAGGCGTTGAAGCGCAGCGCGACGGTCACCTCGTTCGAGCCTTTCACGCTCTTGTCCGCTCTCGCCGCCACGACCGAGCGCATCGGCCTCGTCGCCACGGCTTCGACGACTTTCAATTCGCCCTATCACATCGCGCGCCGCTTCGCTTCGCTCGACCATATCAGCGGCGGGCGGGCGGGCTGGAATATCGTCACGACGTCCAATCCCGACGCCGCGCTCAATTTCGGCATAGACGATCACATGGAGCACGACGAACGCTACCGCCGCGCGCGCGAGTTCTATGACGTCGTGACCGGGCTTTGGGACAGTTTCGCCGAGGACGCCTTTGTCCGCGACGTCGAAGTAGGGCTTTATTTCAACCCCGAACGCATGCATGTGCTCGATCACAGGGGCGAATTCCTCAAAGTGCGCGGTCCGCTCAACATCGCGCGCCCGATCCAGGGCTGGCCCGTCATCGTGCAGGCCGGCGCCTCGGAAGCTGGCCGTGAGTTCGCGGCCGAGACAGCGGAGGTCATATTCTCAGGCGCAGGCTCGCTCGCCGAAGCGCAACGCTTCCGCGCCGATGTGAGAGGCCGCGCCAAGAAGACCGGCCGCTCGCCCGACCATTTGAGAGTGCTGCCGGGCGCGCTCATCGTCGTCGGCGACACAATCGACGAAGCCAGACGAAAGCGGGCGCTGCTCGACAGTCTCGTTCATCCCGACAGCGGCGTGGCCTCGCTCTCGATTGCGCTTGGCTGCGACGCGTCCGGCTTTGATCTGGACGGGCCGCTGCCGGAAATCCCGGAGACGAACGCAAGCAAAAGCGGGCGCGAGCGCTTCGTTTCGCTGGCTAGGCGCGATAATCTGACGGTCCGCCAGCTTGCGCAGATCGCCGGCAGCTTTGGCGGACTTTCGTTTGTCGGAACGGCGGCGACGATCGCCGATCAGATGGAGGAATGGCTGCTCGCGGACGGCTGCGACGGATTCAATGTGATGTTCCCTTATGTGCCGGGCGGTCTCGACGACTTCGTCGACGCGGTCATCCCGGAACTGCAGCGCCGCGACTTGTTCCGCCGCGAATATGAGGGCAAGACGCTGCGAGAAAATCTCGGTTTGCCGCGGCCGGAGAACCGCTTCTTCGGTTGAGCGGCCCGATCAAATAACCGAAATTCAGAGGTTTCAATGGACGCTCGCCCCCGGCCAAAACGGCTCGGCTTCTTCACCAGGCTTCTCGATCACGCGGGTCCGGCAGAGCGCTACCGCCTCGCGACCGAGCAGATCGTTCATGCCGAGGAAGCCGGATTCGATTCGGCCTGGATCGCCCAGCATCATTTCGATGCCGATGAGGGCGGTCTTCCGGCGCCGCTGGTGTTCCTTGCGCAGCTCGCGGCGCGAACGTCGCGGATTCGGCTCGGCACCGGCATCGTGACGCTCCCGCTCGAAAATCCGGTCCGGGTCGCGGAGGATGCGTCTGTGCTCGACTTGCTCTCGGGCGGTCGACTTGAGCTGGGAGTGGGCTCCGGCGGCACACCGTCGTCATTCGCCGCCTTCGGTCTCGACAGCGCGGACCGGGCAAACGTGCTCGATCAGCACCTCGCGACCCTCCGCGCGGCGCTGGCGGGAACGCCCCTCGGCGGCGGCAACACCCTCTACCCTCCGGCGGGACAACTCATAAGCCGGATGTGGCAGGCGACCTTTTCGATCGGCGGAGGAACCCGCGCGGGCAAAGCCGGCGATGGGCTTATGCTCTCGCGCACGCAGCCGCGAACCAAGGATGCTCCTCGGGCGTCGCTCGCGGATCTCCAGCACCCGATCATCGACGCCTATTTTGCGGCGCTGCCGCGGGGCCGCGAGCCGCGCATTCTCGGCTCGCGAACCCTGTTCGTCGCCGACGACCGGAAGGAAGCATTGCGTTTCGCCGATATCGGCCTGCGCCGCGTCGTCGACCATTTCGTCACGGTGGGGCACATCGTCCCAGGGCGGTCGCTCGCCGAGCTCATCGCGGCATTCGATGTCCATGTCGGGACTCCCGACGATGTGATCACCTCGCTGCGATCCGACAGCACGCTCGAGCGGGTGACCGATCTCGTATTCCAGGTTCATTCGGTCGACCCGCCCCACGCCTATATCCTGCGTTCGCTTGAACTCATTGCAAACAAGGTCGCGCCTGCGCTCGGCTGGGAGCGCCAGAATGAAGGACGAGCCGGCCGCATCTCGCTTGCACGTTAAGCGCAGCGCATCGGACGACAGAGGGACCCGAAGTGAGCGAAACCGAACCCGACGCCATCGACCTCCTCTCGGGCATTGAGAGAGGCTCGCCCCTCGACGGCCTTCGGGCTCAGCGTCAAGCGGCGCGCGACAATGCGCAACTGAGCCATCAGGCGCTGTTCGCGTCAAAATATCCCGGCGCTTTCAGGCCGGACGAACAATTCGCGATCGCGGCGTTCGTCGCCGGCCTGCACCGCGACCCTCGAACCCTCGCCTTCTATATGGACGGTCTCGGCACCCAGAACCCTGGCCGTAGCGTCGTCGAAGCGATCATGGCCGAGATCGCACATGGCGCCGCTGACGGTCCTTTTGGACGCTATCCGCGAGGCCCCCTCGCAAAAGAGGACAAAGCCGGGCATGTCGGGCGAATCTCCAAAGCGAATCGGCGGATTCTCGGCGCGCGTCTCTCGGCAGCGCTGGAGCACGCCCACCTCCTGGTCTTTCATCCCCGGGACGCGAGCCCGGCGGCGCTGCAAGCCCTACTCGACCCGGGGTGGACGACAACGGAAATCGTCACCCTGTCGCAACTGGTCGCCTTCGTATCGTTCCAGATCCGGGTCGTCGCCGGCCTGTGCGTCCTGGCTCAATCAAACCGTCAAGCCTGATTAAAAGGAAGCGCAATGAGCGACGCGATTATCGTCCGCGCCCACGACGACCGTCCTGCAGCCTTCACCCAGGACGAACTCGGCTGGACTCCTTGGCTTGCGCCTCTGTCAGAAAATGAATTGACCGAGCGGCACTGGACCGGTCTGGTTGACGCCTCGCGGGCGAAATCGTCTTATTTCATGCTGCTTGCGCGCGATCCCGAAATCCTCGAGGCGCGGACCAAGACAGACAAGGACGTCTTCTACAATCCCGCCGGAGGCCTGCCGCGCGCCGAGCGCGAACTCTCGGCGGCGGCGGCGTCGCGCGAGAACGGTTGCATCTTCTGCGCCTCGGTTCATGCCCGCTTCGCGTCGACATATTCGAAACGCCGGGAAGACGTCCAGCGTCTGCTTGACGAGGGCGTCGCGGTTGACATCGATCAACGCTGGAACGCCGTGATCGCCGCATCTGTCGCGCTCACCAGGACGCCCGCGGCACTCGATCGGCGCCATGTCGAAGACCTGCGCCGAACGGGACTCGACGATCTCGCCATTGTCGATGTCATCCAGAGCGCGGCTTTCTTCAACTGGGCCAACCGACTAATGCTTTCGCTCGGAGAGCCGACGGCGCCGGCCAAGGGCTGACCATCGACCGCTTGCCCCTAGGCCGCGATCGGTCCGCCCAGATAGGCCTCGCGAATGCGAGGGTCGGCGCGCAGAACCTCGGCCGTTCCCTGCAGGACGATGCGGCCGGTTTGCAGCACGTAGCCCGAGTGGGCGACCTGCAAGGCAAGATTGGCGTTCTGCTCAACCATGAAGACCGTGACGCCCTGGCGGTTGATTTCGGCAATCAGCTCCAGAACGCGATCGACATAGAGCGGCGAAAGTCCCATGGTCGGTTCGTCCATGCAGATCAGTCGCGGGCGCCCCATCAGGGCTCTGGCCATCGCGACCATCTGCTGCTCGCCGCCGGAGAGCACGCCCGCGCGCTGATTGATCCGTTCGGCGACGCGCGGGAAAAGCGCCAACATTCGGTCGAGGTCCTCGGCAACCGCCTTGCGGTCGGCTCGTGCGTAAGCGCCCATCAGCAGATTTTCGCGCACGCTCATCACCGGGAAGATTCGGCGCGCTTCGGGAACCGAGCCTATTCCGGCGCGGATCACGCGATGGGTGGGCTGGCCATCAATCCGCGCGCCGTCGAAAACGACCGATCCAGAGCGCGGCGCAAGCAGACCGAGGATGATCTTCATGGTCGTCGATTTGCCGCTCGCATTGCCGCCCAGCAGCGAGACGATCCGACCTTCTTCGACCTCGAGAGAAAGGTCGAAATGGACTTGAACCGCGCCGTAGAACGTATTGACGCGGTCAAGGCGCAAGAGCGCGCTCACGACGCCACCGCCTCGGCCGAGCGCGATGCGGCGCCGACGCCGCTATGGCCGAGATAGGCTTCGACGACCGCCGGGTCGCTGCGCACGGTTGCGGGCGGCCCTTCGGCGATTTTGGCGCCGTCGTCCAGCACTGTGACCCGATCCGAGAGCTGCATCACGAGTTCGAGCTTGTGTTCGATCAGAAGGATCGTCACTCCCTGCGCCTTGAGCATCGCGATCAGCGCCTGCATCTCCGCGGTCTCGGTCGGATTCATACCCGCGGTCGGCTCGTCGAGCAGCAGCATTTGCGGTCTGAGCGCGAGCGCGCGAGCAATCTCAAGCCGGCGGCGATTGGCGTAGGACAGGCTATAAGCGGCGTGATCGAGCCGCGGCGCGAGCCGGTCGCCGAAGAGGCCGAGGATCTCGCGCGCCTCGGCCCTGAGCGCCTCCTCTTCAATCCTGACCGCGCGTGGACGAACGAGCGCCAGCGCGAGTTCGGCGAGCGGACCGACCAGGGGCAAGCGCGGGCACACCGCGCGAAGCCGCGTGTGAGCCCCAAGAAGCACGTTGTCCTCGACGCTGAGATTGGCGAAGACCCGGCCGTGCTGAAATGTGCGCGCAAGGCCGCGCTCGGCGATCGCCTCCGGGGCGAGACCTTGAATTGGCTGGCCCGCGAACAGGATTTCGCCCTCGTCCGGCCGGTCGAGGCCGCTGATCATATTGAATGTTGTCGTCTTGCCGGCCCCATTGGGGCCGATGAGGCTCACGAGCTCGCCTTTGTCGACAGCGAGATCGAGCGCCTTGACCGCAGTCACCCCGCCGAACCGGCGCGACAGACCGCGAATTTCCAAAAGCCGGGTCATGCCTAGACCGTGCCCAGGAGGCCCTGCGGCCTGAAGCGGATCAAAAGCAGCAGAACCACGCCGTAAATGAGAATGCGATATTCCGCGGCGATGCGGAAAACCTCCGGCAGCCCGACCAGCACGACCGCGCCTGCGATCGCCCCGAGAATATTGCCCATGCCGCCGAGGATCACCATCGTGAGAGCGAGCAGAGAGAGCTGCGAATCGAAGGTCTGGTTGTTGAGGTAGGAATAGAGATGCGCGGTGATTGCGCCGCTCACGCCCGCTGCAAAGCCGCAGAAGGCGAAAGCGATCGCCTTGTAGCGGTCGAGTCCGATGCCGTAGGAACGCGCAGCGATCTCGTCCTCGCGCAACGCGCGCAAGGTTCGGCCGAAGTGCGACTTGAGGAGTCGCGACTGAAGCAGCGCCATCGCGACGACGACCGCAAGGCAGAGCCAGTAGACCGCGCGGGCCGAATCGATTTCGCGGCCGAAGAGGGACAGCGGCGGAATGCCGGTGACGCCCATCGCGCCGCGGGTCAGGCTCTCCCAGTTTAGGATAACAAGGCTCACGATCTCGCCGATCGCGAGCGTCGCGATGGCGATATAATGGCCGCGCAGGCGGAAGGCGGGAAAGACGAGCAGCGTTCCGAGCACGCTGGTTATCAATCCTGCCGCCGGGATCGACAGGACCGGCGGCGCGCCGAGATCGACGGCCAGAAGCGCGGACGCGTAACCGCCAATCGCCAGAAGCCCGGCTTGGCCGAAGGAAATCTGCCCGGCCGTGCCAGATATGAGCGTGAGGCTCAGCGCCAGCAGAGCCGCGAGCCAGGCGTTGGTGAGCGTTTGCAAGAGATAGGGCGCCCCAGTCGCTAGCGGGAGCGCAAAGGCGACGAGCGCCAGCGCCCAGATCGCCCAATGCGGTAGACGCACCGGCCGACTTGGCGCGATGAACGATCCGACCAGTGGCTCGGCCTGGACAGTCGAACGGCCGCCGAACAGCCCGTTCGGGAGCCAGAGAAGAAAGACGATCAGGAGAACGAAGGCGAACAGGTTCCGGTAGGTGGTGCCGAAGAGCGCGATACCGTAGCTTTCGACGAGGCCGAGCAGCAGGCTGCCGAAAATTGCGCCCGGCACATTGCCGACCCCGCCGATCACCTGGGCGACGACGCCCTTCAGCGTCGCCTGGAAGCTCATCGCCGGATCGATGTGATTGTAATACATGCCGACGAGGAGGCCGCCGACGCCGCCCAGCGCCGAAGCGATGGCGAAGACGGCGCTATTGACCGCGTTGACATTGACCCCCATCTGCTGCGCCGCCTCGCGATCCTGGGCGGTCGCGCGCACCGCGAAACCAAGTTTGGTGAACCGCAGAAAGAGGTAGAGTAGCACGGCGCTTGCGACCCCGACGGCGGCGATCAGAATGTCCATGGCGCCGATCGAGCCGCCGCCGACCGTCAGCCGCCAGTCGGGCAAGTCGCTTGGAACGGCGCGCGGATCAGGTGAGAAGACGAGCTGCACGATCTGATCGAGCACGAAGCTGAGACCGATCGTCGCGAGCAGCGGAGCGATGCGCGCTTTGCCCTGGAGAGGTCTAAGCCCGACCCGCTCGATCAGCATGCCCACGAGCGCGCAGGCGACGAAGACAATCAGCATCGTCACCGGCAACGGCGTGTGCAGGTACGTGATCGCGGTCCAGCCGATATAGGCGCCGATGGTGTAGACGGAGCCGTGGGCGAAATTGATCAGGTTGGCGACGCCAAAAATCAGCGCCAGCCCGACTGCCAGCAGCGCGTAGACATTGCCGATGACGAGGCCGTTGACCGTATAATCGATGAAGGAGCTCAAGGACCGGGTATCCGCGACTCTCTCTCAGACAGGGAATGCATCATGGCCGAACCGGCCATGATGCAGATGTCGGGTCGCAGTATGGAGGACGCGGTCAGGTCGCGGAAGGCTTCTTTCTGTCCCACAACACGAACTGGCCATTCTTGACGACCAGATAGACCGCCCGCGCGCCGGCGACTCGCCGGGTTTGAGGATCGAATGTCGCCTTGCCATAGATCACGCTCGGGACATCCTTGATCTGAGCCAGGCCGTCGCGGATCGCCGTGCGATCCGTCCCATACTGGTTGATCACAGCGGCGAGGAGGATGATCGTGTCATAAGCGACAGCGTTGAAGTCGTCCGGCTCCTCGCCGTATTTGGCGCGGAACTTGTCGACAAAGCTCTTCACCTCCGGCCGCGAATCGCCCGGAAAGAAATTCGATTCGGTGAAGACGCCATTGCCAGCGTCGCCTGCGAGTTCGATGAACTTGGGCGAATAGATGGAGCCCGAAGCTACGATAGGCGTTGTAAGGCCGACGGTCCTGATCTGGCGGGTGATGAGCGCGCCGTCGGCATAATATGAAATGAGGATGATCGCGTCGGGCTTGGCGTCGCGAACGCGGACCAACGTCGAGCGAAAGTCCTTCTCGTCGGGCTGATAACCTTCCGACGCGACGACGTCCATGCCGTCGGCCTTCGCGGCCTCGGAGAAGAGGTTCTGGCTCGCCCGGCCCCAGTCGGTGTTGAGGTAGAGGACAGCGACGCGCTTGAAGCCGAGATCGGCGGCGTATTTCGCCAGCCTCGGCTGTTCGTCGGCCTGGCTCACCGAATTGCTCCAGATGAAGTCGCCGCCCTTGGTGAAGTTCGGATGGGAATTGGTGAAGCCAAACTGCACGAGACCGGCGCGCTGATAGATCGAGGACGCCGCCATCGAGGCGGTGCTCGAAAAGTCGCCGACCTCGACGACGATCTTCGGATCGCTGACGAATTTCTGAGCGATTGCGACGGTCTGGCGCGGGTCGGCCTGGCTGTCCTCGAAGACATATTGCAACGGACGGCCTTTGACGCCGCCCTTGGCGTTGACCTCTTCGAGCGCGAGGTCAAATCCCTTCTTCCATTGCGCGCCATATTGCGCGTTCTGTCCGGTCAGCGGGCCGCTGACGCCAATCGTGACCGGTTCGCCGCTCGCCGCTTGCGCGAGAGCCGCCGAGGAGCCAAGGGCGCAAAGGCCTATCGCCAGGATGGCCGGCCTGACCAGGCGGTCGAATGGGAAACCTGCGAGTAACGACATGATCATGCCTCTTCACTTCGAGGGCGAGGTCCCGGCGCGCGCCAAGATCCGGCGCGCGAGAGCGCTTGCCCGTATTTTGACATCAAACGGTCCAGCGAACTATCTCTCGCCGCGCAAGAATGGTCGGGACCCGGCGGCGGCTAGGAATGCCGCCGAGCCAAAACTGACCGGTCACTGCGTCTGCGCGGGCGCCGTAAGCCAGGCGGCAGTCGCCAGATCGCTCTGGCCGAAGCCGGGAAGCTTCCGGTCAAGGTCCTGGACGGTCTTGATGTCGTTCTTTTCTAGCTCCTCCCGCGTGATCAGGTGCGGCTTGACTTCGATGATCTTGCCGGGATCCTGGCCCGCGATGAGCAGGGCAAGCGCGCGAAGCGAAACCTCGCCGACCACGGCCGGATTGGTGGCCGACGTTGCGGTCCATGGGCTGCCCGGCTCGCGAATTTCCTGGATGTCGGCGGTCGAGACGTCGGCGGAATAGACCTTGATCTTGTCGGCGACGCCGGCCTCCGCCGCGCCGAGTTTCACGCCGCGGGCGAATTCGTCATAAGGCGCAAACACGACGGTAATCTCGGGATGGGCGCGCAGCACGGCCGCCGTCTGCGAAGCGACGGTGGTCGCGGTATTGGAGTCGACCGCGCCCCACACCGCCTTTTGCTCGATTCCCGGATTGGCCTTCTTGACATCGGCCCACACTTCGCCGCGCAGCTCGAGCGGCCGGAACCCAGCGACGAAGACATAACCCGCGTCGAACTTGTTTCCGTTCTTCCTTAGCGCCTCGTCGAGAACCTGCTGAGCGATCTCGTGGTCGCTCTGCGAGACGAGCGGGACCTTGGGATTGCCGATGTCGATATCCTTCACGACCACCTTGATGCCGGCGTCCAGGGCCTTCTGGATCACATCCTTCACCGCCTCTGGCTGGCCGTGGCTCACGATGATGCCTTGGACGCCAAGCGAAATCGCCTGCTCGATCTGCTCGCGCTGGAGGGCGGCATCCTGTTTGCCCTGGAATATGTGCAAGTCGACGCCAAGCGCCTTGGCTTGACGGGCGACGCCAGCCTCGTAAGCCTCGAAATAATCGCCTTGCGACAGATAACTCACGAGCGCGATCTTGACGCCGCCTTTGTCGAACGGCGGCGGCGCGCCCTTGATTCCGTCGGCGAGCGCGCCGGTTGCGACAGCGCCGCCGATGAGCAGGCCAACGAGGCCGGCCTTGAGATGTCTCATGAAGCTAACTCCTGGATGATGCGAGTGGCCTCAACGGCGGCCACGGCCAATTCCGAACGTCAGCGCCAAGGCGCCGACCAGCACCGCCCCCTTCACAAAGTCCTGCGTGTAATAGGGAACGTTCAGCATCGTCAGACCATTGAGCACGATCCCGACGAAGATCGCTCCGGTGACCGCGCCGATGACATTGGCGCGGCGCTGATCGAGCACTGCAAAGCCGATCAAGGATGCGGCGACGCTGTCGAGAAGCAGCGATGACCCGGCAAAGACGTCGCCGCGTCCGACTCGGGCGGCGATGAAGACCCCGCCGAGCGCAGCGAGAACGCCAGAGATCACATAGGCGGCGAGGCGGTAGCGCTTGACCGGCGCTCCGGCGAGGTAGGCCGCCGTCTCGTTGCCGCCGACTGCGTAGAAAACGCGGCCCCAGCGGGTGCGCTCCATGAAGAACCAGGCGACAACCGCAATGATCGCGACGATCACGACCGGCAACGGGGCGACGCCCCACAATTCGTGGCGGCCGATCGCCAGAAACGCCGGATCGAACGCGCCTTGAGCCACAGAGCCGTCGGCAAGGATAAGGCCGGTGGTGATCGAACGGCCGGCACTGGGAATGAGCTGCAGCCCTGCAAGCAGGAACATCATGCCCAGGGTCGCCAGAAGATCGGGGATTCGGAGACCCACGACGAGCAAGCCATTGGCGAGGCCGATTGCGGCGCCGGTCGCGAGCGTGAGCGCGACAGTCGCCGCGGCGCCCAGCTGAAGCACCACCATTGCGTAGCTCGCCATCATCAGGGTGAAGGCGGCGATCGAGCCGACGGACAGATCGAAGCCGTCCACCGCCAGCGTGACCGTGACGCCGATGCCGAGCAGGGCGACGACGGCGACCGACTGCAGGACGCTGAACAAGTTATTGACGCGCAGGAACGCTGGCTCGGCGAAGTCGAAGAACACCATCAGCGCCGCGAGAATGATGAAGATCGCATAGCGGCGCAGCGCACGGCCGGAGGCTTCGACAATCGGCGTCGCGCGCGGCGAATCCTCGGAGGCGCGGATGTCGGTCGTCACGCCGCCGCCCCTTCTCTTTTGTCGAGCTCGTTAGTCTCGAGAGCGGCGATCGCCTCGATGAGCGATGCGCCGCCGCTCGCTCTGAGGTCATGCAGCCCGACGATCGAATGGCCGCGCATAACCGCCACCACGTCCGCGACCTCGATGGCTTCTTCGACGTCGCTGGTCGCAATCAGCGTCGCGCCGTCGCGCCGATCGGCGCGAATGGCGTCGACGATGTCGCGGCGAGCGCCGACATCAACGCCCTGAAAGGGTTCGTCGAGCAGCAACAGACGGCAAGGGGCTGATTTGCCAGCGCCCGATCACCACCTTCTGCTGATTGCCCCCGGAAAGCAGATCGAGCGTGTCGCGCGAGCTTCGGCAGCGAACTCCGAGCTTTCGGATGACGCCATCGCTAGCGTCGCTTTCGCGCCGATTGTCGACAACTCCCCATGGAAACCATGATTTGCGATGCGGAAGCGCGATCGTCCCGGCAATGTCGCCGCCGGGCGTCGCCGCAGGCAATAGCGATGAGCGCCAGCGATCCTCGCCAGCCATGAACACGCCGCGGGCGATGGCCTCGGCCGGCCCGGCGGGTCGCCATGGCGCCCCGTCCATCTCGACGAAGCCTCGCGCGATCGGCGCAAGACCGAACAGCGTCCGGAGCAAGCGGCTTTTGCCCACGCCCAAGGCGCCTGTCACCGCAACGGTTTCGCCGGCATGAATTTCAAGATCGAAGCTCGCCGCGGCCGGGACCAGCCGGACGCCCGCCAGGCGAAGAATGACGCGCGATGCTCGATCGCAACCAGGCGGCCGCTCGGCATCGATGAGATTGCGGCCGATCATCGCCCGCACGGCGGCGGCGAAATCGAATGGCTTGACCTGATCGGCGACGGCCCGTCCGTTGCGCAGGAGCACAATACGGTCGGCTATGCGCCGGATGTCGCCAAGCCGATGGGAGATATAAAGTACGCCGACGCCGCGTCCCCGAAGGCGATCGATCACCGAGAAGAGGCGCTCGGCCTCCAAGGCCGACAAACTGGCGGTCGGCTCGTCCAGGATAAGGACCGACGCGTCGGCGGCGACAGCGCGGGCGATGGCGACAAGCTGGCGATGAGCGGGACCGAGGGCGCCGAAGTCCAGATCGAGCGGCGCGTCAAGTCCGATCCCCTCAGCGACCGCCCTTGCGCGCTCCAAAAGGCGTCGCCGCGAGACGAGCGCCCCCACGCCGCCCCCACAGAACCGGTCGAGCAGCAGATTCTCGCCAACGGTCAAGCCGGGAACGCCAAGCTGGTCGGTCGACTGGTGAACGACGACGACGCCTGCCGCGCGCGCCGCCTGCGGCGACGACAACGAGATCTCACGCCCGGAGATGATGATGCGGCCCCGATCCGGCCTGATCACGCCAGAAGCGATTTTCGCCAGCGTCGATTTCCCCGCCCCATTGGCGCCCATCAGCGCGACGACTTCGCCACGCCCAACCTGGAGATCGACGTCGTCGAGCGCCTGAGTGGCGCCGAACCGCTTGGACAGCGAGATCAGGGACAGCGCGGACGTTCCATCCGGAGACAATTCAACACCGCTCGAAAATGCCGCAGCGACGGACCGTCCCGCCTAGCTGCCCCAAACTGGAGCGGGTTCGGAGCCGAGTCAAGTTGATTATATAAAATTTATAGACATAATAGAATTCTGTCCGTAGCCGCGATCGCGCCCGGCGAATCGCGAGTGCGGAATTGCGAATGTCCCAGCGCCCATGGCCGGACCCCAGAAGCGAATGCCAATTCGAATTGCGATTGTCGGAGGCGGAGCGACCGGGGCGCTGGCCGCGGTTCACCTCGTACGGCGGTTCGACGCCTCACGGGCTGACATCGTGCTGATCGAACCCAGCCCCGCTATTGGCCGCGGGCTCGCCTACTCGACTCGCGATCCTGGCCATCTGCTCAACGTCCGCGTCGCCAATATGAGCGCCTTCGCGGACGAGCCGGATCATCTGTTTGACTGGCTACGTGAGCGCGGAGCGGACAGCGGTGTCGATTGTCCAACCCAGTTCTGCTTCATTCCTCGCTCGACCTACGGGGATTATATCGGCGAGCTCGTGGGACGGGCCTTGGCCTGTGGCGCAGTCCGTGCGGCGCGCGACGCCTGCGTTGACATCGAGGAGAGCGCAGGCGCGATCACGCTTCATCTCGCCTCGGGCCGCGCGATCGTCGCCGACCGGGTCGTGCTGGCGACCGGCCATGACGCCAAGCTGGCGCTGGATGGCGTGCCGGCCGCGCAAGCCTGGGCGGAAGACGCGCTCGATGACCTGCCGAGGAACGCGCCTCTCTTGATCCTCGGCTCGGGCCTGACAATGGTCGACATGGCCGTGTCGCTCGATCGCCGCGGCCACCGCGGCCCGATCACGGTCGTATCGAGGCGGGGATTGGCACCCTCGGCGCATCGGCCGGTCGCGCCGCGCGAGGCGCCGGCGGAGACCGTTCCCTTCGGCACGGAATTGTCCGGGCTGCTTCGCTGGCTGCGCGGACTTGCGGCTAAGATGAGCGCCGAGGGCGCCGACTGGCGCTCGGCGGTCGATGCGCTCCGTCCCTACACGCAGAGGCTCTGGCGTTCGATGTCCGACGAGCAGAAGCGTCGGTTTCTTCGCCACGCACGCGTCTATTGGGACATTCACCGCCATCGGATGGCGCCAGAGATCGAGCGGCGCATTTTGAGCCTGCGCTCCTCCGGCCGCCTGACGATCATCGCGGGCCGCGCGCTAGCCGCCGTGCAACGGCCTGACGGCGTCCATGTGCGTATCGCCCGGCGCGGGACGAACGCCCCTGAAGATCATCGCTTCGCCCGCATCATCGATTGCACAGGCCTGCCTGACGACCCAAACCGGTCGGAGAACCCGCTGATCCGCGCGCTGCTGGCGCGCGGAGCGGCGCGCGCCGATCCGCTCGGCGTCGGATTGGACGTCGCTGAAGACTATGCGCTGATTGACGCCGGCGCACGTCGCTCGCCGCGCATCCAGGTCATCGGCCCTCTCGCCCGCGCCGCGTTCTGGGAATGTATCGCGATCCCGGATATAAGGCTGCAATGCCTGGACATCGCCGACGGGCTGGCGGCGGCTGCAGCCGCGACGGCCTGAGCTTTCTCAAGCGGAACGAAGCAGTCGTCCGAGAATACGATCGACGATCGCTCCGAATTCCGCCGTCCCCCGGCTCCGCGGGCGCGGCAGGTTGATCGTGACGTCCAACGCCACGGCGCCGTCTTCGAGCAACACGATCCGGTCGGCGAGCGCCACGGCCTCAGTCACGTCGTGAGTGACCAGGATCGCCGTGAAACGCTCGCGACGCCATGCAGCTTCGAGCAAGTGCTGCATCTCGATGCGGGTCAACGCGTCAAGGGCGCCAAGGGGCTCGTCGAGGGCGAGAAATCTCGGACGGCTGACAAGCGCACGGGCGAGCGCGACGCGCTGCCTCTGTCCGCCGGACAGAGCCGAGGGCCAGTCGCCCACGCGGTCGGCGAGGCCGACGGAAGCAAGCGCGTGGAGCGCCAGTCGGCCCGAGCCCCGGGCGCGTCCCAAACCGACTTCGACATTGGCGAGCACGCTCGCCCACGGCAGCAATCGCGCCTCTTGAAACATGACGCGCGCCAGGCGCGGCGCATCATTGATCCCGCGGTCGCCGAAAGAAATGCGCCCACCGTCAGCCTCGTCCAGGCCGGCGAGAAGACGAAGGAGGGTGCTCTTGCCGCAGCCGCTGCGTCCGACGACGGCCAGGAATTGACCCGCCGGAGCGTGCAGATCGAGGGCGTTCAGCACGATCTTGTCGCCGAAGCGCTTGACCAGCCCGCGCGCGGTGAGCGGAGCGCCTGGCGGGGCGTCGTCGCGAAGCCCTCCTTCGAAGCCCGGCAATGCCTCGGAGGGCGCCAAAGCGGCAATTCGCGTCATAACTTCTTATACGCCGGGTGCCAGGGCAGGCAGACGCGCTCCAGAAAGCGAGCGACGAAGTCGGCGAATTTGCCAAGCAGCGCATAAATGAGGATCGAAAGCACGACGACGTCGGTCATCATGAATTCGCGCGCCTGCATCGCCATGTAGCCGATTCCCGACTGCGCAGCGATCGTTTCGGCGACGATCAACGTCAGCCACATGACGCCAAGCGCATAGCGAAGCCCGACGAAGATCGAAGGCAAGGCGCCCGGCAGAATCACGCGCCGGAACAATGCGCCGTTGCTCATGCCGTAGCTCCTGGCCATTTCGATCAACTGCGGATCGACCGAGCGTACGCCGTGCAGGGTGTTGACGTAGAGGGGAAAAAACACACCGAGGGCGACAAGGAACAATTTCGCGCCCTCGTCGATGCCGAACCAGACAATGACCAGCGGGATCAGCGCCAAATGCGGCACGTTGCGGATCATCTGCAGCGTCGAATCGGTGAGGTTCTCGCTGAGCTTCGACAGACCGTTGGCGAGGCCGAGCGCCAGCCCGATCCCGCCTCCAACAACGAGCCCGGCAATCGCTCGCAGGGCACTGATTTCGATGTTGGCGGCCAATTCGCCCGATCGCGTGAGGCGCCAACCAGCGGCGAGAACCGAGGTTGGCGCGGGCAGGAGCGTGTCGGAGATCAGGCCGAAGCCCGACGCGCCCTGCCACAGCGCGACAACGAGCGCGGGGACGAGCCACTTCGAAGCGCCGCTTGCGACGGCGGCGACGGCGCGCCGCGAGCGTGCGCCCGCGGCGTCCGTGGATGAATCGAAATCGACGCTGGCGACCCGCGTCATTTTCAGCGTCCTCGCTGGCGATGGTTGAGATGGGCGCGGCGCGCAAATCTGTTTGACACTCGCCCCACGGCGGCTTCTCCGCGCGATGGACTCAGGAGCTTGACTTTCCATTCCAGACAATGTCGCGCACGTTGACGTGCGCGGGGATCAGACCCAGCCGCTCGAACCGGTCGGCGACAGATTGTTGCTCGGCGATGACCTTGTCGTCGATCGCCGCGAAGGTGAATTCGGCGCGATCGACAGATCGCCTCTGCGCGGCGATCTCGACTCCGCTCGCCTCGGAGAACAGCGCGGCCGCCTCGTCGCGATGCGCGCCGGCCCACGCCGTGGCCGCCGCGATCTCTTCGTTGATTGCAGCGACGACATCACCATGCAGAGCAAGGAAGTCGCGATTGGCGAGGAAGAAACTGTTCTGCGCCGTCTCTTTCGGGTCGATCGGCAGGGCGCGCGCATTCTGCTTCAATTCGGCAATGGCGTAGAACGGGTCCCAGATCGACCAGGCGTCGATCGATCCGCGCGCGAAGGCGGAAGCCGCGTCCGCCGGGGCTAGGTAAACGGGTGTGATGTCGCCCCAGGCGATACTCGCGTTTTCGAGCGCGGTCACCAACAGGTCGTGGGCGCTGGAGCCCTTCGCCACTCCGACCTTCTTGCCCTTGAGGTCCGAGAGCGTCTTCATCGGCGATGCGTCCGGAACAACGATCGCCTGCCCGTATCCTCGAGCGGGAATGACACCGACATAGCGAATGTTCGCCCGAGCGGCCTGGGCGAAGATCGGCGGCGTGTCGCCCGTATAGCCGTAATCGACGCCGCCCGGGTTCAGCGCCTCGAGGAGGGGCGGACCGGACGGAAATTCGACCCATCGAACGGTAAGGCCGCGGGACTCGAAACGCTTCTCGAGCTGCTTGCGCGCCTTGACGACCAAAAGGACCCCGGTCTTCTGGTAGCCGACCCGCAATTCCTTCAACGTGTCGGCAAAGGCGAGCCGCAGCGCGGAAAGGTTGAGAGCAGCCGAAAAGAGCAAGAAGGATCTGCGGTTCATGCGTGCGCCTTCATGGCCATAGAGGCGGCAAAAATATAAACTCTACATAATTAGTCAACTTTATTGAGGCTGCTTTCTCTTCGTGGCGTCGCGACGCCGCGCCGGGACGGCGCCCGAGACGTCGCCTGGAGCAGCGGGGCGCCAGCTCGATGGTCGGCCAACCTCAACGCCATCGGCGGTTCCGCCCTCGACGAGCCGACGCAGTGAGGCGACACGCTCGGCGTCTGAGGCCGCCGTCATGGCGGGGAAGTGGGTTTTTTAAACCATTCCCTCAAATGTCGTACATATCCGCGAGCTGGAGCGGCTCTTTCAACGCACGCATTTCCGCGAGCATGTAGTTGTCGAGGACATGCGCGACAGCGTTGCGCGCCTCAACCATCACGAGACGGACCGCGCATTTCCTCAAATCTCCGCAGTCGTCGCAAGCGCGATAGCCGGTGACCGAAGCGCACCCGATCGGCGCCAGAGGGCCGTCGAGAACGCGCACGATATTGCCGACGCTGATCTCATCGGCGGGCCGAGCAAGGGCATAGCCGCCCCGCTTGCCATGTTTGGAATAGACGAGCCCGGCGCGCCGCAATTCGGTCAGTATCTGATCGAGAAACCCCTTCGAAATGTTGTTCGCCTGAGCGATGTCGGCGACTTGCGCGAGTGCGTCCGGTTCGAGCCCGGCCAGATGCACCATGGCCTTGAGGCCATATTTTCCCTTTTTTGTCAGCACGTCATGCCCTCGAGGTTCGGTCCGGTGTTTCAGAAGTCCGCTCCGCCATCTGGTGTTGGAGCAGAAACCGGTCTCCGCGGCAAAAGTCCAGCGATTAAACTCCATTAGCTTTTGCATACTCGACCTCCTCGTGGCCCTTGCCTTCGAGCATTTCGTCTAGTACGTTGATGGAGTTAATTATCAATTGGGCCGCTTTATGCGATGCTGGTTCGAATGGCTGTTCGACGCAGAGGGCCTCGCGGCATGACCGCGGTCCGCGAGCCCCGACGGGAGGCGCGCCACGATCTTGAGTTTGTCGACATTGTCGCCCAGCTTCGCGGCCTTAGAACCGCCTCTCAGAAGCGCCGCTATCGCGGCGCCCCGCCGCCGCTGCCATCGCGTGAAATTATCATCGACCTGGTGGACGGTATCGCAGCGGCCCTCTATCCGCGCCATTTCGGCCCGGCGGATCTCTTTGCCAAGGATGTCGACGCCTTCATCGTTCGGACGCTCGATTCGGCCTTGCGTGCCTTGGAGCGCCAGATCGAACTCGAACTGGCGCTTGCCAGGGAGTGGATGGGCGACAATCGGATCGACGCCCCGTTGCGCGCCCCCGAATTGGTGAAGGAATTCGCCGCCGCCCTTCCCCAGGTGCGGGCGCTGCTCGACACCGACGTACGGGCGGCGCTCGAGGGAGACCCATCCGCCAGGAGCATCGACGAGATTGTCTTCTGCTTTCCGGGCTTCGCCGCGATCATCCGCCATCGGCTGGCGCACCAGCTTTATAAGCTCGGCGTCGCGATGATCGCGCGCATCATCGCCGAACACGCCCACTCGGAAACGGGCATCGATATCCACCCCGGCGCCGAGATCGGCGAAGGCTTCTTCATCGACCACGGAACCGGGGTCGTCGTTGGCGAGACCGCCGTTATCGGCCGAAACGTTCGCCTCTACCAAATGGTCACGCTCGGGGCGAAGCGGTTCGAGGCCGACGACAACGGAACTCTGCGCAAGAACTACCCGCGGCACCCGATCGTCGAGGACGACGTGGTCATCTACGCCGGCGCGACGGTTCTTGGGCGCGTCACCATCGGCCGGGGCTCGTCGATCGGCGGCAATGTGTGGCTCACGCGCGATGCGCCGCCCGGAAGCAACATCACGCAGGCCAAAGCACGCAACGAATTGTTCGACGATGGCGGAGGAATTTGATCATGACTTGGCGATCTCCGGTTCAAAACCTGTGGAGCGCTGCGCGAACCAACCTTGCGCGCCTCAATCGCCTGCTCGCCGAGACCGGCAATCTGGATGACATGATTTTCGATATCCGGGATCCGAAAGACAGATCGCGCTCGAACGATCGCGAGCGGCGCGCGATCGACCCGCGAAAACCATGAACGCGAATTAGAGTCAGACCCGCTCGAAACGGGCGCCTCGGGCTTCTTTAGTGGCGGGCTCGGTCGACTGGTTGTTGCTCTCGCGAGCGAAGATCAGCGGTCGTCGGGCGCGAACTCGACGGACGGCGCCGCCGGGACCGCGGCCAACGCCGCGTAGAGCGCCATGCCAGCGGCCATGCATGCGACGAACAGCGCCGCGCGGGCGTCGAGAAAGCCGATGTCGACAATCGCCGGACCAGGGCAGAGCCCGACCAGACCCGAGCCGACGCCGAAGAGGAGGGACCCGCCAACGAGCCGGGCGTCGATCGCCTTCGCGGTTGGCATCTGGAAGGGCTCGCCCGAAAGCGTTTTATGACGATGGAGCGGGGCGGACCATTCGCGGCTGAAGCCGAAACCCTTTCGCGCGATCAGATCAACGATGGGCCAGTAGATCAGATAGGCCTCGACGATCGCGGCGACGCCTCGCAGGAGCAAAGACGATGCCAGGCTGAGCTTTCCCGCCGCGGTCACCGCAATAAAGGCGCCGGGAATGACGATAGCGACCTTGATGTAAAGTTCCGGCCGGATCGCGGCTCGGAGCCATTCGGCGAAACGCGGGGAAGAATTCGCGATCGCAAGGCCGGCAAGAAGCGCGACAATGAAGCCGCCTTCGCTCGTGAGCCTCAGCGACCATGAGAGGCCATACTTGGCCTGGTCGGCCGGCGTGACCGCGGCGAGGCGCGCCCAGCCGCCGATGAACCAGCTCGCATAGGCGATTGCGAAGACGACGGTGAAGGCGATCGCGAATCGCCGGACGTCCTCGCCGAGCGCATAGGCGCCGGCCGACAGGACGATGAGCAGCACGAGATAGGTGAGCAGAAGCGAGACGGCACCGCTCAACCCCGCGAACGCCTTCGAAACCGGCGCGAGCGCGGAGCCAGGATCGGTCCAGACGGATGTCGAGACGATCCAGCCAAGCGCATCGACGCCGGCAAGAGACGGCAGCGCCAACGCGAATACGCCGAGCCCGATCGCGACCGCGAGCTAGTCCTCGCTGATTCGTCCCCGCTCCGCGGCTTCGATGGATAGCGTCGCTTGGGACATCGCCCCTAACTTTTTCCACAGCTTCCAGCTTGTCTTAATATAACGTCTATCATATTAGTCAACTAATCGCCGCCACTGCTGTCGCAGTGCATCAAAACTTGAAGCGGCAGCGACCAGATGACAAAGTCAATTACAAACCAACTGGGGTCGGGACATGGCTGACGAGGTCGAACGCAGAACACTCAGCGAGGGGGCGGCCCGCCAACTTGCAAACGCCACCAAGACACACGCGCAGTGGGGCGGCATCACGCCCCGTTGGCTGGTCAATTTCCTCAGCTGGACCCCGGTTGAAGCCGGCATCTTCCGGCTGAATCGGGTGAAGGAACAGGGCGACGGCGCGGAGGACGTCGAATGCAGCCCGCCACGAGACAGCAACCCCGACCTGCCCGAGACATTCGTCGATTACGTTGATAATCCCCGCGAGTATTTCCTTAAGGCGGTGACGACGGTGCTCGACGTGCAGACCCGTGTCTCCGATCTCTATAGCCAGCCGTTCGATCAGGTTCAGGAACAACTGCGCCTGCTGATCGAGAAGGTGAAGGAGCGGCAGGAAGGCGAACTCATCAATAACGGTGAATATGGCCTGCTCGCCAGCGCTGCGCCCTCGCAGCGCATCCGAACCCGAAAGGGACCGCCGACCCCCGACGACCTCGATGAACTCTTGACCAAGGTCTGGAAGGAGCCGGGGTTCTTCCTCGCCCATCCGCGCGCGATCGCGGCCTTCGGGCGTGAGTGCACCCGCCGCGGCGTGCCCCCGCCGACCGTGACGCTGTTCGGAACGCCCTTCGTCACCTGGCGTGGCGTGCCGCTCGTGCCGTCAGACAAGGTCAAGATCGAACACGGTAAGAAGAAAGGCTCAGAGACGAGCAAGATTCTCCTGATCCGCACGGGCGAAAAGAAGCAGGGCGTGGTCGGACTGTTTCAGCCGGGCGTTCCGGGCGAAGTGGCGCCGAGCCTTTCCGTGCGTTTCATGGGCATCGACCGCAAGGCGATCGCTTCCTACCTAATCTCCCTCTACTGCTCTCTGGCCGTGCTGACCGAGGATGCGCTCGCCGTGCTCGACGACGTCGAGATCGGCAGCTATCCCGAATATACCCATGCCTACGCCTGACCTCACCGGCGCGGGCGTCTCCGCGCCTGACGTTGAGTCTGAGAGGGCGGGCGCCTTCGTCCCCGACGAGGGCGCGATCGAACGGCTAGCCAACGCATTCTTCAAGGGCGTGACCGGCGGAGCGCCGATGGGCGCGCCGGTGCTCCCGGCCTCGCCGCCTGCGCCGTGGTCTGCGCCCGCTCAGCCTTCCGCTCCCGTCTATGCGAGCGCGGTTCCGGTCCAGCCTCCCTTCGGCGCGCCGGACATCCCAACCAACGGATTCCCGTCGTCGATTCCGTTTCGCTCGTTTGGCGGCGCTTCCGCCGGTTCAGCCTCGCCTTTCGCCTTCGCCCAGTCGCGAGCGATCGCCCCGGCGGCGACCCAGACCGCGATCGCCGCGCCGCGCGTCGATCCGCTGCAGACGGCGACGGGATCGGCCCCTCTGCAGGACACGACGGGGCCGCATAGCATCGACGCTGTCGCAAATCCGATCGAGCCCTCGCCCTTCTCAGCGCCGATCGATTTCAGCCTCGCGCTCCGGGCGCTCGATTTCGCGGCCCCATCGAAGACGGCCGCCGCACCTTCTGCGGGAAGTCATGTTCCGGCTGCTGCGTTGCTGCCGGAGAGCGCGTCCCGAACGAGCGATCCGCAAAGCGCGCTTGCGATGCCCTCGGGCGTCGCGGCCGGCGCCCCCTCGCCTGCGATCGCACCAGTTTTTGCCGACGCGCGCACCCGGCCGCAGGCCTTCGACGCCGCCTCGATCCGCAACGATTTTCCAATCCTGCAGGAAAGAGTTCATGGCCGCCGGCTGATATGGCTTGACAACGGCGCGACCACGCAAAAGCCGCAGGCGGTGATCGACCGGCTCGCGAACTTCTATTCACACGAGAATTCGAACGTTCATCGCGGCGCGCATACGCTCGCCGCGCGCGCGACCGACGCCTACGAGGCCGCGCGGGACAAGGTGCGGCGCTTCATCGGCGCTTCGTCCCCGCGCGAGATCGTGTTCGTGCGCGGCGCAACGGAAGGAATCAATCTCGTTGCGCAATCATGGGGCCGCCGCAACGTGAAGGCGGGCGACGAGATCGTCGTCACGTGGCTCGAACACCACGCCAACATTGTGCCCTGGCAGCAACTCTGTCTCGAGACGGGGGCGCGGCTGCGCGTCGCCCCGGTCGACGACAATGGCGACATCCTGCTCGACGAATACGAGAAGCTGCTCGGCCCCCGCACCCGTATCGTGGCGCTGCCGCAGGTCTCGAACGCGCTGGGCACGGTGACGCCGGCACGCGAGATGATCGCATCGGCCCATCGCCATGGCGCGCTGACCCTGGTAGACGGCGCGCAGTCGGTGTCGCATGGCCGCACCGACGTGCAGGCGCTCGATGCGGATTTCTTCGTGCTCTCGGGACACAAGATGTTCGCGCCGACGGGCATTGGCGCCGTCTACGGCAAGCAGGCCGTGCTCGAGACGATGCCGCCCTGGCAGGGCGGCGGCAGCATGATCGCCGACGTGACGTTCGAAAGGACGATCTATCAGGTCCCTCCGGACCGTTTTGAGGCCGGCACCGGAAACATCGCCGATGCGGTGGGGCTCGGCGCGGCGATCGATTATCTCGACGCCGTCGGCATGGAGGCGATCGCCCGTCATGAGCACGAATTAATCGAGCAGACCGTCGCTGGCCTCGGCTCCATTCCCGGGTTGCGCCTCGTCGGCGCGCCTCGCGAGCGTGCCGGCGTTGTGTCTTTCGTCCTCGACGGCTGCCGTACCGAGGACGTCGGTAAAGCCCTGGACCGCGAGGGCATCGCCGTGCGCGCCGGCCACCATTGCGCTCAGCCGATTCTGCGCCGCTTTGGGCTGGAGAGTTCGGTCAGGCCCTCGTTCGCGCTTTACAACACGGCGGAGGATGTCGAAGTCCTCATCGCCGCCGTTCGCCGGATCGCGCTCCGGGCGCAAGGCGGCTCGCGCTGACCCGAGCAAGCCGCTGCAAATGGGACGCGGCCGCGTCGCGGGGCTTCTGTCCTAAACTCGGAGGTGCGGCGCAATGGCTTGCGGTGGACATGAGTTGAGTAAATTGATAGATTCAATGTAATCATGTTCCACGAATTGGGTCCGGCGATGCTCGTCCCCCCCGTCCACCGCTTTCAACCTCGGACTTCGCCGCCGCGGGCGGCCGAAGCCACCGAAAAGAGCTTCCGCGAAGCCATGCGGCATCTCGCCGGCGGCGTTTGTATCGTTACTGTCGGCGCTGGAGGAGACCGCGCCGGGGTTACCGCTACTTCCGTATCGTCGCTGTGCGCTGAACCGCCCACCCTGCTCGTTTGCGTCAATCGCGCTTCTCCGTGTTACGCGGCGTTGACTCGCTTCGGCGCCTTCGCGGTCAACGTTCTTTCGGCCGATCAGCGGGAATTCGCCGAGCGTTTCGCGAGTGGCTCCAGCCTCAAGCAGTCGGAGCGTTTTCGGAGCGGGCGCTGGCTCGCCTTGCCCAGCGGAGCGCATTGCCTCGCCGATTCGATCGCCGTGTTCGGTTGCGACGTCGAGGAGCGAATCGAACGCCACACCCACGCCATCGTCATTGGCCGCGTGCGGTGCGTGTTGGCCGGCGGAGGATCGGGCGCGCTCGTCCATTGGCGCGGCAGCTACGATCAAGTCGGCTGGGGCGACGACGAGGTCGCCCGCGCCATCGGCCTTTTTCCGCGGCCTGGGCCGAGCTAGATCTGCCCTTGACGCGATCGACCGCGAACTCGGCGCAGAGTCCGAGCTTCGGCGTCGATCAGCATGGTTCTTCTCAATGAGGACGACGCCGTTCATGCCGACGCTATTCGATCCAATCGCAATCGGCGACCTCGAGCTTCCGAACCGTATTTTCATGGCGCCCTTGACGCGCAACCGGTCGAGCGGGCCAGGCCGGGTCCCCAACCTGATGATGCGTGATTATTACATTCAGCGCGCAAGCGCCGGCTTGATCATTTCCGAGGCGACGTCCGTTGCTCAGACCGGGGTGGGCTACCCGAGCACGCCTGGCGTCTGGTCGCGGGAACAGATCGATGGCTGGCGTCGCATTACCCGAGACGTGCATGCGGCCGGCGGGCGGATTCTGCTGCAGCTTTGGCATGTCGGCCGCGTCTCGGATCCAAGCTATCACGACGGGGCGCTTCCAGTCGCGCCGAGCGCCATCGCCCCGAAGGGCCGTGTGAGCCTATTGCGCCCCGAGCGGCCTTACGCGGTCCCGCGCGCCCTTGAAACTGAGGAGATCGCAGGTGTGGTCGAAGCTTTCCGCACCGGCGCGCTGAACGCCAGGGCCGCGGGCTTCGATGGCGTCGAAATCCATGGCGCGAACGGCTACCTTCTCGACCAGTTTTTGCAGGACGGCAGCAACAAGCGCGCCGATCGATACGGCGGTTCGGTCGAAAACCGCGCGCGGCTGATGCTCGAGGTGACCGACGCGGTCGTTGCCGTATGGGGTCCGGGCCGCGTAGGCATGCATCTCGCGCCGCGCGGCGACGCCCATGACATGGGCGACAGCAACCTTCCGGCGACGTTCGGCTACGTCGCCCGCGAATTGGGCAAGCGGAAGATCGCCTTCCTCTGCGCCCGCGAATCCCTCAAAGAGCCGCGGCTTGGCCCGGAGCTCAAAAAGGCGTTCGGCGGCGTCTATGTCGCCAACGAAGGCTTCACGCCGGAGAGCGCGGCGGCGACCCTGGCCGCCGGCGAGGCGGACGCGGTCGCCTTCGGCAAACTCTTCATCGCCAATCCCGATCTGCCGCGCCGCATCGCGCTGAATTCGCACCTCAACCCCTGGAACTCCGCGACCTTCTATTCGCCAGGAACCGAGGGCTATACCGATTACCCCAAACTCGCCGAGGCCGCCGAGTAGAAACGCAGAAACAGACGGGATGCATCGGCAGCAGAAGACCTGTAGACCCCGGACAACCTGCCGTGTGCCCGGGGTGGACAAAGACTCTTTTCGCGGCGCGCGTAACAGTCGATGCTCTTCCTTCCCGCCGTCTGTTTCCGTAGCGCTTCCGCGGCTAGATCTTCCATATGGGACCGCGATTGCCCTGTCTGGGTCGTGGCGAAAAAAGGCGAGCTTCGCGTTGCCGTGGCATATTGTCTCAGCCAAAGCTATGCAGCGGCGTCGATCCCGCCGCTTCCACTGCGCTTCCACGGCGAAATCTCCATCCCTGACATGGCCACAAAAAAGCCCTCGAAACGCGAACGGTTTCAAGGGCTTGATTTGGTTGCGGGGGCAGGATTTGAACCTGCGGCCTTCAGGTTATGAGCCTGACGAGCTACCGGGCTGCTCCACCCCGCGGCAAAGGGTTTTTAGGCGCGGCGATAGGGCCAAAACGCCTGTTCGTGAAGAGGAAGTTGTCCGTTCTTTGCAGGCCTGGCGACGACCTACTCTCCCATGTCTTGAGACAGAGTACCATCGGCGCTAAGGCGTTTGACGGCCGAGTTCGGGATGGGATCGGGTCTTATCACCTTGCAACAGCCACCAGGCCGGCAAAGAACGGATGAAGCAAAACTGGGAATTTTCAGTAAGTCGCGCCTTGGCGACGAGAGCAATCAAGTCGAACGAGCGATTAGTACCGGTCAGCTTCACGCGTCACCGCGCTTCCACATCCGGCCTATCAACGTGGTGGTCTTCCACGGCTCTTCAGGGAGAACTTGTTTTGAGGCTGGTTTCCCGCTTAGATGCCTTCAGCGGTTATCCATTCCGTATATAGCTACCCTGCACTGCGGCTGGCGCCACAACAGGTCCACCAGAGATACGTTCACCCCGGTCCTCTCGTACTAGGGGCAAATCCTCTCAATTCTCCGACACCCACGGCAGATAGGGACCAAACTGTCTCACGACGTTTTGAACCCAGCTCACGTACCACTTTAATCGGCGAACAGCCGAACCCTTGGGACCTTCTCCAGCCCCAGGATGTGATGAGCCGACATCGAGGTGCCAAACACTCCCGTCGATATGGACTCTTGGGGAGTATCAGCCTGTTATCCCCGGCGTACCTTTTATCCGTTGAGCGATGGCCCACCCACGCGGGACCACCGGATCACTATGACCGACTTTCGTCTCTGCTCGACTTGTTTGTCTCGCAGTCAGGCTGGCTTATGCCATTGCACTCTAACGACCGATTTCCGACCGGTCTGAGCCAACCATTGCGCGCCTCCGTTACTCTTTGGGAGGCGACCGCCCCAGTCAAACTACCCACCATGCGTTGTCCCGGCCCCGGATGACGGGGCGCGGTTAGACATCCATGAAGTCAAGGGTGGTATTTCAAGGGTGGCTCCACACGAGCTGGCGCCCATGCTTCCAAGCCTACCACCTATCCTACACATGACTTAACGAATGCCAACGCAAAGTTATAGTAAAGGTGCACGGGGTCTTTCCGTCTGACCGCAGGAACCCCGCATCTTCACGGGGACTTCAATTTCACTGAGCTGACGTTGGAGACAGCGGGGAAGTCATTACGCCATTCGTGCAGGTCGGAACTTACCCGACAAGGAATTTCGCTACCTTAGGACCGTTATAGTTACGGCCGCCGTTTACCGGGGCTTCAATTCAAGGCTTGCACCTCTCCTTTTAACCTTCCGGCACCGGGCAGGCGTCAGACCCTATACGTCATCTTGCGATTTCGCAGAGCCCTGTGTTTTTGTTAAACAGTTGCCACCCCCTGGTCTGTGCCCCCCCGACAAGCTTGCGCTCACCGAGGGCCTCCTTATTCCGAAGTTACGGAGGTAAATTGCCGAGTTCCTTCAACGTCATTCTCTCAAGCGCCTTGGTATACTCTACCTGTCCACCTGTGTCGGTTTCGGGTACGGTCAAATGCAGGGGCTATTTCCTGGAACCTCGTCGCCGCCCGGTCAATCCAGTAAGACCGAACGACATAAGAGATCCGTCACCACCTGCAGGCTCACGAATATTAACGTGATTCCCATCGACTACGCCTTTCGGCCTCGCCTTAGGGACCGGCTAACCCTGCGAAGATTAACTTTACGCAGGAACCCTTGGACTTTCGGCGACACTGTCTTTCACAGTGTTTGTCGTTACTCATGTCAGCATTCGCACTTCCGATGCCTCCAGGAGGCCTCACGGCTCTCCCTTCATCAGCGAACGGAACGCTCCGCTACCGCGTCTTGCGACGCCCAAAGCTTCGGCTCATGGCTTGAGCCCCGTTACATCTTCGGCGCAGAAACCCTTAAATTTAGACCAGTGAGCTGTTACGCTTTCTTTAAAGGATGGCTGCTTCTAAGCCAACCTCCTGGTTGTTTTGGGATTTCCACATCCTTTCCCACTTAGCCATGAATTGGGGGCCTTAGCTGTTGGTCTGGGTTGTTTCCCTCTCCACAATGGACGTTAGCACCCACTGTGTGGCTCCCGAGAATGACTTCCAGGTATTCGGAGTTTGGTTAGGTTTGGTAGGGTTTTGGCCCCCCTAGCCCATCCAGTGCTCTACCCCCTGGAGCCTCATCTCGAGGCTATACCTAAATATATTTCGCGGAGAACCAGCTATTTCCGAGTTTGGTTGGCCTTTCACCCCTAATCACAAGTCATCCGAGTCTTTTTCAACAGACACCGGTTCGGTCCTCCAGCAGGTGTTACCCTGCCTTCAACCTGCTCATGACTAGATCACTCGGTTTCGGGTCTAAAGCATCGAACTGAACGCCCTGTTCAGACTCGCTTTCGCTGCGCCTCCGCCTATCGGCTTAAGCTTGCTCGATACTTTAAGTCGCTGACCCATAATACAAAAGGTACGCCGTCACCCTTGCGGGCTCCGACTGTTTGTAGGTATCCGGTTTCAGGAACTGTTTCACTCCCCTCGTCGGGGTGCTTTTCACCTTTCCCTCACGGTACTTGTTCGCTATCGGTCGCTGAGGAGTACTTAGGCTTGGAGGGTGGTCCCCCCGTGTTCAGGCAGGATTGCACGTGTCCCGCCCTACTCGAATCTCCCTCTCGAACCCTATTCATACGGGGCTGTCACCCGCTCCGGCCCGGCTTTCCAACCGGTTCTGATAGATCCAAAAAGAAGCATTGGCCTGATCCGCGTTCGCTCGCCACTACTAACGGAGTCTCGTTGATGTCCTTTCCTCCGGGTACTGAGATGTTTCAGTTCCCCGGGTTCGCTCTTATTCTCCTATGGATTCAGAGAATAAGTACCTTCTGCTGATCTCTGTTGGTCCAAAGATCGCTCCATCTCGTCCAGAAGACGGAATAGAGCCGGCTCGCCTTAAGCGACGCCTCCGGCCTGTGCGGCCCGGCCATCGCTTCGTTGACGCGCCTCTTCGGAGCAACAGAGATCGAAGGTGGGTTTCCCCATTCGGAAATTCACGGATCAAAGCCTGTTCGCGGCTCCCCATGACTTATCGCAGCGTACCACGTCCTTCATCGCCTCTCAGCGCCAAGGCATCCACCAGATACCCTTAAGACACTTGATTGCTCTCATCGCCAAGGCGCGCGTCCTTTATTCGCTCGATCGATTCGGCTCGATCAGGCAAACGCGTTCCCTGGCTTGAAAAGACCAGTTTTGCTTCAAGCACACCCGGGGACATGAGCGGTCAGGCTCCAAATCCACGACTGGTTGCTCGAAAGACAAGATGATGACGCGGCGTCTTTTGCCTTCGGATCCTTACGGACCCTCCGGTTCTCGCCTCGCCCCATCCGGTCTTCGACCGAATGCGCTTCCTCTTCACAATGTCAGAGATCGAGGGCCGAAAGGGACGGTGGAGAACAAGCTCCTAGCCACCCTTCGGCCATCGTCACGCCAAGCGCTTGCGCACTCGACGAAACTGATAAATCACATCGGAAAGGATACGGGTGCTTCAATCCGCTCGACACGCCGTCACGACCTTGCGGCCCAGACTTTGGTGGAGCCAGACGGGATCGAACCGACGACCTCATGCTTGCAAAGCACGCGCTCTCCCAACTGAGCTATGGCCCCGTTCTAGACCCGCCGGCGCCCAAAGGCTGTGGTGGGCCTGGGAGGACTTGAACCTCCGACCTCACGCTTATCAAGCGCGCGCTCTAACCAACTGAGCTACAAGCCCGGTCGAAAGAAGAAGTCCCGCGCCCGTCTCAAGCCTTCAAAGCCGACGGAGGCGCAAGTCTTCCATATCCTTATCAGAAAGAGAGACGAAGGCGGCGCGGTCCCGCAAAATGCGGCCTGACTGGCCGCTTGATTCTGAGCCGGACGACAAACCGTCGGACTTGAGCAAAGCTCATGTCCTCGTGGTTGATGAGATCCGAATCCAGAAAGGAGGTGATCCAGCCGCAGGTTCCCCTACGGCTACCTTGTTACGACTTCACCCCAGTCGCTGACCCTACCGTGGCCGGCTGCCTCCTTGCGGTTAGCACGCCGTCTTCGGGTAAAACCAACTCCCATGGTGTGACGGGCGGTGTGTACAAGGCCCGGGAACGTATTCACCGCGGCGTGCTGATCCGCGATTACTAGCGATTCCAACTTCATGCACTCGAGTTGCAGAGTGCAATCCGAACTGAGACGGCTTTTCGAGATTTGCTCAGGGTCGCCCCTTCGCCTCCCGCTGTCACCGCCATTGTAGCACGTGTGTAGCCCAGCCTGTAAGGGCCATGAGGACTTGACGTCATCCCCACCTTCCTCCGGCTTATCACCGGCAGTCCCCCTGGAGTGCCCAACTGAATGATGGCAACTAAGGGCGAGGGTTGCGCTCGTTGCGGGACTTAACCCAACATCTCACGACACGAGCTGACGACAGCCATGCAGCACCTGTGTTCCCGGCCCCGAAGGGAAGATCGCATCTCTGCAATCCGTCCAGGACATGTCAAAAGCTGGTAAGGTTCTGCGCGTTGCTTCGAATTAAACCACATGCTCCACCGCTTGTGCGGGCCCCCGTCAATTCCTTTGAGTTTTAATCTTGCGACCGTACTCCCCAGGCGGGATGCTTAAAGCGTTAGCTGCGCCACTGAAGAGCAAGCTCCCCAACGGCTAGCATCCATCGTTTACAGCGTGGACTACCAGGGTATCTAATCCTGTTTGCTCCCCACGCTTTCGCGTCTCAGCGTCAGTTCCGGGCCAGTGAGCCGCCTTCGCCACTGGTGTTCTTGCGAATATCTACGAATTTCACCTCTACACTCGCAATTCCACTCACCTCTCCCGGACTCAAGATCTCCAGTATCAAAGGCAGTTCCAAGGTTGAGCCTTGGCATTTCACCCCTGACTTAAAGACCCGCCTACACGCGCTTTACGCCCAGTAATTCCGAACAACGCTAGCCCCCTTCGTATTACCGCGGCTGCTGGCACGAAGTTAGCCGGGGCTTCTTATCTCGGTACCGTCATTATCGTCCCGAGCGAAAGAGCTTTACAACCCTAAGGCCGTCATCACTCACGCGGCATGGCTGGATCAGGCTTGCGCCCATTGTCCAATATTCCCCACTGCTGCCTCCCGTAGGAGTTTGGGCCGTGTCTCAGTCCCAATGTGGCTGATCATCCTCTCAGACCAGCTATCGATCGTCGCCTTGGTGAGCCGTTACCTCACCAACAAGCTAATCGAACGCGGGCCAATCCTCCGGCGATAAATCTTTCGCCTCTCAGCCGTATCCGGTATTAGCTCAAGTTTCCCTGAGTTATTCCGAACCGGAGGGTATGTTCCCACGCGTTACTCACCCGTCTGCCACTCCCGTATTGCTACGGGCGTTCGACTTGCATGTGTTAAGCCTGCCGCCAGCGTTCGTTCTGAGCCAGGATCAAACTCTCAAGTTGAATTGAGATCTTTGTCCTGACTGGTCACTTCAATGTCCGTGCGGACATTGTATTCTTGACGAGTTCCAAACACATCCGCTTCCAAAGAGGTTTGCGGCCTGCCCGCCTCACGACGGTCGGGCCGCGCTCCTTCGAAGCGCGATGAATTCTTGAAACGTGACCGTCAGTTGTCTCTTCGGACTTAAACCGCCGGATCGGCTTCAAGCTCGCGCTTGAATTGAACCCGACGAGCAAAGTCCCGCAAGGACCCCGCCGCCCACGTCTCTCTTCCTTCCGATGCAATTGTCAAACAGCGTGGAGCCGGAGCTCCGTGGACCAAAACCAAACCCCGACGGCGCCGCCGCCAGAGCTCAGTTCGAGCTCAAATCTCATATCGCCCCGCTTACGCGCGGCAGGAACGACCGAAAATCCTCCGCCCCCGCCTCACAGCAGGGAGGAGTGCGCTCGGAAAGTTCCGTGACCCGCCGCTCGGCCGCTCTGAAAGAAGCGCCAAACCGTTGGGAGAGGCGCATATAGGCCGCTGTGAAGTTTCTGTCAACGGACTTTCATAAAGAAATTGTCGGCTGTGAATTTCTTCGCCGTTTCGCGCCGTTTCACGTGCATTTTCATGCCCCCGCGCGGGCGCAGTGTCACGCGCTGCTGAGGCATTACGGCCTGCCCCTCGACAAGATCGAAGCGGAAAGCGCGCAGGAGATTGGCGAGGATGATGATCCCCTCCTGCATCGCGAAGGCCATGCCGATGCAGACCCGCGGTCCGGCGCCGAACGGGATATAGGCGAAGCGGTCGATCCGGTCCCGGTTTTCGCCCAGGAATCTCGACGGATCAAAGGCGTCCGGGTTGTCCCACAAACCGCGCCGGCGGTGCAGAACATAGGGCGAGACCGAGATCACCGCGCCAGCGGGAACATGAACGCCCGCGAGTTCGTCGTCGGCGATCGCCTGACGACTCAGCATCGCCGCTGGCGGATAGAGGCGCATCGCTTCCTCGAAAATCGCCCGCAACGTCTCGCATTTCTCGGCTGAAGCCGGCCGCTCCGGATCGAACGACTGTTCGGCCTCCGCCTCCGCCCGCTCGCGCCACTCGGGCGACTGGGACAAGAGGTAGAAGGTCCACGTCAAGGCGTTCGCGGTCGTTTCATGTCCGGCCAGGATGAAGGTCAGGATGTTGGCGCGCATATCCTCGTCGGACATGCCGCGGCCGCTTTCGGGATCGCGCGCCGACAGGAGAAGGGTCAGCAGGTCTTTTGGAGCCTCCCCGCCGCCGTCGATGAAAGCGCGACGATGGCCGATGATGTCATCGACCGCCTGAGCGAAAAACATGAGCGCCGGACGGCCCCGGCGGCGTCCAAACCGCGGCAAGAAGTTCGGAGCGCCCAGGAGATCGAGCGGGTCGAGCCTGCCGATGGTGTCGAAGTAATTCGTCACCGAGCGCTGGAATGCGCTCGGTTCGCGCCCCAGGCCTTGCGAAAACAGCGTCTGCTCTAAAACCTCGAGCGTCATTCGAGACATCAACCCGCCGACCTCCGTCACGGCGCCGTCGCGCCTCGGGCTCAGGCGATCGACGGCCGCTTGCGCAACTCTCTGCATGGCGGATGCGAACTCGGCGACCTGCCGAGGCGAAAACAGAGGGGCAAGCGCGCGCCGCTGCATGCGCCAGTCCTCGCCCTCGCTGGTCAATAGCCCCTGGCCGAGGCCCGGCCGCAAGACCCGAAGCTGCAGGTCGTCCTTGCGGTAGTTGGCGGCGTTGTCGAGAAAGATGCGCCGGACCGCGGCGGGATCATGCGCGGCGCCGCGCAGGCCCAGAACGGAGCGGCCGAGCGACATGGGCCGTTCGAAATCCGCCTCGGTCCAGATCTCGATCGGGTTCCGCCGAAGGGTCAGAATGAGTGAGAGGGCGCTGCGAGGCTTGTCGGGCCGTCGCGGAAACGGCGGGACAAAGGGCCTAGACGCTTGGGAAGCAGCTGGCATGGCGAACGCCCTGAACCAAGACACAGCCAAATTTATGACAGGCTTGGCCCCGGCGACAGGGGCGACAGCGACAATCTTCATCGCCGGAGGGGCGATGAGAGCCTCAAAAGGCCGTGCGCTGACGCATGGCCGCCGCGAGCGTGCCGTCATCGAGGTAGTCGAGCTCGCCGCCGACCGGCACGCCATGGGCGAGACGCGTCACCTTGACGGGGTAATCGGCAAGCAGATCGATGATGTAGTGCGCCGTCGTCTGACCCTCGACCGTGGCGTTTACGGCAAGAATCAGTTCGCCGACCCCTCCCTTGGCGATGCGCCCGACGAGCCCGCTCAGGTTGAGATCGGCGGGCCCGACGCCGTCCAGGGGCGACAGCGCCCCGCCGAGCACGTGATAGCGCGCGCGAGTGGCGCCGGCCCGCTCCAGCGCCCAGAGGTCGCCGACCAACTCGACCACCACGAGCATCGTGGCGTCCCGCCGCTCATCGGCGCAGATCGTACAGGGATCGCGCGTGTCGACATTGCCGCAGGTCGAGCAGGTTACGATCCGTTCCTGCGCGACGCGCAACGCCTCGGCGAGGGGCGCGAGCAGCGTCTCGCGCTTGCGGATGAGATGGAGCGCGGCGCGGCGCGCCGAACGCGGACCCAGTCCCGGCAAGCGCGCGAGAAGCTGGACGAGACGTTCGATTTCGGGTCCGGCGACGTTGGACGGCATCCGGCCTCTAGAACGGCAGCTTCATGCCGGGAGGCAGGGGGAGGCCCGCGGTCAACGACTGCATCTTCTCGGCCGCCGCCCGATCCGCTTTGGACTTGCCGTCGCTGAAGGCGGCGACGATCAGATCCTCGAGCATCTCCTTGTCGGCCGGCGTCAAGAGCGAGGCGTCGATCCGCACGCCCTTGAGCTCGCCCTTCGCGTTGAGCGTGACGCCGACCATGCCGCCGCCGGCCTGGCCTTCAACCTCCAGGCGCCCGAGCTCCTCTTGCGCCTCCTGAAGCCTGGCCTGAACGGCCTGCGCCTTTTTCATCATGCCCATGATATCCACGTCGATCTCCTTACTCAGCTGTCGTCAGCGGCGTTGACGCCGGAATCGGCGTAGCCGACCTCGTCGTCGGCCTGGTCCGCCGCCGGGGGAGGCGCGACCTCGGCGCGCCTGACCTCGACAATGCGTGCGCCCTTGAATCGCTCGAGCACCTTGCGCACCAGCGGATGCGCCGCCGCTCCGCTGGCTCGCTCGGCCTCACGCGCCTCGGCGACCTCGCGCAGCGTCGGCGCGGTCGATCCCGCGACCAGGGCTACCATCCAGCGTTCGCCCGTCCATTCCTGAAGTCGCCGGGCCAGCGTCTGCGCCAATCCGGATGCGGCGCCTTCGACCGGAGTGAAGGTGATGCTGCCCTGTTCGAAGCGCGCGAGCCTCACGTCGCGTTCAAGCGAATCGACAAGCTGAATGTCGCGCCTGGCGCGGGCCAGTGCGACGACGTCCTCGAACGACGCGAGCCGGGGCCCGGCAGCAGGCGGCGATGGGAGACGCGCGGCCTCCGGCGGGGCGGGCTCCGCCGCGGCAAGCCGCATCGAAGCGCGCGAGCCTCCACCAACCGGCGGATGCGGCGGCGCATGCCGTGGACTGTCGGCCGGCTGGCTCAGCCGGCGAAGCGCGTCTTCGGGCGCGGGCAAGTCGGAAGCATAGGCGAGGCGAATCAGCGCCATTTCGGCCGAGGCGAGCGGACGAGGCGAATCTCTCACATCTTCGACGCCCTTGAGCAGAATTTGCCAGGCACGCGTCAGGACGCCGAGGGTCAGCTTGTCGGCAAATTCACGGCCGCGCTCGCGCTCGACCTCGCTCGCCGCCGGATCGTCGGTCGCGGCGGCCGCGATCTTGGCCCGGGTGACGAAATGACAGAACTCGGCGAGCTCGATGAGGATGTCGGCGGCGTCGGCGCCGGCGTGATGGAGCGCGCGCGCGCGGTCGAGCGCTTCGGCGATCTCGCCCTTCATCACCCGTTCGAACAGCGCAATGATCTCGCCGCGGTCCGAGAGCCCGAGCATATCGCGAACGGCCTGGGCGGCGACGCCGGCGGGCCCGCCATGAGCGATTCCCTGGTCGAGCAACGACAGCGCGTCGCGCACCGACCCTTCCGCGACGCGGGCGATCAGCGCCAGCGCCTCGGGCTCGGCGGCGACCCCCTCGGCGGCGCAGATCTTGCTCAAATGTTCGACCATCGGGCCCGCCTCGATCCGCCGGAGATCGAAGCGGATGCACCGCGACCGCACGGTGACCGGCACCTTGTCGATCTCGGTCGTCGCGAACAGAAACTTGACGTGCTCGGGCGGCTCTTCGAGCGTCTTCAGGAGCCCATTAAAGGCCTGCTTCGAGAGCATGTGCACTTCATCGATGATGTACACCTTGGTCCGCGCCGAGACCGGGCGATAGCGCGCGTTCTCGATGATCTCACGCACGTCGTCGATGCCGGTGTGCGAGGCCGCGTCCATTTCGATGACGTCGACGTGGCGCAACTCCATGATCGCCTGACAGTGGGCGCCCAGTTCAGGCATGTCGATGCTTGGCTCATCGATCTTGCCGGGAACCGAATAGTTGAACGCTCGCGCCAGAATGCGGGCCGTCGTCGTCTTGCCGACGCCGCGCACGCCGGTGAGGATATACGCCTGATGAATGCGGCCGGCGGCGAAGGAATTGGCGAGCGTGCGCACCATCGGCTCCTGGCCGACGAGATCCTCGAAGCGAATCGGCCGGTATTTTCGCGCGAGAACCCGATACGGAGCGGCGGGCGGCGCAGCGGCGGCGGGGAAGAGCGAATCGCTCAACTCACGCCTCTCTCGCCGGTAAAGAGTCGATGTCGGAACATCTTAAGTTTCGCTCGAAGGCCGCCTCGCAGGCGCGGCTCAGGCTGACGCCCTCGCTTCCGCCGGACGGAGGCGGCGTGAGTGGGAGGTTGGACAAAGACCCGCCCTGTCTCGTTAGGGCTGCTTCCTTCCGGACCTGACCCGGTTGGCGAGCGGTACGTCCTTCGCCAACCTCCCGCAGCCTATGTGGACCATGAGGAGGACGGGCGCAAGGGGCCACGCGGCGGCGCACGAAAAGGACAGTCATGTAGATCAGGTTCGCGCTCTTTTCGGGACAAGGGAAAGGCCGTCATCGGGGCTGATCCGTACTGAAACTTGAAACGATCGCCTCTGCTAGCGCGTCGGCATGGGGTTGATGCGCCGTACGCGACTTCAGCAACACAATTCGCAGGTCCGGGAGTTCAGGGAGGCCCTCGTCCGCTTCGACGGAACGGAGCTCATCGGGCAAGCCAAAGCCCAGCGAGATGGTGATGGCGTCGCCTTTGAGCACCGGGGCGTAGAGGCTTGCCATCGAACTCGCGGCTGAAACCACGCGATGCTCGCGTCCCGCCCGCTCAAGCGCCTGAATAGGTGCGCTGCGCCAGAAACAATCGTCCATCCAGGGGGGCCGCCAGGGGCAGTCCGCGGGGGATAGAGACAGCGGCAGAGGCGTCCTGCCGTGCGCAGGGTTGGCTCTCGACGTGACCCATCGCAACGGCCCCCGCCAGATTTCTGTCGGCTCCCACCCCTTGGGCGTGTGGGTTCCTTCGCAGACGACGATATCGAAGAGCCCGGTTCGGACCTGCGGCGCAATCTGGCAGGAAAAACCCTCGACCACCTCGACCACGGCGGCGGGATAGCGCGCGTGGAAAGCCTCGATCGATCCGGCCAGAAAGAAGCCGCTGTAATCAGCAGCCGACGCCAATCTCAGCTTCGCCGCCGCCTGGTTGGGACCGAGGCTGCGGAACGCTTCGTCGTTCAGACTGAGCATCTCCCTCGCCTTTTCGACCAGCGCACGACCTTGCGGCGTCAATTCGATCGGGCCGCCCTTGGAACGCACGACGAGAGGTTGGCGCACGAGCGCTTCCAGCTTCTGGATCTGCAAGGTGACCGCGGATTGCGTGCGCCCCACACGCTCCGCCGCGCGAGTAAAGCTCAACTCCTCCGCGATGTAGACGAGCGTCCGAAGGAGATCGAGATCAAGGTTCGGGCGCGCCGGCATCAATGAGTTTTCCAAATATGGGAATGAGTAGAACTCGTTTTGCTTTGCCCGCCGCGCATTTTAGTTTGGTGTTCTCAAGTCCGAGACGAATACCGCGACGTTCGCCGATCCGCGCTCACCGCGCAAGTTGTCGAACGTTGGCGCGCGCCGAGCCACCAGGAAGGAACATGCTTCAAATGAAGCGATACATGATCGAGCGAGACATACCGGGCATAGGCGCGATGTCGGCGACAGAGCTGTGCGGCGCCGCACAAGCATCCAACAAGGCCATCGAGCAAATCGGTTCCGACGTCCAGTGGCAGCACAGCTATGTCGCGGCCGACAAAACCTATTGCGTCTATCTCGCGAAAGACGAAGCGGCGATCCACAGACACGCGAAGTTAAGCGGCATTCCGCTGACCAATATTACGGCGCTGACTAAAATTATCGATCCTCTGACCGCCAATCTATGACCAGGACGACGCCGTCTGAGTAAGGTGTCGCAAGGAGAAAAACATGAGCACGACCCGCCGGATTTTGACTGCGATAGCGTTTACCATGGTCGCTCTCCCCGCTTTTGCGGACACGGCGCCGGAGATGAGCGGCATGCCGAGGTTGGCGATTGGGGGCTATGATACCGTGGCTTATTTCACGCTTGGAAAAGCTGTGCCCGGCAGCCTGGACTATCAGACCATCTGGCATGATGCGCGCTGGCAGTTCGCCAGCAAGGAAGACCTGGACCTATTCCTTGCAAATCCAGACAAATATGCAGCTCAATATGATGGTCACTGCGCCATGGGCGTCGCCTACGAGAATGGGCACAAAGACACGGTCGACCCTGAGGCCTTCACGATCGTCAACGGCAAGCTTTACGTAAATCACACAAAATACTGGACGACCGAATGGCGGAAGAACGAAAGTGAAAACATAAGCCGCGCCGACAAGAATTGGGTGACTGTGAAGGACACTCCCGAGCCAATTAAATGAAGCGAAGCAGCCGACGCTAAACGCGGCCTTTTGAGCACGCTCGACCGCGCGCGGCCTGCGCGGGAGACTCTGGCGAGCCCTGTTATTCTCGCTCGGCCACCATCGCCCGTGCGATCCCAGCCGTCTTCTCGTCCGCTGGGAACAGCATTTCCAGCGCCAGCTCGGAGAGCGTCACGTCATTGGCCGTGCCAAATACCGTGACAGTGCCCAGAAAGGACATAACGCCAAAGCGCGTGGCGATCTTGAATGGCGTGGCGAAGCGCTCGGAACCCTCCGGAGTTGTCGCAGGTTCGGATCCTGGCGGCGCCGGATAGGCGGAGACCTCGGCGAACAGACCCTGGATGACCAGATCCGCGCGGGCGTCGATCTGCTGACGCAGCACACTCAAGACGTGCGCCCGCCACGCGGCGTAGTTGACAATGCGCTGCCCCAGGCCCGCCGGATGCAAAGTCAGCCGCATCGCGTTTATGGGCGGACGCATCAAGTCCGCCGAACACCCCTCGTAAAGCTGCGGCAGCGCCGAGTTCGAGGCGACGATGTTCCAATGCCTGTCGACCGCGAAAGCAGGATAGGGTTTGTGGGCCTGCAAGATCGCTTCGATTGCGGCTTTCGCCGCCTCCAGCGCCGCAAGCGACCGCTCCTGAAAAGCGGGCGCAAAGCCGGCGGCGAGAAGAAGCGCGTTCTGGTCGCGAAGCGGAATCTCGAGATATTCGGCGAGACGCGCAATCATCTCGCGGCTAGGCAGCGCCTTGCCCGTCTCGAGGCACGACAGGTGTCGGGTCGAGCTCTCCGCGGCATAGGCAAGATCCGCCTGCGTCATCCGCCGCCGCTCGCGCCAGCGCCTGAGCAGCACGCCGAAAGGAAGCTGGTGAGCCGTCATGCGCTCAAACATAGCGCCGCAAGTTTCGTGAAGCCATGACTTCCGAGGTCAAGTACGAAACGCTTGCGCCGTCGCTTTTTGACCTCTCGGGTCATGGATTCCAGCCGCGCGCGGCGCAAACTCTCGGTTAATCGGAGAGGCCTGCCTGGCCTTCCGCAACTTTCGCAGCCGGATCGGAGAGACGATGCTCGACGCCCAGACGCTCGCGGATCGCTATGTCGCCGCCTGGAACGAACCGGACGCGCGGTCACGCTTGCGCGCCATCGCAGCGCTGTGGGCGCCCAGCGCCCCGCCGCGGGCCGGAGTGAACGAGCCGCATGGATTCAGCGGGCTCGGCAGACTTATCCTCCGATCGTCCAGACAGACGGGCGGCGGAGACGGCGTTTGCTTTCGCGCCGCCCGCTCCGCCCGCCAGCGAGGCGACGTCGTGACGTTCCGCTGGGAGATGGTGCTGGCCGGAAGCGAGGCGGTGCTGGCGAGCGGGGTCGAATTTCTGATCGTCGACGACGACGGCCGGATCCTGATCGACCATCCCTTCGCTCCCGCGTAACGCGCGTTTGTTGGAATCCTTCCCTCGCATTAGGCTCCGCCGATCTTGGCGGAGACTCGGACTGGTCGAGATGGGCGAGGAGGTCAAGCGTTACACTGGCGGCTGCCTGTGCGGCGCGCTGCGTTATGAGGCGGTGGGCGAGCCGGCCGGCTCGGGCCATTGCTATTGCGCCGATTGCCGTAAGGCGTCCGGATCCGGCTTTGTGCCGTTCATGAACTTCAGGGCGGAAGCGGTTCGCTTCACCGGCGACGCCCGCCAGTTTCGCTCGAAATCGGCGCGCGGCAGCGATGCGGTCCGAAACCGCTGTTCCCTTTGCATGTGCCTGGTGTTCGGCGGCGAGATCGGCGAGAGCGACTGGCACACGCTCTACGCAGGCTCGCTGGACGACCCGTCCACCTTCCGGCCGACGGTCGCCATTTTCGCCGCGGGCCGGCCGGCCTGGGCGGTGATTCCGGCCGGCCTCAGAGTCTTCGACCGAATGCCGCCTTAGCAGGCTAGTCTATGATGGTGGGCAGGTTCATGTCACATTTCTGCAAAGTTAATTATTCGAATAAATTGAGCCTTTGAACCGTTTTCGCCGCCTAACCCATTGGAGAACCAAATTGCGAGCAATTTTTTGCAATGCGTTCGAGGGAATAAAGGCGCTGACTTTCGGCGACGCGCCCGAACCCAGCCCCCGACCCAACGAAGTGCTTGTCGAGGTCCACGCCGCTTCCGTCAGCTACATGGACTATCTCATGGCTTGCGGCGGCTATCAGATGCGGCCGCCGCTCCCTTACGTCCCCGGCACCGATGCCGCCGGGATCGTCGTTGCAGTCGGCGACGCCGTCGACCGCTTCCGGCCCGACGACCGGGTGGCCTGTGAAGGCTGGCATGGCGCCTTCGCGGAGCGCACGGCCGTCAAGGCGAGCCTGACGGCTCTTCTGCCCGACAGCGTCGACTTCATCTCCGGGTCGACCCTCCTGCACATGTATCTCACCGCCTATTACGCGCGGTGATTCGCGCGCAGGTAAAGCCCGGCGAAACGGTCCTGGTGACTGGCGCGGCGGGCGGCGTCGGGATGGCCTGCGTGGAGATGGCGAGCCTCCTCGATGCGCGCGTCATCGCGGCGGTTGGAAGCCCCGCAAAGGCCGATGTCCTCCGAAACCGCGGGGCCGAGGTCATCGACTATTCCAGCGAGGACGTGCGCGATCGCGTGAAGGCCCTGACCGGCGGCGAGGGGGTCGACGTCTGCATCGACAATGTCGGAGGAAAGCTGTTCGCGACACTGGCGCGCCTCATGCGCTGGAACGGAAGGCTGCTGCCGGTCGGCTTCACGAGCGGAGAGGCACCGTCGATCCCGATGGACCTGCCGCTTTTGAAAAACTATTCCATCGTCGGCATGTTCAGCGGGGCCTGGACGGACCGTTGCCCCGAGGAGGCGGCGCGAGCGGCCGAGGTCATCATGCAATGGGCCGGCGAAGGCAAGCTCAAGCCGCAGGTCGGCCCGTGTTGCCGCTCGAGCGGGCGGCCGAGGCGATGAGCGCGATCGCAGACCGATCGGTGATCGGCCGCGCAGTCCTGTCGGTGAGGTGATCCATGGCGCAGGCTCCGGTGGTCAAGCCAGTCGACGACGTACGGGAGATTTCCGCCATCACCTATGGCTTCATGGCCCCGAAGGCGCTGTTCGCGGCGCTCGATTTCGATTTGTTCACGCATATCGAACTCGGGGCAGACACGCTGGCCCGGCTCGCCAAGGAAAGCGGCGTGCCCGAGAACTGGCTGCTCGGGCTGATCGCCGCGCTAAAGTCGGTGGGGCTGATCGTCGAGCGCGAGGATCGGTTCGCCAATGCTCCTGCGACCGCGAAATTTCTGGTGGCAGGGGCTCCGGGCGACTTCCGCGACTATGTGCGCCTCGTGAACGGCGCTTTCGGCTACGAAGCGTTTCGGCATCTGACCCCCGCACTTCGCGGCGAGCGCATTTTTCCAGACAAGGGCTTCTACGAGGGCATGATCTATTCCGCCGGGATCGGCGGCGAGGCCTTCAGCTCGGCCCAGCACGCGGGCTCGCTCGGGCCGGCGCGGATGATGGCGAAGCGCGTGGGGCTTAGCGGCCGCAAGCGCCTCCTCGACATCGGCGGCGGAAGCGGCGCCTACTCGCTCGCGTTCTGCGCGGCGAACCCCGAGCTCAGGGCCACCATTCTCGATTTCCCTCAAACGGTCGAGACGGCCAAAAGATACGCCCGCGAGGCCGGCTTGGCCGGACGCGTGGCGCATCTCGCCGGCAACGCGATGAAAACCGAGTGGCCGGGGGGACATGACGTCGTGCTCATGTCCTATGTCTGGAGCGCGGTCGGCGGCGGGGACATCGCTGTCCTCGCCAGCCGCGCCTTCGACGCGCTCCCGTCCGGCGGGCTCGTCCTCGTCCACGACTTCATGGTGGACAATGCGCATGAGGCGCCGCCGTTTGCCGCCTGGTATCTGATGGGCAGCATCCTCGACAATCCGGACGCGGTCTGCCTCACGCCGGCCTTTGTCGAGGCCGCTCTCCGCCGGGTGGGCTTCGAGGTCGAGGCTACCGAGGTCATGTTGCCGGGAATCACCATGCTGACCAGGGCCCGCAAGCCTTGATCGGCGTCCCCAAAGCCGGATCCGGCCGGCGCGGCAGGGGCATCGCCACGCAACCTCGCCTCCGCCGCCCGTTTCTGTATAGTACGGCGATCATCCGGAGTCGTTCGTGGCCACGCTATTCCCGTATCATTTCCCCAGGCGCGGGCGCCAACTGGCGCTCGCGGGCCTCTTCGCGCTTCTCGTTGCGGGGTGCGGCAGGTACGGCCCGCTCGAGCCTCCGCCAGACCCCAATGCGCCGCCGAAGCCCGCGAACTCCAATGGTCTCGCTTCGCTCAAGAAACCGTCGATCCCGCCGCTGAAAGCGCCCGATCAGCCGTTCTTCCTCGATTTCCTGCTGAAATAGCCGATCGGCCGCATGCCTCCCTTCACCTATCGCAACGGCGCTCTTCACGCCGAGGGCGTCGCGCTGGCGATGATCGCTGGAGCCGTCGGAACGCCGTTCTATTGCTATTCGAGCAACGCGATCGAGCAGCATTTCGAGGCGTTCCGGGACGCTTTCGCCGGCCAGAACGCGCGCGTCTTCTATGCGATGAAGGCCAATTCGAATCAGGCGGTGCTGACTACGCTGGCGCGGCTCGGGGCCGGAATGGACGTCGTCAGCGAGGGGGAATTGCGGCGGGCGCGGGCGGCCGGCGTCCCCGGCGACCGCATCATCTTTTCCGGCGTCGGCAAGACGCTGAGCGAGATGAACCTTGGGCTTGACGAAAAGATCTACTGCTTCAATGTCGAATCCGAGCCGGAGCTCGAGGCCCTGTCGCGAGCGGCGGCAAGCCGCGGCGCGATTGCGCCGATCGCCATCCGCGTCAACCCCGATATCGACGCGCGCACCCACGCCAAGATCTCGACCGGCAAATCGGAGAACAAGTTCGGCGTGCCGATTTCGCGCGCCCGCGACGTCTACGCCCACGCGCGAACCCTTCCGGGCGTGAGCGTGCGCGGCGTCGACATGCATATAGGCTCGCAGATCACCGATCTCCGTCCGTTCGACGACGCGTTCGCGCTCCTCGCCGACTTCGTGCGAACGCTGAGAGCCGACGGGCACCGGATCGAGCACATCGATCTCGGCGGGGGCCTCGGTATCCCCTACCGGACCGACAATGATCCGCCGCCCTTCCCGGAGAACTACGCCGGGATCGTCGCGCGCCACACCGCGGCGCTCGACTGCGAGATCATCCTCGAGCCGGGACGGGTCATCGTCGGCAACGCCGGCGTTCTGGTCGCCACGGTCCTCTACCTCAAGAAGGGCGAGAACAAGCGCTTCGTCATTGTCGATGCGGCGATGAACGATCTCGTGCGTCCCACCCTTTACGACGCGCATCACGACATCCTGCCGGTGAATGCGCCAGCGCCGCGGGCGGCCTTGTTCACGCGCAGCGACGTCGTCGGCCCGGTCTGCGAAAGCGGCGATTATCTGGCGCTCGACCGCGACCTCCCGGAAGTCGCGCCCGGCGACCTCATCGCGATCATGAGCGCCGGCGCTTATGGGGCCGTGCAGGCCGGGACCTACAATTCCCGCCTCCTGATCCCGGAGGTGCTGGTCAAGGGCGAGGAATACGCGGTCGTGCGCCCGCGGCTGAGCTACGAGGAATTGATCGCCCTCGACACACTTCCGCCGTGGTTGAAGTGACGGTTGGGCGCGCCGGGGAAAGGCAGGCCAGCCGCGTTAGGCTGGCTGGAACGAATGCGCTGGCCCCGAAATTGCTTTAAAATCGAAATATCGACTCTGCAACAGCGGATGATGGCGTCACGGTGACGGGTACCAACCAACAACCATTCGGCCCCGCGAACGGGGGCCGGCTTGGCGCACTCGCGACTTTGGCGCAGCGCGTGCTCATGGTCGAGCGCGCCTGGCCGCCGCTCGTGTTCGCGCTCGCGGTCGTCATTCTCTTTCTCGCCGCCTCCTGGCTTGGAGCCTGGCAGTTCGCGCCGCGGTCGCTCCGGATCGCCGGCGTCGTATTGTTCGCGGTCGCCTGCGGGGTTGCGCTCGCGCCGTTGGCGCGCCTGCGTCGTCCGGCGGCGCGCGATGTCCTCGCCCGGCTCGACCGTGACGCGGAAGCAAGCCATCGTCCCGCCTCCTCGCTCGCCGACAGCCTCGCCAACGACGACGGCGATCCGGGCACGCAGGCGATGTGGGCCGCGCACCAGGCGCGCCTCGAGCGCGCGGTCGAAGCGATACGCGTCGCGCCCCCCTCCCCCCGCATGGCCGAGCGGGACCCCTATGCGATCCGCTTCGCCGTCGCGCTCATCGCCTTCGCCGCGGCCGTCGTGGCGGGACCCGAAATGTATGGCCGTCTCGCCGCTGCCTTCGACTGGCGCAGCGACGCTGCGATCGCCGCCGCCGCGACGAGCCGCATCGATGCCTGGATCGACCCCCCGCCGTACGCCGGCCGGCCGCCGGTGGTGATCGACGTCAAGACCGCAGCGCCCCAGACGCTCAATATTCCCGAAGATTCGATCTTGGTGGTGCGGGGCGACCCCAGCCTCGTCGAAACGCGGATCGAGGGCGCGATCAGCCCCTCGGACCAAAAGGGCGAAGCGGCGGACAAGACCCGAGCCGAAAAGCGGTGGACGATCCACGGCGGCGGCAAGGCGACGATCCTGCGCAGCGGCGCCCCTGTCGCCGTCGCGGTCCTCGCGGTCACGCCGGCCGGCGCCCCCACGATCGCCTCGACCGAAGAGCCGCGCGCCAACATCAGCGGCTCGCTGACGCTCGCTTACCATGTCGAGGACCGATTCGGGCTCGCCGGCGCGCGCGCGGATTTCGCCCGTCCGCATGAAGGGACGGGGCCGCCGCCGCGCACGCTCGCCCCTCCGCCGCAAGCCGCGCTCCAGCTGCCGCCGACCGCGAACGGCGTCGGCGACGCGAAAACCACCGTCGATCTTTCCGAGCACCCTTGGGCGGGCGCGAAGGTGACGATGCGGCTCAGCGCGATCAGCATCTCGGGGAAGACCGGCGAGAGCGGACCGATCGAGATCACGCTGCCGCAACGGATGTTCCACAATCCGCTGGCCCGGGCGCTGGTCGAGCAGCGCCGGGACCTCATTCTCGATCCCGACCATGCGCCGAAGCGGGTCGAGACCGCGCTGACCGGCCTCGCGATCGCGCCGGAATTGTTCGACACGCCGGCCAAGATCTATCTCGGCTTGAAGCAGGCCAATGTCTCGCTGCAGGGCGCCAAGAGCGACGCCGATCTGCTCGACGTCGCCGCGATGCTGTGGGCAATGGCCCAGGAGATCGAGAACGGTGACGCATCCCAGGCGGAGCGCGACCTCCGGGCCGCCGAACAGGCGCTGCGCGAGGCGCTGCAGCGCGGCGCGAGCGATCAGGAAATCCGCAAGCTCATGGACCAGATGCGCGAGGCCGCGAAGCGCTTCATGAGCGAGATGGCCCGCAACTCGCAGCAGGACAGCAGCCCTGAGGACCAGAACCTTCAGTCGCAGGATCTCGACAAGCTTCTCGACCAGATGGAGGACACCGCCCGCAACGGCTCGCGCGAGGACGCCCAGGCGATGCTCGACCAGATGCAGGAGATGTTCGAGAACATGCGCAGCGCCCGCGACGGCGAGGAGAGCCCGGGCGAACGCGAGATGAAGAAGCAGATCGGCGAGCTCGAGAAGCTCCTCCGCGATCAGCAGGCGCTGCGCGACGATACTTTCCGCAGCGATCAGCGCGATCGCGCGCGCAAGCGGGCGCATAAGGGCGCGTCGCCGCAGGGCGACGACGGCCAGCAGGCGCAGCCGAACGAAGACGGCTCGAATTCGAACGACGAAGGCGACAACGACGCCGATTCGTCGGCCAAGCCCGATCAGGATCAGGCGGACCAGGACGCATTGCCGCTCGATGAGCGCCAGGGCGCGCTGCGCGACCGGCTGGCCGAATTGCAGCGCAAGCTCAAGAGCCTGGGGATGAAGGGCGAGAAGGGCTTCGACGACGCGCAAGGGGACATGAGGGAGGCCGAAGGCGACCTCTCCGGCAGTCAGGGCAAGTCCGGCCAGGGCGGCAAGGACGGCCAGGGCGACAACAGCAGCGGCAAGGGCGGGAAAACCGGCAAGGGCGCGGCGGTCGACGCCCAGGGCCGCGCGCTCGAGGCGCTGCGCGACGGCGCGCAAGGTCTCGAGAAGCAGATGCAGGCGCAGGGCCAGGGTCAGGGCCGCAACGGCAGAGGCAATTTCGTCGCGCGCCGCGGCAAGCCCGGCGAGCGTTCGGGCGACGATCCGCTCGGGCGCGGCGCCGAGGGCGACAAGGGTCGCGACGAAGGACCGCTGAAGGAAACCGCGGGCGCAGCCGAACGCGCGCGCCGAGTGATGGAGGAGCTCCGCCGCCGCCTCGCCGATCCCGCCCGTCCCGTCGACGAACGCGATTACCTCGAACGGCTAATGAAGCGCGACTGAGGGCGCCCGGGCGAGCGTTTTGCGTCGGGCTCAGCCTTTTCAACCCGTTAGGCGCCTTTTCCTGTAGCGTCCAAGGCATATTTACATTATTATAATGTTTTAATCAAAGAGGGACCGCTTCCGTTCCGCGAACCTGCGGCTAACGGGGCAGGTTCACCGCGCTTCGCAGGATCTGGGCGAACTCTCTGCTCGCTTCGCGCTTCTCTGCTCCTGCAGGCGAGAAGGGGCTGGCTCACTGGACGTTGACCGTCGCCCGAGCTAGCGAAGGCCGGCGCCGCGGCGGCGCCAAGCCCGAGCGGGAGAGCATGGTCAAGCTGAACGTCATCTACACGAAGACCGGCGACAAGGGCGAGACGGGGCTCGGGGACGGGACGCGGCGGGCGAAGAACGATGAGCGGGTCGCGGCGATGGGCGATGTCGACGAGACCAATTGCGCGGTCGGGCTTGCGCTCCTCGCCGTCAGCGGCCGCAGCGAAGCGGCCGATGTCGCGATCGAGCCGATGCTCAAGCGAATCCAGAACGATCTCTTCGATCTCGGCGCCGACCTCTGCCTGCCCCGCCAGGCGGATGAAAAGCCGGGCGCGGCGCTGCGGGTCGCGCCGTCGCAGGTCGAGGCGCTCGAACGCGCCATCGACGCGCTGAACGAGCGTCTGCATCCGCTGCGCTCGTTCGTACTGCCGGGCGGATCGGCGGCCGCCGCGGCGCTGCATCAGGCGCGCGCGGTCTGCCGGCGGGCCGAGCGAGCCATGGTGGCGCTGGCCGCGATCGAGGGCGAGGAGGTCGGCGAGGCGGCGCTCGCCTATGTCAACCGGCTGTCGGATTACCTCTTCGTCGCCGCGCGCGCGGCCAATGACTTCGGCATGGCGGACATCCTGTGGGCGCCAGGCGCCAATCAGGGCGAAACCGATGACCGATAAGCGCCCGCTTGAGACCGCGATCGGCGTCATCAGCGGGACGTCGATGGACGGGATTGATGTCGCGCTGATCGAAAGCGACGGCGAGGCGCGGCTCGAAGCGGGGCCAGCCGCGACCTTCCCCTATCCCAGGCCCGTGGCGCAGCGTCTGCGCGCGGTTGTCGCCGACCTGAACGAAGCCCAGGCGCCGCAGCTCGAGCTCGAGCGCGACGTGACCGACGCCCATGTCGCGGCGGTCAAGGCGTTCCTCGAGCGGTTCTCCGTCGCCCGCGAGCGCGTCGCGCTGGTCGGCCTGCATGGCCAGACCATCCTGCATCGGCCGCAGGTCGGCCTGACGCGCCAGCTTTGCGACGGCGAGCGCGCGGCGGCGGCGCTCGGGATCGACGTCGTGTCGGACTTCCGTTCGGCCGACGTCAAGGCGGGAGGCGAGGGCGCGCCGCTCGCGCCGATCTACCACGCGGCGATGGCCGCCGGTCTCGAGCGCCCGCTCATGATCCTCAACTGGGGCGGGGTCGGCAACGTGACCTATCTCGGCGGGAACGGCGAGATCATCGCTTTCGACACCGGGCCGGCCAATGCGCTGATCGACGACTTTCTCGCGTCCAGGCGCGGGCTCGCCTTCGACGAGAATGGAATGCTGGGGCGAGCCGGCCGCGTCGATTCCGCGGCTCTCGCTACCCTGATGAGCGATCCCTATTTCGAGCGGCCGGCGCCGAAATCGCTCGATCGCAACCATTTCAGCGCCCTTGCCGCCTGCGTCGGGAAGCTCAGCGACGAGGACGGCGCGGCGACGCTCAGCGCGTTCACGGTCGAATCGACCGCGGCCGCGCTCGCGCAAGTCCCGCTGGCGCCGGCGCGATGGCTGGTCGGCGGCGGCGGACGGCGGAATCCGAACCTCATGCGCCGGCTCAGCGAACGCCTTCAGGTCAGCGTCGAACCGGTCGAGGCGATCGGCTTCGACGGCGACTGCATCGAAGCGCAGTGTTTCGCCTATCTGGCCTTACGCTCACGGCGCGGGCTGCCGCTCTCGTTTCCGACCACGACCGGCGTTCCGAAGGCGATGACCGGCGGCGCCTTCTGGCCGGCGCAGAAAATGAAAAGGGCCCCGCTTGCGCGAGGCCCCGGTTGAACGCGTCGCTTTCCAAGCGATCGCTCAGCAGAGATTGACCCAGCTCTGGCCGAGCGGATTGCCATAGCCGTCATAGGTTGGACGGTACTGCCAGCAGCCGTTTCCGCCGCCATAGCCATACCCATATCCGCCATAGCCCCAGGCCGGATAGGTCGCGAGGGCGGCGCCGGCGAGGACGCCTGCGGCGACCGCCGGACCCCACCAGCCGTTGTACCAGACGCCATTATTCCAGTAGCCGCCATGCCAGACCCGGCCGCCGGCCCAGCCGCCGCGCCAGCCAGCGCCGCGCCAACCCGCGCCGCCCCAGCCGCCGCCATGCCAGCCGCCGCCTCCCCAGCCGCCACCGTGCCAACCGCCACCGCCGCCCCAGCCGCCGCCGTGCCAGCCGCCACCGCCGCCGCCCATCCTGAAGCCGCCGGCCTCAGCGGGAGCGGTCGGTAGTACGACCGCAGCGGCCATCGCCAGCGCCGCCGCCCCGGCGACGATCGTCCTCGAAATCGAACTACGCATGTTCCACCTCCGAAACACGGCCGTGCCCCCAGTCGGGGCCGGACCAGCCAATGTGGCTCTCTGCCGAGTATACTCCCTCCGCAGTTCGGTCACAGTTTGATAAAATCGCGGCGGCTCGGCGCCAAACAAGCCTATTCCTTCACGTTTGCTTGACAATTCCTGCAGCTCTATGAATAGACGTTCATTTATTCTAAGAATACCGCCCTCGCGCGATCATTCCGCACCCCTACCCGCAAATGTTCACGATGCGCCGGCCAAGATAGCGGCCCCGGCCGTGCGGCCGGCTCCAAACCCTTCTTGAGACCCAGCAGCCATCGTCTCCGGCGTAACCGCCGCCGACGACAACGACGCCGGGGCCCCAGCCGCAGCCCCATCCCCAAGGGCCGCACGCCCAGGGCGAGCCCCAGCCCCAGCCTCCGCCGTAGCCCCAGCCGGGATAGCCGCCCCAGCCATAGCCGCCACGCCAACCGGCGCCGCTCCAGCCGCCGCCACGCCAGCCGCCGCCACGCCAGCCGCCGCCATGCCAGGCTCCGCCACCCCAGCCGCCGCCGCCGTGCCAGCCGCCAAAGCCGCCGCCTCCGCCATGAAAGCCGCCAAATCCTCCGCCGCCATGGAAGCCGCCTCCTCCTCCATGCCATTGGGCGGACGCGGGGGTCGAAGCCAGACCGATCGCCGCCAGCATCGAGAGCGCCGCAAACAAGGCGACGCTCGGCTTGGACATTCTCCTACGCATTGGACGCCTCCGAAAACCGCTTAATCACAACCATCAAGCCCGAATACGCTCGGGCGCGCGCTGAAGTTCCAAGTTGAACCGCGGCGCGAGGGCGCGGTCCATGATCTAGCGCAAGTTCTGCGGGCCGCGCTCCCCCCGCAGGAAATTGATCACGCCGGAGAAGTCGTCGCCGCCATGGCCGGCGGCGACGAACAAAGCGTAGAGCTGCGCGGCCTCGGCGCCGAGCGGAGTGGCGGCCCCGACGCTTCCCGCCGCCTCCTGCGCGAGCTTGAGGTCCTTGAGCATGAGGCTTGCGGCGAAGCCGGGCTGGTACCCGCGATTGGCGGGCGAAGCTGGCACAGGGCCGGGAACGGGGCAGTAGCTGGTGAGCGACCACGACTGGCCTGAAGCCGTCGAGGCGACGTCGAACAGCGCCTGTGCGTCGAGGCCGAGCTTCTCGGCAAGCGCGAAGGCTTCGCAGGTCACGATCATGGTCGCGCCGAGGATCATGTTGTTGCAGATCTTCGCGGCCTGCCCCGCGCCAGCGCCGCCGCAAAGGACGATGCGCTTGCCCATGGATTCGAGCAGCGGCTTCGCCCTTGCGAAAGCCTCGGGCGCGCCGCCGCACATGAAGGTGAGCGTGCCTGCGGTCGCGCCGCCGACGCCGCCGCTGACCGGGGCGTCGAGCGTCAGCATGCCCTCCGCGCCGCCGGCTTCATGAGCCTTCTTCGCGCTCTCGACGTCGATCGTCGAGCAGTCGATGACCAGCGCGCCCTTGGCCGCGGCGGGCAGAAAGTCCGCCCAGCTCGCGAGAACGTGCTTCCCGGCCGGAAGCATGGTCACCACCACCTCGGCGGCGGCGACAGCCTCGCGCGCGCTCGGAGCGATGCGGACGCCTGACGCGGCCGCCGCCGTCTTCGCCGCCTCGACGAGATCGAAGCCCTCGACCGCGTGCCCGGCCCTGACCAGATTGGCGGCCATCGGGGCGCCCATGTTGCCGAGGCCGAGAAAGGCGATCTTCGTCATATATCCTCCCGAGGCCTTCAGCGCCGGCGCTGAAGGATTGTAGTGCGCGCTTACGGGCCTAGCAAAGGGAGCGCGCCCCATGGGTAGAGAATTCGGCTAGCCTGAGGAGCGCAGCCGAACCCTTCTCATATCCGCGGATCCCATGCCCACCGTCCACACCGTTGTTGTCGCAATGCTCGCCTTTCTCCTCGCTGGCTTCATCAAGGGGACGATCGGCCTCGGGCTGCCGACGGTCTCGATGGGCCTGCTCACCCTCGTGATGCCGCCCGCCAAAGCTGCTTCGCTCCTGATCATGCCTTCCTTCGTGACCAACCTATGGCAATTGGCGGCCGGCCCAAGTTTCGCGAGCCTCGCGCGGCGCTTATGGCCCATGCTGGCCGGCATCGTGCTGGGCACGCTTGCGGGAACAGGATTGCTGACCGGAAGTCACGCCGGACAAGCAGAGATCGCGCTCGGGCTGCTTTTGATGATCTACGCCGCGCTCGGCCTGACCGCGCTGCGCTTCTCGGTAGCCCCCGGCGCCGAACGGTGGCTCGGCCCTGTTATCGGCGCGCTGACCGGCCTCGTCACCGCCGCCACGGGCGTGTTCGCCATTCCCGCCGTGCCGTATCTCGGAGCGCTCAATCTTGAAAAGGAGGACATGATCCAGGCGCTCGGCCTCTCCTTCACCGTCTCGACTGTCGCGCTTGCAGCCGCGCTCGCGGCTGGGGGAGCCTTTGCGCTTCAGGATGTCGGCGTATCCGCCGCCGCGCTTGTTCCCGCGCTCCTCGGCATGGCGGCCGGCGGCGCCATGCGGGGCCGCTTCAGCGAGCGAACCTTTCGGCGCGTTTTCTTCGGCGGGTTGCTGCTGCTCGGCGCCCACCTCGCCTCGCGGGCGCTGATCTGAAGCTTCACTTGCCGCGAGGCCTCACCGCCATTCCGGCGCTGACGGAACGCGCATGGCCTCGATCTCCGGGAGGTCGAAGCCGCAATGGCCGCGCACGAGACGGCGAAGAGCAGCGCGGTCCTCGAGCTCGAACCGCTGCGTTTCGCCATTGGCGCGCAACGTTGCGTCCCGGTTCATCACTGTGAGACGCCCGCCGGGGACCATCGTCCGCAACATCACGCGGTTGACCATCGGCGAGGCCGGGTGGGTCGAGAACCAATGGTTTCCGACCTCGAAGTCGATCCAGTTGTCCTCGTCGAAGCCGGCGATCCACGCATCGAGGCGGCGCTCCGGAGTCTCAACCTGAAGCACCCGCCGCCGGTCCTCCGTCCGGATCGACCAGAGTTCGTCGCCCTCGCGCACGGGCGTGCCGTCGAGAGGGATCGGCGCGCGGCAACCCGTACCGCCAAGGCCGGGGTCGGCGACGAACTCGCCCTCGGGCAGCCGGATCACGAGGATCATGTGGCCGCGCGGCGAGGCGTCGGCTTTGACGATAAGGACGACCCTTGCGGTTCGGGGCTCGGCGTCGAACCCGAGCGCACGCAGGGCGGCGAGAAAGAGCGTCGCCTGCTCGAAGCAATAGCCGCCGCGCCTCTCGGTCACGATCTTCTTCTGCAGGCTCTCGAGATCGAGCCGGATCGGGCGCTGAAGCAGGACGTCGAGATTCTCGAACGGAATGGCGTTCATATGCGCCGCGAGCAGGCCGGTGAGCGTTTCAAGATCGGGCTTCGTTGGGCCGGAATAGCCGATGCGGGCGAGATAGGCGGGAAGGTCGAGGGGGGTCTGCATAGTGCAGCTTAATTCTCGATCAGCGCGCGCGCCACGATCACCCGCATGATCTCGTTCGTGCCTTCGAGGATCTGATGCACACGCAGGTCGCGCACCAGCTTCTCGACGCCGTAGTCGGCGAGATAGCCATAGCCGCCGAAGAGTTGCAGCGCATCGTTGGCGGCGTTGAAGCCGGCGTCGGTCGCGACCTGCTTCGCCTGGGCGCAGAGCCGGGTCGCCTCGGGCGACTTTTCGTCGAGCGCGCTTGCCGCGCGCCAGAGCATCGAACGCGCGGTCTCGAGCGAAGTCGCGATGTCGGCGACGCGGAATTGCAGCGCCTGGAAGTCGGCGATGCGGCGGCCAAACGCCTTGCGCTCGCGCATATACGCAATCGCTTTGTCGAGCGCCGACTGGCCGCCGCCGATCGAGCAGGCGCCGATGTTGAGTCGCCCGCCGTCGAGCCCGGCCATCGCGATCTTGAAGCCGCCGCCCTCGGCGCCGACCAGGTTGGCGGCCGGCACGCGCGCGCCCTCAAGGATCACCTGCCGGGTCGGCTGCGCCCGCCATCCCATCTTCCTCTCTTTCGCGCCGAAGCTTAAGCCCGACGTGTCTTTCTCGATCATGAAGGCGGAGACGCCGGCCGCGCCGCCGGCGCCGGTGCGCGCCATGACGAGGTAAAGGTCGCTTGCGCCCGCGCCGGAAATGAACTGCTTGACGCCATCGAGCACATAAGCGTCGCCGTCGCGACGCGCGCGGGTCGTGAGCGCCGCGGCGTCGGAGCCCGCGCCGGGCTCGGTGAGGCAATAGCTCGCGATCAGCTCCATGCTGGCGAGGCGCGGCAGATAGCGGGCCTTGAGCTCGGGCGACCCGAAGCGGTCGACGACCCAGGCGACCATGTTGTGGATCGAGAGGAACGAGGCGACAGCCGGGCAGCCGGTCGACAGCGCCTCGAAGATCAGCGCCGCGTCGAGCCGGGTCATGCCGCTGCCGCCATCCTTCTCATTGACGTAAATCGCGGCCATGCCGAGCGCAGCGGCCTCGCGCAAGACGTCGATCGGAAAATGCTCGGTCGCGTCCCACTCGAGCGCGTTCGGGGCGAGGCGCTCGTCGGCGAAGGATTTCGCCATGTCGCGGATCGCGAGATGGTCGGCGGTCAGTGCGAACATCGTTGCCCTTCAGGTTCCTTCCCTTGACGCTCCGAGGGCTTCACTGTGCCCGACGCGGCCGCCGGCGGCAATCGCCCGACGATCGTTCGCGGGTTGACCTGTGTCAAATGCAGCGCGACGTTTGATTCATTAGAGTCGGCGTGCTGCTCCCGAAAGGCGGCGTTGGAGCTTTTCGTGGCGGCAATGCGGAGATTTGGCATCTGGGGCGCGGCGCTGATCCTGGCGGCAGCGCTGGGAGCGTTCGCCCTTTTTCATTACCGCGATCTCGCCCGGCCGTGGATCGAAGCAAACCTGCCAACATGGTTGGGAGGCGCGCCCAGGGCCGATTTCATCATTGTCTCCGGAAATATCGAGGCGCATGAGAGCGTCGTGAGCTTCAAGACCGTGCAGTCGCGGATCGTCGAGCTTCCTTTCGACGAAGGCGCGCGGGTGAAGGCGGGAACGCTGCTCGCCCGCGTCGACAACTCCGACTACAAGCAGCAGGTCTCGATTTCGCAGGCGACGCTCGACGCCCAGATGCGGCAACTCGATGTCGCCGAACAGGATGTCGAGGCGACGCGAAAGACGGTGGTCAGCGACGAAGCGGACGTCTCCCTGCGAGAGCTCGAGTTCGGCCGCGCGCAGACCCTTCTCACCAAGGGCGCGGGCACGGTCGACGCCCGCGACGTCGCGGAGACCGCGCTCAAACAGTCGAGAGCCGCGCTCGAGCGCGACAAGGCGCTCGAGGCTTCCGCCGACAAGAGAATCGCGCTCGCGATCGCCAACATCGAGACCGCGCGCACCAACCTGGACATGGCGCGAATCGTCCTCGGCTACACGACGCTGACGGCGCCGTTCGACGGCGTCATACTCGTCCGCCAGGCCGAGCTCGGCGAAGTGGTGTCGCCGGGCGCCGCGATCGTGACCCTCGCCGACATCGACCACGTCTGGCTCAGGGCCTATGTCAACGAGCCGGACATCGGCAAGATCCGGCTCGGCGAAGCGGCGGTCGTGACCACGGACTCCTATCCCGGAAAGGAGTATCCGGGCCGCATCTCGTTCATATCCGAGGCGGCGGAATTCACGCCGAAGAGCGTCGAAACGCACGCCGAGCGGGTGACGCTCGTCTACCGGATCCGCATCGACATCGATAATCCCTCGCACGAACTGGTGCCCGGCCTGCCGGCGGACGCCCGAATTCCCGTGCGGGCGCCCGGTCAGCCATGAGCGAGCCGGAGAGAGCGGCTATCGAGGTCCGTAACCTGACCAAGCGCTTCGGCGACGTGCAAGCGGTCGGCGGACTGAACCTCGACTGCGCCAAGGGCGAAGTCTTCGGCTTCGTCGGCCCCGACGGCGCGGGAAAGACGACAATCATGCGCCTGCTCGCGGCGGTGATGGCGCCCGACGAGGGCACGGTCACGATCGAAGGCGTCGATGTCGTCGCCAATCCCGAGGCGGCGCGCGCGCACATCAGCTATATGCCCCAGCGCTTCGGGCTTTACGAGGATCTCACGGTCGACGAGAACATCGAATTCTTCGCCGACCTGTTCGGCATCAGCAGGCAAGTGCGTGAGGAGCGCGCGGAGCGCCTTCTCGCCGCTTCGGACATGACGCCTTTCCGCAAGCGGCGCGCCGGCCAATTGTCCGGCGGCATGAAGCAGAAGCTCGGGTTGACCTGCTCGCTCATCCATACGCCGAAAGTCCTTCTGCTCGATGAGCCGACTGCCGGAGTCGATCCGGTCTCGCGCCGCGATTTCTGGCGCATTCTCTACGGATTGAGAGGCGAGGGCGTCGCGATCGTCATCGCGACCTCCTATCTCGACGAAGCCGAACGCTGCACCCGGCTGGGCCTCCTGCGTTCGGGCCAAATGCTCTATTGCGACACGCCCAAGGCGCTGAAAGCGCTGATGCCTGGCGAAATCATTGCAATCATCAGCCATGCGGCGCGCGAGGCCCGCCCGATTGTCGCCAGGCTCGAGGGTGTGCTGAGCGCGACCCTTGTTGGCGACAGCGTGCGCGTCGTGGTCGACGACGCAACTCGCCGCACCGGTGCGATCGAGGCGGCGCTGGCGGAGGCCGGCGTTGTCATCGACGAGATCGAGCGCGTCACGCCGTCGATCGAGGATCTGTTCGTCTCGCTCCTGACCGGGAGCCCGGCCGGATGAGCGTCGCGCCCGCGGGAGAGATCCGAATCGTCGCCGACCATCTGACCAAGCGGTTCGGCGCCTTCGTCGCGGTGAACGAGGTCAGCTTCGAGGCGCGGCGTGGCGAAATCATCGGCTTTCTGGGCCCCAACGGCGCCGGCAAGTCGACGACGATCCGCATCCTCACCGGGCTCCTGCGCCCGAGCGGCGGGCGGGCGGAGGTCGCGGGGTTCGACGTCGCACGCTTCCCCGAGCGGGTGCGCGAGCACATCGGCTACATGTCGCAAAAGTTCTCGCTCTATGGCGATCTCTCGGTCATGGAGAACCTGCGTTTTTTCGGCGGCGTCTACGGCGTCACGGGCGCGCTGCTCGAGGAGCGGCTCAAATTCGCCATCGGGATGGCGGGGCTCGAGGGCCGCTCCGACGCCACGGTCTCCGACCTCTCGGGCGGCTGGAAGCAGCGCCTGGCGCTCGGCTGCGCGGTGCTGCACGAACCGGCGATCCTGTTCCTCGACGAGCCGACCTCGGGCGTCGATCCCGATTCGCGCCGCCGGTTCTGGGATCTCATCTATTCGCTCGCCGAAGGCGGCGTGTGCGTGGTCATCACGACGCACTACATGGACGAAGCGGAATATTGCAATCGCATCGCGCTGATCAACGCCGGCAGGCTCGTCGCGCTCGGCAGTCCCGGCGAGCTCAAGCGCAGCGCCATCCATGGCGAAATCCTCATCGTCGAAGGCGACAACCCCGGCGCCATGCTCGAGGCGCTCGAAGCCGCGCCGACGGTGCGGGACGCCGCGCCGTTCGGCTCGTCGCTCCACATCGTGGTCGATGACGCGGCGCGTGACCTCCCCGCGATCCGGTCGGCCCTGAGCGAGCGCAATCTAAAGTGGTCGCGCATCGAGCCGATCAAGCCGACGCTCGAGGATGTCTTCGTGCAGCTGGTCGGCGGCGGCCGTACGCCCGGGACGCACGCATGAAGCTGCGGCGCGTCAGGGCGATCGCCAAGAAGGAGATCATTCAGGTCTGGCGCGACCCGCGCAGCCTCATGGTCGTGCTGCTGATGCCGCTCATGCAGATGGCTCTGCTGGGATACGGCGTCAATCTCGACATCAGGAACGTGACGATCTGCACCTTTGACCGCGAGGGGAGCCAGCGGAGCGAAGCTCTGATGAAGACCTTCCAGGCTTCGTCCTATTTCAACATCGTCGAAACCGAGCGCGACTATAACGGGTTGAAGCGGGCGATCGACGCCGGCCGCTGCAAGATGGCGATCGTCGTGCCGCCGGATTTCTCTCAGGACCTCGCGTCGACCAATTCCGCCTCCGTGCAGGCGATCCTCGACGCCACCGACGACAACACCGCGAATATCGCGCTTGGCTACGCTCAGGCGGTGGTCAATTCCTTCTCCAGCAGCGTGCAGCTTCAGAGGGCGCAGAGTGCGGGGCAGCCGGCGCCGACGGCGCCCGCCGTCGCCCAATATCGCGTGTGGTTCAACGAAGACCTGGTGAGCCGGGACTTCATCATGCCCGGAGTCGTCGCGCTCGTGCTCGCGCTCGTCGGCGCGCAGCTGACGTCGCTGACGATTTCGCGCGAGTGGGAGCGCGGCACGATGGAGGTATTGGTGTCGACGCCGGTGACCCGCATGGAGCTTATGGCCGGGAAAATCCTGCCCTATTTTTTCATCGGCCTGCTCGACGCCGCCTTCTGTCTCCTGATTGCCGTCTTCTGGTTCGAGACGCCGTTCAGGGGCGCGGTTTCGACGCTGTTCCTGACGACTTCGCTGTTTCTGATCGTCGTCCTTGGCGTCGGCTATTTCATCTCGGCGAGCATCCGCAGCCAGATCGCCGCGAGCCAGATCGCGCTCGTGGTGACGCTCCTGCCGACGACCCTGCTCTCCGGCTTCGCCTTCCCGATCGAACAGATGCCGCCCGTCGTCCAGGCGGTCACCTATCTGGTTCCCGCCCGCTACTATTTTACGATCCTCAAGGGGATCTTCCTCAAAGGCAGCAACCTCTCCGATCTCGCCGTACCGATCGCCTTCCTCGCCGCTTACGCCGCGATCATCGCGCTCCTGGCCACCCGCGCCTTCCGCAAGACCCTCGGGTGAGGCGATGTGGGCGCGGGTCTACGCACTGGTTCTGAAGGAATTCCTGCAACTCCTGCGCGATCCTCAGGCGCGCTTCAGCCTGATCGTTCCTCCGCTGATCCAGATGATCATTTTCGGCTATGCGGCGACGTTCGAGGTCTACCACGTGTCGACCGCGGTGCTCGATCTCGACCACAGCCAGGAAAGCCGCGAGCTCATCTCGCGCTTCACCTATGGCGGCCGATTCGATGTTGTGAAGATCGCGAAGACGCCGCAGGAGATCCGCGCCGCGATCGACAGTTCGGAGGCGACCGTCGCGATCGTCATCCAGGCCGGCTTCGCCGAAGACCTGCGCAAGGGCGCCTCGGCCCCGGCGCAGGTCATCGTCGACGGAACGAACTCCAACACGGCTTTGCTCGCGCTCGGCTATGTCAACCAGATCGTCGCCGCCTACGCTGAGGACGAGGCGCAGGATCTCGCGCGACGGCTGCGCGCGGGCCAGCCGCCGCCCCCGCGGATCACGCTCGAACAGCGGCCCTGGTACAATGTGGACTTCAACAGCCGCTGGTTCTTCGTGCCGGGGCTCATCGCGACCCTGGCGTTCGTGATGCTCATCAATCTGACCTCGTTCGCGATCGTGCGCGAGCGCGAGGTCGGGACGCTCGAACAGATCATGGTCACCCCGATCCGGCCGTTCGAGCTTATTCTGGGCAAGACGATTCCGTTCTTCTGCGTCGGCCTCGCCCTGACCGGCATGGTCGCGGGCTTTGGCATGCTGTGGTTCCAGATTCCCTTCGTTGGCAATCCGCTCGTGCTGCTCTTGGGCACGTCGCTCTATCTTCTCAGCGTGCTCGGGATCGGATTGCTCATTTCCACGATCTGCCTCACCCAGCAGCAGGCCTTCGCCACCAATTTCTTCGTCATCAACCCCGCCTTCATTCTCTCCGGGTTCAGTTTTCCGATTTTCACCATGCCCGCGTTCATGCGGTGGCTATCGAATATCAACCCGATGACCCACTATCTCGTTGTCGTCCGCGGGACATTTCTCAAGGGCGTAGGCTTGAGCGTACTCTGGCCGCAGATGCTCGCGCTTGCGGCGCTCGGGGTCGCGCTGCTGACGATCAGCGTCCTCAGGTTCCGCAAGTCCCTCGACTGATGCTCAGAAAAGCCCGGCATAGGCGCTGGGCCCGCGGCCGGCATTGATTTTCCGCTTGAGGCAGGGCAAACACGGCGCCGATCGTTTCAAGGCGGCCCCGGACCACGAGCGGACCTCGCTCTTTTGCATTCAGCGCGCCGCCCCATATCAAGCTGACTGCGTCGAGCGAAAGGAAGAAATCATGGTTCGTTTCGTTCGGCTAATGGCTGCCGCCGCGCTTGCGGCCGGGCTCGCCTCGGCCGCGAACGCGCAGGGCGTGCCGATGCAGGAGGGGCCCATGGAGACGGGTCCTCTGCAGTCTGGGCCGTCGCAGGCGACGCCGCACAAGGCGAAGGCGCGCAAGACGACGCTGCAGAAGCGGGCGTCGAAGAAGCCGGCCCCAGCCGGACGCGACATCACCGTCCACGCCCGGCCGTCCTATCTGACCGCCGGCACGGCTGTGCCGGTCGGCACGGTCGGCAACGGCTATGCGCTCGACACTTTCAACCAGGCGACGCCGATCGAGGGCACCTTTACCGGGATGCGCGGCCGGGAGCGGCTTACCGACCAGTTCGGCAACCCGGGACCGGGCCTGACGCTGTTCAGATTTTAGCGGCAGCGCCTTCGCATATGGGCGCGTCTGGAGCGGGAGGCGAATATACGCTTCCTCGCTCCCTGTCGCCTCAGTTCATAGTCGGGATCGAGAATTGCGCCCCGTCCTTGATGCCGGACGGCCAGCGGGCGGTGACCGTCTTGGTGCGGGTGTAGAAGCGGAACGAATCCGGCCCGTGCTGGTTCAGGTCGCCGAAGCCGGACCGCTTCCAGCCGCCGAACGTATAATAGGCCACGGGAACCGGGATCGGCACGTTGACGCCGACCATGCCGACCTTGACCTTGCTGGCGAAATCGCGCGCCGCGTCGCCGTCGCGGGTGAAGATCGCGACCCCATTGCCATATTCATGGTCGTTGCAGAGGCCGAGCGCCTCGCCATAGTCATGCGCGCGCACCACCGACAGCACCGGACCGAAGATCTCTTCCTTGTAGATCCGCATGTCCTTCGTCACGTTGTCGAACAGGCAGCCGCCCATGTAGAAGCCGTCCTCGTAGCCCTGCATCCTGAAGTCGCGCCCGTCGACGACGAGCTTCGCGCCCTCTTTCACGCCGAGATCGACGTAACCGCGCACCTTCTCGAGCGCGGCCTTGGTGACGAGCGGGCCATAATCGGCGCCGGAATCGGTCGAGGGTCCGATCTTGAGCGACTCGACGCGGGGGATGAGGCGGCGGATGAGATCATCCGCGGTCTTCTGGCCGACCGGCACCGCGACCGAGACCGCCATGCAGCGCTCGCCAGCCGACCCGTAGCCCGCGCCGATCAGCGCGTCGACGGTCTGGTCCATGTCCGCGTCCGGCATGACCACGAGGTGGTTCTTGGCGCCGCCGAAGCATTGCACCCGCTTTCCTGTCGCCGTGCCGCGCGAATAGATGTACTCGGCGATCGGGGTCGAGCCGACGAAGCCGATCGCCTGAATGTCGGGATCGTCGAGAATGGCGTCGACCGCCTCCTTGTCGCCGTTGACGACATTGAGGATGCCCGGAGGGCCGCCGGCCTCGACGAAGAGCTCGCCGAGCCGCATCGGCACGCCCGGATCGCGCTCGGAGGGCTTGAGGATGAAGGCGTTGCCGCAGGCGATCGCCGGCGCAAGCTTCCATAAAGGGATCATCGCTGGAAAATTGAACGGGGTGATGCCGGCCACGACCCCGAGCGGCTGGCGCATCGAATAAAGGTCGATCCCCGGCCCGGCGCCGTCGGTATATTCGCCCTTCATCAGGTGCGGCGCGCCGAGCGCGAACTCGACCACCTCGACCCCGCGCTGGATGTCGCCCCTTGCGTCGGCGATCGTCTTGCCGTGCTCGCGCGCCAACGTCTCGGCGAGTTCGTCATTGTGCCGGGCGATGAGGTCGAGGAACTTCATGAGCACCCGCGCGCGGCGCTGCGGATTGGTCGCGGCCCAGCCCGGCTGTGCGGCCTTCGCGTTCTCGACCGCGGCGCGAACCTCGGCCTTGGAGGCGAGCGCGACATGGGCGCGCACCGTGCCGTCCATCGGCTGGAACACCTCGGCGGCCCGTCCCGACTTGCCGGGGACATGCTTGCCGCCGACGTAGTGCCCGTATTCGATCATGTTCCGCTCCCTGGAGGCGCTGAGTTAGGCACTATATGCGCCACGATCCCGCCCACAGCAATGTGGGAGATCGCGCATCGCCCATGCAGGAAATTGGCCTGAGCGGAAAGGGGCGTACCGTAGGGCGGCGTCGCCGACGCGCCCCCGCCCTATAAGGCGAGCCCCGGCCATTCGGCGACGGCGGCGGCGCGACAGCGGGATCGGTTTTATTCGGCGAACGGCGGCGCGGTCGCGAACCTGGCTCAGGCCTTCCTCAGCCGCTCGAGATAGGCGCAGAACATGTCGGCCATTGCGTCGGAATAGGCCGCGATCTCCTCGCGGGTGTGCGGACTTTCCGAGAAACTCTTGCCCACTTCGCTGAGCGTCGTCTTGATCAGACCCCCGGCAAGGGCGCGAGCCTCCTCCGAGGCGCCGGGCAGCGCCTCTCGCATGAACGCCTCGACGGCGCGCTCACCCGAAGCCCGCGCCTCCCGCGCCTCGGGCGCCTCGCGATAAAGCGGCGCCGCATCGTTGAGCGCGACCCGCATCGCCGCCTCCTCGCATTCCGAGCGGATGAAGGCGTGAACCAGCGCGCGCAGTCGCGCGAAGGGCGGCCGCGAGGCGTCGCCGAGGATCGAGGCGAGCATCGATGAGGTCTCGCGCCATTCGTCGCTTTGGAGGCGGAACAGGATCGCCGCCTTGTTGGGGAAGTACTGATAGAGCGAGCCCACGCTCACCCCGGCCTTCTTGGCCACCCGCGCGGTTGTGAACCGGCTCGCGCCTTCCTTCGCCAGAACCTGAGCCGCGGCGTCCAGAATCGCCGCCACGAGACCGGTCGAACGGCTCTGCCGGGGCTCCTTTCGTGAAGAAATCGAAGGGCTTGGGCGGTCGGTCATGCGGGGCTCGGGCAATGCGAATAGCGAAAGCGACGAATTAGTCGTATTTTCCGCCCACCGCAACAACTGCTTCGGAGACACCCCATGACGACCCTTTCGACCCGCCCGCTACGCCCCCTGCTCGACCGCCTTTTCGCGGAGGCCGACGCGGCCGAACCCTTGACGGAAGCCGCGATCGCCGATCTCGGCGAGGAGGAGCAGGCGCGCCTCATGCACAGCAAGACCGAGTACGCCGGGCTTTACGGCCGGCTGCGGGAGGTCCCCCTCGCGGTCTCGCGCGAGACCGGCGCGCTACTCTACATGCTGGCCCGGAGTTCGGGCGCGCGAGCGGTCGTCGAGTTTGGCGCCTCGTTCGGAATCTCGACCCTGCACCTCGCCGCGGCGCTGAGGGACAATGGCGGCGGGCGCCTCATCACCAGCGAATTCGAGCCGTCGAAGGCAGCGCGGGCGCGCGAGAATCTCACGCAGGGCGGGCTCATCGACCTCGTCGAAATCCGCGAAGGAGATGCGCTTGAGACGCTGAGCGCCGACCTGCCCGAGACGATCGACCTTGTCCTTCTCGATGGCGCCAAGGCGCTCTATTCCGAGATCCTCGGCCTCGTCGAAGGCCGCCTGAGGCCGGGCGCCCTGGTCGTGGCCGACAACGCGGACTGGAGCCGCGACTATCTCGCGCGCGTTCGCTCGCCCGCAAGCGGCTACCTCAGCGTGCCCTTCGGCGAGGATGTGGAGCTTTCGATGCGGCTCGGATGATGCCGGCGTTCCGGCGCGCGCGACGGATCGAGTTGGATTGAGTCATCCCCAGGACAGGCTTCCCCCGTCTCGCCCTTGGATCTGGAGAGTTCAGCCGTTTTGTGGTGATCTGCCGGATCATGTCGCAAAACAGGGCCTCCCGACCCAAAGTCGCCAATGATCGTCCGTAGATTTATCCTGGTCGTATTGTTGTTTGCGGCCGCTGCATGCGTCGGCTTTCCGCGCCCGGGCTTGGCCGCCGATCGTGTCGCGCTGATCATTGGCAACGGCGCATATGCAACGGCGCCGACCCTCTCTAATCCCTCGAACGACGCGAGGGACATCGCCGCCGCTTTGCGCGCGATTGGCTTCGACGTCGATTTCAGGACCGATTCGTCGCGGGACGACATGGCGGCGGCAATCGCCCGGTTCGCGAATCGCGCGCGCAACGCGGACGTCGCGCTGTTCTTCTATGCAGGTCACGGCGTGCAGGCGGAGGGCGAGAACTATCTCATCCCCGTCGACGCGAGAATCGACAGTCAGGCCACGCTCGGCCTGCAGGCGATCGACTTGTCGAAATTGCAGGACGCGATGACCGACGGCGCGAGCGTTCGCATCATCATTCTCGACGCGTGCCGCAACAATCCGTTCGTCGATTCGACGCACCGCGGCATCGGCGGCTCGCGAGGCCTGTCGCCCATGGACACCCGGGCCGCCGGTTCGCTCATCATCTATTCCACCCAGCCGAACACGGTCGCCGCGGACGGCAAGGGGCGCAATTCGCCGTTCACCGACGCGCTGTTGCGCCACATCGGCACGCGGGGACTCGAAATTCGCCAAATGATGTCCCGGGTGCGCAAAGACGTGGTCGATGCGACGGGCGGACAAATTCCCTGGGACAATTCCTCGCTGATCGGCGACGTCTATCTCGCCGGACCTGAGTCCTCGACCGCGGTGATCGGCCCATCGCCCGTGTCGCCGCCGGCCGCCCCGCCGGCGCCCGATCCTTGCACGGATGCGTCGAACGAGACAATTCTTGCTCCCGTTCGCCAAGTCTTCGCCGCCCTGCAGGCGCTCGACCTCTCGCTCTACGCCGATCAGTGGGCGGACGACGCGATCTATGTGAACAGGCGCACCGGCGAATCCCGCGACCGGGCGGGCATCATCGCCGCCAAGCGCACCGGCTTTGCGCGGTGGTCGCGCGTCGCTATTGAGCTGCCGCAGCGCCCGACGATTGTGTCCCGCACCGGAAGAGAGGCGAGGATCGAGGACACCTATTCGATCAGCATCGTCAGCGGCGGCCGCGCGCTTAAGCCCGATGTCGGCCATGAAGCCTATAGCGTGCGTTGCGAGGACAATGGACGGTGGCGCATTACGCGCAACGACGATTATCTGCAGTGAGCCAGGACGCGCCGCGCCGCGCCACCATCGGAATGATCGCGACGATGCTCGCGGCGCCTTTCCTCCTGTCTCGGGCGCGCGCGGCGCCGTTCGACCTCGTCTATAGCGCGGGGCGTCTGAATTGGCCCGGCGGGTCGACGCGCGCGGCCATCGGCAAGGCGGGCGTGCGCGCCGGCAAGCGCGAGGGCGACCTCGCGACCCCCGCAGGCGATTTCCCTTTGCTCCAAGGGTTCTATCGCCCGGATCGAGTAGCGCCCCCCACAACCGTGCTGCCGATGCGCGCTCTTCAGCCAAGCGACGCCTGGGTCGATGATCCCGCCGACCTCCGCTATAACAGTCTGGTCCAATCGCCCTATCCCGCACATGTCGAACCTCTTTGGCGCAAGGACGGGATCTACGACCTGATCGTCGTGATCGGCTACAATATGTCCCCGACGAAACCAGGCCTGGGCAGCGCGATCTTCCTCCACATCGCCCGGGAGAGCTATTCGCCGACCGTTGGCTGCGTCGCCATCAGTCGGGCGGCTCTGCTTGGGCTTCTGCCCCGCCTCAGCGCGGATAGCCGGTTGCGCATCACGAGGTGATGAAGAACGCGCGCCCAGGAATTTTTCTTCGACAATTTATTCCCATAATCAGAAATATCGGATATATAGCATGCGGGTCAGCGAGATCGCGCTGCGCGAACGGCTGTCGAAACGGCGGATCAGGGAATTGATCGCGAGGAACCTCGCTGAGCGCGAGCGCCTTCCTCCGCCCCAGTTTTTCGAATTGCAGACGCGCCGCCTCAGCGAGGCGCTGCTCGTGGCCTACGCGAAAATGAACGACGGCAATCTCGCGGCCGTCGACCGCGTCGTCACGATCGTGCGCGAGCTCGACCGCTACCATGGTTTCGCTCCGGCCCCTCCGGCCTAGCCGGCGCGCGCGGCGCTCCCTTCGAGCGCGGCCTCCCCGCTGCTCGCGCTCGAGGCGCCCTCGCAGCTCCCGGTCGCGGAAATCCTCGAGGCGGCGGAAAAGGAGCCGGTAAAGGCTTGAAAGAGTTCAATCGGCGACGGAGCAGCGGCGGAAGACGCGAACCGGCTCCTGCGATCACTGCGCCGTCAGTCCCCCGTCGACCATGAACTCTCCGCCGGTGGTGAACGAGGATTCGTCGCTGGCGAGAAAGAGGATCGTCAGCGCCACCTCTTCCGCCTTGCCCATGCGCCCCATCGGCGCGGCGCGGGAGAGGCCGGCGCGCACCCGCTCGGGGTCCTTCGCCCGCGCGATGCCCTCGAGCACCATCGGCGTCTCAGCGAACGAGGGGTGGACCGAATTGACCCGGATCTTGTAGCCGGAGCGGGCGCAATGGAGCGCGGCGGACTTGGTCAATAGCCGCACCGCGCCCTTGCTCGCGCAATAGGCGGCCGAAGAAGCGTCGCCGATGATTCCGGCGACCGAGCTCAGATTGACGATCGAGCCGCCGCCGCTTTCCTTCATCGCTCGCACCGCCTCGCGGCAGCCGAGAAACACGCCCTCGACATTGACCGCGTTGACTTTGCGAAAGTCGGCGAGCGTCGTCGTCTCGATGTTGCCGAGAACGCCGATGCCGGCGCTGTTGACCAGGATGTCAAGGCGGCCGAAGGCGGCAAGCGTCGCGTCGACCACTTCGCGCCAGCGCCCTTCGTCGGTCACGTCCTGGGCGAGCACGAGATCCGCGTCCGGCCCGAGCGCCTTGAGGCCCGCTTCATTGCGATCGGTCGCCACGACCTTCGCACCCTCGGCGTGGAACAGGGCCGCCGTCGCCCGGCCGATGCCGGAGGCCGCGCCGGTAATGAGCGCGACCTTGCCGTGAAGCCGCCCTGCCATAACCCCTCCCGATACGCGCCTCAGCGCGGCGCCATGCGAAGCGCGCCGTCGATGCGGATCGTCTCGCCGTTGATATAGCCGTTCTCGACGATATGTACGGCAAGCGCCGCATACTCGGCGGGCTTTCCAAGCCGCGCCGGAAACGGCACCGAGGCGCCGAGCGAATCCTGCGCCGCCTGCGGCAATCCGAACAGCATCGGGGTCATGAAGATGCCCGGCGCGATCGCGTTGACCCTGACGCCGATCGAGGCGAGCTCGCGCGCGATCGGCAGCGTCATCGCGACCACCCCGCCCTTGGAGGCCGAATAGGCGGCCTGGCCGATCTGGCCGTCGTAGGCTGCAACCGAGGCGGTCGAGATGATGACGCCGCGTTCGCCGTCGATCGGCTCGAGCTTGCCCATCGCGGCGGCCGCAAGGCGGATCATGTTGAAGGTGCCGATCAGGTTGATGCGCAGCACCCTTTCGAAGTCCTGCAGGGGATGAGGCCCGTCGCGTCCGACAACGCGCTTGGCCGTGCCCACGCCGGCGCAATTGACCAACACCCGGGCCGGCCCATGCGCCGCTTCGGCCTTGCCGAACGCCGCGGCAGCGGAGGCTTCATCCGCCACATCGCCGACGAGCGCCAGTCCGCCGATCGCCTTGGCCGCCTCCTCCGCCGCTGCGGAATTGAGGTCGAAAACCGCGACCCGCGCGCCCTTGGCCGCGAGCGCCTCCGCAGTCGCGCGGCCGAGCCCGGAGCCCCCGCCGGTGACGATCGCCGCAACTTCGGAAAGTCTCATTTCGCCTTCCCGTTGTCGATTACCGGTGTTGCCTCTCGTCCCGCATCAGCGTCGTGGGCGTCACGCTGCGGATCAGGAGATTCCGGCTGCAAGCGAGAACTAAGTTGGCCTCGTGCCCAATTCCAAACATCTTCACTGTACACCGCCGCAATTAAGCAGGTCGCAAACAAAACATACGGGTTCGGATCTTCCCCACTGTTTGATCCTATTACCGCCAACCCCCCATATGCAGCCAAGAATATTATGATCGCAGCGGTCATTCCAACCCCAAAAACCAAGAACACATCATCCAATGTAAGACTCATCGCACCCTTGCCCTGCGAGCTTGCTCGCACTGCGCGAGACACTGTAGCGCCCATTAAGCTAAAGCCAATCAATCCGACAATTATTACCACAGGCATTTGTTCAGTATTGAGTAACCACCCAAACCATACCCCGAGAGGTCCAAGAATTGCGACGAATCCTTTTCGACTTGGAAGCTCCTCGTAATTATCTAACGAGACGAGTTCGCACGCGCTTTCCGCGTCTCTGTACTCTGGATACGTTCTGTTAACCTGATCACCGATATTACGGGCAGCATCATCAATCTCCCTAACGCCAGATACATTTTCTATTGTGCCAGCCGCATCATCAAGCATCTTGACGAAAGAGCCTCTAAATTGATTTATCTTGGCATGACACTCATTTAATTGTGTGCGTATTTTCTGTGTTCCATGCTGATGCCAGACGTAAAGATCATTATAATGGATGGCGGTCTGTTTACGACCAACGCCGACCTCAAGACCAGTCGAAAAAGAAACCATTGCTTGTTCAGTCAAAGACTTCTGCTTCTCCTTCGCGCCGTCTCGAATATTAGTCCACTCGTCCGAAAGCCTACCAAAGGCGTTTGTGAGCGTTTCTTCGTTGCGCTGAAAAACCGAATTGAGCCTACCTTGATTATTGATGTCGGCAATCTGGAAATTCTGCGGCTTGCGGTACTTCGGCTCGCCGAAATCCGGGTACGCTTTTGTAAAATCTTCTGTGGCAATGAGGTTTGGCGTAAGGATTTTGTCCAACGCTTCGGCTGTCATTGTCTGGATGTTTGGCTTGTCGTGAAAGAGTGAGATCGCCAGAAGAGACCCAATCGCCAAGTATATCGATAATAAGAATACGCCGAGTAAGGCGAGTCGCTGCTTGAAGAGGGGATTTACTTGGCCAATATAAGTTCGTATTTGGACAAAATATCTAATAATATAAGTTACTATCGTTGTCACAATTAGAAATAAGATAAACTCGGTCGCGGGGAACTCGACGCGTGATATCGTATCCACTAATTTGTTCGCTTCACTAGCCAAATTGCGCGCTATCGCCATTCCGAAATCACAGCCGTCCGAGCTTCCTTTACAGGCCAGATCCTCACCTGCAAACGAAGATATAATTTCGCCCATCCACTGAGAGACAAATTGAAGCAGTGAAATAAATAGTCTCCAGAAGTACAATGCTACATTAGGAAAGATCAATAACGCGACAACAACACCAGCAACTGCCGGAAAATTATTCTCACGCAACGATGTCAATCTAAACAGAACGCGTCTAGTAACATAATTAAAAGCAATAAATACTAGCGACACTACAACAAGGAAAAGAGCGAACGCGACGATTGGAATTGAGACTTCAAGCAAAGCCGATGACGCGGCCATCGAGGCCATATTAACCTCCCTATGATGTAAAAAAATTGTTCATGGCGATATTGGTCGAGCGCAAATTCAATAAGCTATCAAGGCGCCCTCTCCAAGGCAAGGCTGTTGAACACTATACGGGAAGTCTTACAAGAATTCTGCCGCCTTCAATCTTCACCGGATAGGTCGCAAGATTAACGCAGGCCGGCGCGCCCTTCGCTTCTCCGGTGGTGAAGTCGAACCGTCCATTGTGCATCGGACATTCGATGATCGTGCCCTGGACGAAGCCGTCGGCAAGCTCGACCTGCTCGTGGGTGCACAATCCGTCGGTCGCGAAATAGCGATTGTCCGCGGTGCGGTAGAGCGCGTACTGGCGCCCCTCGTGCTCGAACGGCGCCACGTCCTCAGGCGATATGCGGTCGGCGGCGCCGGCGTCGATCCAGGTCTCGCTCATTGGCGTGATCCCTCTCCTCAGGCTCGCGCCGCCGCCGCGCCGACGGGCGCGCGCCTCGCCGTGCTCGGCAGTTCGCGCCGCACGTAATAGGTCGGCTCCTTCAGCTGGCGCATCACGGTCGGGATGATCTCGCGATAGGCCGCAAGCGTGTTCGGATAGGGCTCGGGGCAGTCGTTCTTGATCGCCGCGTGCAGCTTCGGCAGCGCGTGATACGGGATCAGGGGAAATATGTGATGCTCGACGTGGTAGTTCATGTTCCAGTAGAGGAACCGGAAGATCGGATTCATATAGACGGTGCGCGAATTGAGCCGGTGGTCGAGGACGTCCTCGGCAAGACCGAGATGCTGGGTCGCGCCGAAGAAGATGACGAGCCACGCGCCGTAGAAGGACGGCAACCCGATCAGCATCGCGGGCAAGATCGAGCGCGACCAAAGGCAGGCCAGAATGACGGCCGCGTAGATCGCGAGATATATGCGCGCCGTGCGGTAGACCTTGTAACGCTCGCTCTCCGGGACGTAAGTCTGCTCCTCGGGGTCGAGACGGCCGCCAGCGTGCAGGAACACCTTGCGGAAAAAGGCGGGACCGCTCTTCAGCGCAAAAATGTTGAGCAAGAGCGACAGGACATCCGGCGGGCGCGGCGTTATGATCTCCGGATCGCGGCCGACGATGATCGTGTCGGTGTGGTGGCGAGTGTGGCTCCAGCGCCAGATCTCGGGCTCGCGCATCACCATGAAACACGCGACCTCATAGAGCGCGTCATTCATCCATTGGGTTTTGAAGGCGGTGCGGTGGCCGCACTCGTGCCAGCGGCTGTCCGACGACCCGCCGTAGATCGCGCCGTAAACGATGAAGAACGGAACCGCGGCCCAGCTTCCCCAGAACCAGCAGCCGAGCCCGCCAGTGACGATCAGCGCCGCGAACCAGATCACGGTGTCGCGGATCGCCGGGCCGTCGTCGCGGCGCATCAGCTCCTTGAGTTCCGCCCGCGGGATCGGCGGTACGTACCATTTGGCCGAGGCGAGACCGGCGGCGACGGCCTTCTCCGCCTCGGGACCCACCAGGCTATAGTCGCGGGCGACGAATTCGGCGGACATCGATTTCCTCCTGGCCGACGGCCGAGCGTTCCGGTCGTCGATGGATCCAACGGCTAACCGTAAGCTCTCTGCAACTCAATGTCTCAGTTTCATTTTCTGTCAAACATCCCTTTGTCCCGACGCCGTCTCAGCCGCCGGCTCAAATGTCCCCGCCGCCCTTCGGTCGGGCCAGCGAGAACACTTTCTCGACATCGGCGTAGTCCTGGTAACCGCATCGGGCGAGCGGGTGAGCGCGAGCGGTGTCGAACCGGCCGTCGAGAAGGAAATCGTCGTCGATGTGAAAGGCGACCACCTCGCCCAGGGTCAGGACGGCGCCACTCCAATCGCCGCTTGCCGACCTGATCTCAACCACGTCGACCACTTTGCATTCGAGCGCCGCGGGGCTCTCGGCGACCCGCGGCGCGGCGACCAGGCGACATTCGGCCATCGTCAGCCCGGCGAGGGCGAATTCGTTCTCGCCGCGCGCGAAGGGGGCCGAGGTTTCATTCATCGGTCCGCGCAGCTCGTACGTCGCAAGATTGGCGACGAACTCGCCGCTTTCGCGGGCGAAAGTCGCCGAGTCTTTCCAGCCCTCGGAAGAGAAGCCGACAATCGGCGGCACGCTGCAGAACCCGTTGAAGAAGCTATAGGGAGCGAGATTGACCCGCCCATCGAGGGCGCGGGTCGAGATCCAGCCGATCGGACGCGGGGCGACGATGGCCTTGAACGGGTCGCGCGGCAGCTTTGTCCGGTCGCGGTCCGCGCTCTCATAGAACATCGCCGTCAAGCCCTCGCTCGGGAAAGGTCGTCATGATCTCGGCCAACGGCGGCCGCGGGCGGTCCTCAACCGCCGCCGTCGCCTTGCCGATGTGAATGAAACCGGCGATGCGCTCGTGCTCGGCAAGGCCCATCGCGGCGCGAAACCTGCTGTCGTAGGCCATCCACCCAGTAAGCCAGGTGGCGGAGAATCCGAGGGCGCGGGCGGCGACGATCATGTTCATGCACACGGCGCCCGCGGAGAGCACCTGTTCCCACTCCGGGATCTTCGGGTGCGGCGCCGCGCGCGAAACGACGGCGACGACGAGGGGCGCGCCCAGGAAGCGCTGTTGCTCCTTGCCGCGGCCGGCCTCGTCCAGATCTGGTCTGTCCTTCAGGGCGATCGTGAGCGCGAGGGCCCCTGCGCGCTCCCGCGCGCGCCCCTCCAGCACCACGAACCGCCAGGGCGCGAGCTTGCCATGATCGGGCACGCGCGAGGCGACGGTGAGAATCGTTGTCAGCTCGTCAGGGGTCGGAGCGGGACCGGTCATCATCGGCGGGGGAACGGACCGGCGGCGTTGGAGGAGCGAGATCGTATCGTTCATCGGTTTCTTCCCGCGCAAAGCGTGGCTCTTGGCCCAATTCCGGCCAGCTGTAAACCGCCCTCGATCCGCCTCAATGTGGCTTCACGAGCCGCCCGGAACTTCAGAGCGCCAACCAGCGGCGGCGCCTGTTCGTGGCAATGCGAGGCGGATTGACATCGACGTGGCGAATCTTGGCCGTGTTGGCCTTGCTCCCGGCGCTGGTCGCGCCGGCGGGCGGCCAGACGCCCGCGGCTGATTCCGCGCAGCCGCCGGCAGCCCAATCCGTCCCAACGCCGGCGAGCCAACCCGCCCCGAGCGAACCCGCCCCCGCGCCAACGAGCGAACCTGCTCCTGCGAGCCCGGCTCAACCCGCCCAGGCGACGCTGACCCTCTCCGCGATCCTCAACGGCGCCGCCACGCCGCTCACCGGAGGCCTGCGCTGGCGGATTTTCGCCGCTGAGCCCGACGCGGACGGCTCGCATTCCCTGATCGTCGAATCGAAGCTCGCCCAGCCAACGCTGACCGTTCCCGCCGGCGACTACGTGGTCCACGTCGCCTTCGGCCTCGCGAGCACCGCAAAGCGGATCAGAACTCGGCCCCGAGGTGCGGTCCGAGCGGCTCACACTCTCGGCCGGAGCGCTCAGGATCGAAGGCACGCTGGCCGACGGCCCGATCGATCCGTCCAAGCTTTCCCTGGCGATCTACGTGCCGCAAAACCGCAACCCGCTCGGCAAGCTCGTCTACGCCAACGGCAAGGCGGGCGATATCATCGGACTGCCGGAAGGCGCCTATCATATCGTCTCGACCTATCTCGACACGGTCGGCGCTCATTCGGCGGTGAACGCTGCAGCCAATTCGGGCAAATCGGCGGTCACGCCGCCCCCGGCCGCCATCCCCTCCAATTCGATCGTCAATGCCGACATAAAGGTGACCTCTGGCAAGCAAATCGACGTCACGATCAAGCATCGCTGCGCGACCCTCACCCTGAAGCTCGTCAACAAAGCCGGAGCCGAGGCCCTCGCCAACACCACTTTCACCGTGCTCACGCCGGGAGGCGATGTGATCCGGGAACTCGTCGGCGCCTTTCCGTCGCTGGTGCTGGCCGAGGGCGAATACGTGGTCATCGCCCGGCACGATTCCAAGGTCTATCAGTCGACCTTCCAGGTTCAGACGGGGATGGACCACGACGTAGAAGTTGTTGCAGAAGAGAGCGGCAAGCAGGGGCCGTGACCGGATGCAGACCTTCTTCGTCCAAATCAAATGCGCGCTAGGGCGGACCTACGAGGTCGCGAGCGCCCTCGCGGAGGCCGAAATCGCCTCAGAAATCTATTCGATCGCCGGCGACTACGACATTCTGGCGAAGTTCTATGTCGAGTCGGACGTCGACATCGGCCATTTCGTCGGCCACAAAGTGCAGGTGATTCCCGGCATCGTCGACACCCGCACCATCATCACGTTCAAAGCGTTCTAGGTCGACCAGCGTTCGATCCGCGCCAGGGCGCCTCAGCCCAAAGGTCTTATTCGTCACCCAGTAGCAAGCGGCCGTTTCCAACATGCGCTCAAGACTTTGTTCCGCTCTCGCACTCGTAGCTCTTGCCGGACCCGCTCAAGCGGCGGAGTCCGAATTCCTGTTCGACGCGCTGCACGGCCGGACGCCCTATAGAGCGTCATGGGAGAAGCTGATGAAGCTCGTGCAGCCGACGCCCGACTGGCTGATCGCGTTCAACCGGAACTTCGACGGCGTGGCGGGCCAGGTCACAAACCTTACCATCGACGGCAAGGCTTACGAGATATCATTCGTCTGCAAGCCGACGGACTGCCCCGGCCACAAGTTCGTCGTCCTGTTCGACGCCAACGGGGCGCATGCTTACGGCGCGCTCGGCGGCAAGGACAATGATCCGGCATTTTTCGGCGACCCCACGCAGTCCGAGCAGGAAGCGATGACGAAGGCGGTGAAGGGTTAGGCTCAGCCGCGACCCGGCAGCGGCCGCCCGCTCAGGACTTCCAAGTCTCGGCGATTTCGACCGCCGGGGATTCCGCCCTTGATAGCTTGCGCGCTTTCGCCGCGCGCACGGGAGACGCCGATCCATGGAAACGACCCACGCGTTTCAGATGTTGATCGTGCTCCTGATCGTGATTTCCGCCGTCGCGGTCCTAGCCCGGCGGCTTCAAATCCCGCCCTCCATCCTGCTTGTGATCACCGGCGCTGGGCTCGCCGTCATTCCAGGTCTGCCGGCCATCGAACTCGCGCCGGACCTCGTCCTCGTGCTGGTCCTTCCGCCGCTCATCTACGCTTCGGCGGTGGCGATGAGCTGGAAGGAGTTCCGCTTCAACCTGCGGCCGATCGCCCTCCTCGCCATCGGCTGCGTTCTCTTCACCGCGGCTGCCGTCGCCGCCGCAACCCACTGGCTGCTCGGTTTTCCCTGGGCGGTCGGGTTCGTGCTCGGCGCCATCGTTTCTCCTCCCGACGCGGTCGCGCCGCTCGCAGTCGCCCGCCGGATGCAGATGCCGAGGCGGCTCATGGTCGTTCTCGAGGGCGAGGGTCTGGCGAACGACGCCACGGCCCTCGTGCTCTACCGCTTCGCAGTCGCCGCGGTGAGCCTCGGGACCTTCTCGCTCAGCCAGGCCGCCGGCAGTCTCGTCGCCATCCTCGCCGGCGAAGTGATCTGGGGAATCGGCGTCGGCTGGCTGATGCTTCGCCTACGACGCTGGGTCCGCGATCCGAAGGTCGAGATCATGCTTTCCCTACTCACGCCATATGCGGCTTATTGGCCGCCCGAGCAGCTCGGCGGTTCCGGCGTGCTCGCGACCGTCGCCGCCGGCCTTTACATCAGCTGGAACGGTCTCAGGCTCATCAGCGCGGCGACGCGGCTCCAGGGCATCTTCTTCTGGGACTTCCTCATCTACCTTATCGAAGGCCTCGTGTTCCTCGTTACCGGCCTTCAGGCGCGCGCGGTCATTGCGGCCAACGGCTCCCAGGCGATTTCCGGACTCGCTATCGCCGCCGCCGTCGTCAGCGCCGTGGTCATCGCGGCCCGGTTCATCTGGGTGTACCCGGCCGCCTATATTCCGCGTCTCATCGTTCCCGGCCTGCGCCGCAGGGATCCCATGCCGTCCTGGCAATGGTTGTTCACACTCGGATTCACTGGCATCCGGGGCGTCGTTTCGCTCGCCGCCGCGCTCGCAATCCCGTTCGCGACCGCCGACGGAAACCCATTTCCGGACCGCGAGCTCATCCTGTTCCTCACCTTCTGCGTGATCTTCGTGACCCTCGTCGGTGAGGGGCTGACACTGCCCCTGGTCGTTCGCGCCTTCGGTCTTGCCTTTACTGGGCGCCGCGAGCGGGTTGAGGAAGGCCACGAGGAGTTCCAGGCGCGCAGGCAGTCGATCGAGGCGGCGATGGCGGAGCTCGACCGGCTGGCGACCGAGCGCCGGGCGCCGGAGCCGGTAGTGCGGCCGATCCGCGCGGCGCATGTCACCCGGCTCAAACTCGTCGAGGCGCGCAATGACGGCGATGCACGCCACAGGCGGCTGGTCGATCTCGGCGACGAGATAGAACTCGCGCTGATCGAGGCCGAGCGCGACCGGGTCAACGACCTCTACCGCGACGGGAAACTGAAAGATGACCCCCGGCGGCGGATCGAGCGCGAACTCGACCTGCGTGACGCCCACCTCACGAACGTGCGGGCGGTGGAATGATCGTCCGGAGATTCACGTCAGCTCAAGCGTGAATGGCGTCCCCTCGTAGCAGGCCTCGCCGCGGCCGATGGCCGCGATCGCCTCATTCATCCGGCCCCGCCGGCCGAGCGCATCGTCGGCGAGGGCGATGAGGCGCGGGTTGGGCGAGGCAGTCGGCGAGGCGGCGCGCATCGCCCTGGCGAGAGCGAATTCGTCGCCGCCGGGGTTCAGCGCGCAGGCTGCGATATAGGCGGCCGCGGTCGAGCGGCTAACGCCGGCGAAACAATGGATCACCATCGGCTCTGCGCGGTCCCAGGCGTGGACGAAGCCGAGCAGCTCTTCAAGGTGGCTCGCATCTGCAAGGATCTGGCCGGGCATCGGATCGACGATGTCGGAAAGGGCGAGGTAAAGATGGCGCTCGGGTCTGATCCCGTTCGGGCGCTCGACTTCCGTCCCGGGGCTCAACAAGGTGACGAGCGAGCGGGCGCCGGTTTTCGCCACGGTTTCGCCGATGAGCGCGAGCGAGCAGACATGAAGGCGCGGCATGGGACGTTTCCTGAAGGGAAAGCTCTTATAGGGTGACGGCCGCGGGAGCGTCGAGTTCGGCGAACCCGGTCAGAAAACGGGCTTCAACGGCAGCGGGACGCATCGCCTCGAGGTACGCTGCGAAATCGCTCAGCGGCAGGTCGGGCGCGCCAAAGAGCTTGCGCGCCTCCGCAATCGAGAAGCCGGCGAGCGCGGTCGCCTCAAGATATGCGGAGGCCCGGTCGGCGATCTTGATCAGCCGGTTGAGATCGTCGGGCGGCTCGGCAGGCAGGCCGAACCGGACGTGAATGGCTCGTTTCAGGCGTTCTTCGATCAGCCTGTATTCGTCGCCGATCGCCGCCTTGAAGGGCGAGATCATGTCGCCGATCACATACTCGGGCGCGTCGTGCAGGAGCGCCACGAGCCGCGCCTCGCGGGAAGGAGCGGGCGCGCCGGCGGTGAACAGCGCCTCCACCAACAGCGAATGCTGGGCGACCGAAAAGATCTCCGGCCCCTTGGTCTGGCCGTTCCAGCGGGCCACGCGCGCAAGACCATGCGCGATGTCGCCGATCTCAACGTCGAGCGGGGACGGGTCGATAAGGTCGAGCCGGCGGCCCGAGAGCATCCGCTGCCAGGCGCGGGGCGGCGCGCCTTCGCTCATGGCTTGAACTCGCGCGCCAGCGCCCGGCAGGCCTTGTGACGGCAGCAATCGACGAGATGGTCGTTGACCATTCCAGTCGCCTGCATGAAGGCGTAGATGATCGTCGGCCCGACGAAGTTGCCGCCGCGTCCGCGCAAGTCCTTGGCGATGGCGCGCGAGATGTCGGTCTCGGCCGGCACCTCTTTCAGGCTGCCGCGCATGTTGTCGATCGGCCGACCGTCCACGAAGCTCCAGAGGTGATGCGCGAGCCCGCCCTTGTCGGCGAGGTCGAGCGTAATGCGGGCGAGCGCCACCGTCGCCTCGATCTTGGCCCTGTTACGCACGATGCCGGCGTCCTGCATCAGGGCGTCCTTTTTCTTCTCGGTCCAGCGCGCGATCTTCTTCGGATCGAAGCCGTCGAACGCCTTACGGAAGGCGGGGCGCTTGCGCAGAATGGTGATCCAGGAAAGCCCCGCCTGGAAGCCGTCGAGCACCAGCTTCTCGAACATCGCCCGGTCGTCGTATTCCGGCACGCCCCATTCCTCGTCGTGATAGGCAAGGTAGAGCGGATCGGCGCCCGGCCACGGACATCGGAGGAGACCGTCACCGCCCTTGATCGCCGTTACGGCTCGCGGCGGCTTTTCCTTTTCGACAAGCAGCGGCTTTTCTTTTCCAGGCATCAGCGCCCTTCCTCTCAACCATCCCCGAGGCTCGCCATTTGACCGGCCCGGAATCCCGCTCATAGACTTCGCCTCTTCGTTCGCCAACTCAAGGGCAAAGGCCATGACGTTCCGCGCCGTTCGAGCCGACAAGACCGACGCAGGGCAGACTGTCAGGTTCGTCGACATGGACGAAAATGACCTCATGGAAGGCGACGTGACGATCCGCGTCACCCACTCGACCGTCAACTACAAGGACGGGCTCGCGCTCGGCGGCAAATCGCCGATCATCCGGAGCTTTCCGATGGTGCTCGGCGTCGATCTCGCCGGCATTGTCGAAACGTCGCGCAGACCCGATTTCGTGCCCGGCGACGAGGTGGTCCTGACCGGTCACGGCCTCAGCGAGACCCACTTCGGCGGCTATGCCGAGAGAGCGCGGGTCAACGGCGACTGGCTGGTCAGGCTGCCGAAAGGGCTGACGCGCGCCGAGACGATGGCTATCGGCACCGCGGGCTTCACTGCGATGCTGGCGCTGATGGCGATCGAGGGGGCGGGCGTCACTCCGTCCTCGGGGGCGGCGCTGGTGACGGGCGCGGCGGGCGGCGTCGGCTCGATGGCGATCGCCCTCCTCGCCGGCAAAGGCTGGACGGTCCTCGCTTCGACCGGGCGGCCGAGCGAAGCCGGCTATCTGAAGTCGCTCGGCGCGGCCGAGGTGATCGACCGGGCGACGCTCAGCGCGCCCGGCCGGCCGCTCGGCAAGGAGCGCTGGGCGGCGGCCGTCGACAGCGTCGGCTCGACCACGCTCGCCAATGTGCTGGCCCAGACGCAATATGGCGGCGCGGTCGCCGCCTGCGGCCTCGCGGGAGGCATGGACCTGCCCGCGACGGTCGCGCCGTTCATCCTGCGCGGCGTCTCGCTCCTCGGGATCGAGAGCGTCCATTGCCCGGCGCCGCGCCGGCTCAAGGCGTGGCGGCGGCTCGCGGCCGACCTCGACCGCGCCAAGCTCGCCGCAATGACCGAGACCATCCCGTTCGATCGCGTATTCGAGGCCGGGGCGCGGATCGTGAAGGGCGAGACCCGCGGACGGCTGGTGGTGACCATCGCTTGAGGCCGATCCCACGCGCCGGATAGGGCCCGAAAAAACTTAGCCAAGCCCAGCCGAGGCCGGCCAAAACTCAAGTCGAGCCGATCCAAGAAAAGGGCTTGCATTTCCTTGTATCTCCTTGTCCGAAACGAGCCTTTTCAAAGCGTTGCGCCGACGGGTCGGGGCCGAGAATCCTTTGTCGGCCCGGGCGACGAGCCGCCTCCAAGGAGACGGCGCATTCCGCCGCCTGCAACGCGGTCGCGAGGTTCGATGGTGTTTTCCATTGCCGAAAGAGCATACTCCGCGTTTCTGATTTTCGCAACACATAATGTCGGACGATCGCTAATTTCGACAGTCCGCCCAATCAGTTGTAGCCGTTCCGAGGACTGCCGAGCCGCTCAAGCCGGCGTCAGCCGGGGAAAGCGCGCGCTACTGCCTCGGCCCGATGCGGCGCTCCAGCGCTTCGTAGAGCGCGTTGCGGGCGCTGAAGGCTTGTTCGAGCGCGGCGACGCTGACCCGTTCGGCGCCTTTCTCGAGCAGCCAGCCGGCGAGTTCGGCGACCCGGTCGCGAGCGCAGTGGAGCGCGACGAAGCCGTGCGGATCGACGTCCTCGCCGGTCGCCGGAACCGCGCCGAACCGCTCATAGGCCGCCTCGACCGCGAGATGGGCCGGGCTCGGCAGGCGGGCGCGGACCTCGCGCGACTTTAAAGCCTCCTCGCTCGCCGCGATCCGGGCGAGGATGTCGCGCGCGGCCTGCCGCGCCCGCGCGCCCCATGGCGCGGTCAGCGAGGCGATGAGCGTCGCCTGCGAGCGCAGGATCACGCCGTCGTCGAGGGGTTTCAGCGCGTTTGCCGCAAGCGTCGCGCCGGTGGTGGTGATGTCGACGATGAGCTCGGCCGAGCCTGAGGCCGGCGCGCCCTCGGTCGCGCCGAGGCTCTCGACGATGCGATAGTCGGCGACGCCATGCTCGGCGAAAAAGCGCCGAGTCAGGTTGACGTATTTGGTCGCGACCCGCATCCGCTCGCCGCGCTTGGCGCGATAGGCCGAAGCGACGTCGTCGAGATCGGCCATCGAGCGCACGTCGATCCAGGCCCTCGGCGCGGCGACCACCACATTGGCGTGGCCGAAGCCAAGCGGGCTCAGGAGCTCGAGCCGGGCGTCGGCATCGGCCACCTTCTCGCGCACCAGGTCTTCGCCGGCGACGCCGAAATGGGCCTGGCCGGCGGCGAGCTGCCCGACGATCTCGGCCGAGGAGACATAGGCGACCTCAACTCCGGCAAGGCCAGCGATCGCGCCGCGATAGTCGCGCACGCCGCGCCCCTGCACGAGCTCGAGCCCGGCCCGGGCGAAGAACGCCGCGGCCGCTTCCTGCAACCGCCCCTTCGACGGGACGGCGAGGACGAGCGGACCCTCGGCGCCGTTGCCGGGAGCAGCGGTCATTGGCCCTGCTCCCTCTTGGCCGTCATCGCGAGAGCAGCGAAGCAATCGGGGAGAACGTCGAACGACCCTCGATCTGGATTGCTTCGTCGCTGACGCTCCTCGCAATGACGGGTTTCGCGTGAACGCGGCATGCTCAGCTTTCTCCGGCGTTTGCCAGCCGGTCGATGGTGATCGCGGCGCCGACGGCGGGGATGTCAGCGCCCGCGCCGAGCCGCCTCGCGAGCCCGTCGTAGCGTCCGCCCGCGAGCGCGGTCTTGGCGCCGGCGGCTGCCGCATCGTGGGCCTCGAATACGAAGCCGGTGTAATAATCGAAGTCGCGCACGAATGCGGCGCTGAAGCGGATATCCTCGAGTTTGGCGCCGCGGGCGGCGATGAAGCCGTTGCGCAACTCGAAGGAATCGATGGCCGCATCGAGGGCGAGGCCAGCGGAGTCGGCAAGGCGGCGAAGCTCGATCGCGGCCTCGTCGGGGTCCCCGGAAATGGCCAGGAAGGCGTCCAGCACCGCCCGCTTCTCGGCTTCGATCGGCTCGCCGGATCTAAGCGACGCCTGTTCGAGGAAGCGGTCGGCGATCTCGCCGGCGCTGCGCCCGCCGACCGTCTCGATGCCGGCGATCGCGAGCAAGTCCTCGACCAGCGCCTTCGCGCCGGCGTGATCGGCGCTTTCCAGCGCCGCCAGCACGCCCGCCTGCGCAAGCGCGCCCTGGCTTGGGCGATTGAAGATGGCGTCGAGGCTGCGCCCGCGCGCGACGCCGCGGCGCAAACGGCGCCGCCAGACCTCCGGAATGTCGAGCGAAGCAAGGACGCCCTCGAACAGGCCGGCGTCGCCGAGCCGGGCGGCGAGCTGGCCGCCCCCCGCCGCCGTAGCCGCCTCGAGACTGAGCGTGAACACTTCGGCGTCGGCCGCCTCGGCGTCGCCGCGGCCGAAGCTCTCGAGCCCGGTCTGCGTCTCTTCGCCCGCCTGCCCCGCCCGCGCCCGGAACACCGGGCCAAGATAGGAAAATTCGGCGACGCCGCCGGCCCTCTCCGACGCGAGATAGGCGCGGCAGACGGGAATTGTGTATTCCGGCCTGAGGCAAAGCTCCTCGCTCGCGGCGCCCGTGGTCAGGAAAAGCCGCCGGCGGACCTCTTCGCCCGACATGTCGAGGAAGATCGCCGCCGGATGCAGGACCGGCGGCTCGGTCCGCTCGAATCCCGCGGCGAGAAAATGGTCGAGCGCGCGCTCGCCGGCGCTGCGCGGCGCCTGGCTCACGGGATCGGATAAGGTCGGCGCTTCAACGGTCGGGGTCACCGGACGGCCCTCAAAGTCTAGAGCGCACCCCTTTAACAAAGCCGGTTCAAGCGCGCAGCCCTTTTCCCGGGGCAGAGTGAACGCAGTCTTGGCTTTAAGGCCGCGGTTGCCGCGGCGGGCCGGCCATGGTCGGATGGATGAGGGAGCGCGCCGCCGAATCAGCCTCGGGGCCATTTGCCTGAAGATGAAGCCTGCCTCCGCCTTGCGCCAGTTGCATTGGGCCATTCTCGGGGCGGTTCTCGCCCTCGTCGTCATGGGTCCCGGGCGCGCCGTGGCGCAGGACGGCCATCCGCTCGACCTCGACCAGACGCGCGCCGCCCTCACCGCGACCGAATTGGCGCTAAGGGACAAGAGCCTCACCGACGCCGACCTGCAAGCTCTGAAGACCAAGAACGATGCGCTCGGCGTCGCTCTTCAGGGGGCGGTGGCGGAGCTCACGCCGCGGCTCGCCGCCTCCGCCAAGCGGCTCGAGGAGCTCACGCCGAAATCGGGCGAAGCCGCGCCCACCACCGACGTCGCGGCCAAAGAGCTTGAGAGCGAGAAGAAGAGACACGACACGCTCGACGCCAACCTGCGCGCCGCCCGCGCCATGCTGCTGCAGGCCGACGATCTCTCGACCCGCATCAGCACGGCGCGCCGCCAGTTGTTCGCGCGCCAGACATTCGCCCGGACGTCGAGCGTTCTCGATCCGCAGCTTTGGGTCGCGGTCTGGCGTCAGGTTCCGATCGCCGCCCAGGTTATGGGAAGCCTGATCGGCAACTGGTTCGACGCCGTCGGCGAACGGCTGACGACGGCGGTGAAGATCGGGATCGCGGCGGTCGCGCTCGCACTGCTGCTGGCCGTCGCGCCGCTTGCGTGGCTCACGCGCCGGGTCATCCGTCGCGACCCCGGTGCGGCCGCGCCGAGCCGGCTTCGCCGGGCGCTCGCCGCCGCATGGATCTTCTTCATCCTGGCGGCTCTGCCGCTCGCCGGCCTCGGCCTCCTGGCGAGCGCGCTCGACGCGTTCGACCTTTCCGATCCAAGCGTCCAGGGCGTCATCGACGCGGCGCTCGACGCCGCGCGGGCGTTGATCGCCGTCAACGCGCTTGCTCGCGGGATGCTCGCGCCGGGTCTTGCCGCCTGGCGGCTCGTACCGGCGAGCGACCGCTCGGCTTCGATTCTCTATCGGGCCGCCATGGCGATCGCGGCGATCTGGGCCGCCGGGCGGCTGATCGAGCCCACCGCCGACGCGGTCGCCTCCCTCAACATCGCGGTCGCCGGGCGGGGCGTCGGCGCGATCCTCGTTTGGCTCGTGCTCGCTTCTGCGCTGCGGCAGCTCAAGCCAAGGCGGGAGAACGCCGCCGGACCGGCCCAAACCGACCGCTGGGCGCCGCTCAAAACGCTCGTCTGGGCGCTCGCGTTCGTCATTCTCGCCGCCGCGCTGACCGGCTACATTGCCTTCGCCACTTTCCTCGTCAACCAGGCGATCTACCTCACCGCCCTCGGCAGCCTGCTCTACATCATCGACTGCATCGTTCAGGACGGGACCGGGGCGCTGCTCGCGCCGGACGCGCCGGTCGGGGCGGGACTCCTGGCGATGGTCGGCCTGCGCCGGAACGCGCTCGCCCAGATCGTCGTCGCTCTGCAAGGCGTGGCGCGGCTCGTGGTGCTGGTGATCGCGATCGCCGCGGTGCTCGAGCCGTGGGGCGTGCAGTCGCAGGACATGTTCGGCGCGCTGCGATCCGCCTATTTCGGCTTCTCGGTCGGCGGGGTCACGCTGTCGCTGTCGTCGATGATCGGAGCGGCGGTGGTGTTCGCCGTCGTGCTGTTCGTCACCCGGATGATCCAGGACTGGCTCAGCGCCCGGTTCCTGCCACAGACCCGCCTCGACGCCGGAGTCAGGAACTCGGTCAGGACGATCTTCGGCTATGCCGGCGTGGTTGTCGCCGTGCTGCTGGCAGGCGGGCAGATCGGCCTCGACGTCCAGAAGCTCGCGCTCATTGCCGGTGGCCTCTCGGTCGGCATCGGCTTCGGCCTGCAGACGATCGCCAATAATTTCGTTTCCGGCCTCATCCTCCTGTGGGAGCGCACCATCCGCGTCGGCGACTGGATCGTGGTCGGAAACGAACAGGGATTCGTGCACAGCATCAACGCCCGCGCGACCGAGATCGAGACCTTCGATCGCGGCACCCTGATCGTTCCGAACTCGAATCTGGTCAGCGGCGTCGTCAAGAACTGGGTCCGCAACGACCGGGTGGGCCGGATCATCGTGGCGGTCAACGTCGCCTACGAGAGCGACGTCGATGAGGTGCGCGACATGCTGATCGCCACTGCCAAGGCGCAGGATCAGGTGCTGAAGATTCCAGCCCCGACCGTGCTGTTCGCCGAATATGCGGACTGGGCGCTCAAGTTCAATCTCATCTGCTTCGTCGACGACATCGAGCTCGCCGAGCGGACCCGCAGCGACATCAATTTCGATATCCTGCGCCGGATGCGCGAAGCAGGCTTGCGCATCCCCTACCCGGCCCTTCCGCCCCCGCCGCCGGACCCGGGGGCCAAGTGAAGCCCCGTCTCAGGCCGCGGTCGTCCGCCCCGCCTCCCAGCCGATGATCGCCTGTTTGCGCGCGAGGCCCCAATGGTAGCCGGTGAGCGCGCCGGAGCGCCCGAGCACGCGGTGGCAGGGCACGACGAACGAGATCGGATTCTTGCCGACCGCCGCGCCGACCGCGCGCGCCGCCGTCGGCCGTCCGATCTTGCGGGCAATGTCCGAATAGGTCGTTGCCCGCCCCATGGGCACGCCGAGCAGCGTCTCCCACACCCGAAGCTCGAAGTCCGTGCCGATGAGCACGACGCGCAGCGGCGCGTCGGGCCGCCATAGCGCCGGATCGAAGGCCCGGCGGGCGTAGGGGCCGGTCGCGCCCTCGTCGCCAACGAGGCGGGCGCGCGGCCAGCGACGCGCCATGTCGGCGAGCGCCGCCGCGCGGTTTCCGTCGTCGACAAAGCCGAGACCTGCCATGCCGCGCGGCGCCGCGACGACGATCGCCTCGCCGAAGGGCGAATCATGGAAGCCGTAGGTGAGGACGAGATCGTCGCGCCGGTAGTCGCCGGGCGTCAGCGCCTCGTGGGCGACGAAGAGATCATGCAGCCGGCTCGGGCCGGATAGTCCGACGTCATAGGCCGCATCGAGCACGCTCGCCGAATCGCGCAGAAGCTCGCGCGCCCGCTCGATCGTGATCGCCTGGAGGAACGCCTTCGGCGTCAGCCCTGCCCAGCGCTTGAAGACATGCTGGAAATGGGAGGCCGAGAGACCGACATGGGCCGCGACTGCGTCGATCGACGGCTGCTCGCGATAGCGGGTGGAGATGAACTCGATCGCGCGCCTGACGGTCGCGTAATCCGCGCTCGCGTTCAGAGGGACGGGAATATCGAGCATGGCGTCAACCTCAGGCGACAGGCGCGCTTTTGCTCCGCGCGCCGAACCCATAGTCATACGCGCACGCGGCGGCGGGCGCCCACCCGAAAGCGACGATCTCGCTTAAACTTCGTCCAGGAGCCCCGTCGGCAGGCCGTCGATGCTGACCATATTTTCTTCGCGCCGATAGGCCTCGAGGCCCTCTTCACCCTTGGAGCGCGCCCAATTCTCAAGCGAGGGGCGCTCGCCGCGGTAGGCGAACAGCGGCGTCCCGTAGCCGCAGGAGGTCTGCACGAGATCGATGTGAAGGCGGACGATTTGCCGCGCACCGATCGGTTCGGCGCCGCCGAAGGCTCTCTCAAGCAATTCGCGATAGGCCGACGAGCCGCGATGCAGGACTTCGCCGCGGCCAAAGAGCCGCATGATGTTCGGCGGACCCTCGAAGGCGCACAGCATGATCGTAAGCCGGCCGTCGGCCTTGAGATGGGCCGACGTCTCGTTGCCGCTGCCGGTGCGGTCGAGATAGGCGACCGTATGCTCATCGATGACCGCGAAGGCGTCCGTCCCGCGCGGCGACAGATTGACCCGCGCCCCCGGGGCGGCTGAAGCGGCGAAGAAGATGCGCTGCCGGGCGATGAACTCGCGGTGGCTTGCCTCGAGACTCGGGAATTGCTGGGCCATGAGGGCCGGATGATAGTCCATAGGCCCCGCGCATGAAAAGATCGGCGTCGGCCGGAAAAATCAGCGTTTGCGTCCTGTCATACGCGAATCGGGATTGGCTGCTATGATCCCGTTCCCGAGAGACTTAAGGGGTCTGAGTTTCCGGGAGGAGGAAGCGCCATGTCTAACCATTTCACCGGGCTGAGCCTCGGGCCGCCGCTCGGCGACCAGCGGCTCGACCTTTGCGATCTCTACGCGTTCCAGTCGCCGGGCGACGGAAGCCGGACCGCCATCATCCTCAACGCGAACCCCAACGCGGACGCGCTTCATCCGGACGCGATCTACCGCGTCAACATCGACACCGACGGGGACTACCTCACCGATATCGCGTTCTCCTACACCTTCTCGAAGCCCGAGAACGGCCGGCAGACGTTCAGCGTGCATATGGCTAAGGGCGCCGAGTCGCGCTCGCCGGAAGCGGTCGGGCAGAAAATCGTCTCCGACGCCGAGTGCTCGTTCGGGCCAACCCCGAACATCGTCCGCGCCGGTCCCTACATGTTCTTCGCCGGAAGCCGCAGCGACGCGTTCTTCTTCGACTTCGACGGAATCAAGAATTTGTTCGACATCAGGGGCAAACGCAATTTTACCGAGCCGCATCTCGGCGGCAAATCGCCGTGGACGGGCGTCGACTCGAACACGACGGCGAACGTGTTTTCGACCGCGCTCGAGCTGCCGACGAGCGAACTCAATCTCAAGTCGGAGCTCCATGTCTGGGGGCGCTGCAGCCTCAGACGCGACGGCCAGCTCGTTCACGTCGACCGCGCCGGCCACCCAAGCGTCAGCAGCTTCTTCAACACCGACGACACCAAGCTCGAATATAACGCCAGCGAGCCCGTCAACGACCGCAACCGTTGGCTCGAACAATTCATCCATCTCATGGGGCACACCGGCAACTACACGCGCGAGGAAGCCATCGCCGAGATCGGCCGCGAGCGCACGCTGCCGGACGTTCTGAGCTTCGACCCGTCGAAGCCTGCGGCCTACCCCAACGGCCGGGTGTTCACCGACGACGTGATCAACTACCGCATCGCCTTCCTGACCAAGAACGAGTGCCCGCCCACTGGCTTGAAGCCGCACACCGACACGCTTCGGGAGTTCCCCTACCTCGGCACGCCGCATGGGAAGAGCGGGTGAGCGCAAGCGCTGCGGGCTGAGGCGCGCGCCGGTCATCGCGAATCGGCGAGCGCGTCCCAGCCCCAGGCGAGCAGCGGCAGCGCGTCGCGGGCGAAGGCGCAGAAGTCCTCGGCCAGCGCCGGCGAGGCGATCGCGCGCGCCGCGACGGGCCTGAGAGAGATCAGGTTCTTGCGCCGGATCGCGGCGGCGATTTCGGGGTCGTCGGCAGCCTCGAATCCGCGCGGGGCGCGCTTGAGCGAATCTTCATCCGACAGGGAGAGGCCGGCTTTGGCGAGCTTCTTCGTCATCGCCTTGTAAGCCTTGGGCGCGCGCGCAGCGGCGGCTCGCAATCGGCCAAGCCGAGCAGCGTCGGGCATATGAAAGCCGGCGGCGAAGAAGCATTCCTCCGGCGACAGGTGGAAGTAGAGCACACCGGGATCGTTCTTCGCCCCCGACCGGGTCAGCGCGACGCCGGCGTTGGTCTTGTACGGGTCCTTGTTATTGGAGAAGCGGACGTCGCGATGGATGCGAAACGCCGAAGACTTGCGGTCGCCTTTGATCGGAATTTTCGCTCGTCTCAGCCGCTCGGCGACATCCTCGACCAGATCGCCGAGCGGTCCCTTGACCGCAGTTTCGTAAGTCGAGCGGTTCGCCTCGAACCACTCCCGGCTCTGATGGAACGCCAGCGCCTTGAAGAACGGCAGCGCCTCGGGACCGAAGCCTTGGAAGCTCATTGCGTTGTTTGCGGCTGCCGTCGTTGCGAGCGAAGCGAAGCAATCCCGGACCGCCGGCGGTCCCACGAACTCTGAGTTGCTTCGTCGCCTCGCTTCTCGCAACGACGGATCAGAGTCAACCCACTGTCCCGGATCAGCACACAGGAGACGGGTGGGGTCTCGTGGCCCTTGCTGCGCCAGATACTGAGCGGCGTCTTGCGGCGGTTCGACGCGTGCCTATGGCGCAGCTTGCCGCTATGGCGTAAATCGAGGCCGGAACGGCGGTGGAGGGCTGATGTTCAAGCATATTCTGATCCCAACGGATGGTTCGGATCTTTCGCGCAAGGCGGTTCTTTATGGCGTCCAGCTTGCGAAGGCGTGCGGAGCGAAGGTGACAGGGTTGACGATCGCCGAGCCTTACCGTGTCGCCTCGATGGACGCCGTGCTCGTGTCAATCGGCGAGGACGAATACGACGAGGAGTCGCGACGCATCTCCGACAGGGCCCTGGAGCAGGTCAAGATGGCGGCGGAGGCGGCGGGCGTCTCTTGCGAGACGATCCGCGAGGTCCATGACCAGCCCTATCGCGCCATCATCGATTCGGGGCACGCGCTCGGTTGCGACCTGATCGTCATGGCGTCGCACGGCCGGCGTGGAATCTCGGCTCTTCTGCTGGGCAGCGAGACCGTCAAGGTGCTGACCCATTCGACCATCCCGGTGTTGGTCTATCGCTGAGCTTCGCGCGGAATTGCCGCGGCGAGCAGGCTATCCTTCGCCCGGTCGGCCCGGCTCTGCCTCAGTCGGACCAGCTGCTGGTCAGCGAGAACGCCGATCAGGATCACCGCCCCCATGACGGCGAAATTCAGCGAGCTTGGAATGCCCAGCAGATTGACCAGGTTCTGCAGAACCTGGAGGAGGACCGCGCCGAGGACAATGCCCAGGACTGACCCTTCGCCGCCGCGCAGGGAACAGCCGCCGAGAACCGCCGCCGCGATTCCATAAAGCTCATAGAAATTGCCGTGAGACGCAGGCGAGATCGAGCGCGTGTACATTGTCAGGAATATCGACGACGCGCCGGCCAGGGCGCCGCAAATCACGTAGGCGGCCACGATGACCTTCTTCGTCGCGATGCCGGAAAAGCGGGCCGCCTCTTCGTTCTTGCCGATTGCGAACAGGTAGCGTCCAAACACCGAGCGGTGCAGCAGGACACCCATGATCACGGCAACGATAAGGAAGATGACAAAGGTGTGCGGGATGCCATAGGTCCGTCCGGTGGTAACCCATTCAAGCGCCGGAAAGCTTTGGCCGAACTCGAATCCGGCCGTCCCGTCGTCGGTGTACCAGCGCGCGACCCCGCGATAGATCAAAAGACCGCATAGGGTGACGACAAACGGCTGCAGGTTCATGCGCGTGACGAGGAACCCGTGCACGAACCCAAGGACTACGCCGAAACCGATAATGATGAGAACGGCGAGAATCCACGGCACGTGATAGTTCGTGAGCAGATCGACGAAGACGACGCCGAACAAGGCGAATTCCGAGCCGATCGAAAGATCGATACCGCCCGTTATGATGACGAATCCTTCGCCGATGGAGAACAGGCCGAACAGCCCGACGAGATTGGCGGTGTTCTCCAGATTGATCGGCGAGATGAAGCGAGGGTTGAGAAACGCTACCACGGCGCCGACGACGACGATGAGGAGGAAAAGCCCGAGATCTTTCTTCAGCATCAAGCCGCACTCTGCTCCGCTCCGCGGACGGCGAGCCGCATCACGTTCTCTTCGCTGAACTGGTCGCGGTTCAGCGTACCGCTGATCGCGCCTTCCTGCATCACGACAATGCGGTCGCTGACCCCGATCACCTCCTCCATGTCGGAGGAAATCATCAAGATGGCGACGCCAGCGTCGGCCAGCCCTCGCATTAGCGAATAGATTTCGGACTTCGATCCGACGTCAATACCCCGCGTCGGCTCGTCGAAGATCATCACTTTGGGGTTCATCGACAGCCATTTGGCGAGGACCACCTTCTGCTGGTTGCCGCCGGAGAGCGTGCCCACCCGCGTCTCGACGTCAGCTGTCTTGATATTGAGGGATTGGCGTTGCCGCTCGGCGTTCTTGCGCTCGGCCCCGGAATCGACCAGGAAATAGCGCGCGAAAGAGAGGATGTTCGGCAGCGAGATGTTCTCGCTCACCGAATCCTCGAGCACGAGGCCGCTGCGCTTGCGATCCTCAGGCGCGAGATAGATTCCGTGAGCGATCGCGTCCTTGGCCGAATGAATGGAGACGGGTGCGCCGGCAAGGCGAATTTCGCCTTCCAGTTTGGGGTCGACGCCGAACACGGCCCGAGCCAGCTCCGTTCGCCCCGCTCCGATCAAACCGGCCATTCCCAGGATCTCGCCCGCTCTCAGCGAGAGGCTCGTCGCGTGCGTGGGATGCGAAACGGTTCTTAAGCCCGAAACTTCCAGCACGCTCGCGCCGGGCGGCGATTTGGGTGGGATGTAGAGCGACTTGAGATCGCGTCCGATCATGAGGCGGATCATCGCGTCGCGGTGGATCTGGTCGCGGTCAAGCTCGCCGACGACCGAGCCGTCGCGCAGGACGACCACGCGGTCGGCGCAGGTTTCGACTTCGTTCAGCCGGTGGGTGATGAAGATGATCGACACACCGTCGGCCTTGAGCTCGCCGATGACGCGCATCAGCCTGTCGGTCTCGGCTGACGTCAGGCTCGAGGTCGGCTCATCCATGATGACGATGCGGGCGTTGAGCGAAAGCGCCTTGGCGATCTCCAGCAGCTGGCGTTGCGCAAGGGAGAGGTCGGAAACCAGATCGTCGACCTCGAAATCGACGTCCAACCGCTTCAGCAACGGCGCAACGATTCGCTTCGTCGTCTTGCGGTCCACGAGCTTAAGAGGACCGGCCGACAGGGGCTCCCGCCCGATTAGCACATTCGCGCCGACGTCGAGATTCTCGAAAAGGTTCAGCTCCTGATGGACGAAAGCTATTCCAGACCTCAGCGATTCAGATACGGTGAACGAGTCATGCGAGGCGCCGTCGATCTCGATCGTTCCCTGATCGGGCTTCACCACCCCGCCGAGAATCTTCATCAAGGTCGACTTGCCGGCGCCGTTCTCGCCGATGAGCGCCAGAACCTCGCCGCGGCTCACCGTCAGGCTGACGTGGGAAAGGGCGCGGACGCCGGGATAGCTCTTGCTGATGTCGATCAACCGAAGGAGGGGATCGGCCAAATGCGGTCCTTAAGCAAAAGACGGCGCCGCGCCTAAGCGCGACGCCTCGGAGTCGAGCCAACGAGCGACGCGTAGCGTCCGCCCGCCTTATTTCTTGCCCTGGCGCTCTTTCAGCTCCGCCCAGAAGGCGTCGACGTTATCCTTGCTGATGATCTTGGTCGGGATGATGATGAGGCCATCCTTCGGAATGAACGACTTGTCTCCCTCAAGATACTTCGCCATGTCTTTCATGCCCTGATAACCCCACTCGTAGGGCTGCTGGACAACGGTCGAGGCGATGGTGCCTTCCTTCACGCCGCCAAGCGTAATCGGATCCTCGTCAAAACCGACGACCGTGATTTGGCCAAGCTTCCCGGCCTCCTTCAGCGCCGCGTAGATATCCGGCGTATTGTAGGAATAATAGCCGACCATGCAGTTGATCTCGGGATGAGCGGTCAGCGTGTCCTCGACGTTGCGCTTTGAACGGGTCCTGTCGATATCGTCGGCGCGCACGTCAACGAGCTCGATCTTGGAGCCCTTGATCGTGTCTTTGAAGCCCTCGATTCGTTCCCGCGCATTGTCGGCGCCGGGCAGACCGACGAAGCCCATGCATTTGCCGCCGTTCGGCATCGCCTTCAGCGCGATCTCGCCGGCCTGCTTGCCAGCGTCGACGTTGCTCGAGCCGATATAGGCGACGCGGCTGCTCTTGGGTGCGTCGCTGTCGGTGGTGAACAAGGCTACTTGCTTGCCGATGCGGTCGAGCGCGTCGCCCATGGTCTTCGGGTCGACCGCGCTGACCATGATGCCCGAGACGCCGGCCGCAACGAGGTCATCCATCAGGCGGGTCTGGATCGCCGCCGACGACTGTTCGGGATATTTGAAGTCGAGCTTGTAATTCGGCAGTTCGCTCTGCGCCTTCTTGACGCCGGCCTCCGCGGCCTTCCAGAAGTCCGACGCGCCGTTCACGACGAACACGAGCGTCTTTTTGTCCGCCGCCTGGGTTGAGCTAACGAGGCCGAGCAGCGCAGCCGCAGTGACGCCGGCTAATAAAACTCTTTTCATTCGATTTCCTCCCTGGGACGCCCGAACCAGCAAGATTCATGCTGGCGGACATTTACGCCTTCGAGCCTCTGGCCGGCCCTGACCGGATGATTTCCTAGAGTTAGGTTCGGATACGGTCAAGCATCAGTGCGGACGGGAGGGTTGCACAACCGGACGAAAGAACGGTTTGGATCACCCGGCGAGGGTCAAGTCGACGCCGCCGGCGCTGAGTGTCCGGCCGTTGGCTGTCGCTTCTTCGACCCGGTCGAGCCTCAGGAGCGCGAGCGCTTCGCGCCCGGACGACGAGCCCAGAGTCCCGACCGCGAGCTCCCGATCCAGAACCGCCACGCCCGGCTCCGGGGGCGGTCCTTCGAGCTTGACCCGCACGATCCGCTTTCGCGCCGTTCCGCGGTGCTTCATGCGCGAAACGACCTCCTGCCCGACATAACAGCCCTTGTCGAAATCGACGCCATGCAAAAGGTCGAGGTTAACGTCGTGCGGAAAGGCGTCGCCATAGGCGAAATCGAGTCCGCCTGTCGGTGTGACCGCGCCGATGCGCAGGCCCTCGTATTCATTGATATGCTCCGCCCCAATAACGCCAGCGGTCGGGCGCGGCAGAATCGCCCGCCAGCCGAGGCGCCGGTCACGCGGATCGGCATAAACGAGGGCGCCCTCGATCGCGGCCGGCTCGCCGCCCCAAAAGGCGGCGACGGCGCTTTCGGCGCTTATGTCGGCGATCGTGACCTTCGCGCGCAGCTTATAGAACCCGAGCCGTCGGGCGAGTTCGGGCGCCTGCGCCGCAGCGCAATCGAGGAGGTACGCTGCCCCGTCGGCGTCGGGCGCGCGCACGACAATCATGTCGAACAGTATCTTGCCCTGCGGAGTGAGAAGCGCCGCATAGCGCGCTTCGCCCGCCTCGAGCCCCTCGATGTCGTTGGTCAGGAGACCTTGGAGGAACACTGCCGCGTCCGCGCCGTTCACCGAAACGACGCCACGATCCCCGAGCACGGCGGCCTTCTTGCTCATCATTCGCCTCCAGTCGTGCTTGCAAGGACGGAGACTGTCAAATAGGCCGCTTTCGCGCCACTGCAAGAAAGGAATGAGGCCATGCCGCCGGCTTTCGATTGCGTGCTCGTCAATGGGACCGTGGTCAATCAGGACGGGATCGGCGTCCGCGACATCGGCGTTCGCGACGGACGCATCGCCGGGATCGGCGCCTTGGGCACAGCGGCGGCGGGCGAAAGCATCGATTGCCGCGGCTTGCACATTCTTCCCGGCGTCATCGATTCCCAGGTCCATTTTCGCGAGCCGGGCCTCGTTCACAAGGAGGACCTGGAGACCGGCTCGCGCGCGGCGGTGCTCGGCGGCGTGACCGCGGTTTTCGAAATGCCCAATACCGATCCGACGACGACCAGCGCCGAGGCTCTCGCCGACAAGCTTCTGCGGGCTAAGGGCCGCATGCATTGCGACTTTGCGTTCTGGGTCGGCGGCACGCATGAAAACGTCGCCGATCTGCCTGAACTTGAGCGCTTGCCGGGAGCGGCGGGGATCAAGGTGTTCATGGGTTCATCGACCGGGCGCCTCCTGGTCGCGGACGACGCGGGAGTGCTGGCGATCCTCAAGCGGATCCGCCGCCGCGCCGCGTTCCACAGCGAGGACGAGGCGCGGCTCAATGAGCGGAGAAGCCTGCGCGTTGAAGGGGACGCGTCGTCGCATCCCATATGGCGCGATGAGATCGCAGCCTTGCGCTCGACCGAGCGCCTGATCCGCCTCGCGCGCGAGGCGCGGGCGCAAGTGCATGTGCTGCACATTTCGACCGGCGAGGAGATGGATTTTCTGGCGGGCGCCAAGGACGTGGCCAGCTGCGAGGCGACGCCGCATCACCTGACGCTGAGCGCGGAGGACTACCCCCGCCTCGGGACAAGAATGCAGATGAACCCGCCGGTGCGCGGCCGAAACCATCGCGACGCGATCTGGCGCGGGCTTCAGGCTGGCGTCGTCGACGTCCTCGGTTCCGACCACGCGCCCCATACGCTCGACGAGAAGGCCAAGGCCTATCCGGCAAGCCCGTCCGGCATGACCGGCGTCCAGACGCTGGTTCCAATCATGCTCGACCACGTCAATGCGGGGCGGCTCACGCTCGAGCGGTTCGTCGATTTGACCAGCGCCGGGCCCCAGCGCCTGTTCGGGATCGTCGGCAAGGGCCGCATCGCGGCAGGCTACGACGCCGATTTCACGATCGTCGATATGAAGCGCCGCGAGACGATCCGCGATTCCTGGATCGCCTCGCGCTCGCGCTGGACCCCTTACGACGGCAAGACCGTCATTGGCTGGCCGGTCGGAGCCATGATCCGTGGGCGCCGGGTGATGTGGGACGGGGAGATTGTCGAGCCGGCGGCGGGGGACGCGGTGAGGTTCGCATGACCCGGAGCTTCAGCGCTCAATGGCGAGCTTGGCAATATAGCCGGACCGGGTCTCGCCGGCGGCGCGCGCTTCGTCGTCCAGGCGCCGCAGCACCCGCCGCGGCAGAGTGATGTTGACCCGCGCAATCGTGTCGTCGAGCGCAGCGGGATCAATCGTCACAAGCGAAAGGATCCAACCGGCGAATTCGGGCTTGGCGCGGATGGCCTCGAGCGAGGCCGGCGGCGGAATCGCATCCCCGGCGTCCAGTGCAGCCTCGATCCATGCGAGGCCCGCCTCTTCCGCACCAGCGATCGCCTCTTCCAGCGTGTCGCCGGCAGAGAAGCAGCCGGGCAAGTCGGGAATGACTACGCCATAAGCGCTCTGTTTGGTCCGGGGTTCGATGGCGATGGGATAACGCATAAAGTTAAAGGCCAGCTTGCTTACGAATCGCGGCGACAAGGCCGACGCCCAACTCGTGTTTTGGATGCGGCACGACCAAGATGCCAGCCCGCTGGGGATGAATAAAAACGTGATGAGAGCCGCGAACCCGTTTCAAGACCCATCCGGCCCTTTCCAATTGGCGGATGAGGTCGGCGCTCCGCATAGTGTGTATTATACACACCCCGGAGCGCGGTTCAAGAGCCGGGCAACCTTTTCATTCAGCCGCGTGAGGCGATTTTGTCCCTAGCCCATCACCTGCATCGTCAGCCAAGTCGCCGCCAGCGCCGGCTTGTGGGCTCCCTCGATCTCGATGCTCAACTCATAGGTCAAAAGCCATTCGCGCGCTGAGCGGGCCGTCGCCGCCTGCAAAGTGAAATGGCCGCGAACGCGGCCGCCCGAGCGCACGGGATGGATGAAGCGCACCCGCTCGAAGCCGTAGTTCACCCCATGGACGGCGCCTTCGATCCTGGGCAGCGCGCTATAGGCCATGGTCGAAAGCAGCGAGAGGGTGAGGAATCCGTGCGCGACCGTGCCGCCGAACGCGGTCGCGCTCGCCCGCTCGGGATCGACGTGGATGAACTGCTCGTCCTCGGTGATCTTGGCGAATGCGTCGATCCGCTCCTGATCGACGGTCAGCCAGCGCGAGACGAAGCTCTTCCCGACCATCGCCGAGAGGTCGCCCGCCGGAATTTTCTTTACGTCTGCCCAATCGTTCATGCCTCGCCTCCGAACATCGATGGCGGCGGGGCGACCGAAAGGCCGCCGTCGACCGGCAGGATCGCGCCGGTCGTATAGGCCCCACCGCGCCCGGCCAGAAACAGGATCGCGCCGGCGATGTCGTCTTCGCGACCCAACCGGCGCATCGGCACGGTTTTCGCGCCCCGCGCCGCGCCCGTTTCGTCGCCGATCGCGAATCGCGTCATGTTGGTGGGAAATGGGCCCGGCGCGATCGCGTTGACCGTCACCTGCCGGCCGGCGAACTCCTGGGCAAGGATGCGGGTCAGATGATGCACCGCCGCCTTGGAGGCGGAATAAGCGTAGGCGTTCTCGGCGCCGGTCGCCGTGCCCATCACCGAGCCGAGGTTGACGATGGTCGAGGGCCGCTCGGCGTTGGCGGCGGCGAATAGCATCGGCGAGAGATCGCGGGTGAGCGAGAACAGGCCGGCGACATTGACGCTCATCACCCGCTCCCAGGCCTTCCACGGATAGGTCTTGAACGGCTCCCCCCAGGTCAGGCCGGCATTGTTGACGAGAATATGCAGGACATCCGTACGCTTGCGAGTCTCCGCCGCCAGGGCCGAGACGCCCGCCTCGTTCGCGACCGTGCCGCCGAAGCCCTCGCAGGGCCCGATCGCGGAGAACTCCCGCGCGGCCTGCTCGCAGGCCTCGGCCTTGCGCGAGGCGATCAAGACCCGCGCCCCGGCGCCGAGCAGCGCTTCGGCGATAATCCGCCCGAGTCCGGTCGCCCCGCCGGTCACCAGCGCGGTGCGGCCCCGGACGGAAAAAAGCTCGTTTGGGCTCAACATGGCTCCCTGCCCCGGTCGCGATTTGCTAAGGACCATAGCAACTCCGTGACGAGGGCCAAACTACGGGCGCCAATCGCATCGGACTGGTGAAATTCTGGCTGCGGGCCGCATCCGGCGCGCAGGCCGTATCGCCTCGGGGGAACGAATAATGGTGGAAGAGAAGCCGCTCAGCTTTGTCGTAATGGTCGGGAGCCTGCGGAAAGACTCCTTCAATGCGGCGATCGCCCGCGCCTTGCCGCTGCTAGCGCCCGAGGGCGTTTCGATCGCGCCGCTCGGGTCGGTCGGCGACTTTCCGCTCTATAACCACGATCTTCAGGTTCAGGGCTTTCCGGCCGCCGTCGTGGCGATGGCCGACGCGATTCGCGCCGCTGACGGCGTCATCATCGTCACGCCGGAATATAACCACACAATTCCCGGCGGCCTGAAAAACGCCATCGACTGGATCTCACGTCTCCCCAATCAGCCCTTCGCCGCCAAGCCCGTCGCGCTTGAGAGCGCCTCGCAGGGACTTTGGGGCGGTTTGCGCGCCCAACTCGCCTTGCGCCAGATGTTCGTCTATCTCGACGGCCGTATGCTGCATAAGCCGGAGGTGATCATTCCGCAGGTCCAAGCCAAGGTCGACGCCTCGACCGGCGAATTGACCGATCCGGCGACGCGCGGCTTCATCGCCGACCAGCTCAAGGCCTTCGCGGCGTTCGTCCGGCGTTGACGGGGGATCGGGCGCCGACCACATTAGCAAAGCGCCCCCAAAGGAGCCGCCGCCGATGAAAGTCTCGCTCGTCCAGATGAATTCGATCGCCGACAAGGCCGCCAATATCGCTGCGGCCGAGGCGCTGATCGAGCGCGCGGTCGCCGAGGAGGGGCCGGACTGGGTGCTCTTGCCGGAACAGTTCGACTGGGCCGGCGGCTCGCGGGCGGAGAAGCTGGGCAATGCGGAGCGCCTGCCCGGCGGCCCGGCCTACGCGATGGCGCAAGGGCAGGCAATCAAGCATCGCATCTTCGTTCACGCCGGGTCGATCATGGAGAGGATCGAGGGCGAGGACCGCTACCACAACACCTCCGTCGTCTTTAATCGCGACGGCGAGGAGATCGCCCGCTACCGCAAGATCCACCTCTTCGACGTGATGACGCCGGATGGAACCGCCTATAAGGAGAGCGCGACGGTGAAAGCCGGCGACGCGGTCGTCACCTACGACTGCGAGGGCGTCACCGTCGGCTGCTCGATCTGCTACGATCTGCGCTTTCCCGACCTCTTCCAGGCGCTGGCCGAGAAGGGCGCAGAGATGATCGCGATGCCGGCCGCCTTCACCATGCAGACCGGAAAGGACCATTGGGAGGTGCTGCTGCGCGCCCGCGCGATCGAAACCGAAACCTACGTCTGCGCCAGCGCCCAGACCGGGTCGTTTACGGTCGGCAACGAGAGCCGCCAGACTTACGGTCACTCGCTCGTCGCCGATCCGTGGGGTCACGTCGTCGCCAAGGCCTCCGACGGCGTCGGGATCGTCTCGGCCCGGATAGACCCGGCGCGGGTCAAGAAGGTGCGCGCGATGATCCCGGTCGCGGAGCACAAGGCAAAGATCGCGCGCGCTTGAGGCCCGGAATTCAGCCCGATCGCAAAAAACATGGGCAGGCCATTGTTTATTATGCTTTTCGCCCAGCTTGACGCGCGCCATTAGTGACGCCCGACGGCTGCAGACAATCGAACATTCGGACCCTTCCCTCATGGCCGACGACGAACTCGACCTGAACACCCTCGCCGACGACGAGCTCGTCGAGCAGATGCACGACGACCTTTATGACGGCCTCAAGGAAGAGGTCGAAGACGGCGTCAGGATCCTGCTCGACCGCGGCTGGGTTCCCTATGACGTCTTGACCAAGGCGCTGGTCGAGGGGATGCGCATCGTCGGCATCGACTTTCGCGACGGCATCCTGTTCGTGCCGGAAGTTCTGATGTCGGCCAATGCGATGAAGGCGGGCATGGCGATCCTACGTCCCCTGCTCGCGGCAACCGGCGCGCCGAAAATGGGCAAGATGGTGATCGGCACCGTCAAGGGCGACATCCACGATATCGGCAAGAACCTGGTCTGCATGATGATGGAGGGCGCCGGCTTCGAGGTGTTCGACATCGGTATCAACAACAGCGTGGAGAAATATCTCGAGGCGATCGAGAAGCATCAGCCCGAGATCCTCGGCATGTCGGCGCTGCTGACGACCACCATGCCCTATATGAAAGTCGTCATCGACACGCTGAAGGAAAAGGGCATGCGCAACGATCACATCGTGCTCGTTGGCGGCGCCCCTCTCAACGAGACCTTCGCCGAGGCGATCGGCGCCGACGCCTATTGCCGCGATGCGGCGGTCGCGGTCGAGACCGCCAAGGCCCTTCTCGCCCGCCGGCAGGGAACCGTGCAGGCGCGCGAGAACGCGTGATCGAGCGGACATGACGCTCGCGCCCGCCATCGGGAGGTTGTCGCCCCGGCGCAAGCGGGGGTCCAGAGAGCCCCTGCGAACTCTCGGTGCGGTTCGCCAAACGTCGGCGCGCCATGATCTGGATCCCCGCGTTCGCGGGGATGACCGTCATGGGAAATCGGCAGCCGAAGAGATCGAGGTCGAGGCGAGCTACCCGCGCCGTAAGGACGGCGCGCGCAAAATCCTCGTCATCGCCTGCGGCGCGCTGGCGCGCGAAGTGCTGGCGCTCGAGTTCGAGCACATCGACGTCGCCTGCCTGCCGGCGCAATTGCACAATCATCCCGGTCGCATCCCCGATGCGATGCGGGCCAAGATCCGCGCCAATCGCTCGTCCTACGACGAGATACTCTGCCTCTACGGCGACTGCGGGACTGGCGGCGAGCTCGATCGCGTGCTTGCTGAAGAGGGCGTGACGCGTATCGAAGGCGCGCATTGCTACGCCTTCTACGCCGGCGACGCCGCCTTCTCGCGCCTCAGCGAGGAGGAGCCGGGGACGTTCTATCTCACCGATTTTCTCGTCCGCCATTTCGACGCGCTCGTCATCCGCGGGCTCGGGCTCGACCGCTTCCCGCAACTGCGCGACGATTATTTTGCCAATTACCGCCGCGTCGTTCATCTGGCTCAATTCGACGACCCCGACCTCGCGTCGAAGGCAAAGGTCGCGGCCGACCGGCTCGGCCTCGCATACGAGCGCCGCTTCACCGGCCTTGAGGGGATTCGCGCCTTCCTCGGCGCGACACAGACGAAGGAAGGGCCATGGCCACCCTGACCGTTCTCTATTGGCGCGACATCCCGAGCCAGGTCATTGTCAAGGCGGGGCGTTCGTCGGCCAAGCGCGAATTGTCGGAGCGCTTCATCCGCGCGATCGACGCGGCGGCGATGCACGCCGGCGCGAAAAGCGACGAGGCCTATCTCGGTGAGTGGCGCCGAGGTCAGCCGATTCCCTGCGGCGACGATCTGGAAAAAGAAGCCGCCGCGGCCGCAGAACGGCTTGAGAAGGAATACGACACCCACCGCCTGGCCCTCCTCGCCAAGCATGACGGGCGCGAAGGCCCGCCTTGAGCGCGCTCACTCCGTCGGCGTTCGAGCCGCGCGGGAAATGGCCGCCGCCGCGGCACAATCCATGGATGAGAACCTGGAGCGTCCGCCATTCGGCGCTGATGGAGCGCCTCTATAGGCGCTTCGAGGCGGTGATCGGCGCCGCCGCTCCGGGTCTTGCGCGGCTCGGCTTCGCCCGCCTCGAGCGCCCCGTGGCCGCGCTGGAGGCAGGCGTCAAGGGCTTCCTTTTCGACTGCCGGATGTGCGGCGATTGCGTGCTGTCGAAGACGGGCATGTCCTGTCCGATGAACTGCCCGAAGGGGCTGCGCAACGGCCCCTGCGGCGGCGTTCGCTCGGACGGCAATTGCGAGGTTTATCCAGACATGGCCTGCGTTTGGGCGCTGGCCTACGAGGGCAGTCTCGGCATGGATGAGGGTCGCGCGATCGCTGACATTCTGCCGCCGGTCAACCACGCGCTCAAAGGCTCTTCGGCGTGGCTCAGACTCGCGCGCGAGAAGGCCGGGGCGCGCGGATGACGGCCGCCGCGCTTCCCCATCCCCACGACGTCGGCCCCGATCCCGCCGCCCCGCTTGTCGACCTGCCCGGCCATTCGTCGCGCGGCCGGCTCGAGCGGGTGCTGCGGCGCGGCGAATTCGCGGTCACGGCCGAGCTCAGTCCGCCCGATTCGGCCAATGTCGAGGACGTCGAGCAACGGGCGCGCGTTTTCGAAGGCTGGGTCGATGGCATCAACGCGACCGACGGCTCGGGCGCGCATTGCCACATGTCGAGCGTCGCTGTCTGCGCGATCCTGACCCGGATCGGCTATTCGCCGGTGATGCAGATTTCCTGCCGCGACTACAACCGCATCGCCATTCAAGGCAATGTGCTCGGCGCCGCGGCGCTCGGCGTCGGCAACGTGCTCTGCCTTACCGGCGACGGCGTGCAATGCGGCGACCATCCCGAGGCCAAGCCGGTCTTCGATCTCGACTCGATCTCGCTGCTCTCGATCATCAGCGCGATGCGCGACGAGTCCCGGTTCATGTCAGGGCGGAAACTGACCACTGCTCCGCGCGTCTTCCTCGGCGCGGTCGAAAACCCATTCGCGCCGCCGCATGATTTCCGCGTTATCAGGCTCGGCAAAAAGATCGCGGCCGGCGCGCAGTTCATCCAGACCCAGTATTGCTTCGATCTCGCCACGCTGAAGCGGTTTATGGCGAAGGCGCGCGACATGGGCCTCGATCGGCGCTGCTTCATTCTGGTCGGCGTCGGCCCTCTCGCCTCGGCCAAGGCGGCGCGCTGGATGCGCGCGAGCGTCGCCGGGGTCCATATCCCGGACGCCGTCATCGCGCGGCTCGAGGGCGCGGCCGATGAGCGGGCGGAAGGCAAGCGCATCTGCATCGAGATGATCCAGGCTTTGCGCGAGGAGCCGGGCGTCGCCGGGGTGCATGTGATGGCCTATCGGCAGGAGCAGAAGGTCGCCGAGATCGTCCACGAGTCGGGGGTCTTGCGCGGCCGCACCCCGTGGCGGCGCGAATTCGTTCCGAAGATGCAGCCGGTCGAGAGCCTGGAGGGGTGATGTCTTTCGTCATTGCAAAGAGCGACAGCGACGAAGCAATCCAGGATTGCTTCGCATCGCTCGCAAAAACGCCCGCCTGTTCTTGCAAAGGATTCATCCGCCGATGACCGACACCCTCGTTTCCTCCGCCACCAAAGAGGTCGTCATCGGTTTCGAGCGCCGCTTCGTGATGATCGGCGAGCGCATCAATCCGACCGGGCGCAAGTCGCTCGCGGCCGAGATGGCGGCGGGCGACTATAGCCGGGTCGCCGCCGAGGCGCTCGCGCAGGTCGAGGCCGGCGCGCAGATGCTCGACGTCAACGCCGGCATCCCGCTCGCCGACGAGCCGCGAATTCTCGCCGAATGCATCAAGCTGGTGCAGGCGACCGTCGAGGTCCCACTGTCGATCGATTCGTCGATTGTCGAAGCGCTCGAGGCCGGCCTCGCGGCCTATAAGGGCCGGCCGCTGGTCAATTCGGTGACGGGCGAGGAGGAGCGGCTCGAGCGCGTGCTGCCGCTCGTCAAGAAATACGACGCGGCGGTGATCGCGATCTCGAACGACGAGACCGGCATTTCCGAGGACCCCGACGTCCGCTATGCCGTCGCCAAAAAGATTGTCGAGCGGGCGGCGGACTACGGGATCAAGCGCCAGGACGTCGTCGTCGATCCGCTGGTGATGCCGGTCGGCGCGATCAACGATGCGGGCGCGCAGCTCATGCGCCTACTTCGCCGTCTCCATGGCGAGCTCAAGGTCAACACCAGCTGCGGCGCATCGAATTTCTCGTTCGGCTTGCCCAATCGCCGGGGCCTCGCGGCGACCTTCCTGCCGATGATGATCGGCGCCGGGCTCACCTCGGCGATCATGAACCCGCTCCACGCCGAAGACATTCAGGCGATCCTCGGGGCCGACGTCGTCATGGGGCACGATCCCAATTGCGGCCAGTGGATCCGCAAGTATCGCGAGCCTGCGCCGGAGGGCGAGGCGGGAGCGGCCGGCGGGCGGCGCGAGGGCCGCCGGCGGGCGCGGGCGTGAGCGCAGGTCAGAGACATCGCCATTGAGCAGCCATCGCGTCGTCTTCACGCCTTCCGGCAAGCGGGGCGAATTCGCCGACGGTTCGAGCCTGCTCGCAGCCGCGCGCGAGCTTGGCGTCGACCTCGACTCGGTCTGCGGCGGTCGGGGCATATGCGGCCGCTGCCAGGTGGAGATCGCCGAGGGCGATTTCGCCAAGCACGCGATCCGCTCGAGCGCCGATCATGTAACCCCATGGGGTGAGGTCGAGAGCCGCTACGCCGAAAAGCGCGGCCCGCTTGGCTCCGGCCGACGGCTCGGCTGCCAGGCCCGCATCCGCGGCGACCTCGTCGTCGACGTGCCGCCCGAAAGCCAGGTCCATCGTCAGGTTGTCCGCAAGCGCGCCGAGTCGCATCCGATCGAGATCGATCCCGTCGTCCGCCTCTACTACGTCGAAGTCGCCGAGCCGGACATGCACGAGCCGTCGAGCGATCTTCGCCGCCTGCAGCAGGCGCTTCGCGAGCAATGGGGCCTGGCCGAGACGGACGCTGATCTCCCCACGCTTGCCGGCCTGCAGAAGACGTTGCGCGCGGGTCAGTGGAAAGTAACCGCGGCGGTGCGCAGGGGCCGCGACATCGTCGCGCTCATGCCGGGCTTCGCCGAGCGTGCCTATGGCGTCGCCATCGACGTCGGCTCGACCACGATCGCCGCCCACTTGACCGACCTCACGACCGGCGAGGTCGTCGCCGCCTGCGGGGCGATGAACCCGCAGATCCGGTTCGGCGAGGATCTCATGAGCCGGGTCTCCTACGTGATGATGAACCCGGGCGGCGACAAGGAGCTGACGCGGACGGTGCGCGAGGCGATGGACGGGCTCATCGGCGAGGCCGCGCGCGAGGCCGGCGTCGCGCGCGGCGAAATCCTGGAGGCGACGGTCGTCGGCAATCCGATCATGCATCATCTCGTTCTCGGCCTCGATCCGACCGAGCTCGGCGGCGCGCCCTTCGCGCTCACTCTCGATGCGGCTTACGAAGCGCGCGCTCACGAGATCGGCCTCGACATCGCGCCCGGCGCGTTCGTCTACGCCCTGCCCTGCATCGCCGGCCATGTCGGCGCCGACGCGGCCGGCGTCGTGCTCGCGGAGGGGCCCTATCTCAAAGACGAGCTCACGCTCCTGGTCGACGTCGGCACCAACGCCGAGATCGTATTTGGCAATCGCGAGCGCCTGCTCGCCTGCTCCTCGCCGACCGGCCCGGCGTTCGAGGGCGCGCAGATTTCCTGCGGCCAGCGCGCCGCGCCGGGCGCGATCGAGCGGGTGCGCATCGACCGCCTGACGCTCGAGCCCAAGTTCAAGGTGATCGGCTGCGATCTGTGGTCGGACGAGCCAGGCTTCGCAGCGGCGACGGAGTCGACCGGCGTCACGGGCGTCTGCGGCTCGGGCATCATCGAGGCGATCGCCGAGATGTTCCTGGCCGGGATCGTCTCGGAGGACGGGGTGATCGACGGCGCGCTCGCGAGCCGAACGCCGCGTGTCGAGCAGGTCGGGCGCACCTTCGCCTATGTGCTGAGCGAGGGCCCGCCCCGTCTTCTCATCTACCAGACCGACGTCCGCGCGATCCAGCTCGCCAAGGCTGCGCTTTATGCCGGCGCCAAACTGCTCACGGAGCGGGCGGGCGCCAAGCCCGAGCGCGTCACCCTCGCCGGCGCATTCGGCAGCCACATCGATCCGGCTTATGCAATGACGCTCGGTCTCATTCCCGATTGCGATCTCGCCAAGGTCGCGAGCGCCGGCAACGCGGCGGGGACGGGCGCGCGCATCGCGCTCCTAAACCTTGGCGCGCGGGCGGAGATCGAGAACGTGGTGAGGAAAATCGAGAAGATCGAGACCGCGATCGAGCCAGACTTCCAGCGCCATTTCGTCGCCGCGATGGCGTTCCCCAACAAGGAGGACGCCTTTCCGAATCTTGCCCGTCGGATCGACCTGCCCGCGCGCAGGGAGCCGGGCGCAGAGGGCGGACGCAGAAGGAGGCGATCGGCCCCGCTGACAGAAAGCTGACCTCAAGACCATGACGCGGCGGGCGCGGTCGGAACCGCGAATACCGCCGCGCGCCGTGTCGTCGAGGCAGGCGCCTTCGGTCGTGCTATCCCGCGCGCCGAATGAAGGCGAAGATCAGGCCGATGACCACGATGACGATCGCGACCCACACGAGAAGATGGGCTCCGCTCATGGCTGTGGCGGATACGCCGCCAAACCCTAGCAGGGCCGCCACAAGCGCGATGACGATGAGGACAATCGCATAGTAAATGAGGTTTCCGGGCATTTCGGTTGCGCCTCCAGCTGGGACGGATGTGACCGCCGTTAACCCGGTAACGCGAATGCCCCCCGTTCTGTTCCGACGCACGCGTGCAACTCAACACTGCCTGTCGGCGTCCCGGTCGTAGACGACGGGCCGTCTCGCATGTCAGAAATCGTCGGTTTTGCGGCGCGCGTGATTTCTGACGTCGGGCGGCGCGGAGTTGGGCGTCATAAGGGAGGCGGCTGTGCTTCAGCTTTACGGTAACGCCAGGTCCCGGGCTACGCGATGCCTGTGGATGCTCGAGGAGATGGGCGAGCCGTATCAGTTGATCGAAAAGACCACGCGAGCCGAGGACTTGCAGACAGGCGAATACCAGCGACTCAATCCGAACGCGAGGATTCCCACCCTCGTCGATGGCGACCTCGTGCTGTGGGAATCGATGGCGATCAATATCTATCTCGCCCAAAAATACGACGGGCCTATGCACTGCGGGAGCGCTGAGGCGCTCGGCCTTGCCGCCCAGTGGAGCTTTTGGGCTGTCTTGGAGATGGAGGCGCTGCTGCTTGACTTGTTGATGCACCGCGCCCTGCTGCCCGAGTTTTCCCGCGATCCATCATATGCCGGGCGCGACGAGCTGTTGCTCCAGAGGCCGCTGGGTGTTTTGAACGCCGGCCTGGTGGGCCGCCCGTTTCTGGCGGGCGACAGCTTTACCGTCGCCGATCTTAACGTTGCCAGCATCCTGTCGTGGGGCAAGATGGCCAAGCTCAACACGTCCGCGCATCCGGAGGCGACGCGATGGCTGGACGCATGCTTGAGCCGCCCCGCCTATGGCCGCGTCCGAAATATGGGCCGCAGGTAACCGGCTCATGCTGGCGACGGACGAGAATCACGACCTCGCTCACGCAACGGCGCGCCTCGACGCCCTCACCAACTGGGAGAATCGGCCGCGTAACGCCATGCGGGTCGGGCTCGAGCCGATGCTCGACCTGGCGCAGCGTCTCGGCGATCCGCAAAAGTCCTTTCGCTCGATTCACGTGGCTGGAACCAAGGGCAAGGGATCGGTCTCGTCGCTGATCGAGGCCGCGCTCGTGCGCGCCGGCGTTCGGGTTGGACGCTACGCCTCGCCCCATGTCGAGCGCATCGCGGAACGGGTGACCATCGAGGGGCGTGATATCGACGAGGCTTCGCTTGCGCGGGCTCTCGACAGGGCGCTCGACGCCTACGAGGCCGCGCGCAAGGCCCGGACGGCCGGCGCCGACGCAACCTGGTTCGACCTATTGACCGCCGCCGCCTTCATCATTTTCGCCGAGACGCGACGCGAATGGGCGGTAGTCGAAGTGGGCCTCGGCGGCAGGCTCGATTCGACCAACATCGTCTTTGGCGAAGTCGCCGTCGTCACCAACATTGGGCTCGAGCACACCGAAATTCTCGGCAAGACGCGCGCGGCGATCGCGGGCGAGAAGGTCGGCATTCTCAAGCCAGGCGCGACGCTCATCACTTCGCTTGACGCAAATGACGAAGCCGGGCGCGTGCTCAAAGCGCGGGCCGACTTGCTGGGCGCGCCTGTCATCCGCCCGCCCCTCCCCGCCGCCGCGACGATCGAGGGATCAAACGTCGCGCTCGCCGGCGCGGTCCTCGACCAGCTCGGCAAACTGGGCGTGCGCGCTCCGGCCTTGGGCGGCGAGGCGGTCGGCGCCTGGGTCATCGATGCGAACACCCGAGCCGCCGCGCGCCTGCCGGGCCGCATGGAGCGCTTCGACATCAAGACCCGGACGGGCCGTTTGGCGGTCGTCCTCGACGGCGCGCATGTGCCGTTCAATCTCGAGGCCGTTCTCGGCGACCTCGCCCGAGAGCCCGAATTATCCGGTCCTTGCGTCGCGCTTGTCGCGCTCGCCGCCGACAAGGACGCGAAGGGTTTCGTCGCCGAACTTGGCAAGCGCGCCTCGACGATCGTGTTCACCGACCTGCCCGGATCGAGCCGCGGCCGCCCCCCGGCCGAGCTTCACGCGCTCGCCGCCTCGCTGGGCCTTTCGAGCGAAGCCGAGCCGGACCCAAAGCGGGCGCTGGCCCGGGCTATTGATCTCGCGGCCGGGGCCAGGGCGTGGCTGCTCGTCACCGGCTCGCTTTACCTTGTCGGGGCGGTGAGGGGCGCAATCGTCGAGGCGGCGCAGGCTGAGAGGCGGACTCAGGCGCAATAAATTTTCGATCTTTCTCTTTGTGAAAATCGGAATCTCTGGTAGCCTCGACACTGGATGGTAGGACGCCAGTCGCGGGAGCCTGCGTCGGCGAAGGAGAAAAAGACCTCTTTAGTGGGGCCGGGCGCAACCTTTTGAAAGGGCTCATTTCGCCGAAGAAAACGGGCTTGGTTTTCGTTTCTGCGAGCTTTGATTTTGTTGCGGCGGACTTTGGCTCTGTTGCGCTGGATTTGGAAAAGATTGCGCGCGGCGTCGATTCTCGATCAGCGCGTCGGCCTCTATCCGAACCACCCCTGGAGCGCGATGCCGGCGAACAGGATGAAGCCCGCGTCGCGGTTGGAGCGAAAGAGCCTGAGCGCAGCCGCGGGGTCGGCGCCTTCGATGCTGCTGACCTGCCAGGCAAGATGGGCCGAGAAGGCGAGCCAGCCGGCGAGCGCGATCAGGCCGCCGCCGGCGAGCTCGATCGCGGCAAGAGCCAGCGCCGCGCAGGCTGCATAGAAGAGGCCGACCCCAAGCCGGGCGCGGGCGCCGAACAGGCGCGCGGTCGAGCGGATGCCGACGATGGCGTCGTCGCGCGCGTCCTGCAGCGCGTAGATCGTGTCGTAGCCGATCGTCCATGAGAAGGCCGAGAGGTAGAGCAGGACCGGGGCCAGCGCGAGGCTCGCGAATGTCGCGCTCCAGCCCATCAGCGCTCCCCACGAGAAGGCAAGGCCGAGCGCCGCCTGCGGCCAGGAGGTCACGCGCTTCATCAAGGGGTAGACCGCGACCACGCCAAGCGAGGCGATACCCAGCGAGATCGAGAATCGGTTGAAGCTGAGGAGCACCGCGAGCCCGACCAGGGCCTGAGCGACCAGAAACGCCGCTGCCGCGCCGATCGTGACCCGGCCCGACGGCAAGGGCCGGTTGCGGGTGCGCTCGACCCCGGCGTCGAGCTTGCGGTCGAGGATGTCGTTATAGGTGCAGCCAGCGCCGCGCATCGCGATCGCGCCGATCAAAAACAGCAGGAGATGCCGGAGGTCCGGCCCTCGATGAAGGGCAAGGCCGGCGAGCGCGGTCGCCTGCCAGCATGGCGCGAGCAGGAGTTGCCATCCGGTTGGCCGGTCGAGACGCGCGAGCTGAACGAACGGAAGGGCGAAATCCGGAGTGAGCCGCATCACCAGGCTTGCCGGCCGGGCGTCCGGCAGGCCCGCCGCCGGTTGCGGCGCTGAAATCAAAGCGGGCCGGCTGGTAGCGGCTGGGCCTGCGGGCCGCCGCCGCCTCCCTGGGCCGCCTGCTCCTTCATCTTCTTCATCTGCGCCGCGACGTTGCACGCCTTGGCGTTAAAGCTCGCATTCTTGGCGTGATGCTCTTTAAGCTGGGCGATCGCCTCGTCGGGGAACGAACACCAGTCCTTGTTCTTCTCCATGTAGGCGATCAGCGACAATTCGGCGCGGATGAGGCCGGCCGACTTCGCGCAGAAGGCCTGCGGGTCCATAGGCTTGCCGTGAAACGACTGCGCGAAGGCGTTGACGATTTGCAGTTGCGCATTGCGATCCTGGGCGAGCTTCTGCATGTCGCTGCCGCAATCCGCGTGGGCCGAACCGCTGAATGTTGCGACCGCCGCGAAGAGCGCCGCCGCCAAGCCGTAGAGCCGATGCCGTTCCACCGCCGTCAACCCCAAGTCTCGCCCCAGTTCAAGTCCTGTTCAAGTCGACGCCTGCCCAGTTCAGATTCTGGATCCCCGGCGTGTCTATTTTGCCTGCACAAACCGCAAGAAAACGGCAAAAGCGCGGCTGAGCTCGCTGTTTGGGCAAAGCCGCGATCGGAATCCGAACCTAGGGGCCCCTTTCGCCTCGCCGCCTAAACCCATGCCCGTGCCCCGTAATCGATGGCGTAGCGGCCCGGCGCTGCGGCGATCGCGGCCATTCCGACCAGCACCGCGTCGTCGCGGATGATGAGCCGGGTCGGAATGCGTCTGGCGAGAGCGTCGACCGGCGCCTTCGTTTCGAAAGCGTGGCGAAACGCAGCGTCGTCGAGGAACGCGACAACCCTCGGCAGCACGCCGCCGGCGAGCGTCAGCCCGCCCGTTGCGACGAAAGTCACCGCCATGTCGCCGGCGAAACGGGCGACGATGCGCCAATAAAGCCTCAGACTCGTCGCTTCTTCCCCGTTCGGGTCGGCCAGGGCGGCCGCGGTGACGGCGGACGGATCGACATGCGGATCGGCCAGCCCCTCGGCAATCATCCGGGCGCGATGAACCCGCGCCAGCCCCGCCCCGGATATGACGCTTTCGCTGGTCACCCGCCCGTGCGCGCGTTCGAGATGCGGCCAAATGGCGTATTCCTCCGGCGAGACCGGGCCAAAATCGATGTGGCAGGCTTCCGATGGAACCGCCGCGAAGCGTCCGTCGGCTTCGACCAGCGCGGCCACCCCCAATCCCGTGCCGGGGCCCAGGATCACCTGCGGACCGTCGGCCCCGAACCCGAGCGCGCCGATGCGCCTCGCCCAGGCGTCACGAATCGCCGGCAGCGACAGCGCCTGCGCCTCGAAGTCATTGAGCAGCAACCCCTGGCCGAGGTCGCTGCGGCGCGCCGTTTCAGGGCCGTCCATCACCCAGGGCGCATTGGTGAGCTTGAGCGTGCGTCCGACGACCGGGCCCGCGCCGCAGGCGATCGCCGACCGTGGCAGGGCTTCGAGTTTGGGCTTGGCCGCCTCGATCGCTTCCGGGAGCCCGGGATAGTCGCCGGTGTGAAGGTGGACGATCGCGCCGAGTTCTGCCCCGGGCTCCTTCGCCAGGGCGAAGCGTACATTGGTGCCGCCGGTGTCGCAGACCAGAACCGGAAAGGGAAAGGCGAATTCGCTCATGGCCGGCCATAGACGCAAGACACTGGGGCGCGGGTCAAGCGCCGAGAAGCCCTTTCCGGGCTAAAATCGGCTAGGCTCGATGCGTTACCTCTCGATTCGGCAGCGGCCAGGCATGCCCAGTTTCTACGAGTTCTTTTGCGGCGGCGGAATGGCGCGCGCCGGACTCGAGCCCGAGTGGGCGTGCCTGCTCGCCAATGATGTCGACCCGCGGAAGGGCTCGGCCTATGCCGCGAATTGGGGCGCCGAACAGCTGCGGATAGCGGATGTCGCCTCACTTGGCGCCGGCGATTTCCCCGGGCGCGCTGACCTCGCCTGGGCTTCGTTTCCCTGCCAGGATCTGTCGCTCGCTGGGGCCGGCGCAGGACTCGACGGCGCTCGCTCCGGAGCCTTCTGGGGCTTCTGCTCGGCGATGCGCCTATTGACGGCGCAGGGACGGGCGCCCCGGCTGATCGTGCTCGAGAACGTCACCGGCGTGCTCACCTCAAAGGGCGGGACGGATTTCGCCGCGATCTGCGAGGCGCTTCAAGGCCTCGGCTATCGATTTGGCGCGCTGACCATCGACGCGGCGCATTTTCTGCCGCAGTCGCGTCCTCGCGTATTCTTTATCGCGATTCGCCGCGGCCGTTCGCCGCCGGCCTGGCTGGTCAGTCCCGCCCCTCCGTCGCACCACGCCTCGACGGCTCTGCGGCGCGCCGCCGCCGCTCTCCCGCCGCTGCTCGCCGCCGATTGGCTATGGTGGCGCGCGCCTGCGCCGCCGCGCGCGAACCTGCGGCTGGCCGATTGCCTCGACGGCGAGCCAGAGGAAGCGCGCTGGCATAGCGTCGAGCAGACCGAGCGCCTGCTCGCCGCGCTATCCCCCGCCTCGCGGCGCGACGTCGAGCTTGCCCGCGCGAGCGGCGAGCCCGCGGTCGGAGCGCTGTTTCGCCGGACCCGCCCTGACGGCGAAGGCGGCGTTCGCGTTCAGGCGGAGGCGCGTTTCGACGGACTCGCCGGCTGCCTCCGAACGCCGGGGGGCGGCTCGAGCCGCCAGTTCCTGATCGTTGTCGATGGCGTGAGAACCCGCACCCGGCTCATGACCCCGCGCGAAGCGGCGCGGCTCATGGGTCTTCCGGACTCCTATGCCCTGCCCGCTCGAGCGACCGACGCCTTTCATCTGGTCGGCGACGGTGTCGCGGCGCCGGTCGTGCGCTTCCTGAGCCAGCATCTCCTGCTGCCGCTTGCAGCAGCCGACAACGAGCCGCGGGAGGCTCTCAGCGCATGACGACGACGACCGCTCGCCCTCGCGCCTGAACGTCTGCGGCTACCTGTGGAGGACGGCAGTCGAACTTTGATTGGCCATCAGTGTCGGCGCCCGCCCGGATCAGGCGAGGCGCGGATTTGCGAATCCTCCCCTGCCAGCGCCGAGACCAGATCGACAATGAGGCTGCGGAGCGCAGGACTTCTTATGTTCAAGAATGCGCGGATCAGTCGCCGGCCCTCGTCGGGCGACCCAAAAGAAAGCTGCGGACCCGTGGGAGGCAAAGGTGAACGATTAGCGTCTGACCCGCTGTTGTGGCGAGGATCGTGATTTTCCATTTCTTCATGCCTCTGCGGGGCGCCTTGCAGTCATGCCCACATGCGACGCCAGTTTCCTGCGCGCGACCACGACGCGCGTCACAGATCGGCATGAAGGCTCAGCCGATGAGGTGGAAGCGGGCGCCAATCGCGGACGAGAGGTGCGGATAGCCTCGATTCCGCAGTTTGCTTGGCGCTCGCTTCCAGACCACGTGCTAACGCGAGGTCACGCCGGCGTCTGCGTCGGCGGCGCAGACACTACTGCTCTTGCGCAATAAATACGGGAGGCGTTCGTGATTGCGTCCAGCTTTCGCATCTCAGAAGAAATGCCGCCGGGCGTTGCGTAGCGTTTCGGACGGCGATTCCCCGTATTTTTTCCGATATTTCGCTGAAAAGCCGCTCAGATCCCCGAAGCCGCAGTCATAGGCGACCGTTGACACCGACGTCGGGCGATCCGGCAGGATCAAACGCTGCCGTGCTTGCTCAAGCCGGCACTCGAGAAGCCATGCCCGAGGAGACAGGCCGAAACTCCGTCGAAAATTATCCTGCAGGGTTCGCATCGGAAGCCCCAAATCCGCAGCCAGCTTGGAAATCCTTATCGGCTCCGCTGCGTGAGCCTTGATAAGATCGCGCGCACGGCGAATCGCGACGGGTTCGGACTGAACCGATCGATGGAGGCCGTCCACAATCGATGGAAAGAGAGCGGCAACCGCAAGGTTGGTTAGGATCTCCTCGTAGCCTGCAATCGCCAGCGGCCCAAATCCACTCGAATTGAGAGCGACAAACTCCGCAAAAGTTGCTCCCAACACTCTCGCGAAGGCTTTCCCCGCCGGCGCGCGTAGGTCGACCCGGTCGACAATTCTTGAAACCGGCGAGCCGGACAGAGATCTGGCAGTCAGTTGCTCCGCGCACTCGATCAGCGCGTCGATGGGCGCATGGAGCATCAAAGCGGCGCCGTCCAGGCGTTTCGCCTGCACCTCTTCGAATGGGCGCCCCACAGCCGCGGAGGCGCCGACATCGATTTCATAGGAGCGAGTTCCCGAGCGATATAGGACGGGTCTTCCGGTTATAGGAATCAATATTTGGGTCAGGCTCCCCATCGCCCGAGTCGCGCTCCAGCTTGCGACCTCATTCCTGCTGAGAAGCAGGCGGCCCACTTTCGCCGCGGTTGCGGACATTCGAAACGCACTTGGTTTGCCGAAATAATCAACCCTCGTGCTTGCGCCAGTCAGGGAGATGAGACGCTCGGAAACAATGTCGATGTCCCGCGACATGAAAGTGGTGACGAGGTCAGTTTCAGTTTGTTGGTCCCGAAACTGAGTCATAGTCCGTCACCCTGTGGAAGTCGCAGGATAGCCCGTTGCTGAAACGGCGACATCCCGAGCGGCAGAATTCTCCGCGTCAATTCGCCGCATAAAAACAAGGCCGCCCGCGTCGTGCTATGCGATCCTTGATGAAACGGCGACCCCTCCTGGGCCAGTCCCCGTCACGGAGTGGAGCGGAAGACACCGCGCCGCGCCGGGCCTACGACCGCTCCGCGGTCATGCGCGCGGTCAAATCGCGCGGCACGGCTCCCGAGCGCGCCGTCTGCGCGCTCCTGCGCCCAATCGCGCCTGGCTACAGGCTCAACCGCGCCGATCTGCCTGGGAAGCCCGACGTCGTCTACGCCGGGCGCAAGCTCGCCATCTTCGTCCACGGCTGCTTCTGGCACGGCCATGATTGCGCGCGCGGCGCGCGCATGCCCAAGACCAACGCCGCCTATTGGCAGGCCAAGATCGCCCGCAACCGGGCGCGCGACGTCAGGACCCTCGCCGCTTATGCCGCCATGGGGTGGCGCGCGCTCGTCGTCCACGAATGCGAACTTAAGGACAAGGCCGCGCTCGGCGCCCGGCTCGCCGGCGCGCTGAGGGTGCCGCCAGCGGCCTCGGAATCGCGCAATTCGCCGCCGTAATTGCCTATCTTTCAGCCTTGCGCGGGCGCCTCCCGCAGTGCAGCATTGGTGAAACTTTCGCCAACGGAGGCCGTCGATGGCCGTCGCCGCCCATATTCACAGCGTGCCGCGTCCGGCCGAGGACGATTCCGAGAAAGATCTGCCGCTCCGCGACGACATCCGCCTGCTTGGCCGAATTCTCGGTGACACCGTGCGCGAACAGGAGGGCGAGGAGGTCTACGAACTGGTCGAGCAAATCCGCAAGGCCTCGATTCGCTTTCATCGCGACAACGAAATCGCCGCCCGCCGCGAGCTTGAGGCGACGCTCGACAGCCTTAGCGCCGACCAGACCCTGTCGATCGTGCGCGCCTATAGCTATTTCTCGCATCTCGCCAACATCGCCGAAGATCAGCATCACATCCGCCGTAACCGGGCCCATGCGATCGCAGGCTCGGCGCCGCGCCCCGGTTCGCTCGCCTACGCCTTTCAGCGCACGCAGGAGATGGGGGTTGCGCCGGAGGCGCTCGGCGATTTCTTCGATCGCGCGCTGGTAAGCCCGGTCCTGACCGCCCATCCGACCGAAGTGCGGCGCAAGAGCACGCTGACCCGCGAGATCGAGATCGCCGAACTGCTCGACGAGCGCGACCGGGCCGTCGATCCGGCGGAGCTCGCGGCCAACGAGGAGAAGCTGAGACGCGCGGTCCTCATCCTCTGGCGCACCAATCTCCTGCGCCAGATGAAGCTCAAGGTCATCGACGAGGTCGCAAACGCGCTCTCGTTCTACGACTACACATTCTTTAAGGAGCTGCCCCGCCTCTACGGCGCGATCGAGGACAGGCTCGACGCCATCTCAGGCGCGCCGCGCGCAAAGCCGATCGGCTCGTTCCTGCGGGTCGGCTCGTGGATCGGCGGCGACCGCGACGGCAATCCGTTCGTCACCGCCGACGTGCTCAACGAGGCCATGCGGCTCCAGAGCGCGCGGGCGATCGGCTACTATCTCGACGAACTGCACGAACTCGGGGCCGAACTGTCGCTTGCCTCCAATCTCGCCTCGATGAGCACCGAGCTTGAGGCGCTCGCAGCCACCTCCGACGATTCCGCCGCCGCGCGGCGCAAGGAGCCATACCGGCGCGCCATCACGGGCATGTATTCGCGCCTCGCCAAGACGGCGAGCGAGCTCGACCATGTGGTCGCCCTGCGCCAGCCGATTGTCGATCGGGCGCCCTACGCCTCCTCGGCGGAGTTCGGAGCCGACCTCGAGGTGATCGCGCGATCGCTCCGGCAGACCAACGCCGGGATCGTCGCCCGCGGGCGCCTGCGCTCGCTGCAGCGCGCGGTCGATGTGTTCGGGTTTCATCTTGCTCCGGTCGACCTCAGGCAGAACGCCAAGGTCCACGAAAGGACGGTTGCGGAAATCTTCGCGGCGACCACGCCCGGCTTCGACTATCTCGGCCTCGACGAGGACGAGCGCATTGCGGTCCTCCTCCGGGAGCTGGCGTCGCCGCGGCCGCTCGTCTCGCCGTTCATCGCTTATGGCGAGGAGACCGCGGGCGAACTGGCGACGTTCCGCGCCGCGCGGACGATCCGCGAGAAATACGGTCCGGGCGCGATCCGCACCTCGATCATCTCGAATACCGAGAGCGTGTCGGACATGCTGGAGCTCGCGCTCCTGATGAAGGAGGTCGGCCTCATCGACGCAGCCCAAGGGTCGACGTCGCTGGCGCTGGTTCCGCTCTTCGAGACGATCCAGGACCTGCGCGCCTGCGTCGGCGTGATGGACCGCCTGCTGTCGATCCCGGAATATCGCAGGCTCGTCGATTCGCAGGGCGGCCAGCAGGAGGTGATGCTCGCCTATTCCGACTCGAACAAGGACGGCGGCTTCGTGACTTCGGGCTGGGAGCTCTACAAGGCCGAGATCGGCCTGGTCGAGGTCTTCCGCAAGCACGGCGTGCACATCCGCCTGTTCCATGGCCGCGGCGGCTCGGTCGGCCGCGGCGGCGGCCCGAGCTACGAGGCGATTCTTGCCCAGCCGGGCGGCGCGGTGCAGGGGCAGATCCGGATCACCGAGCAGGGCGAGATCATCTCGAGCAAATATTCGAATCCCGAGGTCGGGCGTCGCAACCTCGAGACGCTCGCATCCGCGACGCTCGAGGCGACGCTGTTGCAGGATGAAAGCCCGGCGCCGGACCCCGCTTTTCTCGATGCGATGGAGGAACTGTCGGCGACGGCTTTCAAGGCCTATCGGGGCCTCGTTTACGAGACGGATGGATTCGTGCGCTATTTCTGGGCCTCGACCGTCATTACCGAGATCGCCAGCCTCAACATCGGTTCACGCCCCGCCTCGCGCAAGAAAACCCAGGCGATCGAAGACCTGCGCGCGATTCCCTGGGTGTTCTCTTGGGCGCAATGCCGGCTGATGCTGCCGGGCTGGTTCGGCTTCGGCTCGGCGGTGAAGGCCTATCTCGCGGCTCACCCGAATAACGGGATCGAGACGCTCAAGGCCATGTATGTCCGCTGGCCGTTCTTCCGCACCCAGCTTTCCAACATGGACATGGTGCTGGCCAAGTCGAGCCTCGCCATTGCGTCACGCTACGCGCGCCTGGTCGAAGACGTGCCCTTGCGCGAGAAGATCTTCGCCCGCATCTCGCGCGAATGGCGCGATTCCGTCGACGCGCTCAACGCGATCATGGAGCAGTCAAAGCTTCTCGAGAGCAACTCGCTGCTCGACCGCTCGATCCGCAACCGCTTCCCCTATCTCGATCCGCTCAACCACGTGCAGGTCGAGCTTCTCAAGCTTCATCGCTCGAGGGTCGCGAGCGAGAAGGTGCTGACCGGGATCCAGCTCACCATCAACGGCATATCGGCGGGACTGCGGAACAGCGGGTGACAAGCCAAGCCTGATCCGAACGCGGATTCCTCACCCGCCCCGTGGCCGGCTATCCGCCGATCATGGGGCAGGTTGAGGCGATTTGTCGTCGCTCTGAACTAAATCAGGGCTTTGGCTGTTCTTTATCGGTCTCTGCGGCCGGTTTCTCCGGCTCCGGCGCCGCGCCGGCCGGCGCCTCGGCGCCTGGGGCGGCCGCGCCGCCAGCACCCGGCGCCGGGGTCGGCGTCGACATGATGCGAGCGTAGTCGCCTTCGTATTTCGTGGTCGCCAGCGCGGCCTTCGAAATCTCTTCCGCGTTCTTGCGGGCGATCTCCGCTCTCACTTCGCGCTTGGCAAACTCGGCGGCCTCGTCGCCGGTCAATGGCTTCGTATCCACTGACGTCACCTTGAAAAAGCTGCCGCTTCCCCTCGAGCGAATGAAGAAGACGTCATCCGGCTTCCTGGCGTCAAGCGCCTTCAGCATCTCAGCCGGTAGGGTGGCGCTGTCCAGGGTGGCGTTGCCGCGGCTGAACTTGATGTTCATCTTGTTGAGCTGCTCTTCAACCTGATCGAGCGACTTGGCGTCCTTTGTCGCCGCGGTGAGCGGCGCGACGTCTGGCGGCGGCGTGAAGGAGATCTGCTCGATCTGGAACAGCTCCCGCTGGTCGAACTGCTTGGGATGGGCCTGGATGTAGCTGTCGATTTCGTTCTTCGAGATCGTGCTCATCTTCGACGACAGGTCGCGCTGGATGAAGGCGCGAGCGAGGATGTCCTCGCGGGCGCGCAGGACATCGAGATGCACTGTCGGTTCACGGTCGAGTTTGCCGGCGAGCGCCTGCTGCACCAGGTATTTGCGCTCGATCACCCGCGCCAGCGCCGCCTTGACGATCGCGTCGGTGCGCTTGTCGGCGGGGACGCCGGCAAGGCGAAGCTCATTGTCCAGCTCCTGCTCCGTGACGTCGTCCGGGCCGACATGAGCAATGACTTGCCCGACCACGGCCTGCGCCTCCTGCTTCTTGCCGCATCCGGTAAGAAGCGCCATCGCCGCGAGCGCGCACCCGATCGCGGTGACGCGCCAGCGGCGGCGAGAGATTGGCGTGACATGCAGCAAAGCTGTTCTCCTGAAGTTAGCAAAAGGCGGACATCCGAATACGGGTCAATCGCGTTTAGTGCGCCAACTGTCTTCGCGGCGGGCGAACGAGCCACCCCCGGCGCCGCCAATCCCGCCCCATGCGCCCGTGATGGGCATTTGATCCTGCTACCACATCTTTGCCGGCGCTCGCATCGATGAATTGTCAAGCAATAAACATATTGTACATGGTGGTATCTTGGCTGGCAAATCTTACCAAATGGCTGTTCTGCCGGCGGCGTGAGCTGCGCCAAAATCGGCGTAAAGATCAAGCGGGTTGAGTGGCTTAGCGCGGTGGGCGGGATTGATCGGCATCAATGATCGCCCGTTGAGGACTCCCTAGCTTATTCCGCGCGTCCTTTATCAATTCCTTATGTGCGGCCGCCGCTTTCCCAATCGAAAGCTTACGGGGGGCGGAGGTAAGCAGCGCCCCGAGAAGGAGGCGATCATGCTCGATATTGTGTTCGTCGCGGCCGGCATTGCGTTTTTGGCGTTGATGGGCGGCTACGCGCTCGCCCTTCGGCGGATCTAGCGGGCCGCGCCATGACCGAGCCAATCATCGGACTGGTCGTCGCCGTCGGGCTCGGCCTCTACCTGCTCTATACCTTGATTCATCCTGAAAAATTCTAGTTCGAAACGGTGACGCAATGACGCTTGTCGGCTGGGCCCAGATCGCCCTTGTGCTCGCGCTTGTGGTGGTGTGCGCCATTCCGCTCAGCAGATTGATCGCCGGCCTTTATGCCGGAGAGCGAAACTTTCTCACTCCCGTCTTGGGGCCGGTCGAGCGCGGCTTTTATCGCCTGGCCGGGGTCGATCCGGCGCGTGAGCAGGACTGGTTCGCCTACACGATCGCAATGATCGTCTTTTCCCTCGTCGGGTTCCTCTCCCTTTACGCCCTTCAAAGGCTTCAAAGCTTTCTGCCGCTGAACCCGCGCGGTTTCGACGCGGTCGCGCCGGACCTCGCGTTCAACACTTCGGTGAGCTTCATTACCAACACCAACTGGCAGAACTACAGCGGCGAGACGACGATGAGTCATCTCACCCAGATGCTCGGCCTCACCGTCCACAATTTCCTCTCGGCGGCGACCGGGCTCGCGATGGCGTTCGCGCTGGTGCGCGGTTTCGCGCGCTCCTCGGCCGCCACGGTCGGAAACTTCTGGGTCGATGTCACGCGCGTCACGCTCTATCTTCTCCTTCCGATCGCCGTCGTCGGCGCGCTGGTGTTCGTCGCCCTCGGCATGCCGCAGACCCTCGCCGGCGCGGTCGACGCGACGACGCTCGAAGGCGCAAAGCAGACGATCTCGATCGGGCCCGTTGCGAGCCAGGAGATCATCAAGGAGCTCGGCACGAACGGCGGCGGCTTCTTCAACGCAAACGCAGCGCATCCGTTTGAGAATCCCAACGCCTGGACCAACCTGCTCGAGATCTGGGCTCTCCTCCTGATTCCGGTGGCCTCGGTTCTCGCTTTCGGCCGGGCAGTCGGCGACACGCGCCAGGGCTGGGCGATCCTGGCTGCGATGGCGGTTTTCTTCATCGTCGGCGTCGGCGGCGCCTATTGGTCGGAGGCGGCCGGAAATCCAATCCTGACCGCGCAGGGCGTGGATCCGTCCGCGGGCAATCTCGAGGGCAAAGAGGTCCGCAACGGCCAGGCGATGTCCGTTCTCTACGTGACCGCAACTTCGGGCACGAGCACCGGGTCGGTCAACACAATGCACGATTCGCTGACGCCGCTCGCGGGCATGGTCCCGATGTTCAACCTTCTTGCCGGTTGCATCTGGCCGGGCGGCGTCGGCGCTGGACTGTATGGCTTCCTCATCGTCGCGATCATCGCCGTCTTCGTCGCCGGGCTGATGGTCGGCCGCACGCCCGAATATCTCGGCAAGAAGATCGAGGTGCGGGAGATGAAATACGCGATGTTCGCCGTGCTGATCTATCCGCTCGCCGTGCTCGGCTTCACCGGCGCTTCGGTCCTGTTGCAGAATGCGCTCGACAGCCTCGGCAACAGCGGCCCGCACGGACTCTCGGAAATCATCTATCTCTTCGCTTCGAGCAGCGCCAACAACGGCTCGGCTTTCGCCGGCATCAGCGGCAACACGCTCTGGTACAACTCCACCGGCGGCCTCGTGATGCTGCTCGGCCGCTTCGCCTATGTCGTGCCGGTGCTGGCGATGGCCAGCTCACTGGCCGCGAAGAAGAAAGTTCCTGCTTCCGCCGGCACCTTTCCGACCGACGGGCCGCTCTTCGTTGGGCTCCTGGTCGGCGTGATCGTGATTCTCTACCTGCTGCAATATTTCCCGGCCCTCTCGCTCGGGCCTGTCGTCGAGCACTTCCTGATGCTCGGCGGCAAGACATTCTGACTGGAGACCTGCTCCCCATGGCTTCGAAAGCAAAGTCGCAGGGCCTGTTCGACGGCAAGATCATCGGCCCTGCGTCGGTGGACGCCCTGCGCAAGCTGAACCCGCGGGCGCTCGCGAAGAACCCGGTCATTTTCGTCACCGAAGTCGTGTCACTGATGGTGACCCTGTTCTTCATACGCGATCTCGTGGCCGGCAACGGGTCAGCGATGTTTTCCGGCCAGATCGCCGCCTGGCTCTGGTTCACGGTGCTGTTTGCGAATTTCGCCGAGGCCGTCGCCGAAGGACGCGGCAAGGCGCAGGCCGACGCCTTGCGCCGCACGCGCAGCGATACCCGCGCGAGGCGCTATGCCGATCCGGCAAACCCCGGCGGCGCTGTCGAACAGGTGAATGCGCTCGATCTTCGTCTGGGCGACGTCGTGCTGGTCGAGGCCGGCGAGGTCATCCCCGGCGACGGCGACATCGTCGAAGGGGTGGCCTCGGTCAACGAATCGGCGATCACCGGCGAATCCGCGCCGGTCATTCGCGAGGCCGGCGGCGATCGGTCGGCGGTCACCGGCGGAACGACCGTGCTCTCGGACTTCATCAAGGTGAAAATCACTTCAGCGCCGGGCTCGACCTTCATCGACCGGATGATCGCGCTCGTCGAGGGCGCCGAGCGGCAGAAGACGCCGAACGAACTCGCGCTGTCGATCCTGCTCGTCGGGCTGACCATCATCTTCCTCATCGTTTGCGTCACCTTGTGGCCGATCGCCCGATATTCGGGAACCGACCTCTCCGCGACCGTGCTGATCGCGCTGCTCGTCTGTCTCATTCCGACCACCATCGGCGGGCTTCTGTCGGCGATCGGCATCGCCGGCATGGACCGGCTGGTCCGCTTCAACGTCATCGCGACCTCCGGCCGCGCGGTCGAAGCGGCGGGCGACGTCGACACGCTTCTGCTCGACAAGACGGGCACCATCACATTCGGCAATCGCATGGCGACCGAACTCCTGCCGGTGGACGGCGTTTCGACCCAGGACCTCGCAGCCGCGGCGCTTGCTTCCAGCCTCGCCGACGAGACGCCCGAAGGCCGCTCGATCATTGCCCTCGCCAAGGGGGATTTCGGCCTCGTCGAGCCGAAGTTCGATATGGACAAAACCACCGTCATTCCGTTTTCCGCCCATACGCGCATTTCGGGCCTCGACGTCGCCGGTCGCTCGATCCGCAAGGGCGCGATCGATTCCATCCTTCGCTATCTCGACCTGCCGCTCGAGCGGTCGCCGGTCGAATTTCGGCAGGCGGTCGAGCGGGTCGCGATGTCCGGGGGAACGCCGCTCGCGGTCGCCGACAAGGGCAAGCTGCTCGGCGTCGTTCACCTCAAGGATATCGTGAAGCCCGGCATCAAGGAGCGCTTCGCGGCGATGCGCGCGATGGGCATCCGGACCGTCATGGTGACCGGCGACAATCCCGTCACCGCCGCCGCCATCGCGTCCGAAGCCGGCGTCGACGACTTCCTCGCCGAGGCGACGCCCGAGGACAAGCTTGCCTTCATCCGCAAGGAGCAGCTCGGCGGCAGGCTGATCGCGATGTGCGGCGACGGCACCAATGACGCGCCGGCGCTCGCTCAGGCCGATGTCGGCGTCGCCATGCAGACCGGCACGCAGGCTGCGCGCGAAGCCGGCAACATGGTCGATCTCGACTCCAATCCGACCAAGCTGATCGAGATCGTCGAGATCGGCAAGCAGCTCCTGATGACTCGCGGCTCGCTCACCACCTTCTCGATCGCCAATGACGTCGCGAAATATTTCGCCATCCTGCCGGCGATGTTCGTGGTCGCCTATCCGTCGCTCGGCGCGCTCAACGTCACGCGGCTCAATTCGTCGCAGTCGGCGATCCTGTCCGCGGTCATCTTCAACGCGCTTATCATCATCGCCCTCATTCCCCTGGCTTTGAAGGGCGTCGCCTACCGGCCGGTCGGCGCCGCGGCGCTGCTGCGGCGCAATCTCCTGATCTATGGCCTCGGCGGCCTCATCCTTCCTTTCGTCGGCATCAAGGCGATCGACCTCGTCGTCGCCGCGCTGCATCTCGCCTAACCGTCAGAGTCCCGGCCATGCTGCAACATTTGCGTCCCGCGCTCGTCCTCATCGTTCTATTCTCGATCCTCACCGGTCTCGTCTATCCGCTGGCGGTGACGGGAATCGCTCAAGTCGCCATGCCCTATCAGGCGGATGGCAGCCTGATCCGGAAGGACGGTGTCGTCGTCGGATCGGCGCTGATCGGGCAATGGTTCAAGAGCGACCGCTACTTCCATCCCCGCCCGTCCGCGACCACCGACACCGACCCCAACGATTCGACCAAGACAATCGATGCGCCCTATAACGCCGCCAACTCGTCCGGCTCCAACCTGGGGCCGACGTCGCAGAAGCTCGTTGACCGGGTCAAGGGCGGCGTCGAGGCCTGGCGTGCGATGGCGGGCCCAGGTCCGGTTCCCGCCGACGCCGTCACGACGTCGGCTTCGGGGCTCGACCCGGACATTTCGCCGCAGGCGGCGCTCGCCCAGGTCGCCGCGGTCGCCAAGGCCCGCGGGCTTTCGGAAGATCAGGTGCGCGCGGCGGTCGGCGCCGCGGTCGAAAGCCCGTTCCTGGGGCTGATCGGCGAGCCGAGAGTGAATGTTTTGCAGCTGAATTTGGCGCTGGATCAGCTAAAGTCGTCATGATCCCTGACGAGTCCCGATGGCCTCAGCGAGCCGACCCGACAATGGACGCCCTGATCCCGACGCGCTTCTGGCGGCGGTGCGGCGGGAGGCTGGCGGCCGGCTGAAAGTCTTCCTCGGCGCCGCGCCCGGCGTGGGCAAGACCTACGCGATGCTGCAGAACGCGCGGCGCCTGAAGAACGAAGGCGCCGACGTCGTCGTCGGGCTGGTCGAGACCCATAACCGCGCCGAGACGAGCGCGCTCGTTCAAGGGCTCGAGGTCCTGCCGCGGCGCAGGGTGGAGCACCACGGCCGCACGATCGAGGAGTTCGATCTCGACGCCGCGCTCGCGCGCAAGCCTAAGCTGATCATCGTCGACGAGCTCGCTCACACCAACTCTCCCGACAGCCGTCATCCCAAGCGCTGGCAGGACGTCCAGGAGCTGCTCGACGCGGGCATCGATGTCTGGACGGCGCTCAACATCCAGCATCTCGAAAGTCTTGCCGACGTCGTTTCGCGCATCACCGGCGTCGTCGTGCGCGAGACCGTTCCCGACCGGGTGTTGCAGGAGGCAACCGACGTCGTACTGGTCGATCTGACCCCCGACGAACTGATCCAGCGCCTGAATGAGGGCAAGGTCTATGTGCCGGAGACGGCGCGGCGGGCGACCCAGAATTTCTTCACGCCCGGAAACCTGACCGCATTGCGCGAGCTCGCGCTGCGCCGCACGGCGGAGCGGGTCGACGACCAGATGGTCGACTATCTGCGCCAGAAAGCGATCGAGGGGCCCTGGGCCGCCTCCGAGCGCCTGCTCGCCTGTGTCGGGCCGGACGAAGTTTCGGAGCGCGTCATCAGGCGCGCGAGCCAGCTCGCGACCGGACTCAACGCGCCGTGGACCGCGGTCACGGTCGAGACCATCGGTCAGGCGGCCGACGCCAAGCGCGCCAATCAGCTCGCCAAGCTGTTCTCTCTCGCGGAGCGTCTTGGCGGCGACACGACACGGTTGCAGGGCAGCGATTACACCGCCGAGCTGCTCAAACTTGCGGCGCGCGAAAACGTAACCCAGATCGTGCTCGGCCAGTCGCGGGCAGGATTGTTGCGGCGCATGTTGGGCCGGTCGCTGCCCGAGGCGCTGATGCGCCATGCCGGCGGCATCGAGGTCCATGTCGTGCCCGGGGAAGAGGCGCGGACGTCGCTCTGGCCGCGGCTCAGGCCGCTCGTCAGCCGCAGGGGACTTGGCGTCGAACTCGCGGCGGCGCTCGTCTCCGTCGCCGGCGCCGTCGTGGTCGCCGAAGCGCTGTCCGCAGTGCTCAAGCTTCCCAATCTCTCGATGATCTTCCTCGTCGCGGTCCTGTTCTGCGCGGTCCGGCTCGGAACCCGAGCCGCGATCCTGGCGTCGCTCGCGTCATTCGCCGCCTACAATTTCTTTTTCATACCCCCGATCTACACCTTCACCGTCGCGCAGCCGCAGGAGCTGTTCGCTCTCCTCATCTTCCTCGCCGTCTCGGCGTTCGCCGGATCGCTGACCGGGCGCATACGCGACCAGCGCGAGACGGTGATCCGGAACGCCGAGGTCACCCAGTCGCTCTACGACTACTCGCGCAAGCTTTCCGGCGCATCGAGCCCCGACGACGTGCTCTGGGCGGCCGCCGCGCATTTGCACGCGACATTCGGCGGCCGCATCGTCCTCCTGGCTGCCGAAGGCGACGAGCTGCAGATTCGGGCCGCCTGGCCGCCGGACGCCCAGCTCGACCCAGCCGCGCTCGGGGCGGCGCGCTGGTCGCAGCAGAAAAGGGAGCCCGCGGGCTGGGGAACGGGAACCCTGCCGCGCGTCGCCTATCAGTTCCGGCCGCTGGTCGCCGCGCGCGGGCCGATCGCGGTCTGCGGCTTCGAGCCGCATTCGGCGCAAGAGCCGATCACGGCGGAGGACGAGCGCGCGCTGACCGCGATCCTCGATCTGACCGCGATTGCCCTCGATCGGGCCCTGCTCGCGCGCGAGGCGGTGAACGCGGCGACGATGCAGGAAAACGAGAAGGTGCGCGATGCGCTGCTCGATTCGCTCTCGCACGACCTGCGCACGCCGCTCTCCTCGATCGCCGGCGCCGCGACCTCGCTGCGCGCCTTCGGCGAGAAGATGAGCGCGTCCGAACGTCTCGACCTCCTGACCTCGATCGAAGAGGAAACGGCGCGGCTGGCGCGTTTCGTCGCCAATCTGCTCGACATGTCGCGGATCGAAGCCGGCGGGCTCAAGGTCAATCGCGATCTGGTCGCCATCGCCGACGTGGTGCAGGGCGCGGTCGAGCGCAGCCGAAAGGCGTTCCCGAGCACGGCGCTCCGCGTCAGCCTCGCGCCAAATCTGCCGTTCGTGCGCGGCGACGACAAGCTGCTCGAGCAGGTCCTGTTCAATCTGCTCGACAATGCGCACAAATATGGCGGCGACGCAGGCGCGACCGTTCACGCGCGCCAGGAGGGGGCGGACGTCGTGCTCAGCGTCACCGACGAGGGCCCCGGAGTGAAGCCAGGCGAACTCGAGCGCATCTTCGAGAAATTCTACCGCGGCGGGCGCCCGGACGGGCGCAAGGCCGGGACCGGCCTTGGGCTCTCGATCTCGCGGCGGCTCATCGAAGCGATGGGCGGGACGATCGTGGCGCAAAGCCCGGCGGTGCGCCGGCGCGGAACCCGCATTGTCGTCCGGCTTCCCGCCGCGCAGGCGACGGCCGCCGAGCCCAGACCCGCCGCATGACCGGGCCGCGTATCCTTGTGGTCGATGACGAGCCGCAGATTCAGCGGTTTCTGAGCGTCGCGCTGAGCGCCGCCGGCTTCGAGGTGCAGATGGCGGAAACCGGCGCTCAGGCGTTGCGGCTCGCCGCGACCGGCGCGCCCGATCTCATCGTGCTCGACCTCGGCCTGCCCGATCGCGACGGCAAGGACGTCCTGCGCGACATCCGGCAGTTCTCGACCACGCCCGTCATCATCCTTTCAGCGCGCGATCGCGAGGCGGAGAAAATCGAGGCGCTCGATCTCGGCGCCGACGATTACGTCGAGAAGCCGTTCGGCATCGGCGAACTGACGGCGAGGCTCAGGACCGCGCTGCGCCATGCGGCGCACGCCGCGCATCCCGAGGAGCGAATCGAAATCGATGGCGTCGCGATGGATTTCGACCGGCGGCTCGTGACCCGCGACGGGGCGCCAATCAAGCTGACGCCCAAGGAATACGACCTGCTCGCCGTCCTGTTCCGCAACGCCGGCCGGGTCGTGACCCATCGCCAGATCCTGGCCGCGGTCTGGGGTCCGGCGCATACCGAGGACACGCAGTACCTCAGAGTGTTCATCGGCCAGCTCAGGGCCAAGATCGAACGCGACCCGACCGCGCCGAAGGTCGTGAAAACCGAGCCGGGCGTCGGCTACCGCGCCGCCGAGCCCTGAGCCGAATAGCGTCCGTCATTCGACGCTGGTGATGAATTCTTCGGCGCCCCGCATCATTTTCCGGCGCCCTACCCCCGCGAATCATTGGATTATTGCTGGCACGCTCGTTGCGAAGTCGGGCCCCGGCCCCCGATGGGGTCGAGCTTCCGCCGCCCTGCTCAACGGGCGCAAGCGACGAGGGTTGAACATGTCGTTGACGAGACGGATTTTTCTAAGCGCGGCCGGCGCAGCCCTGGGAGGGGCGCTTGCGTTCGGCGCGCCTGCCGCAATGGCGGCTGACGATACGATCAAGATCGGCATTCTGCATTCGCTGTCCGGCACCATGGCGATCAGCGAGACCACGCTCAAGGACGTGATGCTGATGCTGATCGACGAGCAGAACAAGAAGGGCGGCGTGCTCGGCAAGAAGCTCGAGGCGGTGGTTGTCGATCCCGCGTCGAACTGGCCGCTGTTCGCCGAAAAGGCAAAGGAGCTGATCGAGAAAGACAAGGTGTCGGTCGTTTTCGGCTGCTGGACCTCGGTATCGCGCAAGTCGGTGCTGCCGGTGTTCAAAGAGCTCAACTCGATGCTGTTCTATCCCGTCCAATACGAGGGCGAGGAATCGGAGCGCAACGTCTTCTATACCGGCGCGGCCCCCAACCAGCAGGCCATTCCGGCCGTCGACTATTTGATGAGCCCGGATGGCGGCTCGGTTAAGCGATGGGTGCTCGAAGGCACGGACTACGTCTATCCGCGCACGACCAACAAGATCCTCGCCGCCTATCTGAAGCTCAAGGGCGTGCCCGACGAAGACGTGATGATCAATTACACGCCGTTCGGCTTCTCCGACTGGCAGACCGAAGTGTCGAAGATCAAGGCGTTCGGCTCGGCCGGCAAGAAGACGGCGGTCGTCTCGACCATCAATGGCGACGCCAACGTGCCGTTCTACAAGGAGCTCGGCAACCAGGGCATCAAGGCGACCGACATTCCGGTTGTCGCGTTCTCGGTCGGCGAAGAGGAACTGGCCGGTCTCGACACCAAGCCGCTGGTCGGCCATCTCGCCGCGTGGAACTATTTCGAGTCGATCGACACCCCCGCGAACAAGGAATTCATCGCCAAGTGGCATGAGTTCACCAAGAAGCCGAACCGCACCACCAACGATCCGATGGAGGCGCACTACATCGGCTTCAACATGTGGGTGAAAGCGGTGGAAAAAGCGGGAAGCTTCGAAGCCGACAAGGTGATCCCGGCGATGATCGGCGTCGCGGTGCCGAACCTCACCGGCGGCATCTCCACGATGATGCCGAACCACCACATCACGAAGCCAGTCTACATCGGCGAAATCCAGGCGGACGGCCAGCTCAACACAGTGTGGCAAACGCCGGGGACGGTCGTCGCGCAGGAATGGTCGCCCTACCTCGAAGGTTCGCGTGACCTGATCGCCGACTGGCGTCCGCCGATGTCCTGCGGCAACTTCAACGTCAAGACCGGCAAGTGCGGCGGTTGATGCGTAACTGAAAACGGATCCTGGCCCCTCTCCCGCATCGCTGATCTTTCGTTGCAGCGTCCGGTGCGGGAGAGGGGCAGGTCGTTCCTGCCGATGATCGAGAGAGCAGCCTCATCGGGCTCCCCATGCGGCCCATTTGCGAGGCGGACGCCTTCCAGGGGCCCGACCGCCCGACTGCACACAACCGGAATCGGCCGCTCGCGGTTGAGAGGAGAGCCATGACGTCCTTGAGCGCCCGTCATCTCGCCGCTCTTCATTTCGTTCGCGGTGTTCATTTCCGCGCCATTCGCGCGCTCGGAATTCTCGCGCTGCTTGCGTTCACGACCGCGGCCCACGCGGACGCCGTCGACGACACGCTGGCCAAGTTTCTCGACGACAAGTTTCCGCAGACCGCAGCCGCGATCGCCGAGTTGGCGGCCGAGGCGCCGCCCCAGGCCGCGGCCATTCTTGAGGCGCTCGGCGACAATCGCCTCCTGATCGATCCCGCCGACCATCTGGTCGCCTACAAGACGACCGCCGGCGCCATCATCAACGCGAAAACCGGCGCGCCGGTGGAAGGCGTCGACTCCGCCGCCTTCAAGAAGGTCCGCGTCAACAATGCGCTCCGAAGCACGATCGAAGGCGCGATGGGGTCGCTGACTCTCGCCAATCCCGATCCCGAGAAGCGCCTCGCCGCGGCCCAGGACGTCTTCAAGACCCACGACGCGAAGGCGCTGCCGGCGCTTCAGGCGCAGCTCGCCAAGGATACTGACCCGCGCGTCGCCGCCGCGTTGAGGCTCGCCCAGGCGGCGATCTTCGCCACCAGCGAGAGCGCTTCGCCGCAGGATCGTCTCTCGGCGATCGCAACTCTGAAGGAGCGCGGCGACCAGGACGCGCAAAGCCTCATCGACGGGCTCGCCCAGAGGGCGACCGACCCCGCGGTGAAAAGCGCCGCCGCCTCCGCGCTGAGCGCAATCCACACCCGCCTCGCTCTCTGGGGCGTCGCGCAGAACCTCTGGTACGGCATCTCTGCCTCGTCGGTCCTGCTGCTCGCCGCGATTGGGCTTGCGATCACCTTCGGCGTCATGGGCGTCATCAACATGGCGCATGGCGAAATGGTGATGCTCGGCGCCTATTCCACTTACGTCGTGCAGACGCTTCTGCCGCCCTCGCTGCAGAATTGGTCGCTCGCCTTCGCCATTCCGCTTGCCTTCGTCGTCGCGGGCGCGGTCGGGATCGCGATCGAGCGCCTCGTGATCCGCTTTCTCTATACCCGCCCGCTCGAGACGCTGCTCGCGACTTGGGGCGTGTCGCTCATTCTCCAGCAACTGGTCCGCAGCCTGTTCGGCGCCAATAACCGCCTGGTCAGCAACCCGCCGTTCATGTCGGGCGCGTTCGAAATCGGCGGCCTCTCGATCACGACCAACCGGCTCTGGATCATCGTGCTCTCGGCGCTCGTCTTCATCGGGCTGCAACTCGTCCTGCGGGCGACGCCCTTTGGTCTCCAGATGCGCGCGGTGACCCAGAACCGCCGCATGGCGGCGTCGATGGGCATTTCGACCGCGCGCATCGACATGCTGGCCTTCGGGCTCGGCTCGGGGGTCGCGGGGATCGCAGGCGTGGCGCTGTCGCAGATCGACAACGTCTCGCCGAACCTCGGCCAGGGCTACATCATCGACAGTTTCATGGTCGTCGTGTTCGGCGGCGTCGGCAATTTGTGGGGCACGGCGTTCGGCGCGCTGCTGATCGGGCTCGCCAACAAGCTGCTCGAGCCGTTGATCGGCGCGGTACAGGGCCAGATCGTGCTGCTGATCTTCATCATCCTGTTCATCCAGAGGCGGCCGAGGGGGCTCTTCGCGCTCCGCGGACGGGCGGTCGAAGCATGAGCGCCCGGCTCAACCAGCTCGGTCTGATCTTCATCGCGATCCTCGTCGTCGCGGCGATCCTGGTGCCGTTGCTGTCGCTCGCGGTATCGCCCGGCTCCGCCTTCTACCTGCCGCCCTATCTCGTGCAGTTGCTTGGCAAATATCTCTGCTACGCGATCCTCGCGGTCGCGCTCGATCTGGTCTGGGGCTATTGCGGCATCCTGTCGCTCGGGCACGGCGCATTCTTCGCGCTCGGCGGCTATGCGATGGGCATGTATCTCATGCGCCAGATCGGGACGCGCGGCGTCTACGCCAATCCGATCCTGCCCGATTTCATGGTGTTCCTGAACTGGAAGGAGCTGCCCGTCGCGTGGTGGGGCTTCAACTGGTTCCCCTATGCGATGCTGATGGTGGTGCTCGTGCCGGGGCTGCTCGCGCTCGCCTTCGGCTGGTTCGCCTTTCGCTCGCGCGTCACCGGCGTCTATCTCTCGATCATCACCCAGGCGATGACCTTCGCGCTGTTCAAGGAATTCTTCCGCAACGACTTCGGCTTCGGCGGCAACAACGGGCTCACCGACTTCAAGGACCTGCTCGGCTTCTCCCTTCAGGCGGCGCCGACCAAGGCGGCGCTGTTCGCCGCGAGCGCGGTTGCGCTCATCCTCGCCTATCTCGTTTCGCGGGCGATCACGTCGTCCAAGTACGGCAAGGCGCTGGTCGCGGTGCGCGACGCCGAGAGCCGCATGCGCTTTCTTGGCTATCGGGTCGAGAACTATAAGCTGTTCGTGTTTGTCGTCTCGGCCATCATCGCGGGGATCGCCGGCGCGCTCTATGTGCCGCAGGTCGGCATCATCAACCCGAGCGAATTCGCGCCCGCGAACTCGATCGAGGCGGCGATCTGGGTCGCGGTCGGCGGCCGCGGAACGCTGATCGGCGCGGCGATCGGCGCGATCGCCGTCAACTTCGCCAAGACCTATTTCACCGGCGCCTTCCCCGAATACTGGCTCTACGGGCTTGGCCTCCTGTTCGTGCTCGGCACCCTGTTCCTGCCCCGCGGCCTGCTTGGTCTTGTCCTTGGAAGCGGCGAGCGGAAGCCGCGCGAGGTCATTTCGGTCGACGCTGTCGAAGAGGGGGCCGAGCCGTGACTCTGGCGGAGACATCCAAACCGAGCCTGACCCAGACGCTGCTGTACCTAGACGGGGTGAGCGTCTCGTTCGACGGCTATAAGGCGCTGCGCAGCCTGTCGCTGATGCTCTTGCCCGGCGAGATGCGCGCCATCATCGGCCCCAACGGCGCCGGCAAGACGACGATGATGGACGTCATCACCGGCAAGACACGGCCCGACGAGGGCGAAGTGATGTTCGACGGCCGGCACGACCTCACCAAGCTCGACGAGGCCGAGATCGCGACGCTTGGCGTCGGGCGCAAGTTTCAAAAACCCACTGTGTTCGAAAATCACACCGTCGAGGACAATCTCCTGCTGGCGACGAAGGCGCCGCGCAGCGTGCGCGCGACCCTGTTCGGGCGTGAGGACGCGCAGACGCTCAAGACGATCAACGCCATTCTCGCCACGACCCGTCTCACCGACCATCGGGCGCGGGTCGCCGGATCGCTGTCGCATGGGCAGAAGCAATGGCTCGAGATCGGCATGCTGCTCGCGCAGGACCCGAAACTCCTCCTGGTCGACGAGCCGGTCGCCGGGATGACCGACAGCGAGACCGCGGCGACCGCCGACCTCTTGCGCGAGATCGCGCAGGATCATTCTGTGATCGTGGTCGAGCACGATATGCATTTCGTGCGCGAGCTCGGGGTCAAGGTGACGTGCCTGCACGAGGGCTCCGTGCTCGCCGAGGGCACGCTCGATCAGGTCAGCGACGACCCGCGCGTCGTCGAAGTCTATCTCGGCCGGTGAGCCCATGCTGAACGTCGATCGCATCGACCTCTACTACGGCGCGGCGCAGGCGCTGCGCTCGGTGTCGCTCAAGGCCGAGGTTGGGCGCATCCTCTGCGTGCTCGGCCGCAACGGCGTCGGCAAGTCGTCGCTCCTGCGCGCCATCGTCGGTCAGCACGGCGTCGCCTCCGGCTCGATCCAGTGGAACGGCAAGGAGATGAACGGCCTCTCGCCCCATCAGCGGGCGCGCGCGGGCTTCGGCTATGTTCCGCAGGGACGCGAGATTTTCCCGCTTCTCTCGGTCAAGGAGAACCTGCAGACCGGCTTTGCGACCTTGCCGCGCGGCGAGCGCGCAATCGACGACGAGATCTTCAGCCTGTTTCCCGTCCTCAACGACATGCTGGGGCGGCGCGGCGGCGACCTCTCGGGCGGGCAGCAGCAGCAGCTCGCGATCGGGCGCGCGCTGGTGACGAAGCCGAAGCTTCTGATCCTCGATGAGCCGACGGAAGGCATCCAGCCCTCGATCATCAAGGACATCGGCCGCGCGCTCGTGCATCTCCGGCGCAAGGGCGAGATGGCGATCCTGGTGGTCGAGCAATATTTCGAATGGGCGCGCGACATCGCCGACGACTACGCCGTCATGGACCGGGGCGCGGTCGTTCTCTCGGGCACCCGCGAGTCGATGGACGAGACCGCCGTGCGGGCTCGGATGACGGTTTGAGGCGCGGCGCCGACGCCCGAAGAACCGCGGGCCGATTCAGTGTGCAGCCTGCGGGACTTTCGGGGGAGCCACGTTGCGCAAAAACGGGACCAGAATGGTGGCGAAGATGAACGCGACCATGATGGCGTCAAAGGCGTCGGCGTAGGCGAGGGTCGAGGCCTCGCGGTACGAAAGAACCCAGAGCTGCTTCAGCGCCGCGAGATGCCCCGCTTGCTGGCTTCCCGGAAGCGCCGAGTAGCGCTGAGCGACTTCGTTCACGAGCCTTGTCATCGCGCCGTTGGCCGGCGTCAAATTCGACGCGATCGCCTGGAAATGAAAGTTGGTCCGATTGCTGAGGATCGCGCCGCAGACGGCGATGCCGACCGCGCCGCCGAGATTGCGCATCATGTTGAACAGGCCGCTGGCATATTTGAGCCGTTCCGGCGGTAGGCTGCCGAGCCCGAGATTGACGCTCGGCGCGACGGCGAACACCTGCGGAAAGCCGCGGAGGAGCTGAGGGATGAGCAGCTCCGCCGCGCCCCAGTCGTGGGTGATGAAACTGAAGCTCCACATCGACAGCGCAAACGACGCCAGACCGATCATCATCAGCCAGCGGGTGTCGAATTTTTTCGCCAGCATGACATAGACCGGGACGCCGACGAGCGACGCCACTCCGGTCGAGAAAATCGCCATGCCGGTCTGCCAAGCGCTGAATCCGCGCACATAGCCGAGAAACAGCGGGGTCAGGTAGATGGTCGAGAAGACGCCGATGCCGGTGACGAACGAGAGAATGCAGCCGAGCGTGAAGTTCCGGTTTCCGAACGCGCGCAGGTCGACGACCGGCCTTGCAAAGGTGAGGCTGCGGACGACGAACAGGAAGCCGGCGACGCCAGCGATGATCGCGCAATCGCGGATGGTCGCATCGTCGAACCAGTTCCATCGCGAACCCTCTTCGAGCACGTATTCCAGGGTTCCGAGCGCTATCGCCATGAGGACGATGCCGGGATAGTCGGCGCCTTTGAGCAGCCTGACGTCGGGCTCGTCGATCTTCACCATAAGGGGGACGAGGATCGATATGATGACGCCGGGAACGACGTTGACATAGAACAGCCAGCGCCAGTCGAGCGTGTCGGTGATGAGGCCGCCAATCACCGGCCCGAGTGTCGGAGCGACCGTCGCGATGCCGCCGACCACCGCGGCAGAATAGACGCGGCGCGGACCCTGGAAATAGTGAAATGTCGAGGTGAAGACAATCGGGATCATCGACGCGCCGAGCAGTCCCTGAAGGGCGCGGAACACGATCATGCTCTCGATGTTCCAGGCGAGCCCGCAGAGCATGCTTGCCGCGGTGAAGCCGGCCGCCGAGGCGGTGAACAGCCAGCGAGTCGAGAAGACGCGCGTCAGCCAGCCCGAGAGCGGGATCATGATGATCTCGGCGATGAGATAGGCGGTCTGCACCCAGCTGATCTCATCCTGCGCCGCGCTGAGGCCCCCGCCGATGTCCTGAAGCGAAGAGGCGACGATCTGGATGTCGAGGAGCGCGATGAACATGCCGACGCACATCACCACGAACGGCCCGAGACTCCACACCCAGCTCCGTTCGGACGGCGCGGCGGAGGGAGCTGCGGCGTATGGGATGGCCGCGGCGGTCATTGCGGGTCGCCCGGGGTCGGGCGCGTGTCCACGCCGACATTGGCCGAGAGGCCCGGCCTCAGATCGCGCAGCATCGGGTCGTTGTCGAGCTTGATGCGAACCGGAACGCGCTGGACGATCTTGGTGAAATTGCCGGTCGCGTTCTCGGGCGGGATCACGCTGAAGACCGCCCCAGTGGCAGGCGCGACGGTCAGGACATGGCCGCGAAAGACGTGGTTCGGCAGGACGTCGGCGACGACGGTCGCCCCCTGGCCCGGAATCATGTGCTCGAGCTGGCTCTCCTTGAAATTGGCGTCCACCCAGAGGTCATGCGCGGGGATGATGGTGACGAGGTACGCGCCGCCGGCGACATAGGCGCCGACTTGGGCAGCCCGGTTTCCCACATAGCCGTCGATCGGCGAGCGAATGTCCGTGTAGTCGAGATTGAGTTGCGCCGTGTGCTGATCGGCCTCGGCCTGGGCCACATCGGCCCTGGCGACGGCGATCTCCGCATCCAGAATGGCGAGCTGCTCCTTCGCGGCGTCGAGTCCGGCCTTGGACGAATCCACGCTCGCCTCAGCCGCGAGGCTGAGCGACGAGGCGCGCTCGGCGTTCTGCCGCGACCCGGCGGCAGTCTGTGCAAGGTCGCGATACCGCTGATCGTCCTGTTTCGCGAACGCCGCCTGCGCGGACTTCGCGTCGAGATCCGCTTTTGCCTGACGGATGGCGGTTTGTTGCAGCGTCTGCTTGCGCTCGAGACTGTCCAGAGTCGCCTTGCGCGCCTCGACAATCGCCGCCGCGCGGTCGGCGGCGGCGCGAAAATCGCGGTCGTCGAGACGGATCAGCGGCTGGCCCGCGCGCACGTATTCGTTGTCGCCGACGAGGATCTCCGCCACGAAGCCGGCGACGTGAGGCGAGATCGGGGTGACATTGCCGCCGGCGTAGGCGTCGTCGGTGCTTTCGATGAAGCGCCCCACCCGCCAGTATTCAGAGCCGTACCGGGCTCCAGCGATGGCGATTAGGCCTCCGAGGGTCGCGTAGGCCAGCCATTTGAGACGCGCTCTTGTCAGCACGCCGGCTGGGGCCGTCTGGATATGGTCGCCTGCGATGGCGCTCATCGCGCTCTCCTTCGTTCGCATCTCTTCGGCGTCGAGCCGTAAAAGAGCGTATATACGCCTATTTGGCCAACGATCTTCGGCGTCCGGAGCTTGCCCGGTTCGCTTCGCTCAGCCTGCAGCAGCGGCTTCGTTGGGCAAATTCGTCGCCGCAACCTCGCGCAGAAGAGCGCGCAGACCGACGGTTCGCTCGTCGCCAAAGGCGGCCGCAAACTCACTCTGCGCGTCTTTCCAGCCCCGATAGGCCGCGAGCAGCCGTTCGAGGCCGGCGCCCGTCAATCGCAGCTCCTTGCTGCGACGGTCGGTGCGGCCCGGTTCAATGCTGATAAGTCCGTCGCGTTCGAGCGGCAGAATGTTTCGGCCAAGCGTCGTACGATCCATCACCATTTCCTCGGCCAGCGCATTGATCGTCATCGCCCCGTGCTTTCTCAGCCGGGCGAGAATCGAGAACTGGGTCGTACGCAGCCCGACCGAGGCAAGATGCCGGTCATAAAACTGGGTGACATGCCGAGCCGCCTGGCGCACGGCGAGGCAGGTGCAGTCTCCGAGCGGAGGCAGATTATCGGTCGGCATTGCTAACTTTCGCCGGTGTTAGGAGCATATGCGCCTAATTAAGCGCATATGCGCGCAATGTCAAGCCGTCGCGCGCTCGAACACATCCGCTTCCGCCTCGACGATCTCCTCGACCGCGCCTTCGACCGCGTAAGGCGCGAGCGCCTCGCGCATGGCGGTCCTCATCGCGGGCGCTTCGTCGCCGAGCCGCGCGGGCGACGAGGTCGACATCGACAGGATGCGGTCGGCAAGGCGCTCGACGCTTGTCGCGACGACGGTCTCGACCCGGATCGTCCGGCGCGGGACGAAGGGTCCGTCCGCGAAAAACCGGCCGCGGTCAAAGACGGGCCGCTCGCTCCTCCAGCGGTTGCGCACCTGCGTGAACGCCTTGAGCCAGGGGTTGCGCCCATCGGCGACGCTCGAGGCGTGACAGATGAGAATCCTGCCGCCCGGCCCGACCACGCGATCGAGGGCTTTTTGCGCCGGCTCCGGGTCGAGCCAGTGAACCGCGCGGCCGATCGTCACCACGTCGAACGCGCCGAGCCCCGCGGCCTCGTCCTCGAAGCGGCCCTCGACAAACCTGACCGCGACGCCCGCACGTGCAGCCGCCGCCCGGGCGGCTTCGAGCATCGCCGGCTCCGGGTCGACGCCGACGACGTCGCGGCAATGGCGCGCAAATCCGATCGCGAGCAGGCCCGGCCCTGTTCCGACGTCGAGCAGGCGCTGGCTGCAGTCGAGGCCGAGGTCGCGCGCGACAGCAGCGAAGAAAGCCTCGCCATAGGGCGCTCGCGCGTCCTCGTAATAGGCGACGGTGGAGGCGAAGCGTCCCATTCCCGGTCTCACCAACGTCATCGAATCGACGCGCATGGAGAAGGGCGGGGCGACCGCGGCCTCAGTATGGCGGACGCCCCGAGGCTATGGGCGCCAATACTCAGACCGGCGCCGGATTTTGAAATAAATTTAAAGAGTTAGCCGAATTCCTCGCGCGCAAGCCGATCGTTCAAATCCGCGCGAGGCTGGGAACCGATCCGCGGTTCAACGATTGGTTCGGCAGGGTTTTGAGAACCCACAGGAGATTAAAATGTACTTACGCACAGCACTTCTCGCGACTGCCGTTTCGCTGGCTTTTGTCGCCACGCCGGCGTTTGCCCAGACCTTTAACGGCTATGACAATCAGGATCCGGCGGTCACCCGCGGTTACGCCCCGTTCGAGGGCAATGGTTCTCCCGCCAGCGGTTACGGCTACGGCGTGCCGGTGGTCGGCCCGGTCGTGGGGCCGGTGGTTGGCGTCCTGACCGCGCCGTTCTCGGTTGCGACGGGCGGATGGGCGCAGCCGAACACGGGGTGCTTCCTCGACCGCGACTTCAACGGGCGATACACGGCCACGTGCGGAATGTAATAGCCGCGCGCCAAGGCCTGCGCTTGCGAGCCGCCCCAGCAAGGCGGGGCGGCTCGTTTCGCGAATCGCTTCGTTACCGCTGCCCGCCCGAGGCCGAGATGCGCTCGCCGGTCAGCCAGGACGACTGGTCGGAGGCAAGGAAGAGCGCGACGCGCGCGATATCGTCGGGCTGGCCCATCCGGCCCGCCGGCATCACCATTCCCATCGCCTTCGCCGTCTCCATCGTGAGGCCGATCGTTTTCGTACCCTCCGTCTCCGTCGCGCCCGGCGCGATGGCGTTGACACGGATCTTCTTCGGCTCGAGTTCGAGCGCGAGCGCCTTGGTGATCGTGTCGACCGCCGCCTTTGAGGCCGAATAGACGACCGAGTTCGCCACTGGGTTGACGCTCGCGATCGTGCTCATATTGATGATGCTGCCGCCCGATCCGTCGAAGGCCGCGGCCGCTTCCTTGCTCGCGAGCAGCGTGCCGAGCACATTGGTCCGGAACTGCCGCTCGACGTCCTCTTCCGTCACAGCCTCGATCGGTGCGAAGGAAAATACGCCCGCATTGTTCACGAGAATCGAGGGCGAGCCGAGATGTGCCTTCGTCTCGGCGAAGAGCCGCTTGACGTCCGACCCTTTCGCCACACTCGCCTGGATCGCGACCGCCTTGCCGCCCTTGGCCACGATTTCGCTCACCACCCGGTCGGCGCCGGCCTTGTCGGACGCGTAGTTGACCGCGACCGCCGCTCCGGCCCCCGCGAGGCGGCGCGCAATCGCCGCGCCAATGCCCTTTGACGCCCCGGTGACGATCGCCACCTTCCCGCTGAGCTCACCCATTCACCCGCTCCTTCATTCTTATCCGTGCCGCGCGCCGGGATCGGCGCCGCGAAGCTTCGGTCAGCCCCAGCTAGGCGATGCGAATTGCGGACAGTATCGCGAGGAGTTCGATATGATATATGTGGGCTGCGTATGAATGACCGGCTGCAGCAGCTCTCGTTATTCGTGCGGGTGGTCGAGAGCGGCAGCTTCTCGAAGGTGGCCCGCGAGTTCAGCCTGTCGCAGCCCTCCGTATCCCGATCGATCGCGGCGCTCGAGCGGCGCCTCGCGGTCAAGCTCCTGGTGCGCACCACCCGGCAGGTCTCGGCCACACCCGCCGGCGAAGCGTTGCTCGGCCAGGCGCGCGAGGCGCTGCTTGCGATCGACGACGCCGAGAGCGCGGCGCGCGGCGCCGACCGCCTGAGCGGCCTGCTCCGGGTCGCGCTGCCTCCCGGCTATGGCGCCCGGCGCATCGTGCCGCTGCTGCCGGCTTTTTTCGCCCGGCATCCGCTGCTCAAGATCGACCTCCTGATGTCCGACCGCTACGAGAATTTGATCGCCGAGGGCGCCGATCTCGCGCTGCGGATAGGCGACCTGCCGGATTCGAGCTTTGTCGCGCGAAAGCTCGAAAGCGCGCGCCGCCTTTTCATCGCCGCGCCCTCCTATCTCGCCCGTCGCGGGAAGCCCGGGAGCCTCGCCGATCTCGCGGCGCACGACCTCATCGGCGGGCCGATGGATACGGGCGACGAGACCTGGATCGCCCGCCGCGACGGCCGGGTCGAGCGGCTCGCCGTGAGCCCCCGAATCCACGCGCGTTCGGCGGCCGGGGTCATCGCCTGCGCGGTCGCCGGGCTCGGCGTCGCCAGCGGATCGATGTGGATGGCTGCGGAAGCGCTCGCTTCCGGCGACGTCGTCGAAGTCCTCGCCGACTACGCGCTCGATCCGGTCACCGTCCACGTCATCTTCCCCGCCGGCCGCTGGCCATCGCAGAAGGCGCGGGCCTTCAGCGACTATCTCGAGCAGGCGTTGACGCCCGTAGAACCGGCGGCCTGAGCGATCCGGCCGCCGCCTCACCCGTTGCGGAAGGCGTAGGCGTAGCCGTTGAGCGCCGGAGCGCCGCCGAGGTGGGCGTAGAGCACCTTCGATCCGGCCGGGAAGAAGTCCTTCTTCGCAAGATCGATCAGGCCCTGCATCGATTTGCCCTCGTAAACCGGGTCGGTGATCATGCCTTCGAGGCGGGCGGCGAGCCGGATCGCATCCTTGGTCTCCGCCGACGGGACGCCGTAGAGCGGATAGGCGTAATCCTCGATCAGCACGACGTCGTCGTCGGCGATGTCCTGCCCGAGCTCGATCAGCGCCGCGGTCTTGCGGGCAATGTCGATGACCTGCGCTTTCGTCTGCTTCGGCGTCGCGGAGGCGTCGATGCCGATCACCCTGCGCTGCCGCCCGTCGGCGGCGAATCCCACGACCATGCCGGCGTGCGTCGATCCGGTCACCGTGCAGACGATGACGTAATCGAACCTGAACCCGAGTTCGCGCTCCTGCGCCCGCACCTCTTCCGCGAAGCCGACATAGCCGAGCCCGCCGAACTTATGCACCGATGCGCCGGCCGGAATCGCGTAAGGGCGCCCGCCCGCGGCCTCGACCTCGCTCAGGGCGTCCTCCCAGCTTTTGCGGATGCCGATGTCGAAGCCGTTGTCGACCAGCCGCACGTCCGCGCCCATGATCCGGCTCAGCATGATGTTGCCAACCCGGTCGTAGACCGCGTCCTCGTGCGGGACCCAGGCCTCCTGCACCAGCCGGCATTTCATGCCGATTTTCGCCGCGACGGCGGCCACCATGCGGGTATGGTTCGACTGCACGCCCCCGATCGAGACCAGCGTGTCGGCGTTCGAGGCAATCGCGTCGGGCACGATATATTCGAGCTTGCGCAGCTTGTTGCCGCCGAAGGCGAGGCCCGAATTGCAGTCCTCGCGCTTGGCGTAAACTTCGACCTTGCCGCCGAGATGAGCGCTCAGCCGCGTGAGCTTTTCGATCGGCGTCGGACCGAAGGTGAGCGGATAGCGTTCGAATTTTTCCAGCATGGGCGGGCTTTTCCTGTTCGCGGGTCTTGGCGACGTTAAACGATGAACCGATGGAGTTGAACCCGACGTCGCCGCGCGCCTGCGCGAGCGGATCGCAACGCGCCCCGTCATCGCGAGACGTGGCTGCGCGATCTGGGCGGCTCATGTGGCGGCGGTCGCCAGCCCGGACGGCGAAAGCGATCCCTGGCCGCAAGCCCCTCCTCGCGCGAGAAAGCAGTTGACGAGGAAACTGTTTCCAGATAGTTTCCTTGTCAACCGATGGAGGCCGCGTGACTCGACCAATCGAGATCAGCCCGCTCGAGCAGCACCTGGGTTACTGGCTGCGCTACGTGTCGAACCACGTCTCGCACGCCTTCGCGCTCAAGGTCGCCGACCGCGGCGTGACGGTTGCCGAATGGGTCGTGCTGCGCGAGCTCTACGAGGGCGAGAGCGCGCCGAGCGCGCTTGCCGACCGGCTCGGCATGACGCGCGGGGCGATCTCGAAGCTCGCCGACCGGCTGATCGCCAAGGGATTGATTGTGCGGCGCGCCAGCGCCGGCGACCGCCGGTTCCAGACGCTTGCGCTCACCCGCCAGGGGCGGGCGCTGACGCCGAAGCTAGCGGCGCTTGCCGACGAGAATGACGAGGAATTCTTCGCTCCTCTCGATCGCGCGACGCGGCAGGCGATCGAGACGGCGATGAAGGAAATCGTGCGGCGAATGGGGCTTCGCGCCGCGCCGGTCGATTGAGCGGCGGCCCGCTTCAGGAAGCAGGATCGAGGATCTAGGACAGAGGATGAATGAGATGGACGCGCATGTGAAAGAAGTCGTTCGCGAGATGAGCAAGGCCTCGGACGAGGAGCGCATCACCTTTCCGGAGGTCGTGCGGGCGTTGATGGAGGTCGAGGTCGAGCGCTACCACGCCGATCTCATCGTGGGGCGGAAGACTTACTACCTTCCGAACGGCGAGTTCGAAGAGACGCAGGACTACAAGGTCGGCGGCGCGGCGCACGAGTTTTCGAGCGAAGGCGTGCAAAAGGCGGTCCGCGCCATCCAGCGGCAGGAGATTGCTTATCGCGAATTCTGCCGCCGCATCGCTGACGCCGGTTGCGTCGGCTATTTCGTCAGCCTGGCCGGCCGCCGCGCCGTCTACTACGGCCGGACGGGGGATTCCTATGTCGAATGGTTCCCCGGCGCCAAGCCATGACAAGAGCCGCGCGTCGCTCAAGACGAAAGGACCAGTCGCCATGATCGACCGCATCGGCCTCCGCACCGGCGATATCGGATATCGGTGACAGTTTACTCAATTCACTAATAGATCCGAGCCGTCCAGGCTGATCCGTTTGGCGACCACCCGGGACTCGTTTCGAAATCAGCTCCGATATTCTAAGGGGATAAAGTAAACTGTCACCGATAACTTCCCATAAGGGGATAAAGTAAACTGTCACCGATAACTTCCACCGATAACTTCCCACCGATAACTTCCCACCGATAACTTCCGCCTTCGTCATCGACCCGGACGGCAACAACATCGACGCGGTCTGCCGCGCCGCCTGAGCCGGGGATATCGGTAGGGATATCGGTGACAGTTTACTCAATCACCAAATGGGGTTGTCTCGACTTATCACCCCTAGCGCGCCGCCGCTCGGCAGGGGCGGTCACCGCATCGGCTCTGGAACGCTTGTATCGTATCGGTGACACTTTACTCAATCCACTAATAAATCCGGGCTGCCCTAACTCGTCGTCCTCGCTTAGCAACCTCGTGAACGGCTCGATATCTTAGGGGTTAAAGTAAACTGTCACCGATTAGGGCGCGCGCGTCATTCTCCTAAGACGAAAATCTGTTGCCTGATCCGGCTATAGAGTGTATTTATCAGAAATTCCGCCGTGAGCCTGGGCCGCGGCGCAACGGGTCAAGGACCGCGGATAATGTCGACGGGGGCTTGGAGAGGACAGTCTAACTCGTTGATAAATCGAGGGGACGAGGGATTTTGGCATTTGGATTTTGTTGCGCCCGATTTGGTTTTCGTTGCGCGGGATTTTGATTTCGTTGCACCCGGCTTGGACTTTGTTGCGGGGCGGCTTGGGGTTTTGTCGCGTCCGTGAATGGGCGGTCCGCGGGAGCGGTTCACTCAGGGGCAGGCTTCCACGATCAGCGCTTTCGCCCCGTCCATTGCGGCGAGGTCGATCGCCCCCGCCTCCGTCGATACGCCTCGGCCCGGCTCGGCGGCGAGGCTGCCGGCGCGCGCGAGCGTGCAGAAGCGCGGGCGCGGAATGATTGCCCGAGCCGGCGCCGCCCCGGCCAGGGTCAGTCGCAGCGTATCGGCTCCGGGCGCGTTCAGGGTCAGGCTCCAGCCCGGCGGGTACGGCTCCGCGGCTTGCCGCGAGCCGGAATTGCGCTCCGTCACCTCCGCTTCGAGCGCGCCGCCGCCGCGGCGATAGCGCAGCGCGACATCGAACGCCGCCTCCCCGCCGAGCGGCATGGGGCCGCTCGCAACCACGAATTCGGGGTCGCCGTCGAACGCCCGGGCGTTCAGGCCGTTGGCGCCGGCGGCCGCGATCGGCTCGGCGGCGTCGAGCGCCCCTGTCGCGAGCCGCGAGGCCTTGAGATCGGCGAGGCTCAGCCAGCGAATGCTGGCGGCGGGCGTCTTGCGCATGAGGGTCATGACGGGATCGCCGACGCCCATGGCGGCGAGATAATGGGTGACCGCCTCGTCCACGTCGATCTGTTCGTAGACTTTCCGCGTCGAGGCAAGATGCGCCGAGCCTTCGGTCTCCTTCATGACCGTGGTGGTCTGATGCACGCCGACCAGCGGCGCCGGGCCGACGAGCCGCTCGGCGCCGCCGGCGAGAACGAGCGCGCAGGCGGAGGCGCATATCGCGCCGCCGGTCATCGCTTTGCCCGGTCCGCTCGGACACTTCGGCGCCCGCTCGGGACAGTTGGTGATCAGCGTTCTCGCGACTGCGACCGCGAGGCCCTTGGCGCGAATGAGTTCCCCCATCGCGATCGCGTCGGCGACCGAGCCGCCAGGAGAGTGGATCAGGATCGGCAGTCGGCGGCCGCCGAGGCTTTCGACCGCCGCCGCGAGTTCGCCCGCCGCGCCCGGCTCGATCCGGCCCTCGGCCGAAAGCCATTCCGGGCAGTTGGGCGCGCAGGCAGGGTCCGCGTCCACGACCCGCACAAAACGCATCGGCGGCTCGACGCGCGCCCGGACGGGCGGCCTCAGGTCGGCCGCGGCTGGGGAACTCGCCGCGAGCAAGCCGGAAAAGGCGAGCGCGAACGCCGGAATGACCGCTCCGGGGCCTCGCTTCGGTGTAAGGGGCTGGCCATCGCCCATTGGCGAAAACCCCGTTGCTCCCGCCTTATGACGCGGCTCTTCGCGCTTCCCGGCGCTCGCCGCGCAAGCGCTGATATTCGAACGCAATCGGGCTCGCGCCGTGCCTCCGCTCGAGCCGGCGGATGATGAAATGGCCGCGAGCCAGGGTCTGGAAGTGGTCGGCGAAGGCGGCGTTGACCGCCGCGCCGCCGACCGCGCCGAGGATCGGCGCCGCCTGAGCGGCGACCTTCTCGCTCACCACGATCCCGAAGCGGGCCGCGATTTGCGAGATGAGCCGCGCGACGATGGGGGCGGAGTGGGCGCTCAGGCCTTCGCTCGCGACAAACCGGGCGCTGTCGCTGACCGACTTGGCGAGCGCGGCGCGGACCGCGAAATACCCGCTTTCATAGGCCGCCTCCTCGTCCGCGCGGCCGCCGAGCGCGAACACTTCGACACAGGCGAGCGCGGACGCAGGCGCGCTCAGGTCCTCGCCTTCGTCGCGCGCGATCTCGGCGATCGAGCGCAGAAGGATGGTGGTCGAGATCGGCAGCTCGACCGGCAGCGCCGCTAATCCGAGCGCGCCGCCAACCGCGCCTGAGGCGGCGGCGGCGAGCTTATGGGCGCGGTTCGCCGGTTTGGCCGCCGTTCCTTTGAGATCGAGGGTGCGCAACGCCAGCTTGAGCGCGCCGCGGAGGGCGGCCTCCGTCGCGTGCGCGACCGCGCGCCGGGCCGATTGCGGCATCGCGCCGCTCAGGAGCTCGACCGGCTGTCCGATAACGTCGGTCAGGCGCTGCGCGAAACTCGCGCCCTCGAGGCAAGCGACCGCTTGCCTCAGTTCGTCAGTCTCCTCGCGGGTCAACCGCGCGGGCATGACCTCGATGGTCGCCATCGCCGCCTCTTAGAGGCCCGGAAGATCGTGGGCCCCGCGAAATATAGGGCGTGAAGGCGGCGCGCCAAGCTCGGATAGGACCGGAAACGTCAAACGAAGGCGATGATCGCCAGGCTGATGGCCCCGGCCGCCCAGCAATAATAGGCGAACGGACTGAGCGCCTCGAACTCGTTCTTGTGGAAATATCGCATGAGGAAGGCGAGGCTCAGATAGGCGACGATGCCCGCGACCACCGCCGAAAGGACCGCCATCGGACCGAGCGTCGCGCCTTCCTTCATCAGCTTCGGCGCCTCGTAGACATTGGCGGCGAGGATGATCGGCGCGCCCATCAGGAACGAAAAGCGCGCGGCTTCCGCATGCTTGAGCCCCGCCACGACGCCGGCGACCATCGTCGAGCCCGAGCGCGAGATTCCCGGGATCAGGGCCAGGATCTGGGCGCAGCCGACCGCCAGCGCCCCCTTCCAGTTGAGCTGGTCGAGGGTCCCGACCGACTCTTCGCCGATCCGGTCGCCGAGGTAGAGGATGAAACCGTTGACGATCAGGAAGACTGCCGCGATCGCCGGCGCGGCGAAAGCGTCGCCGAGCAGCTTGCGGAAGAGGGCGCCGGCGATGACCGCCGGGATGGTCGCCAGCACGACGTGGAAGAACGTCCTCCTGTCCTTCGGCGCGCGATCCCCGGACGCCCCGACGAGCGAAAGGCCAAAACTGAGCCAGTCGCGCCAGAAGAAGGCGAAGAGGGCGATCGAAGTGCCCAAATGCATGACCGACAGATAGGCGAGCCAGTCCGGGGCCTTCTCGTCGACCCCCCACTTGAACAGTCGCGGCAGGATCACGGCATGGCCGAGGCTGCTGACGGGGAAAAGCTCCGTCACGCCTTGCAGCACGGCCATCACAATCGCTTGCAGTGCGTTCAAGGAAGGATCTCGCCTGTCAGTGGAAATAACGCCGGACAGGCGCGCTCAAGATTGTCCCGCGAAAGAAGCCCCGGTCAACCTTCAGCAGGTCGCGTGCCCGCACTTGTGCACGGAATCGACCTTGTCCCTGAGCTGGTCGTACCCGACCGCGCCGACCACGACATCCTGCCCGACGACGAAGGTCGGCGTGCCGTTGATCTGCAGCGCATCAGCAAGCTGCATGACCTCGTCGAGTCCCGCCTTGACGTCGGGGCCCTGCATGTCCTTGGCGAGCTTGTCCATGTCGAGGCCGAGGTCGCGGGCGACCGCCAGCGCTTCATTTTTGCCGACCGGACCGTGGGTCGCGAGCAGCTTGGTGTGGAAGGCCCAGAACTTATCGCCCGGCAACTGGTTGCGCGCGGCCGCGGCGACCTTCGCCGCCTCGACCGAGCCGGGCCCGAGCACGGGGTAATCCTTGAGAACCAGCTTAAGATTGGGGTCGTCCTTCATGAGCTTGGTGACGTCCGGCAGCGCGCCCTTGCAGAAGTGGCAGTTGTAATCGAAGAATTCGACCAGGGTGGCGGTGCCGTTCGGATTGCCGATCGTCGCCTGATATTTCGAGCTGAACAAGGCGCTGGCGTCGCTGTTCACTGTCTTCTGGCGCTCTTCGTCCGCCTGCTGCTTGTCATGCTTGTCGAGCGCCTCGATCGCGGCTCGCAGCACGTCCGGGTTATTGACAAGATAGTCCTTGATGAAGGCGCCCATCTCCTGCTTCTGCGCCGGCGTGAACTCGTCGGCGACCGCGGGAGCGGCGAAAAGGGCGGTTCCGGCAAGCGCGGCGGCCAGGCCAAGACCAGTGATCAACTTCATGCGACTCTCCAGACTGCGGCGCCCAGCCCAAGCCGGCGCTCAATTCGTATTCGCCAGCTTCTAGGGCCGACGATTGCAGCTTTGTTGTGTCTTCTGAAAGCCGTTCTTAGCGGATTTCCGCGACCGTGTCTTCCCGCGCGATAGTGCTGAACCTCGTGACCTCGGCGTCAAACTGAAGTTCGACCGTGCCAGTCGGCCCATGGCGCTGCTTGCTGATGATCACCTCAGCCCGGCCGTGAGCGTTTTCCATCTGCGCCATCCAGCCGATATGCTCTTCCGTGCCGGGCCGGGGCTCCTTGTTCTTGAGGTAATATTCCTCGCGATAGACGAACAGGACGACGTCGGCGTCCTGTTCGATCGATCCTGATTCGCGCAAATCCGAGAGTTGCGGCCGCTTGTCGTCGCGCTGCTCCACCTGACGCGAGAGCTGGGAGCAGGCAAGGATGGGAACCTGAAGCTCCTTGGCCAGCGCCTTGAGGCCGGTCGTGATCTCGGTCAGCTCCTGGACCCGGTTCTCGAGCCGCGCCCGCGAACCCGACAGCAGCTGAATATAATCGATCACAAGAAGGTCGAGCCCCCTCTGGCGCTTGAGCCGTCTGGCGCGGGCGGTCAACTGGGCGATCGAAACGCCGCCCGTCTGGTCGATGTAGAACGGGATCTGCTGCATGTCCCGCACCGCGTCCGCAACGCGATGGAAGTCGTTCTCGGTGATGTCGCCGCGGCGGATCTTGTACGACGCGACGCCGGATTGCTCGGCGATGATGCGGGTCGCGAGCTGTTCGGCCGACATTTCGAGCGAGAAAAAGCCGACCACCCCGCCGTTGGTGGCTTCGATTGAGCCATCGGCGCGGGTTCGCCCCTGGTAGGCCTTGGCGATGTTGAAGGCGATATTGGTGGCGAGCGCCGTCTTGCCCATGCCGGGGCGGCCGGCGAGGATCACGAGATCCGACGCCTGCAAGCCGCCCATGTAGCGGTCGAGGTCGGCGAGCCCGGTGGCAATGCCGGAGAGCGACCCCTCGCGCTCGTAAGCGCGGGCGGCCATGTCGACGGCGACCTTCAGCGCCTCGGAGAAGCGCTGGAAGCCTCCATCGTACCGCCCGGCCTCGGCGATCTGGTACAGGCGCCGCTCGGCCTCTTCGATCTGCTCGCGCGGGCTCGAATCGACTGGCGCGTCATACGCAACGTTGACGACATCCTCGCCGATCGTAATGAGCTCGCGCCGCATCGCAAGGTCGTAGACGCTGTGGCCATAATCGTAGGCGTTGATGATCGTCGTCGCCTCGCTCGCGAGGCGGGCGAGATATTGCGGCACGGTGACGCCGCCGAGGTCATGATCGCCGAGGAAAGTCTTGAGGGTTACGGGCGTCGCCAGCTTGCCGGCCCGGATCAGCGAACCCGCGACCTCGTATATGCGGCGATGGATCTCCTCGACGAAGTGCTCGCTTCTCAGGAAGTCGGAGACGCGGTCGAACGCGTCATTGTTGATGAGGATCGCGCCGAGCAGCGCCTGTTCGGCCTCGAGGTTGTGGGGGGGCGTACGATAAGAGCGATCCTGCGGCTGTGTCTGGCGCTGGGCAAATTGTTCGATCGTCGCCATGGCGTTGAGCGCGTCTTTCGTGTTGAGGGGGTTAGTCGCGAACGCATGCCGAAACAAATCACACGCAACGAGACTTATCCGCAGACTGCGGCTGCAACGCGATCATCCTTGCGCCCAAAAGATTCGAACCGCCAGATCGGAGGCTGCGAGGCGCAGCGAAAAAAATAACAGCGGGGAGAATCGGGATGACGGTCTTGACGACCGCTGGCCGTTGCGCACCCGTTTCAGCTGCAAACGCGCTTCTTCGCCTCGGCGTATTCGCGGGCGAGCCGCGCGACGAGCTCGGCCACGGGCTGCACCGATTTGACCGCGCCAATGCCCTGCCCGCTGCCCCAGATGTCCCGCCAGGCCTTGGCTTCCTTGGCTTCCGACGAGCCTCGGGACGTGAAGTTCATCGCCTTGGCCTCGCCCTGCGGCAGGCTCTCCGGGTCGAGGCCGGACCTGACGATCGAGGGTCTCAGGTAGTTGCCGAAAACGCCGGTGAAGTAGGTCGACCCGATGATGTCGGACGCATCACCGGCGACGATCGCCTGCTTGTAATCCTCGATCGCGCGCGCTTCGGGCGTGGCGACAAAAGCCGAGCCGATATAGGCGAGATCGGCGCCCATCACCTGCGCGGCGAGAACAGCCCGTCCTGTGGCGATCGCGCCCGAGAGCAGGAGCGGGCCGTCGAACCATTCGCGGATGTCCTGGATGAGCGCGAATGGCGAGACCGGCCCAGCGTGGCCGCCGGCGCCGGCCGCGACGGCGATCAGCCCGTCGGCGCCCTTTTCGATCGCCTTGTGGGCGAAGCGGTTATTGATGATGTCGTGCAGCGTCAGCCCGCCATACCCATGCACCGCTGAGTTCACGTCCTCGCGGGCGCCGAGCGAGGTGATGACGATCGGGGCCTTCCACTTGACGGTCAGCGCCATATCCTCCTCGAGCCGCGCATTGGACTTGTGCACGATCTGATTGACCGCGAATGGCGCAGCGGGGCTTTCCGGATGGGCGCGGTCGTGCGCAGCGAGCGCCTCGGTGATTTCATGCAGCCATTCGTCGAGCTGGGAAATCGGTCGGGCGTTGAGCGCGGGAAAGGCCCCGACAATTCCGGCCTTGCATTGGGCGATGACCAGCGACGGATGCGAGATGATGAACAACGGCGCGCCGACGACAGGCACTCTGAGCTTGTCCTTGAGAATATTCGGCAGCGCCATCGATGTTCCCGGAATTGTCGGACGTTCGCCATCCGCAGGATCGTTCACAATTAAACTGAATGGAGCGCCGCGGACAAGGCCGCGCCCGACGCACTCATCGATGTTCGGTCAACCACGTGCAAACATGCTTTCCGTCTCCGCCCCGTCCGAGAATTTGCGCCAGCCACGGCATGAGCTCCCGCGCGTCGTCGAAGAGCAGATGCGGCGGATTGACGACCAGAAGCCCGGCCCTCGTGAGCGGCTCCTGGCCCTGCGCTCCGGTGCGGCCAGGCCCGATGTCGAGTTCGAGTCGCAGGATATTCTGCGCGCCGAGCGCGGCGACTGCATTGAGAATACGGGCGTCGGCTCGCAGGTCGCGGATCGGACGCCAGACGATGTACGTCCCGGTCGGCCATTTTCGGAGCGCACGCTCAAGCGCGCGGAGGATGCTCTCCGCCTCCCCGGCGACCTCGAATGGTGGGTCGATCAGGACCACGCCGCGACGCTCCTTCGGCGGCAGATAGGCGTTGAGCGCGACATAGCCGTCCGTGCCGACGATGCTGAGCCGGCCGTCGCGCCCGAGCCCGGCGATCAGGGCCTCGCGTTCTTCCGGATTGACTTCGCAAAGCGCGATTCGATCCTGCGCGCGCATGAGTGTCTGGGCGATGGCCGGCGATCCCGGATAGGATGAGGGCCGGCCCTCGGAATCGTAGGGGCCGACGCTTTCAAGATAGGGCCGCAAGATTTCGCCGACCGGCGCCGGCGGGCGCGCGGTCAGAACGCGCGCGATCCCCTCGCGCCATTCCGGCGAGCGCCTCGCCTCGTCTTCCGAGAGATCATATCGCCCAGCCCCCGCGTGAGTGTCGATGAAGCGGAACGGCGCCTCCTTGCGCTCGAGGTAAACGAGGACGCGCGCGAGGACCGAGTGCTTGAGGACGTCCGCGAAATTGCCGGCATGAAAGGCGTGGCGATAGTTCACGATCGGAAAACCCGGCGAAGTCCCGGGACGAACCGCCGCCGGGCGTTCACCGCACTGGCGCGACCGCGATCGTGCTCCGCTGGCAGCTGTGCCGCGCGACCTTGCGGCAGATTGCGTAGGACGAGAGGTCCTTTGCGATGCAGAACCGGACATCCATGAGTTCGCCGTTGCTGCACGTGACCGCCATGTTGTCGGGACGCAAGTTCGCGTTCGCGGCGATGAAGGCCTGCTCGATGTCGCTCGGCGAAAGATGCAACATCTGGTTCGGGGCCTGGAGCGTCGGGGGGATGACGAGACGTTGACGCACGCTGCGCACGGTTGCGAAATAGTCGTGCGCGCTGAGGCCTGTGCAGGTTCCGTGCTTGCGATATTCGTAGGCCGCGAGCTTGTCGTTCGGGTAAAGGCCATGCTCGTCGGCAAGGTCCGCCGGGGTGGCGTCCAGGCCCTGGCAGGCTTCGGGGTTCGGGCGGTAATCGTTGTCCGGCCATAGGCCATGAACGACGAAGCCGGCGCCCGACCCAGTCGCGCATTCGGGCGACGACGTTTCCTGACCGCCAATGTCGCAGAAGCCAGGGGCCCACGACAAGGTCATGACATAGTAGTCGAACGGAGTTGTCGCGACCGGGGGCGCGGCCTGAGGGGCCGTCTGGGCGACGGCTGCGACCGGCGCGCCGAAGATCAGCGCGAGCGCGAAACCGATGACTGTGACCGGGAGCCTTCCCATAGCGAAGCCGCGCCTCCTGTCCTCAGTCAGTCGCGCGCCTTGAGGCCATATTCGCTCAGCCATTTATACTGCCCGATCTCGCGCTCGATGATCGGACGAAGCGTTAAGCAGGCGGGTGCGTAAGCGAAGTTCGGGTCGTGGCCGACGACGCACCATTCGACGCCCCAGGTTGCGCCCAGGATGCCGAAAGCCGATACAACATTATAGATGACGGTCCGCTCCTTCGAATCGCTCATGGCGGCTCGGGCGATGCAATAGCGTCGCGGAATATATGAGAGGCCGTTGGCCCGGAAGCCGATTTCCCGCACCCGGTCGAAGCCGGCAATCGCCAAATCGGGGTTCCAGAACTCGCGCTGCGTCTGGGCGAACCGGCCGCTGATCGTCGACAACACGCCGCCGTCGTCGCAGCCGGGCATAGTGGCGTAAAACGGCGCCCAGCGGGCCTCGGCCGGAACGTCGTATTGATTGAGTTCGACCGGGCCGCCTCCAGCGCACGCGAGGGCAGGAAAAAAGAGGAGGGCCAGCAGGCCGACAATCGCCCTGTTCAACACGGTTGCTCCCCTCTGGCGGATCGAATCCTTGCCCGCGCCGGAATGGTGACGACCGGCACAATGGGGCGCACGGACCGGCAAATCAAGCGTCCGCGCCAATGCTGGCCGTTGCGGCCTCAGGCGCCAATGCGTCAAGAAAGGCGGTTCTTGAGGTCGCCGATTTCGCGCCCGACGAGATCGGCGCCGGCGGGGCCGTGCATCTGGTCGACGAGAAGGATTTCCGCCGCCTTGGCGGCGTGGTCCGCCGCGGCGGCGCGCACCTCCGCGGTCGCCTGGGCTTCGGCGAGGGCGATCTTGTCCTCGGCCTGCTTGGTGCGCCGGGCGATGAACTCCTTCAGGCGCTCGGAGGCCTCAACACCCAATTGCTCGGCCTGGGCCCGCGCTTCGGCGACGATTGCGGCGGCGTTGGCTTCAGCTTCGGCGGTTCTCTTCTCGAAAGTCGCCAAGAGCGCGGTCGCCTCCTCGCGCAGTTTCGCCGCCTGGGCAAGCTCGGCGGCGATCGCTTCGCCGCGTGCGTCGAGCGCCTTCAGAATTATGCGATGGGCGCCGAAATAGATGAGGACGCCGACGAAGACCAGGAACCCGAGAAGGACAAAAAACTCCGCGTCGAATTCCATCATGCCGCTCCGCTGAGCCCCTTGACCGAATCGACCGCGGCGGCGACCGCCGCTGGATCGGCCGGGCGCCCCGCGAGGCGCTCCACGATCGCCGCGGCGGCCTCGCGGGCGACGTCGGCGACATTGCTCATCGCGTCCGAGCGCGTCTTGGCGATCTCGCTCTCGGCGGCGGTGAGCCTGGCCGCAAGTTCATCCTCGAGGACCTTGCGCTTAGCTAGCGCGTCGGCCGCGGCGGCGTCGCGCGCCGCCTGGGCCACGGTCTGCGCCTTCGCGCGCGCCTCGGCCAATGTCTTTTCATGCGCGGCCGCGGCGGCGTCGGCCCTCTGCTGCATCGCGGTCGCTTCGTCGAGGTCGCGCGCGATCTGCTTCTTGCGGCCGTCGATCACCGCTCCGAGCTGCGGCAAGCCGCGCTTCGACATGTACCAGTAGAGGAACCCGAACGCGATCGCGAACCAGACGAGTTGCGAGGGAAAGGTGCTCGGATCGAACGGCGGAAAGTTCGAGTGCGAGCCGCCTTCCTGGCCGACCTGCGTCTGGGTCGCGCCGGCGGGTGTCGGTTGCGTGGGCTCAGCCATCAAGGACCCTAACAATGCAGATGAGCCGGGAAGGCGCCGCGCGCGCCTTCCCCACGGGAGTCAGAACGAAATCTCAAACCGCGAACAAGAGCAGGAACGCGATCAGAAGCGCGAAAATGCCCAACGCCTCGGTGACCGCGAACCCGAAGATCAGCCGGCCGAATTGGCCTTCGACCGCCGACGGATTGCGCAGCGCGCCGTTCAGGAACTGGCCGAACAGCGTGCCGACGCCAATGCCAGCGGCGCCCGTTCCGATGGCGGCGAGGCCGGCGCCGACATATTTGGCGGCGATGGCGAGCTCATGCGGTTCCATTCAGTACTCCTATTTCGTCGCGAAATTCGCGTTTTCGGGGTTGGGGTCAGTGGCCGGGGTGGAGCGCGTCGTTGAGGTACATGCAGGTCAGCATGGCGAATACATAGGCCTGCAGGAACACGACCAGGAGTTCGAGGGCGTCAAGCCCGACGGTCGCGACGAAGGGCAGAACCGCCAGCGCTTTGACCGCGGCGCCTGCCCCGAGCATCATCACAACGAAGCTGCCGAACACGTTGAGTGTGATGTGTCCGGCGAGCATGTTGGCGAAGAGGCGCACCGAATGGCTGACCGGGCGCGACAGGAACGAAACGATCTCGATCGCCACCACGAGCGGCAGAATATAGATCGGCACCCCCGGCGGGACGAAGAGCTTGAAGAAGTGGAGGCCGTGCTCGCTGACGCCGATCACGACCACGGTGAAAAACACGATCAGCGCCAGCGCGGCGGTGATGACGATGTGGCTTGTCACCGCCATCGAATAGGGGATGAAGCCGATCAGGTTCGCGAGCAGGACGAAAAAGAAGATCGAGAACACGAACGGGAAAAACCGCATGCCCGCTTCGCCCGCGGCCGAACGCACCATCCCGGCGATGAACTCGTAGGCCATCTCCGCCATGGCTTGCATGCGGCCGGGCACGCCGGGGCCGCCGCGCGCGCCGAGCGCGACCAAAAGACAGGCGATCGCCACCGCGAGCAGCATGTAGAGGCCGGAATTGGTCAGCGAGACGTCGTGGCCGGCGACCTGAATCGAAATGACCGGACGGATTGAGAATTGGTGGATCGGATCGATCGCCGGTCCCGACTCTGTCGCCACGTTCCTCTAGTCCTCGTCGTCGTCCGCCCAGCCGGCGGCTCCGCGCCCCCCCAACGAGGCGTCCCGTTCGGCCCCGGTGGCCGAGCGCCGCACGTCTTTATCCGGCGACTCCGGGCGAGACAAGGGCGAATCGCGGCCCGAAGGCGCCGCTTTGGGCGAAGTCAGCCGAATCACGTTCCATACCCCCGCCGCGACGCCGACGAGGAAAAATACAATCAAAAATGCAGGATTGGTGCCGAGGCCGCGGTCGATGACCCAGCCGATCCCCAATCCGACGATGACCGCCGAAACGAACTCGCTGCCGGCCCTGAGGCCAAGCGACATCGCCGACCCGACCCCGTCCGGCTTGGCCTCCCGCCGGGGCGCGGGCGCGGGCGGCGGCGTGGCCCGGCCCTTGAGTTCTCCCGACAGCCGGTCGAGGCGGGCGCGCAAGGCCGCAGGATCGTCGCGATCTTCCGGGTCCGAAGCCATCGTTTCACGCCTCGCTTTGGCTCGGGATGATAGCATCGGCCGGCGGAGGCGATAAGGCGGCGAGGTCCGGCGGCTTGACCCGCCCCAGCGGCTGGGGCAAGGCGCCCTCTCCCAACCCAACGGCTTCCGCATGGCAAAACCGCCTTCCGCCCCAAAAACCGACCGGGCGTCCCAACAGCCATCGAAATCGCAATCCCCGCCAGCCGGCGCGGGGCCGGTCGCAAAGGCGTCAACCGGCTTCTGGAGGACTTTCGCGCACCGGCCGCGGCTCCTGATGGGAGCGGCCCTGATGATCGCCTCCTATGTCGCTTTGCGGCTCGGCGTCGATATCCGCGAGGCGACGCGGCTCCTCATCGCCTGGAACATCGGGGCCTGGGCGTTTCTCTTTTTGATATTGCACATGGTCATGGATTCGAGGCGCGACGCGCGCGTTCAATCGAGGCCCGAGGACGAGAACCAGTGGGCGCTGGTGGTCCTTGGAGTCGTCGCGGCGCTGGCCGCGATCGCGGCGATCGTGTGGGAGCTTGGCCCGGTCAAGAACATGAACGGCTGGCCAAAGGCGGGCCACCTCGTGCTCGTCGCCCTGACCGTACTCAGCGCCTGGACCTTCCTGCAGGTGATGTTCGGACTGCATTACGCCGGCGTCTACTTCAAACCCAAGAAGGGCGGCATTCACGCCGGCCTCGACTTTCCGGGGACGCCTCAGCCGGGCTGGATGGAATTCTTCTACCAGGCCTTCGTCATCGGCTGCACCTTCGCTTCGTCCGACGTCAATGTGACGTCGATGAGGATGCGGCGTATCGTCGTCATTCAGGGCGTCGTCGGCTTCTTCTTCAACGCCATCATCCTCGCGCTGACCATCAACGTCACCGCGAACCTCTTCTAGCCTACGCGCTTGCCGGATATAGAGCCGCAATGACCGACGCTTCCCTCGTCCGCGCCGCGCTGCCGCGCGGTTTCGCCGACCGCGATCAAGTCGATATCGCCGCCGCCGATGCGATGATGGCGAAGATCCGCGAGGTCTACGCGCTCTACGGCTTCGAGGCGGTCGAGACGCCGTTCGTCGAGTTCACCGAAGCGCTCGGCAAGTTCCTGCCCGACCAGGACCGGCCGAACGAGGGCGTGTTCTCGTTCAAGGACGACGAGGAGTGGCTGTCGTTACGCTATGACTTGACTGCGCCGCTCGCGCGCTATGTCGCCGAGAACTACGACCGGCTGCCCAAGCCTTATCGCTCCTATCGCGCCGGCTGGGTGTTCCGGAACGAGAAGCCGGGGCCCGGCCGCTTCCGCCAGTTCATGCAGTTCGACGCCGACACGGTGGGCGCAGCCTCGCCCGCCGCGGACGCCGAAATCTGCATGATGGCCGCCGACTGCCTCGAGGCGCTCGGAATCAAGCGCGGCGACTACGTGATCAAGGTCAACAACCGCAAGGTGCTGGACGGGGTGATGGAAGCGATAGGCCTTGGCGGCGACGCCAACGCCGGACGGAGGCTGACGGTCTTGCGGGCGATCGACAAGCTCGACCGGCTCGGGCCAGAGGGCGTGCGCGCACTGCTCGGCGCGGGCCGCAAGGACGAGAGCGGCGACTTTACGAAGGGGGCCGCCCTTGAGAAGGCGAACATCGAGCAGGTGCTTGGCATTCTTAACGGGGGCCTGGACTTCGTCGCAAATCCGAATGACGGAACGGTGAAGTTCGGCAACGGCGTGGAAGGGGCAAATATCCCATCCGGCGACAACAACATCGCTGGAAGCTATCGAAGCGGCGACGGACGCGATAACAACCGCGGGCAGAATCAAGGGTTGAAAGAGCTCGCCGAGATCGAAGCGCTTGTCCGGGGCGCCGGCTACGGCAAAGACCGCATCCGCGTCGACCCCTCCGTCGTGCGCGGCCTCGAGTATTACACCGGCCCGGTCTTCGAGGCGGAGCTGACTTTCGAGGTCACCGGCGAGGACGGAAAACCGATCCGCTTCGGCTCGGTCGGCGGCGGCGGGCGCTACGACGGGCTGGTGGCCCGCTTCCGCTCGGAGCCGGTTCCGGCGACCGGCTTTTCGATCGGCGTCTCGCGACTGCTCGCCGCGCTTCGGGCGATCAAAAGCCCGATCGTGGCCGCGGCGGAAAGCGCGGGGCCTGTCGTCGTTCTGGCGCTAGACCGCGACGAAAAGTCGATGGCGAGCGTCCAGCGCCTCGTCGCCAGGCTGCGCGGGGCGGGCATCGCGTCCGAACTTTACCTCGGGCAAGGCGGCATGAACGCGCAGCTCAAATATGCCGATAAGCGCCGGAGCCGCGTTGCAGTCATCCAGGGCTCGAACGAGCGCGACGCTCCCGGCGGGCCGCAGGTCACGATCCGCGACCTCAAGCTCGGGGCCGAAGTCGCCAAATCGACCAAGGACCGCGCCGATTATCTCGAACTTCGCCAGCGCGCCCAGTTCGCCGCGCCAGAGACCGAACTGGTCAGCCGGGTGCGTGAGGTGCTGGCGCGGTAGTTGGACCCCGTCTCTCCATCCACCGATGGCGCGGAAATAGGCAATCCGGTCCCCTGCCTACGATCGACGCATGTGAAAATTTAGTTCTCGTTAACCAAATCAAAAGTCGTAGGTGAGACGTTTCTTCCATTCGGGAGGAAGACGCCGATGCGATTCGTCTCAATTGCGCTTCAGATCGCCGCGGTTCTGACTGTTTCCGCCGCCTTTGCCGGCCAGAGCGATTTCGCCGGACCTCGAAACGACGGCGCGGATCTCGATCATATACGCCGCATCCTCTCTCCCCACATCGAGGGCGACCGCCTTATCATCGAGGGAAGGATCGATTCCCACATTTACGATTACATCCAGTACGAGGCGGCGAAGGTCGCGACGGTCAGGGTGATCGACCTCGACTCTCTGGGCGGCAACGCGGAATGGGGGCTGATGATCGCGCGCAAGGTCAAGGAGCTCGGCAAAGCGACGGAGCTGCGTTCCCAACATTTTTGCGCGAGCGCCTGCGTCGCGATCTTCGCCGCGGGACGCGAGCGCATCGCCGCCGAGGATACCTGGATCGGCATTCATGGCGCGCGCCTCGGGCCGGGCTACACGACGAATTTCGAGGGGCTCTGTTTCGAAGATCTCGAAGGCGGGTTGACGTTCGAGCCGCGCAAGGCCGGCTGCCGGAAGTTCCTGAACCATTGGTATGACGTAACGCTGGCGAGCACCAACGAAGCGTTCGACATCATGGAATCGAATGGCGTCTCGCCAGAATTGCGCGAGACCTACTTCGCAATGCCCGATGACCCGGACTGGCCCGCTCAGATGAACGCCATCCGCAAGCCGGACTGGCCGCTCAAAGCGGCTGACGCGTTGAAATACAACCTTGTGACCAAGCTTTTGGCGAAGACCAACTTCTAGGCGATTTGGAGTGGGTCGATTGTCGCCGCGAGCGATCCCAGGCGCGGAGCGGTTTGGGCGATAATCCCTTGCGGAAAATCCGAATTTCGCTTAATCTGCCTCGATGACCAACTCTGCCCTCCCTCGCGCCAGGAGTGCGGGATCCTTCCCGCTCGCCTCGCGCGAACCAAGCGCCCGAAAAATTGTCCTCCGCGGTCGCGCCGCGCAACCCGTTGAGAAGTCACGATTCCGACGAGAGAATCCAAAAAAACCCAAGAGAATCCAACCCAGACGGACGGGCCTTTGTCCTCCAAACGCCCCGAGGCCAAGAAAACCCAAACGGATCGCTCCTGCGGCCAAGGCTAGGGAGCCGCGCACTCGAACGAGGCCGCCGAGTCCGGGTCCCCGCCACCATATTTGGCGTATTTCGGCCAAGGGCAGAGCGGGCGGGCGCGGTTCGTGCTCCAGGACGCGGGGATCTCCTTGTTCGCCGGATCGGCGGTCGCGATGATGCGGTCCGGCGCCTTGCCCTTCTCGACCCAGTCGACGAGCGCGGTCAGCGCGTCGAACTTGTCGAGCGCGAGGCCGTCGCTGCAGTGAGTCATGCCAGGCACGGCGAAGAGGCGGACGTCCGCCTCTGCCTTGCCGTCGAGATTGGCGTTCAGCTTGTCGTACCAGCGGATCGTGTCGTCGATCGAAAAAACCGGATCCGCCTGGCCGTGGTAGATGATCATCTTGCGGCCGAGCTCGCGGAACTGCGCGAGCTTGGGATCGTCGACGTCCGGCGGCGTCATGAACTCCATCGCCGATTGCGGGAAGGCGTCGGTCTTCGCGTAGATCTTGGGCGCATCGGAGTCGAAATTATACGCCAGAAGCGACTTCATCAGCGCGTCAGTGGAGCCTGCCACCGCCACCGGCGGGGTCGAGAAGATATATTGGAGGGCTGAGGCGCCCATCGTCGCGATGATCGGGAAGTGGTCCCAGGGCGGGATCGGGCTTTCGATCTTCCATAGCCGCCAGTTGCCGGTGCCGACACCGCCGTCGACCGGCCAGTCAGAATAGAGAGCCTCGCCCTTCGAGTTCTTCGGCCCCGCGAAGCTCGCTTTGAGCGCCTCGACCTTGGCTTTGGGCAGGCAGTCCGAAGTTGCGCCGGAAGCGCAAACAAGGCTGTCGAAGTCGAACGCCTTCTGGCAGGCGGCGAGATTGGCGGTGAGTCCGTCCTCGAGGCCGTCGAGCTTGTCGCAGGCGGCGAGGATCTTGCGCGAGACGAGGGCGGCGTCGTCCACTGAGATGGACTTGCGAATGTCGGGATCGGCCTTGACGAAGGCCTGGGCGTCCCAGGCGTGCTGGATCGCCGCTCGCGGCAGATCGAAGCCGGGATCGCCGACAAGATAACCATCATAGGCTGCCGGCATCCGGGTCGCCGCCACCATTGTGTGGCGTCCGCCATTCGAACAGCCGAACATGTAGGAAAAATCGGGCTTGCGCCCGTAATGGGCGGCGATGATCGCCTTGGCGATCGGCGCGAGCGTCATGTCCGCGGCGTAGCCGTAGTCGCGCCGGGCCTGGGGGTCGAGGCCGAAGGCCGCGCCGGCCGCGAGCCCGAGCGCTTGATTGGCAGGGTCTGCGCCGGAGTGGCCGGCGTCGGACGACATCACCGCAAACCCGCGCGCCAGCGCCGGCACGCCGCCGGAAGCCAGCGCCTTCGGCTGATCGCCGAGGGCAGGCACAACCGCCCCGTCGGTCCCACCGTTGGGCTGATCGAGAAACCGCCCGTTCCATTCCACTGGGAGCCGCATCTCGAACCGGATCGCGTAATGTTTGCCGTCGGCGCCCGTGCGATCGTTCAGGTGACCCTCGACGACGCAGTGACCCGGAAGGCCGTCGCCCGCCTCCTGCATCTTCGAGCCGTCGATGACGAGGCCGGGAATCGCAAGCGACTCGGTTGTGACTTTCGTGCAGCTTTCGCCTTGGGCGAACGCCGCCGCAGGCGCAACGAGACCGAGCGCAAGACCTCCGGCGGCCGCGGCAAGAAGCAGGCTCCGCCGGCCGAATCTTCGTACGTCCGTTGTCGCCGTCGTCCTCATGCGCTCCTCCCTCGCGGCCGATTTCGCCTTGCGCGATTTGCTGACGCTACAGAGGCTCACCGCAATGCGCAAAGTCAAGCGCGCCTGCGTCAGGATCGAGCCCAGCCGCGGCGTGGCGTTTCAAACGCGCGCGATGACCGCGACCGGACCGCCGCCGGCTGGCCCCTGATGCTCGGCGCCGCCCGACACATAGACCGCGCCGGTTCCGGCGAGGCCGGCGATCAGCCCGCCGACGGCGGCGCGGGCGTGGCGCGTGGCGTTGATGTCGGAATCGTCGAGCATCGTGTGGCGGAGGCCGCGGACGGCCCCGTTGGGGGAGGCCTCCGCTTTGGCGAAGATGTTGACGAGCCGGTCCTGCGAGCCAGGGTCGAGCCCGTTCAGGCCTACGCTCTCGAGCGCCTCCATGACCGCCGAAAGATCGATCGCATCCTTCATCACCGCGTGGCCGATCTTGAACGGGCTCGCCGAGACGCGCGAATTGCCCATGAGTATGACGACGTTGTGCATGAGTTCGATCCCGGCGGAGGAAGACGCGACCGACGAATAAAGGTCCCAGTCCCTGAGCACATTGGCCTCGCCAGCATCGGCGCCGATCTCGCCCAGCGCCTTTGCGACGCCGAGCGCGGAAGCGCCCCGGGAATAGCCCATTGACGTATAACCGCTCCCGGTCACCGTCGTCCTGCCGCGCGCCACCGCGTCCTGGACGCGCTCGCTGGTCAGGAGCGGGCATTTGATCTGAACGAAGTGCACATCGCTGACGGCGTCGATCCGAGCGTCCCTCATCGCGGTCTCTACCGCCTTCATCGTCTCGCCGATCTGCGCGTCGCGGCCGATCTCCTCGGGCAGAAAGTCGCGGGTGTGGGCTATGCCCACGCTCAAACGCGCTTCGCCCGCGCTGGCTTGCTCGGCCCCGGGGTCGATTCTGCGCGCGAACACGGTCATGTGCGGCGACAGCACCCCCTCCGTCCCGCCCGACATAACGAACGCTATTCTGCTTTCCACCGCACGGGGTGTGAGCCCCAGGCGCGGCGCGAGGGCCGAGCCCAAGGCGGCGACCGCGTATTCTCGGGTGAAATCGTTCACCCCGCCATTGCCCTCGGTCTTCCCCAGGATCGCAAGAATGGACGACGCCTGCAAATCTCCGCTGTCGATAAGCGCCATCAGGCCAGAAACATCGCCGGGTCCGCTGGTCGGTATCCGAATGACGTTGAATGAGTTCCGCGGCATCCGCCCTCCGTCAGCTCGAGCCGATCAGAATCCCCGCCGCCAGCACCAGCGCGCCGCCTAGCACCACCTTCGCGGCGGCCGAGACTGGCGGGGTCTCCATGTAGCGCCACTGGACATAGGAAATCGCCAGGAGTTCGAACACGACCACGATGAAGGCGACGGCCATCGCGGTGTAGAACGCGGGGATCAGGAACGGCAGGGTGTGGCCGATCCCGCCCGCCGTGGTCATCAATCCGCAAACGGCGCCCCGCAGAAGCGGCGAACCGCGGCCCGAAAGCTTGCCGTCGTCCGCGAGCGCCTCGGCAAAGCCCATGGAAATGCCGGCGCCGACCGAAGCTGCGAGCCCGACGACAAACGCGTTCCATGGATTGTGGGTCGCGACCGCCGCGGCGAATACCGGCGCGAGCGTCGAGACCGACCCATCCATCAAGCCGACGAGACCCGGCTGGATGATCTGCAAAATGAAGCGCCGGCGCTGGTTCTCCTCCTCGCTATTGCGGGCCGAATCCGTCAGAATTTCTTCTTCGAGGCCTGCGGCGATCTGATCGTGTTTCTCCTCCTCTTCGGCGAGATCGCCGAGGAGCTTCCGCGTCGAGGCGTCCGTTGTGCGCGTCAATGCCTGTCGGTAGAAGCGCGCCGCAGCGCGCTCCATCTCGCGCGCGTGGGACCGCACGGTCTCGATGCCCAGCGGCCGCTGATGCCACACTGGTTTCAGCGGGATATAGCCGCGGATGTGCTCGCGCCGCACCAGGGGAATATGGTCGCCGAATTTCGACACGAAGAGGTCGATGAGCCTGCGTCGGTGACCATTCTCCTCCGCGGCCATCTCGTCGAACACTTTCGCGCTGGCCGGGAAGTCGTCATGGAGCCCGTCAGCGAAATCGGCGAAAATGCGAGCGTCCTCCTCCTCGTTGCTGATTGCGAGAGCCAGAATTTCGCGGTCGGACAAGTCCTCGAAATTGCGCATCGTCGCGTCCCCCGAACTCCCGCCTCGTCGAGCTTCGCCGTGGGCCGCACCGCGAAACCACGTGCGAACGCCGCCCCGCGCATGGTCATCCCCGATGGCCGCCTTCTAGGTCTGGCCGATCGTGTGGGTCAAGTTATCTCGAAGCGGCTTTGGAGCGTCCAACTCGGCGTTCCATAGAGGGTTGGCGATCTCCCAGCCATCGCCTTGCCATCCCCTCTCGGCTGAACTAGACGAAAACGCCGTTCCGGCCTTGATATTCCCTTGTATGTCGGCGTTCGTGGACCAGCTTCCTTCCCTCGATCGATTCAACCGGATCGTCATCAAAGTCGGGTCCTCGTTGCTGGTCGACGGCGCTCTCGGCGCGGTTCGGCACGCTTGGCTGAAGGCGCTCGCGTCCGATATCGCCAATTTGCATCGGCGTGGCGCGAGCGTGGTTGTGGTGTCGTCCGGCGCGATCGCGCTCGGCCGGACGATCGCCGGGCTGCCGAAGGGGGCGCTCAAGCTCGAAGACAGCCAAGCCTCGGCTGCGATCGGCCAGATTGCCCTCGCCAGCGAGTGGTCGCGGGCGCTCGCCGAAAGCGGAATCGTTGCAGGCCAGCTCCTGCTGACTTTGCAAGATACGGAAGAGCGCCGCCGCTATCTCAATGCTCGCGCGACGCTTGGGCGTCTTTTCGCCATCCGCGCGATTCCGATCATCAACGAGAACGACACGGTTGCGACCAGTGAGATCCGCTATGGCGACAACGATCGGCTGGCGGCCCGGGTCGCCACCATGTCGAGTGCGGACCTCCTGATTCTCTTGTCGGATGTGGCGGGGCTCTACGACTCGCCGCCGGGTCGAAACGCCCATGCCCGATTGTTGCCCGTCGTCGAGCGCGTCACGCCCGAGATCGAGGCGATGGCCGGAGGCGCCTCGTCGGAATTGTCGCGCGGCGGCATGCGCACCAAGATCGAAGCCGCCCGCATCGCTACGGCTGCAGGCACGCATATGGCGATCGCGGATGGTCGTATCGCCCATCCGATCGCGCGCATCGCCGAGGGGGGCCCCTGCACATGGTTCCTCACTCCGTCGAATCCGGTCGCGGCGCGGAAGATCTGGATCGGCGGATCGCTCGAGCTCAAGGGCGCCGTGTTCGTGGACTCCGGCGCTGTCGGGGCGCTGGCGCGCGGCAAGAGCCTGCTGCCGGCCGGGGTGACACGCGTCGAGGGTGTTTTCGCGCGCGGCGATTGCGTCGCAATTCGAGACCCGCACGGGGTTGAAATCGGGCGCGGTCTCATCGCCTATGACGCCCTGCACGCCGAGCGCATTCGCGGACGAAATTCGCGCGACATCGCGCATATCCTCGGGACCGCCGGTCGGGCCGAAATGATCCATCGCGACGACATGGCGCTGGCTGGCCGATGAGGCGGGGCGCCGGTGGATCGGCGCGCCCTTGGCATGGCCGGTCCCTCCGCGCATAAGTTCGTCATGAGCATTCCGGTCGAACGTCGCGCCCGGCTCATCGCCGTGCCGCGCCCGGCGCTGATCGCCCTGGCGAACTTGCGCGCGCGTCTGCGCGCCAGCGAATTCGGCATGGCCGCGCTGGCGATCGGGGTCGGCGTGCTGGCGGGCCTGTGCGTCGCCGCGATGACCAAGATCGTCAATGTCGCGCATGTCGCGATCTTCGGCATCCCGTTCGACGTTCACCTTAGCGCGGCAGCAAGCGTCGCGCCTCTTGCCGCCTTCGGGGCGCCGATGCTGGGCGGGCTCATTCTTGGCGCGATCGATACCTGGCTCGCTCGCAAGAAGGCGCCGCCGGCGGTCGATCCGGTCGAGGCCAACGCGCTACGCGGCGGACGCATGTCGCTCAGTCAGAGCCTCTTGGTGGCGGCCCAGACCATAATCTCGAATGGCTGCGGCGCGTCGGTAGGGCTCGAGGCCGGCTATGCCCAGATCGGGGCCGGGGTCGCCTCGTATCTCGGGATAAGGTCGCGACTGCGCCGGCAGGACTTGCGCATGCTGGTCGGCTGTGGCGCGGGAGGCGCGATTGCGGCGGCGTTCGGCGCGCCGCTGACCGGCGCCTTTTACGCCTTCGAGCTTATTATCGGCGCCTATTCGCTCGCCAACGCGATCCCGGTTTTCGCCGCCACGCTCGCCGCATCGCTCACCACCCAGGCGGTGATCGGCGCACCGTACGACATCACTGCGCCTGCCGTCGCGCCGTTGACCTTTCCGCATTACGGCGCACTGATCATGCTCGGCCTGGTTGCGGCGGGGGTTGGGGTCGGCGCGATGCGGGTAGCGGCGCTGATCGAAAGGGCCTTCCGGGCGGCAATTCCGTGGCGCCTCGTTCGGCCCGTGGCCGGCGGGGCGATGGTCGGCGCGATGGCGCTCTATACCCCGCAGGTTCTGGGAGCTGGCCACGGCGCGCTCGGCCTAGACTTCTACTGGCCGATGACCGCGGCGGAACTGACGATCCTCATTGTCCTGAAACTGTTCGCCTGCCTCGTCTCGCTGGCGTCGGGCTTTCGCGGCGGCCTGTTTTTCGCTTCGCTATTCGTGGGATCGCTGCTCGGCAAGCTTTATGCGATCGGCGTCGACGCCGTCGCGCCGTCGATGAATCTCGAGACGACCGCTTGCGTGCTGGTTGGCATGGGCGCGCTCAGCGCGGCCATCGTCGGCGGGCCGTTGACCATGACCTTCCTGGTGCTCGAGAGCACCGGAAATCTCGGAATCGCGGGCGGCGTGCTCGCCGCGTCGATTGCGACCAGCCTCGCTGTGCGGGCGACCTTCGGCTACTCGTTCACCACTTGGCGTCTTCATCTGCGCGGCGAGACGATTCGAGGCGGCCAGGACGTCGGGTGGCTGCGCGATCTGACGGTCGGCCGAATGATGGCTCCCTCGCCCCCGGTCTTTCCCGTCGAGGGAGCTCTGAGCGCATTCTGCGAGGCTTTTCCGCTGGGCAGCGCGAATATCGTGGTCGCGGTCGGCGCCGACGGGCGTTACGAGGGGCTGATCCACGTTCCCGAGGCGCATGCGCTGTCGATCGAGAACGGCGGCGAGGGCGGCGCGATCCGCGCGGTCACGCATTTGCCGGCGACGATCTTGCATCCTGATGACGACATCCGAACCGCGCTCGACCGGTTCGGCGTCGCCGAAACAGACACGCTCGCCGTCGCCGCGCGAGGAACCGGCCAGGTGCTGGGCACGCTCAACGAGGCCTATGCCGCACGCCGTTACGCCCAGGAGACGAATCTGGCGATGAAAGGGGTGCTGGGCGGGGGGTAACCCCGTCCGGCGCGGCGAGCCATGGGCGTCACCCAATGACGCGTGGCGAAAGGTCGGGTGCGTAGAGCTCGTCCACCATCGCCGCGCGGCGGCTCAGCACCGCGCGCTGGTTGACCGAACCTTTGTCGGTCAACTCCCCGGTATCGAGCGAGGGGGGATCGTCCATCAAAATCAGGCGGGCGAAACGGCCGGAGCTGCCCCCCGCCGCCGCATTGAAGGTCTTAAGCAGGCGCGCGAAGGTCTCGCGCACACGCTCACGCGCCAGGATCTCCAAGGGGGTCGCGTGACCGTCGGGCGTGTCTGCGAGTTCGCGGCACGCGGCGAGGTTCGGGATGACAAGGGCCGCCGCGTCGTCGCGGTCGTGGCCGGCGACGACGACGTCGCTCACATAGGGCGCGCAATGGGCGACGAATTTCGCCCTTAGCGGTCCGACGCTGACCCACGTGCCGGTGGCGAGCTTGAAGTCCTCCGCGACCCGGCCGTCGAACAGGAAGCCCCGTTCGGGATTGGTCGCGTCGACGAACCGTAGCGCGTCGCCGAACTTGTAGAATCCCTCTTCGTCAAACGCCGCCTCCGTGAGCTTGGGCTCGCGCCAGTAGCCGGGGGTGACGCTCGGGCTCTTGACGCGCGCCTCGAGCTTGCCCGCGTTGGGGACGAGTTTCACCTCGACCCCCGGATTGGGAATGCCGACGACGCCGGGGTCTCGCGAGCGCTCGGTGACGCTGATCGCCGAAGGACCGGTCTCCGTCGAGCCGAACGAAGTCACCATGGGCACAATTTCGCCCACGGTCTCTAGCCCGAGACGATCATAGCCCTCGCGGACATGGGGAGCGAGAGCGGCTCCGGCGTAGCAAAACGCCTGCAGCCGCGCGAACAAGGTTCGCCTGAGGTCCGGGTCCGCCTGCAGATACGGCAGAAGCATCTCGAAGCCGCGGGGCACGTTGTAATAGACGGTGGGGGAGATTTCCCTGAGGTTGCGGACAGTAGCTTCGATCGCGCCGGGGAGCGGCCGTCCCTCGTCGATGTAGAACGAGCCGCCATTGGCGAGCACGAGATTGAAATTGTTGTTGCCGCCGAAGGTGTGGCTCCACGGCAGCCAGTCGATCAGCACCGGCGGCTCGGCGGCGTAGCTCGGATTGACGCCGCGCAACATCGCCTGGTTCGAGGTCATCATCCGATGGGTGTTGATGACCCCCTTGGGCGTGCCAGTCGAGCCCGAGGTGAAGAGGAGCTTGGCGATCGTGTCGGGCCCGACCTTCGCCTGGGCGCGGTCGACGGCGGCCCCGGTCTTCGTCGCAAGCATCGCGTCGAGTGTCGTTGCGCGGCGAGTCGGGGGTGGATTCGTTTTTGCGACGATCTCGACATCGGCCGGCACGGCCGCCCCGATCGCTGCGGCGAACAGGGCGCCGTCATCGACGAAAACCAGGCCCGGCGTCAGGATGGCGATGATCGCCTTGAGCTTGGCGAAATCCTTGGCGACGAGCGAATAGGGGGCCGACACAGGCGCATACGGGACGCCGGCGATCATGGCTCCTAGCCCCATCAGCGCGTGATCGACGCCATTGCCGGAGAGTATCGCGACAGGCCGTTCGACACCGAGACCGCGGTCGATCAGGGCTTGCGCAATGCTGCGCGCAGCTGCGCGCGCCGAACCGTAAGTCAGCTTGCGCCAGGCCCCTCCCTTGGGCTCGCGCTCGGCGAGAAACACCCGATCGGGTGCGACCTTCGCCCAGTGATCGAGCCAGTCGGTCGCGGCGCGCGGATGCGAGCCCAGGGCATGGGGTGAGCGCGCCAGCATCACGCCGTCCGGGCGACGCTCGATGATCACCTCGGGCGGACCGAACGTCAGCTTCATCCTCATCGACCGCTCTCCTCCCACCAAAAGCCCTCCTTCTAGCGGAGCGGTCGTCGCGATGTTTAGGGCTTGACCTTACCCGCTCGCTGGCGCCCCCGCCCGTCGCGGGATTGAGGCAGAGAAAGCGCGCCCAAATCAAGCTCGCCTGCCGCCCTGCTTTCTTTCGTCCTCGCGATCTGATTGTTCAAGAGGTTAGGTGCGAAATTCTGTCGTCTCGCGCCTTTGCCTCGCCGGTTCTCGCCAGCGCCTCCGCCGATGCAATCCTCCGCTCTGCAAATAATTCAACCAATCGGTTGACTTTCCAGGTTCCCATGAGCTATAGTCAACCACATGGTTGAATTAGATGCGCCGGAGCTGACCCCGGTCTTTCACGCGCTTGGCGACGCCACCCGCCGGCGGATGCTGCGCGAGCTTGCCGGCGGCGAGCGAACGGTCGGCCAGCTTGCGCAGCCTTTCGCCATCTCGCTCGCGGCGGCCTCGAAGCATATCAAGGTTCTCGAGAGCGCAGGGCTGATCCGCCGTGAAGTGCGCGGGCGCACCCATATCTGCCGCCTCGATCCGGGGCCTCTCGCCAGCGCCCACGAGTGGCTGAGCTTCTACGAGCGGTTCTGGACTGACCGCCTCAATATCCTCGAGCGGCTGCTCCGCGAAGAGGACGCACGCCAATCCTCCCCACCCGAAAAAGGAGACGACCAGTGAACGAACGCGCGAAAGCAGACGCCTTTGGCGTGGTGACCGAGCCTGCGACGCTCACAATCCAGCGCTTTCTGCCCGGCCCGATCGAGCGCGTCTGGTCTTATCTGACCGAGAGCGATCTGCGCCGCCAATGGCTGGCGGCGGGGCAAATGGAGATGAAGGTCGGCGCGCCGTTCGAACTCGTCTGGCGCAACAACGAGCTCACCGATCCGTCCGGGCGCCGGCCGGAAGGCTATGGCGACGAGCACCGGATGGAGAGCCGGATCACCGAGCTCGACCCGCCGCGCAGGCTGGCCTTCACCTGGGGAAAGGGCAGCGGCGACGTTTCGTTCGAACTGGAACCGAGAGGCGAGAGGGTCCTGCTCACCGTGATCCACCGCCGCCTGCCCGACCGCGGAATGCTGGTCGGCGTCAGCTCAGGCTGGCACGCGCATCTCGACGTTTTGGCCGCCCGCCTGGCGGGCAGCGAGCCAGAGCCATTTTGGGATGACGTGACCCGCCTGCGCAAAGAATACGAGCGCCGTGTCCCGTCCTGACGAGGCGCCGTTGAACCGGAATTGATCATCCTCAAAATCGACAAGCGGGAGACTGACTATGCAGAAAGAGATTGTATCGCGCGACGAGTGGCTCTCGGCCCGGCTCGGACTGCTCGAGAAGGAGAAGGAACTGACACGCTTGAGCGACGAGGTGGCGCGCCGCCGCCAGGAGCTGCCGTGGGTGCGGGTCGACAAGGCGTATCAATTCGACACCGACGAGGGAACGGCCTCGCTCGAAGATCTCTTTCGCGGCCGCTCGCAGCTCCTCGTCTACCACTTCATGTTCGGCCCGGATTACAAGGCGGGGTGTCCGTCCTGCTCGATGATCGCCGATGGGTTCAACGGCTTCGCCGTGCACCTCGCGAACCACGACGTCACGCTTTGGGCCGTGTCGCGCGCGCCGCTTGCGAAGCTCGACGCCTACAAGCGCCGGATGGGTTGGACCTTTCCATGGGCGTCCTCTTTCGGCGACGCGTTCAATTTCGATTTCAACGTCTCAATCACCGAGGAGCAGCAGCGCAAAGGAGGCGTCGAATATAATTACCGGCGCGGCGACCACCCGCTGACCGCGGCGCAGGTTCCCGAGCCGGTCGCCCGCTTCGCCGCGTCGTGCGGAACCGACGGGCCAACGTTCATGCGCGATCGGCCGGGAATGAGCGCCTTCGCGATGGAGGACGGCATCGTCTGCCACGCCTACTCGACCTATGCGCGCGGGCTCGACGGACTATGGGGAGCCTATCAATGGCTGGATCGGGCCCCCAAGGGACGCAACGAAGCCGGGATCTGGTGGCGCCGCCATGACGAGTACGGCGCTGCTCCCGCGCGTGAAACCGTTCAACAAATCGGAGGTTGAGCCATGCAAACTCCTGAGATCGTTTCGCGCGAGCATTGGGACGCCGCCCGCGAGCAGCTTCTCGCCAAGGAGAAGGCGGTGTTCCGGGCCCGCGACGCCTTGGCCGCCGAGCGGCGGCGGATGCCGTGGCTCGCGGTGGACAGGGCCTACGAATTCAATGGGCCCAAGGGCAAGGCGAGCCTCCTCGACCTGTTCGAGGGCCGTCGCCAGCTGATCGTCTACCGCGCCTTCTTCGAACCTGGAGTGTTCGGCTGGCCCGAGCATGCCTGCCGCGGCTGCTCTCTCGGGGCCGACCAGGTCTCGGACCTCGCCCATCTCAACGCGCGCGACACCACCCTCGCCTATGTCTCCCGCGCGCCGCAGGCCGACATCGCGCGCCTCAAGGCGCGGATGGGCTGGGAGATGCCGTGGTACACCATCACCGACAGCTTCGACGCCGACTTCGGAGTCGACGAGTGGCATGGCCACAATGTCTTCATCCGCGACGGCGATCGGGTGTTCCGCACCTACTTCATCAACAGCCGAGGCGACGAAGCGATGGGCACCATCTGGAGTTATCTCGACGTGACGCCGCTCGGGCGCCAGGAGCTATGGGAGGATTCGCCGGAGGGCTACCCCCAGACGCAGCCTTACAAATGGTGGAACTGGCACGACAATTACGAGGCCGAGACGACGGTCGATCCGCGCTGGGTCAAGGTGTCGGACGCGGGAGAAGCCGCGTTCCGCAACGAAGGGACGAAGCCATGAGCCAGGCCTTTTCCGCGCGCGGCGTGGTCCGTCATGACATCGCCGCCGCGGCGCGCGGCGCAGCGGACTGGCTCGGCCTCGCGGCTGCTCCGACCTTCGCGCTGATGGCGCTCGGCACGTCGATTGGCGGCGAGCCGCAACTCCTGTGCTCGGCCGCCCATCTCGGGCCGGGCCTCGACGGAATGGTCGTGATGTACGTTCTGATGAGCGCGTTCCACTCCGGTCCGTGGCTCAAGCTCATCGCGGGTCGGAGCGGCTGACCGGCGGCGCCGACCCCAATGGCTGCGGCTCTCAGCTCTGCCGCAGCACCTTCGCCGCGCGCTTTTCGAGGAAATCCTTGAGCCGCTCCTTGGCTTCGCCGCTCATCTCGGCGATTGCGGCCATCAGCGACTCGGTCAATAGCCCGCTCGCCGGGTCGCTCTCGAAGATGCGCGGGAGCGCATGCAGGACGGCAAAGTTTGTGGTCACGGTGTTCGAGGCCGCCTTGGCGGCGAGCGCCATCGCGGTCTCGAGCCCCTTGCCGTCGTCGACGAGATACTGGGTCGCGCCGGCCAGATGGCCTTCCTCGGCGCTCAAGGTTCGCCCGGTCAGCATCATGTCCTGCACCCGCGCGACGCCGATCAGGCGGGCGATCCGAACCGATCCGCCGCCGCCGAGGAAGATGCCGCGCTGGCCCTCGGGCAGGCCGTAATAGGCGGAGCGTTCGGCGACGCGGATGTGGCAAGCCGCCGCAAGCTCGAGCCCACCGCCGACCACCGCGCCGTGCAGCGCCGCAATGACCGGCGCGCGCCCGAACTGGATTGCCTCAAAGGCGCGATGCCACATGCGCGAGTGGAGAACGCCTTCGAGCGGTTCGTGTTGCTCGGCGACCTCGGAAAGGTCGAGGCCGGCGGAGAAATGCGCGCCCTCTCCGGTAAGGACGACGGCGCGGATGTCCTTCGGCAAGCGGTTGAAGAAGGTCTCAAGTCCGAGCACCGTTACGTCGTCGAGCGCGTTGCGCTTCTCGCTCCGCGCGAGCCTCAGATGGGCGACGGCGCCGAGCCTTGTCGCATGAAGCGACTTCGGCAGGTCGATATCGATCCGCTCTTCCCCATTCTCAGCCGCCGCCATTCGCGCCTCCGCAATCCCGTCTCGACATCACCGAAGAATGAAGCCGGGCGGCAAACCCGGGAGCTGTAAAGCGCCCTGCGTTCCCCGGGATTGCTTCGCTTCGCTCGCAATGACGTCGTGGCTCGAAAAGAGCCGAAGCGCGCTATAGACCCACTGAGGCGCCCGAGTCGACCTCGCCTCACACCCCGTCCAGCCACGCGAGCAGCGTCTCCAGCCACGGCGCCTCGACATGCACGCGGAACCCCGCTTGCGTCCGCGCCAGGAGTATCCGCAGGCCGAACGCTAGCACCGCAGCCGAGGGCGAGCCGGCGCCGAGGTCGGCCGAGGTCGCCTGCATGAGCGACAGCGGCGCGTCCGCGCCCGAGACTTCGACCACCGCCCAGCCGTCATCGACGGCGGTTGCGCACCAGCCGTCACGCCAGCCATCCGAAGCGCCGAGCGGCGCTGGGGTGACCAGAAGCGCGCTTGCGCGGCCGATTCTCAGCGCATGCGCGCCCTCGGGAGCGAACTCGTAGAGGCCGAGGATCGGCGCGCCCGCCGCAAGCGCGCCGACCCCCGCTTCGATGTCGCCCGAGACAAGAGTCTGGCCGAGCTGATCGAGCGCCCGCACCTGCAGGCGGGGCTGGTCGATCAGAAGTCCGAAGCGTCCGCGCGCCGCCGGCCATCGCGTCTCACGCATGGAGCCGCTTTCCTTCCGGATCGAGCGCGACCGCGGGCGCGATGGTCGCGCGGCGCATCGCGCCGAGATGATAGACGCCGACAGCCTCGCCCATCCGCTGAAACCCGTCTTCGACGAGGCCGAGCGCGATCGGGCGCCCGAGGCTCGGGCTCATGTAGCTCGAGGTCACGTAGCCCTGCGACCGCCGCGCCGCGCCCGTCGCGACATGGGCGCCGGTCGGAAGCGGCGCCTCACCCGCTTCGACCGCCAAGCCGACGAACTGCTTGCGGCCCTTGTCGCTTGCGACCGGCATCGAGAGCGAGCGCTTGCCGATATATTCGTCCGTCCGCGCGTCGCGTGGCCCTGCGACTCCGAGATCGTGCGGCATGGTCGTGCCGTCGGTGTCCTTCCCGACGACGATGAAGCCCTTCTCGGAGCGCAAGATCATCAGCGCCTCGAGACCCATGAGGCCGCCGCCGAACGCATTGAGCCTGTCGGCGAGGCGCGCTCGCAACGCCGCCGCGCGCCCCGCCGGGACCGAGAGCTCATACGAGCGGTCGCCCGTGAAGCTCACACGCGCGACCCTCAGCGCCGCCCCATCGAACGAGCCGAGAGCGAAGGCCATGTGCGGCAGGCTCTGGTCGTCGAGCGCGACCTCGATGCCGCAAGCCTCGATGAGATCGCGCGAGCGCGGGCCGGTGACGGTGAGCGTCGCCCACTGGGCGGTCGTGTCGTGGATGACGACGCGGCGAGCGTCGAAGCGGTCCTGACGCCAGAGCTCGAGCCGCATCCGCACGGCGTCGGTGTGGCCCGAGGAGCACGAGACAAGAAAGCGATCCTCGCTAAGGCGCAGCGTCACCCCGTCGTCGAATACGATCCCCAACTCTTGGAGCAGAAAGCCATACCGGATCTTGCCGGGCTTGAGAGTCGAGAGGCGGTTATAGCTGTGGAAGTCGGCGAGCTTGGCGGCGTCGGGGCCGATGACCTCGATCTTGCCGAGCGACGAGCCGTCGAACAGCGCGACCGAGTCGCGCGCCCGCTTCGCCTCGCGCTGGATTGCAAGCTCCGGGTCGTCCGGTCCGTACCAGGCGGGCCTCAGCCAGCCGCCGTATTCGCGCATCTGCGCGCCCGCCGCCCGATGCTCCGCCTCGAGCGGCAGGCGCCTCAGCGGGTTGATGAGCGCGCCCCGCCGCCTGCCGGCTATTACCCCCATCGGCACGGGGACGAACGGCGGGCGATAGGTCGTCGTGCCGGTCTGGTCGATGGTGCGGCCGGTGAGCGCCGCCATCGCCGCGAGGCCGTTGACATTGGCGGTCTTGCCCTGGTCGGTCGCCATGCCAAGCGTGGTGTAGCGCTTGAGGTGCTCGACCGAGACGTAGCCCTCGCGGGCCGCGAGCGCGACATCCTTCACTGTGACGTCGTTCTGGAAGTCGATCCATCGCCGGCCCTCGTCGTCGGCTTTTGGCCAGCCGGCTTCGATCCGGTACTGGCCGGCCGGCGCGTTCGGCGCCGCGCCCGCCCCGCCGCCCGCCCGATGGCCATCGCGCAACGCTTCGTCGAGGGTGAACGCGCCGTTGGCGGCGCCGGCGACGCCTACTCCCGCGACTCCGCCGACCGGCGTGAGCGCGGCCAGCGCCTCGTCATAGCGCAGGCGCCCGCGCGCCTGGGCGTAGAGATGCACCGTCGGCGACCAGCCGCCGGAAAGAAGAAGCGCGTCGCAATCGCGCGTTTGCCCTTTCATGCGGACCGCTTCGACGCCGCGGGCGCCCATGACGCCCTCGATTGCCGCGCCGCGCGTCACCTTGAGCCGTGATGGCGGCCCATCGGCGCGCGAGTCGAGAATCTCGGTTTCCGCTCCGGCCTCGGCCAGAGCCTCGGCCGCAGCGTAGGCGCTGTCGTTATTGGTCGCGACGACGATGCGCTTGCCGACGAGCACAGCGTAGCGGCGGAGATAGACGAACGCAGCGTCGGCGGACATCACGCCCGGCCGGTCGTTGTCGGCAACGACAAGTGGGCGTTCGATCGCTCCAGTCGCGACGACGATTTCTCTCGGCCGGATGCGCCAGAGCGCGTCGGGCCGGGCCGCACAGCGCTCCCACGCGCAGACGAGATTGCCGTCATAGACGCCGTAAGCCGTCGTTCGCGTCATCACCCGGCCGCCGCCGGCTTCAACTGCTCGCGCGATGCTCTGCGCCCACTCGCGCCAGTCCGCGCCCTCGATCGCCCCTCCGCGATGGTTGAGCTGACCGCCGATCTCCGCGTGGTCGTCGATGAGGAAAACCGCCCGTCCCGCGCGCGCGGCGGCGTTGGCGGCGGCGAGTCCGGCTGCTCCGGCGCCGATGATGAGAAGATCGCAGCGGGTGTTGAATTGCGGATTGTCGGCCGCGGGACGGTTGTCGGCGTCGATTCGGCCGAGGCCGGCCATGGCGCGAATCGCGCCTTCATAAGTCTCCCAGCGCGGCCAAAGGAAGGTCTTGTAATAGAAACCCGCCGGCAGGAAGGGCGACAGCCGGTCGATAAGGGCGGCGCGATCGGACGCGGCCGTCGGCGCCGCATTGACCGAGCGGACGGCGATGTCGTTTTCGAGCTCTTCGGTGGTCGCGCGGAGATTGGGGGTCGTCAGGCCGCCCCGCGTGACGTCGACGATTGCATTCGGCTCCTCGGTCCACGCGCCCCAGATTCCACGCGGGCGGTGATACTTGAAGCTGCGGCCGACAATGCCGACGCCATTCGCCATGAGCGCCGAGGCGATGCTGTCGCCTTCAAAGCCGGAGTAAGGCTTGCCGTCGAAAGTGAAAACGCAGGGGCGGCCGCGATCGACCGCGCCGCCGCTGGGCAGACGAACACTGGTCACGGCGCCTCCCCGGCCGCGGCGTCCTGAGCAACCGCGTTGAGGGCCGTGTCGCGCGCCATGGCGAACATCTCCATGCAGGTGAGATGGAGCCAGATCTCACGCGCTTCGCCTTTTGGATTGGCGTTGAACCAGAGATAGCCCGCCCACGCGTCGTCGCTGACCGAGCCAGCGGGTTCGGGCCTCGCCTTCGGCTCGCCGACGTAGTGAAACTCAACCTCGTCGCGCGGACCGCAGAATGGGCAGGGGAAGATTTGCATGGGCGCCTTTCAGGCGGCCTCGTAGCGCGAGTTCTTGATCGTCTGAAGGACCTCGAAGCCCTCGAACTCGGGATGGCCGAGGTAGAGCGGCTTGTTGGCGCCGGCGTCGCGGTGCGCGGCGCGAAAATGCTCGGACTGCGTCCAGGCGGTGAAGGCGTCCTTGCTCGCCCAGACCGTGTGGGACGAGTAGAGCACGTGATCGTCGCGTTCGGGCCCGCGCAGGAGATGGAACTCGACGAAACCCGGCACGCGGTCGAGATGGGTCTCTCGCGAGAGCCACACGTCTTCGAACGCGCGCTCGGCGCCCTTCATGACCTTGAAGCGGTTCATGGCGATATACATGGCCAGCTCTCCTCTTAGTGCGCGATGCCCGAGCCCGCCGCCTCATCGATAAGGCGTCCGGCAGCGAAGCGTCCGAGATCGAAGGGGCGGCTGATCTCGTGGTGGGCGCCAGTCGCGAGCAGATGCGCGAGCAGCGTACCGCCGGCGGGGATGGCCTTGAAGCCGCCCGTCCCCCAGCCGCAGTTCAGGAAGATCCCCTTCGTCGGCGCCGGCCCGATGATCGGCGAGGAATCCGGGACGACATCGACGATCCCGCCCCATTGCCGCATCAGCTTCAATTGACCGAAGACCGGGAACATGTCGAGGAGGCCGGAGATGACGATCTCCTGCATCGGCGGCGAGCCACGCTGGCCGTAGGACGGGATGCGGTCGAGGCCGCCGCCGAACACGAGTTCGCCCTTGTCCGACTGGCTGGCGTAGACGCCGGTTCCGAGATGCAGAAGGACGATGTCGAGGCAGGGTTTTACCGGCTCGCTGACCATAGCCTGCAGCGTATAGGAATGGATCGGCAACGTGACGCCGGCTTTAGCCATGAGCTGCGAGGAATGGCCGGCGACCGCGACCCCGACCGCTTCGGCGCGGATCTCGCCCAAGCTCGTCTCGACCCCGGCGCAGGCGCCGTTCTCCATGATGAAGCCCATCGCCTCGCAATTCTCCACGATATCGACCCCGAGCCGGTCGGCGGCGCGGGCGTAACCCCAGGCGACCGCGTCGTGGCGGGCGATGCCGCCGCGCCGCTGCCAGACGCCGCCGTTGGGCAGGTATCGGGAGTCGACCGATTGGGTCATCAGCGGCAGCCGCTCGCGGACTTCATTCGATCCCCATAGCTCGGCGTCGACGCCGTTGAGCTGCATGGCGTTGGCGACCCGCGCGGCGATCTCGAGCTGGGCCGGCGTGTGGGAGACATTGAGGATGCCGCGCTGGCTCAGCATCACATTGAAATTGAGATCGCGAGACAGCCCCTCATAGAGCCTGAGCGCGAGGTCATAGAGAGCGACCGACTCGGGGTAGAAATAATTCGACCGCACGATCGTCGTGTTGCGACCGGTGTTGCCGCCGCCGAGCCAGCCCTTCTCGATCACGCATACGCGCGTTCGTTTGTGGGTCTTGGCGAGGTAATAGGCGGTCGCCAGCCCATGCCCGCCGCCGCCGACGATGACGAAATCATAGGCCGGCTTCGGCTTCGCCTTGCGCCAGGCCTGCGGCCAGCCTTTATGGCCGGCGAGACCCTGTTGCATGAGAGCGAAGGCGGAATAGCGCGCGCTCATGCCAAGCCCCGCGACGGGCCAAAATCCGGGACATGCGCATGCCGAAACGCATAGGCGCGCAACGCATCGACTTCCGCTTCGGCGGGGGCCACGCCGGTGAATGTTTTGAGATAGTGCGGCGTCAGGTTGAGCCGCGCCTCGATCGGCTCCTTAAGGTCGAGCGCATAGTAGCCGATCTGCATATAGTAGAGCACCCGCGCTCGAACGAGAGCGTCCTCGTCGTCGTAGCCGAAGCGAACGAACAGGGCTTTCAGCGCCTCCGTCCGGACGCGATCGGAGCGGTCGAGACTCAGGCGGACGCCGGCCGAGCGGCGGGCCCACTCCCTGACGGCGAAGTCGAGCCGAGGGCTGAAGATCGCAGGGTTGACCCAGCAGCGAAAGACGTTGCAGACGGCCTCGGTCACGGTCGCCGCCGGCTCGTTGGCCTGGTTGACGATCGAGCGCGTGTTGAGGCGGTCCCACCGGTCGAGCAAGGCGTCGAGCAGCTCGTCGCGATTCTTGAAATACCAGTAGAAGCTCGACCGCGACACCTCGAGCCGTTCGCTGAGGTTAAGCACGGTGACATGCGCCACACCCTCGACGGCGAGGACGCTCAGCGCCTGGTCGAGCCAGTCGTCGCGCGTCGCCTTGACGTTGCCCAGTTCCGGCCGCCGGTCCCGCCGCGCGCCGGAAGCCAAGGGCTGGATCGCGGAGTTCGTCATCGTTCGGCTCGCCGCGGCCCCTGGCTCGTCACGCCCGGATCGCCCTGCCAAGCGGGTCGTAGGGCGAGGGCGCAATGACCCGCGCCTTCCGCTCGGCGCCGACAATGTGCACGCTGAGCTCCGTGCCGACCTCGGCTGCATCGGGCGCGACCAACGCCATCGCCAGGCTCCTGCCGATCGTGTGGCCATAGCCGCCCGAGGTGACGAAGCCGGCCATCCGGCCCGAACGCCACACCGGCTCGTAGCCCGTCGCATCGGCGTCCGCTGCGTCGATTTCGAGCGTGACGAGCTGACGATCGGGCGCCGGGCCCTCGCTCTCCTTGAGCGCCGCCTCGCGGCCGATGAATTTGCCCTTGTCCCAAGCGATCCAGCGGTCCATTCCGGTCATGCGCGGGGTATAGGCCTGGGTGAACTCGGCCGACCAGATGCCGAAACTCTTCTCGAGCCTCAGCGACAGAAGAGCGTTGTAGCCATATTCCCTGACGCCGAGCTCGCGGCCGGCCTCGAGCAGGGCGCGGCGCAGGGCGGCGGCCTCGAGCGCGCGGCAGTTGATCTCGTAACCGAGCTCGCCGGTCACCGACAGGCGCGCGACCTTTGCACGCACCAGGCCGACATCGAGCATAGTCGCGCCCATGAACGGCAGGGCGGCGTTCGAGACGTCCTGATGGGTGGCGCGGGCGAGCAGTTCGCGCGAGTTCGGGCCCGACAGCGAGAAGCCGATCACATCGTCGGAAATGTCGCGCACCGCGACCCCCTCGCGGGCATGGGCCGCGAACCAGCGCATGTGCCACTGGCGAAGATAGTAGGACCCCTCGATCCAGAATGTCCCGTCGCCCCAGTTGATGATGGTGAGGTCGCCCTTGAGCTTGCCGGTCTCGGACAACATGGGCGCAAGCCTGGCGCGGCCGGGTTTCGGCAGCCGCGCGACCGTCATCCAGTCGAGCCAGCGCTCGGCTTCGGGTCCCGTCACCTCGTAGCGCGAGAAGGAAGCGATATCGAGCAGGCCCACCCCGGCTCGCACCATGCGGCATTCGTCGCCGACGATATCGAAGGCGTTCGACCGCTTGAGCGTCGGCTTCTCCTTGAATCCCGGCGGCGCGAAATAAAGCGGGACCTCGAGCCCCCAGGAACTGCCCCAATGACAGCCCGCCGCTGTCATCGCGTCATAGGCCGGCGTCATCTTGAGCGGACGTCCGGCGGGCAATTGCTCGTTGGGATAGGTCATGACGAAGCGGCGGGCGTAGAACTCGCCGGTCGTCTGCTTGATGTACTCGCGATTGGACGCGTGGGGGCCGTAGCGGGCGATGTCGAGGCCATAGACGTCCGCCTCCGCTTCGCCGTGGATCATGAGCTCCGCCAGCGACTTGCCGACTCCGCCCCCCTGCAGGAAGCCGGCCATGACGCCGCAGGCGAGCCAATAGCCGCGCTTGCCCGCGACCGGGCCAATCAGCGGATTGCCATCGGGAGAAAACGTGAACGCGCCGTTGACCCATTTGCGCACGCCGGCGGTCTGGAGGACCGGATAGCGGCGGTGAACGAGTTCGAGTTCGTCCGCGATCCGGTCGATGTTCTCCTGCAGAAGCTCGACGCCATAGTCCCAGGGCGCCCCGTCGATCGACCAGTGCTGCGGATTGGTCTCGTAGATGCCGACCAGCATGCCCTTCTGGTCCTGGCGCATGTAGGTGAACCCTTCGAGGTCCACCACCATCGGCAGCTCAGTCTTCGACGCCGCGATCTCGGGGATCGTTTCCGTCAGCAGGTAGTGATGCTCGAGGGGCGACAAGGGAAGGTCGAGCCCGACCATGCGGCCGACCTGCTTCGCCCATAGACCCCCTGCGTTGACGACATGCTCGGCGTTGATGATCCCCGTTTCGGTGACGAGGTCCCAGGACGAGTCCGCGCGCTCCTTCAGTTCGAGCACCCGGTTGTGCTCGATCACCGTCGCGCCGCGCTTCTTGGCGGCGCCGGCATAAGCCCAGACCGTCCCTGTGGTGTCGACATAGCCCTCGCGGTCCGCCCACATGCCCCCGAGCACGCCCTCGACGTTGATGATCGGGCAGCGGGCCTTGATCTCCTCGGGCGTCACGAGGCGAACGTCGTCGATCCCGATCGCCTGGAACCGGCGATAGGATGACTGAAGCCACTCCCAGCGTTCGGGCGCGGAGGCGACATGAATGCCCCCCGTCATATGCATGCCGATCGGCTGGCCCGATTCGGCTTCGACATCCCTCAGGAGGTCGATCGTGTAGGCTTGAAGGAGCGCCATGTTGGGGTTGGCGTTGAGCGCGTGGAAGCCCCCGGCGGCGTGCCACGACGAGCCGGCGGTCAGGATCGACCGTTCCACCAGCGCCACGTCGGTCCAGCCATATTTCGTAAGATGGTAAAGAACCGAGGCGCCAACCACACCTCCGCCAATAACAACGACGCGATAATGAGATCTCATCCCGGCCGCCTTAACGGAATAGCCATTCAATGCATGCTAGCGAACAGTTCGGCGCCCGTCTAGACAATCATGTCCAGTTGGGCGTGGGGCGGTTCGTTTTTGTCGGCAGGTGTGGCTTTTGTCGCCTTGTCGCAACGGGCCGAGTATGGGTATGGAGGATGGGTTCGCGTTTACCGCGACGCCTGCAAGCGGCAGGGTCGGATTCGCGCGCTCCAAAGGCCGTTCGCAGGGCGGTTAACGAGGGTCTGACGGCGGCGGTTCATGAGCGGCTATGGACCGGTGCGGGGAAGGCGCTGTGCATGTAGCGCCGGCGAGCGCGAGAGGAGGGTGGCGCGTTCGTTTGAAACGTCTTCACGCGAGACTTCGCGGAGAAAAGGAGAACCTGACAGAGCGCATCAGAGGAGGCCGGGCGTTGTTCGCGCGTGTTCATGCGTTCTGAAACAAAGGGGTGGTATGAGGCGGAGCGGGGTTTTGGCGCTCGGTGCGGTAATGATGCTTGGCGGCGTGATCGGCGGCCGAGGCGATGAGCTATCGGGTTCCCTCGGCGCGAGCGCTACGCCGCCTTCCGGCGGATTTTCTTTGCCAGACCTTTCCCCCGACTGGAATTGGAGCGACCTGCCGGTGAAGCTGACGGCTTCCGAGGCGGTCTCCTACAATAGCAACATTTTTGCCATTCCAAATGGATCGGACCTGCTTATCAACGGCCAGAAGAATGGGGATTTCACCTCGACGTCGTCATATGGTCTGTCGACGAAGGCTAACTGGTATGGTCAGCAGTTTTTCTTTGACGGGACGTTCGGAGCTATACGATATCTGCATAATACCCAGTTCAATTCGAATATATACTCCTTCTCTCCAGGAGTTAACTGGAGGCTCACTTCGCGGTGCGCCGGCGCGGTTACCGGCCTGTTCACGAAATCCCCTTCGGCGCTCACCGAACTGGTCGGCGTCGGCGTCAACTACGCGACTACGACGTCGGTGAACGAAACCGGAAAATGCGCGATCTCCAATGGGTATTCGTTTGTCTTCAATAGCGGGGTGACCAAGACTTTCAACTCGAACCCGATCGACGCATTGAACAACTCCAACGTCGAACTGATTTCCGCCGGCATCGAATATACCAGGGGAACAAGCGATCTGACGTTTTTGGCGACGAAGTCGGACACCAATTATGCCAACCGGGGCGGCGCGCTCAACGTCGTCGGGCTGGCGAACACCATCGTTTTTCATACCTTCAACGTAACCTATGTCAGGCAGATCAACGACAATATGGCCGTGACAGGGCAGTTCGGCCTGGTCGGGGTCAGCAACGATTTCAGTTTGGGTTTGCCGAAGACGCTTCTGCCGATCTACTCGATCGAAGGCTCGTGGTCGGTCACGCCCAAGTTGAGGCTCAACGCGTCCGCCTCGCGGGTGGTCACGCCCCCGACGACGGTTATCGCCAACGCCGAGGTGGCCTATAACGCCATCCTCTCCATGACCTATCAACTCACGCCCAAGGTTGCCCTCACGGCTTCCGCGACGGCCGGTTATACGAACGTGGCCTTCACGCCCACGTTGGCCACCACGACCTTCGCGGCTTTCGCGGGCAATACCGACTACTATACGGCCAATGCGGGCATAAGCTATGCCATGACCCCCTTCCTCAGCGCAGCGCTTAACGCGACGTTCAGCGAGCGCGTCGCTAACCATACTTTGACGCCGCAAGACCTGATCACGGCGAGCTTAAACTATAGACCGTACTGAGACTCCGGGGATGGAGCATAAAGCCATGCAGACGATGATGCGAAAGGTTCGGCTCTGGACGCTGGGGATCTGCGCCTTGACGACGGCAGCGATCAGCGCGGCGGGAGCCCTCGCCGCCGGCCGGGTTCTCACCAACCAGGACGTGGTCTCGATCAAGGTCGTCAACCAGCCGGACATGGACACCCAGACACGGGTGGAGACGGACGGGACGATCAGCTTTCCCTACGTTGGCCGGATCAGGGCCGCGGGCTTGACCGAGGACCAGCTTGGCCGCGCCATCGAAAAACGGCTGGCCGCGCGCCAGATCGTCACCGACCCGCACGTGCTTGTCGAAATCTCGAACTTCGGCACCCAGGCGAGCGTCCAGGGCCAGGTCGGCGCGCCGGGCGTCTACACCCTCGATCGTCCAACCAACCTGACCCAGCTCTTATCGCGGGCCGGCGGGGTGAGAGACGTAGGCCTCGGCGGAACAGTGACCGTGCGGCGAGGCCACGGCGCCATCGTCAAGACCTTCGACTCCAAGGACGTGCAGGCCGGGCGCGGGCCGGGAGCCAATTTCCAGATCGCCAACAACGACGAGGTTTTTGTGGACCTCGCGCCATTTTACTATATATATGGGTATGTTGGTCACCCGGGCGAATTTCCTTTGACTCGACCCCTCACAGTGCAAGAGGCTATCTCGATCGGCGGCGGTTTGGCCACGCTCGGGTCGGACTGGCGGATCAGGATCAAGCGCAAGTCGGCCAACGGTCAGACGATGGAAGTTCCCGCTACCCTCGACGACCAGGTGGAGGCGGGCGACATCATTGTGGTCAACGAGCGGATTTTCTAGTAACCGTCTCTTAACTGTTCGAGCTTGACGCCCCACGGCAGAGGAGAGCGATCGTGTCGATTAGCCAGGTTCTGGTCATCCTCATGCGCCGCGGCTGGATCGTCGTGCTTGCGCTCCTGACCACGATGATCGTGGCGGGAGGCGTCTTGCTGTTCGTTCCGGGTCGTTACGACGCCGTCGCGACAGCCAGCATCGACCCCGGCAATGTCGATCCCATTTCCGAGACCACCGCCGGCGGGGGGATGGTCATGTTGATGCAGGGCAACATTCTTTCCCTCGTCACCAGCCAGCGGGTGGCGGTCGATGTCGTCAACCGGCTGAACCTGACCGCCAATCCGGCGATCCAGCAGAGCTTCCGGAACTCGGGCTCGTTCGGTCGCGAGAGCATCGACGAATGGATGGCTTCGTCCCTGGTCAAGAATGTCGATCCGAAGTTCCCGATGGGGACGAATGTCCTCGCGATCAAGTACAAGTCGGGCGACCCCAACCAGTCGGCGCTTATCGCCAATGCGTTCCTCGCAGCGACGATCGACGGCTCGGTGGCGATGAAGGCCGCAGCCGCCGACCAGACTGCGCGCTGGTTTGCGCCGCAGATCGACGAATTGCGCAAGGACGTGGACGCGGCGCGCGCGGCGCTTCAGGCTTTCCAGGCCCAGACCAACATGGTCGCGCCGACCGAAGGGGGCGACAGCGAGACCAGCCAGTATATGGCGATCAGCCAGCAGCTGTCGGCGGCCCGGGCCCAGGTCGCCGCGATGCAGAGCCGGCTGACGAGCGGCTCGACCGACCTGTCGAATGACCCGACCGATCCGGATCTTCAGATCCTTTCGACTTTGAAGGAAAAACTGTCGAGCTCCCAATCGACGATTGAGTCCTCCAAGGGCGTGATTGGACCCAACAATCCGAAGATGCTGTCTGAACAGGCGAATCTCGCCTCGATCCGCAAACAGCTCGCCGACGCGACGGAGAAGATGAAGCAACATCTCAAAGAGCGCATCGCCGTGACGCAGGACCAGATCGCCGCCCTCGAGAAGCAGGAGGCGCAGGCCCAGAAAACCCTGATCACGGTGCAGGGCCAGCGATCCCGACTCGCTGAACTGCAGCACGACGTCGTCTTCCGCTCCGATCAGCTCAACGCGCGCGAAAGAGCGGCGGAAGAGGCAAAGCTGAAGAGCAAGCTGACGTTTTCGGACATGACCGTTCTCGACAAGGCGACGCCGCCGCTCGAGCCTTCGTTCCCCAAGCCGCTTTCGGTGATTCCGATCGGCATAGGAGCCGGCCTCGTGCTCGGCCTGCTGCTTGCGTTGCTCGCGGAGGCGACCGACCGCAGGGTCCGCGCCCCGATCGATCTCGAATATTCGGCGTCGGGCCCGTTCCTCGGCAGCCTTGAGGCCGTGCGTCGTACGAAAGCCCGTATCGGCGCGCCGCGTCGCGCTCTTCCGGCTTGAGCGCGCCGAAGCGCCCTCGACAGCATTGCGGCCGGCCCGATATAAGACCGGAAACAATTTGGGAAACGTGTCTGGGGTAATGTCGTTGGCGACGCCCGCCTCGAACGCGGGCGGGTCGACAGTCGAGTATTGAGAGCTTCAGCAGATGTCGATCAAGCCCAATTACCAGAAAGACTCGGAAGTCGTCGCGCTTTCGGCGTCCAAGGACCCGATCGAGCAGCAGATCCTGGCGGCCGGCAACCTGAGCGAGGCTCAAGTCGAGGCGATCCGCGGATTTCAGCGCCGCAAGGGGCTCACGTTCGGAGAAGCTGCGATCGCGCTGGGCCTCGTGCGGCGAGACAGCCTGTTTCTGGCGCTATCGAAACGCTACAACTACCCGGTCCTCAACTTCGGCGTCGACGAGGGCCGGTTTTCCCGAGAACTCGTCGTCGGCTACCAGCCCTTCAGCACCGCTGCGGAATCCTTCCGCTCCGTTCGTTCCGCGCTTGCGACGGGGCCGCTCTCGCAGGGCAAGAACGCGTTCGCCGTCATCGGTCCGCATGCGAAGGTCGGGGTCACCTATTTCGCCGCCAATCTGGCGCTGTCCTTCGCGCAAATGGCCGTTCCGACGCTCCTTGTCGACGCCAACCTGAGAAAGCCCAGGCTTGCCTCGCTCTTCGGCGTCGATCCCAAGACCGAGGGGCTGGTCGAAGCGCTGACCCATGGCGACGCCGAACTGCCGCCGGTCACGCTCGACATCGTGCCGGGCCTCTCGCTCCTCATTGCCGGCGCAACGGCGCCGCATCCGCAGGAGCTTTTGAGCTCGAAGGAATTCTTGACCCTGTCACAAAACGCCCAGCGCAATTACGGGGTGGTGATCTACGACACGCCGCCGGCGCTCGAGAGTTCCGACGCGTTCGTCGTCGCTTCCCGCGTCGGCGCGGCGATTGTCGCCGCGCGACGCCATCGCACGAAGACGCGGGACATCAGCAAGATCTCGAAGGCGCTGGAGGGCTTCCAGTGCGATATCGCCGGCACCGTCCTCGCGCGCTTCTGACCTGGTCCGCGGGTTCCGCCGCGCGCCGAGCGCATGGCCGTGCCCCTCGCGAAGATCGTCGCATTCGCCAATAGAAAGCTCAACGATCGCGCGATCCTGTCTCGCGCCGTCGCGGGCTTCCTCATAATCGGCGCCGTCATTCGATTTGCGTGGGTTATATTCTACGACCGATTCCACATTGCCCCGAGCGAAGCCTTCAATCTCGGAGCCGCGTTCGGCAGGACGGGGGAGCTGGCGGATGCGTGGGGTCCGGGCACGGGGCTGAGCGCGCATCTGACTCCGGGAATGCCGATCCTGGTTGGAGAGGTCTACCGTTGGCTCGGCGTCGGGACGCCCGCGGCTGAATTCGTTCTCTCGTCGATTTCCCTGGCCTTCTTCTGCGCGGCCGTTCTCGCTCTCAACGCCGCTTTCGAAAGGCTGTCGGTCGCGCCGCTTGCGCGTATCGGCGCGATTGCCCTGCTCTGCCTGCTTCCCTTCCATATGTTTCTCGAAATGGGCGAGTTCCGCTACTGGGAAGGTTCGTTGGCCGCGGCCGGCGTCGCCGTCTGTCTTGCGCGCGCTCTCGAGCTCGATGGCGACAAACGGCCAACGAGATGGTTCGACCTTGCCGTGCTCGCTTTCGGCGCGGGCGTCCTCAGCCTGTTCAGCGAGGCAGCCGCGCTCGCGTGCTATGGCGTCATCGGCTGGCTCGCGCTGCAGACCCGCGGCTGGGTTGGCTTCGTGGGAACGGCCGCCATCTCGGCGATCCTGCTGACCGCGATCTTGTATCCTTGGGCGCTCCGCAATGAGGCCGTCTTTGGCGAGAAAGTCTGGACGCGCACCGCCTTTGGGATCAATTTCGCCAAAGGCTTCACGGACAAGGCCCTCGATCGCGCCGATCCGCGGAAAGCATTCCTTGAGCGCCTCGATGAGGTCTCGCCATTTACCGGTCCGGCCGCCTTCGCCGAAATGCGGCGCGTCGGCGGCGAGGCCGCCTATAGCCGGCTGCTGACCGACCGCACGTTGGAATGGATTCGCAACCATCCGCTCGCGAGCCTTTGGCTCGCCGTGAGGCACGTCTGGGAATTCTATATGCAGCCCCGCTGGATGTGGGGGACAAATGTCGGCTTGGCCGTCGTCAAGCAGGCCTTGGCGTGGACGTCCACCATCCTGGGGTTCGCCGGTCTCGTCATGGGGCTCGCACGGAGAGACCGGCGCTACGTCTATGTCGCGGCGGCTTTGCTGCTGCCCATGTTGCCCTACATGATCTGCCAGCCAATCCTGCGCTATCAATATCCGGTTCTCGGGCTTCTCGTCTTCCTTGCCGCCGACGCGCTGTTCCGCGTCGCGAGCTTCCTGTCGAACCGTCCCTCAGGGGTGCTCGCCCCCTCTCAGGTCGCAAGCTTGCGCAGATAGTCCCAGGTGTAGAGCCCAGTGTCGTGGCCGTCGTCGAAGATGATCTTGATGGCGTAACTGCCGACCGGCTCGATCCCGACGATGGCGACATTTTCCTTCCCCGTCACCGTCTTCTTCTGGCTCGGCGAATGGCCCTGGACTTCGGCGCTCGGGCTTTCGACCCTGAGCCGCTCGGCGGTCAGGCGAATGGCGCGGCCATCGTCGAAGGCGACCTCGAGGACGCGCCCCTTGTCCATCGCCGTGATGTCGGTCGGCCAGGGCATCCCGCTTGATCCCTTTGCTAGAGGACACGGATGCGCGGCGCGGGCTTCGCGCCCGGCGCACCGACGGCGAGCGTCTCGGCCACGCGTCTTGCGATCTCGACGAGCGCGTTCGCGTGCGGGCTTTCCGGCATGCTGGCGACGACCGGCCGGCCATCGTCGGAATGGGAGCGGATGGCGATGTCGAGCGGCACTTCGCCGAGGAAGGGAACGCCGAGCTTCTCAGCCTCCTTGCGCGCGCCCCCGTGCGAGAACACGTCCGTCCGCCCGCCGCAGTGCGGACAGAGGAAGTAGCTCATGTTCTCGACCACGCCAAGGAGCGGCACCTTGACCTGGCCGAACATCGCAATGCCGCGGCGGGCGTCGATCAGCGCGAGGTCCTGCGGCGTCGAGACGATCACCGCGCCGGCGAGCGGCACGTTCTGGGCCATCGTGAGCTGGGTGTCGCCCGTGCCCGGCGGCATGTCGACGACGAGCACATCGAGTTCGCCCCACTCGACCTCGCGCAGGAGCTGGTTCAGCGCAGACATCACCATCGGGCCACGCCAGATGACCGGCGCGCCCTCCTCGATCAGAAACCCGATCGACATGACCTTAACCCCGCAGCTCTCGAGCGGGATCAGCTTCTGCCCATCGGGACCGAGGCCCGGCTTGGCATCGATCCCGAACAGTTTCGGCATCGAGGGACCGTAGAGGTCCGCGTCCAGGACGCCGACCTTGAGCCCCAGCTTCGCGAGGCCGACGGCGAGGTTGCAGGCAATGGTCGACTTGCCGACGCCGCCCTTGCCGGAGGCGACGGCAATTACGTGCTTGACGCCGGGCAGCGGTTCGCTCGACCGGCCGTGCCGGCGCGGCGGCGCATCGGCCTGATGGCCATGCGCCTGCGGCGCGCCGGCGGCGGCGCGGGCGGACTCCGCCGTCAGCGTCACCACCGCGCCGGCGACGCCGGAAATCGCCCTGATCGCGGCCTCGGCCCCGGCGCGCATCGGCTCCATCGCTTTGGCCTTCGCCGGATCGATGGCGATGGCGACGAAGACCTTACCCTCGCGGATCGTCACGCCCGTAACCGCCCCCGAGTCGGGCAAGGACGCGCGCCCGTCCGGGCCCGGAACCGCCGCCAGCGCCCTCATCACGTCGTCGCGCGAGACCATCGTCACCAGTCCTTCCTGCCCGGCGCGGGCGAACCATCGCCGGCCCGCCCCTCGGGTCGCCAATCGAGCTTGTCGCGGAGCGTCACAACCGTCCCGACGATGATGACCGCCGGTCCGCTCAACCCCATCATGCGCGTCTTGGCCGCCAGCGTTCCAAGCGTCCCGACGACGACGCGCTGCCCGGCGCGGGTGGCGTTGTCGACAATCGCGGCCGGCAACTCCGGGTCCGCGCCGTGCGCAATAAACTCGCCCGTCAGCGCCTCCAGATTGCGCAGTCCCATATAGATCGCAACCGTCTGCCGCGGTTGCAAGAGCGCCCCCCACTCGAGCGCGATCCCGCCGTCCTTGCCGTGGCCAGTCACGAAAACGCACGACTGTGCGTGGTCTCGATGGGTGAGCGGAATGCCGGCGTAGGCCGCTGCCCCGATCGCGGCGGTCACGCCCGGACAGATCTGAAAGGGAATCCCCTCTGCGGCCAGGGCTTCGATTTCCTCGCCGCCGCGGCCGAACATGAAGGGATCGCCGCCCTTGAGGCGCAGAACCCGCTTGCCCTCTTTGGCGAGCTTGACCAGGAGCGCGCTGATCTCGGCCTGCGGCAATTCGTGATCGTCCGGCTGCTTGCCGACATAGATGCGCTCGGCCTCCCGCCTGACGAGGTTCAGCGCGCCTTCGTCGGTCAGCCGGTCATAGAGCACGACATCGGCCTTCTGCATCAGGCGCAGCGCGCGGAAGGTCAGGAGATCGGGATCGCCCGGCCCCGCGCCGACGAGATAGACCTCGCCGCGCGGCGGCGCGGCGTCGTCCGCGGCCGCGTGTTCGATTGCGCGGGTGAGCGCGGCGTCGGCGGCGCGATCGTCGCCGGAAAGCGCCCGCCCCCCGATCGGCCCCTCGAGGACCGCCTCCCAGAACCGCCGGCGCATGACCGGCGATGAGATGGCCTTCGCAACCGCGTCGCGGAACCCGCCCGTGAGCCGCGCGAGGCGGCCATATGCAGCCGGGATCTGACTTTCGAGCCGCGCCTTCAGCATGCGCCCCAGTATCGGCGAGGCGCCCCCGGTCGATATCGCGATGACGAGCGGGCTTCGATCGACGATCGAGGGCATGATGAAATCGCAGAGCGCGGGCCGGTCGGCGACATTGACCAGCGCGCCCGCATTCTTTGCCGCCGTCCGCGCCTCGGCCGCGAGCCGCGCGTCTTCGGTCGCGACGAAGCAGAGCGCCAGGCCCTCGAAGTCCTTAGGCTCTGGATTGCGCGCCTCATGCCGGAAATTCGGCGCGTCCAGAAGTCCGCGGAAATCGTCGGTAAGCTCGGTTGCGAACGTGGTCACGCGGGCGCCGGCCTTGCTCAGCGCTTCCGCCCGCCGAGCAGCCACGACCCCGCCGCCGACGACCATGGCTGGCCGGCCGGTCAGTTCGAGAAAGATCGGCAGGTGTTTCATTGCCATCGCCCGCGGGATTTCAACGGGCCGCGAGCCAGTGTGAAACCATGAGGCGGCGGTTCTAAAGCAAGCCGCGCCCGGAGGAAATCGCGATCGCTCGTGACCCCGCGCGCGGGCGACGAGCCGGCGGAAAACGCCAATTCTTTTTGCGAAAATCCGAAGGCTGTGCTATTCTGCCTGCCGTCGCCAGATCTGGGATTGCCCCCCGGGCCGGAGAAAGGCGCGCCGCGCCTTTACGCTGTTTGACTTCGATAGCTCAACCCGCGGCCGGCCCGAACGCGCGCTCTATTTTTCGTTTACCTGATTGAAAATACTACGATTTTACCGATCCAGCCGACTGTGTTTTCCTTCCGCCGGCCTTGGGTTTCCTTCCGCGCGGTCTTTGCTTTCCTTCCGCTGTGGACTTTGCTTTCCTTCCGTTGATTTTGGAAAGCTTCAGCCTCAGAGGCTCGCGCTGATCGCGATCCGCATCAGGTCCATGGAAGAGCGCGCGCCGAGCTTCTGCTTCAATTGGGTGCAGTTGTTGGCGACGGTCTTGTAGGAGACGTTCAGGACGTCGGCGATCTGCGCCATCGTGCGGCCGGCGGCGAGCAGGCGGAGGATCTCGAGCTCTCTGGGGCTCAGGCTCGACATGGCGCTGGCGTTGGCCCCGGCGCGGAGAAAAGCGATCTGGCGCGCCATCTCGGGATGCAGGTAATGACCGCCGCTTCCCACCTCCTTCACCGCTTCGACGATGAGCGCCGGATCGTCGTTCTTCGCGATATAGCCCTTGGCCCCGGCTTCGATCGCGCGTGCGGCGATGACCGGGTCGTCGTTCATGCTGAAGATGATGAGCGGCGCCTCCGGCGCCTGCTCGAGAATCCGCCGCATGAGCTCGAGCCCTGAAACTCCCGGCAGATTGAGATCGATCAGGGTGACGTCGGGTTTCAAGTCGAGATAGGCGGCGAGGCCGGAAACGCCGTCCTGCGCCTCGAACACCTGGACATCGGGATTCGCCTCCAGAAGCGCCCGGCATCCCGATATAACGATCGGGTGGTCGTCGACGATGAGAACCCGCAAAAGCTTGACCCTTCGGTCCCCGAGGGATGACGTGACAGGCGTGAGCGGGACGCCCCGCGCCAGCCAGCATTGACAGCGGCGCGGGCAAAATCAACGGTGACGCCGGAAAGGCGTTGAGACGATGTGGCGTTCGACCTCCCTGCGCACTCGGCTCAACCTTATTTTCGCTTCGCTGTTCGCTCTCTGGCTCATCGTCGACGCTGGCCACGCCGTCTTCGAGGCGACTGCCCGAGTGCGGGCTGAAACGGACAGCGCGATGCGTCTGACGAAGGAATTCGTCGCGACTTCGCTCGCGCGCCTGCGGGGTCCGCCCGAGCCTGAGGCGGTCGAGGCGCTGATCGCCAGCCTCCAGAACCTCCGGCACGTGCGGGCCGGGCTGGGCGAACCGATGCTCGCCCTCTCGATCATACGCGCGGCGAACCGGGAATCGGACGCGCCGCAATGGTTTGGCGTGCTTATCCATACGCCGACCGAGGTCGCCGCGATCCCGGTTCGCTTGAGCGATGGCAGGTCCGAGACGATTGTCGTTGTCGCCGATCCGGCCGATGAGATTGACGAAGTGTGGGAGGGCGTTCGGGACCACGCGCTGGTCGGGGCCGCAATGGCGGTCGTCGCGCTGATCGTGACCGGCCTCCTCGTCGGCCGCGCGGTGAAGCCGATCGGGGTCGCGAGCGCAACACTCGCACGTCTCAAGGCGGGCGACTACGGCGCGCGGGCCGAGGCCGGCGGCCCGCCGGAGATTCGCGATCTCAATGCCAAGATCAACAGCCTCGCGGAGACGCTTGGCGATTTGAAGCGCGACAATAGCGAGCTGGCCGAGCGGGTTTTCGCCGCTCACGACGAGGAGCGTCAGCTGATTGCGCATGAGCTCCACGACGAATTCGGGCCGCATCTCTTCGGTTTGCGCGCCAGCGCCGCGGCGCTCATGAAAAAGGTCGGCGACGATCCCGCCGCTCGAGCGGCGGCGAGCGCGATCGAGGCTCAGGTCGAAGCGCTTCAAGGCCAGAACCGCCGCATTCTGGCCGACCTTCGTCCGGCGGCGCTCGAGGAACTGGGGCTTGCCGAGGCGCTAGAGGCGCTTGTCGCCCATTGGCGGCGAGCCGAGCCGAGCGTGGCTGTCTCGCTGGACGTCGATCCCCGCGTCGACGCAATGAACGAGCCGGCATGCCTCATGGCCTATCGGTTCGTTCAGGAGGCGATGACCAACGCGTTTCGCCACGCCGGCGCGACGCGGATCGAGGTGTCGCTGCGCTTCGAAACAGCGGTTCCTAGGCAGCGCCACGACGATGGGAGCCTTGCGGGACTCGTCATTCGCGTCGCCGATGACGGCCGCGGATTGCAGGGGGAGATGGAAGCCGGAATGGGCCTTGCCGGCATGCGCGATCGGGTCCGGCTGCTCGGCGGCTGGGTGACAATCAGGTCTCCGCCCACAGGCGGGGTGGTGATCGATGCTCAATTCGGCGCAGCTCAATCGGGAAAATTTCCCGGAGGGGCAAGGAATTGACGCCCAGAAAGAATTCCAATGTTTGAAATACCTTGCCCTGGGTGAAGCGCCTATGGTTGAGGAGCCGCGAGCGGGCAAATGAGATTTTTGCGCTCTCATTTCTCCCGGACGAACCTGCTCGCGGCGCTATCAATGCGGCGCGCAAGGGGGAACGTCAGATGACTCGCTCAAAAGCTGGGCTTTCGCGGGTCTTCGGCTTCGCCGCGTTAGCGGCGACGGGTGCGGCGCGCGCAGATACGATCGTGCTCCCGACTTTCGACGTCGTCGCGACGACGCCCCTCAACGGCGGCCAGATCGATGTTGCAAAATCGCCCTTCGCTGTCTGGCAGAGCACTTCGCAAGACATGCAAACCTTCAACGATACGACGCTGCCCCAGTCGCTGGCCCGCTCGGCCCCGGGGGTGACTGTCGGCAACGTCTCCGGCAACGAGTTCGAGCCGGACCTCTTCTATCGCGGCTTCGATGCAACCGCCGTCACCGGCACGCCGCAGGGGCTGGCCGTCTACCAGAACGGCACGCGCATCAACGAGGCGTTCGGCGACACCGTCAATTGGGACCTCATCCCGGCCAACGCGATCGACAAGACGACAATCATCGCCGCAAACCCGATCTTCGGCCTCAATGCTCTCGGCGGCGCCGTCACCGTGACAATGAAGAACGGTTTCACCTGGCAGGGTTTCGAAGCCGACCTCGAGGGCGGATCATTTTTGCGCGCGCAAGAGGAAATCCAGTACGGCAAGCAGTTCGGCGACTGGTCAGTCTATGTCGCGGCGACACAGATCAATGACGGAGGCTGGCGCGTCGCCCAAGCCTCGCAGCTCACCAACATCTACGGCGACGTCGGTTACAAGGCGAACGGATTCGAGTCGCACCTGCAGCTGACCGCTGGGAACACTCAGTTCGGCGTCGCCGCGTATACGCCGGTCCAGCAACTGCAGACGAATTGGGGCAGCGTCTACACCGTTCCTCAGACGACCTATAACCAGATGGTCATGCTGCAGTGGACAGGCGCTTACGCCTATTCGCCGACGCTGAATTTCCAGGCTGGAGCCTATTTCCGTCAGTTCAACCAGCAGCACGTCGACGGCAACGGGACCGACGTGACGCCCTGTCCGCCGTATTCCTGCCTGAATGGCGCCCCCGTGCATAACACGATGGGTGGAATCATCCCCGATATCTCGCAAGGCGGAACGCTAGATCTCGGCGAGGACGACGACAACCAGACGCAATCGCGCTCGCTCGGGGTTAGCGGGCAGGTCGTCGACACCGACAAGATCTTGAATCACGACAACTCGCTAACCGTCGGCGCGTCGCTCGACTACGGCTGGACCCATTACACCGGCAACAGCACGCTCGGCACGATCAGTTTCATGAACAACTCGTACCCGGTGACGGCCTCCCCGTTCATCATCGATGAGCCTGACAGTTTTCTGAACCCGATCGACGTCAGGGCGACCAACACCTACGTCGGCCTTTATGCGCTCGACACGTTCAACGCCACCGACCGCCTGACGCTGACCGGCGGGGCGCGATTCAACTTCGCCGGGATCAATCTCGAGGGCACGAACGACGCGCTCCTGAGCGGATACTCGGACTACTTCCATCTCAATCCGACAGTCGGACTCACCTATAAAATCACGCCCGACGTCAATTTCTACGCCGGATATGCGATGACCAATCGCACGCCGACGCCCCTCGAGCTCGGTTGCGCCAGTCCCACCGATCCCTGCATTATCGACAACTTCCTGTCCGGCGACCCGCCGCTGAAGCAAATCATCGGCCAGACGTTCGAGCTCGGTTTCCGTGGGACGAATGCGCTAACTCAATTTGGGCTTGGTCCCGAATGGGGCAAGCTGCAGTGGTCGGCCGGGCTCTTCCGCACAACGCTCAATAACGACATTCTGCCGGTGACGAGCAGCTTTAACGGCTTCGGCTATTACACCAATGTCGGAACAACTTTGCGCCAGGGAGCTGAGCTTGGCGTCCAGTGGAACAGCGATCGATGGAAGGCTTACGCCAACTATACCTATATCGACGCTGTCTATCTCACGACCTTCCTTGAGCCGTCGGAAAACAATCCACTGGCCGACGAGAATGGGAACATCCCCATTACCAATGGGACGCAGATCGCGGGCATTCCGAAAAACACGGTTAAGGTCGGCGTCGACTACGCCCTGACCGACCAATGGCGCGTGGGCGCGGACATGGTTGCAGCCTCAGGTCAGGTCATCTTCGGCAACGAAAATGGAGCTGTTCCCCAAGTCCCCGGCTACGCCGTCTTCGGCCTCCACACCTCCTACCAATATAACAAGCAGGTGCAGATTTTCGGCTACGCTCAGAACATTTTCGATCAGCGTTATTATACGTCCGGCGGCCTCGTCCAGACCGGGCAGTTCATGACGGGCCCGGCCATTACGAATCCGCAGACGTTCGGGCCTGCGAAGCCTTTCGCTATCTACGGCGGAGTGCGGATCACGATGTAATGGTCGGCATGCGGCCTTGCCGCCGAACTCGTTTCTTGCCGACACGGCCATGTCTAAACTCGGTGTCTTCTCGGCGCGAGGCGGGGCTTGCTTCGGGCGACCGCCGTCGAGCGAATGTCGCTTTGTTCGATATCGGCCTCGATTCCGATCCCGGCCTCCGGGCGCCGCTTCGCGCTCGGGGCCGGATTGCGATATAGATTGCGCCGCATGAAAAAGGCGCGAAACGAGGAGATTGTCTTGAAGTTAATCCGACGAAGAACCCTGCTGGCTTCGGCTTTGACCCTTGCCCTGTCGCCGGCGCTCGCGGCGTCGACGTTAGGGGGGATTGACACTGACAAGGACGGGACGATCGACCTGAATGAAGCCAAGGCGGCGGCCAGCGCTGTATTTGACAAGCTCGACGTCGATCACGACGGCACGCTCAGTCGCGCGGAGCTGAGAGGTCGGGTTCTCTCGCACGACTGGGCGGTCGCAGATCCTGACAATGACAAGACGATGACCAAGGACGAATATCTCAATTACGTCGAAATCGTCTTCAAGCGCGCCGATAGGGACGGCGACGGAACGGTGGACGCAAAGGAAGCGCGAACGCATGCGGGCCGCGTCCTTCTGCGCTTGTTGCGGCCTCGCTGACGAGGGTGCGAGGGTTGGAAAAGAAGTGAGTAGCGTGCAGAGTATCGATCTCACCCCGATAGGACTCTTTCTCTCGGCCGGGCTCGTCGGCAAGTTCGTCATGGGAGTGCTGTTTCTCGCATCGCTCTGGTGCTGGGTGCTGATCATCGAGGGCGTGATCTCGGTCGTACGCCTTGGCCGCGCGGTCCGCGCCGCGCGCGTCGGACGAACGGTTCCAAAGCCGCTCGAAGCAATCGCGGTCGCCGGCGACGAAGAGGCGCGGCGCAGAATTCCGGGCGAAACCGTCGGCGAATTGAGAGAGCGCATCTCGGATGCAATGGCCCGCGCCGCGCGCGAACTCCTGACGCGCTCGGAAGGCGGCTTGCCAAATCTTGCCGTCATCTCCTCGGTTGCGCCTTTCGTCGGCCTGTTCGGCACCGTCTGGGGCATCATGTCAAGCTTTGCCGCCATCGCTCAGGCGCAGGACACGTCGCTGGCGACCGTCGCGCCCGGCATCGCTGAATCGCTCGCCGCGACGGCCTATGGCCTCGCGGCCGCGATTCCGGCCTCAATCGGCTATAACCGCATCGGCGCCGCCTTCGCGCGGCTCGGCCAGAGCATGGCGTCGTTCGTCGAGGAGCGCGCCCTTACGCTCGTTTCGCGCCCAGCGGAGGTCGCTCGCGACGAAAGCCAACGCCGTCGCGCGGAGGCGCCCTGATGGCCATGAAACCGCGCAAGGTCGGCGAGGGCCTCTATCAGCCATTGGCCGAGATCAACGTGACGCCGCTCGTCGACGTGATGCTCGTGCTTCTGATCATCTTCATGGTCACGGCGCCGTTGCTGGCGAGCGGCGTCAAGGTCAACCTCCCGAGCGCTCGCACCGCTCAGCCTCTCGAAAACAAGAATCCGGTCGTGGTTGTGGTGGCGAAGGATGGCGCCGTTTCGGTCGGCAAGGACCAGGTTGGACCCGATGAGCTGGCGGCGACGGTCAAGATGAGGCTCGGTGATTCCAACGGCGTCGTACAGTTGCGCGGCGACCGCGACGCTCCATATGGCGACGTCGTTTCGGTGATGGACGAACTTGCAGCAAACGGAATCGCCCGCATCGCGATCGTGTCCGGACCCCGCCGCACGGTCTCGTCGACACCCGGGGCGCCCAACCCGCCCACGACCGCGACGCCTGCCGCTCCGGCCTCGGCGACTCCAACCGCGCCGGCCCCATGACCGCCGCGACCCTGGGCGAGCGGGCCTTCGAGCCGCTGCCCGTTATGCCGCCTTGGCTGCGCCTGGTCGTCGTCGCCGTCGTCGTCGCGCTCCACATTGCCGCGCTCGCGATCGTCTCGCAGGAGCCAAAAACGCCCGAACAGCCCGGTGAAGTGATCGTCGATATCCAGCCGGAAGCCCCACCTACGGAAACTCCCGCGCCGCCGGCCGAAGAATCGAAGCCGTCCGAACAATCCACGACTGAGCCCCCCGCGCCCCCGCAAGATGTCGCGCCGGCTCCTGTTGAACCTGCCCCACCCTCGGTTCCACCGCCTCCCCCGGTCGCCGAGCAAACCGCGCCTCCACCGCTGCCAGAACCGCTGCCGCTGGCCGTCGAACAGCCTCCCCCACCACCGGAACAACCTCCGCTTCCCACGCCAGAACCGCCGCCGCCGCCGGTAGTCGAACAGCCTCCACTTCCCCCGCCGGAACCACCACCACCGACTGCGCAGCAGCCGCCCGAAGAGCAGCCTCCCCTGCCTCCACCCGAGCCTCCGCCGCCTCCCGCCCCGGTGGAGCTGGCGCCCCCGCCCCCGAAGGCGGTCGAACCCCCTCCGCCAAGGCCTCGTCCGCCCTTGCGTGTCGAAGCGCCAAAGCCCCAGGCAAAAGCGCCGCCGAAGCCGACCCGCGCGCCCAGACCGGCTGAGGCCCAGTCTCGTTCCCCTCCCGCCGGGGCGTCACGCGGCGCGCCTTCGACGAGCGCGCCATCGAGCACCACGGCTGGCGCCGCGTCGCTTTCGGCCTATATCGGCGAGGTGAGCGCCGCCATCCGCAGCCGCATGTTCTACCCACCGGCCGCCCGCGCCCGCGGCGCCAAAGGCGTTGTCGGCGTCGCCTTCACCATCGGCGCTTCAGGCGCGGTCGCTTCTTTTGCAATCACCCGGTCCTCCGGCGACGCCGAGCTCGATGCGGCGGCGCACGCGCTGGTGCAATCGGTTCATTTCCCGCCGCCGCCCGGAGGCTCGGCCCATATTGCGACGAGCTTCAATTATGTCCCTCGCTAGCGGATCGGTTCCCCGATTGAGAGCCTTGGTGGTCGGATCGGCCGCCGGCGGCGGCGTGCCACAGTGGAACTGCAGTTGCCGCGTCTGCGCGCTCGCCTGGAAAGGGGATCGGCGAGTGAAGCCGCGCACCCAGGCCGGCCTCGCGCTCAGTGTCGACGGAGTGAACTGGCTATTGCTCAGCGCCTCGATCGATCTGCGTCAGCAGATTCTGGCGACGCCGTCGCTCCAGCCGAAGGGAGAGGGGCGCCATTCGCCGATCGCTGCCGTCGTCCTGACCAACGCCGAGGTGGATTCCTCCGCCGGCCTTCTCGCGCTGCGCGAGCGCCAGCCATTCGCGATTTTCGGCACGCAGGCCACCCTTGACTTCGATCGGGGCGAACCGGATGTTCGATGTCGTCGATCGCGCCGTTTCGCCGCGCCGCGCGGTCCGGCTCGGCGAGACCTTCGAACCCCTTCCGGGCCTCAAGATCGAATTGTTCGCGGTCCCGGGCAAGGTTCCTCTTTGGCTCGAGGACGGGAAGGTCAGCCTCGACGATATCGGCGAAGGCACAGTCTGCGTCGCGGCGGATGCGGGAGGCGTGCGCCTCGTCTATGCGCCCGGCTGTGCGCATGTTACGGAAGAACTCGACGCCCGCATCGGTAACACCGACGTGCTGTTCTTTGACGGCACGCTATTTACCGACGATGAAATGGTCGCCAGCGGGCTTGGCGATAAATCGGGCCGGCGCATGGGCCACATGCCGGTCGCAGGACCTGGAGGAACGTTGGAGGCGTTTGCGCGCCATGCCGATTTGCGGCGCATTCTGATCCATATCAACAATTCGAATCCGATCCTCATCGAAGGATCGCCGGAGGAAGCAAAAGTGAAAGCGGCAGGCTGGGAGGTTGCTTTCGACGGCATGGAGGTGAATTTATGAACAAACATACCGCCCCGGAGCCCATGAGCCCGGAGGCGCTCGAGGCGGCGCTGCGCGCCATCGGGCCCGAGCGCTATCACGACCTTCACCCGTTCCATGGCCTTCTTCACGATGGCAAGCTCAACAAGGGGCAGGTGCAGGCGTGGGCGCTCAACCGTTACGTCTATCAGGCGGCGATCCCGATGAAGGACGCGTCCCTTATCGGACGCTGCGAGGATCGCGACTTGCGCCGCGAATGGTTGCATCGCATCACCGACCACGACGGCTACGGCGAAGACCAGGGCGGCATCGATCGCTGGCTTATCCTGACCGACGGGCTCGGGCTCGATCGCGACTATGTGGTCTCGCAGGAGGGCGCGCTGCCGGCGACAAAATTCGCCGTCCAGGCCTATGTCCGTTTCGTTCGCGAGCGCCCACTTATCGAGGCGGTGGCGTCAAGCCTGACCGAGCTCTTTGCTCCGTCGATCCATAAGCGCCGCATCGCGGGGATGCTGGCCAACTACAGTTTCATCGACGAGAAGGTGGTGGCCTACTTCCGCCGCCGGCTCGACCAGGCGCCGAAGGATGCCCAGTTTGCGCTCGACTACGTCAAACGCAACGCGCGCACGATCGAGGAGCAGCAAGGGGCGCTCGCCGCGCTGACATTCAAGACCGAGGTGCTGTGGGCGCAGCTCGACGCACTGCATCACGCGTATGTCGACGGCGCGATCCCGCCGGGGGCTTTCCGGCCCGTTTGAGGTAATTGGACAACGCATGGAGATAAGCGCTCAATCGCGGCCCCGTCTGCCCAGAGGCGTCAGGCTGAAGCGCGATGAGGCGCGCGAGCGCTGGACGCTGCTCGCGCCGGAGCGGATCTTCGAGATAGATGCGACTGCGGCGACGGTGCTCGAGCTCTGCGACGGCGAGCGCGATCTTGCAACAATCGTCGCCGAACTCGCCGAGCGCTATACTGCGCCAGCCGCAGTGATCGAAAAGGACGTCGTCGCTATGCTCGCCGACCTGAAGGCTAAGAGAGTTCTCGAAACGTGACGAAGGTCGTAAAAACATGACCGTCCATGCCGCACCTCCGCCCACGGCCCCGATCGGGCTCCTGGTCGAACTGACCCATCGCTGTCCGCTCGGCTGTCCCTATTGCTCCAATCCGTTGGCGCTCGAGCGTCCGGTGGCCGAACTCGACGGCGAAACCTGGAAGCGCGTGTTCAGCGAGGCCGCGGCGCTTGGCGCTCTGCACGTGCATCTCACGGGCGGCGAGCCGACCGCCCGGCGCGACATTGTCGAACTCACCGGCCATGCATCGCGGAGCGGGCTCTACACCAACCTCATCACTTCCGGCATTGGAGTGAGCGAGAAGCTGACCGTCGATCTGGCGGAGGCCGGCCTCGACCACGCGCAGCTTTCGTTCCAGGGCGCCGACAAGGAGACCAATGATCGCCTCGGCCACTATGTCGGCTCATGGGAGCGCAAGCGGGCCTTCGCCGGATACGTGACCCAAGCGGGCCTGCCGCTCACTATCAACGCGGTCATCCATCGCGCCAATCTGCATCAGGTCGGCGCCTTCATCGAGCTTGCGGTCGAGCTCGGCGCGCGCCGGCTCGAAATCGCGCATACGCAATATTATGGCTGGGCGCTCGCCAATCGCGCCGCGCTGATGCCGCCAAAGCAGGAGGTCGAGCAGTCGATCGCGCTTGTCGAAGAGGCGCGGGCGCGGCTCAAGGGCGAGCTGGTCATCGACATGGTGGTTCCAGACTATTACGCCCGCTACCCCAAGCCCTGCGCGGGGGGCTGGGGGCGGATCGCGATCAATGTTTCGCCGACCGGCAAGGCCCTCCCCTGCCACGCCGCGGAGTCAATTCCGGGCCTCGAATTCTGGAACGTTCGCGACCATTCGTTAAGCGATATCTGGCAACGGAACCCCGCATTCAGCGCCTTCCGCGGCACGGAATGGATGCGCGAGCCTTGCCGTTCGTGCGACCGCCGCGAGATCGACTGGGGCGGCTGCCGATGTCAGGCGCTGGCGCTGACCGGGGACGCGCGCAATACGGATCCCGCCTGCCACAAATCGCCGGAGCACGAGCGTATCGTCGCGACGGCGACGACGGAGGCTGAATCCGGGCACGAAGCGCTGCGCTGGCGATCATATAAGGACAAGGTCGAGGCCTGAACGGCCCGCCTCGACGGCTACCTGCAGAGCGCGCTCGCGTTGGCGGTCCAGCGGCCAAATCCAGTCGCGATCATGTTGCGGATGACCGCGCAGACGTAAGTCCGCTCCGCCGCCGGATTGTCCGGCCCGGCGTTGTAGCGCGCGACCGCTAACGTCCAGCTCCCCTCCTCGGCGCGAAGGGTCTTCAGGAACCGCGCGGCATATTCGACGTTGTGCGCCGGATCGAACATCTCGCTGAGCGAAGCAAAGTCGGCTGCATGCCAGTGATGGTTGATTTGCATGCAGCCGATGTCGATGAGCTTCGCGCCGCGCGCCTTCGCCTGATCGAAGCGCGCGATCGCCTCGGCCAGGCTCGCCGAATGAATCGCCTTGCCGTCGACATTCATGTCATAGGGGCTGAGCTCCCCCTTTTGCCCCGTCTCAGTCAGTCCGACCGAATAAAGGACATTGAGCGGGACGCTATTCACCGCCGCCGCGCGCGTCATCTCTTTTTCGCACGCCAGCGAACCCTCCGCATGCGCGGGCCCTGCGCTAGAAGCTGCGATCGCGAGCAGCGCCACGCCGAGACGAATTCTCATCGCCCGAGCCTCCTTGCTCGCCTGCGCCTTGTCCGGACTGGCGTCCGCCGCCGGTCGAGCTGTCGTCAGCGGAGGCTCCATTTCCATTCGCGTTCGTATCGGCGTTCACGCCTGTCTGCTTGATTATGAGCGAATCGAGCGGCTGGCCGATCGCCGCCATCCGGTCGGCAATCGTGTCCCGCGCTCCCTCGATCGATTCCCTAGTCTGAGAGCTCGCGGCGCGGATGACGACCGAAAGCTTGTCGCCTGAAAGCCGCATCGTCATCGAGACGTTCTCGAGGCCGCTGGGGGAGAGGTCGACGTCGATCTCCTTGACCGGCGCCGTAGTGGACGTCGCGGCTGCCGGGGCAGGCGTGCTTGCGCCAACATTTGCATCAGCGGCCTTGGGTCCACCGTCAGATCCGGTCGACGGCGCGGCGACGGACGCCAGCAGCGGCGCTCCAACCATGCTCCCTTGCGTCGCCGGCTGTGCGCCAAGGGCGGCTGGATCGGACGTACCCGCATCGGCCTTGTCGGCCGGCTCGGCTTTGGCGGGAGGCGCTGTCGCACTCGCCGCCTTTGTGAGGGACGGCGACGCAGCGGCTTCGACCTTCCGCGCGCCGCGGGCCTGATCCTGCGGCGCCGGTCGTATCGGGCTCGCGGGGGAATTCGCTGCGCCTGCTCCGCGAGTAGCCACCCGTGCTGACGCATCGCCTATCGCCATCGCGCCGCCTACGGCGGGCGGCGCTTCGGGGGGCGAGAGGCTCACTGTGCCTGCGGTGTAGGGCGACGAGGGCGGCGACGAGCGCGGCAGCTGCCGACCCTGCGTCGAGAGCGGCGCGAGAACCGACGACCCCAACGCCGCGTTACCATCCTCGCCTGCAGTCAGCGTCGGCGCGAACAAGGGCGCGTCAGTCGGCGGCGTGGCGGCGGTTGGCGAAGGGCTAGCGCTGAAGGCGGCTGAGGTCGAAGAAGCCAAATGAAAGGCGCGTTCGCCAGTCAATCTGGCCACGGCCGGTTTCGCCTGGTTGGCTGTCGCGGCGCTGGACGCGCCGCTGGTCTCGACCCTTGCTCCTTCGGTCGCCGCCGACGCGAGCGGGGCGTCGACGCCCGTCGCCTGGCCTTGGCCGGCTGCCAAGCCGGACTGCAACGCAAAGGGCAAGGACGACAGAAACGCGCCGTCGCTCAGCATCGGATGGCTGTCCGACGGTGCTGACGGTGGCGGTTCCTGCTTCGTCTGATTCGAAGTCTGCGATTTTTCCTCCGCGACGGCAGAGCCGGCCTTCGCGGTGGCGCCAGGAAGCGAATTGAGCATGGCCCCGAATGCGAAGCGGTCGGTCACGGCCTGCGGCGCCGCGCGCGGGGTAGGCGGGGCGATTGCGCCGGAAGGGAGCGCGGCGGCGGGCGCGGTCAACGCGCTCCTCCATCCTGCCCGGATACGAGGTCGGCGGTGCGCTCGAGCGCGGTCCGCGCATGTTCGATCGTCAGCGCCGGCCCGCTCGCTTTATCCTTTTCCCTATCGCCATCGTCGAGGGAGGCGCCCAAGGGTTTGTCTGCGGGGGCGTCTGAGGTCACGCGCAACTGTGAGGCCACCCGGCGAACTGACTTGAGCAGGCTGGCGTCGGACAGATCAAGCTTCGAGACGGCGATCGTCTGCAAATCGGCCACGGCCGTGTCATATGCATCCGAGAACATTCGGGCGGCGGCAAGGTAGAGGCGCGCGCGCATGGCGTCCGTGCTGTCCGCGCCAGCGCCCTCGAGCGCCTCGGACGCCGCAGCCGCGGCGGCGTCAAACTTGGCGTTGACGATCGCGGACTTTGCCAGCCCGAGAAGAAAGTCACGGCGCACCTCCGGCGCCAACGTCGCAACCGCCTGCGATAGAAGCCGATAATTGGCGGGATCGTCGGCGAGGCCGAAGCGAGCGATTGCGGCGGCAAGATCGCGAAAGAAGTCGGCCGCGTAGAGCGAGGCGGCGAAGCGGGTCGAATACTGCCGCGTTAGCATCGCTACACGGGCGGCGTCCCCCGCCTCGGCGAGAAGGGCGATTTCGCGCCGCAAGGCCGCTTCTTCGACCAGCCCGCCGGGCCCAAGCAGACGCGCCCAGTCGAGAAGCTCGATTGCGGCCTTCGCGTCACGGCGGGTCTCGAGCACGGAACGCGCAAAAGCGACCTCGCCCGCGAGGCGCCCATCGATAGCGTTCAAATCCTCTCTGTCGAGCAGCGGCTTTGCATCGGCCTCGTGATTGGTGACGTAAGCGAGCGCGCCCTGCGCCAGCGCCCGCTCGGACTCGATGACGACGTCGCCTTTCAATAGTGGCGCGACACTCACGAGCGGTCCGCCGCTGAGGATATAGATGACGAGCGAATCCGCCTGGCGCCTGTCTTTCCAGGTTTCGGGCCGGGCCGCCGCGATCGCTGCGCCCATGGTCTTCAACTCATTGAGCTGAAGCGCGTACGCGGCTCTGTCGCCTTGAGCGATCTGAACCTGCATCCGCTGCAAAGCATCCACCATGTCGGCCAGATTGGTCGCATCGGCGGACGCCGCGGGGGGCGCTGCAATCGCGAGCGCGGCCCAAACCCATGCTCGCCGAACGACCGTCATGGCGCCGCCTCGCGGAGGAGAATCTCGATCCTGCGGTTTTCGGCCGCGAGCGGGTGCGAGGGGTCCTTGAGGCGGCGGTCGGCATAGCCCTCAACCCGTTCGAACCGCTTTTCGGCGAGTCCGCCCCGGCTCAGCATGTAGTAGGCCATTTGCGCCCGCGCCGACGACAGCCGCCAATTGTCGTAAGTCGCGGACCGATAGGGGCGAGCGTCGGTGTGCCCGCGAACGATGATGACGCCCGGCATGCCCTGAAGGCTTGCCGCAACGGCGTCCATCATCCTCAAAACGCGCGGCTGCGGCTCGGCGGAGCCGATCGCGAACATCGAGAAATTCTGCCTGTCGGTGAGGCTAATGAGGATTCCGTCCTGGGTGGCCTCGACGTCCAGCTGCGGTCCCTGATTGGCGGACGCTTCGCCGGCAAGCCGCTTCCTCAGGTCGGCGAGCAGGTTGGAGGCGGCTATTCGGCGCGCTTCCGCGGCGTCCGGCGCGGGCGGATAGACGGACGAGGGCGCAGGCGATTGCGGCGCCGGGGCCTTACTGGGGATTGCCGCCGGCGGAGCCTCGGGAGCGCTGGACGTGTTTTCTGCCGCCGGCTGGTCGCCGGGGGAGGAGGCGGCCGGCGGGGCGCCGGTATCGGACCTCACGACATTGACGGCCTGATCGCTGCCGAGTGGGCGGAACGGATCGCGGAGCGCCTCGTCGGCGCTAGGACCGACTTCGCCGTAGCCCCTCAGCGCCGCCGAAGGATCGACGCGAGGCCCTGGCGGCGGTGCGCCGGCGATCTTGTCGAGACTCGCGCGAGGATCGCTGAACAGCTCCTGCTCCGACATCGTCGGATACGGTTTTGCCGGGTCTTGGGGAGGCTCAGGCGACTGCGGGGGCGGCGGGCGGCGTTGCTGGCCCTGGCTCGAGGGACTCGTCGGCGACGCCTCGCCATCCTGGCCCCCATCGGGTTCCGTGCGGTCTGACGTGGATTTCCCGGCGTTCGGCGCGGCCGAACCGGCGCCTGGCTGGTAGGCGTCCTTTTCCGGAACGCCGTGGATGCCCTTCTGCGCCTTGGCGGGCTCCTCGACTTTCACCGGATTGAAGTAGCGGGCGATGAGCGTTTTGGTGTTCTTGTCGGTCGCGCTGATGATCCACAGCACGAGGAAGAAGGCCATCATCGCGGTCATGAAATCGGCGAAAGCGATCTTCCAGGCGCCGCCATGATGCTCGCCCTCTTGCGAGCTGCGCCGCCTGACGATGACGATTTCTGGATGTTGCGCGGCCATAGGCGCCGCTCAGTCGGCGAGCCGGGCGAGCAACTCCGCCCAGGGGTGAAGCGCGGTCACGATTTGCGTGGCGCCGGCCTCGACAATGATCTCTACGCCCCCGTCGTCGACAAAGACGACCGCGATCGGCAAATCGACGATCCGTTCGCGCAGGTTCGCGAGCAGATGCTCGGGACCGCGAATCGTCATGGATCCGGACGAGCCTCCCGCGCTCAGCCGAGTGATCGCCTTGCATAGTTCGTCGGTTGCCTGCCTCGCGGCCTGCTTGGTCAGGAACGGCGCGAGGATGCGAGCGACGGCGGCCCCGACATTGTCCTCGATCTGCCTCAATCCGGTACGGATCGCGTTCTCGAGCCCAGCGGATTCGTTGCGCTGGAACTCCAGCCGGTCGGTCTCCGCCTCCCGGCGCATCGCGGCGAGCTCAGCGGCATGCCGCTCGGCGGCGTCCGCCCGCCCCTCGATAAGTCCTTCCTCGCGCCCACGCGCATAGGCTTCCTCGAGCCGGCCGGCGATGTCCTCCGGCTTGAATGCCTCGGCGCCCGCCGGAGCAGACCCCGCCGGAGCGGCGGGCGGCGTAGGCTTACGCTCCCATGGCGTACGCCGAGGTCCACTCCTCCCCGGGATGTCCGCGCCGCCGGGGTTCGCCGCGGCGTTGAACGCAGGCCGCGGACGCTGCTCGCCGTTCTGCACGCTCGGTAGGCTTCGCGGGCGAAACGGCGAGCTCTCGCGTCGCGGCCGCGCCTCTTCAGTCGTCGTGCGGCTGAGATCGTTTAGATAGTCGGCGATCGAAAGCGGTTTCATCCGTTCGCTCCTTGACGAATCCATTGTTTGAGAATTGCTGCGGCATGGTTCTCATCGAACTCGACCAATTTCTGCAGCTTGCGGCCGGGCCCGTTGTCGCGCCGCGCGAGCAACGCTTGCAGAAATGCATCCCGCCCACCATCCGACTCGATGAGAATGCTCTCGGTCGCGCCGGCTTCGCTGACGGGCGCTCCCAATGCCGGCGTTTGACCGCCGGATGCGCCGTCCCCAGCCGTCAGCCGTGGCGGGGCGAGCGCCATCTTCAGCCCGGGTCGAACCCCGAACCACACCACCATCGCCGCGACCGCCACGATGGCGCCGGCGTTGGCGATTGACCCCACTTGATGGGCAAGGATCTCGGTCAGCGAGGCGCCTGGCGCCGGATCGAGGTCGTGAGACGAATCGATGAAATCGACCACCGAGATTTTGACCGTGTCCCCTCGCTGCCGATCAAGTCCGGCCGCCGAGGCGACGAGCTGCTCGATCTCGTGGACCTGACCGGCCAGCGCATCGGGCGCCGGCTTGTCGCCAAGCGAGGCGGCGAGTGCGGAGCGGTTGATCAGCACCGCGACTGAGAGATTTTGGACCGCGAAACCGGCGCTGGTGGTTTGAACCGACTTGGACGAGACTTCGTAGTTCGTCAGCTCCTCGCGCTTTTGTGTCTGATCGTTCGACTGCTTGGATTCGCCGCCGGCGGTTTTTGGCTTCGGCAGGTTGGCCTCGACGCCTGCGGGCTGCTCGCCTGCGGCGTTCTGGGAACTCTGCTGTTCCTTGGTGACCCGCACCGAGCGTTCGACTCGGCTGTCGGGATTGTAAATTGTCTCGCTGGTTTGTGTCTTGTCGGCGTTCAGCCTCGCGGCGACGGAGATCTGGAAATTCCGGGCGCTGAGATATGGCGTAAGCGTCCGCGTGATGTTCTCGCGGATTTCCTGCGACACGTCCTTTTCGAGCGCGAGCAGATTGTCTGGCGACTTCTCGATCGAACTCAACACCGTAGGACAGGAGGCGTCCGTCGACATTGAGAACGGTGACGTCATCGAGCTTCATTCCCGGTACGGCGGAAGCGACCAGGTGGCGAATCGCCCGCCCGGTCGCAGAATCATCGCCCCCGTCGGTTCGGATGACCACGGAGGCCGACGACGGCTGACGCTCGCGACGAAAGGAGCCTTCGTCGGCGAGAACGATATGGACCCGCGCCGCCTTGACCGTGCGCATCATCTGGATCGTCCGGGCGAGCTCACCCTCGAGCGCCCTCAGGCGCGTAACATCCTGCATGAACGAGGTGAGGCCGAGCGAACCGAGCTTGTCGAACAGTTCGTTGCCCACGGCGCCGCTCCGCGGCAGGCCCTTTTCCGCCAGGATCATCCGCGCCGCTGCGGTCTGTCCGGCTGGAGTCAGGACGACAGTGCTCTCGGCATTGACGTCAAAAGGCACGCCCGCCTCGCGCAGCGCGGCGCCGATCGCGGCGATGTCGTCTCGGTCGAGTCCCGAATAAAGGGTTTCCATGGTCGGCCGGCTCAGGTACCAGCCAGCCAGGCCCGTCACCGCGAAAGCGGCCAAGCCTATCACGGCCAGGGCGGTCAGACGCCGGACGCCCAGTCCCTGCAGGTTCGCCCGAAGCCGTTCGATTTGCGCCAGCAGATTCGTCGCCACTTTCGGGCCCGAGGGTGAATTCGCACCGGCCATCGTCGGCAGCGGAGCTTGCGCCGGCATTGCGCTGATGAACCGCGCATGGGAGGCGAAACCGGGGCCCGCGAAGGTATCGCCCCTTTTAACCGGCCATTAGCGGTTGGGCCTTAGTGTTCGTTTCGCCAGCGGCAGCCGCGCAGCCAGCGCGCGGCGCCCTTGGCTTCACACGACGGTTAGGCTCTTGGTCTTGAGCCTAAGGGCATGCGGCCAGTCCGTCGTCTCGGTGCGAGTCCGAAATGTCGTCCATTCCCCGCGACCATTTCCGACAGGAGCACTCGCATGAGTTCAGTCTTGAATAATCCGTCCGCCCTGAGCGCGCTGCAGGCGCTGCAGATGACTCAACAGGCCCTTTCGACCGTTCAAAACCAGGTTTCGACCGGCCTCAAGGTCGCCACCGCCGCCGATAACTCGTCCTACTGGTCGATCGCCGCCCAGCTTAACGCAGACAGCGGAGTCGTATCGGCGTCCAACGACGCCCTGTCGCAGGGGCAGTCGCTCCTGGCGACCGCTTCTTCGGCGATCAGTTCGGTGATCACCACCATCAACTCGATCGAAACCGCACTTACTCAGGCGACCGAACCGGGCGCCCAGATCGCCAACATCAATACGTCGCTCGCCTCGCTGGGCCAGCAGCTCACTGACGCGGTGAATGCGGCTTCTTTCAATGGCTTGAACGTCCTGAACGGCAGCGTCGCATCCCTCAACTTCGTCGCCGGCTATAACGCGAGCGCGACGGGCGGCACGATCAACACGATCGGCTTCACGACCCAGGCGCTCTATGGTCTGGCGACCGGCAGTTCGTCGACGTCTTCGACCAGTCAGTCAACGCTCACCGATCCGACGACGATCGCCCAGTTGCAGACCCAGTTCGCGGCCGACACGGCGGATACGACGGCGGTGACCGCCGGAACCGTCACCGCGACATACGGCACGGATGCCATCTACGAAGACACGACGAACCAGGCGTTTACCGTTCAGTCAATGGCTCTCGACGGCACCGCTACGACGACCACCTACACCGCTCTCGACGCCAACGGCAATTCGATCGCCCAGGGCGGAAGCCCGACCTTCGCCGGAGCGGCGTCCTACGCAGTGACGACGACCGTCACAACGCCCGCGTCGCAAAATCTGCTCGTCCAGAATGGCGTCGACCTCACCAATCTCAGCATTACCGGCGGCTCCGACGCGCAAACAACGCTAACGGCCGTCAATCAGGCGCTTTCGGCTGTCACAAACTACGCCGCGCTGATTGGCGCGACTCAGGATCGGATGACCACTGCGAACACGTTCAACACCGCCTTGATGACGAACTACGCCAACGGCGTTTCGGGGATGGTGGACGCCAACATGAATACGGCGTCGACCCAGCTGCAGGCGCTGCAGACCCAGGAGCAGCTCGGCATCCAGTCGCTGTCGATCGCCAATCAGAACGCGGCGCTCATCCTGAAGCTGTTCCAGTAGGCTCGGTGGTTCGGACGAGGTCCAAGCCGATCTCGTCCGCCAGCCCTGGCCTTGACCGCGATCACGAATTCCCGCGCGCCGCTTGCCCGCCCCCGGCAAGTCCACCCCTTTAGGCGCGCGGGAGCTCTCTTCAGATGAAGCGCGGCCGATCCGGCCGCATGCGGGGGCCGCGCGGCGCGATGGCCGGCTACGGCTGCATCGCGGAAGTCAATCCTCGATGAAGATCGTCGCCGGGCTCTCGATCAGCTCGCGCAACCGCTGAATGAATGTCGCGGCGTCATAACCGTCGACGACGCGGTGATCGAACGACGACGACAGGTTCATCGTTTTGCGCGGAACGAAACCGCCGTCGCGCCAGACCGGTCTGACGACGATCTTGTTGACACCGACGATCGCCACTTCGGGCCGGTTGACGACCGGCGTCGAGGCGACGCCGCCAAGCGCCCCAAGCGACGTGAGCGTAATCGTCGATCCGACAAGCTCGTCGCGGGCGGCGGAGCCTTGGCGCGCCGCCTCGCTTACTCGCCGCATTTCGCTCGCGCAGGCATAAAGGCCGAGTGTCTCCGCGTGGCGCACGACCGGAACCATCAGCCCGTTCGGAGTTTGCGTGGCGACGCCCAGATGCACAGCGCCAAAGCGCTGGATCAGTTCGTTGTCGTCGTCATAGTGGGCGTTGACCTGCGGGACGTGGGCGATCGCCTTCACGATCGCCAGCATGAGGAAAGGCAGCAGCGTCAGTTTCGGCCGCTCATCGGTCGCGCGCGCGTTAAGCGACGCGCGTAAGTCCTCGAGCGCGGTGACGTCGGTTTCCTCGACATAGGAGAAATGCGCAACGCGGCGTGACGAGTCAGCCATGTTTTGCGCGATGCGCCGGCGCAGGCCGACGACCTTGATCGTCTCGACTGCGGTAATGGGGGCCTTGCTCGATCCTCTCGGCGGCGATTCGGGCGGACGGTCGATAAAGGCGTCGAGGTCGTCATGAGTAATCCGCCCCGCGGGCCCCGAACCACGCACGAAGCGCAGGTCCACCCCCGCTTCGCGCGCTTTCATGCGCACCGCGGGCGACGCGAGCGGCTTCTCGCCCGCAGGACGCGGCGGCGCGGCCAGGTCACGCTCCGGCGCTGCGCTGCGCGCGGCTGCGGCTTGCGCGGCCACCGCAGGCTCTGGGGCCGGCGCTTCAGGCTTCGGCCTGACGCTAGGCGGCGGGGCCTCCTTCTCGGTCGCAGCCGGGCGCGGCTTTGATGGCGCGGCAGCCAGGGAATCCGACATTCCCGGCGCATCGATGCGAATGAGCTCGGCGCCCACCGCGAGCACATCGCCGACCGCGCCACCGAGCGCGAGCACGCTGCCCGCGACGGGAGTCGGGATTTCGACCGTCGCCTTGTCCGTCATCACCGCGGCGACAACCTGATCTTCCTTGACGAGATCGCCGACCTTGACCGCCCATTCGACGATTTCCGCTTCCGCGACGCCCTCGCCGACGTCCGGCATCTTGATCGATCGCACGCCCATCTCAGGCCTCCATCGCCTTGATGAGCGCGCGCCCGACGCGAGCCGGCCCCGGGAAATAGTCCCACTCCTCCGAGTGCGGATAGGGCGTGTCCCAGCCGGCGACGCGCTCGACCGGGGCTTCGAGCGCGTAGAAGCAGCGCTCGGTCACTTGCGCTACGAGTTCGGCGCCGAAGCCGGAGGTCAGCGTCGCCTCATGCACGATGAGACAGCGGCCGGTCTTCTCGACAGACGACTGGATCGCGTCCACGTCCAAGGGAAGGAGCGAACGCAGGTCGATGATCTCGGCGTCGACCCCCGTCTCCTCGGCCGCCGCTTCGGCGACGTGGGTCATCGTGCCGTAGCAGAGAACGGTCACGCCCTTTCCCGGCCGCCGCACCGCGGCCTTGCCGAGCGGCACGACATAACGCCCAGCCGGCACTTCGCTTAGGGGATGCTTCGCCCATGGGACGGCTGGCTGATCAGGATGGCCGGAGAACGGGCCATTATAGAGCCGTTTCGGCTCGAGAAAGATGACCGGGTCGTCATCCTCGATCGACGCAATGAGCAGTCCCTTGGCGTCGTAGGGATTCGACGGAATGACAGTCTTCAGGCCGCTGACGTGGGTGAAAAGCGCCTCCGGACTCTGGCTGTGGGTCTGCCCGCCGTAGATGCCGCCGCCGCAAGGCATGCGGATCACGATCGGCGCGAAGAACTCTCCGCCCGACCGGTAACGGAGCCGAGCCGCCTCGGACACGATCTGGTCGTAGCCGGGATAGACATAGTCGGCGAACTGGATTTCCGCGACCGGCCGAAGCCCATAGGCCCCCATGCCGATCGCCACGCCGACGATCCCGGACTCGTTGATCGGGGCGTCGAAGCAGCGCGACTTGCCATATTTGCGCTGCAGCCCGTCCGTGCAGCGAAACACGCCGCCGAAATAGCCGACGTCCTCACCGAACACGATCACGCCATCATCCTCGCCCATCTTGCAGTCCAGGGCGTCGCGGATCGCCTCGACCATCGACATGTGCGCCATGGCGTCAGACTCCGAGCTGCTGACGCTGCTCGCGCAAATGGCGCGGCATATCCTTGTAGACCTGCTCGAACATCGACGAAGCGCTCGGCCTCGGTCCGTCATGCAGCGTGCCGTGGCTTTCCGCCTCCTTCGCGGCCGCCAGCACTTCGGCCTCGACCTCGGCCTGCATCTGCTTGTGGCGCTCCTCGCTCCAGGCGCCGATCCGGATGAGGTGGACTTTCAGCCTCTCGACCGGATCGCCCAGCGGCCAGGTGGCCCATTCGTCCTTGGGGCGGTATTTCGACGGATCATCGGAAGTCGAGTGCGCGCCGGCGCGGTAAGTCACCCATTCGATGAGCGTGGGGCCCAGGTTTGCGCGCGCACGCTCCGCCGCCCACAGCGAAGCCGAATGGACCGCAAGGTAATCATTGCCGTCGACGCGCAGGGAGGGAATACCGAACCCATGCGCGCGGGCGGCGAATTTGGCGCTCTCGCCGCCGGCGATGCCTTGATAGGACGAAATCGCCCATTGGTTGTTGACGACATTGAGAATGACCGGCGGACGGTAGACGGAAGCAAACACCAGCGCCGAATGGAAATCACTTTCCGCCGTCGCGCCTTCGCCGATCCAGCCCGAGGCGATGTGCGTATCGCCGGAGATCGCCGAGGCCATCGCCCAGCCGACCGCATGCGGATATTGGGTGCCGAGATTGCCGGAAACGCTGAAGAATCCCGCCTGCCTGGCCGAATAAAGCCCGGGCAGCTGCCGCCCCTTCAGCCGATCCTGCTCATTGGCGAAGATCTGGCACATCATGTCGACGATCGGCCAGCCGAAGGCGATGAGGAGACCCTGCTGGCGGTAGGTGGGAAAACACATGTCGCCGGGTTCGAGCGCAACGCGATGGGCGGCGGCGATCGCTTCCTCGCCGAGACATTGGATGTAGAATGACGTCTTGCCTTGGCGCTGGGAAAGCAGCATGCGCGCGTCGAAGGCACGGGTCAGCATCATATCGCGCAGACCCTTGCGCAAGGCGGCGGCCTCGAGGGTCCCGGCCCACTCGCCCAGAGCCTCGCCCTTTTCGTCCAGCACGCGGATCATCGTATAGGCGAAGTCGCGGATCTCGGATGGCGCGACGTCGATCGGCGGCCGGGGAACCTCGCCGGCCTCGGGAATGGCGACATGACTGAAATCGGGCCTGCCGCCCGGGCGGACGGTCGGCTCAGGCACATGCAGCGAGAGGCGCAGGGCCGTGGTCATCGAGAAGTCCTCCGGCGCGCTCCGGGCGCGCCTCACGCTGATTTTGGGCCGATCTTAGCGCTGCGCGAGCGCCATTGTCATCGCCTGCCGGCGGGAAACGCGGCGCGCCGTTGACATCCGACGGCCCGCCCTCTTAAGACACGGCCCCGTGCCCAGGTGGCGGAATTGGTAGACGCACTGGTTTCAGGTACCAGCGGTGCAAGCCGTGAAGGTTCGAGTCCTTTCCTGGGCACCATTTCAATATTCTAGGACATCCGATTTAGTCCTCAATCGCTCAAAAAAGCAAAAAGTTAGCCCACAATGGACTAAGCCGCTGCGGATGGACAGCATCAAGCGGCGGCTTTGACTGTCTGACGGGTATGTTGCTGAGATCGCCCAGCGCCAAGTGCAGCCGTTTTGAGTTAGTGGCGAGCAAATCGCGGTAGACCTCCGACGCGAACTGCGAGCCGCAATCGGAATAGTGAATGCAGCCTTTGCCGGGCTTGCGGCCTCTGATCACCGCCTTCAGCGCGCCAACCGTGATGCGGGCGTCCATCGACCGACTGATCGCGTATCCGACCCGATTGCGAAGCTGCCCGGAATTGCGACGTAGGTGAGATCCGCAACCCAGAGCTGGTTCGGGCGGTCGGGAATGAGATCTTTGGTCAGGTCGGGACCGATCCGGCCCGAGGTGGTCGCCGTCCGTGGTGACGACTTAACGTCGGCGTCGCTTCGGCTGCACGTCATGCTCGCGCGTGAGGCGACGCAGCCCTCTAGCTGTTCACCACCCCGCCCTGGTGGTCAGTGCTCCACATTGGATCTCGTTTCCGCGATCATTGACAGCAAGTCGCCAAGCTCGTGCGTGGCCCTTGGAGTGCGCGCCTGGGCGCCTTCGCAGAGGGGTACTTGCGAGGTACACCCTAAGATATTTCCGAGGATAGGCGGTTCGATAGGAATGCGCTTGCACTGAAGGGGACGCGGCCATATGGCATACGTTCGCCGTTAATTATCCAGTCCGTAGTCCCCGTGCCAAATTTCGGCTCGGTCCAAACGGGATCGACTCCATGACCAATGAGCGTTTCGTGAGTCTGGATGCCGGTCGTGGCATCGGTGCGTTCGGCGTGGTCTTGTGGCATTGGTCACATTTTTTCGATCAGGGTGTGCACCCGTCAGCAGGCGAGGTGTCGCCCCAGCCGCTCTCCCAAATCTTCTACTGGTTTTATAGTTACGGCTGGATGGGAGTCGAATTCTTTTTTGCCCTTTCGGGGTTTATTTTCTTTCACTACTACTACGGATTAATACACAATCGCCGAGTGGGAGCCGGTGAGTTTTTCAAGCGTAGATTCGCTCGCCTATATCCGCTCCACGGCTTGACTCTGCTGTTTGTGATTCTACTGCAAGAGATCTATCGCCAGCGGCATGGCAGCAATTTCGTCTATCCGCCGGGCTCCACGGCCGACCTGATCCAGGCGGTGACCTTGACTTCGCATTGGTGGCCGAACCAGAGGTTTCTCTTCAACGGACCAAGTTGGTCGATCTCCGTCGAGTGCTTCCTATACGCGCTATTCTTCATCTGCGCTAGATTCACGGGGGATCGGCGCATTCCGGTGTTTCTCGCGCTATGCGCAATCGGTCTCGTGCTCAGCGTCCTGCACTGGCCGATCGGTCAGGGCCTTGTGTCTTTTTTTTCCGGCGCACTGGTTGCGCTCGGACTGGGCCTGCTGGTGCGATCCGGCTGGTACCTGCGCGCTCCCCTCCAGGTGCTTATGGCCGTGCTCGCTTTAGGAGCGGCGGTCGCGCTTGGGATTGCGTTGCTGCCCCTGCTCGCCGGCCCGCTCAGCCCCGTCGTCCCTGCTGCGCCACGGCTGGCGGGAGCCGCAATCGGCCATCTCATCCTATTGGTGGTCTTCCCCTATCTCGTCCTCCTTCTGGGGTTGATTGAGTCCATTCGCCCAATCCGTGCAAGAGCGCCGCGCGTCCTCGGCGATTGCTCCTATTCCATTTATCTGCTGCATTTCCCGCTGCAGCTCTTGACCGTCATCTGTCTGGACGCCGCCGGCGTGGGTCGCGCGGTATTTGGCCAGCCGCTGACCTTCGTAATCTGGTGCGCGGTGCTGTTCGGCGTCAGCGCCTTATCGCACTACGGCTTCGAGCGTCCCTTGCAGCGGCACATCCTGGCCCTCGGCCGCGTTATCGCCGTCCGCCCATCGCCTACCACGTCGTAATGCTTGTGCTTCTCGGTTTCCTGCTTCAAACCTCGCTCGACGTGACTCCGGCCGAAAGGCGCAGGACCTAGCGAAATGAGGCTCTTCCGCTCCGGGAAATTCCGACCAGGGCTGGCTCCCAACGCGGTGCTTCGTTGGCCATTCGCCGCATTTGCGCCCGGGTGAGTGTGTTGTATAGACCCCATGTCTCACACGCTGGCGGCCGGGTTGCGAGCGCTCGCGGATTAACGCGAAGGGAACCCGGCTTGCGAGGCCGCGTCATATTTCTAGTAGCGCGGCTCATTCCCAGCGTCCTTGCGCTGGTGGTCGCGGCTCTACTGACGCGATTGCTGAAGCCCGAGGAATATGGCCTTTACGCGTTGGGCCTGTCGATCATCTTCTTTCTGACGGTTGGCGTGTTCGAGTGGCTAGGGCTCAGCCTTATGAGGATGGCTGCCGGAGCAAGTCGTCCAGAGGCGCTCTACGGCACAATCATGGCGTGCTTCGTCGCGCTGGTTGTCGTATGGGTCATTGCAGCTGCGCTGGCGCTCGCGACCGGTGTTCTTGGTAATTATGATTCGTTGGTTCTCGCGAGTCTGGTCGCTTCGTCCGTAACCATCTGGTTCGAGTTGCGACAGCGGCTCCAGATGGCCGAGCTCCGGGCGGCCGAATATTCTCGAATGAGTGTCGGCCGGGGGTTGCTGACCACGTTGCTAGTCTCCGCGGCGGCGTTCGCTTGGCATAGCGCGTCTCTGAGTTTGTTTGCCCTAGCCGTCAGCAATCTTCTGGCCGGTCTCCTGGTGCGTGAACGACACCTCCTGTTCAGCCGACTTACTTTCGACCGAAAGATATTCGTGTCGATCCTCCGGTTCGGAGTTCCGCTATCGGTCAGCGTAGGCCTCGCTACGGTTTTGATGTCAGTCGACAAATGGCTCTTATTGGCGCTTTCGGGCCCCGAAGCGGTTGGCTTGTTCAACGCCGCTGCTTTGGTAAGCCAGATGCCGATCCTAGCCCTCGCGGGCGGCGTAGGGCCCGTGGCTTATTCAATGGCCGTACGAACGCTCGAACTCAATCCCAAAGCGACGAAAAACCAGCTGTCGCAGAATTTGATCATCCTCATCGGCGTCGTGCTGCCCAGCGCTGCGGGCATCGTCGCTCTGTCGGACAACCTGGCTCATCTCATCGTCGCCCAATTCTATTGGAAATCAGTCGTCTCCCTGGCGCCATGGCTCTCGGCGGCGGCCGCCATCGCCGCCGTGCGCGCTTACTATATTGACACGGCTTTCCAGCTTGCGAATCGGACTTTGTTGCTTGCCATATTCACGCTGGTTGCTCTCGTCATCAACGTCGCTTTGAATTTGTGGCTGATTCCGACGTTGGGAGTCTTGGGCGCCGGCATGGCCAGCTGTTTTGCTTTGCTACTCTCGTCGGCCGTGGCGGCAATCTACAGCCGATCCGTATTTTTCTTGCCGCTGCCGATAGTCGACACGGGTAAAGTGCTGATAAGCACGGCAGTTATGTTTCTCATAGTTCGCCAGCTCGCTTGGTGGTCCGGCCCAGTCGCTCTTGTTTGTCAGGTGACAATCGGATGCGCCGCCTACGCCTCACTTATCATCATACTGAATGTCCAAAACGCCCGCCGCTGGATCGCCCAACGCTACCCGCAACTTCGGCGATGGGCGCCGCCCTACGACGGTCAGCCTCAACCGCCTCTGGGCTGACACTCTGCGCTGCACGAAATTGGCGGGAGGGTTGTGATATCGCCGCCGACTTTGCTTGGATCGCCGAAACGAGCGTCCGGAGGCGCCGGCCAACGGTGCATTGCAGTCTCAGGACGCGTGAATGAAACTCGATGGGATTCGATTAATCGTTTCCGCGCGCCGCTAAGACCGCTTTATAGATCTTTTTCGCCGATGCCGCGAGGACGCCGCGGGAATAAGGCCCCCGAACGGTTTCGGCCGCTCTCTCCGCGAACGCCCGCCGCAATGGCGCGTTCGCGCCGACTTCGACGAGCGCGTTGGCAAGCGCGGCGCTGTCGCGCGGTGGAACCACCATGCCGATCCCAGCCCCTCGTACGGCATCGGCGATTTCCCCGACGTTAGTCGCTACTACCGGAAGGCCGAAGGCGAGCGCAACCATAAGAACTCCGCTCTGCGAAGCCTCGATATAGGGAAGCGCGAGGACATCGGCATCGGTCAAGAGCTGAGCGAGTTCTAAATCGGGGATGAAACGGTTACGAAGTTCGAATGTCTCCGGCCTCAGAATCGAGGCGCCATCCTTAGTAGGATCATCGCCGCGACCGGCTACGACAACTCGCAGCGCGGGGAGACGCGGTAACGCAAGCTGCGCTGCCTCGATAAGATACTTCAGTCCCTTGTACTCGTAGATTCTCCCAAAGAAGAGAACTCGGAAGAGCCCGTCCTCGGTTCGGGCCATTCCACTACGCTGCGCGAGACGCGAATAGTAGGTCAGCGCCGGGTGAGGGAAGACGAATATACGATCGGCCGGCGTCGGCAGCCTGGTGAGCGCCGCCGCCCGAAGCCTCTCTCCATGAACAATGATGGCGTCTGACTGGCGGATAAACTGGTCAATGAACAGCCGGGGCACCCGACGCGATTCGATGTCCCCAGGATGGTGTTCGATGTCGTGAACCGTGGTCACGATGGGCGTCCGCCCCAGAAGCGGCGGCAGAAGATTGAGCCAGATGTTGTTCTCGCCAAGGAAATGAACGACATCCGGCCGCCAAGCCCTGATCCGGGCGAGCAGCCTCGCAACCAGAGCGACACTGGCAGGCGACCGGTGACGCGGCCAGTCGAGACTTGCGAGCTCGACTTTCGGGTCGACAAACGCTCTTCCGGCAAGGCTTTTTGCCGGCGCGCAGAACAGAACCTCGCAGGATTCCGTCAGCATCTCGGCGTATTCGACGCAATAGTCGAAGGAGGCCGTGGCGATCAGCGCGACCCGCATGTCTCAGCCGCCGCCCATTCGGAAAGGGAACGCGCAGTTCGCCATGAGCCGGCGCTCGTTTCGAATCATCGCAAAAGCGCCGCAGTCGTGGCGGCGGTCGTTCGATTGCGATTGACCGATCGAGAGTTTGCCGGCCGACAGGTCAAGCTCCCGCGACGTTTCATGGCGTGTAGGACAAGACGCCGTGGGCCGCAGGATGCGTCGCAATGCCGATGGCTTCTTCCGACGCGCGATAGAATGAGGCGATGCGATCCGAGGCTATGAATTCGCCGGCCCTTTTCAGCGCGCCCCGCGAGAGGGCTGCAAGCCGCGCTGGGTCCTCAAAAAGCGTCTTCATTTCTTCCGCCATTGCTGCGGCGACGCTATTCGTGTCCCGCCCCGTCGTCCTTACAACGATCCCTGAATGCGATGTCACGATTTCTTTCGGCCCGCCGAGGTCGAGGCACATTACGGGCAGGCCATGCGACAGCGCCTCGAGCACGACGTTGCTGCTGCTGTCGTGCAAACTTGGAAAAACGAATAGATCGTGGTTTCCGTAGAGAGCGAAGAGTTCCCGCTGCGGCAGCCACGGAATGAACTCGATCCGGTCGCCAAGCTTCATGTCGAGGGCCTCGGCCTTCAACCGCTCCTCTTCCGGCCCCTTTCCGACAATGGTCAGCCGCGCCTCCGGCATCCGTGGCAAGAGCTGGGCGAGCGCCCGGATGGCGATGTGGACCCCCTTCCAATACAGCAGCCGGCCGGCATAGAGCAGACGCGGAGGTCCTGTCCGTGGTCCGCGCGGGGTCTCGAGCTGAGAGCGTTGCAGCGTCAGCTCCAGAAACATGCGGGATTTGCGTTGCATTTCCGGGGTCAATAGCCGCCGCGTGTCCGGCGTCTTCAGGAAGATGACCTTTGCCTGCGCCAGACCGATCCGCGTAATCGGATTGACGGTAATGCTGGCGTTGGAGAGATCGCGAATGCGCTCGATCGTCCGCGAGCGCGCGGTGAGATCGTTGCGCAGCGCCATCGGCGAAGTTTCCCCTCCGCCCATCGGACCAACGATGAGGGGCGCTCCGAGCAAGCCGAGGAAGGTTGGCGCCCGAATACCGCCCCAGGTGAGATGGTGGACGGCGTCGAAGGAGATCTCGCGCTGCAAGGCTCGCGCGTGGCGCAAGGCTGCCAGCTGCCACAGAAGGTTATAGGTCCGTTCCCAGACTGGCTCGACGCCCTCGCGCAACCGCCAACCCGGGACTTCGGGAAAGATCCAGCTTATTCCCGCGAGATCGCTATCCTTTCGGCAGGCCGCCTCGATTGCGGATCGGTGCACCATCGAGGCCATCGCCCAGACCTGGTGGCCCAGCCGGCGCGCACCGGTCGTCCAATTCCAGCCAACGGCATGTTCCGAGCCGTGATCCGGCGCGCAGGCGTAGGTCGAGATAAGCAGCTTCATGTCGCGACCGCCCTGCGTCCACCCAACATTGATCGCCGTTCCCGCAAAATGGTTTCAAATGCAGGTCGACGTAACGCACACTTCAGCACACAGACCGAGCGCGCATCCAGACAGGAGGGCGCAGCCTCAAGCCTGCGGGTAAGTCGAGGACCTTCCCTTGCGATGAGCCTTGCCGGGCCGCGTTCAGTGGGGCGGCCGTCTTAGCAAGCGGGCTCCGACTGCCGCGAAACAGCGATCCCGTGCTCTTCCAAGTGATCGCGAAGCACGTCCGCCGGCTCTCGATAGTCAATCCAAAGCGATATCGCGCTACGGACTCTCGATTTCATCTCGCCAAGCCGACCCTCGCAGTCAATATGAGGGGCGCAGCGAACGCCATCATTTGCTGGCATTCCATACCGGCGATAGAACTCCGCGAAATTGACCGCTGATTCATCAACCTGCAAAAGCGTCTCGACCGGGGCTCCCTCGGCATAGATCACGTCGTGACTCTCAAGCTTGATATGGAAGAGCTCAAGCTTGTCGCATCCTCGCGCCTCGAAGCGCTCGATGGTGGTCCCATTGATCAACATCTCCGCCGGCGCCAGCACGCCGTCGATGAGCAAGGCATGATTCGCTGTGACATAGAGGTCCGCTGCCGGAACGTTCGGAGCGAGCGCCGATCGCGCGATCCGCACCGGCTGCGCGTCTCTCACCCAGGGTCCTGACGGATCGGCCTTCTCGATGTCGTAGCGTCCGATCCACTGGATAGCGCGCAGCCCGCCGAACATGGTCGGCAAGAGATCGCCGATCGCCAGGTCTTCAACCCTCCGTTCGCCCTCGGCGGTCTGAATTCTGGTCCCTTTGAGGAAACAGCTGGCGCGAACGACGGCCACAAGGGGAGCAGCGGCGTGCGCCCGCTTTATCCGCGACAATACCGCGGTCGCCACTGCGGCAGGAGCGAGAAGTGCGCCCATCTTCATGGCGTTGCGGCGAGTGCGCTGAGCTCTTGCGCCGAAATTTTCTCGGTCTTGGGTCACGGTGCTTCCTCAACAGTTAGACGGCCCGCTGATGTTATTCGAAGGTTTTTTTGCAGGTCTGTCAATCGACTGATCTTCTACTTTTCGGCCTACGCCTTTCAGCTTCTATCTCCCTAGCACGAACACCTCGGATACTAGGGCAAGTAGCCGAGTATCTGCGCTTCCAGAGGGTTACGCCTCAAGCGCACGAGACGTCGTATTCCGCCCTGCAAATAGCCTCTGTCTGACGCCCTCCAACCCTTAACGGCACGTCCAATCCGGCGAGCGTCCTGGCCGGCGGAGCGACTCTCTGATCGATATCCGTAAAAAAGGCGCGTCCGTCTTTGAATGGACGCGTCAGTCTAGGGATGTATCTTTGCGTTGAGTTGCGGCCCATTCGTTGGGCCTCGCGACGAATACCACCCGCCGCCGATGCAGGCACGCGGCCGAAAGGGCTAGTTTCCATCTCTTTGGACGTCGCCTTTATGGTCGGTGAATCAGCCACTTGCGCGACGGCCGCTGGCTTCGCCGATAGCGCGCGCGGCCGCTGGCAGCGTCTTCGGATCATGGACAAGGGCGACAAGAGCTAGTGGATCGAACCTGACAGTTGAATCCCGGATGGGATTCCCTCTGGGATTTCGGCGTGCGAGTCTGCGTGATGCGCGCAGGAAAATCCCTTTCGGTTTCGTCTGCCGATATTTGTCGGCTCAAAGCCCTGGTTCGTGACCGCAACGCGCCGCAGAAGCAGGTCTGGCGGGCCGAGATCGTGCTGCTTACGGCCGATGGTGTCGGCACGAACGAGATCATGCGGCGAACCGGCAAGTCCAAGACCTGCGTATGGCGCTGGCAAGAACGCTTTATCGAGGCGGGGTTCGACGGGTTGCTCCGCGACAAGACGCGTCCCTCGCGCATCCCACCGCTGAGCGCCGGGGCCGCCGAGCGCGTCGTCGCGCTGACACTTGGCGAACCGCCTGGCGAGACGACCCACTGGACCGGCTTGTTGATGGCGAAGGCGGCGGGGCTCAGCGTCAGCTCGGTTCAACGTATCTGGCGCAAGCACGGCCTCCAGCCGCACCGGATGCGCCAGTTCAAGCTGTCCAACGATCCGCGCTTCGTCGACAAATTGCGCGACGTCGTCGGGCTCTATGTCGATCCGCCCGCGCACGCCATCGTCCTGTCGGTCGACGAGAAGAGCCAGATTCAGGCGCTGGACCGCACCCAGCCCGGACTGCCGCTGAAGAAGGGCCGCGCCGGAACGATGACACACGACTACGAGCGGCACGGAACGACGACGCTGTTCGCCGCGATGAACGTCCTCGACGGCACGGTGATCGGCCGCAACATGCAGCGCCATCGCCATCAGGAGTTCATCCGCTTCCTCAATATCGTCGAAAGACAGGTTCCTGCGGGGAAGACGATCCACGCCATCATCGACAACTACGCCGCCCACAAGCATCCCAATGTCCGCCGATGGCTCGAACGCAATCCGCGATGGACATTCCACTTCACGCCGACGTCCGCTTCCTGGCTCAACGCGGTCGAGGGCTTCTTCGCCACTCTCACAAAGCGCAGGCTCAAGCGAGGCGTCTTCCGGTCCGTCACCGATCTGCAAGCCGCGATCAACCGCTTCCTCGAAGAGCACAATCAGCAGTCCAGGCCCTTCACATGGACCGCAGACCCGGACAAAATCATCGCCGCCGTCAGGCGCGGGCATCAAGTGTTAGATTCGATCCACTAGGAGCCCCGGTTGGCCGACGGGCAAACTCTTCGACGCCTAATCTAAGCCTCTGCCCGGCCGCACGACGCGAACAAGATCGCCCTCGTTAACCCCGCCGCTATCCACACGGCGCTTTCGCTCAATCAGTCAGTGACTCCTTCGTCACTATATCGCGTGGGCGTCTGACTTCGGCGGCGATGATCATCCCCGAATCTCCCTTCGGTCTGCTTCTCGGGGGCCAAAAGGCGTAAAGAATCAACTCCTTTTGGGCGATGGCGCCGAAGCCGAAAACAGAAGTAGTCTTGGACAGAAGACTTCTGGAGAAGGGGTTCGATATTCATTCTGTCGCGTCGCATCGCGCCGTCGTCGAGGTGTCGCAGCCTGGATTCGCTGCGCCCCGCCTCAGTGGCGCTGCCCGTGCCGGCATGGCGAGCCCCCTCTAATGGCGTTCAGCCAGCCGCGCCCACCTTGCTGCGAAATATCGACAACGTAATCATCAGTATTGGAGATAGTAATGAGAACTGCATTGGTCTGCGGCGCTGGCGGCTTCATTGGAGGCCATCTTGTAAAGCGCCTTAAAGAAGGTGGATTGTGGGTTCGAGGTGTCGATCTAAAGAACCACGAATATGCGGCGAGCCAAGCAGACGATTTCGTCATAGGCGACCTCCGTGATCCGTATTTCTGTAAATACGTGATCGATCGCCGGTTTGATGAAGTTTATCAGCTCGCCGCAGATATGGGCGGAGCCGGATTTGTATTTGTTGGCGAGAATGACGCCGACATCATGCACAACTCGGGGATGATAAATCTGAATATCTTGGATGCATGCTGTAAGAGGCTGATCCCGAGGATATTTTATTCTTCATCCGCGTGCATGTACCCCGCCTACAACCAAATCGATCCGGACTCGCCAAATTGCGAAGAAAGCTCAGCCTACCCTGCAGAGCCGGACAGTGAATACGGCTGGGAAAAGCTGTTCAGCGAGAGGCTCTATCTTGCTTTTGCTCGTTGCCGCGAGATCGAAGTTCGGATCGCGCGCTATCACAATATCTTCGGCCCTGAAGGCACATGGGATGGCGGGCGCGAGAAAGCTCCGGCTGCGCTCTGCCGTAAGATTGCGATGACGCCAAATGGGCGATCGATCGATATTTGGGGCGACGGAAGGCAAACCCGATCCTTTTTATACGTGTCGGAATGCGTCGAAGGCACAGTCCGGCTGATGCGCTCCAGCTTTGAGGGACCAGTGAACATCGGCTCCGACGAGATGGTCACCATCGATCAGCTTGCCGACGCCATAATGGCGATCGCGGGCAAGAAACTGGAGAAGAGGCACATCCCAGGGCCCCTTGGCGTCCGGGGCCGCAACTCCGACAATAGATTGATACAGGCGAAGCTGGGCTGGAGGCCCGAGCAACCGCTCTCGGCCGGCCTGGCAGTGACATACGAGTGGATCGAAAACCAGGTAAGAGCAAAGGTGGGAAGAAACGCGTTTCCGCAAGCTGCGGAATGACGTCCTCGTGCAATCCCTAAGGCTGCATCCGAACGATGTGGTCTCCAAGCGATCAACTGTGATTTGGTCACGGGGTGCAAGATGTCCATCGTTCTGGATATTCCGATAGCTGGCGCCGAAGCGGATGCGTGGCGCGTGATCGAGCTCGACCGGAATGTGTTCCATGAAAAATTCAACCGCCGGCAATTCGTCTTCCGGCATCACCTGAACGACCATCCGCTGTTCAAGCTGCCCAGGCTAATTGAGCTAGCGCGCAGCACCGCGACAGCGCGCCCGGACGACCTGTACTATGATGCAGGCGTGCAGGATATCGGGCAGCGCTGGGGCACGGCGTTGGCCGCACCCCCGGTGGACGAGATGATCGACCGGATAGAGAATGCAGGCGCCTGGATCGTCCTGAAGCGGGCAGACACCGATCCCGCCTATGGGGCTGTGTTGGACCATTGCATGTCGGACATCCTTGAGGTCAGCGGGCGCGAGCTTGAGCGCAAGATGCGTAGGAAGGAGGTGATTGTTTTCATCACCTCTCCAAATCGTTTGACTACGTACCACATTGACAGCGAGAATAACTTTCTGCTGCAACTCCAGGGCACGAAGGAGATCAATCTGTTCCGGCCAGAGGACCGGGAAGTGACGCCTGAGGAGGAGATCGAGCGCTTCTATTCCATCGACACGAACGCCGCGATCTATAAGCGGGATCTGCAGCACCGCGCGGAGGTGTTGTTGATGGAGCCAGGCATGGGCGTGCACATTCCGGTGAACGCGCCGCATTGGCTGAAGAATGGCGACGACATCTCGATATCTGTCAGCATCAACTACCACAGTTACGATAGCGAGCGAGCGGCGATCTATCGGACCAACTACTACCTTCGCCGCCTCGGCCTCAAACCCACGCCGCCGTTTCGGTCACCGATGCTCGACCACTTGAAGCGTCCTGTTGGCGTGGTGCTGGGTCGGCTGCACGACCGCTTTCGTTTTCAATTACGAAAACCATAGTTACGGTCGAGCACGAGAATCAGTCCGCGGCACGGTCACGACCGTGTTCTACGATCGGGATGCAATGAGTGTGGCAATCGAGATACTGTCTCGTAGCGCCATGCGGCCGGACGGCGCCAGCGCAAGCACCAGCAACGTGGTTGCGTAGGAGAGACAAAAAAAGAGCGCGAGAGCGGGCACGCCGCCAAGTATGATGGCTTGCCGCGCGGCCATGATGGCCCCAAACGATGCGGCGCTTGCCAGACCGTGGATCGTCGCTACGCCAACAAGGTCGCTGGCGCGAAGGGCGCCGGTTCGCGTCGCCATCCAGAACATCACCGGGCACCGTACGAGTGCCTGTGCAACAGAATAAGAAGCCGCTACTCCAATCGGTCCCCATGGCAAGCCGACGCAAAAGGCGGCAGTGCTGACCGCGGCATTGAACGCCCCAAAACCCGCGAACGCTTTGCTTCGCTGCTGACTGATAAACAGCCAGTTCGCGGCGCCGCTGATCGGCTGCACCAAGGCTGCGAGACCCATCCACTGAAAGATTGGCGCAGCCTCAGTCCACTTCTGACCGAGCAGGATCGGAATAAGGATGTCGGCAGTGGCGATCGCGAACACGATGCCCGGCTGCGTTACAAGCAGCAGTTGGTTCACCGCCTGCAGGTACGCGATGCGGTACCGTGGCGCGTCCGTCCGCAGACGGGCGAGGGTCGGCAACATCACGCGAGCAAGCGGGATGTTGATCTGAATCAACGGGAACAGGAGGAACCTGTACGCGCGATCGTAGAGCCCGAGTGCAGCATCCCCCCATACGCGCCCGATCAGAATATTATCCACGTTGCGAACAATGAAGTTGAAGAGATTGAAGCTCGTGAACCCAGCGCCGAGGCGAACCATTTGCCTCGCGCCTGCCTCCCAACGCGGCCACCCCGGCACGAAGCCAGCGCCGATCCATGCGCCGACGACGCTTACCGCTGCGCTGATCGCGTAGGAAGCATACAGCGCCCAATAGGTGTGGAACGCTAGGGCCAGCAGCGCGCCGCCAAGAAATCCGGCAAGCATGGAGATCGTATCGAGCCCAGCAAGGAAGTGAAACCGCATCATGCGGGTGAGTAGCGCCGTATGTTGAGCGCCGAGCGCGACAATCACGATCAGAGCCGCGAATCCGCGTGTGAGGCTTGCCACCCGCTCGTCGCCATAGAACCAGCCGACCAACGGCGCGAGCAAGAGGAGTGGGAGCGCTAGCGCGAGTCCCGCTGCGACGTTGAGCCAGAACAAAGCGTTGCTCTCCGCCGGCGTGACCCTCGTGCTCTGTACTGTCGCGTGACCCAGGCCCATATCCTGGAAAATCAAAGCCAGCCCGTATATGGGCGCCGCCATCGCCAAGAGGCCGAAATCAGCGGGAGACAGGAGACGGGACATAACGACCACAGAGCCGAATTGCACAATGACTTTGGCGATTTGCGCCAGGCTTGTGACGAAGGCTCCTCTTACCGCATTAAGCTTGAGGTCCCCGATGGGTCCGTCGTAGGCGGCGTTGCTCATGGCGCACCGGGTTCAGGTTCAGCGGCCGGATGGAGAGCGAGACCGGACTCCACGAGCCGTGAACCGTGGGCGTTCGGAGAAGTAGAACTGACCGCCAGAGGCGCCCCTAAGCGGCATGGCTGCCACGCAGGACCTGAGTTGTGAGTTTGCGAAGTGAATCCGGAGCAGCGCGATAAAACTTCTGGGCTGCGGCGTTCAGCATCTCAAAGCGTCTGACCTCGCGGGAAAAGGCCGGCTCCAGCGGCCGAATCTGCTGTTCAAATCGATCGCGAACCCATTCATAAAGCTCCATATCGTATTGGTTCATCTCAGCCAGCCGCCGGCGCGTAACGGCGGAGACGTGTTCGAGGTGGGGGCGGCCTGTGTCTGCTTTCTGCCGGCGGAATAGGACGCGGTGCACCGGCCAGCCATAGAGTCGCTTGAAGAACCATACCAGAGAGGTGAATTGCTCAAGTGTAGCCGCAGCAATGAACCGCTGCTCGATATTGGATTTCGCCATTTCAAGGTGATGTCGCTCGACGGGCGACGCCACGATCGGCCCTCCGGCCGGATCCCAGGGGGCGTCCAGTTCGAGACGCCCGCTCAGCACTCGGACTTGGTGATTGTCCGAGTCCAAGCCAATTCCACTATCTAGATATTCCTCAAACGAAAGATCTTTGATGAAAGGGTAGCTGACCAAATGGCTTTTGGTTCGAATATAGTAAAAGCTCGATATTATCCGGTCCACCGGATGCCGTACGATTGTGAAGAAGCGAACAGGTCGGTCAAAGAGCGACGCGATATCCAAAGTGACGTGCTCATCCACAAGGCATCGAACAGCTGCTCTCTCGTCTGGCGAAAGTCGATGGAATAAATCGCCAATAGCGTCTGTGGAGCGGATCAGCAGCGCGGAGGTCGAAACTGGGATGTGCCCATGGAAAATGGCGCCGGGAAGACAGCGTTCAAAGACCGTTTCCATCGTAGACCCAGCCGTCTTGGGGATACGAAGAAAAACCAGAATCTCTGGGGGTGCCAGACCCGGAATGCCTGCTGTCCGGGGATCGAACCGTGTCATTGCGGGTTCCTACGACAGACGTGTAAATGCTTAACTTCGGCAAGATTGGCTAGTCGGACGGTCTCCAACCCGCGTCCATGCGTTGGTTTATCGACTGCGGGCGGAGAAGCCCGCGGAGCGTAGACATCGTCTTGACGCTAAAGACCTTCGCGTCATCGCCCCAGGATCCATCGCGGGGAGATCTGGGTTTGAATCCGATACTGCGAAGCCGATGATTGGTCTTATAGATCGCGCTTAGCCGCTCCAGTGAGGCGAGATCAAAATTGCAGCTTACAGCGATCGACACTTGCCCGCCATTGCGAGCCCAATGTGGAGCCAGCCACGGCACGTGCACGCCAAATCCTGCCTTCAGATCATAAGTTGTAGCATCAGCCTCCCGGTCGGGCTTGAAGTGCGCCGCACTTAGATCTCCGTTGAAAAAACCCTCCAACTCCTCGTCAGTAACGAGCGTGCGGTCGGTTTGGTCGAACACGGCGAAAAACTTGTCGCCCGCGACTTGGAAGAGGTAGTTGACGTCCGAGTCAACGTGGTACGCAGTTGTCCTATGCGGAGAGGCAATAAGAATTGTCACGCGCCCTACAAGGACATCCTCGAGTCTCTCGGGGCGAGCGAGCTTGATAATCAAAGAGAGAATATCTCGGAAAAGCGGCCCGTAGATCGGATCGTGCACACCAAATTTTAATATCACAAGCGAGTCGTTGTGCTCGATGTTCTCAAGCGTATTCCTCAAGGACTGACGCCGATCTGCGCCTTTCTCCCAGCGATCTGTTACGTTGACCGAGCCATTTGACCAGTAGCACCCGTCGTACTTCTCCAGCCGCCCGGAAAGATCGATCAGGTTGGGCAGTTGCAGAAGGGGATGACCAGACAGACCGTGGCGAAACATGAAGGTCGAACGGTTGTAAGTCGGCGGGAACCGCCCCTCGGAATCGGATAGGATCTCTGTCGGCATCGTGTCTCTCTTCACGGCTGATACAGTCGAGTAGGTCACAGTTTCAGTAACTCCACATTGGAAGACCGTCGGGGCAGCTGCCCCGTACGTCGACGCAACTAAGGGATGCTGCAGCGCCGTCCGCGGCCATTGCGGCGCGCGTGGTCGTCAGCAACTGTTCGGAAGGCGCAACCAGGACAACGGTTTGCGAGAGCGTGGAGCGCTTCAGAACCAGTTCGCCGATAGGCGCCGTACCCGGAAGCTTGCACAGATAGCAGCGCGGGCGAAGTGCTACATCGAACGATGGATTGAGATATTCGGCGAGGACAAGCGGCCACAGAATATAGTCGTCGCTGATGATCAGTGCATGTGGTATGGCGTTGATCTTTGTAGCGACCTGTCGCGACTGGATGTTATAGCTGTCCCACCAGGTCGGGGCCATGGCGCTCTGTGCGCACGAGGCGAACCGCATTGTAATTACCAAGACAAATACACCCTGCCAAGCTAGCAATCTCATGGAGCTGCCGACATCCGTCAACTTCTGAGAGAATAGCGCCACCATGGTGAGGTCCAATCCGAGAAAAGCAGGTATCAAGTAGCGTGTCGTGTCCGATCTGTGACCGCCGAGGACCAGGTCCATCCCTATTAGTGGCAGCGCTGAGCAACATAAGAGCGCCCACACGAATAACCTGCTGGCCTCAGAATTAACCTGGCGGACGTCGTATATTGCATATGCGAGCAGCGGGACGATCAGAATGGTGGCGAGTTGGACAAACAACCAGTGAGCGCCATTAAAGTCGATCACGTCCTGATGCAGAAATCGAAGCGTTCCTAGCAACGTGTGAAGCTGAAACGGCTTAGCATTGACTACGCCATGCATTGAAGCGTTGACTTGCGACAAGTGCGTCAGAATGACCAGCAACCAGGGAGAGAAAAGGATGACGGCAACGCAAATTGCGAAAATTGAATTGATACGGTTACGCATGGACGTGCGCGTGCAGAGACCAACGATCAGGTGAGCGCCGGCTACACATGCGGTCAGCGGAAAGACGTAAAGACTAAATGTCAGCGCGGCGCAGTACAATCCCCATTCCCGCAGTCTTGTCGTTCGGAAGGCCATCGAGTAGAGCGCGCTGACGATGAGAATGCAGACCAGCCATAGGCTGTACTCCCTCGCTTCCTGCGAATAGAGAACGGCAACGGGGGAAAGTGCAATGAACCCGGCCCCGATTAATCCCGCGGCGGGTGAGCCGAAAAGCTCGATACACAGCCAGTACATGCACGGAATGGCGAGCAATCCGATCATGGCCGAGAGCAAACGCACCGATCGCACTGAATCGTCAAACAACGACACCCATTCATGAGCGATCATGTAGTAGATCGGCGGGTGTTGCTGGTCTTCCTCGAGCAGCACTTTAATCACGTAGGAGACCGGCCGGCCGACAGTAGTCGGATGGAGGACTTCTCGTAGATCGGAGACGTGCCGCATGTTGGGCGCAGCCTCCACTAGCTCTCGTTCGGAAACTCCGAGGAAATGCATCCATGTGACGACCTCGTCGTCCCAAATCGGCTTCTGGTCCAGATGAGAGATGCGAAAGAAGACGCCCAGCGCGACCGCCATTGCGGCAAGCAACCACACTGCAGCGGTCAAGCGTCGGGCCGCAGGGCGCGCTGCCGCGGAAGCATCCTGCGAAATCCCGTCCTTCTCCTCCCGGCACGATCGATCTTGCGCGAGCGCATAGCCGGCCTCAGCAGGGATAGCAGGTTGCCCGAACTCAACCGGGAAGCTCACTTCGAAGTCTCCTGGCGCAGGGCGCGATCCCAAGTGTGCAGCCGCACACCTGGAGGCGGACTCGAAAACAGATTGGATTCTTCGCCGTTCAATGTCTTCGCAAAGAACGCCGCCGAGTAATCTGCAGCGGTTCGTATCGCAGCCCCGTCGGGGCGTCGCCCTTGCAGCAAAGCGGCGCAACTCAAATAGGCCATATCAGAAAAGTCCAGGTGATCGCTGCCGAGGACAGTGATAGTCACGCCGCCATGTTTTGCGAGCTCGCTCGACATCCGCCGTTCGGTCGTCTCATCCAGTTCGGCGTGGTAGCGGCGCGCAGGATTCGAGTTGGTGAGATCAGCAGCGGTTGTCGGCGGGCCGTCGTCGCTGATAAACATGAATGGTTGTTCGATCCAGCGATCTGGCGCCGCATCGAAAAACCATCCGTCGATGTTGACAGCGGCTTTCAGCCTACTATCCCGCCAGCACAACTGCATGGCGATCGCACCACCGAGCGAGTATCCCACGACGCCGAGACGGGCCAGGTCAAGGCGGCCACGGAACTTGCCGTGTGGGTCGCGATCAAGCGCCTCTAAGGCGTCGACGACATCGGAGGCCGCCTGGGCTACTTTCTCGATCTTTTGGTTAGCGACACCGAGCGTGCGTTCAAATGCGGTCGGTGATGAGAGATCGAGGTCGGTCGCAGCGGTATCGGCCGCCGTTCGATCGAGGCCCGCGCATGCTGGATCATCATACCCGATCCCCACAACGATAAAGCCCCGGCTGGCCAGATCCTGCACGAACGTGGTGTTTTCGTCGCGCACGCCAGCCCAGCCCGGTAGCGACACCAGCACGGGATACCGGACTCGATGTGAAGAGAGCGCGGAATTCAACGTCGCCCCAGTTCGCACCCATCGCTCCGCTGAGAGCAAAGAGGCGCCGGAAGGCCGATAAGGCGCGAGTCCATCACCGCCCCCGTGCTCCGCGGGATACCAGAGTTGCACCGACAGCGGGCATGGTCCGCGACTCGCTGACAACGAGTCTCTGCCGGGTCGATTGGCGTCCCACAACATTGTTCCCACTAGAAACGGACCAGCGGGCGGAGGCAGATAAGGGACAAGATGGATTCCCAAGCCAATTCCCATGACGAACATCGCGGCTACTACCGCGGCAAGAACCCAAAAGACGCGCGCAACTGCCACAATCGCCACCAGCCTCGGCAAGATCTAGGCTTCGATTACTCTTTACGCGGGGACCGCCTCGATCGCATGCTGGTCTCCGGTACGCTTACGGCCGCACCGACATCTCCGAATAAGAATCCGCTGCGCCGCAGGCGCCATCGATATCGGTGCGCAACGCTGACTCAATGCATTTTGCCATGAGCGAAACGCCGGGTTCGCTGAAGACTGTAAAGTGATCGCCAGGAATAAGGACTAGCTCGACGTCCTCAGCCATGCCTCCCCAACCCAGCTTAGGATCGAGGAACCGGCCAGTCGGCTCACTTGTGCTGCGGAATATTGTCAATCGCCCAGTGATCGGTCTCGGCTCGTAGGCCTTCAGCATTTGTGTGGTGTAATCGAGCAGCCAATGGTCATAGGCTTGCGCGGCCTCGTAGGCGGGTTCGGCAGACGATTTGGCAATCTGCCGGCGGCGGTAGAAAAGTTGAACGGTTGGACGATCGGCCATGAAGTCCCAGAAAGACTTTTCTCCAGAACGCACCGCGGCCCAGTCATTTCTTATCAGCCCCCAGCGGTAGGAGTAGTGCGCGAGTTCCGATCGCAGCCAGCCCAGGCGCCTGTGATAACCGGGAATCCACGCATCGATGAGGAACACGCGAGAAACAGCCTCTCCCGCCTCCTCGAGTTGACGGGCGATTTCAAAAGCCAGAGTGCCGCCGTTGCACCAACCCAGCAGTGCATAGGGGCCGACGGGTTGGATTTCGCGAATCAACCGGAGGTACTGACTTGCCGCCTCCTCAATTGATCCGGGAAGGTTGTCTGTCGGGATCAGAGGATCGAAGAGCTGCAAAGCCGTAACCGACAGATCTTCATTGAGGCGTTGAGAGAGCGTCAGAAAGATGCCTGTGTTGTTGATAGCAAAAACGTTTTGCTCCGCTTGGCGCGGTCCCATTCGTACCACCTTGCGGAAGTCAAACTCTCGCGGACCGAGGGAGCGAAGCGAATTTGCGAATGCTCTGAAACCTGGGGAGTCGAAGAGCTCCGACAGACCAATCCGGCGACCGGTGACCGCCTCGACGCGGGCGAGGAGACGGGCGGCCAGCAGAGAATGACCGCCGAGCTCGAAAAAGTCCGCGGACGCGTCGACGGACTCTATCCCCAGGATCTCGCACCAGATTTGCGCGAGGCGCGTCTCGAATTCATCCAACGGCTGCACACGAGTGCGTTCCGGCCGCTCCGGGGAACCCAAAAGGAGCAAGGTCTTCCGGTCGACTTTGCCGTTCGGCAACAGGGGAATGGAGTCAACGACTATGATATTCTGCGGCCGCATGTATCCAGGCAGCAACGCGGCGACGTCCGCACGTAACTCGTCGACAATTCGGTAACGACGACGAGCCTCGTCGCCATGCAATGTGACGTAAGCAAGAATGGCGACTTCGCCCGGCGCGTTCTCGGCCGGAATGGCGATCGCACGGCGAACGGCATTATGCCGGGACAGAGCCGCCTCGATCTCACCGAGTTCGATCCGGAACCCGCGCAACTTGATCTGCTGGTCATTCCTGCCGAGATACTGAAATTCGCCGTGCCGTCGCATCCGGACAATGTCGCCGGTCCGGTACAGCTTCGCGCCCGGAACATCGCGGAACCAATCGGCGCAAAAGCGCTCACTTGTCAGCGCCGGCATATCCCAATAGCCAACCGCTACGCCGTCGCCTCCGATCAGCAATTCCCCGACCCCGCCTTGGGGCGACAGTTCACCATTGCGATCGACGACATAGAACTGCGTATTGGCAATCGGCGGACCAATCAGGATCGTGTCATCGTCGCGCGTAATGCGTTTGACCGATGACCAGATTGTCGTCTCCGTCGGCCCATACATATTCCACAGCTCAGGACTACGGTCTAAAAGCCGATCCGCCAGATGGCGGGACAGAGATTCGCCGCCGCACAGCATCCGAAGCTCCGGATCGCCGCGCCAGCCGGCCTCGATCAGCAGCTCCCATGTCGCCGGCGTGGCTTGCAGCACCCGCGCCTTTGCTCGCCTCAGCAGCGACAGCAGCAGGCGCCCGTCTTTTGTTTCCTCCTCGCTGGCGATCACTACCTTTGCGCCAACAGTGAGCGGAAGGAACAGTTCGAGCGCAGCTATGTCGAAGCAGATCGTGGTGACCGCGACAATCGTATCCTGGGCCGTGAAGCCGGGCGCCTCGCGCATCGCGCACAGGAAGTTGGTCAACGCGCCGTGCGGAATTTCCACCCCTTTGGGCTGACCAGTCGATCCAGAGGTAAATATGACGTATGCGGAATCCTCCGCGCGGGTTGAAGGCATCGTCCTCACGGCGGTCCCAACCGCCGGATTGTAGCCGCCACTGATCGCAATAATCGGCGCCGAACGCAGGGCCGGCGGCGCGATCTCCGTCTGCGCAATGATGGCGACCATGCCCGATTGATCGACGATTTGGCTGAGCCTTCCGGGCGGATACGTTGGGTCGAGCGGAACGTAGGCGTTCCCGGCTTTCAGGATCGCGAGAGGAGCAATCACCAAGTCAGCGGTTCTATTGACGAAGACCCCAATCCGCGCGCCCGGTCCGAAACCGCGGTCCAACAACCGGCGGGCGAGGGCGTCGGACCGTTGCTGTACATCGCGATAGGTGAGGGATTGCTCGCCTGCAACAACCGCGATCGCGTCAGGCGTTTTCGCCGCCTGACGCGCAAGGAGCTCGGGCAGCGCGAGGTCGCGGGGGTACGCGGCTGCGGTGTTATTGCAGTCCACCACGAGATGGTGACGTTCGCGCTCGTCGATGACCGGAATGGCCGCGATCGGCAATGTGGGGTCGCCTGAAATCGCGTAGAGCAAGTTGACGAAATGACCCAGCAACCGCTCAATCGAAGCCTGGAGGTAGAGGCCCGTATTGTATTCACATGACAGACGCCATCCTTCAGGTCGCTCCACCATGAAAAAATTCAGGTCATGCAGCGCGCCTGCGGACCAAGAGGGGACATCGACGAGCTTGAAAGTTCCATAGTCGGCGTTCGCAACAAATGATCTTTGGTAGATAAAGTTGATCGAGAAAACCGCATTGTTGCCCGGGTAGCGCTTGGGCGTCAGAGCTTCGATCACTTTCTCCAGCGGCATCGCTTCATGTTCGAGCGCTTCCAGAATGAAGCCGCGCGCGCGGTTGAGCACCTCAGTAAAGGTGGGATCGCCGCTCAGGTCAGCCCGCAGCACAAGCGTGTTAATGAAGAGCCCGACGAGATTTTCGGTCTCTACCTGAAAGCGCCCGGCGACCTGCGTTCCGACAGCGATGTCGGTGGCGCCGGTATAGCGGTGCAACAGCGTGACAAGAGCAGAATACGCCAGCATGAACAGCGTGCACCCGTTCTTGCGAGCGACTAAGTGGAGTTTGTCGGTCAGGCCTCGATCTAAGAGCTTCGAGTGAATCGCCCCTGTCGACGCTCGCGTTGGTCCACGAGGGAAATCGGAGGGCAACTCGAAGAACTCAAGGCCATTCAGCGCCCGCGACCAATATGCAAATTCCGGAGCCAAGCCGTCGCCGAAGACCACCTCCCTCTGCCAGGCGGCATAATTGCCATAGGTTACAGGTAGGTCGGGCAGGCTGGGACATTCCCCTGCCTGGAGAGCCGCGCAAATGGAGCCCATTTCGCGCGCCAGCAGGCCGATTGACCAACCGTCGCATACGGTGTGATGCGTCGTGACTAGCACGAAAGCAATGTCCGCCCGTACGCGTACATACGTTACGCGAAGCAAGGGTGCGGCTGTCAGGTCGAACGGCGTCGTAGCCTCGGTGCGTGCGATGCGATCGCACTCGGTGAAGGCCTCAGCCTCGGGGCGCGTCGTTAAATCGATCGATGGGACGCGCAGCGCCACATGAGGCTGCACCACCTGAAATGGTTCTCCGCCGATCTCAGTGAACGAGGTTCTGAGCGTCTCATGCCGCTCGACGATCTGAACAAAAGCTCTTTCGATCAGTTCAACTGGAAGGTCGCCCTCGATGCGCCATCGCACAGCGATGTTCAGTGCGGGGTTGCGGGGCTCGAGCTTGTCCAACACCCAAAAGCGTTGCTGCGCCAGCGAGGCAGGATATTGAATGGAGCGTGGCTCGATTTGCCTCGATGCTTTCGAGGCAGCATCGTGCGAGGCGACATCGGCATCGTCCAGTCTCATCAGGGTTCCGGCGAGACTCATGTTGCTGTACGTGCTCTAGCGCCCAGAGGAAACAGGCGCCGCAATGGGTTGGGGCGCGATTCGGGAACAGCGGATGGTCTGGCGCTTTCTGTCTCCAGAAACGCCGCCAGCGCCGCGACCGTGCGATGGTCGAGCAACTGGCGGGCGCTGATATGAATCCCCTCGCCGTTGGCGCGCGCGGCGATCTGGAACAAATGAATCGAGTCTGCACCGAGGGAGAACAGGTCGATGTCGCGGCCGACTTGGTCTACCTTGAGAACTTTCGCCCAGATCTCGGCCAGCAACTCCTCAAGCGGCGTCTTAGGGGCCTCGGACGCCGCCTCACGCGGGGCGTCGGGCTGGGGCAGCGCGCGGCGATCCAATTTCCCGTTCGGCGTCAGCGGCAAGAAATCGAGCCGTACCCAGACTGATGGCATCATGTAGTCTGGAAGCTCTTCCGCGAGTTTCGCCCGGAGAGCCTCGTCGGTCCAAGCGCGTGTCGAAGCCCCCGCGATATAGCCCACTAGCAGCGACTTGCCAGGCGTATCTTCCCGCAGGGCAACAGCGGCCGGTCCCACGCTACGGGACAGCACAGCTTCGATTTCCTCGAGTTCAATGCGGAAGCCGCGCAACTTGATCTGCGTGTCGGCGCGGCCGAGAATCAGGATTTGGCCGCTTGGCAGTCGCCTGGCTATGTCGCCGGTGCGGTACAGACGAGGGCTCTGCCTGAACGGGTCGTCGATGAATTTCTGGGCGGTCAGCGCATCTTGCCGGAAATAGCCCTTGGCGACGCCATCGCCGCCGATATGCAACTCGCCACGCACGCCAAACGGCGTGGGCTCACCGTATCGATCCAGGACGTGCAATTGTGTATTGGCGACTGGCCGGCCAATGGAGATCGGATCCGTTCCCGGCAGGACTTCCGCGCAGGATGACCAAACCGTTGTCTCCGTTGGCCCATACATATTCCACAAAGCGCCGCCGCCCTCCAGGAGCTGATTAGCGAGGTCTCGCGAGAGGGCCTCGCCGCCGCACAACATTTTGAAGCCTGGTCGGGCGCGGAAGCCAGCCTCCAGCATGAGTCGCCAGGAAGCTGGCGTGGCTTGCAGAATCGTCGCCTCTGAACGATCGATGGCGGCGACCAATCGGTTCCCGTCCGAGACGTCCTCACGGTTCGCGATTGCAACGGTCCCGCCCGCCAATAAGGGGGTGAAAATCTCGAGCGCTGCGATGTCGAAGGCGATCGTTGTAATCGCGAGGAGCGTATCGACTGGCCCGACGCCGGGCCGATGCGCAACGCTACACAGCAGATTGACCAAAGAGCGATGACTAACCTCCACTCCTTTCGGCGCTCCGGTCGATCCAGATGTGTAAATTAGATAAGCAGTTGCCTCGGCGTTTGCGCGAACCCAGGGCGCAGACGCCGGTCGGCCATCGATTGCCTGCCGTTCCCGCAACAAGTGGACAACCGTCAGGTCCTCGGGAAGGTCCAGCTCCGCAGAGAGGTCGCTGACCACGCCCGAAACGTCGGCGTTGGAGAGAATGTAGCGCAACCGCGCTTGCGGATGGGCGGGATCGAGCGGAACGTAAGCAAATCCCGCCTTCAATATCGCGAGGAGAGCAACGACCATGTCTGGCGAGCGCTCGACCAGCACGCCGATCCGGCCGCCGTCTGATCCGATTCGGACGCGCAGATGGTGCGCCAGCCGATTGGCCCGCTTATCAAGATTCCGGTAAGTGACAGTGATGCCGTCGAACGTGAGCGCAACCGCGTCGGGGTTGGCGCCCGCCCGCTCTCTGATCAACTCGTGGACGCATCGTTCGCGCGGATAGTCTGCTCGACTGTCGTTAAATCCTTCGACAATCTCTTTCAGCTCAGCGACCGGGATATATGAAACCCTGGTAATGCGCTGCTTGGTGTCCGCGATCAGCAACTCAAGCAACGCTTCGTAGCACATGAGCCACCGCGCAATGGTCGCCTCGTCGAACAGGTCCGTGTTGTAGTCGCAGTCGATGCGCAGGCCGTCGGCAAACTCGATGACGTTCCAGAAAATGTCGTAGTTGACGAAGGTCTTTGCGTTCGGCTCGACTTTGATCATCAGTCCGCCAGCCTCAATTCGGTCCGCCAGCCGCTCGAGGTTGAATTGAAGCTCCGTCAACGGAAGCCGGTTGACCTCACGCGGCGGAGCAATCTTTCGAACGATCGTAGCCAACGTGGTGTCTTGATGCTCAAAGGCGTCGAGCACCTGCCGGGCCACGGAGCGGAGATGATCAGCAACGGAGGTCTCAGCGGTCCAATCGCCACGGATAGGCAGGAAATTAACGCAGTGGCCGACGAGGGCTTTGTCCTCGACAAGCGATTGTCCAGCGCTAGGCACCGCGACCACCAATTCCTCGACCGCGGCCAGCCGCCCCATCAGGGCCTCAAAGGCAGCGAGGAGCGTCACGAACAGCGAGCAACCGTGCATGGCGCCGGCTGACTTCACCGCGCGGTAGAGCCTCGCATCGATGCGATGGCTGGCCGTTGCTCCTGCGTATGTCTTTATTGCCGGGCGGGGGCGATCGGTCGGCAGGTCGATTGGTCGGGCTGGGCTTGCGAACTGCCCGGCCCAGTAGGCCGCGACAGCGCCCTGTTCATCCGGAAACCCCGCCGACTTTGCGAGCGCATACTCGCTAAATTGCAAGACGGGGCCAAGATTCGCCCCACGCTGCTCACGGAGGCTCGAATAGATCTCCGCCAGCTCCGTGACGATGATGTTCATCGACCAACCGTCGCAAACGATGTGATGGACGGTTAGCGTCAGCGCGTGCTCAGTTTCGGACAATCTGAACAGCCGCGCTCGAACCGGAGGTCCTCCCACTAGGTCGAACGGCGTCGACGCGTCCGCCTGCAAATAAGCGCTGAGGGCCTCGCCTGGCGAGCCGCCCGCGCCCGTTGGGTCCGTTACGGCACAAGCGAGCGAACTGTCCGCAGAGATCGTCAAGGTCTCGCCAGTCGCGCTGAATCGGGCTCTCAACGCGTCATGTCGCGCTATGATCCTTTCCAACGCCGCGAACAGCGCTGAATAGTCGAGCAGACCGCTCAGCCGCAACGTGACAAATTCGTTGAAAGCGCAGGACGCCTCGTTACCGTTTTGCGCTGACAGCCATATCTCGGTCTGGCTTTCGGTTAGCGGCACGACGCCCGGAGTGGCGCCGTTCGTCGCCAAGTTGCTCATCGGCGCGGGCGCTTCAGCGCCGAACATACCCGCCCGAGCCATTTCATCTAAACTGTCGTCGAAAGCGGCGGCGATCCGCGCGACATCTGCAGAAGTGTGCGCGGCGTTCAGGAACAGCGGAAACCCGTCCTGAACGTAGATGCCGCGGTCGCGCAAATGATAGAAAAGGAGGCCCGCGAGCGGCCCATCCGCATGTAGGCTGAAATAAAGGAAGCTCGAGAAGTGCTCCGCCTTCGCATTGAGCGCATGCCGCGCGAAAATCGCGTTCAGCCTCTCCGCAAGATCGACAGCGCGTTGAGCTATCCGCTCCTGTAGCGCTGGTCCCTGCGCCTTGAGATGTCGCAGCACCGCGCGAACTCCCGCAAGCGCGAGGGGGTGACGAACGAATGTGCCCGCAAAAAACGTGACACCGACTTCAGGCGCGGACTCGTCGCCATAGCTCCAGGCGCCGCCGTCCAGGGCATCCATGAATTTTGCTTTGCCAGCGAGGATGCCTATGGGCAACCCGCCGCCGATCACCTTGCCGTAGGTCGCAAGATCGGCGCGGATTCCCGTCAAAGCTTGCATGCCGCCTGGGTGGGCGCGGAAGCCGGTGACGATCTCGTCCATTATAAAAGCGACGCCGGCATCCGCCGTAATCTGGCGAAGTGTCCGCAGAAACTCGAACGGCTGTAATTCGGGACGGCGGCTCTGCACCGGCTCGACAATGACCGCAGCCACGTCATTGACGTTTTGCCGGATCCAGTCGAGAGACTCGGGCGAGCCATAGTCCAGCAAAATGATGTTTTCGACGGCGGACTGCGGAATGCCGGCTGCAATGGGCGCCGATCGCGAAGTACCGTCCGGTCGGCGAGCGCTGCGCACCAGAACCTCATCGAACTGGCCGTGATAAGCGCCGTTGAACATCACCACCCTGTCGCGGCCCGTGACTGCTCGGGCTACGCGAAAGGCGGCCATCACAGCCTCTGAGCCCGTGTTGCAGAACGTCATCCGTTCGTTGCCGGTCATCTCGTTGAATAGCGCCGCGACTTCGCCCGCGAGTTCAGCCTGCGGCCCGGTCGCGAAGCCTTTTTCCAATTGCTCTCTAATCGCATCAACGACGAAATCGGGCGAGTGTCCGAACGCCGTCGGGCCGTATCCGTTTACGAGGTCGATGTATTCGTTGCCGTCGATATCCCAGATGCGCGATCCGTTCGACCGCTCACAGATGAGCGGATACACCAGCTCCTTCCAGGCGAGCTGGAAGCCCGACGCTGCCCGGGGATCGGCGAGCACGGGCCGCGCCGCAGCCGTTCGTTCCTTCGAGCTTCCGGTCTTCGCCGTTAGACGTGCAGTTAGCGCTTCAATGTGCTGTCTTTGCGCCGTTGAAATTCCGCCATTGCCGCCGCCCGCGCCAGCGCGATAGGCCTGGAAGCGCGAAGGCCGCTCCGCTTTTGGTAGGGGCGCGGACGCCGAAGACGCCGCTGCGACGACCGTTCCGCTAGGCGCTATTGCATCGCTCGAAAGCCCCATGCTCTTGAGCGCGTCGAGCTGCCTTTGGATCAGGCTCGACATCGCCTCGACCTGAGCCCGCATGATTTCCGCAACACCGCGGTCGCCCTCATTAACCGAAGGTGAGCCTGAGGGGATGGCCGCTGCCGCCGCTGTCCCGGTCGCACTCGGCGCCGAAAGCACAACCGCCGCCGGCGCCTGAGCGCTGATGAAGCGCTCCAGGGCCGGGATCGTTGATAGGTCGCCGAGCAGTTGCCGGAATGCTATCTTCACGGTAAGACGACGTTGAATCTGCTGCGCGACCTGACTGAGCAGGAGCGAGTCGAACCCAAGCTGAAGGAACGTTAGGGCTGAAGCTGGATCGACGGTTTCGCCCGAGACATCCTGAAGGATCTCAACGATTGTTTCGCGAACTCGGCCCATATTCGCACCCATGTTCTGTGCCTGCTCCAGGTCTGTCCAGGCGACTTTGAGGGTGTCCGCCTGGACCGGGGCGATCGCCGGCGAAGACAACCGATCACCCGGCGCACCGCTGACCGCCCCGCGGGGCGGCGCATCAATCCAGTGCCGGCGGCGTTCGAACGGATAAGTCGGCAGCGACACGCGTGAACCTGGCCGATCCTCGATGGCGGCCCAATCGGGTGCAACGCCAGCCACCCAGAGCTTCCCCAGCGCAGACAGCACAGTCTCCTCGTCGGACGACGGATCGCTTGCATCAGGCAGGCACGTGAAGACCCGGCCGACGAGATCGCGCGCGGTCTGTTGCGCCAGGACGGACAGACCACCGCTCGGACCGACCTCCAACAGAACCGTTTGGTCTGAGGACGCGAGCGTCTCGATCGCAGCGGCGAAGCGAACGGGTTCGCGCGCGTGCCGCGCCCAGTATTCTGGCGAGGTGGCCTCTTCCGGGCGAATCCAGTCTCCCGTGACGCTCGACACGTAGCGCTTCGACGGCTCGCCCAGCGCGACCCCCGCAAAGCAATCGATGAATGGGCCGATCATCGGGTCCATCATCGGCGAATGAAACGCGTGCGAAGTGCGCAGCAAACGATGGGCGGTTCCGGCCGCCTCGAGCCGTCGCGCGGTCGCCTGGAGCGCCTCATGCGGTCCCGCGAGGACCACGTTTAGTGGACTGTTGATTGCGGCAAGCGCGACTTCATCGCCGATCAGCGGCTGTACCTCTGCCTCCGACAACCTCACGCTGAGCATCCCGCCTGATGGAAGCTCCTGCATCAACCGCCCGCGCGCCGCCACGAGACGAAGCGCATCCTCCAACGAAAACACCTCGGCGAGGCAGGCGGCCACGAATTCGCCGACGCTGTGGCCGACATAGGTTTCAGCGTCGACTCCCCAACTCTGCCAAAGCTTGGCGAGGGCATAGGACACCGAAAAGATCGCCGGCTGCGCCACGGCGGTGTGGGCCAACCGGTCGGGCTGCGAAGGATCGTCGGGGGCGTACAGAGCGCCCATCAGGTCGACGCTGTCAGCCGCCAAAAGTTTCGCGCACCGATCCAGTTCTGCGCGGAAGGTCGCGAATCGGCGATAGAGCCCGCGCGCCATCCCGACATACTGCGCGCCCTGCCCAGGAAACATGAAGACAACGGAAGGCGAAACAGCGGGCGCTTTACCGAGGTTCAAGCGAGCTGAGATCGGACCAGTTAACAGGGCCTGCGCATCCGCATGATTCCGGCAAGCGACAGCGAGTCGATGAGGAAAATGCCGCCGCCCGCGCTGTAGGGTAAACGCAACGTCAGCGAGCGGCGCGTCGCGGTTCGTCGCCAAATGGTCCGCTAAGCCCTCCCGCATCCGCTCAAGCGCGGACGATGAGCGCGCAGCGAGCACCAGCAACTCTGGTCTGGGGGTTGTGTCCGTGCCAGGCCCCGCAGGCGGCTCTTCCAGCACAACGTGCGCGTTTGTGCCGCCTACGCCAAGTGAAGTGACGCCGGCGCGGCGGGGTTCAACTGTCTCGGGCCAAGGCGCATGTGCGGTGTTGACGAAGAATGGGCTGCCTTCGAACGCGATATGCGGATTCGGCGCCTCGAAATTCACACTGGGGATCAGCTCGCGGCGGCGCAGCATCAGCGCCGTCTTGATCAGCCCGGCCACGCCGGCAACGGCATCGAGGTGCCCGATGTTGCCCTTAACTGACCCGATAGCGCAGTAGGGTTTGGCCGCGCGCGTCTTGCGAAACGCCTTGCTGAGCGCGGCAATCTCGATCGGATCGCCGAGCGGCGTCGCGGTGCCGTGGCACTCGACATAGCCAACGCTGCTCGCGTCAACACCGGCCTGCGAAAGCGCTTGCTCGATCGCGGCAACCTGGCCGTCGACGCTGGGGGCGGCGAAGCCGACCTTGCCTGCCCCATCATTGCTCAAGCCGCACCCGAGGATAACGGCGTAGACATGGTCGCCATCGGCGATCGCGTCCTCGAGCCGCTTCAGCAGGACGACGCCAGCGCCGCTGCCGAAAATCGTTCCGCTGGCGGACGCGTCGAACGGGCGGCAATGACCGTCCGCCGACACCATGCCGCCTTCCTGATGCAGATAGCCGCGATGTTGAGGAAATGAGATCGACGCGCCGCCCGCCAGCGCCATGTCCGATTGGTACAGCAGCAGGCTTTGGCAGGCTTGCGCCACTGCGACGAGCGAGGTCGAGCAAGCGGTCTGGATGGTCAGGCTCGGGCCCCGTAGGTCCAGCTTGTACGACACACGAGTTGCGAGAAATTCCCGCCCGGCTCCCATCAGGATCGGGTATTCGCCGACTTGGAACGCGTCGGTGAAATCCTCTAGTGTTTTTCGGTCACGGCAGACGTTGTTCAAAAAATACGTATTCATGCTGCAACCGGCGAACACGCCGATCGCGCCCCGATAGGATGCGGGGTCATGGCCAGCATCCTCCAGCGCCTCCCATGCGCATTCGAGAAAGATGCGGTGTTGCGGATCGGTCAGGGCCGCTTCACGATCGCGCATGTCAAAAAATTCGGCATCGAACTGCTCGACGCCGTTGAGCACCGGGCGAGCCTTTACGTACGCGGCCGACGCCCGGGTTGCCGCGTCTGCGCCGTCTTCAAGCTGGGAGTCCGCAAAAAAGGTGACGCTTTCGACGCCGCCGCACAGGTTGCGCCAGAATGTGGGAACGTCCCGAGCGCCGGGGAATCGCCCTGACATGCCAATGATGGCGATACGGCCCTCGGCATCCGACGGGGCGCTCATGCCGCCCCCCTCCTGCCGGCGGCAATCTGAGCGCGGCGCAGGGCGACAGAGCGTTTGCTCGCGCGTTCGGCGGCCGAAATGTAGGTCGTGGCGCCGTTCTCATCCTCGATGATTTTTTTCGTGACTGCGCTGATGTTCGGATGGCCGAACAGATCGACGACGGTCAGGACCGGCCCAAAAGCTTCGACGAGTTTCGCGTGGATTCGGATAAGGTCCAAAGAGGAGGCGCCCAGATCGAAGAAATTTTCCTGTACCCCGATGCCGTCCCGCCCCAGAACCTCAGTCACAATTTTGCAAAGTCGGCTTTGCGCCGAACCGTCCGACTGCGAAGAGAAGAGGTCAGCGCTGGACTCTCGGTCGGGTTTGAGATCAGCGAGTCGCGTGCGGTCGACTTTTCCGTTTGGCGATAAGGGTAATGACCGGACGACAGTGATCGAGGCGGGGACCATGAAATTGGGCAACCGCGCCTGGAGCGACCTCCGAAGCGCGTCGGGATCGACTCCCTGCGGAGTTACGAATGCGGCCAGGAACCGCCGACCCGCGGAATCGGCAGGAGCGATGACGGCGGCGTCTCCCACGGAGTCCTCGGCCCGAATGTGAGCCTCGACCGCGTCGAGTTCGACCCGCTTTCCGTTGAGCTTGATCTGTCGGTCGACGCGGCCCAGGAAGTCGATCGTTCCGTCCGGTCTTTGGCGCACGCGGTCGCCGGTGCGATAAAGGCGCGCTCCCATCGAGCTCGCGAATGGGTCCTCGACGAACTTCTCCGCTGTGAGTTCGGGCTGGTTGAGATAGCCCAGCGCGACGCCCGCGCCCCCAGCGTATAACTCTCCCTCCTGACCAGCCCGGACCGGTTGCCGGTCTTCATCAAGGACGTAGACGGTCGTGCCTTGGATCGCAGATCCGATCGGGATGGGCGCCGTGGGCGGCGGGTTTTGCGGGATCGTATAGCAGCAGGTGAAGGTCGTATTTTCGGTAGGCCCATAGCCGTTGACAATCCGGCAGGAGGGCAGCGCCTTGAGAGCCTTCGCGACGTGAGGCGGCGAGAGTACATCGCCGCCGGCGATTAACTGACGCAGGGGCCGCAATCCGTCCAGGCGACTCTCGACCATCAGGTGGAATAGACCGGCGGTCAGCCAGAGCGTCGTGACCCCATGAATGCGGATCGCTTCCGCAATCTCGTCGAGCGATGGGTGGGGGGCTGACAGAATTACCAGCTTCCCGCCGTTGAGAAGCGCGCCCCAAAGTTCAAACGTCGAAGCGTCGAAGGACAGAGGGGCGAGTTGAAGAATCACCTCTTCCGGGCCAAGATTGACGAAGTTGCAGTTCGATACGAGGCGCACGACACCGCGATGGGGGACCATTACTCCCTTGGGACGCCCGGTCGACCCCGAGGTGTACATCACATAGGCAAGATCGTTCCCGCCTGTCGTTGGCGCCGCCTTGCGAGCGCCATCATGGGCCACTGGGTCTCCCGGATGATCGTCGGATGGGTCGATCAATCCGTTAGTGGACCCCATGTGTAGGACTTTGCCGCCCCAGAAATTTGAGATCTCGAGTTCTTTGGCCAGGTCTTTCTCAACGAGGACCAAACTTATGCCGCCGTCACGGCACATGTATCTTAACAACTCTGGAGGGTAAGAAATATCCAGGGGAAGGTAGGCGCCGCCGGCTTTCAGTATCCCGATAATTGCAGCAGTTGTTTCAATTGAACGACCGCCAATGAGCCCTACTATTTGGCCTTGACGGAGGCCCGTGCCTTGCAGTTGGGCTGCGATCCGGGTGGAAACACCATCCAAATCGGCGTAGCTAAGCTGGACTCCTTCACAGACGAGCGCAGGCGACGCCGCGGATCGCGCAGCTACAGCTGCGAAAGCCGAGCAAATTGACGGGCCAGACACCGCGTCACCCGCCCTATCGGAGGGAACATAAGAGATCCTGCAACCCCTTCTCCAGAAATGTTCCGTCAAGAATACGTCCTTTTCATTTATCGGCGCCATTGCCCGAAAGGCAGTGATTCCTACGTCTTTCGGCTGTCGAAATTAGTTTTGGGTGGATCTTCGTTGAAAGGGAGGGGAAGCCTTCGAAAAACTGGCAGTCAGTTATGTGGCTACCCGCAGTCCGGGGTTACGTGAATCCAAACAGATCCGCGCGATAGAACAGGCGCTCGTTGCGCGCCCTGGCTGGCCTTGGCCCACCGCCAAATTGATCTCATGGTGCAAGCATTTAGAGCACGCGGCCCGAAGTTGATTTGGCTGGCCAGGTAACATGCAAATCTCCTTGCTTTCACAATTCTGTGCCGATCCCCTCCATGGCGGCGAGGTATGGCGCAACCTCGGAGTTTGGCAGGGCTTCGGCGCGGGGAAATTCCATTGAGAGTAAAGCGCGTCGTGTGGCTGCGCGGCAGAGCTCTACTGATCTCCTTTGTGGTAGTAGTAACTCGTGAGGTAAGGGTCGTAGGTGGCAAGGGATTTTATGTCGGCCTTGTTGAGCACCGCGCCAAGAACTGATTCCGACACTTTCGGCGCAGCACGCAGAGCATGCTGCACCGCGTCCACGGTCGTTGTCCCCCATTCGATCACGAGGACGTATTCGTCGATCAGTTCGGTCGTCGCGCAGACGTCTACGACGCCGGCAAGCGGAGAAAGATCGACCACAACGAAATCATATTGCTTTCGCAAGTCTTCGAAGACCCGCTTTAATTCAGCGCTGCAGAGTATTGACGGTGGATCCGGAGGGCCCGAGTGCGGGATCGATGGCAGGAAAGCCATCTTGGTCGAAGGGTCGTTCCAGATAACGTTGGAAAGCGACGCTCGGCCAAACGCAAGTTCGGCAATTCCTGTATTTGCTTTCGGCGCCACAGACCGCGTCAGCGACGGATTTCTAAGATCGCAATCGACAACGATGACAGAAGCCCCGTTATGCGCGATCAGCTGACCGAGCGCGAGAGCGATCGTCGATTTTCCTTCGTTGGGGGTGGTCGACGTGAAACCAATGATCTTGCTCGACCTCGACCTATTCTCTTGGTCGATGGCCATCTTGATTGAACGAATTCCCTCCGAGAAGCGGGACCGGGGATGGTCGACCGCGGTCCAGCTAATTCCTCTATCCCCTCGCACCAAGGACCTTGCACCCTCGCTTTGCGCCTTTCGGACCCACCAACCCATCCGCTTCCTATTTTGGAGTCTCGGAATCAGCCCGATACAGGCGATGTGCAAGCGGGATTGAACAGACTTGCTGGTCAAAAAAACGCGACCGTCAAACACCTCACGGAGAAAGGCGATGCCGAGCCCGAGCACCAGCCCGAGAGCTGGAAACAGAGCAGCGTTTCGGTAGGTCTTCTTATAGTCTCTTTGGATGAGTGCAGTGGCGGGAGTAATTATGCTCGCCTCCGCGATCGGTGACGCTATTTGTTGAATCGACGCGTTGTAGCGAGCAATAAAATTATTGTATAAATCCTGATACGCCTGTGCTGACGCTTCCAGTTCTCGCAATTTCACTTGCGCTTGGCCTATCTGATGATATTGCGCCGTCGCGGCTTCGAATTCATCCTTCAGAGTCGATTCGCGTATTTGAGCTGCTTTATAATCGCTCTCGCTAGTCTCCTTAAGGCGCTGAATTTCCTCTGTTATCTCTGAGCGAAGCTGAGCTTTTTGATTTCGAAGACTGATGATCTCAGGGTTGTTCGGTCCAAACTTCGGGGAAGACTCGGCCTCCTTAGAAATGACATCAAGGTACGCGCTACGCAATTTGTCCAATAGGTCAGGTCCGGCGCTGCTTCCTGCATTCGATCCGGCCGCGACCGCTCGTGGGATATCAGTACCTTTGGCCGTGGAAAGTTCATCGAACCTGGCCTTAGCCCGGAGAGTGTCGTCATGAGCGGCGTTTAGCTTATCGCTCATCTCACTCAGGCGTTGATCGTCGATCAAGCGGCCAGAGTTGGTCTCCACGATATTGTGCTCGTGTTTATACTCAACAACAGCCTTTTGTGCATCTTCGCTCTTAGCCCGAAGTTCCGGAATGCGTTCTTCGAGCCAATTGCTGGCCCGGCGAGCCGCGTCATATTCTGTCGATCGTTGCAACTCGATGTAGGCGTCCGCGACAGCGTTTGCTATCCGGGCGGCGAGGTCGGGATAACTGGATTCGAAGTCGATTTCGATCGCGTAAGTCACACCAACCCGGGACACGCTGAGGCTTTTGCTGAACTGCTCGAGAGCCAGGCTTTGGCGTTGCTCCTCGCTTGGTGCAGGGGCTTCGCCAAAATAACTTGGAGCCACGCTATATAACAGCGACCGGAGAAGTCCTCGATGTTCGTCCCCGACAAATCTCGGGTCATCGACAAGATCGAGGTTTTTTATTACGCGGAGCGCGACTTCGTCAGACCTGAGCAACTCCACTTGTGTTTCCATCGCGCCGACAGATTGTATGGATGCCTCGCTTGAGACCGTAGGCTGCTGAATCAACTCGAGTTTTCTAGTCTCGGCGAGCAACGTCGCGGTCGCGGTGTATTTCGGTGCGGCTCGCATGAAAAAAAAGCCGCCGAGCGCTACACCGAGAGTCGCGAAAGCAAGGACGATAAATATCTGCCGCCGGACTATCCCAAGGGCCCGGGCGATCGTTTCGGCCGTCGACGGTTCGTGTGCGGCGGTGTGCGCCGGCTCCGATGGAATGAAATACGCGCCGTGTTTAGCGTCTAGCATGTTCACCTCACACTCGCGGACGGCGCTCCGCTGCACACTGGCTCAGCGGACCTGCATTATCGCATAAGCGGTGAAAAGAACAAGAAAAATGAGGAAAATCCAGCTTGGGCCAAACCTACGTTCCCGATTCGCATTCGAGGCGAGTTCCTCTGTTTCCATTTCCTTGACCGTTCTTGTTTTCGGCGCGCCGCGGAGCGGACTTTCCAGCTCCCTGGCGCCGCGAGCGGCCGACCCGGACGCGCAGCAATCCTGTTCTCAGCAGCGCCGCGCCGACCGCATCGACGGCTTCTGCGCCTGGGTGGGGCTAAAGAGTTTCACGAACGAGCCTCGCGCCCGCGCCCCGCCTCACCAATCCGTCGCAAAGTTCTTCAATCCTGTAATCTGGCCGAGCAGATAGCCGACGAAGAGCGCATTATCGATTAGATAGCGATGAGCAAGGCGGCGCGGTTCGGTCATCAGCCGGAACAACCACTCCAAGCCGGAGCGCTGCATCCAGATAGGAGCGCGTGGTTTTGTGCCGGCGTGGAAGTCGAACGCAGCGCCTATGCCGATCAGCGCCGTCGCGTTGATCTTGCCGAGATGCTCCACCATCCATTTTTCCTGCTTTGGCATACCGAGACCGATCCAGACGAAATCCGGATTTGCTTCGTTGATGGCCGCGATATCCTCGGCGTCCTCCTCGGCGCTCTGCTGTCGAAACGGGGGGGAGCGAACTCCTGCCACGATCAAGCCGGGGTGGCGCTGTTCGAGTCGATCGGCCAGCCGACTAACAACTTCCGGGCTGGCGCCGTAAAAATAGTGGCGGTAACCGCGCATCAACCCATATGCGCATGTAGCATCCAGCAGGTCCGAGCCGCAGACCCTGCGCGCCTGTCTGAATCCCGATAGCCGCGACCACCACACCAACGGCATCCCGTCTTCAGCCGCCATGCTGCTTCGGTTGAGCGCGTTGCGGATCGCCGGGTCGTGCTGGGCCATCACCAGCCCATGCACAGAGATGAGGCAGACATATTTACGTTGCCGCTCTGAGCGCCATCGTTCAAGCGTTGCGGTTGCTTTGCCTAGATCGAGCGGCATCGCGCCGACACCCAGGATATTGACCCTGGGCGGCGGTCGCTCCGGCCCGGCAACGGCGCCGGCGAGCGCATACTCGCCTTCCGCTATGGACCGGAGAACGGGCGATGCGGGCCAAACGTTGGGGTGGGAGTTGGTCATTTCCAAACCCTAAAGAGCGAGATTCCGTGCGATCCTGCCACGGAGCGTCAATCAAACCGGTTTAACTTGAGGAATCGAGATTGGCAGGATTATAATGGGGTGGCAAACTATCGTTTTCTCTACGTAAAACAGCTTGCTCGGCGGACCATTGTGACTACATTGGAGAAAAAAGGATAAGCGCTCCCTCCGTCCGAGGGGGTATGACGAATTGAATAGAGGTATTTTTCTGGCCCTGAATGGCCTGTAAAACGTGTGTCTCTGTCATACGGGCTCGGCTTGACCAACGGTCAAATCGCTGTTTTTCCTGTTGGCTATGTAAATTACTACAACTTTTAGTTGCATCGCGAAAATGGTCTGATAGTTTTTGGCGGTAACGGCCGACCGTATGAGAGTTCGTACTGTTCGGTCGGAACTAAACCCAATGAGGACGCGTTCACATTTGTGGAGAGGACTCTCGGGGGTCGGGAGAAAGCTAGGCTATCCGAGGGATTCCAAAGCGTACGAGAACGCGGCTAATCCGCGAGCCGTTTTGGGAATTTGCCTCCCCCACAATTCTGTTAGATAGATAACCGGTTGTTGCGATGGTAGATGTATTTGACTTTCAAACTATGTTACCTTGCCGTCTAGTCGCGGTTGAGTCTTGAAGCAGGTTTTGGTGAAATTCGATGCTGCCTTGCCAACATCACAAAGGAACTCGACAAAGCTACGAGGTCGTGTTGCAACGTCGGGGTCATGACGTCGAGATGCTTTATTGGGCAGGATCCATGGCGGAAACCCGTGAATTAGCAAGAAATTTAGCCTCTAAAGGTGGGGCTGACTCATTTCGGATTGTTGATTTCACAGGAAGTCATACTGGTCTAGCCCTCGGAGAGCCAGTTGGGTGAACCGGTGTAGGATACGGCGTTTGCCGGCAAATCGCGCGGTCGCCATAGCATTGATGCAACGCTCCCAGGCCGTTGATCAATCTTCGCAACTGTAACGCTCGCCTGCTCTACGCACTCAAGCAACTCAGCATCTTGCGTCTAAGTTCGCTACTGCCGTTGCTGTGGACCCCACCGGCCCCAGTCCGCGACCAGAGCTCATCCGCGGTACGCATGGGTAGGAGTACGGACTTACGCAAAAGAGTCCGGATGCTACCACTTTCGGCGCCCGTTTACGTCTGGACACTGTTTTCCATATCATTTAGGGTTAAGAGCGTACCTAAGGTTGACACCATTATCCGCTTTCATTATGGATTAATGGCGCCCGCTTTTGGGACAGCGAAATTGTCAGTTCAGCGCTGACTCAAGCGAGCATTGTGTCTTGTCCGACGGGTTACAGAGCACCGAGACCATTGACGAACGTTGTCCCAATCGAGCGGACGGCGATGCAATCGTAGCTGTCGTGGACAGCCGTCCATTCCTGCGGGAATGCATCGGCCGCAGCATGCAGTCTGCCCTGTCGGCTCCGGTCGTCACATATTCGGCCTTGTCAGAGCTCGTGCGTGAGCCTTCGGCGCGGCTTGTCGTACTCTCTTTGATTGAAGCCACCAGCGAGGAGTGCGCGATCACTCTAAAGGATCTCTCGGAACTGGCCTCAGGGCGCACAGTGATCGCGCTTGCCTCTACGAACGATGCGGACCTCGCCCGCGCCACGATCCGTTGCGGCGCGAAAGGATACATTCCAGTTACGATGGGGTTCGAAATTGCGATTGAGGTGATACGGTTTGTTCTCGCAGGTGGGAGTTACGTCCCACCCGACTGTCTACTTGTGGCAAATCAGTCCAATCCCCCCGAGTCGGCGGCGCTTTCACGGCTCAGCATCCTCACTAACCGCGAACTTTCGGTTGTCCGAGCGATCCAGCAGGGCAAATCGAATAAGATCATCGCCAACGAATTAAATATGTGTTTGAGCACGGTTAAGGTCCACGTGCGGAACGTCATGCGAAAGCTGAACGCGAAAAACCGCACCGATGTCGCAATGGTCGCAACGAAGGCGTAACTTACGCTGTCAATAAATGGCGCGTTACCTCCAACGAGGGATGCCTAAAGGTCGGCGAGCGCTCGTAGAGCGGCTTAGCTCTCGTGATAGGGCTCGGTCTTAGCACTCGAGAGGAAGCGACCTGTGAACAGCCCGGCATGCATCCGTGACAACCTGGCGGAGTAAAGTCGTACGTCAAAATGGTCCAGGAAGCGCTGGCGGGCGCCTGCCCGTAGGCGTGCGCGAAGCTCAGAATCGGCGACGAGCCGAGTAAGCGCATCGCCTAGCGCGGCAACGTCACCGGGCGGCACAAGCAAGCCAGAGTGTTCGGGATCGATCACCTCCGAGTGAGCGCCGACCGGCGTAGCGACCACCGCAAGGCCGTCTGCCAACCCTTCCAGAACCGACATTGCCAGCCCTTCGGCGTGCGATGGCAATACCAGGATGTCGGCGGCCGCACGCAGGGCGGCTGCGCTAGCCTGATCGATCCAACCCGGCAGCGTTACCCGATCGGCGAGCCCAAGATCAGCGGCGCGAGCGCGGAATTCGCCCACCGGGCCGCCGCCGGCGAGCGTGGCCCGCCACGGTAGCGCGGCCAGCCCCGGGCTCGCGAGCGCCTCCAACAGCTCGGGCACCCCCTTGCGAGCGCTAAGATAGCCGAGGAATACGATGTGTACGGGACCCGACCTTGCTGAATCTGAGCTGCCCCCGAACGGGCGCGGATCTGGTACTGCGTTCGGTAGGACTACGATACGCGCGTCTGGTAGCTCGAGGGCGGCGCGGAGGGTGCGCTCCGCTTCAGTCCCGAGCACGATGGTCTGTTCCGCAGCGGCGAACATGCTGCGCACCAAGCGCCGCATCATTTGACCTCGCGCAAGGACGTCCGCGGCGTAGTCGTAGTCGTGGATGTGTAGGATATACGGCAGCCGCACCGCGCGGGCGACCGCCGTGAGCGCTAGCTTACGAGACGTACTGCCTCGGCCGGTCAGATTCACGTGGATCAGGCCTGGGGGGCCGGCAACCCCCATCCACGCTATGCGCCACGCCGCGGTGACAAGATAGGCGGCGGATAGAGGGATGCGCCAGCGCGAGCCTCCGAGGAACCACGGCCCCCGCGTGTCGATGACACTATAGGCCGGGGTTTCCTTGCTTTGCGGCAAAGCGGACAGGAAATAACCCATCTGCCGCCCTATGCCTCCGCCGTGCTCGAGGCCGCCTGGACAAAGCAGGAGGACACGTCCGACTTTGATCAAATCCAGAATGAGGCTCCTATTCCAGAAATGGAATGTTATCTCGGCGCACTGGCCACGGATTGAGTTTGGAGTCAACGACGAGTGAGTGGTCTTCCTCGGCATCGACAATTCCGGGTCCGCCACTCGACTGGAAGTGGGTCACTTGAGGAAGCGGTAACGGACGGTTAGGTTCGCACCCGCAAGATGCCTTAGCCGTCACCAACTTAGCGGCCGTTAAAGGACAGGTCAGCGATGGCGGAAGTACCTTAAGGGCATAGAGCGATCTTTTCATTCTCGACGGGCCGGGGTCGCATATCGTCGAGACGGAATTGTAGACCTTGGCTTCACTGCTATTCCCAAGATGCTCCTCAGGGCGACGTGCACGAACCCGGTCCACGACTGAGAGTCACGGTTGAGGAATGTTTCGCCTGTGAGCTGAGACGTAGGCGCTTTCCAAGCCGGGTTGGTCCACGATTTTCGGCTCAAGCCGCTCGAGAACGGAGGAATATTGAGCAGCCGGGCGCGATGGGACCAAGAGTGGCATGAAGTCGGCCGAAGCCACGGCTGGCAATTGCCGCTGCCTGCCCCCTGGCCGCTGCGGCTTTGGGGTATCAGGTATTTGCGAGCAGCGACCGCCTCGTTTCGGCTCATACGAAACGTACAGCGGTCGGCGTCGCCCGAGTGTTTCCCAACCGGCTATGAAGATTGGGTAGTCTACGCGATCGCACGCGGCTGGTGCTGAGACGCCATGTACCGGCTGACCCACTCGTCGCTCCGATCGGCCGAATCCGATCGAGGAAGGGCGGCCCGCGTCAAGCCATTCCTCAGGGGATGGGGGCTCACAGCCTCGGCGCGCTATTACCTAACTGTGCCGGCTTATTGTTGTTTGGTATTTTGGATTTCAACTTGACCTCGAACGGCGATGCAATCAAATGGGCCCCACAGTCGGCCATCGAAAAGTCATCGACGAATCAACGAATGCGATCTGAAGATCGAGCGCCGATAACTTCGAGGCCCGAAGGTAAAATAGTTGTGAGCGACGCGTCGACTAGTGGGTGGGAGGCCAATAATGTCAAAACAGTCTTTTTGGGAGACGACACAAACTTTCTTGGTGCAAGTAAGACGCACACAAATTACCAAGAAGCTATTCGGTCTAGCGAGCCTTAGCCTCGCAATCGCCCTCCTGCTGTTCGGGGTCGGTCTTGCCAAAGCCGCTTCGCAGTCCGTGACCTTCACACCCCTTCACACATATTATATTTCCCCCACTGGAAACGATTCCAACCCTGGCACCTCCCCCAGCAAGCCATGGGCTAGTGCGCGTCATCGCGTCGTCTGCGGCGACGTTATTATTGCTGCCGCCGGGAGCTATGCGTTTCAATACTCCGTATTTGGGCCAACTGCCTGGGGCGCAGTCTCTAATTGCCCGTCAACAAGCGGCGGGATCGATGGCAAAGGCGGCATCTATTTTGCGGTGCTCCTTTGCGCCGGTCCGTATGTGACGAGCTGCGCCGTGAATGGCGAGACTCAGGAAGCCTTTCGCGTTGACCAGTCGAATTGGGCCGTCGAAGGGTTCACGACAACACAGAACTCGAATGCGTCTAACGTTTGCAACTTGGCGACGTCCGAGACTGCGGCGACTTTGCACCATATCGCTTTCATCAATGATATCGCGGCCAATTGCAATCTGGCCGGCTTCGACAGCGTAAGCTGGACTACGCCCGGCGGGGTCGATCAGACCGCCGTCGTCGGGGCTATCGTCTTTAACGGCTCGCCGAGCCATGCGAACGGCATTTGTGGCAGCGGAGTATCCATAATTCCAGTTGACGGTACTGACAAAAGCACCGGAACCCACGTATTTGTTGCTGGATACTTCGGCTATAAGAACATCAATGCCCTAACTGGCGCAGGCTGCCACACTGATGGCGAAGGTCTGATATTCGACTCCTGGGCGTGCTCGAAATTCACCGCTCAGGGCGTCGCAGAGCAGAATGTTTGGTGGTACAATGGCGGCCCAGGCTTCGAGGTCTTTCCGAATTGCTTAACCAACGGCGACCGTGCTCAAATTTACATTTTTAATAACACCTCGTATGGTAACTCCCAAGATCCTCTTCATCCCTCAAGTTCTTCTGATTTGCTGCTCGGAAATATTAAGCCGCTGTCAACTTACGCATCGTCCTACAGTGTCTTCGACAATATATTTGTATCTACCCAGGCAACGAGCGGAAACGCTGGAAAGGCGCCGGTCTATACCGGTTCATTTTGGGTGACAAACGGCGCTACTGCTTCCACGATCAGCGCAAAGGGCAATTATTTTTGGCAAAGCAATCCGGGAAAAGTGACAACCGCTGGACTTCCCAACACGGATGTTTGGCTTAACGGCGTTCACAATACCACTTCGTTCCCGTTTGGAACAAACACTTACCAAAACCCCCATTTTGCCAATCCGAGCGCCCTTCCCACGACGGCGCCCAATTGCAACGGTTACACGAACACGACGGATTGCATGAATTTAGGGTATCATGTCGCGGCGGACCTAACCCCGAGCGGGGGCCAGACGGCTGGCTACCTGGCGCCGGGCCCATGCACCGCCGACCCGTTTTTTCCAGTGTGGCTTAAAGGCGTTGTTTATCTGCACTGGACTGGGACGGGCGTCGTTGAGAACTCGGGTCTCATCACCAAACCATGCGGCATGTGACCTGATCCCACACCCTGCCTGACGCCGCCGTCGGCTGGCCCCGCTGCGGTTCTCAGATCAAGGTTGGTCAAAACTTCGCTGGTTCCGGCAACCGCACGGCGCGAGGGGACGAGGCGAACCCGAGGCTTCCGGCGGCGACCGGATGTCGCTGCCACCGCCGTGAAATCGCTTGTTCGCAAAAAAAGGCCGTCGCGAAGAAGACGCCGTTCAACCCGGTAACATAAAGCAGAACCTGCTCGCTGACGCCCGTCGCCAAGACGCCCGCGCAGCAGGAGAGACAGGCAATCGCCATCGCGCTGTCGTAATGCATACATTGCAGGGAGATCCGAATGGCTCGAATCCAAAGATAGAGGAACCAACCGGCGCCCAGGAGTCCACCGCTTAGGAGCAGTTCAAGTAGACCGTTGTGCGCTTCAGGAGAGTACCAATGAAGCGAATTGGCAATGTCCCAAGCCGCGGGGTTCAGGGTGGACCAGAAAGCAGCATACCCCCACCCTAGCCACGGCCTTTGATAGATGTACGGCATGACGTAGTACCAAATGTCCGTTCTTCCTGTCAAAGTCGGATCCTTACCGAGCAACTCCAGGAATGGGTCGGGGCTGATGGTGACAACCGACACGCAAAGGAGAAGGATGATGGCCAATAACGCGCCAATAATTCGAGAGGCGCCGCCCTTTCTGACGAGTTGAGTTACGGCGCCGGTCAGGTAGAATACCAATATAACCGAAACGGACGTCGTCGACCTACACTTCACCGCGATAGACGTAAATAGAACAATCATAAAAAGGACGGATAGGCTGCCCTCGCTCTTCGTGCGATGACCATGGAGACATGCGAGGACACCGAGGGCCATGGCTTGTCCGAGCAACCCTTTGTAACCAAAGACGCCTATGAAATCGCCCGTTCCGCCGTCCGCATAGCTCGGATAAATAAAGAGAAGAGCGACAGAGGCAATAGCGGACAAAAAGCACACCCGCGCGAGCAGATGCATGAAGTCGTCGCCGTCGAGGTTCTCTGCCGCGCCAACCAGGCCGAGGATAAAGAAAAAGTAAGAGGTGCCGGTTCGAACTGTGGCTCCCGGATCAATCGACCAACCTGTAGAGCAAAGTAGAAAGGCAGCCAAAGACAGGGAAATGATAGCGCCCCTCCGGAGGGCCGGCCAGTTTCGCGAACCGGCCACAAACAACATAATACTTAGAATAATCTGTGATATATTTAGGAACTGAGTGAATGTGTCTCCGGGTTTCCCGAGCCAGACACCATAGAACATTCGATCAATGACGCTAAACGCCTGTATTTGACACAGCAATAGCCAGAAAACAGCCCAACGAGTCCATCGACGTTTGTAGGGTGTCGCCATTCGAGCTAACGGGTGGCTGCGTCAGACGGTCGCAAGCGGCGTCGCAATTCCAACGGGAGCCATTTGCCCGAAACTGATGATGGGGGAGGACTATTCAACGCTTAGGCATCATTGGATATGCGTCTCGCTCAAGCCCTGTTTGTCTAAGCCTCAAGGCGTACGTACTTTGATACCGCTCAGCGCCATCGAGAACTGCTAGTCATGATGACCTTCCTTTAAAACGTTGGTCCGGATTGAGCACACTTCACCCGTTGATTTTGTGGGCGGCCCGGAAGCGAGTATAACAGAATTGATTGCGGCTTAGAAGGAACTCCGCGGAGCCCCTTTGATGACAAGCTTTTCCGAAGTAGTTGAGTTGAACCGTGAACAGGAAGTCAGCGAAACCGATCCGTTTACGGAACGGCGATACGAACAGTTCGTGCGCCACCTGCCGCGTGATGCGCACGACGTCCTGGATGTAGGTTGCAATACGGGCCGGGGCGGAGCTGTGATGAAAACTCTCCGACCTCACCTCCGCCTTACCGGACTGGACTGCGTGCCCGAACGGGTCGGAGCGCTCAATCCCAAACTTTACGATGTGAAAATTTGCGGTTTTACCCAATCGATATCGGCGCCTTCGGACAGTTTTGACGCAATCGTCGCTGGCGAGTTCATCGAGCATCTGCCGCCCGATCAGGTCGACGCCACACTATGCGAGTTCTTCCGTGTTTTGAGGCTGCGAGGTAGACTATTGTTGACCACGCCTAACCCGCGCTACATCAAACATTTTCTGAACCAGACGAGCGTCCTCGGCGGCGCGCATATTTCGCAGCATTATATCGGAAGCTTACGCCGGCGGCTTGCTGGCGTCGGATTCTCGGCGATTACTATCCGTGGAAGTGGGCGGGTGTCATCTCTGATTGGCGAGCACATGCCTCTTCGCACCGTTTACGGAAGCTATCTCGCGTACGCAAGCAAGTGGTGAAATGAGCTTATCTTTTAGTACTTCACGCAGTACTTCACGGATTGATGTAACGCGCTTGCCTTCGTCAACTGACAGGTACGTCCCGGAGCTCGATGGCATAAGAGCTCTTGCCATCGCATTCGTCGTAGCAGCTCACTATAAATTAATTCCGTTCATTCCTGGCGGCTTTGGCGTTACTCTGTTCTTTTTCTTAAGCGGGTATATAATAACGACGTTGTTTTTTTCAGAATATAGCCTAACACGTAACATAAACATCCCATTATTTTATCTTAGACGGTGGATAAGGCTCACTCCTCCTCTAGTGATCTTAGTCATAGTTGCGATTGTTGTCTTCCCGATAAGCCGTGTTGGTGTAAACGGAACACCAGTTCCTTTCGGAACCACGATGGCTGCTCTTTTTTATTACACGAACTATTACGACATAACGTGGGGAATGGATCCAGATAAGGTAATTCCTTTTGGCATTTGCTGGTCGCTCGCGATCGAAGAACACTTTTATCTATTATGGCCGCTGATAATCAAGCTCTTTATTAAATATCCCCGCAACCTCGCGCTTGGCGTAACGGCGGCCTGCGCCGCCATCCTCCTGTGGCGGGGAATTGCTCATTGGGGCCTGGGGCTACCGGAGTGGTACATGGGCATGGCCACGGACACTCGCATCGACTCAATTCTTTATGGAGTGCTGCTCCGCGTTCTTCTCGAGTCGCCCTGGAAGGCGGCGGCTGTCAGGATACTGATGAGTTGAGCCGTTCAGATCCTCGGGATCCTCGTTCTTTTGCTCTGCTTCGTCGTTCGCGGCGAGGGGTTTCGCGAGACAGTTCGATATTCGCTTCAAGGTCTGGCGCTGATGCCGCTGTTCGCGGCCGTCCTCTTGGACCCGCCCGATACTTTGTTCCGCAAGCTGCTTTCCGCGGCGCCAATTGTTCTCATCGGCCGGATGAGTTACTCGATCTATCTTTTTCATCTGCTCGCGCTGAATCCAGGAGAGTTTGTCTTCGGCTCTCCATGGCACATTGGGTCAGTCCTCAGCGGTCTGATCATAACCGCCATCGTAGCGTACACGCTTTTGATCTATGTGGAACGCCCGCTTGGGAAGCTTCGGCATCGGCTGAGGGGAAAGGAAAGCGGGCATCAGTCCGGTGGTAGCCGTGAAGCCGCTCAACCTCAGCGGTGAGGCGAGTGGACCTCGAGGCCGGTAATTCACCTCGAACGTTCGCCCGGCGGGAAGATTCTGGAAGGTCCCAACTCCGAGTTATTCACCAAGCGCCACCTCCGGCTGAAGAGGTAGTGCTAAAGACGTTGCTCTTATCCAATCGATCCCCGAGGAGGTAGCACATCTAAGCCTCAAAAGGACATTCTAAACTCTGTACTTTCTGAGCATCGGGGGTATAGTCGAGTAATTTTCTGAGAGCGATTGTCTGATGCTTCATCCCCGCCGCGTTCAGGTCCGGGTCGCGCAGCCGACCCCACTTCTGCGCAGGCTATCGCGGACGCTTGAGGCAATCCATGCGACGCTCAGTTTTGAGGATAACCTCAAGCCGCATATGTCCTATGTGTTGGACATCACACGTTCGGCCGCCGCAATTGCTGTCGTACTGTTCCACGCGAAAATATACGCGCTCGGCAACTCGTCTCTGAGCGCTCTCGATACGATTTTTTACGCGATCACGTCTTGCGGTACTCAGGCGGTGTTTTGGTTCTTCACAATCAGCGGTTATCTGGTCGGCGGCGCCGTTATCCGAGAGGTCATCCGGTCGGGGAAAATCGACTTTCGGCAGTATTACATTCATCGATTCTCCCGACTATATATTGTACTTATCCCCGCATTGGGGCTGGGAGCCATTCTCGATTACGTTCGTAACAAGACCTGGGGACTAAATTTCCACGCGGGGTATGAGACCGCAGCTTCCCTCGCCGGTAATACCCTGCTCGGAAATATTTTGTTCTTGCAACAGCTCATGGTTCCGACGTTTGGCAGCAACTATGCGCTTTGGAGCCTGGCGAGCGAATTCTGGTATTATGTTCTGTTTCCGTTGCTCTTAGCCCCACTGATGATAAAGGAGAGTGGAGCCAGGCGGACTGTTCTGTTTGCTTTTGGCGCCCTGCTTCTCCTATTTCTCAGCATCAAAAACACCTCGGTCGTGTGGCTCTTTTCTTTGTGGTGTCTCGGAGCGGCAGCGCGCTTCGCTCCCGCAGCCCTTATGAAATCTGGCTGGATATCATGGGGTGTCGCGCTTGGAGTCGCCTTCGCTTACCCTTACCTCTACGCTCGGATCGGCGCTCTCGCGACGCTTCTTGTTGGGATCTCCTTTGCCTGCGCGCTGCTGACGACCCAGGGCATCTCCATGGCCCCATCAGGTCGGCAGGTCGCTCTGGTGAAGGCCTTGGCGGGTTTCTCGTTTAGCCTTTACCTGATTCATCTGCCGATCCTGCACATGATTGCGAGCGTGCTGTCTAAAAGCGCTGATCCCTTCCTGAACTTGCCCCCTCTCTCGATCCGCGCACCCGCAATGATTCTGCTGTTTTTTGCATCGAGCTACGCTGCCGCTTACCTCTTTTCCCTCCTGACCGAGGCGCGGACCCCTGCGCTTCGGAACTGGCTCTCCGAGCACATTCCTCAAGTGAAGCCGCAGAGCCCGACAGCCGCCGATCTCAGTTCGGCGCAGCAGGCGGGGGCGCCAAGCGCTGCGACGACGTCCCGTCACGTGCTGTCGAACACACCGAGCGCGCCCTAAGTGTTTAGTCCCGGCATTTGCTGGAGCGGACTGAGCTTGAATCGTTGGGGCTGTGACGTCCAGGCTTTGCAGATGAACTCGTAGGGTGTGAGGCCTCGGAGGGTCTTGAGCCTGCGAGCGAAGTTGTAGGCGTTGACGAAGTCGCGCAGATGGGTCCGCAGCTCATTGTGGGTTTCGTAGAAGTAGCGTTTGACGGTGGCGTCCTTGATGGTGCGGTTCATCCGCTCGACCTGGCCGTTATCCGGTATGTGATCCGTCGGCGCCTTGCTGTCCGCCTGTTTCCGAAAGGGAGATGGCGATATGGTGAGCCCATCCTGGACACGGGGCGCCGGGAGCACGAAGGTGCGGGCAGGCCGTCGACAGACAGTGGGCTGAGAGCCCGAGCTCGTTACATGGCCGCCCCTTGCGACTTTCCCGGATGCGCCGTGAGCGCGGATCAGTAGATGTCGTGTTGCCCGCCAGCTCCCGCCATGAACGAACAGAGACGGAGGAGCAACCATGCGGATTATTGGTCTGGATATCCACCGCGCCTTCGCCGAGGCGGTGGCCTGGGACGACGGCAAGCTCAAGCGGCTGGGGCGTGTCGACATGCGCCGCCATCTTCTCGAGGCTTTCGCAAAGAAGCTCGCCAAGGAGGACATCGTTGTCGTCGAAGCGACCGGCAACGCAGCCTCGGTCGCTGCGGTGATCGCGCCGCACGTCAAGAAAGTCGTGATCGCAAACCCCAAGCAAGTGCGCGTCATCGCTCATGCGAAGATCAAAACCGATACGATCGACGCCAGCGTGCTCGCCCAACTTTATGCGAGCGGCTTTCTGCCCGAAGTCTGGATTCCGGATGAGCCGACTCAGGCGCTCCGCCGGCAGGTGACCCGGCGTAACCAGATCGTCCGGCAGCGATCGCGCTTGAAGAACATCATCCAGTCGATCCTGCACAGCCACTTGATCCCCTCCTGCCCGCACGCCGATCTGTGCGGGGCCAGCGGGCGGGCATGGCTTTTTCACCAGGTCTTGCCGGAGGACGAACGGCTTGCCGTCGAACGGCATCTGCGCGAGTTCGATCGGCTCGGCGAGGACCTCAAGGTCATCGAGCGTGACCTTGCCCGTTCGGCGTTAGGGGACGAGGGCGTCAAACGCCTGATGACAATCCCAGGGGTCGACATGGTGGTGGCGCTCGCCATCGTGGCCGCGATCGGCGACGTGGGACGCTTCGAGCAGTCGCAGAAGCTGGTGAGCTATCTCGGCCTCAACCCAAGCGTCAGACAGTCAGGTCCTGGACCGGCTTATCACGGCCGGATCACCAAGCAGGGCCGCGGCCATGCCCGAGGCATGCTCGTCGAGGCCGCCTGGGCGGCAGCGCGAGCGCCGGGTCCGTTGCGTGCGTTCTTCCTGCGAGTCCGCGCCCGCCGCGGTCAGCATGTCGCCGCTGTCGCGACCGCCCGCAAGCTCGCGGTCCTCATCTGGCATCTGCTGAGCAAAGGTGAAAGCTACGTGTGGGCCCGACCGGCGCTGCACGCCAGGAAGCTGCGCGATTTGGAGCTGAAGGCGGGTTATAAAGCCGAACGCGGCCAAAGAGGCGCAGCTCACGCTTACAATATCAAGAGCCATCGCGATCAGGAGCGCAGGTGGATCGAGCAAGCCGAGACGGCCTACGCGCGCTTCGTCTCCGGTTGGAATCCGCGTGGTCTCAAGGGAGTGCGCACGGGCGCCGCAACCGAGGTGCGACGATGAAGGCTGCGCGGCAGGGCTTGCGCCTCGCGCCCTGCTCTTCGCCGCGCGGTCACCCATGCGCGAGAGGAAAATAGCTCAGATCCAGCAAAAAAACACTTGTCGATCACATCAGTGGTCCAGGGGTGCTTGGGCTTCGTCAGGCGATGATCGATGTGGTTCTGAGCGCAGGCATATTCGAAGGCATGAGCCCAGACGGGCTCTCCGGCGTCGAGAGCGGCCCTGATGTCGGGCGCTGCCGAACTCGTGTTGCCCGGCGTAGTGAAATGCGTTCCGTTGTCGGTAAGGACCGTGTGGACTTTGTAGGGGACGGCGGCGATCAGATGCCGCAGGAAGTCTCCCGCGGTCTTGCGTGCGACCTTCTCGTGCAGCTCGACGAAGGCGAACTTCGATGTCCGGTCGATCGCGACGAGAAGATAGAGCTTGCCTTCGGCCGTTCGGACCTCAGCAATATCAATATGGAAATAGCCGATCGGATAGGCCCTGAACTTGCGCCGCTCGGAAGCCTCGCCTTCAACCTGCGGCAGCCTCGATATCCCGTGACGTTGCAGGCAGCGATGCAGGGATGAGCGCGTCAGATGCGGGATGGTCGGGTGAAGCGCGTAGAGGCAGTCGTCCAGCGGCAGAAGCGTATGCCTGCGGAAGGCGACGATCACCGCTTCTTCCTCGACACTTAGAACCGTTGAGGCAGCGTCTTTAGGACCCGTCGGAAGATCGGCGACCGAGCCGCGCTTCTTCCACTTGGCAACGGTCTTCTGGTTGATCCCATGTCGCTTGGCCAGAGCCCTCAGGCTCTCTTGATGGTGTGGACGGCGCTCGCAACGCCTGCTTCCCGTGGGAGGCATGTCTTAGATGGTGCTGTCGAACACTCTCCGAAGGAGCGCCACAAATGCGCAAGGCACACGTTGACTTGAGGTCGGTTACAACGATTGGCTTGGATCTGGCGAAACATGTCTTCCAGATTCACGCGGTGGACGCCGAGGGGCGGGCCGTGATCGCCACCGCATTGCGGCGCAAGGACGTATTGTCCTTCTTCGGCGCTCTACCGCCCTGCGTCATAGGTTTGGAGGCTTGTGGTTCAGCTCACCACTGGGCTCGCGAGTTGATAAAACTCGGTCATGACGCACGCTTAATGCCACCCAACTACGTCAAGGCCTATGTTCGCCGGCAGAAGAACGACGCGGCAGATGCGGCGGCGATTTGTGAAGCGGTCACCCGGCCTTCGATGCGATTCGTGCCGGTACGGTCGATCGACAATCAAGCCGTTCTTATGCGTCACAAGGTGCGTGAGATGTTGGTGTCTCAACGCACCCAGCTCCTCAATGCGTTGCGCGGTCATCTGGCGGAGGTCGGCGTTATTGCCGCTCAGGGACCGAATGGCGCCTACGCATTGGCTGCAGCCATTTTGGAGGGCGATAGTTCCATTCCGCTTTGCGTGCGAGACGCCCTCGCGCCGATTATCCGTCAGCTGCAGACGCTCGACGATGAGATCGCTGCGATCGACCGCGCCATCCTGGAGCTGGCAAGGACGGATCAGACAGCCCGGCGTCTGATGAGCGTTCCCGGAATTGGTCCGATAACGGCCTCAGCTATTGCAGCAACTATCCAGGATGTCGGCGTATTCTCGGGCCCACGGGAGTTCGCGGCGTTCCTCGGACTAGCGCCGAGACAGAACTCGTCCGGGGGCAAAGAGCGCCTTGGACGGGTGTCGAAAATGGGGAATCGCTATCTCCGAAAGCTATTGGTCGTAGGCGCCCACGCGGTCCTCTTCCACCGAAGGTCCCATCAGGATGCACTCAGAACATGGGCAGCGAAGCTCGTGGAAACCAAGCCATTCAAACTGGTCGCTGTGGCGATGGCGAACAAGCTGGCAAGGATCGCCTTCGCCCTCATGCGCGATGGCTCTATCTACGCGCGTGCCATGACCTGACCGCCATCGCCCCACCGCCGGCTGCCAGTTAGGTCGATATCGAGGGTGACCACGTCGTGATGCGAAAGACGCGAAGCATTGGGTTCGTGAAGCCTGCAGCATAGTCGGAGCGTCAAGCTCGTTCTCTTGATCAGGCAAACGAACCAGCGGAAACCATCAGGGCCAGCGGGCCACGTCCCGCACCAAAAGGCCGGAGACATGACCGCACCCGCGAACTTCGCTTAACGGCAACGAACCCCTTGATCTGCGAGCGCCGTCCAGACATGACTATGCTGTATCGCTCGACGGACCGCCTCCGTCGTCGTGGCGCTCCCGTGAAGAACCTGGCCCATAGCGCATCCTTCGAATCACTCGACAAGGATGCCCCATCAAAGCCCGGGACTAAACACCTAGTAGGCCCTTCAAAAAGTCGCGCCGGGCTTTGAAGACAACTTCATCGCCATGCGCGGACGCATTCGACCTGGATCGTGTCCTTGAGCAGTTCGGCAGCCTCGTCTCGTCTAGGTCAGACCCTTCCGCCCGACCAAGAACACCATTCTCAGCCGCGCGTCTTCGTCGCTGATGGTCTGAAATCGAGGAGCGAAATCCGCCGATATCAAGCCGTCAAAACGCTTGTTGCGCTTTTCGAGCAGCGTCGCGAAGTCGTTCTTGCGCCACAACCGCATATGTTCCTGAAGCGGCTGGCGGTTGATCAGATAGGGACGCCGTCCTTTCAACGCACGCCAGGTCAGATCGTTCAGCGCCCAATGGCCATTCCATTCCTTGGTGAGACCGTGGCTGTAGAAGTCGATCAGGTGCGACATATAGCCGGCCGGTTTCAGCCACCTGTGCAACGTCGCATACGCGCCCTCGAGGTCGTCGATATGCTCCAGCACCGATTGCGAGAACACCCATTCGACGGAGTTGGGCTCGATTACAGCCTTTTCCATCCACGGAGCCGCTACCCTGACAAATCGCCCGCCGCCTGATGCGATGTCTTGCCGAATCGCCGCAGTGCGGTTTTCAAACTGCTCAGCCGCGCCGATCGCAGGAAACTCCGGGAACGAGTAGTCGTCCAGGTCCGGGAAACGCAGGCTGTGGAGGCCGGACGACGGAATTGGCCGCCGTTCCCGGAACATCGCCGCGATCTGGTCGAACACAACGAGGTTCTGCGCCGTGTTCGAAAAGTCGATGATGTCAAGCGCGTAATATCTCTCCGCCCCGGCGATCAGCGCAGCGAACCCCACGCCGTGCGAGCTGCCCGGCCCAAGTTCGGCAACAGTCACCGGCAGATCGGCTACGCCAGCAGCGCGCAACAAACATACGTGACGCAGAAAGATCGAATAGCAACTGTCGGCGGCAAGCGTTCCGAGTGGATTGTCGTAGCCATGCACGGTGCCGAGTTTCGGGACCACCAATGACAGGGCGCCCTTTGCCAGAGGTTTCAGTCTAGGAGCGCCCGTGAATGGCATGCTGGTCCTCAAATTTGTCGCGATTTCGAAGGCGAGACGCCTGTTTAAAGGAACGTGCCTTGGCGGGCCATGCGGTGCAAATCTTGCGCAACGGCCTCAAGCGCCAACTGCGGACGAAGACACTAACACTATTTGTCCTCCGTCGGCCCATACGTGGGCTGGGCCCCAGCGCCCTGCCTCTGCCGGACCTCGCCTAGGTCGCGTTCGAGGAAATAATTGAGGAACGTGCGGATCGCGGCGATCGCCCCGAGCCGCGCTACCTCGTCCCAGCTGGTGGTGATCGCGGTCTCCAGCACGTCGGCCGCGAGCTGGAAAGTCAACCCCGCGACAAGCCAGCGGCCGAGGCGCAGCCACACGTCGCGCTCGTGATGGCCGTCGGGCGAGGCGAACATTGTCCACAGGCCCTGGAAAAAGGCCTCGACCGCGCCGACGGCGATCAGGATCAGCGCCAGCCAGTCGATGACGTCGACGGCGGCGTTGGTCGCGAGGATGAGCCAATCCTTCAGTGGCCAGACCTCCATCAACGACTACCCCTTCCTCCCCATGCGCCGCTTCAACCGGGGCCTGTCGCGTCGATCGCAATCTGATCGTAGCGCCATAGCCGCTCGATGAACTCGCGCCCCTGACCGAGTTCGGCGCCTGCCGCAGCTCGCTCAAGAATCTCGCCGACCGTGCGCCTGCCGTCAATCGCGGCCAATACCCGCGCCTGTACGGCGTTGATCGGCAGCGCAAGGTCGGGGTAGCCGTGCGCCCGATTGATGAGGACCGCCGCGGCGCCGGCAGGCAGGCGCTCACGCACGACGAGGGCCCATGGCAGGCGAAGCGGAACATAGTGAAGCCAGCCTTCGCCATCGAACGAAACAGGCTCAACCTCGTCGGCGCGATCGTTGCGATAGGCGACGAACTCATGCTTGGTCATGGTCCCGCGCAGGAGCTCGACCGCGGCATATTGATCGCGAGCGGGCAGCGAGGCCAGGCGCGCCGCATGCGGCATGCCGGCGATCGCGCCGCATTGGGGCAGATACGGCGCCTGCTCGCGCCAGCGTGCGAACTTCAGTCCGCAGCGCTCGACCCAGGCGCAAACCTGCGGGACGGTGAAGGCGCGATCGACCGGGTGGAGAAGCGCGTCGGCGAGCGCATTGGGCTCTCTGAAATCCTTCGCGCGTCTGGCGACCGCGGCGAGCGGATGTTCGGGAGAGAGGGCGCCGATCACGGCGCCGAGCTCGCGCAGATCGTGTTCGGCGGCGCGGACGCCGAGCAGCCGGCAGTATTCCTGCATCATGTAGACGCCAGCGCGGCCGTAGGCCGCGTAAACCATGAGATGCATCGCCCCGGCGGGCGCGAGAACCGAGCGCAATGACCGCAAGCCGAGGTCCGGGTCGGGCAGGTGGTGGAGGACGCCCGTGCAAACGATCTCATCAAAGATAACGCCGAGATCGCCGGCGTCTTCGATCGCGAGCCGGCGGAGGTCGAGGTTGCGGACCTCGTATTTTTGCTGAAGCGCGCGACTGTGGCTGAGGCTGGCTTCGCTGATGTCGATTCCGGTCACATGCGCGTCTGGCTCGCGCCTGGCGTGAATGACGGCCTGGGAGGTGCCGCAGCCGGCGATCAGAATCTTGCGGTCCGTCGCCGCCCGCCGCGTCGGCCAAAGAAGGAGCGAGAGCGCCCGGCGACGATCAGGGTTGCGACTGAGCTCGCGCTGCCACTCGAGATCGCGAAGCGGCGCCGGATAGGGGTGACTCTCGTAGAACGCCCGAACGTCCTCGGCCGAATCGAGACGCCGTGCCGGCATCGCCTCCCCCGAAGCCGCTGACATCTAGCCTCCATGAAGCCGAGCGGCGGCAAAAGACGCCGCCGCTCGAACTCGTTGAAGCTGCGCTCAGTGCATCCCCGCCGCGCCCTCGCGCATCGCCGATAGCGCCTGGTCGAGGGTGAAGGTGTTGGGCTTCTGGATCGGCGGGAAATCCTTGAAGGTCGCCGCCCACTCGGCTCCGACCGCCTGTGCGGCGTACAGGAGATAGACGTGCCGCAGGAACCACTCGTAGTAGGTGTTTGAGGTCTGGTCGGCCCGTTCGAACGGATCGGTGCGAAGGTTGAACAGCTTCGGCACCCTGAGCCGGGTGAACGGCTCAGCCCACACCTGCAGCGTGCCCTGGCAGCGCTGCTCCATGAAGCACATCTTCCAGTTATGGTAGCGCATCCCGAGCACGTCGCCGTCATCGCTCAGATACATGAAGAACTTCCGCGGACTCTCTTTGGCCTTGCCCGTCAGGTAGGGGGCGAGATCGTAGGCGTCGAGGTGGTTCTTGTAGGTGCGTCCGATCGCCTTGTAGCCAGTCTTTAGCTTTTCGGCCACGTCGGGGTCGCCGGCCATCGAAAGGAAAGTCGGGAACCAGTCGTGATGCTGGACGATTTCGTTCGAGACTTGCCCCGGCTTGATATTGTCCGGCCAGCGGACGAGCAGCGGAATGCGGAACGCGCCTTCCCAGTTGGTGTTCTTCTCGCTGCGGAACGGCGTCATCGCGCCGTCAGGCCACGAGTTCATGTGCGGGCCGTTGTCGGTGGAATACATCACGAATGTATTGTCGGCGATCCCGAGCTCGTCGAGCGCGTTGAGCGCCTGGCCGACGTTCTTGTCATGATCGACCATCGTGTCGTGATAGGGTGACTGCCACATGCCCGCCTGGCCTTTGCTCTCGGGCTTGGTGTGCGTGTAGAGATGCATGTGGGTGAAGTTGAGCCAGACGAAGAACGGCTTGCCCGCGGCATTGGCCTCCTTCATGAACCGCTTGGCCTCTTTGACGAAATCGTCGTCGCAGGTTTCCATGCGCTTTCGGGTCAGCGGGCCGGTGTCTTCGATCTTCTGCTTGCCGACCTTGCCCCATCGCGGCTCGACCGTCTGATCGTCCTTGTCCGTCGCCCATGAATGGATGACGCCGCGCGGACCGAACCTGTCGCGGAACTTCGGAAACACCTTGGCGTCCGGATAGTCCGCCATTTCCGGCTCTTCCTCGGCGTTGAGGTGGTAGAGGTTGCCGTAAAACTCATCGAAGCCGTGGTTGGTGGGCAGCATCGAATTGAGATCGCCGAGGTGGTTCTTGCCGAACTGGCCCGTGGCGTAGCCCTGGTTCTTGAGCGCGGCGGCGATGGTGATGATTTTCTCGTTCATTCCGATCGGCGCGCCGGGGATGCCGACCTTGGAAAGGCCGGTGCGATAGACGCTCTGACCGGTGATGAACGACGAGCGGCCCGCCGTGCAGGATTGCTCGCCGTAGGAATCGGTGAACAGCATCCCTTCCTTGGCGATGCGGTCGATATTGGGCGTCTGGTAGCCCATGAGCCCGTGCGAATAGCAGCTCAGATTCGCGATGCCGATGTCATCGCCCCAGATGACGAGAATATTCGGCTTATCTGTTTTAGGCTTCGGTGCTTTAGGCATTTCCTACTCCCATGATTGAGGACTTCTACCGACGCGTTGATTCCTAGCGCCAGAACCTTTCGGGCGTCTCTATTCGAACGGTCCGACGTGGAACACCAAGCTCATGATTGCCGCGAGGCCGATCAGGAGAAGAATGAGGGCCGTAATCAGCGTGAACGACACTGGAAAGATGGTCTCGCCATGCACCAGCCCTTCTTGCCGCATCGACTCCCTCAAGCGCCGCAGACCCAGCATGTACTGCGCATGATAGATGATGCCGAGAATCAGCATCACGATGCCGAGCCCAATGAGCGCGAGGCCGAAATTGCGCGGCGCGGCGGCCTTGGTGATGATATCCTGATCGCGCAGTTTCTGAAACACCTGCGCGATTGTGAAGCCGAAGCCGATCAACGATAGCGCGGTGCGGATGACCGACATCAGCGTCCGGTCGGCGCTCATCCGGGTCCGCTGAAAGGACATGCCTGTCCGGCGCGACGACAGCTCAGTGTTCGTATCGAACTTGAGATCGCCCGTCATCGCCCTTTCTCCGTCGGCTCAGCTCAACTGGACGCTGGGCGAGCGACCCAACGCTGCGCGATTCGCTCGATAGGACCGCGAAACACGAGGTAAGGTACGAACGCAAGCAATATCGCAATTACCGCCGCCTGGCCGGGATAGAACGTGTCCAGCTCTCGCCATTGATAAATGACGTCCATGACGATGCCGAGGAGCAGAATTCTCGCCGTCGCCACGAAGCCTTCCCAGAGCCGTCCGGCGCGCCCGGCGGGGTCGCGCACCCCATGGATCAGGGCCCAGATATAGGGCCTGCGTCCGAGCCGCGCGTCCCTGACGCCGTCGCGAACCGCCGCGATGAGCGCCATTGTCGGCTGAAGAATGAATCGGAAGGTCATCGGGCCGCCGGGCCGGTCCAGAATATCCCTCCATAGCCGGCCGAGGCTCTCGAACGAGACGCCGTACCAGGCAACCGCAAGGACGCCGAGAACCAATAGGAGCCCGACCGCCAGTTGCGCCTGCACGATCTGAGATCTGGACGGCGCATCGGTCAATGCGGGGCCGCTCCACGCACGACGCACCTGAATCCGACGTGGCTCGTCGAAGTGTCGACCGCCTCGGCGTGCCTCGCCGCGGGGCGGTAGCGACGGCAATAGTTCGGTGCGCACAGGTGCGAGCCGCCCTTCAGCACCCTGCGCGGAATGCGAATCTCCGGCTGGCATGGGTCGTAGCTTTCGCCCTCCGGGCCGCCTCGCGGGTTTTGCGGCACGCAGCAGGCCTTGGCCGCGTCAGCAGGGTGGCGCGTGGACCAGAAATCCGTCGTCCACTCCCAGACATTCCCGATCATGTCGTAAAGCCCGTAACCGTTTGGCGGAAACGACCTGACCGGCGACGTGCGCTCGTAGCGATCGAGCGCCTGGTTCTCATGCGGAAACGCCCCCTGCCAGGTGTTGGCCATTTGCTTTCCCTCGGGCGTCAATTCGTCTCCCCAGGCGAATTCAGCTCCGTCGAGGCCGCCACGCGCCGCATATTCCCACTCGGCCTCGGTCGGCAGCTCCTTGCCGGCCCAGCGCGCATAGGCCTCCGCGTCGCGGTAGGCGACATGAACCACCGGGTAGTCGTCGAGCCCGCTGATCGAACTACGCGGTCCATAGGGCCTGCGCCAGTCGGCGCCGAACTTGAATTGCCACCATTGCGACCAATCCTTGAGATCGACCGGCCCGTCGGGAGGCGAGAAGACAAGCGAGCCGGGCTTCAACATGTGCGGCAACGCGCCCGGATAGTCCTTCGGATCGGGCGCGATCTCGGCGAAGGTGACGTGGTTCGTGGCGTTGACGAACCTGCGGAACTGCCGGTTCGTCACCGGCGCGGCGTCGATCCAGAATGCGCCGACGCTGACCCGGTGGACCGGCGCTTCCTCAGAATAGTGCCGGTCGGAGCCCATGCGGAACTCCCCGCCCGGCAGAAAGACCATATCGGCAAGCGGGTCTTGCCGCGACGTCTCGGCGCGTCTGGAAACCCGGGTCTCTGAATTCATAGGCGCGCGCCTTGCGGACCGATCGGCTGGAATCGGCCGCATGAATATCATCATTCGCCGAAATTGCGACCCACCGACCGAGGGCGTTGCGCTCCGCCAATGGCGGCGGGGGGCGGGCGTCGAGTCGGAGCGCCTTTGGACGCTTTCAATTTTCCCGTTGACGTTCCCCTGCGATTACTGGATAAATTCAATTAGAACGATCTAAATCACAATGATCGCCAGAGGGAGCGCTTGCGGCCGACCGTAAAGGATATCGCCCGGCACGCGGGGGTGTCGGCGGCAACCGTCTCGCTCGTGCTGCGCAACAGTCCGCTGGTTGCGGCGGCCACCAGGGCGGGCGTTCAGTCGTCGATCGATTCGCTCGGCTATGTCTACCATCGCGCTGCGGCGAATTTGCGCGCCCGTCTCACGCATACCGTCGGCCTGGTCATCTGCGAAATCACCAATCCGTTCTATGCCGAGCTCGCGGCGGGAATCGATGACGCCCTCGATCAGGCCGGCTGGGTCGCCTTCGTCGCCCATACCGCGGAATCGCCCGACCGCCAGAGCCGATTCATCGCCCGCATGCGCGAGCATCGAGTCGACGGCATCCTGCTCGCGCCGGCCGAGGGCACCGCCGCCGACGCCATAGACGAACTGAAGCGCAACGGCGTTCCCGTGGTGCAAATGCTGCGGCGCGTCGGCGGACAGGGCGCCGACTATGTCAGCGCCGACTTTCGGCTCGGAATGACCTTGGCGGCCGAACATTTGATCGGCCTCGGCCATGAACGCATCGCCTTTGTCGGCGGCGTGCGTCGGGTATCGCCCGCCCGCGATCGCGCCGAGGCCTTCCGCGCCATCATGCCGAGATTCGGATTGCCGGTCGGTCCGATCGTGAATTGCCTGCCGACGCGAGAGGACGGGGCGGCCGCGGTCGCCCAGCTCTTCAAGGACAGAGCGACCGCTCCGACCGCCTTTATCTGTCACAACGATCTCTGCGCGCTCGGCGTCATGCTCGGTCTCGCCGATCTTGGCCTCGCGCCCGGCCGCGACGCGGCCGTGATCGGCTTCGACAATATCCCCGAAGCGGCGATGCACCGGCCTGCTTTGACGACCGTCGCCATCGGCGCGCGCGAGATCGGTGAGGAAAGCGCCCGCCTTTTGCTGCGCCGAATCAAGTCGCCCGAGGGCTCGCCCGAGAGCATCATTCTGCCGCCGAAGCTGGTCATTCGCGAAAGCTGCTGCCCAACATCGCCGAGGTGAGAAAAGGATCCTGTTCGACGCCAAGGCGCGAACTTGAAAAGGGAGGAAGCACCATGAGAGTTGAAGTCAGTCATCATGTCTTGTTCGGCGGCGCTGTCGCGCTCGCGGCGATGATCGCCGCCGTTCCACTTGCTCGCGCCGACGCCGTGTCGGACGCCAAGGCCGCAGTCGCGAAATACGCTGGGCCGCAGACCACCTGGGAAGGGCCGACCAAGGCGCCGAAGCCCGAGAGCGGCAAGAAGATCGTCTTTCTGTCGGGCGACGAGCAGAACGACATTTCCCATCTCTATGGCGTCTACATCAAGGAAGCGGGCGAAAAGCTCGGGTGGAACGTCACCGTCATCGACGGCAAGGGCAGTCCCACGTCCTGGCTCGCCGGAATGAATCAGGCGATCGCCCTGAAGCCGGACGGCATCGCCCTCTTTGCCGACGCGGCGAGCCTGCAAGACCCGATCAAGGCCGGCGTGGCGCAGGGCATCAAGTTTGTCGGGCTCCACGCGGCAGGATTGCCCGGGCCCCAGCCCGATCTCAATCTCTTCGTGAACATCCAGGAGGATCCGCGCGAAATCGGCAAGGCGGAAGCCGACTGGGCGATCGCGGATTCCGACGGAAAAGCCCGCGTCGTCGTGCTTACCCACAATGAATACGCCATCGCCAAGGTCAAATCGACCGCGACCAAGGACGAGATCGAGAAGTGCCCCGGCTGCAAGGTGCTCGACTATGTCAACTCTCCCGCCTCCGAGGCGGCGCAGCGCCAGCCCCAGCTGACGACGAGCTGGGTTCAGCGCTTCGGCCTGCCGCTCTACGGGACTTCGGTCGGCGACAACGATTGGGATTTCGCCGTCCCGGTCCTACGCTCCGGCGGGGTCAAGACGGATGAGGCGAAGCTGATCGGCGCCGACGGCAATCGCTCCGCCTATGATCGTATCCGGAAGGGCGATCAGTATCAGACGGTGACGGTGAGCGAGCCGATCGAACTCCAGGCGTGGCAGGCGGTGGACGAACTCAACCGCGCGTTCCACAACGAGCCGCAGAGCGGATTCGTGCAGCCGCCATTCCTTGTCACCAAGGAAAATATTCACTCGGAAGGCGGCGACAAGAACACCTTCATTCCCAGCAACAACTATAAGCAGCATTATCTCGACATCTGGGGCGTCAGGTAGCCCGCGTTCCGTCGAGCCATAGGGCGTCGCGAGGCGCCGATGGTTCGACGGGCCAGGCCCGGGACCGCCGCAGCCCTGCGGTCCCGGACCCGCCTCGTCCCTTTGCTTCTCGCAATGACAGTGCAGCGCAGTCGATGACGGACCCTGTCAACCAGCTTCGTTCGGAGGGCGAACCGGCGCCGTTGCTCGCGATGGCCGGGCTGGTCAAGCGCTTCACCGGCACGCTTGCGCTCGATCACGTCGACTTCGACGTACGTCGCGGAGAGGTCCACGCGCTCCTCGGACAGAACGGGGCAGGCAAGTCGACCCTGATCAAAATCTTGGCCGGGGTCTACCACGCCGACGGCGGGGACATCCTGTTTGCCGGAAGGCCCACCGATCCGGAAACGGACGCGCTCCCGATCGCTTTCATCCATCAGGATCTGGGACTCGTCGAGTCGATGACCATCGCGGAGAACGTCGCGATCCAGACCGGCTATCCCCGATCCCGGGCCGGTCTCATTTCGTGGTCAAGAGTGAGAGACGCCGCCGCCCGGGCGCTGGCGATCATGGGCAGCGAACTCGACCCCGAGAGCCCCGTCTCTTCTCTGCCGGCCGCCGAGCGTTCCCTGGTCGCGATCGGCCGGGCGCTGGCAATCAAGTCCGACATCCTCGTTCTCGACGAACCGACCGCGGCGCTTCCCGAGGCCGACGTCGAGCGGCTGCTCGGGACCTTGCGCCGGCTGCGCGCCAGCAACATCGGAATCGTCTACGTCACCCATCGCCTGGACGAGGTCATGCGCATCGCCGATCGAGTGACGGTTCTTCGCGACGGCCGCCGGCTGGCGACGGTCGCCGCGCGCGACACCAACGCCGGAGAACTGGTGCAGATGATCGTCGGGCGTTCGATGAGCGACGCGTTCGTGCGGCCGGCGCAACCGTCCGATCGGGTGGCGCTCGCGGTGGAAAATCTGGTCGCCCAACACGTCGGCCCGGTGTCGTTCACCGTCGCCGCCGGCGAAACCCTGGGGCTCGTGGGCTTGCGCGGCGCCGGGCACCACACCATCGGACGGGCGATCTTCGGTCACACGGGCATGGATTCAGGCCGGCTGACGCTCGACGGCGAGCCGGTCGCGCCCCTGAGCCCGGCCGCGGCGATGGCCAGCGGCGTTGGGTTCGTATCGAGCCGCCGGGCCGAGGAGAGCCTCGCCGCCAACCTCGACGTGCGCGAGAACATCTATCTGAATCCGGCAACGAGCGGCAAAGGCGTGCTGGAATTCGTGCCGCGCGCAACCGAACTCGGCGAAGCCCAGGCGGCGGTCAGGCGCTTTTCCATCAAGACGGCGGGAGTGGAGGAGCCGGTCGCGACGCTGTCCGGGGGCAATCAGCAAAAGGTCGTGCTCGCGCGCTGGATGGAGGCGCAGGTCAAGCTTCTCATTCTCGAGGAGCCGACGATCGGGGTCGATGTCGGGGCCAAGGCGGACATCTACCATCTGCTACAGCTTTCGCTACGGAGGGGACTGGCGGTGTTGTTGATCTCATCCGATTTCGAGGAGGTCGAGCGGGTCTGCCACCGTGCGCTGGTGTTCAGCCGCGGGCAGGTCACGGCCGAGATTCCAGGCCATGCATTGACCGTCGCGGCGCTGACTGCGGCCGCGTCCGGCGGGACTTGGACCGCTCGCGATGGAGCAGCGCCATGAGTCGCGACGCCGCCCGCTCGCTCGGCGCGCTCATCACGAGGGCGATCTCCGTTTGGGGTCTGCTCGTCCTGTTCATTCTTCTCGTCGTCGTGTTCTCGTTGCTGAAACCCGACACGTTCCTCACCTATTTCAACATTCGCTCCATTCTCAGCAACAAGTCGGTGCAGCTTCTGGTGGCGCTTTCGGTGTTCATTCCGATGGTCGCCAATCAGTTCGATCTCTCGGCGGGCTTCAACGTCGGCATTTCCCAGGTGCTCGCGATCGGGCTGCAAGGCCAGGGCTTGCCGTGGTGGGCGGCGATCGCGGCGGTGCTTCTGATGGGCGCAGCCGTCGGACTGGTGAACGGTTTTCTGGTCACCCGGGTGAAGATCAATTCGTTCATCGCCACGCTCGGAACCGGCACCATTCTCTACGGACTCAACGCCTGGTACACCGGCGGCCAGCAGGTGCTCGCTTCGCTGCCGCCCGAATTCCTGGCGATCTCCGGCAGCGTGTGGATCGTGCCGGCGCCGGCGATCTACGCTCTCGTCGTCAGTCTTACGCTCTGGGTCGTGTTCGAATACCTGCCGCTCGGCCGCTATCTCTATGTGCTCGGCGCGAGCCCACGGGCGGCGGAGCTCAACGGAATTTCGGCCAGGCGATACGTAACGTTCGGCTTCATCGCCGCTGGCATGCTCGCGGCCTTCGCCGGCGTCGTGCTGCAATCGCAGTTGCAAGTGGGCCAAAGCTCGGTCGGCCAGGAATATCTGTTGCCGGCTTTCACCGCGGCGCTTCTCGGCGCGACATCGATACGGCCGGGCCGGGTCAACGTCTGGGGGACCGTGCTCGCCGTCGCGGTGCTCGCGGTGACCGTCGCCGGCCTCAACCAGCTCGGCGCGCCGTTCTTTGTCGAACCGCTCTTCAATGGTTCGATGTTGATCCTGGCGGTGGGGCTCGCGGTGCAGGCGGCGGAGCGCCGCCAGCGCCGCGGCACGCAAGCCGAGAAGGCCGCGGTCGCCGGAGCCGCCGCGCCGGTTGTCGAATGATCGAAGGCCGCCGCAGGTCCGCCGCTTCTATACCCCGAGCGCGGCGTTCTTCAGCGGCAGCGAGCGGATGCGCTTGCCGGTGACGGCGAAGATAGCGTTGGCGACCGCCGGCGCGATCGGCGGCGTGCCGGGTTCCCCTAAGCCCCCCCATTTTTCGCCGCCGGAGAGCACGAAATGGGTCTCGATCACCGGCGCGTCGGCCATCTTGGCGATCGGATAGGTGTCGAAATTGCCTTGCTCGACCCGGCCTTGCTTGATCGTGATCTCGCCGAACAGCGCCGCCGTCAGCCCGTAAAGCACCGCGCTTTCGATCTGCATCGCGGCGGTGAGCGGATTGACGAGGTGGCCGCAGTCGACACAGGCGACGACCCGCTCGACCTTGACCTCGCCGCGGTCGGTGACCGCGACCTCGGCGATCTCGCCGACGATGGTGCCGAAGGCCTCGTGAATCGCCACGCCGCGCCCGACGCCCTTGCGCAAAGGCTTGCCCCAATCCCCTTTCAGGGCGAGCGCGTCGAGGACGGCGAGGAAATCGGGCCGGCCTTCCAGAAGCGCGCGCCGGTACTCGAGCGGATCGCGCTTCGCCGCATAGGCGACCTCGTCGATGAAGCTCTCGACCGCGAAGGCGTTCTGCGATGAGCCGACCGACCGCCAGAACATGACCGGCACATGGGTGTTCTTGAGGTTGACGCCGACTTTGAGCGCGTCAGCGCGATAGGGACAGTTCGAGAGGCCTTCGACCGCCTGGCGCTCGACGCCGTTCTCGACCTTGCCCCAGCCGAGCGAGCGGGTGATCGAGCCGACCGCGGTTGTGAACTCGAAGCCGGCGGGAGAGCCGTCCCCGCCAAGCGCCGCGCGCATTCTGAGCGCCGCCTGCGGCCGGTAGCGGTCCGAGCGGATGTCCTCTTCGCGGGTCCAGATCAGCTTGATCGGCCGATTGAGCGCCTTGGAGACTTCGACCGCCTGTGTCAATTCGTCGTTCACCGCCCGCCGGCCGAAGCCGCCGCCGAGGAAGCAATTGTGGACAATGACCGCCTTCGGATCGACTCCGCCGGCCTCGGCCACGCGCTCGAGCGCGGAATCGGAATCCTGCGTGCCCATCCACACCTCGATGCGGTCCGGGCGCCAATGGGCGGTGGCGTTGAGCGGCTCCATCGGCGCATGGGCGAGATAGGGAACCTCGTACAAAGCCTCGACCACCTTCGGCGGCTTCGCGAAGGCCGCGGCGACGTCGCCATGGCCACCGCCGTCGGCGAACGGGCCGTTGAGCGCGGCGCGATATTCGGCGGCGAACTCGGCGCTGTCGGTCGAAGCGGCCGGGCCGAAGTCCCATTCGATCGGCATCGCGGCCAGCGCTTCCTTGGCGCGCCAGAAATTGTCGGCGACCACCGCGACCCCGCCGGTCACCGGGACGGCGGCGATGATCCCCCGGCGCCCGGAGACGGCGGAAAAATCGTGAGATTTGAGCTTGCCGCCGAACACCGGACAATTGGCGACGGCGGCGTAGGCCATGCCCGGCAGGCGGGTGTCGATGCCGAAGCGCGCGGCGCCGGTCGCCTTGAGCGGAGTGTCGATGCGCTTGATCGCCTGGCCGATGAGCTTGAACTGATCGGGCGTCTTGATCGCCGGCTCGGCGGCAAACGCGATCCTGGCAGCCGCGGGCGCAAGCTCTCCGAAGGACGCCGAGCGCCCCGAGGCTTCATGCCGCACGAAGCCGCTGCTCGCGACGCAGGCGGCCGGTTCGACGCCCCATTTGACCGAGGCCGCGGCGATGAGCCGCGCCCGTGCGGAGGCGCCCGCCTGCTGGAGGAACGTGCGCGAACGGCGCACCGAGGACGAGCCGCCCGTCCCCATCTGCCCGTAGACCTTGCCTTCGATCAGGTTGCGATGGGCGGAGGCATATTCGACGTTGACCTTGGCGAAGTCGCATTCCAGCTCCTCGGCGACGATCATCGCCATCGAGGTCATGACGCCCTGGCCCATCTCGGATTTGGCGACCCGCAGTGTGATCGCATTGTCGGGATCGATCACCACGAATGCGTTGACCTCGTCGGGCGAGGAACCCGCCTCCGGGCTCCACGGCTGGCCCGAGATGGTCGTCGCGCCCACGAATTCGGGGGAGATCGCGGCGATCATGAGTCCGCCGGCGGCGGAAAGGCTCGCGCGGATGAAAACGCGGCGGGAGAGCATCACAGTCATAGCGGCGCTCCCTTCAGATCTTCAAGAGTTCGGCGGCGTGATGGATCGCCGCGCGCATCCGAGGGTAGGTCCCGCAGCGGCAGATATTGGTCATGCCGTCGTCGATATCGGCGTCGCTCGGATGGGGATTGTGCGAAAGGAGCGCGACCGCGGCCATGATCTGCCCCGACTGGCAATAGCCGCATTGCGGCGCGTCGGCCTCGATCCAGGCCTTCTGCACCGCATGCAGTTCTTTCTCGCCGAGGCCCTCGATGGTCAGGATCGTTCTGCCGGCGGCGGCGCTGACCGGCGTGATGCAGGATCGCGTCGCCTCTCCGTCGATCATCACCGTGCAGGCGCCGCACAAACCTGCGCCGCAGACGAATTTCGTTCCGACCATGCCGAGTTCGTCGCGCAGCGCCCACAAAAGCGGCATGTTCGGCTCGATGTCCAGCGCATGCGCGCGTCCGTTGACAGTGAGAGTGACCATGTTCTGAGATTCTCCGGCCGGCTCATCCAGCGCGACGCGAACCCGAGTATAGGGCAAGCGCGGCGATTCGGCGCCGGGCGGCGCTCAATTCGACGCGAGGATGGGCAAATCTGCGTGAGCTACGGTCGGGCATAACGCTTGAGGGCGACGGCTTCACCGCACATGATGCAGCCGTCTCACGATTCGGGTGACCCTTGCTCTCGCGCCTCGCCCTTCTCCGCGTTCATCCGCTTGCCGGCAATCGCGCGCGCGGCTGGGTCACCGCGGGTCCGTTCCGCATCCCCTGCGCGCTGGGGCCGGCCGGAATTGTCCGCTTGAAGCGCGAGGGCGATCGCGGCACGCCGGCGGGGCGGTTCAAGCTGCTCTGGGGCTACTACCGGCCGGACCGCCCGCGCCCGCAAGCCGGAGGCGTCCCGCTTGAGCCCATGCGGCGCGATCAGGGCTGGTGCGAGGATCCGCAGAGTCCGCGCTACAATCGCCCGGTCCACCTGCCAGCGGCCGACTGCACCGACCGCATGTGGCGGAAGGATCATCTTTACGATCTCACCTTCGTTCTCGATCAGAATTTCTCTTATCGCGCGAAGGGACGGGGCAGCGCGATCTTCTTCCACCTCGCGCGCCCGGGGTTGACGCCGACTGCTGGCTGCGTCGCGATCTCCGCCGCAGACATGCGCAAGCTGGCCCCGCGGCTTGGGCGCGGCGCGGTGATGGAAATCGGCTAGTCGGGTCGACGCAGAGAGACCAGCCTCTCTATGATGCGGTTCGCCGCATTCCGAGGACCATGCTCTTTGAGACCGCTTCGCTTCTCCGCCGTCGCCCTCCTCTGCCTTGCTTCGCAGGCCGTCCGCGCCGACCCGATCCCGCCCATCTCGCCATTCGCCACCGCCCGCCCGGTCATCGCCCGGCATGGCATGGTTGTGACTCAGGAGGCGGAGGCGTCGCGAGTGGGGCTCGATATCCTGAAGCGAGGCGGCAACGCCGTCGATGCGGCGGTCGCGGTCGGCTTTGCGCTCGCCGTCACCCTGCCCCGCGCCGGCAATATCGGCGGCGGCGGCTTCATGCTGGTTCATCGCGCCGATCTCAACCAGACGATCGCGATCGACTACCGCGAGGCCGCGCCCGCGGCGACGACCAAGGATGTGTTCCTCGACGCAAACGGCGAAGCCGATCCGTTCAAGTCGCGCTACTCCGGCCTGGCGGTCGGCGTTCCCGGCACGGTCGCCGGCCTCGAGCTCGCCTGGCGCAAATACGGCTCCGGCAAGTTCTCGTTCGCCGAGCTTGTCGCCCCGGCGATCGCGCTCGCCCGCGCCGGTCTCACCGTGGACGATGACGTCGCCGATTCGCTTCCCCTTGCGGCGAAAGCGCTCGCGAGCCACCCTACGTCGGCCGGCATGTTTCTCAGGCCCGACGGAAGCGTGAAGCGGGCCGGCGATCACATCGCGCTCGACGACCTCGCCGCGACGCTCGAGACAATCGCCACGAATGGCGCGGCGGGCTTCTACACAGGGCCGGTGGCGCAGAAGATCGTGGCCGCGGTTCAGGCGGCGGGCGGGCGGATGACGATGGCCGACCTTGCCAACTATCGCGCCGTCGAGCGCGAGCCGGTCAGCGGGACCTATCGCGGCTATACCGTCGTCTCGATGCCGCCGCCCTCGTCCGGGGGCGCGCATATCATCGAAATCCTCAACATCCTCGAAGGCTTCCCCCTGACCGCGCAGGGCCTCAACTCCGCCGCCTCGCTGCACGAGATGGCGGAAGCGGAGAAGCTCGCTTACGCCGATCGCGCGGCTTACCTCGGCGATCCCGATTTCATGAAGATCCCGCTCAAGAGCCTCACGTCAAAGGCCTACGCCGAGCATTTGCGCTCGCTCATTTCGCCCGATCGCGCCCGCCCCGCAGCCGACATCCGCCCCGGCGACCCGCAGCGCTACGAGAGCGACCAGACGACCCATTTCTCGATCGTCGATGCGGACGGCGACGCGGTCGCCAACACCTATACGCTCAACCTTCCCTATGGCAGCGGGCTCATCGCCGAGGGCACGGGCGTGCTGCTCAACGATGAGCTCGACGATTTCGCCGCCAAGCCCGGCGCCGCCAATGTCTACGGACTCCTCGGCGGCGACGCCAACGCTCCCGGCCCGATGAAGCGTCCGCTGTCGTCGATGAGTCCGACGCTCGTGTTCAGGGACGGCAAGCTCGTGATGGCGACCGGCAGCCCGGGCGGCTCGCGCATCATCACGGTCGTGCTTCAGGTCATCGTCAACGTGATCGACCACGGGCTCAATGTCGCCGAGGCGCAGAACGCGCCGCGCGCCCACGACCAGCTCTGGCCGGACGAACTGCGCGTTGAGCGCGGCGTATCGCCGGACACCATTCGCCTGCTCGAGGCGATGGGCCACAAGGTCGTCCTGAGCCCGTCGATGGGCTCGGCGAACACCATCGGCCGCGCGCGGGACGGCGAACTGGAGGGCGCGTCGGATCCGCGGCAGCGCGGGACGCTGGCGGTCGGATATTGAGGCTCGATCGAGGAATGGCGGGCGCCGTTCAGCGAGTGAACGGCAGCAGGCCGTGCAGGTCGGCGTTGCGCAGATAGAGACCGCCCCAGGCCATGAGGCCGAGGATGAACGAGGCGATCTGCGGCGGCGACGCGATCCGCCCCAGGCGAAAATGCGTGCAGATCGCTCCGCCTAGGAAGCCGGTGACCAGGATCGCGCCTAGCACAGCCGTTTGTGGAATCGCATAGAGGATCGCGCAGACGAGCGTGATGAGCCCGAGCGGAAGCGCCGCGTTGTCGGAAAAGCCTGTCGCCGCGAGCTCAGCCCTGGCGCTCGGACGTCGAGAAAGAATGTTCGCGGCGTCGGCGAAGAGGGCGAGCGCCACGAGGGCGCTGAGAACCGCGCCTGCCCATGCCCAGGCGGTCGGGTGCGAATCGATGAAGGTCATCTGTCTACCGTCCTGAGCCGGTTCTGTCGGGTCGGCAAAGCCCAGTCTCTCAACATTGCCCGAGCCGACGAGGCGGACAAGACGCGAAACGCCTGGGGCGGCTATAACGCGCGCAGCCTCGCAGTCAGGGGCGCCGGGGGCATGGTCCCGGGAATGGAGGAAGCGAGCAATGACGGTAAAGGTGGGCGTGATCGGCGTGGGCATGATCGGCCAGGAGCATATTCGCCGGCTCATGACGACGGTGCCGGGCGCAGGCGTGGTCGCGGTCAGCGACGTCGAACAAGCGCGGGCGGAAGAGGCGGCCGAACTCGTGAGCGGCGCCAGGGTCTACGCCGAGGGCGAGGAGCTCATCGCCGCGCGTGACGTCGAGGCGGTGATCGTGTCTTCGTGGGGGCCGACGCATGCGAAATACGTGCTCGCGGCGATCAGGGAGGGCAAGCCGGTCCTCTGCGAAAAGCCGCTCGCAACCACCGAAGCGGATTGCTCGGCAATCATCGACGCGGAGACCGCCTTCGGCCGCAGGCTCGTCCAGGTCGGGTTCATGCGCCGGTTCGATCCGCAATATGTGGCGATGAAGGAGACCATCGCCTCGGGCGCGATCGGCGCGCCGCTGATCTTCCAGAGCGGCCATCGCAATGCATCGATGCCCGCGCATTATACGGGCGAGATGTCGCTGACCGACACCGCGGTCCACGACATCGACATCGCCCGCTTCCTGCTCGACGACGAGCCGGAGGCGATCACGGTTCGTGCGCCGCGGCGCAACAGCCGCGCCGGCGACGTCGCCGATCCCTTGATGACGCTGATCGACATGCGCTCGGGCGCGCTGGTCGCGATCGAGACCTCGGTCAATGTCGCCTATGGCTACGACATCCGCGGCGAGATCATCGGCGAGAGCGGCGCGGTGAGCCTGCCCGACCGCAGCGAGGTCGTGGTCAAGACCAACGGCGCCTTCATGGGCCGCATCCCGCCCGACTGGCGTGAGCGCTTTGCTCCTGCTTTCGACGCCGAGTTCCGCGCCTTCATCGCCGCGGCGAGCGAGGGGCGGGTCGCGGGGCCGAGCGCCTGGGACGGCTATGTCGCGACCGTCACGACGCTCGCCGGGGTTAAGGCGCTCAAGAGCAAAAAGACCGAGCCGATCAAGCTCCGCCGCCGGCCGAAGCTCTATGGCTGAGGCTCGTCCTTCTCCCCCACGCGCGGGGAGATGCGTAGGAGAAGGGACGATCGAAGTTAGTTGCCATTGATAAAATCCCGAAGCGGCGGACGCTCGGGCGTCATATAACTTCAAGTTCAAGCTGCACCGCATCGGCGTTCGGTGGCGTCGCACTATCTATGACAACGATCGTATATTTGTCTTTTGCCGCGGGCACGGCGGGCGTGCCGCTGATAACTCCAGTTGCAGGATCAATAACAAGGCCTTGCGGCAGGCGCAGAGCCGTCCATTTTAGGGGCGGTGTTCCTCCGGCGGCGGTTATCGTGGTCGAAGGAAAGGAAGCGCCCGAGTGACCTTGAGGCATCGCGACAGCTGCAATCTGCGGTCCGGCCGCTCCAGTGAGCAAAGCAAGGGTTTGCTGCAAAGCAAAGGTCAAGTATAATCGAGTGATCAGATACGTCCCGAGAAAACCTAAAGCGAAATAGTAGACAACGATGATAGGAACTAACACTTGAATTGTAAGACCGTCCTTAAACTTGTCACCAAGAGAGCCGATCCATGTAATGACGTTTTGACTCTGGACCAGCGTGGCGCCGATGAGCAACGTCGTTAGCCAGTCTGACACTCGTTCCAGATTCGTATTTGCGGCGAGCGCTGCTTGAGAGCTAGCAACTGGCCCTCCTTGGGCAACCGCACCCGCAACAGCTACTCGACCAGCCGGATCCAAGGTCCTTGGTATCCCAAAGATAAAGCCCAGCAACGCGCCTACCCCTGCAGAAGCAATCCCCACAAGCGCTGTCGTTCCAAATGTCTGCCAGCCTATTGTTTCGTTCTCGATCTTGATTTGTGAGAAACTACAAATTGCCATAGCAATCAAACCAACAATTCCGAAAACGATAACCCAAGAACCTATTACGATGGTCGACCGACCGATATCATTTTCTTCATTGTCGATAGACATTGCTATCCCGAATAAACCGGCTATGGCTTGCCTGACTGCGGCGTGATAAAATAGGATTAGAGCCACGGCAACGATTACGATTATCAAAATTATTGCCGTATACATGATATGGCCTCCAAATCATATTTGTTTAAACACGATTAAAACATAAAACAAAAAAAGCGCCTCTACTTGTTAGAACTCGAGGAGCTGCTCTTCGTTGTAGACGCATTTCAATATATCGTAATATTTATCCCTCAGCACCAAGATGCATATCCTGCCACGGCGAAGATTGGATTGCAGTCGCCCAAGGGTTCTCAAAAGCTCTGTTATTTCACTCTGTAGGACTGTCGACTCGAATTTTCAAGAAAGATCGTCGAGCGCGAGGGTGCCTAATATGGCGGGCGTTCCGCTGCATATCGCCCACAGGACCCGCTGAGCCACACCGGAAAGCTTTTCCTCAATCCTGGCGTTCCTTGAGCCGGCATGCGCCGGCCTGTTTACCGACAGCGGCCCGGTGAAACGACTTCGCCAGACGGCTCAAGGACGCTGTACAGCCCCCTCGCCTCGGGCGCCGGGCCCCGGCGCTCGCCGAGCGCCTCGACCCGAACCGCGAGCCGCCGCGCCCCTTGTGCGAAGGCGAGCACGTCGCCCGGCTTGACCGCGCGGCTTGGCTTGTCGATGGAGCTTCGCGCGCCGCCACGCGCAAGCCTGACGCCGCCATCCTCGACGATCCGCGCGGCGAGGCTTCTGGTCTTGAAAAAGCGTGCGCGCCACAGCCAGACGTCGATCCGGCAGGCGTCCTCGGTCACGAAGCGGCGCGCCCGGCGGCGCGGCGGCGCCGGGCCTTGACGCGTCGCGCCCGCCGCGCCGCGCCCGAGTTCGGCTTGGCGAGCGCCGCGAGCGCGGCGAAGGGCGTAACCGCATTTTCGGCTGGCTTCGCGGGCTGGGGCGCGGCGCGCCGGCGCCAGAGGCCGCCGTCCGCGCCTTCGCCCTTGCGGATCCGGGCCAAGCCGAGTCCGCGCAGGACCTGCTCGGCCTCCTCCAGGTCCCACCGCAGAGCGGCGAGAAGCGCGGGGTTGAGCTCGATCGCGCCGGCGCCTTCAGGCAGCGCGGCGCGGGCCAGCGCGTCAAGCCGCTCGAGTTCCGTTATCGGCGCGGCAAGCCCGCCGACAGCGCGAAGGCCGCGGAAAGACAGGGCCTCCGGCGGCGGAGCGGGATGGGGCAAAGCCGTCAGCGCGTCCAGCTTTGGCCGCCAGCCGGGACGGGCAAGCTCGGCGTAAGCCGCGCCGATGAGCTGCGCCTCGGCGGTCAGGAGCGAGGGCAGATAAAGGCTGAAGGCGCCGAAGCGCACCCCGAGCCCCTTCAGCATCCGCCGCTCCTGCCGGCTCAGCGCTCGGATCCGCCCCTCAGCCAGCCTTCGGTCGAGGGCGCCGGCCTGCTCGACCAGCTGATAGGCGAGGCCGCGCGCAAGCCCCTTGAGCCGCCCGTCCTCGATCGCCTCCTTGAGGCGCCTCAGCGCGCCGAGCCGCCGGCTTGCCTCTGCCGCAGCGAACGCCTCGAGCCGGCGCGCCGCCCGCTCGCGCTGCGGCTCGGCCCCGAAATCGCCGATCAGGCGCACCCGCGGCGCGAATGGCGCGCCGCCTGCGATCTCGCCCGCGGGCTCGCCGCGCCAGGCGACAACGCCGCCGGCCTGAAGCCCGAACGCCTCATCGCCCTCGCTCGCGAGCGCCCCGAGCCGCCGCGCAACCTCGGGCGCGACCACGCGCTCGACCGCGCTGCGCAGCGCACGATTCTCGAGCGCCGTCGCGCCCCGCTCGGGCTCGAAATGGAATCCGGCCAGCCGGCCGACCAGATGGCCCTCGACCATCACCGCCCCAGTCGGGTCGATGCCGCCGAGGATCGGCCCGGCGCGCTCGCTCAAGCTGCGGAGAAGCGCGCTCGTGCGCCGGTCGACGAACCGCTGCATCAGGGATTGGTGCAGTGTATCCGACAGCCGATCCTCGAGGCCCCGCGCCCTGCCCTGCCAGCTTTGAGGATCGGCAAGCCAGTCGGCGCGATTGGCGACATAGGCGAGGGTGCGAACCCGGGCGAGCCGGGTCGACAGTGCGTCGATGTCGCCCTCAGTCCGGTCGAGGCCGGCGAACTGGCCGTTCATCCAGTCTTCCGGCAGCCGCCTGTCGCCCTGGGTCAGGTGCTCGAACATCATGCCGATGAGGCGAGCGTGCTCGTCCTGGGTCGTCTTGCGGAAGTCCGGGGTTTGGCACACTTCCCATAAGCGCATCAGATTGGCGCGGTCACGCGAGCGCCGGATGACGAGCTCGTCGGTCGAGAGCTGGCGCAGGGTCGTCTCGTCCTGGCTTTCGTCGGAGAGCCTTAAGGCCGGCGCCGGCGGCGGCGCGGCGAGGGAACGCATGAGCCCCTGCAAAGACTGGAAGTCGAGCCGCGCGTTGCGCCATTCCGCCGCCAGGACCGGCTGGAAAACATGACCTTCGACCGCGCTGACGATGTCGGGATCGAGGTCCGGCGCGTCGCCGGTGACGCCGAAGGCGCCGTCCTTGCGGAACCGCCCGGCGCGGCCGGCGATCTGGGCGATCTCATGCGCGTGAAGGCTGCGAAGGCGCCGCCCGTCGAACTTGCGCAGGCCCGCGAAGGCGACATGGTCGACGTCCATGTTCAGTCCCATGCCGATCGCGTCGGTCGCGACCAGAAAATCGACTTCGCCGGACTGGAAGAGGCTCACCTGGGCGTTGCGGGTGCGTGGGCTGAGCGAACCCATGACCACGGCTGCGCCGCCCCGCTGGCGGCGGATCAGTTCGGCGATGGCGTAGACGGCGTCGGCTGAGAACGCGACGACCGCGCTGCGCCGGGGCAGACGGGTCAGCTTCTTTGGCCCGGCGTAGGTCAGTTGCGACAGGCGCTCGCGGAACTGGATCTCGGCGCCCGGACAGAGCTGACGGATGAGTGACGCGACGGTGGCCGCGCCCATCAGCATGGTCTCGGCCGTTCCCCGCGCGTGCAGGAGGCGATGGGTGAAGACGTGGCCGCGCTCGGGGTCGGCGCAGAGCTGGATCTCATCGACGGCGAGGAATTCGACCTTGCGGTCAAGCGGCATTGCCTCAACCGTGCAGACGAAATAGCGCGGGCTTAGGGGAATGATCTTTTCTTCGCCGGTGATCAGCGCGACATCACGCGCGCCTCTCGCCTTGACGACCCGGTCGTAGATCTCGCGGGCGAGGAGCCTGAGCGGCAGGCCGATCATGCCCGAGGCGTGGCCCAGCATGCGCTCGACCGCCAAATGCGTCTTGCCCGTGTTGGTCGGGCCCAGAACGGCGATGAGCCGCGAGGCGTCGCCCCGCGCTGGCGAGCAATTCATAAGCCTCAATGTGGAGGATGCTGGCGCGGGCCGCAAGCCTCAGCGTCGACCTGGCAATCCGCGCTTCTTGCGCCCGCGGGGTCGATCGGTCTTGACGCGGGGATGGCGGCGCGGCTCATATGGCGGTTCGCGCCGGAAGGCGCCAACCTTGGCCCGGCACACGGGCGCCGCAGATTTGGGGGGAACGATCCATGTATCACGGACAGGTCGAGGGAACGGACCTTGTCGTCCTCGACAAGCGCTTTGGGGCGCTATTCGCCGGCTACATGCGCGTGACGCGCCACTGGACCGGCGCAATCTGGTCGGAGGGACCGGTCTGGTTTCCCGCTGGGCGCTATCTCGTCTGGTCCGACATCCCCAACAATCGCATGCTCCGTTATGTCGAGGAATCCGGGCAGGTCTCGGTGTTCCGCCAGGCGTCCAACAACTCGAACGGCAACACCATCGACAATCAGGGGCGCCTCGTCACCTGCGAACACCTCACCCGCCGCGTGACCCGCACCGAATTCGACGGTTCGATTTCGGTCGTCGCCGACAAGTGGCAAGGCAAGCGCTTCAATTCGCCGAACGACGCAGTGGTCAAGTCCGACGATTCGATCTGGTTCACCGATCCGGCTTACGGCATTGACGGCGACAACGAGGGCGAGCCGGCGACGCCCGAGATCGACGGCTGTTATGTCTACCGCGTCGATCCGAAGACCCACGCCGTGACCAAGCTCATCGACAGCATGGTGCGGCCGAACGGCATCGCCTTCTCGCCCGACGAGAAGCACCTCTACGTGGCCGACACCGGCTCGACCCACAAGCCCGACACGCCGCGCTGCATCCGCCGCTTCACGGTCTCGTCCGATGGCAAGAGCGTGAAGGGCGGCGACATCTTTTGTGAGAATCCGCCAGAGGACGGGCTCTACGACGGCTTCCGGGTCGACCGGGCAGGCCGGGTGTGGACGAGCACCGGCAAGGGCGTCTACTGCTACGAACCGGATGGCGCGCTGATCGGCAAGATCCTGATCCCGGAGATCGTCGCCAACGTCACCTTCGGCGGCGCCAAGCGCAATCGGCTGTTCATCTGCGGGACGACCTCGCTTTATTCGGTCCTGCTGATGACCAACGGATCGAAGCTCGGCTGAGGCGCCGGCCGAAAAGGACTTCGAGCTCTTCCACTCCAACGCCGATTGACGCGCCTCAATGCCAGCCGGACGGCGGGGGTGTAAGGCGCGCTTCGGCCGTTGGATAACCGTGGGTCGGCTCGGAGAAATTCATGGACAGCCTCGTCGATCGTCCGCGCGCTCGTCGGACGAAAGCCGGTCCCCCCGTTTCGGCGCCGCCGGTCCCGCCGCTGACGGCCGCGATCAAGGAGGAAAATCTGCTCGATCGCGTCACGCACGCCAGCATTGCGAAATTGTCTGGCGGCTTCTCGCCGTTGGCGATCGCAGAGGCGGCGACCGATTGGGCGCTGCACCTCGGAGTTTCTCCCGGGCGTCAGTCAGCGTTGGCGCTGAGCGCCCTCGCCGAACAGGCCTCGCTTGCGGAGAGCGCGCTGGCGCCGCTGCGCGGGGGAGCCGGCCCTGCCCCAACGCGCCAGCGACCCGCCGACCGCCGTTTTGAGGCGGAAGACTGGCGACAGTGGCCATTCTCCCTTTACGCGGATGGCTTTCTCGCCGCCGAGCGATGGTGGGCGCAGGCGATGTCCGAAGTCCATGGCGCCTCGCCCCATCATCTCGCGTTCCTCAGCTTCCTTGCCCGCCAGGCGCTGGACACCGTCGCCCCGTCCAATTTCCTGGCCACCAATCCGGTCGCGCTCAAGCAGACCTTGCGCGAGGGCGGTGTCAACCTTGTACGGGGCGCGTTGAACTACGCCGCCGACCTTCAGCGCGTTCTGCGCAACGAGCGCAGCGAGGCGGAGAAGGCGTTCACGCCGGGGAAGACCGTGGCGCTGACCAAGGGGGCGGTCGTGGCGCGGACACGGCTCGCGGAGGTCATCCAGTACAGCCCGACGACCAAGTCGGTGCGCGCCGAACCGGTGGTGATCGCACCCGCCTGGATCATGAAGTACTACATTCTCGATTTGCGGCCCGAGAACTCGCTGATCAAGCATCTCATCGACAATGGCTTCACCGTCTTTTGCATCTCGTGGCGCAACCCGACCTCCGCCGATCGCGAAGTCGGGTTCGACGACTATCTGAGCGAGGGTCTCGCGCCGGCGCTCAATGCCGCGCTCGCGATCACCGGGGCGGACCGGGCGCATCTCGTCGGATATTGCATTGGCGGCACCCTGGCCTCGATCGCCGCGGCCCGCATGGCGCGGGACAACGATGATCGCCTGCAGTCGCTGACGCTGATCGCCGCGCAAACGGATTTCGAAGAGGCGGGCGAGCTCAGGCTGTTCATCGACGACAGCCAGCTTGCCTTGCTCGACGACATGATGTGGGAGCAAGGGACGCTGGAGGCGAGCCAGATGGCCGGCACCTTCGACCTCATGCGCTCGAACGATCTCATCTGGTCTCGCGCGATCCACAACTACCTGATGGGCGAGTCGGAGAAGATAGACGATCTTGCGGCGTGGTCCTCGGACGCGACCCGCATGCCCTACAGAATGCACAGCGAATATCTGCGCGCGCTCTACCTCAACAACGATCTCGCGGAGGGTCGCTTCAGGGTGGGCGGCCGCCTGGTCGCGCTGCAGGACATTCGCGCGCCGATGTTCGTGATCGGGACCGAGCGCGACCATGTCGCCCCGTGGCGTTCGGTGTTCAAGATCCACCATCTGACCGATACCGAGATCACCTTCGTCCTCGTCAACGGCGGCCACAATCGAGGCGTGGTTGCGCCGCCCGGCCAGGGAGACCGGCATTTTCGTATCGCCACGACCGCGTCGAAAGACGCCCGGCCCGATCCCGACGCTTGGGCCGCGGCGGCGGAGATACGGCAGGAATCCTGGTGGCCCGCCTGGTTCGACTGGCTTAGCGAGCGTTCGAGCCGGGAGGTCGCGCCCCCGCCGGTCGGGCTCGCGAGCGCTGGCCTCAAGCCGCTCTGCCCGGCGCCGGGGGAGTATGTGCTCGAGTAGGCCGGCCGCGTCACCGGTGCTATGAGCCTTGTCCCATGGAGCTCGGTCTCGAAGGCAAAGTGGTTCTGGTCACCGGCGGGTCGAAAGGCATTGGACTCGCCTGCGCGCGCGCCTTCGCCGCTGAAGGCGCGCGAATCGCCATCTGCTCGCGGTCGCGCGACAATATCGAGCGGGCGCGGCTTGAACTGAAAGGCGCGTTCGGCGTCGCCGCCGATCTTTCCAACGCCACCGATGCGGACGCGATGATCGAGGCGGTCGAGAGCAGCGTCGGCCCGGTCGACGTCCTCGTCAATTCCGCCGGGGCGGCCAGACGAACGCCGGCCGACGAATTGACCCCCGAGGTCTGGCGCGCGGCTTTCGACGCCAAGTTCTTTACCTACGTCAATGTCATCGATCCGCTGGTGAAGCGGATGGCTGCTCGCGGGCGCGGCGTCATTGTCAGCGTCATTGGCGGGGGCGGCAAAATCGCGTCCTCGACGCATCTCGCCGGCGGCGCGGCCAACGCTGCCTTGATGCTCGCGACCGCCGGGCTCGGGTCTACTTACGCCGGCAGGGGAGTCCGGGTGGTGGGAGTCAGCCCCGGTCTTACCGAGACGGACCGGGTGGCGGAGGGGCTCGCGGCCGACGCGCGGCTGTTTGGGATTTCGGTCGAAGAGGCCGGCCAGCGCAGCGTCGCCCGGATTCCGATCGGCCGAATGGCGTCGCCGCGCGAGATCGCCGATGCGGTTCTCTTCCTAGCGTCGCCAAGGGCCAGCTACATTACCGGCGTGACCTTGTCTGTTGACGGCGGCCAGAACCCGGTCGTGCTCTGAGCGAAGCTTGCCTCCCGACCTGCTAGGAGGGGGTCGCTGGCCGGTTTAGGGGCAGGTTTGACCCGTGTCGAGGGTTCAGGAAAGCGCCTTGCGACGGGTCGCCCACGGCGTCATCCGCCGCACCTGGGCCGCGCTCGCCTGCTTCGGAAGCTTCTCGGCGATGCCGTAGACGCGCTCCCGGCGGTCGATTTCGTTCATGACGTCAGCCGGGGAAATGCCGCACTCGGCCCAAATGACCGCGAGATGATAGAGCACATCGGCACTCTCCAGGATCACCAACTCGCGGTTCATCTGCACGGCGTCGAGCCCGACCTCGATCGCTTCCTCGGCCAGTTTCTTGGCCATTTTCTGGACGCCGTCGCGGAACAGCTTGGAGGTGCGGGAGACCGAAGGGTTTCGATCCCGCGCCTCCAGGACGGCTGCGAACAGCCTCTCGAGTGAATCAGCCATGGGGTTCCAATTATCCTAAGCCGAATCAGATAATGACGAAAAAGCGTTCCCGCACTATGACAAAGGGCCTACAAAGATAAATTTTTTGCTCAGGGCTCTGAATCGGCGTCCGCTCTATGGCCGCGCCGCCCGTCACGCCGCAAGGGAATCGAACAGCCCGCGCCCGTCCACTCCGCCGACCAGCGGGTCGATCAGGTTTTCCGGGTGCGGCATGAGCCCGAGCACGTTGAACCGCTCGCTGAACACCCCGGCTATGGAGTTTGTCGAGCCATTGGGGTTCGTCGACCCTCCGACCCTTCCCTCGGCGTCGCAGTAACGGAACGCGACCCGTCCCTCCGCCTCGATTTGCTGGATCGTCTCGTCATCGGCGACGAAATTGCCCTCGCCGTGGGCAATGGCGAACTTGACCACCTGTCCGGGCGCGTAGCGGCGCGTAAACGTGCTTTGCGCATTCTCGACCCGCACGTGCTGCATCTTGCACAGGAACCGGCGTTGGGCGTTGCGCATAAGCACCCCCGGCAGAAGGCCCGCTTCGCACAGAATCTGGAAGCCGTTGCAGATGCCAAGCACCAGGCCGCCGCGCGCGGCGTGATCGCCGACCGCCTTTATGATCGGGGCGCGCGCGGCGATTGCGCCGCAGCGCAGATAGTCGCCGTAGGAGAACCCGCCGGGCAGGACGACCAGATCCACGCCCGCCGGCAGCTCGTGCTCGGCGTGCCACACGATCGTAGGCGCCGCGCCGGTCGCCTGCTTGAGCGCGCGAGCGGCGTCGCCTTCGCGATTGAGGCCGGGAAAAAGGATCACCGCAGCGCGCATGCGCCCTCAGCCGATTTCGATCGCGTAGTTCTCGACGATCGTATTGGCGAGCAGACGCTCGCAAGCTTCCGCCAGCTTCAGCCGCGCGGCGGCGCGATCGTCGCCTTCGATCTCGATGTCGAAAATCTTGCCCTGGCGCACGGTCTTCAGCCCATCGATGGCGAGCCCCTTGAGGGCGCCTTCGATCGCCTTGCCCTGCGGATCGAGCACGCCTGACTTCAAGGTCACGATGACGCGCGCTTTCACGGCTGTGAGGCTCCCAGCGCTTCAGGCCGCATGCGAGGTCGGCGCCATCGTGAGCAGCGCGTAGAGAGCCGCCGGATCGCGGGTCGCGCGCAATTGGGCGGCGACAGCGGCGTTGCGCAGCAGGCGCGCGCTCATGGCCAGCGCCTTGAGATGATCCGCGCCCGCTGCTTCGGGGGCCACGAGCATGAAAATGAGGTCGACGGGCAAGCCGTCCGGAGCCTCGAAATCAATCGCACGCTCCAGGCGCGCAAAAACTCCGAAGATATTGTGGCATTTGGCCAGCTTGCCATGCGGGATGGCGACGCCATCGCCGACTCCCGTCGAGCCGAGGCGCTCGCGCTGCAGCAGCGCATCGAAGATCTCCCGCGCCGTGAGGCCCGAGACCGCAGCGGCGCGCTCGCTCATTTCCTGGAGCGCCTGTTTCTTGCCGTTCACCCTGAGCGCGGGCATGACCGCGTCCGGCTTGAGGAGTTGCGTTAACGACATGTTCGTCCTGTTTACACAGCGCCCGGCGGATCGCGCGAGGCCTGTGGATCGAGCCAGCCGATCGCGCCGTCGCGGCGCCGATAGACAATGTTCACCCGGCCGCTGCCGGCATGCTGGAAAATCACGACCGGGGCGTCCGACAGATCGAGCTCGGCGACGGCGGAGGCGACCGAAAGGGATTTGAGTTCGTCGGTTCCCTCCGCCACCACGACCGGGTTGAAGCCATCGGTCGACTCCTCTTCGTCCTCAGGCGGCTCCACCACATAATGCGCGACTTTCCCGCGCGCGACGCTCGGAAGGCCGGCGTGATCCTTGAGGCGCGTCTTGTATCGGCGAAGGCGCTTCTCGATCTTGTCGGCGGCCTGGTCGAAGCAGGGATAGGCGTCATGCCCGCGGCCCTCGGCGTGCAGACTCACTCCCGAGCTCAAACGCAGCGTGCAGTCGGAGCGATAGCCGGACCCCTCGCGGGTTATGACCACATGGCCGCCGACCGGTCCGCCAAAGTAGCGGGCGACGGTCGCTTCAACTCTTTCCAGGACGTGCTGACGCAAAGCTTCCCCGATGTCGAGGTTCTTACCCGATACCCTCAAGCTCATCGAACGCCGGCCTTACCTTTCCAGCGAGGCGGGCGAATGCATTCGCCGCTGTCGCTCGCCACCCACGCGTTCCCGCCGCCCGTCCCGCTCCGGCGCGGTCGATCCCGCGCGGCGCCTGGACCGCAGGCTAGCGTTAGGAGCGTCGACGGTCCGTGTCAATCGTCGTCGCAACCCATTAATTTTGCACTGAAAATTGGCTTTAGGCCTCAACCGCCAGTGGATTGTCGCGTTCGACGCGCGCGCGCATCGGCGCCATCTTCATCTTGCGCCTCTCGACCGACGAAGGAATTCTGAGGCTGTCGCGATACTTGGCCACCGTGCGACGGGCGACGAGGATATCCGCCTTTCGCAGCCGTTCGACGATGACGTCATCGGACAGCACCTCTTCCGGGTTTTCATCATCGATCATCTGCCGGATGCGCTGGCGAACGGCTTCGGCTGAATGGGCTTGGCCGGGCTCGCTCGAGGCGATCGCGGCCGTGAAGAAATACTTCATCTCGAATAGCCCGCGCGGCGTCTGAATGAACTTGTGCGCGGTCGCGCGCGAGACCGTCGAATTCGTGGACGCCGATCGCCTCGCCGACCATCTTCAGGTTCAGCGGCCTCAGACCCGAAACGCCCTCTAGAAGGAAGGAATCCTGCCGCCGCACGATCTCGCTCGCGACGTTGAGGATGGTGCGCGCGCGCTGCTCGAGGCTCTTGGTCAGCCAGTTGGCGGCCTGTAGCTGGGTCGAGACGTACTGCCTGTCTTCGTCGCGCTTGGCGCCGCGCCGGATCTCGGCCGCGTAGACCTCGTTGACGAGCACCCGCGGCAGCGCTCTCGTGTTGAGCTCGACCCGCCAGCCGAAATCCGGCGCAGGCGTGACATGCACATCCGGGATCGCCGGCGCGGCCGGCGGATTGCCGAAAGCGCGCCCGGGCTTGGGCTCGAGACGCCGGATCTCGGCGATCATGTCGCCAAGGTCCTCGTCGTCGACGCCACAGGCGCGGCGCAGCAGCGGAAAGTCGCGCTTGGCGAGCGCGGGCAGGTTCTCGATCAGGGCCTGCATCGCCGGGTCGAAACGGTCGCGCTCCTTGAGCTGGAGCGTGAGACACTCGGCGAGGGAGCGCGCGAATACCCCGGTCGGCTCGAGGCATTGCATGCGCAGGAGTACGCGCTCGACGCGTTGGGCGGGCGCGCCGAGCCGCTCGGCGATTTCCGCGGCCGACCCGACGAAATAACCCGCTTCGTCCAGGGCGTCGATCAGGGCGGCGCCGATGATGCGCTCGGCCGGATCCGTGAGGAGGATCGCCGCCTGGCGCTCGAGATGGTCGCGAAGGGTCGCGGATTCGGCGACATAGGCCTCGAGGTCGGGGGCCTCGCCGGCGTCCGCGCCGACGCCGAGGCCGGTCCAGGCGTGGGCGCTCAAACCTTCGTCGGGTACGGACTTGAGCGCCGGGGCGGAGCGATCCGTGTCGAAGGCGTTGTCGACCTCGGTGCCGAGATTGGCGGCGAGTCCAGCGGCGTCCGTCTCGAGCGCCTCTCCCGCCCAGTCGCCGGGCTCGGGCTCGGCGACGCCTGCGCCGTCGAGGGGCTCGGCATGCTGATCCTCCCGTTCCTCGGCCCGCTCGAGCAGGGGGTTGCTGGTCAGCTCGTTCTCGATGAACTGGGTCAATTCGAGGTTCGGCATTTGCAGGAGCTTGATCGCCTGCAACAGCTGCGGCGTCAGAACCATGGTCTGACCTTGCCGCATTGTCAGTTTGGCCGAGAGCGCCATACCTACCGCAAACCCTTCACCGCATACCCGCACCGAAGACGCGGTCGACGCCGCGGCTCGTTTTTTGCTTCAAACGGCCCGCTTCATAGCACGGGCGGGACCGAATTCGACCGCAACCGAGCCGTAAACCGCGTCGCTCCATTGTTAGCGATGTTAGCTTTGCGCTGCAAATATGGGTTATTGCTCCTCGAAATCAACGGTTTAGACAATTGTAACGCTGGTGTCACACTTCTGCGAAAAATTCTGGGTCCAAAAAAATTCGGCCCAAAAATGATATAAAGACTTGCTTATATGTTTATTGCGCGTTTCAGGCCGCGCTGCTAAGAGACGCCCAAACTACGAGGGAATTTCGTTCGCATGACCGTCATGACCAAGGCCGCCGATTACGCCGTCGCCGACATCGGGCTCGCCGCCTTCGGGCGAAAAGAGATCGCCATCGCCGAGACCGAGATGCCCGGGCTGATGGCGACGCGGGCCGAATACGCCGCAAAGCAGCCGCTCAAGGGCGCGCGCATCGCCGGCTCCCTGCATATGACGATCCAGACAGCCGTTCTCATCGAAACGCTGAAGGCGCTCGGCGCCGACGTGCGCTGGGCCTCGTGCAACATCTATTCGACCCAGGACCACGCCGCCGCTGCGATCGCGGCGACCGGCACGCCGGTGTTCGCGATCAAGGGCGAGGGCCTCAAGGACTACTGGGACTATACCCACCGCATCTTCGAATGGGCGGACGGCGGCACGCCGAACATGATCCTCGACGACGGCGGCGATGCCACCATGCTGATCCATCTTGGCCAACGGGCCGAGAAAGGCGACACGAAGTTCCTCGACACCGCCTCAAACGAGGAGGAGGAAGTCCTCTACGCGGCGATCAAGGCCAGGCTCAAGGCGAAGCCTGGCTGGTACGGAAAGAACGCCGCCTCGATCCGCGGCGTCACCGAGGAGACGACGACCGGCGTCCACCGGCTCTATATGATGGCCAAGGAAGGCAAGCTCCTGTGGCCGGCGATCAACGTCAACGACAGCGTGACCAAGTCGAAGTTCGACAACCTCTACGGCTGCCGCGAGTCGCTGGTTGACGGCATCCGCCGCGGCACCGACGTGATGATGGCGGGCAAGGTCGCGATGGTCGCCGGCTTCGGCGACGTCGGCAAGGGCTCGGCTGCGTCGCTACGCAACGCCGGCTGCCGGGTGATGGTCAGCGAGATCGATCCGATCTGCGCGCTTCAGGCGGCGATGGAAGGCTACGAGGTCACCACGATGGACGAGGCGGCGCCGCGCGCCGATATTTTCGTCACCGCGACCGGCAACGTCGATGTCATCACGCTCGACCACATGCGCGCGATGCACGACCGGGCGATCGTCGCCAACATCGGTCATTTCGATTCCGAGATCCAGGTCTCGAGCCTGCGCAACTACAAATGGAACAACGTCAAGCCGCAGGTTGACGAGATCGAGTTTCCCGACGGCAAGAAGATCATCCTTCTGTCCGAAGGCCGGCTGGTCAATCTCGGCAACGCCACCGGCCACCCTTCGTTCGTGATGTCGGCCTCCTTCACCAATCAGACGCTGGCCCAGATCGAGCTCTTCACCAAGCCCGGCGAGTACAAAAAGCAGGTCTACACCCTGCCCAAGCATCTCGACGAGAAGGTCGCCTCGCTGCATCTGGCGAAGATCGGGGTGAAGCTGACCAAGCTGACGAACGAGCAGTCCAAATACCTCGGCATCCCCGAGACCGGCCCGTTCAAGGAAGACCATTACCGCTACTGAAGGGCCTCGAACGCAGCTCAGGGAATGAACAGCGAGGCGGCTTCGGGAGCGCTTGGCGTCATATCGGCGATGGTCACGCCGGCCTTGATGATCCTCGCCGCCGCCTCCCTCGCCTCCTCGGCGCTCATGCGCATGGGCCGCATCGTCGATCGCGTCCGCCTTCTCGCGGCTGTCGCGCATGAGGGCCGACCGGACAAACTCGGGGTTTCCGCGAGCGTGCTCACGCGGTGGCTCGGGATCTATCGGGCGAGGGCCAAGGGCGCGGCTCTCGCCGTGTTCTTTCTGTACGCCGCGATCGTCATGTTCGTGGGGGCCTGCCTCGTGATCGGCCTTCAGCATCTCGGCGTGGCGCTTCCCGACTATGCCGCGCTCATCCTCGTCCTGCCCGGCGCTCTCCTGCTTCTGCTCGGAGCGATCGGGATGGCCAGCGAAACGGGCGCGAGCCGCAACCTCCTGATCGAAGAGATCGACAGCGCGCTCCTGAGCCTGCAAAGCAAGGCGCCCTAGCGGGCTCACCCCTCCTTCATCCACAGCGTCTGGTGCTGCTTCGCCCCGTCGCAACCCTGATAGACATTGTCGTATAGAATCTTGAAGCCCTTCGCCGTCATATCGACCGCGTCGGACTTGAACGCCTTGTCGTACATGCCTCGCAGGTCGAAAAACTGGTGGGGCGGACGCGGCGACCAATGCGCGGCGCGCTGCGGAATTCCGTCCTGGCAGCGCGCCCAGGCCTTGTCGGGATAGCTCGAAACGATTCGTTCGCGATAGTCGTTCTTGAAATCCAGGAGATTCATCCATTCCTGCGGACCGGTCGACGCGTCGGGCGCGTCGCCCTTACTGATCTTCGTTGCGACGTCAGGGGCGAGGCTTGCGGTCGAAGGTTCGTCTGCGGCCCCATTGCGCGCGGCGGCGTTGGGCGCGTTGTCCAACGGCTGTGGTGCAGCGGCGCCCTTGGATTGCGACGGCTGCGCGGAAACGTTCGAAGCGTTCATTGTGTCAGGGATCGGGAGTGTCTTGAGGACATCCGAGGTTGATTTCACCCCCGCGCGGGGCGCTGTCTCTTCCTGCCGCGCCTCATGCTCGCGCGGTCTGCGCGGTTCATAGACAATCGCGGCCCCCGCGGCGGCGATGACGAGGCCGACGACCGGGATCGCCCAACGCGCGACCGCGCTTCGCTTCGGCGTCGCCAGAGTGCGGGCGGCGGCGGCCCGGCGGGAGCTCGAGGCCAGCGCCGGCGGATCGATCTGCGCCAGCGCCTCGGTCAAACGCTCGGCGTCGGAATCAAAACGGCTATGCGAAATCTCGATGCCCTGACGGCGCGCGAGTTTCTTGATCTGCTGCGGCAGATCATCCGCTGACGGCATTGCTGCGCCGTCGACCAGGACGGGAATGACCCGCACGTTGCGGTCGAGGGCGGCTTCGATCTCGATGCGCACGAAGTCGCCGGGGTCATCGAGGCGGCGGCGATTTTCCTTGTCCTTGCTCGCGAGCCAGTCTTGCCCGATCAGGGCAATGAGAGCGTCACACCGTCCGACACGCTCGGACAAGACTTCAACGAAATCGCGGCCGGCCGGGATGCCGTCGACGTCAATGAATACGCTCTCGCGCCCGAGGCTCGCGATGAGGCGGTCGTAGATTCGTCCGGCAAAGCCCGCCGAGTCCTCCCGCCGATAGCAAATGAAAACGCCGCCCGACACGCCGATACCCTCCTAGGGATGGATAGCGGTAAAAGGCTCTGCCTGGCCGCCAGTTGAAGGCGAATTTGGGCGCCGCGCTGTGATCGCGGTCACAAGCCCACAATAGCAGAAGCAAGCGGTGAATGGAGCAGGGTCAAGACCCTTAAGGCGCATTCCGGAAGAATACGTGGGCGAGCCTACTCTACCGCTGCTTTATTAGGGACCCGTTCTAATGCCCTCGGTCTCGGCCCGGCCAATCAAGAGCGTCGCGTCGTCCGGCAGCAGATAGCGCTGCTCAACCAAATCGTCCGCGGCCTTCCTGAACGCGGCGACATAGACCTCCTTCGACGGATAGCGCTCCTCGATCGACGGCCGGGGGTCGCCGGCCGCCAGACGCTCGGCTCGGGTCGCGGCGAATGGGATGAAGCTTCCTTGCAGATTGCAAAGGCCGCCTTCGAAATGGTCCATGCGGAAGAGATTCCAGCCCGTATAGGTCCCGATCGGAACCTGCGCGAACACCGACCGGACGCCCCCGAGGTCGTTGCCATCGGCATCGACCTGCGGCTCGAGCACGCCGTAGCTTGCGGATCCAACGAGCGGCGGCTCTCGCGAAAGGATTCCGCTCGAATTGCCGGCGCGATAGAGCGGCCCGAAATCGAGCGGATGCAGGGGATCGTAGAGGCGCAGCGGCGACACGGCCGGCCTCTCGACGCCGCCATAGGAATTGGCCGGAATCTCGGGAAACCGCACCTCATCGGCCGGAACCAGCGTAGCGTCGGCGATGCGCGGGCGCGCGCTCGCCGGCGGGGCCACGTCGTCCCTGACCCATGCGGTCAGCGCGGTCAGGAGCGCCCGCATCGTCCAGAGCTGCGGATCGGGATTGGGCTGCTGCTGGCAATTGCCGAACGGCGTGTGCGTGGGCAGCGGCAAGGCGGCCGCGCCGTGCTGGGTGCTCGCCATGATGAAGGTGCGCACGTTCGGCGGATCGTCGACGTCGCGCTGTCCGAGCGGGTCGGTCAATCCGAGCGACTGCCGGCCTTCCCACATTTCGAGCGCTGTCGCGACATGGAAGATGCGCGGGCAAGTCTCCGTCGCCGAACATCGGTCGAGCAGGCCTTGCGTCCGCCCGGTCAGGGGATCGCTCTGACGCGCGTAGGAGAAGGGAAAATCATAGGCCGGGTAAAGATGGTCGGTCTGCTCGCCCCACGCGCGCACCGGCTGCCCGAAGCGGACATTGAGCGGCATCAGCCCGCCGCCGATATGAGGGTAGGCGCCGTCGAACACTCGTGCGCCGCTCTCGTCGGCGTTGAAGCCAAGCGCCAGGAAACTGCGGACCATGCGGCCGCTTTGCGACGTGCCTTCGACGATCGCTACATTGTCCCGGCGATAGACCGGGTTCGGCGCGCCGGCGTCGTCCTGCGGCGAGTTGCGAAGGAAGGCGCCGAGATCGCGGAGCGCCGCAAAGCCAAGGCCGCCGATCGTCGGATCCTTGGCCCGATAGATCAATTCGTAGAGGCGGCCCGGCTCAAAGCCCGCCGGGTAGCAGACGTGCTTCTCGTCCGGGGTCGCCGGCTTCCCCGATTCGCAGACGCCGAAGCTCCACTCGCTGTTGGGGATCGCTATTCTCGGGTCCTGCTCGCGGGCGCGCACGGTCAGGCTGGGCAGGAAGCCGTCGGCGAAAGCGGTCCGGTTGTCGAGGCTCGCGGTCGGATAGGAATCATAGCTGCCGACCGGATAGTTCTGGATCTGCTGGCTCAGGCTGATCGGGATGCTGGTTGCGGGCCTCGGCGTGATTATCTCCGAGCGGACGATTCCCGTAAGTGGCGAGCCGTCGTGGTTGCGGGCGACGACAGGCGGCATGCCGATCCGGTTCATGCCGTCGAGCACGTCCATCTCCCAACCGGACCACACGAGCGTATAGCCTGAGCGCATGAGCCAGCCGTCGCCCGGCGAAGTGACGCCGTTCCGGTCGGCGAGCGTCCCGGCGACGCCCTCGTTGAAGGCGCCGAGCGCGAGCTTGTTGCCGCGGTTGTTGACTTCGAACAGGAGCACGCGGTTGCCGCGCGTGAGGTCTGCGGGTTTGAGCAGCTCGATATTGGTCGAATATTCGACCATGCCGCGGGCGTTGCGCGGCGCGAGGGCGATGTCCTGGATGACGGAATTGGCGGGATCGGCGGGATCGAGTTCGCCGTGGACCCGGCCGAGCAGGCGAACATAAGCGCCGACGTCGCCGAATGAGGCGCCGCCGAACGCCGGCTCGCTCCCGACAATCTCGATCCTCGTGATGCGGGCCTCGGCTCCGCCCGCGATGAGCAGGATTGCCGCCGCGACGCCGAGCACGCGCTTGCTCCCTGCCTTCAAGGCCGTCTCCCCTCGTTTCATGCCGATGTGGCAAACGAATAGCGCGTCCGAAGCCGATTGTCGCGGCCGCGGAAACCATCCCGGCGACGCGCGGTCCATACTCCGCCTTACATAAAAAATACAGTTATGATACGTATATTTACTTCGCGATGTTGCAGAAAATGGCGCCTAACCCCCTGAAACAGCTAGGCCGCATCCAAAAGCGCACCCGAAGCCGCCATCCCCTCGTCAGGCCGCCAGCAATTCCTGGAGCCGCGCCCGCCAGTTCGCTGGGTCGGCGGCGGGCGCGCGGAACTGGACGCGTGCGACGCGGACACCCGCGGCGAGGTCGAGGCCCTCGCCGTCGAGGCCGACCGCGCGCCAACCCCGGCCGACTCGCGCCCGGGGGGAGGCCTTCTGGCCCACGAGCCGCGCGACCGCAGCCTCGCCGAGCGCGTTGACCTGGGCGAGAAGCTCATCCTCGGCCTCGCCGAGAGCCGCTTCGCCGGCGCGCGAGGCGAGAACATCGGCGGGCGCGAGCGCCCCGGCGCGACCGAATCCTCCGTTGAAATGCACCCACTCGATCTGAAGCCGGAACATGCCGAAATCGGCAAACCCGGCGTATAGCGCTGCCTTCCGATTGCGCTGCAAATACCGCAACTTGGCGCGATTCGCCGGCTCGGGCTCGACCCTACCGCCAAGCGTCACTCGGGGATGGTTCAGCGGGTCGCCTCGGTCGTGGGCGCTCGTCAGCAGGAGCGAGGCGCGGGGGTCGCGGGCCAGGTTTGCGGTATGCCGGGAGAGCGTCGACATCAGGAATAGCGGCGCGCCATCGAAATCGCTGGCGACACCCACCAGCGTGGTCAGGGGCGCGTGGCCTTCCGGCTCGAGCGTCGCCAGCGCCCCGGTTCGCGCGCGGCGCATCAGCTGCTTGGCGTCGGCAACCGCCTCGGCATGGGCTTCGTTCGGGTCGGCGGGGGTGCTCGCCATGGCGGCCTTGAGGCTTGGGCGGATTACGCAGACAAGAAGCCGGAGCGCGATGCCGGGTCAAGGTCACCATTCGGGTGGCCATGGGCGCCGCGCTTCCAGTCGCTGGCCAACCTATCCAACTTAATGGTAAGCTTGCACAATTCGCCGGACGCCCCATTTGGGCTCAGCCGGCCGAGCCATCGCCCTCGTCGGAACACATTCAGGCGATCAATGGTTTTTTCTTGAGCCAGCCAGCCCAAACGGCGACGGGATCATATCAAAGCGGGAGCTTCATGCCCACCATCGCGCTGGTCGACGACGACCGCAACATCCTCACGTCGGTGTCTCTTTCGCTCGAGGCGGAAGGATATCGGGTGCAGACCTATACCGACGGCGCGAGCGCGCTCGAGGGGCTGAAGTCCAATCCGCCCGATCTTGCCATATTCGACATCAAGATGCCGCGCATGGACGGAATGGAGCTTCTGCGGCGTCTGCGGCAGAAGTCCGACCTGCCAGTCATATTCCTGACTTCGAAGGACGAGGAGATCGACGAATTGTTCGGCCTCAAGATGGGCGCCGACGATTTCATCCGCAAGCCATTCTCCCAGCGCCTGTTGGTCGAGCGGGTGAAAGCGATCCTCCGGCGCTCCAACCCCAAGGATGCCGCGACGCAGAAGGAGACCGAGGCCAAGATACTCGAGCGCGGCCGTTTGAAGATGGACCCTGAGCGCCATACCTGCACATGGGACAACACGGCAGTAACGCTGACTGTCACCGAGTTCCTGATCCTGCAAGCGCTGGCCACGAGGCCTGGCGTGGTCAAGAGCCGCAACGCCCTGATGGACGCAGCTTACGATGATCAGGTCTATGTCGACGACCGCACCATCGACAGCCACATCAAGCGGCTGCGAAAGAAATTTAAGGTGGTCGAACCCGATTTCGAAATGATCGAAACGCTTTACGGCGTCGGGTATCGCTTCAAGGAAGGATAGGCGGCTCGCCCACGGTCATGAGCGCCGAAACCCAGCTCGAACGTCGAGTCGCCGCTCCTCCCGCGCGCGGCAGCCGCCGTTGGTTGCGTTTGCGCGCGCGCCTTGCTTGGCGCTTCCTCACGGCCCGATTCTCGTCGTCGCTGACCCGTCGGATCGTCGTCCTCAATCTGGGCGGGCTTGTGGTGCTGGTGGTCGGGTTCCTGCTGGTCGATCAATTTCGCGCCGATCTGATTGAGGCGCGGATTCAGAGCCTCACCATTCAGGCCGACATCATCGCCGCGGCGATCTCCGCGTCTGCGACCGGCGACACCGATTCGATCACAATCGACCCCGACAAGCTCCTGCAGCTTGCGCCGGGGGAAAGCGTGGCGCCCTCGCAAAGCGACGAGGATGCTACCCAATTCTCAATCAATCCGGCGCTGGTTGGCCCGTTCCTGCATCGGCTTGTCACTCCCACCCACACACGCGCCCGCATCTATGACAGCGACGGTCGGCTCCTACTCGACTCGCGATCCTATTCAGCCCGCGGCGCGGTGGTGCGTTCGGACTTGCCGGATGCATCGGACCGGAAAGGCTTTGTCGACCGCGTCATCGCCCGTCTGCGCGGCTTCTTCCTGACCTCTGTTGCGCCGCGGACCGACGATCCTTGGGCGACCAACGGCAAGACAATGCCGGAGGTCGCCGCTGCGCTTCAAGGCAAAACGCAATCGCTGGTGCGCGTCAACAACGAGGTCGAGACAATTGTGTCGGTCAGCGTGCCGATCCAGCGCATGATGGCTACCCGCGGCGCGCTTCAACTCTCGACCCAGGGGGGCGACATTGACCGGGTGATCACTTCGGCGCGCCTGGCTCAGCTGCGCTTCTTCCTGGTGCTCGCGGTTGTGATGCTGCTGCTGTCGCTCTCGCTTGCCAATACGATCGCCGAACCGGTGCGTCGGCTCGCCGACGCCGCGGAACGAGTACGGCGGGGCATTCGGTCGCGCCAGCAGATACCCGATTTCACCGCCCGTTCCGATGAGATCGGGCATTTGTCCCGCGCCCTCCGCGATATGACCCAAGCGCTGTACAATCGTCTTGACGCGATCGAGAGTTTCGCTGCCGATGTGGCGCACGAACTGAAGAACCCGCTGACGTCGCTTCGCAGCGCGCTGGAGACGCTGCCACGAGTGAACGCCGGACATTCGCGCGACCGCTTGATTGCCGTCATGCAGCATGATGTGCGCCGGCTCGACCGGCTGATCAGTGACATTTCCGACGCTTCTCGCCTCGATGCGGAGCTTGCGCGAGACGAGGCGGGGCCGGTCGACGTCGCCGCGCTTCTTCGAGCGGTGGTCGCGATGGCGCAGGATTCTCCGCGCAGCAATGGCGTCCGGATCGAATTGTCGGTCCCCATCAGGCGAGGCAGGAACGCCAGCGCGGACTATTTTGTCCTGGGACACGATTCCCGGCTCGCACAGGTTGTCACCAATCTCATTGACAACGCTTGCTCCTTTTCCGAACCCGGTGGAGTCGTGCGACTCGCGCTCGAGCGAGCGTCTGCTCGAACCGAGCCCGACGCAGATGAGCCCTTCGATCGCATTGTCATCACCGTCGATGATGACGGTCCCGGGATCCCGCAGCATGCGCTCGAACGAATTTTCGAGCGCTTCTATACCGATCGGCCAAGCCAGGGGTTCGGCCAGAACTCGGGCCTGGGACTATCGATTTCGCGTCAGATCGTGGAGGCTCATGGCGGGCGGATCTGGGCGTGCAATAGACCGGCCCACGCCGTTGGCACGGGCGCAGAGCGCGAACCCGATAGTACCGACGAGCCGACGAGGCATGGCGCAGGCGCGCGCTTTGTTGTCGAGTTGCCGGCCTTCTCGACATGAGCGGCGCCGCGCTGGCGGGAGACGCCGGTCTGCATGCCACAGCCGTAATCCATGGCGACAGTGGTGTGTTGATCCTCGGGCCTTCGGGCTCGGGCAAAAGCGCGCTGGCGCTGGCGCTAATGGCGCGGGCGAGCGACGCTGGACTGTTTGGCGCGCTGATTGGCGATGATCGAATTTACGTCCGCAAGGCGCAAAGCCGGCTCGTCGCTACCGGAGCCGCCAGGACGGCCGGGATGATCGAGCGCCGGATGGCGGGTCTTATCGCCGTTCGATACGAGCCGGCGGTGATCCTGCGGCTGGCCGTTGAACTGGCCGAGCGCGGACGCCAGTGGCCTAGAATGCCCGAAGATCACGACGGGGTGACCATCGGGGGGGTCAGGATGCCTCGTCTGGCGCTTGATTCCAGCTTAGGTGTTTGCGATCAGGCGCTAGCGGTAGAAGAGCGGCTGGCGGTCTTGGCCGCCAATAAACCCGGTCGAATACGAATTTCGCTTGAACATTGCGCCGCAGTGCACAAAAATGATCGTCCCGACACGTCGCCGCCGGCCTGATTGGCGCGGTAAGGTGAGCCGATCGAGTGATGGATAGTTAATGATCGGAATGGTCCTCGTGACCCACGGCCAACTCGCTACTGGTTTTCGGGCAGCGCTAGAGCATGTCGTTGGGCCCCAATCCCAGCTCGAGACGATTACGATCGGTCCCGAAGACGATATGGAGCAGCGTCGGTCGGACATCTTGAGCGCGGCTGCGCGCGTTCAGGACGGGGCCGGCGTCGTGATCCTGACCGACATGTTCGGCGGCACCCCCTCAAATCTGGCGATATCCGTAATGGACGGAGGTCGGGTCGAAGTGATCTGTGGCGTCAACCTGCCAATGTTGATCAAGCTGGCCACGATGCGCGAAAGCGCCGATCTCGACCATGCCGTCGTGGAGGCGCGCGATGCCGGCCGCAAGTACATAACCATCGCCAGCAAGGTGCTGGCGGGCAAATGAGCCAGACCGGCTCTGAAGAGGAATGCCCGGAGCCGCCGGAATTCGTCGGCGCATTAACGCTCGAATTGCAGATTGTGAATCGAAAAGGGTTGCACGCCCGCGCCACCGCGAAGTTTGTGCAGTGCGTCGATCGATTTGACGCGGACGTCAAAGTCACGCGCTGCGGCGAGACGGTCGGCGGCGATTCCATAATGGGCATCTTGACGCTTGGCGCCGGCCCTGGATCGACGATCACCGTATCGGCGTCCGGCGCCGAAGCTCGAGAGGCGCTGGCCGCGCTCGCCGCTCTGGTCTCCGACCGGTTCGGGGAGGACGAGTGACACGATAGAGCGCAGCTACATGCGGAAGTCTTCGCCCAGGTAAAGGCGCCGCACGTCCGGGTGCGCGATGATGTCGTCGGGCGGACCTTCCGTCAGAACCTGACCGCTATGAATGATATAGGCGCGATCGATCAGCCCGAGGGTCTCGCGGACATTGTGGTCGGTGATCAGCACCCCGATGCCACGACCCTTGAGGTGGCGCACCAGGTCCTGAATATCGCCGACCGCAATCGGGTCGATGCCCGCGAACGGCTCGTCGAGCAGCATGAACGACGGTTTGCCCGCGAGGGCGCGAGCAATTTCGCACCGTCGGCGTTCGCCGCCGGACAATGAGATCGACGGCGCGTTGCGCACGCGGGCGATATCAAATTCCTCGAGCAGCAATTCCAGCATCGCTTCGCGCGCCTTGCGATTCGGCTCGTTGACCTCAAGCACCGCGCGGATGTTGTTCTCGACATTCAGACCCCGGAAGATTGAGGCTTCCTGCGGCAAATAGCCGACACCGAGACGCGCCCTTTGAAACATTGGCAGTCCCGTGACGTCATGGCCGTCAAGCTCAATCTTGCCCTTGTCTGGTTTGACGAGGCCGGTGATCATGTAGAACACTGTCGTCTTGCCGGCGCCGTTCGGCCCCAACAGGCCCACAGCTTCGCCTCGCTGCACCGACAGGCTCACATCCTGCACCACCATCCGGCCCCGATAGCCCTTGCCGAGATTATGGACGGCCAGAACTCCCTGCCTGCCGGTGGCGGCCCAGGAACCGGAGGCGGCAGTCGATCTCGCCCTGTCGTTGCGCAGCCATTTGCGCCAACGCGGAGCAGCGCCAATGCGCTCGCGAACCACGTCGTCGCTCACCGCCGCTCACCCGTTGCAAAGCTAGGAAAAGGCCGGCGCTCGATCGGCAATGACCGGCTCCTATTTCGCCTTCGCGGCGTCACCGCCCGATTTCGCAGCGTCGCCAGCCGGCTTCGTTGCGTCTCCGTTTGATTTCGGGACGAATTGACCATGGACGCGGCTCGACTTGGCGCTCGTGTCGACTGTCGCCTCGGCCGTTTTAAGATCATAGGTCAGTTTGTCGCCTTTAGTGACGTTCTGGCCGTCGCTGAGCGTAACGTGGCCAATAAGCCACACTTTGCCCTCCGCCTTGTCGTACGCGCCGTTGTCTCCCGTGGCCACCTGGGTCTTGGAGATGACGGTGACCGGTCCTATCGCTTCTAGCCGCTTCACGCCCGAGTCGGCCGACGGTCCGGATTGATTATCCGCCGGTTGCTTCGCTCCCTTACCCTGCGCCGGGGAATGGTCGAGAAAGACGGTCATCGCCGCACAGGTCATTTTCGTGTCGCCCTGAATGACGACAACATTCCCGGTATAGACCGCCTTGTGCTCCTTGTCGTAGTAAACAAGCTTGTCCGCGTCGATCGAGATCGGATCCTTCGAGTTCGTGCCGGGGAAAATCGCGCCCGAATCGCTGGGGCCGGCAGGCTTCTCGGCGCTCGGGGTGCTTGCAGCGGTTGCCGCGCTCGAGCATGCGAGCGCGACGGCCAGCGCCGCCAGCTGGCCGAAAAGGCTAGACGGCAACTTCATGGATTGGTTCCCTTTGCGTCCGCAGCCGGTTGCTGGCCGGCCTGCGGAACGATTCTGGTCTTAACATGACCGTCGAAAGTCAGTTCCTGACCGTGATTGATGGCGAAAGCACGGTCGGAGTTTATGGTCGTTCCGTCGCTGACGCGCACTTCGACAGGTTCGTCGCTCCGGTAAGCTCCGGACTTGAAGTCGAATTTGGCGCTGCGCATCAGCACGTTGGCGCGACCATTCGTAATGCGCACATTGTTCGAGAATTCCATGGTCTCCCCGACCGTGTCGTAAACGCCTGAATCCGAGCTGACGTGGGTGGATTCACCGCCCGCCGCGCCGATCTCGCCGTCAACACTCTCCATTTCGACGATGGTGGGCTTCTTCACATCCTGGAGGGCGCGCTTTGCGGTCAGCAGATAGGCCTGTCCATCGTTGCGAAAACCGGCAAGCTTGGGATGCTCCATTACGATCTTGCTTCCTTCGACAGAGAGACTCGAAAGGCCTAGCGAACCCAGTCTTGTCGCAAAAGGGTTGAAAAACGCCGCTAAGAATATCGCCGCCACGGTCCCAACGCCGCCAATAAGGATCGCTCCGCGCAGCCGTCTCACGTGCGACGACCGCCGGCTGGCCCTGGCGAACGCCCGTTCGCGGTCGATGGGCGGGGCGACATTGATCCGGCGCACAGATGCGCCGGCGGAAGGGGGGGTCCCCGAGCCCGAACTCGGAGACGTTTATCGCCGTGGGTTTAGTGCGGAACGCCAACATGGATTCCTTGCTTAGCGCCTTGCCTCACCGAAGAACCGAAATAGCGTGGCAAAGTTAGGACCGAAGCCGCGGGCTCATCCTCCACAGCAGGATTTGGCGCAAGCCCGGGCTTCACCATGCCTTTCAAGATGCCGCCGCGCGGTTGGTCTGTTCGGTCTCAATCATCGCTCTGCAGCGGGGCCGTGACCTCGGGTTCCGCCTCCGGCCAAAATAGCGGGAAAGCAAATAGCAGTTCGCCTAGACGGCGGAAAGAAAGGCTAGACTTTACACGAGGGAAAAAACCAAAGGATTCCGCCTACTTGACCGGACGGCGCTCGAAATCCAACGCTAGAAAAGATCCTATAGCACATCTTCTGATTTTCGCAAGAATATGCGTAAGGGAACCGCGTGAACCTCGTCTGACGCCCGTTCCGCCGATTTGTCCACCCACGCGTTCCAGGGCACGCCACGGATCCATTGCCAGCGCTGACTTTTTGCGCTTTATCCCTCGCGGCGCGCCCAAGTTGGGCCGGTAGCTCAATGGTTAGAGCCGGCCGCTCATAACGGTCTGGTTGCAGGTTCGAGTCCTGCCCGGCCCACCATTGCTATTTCGGCGCGCGCTTAGCCAGAATGCGCTGAAGCGTGCGGCGGTGCATGTTGAGCTGGCGCGCCGTTTCCGAGACGTTTCGGCTGCAGGATTCGTAGATGCGCTGGATATGCTCCCAGCGCACCCGATCGGCCGACATCGGCGCCTCGTGTTCCGCAGGGCCGTCGAGACGGCCGGACATCAAGGCCGCAACGACGTCGTCGGCGTTCGCAGGTTTGGCGAGGTAATCGAAGGCGCCGAGTTTGACGGCCATCACGGCAGTTGCGATCGCCCCATAACCGGTGAGAATGATCCCCCGCGCGTCCGCGCGCCTCATTTTCAAGGCGCGCATCACGTCGAGGCCGCTGCCGTCGCCCAATCTCAGGTCGATGACCGCAAACGCCGGCGCAGCGGACTCGATTGCGGCGAGGGCCTCAGCGACGCTGCCGGCGGTTCGCGCGGCGAAACCTCGCGAGGACATCGCCCGTGCCAACCGATCACAAAAGACCTTGTCGTCGTCGACGACGAGCACCGACTTGTCGAGCGTCTCAGCGCCGCTCGAATCTTTCATCGACGATCGATGGGAAGGCTCTTCCATTGTGGCTCTCATTACCAAGGAATCGGCCCTAAAGCCAAATGATCAAATCTACCGGCCCCCCACAAGGCCCTGGCCTTGTTCGTATACTTGCCGGGGCCATTCAACGGTGACGACGGCCCCCTTCGCGGGCGCCTGGGCGTTCGCGAACTCAAGCACGCCCCCTGACCGTTTGATGAAGAGGCCGGCAATGAACAGGCCCAAGCCGTGACCGTCGGTCGCGCCCTGGTTGCGACCGCGGTCGTTGCGCTGGGAAAGATATGGCTCGCCGATTCGCGCCAGGATGTTGGGTGGAAACCCTGGTCCGTCGTCAACAATGGCGATTTCGACCGTCGATCTCGTCCAGGTCGCACGGATATTGACTGCTTTTTCGGCGAATCCGACCGCGTTTTCGATCAAATTGCCCAATGCGGACACCACGCCGGGATTGTACGAGCACTTCGGCGCCGGATCCGGCCCCTCGCCCTCGACGGTGATCGAAACGCCGAGCAGGCGATGGGGCGCGGCGGCCGCCTCGGCCAGTTCGACCGGGCTCGAAAATTCAAGCCCTTGGCTGGAAAGATCGCGCGGGGTGGACAATCTGCCAAGGATGAAGCGGCAGCGCTCGACCGACTGCTCCAGCAACTGCAAATCGTCAGTCGAGGCTTCGTCCGCGCCGGGCTGGGCCGCCATTTCGCGCGCGACGAGGGCGATCGTGGCGAGGGGTGTGCTCAGCTCGTGCGCCGCCGCCGCAGCCAGTCCGTCAAGCTGAGATAGATGTTGCGCGCGCGAGAGCACGAGCTCCGTCGCAGCGAGGGCGCTGGCGGTTTGACCCGCCTCGGCCGCAACTCGATAGGCGTAGAAGGTCACGAACGCCGCACTGACAACGAGGGCGGCCCAAAGTCCGAACACGTAGAGGAGCGGCAGGGTGAAGTTCTCACCCCCGACCCACGGAATCGGCAGACTCCAGCGCGCCAATACGGTGACGCAGATCAACGCCAATCCCAGGAGCCCGAGCGTCTGACGCAGGGCAAGCGAGGTTGCGGCGATGGTGAGCGGGGCCAGAAACAGAATTGCAAAGGGGTTGGCGATCCCGCCGGTAAGGAACAGCAAGGCGGCGAGCTGGATGATATCGTAGGCGAGCAATACCACGGCGCCAGGCTCGCCCAGTCGGTTGCTGGCAGGAAAGCGCACGCGTAGCGCGAGATTGAGAACGGCGGTCACGGCGACGATCGCGAGGCAGGGCACGATCGGAAATTCGAGGCCAATGGCGAAGTAGCCGACGAGGATGGCGAGCGTCTGTCCGCCGACCGCGAGCCAGCGCAAGCCGATGAGCGTGCTGACGCGCAGGCGGCGCGCCTGCCGAACGAGCCCCTCTTCCTCAGGCGAGAACACTGCGGCCGGCAAAGCCTGGACGCGGCGGCCAGATCCCCCTCATTCGATCCTTTCGTTTGGATAGACGCCCCACAATCTCACCTGTTCAACATATCCTTTGAACCCATCGCCGTCGACCAGGCACCAGGTTGCGTCGCAATTGCGGACGTTGACGATCACTCCCGCCTGCAATGTAGCGGCCAGCTCGGCCGATGTGGATGGCTGGGCATAGACCTTGGAATTTTCACCCTTCTTGTTGGGCGTGACCAGCGCGGTTCGTCGGCCAGACAGCAGCGAATGCAGGACCCACCCCTCGACGCCCTCCGAATCTCTGACCTTGCGCCATATCTCGAACTCGGCGGTGATTTCGACCGGAAGCCCCGCGCGCTCGTAGACCCATTTGGTGGCGTGGTCCTTCGACGGGCCTTCGCGCAGATTGACGCGGTCGGTCTTCAGGCTGGCGAAGCGTGGCAACGGCAATTTGGTGACCGGCCCGACGGGATCGGCGAGTGCGAGGCCGGGAGCCAGCAGCAGAGCGGATAGAATTGCAAGAACCTCGCGGCGGCCGGAAAGGAGCATGGAGTCTCGATGCCTTTCTCGTCTCATGCCGACGCCTTCGACGGCCGATCGGCTATCCTTGTCTTTGCCCGCTCTTCTGGTAGAGAGGCCCGCAAGCCGGCAAATCGGGACCCGTGGGCGGCGCCCTGGTTCAGTCATTTGCGTCGTCTGTCGTTAACGAGGCGTAACCGTTTGAAGGCGCGGAAGCGGATGGCTGAAAATGGGGCGGCGCCTGCCGCGCCGCGCGGGCGACAAGGGCGGCGCTCATGACCAAGAAAAGACCCCTCGTGGTGGTCACACGGCGTTTGCCGGAGCTGGTCGAGACCCGCATGCGCGAGCTGTTCGACGCCCGGCTCAACCTCGAGGACAAGGCGATGTCCCAGGCCGAGATCGTCGAAGCGATGCGCGAGGCTGACGTTCTCGTGCCCACGATTACCGATCACATCAATTCGGCGATGATCGCGCAGGCAGGCGAGCAGATGAGGCTGATCGCCAATTTCGGCAACGGGGTCGATCATATCGACGTCACCAGCGCGCTCCGTCGCGGCATTACGGTCACCAACACTCCCGGCGTGCTGACGGAGGACACCGCCGACATGACAATGGCGCTGATTCTGTCGACAGCGAGGCGCCTGGTGGAGGGCTCGCGCATCATCCCCGAGGGGCGATGGGAAGGCTGGTCGCCAACCTGGATGTTGGGGCGGCGAATCACCGGCAAGCGTCTCGGCATTGTGGGGATGGGACGCATCGGGCAGGCGCTCGCGCGTCGGGCGCGCGCGTTCGGCATGTCCATCCATTATCACAACCGTCGCCGGGTCGCGGCGCAAGTCGAGGAATCGCTCGAGGCGACCTATTGGGACTCGCTCGACCAGATGCTGGCGCGGATGGATTTCGTCTCCATCAACTGTCCGCATACGCCGGGAACCTACCATCTCCTGTCCGCCCGTCGGCTGAAGCACCTCCGCCCCGACGCCATTCTCATCAATACCGCGCGCGGCGAGGTCGTCGACGAGAACGCCCTCGTCCGGATGCTCGAGGCCGGCGAACTCGCCAATGCCGGGCTCGATGTGTTCGAGCACGCGCCTGCGGTCAGCGAGAAACTGATCGCCCTCGCCAAGGCCGGCAAGGTGACGCTCCTGCCGCATATGGGCTCGGCGACCCACGAGGGCCGCGCCGACATGGGCGAGAAGGTCATCATCAACATCCGCACCTTCGTCGACGGCCACCGGCCGCCCGACCGGGTGCTGCCGAGCATGCTTTAGGTCCGGCGGACGTCGGCCGAGCCCGGTCCAAGCCTAACCAAACGCGGCAAAGCGCAGGCCGGGCCGAGCCAAGGAAATCAAAGGAAACGGCTTGGATTCCCATAGAACGGCTTGTCCGGATCGAGCGTTTTCAAAGGGTTATCGTGACGGCCTGCGCGAACTGAACTCTCCTCGCTCGTCGCCGTGAACCCCATGCCGGGACCGTCCGCCGACTTGAAATCGGCTGTGGACATCCCCGACTTCCGTTGTACATGGCCCGCCAGTTTAAACCTCGACTGAGGGACAACCCTAGCACGATTTCTGATTTTCTGGAAGAGAATGCTGCCGCAAAATGCAGGTAGCCCATCCCCCGCCTTCCGTCGCCGGAACCGCCCGGCCGACCGCGTTCGACCTCACTTCATAAGGGAAGGCTACTGCGGCAAACCGGCCATTCGCAGGCCGTCGGACCGGAGCGCGAGATATTCAGCGCGGTGGAAGAGGAGCCAATCCCCAACTCCTGAGACCCGAAGCGTGGGATCGAGCCGGCGCAGGCTTCGCATAATCCGCCGCGCCTCGTCCATCCGGCCGGCGAGCGCGTGACCGGCCGCGACGATGCAAACCGCGATTAGGTAGGTCGGAAGCTCCCTCAGCGCGTTTTCGGCCCATAAAACGGCTTCATCGAAGCGGCCGGCGAACAGATGGGCCAACGCCGTCCCTCCCTGCATCCGGTACATCTCCGAATCGAGGGGCTCAAGCGCATGGTGTAGGCGACCCGGCTGATCGCCCCATCGGGCTCGCCCTGCATGATCTTGACGAAACTGCCGAGAAACCAGCCCGCCGCCAGGTTCGGGATGAGCAGCAGTGCCTTCTCGATCAGGTCGGCGCCCTTCGCGGCGTCGCCGACGAAATTGGCGATCGCGTGCCCGCTGCGGGCAAGCGCGACGGCGCCGCCCTTGCCGAGCTCGATGGCGCGAAGCGTCACGCGCGCGCCCTCGGCGATGGTGGGCGAAGGATCCGCGCGCTTTTCAGCTCGAATGTCAGGCCCAAGGCTTGCAAGCCGAAAAGGCAGTGCATGCTCCTGCACACGCGCAAGCACGGCCTCTTTGCTTTCTGCCGGGCGATCGAGATTATTCACGAGATCGACCAAGAGAAACTCTTTGCTGAGTTTCTTCGGGAAGGACGGCCGCGAGTTGCGCTATCCAAAATGAAATTAAAGCCTGGAACTCGTGCCCCTGACTTTATAAGCATCTCTGAGACGGAAAATGTGCGGCGGGATATCAGAAGCCTGTGGGACAAGCGGCGTATGGTTAAATCGCGAAGCGCGTACTCGCTCGATGATAAGGGGGACGAACTTCTCAGATTCCCCCTGAACTTCCTCCCCAAGCCGCATGTCGACATCCACTTCCACCGCCAATTCGGCCGCGGCTTGAAACGGAGACCGCCCCAGAGCCTCCTTGAACTGGTCCGAAAGCTGCCTTGTCAGCCCAGCGAGGATTTCTGGAAGGAAACGTGGATGAAAGTCGAAGCTGACGCAGTGAGGTGCATCAACAAATTCGCAATTGGCAGATGCAGTGATCAGCTCATCGTTTACCCGGGCGAACAAATTTAGCTGAGCACCCAACATCGTAATCGTTGATCGATCCGACAGCCCCATACGTTTGAGCGCCAAACCAAAATCAGGTGCAAATCTGCGTAAGGCAGGTTCCTTCAAAAAACGCGGGGAAAGGTAGCGTTCAATCTCTTCCCATTTAGATTCAAATTCATCAAATGTGATAAGTAGCAATGGTTCAGAATTATCCACGTCGAAGACGGCAAGAGATTTTCCGTTACACAATGCGAAATGATGGCTTTTGATTTCGGGGTGAATAGCATAGCTATACGCTTGCTGGACGTTGTCTCGACTGAGTATGTCTTCAGTAGGGCGTTTAGCGTCCAGAACAATTAGCGGCTTATCTTGCTCCAAAAGGGTGTAGTCGGGAATAATGTTGACCGGGCATTTCCTGGTGCCAGCGTGGATAAATGGATGTTTCAGTGTTTTGCTTCGAATGACCCGATACGGTCCAGACGGGCTATAGCCCAATCGTGTGAGGATTGGCGTAATTATAATTTCTCGAACTGAGTCTTCTTTGAATTCGGCGTCGTCTAATAGCTTGCGATCGAATCCTGAAAACATCTGGAAGTTCTTTGGCTTGGGGGTGCCATCGTGAATACCCTAGTTCAAAAGCAAATTCCATAGAGATCCAGTGAGCCCCGGCGCGTTGGCTTTTTTCAATGGATGTTGGGGGCTATGGCCGTGGCCCAGCGGTTGAATTTGATCCAGAAAAAGACAGGCGGCCGCCATCGCATAAGCCGCCGCGAAGTCGGGATCGCGCTCGATCGCATCATAGGAAGTTGAGTCCGGGACCAAATCAGACGAGGTTGAGGGTGGACGCTGCATATATATCGGCCTTTGCGGCGCTCGCGGGAACCGCCATCGGCGGGCTCGCTTCGTTTGCGACCTCGTGGACGACCCAGCACGCCCAGACGCGGGCGCAGCGGATTGCAACGGAGCGGGACGCCCGCGCCGAGCTCTTCGGGCGATTCCTCGATGAGGCGGCGAAACTCTACGCCGACGCTTTGCAGTCCAGACGGGACGACATCAGCCGGTTGACGGGAATCTACGCGCTGACGAACTGTATCGCCTCACATCGTCGGACAGAGTTGTGCAGGGCGCCGACGCGGTGGCCAGGATCAGTATCGAGAGCTACGCCGCGCCGAACCTGACCATGGAGGACATGCGGACCAACTCGATCGAGCGGCATGTCGACCCTTTGCGCGACTTCAGCGAAGCCTGCCGGGAGGAGCTGCGGACGTTTGGGCGATATTAAGTTCGGGAGGACCGACGTCCAGGCAAGGAGCGCGGTGACCGGCAATCCGCCATGCCTGTTTTAATTCCAGGCGGGTTGCGACAACATCCGTCCTTTGCGGGCTGGACGCCAGAGGATCGCTTTTCGATCCCGTTCCGGCGGTCGGAGGCATGTCCTTGAAAACGAAACGCCTGCTTCCCCTGGTTCTCGTCCTGTGCATCGGCGGACGAGAGGCTTCGGTCGGCGAGACCCTCCCTCCGCCCAATGCGGATCCTGATCGGCTGCAAGCCATCGTCCACGCAGGGGCCGAGGCGGCAGGCGCAAAAGCTGTCGTTTTTGGCATGTGGGTCGGTGACCGGGAGATCCTGACGACAGCGCTGGGCGACTCGATGACCACCGTGCCGGCCGCCACGGACATGCACTACCGCATCGGCGGGATCGCGGAGACCTTCATGTCCACCCTGCTGTTGATGCTGGTTGAGCAGGGACGCATCAGCCTGGACGAAAAGATCTCCCGCTGGTTTCCGGGCCTCCTGGCCGCCGATCAGGTGACGGTGCGAATGCTGGTGGGCAACACGGCCGGCTACGTTGACTACGTGACCGTGGACGACTTCGTGAAGGCGGATTTGGCTGAGCCGTTTCGCAACTTCAGCGACGACGAATTGATCCACTACGCGGTTCGTGACGGCAAAATGAACTTCCCGCCGGGTACGAGCCAGCGATACTCCCACACTGACAACGTCATCCTGGGCCAGGTCATTCAGCGGGCCACCGGGCAGTCGATGAAGGAGCTCTACGACAAGAATATCTTTGGCCCGATGGGCCTTGCCGACACGCGGTTTCCGGCCAGTCAGGAAATCCAGAGCCCCGTGCTGCACGCCTTCACGGCGGATCGCAAGATCTACGAGGATTGCACCTACTGGAACCCGTCCTGGGGCTCGACCCCGGCGTTGATCACGTCCAACATTCGCGACCTCGGCAAGTGGGGTCCGATCCTCGGAACAGGCCGCCTGATTTCGCACGCCCACTTCCTGGAGCAGATCGCTCCAACCTCGGCCGGCAAGGGTCAAAACAAGCCAGACCTCTTTTTTGCTTATGGATTTGTCGTCGCCAACGGCTGGATCGTGCAGAACCCCAATATCAACGGCTACAGCGGCGCCTTTGGCTATAACCTCGCGACCGGTGTGACCATTGTGGTCGAAGCCACCAAGAGCCAGACCGCCAAAACGGAAGCGCCCGCCTTCGACATCTTCCGCAAAGTTGTGGCGTATGTCACCCCGACAACCCCGATCAACTTTTGACGCATCCCGTATCCGGCGGGACGGTCATCAAGGCGCGACCCGCGTGCGCCCGCGCCTCGCCGCGTCGACGACCTCGCGGATCGCGTCGACGACCAGTTGCGGGGAATAGGCGTAGATGGCGTGACCGCTGCGGGTGTTCACGACGTGTTTGGCGTCAAGGGTGGTCGCGAGAAGGGTTTCAGAGGCTTCCCAGTCGGCGAATGTGACGCCTGCGGCCGTTTGGCTCTCCTTCGTGGCCGATGGCGGCTGCCAGGGCTTATCGGCGCTCAGAACCACTGCGGGCAGCGCGCGCAGAGGCGAAGCAGCGTCGATCTTCGCGAACGCGTCGGTGAGCATGACCCCCTCCGGAGCTGCGGGCGACGATTGTCTGTTGACCTCGTCCCATTTTGCGAGCGCCTCCGGAGTCGCGATTCTCTGCATGAGCTCCGTCGCGGCGTCCACCATGACGAGGCCGGTGACTTCGGCCGGCCAGGTGCGTGCGAACAACATGGCGATAACGCCGCCGTAGGAATGGGCGACCAGCACGTAGGGGCCGAACTCTCCGGCGGCGGTCAGCAGGCGATGAAGGTCGCCGGCCGCCTGATCGGCCCGGTGCGGCTGGGCGATTGGAGTCGACTGATCGGCTCCGTCGAGCCTGGTTCCCGGACGGTCATAGGCGCAGACGCGCGTCCAATGGGACACCATCGGAAATACAGCCGACTCGCTTTCATGCAGGGCGCCCTTGCCCCATGCTACCGCGTCATAGTCGGCGCCGTGAGCCGGATCGGAGGGATCGAGGATCTCCTTCCAGTCCGCAGCGCCATTGCCTTTCCCGGAAATGAGAACGACCGTCGGCGATCCCGCGCCGCTGCATGTCAGATACATCTTGCGGCCGCCGCCGATATCGACCAGCCCCGAAAAATCCGCCGCCGCCGCGAGCTCTGGGGCGACCAAAGCGATGATCAGTGCGAACCGAAAGCACAGGCGAAAAAGCGCCGTGAAGGACGTAGCGACCTCCAGTATCACGAGCGCCAAGGCGCCTTCATTTCGATAGCGCGAGCTCTTCCTCTCCATCGCTGTCGTTCTTGGTCGCTTGTTCGCGAAGGTCGGCGCTTTTCACCCGGCGACAAAGCTCTTGGGCGCCGGGCTGATCACCTTGGCAGAGCCGCCGTCGATCTCGATCACCGCGAGGCCCCGCTCGTTCATTCCGTCGGCGCGGAAGCGGAAGACGCCGTCGGCGCCGCTGAAACCCGATGGGTTGGTCAGCGCGCTTTCGCTGTAAGGGTCCGGCCCTCCATTCCGCGCAAGCGCGGCGGCGAGCGTCGTCGCATCATAGGCGAGGGTCGCAAGGCGGGCCGGCTCGCTGTTGAACTTGGCCTTGTAGCGCTGCGCGAACGCGTTGAAGCCGGAATTGTCCGGGGCGGAAAACCAGGCGCCCTGCATCTGCGGTATCTTGAGCACCCGTGGGTCGTTCCATACGCCGGTTCCGAGGAGCTGCGTCTTGACGCCGTTCGAAGACAAAGCGTTGGCGACGGCCTGCATCGCGTCAGCCTGTTCGGGAATGAACAAGGCCTCGATCTGCCCCTGCGCCGCCGCAACCTGTTGCGCCGCCGCCGCCATCTGACCCGCGCCATAGCGCGCGGTCACAACGATCTGCGCATTGACGTTCGCCGCGGTCTGCTGGAACCGGTCGGTGGCGATATTGCCGTAGTCGCTCTGCGGCGCCATGACCGCGAACGACTTCTTGCCGTTCGCGACCGCGTACTGGACGATCCGGTCGACGTAGGACTCGATCAGGAAGGACAAGAGATAGACCCCCGGCGCGGCGACGCTCGCGTCGGTCGAAAAAGCGATCATCGGCCGCCCGGCCGATTTCGCGGCCGCCGACGCCGACCGCACGTCGTTTGCGAACACCGGCCCCAGGATGAGCTGCGCGCCAGCGCCGAGTTCAGATTGAGCGGCCTGGGCCGCGCCGTCCGAACTCGAATGGTCGTCCTGAATCATCAGGGTGATGTAGGGGGCGCCGAAATCCTCCACCGCCAGTTGGGCGGCGTTGCGCATCGAGACGCCGATCTGGCTCGGGCCCCCGTTTTGCGTGAGCGGAAGGATCATGCCGACGCGAACCGGTCCCGAGCCTAGCGTCTCGCCGACGAGCGGCCCTCCGGCAGTGGGCGGCGGCGCCGAGGCGGCCGGCGCGCCTGCGCCAAAATCGACGCCGGGCGAGTTGCACCCGCCGAGAGTCAGCGCCAGGCCGCCGCCAAGCAGCGCGCGCCGCGTGACGTCCGGTCCGGCTTCCGGCTTCCGAGCGGAAAACTGCATCCCAACCTCTCGCCCGGGCGCTGTCGACAGCGCCACGTGGGTCGCTTTATCAGTTCGGCTGCTGGCTGGCGACCAAGGCGATTGGCCGGCGGCCAACGGAATTTGTGGCATTTTCACCTGCGCTTGCCTATGTCGTCGGCAATCGGGCTGGCCGGGGTCATTGGGATTTCTGTAAAAAATGACCGCGTCAAAGGCTCCGCCCACGGAAGACGCCGGGATCGCCCGATTGCACCGCAGCTATGTCGTCGGCGGCGCGCCGATCCCTGCGGCCTCGCTGAGCCCCGGGCTCTATATCGTCGCCACTCCGATTGGCAACCTCGCCGACGTGACCTTGCGGGCGCTTGCGATCCTGGCTGGGGCTGATCTCATTCTGGCGGAAGACACTCGCGTGTCGCGCACGTTGCTTGCGCGCTACGGGATCGAGACGCCACTCTCGCCCTACCACGAACACAACGCCGCGGAGGCGCGCCCGCGCGTGCTGCGACGGATCGCCGCGGGGCAGGCGGTGGCGCTGATTTCCGACGCCGGAACGCCGCTCGTTTCCGATCCCGGCTATCGGCTGGTCGCCGAAGCGGTCGCCGAGGGCTTCGCCGTCACATCCGCGCCGGGGCCTTCGGCGGCGCTCGCGGCGCTTTGCGTCGCCGCCCTGCCGACCGACCGCTTCTTCTTCGAAGGCTTCCTGCCGCCAAAACGCGGTGCGCGGCGGGAGCGCATCAACGCGCTCGCCGCCGTGCCCGGCACGCTCATTTTCTACGAATCCCCCGGTCGCCTCGCGGAAACGCTGGCGGACCTCGCGCTCGAGCTCGGGCCCCGGCCGGCGGCGGTGGCGCGCGAACTGACCAAGCTGCACGAGGAGGTGAGGCGCGGCGCGCTCGACAGGCTCGCCACCGAATATGCGGATGGAGAGGCGCCGAGAGGCGAGATCGTGATCGTCGTCGGCGCAGGAGAAGCGCGGCCGCCGATCGCCGACGACGCGCTCGACCTCGAAATCGCCGAACTGCTGGCCAAGCTCTCGGTCAAGGATGCGGCGGCGGCGGTCGCCGCAAGGCATGGCCTTCCCCGAAGGCAGGTTTATGCCCGGGCGCTGGCGCTGGCGGGCGCAAGCCGATGAGGGGCGCCGACGAGCGGACGGAGCGCCGGCGCGGCGCGCATCTCTACGGCCTCAAGGCGGAATCAATCGCCGCGCTCATGTTGCGCCTCAAAGGCTACAGGATTCTCGCGCGACGATTTGTCGTCTCCGGGGGCGAGATCGACCTCATCGCGCAGAGAAGCGGTTCGATCGCCTTCGTGGAGGTCAAGGCGCGCGCCGACATGGAGATCGCGGCAATCTCGATCAGCGCGACGAAGCGTCGGCGTATCGCGCGGGCGGCGCGGGTCTGGCTCGCGCGGAATCCGTGGGCTGCGAGCCTCAACCTTCGGGGCGACGCCATATTCGTCGCTCCCGGACGCCTTCCCCGCCACGCGCCGTCCGCGTATAGGCTGGAGATCGACTGATTCCCCCGAGCGAAGCCCGCTCCGACCGGACGCCCATGCCCCTGACCGTCGCCGTGCAGATGGACCCGATCGAGCGCATTCGCATCGCGGGCGATTCGACCTTCGCGCTGCTCCTCGAAGCGCAGGCGCGCGGCCACAGGCTCCTGCATTACACGCCCGACCGCCTGCGGCTCAACGGCCGGCGGGTCGAGGCGATGGCGGAGCCTCTCGCCGTCAAGGACGTCGAGGGCGATCACGCGCGGCTGGGCGAACCGAAGCTCATCGACCTTGAAGCCGTCGACGTCGTGCTCTTGAGGCAGGATCCGCCGTTCGATCTTGCCTATATCGCGACGACCCACATTCTCGAGCGCATCCAGCCGAAAACGCTGGTGGTCAACGATCCGAGCGGCGTGCGCAACGCGCCGGAGAAATTATTCGTGATGGATTTCCCCGACCTGATGCCGCCGACCCTCATCGCCCGCGACAAGGCGGCGATCGAGGCGTTCCGGGTGGAGCATGGGGAAGTCGTGATGAAGCCGCTCTATGGCCACGGCGGCGCCGCGGTGTTCAAAGTCGCCGTCCAGGATGCGAATTTCGGTTCGCTGTTCGACTTGTTCAGCACGACCTTTCGCGAGCCATGGGTGATCCAGAAGTTCCTGCCGGCGGTGGCGAAAGGGGACAAGCGGATCATCCTCGTCGACGGCGAAGCAAGCGGCGTCATCAACCGGGTGCCGACGGGCGACGACATTCGATCGAACATGGTGCGCGGCGGGGCGGCGAAGGAAACCGAGCTTACCGAGCGCGAGCGCAGGATCTGCTCGACGATCGGGCCCGAGCTGAGGAGGCGCGGGCTTTTGTTCGTCGGCATCGATGTCATTGACGGCTATCTGACCGAGATCAACGTCACCTCGCCGACCGGAATTCGCGCCGTCAAGCGACTTGGCGGGCCGGACCTGGCGGTGACGATCTGGGACGCGATCGAGGCCAAGATCAACAAACAATAACATCTCGCCCGGCGGCGGGCGGCCTTGCGATTGCCGGGCCGAGGGGGGATATACGCGAAATGTCAGTCGCTCCCGCCCCAGCGCTCGAACGCCGGTCCCGCGCCGCGCCGCCCTCGTCCAAGGGCATCGAGCGAGCCAAGCTTCTCGAGAAGCTTGCCGTTTTGCACGAACGGCACTCGGCCGACCCCGTGGCGTTCCGGCGGGCGGCAATCGAGACGCTGCAGACGGCGTTGACTTCGGGCCGCGACGAAGCGCGCAGGGCGCTCGAGGACGGCGGAACCGGCCGAGCATGCGCGGAAGCGCTGAGCGCCGAGACGGACGAGCTCCTGCGGGTGGCGCTTGAAATGTCCGCGCGCTGGCTCGGCCCGTCGCAGTCAGGTCAATCGTGGCCGACGATTGTCGCGGTTGGAGGCTATGGGCGCGGCATGCTCGCGCCCTTTTCGGACATCGACCTCCTGTTCCTCCTCCCCGACAAGCCGTCGCCTGGCGTGGAAAAGGTGGTCGAGTCGCTCCTCTATGTGCTGTGGGACCTGAAGCAGAAGGTCGGCCACGCGACGCGCACGGTCGACGAATGCCTCAAGCAGGCGCGCGCCGACATGACGATCCGGACGACGATTCTCGAGGCGCGGTTCATTGTCGGCGACAAAGACCTGTTCGAAACGCTTCAGAAGCGGTTCGACGCCGAGATCGTCGCGAAGACCGCGCCCGAGTTCGTCGCCGCGAAACTCGCGGAGCGTGAAGCGCGGGTCAGGCGCGCGGGCGCGTCGCGCTATCTCGTCGAACCCAACGTCAAGGAGGGCAAGGGAGGATTGCGCGACCTCAACACGCTCTTCTGGATATCGAAATACGTCTACCGCGTCCGCAACGCCCATGAGCTTGTCGCCGCCGGGCTGTTCTCGCCGAGAGAATTCGCGCTTTTTCGCCGCTGCGAGGAGTTTCTCTGGAGCGTTCGTTGCAGGCTGCATTTTCTCGCTGGCCGAGCGGAGGAGCGGCTGAGCTTCGACGTTCAGCGGCCGATCGCGCGTCAGCTCGGCTACTCGACCCGGGCGGGGCTCATCGATGTCGAGCGGTTCATGAAGCACTATTTCCTGATCGCCAAGGACGTCGGCGATTTGACCGCGATCGTCTGCGCCGCTCTCGAGGACCGTCAGACCAAGCGCACACCGGCGTTCGGGCGCCTCATAGGCCGCCTGCGCCGGCGAACGCGCGCGATCGCCGACGCCGAGGATTTCAAGGTCGACAACGATCGGGTCAACGTCATCAGCGACGGCGTGTTCGAGAACGACCCGGTGAATCTGATCCGGCTGTTCTGGATCGCCGACCGGTCGAACCTGCCGATCCATCCCAACGCGACCCGGCTCGTCACCCAGTCCTTGAAGCGCATCGACGCCCGCCTGCGCGAGGATCCCGAGGCGAACCGGCTCTTTGTCGAAGTCCTCACCTCGCGCAATGCGCCAGAAATCGCGCTCCGGCGCATGAACGAGGCTGGCGTGCTCGGCCGCTTCATTCCCGATTTCGGCCGGGTCGTCGGCATGATGCAATTCTCGATGTATCATCACTATACCGTCGACGAGCATCTCATTCGCGCGGTCGGCGAACTCAGCGCCGTCGAGGCCGGGCGGCTGCCGGAAGACCTGCCGCTTGCGACCAAGATCATGCCGCAGATCGCCCATCGCACGGAGCTCTATCTCGCGACCTTTCTGCATGACATCGCCAAGGGACGCGGCGTCGATCACTCGCTTGCGGGGGCCGATGTCGCGCGGAAGCTTGGTCCGCGGTTCGGTCTTTCGCCGGCCAACACCGAGCGCGTCGCATGGCTCATCGAGCAGCATCTCGTCATGTCCAACATGGCCCAGGGGCGTGACCTGCTCGACCCGCGGACGGCGGAAGCGCTGTCGACGCTCGTGCAGACCCAAGAGCGCCTCAAGATGCTGCTGACCCTGACCGTCGCGGACATTCGAGCGGTCGGCCCGGGCGTGTGGAACGGCTGGAAAGGCCAGCTTCTGCGCACGCTCTACTGGGAGACCGAGGTCGTGCTCGGCGGCGGCCATTCGGTCATCGACCGCAAGGGGCGGGTCGAGGCGGCGCAGGAGAGGTTGCGCCGTTCGCTTCCTGGTTGGTCCGATCACGAATTCGACGCCTACGCCCAGCGTCACTATCCCGCCTACTGGCTCAAGGTCGAGCCGGCGCGGCAGGTCGCTCATGCAAAATTGCTGCATGCGATGGCTGCCGAGACGCGCTCGCTCGCGACCGAGGTCACGACCGACGCGTTTCACGGCGTGACCGCGGTCACCGTGGTCGCGCCCGACCATCCGAGGCTGCTCACCGGGATCGCGGGCGCCTGCGCCGCTGCCGGAGGGAACATCGTCGATGCGCAGATCTTCACCACCACCGACGGCCTTGCGCTCGACACGATTTTCGTCTCGCGCACCTTCGAGCGCGACGAGGACGAGCTGCGCCGCGGCCATCGGATTGCCGCCAACATCGAGAAAACCCTGCGCGGCGAGGTGCGCCTGGCCGAGATCGCGGCGCCGAAGCAGGCGCGCGATGTGCGGCGCGGCGCCTTCAAGATCGAGCCCGAGGTGACGGTCGATAACAATCTATCGAGCCGCTACACGGTGGTCGAGGTTTCGGGCCTTGACCGGCCGGGACTGCTGCGGGACCTCACCGCGTCGCTCTCGAGCCTCAATCTCAATATCGGCTCGGCCCATATCGTCACCTTCGGCGAAAAGGCGGTGGACTCGTTCTATATCACCGACCTGACCGGGCAGAAGATCAACGCGCCAGGCCGGCAAGCGGCGATCAGGCGGCGGTTGCTGGCGGACTTCGACACGGATTGACCGAGTTCCGCGGCTGGGGATTTTTCGGATATCCCCACGCTTGATTTTTGGCGCGTCAGCCCTGATATCGGGCCGGAATCGATGGGGCTTATAAAACCATGAATGACGCCAACGCCGAACGCGGCCCCGAGTTGGCCGCGCAGGAAGGCGAAACCGGCCGGACCGATGCCGGCGACCGGGACGCCGGCGCCGTGATCGAGGCGCTGAACGCCGAGAACGGCCAGCTGAAGGACCGCGTGCTCCGCACCCTGGCGGAGATGGAGAATTTGCGCCGGCGCACCGAGCGCGAGGTTGCCGACGCCAAGACGTACGGGGTGTCGAGCTTCGCCCGCGACATGCTGACCGTGGTCGACAACCTGTCGCGCGCGCTCGAGCATGTGCCGGCCGAGGCCCGCGCCAGCGCCGATCCTGCGCTGCGCTCGCTGGTTGAAGGGGTAGAACTGACCGCGCGCGATCTCGAGGCGGCGCTTGGCCGCCACGGCGTCAAGCGGCTCGATCCCAAAGGCCAGAAGTTCGACCCGAATTTCCATCAGGCGATTTTCGAGGCGCCCGACGATACGCTTCCCGCGGGCGCCGTCTCCCAGGTGGTCCAGACTGGCTGGACGATCGGCGACCGGGTGCTGCGTCCGGCGATGGTCGGTGTCTCCAAGGGCGGCCCGAAAGCCGCGCCGAGGGAAGCGCCGGCCTCGAGCGGGAAATAGCGGTCAGGCCGCTCTCGTCACCCGCCGAAGCGTCAGATTGATCCTGCCGCCCTGAGGAAGCAGGGTCGAGGAGCCGCCGATGACGCGGTCGACGCCGTGGAAGGCGAGACGGCCCTCGCCCGCAAGCGACATCGCATCGCCGGAGGCGAGGCGGAACGAGCGGGTGGGCGCGTTGCGTTCAAGCCCGCCGACCCGGAACAGCGCCGTATCGCCGAGCGACAGCGAGACCACCGGGGCGGAGAGCTCTTCTTCGTCGCGATCCTGGTGCAGGCCCATGCGGGCGCCCGCGCTGTAATAGTTGATGAGGCACGCCTCGGGCGGCGGCGACGCCGGCGCGATGGCCGCGAAGGCTTCGCGGAGGCGCCGTGGGATCGGCGGCCACGGGCGCCCGGTTTCCGGATGGACCGGCTGATAGCGATACCCGCCTTCGTCCGAGACCCAGCCCAACGGACCGCAGTTGCTCATCTCGACCGAGAAGGGCTTCCCGGTTCGCGGCATCCGCGGGCGAAAGAGCGGCGCTTCGCTCAAGATCGCGGCGATCTCGTCGCGCAGCGCCTCCTGGGCGGCGCGGTCGAGAAAGCCGGAGAAATGGTCGACCCCCGGAGCGATGGCGAGGCCCGAGCGCGGCATGAGTCTCAACAGTCCCGATTCCCTTCCCTCGCCGCCGGACGCGGCGTATAGGAGGCCGAATTTCATCCCTATCCATCCCGCGCAATTGCGGGTTCATCGAGGCGATCTATGGCTGGTCATAGTCAGTTCAAGAACATCATGCACAAGAAGGGCAAGCAGGACGCGATCCGCTCCAAGCTCTTCTCGAAGCTCGCGCGCGAAATCACGGTCGCGGCCAAACTGGGCCTGCCCGACCCGGCGATGAACGCGCGCCTGAGAGCCGCCGTCATCGCCGCGAGGGCGGAGAACATGCCCAAGGACAACATCGAGCGGGCGATCAAGAAGGCCTCGGGCGCCGACGGCGAGAACTACGACGAGGTCCGCTACGAGGGCTACGCCCCCGGCGGCGTGGCGGTCATCGTCGAGGCGCTCACCGACAACCGCAACCGCACCGCGGGCGAGGTCCGCTCCTCGTTCACCAAGGCCGGCGGTTCGCTGGCCGAGACCGGCGCGGTGTCGTTCATGTTCGACCGGGTTGGGCTGATCGTGTTCGACCGCAAGGCGGCCGACGACGAGACGATGCTCGAGGCGGCGATCGAGGCTGGCGCCGACGACGTCGTGTCAGGCCCGGAGGAGCACGAGGTCATCACCTCGGTCGAGGCCTTGCGCGACGCGCAGAAGGCGCTCGAGGCCAGGTTCGGCGAGCCCGAGAAGGCGGCGATCGTCTGGCGGCCGCAGAACACGGTCGCCGTGGACGACGAGGCGGGCGAGAAGGTGCTGCGCCTCATCGACGCGCTCGAGGACAGCGACGACGTTCAGAACGTCACCGCCAATGTTGAGATCTCCGAGGCGCTGATGGCGAAGATGCAGGCCTGAGCGGAGGTCTCGCTCGGGGTCAGACCCAGCCGCAGCGACGGGCTCCCCACGGCGTCCACCAGCAGCGCCAGCCCCCGCCATAGCCCCAACCCCAGCGCGGACCATAGCCCCAGCGCGGGCCCCATCCCCACCGATGCCAGCCGCCATGCCAACCCCAGCCCCGATGCCAGCCCCAGCCGCGATGCCAGCCGCCGTGCCAGCCCCAGTGGCGCCAGTACACGGGTTCGACCCCGGCCGCGGCGGCCGGCGCTTCGAGCGAGGGCGAATTGAGGGTGAAGGCGTCGGACGGGCCGCTCGCTGCGGCCAGCATCGCGGCGCCGGCGAGGGCGGCGATCGCGCCGCCGGAGAGAATACGCAGGGTCATAGTCTCCTCCAGTGTCTCCAGCCGCCCGCGATCATGCCCTCCCCGCCTGAACTCGGCGTGAATGCCTTCGGCGGTCCGGCGCGAACGCGGCGCTTAAGGTTAAACTCCCTCCGTTCGCCGTGGGTTCCGGCATGAGCCCGGACCTCGCCCGGGCCGGCCTTCGGCTCGACATCGAGGACGCGCCGGCGGCTGCTGACGTCGAGGTGCTGCCGAACGGGCTCGAGGCGTTCAACGAGAGCCGCTGGCCCGGGCATCAGCCATGGAAGCCGCTCGCGGTCTTCGCCCGCGACGGCGAGACGATCGTCGCCGGGCTCGCGGGCGAGACCTATAGCGGCTGGCTCTTCATCAAGTATCTCTGGGTATCCGAGGCGCTGCGGGGCGGGGGCGTCGGACGCGCGCTGATGGCGGCGGCCGAGGCCCGGGCGGTCGAGCGCGGCTGCCACTCCGCCTGGGTCGACACCTTCTCCTTCCAGGCGCCCGGCTTCTATCCGAAGCTCGGCTACGAGCCGTTTGGCGAACTCGACTACCCGCCGGACTTCAAGCGCATCTTCCTCAGGAAGCGGCTCGCGCCCGCCCCGCCGCGATAGGCGGGACGGCTGGGCGACCGTAGGCGCAGAATTGGCGTGGGACCAAATGTTTCAATGGCTTGGGCGCCGCCGCACCAGTGGCCCAGGCACGTGTGATTCGTTTTTTCAGGCCGTTCGCTTGCAGGCGTTGATACGCCGAAGGGCGGGGATGGCCAGGACAAGCCCGGCCATGACGTGGCGCCCTCCCCGCCCGGGAAATGCCCTCACTTCCGCCTCGGCGTTACCCCCATGAGCCCGCCGATCGTGTCGAGCGCGACCCTGAGCCGGTCGCTCACCACAGCGTCGGCGCGCCAGGGCGTCGCGAGTTCGGGGATGAAGCCTCGGCATTCGCGCACGCCCGCGCCCTCGATCACGATCCTAGTCACGATCGGCCAGGCGTGCGGGCCGACCTTTTCCTCGGCTTCGCGCAATTTGTCGCGGGCGAAAAGCGCGGTCTCGGATTGCGGCAGACCGGAGCGTGGGCCGAAGCCGGTCGAGCCGAAGCGGTCGGGCGCGACCGCGCGCAACTGATCGAGCCGGGCGCGCTGATGGGTGCGGCGGAGCGATTCGCCGACCAGCCAGCGGATGTCGTTGAGCTTCGGATCATGCGGCGCCAGCACCCGGTTCGAGCGCATGGCGTCGAACGGATCGACGATCCTCCGCGTCCGGTCGGCGTCGCGGGTCGCCGTCTGGCCCGCTTCCCTCGCCCGGGCGAGCCGCTCGGGGGTGGCGTCGAGCCGCTCCTGGACGGCGTCGAGCAGTTCCTGCGGCGATTTGCGGGTTCGCTTGGTGGGTTTCCGGGCGCTGCTCATTCGGCAAGCTCCGCGCACAGGGCCGCGGGCGAGGTGCAATAGGACTGCTCGAGGATCGGGGGCACCAGCCTCGGGATGCCGCGCATATTGACCTTGACGTCCGGCGGCGGCCCGCTGTGGCGGCGGCGCAAATCCATGAGGTGGCGGGCGCAGGCGCGCTTCGCCGCCGCGCGCTCGGTGTCGATCTTCGGCGGCCGGCGGCGGATCTTGGACGCGGTCATCGATTTTGCCCTTTCTGGCTTGCGGCGGCCCCAGCGACCGTCTATGTTCTTGTTATGTTCATTATTTGGTAAAACAGAACCTCGTGTCAAGCTTCTGTTTTTTTGAATTGCGGTTTTTCGGAAAAAGAGTTAATTCCGTGAGTTGGCAGGCCTTCATGGGCCGGGCGCGCGCCTGAAGACGCCGCCCACGCCGGGAAATGGGGCATAAAAAGCTTGGAGTTTCAGCTTTGACCGTCGATTGGATTCGCACCGGCCTGAAGAGGACCGGCAAAACCCGCAGCGGCCTCGCCAAGGCGCTGGGACGCTCGCCTTCCGCCGTCACCGATCTCTTGAACGGCCACCGCCGCCTGCGCGCCGACGAGATCGCGATCGTATCCGACTATCTCGGCATCGAGCCGCCGCGGCTCATCGGAGGCGGGCCGCCGCGGCCGCCCAAGGCGCCGCTGATCGGCTATGTCGGCGCGGGCGCCATCGCCCATTTCTACGCCGACGGCCAGGGGCCGTTCGACGAGGTCGACGCGCCGATCGACTCGAAGCCCGCGACGGTCGCGGTCCAGATCCGCGGCCATTCGCTCGGCGCGCTGTTCGACAACTGGCTCGTCTTCTACGACGACATCCGCAATCCGCCGGACGAGAGCCTCGTCGGGCGCATGTGCGTCTGCGGCCTCGCCGACGGGCGGGTGCTGATCAAGGCGTTGAAGCGCAGCCCGAATACGGGCCTCTGGCACCTTCTCTCCAACACCGAACCGCCGATCTACGACGTTGGTCTCGACTGGGCCGCGCCGGTGCGCGAGATGCGGCCGAGATAGCGGCGTGCGAGAGCCCTCATCCGGCCCCACGGCCCGTTCGAAGAACGGGCGTTCTTCGAACGCCCTACGGGGCCACCTTCTCCCGCAAGCGAGAGAAGGGAGCACGCCCCCTCTCCCGCCTGCGGGAGAGGGTTGGGGTGAGGGCTAAGCGCAGTATGACCGTCCCGCCCACTGCGCTCGAGATCGCGCGCGCGCTGATCCGCTGTCGCTCGGTGACGCCGGAGGACGGCGGGGCGCTGCCCTATCTGCGCGATCTCCTGGCTGGGGCCGGGTTCACGGCCGAGCTCATCGCGTTCGAGGCGCCCGGCACGCCTACGGTCCTGAACCTCCACGCGCGCTTCGGCGCCGGCCGGCCGAATTTCGCCTTCGCCGGCCATACCGACGTCGTCCCGCCCGGCGATGTCGGGCGCTGGCGGTTCGATCCGTTCGCGGCCGAGATCGCCGACGGCGAGCTTTTTGGCCGCGGCGCCTGCGACATGAAGGGCGGCGTTGCCGCCGCTGTCGCCGCCGCCCTGCGCTTTGTCGCGAGGGCGCCGTTCGCCGGCTCGATCAGCTTCCTCTTGACCGGCGACGAGGAAGGCCCGGCGGTCAACGGCACGGTCAAGCTCCTCGACTGGGCGCGGGCCAAGGGCGAAGTGTTCGATCATTGCATCGTCGGCGAGCCGACATGCGTCAGCGCGCTCGGCGACACGATCAAGCACGGCCGGCGCGGCTCGCTCAACGGGCGCCTCACGATCCACGGCCGCCAGGGCCATGTCGCCTATCCGCAGATCGCGGAGAATCCGGTCCGGGCGCTCGCCCCTGTGCTGACCGCGCTGTTCGAGCCGCCGCTCGATCGCGGCAACGCCGACTTCGAACCCTCGAATCTCGAGGTCACCAGCGTCGATGTCGGCAACGCCGCCCACAACATCATTCCGGGCGAGGTCAGGCTCGCCTTCAATATCCGCTTCAACGATCTCTGGACGCCCGAATCGCTCTCGCCCGAAATCGCGCGCCGGGTGGCGGCGGCGGGAGCCGCGCGCACGACGCTCTCGTTCGAGCCGACCAACGCGGTTGCGTTTCTGACCAAGCCCGGCGCGTTCACCGATCTCGTCGGCGCCGCGGTCGAGGACGTGACCGGGCGCAAGCCGGCGCTATCGACCGGCGGGGGAACATCGGACGCGCGCTTCATCAAGAACGCCTGCCCGGTGGTCGAGTTCGGCCTCGTCAACGCCACCATCCACGCCGTCGACGAGCGCGTCGCGCTCGCCGACCTCGAGGCGCTGTCGCGCATCTATGAGCGGACATTCGAGCGCTATTTCGCGACAGTGGCAGGGTAGCCCCCTCCACCGCGCTTCGCGCGGTCCCCCTCCCCCGCGAGTGGGGGAGGATAACTCCCGCGATCTTATCCTCGCTTTCGCTCGCCGTCGTAGTCGACGCGGGCGAGATAGAGGCCGTCGGGCGGGGCGACAGGGCCGCAGCGGCTACGGTCGGCGGCTTCGAGCGCCGCCTTGAGATCGGCCGCGCTCCAGCGGCCGGCGCCGACCTCGACGAGCGAGCCCACCATCGAGCGCACCTGCCGGTGCAGGAACGAGAGCGCCGACGCTTCGATACGAACCTCATCGCCGTCGCGCGTGACGTCCAGGCGGTCCAGGGTGCGGATGGGCGAATTCGCCTGGCACTGCGAGTCGCGGAAGGTTGAAAAGTCATGCCGGCCGATGAGCGCCTGGGCGGCTTCGTGCATCGCGCTGGCGTCGAGGCGAGGCTTCACCCGACAGGCGCGGCCGCGAGCGAGCGCGAGCGGCGCGCGGCGGTTGACGATGCGATAGAGATAATGGCGGGCGCTCGCGCTGCGCCGCGCGTCGAAATCGGGATCGGCGGCCTCGCACTTGAGCACCGCGACCGGATGGGGATGAAGAAGCGCATTCAGCCCCTCGCCGAGGCGGAAGGGGTCCCATGCGCGCTCAAGGTCGACATGCGCGACTTGCCCCAGCGCATGCACGCCCGCGTCGGTGCGCCCCGCGCCGTGGGCGACCGCGAGCTCGCCGCCCATGGCGAAAAGCGCGTCCTCCAGCGCAGCCTGCACCGAAAGCCCGTTCTCCTGCCGCTGCCAACCGACGAACGGCCCGCCGTCATATTCGAGCGTGAGCTTATAGCGCGGCATGCGCCGCCCGGACCGGCTCGCCCCGAGGCGCGGCGGCGATGGCTTCGTCGAGGACCTCGTAGACGCGCGGATCGCCGCAGCGGGCGACGTTGAAGCGCAGGAACCCGCGCGCATCGTCGGAGGCGCTGAACGCCGGTCCGGGCGCGAACATCACTTTCCTGGACAGGGCATGGCGGGCGACGTCCCCGGCGCCGATTCCGTCGGGCAGGCGCGCCCATAGATAGATGCCCGCGCGCGGCTCGATCCAGGGGACAAGGCCGTGCCGGCGCAGGTTCTGCAGCGTCCTCCCCATCGCGTCGGCGAGTTTTCTGCGCAAGCCGTCGAGATGCCGGCGATATCCGCTTTCCGTCAGGACGCGATGCAGGATCGCGGCGCCGGTCGCGCTGTTGCCCATGGTGGTCGCAAGTTTGAGGTCGACGAGCTGCGAAATCCAGTCCTGACGGGCCGCGATATAGCCGCAGCGCATGGCCGCCCCGACCGCCTTGGTGGCGCTGCCGACCTGAACGACCCTGCGGAAGCCGTCGAGGGCGGCGAGCCTGGTCGAGGGCTCGGCTTCAAAATCGGCGAAAGTGTCGTCTTCGAGAATCATGACGTCATGCTCCTCGGCGAGCCGCAGCACGCGGTGGACGGTCGCGGGCGACGAGATCGCGCCGGTCGGATTTTGCAGGCCGCCGCTCGTCAGATAAAGGCGCGGGCGCCGCTCCGAGAAGATGCGCTCGAGCGCGACCACGTCAGGACCGTCGGCGGTCATCGGCGCGGGGACAGCGGTGACGCGGTTGGCGCGCAAGAGCGCATGGAAGTTGAAGTAGCAGGGATCGTCGACGACCACCGCGTCGTTCGGGCTGAGCAGGAAGCGGCAAACGAGATCGAGCGCCTGCGAGCAGGAATCGGTGACGACGATCTGCTCGAAATCCGCCATTACCCCTCGCTCCGCAAGCCGCACGGAGAACAGGCGTCGAAGCGGCGCGTGGCCGAGCGGCTCGTCATATTGGCGGCGGCGGCCGAGATCGGCGCGCGCCGCGAGCCGCATCGCCCGCTGGACGCCGAGATCGAGCACCCATGAATCGGGGAGCCAGCCCGCGCCCGGGCAGAGAAAATCGGGGGAGCCGGCCATGGCGTGGCGATTGATCCAGGACGGATCGCTCGCAGGTTCGGTGGGCGGGTCGGCGGTCGAGAGCGTGAGCGGGCGCGCGGCGCCGGCGACGAAGAATCCCGAGCCTCGCCGCGCGACGACGGCGCCCTCGGCCGCGAGACGGTCATAGGCCTCGACGACGGTCGATTTCGAGACTTCGAGCTTGGCCGCCAGCTCGCGAACCGAGGGAAGCCGGGCGCCGCGCGCAAGCGCACGGCTCGCAATGCGGCCGCGGATGTAGGTCGCGGCCGTCTCGACGCGCGACGCGGGCCGGTCGTCCATCGCAGCTCCTGTGTAACTGTACAGACGGTAAGTTGGTACAGTTTTGCCCAACTGTACCAAACTGTCTCTGGCGCGGCAAGCCGACGAAGCCGATTTTCAAGAGGCCCGGGCCGCCTCGGTTTCGCGGAGGCGCCGCGGCAAACTCGGCGAAAGGACAGCAAATGGCGCGCAAGACCGGATTTTGGCGGACCGTCGGCGCTGGGGCAAGACGCGCGGTCGCCTGGCCCTTCCGCGTCGCCGCCGCGCGAGCGACGTTCAGGACGCTCGCCAACATGGATCGCCGCGAACTGGCCGATATCGGCCTCAACCCAAGCGACGTGCGCGACGCCACGGCGCTGCCGCTCGACCGCGATCCGACCGAGTTGCTGGCCCGGCGCGCGCGCGAGCGGCGGGGCGAAGCCTTCCGCGCCTCTCCCCCTGCGTGGGACGACGACTGGAGCCGCCCGGATCCGCGCCGCGGCCCGAAAGGAGCCCCGTCGCCGCGGAGCTCGAGCGCCCGCTCGCCGCGAGCCTTCGCCGGTTAGATCAGAACAGGCTGAGCTGGGCGCCGGCTTCGCTCGGCTCGCGCGCGGGCTTCTGGAAGAGGTCGGTGCGCAGCGCCCGCGACGTCTCGCGAAAGCCGAGGCGGCGCGCCGCCATCTCGAACCGCCGCCCGATCATCCAGGCGTAGGGGCCCGAGCCAGCCATGCGCCGGCCCCACTGGGCCTCGTAGTCCTTCCCCTCGCGCATCGACTGCATGAGCGAGACGGCGCGCTTGAGGCGGTCGGGATAATGGACCTGCAACCACTCGCGGAACATGTCGCGCAACTCGCCGGGAAGCCTCAGCACGACGTAGCTCCCCTCGCGCGCGCCGGCGGAATAAGCGCGGGTCAGGATCGTTTCGAGCTCCTCGTCGTTGATCGCCGGGATGATCGGCGCGGCCATGACGCCAGCCGGCACGCCGGCGTCGTTGAGCGCATCGATCGCCGAGAGCCGCCTCTCGGGCGTGGGCGCGCGCGGCTCCATCTGCCGCGCCAGCGCCCGGTCGAGCGTCGTCACCGAGACAAACACTTTGACGAGTCCGTCGCGGGCCATCGGCGCGAGCAGGTCGAGGTCGCGCAGGATCAGGTTCGACTTGGTGACGATGGTGAGCGGGTGGCGGGCGCGGCTCAGGACCTCGATCAGCGACCGCGTGATGCGGTACTGGCGCTCGATGGGCTGGTAGGGGTCGGTGTTGGCGCCGAAGGCGATCGGCGCCGGCTTATATTTGGGCGAGGCCAGCTCCCGCTCGAGCAGTTCAGCCGCGCCCTCCTTGGCGAACAGGCGGGTTTCGAAGTCGAGCCCCGCGGAGAGGCCCATATAGGCGTGGGTCGGCCGCGCGTAGCAATAGAAACAGCCGTGCTCGCAGCCTCGATAGGGGTTGATCGAGCGGTCGAAGGGTATGTCGGGCGAGTCGTTGCGGGTGATGATCGCTCTCGGCTTCTCCCAGGTCACTTCGGTCGCGAGCGGCTCGGGCGCTTCGTCCCTGGTCCAGCCGTCGTCGAACGCCTCGCGACGTTCAACCTCGAACCGGCCGGTCGCGTTGGTCGCAGCCCCGCGCCCGCGCCGAAGCTCGGCGGGCAGGATGCGCTCAGCGATCGCCTCAGGGCGATGGCGCGGGTCAGCGGGAGAAGGGCGGGCCAGGGTCGCGTTCATCGAGCCGTTCCTTACGAGGAAGCTTGGAACAAATCGTGAACATGAGATAGTGCCGCATCGATGCCGCGTCAAGAGATATCACCACCGGACGAAGGCGCAGCAAAACCCGCTAGGCCGGGCGCCAGTTGCCGTGGAAGCCGAACGGGACCCTCCGCGGCAGTTTGGCGACGCCGATCGGTCCAGCCTGGATGGCCCCGGCGTCGAACACGACGAAATCGCTGCGATCCTCGGCGCCGCGATAGACCACCGCGAGGACCCACCCATCGCCCTCGGGCGCGTCGACCGAACGCGGCACGAAAACAGGCTCGCCCGGCGCATCGCCGGAGGCGAAGCTATAGGTCGTCCGTCTTCCGCTTTTGAGGTCGACATGCGCTATGCTGTCGAACATCTCGCCCGCGCCTCCATTTGCCCGCCCGGCGAACCATCCTTGCCGGTAGCTCAAGCCCGCCCGCCGCTCGTCGAAGCGCGGAAATTCACCGGGCAGGTCGTCGAGAGGCTCGCGCTTGATCGTGTCGGACGCGCCGGCGAGATCGAAGCTCCAGCGCACCAGCCGCGCGGACGCGCGTTTCGGCGCCGACCCATCCGCGTTCGGGAACAGCGGCGCGGTCGGATATTCCATCACATCGGCGAAGATCGTATCACCCTCTTCCCACGCGTTCATGGGATGGAAGACGTAGCAGGCCTCGGTCGTGAACCAGCGCATGGTTTCGACGCCCGCGTCGCGGGCCATCACCCCGATATGGGCGCCTTTATCGGGCTCCCACGCGAAGGCGGGGCCGCCGCGCATCGCCCGCTGAAGGTCGCCCGTCAGTGGCAGGATGGGAAAGAGGGCGTGCCGTCGGGTCACGAGAAAGTCATGCACCATGCTCGAAAACGGCGCCTCGAAATCGTCGCGCCGCTTTACGACCCCTTTCGCGTCGGTCACGCCGTAGGACATCGTCTTCGAGAACGGCGCGGGTCCGACAGAATAGCCGAACCATGTCATCTCACCGGTCTCAGGGTCGATCTTGGGATGGGCGGTCACGCGCCCTTTGTAGGACTCGACATAGCCGCGCAATTCCAGGCTCCCGGGATCGAGCTCGAACGGCCTGTTCGCTTCCACGAGCGCCAGGAGGCGATCCGCGTGCCAGACGATGTTGGTGTTGGCGGTTCCGCTGTCCTTGCCGGCCACGGAAGGGTCAGCGGCTCTCGGATCGAAGCCGCCGAATAGCGCCCTGCCCGCGGCGTGCTCGAGCTCCCATTTCGGGGTGCGGATATAACGATTGCGATAAGCGACCTTTCCGTCCTCGACGAAAAAAGCGTGGATCATGCCGTCGCCGCTGAACCAATGATAATGGCCGCGCGGCTCGTATTGGGGGTTCGGCCCATTGCGATAGAAGGCGCCCCGGAGGCTGGCCGGGAACTCGCCCGTGACCTCGAGGGCGAAATCGTCCTCGCTGCGCACCGGCGCGAAATTGCCTGAGAGATAGGGATTGGTCGCGATTGTCGGTCCGTCCATAGCGAGGTCTCCCAGCGGCGCTCACGAAACCTTCAATTGTTCAACCCGCGCCTTACCGCAAAATGCGCTCGTAAAATATGTTAAGCAAGCTCTCCGCTCAGTTCGAGAACGTGTTGCAGGACTTGATGTCGCCGCTCTTCAGGCCTGCGGTCAGCCATTGCTGCCGCTGCGCCGCCGAGCCGTGGGTGAAGCTGTCGGGCACGGCGTAGCCGCGCGCGGCGGTCTGCAGCCGGTCGTCACCGATCGCCTGCGCGGTCGCCAGCGCCCGCTCGATGTCGCCCGGTTGGAGCACTTTCCACTTCTCGTTCGCGTGATTAGCCCACACTCCGGCGAGGCAGTCGGCCTGCAATTCGACGCGGACCGAGAGCGCGTTGGCCTGGGTCTGGCTCACCTGCTGCTTCATGTTGTCGACCTTGTCGAGGATGCCGAGCAGGTCCTGAACGTGGTGGCCGATCTCATGGGCCACGACATAGGCGTAGGCGAACTCGCCGCCGCCGCCGTATTTGTTCTTCATGTCGCGAAAGAAGGCGGTGTCGAGATAGACCTTCTTGTCGATCGGGCAGTAGAACGGCCCCATCGCCGACCGCGCCCCGCCGCATCCCGACCGGGTGGCGCCGTCGTAGATGACGAGCGTTGCGGGCTCGTATTTGACCCCTGCCTGCGCCGGGAGAACCTCAGCCCAAACTCCCTCCGTGCCGCCCACGACCTTGGCGAGAAAATTGCGCATCGGGTCGTTCGGATCGACGGGCGCGGTCTGCGGCGGCGGCCCGCTGTTCTGCCCGACGCCCACCATTTCCGCGCCGCTCATCAATATCTGCGGCGAGATGCCGGTGAAATAGCTGATTGCGAAAATGACGATGATCGCGCCGATGCCGAGCCCGCCGGCCCCTACTGCCCCGCCGCCTCCCCCCTGCCCGCGGCGATCCTCGATGTTCGAGGACTGCGGCATATTTTCGTATTCCATGGTCAACTCCGGGCGAGAAACGCCGGTTAATCTTCTGCTTACCCTAGCAGAACCCTCGACCCCTGAGTAGCGCTGCGGCATGGAGCGCACGCAAAGTCTTTGTTCAGGGATTTGCGGCGTGGTCGGCTTCATGGACAAAGACCGCCCGGCCATCACGCCCACCTATTCGCTCGTCGTGCCGATCTTCAACGAGGAAGCCGTCATCCCGATGCTGCTGCGGCGGCTCGACGCCCTGCTTGATTCCCTCGACGCGCCGGGCGAGGTGATCGTCGTCGACGATGGCTCCGAGGACACGAGCGCGATTGTGATCGAGGGCAAGGCGCGCGACGACCGGCGCTACCGGCTCGTCAAGCTCTCGCGCAATTTCGGTCATCAGGTCGCCATCACCGCCGGACTCGACCGCGCCGCCGGCCGCGCTGCGATCGTCATGGACGCCGATCTGCAGGACCCGCCCGAAGTCGTTCACGCGATGATCGCCAAATGGAGAGAGGGCTATGAGATCGTCGGCGCGGAGCGTGCGTCGCGTGACGGCGAAAGCCGGTTCAAGCGGATAACCGCCGATCTCTTCTACCGTCTCGTCCGCGCGCTCTCGGAAACGCCGATACCCCGCAACGCCGGCGACTTTCGCCTGATCGACCGCAAGGCGCTCGACTCGTTCCGCGCCATGCCGGAGCGCGACCGGTTCGTGCGCGGCATGTTCTCGTGGATCGGCTTCCGGCAGGGAACGGTAAGTTTCGATCGCCCCCCGCGCGCGGCGGGATCGAGCAAATATTCTCTGCGCCGGATGGTCGCTCTCGCCGTCAACGGCCTCGTCTCGTTCTCCGACGCGCCTCTGCGTCTGGCGCTCTGGGGCGGCGCCGTGGTTTCCGCGCTCGCGCTCGCCTACGGGCTCGTCGTGATCGGGCGCTGGGCGTTCGGCGACCCGGGCCTTGCGCGCGGCTGGAGTTCGACCATCGTCGTGATCGCCGGTCTCGGGGGCGTGAACATGCTGATGACCGGCGTCATCGGGATCTATGTCGGCCGCATCCACGCCGAGGTGAAGCGCCGGCCGCTCTATATCGTCGAGCGCGCAGTCGGCTTCGACGAGGCGTCCGCCGGCGAGCGCCGTTCGCGGCGGCCTAGTGAATCTGTGTCGCCGCGTCCTGCCCGCGCGCAAGCTCGATCGTCGTGATCGCGACCAGCATCTCGGCCCGCGACTTCAAATCCTTGGCCTCGAGCAGCGCCTGCTTTTCCTTCGGACCGCACGGGCTCATCATCGAGAGCCCATTGACCAGGGCCTCATTGGACGCCTTCTTGATGTCGCTCCACACCACCTTGATCTCGTTGACCTCGGCGAAGCGCTTGAGCGTCTCGAGCACGTCCTCGCGATCGACCGCCGACTCCCCCGCGCCCTCGAGGAAATCCTCGGCGAACGCCGAGTAATCGGCGACCGCGATCCGATAAGGCCCCTCGCTCGGCAACTCGGCCGCCATGTGGAAGCGCGCGACGCCCATGAGAGTCAGGAAGCAGCGGCCGTCGCCGATTTCCGCATATTGGACGATGCGCCCGGCGCAGCCGAGCGGATAAAGGTCCGGCGACGCATCGACGGTCTCATCCTCGACCGAGGGCTGGATGACGCCGATCAGCCGCTCGCCACTCAGCGCGTCGTCAAGCATCTCGAGATAGCGCGGCTCGAACACCGTGAGCTGGATCGGCCGGCGCGGCAGCAGCAAGGCGCCCGCCAGCGGAAACAGCGGAATGGTCGCCGGCATCTCGGCCGGCCCGGCGAAGGTGCGGTTGAGCTTCATGGCCCTCATCCCAACTTTCGCGGGCTTGCGGCGGCGGCTAGCCGTCAAAACCAGATCGCCGACAGCTTGCGCCGCGCCGCGATCAATTCGGGGTCCATGAGACCCCAGGCTTCGAACAGCTGCAACAATTGTTTGCGCGCCGCCTGGTCATTCCAACTGCGATCGCGCCGGATCAGTTCCAGCAACTGGTCGGCCGCGCCGGCGCGGTCGCCCTTCGCGGACAGCGCGACCGCGAGATCGAAGCGAGCCTGGTGATCGTCCGGGTTGGCGGCGACCGCCTGTTCGAGCGGCTGCAGCTCGCCGACGTTCGAGGCTTGTTCGGCGAGGCGTAGCGCCGCCCAGGCTGCGGCGACCGCGGGATCCTGATCCTTGCCTGGCGGGGCCTGGGGAGCCGTTTCAAGCAACGCCTTCGCCTCGTTGAGCCGCCCGCCCGCGACATGCAATTTGGCCAAACCCCCGATCGCCTTGGGATCGGCGGGATCCTCGGCCAGAACCTCGGAATAGAGGGCCGCAGCCCCGTCCGCGTCGCCCTTGGCGGCCAATTCGTCCGCCTCCGCGACGAGGGCCGCGGCACCGCCCTCGAGCGGACCGACCAGCCGCTCGATGAAGCCGCGGATCTGGCTTTCCGGCAACGCGCCGACAAAGCCGTCCACCGGCTGGCCCTTATCGAAAGCGATCACCGCGGGGATCGACTGGATGCCAAGCTGGCCGGCGATCTGGGGGTGGTCGTCGATGTTCATCTTGACGAGTGCGACCTTGCCGCCCGAGTCGGCGACCGCTTTCTCCAGCGCCGGCGCCAGTTGCTTGCACGGGCCGCACCACGGGGCCCAGAAATCGACCAGCACCGGCTGGCGTGTCGAGGCGGTCAAGACATCGGCGCGGAACGAAGCCGTCGTCACCTCCTTGACTCCCGGGGCCTTTGATTGAGGCGCGATCGCGCCGCTCACATTCGCCATGTCCTGCCAACTCCCGCCCGAGGCGCGGCCAAAAGCACGCGCAAATTGCCACTTTTCCCGCCCTAGATGGAGGGCGGGCGCTTTTTATTCAACTGCGGCCTGATCCTCTCCCAGCGCCACGACCAGCGGCTCATGCCCGGTCGCGCGCAGGAATTTGACGAGGTCCGCGCTTTGGAGCCCAGTGGTCCGGGTATTGATCAGCGGATGAAAGTTCAGCCGTTCATGGCGCATCATGGCTTCATCCAGGACCACCCGAACCCTGCCGGCTTCATCGTTGATGGCGCCGAACGGCGTGACCGCGCCCGGCCGGACGCCCCACAGCTCTTCCAGGAGTTCGGCCGAGCCAAACGAAACGCGCCCCTGCGCGCCGATTTTCTCATGCACCCGCTTGAGGTCGACGGCCGCCTCCTCGCCGAGCACCAGCAGAAACAACCGGTCCTTTCTGTCTTTGACGAACAGGTTCTTGGTGTGCCCGCCGGGAATGTCGCCGCGCAGGGCGCGCGAATCCTCGACCGTGTGCAGGGGCGGATGGTCGACGGTCGACGTTTCGATGCCGAGGCTCGCGAGATAGGCGAGGAGATCTTCTGGGGAGGCGGCCATGGAGCTGGGTCTGGAGAGGCCGACGGGTGGTAGCCGCTTCCGAGGCGGGCGGCAACCGAGTGCGCCCGCGGCCGGCTGACGCTTCGGTTGCAATTCCGCTCCAAATGCGCTCTATTTATGCTCCATTTTGGAGCATCGCGTGGATCTCTCGATTAAAGGAGTGCCGGAGGATCAGGTGAGACGGCTGCGCGAACGCGCCAAGGCCAACCATCGGTCGCTGCAAGGCGAATTGAGAGCGCTGATCGACGAGGCAGCCGGAACGCCGCGTTACCTGACGGTCGACGAGCTGGTCGCCAAAGTGAAGCCGCTTGGCCTCGTTCGGCGCGACGAAGCGGCGCGGCTGGTCCGCGAAGACCGTGACCGATAAGGTCGTCGACGCGTCCGCAATTGTCGCGCTGCTGTTCGACGAGGTGACGAGCGACGAGCTTCAGCGGCGGCTGAGTCAGGCGACGCTCCGGGCTCCACATCTGATCGGATTCGAAGTCGCGAGCGCCTGTGTGAAGAAGATCCGAGCCGCGCCCGTCGAGCGGGAGGCGTTGCTCGAAGCTTTCTCCCTGCTTGATGTCCTTTCGATCTCTCTAGAGACAGTCGATCTCAAGGGCGCCGTCGTCCTCGCCGAGCAAACGAAGCTCTCGCTCTACGATGCAAGCTATCTTTGGCTCGCTCGCGCCCTCGACGCGGAGCTTGTCACCCTCGACGAGAAACTCGCTCGTGCGGACGAAAATCTGCGGCGCTTCCAATAGCGCCGCCAAAATTTTGCTGGCGCCGCGGCGCCAAATCTGTATAAGCGCGCCATCCGCGACAGCTCATAGCGCGCGGGAAGCAGCGTCGCGACCGACCTGGACGACATCCCGGTTCGGCCGCTCCCGAAAATGACGAGGCGGGCTTCAGGCCGGCCGCAGATTTAAGGAAAATCCGATGTCGATCACCGCTGAGCGCAAGGGCGCGCTCATTAATCAATACGCTTTGAAAGTCGGCGACACCGGGTCGCCCGAGGTCCAGGTTGCGATTCTCACCGAGCGGATCGCCAACTTGACCAGCCACTTCAAGACGCACGTCAAAGACAATCATTCCCGCCGCGGCCTGCTCAAGATGGTGTCGCAGCGGCGAACGCTGCTCGATTACGTCAAGAAGCAGGACGAACAACGTTATAAGACCCTCATCGAGCGTCTGGGCATCCGCCGCTGAAGGCGCCCCCACGCAAACGGGGCGCTATAATTCGTGCGTCCCGACCTTAAGAAAACGGGCGGCGGCGTCGGCCGGCGTCCGAAAACCCAATGCGTGAGCCTGGCGTCATGGCAGGATCGCGAGGGGCTGGCGCTCGCCCAGCCTCTCGCCGTCTTGCCGATGACGAGCCCGAGATACGGGCGGCATGGGCCGCAGGCTTGCGCATCCACTCAAGCAGGATGAAGCAAGATGTTCGATGTACAAACTGAAGAACTCAATTGGTGCGGGCGCAAGCTCACCCTCGAGACCGGACGCGTGGCCCGCCAGGCGGACGGCGCGGTCCTCGCCACCTGGGGCGAAACCACCGTCCTGGCGACCGTGGTCGCGGCCAAGGAACCAAAGCCCGGCCAGGATTTCTTCCCCCTCACCGTCCACTACCAGGAGAAGGCGTTCGCGGCGGGGCGCATCCCCGGCGGCTACCTCAAGCGCGAAGGGCGCATGTCCGACCGTGAAACGCTGACCTCCCGCCTGATCGACCGGCCGGTGCGGCCGCTGTTTCCCGAAGATTTCCGCTGCGACACGCAAGTCATCGCGACGGTCTTCTCCTATGACCTCGAGAACGATTCGGACATTCTGGCGATGGTCGCCGCTTCGGCCGCGCTGACCCTGTCCGGCGTGCCCTTCATGGGCCCGATCGGCGGCGCGCGCGTCGGCCTCATCAAGGGCGAGCTCAAGGTCAACCCGACTGTCGAGGAGATGAAGGACTCGACGCTCGATCTCGTCGTCGCCGGCACGGCGGACGCCGTCCTCATGGTCGAGTCGGAGGCTCAGGAGCTCTCCGAGGACACGATGCTGAAGGCGGTGATGGCCGGTCATGCCGCGTTCCAGCCGGTTCTTCAGGCGATCATCCGGCTCGCCGAAAAGGCCGCCAAGGAGCCCCGCGAACTCAAGACGAAGGATATCTCGGCGGTTGAAAAGGCGGTTCTGGATGCGGGCGAGACCGATTTGCGCGCCGCCTATTCGATCACCGAGAAGCAGCAGCGTTACGCTGCTGTTGACGCGGCCAAGGCGAAGGTGATGGGCGTGCTGGCGCCCGAGGGCGCCGAAGCGAAGTTTCCCGCGGCGGAGGTTGCGAAGGCCTTCCACGACGCTCAGGCCAAGGTCGTGCGCTGGAACATTCTCGATCATAAGCGCCGCATCGACGGGCGCGATCTGACCACGGTGCGCCCGATCCTGGCCCAGGTCGGCGTGCTGCCCCGCACCCATGGCTCGGCTTTGTTCACGCGGGGCGAAACGCAGGCGATGGTCGTCGCCACGCTCGGCACCGGCGAGGACGAGCAGTATGTCGATTCCCTCGACGGAACCTATAAGGAGCGCTTCCTGCTCCACTACAACTTCCCTCCCTATTCGGTCGGCGAGACCGGCCGCATGGGCGCGCCCGGCCGGCGCGAAATCGGACACGGCAAGCTCGCCTGGCGGGCCATTCGCCCGATGCTGCCGACCCCGGCGGAATTCCCCTACACGATCCGCGTCGTCTCGGAGATCACCGAGTTCGAACGGTTCATCGTCGATGGCCACCGTTTGCGGCTCCTCGCTCGCGCTGATGGACGCCGGCGTGCCGCTCAAGCGCCCGACCGCCGGCATTGCGATGGGCCTCATTCTCGAGGGTTCGCGCTTCGCGGTGCTGAGCGACATTCTCGGCGACGAGGATCATCTCGGCGACATGGACTTCAAGGTTGCCGGCACGAGCGAAGGCGTCACCTCGCTGCAGATGGACATCAAGATCGCCGGCATCACCGAGGAGATCATGCGCCAGGCGCTGGCTCAGGCTCGCGACGGACGTCTGCATATCCTCAGCGAGATGAGCAAGGCGCTTACCGGCGCGCGCGCCGAGCTCGGCGAGTTCGCCCCGCGCATCGAGACGATGAAGATCCCGACCGACAAGATCCGCGAGGTGATCGGCTCCGGCGGCAAGGTCATCCGCGAGATCGTGGAAAAGACCGGCGCCAAGATCAACATCGAGGACGACGGCACGGTGAAGATCGCGTCGAGCGACGGCGCGAAGATCAAGGCCGCCGTCAACTGGATCAAGTCGATCGCCTCGGAGCCGGAGGTCGGCCAGATCTATGACGGGACGGTGGTCAAGACGGTCGAGTTCGGCGCCTTCGTCAACTTCTTCGGCGCCAAGGACGGCCTCGTCCACATCTCGCAGCTCGCCAAGACGCGGGTCAACAAGACGACCGACGTCGTGAAGGAAGGCGACCGGGTCAAGGTCAAGGTCATGGGCCATGACGATCGCGGCAAGGTGAAGCTCTCGATGCGGGTCGTCGACCAGCAGACCGGCGCTGACCTCGAAAAGGCGGCTGCCGCAGCGCCCGCCGTCGAGCCGGCCGCGACCGCCGAATAGCCGCGCGAGCTTTCCAGCCAGCGAGGAGCGGCGCCGGCATGGCGCCGCTCGGTTGCGCTGCGAGGCAAGGCTGGCGGGCGTTAAGGACGCTTCCGCAAATTTCCGACCCGTAACGGCTCGTTAACAGGCCCGAAAGGCCGAATGCGCTATGGAGTCTGCGCTCCATCAAACGGACTGACCTCATGTACGTGAGCTTTTCCAGCGGCCTCGACGACGGCCGGCCGCTGACCGCGATTGGCCGCATCAGGGCCGCGACGCGGTGGCGCGCCGCGGGCGATCCCGGCGCCGAAGCCGATCGTCGGGTGGCGATCGAGGCCCTGACCCGCGAGGCCGAGGAATATGGCGCCGACGCCGTCGTCGACGTGCGGTTCGAGGTTGACGGGGTCAAGGGCCCCGACGTCGAAGGCGTCGAACTTCAGCGCGTGACCGCGACCGGCCTTGCGGTGCGCTTCGCGCGCGCCGCCTGACGATCAGGTTTCCGAGCGCCGCTCCTCGCACAAATCGAGATCAACTCGCGGCGACGCGCGCTCACGTCTTCCAGGGCGTCCCGTGCGATCCTCTGGGCAAGCCAAGCTTCATTGCGATCGTCTCGGCGACGTCGGCGAGGCTAGACCGCGCGCCGATCGGCCCGGGCGGCGCGCCGCCGCCGAAGGCGAGGATCGGCACATGCTCGCGGGTGTGATCGAAGCCGCGAAACGTCGGGTCGTTGCCGTGGTCGGCGGTGATGACGCAAAAGTCTTGCGGGCGCATCGCCGATTCGATTTCGCCCAGGCGCTTATCGAACGCCTCGAGGCAGGCGGCGTAGCCGGGAACGTCGCGGCGATGGCCCCACTCGGTGTCGAAATCGACCAGATTGACGAAGATGAGGCCGCCGTCCCCCGTCGTCTTGAGCGCTTCGATGAGAAGGTCGATGTTGCCGTCGTTGCTCTTGCTCTTGCGCTCGTCCCCGGTGTCGCGATGGGCGAAGATGTCGCCGATCTTGCCGATCGAGACGATTGAACGGTTCGCGCGCACGGCCCGCTGCAGGAGATTGCCGTCGGGCGGCGGAATCGCGAAATCCTTGCGGTTGGCGGTCCGGACGAAGGTCGCCGCGCTCGCGCCGACAAAAGGCCGCGCGATGACGCGGCCGATGTTGAGCGGATCGCAGAGCCGGCGCGCGATTCGGCAGAGCTCGTAGAGCCGCTCGAGCCCGAAGGCCTCTTCATGCACGGCGATTTGCAGCACCGAGTCGGCGGAAGTGTAGCAGATGGGCTTTAGCGTCCGGAGATGCTCCTCGCCGTAGTCCGCAATGACAGCCGTCCCCGACGCGTGGCGGTTGGCGAGGATGCCGGCAAGCTTGCCTTGCGTGATGAGCGCTTCGGTGAGCGCCGCTGGAAAAGCGGGGATCGTCTCGGGGAAATAGCCCCACTCGAAGTCGACCGGCGTCCCCGCAAGCTCCCAGTGGCCGGACGGCGTGTCCTTGCCGCGCGAGGTCTCGACGCCGAAGCCCCACTGCCCGCGCGGCGCGGGCAAGGCAAAACCCGCCGACGCGCGGCCGGTCGAGGCCTGCATCGCACGGCCGAGTCCGAGCGCCTCGAGGCGCGGCAGTCTGAGCGGCCCGCGTCGCAGTCCCTCGCGGTCGCCGAGCCCCTTCGCGCAGGCTTCAGCAATATGGCCGAGGGTGTCGGCGCCCTCGTCGCCGTAAGCCTTGGCGTCCTCGGCCCCGCCGCATCCGACCGAATCGAGGACGATGAGAATGGCGCGGGTCATGGCCGCCTCGCGCTCTTGGCTAGGGGTCGGGGGTGAGGACCCTCATCCGGCCCTTCGGGCCACCTTCTCCCAAGGGGAGAAGGGCAGCGCCCCCTCTCCCTCGGGGAGAGGGTTGGGGTGAGGGTTTTCCTTCTCACTGGTTCACGACATGCGAGAGCGTCGCCTCGTTGGCGAAGGCGGCGGCAAACAGCGCGCGCGTGTACTCGTTCTGCGGCGAGCCGAACACATCCCGCGCTTCGCCGCTCTCGACCACCTTGCCGCGCCGCATGACGATGATGTCGCTCGCGAGCGCCCGCACCACCCTCAGGTCATGCGAGATGAAGAGATAGGCGAGGTTGCGGCGCCGCTGCAGATCGCGCAGGAGATCGACGATCTGCGCCTGGATCGACATGTCGAGCGCCGAAGTCGGCTCGTCGAGCACCACGAACCTCGGATCAAGCGCCATCGCGCGGGCGATCGCGATGCGCTGGCGCTGACCGCCGGAAAACTCATGCGGGTAACGGTCGAGCGTCGAGGGATCGAGGCCGGTGTCGGCGAGCGCTTGCTCGACGACGCGGCGGCGCTCCGCGGCGTTCAGCTTCGTCCCCTGGGCGATCAGTCCCTCCTCGACGATCTCGGCCACCGACATGCGCGGCGACAGCGACCCATAGGGATCCTGGAAGACGATCTGCATCTCGCGCCGAAGCGGCCGCATGGCCTTCGAGGTGAGCCCATCGATGGCGCGACCGCAATAGACGATCGGCCCCTCGGAGCGGATAAGTCGGAGGATCGCGAGGCCCAGCGTCGTCTTGCCGGAACCGGATTCGCCGACGACGCCGACGGTCTGTCCCTCGCGCACGGCGAGCGAAACGCCGTCGACGGCCTTGACGTGAGCGACGGTGCGGCGGAGGAATCCTTTCCGGATCGGAAACCAGACGCGCAGATTGTCGGCGCTCGCCACCATCGGCGCCGAATGGTCGGCGGCCGGAGGATCGCCCTTCGGCTCGGCGGCAAGCAGCGCTCGCGTATAGGGATGACGCGGATCGGCGAACACCCGCGCCGTCTCGCCAGCCTCGACGATCTTTCCGTGCTGCATCACGATCACGTCGTCGGCGATGCGCCGGACAATGTTGAGATCGTGGGTGATGAACAGCATCGCCATGCCGAACTTGGCCTGGAGGTCCTTGAGCAGCTTGAGGATCTGCGCCTGCACGGTGACGTCGAGCGCCGTCGTCGGCTCGTCGGCGATCAGGAGGTCGGGACGGTTGGCGAGCGCCATCGCGATCATGACCCGCTGGCGCTGGCCTCCCGAGAGCTGATGGGGATAGGCGCCGAGCCTTTGGGCGGGGTCGGCGATGCCGACCTCGGTCAGGAGCTCGATGATCCGCTCCTTCGCCGCTTCGCCGCGGCCGTGATGGAGGGCGATGATCTCGCCGATCTGCCGCTCGATCGTATGGAGCGGATTGAGCGAGGTCATCGGCTCCTGGAACACCATGGTCACGCTTGCGCCGCGCATCGCGCGCAATTCGTCGTCGGACATCTTGAGAACGTCGCGGCCGCGAAAAAAGATCTCGCCGGTAGGATAGCTCGCCGAGGGTTGCGGCAGCAGCCGCACGATCGCCTGCGCGGTGACGGTCTTGCCCGACCCCGATTCGCCGACCAGCGCCAGCGCGCGGCCCTTCTCGAGCTGGAAAGACACGCGGTCGACGACCGTCCTTCGCTCGCCCCCTTGCGCGAAGGCGATCGAGAGATCGCGCACGTCGAGGAGCCGCTCCGCCTCTCTCACAGAAACATCTTTCTGGGGTCGAAGGCGTCGCGCACCGCTTCGCCGATGAAGATGAGAAGCGACAGCATCAGGGCTGTCACCACGAAGGCCGAGAGCCCGATCCACGGCGCCGAAAGATTCGACTTGCCTTGCAGCAGAAGCTCGCCGAGCGAAGGCGAGCCGGGCGGCATGCCAAGGCCGAGGAAGTCGAGCGAGGTCAGCGTGCTGATGGAGGAATTGACGATGAACGGCAGGAAGGTCAGCGTCGCGACCATCGCGTTCGGCAGCACATGCTTGACGATGATCTTGGCGTTGGAGAGGCCAAGCGCCCGCGCCGCGTTGACATATTCGAAGTTGCGCGCTCTCAGGAACTCGGCGCGGACGAGGTGAACGAGGCTCACCCAGGAGAACAGCAGCAGAATCGTCAACAGGACGAAGAAGCTCGGCGCGAGGATCGCGGAAAGGATGATGAGAATGTAGAGATGCGGCAGCGACGACCAGATCTCGATCACCCGCTGCATCGTGAGATCGAGCCAACCACCGAAATAGCCCTGCACGGCGCCGGCGAACACGCCGATCACCGAAGAGACGCCGGCCAGCGTCAGTCCGAACAGAATCGATATGCGGAAGCCGTAGATGAGGCGCGCGACGATGTCGTGCCCGTCCTGATCGGAGCCGAGCCAGAGCGGCTCGAGACGGCTGCATGGCCTCGCGATCGCGCCCGCGTCTTTTTCGCCCTGCTTCTCGAGCGCGGCGCGGCACTCGGCATTGCTCAGCAGCCAGGTGGGCGGCGTTGGCAATGGCGTCGGGGGATTGAGGATGGTAGTCGAGTTGGCGAAGCGGATCGGCGGCCAGATCATCCAGCCGTGGGCGTTGACCTCGTTGGCGACGAACGAGCCACGAAAATCGGCCCGCGCCTCGAAGCCGCCGAACTTCTCCTCGGGATAGTTGAACAACACGGGGAACAGGAGCTCGCCTTTATAGGAAGCGATCAGCGGCCGGTCGTTGGCGATGAACTCGGCGAACAGCGAACCTATAAACAGGACGAGGAATATCCACAGCGACCAGGCGCCGCGCTTGTTGCGGCGGAAGTTGTCGAGCCGCCGCTGGTTCATCGGCGAGAGGAACGGCCGGCGCTCGAGGCGCGCGCGGTCCTTCGCCTGCGCCCAAGCGTCCGTCTTCTCGTCCAGCGGAATGAGCGCGGTCTCCCCGCCTTGCGGCCGAGAATCGGCGTCCGAAGCGAGGCGGTCCGTGTCGACCAAGCTTTAAACCTCGCGGGTTTCGAAATCGATGCGCGGATCGATCCAGGTGTAGGTGAGGTCGGAAATGAGGTTCACCACCAGCCCGATCAAGGCGAAGATGTAGAGATTGGCGAGCACGACCGGATAATCGCGCTGAATGAGCGAATCGTAGGAGAGATAGCCGAGGCCGTCGAGCGAGAACACCTGCTCGATCAGGAGCGAGCCGGTGAAGAAAGCGCCGATGAACGCGCCCGGGAATCCGGCGATCACGATCAGCATCGCGTTGCGGAAGACATGGCCGTAGAGGACGCGCCGCTCGGTCAGGCCCTTCATCCGGGCGGTCTGGACGTAGGACTTCTTGATCTCGTCGAGAAAGGAGTTCTTGGTCAGAAGCGTCGAGGTGGCGAACGAGCCCAAAACCAGCGATGCGACCGGCAGCGTGATGTGCCAGAGGTAGTCGAGAATCTTCTGCGGCCAGCTGAGGTCGGCGAAATTGTCGGAGGTAAGCCCGCGCAGCGGGAAGATCTGCCAGAACGAGCCGCCGCAGAACAGCACCACCAGAAGGACCGCGAACAGGAAGCTCGGGATCGCGTAGCCGAAGATGACCAGCGCAGAGGTCATGGTGTCGAAGCGGGAGCCGTCCTTGACCGCCTTCCTGACGCCAAGCGGAATCGAGATTGCGTAGGAGATGAACGTCATCCACATGCCGAGCGAGATCGAGACCGGCAGCTTCTCCTTGATCAGCTCGAGCACCGGCGTGTCGCGGTAATAACTCTTGCCGAAGTTGAAGGTCGAATAATCGCGGACAAGGATCCAGAACCGCGCGAGCGCCGGCTTGTCGAAGCCGTATTGCTTCTCGAGCTCCTTGATGAATTTCGGATCGAGGCCCTGCGAGCCGCGGTAGCGCGAGGAAATGTCGCCGCCCGACTGCGCCGCGCCGCCGCCGATCTGGCCGCTGCCGCCGCCGAACCCGGCCGTCGAGCTCTGGTCCGTCCCCTGCAGTTGCGCGATCGCGCGCTCGACCGGCCCGCCGGGCACGAACTGCACGATCGCGAACGAGACCGCCATGATGCCGAGGATCGTCGGGATCATCAGCAGGAGACGGCGCGCGATATAGGCGAGCATATGACGTCAGCCGGTCCGAGCCGGGCGGCGCGCCAGGCGTCTCTCAGAGTCCAATCGTCTTCGCCTTTGCTTCGTCCCACCACCATACGCCCGGCGCGCCGGTCCCAAGCCTGGGCTGGCGCTCGGGCCGCGAAAAGGCGTCCCAATGGGCGATCCACGCCGTATCACGATACCACATCGGAACCCAGTAATGGCCGGCGCGCAAGGTGCGATCGAGCGCGCGGGCGCCCGTGTTGAGTTCGTCGCGCGATTTGGCCGTTGCGATGGTCTCGACGAGCGCATCCACGACCGGATCGGAGACGCCGGCAAGATTGCGCGAGGCATTCTGCTTGGCGGACTCGGAGGTGTAGACATTGCGCAGATCAACGCCCGGCGTAAGCGTGCCCCCCGACGCCGTCGTCACCACATCGAAATCGAAGGCGTCGGTGCGGCTCTTGTACTGCGCGGGATCGACAATTCGATAATTGGCCTGAATGCCCAGCTTTCCGAGGTTCTGGATGAACGGCAAGGTATGCGGCTGAAGCGCGCTGCTGCTGTCGAGGAACTCGATCGTGAGCGGCTTGCCGTCTGGCAGTTTCATCACCGAGCCGTCGCGCTTGCATCCCGCGGCAAGCAAGAGATCGTAGGCCTGCTTGAGCAGCGTCCGGTCGGACCCCGAGCCGTCGCTTGGCGGCGGGGTGTAGGCCTCTTCGAAGACCGCCGGAGCAAGCTTGTCGCGAAACGGCTCCAGCAGCTTGAGCTCGTCCGGCCCAGGCTTGCCCTTCGCTTCCATATCGGTGTTGGGAAAGTAGGAGGCGATCCGCTTATAGGCGGAATACATGATGTTCTTGTTGGTCCAGTCGAAGTCGAAACAGAGGCCGATCGCTTCGCGGACGCGCGGGTCTTTGAACTGGTCCCGGCGCGTGTTGAGATACCAGCCCTGCGTGCGGGACGGCGCGCCGTCATGCAGGGTTTCCTTCTTGACCCGACCGTCCTTGACGGCGGGAAAGTCATAGGAAGTGGCCCAGAAGCGCGAGGTGAATTCCTCGTGATAGTTGATCGCCCCGGCCTTGAACGCTTCGAACGCGATCTGACGCTCGCGATAATATTCGAACCGCAGGCGGTCGAAATTGTTCTGGCCGAGGTTGACCGGCAATTTCGCGCCCCAATAACCGGGATCGCGCGCATATTCGATGAACCGCCCCTGCTCGAAGGTCTTGACCTTGTAGGCCCCGGAGCCCAGCGGCGGGTCCAGCGTCGCCGCGGTAAAGTCGCGCCCGTTCCACCATGCGGCGGAAAAAACCGGCATGCCGACGACAATCAGGTGCGCGTCGCGGGTCCGGCCCTGAACAAAGCGCACATGGACGACATCGTCGCCTTCCGGGTTGGCCAACTCGACCTCTTTCAGAAGCTGGGCGTAGATCGGGTGGCCCTTTTCCTTGAGCACATTGAGCGAGAAGGCGACGTCGGCCGCCTTCACCTGCGATCCGTCGAAGAAGCGCGCCTCGGGGCGCAGCTTGAAGCGGTAATCGAGCTTGTCCGCGGAGACCCGGACGGATTTTGCGAGCAGACCATAGACCGAATCCGGCTCGTCGCCATTGGCGGTCATAAGCGTGTCGAAGGTGGCCGACATGCCGGCCGCGCCATTGCCCTTCCAGGAATAGATGTTGAGGGTGTCGAAGGTGTCGAAGTTCTGGTTGCCGCCGGTCGTCGTGATCTGCATCGAGAGCAGGCCGCCGGTCGGCGCCTCAGGATTGACATAGGCGAAATGCGGAAAGTCGGGCGGGAGCGCGAGATCGCCGAACGACGACAGGCCGTGGGTCTCGATCGAATCGTCGGCGAGCGCGGCGAACGGGCGGGGGGCGAGCGCCGCGAGCGTTGCGAGCGCGCCGGTTTTCAAGGCCGCCCGGCGGGTCAGGACTATCGTCATCGAATCGTCGGCCTCGCGGCTTGGCGTCCTGCGCGATGTACCGCGCTTCGGCGGTCTTCGCTAGCGAGAGCGGCGAAAACGAGGCGCTTGGCCTCCTGGGGACATGGGGATCGGGTTAAACTTCGTTCATCCGAGCCCCTCGGCGGCGGACGCCCGGCCCCAAGCGCGCTTGCCTTCCGCCTCTCAAGCCGTCCTAGGATGCGGCAATGGAGATTCGCGACGCAAAGCCTGAGGACGCCGAGGAGATTGCAAGCGTCCTCCGGCGCTCGATCAGCGAGCTGTGCGAGGCCGATCATCATCGCGACCCCGCCCTGCTCGCCGCGTGGCTCAGCAATAAGACCCCCAAGATCGTCGCCAGGTGGATGGTGCGAAAGGACGCGAGCTATCTTGTCGCGACCGAGGGCGCCGCGATCGCGGCGGTCGGGGCGGTGACCGACGGCGGGGAGATCCTGCTCAACTATGTGTCGCCGGACGCCAGGTTTCGCGGGGCGAGCGACGCCGTGCTTGCCGCGATGGAAGCGCGCGCCGCGGACCGCGGCGCGACGCGCTGCACGCTGACCTCGACCGAGACGGCGCGCCGCTTCTATCGGGCGCGAGGATATGAGGAAACCGGGGCGCCCGAGAGAAAATTCGGAATGGACTCCGGCTATCCGATGGCCAAGCTTTTGCCGGCGCCGGCGGCCTTGCCCGACCACGCCGCGCGCGTATAAGGCCCAACCGCAATGGGTTTGTCCTCCCCGCTAACCGGCCCCGCGCCGTCGAAAGCCGATCAGGCCGATCTGCGTCTCCTGACAACAGCGGACGCCGATGAAGCCGCGGATCTGATCCGCGCCGCGTTCGCCGCCCAGAGCCGGCCGACCAGCCCGCCGTCGTCGGCTCTGCGCGAGACGGTTGAAACGGTCGCGGGCAAGATCGCGGCGGGCGGCGGGTTCGGAGCTTTCGAGGCCGGGCGGCTCATCGCTGCGGCGCTGTGGCTGATCGACAGCGACGCGCTCCATGTCGGCCGCGTGTCTGTAGCGTCGGATCGGCGCGGTCGCGGGCTCGTTCGCATGCTGATGGCCGCCTGCGAGGCGGAGGCGCGGCGGCGCGGCATCCGGCGAATGACCCTCAAGACGCGGCTCGAACTGCCCGAGAACGAGCGCCTGTTCGAGCGCTTCGGCTTTGCGCGGCGCGCGGTCGAATCGCATCCTGGCTTCGACGCGCCGACGACGGTGTTGATGGAAAAGGCTCTCGCGTGACCAGCCCCGCACCCTCGAGCGCGCCGGGGCGCCTCACGATCGACCTCGGCGCGCTCGCGGACAACTGGCGCGCGCTTGCGGCCCGCGCCGCGCCGGGACGATGCGCGGCCGTCGTCAAGGCCAACGCCTACGGGATCGGCGTCGCCGAAGCGGGGCCGGCGCTCTGGGCGGCCGGCGCGCGCGTTTTCTTCGTCGCCCATTTGAGCGAGGGCGTCGCGGCGCGCCAGGTCCTGCCTGACGCTGCGATCTACGTGCTCCACGGCCTCGAATCCACCGCGGACCCCGGCGATTACGTCCGCCATCGCCTTGCGCCGGTCATCGGCGGCGAAGAGGAGCTTCGGCGCTGGTCGGCGTTCGCCGCGCGGAGCGGCAGGATCTCGCCCTGCGCTTTGCATCTCGACACCGGCATGAACCGGCTCGGCTTCGAGTCGCTGGCCCGGCTGCAGGCGGCCGTCGCCGCCCACGGCGCGAGCGGGGCCGATCTCCTTATGAGCCATTTCGTCTCGTCCGAGTTTCCGGATGATCCGATCAACCCCGCGCAGATCAAGCTGTTCGAGGCCGCCCGCGCGGCCTTCCCCGACCTCCCCGCCTCGCTCGCCAATTCGTCGGGCATGTTCCTCGGCGCGCGCCCGGCCTATGATCTGGCGCGGCCGGGATATGCGCTCTATGGCGGCAATCCGACGCCGGGCGCTTTAAACCCGATGCGCCCGGTCGTGACGCTCGCGATCGCCATTCAGCAGACCCGCTGGATCGAGGCGGGCATGACCTGCGGCTATAACGCCCAATGGACGGCCAAGCGCCCGACCCGCCTTGCGACCCTGCTCGTCGGCTACGCCGACGGCCTGCCGCGCGGCGCCGGCGCAACGGATGCAAAGGAGGGCGCCGAAGTCGCGATCGCCGGGCGCCGCTGCCCGCTCGTCGGGCGCGTGTCGATGGACCTGACGATCGCCGACGTGACCGACTTGCCCGAAAGCGCCGCCCGGCCGGGAGACATGGCGGAGTTCTTCGGCTCCTCGATCGCGCTCGACGACTTCGCGGCCATGAGCGGCACGATCGGCTATCACGTGCTGACCAGCCTCGGGCCGCGCTATGAGCGGGAATATGGCCAAATTGCCCCGTCGCCTGCCCTACGGGCGGAAGCGCGTGGTTCGTGATAAAGCGAAAATCATTTGCGATATTCGGAAAAACGCGCTACTGTGTCCATCCTAAAGCAAGACGCTTTAGACGGCGTCGTTGCCGTCATCGCGAGGACCCCCGGGCTTTGACCGGGGGGACGTGGCGATCCAGGGGACGTCGAGCGCCCGACGATCCCTGGATCGCCACGTCGCTTCGCTCCTCGCGATGACGGTTCCGTCCGACGCGCGATGCTCTAACCGGAGCGGGCGCGCGGTTCGGGCGAGTGAGCAAGAAGGAGACCTGTTTTCCTACGGGATTGCGACTTAACCCATTGGAAAACTTAGAAGACGCCATTTGGTTTTTGTTGCGCCGGATTTGGAATTTGTTGCGCTAAATTTTGTTTTCGTTGCGCTGCGCTTGGTTCTCGTTGCGCCGGACTTGGGAAATCGTTTCGGCGGGCGTCCGCCGATCAATGCGCCCGGCCGATGGCAAATTCGACCGCGTCGCGGAGCGCGTGCTTCCAGGGCGACGCGGCGAAGAGCTCGAGCGAGTCGAGAGCCATCGCGCCATAATGGCGGGCGCGCTCGATCGTGTCCTCGAGCGCCCGGTGCTTTTTCATCGTCGCGAGCGCAATCTCGAGATCGCCCTCCACGACTTCCCCCTTCTCGAGCGTCCGGCGCCAGAACTCGCGCTCGTTCGTTCCCCCGCGCCGGAACGACAGCACGACCGGCAGCGTGATCTTGCCCTCGCGAAAGTCGTCGCCGACGTTCTTGCCGAGCTTGGCCGACGAGCCGCCGTAATCGAGCGCGTCATCGATGAGCTGAAAGGCGATGCCGAGATTGGCGCCGTAGCCCCGGCAGGCGGCGATCTCGGCCTTGGCGCGGCCGGCGAGCGTGGGCCCGACCTCGCACGCCGCGGCGAACAGCGCCGCGGTCTTGGCGCGGATGACGGCGAGATAGGCGTCCTCGGTCGTTGCGGTGTCCTTGGCGGCGGAGAGCTGCATCACCTCGCCCTCGGCGATCACCACCGCGGCCCCGGACAGCACGTCGAGGCAGGGCAGCGAGCCGACTTCGACCATCATCCTGAACGCCTGGCCGAGCAGGAAATCGCCGACCAGCACGCTCGCCTCGTTGCCCCACAGCACCCGCGCGGCCTCCCGTCCGCGCCGCATGTCGCTCTCGTCGACGACGTCGTCGTGCAGCAGCGTCGCGGTGTGCATGAATTCGACCGCGGCGGCGAGCTTGATGTGGCCGTCGCCGGAATAGCCGCACAGGCCCGCAGTCGCGAGCGTCAGGATCGGTCTCAGCCGCTTGCCGCCCGAGGAAATGAGATGGTTGGCGATTTCGGGGATCATCGTCACTTCGGATCCCGTGCGCGACAGGATGGTCTGGTTGACCCGATCCATGTCGCCCGCGACAAGCGCCGTCAGCGGCTCGATCAGACGATCGGCCGACTTCTCTTCGAGCGGAATGACGACTCCCACGAGGCGCTTCCCTTGCCAGACGACGCGCCCCGACCATAAAGACGGCGAAACGACGCGGCAAGTCAGCCAATCGAGGTCCGCCCTTGGTCGAAATCATCCGCACCAACGATCTCGTGCTCATCAGCGTCATCGAATCGATCCTGACCGCGGAGCGGATCGGCTTTTTCGTGGCCGACCAGCATATGGCGGCGGTCGAGGGATCGCTCGGATTCCTGCCGCGGCGGATCATGGTCGATGCGCGCGAGGAAGGGCGGGCGCGCCGGCTCATCGCCGAGGCTGGCCTTGCGAGCGAATTGCGCGATGCCTGAGCCGCCGCCCGGGCTCGAGAGCGATCCGGTCGCCGACGGGCTCGCGGTCGACCGCTGGCTCGGCGGCAGGCTCGCCCTTATCCAGCCGAAAAGTGGGCATCGGGTTGGCACGGACGCCGCCCTGCTCGTCGCGGCGGCCGGGGCGCCGGCCGGCCGGATCGCCGACGTCGGCGCTGGGATCGGCGCGGTCGGGCTGGCGCTCGCCCAGCGGTCGGAGCGGGCGTTCGTCGATCTTGTCGAGATCGATCCCGAACTCGCGCGTCTTTCCGGGGTCAACGCCGCGCGCAACGGGCTCGAGGCCCGCGTCCGCGTCCTCGGGCTCGACGTGCTCGACGCTCGCGCGCGGCGCGAGGCCGGGCTTATCGACGAAACAGCCGATTGCGTCGTCACCAATCCACCGTTTTTCGAACCGGGAACGGTTCGCGTCTCGCCGGACAAAGTCCGGGCGCGTGCCCATGTCCTCCCGCCGGGGGAAGGCAGCGCGACGCTCACAGCCTGGATTCGGGCTTCGCTCGCCCTGCTCAAATCCGGCGGCCGGTTTGTGATGATCCACCGCCCCGACGCGCTCGCGATCATCCTGGCCGCGGTCCAGAACCGGCTCGGCGCGGTCGCGCTGCTGCCGGTCCATCCTTTCGCCGGCGCCCCCGCCCACCGGGTGCTGATTTCCGGGATCAAGGGCTCGAAGGCGCCGCTCGGCATCGCGCCTGCGCTCGTCCTGCACCTGAGCGGCGGCGCGCTCACCGCCGAGGCGGACGCAATCCACCGCGGGGAGGCGTTCATCGACTGGGGGGCGCAGGCGCCTCGGGTCTCGTGACATCCGGCGGCGACATTGGCTAAACCTCGTATGATCCGAGAGACGGTCGCAAATTGGCCAGGGACGAGATCATGGGCATCGGCTTGGGAACCGTTCGATCGAAAGCGCTTGGCGCCGCCGTGGCTCTTATCGGTGTTCTGCCGCTAACCGGCTGCGAGCAGCCGCCGACCGGCGTTCCGACCGAAGCCAGCATCCGCGGCCTCAAGCCGTCCGGCTCGGTGACGATGACCCAAGCTTTCCTCTCGGGGACCGGAATCGGAAGCGGGACGCTGACATTCAGGGGCAGGACCTATCCATTCACGCTGATCGGCTCGCTGAGCGGGGTCGGCGCAATCTCGACAACACAGGCCTCGGGAGAGGTCTACGGGCTCCGCGACGTCTCGCAATTCTCCGGGGCCTGGATCCAGGGCAACGGCAATCTCGCCGTCTCGACGCTCGGGAGCGGCGAGCTCTGGCTTCAGAACAATCAGGGCGTCGTCATGCGCCTGAACGCGCGGCAGGCGGGCATCACGCTCACGAACGGGCGCTATGAGATCTTCATCCAGCTGGGGGGATAACGTTCGCCGCTGCTTCATAAGAGCAGCGCTTAGCCGTCGCGCGCTATGGACCTTCGTTTCCATCCGCGCCAAGTTGAGGCGAACCGGACGGACCCATGACCGACGCTTTCCTCAGCCATCTCCGCGCGACCCTCGCCGACATCGAGGCGGCTGGCCTTTTCAAGCGCGAGCGCCTTCTGACCGGGCCGCAGGGCGGCCGTATCCGCGTCGCCGGGCCGAGGGGCGAGCGCGAGGCGATCAATCTCTGCGCCAACAACTACCTCGGCCTTGCCGATGACCCCGAGGTGATTGCGGCGGCGAAGGGCGCGATGGACGAATTCGGCTTCGGCATGGCGTCAGTGCGCTTCATCTGCGGCGCGCAGACTCTCCATCGCGAACTCGAACAGGCGATCGCCAAACACCTCGGCAAGGACGACGCGATCATCTTCGCCGCCTGTTTCGACGCCAACGGCGGGGTGTTCGAGCCGCTGCTCGAGGAGAAGGACGCCATCATCTCCGACAGCCTCAACCATGCTTCGATCATCGACGGCGTGCGGCTGTCGAAGGCCAAGCGCTACCGCTTCGCCAATTCCGACATGAACGAGCTCGAGGACCGCCTCACGGAGGCGGATGCGGCCGGCGCGAGGTTCAAGCTCATCGCGTCCGACGGCGTGTTCTCGATGGACGGCTATGTCGCGAAGCTCAAGGAGATATGCGCGCTCGCCGACCGGTACGGCGCGATGGTGCTTGTCGACGACTGCCATGCGACCGGCCATCTCGGCGAGAAAGGCCGGGGCACGCCGGCACTGACCGGCGCCGGCGATCGCGTCGATATCGTGACCGGCACGTTCGGCAAGACGCTCGGCGGGGGCATGGGCGGCTTCGTCGCCGCCGCGCAGCCGATCGTCGATCTCCTGCGCCAGCGGGCGCGGCCCTATCTCTTCTCGAACTCGCTCGCGCCCCCGATCGCCGCCGGGGCCTTGAAGGCGCTCGAGATCGCGATCGAGGCGGACGACCGGCGTGCGCTGTTGCAGGCCCACGCGAGCCGGTTTCGCGAAGGCGTCGAGAAGGCGGGCTTCACGGTCCTTAAGGGCGAGACGCCGATCATTCCGGTGATGCTGGGCGACGCGCGGCTGGCGCAGAACCTCGCGCAGGCGCTCGACGATCTCGGCGTATTCGTCGCCGGATTTTTCTTTCCCGTGGTGCCCAAGGGCCAGGCGCGCATCCGCACCCAGATGTCTGCGGCGCTCAATTCGCAGGACATCGACTTCGCGGTGTCGGCGTTCACCGAGGCGGGCAAGATGCTGGGGATTGTGTGAGGAGGCTTGAGGGATGAAGGCCCTGGTCAAGGAAAAGCCCGAGCCGGGCCTGTGGCTCGAAGACCAGCCGATCCCGGAGATCGGGCCGGATGACGTTCTGGTCAAGGTGAACAAGACCGGCATCTGCGGCACCGACATCCATATCTTCAACTGGGACGAATGGGCGCGGAAGACGATCCCGACGCCGATGATCGTAGGGCACGAATATGCGGGCGAGATCGCTGCGGTCGGCGCCAATGTCCGGCGGCTCAAGCTCGGGCAGCGCGTCTCGGGCGAGGGTCACGTGATCGGGATGCGGAGCCGGGCCTCGCGCGGCGGGCGCTACCACCTCGACCCCGAGACGCAGGGCATCGGCGTCAACATCCCCGGCGCCTTCGCCGAATTTGTGCGGGTGCCCGCGTTCAACATCGTGCCCCTGCCGGACTGCGTCGACGATGAGCTCGGGGCGATCCTCGATCCACTCGGCAATGCGGTCCATACCGCGCTTGCCTTCGACCTCGTCGGCGAGGACGTGCTGATCACTGGCGCCGGCCCGATCGGCATCATGGCGGGCGCGGTCGCCCGCCACGTCGGCGCGCGCCACGTCGTCATCACCGACATCAACCCGCGCCGCCTCAAGCTCGCCGAGGAGGTCGCCGACGTGGTCGCGGTCGACGTGTCCAAGGCCGACCTCAAGGAGATGATGCGCCGCCTCAAGATGACCGAAGGCTTCGACGTCGCGCTCGAGATGAGCGGTGCGCCGGCGGCGTTCGATCAGCTGTTCGACGCCATCATTGTCGGCGGCCACGTCGCCCTACTCGGCCTGCCAGCGAAGCCGGTTGAGGTTGACTGGAATAAGGTCATCTTCAAGCAGCTCACGATCAAGGGCATTTATGGGCGCCAGATGTTCGAGACGTGGCACAAGATGATCGCGATGCTCGAGAGCGGCCTCGACGTGCGCAAGGTCATCACCCACCGCCTGCCGGCGAGCGAGTTTCTCAAGGGCTTCGACATCATGCGCCGGGGCGAGAGCGGCAAGATCGTCCTGGACTGGGCCTCATAGTCAGCGATAGGTCCAGCGCGCCTAGTCCAGACCTTTCATGAACGCCTTGAACTCGCTGTCGGCGATCGGCACGAGGTGTTTGTCCTCCGGAAAAGCGCCCTTTTTCACCTCGGCGCGAAACTCCTGGAAGGCGGCGACGCGTTCGCGCTGCAATCGGTCATATTCGGCGCGGAAGTTGCGATAGACCTTGGCGTGACGCGGCTGATGGCCCCGCGAATAGCCAAGCACGTCCTCAGCGAACAGATATTGCGCGTCGCACCCTGAGCCCGCGCCCATCGACATGAGAAAGAGCGACGTGCGCTTCGAGATCTCGCTCGCGACGCGCGCCGGCACGACCTCGATCTCGGCCGCCACCGCGCCGGCCGCCTCGAGCGCTTTGACATGGCTATAAACCTGCATGGCTTCGGCGGCGGTCTTGCCGACCGCCTTGAAGCCGCCGGTCCATGTCGCGCGCGCGGGGATGAGCCCGACATGGCCGACCACCGGAATGCCTTCGGCCGCGAGCTTCGCGATCGTGTCGAGGCTGCCCGCGCAATAGAACGCATCTCCGCCGATCATGAGGTTCTTGTGGGCGGCGCGCAGATAATCCTCGTAGGTGCAGTGCTGGCCGTAGATGAGACCGACCTGCGCAAAGCAGTCGCCCGCCGCCTCGCGCATGGCGGGCGACCATAAAGGCTCGATGATCGACAGAATGTCAATTCCGGCCGCGGAGGCCGCCGCCGCTTCCTCAGGCGTCTCGACAAACAGCATTGTCAGCTGCCGCTTGCCCTTGGCTGCGCGCAGGCCGGCGACGGTCAGCCTGTTGTGTTTGGTCAACGCCATAAGTGGACACCCCCCTGAGGATGGGTATCGCCCGTCGCGAGGCACAGGACAAGTCCGAGGATGACCGCTTGATATTCTGCCTGCGGCGCGCGTCGTGTCCATCCGCCGCTGCGACACAAAGACTTGCGGAAATTCAGAATTTGGCTTAATCTGCTCGCCGTGACCAATTCTGACGCCCCAAAGCCGTGGGCCGCCGTTTCAATGCTTCGCACGCGATGGCCAAGCGCGAGGATAATCTATCCCCGGCTTCGCGGCGCGCAAGCCATTGAAATATCACGATTCTGACGAGAGAATCCAAGCCAATCCAAGAGTATCCAAACCAGCGCCCGCGGATCTTCGGCGCAAAACAGCCCCGAACCCAAGAAAACCCAAACCAGATCGCCGCTCAAAGCCGGGCAAACGCAGGGGCAGCCGAGCGCGCGTCGTGTCACACGTTTGTTAGAGTCGGCGGCAATATGGAGGTGACGATTTGAACGGTTGAGATTTGGGGGGGGCGCGAATGGCTCGGGCGACGACAACACTTCTTTTGCGCATCTCGACCCTTCCGGCGCTGGCCCTCTCTTCGGTTGCGCCGTCGAGCGCGGCGGACTTCACCTTCACCACCGGCGATCTCGTAGTGTCGGTCGAGGGCAACGGCGTCGAGGGCGCGGCGAGTGGTTCCTACACCGACAATCAGGCGGCGCCGCTCACCCTGTTCGAGTTCAACCCCAACGGAACGGGCGCGCCAGCCACCTATGTCGGCGCGCTCGTCCTGCCGCAGACGGCGTCCGGCGCGAATGTTCCAGTCTCGGGCGAGTACGGCTCGTCTTCCGAGGGAACCCTGCAGCTCAGCGGCAACGGCAAGTCCCTCACAATCATGGGCTATGGCGTCAATGCGGCTGCGTTCAACGCCGATCCCGCCAAATACAGTTCGACCGGAAATCCGGCGCTTGGACAATCGGGGAGCCTGACCGGCCAGTCGTACACCCCGGTGCCGCGCGTGGTCGCCGTGATCGGGGCCGACGGCTCGGTCAACTCGACGACGGCGCTGACCAATATCTTCGACCAGAACAATCCGCGCAGCGTCTATAGCGTCGACGGCACGTCATTCTATGTCTCGGGCCAGGGGAACTATCCTGACGCTACAGGCGGCGTCTTCTACACGACCCTCGGAAGCCACTCGGCGACCTCGATCACTGGGCCCGACGCGGGGAGCGGCACATCCCAGGACACGCGAACGGTCGAGGTCTACGACGGCCAGCTCTATGTCTCGAGCGACAGCAAGAAGGGATCGACCAATCGGTCCTTCATCGGCACGCTCGGCTCTCAGGGCTCGCTGCCGACCAGCGAGGCGAACGGCGGCAGTGGCCCGACAATGTTGCCCGGATTTGGCAACAGCGGCGGAACCGGCAAAGAGACGATCACCACCGGGCCGAACAGCAACGGCAACGGCCTCAACGCCGGCAAGCAGATCAGCCTGAGCCCCAGCAACTACTTCTTCGCCAACGCCGACACGCTCTATGTCGCCGACACCGGCAACGGGAAACAGACATCGGCGACCAGCGCGATCGGTGACGGCGGCTTGCAGAAGTGGACCTTCAACGGGACGACCTGGACGCTCGACTACACCCTCGCCGCGGGCCTGGACCTGGTCGAGAACAACACCACCGATCCGGCCAACACCGCGGGGACGACCGGGCTCTACGGCCTGACAGGCGAGGTTCTAACGATCAACGGCGTTCAGGAGGTCGAGCTGTTCGCCACCAACGCGACCATCGGCGACACCGATCCGACCTATCTCTATGGCATAACCGACGTGCTTGCCGACCTTACCAATCCCGGCAATGAAGTCTTCACCGAACTCGCCGCGGCGCCCGCCGACAGCACCTTCAAGGGCGTGGCGTTCGCGCCGTCGCCGGTTCCGGAAACTTCGACCTGGGTAATGATGCTGGCCGGCTTTGGCGGCCTTGGCTTCGTCGGCCGCCGGCGGTGGAGTGCCTCGGTCCTCGCGGGATCGCGGGCGGGATAGCTCCCACGCCGCACCGGCCGCCTTTCCCCGGCGCGCTTTGTAGCGCCTCGAACTCGGTCCACGTCTGCCCGATCGGCTTCTCCCCGAGAATTCGCCACGATCCGCAGCGCTGACCGCGAGCCGGCCGCAAGAGCGGTCGGTCTTGTCGGCAAGTCGGCCGAGCGTGCCTATTCAACGCAAGAGCGGCTACCCCGTATTCGTTTGCATTGACGGCCTCGCCATGATCCGGCGACAAGTCGGCATGATCCGCGGATTCTTCATCCTCCTGCTGTTCCAGCTCGTTGGCGAAGTCGCGACGCGCTGGCTCATGCTGCCGGCCCCGGGCCCGGTGGTGGGGCTTGCGGCGCTTGTCGTCGCGCTTGCCGCCTTCCGGCGCTTAAGGCCGTTCGACGAGGAGGCGCTCGCGGCCAGCGACCTTGGGCAGGCGGCGCGCGGATTGCTCGCTGCCCTGCCGCTTCTCTTCGTCCCGGCCGGCGTCGGCGTGGTCCAGTATCTCGGGCTGCTGCGCGACCAGGGGCTCGCGCTCATGGCGGCGCTGGTCGTCTCGACCCTGGCTACGCTGATCGCCACGGTCGGCGTCTTTCTCCTCGTCAAGCGCGTCGCCGGAGCGAAGGGCGGGACATGACGCCTTTCCGCCTCTGGGTCTATCTCCAGACGACACCGCTCTTCTGGCTGACCGCGACGCTCGCGGCGTTCCTCGTCGCCGACGCGCTCGCCAAGGCGGCGCATCGCCACCCGCTGGTCAATCCTGTGGCGATCGCGATCGCGCTTCTCGGCGGCCTGCTCAAGCTCACCGGCGCGGATTATCAGACCTATTTCAACGGCGCCCAATTCGTTCATTTCCTGCTGGGGCCGGCGACGGTCGCGCTGGGTGTGCCGATCTACACCAACCTCGCACTCATCAGGCGGAATTTCTGGCCCCTCGCCGCGTCGCTCATCGTTGGCGCCGTCGTCGCGATCCTAACCGCGGTGCTGGTCGCCAAAGCGCTCGGGGCGCCGCGCATGGCGCTCGTCGCGCTCGCGCCGAAGTCGATCACGGCTGGCGTCGCGATGGCGGTCACCGAGAGGCTCGGCGGCCCGGCGCCCCTGACCGGCGTTCTCGTCATCGCCACCGGCATCCTCGGGGCGGTCATCGTTACGCCGCTGATGAATATGCTCGGCGTCAAGGACTACGCCGCGCGCGGCTTCGCCGTCGGCCTCGCTTCGCATGGCATCGGCACGGCGCGCGCATTCGCGGTCGATCCAGTCGCCGGCGTTTTCGCCGGCCTCGCCATGGGTCTCAACGCGGTGGTGACGCCCGCCGTTATCCCCGTGCTGCTACCGTGGCTCGTGGGGTGAGGACGATCTGCGGGCAATTTTAAATTTGACGTTTAGAGACGGCCAATTGTAGTCATTGACGGATTTTGAGGCGCGGCATGATTGAACACCACGACCTGCTGCTCAGACTGCCGATTTTCTTCGCTTTTGGGTTTGCCTCCGCTTGGTTTGCGCGGTGGGCAACTCAAGATATGTGGAGGTATAATGCGGGAGCGCGCGCTTGGATTATACTAAGCACCGCCATTGCGGTGATCGCGATTAGCACTCTGACTTGGCGAGCCGACAATCAGCGGATTTGGGACTATTTTGGGATCTGCGAGGCCGCCTTTATTGTTGGTAGCGCCGCCGGCTGGTGGTTCTGGGGGGATAACGAGGGCCGTAATAAGGCAATCTTCGCCGCTGCCGCGGGCATGTTTCTGATCTTTGTGGCGCTTGAATACGACATCAAGTTTCTGGATCGTCTTACAAAACTTCACGCCGGCGATATTGATTTCGAGCTGACAGGTGCGCAGACCGCAAGTTCGTCCGCACCGCAAGTCGCCGTAACTGCAAGTCCCCAATCCGATACGGTCGCAGCGTTTCAACGTACAGACGCAACCGATACTGCGCTGGAACTACTACACGATATTGGAAAAGATGTCGTGAGAGATGAGCTATTCACGCAGGTTCTTTCTGGACGACTCCTGACGCGGCAGCAAGCCGATTTGAACGGTAATAGCTGCGACATTGACCCGAACTCAACTGATTATGAGCGTGCTTTGACCAAAGTATACTGTGGTATGGATGCGTCAACTAAGACATTTCTTAGCTACGCCTGTTGGAGAATCGAACCATTCGTTGGGGATCTTGGGGCACTTCAGACAATTCATCGCAGCGAAATTTCGGCGCTAGCAATCGATCCACGACTACTTGCCTTCCTTCGTAGAGAATACTATTTAACCCAACAGTCTGAAAGTATCGATTACTCAGCCCAACAGCCGGAACGCACTGACCCCTCACGCGCCCTGCGGTTTTCTCTGCGACAAGATTTCCCAGCCATGCGACGTGGAGACAGGGTTGCCGCAAACTCTCGGTGAGGCTTTTTGCGAATCCTTAAAATGGGTCGAACAAGAGAAGCGCTCCGTTAATACACAAATTAAGAAGTCAAACGCCGCAGAAGCATATTTGAAAAGATCCAGAGAATGCGAGGTTGTGTATCCAGAACTCCCTCTGTTGAGCAGAAAGGATCTGCAAATTGACAAAGCCTCAGATTTTGCCGCCTATATGGCGCTGACGACAGCGCTTGCCGAGGCGGCGATTGGCAATGGAGAGAGCGCAATTCACCTACTTGATAATCAAGTTCTCGAGCAGCGTGTTCGAATTAAGGAGACGAAGGCCGAGCTCGAGCGGGAACAAGTAGGTGCGCCGCCTTGTGAAGGCGACCGGACACAGAAGGGCGTAGACTGCACAAAGACCGGCGATGCGCTTGAGGCGTATTTGCGAGCGCTCTTAGTTGCTATTCGCCTCGAAACGACTGAATTGCGGCTTATGAGTTTGGAGCCTTCCAGCTCTCTTGGCCCGAGCCAAATCGAGCGGTTGATGCTCGTATCGGCGGATATCGAATCCGCCCTGAGATCCTTTCGATTTTCCTATGCCGATCCGATGGATCTATATGCGAGGTACACAAATACGGGCGAATTTGCAGAGCCTAACGGGATGAATAAATGTTTGGCCGGTGAAGGCATCCCCCCAATCGACTCGCCTCCGAGAACTCTCGCTTACCTTAGTTTTAATGATTTAGTCCAGCGGAATAACGCTCTTGATTTGCTTGGAAACAAACGAGCAGAATATGGATGGGAATACCCCGAGATCATCGACTGGCTGGATAAAAGCGCCGATCGCATATCAAACTACAATTTTGATTGCGCAATCAAAGCCGGGGGACCAATCGACCTCGAACATGAGCAAAGCACCCAAGCCTCCGTACTCCAGAGCGCGGCAGCGTACTGGGAAGCCAAAGCGAAGCGCTTCGGCGCGCCTCCAAGAGCCTATGCTGAGTCACCCTTTTCGGACGAAACAGATCTGAAGGCAATTGAACTCTTCTGCAAGGCGAAAATCGCCTACACAAAAGCGAGGCAAGTATTTCCAGGCACTGAACGATCTGGACAAAAGCTTGTCGCTAGTGAGCTGCAACCTCTCGACGAGGAAATCCCTCACGCGATCAATAGCCAACTCGCCACATCTCTCACTAAGGCGATTCTACGAACGAATGAAGCGCTCGCCCAATACCCAGCTTCCGAACTCAGTAAGGTTACCGATACGCCCGCGCTTCACACGTGCGCTGATTCGCCCTCGGTCGCCGGACATGACTAATAGGGCGAGCCCAACGTTCCTGCTATTGCGTAGTTGGCCGCGACCAACAATATGACCGTTGTGAGAAACGCTACCATTCTCATCGCGCCCTCCATCACACCATTGTCCAACGAATATAGTACGCATCCGTTCCAATGCCAACCAAATTCATTCTGGGAGCTGGGCGTCTGCGGATTCTTGTCGCGTAGAACGGCGTGGAATTCCGCTCCTCACCGCCGCGGATAGCGCCGACTCAGGAGCTCGAACAGCGCGCGTGCCGCCTGGATCTCGCCGCCCGCGGGGCCATGGGCGCGTGGCTTCGGGTTCCAGGCGTAAACGTCGAAATGCGCCCAAGCTTTTGTCTTGTCGACGAACCGCCGAAGGAACAGCGCTGCGGTGATCGAGCCGGCCATGCCGCCGCCCGAGCCCGAATTCGAGATGTCGCCGACCGTTCCCTCGATCATCGCGTCGTAGGGGCGCCAAAGCGGCATCCGCCACACCGGATCTCGGACGCGCGTGGCCTCAGCCGCAATCGCCGCCGTGAGCCCGTCGTCGTCGGTATAGAAGGGCGGCAGGTCGGGACCGAGCGCCACCCGCGCAGCGCCGGTGAGGGTCGCGAAATCGAACATCAAGTCCGGGGCGTCCTCGTCGGCGAGCGCAAGCGCATCGGCAAGAATGAGCCGGCCCTCGGCGTCCGTGTTGCCGACCTCGACCGCTAGCCCCTTGCGGCTCTTCAGCACATCGCCAGGCCGCATCGCCGGGGCCGAGATCGCGTTCTCGACGATCGGGATCACGACCCTAAGGCGGAGATCGAGGCCTTCCTCCATCACGAGCTGCGCGAGCGTCAGGGCCGTCGCCGCCCCGCCCATGTCCTTCTTCATCAATTCCATACCGGAGGCGGGCTTTATGTCGAGGCCACCGGTGTCGAAGGTGACGCCCTTGCCGACGATCGCGACTTTCGGCGCATCTGCCCGCCCCCAGGAAAAGTCGACGATCCGCGGCTCTTCGGTGGCCGCGCGGCCAACTGCATGAATGAGCGGAAAATCCGCGGCGAGAAGCTCCTCGCCGCGGACCGTTCTGACGTTGGCGCCAAATCGCTCCGCGAGTCTCACCGCCTCCTCTTCGAGCGCTTGCGGCCCGAGCGCATTGGCGGGCGCGTTGATGAGGTCGCGCCCGAAGGCGACCGCCGCCGCAATGCGTTCCAGTCGCTCCTTGTCGACGCCATCGGGCGCGACGAGCTGAGGCTTCGGGGCCGGACTGGCCTTGAAGCGATCATAGACGTAGAGCCCGAGCAGGAAGCCCAGCGCGGCGAGATCGGGTTCTCGAGGCGGGTTGGCGAGCCGGTAGACGCCCTCGGGCAGCGACGTCGCGAGCTTGCCGGCGGCGAAAGAATCGCGTGTGGGCGCGTTCTCCCCGTCGACGCCGAACAAGACGCCGACAAGAGTTCCACCTTCGCCGGGAAGAAACTGGAGCCGTCCGGCTTTCGGCATGAACCCGCATCGTTCGGCGAACGCAGTCGCGGCCGCGCCGATCGAGGATTTGACCGCCTCCCAATTGCCGGCGTCGACCAGCCAGACCGGCGTCGCGCCGGGCGTTGGCGAAGCGAATGAATGCAAAGGCTCAAGTCTCCATCGGACGGAGAAGGTCCGCAGCGACTTAAACGCATTTTGCCGGCCAGGGATAGCAGCGGGGTCCGTCGGAGGCGGCCTTCAGCTTGAGGCGCAGGGGCACGTGCCGCGGCCCTCAGCGCCGGTCGCTACGACCTCCGGCGGGTCGCGGGAAGGCCGGTCCCGGTCGCGGGAGGCTTACGCGACCGGCCGCCGGCCGTAGTCTGGACGGGATCCCCCGTTCGAACCGCCGCATCAAAGCTCTCGCCGACCCACACTGGGTCATCGGCGTTAAGGGCGTGTAATGAAAATTGCGTCAAGTTGATTGAATTCGCGATTTTAGGGTGCGAGCGCCACCGCCGGCAAAACGCGTTGCGGGGACACCCCTTGGTTGGCGCCACCTTGTGGCTTGACTTGAGGGTAACCTTGCGTTCGTTAGGGCCCCGCACTGAAATGACGGCGCTTCGGGCGTGATCGCCAGAACGCGCGCCGAGGAGGATCGATTGTCCGAGCCCAGCGTGAATTCGAAGATTCGCCTGCTCGGCGGCATCGGGGCGAGCGACAAGCCAAGTGTTCCCCTGCCCGCCCGAGGTCCCGCACAATCGGCGGCGCCGCCCGTTTCGATCTCGCCGCCGCCCGCTCCGGTCCAGACCGATCCGATCTTCCTCGGCGAGTCGGTCGAGGGGGCCGACGTGCTCGGCTCGGTAGAAGCAGTCTTGCCGCTAGCCCAGCTTTGCGTGACTCCGCAGGTCCAGACCCCGTTTCTGGCCGCAGTGACTGGGGTATCCGGCGCGGGAAAGACGTTCGCGCTAAGGCGCCTGGCGCAGGCAGTCGTTGAGCTCAGCGCTTCGGCGGCGGCTTCCAGCGGCTCGATCCTGCCGCGGGCGGTTGTGGCGCATGTGGACGCCGCGAGCGGTCTCGAGGCGCCGGTGGCGATCGCCAGCGCCGCCTATGCCGCGCTCGATCGCGAGCCCGGCGGCGTCGATTACTCGGGCCTGCTCGACGAGACCGGTCATGCTGGCGGCGATCCTCATCGCGCCGCCAGAGCGGCGTCCGACCGTCACGAGGAGGTGATCAGGAAGCTCGAGAGCGAGCGCTCGCAGCGTGACGACGTTGAGGCCAGGCGCGCCCGGCTCGCCGACACTCTGCTGTTCGAGACACCGGGCTCCCGCATCGACGTTTTCGCTCGCGCGCGTCGCGGGACGATTGAAGCGCGATTGCGCCGGTTCGGCCTCGCGGGATCGGACGCCGACGCAAGCTATCGCCACTTAGCGCGGGACATGTCGACTCTCGGCGCAGGCGCCCGCATGGGGATCGTGTTCCGCTCGATATGGGGCTACGGAAGCCAAGCTCGGCTGCTCATCTGGGCGATCGTCGCTTTCGCCCTCGCTATCGGCCTGGGCTTGTTGCATGGACCGGCCGCGCTCGCCTCGATCGAGCGCCTGGGCGACGGGTTCAGGCCGGTCGCAGACTGGATCGCCTCGCACGGCGAATGGTTCGACCGGGCGGCGCAAGTTTTGTACGTGCTCGGCGCGTTGGCGATCGCGCTCAACCTGTGGCGCGCTCTCGGCTTCTCGAACCTCATTCTGCGCGGCGCGCGCCTGCTCAACCTCGAGGTCCGCGAACGGCGCCGTGACCTCGATCAACGCGCGGGACGGCTCAATCAGCGCGTTGCCGCGCTGACCGCGGAAGCGGAAGGGGCTGCGAAGCGGGCCGATGCGGCGAGCCAGCGCGCTGGTGGAAAAGCCTCCGTCCGCGCGCCGGGACCGGAATTTCTCGAATCGGGTCACGCCCCTTCAGTGGCGGCGCGGGCGTTTCTCGCCGCCCTCGGCGCCCGGATCGGACATCCCAACCCGATCGCGCCGGCGCCGGACCGGTTGATTCTGGCAATCGACAATCTCGACGCGCTGTCGCCGGAAGCCGCGATCGCCTGGATCGATGCGGCGCAGGGCGCAATAGGGCCCGGCTGCGTGGGTCTGCTCGCATTTGATCCTGCTCGCCTCGCGGACACGCTTGGCGGCCCGGACAAAGCGCGCCGACGACTAGGGAAATGGCTGCAGTTGGCGGTCAACTTACCGGCTCCGAACGAAGAGGAGCGGGAACGAGTCGTTGCGCGGCTTCTGTCAACCGCAGGGCAGCCTGCGGCGTCCCACGAACCGAAGCTGTCGACGGCGCTGGTCGAGCCGCTTTCAAGCGCAGAGGCCTCGCTTCTCGCGGCGCTGGCTCCGCTCGCTGCCGATTCGCCGCGCGATGCCAAGCGTTTTCTCAACGCCTATCGACTGGCGCGCTGCTCAGGCTTGCCGCGGCCAGTGATGGCGCTTATGCAGGCGGTCGCCTTGGCCGACGACGAAGTGCAGGCGGCGATGAGTAATCGCCTCGTCAAAGGACCGGGCGAACTCGGCGACGTCGGTGGCCCCCCGCGGCTCGACGAAGCGCTGAAGGCCGCGCGGGTGGCCAATAACGGCCCGATATCGATCGAGGACGCGCGCTCGGCGGCGGAGATCGCCCGCCGTTACGCCCTGCCGCTTTAGCCGCGGCGGCAAGGAACGGCGAGCCGAACGAGCCAACTCAATCGCGACCTGATCGAATGTGAAGCGCTGTTCCATCGCCGTCCCTCTCTGGACGTCTCGCCCGAGGAGCTGAAGCTGCGGCGGCCTTGCTGGGTCTGGATCCGCGCCGGCGCCATCCACGCTACGTTAACGCGACCTCTCTAGCTTGATCCAAGTCCAGATCAAGAGGCTTTTACCTTGGAAACTGACCTCTATCGACCGATAAAGCTCCACCTGGAGAGGCTGGGCCTGGAGGTCAAAGGCGAGGTGTGCGGCTGCGATCTGGTCGCCCTTTCCGACTCCTCACCCGAACTTGTCGTAATCGGCGAGATGAAGCAGAGCTTCACACTCGAACTCGTGCTTCAGGCGGTCGATCGCACATCCGCCTGCGACGAGGTCTGGCTCGCCGTCGGCGCTTCCAAGCGCGGGCGCGGCCGGGAGAATGACGCCCGCGTGAAGAAGCTATGTCGCTTCCTTGGCTTCGGCCTTCTGACAGTCAACGCATTTGGCCGGCTCGACGTGGTTGTGGAGCCAACGCCATGGAAGCCGAGGCGCGACGCCAAACGACGCTCGCGCATCGTTGAGGAGCATCGTCGCCGCAGCGGGGATCCCATTGTCGGCGGCTCGACCCGGATGCCTCAGATGACCGCCTATCGTCAGCAGGCGCTTGCGGTGGCCAGCGCGCTGGCAGGCGCGCCAAGTCTTCCGCGGGACCTGCGAATTCTCGCTCCCGACGCCGCCAAAATTCTTCAGGGCAATGTCTATGGCTGGTTCGAGCGAATCGAAAGGGGACTTTATGGCCTAAGCTCGTCCGGTCGCGTCGCGCTTGTGACCTGGGCAGGCCAGTTTTCGCCCGTTGATGAGAGCTACCGCGCCCCCGCCATCGGCGCCGCGCCGGCGCGCAGATAGTAGCGGCGCCACAGGCCCGCGAGCCATTTGCCGAAATTGTCGAGATAGATGAACACCACCGGGGTCGTGTAGAGCGTCAGCGCCTGACTGACGATGAGGCCGCCGACGATGGTGATGCCGAGCGGATGCCTGAGTTCCGAGCCCTCGCCGGTTCCAAACGCGAGCGGCAGCGCGCCGAAGAGCGCGGCGAAGGTGGTCATCATGATCGGACGAAAGCGCAGGAGGCAGGCCTCTTCGATCGCCTCGCGGGTGTCGCGCCCGGCCCGCTCAGCCTCGAGCGCGAAATCGACCATCATGATCGCATTTTTCTTGACGATGCCGATCAAGAGCAGGACCCCGATCGCGGCGATGATGGTGAACTGGACGTCGAACAGCCACAGCGCGAGCGCCGCGCCGACGCTGGCGGAAAACAAGGTCGAGAGGATGGTTATCGGATGGATCAGGCTCTCGTAGAGTATCCCGAGCACGATATAGATCGTGACGATCGCGGCGCCGAACAGAAGCGGCATGCTCGACTGCGACTGCTGATAGGTCGCGGCGGTGCCGGCGAAGGCGCCGCGGACGGTCGAGGGCATCCCGATGCGCTCGATCGCGTTGTCGATCTCGGTCTTGGCCTCGCTGAGCGAGCGCCCCTCGGCGAGGTTGAACGAAATCGTGGTCGCGGCGAACGGTCCCTGGTGATTGACGCTGAGCGGGGTATGGCCGGGCGCAAATTTGGCGAAGGCCGAAAGCGGAACCATTGTTTCAAGAGAGGTCGAGACCGCCGCTCCCGACGAAGCTGCCGAATGACCGCTCGCCGCGAGCGCATTGGTCGCGGCGTTGCGAGCCGAATCGGCGGCGATCGAGGCCGCAGTGCTTTGAGTCCCGGTCGACGAGACATAATTGCCGGCGGCGAAGCCCGTCTGCTGGACGCCGGTGGCCACGGCGCTTGACTTTGAAACGTAGATCTGATCGAGCGTGCGTGGGTCTTGCCAATAGCGCGGCGCGACTTCCATCACGACATGATATTGGTTGAGCGGGTTATAGATCGTGGAAACCTGGCGCTGTCCGAACGCGTCGTAGAGCGTGTTGTCGATCGCGCTCAAGGTCAGGCCGAGGCGCATCGCGGTGTCGCGATCGATCGTGACGTTGGTCTGCAACCCGCCCATCTGCTGATCGGAATTGACGTCTTTGACGATCGCGCTGCCCATCAGCGCCTCGGTCAGCTTCGGTCCCCACGCATAGAGGTCCGCCGTATCGTCGGAGAGCAACGTATATTGGTAAGTCGCGTTGCTTTGTCGCCCGCCGGTTCTGAGATCGGAGACGGCGACCATGAACAGCCGTGCGCCCGCGACCTGACCCAGTTTAGGGCGTAGGCGAGTCGACGACTTCATCGGCTGTCACCTTGCGCTCGGCGAACGGCTTCAGCGATGAATAGAGAAATCCGGAGTTTGTCGAACGTCCGCCAGTGAACCCGACGACGCTTTCGACCGCGGGGTCTTCCTGCACAATGTCTTGCAATTGAGTGAACTTCTCCTTCATCGCCTGGAAGGAGATGCTTTGATCGGCCTGGATCGCGCCGATGATGAGGCCCGTGTCCTGCACCGGAAACAGGCCATAGGTTATGTGATAGCGGAACATGTAATAGTTGAGCCCGACCGTGGCGAAGAGCGACAGGGCCACGGCTCCAGGATGACGAAGCGCGATCCGCAACGTCGACCGATAGAACGCCAGCATCGCATCGAAGACGCCTTCCGTCGCCCGATAGAGGCGTCCATGCTCCACTTGCGGCCCGTGCGGCAGGATCAGCGCACACATCATCGGCGTCGTCGTCAGCGACACGACCATCGAGATCATGACAGCCACCGACAGCGTCAGCGCAAATTCAGTGAACAGGCGCCCAACAATGCCGCCGAAGAAAAGGAGCGGCGCGAACACCGCGATCAGCGAGAGGCTGATCGAGATAACGGTGAAGCCCACTTCACCCGCGCCGCGGATCGCCGCTTCGAGGCGCGGCATACCCTGTTCAAGATAGCGTGAGACGTTCTCAAGGACGACAATGGCGTCGTCCACGACGAAGCCGGTCGAAATCGTCAGCGCCATCAGCGACAGGTTGTCGAGGCTGAACCCGAGCAGATACATGACGCCGAACGAGCCGATGATCGAGGTCGGCACCGCGACGCTCGGGATAGCCGCCGCCCTCACGCTGCGCAGGAACGCGAACACGACAAGAATCACCAGCACGACGGCGATGACCAGCGTCTTCTCGGTATCGTGCAGCGATTGCCTGATTGTCTTTGAGCGATCGACCGCCACCGTGAGATCGATATCGCCCGGCAGCGAGGCGATCAGGCGCGGTAATTCGGCCCGAACGCCATCGACGGCCTGGATGATGTTCGCGCCCGGCTGACGCGAAAGGATGACCGCGACGCCGGGCTTGCCGTTGACGAGGCCAGCGTTTCGCAGGTCCTCGACCGAATCGACGACCTCGGCGACGTCGGCGAGCCGGACCGGCGCGCCATTGCGGTAAGCAATCACCAGATCGCGATATTGGTCGGCGTGCGAGGCCTGGTCGTTGGCGTAGACCTGATAGTGGTAGTCGTCGTCCTCGATCGCGCCCTTCGGACTGTTGGCGTTGGCGGAGGCGAGGGCCGCGCGGATGTCCTCTAGGCCGATGCCGTAGTGGAAGATCGCGCCAGGGTTGATCTCGACCCGCACCGCCGGCAATGCGGCGCCGGAAATGTCGACCTCGCCGATACCCGGAAGCTGCGACAGCCGCTGCTGGAGGACGTTTGACGCGAGATCGTAGAGCTGCCCCGCCGTGTGAGTCGTCGAGGACATGGCGATGACCATGATCGGCGCGTCGGCGGGGTTGACCTTATGATAAGTCGGGTTCTGACGCAGGCTGGTCGGCAGGTCGACCCGCGCGGCGACGATCGCCGCCTGGACGTCGCGCGCCGCGCCATCGATGTCACGGTCGAGACCAAACTGAAGGGTAATGCGGGTCGAGCCGAGCGTGCTCTGCGACGACATCTCGTTCACGTCGGCGATCTGGCCGAGGTGGCGCTCGAGAGGGGCTGCGACCGAGGTCGCCATGGTGTCCGGGCTCGCTCCGGGCATATTCGCCTGGACCGAGATCACCGGGAAGTCGACTTGCGGCAGCGGCGAAACCGGGAGTTGCGAATAGCCGAGCAGCCCGGCGAAAACGATGCCGATCGTGAGCAGGATCGTCGCCACTGGGCGGCGGATGAAGAGCTCGGAAAAGCGATTGTTCACGGCGCTTCCGCCGCCAACGACGAACCAGCGGCGCCCATGCCGAAGCGCTCCCCGAGCCGCTCGAAGAATAGATAGATGACCGGCGTCGTATAAAGGGTCAGCACTTGGCTGAACGCGAGGCCGCCGACGATCGCGAGCCCCAGCGGACGGCGAAGCTCCGAGCCGACGCCGGTCCCGAGCATCAGCGGCAGCGCGCCGAAAATTGCCGCAACCGTCGTCATCAGGATCGGCCGCAAGCGCAGCAAGCAGGCCTGATAGATCGCCTCCCGCGCCGGCAACCCCTGCTGGCGCTGCGCCTCGAGCGCGAAATCGATCATCATGATCGCGTTCTTCTTGACGATGCCGATCAGGAGCACGATGCCGATGACGCCGATGATGTCGAGCCCGGCCCCGGCGGCGTTCAGCGTCAACAGCGCGCCGATGCCCGCCGACGGAAGCGTGGTGAGGATCGTGATCGGGTGGATGAAGCTCTCGTAGAGCACGCCGAGCACGATATACATCGCTGCGATCGCGGCTGCGAGCAGGAAGATCTCGTTGGACAGCGCCGACTGGAACGCCTGCGCCGCGCCCTGGAAACTCACGGCGAAACTCGGCGGCAGATCGATCCCCGCAAGCGCCGCGCCGATCGCGTCAACCGCCTCGCCGAGTGAAGCGCCGGGCGCGAGGTTGAAGGAGATCGTCGTCACCGGGAACTGCTTCAAGTGCGAGATCTGGAGCGGAGCGGTCTTGACGGCGAAATTGGCGACCGAGTTGAGCGGCGTCTGGCCGGTGGTCGACGCGGCCGAAGGCAGGTAGAGCGAATCGAGCGATTTCAGCGACCGCGCCATGTTCGGATCGACGTCGAGGATCACCCGGTATTGGTTGCTCTGGGTGAAGATGGTCGAGATGATGCGCTGGCCGTAGGCGTCGTAGAGCGCATTGTCGACGATCGCCGGCGTAATCCCGAAGCGGGCAGCGTTGGCCCGATCGAGGTCGACTGTCACCGATCGACCGTCCGGCTGCAGATCGCTCGCAACATCGACGATCGACTTGATCTGGCCGAGGCGTGCGAGCACCTTCGGCGTCCACAGCTGCAGCGTCGCCAAATCTTGGTTCTCTAACGTGAACTGATACTGGGTCGCGCTAACCGCGGTGTCGATCGACAAGTCCTGAACCGGCTGCATGAACAGCGATATGCCCGGCACGCCGGCGGCCTCCTGCTGTAGCCGGCGAATGATCTCGCTCGCCGTCGCCTTGCGTTTGTCGTGCGGCTTGAGGTTGATGAGGAACCGGCCGGAGTTGAGCGTGACGTTCGAGCCGTCGACGCCGATGAATGAGGACAGGCTCTCGACGTCCGGATCGGCGAGGATGGTTTTCGCCAGCGCCTGCTGGTGGTCGGCCATCTGGTCGAACGAAATCGCTTCCGCCGCCTGGGTCACGCCCTGGATGACGCCGGTGTCCTGAATGGGAAAGAAGCCCTTCGGGATTGTCATGTAGAGGTAGCCGGTGAGCAGGAACGTGCCGAGCGCGACCAAGAGCATGACGCCCTGATGATTGAGCACGACCCGGAGCGTCGAGGCGTAGAACCGCGTAAGCGCCTGGAAGAACCGTCCCCCGCTTGCCTCGCCGCCATGGCCCTGCGGGCGCAGCAGCTTGGCGCAGAGCATCGGCACGAGGGTCAGCGACACGATCGCCGAGATGATGATCGTGGCGGCGAGCGTGATGGCGAACTCGTGGAAGAGCCTGCCCACGACATCGCCCATGAAAAGGAGGGGGATCAGGACCGCGATCAGCGAGACAGTCAGCGAAATGATGGTGAAGCCGATCTGGGCCGACCCTTTCATCGCCGCCTCGTAGGGGCTGTCGCCGGCTTCGAGAAAGCGGGCGATGTTCTCGATCACAACGATCGCGTCGTCGACCACGAAGCCGGTGGCGATGGTCAACGCCATCAGCGACAGATTGTCGAGGCTGAAGCCGGCCTGGTACATGATCGCCAGCGCCCCGATCAGCGAGAGCGGCACCGACAGGCTCGGAATGATGGTCGCCGGGATGTTGCGCAGGAACAGGAAGATGACCATCACCACGAGGCCGACCGCGAGCGCCAGCTCGAACTCGACGTCCTCAACCGAGGCCCTGATGGTGATCGTGCGATCGGTCAGCGGCTTGACGGTAATCGTCGCGGGGAGCGACTCGCTGAGCGAGGGCAATATCTTCTTGATGCTGTCGACGACCTGAATGACGTTCGCGCCAGGCTGGCGCTGGATGTTCACAATCAGCGCCGGGGCGGTGTTCATCCAGGCCTTGAGGCGGCTGTTCTCGGGCGCGATCTCGACCTTCGCGACGTCGGAAAGCCGAATCGGCGCATTATTGCGGTAGGCGATGACGGCGTTCGCGTAATCGTTCGGATCGCGGATCTGATCATTGGCGTTGATCGCCGAGGATTGGTCCGGCCCATCGAAATTACCCTTAGGGGTGTTGACGTTGAGGTTGGCGATCGTTGTGCGCAAATCGTCCAGGTTGATGCCGACGCCCGAGAGCGCAAGCGGATTGACGTGAATTCGGACGGCAGGGCGCTGACCCCCGGATATCGAAACCAGACCCACGCCTGGCAATTGCGACAATTTCGGCACAAGCCGGGTCTCGATGATGTCCTCGACCTCGGTCAGCTTCATCGAGTCCGAAGCGACTCCGAGCGTCAGGATCGGCGCGTCGGCAGGATTGACCTTGGCGTAGATCGGCGGCGCCGGGAGATCGGCGGGCAAAAGATTGCCGGCGGCGTTGATCGCCGCCTGCACTTCCTGCTCGGCGATGTCGAGACTGATGTCGAGACCGAACCGAAGAGTGATGACCGACGCGCCGGCTGAGCTTTGCGACATCATCTGGCTCAGGCTTGGCATCTGCCCGAATTGCCGCTCGAGCGGCGCCGTGACCGACGAGGTCATCACCTCCGGACTAGCGCCGGGATAGAAGGTCTGGACCTGGATCGTCGGATAATCGACCTCCGGCAGCGCCGACAGGGGAAGGAACCGGAAGGCGACGATCCCGACGAGCAGGATCGCGATCATTATGAGACCGGTCGCGACAGGTCGATCGATGAAGATGCGAGACGGGTTCACCGCCCCACCCTGAAGCGCCGCGGCCTCACTGCGCAGGACCCTGCGTTGTCGAGGCGCCCGTCCGCGGCGCGGCTTTCGCGCCGTCGTTGGCCGGGAGCGCTTGGCCGGCCGGAAGCGTTTGGCTGGCCGGTGGGGCGCCGCCCGGCGCGGCCGAGGGCTTGGCGCCGTCGGCTTGATCGTGGCGATGGCCGTGATGCTGGCCGGCGCCGTTGGCCGATCCCGCCTCCGGCCCGCCGCCTTGCTCGCGCCCCTCGCCGGGCGCGCCCTGCGCCCCGGGGCTCGCTGGGCCGGTGACGACCGTCACCTTGGCGCCGTCGCGCAATCGGTCGACGCCGTCGATAACCACCTTGTCTCCCGCCTTGAGGCCCGAAGTGATCACGGTCAGCCTGCCGTTGCCCGGGCCGGTCACGATGTCCCGCTTGGAGACGGTCGAATCCTCGTTAAGGAGGTAGACGAAATTTCCCGACGCGCCGAGCTGGATCGCGGCGTTGGGGGCGAGTGTCGCCCCGGTCATGGTGTCGACCAGCAAACGGACATTGACGAACTGGTTGGGGAAGAGGGTGGCCTTCGGGTTGGCGAAGGTCGCACGCATCCTGATCGTTCCCGTCGTGACGTCGATCTGGCTGTCGTAGGTCGTCAACGTCCCGGTCGCCAGTGCGCTCACATTGTCGCGATCGAGGACGGTGACCTTAAGCTCGGCGCCGGAATTGAGCCGCGCGGAGATGCGCGGCAGGTTGTCCTCGGGAGTGGTGAATACGACGCTGATGGGATTGATCTGGGTAATAACGACGATGCCGGTAGAGTCGGACGGCTGGAGATAGTTGCCGGGGTCGACCAGCCTCAGGCCGACCCGTCCGGTTATCGGTGAAACAATATGGGTGTAGCCGACATTGAGCTCGGCCGTCTTGACCATCGCCTGATCGGCGGCGATCGCGGCCTTGTCCTGCGCGACGAGCGCGGCCTGGTCGGCGACCTGCTGCTGAGCGATCGAATCCTGCTTGGCGAGTTGCTGATAACGTGCGAGGTCGCTCTGGGCCTGGCCGAGCAGCGCCGTGTCCTTGGCAAGTTGGCTCTGCGCCTGCGCCAGAGCCGCCTCGTACGGGCGCGGGTCGATCTGGGCGAGGAAGTCGCCCTTGTTGACGATCTGACCCTCGGTGAAGCCTACTTCCTGGAGATTGCCAGCGATCTGGGTGCGGACTGTGACGGTCTCGAACGGCGTCACGGTGCCGAGGGCGTCAATGGTCAGCGGAATGTCGCCGAGGGTTACCGGCGCCACACGCACGGTCTGCGGCGGTTGACCATGTCGGCCGGAGCTCTCACGTTCCTGGTTCGAGGGCTCGCTGTGCTCGAATTTCTGCCAGGCGAATACGGCCGCAACGGCCAGCGCGGCGAGGATGGCGATCCTCGTCAGAAGGCTGCGCCGGCGCGGCCGCGCCGTTTCGACGGTCGCCGGAGCCGAGCGTTGCGTGACGTTGTCCGGTTTAAGGGCCTCGTTCATCCCTGAAACTCACATTATCATCACGCCTTGCACCGTAAAACCGCCGAATTCAAATCACGGCCGCGTGCGCCGCACGGCTCGACTTGGACATTTTTGTGTCAAGGACTTACCGGAAGGGAGTTGCATTCTCGTTATCCCTGAGCCATAAGCCGCCGTCGGCGCCGCCGCCGCCACGGATGCGGGTGTAGCTCAGGGGTAGAGCACAACCTTGCCAAGGTTGGGGTCGAGGGTTCGAATCCCTTCGCCCGCTCCAAACTTCTCTAAAGGAAAATCAAGAGCTTGAGAGCGGTCCTGCGGGGCCGTTTTTGCTCGGAGAGCGTCCTTCACCCGCCCATCATGCAGGGGCAGGAAGCGGGTATTGCTTCTCGGCAATTCGCGGCAGCCGTTCGATCAAACCGTCCATGTCGCCGGAAGTCAGAAATAGCAAAGCATCATCCTTGCGTAACTCGGCGCCGATTTTCGTCAGACCCTCGCGGCAGGAGTGCACCGGCGTGGCGTCCACGCCCGCCGCTCGCACGCGTTCCATGATCTCGCCAAGACTTGCTTGCTCATGAGTTGCCGCCCCTTGGTTCGCCGGCTCGAATATGAAAACGCGATCACAGCCGCTGAATACATCGTCGTACCATTCAAGCTTGTTGCGGTTTCGCCACGAAAACGTGTGCGGCTCGAACACGACAACCAGGCGTCGCTTCGGGAAATGCTTCTTCATCGCGGCAATCGCGCTCTTCGCCTTGTCATAGGACGATCCAAAGCCTTCGAACATTTGCACGCTGGTTTGATCTGATTTCCGGTCGAGCCGGCGCATTACGCCGCGAAAGCTTGCCATCGCTGCTGTGTATCGTTCGACGCTGACAAGGCCGCGGGTCAGCACGAACGCACCGATCCCCACCATGTTTTCGATATTGTGAGCGCCAAGCTGCGTGGTCTTCACTCGAGCGACCTCGCGGCCTCGCTCAGACAAAGTGAACTGAGAGACGGCGCCATACTCGATATTTTCCGCCCGCCAGTCGCCCTTTATGAGCCCGAAGGTCACGACATGGCGTTTCGTTTCGGCGAGAAATCGCTCGCTTAAGTCGCCCGAGGTCGCTGCAACGATGAGTCCGTCGGGCGGGACCAGATCAAAGAGTTGATGGAAGGGCGCGAGATAGGAATCGATCGTGGGAAAGACGTTGACGTGATCATGCGCGAGCGGCGTGAGCAGGAGGTGCGCCGGACGGTAATGCAGGAATTTCGAGCGATTGTCGGTATTTGAAGACGGATATTCGTCGCCTTCAAGCAGGAATAATTGTCCCGAGCCGGCATTGGACGCCCGGGCAGGCGACAACGGCACGGCGCCGATCATCCAGGAGGGATCGAGCCCTGCGCTCGCGAGGCAATGCGCCAGCATCGCAACGCTCGTCGTCTTGCCGAATGACCCCGCCGCCACAACGTTCTCGCGTCCACGCGAAAGGAGCGCGAGCGCTTCGGCGAATGACAGAATCTTCGGCCCTCCGGGTCTCGCGGCGCGCGTGAAAGCCTCCGCCACCTCGTCATTGGCGTCCGGCGTCAACCGCGCGTTTTTGCCGATGACGATAAGGTCGGCGTCGTCGGGAATATTCCGCGCAGCATAGCGCGCCTGGCACGCGAAATTCTCGCGAGCAAGCACCTGCGAGATCGGCGGATAGATGGCTTCGTCGGAGCCTGTCACGGCGACGCCGCTGTCGCGCAGCAGGATAGCGGTGGCGCTCATGCCCACGCCGGCAAGGCCGATGAAGTGAGCTTTGCGGAATGGAAATGCGGCCATCGTCGCTTTGTCTGGAGCCCACGGATCAGGCGCCGCCCAGTTCATCGAATCACGGCGCGAACGGCTGCGAACACCTGCATCATGCGGCCGGCGCCGGCAACAAGGAATGTGCTCTCGGCGGCGACGTGGATCGGGGCGAAGGAAAGCAAAGCGAATGGAAGGAAAGCAAAAGGAAATTCGGAAGGAAAACAAAGGAAAAGCGGAAGGAATTCCGAGTCCGACGGAAGGAAAGCAAAAAAGAATTTCTCAACTAATTCAATATCTTAATGCCGACGCCAGCGCTCTCCTATCCTTTCCGGCGCCAGAAGCCACGCAGGCCATGAGCGCCCCTTCGCCGCTTTGCCGCCGCGGCGGCGCCCAGCGGCGACCGGCAAGGTGAACCTTAGCACGGCCTTCTGATTATCGCAAAGGATTGTCGACCGGCGCCGGTCGGGCGAACGGTCGACCCCCCCCCCCCTCACGCGGCGCCGGCCCCGCAGCGGTTCCAGCCGCGCCCGCGGTCGCCGAAACCTTCGCAGCCCGATTCGGTCACGGCGACAGTGTCCTCGAGCTTGATGAAGCCGCGGCGCGGATGAAGGATCGTCGTCTCGATCGAAAGGACCATCCCTGTCTTTAACGGCAAGTCCGCGTCATAGGCGGGATACGGCACCGGCGCGCGATTGGTGAGACGCGGCGCCTCGTGGCTGATGAGGCCCATGCCATGCGCGACGAACTCGAGCGAATTGCCATGCGTCGAGCCGCGAGTGAGCGGCTCGACGGCGGCGTACACGTCGCCGCCGCGCGCGCCGTTCCGGATCGGCCGGCGCGCCGCCTGCTGGATCGCGTCGACCTCGGCGAGCAGCTCCTTGAGCTCGGCGTCGGGTTCGCCGAAAATGCCCATGCGACAGAGGTCGCCGATATAGCCCTTATAGTTGCCGCCGGAGTCGACCGAGAGGATGTCGCCTTCCCGCAGGACCTGCTCCGAGGGCGCGCGATTGAGGCTCGTTCCGGCCGTGATGAGGCAATATTCGAACGTCAGGCCGCGATTCACTTCCTCGCGCCGCAGCGCCTCCACGAGGTCATGCTTGGTCATGCCGGGCCTGGCGCCGGCGATGGCCGCGAGCATGGAGTCGACCACCAGATCGCTCGCCGTTCGCAAATATTCCAATTCCTGCCGCGTTTTCACCGCGCGAAGGCGCTCGAGAGGAAGCTGCGCTTCGACGAACTCCATCCCGGGCAGTCCCTCGCGAAGCGTGCTTTCCGCGTCGGCGGGCAGGAAAGCGCGCTCGACGCCGATCCTTTTGACTTTCGGCGCAAGCGTCACGAGCTTTTCGATCGCGGTCTCGATCCCGTCGGTGCCCATGCGCGCGGAGCCGCTGAAGGTCGGGACCCAGAACCGGTTGAGCTCGCGTTCGTAGCTTTCCATCGGATGTCCGATATAGGCCGCGCGCTCCGGACTGCCCTTCACATAGACGAGGACCGGCAGGTAGCGGCTGACGCCGATCGCATCGAAATGATCGAAAAAGAAGAACCGGTAGCCGCCGAGCAGGTACTGGATGTTGTGCTTGGACGTGACGACCAGAGCGTCGATCCCGGCTTCATCCATCAGCGTGTCCAGCCGCGCCGCGTCGAAAGGGATCGGCGGCTGGCCGGCAGTCGTCCCGACTACGGGTTTCGAGTCGGCGGTCGTGGCTTCCATGGTTTCCTCCCTTATTTATTAAGGCGATTACTGCAGGCGATCCTTGATCTTGTCGAGGCCGGCGCGCGCGCAGCCGTCGTCCAGCTTGGCGCCGGGAGCGCCGGCGGCGCCGATCGCCCCGATCGTCTCGTCGCCGAGCTTGATCGGCACGCCGCCGCCGAAGAACATGACATGCGGCAGCTTGGCGAGCGGCGCGATCGAATCCTCGCCCTTGGCGCGTTCCGACAGCGCCAGCGTGTCGCTCTTGAACGACGCAGCGGTAAAGGCCTTGTCGAGCGCGCTGTCGAGCGAGTGCGCGCCGACGCCGTCGCCCCGAACGGTCGCGATGATCACGCCGTCGGCGTCCACCACCTGGGCCGTCTCGTGATAGCCCTGCTTCGCGCAGGCCGCGACGGTCTCGCTCGCTGCCTCGACCGCCAGCGCCGCGGGAATGCGGTGTGTGGGCAGGGTCTGCGCCGCCGCCGAACCCGCCAACGCGACGCCGGCCAGCGCCGCCCCAATTCGCCGGTTCCAGACCATCGCGCTCCTCCCATTCCAGCGTTCCCAAACCAAATTCGCAAACGAAGGCGTCTTCGCCGGCGAAAGCCTAGCGAGCGCCGAAATTGCCAGTCTTATCGATCGGGACGACATTCGGATAGTCGGTCGGCTGGCTTCCGGCGCATCCGGCGACGGTCAAGCCGAATGCGAGCGCCATCAGCGTTTTGAGGAACGAATATTCGGACGCGGCCATCTGCGGAAAGACTATACGACCGAACCGCCGCGAACCAGACATTCGGCTTGGACAAATAGAACCCGGCCTAAAGCGCCGCTTCCCAGCGCTGCCGGTAGGCGTCGAGGCCTGGAATGGCCCACGGGCGCGCGGGTTCGGGCTTCGGCGGATCGCCGGTCGTTCCCCAATGAGCGAGCAGCGCTGCTCCGGCCGCCGCTCCGCCGCTCGTCGGGGCGACGACAACCCGCCGGCCGGGCATGAGCGCGGCGAGAACAGCGCCGAAGGCGGGCGAGCGGGTGAAACCCCCTTCGACGATGAGGTCGCCCGGCGCTTCAAGACGATGAAGCATATGCGCCGACATCAGGGCCGCATAGAGGGTGGCGAGAGCCGCCCGCGCCTTGGGGGTTGCCGGCGCATCCCCTTCGATCCGGCCGGCGCGGCCGGCGAATGGCCCGCCCTGGTCGGAGAACGCCGGAAGCGCGAGCGCTCCCGAGGCGACCATGCCGGCCACGTCGGCCTCGTCCGCTTCGGCCGGCGCTTCGCCTGCAAGGACCGCGAATTCGCGTCCGCCCATGAAGCGCGCGGTCGGCACCGGCTCGCCGCGCACGTTGACGTTGGCCAGCATGTCGGCCTTCGGATCGAGGCGGCCTTTTCCGCCGACGGCCATGATGATGACCCAGGTCCCCGTCGAGATCACGGTGAACGGGTCGCGCCGCGAGACGAGATGGGGCACGAGCGAGGCGTTCGAATCATGGGCCCCGCAGACGACGCGAACATTGGGCGAGAGACCCGTGGCCGCGGCGACTTCGGGCGTGAGCGTTCCGAGCGTATCCCAGGCGTTGCGGGTCGGCGGGAACAGCCGCCGCCAGCCGAGCCTGTCGACCATGGTCGAGAGCTTGCCCTCCCTCGGCCGCCAAAGATCGGTGTGCGAGCCGACCGAAGTACACTCGGTCGCCGCAACGCCGCTCAGCCGCCAGGCCCAATATTGGGGATAGGCGAGAAACGCGCGGGCGGCCGCGAACTCCGCCGGGAATCGCTGCTGAAGATAGTAGACCTGCCGGCCGAGATTGAGCCCGCGCGGCAGGTTGGGCGATAGCGTTTCCTCGAATGGAGGCCTGACCCTGTCGTATTCCGCCGCGATGGGGCGGTCGATGTCGAACTCGTAATCCACGGCCGGCAGCGCGGCGTCCTTGTCCCCGACCAGCACGCCCGCCGCGCCATGCGCCGAGATCGAAACCGCTTCGATCGGGAATTGAGCGCCGAGCTCTTTCAACGCGCCGATGAGGAACGCCCAGGCCCCATCGGTGTGAAGCCGCTGGTACGGCCAGCGCGTGTCCGCCGGGAGGGAGGCGTTGAGTCGGCCGCGCTCGGCCACGACCTTGCCCGCGCCGTCGAACACGACGGCCTTCATATTGGTCTTGCCGAGGTCGAACACGGCGACGCAGTCATCCATCGCGCGTCCCCCGTTCATTCCATATGAAACATCTCGACCAGCGGCGTCGTCACCGGGCTCCCGTCGGGATTCGCAGCCATGATGTCCTTCATATAGGCCCACCAGCGCCGCATCACCGGATGCTTCGCCACTTCGTCCATGCGGTAATCCTCGGTGGGCTCGAGATAGGCAAAAAGCGTGTTGGAGTCAGGGTCGAGAAAGATCGAATAGTTGCTCACCCCCGACTCGCTGAGTAGCGCCTGCAACTCCGGCCAGAGGGCGTCGTGCCGCCGGCGGTATTCGTGCGCCTCGCCGGGATTGAGAAACATCTTGAAGGCATAGCGCTTCATCGGGCCCCTCCCATTCGACGTCCATTGATCACCTGCACATGGATCTATAAAAACCGGACGGCATCAAGAGGGAGCACCATGGGCGGCGATCATCTTCGTTTGGACGCTCCGTTGCCTGACCTGTGGGACGACGAGCATGCGGCCTCCCTCGACGAGCCGGGCCTGCTGCTCTACCGCTCCAATTTGCTTGGAAGCGACCTGCGCATCACCAATTTCGGCGGCGGCAACACCTCGGCCAAGGTTGCAGCCCCGGATCCGCTGACCGGCGCGCCGACGAATGTCCTTTGGGTCAAGGGCTCCGGCGGCGACATCGGCTCGATGAGGCTCGACGGTTTTTCGACGCTCTATCTCGACAAGCTGCTTGGCCTCCGCGCAGTCTATCGCGGCCTCGAGCACGAAGACGAAATGGTCCCGCTCTACAATCATTGCACGTTCAACCTCAATCCGCGCGCGACCTCGATCGACACCCCATTGCATGGCTTCGTTCCCCATCCCCATGTCGACCACGTCCACGCCGATTCGGTCATCGCAATCGCGGCGAGCGAGAACGCCGAAGCGCTGACCCGCGAGATATACGGCGCCGAGCTCGGCTTCCTGCCGTGGCAGCGTCCCGGGTTCGACCTCGGTCTGAAGCTTGGCGCGATGGCCGAAGCCAATCCCGGGATGAAGGGAGTCGTCCTCGGCGGCCACGGCCTGTTCACCTGGGGACCGACCGCCAAGGATTGCTACCGGACCACGCTCGAGATGATCAACCGGGCCGCCCGATGGCTCGGCGAGAATACGCGCAAAGAGGCCTTCGGGGGCCAGAGCGTCGAAGCTTTGCCGCGACCCGAGCGGCGCGACGTCGCCGCGAAGCTCCTGCCCGCCATCCGCAAGCGGATTTCGAGCGGCGAGCGCAAGGTCGGCCACTTCACCGACGCGCCGGCGGTGCTGGAGTTCGTCAACTCCCGGGAGCTCAAGCCTCTAGCGGCGCTTGGGACGTCCTGCCCCGATCATTTCCTGCGCACCAAGATCCGCCCGCTGGTGCTGCCGTTCGATCCGGCGGCGCGCAATCTCGATGCTCTCCTTGCTTCCCTCGACCAGAATATCGCCGATTATCGCGCCGACTACGAGGCCTACTACCAGCGCTGCAAACGAGCGGACTCGCCGCCGATCCGCGATCCGAACGCCGTCATTTATCTCATCCCGGGCGTCGGCATGCTGTCGTTCGCCAAGGACAAGTCGACCGCGCGCATCGCCGCGGAATTCTACGTCAACGCGATCAACGTCATGCGCGGCGCGTCCGGCGTCAGTAGCTATGTCGGGCTCAAGGAGCAGGAGGCGTTCAACATCGAATACTGGCTGCTCGAGGAAGCCAAGCTGCAGCGGCTGCCCAAGCCCAAATCGCTCGCCGGGAGGGTCGCCCTTATCACCGGCGGCTCGGGCGGCATCGGACAGGCGATTGCGGCCCGACTCCTCAGCGAGGGCGCCTGCGTCGTGCTGGCCGATATCGACGCAAAGAGCCTCGATGCGGCGGTCGCGGACTTCGGCAAGCGGTTCGGCAAGGACGTCGTCTCCGGCGTCAATGTCGACGTGACGAGCGAGCCTGCGGTCGAGGCGGCGTTTCGCGAGACGGTCCTCGATTACGGCGGGATCGACATCGTGGTCGCCAATGCGGGCATCGCCTCGGCGTCGCCGTTCGAGGAGACGTCGCTCGAGCTCTGGAACCGCAACTTCGCGATCCTCGCGACCGGGTATTTCCTCGCCGCACGGGCAGGCTACCGGATCATGAAGGATCAGGGTCTCGGCGGCGCCATTGTCTTCATCGCGTCGAAGAACGCGCTCGCAGCCTCGCCCGGCGCATCGGCCTATTGCAGCGCCAAGGCGGCGGAGGTCCATCTTGCCCGCTGCATCGCGCTCGAGGGAGCGCCGCACGGCATTCGCGCCAATACGGTGAACCCCGACGCGGTCTTGCGCGGGTCCAAGATCTGGCAGGGCGAGTGGCGGGCGCAGCGCGCCGCCTCGAACAAGGTGAAAGAGTCCGAACTCGAAGAGGTCTACCGCCAGCGCTCGCTGTTGAAGCTTTCCGTCTTTCCCGAGGACGTCGCCGAAGCGGTCTACTATTTCGCGTCCGATCTCTCCGCCAAGAGCACCGGCAACATCCTCAACGTCGATGCCGGCAACGCCGTGAGCTTCGCCCGCTGAGGACGCCAACGGAGCTCCCGCGCCGCGCTGCGACGCGGGAGGCCAGCGCCGCCTATTCCGCCGGCGTCGCCGACACCGCCTCGGCGGGGATTGTCACAGGCTCGGCCTCGCGCCGGAAGCGCCGCCAGGCCATGCGGATGTCACGGAACAACCTGACCCAAGCGTTGGGGGCCCGGAAGTGAGACTCGAACTCGCGGTTCGTCTCCAGCGGGACCCAATAGGAGGAGCGCCAGGTCTTGAACATGGAATGGAGCTCGTCCGCCTGCTCCGGCCGCACCGACAGCGCCGCGCAGCCGCAAAGCGCGTCGATCGTCACGCGCCCGCTGCGGTCGAACTGGAAGCGGTGGCGGCTCGGCACATGGTTCAGCCAGCCGTGAGAAAATTCGAAATCGGCCGGCTGGAACCGAAGCGCGGCGATCATCGGCGAGACGTCAAGGTGTCGAATCGAGTGCCCTGACGCTAGTCTGTATTCAACGTTTGGCATCATCAGTCTCCTGACCTAGGAGCCCCGCCGTAGCCCTGAACGTCATGACGCGTCGCCGAGTTCCGCGCGAACCGTCGGCCTCGACGCTTTTTTGTCGCGGACGCGAAACATGATGCGGAATGCGAAAGGCGCCGCAGTCATGGCGCGCCGGTTGCGCTGAGTTCAGTCTAACGCCGTTTGCGGCGTCGCTGCAATCGATTCGATGATCGCCGCTGGTTCGCGCGTTGTTTGCCTAGGATAGGCGGTGAGCTGCCGCTGATCGGGCGTTGCGCCGAGTGTTGCGCCGCCCGCTGCGCCCGCCCCTAGAGCGTGGCGCGTTCGGACGGACCCGTCATCGCGAGGAGGGAAGCGACGCGGCGATCCAGGGATCGTAGGGCGCTAGACGTCCCCTGGATCGCCACGTCGCCCTTTGGGCTCCTCGCGATGACGGCAACGGCGACGTCTAAAAGCGCCATGCTCTAGCGCCCAGACTTGCAAACCATGGTTTGCTGACTAAAGTCAGAGAATGGACGAGAGCCAGCTCACCCAGGTCCGCCGCTTCAACCGTCTTGTTACCCGCCGCGTCGGCGCGCTCGAAACCAGTTACCTGCGCCGGGGCCGGCCGCTCGCGGAGGCGCGGCTCATTTTCGAAATCGGGGCCGACGGCGCCGACCTCCGTGCGCTGCGAGCGAGGCTCGGGCTCGATTCGGGCTATCTCAGCCGCTTGATCCACTCGCTCAAGACGCAGGGATTGGTTGGGGTCGCGAAGGGCGGCGCGGACGGCCGCCTACGCCGGGCGAGCCTGACCCGCAAAGGAAACGCCGAGCGCGCGGCCTATGACAGGCTTTCGGACCAGCTCGCGGCGTCCATGCTCGAGGCGCTCGACGAAGCCAGGCGCGGCCGCCTCACCGCCGCAATGGCGGAGGTGGAGCGTCTGATCCGCGCTGCATCGGTCGAAGTCGGGGCGGAAGCTGCCGACAGCGCCGAGGCGCGACGCTGCCTCGATGCCTATTTCGGCGAACTCAAAGCACGCTTCGAGGGCGGCTTCGACGCGAGCAACGACAAGTCCGCCCGCGCCGACGACATGGGGCCGCCGTCGGGCCTGTTCGTGCTTGCCCGGCTCGACGGCGATGCGGTGGGGTGCGGGGGGCTCAAGCGCACCGGGAAGACGGCGGGCGAGATCAAGCGCGTATGGACCGCCCCTTCCGCACGCGGCATCGGCGTCGCGCGCCGGATCCTCCATGCGCTGGAAGGCGCGGCGCGGGACATGGGGTTGAAGACGCTTCGTCTGGACACCAACCGGGCGCTGACCGAGGCCCATGCCCTCTACCGCAGGGAAGGCTTCCGCGAAGTCGCGCCTTTCAACGACAACCCCTACGCCCACCACTGGTTCGAAAAGCGGCTATAAGCACCGGGAGGAATAGGGGCCTTGGGTAGTCAGCGGGGTCGTCGTCATGTGCTCCGAGAAACGCACTGTTCGCCGAGGGCCATGGACTCCCGTCCGGTTCGACCTGGATAGAATTCGGACCGCCGTCTCCCGCATCGCGCCGATCTTTCGAAACACGCCTCAGTATGTTTGCCCTCCCCTTGGCGGGGCGCTCGGCTGTGAAGTCATTTTGAAGCTCGAAACCGGCAATCCCATACGCTGTTTCAAGGGTCGCGGCACGGAGACGGTGATGGCGCGTCTGGCCGACTCGGGGGTCGGGGCGGCCGTCTGCGCGAGCGCCGGCAATCTCGGACAGGCTTTGGCCTATAGCGGCCGAAGCCGAGGGATTTCGACAACCGTCACTGCCGCCAGCAGCGCGAATCCATACAAGCTGGAAAGAATCCGCGCGCTCGGAGCGAGCGTGCGGATCGTCGACGGGGACATCGAGACGGCCCGCGATCTCGCTCGCCAGATCGCAGCCAGCGAAGGCGCATTCCTGGTCGAAGACAGCGAAAACATCGACACGTGCGAAGGAGCCGGGACCATCGGGCTCGAACTCCTTGAAGGCGTCGGGACGATCGACGCCGTGCTGGTCGCGCTCGGGGGCGGCGCGATGGCCACCGGCGTGGGGTACGTCTTCAAGCGACTCGCTCCAGAGGTCGAAATCATAGGCGTACAGCCTGCGGGAGCGCCCGCGATGGCGTTGTCATGGCGGGCAGGGTCGGTTGTCGAGACGGACAGCACGGACACAATCGCGGACGGCGTCGCGGGCCGCTTCCCTATCCCCGCTGTTCTCGACGACCTCTTGGCCGTGGCTGACCACGTCGCGCTGGTCGAGGAAGACAGCATCATCGCCGGGATGCGAATGCTTTATCGCCACGCCGGACTTATCGTCGAGCCGTCGGCCGCGTTGGGCGTTGCCGCGATCCTGGAAGATCCGCGCCGCTACGCGGGCAAGCGCGTCGCGACGATTATCTGCGGGAGCAACGTAATTCCGGCCGACTTTGAGCGATGGGCGATGAAGGGCGTCACCCGCGCCAGCACGGCTTCTTGATCTCCGCCCAGCGATCGGCCGAGGTGACGCCGATGTCGTGCAGTTCCCCGTCCGACATTCGCGCGAGCTCGTCCCGCTCCCGCGCGCGCCTGCGCCAGCTATGCAACTCGCTTCGCCAGTTCGCGAACCGCGGCGGCGACAGTTCGAACGCCAAATGCGACAATGCGATGCGCATGAAAGCCTCCCGAGCGACCCTTCGCTCATCGGCGGCTCGCGGCCGGCTCCGGCAAAGGCGAAGCGCTTCCTGGCCCCGCCGCCGCGCCGTTCGCGGCCTTCAGAACGTCATCGATAGGGCCGGCGGACATCGCCCGTCAAACGAGATTCCGGAATTGATGACATGCGGCTACGGAATGCGAGGCAAGCGAGGTCGCAGCGCGGCGTTATCCGCTAGCTTGACATAGGGCGGCGGTGCGGCGAAGCTCTGGCTTGATCGCATGAGAGAGTTGCATGCGAAGCTTTCCGGTTCGATTCCCGTCACTCGATCTCGTTCGCGGTTTCGTCGCCGTCGGGCGGCGCCAGAGCATGACCCTCGCTGCGCAGGATCTTTTCCTCACCCAATCGGCGGTCAGCCGCCAGATCATCGCGCTCGAGGACGCGCTCGGGGTGAAACTGCTCAACCGCGGTTATCGCTCGATCAGCTTCACCGCCGAGGGCGAGCGTTTCTTTCGGGTCGCCGACAGCGCGCTCCAGCAGCTCGAGAACGGCGTCAGCGCGCTTGCCGCAGGCCGCGACCGCCAGCCGGTCACGATCACCGCGAGCATCGGCGTCACCGGTTTGTGGATCCTGCCGCGTCTCGGCGGCTTCCAGCAGCGCCATCCCGATATTGACGTCAGGGTGGCGGCGAACAACAAGGTCGTCGATCTCAAGACGGGCGCCGCCGACGTTGCGATCCGCTATTGCCCGGCGGCGAGCGCCCCGCCCGGCTCGGAGCGCCTGTTCGGAGAAGCGGTCGCTCCCGTCGCCCATCCTTCGCTCGGCGTGAGCCGCCTCGACGCCGCGGCGGTCGCGGGCAATGTCCTGATCGAATACGACGATTCGAATCGCCCCTGGCTGCAATGGTCCGACCGCCTCCATTCCATGGGGCTGAGCGCGGTCAAGCCGAAAGGGGTCCTGCGTTACAATCAGTATGACCAGGCGATCCGAGCGGCGCTCGAGGGCCAGGGAATAGCGCTCGGCCGGATCGCGCTGATCGAGCCGCTGCTGGCCCAGGGCCGGCTCATCGCGGTCAGCGGCGCCGGCCTCGACCAGGCGCATGGGTACGCCTACTGGCTGGTCCAGGCTGACACGACGCCGCGCGATGACGTCGAGGTCGTGGTCGACTGGATCAGGACCGAGGCGAAGAGCGTCGAATTGCGGCTCGAGGATGAGTTGAACGCCCTCGTGGAAGCCGACTCCCGGCCGGGCTGATCGGTTCGGCGAGAGCGATCGACCGCGCAATCGTCCGGCGGACCCCGCCGCCGCCGACGCAGGTCCGCCCACCTGTCCGATGCGCCGAAACGGTGGGCTGACGAGCCCCCATCTACACTTCGTCGCGGAGCCGCGTCTTTGACGCTGGGGCGGTTTGAGCGTATCTTTCAGCCGCCTAGGATCGCCGATCTCAAGGCGGCCGCAAATCATGCTGCGCCGTTGACGCTGACACTGCCGTCCGGCTTAGCGCGGCAAAGCCAAGAAACATGGATGGCCAAGAGAGCTGCCAAAGAGGGGCGTGTTCGGAGAAGCGTGTGCATACGGCGGGTCAAACTATAGATTGACACTGCCGGAGCCTGTGTCAGTCTATTGCAAAGTATCCGAAGTATCAGGATAGGTATGTCCACCACGCGCCTCAAAACCAATTTTGTTGTTAATCTCACCTCACCGGTCGTGCGAATCGCGATCGCGCTCGTAACAATCCCAATATACATACACCATCTCGGAAACGCGCGTTATGGCGTGCTGACGATCGCATGGATTATGGTCGGATATTTCGGCTTTCTCGATCTCGGGCTGTCACGCGCCTCGATCAATGCGCTGGCCAAGCTTCGAGCGGCTCCTCAGGCGGAACGAGCCCGGGTGTTGCTGACGACCGTTCTTCTCAGTGTCGGCTTTGGACTGGTGGGCGCGGCGCTGCTCCTGGTCGTCGGCGGATACATGTTCGCCTATGTGCTTTCCATTCCCCCGGATTTGAAGGGCGAAGTCTCGCGATCGTTTCCGTGGATGGTCGGCCTCTTTCCCATGACCCTTGTGGCTGGCGTGGGTTCAGGCGCGCTGGAGAGCCGCGAGCGGTTTCTTCTCGCGAACTCATTGCAGATATTGCAACAGAGCATGGGCCAGATCGCTCCGGTCATCGTGGCCGTGCTGGTGAGTCCGTCCCTGACAGTCATCATTCCCACGGTGGCGATCGTCCAAGCGGCGAGCATGGTTGTCATCGGCGTTTGCGTCTACCGGCTGGAAGGTCCTTTTTCGCTTCGGGCGTTCGACTGGTCGGAGGCCCGAACTTTGCTGCACTACGGCGGGTGGGTGACCGTCACCAGCGTGATCTTCCCGATTCTGGTCAGCGCCGATCAATTCCTGATCGGCTCGTTGCTCGGCGTGGCGGAGGTTACCCACTACGCCGTCCCCATGAACCTGATCGTACGATCTCAGATATTCCCGATGGCGCTGGGGCGGACTTTCTTTCCGCGCCTTTCCAGCCTACCGCGGGACGAAGCGCATAAGCTCGCCGTGCGAGCCCTCGAGTCGCTCGGATACGGATACGCGGCGGTCTGCGCGCCCGGCATCATTCTGGCGCCGGTTTTCTTCCGCTACTGGATCGGACCCGAGTTCGCGCTCATTTCAGCCCCGGTGGCGCAAATCCTCTTCTATGGCGCCTGGATCGCCGGACTGGCCTTCATCGCCTACACGCTCATCCAAAGCCAGGGCCGGCCGGACCTGACTGGAAAGCTCCATTTTGCCGAACTGCTCCCGTTTCTGGGGATCCTTTGGGCCCTGACCACCGTTTTCGGCATCAAGGGCGCGGCGGCGGCCTGGACCCTACGCGGCGTCGTGGACGCATTTCTGATGTTTTGGGCGGCTGGTTTTTCCAGGGAAGAAGTGGCGTCCGCGCTGGCGCGTCCGACCGCCCTGCTCTGCGGCAGCGGAATTCTAGCCATGTTCCTCGGGTCGAGCCTCGCCTCGTCGCTGGCGGCGGCCGTCCTGGTCGGCCTCGTCTCGGTCGGGCTTGCGTATGCCTATTCGGCCGACCTTCGGCATGTTCTGACCGTCCAGTTTGCCCGAGTCCGCACAATCGGCGAGGGCCTGATCCGGCGGGTGAAGCCAGCGCAGTCGGCGTAAGCCATCCTGCCCGGGGGGTGCGGCGGCAGCGCTGATTGGGGTCCTCACCGATTTTGCGGCGGAATAGGAAAAAGCTCATCCGAGGGCGGGACCATCACCTGGTATCGGGGCAATTGCTTGCGCTTCCGGATCGCCACGATCGAGTCAAAAAATTGGATGCTCTCCATGTCTGTCATATCTGCAGGCTTGTTCAAGCCCTTCTTTTGATAATGGTTATGCATATCATCGACTTTGTTCTTCAGGTATTCAATGATCGTGCCGCGCCTGTTCCTTCCTCCTTCCCAATGAGGCCAGTAGGAACTGCATACGTCCTCAATGATGTAGAGTCCGCCGTCGCTGAGTAGAGGAAACAGCACGTCAAAACTTGCGATTTGATGCCTGCCGACGTGCGAACCGTCGTCGAGCACAACGTCGAGCCCCTTCATCTCAGCCGCCACGTCGCGGAGAAACTTGGGATCGTCCTGCGAGCCGATCCGCACGCGTCCGCCGCCGCCGTCGTAAGCAACGCACTTGGGATCGATGTCGATTCCGAATATGACCGCTTCATCACCGAGAAACTTTCGCCACAGCTCAAGGGAGCCGCCGTGGGCCACGCCGATCTCGAGCATCTTTACTTTGGAGCCTGCATAAGACCCCAACAGTTGGTCGTAGATCGGGAGATAGTGAAGCCACTTTGCAACGGGCCTCCCCTGGTTCGAAAAAAATAGTTCGGCCGCCCGCCCCCGGTAAGTGGATCGGTGTTCGTCGTTGGCGATGACTGCGAAGTCCGAAGAGCCTGGCACGTCTGGATTGGCCAGCTCGCGTAGCTTCCTGTCGGCGCGCCGGTAAAGAGACGTCATTCTATGGATTTCCTTTTTGCTTTGATTCATCTTGGCCGCCGAAGCGCCGGGCGCCGCTCACAGCCAGCGCTTGCAACCTGGACGCTTGAGGCCGACGTCGGCGCAGGATTCTGCCGATCCGCTCTGAAGGACGCCGAGCCACGCCAGACTTGAGAGCCCCAAAATTCCACGCCCGTCAAGAGACGCCGGCTCGACGGCCTGACGCAAGCGCTATGCCGCGATGCGCACCGGCAATTCGGTGATGCCGTGGACGAAGGACGAGAACACCCGCTTCGGCTCGCCGACGACCTCGATCGCGGGCAAGCGTTCGAGGATTTCCTCCCACAGGATCTTCAGTTGCATTTCGGCCAGGTTCTTTCCGACGCAGCGGTGGATGCCGAAGCCGAACGAAAGATGCTGGCGCGGGCGGGGCCGGTCGATGATGAAGCGGTCGGGCTCATCGATCGCCTCCTCGTCGCGGTTGCCGGAAATGTACCACATCGCGACCTTCTCGCCCTTGCGGATCAGCTGGCCGCCGAACTCGACGTCGGCGAGCGCGGTGCGGCGCATATAGGCGAGCGGCGTCTGGTATCGGATGATCTCGGGGACCATCAACTCGATGAGCTCGCGCCGGGCCTTCAGCTTCTCGAACTCATCCGGGTTCTGGCTCAGGAACAGGAGGCCGCCGGTCATCGAATTGCGGGTCGTGTCATTGCCGCCGACGATCAGGAGCACGATATTGCCGAGATATTCCCGCGCGCTCATGTTGCGGGTGGCCTCGCCGTGGGCGAGCATCGAGATGAGATCGGGCCGCGGCTCGGCGTTGACCCGCTCGTTCCACAGCCCCATGAAATAGGCGAGGCACTGGCCGAAGACCTCCTCCCGCTGCTCTTCGCTTTCGACCAGCCCGCCTTCGTAGGGCACGGCTGTCGAGACATCCGACCAGTAGCTGAGCTTGCGGCGGTCCTCGAACGGGAAATCGAACAGCGTCGCCAGCATTTGCGCCGTGAGCTCGATTGAGACCTTGTCCACCCAGTTGAAGGTTTCGCCGCGCGGCAGGCCATCGAGCACCGCGCGGACGCGGCTCCTGATCAGCCCCTCGAAATTGGCCAGATTGTCCGGCGAGACGATCGGCTGCACCACCTTGCGCTGCGCTTCATGCCGCGGCGGGTCCATGGCGATGAACATCGGCAGCTCGAGGTCGCCCGGCCGGTCGCGCAGGGTGATGCCGTCGAGCGACGAAAATGACCTGTGGTTGACCTCAAGGGCGATGATGTCCTTGTGCTTGGTCACCGACCAGAAGGGCCCAAGCGGGCTCTCCTTGCAATAATGCACCGGCGCCTCCCGCCGCAGGCGGCGGAAATACGGCTGCCAGACGTCCTGCTGAAAGAGTTTGGGATCGCTGACGTTGAACTCGTCAAGCGGCATCGTCTCGGCGAGCGCCGCAAGATCGACGGCCTCCGGAGGGCTTACGACCGATGATGCGACCGTCATCGCTACCTCCCTACCCGTCACCGCTTAGTCGCTTCGGGCGGGCGCCTGCGCCCAACTGCTCCGGCGTAACACGGAATGAAGCGGAGCGTCCATCGACGTTCCGACTTCGGAAATTGCCACGCTCGGCCGGTCGCGTCTGGCCTTCGTCGGCGTCAATGGGCGCCGGGCGGGCAATCTACTCCGCCGCCTGACGCACCCCGGGCCGGGCCGCCTCGCGGCGGCGAAGCTCCGCCTCCCGCTCGGCGATATAGTCGCGGGTCAGGGGAACGATCTCCTGGCGCTTGCTCAGCTGAAGCTGAAACACCATGTTGCCGTCCACTCGGAACGAGGTCTCCGAGCCAGCCAGGTAAAACTCCCACATCCGGCAGAAGCGCTCGTCATAGAGCTTGGCTGCTTCGTCCCTTCTCGCCATGAATCGCTCGCGCCAGGCTTTGAGGGTTTCGGCGTAATGCAGCCTGAGAATTTCGATGTCGTTGATGAACAACCCGGCGCGTTCGACAGCCGGCAGTACCTCGGACAGGCTTGGAATGTGGCCGCCAGGGAAGATGTATTTGCGAATCCAGGGATTGGTTGCGCCGGGAACGTAGTTGCGCCCGATGGAGTGAAGCAGCATTACGCCGTCATCCTTGAGCAGGCGGCGAGCGGTCGTGAAAAACTCGTCGTAGTGATTGACGCCGACGTGTTCGAACATGCCGACCGAAACGATGCGGTCGAAGGTTTCATGAACGTCGCGATAGTCCTGAAGCCGAAAATCGACCCTGTCGGCCAGACCTGACTCACGCGCCCGATTGGTCGCGATCGTGAATTGTTCGTTGGACAGCGTGACTCCGGTGACCTTGGCGCCGGCAACTCCGGCGAGATAAAGGCCCATGCCGCCGAAACCGCAGCCGATATCGAGCGCCGTCACGCCATCCTTGGGAAGGAGCTTCGCGGCGATATGGCGTTTCTTGGCCGTCTGGGCGTCGTCGAGCGACTGGCCGGGGTATTCGAAATAGGCGCAGCTGTACTGACGGTCCGAATCGAGGAAGAGATCGTAGAGGCGCGCGTCGAGATCGTAGTGGGACTCGACGTTATGTCGCGCCCGTCGCCGGTTGTTGCGCTGGTGGAATCCGCGAAATGCAACTCGAGCCTGGTGGAGCGCCTGCACCCACGGCAGGCCCCGCATCTCCGCCAGGTTCCGCGCGCCGAGATCGAGCAAACTGTAAAGATCGCCGTGCGTGACGACCAATCGGCCGTCCATGTAGAGTTCGCCGAGCGAAAGCGCCGGATTGACCATAAGCCGCCGTTCGGCTCCGCGGTCCATAAGCTTCACGCCAAGGAGCGGACCCTCGCCGTCGCCGAACGTTTCCTTGACCCCGTCGGCAGTTTCAACTTCGAGGCGGCCTTTGCGAACGAGGCGACGCAAATATGCCTTGAATACCGAACTCATAGCCCACCACTCGCCATCCATTGGCCGGGCTCGACGGATCCGGCCGCGCCGGCCGTCCCATCCGGTCACTACGGCAGGTTACGGACAGTTTGGAGGCGATTTCAAGTGCGAAATATGGTTCGTAAGCGCTTCCGGCGGTCCAATTACCCAAAACCGGTCGTCTTGCTTTGGCCCCATTCGTGCGAGCAAAAGGCTCTCGCGGTTCCCGTCTTACCCATTTTGCGATAGACGACGATCTAGCCGGTCAAGGATTCCCTATTCGTGCGCTATGTTTCGACGCGCGGCGCGGCCCCCGCTCTGGGCTTCGCAGACGCGATGCTCGCCGGTCTCGCCCGGGACGGCGGTCTCTACGTGCCGCTCTCATTGCCTCGATGGTCGCTGGACGCCATCCGCTCTCTGAGAGGGTTGCCCTATGCGGAAGCAGCCGTGAGGGTCATGACCCCCTTTATCGGCGAGGACTTCCGGCCGGAGGAAATCGAGGCTCTGACCGTCGCGGCCTACACCGGTTTCCGGCACGCAGCGACCGCGCCGGTCGTTCAGATCGACGACAACCTGTTCGCGCTCGAGCTTTTCCACGGTCCGACGCTGGCGTTCAAGGACTTCGCCATGCAGTGGCTGGGCCAGGCCATAAACCGGGTGCTGCGGCAGCGCGGGGCTCGGGCGACGATCATCGGCGCGACATCCGGCGATACTGGAGCGGCGGCAATCGAGGCGTTCGCCGACCAGTCCCAGGTTGAGGTCTTCATCCTCTTTCCGCGCGGACGGGTGTCCGACGTCCAGCGCCGGCAGATGACGACGGTCGGCAAGCCCAATGTCCATGCGGTGGCGGTCGAGGGCTCGTTCGACGACTGTCAGCAGATTGTGAAGGACCTCTTCGGCGACCTCGCCTTCCGCGACGAGATGCATCTTTCGGGCGTCAACTCCATCAACTGGGCCCGCATCCTCGCGCAGATCGTCTACTATTTCGTCGGCGCGGTCGCCCTCGGAGCGCCGGAGCGGCCGATCTCCTTCGCCGTTCCGACTGGAAATTTTGGCGACGTCCTGGCGGGCTACTACGCCAAGCAGATGGGGCTGCCGGTCGATCGCCTCATCATCGCCACCAACGAGAACGACATTCTGGCTCGCGCTTTGGCGAGCGGGCTCTACGCGCCCCGGGGCGTCAAGGCGACCCAGTCGCCATCGATGGACATCCAGGTGTCGTCAAACTTCGAGCGCCTTCTGTTCGAGGCGTCCGAACGTAATCCGGAGGCGGTCGTCGGACGGATGAGCGAACTCGCGAGCGCCGGCGCTTACTCCATCCCGAATGGCGCGCTCGAACGCATCCGCGCCGATTTCGAGGCTTTTCGCGTCGACGAGATGACGTGCGCCGATGAGATGGGCCGGGTCTATCGTGAGAGCGGCATGATCATCGATCCGCATAGCGCGGTCGGGGTGAACGCCGCGCGTAAGGCGCTCGCCACTGCGCCAGCGACGCCGGTGATCGCGCTCGGGACGGCCCATCCAGCCAAGTTTCCCGACGCCGTGGAGCGCGCGACAGGAATAAGGCCGCCGCTGCCGGCGCTGCTGTCCGACCTGATGGAGCGCAGGGAAGCGACCGTCGTCCTTCCCAACGACCAGCAGGCTGTGGCCGACTATGTGCGGCAGACTGCGCGAGCCGCGGCGTGACGGTTCAAACGACCAGTCTTCCCTCGGGGCTCGCCGTTGTCACCGAGACCTCCCGCCATTTGAAGACGGCGGCGATCGGCGTCTTCGTCGCGGCGGGCTCCCGGTTCGAGCGCGCCGGCGAGCACGGGTTGTCGCATTTCATCGAACACATGACTTTCAAAGGCACGAGGCGGCGAAGCGCCCGAGACATCGCTGAGGCGATCGAGAACGTCGGCGGGGACCTCAACGCGGAGACCGGGGTCGAGCGCACCAGCTATTTCGCCCGCGTACTCGGGATCGACGCCGGTCTGGCGCTGGACGTCATCGGCGATATTCTCACCGAAAGCGCCTATGACCCGGCCGAGCTCGAGCGAGAGAAGAATGTCATCGTTCAGGAGATCAGCGCGGTCGAGGATACGCCCGACGATTGGGTGTTCGACCTCTTCACCGCGACTGCTTGGCCAGACCAGCCGATCGGGCGACCGATCCTCGGCACGCGCGAGGGCGTGGGCGGCTTCGACCGCGGCGCCATCGATCGCTATCTCGGCCGGCGATATAGCGCCGGCGCCACCGTGGTCGCCGCCGCCGGCGCGGTCGACCACGACCGCATCGTCGATCTCGTGCAGTCCCGGCTCGAAAAGCTGCAGCCCGCGTCCGAGCCGGGCGACTCGCCGGCCGTCTATCGGGGCGGAGAGACGAAGCTCGGCCGACGCCTCGAGCAGACCCATGTCGTGATTGGGTTCGAAGGCCGGCCGGCCGGCGCGCCGGATCACGACGCCGCGCAGGTCTTCGCCGCCGCGGCAGGCGGAGGCATGTCGTCACGGCTCTTCCAGGAGGTGAGGGAGAAGCGCGGCCTCGCCTATTCGATCTTCGGCTTCCATTGGGATTTCATCGACACCGGATTGTTCGGCTTCTACGCCGGTTCGGCCGACCGCGACGCCGCCGAGGTGGTGGCCGCCTCGCTCGAATGCCTCGCCGAAGCCGCGCACGGGCTCAGCGAGGCGGAAGTCCAACGCGCCAAGGCGCAGATGAGGGTGTCGCTGGTCACCGCGCTCGAACAGCCTCAGGCGCGCATTCATCAGCTCTCACGCCAGATGCAGGTCTACGGGCGCCCGCTTTCATTGGATGAAATGCTGGCCCGGGTCGACGCCATTTCGGTCGAAGAGGTTCGCAAAACAGGCGCCGCCATGCTTAGATCGCCGCCTGCTGTCGCGATGATCGGCGCGGTCGGCAGGGTTCCGGGTCAGGCGAAGGTCGCCGCGGCTTTGAAAGGGGTATGATGGCGCTTTTCGGCCTGACGCGACCGGTGAGCCCGGAGCCGCTCTTGCGCGGCGACGGCGTTTACCTGCGTCCGGCCGCGCTGCCCGACTATGCGTCCTGGTCCCGGCTCAGGGCGGCGAGCCGAAGCTTCCTCGAACCGTGGGAGCCGACCTGGCCGGACGACGACCTCACTCGCGCCGCCTTTCGCCGCCGGCTTCGGCGCCAGGACGACGACCTGGCCCGCGACGAAGCCTATACGTTCCTCATATTCGACAGCACAAGCGACGAACTCCTCGGCGGGATCACTCTCGGCGGCGTCAGGCGGGGCGTATCGCAGAGCGGGACGCTCGGCTACTGGATGGGCGTCTCGCATGCCGGCAAGGGGCGGATGACCCGCGCCGTCGCGGCGACGGTCGAATTCGCGTTCTCCAGGCTGCGCCTCCATCGCATCGAGGCCGCATGCATCCCGGAGAACGCGCCCTCGATCGCGCTGCTCGAGCGCAATGGCTTCCGGCGCGAAGGCTACGCCCGCGGATTCCTCAGGATCAACGGCGCCTGGCGCGACCACCTCCTGTTCGCGCTCATCGAGAGCGACGCGCGTCCACGACTGACGTGGACCCATCTTGACTGATGAGCGGGGCAACGATCGCAAGCGTTCCCGAGCAGAGCGCGGGGGCCGGCCAATGAAGCGCGCCTCCGTCGCCGCGCGCCTTTGGCGGGCGCTGTTCGGCGTCACCGTCCTGATCGCCGCCCTCGCCGGCTTTGGGGCGCCTGCGTCGGCGGTGCAGTCGGTGCGGGTCTCGGTCGAGTCCGACGCGATCGATCTGACGAAGGCGGTCGAGCGTTACAGCGCCCAGGGCGATCGCATCCAGGTGTCAACCGCGCCCGCCGCCGACGGCATCGTCCGGCGGATCGAGGTCAGCGCGCTCGAGCCGGGGGCGCAACCGGCGTGGATCGTGTTCGCGCTGACCAACGATTCCGATGAGCAATTGACCCGCCTGATCGTCGCGCCGCACTTCCGCTTCGTCGGCTCCGGCCTCATCTGGCCGGATCTCGGTTCGTCACGAATCACCACCATCACCGCGAGCCAGGGCTCGGCGCCCGAACGCGAGGACAACCCGGAAGCCGATGTCTTCCGCCTGACCCTCGATCCCGGAACGACCGTGACCTATGTCGCCGAGCTGCGCACGCCGAACCTGCCGCAGCTTTATCTGTGGGAGCCGGATGCGTTCAAGGACAAGTCGACCAGCCTCACCCTCTACGAAGGTATCCTGATCGGGATCGCGGGCCTCCTGGCGCTGTTCCTCACCATCGTTTTCGTGGTTCGCGGAGCGATGATCTTTCCCGCCGCGGCCGCGCTCGCCTGGGCGGTCTTCGCCTATGTCTGCATCGACTTCGGCTTCTGGCGGAAGATGTTCGGCCTCGAGGACGCGACGGAGCGAATCTGGCGCGCCGGCGTCGAGGCCACGATCGGCGCGACGCTCATCGTCTTTCTCTTCGCCTATCTCAATCTGCGCCGGTGGCACGTGCGCTATACGCATTTTGCCCTGGCGTGGCTGGTGCTGATGGCGGCCGTCGTTGGGCTCTCGGTCTATAATGCGCCCGTCGCGGCGGGCGTTGCGCGTATCTCGATCGCGACAGTCGCCGGCCTCGGCTTCCTGCTGATCCTGAGCCTCGCCGCCCGCGGCTCCGATCGCGCGGTGATGCTGATCCCGACCTGGTATCTGCTGGCGGTCTGGGTGGTGGCCGCGGGCGCGGCAGCGCTTGGCTATCTGACCAACGACCTTGCGGCGCCGGGTCTCGTCGGCGGCCTGGTGCTGATCGTGATGCTGATCGGCTTCACGGTGATGCAGTTCGCCTTCTCCGGCTCGGGCGGGGTCGTGGACAGCGGCCCCGAGGCCGAGCGCCGCTCGCTGGCCATGACCGGATCGGGCGAAGGGATCTTCGACTGGAACGTCCTCACCGACGAGGTCAGCGGAAGCGAGGCGATCGAGAGCCAGCTCGGGCTCAAGCGCGGCGCGCTCGAGGGGCCGGCCGCCGGTTGGCTCGACGTGCTGCATCCCCTCGATCGCGACCGCTATACGCTGGCCCTCGACGGGCTCCTCCATCAGCGCTCTGGCCGCATCAACCACGATCTGAGGCTGCGGGGCCCGGACGGCCACTACTTCTGGTACGTCCTGAAAGCGCGCCCGGTGATCAGCGCCGACGGCGAGGTCGTGAGGGTGATCGGCTCGCTGTCGGACGTGACCGAGCTCAAATCGGCCGAAGAGCGCATGCTTCATGACGCCGTTCACGACAACCTGACCGGGCTTCCCAACCGCGAATTGTTCAACGATCGGCTGGGGGCGGCGATCCTGCTGGCGCAAAAGCCCGGAGGGGCGGCGCCGACGGTGATGGTCATCGACATCGACGGATTTCAGTCGGTCAACGATTCCTTCGGGCTCTCGATCGGCGACTCGGCGCTGCTCGCGGTCGCCCGCCGCCTGGCCCGCGACCTGCGCCCAGGCGACACGCTCGCCCGTCTGGGCGGCGACACGTTCGGCGCGATCGTGCTCGCGGAGCCGCAGTCGATGGACGCGCCGGCCAGGATCGACGCCCTGCGCGCCGCGCTTGCCGCCCCGATCAGTTTCGGCGAGCGCGAGATTGCGCTGACCGTCTCGATCGGCGCGGCGACCTACGACCCGAAGCTGCATGGCAAGGGCGGCGACCTTCTCGCCGACGCCCAGCTCGCGCTCGCCAACGCCAAGAAAACCGGGGGCGACCGGGTCGAGATGTTCGCCGCCGTCATGCGCTCGCAGCGATCGGACCGGCAATCGCTCGAGAACGATATGCGCCGTGCGCTCGAGCGCGGAGAGATCTCGATTCTGTTCCGTCCGATCGTTCGCCTCGAGGATCGGACCGTCGCCGGGTTCCAGTCGCTCTTGCGCTGGCGCCATCCGAGGCTCGGCATTCTGGGCGAGGACGAGTTCTCCTCGGCCGCCGAATCGACCGGCGCGATCGTCGACATCGGCGCCTATGCGCTCGAGGCGACGGCGAGGGAGCTCGCGGCCTGGCAGAAGGCGCTCGAGGTCAATCCGCCGATCTTCGCCACCGTCGCCGCGTCGTCGCGCCAGATGCTGAGCCACGATCTTCTGTCCGACGTGCGCGCCGCGCTTGGCCGCCATTATGTGCAGCGCGGCTCGCTCAAGCTCGCGGCGGCGGAGAGCCTGGTGATGGAGAACCCCGAATACGCCGCGGTTCTCCTGCAGCGGGTGCGCGAGATCGGCGCCGCCCTAATGCTGGACCGGTTCGGCGCCGGCTACACCTCGCTCGGCCATCTGCCGCAATACCGCTTCGACGCCATGCGGATCGACGCCTCGCTGGTCAGGCCCAACTCGTTCGGCGCGCGCTCGCCGATCCTGCGTTCGATCGTCCTCATGGCGCAGGAGATCGGGATGGAGGTCATCTCCGAGGGCGCGGAGACCGAATCGGACGCGGTCGAGCTTGCCCAGCTCGGCTGCCAGTTCGCGCAAGGGGCGGCGTTCGGCCAGCCGATGAGCCCGGCGGCGGCGCGCAAGCTGATGGGCGCGGCGGTGGTCTGACCCGAGAGCGGCGCCGCCCGGAATCCAAGGCGATGGAAGGAAATAAAAGGGAATTCCGGAAGGAAACCCTCATCGGATGGCAGAAAATCAAAGGCCTGCGGAAGGAAATGAAAACCCCACGCCCGAGGGCCATTGATCTGTAACACTTTGAAGTTACGAATATTTTTGCGCTGCGATCTCCCGTCTCGTTCGGCCCTGGGCTTGGCCGCTCCGTCTAGCCGGGGCCGAAGCCCGCCCTCGCGTCCGTTCATTCTCGATATCACGGATTTCGGATAATCGCAAACGATTGTCGCGGGCCGGGCTCGGCGGGGTCTGGAGCCCTCGGCCAAGCTCAAGCGCGCGGCAGGGTGCGCCGGTAGCGGGCGAGCACCTGCGCCCGGTAGATCGGCCGCATCGCTTCGTGATGGATGCGCTCGGCGAGCCCCATTGACCGACGCTGCACCGTGGTGCCGCCGGTCTCGCGCGAAACGTCGCTGACCGGAGAGGGCGAGGCGACCAGCACCGGCTGGCCGGTGACCCAGGTCATCTGCAGAAAGGTGTCGACCGGGCGGTCGAACGGCAGGGTGGCCGCGAGCAGGCGCTCGGCGGCGGCGCGGGAGACGATCTGCCCGATCGCGCGCAAAGGCGGCGCGTCGGGGCGCAGGAGCGCGAGCCCGCCGCGCCGGGCGACCACGGTCCCGCCACGGATCGCGGTCGCCGGCATCAGCACGTAATCCCAGGCCGCTCGCTCGGCCGACACGAAATCGATGAGAGCGGCGAAGAGGCCGGCGTCGATCTCGGCGTCGTCCTCGAACACGACGCCGAATTCCGGCTTCTCATCGACGATCCGGCGCCAGATGGCGCGATGGCTCAGGAAAACGCCGACTTCGCTCGCCGTCAGCGCGAAGGGATAACGCGGCCGGAAACGCAGGCGCGCGTACACCTTGTCGATTTCCGCTGGGGAAAGGCTCGCACCGTCCACCGCGGCGACGACCTCGCTCTCGATCGGCAGCCTCTCGCCCAGCCGCTGGACGTTTGCCGCCCGGGCAACCGCGCGCTCAAGATGGAGAATATAGGCTTTGGGGGCGCTCAAGACTGGCTGACCGGGCAAAGACCTGCAATAATCGGGTGGAAGGACGCGAGAAGCGCCTTGATACGCGCCGCTCCGCGCCGAGTCATCCTGGTCGGCGTTTTGAAAGGGAGAGGGCCGCGCGCGATGAAGATCACCGTCGATGTCGATTGCACGCCGCTCGAGGCGCGGCAATTCATGGGCCTGCCGGACGTCGAGCCGATGCAGAAAGCAGCCATGGCGCAGATCGAAAAGCGCATGATGGCCGAGCTCGAGCGCTACACCCCGGAGGCTCTGTTCAAGGCCTGGCTGCCGCTCGCCGGCATGAACGCCGAGTGGCTCCAGGAGTTTCTCAAGCGATCGACCTCGTAATCGTCCAAAGCTGATTTCGATCAACGCGCGCGATATTCGTTCGGCTTTAGCGTTCCGGCATCTTCCGCGGGCGCGGGGCGGCTCCTACATTGGGTCCAGGCCGCGAAATCGCGGCAATCCGATGTTATGGACTGTCTGGCGTCGCTTCGGGGCGTGAGACAGGGCCGAAGGGGAAATACATGAATCTGGAGAAATATACCGAACGCGCCCGCGGCTTCGTGCAGGCCGCCCAGTCGCTGGCTCTTCGTGAAGGCAATCAGCAGTTTACGCCCGAGCACCTGCTCAAGGTGCTGCTCGACGACGAGGAGGGCCTGTGCGCCGGCCTCATCGACCGGGCAGGCGGCAATTCGCGCGAGGCTCTGCGCCAGGTCGAGCTCGCACTTTCGAAGTTGCCGAAGGTCCAGGGCTCTGGAGCGGGCCAGCTTTACATGGCGCCGACGACGGCGCGGCTCTTCGACAACGCCGAGAAGATCGCGCAGAAGGCGGGCGATTCCTATGTCACCGTCGAGCGCCTGCTCGTCGCTATTGCGCTTGAGAAGGGGTCCGAGGCATCGAAGATCCTGGCCAACGCGGGCGTCACTCCGCAGACGCTGAACGCGGCGATCAACGATATCCGCAAGGGACGCACCGCGGATTCGGCGAGCGCCGAGAACCAGTATGAAGCGCTCAAGAAATATACCCGCGACCTCACCGACGCCGCCCGCAACGGCAAGCTTGATCCGGTCATCGGCCGCGACGAAGAGATCCGCCGTACGATCCAGGTGCTGTCGCGCCGGACGAAGAACAATCCGGTGCTGATCGGCGAGCCCGGCGTCGGCAAGACGGCGATCGTCGAGGGTCTCGCGCTTCGCATCGTCAACGGCGACGTGCCGGAGTCGCTGCGCGACAAGAAGCTCATGTCGCTCGACATGGGCGCCCTGATCGCGGGCGCGAAATATCGCGGCGAGTTCGAGGAGCGGCTCAAGGGGGTGCTGACCGAAGTGACCTCGTCCGACGGCGGCATCATCCTGTTTATCGACGAGATGCACACGCTGGTCGGCGCGGGCAAGGCCGAGGGGGCGATGGACGCCTCGAACCTGCTTAAGCCCGCGCTGGCGCGCGGCGAACTGCACTGCGTCGGCGCGACGACGCTCGACGAATATCGCAAGCATGTCGAAAAGGATGCGGCGCTGGCGCGGCGCTTCCAGCCGGTGTTCGTCTCCCAGCCGACTGTCGAGGACACGATCTCGATCCTGCGCGGCCTGAAGGAGAAGTACGAAGCCCATCACGGTGTCCGCATCACCGACCCGGCGATCATCGCCGCGGCGACGCTCTCCGACCGCTACATCGCCGACCGCTTCCTGCCCGACAAGGCGATCGACCTCATCGACGAGGCGGCGTCGCGCCAGCGGATGCAGGTCGATTCGAAGCCCGAGGAGCTCGACGAACTCGACCGGCGCATCATGCAGCTCAAGATCGAGCAGGAGGCGCTGAAGAAGGAGACCGACGCGGCTTCGAAGGAGCGGCTGAAGAAGCTGGGCTCCGAGCTGGCCGAATTCCAGGAGAAGTCCGACGCGCTGACCGCCCGCTGGAAAGCGGAGAAGGACAAGGTCGGCCAGGCGGCGAAGCTCAAGGAAGAGCTCGACGCCGCACGCAACGCGCTCGCCCAGGCGCAGCGCAAGGGCGACTACGCCGAGGCCGGCAGGCTCACCTACGGCACGATTCCCGACCTCGAGAAGAAGCTTGCCGAGGCCGAGAAGCAGCAGGGCCAGCTGGTCGACGAAGCAGTGACGGCGAACCACGTCGCCCAGGTCGTATCGCGCTGGACCGGAATTCCGGTCGACAAGATGCTCGAAGGCGAGCGGGAGAAGCTCCTCAAGATGGAAGAGGAGATCATGCGCCGGGTCGTCGGCCAGCACGAGGCAGTGCAGGCGGTGTCGACCGCGGTCCGCCGCGCCCGCGCCGGATTGCAGGACCCGAACCGGCCGATCGGCTCGTTCATGTTCCTAGGTCCGACCGGAGTCGGCAAGACCGAGCTCACCAAGGCGCTCGCCGCGTTTCTATTCGACGACGACAGCGCGCTCGTGCGCATCGACATGTCGGAATACATGGAGAAGCACTCGGTCGCGCGGCTGATCGGCGCGCCTCCCGGCTATGTCGGCTATGAAGAAGGCGGGGCGCTCACCGAGGCGGTGCGTCGGCGGCCCTACCAGGTCGTTCTGTTCGACGAGATCGAGAAGGCGCATCCCGACGTTTTCAACGTGCTGCTGCAGGTGCTCGACGACGGAAGGCTCACCGACGGTCAGGGCCGCACGGTCGATTTCCGCAACGTGCTGATCATCATGACCTCCAATCTCGGCTCCGAATATCTCGTCAATCTCGGCGAGAACGAGGACACCAAGACGGTCGAGAAGGAAGTCATGGGCGTGGTGCGCGGCCATTTCCGGCCCGAGTTCCTCAATCGCGTCGACGAGATCATCCTCTTCCACCGGCTCAGGCGCGAGGATATGGGCGAGATCGTCGACATTCAGCTGCGCCGGCTCAACCGGCTGCTTGAGGACCGCAAGATCGGACTCACGCTCGACGCGAAAGCGCGGCAGTGGCTGGCCGAGAAGGGCTACGATCCGACCTATGGCGCCCGGCCCTTGAAGCGGGTGATCCAGAAATGGGTGCAGGACCCGCTCGCCCAGATGCTGCTCGCCGGCGAGATCCGTGACGGCGGGCAGATCAAGCTCGGGGCCTCGCGCGGCCGCCTGACCATCAACGGCAAGGAGGTCGGCGGCGAAACGGAGGAGCCGCCGGAGCGGAAGTCGCCCTCGGTCGTGCCGTTTCCCAAGTCGTGACGGCTGGCGTGAGCGCGTCGCCGGACGTAGTGAGGCGCGGCGGGCGGCAAGTGGGGCTTGTCCTTGAGACCAATGGCTAGTCGAGGTCTTAGGCCATGACCAACAATGTCGTCGCCCGCTTCGCCGGCGGGTCGCCGGGGGTCGTCGCGGTGCGGCTGATCGTCGTCTCCTTCGTCGTCGGCATTGTGCTCGAGACCTTTGGTTTCGATCCGGCGTCGCTGTTCGGCGACGTCGTGCGGGGGTTGCGGCGCCTCGTCGAGCTCGGATTCACCGACGTCCATGAGGTCGGTCGGATCCTCTTGACCGGCGCGATGGTCGTGGTGCCGGTCTGGCTGGCGCTGAGACTGCTCGAACTCGCGCGGCAGACGTTAGCGCCCGCCGCCGCCGCGGCGGAAGATCCAGAACCACGGCGGGCTTGACGCGCGGGCGGCGCGCTGATCCCTTAGGCCGCGGGGTATAGTCCATGGGGCAGTCGTTAATGGCATTCTCTCATCCCCTGTCCAGGGGCGCCAAAGTGTGGACCGCCAAGGCCCACGATGGCAGCGAGCAGCGTATCCTGGTCGTCGTCACCACGATTGCGCTCGAACCCGGCCAGAAAGGCTATAAAAAGTCCCTGGTCGAGCGTCTTTCTCGCGCCGCGGCTGACTATCTGGCCAACTCGAAGGAAGCCGCGTCCTACCTGCTCATGCAACGGATGCGGGACTGGGGGGGCGCCAACGCCTGAGACGAGCTCTCGCCCCCTTGTTTGGGCGAGCAGGCGCCGCTTTGCCGTAAGGGAAGCTTCGGCTGCGGCAAAAGGCGCGCTTCTCAGAAATATTGGTTGTGATAGATTGCGGCGCGAATCGCGGGTCGGAAAACCGCGAGTCGGGCGGCGTTGCGCCGCATAACCGGGGAACAACGCCATGACCAACACGGCATCGGCTTTCGGGCTTGGACCGAGGGCGGGCATCGCGCCGCTCCGGGCGAAGTGGGGTTGGATCGTCGCCCTTGGGGTCGTTTATCTCGTCGCCGGGCTGATCGCGCTTGGCAGCGTCGTCCAGGCCACCGCCGCAGCGGTGTGGGTGGTCGGCATCATGATGATTATCGCGGGCGTATTTGAAGTCATCCATTCCTTCCAGATCAAGAGCTGGGGGCGGTTCATCTTCTGGCTTCTCCTCGGGGTTCTTTACATCATCGCCGGCTTCATCGCGTTCGAGAACACTTTGCTCACCGCGATCTGGCTGACGCTGCTCCTTGGCGCCGCGCTTGTCGCGTCGGGCATCGTGCGGATCTTCCTCGGCTTCAATATGCAGGGCGGAACGCCTTGGGGCTGGGTCGTCGCCTCGGGCGTGATCACGCTGCTCCTGGGCGTCGTCATTCTGATCCATTGGCCCTACTCCGGCCTCTACGCGCTCGGAATCATCCTGGGCGTCGATCTCGTGTTCGCCGGCGCGGGCTGGATCGGGCTCGGCTTCGGCCTGCGCCAGGCCGCCTGAACGCTGAGGTAGGACACCGACGCGCTGCTTCGTCCCGGAAGGGCGGCGCGCCCGCTGCATATCGCGACAAGGAGACCCTCCCCATGCGTTGGATCTATCTCGCGATCGTGATCGTTTTCGTCGCCGCGCTGATCATCTTCATCTTTCAGAACACCGCGAGCGTCGACGTGTCCTTCCTTGCGCTTGGGGCCACCTTGCCGCTCGCGATCCTCGTCCTCATCGTCTATGTGCTCGGGGCGTTCACCGGCGGCAGCCTGTACGCGCTTCTGCGACGATCCGTAGCCGGATCGCGCGTCGGCTGAACGCGTAACCCGCCATGCGCGCCATGGTCCTCAGGCGGCCCGGCGAGCGGCTGGCGATGGAAGAGAGGCCTGATCCCGAGCCGGGAGCGGGACAGATTCTCATTCGCATCGAAGCCTGCGGCGTCTGCCGCACCGACCTGCATGTCGTCGACGGCGAACTGCCAAATCCGAAACTGCCGATTGTGCCGGGGCATGAGATCGTCGGCCGGGTCGAGGCGGCGGGCAAAGGCGTCGAGCTCAAGCTCGGGGCGAGGGTCGGCGTCGCCTGGCTCGGCCACGCCGACGGGACGTGCCCCTATTGCCGCAGCGGGCGCGAGAACCTGTGCGACGCGCCGCTCTTCACCGGCTACACCCGTGACGGCGGCTACGCGAGCCACACGATCGCCGAGGCGGCGTTCGTGTTCCCGCTCCCCGACGACCTCGATCCCATCGCGACCGCGCCGTTGCTCTGCGCCGGCCTGATCGGCTGGCGCTCGCTCAAGATGGCCGGCGACGGGCGGGTGATCGGCATCTACGGCTTCGGCGCCGCAGCCCATATCATCGCCCAGGTCTGTCGCTGGCAGGGGCGGCGCGTGTTCGCGTTCACCCGGCCGGGCGATGCCGCCGGGCAGGCCTTCGCCCGCTCGATGGGCGCCGAATGGGCGGGCGGATCGGACGACATGCCCCCCGAGCCGCTCGACGCCGCCATTCTGTTCGCGCCGGTCGGCGCGCTCGTTCCCGCCGCGCTCGCCGCCGTCCGCAAGGGCGGGCGGGTTGTCTGCGGCGGCATCCACATGAGCGACATCCCCGCGTTCCCGTACAGCCTCTTGTGGGAGGAACGCACCGTTTCTTCGGTCGCCAACCTGACCCGCGCCGACGGCCGCGAGTTTCTGGCGCTCGCCCCGCAAGCGAAGGTGCGGACGACGACCACACCCTATCCGCTCGAGAAGGCCAACGAGGCGCTCGACGATCTGCGCTCGGGCCGGCTCGAAGGCGCGGCGGTGCTCAGTCCTTAAAGCGGTAAACTACCGTTCGTCTTCCGGCAGGTCGTCGTCGGCGATCGCGCGCCACCCGGCGCCGTCGAGGTCGTCGAACTGCCCGTTGCGCAGCGCCCACAGGAAAGCCGCGAGCCCGAGCCCCCCGAGAGCCAGCGCCAGCGGCACGAGATAGACGAGGACGTTCATCGCAGCCAGGCCCTAGGCACGACGCGCCCTCAGCGCGTTCAGCGTGACCAGGATCGACGATCCCGACATCGCGAGCGCGGCGATGAGCGGCGTCACCTGACCCATGACCGCAAGCGGGACGGCGAGCAGGTTATAGATCAGCGACAGCCAGAGATTCTCGAGCATCAGCCGGCGCGCCTTGGCCGCGAGGCTGAGCGCGTCGGCGACCGGGGCGAGCCGTTCCCCGAGGAACAAGGCGTCGGCCTGCGCCTGAGCGATGTGGGCGGCGGAAATGGGCGAGATCGAAACATGCGCCGCGGCGAGCGCGGGCGCGTCATTGAGACCGTCGCCGACCATCAGCGGACGCTCTCCGGCGGCCTTGAGCGCCTCCAGCCGCTCGATCTTGTCCCTTGGCTTGAGACCGGACGCAAAGCGCGCAACGCCGAGTTCGCTTGCGGCCAGCGCGACCGCCGCCTCGCGGTCGCCCGAAAGGATCTCGACCTGGTGGCCGCGCGCCAGAGACGAGACCGTTTCGCGCGCGTCGGAGCGCAGCTCCTGGCGAACCGCGAACACGACTGCGCGCTCCGGCGTCCTCATCGCGATCAGCGATGCGTCGGGAAAGGCGGCGGCGACCGGCGCAGCCTCGGCCTCCGCCTTGCAGAACGCGATGGAGCCAAGCTTCACGCGCTTACCAAGATGGAGCGCGGTCACGCCCTGGCCAGGGAATTCATGGCCGTTCAGCGGCTCCCTTGCGCGCGCGGCCTCGGCGATCGCCTTGGCGAGCGGATGCCTGCTCGAGAGCGCAAGCGAGCCGGCGAGCGCGAGGTCCTCGGGCGCGAAGTCGGCGCCGTTGGCGAGCGTCGGGCGCGGATTCGTCAGCGTGCCGGTCTTGTCGAATACGATCGTCCGGGCTTCCGCCAGCCGCTCCAGCGCCTCGCCGGAATTGAGGATCACGCCGCGGCGGAAGAGGGCGCCGGCGGCGACCACCTGCACCGCCGGGATCGCGAGCCCGAGCGCGCATGGGCAGGTGATGATGAGCACGGTGATCGCGACGATGAGCGACTGCTGCCAGCCCGCGCCGAGTGCGAGCCACGAGAGAAAGGTCGCCGCCGCGGCCAGATGGACGACGGGCGCATAGAGCCGCGCCGCCCGATCGGCGAGGCGGACATAGGATGAGCGCTGCTCGGCCGCCTTGGCCAACAAGGCGTTGACTTCATCGAGCAGGGCGTCGCCGGCTTCCTTCGCGACCCGCACGCGCAGCGCGCCGGAGAGGTTGAGCGCTCCCGCATAGACGGCGGCGCCGGCCGAGACCGGGATCGGCATGGTCTCGCCGGTGACGAGGCTCTGGTCGACCTCCGAGCGCCCGTCCTCGACCGTCCCGTCCACGGCGACACGCTCGCCGGCCCGCACCAAAACGAGATCGCCAGGATGGATGGCGGCGATGGGCGTCTCGAGCGCTTCACCTCCGTCCACGAGCTTGAGCGCGCGATCGGCGCGGATCGCCGTCAGGTTGGCGGCGAAATCGCGCGCGCGGCGTCGCATGTGCTGGTCGAGCGTGCGGCCGGCGAGCAGGAAGGTGAGCAGCATCAGCGCGCTGTCGAAATAGGCGGCGCGCTCATGGGCGATGGTCTGAAACAGCGACAGGCCGAGCGCCAGCACGACGCCGAGAGAAATCGGCACGTCCATGTTGAGCGAGCCGCTTCGCAGCGCACGCGCGGCGCTCATGAAGAACGGCATGCCGGCATAGGCGGCGCAAGGCAGCGCGATCAGCGCGGAGAGCCAGTGGAGGAGATCGCGGGTGGCGGAGTTCGGGTCGCTGTCCGCCCCCGCCCACAGCGAGACCGAGAGCAGCATCACGTTCATCGTTGCGAAAGCGGCGACGCCGAGGCAGCGCAAAAGCTGCTGCTCCGCCGCCTTCTCGCGGCCCTCGGCCATCCCGGCTGCGAACGGATGGGCGGGATAGCCCAAGGCCTCCAGCCGCTCAAGGATCGTCGGCGGCTCGAGCGCGCCTTCGTTCCATTCGACCGTGACCCGCTTGCTGGCCAGATTGACGCGCGCGCCGCGCACGCCGGCCTGCTTCCTCAACCCGCTCTCGATTGTGGCGATGCAGGCGCCGCAATGGACGCCATCGACGACGAGATCCATCGCGGCGACGCCGTCGATCGGACGGCGCACGTAAAGCGACAGGTCCAGCGCGTCGGTCATCATTTCTGCGGCGTGGCTCCCGTATCCGCGACCACGATCTTGTTCTCGCTGCGGAACACACGCTCCGTGCCGCGCTTCGCCTCGATCACCATGAGCCAGCGGCCCGGGCGGACGGGCGTCGCCACGCCCTCGTAGTCGAGACCGTTCGAAGCGAGCCTCGCTTCGCGGTCGAGCGCGGCATCGAACGGATGCTCGAAGCGCGCGGTCACCTCGAGGTCGGGGATCGGCCCGCCGTCGCGATTGCGGAATTCGACCATGATCCGCTCGCCCTCGCCCTCGGCGCGAGTCATCACGTTGGCCTTCCATCCCCGTTCGTCTTGCGCGCGCGCCTCGGCGATGTGGCTGTTGAACGCCTGGCTGGCGTCATAGGGGTTCTCCAATTCTGCGCCGTGCAGCGTGTGGAGGGCGAAATAGATCAGCGCGATGTTGGCTAAGAACATCACCAAAAAGAACAGGCCGAGGATCGCGACGACATGCCCTCCGGTCAGCTGGCCGGGACTGGGCTCGCTTTTTCGATTCACCGCCAGGGTCGTGGGCACGGGGACCTCCAACTCTCTCGTCAGTGCGCCGCTCCGGGCATGGAGTCGTTCATGGCGCGAAGAAATGATCCACGACCGATTTTCGTTCGCCGGTATGCGCGTCGGTCGCGGTGAAAGTGATAGGCGTCGACTTGCCGGGCGTCACGTCCGCCGGCGTCGCGACATAGACCGGCGTTTCGAGCGTCGTGTCCGGCTCGATATGAACCGTCAGGCTCCCATTCGCGAGGGGCTTGGCGACAACGCTGGTCATCCGGGCGCCCTCGAGGCCGGCGACGCTGAGGGTGAAGTCGCGCGGTTCGCCGGTCTCGTTAGAGAACCTGAGCGTATAGCCGTTACGGACGCCGCCCTCGACCGTCGGGGTGAACAAGGGGGCGCGCACATGGAGGACGCTCATGTTCATGTTCGAGCGCGAGGCGAGCGCGTAGAGCATGACGCAGCCGGTGACCGCGATCAGCGCCGCATAGAGGATGGTGCGCGGGCGGATCAGCCGGTAGACATTGTGCTCGCCGCGCTTCCGGCGCGCGAGATTCTCGTCGGTGTCATAGGCGATGAGACGCGTCGGCCGATGCACCTTGGCCATCACCGCGTCGCAGGCGTCGATGCACAGGCCGCACTGGATGCAGCCGAGCTGCGAGCCGTTGCGGATGTCGACTCCCGTAGGGCAGACGGCGACGCACTGCATGCAGTCGATGCAGTCTCCGGCGTCATCGCCGTGGGCCCGGACCCTGGCCGCCTCCTTGACCGACATGCGCGGCTCGCCCCGGTCGGCGCGATAGGTGACGTTGAGCGCGTCGGTGTCGGTGAGTGCGGCCTGGATGCGCGGCCATGGGCACATGTAGAGGCACACCTGCTCGCGCATATGGCCGGCGAGCGAATAGGTCGTGAAGGTCAGAATACCCATCCAGAGGACGGCGACGAACGGCGCCTGGAAGGTCAGCAATTGCTTGAGCAGCGTCGGCGCGTCCTCGAAATAGAGAACCGCGGCGCCGCCGGTGAAGAGCGCAATCAGGAGCCAGGCGGCGTGCTTGGCGACCCGCTTCTTGATCTTGTCCGCCGTCCACGGCGCCTCGTCGAGCTTGATCCGGTCACGCCGGTCGCCCTCGATGCGGCGCTCCACGAACAGGAAGAGGTCCGTCCATACGGTCTGCGGGCAGGCATAGCCGCACCACACCCGTCCGAACAGCGCGTTGGAGAGAAAGAGGATCAGCGCCGCCAGGATGAGGAGGCCGGTGAAATAGTACACCTCCTGCGGCCACAGCTCGATGAAGAAGAAATAGAATCGCGAATGCGCCATATCGACGAGAACCGCCTGCCCCGGCTCGTTGGGACCGCGATTCCAGCGGATGAAGGGCAGGATGTAGTAGACGCCAAGCGCGACCCACAACACGATCCACTTTATGCGGCGATAGGTCCCCCAGACTCTCTGAGGGTAGACCTTCTTCGCCGCTGCATAGAGCGGACCATCATCCTCAATGGTGAAGTCAATGGTCACGTACCGCCGCCAAGAGAGTGGACATAGAGCGTGAGCGCCTTGATCGTCACCGGATCGAGGCGCTTGCCCCAAGCCGGCATGGTGCTGTTGCGGGCGTAGGTGATCGTGGTGGTCAGGTCCTTGATGTCCGAGCCATAGAGCCAGATCTTGGTCGTCAGGTTCGGAGCGCCCATCTCGATATTGCCCTTGCCGTCCTCGCCATGGCAGACGGCGCAGTTGTCGGCGAAGATCTTCTTGCCCGCTGCGACGTCGACGCCAGGCTCGGGATCAAGCTTGGCGAGGGTGCGCACATAATTCTCCACTTGCTTGATCTGCTCCGGCTTCAGAATGCCGTCCTTGCCGAACGCAGGCATGGCGCTGGTATGGGTGTCGGGGTCGTCGGCGCGAATGCCGTGCGTGATCGTGGTGTCGATCTGGTCCAGCGTTCCGCCCCATAGCCAGCGGCCGGCGGTGAGGTTCGGATAGCCGTACTGGCCCTGGCCGCCGGACCCGTGACAGGGCGCGCAATTGTCGCCGAAAGCCGCCTTGCCCTGCGCGAGTGCGAGCTCCAGAAGCTTCGGGTCCGCCTCGATCTCGGCAAGGCTCGCTTTCTCGAGGCCCGCCGCCTGCTGCATCCGCGCCGCCTGAGCCGCGGCGAGATCGTCGGCGACCCGCGCGCGGTTGGTGTGGCCGAGCAGGCCGGGCGTCGCGCCGTTGACGAGAGGCCAGGCGGGATAGAGGAACCAGTAGACGACCGAGAACGCGATCGTCAGATAGAACAGCCATAGCCACCACCGCGGCAGCGGCGTATTGAGCTCCCGGATGCCGTCCCACTCATGCCCGGTCGTGGCCTGACCGGAAATCTTGTCGATCTGAACCGGATCGGTGCTCATCGCTCAATCCTCTCGCAGCGGCATGCGGGCGGCGTCCTCGAAGCGCTCGCGATTTTTCGGCCAGAACGCGTAAACGAGCGTCCCGACGAAGAACAAGAAAAAGTAGAGCGTACCGGCGGACTGCGCGAACTCAGCCAGCCATTCGTAGGTCGTGGTCATGGAGCCCTCGCAGCGTCAGCGCAGATTGGCTTTGTTGTCGTAGAGGTTGAAATCGACGAGCGTGCCCAGCATCTGCAGGTAGGCGACGACCGCGTCTCCCTCGGTGACTTCGGCTGTCGTGGGATTGAACTTGCGCACGACCGCCTTCGGATAGCGCTTGAGAAGCGCCGCCGCCTCGGGCGAATCCGGGTTGACCTGCGCCCTGAGGTCCGCCATCGCGTTCGCCACCATCTCGTCCGTGTAGGGAACGCCGACTTCGCGGTTCGTCTGGACGTTCGCGACGAGCTCTCGCGTATCGAGCGGCGTCGTCATCAGGAAGGCGTAGGTCGGCATGATCGATTGCGGCACGACCGAGCGCGGATCGATCAGATGCGCGACCTGCCAGGCGTCCGTGTACTTGCCGCCGACCCGCGCGAGGTCCGGCCCGTTGCGCTTCGAGCCCCACTGGAACGGATGGTCGTACATGCTCTCGGCGGCGAGCGAGTAGTGGCCGTAACGCTCGACCTCGTCGCGAAGGGCGCGGATCATCTGGCTGTGGCAGAGGTAGCAGCCCTCGCGCACGTAGATGTTGCGTCCCGCGAGCTCGAGCGGCGTATAGGGGCGCATGCCCTGCACCGTCTCGAGCGTGCTCTTGAGGTAGAAGAGCGGCACGATCTCGACCAGGCCGCCGATGGCGACCATGAGGAGAATGCCGATCACGAGATAGATCGGGTTGGTCTCCAGAAGCTGATGCCTGGAGAACAGCGAGGGTGCGTGGTGGGGCTGGTCGGAGCTGCTCATGGGTCTCGGTGCTCCTCATTCCGCCGGCTGAAGCGCGGGCTGGCCCGCGGGCGCCGCCGCCTGGGACACCGTGATCGTCATGTAGACGTTGTAGAGCATCAGGCAGTAGGCGATGAGAAACAGCGTGCCGCCGATCGCGCGGATGACGTAGAAGGGATGCATTGCCGCGACCGTCTCGATGAACGAATATTCGAGGTAGCCTTGCGGCGTGTAGCTGCGCCACATCAGGCCCTGCAGGATGCCCGACACCCACATCGAGGTGATGTAGAGGACGATGCCGAGCGTCGCGATCCAGAAGTGCCAGTTGACGAGGCGCAGCGAATAGAGCTCGCGCTTGTTCCACAGCCACGGAACCAGGCAATAAATCGCGCCGAACGACACGAAGGCGACCCAGCCGAGCGCGCCCGAATGCACGTGACCGACCGTCCAGTCGGTATAGTGCGACAGCGAGTTGACCGACTTGATCGACATCGCCGGTCCCTCGAAGGTCGACATGCCGTAGAAGGCGACCGAAACGACGAGCATCCTCAGCACGGGGTCCGTGCGAAGCTTGTCCCAGGCGCCCGACAGCGTCAGAAGCCCGTTGATCATGCCGCCCCATGAGGGCATCCAGAGCATGAGCGAAAAGGTCATTCCGAGCGTCTGCGCCCAGTCGGGCAGCGCGGTATAATGGAGATGGTGCGGTCCCGCCCAGATGTAGAGGAAGATGAGCGACCAGAAGTGGATGATCGAGAGCCGGTAGGAATAGATCGGCCGCTCCGCCCGCTTCGGCACGAAGTAGTACATAATGGCGAGGAAGCCCGCGGTCAGAAAGAAGCCGACCGCGTTATGGCCGTACCACCACTGGAACATCGCGTCCTGGACGCCGCTCCACAGGACATAGGATTTGGACGAGAACATCGACACCGGCACGGCGGCGTTGTTGCCGATATGGAGCATCGCGATCGTCAGGATGAACGCGAGGTAGAACCAGTTGGCGACGAAAATATGCGGCTCCTTGCGGCGGAAGATCGTGCCGAGGAACACGAGCAGGTAGACGACCCAGACGATCGTCAGCCAGAGGTCGGCGTACCACTCCGGCTCCGCATATTCCTTGCTCTCGGTGATGCCGAGCAGGTAGCCGGTGCCGGCGATGAGGATGAAGAAATTGTAGCCGAGGATGACGAACCAAGGCGCGAGATCGCCGGCCAGCCGTGCCCGGCAGGTGCGCTGGACGACATAGAAGGAGGTCGCGAGGAGCACATTGCCGCCGAAGGCGAAGATCACCGCCGACGTATGCAGGGGCCGCAAACGGCCAAAGTTGAACCAAGGCGCGATGTTGATGTCGGGGAACGCCAGCTCGAAGGCGATGTAGACGCCGACCGCCATGCCCGCCAAGCCCCAGAACAGGGCGAACAGGGTCGCGACCTTGACGGGCGCAAAGTTGTAATTCGGCAATCCGCCGATCTCCAGCGGAGGACGCTCAGCCGAGCGGGCGTTGAAGCGCTGGAAGATCGCGAAGATGCCCACGGCGGCGACCAGGGCTCCGAGCCCCATATGGAAGGCATAAGCGGGTTCGACCGTCTGGGCTGCGATGAAAATGCACAGGAGCGCGAGCAGGCCCAGCACGCCGACCAGCCCGATCTCCCCGCCCCAGAGCGACTTCGGTTGCGATTGTTGCATTCTAGACCCCTGTCAAACCCCTGGCCCAAGCGGCCGCCCGCCGCATCGGAAAAAGCATCCCCACGCCCCCGATTATTTTAACCCTGTGCTGGGGTTGAAGCCCATGACCCGTCGCCGTGACCTTGTGTCGCACATTGGCCTGCTCTCCCCTCTCTCACGCAGCGGCGACGTCGAGGTCGCGCGCAGATACGACGGGCGGGAAGGGCGGCGCGTCGCGGTCGGCGGCGGCAAGCCGTTCGAGCTCATCGGGGCGAAGGATTTCGACGCGCCGCTTGCGCGGCAGCGTTATCAGCCCGCGCTCCTTGAAATGCGTGAAAGTGCGGCTGACAGTCTCAATGGTGAGGCCGAGATAATCGGCGATATCCTGCCGCTGCATCGCGAGCTCGACGACATTGTCGCCGAAAGGCGCGGAGCGTGCGTGAATCATCGTCAAGAACCACGCGAGACGTTCTTCGGCCGAACTGCGCCCGATCATCAGCATGTGGTCGATCGACAGGGTCAGCGCCCGGGTCGCGCCCTCGAACAGGGCCGCGTTCAGCCGCGGGTCGTCACTCATCCTGCGCCGGCACGCCTGACGAGGCAGGATGGCCATCGCGGCCCGGTCGACCGCCTCGATCGACAGCTTGTGAGTCGCGCCCGGCTCGAGGCCGCAAAGGTCGCCCGGCACATAGAAGGCGAACACCTGCCGCCGTCCGTCGCGGGTATATTTGACCGCCCGGAAGAGGCCGCGCGTGACGAGGTAGAAATTCTCCGTCGGATCGCCTTCGCCCACGACCTCCTGACCGGCTTCAAACTCGATCGCGGCCGCCTCAAAATGCGGAAAGCACGCGCCAAGAAGTTCGCCGATTCCGGGCCTGTCGCCGGCAAAAGCATCGAACGAGCAATCCATTCGTCCCTCAGATTCGCCCTGGCGCGTTCCCATCTGCCGAAGCCGTCGCCGGCGCGGGCAGTCATGGCGCCGAGAGGGGCGCCAGGGAACATGACGTATTGCCGCAGTGGGGGTCTCTGCGCGGCCGGCCCGCGCCGGGTGCAAAGCCTCTCGACAGGCGCCGGCAAACCTGCCAGTCCGGCGCCATGGCCAAGTTTCGTTCTTCTTATGTCTGCCAGAATTGCGGGGCCGTCACCCAGCGCTGGCAGGGCAAGTGCAAATCCTGCGGCGAGTGGAATACGATCATCGAAGAAGCGGCAGCGCTCGGCGTTGGCGGCGCGGCCGCGCGCAGGGGAGCGGCGGGCCGGCCGTTCGCACTCGAGGATCTGTCCGGCGCCTCCAGGCCCGAGCCGCAACTCGTCACCGGGCTCGCGGAACTCGATCGGGTCGCCGGCGGCGGGTTCGTGTCCGGGTCCGCGACGCTGATCGGCGGCGAGCCGGGCATCGGCAAGTCGACGCTCCTGATCCAAGCCTGCGCCGCGGTCGCGCGTTCCGACGGCCGGGTCGTCTATGTCTCGGGCGAGGAATCGACCGCGCAGGTCCGACTGCGCGCGGCGCGGCTCGGGCTCGCCGACGCGCCTGTGCAGCTTGCGGCGCAAACCTTCGTCGAGGATATCGTCGCGACACTCGGCTCGGGCGACGCGCCGAAGCTGGTGGTCATTGATTCGATCCAGACCATGTGGAGCGACGCGATCGAATCGGCGCCGGGGACGGTGAGCCAGGTGCGCGGCTCCGTACAGGCGCTGATTCGCTTCGCCAAGGCGAGCGGCGCGGCCTTGCTGCTGGTCGGGCATGTGACCAAGGACGGCCAGATCGCCGGCCCCCGCGTCGTCGAGCATATGGTCGACGCGGTCTTCTCCTTCGAGGGCGACGGCGCTCACGCTTTCCGCCTGCTGCGCGCGGCCAAGAACCGGTTCGGCGCGACCGACGAGGTTGGAGTTTTCGAGATGACGGGCGGGGGCTTGCGGGAAGTGCCGAACCCCTCGGCGCTGTTCCTGGCCGATCGCGACGGCGGCGCCCATCCGGGCGCGGCGGTGTTCGCGGGCGTCGAGGGGGCGCGACCGCTTCTGGTCGAGATCCAGGCCCTCGTCGCGCCGACGACGCTCGGCACGCCGCGCCGTTCGGTGGTCGGCTGGGAGCCGAGCCGTCTCGCCATGGTGCTCGCGGTCCTCGAGGCCCACGGCGGACTGAAGCTCGGGCAATATGACGTCTATCTCAACGTCGCCGGCGGCCTGCGGATCGCGGAGCCGGCGGCCGACCTCGCGGCGGCTGCGGCGCTGATATCCTCGCTCACCGGCGCGAGCTTGCCGCCGGATGCGGTGTATTTCGGCGAAATTGCGCTGTCGGGCGCGGTGCGCGCGGTCGCTCACCCCGGCTTGCGCCTCAAGGAGGCGGCCAAGCTCGGATTCGCCAGGGCGTTCGGGCCGCCCTCGCCGCGCGGCGACGGCGAGGGCGCAAATATCGCCATCCAGCCGACCGGAACGGTGGCGACGCTCGTCGCGTTGATCGCCGCGAGCGCCGTCGAGACGAAAGCCGCGCGTGTGAACGCCTCGGCTCGTACGGGGTGACGAACTGGGGCGGCTTGGTTATAAGGCGCTCGCGCCGGCCCGGACAGCGCAGAAAATTGAACCGTCCCGACGAGGTTCGCTGGAAAAATGCCCTCTTATCTCGATCTCGCGGTTCTTGGCATCGTTCTGGTTTCGGCGCTGCTGTCGATGATGCGCGGGTTCAGCCGCGAGGTTCTGGCGATCGCCTCCTGGGCGGCGGCTGCGGCGGCGGCTTATTACTTCTATCCTCTCGTTTTGCCTTACCTCGCGCCCTATATCCACAAGGAGATCATCGCCCAGGCGGCGGCGGCGGCGGTCGTGTTCTTCGTAACGCTGATCATCGTTTCCCTGTTCACAGTGCGCGTATCGGACGCGATTCTCGACAGTAAGATCGGCGCCCTCGATCGGACGCTTGGGTTCGTGTTTGGAGTTGCGAGGGGCTTCCTGCTCGCGGTCGTCGCCTTCGCCATCTTCAATTGGTTGGTCTCGGAGAGGCAGCAACCGGAATGGGTCAAGAACGCCAGGACGCGGCCGATCCTCACCGAGACGGCCGATCGGATCGTCGCCCTTTTGCCGGAGGACGCGGCCACGACGGTCGACGGCTGGATCAAATCGCGTGCGAGCGCCGCGACGAACGAACTCGCGCCGCCGCCGCCGTCGGCGGACAATTCATCGGCGTCGACCCCGAGGACGACCGCGGATCCCCCGGTAGCGACCGCTCCGGCCCCCGCGGCGCCGAAGAAGGCGGAAACGGGCGCAGGTTCGGCGACGGACAAGCAGAAGCTCGACGCCCTGATCAACAAGAACGTTCCGCCGCCGGCGCCCTTCGCGCCGGCGCCAAAGCAATGATGGGCGAGGCTTCGTCCATCCCGGCGGACGTCCCGAGCGAGACCGGCGTCGACCTTGCCGATGACCGCCTGCGGGAAGAATGCGGCGTGTTTGGCATCTTCAACCATCCCGACGCGGCGGCGATTGTCGCCCTCGGGCTGCACGCGCTGCAGCATCGCGGCCAGGAAGCAGCGGGCATCGTCGCCTATGATGGCGTCAGGTTCCATTCCGAGCGCCGCCAGGGGCTGGTCGGCGACCACTTTTCCAGCGGCGCGACGATCGACCGCCTTCCGGGGCGCATGGCGATCGGCCATGTGCGCTATTCGACCACCGGCGAAACCATCCTGCGCAATGTTCAGCCGCTGTTCGCCGAACTCGAGGCCGGCGGCCTCGCGGTCGCCCATAACGGCAACCTGACCAATGGGCTGACCCTAAGGCGGGAGCTCATTCGCGGCGGCGCCATCTGCCAGTCGACGACCGACACCGAAGTCGTGCTGCTCCTGGCTGCGCGCTCCCGCCGTCCCAGGATCGTCGACCGCTTTGTCGAGGCGCTGGCGGAGATCGAGGGCGCCTACGCGCTCGTGGCGCTGACCAACAAGAAGCTGATCGGCGCCCGCGATCCGCTCGGCATCCGTCCCCTTGTGCTGGGCGAGCTCGACGGCAGCCCGATTTTGTGCTCGGAAACCTGCGCGCTCGACATTATCGGAGCGAAATTCGTTCGCGACATCGAGAATGGCGAGGTCGTCGTCATCGACGGCGACGGCGTGACGAGCTTCTTTCCGCTGCCGAGGCTGCCGGCGCGACCCTGCATCTTCGAATATATCTATTTCGCCCGGCCGGACTCGATCGTCGGCGGCCGATCCGTGTACGACGCCCGTAAGGCGATGGGAGCGGAGCTGGCGCGCGAGGCCCCAGCCGAGGCGGACGTGGTCGTGCCCGTGCCCGATTCCGGCGTTCCGGCGGCGATCGGCTACGCCCGCGCCTGCGGCCTGCCGTTCGAGCTCGGCATCATTCGCAACCATTATGTCGGGCGCACGTTCATTCAACCGAGCCAGTCGTTTCGCGAGCTTGGCGTCAGGATGAAGCACAACGCCAACCGCGCCGTGGTCGAGGGCAAGCGGATCGTGCTGATCGATGATTCGATCGTGCGCGGCACGACCAGCGTCAAGATCATGCAGATGATGCGGGACGCGGGCGCCCGCGAAGTCCATTTCCGCATTTCATCGCCGCCGATCGCCTACCCGGATTTTTACGGCATCGACACGCCCGAGCGCGACAAGCTGCTCGCGGCGCGTATGGATCTCGAGGGGATGCGAAGATTCGTCGGCGCCGATACGCTCGCGTTCCTGTCGGTTGACGGTATTTACCGCGCCATGGGCTATCCCGGCCGCAACGATCGGCAGCCGCAGTTCACCGACCACTGCTTCACCGGCGACTACCCAACGCGCCTCGCCGACCAGCTCGGCGAACCAGGGCGGCAGCAGTTATCGCTGCTGGCGGAGGCGAGCTAGCGCCCGTCGTTGCGTTTGATCGTCCGGTCGCTACTGGAAAAGCTTGAGCGCGTTCACCAGCGTGCCGTATATGCCCCACAGCAGCGGGATGCCGACAAAGCCCCAGGCGAGCACGAGCTCGAGGGTGGTCGTGCCGCCGTTATTATTGCCGTTCATGTCCCCCTCCCTCAGGCCACGCCGACCGCGTCGTCGACCGTATCCGGCGCCATGTGATGGCGATCGTCGACCGCCTGGATCAGGAAATTGGCGATGAATCCGACCACCAGAAGCCCGGCCATGATGTACATGGTGACGTTATAGGCCTGGGCCTTCGGCACGCCGCTGTCGATCTGATATTGCCGAATATAGTTGACCAGCACCGGGCCGAGCACGCCCGCGACCGACCACGCCGTGATCAGCATGCCGTGAATGGCGCCGACGTAGCGGGTGCCGAACATGTCGTGAAGATAGGCCGGGACGGTCGCGAAACCGCCGCCGTACATGCTCAGGATGATGCAGAAGCAGAGCACGAAGAGCGCGAGATTGCCGGCGCCGCCGAAATACGGAACGAGCGCATAAAGCACGAACCCGAGCACGAAGAAGACGAAATACGTGTTCTTGCGCCCGATATAGTCGGAGGTGGAGGCCCAGAAAAACCGTCCGGCCATATTGAAGATGCTCAGCAGCCCGACGAAGCCGCCGGCGGCAGCGGCGGTAACGCGGCCCGGGAACATTTCCTGGCTCATCGCGGACGCCTGGCCGAGCACGCCGATGCCCGCCGTCACGTTCATGCACAAGACGATCCAGATGAACCAGAACTGCGGCGTCTTCAAAGCCTGATAGACGTACACGTCCTTGGTGGAGACGAGCTTCTTGGGCTGAGTTGGCGCAACAAACCCTTCCGGCTTCCACCCCGGCGGAGGCAGTCGGACAATGGCCGCCCCGACCAGCATGAAGCAGGTATAGACCACTCCGAGCACGATGAAAGTCTCAACGACCCCAATATGCGTCGGGGTCGAGAAGATGCTCATGAGCCAGACCGAAAGCGGCGCCGCGATCATGGCAGCGCCGCCGAAACCCATGATCGCCATGCCTGTCGCCATGCCCGGCCGATCGGGAAACCACTTCATCAGCGTCGACACCGGCGAAATATAGCCGAGCCCGAGGCCGATGCCGCCGAGAACGCCATAGCCGAGATAGACAATCCACAGCTGATGGACCGAGACGCCAAAGGCGCTGACGAGAAATCCGCCGCCGAAGCACAAAGCCGCAGCAAACATCGCGCGCCGCGGACCGCCCTCCTCCACCCAGCGGCCAAGCACCGCTGCAGAAAAGCCGAGGAAAAATATGGCGATCGAGAAGATCCAGCCGAGATCGGTGAGCTTCCAGTCGTCGGGCGCGGACTTGGTGATGCCGATCAGTTTCGACATCGGCAGGTTGAAGACGCTGAATGCGTAGGCCTGGCCGATGCACAGATGGATGCACAGGGCGGCCGGGGGAACCATCCAGCGGCTGAACCCCGGTTTGGCGATTGAATGGCTGCGGTCGAGAATTGAAAAAAGACCCATTTGGCGCCCCGCCCCTGATTTTTGCGTCAACGTTCGCCCACCCGGGACAATTTTGCAATGCCCGTCAGCTTTTTTCCCTTTAGGTAGTTTACCCAACCCACCGTCTTGGGTCCTTGGCGCGGCGCCGCCTTCACATTCCTGTCATGCAGGGTCGCGATAGATCGGCGGCAAACGCGCCAGGGGAGATCTCATGTCCGCCGCATTCGACGCTCGACTCGGGCCACACGCCGAGGCGCCGGTCAAGCCGCATCTCGACCATCCGGTCGACCCCCGTTTTGCACTCGGCATCCTCGCGGTCCTCGCGCTCGGCCTGTTCTACATGGCCTATTCGATCCGATCGGATCTCTCGGACGCCGGCGGCGGGCCGACGACCATCCTGCCATTCATCCTGCTCGGCGTCGCGTTGCTGATCGCGCTCGGCTTCGAATTCGTCAACGGCTTCCACGACACGGCCAACGCCGTCGCCACGGTCATTTACACTCACGCCTTGCCCGCGCAGGTCGCGGTGGTCTGGTCGGGCTGCTGGAATCTCCTCGGCGTGCTGGCGTCGACCGGCGCGGTCGCTTTCGGAATCGTGTCCCTGTTGCCGGTCGAGCTCATTCTCCAGGTCGGCTCGGCCGCCGGCTATGCCATGGTGTTCGCGCTGCTCATCTCCGCGATCATCTGGAACCTGGGCACCTGGTGGCTTGGCATTCCCGCTTCGAGCTCGCACACGCTGATCGGCTCGATCGTCGGCGTCGGGGTGGCGAACGCGTTGATTCGCGGCCAGAACGGCACGGCCGGCGTGGATTGGGACCAGGTGACGAAAGTCGGCGAGGCGCTGCTGTTCTCGCCGCTGTTCGGCTTTACCCTGTCGGCGCTCCTGCTCCTGGCGATGAAGTCCGTCATCCGCGTGCCGGAACTTTATACCGCCCCGACCACGAACAAGCCGCCATCGCCCTGGATCCGTGGATTGCTGGTCCTCACCTGCACCCTGGTTTCGTTCTTTCACGGCTCGAATGACGGCCAGAAGGGCATGGGCCTGATCATGCTGATCCTGATCGGCGTCGCCCCGACGGCCTATGCGCTGAACCGCGCGCCGGCCGAGAATCACGCCGCGCAGTTCGTCACGGCCGCCCACGCCGCTTCGAAGATCGTCGAAGCCCATGCCGCCGGATACAATGTCACCGGCGATCCCCGCCCGGCGGTGACGGAATATGTCCACTCGCACGTCATTTCCGAGGGCACCTACCCATCGCTTGCGGTTCTGACCAAGCAGATCAGCGACTCGGTCGAGCAATATGGCTCGGTCGCCCGGACGCCGCTCGACAAGGTCCAGAACCTTCGCAACGACATGTATCTCGCCTCGGAGGGCTTCCGGGTGCTGGCGAAGGACAAGGAGAGCGAGCTCTCGGCCGCGGACAAGGCTCAGATCGGCGCCTTCAAGAAAGAGCTCGACGGGGCGACCAAGTTCATCCCGCTCTGGGTCAAGATCTGCGTAGCGATCGCGCTCGGTCTCGGCACGATGGTCGGCTGGAAGCGGATCGTTGTCACGGTCGGCGAAAAGATCGGCAAGACCCACCTGACCTACGGCCAGGGCGCGGCGGCGGAGATCATCGCCGCAGCCACGATCGGCGCAGCCGACGGGTTCGGCCTGCCGGTGTCGACGACCCATGTTCTGTCGTCCGGCGTCGCCGGAACGATGGTCGCCAACGGCTCGGGAATGCAGTGGTCGACGGTCCGCAGCATCGCGATGGCCTGGGTGCTGACGCTGCCGGCGGCGATGATCATGTCCGGCTTGCTGTACGTCATCTTCCGCCAGATTTTCTGACGGCAGTCGGACGTTGGCCCTCGAGGTCCGCGCTCCCGGCGCGGACCTTTTTCGCAATACGCGGAAGGCTCAGCCGCCGCCGAACTGGGCGATTTGCTTGGCGCGCTGGCGCGGGATGCGGACGTTGCGCGCCTTCAAGTCCGCGAGGGTCACATACATCATCGCCGTCATCAGGGCGTCGGAGAAGGCGTCATGCTGGTCGAGCATGGGCAGGCCGAGATCCGCAAGGATGGCGGCGAAGCTGAGATCGACCGGCACGCCGGGTGGAGCGCCGCGATATTTGCGCTCGTAATAGAGGCCGGAGACCTCGATCCGGCGGTTGGGCAGCTCGATTCCGAGCAGCTGCCGCGCGTGCCTGTTAATCATCGCGACGTCGAATTCGAGGTAGTAGCCGACCAACGGCCGTGAGCCGATGAAGCGCAGGAGTTCAGGCAGGACATCCTGAATCATTCGGCCGCCGGACACGTCGCCTTCCCGCAGGCGATGGACCTTGATCGCCTCCGCTTTCATTCTCGCGCTGGGTTTGACCATCGCCTCGAACCGGGCGCTCGCAAGAATCCGGGCGCCGCGAATGGGAATGGCGGCGACGGTCACGATGTCGTCCCGAAGCGGATCGAGCCCGGTCGTCTCGCAGTCGATTGCGACGGCTTCCCCCGCGGGCGGCTCATCGAACAAGAATTGAAACGCCGGGTCGCGCAGGAGACGCCGGTGAACGCGCCGCTTGATCGCGAGCCACATCAGAACATCGCCAGGTTGAAATGGCGCCGCACCATCTCGCGCAGCCGCTTGGTCACCTGAAAGGCGTCCCGCAGGAGGTCGCGCTCCATGGTGGAGAGCTCGGCCGGCTTGACCAGGCTGGTCGAAGCCCTCTCGGCGATCTGGGCGTCGAGCCGCAGGGTCATGAGATAGCGGAGGGCTTCCGTCAGCTCGCGGGCGAACTGGGGTTCAAAGGTCGCGAGCTCGGCAAGCCTTGCGATGCGCGCGGCGGTGTTGGTCTCGGTCAACCCTTTCTCGAGCGCGAACGCGCGCACGCCATGCACGATCGGGAAGATTCCTCCCTTCTTCAGGTCGACCGCGTCGCCATCGGCCTTGGAGGTGACCAGATTGTTGAAAAAGCCGATCGGGGTCGGAAACGCATCGACCGCGCGGGCGAAACGCGCCAAATGCACCCGCTCCCCGCGCATGGCCGCGATGAGATCCTGCTTCGCCGTCTGCAGAAGCGCGGGGTCTCCGGCCACCGTTTCGGCGTCATAAAAGATGGCGATATTCATTGCGCCGGACTCATCCGAGAGCGCAAGCCAGCGGCGAAAATCGTCGCCGAACTCGTTGACCGTCTTCGACCATAAGGGATTGCGGACCATGACTTCGCCCGGACAGGGCGGGAAGCCGCATGTCTCGAGCGCGGCGAAGATCCCCGCGCGGAATCGGTCGAGGTCCTCGTCCGGCACCGGCCCGGAGAGGATAAGCCCGTTATCCTGATCGGTCCGGAAGGCCTGTTCGCCGCGCCCCTCGCTGCCCATCACGATGAGCGAACCGTGCTCCCGGATCGACGGCGGCGCGATCAGCGCAAACAGCTTCGCGTGCAGGCGCCGGTTGAGGTCGGTGACGATCTCGTTCACCACCTCGATCTTGACCCCCTGCCGGCGCAGCGTGCGGATCTGGGGCTCGATCTTCTGCGCCGCCGCGGCGAGATCGGCGATGGTCGAGGCACGATCGATCTGCCCAGCCACCAATTGCGCATTGCCGGCCAGGAAGCTCAGGAGGTCGACGTCTTCCAAAACGCCGACAAACTCGCCGTTCTCCCCGACCGCGACCCGCCGCTTATTGTGCTTGGTCATCCGCAGGAGCGCCGTCGAGACGAAATCGTCCGGCGCGACGCAGATGACCGGATGGCAAGCGAGCGGACCGACGGGCTCGTCGATCGGACGCCGGTTGACGATCGTCGCGTTGACAAGGTCGCTGCGGGTCAGCACGCCGGTCCGTTCGCCGTCGCGCACGAACAGCGCGTAGGCGTTGACCTCCCGCATCCGGGCGCCGGCGCATTGGATTGAATCCGCGGCGTCGACGAAGGTTGCCGGACGGAGGACGAGGTCGCTGACCCGCGCGTTCATCAGCGGAGCGAAGCGCGACGCCTCCTCCTCGCGCGAAATAGCGTCGAGCTTGCGCGAGATATCGAGATAGAAGAACGAAGCGAAGCGCGGATTGTGGTTGATCAGCCCGAGCGTCACGTCGCGGGGCAGGAGATTGCAGAGCGTCTCCTCGCGGGCCACGAAGGCGTTGGATCCTCCGCCCTGCACCAGAGCCCGGCTGTCGAATGCGTCGCCCGGACCGCGCAAGGCCACGACCTGGTCGTGGTCCCGCTCCTCGACGCAGCCCTTGATGACGATGAACAGGCTTTCGGGCGCGCCGTCGCGGGCGATGATCGTCTCGCCCGGGCGGAAATACCCGATGTCGAGCGCGGCGCGGACAGTCTCGATTTCCTTTGGACTCAGCCGATTGAACGGCGCATGGCCGGCGTCGAATGGCTGCGCCATCCCTTTCTCCCTCCGCGACGCGCAATTGTCCCTGCCTCGCCCGCCCTTGGCAAGACGACCAAGGTCTGGCGTAATGGCTGGGACATGCAATCGTGGTGGACGAAAGTCGCCAGGGACAAAGTGTAGATGGCCACAATTGACGACATTCTCGCTGCGATCGACGCCGACGAGACCGCGGCGCTCGACCGGCTGTTCGAGCTGTTGTCGATCCCGTCGATTTCCGCGGTTCCGGCGCATTTCGCGGATTGCGATCGGGCGGCGGACTGGCTGGTCGCCGAGCTTCAGGCGATTGGATTCGACGCCGCCAAGCGCCCGACCCCGGGCAGGCCCATGGTCGTCGGCCATGTCGCGGCCAGCCGGCGCGAGGCGCCGCATGTGTTGTTCTACGGCCATTACGATGTGCAGCCGGTCGATCCCCTGAGTCTGTGGCGCAATCCGCCGTTCGAGCCGAAGCTCGAGTCGGGGCCGGACGGCGAGCAGATCGTGGCGCGCGGCGCCTCCGACGACAAAGGCCAGCTCATGACCTTTGTCGAAGCCTGCCGCGCCTTCAGGCAATTCGGCGGCCCGCCATGTCATGTGACGGTGCTGTTCGAAGGCGAGGAAGAAACGGGATCGCCCTCGCTGGCCGGCTTCCTCGCTGAAAACGCCAAAGAGCTTACCGCCGATGTCGCCCTCGTCTGCGACACCGGGATGTGGGACCGGTCCACGCCGGCCATAACCACCTCGCTGCGCGGGATCGTCGGCGAAGAAGTTGTGCTGACCGGCGCCAACCGGGATCTGCATTCAGGCATCTACGGCGGCATGGCGATCAACCCGGTTCACGTCCTTTCCCGCATCCTGGGCGAATTGCACGACGAGACCGGCGCCGTGGCCTTGCCGGGCTTCTACGAAGGGGTCGAAGAGGTTCCGCAGGAAATCCTGGACCAGTGGAACGCGCTCAATTTCGACGCCAAGGCGTTTCTGGGCGACGTCGGCCTCACGACGTCGGCCGGGGAGCGCGACCGCACGCCGCTCGAACAGCTCTGGTCGCGCCCGACCTGTGACGTCAACGGAATCGCCGGAGGCTATGCGGGCGAGGGGTTCAAGACCGTGCTGCCGGGCAAGGCCAGCGCCAAGGTGTCGTTTCGCCTCGTCGGCAAGCAGAATCCGGAGCGGGTCTCGCAGGCTTTCCGCGCCTTTGTCACTTCTCGCCTTCCGCCTGACATCAAGGCCGAGTTCTTCGGTCACGCCGGCAGCCCCGCCATTTCGCTGCCGGTCAAGAACCAGGCCTTGCGCCTCGCCCGCCGCGCGCTTGAAGTCGAATGGGGAAAGCCCGCGGCGCTAGTCGGCAGCGGCGGCTCGATCCCGATCGTCGGCTCGTTCAAGCGCGAACTCAACATGGACAGCCTCCTGGTGGGCTTTGCGCTCGAAGACGACCGGATCCACTCGCCCAACGAAAAATACGAGCGCACCTCCTTTCACAAGGGCGCCCGCTCGTGGGCGCGCATCCTGGCCGCGCTCGCAGCGTGAGCGCGAGCCGCGTCGGGGTTGGCTGCGGCGCCGCGATCGTCGCCAGCGGCCGCATCCTGCTGGTCAAGCGGCGCAAAGCCCCAGAACGCGGATGCTGGAACCTGCCCGGCGGCAAAGTCGATCACATGGAGCGGGTTGAGGACGCGATTCGTCGGGAGATTCGCGAGGAGACCGGGCTCAAGGTCCGACTCACGCGCTTTCTGCAACTCACCCAACTGCTTGGTCAGGACGGCGAGCATTGGGTGTCCCCGGTCTGGCTCGCCGAGGTCATCGAGGGTGAAGCGCGCAATCTCGAGCCCGAAAAGGCCGAGGCCGTCGCCTGGTTTGCGCTGACCGATCCTCCCGCGCCGCTCGGGCAGGCCGCGCGCGAAGCAATCGGCGCCCTTGCCTCGGCGAAGGCGCCGGAAGGCGCGGGCGCCCGATGACAGACGATCGGCGCGCACGCCATCGCGACGCTTTCTTGAGCGCGCTTAAAGTCACGCCCCAGCTCATGGGCATTCTCAACGTGACGCCGGATTCGTTCTCCGACGGCGGCCGCCACTTCGAGCCCGAGGCCGCCGCCGCCCGCGCGAAGACGATGATCGCCGAGGGGGCGGCGATCATCGACGTCGGCGGCGAATCGACCCGGCCCGGGCACGCTCCCGTCCCGGCCGAGGAGGAGCTTCGCCGGGTTGTCCCGGTCCTCGAGGCGCTGGCCGGCCTCGACGCCCCAATCTCCATCGACACTTCGAAGGCGGCGGTGGCGCGTGAGGCGGCGCGGCTGGGCGCCTGCGTCATCAACGACGTCTGGGGACTTCAACGCGATCCCGACATGGCGAACGCGGTCGCGGAAACAGGCTCCGCCCTCGTCGCCATGCACAATCGCGAGCATGCGGATCCGGCGATCGACATTCTCGATGATGTCGAGCGCTTCTTCGAGCGCTCCCTCAGCCTCGCGGCCGGCGCCGGCGTTCCCTTTGGCCGGATCCTGCTCGATCCCGGCGTCGGCTTCGGCAAGACGCGGCAGCAGAATCATTCCTGCATCTGGAACCTCGATCGCTTCCGGCGCTTTGGCGCCCCGATCCTGGTCGGGCTCTCGCGCAAGTCGTTCATTGGCGGGATCATCGACGCCGAGGTTGGCCGCCGTCTCCCGGGCACGTTGGCGGCGGACACAATCGCGCTGATCCGCGGGGCTTCCGTGCTGCGCGTGCATGATGTGGCCGAAAACCGCGCGGCGCTCGCCGTATTCGCGGCTCTCAAGGCCGCGGCCGCGCCTTCGGCGACGGAAAGCCTCAGGGACGACGGCCGGGCGCGGATCGTGCTCGCGCTCGGCGGCAATGTCGGCGACAAGGCGGCAAGCCTCCGCCGCGCGCTCCGCGCCATCGCTGGCGAGCCGGGGATCGAGCTCACTGCGGTCTCGCGCTTCTACCGCACGGCGCCGTGGGGCAAGACCGACCAGGACTGGTTCGTCAACGCCTGCGCCCTCGGCCTGACGCGCCTCGAGCCCGAGGCGCTGCTCGCCCGAATGAAGGCGCTCGAAGTCGATCTTGGCCGCGTGTCGACCGAGCGGTGGGGGCCTCGCGTCATCGACATCGACCTCATCGCTTATGACGATGTCGAGCTGAAAAGCGAAAGACTGACCCTGCCGCATCCGGAACTCTTTAATCGCGCTTTCGTGCTCGTGCCGCTGGCCGACATCGCGCCGGACCTCCTGATCGCGGGCGTCAGAGTGAGCGACGCCGCGGCAAGGCTTGGCGCCGAGAGCGCCGAGGTCACGCCGGTCGATTGACGGGCGATGGCGGCTGCCTTCTCGCGATCCGTTTCAATCAATCGGAATCATGATTTAGAGTGGCGCCGGCAGAGCCCGCCGACCGGTTCGCGGTCGTCAGCCCTGCGCGAGGATTTCAACGCCCATGCCCGCCTGGTCGCAAACCTTCACCTACCTCGATGGCGAATGGCTCGAGGGCAACGCCCCGATCGTCGGCGCACGCACCCACGCCTTCTGGCTCGCCTCGAGCGTGTTCGACGGCGCCCGCGCGTTTGAAGGCGTGACGCCCGATCTCGACAAGCATTGCGCCCGTCTCAACCGCTCGGCGCAATCGATGTGCCTCAAGCCGACGATGAGCATCGAAGCGATGCTCGACCTCGCGAAGGACGGCGCGAAGAAATTCGCGCCCGGCGCCGAGCTCTATATCCGCCCCATGTACTGGCCCGAAGGGGGCAGCGCCACGAGCTCGGTGGCGCCGGACCCGGACTCGACCCGCTTCTGCCTCTGCATCTATGAGGCGCCGCTGCCCAAGCCGACCGGCGTATCGATCACCCGCTCCCCATTCGCCAAACCGCTCGGCGTCACCATGCCGATCGACGCCAAGGCGGGCTGCCTTTATCCCAACAATGGGCGGGCGCTGATCGAGGCCCGCGCTCGCGGCTTCGACAATTGCCTCATGTGCGACATGCTCGGCAATGTCGCCGAACTCGCCACCGCCAATGTGTTCATGGCCCGGGATGGCGTGGTGATGACGCCGATCGCCAATGGATCGTTCCTGAGCGGCGTCACCCGGCAGCGGGTGCTCGAACTCCTGCGCGCCGAGGGCAAGGATGCGCGCGAGGCGACGCTCCGCTTCGCCGATTTCGACGCCGCCGACGAGATCTTCGTCGTCGGCAACTACGGCAAGGTGACGCCGGTCAGGCGCATCGACGGGCGGGACCTGCAGCCGGGCCCGTTCTTCCACCGCGCGCGCAAGCTCTACTGGGAATTCGCTCACGCGTGATAGAGTGGGGTCGAACCGAGGTCGGCATTGCGAGCGGACGAGCAGGAGCGCAGGTCGGCAAAGGCGGAGGAACGATGTCGACACGGCTGACGATCCGGCTTGACTTCGACCTTGGCCGGCGGCTCGGCGCAGGCAAGGTCGCGCTGCTCGAAGCGATCGACAAGACCGGATCGATCTCGGCCGCCGGGCGCGCGCACCAGATGTCGTATCGTCGCGCCTGGCTTCTAGTCGACGAATTGAACCAGCTTTTCGCGACGCCGGTCGTCGCGGCGCATCACGGCGGGGCGCGCGGAGGCGGCGCCGCGCTGACCGAGCAGGGTCGGCGCATCGTCGCCCTCTATCGCGACGCGGAAGCGAAGATGCGGGCGGCGGCGCAAGGCGAGATCGCGGCAATCGAGCGCGACCTTGCCGCCGGCGGCGGGGCGGCGGCCGGGGAATGAGGCGGCTTGGCGCCGCCGCTTCACATCCTTTGACAGTGCGCGCGCTTTGGCCGAAAGAAGCGCGCGAATGACCCCAATCGTCAAAATCTGCGGCCTTTCGACGCCCGCGACTCTCGACGCCGCCCTCGAAGCAGGCGCGGACATGGTCGGGTTCGTCTTCTTTCCGAAGAGCCCGCGCCACATCGACTGGGCGACGGCGCGCGCGCTCGGGACCCGGGCGCGGGGGCGGGCGAAGATCGTCGCGCTCAGCGTCGATGCGGATGACGAGGCGCTCAAGCGCATCGGCGAAGCCCTCAACCCAGACCTTTATCAGCTGCACGGGCGGGAGACGCCGGCGCGGGTCGGCCGGATTTCGGAGCTTTGCGACCGCCCGACGATGAAGGCGATTGGCGTCGCGGTGCGCGAGGACTTTTCCGCCGCCGGCCCTTACGAGGACGTCGCCGATTTTCTGCTGATCGACGCCAAGCCGCCGAAGGATGCGACGCTGCCGGGCGGCAACGGACGGCCCTTCGACTGGAGCCTGGCTCGGGACTTTCGGCCGCGGAGCCCGTGGCTGCTCTCGGGCGGACTCGAGCCGGAGAACGTCGGGGCGGCGATCGCTGAGAGCGGCGCCCGCGGCGTCGACGTCTCCTCCGGCGTCGAGCGCGCGCCGGGAGTGAAGGACGAGGGCAAAATCCGGGCCTTTGTCGCCGCGGCGCGGCGCGCCTTCGCGCGCGCGGCGGAGGGAGTCGCGTGATGAGCAAGCTCGATAAGCCAAATTCCTACCGCACCGGCCCCAACGAGCGTGGCCGCTTCGGCATCTATGGCGGACGCTTCGTGCCCGAGACCTTGATGCCGCTCATCCATTCGCTCGAAAAAGCCTACGCGGAAGCCAAGGCCGACCCGTCGTTCAAGGCCGAACTCGACCATCTGCTCAAGCACTATGTCGGGCGTCCGAGCCCGCTTTATTTCGCCGAGCGGCTGACCGAGGAGCTCGGCGGCGCCAAGGTCTATTTCAAGCGCGACGAGCTCAACCACACCGGGGCGCACAAGATCAACAACGTGATGGGCCAGATCCTGCTCGCCCGCCGGATGGGGAAAAAACGCATCATCGCCGAAACGGGCGCCGGGCAGCATGGCGTGGCGACGGCGACCGCCTGCGCCCGCTTCGGCCTCGAATGCGTGGTCTATATGGGCGCGCTCGACGTCGAGCGGCAAAGGCCAAACGTGTTCCGGATGAAGATGCTGGGCGCGGAAGTGCGGCCGGTGCAGCAGGGCGCGCGCACGCTCAAGGACGCGATGAACGAAGCGCTGCGCGACTGGGTGACCAACGTCCACACCACCTATTATTGCATCGGCACCGCCGCCGGCCCGCATCCCTATCCGGCGATGGTGCGCGACTTCCAGTGCGTGATCGGCGAGGAGACGCGTGCGCAGATGCTCGAAGCCGAGGGCCGGCTCCCGGACAGCCTCGTCGCCTGCATCGGCGGCGGCTCGAACGCCATCGGCCTCTTCCATCCCTTTCTCGACGAGCCGCAAATCGAGATGTTCGGAGTCGAGGCGGCCGGGCACGGGCTCGATGTTCCTAACGGCCACGCCGCCTCGATCAACGGCGGGCGCCCCGGCGTATTGCACGGCAACCGCACCTATCTTCTGCAAACCGACGACGGGCAGATCCTGGAGGGTCACTCGATCTCGGCCGGGCTCGACTATCCGGGAGTCGGGCCGGAGCACTCCTGGCTCCATGACGTCGGGCGGGTGACTTATCTCGCCGCCACTGACAAGGAAGCGCTTGCCGCGTTTCAGCTGCTCTCGAAGCTCGAAGGCATCATTCCGGCGCTCGAGCCCGCGCACGCGCTGGCCAAGGTCATCGAACTCGCCCCGAAACGCCCGAAGGATCACCTCATGGTGATGAATCTCTGCGGCCGCGGCGACAAGGACATCTTCGCTGTCGCCGAGCATCTCGGGGGTGTGTGAGGGTTCGCGGAAGGAAGGGGCGCCGATGAGCTGGAACCCGCTGCTCGATCCTGGCGCTCCTGACGCTGCCGGCGCCGACGCCATCGAAACGCTGATCGTGCCGCGCGCGGTCGACCTCGGCGGCTTCGAGGTGCGCCGCGCCCTCCCCGCGCCGCAGAGACAGATGATCGGTCCGTTCATCTTCTTCGACCATTTTGGGCCGGCCGAGATCCCCGCCGGGCAGGGTGCGGACGTGCGCCCCCACCCGCATATCGGGCTCGCGACCGTCACCTACCTCTTTCGCGGCGAGATTCTGCATCGCGACAGCGTCGGGTCGAAGCAGGTCATCCGGCCGGGCGACGTCAATTGGATGGTGGCGGGGCGCGGGATCACCCATTCGGAACGAACGCCCGCCGAAGTGCGCAAGGCGCCGCACAGCGGCTACGGCCTTCAGACCTGGGTCGCCCTGCCGGATGCGCGGGAGGACACCGCGCCAAGCTTTGAACACCACGCCAAGGCGTCGCTGCCGGTCATCGAGGGCGAAGGCGCGCGCCTGAGACTCATTGTCGGACGAGCCTATGGCGCGGCCGCTCCGGCCAAGGTGTTCTCGGACACCTTCTATGGCGACGCCGAGCTTGATCCGGGCGCGCGAATCCCCCTTCCCGACGATCACGAGGAGCGTGGCGTCTATATCCTCGAAGGGTCGCTTACGGTCGCCGGGCAATCGTTCGAGGCAGGGCGGATGTTGGCGTTCCGGCCGAAGGACCGGATCAGCGTCGCGGCCGGGCCGCGGGGCGCGCGGCTCATCCTCCTCGGCGGCGCTGCGCTGGAGGGCCCGCGCTACATCTGGTGGAACTTCGTCGCCTCGAGCCGGGAGAAGATCGACGCCGCCAAGGAGCAATGGCGCAAGGGGGATTGGGGCCGCGGCCAGTTCGACCTTCCGCCCGACGATCGCGGCGAATTCATTCCGCTGCCGGCGTGAGCCGATCCGGTTCGCCGCCCGCTCGCTCCGGATAGGCTCGGGCGGACTGCCGCTGCAAGCATTTGCGGATACCCGGCTACGGTTAACTACCGCGTAATTTGGTACAATATACAGTTGTACTTTAGGCGTCCGCCACCTCGCCTGTGGGAGCCGAAGCGGAGCGACGAAGCGACACAAAACAGCAGTCAAGCCATTGAAAACTCGGGGTCGCGACTGGAATCATCGATCGCGGCTCAAAGGACGGCCCCTTGGCCTCAACCCGCTCGCCCGCTCCTGAACGCCTCGACCGTCTGCATGACGCCGCGCAGTTCGGCCAGGCCCTTGAGGCGGCCGATGAACGAATAGCCGGGATTGACGCGCTTCCTCCCGTCGTCGCCAAGCAGATGGCCGTGGTCGGGGCGCATCGGGATTTCGGCATCGGCGCGTCCCTCCGCGCGGCGGCGCTCCTCTTCGGCCATCAACGCGGCGATCAGGCGCACCATGTCGGTCTCGCCCGCGAGATGATCAGCTTCGAAGAACGAGCCGTCCGGCTCGCGCTTGACGTTGCGCAGATGGGCGAAATGCACGCGCGGGCCGAATTCGCGCGCCATGGCGACGAGATCGTTCTGCGGGTTCGAGCCGAACGAGCCGGCGCAGAGGGTGATCCCACAGGCGAGCGAGGGCACGGCGGCGAAGAGCTTGCGCACATCCTCGGCGGTCGACATCACCCGCGGCAGGCCGAAGATCGGGAACGCCGGATCGTCCGGATGGATGGCGAGGCGCGCGCCTTCTTCCTCGGCGACTTCCGCGATCTCGCGCACGAAGGCAAAGAGGTTGGCGCGCAGGTCTTCCACCCCGACCTCCCTGTATTGGGCAAGCGCGCGCTTGAAGCTTTGCCGGTCGTAGGTGAAATCGCGCGCCGGCAGCCAGTCGATCAACGTCCGCTCGAGCCGGTCGATTTCCTCGGGCGTCATCGCGTCGTGGCGCGCCCGCGCCTGCGCTATGCGGTCGGGCGCATAGTCGGCCTCGGCGCGGTCGCGCTCGAGGATGAACAGGTCATAAGCTGCGTAATCGATGGCGTCGAACCGCAGCGCCGTCCCGCCATTCGCGAGCGGCCAATTGAGGTTGGTGCGCGTCCAATCGGTGATGGCCATGAAGTTGTAGCAAAAGGTCCTGACGCCGACGCGCGCGGCATTGCGGATCGACTGCCTGTAGTTGTCGATTTTCTGCCGGAAGCCGCCGGCGCGGGTCTTGATCTCCTCGCCGACGCCGATACTTTCGACCACCGGCCAGACGAGCCCGGCCGCTTCGATTTCCGCGCGGCGCTTCGAGACCTCACCTTCGCTCCAGACCTCGCCGCGGTTCATGTGATGCAGCGCGCTGACGACGCCGACGGCGCCGGCCTGACGGACGTTCTCCAGGCTGACCGGATCGTCCGGCCCGAACCAGCGCCAGGTTTGAAGCATGACGATCCTCCCTGTGCCCGCTTATTTCGGCCTCATTGGCCCCTGCTCCCGCTGAAGGGAGACAGGACGCGCGAGGCGCGGAGAGGCAAGCGGCCCCTCTAGATCTTCCGCCCCATGGCGAGGAACTTTTCCGCCCGCGCATTGCGCAATTCGTCCGGCCCGAGATTGTGAAGCGATTTGAGCGCTTCGCTGATCGCCTTTCCGGTCGCCGCGACCGCCGCGGGCGGATCGCGATGGGCGCCGCCCAACGGCTCGGGAATGACGCCGTCGATGATGCCGAAGCGGATCAGGTCCTGCGCGGTGATCTTCATGCCCGTCGCCGCCTCCTGCGCGCGCGACGAATCGCGCCACAGGATCGAGGCGGCCGCTTCGGGTGAAGCGACGGTGTAGATCGCGTGCTCGAGCATCAGCACTGTGTTGCAGGCGGCAATGGCGAGTGCGCCCCCTGAGCCGCCCTCGCCGATGATCACCGCGACGTTGGGCGAGCCAAGCGCGAGACAGGCGTCGGTCGAGCGGGCGATGGCCTCAGCCTGGCCGCGCTCCTCGGCTTCGACCCCGGGAAAGGCGCCGGCGGTGTCGATGAGCGAGACCACCGGCAGGCCGAAGCGGTCGGCAAGGTCCATCAGCCGCACCGCCTTGCGATAGCCTTCCGGTCGCGCCATGCCGAAATTGTGCCGGACCCGGCTTGCGGTGTCGTCGCCCTTCTCCTGGCCAAGGATGCAGACCAATTCGCCCTCGAATCGACCGAGGCCGCCGACGATTGCCTCGTCCTCGCCAAAATAGCGGTCGCCGGCGAGTGGCGTGAACTCGGTGATGAGGCCCTTGACGTAGTCGCCGAAACGCGGACGGCCCTGGACGCGCGCAACCTGGGTCTTCTGCCACGGCGTGAGACTGGCATAGAGGTCGGCCAGCGCCTTCTCGGCGCGGGCCTCGAGCCTGGCGATTTCCTCGGCGAGAGCGGGCGCGTCGCCCTTCTCCGCGACCGCGCGCAGTTCGTCGAGGCGGGCGTCGATGTCGGCGACCGCCGTCTCAAAGCTGAGATATGTGCGCATTTAATCCTTGCGGCCAACCGCCTCGGGCCCAGCGGCGCGCTGTAACTGGCGGCGGGAAGGGGCGAAGTCAAGAGAAGCGCCCATGTCTTGCGTCGGGCGCCCCGATGCTGCAAAAGGAGACGGCTTTAGGAGTGTAGCTCAATTGGTAGAGCACCGGTCTCCAAAACCGGGGGTTGGGGGTTCGAGTCCCTCCTCTCCTGCCATGCGAAACGGGGATTTTGGCGACCAAGCGGGCGTAGTTCAATGGTAGAACGGAAGCTTCCCAAGCTTCATACGAGGGTTCGATTCCCTTCGCCCGCTCCAATTTAGCCCATTGTTACGGAATGATTTTTCTCCAGATGGCCATCGGGACCCGTTGACCCGCCTGGAGCAATTCGGCCGCTTGAGCGCCGATTTCGATCAAACTCGCTGGGAGTTTCGCTCCCCGGCGGGCCTCTCCCGGCGCCAAGGATCCTTTCGGGCGCATTGAGCGAGGGCTCCACGGAATTTCGATGACAACCTGTGGCAGGCCCACATTGCGATTGCGGAAACGAAACGAGAGACGATCCGCATGAACCTAGGTCTTCGATTGCGGAACGGTGCGCGCGACGGCATGGCGCCAGCCGCGATAGCGGGACTCGCGTTCCGCCGCCGACATGGAGGGTGCGAAGCTGACCTGCCGCCGCCAGGCTCGCGAAAACTGTTCTGCCTCGGGGTATAGGCCCGCCTGCGAGCCGGCCAAAAAGCCCGCGCCCAGAGCTGTCGTCTCGAAAATTTCGGGGCGGTCAACCTGCGCGTTCAAGATGTCGGCGAGGAATTGCATCGTCCAGTCGCTCGCGCTCATGCCGCCGTCGACGCGGATCACCGAGGCGAACTCCTTGTCCCAACGACCACGGGAATCCGCGCGCATCGCGTCGAGAAGGTCGCGCGTCTGATAGCCGACACTCTCCAGCGCCGCGCGCACAATCTCCCTCCGGGTCGCGCCCCGCGTCAATCCAAAGATCGCGGCGCGGGCCTCGCTGTCCCAGTGAGGAGCGCCGAGCCCGGTGAAAGCCGGCACAAGATAGATCCGCTCACGAGGGTCCGCCCTCGCCGCCATCTCGCCCGATTCGGCGGCGGAGGCGAGGATGCCGAGACCGTCACGCAACCATTGCACCGTTGCGCCTGCCGAGAAGATCGAGCCCTCGAGCGCAAACGTTCGCTCGCCGGCCAATTGATAAGCGACCGTCGTCAGCAATTTGTGCGTCGACTCGATCGCTTGCGGGCCGGTGTTGGCGAGAAGGAAGCATCCGGTCCCGTAAGTTGATTTCACCATTCCCGGGCGAAAGCATGCCTGACCGATCAGCGCGGCCTGCTGATCTCCGGCAATTCCGCGGATCGGTGTGACCGCGCCTAGGTGTTCGGCCGCCGCTTCGCCGAATTCGGCCGCGCAATCCTTGACCTCGGGCAGCATCGCCCGCGGAATCCGGAACAGGGCGAGAAGATCGTCGTCCCAGGCGCCTGAATGGATGTTGAAAAGAAGGGTTCGCGAGGCGTTGGTAGCGTCGGTAACGTGGGTCTTGCCGTTGGTCAGCCGCCAAACGATGAAACTGTCGACGGTGCCGAAGGCCAATTCGCCCCGCTCTGCTTCAGCCCTGGCGCCAGGCACATTGTCAAGGATCCAGGAAATCTTCGTCGCAGAGAAATAGGGATCGAGCAGCAAGCCCGTCCGCGAGGCCACGAACGGTTCGCACCCATTGTGCTTCAATTCGGCGCATTGCCGGGCAGTGCGCCGATCCTGCCAGACGATCGCGTTGCAAACCGGGCGGCCGCTCGCCCGATTCCAGACGAGCGTCGTTTCGCGTTGATTGGCGATGCCGAGCCCCGCCAGCGCGCCCGGCTCGACGCCAGCCCTGGATAGAGACTGGCAAGCCGTGGAAAGCGTGCTGCGCCACAATGATTCAGGGTCATGTTCGACCCAGCCCGGCTGAGGAAAGACCTGCGGGAATTCCTCCTGCGCCATGCCGACGATCGCGGCGTCTGGCCCGAGGACGATTGATCGCGTCGAGGTCGTGCCCTGGTCGACGACAAGAACATGCCCTTTCATGGGCGCCATCTCTGTTTGGATGCGAAGGTCGGGCGCTGGGCCCGACCCCATTCGTGACCTAAAGTGGCGTCAGCCTTACTTCTTTGGCGTGGCCGCGGTCCAGGTCCTGAAGCTCGTCGCGGGTCGGACACTCACGCGATGGAGCGGGTGAAGGGAATCGAACCCTCGTATTCAGCTTGGAAGGCTGCTGCTCTACCATTGAGCTACACCCGCATTCGGCAGGCGCGTTCTTGGCAATCCGGGTCAGCAAAGTCAATGCGCGCGCGCTTGCTTCAGGCGCGGGCGAGCGCTCGCCCGCGCTGGCGGACTTCGGAAAATGGGACTATATGCGTTTGACGGCGCCGGACGCCTGCGCACGGGTCCCGCGATCTCTTCGAACCCCAGGCCTGATCATGCCTCCCTATCGCTCCCGCACTACCACCCATGGCCGCAATATGGCCGGCGCGCGCGGCCTTTGGCGCGCAACCGGCATGAAGGACGGCGATTTCGGCAAGCCGATCATCGCGGTCGCCAATTCCTTCACCCAGTTCGTGCCCGGCCACGTGCACCTCAAGGACCTCGGCCAGCTGGTCGCGCGCGAAATCGAGGCCGCCGGCGGCGTCGCCAAGGAATTCAACACCATCGCGGTCGATGACGGCATCGCGATGGGCCACGACGGCATGCTCTATTCGCTCCCCTCGCGCGAGGTGATCGCCGACAGCGTCGAGTACATGGCGAACGCCCATTGCGCCGACGCGCTGGTGTGCATCTCGAACTGCGACAAGATCACGCCCGGGATGCTGATGGCGGCGCTGCGCCTCAACATCCCGGCCGTCTTCGTCTCAGGCGGCCCGATGGAGGCGGGCAAGGTCAAGCTTTCGACCGGCGCGCGCAAGGTCGACCTCATTGACGCGATGGTCGCGGCCGCCGACACGAAAGTCTCCGACGCCGACGTTGCGGTGATCGAGCGCTCCGCCTGCCCGACCTGCGGCTCGTGCTCGGGCATGTTCACGGCCAATTCGATGAACTGCCTGACCGAGGCGCTCGGACTGTCGCTGCCAGGCAACGGCACGGTGGTCGCGACCCATGCCGAACGCCGGCGCCTGTTCGTGGAGGCGGGGCATCTTGTCGTCGACTTGGCGCGGCGCTGGTACGAGGAGGGCGATGTGGGCGCGCTGCCGCGCGGGATCGCCACGTTCAAGGCGTTCGAGAACGCAATGACCCTCGACATCGCCATGGGCGGCTCGACCAACACCGTCCTTCACCTGCTCGCAGCGGCCCACGAAGGCGGAGTCGATTTCACCATGGCCGACATCGACCGGCTGTCGCGCCGGGTGCCGTGCCTGTGCAAGGTCGCGCCGTCGGTGCCTGACGTGCATGTCGAGGATGTCCATCGCGCCGGCGGGGTGATGGGCATCCTGGGCGAGCTCGACCGCGGCGGCCTGCTCAATCGCGACGTGCGGATGGTCCATGCCGAGTCGCTCGACCACGCGCTGTCGCGTAACGATATCGCGCGTGCGAACAGCAAGGCGACGCGCGAGTTCTTCCTCGCCGCGCCCGGCGGCGTGCCGACCCAGGTCGCGTTCAGCCAGTCGGCGCGCTACGCTTCCCTCGACGAGGACCGCGCCAAGGGCGTCATCCGCGACATCTCCCACGCCTTCTCCAAGGACGGCGGCCTCGCGGTGCTTTACGGCAATATCGCCGTCGACGGCTCGATCGTGAAAACGGCGGGGGTCGACCCGAGCAACCTCAAGTTCAGAGGGCCCGCACGGATCTTCGAGAGCCAGGACGACGCCGTGGAGGGGATTCTCGGCGGCAAGGTCGTCGCGGGCGACGTCGTGGTCATTCGCTATGAGGGGCCGCGTGGGGGGCCGGGCATGCAGGAGATGCTCTACCCGACCAGCTATTTGAAATCGCGCGGCCTCGGCAAGGCGTGCGCTCTCGTCACCGACGGGCGTTTCTCGGGCGGCACCTCGGGCCTCTCGATCGGCCATGTCTCGCCGGAAGCCGCCGAGGGCGGCACGATCGCGCTGATCGAGGAAGGCGACGAAATCGAGATCGACATCCCCGCCCGCAAGATCGCGCTCCTGGTCGACGAAAAGACGCTCGCCAAGCGCCGGCAGGCGATGGAGGCGAAGGGCGCGGCGGCGTGGAAGCCCGCCAAACCCCGCAAGCGCCAGGTGACGACCGCGCTGCGCGCTTACGCAGCGTTCGCAACCAGCGCCGCGCGCGGGGCGGTCCGGGAAGTGCCGTAAAAGCGGTTTTTGATGTTCAAGGCGCTCAGCGCGCGGTCGATCGCCTCGCGTCTTTTCCTTTCGGCGGCCTTCTGGAGCACGCTCATCCTGGCCCTCGCGGGCCTCGGCCTGAGCGGGCTCAATCAGCGATGGACGGAAGCCAACTTTGACGACCAGCTTGGCGTTTATTTGAAAGCGCTGGTCGCCAATGTCGCGATTCAGAACGACGAAACCAAGGCCGGCGCCCAGGCGATCGCGCCGCAGTTCGAGCTCGCCTTCTCGGGCTGGTATTGGCAGATCACCCGCACCGACGTGAACCCGCCGGAAATCCGCGCCTCGAAGTCGCTGTTCGCGACCCAATTGCCCAATCTGCCCGCCGCCGGCGCCCCCGGCGCGATCCTGAGCGGTTACGTGGTCGGGCCCGGCGGGCACGAACTGAGGATGATCGAGCGCGAGATCGACGCCGGCGACGAGGGGCGCTTCCTGGTCCAGGTCGCTGCCAACGCCGACGTGATCCAAGGTCAGGAGCGCAGCTTCGAGTGGGCGCTCGCGGCGACCTTCCTGACGCTGGCGCTGGCGCTGATCGGCTCGACGGCGCTCGCGGTCCGGTTTGGCCTCAGGCCGCTGAGAGTGCTTCAGGAGGGGGTAGCCGCGATCCGCCGCGGCGAGGCAGAACGCATTGTCGGCGAATTCCCCCAGGACGTGGCCCCGCTGGCGACCGAGGTCAACCAGCTCATCGACGCCAATCGCGAGATCGTCGAGCGTGCGCGCACCCAGGTCGGCAACCTCGCCCATGCGCTCAAGACCCCGCTCAGCGTGCTGATGAACGAAGCCGACGCAATGAGCCCGACCTTGCCCGAAAAGGTCCGCGAGCAGGCCGACATCATGCGCCGGCAGGTGACCTTTTATCTCGACCGCGCCCGGGCCGCCGCCCGCGCCAGAACGTTCGGCGCCTCGACAGAAGTGAAGCCCGTAGTCGAGGGGCTCGTCCGCACCTATGAAAAACTGCATGGCGAGCGCGCTCTCGCCTTCGACGTCGATTTGCAGTCCGGGCTCAAGTTTCGCGGCGAAGCGCAGGATCTCACCGATCTCATCGGGAACCTGCTCGACAACGCGGGCAAGTGGGCGCGCGAGCGGGTCGCGATCCGCGCGGCGCGCGCGGCCGCAGGGGATCAGGACCCGGCTCCTTTCCTCGTCGCCGAAATCGACGACGACGGGCCGGGCCTCGACAAAAACGCGCGCGCCGCGGCGGTCGAACGCGGAAAGCGGCTCGACAAGTCGCGGCCCGGTTCGGGGCTCGGCCTGTCGATCGTCGTCGATCTCGCCTCGATTTATGGCGGCTCGCTTGAGCTCGACGAAAGTCCGCTTGGGGGCCTGCGCGCGAGCTTAAGGCTGCCGTGCGTGTGAGGTCGTGGGCCACGACCAGGCGACCCGCAAAGACATCCAGGAGGTAGGAAAAAAATGCAGCGAACCTTTCTTTTCATCCTTGCGCTCCTGCCGCTGGGCCTCGCCGGCTGTCAAAGCACAGGCTCAGGCGGCGCCTCGCCGCCCCTCGCCGCAACCGCGCCCGCCGAACCGGCCGCGCCAGCGATTCCGACCGGCACGGCCCTCGGCGGCGTTCTCGGCGGCGCGGTCGGAGCCTCGCTCAGCGACGGCGATCGCCAGACCGCATGGGAAGCGCAGGTGGCCGCGCTCGATGCGGGTCAGCGGCGTTCCTGGCGTGGCTCGCATGGGGTGTTCGGCTACGTCGAAGCCGGCGCCGCGACCGGCGACGGATGCCGCTCCTATTCGCAAACCATCTATATCGCCGGCCGGCCCAATCACGGCCATGGCGTCGGCTGCAAGCAGCCGGACGGAAGCTGGAAAATGACGAGTTGAGCTTTTGACGAGACCTCAACTTCGCTTTGCGATAACAGAGCCCGGACTTTTCCGAAGGCCTTCGTTAAGGCTGCTCCGAGGCTGATAGATGCTGTGGTTCGTCCTGGCGGGAATGGCCGCTTTCGCGGTCCTCGCCGCGCTTTGGCCGCTGCTTCGAGGATCGGCGGGCGCGAAAGCGGACGCCGCCGCGAACGAAGCGGCGTTTTATCGGGCGCAACTCGAGGAAATCCGGCGCGACGTCGAGCGCGGCTTTCTGCCGCAAGGCGAGGCGGAGAGCGCCCGCGCCGAGGCGGCCCGCCGCCTCATCGCCGCGGCGCCCTTGCCTGCCCCCGCGCCGCAGCCGACGGCTCCGCGCAACCGGCTCGCCGCGGCGGCGCTGATCGCCCTCGGGCTGCCGGCCATCGCCTTCCCGCTCTATGCGTTGCTCGGCCAGCCGCGGATTCCCGATCAACCGCTGGCGGCGCGACTGACGGGGACCCACACCAACAGTGAGATCGAGGCGGCGGTCGCGGCCGTCGAGGCGCGGCTCATCGCCAAGCCCGACGACGGCAAGGGCTGGAGCGTGATCGCCCCGGTCTATATGCGCCTCCAGCGCTACAGCGACGCCGCGCACGCCTATGCCGAGGCGCTCCGGCTCGACGGCGAAGACCCATTGCGCCGCGCGGATTATGGGGAGGCTCTGGTCGCCGCGGCTGGCGGCGTGGTCACCGACGAGGCGCGCCAGGCGTTCGATCGGGCGCTCGCCGAGCAGCCGGGTCAGCCGCAGGCGCGCTTCTATCTTGCGCTCGGCGCCGAGCAGGACGGCAAAAAGGTCGAGGCGATCCGCGCTTATGAGCAGATTCTCGCCGATTCGGCGCCCGACGCGCCGTGGCGGAGCGTGCTGAGCGCGCGGCTTGCGGCGCTCAAGGGCGAGCCGGTCCCAGCGGAGGCGAGCGTCGCGGACGCGCCCGCCGCCATCCCCGAAGCCCAGCGGCCGATGATCGAGGGAATGGTGAGCAGGCTTGCCACCCGGCTCGCCAGCAATGGCGGCAGCGTCGACGAATGGTCGCGCCTTATTCGCGCCTATGCAGTGCTGCATGAAGCCGACAAGGCCAGGACGGCGCTCGCCGACGCCCGCAAGGCGCTCGCGCCCGACCCGAACGCGGTCGCCAGCCTTGACGCGCTGGCGCACGACCTTGGCCTCGGAGACGCCAATTGACCCGTCGCGGACGCCGCCTCGCGCTCATCGCCGCCGCGCTCGCCATCGTCGGCGGCGCGGCAGGTCTTGCACTCTATGCGCTAAGCGACAGCATCGTCTTCTTCTACAGCCCATCCGAAGTCGCGGAGAAGGCGCTCAGGCCCGGGGCGCGGCTGCGGCTCGGCGGGCTGGTAAAATCCGGTTCGATCGTCAAATCCGCCGGCGAGAAGGTCGCCTTCGTCGTCACAGATGGCGCTCACGAGCTCAAGGTTTCGTATTCCGGCCTCCTGCCGGACCTGTTCCGCGACGGTCAGGGCGTGGTCGCCGAGGGCGTGCTGGCGGCGCCCGACCAGCTGCGGGCCGACACCATTCTCGCCAAGCACGATGAGCGCTATATGCCGCGCGAGGTCGTGGAGGCGCTGAAGAAGCAAGGCCGCTGGCAGGAAGGGGAGGACGTCGCCAAGCCATGATCGTCGAGATCGGTCATTTCGCCCTGGTCCTCGCGCTCGGCGCGGCCCTCGCCCAGACCATCGTGCCATTCTGGGGCGCTCGCGTCGGCGACGGCGCCCTGATGGGGGTTGGCCGCAGCGCCGCGCTGACCCAATTTTTGCTGATCGCGATCGCCTTCGCGGCGCTCGTCAACGCGCATCTGACCTCGGACTTCTCAGTCCTCAACGTCGCCGAAAATTCTCACAGCGCGGTGCCCGCGATCTACAAGATTTCGGGCGTCTGGGGGAACCACGAAGGCTCGATGCTGCTGTGGGTGCTCATTCTCGCGATATTCGGCGCGCTCGTCGCCATTTTCGGCCGCTCCCTGCCGCGCGCCCTGCGGGCCGACGCGCTCGCCGTGCAAGGCCTGATCAGCGTCGCCTTCCTTGCCTTCATTCTCCTGACCTCGAACCCCTTCGAGCGCCTCTCGCCCGCGCCGTTCGAGGGGCGCGACCTCAATCCCATCCTCCAGGATCCGGGCCTCGCGATCCATCCGCCCCTGCTCTATCTCGGCTATGTCGGCTTCTCGATCGTCTATTCGTTCGCCGCTGCGGCGCTGATCGAGGGCCGCATCGACGCCGCCTGGGCGCGTTTCGTCAGGCCGTTCACTCTCGTCGCCTGGAGCTTTCTCACGCTCGGCATCGCCGCGGGTTCATTCTGGGCCTACTACACGCTTGGCTGGGGCGGATTCTGGTTCTGGGACCCGGTCGAGAACGCCTCCCTCATGCCGTGGCTCGCCGGAACGGCCTTCGTCCATTCGGTGGCGGTGATGGAGAAGCGCGACGCGCTCAAGGTGTGGACGATCTTTCTCGCCATCCTCGCCTTCTCGTTTTCGCTGCTCGGCACTTTTCTCGTGCGCTCCGGCGTATTGACCTCCGTGCACGCCTTCGCAAGCGATCCGCGCCGCGGCGTTTTCATCCTGGTGATTCTCGCGCTGTTCATTTTCGGCTCGTTCGCGCTGTTCGCCTGGCGCGCTCCAATGCTGAAGCAGGGCGGCTTGTTCGCGCCGATCTCGCGCGAGGGCGCTCTCATCGTCAACAATCTCCTGCTGACCACCTCGTGCGCGACCGTGCTGTTCGGCACCCTCTATCCGCTGGCGCTCGAGCAATTGACCGGCGAGAAGATCACCGTCGGCGCGCCTTTCTTCAATCTGACCTGCGGCGTGCTCCTTCTGACCGCCTGTTTCGTCGCTCCGTTCGGCTTCTCGCTTGCGTGGAAGCGCGGCGACCTGCTGGCGGTGGCCCAACGGCTGACCTTGGCGCTGGTCTGCGGCGCGGTGACCGCGGTCCTCGGCACGGCGTGGCTCAGCGGCGGGTCGCTCTTCGCTCCGCTGGCGGCCGGCCTCGCGATCTTCGTGATTTTCGGCACGCTGATCGAAGTCCTGATGCGCGCGCGGCGGCCGGGGCTCGCGCCCGCCGTTGCCTTCAAGCGCGCGCTCGGGCTGCCTTTGTCGTTCTATGGCGCAGCGCTCGCCCACCTCGGCTTGGGAGTGACGCTGCTCGGTCTCGCGGGACTTGGCTTCGGCGCCGAGACGATCGCGACCCTGCACAAGGGCGTCCCCGAGCGCGTCGGGCCCTATTCCATCACCCTCGATTGGGTAGGCGAGCGGGTGGGCCCAAACTACAAGGAGGCGGCGACCTCGATGACGGTGCGCTCCGGCGGCGTCGTGGTCGCCGAGATCGCGCCGGCGCGGCGCCAATTCGCAGCCCGGCAAATGACCACGACCCAGGCCGGTCTGGCGACGCTCAACTTCGGTCAGGTCTATGTCGCGATCGCCGACCCGGCGCCGGACGGCAGCGTGCCCGCCCGCCTTTACTGGAAACCGCTGGTGACGCTGATCTGGCTCGGCGCCGTCGCGATGGCGTTCGGCGGCGCCCTGTCGCTCGCCGACCGGCGGCTTCGCTTCGGCGCCGCGGCGCGGGCGAAGGCCGCAGGCAGTTCGCTTGCCCAGCCGGCTGAATGACGATGCGCCTCATCATTCGCTTCGCGCTTGGTCTCACGCTCGCGCTCGGCCTGGCGCCGGCGCTAGCCGTCCAGCCGGACGAAATGATGAAGGACCCGGCGCTCGAAGCCCGCGCGCGCGCTCTCTCCGAGGAACTGCGCTGCCTGGTGTGCCAGAACCAGTCGATCGACGACTCCGACGCCCCGCTCGCGCGAGACATTCGTGTTCTCATCCGCCAACGAATCGCGAGCGGTGAAAGCAACGATGCGGTCCGGTCGTATCTCGTTTCGCGTTACGGCGACTTCATTCTCCTCAAGCCGCCGTTCAAGCCCGAGACCATGCTCCTTTGGCTGAGCCCGGCGTTGGTCCTCGGCGCCGGCCTCGCCGCCGCCCTATTCGCCCGCCGCAGCGCGCCCCGGTCGACGCCGCCGCTCAGCGCTGAAGAGGAAGCGCGGCTCGCGGCGTTGACGGGCCGAGACTCGGCGGCGCGCTGATCTGAGGGTTGGCTCCGTCTGGAGGCCGCCGCGTGAAATTGCAGTGCGTATTCGTGGGTTCAACAATTCGTGTTAATACCTCGTCGTCGCGTACAATACTTTAACATTACGCCGTCCTGAGGCAGCCTCGGCTCTTGGTTCGCGCCCCGGTTGCAGAGAAATCGGGGCAAAAGGGTTGGCGGTTAAGCCTGCTGGCCTCCCCGAGGAGCAAGGCGCCCGCTTGCTCGCCAATCCGGGGGCGCCTTGCCCAAATTTCAGGACAAGTTGCGATGGTCCTTTGATCTACGCTGCAACCGCGAAGGCGAAGCACTGGCTGAGCTTTTCCACCTGCCAGATGTAGGAGCCCGCCGCCCGTTAACCATATGCACTCGGCAACGAACCCGGATTATAAGTAAATACTGGTTAGCGCTTGATTATTTCCGCGCGCTCCTTTAAGTAAACTTTGCTATTGATTGCGTGCTGCCGCAATCTTGTCGATCAGGGGGTTAACGATGAACAAACTTGTCTTCGCAGGTGCGATGGCGGCCGTGGGGCTGTGCGCTGGAGCGCTGCCCGCGAGCGCCTCGGTGTTTGATCTGTCGTTCACCGGCACGGGAATTTCGGGCTTGCTCGTTCTCTCCCTCGGGAGCGGTTCGTCGCCCTACACGGTCACCGGGGTTGATACCGGGTCCTATGTGGATATCGCCGGCACAACCTACACGATCACCGGCCTGACTACCTATGCCGGCGATGACCAGAAGGCCTATTTTCCTGTCTCGAGTTCGACCGGGTTCGTCGATTTTCCCGGCATCTCGGTTTCGTTCGGAAGCGACAACGCCTTGAACCTGTTCGCCTTCAACTCGACCAGTTACGGTGCGTTGCTGCAGAGTCAGAATGCGAGCGGCAATCCTTTCACCGGTCCCTATTACGCGGTGACGGTTACGGATGCTCCTCCCGCCGATGCCTCACCCGTTCCGGAACTGTCGACCTGGGCGATGCTCGGGCTTGGATTTGCTGGACTTGCTTTCGTCGCCGCGGGCAGGCGCAAGACCCCGATCTCAGCGCTGGGCTGATCGGCGTCCTTACAGACTTCGAACCTTGAAAGCCGCCGCGAGGCGGCTTTCAAGGTTTAGCGCGTGATGGAAAAGCGGCGCTCCGACCGCCACCGGTCAGATTTCGTCAGCGAATGCGTCTTCCTTGGTCTCATGACGCATGATCAGCGGCGCTTGCGCCAGCGCAAAAATAATGGTGATCGGCAAGACGCCAAAGGTCTTGAAGACCACCCACTGGTCCCAGGTCAACACGTGGCGCAGCACTTCGTTCGCACCGGCAAGCGCGAAGAAGAAGACTCCCCAACGAATGGTCAATTGCCGCCAGCCGGCGGCGTCGAGATGGAACGCTGCGTCAAGGACGATGGGAAGCAGCATTTTGCCGAACGCCATCGAGCCGAGGAGCGCGGCGCCGAACAGGCAGTAGATCAGCGTCAGCTTGATCTCGATGAAGGTCTTGTCCTGCAGCCAGAGGGTCAGGGCGCCGAAGACCAGCACCATTCCAGCAGTGACCATGGGCATCGCCGCGAGGCGCCGGGTCAGCGCGAAGGAAATGATCAGCGCGACGATCGACGCCGGTATCAATACCGCGGTCGCCGTCAACATGCCGGCCTTGTCGGGCGGAAAGTCCTGAGGCAACAGCCCGCCGACGAGTCCGTGGAAGAGGGCCGGCCTCGAATTGGCGATAAAGAACAGCACGAGCGGCCCGAACTCGAGCGGCAGTTTTACCATCGGGCTTAAAGGCTTGCGCGGCGGGGCGGCAGCGGTCTCAGTCATCGCGTCCTCGTCATTCAAGCGCTCTCATGCCTCCGCTCGCTCGAGCCCCGCAATCGCCTCGGCGAAGTCGCGGGCGGCGAAGGGTTCGAGATCGTCGACGCCCTCGCCGACGCCGATGAAATGCACGGGAAGCGCGAACTTGTCCGCGATAGCGACCAGGATGCCTCCCCGCGCGGTGCCGTCGAGCTTGGTCATCACCAGGCCGGTGACGCCAGCGATGCGGCCGAAGATCTCGACCTGACTCAGCGCGTTCTGACCGACCGTCGCGTCAAGAACGAGCAACACCGCGTGGGGCGCTTGAGGGTCGACCTTCTTCATCACCCGGATGATCTTTTCAAGCTCGCTCATGAGTTCCGCCCGATTCTGCAATCGCCCGGCGGTGTCCATCAGCACAACGTCGACGCCAAGCTCGCGGGCCTTGGCCAGCGCGTCAAACGCAAGCCCGGCCGCATCGGCGCCCTGCTCGCGCTCGACGAGCGCGGAAAACGTGCGCCGCGCCCAGATGCGCAATTGCTCAATCGCCGCCGCGCGGAAGGTGTCGCCGGCGGCGAGCAGGACAGTCTTCCCCTCAGCGGCGAATTTGGCCGCGAGCTTGCCGATCGTCGTCGTCTTGCCCGAGCCGTTGACGCCAACGACGAGGATCACGAAGGGACGCTTGTTCGGGTCGACGAGCAGCGGATGGGCGACCGGGGCGAGCGTTCGTTCGATTTCGGCCGCCAGAATCTCTTTGACCTCTTCCGGATTGATCCCGCGCTCGTAGCGCCCGCGCGCGACGGCCTCGCGGATGCGAGAGGCGGCGGCCAAGCCGAGGTCGGCCTGGATGAGAACGTCCTCGAGATCGTCGAGGGACCCTGCGTCGAGCTTGCGCTTGGTGAAGATATCGGCAACGCCGCGGGCGATGGCGGTCGACGAGCGCGAGAGGCCCTGCCGCAGGCGCTGAAGCCAGCTCCTTTTCGGCTCGGCGGCGCGCGGTTCGGCAGGAGCCGCGGCGGGCAGCGGCGGTTGCTCCGGCTCGACCGGCGACGCGGTCGCGACATCGGCGCCGCCAAACCAGCGGCGCATAACGCCCGGTTTCGCCTTCTTCTGATCGTCCTCATCCAATGTAAAAAACCTCGTGACGGCGCCCTATGCGGCGAGGGCCGGGTTGGCATACCACTCAACCCATGACGCCGGAAGAAACAAGAGCGCGGCTCCTCTATCGCGACGGTCTGATGCTGGTCATCGACAAGCCGGCGGGGGTTGCGGTTCATCGCGGCCCGAAAGGCGGGGCGAGCCTCGAGGATGATTTTGATGCATTGAGGTTCGGCTTGCCGCGAAACCCGGCGCTCGCGCATCGGCTCGACCGCGACACCGCAGGCTGCCTCATTCTCGGCCGCCACCACAAGGCGCTGGAGATATTGGGGCTTCTGTTCAAGCAGGGGAAAATCGCCAAGACCTATTGGGCGATCGTCGCCGGCGGTCCGGAGGGCGAAGAGGGCGCGATCGATCTGCCGCTCGGGCGCCTCGATGACAGGCGCGGCTGGTGGATGAAGGTCGATCCGAACGGGCAAAGGGCGCTCACTCACTGGCGCGTCCGGGGCCGCGGCCAATGGCGCGGCGCGCCGATCGCCTTGCTCGAACTCGAGCCGAAGACGGGCCGCACCCACCAGTTGCGCGTCCACTGCGCTGCCGAGGGCTGGCCTATCCTTGGAGACGCGATCTACGGCGAACGGGCCGAGCTGCCGCTGCAGTTGCTCGCGCGCAAGGTCGTCGTGCCGCTGGCAAAGGGAAAGCCGCCGATCGAAGTCGAGGCGCCGGCCCCGCCGCACATGCAGGAGACGCTCATGGCGTGCGGATCATGGGGCGACAAAAACGTCTAAGGCCTGTTTGCCCCGAAGCGGTGTGACGCGGCGCACAGATTTCTTGTGCGCCGCACACTAGTCTCCCTCTGTCACTTGCAGGGAACGACAGAATGACCCTTGTCGAAAACCGCGCGTCTCCGGCGCCGCCGACCCCTCTCGAATGGTTCGAGCCCCCTAAGGCGCTCATCGAGGCCAACGTCCGGGCGCTCCGCGGCTTCAACACCGCACTCGATGTCGTCTTCTACGACGTGCCGGGTTTGCGTCAGTCGCTTCGGGAGACCGATCCCGAGTGCCTGGCGCGGAATGAGAAGCTCCCCTCGCGCCTCATCGAAGTCGACGCCCTGAGCGATCCCGAAGGCGCGCTGCTGCTGATCGACGCGACCACGGCGCCTTACGTGCATCGCTACAAGGACGTGTCGGAATTTCTGCAGTCCCTTTATCCCGAATCCAAGAACGTGGGCGCCGTCACCATCACGGGCGTGGGGAGTTCCGCGCTGGGGAGTGCGGCCTTCGCCTGGGACGTTTCGGCGGCGCTCAAGACATCGGTGTTGGCGATCGTTCCGGGCTACGGCGTCGCCGACGTCGTCATGCAAGGACTCGGCGGCTGGTTTGGCTTTGGCCTCTACAACTACCTGCACGCCAAGAGCGCAGTTCAGCTTGCGCTCGCCGCCACGGCCCCGCAGATCGCGCGCATCGGCCGCAATCTCGCGGCCACCGCTCCCGGCGCGGAAACCCTCCGCGGCGCGCCGGTGTTCCGCACCGGCTCGGGCTCGTCCGACGTGCTGCACGCCCTGCTTCGCGACCGCGCCCGACCGTTCGAGCTGCTCGTCGGCCACAGCAAGGGCGCCCTGCAGATCGGCAACGCCATTGCCTCCCTTCCCGCGAATCGCACCGCCGGGCTGCGCGTCGTGACGCTCGGCTGCCCGATCGTGGAGGCGGTCGACGGCGTCCGCTACCACCAATATCTCGGCCTTTATGATGCGCTCGGGCAGCTCAACAGCTGGGGCAATCAGCCGTATGTCTGGACGAAGACCTGGCACAGCACCGATCCCGTCTTTCCGCCGGCCATGGATGCCGGCGTGCTGGTCGAGGAGGCGCCTCAGCGGTGAAAGCCGTTCTCGCGATCGGGAGAGGGAGTCAGGCTCCGCAGCCGCGTAAAGATTGTGCGACGCAATAGCATGTGACAGGGATAGGCGTCTCTCTCACAAAAAAGCCGGCGCCCACGACCCCATGTCCATACGAGCCGCCATCCATCACCTGACGCATTACATCTATGACCGGCCGGTCTCGCTCGGGCCGCAGATCATTCGCCTCCGGCCCGCGCCGCACAGCCGGACCCGGGTCATCTCGCACTCGCTGAAAGTCACGCCCGCCAATCATTTCGTGAATCACCAGCAGGACCCTTACGGCAACTGGCTCGCCCGCTACGTCTTTCCGGAGCTCGTCAACGAACTGAAAATCGAAGTCGACGTCGTCGCCGACATGACGGTCTACAACCCGTTCGATTTCTTCGTCGAAGAGAGCGCCGAACATTGGCCGTTCGAATATGGCGAGGACCTCCGGCCCGATCTCGTCATCTATCGCACGCCCGAACCCGCCGGACCGCGCCTGCAGGCGTTTCTGAACCGGATCGACCGGTCGCAAAAACGCACCGTCGATTTCGTGGTCGATCTCAACAGCCGCCTGTCGCGCGAGATCAAATATCTCATCCGCATGGAGCCGGGGGTACAGAGCCCCGAGGAAACGCTCGAGCGCGCGTCCGGCTCCTGCCGCGATTCGAGCTGGCTCCTCGTTCAGATCCTGCGCAACCTCGGCTTCGCGGCCCGCTTCGTGTCCGGCTATCTCATTCAGCTCAAGCCTGATCTCGTCGCCCTCGACGGCCCGCCGGGGACCGACCACGACTTCACCGACCTGCACGCCTGGGCCGAGGTCTATCTCCCGGGCGCCGGCTGGATCGGGCTCGATCCGACCTCAGGTCTCCTGACCGGCGAAAGCCATATTCCGCTCGCCGCGACGCCGCATTACCGCAACGCCGCGCCGATTTCGGGCCTGGCCAGTTTCGCCATTGTCGATTTCAAATTCGATATGCGCGTCGAGCGCGTCGCCGAACATCCGCGCATCACCAAGCCGTTCTCGGAAACCGCGTGGAAGGCGCTCGACGCTCTCGGCGAAGAGGTCGACAGGCGGCTCACCGCCGATGATGTCCGCCTCACCATGGGCGGCGAGCCGACTTTCGTCTCGATCGACGATTTCGAAGCCGGCGAGTGGAACACCGACGCCGTCGGCCCGACCAAGCGCGAACTCGCCGACCGGCTCATCCGGCGCCTGCGCGACCGTTTCGCGCCCGGAGGCTTCCTGCACTATGGGCAGGGCAAATGGTATCCGGGCGAGACCCTGCCGCGCTGGACCTTCTCGCTCTACTGGCGGCGCGACCTGAAGCCGATCTGGCTCAACCCCAAGCGAATCGCGGTCGAGGGCATGGACGGCGAGGCAACCAGCGCAAGCGCGCGAGCGCTGCTCGACGCGATCGCCTCCGAGCTCGGCGTCGAGTCCGACTTTGTCGCCCCGGCTTACGAGGATCCGGCCGAGTGGATCGTCAAGGAGGCGAACCTGCCGCCGAACGTCTCGCCGGAAAATTCAAAGCTCAAGGATCCCGAGGAGCGCCACCGGATCGCCCGCGTCTTTTCGCGCGGCCTGACCGAGCCCTCGGGCTATGTGCTGCCGGTCCAGCGCTGGCAGGCGCAGGCCAATGGGCATCGCTGGCGCAGTGAAAAATGGAAGACCCGCCGCGGCGCGCTGCATCTCGTTCCGGGCGACAGTCCGGTCGGCTACCGCCTGCCGCTCGGCGCGCTGCCCTATGTTCCGCCGGCGTCATTCCCCTATATCGTCGAGGCCGATCCGACCGAGCCGCGCGGTCCGTTGCCGGATTTTCATGACTCGCAGGAGCGCGCCCAGCGGGTCGCTTCGTTCGCGGCCTCGGAAACGAGCCAGCAGGAACGGATCGAGCAGCGGCTCGGCGATATCGACGGGGCGGTCCGCACCGCGGTCACGGTCGAGGCGCGCGACGGTCATCTCTGCGTCTTCCTCCCGCCGGTCGAGCGGCTCGAGGATTATCTCGAGCTTGTCGCCGCCGCCGAGGCGGCCGCCGAAAAGGTCGGCCTGCCCGTGCAGATCGAGGGCTACCCGCCGCCGGCCGATCCGCGCATGAACGTCATTCGCGTCGCGCCGGATCCGGGCGTGATCGAGGTCAACATCCATCCCTCGGCGAGCTGGCGCGAGTGCGTCGCCACGACCGAGGCGGTCTATGAGGAAGCGCGGCTCGCGCGGCTCGGCGCCGACAAATTCATGATCGACGGCAAGCATTCGGGAACCGGCGGCGGCAATCACGTCGTGGTCGGCGGGGCGACGCCGCTCGACAGCCCGTTTCTCCGCCGCCCCGACCTCCTGAAAAGCCTCGTCACCCATTGGCTGAGGCACCCGAGCCTCAGCTATTTCTTCTCCGGACTGTTCATCGGCCCGACCAGCCAGGCGCCGCGCGTCGACGAAGCGCGCCACGACTCTCTCTACGAGCTCGAGATCGCGCTCGCCCAGATCCCGTCGCCCGGAAAAGGCGAGAGCCCGCGTCCGTGGCTGCTCGATCGCCTGATGCGCAATCTCCTCACCGACGTGACCGGCAACACGCACCGGGCGGAAATCTGCATCGACAAGCTTTATTCGCCCGACGGCCCGACCGGGCGTCTCGGCCTGATCGAGTTTCGCGGCTTCGAGATGCCGCCGGACCCGCGCATGAGCCTCGCCCAGCAATTGCTGATCCGCGGGATCCTCTCGCGGCTATGGCGCGATCCGCTGAGCGGGCCCTTGCCGCGCTGGGGATCGTCGCTGCACGACCGGTTCATGCTGCCGCACTTCGTGTGGGAGGATTTGCTCGACGTGCTCGCCGATCTCAAGGCGCACGGGCTGCCCTTCCGCTCCGACTGGTACGAGGCGCAGGCCGAGTTCCGCTTTCCGTTCTGCGGCGAGGTCGAATACGAGGGCGTCAAGCTCGAACTGAGGCAGGCGCTCGAGCCCTGGCATGTGCTGGGCGAGACGGGCGCGATCGGCGGCACCGCGCGATACACCAATTCTTCGACCGAACGCCTGCAGGTCAAGCTTACGACCTCCGATCCCGACCGCTACCTCGTCGCCTGCAACGGCCGGCGCGTTCCCTTGCGCGGGACTTCGACCGAAGGCGTTGCGGTCGCGGCCGTGCGCTTTAAGGCCTGGAAGCCGGCGATGGCGATGCACCCGACCGTGCCGGTCCAGGCGCCGCTGGTTCTGGATATTTTCGACGCCTGGAGCGGTCGCGCGCTCGGCGGCTGCGTCTATCACGTCGCCCATCCGGGCGGGCGCAGCTACGACACTTTTCCGGTCAACTCCAACGAGGCCGAAGCGCGCCGCCTCGCGCGCTTCGAGGCCCGCGGCCACACCCCCGGCGCCTACGAGCCGCCCCCGGAGACGCCGCATCCCGAGTTTCCGCTGACGCTGGATTTGCGGAGGCCGGCGAACATTCCGTAGTTACAGCGCATAGCGCCTGACTGCGTCTTCGTCCCAGCGCAATCCGAGGCCAGGACCGACGGCGGTCAACGATCCGTGGACCACGCGGGCCCTCTCTGAGACGATGGGCGCGGCCATATCGACATACTCCAGCCAGTGAGCGGTCGGAGTGATTGGAAGCATGTGCGCGCTCGCCTCAATGAAGATATGGCTGGAGACGGGCAGGGACGCTGCCTCCGCCTACCCCATAGCGCTGAGCCAGCCCGTCACGCCGCCGATTTTCATGATGTCCAGCATCGCGAAATCGCTCGCGCCGGCCGCGATCGACTTGGCCATGTCGCGGGGAAACCACCAGTTCTCGCCCGTCTGGATTCGCGCGGGCGAGCCGCTGCGCACGCGGGCGTGGCCCTCCACATCCTCCGCAGGGACTGGCTCTTCGACCCAGTGGATGTCGTATTCCGCCAGTCGCTCGATTCGGCTGCGGGCTTCAAGAGGGTCGAGCGACTGGTTGTAGTCGACCATCAACGCCACTTTGGCGCCGATCAGTTTTCGGACGGCGGCAACGGTTACAACGTCTTTCTCCACCCCGCCGTCGCCGATCTTGATCTTGATGCCACGAAAGCCATTTTCGAGCGATCGCCCGATCGCCGGCTCGTCCGTCTTCGGATCCAGTACGCCGAAACTGTCGTAGGCCATGATCGGTCTTGGCTCGCCGCCAAGAAGTCGAACGACCGGCCATTGCGCCGCCTTCCCAAGGGCATCCCAAAAAGCCATGTCCAGGCCCGCGACCGCCATGCCGACGAGACCCTGCCAGCCAAGCAGGCGAAACCGGCGGTTGAACTCGCGCATCCGTTCGAAGGGCGCGACCGACTTGCCCGCGATATCGCGGCCCATCTCTTCGACGAACCGGGACAGCGGGCCCAGCGCGAGCGGCGTGTACGCGAAGAGGTAGGCGGTTCCCGTCACGCCTTCCTCCGTAAGTACGTCGATCAGCACCAGCGGTGCTGAAGGTATCGCACCGACCGCTGTTCGAACGGGGCGTTCAAGCGGCACGTTGACCGGCCGCGCCTTGACTTCACGCAACGTGAGTGAGCCTCCCCCCATCGCGAACCCTCCCCTCTGAAACCCGGGCGACCGCGATTATCGACAGAGAAGCCGGTGCGACAACTCACTAGTCGGTATACAAGTGTCCGCTGGAGTCCAACGATGGGCAAGCAGAAGGTCGATGCGAAGCGCCGCATCATTCAGGCCGCGTACGAATTGTTCTACCGGAGCGGCTTCGCTCGCGTTAGTGTGGATCTCATCGCGGAGAGGGCTGGGTTCACCAAACGCACCCTCTACTATCATTTCGAAAGCAAAGATCACCTGCTCGCCGAGGTCATTCAATTCCACCACATGCTGGCGATGGAGCGGATCAGGGGGTGGGGCGATCGGCTCGCGGGCGAACTCGATGCCTTTGTCAACTCGCTCTTTTCGCAACTGGCGGACTGGGCGGCAAAGCCCCGCTGGGCCGGTCCCGGTTTCACCAGAATTGTCATGGAGCTCGCCGACCTGCCAGGACATCCGGCTCGCGCCCTCGCGAGCCGCCATAAGATCGCGGTCGAAACTTGGCTCGCAGGGCAGCTCGCGGCCAAGGGAGCTGCGGGCCCGGATCAGCTTGCGCGTCACATCGTCCTTCTGCTCGAGGGGACGACCGCGCTCATGCTGATCCATGGGGATCGACGATATGCGAACGCCGCCGCGGAGGCCGCCAAAGCCCTTGCCAGCATGGGGCGCCGCACGCCCGTCACGACCAGGAGGCCGCTCGCCCACGCTTGATTTGAGGCGGCCGACGGGAACTGAGCAGAAGGGAACCGACTCGCGGCCGAACCGCCCCGTATCGGGCGATGTGCGTCGCCGTCGAAAGGTCACTGAGGGGAGCTCAAAAAAATCGACTTTGTCTTGACCGGCCGAATGGCCTATGTTACTGTTTTTCAGAATCATGGGCCGCCAAGGGCGGGAAATGGCAAGGGTGGAAATCACTTATTATGTTAGTTGAATTATGCCCTCCGCTATCGCCGAAGATCGGGCCGCCGGGCGCCAAGCGCAAAGGCCGCCAAGTCTAAGCCGGCTTGGGGCTCGGCGGCGGCCCTCGCGCAACTGGGAACGGTTCCGAAATGGCGCCACGAGGATTTGGAATCCAAGGACGACGGAGTGCGCGGAAAATGGCGCCCAAGATTCTGAAATCATTTGGGACGCGCTCGTTCTGTTCGCGACGGTTTCCCCGGGGCGACCCTAGCCCTTCTCCACAAACGCCGCCGTGATCTCGCCCGACGAGGGGAGCCCGGCGAAGGCGTCGAACCGCCCGTGCTCGGCGATGTCGCACGCGGCCTTGATCAGCCCGCCCCAGGCGGCGCGGGCCAGCGCGGCTCCGACCGAGATGCGCTTGACGCCCAGGTCCTCGAGCTCGCGCTTGGTGAAGCCCGGTCCGCCCACGAGCACGTTGACCGGCAGCTTGCCCGCGACCCGCACGACCTCGGCCACCTCCTCCGCCGTCCTCAGCAACGGAGCCAACAGCACGTCGGCGCCCGCTTCCGCATAAGCGGCAAGCCGGCGCAAAGCTTCGGGAAGGCCACCGGCTTGACGCAGAATGGCCTCGCTGCGGGCGGTCAAGAGCACAGTCTCGCCGCTGGCGTCGATCGCCGCGCGTGCCGCCCGCAACCGCTCGACAGCCTCGCCGAGACCGTAGAGAGGCGCCGCGGGGTCGCCGGTGTAGTCCTCGATCGAGAAGCCGGCGACGCCTGTCCCGATGCAGAGCCGCGCGCTCTCGTGCGCGCCCTCGGCGTCGCGCGCGAAGCCAGCCTCGAAGTCGGCGTTGAGCGGCGCGTCGACCGCGGCCGCAAGCTCGCCGATGTGCTTGAGCGCGTAGGCTCGCGTGACCGCGCCGTCTCCGAGTTCGGCTGCAAAGGCCATTCCGGCGCTTGTGGTCGCGAGCGCCGGGAAATCGAGCGACGCGAGGTATTTGGCCGAGCCGACGTCGAACGGATTGGGGATGACGAAGCATCCAGGCGCGCGGTGCAATTCGGCGAAGCGGGCGCGTTTCTGAGCGGTCGTCGGCGTCATTGAGCGCCCTCCGGCATAAGCTCTGAAAGGCGGGTCTTCTGCCGGCCGGCGGCGTCGAAATTGTCGGGCTTGAGCCAGCGTTGGTAAGCCGCCTTGCGCGCCGGCCATTCACTGTCGAGCATCGAAAACCAGGCGGTGTCGCGATTGCGGCCCTTGATGATCATGTGCTGGCGGAAAACGCCCTCGAACGTGAATCCGAACCGCTCCGCGGCGCGCCGCGACGGCGCGTTGAGGGCGTTGCATTTCCACTCATAGCGCCGATAACCGAGGTCATCGAAGACATAGGTCGCCAGGAGGTACTGAGCCTCGGTCGCGCCCGGGGTCCGCTGCATCTCGGGCGTGTACATGATGCCGCCGACCTCGATGACGCGGTTGGGCGCATCGATCCGCATCAGGCTTTCATAGCCGACCGCGCGGCCGGACGCATTGTCGATGATCGCGAAATAGTGCGGATCGGCGGCCTTCGCCTTGATCTCGATATCGGCGGCAAACTCTTCGAGATCCGCGAACGGGCCGTTGAAGAGATAGTCCCACACCGCCTCGCGATCTGCGTTCCCCGACGAGCCTTCGAACAGGTCTTTCGAGTGAGCCGCCGCATCCAGCGGCGCGAGCGTGACCCACCGGCCCTTGAGCGTAACCCGCTCCGGCCGCTTGGCCGGATGCGATTCGACAAGGGGGCCGATAGGCCGGGCTGCTGGCGCGTCCGTCATATGGCGTCTCGTGTTACGGTTCGCGAGCTGCGCAAGCGGAGGCTGGCGAGACCCTGCGGGGTCTCGCAGCTCAGCTCAATGGTTGTCCCGCGGTACACCCATTGTCTGCGCCAGACGCTGATACTGAACCGCCGGCTTCAGCACCATGCCCTCGTCGAACTGAGCCACCATCTCGCGCTGGATCTGCTGCCATGGCGTCTGGCTCTTGGGATAGGGGAATCCGCCATGCTCAGCGAGGGTAGCCCGGCGCTCGTTGAGCTCAGCGTCCGAGATCAGAATGTTGGCCGTACCCTTCTTGAGATCGATGCGCACCTTGTCACCGGTCTTGATCAGCGCCAGTCCCCCTCCCGCCGCAGCCTCCGGCGAAGCGTTCAGGATCGACGGCGATCCTGAGGTGCCCGACTGCCGTCCGTCGCCGACGCAGGGCAGCGCGTGGACGCCCTTTCTCAGCAGCGCCGCCGGGGGCTGCATGTTGACGACCTCGGCTCCGCCAGGATAGCCGATCGGCCCCGTGCCGCGAATGAACAGGATGCTGTGCTCGTCAATCTTGAGCTTCGGGTCGTCGATGCGGTGGTGGTAGTCCTCTGGCCCCTCGAACACGATCGCCCGCCCTTCGAATGCGTCCGGGTCCCTCGGGTTGGACAGGAAGCGCTTCCGGAACTCCTCATCGATGACGCTCGTCTTCATGATCGCATCGTTGAAGAGATTGCCGCTCAAGACGACGAAGCCGGCGTTTTCCTTCAAGGGCTTGTCGATCGGCGTGATGACGTCAGGATCATCCGAATGGATCTTGGCGCAGTTTTCTCCCATCGTCTTGCCGTTCACGGTTAGCGCCTTCTCGTGGATCAGCTTGCGCTTCATGAGCTCATGGACGACCGCCGGAACCCCTCCGGCGCGGTGATATTCTTCGCCAAGGTATTTGCCAGCGGGCTGCATGTTGACGAGCAGCGGCACCTTGTGTCCCAGCTTTTCCCAATCCTGGATCGACAGCGGCACGCCGATGTGGCGCGCGATGGCGTTGATATGGATCGGCGCGTTGGTCGAGCCGCCGATGGCGCTGTTGATGACAATCGCATTTTCGAACGCTTCGCGGGTCAGGATGTCCGACGGCTTCAGGTCCTCCCACACCATTTCGACGATTCGTTTGCCGGTTTGATAGGCGATCTGGCCCCGCTCGCGGTGCGGCGCAGGAATCGCGGCGCAGCCGGGCAGGCTCATGCCGAGAGCCTCGGCGAGCGAGTTCATGGTCGAGGCGGTCCCCATCGTGTTGCAATGTCCGACGGAAGGCGCGGAGGAGGTGACGATCTCCATGAATTCTTCGTAGTCGATCTTCCCTTCGGCGAGGTCGGCGCGCGCCTGCCAGACGACTGTGCCCGACCCGCTGCGCTGACCGTGATGCCAGCCGTTGAGCATCGGACCGCCGGAGAGGACGATGGCCGGGATGTTGACGGTCGCCGCCGCCATTATGCAGGCCGGCGTCGTCTTGTCGCACCCGGTTGTCAGCACCACGCCGTCGAGAAAATAGCCCATCAGAATTTCGACCAGGCCGAGATAGGCGAGATTACGATCGAGCGCGGCCGTCGGCCGCTTGCCCGTCTCCTGAATGGGATGAACCGGAAATTCGAACGCGACGCCCCCGGCCGCGGTGATCCCTTCCCGCACCCGCTTGGCGAGTTCAAGGTGGTGGCGGTTGCACGGCGAAAGATCGGAGCCGGTCTGCGCAATGCCGATAATCGGCTTGCCTGAACGCAGCTCTCCCGGCGTAAGTCCGAAATTGAGGTAGCGCTCGATATAGAGCGCTGTCATGCCCGGATTGTCAGGATTGTCGAACCAGAGCCGGGATCGGAGGAACCGCTTGGGGTCCCCGGCGGAGCCGCCATTTGATTTGTTCTTGGATTTATCGGCCATTTCTCAACGCCTCCCGGGGCCGCGCGCGGCGCGCGCTCTCTAACATGCCAGTATGGGGTGACGAGAGCTCCAAATCAACGCCCTGCTGGCACAAGAGCGTCTCAGGCCGGGTCGTGCTTCACGTCCGCTCCGTATTGCAACACCTGGACCTTCTCCAGGGTGACGAGTCCGCTGGTCATCATAGAATCGAGAATCGGCAGGAAGTCCTTTATTTTGGCTTCGGCGTCAACGATTTCGATGATCAGAGGGAGGTCCTCGGACAGGCGCAGGATCTTGTTCGTATGCAGCCGGCTCGCATGTCCAAATCCCATCGGGCCGCGCAACACCGTTGCTCCCGCGAGATGGACATCGCGCGCCTTGAGCACGATGGCTTCATAGAGCGGCCGGCCCTCCGGGCTTCGGTCGTTTTCGCCAATGAAAATGCGCAAGAGCATCGCGTCGCGCGGCAAGGTCATGACTTCGCGCCCCTATGCGCCGAGCGGCGAAACGCCGAACAGAAAGTGGTGTAGCCAAAAGGCGAGCACGGCCCAAAACACCAGCCCGACGATAATGGAGCCGGCGGTCGCACTCCAATTCGGTTCCGGATAGACGACGCCGTTGCGACGGTCGCGGGCGTAGGAGCTCGTAAGGTCGGCTAACGCCCAGGCCAGGAAGGCGCCGAACAGCAAAAGGTCGGCGGCTGAGCCGTTCGAGATGAGGTGCGCGAGGCCGAACACCGCGACGCTCCAGACCATCGGATGATGCACCCACGCGACGATATGGCTCTGCTTGAAGAGATAGGCGGCGAGGAGCAGCATCGACACGAGCATCAAGGTGATCGTGATATGCCGCGCCCCGGCGAACGGCGTCCAAAGCTCAGGGGCGGTATAGCGCGCCTGAGCAAACCCCCAGACGATCAGCACGAAGCCGACGACCGACACGAGCGAATAGATGCCCTTCCAGGGGCCCTCCCCGAGCCGCGCGATCGCCTTCTCGCGGCCGCCCTCAGCAAAAATGCGGGTCGAATGAAGCCCAAGAAAGATGATGAGGCCGAGCACGAGAATCGTCATCGAAAATCCGCCCTAAAACCGGAATCCATCGTCGCTCTGCGAAAGTTACGCGTCCGGCCGCGTCAAAGGCAACCGGGGTCTTGCGCCTCCCCGGGTGGCGCCGCATGGACTCTCGCTCCAATTCGAAGGATGACCGCGATGTCCTGGTCCGCCGCACAGTACGTGAAATTCGAGGATGAGCGCACCCGGCCCGTGCATGATCTCGTCGCCCGGATCACGAATACCGCGGTCGCGAGCGCGGCCGATATCGGCTGCGGTCCCGGCAATTCGACCGAGGTCCTGCGCGAACGCTTTCCGGTCGCGCATATTATCGGTCTCGACTCTTCCCCCGACATGATCGCCGCGGCCCAAAAGCGCCTTCCCGGCATTGCTTTCGAGGTTGCGGACATTCGGCAATGGCTCCCGAAACAACCGTTCGACGTCATCCTCGCCAACGCTGTGCTGCAGTGGATTCCGGGCCACGAGACGCTCATACCGGCGCTTCTCGAGAGGCTCAGCGTCGGCGGAGGGCTTGCGGTGCAAATGCCGGACAATCTCGACGAGCCGTCGCATCGGCTGATGCGCGAAATCGCCGGCGCGGGCCCCTGGGCGGCGAAACTCAGGGACGCGGCCAAGGCGCGGGCCGACCGCCACGACGCCGCATGGTACTTCCGCCTGCTTCGCGCCCACGTGTCTCGTGTCGATGTCTGGCGCACGATTTACTACCACCCGCTCGCCGGCGCGCATGCGGTCGTCGAGTGGGTGAAGGGAACCGGGCTCCGCCCATTCGTCGACCCGCTCGATGAGAGCGAGCGCGAGGCGTATCTCGCCAGCTATGAGGCGGCCATCGCCGAGGCCTACCCGGCCGAGGCCGACGGGACCGTGCTTCTGCCATTTCCGCGGCTCTTCTTCGTCGCCAGACAATGACGCCAAGCGATTTGCCCGTGAGTGTCGCGGGAGGTAGCCTCGGCGCCACGACAAGCGAATGGAGGACGCCCGTGCCGAAATATCTGTTCGAGGCTCGCTATACCGCCGAGGGCGCCAAGGGCATCGAGAAGGAAGGCGGCGTCAGCCGGCGCGAGGCGGTCCTCAAGCATCTCGCGCAAATCGGCGGGAAGCTTGAAGCGATGTATTTCGCATTCGGCGACGTGGATTGCTACTCGATCATTGACCTCCCGGACAATGTGAGCGCCGCCGCTCTTTCGCTCGTCGTCAACGAGAGCGGGACGATAGCAACCAAAGTCGTCGTCCTCCTGACGCCGGAGGAGCTCGATGAGGCGGCGCACAAGAAGATCAAGTTCCGCGCACCTGGCCAATGATGCGGCCGTTGCCGGCCCGCTTTCACCGCGCGGCCGCTTCATGCTATTGGCGGGCCGCAAGCGCCCGTAGCTCAACTGGATAGAGTATCGGTCTTCGAAACCGAGGGTTGGGAGTTCAAGCCTCTCCGGGCGCGCCAACTATTCTGCCTTGAAATCATTGTTTTCCCCGGACTACAGGGGTTTCCCGTGGCTCGTCCTGCTACACAGGACTGCTACACGCAATGGTTTTCAAGATGGCCCGACCCACCACCCGCACCGGCACCGCCAACGCCACTTTCCGTCAGCGCGTGCCGGCGGACATCAAACGAATTCTGGCTGGCCTCCCGCGACGCTACCGACCCATCGGTTGGGGCAAGGACGAGATCGTCATTTCGTTGCGCACCGCCGACAAAGGGGCGATCCCGGCGGCCCATGCCAAAGTCATGGCCGAGGTCGAACGCCACTACGCCGGCCTGCGAGCTGGCTTCCGGCCACTATCGAACAAGGAGGCGGTTGCACTCGCCGGAGAAGTCTATCGAGACTTCCAGCAGTTTGAGGACGACCCTGGTGAAGGGGCCCTGTGGCGGGATATCTTGGAGCAGAACAAGGATGCGCAGGTCGGCAACTTTGGCCTCCAGCTGGGAATCGGCGATAAGGCTCGGGTGCGCCATGCGATGGAATACCGCTTCGGCGCGCTCGCGGACGGCTGCCTTGCCCGGCATGCGATCCTGACCGATGCTAACAGCCGCTGGAAATTAGTCCACGCTCTCGCCGATGCGATGAACGATGCCGCTCGGAAGCTCGCAAAGAACGCCGCAGGCGACTATCGCCCTGACCCCAATGCGGATCGATTCCCGGACATGAAATCGGCCGTCCAGCCCACCACGTCAACCAGCGATTTTCCCAAATCATTGCAGACCGTTTGGCAACTTTTCGAAGCATGGCGCGCCCACGCTCTCCGCATGAACAAGAAAGCGAACACGCTCGACCGCTACGCGCCATGCATTCGGTCGCTGGATACGTGGGCACGGGGCCGGCCCGCTGCATCGCTCACGGATGACGACGTCTGGGAGTGGGCGGAGGCGCGCACCGCGAAGGACGGGGTATCGCCCAAGACGGTCAACCGCGTCGATCTCGCGGCCGTCAAATCGGTGTTCACATGGGCGACCACTCGTGCGGGTAGCCGCGTGCTTTCGACAAACCCCGCAAGCGGCGTCCGCGTAGATGAGCCGAACGAGCCCGTGACTCGCGACAAGCGGTTCACAACGAAGGAATGGCAAGCGATCTTGCAGGCAGCTCGGTCCGCGCCAGATGACCCCGACAATCCGACCCTCGGGTATGCGAAGCGTTGGGTTCCATGGATCGCGGCCTATACGGGCGCGCGAGTCAGTGAGATCACGCAGCTTCGCGGGAAGGATGTGCGACGCGACGGCGCTACGTGGATCATCGATTTCAACCCAGAGGCCGGGGGAATCAAGACCAACGAAGCACGGGTCGTGCCGATCCACGACCATCTAGTTGAACTCGGCTTCCCAGACTTCGCCAAGAGTTGTGGGGTGGGACCGCTCTTCTACGATCCCCGCCGACGCCAGCACGCCAACGCGAAGAGATCGCAGGCCGAAAATCGGAGCGGTGAGCTGAGCGAATGGGTCCGAGAGGTCGCTAACCTTGATCGCAGTATCGCGCCAAATCACACGGGCGACACATGTTCAAATCGATTGCGATGGACGCGGGCATTGATTCACGCCTGAGCGACACCTTGACGGGCCATACCAGCCAGAAACGGAAGCGCGGCGCTGCGGCAATCTATGAGGCCCCGACCCTCGCTGCCTTGACGAAGGCGATCAAGCAATTCCCGCGATATCCTCTTCCTGACTGATCGCCTTCTTCGCGTCCGTGACGGTTAGTGACGGTCAGTTACGGTCGCAAAGTCGTTAGATCGTCATAGCTAACCTATTGGCGGGTCGCGGAGATCGGTGCCAGTGCCGGTCGTGACGGTCTCTTTCAAGTTAGTTTCTCCTGCAGCCAATGCCGCTCCCGCTCCCGCCCAAAAGGGAAGCCTCCGAGTAGCGCCAATTGCCGCCTTTGCTACGACCAAAAGGCGTTTAGGGGTTCGCGAACGGTGCCTTGGCGGGGATCAGTATTCGTCCGTCATTGGCTCAATTGGGTGGCTTGCGGGGAAGCGCCAGAACCGCCCGCGGCTGTTCCGATGATGCGTGAACCCGACCTTCCGCATGGCCTCCCCAAGTTCCGATGTGTTCTTGGCATGGTGGGCAAAGTTCGTCGTCCGCAGCACGTCCTGCAAAGCCGCGCCAGAGAACTCCTTCGTCTCAAGCCTGACGCGAGAACCAAGCGCCGTTCTCAGCGATCCGTCCTCAAGCGCCGACCGCAAATAGTCCACGAGCGGGTTCTCGTTGGCCTCGATCATCGCCGACTTCGCCTCGGTCAGCGGTGGGCTGGCCTTGGGCTTGAAACGTGACAAGTCCCTCACAGATAGCCAGCGTCGCACGCCCTCAATCCCCGCTGGCGTCATCAACTCGTCGGCGAGCCTCCCATAGTACGCACCGTCCCGCGGCTGCTGCTTGCACTCGACCACGAAGTACCGCCGCTCCCCTTCCGTGAGCGACAGCGCGTCGAGGTGATTCGAGAACATCAGCCACCGCGTGAAATTGCGAACGATGGTTTGCGGCCCATACTTAATGTTAACGGGCAGCCGCTCCTCCGTGATCTTCGACTTGAGCAACTCGGCGAGCTTCCAGTTGCCCAACTCGCGAACCTCATCGACCTGCACTACGAGCTTTCCCGTCGTCAGCCCGTCGAAGCCCGAATTAAGAATGCTGGCGGTCGTTGCGGCACGGTTGCTCTCACCCGCCAGAAGCCCCACGACATCGCCCAGCATGCTCTTTCCAACGCCCTGCGCCTTGCTGACGATCAGCACCGCATGATTGACGCGCTCCGCGGGCCGCTGAACCAGATGCGCGATCCAATCGAGCAGATGGTCGGCCGCCGCTTCGTCCTCGTTACAGAGATAGCGCACATGCGCCTCAAATAGCCGTGGCGAAGTCATGCTGGCGCTCGCGCACCGCATCGGCTCATGCCAAGTGTTGAGCAGCATCCTCCCGCCGCTGGCCTCCGGTCCCTTGAATACGCTGGGTTGGCCCGGGGCGAACTCTACCCCGGCAACTAGATCAAGCCTGAGATCTTCCCTCTGCTGCTCCATCAGACCCAGCAGCACCTCGGCGCTCGGGTACCAGACGTGGGCGCGCGTGCTGCCCGCGGTCTCCCGATACCGGACGCCGAACTCATCCTTGACGAGCCGATTGAAATCCTTGTCCAGCTTGACGATTGCGGTGGGCTCGAGCCGGTTGACCCAGCCTGGCGCGCTCGCCCAATAAACGTACCTCGCGGTCGCCCCTGCGATTGCCGCCTCGACGAGCCTCTCGCACTCGCTTGAGTCCCAGATGGGCAACTCGCCGACCGGTCGCTTCGAGTCGGTCGTGAGGTCCTCCTGCGTCTCCCGTTCAGCACCACCGATGGCCCGCCGAGGATAGAACCCAGAAACCCCATCACGGGATCGCTTCGCGCAGCCTCGAACGCCGCCCTAGTGTCCTCGCTCAGGGGCCCGTTAACGACCACGCCCGGAGGCAAGCGGCGAGCATCGGGCTTCTCCACGTCGTCGCCCGTCAACCCTTGCGTCTTGTTGTCGTCCCTCTCGACCCCAGCCGGCCCAGCCGCATCCTCAACTCTCCCGGACATTCTTCGCGCGCTCAATTCGCCGCTTCCCTTCATTTCAAGTCCGCCAGCGCGGCCCGCAGCTCCTGGCGGTCCTGCTTGCCCCTCTCGATGTCAGCCAATTCCAGCCGCCCGAGCTGAATACCCGCGCCGCCGAACACCTCCGCCACCCAGCTCGCGAACACCTTGTCGGCTCGCGGCGGCAGATCGCGATAGACGCGCTTGCCCTTATCGGCGACCGGGTCGAAATAGAATGCCGCGTTGGCTTCCGTCAGCCGCCGCACGCGCCGAGCGAGCTGCGTCCTGAATGCATCGTCGGTGCGGAACTTGCGCTGGTCCATCTCCCACATAACGAACATCTCGAGGATGCAGACGACCACGTCACGCGCGGGCACGGCGTCGCCGAGTGTGACCACCTCGCGCGCCGCAATGCGCGCCGGGCGGTGCCCCGCTTGGCCCCGCCTCTCCGCAGCAAGGATGCCCTTGGCGTGATCCCCAAGCTGCGCCCAGGCGTCGTCCAAGCGGCCCCAAGCGGGGCTCTCCGGGTTCTTAGCTATCCGCGCCTGAACGAGGCGTTGGTAGGATGCGAGTTCGGTCTTCGTGACGGCCCGCTGGTCGACTGCACCCTGGCGACGGAGCCGTCCACGATGAATGTTGCAATAGGGGCTGTATCGAGACGAGGCTACAGCTGTGCAACCAGGCGCACGACAGATTCGGGGCATTCAGAACAACGCTTTTTTCGTAGCCGTCCCTTCAGACACAGAGACGGAAACAATAAATGACGGAAGGCGGAGGGCGCGCCTTTGCCCGAATCTACCGACCTTGTCCAGTACGGCGAGCCGGGGAATCGAAGTCTCTCCATTCGCGATGAGCGCACGAAGGGCGCGGCAGCCGACGCTACGCAACGAGCCACGACCTCAGTCACTTCAGCACGAGCTGCTCAAGCTTTCCTTCCCGGCCATAGAGATCCATGCGCCAGTTGACCACCAAGTTATTGACATCGACAATTTCAACGGACATCACACCAATAGGCTTGTCCCATATCGCGGTCCGGCCACGAAAATCGCTGGCGACTACTCGTAGGCAAAGTATCCCCTCTATTTTCGCGGGAAGTTTGTCCTCGTCGGCCCCGAACAAGCTGAAAACATATTCGGATGAATGAATGCTTTCCTTGGGTATGACATCGGGCGGCACGCTAATACGACTGAAGGTCGCTTTAGAAATGGGTTGAAGAAATTTCCCTTTACCGTGACACTCATTCGGCGGAGAGCTTATTAAGCTCTGGAAGTTTCCGTCCTCTACATAGAGTTCAAGGGAATCCAACGCAAAAGGGCGATTCCCAATATTATATAACGCGAGATTAAGGACGGCGGCTGATTGTCGTTTCTTGGCGTCTTGCGAATGTAACGAAACAAAACTCGCTGAGGTGACCTTGAATCGGGCGTCCACTGTGACGGTATACTGAAGAACAATCGACACCAGGGATACAATCAAAGCGACAGTCGCGATGCACAGGCTTAGAACGTCCTTTGCTTCCATATCGGCGTGCGCTCCCTTGCCGCAGACTTCTGGGTAATTCTGCCCCGGGGCGGGTCGCCCGCGATAGTGCCGCGGCCTCCTTTTTCCGCCCATGCGCGCGGACGCAACGGCCCGCGGTCGGGCATCTGTGCTTTCAGGCCGCCGTTTGGAGGTGGACTGTGATGGGGGCTGCGCGTTTTGTCAAAGAACTACATCCCCCATTCGGCTAGCATCGCCTCCGCCTTCTCGGGATTGTCCTGAACCCGGTAGACGACCTGTCGGGACACACGGGCAGCCTCGGCAATCGAGGTCGGACCGACGTCCTGAGCGAGCATATCGCGGATTAGGCCCAACTGTTCCCGGTCAAAGCTCGGCTTCCGCCCGCGATAGCTGCGTGGCTCGATGGCTTTCGCATAGGCTATGCCAGCCTTCTGAGCTTCCTTCGTGGCCTCGGCTTGTGCTTCTGCGGTAGCCGCCATGAAGGCGATCAGCGCGTCCCTGACGGCCTTCTGCATAGGGTCCTTGGTGGCTCCGTCGAACGTGAGCCCATTGATTACCGTCTTGATTACGATGCCCCGCCTCATGAACTCCCGGATGATATCGGTCACATCGGCGTAGTTCCGGCCGAGCCGGTCGACCCAGCGCACTACCAGCGTGTCCCCCGACCGCAGCATATCGAACAGCCGCTTGCCCTGCGGCCTCTCGGCGAGCGCAGTGCGGACGCCCGAGACGCCATCATCAGCGACGACCTCATTGATCTTGAACCCCGCCAGCCGAGCCTGCGCGGCTTGATGCTCGATCGTTTGGTCGCTCGTTGAGACGCGGGCATAGAAGATGATCTTGGACACTATGGGCCTCCTGGCTGCCGACCGGACGATGTCCGTACGGGTGGTGTCCGCATAGTATGACGTCCGTAGACTTAGATCAACCCTTACGGACGATCGGCAATTTCGTATTGAGAATGTTCGTTAGGGCATACCACAGCGGTCATCGCTGTCGGTTGCCGTGCTTTCACCAGGACGCGCCCAGTCGCACGACCGAATCCTTTCGGCATGCGATACGGTGCGACCCGGGAGTTGCGGGTCTGGATCAGTGCCGCCACCCCCGGGGGGGGGGGGGGGGAACCTCGCGAGTCGGCAGGCGCTGACACGCTCCCATCAATTTGCATCAAAATATTTCGCGGTCCCGAACTAGGGCTCGCGCGGCCGGCATTCGACGGACTAGGAGAGAGAGAGAAGATCAAGTATATCCGAGATCGAGCTGTGCGTTAGAGCGAAAATTAATTTTCAAGCCGCAATACGGTAGGCGGGGTAGCCTTGACACTCGTGACACTCTTTGGCCGGCCGGGAGCCGGCAAGTCGACGGTGGGCGACGAGCTGGCCGCGCGATACGGTTTCTTGCACCTTGCGCTTGGAGCCATGCTCAAGAACCCTGACACAGTCCGGGAAATTGGAATCGACCCGCTGGAGATGGAGCAGGCGATCGCCAGCGGCCGAACTGTCACAAGCCCGAAACTCTACCCGTGGCTCGACGAGCAGATCCGAGGCAACAATGCAGTTGTCATCGATGGCTACCCCAGGGCGGCTAACGCTGCGACCCCGTTCGCCGCGCTCGTCCACTCGCTTCCCCCCACCAGAGACGTATTCGCATTTGTGATGACCTGCTCGACGGCCGTCACTCATCCGCGGCTCAAGATAAGGGGCAGAGCCGACGACGACGATCGCATTCTCCGCCGTGACAACGAGTTCGAAACGGTTCAATTGCCGCTCGTCGCAATGCTGCCCCCCAGGGTACGGCGCGTAGACTTTGACGCATCCCGCCAGCCACCGCAGGTCTTCACAGACGTTGAGAGCGCCTTGGGTCTGGCAAGGCAAGGCAGTTAGGTGGCGAGAGGCCCCAGACGACCCCCGGCGAGGGCAGAGACCACTTACGTCATCGAGATGATGCTCGCTTCATCCGACACCGAGCAGGTTAAGACGGGTCTCCAGCGCGCCTGCGAAATTCTTGAGAGCGGGCAGGCATTTATCAACTACGACTTCCTGAAAATGAGCCTCGCCGCGCATCTGAAGTCACCCGAACTCCGCGTGCGCCGCTGGGCCTATAAGTTGGTCGCGCTGTTGAAGGACCCGGAATATCTAGGCCAGCTCGAGGCCGCCCTGCTCGGCTTCGAGAACGACCCGGAGAACCGCGGGTGGGCGTCCGCGGCGTTCTCCGGTCTCGCCGACGAGGGTCGAAAGGCACGGCTCATCACGCGGCTGAATGACTACCGCGGCACCTCGCTCGAACTGGCCGCGAGGTTGTACGCGAGGGGCGAGCCGGCTCGCGACGATCTCGACCTTAGCGTCTGGGAGCGGGAGCCGCTGGCGCGCAAGTGGCTGTGCTTGCTATGTGGCTACGCCCGGGACGCCCCGAGGACAATTGATCAGCGTTTCGGCGATCTAGATCTCGTCCGCAACTCGATCGGCGACGACGACGCTGAGGTGGTTGAGTATAGCATCTGGGCCGAACATCGGCACCCCGACGGTTCGTACCGCCACCTGCTGCGAAGGCCGGACGAGCTTCTCGCGTTCCCGAATGTGCGGCGGTGGGTATACCGGCTGCTGACGAAGGATGCTCGAGCAGCGAGAAGCAACCTCGATCTACTCATCGAGACGATGAATGCAGCGCGCGAGACATCAGATGTCGCGCGCGAGGGGCTTGCGCTGGGCTTGGCGAAGCTCCACGTGAACGAATTGAGAAATGACACGATAGATTGGTTCTCGAACGAGGCCAGTCCCCGGGTAAGGCTCGCGCTTGTCGACCACATTGCGCTATTGGCCAATGCGCACGACGATGCCTTGGCGCGCGACGTGTTGAAAGCGGCTTACTGGGATGGGCCCGCGCATCTGCTCGGGGCGAAGATACGGTCGGTGGCCAAGCCTGACTGGGGGCTGTCGCAATCCGGCCTCGCCGCGCCGGCTCCAAGACTGTTAGAGCCGCCGGCCAAAGCCGGCGCCTGTGGCCGTGCCTTCGAAGCAGACGGACCGGGCGAGCAACTGGCGCTCGCGGCGGCGACGATCGGGGTTTCGGGCTCGTCACCCGGAGCACCTAGCACCGAAATGGCCGCAGCCGCGCCGCAAGGCGACTGGCGGCGAGGCTACTATTGGGGGGTCTTCTGGAAACGAGGCCTCGCGCTCTTCCTCGACTATCTCCTGTCCGGCGTCGTGACGGTGGCGGTGCTGTTGGCCGTCGACGGGTCGACCGACAATTCCGACAACTCGGGCTCGCCCGGAGCGATCGTCGTTTTTCTGGTCTTCTTCTATGGGGCGTGTCCCTACTTCGAGTCGAAATGGGGCGCGACGCCTGGCAAGATGATCATAGGCTTGCAGATAACTGACAAAGACGGCGATCGCCTGTCGTTCCGCCGGGCGTTCGTCAGGAACTTCTTCCGGTCGATCAGCGTCTACCTCTACTGCTTCATCATTCCGGCCATCTATCAATTCTCCCGCTTCAAGCAGACGCGGAAACTGTTCCACGACGAGTGGTCGCACACCGTGATCGGCGAGCGGCTGAGGAAGCCGAAAGCCAATCCCGCCGCCGTTCCGGCCGAGTGACGGGCGCGCTGCGCGCTTCCCGGCTTGGGTTTTCTTGGCTTCGGGGCGGTTTCAGGCCGAACGACCCGTTGGCGCGGGTTGGATTCTCTTGGATTGGCTTGGATTCTCTCGTCCAAATCGTGACTTTTCAATCGCTTGCGCGCAGCGAAGCCGGGAGACTATCTTTCCCGCGCCTGGCCATTGCGCAAGCCGCAGAGCGGCGGCTCCGGTTTGTCGCGCGGAATGTCAGAATTGGCATGCCGAGCAGATTAAGCCAAATTCTGATTTTCCGCAAGCATTCGTTCCGCCAGCCGTTTCCTCGCCTCAAACCAAGACAAAGCGGCCCTCAGATCGACGGCGCCCACTGCGCCGGTCCGGCGCTCGCCTGCGATTCGTCGGCGCCGCGCGCCTCGATCGCCGCCATTGTCGCCCGCAGGACCTCGGTCACGCCGAGCCGCGTCGCGGTCGACAGGAGGAGCGGCCTTGCCCGTTTCTCGGCTGGCGCGAGCGGCGGACCGAAGCTCCGCATCGCCCGTTTGAGACGCTCGAGCTGCTTCTCGCGCGTCTCTTCGTCCACCGCGTCGACCTTCGAAAGCGCGACGATCTCGGCCTTTTCGTCGAGCCCCGCGCCATAGGCTGCAAGCTCGCGGCGCACCGTCCGGTAGTCGGCGCCGGCGTTCGCGCCCGTCGCGTCGACGAGATGCACGAGCGCGCCCGACCGCTCGACATGGCCAAGGAAGCGGTCGCCGAGGCCAAGGCCCTCGTGCGCGCCCTCGATGAGGCCGGGGATATCGGCCAGAACGAAGTCTCTCCCGTCGATCTTGACCACGCCGAGGCCCGGATGGAGCGTCGTGAACGGATAATCGGCGATCTTGGGCTTGGCGGCCGAGACCGCCGCGAGAAAGGTCGATTTTCCCGCGTTGGGCAGGCCGATCAGTCCGGCGTCGGCGATCAGCTTCATCCGCAGGATCAGGGTGCGCTCGATTCCTTCCTGGCCCGGATTGGCGCGGCGCGGGGCGCGGTTGGTCGAGGTGGTGAAATGCGCGTTGCCGAAGCCGCCATTGCCGCCCGCGGCGACGACGACGCGCTGGCCAACTTGGGTGAGATCGGCGAGGAGCGCGCCGCTTTCCTCGTCGAGGACCTGGGTTCCGACCGGAACATTCAGCACTACGTCGGCACCTCTCGCGCCGGCGCGATTGCGGCCCATTCCGTGCACGCCCGTCTTGGCCTTGAAGTGCTGCTGATAGCGAAAGTCGATCAGCGTGTTGAGGCCGGCGGCGCATTCGACCACGACATCGCCGCCCCGCCCGCCGTCGCCGCCGTCCGGGCCGCCAAACTCGATGAATTTCTCGCGCCGGAACGAGACCGAACCCGCCCCGCCATCGCCGGAGCGAACATAGACCCGCGCCTGGTCGAGAAACTTCATCGCCGCGAGCCCGTCATGACGCGCGCGCCAGGTCGGCCGCGACCGCGCGGCGCTGGCCGGCGGACCCAGCCCAATCGGCGCGGGAGACGCGGAAGCTGTGGCACTCGACCATGCCCCCGCGCGCCGGCGCGCCCTTGAGCCCGGTGCTCGCCAAGGTGAAGCCGCACTTCTCGAGCACCGCGCGCGAGGGCTCGTTCTCGGTTCGCACACTGGCGAGAATTTCGACCGCGGGTGTGAGCGTAAACCCGACGTCGATCATCGCCAGCGCCGCCTCGGTTGCGAGGCCCTTGCCCCAGTCGCCGGGCGCCAGAACATAGCCGAGCTCGAGCCGGTCCTTGCCGCGCGATTCGAGGCTGATCGAGCCGACCGCGTCGCGCTTGCCCCTAATTGGGGTCATGACCAGGGTCAGGTCCCGGCCTGAGGCGTTGGCCTCCCGCGCCGCGTAGACGAACCGCTCGGCCGACCCTTGCGGATAGGGGTGGGGGATACGCGCGGTGTAGCGGGCGACTTCCCATTGGCTGCAAAATTTATGGATCGCCGCCGCGTCGCAGATTCTCGGCCAGCGCAGCCAAAGCCGCGGCGTCTCGACGCGGAACACATCGTCTCTGGCAAGATCGGGGAACATGGTCTCTCCGGTCAGCACCCCAAAACGCGGGGTCAAAAACGACGAAGGGGATGCAGCGACCGCATCCCCTTCGTAAGCTTCGCTTACCGGACGAATGAGCAGGCTCTTGGCCTTAAATCTCATCTCGAATTTTCTGTCTTCGAGAACGTCCGCGGGGCTTGTCGCCGAAGCGGGGTTCTCGTCTTGCTCCCCGCTTTATTCAGATGCGCGTTGCGCTCGCACCGATACATATTGGCGTCCGTCGCCTTTAAACTCGAAGGCGACCTCGCCCTCGGCGGTGGCGAACAGCGTATGATCCGTACCGATGCCAACATTGCGACCCGGATGAAACTTCGTCCCTCGCTGTCGTACAAGAATCATGCCGCCGATCACCCGTTCGCCGCCGAACTTCTTCACGCCCAGCCGTCGGCCGTCCGAGTCGCGGCCGTTGCGCGACGAACCGCCTGCTTTCTTATGGGCCATCGATCCTACTCCAGAACTTCAGTGCGCCGGCCTTGAGGGCGCGGCGGGATTCGTTTGCTTATAGCGCAAGCGAGCCGGCGAGGGAATCCTTCGCTCAGCCCTGCTTCTCGGCCTGCGCGCCTTCAGCCGCGCCGCCGGACACAATCTCGGTCACCCGCACGATCGTAAGATCCTGGCGGTGGCCGCGCTTGCGCTTCGAGTTCTTGCGTCGGCGCTTCTTGAACGCGATGACCTTGGCCCCGCGCGTCTGCTCGACGATCTCGCCGACGACGCTCGCCCCGGCGACACGCGGAGCGCCGACCTGATGGGTGTCGCCGTCGAAGAGCGCCAGCACCTCGTCGAACACCACCCTTCCGCCGGCCTCGCCCGGCAGGGACATGACCGTAATCGTATTGTCGGCGGCAACCTTGTACTGTTTGCCGCCGGTCTTGATGACTGCGAACATCGTTTTCTTCCCGTGTTCTTCCCGGCTCATACGCAGGAACCTGCGCGGCCGGCTTCTTTGCAGCTTATGACCGAAATCGCAGCTCGAGAGCCGCGGGCTTCCCGCCCGAAGCTTTGGCCATGGCGCCGACGGCCAAAAACCAAAAGCGCGGCTTTTTTGGCCGCGCTCGAGCGAAGCCAAGCCTATAAGAGGCGCATCCTCCGATGTCAATCAATATCCGGCGGCCCCGCGGGCCTGACCGACCGTGGTCCCGATTGTGCGTTCGGCCAAAGACTGTTAACCGTCGGCGTCGCCAAAGCGGCGGCCGCGGGCAGCAACGGGCGGGCCGTCGATTCGCGGGGAGCCAGATGCCAGATATCGCCAATCGCCGACGATTTCTGCTTTTTCTCGTCAAGCCGTCGCATTACGACGACGAGGGCTATGTCATCCAGTGGTGGAAGTCGGCGCTGCCGTCGAACTCGCTCGCCTGCCTGTTCGGCATTGCCCAGAAATGTATGGAAGAGCAAGTCCTTGGCGAGGACGTGGATATCCAGATCTTCCCCATTGACGAGACCAACACCCGCGTCCGGCCGGACCAGATCATCCGCCAGATCAAGGACAATGGCGGGTTCGGGATGGTCGGCTTCGTCGGGGTGCAGTCGAATCAGTTCCCGCGGGTGATGGACTGCGCGCGCCCGATGAGGGCGGCCGGCGTGCCGGTCGTCATTGGCGGCTTCCACGTCTCCGGCTGCCTATCGATGCTGCCCGAGCGGCCACAATCGCTCAACGAAGCGCTCGACCTCGGCATTTCGCTCTACGCTGGGGAGGCCGAGGGACGATTCGACGAAGTCCTGCGCGACGCCGCTGCGGGCAAGCTCAAGCCGATCTACAACTATCTCCATGACCTGCCGGGGCTCGAGGGCGCGACCGGCCCCTACATGCCGCCCGAGAAGGTCGGACGCACGATCGGCATGATTTCGAGCTTCGACGCCGGACGCGGCTGTCCGTTCCTGTGCTCGTTCTGCACCATCATCAACGTTCAGGGCCGCAAGTCGCGCTACCGCAGCGCTGACGACATCGAAGCGCTGGTGCGCATCAATGTTGCGAACGGCGTCCGCTACTTCTTCATCACCGACGACAATCTGGCCCGCAACCGCAACTGGGAGTCGATCTTCGACCGCCTGATCGCCCTGCGCCAGCAGGGCATCAACTCCCGCTTCATCATACAGGTCGACACCGCCTGCCACAAGATTCCGCGCTTCATCGAGAAGGCGGTGGCGGCCGGCGTCAAGCGGGTGTTCATCGGGCTTGAGAACATCGATCCCGACAATTTGAGCGCGGCGAAGAAGAAGCAGAATCACATCTCGGACTACCGCGAGCTTCTGCTCGAGTGGCGCAAGCACCGGGTCATCACCTATTGCGGCTATATCATCGGCTTTCCGAACGATACGCCGGAATCGCTGGTCAAGCGCATCCAGATCATTCAGCGCGAACTGCCGCTCGACATCCTCGAATTCTCCATCCTCACGCCCCTGCCCGGAAGCGAGGACCACGCCAAGGCGGTGGCCGCTGGCGTCGATATCGATCCGGACTTGAACAAGTTCGACCTCGAGCACGTCACCACCGACCATCCGCGCATGTCACGCGAGGAATGGCAGGAGGCCTATCGCCTCGCGTGGCGCACCTATTTCACCGAGGACCACATCAAGACGGTGATTCGCCGCGCGGTCGCGGGCGGGCCGCGCCCCGACACGGTCGCCTATCTGCTCACCTGGTTCTGGGCGAGCTTCCACTTCTACAATATCTATCCGCTCGAAACGGGGATGATCCGGCGACGGTACCGCCGCGACCGCAGGCCCGGGATGCCGCTCGAGAACCCGCTGGTGTTTTATACGCGCCATTGGGGCGGGCAGGTCGTCACCTACGCCAAGATCCTGGCCATGTTCGCCAAGATTCACATGTGGACGCGCAAGCTGGAGCGCGATCCGAACGCCAAAAACTACAACGACGAGGCGCTGCGGAAGACCGACGATTACGATCACCAGGAAATGTACCAGCTCTCCGAGGCTACCCGTCAGGCGGGGGCGAAAGCCAAGCACATCGAAGAGCGCAAGCTCGCGCATGCGACGGCGAGCGTCGAGGCGGTGAAATAGGGCGCCGGAGGAGAGAGTGGCGGCCCTCGAGGGCCGCCGACAGGATTTCGCCAGGTTGGTGTAGGGCCCCGGCTCCTACGCCAGGCCCAGCTTCTGCGAGGCCATCGCGGTGCCTTTGACCCGCGACGTGATCTTCTCAAACGCGATGTCGCGCGCCACGTCCGGCGAGCCGTGCTTCGGTTTCACGTCGATGCTGAACGGTGAGAAGCCGCAATCATCGGTTGAGCCCAGCCGCTCCTTCGGAATGTGCTTCGAGGCTTCCATTAACGCGTCGCGCACCTCCTCGGCCAATTCGACGCGCGGGTTCTGCGGATTGATCACGCCGATGAAGCAGACCTGCGCCACGCCCTTGGCGTCAGCGCGGCTGTGCTGGCCGCAGAGTTTGTAGACGTGCTCCTTGTCCTTCTCGCTCGACAATTGCATCAGGAAATAGCCGGCGTTCATCTTGAACATGCTGGGCAGGAGCTCGGCGTAGTCGACGTCGGCGCTGTGGGTCGCGTCGCAGTCACCGCCGGGGCAGGTGTGGATGCCGATGTTCTTGCGCTCTTCCGGCGTGAAGCGATCGAGCACTCGGTTGTTGAGGTCGATGAAATGCGACAGCATCTTGCGCCCGGTCCATGGGTTGCTCGGATCGTTGCGGCAGGCGAGACGCCCCTCGGTGAAGTCGATCGAGACGCGCTTCGCGCCGGCCTTGAAGGCGCCCCGGATGTCCTTCTCGCACTGGTCGACCAGATCGGACAGGAACTGCTCGCGCGTATAGCCCTTGACCTCGCCGTCGAGCGGATAGAGCAATGACAGCATCGATGGCGCGATAACCGCCTGCTTCAGCGGCTTGGTCGCCATCTTCATTGCTTTTTCGACATACTGGGACGCGTAGGTCTTGTATTTGAACGGGCCGCCGGTCAGGCGGGGCAATTGCCGGTGATGGCCGTCGGTGAAGATGGCGAAATATTGCCCATCCGCTGCGAGATTCGCGGCGAGGCCAGTGCCAGCCAGAGTGTCGGTGAGCGGGTAGGTCGCGAAGCTCGACATGCGCTGTTCGCCGTCGGAGATTATAGGCTCGCCGGTCGCCTCCGAGCGCTTGATCGAATCGAGGCAGGCCGCATCCTGTTCCCGCTCCAGGTCCGCGTGCTTGATCGTGCCGGCGTCGTAGTCGGCGAGCGCCTTTTGCAGCTTCATCGGTCGCGGCAGCGATCCAACTGGTTCAGTCGGGATTGGCATTGCGTTGCTCCCTGGTTTTCCGCCCCTGGATCGGGACTGGATTGTTGTCGAACGCCCTCCGCAAATCTTTCGGCGGAAGGCCGACCATAGTCTCAAAGCGATGGGACCGATAGCGGCGGCTTTCTGCGTCGCCCGCCGGTGGGTCGCCATATACCGTCTTTCACGCCGATGACACGACGCCTCGATCGTTGCGCGACTGTTCAAGCGCGTGAAAGTTCCGCAACCATTGGCTGGTCTTGCGGAGACCACCGAATGGAAAGAGATGAAGCCCGGCGATCGACGCTTTCGCGGTCGACGGCGAAACCATGAGGCCGCGCAGCACGTCGTCGGGACCATCATCGATCAACAGGCGGCCAAAACGGCCGATGTGTTCGCGCACAGACCTCAGCGAATTCCCCACCCCGCAACGCAAGGCGAACTTGGCAAGCGTCGCCGGCGAAGCCGGCCCAGCGAGACCGATATGAACGGGAAGGCCGAGATTGTGCGTCTCGAGTAGCTTGAGCCACGCAAGTATGGGCGCGCTTTCGAAGCAGAACTGGGACACAAGGTCGACGTGGACGCCCGACCTCACTCCCCAGCCGCGCTTGGCCGCAAGCGCCGCGATCGCCCGCTCGGCGTCGAGGTGCGGATGGCCCTCCGGATGGCCGGCGAAACTGACCGCACGGATTCCATGCGCCTCGATCAAACCGCTCGCGCAGATGTCCATGCTCGATTTGAATGGGCCCTGCGCCCGCAGCGTGTCGCCTGCGATCAGGAGAACGCGATTCGCGTCGGCTTCGCCCCGCGCGCGCTTGAGGAAATCGTCGAGCGCCTCGCGTGATCGCATCTCGCGCGCGGCGATATGCAAGACCGGATTGAACCCGAGCCTCCGCAGCTCAGCCGCTGTCTCGATGTTGTGGCGACAGTCGTCGCCGGGCAGGAAGGTCACCGTCACGTCGATGCCGGCGCTGAACCGGTCGCTGAGTTCGGCGAGTTGGCGCCCGCCCGACGAGACTTCGACCGAGGCGCTCGACAAGAGGGCCGCAAGGTCCGGCGAAGCGCGGTTCGTTTCGGTCATTGCCGAGCCTCCTGGCTCTGCAGAGCTAATAGCGGCGCCGTGAAATCACGAAGGTCTCGTCGTTGAACCACAGGCCTCCGTACTTCTTGAGTACGCGGTCGGTCGCTTCCAGATAACGCCCGTCGCGCACCACGGCGCCGAGCCGCTGGTCCTCGACCTGGGCGACATAGATCGCTGCGTTCCAGGCGGCGAACAGGGTCGACGTGCCGATCGGGCCGCTGACTTCGTCGGGCAGCGTGTGCATGTGATATCGGAAGATCGACCGGGCGTCGGACGAGGCGTTGAAATTGTAATGGCGCGCCGCCGCGCCGAGTTCGTGCTTGACCTGTCGCAGGATGGCGTGCCGGTCAGAGGCGAAGAGGTTCTCGCCCGGCCAGATCTCGTTGATGATCTCAAGCCCCGGATCGCCCCCGTGCGAATGAATGCCGACCAGCCGTCCACCCGGCCTCAACGACTGGACGAGAGGGGCGACGACCTTCGAGGCCTTGAATTCGAGGCTTGCCTTGGCGCGGTAAGGCTGAGAGGCGATGACGAGATCATAGTCGGCCGTGACGCGTCCCGGCCGTGGCAGGATCGGGTCGAGCAGGAAGGTGTGATCTTCCCGCCTGAGGGTCAGGATGATCGGCCTCAGATAGACGGGGTTGCCCGAGCTCTTGACCCCGGCGCGCCAGTTCTCGGCCAAAAACCCCTCGAGCCCGGCGATCTGCTCGGCGAAGCCGTGCGACGTGTTGCCTGAGAGCGCGACATCCTTCCAGATCAGGCTTTGCGCCGCGGAGGCGGCGCGCGGGGTGAGCCACGGCGCCTCGGCGTAGTAGAGGTTCGTCAAGACGAGCACGGTCGCCGGATGTTCGAACAGGCGATCGGCCATTTTCTCTAGCGTCAGCCGGACGTCCTCGTAGGAGATCTCTTTGGCGACGACATAGAGCGGCATGGTGGGAAAGCGGGCGTGCATCGCGCGCATGACCCGGGACAGAACCGTGCCGTCGCCGACGCCAGCGTCGAACACCCGGATCGCAGGCGGGGCGGGGTGGATGTTCGCGAGCTCGAGCGAGACGCGGTTCGCGATCTCGGTCTTCTCGCTGCAGGTCGACACGAACAGCAGATATTTCTGCCGATTGTCGAAGAAGCGGAAGCCGGGAGGCGCGACATTCGCTTGCGGTTCCCGCCGCGCGGGGGCCACGTGGCCAGTCAGGTTCGCCGGTTCCGGCGAGCCTTCCGCCGCTGGTCTGCTCACGGACAGATAGGTGCGGACCTTCTCAAGCGTTTCAGTGGTTATCCTCGCGCCGTCGCGGAGCCGCGAGACGAGCTTTCCGTCGTTGACGACGCGCCGTCCGAAGGTCAATTCCGCGGTCCGCGTTTCGCGGCAGAAATCCCGGATCTCGCCGAGGATCTGCTCGTTTGCCGCGCTCACGGGCTGGTGCTGGCGAGCTTCAAAACTCATGGCCCAATTCCGCGTTTCCACCCCGGCCCAAAGTCAACCGGTGGACCCTTATGCTGTCAACCACAATCGGAGTGGGCCAACTCAGTGGGCAGTTGCCCACTTTGGTGGGACGCGAGTGGGCGCTGGCCGCGTGGACATTTTCGACGGAGAGCCGACGATTGATCAGGCTCGCGAAGAGGCGAGCCCGGCGCTTGTCCCGGACGCGGCGCGCATGCAAAAAGAGCCGACGTGCAGGCGGCGGGGCCGATGAATCCTCTTTATAAAGCCATCTTCGTCGCGACGATCACCTTCGGCGCGAGTCTCGTCGGCATGGCACTGCAATGGGCCGTACCGGCGGATGTGCTGACGGCTTCCAAGGGCTCGGTCGGCGCCATGGTCGGGCTCGTCACTCTGCTGCTCGCGCTCGTCCTCGGCCTCCTCGTCTTCACCGCCTTTTCGGTGTTCACCACCCAGCGGGATGAAGCCTATTCGCTGGGGCCGCTGGTAGCCGAGGTCGATCTTGCGCTTGAGCAATATGGACCCGAGGCAGCCGGCGGCCGGGCGGGGATGCTCGCCGCGCTCAAGCGCTCACGCGCGCGCTTCTTCGGCGACTCGAATCGCGGGCCGCAGCCGTTCACCTTCGAGGAGATGCGGGCGATATACTTGAGCCAGAGCGGCTTTTTTGACCGGCTGAAGCCTGCGACCGACGCCCAGCGCTCGCTTGTAGCGACGGCGCGAGATCAGGTCAGAAAGCTCGCCGACACTCAGATGCTAATGGCCCGCCAGCTCGCCAGTCCTTTCCCGCCCCACGTCCTGACCGTGGTGGTCTGCTGGGCGGCGGCGCTCTTTCTCGGCAACGGCTTGGTCGCGGCGCCGAATGCGGTCAGCGTCGTGGCGCATCTTGCCGGCGCGATCTCGATCGGGATCGCGATCTTTCTCATTCTTGAGCTAAGCTCGCCCTATACAGGGCTGATCCGCCTGTCGCCCGCCGGGATCGACCGGGTGCTCGAGATCCTCGGCGGAGCTGGCGGCAAGGGAGCGGTGGCGGATTAGGACGGCGGCAATAGCAGAATCGCCGGGTGCGGCGGCTCGCCGCGGGGGCCCTGGAACGCCGAACCGACGGGGCGACGATGCGGCCTGACTCCACTGGCCGGACTCAGCCCCCGCTGACGGACGAGATCGAGCGGCTCGAGCTTCAAATCGAGGAGCTTCGCGACGCGATCGAGCGCAGCGCGAGGTTCGCCCTGGCGGGGCGGGGCGCGGCTGTGGCCGGGCCGGCGCTGCTCGTTGCCTTCATGCTGGGGCTCGTGACCTTCACGCCGACGCGGATGATTCTCGCCCTTGCGCTGGCCATCGGCGGGCTGGTCCTCACCGGCTCGAGTTCGAGCAAGTACGGAGGAGCTCAAGCGGTCGCTGGCAAAAGTCGAGGCCGCGCGGAACGCCGCCATCGACGCCCTAGGACTCGTCGATCTCGGAGACGGCCCGGGCTGAGCGAAGCCGGCCTGCACGGAATCGCCCGTGTGCACTCCCCGCACATTTATGGAATGGTCGCCGCGAATCGCCGGAGCGCTCGTATCGCGCGCGCGGCGTGCGTCAGCGCCCGGAGAGATAAAGGGATGTACACGGCGAGCACCGCTTTTCTCGATTCGCTTCAGGAAGCGGGGGTGGAGTTTATCTTCGCCAACTTCGGCAGCGATCATCCCGGGCTGATCGAGGCAATCGCCGAGGCGCGGGCCAAAGGCCGCAGGATCCCGCGCATAATCACTTGTCCCAACGAGATGCTGGCGCTGACTTGCGCGCAAGGGTGCGCGCAATTGACGGGCCGCGCACAGGCGGTCGTCGTCCATGTCGATTGCGGCACACTGTCGCTCGGAGGCGCAGTCCACAACGCCGCGCGGTGCCGCGCGCCGGTGCTCATCTACGCCGGCATGTCGCCCGCGACCCAGGAGGGCGAACTTCCCTGCGGACGGAACGAGTTCATCCACTGGCTCCAGGACGTGCCCGACCAGCGCGGCATCCTTCGCCAGTACATGAAATACGACCACGAGATCCGGTCGAGCCGCAACGTCCCCCAAATCGTCCATCGGGCGCTGCAGATCGCCGAGAGTGACCCCAAGGGGCCCGTCTATCTCGTCGCCGCGCGGGAGACGATGGAGGCGGCGGCCGAGCCCCTCTCATCCAATCCTTCGCTTTGGCGGCCAGTCCCCTCAGCCCCGCTTCCCGATGATGCCGTCGCGGAGATCGCCGTCGCGCTAGCGAACGCACGGCGACCAGTAGTCATCACCTCATATCTCGGACGCAACGCCTCCGCTGTCGCCGAGCTGACACGGCTCTGCCGCAGCCAAGCGGTCGGCGTCCTCGAATCGGCGCCCTACTACATGAACCTCCCGCAAGACGAGGATATGCATCTCGGCGCCTATTGGAACGAACCTTTCCGCAATCCGGTCCTGGCCGAGGCCGACGTCGCTGTCGTCGTCGACAGCGACGTTCCCTGGATCCCGAGCGTCAACGCCCCCTCGTCCGACGCGGCGGTGTTCCACATCGACGTCGATCCGACGAAGGAAACGATTCCGCTTTGGTACATAGGAGCGCGCCGATCCCTGCGCGCCGATAGTTCACTCGCTCTCAAGCAGATCAACGCCTGGCTCGACACCCGGCCGCCGCAGGCGTCAGTCGTTGCGGAGCGGCGCGCTCATTTTAGCGCGCTGCATCGCCGTCGGGCCAATGAGCTCGCCGAACGCGAGTCGGCGCGGACGGATGTCATCACGCCCGAGTGGCTCACCGCCTGCGTGCGCCGTGCGATCGACGAGGAAGCGATCATCCTCAGCGAAGGCGTGACAAATTATCCCGCGATCCACCACCACGCCGGCCGGCGCGTTCCCGGGACGATGTTCGCCAGCGGCGGCAGCTCGCTCGGCTGGAGCGGCGGCGCCGCGATCGGAATGAAGCTCATGGCGCCTGGCCGCATGGTCGTCGCGCTCACCGGCGACGGGTCTTACATGTTCTCGACGCCGTCGGCGGTTCATTGGCTGGCGCGGCGGCACGGAACGCCCTTCCTCCAGGTCGTGTACAACAACCGCGGCTGGAACGCGCCGCGCTTCTCGACGCTGGCCGTGCACCCGTCCGGCTATGCGAGCCGGGCGAACGATCTCGACCTCAGCTTCGATCCTCCGCCCGACTACGCCGGTATCGCCGCCGCCGCGGGCGGCGCGCTGGCGCTCTCCGTGAAGCGGCCGGACGAGGCGGAGGCGGCGATCCGCAAGGCGGTGCGCGCTGTCGTGGAAGAGAAGCGTTCCGCAGTGATCGACGCCTGGCTATCGCGCTCGCCGTAGCTGGGGCTGTCGAGTGGGCATGGGCGGGACTTACGCCCCGCGGTCGCAAAACGGCCGCCGCAACCCATGTTGCTGTGCGATCTCTATCGATCTAGGTCTGATCCCAAGCAGCGCTTCCGGAGGATAGCCATGGTGAGACCCCTGATCGTAATCGATCCGCAGCCGCGGGGTCTCGATGAGATCTTCGAGCCAGGGGTCTGGGCGCAACTCGAGGGCCTCGGCGAGCTTGCCATTCAGGACGGCGCCGGCCGCATGCCGGCCGAACGTTTCGACGCCCTTCTCCCCGAGATGGCTCTCCTGATCGGTCAGAGCGATATGCCGAAGGCCAGGCTCGACCGCGCGCCGAAGCTGCGCGCGATTATCAACGTCGAGACCAATTTCCTCCAGAACGTCGACTACGAGACTTGCTTCGAACGCGGCATTCACGTGCTTGCTCCGGGCTCAGCCTTCGCCAGGCCGGTGGCCGAGATAACGCTCGGCATCGCGATCGACCTCTGCCGCGGCGTCACCGCAGCCGATCGGGCCATGCGCGCGGGCCGCGAGAAATGGCTGCTCGACGGCGCGGAGGGGTGCTTCTCGCTCTATGGCGCGCGGGTCGGCTTGATCGGCTTCGGCGATCTCGCGCGCGCCTTCATTCCCCTGCTCGCGCCGTTCGGCTGCCCGGTCAAAGCCTACGATCCGTGGGTCTCCGAGCATTACATGGCTGGCTTCGGCGTCGCCGCCGCCTCGCTCGACGAAGTCTTGAGCACGAGCCAGGTCGTTGTCGTGTTCGCCGCGGCGACCAGCGAGAACCAGGGTTTCCTCGGCAAGCGCGAGTTCGACCTCGTCACGCCCGGATCGGTCTTCCTGCTAATGAGCCGCGCCGGGGTTGTCGATTTCCCCGAGTTCCTCCGCGCCGTCGAAAGCGGACGGTTTCGCGCCGCGACCGACGTTTTTCCGATCGAGCCCGCGCCGCCCGGCGATCCAGCGCGAGGGATCGAGGGTTTGTTGCTCTCGCCCCATCGCGCGGGCTCCATGCCCGATTCGCTCTTCGAGATCGGGCGGCAGACGGTCGCGGACGCCGGCCTCGTCCTCGCCGGCCTGCCGCCGCTTTCCTGCCGGCGCGCCCAGCGCGAGACTGTGCTTCGTTCCCGCTCGAAACCGATCGAGCGCAGTTGAACGACTCGCGCCTTGACGCCGAGCGGCAGCGAGACCTAGCCTAAAACGTTATAGAGAGATGCCGGAGGCAATTCGGCTCGAACGTCGATATGGCCTTGGAGTGAACGAGGAATGGTCGCGAAAGCGCCCACGATCCGTGATGTGGCCTCGCGCGCCGGCGTATCGGTCGCCACGGCTTCCAATGTCGTCAACGGCAATCGGCCGGTCGGAGAGGCGAGCCGCCGCAGCGTGGTCGCGGCGATCGCGGCGCTCGGCTACCGGCTCGACCGCTCGGCGAGCGCGTTGCGCGGCAGATCGAGTCGACTTGTCGGCATCGTCGTTCCCGACATCACCAATGTCTTCTTCGCCAGCCTCGTTCACGGGGTCGAAGCCCTCGCGGAGCGCGACGGCTACGATCTTCTCATCGTCTCCTCAAGCGAAGATGCGGAAAAAGAGCGCCGCCGTGTCGAGGCGCTGGTCGCACGCCGTATCGACGGCCTGATCATCGTGCCCGCCAGCGACAACTCGTTGGCGGCGGTGAGGGACGACGGCGCGGCAGTCCGCCTGCCGCCCGCAGTGCTGGTCGACCGGGGCGCCCGGTCGCCTGGATTCGACGCCGTGCACGCCGATTGCGCCGCCGGCGGCTACGCCGGCGCCCGCCATCTCATCGACCTCGGACATCGCGACATCGCCATTCTCGCCCATTCAAAACGGCTCGAAAATGCCGAGCAGCGGATCGCCGGGGCCCGGCGCGCCCTCGCCGAAGCCGGACTCGAGTCGCGAGAGCGCGTCATCTATGGCGGCGATGACCTCGAGTCCCTGCGGGGCGCGACCGAGCTCGAGCTTCGCCGCGCCGATCGCCCGACCGCGATCTTCGCCCTCAGCAATGTCTGCGCGCTGGCCTCGATCAAGGCGGCGCGTGGGCTCAATCTCGAAATCCCCGGCGATGTGTCGATCATCGGCTTCGACGATTTCGACTGGATGGCTGCGCTGCGCCCCTACCTGACCACCGTCGCCCAGCCGGTCGAGGATTTCGCGTCCGTCTCCTGGCGGCTGCTGATGCTGCGCTTATCCGTGGATGAAAAAGAGGTCGAGCGGGTCGAGCTTCCCTGCGCTCTCAGGGTGCGGGAATCCACCGGGCCGGCCCGCTCTCGGCTCGAGGCCATCGCGGAGGCCCGCGTCAGCGAGAGGTCATCGCCGACCATTCGACCAGGGAAACCACCATGAACGCTATCTCGCCCATGGCGCCGGCGCGGCGGACGCACCCTGCGACGCAAGGATCCCGCCTCCCTGACGGTGCGTAATCACAGCATCAACACCGAAAACAAGTTATCTCTCAAATGGTTGACCGCTGTTTTGCCTTTCGCTAGCGTCGAGCGCGGACGGCCGCCTCGATTTGCGCCGCAGCTCGCTTCGAACAAGGAAAGGCGTTGGGCTATGAGCGGAGCGGCGCTTGCCGGCGCGGCGCTGGCGTTGGCCGCGCTTCCCCTGCTCGCGCGACCCGGTTCTGCAGGCGTTGTCGAGGTCCATTCCTCGGTCGACCGGGGCTGTTGCTCGTTTTCCGACAATCGACGCTTCAAAGCGATCCCGGCGGCCGCGTAACGGTCGACAGAGTCTGGAACGATGGGCCTGAGAAGACCGTCGACAGGCTCGGGCCGGATCCATTCGCGCAAGGGGATCGGCGGACCTGCCGTGAATTTCGACGCCGTGGGTTCGATCGCGACTCCGGAACCTTCTCTCCTGACCCGGCTCCTGATGATTTTCGCAGATCTGCGCAACACCATATTCCGCAGTCCCGCGGCCGGACCCTGACGCGGGTATATCCAGCCGGCCGTCTTCTCAGGCGTTAGGAATGTTCTGCGCCAGCGCCTCGAGCACCGCCATGCGCACCGCGACGCCCATTTCGACCTGCTCGCGGATGAGCGACTGAGCGCCGTCGGCGACAAGAGTGTCGATCTCGACGCCCCGGTTCATCGGCCCCGGATGCATGACGAGCGCGCCCGGCTTGGCGTAGCCGAGTTTTTCTTCATCGAGGCCGAAATAACGGAAATACTCGCGCGCCGAGGGCACGAGGGCGCCGCTCATCCGTTCGCGCTGCAGGCGCAGCATCATGACGATGTCGGCGTCCTTGAGGCCTGAGCGCATGTCACGGGCGACCTCGACCCCCATGTTCTCCACGCCTGCGGGCAGCAGCGTCGACGGCCCGACCACCCTGACATAAGCCCCGAGCTTGCCGAGCAAGAGGATGTTGGAGCGCGCCACGCGCGAATGGAGGATGTCGCCGCAAATGGCGACGGTGAGGCCTTCGATGCGGCCGAGATTGCGCCGGATGGTCAAGGCGTCGAGCAGCGCCTGGGTCGGGTGCTCATGCGAACCGTCGCCGGCGTTGACGACCGAGCATTCGACCTTCCGCGCCAGGAGATGCACCGCGCCGGCCTGATGGTGGCGAACGACGAGGATGTCGGGCCGCATCGCGTTCAGGGTCATCGCGGTGTCGATCAGCGTCTCGCCCTTTTTGACGCTCGACGCCGCGACCGCCATGTTCATCACGTCCGCGCCGAGCCGCTTGCCCGCGAGCTCGAACGACGACTGGGTGCGGGTCGACGCTTCGAAGAAAAGATTGATCTGGGTGCGCCCGCGCAAAGTCGCACGTTTCTTCTCGACCTGGCGCGAGATCGTCACCGCCTCGTCCGACAGATCGAGCAGCGCCACAATCTCATCCCGCGACAGGTGATCGATGCCGAGCAGGTGGCGCAGGGCAAAAACGGGGCGGGAGGCGGTCATCAGGGCCGTCAATAGGGCGATTCTCGCTTGAGGTCGATTGAATTGACCCGCTAGATCATTGCAAGGGTCGCACGGTCCGGCGCGCCGGCAAAATATTTCTCGAGGCAATATCTGAAGACGGGAAGCGCCGGATCCGCGGTCGCGAAAAGCGTCATCGACGATCGGAACTTCATCGAATCGACAGCGCCGAAGATGTCGGGAGCGCTCTTTCCTTCAACGGAGAGCACAAGCGTGGCGCATTCGCTGAGCCTCGGGCCGAGGACGGGATGGGCCAGATAGGCCGACGCCTCCGCCAGCGAGGAGATGGCGAAGCGGAGCGACGTGGGGCTGCTCTGTCCCAGCCCCGCGATCTGCGGAAACACGAACCACATCCAGTGGCTCTCTTTTCGCCCCGCCCGAAGCTGGCGGCGGACCGCTTCGTAGACCGGCGCCTGCGCGTCGACGAAGCGCTGCAGATGAAAGCGCTCGGTCATGGACGCGCCACCGCGTGCAGCATGCCCGAGCATGAGCGCGCGATGCTCAACCCGCCTTCGGGTAGTCGGCGCCACGCGCGGCCGCTTCTCCCGCCTCATACTCCTTGCGCAGGGATTCGAGCTCCGCGCCCATCACCTCATAGGCAAAGCTCCCGAGCACGAGGCGCAACGGCGGCTTCTCCTGTTCGACGGCGGCGATGATCGCTTCGGCTCCACGCACAGGGTCGCCCTGCTGCTTGCCGCTGATCGACTGGGTGAAGTTACGGCGCGCGATCGCCGTCTCCGCGTAGGCGTCGATCGGGCGTTTCGGAACTTTCAGCGAGCGGCCGGCCCAGTCGGTGCGGAACGGGCCGGGCTCGACGATAATGACCTTGATCCCGAGCGGCCCGACCTCCTTGGAGAGCGATTCCGACATGCCTTCGACAGCAAATTTGGTCGCCGCGTAGTAGCCCGAGCCGGGAAAGCCGATGAAGCCGCCCATCGACGATACGTTGACGACCGCGCCCGACTTCTGGGCGCGCATGATCGGGAGCACCGCGCGCGTCAGGGCGGCGAGGCCGAAGAAATTGGTCTCGAACATCGCGCGCACGTCGGCGTCGTCGCCCTCCTCGACCGCCGCCAGATAGCCGTAGCCGGCATTGTTGACGAGGACGTCGATCCGGCCAAAGCGCGACACGGCCGCCTTGACCGCAGCGTCGATCTGACTCTGCTTGTCGACGTCGAGGGCGAGCGAGAGCCCATTCTTTTCATGGCCGGCGACAATGTCCTCGACCTTCGCCTTGTCACGCGCCGTCACAACGACGCGATAGCCGCGCTTGAGCAGGATGACCGAGAGCTCCCGGCCAAATCCAGTCGAGCAGCCGGTGATGAGCCAAACGGGTTTGGAATGGGCGTCCGCCATGTCGGCCTCGCATGTGTTGGATGTGGGGATGCGCGATGTTCGCACAACGCCCCGCCGGAGCGCAACGGTTGTCCCTGCCAGGTCTCTGTCGGAATGCGGATTCGGCCCGGTCCTTGAAAGATTTACCCGCTGAAACCAGCGTCGCCTGCACCCGGCTGTTGTGGTTCCCACCGTTCAATGACCAGCGCCCCGAATTTGACACACGGCCTCGGCGTCTCCATATCCCGCGCCCAAACGGCCGGCGCTTGAGGAAGATTCCTGAATGAAAGTCGTGATCGTCGAGTCGCCTGCGAAGGCCAAGACCATCAACAAATATCTCGGCAAGGACTACGGCGTTTACGCTTCGTTCGGCCATGTGCGGGACCTTGCGGCCAAGGACGGCTCAGTCGATCCCAACGACGATTTCGCCATGCGCTGGGAGATCGACGCGAAGGCGGCCAAGCGACTGAGCGACATCGGCAGCGCGGTCAAGGACGCCGACAGGGTGATTCTCGCGACCGACCCGGACCGCGAGGGCGAGGCGATCTCCTGGCACGTGCATGAAATCCTCAAGAGCAAGAAGCTGCTCAAGGACAAGCGGGTCGATCGGGTGGTGTTCAACGCGGTGACCAAGGACGCGGTCCAGGAGGCAATGCGCCACCCGCGGGAGATCGACGAGGCGCTGGTCGACGCCTATCGGGCGCGCCGGGCGCTCGATTACCTGGTCGGCTTCACCTTGTCTCCGGTTCTGTGGCGCAAGCTGCCGGGAGCGCGCTCGGCCGGGCGGGTGCAGTCGGTCGCGCTGCGCATTATTTGCGACCGCGAGCTCGAGATCGAGAAGTTCGTTCCGCGCGAATATTGGTCGATCATCGCGCATCTGCGGACGGAGGCGAATGCGCCCTTCTCCGCCCGTCTGGTCGGCGCCGACGGCAAGAAGATCGGCCGTCTGGATGTCGGCTCGGGCGCGGAAGCTGAAGCGTTCAAGATCGCGCTGGAGGCGGCGCGCTTCTCCGTCGCCGCGATCGAGTCGAAGCCGGTCAAGCGCCACCCCTACCCGCCCTTCACCACTTCGACATTGCAGCAGGAAGCGTCGCGCAAGCTCGGCTTCGCGCCGGCGCGCACGATGCAGATCGCCCAACGTCTCTACGAGGGCGTCGACGTCGGCGAGGGCGCCGCCGGCCTCATCACCTATATGCGCACCGACGGCGTCGACCTCGCGCCGGAGGCGGTCACGGCTGCGCGCCGGGTCATCGGCAAGGATTTCGGCGACGCCTATGTGCCGCCGAGCCCACGCAAATACACCGCCAAGGCCAAGAACGCGCAGGAAGCGCATGAGGCGATCCGCCCGACCGATATGACGCGACGCCCGCGCGACGTCGCCCGCCATCTCGAGCCCGAGCAGGCCAAGCTCTACGAGCTTATCTGGACGCGCACCATCGCGAGCCAGATGGAGAGCGCCGAGCTCGAGCGCACCACGGTCGACATTCTGGCCGAAGCGGGCGCGCGCAAGCTCGAATTTCGCGCCAGCGGCCAGGTCGTGCGCTTTCCGGGTTTCCTCGCCCTCTACCAGGAGGGGCGCGACGACGAGGAGGACGAGGAGTCGAGCCGTCTGCCGGCGATGCGGCAAGGGGAGAAGCTTGCCAAGGAGCGGATCGACGCCGCGCAGCACTTCACCGAGCCGCCGCCCCGCTACACCGAGGCGACGCTGGTCAAGCGGATGGAGGAGCTCGGCATCGGCCGGCCGTCGACCTACGCCTCGACCATCGCGGTGCTCAAGGATCGCGCCTATGTCCGGCTCGACAAGAAGCGCCTTTTTCCCGAGGACAAGGGCCGGCTGGTGACGGCCTTCCTCGAGTCCTTCTTCGCCAAATATGTCGGCTACGATTTCACCGCCGATCTCGAGGAGAAGCTCGACCGGGTCTCGAACAGCGAGATCGACTGGAAGGCGCTGTTGCGCGATTTCTGGAACGATTTCTCGGGCGCCGTCGACGGCACCAAGGACCTCGGCACCCGCCAGGTGCTCGACAGCCTCAACGAGCTGCTCGGTCCACATATTTTCCCCGCGCGCGGCGATGGCGTCGATCCGCGCCTTTGCCCGCTCTGCGGCGAGGGGCAGCTCTCGCTCAAGCTCGGCAAGTACGGCGCCTTCATCGGCTGCTCGCGCTACCCCGATTGCAAGTTCTCTCGTGTTCTCGCGCCGACGGGCGCCGAAAGCGCCGAGGGAGACCGGCCGGGCGTGCGCGTGCTTGGCGTCAACCCGGAGAACAATCTGGAAGTCACGCTGCGTAGCGGCCGCTTCGGCGACTATGTGCAGGAAGGCGAAACGGAAAAGGGGTCCGAGGAGAAGCCGCGCCGCTCGTCGCTGCCGCGCGGCCTCGCGCCGGACGATGTGACGCTCGATAAGGCGCTCGCGCTTCTGTCGTTGCCGCGCGAGGTCGCGCGCCACCCGACGAGCAGCGAGCCGATCCTCGCCGGCATCGGCCGCTACGGGGCTTATGTCCAGCACGGCAAGACCTACGCCAATCTCGGGCGCGACGACGACGTGCTCGAGATCGGCGCCAATCGGGCGATCGATCTCATCGTCGCGAAGGAGAGCGGGGCCGGCGGCTCGCGCTTCGGCGGCGGCGCGGCCCGCGTTCTCGGAGAGCATCCGGAGGGCGGCCCGGTCAGCGTCAAGCAGGGCCGGTTCGGGGCTTACGTCAATCACGGCAAGATCAACGCCACGATCCCGAAGGGGACCGACCCGGCAAGCCTCACGCTCGACGATGCGGTGGCGCTCCTCAAAGCGCGGGCCGCGGGCGGCGGCGTCATCGGCCGGCTCGTCGGCCAGCATCCGGACGGCGGGCCTGTCACCGTGCGCGACGGACGCTTCGGCGCCTATGTCAACTGGGGCAAGGTCAACGCGACCATCCCCAAGGGAACCGCGCCGGACTCGATCACGCTCGGTCATGCGCTCGAGCTCATCGCCGAGCGCGAGGGCCGGCCCGCGGCCCAGCGGCGAAAGAGGGCGGCGGCGCCGGCCAAGACCAAATCCAAGGCCGCGTCGCCCTCCACAAAGGCGCGGCCGCCAAAGCCGACCGCGAAGAGCGGCTCGGCCCATGCCGCAAAACCGGGCGGTGCGAAAAAACTGGCGGCGTCGAGAGCGAAGGGCAAGAGTTCGGCGACCCGGTAGCCGGCGGGCGTCCCCCGCCGCTTCCTCAAGGCCCCGCGCCGCGAACCCCTATGCTCTGAACAGGTTTTGCTCGATTCCCGCCGCCGCGAACAGGTAGTCGCGGCTCGCCGTGAGCTCGTCGCGCAGTTTCGCAATGTCGTAGCCGACGATCGCGCCGCGCCATTTCTTGATTTGTCCGGCGCAAAGGACGGTCGAGACGTTGGAGCGGTCCATGAGGGTGGCGACCGCGCCCGCGGCATGGTTGAGAGGCGCGACATTCAGCGCCGTCGCGTCGAGGAGGATGACGTCGGCGTCCTTGCCCGGCGTGAGCGATCCTGTCCTGTGATCGATCTTGAGCCCCCTGGCGCCGCCGATCGTGGCAAGTTCGAGCGCATCGGCGACCGACATCAGCTTCGGGTAGTCCTTGCCCGCGAGCGCGAGTTCATTGGCAAGCATCCGCTGCAACGTCAGCACGCTGCGCATCTGGGTGAACATGTCGGCGGTCATGGTGCATTCGACGTCGGACGAGAGCGAGACGCTCATCTTGAGGTCGAGCGCCTTCTGGATCGGCGGCATGCCGTGGCGCATGTGCATTTCGATCGGCGCGGAGATCGAGACATGGGCGCCGGCGTCGGCCGCGGTTTTCCACGCCAGATCGCTCATTCCCGTCATGTGGATGAAGAAGCAATCCGGGCCGAATTCGCCTGCCTTCGCGAGCGCGTCGAAAGTCGGCTGCATCCCGAAGGTGACGACGACGTGCAGCGCGATCGGAAGGCCAAGCTCGCGTCCGGCCTTCCACGCCCTCTCGTAGCCTGGCAGATAGATCTCGCCGCCCATGAACATGCCGAGCAACTGGTCGGATGAGGAAAAGTGCTGGTCGCGAATACGCTTCGCGTCGTCGGGATATTTCGCCCTCTCGCCCCATCCCTCGAAATAGCCGAACACCGCCCGCCGTCCCGCCGCGCGCAGACCCTCGATCGCCGCATCCGAATGCTCGGGCGAATGGTGGATCTGGCTCACGTCCATCACCCCCGTCACGCCAGCGTCGATCTGGGCCACCCCGCCGAAGACCTCGTTGATGTAGACGTCACGCGGCCGGTAAACCTTCGAGAAAGTCTGCAAGATCAACTCATAGTAGTTGTGCGCGCTCTCCGGCCGGCCGTCGTTGACGAGAATGCCATCCGCGAGAACGCTGCGCAGCGCCGTCTCGAACTGGTGATGGTGGGTGTCGATGAAACCCGGCATGACGATATGTCCCGCCGCATCGATAATCGCTGCGTCCGGCGCTAAGATCGATTGCGCGACCTCGGCGATCTTCGAGCCCTCGATCAGGACGTCGCCGGTGGCGAAATTGCCTACCCCCCGGTCCATGGAGAGGATCGTTCCGCCCTTGATGAGCGTCCGCCGGCCTTTGTCGCCGACTCCCTCGGGGATCGCGGCGGCCGCGACCGCGCGTTGCGCCCTTGACTTGGCGGGGGAGGCCCGTCGCGGCGGCGCCTTTGCGGCGAAGAAGGGGCTTGTCCCGCCTTCCGCCGAGGCAAGGTCGCAAATGACGCACATTTTATTTCCTCCCCGCACCGATCGATCGCCGCGTTCGGAAGGCGGCTCTGGGCGCGGCGAGGTTTCCTGAAAAGGCGTCACCCGTCAATCGCGGACGCGCGCCGATCAATGCCCTATCCGGGCTTATGACACACGGCCTCGATGTTGTTGCCGTCCGGATCCAGGACGAAGGCGCCGTAGTAGTGCTCATGGTAGTGGGGCCGCAGGCCCGGCGCGCCGTTGTCGCGCCCGCCCGCAGCCATCGCCGCATGGTAGAACGCATCGACTTCGGCGCGCGTTTGCGCCGTAAAGGCGACATGCGTTCCGCCTTTGGGCTTCGAGCCCGTGCCGATCCAGAAGAAAGGTTTTCGATCGTCGCCGAAACCGGCGCCCGCGTAGCCGCCCGTCTCCTGCGGCGTGACCTCCATGACGACGCCGAGGCCGAGCGGCTTCAGCGCGCTCAAATAAAAGGTTTTCGCGCGACCGATGTCGCCGACTGAAAGGCCAATGTGATCAATCATTTTAAAGCTCTCCGATCCGGCGGCGCGCCCGAGGCGCAGGCCCCGCCTCGCGGAGCATAAGCGAGAGCCGGGAGGATTGCCCACCGCGCCGATCCGGGGACCTCGAAGCCCGTCGCAGCCGCTCAATTCTGTGCTATAAGGCCCGCTAAACTCATGGGCGAAGGACGGGCAGGCGTGAGCTTGCGGTGAGGGCCCGTCAATGAATCCGATCAACGCGACTCCGGCATATGCGGCTCATTCGGCGGAGGCGGCCTATAGCCGCTGGGCGCCGGTTTACGACCTCATCTTCGATCTCCCCTTCCATCCGGGCCGGGCGGCGGCGGCCCGCGCCGCAGCCGAGGGGGCCAGTCCCGGCGGCGAGATTCTCGTGGTCGGCGTTGGCACCGGGCTCGAACTGCAGCTTCTGCCCGGCAATGTGCTGGTGACCGGCATCGACATCTCCGGCCCGATGTTGCGCGCCGCGCGGGCTCGCGTCGAGCGCATGGGCCTGGCGCAGGTGAAGGGCCTCCATGTGATGGACGCCGGGGCGCTCGAGTTTCCTGAGGCCGCGTTCGATGTCGTGCTCGCGCCCTATGTGATCAGCGTCGTCCCCCATCCCGAGCGGACGCTTGACGAAGCCTGGCGGGTGTTGAGGCCGGGCGGCTCACTCATCGTGATGAACCACTTCGCGGCCTCCGCTGGCTTGCGGGCCGGCGTCGAGCGCCGGATGGAGACCGCGGCCGGCTGGCTCGGCTGGCATCCGAACTTCCCTTATTCAACTGTCGCAGACTGGATCGCTGCGCGTCCCGACGCGCGGATCGTCGAGCGGCGCGAACTCGCGCCGATGAAGCTCTTCACCCTGCTGAGAATCGAGAAAGCCGAGCGCGGGTGACGGCCTTCCGCTGCCCGTCGGATCGTTGCGGCTTGTTTCCTCGGGCGGTCGAACTTACCTTCGCAGCGGGGCGCTTCCGCCGCCCTTGAGAAGTGGAAGCCTTGCAGAATCAAAAAATCCGTCGGCGCGCGCCGAAGGTCGACCGGAACGTGGCTGAACCGCGGGCCTCGGCGCTTCCTTCGCGCGAGCAGGTGATGGCCTTCATCGGCGGAGCGCCCGCGCCCAATGGCGAACGTGCGCCCGCGCGGGTGACCAAGCGCGACATCGCTCGCGCCTTCGGCGTCAAGGGCGAAGCCAAGGCGGGATTGAAGCTCATCCTCAAGGATTTGCAGGCCGAAGGCGCCGTCGCGCGCGGGCGCAAGGCGCTGAGCGTCCAGGGCCGCCTGCCCTCGCTCGTCGTAGCCGATATCGCCGAGCGCGACCGCGACGGCGATTTGATCGCAAGGCCCGTCGACTGGAGCGGTGAAGGGCCTGCACCGCGCATCCTCGTTCGCCCCTCCCGAGCCAAGCGCGAGCGCGCGCCGGCGCCGGGTCTGGGCGCGCGGGTCCTGATGCGGGTCGACTTCGACCCGGACGCCGGGGAGGGCGCCGCCGCCTATTCCGGCCGGGTCATCAAGATCCTCGACAAGCTCAAGGGCCGCGCCTTCGCCGTCTATCGCGCCGCGGCGGACGGCTCGGGCCGGGCGCTGCCGGTCGAGAAGCGCGGGGCGGCGCGCGAGTTCTTCGTGCCGGCGGCCATGGCGGGTGAGGCGCGGGACGGAGATCTCGTCGCCATCGAGCCATTGCGCGAGGGGCGCATCGGGCCCCCGCACGCCCGCGTCGTCGAGACGATCGGCTCGGTCAAGTCCGAGCGCGCGGTGAGCCTGATCGCGCTCGCGACCCATCATATCCCGCATGTGTTCTCGCCCGACGCGCTGAGGGAGGCCGAGGCCGCGCGGCCCGTGCGGCTCAGCCCGCCGCGCCAGGACTGGCGCGCGCTGCCGCTCGTGACCATCGATCCGCCAGACGCCAAGGACCATGACGACGCGGTCCATGCGACGCCCGACGCCGACCCCGGCAATCCCGACGGCTACGTGCTCACCGTCGCCATCGCCGACGTCGCGGCCTATGTCCGGCCCGGCTCGGCCCTCGATCGGGACGCGCTCGAGCGCGGCAATTCGGTCTATTTTCCCGACCGCGTCGTGCCGATGCTGCCGGAGCGGATCTCGAACGACCTGTGCTCGCTGCGCCCGCTCGAGGACCGCCCGGCGCTTGCGGTGCGCATGGTGCTCGGGGCCGACGGGCGCAAGCGCTCGCACAAGTTCCACCGCATCATGATGCGGTCCGCCGCAAAGCTCTCGTACGAGCAGGCGCAAGCCGCGATCGACGGGCGCCCGGACGAAGCGACGGCGCCCCTGCTTGAGGGCGCGCTGAGACCGCTCTACGCCGCCCATTCGGTGATAAAGATCGAACGCGAGCGGCGCGATCCGCTCGACCTCGATCTGCCGGAGCGCAAGCTTGTCCTCGACCGCGAGGGCCGGCTCAAGGACGTGCGCTGGCCCGAGCGGCTGGAAGCCCACCGGCTGATCGAGGAGTTCATGATCCTCGCCAATGTCGCCGCCGCCGAGACGCTCGAAGCGCAGCATTCGCCGCTTCTCTATCGCGCCCATGACGCGCCGAGCGTCGAGAAGCTCAACGACCTGATCGAGTTCCTGCGCACCATCGGCGTCAAACTGGCCAAGGGCGAGCGCGTTCGCCCGTCACATTTCAACGGCGTGCTCGGCCGGGTGCGTGGCCAGGCGGTCGAGGCTTTGGTCAATGAGGTGGTGTTGCGCGCCCAGGCGCAGGCCGAATACAGCCACGAGAACTACGGCCATTTCGGCCTCAATCTGCGCCGCTACGCCCACTTCACTTCACCAATCCGCCGCTACGCCGACCTGATCGTCCACCGCGCGCTGATCCGCGCGCTCAATCTCGGCGAGGGCGGGCTCAACGACATGCGCACGGGCGAACTGGCGCAGATCGCCGAGCATATCTCCGCCGCCGAACGCCGCGCGATGGCGGCGGAACGGGAGACCGTGGACCGCGTTATTGCCGCGCATCTGGCCGATGAGGTCGGCGCCGTGTTCGAGGGCCGCATCGCCGGCGTGACCCGCGTCGGCCTGTTCGTGAAGCTGAGCGCGACCGGCGCCGACGGCTTCGTGCCTGCCGCGACGCTCGGCGACGACTACTACCGCTTCGAGGAGGCAAACCGGGCGCTTGTCGGGACACGGACCAAGGAAGCCTTCCGCCTCGGCGGAGCGGTCAGGGTGCGTCTCGTCGAGGCCGCGCCGTTCGCCGGCGCGCTGCGGTTCGAAATCCTGCGCGGCGACGCCGAGCCGCGCAGGCGTAACCCGGCCGGACCCGCGCCGGCCAAACCGGTCCGCAGGGGTAAGCGGCGATGAACGACATGACGCGCTTCTGGCGCATCCCGACGCCCCGGCCCGAGCGTCCGCTGCGCACCGCGATCGCCCGCGGCTTCTTCGGCCGATGCCCGGCGTGCGGGCGGGGAAAACTGTTCCGCTCCTATCTCAAGGTCGTCGGCGCCTGCAAGATTTGCGGCGAGGACATGACTCCCCAGCGCGCCGACGATGCGCCGGCCTATCTCACCCTCCTGATCGTCGCGCATGGGGTCGGCGCCGGCATCCTGATGTCCGACGAACTCTGGCCGCATGCGTCCGCGCTCTGGGTCATCGCGTTCTGGCTCGCGGTGACTGTCGTCGCGAGCCTCATCATCCTGCCTCGCGCCAAGGGCGCCGTGATCGGCCAGCAGTGGGCGATGTGCATGCACGGCTTCGGGGTCGAGGGCGACCGGACGTGACCGACGCCTCGAGGTCCGAGCGCGCGCTGCGCCCGCGCGACGCGGCGACGCTGATCCTGATCGAGCGCTCCGCGGCCGGGGGCGCGCGTGTGCTGATGGGCAAGCGGCACGCCGGACACCGGTTCATGCCGGGCAAGTTCGTCTTTCCCGGCGGCCGGGTCGAGCCGGAGGACCGGCGGATGGCCGCGGCGACCGCGCTCGATCCTCACGTCGAGGCGAAACTCAACGCCCGGGTCCGCCGGCCTTCGCCGCATTTCGCCCGCGCCGTGGCGCTCGCGGCGATCCGCGAGACCTTCGAGGAAACCGGGCTCGCGATCGGCGTCCTCAACCCTGGCGCGGCGAACAATCCGCCGCCGGGCGCATGGTCCAAGTTCGCGGCGACCGGCGTCACTCCGGCGCTCGAAGCGATCGACTTCCTGGCCCGGGCGATCACGCCGCCCGGGCGCCCCCGGCGCTTCGACGCGCGCTTTCTCATCGCTGACGCGAGTTCAATCGCCAAACGGGTCGAAGGGGCCGTGCATTCCGAGGCCGAACTGGTCGAACTGGTCTGGACGCCGCTCGACGCGGCGCTCAATCTCGACCTTCCCGATATCACCCGCGCCGCGCTTGCCGACCTCGTCCGGGCGCTCGACGGTGGCCTCGACAGGCGCCGCCCGCGCCCGTTCTATCGCCAGTTGCGTGGCAAGCGGCTCGTGGAGCAGCTCTAGCCGAAGGTGCGCCCGAAGCACGATGCGGTCATCGTCGCCGCCGCCGGCGTGCCGGTAACCGCCAACCCGTGCTGACGATCTCGCACGGGATTTTGCGCCTGTCGCGCCCGGCGCCGGCGCGGGACCGGAGTCGGTTGCGCGATCGACTTTCCTCTTTCCAGGGAAGAGGAGCAGCATTAGTCTCGGATGGATTTACGATTGGGAATGGCGACCGTGACAAACGCCAAACCGAGTGGGGCGCGGGTGCTTGTCGTCGAAGACGAGATGATGCTCGCCTTAATGATGGAAGATATGCTCGCCGATATCGGCCACACGCCGGTCGGTCCGGCGACAAGGGTAGAGAATGCGCTGAAACTGGTCGACGAGGGCGGGTTTGACGCCGCGATCCTGGACATCAAGCTCGACGGCCAGGACAGCTATCCGGTGGCCGACGCATTGACGGCGCATGCTATCCCATTTGTGTTCGCCTCGGGCTACAGCGCCGGCAGGCTCCACGAGAAATACCGCGGCGTCCCGTCCGTTCAAAAGCCATTTCTGCAGAGTGAATTGGAGCGCGTTTTGGACAGCGCTCTCAACAGCAAGGCGCGGGTGTAGGGCTTCTCGGAAGGGTTCGGCCCTCAGGCGGCTCTACGGCAAGAAAGGTGGGCCCGGGAGGCCTGGGCGTCACTGACAAACAATCCTGCCCCCGATCTTTCGGCAGTCGGGCGGGCTCAACTTGTTGCACGCGTCGTAGGTTTCGCACTTCGCGTCAGCCGGGCAGAACTCGGTTCCGGCCGGACAGGAGTTCAACTGGCAGGTTTGGATTTCCGTGTTGTAAAACGAGCCGTTGGGACAGCAGACGCTGTTCGAGCAGACGCCGGTGGCGCACGAGCCGCAATCCGTCGATCCCCCACATCCGTCCGAGATGCGGCCGCAAAAGTGGGAAACGCTGGTCGAGCAGATACCCTTGGGCACGCAAGCCAAAACCTTTACCGGGACGACCGTCGTCAGGCTGAGGTTGGAAGCGGCGTCAATGGCTTTCGCCTGAAACTGATAATCGCCGGGCGGCGCATTGGCCGGCGCACTGAGGTTGATGTTGATCAGTCCATAGCTGTGCGGCGCGCCGCTCACCCCGGGGGAGAACTGCGGCGTCACGCCATAGGGCAGGCCTCCGGTGTCGAACGCCTGCGCAACCGCGTTGACCCCATGGTCGGCGCTGACCCACGGCCCGTCCAGAATGAGGTTCGCGTCGATTGAGCTGCCGGCCTCGACGTCGATCGGATTGTTGCCCTCGCTGAGCCTGAACGAATCGCCGGCCGCCACGACCGACGGGCAACTCGGAATCGTCAAAGTGAAACGCGAACATTGGGACGCGCTGTCGCAGACCCCGACGGTCTGCGCGGAGCCGATCGCGGCCCCCGACCATACCGAGCCATATCGCTGGGTGCTGAAAACAGGTTCGCCGGCGACCGTCGCTCCCGGACCGCATGATCCGGGCAGTTTGCCATCCGAGCAATGCAGAGGCAGATTTGCCTGCCAGAGGCCGCCGCTCATGAGTTGCATGGTCGCGCCGGCGGGACAATTCGCCTGATAGATGGCGTCCGAGAAGTTTGACCCCGGTATCGGAACGCACGTCGCGGTCCCATTTGAATATAGGCAACCCGTGATCGCAGGGATCGAGTCCTCAGTGAACTGGATGCCCGGATCGCTGATGTTCGCCTGCCCCGGGTATCCAGCGCAAGGGGCGAAAGGGGTAAGGCTGTTTGATTCCGCGGTCAGGCTGCCGCCGACCGAGCAGTCCGGGGCCGCCTCGCCCGCATAGTCGACGTCGACTCGCACAACGATGGAGCCGCCCGGATTGAATTGGGCCACGCTGTTGTCCTGCAACCCGAAGATATTGAATTCAGCGGTCTTCCACTGCGTTCCAATAGAGAGAGGATCGCCCGCGTCCTTGGCCGTGAACATGTGGTTGTCCGCAGTCTCGAGCGTCACCGACTGCGCCGTCGACGAGGAAGTTCCGGTGACGCGCAGGCCCTGCAGTTTGTCGAGAGCCTGTCTTGTTACGGGGGTCTGGCGGCCATTGATGTAACAGCCCGACGCGGCCCCTTCATCGGCGTCGCCTTTGGAATAGGACCAGTCGTCAGGAAAACCCGCCGGCCGCGCCGGGCACGGACTGTTGTGGTTGACCAGCCAGTACTGGATATAGACATCCCCCGGAGTGTCGGCGACAAATTGCTCCCAACCGATGCAGCCGGCCTGACCCGCGCAGAGGGTCCCCGGATCGAACGCGTTCGTATTGAGCTGCAGGGACCAGGTGTTTGCGCCGGCCTTCGTATCGGTTTCGCTGGTCACGCCGCTGACTGTGGCCAGCATGCCGGTCGCGGCGAAGATCTGGCTTGAATTGAGCTGGGCGACGGGGCTCTTGCCTTTGCCCCCAGCATGTGGGCCCGGGCCGAGGCGAATGGGGTGCGGTCGCGCGGGCGCCGTCGAGCAGGTGGTCTCCTTCCATTCGGTGCTCGGAAAGGTCGCAGTGAAGCAGCCGGGCTGGCGCGCTGACTTCTTGGCCATGTTCTGGCGCCAGACCTGCTTCGCCCTCGCCTCGGGCGAGGAAAAATCTTCCGGCTGGGCCACGGCGTTGTTCCGCAATCGCTGCCCGGCCGGCAGCGCGCCCGGAGGAGAGACCTGCTGCGCTTCAGACGCCGATATCGCGGATACGCAACAAATCGCAAGCAACGCCGTCCGCAGCATGACGCGCCTCCATCCCGAGAGGATTGTCGACCCCGCCGGCCCGGCTCCAATCCGGACGCATTTCTGCCATATTCAGCACAGGGAAATGGGGCTGTACAGACATAAAAATGTCCAGACGTCAGTCGCGGCCCCAATCGCCGGCGAGTCAGGGCCCGTGCATTCGACGCCGAACTGGTCGAACTCATCTGGACGCCGCTCGCGCCCGGCGCGCGCCTCGACCTCCCCAACATCACCGCGCGGCGCTGGCCAATCTTGTACGGGCGCTCAACGGCGGCCTCAACTGGCGCCGCCCGCGCCCGTTCTACCGTCAGCTGCGCGGCGAGCGCCTCGTGGAGCAGCTGTAGCGAACTCACTCTGGGACCAAGGGTCGATCTTTTGGGCCACTTTCGACCGCGAGCACGCATTCCCGGCCTGACAGGAACGGGCTAGGGGCGCCTGAAGCCGGACATAGACGGCACGCCCAGGACCGGTCCTTCGGAGGCCAAGGCGCGCTGGAGCATGACCTGACTACTGCCGCGCCAATGCGATGCGGATCGCCTCCTCCGGCGAGACGAGATGATCCAGGCTCTCGGCAGCGTCGGCGATTGCAAGTTGCACACCTTTCACTGTTCCGTTGAAATCATTGCCGCGCGAACCGTACTCCTGGGAGACTGGGCGCCAGTATCCCGGCCGACGTCACAACCTTCGTCAGCGGAGAACACGATCGCCTGCGTCATTGGGAGGGGCCCCTCCCCGACCTTCTTGCCGTCGACATAGAGCGTCACCTGCCCCCCTTTGCCGAGGCCGCCGCCGGCGTATGCGAACTCCATGCGGACCTGATGCTCGCCCGCCGGCAACGCTTCGTTCGCCTCGACGTAGAAATAATGGATGCCAGCGACGTTGTAGCAGTATTTGAGCTTGCCGTTCTTGGCGTAGAGGCTCCAGCCGCCGATGTTCCCGCCCTGCGCGACGATCACGCCCTCGCCGCCCGACTGTGGGACTTCGATCTCGGCAGTGACGGAGTGCGATTTGTTTTTGAGACTCAGGACGCAATTCTCCGTCAGGCGGCCCATACCCTCGAACAAGAGCTGCGTCTTGCCTTTGATCAGCACTGGCCGCCCAGCCGTATCCGGATTGAACTTCTCAACGGTCCGGTCGTCGATGGGCAGGACGTTGTAGCGTGTCGCCTCGATCAGCCATAGCCGCTGCAGTTCGTGCAGCTTCTCCGGCATTTGCTTGGCGAGGTCGTTCGCCTGGCTCCAGTCCTTGCTGGTGTCGTAAAGCTCCCATACGTCGTCATCGAGCGCCACTGTCTTGCGGCCCATGAGTTCCCAAGGTGTGCCGTGCTTGGTCACCGCCGCCCAGCCCTTGTGGTAAATGCCCCGGTTGCCGAGAATTTCGAAATACTGCGTCTCGTGTCGTTCCGCGGCCTTTGCGTCGTCGAACGAATAAAGCATGCTGACGCCCTCAATGGGCCGCTGTCGAATCCCGTTAACCGAAAGCGGCTCAGGGAGGCCCGCCGCCTCAAGGATCGTCGGCGCCACGTCGATAACATGGTGGAACTGCGAACGGATCTCCCCGTTCGCTTTGATGCCCCTCGGCCAGTGCACGATCATGCCGTTGCGGGTTCCGCCCCAATGCGAGGCGACCTGTTTCGTCCACTGGTAGGGGGTGTTAAGCGCATGCGCCCAGCCAACGGCGTAATGATTGTAGGACTCCGGCCCGCCAAGCTTGTCCAATCGCTCCATGAGAAATTCAGGCGTCTCCAATGCAGCCAAGCCGTTGAAGTTCGCCATCTCGTTGAACGTGCCGTTCAGTGTGCCCTCGGCGGAAGCGCCGTTGTCGCCGATGATGTAGTAGACGAGGGTGTCGTCGAGGATGTTGAGCTTCTTCAGCGAATCGAGGAGCCGGCCGACATGGTGGTCGGCGTATTCCAGGAACCCCGCATAGACCTCCATCTGCCGGCGGAGGATAGGCTTCAGCAACTCCGGCATTGCATCCCACGCAGGAATTTCCTGGTGGCGCGCGGTTAGCTCACAATCGGCCGGGACGACCCCCAGCCTCTTTTGCCGGGCAAAGGTCTCCTCACGCAGCTTGTCCCACCCGCCGTCGAACTTGCCCTTGTATTTGTCGGCCCATTCCTTCGGCACATGGTGCGGGGCGTGCGTGGCGCCCGGCGCGAAATAGACAAAGAACGGCTTGTCGGGCGCGAGCGCCTTCTGCTGCCCAATCCAGCCGATCGCCTTGTCGGTCATGTCCGCCATGAAGTGGTAGCCCTCTTCCGGCGTTTTCCTTGGCTCGACCGGCGTCGTCCCCTCGTGCAGCGCCGGATAATATTGATTTGTCTCCCCCCCAATGAAGCCATAGAAATACTCGAACCCGCCGCCGCCCGTTGGCCACGCGTCGAACGGCCCGACCGGGCTCGCCTGCCAGACCGGGACTTCGTGGCATTTGCCGAATTGCGCGGTCGAATAGCCGTTCAGTTTCAAAGTCTGGGCGAGCGGCGAGATGTTGTTTGGCAAGACCGAGCTGTAGCCAGGCTCGCCGGTGGCGATCTCGGTGATGCCGCCCATGCCGCAGGAGTGATGGTTGCGCCCGGAGAGCAGCGCCGCCCGGCTCGGCGAGCAGAGGGCCGTTGTGTGGAAGCGGTTGTACTTTAGCCCAGCGGCGGCCAGCACTTCGGCGTTCGGCGTCGCGCAGGGGCCGCCGAATGCGCTCGATGCGCCAAACCCCACATCGTCGAGAAGGATGAGCAGGACGTTGGGAGCGCCTTTGGGCGGTCGTAACTGCTCAATCGGCGGGAATTTGCTGTCGGGGTCCTTCGCGTCATACGTAATCAGGCCGGTCCGCTCCGGAGTGGCGATCGGTAGATGTGAACGATCTTTCTTGTCCTCGCTCATGTCTTGTTCCTCTGGAGGGATTGGTCGATCGGATTTTGATCGCTTCCGCTTCTCGAGGCAACGGTCTGCTTCGGGCGACTTCGCGCACAACCTTGGGCTTGAACACCCGCTACCAGGCTCATTCCTGCCGTCCCACGGACGCTTACTTCCCGCCCAGAGCGGTCGTCGCCGTGATAAACGATTGGGGTTTTTGACTCAGAAGCCGGGGCGTGCGCTACGCCGCGAGCCGCATCGGCCGCAAGCGGCCGGCGAGGTCCATGAGCGCGAGGTGATAGGCACGCGCGGTGCGGTGGGAGCGGTTGTAGCGCGCCATCACCACGTCGAGGAGCTCGATCATGATCTCGCCGTCGACCTCGGCCAGATGGTCGAGGGTCAGGGCGCACGGATCGAGGGCGCCGACCAGGGCCTCGCGGGTATCCTCGAACTCGACCATGTCGCCGCGGATGAGCGCGCGCCAGACCCGTGCGTGAAGGCGGGTCAGATTGCGGGCGAGGTCGGTGTCGCTGATCAGCTTGCGGTAGGCGGCGATCAGCCGGTCGTAAATAACCGGCTCGGACCATTGCTTGAGACCGGAAAAGCCCTCGGACAGGTCGGCCCATGACATGGCGGCGACTCCTTAGCGGCTTGTTTCGCATCGCGAATCAGGAGGCTGGCCACGCGAAGCGACAACGCAAACTCTTTGATCATCGTTAACATATTATGAATCCCCGCAAAGCCGGTTATCCACATGAATCTCCGAAGCGAGCGACTTTTTTGCTTGACCTAGCGGAAGGGAAGGCGAGGCGGGCAGGAGGGTCGAGTCGTTTTAAACAGGCCGCAAACGCGTGGGGCGTTCGCGGAGATTTTTGCCCGCGCACGGGTTGCTGAAAATCAGAATATCGGATAGAATGACTTCGACATGGAGCGCATATCTACGAGCTTGGAATGGCGGATGGCCGGGCGGGCAGACGCGCCTCGCTGGCGGCCAAGGGTCAAAACAAAGGCCCCCAGGGGGTCGCCATAACCCATTGAAAAGGCCCGAAACGGAAAAGGAGATCCAAGCGAATCAAAACCGTTTTCTTTGTTTGCCTTGGCCGAATTTGACTGAGCCTCGGGCCGGCTTGGCTAAGTTCCGGCCGTCACCGCCCGGCGGCGAACTCGGCCGGACGGGTCTGGCGGGCCAGCGCGTCAAGGACCGCATTGATCATCCCGCTCTCCTCCGGGCCGAAGAAGGCGGCCGCGACATCGACATACTCGGTCACCGCGACCCGCGCGGGCACGTCGGGGCGGCTGCGCAATTCGTAGAGCGCGGCGCGCAGGATTGCGCGCATAAGTGCTTCAATTCGCTTGAGCGGCCAACCTTTCGCCAGGGCGTCGTCGAGGCTGCGGTCGATCGGCCCCTGGTCGCGCAAGACGCCGGAGACCACGTCGCGAAAGAACGCGAGCTCGGCGGGGGCGTAGGAGTCCCCCTCGATCTCGTGGCCGATCCAGTGCGCCTCGAATTCGGCCATGACGTCCGCGAGGCCCTTGTCGGCGATCTCCATCTGGTAGAGCGCCTGCGCGGCGGCCAGGCGCGCGGCCGAGCGCCGCTCGGATCTCTTCATCGCTGGGCGAGCCGGCGCTGAAGTTCCGCGAGGCCGATTGCCGCCCGCGCCGCATCGCCGCCCTTGTCGCCGCGCTCGGGATCGGCTCGCTCCTCGGCCTGGCCGATCGTTTCGGTGGTGAGGATGCCGTTGCCGAGCGCGAGCTTCCGCACGACCGACATGTCCATCAACGCCCGCGCCGACTCGCCGGCGACGATCTCGAAATGGAAAGTCTCGCCGCGGACGACGCAGCCGAGCGCGATCGCCCCATCGTAAGGCCGCCCCGCAGCCTTCGCTGCGTCGAGGGCGATCGCCATTCCGGCGGGAATCTCGAGCGCGCCAGCTACGCTCACGACATCGCAGGTCGCGCCGGCGGCCTCGATCGCGCGAGTCGCGCCGGCAAAGAGGCCCGCGCCGATCGTGTCGTAGTAGCGCGCCTCGACGATGAGGAAACGGCCGCCTTCGATGCGAGGCGCAGTTGCGGCGGCCCGGCGCGGCTCGGCCATGGATCAAGTCTCACGAGGGCTGGGGTTGGGACAGCGTCAGTCCATAATGGTCGGAAGCCGGCGAGGCAAGGCTTGCGTCATTCGCGGGGCAAGCGCCAAACTCCATAGCGCCACGGCCGCGCCCAGGAGGCGCTCAACGGGAGTCGCGGCGGGGGCGGGTCGTAGCCCGAGCCGCCCCACGGGTGACAGCGGCACACCCGGGCCATGCCCATCCACGAACCCGCCCACAGCCCGTGCCGCTGGATCGCCTCGTCCGTATAGGCCGAGCAGGTCGGCAAATAGCGGCATTCTCGGCCGAGCAGGGAGGAGAGCGTGACCTGGTAGAAACGGATCAGCGCGTGGGCGGCGCGGCGCGGGCCGAGAGCGAGCGCGCTCACGAGGCTCGCGCTTCCTCTTGCGCCAGGTCGCGCTCGGCGATCTGGCCGAAGGCGTCGACAACGGCGTTGAACGTCAGCAGGGTGGACGCATGGCGGGCCTTATAGCCTCGCACCGGCTCGAGAACGCCGAAATCCGCCCACTTGCCCCCTGGCGGAGGGCCGTCAGCCTTGAGCATCAGCGTCATCTGATCGCGCAGGCCACGCAGCTCCTCGAAAGTCGCGCCGACCACATGGCGCGCCATCAGGGACGACGAAGCCTGACCAAGCGCGCAAGCCTTGACGTCATGGGCGAAATCGACCACCCGACCGTCCTCGACCCGAAGATCGACCACAACCGTCGAGCCGCAGAGCCGGGAATGCGCCTTGGCGGTGGCGTCGGGACTTGCGAGCCGCCCAAGCCGGGGAATATTCGCCGCCAGCTCGAGGATACGCCGATTGTAAATGTCGTCGATCATCCTGCGCCAATCTCTCAGCGCCCTATATAGGAGACTGGAAAGTCGAAATCGAGGCCCCAGGGAAGGCGCGGGCGAAGGCCGGGCGCCGCTGAGAGGGTGGATGGATATGGCTAAACACAAAGACAAGGTCGGCGCTCCAGCTGGCGAGCAAGTCGATCGCGAAGAGGGTCTGGAGTTCAGGCCGAAGTTCGGCGCAGATGGGCTTGCGACCTGCGTCACGGTCGACGCGGCGCGCGGCGAGGTCCTTATGCTCGCCCACATGAACGAGGCCGCGTTGCGGGCGACGCTTGCGACCGGCGTCGTACACTACTGGTCGCGCTCCCGCGGGGCGCTATGGCGAAAGGGCGAGACGTCCGGCCAAACCCAGACATTGGTCGAATTGCGCGTCGACTGCGACCAGGACGCCTTTCTCGCCCTCGTTAAGGTCGGCGGCGACGGCGGGGCTTGCCACACCGGTCGCCGCTCGTGCTTTTACCGCCGGGTTGAGACCGACGGGGACGCCGCGCGGCTGGCGTTTGTCGAACCGCCGGCGACCCACGGCTGACGATTCGGCCACGCCGTTAGGAACCTGCCGCCTTCGCGGGGAATTGAAACCCGTCGATGTTATTATCTGGCGATGTCTGGCGCGCAAGCTTAAGTTTCGCAGCGGAAGGCAAGGCATCCGGCCATTTGCAAGCGAGTTGGGCAATGTTCAGGGCGGCCTATCGCAGAAACGACACTGAGCCTTTGGCGGGCCTCGGACGGTCCCGTCGGGCGAAGGTGGGCGTCGTGCTCGGCGCGGGCGCGGCGCGCGGCTGGGCCCACATTGGCGCGATGCAGGAACTGGACGCGCTCGGATTCAGGCCGGACGTCGTGGTCGGCTCTTCGATCGGGTCGCTGGTGGGCGGCTGCTACGCGGCCGGACGGCTTGAGATGCTGGAGGCGTTCGCTCGATCGCTGACCAGGAGGCGGGTGCTCGGCCTCCTCGATTTCTCTTTTGCTGGCAGCGGCCTCATCGGCGGCGAGCGGCTCCGCGCAAGGCTCGAGGCGGCGCTCGGCGGGATCCAGATCGAGGATTTGCCGATCAGATTCGCTGGAGTCGCGACAGAGATCGGCGACGGGCACGAGATCTGGCTCAGGCGGGGCTCCCTGGTCGATGCGATCCGCGCCTCCTACGCGCTGCCCGGTGTATTCGATCCGGTCAAGATCGACGGGCGCTGGCTGTTCGACGGAGCCATTGTCAATCCGGTGCCGGTCAGCGTGGCGCGGGCGCTTGGCGCTGAGCGGGTCATTGCGCTCAATATATCGAGCGACGGCGTCGGCCGAGGCACGGCCCTTCAGGATCCGTTCGGCCGCATGGAGTCTCCGGAGGTGACCGAGGACCGCGCCAGCGACAGCAGCGGGGTGATCGCACGATGGTGGCGCGGGGGAGCGGTCTGGTCCCGCTCCGACGCCACCGCCGATGCTTCGGCGCCGGGGCTCATGACGTCGATGGTGAGCGCGTTCGATATCCTGCAGGACCGCATCATGCGCTCGCGGCTGGCGGGGGATCCACCCGACGCCCTGGTGCAGCTCAAGGTCGGCAGGATCGGGATGTTCGAGTTTCATCGGGCCGACGAACTGATCCGTCTCGGCCGCGAAGCCGTCCGCAAGGCAGCCGCTGAAATCATGCGTGAGGCCGAACCGGCCCGAGTGGACGCCGCCGGGGCCTGACGCCTCGGCGGCCCGGCATTCAAGCGGTCGCGATATATTCGCGCAGAGCCTGGCGTTCGCTGTCGAGTGCGTTGACGTGCCGCTTGACGACGTCGCCGATCGAAATGATGCCGATCAGGCGTCCGCCCTCGACGACCGGAACATGGCGAAACCGGCCGTCCGTCATTGTCTGCATGACATGCTCGATCGTGTCGTCGCGGGTCACCGTGATCACCTTCGGCGTCATGTGACGCGACACGGGATCGTCAAGCGCCGATGCTCCATACCTGCCGAGGACGCGAACCACGTCGCGCTCGGAAAGGATGCCGAGCACGCTCTGCGAAGCGTCCGAGACGACTACCGCTCCCACGCCCTTCGAGGCAAGGAGTTCCACAACTTCCTTCAGAGTGCGGTGCGGTTGGGTGGTGAAAACATCGCGCCCTTTGTCGTCGAGAATGCGCGCAACTGTCATCGCTGTCTCCCCTTTTTCAGGCGGTCTTGTGACGGGCCGCCGCGCAACGGTAGGATGCGCCCTCAATTGGGCGTGATCAAGTCCGTCCCAAATCGGAGATCTAGCGTATTCCGGCGTCCACCAGGAAACATTGCTTTGTGATCATAGCGCTGTCGTCCGCGGCAAGAAACAACGCCATGCGCGCGATATCCTCAGGAAACAGCGAGCGATCGAGGCACTGCCGGGCGCGAAAATCGGCGATGTCCTTCTCGCTCATCCACAGTCGGCGCTGCCGTTCCGTAATGACTGCGCCCGGCGCAATGGCGTTGACGCGGATGTTGTCGGGTCCGAATTCGCGCGCGAGGCTTTTCGTGAGTCCGACGATCGCCGCCTTGGCTGCGGAATAGGCGGACATCCGGGCGAGTCCGATCATCCACGCGGTCGATGAAAAATTGACGATTGCGCCGCCCCCGAGTTCCCGCATCGACCGGCGCGCGATCTGCGCGGCGAAGAACTGGTGTTTGAGATTGAGCGCCATCGTCCGGTCCCAGTCCTCTTCGCTCGTCTCATCCGCATCCTGGCGCTGGTCGTTGGCGGCGTTGTTGATGAGAACGCCGATCGGCCCCAGCCGCTGCCGGACCTCTTCCATCGCCGCCTCGAGCGCCGCAATGTCGGTCAGATCACAATGGAGAAAGAGCGGCGGGGGGTGGGAGGCGCCGATCTTGGCGACGAGATCCTTCGAGGCCTCGACGGCGATATCGGCGAACGCGACATTCGCCTTCTGGGCGGCGAAGGCCTCGACCATACCGGCGCCGATCCCCGAGCCGCCGCCGGTGATGAAGACGACCCGGTCAATAAGCGATGGGTAGCGGGCGAAGGACATGCAAAGGCCTTTTCGTTGCGAGGTTGAGCAGCGAGGTCAAAGCGGGACGCCGAACCGCGCGAACTCGCCGGTGGCTTAGCTGCGGCGGCCAAACGGGCGCAAGTAGCAAAAAGCCCATGAAAATAAAATCACAGGTCATTTGTCGGAAACAATCGAGCGTCGAGAGAGATTATGGGGTCCATCGGTTCAATCTTACGGCGGCGCGCGCTTGTCGGGACCAAGAACGGATTGTCCCGTTCGCTCGGTGGTAACGTTAATCGCCCATGATGGCGGAACGGGCGCGAGCGGCGGTTGGTTCAATGCGCGAACGCCCTTGCCGGGCCCGCTCATCGGAGGAAGACCCGGGCTCGACTTTTGGCGCCCAAACCTGTTCGATCCGGGGACGATCGGCAATTGTCCCTCCTCAACCAGGGGAAAAGCGTATTGGTGAATGGTTGGATGTCGCGTCCCGATCGCGTGAGCGTGCGTGCCGTCGTCGCGTTGGCGGCGGCGCTCGTCGCGTCCGCCGACTGGGATAGCGCCCGGGCCTTCGACTTTTTCGGACTCTGGAGTTCGGACGATAGCCCGCCGCCGGTCTCGGCGACGGCGATTTCCTATCGCGTCACGGTTAACGTCGCTGGTGGCGACAAAGGGCTCAAGAGCGCCGTTCAGGACGCCTCGTCGCTCTACAAGCTCCGCCAGGACGCGCCACCCGACGGCGACGCGCTCGCCCGGCGCGCGCAAAGCGATTTCGGGCCGATCATCGATGCGCTGTGGGGCGCGGGCTACTATGACGCTGCCGTCATAATCTCGATCGACCGCGCCAGCATGAGCATCCTTTCCACCGACGTCGCGGGTTTTGCGCGCGCGGCTGAGGCTTACCGCAACCGCGCGCCAGCGCCCGTCTCGATCAACGTTGATCCGGGGCAGCTATTTAGCATCCACTCGGTCCGCGTGCTCGGTCCGGCTGGCGTGGAGTTTTCGGAGGCGGAATTACCGGCGCGTGTTGTCCGACTCAAGTCCGGCGACCCCGCCGCGGCCGCAGACCTGCGGGCGACGCAGGCCCGGATCGTAGATTATTTTCGCAAGCAGGGGCGACCGCTGGCGAAGGTCGTCTCGATCGGCCCCGTCGTCGATCATGCCGCCCACGCGATGGATGTGACGTTTACGGTCGATCCGGGGCCAGTCGCGCCGTTCGGCGAAGCGCCAATGAACGGGCCGCACGACTTCGATCCGGCCATCGCACGCTCGTTTCTCTACATCTACCCCGGCGAGCCCTATTCGCCGCAGGCGGGGGCGGACGCCCGCAACTCGATCCGCCAAATCCCGGCGGTGGGGGGGGTGCGGATCACTGAGGGAACGTCGCTCGACGCCTATGGCCGGCTGCCGTATACGGTCGCAGTCGAGGATCGGCTGCCTTATGCCATCGGCGCCTCGGCAAAATATTCGACCACCAACGGTCCGGCCGGCCAAGTCTATTGGGAGGACAGGAACGTCTTCGGCGGCGCCGAGAGGCTGCGCCTTCAGGCCGACGTTTTCTATGCGCCGCCCTGGTATGTGACCTCGCAGGACATCCGAAGCTTTTCAATCGACGACATCGGATGGCGCTTTGCCGCGAGTTTCCTCAAACCCGCCTTGTGGGGAACACCCAACGACCTCCTGATAGACGCCCTCGGCGAGCGCATGAGCACCAGCGGGGCCGGCTTTTTCGGCTACCAGGCGGAGGACGCCGACGTCACCGCTGCCTTGCGCCACCGCTTCAACCAGGATTTTTGGGTCCAGGCCGGAGTCGAGGCTCAGACCGGTGTCGCAACCGACGCCCTCGGGCGGGTCAACTACACGCTGATCGGCGTACCGGTCTCGGCCAATTACGACACGACCGACAGCAAGCTCGACCCGACGCGGGGCGTGCGGATGAACGCTTCGGTCGCCGGATTTCCGACCGCGTTCGGATCGAGCGTCGATCTCGTCCAGGCGAAGGCGCGCGCGTCCGCCTATTACTCGATTGATCCCGAATCGCGTTTCGTGCTCGCGGGCCTGGTCGGGGCCGGCGCGATGGGCGGCGCGGAGCTTGCGGACATTCCCGCCAATTGGCGTTTCTACGCCGGCGGTGGCGGCTCGGTGCGCGGCTACGCCTATAACAGCCTCGGACCCTATGGCCCCTTCGGCGCGGTGATCGGCGGCCGTAGCCTGTTCCAGATGTCGGCGGAGCTGAGAGTAAGAGTGACCGACACGATCGGAATCGTGCCGTTCTTCGATGCGGGCAACGCCTATGCCTCGAATTTTCCGAATTTCAGCGCGCCGCTCTATAAGGCCGTCGGAGTCGGTCTGCGTTATTACACGGCGATCGGGCCGATCCGGGCCGACCTCGCCTTTCCGCTCCAACAGCGCCCCGGAACCGGGCGGGTCGCGTTCTATGTCAGCATCGGACAGGCTTTCTGAGATGCGGCGTCTCGTTCCCATAAGCGGCGTGGTGGCGCTGATTGTGGCGCTTCTTGCGCTCTGGCCCGCTGCCCGGGCGGCCGAGGACGACAGGGGCATTCTCGCCAATCTGCTTTCAAAGGCGCTGTCCTCGGATGCGACCAGCGTCTCGATCGGCGCGGTCGACGGCGCTTTGTCCTCCGACGCGTCGATCAGCGACATAGTCCTTTCCGACCGCAACGGGCCGTGGCTCAAGGTCGACAAGGTCCGGCTGATCTGGAACCGGCTCGCGTTGTTCAGCCGGCGGCTGGAAGTCGATCGGCTGACCGTCGGCCACATGCAGTTTCTGCGCCGGCCGCTGCCGTCGGAGACGCCGCCTCCTGCCGACGCGGGGCCGCGCTCCATCCTACCCCAATTGCCGCTCAAGGTGATCGTCAAGCAGTTCGGCGTGCAAGAGCTGTCGCTAGGCGAGCCGGTGGTCGGCGTCGCTGCCCGACTCGCGATCGAAGGCAAGGCGACGCTCGGACCGCCATCCGAGGGCCTGGACCTCAACCTGACCTCGAAGCGGCTCGACGCGCCGGGCGAGTTCAAGGCCGCCATGACCTATGTCCCGGCCACCGACAAGCTTATCGTCGCCGTGAATTCCGACGAGCCCGCGGGCGGAGTCTTCGCCCATCTCGCCAATCTTCCTGGCCTGCCGCCTGTGAAGCTCGCCCTCAACGGCTCCGGCGCGCTCGACAATTTCGATGCAAAGCTCGATTTCGCCGCCGGACCGGACGTCTGGGCGCGGGGCGACGTCGTGGTCGTTCGCCAAAGCGTCGGGCGCAAACTTACGCTCGATGTCAACTCCCGCCTCGAAGGCATGACTCCCGCCATCATCCGCCCCGTCTTCGCCGGCGAGACGACGCTCAAGGGCGATCTCTTCTTCGACGACGATTCCACGATTGCGACGCCCGGCCTTCACCTGGTCTCCGCCAATGCCCGCCTCGATATCGTGGGCGGCAGGTCGGCGGACGCGGTCGTTGGCCTCAAGATCCACGCCGGCGCCATTCCGGGCGCGACTGAGATCGGCAAGCTCGACCTCAACGCATCGATTATCGGACCCGTGCTCAGCCCGGTCATCGAAGGCTCTTTCGATGCCGGCGACATCCACGTCGATCAAGGCTCGCTCGATCATGTCTCGGCAAGCTTTCGCGCGGTCCCGAACGGGCCGCTCAACGAGGAGTCGACGCGGATCGCCTTTGAGGGCCAGGGGGCGATGAGGGGCCTTGCCCTCGCCGACGCTGCCCTTGCTCGCGCAATCGGAAGCCAGGCGAAGCTGGCGCTACACGGAACGGCGACCGCGGGCGGGGACGTATCGTTCGATACGCTTAGTCTGACGTCTCCTGATCTCGATGCGCGTTATTCGGGCCTCCTTACGCCGAAAAAGGTCCACGGCCGGCTGGAAGTTGAGGCGCGCGATCTCAGCCGCTTCGCACCGCTCGCCGGGGGCCCGCTCAAGGGCGAAGCGCGGGGAACCGCCGACCTCGACGGGGCCCCAAGCTATGGCGCGCTCACCGCTACGATCGACGCCCAGGCGACACATCTCGCGACCGCCTATCCGATGCTCGACCGCGCAACCGGCGGCGATCTTCGCGTGACTGGCGCGGCGCGCTCGACGACCGGCGGCGGCTTCGGTTTCACCGACCTCATCGCGACCGGGGCGCACGGCTCAGCAAAGCTCAACGGCGATTTCGGCCGCGAGAAGGTGAACCTCGACGCCAGCGTGGACCTGCCGCAGGCAAGCGTTCTCGATCCCCGGATCTCCGGCAAGGTCGGGATAGCCGCGACGTTGACGGGAAGGGCCGAAGATCTCAATGCCGCACTGAAGGCAAGTTTGGGCGAAGGCCGCCTGCTTGACCGCAAAACCTCCGGCCTCTCGCTCGAAGCCAGCGCGGCCCACATCACCGGGCAGGTCGAGGCGATGGCCTCGGCCTCCGGTGATATCGACGGCCACCAGCTGCAGGGCTCCGCGCATGTCGCCAAGACCTCCGACGGAGGCTGGCGCGCCAACAATCTCGCTCTCAGCCTCGCCTCGGTGCGGGTCGATGGCATTGTCGCAATCGACCGCGATCAGTTGGCGGATGGCGCCCTCAATTTCACCGCTTCCAACCTCGACGATCTGTCGCCGCTCGTGCTCATGAAGATGAGCGGCGCGCTCCAGGCGAAGGTCAGCGCCTCGGCCGCCAATGGGAAGCAGGCGGTCGCTATCAATGCCCGCAGCGACCGAATGAGCGTCGGCGCAAACAAGTTTGAGGGCCTCAAGGTCGATCTTAAGGTCGGCGACCTCTGGGGCGCGCGAAGCGTGTCCGGCCTCGCAAGCCTCAGCCGCGCCGAAGTCGCCGGCCAATCCGTCTCCGACATCAGGCTGACCGCGACCGGACAAGGCGATTCGAGTGACCTCGACTTCAGCGGCTCCGTGCGCGGCCTTGCCTTCCAGGCGAGCGGGCACCTGCGAGGCGGCTCGCCGATCCGGCTCGACCTCGCGCGGTTCACCGCGCAGGGCGCGGGTCGAACGATTGCGCTCGCGGGCCCCGCCGCGTTCACCTATGGCAAGGACGGACTCGGCGTTCAGAACTTTACCCTACGCGTCGATGCCGGCCGCCTGTCTCTCTCCGGGCGCGCGGGGTCCACGCTTGATCTCCGCGCGACCGCGACGGCGCTGCCGCTTGCAGCGCTCGATCTCGTTTCGCCGGGCCTCGGGGCGTTAGGAACAGCCGACGGCGAAGCGACCATTGGCGGAACGCCAGGCGCTCCATCCGGCGACTGGCGCGTCCGGCTGGGTCAGGTGAGCCTTCCGCAGACGCGCAGCAACGCCTTGCCGCCACTTGACATCACAGGGGCGGGCCGTCTCGCTGGCGGACGGAGCTCGGTCGACCTCACCGCTACTGCGGGCGGGGCCAATTCCCTTCGCATGACCGGATCGGCGCCGCTCTCCAGCGACGGCCCGCTCGATCTCAAGCTTGACGGCCGGCTCGACGGCGGTCTCGCCAACAATGTCCTGTCGCCATCCGGCCGTCGCGTGACTGGCGCAGTCACGCTGGCGCTCGGATTGCGCGGGACCATCGCGAAGCCTCAGGCACAAGGATCGGTGCGGCTCACGAACGGCGAATTCCGGGACGATCAGACAGGCTTCAGGATCACTGGAATCACCGGCGTGCTCATCGCCAAGGGGGACACGATCCGCATCGATCGGCTCGGCGGCTCGACGCCCGACGGCGGGTCGATCTCGGCTGCCGGCGACATGCGCTTCGATCCGACTGGCGGCTTTCCGGGCTCGATTCACGTGACCGGAAAACACGCGCAGGTCGTGGCGAACAGCGTTGTGGCGGCTACAGCCGACCTTGCGCTCACCATCAATGGCAGACTCGCTCAGAAGCCTGATGTCGGCGGTCGGATTACGATCAATTCAATGGACATCACTGTGCCAGATCGGCTCAGCAGCGTCTCCGCTCCCATTCCCGGCACGAAGCATGTCAATCCGACGCCGACTGCCGCGGCCCGCCTCGCCATGATCGCCAAAGCCAAATCCGCCGGCGGTCGGACGCCCTTGTTCGACGCGAACCTGAACCTCATCATTTCGGCGGCGAACCGCATTTTCGTCCGCGGCCGCGGCATCTATGCCGAGGTCGGCGGCGATCTCCATGTCGCCGGCTCGGCGCGCGATCCGCAGGTAACCGGCGGCTTCGACCTCTTGCGCGGCTCGCTGGCCCTGCTCGGCAAGCGTCTCGTCTTCACCCAGGGGCAGGTCCGCTTTCATGGGGACGTGATCCCCGAACTCAATCTCGTCGCCGAGACATCCGCGGCGGACGTCACGGCGCGCATCGCCGTGACCGGTCCCGCGACCCAGCCCAGCTTCGCGATCACCTCGCAGCCCAGCTTGCCGGAGGATGAAATTCTCTCCCGCATCCTGTTCCAGCGGCCATCCGGAAGCCTCTCGGGCTTCCAGGCGCTCGAGCTCGCCAACGCCGCCGCGACCCTTTCCGGAAATGTCGACGCCCTCGAGGGGCTGCGCAAAACGCTCGGCGTCAGCAGCCTGGACATCTCGACCAGCACGACCGGCGGCGCCCTGGTCGGTGCGACGCGCGCGATCAACGACAGAATCAGCGTCGGCGTGACGACCGGAGCGCGGCCGCAGGACAATGGCGTCAACGTCGATCTTGACGTCACCCGTAATCTGCGGCTTCAGGCCGGCGTCGATGCAAGCGGAGGATCGAGCGCAGGCGTCGGAGCACAATGGGAGTACAAGTAGTCTCTCGGATTGGTGCGCCCCGATTAAATCGAACGCGCGCGAGGCCCGAGGGCCTCAGCTGACCCCGCGCAGAAGTTCAAGCAATTCGCGATGCATGGTTTCGTTGCCGCAGCAGATCGAGCCTGTCTCGAGGTAGTTCGCCTCCCCGTCCGCGCCGGTGACAAAGCCGCCAGCCTCGCGGACCAGAAGCTCGCCAGCCGCAATGTCCCACGAATTGAGGCCGCGCTCCCAAAACGCGTCGAAGCGGCCGGCGGCGACGTAGGCGAGATCGAGCGCGGCGCACCCCATCCGGCGGACATTGACGACCTGCCCCATCACCGCGTGAAGCTCGGCCAAAAATCGCGGATGCTGAGTCATTTTGCCGAGATGGGGGATGCCGCAGCCGAAAATCGCTTGCGACAACTCGCTGCGCCCGGCGACTCGCAGGCGGCGATTGCCGCCAAACGCGCCCTGCCCCTTCTCGGCGACAAACATGTCATCGTTGGCGGGATTGTAGACCACGCCGGCCACGATTTGCCCGTCACGCTCTAGCGCAATCGAAATGGCGAAGAGCGGGATCGCGTGCAGAAAGTTGGTCGTCGCGTCGAGAGGATCGATATGCCAAGTGTGGCTCTTGTCGGAGCCCTCGACCCGCCCGCTTTCCTCCATGACGAACCCGTAGCCCGGGCGCGCTTTGGCCAGTTCCGCATAAAGGGTCTTCTCGGCGCGATTGTCTGCGAAACTGACGAAATCGCCCGGCCCTTTCATCGACACCTGCAATTCGCCAACCTCGCCGAAATCGCGCTTCAAGCCCCGCCCGGCCTTGATCGCCGCGCTGGTCATCACAGTCATCAGGGCGGAGCGGATCATGAATTCTTTTCACTCGTGCGAGAAGCCGCCGGCTGGTTTATGGGAGCCGCGAGGCGGAGGCAAATTCGCGTTGGGTGACCTTGGGTTCGCAACGAAATCACCGGCGAGGCGAATGGCCCCAGACGCCTCTGCCGGTATTCGCGCTTGCAAATCGCCGCGGAGCAGAGGATTCGTTGCCGTCGTCCGGCGAGCAGAGCTGCGGGGGTAAGTCTTTCATGCGGTCTGACATTGAAATAGCGCATGCTGCGCGACTAAGGCCGATCTCCGAGGTTGCCGCGAAGATTGGAGTGGCCGAATCCGCGCTCTACCCTTACGGCCCGTTCATCGCCAAGCTCGAATATGATTTTCTTCGCTCTCTCGCCGACCGGCCAACCGGCAAGCTCATTCTCGTAACCGCGATCAGCCCGACCCCGGCGGGCGAGGGAAAGACGACGACGACGATCGGCCTCGGCGACGCGCTCAACCGCATTGGCAGGAGGGCGATCATCTGCCTGCGCGAGCCGTCGCTCGGTCCTTGCTTCGGCTTGAAGGGGGGCGCGACTGGCGGCGGCTACGCGCAAGTCATGCCGATGGACGCGATCAATCTCCATTTCACCGGGGATTTCCACGCCATCACATCGGCGCACAATCTCCTCGCCGCAATGGTCGACAATCACATGTATTGGGGCAACGCGCTCGCCCTCGACCAGAGGCGCATCGCCTGGCGGCGCGCCGTCGATATGAACGACCGGGCGCTGCGCGAGACCGTGATTGGGCTCGGCGGCGGGAACGGGTTCACGCGCGAGGATGGATTTGACATCACGGTCGCCTCGGAGGTGATGGCCGCCTTCTGCCTTGCTTCCGACCTCGAGGATCTCGAGGAGCAACTCGGGCGTATGGTGATCGGCGCAAGCGTGAACAGGCGGCCGATCGCCGCGGCCGACCTCAACGCCGCAGGGGCAATGGCGGCGCTGCTTAAGGACGCGCTCAAGCCCAACCTCGTGCAGACCCTCGAAGGATCGCCCGCGCTTGTGCACGGAGGCCCGTTCGCCAACATCGCACATGGCTGCAACTCCCTGGTGGCGACCCGGGCGGGGGTCAAACTCGCCGATTACGTCGTCACCGAAGCCGGTTTCGGGGCCGATCTCGGGGCGGAGAAATTCTTCGACATCAAGTGCCGAAAAGCCGGACTTAAACCAACAGCCGTGGTGCTCGTCGCCACGGTGCGGGCGCTCAAAATGCACGGCGGGGTCGCGAAGAGCGCGCTTGATGCGGAAAACATTCCCGCGTTGGAGGCAGGTCTCGCCAATCTCGCCCGGCACATCGCCAATCTGCGCAAGTTCCACGTCCCGGTCGTGGTCGCCATAAACCGGTTCGGGACCGACACCGCGGCCGAGCTCGGCTTCGTCGAAAGCGCGGTGGCCCGGGAGTTCGCCGTCAAGACGATCGTGTGCGATCATTGGGCACGCGGGAGCGCCGGCGCGGAAGCGCTTGCCCATGTCACTGCTGCTCTCGCAGATTCAGGTGAAGCCGACTTTCGGCCGCTCTATCCCGACGACATGAGCCTGTGGGACAAGACCCGAACCATCGCTCGCGAAATCTACGGCGCTGACGACATCGCAGCCGATGCGTCGGCACGGACGAAGTTCCGCGAACTCGAAAGCGCGGGCTGGGGCCGCCTGCCGATTTGCGTCGCCAAGACCCAATATTCGTTCTCGGACGATCCTTCGCTGCTGGGCGCACCGGTCGGACATGTCCCAAAAATCAGAGACATTCGCCTCCGCGCAGGAGCGGGCTTTGTCGTGGTGTTGATGGGCGACGTCCGCACCATGCCCGGCCTGCCGCGCAACCCGGCGGCGGAGCGAATTCGCGTCGTCAACGGCGAAATCGACGGCCTCTTCTGAAACGGGCGAACAACGCTCAGTGCGGCGTGGGCGCATCCTCGCGCAGCAATCTTTCCGCTTTCAGGGCTCGCCAGAGCCCGGCAGGCAGCTTCGCTTTCATCATCGCCGCGTTCCGTCTGACTTCGCTTGCGCGTTGCGCGCCCGCAATGACGCTGACGACCGATGGATGACCGAGTGGAAATCGCAACGCAGCTTCCGGCAATCTTACCTTGAAACTCTTGCAGATATGCTGGATTCGACGCACCCGTTCCCTAATCTCTTGCGGCGCTTGCCCATAATTATAATGCGCATCGGCCTTGACGCCGGTCGCCAGTATGCCGGAGTTGAACGGGCCGCCGACCACGACCGCGATGTTCTTTTCCGCGCATAACGGGAGAAAGGTCGTGAGGGCCTCCTGTTCTAGGAGCGTGTAGCGCCCCGCCAGCAGGAAGGTGTCAAAGTCCCCGGCGCGGGCCAGCTTCTCGGCGATATCCCATTCGTTGATACCGGCTCCAATCGCCTTGACCGCTCCGGAAGCGCGCAAGTTATCGAGTGCGCGATAGCCGCCGTTCATGAATTCCTTGATGCGCACATCCGCAGCTTCCTTGCTCCCGTGGGTGAAGACGTCGACATCGTGGCAGAAGACGATATCCACCCGATCGAGACCGAGGCGCTCAAGCGAGAATTCCAGCGAACGCATCACGCCGTCGTAGGAATAATCGAACCGCTCCCGCCGTGACGGCGTCTCGAAGAAGGCGCCCTGTCTTGATCGTTCATGCGGCTCACAGAGATCGAGGAGTCGACCGACCTTCGTCGAAATCAAATAAGATGTCCGCGGTTTCGGCCGCAGCAGTCCATTGAGCCTGGTCTCGGAGAGCCCCAGTCCGTAGAGCGGCGCGGTGTCAAAGTAGCGGCATCCTTCGGCCCACACGGTGTCCAGCATCGCGCGCGCTTCTTTTTCCGTCATGGGGCGATAGAGATTGCCAAGCGGGGCTCCGCCGAAACCCAGTTCGGTGAACTGCAGCTCCACTCCGCGGCGCGTAACGAATTTCCGTATTCGCGCGCTGCGCGCATTCGCGGACGCCGCCATAAATCTGCTCCTCCCCAGCAAGCGGGGCGACTGAATGTCGTCCTCGTCAGCGTTGGGCGCCGGCGTCGGGCGGGATCAATCGCCGCCTGCGCCCAAATCCGCCCACTCAACACGCCTCATTATCCAGGAACGAGATAGAGGTCGCGCAACGGTGCTGTCTGCCTAATGAGCTGTTAGATCTTCAGCAGTCCTTGAGGCAAGTCAAGCGAAGCTCAACAAATCGGATATGCCGACTTCAGCGACATGCTCGCAGATCGCGCAACGCAAGTTGCGGATTTTCGACGAGCCACGCGCGATCGCACGAGGCGATGAACGCGCGAAGGCGTGGCAGGCTCGGATGCGTGGGGGACTTAGATTCGAGATCGGCGAGGATCTTCCGCAATGCCGTGCGCGCGGTGGGCCAATCGTATGCCCCCTGCTTCAACATCAGCCTCGTATGGCGGATCGCCCGGCGTATGATCAAGTCTATGAAGCGGTCCATTTGAGCGCCCTCCGCCTCCCCTTGTGCGACCAACCCGCAATCGGAGGCGGCAAATCCGGCGCCGCTTACGTCAACGCGGGCGTGTTCCGATTTGGCGCAGACCTTCTGAGCGCTCACTCAACGTGAGGGGCATCTGTGCCCCACGATCCTTGCGCCAATACGGGATTCCCGGATGGGCGAAGATCCCCTCGCAAGCCGTCCGGCGGACCGTCACTTTTGTGCGGGCGAGCGCTGGCTGTAACCGAGTCGTTCGTTGAGCTTTTCCATGAGGCTTTGCGCAGCCTCCGCGATGACGGTGCCCGGCGGAAAGATCGCGTCCGCTCCAGCCTCGCGCAGCAATGCAAAATCCTGGCTTGGAATGACGCCGCCAACGGCGATCATCATCTGGTCCAAGCCGCGCGTGCGAAGGGCCCGCTTGAGATCCGGCACGAGCGCGAGATGGCCGGCCGCGAGCGAGGAGACGCCAACGATATGAGCCTCTTTCCTGGCGGCCAGCGCCGCTACCTCCTCGGGCGTCGCGAACAGGGGCCCGATTTCGACGTCGAAGCCGAGATCGGCGAACGCCGAGGCAATGATCTTCTGTCCCCGGTCGTGCCCATCCTGGCCCATCTTGGCCACCACAATCCGGGGAGCGCGACCCTCGTTCTCGGCAAAGACGCGGATCATCGCGATCACCCGCTCGTTCGCCTCGCCGCCTGGGCCAGCCTCGGACAGATAAACGCCGGAAATGGCGCGCACTTCGGCGACGTGGCGGCCAAAAGCCTTCTCGAGCGCCAAGGATATTTCGCCGACGGTGGCCTTGGCCCGCGCCGCTTCCACCGAAAGCTGCAACAGGTTGGCCCGGCCTCGCGCGCCAATTGTTAACGCCTCTAGCGCGGCTTGCGTCGTGGCTTCGTCGCGCTCGGCGCGGAGACGCCCGAGCTTTTCGATTTGTCGCGCGCGCACCGCCACAGCGTCGACCTTCAGTACGCCGAGATCCTGCTCGATCGTCGGCGCATGAACGTTGACGCCGATCACGGTCTGGCGGCCCGAATCGATGCGCGCTTGCGTGCGCGCCGCCGCCTCTTCGATCCGGCGCTTCGGCACGCCGCGCTCGATCGCCTTCGCCATTCCCCCGAGGCTCTCAACCTCATCGATATGGCTCTGCGCCCGCGCGGCGAGGTCGGCGGTCAGGCGTTCGAGATAATACGAGCCGCCCCACGCGTCGATGATTCGGGTCGTGCCGCTCTCTTCGATCAGAAAGAGCTGGGTGTTGCGGGCGATGCGGGCTGAAAACGGCGTCGGCAGCGCCAGCGCCTCATCGAGCGCGTTGGTGTGCAGCGACTGGGTGTGGCCCTGCGTCGCGGCCATCGCCTCGATCTCGGTGCGCACAATATTATTGAAGGGATCCTGCGCGGTCAGCGACCACCCGGACGTCTGGCAGTGCGCCCTGAGGGGAAGCGACCGGTCCGATTTCGGTCCAAAGCCCTTGACGATGCCGGCCCAAAGCTTGCGCGCGGCGCGCAGCTTGGCGACCTCCATGAAAAAATTCATACCCACCGCCCAAAAGAACGACAAGCGGGGCGCGAAGGCGTCAACGCTCATTCCGGCGCCGACACCGGCGCGCAGATACTCGACGCCATCGGCCAGCGTGTAGGCGAGTTCGAGATCCTGCGTCGCGCCCGCCTCCTGCATGTGATAGCCGGAGATCGAGATCGAGTTGAACTTCGGCATGTTGGCGGCGGTGAACGCAAAAATGTCGGCCACGATCCGCATTGAGGCCGCGGGCGGATAGATGTAAGTGTTGCGGACCATGAACTCTTTGAGGATGTCGTTCTGAATGGTGCCCGAGAGGGCTGCCATCGGCACACCCTGCTCTTCCGCGGCGACAATGAACAGCGCCATGACAGGTAGCACCGCACCGTTCATCGTCATCGAGACGCTCATCGAATCAAGCGGAATGCCTGAAAACAGGGTGCGCATGTCGTAGATCGAATCGATCGCCACTCCCGCCATGCCGACGTCGCCAGCGACGCGCGGATGATCCGAATCGTAGCCGCGATGGGTCGCGAGGTCGAAAGCGACCGAGAGCCCCTTCTGTCCGGCGGCGAGATTGGCGCGATAGAAGGCGTTCGACTCCTCGGCGGTCGAAAACCCCGCGTACTGCCGCACTGTCCAAGGCTGCCTGACGTACATGGTCGGATATGGCCCGCGCAGGTAAGGCGGAAGCCCGGGCCACTCGCTGGCAAGTTCAAGCCCGTCACGGTCGCGCGGCCCATAGAGCGACTTGACGTCGACGCCCTCGGGCGTGGTCCAAATTCGCGACGCTTCGCCGACCGGGTTCGTGGGGACGGCGAAGGGAACGACCGAGAAATCGGGAAGCTGGCTCATGACGTCGTCAATCCAAAAGCCCTCCCGTTCAGGCTTCGATCCGCCGATAGAGACCCTCGAGTGCGCTCACGGCGTCTCCGCCCGCAAAAATGAAGTCGTCGACCCCCGCGGCGCGCCATAGCGCCTCGTGTTCTCCCGGCCGGCCCGCGAGCGCCACCCCTTTCGCGCCCGAGGCCTTTATCGATCTGGCGAAGGCATCCGCCTGCGTTGCATAGGCGCTGTCGTCGCCGCACAGGCAAACGAGCGGCGCGCCGCTCGCCTTCACGCGTTCCGCCGCCTCTTCGGGCGTTGCGCTCGCACCGTCGTAGACCGCTGCGAATCCCCCGGCCTCGAGCCATTCTCGCACATACGCAACCCGGCTCCTATGCGCGGGCTCCGCTCCAAGCACCGCGAGATAGACGCGCGGGCGGGAACCCACCCTTTCGACGACGGCGTCGGACATGTCCCGCAAGCGCTCGAACGGCTCGGCAAGCCGAAAAGGCGCAAACGCGCCCGCGATCGGAGTCGGGGCTTCACGATCGGGAGCGCCAACCGCGACTTCGACAGGCTGCTCGGCAAGATCGGCGTGAGCGTTGACCCCGGTGATCAGGGACTTCAGCCGCGCCACGTCGCGCTTAAGCGCCTTCGCGCTGACCGCGACCTGACGCTGGAATGCGCCGGCAGCGAGCGCGGCGGGAAGGCCACCCTCGCGCTCGATTTCCTGAAACAGGCCCCAAGCGCGCTCACAAAGCGCCTTGGTGAACGCCTCGAACGCGCCAGAGCCGGCGGCTGGGTCGGCGACAAATCCAAGATTGGATTCGCGTAAGAGGATGAGTTGCGCATTACGGGCGAGGCGCCGCGCGAGACTGTCGGGAAGGCCGACGGCGAGTGTGTGGGGCAGCACGCTGACGCTGTCGGCGCCCCCCAAACCCGCCGAGAACGCCGCCATCGCCCCGCGCATGACGTTCACCATCGGGTCACGCGCCGTCATCATGCGCCAGGCGCTTTCGGCATGCACATGCGCCGGGCGAGGCTCAAGGCCGCACGCAGCCTCGACCCGTGACCAGAGGAGTCGCAACGCGCGGAATTTCGACAAGGTCGCGAACTCATCGGCGTCGGCAGCCAAACGAAACGCCACGAGCTCACGGGCTTCAGTAAGGGCAGTCCCGGCTGCCTCAAGCATGCGCAACAGGCTGACGGCCGCCGCGAGCGCGAAGGCAAGCTCCTGAGCCGGACTCGCGCCCGCTGCATGTACCGCGCGCGCGTCAGCCACCATGACTGGAGCGCGGAAGCCTGCGCGTTGCAGCCCGAGTGCGGTCTCCAAATAGGGCGCCGCATGCGACCCCCAGTCAGCGGGGAAGGGTCCACGAACCGAAGCGGCGAAAGGATCGAGCCCAAAGAACACCTCGCAATCCGCTGGCTTCACCCCCGCGCGTTCAATCAGAGCGGCGAATGCGAGCGCCTGCTGCGGACCGTCGCGGCCGAGATCAAGCTCGAGTTGCGTCCCGGCGTCGAAACGCACGCCGTCAACAGCCCTGTGGAGCGTCGCCGGATCGAAGCGTCTAAGGCCGTAGCCGTAGGCGCCGAGCGCACCGGAAAATACGACCTGAAGAGCGTCGGCGCCGCCGGCGAGATCGTCGAGCGCCTGGGCGTTGGCGTCGCCGGGGTGCGGGTGGTCGAGACGAGCGACGACGCGCCAGGGGCCAGGGACTCGAAGAGGCGTTGAACCCTTCGCCGGGCGATAGACGGGCTCGATTCGGATGGCGTCCGCGGTCTCGGAGACAAGCGTTTCGAGGCTCGCGCCCCGAAGCGCCGCTTCGGCGGCCCCGCGCCAATCGGCTTCCGTATACGCAGGAAAAGGGCTCGCGGCCTCGCCCAACGCCGACCCCCGACTAGATAAACTGAGAGAGCCCGGGAATCGAGGCAGAGATTTCGCCGACGACCTGATCGCCCGCGACCTCGCGCGCGTAGCCGAAGACCTCTTTCCCGATTGTCTGGATCTGTTCCATCCCGAGGCCAAGGCCCATCAGTTCGGCGCCGAGCGCCATCAGTCCGCCCCCGCCCATGGCCCCGGCCGCGACCCCCATCAGGCCCTTGAGGCCGCCGCCCATGCCCTCGCCGCCGGTTTGGGTGCTCGAGGCGATGATCGCTGGGAAGGCCGGCGCCTTTTTGAACAGGTCACGGACGGCCTCCTCAGACGCCTCGCGCTGGATGAAATCGCCGATCAGGGCGACCGCCTTACGCGCGACCTCCGGGCTCGTATCCGCCGCCGTGGCGACGCGCGCTATCAGATTGTCCATTTGACGCTCCTTGGTCGCGCGGAAAGGCCCGCAGCGTTTGATTTGTGTCGCCGCTCGCGACGGCGAAATCAAGCGCGCTCCCACGACCGTCGCTGTTCGGCGCTCGATTGCGGATCGGCTGGATTCGCCGCAAGAGGCCCGGGGATCATCAGGTTGCAGCCGGTTTGTGGCGCCATAATGGTGTCATGAAAAAATCACATATATAAATCCATCTTAATATCACGAGCTCTGGAGCGGCCCTGAGCTTGGCATAGCTGCGGGGCGAAAGCACAGTGATTTGGGGCCTCGTCCCGATTTTTTGGCCCGCCAGAGGTGTCCAGCGGGAAATAAATCTGCATTTTTTGCATAGCTGGTGTTCCGATCGAAGCCTAGTTCTCCTGCTCCACGCGATTATATCGCACTGCGGTAGGCGACGAGCCTACCAGAACAGGAGTAAAAAGTGAGCCCGATCAAGACAATTTCGGAGAAGCTGAACGCTTGGCGCCGATATCGCGACGCGGTGCGTGAGCTTTCGCAGCTCTCGGATCGCGAGTTGAACGACATCGGCATTCGCCGTGGAGATATTGAGGATATCGTGCGGCGTTCGGTCGCGGGTAATGTCGCGGCCTGACCGCGACGTTATGATCAAGCCGGGACGCGCCGCGCGAAGCGGCGCGTCGGCCCCCGGACGGGGCAAGAAGCGGATAGTCGGCCTCGACGAGGCGCGAAAACCAAGTTGACGCTGGCGTAGCGCTTTGTGACAAGCGCGCCTATGCGTCCCGTCCACATCATTGGCGGCGGACTGGCCGGCTCGGAGGCCGCATGGCAGGCGGCGCAGCTCGGCGTTCCCGTCGTGCTGCACGAGATGCGGCCCAATCGCTCGACCGCCGCGCACCGAACCTCGCATCTCGCCGAGCTCGTGTGCTCGAACTCCTTCCGCTCCGACGACGCCTCGACTAACGCGGTCGGAATCCTGCATCGCGAGATGCGCGCCCTTCGTTCGATCGCGCTCGAGAACGCCGACGCCTACCAGGTGCCGGCAGGGGGCGCGCTTGCGGTCGATCGCGACGGCTTCTCTCTCGGCGTCGAAGCCGCGATCCACGGCCATCCGCGGATAAGCGTCGAGCGCGGTGAGATCGCCGGCCTGCCGTCGGAGGACTGGGACAATGTCATCGTCGCCACCGGCCCGCTCACCTCGCCCGCGCTGGCCGAGGCGATCGGCGCGCTCAGCGGCGAGGGGGCGCTTGCCTTTTTCGACGCGATCGCCCCGATCGTTCATGCGGCTTCGATCGACATGGACGTGGCGTGGATGCAGTCGCGCTACGACAAGGAGGGACCGGGAGGGGGCGGCGCGGAGGCCTATGTCAATTGCCCGATGACCCGCGACCAGTACGAGGCGTTCATCGATGCGCTGCTGGCCGCGGAGAAGAACGAATTTCGCGAGTTCGAGGGCACCCCCTATTTCGACGGCTGCCTGCCGATCGAGGTGATGGCCGAGCGGGGCCGCGAGACCCTGCGGCATGGGCCGATGAAGCCGTTCGGGCTCACCAACGCCCATGATCCCAAGGTCAAGCCCTATGCCGTCGTCCAGCTCAGGCAGGACAACGCGCTCGGCACGCTGTTCAATATCGTCGGATTCCAGACCAAGCTCAAATATGGCGAGCAGAGCCGCATCTTCCGGATGATTCCGGGGCTCGAACAAGCGGAGTTCGCCCGCCTCGGGGGCATTCATCGCAACACCTATCTCAATTCGCCGCGGCTGCTCGACGCGAGGCTCAGGCTCAGGGCCGCGCCCCGGCTTCGCTTCGCCGGCCAGATCACCGGCTGCGAGGGCTATGTCGAGAGCGCCGCGATCGGCCTAGTCGCCGGGCGCTTCGCCGCCGCCGAGCGGCTCGGCCTCGATCTCGAGCCTCCGCCGCCGACGACCGCGATCGGCGCGCTTTTGAACCACATCACCGGCGGGCATATCGAGAGCATCGACGCCGGGCCGCGCTCGTTCCAGCCGATGAACGTCAACTTCGGCCTGTTCCCGCCGATCGCCGAGCCGCGGTTCGACGACGCCGGCCGGCGCCTCAAGGGGCCGGAGCGCGGCCTCGCGCGCAAGCGCGCGCTCTCGGCCAGGGCGGACATCGACCTCCGGCGCTGGATCGAGGCCGCTCGCGAGCGGGCGCAGCACGCGAGCGCCTGAGCGGCGCCAAACTTACCCAAACCCGCCGCGGATCGAGCAAAGCCGCCGCCAAGGGCGTCAAAGGAAAAGGCTTGGATCGACTTGGATCGGCTTGTCAGAAACCAGCCTTTTCAAAGGGTTGCGCCGACCCCCCGGGCCAAGAAGCTCTGGTCCTCTTCCTCCCGTCGTCGCAGCGCGGGACTGAGAACCCGCGCATGTGGGAGAGCATAACCTGAGTTCTGTTTTTCACAAAGTAATTTCACGAAAAGGATCGCCGACGCCCGTTTCCGCTCCAGGAAGGATCACGGATAACGGTGACACTTTACTCAATCCCCAAATGATCCTGGAGCCGATCCCGGGCCTGGGTACACGCCTGCTAAGCGACCAAAGGGCGAGGACAACGATGGAAACAAACTCGGACCAATTCGGGGATTGAATAAAGTGTCACCGAATTGCGGCAGATCGGAGAAGCGCCTCGGGCGGGCGCGTCGCATTGGCGCGCCGCTCGAAGCCGGTAGTTTGAAGGCCTCGCTGGCCGACAGCGAGTTTCAGCGAGCCTTAACAGCGCGTTGGCAAAGGCGTGAGCGCGGATTCGTGTCAGGCAAATGCTGTCAATAATCGCTACATATCACTGTATAATGACGTGAATAACGGTGATGCTTTACTCGATCCCCGATGATCTTGGAGCCAACTCCGGGCACGCGGTGCGCGCCTGCTGAGCGACCGAAAGGCGAAGGACGATCGGGGACAAACTCGGACCAATTTGGGGATTGAGTAACATGTCGCCGATCTCGAACGATTTCTAATTTCCGATTTTAAAGCGTTACCGTTTTCCCCTCGGCGAACGAAAGGCGGAGAAATGCGCTTGCTTACCCGTTGCGAACGCGTCAGCTTTGGCCCCAAGGGGCTAGCGGGCGTCGCCGCGCGCTGACGGCCGCAACCAACATGTTCTGGGAGGAGTATTCATGGCGCAATCTCACATCGGGGCGGCGCGTACGGCGGCTCTTTCCGCCGCGGCGTCCGCCGCTCTCCTGCTCGCGCTCTCGGCGCCGGCCGTTGCCGCCGACGATGGCCCGATCAAGATCGGCGTGATCGCCGAGTCGCAATCGGTCGCCGGATCCTCGATTCCACAAGCCGCCCAGATCGCGGCCGAAGAGATCAACGCGAAGGGCGGGGTCGACGGGCGCAAGATCGAAATCGTGGCCTACGACAACCATTCGTCCTCGGCCGAATCGGTGCGGGCGTTCCAGCGCGCGGTCAACGAGGATCACGTCAACGCGGTGATCGGCAGCTACATCAGCGAGGTCGTGCTCGCGCTCGAGCCGTGGGCCGGGCGGCTCAAGACCGTGTTCATCACGCCGGGCGCGGCGTCCGACGTCATCACCCAGAACATCGCCAAGGACTACGAACACAACAAATACACTTTCCACGGCTACCTGACCTCGGGCGCGCTCTCCGGCCTTGTCTGCGACGCCGCCAAGGACATGTTGGTCGAGGGCCTCAAGATGAAGACCGCTGTCATCATGAGCGAGGACGCCGCCTGGACGACGCCGCTCGACGCCGGCTACGAGGCCTGCCTGCCGAAGATCGGGCTCAAAGTGCTCGATCACATCCGCTTCTCGCCCGATACCACCGACTTCACCCCGATCTTCAACAAGATCGAGGGTCAGAAGCCGGACGTGATCATCACCGGTATCTCGCATGTCGGCACGCAGCCGACGGTGCAATGGAAAAGCCAGCAGGTGCCGATCCCGATGTTTGGTATCGCCTCGCAGGCAACCAACTCGACCTTCTGGAAGGACACCAACGGCGCGACCGACGGCGTGATCTATCAGGGCGTGTCGGGGCCGGGCGTGGCCGTCACGGAGAAGACGCTGCCTTTCGTCGACGCGTTCGTGAAAAAATTCGGCAACAATCCGTCCTATGCCGGCTACACGGCTTACGACGACGTCTTTATCATCGCCGACGCGATCAAGCGCGCCGGAAGCCTCGACAGCGACAAGCTCGTCGATGCGATGGAGAAGACCGACTATGTCGGCACGATCGGGCGGATCGAGTTCCTTCCGAAGGACGATCCCCATGTGCACGGGCTCAAGACGGGCAAGGGCTTCATTACCGGATTGATGCTGCAATGGCAGAACGGCAAGCAGGTCAACATGTGGCCAGCCGAGCTCGCCAACGGCAAGCTCGAGTTCCCGTCCTTCGTCAAGATCGCGGCCGGCGGCAATTGAGCGGCGGGCCGACCCTCCGCTCAACGAGAAAAGCAGGGGGAAGCCGTCATCGCGAGCCCGAGCCATGCGAGGGCGCGGCGATCCAGAGCCGTCGCCGCGCCCTTCAATCCTGGATCGCTTCGCATTCGCTCGCGATGACGACGTCGGCTCGACCAAGTCGCGGCGCGCGCTAGATGCTCTTCTGGCAAATCCTGATCGACGGCTTCGCGATCTCCTCGCTTTACGCCCTCGGCGCGACGGGATTTACCCTGATCTTCGGCGTCACGGGGGTGCTCAACCTCTCGCACGGCGCGATCATGGTCGCGGCCGCCGTCGCCGCCTGGGCCGCCTCGGGAAATCTCGGCGCCGGCGCCTATCTTGGCGCCGTCTTCGGCATCATCGTTGCGCTTCTGCTGGCGCTCGCGACCTACTATCTCGTCGTCCGCCGCCTGCAATTGTCGCGCGCGGTGCGCGAGGAAGAGAAGGAGATCTTCATCCTCACGGCGACGCTGCTCTGGGGCATCATGATCCAGGAGGGGATCGCCTGGGCCTTCACCAACAACGCCAAGACGGTGCTGCCGATCGTCGACGGCGTGGTGACGATCTTCGGCGTGCGCACGCCGGCCAACGAGATCTTCACGGCGCTCGTCTGCTGGGCGACGATCGGGGGCTTGTGGCTGTTCGTCAACCGCACGCTTGCCGGCAAGGCGGTGCTCGCCGCGTCGATGAATCCGCGCGGCGTCACCCTGCTCGGGATCGAGCTTAAGACCGTCTATGTCGGGGTGTGGGCGATCTATGGCGCGCTCGCCGGGGTCGCGGGCGTCCTCCTCGGCATGTTCCTCGGCGTCTCCTCCTATAGCGCCGGGCCGTTGACCGCGAGCGCGTTCTCGATCGTCGTCCTCGGCGGCCTCGGCAGCGTGTCGGGCTCGCTGATTGCGGCTTATGTGGTCGGATATCTCGAGACGCTCACCGCCTATCTCGTGTCGCCCGCCTATCGCGCGATCCCAGCGCTCCTGCTTCTGGTCGCGGTGATGTACGTGCGCCCGCGCGGACTGATGGGCAGGCGCTAGATGCTGCGTCGCGCAGGCGGAAGCGTCATCGCGAGGAGCGAAGCGACGTGGCGATCCAGAACAACCGGCCATACGTCAGCAAAAACGTCGGTCTCTCGATGGGCTATACTCGTTTGCTCCCTGGATCGCTTCGCTTCGCTCGCGATGACGGCGAAGTCGGCATTTGAGCGACGTGGAGATTAGGCAATGCTGCGTCGCGCGCTCCTTTCGCCGCCGTTCCTGATCAGCCTCATCGTGGTCCTCCTGGCCGCGACGCTGCCGCTCTATGTGTCGGGCTACGTGCTCGGCCTGCTCACCATCGCCTATTATTTCGGCGTGTTCTCGATGGCCTGGGACCTGCTGTTCGGCTTCGCCAATGAAGTGAACTTCGGCCCCTCGTTCCTGATCGGACTCGGCGCCTATACCGCCGGCATCCTTGACAGCCTTTATCAGCCGCCGATCGCGCTCTGCGTCGCCGCGGGCGTGGCCGCGTCGATGATCGGCGGCCTCGTGCTGGCGCTGCCGGCGCTGCGGGTCCGGGGCCCTTATTTCGGCCTCACCACCCTTGTCGCCGTCCTGATCCTGCAGAACTTTGTCGTCGTCGCGGCGAGCCTGACGGGGGGCGAAATCGGCCTGACCGTGCCCGACGTCATTTCGATCGACGACAAGGTCAACTACTGGATCGCGCTCGGCTTCATGGCCGTGAGCGGGGCGATCCTGTACGGCCTCTCACGCTCGCCAGTCGGCCTCATCCTGCAGGCGAGCGGCCAGGACCCGGTTCAGGCCGGCGCGCTCGGGTTCAACATCGTCAAGCACAAGCTCGCGGCGTTCCTGGTCAGCGCGTTCTTCTCCGGTCTCGCCGGCGCGCTGATGGCGTTCTATCTCGGCGCGGCTTCGGTCGGCACCTTCATCGACGTCACGGTCGGCGTGCAGGTGATCATCGGCGCCGTCATCGGCGGCCGGCGCACCATCCTCGGCGCGGTCCTGGGCGCGGTGTTCCTCGTCGTCCTCGGCGAGAGCTTGCGGCCGCTCGGCGATCTCGCGACCTTCATCGTCTCGGCGGTCGCGCTCTTCGTCGTTCTCGTCTTCCCGGCCGGCCTCCTCGGCATGGTCAAGGGCGTCCGGGAGGCGACATGAGCATGAGCGCGGCCGCGCCAAAGCTCGAGATCGAAGGGCTCCAGAAGCGGTTCGGCGGCCTGACCGCGGTGCGCGACGTCAGCTTCTCGATTCGCGGCGGCGAGATTCTCGGCCTCATCGGACCGAACGGATCGGGCAAGTCGACGGTGATGAAGTCGATCCTCGGCGTCGAGCGGCCGGACGCCGGATCAGTCCGGATCGACGGGCGCGAGGTTTCGGGCTGGCCGCCGCACCGGATCGCGCGGCTCGGCGTCGGCATGGTGTTCCAGCATTCGCGCCCGCTCTACCGGCAGACGGTGATGGAGAACATCATCCTCGGGCTCCTGCCCGACCGGCTGACGGACCTCCTTCCCCGCAGCGCCACCGACGCGCGGGCGCGGGCGATCGCCGCTCGCGTTGGGCTCGCCGACGTTCTCGACCGCCGCCCGGCGACGCTGCCGTTCGCGGACCTGCGCAAGATGGAAATCGCCAAGGCGATCGCCCGCGATCCGCAGGTGGTGCTGATCGACGAGCCGTTCGCGGGCTTAACCGCGCGCGAGACCGCGTCGTTCGCGGCGCTCATCGAGGAGATGCGCGCGGACGGGCGGGCGGTGCTGATCGTCGATCACAATGTGAAGAGCATCTCGACGCTGGTCGACCGCATCTACGCCATGCATGTCGGCGAAAAGATCGCCGAAGGCACCGTCGCCGAGGTGATGGCGAACCCGACGGTGCGCAAGGTCTATCTCGGCGGCGCGCTCGAGACGGCCGCGCGCTCCGAGGCCGCATTCGGTGACGCCGAGGCGCCGTTTCTCGAGATCGAGAACCTCAATGTTGTCTATGGCAAGGCGCAGGCGCTGGAGAACGTCTCGCTCCATGTGCGTCAGGGCGAATTCGTCGCCGTCGTCGGGCTGAACGGCGCGGGAAAAACGACGTTGTTCAACGCCGTCTCGGGGCTCGTCCCCTATGCCGGCGACATTCGCCGCCAGGGCCAGACGCTCTGCGGCAAGACGGCGGCGACGGTCGCGCGCCAGGGAATCGTCCAGTGTCCGGAGGGGCGGGAACTGTTTGGCGCGATGACGGTCGGCGAGAATCTCGACATGGGCGGCCACCGGCTCGGCGAAAATGCCCGGGCCGAGCGGCGGGAATGGCTGTTCGACCTCTTCCCGGTCTTGAAGGAGCGGCGGACCCAGACCGCCGCGACGCTCTCCGGCGGCGAGCAGCAGATGCTGACCATTGCCCGGGCGCTCATGATGAAGCCCGATCTCCTGATCCTCGACGAGCCGACGCTCGGCCTGGCGCCGGTCATCATGGAGCAGATCTCCAAGGCGCTCGAGCGACTGAGGCAGGCGACCGAGATGACCGTGCTGCTCGGCGAGCAGAACGTGACCTTCGCCCTGCCTCACGCCGACCGCGTCTACGTGCTCGAGCACGGCCGGATCGCCTGGGAGGGTGACCCGAGCCGGTTCGCGGCGGAGGCCGGGGCGCGGTATCTCTAGCTCCGCCCGGCAGGCCTCACAGCGCTTCCCTCAAGGCGATCTCCGCGATCCGGCCCCGCCGCTGGTCGAGGACGACGATGGCGACGCCGCTCGCGACGATGAGGGCGATCCCCGCAAGCGCGAGCGTGTTCGGCAGGGCGCCGAAGACGAACAGCCCCGAGAGCACGGCCCAGGGCGCGAAGCTATAATAGAAAGGCGCGACGGCCGCCGTCCGGCCCAGCCGGTAGGCGAGCAGGAGCCCGACATGCCCGAAGGTGACGAAGAGGCCCGCGAGCCCGAGAAAGGCGAGATGCTGGCCGGTCGGCGCCCGCCAGCTCTCGAAGCCGAGCGAGAGCGCGCCCGAGGCGGCCATAACCATCACATTGGTGGCGAAGGTCACGACCATCACCGGAATATGCCCCGGCACCGCGCGCCCGATCAGATCGCGCGCCGCGCCCAACACCGCGGACGCGAAAGCGAGCAGGACCGCTGACGAAATCCCCGCCGGCCCCGGCTGCGCGACCAGGAAAGCCCCGGCGAAACCCAGGAGCGCCAGCGCGATCCGCGCAGTCCCGACCCGCTCGCCGAGAAGGAGGGCGACGGCCAGGATGACGATGAGCGGCGTGGTCTGAATAATGGCGATCACATCGGCGATCGGCATGTGCGCAAGCGCCACGATGTAGCAGAGCACGCTGATCGTCTCAGCCGCGGCCCTCAGCAGCGGCCGAGGGTGGAGCGCGGAGGAAATCGCGCGCCCGTCGCCAAGCAGGAAAACCATCGAGCCGCATATGAGGCTCGCGGCCACGCCGCGCAGGAACAGCACCTCGAACGGCGGAAGATCGGCCGTGGCGAGCTTCATGAAAGTGTCGCCGACGACGAACGTTCCGGTACCGGCGAGCATCGCGGCGACGCCGCGCAGATTGGAGGCTTTGCGCATATGGGGCGAGTCTAGCGCGCGTCCTCGCCGTCACCAACGGATTGGCGACACGCAAGGCCGCAGCGAGCGCACTTATCCCCGAGCCTGGCGGCGGGGCAACGCGGGAGATGGCGGGTGGGGGACCTCAACGCGCTCGCGCCCATCGCCAGATCGCCCATTGGCGGCGCAATGGCGAGAGCTCGGCCGCGGGATCGAACGGGCGGGCGGCGTTGCGGTCGAGCCGGTCGAGATCGAGGCGCACGGGCCCGAGCGGGATGAACGCGGGCAGGATCGCGGGGTCCGAAGCCTTCAGCCGACGCTCCGCTTCGGCGAGTTCGTCGCGCGCGAGCCCGCGCAGTTCGGAACACGCGGCGATGACGCCGGCGCTTGCCCGACGGTCGGCGAGGTCGGCGGCGGTCGCGCCGTGGCGGGCGGCGACGTCGGCTGGAATGAGCGTCGGCGCCGATCCGGCTTTGAGCGGCAATTCGTTGAGCAGCCGCGTCAGCGCCAAGGCCATCCCGGCCGGGGTGCGCGCGTCGGCCTGATCGAGTTCGACGCCGCCGGCGGCGATCAGCGCCGCGAGGCTCAGCCGCGCGGTCTCGCTCTCATCGGCGAAGGCGCGAAACGCGGCGAGGTTGAATTCGTCCTGTGGCGCGATCTCCTGCAAGCGCGCATCGAGCATCGCCCCGAACGAGGCGATGGGAAGCGCGTAGCCCTCGATCGCGGCAGAAAGCGCAAGCGCAACGGGATTGCCGGCCGCCTCGTCCCGCCGCTCCCCGGCGACGGCGCCGCGCCACCAGGCGAGCCGAATCGCCGCAAGATTGGGATCGCGCGCGCGAGAAAGCGCGTGCCGGATCTCGTGGTCGAACGCCGCGAGCGCGTTGAGGGCGTCGCGCGCGCCAGGCTCCGCATAGAGGGAGCCAAGCCACTGGTCGCGGTTCTCGGCGCGCGCCAGCGCGGCGCAATACCGGTTCGCCTCGCCGAGCGCATCGTCGGCGCGCGAACGGCGACTGCTCACGGCGCAGCGATCAGCGCCGCCGCGACGCGCCGGTTCTCCGATTGCATGACATTATAGACGCGGAGCGCCGGGCCGGTCGCCATCGCTTCGAAGCGCAGGCCCGCGCGGCGGAGAATGTCCTCGAAGCGAGGTCCAACCGGCGTCATCTGCGCTCCGGTTCCGACAATGAGAAACTCTATCGAGCCGGGCTGCTCGGCGCATTCGGCGAAGAGCGGCGCAAGCGTCGTCGCGTCGAGATCGTCCACGCCCACAGCCTCGATCGCCCTCACCCCCCTTGGCGTCGCGAGGATCGAGCCCTCATGCGACATCCCGGCGAACGCGAAGGCGCCTTTCCCGTATGCGGCGATCGAATGGCCGCCGGGCACGAAGGCAGGCCGCGCCGTGGCCTGGCTCAAGCCTTCTCCTTCGCCTTCACGTCTTTCACGTCCGCGCCGGCGGCTTCCTTTTCCCGCATGCGGTCGAAAGCGTCCGCGCGCACGCCCATGTAGATCAGCATCGGCGAGCAGATGAAGATCGACGAATAGGTGGCGACGAAAATGCCCCAGATCATCGCCGCCGAGAACGAGCGGATGACATGGCCGCCGAGGAAGAACAGCGCAAGCAGGGCGAGAAAGACCGTCGTTGCGGTCATGATGGTCCGCGGCAGCACGGCGTTGACGGACATGTCGATGATCTCGGCGGTCGACAAGCGCTTGTATTTGCGCATCACCTCGCGAATGCGGTCGAGCACGACGACGGTCTCGTTCAGCGAATAGCCGACGATGGTGAGGATCGCCGCGATCGACGTCTGGTTGAACTCGAGCTGGGTGACGCAGAAGAACCCGACCGTCAGAAGGAGGTCGTGCATCGTGCCGATGATCGCCCCGACCGCGAACTGCCACTCGAACCGGAACCACAAATAGGTCAGGACCGCGATGATGGCGACGACGACGCCGAGCGTCCCGCGCTGCACCAGCTCGGCGGAAATGGTCGGGCCGACCGAATCGACGGAGCGGAACTCGTAGTCGGCGCCGAAGGCGTCCTTCAGCTTGGCGATCGCAGTTTGCTGGCCGGCGTCGCCGCCCGGCTGCACGCCGAGCCGCAACAGCACATCCGATTCGGCGCCGATCCGCTGCAGTTCGACCGGCCCCACGCCGAGGCCCTCGGCCTTTGAGCGCATGTCGGCGATATTGGCCTCGCCGCTCTTCGCGCGCATGTCGACCTGGGTGCCGCCAGCGAAGTCGATGCCGAAATTCATGCCCACGAACAGGAACATCAGCACCGACACGATCGACAGCGCCGCCGACAGCGGATAGCTCACGCGGCGGAAGCGCATGAAGCCGAACTTGGTGTTCTCCGGCGCGAGGCGAAGCAGTTTCATGCCGCAAGATCCAGTTTCGGCGCCGGAGCGCTCATATCGGCAGCCCCTGTCATATCGGGAGAGTCTTGGGCCGCGAGCGGTGATACCAGAGCGCGATCATCATGCGCGTCATCGTGACGGCGGTGATGACCGAGGTCAGGATGCCGAGCCCGAGCGAGACGGCGAAGCCGCGAACCGCGCCCGACCCGAAGAGATAGAGGATCAGCGCCGCCACGAACATGGTGACGTTCGAGTCGATGATGGTCGCGAAGGCGCGCCGGAAGCCGGCGTCGAGCGCGGATATGACGGAGCGGCCGAGATGCGCCTCCTCGCGGATGCGCTCATAGATGAGGACGTTCGAATCGACAGCCATGCCGATGGTGAAGACGATGCCGGCGATGCCGGGCAGGGTCAGCGTCGCGCCGAGCAGCGCCATCGAGGCGAAGATGAAGAGGATATGTACGGCGAGCGCGAGGTCAGCGAACACGCCGAACACGCCATAAGTCGTGATCATGTAGACGACGACCAGCGCTGCCCCGACATAGGCCGCGCGCTTGCCGGCGTCGATCGAATCCTGGCCGAGGCCGGGGCCAACGGTGCGCTCCTCGATCACCGTGAGCTTGGCCGGCAGCGCGCCCGCGCGCAGGAGGATCGCGAGGCTAGAGGCCTCGTCGAGGGAGAAATTGCCGGTGATCTGGCCGGTGCCGCCGGTGATCGGCGAGCGGATCACGGGAGCCGAGATGACCTTGCCGTCGAGCACGATGGCGAATGGCCGGCCGACGTTCTCCGACGTGACCTGGCCGAATTTCTGCCCGCCGCGCAGGTTGAAGCGGAAAGTGACGTCCGGCTCGCCAGTCTGCTGGTCGAAGCTCTGCTGGGCGTCCACCAGATCCTCGCCGTCGACCATGACCCGCTTCTGGACCTGGATCGATCCGCCGCCCTTCTGCATCGGCAGCGTCTCGATCTCGTTCGGGGATTCGCCGGGATCCGCGGCCAGGCGGAACTCGAGCTTGGCGGTCTGGCCGATCATGTTCTTGAGCGCCGTCGTATCCTGGCTGCCGGGCGCCTCGATCAGCACCCGGTTCGGGCCCTGCTGCTGGATGACGGTTTCCTTGGTGCCCATCGCGTTGATGCGGCGGTTGAGCACCTCGATCGATTGCCCGACGGCGTGACGCACCTTGTCGGCGGTCGCGGCGTCGGTCAGCGTCAGTCGCACGCCGTCGCTGGTCTGGGTCACATCGAGCGTGCGGCCGTTTCCGGGCGCGAGAGGGCCGCCGATCGGCTGGCTCAAGGATTGCAGCAGGTCCAGCGCCTTGGCGCGCTCGGCCGGGTCGGCGATGCGCACCATGACGCCGCGCGGCTCAACCGCGATGCCGCCCGAGATGGCGATCTTGCCGTCGCGCAACTTTTGCCGCACGTCGTCGCGTAGCGCTTCGACCTGGCTCTTGACGACCGAAGCGGTGTCGACCTCCATCAGGAGATAGGCCCCGCCCTGAAGATCGAGGCCGAGCACGATCTGGCGCATCGGAATGAAGCTCGGCAGGCGGGCGGCGAGCGCGTCGACCGCCTGGGCCGGCATGAAGCTCGGCAGGACGACGAGGACCGCGGCCGCGACGAGCGCCAGGACGGAGGCCAATTTCCAGGTAGCGAAACGGAGCATCAGGCTTTCTATCCAGCGGGGGACTTGACTGCCCCATCTATGGGCCGCGGCGTCGTCAAGAGTTCGGCGCGTCCTTCTTCGCCGGCGACTTGGTGGGCGGCGCCGCGTCCTTGACCGGTTCGCCCTTGGCGCGCACCTCGGCTATCCCGGAGCGGGCCAGGCGCACGCGCACGTTCGGGGCGATCTCGAACTCAACCTCGTTGTCGTCGACGGACTTGGTGACCTTGCCGATCAGCCCGCCGGTCGTGACGACAACGTCGCCGCGCCGGGCGGCCTGCACCATCTCGCGCTGCTCCTTGGCGCGGCGCTGCTGCGGGCGCCACAGCACGAAATAGACGATCGCGATCATCGCGACGATCGGCACGAGCTGGACCAGCGTGTCGTTCGCCCCGAACAGGTTCGAGCTGGCGGATTGCGCGTAGGCGGCGGTGATCAGCACGGGGGCGGTGGCTCCGGCGACGCGACAGCCGCGCCGTTCAACAAGGCGTCATCTTCAAAGGCGAGGGCTTATATAGCCCGGGGCCCCGCGAAAGCAACGCTGCCGGCATGGGAGAGCCGATCGGGTGCGCGAACCGCCCTCGACGAGCGGGTTGCCTGGTCGCGCGCCAGCGCTATAACGGCCTGATAACCGGCCGAGGGCCGATTCGGGGACGGCAGGGAGGGACGGAAATGAACAAGCAACTCGCTGAATTTGTGGGCACCTTCGCGTTGGTGTTCTTCGGGTGCGGGACCGCGGTCATCGGAGGCATGGGGTCCGGCCCGACGGCCGTCAACCTGCTCGGAATCGCAAGCGCATTTGGCTTCGCCATCGTCGCCATGGCCTATGGCATCGGGCCGATCTCCGGCTGCCACGTCAATCCGGCGGTGAGCTTCGGCGTCTATGTCGCCGGACGGATGAGCGTCGCCGACATGGTCAGCTACTGGATCGCCCAGGTGCTGGGGGCGATCGTCGCCGCGGTGGTGCTGTACCTCATCCTTTCCGGCAAGGCGCAGGGGTGGACCGGGGGGCTCGGCCAGAACGGCTGGGGCGCGGGCTATCTCGGCGAATACGGCGTCGTCTCGGCCTTCGTGTTCGAAGTGGTGGCGACGTTCCTGTTCCTGGTCTGCATTCTCGGCGTCACCCATCCCTTTACCCCGACCGGCTTCGCCGGCCTCGCCATCGGGCTGACGCTGGCCGCCATTCACCTGGTCGGCATCAACATCACCGGCACGTCGGTCAATCCGGCCCGCTCGATCGGGCCGGCGCTGGTCGGCGTCGGATCGAATCCCGGGGCGGTCGCGCAGCTTTGGCTCTTCATCATCGCGCCCCTGATCGGCGCCGGCGCGGCTGGCTTCCTCTTTCGCGAAGGCGCTTTCCTCGACCCGCCGAAGAAGGCCTGAGCCGACCGACCTCCCGGTCTTGCCAGCGCGGGCTCGGCGGGCGAAAAGCCCGCCATGCTCCATATCAGCGCCCTCACCTACCGCCTCGGCGAGCGGCTCCTGATCGACAACGCCTCGGCGGCGCTGCCTTCGGGAGCGCATGTCGGGCTCGTCGGGCGCAACGGCGCCGGCAAGACCACGCTCTTCCGCCTGATCCGCGGCGATCTCTCGCCGGAGGGCGGCGCCGTGATCGTCCCCAAGGGCCTGCTTGTCGGCAGCGTCGAGCAGGAGGCGCCGGGCGGACCGGAAAGCCTGATCGAATTCGTGCTTTCGGCCGACGGCGAGCGCGCCGCGCTCATCGCCGAAGCGGAAACCGCGACCGACCCGGAGCGCATCGCGGAAATCCAGACCCGCCTCGTCGACATCGACGCCCATACCGCGCCGGCGCGGGCGGCGCGCATCCTCAAGGGGCTCGGCTTCGACGAGGCGGCGCAAGGCCGGGCGCTCGCCGAATTTTCCGGCGGCTGGCGGATGCGGGTCGCGCTCGCCGCGGTGCTGTTCTCCGGCCCGGACCTGCTGCTGCTCGACGAGCCGACCAACTATCTCGACCTCGAAGGGGTGCTCTGGCTCACCCAGTATCTGCAGAGCTGCCCGGCGACGCTCGTCGTCATCAGCCACGACCGCGACCTGCTCGACGACGTCGCGGGCCAGATCCTCCATCTCGAGCGCGGCAAGCTCACCTTATGGACCGGCGGCTATTCGAGCTTCGAGCGCCAGCGCCGGGAACAGCAGATTCTCGCCGGCAAGGCGATCAAGAAGCAGGAGGAGCGCCGCGCGCATCTGCAGGCCTTCGTCGACCGCTTTCGCGCTAAGGCCTCGAAGGCCGTCCAGGCCCAGTCACGGCTCAAGATGCTGGCCAAGATGGAGCCGATTGCGGCAATCGTCGACGACAGCGTGCAGCCGTTCAAGTGGCCCCCGGTCAAAAAGCGGCTGAGCCCGCCGATCGTGACGATGGAGAAGGTGAGCGCGGGTTATGACGGGCGCGCGGTGCTGTCGCGCATCGACCTCACGCTCGCCGATGACGACCGCATCGGGCTCCTCGGCTCGAATGGCAACGGCAAATCGACCTTCGCCAAGCTGGTCTCCGGACGGCTTCAGCCGATGGCGGGCCGGATGACGCGCGCGAGCAAGCTCGAGGTCGGCTATTTCGCCCAGCACCAGATCGACGAGCTCGAGCCCGGCGGCAGCGTCTATGACCATGTCGCCGAGCGCATGCGCGGGGAGCCGGTGTCGAAGATCCGCGGCCGCGCGGCGATGATCGGCTTCTCCGGCGCGCGCGCCGACACCAAGGTCGATTCGCTTTCCGGCGGGGAGAAAGCGCGGCTGATGATGGGCCTTGCCGCCTTCGACGGCCCGCAGCTCCTCATCCTCGACGAGCCGACCAACCACCTCGACATCGATAGCCGCGGCGAACTGATCGAGGCGATCAATGAATATGAGGGCGCCTGCATCCTCGTCTCGCACGACCGGCGCCTGCTCGAAGCCTGCGTCGACCGGCTCTGGCTGACCGCGAATGGAACAGTGAAGCCGTTCGACGGCGATCTCGCCGACTACGGCCGCTTCGTTCTCGGCGCCGACGCCCGCCCGGCCGAGGGGCGCAAGCGCGAGCGCGAGCCCGCGACGGAGGCAAGACCCAAGCGCGAGCCCGGGCCCCTCAAGCGAGAGCTTCAGGCGCTCGAAGACCGGATGAACCGCTTCCAGGACCTGTTGCGTCGGGTCGACGAGGCTCTGGCCCAGGCGAGCGCGCGTGGCGGCGACGCCGTGAAAATCGCCGATCTCGCCGAAAAACGCGTCGAGCTCGAGCGCGCCTTGAGCGCAAGCGAGGAGGCCTGGTTCGGTTTGTCGGCGGAGGCCGAAGGACGATGAGCGGAACAGCGTTGAGACGACTGGCGATGGCGGTCGCGGCACTGCTGCCAGCGACAGGCGCGCTCGCGGCGGAGCCAGCGCCGTGGCCGGCGAGCTTCGTCGGCAGGCTCGAAGCGTTGGCGCTGATCGAGAGCCTCAACGCCGATCTCCTCAGCCATGAGAGCGCGACGCTGACGCTGGAACGCTGGTGCGCGGATCACAAGCTCGCCGATCCGGCCCGGATCCTCGCCGAGCGCGTGCGCGACGAAGACAAGCCCGCGACCGCCGAGGTGCGCGCCGCGCTGGACGTCAAGCCCGACGAGCCGCTCGGCTACCGGCGGGTTCGGCTCAAATGCGGCGATCATGTGCTGTCGGAGGCCGACAATTGGTACGTGCCGTCGCGGCTCACGCCCGAGATGAACCATATTCTGGACACAACCGACACGCCGTTCGGCAAGGCGGTCGCCGCGCTGCATTTCCGCCGCCACACGCTTTCTACCGACCTCCTCTTTCATCCGCTGCCGAAAGGCTGGGAGATGGGCGCGGCGCCGGCGCCCGAGGAGGCCGGTGTGCTCGCGATTCCCGCTCACGTGCTCGAACACCGCGCCGTGCTCTCTACTCCCGACGGCGAGCCGTTCAGCGAAGTGGTCGAGACCTATACGAACGAAGTGCTGGCGTTTCCGCCGACGAAATGAGCTCGCCAGCGCGTGTGCGAGCGGCGCGGGACCCCCACTTTCCCGTGGGGTGACACCGGCCACTCCCGGTTGTCATGCCCGCGGAAAGCGGGCATCCAGCGAAGGGACGCGGGCGGATCAGGACAACGCGCGAACTAATTGTCTAGGGCTTGCTTGGCCCAACCGACGATTTCAGCATCAGGGAAGTCCGGGAGCGAAGCATGCAGGACAAGACGAGCGACCGGGTGAAGGTCGAAATCGCCGACGGCGTCGCCGAGGTCACTCTCAACCGACCTGACAAGCTCAACGCGCTCGATCCCGCCACGTTCGAGGCGATCATCGCGGCAGGAGAACGCCTGGCTCAAGCGCGCGGCCTGCGCGCCGTCGTGCTGACCGGCGCGGGCAAGGGCTTCTGCGCCGGCCTCGACAAGGAGACCTTCGCCGCGATTGCGTCCGCAGGCCAGAGGCCCACGCTCGGCGATATCGCAAAGCGCACCCACGGGCTCGCCAACATGTGGCAGCAGGCGGTTTACGTCTGGCGCACGTTGCCTGCGCCCGTCATCGCGGCGATCCATGGAGTCGCGCTCGGCGGCGGCTTTCAGATCGCGCTCGGCGCCGACATCCGCTATGTCGCGCCCGACGCCCGGCTTTCGATCCTCGAGATCAAATGGGGCCTCGTCCCCGACATGGCCGGCATTGCGCTTATGCGCGAGCTCGCCCGCGCCGATGTGATCCGCGAGCTCAGCCTGACCGGTCGCGTCTTCTCCGGCGCCGAGGCGCCCGCTTACGGCTTCGCCACCGCGCTTCACGCCGACCCGCTCGCCGCCGCTCGTGCCACGGCAAGCGAGATCGCCAGCCGAAGTCCCGACGCGGTGCGGGCGCTGAAGCGCCTCCTCAACCTCGCGAGCGACGCCGACACGGCCGCGATCCTTCTCGCCGAATCGAAGGAACAGGCGAAGCTCATCGGCTCGCCAAACCAGATCGAGGCAGTGCGGGCGGGGGTAGAGGGAAGGCCAGGGCGGTTCGCGGATGAGGGCTGACCCTCCCGCCCTTCCCTCATCCGCCTGAAGCGCGTACCCATAGGGACAATCGGGCCGGGAAGGGAGCGCCAAATGTTCGCCAGCAATCTCTTCGCGGGCAGGAAAATCCTCGTCACCGGCGGCGGCACCGGGCTCGGTCGAGCGATGGCGGAGCGCTTTCTCGACCTCGGCGCCGAGATCGCCATCTGCGGCCGGCGCAAGGGCGTCTGCGACGCGACAGCCGCCGAGCTCATGAAGGCGCATGGCGGGCGCGTCGCTAGCTACGGCGTCGACATCCGCGACGCCGCGGCGGTCGAGGCGATGGTCGAAGAGATCTTCCGCGACGGCCCTTTGACCGGCCTCGTCAACAACGCCGCCGGCAACTTCATCTCCCGCACCGAGGACCTGTCTCCGCGCGGCTTCGACGCCATCGCCAATATCGTGATGCACGGCACGTTTTATGTGACGCAGGCGGTCGGAAAGCGATGGATCGCGGCCAAGCAAAAGGGCGCCGTGGTCTCGATCGCGGTCACCTGGGTGCGCAACGGCGGCCCGTTCGTCGTCCCCTCGGCGATGAGCAAGGCGGCGATTCACGCGATGACGATGTCGCTCGCGCAGGAATGGGGCCGCTACGGCATCCGCCTCAACGCGATCGCGCCGGGCGAAATCCCGACCGAGGGCATGAGCAAACGCCTCATGCCGGGCGCCGAACCCGGCGCCTCCGCCGCCCGCAATCCGATGGGACGCGTCGGACGGATGGAGGAACTGCAGAACCTCGCGACCTTCCTGATGTCCGACGGCTGCGACTGGCTGAACGGCGAGACGATCGCGATGGACGGCGCCGAGGCGCTTGCCACCGGCGGCAACTTCTACGAGCTTCGGCGCTGGGGCGACGGCGAATGGAAGGCGGCGCGTGAGGCGATACAGGCGCTTAACGCGCGCGACAAGGCGGCGCGCGAGTGAATTGAGAGGCGGGAAGCATGGCGAATGCGAGGGAAATGCGAAGCTGGAAGCTCGCGCAATTCGGCGCGCCGTTGGTCGAGACGATCGAATCGCCACCCAGCCCCACCGGGACGCAAGTGCTGCTCCGGGTCGGCGCCTGCGGCGTTTGCCATAGCGACCTGCACATCGCCGACGGTTACTTCGATCTCGGTCAGGGCCAGAAGTTCGATCTGACGCCCTTGGTCAAGCTGCCTCGCATCCTCGGGCATGAGATCGCGGGCGTCGTCGAAGAGATCGGACCGGACGCGGCCGGCTTGAAGGCGGGCGACCGCCGCGCGGTCTATGCCTGGGGCGGCTGCGGACAATGCGCGTTGTGCCTCGAGGGCGAAGAGAACCTGTGCGCCAAGCCGAAAAACCTCAGCGTTCGCGCCGACGGCGGCTTCAGCAATTATGTCCTCGTCGATCATCCAAGGTTTCTTGTCGAATATGAACCGCTGTCGGCGCCGTTCGCGGCGACGCTTGGCTGTTCCGGCCTCACCGCCTTCGGCGCACTGAAAAAGGCCGCTCCGGTCGATGAACAGCGCCCGCTCATGATCATAGGCGCCGGCGGCCTTGGCCTGGCGGCGGTGAGCCTGTGTCTCGCGCTCTATCAAACCGGTCCGATCGTCGCCGACGTCGATGGGGCGAAGCGGCAGGCGGCGCTCGAGGCCGGCGCCTCGGCCGTCGTCGATCCGGCCGATCCCGCCGATAGCAAGCGCTTGCTCGCTGAGACCGGCGGTCTTTCCGCGGCGATTGATTTCGTCGGCTCGGAAAAGAGCGCATCGTTCGGCCTCTCGCTCCTCCGCAAGGGCGGGAAGCTCATCGTCGTTGGCCTCTTCGGCGGCTCGATGCTGTTGTCGCTCGCGACCCTGCCGCTTCGGGCAGTCAGCCTCGTCGGGGTCTACACCGGATCGCTGCCCGAGTTCCGGGAGCTGATGGCGCTCGCGCGCGACGGCAAGGTGAGACCCGCGCCGATCGAGACCCGGCCGCTCGATCAGGGGCAGCGATCGATGGACGACCTGCGCGCCGGACGGGTGCGCGGCCGGGTGGTGCTGACTGCGTGAAGCTCTTGCTTGGACAGAGAACGGCTCCGGAGGATGAAGAGGACGAGCCGGGTATCGCAAAGGCCTTGTGACTGGGGCGCTTACGGCGGATATCGACGGCGACAGTCATTTGGTCAGGTGTTCAAGAAGCCACCCTGGCGTGCCGAAGGCGCCGGACTTGGAAGCGCAGCGGGCTCCAGACCAGCGTCCAGATTGCATTAGAGAAACGGGAACACCGGGTTGGAATTCCCCCTCGACGACCAAGCGGTCAGCGCCTAGCGCCTTGCAAAGGGCGGCAAATGTCTCGCCGCCGATGATGGTCATTGCGCGCGGCGCGGCGAGGTCGGCGGAGAGCGCCTTCAATGCCGCCACAATTCGTGCCCCGGCTTCTTTTGCAGTGAGTCCTTCCGGCAAGTCAGGCACCGCCACGCAACGACCCTTTGCGGCGAGCGTCTCGCGAACGTCTTGTCCGCCGCTCCTCGGTTCAACGGCGAAATATGCCAACCAGTCTGCCCGCGCCGCTACAAGCCTCTCAACCTGCCGCCTGGTGACGGCGTGGTGCGAGCCCACAATGGAAAGATGGGGCGGATCCAGTGGCTCGGCGCCGCAGGGCGGCTTCCCCGCCAGGGCGCGCGCCAGCCCAGCTGCGCCGCACCATAGGGTTTCGGCATTCCCCTCCTGCCGCCTCACGATGGCGGCGAGATCCTCGTCGCTCGCGGCGTCGAGGATGAGAATCTCACATGCCGATCCGGCGGATTGCAGGCCGTGGCGTGAGAGTTCGGCTCGCAGGTCCTTGATTGGAACAGGTGCGCCGGATGCTTGCCTTCGAAACTGGACGCCGTCGCGGGTAATGCGGCCCTCAGCCGGAAAGGCTGGAGCCAGTACGATTCTCCGGAAGGCGCCGGACTTGACAATCTCGGCAATCTCCGCCGCCCAATGTCCGCGCAGCAGACTGTCGATTTTCTTGAATGCGATTTCGGCTCCAGAGAAGCAGGCGTTTGCCGCCCTCGTAGCCGCGACTGCCTGCTCCTCGTCGCCATCACGGCAGGAAAGACTAAGGGCGAAGGAGCCTTCGGGAGCCCGCATAGCTGGATCCAGAAGTACGGGAACCGGCCCCATGCGGCCGGTAAACTGCGCGGCGGTGTCCAGCGCGCCGGTCAAGTCGTCCGCTATCAGTCTGAGCGTGGTCAAGAAGCCTCTTGGGCTCCGCGCTGCGATCGGACGATGGTCAAGGTCAGACCGAGATCGCGCAACCGCTCGATCTGGGCTGGATCGGCGCGATCGTCCGTGATCAGCTCGTGAACCATCGTCACATCGCATATGCGGCAGAATGCGGCCGCGCCAAATTTCGACGCGTCTGCGAGAAGCACGACCCTGCGCGCGGCGGCGATCATCGCTCTCTTCATCGCCGCAGCCTCGAGCGAGGTTTCCGTCAATGCGTGGCCGCTGATCGCGTGCGTGCCGATGAAAGCCACGTCGGCGCTGAGGTTGCTGAGGAAACTCTGTCCCGGCTCGCCGACAACCGTCAGCGAGCCTGGTCGGACCGTGCCGCCGAGGACGAGGAGGCGAACCGTACTCGATGCGGAAAGCGCCTGCCCGATACCAAGGTCGTTCGTGACCGCGGTTAGCGGGATGTCGCGCTCTACTGCAGCGCGGGCCGCCGCGAGCACGGTCGAGCTGCTATCGAAGATGACGCTTGCTCCCGAGTGCAGAGTCGCCGCGGCCGCAAGTCCAATCAATTCTTTCTCCGGCCGGTCGAACTCCGCGGTGATCGCGGCCTCCGGCTCGAAGGTCGACTGCAGCTGCTTCTGGATCAGCGCCCCGCCGTGGGACCGCTCAAGATAGCCGCGCTCCTCGAGATGCTCGAGATCTCGCCTGACCGTCGAAAGGGAGATGCCAATCGCCTCCGACAGCTCCTGAATTGACGCTGCGCCCCGTTTGCGGATGTGCTCCAGCATGAAGGCGCGGCGTTGCGCGGGGATGAGCTCTGGACGGCGGGACAAGGCCATTGCGCTTTCAGGACGGACGCTTAGCGTTGTGGATGATCAGCATGGAGAGAATGATCGCGCCGAAGACGATCTGCCGGATCGCATCGGGAGCCTGCACGAGAGACAGGACCGACGACAGGAGGGTGATGAAGATCGCCCCGACGAAGACCCCCGGATAGCTCCCGCTGCCCCCGAGGATCGAAACGCCGCCAATCACTACGGCCGCGATTACCGGCATGAGATAGCTGTCGCCCATGCCCTGATAGGCCTGATTGGCGTATCCGACCAAAAGCAGGCCACCGAGGCTCGATAACAGGCCAGCCAGCGCGAAAACGCCGACGGTCACCCGCTCGACAGGCGCGCCCGCCAGGAACACGGCGCGGGGGGATTGACCCAAAGCGTAGATATAGGTTCCGAACACGGTCCGGCGCAGCAGGAACATGGTCATTGCGCCGACGGCGAGCCAAAGCAGAAAGGCGTTGGGAATCCCGAGCGTGCGGCCGTGCGCCAGAAACACCGCGAGCCTCGGGGGCGCCCCGTGCGGTTTGAAGCCTCCTGTGTAGAAGACCGTCATGCCGAGCAGCATCGCGTTCACTGCGAGCGTCCAGACCATTGCGGGGATGCGGAAGATGGAAACTCCGAGGCCGTTCACTGCCCCGATGACGACGCCGCCAGCAAGACCGGCCGGAATGGCGAGCGCCGCGAGCGCCACGTTGCCGGAACCGGCGAGAGAAGTCGCAAGAATGGCCGTGCTGGTGATGGTGAGGGGCACCGACAGATCGATCTGGCCAAGGAGAATGACGAGCATCGCGCCGGTCGCGAGCATGCCAACGATCGATGCGATCTGAAGTTGCTGCAGGAGATAGCCGACCGAAATCACGCCGGGCGACACGATGCCGGCCCCGATCACGACTGCGACGCAGGCGAGGCCCACCAAAACGACAGATCCATCGACGACGCGGTCCCTTCGCTTCGCGGGCTTCGCGCGGGAAAGCATGGCCGACATCAGGCGAATCGTTCTAGACGCGATCGGACGCGAAGCATTCCGAGCGCCCCGAGCGCGATCGCCACTGCGAGGATCGCGCCTTCAAAGAACGGCTGCGCAAGCGGGGGCAGGCCGGAGAAAAACATGAGACCCGAGATCGTCTTTAGGGTGAATGCCCCGAGAACCGCCCCGAGCGGCGACCCGACGCCCCCCGAAAGCGCTACGCCCCCGATCACCACCGCAGCGATCGAGTTCAGCGTATAGGGCGGTCCGACGTTGGGGTCGCCGGTCAGCGTGACCATGCTGACATAGAGGCCCGCAAGGGCGGAGAAGCAACCGGCGAGCACGTAAGCCGAAAGCGTCACTCTGGGCACACGAATCCCGGTCAGGACCGCCGCCTCGCGGGACGAGCCGACCGCATAGAGGCTCATGCCGAATCGGGTGAGCCGCAACGGCGCCATCGTTACGACAAGGGCGCTGCCGATGAGGATCAATGAAGCTGGCAAGCCGTGTACATCGTAGGTAAGCGCGTCCGAGAGGCCGTCGCTGATCTCGCCGCCGGGTGTCGGTCGCAGGAGCAGAGCTAGGCCGGAATAGATGCTGCCGAGCGCCAGGGTGGCGACGATGGGCGGCACGCGCGCCACGACCACTGCAAGACCGTTCACAAAGCCGCAGGCGAAGCCCACCGCAAGGACGATCGCGACGCCGCCCGCAACATGGAGTGGCGATCCCGAAACGACATACGATGCGACCACGTTCGTCAACGCCACGACCGGCCCGACCGACAGGTCGATACCGCGAACGAGGACAACGAAGAATTGCGCTATCGCCGCAAGCCCGAGAAGCGCCCCCTGGTTCGCCCAGATCGTAAGGACATAGACGGAAAAGCCGCGCGGATGAATGACGATGTAAAGAAGGAAGAGCGCCGCCAGCAGAAGAGCCGCGATCGCGGTCCTCGAAACTCGAGCCGGCCTCGTCACGCTGCCTCCCCTGGGTGCGCATTGAGCGTCGCTGCGACCAACGCGTCGGGCGTAACCTCGGACCCGCTCATCTCACGAATGACCCGGCCACGATAGAACATATAGACGCGATGGCAGAGATGGATCAGCTCCTCGTAGTCGGTGGAGTGCAGGATGATCGCGAGCCCCTCGGAAGCCAGTTGCTGGAGCAGGACATAAATCTGCGCCTTTGTTCGCACGTCGATCCCGCGGGTCGGATCCATGAGCAGGAGACACCGGGGCCCGAGCGCCAGCCACTTGGCCAGCACCACTTTTTGCTGATTGCCGCCCGACAGGGTTTTAACAGGATCCTCGAGCCGTCCGAAGGTGAGCGAAAGACGTTCGATCAGCCGGGCAATTGCCGCGTCGGATGGATCGGCTGCCCTCAAGAGCCCCAACGCCTTCCTGCCCAACGCCGCGAGACGCAAATTGTCCGCAATCGACATGTCGAGAATCAGGCCCTCGGTCTTGCGGTCCTCCGGCACCAGAGCGATGTCGACGCCGGGCGCCTTGGCCTGACGCGGGGTGATCGCGGAAAGCGGCCTTCCGCCGAGCGTGATCTCGCCGCCAAGATTGCGGAGAACGCCGAATATGGCGTGCATCAGATGCTGCTGGCCCTGGCCGTCCAGTCCGCCGAGACCGATGATCTCTCCCGGCCTCACGTCGAGATCGACGCCATCCAGCGAAGGCTCCCACCGTAAGCCTCGGCACGAGAGCAGCGGCGCGATATCGGGCGACGGCGACGCAGCGCGGCGCGGGAAAAGCTCAGTCAGCGGCTGGCCGATCATGAGGCCAATCATCTCATCGCGGCTGCGCGAGCCGGCCGCGAATGTTTCCACGTGACGGCCGTTTCGGAACACGGAGATCCGGTCGGCGACGGCGTCGATCTCATGCATCCGATGCGAGATGAACAAGACCGCAGCGCCAGCGTCTCGCAGGTTGCGGATGACCTGAAACACCTTCTCCACGCGTTCCGCGGTGAGTGCAGAGGTGGCTTCGTCGAGAATGAGCAGACGCGGCTTGCGGTGGACCGCCTTCGCGATCTCGACCAACTGCCTGTCGGCGAGTGGAAGATCGGCGATGCGAGCCGACGAAGGAATGTGATCGCCCCCGATGCTGTCCAGCGCCGAACGCACGGCCAGCCTCGGTCGCCGCCCGATGAATTTCAACTGAGGACCGCCGTCGCCAAGCAGGAGATTGTCGCTCACCGTAAGATGCGGCATAAGCGACAATTCCTGAAACATGCAGACAATGCCGAAACCCGCGGCGTCCCAAGGCGACGCAAAACGTCGCGGGACGCCCTCCACGGCAATCTGACCCTTGTCCGGCTCGATCACCCCGGCCAGCAACTTCATCAAGGTCGATTTGCCGGCGCCGTTCTCACCAAGGATGGCGTGGACGACGCCAGGTTCGATACTAAGCGAGACATCCGTGAGCGCCGGAACCGCGCCATAGCTCTTTGATACGTCCGTCAACTGGACAAGGGCCATGGCGCGTCCTTAGCGAGAAAGCCCGTCAACCGTTGTTGGCGGCGTTCTGCCCCATCAGTTCCTGCGGCGTAAAGACCGGGAAGCACTGCGGATAGCCGGTTGTCGTGTAGAAATTCAGCGGAAGATCCGGGAAGAAGTCCTTCCCCTCGACAAGATCAGCGTTGTTCTTGTGGGGAATCGGCAGGAAGACCTTCTGTGGCAAGGCATTGCCGTTGAGCAGAACGATCGCCGCTTCCAGTGCAAGAGCGGACATGGCGGGCGCCTGAGCCGCCGTGACGCCGGGATACTTGCCCTTGAAGGCGAGTTGACGCGTGCCGTTGCCAGCATCGACGCCAATGGGAACAACCGGATGGTTGGCGGCCTGCATGGCGTGCAAGGCGCCGATCGCACCCTCCTGCACCATGACTCCGTCGAACTTGCCATTGGTGGCGATCGCGTCGGCGGTCCCCTTCTCGGCAGTGCCTGCGTCCCAGTTTCCGACAACCTGCACCACTTTCAGGCCCTTGAACTTGTCGAGCACGGACCGCATGCCCTCATGGTTGTCGCGGTCGACGCTGTTGCCCGGCAGCCCGGAAATTTCGAGCACTTGCCCGGTCACGTCCCCCTTGGCCGCCTTGATGCCGTCGACAACGGCTTGCGCCTTCATCCGGCCGAGTTCGAATTGATCCTCATTGATCTGAACGATCTTGTCAGAATCGAGCACGTTGTCGAAAGTGACGAGAACTGTGCCGGCGCGCTCGGCACGCTTCACCACCGCATCAAAGGCTGTCGGATTGACTGCGTTGATGACCACAGCGTCGTATCCAGCCGCGATATAGTTGTCGATCGCTGCGATCTGGGCCGCCGAATCGTTTCCTACCGAGATGACTTTGAAGTCCGCGAGTTGCTTCGCATTGTCTGGCCTCGCGCCCCACGCCTTGGCCGACTGAATTGCAGTGATCCGCCAGTCGTTGCCGACATAGCCGTTTACGAGCGCGATCTTATACGGGCCCTTCTTGGCCGGATATTGAATGGATTTCTTGTTGTCCGCGGCGGGGCTGAAACATTCGGGCTTATACGTGTCGGCGGCGCGGGCAAGCCCCGACGCCAGGACGGATAGGGATGCGGCTGCAACCATCGCTGCGAAGGTCTTTTTCGACGCCATTGAACAATCCTCCCTGATTTAAGGCGCGCGCTTTCGAGGCCGCGCGTCTCGAGAGGTAGCGCGTCTCGAGAGGTAGCGCGGGCGCCCGCTTTTGAAAGAAAATGGCAGTTTTCGCTCGTTGTCAAGTTCCAAATCGAGTGATCTCCTGAACTGATTCGGAAAAGTCGGTCTTCCCATGGATGATAGTGATCTATTTTGGCTTTGCATGCTCCAATTGGGTGCGATAGGGTTCGCTCGGTGGCGTGGGGGAGAGAGCTGGAAATGCCGGGTCCAAGGCTCGCGGTGACCTCTGGGGATCCGGCTGGAATCGGCCCGGAAATCATGGTGCGCGCGACGATGGCGTTGCGCCCGCGGATCGCGAGCGGCGAGCTTTCCCTGCTGCTCATCGGCGCCGCGGCGACCCACCAGGCCATTTTGAAGCACCTTTCGCTCGAAGATGTCGCAGAGCTGGTCCGACCTTTCGAACAGGGAGTTGGACTTCTTCCCGGAATCGGATTCATCGATATCGATCGCGCGGGCAAGGTCGTTCCTCCCGGCCGATCGACCGCGGAGGGGGGACGCATCGCCTATGACGCCATCGACACCGCGGTCCGGCTCGCCCTGTCCGGCCTGGTCGACGCGATTTGCACCGGTCCGATCAGCAAGGAGGCATTGAACCTCGCCGGACACCACTACAGCGGGCACACTGAATTGCTCGTCGATCTCACCGGCGCCCGCGACAGCGCCATGTTGCTCGTGCACGGCGACATGCGGGTCAGCCACATAACCACACATACTGCGCTCGAAGACGTACCTCGGCGCGTCACTCCGGAGCGCATCACCCGCGTGGTGGCGCTCACCGACGAAGCGCTCAAAGCGCTTGGCGTGCCCCGCCGTCGAATTGCTGTCGCCGCGCTTAATCCCCACGCAGGCGAGGGCGGACTGTTCGGACGGCAGGACATTGACGTCGTCGAGCCCACCGTGCGGCGCCTGCGCGAACAAGGCTACGACGTCGAAGGACCTGTGCCCGGGGACACGGTCTTCGTGAAACTCCACGCGCGGCAATATGACGCCGTGGTCGCGATGTATCATGACCAGGGCCACATCCCCGTGAAGCTGCTCGGGTTCTCGGTCGATGCGAAAACGGGCCGATGGGAGGCGCTCAGCGGCGTCAACGTGACGCTCGGACTTCCGATCATCCGGACTTCCGTCGATCACGGCACCGCTTTTGACATTGCCGGTCGCGGCATCGCGAGTGAGACGAGCCTGATCGAGGCCATCGATCTCGCCGTCACGCTCGCTCGCGCGCGCCAATCCGTCAGCGCCTGACCTCCTGACACCGCGGCGGCGTGCGCTGGGGTCAGAGGGGATTGACCAACTATTTCAATACGCTGTGGCGGAGAGGGAGGGATTCGAACCCCCGGTACGCTTGCACGTACTCCGCATTTCGAGTGCGGCGCGATCGACCACTCTGCCACCTCTCCGGGGCCGACAGCGACGCGCGAAAGCCTCGCCGCAAGGTCGGCGGGGCGATTAGCACGGCGCGCCCGCGCCGGCAAGGCGGTTTGCCCGGCCGCCGGCAGACCTTGCGCGGTCAGCTGCTCTTGCCCTCGATCCCCTCGACGGCGACGCGCGCCAGGAGCGGCAAGGACTCTCCGAACTGCCGGGCAAGCTCCGGATTCGAGGCGTTTCCGTCGAGGGAGCGCTTATAGACGCCCTGGTGGATCGCAATGCTGCGGAAAAAGCTGAAGGCGATGAGGAAGGTCCAATCCGGAATTTCGCTCAATCCCATCCGACGGCAATAGGCCGCGACATATTCCGCTTCAGTCGGAATGCCGCTCGCCGCCCGGTCGACGCCGCCGAGGCCCCGATACCTTCCGGCCGGGAGCCGCCATTGCATGCACTGGTAGGCGAGGTCGGCGAACGGATGGCCGATCGTCGACAATTCCCAGTCCAGGACTGCGAGCAGGCGCGGCGAGTTTGCGTCGAAAATCATGTTGTCGATGCGCCAGTCGCCATGAACCAGCGCAACCCGGCCGTCGTCCGCCGGGACTTTGTCGGCGAGCCAGGCGATGAGGCGCTCCATATCCTCGACCCGCTCCGTTTCGCTGGCCCGGTACTGATCGGTCCAGCGCTGGTATTGGCGAGCGTAGTAGCTGCCGGGCTTGCCGTAGTCCGCAAGCCCCGCCGCGGCGACGTCGATCGAGTGCAGTCTGGCCAGCCCTTCATTCATGGCGTCGTAGATCGGCCGGCGATCCTCGCGCTCGAGCTCTGGAAGCGCCGGGTTCCAAAGCACGCGTCCGTCGACGAAGGACATCAGATAGAACGCGGTTCCGATCACGCCCTCGTCCTCACACAGCGCCAGCGCGCGCGGGGCAGGATATCCGACGCCCTCGAGCGCCTTCAGAACCCGAAACTCGCGCTCGATCATATGGGCCATTTTCAGGAGTTTGCCCGGCGGCTTGCGGCGCAGCACGTAGCGGCCGTTCGCCGTCTCGATGAGATAGGTCGGGTTCGACTGGCCGGCGGCGAACTTCTTCGCCACGCTCGGGCCGCGCCAGCCCGCGACATGGACGCTGGCCCACGCGTCGAGCGCGCTTGTGTCCTCCGGAAAGGCGCCGCTCACCGCGTGGCCGCCTCGTTCGTATAGCGCTTCATCTCGGCCTTCGCGATCACCCGCCGGTGAACCGCGTCGGGTCCATCGGCGAGGCGCAGAGTGCGCACATGCGTCCACATGCGGGCGAGCGGGAAATCCTGGCTCACGCCCGCCCCGCCGTGCAATTGCACCGCCTGGTCGATCACCTCGAGCGCGACGCGCGGAGCGACCACCTTGATCTGCGATATGAGCGGCGCTGCGGCGCGCACGCCCTGGGTGTCCATCGCCCAGGCTGCTTTGAGGCAGAGCAGACGCGCCATTTCGATGCTCATGCGCGCTTCGGCGATGATGTCGGGATTGGCGCCGAGCCGCGCCAGCTTCTGACCAAACGCCGATCGCGCGTTGGCGCGCCGGCACATCGCCTCGAGCGCCCGCTCGGCCTGGCCGATCGCGCGCATGCAATGGTGGATGCGCCCGGGCCCCAGCCGCCCTTGCGCGATCTCGAACCCGCGCCCGCGGCCGAGGATAAGGGCGTCCTTGGGCACGCGCACGTCGCGGAAACGGATGTGCATGTGACCATGCGGCGCGTCGTCCTCGCCATAGACCTTCATCGCTCGCAGGACCTCGATCCCCTTGGTCGCGGCGGGGACGAGCAGCATGGAGTGACGGGCGTGCAAGGCGGCGTCGGGGTCGGTCAGGGTCATGGTGATGTAGAGCGAGCAGCGAGGATCGCCGGCCCCGGACGACCACCATTTCTCGCCGTCGAGCACCCATTCGTCGTCCTCGAGACGAGCGGCCATGGCGATATTGGTCGCGTCGGACGAAGCGACGCCCGGCTCGGTCATGAGATAGGCCGAGCGCGCGCGCCCCTCGAGCAGGTCGGGCAGCCAGCGCGCCTTCTGCTCGGGCGAGCCGTAGCGCTCGATGACCTCCATGTTGCCGGTGTCGGGGGCGGAGCAGTTAAAGACCTCGGAGGCGAGCGGCGACCAGCCCATCTCCTCGGCGAGATAGGCGTATTCGACGGTGGTGAGGCCGTATCCCTTGTCGGAGGCGGTCAGCCAGAAGTTCCAGAGGCCCTTGGCGCGCGCCTTGGCTTTCAGGGATTCGCGGATCTCAATCATCCGCTTGGTCGGCTTGAAGCGGTCGCCCTCGCGACCGACCTCAGCCTCGTATTCCTCTTCGAGCGGCATGACCTCGTCGCGCACCATCGCGCGGACGGCGGCGATGAGCGGCCGGACTTTTTCGGTGACGCCGAGATCCACTTGTGATCCTCCCTCGAATTGATCGCGCGTTATGACGCCCAAACGGCGCGGCGGGCAAGCGCGATCCACGCGCACCGAAACCCCTCGCCGGACCCGGTCGGCCCGCCTCAGCGCTCAAGCTGTACGCGACCGAATGATTCCATCGAGTTAGGTGCGCTTTTGCGCACTTTCTGCGCTTCGGCCTCCACCTTGACAGGCAATATGTACGTACGTATTACTCTGGCATGCCCAAGCCATCCAACCGCGGCCGCATCCTCGAGGCTGGCCTCGAGGTCATGTTCCGCAAGGGCTATCTCGGAGCGGGCGTTCGCGACATCGTCGCGGAGGCCTCGGCGCCGCAGGGGTCGTTCACCAATCACTTCCGGTCGAAAGAGGCGTTCGCGCGCGAGGTGCTCGACCTCTATTTCGACCACACGAAGCGGTTCGTCGCCGAGACGCTCGAAAACCGCGATTTCACCCCGCGCGAGCGTCTCCGGCGCTATCTCGACATCATCACGGACCGGCTTGCCGGCGCGAAGTTCGCCCGCGGCTGTCTGATTGGCGATTTCAGCCTCGAGGCCGCGCCGCACAGCGAGGCGCTGCGGGCAAGGCTCGCAGAAATCTTCGCCGAATGGCGGGCGCCTTTCGCCGCATGCATCGCGGAAGGCCAGGGCGCGGGCGAGATCGCCGACACATTCGCAGCCGATGAGCTTGCCGAATTCCTGCTGTCCGCCTGGGAAGGCGCCATTCTGCGCATGAAAGTCGAGCGCAACGCCGAGCCGCTCGAACGTTTCAAACGGATTGTTTTCGCAACCGTGTTCAAGGAGCCCCGCTCATGAATGACGTCCATCTGCCGAAGCATGCCGTCCTCGGTTCCGAAATGGCCTATCGGGAGGCAGGCTCGCGCGACGCGCCGATCGCGCTCTTTCTGCACGGCAATCCGACCTCGTCCTACATCTGGCGCAACATTCTCCCGCTCGTCGCGCCGGTCGCCCATTGCATCGCGCCCGATCTCATCGGTTTCGGCCAGTCGGGCAAGCCGACAATTGCCTATCGTCTCGAGGATCATGTCCGCTATCTCGACGCTTTCGTTGCGGCGGCGGGCGTCGGCTCGGCCTATCTCGTCGCGCAGGACTGGGGAACGGCGCTTGCTTTTCATCTGGCCGAGCGGCGGCCGGATTTCGTGCGCGGCCTCGCCTTCATGGAATTCGTCCGGCCCTATCCGACCTGGGACGACGTTATCCGCGGATCCAGGGCGCGCGAGATCTTCCGCAAGTTTCGCACGCCCGGCGAAGGCGAGAAGCTGATCCTCGAAGAGAATGTCTTTGTCGAGCGCGTGCTGCCGGGCGGCATGCGCCACAAACTCTCTGATGAAGAGATGGCCGTCTATCGCGCGCCCTTTCCGACGCCCGAGTCACGCAAGCCGACCTGGCGCTTTCCGAACGAGATTCCGATCGCCGGCGAGCCGGCCGACGTCGTGGCGATGATGACGAGCGCCCATGCGGCGCTCGCCCAATCGACCTATCCCAAACTTCTGTTTGCCGCCGAGCCGGGCGCTCTGGTCGCGCCCGCGGATGCCGAAGCGCTCGCGGCCAAGCTCAAGGATTGCCGGTTGATCAAGCTCGGCGACGGCATCCATTTTCTTCAGGAGGATCACCCGGACGCGATCGGGCGGGCGGTCGCGGCGTTCATTGCGGAAGTCGAAGGCGGCGAGGGGAAGAGCGCGGCCTAAAGCAAGTTGCATTTAGGGCGGCACGCTGATTGGAACCGGAAGCGCCTCTTGTCATTCCCGCGAACGAGCGTGTGAGGGAATTGGCGGTTTTGCTTGGGCTGTGATTCTCTCCTCGCTGATGTGGCGGGAGTGAGTCGGCGATGGGTGAGGCTCGGGTGGTGCGGCCGGATCGACGGCAATTGCGTTGGGACATGGTCGATCTCGAAGGGCTTTTGCCGGGGGACCATCGCGCCCGCCTCGTGTGGAGCTTTGTCGAGAGCCTCGATCTTTCGCCGCTTTACGATCAGGTTCTCTCGCGCGAGGGGGAGGCGGGAAGACCGGCGGCCGATCCCGCGGTTCTCATGGCGCTCTGGCTCTATGCGACGGTCGAGGGCGTGGGGTCGGCGCGCGAGCTTGCGCGGCTTGCGCAAAGCGACGCCGCCTATCGCTGGCTGGCGGGCGGGGTTCCGGTCAACCATCACGGGCTCGCCGACTTTAGGGTCGAAAGGGTCGAGATCCTCGATCGGCTTTTGACGCAAAGCGTAACCGCGCTGATCGCCGAAGGGCTGATCAGCCTTGATGAGATCGCCGTCGACGGCACGAAGATTCGCGCCAGCGCCAGCAAGGCGTCGTTCAGGCGGCGCGAAAAACTTGTCAAGATCGAAACCGCGGTCGTCGAGCGGCTCGCCGCTCTCAAGCAGGAGCTGACCGACGACCCCGAGGCGTCGACGCGTCGACGCCAGGCCGCGCGCGAGCGGGCGGCGCGTGATGTTCAGGAGCGCGCGGCAAGAGCGCGCGCGGCGCTCGAACGGCTCGAGGCGGAGCGAAAAGCGCGGGCGAAGACGCACGCCAAGGACGAGGCCGGGAAGAAGGAGCCGAGGGCTTCGACGACCGATCCGGAAGCGCGCTCCATGCGCTTTCCCGACGGCGCGGTTCGCCCGGCCTATAATGCGCAGATCGCCGCGGCGCCGAGAGAAGGCGTCATCGTCTCGATTGCGGTCACCGACCGGCGCAACGATGCGGGCCTGGCGGGGCCGATGGTCGACGACATCGCGCGACGCTACGGGCGGACGCCCGGCAGGCTTCTGGTCGACGCCAGCTACGCCACAAGCCGGGACATCGTCGCGCTCGCCGGCCATGCGTCGGGTCCGGTCGGCGTCTATACGCCGCCGCCGGGCGACAGGGACGACGTCAAACCGGCGAGCCTCGCCCGGCGCATCCGCAAGCGAGAGAAGGAGCACGCCTTTATCAAGGCGTGGCGGGAACGCATGGCGAGCGAAACGGGCCAGGCCGTCTACGCCTTGCGCAAGCGCATCGAGCGGATCAACGCCGATCGCAAGAACCATGGCTTCGGTCATCTTGCCGTGCGCGGCCTCATCAAGGCGAAGGCCCACGCGCTCTGGCACGCCATCGCCAATAACCTCGTGGCCGCGCACCGTCTGAGGATCAACGCCGCCTGATCCCCCGCTCCCCTCAAGCGGCAGAGCGGCCGATACCAAGAACGCTTCAACCGCTTCGGATTCCATCCGCGGCGCCGCCGGATGACCCGTCTCCAGCGAAAAGGCGATTCCTTCACACGCTCGAACGCGGGAATCCAGAGCGACGTCAGATCCTTGGTCTGGATACTCGGGTTCGCGGGCATGACAGCAGACGCGCTTGGGGGTCCGTTGCGCCAGTTCTCTGCGGCCGCGAGCGTCGCCGCGCCGAGGCGCGCGAACTGGCCCAGCCTCGATTTTATCGAAACACTTTGCAGAACCAGATGCGCGAATGGCCGGGCGGGAAATCATCGAGCCGGCCGAATTCGCGGTAGCCGAGCTTTTGGTAAAACTTCGGCGCCTGGAACGTGAACGTGTCGAGATAGGCGGCGCGGCAGCCCTTCGCGCGCGCGGCCGCTTCGGCGCGCTCCATGAGCCGGGAGCCGACCCCGTGCTTGCGCCAGGGCTCCGCGACCCAAAGCCAATTGACGAACAGCCAGTCGAACGCGAGCACGAAGCGGACCCCGGCCTGCACGGCGCCGTCCGCGTCGCGGCCGACGATCCAGTGCGGCGACCATTCGGTCTTCAGGCCTACGGCGCTGTGGGCGTTGAGCCCGGCTTCGACGGCGCGAATGGTCGCTTCGTCCGGCGAGGTCTCGGCGGCAAAGGTGAGCGGCGATTCCGTGGCGGCCGTCACAGCTTCACGACTTCGCCCGTGCGCATGCTCTCGTCGGCGGCGAAGACGATGCGCAGTGAATTGATCGCATCGTCGAGATGCTCGGAAAGATCGGTCTCGCCGCGGATCGCTTTCAGGAACAGGCGCTGCTCACGCTCGCACAAGTCCTGGTGGCCGGGCTCGTCCTCGGTCGAGAGGATTTCGTCGGGCTCGGCGAAGGCGCCGTCGGCGTTGAGCGCGGCGTGATGAATGCGCAGCGCGTTAGTCTTGGTGTGGGTGTCGTGATCGGCGGATTTCGCCGCTTCGCCGCCCTCGTCCTTCGCCACGATCGAGACTGAACCCTTCGGCCCGATCATGTCCTTCACGAAGAACGCGGTCTCGCTGATCATCGGACCCCAGCCGGCCTCGTACCAGCCGACCGAGCCGTCATCGAAGGCGAGATGCAGATGGCCGTAATTGACCATCGTCTTTGCGATCTCGCCGGTGAGCCGGGCGCCGACGGCGTGCACGGCGATCGGCTTCGCCCGCGTGACCTGGCACATCACGTCGACATAATGGACGCCGCAGTCGACGATCGGCGAGGTCGAGCGCATGAGCGCCTTATGCACGCCCCAGAACGAGCCCGACGATTGCTGGTTCAGGTTCATGCGCATGACGAGCGGCTTGCCAAGGGTGCGGCCGATCTCGACGAAGCGCGTCCACGACGGATGGACGCGCAGGATATAGCCGACGAGCAGAACCTTGTTCGCCGCTCGCGCGGCCGCGACGACCCGTTCGGCGGCTTCGAGCGTGTCGGCGAGCGGCTTCTCGCAGAACACGTGTGCGCCGGCCGCGAGCGCCTCGAGCGCCATCGGCGCGTGGTGCTCGGTATAGGCGCAAATGGCGACCGCGTCTGGCTTGAGCGATCGCAGCGCTTCGGTCAGGCCTTCGTAGCGCGGGAGGCCGGGAAACTCCTGGTCGAGATCGTGGCGTCCGGCGGCGTTGCGGGTGACGAAGCCGACGAGCTCGAAACCGTCGATCGCCTTATAGGCGCGCGCGTGGCTCAGCCCCATCGTGCCGAGCCCGACGACAAGAACCCGCTGGCGATTCACGCGGGAGCCTGCTTCATCAGCCATTCGTGCTGGGGATCGTTGTAGAAGCGCCAGATGCGCTTCGGCCCCGCCATCACGTTGAGGTAATAGAGGTCGTAGCCATGCGGGGCGGCGACAGGGTGATAGCCACGCGGCACCAGCACGACGTCGCCGTCCTTGACCGTCAGCGCTTCGTCGAGCGAGCCGTCGTCGGTGTAGACGCGCTGAAAGCCGAAGCCCTGCGCGGGCTTCAGGCGGTGGTAGTAGGTTTCCTCGAGATAGGATTCGTCGGGCAAGGCGTCGCGGTCGTGCTTGTGCGGCGGATAGCTCGACCAGTGACCGCCGGGGGTGATGACCTCGACCACGAGCACGCTCTCGGCCTCGGCCTCCTCGGGCAGGACGTTGCGGACGAAGCGCGCGTTCGATCCCGTTCCGCGGGTCACCGTGCCGACGTCGCCGGGCTTGATGACGCGGGCCTTGAACTTGCCGCTCGCCGGCGCCGAGCAAAGCGCTAGCTCGCAATCGGTCGCTGCCTCGATCCCCGCGTTTTGATGCGGCGGCAGATAGACCGACCATGGGCTCCCGTCGAACACGCTGGCGCGCTCGCCGATGACGCCCGAGTCGAAGCCGCCGGCGGTCACCCGCGCTTTCCCGGACAGGATGACGACGCAGACTTCCTCGCCGCCGGTGTCGAGCTTGGACTTGGCGCCCTTTTTCAGCGCCCGCGTCTCGAATCCGACATAGCGCCATCCGGCGCTCGCCGGCGTGACCCGATGGCCGACGCCGTCGGCGGCGTGGGACGGATGAACGAGCAACTTCGATTGCGGCATTGGCGAAACCTCCTAAATCTGCGCAATTCCCGGAGAGCGTCGCAGGTAGACTGCCTTTCCGCCGCGCACCCTCGTCTCGGCCCCTCTCCCATGAGGGAAAGCGGGAGACTAAGCCAGCCCCGCCTCGTTAAGCGCCGCGCGGATATGGGCGACGCCCTTTTTCGCATAGGGCAGAGCGGGCGCTTTCTTCGGGTCCTGCTCGGCTTCGAGCACGACCCATCCGGAATAGCCAATGAGCTCTTTGAACACCGCCGCGTAGTCGACCATGCCGTCGCCCGGAACGGTATAGACGCCGAGCTCCTTGCCCATCCCTAAGATCGAATCAAGGAAGCTCCAGTCGCCGGAGTTCGATTCACGCATCTTCACTTCGCGCACATCCTTGCAATGGACGTGGCCGATCCGCGAACGATAAGCGCGCGCGAGGCCGGCCGGGTCGGACCCGCCCCAGCGCGCATGTCCGGTGTCGAGCAAGAGATGCACCGGCGGCTTGGTGTGGGCCATGAGCGCGTCGATGTCGCGCTCCGACTGGATGATCGTTCCCATGTGGTGATGATAGCAGAGCTTGAGCCCCTGATCGGCAAGGCGCTCGGCGAACTCGGTCAGTTTCGCCCCATAGGCCGCCCAGTCGCCTTTTCTGAGGCGCGGGCGCTCGGACAGGGGCTTCGACCGGTCGCCGTGGATGGCGTTCGAGGTCTCGGCGACGATGACGACATGAGCGCCCGCGCCCTTGGTCATCGCGATATGCGATTTCGCCGCCTCGAATTCCTCGCGCGCCGAGCGCCTGAGCAATTCCGCCGAGTACCAGCCGCCGACGAAGTCCAGGCCGCCGCCGCCGAGCTTCGCCTTCAGCGCCGCTCCGTCGCTCGGCATCTTGTGCCCCTTCTCCATCCCGGCGACGCCCGCTTCCTTTGCCTCCTTGAGGCACGTCTCGAGCGGCGTGTCGCCGCCGATCTCCTGCAGGTCGTCGTTGGTCCAGCCGATCGGGTTGGCGCCGATGAGGATGGGCATCTCAGTCTCCGACCCGCTGCAGCTTCCGCGCGACCTCGTATGCCTGGCGCGCGGCGCCAACCTCCTTGCGCTCCGACACTGCCGGCACCGAAACGTCCCACCAGAAACCGCCGGCGTCGGTCGAGCCGACCGGATCGGTGTCGATGACGATCACCTGGGTCGAGTCCGCGCCGCGCGCTTTTTTGAACGCCGTCTCGAGTTCGGCGATCGACCTGACCTTCACCGCATCGGCGCCAAGCGAGCGCGCGTGCGCCGTGAAATCGACCTCGGGCAGCGTCTCGTGCCGCGCGTCGCGCAGGAGATTGTTGAACGGCGCCCCGCCGGTCGCCTGTTGCAGCCGGTTGATGCAGCCGAAGCCGCGGTTGTCGAGGACGACGATGATGAGTTTTTTGCCCAGCATCACCGACGTCGCGATCTCGGAATTCATCATGAGATAGGAGCCGTCTCCGACGACCACCACCACTTCCCGCTCCGGCAGCGCCATCTTGACGCCGATCCCGCCGGCGATCTCGTAGCCCATGCAGGAATAACCGTATTCGAGATGGTAGCCGAGCGGCGCCCCGGCCTGCCAGAGCTTGTGCAACTCGCCGGGCAGTCCGCCCGCGGCGCCGACGACGACGTCGCCTTTTTCGCCGGCCCGCATCAGCGCGCCGAGAACTTCGGCGTCGGTCGGCGCCGGCGCGTTGGTCGGCGCGGTATAGCGCGCGGCGGTCGGTTCCCAATCCGCCTTGGCCTTGGCGGCGCCGTCGCTCCACGAGCGCGGCGCCTTCCATCCCCCGAGCGCTGCATCAAGCGCCGCGAGCGCGGTGCGCGCGTCGCCGAGGACCGGCAGCGCGCGATGTTTCAGCGCATCGAAGGGCTGCACGTTGATCGCGATGAACCGCCGGTCGGGATTCTTGAACAGCGCCCACGAGCCGGTGGTGAAGTCGGCCAATCGCGTGCCCACGCCGAGAATCACATCCGCCTCCGCCGCGAGCGCGTTCGCGGCGCCGGTCCCCGTGACGCCGACCGCGCCGAGAGCGAGGGGATGACCGGCGGGGATCGCCGACTTGCCCGACTGCGTCTCGGTGACAGGAATCCCGCGCCTGGCGCAGAAGTCGATCAGCTCGCGCTCGGCGTCGGAATAGAGGACGCCGCCGCCGCTGACGACGAAAGGCTTCTTGGCCCGCTTCAGGAGCGCGGCTGCCTCCTCGACCTCGCGCGGGTCCGGAACAGCGCGGCGCAGCCGATGCACGCGCTTGTCGAAGAAGCTCACCGGATAGTCATAGGCCTCGGTCTGCACATCCTGGCAGAAGGCCAGCGTCGCCGGACCGCAATCGGCCGGATCGGTCAGGACCGCAATCGCCCGGTTCAGCGCCGGCACGATCTGCTCCGGCCGCGTGATGCGGTCGAAATAGCGCGACACGGGCCTGAAGCAGTCATTGACGCTCATTGTTCCGTCGCCGAAGTCCTCGATCTGCTGCAGGACCGGATCGGGCCGGCGGCCGGCGAAGGTATCGCTGGGGATAAAAAGCACTGGCAGGCGGTTCACATGCGCCACCGCGGCGGCTGTGACCATATTGGTCGCTCCTGGCCCGATCGAGCTGGTGCAGGCCATCATCCGCTTGCGCCGCGAGGCCTTGGCGAAGGCAATCGCGGTCAGCGCCATCGCCTGCTCGTTGTGGGCGCGATAGGTCGGCAGCGACTCGCGCGCGGCGTAGAGCGCCTCGCCGATTCCCGCGACATTGCCGTGGCCGAAGATCGCGAACACGCCCTCGAACAGGCGCTGCTCACGGCCGTCGATTTCGACCCGCTGGGCGCTGAGGAAACGAACCATCGCCTGCGCGGCGGTCAAGCGTATCGTTGTCATGGCCTCGGACTTTCCTGCCTGATGATTGTTCTTTGCCTATCGGGGAGCGTCGCTCTTTGCATTACTTAGCCTTGCGCCCCGAATCGCGCCAGAGATCGCAGAGGCGCGCAAACGCTTCCGCCATGCGCTCGACCGCGGCGCGGTCGTCGATGCGGCCCGCGAACCATTCGACCGCCGGCTCGACGAAGATCGTCCGGCCAACCGCAAAGCCCTTGACCCGGCTGCAATGTCGCGCGAGCGCGAAGGCCTGCGCGAGCTCCGCTTCGGGCGCTTCGAGGCCGAGCAGCATGATCCCGCGACAAAAAGGGTCCCCTGCCTCGATGGCCTGGGCGACATTGTCCCAGGCGGCCTTGCTGGGCTGGCCTTCGAGCTTCCACCAGTCCGGCATGATCCCGATCGCATAGAGCCGCTCGATCACGCGGGCGGCGGTGCGATCGTCGACCGCGCCGTTCTTGCTCGCGATGATCTCGATCAGGAGTTCGCGCTCCATCGTCCGCGCCGCGTCGTTGAGGCGCAGAAGCTCGCGCTCCTGCCGCGCCTTCATCTCCGGCGGATCGTCGGGGTGATAGAAGCACAGGCACTTGATCGTATGGGAAACCGGCCATTCCTCGAGCTTGACCCCGAGCGAGCCGCCGAATTCGAATTCGAGCGGGCGCGAACCCGGCTCCTCGACAGGCCGGCCGATCCAGAAGTCATGGTCGGCGGCCCGGAACAACGCCTCGCGGCCGTACTTGCCGTCGAGCAGCATGCCGTAGCCCGGCCGCCCCGCGGCGACCTTGGCCGCGGCTTCGACCGCGAGCAGTTTGAAGGCGCTGATGCGTTCACGCGGGGCGCCTGCGTCGTCGGCAACCTTCTCAAGCTGCGCGCGGTGGTCGATCGCCAGCGCCATGATCGAGGGCGGCTCGGGCCTGCGGGTCGTCGCCCAGTGGATGTGATTGAGGCTCTCGTCGCGGCGCAGCGCGCGATGGGGCGAGCCGCGCTCGAGGAACCGGCTGAGCTCGGCCCAAGTTGGATATTCGGGTGAGCACAGGAGACGCGAGACGGCGAAGGCGCCATTGGCGTTGGCGTAGGCGCAGCAGGTCTCGAGCGGCTCTTCGCGGAGCCAGCCGCGCAGGAAACCGGACATGAACGCATCGCCTGCGCCGAGCACGTTATAGACCTCGACCGGAAAGCCTGGCCCCTTGATTCCCTTTTCGAGCGAATCGGGGATCGCGCCGGGGAACACGACGCAGCCCATCGGGCCGCGCTTGAGAACGAGCGTCGCCTGGCTCGCCGCGCGGACCGCTTTCAGCGCCTCGAGCGGTCCGTCCGCCCCGCCGGCGATCATCATCTCCTCTTCGGTCCCGACGATGAGATCGCATTGCGGCAGGATGGCGGTCAGACTCTTCGTGACGTCGCTCGACTTGATGTAGCGCTCTTCTCCGGCCCCATGGCCCGCGAGCCCCCATAAGTTTGGGCGATAGTCGATGTCGAACACGATCTTTCGACCGGCGGCGCGGGCGATTCCCATCGCCTTGAGCTGGGCGGCGGCGGTATTCGCGCGCGCAAAATGGGTGCCGCTGACCAGGATCGCCTTCGCGCTCTCGACGAAGGCGGGATCGATGTCGCCCTCGTCGAGGGCGCTGTCGGCGCAGTTTTCGCGATAGAAGATGAGCGGGAAGGTCTTCTCGTCGCGGATGCCGAGCAGGACGAGCGAGGTCAGCCTCACCGGATCGGTCCGGACGCCCGCGACATCGACCCCCTCGCGCGCGCATTGCTCGCGAATGAAGCGGCCCATGTGCTCGTCGCCGACCCGGGTGATGAGGCCGCTCTTCAGTCCGAGACGCGCCGTGCCGATCGCGATGTTGGTCGGACAGCCGCCGACCGCCTTGGAGAAGGTCGCCATGTCCTCGAGCCGGCCGCCGACCTGCACGCCGTAAAGGTCGACCGACGAGCGGCCGATGGTAATGACGTCGAGGCGGGGATCGGAGGCCAAGCGCCGCACCAACTCAAGGCTCGAGGGGCGGATCGGCTGTGCCGACCACGTTCTGATCGAAGTCGATGTTCGAGCCGGTCATCAGCCCCGATTCGTCGGAGCACAGGTAGGCGCAGGCGCGCGCGACTTCCTTCGGGTCGATGAGCCGCCCGAACGGCTTCGTCTTGACCGCCTCCTCGAGCCAGCCGTCCTTGGCGCCGTGATAAGTCTTCATGATGCGGTCCTCGCCCGGCGTCGACATCCAGCCGATGTTGAGGCCGTTGACGCGGATGCGGAACTTGACGAGCGAGTGGGCGACGTTGCGAGTCAGGATGGCGAGCGCGCCCTTCGAAGCGCAATAGGCGGTGATGAACGGCTGCCCGCCATGGGCCGACATCGACTGGATGTTGACGATCGCGCCCGCGGTCTTCTCGCGCCGCATGATGCGCACGGTCTCCTGGATGAGGAAGAACGGCGCGCGCACGTTGACGTCGAAAATCTCGTTATAGCGCTCCTCGGTGGTGTCGAAAATGTCGCCCCGGTCGGTGAGCGCGGCGGCGTTGACGAGCGTGTCGACGCGGCCGAAGCGCTTGTCCGCAGCGGCGACGACCGCGCGACAGTCGGCCACCTTGGCGAGGTCAGCCTGGACGAAATGCGTCGGACAGCCGGCCGAGGAAATGTCGGTCGCGACCCGCTCGCCCCTGTGCGCGTTGCGGCCGCAGATCACGATTCCCGCGGCGCCGCGCTCGGCGAACAGCCGTGCTATGGCCTCCCCGAGCCCCTGGGTGCCGCCAGTGACGATGGCGATCTTGCCGCTGAGATTGGCCGGCCCTCGAAAGGCTGGGCGCGCGGCCGCTGCGGCCTCGGGGGCGGGGGTCCTGGCCATGAGCGTTTTCTCCTTGGGTCTTTGGCGCGGCGCCTGACGGAACGCGCATGGGGCTGCGACCGGACACCTCGCGCTTCTGGCGACGAATGAAACAAAAATTCTATTCCCAAGTCAATATGGAACGTATATTCTTTTTTCGAATAGGAGTCGCTTTGGCTCGCCCGCCCACGGAGGAACGCATGAGGTTCGGCATTATCGGCGCAGGCAGGATCGGCAAGATCCACGGCGGCAACGTCGCCACGCGTCGTGACAGCCAGGTGATTCTGGTCGCCGACGCGGACCCTGCGGCCGCCGCGGCGCTTGCCAAGGCCACGGGCGCCAAGGTCGCCGACGTCGACGCGATCCTCGCCGCCAAGGACGTCGACGCGGTCGCCATCTGCTCGCCCACCGACACTCACGCCGACCTCATCGAGCGCGCGGCGCGCGCCGGCAAGGCGATCTTCTGCGAGAAGCCGATCGACCTCGACGTCGACCGAGTCCGCGCCTGTCTCGACGTCGTCAAGAAGACCGGGGCGACGCTGATGGTGGGCTTCAATCGCCGGTTCGACCCGAATTTCGCGGCGCTGCGCAAGCGCGTCGCCGAAGGCGCGATCGGCGCTCTCGAGATCGTCTCGATCACCTCGCGCGATCCCGGGCCGCCTCCGCTTTCCTACATAGCCCGTTCGGGCGGCCTCTTCCGCGATATGATGATCCACGACTTCGACATGGCGAGGTTCGTCCTGGGCGAAGACCCGGTGGCGGTGAGTGCGATGGGGTCGGCGCTGGTCGACAAGGCGATCGGCGAGGCCGGCGACATCGACACTGCCGTTGTCATCATGGAGACCGCGTCGGGCAAGGTGGCGCAGATCTCCAATTCGCGCCGCGCGACCTACGGCTACGACCAGCGGGTCGAGGCGCATGGCGACGGGGGGATGCTCCGGGCCGACAACGTTCGCGAGACGACGGTCGAGTGGGCCGGCGCGCATGGCTTCGCCAGCGACAAAGCGCTGAACTTTTTCCTCGAGCGCTATGATGCAGCCTATCGCAACGAGCTTGACGCTTTCATCGCTGCGGCGAAATCTGGACAAAAGCCCCACCCGGACGGCGCCGACGGGCTCATGGCGCTGTTGCTGGCGGACGCCGCCTATCGGTCCTGGAAGACAAAGCAGCGCGTATCGGTCGGCTGAGGGCGTGCGCCGCATCTCGCTTGCGCGAAAAGCGGCATGGTCCTATAGGCCTCGGCGTCGTCAACAGGAACAAGGCATGGCGCAAGCCCAGAAGCGACGCCCGGCACCAAACCGGGCGCCGATCGAAGCGCCGCCCCCGCCGCCGCCGTCGTTCGTCGACCGCCTTCTCGACGCCGTCTCGCGCCGCAGACCCGCGCTTCGACGGTTCGGGATCGCAGCGAGCGTCGTCATCATCGCCTTCGCGGCGACGATTTTCGTCCGCACTCTCATCCGCATCGATCCGGGCAAGGTCAAGGCGGCGATCGCCGGGACGGGCCGCGATCAGATCGCTCTCTCCTTCGCATTCACCGCGTTGAGCTACCTCGCGCTTACGGGCTATGACGCGCTTGCGCTTCGCCACCTCAAGATCAAGGTTCCTTACCGGCTGACGGCGCTAGCGTCCTTCGCGAGCTATGCGTTTTCGTTCACGCTCGGGTTTCCCTTGGTGACCGGGGCAGCGGTCCGCTACTGGATCTATGGCCCCGCGGGCCTCTCCGCCGGCAAGGTCGCGAGCCTGACGATTGTCGCCGGGATCACCTTCTGGCTCGGCATGGGACTCGTGGTCGGCTCTGGTTTCCTCTCGGCGTCCGATCCGGTGGCGGACATCGACCACTTCCATCCCCTCGCCAATCGCCTCATCGGCGCGGGCGTCGTCGGCGCTGTGATCGTCTACCTCGTCTGGGTCAGCCGCATGCGGTGGCGCAACGCGCCGGTCGTCGGCAATTTCACGCTTCCGGGTCCGGTGCTCACTCTGGGACAGATGGCGCTCGGCGTCATCGATATCTGCTCGGCGTCCGCGGCCCTCTATGTTCTCCTGCCGAAAGCCGAAAGATTCGGCTTTCCCACCTTCGCGACCCTCTATTCCTTCGCCGCCATGCTCGGCATCGCCAGCCACGCGCCCGGCGGACTCGGGGTGTTCGAGGCGACAATCCTTCAGGGCGTCGGCGGGAATCAGGACGCGGTGTTGGCCTCGCTCCTGCTTTTTCGCGGCATCTACTACGTCGCCCCGTTCCTCGCCGCGATGGCGATGCTGGGCGGGGTCGAGGCTGTGCGCCGCTGGCGTTCGCTGCGGCAAGCGATGTCGGCCGCGTCCGACAACTAGCGGGCAAGGCCATGCCAGGCGCCGACGCTCAGAGACTGGCCGACCTCGTGGGATCGCCGTTCGCGTCGCAACTTGTTGGCGCGATGCCGGAGCCTGCGATCATCGTCGGCCCGGACGAGCGCGCGGCCGCGGCGAACAAGCCCGCCTTGGAGCTCCTGCCCGGGCTCCGGGTCGGAGATCCGTTCGTGCTTGGCCTGCGCGCCCCCGATGTCATCGATGCGCGCCGGCGGGTGATGGCGAGCGGCGAAGCCGAGACCGTGCAGTGGAGCGAGCGGGTGCCGGTCGAACGCCTGTTCGATGTCTGCGTCGCGCCGCTCGCGACCGAAGACGGCGAAGTCGTGGCGACCCTGATCACGCTGCGCGATCAGACCGAGGCGCGGCGGGTGGAGCGCCTGCGGGTCGACTTCATCGCCAACGCCAGCCATGAGCTGCGCACGCCGCTGGCCTCGCTGGTCGGTTTCATAGAAACCCTCCAGGGCTCAGCGCACGACGACCCCAAGGCGCGCGACCAATTCCTCGTGATCATGCGCGAGCAGGGGCGGCGGATGGCGCGCCTGATCGAAGACCTGCTGTCGCTGTCGCGCATCGAGCAGAAGCAGCACGTGCGGCCGGAGACGGTCGTAGATCTCGCCCAGACCACCCGCAGCGTCGTTGATGCGCTGACGCCGATGGCCGGGGATCTCGGCGTCGAAATCCGCCTGAGCGCCCCTGATCCGGTGATGGTCGCAGGCGATCGCGACGAACTTCTGCGGGTGGCGGAAAACCTGATCGAGAACGCCATCAAATATGGAGCTCGCGCCGACTCCGATGACGCTGGCGTCGTCGAGGTCACGGTCTCGATGACCGAAAAGGAGGGGAGCCTCAGCGTTCGGGACTACGGGTACGGGATCGCGCCGGAGCACCTGCCGCGGCTGACCGAGCGGTTCTACCGCGTCGACGCCACTCAAAGCCGGGCCAAGAACGGCACCGGCCTCGGCCTCGCCATCGTCAAGCACATCCTCAGCCGCCATCGCGGCAGACTAAACATCACGAGCCGCGTGAACCAGGGCTCCTGTTTCGTCGCGGTCGTGCCACTGCAGCAGAAAACCAGGCCCTGATCCTTATATCAGCGCAGGGCCGGCCGGCGCAGGCGATCGCGTTCGCGGCGCCGGTCATGCGCCGGCTGGTAGGCCAGCGAGCCGTGATAGGTGCAATAAGGACCGGAGGCGGCAGGCGACCCGCAGTAGCGGAATTCAGAGCTGGCCGGGTCGCCGAGCGGCCAGCGGCACATCGCCTCCTTCAATTCGATGATCGTCACCCGGAGCGACATCGGCACGACGACGCTCTCGAACGCCTCGGGCTCGGCGTCCGCCAGCGCCTGGGGCGCGATGGCGAGCGCGGTGGCGCCGCGCGTGATCCGGGGCGCGGCCGCCGCCATCCGCGGCGCGGCGGCGCGATGCGCGGCCTGCGACGGCGTCGAAGAGCGGGGGCGCGAGCTCGAAAGGCCCGGAGACTTGGCGCGCCCGGCCAGGCCAAGCCGATGAACCTTCCCGATCACGGCGTTGCGGCTCAGGCCGTTGCCGAGCAGGCTCGCGATCTGGCTCGCGCTCTTGCCTTCCATCCAATGATGTTTCAGCTGCTCAATTCTCTCGTCCGTCCAAGACATCGTCGCCTCGTTCGTCCTCTGCAAAGCGCAGTTCGGGTAGGCAGAATCAAACCCCGTCGCCTGACGGAGGTCCGTCCGGCGCAACGCAAACCAGCACTCGCTATGAAACCGCCGCCACGACATCTCGTGGCCCCGAGGCATAAAACTACACTACTCGTTGAATCGCGCAGAGTCGCACCGGGTCTTTGGGGGCGCTTTTCCCCAACTCTCGACGCTGAGTTTTGGCCATCGCCGCGCTCGATTCGATTGCGTGAGTCGGATCAAGGCGTTAGCGCGCGGCGGCGTTTGAGCGGCTGTGGGCGGCTCGAATCCGAACCATTTGACCGATCCGCGAGCTTTCCGTTATAATTCATGCCCATTCGGCAGCCGCCCCAGCGGGGCGGCGTTTTTATTTTGCGGCGTGCAACGCCGTTCTCGGGAAGCCGGAATCTCGAGCCTGTACAAGGAGTTGGACAGGTGAACACCGCCCATGCGACATCCGCCATCGTGCCAACCTACGCCCGCGCGAATGTCGCGTTCGAGCGAGGCGAAGGCTGCTGGCTCGTGTCCCAGGAAGGCGAGCGCTATCTCGATTTCGGCGCCGGCATAGCCGTGACCTCGGTCGGCCACGCTCATCCGCATCTGGTCGAAGCGCTGACGAGCCAGGGTTCGAAGCTTTGGCACATTTCGAACCTCTACCAGAATCCGGAGGGTGAGCGCTTCGCGCGCCGGCTCGCCGACGCCACTTTCGCCGACCTCGTGTTCTTCGCCAATTCCGGCGCCGAGGCCAATGAGGCGGCGGTCAAGATGGCGCGCCGGCGCCAGTCGATTGACGGCCATCCCGAGCGCTATCGCACGATCACCTTCGAGGGCGCGTTCCACGGCCGCACACTCGCGATGATCGCGGCCGGCGGCCAGGCCAAATATCTCGACGGCTTCGGCCCCAAGGTCGACGGCTTCGATCAGATTCCGCTCACCGATCTGGCGACGGTCGAGGCCGCGATCGGGCCGGGGACCGGCTCCATCATGATCGAGCCGATCCAGGGCGAAGGCGGGGTGCGGCTCGTTCCGCCCGCGTTCCTGCGGGGCTTGCGCGACATCTGCGATCGGCACGGCCTCATCCTGATCTTCGACGAGGTGCAGACCGGCGTCGGCCGGACAGGCAAGTTCTTCGCCTACGAGCATTGCGGCATCCATCCCGACATTCTGACGTCCGCCAAAGGCATCGGCGGCGGCTTTCCGATGTCGGCGTGCCTCGCGACCGCCGACGCGGCGCGCGGCCTGACGGTGGGTGTTCACGGCACGACCTTCGGCGGCAACCCGCTCGCGATGGCGGTCGGCAACGCGACGCTCGACGTGATCCTGGCGCCGGGCTTCCTCGAGCGGGTCGCGAGGCTCGGTCTCGACATGCGCCAGCGACTTGCCGAGCTCAAGGATCGCCGCGCCGGGGTGATCGAGGAGATCCGCGGCGAGGGGCTGCTGATCGGGTTTAAGCTCAAGGCGCCGCCGGCCGAATTCGCCCAGGAGGCGCTCAAGCAGAAGCTGCTCGTCATTCCCGCCGGCGATAACGTCGTGCGCATATTGCCGCCACTCGTCGTCACCGACGAGGAGCTTGCCGAAGGCGTACGGCGGCTCGACGCCGCTTGCGCCGTGGTCGAAGAGCGCCTGATGGCGACGACGAACTGAAGCTTTTGCCATGAACGCGCCCGTTCATAGCCGTCCGCGGCATTTCCTCGATCTGCTCGAGCTTTCGAGCGGGGAGCTCCGTGGCATCCTCGACCGGTCGGCGTCGATGAAGGCTGCGCGGGTCAGGGGGGAAGAGCCGGCGTGGCGTCCTCTCGCCGGCAAGACGCTGGCGATGATCTTCGATCGGCCGTCGACCCGCACGCGCGTCTCGTTCGATGTCGGGATGCGCGAACTCGGCGGCGAATCGATCATGTTGACCGGAGCGGAGATGCAGCTCGGGCGCGGCGAGACCATCGCCGACACCTCGCGCGTGCTGTCGCGATACGTCGACGCAATCGTCATACGCATCCTCAGCCAGGACGACATGCGGGAAATGGCGGAAAACGCGACCGTTCCGGTCATCAATGGCCTCACCAAGCAGTCGCATCCCTGCCAGGTGCTGGCGGACCTGATGACGTTCGAGGAAAAGCGCGGTCCGATCCGCGGGCGCAAGATTGCCTGGTCGGGCGACTATAACAACGTGCTGTCGTCCTGGATCGACGCCTCGGCGCGGTTCGGTTTCCGGCTCGAAATCGCCTGCCCGCGCGAATTGCAGCCGCCGAAGCAGCGGATCGAGGCCGCACGCGCCGCGGGAGCGAATATCGCGATCGGCGACGACCCGGCGGCCGCGGCTCGCGATGCGGCGGCGGTGATCTCCGATTGCTGGGTGTCGATGGGCGACGAGGACGAGGGGCGGCGGCACAATTTGCTCGCGCCCTATCAGGTCAATCCGGAGCTGATGCGCCACGCGGCCAGCGACGCCATCTTCATGCATTGCCTGCCCGCCCATCGCGGCGAAGAGGTGACCGACGATGTGATCGACGGCCCGCAATCAGTCGTGTTTGACGAGGCGGAAAACCGCCTGCATGCGCAGAAGGGCGTGCTCGCCTGGTGTCTCGGGGTGGAGCCATGACCGTGCTCGAGCGCGCCGTCTCGGCTGACGTCGTCGACGACATCGTGCTGCCCTTCGCCGTCGAATCGCTGAGCGTCCGTGGCCGGCTGGTGCGGCTTGGGCCGGCGATCGATCAGCTCCTCAAGCGCCACGACTATCCGGAAGCGGTATCGAAACTGGTGGCGGAGGCGGTGGCGCTTGCCGCGCTGCTCGGATCCACCTTGAAGATGAATGGCCGGTTCCAGCTTCAGACCAAGAGCGACGGTCCGGTCACCATGCTGCTCGTCGATTTCGACGCGCCGTCGCATCTGCGCGCGCTCGCGCGGTTCGACCGGGCGCGGCTCGAGAGCGCTTCGGCCGGCGGCGACCTGCTCGGCCACGGCCATCTGGCCTTCACGATCGATCCCGGCGGCGAGATGACCCGATATCAGGGCGTGATCGCGCTTGAGGGTCAGGGGCTGGAGGCCGCGGCGCATCACTATTTCGAGCGCTCGGAACAGATCCCGACGCTAGTGCGCCTTGCGGTCGGGGAGATTGTGACTGCCGGCGGCGCCGCATGGCGCGCGGGCGGCCTCGTTGTCCAGTATCTGCCGGAGGCTGGGACTCGTCGGCTCAAGGCGGACTTTGATCCCGGCGACGCTCCCGAGGGGGTCGAGCCGCACCGGATCGATGAGGATGACGCGTGGACCGAGGCCAAGGCGCGCGCGGCGACGACCGAAGCGCACGAACTGATCGATCCGACGCTCTCGGGCGAGCGGCTCCTGTTTCGCCTTTTCAACGAGCGTGGCGTGCGCGTCTACCAGCCGACGCCGCTCGCCGCGGTCTGCCGTTGCTCGGCTGAGGGAGTCGACGCGATGCTGCGCAGCTTCCCGCCGGAGGAAGTCAAGGAAATGGTGGGCGACGACGGGATGATCGGCGTCACCTGCGAATTCTGCTCGACCAAGCGGGTCTTCGATCCGGCCGATTACGGCGCCTAGGCCGGAGCGCGTAGATGGACGATAGCGCGTTTGCGGCGAGGCTCGCCGAATCCGGGGCCGCAATCGAGCGCGAGCTCGAGGCTTTGCTGACTGCGGATCCAAGGCCCGGCGAGCCTGCGCGGCCGGAGCGCCTCATCAAGGCGATGCGCTATGCGACGCTCGGCGGCGGAAAACGCCTCAGACCGTTCCTCGCAGTGGAGACGGCGCGCGCGCTCGGGCGCGAGGACGCTGGTCCGCGCCGCGCCGGCGCGGCGATCGAATGCATTCACGCCTATTCGCTGATTCACGATGACCTGCCGGCGATGGACGACGACGACCTGAGGCGCGGGCGGCCGACCACGCATCGCGCCTTCGGCGAAGCAACGGCGATCCTCGCGGGCGACGCCTTGCAGGCGCTGGCGTTCGAGATCGTGGCGGACCCGGCGACCGATCGAAACGCGGAGGTCCGCGCGTCCCTTTGCGTTGGCCTCGCGCGAGCCTCCGGACTCGCGGGCATGGTCGGAGGCCAGATGCTCGACCTGGACGCCGAGGGAGCGACGGCGCCGCTATCGGTCAAGGAGATCGCACTCCTGCAGGCGATGAAGACCGGCGCGCTCTTGAGGTTCAGTGTCGAGGCGGGATCGAGGCTGGCCGGAGCTGACCCGAAGGCGAGCGCTGCGCTGGCGGCCTATGGCCGAGTCATCGGCGCGGCGTTTCAGGTCGCCGACGACATTCTCGACGCCGAGGGCGACGCCGCGACGCTCGGCAAGCGCGCCCAGAAGGACGCCGGGCGCAACAAGGCGACGCTGGTCGGGGCGCTCGGCGTTGAGGGGGCGCGCCGTGAGCTCGGTCAGCTTGTCGATGAGGCGACGTCGGCGGTGGACGCCGCCGGCCTGGGCGCGGCGGGCGATGTGTTGCGTGCGACCGCGCGCTTCGTCGCGATGCGGAAGAACTGAGAGCACCGGCCAATCGCGCCCCGCGGCGAGCCTGCTTTATCGCCCCGCCGGCGTGTCCTCTTCAGCGCCGACGGCGTAGCCGAGGCCGCGCGCGGTCCTGATGATGTCGACTCCAAGCTTCTTGCGCAATCGCCCGATGAACACTTCAATCGTGTTCGAGTCGCGGTCGAAATCCTGCTCGTAGAGATGCTCGACGATCTCGCTGCGCGAGATGATGCGCCCGGTATGGTGCATGAGGTAGGAAAGCAGCCGGTACTCGTGGCTGGTGAGCTTGATCGGCTGACCGTTGACCGTGACCCGCCCGGCGCGGGCGTCGAGCCTGACCGGCCCGACCGTGAGGTCGCTCGACGCGTGGCCGGCGGCGCGGCGCATCAGCGCCCGTAAGCGCGCCAGCACCTCCTCCATGTGGAAGGGCTTCGCGACATAGTCGTCAGCGCCGGCGTCGATGCCCTGAACCTTGTCGCTCCAGCGATCGCGTGCAGTGAGGATCAGAACGGGCATGGTGCGGCCGGCCTTCCGCCACGCCTCGAGGACCGAGACGCCGTCGCGCTTGGGCAGGCCGATGTCGAGAACGACCGCGTCATAGGGCTCCGTGTCGCCGCGAAACCAGCCCTCTTCGCCGTCGAAAGCGCGGTCGACCGCATAGCCTGCGGCTTCGAGCGCCGCCGAAACCTGGCGATTGAGATCGCGATCGTCTTCGACAACCAAAAGCCGCATGCGCTCCCTTATCTTCCCTGACGACCGCCGTGCGATCAGTTCTTGATCTGCGGATCGCGCGTTTCGTGCGATTCGCGCGTCTCACGCGTCGGGCGGACTTTGCCCGTCGCCGCTTCCATCTCGACATGCACCAGGCGCCCGTCGCGATGCAAGAGCGTGATCTCGTAGATGAAATCGTCGCCGATGTGACAGAGTTTCGCCGACAGCGCCTCGGCCTTGCGCTGCGCGGCGGCGAATTTGAGCGCGGCAAATGGCTCGATGAGATGGCGGGACTTGACCTCCTCGCGCGTCTCGGCCGCGTTAAGGCACACGGGCTTGACCGCGGCGGTGCGCACGGGCTCCGTCTCGGCCGCGTTGGCGGCGGCGCACGCCAAAACGACGCACCATGCCCCGGCGCGGCAAACCATGGCGAGCGCGGCCATGACGATGAAAGCCTCTGCTGTCGAAACGCTGTGCGGCCATGTTCGCATTGCTGGCTGAATGCAGAGTGAATGGTCAAAACGCAGAGCCGGAGCCGCGTTGCGCCAAAGTGACGAAAAGGCGGCGACGATAGGCTGGCAAACGATTGAAGCGCAACGCATTCCGGCGCATGAAGCCGCCCATGACCTCGCGTCTCCCCCTCGTCTTGCGGACGCTCGCCCTCGTCGCCGCGCTCGCCGCGCCCCTCACTTCCGCGCGAGCGCTGGTCGGGGCCGCGCCCGACAGCCGCTTCGCCGATCGGGTGGCGATGGTCCTGCTCCGCGGCGGCGGGAGCGCCGGCTTCTGCTCGGCCCTGGTGCTGAGCTCGCGTATTCTTCTCACCGCGGCCCACTGCGTCAGGCCGCTGCGCGACATGGCGGTCCATTACCGCGACGCGTCGGGTGAGGCCGTCATCATTCCGGTCGACGCGGCGATCGCTCATCCGCGCTACCGCGCCGACGCCATTCAGGCTCGCGTCCAATCGATCGACCTGGCGCTGATCCGCGCCGCGCGGCCGCTCGACCCCCGCTTTGTCGGCGCTTCGATCGGGGACGGCGGTCCACCCGCGATCGGCGCGCCCGCGATCGTCTCCGGCTACGGCGCGTCGCACGAAGGCGACTGGTCGTCGGGCGGGGTCCTGCGGAGCGTGACTCTTGCTGTCCGTGAGCCAGCCTCGACCGTGCTTATCTGGGCCGCCGATCCCGCCGGGCGGAAGGCCGGCGCCTGCAGCGGCGATTCCGGCGCGCCGGTCTGGTCGGCCGACGGATCGACCGCAGTCGCCATCGTCGCCTGGGCGCAGGGACCGCACGGCCGCGGCTGCGGCGGTTTGACCCAGGGCCCGCTGCTCGCGCCGGTCAAGGGCTGGATCGAGGAAACCGAACGCAAGCTGGAAAGCGCGCGGTAGGACGCGGGAAGCCGCCGCTGAATGACGCGCCCTATCGCGCTCGCGCCTCGAGCGCCTCTCTTATCTCCTCCAGCGCCTTCGCATCCTCGATCGTGGCCGGGGTCGTCCAGGGGTCCTCGTCGGCGATCTTCTTCATCGTGCCGCGTAAAATCTTGCCCGAGCGGGTCTTCGGCAGGCGCGGCACCACGATAGCCATCTTGAACGCCGCGACCGGCCCGATCCTGTCGCGGACCAGAGTCACCACCTCCTTCTCGATCTCGGCTGGGGGCCGGTTGACCCCGGCCTTCAAGACCAGGAACCCGCACGGGCTTTCGCCCTTGATCTCGTCCTTGACCCCGAGCACGGCGCATTCGGCGACGTCGGGATGCGAAGCGACGACTTCCTCCATCCCTCCCGTCGACAGGCGATGGCCGGCGACGTTGATGATGTCATCGGTCCGGCCAAGGATGGTGAGATACCCGTGCTCGTCGATGAAGCCGGCGTCGGCGGTCTTGTAGTATCCGGGGAACTCCTTGAGGTAGCTTTCCCGCATCCGCTCGTCCTGGCGGTAGAGGGTCGGTAGGCAGCCGGGCGGCAGCGGCAGCTTGATCACGATCGAGCCCATTGTCCCCGTGGGCACGGGCTTGGCCGCTTCGTCGACGACATGGACTTCGTAGCCGGGCATCGGCACGGTCGGCGAACCGAGCTTGATCGGCAACATGCCGAGGCCGACCGGATTGGCGACGATCGGCCAGCCGGTCTCCGTCTGCCACCAGTGGTCGACGACGGGAACGCCCAATGCCTTCTGCGCCCAGACGACAGTGTCGGGGTCCGCCCGCTCGCCTGCCAGGTACAGCACGCGAAGCGATGACGTATCGTAGGCCTTCAAAAGCTTCGCATCGGGATCCTCCTTGCGGACGGCGCGAAAGGCCGTTGGCGCGGTGAAGAAGGACTTGACCTTGTAGTCCTGGATCACTCGCCAAAACGCCCCGGCGTCCGGAGTTCCGACCGGCTTGCCCTCGTAGAGGACGCTTGAACAGCCGTGAATGAGCGGCCCGTAGACGATATAGGAATGACCGACGACCCAACCGATGTCGGAAGCCGTCCAGAAGGTTTCGCCTGGCTTGAGGTCGTAAATCGCCGACATCGACCATTTCAGCGCGACAAGATAGCCGCCGATGTCGCGCACGACGCCCTTCGGCACGCCGGTGGTGCCGGAAGTATAGAGAATATAGAGCGGGTCGGTGGCGGCGAGATCGGCGCAACGAGCGCGCTTTCCCTCGGCCTTTGCCGCGGCGACGAGCGTCGCCCAGTCGTAGTCGCGGCCCGGCTTGATCGCGGCGTCGATCTGCGGCCGCTGGTAGACGACGCATGTCGCCGGCTTATGCTTGGCGAGGCCGATGGCGAAATCGAGCAGCGGCTTATATTCGACGATCCGGCCGGGCTCGATGCCGCAACTCGCAGTGAGCACCACCTTCGGCTCGGCGTCGTCGATCCGCGTCGCCAGCTCCTTGGCGGCGAATCCGCCGAACACCACCGAGTGGACGGCTCCGATGCGCGCGCATGCGAGCATGGCGACGATCGCCTCCGGAATCATCGGCATATAGATCAGGACCCGGTCGCCGGCCGCGACCCCGAGATCCTCGAGCACGGCGGCGAGGGTCGCCGTCTCGTCGAGAAGCTCGCGGTAGGTTATCGTCCGCTGGGTCTTGGCGACCGGACTGTCGTAATAAAGCGCGGCCTGATCGCCGCGGCCGCCCTCCACGTGCCGGTCGAGGGCATTGTAGCAGGCGTTGCACCGCGCGTCGGGGAACCAGAGGCCGTAGACGCCGCCCTCGGAGTTGAAAATGCGCTCCGGCGGCTTTATCCACGCGATCTCGCGCGCGGCTTCGGCCCAGAAGGCTTGCGGATCGCCGCGCCAGCGATCATAGGTCTGCCGATAGCGGCTGGTCATCGTTTCGCTCCCTTCGCCCCTCAATTCGGGACGGCGTCGATCGCCTGACGAATTGTCGCGCCCAGCGGGCCGAAAGGCAACGCGGCGTGACGCCGCGACTTTCAAGCCGCGCGGGGCGGCGTTCGAGAACCGGGGTCAATGTCGGCGCAAGCGCAATTCTACCTGGTCGCGATCCCGGCCGTGATCCTGTTCGGCCTCTCGAAGGGCGGCTTTTCGGGCCTTGGCACGCTCGGCGTGCCGATGATGTCGCTGGTCGCCTCGCCAGTCAGAGCGGCGGCGATCGTGCTGCCGATCCTCCTGGTGCAGGATTGGCTGAGCGTCTGGGCGTTCCGGCGCGAGTTTTCGCCGCGGAACCTCATTATCCTCATCCCCTCCTCGATGATCGGCGTCGGAGTCGGCTGGCTGGTCGCGGCGCGCGTCAGCGACGACGCGGTGCGTCTGGCGATCGGCGTGATCTCGATCGTTTTCGTTCTGTACATGCTGATTCGCGACCGCCTCGGTCGCGCTCCTGTCGAGAAGGCTGGCGTCCCGAGCGGGGTCCTGTGGGGCTCGCTCGCCGGCTTCACGAGCTTTGTCAGCCATTCCGGGGCGCCTCCGTTCCAGGTCTATGTCATGCCCCAGTACTTGAAGCCGCCGGTATTCGCGGGCACGGCCACAATGTTCTTCGCCGCCGTCAACCTGCTCAAAGTCCCCCCTTACTTTCTCCTCGGCCAGTTCAATCGAGACAATCTTGTCGTTTCCGGGAGCCTCATTCCGGTCGCGATCCTGTCGACGTTCGCGGGCGTCTGGGTGACGCGGCGGGTTTCGGCCGACCGCTTCTACGCCATCATCCTCGCGCTTACCTTCCTCATCGGGGCCAAATTGACTTATGACGCCGTTCTGGCGCTTGGCTGAGGAGCGGCTGATGGGCCAAAGCCCGTGAACGCTGTCAAGCCGGGCGCGGCCGTTCCCGGGCGGATCGCCGAGCAGGTGCCCACCTTTGCGGCGATCGGCGTCATGGGCTATTTCGTCGACGCCACGATCACTTATGTCTGCGCCAAATATCTCGGATTGTCGCCCGAGCTCGCCCGGCCGCCGGGCTTCATTGTCGCGACGATCCTCAATTTCGCGCTCAACCGGGCGATCACGTTCCGCCACTCGCGCGCCCCGGTCCTGCGCGCCTTCCTGCGTTACTGCGGCGTGGCTTCGGTCGGGCTCGCGGTCAATTACGCCGTCTATTCCGCCTGCGTCGCTCTCGCGCCGCTCGCCGGGTTCGCCGTCACGCCGGCCATCTTGCCGCTTTTCGTCGCCGCCGGCAGCGGGGTCGCGATGGTGGTCACCTTCGTCGGCTTCCGGTTCTTCGCCTTTCGCCATTGAGGGCTGTTATTTTCGTCCGCCCAATCCAAGCTCGGGCGCGATATGGTGGCCGAGGCGCCCGTGGAGTCCATTTGATGCCCCTTTCGCCCTACGACCGCGATCTCGACCGCAATCCGGCGAATTATCAACCGCTGACGCCGCTCTCCCTGCTCGAGCGCGCGGCGGCGGTGTTTCCCGATCGGGTGGCGATCGTTCATGGGCCTCTTCGCCGCAGCTATCGTGAGTTTCACGCCCGGACGAAGAAGCTTGCCTCGGCGCTTGCCAAGCGTGGCTTCGCACGCGGCGACACGGTCGCGGTCATGCTCGCCAACACGCCGGCGATGCTCGAGTGCCATTACGGCGTCCCGATGTGCGGCGCGGTGCTCAACGCTCTCAACACCCGCCTCGACCCGGCCTCGATCGCGTTCATGCTCGACCACGGCGAGGCGAAGGCGATCATCGTCGACCGTGAGTTTTCGCTCATCGTCACCGCGGCGCTTGCGCGCGCCAAGGTCCGCCCGCTCGTCATCGACTACGACGATCCGGAATATGACGGCCCGGGCGAGCGGCTCGGCGGCCTCGACTACGAGGCGCTGATCGCTGAGGGCGATGAAGCTTACGAACGTTGCGCGCCGGGCGACGAATGGGACGCGATTGCGCTCAACTACACCTCCGGCACCACGGGCGATCCCAAGGGGGTCGTCTACCACCACCGCGGCGCCAATCTGCTCGCGGTCGGCAACATCGTCACCGCCGACATGGGACGCCATCCGGTCTACCTGTGGACGCTGCCGATGTTCCATTGCAACGGCTGGTGCTTCCCCTGGTCGATCAGCGTGAAGGCCGGAACGCATGTCTGCTTGCGGCAGGTGCGCGCCAAGCCGATCTTCGACCTTATCGCCGAGCACAAGGTGACGCACATGTGCGGCGCGCCGATCGTGATGTCGATCCTGCTCAACGCGCGTGACGACGAGAAGCGGCCGCTTCCTCACGTCGTGCGCTTCTTCACCGCCGCCGCTCCGCCGCCCGCCGCGGTGCTCAAGGCGATGGGCGAGGCCGGCTTCGAGGTCACCCATCTCTATGGGCTGACCGAAGTCTACGGTCCCGCGGTCGTCAACGACTGGAAGGAGGAGTGGAACGCGCTTGGCGCCGACGCCCAGGCTCATCTGAAGGCCCGCCAGGGCGTCCGCTACCACGCGCTCGAGGCGCTCGACGTGATGGACCCCGAGACCATGCAGCCCGCGCCTGCCGACGGCGAGACGATGGGCGAGGTGATGTTCCGCGGCAATGTTGTGATGAAGGGCTACCTCAAGAACAAGGCCGCGACCGACAAAGCCTTCGCCGGCGGCTGGTTCCATTCGGGCGACCTCGGGGTCAAGCACAAGGACGGCTATGTGCAGCTGCGCGACCGGTCCAAGGACATCATCATTTCCGGCGGCGAAAACATCTCCTCGATCGAGGTCGAGGACGCGCTGTTCGAGCACCCCGGCGTCCAGCTCGCGGCGGTGGTCGCGCGGCCGGACGACAAGTGGGGCGAGACGCCGTGCGCCTTCGTCGAGATGAAGCCGGGCCATAGCGCGACCGCCGACGAGCTCATCGAATGGTGCCGGGCGCGTCTCGCCCGCTACAAATGCCCGCGGCATGTCGTCTTCGCCGAAATCCCGAAGACGTCGACCGGCAAGGTGCAGAAATTCGCCCTGCGCGAGCGAGCGAAGCTCATCGACGCGAGCCCCTTTTGACACCGATGCGCGCCGAAGCCTGGCCCCAATATTGCCGGGCCGCGATCGTCCGCTCGGTCAAGGCCGCTGCGGCGCAGTTTCCGCCTCCCGGCGAGGAAGCGCCGGAGCGCGTCCACAACATGCGCAAGAAGCTCAAGGAAGCGCGCGCGATCGCACGGCTCTTTCTCCATTGCGTAGGCGAGCCCGCGCGAGTGACGATGGCGGCGCTGGCCGCGACGCGCCGCCAGACCGGTCGCGCCCGCGATCTCGACGTGATGGCGGTTCGCCTGAGCAAGCTCGCGGCGCCGCCCGAGGTGGCGGGCCCGATGAATGCGGCGATCGCGCGCGAGCGGGAGGCGGCGCTGCGCGCCCGCCGCGGCGCCGCGGCGAGAGCGCCGCGCGCGAGGCTCAACGCGATCGCCAAGCGCCTCGCGCGATGGGAGTTGAGCGAGCTCGGCGGGGACGCGATCGTCGCGGGCGTCGCGCGCACCTACCGGCAGGCGCGGCGGCGCGGACGCAAGGCGTTCGAGAGCGACGATCCGGCGGCGCTCCATGCCCTCCGCGCCCGGGTTGTCGATCTGCGCTATCAGCTCGCGCTGCTCGCCTGCGCCTGGCCCGAAGCGCTGAACGCCCAGGCCGAAGCGCTGGACGAGCTGCGCGAAGCGCTTGGCGACCATCACGATCTCCATGTGCTGGCGGGGTTCGCGGCCGAGCGCGGCGACCTCCCGCCCGAGACGCTCGCCAACCTGACCGCGCGAACCGCGGCGAGGCAGAACAAGCTCCGCCGGCGCGCCGAGGTCGAGTTCGATCGCCTGTTCGCCGAAACCCCCAAAGCGTTCACGGCCCGCCTCGCCGCCTATCTCACTCACCCCGTGACCAAGCCCGATTTGGAACATTGAGGCCGGGCGGCGATGGCTGCGCCGATAGCCCAAAAAAACTGAAACACCTGTTCAGCAGTTTTTGAGCGAGCCAAGCAAACAATTTTTTCCCTTCACCCGGTTGACAGCGTGCAATTTCCTGAGCACGCTCGCAGTTGCCCTAACGTGAGAGGGTGGCCGCGGTCGAAACGCGGCCGGGGGTTGAATTGCAGGCAGGTTTGCCGTCAGGGAGGGTGCAAGGGGTGTTCCCCATGCGCTCTCTTTTGCGCGCATGTGAATGGGGACATCGACATGAGACATAAGATTGCCGCCACACTTCCGCTGGTTGGCGTGCTGGCGTTCGCTGGGCAGGCGCACGCCATAACAGGGCAACCCACGGGGACGGCCACACTGTGGATCAGCGGCGGCGGAGTGAGCGGCGTCGTGACGCTAACCTATGACATCGCCGCCAACGGCCAAGATCCAATCGTCGGAATCAGCGGAACGATAACGGACACGGCTCTGGGCATCGTCAACCAGAGTATTTCCAGCCTCATCCCTATCGACCCGGTCGTTCCTCTGCCCGACTTCGTTACGGCGCCGGACTTCAGCAATCTTAGCGTGCCGAATGGAGTGCCGTCGCCGCCGGCTGCGGAGCCGAGCAGTTCGCTTTCCTATGACAACTACTACTACCCTGGCGGATCTTGGGTGGTGTGCCTCGACTATCCGTTCTCAGGCGGCGTGCTCGACGTCTACGGCCTCGCCTTCACGCTTGCGAATGGCGACGCCGTCGACCTGTGGAGCAACGGCGTCCTGCCCGGCACCACCACAGCGGACTACGGCCTTACATTCGCGACGCCAATTCTTGACGTTGACCCGTATACGGTCTCGGCAGACCAGTATGTCGCGGGTGGAATCACGGTTGACGTCCCAGAGCCTTCGACATGGGGGATGATGATGCTCGGCTTCGCAGGCCTCGGCTTTGCCGGCTATCGCAAGTCGCGCAAGGCAGCCGTCTCCGCCGTTTAGCACTCACGTCATCAGCAACTCGCAAGGCCGCCCCTGTGGGCGGCCTTTTCATATCGCCGGGAGAGCCAGAGCCTGCCTCTCCCTGTCACTCTTGACACCCGGCGGTTCCCGGCGCCATGAGTTCGGCTTCAAACGATCCCCAATCCCAATCTTCAATCCGTACCGTTCGCCGCGAACGCTCGCGCATGTTCGCCGCGCGGCCCGCGTCAATTTAAGGATCACCGCCATGGAATTTCGCCGTCTCGGCTCATCCGGCTTCAAGGTGCCGGCGCTCAGCTTCGGCACCGGCACCTTCGGCGGCAAGGGCATGCTGAAGTCCTGGGGCGACACGGACGTCAAGGAGGCGCGACAGCTGATCGAAGTCTGCCTTGAGGCCGGGCTCAACATGTTCGACAGCGCCGACGTCTATTCGTCCGGCGCGGCCGAGCAGGTTCTGGGCGGCGCGATCAAGGGGCTCGCCCGCGACGACCTCATCATCTCCACCAAGGCGACCTTCCGCGCCGGCCAGCGCCCGAACGACGTCGGCTCGTCACGCTACCACCTGACCCAGGCGATCGAGGGCTCGCTCAAGCGGCTCGGGACAGATTATATCGACCTCTTCCAGCTGCACGCCTTCGACGCCACGACGCCGGTCGAGGAAGTTCTCTCCACGCTCGACGACTTCGTTCACGCCGGCAAGATCCGCTACATCGGCTGCTCGAATTTCTCCGGCTGGCACCTGATGAAGTCGCTCGCCGCGTCGGACCGCTACGGCTGGTCGCGCTATGTGGCGCATCAGGCCTATTATTCGCTGATCGGCCGCGACTATGAATGGGAGCTGATGCCGCTCGCGCTCGACCAGGGCGTGGGCGCGGTCGTGTGGAGTCCGCTTGGATGGGGCCGCCTGACCGGCAGGATCCGCCGCGGTCAGCCGCTGCCCAAGGTGAGCCGCCTGCACGAAACCGCTGCCAACGGTCCGCCGGTCGATGACCAATACGTCTATCGAGTCGTGGACGCGCTTGAGGCCGTCGCAGGCGAAGTCGGCAAGACCGTTCCGCAGGTGGCGCTGAACTGGCTGCTGCAACGGCCGTCAGTGTCCACGGTGATCATCGGGGCGCGCGACGAGAAGCAGCTCAAGGACAATCTCGGCGCGGTCGGATGGAGCCTCGACGCAGAGCAGGTCGCGCGGCTCGACGCCGCGAGCGCGGTCACTCCGGCCTATCCCTATTGGCACCAGACCCAGTTCGGAGAGCGCAACCCCAAGCCGGTCTGACGACCGCGAGCGCAACGCTATGAAGCGCCCGCCCTAGCTCGTTCGGGCGATCTGGAAGCCGGCGAAGGACTGGTTGACCGGCATCAGTTCGATCCGGTTGATGTTGAGATGCGGTGGCAGTTCGGCCACCCAGAGCATCGTCGCTGCGATGTCCTCGCCGGTCATCGGATTCACGCCGCGATAGAGCGCGTCGGACGCCGCCTGATCGCCGCCCATCCGCACCAGCGTGAACTCGGTCTCGACCATGCCCGGCTCGATCGACGTGACGCGCACGCCGGTCCCGCCGAGATCGCTGCGCAGCGCGAGCGAGAACTGCTTCACGAACGCCTTGGTCCCGCCGTAGACGTTGCCGCCCGGATAGGGATACGAGCCGGCCACCGACGAGATGTTGATGATCGCGCCGCGCCGGGCGATCAATCCCGGCAGCAGCTTGTGGGTGAGGGAAGCGAGCGCGGTGACGTTGGTGTCGATCATCGTCTTCCACTGGACAAGATCGGCGTTCTGGGCGGGATTCCTGCCCAACGCGAGGCCGGCGTTGTTGATCAAGAGATCGATGTCGCGGAAACCATCGGGCAGCGCCGCCAGCGCCTGATCGCGCGCCGCCTCGCCGCGCACGTCGAAGGCGGCGGGATGAAGCCGGTCCGCGCCGACGGAAGCGGCGAGCGCGTCGAGCCGCTCGGCCCTCCGCCCGGTCGCGATGACGCGCCAACCGGCGGCGGCGAACGCGCGCGCGGCGGCTTCGCCGATGCCGGAGGTCGCTCCGGTGATGAGAGCAGTCCTGGTCACGCTGCCCTCTTCATCTTGGCGACGATCACGCTACACCCGCCCCGTGACCGGTATCAGCGCGCCGGTGACCGCCTTCGCTTCGTCCGACGCCAGGAACAGCATCACCGCGGCGAGATCGGCAGGCGCGACCCAGCGGTCGAAGTCCGCTTTCGGCATGTCGCGGCGATTGCCGGGCGTGTCGATGATCGACGGCAGCACCGCATTCACCGTCACGCCCTTCTGCTTGAGTTCGTTCGCAAGCGCTTCAGTTAGCCGGTGGACCGCCGACTTGCTGGCCGCGTAGGGCCCAAATCCCGACCCGGCCTGCACCGCCGATTGCGCGCCGACATTGACGATGCGACCGGCGCCGCTCTCGATGAGGTAAGGCAGCGCCGCCCGACATGCGTTGAGAGTGGTGAGGAGGTTCAGTGAATACATGCGCTCCCAGGCTTCGTCCTTGCCCCCCTCGACTGTCTCCCATTGAAAGCCGCCGGCAATGTTGAAGAGCGCGTCGAGCCGGCCGAATTTCGCCTTGACGCTGTCCATGGCTTTGGCCGCGACCTCGGCGGAGGAAAGATCGAGTCCCCCGATTGTCAGCGAATCCGGCCCGAGCCGTTCGGCCAGCCCATCCGGCGGAGCCGGGGCGTGATCGAGCACGGCGATGGACGCGCCGCGCGCGGCTGCGACCTCGGCGACGACCCGCCCCAACGCGCCGAAGCCGCCGGTGATCACGATCGTCTTGCCTCGCATCCCGGACTCCTATGGCAGCGAACGGCGCGACGGCGATCGTTTCATCCAGAGCAAGCTTGCGCAAGCCGCCAAAGACTAGCGACCACCGCCTGAATCATCAATCAGCGACGCCGACCACGACCGCAAGCATGTGGTTGAGCGCGATCCGCTCGCTTTCATTGAGGCGGCCGATAACTCTGCCGCACTTCTTGCGCGGAATCGCGACGAGTTTATCGATCATGACCTGCGATGGCGCCTTGAGGCCGTTGGCATCGCTCGGCTCGATCGAGAGCCTGTAGAGTGGCGCATCGACGAGTTCGCTTGTGAGGAGCGCAACGAGCACGCTGTCTGTCGCCGCCAACCAATCCGATTGAACGATCACCGCGGGGCGCGGCTTGCCGTAATTCCCCGGGGCAGAGACGGTGACGAGGTCTCCTCGCCTCACTTCTCAGGCCACGGGAAGCTCGCGTCGATGAACGTCAAAGCTTCCGCCTCCTCCGGGCGGCCGCGCAGCAGCCGAGCCTGCCGGGCAGCCTCTTTGGCGAATTCAGGCCGCGCCGGATCGGGGACCCACACGCGGAGCAGCTTCATGCCCCTATCGGTCTGGGCGCGTCGGTAGCGCTGGAACTTGGTAAGCCCGTCCTTCGGCTTGGGGTTGGCGCGGGGCATGGGGGCTCTCTTGGTTGCGCGCTACCTTAGCACAAAAGCGTGACGCCAACTATGCCTTTGAGAGCGCGCATTTGGATTCCCGATCAGCCGCTTTGCGGCCATCGGGAATGACAAAGACGAATCGCTGTCAGCGCCGGCCCAAGTCCGCCGCGCGGGCTAAGCCGCCTTGTCCACGACCGCCTTTCCCGCCTTGAGTTCTGCGAGCGCGTTCGCGCGGGTTTTCGCAGCCTCCGCCGCGCTCGCCTCTTTGACATGTCCGTAGCCGCGGATCGCCGCGTAGGCCTCGACCACCCGCACGGCTGTCGCGTGGGACACAGGAGTAAGGCGCTGCGCGAGTTCGGCGACATCGGTTTCGAACTCGGCGAGGAGGCGCTTTTCGAGCTTGCGTTCGTCGCTGAAACGGAACGGATCGAGCCAGGTTCCGCGAAGGAACTTGAGCCGCGCCATGATCTGAAAAGCGCGCATCGCCCACGGTCCCGCCTCGCCCTTCTTGATCCGCCCGGTCGTCGGATCGGGACGCGCGAACGGCCACGCGCCGATATGGAAGTGCAGCCGGTAGTCGCCCTCGAATTCGCGCGCGAGCGCCTGCTGAAACTCCGGCGCCGCGAACAGGCGCGCGACTTCCCATTCGTCCTTGGCCGCGAGCAACTTGTGATAGGCGCGCGCGGTCGCCGCGGTCAGCGCTTCGCCGAGCCCGGCTCGCGATTCGGCCGCGCGCACGCGTTCGACGAGCGCGGCGTAGCGTTGAGCGTATGCCGCATCGCGATACTCGGTCAGGTGGGCGACGCGCCGCGCGAGGAGCGCGTCGAGCGACGGCGGCTCGTCGGCGGGCTCGTCGAAGCCGACCAGCGTCTCGACGCTCAACGGATCATTCGCCGCGCGCCGGCCCCAGTCGAACGCCTGCTTGTTCAAGTCGATGGCGACGCCATTGAGCTCGATCGCGCGCTCGAGCGCCTCGCGCCGGATCGGAACCAGGCCCTTTTGCCAGGCGGCGCCGAGCATGAACATGTTGGAGGCGATCGGATCGCCGAGCAGCGCGCTGGCCAGGCGCTGGGCGTCGAGGATGAGCGCCTTGTCGCCGAGCCCATTCTTCAGCCGCTCGATCAGGTCGTCCTTGTCGACGCTCCAGTTCGGGTTGCGCGCGAACTCCGCGGTCGGCGTCAGATCGGCGGAAATCACCGCGCCCGATTTGCCTCGCGTGAGCTTCGAGACCGCCTCGTCGCCGGCGGCGACGATGAGGTCGCAGCCGATCAGCGCGTCGGCTTCGCCGGCGGCGATGCGGGTCGCGTGGAGGGCGCCGCCGTCGCGCGCGATCCGCACATGCGCGGTCACAGCGCCATATTTCTGGCTCAGGCCCGTCAGATCGAGATTGGTGCTAAAAAGCCCGTCGAGATAGGCGGCGATGGCGATCGTCTGGCTGATGGTGACGATTCCGGAGCCGCCGATTCCGGCGACGAGAATGCTGAAGCGCTCGCCGATCTCGGGCAGGACCGGCTCGGGGACCGGCGGCAGGTAATGGCTTACCGGCGCCGCCGCCTCGGGCTTGCGCAGGCTTCCGCCGTGAACGGTGACGAAGCTCGGGCAGAAGCCTTCGACGCAGGAATAGTCCTTGTTGCAGCTCGACTGATTGATGCGCCGCTTGCGCCCGAACTCGGTCTCGAGCGGCTCGATCGCCATGCAGTTGGAGACCTTCCCGCAATCGCCGCAGCCTTCGCACACCTCGGCGTTGATGAAGGTGCGGATCGCGGGATCGGCCCATTTGCCGCGCTTACGCAGGCGCCGACGCTCGGTCGCGCAGGGCTGGTCATAGAGGATGACCGAGACGCCCTTATATTCGCGGAACTCGCGCTGGATCTCATCCATCGCGTCGCGATGGCGAAGGCTCGCGCCCTGCGGCAGGGTGACGCCGACGTAGCGATCGAGCTCATCGACCACGAGCGCCATTTTCTTCACGCCTTCCGCGGCGAGTTCGCCAAGGATCTGGACCGGCGTCATGCCGCCCTCGATCGGCTGCCCGCCGGTCATCGAGACGAAGCCGTTGAAAAGAATCTTGTAGGTGATCGGCACGTCGGCGGCGATCGCCTGGCGGATCGCGAGCGAGCCGGAATGAGCGTAGGTTCCGTCGCCGATATTGGCGAACACGTGATCCTGGCGGGTGAACGGCTGCTGCCCGAGCCACATCGTTCCTTCGCCGCCCATGTGCGAGGCGGTTGCGGTCTGCTGTGGATTGACGAGCGTCGCCATCCAGTGGCAACCGATGCCGGCGAGCGCGCGACTGCCCTCAGGCACGGGCGTCGAACGATTGTGCGGGCATCCGGCGCAAAATCCCGGACTGCGCATCGGCGCCGGGCGATTGCTGAGCGCCGCGCCCGGCAGCGCAGGCGCGCTCAATCCGCAGTTCGGATCGTGGCGGGAAAGCGCCTTCACCAGCACCGCGGCGATGAGCTCGGGCGAAATCTCGCCGTAATTGGGAATAGCCGGCGCGCCCTGCAACGGATCGAACGCGCCCCCGTCGAAATACTTGCCGACGATGCGCGGCGCGCTCGGCGCGCCATAGAGGATCGAGCGCATCTGATCTTCGATCAACGGCCGCTTTTCCTCGACGACGACGACGAGGTCGAGGCCATCGGCAAAGTCGCGTACAATGACCGGATCGAGCGGCCACACCATGCCAACCTTGAGCAGGCGGAGGCCGAGCGAAGCGCCGTTGTCGGCGAGGCCGAGATTGCCAAGCGCCTGCAGCAGATCCTGCCAGGCTTTGCCCGCCGCGACCACGCCGATCCTCGCGCCGACGCGATCGCCAATGATGCGGTTGAGGCCATTGGCGCGGGCATAGGCGAGCGCCGCCGGCAGCTTGTGATTATAGAGCCGCTCCTCCTGCGCGACGGGCGCGTCGATGGTTCGCGCGCCGAAGCCCCCCGGCGGATTGGTCTGCCGTTCGGGGATGACGATCTTCGGCGAATCCGGTCCGACATAGACCGTGCCGCCGCCCTCGGCGACGTCGGTGACGATTTTCATGCCGACCCAGCAGCCGGAAAAGCGCGACATGGCGATGCCGTGGAGGCCGTAGTCGAGCAGTTCCTGGGTGTTCGATGGATAGATCACCGGCATGCCGACGGCGATGAACGATGTGTCGGAGAAATTGACCGCGGTCGATGATTTCGCGCCGTGGTCGTCGCCGGCGAGCGCGATCGCGCCGCCCTTAGGCGAAGCGCCGGTAAAATTTGCGTGACGCAAGGCGTCGCCCGAGCGGTCGACGCCGGGCCCCTTACCGTACCATATGCCGAACACGCCATCGACGGTCGCGCCGGGAAAGCTGTTGAGATATTGCGCGCCCCAGATCGCGGTCGCGGCGAGGTCCTCGTTGAGGCCAGGGCGGAAGACGATGTTGTGGCTCTTGAGCAGCGGCGCCGCCCGCCAGAGCTCGATGTCGTAGCGCCCAAGCGGAGAGCCGCGATAGCCGGAAATATACCCGCCAGTGTTGAGGCCCTGGGCGGCGTCGCGCAGGCGCTGCTGGATCGGCAGGCGGACGAGCGCCTGCATGCCGGTCATGTAGAGCCAGCCCTCGGTCGCGTCATAGCGGGAGTTGAGAGTCGCCTCCGGCCGGGCGAGGGCGACATTCATGGATCCATTCCTCCGGCTCTAGTTGATGTTCAAGCGCCTTGTCTCCGCGCGCCCGAACGGGCGAGATAGCGGGGAAACGCATCGTCGAATTCGGGAAAGTAACGCCGAATGACGCTTATGTCGAACGCGCCGAGGATCGACTCCTTGGGCTCGCGGTCGAGGAGAAATCGCATCGCCGTCTCGACGCAATGGGCAGGCTCGGCGCCGAGGCTTGCCCAGCGCGCGGCGTCCGCTGCCCCGATCGTGACCTTATGCAGGCTTTCGCCGCCCGCGTCGCGAACGACGACATCGAAGGCCAGCGCGCCGGCCGGGGCGGCGAGGACGGATATCGCGACGTCGTTCATTGGTCCTCATCTCTGAAAGCCGTCTCGAATCGAGTCATGCGGGCCGCACAGGCTTGAGGAACAAAAGTCGCGCTCGCGAGTTTCCAACACCGTGCCGGTAAACGCAATGAAGATCAGGAAAATCGGCGGAAAAGCGGCCACACGAAGAACAAGCTGTCGCCTAAAATTCTGCTTAAGTGCGGCGAGGGGAATCAGGAGTTGCGAGTGGGTCAATTGAGCGCGCCGCCCCTAACGGGCGCGACGGCGGAGAATGTGGCGCCTCTCGGCGATGGCGCGCTTGCGCTCTTTCTCGATGTCGATGGCACGCTGCTCGACCTGGCGGCGCGACCCGATGAAGTCGTGACGCCGGCCGGAATCGTTGCGACGCTGGCGAGCGCAGAACGCAAACTTCAGGGCTCGCTCGCGCTCATCAGCGGGCGCCCGATTTCCGACCTCGATCGGCTGTTTGAACCCCTGCTGCTGCGCGCGAGCGGCGTTCACGGCGCGGAGTTCCGATTCGAGCCGGATGGACCGGTCACGCCGGTCCCGGCGGCGACCGAGTTACCGCCGGCGTTATGGACCTCGCTGACGCGCGAGGTCGCGGCGTTCCCGGGCGCGTTCGCGGAAAACAAGCGCTTCAGTTTTGTCGTCCATTATCGGCTCGCGCCCGACGCGGAACGGCCTCTGCGCCAGGTCGTCGCGCGCCTCATCGCCTCCTCCCCGATTGCGCTGGAAGCCCTGGACGCCCGGTGCGCGATCGAGCTCAAGGCCCCCGGCCACGACAAGGGGCGGGCGATTGCAGCCTTCCTTTCGCAACCTCGGTTTGGCGGCCGGACGCCGGTCTTTGTCGGCGACGATGCGACCGACGAAAGTGGATTCGCCGTCGTCGCAGCCGCCCGCGGCCGCGCCTACTCGGTCGGCAGGCTGCGGCCGAGCGCGACGGCCGTGTTCGCTGATCCGGGGGCGGTTCGCGATTGGCTCGCCGAATTCGCCCATCGCAGGAACAGCGCATGAAGGGGATCCTCCAGCGCAAGAACCAGAACCTCGATCTGGCGCTGATCGGCAACTCCTGCTCCGCCGCTCTCGTCGATCGCAACGCCCGGATCGTGTGGTGGTGCTTCCCCTATTTCGACTCCGATCCGGTGTTCTCGCGCCTGCTCGCCGACGACGAGGAGAAAGGCTTCAGCGAGATCGCGCTCGCCGACCTTGCGGAGACTGAGTCGCGCTATGTGCGCAACACCGCGATCGTCGAGACGATCCTCACCGACACTCACGGCGCCAAGGTTCGCGTCTGCGATTTCGCGCCGAGGTTCGTTCGATTTGAACGCGAGTACCGGCCGCCGCAGATCATCCGCCGCATCGAGCCGCTCGCCGGGCTGCCGCGCATCATCATCCGCGTGCGGCCGACGCATAATTATGGCCGCACGACAGAGAACGTGGTCGTCGGCTCCAATCACATCCGCTACATCGGCGGGGCGCATGTCCTGCGTCTGACGTCGGACGCGCCGCTGTCGTATATCGTGAACGAGATCGCCTTCCCGCTGACCAGGCCCGTCAATCTGATCTTCGGCCAGGACGACCCGTTCCTCAGCGCCATCGATACGACGAGCCGCGAATTCATGGACCGCACCCATGAGGACTGGCTCACCTGGGTGCGCAATCTCGCCGTTCCGTTCGAATGGCAATCGGCTGTGGTGCGCGCGGCGATCACGCTCAAACTATGCAGCTTCATGGAGACCGGCGCGATCATCGCCGCGCACACGACATCGATTCCGGAGGCGCCGTCGTCCATACGAACCTGGGACTACCGCTACTGCTGGCTGCGAGACGCCTATTTCGTCGTTGACGCGCTGAACCGTCTCGGCGCCACCCAGACCATGGAATCCTACATCAATTACATCACCACCATCGCCGCCGACGGCAAGGACATGCGGCCCGTCCATAGCGTGGTGCCATTTTCATCGCTCGAGGAGACGACTGCGCCCGACCTCAAGGGTTTTCTCGGCCATGGACCGGTTCGGGTCGGCAACCAGGCTGCGACTCAGACCCAGAACGACGTGTACGGCAGCGTCGTCCTCGCGGCGACGCAGATGTTCGTTGACGAGCGCTTGCCGAAGATGGGCGACGAGTCGCTGTTTCGCCGTCTCGAGGTGCTGGGCGAAAGCGCGCTCGCGCGGGCGTTCGAACCCGATGCGGGCTTGTGGGAATACCGCACCCGTTCGCGCCCGCACACCTATTCCGCGGCGCTCTGCTGGGCAGCCTGCGATCGTCTGGCCGGCATCGCCCGGCGGCTCAAGATCGCCGACCGAGCCAAATATTGGGCGGCCAGCGCGCGTTCCCTGCGGGAGCGGATCCTCACCGAAGCCTGGGACGAAAAACTCGGCGCGCTCACCGGCGCATTCGGCGCGCCCGACCTCGACGCTAGCATCCTTCTGTTCGCCGAGCTTGGCCTCCTGTCGGCGAGCGACGATCGCTTCATCAAGAGCTGCGACGCCATCGGGCGCGATCTCATGCGCGGCGGCCGGATCATGCGATATACGGCGCCCGACGACTTCGGCGCGCCAGAAACCGCTTTCCTCGCGTGCAACTTTTGGTACGCCGACGCGTTGTGCCAAATCGGCCGCGCGGCGGAAGCGCGCGAACTTTTCGAATCCATCCTGGCGAGCCGAAACGCCTTTGGGTTGTTGTCTGAAGACATCCATCCCGAGACGAGGGAGCTATGGGGGAATATACCCCAGACCTACTCCATGGCCGGCATCATCAACACCGCGACGAGACTGTCGTCGAGTTGGGAGGAAGCATGGGCCCGCGACTGATCATCGTCTCCAATCGCGTCGCGGTGCCCGATGCTCCTCGCGCGCCGCTGGCGGGAGGGATGGCGGTCGCCGTCAAGGCGGCCCTCAAGAATCGCCGGGGAATGTGGTTCGGATGGAGCGGCAATGTCGCCGAAGAGCCCGGTGAGCCGCAGGCCGTCGATGTCAACAAGATCAGCTACGTCCTGATCGATCTGTCGAAGAACGACATCCAGGAATATTACAACGGCCTCGCCAACAGCGTGCTATGGCCGATCCTTCATTACCGCGTCGACCTGCAGGAATATTCCCGCGCCGACGCCAGTGGCTACATGCGGGTCAATCGCATGTTCGCCGACCGGCTGAGCCCGCTCTTGCGGGAGGATGACGTCGTCTGGGTCCACGATTATCATCTGATGCTGCTCGGACGCGAGCTGAGGTCACGCGGCCACAAGAACACGATCGGGTTTTTCCTCCATACCCCCTGCGCGCCGCCCGACATCCTTCAGGCGCTGCCCCATCACCGGGCGATTCTCGGCGGCCTCGCCTATTACGATCTCGTCGGCTTCCAGACCGAGAACGACCGTGACAACTTCGCTCACTACCTGACTCAGCAGGGTGCGTCGCAAACCCGGACCGGTTACGAATTCGAGGGCCAGAAGGTTCGCCTCGGCGCCTTCCCGGTCAGCATCGAAACCAAAGCCTACATGCGGCTTGCGCGCAACGCCGGGCGCTCGGCGATGGTTGCGCTCGTGCGCGAGAGCCTCAGCGGCAACCGCCTCGTGCTGGGCGTCGATCGGCTCGACTACTCAAAAGGAATCCCCGACCGGATCAAGGCGTTCGAGCGGCTGCTCGAGAACAATCCGGAATGGCGGGGCAGAGTGACGCTCCTGCAGGTGACGCCGAAGAGCCGCTCCGAGGTCAGGCAATATGGCGAGATCGAAACCGAGGTCACCGGACTCATCGGCAAGATCAACGGTCGTTTCGGCGACGCGGCATGGACGCCGATCCGCTACGTCAACCGATCCTATTCACGCACCGTGCTGGCCGGCCTTTATCGCGCCGCCGACGTCGGCATGGTGACACCATTGCGCGACGGGATGAACCTCGTCGCGAAGGAATATATCGCGGCCCAAAATCCGGACGATCCCGGGGTGCTGGTGCTGTCGCAATTCGCCGGCGCGGCGAAAGAGCTCGATGGAGCACTGATCGTGAACCCGCACGAGACGGACGCGGTCGCTGCGGCGCTGAAGCGCGCGCTCGAGATGCCGCTGGAAGAGCGGCGCGAACGTCACGCGCCGATGCTCGAGCATCTCCTGGAAAACGACATCAAGAAGTGGGCCGAGGAGTATCTGGCGACGCTCGTCGGCGGCCAGCCGGCGCGCAGCCTCCTCGCCGGCATACGCGCCCTTTTCGGCGGCGCGTCGTCGGACCAGGCCCCGCTAGCGCTTCGCTGAGGCGTGCGAGGCGGGAGCCCGCTCAATACTTCTGGATCCCGACCCATTGCGCGTCGGAATAGCGCTCCCCGGCGGCGAAGCCGAGCGGCAGCGTCCGCTCGAGCTCAGCAAGCTGCGTATGACTGAGCTCGATTTCGCCCGCGACGGCGCATTCCTCGAGATGGGCGGCACTCCGGGTGCCCGGAATTGGCACGACGTGAGGCGCCTTGGCGAGCGTCCAGGCGATCGCGAGTGTCGCCGGCTTCACCCCCCATATTTTCGCGAGCTTGAGATAGGCCTCGAGCCGAGCGCGGTTGCGCCGCCAGTTGACGCCGGCGAAGCGCGGATTGGCGTGGCGGAAGTCCTTGTCGGCGAATGTCTCGACGTTTTGCAACAGGCCGCCGAAATAGCCGCGCCCGACCGGCGAGAACGCGACCAGAATCGCGCCCGCCTCCGCGCAGGCCTGATTGAGGCCGAGCTCGGGATTGCGTGTCCATAGCGAGTATTCCGACTGGACGGCGTCGATCGGATGGGTCGCGTGCGCGCGCCTCAGCGTGTCGGGCGCGACCTCCGAGAGGCCGATCGCGCCGATCAAGCCGGCCTTGACCAGCCGGCCGAGCTCGCCGACCGTGTCCTCGATTTGAATCGCCTTGTCGACGCGATGCACATAGTAGAGATCGATATGGTCGACGCCGAGCCGCTTCATCGACCCTTCCAGGGCTTCGCGGATATGAGCGGGGCTATTGTCGAAAAAACGCGCGCCGTCGTCGCGGCGGCGGATCGCGAACTTGGTCGCAAGCGTCACCTTGCTGCGACGCCCCGGGTCCTCGGCCAGGAACTTGCCGATCACCTGCTCGCAGAGTCCGTCGCCGTAGACATTGGCGGTGTCCCAGAAATCGACGCCGAGTTCGAGCGCGCGGGCCAGCGTCCGCATCGAGCTCTGTTCGTCGGTCGGGCCGTAGAAGCCGCCGAAGCTCATCGCGCCGAAGCCGACGGCCGAAACCGTTCCATGCCGCCATACGCGCCGTCGCATTGTGAGGCCCCCTCAATAGACCGGCAAAGACTGAAACTGATCGGTGGACAGAAAATAAGGCGAGCTAAAGCTTCGCCCCGGCGGTCCCGGCCGCCTTTTCGATCGCCTCGGCGAGGGCATGCGCCAGGCACCGGTACCCCAGGTCGCTCATGTGCAGGCCGTCCTGCGAAAGGAGCGCGCCAAAGCTCTTGGCGTGGTCCGCGCCCCACCCCTTCATGATCGCATAACGGTCGAGGACCGGAACCCTGTCGCGCGCGCCGACGTCGTCGACGATCTTGACGAAGCGCTCATAGCGGGCCGCGTCGGAACATTTTTCGGTGAATTGCGGGCCAACCAGCAGCAGCGGCACGCCGGCGGCGCGGGCCGCCTCGACCCCGCTTTCCACGGTGGCGCGAAACACTGTCTCGTCGACGCCGACGAGCGCATCATTGGTGCCGACCTGCCAGATCACGAGCTCGGCCCATCGCGTTTTGAGCGCGGCCTTGAGACGCTGGAGCGTCTTGGCGGCGAGTTCCCCGCCGACCCCCGCGTTTCGGACGACTGCCGCGATGCCGTCTTCGTGCGAAAGCTCGGTTTCAAGGCGAGCCGGGTAGGCGTTCGCTGGCGAGGTCGCCCCAATCCCCTCGGTGGAGGACGATCCAATCGCAAGGACTTCGAGCATGCGGTCGGAGCCGCTGTCCAGGCTCGCGAGCTTCGCTCCGGGTTCAAACGCCGAACGAGCCGTGCACGCGGCTTCTTCGGCCTGCGCGAAACTCAGCGGGAACAGGACGAGCGAAGCGCCCGCCAGGCGCGCAAAAGCGGCTAGGAGACCGGGGAACCGGCGACGCGGGCGGGGACGTTTCTGCACTCGATCCAGTGGGCGACGGCGAACAGGGCGGCGATGGAGGCAACCGTGTACGCGAGTCCGACCCACTGTTCAATCCCTGCGGAGGTATGCGGAGAAGCGGCGGCAAGCGCGGCCTGGCTGAATGCGCTCATCAGCGATCCGGCGGCGAACACCGGAAGCGAGTTGCGGCCAAGGCTCTGCACGGCGTTGCCGAAGCCGCCGCGGATCATCGGCGCGATGAAGCGCATCAGCCTCGGCGCGGTGGCGACGAGATAGGCGAGCGCGATGAAATGGGTGAGGCGCGCGAGCCCGAGATCCTGCTTGGCGACGTCGAGATGGGCGGTCGCAGCGTCGCGCAGTCCGGGGGCGAGGCCGCCCTCGTTGGTCACGACCAGCGCCGCGCCGGCGACCGTCGCGAGACTGAGAGTCACGAGCCACGGCGCCGGCCGGGGCGGACCGTCGCGCCACAGAATCGCCGCGACCAGGCCGAGCGTGAACACGAGTTGCCAGGCAATCGGGTTGAAAAACCAGCCCCCGGCCTCGGGCCAGTTCGGCAGGTTGAGGCCGAAGAGGCGCGCCGCGGCATAGAGGCCGGCGGAGACGATAAGCGCAGCGGTCGGGTCACGCCGCGCGATGGCGAGCGCGACCGGCGCCCAAAGCATAAGCACCACATAGAGGGGCAGGATGTTGAAATAGCCAAGCTGCAGGCTCATGAGCGCAAGACCAACGAGACCGCTTGAGGGCGCGTTGAAGACGTATGACCGGCCGTGGGCTTGGATCAGGTCGGGCACGCCGCTCATCCAGTAGGCTGCCCCGAACACGATGAGCCCGGCGACGGTCAGCGCGATATGAACGCCGTAGATCTTGAGCGCGCGTCTGAGCAGGCCGCCGGCAACCGGCTCGAGCCCGTATTTATCCGCTCTCGGAACATAGATCAGGCCGATCGACAGGCCGGAAAGGAATATGAACGCCTCGGCGCTATCCGATAGACCGAAGTTCCTCGGTGTTAAATTTTCGAGCGGATTGCCCGGGATATGATCCACCAGGATGACAATCAGCACAGCGCCCCGCCAGAAATCGATGTCGCGGATGCGGTTTGGATTGATCATCAGCCGCCTCTCGGCAAGAACGGCGCCATTGCCCGACGGGTTCCGCCACAAGCAACCTGCGGACAGCGCCCGGCTCGCGGCTGGTTCCGCAGCTCGGCCTTTGTCAGGTGACGTAGTGAGCGCGCGTCGGCGCCGCCAATCACGTTCGCGAAATCGGCCGGCCGTTCACAGCGATTTGATCGAGGCCGCGGCCGTGGGGCATCGGCAGATCGGCCTCCCTCAGCCCGCTTCGAGAAGACGCGCGGCCTCGTCCCGCTCGAAGAGGTAGAGCAGAAGCCGCAGGCCGCGGTTCTCGTCTCCCGTGAGTCGCTCGCTGCGCTTGAGCGCTGCTTCGGCCTCCTCGCGCGCCCGCGCCAAGAGCCCGCCGTGCATATCGAGCCTCGCGAAGCGAAACCCGGGCGCTCCCGCCTGCCGCGCGCCGAGCACGTCACCCTCGCCGCGCAGCTTGAGGTCCTCCTCGGCGATACGAAAGCCATCCTCGGTCTCGCGCAGCGTCTCGAGCCGCACGCGCGCTGCTTCGCTGAGCGGACCTTTATAGACAAGCAGGCAGGACGAGCGGCCCGCGCCGCGCCCGACCCGGCCACGCAGCTGGTGCAATTGCGCCAGGCCGAAGCGCTCGGCGTGCTCGATGATCATGATCGTCGCCTCGGGCACGTCGACGCCGACCTCGACGACCGTCGTCGCGACCAGGATCTTCGTCTGCCCCTGCTCGAAACGCTCCATCGCCGCGTCCCGCTCGGGGCCGGCCATCTTGCCGTGCATCAGCCCGACCGCGCGGCCGAACATCGCGCTGAGCGCCGCCGCGCGCTCCTCCGCCGCCGCCACGTCGACGGTCTCGCTCTCGTCCACCAGCGGACAGATCCAATAGGCGCGCGCCCCGGCCGCGGTCGCCTGCCCGAGGCGGGTGACCACTTCGCCGAGCCGTTCGACCGGCATGACACGGGTTTCGATCGGCTGGCGTCCGGGCGGCTTCTCGCGCAGCGACGAGACGTCCATGTCGCCGAAATAGGCGAGAACCAGCGAACGAGGGATCGGAGTCGCGGTCATCACCAATAGATCGACGGCGGCGCCCTTCGAGGCGAGCGCGAGCCGCTGGCGGACACCAAAGCGATGCTGCTCGTCGACCACCGCGAGCCCGAGATCGGCGAAGGCGACGCTCTCCTGAATCAGCGCATGCGTGCCGACGGCGATGTCGATTTCTCCCTCCGCGAGCGCGGCGAGCGAGGCGCGCCGCGCCGAAGCGCGGTCACGCCCGGTGATGAGCTTGATCCGCAAGCCGATCTTTTCGGCGAGCGGCGCCAGCCGGTCATAGTGCTGGCGCGCGAGGATTTCGGTCGGCGCCATCAGCGCCGCCTGACGTCCCGCTTCGACCACGTCCGCCATCGCCATCAGCGCGACGACGGTCTTGCCCGAGCCGACGTCGCCCTGGAGCAGCCTCAACATCCGCTTCTCGGCCCTGAGATCGGCGCGGATGTCGTCGACCGCCTGCCGCTGCGCCTTTGTCAGCGCAAAAGGCAGCGCGGCCTCGAGCCGGCGCCCCAGCGCCCCCTCAGCGCGGTGGGCGCGTCCGGGAATCGCGCGCAGCCGCGCCCGCATGAGCAAGAGCGCGAGCTGATTGGCGAGCAGTTCGTCATAGGCGAGGCGGGTCGCCGCGGGACCCGCCGGGTCGATGTCTTCCGGCCGCGCCGGGCGGTGCATCGCCTCGAGCGCTTCGGCGAAGCCCGGCAGGTTGAACCGGGTCATGGTTTCCTCGCCGATCCATTCCGGCAGCCGCGGCAGGCGCTTCAGCGCGGCTTCGGCGGCGCGGGCGACGGTGCGCGGGTAGAGGCCCTCGGTCAGGCCGTAGACCGGCTCGACCGCGGGCAGGCGGGCGAGCTCCTCGGCGTCCATCACACGATCGGGATGGACGATCTGCCTCCGGCCGTCCCAAAGCTCGAGCTTGCCGGAGATCCAGCGCCGGGCCCCGACGGGCAGCTTCGAGCGCACCCATTCGTGATTGGCGAGGAAGAAGACGAGCTCGACGTCGCCGGTGTCGTCCTCGACCAGCACCTTGAACGGCGCCCGCGAACGCGCGCTTCCCGGCTCGCGATGCTCGGTCACGGTCGCCTCGATGGTCACGATCGTGTCTGGGATCGCGTCCCGGATTTTCGGCCGCGCCCGCCGGTCGACGGTGGCCTGCGGCAGGTGGAAGAGGACATCGACCACCCGCGCGCCCTGCGGCTTATCGAGCAGGCGATTGAACAGTTTCGCGTTCTTCGGCCCGATTCCCGGCAAAACGCTTGCCGCGGCGAAGAGCGGATCAAGGAGAGACGGACGCACAAAGGCCCTCTAGCCCTGCCCTTCAGGCACGGCAAGCGTCGCCCTCCTCGCCGGTCCCCGCGTCGGCGGCTCGCCCGGACAACCCCGGTCAACACAATTTGATGATGCACCGCAGCATCGACGCCCTATATGTTTCTCCAACGCCGACAGCCCCACGGGCGGGGACGACGATTCGCCGTCGCCCCGCGGACCGACAAAAGGGCGCGGGCCAATCAATGCAGATGCAGGGTCATGACAGCCGTCGTTCGGTTAGCTCTCGCGCGCCCTTACACCTTCGTCGTTATGGCGATCCTGGTGATGATCTTCGGCGCGCTCTCGGCGATCCGGACCCCGACCGACATTTTTCCCAATATCGGAATTCCCGTCGTCTCGGTCGTCTGGAGCTATACCGGCCTCTCGCCGGACGACATGGCGGGTCGCATCATCGCCCCATACGAGCGCGCGCTCTCCACGACCGTCAACGATATCGAGCACATTGAGTCGCAATCGCTGCCCGGCGTCGGCGTCGTCAAGGTCTACTTCCAGCCGAATGTGAACATCAACGCTGCTCAGGCGCAGGTGACCTCGATATCGCAGACCATCCTGAAGCAGCTGCCGCAGGGCGAGACGCCGCCGATCATCCTGGTCTATAACGCCTCCAGCGTTCCGATCATCCAGCTCGCCCTGTCGAGCGACACGCTCTCTCAGGTCGAACTCTTCGACCTCGCTCAGAACTTCATCCGCCCCCAGCTCACGACCGTCCCGGGGGCGCAGCTTCCGTTCCCCTATGGCGGCGCGACGCGCCAGGTCCAGATCGACCTCGATCAGAACGCGCTGCACGCCTACGGTCTTTCCGCGAACGACGTTGGCAACGCGCTCGCCCGGCAGAACCAGATCACGCCGGTGGGCACGGAAAAGATCGGCTCCTACGAGTTCACCGTCGACCTCAACGATTCGCCCAAGGCGATCGCCGACTTCAACAACATGCCGATCAAGGTGGTCAACGGCGCCGTCGTCTTCATGCGCGACGTCGCCTATGTCCACGACGGATCGCCGCCGCAGACCAACGTCGTCCAGCTCGACGGACGCAAGGGCGTGCTGATGTCGGTCCTCAAGATCGGGTCCGCCTCGACCCTCGACATCATCGCCGGCATCAAGGACCGGTTGCCGGGAATCCAGGCCACGCTCCCGCCCGGAGTCACGCTCACCTTCGTCGGCGACCAGTCCGCTTTCGTGAAGTCCTCGGTCGCCGCCGTCGTCCGCGAAGGGCTGATCGCCGCCGCGCTGACTGCGTTGATGATCCTCATCTTTCTCGGCAGCTGGCGCTCGACGCTCATCATCACCGTGTCGATACCGCTCGCGGTTCTCAGTTCGCTCATCGCGCTGTCGCTGCTCGGGCAGACGATCAACGTGATGACGCTCGGCGGTCTTGCGCTCGCGGTCGGCATCCTGGTCGACGACGCGACCGTCACCATAGAGAACATCAACCGGCACATGGAGGAGCACGGCGAGGACATCCTGACCGCCATCACCCGCGGCGCCCAAGAAATCATGCCGCCGGCGACGGTCGCGCTATTTTGCATCTGCATCGCCTTCGCCCCGTTGCTCGCGCTCGGCGGCGTCGCGGGCTATCTCTTCCGTCCGCTGGCGATGGCGGTCGTCTTCGCGATGATCGCCTCCTACATCCTCACCTACACCCTCGTCCCGACGATGGCGCGTTTCCTGCTCCGCAACCAGCATGTGCACGGGGCGCATGGCGGATCGGCCGGGCCGCCGCCGGCTGGACCGTTCGGCCGCCTGCAGCGGGGGTTTGAGGCTTATTTCGAGCGGTTCCGCCAGGGCTATCTGGGATTGCTGCAACTCGCGCTGCGACGCCGCCTCGTGTTCGCCGGAGGGTTCATCTGTGCCGCGCTGCTGTCGCTCGGCCTTGCGCCGTATCTTGGCCAGGATTTCTTTCCGCTGGTCGACGCGGGGGCGATCAAGATCCATATGCGCGCCCCGACCGGGACCCGCATCGAGGAAGCGACCCTCATCGCCGATCAGGTCGAGCAGAAGATCCGCGCGATCATTCCGCCGGACCGGCTCGCGAGCATCGTCGACAACATCGGCCTGCCGATCAGCGGCATCAACATCTCATACGGCAACACCGGAACGATCGGCGTCTTCGACGCCGACATTCTCGTCACCCTGCGCGAGGGGGAGGTTCCGGCCGCGACTTATGTGAAAGCCCTGCGCGAGCAGCTGCCGAAGGCGTTCCCGGGCACGACATTCTCTTATCCCCCCGCCGACATCGTCACCCAGATCCTCAACTTCGGCTCGCCCGCGCCTCTCGACGTCCAGATCGCCGGCTCCAATCTCAACGCGAGCCGCGCCTTCGCCAATCGCCTCCTCGCGAAAATACGCCACGTTCCCGGCGTCGCCGATCCGCGCATCCAGGAAGCCTTCCAAAGTCCCGCGCTCAAGGTCGACTTCAACCGCGAGCTCGCCGGCGTCGTGGGCCTCACCGAGAATGACGCCTCGACGAGCATCCAAGCGACGCTTTCGGGGAGCACCCAGACCGCTCCGACCTATTGGCTCAGCCCGGCCAACGGCGTTTCCTATCCCGTCTCGGTCCAGACGCCGCAATATGACATCGACACGCTCGGGGACCTCAAGAACCTGCCGTTGACGGCGGCCCAGTCGACGCAGCTCCTCGGGGGGCTCGCGACATTCGCGCCCGAGCCGCTCGATGCGATCGTCTCGCACTACGACATTCGAAGCACCGTCAACATCTACGCGACGACCCAGGACCGCGACCTCGGCGGCGTCGCCGCGGACATTCAGAAGATCATCGACGATTCGCGGGGCGACCTGCCGAAGGGATCGACGGTCGTCATCCGCGGGCAAGCCGCGACCATGACGAGCGCCTACCAGCAGCTCCTGATCGGCTTGGCCTTCTCGGTCGTGCTGATCTACCTCCTCATCGTCGTCAACTTCCAGGCGTGGCTCGATCCCTTCGTCATCATCACCGCGCTCCCGGCCGCGCTGGCTGGCATCGTCTGGATGCTGTTCCTCACCCACACCAGCCTCTCGGTCCCCGCGCTGACCGGCGCGATCATGTGCATGGGGGTCGCGACCGCCAACAGCATCCTCGTCGTCAGCTTCGCCCGCGAACAGCTCGCGGAGGGCAAGGACGCAGTCGCGGCGGCGCTCGCGGCCGGCGCCACGCGATTCCGCCCGGTCCTCATGACCGCGCTCGCCATGATCATCGGCATGGCGCCGATGGCGATCGAGCCGGGACAGAATTCGCCGCTCGGACGCGCCGTCATCGGCGGCCTTCTGTTCGCGACCTTCGCCACTCTCCTGTTCGTGCCGACGGTGTTCTCGATCGCCCATCGGCGCGAGCCGAAAAAAGCCAACGCCATGGAGCCGCTCGCCGGCCTTCCTTCTCACGCCTGATCCGGAGCCCTCATGTCCTCTGAATCGCCCGCCCCGCCCCGCAAGACTCACCGCGTGGTGATTGTCCTCTCCATCCTCGCAATCGGCGCCGTCGGCCTCGCCGTCTCCGGCATTGCCGATCGCGCGAAAAGCCGGCAGGAAGTCGCGGCCTGGACCAACGCCCAGACTATCCCGACCGTGCGGGTGGTGCGGCCCGAGCGTGGACCGGGCGAGCAGGAGCTGGTTCTGCCGGGCAATGTCGCCGCCTTCACCACCGGCTCGCTGTTTGCCCGCGCGAGCGGCTACGTCACCTCCTGGAGCAAAGACATCGGCGCCCACGTGGCCAAGGACGAGGTCCTGGCGACGATTTCCGCGCCCGATCTCGACCAGCAGCTCGAACAGGCCAAGGGCCAGCTCGTCCAGCTGCAGGCCGCGGTCCAGCAGGCGCAGGCCAATGCCGACCTCGGCAAGGTGACGGACCAGCGGACCTCGCAGCTCGTCCTCCAAGGCTGGCAGAGCAAGCAGCAGGGCGATCAGGACCGTTTGAACGCCGCGTCCCTGCATGCGGCGCTGGCCGTCGCCGAGGCGAATGTCGTGGCGCAGCAGGCCGCGGTCGGCCGGCTGCAGGAACTGACCGGTTTCGAGCAGATCAAGGCGCCGTTCGACGGCGTGGTGACGGCGCGCAGCGTCGATATCGGCGATCTCGTCAGCGCCGGCGGAACCACCGGACGCGCCCTGTTCCAGGTCGCCGACATTCGCCGCATGCGCATTTACGTCAATGTCCCCCAGGCCTTCCTCGGCGAACTTGCGCCCGGCATCAAGGCGACGCTCCATCTGCCGGGCCAAAAGGAGACATTCGAGGCCGAGCTGGTCTCGACGTCGAACTCGCTCGCGGAGAATTCACGCACCGCGCTCGTCGAGCTGCAGGCGGACAACCCGGACGGAAAGCTCTGGCCCGGCGCTTTCACCGAGGTCCACTTCCACATTCCCGCCGATCCCAACACGCTCACCGTCCCGCTGACCGCGCTTGTGTTCAGCGCGCAGGGCATGCGCGTCGCGGCGCTCGGCACCGACGACAAGGTTGTGTTGAAGCCGGTCGCGCTCGGCCGCAATCTCGGCAATCGGGTGGAGATCGACTCCGGCCTCTCGCCGTCCGACCGGCTCGTCGACAGCCCGCTCGAATCGACTCAGACGGGGGATGCGGTGAATGTCGCCGCCGCAGACGCGACGCCGCCCGCGCCCGAATCGACGGCAAGCGCCAAAGCCGCGCCGACCAAGCGGCCGAACCTTTGAAGTCGCGTCCGATCGCAGCGTTCGACGCGGCCGCCTAACCCGGCAGCACGAGAAAGCCCGCGCGCGGGAAATGCAGGACGAGCTCGCCGACGCGTTCATCGACGCGGCGGATCGCGATATGCTGGGCCGAAAGGGAAACGATCTCACCGCTGACTTCGACCTTGCCGTAGTCGTCGGGCACGACGACCACCCGCTCGCCGGGCTTGCGGCCGTTGGGATCGTCGGGATCGCCCTTCGGCGCGGTCTCCGGGGTCGCCTTCGCGGCGATGGCGAGGGCCTCTCCCGCCGACATTTCCTCGCGCGTCCCGTGCCCGACCGCCCGCATGCGGCTCTCCCACTCGGCGAGCCGCGGCAGCCCGGCGAAAATCTTGTCGACTCGGGCGACCGCCTTGTCCTCCGCCGCGACGAGGCTCGACCGCATGTACCAGACATTCATGTAGGCGCTGACGTCGGCAAGGCTGAAGTCCCCGATGAGCCATGTCCGCCCGTCGCCGAGCTGCGCATCGATCCAACCGAGATGGGCGCGAACCTGATCGCGCATCTGCGGAACGGCCGCGCGCATCTTCTCGATGTCGAAACTCGCGCCGCGCAGCCGGCTGCGATCCTCGATGAACTCTGGAGGAACCTTCGGGCCGAGGGTTCCGAACACCAGGTTCACGGTATTCTGGAAGAACGTCCGGTCGGTCCATAGGCCGAGCGCCCACGGGAGACCGGAATTGCCTGCCGGAAACAGGGTCGGCGACGGAAACCGGCGTTCGAGCTCGCGAATGATGATCTGGGTGTCGCAATAAATATCCGCGCCGATCTGCAACACCGGCGTGCGGCGGTAGCCGCCGGTCAGCGGCATCAGTTCGGGCTTCGGCATGATGCGCGGAATGCGCACCGACGCCCAGGAAAGTCCCTTGAAGCCGAAGATAACCCGGATTTTCTCGGAGAACGGCGACTGGTCGAAATGATGCAGAATCGTCGGGTGCGGCATAAGGGGCGCTCGTGGGCCGGGGGGAAGAGGCTACGCCTCTGCGGCCCCGCGCGCCACTTCGCGCCGGACGGCGCCTGTCGGTTGTCCACCCCCGCCGCATATACGCGAGTAGGGCGAGGGCTGAAGCTTCAGAGCGCGCGCGGGCGCAGGGGCCGCCGCCCGGACCCCTGCCGTTCGCCGGCCTAGCGGCGAAAACCGCCGCCGCCGCCGTGGAAGCCGCCGCCATGGCCACCGCCATGGAAGCCACCGCCGCGATACCCGCCGCCGCCGCGATAGAAGCCGCCGCCATGGCCGTAGCCGCCGCCACCACGGTAGAAGCCGCCGCCCCCGTAGCCGGCGCGGCGATAGACGCCGCCGCGATAGGCTCCGCCGCGCCAGACACCCCCGCCGTAGTACCCGGAGCGATAGACCCCGCCGCCGTAATAGCCGCCGCCCCACCCATAGCCGCCGCCATAATAGCCGCCGCCATAGTAGGGATAGCCGTACCCGTAACCATAGCCGTCGCCGTACCCAGCGGTGGGATAGACATAGGCGCCCGTGTCCTGACAACCCGCGAGCGCGACTGCGAGCCCAGCGCCGACCGCGGCTAGAAGTATCCGACTGCGAACCATTCTCCCGCTCCCTTGTTTCGCCGATCGCGGCGCTTATGCCGATGGCGAGGACGTTAGCCCGGTCGCGCCCTCCGGTCGAACCTTTCCTCCGGAGCGGGCGACCGCTCCTTAGGTTTTGGTAAACCTCAACGCGCAGGCCCGCCTTTCGTTGCGCATGCCCGAGCCTCCATGGGCGTCAAAACGGACGTTGGCGGTGTAGCGGAACGGCGTTCCCGGACGCTCGTGGCCGGTTGCGACCTGTTCCGGCCCGGTCCGCCCGACGACGGCGACCAGCGCTTGGCCGTCCGGCCGGATGCGCCCGCTCAAGCTCCCCAACGCCGAGTTGGTCGGCGACTGATAGTGACCCGAGAGCACGCCGGAGGAAACCTGAACCGGAAAGCGCCAGTTATAGGCCTCGACGTCGCCGACCGCCGGGCAACCGATCTCGACGCTCCACATCCCGTCGAATGGCCCCTGCCCCGCCGCGAGGCCGCTCGCGGCCGGCAGCGCCAGCATGACGCCGAGCGCCGTCGCCGCCCTGACCAATAAGGCCTTCATGTCCGCCATCGCCGAGCCTCTTCGTGGCGCCGCCGGGGCGTCGATGCTATGCCCAATCGCAAGCAATCGCCAGCGCCGCCTGCACGGGCCAAAGGGGGCTCATGACGCTCATCGACCGCATCAACGCCAACCCACTGCCGTTCGCCAAACTGCTCGGCATCGAGTTCATCGCGGTCGAAGAGGATGCGCTGTCCGCGCGGATGACGATTCGGCCGGAACTGTGCACGCTCGGCGGCATCTGCCACGGCGGGGCGATCATGAGCTTCGCCGACACGCTCGGCGCCGCCGCCGCCTTCGCCACGCTTCCGCCGGAGGCGAAGGGGACGACGACCGTCGAGAGCAAGACCAATTTCGTCGCCGCCGCCTCTCTGGGCGCGACCGTGATCGGCCGCACCTCCCTCGTCCATCGCGGCAAGAGGACCTCGATCTGGCAGACGCTGGTGGCGACCGAGGAGGGCAAGCTCGTCGCGTTGACCGTGCAAACCCAGATGACTCTGTGAAACACCGGCGCCGTCTCGGGCCGCGGGTTCACAGTCTTGCGAAAATCAGAATCGTGTGGTATAAGTGTCGCAAGATCCGAAGAGAGGCCGCAGGAGGGCAGGGCGATGAGATCCTCAGGCGGGATGCGGGTTTAGATGTGGCTTAAATGATTGAAATTGTTGGCATTATTATTAAGATGCCGTTTTCCTTTTCTTCCGCCCGGCTTTGCTTTTCTTCCGGGCGGTCTTTGTTTTCCTTCCGTCCGCAGCTTTGCTTTCCTTCCATCGGCTTTGCTTTTCTTCCGCCTATCACCGGAGTGATCAGTATGATTTGACCGCCCGCGCGAGCGCGGCGAAGCCGGCGACGTCGACCTCCTCCGCCCGCATGGTCGGCTCAAGCCCCGCCGCGGCGAGCAGCGCCAAAAGGTCGAGGCCGCGGTCCGTCGCGAAGCCTTTCAGCGACTGGCGCAGCATCTTGCGCCGCTGGCCGAACGCCGCCTGGGTCAGGCCGGAGAGCGTCGCCGGATCGCACGGCTCCGGCTTCGGCCGCGGGATCAGTTCGACCAGGCTCGAGGTCACTTTCGGCGGCGGAATGAAGGCGGCCGGCGCGACGTCGAACAGGATCCGCGCCTGCGTCCGCCACCCCGCCAGCACCGCGAGGCGCCCGTAATCGGCGCGCTCAGTGGGGGTCGCGACGATGCGGCGGGCGACCTCGCGCTGGAACATGAGCGTCAGCCGATCATAGAACGGCGGCCACGGCTCGGCCTCGAGCCAGCCGACCAGCAGCGGCGTCGCGATGTTATAGGGCAGGTTGGCCGCGATCCTGAGCGGCGCGCCGCCGGCCTTATCGATCAGCGTCGCCGGCGCGATCTTGAGCGCGTCGCCCTCGATGACCTCGAGCCGGCCCTGCCAATGGGCGCCGATTTCGGCCAGCGCGCCGAGAGCCCGCGCGTCGCGCTCGATCGCGATCACTTTCCTCGCGCCCTCCGCGAGCAGCGCGCGCGTGAGCCCCCCGGGGCCCGGCCCGACCTCGACCACGGCGACGCCTTCGAGCGGGCCAGCGGCGCGGGCGATTCTACGGGTCAGGTTGAGATCGAACAGGAAGTTCTGCCCGAGCGCCTTGCGGGCCTGAAGCCCATGCGCGGCCGCCACCTCGCGCAACGGCGGCAGCCCGTCGGCGGCGAGGCTCATCGCGTCAGCCGGTCGGCGAGTCTGATCGCTGCGATGAGACTCGCCGGATTCGCCACGCCCTTCCCGGCGATATCGAACGCCGTGCCGTGATCGGGCGAGGTGCGCACGAACGGCAGGCCGAGCGTGACGTTCACGCCTTCGTCGAAGGCGAGCGTCTTGGCGGGGATGAGGCCCTGGTCGTGGTACATCGTCAGCGCGACATCGTAGCGCGCCCGCGCCTTGGGATGGAACATCGTATCGGCGGGCAAGGGGCCGACCGCGTCGATACCCTCGGCCCGCATGATTTCGATCGCCGGGGCTATGATCGTGATCTCCTCGCGCCCCATCGCTCCGCCCTCGCCGGCGTGCGGGTTGAGGCCGGCGACCGCCAGGCGCGGCCGTTTCAGGCCGAAGCGGAGGCGCAGGTCGTGGTCGACCACCCGTCCGGTCCTGATGATCAGATCGGCGCTCAGCGCCTGCGGCGCTTCGGCGAGCGGGATATGGATGGTCACCGGCACGACCTTGAGCAATTCCGAGCAGATCATCATCACCGGAAACGCCGGCTTGCCCCAAGCCTTGGCCAGCTCGCCCAGATATTCAGTGTGCCCCGGGAATTGGAACCCGGCGCCGTAGAGGACGGCCTTGGCGATCGGGTTCGTGACAACCGCGCGCGCTGCGCCGTCATGGACCGCTTCGACCGCGCGAGCGATCGATTCGATCGTCGCTTCGGCGTTAGCCGCGGTGGGATGGCCGGGCGCGTCTTCGACCGGGCTCTTCAGTGGGACGACCGGCAGGCCCTTCGAGAACGCCACGGCGGCCCCGGCGGGATCGGTCTCGATGAGCGGCGCCGCCAGTCCGGCGCGCTTCGCTGCGGCGGCCAGGACGGCAGGCGAGGCGAAGACGAAGAACGGCGCGCCCCCCGCCCGCTCGCGCCATGCAGCAAGAGCCAGCTCCGGACCGATCCCGGCCGGGTCGCCCATCGTCATCGCCAGCGGCGGCTTGTCGCCGGTCATGGCCTGAGAAGCGGCTTCACAAACTGGGCGTCGCGCCCATGCCGACGTTCGCCTTCACGTCGCCGAGCGTGCGCAGCACGAGCTCGAACATCAAAGTCTGGTTGCGGGTAGCCGGGTTGTAAATGACCGGACCGCCCGGAAATTCGCTGTACACCGCGGGCTGGCTGACGTTGGACGAATACCTGATGTTGAACGTCGTGCAATCGTCCTTGTAGCCGACCCCGAGCGAATAGCCGACGGGATAGAGGACCGGCGTCGTCTGGCCCAGCGTGTCGTAGTAGTGGCGCGACATGTCGAGGACGAGCGAGCCGGCGACCGACCAGCGATCCTGGAACATATATTTGAGACTTCCCGTCAGGCCCTCGCGGGGATACTCCAGTCCGAGCGCGGGCTGGGCGGCGTAGAGCGCATAGTCGAGGCTGCCGCTGACGCCCTCATATTCCGCCTTGGCGATCCCGTCGAACCGCGCGAGCTGCAGCGTCGAGCTGTCGAACTGCTGCTTGCTCATCAACGTAATCGGGTTCGAGGTCGGCTGCAGCGTCTCGCCGAAGACGAAGTTGGAGAATTTCTTGTCCAGACCCGATTCCAGACCGGTGTTGGCCGGGTCGTAGAGGGTGTAGGAATTCTGCCCGGCGACCTGGATCGATTCGCCGCCAACGAAATTCGCACGTCCCCCGTTCGCGAAATCGGCGGTGTACTGCATGCCATAGTTGAGCCGCGTGCCGCCTTCGACCCGATCGTAACCGGAGAACTTGTTCCAGGCGAAAAGATTCGTTTCGTCGAACACGAGGCTTTGGGAATCCTCGTCAGGCTGGATCCTCGGGATGACCTCGCTCGGCCGGGCGATGAACTGGGCGATGGGCGTGACGGTCTGCGTGCCCCACGACGAACTCGAGACGAACGGATAGCGGTATTCGAGGCCGGCGCCAGCCATCCCGCGCGCGAAAGCGCCTTGGTCCGATCCGGAGAAGAAAGCCGCCTGGCTCGAATTGGCGACGGTGCTCACGCCGACCGCGCTCGCGTAGGTGATCGATCCGGTTTCATTGAGTTGGGTCGCCTCGCCGTCGAGCCGGCCGAACAGGAACGGCTTCCACACCTCACCGATGGAATCGATGTAAGAGCGCTGCCAGGAGAGCTGTCCCGTCGCCCGCGTATAATCGCCGGCAATGCCGCGCAACATGCATTTGCCCGGAAAGTACGTGTTTACGGAGGTGGACCCGACCTGCGTCTCGCACACGTTATAGAGGTGAAACGCGTTGTCGAAGGTCTGCACCCCGGTCGACTGGAAAGCCGCGTTGGTCTGGTCGATGTTGGCGACGTTGCTGTCGATAGTCAGCTCGCCTCCGATCCCGTAGGTGCGGTCGGCCGGGAGATTGACGACGCGATTGAAGTCCATCACCGGCACGGCGACCGGCAACGTGCGATTGTCGTCGCTCGCGGTCGTGCCCTCGAAATGATAGACGCTGAGGTCGAAGAAACTCTGCGCCGCCTGTCCGCGCAGATAGACGGACGAGACAACGTCCTGGAAGTAGAAATTGTCGAAGTTAATGCCCTGGAGCCGGTAATCGTTGAGGAAGAACTTGTCGCTCATCCACGTGCCGTTCCATCCGAACTGCCACATGTTGTTGAGAAGGAAGTTGCCGGCCGATTCTATCGATCCGCGCTCGCGGTAGCCGCCCGCGCCGTAGGGAAAGGCGGGGAAAGCATCAGGCTGCTCCTGATCGATGCCGGTGGCGCGGATGTTGTAGATTCCGTTGTCGGTCCGCTGACGCCAATTGACCTCGCCGAGCAGGCCCTGCCTCGATAGGTAAGTCGGTGTGAGCATGAGATCGTAGTTTGGCGCCAGGTTGATGAAGTACGGCATACTCAAGCCGGTTCCGAGGTTGCTGCCCGAAACGATCGATGGCGCCATGAGCCCGGTCTGCTTGTTCACCGTCCCGTCGGGCGATGAAAAATAGGGGAACCAAAAGACTGGAAAACCCCAGAACAGAAGCTGAGCATTCTCGTAATAGATTGTGTGCGTCTGTTGGTTTTCGATGATCTTGGTCGCTCGCACCTGCCAGACCGGCGGCCGTTCCGGATGATCTTTGCACGGCTCGCAGGCGGTATAGGCGCCATTCTGCAGCACCGTGATATCGCCGTTCGCACGCTCGATGCGGGGCGACGTGAAGCGGGTCTTGTCGTTCGTTAGAACCTGGACGCTGTCGATGAACCCGTCCCGAAAATCGTCGCTGAGCTCGAACCGGCGTCCATAAAAGACATTGCCATGCTCATCGGTCATCTTTGCGTGACCTTCGGCAAAGACGCGTTTCTGCGCGCGCTCGTAAATGACCTTGTCGGCCTGGAGCACGCGCCCCTGGTAGAAGAGCTGAACGGAGCCCTGGGCCGTTACCGTATTCTTGTCTTTGTCGTAAATGAGCTCGTCCGCGTCGATGACGAGCTTGTCCTGCGGCTTGCTCTCGGTCGAATTGGCGGTTGCCGGCTGGGTCTCAGCCGCCGCCGGGACAGCGATCGAATGGCCCCAAACCGCCAGCCACGCGACTGCCAGCGCCAGCAACCCCGCGCGCGACGCCCGCCGGCGACGCGCCGGGTGTGAACTCAACTCAAAGGAAAAGCTGACGGCGAAACCCATCAACCATCCTCTCGTTGCAGCAGCACGTACACGCCAAACAAGCAACCGACAATGCCAGGCGCCCAGCCCGCTACCGACGCGCTGAGAAAGCCCGCCCCGCCCAAATCGCTGACCACCTTGGTCGCCACATAAAGCACGAACCCCGCTATGATGCCACCAGAAACCATATATTCGACCCCACCCATTCGGAAAAATCTTAACGAAAAGCATGCGGCGACCAAAACCATCGACGCCAAGGTGAGCGGACGAGCCAGAAGTTCCTGATACTTCAATAGGTAAGCTGTCGGATCGAGCCCGGCGCGCTCGGTCTGGCTGGCAAGCCCGGGCAGGCGCCAAAATGAGACAGTCTCCGGCGCCACGAACGCCTGAGCGACCTCCCTTCGATCGAGATTGGTGGCGAGAAGGTAAGTGGAGACCGGCATCGATTCGAAGCCCGGAGTCACCACCACCGCGTTGTGCAAGACCCAGTAGCCCTCATGCAACTCGCCCGAGGCCGCGTCCAGGCGCTCCACGAAATTGTCCTTGTCGTCAAAGCTGAAGACCTGGAGGCCCTTGAACTCCGTCCCGTCCCCGCTCCTCGCATCGGCGCGGATGACCGATTGACCGTCCACGCTTTTCTGCCGAATCCACATCCCAATCGAGCCGAGGGCCGGGCCGCCGAATACGCTCGATTCGATTTGGTCGGCCCTTTCTTTCATCCATGCCGATGCTGGATTATAGGCGACGATCGACAAGATCCCGATGAGGACGATCACGATGATCGGGGGTATCAAGATTTGCCAGACGGACACGCCGGCCGCCCGCGCCACCACCAGTTCCATTTTCCGCGACAAATTGAGAAATGCGATCATCGAGCCGAACAGGACCGCGAAAGGCAGAGCCTGCTCGGCGAATGAAGGGGTCCGCAAGAACGACAGCAGGGCCATGAGGACGCCAGTCGCCTTTTGCGAATCGCCGGAGCGGCGCATCAATTCAACGAGATCGACCGCGTAGATAAGCACGAAAACCAGCAGGAACGCAGCAATGACCGCGCGCGCGAAGCGCTCCGCGAGATAGATCGAAAGTGTCGGGCCGATCACGCCGGGCTCCTCGCGGCTCGCGGCGCCCGCGCAGTGAGCAGACGCCGAAAGATCAGCGCCAGAGCCCCGAGGCACGAGGCGACCGGGACCAGCCAGACGAATATGGAGGCTGACGGATTCGCGACGGAGAGGGTTGTCGCGGCGATCCCGAACATGCGCAGCCCAAAAAACGCGAGGATCGCGCTGGCGATGGCGACGCCGCGCCCTTGCCGGGTCGTGCGCGCTTCCCCAAGCGCCGCGAAGGCGACGAATCCGGCGACCAAAGCATAGAGCGGGCTCGCCAGGCGATCGAGCAGTTCGCTGCGGATATGGCCAATAAGAGCCGGATCCGCGCGGTCGGCTGCGTCGGGAGCGAACAGTTGCGACGTCGAACGTTCGCGCGGGCGCTTGATCGAGCCCACCGCATGGATGAACTGCGAGAGATTGATCGTGTAGTCGTCAAATGTCACGATCGCCGAATCGCCAGCCGATTGTGGCCGCAAGAGGACGCCCTTCGAGAGCTGGAGATAGCTCGTTCCGTCCCGATCGACCGTTTTCCCGGCCTCGGCGATGTAGGTTGTGACCTTGCCCGGATCGCGCATGTCCTGCATGAACACGCCGTGAAGCGCCCCGTCGGGCGTGCGGTCGCGAAAGTGAAACACAAACCCGTTCTCAAGCTGGGAAAAAGCGCCCGGGCGGGCGAAATTGGCGATGAAATCCGCGTGAACGAAGGTCGTGAGGGTCTCGATCGCGCCAAAACTCCAGGGCAGAACCTGGATATAGAGCGCCGCCACGATCGCAAACACGAGCCCTGACAAGAGCGCCATCGGTCGCAACAGCCGAAGCGGCGACACGCCGGACGCGGCCATGACGACAAGCTCGCTGTCGCCGTTGAGTTTGTTGAGGGTGTAGAGGATCCCCGCAAATAGCGCGACCGGGCCGATGATGGCCACAAGGGCCGGCAGAGTGAGCCCCGTCATCATCAGGAAGATCAGAATGGTCTGACCTTTGCTGGTTATCAGGTCGATCTGGCGCAGGGCCTGGGTTACCCAGACGACGCCCGTCAGCACGACGAGCCCAGAGAGGAACGCGGTGATCGCGGTCCTGAACAGATAGCGTTCGATCTGAATCATTGCGGTCGCATTTGCCCCGAGCCTGGACGACCGCGCTCAGTGCGGGCGCGCCCGGCGGCAGCGCCTAACCGGTGGATTCCGTGCTGGCAAGGCGATTTGCTCATCTCACGCCGCGTAAGATCCAAAGGTTGAAATGTGCCAGCCAATCGCGGCGGCTTATTGACGAGGCCGGTAAACCCCCTGATATGTCGGCGCCGCCGGGCTCCCCCGCCGGCGGGAACAAGCCACGAAATCCGGACAAGGGAAGCGCGTTTGTCATGAGCGGTGCCGTCAAAGTCGCCTTCGGGTCTCTGTCCGCGCCCAAGGGCAGCGCACTCGTCGTGTTCGTCGGGGCCGACATGAAGCCCGCCCCGGCGGTGACCGCTCAGTTCGGCGATCTTGAGCCGCTGATCCGCGCCGCGGCGAAAGCGTCCAGCTTTCGCGGCGCCCAGCGCAGCGCCCTCGATATCCTTGCGCCGGCCGGTCTCGACGCTTCGCGACTGCTGGTTGTGGGCGTCGCCCCAGGCAAAGACAACGCGCCGGTCGACTTTATCACGCTCGGCGGCTTCACCTTCAGCAAGCTGGCAGGCGCCAAGCGGGTCGAAGTTGCGTTCGAGGCGCCCGCTGGAACCTGGGACGGCCAGGCCGCTGCCGATTTCGCTCTTGGCCTTCGGCTGCGCGGCTACCGGTTTGATAAATACAAGACGCGCAAGAAGGACGCGGAGGACGAAAGCGGCGAGGCGCCCGACTTTGTGATCGGCTCGAGCCACACGGCCGCCGCCCGCGCCGCCGCCCAGGACCGCTTCGCCATCGCCGAAGGCGTCGAAATGGCGCGCAATCTAGTCAACGAGCCGCCGAACGTGCTCTTTCCGATCGAGTTCGCCGATCGGGTCAAGTCATTGGAGAAGCTTGGCGTCGAGGTGGAGACGCTCGACGAGAAGGCGATGGGCAAGCTGGGGATGAACGCGCTTCTCGCGGTCGGCCGGGGATCTGCGCGCGAGAGCCGCCTGGTCGCGATGCGGTGGAACGGAGCGCGATCCAAGCGGACCAAACCGATCGCGGTCGTGGGCAAGGGGGTGTGCTTCGACTCCGGCGGCATCTCGATCAAGCCGTCCGCCGGTATGGAGGACATGAAGGGCGACATGGGCGGGGCGGCCTGCGTCGTCGGGCTCTTGCACGCCCTCGCCGCGCGGAAGGCGAAAGTCAATGTGGTCGGCATCGTCGGTCTGGTCGAGAACATGCCCGACGGCGACGCGATCCGCCCCGGGGACATCATCACCTCGATGTCCGGGCAGACGATCGAGATCGTCAATACCGACGCCGAGGGGCGTCTCGTGCTGGCGGATGCGCTCTGGTACGTTCAGGAGACCTATTCGCCCCGCGCGATCATCGACCTCGCCACGCTGACCGGGGCCATCATGGTCGCGCTCGGGCATGAAATGGCCGGCCTGTTCTCCAATAACGACGAACTCGCCCAGCGGCTTGCTGCGGCCGGCGAGGCTTCGGGCGAAAAGGTTTGGCGAATGCCGCTCGGGGCGGCTTACGACAAGCTCATCGATTCGAAATTCGCCGACGTTAAGAACACCGGCGGCCGCAGCGGCGGCTCGATCACCGCCGCACAATTCCTGCAGCGGTTCGTCAAGGAAACGCCGTGGGCGCATCTCGACGTCGCCGGCACGGCGATGGGTTCTCCGCCATCGGACATCAACCAGTCATGGGGCTCGGGGTGGGGAGTGCGCCTTCTCAATCGTCTCATGGCCGACTCCTACGAAGATTAGGCTCTCGTTGACCATTTGATCGGAGAGTCGGCGCGGAGGGCGTCAAGATGCGGTTTCGATCCACGATCTTCGCGCTTGCCGCCGCCTTTGGCGGCGCGGGCGAGCGCGCGTGGGCGATCACCGGATGCGACGCGTTCACCGCCGCCCTCCGCACCGAGGCGAGCGACATGCAGGTCGAGTTCGGACGCGCGATCGTCGTCTCCCGAACCCACTCGGACTCGAACGTGTTCGACGTGACGACAAAGGTCGACGTCGACGCGACGCTCGCCTGCCGCGGCGACCAATTCCTGCGTTTTGAAGCGCGCATCGGCGAGCCGGCGAACGCCCGCACCAACACGAATTTCGAGCGCTTCCAGACCGCGGCGCTCAAGGCGGCGCTTGGCTGGGACGCGGGCAAAAGCCGCGGCGTCCTGCGCGCCATGACCCAGGACGCGCGCGACTATCTCGCCGCCTCGCGCGAGCGCGGCGACGTCTATGTCGCCGGCAAGACCGAGGAGCACGAACCGGGCGGCGTCAGCCTCGGGGTGATGGCGACGGGCTCGGACCGCACCTTCGTCATCGTCGGCCCGGCGGGCCAGTGAGCGAGGTCCGCTTCCATCATCTCGAGCGCCGCCGTGTCGACGAGGCGCTGCCCCGCATTCTCGAGCGCGCCCTGGACGAGGGCCGCCGCGTGGTCGTGCGCGCTTCCTCGAGCGAGATGGCCGCGGCGCTCAACGAGCGACTGTGGACCTACGACGACGCCAGCTTCCTGCCGCACGGCGGGGCGGGAGACGGAGACCCGGCGACCCAGCCCGTCTTCCTGACCAGCGAGGCCGACAATCCCAATGGCGCGACGATGCTGGTCCGGCTCGACGGCGCTGAAGCCGCCGAGTCGGACGCCGCGTTCGATCTGGCTCTTCTGCTGTTCGACGGCCGCGACGAATCATCGCTCGCCCTCGCCAGGGCCGAATGGCGGCGGCTGAAGGACGTCGGGTCGGCGATCAGCTACTGGCGTGAAAGCGACGAAGGCGGCTGGGAACGCGCGCGCTAGAACAACGGACCTGAAGCGCATTTACTGTCATGCCCGCGAAAGCGGGCATGCAGCCCTCAAGGCTCTGATGTAACTATGGATTCCCGCTTACGCGGGAATGACAAGAGGTGCGCCTCCGACTCCAACCAGACTTTGGCCATCTCGTTCAAGTGTTATCCGCCCAGCAGGGGAGGAAAACAAAGCGGATGGAAGGAAAGCAAGAGAAAAGCGGAAGGAAAGCAAAGGAAGTCGGAAGGATTCCCGAGTCGGGCGGAAGGATTGCAAAATCAAATTTCTTTAATATTTCAGCCGCTTAGGTCATAGCCTCGAACCTCTCACCCCCTCTGCCCGCCGGACGGGCCTTCGACGAACACCCCCACGAGAGCGCCGCGCCGCATTGGACGCGCGGCGGCCGGTTCAGCTCCAACGAGGCAGGCAGGATAGCATGGATTTCTGATTATCGCAAATAGTCAGCACCGCTTTCCTCCCATCAGGCGAGGATTGCGGCGACGCCCCCTAACTCACCTCCTGCCTCAGGCTGCTCGCAAGCGGGAAGCCGCCGCGGCGATAGGCGGCGAAGAGGTCCGCGAGCTCCGCGTCCGATCCGGCGATGAACGGGCCTCTGGCCGCGAGCCTCAATTCCTGCGGCTGGCCGGCGTAGATCAGGACCCGCGCCGGCCCCCCGGCCGCGTGCATGCGGAGGAGGCTCACGCCCCCGCCGGCCGGCCGATCGAGCCAGCCGACCTGATCCTTGGAAAGCCGCTTCGCCGGTTCGCCGGCCTCGACGGCGCCCTCGATGACGACGATGAAGCCATTATACGAAGCGGGAAGGTCCTGATCGAAGCTCGCGCCCAGCTCTAGCGCGAGGTCGACCAGCGTCGCCGGCGCGGCGTTCACAGTGGGCGCGATCGCGTCTCCCGATCTTCCGCTATAGACTCTGGCTTCCGCGCCGGGCTCGCTCCTGACCGGCATGGCGCGCCGGCGCAGGCGCTGCACCCGCGGCCCGGACCGGCGCTGATCCTCGGGCAGGACGATCCAGAGCTGGAAGAGCCGCATGCCGTTCGAGGTCACAGTGTCCTGGCCGTGGACGATCCCGCGGCCGGACGTCATCCACTCGACGTCCCCCGGATCGAGCCGGCCTTCGCGATCCTCGAAGCTCCCGCTCAGCATGAAGGTGACGGTCTCGAGGCCGGCGTGCGGGTGCGCCTCGCCGAACTCTCCGCCGACCTCGGTCCGGTCGTCGGCCATGAGAAAGAACGGATTGGTGGCGGCGAAATCGCCCGGAGGAATCATCAGCCTCGCCTTATGGCGCGGCCCGGCGAAGCCCGGCCCGACCGGGGGCGGGGTGACGAGGCGGTCGATGCGGCGAAGCCGGGTCATGGGCGCCTCTTCTGGATCGCTCTTTCCGTCGAGCGGCCGCCAAGGAGGCGGAGAGCGCGTCGGGATCGGAGCCAAGCGTTTCTCGCTCCTGCCGTCAACCGCCGCCGACGCTTCCTCGGCAATTGTCTTCCACGCCGGCCGCTCCCGGTTGACGGGGGAGATTATAGTGTATACGCACTGAATATGGACTCCGGCGAAATCGACTTTTCGGACACCCGCCAATGCGTCTGCTCGGCGGCGCGCCGGAGGAGTCGCGAGCTCTCCCGGTTCTACCAGCAGGCGATGCGGGGCTCGGGGCTCAGAGGCGCCCAGTTCACCCTGCTCGCGACGGTGATCCAGACCGGCCCGATCCCGACCACGCGGCTTGCGAATATTCTCGGCCTCGACCGGACGACGCTCACCCGCAACCTCGGCCCGTTGATTCGCGACGGCCATGTCACGATCGAGGATAGCGCGGACAAGCGTGTTCATAAGGTCGCGATTACGGCCAAGGGCGCGGAGGCCGCCCGCGCGGCCTATCCGTTCTGGCGAAAGGCGCAGGACGCCGCGTTGGCGCGGGGGGCGGGAAGCTAAAAAATTTTTGCCTAGGTACGTGCATATGCACTCTCATCAGGAGGAACGGTCATGTTTGAAACCCTGTCAACAATCGGCGAGACGATCGGAGCCTCGATCGTTGTCGCGTTTCTCTCGTTCGCGCTCGCGCGAAGCTCGCTCGGGCGACTGACCGTCGCCGGCGTTCTCGCCGCTTGGTTCGCCCTTGTGCTCGCGATCGGAGCGACCGGGTCGCTCGATCCCGCGAGCGGCCTCGGCGTTCCCGGATTGGGCCTGAGCTTTACGCTGCCTGTCGCCGCGCTTGTCGGCGCCTTCGTCTTTCTGTCGCCGATCCGGGACGCGATGCTGGCGGTTCCCTTACCCGCGCTGGTCGCGGTGAACGCGATCCGGGTTCTCGGCGTGATTTTCGTCATTCTCCATGCGGCCGGAGAACTGCCGGCGCCGTTCGCGCCCAGCGCCGGCTGGGGCGACATCTTCGTCGGCGTCACCGCGCTGCCGGTCGCCTGGGCGATGCTGAGGTTCGGCGCCCGGGCCCGGCCGCTGGCGCTGCTGTGGAATACGATCGGGATCGCCGACCTCATCAACGCGGTCGCGCTCGGCGCCCTCTCGGCGCCCGGCCCGATCCAGCTCTTCGCCGGACCGCCGAGCAGCGCGGCGATGACGACCCTGCCATGGCTCATGATCCCGGGATTTCTGGTCCCGGCTCTCATGTTCATTCACATCGTCATCTTCTACCGGCTGGCAAAGAATGAGGCCGCGGCGCCGGCGCGGCCGCGGCTCGACGGCGGCATCGCGAGCGGCGGCGCGGCGGCCTGATTCAGGCGTCCGCGAGACGCATAAAAAAGCGACGCCCGGGCTTTCGCCGGGGGTCGCTGATTACTCTTCATTGTCTGGCGAAAACGGCGGCGCGCTTTCCCTCCCAGTCGGCGCGCCGCCGCCCGTCCCTCAGACGTGCGATACGCTCACGCCTTGGGGAACGGAACGGCCACGAAGCGGCTGCTGCCGTCGGCGGTCTGGATCCGCATCAGCACCGACTTCTTGCCCTGGCTCTTCGCGTTCGCGACCTCGGACTTGACGTCCTGAGGCGTCGATACCGGCTTGCCGGCGACATCGAGGATGACCTGGCCGGCGGCCAGACCCTGCTCGGCCGCCGAGCCGTCCGGATCGACGCCGACGATGGCGACGCCCTTGTCGCCGGAGCCGGCGACTTCGCCCGCGGGCGCGAGCTTGATGCCGAGCGCCGGGGTGGCCTTGTCAGCGCTCGATTCGTCGGCCGACGCGGTCTTCTCGGCCTTCTGCGGGGCGAGCGTCGCTTCGGCGGTCTTCTCGGCGCCGTCGCGAACATAGGTCAGCTGGACCTTCTCACCGGGCTTGAGCATGCCGACCTGGAGGGTCAGATCCGAAGCCTCGGCGATGTCCTTGCCGTTGAGCTTCGTGATGACGTCGCCGGTCTTCAATCCGGCCTCGGCCGCCGGCGTTCCCGGCATGACCTTGTCGACGATCGCGCCTGAAGCCGACTTGAGGCCGAGGTTCTCGGCGATGTCCTGGCTGACCGGCTGGATCTCGACCCCGAGATAGCCGCGGGCGACGGTGCCGCCATGCTCGAGCGCCGCTTCGACGGTGCTCACGGTCGAGGCCGGGATGGCGAAGCCGATGCCGACGCTGCCGCCCGACGGCGAATAGATGGCGGTATTCATGCCGACCACCTGGCCCTGCATGTTGAAGGTCGGGCCGCCGGAATTGCCGCGGTTGATCGGCGCGTCGATCTGCAGGAAGCGGTCATAGGGGCCATCGCCGATGTCGCGGCCCTCAGCCGAGACGATGCCGGCGGTCACTGTGCCGCCAAGGCCATAGGGGTTGCCGATCGCGACCACCCAGTCGCCGATCCGGGGCATCTCCTTGGCGAAGGACACGAACGGATAGTCGCCCGCCTCGTTGACCTTGATCACCGCGACGTCAGTCTTCGGGTCCGTGCCGACGACCTTCGCGTCGAGGGTCTTGCCGTTGTCCATGGTGACCGAGACGGTCTTGGCGTTCTGGACCACGTGATTGTTGGTGACGATGTAGCCGTCGGCGGAAACGAAGAAGCCCGAGCCTTCGCCGATCATCGGCTGCGAGTGCTGCTGCATGCCGTTCATGCCGCCCGATCCGCCGAAGCGCTTCAGGAACTGCTGGATTTCCGGCGGCAGGTTCTCGGTTTGAACGCCGTTGTCTTCGGCGGAGGCGTTGACGATCTTGACCCTGACCGAGACCACCGCGGGCTTGACGCGCTCGATCAGCGTCGCGAACGAGGGCGTGCCCTGCTGGTTGAGATCGGAAGTTACGACCGGCGCCGCATGAGCGGAGTGCGAGGACGTGATGGCGCTGTCGGCGAAAGCGCCGGCTGCGGCAAGCGCCGCGACGGCGACCGAGGCGAGGACCGTGCTGCGCCGCGCGCGCGGATTGGCGAAAGATGGATAGGACATGCAAGCCTCCAGATTCGTGAATGACCGCGTTGAGCGGCTGAGTGGAGGGATCATGGTCCCAAGCGCCTATCCGGAACTTGGCCGGCGCATTAAGCTTTCTCAAGGAAGCGGCGGCCGCCAGCCCATTGATTCGGCTGAGGTCAGCCCCCAGCCGGCGCAAGCATGACAAGCTTGTAATCCGGCCGGTCGGCCGGAGCGAAGCTGTGCTGGGTGAAGTTCAGGAGGCCGTCGCGCGGATGGTTGAAGCTGCGCAGCCCGCCCTCGCGGGTCTGGACCGCCTGCTCCTCCCAGGCTTCCGCGAAGAGCGCGCTCTCCGCCTTGAGCGCATCGACGAAGGCCTTGACCCGGGCGTCGCGAAACATATGGGCGAAATCGGCGCGAAATTCGGCGAGCAGGCGCCGCGCCCGGTCCTCCCAGTCGGGAATGAGCACGCGGGCGGAAGGTTCGAGAAACGCGTAACGCAACAGGTTGCGCTGATGGTCCCCGTCCAGCCAGCCGTGAAAGAGCCGCGCCGCGGCGTCGTTCCAGCAGCAGGCGTTCCACAGCCGGTCAAGGCCATAGGCCGGATGCTCGATCGCCTTGACCGCGGCGATCAACGCGGGCGGGGCGTCCGCCAGAGCGCCGGCCTCGCCCTCCGGGTCGAGACGGCCCGCAAGTTCAAACAGATAGGCGCGTTCGGCGCGCGTCAGCGCGAGCGCCCGCGCGATCCGGCCCAACGCCTCCGGAGAGGCTTGCACCGGGCGGCCCTGCTCTATCCAGGCGCACCAGGTCGCGCTGATGCCGGCTCGCGCGGCGAGCTCTTCGCGCCTGAGCCCCGATGTTCGCCGGCGCCCTGCCGCGGACCTGGGTTGGACCCGCTCGCGGTGAGCGCGCACGAAGGCGCCGAGGAGCCGCCTTTGATCGGGATCGAGCATGGTGGCGATTATACTAGGATAAAATTCTCGCTTGTACCAGTTTTACCCGCAGCGCATCTGAGGACGGCAAAGGAGCGGATCCATGGTTGAGGCGCATGAGAAGGTCGTCGAAGCGCAATTCGGCCCGCAAGCGCGGGCCTATGTCGAAAGCGCGGTTCATTCGAGCGGCGCGGACCTCGATGCGGTCGAGGCGCGCGTGCGCGAGCTCCGCCCCGAGCGGGCGCTCGACCTCGGCGCTGGCGGAGGCCATGTCGCCTATGTCATGGCGCGCCACGCGCGCCGCGTCGTGGCTGCGGACCTGTCGCGCGAGATGCTGGCGGCGGTCGCGGCGACGGCGCGCGGCAAGGGATTGAGCAACATCGAGACGGTCGAAACGCCCGCCGAGCGGCTGCCGTTCGACGATGCGAGCTTTGATTTCGTGGCAAGCCGATTCTCCGCCCATCACTGGCGCGATTTTCCCGCCGGCCTCAGGGAAGCCCGCCGGGTGCTGAAACACGGCGGCCGGGCGGCGTTCATCGACGCTTTTGCTCCCGGCCCGCCGCTGTTCGACACTCATCTGCAGGCGGTCGAACTCCTGCGCGACCACTCGCATGTTCGCGACTACACCTGCGCGCAGTGGATCGACGCGCTGGCGCGGTCGGGCTTCGCCATCGAGGCGTGCCGGACCTGGAAGCTCAGGATGGATTTTCCTGTCTGGACGGCGCGCATGCGAACGCCCGAGGACCTTGTGCGGGCGATCCGCGCGCTGCAGATCGCCGCCTCGTCGGAGACGAAGACGCATTTCGCGATCGAGCCCGACGGGTCGTTTCTGCTCGACGTTCTGATGATCGACGCGTCGGCGGTGTGAGCCGCCGCGCTACCGCGGCACGCCCTCGGTTGGAGTCGGAGGCGCACCTCTTGTCATTCCCGCGCAAGCGGGAATCCATAGTACCTCAGAGGCTTGAGGTCTGGATGCCGCTTTCGCGGACATGACAGTAAGCGCGCTTGAGGGTCCGCTGCTCTACCGCCGAAACTCGGCCTTCACGGCGCCATAGAGCGCTTTGAACCGCTCGCGCTGGCGGGCGAACATCTCGACGAGCTTCGGGTCGGGCGCGGTCACATCGGCGATTTCGGGCGGCGTGCAGACGGTTTCGGGCGGCTCTCCGGTCGCCGCCATCCGGGCGAGGCGGGCGGCGCCGAAGGCCGGGCCGGTCTCGCCGCCTTGCATGCGAACGACGGTGAAGCCGGTCGCCGCCGCGATCATGCGGGTCCATAGCGCGCTCTTCGCGCCGCCGCCGATGAGGCTCACGCGCTCGATCGAAGCGCCGGCGGCGGCGAGGCAGTCACGCGCGTCCGCGAGCGTCAGCGCGACCCCCTCCATCACCGCGCGCGCGGCGTCGGCGCGCGACGTCGTCTCGCTCAGGCCGAACATGACGCCGCGCGCATAGGCGTCGTCGAGCGGCGTGCGTTCGCCCGAGAGATAGGGCAGGAACAGGAGGCCGCCCGGGCCGGGATAGTCCGCCGCCGCTTCGCGCTCGAGCGCGTCCGGCGGCGCGCCGAGCAGCCGGCCGGCGAAAGCGAGCGCGCCGGCGCCATTGAGCATCGCCGCCATGGCGTACCAGCGATTCGGCAGCGCATGGGCGAAAGAATGGACGAGCTCATCCGGCGCGCTCAGGTAGCGGTCGGTCGCGACGATGAGCTGGGTCGCGGTGCCGAGGGAAATGAACGCCTCGCCCGGCGCGATCGCGCCGAGGCCGATCGCGCCGACTGGCGAGTCGCCGCCGCCGGCCGCCAGAACAACGTCGCGCGGCAAGCCGAGCTCGTGGGCCGCTTCTGGCGAGATCCGGCCGGCCTTAGCCGACCCCTCGATCAGCCGCGGCGCCCAGGCGGGATCGGCCTCGCAGGCCAGGAAGGCTTCCGGCGACCAGGCGCGCGCCGCCTCGTCGAGGAGCCATGTCCCGGCGGCGTCGCTCATGTCGGTCAAAACTTCGCCGCCGAGCTTCAAGCGCAGATAGTCTTTCGGCGAAAGGAGCCACTTGGTACGGCGGCGATTGTCCGGCTCATGCCGGGCGATCCATTTGAGCTTCGGCCCGGTGAAGCCGGGCATCGGCTTCACGCCGACGACGCCGGCGAGGCGCGGATGCTCGGAGGCGAGCTCCTGCGCCTCACGATGGGCGCGGACGTCATTGTGCAGTATCGCGGGGCGGACCGGCTTCATCGCGCCGTCGAGCAGGACCGCGCCGTGCATCTGGCCGGAAAAGCCGATCGCCTTCACGGCGCCGAGCGCCTTGCCGGCCGAACTCCTGATGTCGGCGATCGCGCCGGCCATCGCGGCCGCCCAGACTTCGGGCGCCTGCTCCGACCATCCGGCGCGCGGACGGTCGGGCGAATAGGAGCGCTGGGCGCTGGCCACCGCCGCGCCGGCCTCGTCGGTCAGGATGGCCTTGAGCCCCGAGGTTCCGCAGTCGAGCCCGAGATACATGGCGCGAATTCTGCGCCGCGCCGGGACCGTTCACAAGCGGAACCCGCCTATAGCGAAGCGGCTACCCCGGTCGGGCGCAGCTTAAACTCAACTCCGCCTCAATGCCTCCAGGCTTCACATAGGGAGAACGAGGGCAGGGCCGGGCGCCAGTCTTCCACGGGGTCGCAATCGTCTTCGTCGAGTTCGCGGACCCGGTCCAGAATATACTTGAGGCCGGAGAGGATCGGCTGGTCCGCGCCGCGCGCGGCTTGGCCGACGCCCTCCCAATCGCCGTGCCCGGCTTGGCGGGAGAAGCGACGAACGAGCCCGGCGGCGAAGGCGCCGCTCGTCAGGTTGCGTTTGGCTGCGTCGGATGAAAAGCGGCGGGCGAAATCGCCGCCGATCGACAGGATCGCGGCGCGCGCAACATGAGGATTGGAGCAGGTCAGGACGATCTCTCGCACGATCATTAAAGAGGCCTCCTCTCGCGGCGTGGGCAAGCGATCGAGTTATGACGAGCGAATTTGTTCTCAGCATGTCAGCGGAGAAAATAATGATTTCAATTTGCGGATGGTCAATGTTTAGACAGCGCAATGTCAACGAATTGTCATATTGGGACGTGTGCGGCGCAACATCAATTTGGACTTTTGATCTCGTATTCCGACAATCGTTCAGGGCATATGCTTGACGTAAGCTCTTTTGCTCGCGTTAGCGGCTTATATTTACTGTATTACCGCCCGCCTTCCGAGATGTTTGCGCCGCCCGGCGAAGCCGGCAGCTTTCTGTCGTTGTCCTGACCGCGGCCGGGCGCCATGATCGTTCTGGCCTGGCGCAGGCACGGAGGCGTGATGAAATTTGCAGTACTGCTCGGCGTGGCGGCGATCGCTTTCGCCGCGCCGGCGACCGCCAAGGATACGCGGTTCTGGAACCTGACGTCCTCGACCGTCAAATCGCTCGAACTCGCGCCCGCCGGGACGTCGGCCTTCGGCCCGAACCAATGCGCCAACGATCCCGACGGCGCCGTCGACCACGATGAACGGGTGAAGGTGACCGGCGTGACGACGGGGTCATATGATGCGCGGGTCACGCTGGCGAACGGACGGGTGTGCATGGCCAAGTCCGTGCGCGTCGAGACGGGCAAGCCGTTCTCGATCGAGGACAAGGATCTCGTCGGTTGCACGCCGCCGCCGTAGGGCGCGGTCGCTGACCAGTGCGTGGCGCGGCCAGACCGCGCCCTTGAGGTCGGTGCAAGCGAAGGCGCTCGAATCGGAGGAATCGTCGAGGAGGGGTGCAAGGGCGAGCTTAGGCTCGAGCGCCTCGCGACGGCGGCAAGTCCGCGCCGCCAGAACCATGGCTTCAAGAGAACTTCCGGCGCTCCGTCAATGGGCGGAAGCGCCGGCAGGCGCTCACATTTCGGCGCTGAGATACGCCGTTACTTCCATGCCAGCGCAGATTTCGACAACGACAGGAGCAGTCCAGCTCATTTGCATTTCTCCTTCACGCGCGTTTCCACGCCCGGGTTCCCCGGGCTCTGCCATACATAGCAGTCCTGAAGCCGGTCGTCACCCCCTGATCGGGCTATGTGCGCCGCTCACGTCGTTTTGACGAAACGGGCCCGGCGGGCAGCGCGACCGGCGAAAAAGAAAGTTTCGCCGCCGCCGCGAAATTATTCTCGCAATTGCGGGCCAATGCGGGCAATCGTCGCCGCCGGCTTCACCCCAAGGCGCGTCGAGTGCGATTTTCCTTTGCCAATCTGGCGTTCCAGGCGCTCAACCACAACTCCGGCTGGCCGGAGCAATGGCGCAACCCCGAGCCGAAGGGATCTTATGACGCGGTCATCATCGGCGCCGGGGGGCATGGGCTTGCGACCGCCTATTACCTCGCCAAGGAGCATGGTCTCGGCAACGTCGCCGTCCTGGAGAAGGGTTGGCTCGGCGGCGGCAACACCGGACGCAACACCACGATCATCCGGTCCAATTACCTGTGGGAGGAGTCGGCCGCGCTTTACGAGCACGCGCTCAAGCTCTGGGAGGGCCTGTCGCAGGAGCTCAACTACAACGTCATGTATTCGCCGCGCGGCGTGATGATGCTGGCGCACAACACCCACGACATCCAGGTCGGTAAACGCCACGTCCACGCCAATCGCCTGGCGGGCGTCGACAACGAGTGGCTGTCGCCGGCGGAGGCAAAGGCTTTCTGCCCGCTTCTCAACATCGCTCGCGACATCCGCTATCCGGTCGTCGGTGCGGCGCTGCAACGGCGGGGCGGCACGGCGCGGCACGATGCGGTGGCCTGGGGCTATGCGCGGGCGGCCTCGGCGCGCGGCGTCGACATCATCCAGAATTGCGAGGCGACCGCAATCCGCCGCGACGCTTCGGGCGCCGTTTCGGGGGTCGAGACGACGCGCGGCGCGATTGCTGCCAAGAAGGTCGGCGTTGTCGCGGCCGGGCATACGTCGGTCGTGATGGCGATGGCCGGGGTCAGGATGCCGCTCGAGAGCTATCCCCTGCAGGCGCTGGTCTCCGAGCCGGTCAAGCCGATGATGCCCTGCGTCGTGATGTCGAACACCATCCACGCCTATATGTCGCAGTCCGACAAGGGCGAACTCGTCATCGGCGCCGGCACCGACGCCTATATCTCCTATTCCCAGACCGGCGGCCTGCATATCGCCAATCACACGCTCGAAGCGATCTGCGAGCTTTTTCCTGCGGTGCGGCGGATGCGGATGCTGCGAAACTGGGGCGGCATCGTCGATGTGACGCCCGACCGCTCGCCGATCATCGCCAAGACGCCGGTTCCGGGGTTGTTCGTCAATTGCGGCTGGGGCACCGGCGGCTTCAAGGCGACGCCGGGCTCGGGCCATGTATTCGCGCATACGATCGCCCGCGGCGAGCCGCATCCGCTCGCCGCGCCGTTCACGCTAGACCGCTTCCGCTCCGGCCGGCTGATCGACGAGGCCGCCGCGGCGGCGGTCGCGCATTAGAAGCGGCAAATGAACTTGACCCGTGTGCTCTACGAACCCTCACCCCGGCCCTCTCCCCGAGGGAGAGGGGGCGCGGCTGCGCCGAAGATCCCTTCTCCCCCTGGGAGAAGGTGGCCGGCGGTAGCCGGACGGATGAGGGCAGGCTCGGATCGAACTCGCCTCGCGCCACGAGCCGCACCATGCTGCTGATCGCCTGTCCCTATTGCGGCATGGAGCGCCCGGAGATCGAGTTCCGCTACGGCGGCGAAGCCCATATCGCCCGTCCGGCCGACCCGGCCGCGCTGGGCGACGGCGAGTGGGCGAACCTGCTCTATTTCCGATCGAACCCAAAGGGCGTGGCCGCCGAGCGCTGGCGCCACGCGTTCGGCTGCGGCCGCTTCTTCAATTGCCTGCGCGATACGGTGAGCGACAAGATCCTGGCGGTTTACAAGACGAGCGAAGCGCGGCCCGACCTCGCCGCCGACCGGACTGGCCCCAACGCATGAGCCAGGCCTTTCGCGTCGACGGCGCAAGTTCGATCGATCGCTCGCGTCCGCTGACGTTCACGTTCGACGGCCTTCTCCATCAGGGCTATGCCGGGGACTCGCTGGCCTCCGCGCTGCTCGCGAACGGCATTCATCTCGTCGGGCGCTCATACAAATATCACCGTCCCCGCGGAATCCTCAGCGCCGGCGCGGAGGAGCCGAACGCGCTCGTCACCGTCTCGCGCGGGCCCGGCCGGGTGACGCCCAACCTGCGCGCGACCCAGATCGAGCTGCACGAGGGACTGAGCGCTTCGAGCCAGAATCGCTGGCCCTCGCTCGCGTTCGATGTCGGCGCGGTGAACGATTTTCTGTCGCCGCTGTTCGCGGCCGGCTTCTACTACAAGACCTTCATGGGCCCGAACCTTATCGGAAAGAACTGGGCCTGGACGCATGTCTACGAGCCGGCGATCCGCCGCGCCGCGGGTCTCGGGGTCGGTCCCCGCGCGCCCGATCCCGACCGCTATCAGCGGACGTTCGCTCATTGCGACGTTCTGATCGTCGGCGGCGGGCCGGCTGGAATCGCCGCGGCGCTGGCGGCGAGCGCAAGCGGCGCTCGCGTCGTGATCTGCGACGAGAATACGGCGCTCGGCGGCTCGCTGCTCGCCGAGACCGACGCCTCGATCGAGACGATGCCGGCGCGCGAATGGCTCGCGAAAGCGGTCGCTGCGCTTCGCGATCGGCCGAACCTGCGGATCATGACGCGAACGCAGGCTTTCGGCTATTACGCGCAGAACTTCGTCGCCCTGAACGAGCGGATCGCCGAGGCCGGCCTGATCGCCGATCCCGACCTGCCGCGCGAGCGCTTATGGCAGGTGCGCGCGCGAGAGGTCGTGCTGGCGACCGGCGCGATCGAGCGCCCGCTGGTGTTTCCCGACAACGATCGCCCGGGCGTGATGCTCGCCGAGTCCGTGCGTCGCTATTTGCGCCAGTACGGCGTCAAGGTCGGCGAGCGCGTCGTCGTCGCGACCTCGCACGACGGCGCCTATCGCGCCGCGCTCGACCTCAAGGCGGCCGGCGTCGACGTCGCGCTCATCGCGGATCTGCGCCCGGAGGCGAAGGGGCCGCTTAGCGAGGCCGCGCGCGCGGCGGGCGTCGAGGTCGCGACCGGGGCGGAGATCCTCGCCGCCAACGGACGCCTTCGGGTCAAGGCCGTGCGTGTGAACGTCGCCGGCGCAACAAGGACCATCGCCTGCGACGCGCTTCTCATGTCGGGCGGATGGACGCCCTCGGTGCATCTCTTCTCGCAGTCGCGCGGCAGGCTCGCGTTCGACGAGGCGCGGCAGGTGTTCAAACCCGGCGCCTCGGCCCAGCGCGAGCGGTCGGCCGGGGCGTGCAACGCGACCTTCGATCTGGCGGGCGCGCTGGCTGAGGGCGACGCGGCGGGGCGTTCGGCCGCGGCCGCTGCGGGCTTCGCCGCCGAAGGCGCGCGGGCCTACGCGGTAAACGGCGCGACCGCGACGATGAGCGCCGGCGCCGCGCCGCGGCCTCGCGCCGACCGCCGCGGCAAGGCGTTCGTCGATTTCCAGAACGACGTGTGCTCCAAAGACGTGAGCCTTGCGGTGCAGGAGGGCATGCGCTCGATCGAGCACATCAAGCGCTACACCACGACCGGCATGGCGACCGATCAGGGCAAGCTCTCGAACATGAACGCGCTCGCGATCGCCGCCGGGGCGCTGGCGAAGCCCATTCCGGAGGTCGGGCTCACGACCTTCCGTCCGCCCTATACGCCGGTCACCTTCGGCGCGTTCGCTGGTCCCGCGCGCGGCGACCTGTTCGATCCGATCCGCCGGACGCCCATTCACGGCTGGGCGGCCGAAAACGGCGCCAGGTTCGAGGACGTCTCGCTCTGGAAGCGCGCCTGGTATTTTCCCCGCGCCCGCGAATCGATCCACAGCGCGGTCGCGCGCGAGTGCCGCACAACGCGGGAGAGCGTCGGCCTGTTCGATGCTTCGACGCTCGGCAAGATCGAGGTCGTCGGTCCCGACGCGGCGGTCTTCCTCGAGCGCATGTACGCCAATGCGTTCCAGAAGCTCGAGGTCGGCCGCTGCCGCTACGGCCTCATGCTGAACGAAGCGGGCTTTCTCATCGACGACGGCGTGATCGCGCGCTTCAGGCCCGACCGCTTCCATGTCACGACGACGACCGGCGGCGCCCCCGCCGTCCTCGCGCAGATGGAGGACTATCTCCAGACCGAGTTCACCGATCTCAAGGTCTGGCTCACGTCGACGACCGAGCAATGGGCGACGATCGCGGTTCAGGGCCCGAAGGCGCGCGAATGCGTCGCGCCGCTGATCGAAGGCGTTGATCTCGCCAATGAGGCTTTCGCCCATATGGCCGTGCGCGAGGTCCGCGCCTGCGGCGTTCCGGCCCGGCTCATGCGGGTGAGCTTCACCGGTGAGCTGGGCTACGAGATCAACGTGCCCTCGCACTACGGCCGCGCCGTTTGGGAAGCTGCGTGGCGTGAGGTCGAGCAGCGCGGCGGTTGCGCCTACGGCACCGAGGCGATGCATGTGATGCGGGCCGAGAAGGGCTTCGTCATCGTCGGGCAGGAGACCGACGGCACGGTGACGCTCGCCGATCTCGGCCTCGACTGGGCGATCGGGAAAACGAAGAAGGATTTCGTGGGAAAACGCTCGCTCGCGCGCCCCGACATGCTCAAGGCCGACCGGAAGCAGCTGGTCGGGCTCCTGACCGACAATCCGGCGATCGTGCTCGAAGAGGGCGCGCAGGTGACGGAAAGCGCCAAACCGCCGACCGGAACGCCCGCGCTCGGCCATGTCACCTCGTCCTACGCGAGCCCGGCCCTAGGCCGCTCGATCGCGCTAGCACTTGTCTCAGCGGGGCGCTCCCGCATCGGCGCGAAGCTCAATGTCCCGATGCCCGGCGGCGCAATTCCGGTGACCGTCACGGCGCCGGTGTTCTACGACAAGCCGGGAGCGCGCCTGAATGTCTGACACGGCGCTCGAGGCCCGCTCGCCGCTCGAAGGTCTTGCCCTTTCTGACTCGCCGCGATTCGCCTTGTCGGAGGCGCCGCGGGCCGCCCGTTTCATCCTGCGCGGCGGCGAGGGCGCCCGCGTCGCCTGCGGGATCGCCTTCGGCGCCGAGCCGCCGGTTAGGCTTGGGCCGGCAGGGGAGGGCGCGGGGCGCGCGGCGTTGTGGCTCGGCCCCGACGAATGGCTGATGATCGCGGACGGCGCCGATCTCGTGCCGCTCGGCGAAACGCTCGAGTTGGTGCTGGACGGGACCGCCCACAGTTTGGTCGACGTCTCGCATCGCCAGATCGGCCTCATCGCGAGCGGAACGGCGGCGGCGCGCGCGCTCAACGCCGGCTGCCCGCTCGACCTCGATCTTGCGGCTTTTCCGGTCGGCGTGGCGACGCGCACGCTCTATGACAAGGCCGAGATCGTGCTGTGGCGCCGCGCCGAGACCAAGTTCCACATCGAGGTCTGGCGGTCGTTCGCGCCCTATCTCGCCGCGTCGCTTGCCGAGGCCGCAAGAGGCGCGGCCGCGTGGTGAGGCGGGATCGTGCGTCAGCCTCGGGCGGATGGCGCGACCGAGCCTGAAGCGCCTTCGCGAAGCTGGCGCACAATGACTTGCGCGACCTCCGCGGCCGGAACCCCAGGCGCCGGGTCGCGCCCCATCGCGGTAAGCGTCTCAGCGACCCAGCCCGGCGACACGGCGTTGACCCGGACCGAAATCGACGGCTCGGCCGCAACCGCGCGCACAAACGCCTCGACTGCGGAATTGACCGTGGTGATGATTGCGCTCCCGGGAGAGGGATATTGCGCCGCAAGGCCGGTCGTCAGCGTAATCGCGCCGCCCGGCCTGACGGACTTGAGCCCGAGGCGGACGACGTTGACCTGGCCCAGAAGCTTGTTGGCGAACGAGAACGTCCAATCTTCGTCGGTCAGCTGAGCCCACGGCTTATAGCGCGCCGCGCCCCCGGTGCAGACGATTCCGTCCAGCTCGCCGAGGCGTTCGAACAGCGCGGCGAGCGACTTCGGATCGGAAATATCGACCTTCTCACCCGAATTCCGCGAGGCGCGGATGCATCCGCTCTCACCCAGCGCCTGCACCACTTGCGCGCCGATGAGGCCCGCAGCGCCTATGACGAGTGTCTTGGCCATGTAACTCTCCTTTGCGTTGTCGCCTTAGCCGCCGTGCATGTCGCGCGCGGCCGATCTTCAAATCCAGCGCCGGACCCTACGACAATAAGCGGCATGAACCTCGCGGAAGATTTCACTCAAGCGCGCCTCCCCGATCGGGATCACGATCCTGTTCATGGAAGCCCACTTCGCCACGCCCCCTGCACACCTGTCGCCGCAAAGCCAGGCCCGACGCGGCCGGCTCGAATCGATCCCCGGCGGCTTGTCTTCATCGCCCTCGCATCAAGCCCGAGCGCTGGCCCCAGCCAAGAAACCAACATAACGCGCACTCGCGGCCGATGCGCCGAAGCCCCGCGACTCAGCCTAAGCAGATCGTGTTTCAGTGTTTCGCGGCGACAGGGCGGCACGAGCCACGGACGATGAGGGTAGGGTCGAGCACGCGGTGGACCGGCGGCCCATCCTCTTTTTCAAGGCGGCGCATAAGAAGATCGAATGCGACCTTGCCCATCGTTTTGACCGGCTGCGCAACGACCGTGACGGGCGGCGTAAAAAGAGTGGCGAGGGGGAAATCGTCGATTCCGACAATGGATATGTCGCCAGGGCAAGAAAGGTTCAGCGCCTTTATCGCCCGCATGGCCGCGACGAACAGCCCTCCGCTCGTAGCAAGAATCGCAGTGGCTCCGGTCTGCTCGGCGAGCACAGCATGACAGGCTTCGGCAGCTTCCTCCTCGCGGAACGACCGACTGACGATCAGCCTCCTGCGAACCCGTACATCACGAGCTTTGAGCGCCCGCAGAAAGCCCTCCTGACGCTCGGCGGCGACGGCCAGGAACTCGGGGCCGTTGAGAAGAATGATGTCGCGATGCCCCATATCGAGGAGATACTCTGTCGCCTGCCGGCTAGCAGCGACATTGTCGAGCACAACGCTGTCAAACTGTTCGAACGGCGAGCAGACCCGGTCAACAAACACCAACGGCCCCGGAAGCGCGCTAACGACCTGCTCGCGATAGTGCTCCGGCCCGCCCGCAACGGACCATATGAGTCCGTCGACCCGGTACTTCCGCAGCACATCCAGATACGCCTGCTCGATTGCGACCTCTCCGGCCGATTGGCAAATGAGCACCGCGTAGCCGCGCGCATGAGCCTCTCGTTCGATCTCCTCGAGAAGCTGGATGTAAAAAAGATTGTTCAGATCATCGACGATAAGGCCGATGAGGTCGGTCTTTCCACGCTTGAGGCTCCGCGCAATTCCGTCGGTCCGATAGCCCAGTTCATGGACGGCTTCCTGCACCCGTTGGAGCAGGAGCGGACTCACGAATTTGCTGCGGTTCAAAACGGCCGAAACCGTGCTTATCGAGACGTTGGCGCGGCGGGCGACGTCCTTAATGTTTGCCAAGGGGATCTCCGAATTTAAGCCTTGTAGCGAAACGTTATTCCATCCGCTACCCCACAAATTCGCGAAGAACAGGCCAAAAGGCGGGGAAGCCCCTTGCCAACTTAATCATATTGACCTATGGTCAGAAAAACGTTTCGCCAAAATGATAGGGGGAGGTCGCGTTGGCGCCTGCGTGTGAGCTCAGCCTTGCCGGGAACTGGCTTCGTAGTGCGCCCACACCCAGCGGCAACATTCGCCTGCCCCATCGGACTGGGCGTCAGCTCGCGGCCCTAGAGCGGTCGCCTCGAACGCTCACCGGTCGAAACGCGTCCGACACCTTTGGGCGCCAAGCGGCGGTTCCTTCCCCCTGAACAAGACTATCCCGCAGGGGAGGTTCTCAATGCCGATGGCGAAGAACGGCGACGTTGACATTTTCTACGAGATGACCGGGAGCGGAGAGCCCTTGGTCTTGATCATGGGACTTGGCGCCGATCACACGGTTTGGGAGAAGCACCTCGCCGCGTACGAAAAGAATTTTCGCTGCCTTGCGCTCGATAACCGCGGCGTCGGTCGATCCTCCAAGCCCGATACCGCCTACGGCGCCGCCGAGATGGCTGACGACGTCGCAGCGGCAATGGACCACGCGGGGATCTCAAGAGCTCATGTCGCCGGGATCTCCATGGGGGGAGCGATTGCGCAGGAATTGGCGCTGCGGCGGCCTGATCGAGTGAGATCGATCGTCTTGACGGCCAGTTGGGCCCGCCTGCCGGCCTTTAACGCACAAGCCTTCGGGCACTTCAAGGCGGTTCGGGCGCACTGCCGAACCGTTGACTTTCAGCTTTGCGTGCAACTGTGGATCTGGGGGCCGGACTGGTTCTCCTCGGAAGCGGAGGCTCTCGCGACCGCCCGCGGCGATGCGGCACGAAATCCCGCGCCACAGCCACAATATGCCTTCGAAAGGCAGGTGGACGCATGCATCGCCCATGACACCTTCGATCGCCTGCCGACGTTGCGGACGCCAACCCTCGTTACAGCGGGAGAGGTGGATATTTTCACGCCGCTCGCGCTCTCGCAGGCGATGCACAAGGCGATCACCGGCTCCGAGCTGGCCGTATTTCCGCGATGCGGACACACGCATCATTGGGAGCAGCTCGAGAAATTCAATTCTCTGACCACGCGTTTCATGTTGCAGCATTGACGGCTGGAAGTCGCATCACTGGCGGAAATCGGAGTGGAGGCATGAGTTCTGCGAGGCTGGGGTGCCAGACATATGCCTGGCAGATGAGCGGGGCGACCTATCTCGGGCGCCTGGATCACATCATTGACGTGGTGGGGAGCAGCGGCTTTCAGGGAATCGAAGCCGAGGTCCAATTTCTCGACGCGCTACGAGACCCGGTTCGCATGAGCGAAGTCCTCGAGCGGAATAAAATCGCGCTCGCATCGGCATGCATCGTCGAGGATTGGCGGGGCGAAAAGGAGACCGACGCTGAACGCGAGGCCGCCGACTGGATCATCCGCTATTTGTCCGAGAACTTTCCAGACGCGATCCTCAATGTCTGTCCGATGCCGGGGAAGGACCGCCGCGACCTTGAGGAGAGGCAATCGAACCAGCTCATCTGCATGAACGCGCTCGCCCGTCGTGCGGCGGACCATGGCGTTCGCGCCGCTTACCATCCGAATTCGCCCAACGGGTCGGTTTGCCGGATCGCGGGCGACTACGAGCGGATGCTGAATGGTCTCGACGACACTGTCCTGAAATGGGTGCCCGATGTCGGACATATCGCAAAGGGCGGCATGGATCCGCTTGGGCTGATCCGGAAGTTTCGCAGCCTGATCGCCCACGTGCATTTCAAAGACATGGGAAGCGACGGCGCCTGGAAGCGAATGGGTGAGGGCTCGATCGACTTCGAGGGCGTCACTCGTTTCCTATTGGAGACGGGATACGACGGTTGGCTGATTGTCGAAGACGAGAGCGCCGAGGCCGAAATCGACCCCGACAGCGTTACGAAGACTGACGCGGTCTATCTGCGCAAGTACATTGCGCCGCTCTTCGCTCGCTCGACTGAACACGGGAAAGCGGAATTTTCTCGCTCTTGAGAGGAGAAATCGCGACACAAAGAATCACGCCCTCGGTATCGACACGGTCGAGCTAAACGATAAGCAACCTGTAAACTAAGCCCACCGCTTCTCGGGGTTTGGCTCAACTGCGTTTGCGTTGCTGCAAATAGGTGATTTGTGGTGTATTATCAATATATAACACGCGAAATCAGCAACCTCGTTGCGTTGGGGTGTTTTGTGAGATAGTATGAGCTAATCGATGCGCTGGAAGCTTGACCCGACTGGGGTCGGCCGCCCGCGCGATCGACGAAGGTCCCGGCCGCCGTAAAGCGGCCGGAGCGGCATGGCGAATTCGCTTGCTAGAGCGGATGAACCGGCCGGTCAGACAGGGAGGAGAACAAGGATGAAAAGGACGCTTGCTTTAGCCTTGACGGGCATGGCGGTGTTTGCCGCGAATTTCGCGGCGGGCGCATCGGTCCGAGCTGACGACTTCAAGCTCGCGATGGTGATCAAGTCGACGACCAACCCCTATTACAACGCCACCCTTGCGGGCGCGAAGATGGCCGCTGAGGAGATTGGCGGCAGCGTCGAGAACGACGGTCCCACTCAATCGAGCGCGACCGCGCAGGTGGACATCATCAACAATCTCGCCGACCGACACATTTCTGCGATCGCCGTCGCTCCGAGCGATCCTGACGCTGTCGCGCCGGCGATGAAGCGAGCTCAGAAACTTGGCGTCAAGGTGATCACATTCGACGCCGATTCAGCGCCGGACGCCCGCCCCTTCCACGTCAACATGGCGACGACCGACTCGGTCGGCCGCTTTGGCGCCAAGCGGCTCGCGCAGGAACTGGGCAATAAGGGCAAGGTCGCCATCGTCTCCGCCCAGGCGACCGCTGCCAACCAGAACGCCTGGATCAAGGCGTTCCGCGACGAACTTAAGAAGCCCGAATACGCGGGTATCGAAGTCGTCGACGAGGTCTATGGCAACGACAACGAGCAGCAGGCGTTTGACGCCACGGTGGCGCTGACCACCAAGTATCCGGACTTGGCTGGCATTTATGCGCCGACCTGCCCGGGACTCCCGGCGGTGGCGCGGGCGCTCGAATCGGTCGACAAGGGCGGCGGCAAGATCAAGCTTGCCGGAATGTGCGTGCCGAGCATCACCTCGAAGTACATGCTCGACGGCACGATTCAGGTCTTCTATCTGTGGGACCCGGTCAAGCTCGGCTATGTGACATTCTACGCCGCGAAGCTCCTCTCGGAGGGCAAGCTGAAGGGCGAGCCCGGTGAAACGTTCACCATCCCCGAAGGCCGCAAGTGGCCCGGGACTTACACGATCATCCCAGACCTCGGCCATCAGATCGTGACCGGCGGTCCGCTCGAGTACACCAAGGACAATTACAAAGAGCACAACTACTGAAAAGGGCTTTGCCCCATTGTCAGGCGCGGAGGGAACTTTCCGCGCCTGACGTCCGGTAAAATCGCATTCGGAGAGGCTTCCCGCCCTCCTCCTCTTCAATTGAGCAGTTGAGCGTGGCGCCCGTCATCGAGCTTCGCAATATCAGCAAGCGCTTCGGATCGGTCGAGGTTCTGAACGATATCGACCTCAGCCTCGAAGCCGGCCAGGTCCATTCGCTTGCGGGTGAGAATGGAGCCGGAAAATCGACCCTGGTAAAGATTCTTGGCGGCATCCATCAGCCGGATAAAGGTCGCATCCTTCAGGACGGACAGGAGATCGTCCTCTCCAGCGCGACCAACTCGCAGCGCTACGGCATAGCCGTCGTCCATCAGCACCCGGCGTTGTTCCCTGATTTGTCTGTGGCCGAGAACATCTTTGTCGGGCGGCAGCCGAAGCAAAATGGCCGAGTGGATTGGAGAACGATGACCCTGCGCGCACGAGAATTGCTCGAGCGCCTTCGGCTTCAAATCGACGTTCACCTGCCGCTGAAAATGCTGACGATTGCAGAGCGCCAATCCGTAGAGATTGCGCGCGCTCTTTCCCTCGACGCGCGAGTGCTGGTTCTCGACGAGCCGACATCGGCCATTTCCGGCCGGGAACTCGAGCGCCTGCACGATATCATCGGGCGCCTCAAAGCGCAGGGCGTTGCGCTATTGTTCATCAGCCATTTCCTGGATGAGGTCCTGGGGTGGGGAGACCATGTCACAATCCTGCGCTCGGGCAGGCGAGTGGTGACAAGATCCACGGCGGGTCTGAGCGTCGAGCAAACCGTTCGACACATGATCGGGGCTGAACCGGGCAGTTTCTTCCCAAAAGAGGAAGCCGCGATTGGAAAGCCCGCTCTCAGCGTTCTTGGTCTGTCAGGCGCGACGTTCGTCGAGGACGTGAGTTTCGAACTCCGCGCCGGCGAGATCCTCGGATTCTTTGGTCTCGTGGGAGCGGGCCGCTCGGAAGTTGCGGAGATGCTGTTCGGAATCGTCAAGCCGGATCGTGGCGAGATTCGTGTCGATGGCAAGCTCGCAAACCCGCGCTCCCCGCGCGAGGCTATGCGCCTTGGCATCAGCTTTCTGCCGGAGGACCGGCACCAACAGGGTCTCGTCCTGCAATTCCCTATCCGGGCGAATGCGACCTTGCCGGTGCTCAGGAAGCTTTGCGGCATGTTCGGGCTGGTGAGTCCGAGACAAGAGACACGGCTTGCCGAGGATTTCGCAAAACAGGTCAAGGTGGTCGCGACTGGCGTTGAACAGGTCACAGGCACGCTTTCGGGAGGCAACCAGCAGAAAGTGCTCCTTGCGAAGTGGCTCATCCCCAAGCCGCGGATCATCATCCTCGACCAGCCAACCCGCGGGATCGACGTTGGGGCCAAGGCGGAAATCCACCGTATCATTTCTCATCTTGCGACGGAGGGGATCGCCGTCGTCCTGATCGGCGACGACGCCGAGGAAGTCATGGCAATGTCCGATCGGATCGTCGTCTTCAGGAACGGTCGTGTAGCTGGGGAAGCCAAGCGCGGCGCGTATGACAAGGAAGCAATCCTCATGGCGGCGGCGCACGCGGCTGCACATCCACGAGCCGCGGTCAGGCCATGACGCAGTCGGCGACAGCAGCCACGTCGAATTCGACGTATTCGGTCAGGGCCGCCGCGGGGCGGATACTGCGCGTCCGCGAGGTTATGCTTGTCCTAGCGCTTCTGCTCATATGTGGCCTTGTCGCTGCGCGCGCGCCGCGCTTCCTCAACCCCACGAATCTCGATCAGGTTATTCTCTCGGCGACTCTGGTCTGCATCGTCGCGGTCGGTCAGGCGCTCGTCATCATCGCGCGTCAGATCGACCTTTCGGTCGGCGCAATCGTCGCCATGAGCGCCTTCGTCTCCGCAGAGTGGCTGGCAGCCAATCCAAACGGTTCTCTTTTTTTCGTCTTTTTGATCGGCTGCGTAATCGGTCTTGCGATGGGCGCCGGCAACGCGCTCCTGGTGGCGGTGTTCAAGATCCCGGCAATCGTTGCGACCCTTGGCACGCTTGCGATCTACCGCGGCGCCGTCCTCGTTTACGCCGGCGGCAGGCAGATATCTGCGACGGTGCTGCCTGACTACTATGAGGGCATTGCGCGGGCGTTTGTCGCAGGGATTCCTTTCCTCGTCTGGTTGGCGCTGATCATAACCGTCGGCGTCGGCGTGCTGGCGCGATATAGCCAAATCGGGCGCAACATCTACGCGGTCGGCAGCAATCCGGAAAGCGCGCACGTTCTCGGCATCCGCGCAGGCAGGGTCGTGACGTTCGTATTCGTTCTCTCCGGCTTCCTGAGCGGACTGGTCGGCGTCTTGTGGGGAGCGCGCTTCGGCACGGTCGACGCCGTCATCGCTCCGCAACTCAACCTCCAGTCGATCTCCGCCGTCGTTATTGGCGGGGTCAGCATTTTTGGCGGCAGCGGCAGCGTATACGGCGCCGCGATCGGCGCCGTAATTTTCGCTGTCCTGCAGAATGGCGTGCTGCTTATTGGCATCAATCAGTTCTGGGTTCAGGCCGTGGTTGGCGCCGCGATTCTGGCGACCGTTTTCTTTTACAGCTCGTTCGCGCGCCGGGTTGAGAGAATTCAGCGCGAGGCGCGGCGGCGGCCGGAACGCGGGGAAGCGACGACCACGGCCACGTCTGCGACAGAGCCGGAGTTCGGGAAATGATCGAGCTTCGGCAAATCTTCGCGAGATGGGAGGTCTTCCTCCTTATCGTGCTCATCGCCATTTTTCTGATTGGCGGAGAAGCCTCGAAATATTTTCTCACCACCTCGAACGTCACCGTGGCGCTTGAGGGCGTCGCTCCAATGGGGCTCCTCGCGCTGACCATGACGCTGATCGTCGTTACCGGCGAGATCGATATCTCCGTGGGATCGATGGTCGGACTTTGCGCGTCCGCAATGGCCGTGGCGCTGGAGGCTAAGCTCCCCATCGGGGTCGCGATCGTGATTGGCGTCGCCGTCGGCCTGGCTGCGGGCGCCTTCAACGGCCTGATGGTCTCCTACGCGATGCTGCCGTCGCTTGTGGTCACTATTGGAACGCTGGCGCTCTACCGCGGCCTCGCGCAGGTCATTCTCGAGGAGAGGGGCATCAGCACTTTCCCGGACTGGTACCAGGAGATTGGGTTTGGGTCTGTCCCTGGAACGCCTGTGCCGTGGAGTTCGCTTATCTTCCTGGTCCTGTTCGCGGTGTTTGCGATCTTCCTTCACCGAACCCACTGGGGGAGAGCTCTCTACGCGATTGGCAACAATCGCGAAGCGGCGCGCTTCTCCGGCGTGGATGTGAAAAAAACCATCTTCTGGCTTTTTGTCGCCTCTGGAGCGATGTCGGCGGTCGCCGCGATCGTTCTCACCGCCTATCTGGCAAGCGCCCGCTCCGATACGGCGACCGGGCTTGAGCTTCCCGTGATTACCGCGGTCGTCCTCGGCGGCGTCAATATCTTCGGCGGCAGCGGCACGATGATTGGAGTCTTCATGGCCGTGCTCGTGCTTGCCTTCGTTCAGAACTCGCTTGGCCTGGCCGGAGTGACGCCCGAGGAACAGCAAATCGCTACAGGAGCGGTGCTGGTCGCCACTCTGATTCTCTTCAGCAGTTCGGGGTTCATACGGAATGCTCGCAAGTGGCTCCTGCCTTCGCGGGCTGACGCAGCAGCGAATTCCTGAAATCAAAATCGACGATTGGACCTATAGGGGAGAGAAATGCTTCTAGGCTTCAATATGCTTCTGTGGGCAAGCCAGGTCACTGACGAGCATTTTCCGGCGCTCGCTAAGATCAAGAAGGCAGGCTACGACGGCGTCGAATTGCCGCTCTTCGCAGGCGACCCAAAGGACTACGTCACGATTGGACGCGAGCTGAAGAACCTCGGTCTCCGCGCGACGGGGGTCTGCGTCATTCCCGACAAGGAGCACGATTGCACGAGCAGCGATCCGAGCGCCCGGGCCGCCGGTCTCGCTCACATCAAATGGGCGATCGACTGCCTCGAGGCAGCAGGCGGCGAAGTGCTGTGCGGTCCGTTCTATCAGCCGCTCGGAATCTTTTCCGGCAACCCGCCGACCGACCAGGAAAGGGGCGGCATTGTCGAAGTCCATAAGGCGGCCGCCCGCTACGCGAACAAAGCCAACATCGCGTTAGCAGTGGAACCGCTGAATCGTTTCGAATGCTACGCGCTCAACACCGTCGCCGATGCGGCCGACATTGTGAGAGAGGTTGATGAGCCTAACTACGGCCTGCTCTATGATACGTTCCACACCAATATCGAGGAAAAGGATCCGGTCGGCGTGATCTCGCCGCACCTCAAGCAGATTCGACACGTCCATACCTCGGAAAACGACCGCGGAACGCCAGGCAAGGGACACGTGCCCTGGGCCGCGACCTTCAAGGCTCTAAAGGGCGGCGGCTACGACGGTTGGTATGTGATCGAGGCCTTCGGCCGCGCTCTGCCTGGTATCGCTGAGGCAACGCGAGTGTGGCGGGACTTCTTCCCAAGCACTGAGGAGGTCTACCAGTTCGGCCATGATTTTCTGCGCGAGCAGTGGGCGCGGGCATAACAGATCTGACAACAGGGAGGTAGGCATGAAATCAATCAAAGGGCCGGCTATTTATCTCGCACAATTCGTGGGAGACAAGCCGCCGTTCAATACGTTCGACTCGATTTGCGGCTGGGCGTCGTCGCTCGGCTATAAGGGTGTGCAGATTGCGGCTTGGGACGCGAGACTGATCGACCTCAAGAAGGCGGCGGAAAGCAAGGGCTATTGCGACGACCTGAGGGGCGCTGCCGCCAAACACAAAGTCGAGATCACCGAGTTGGCGACCCACCTGCAAGGCCAGTTGGTTGCGGTGAACCCTGTCTTCGACGACGCCCTGGACGCATTCGCGGCTCCAGAGGTGCGCGGTAATCCGAAAGCCAGGCAGCAATGGGCGGTCGACCAGGTGAAGCTCGCGGCGCGCGCCAGCCGCAATCTGGGCCTTGACGCTCATGTCACGTTCTCAGGCGCACTTGCTTGGCCATTTCTTTACCCGTGGCCGCCACGTCCGGCCGACCTCGTGCGTTCCGCCTTTGCCGAGCTCGCCAAGCGCTGGAAGCCGATCCTCGACCTGCACGACGAACTCGGCGTTGACTGTTGCTTCGAGCTTCATCCCGGCGAGGATCTGTTCGACGGTACGACCTTTGAGCGCTTCCTCGACATGGTGGGTCAGCACAAGCGGTGCTGCATCAACTACGATCCGTCGCATTTTCGATTGCAGAACCTCGACTATGTCGGCTTCATCGACGTCTATCACGAGCGCATCAAGGCGTTTCATGTGAAGGATGCGGAGCTCCGGTCGACACCGAAACAAGGCGTCTATTCCGGGTTCGCCGATTGGCCTGATCGGGCTGGCCGGTTCCGCTCGCTAGGCGACGGCGACGTCGACTTCGGCGCGATCTTTACCCAGCTCTCCGTACACAACTACGATAGTTGGGCGGTGCTCGAATGGGAATGCGCCATCAAGAACCGTGACGACGGGGCTCGTGAGGGCGCGCCCTTCATTCAGAAACATCTCATCGAGGTCAGCAAGACCACGTTCGACGATTTCATCGATCAGGGCGCCGATCGAACAGCCGTAAATCGAGCGCTGGGACTGAGCAGCTGACTGAGCTGGACGCCTTTATGTATGAGTGGCCACTGTCGTCATGGGAGCGACAGTGGCGTCACGGGCGTCCCTGCCGCCTGACCTATGAAGCGACCGGGAGGCGGTTTCCCGCAGGAACCGTGACAGGAACCCAAGGCGCGCAGGAGTCACGAACGATCAAGGTTGGCTCGAGAAGGTGGTGCTCCGCTTCCGCCTCTTTGCCGCTGGTCATGCGCCGCAGAAGAAGTTGCAACGACAACTCCGCCATCTCCCGAACGGGTTGCCGAACCGAGGTTATGCGTGGACTAAAGACGCTGGCAAGCGGGAAGTCGTCAATGGTGACAATCGAGATGTTGCGAGGGCACGCAAGCCCGAAATGATCGAGCGCACGCATCACTCCGATAAACATCTGATCGCTCCCAACGAGGACGGCGCTGATCGAACTGTCTTCCGAGAGCAGCCGGCGAAACTCCGAGAACGCTTCGGCGTCGCGAAACGCTCCGTTTCGAATAAGCGAGTCGTCGAGCGGGAGACCGCGCCTTCGAAACGCCTCGCTAAATCCCAAACGTCGTTCGTGCCCCGGCTCCAGGTGGTCGGCGCCGGTGATCATTGCGATCCGCCGGTGTCCCAGGTCCAACAAATAATTGGTGGCCTGCAGGCCAGCCGCGCGATTGTTGAGGAGCACGCTGTCGTACGAGTGGAACGTCGAAACCGCGCGATCGACAAACACGATGGGCGTCGGAAAACGCTCGAATTGCTCGGCCGGGTAATCCTCGACGCGGCCGGTGGGCGACCAAATGATGCCGTCGACGCGATGCGTCCTCAGCAGGCCAAGATATTTGCGCTCCTTGTCCACGCTTCGGCCCGCGTGACAAAGCATGACCGTGTAGCCTTCGGCATACGCGAGCGCCTCTATTTCCTCGACGAGCGAGGTATAGAATGGAGCGGTCATGTCATCGACGATGAGACCGATGACGCTTGTCACTCCCTTTTTCAGGCTGCGCGCGATTCCGTGGGTGGAATAGCCAAGCTCAAGAATTGCGCGCCCGACGCGCTCCTTGAGCTGAGGGCTCACATAGGCCGTCCCGTTGACGGTTGCGGAAACGGTGGCGGTTGAAACCTCCGCGAGCTTGGCCACGTCCTTGATCGTCGGCATTGAGTATCCAGTCAGAACCGCTCGTGCGAAATGATCAATGGTGGCGATACCCGCCCGCTTCGGCCTTGGCAACCAACGCGCCGGGGCGGGGGAACGTCAACACTTACCTGTAATGCCATTGGGTTCACAAACGTTCTCTGTTGCGTTGAAAGCGGCGTTGCGGTACTGTTCTAGCTAAACGATAAGCCAGAGGTTTCGCCAAGGCAAACCTTAACTCTCGACCTTTCTCGAGGGGGACTCTGACTAATCGTTGCGCCACGGGTCCGCTCCCCCAAAAGGGAGGGCATGGGAGGAAGTTTATGGCTGGTTTGAGCGTCGCCCTGATCGGGACCGGCATGATGGGCCGGTTGCAGAGCCTCGCGTTGGCGACCCTGCCGTCCTTTTTTCCCGATCTACCCGCCGTGCGGCGCAAGGTTGTCGTCGATGTCACTGAGGAACTCGCCAAGCGAGGCGCGCACCAGTTCGGCTACGACGAATGGGCGGTGGATTGGAAGAAGACCATCGCCCGCCCTGACATCGACGTTGTCAATATCGTAACTCCCAACGACTCGCACCGGCCGATCGCCGAGTTCGCGATGTCGCAAGGCAAGCACGTGCTCTGCGAAAAGCCGCTTGCCCTTAGCGCCAGGGACGCGCGCGAGATGGCCGAGCAATCCCGCCGCTCCAAGGGTACGCACATGGTCGGCTTCAACTATCGCCGCTGTCCTGCGGTGCTGGAAGCCAAGAAACTGATCGAAGAGGGGGCGATCGGGGAAATCCTGGGCTTCCGCGCGCTCTATCTCCAGGATTGGGCGATGCCGGACGGGACGCCATGGAGCTGGCGGTTCGGGGCCAAGGAGGCAGGGTCCGGCGCCCTCGGGGATATTGGCTCGCACGCGCTCGACTACGGGCTTTTCCTGGTGGGCGAAATCGAGAGCGTGTCGGCCGCCGCAAAGACCATTGTCACAAAACGTCCGCGCAGCGGCGCAGCGAACTTTGCCGCCGCATCAAAGGGGGGCGAGGCCGCCAAACCTCTCCCTGGCTCCAACGAAATGATCCCGGTCGATGTCGACGATGTGGCGGTTTCGCTGATTCGCTTCCGCAACGGGGCCCTTGGCACACTTGAGGCCAGCCGCTTCGCCTGGGGACACAAGAACGATCTTTCATTCGAGATCAGTGGCAGCAAAGGCGCGCTCACCTTCCGATGGGAGCGCAGCAACGAACTTCATTACTATTCCGCCGCCGATCGAAACGACGTCCAGGGCTACCGCGTCATCATGTGCGGACCTGCGCAGCCGAGCGGGGAGCTGTTTTGGCCCATCCCCGGACTTGGCACGGCCTATTACGAGACTCAGGTCCTGCAAGCGGGAACCTTCGTTAAGGCGATCGTCGAGGGCCAGAGGCCGGACACCGATTTCGCCCATGGATACCGCATTCAGGAGATCATGGAGACGATGCTCGCGTCTGCGCAGAGCCGGCAGTGGACGCCCGTTTCCTATAGTTTGCTTCACTAGGGGAGAGAGAAGATGCCGGGGAAAATCTCGGTCGGAAGCTCAGCATTCGCCATTGGGAGCTATGAGAAGGATCCAATCCCGTTCGACGTCGTTCTGAAGCGACTATCTCAGGTCGGCTATGACGGCGTGGAGATTTTTGGCGCGAGGCCCTACGGCCACCCTGATCTCTACCCAAGGGCTTCCGATCGCAAGGCATTGCGAAGCAAACTCGCTGACCTCAATCTCGAGGTCTCAAACTTTGGCGCCGACTTCTGGGGAATATCTCTCGGCGCGAGCGACGCCGATGCGGAGAAGTACAAGGACGCGTTCAAGCGCAACCTCGAGTTCTGTCTCGATATCGGGGGCGACAGCATTCGCGTCGACACTGCCGTCGGAGCATGGCCGGCCGGTGATCACGACGCCATCCGCAAGCGCTATGTCGCCGCCTGGCGGGAGTGCAGCGAGCTCGCGGGGAAGTCGGGCGTCGACATCTATTGGGAGTTCGAACCTGGCTTCATCATCAACAAGCCGAGTGAAGTAGCCAAACTCACCGACGACGTGGGGAAGCCGAACTTCAAGCTCATGTTCGACACATGCCACGCGCAAATGTCAGGCGTCCAGGCGGCCCGGCAGGAGGCGCCGCCCGAGCGTCTCACGAACGTCGTCGAGTTCATCAAGCGGATGGGCAAGCAAATCGGCACGGTGCATCTGATCAACTCGGACAATACCCTCCATCATGACGAGACGAGCACCCACGCCCCCTTCGGCGAAGGCGTGCTCGACTTCGATGCGATCATCGAAGCGCTCAAAGCACAGGGCTATTCCGGTCCGTGGTGGACGATCGATCTCTGCTTTTGGCCGACGGCCTGGGACATCGTCGATAGCTCGTATCGCTTTGTCGACGCGCTTCTGAAACGGCACAAGCTTCGCTGAGGCGCGCAGCCGCAGCGGACAAAGAAAAATCGGGAGGAAGCATGAAATTCGGAGTCAACACACAGATTTGGGTTGCGCCCTTCGAGCAATCCGATATCGGCCTGATCGACAAGGCGGCGAAGCTGGGGTTCGACGTAATCGAACTTGGATTCTTTTCCGCGGAGCCGCCGTTCAACGTCGATGACGTCAGACAGCGTCTAAAGGACACTGACCTCACGCCCGGCATCTGCACCTTTCTTTCGGCGGATCACGACATAACCAGCAAGGACCCCGAGGCCCGCCGCCGCGGCGTCGAGTTCATGAAGGCGATGATCGGCACGCTCGCCAAGCTCGGCGGCGAGGTGTTCAGCGGCCCGATCTACGCCGAGCTGTTCCGCAAGCGCTATCTCAGGAACGACGAGCGGGAGGCCGAGTGGGAACGCGGCGTCAAATCGCTGCGTGAAATCGCCAAGACCGCTGAGACTCAAGGGATTACCCTCGCGCTCGAACCGCTAAACCGCTTCGAGACCGACTTCCTTAATCTCTCCGAGCAAGCGGTGCGGATGTGCGATAACGTGGGTAGCCACGCGGTCGGCATCCTTCTCGATACGTTCCATATGGGAATTGAAGAGAAGAGCCAGGGCGCCGCCATCCGCCGCGCCGGCAAGCATCTCAAGCATTTTCACGCTTGCGAGAACGACCGCGGCACACCCGGGACCGGGCAGGTCCCGTGGAAAGAAGTCCGCGAAGCGCTTCTGGACATTGGCTACGATGGGGTCGTTGCGATCGAAGGCTTCAATCCGGAAATTGTCGACCTCGCGAATGGCGCCTGCATCTGGCGACCCATGGCTCCCACTCCGGACCGCCTGGCGGGAGACGGCGTGCAGTTCCTGAAGAAGCTGTTTGGCTGAAAAGGCGAAGCAGGCTGGGGAGGCCGCAATCATGCTGAAGGTCGGTTGCCAGACGTATACCTGGGAAATGCTGGGGCCTTCGTGGCGGGGCTCGGTTGACGACATGCTCGACGCGGTCGCCGGCGCGGGCTACGGGGGTATCGAGATCACCAATTCGATGATCCGCGAGTACGCAGACAGGCCCAAGGATTTTGCCAAGGCGATCGAGCGGCGCGGGCTCTTGCTGGCCGCGTTTGCCTACGCGAGCCCCGCCGGCTTGACCGATCCCGACGCGCGGGCGGGCGAAATCGAGGGCGCGTCCAGGGCGTTGCAATTCGTCGCCCATTTTCCCGATCCGGTGCTCGCGCTTGGCGGGGCCTCGTCGCCCGATCGCAGCGCCCTCGACCGCAAGACCGGTCTGACGGCAGATTTCTACAATGAAATCGGGCGGCTTGGGCAGAAAGCGGGCGTCCAAGTCGCCTTCCACCCGCATTCACATCACGGGTCGATTTTCGAAACCCGCGACGAATACGAGCGGATCATGAAACTCACCAATCCTGAGCTCGTCGGCTGGAATCCGGATACCGGGCACATCGTTCGTGGCGGCCAGGACCTGCTCGACACGCTGCGAACCTTCGCCTCTCGCATCGTTCACGTTCACCTGAAGGACGCGGACGCCGGCAATAACTGGCAGCCGCTCGGTAAAGGCGTATGCGACATCCCGTCCGTCCTGAATTTTCTTGAGCGGGACATCGGCTACGACGGCTGGGTCGTTGGCGAGGAAGAGTCGGCCGAAGCCCACGTGGACCAGATCGCCGCGATTCGCTGGAACCGCGACTACCTGAAATCGCTCGGACGCTGACCTTGACCGCCGGCGCCAGGATCGGCCGATGAAGACGATCGTCACGCTCGGAGAAATTCTCGTCGAGGTTATGGCCACCCGGCGCGGGCAGACATTCCTTGAGCCCGGTGCGCTCGTCGGACCCTATCCGAGCGGCGCTCCGGCGATCTTCATCGATCAGGTTGCACGCCTGGGCCAGCCGTGCGGCATGATCGGTCGCGTCGGCAACGATGACTTCGGCGCCCTCAACGTGCGGCGGCTCAAGGCCGACGGCGTCGACGTATCCGCGATTACCGTCCATCCCGACGCGCCGACAGGGAGCGCGTTCGTGACTTATCAGGAAAACGGCGAGAGGCATTTTGTCTTCAACATCCTTCACAGCGCTTCGGGGCACATTTCGATCAATGCGGCCGCCGCCGCGCTGCTCGCCCGTGCGGACCACATGCATGTCATGGGCACATCTCTGATCTCGTCGAAAGTGGTCGAAGCGATGCGATCGGCCGCCCGCGAAGTGAAGTCGCGTGGTGGGACAATCTCGTTTGATCCGAACAGCCGAAAGGAACTGGCCGGCGGATCCGACCTCGCCGCGTTCGTCGAAGAGCTGTTGCCGGTTTGCGATCTTGTCCTGCCGAGTGGCCCGGAGCTACGGTTCCTCACCGGAGAGGCCGACGACGAGAGGGCGATCGCGGCGCTTCTTAGCCGCGGCGTTCGGGCGATTGTGGTCAAGCGGGGCGCGGAGGGCGCGTCTTATTACGATTCGAAAGGCGCTACTCACGCCGCAGCCTTTGCCGTCGAGGAGGTCGACCCGACCGGCGCGGGCGACTGCTTTGGCGCCACCTTCGTGGTCTGTCGTCTGCGCGGCATGACGGTGGCAGAGTGCCTCCGCTACGCCAATGCAAGCGGCGCCCACAAGGTGCTCTATCGCGGCCCCATGGAGGGCGTCGCGAGCTTTTCCGACCTCGACGCCTGGCTGGCCGGCCGGACTGTCACGTGAGCCCGTGGGCGCTAGCCGAATTGCCGAGCCGATGGCGACAAGATCGGTCCATTGGCGTCGCCTCGGTCTGCTCCGCCCACCCCTGGGCAATCGAAGCCGCGCTGACCTGCGCCCACAATGGGACCGTAGCCGTCGAGGCGACCTGCAACCAGGTCAACCAGGACGGCGGCTATACCGGCATGACGCCGGCCATTTTCGCCCGCTTCGTTGAGTCGATCGCGCGCCAGGTCGGACTCGACCCTGGGTCGATCGTGCTCGGGGGAGATCATCTCGGACCAAACCCGTGGAAGCATCTTCCCGCGTCCGAGGCCCTGATTCGCGCCGAAAAATTGGTCGCCGAGTATGTTGCGGCTGGCTTTGCGAAGATTCACCTCGACGCCAGCATGCCCTGCGGCGGAGATCCTGCGAGGCTAGACGAGGAGACTGTGGCGGAGCGCGCCGCTCGCCTCGCCGCCGCCGCCGAGGCGGCCGCCCGGCGAGCCGGGAGAGAGCCGCCAGTGTACGTTATCGGGACCGAGGTGCCGGTCCCTGGGGGCGCGGCGCACGATCTCTCGGACCTCGAGATCACCCGTCCAGAATCGGCTCTCACCACACTAGAAGCGCATCGTCGGGCTTTCGCTTCGCGCGGGATTGCGGGCAGCTTTGCCCGCGTTGTCGCTCTCGTCGTGCAGCTGGGCGTCGAGTTCGACCATCAGCGGGTCGTCGACTACCAGCCCGTCAAGGCCAAACGTCTCAGCGCGGCTCTCAGCGAGGAACCGGCGATCGTGTTCGAGGCGCATTCCACCGACTACCAGTCGCAGGCCGCCTTGTCGGCCCTCGTGAACGACGGTTTCGCCATCCTGAAGGTGGGTCCCGCCCTCACATTTGCGATGCGCGAAGCGCTCTATGGCCTCGACCAAATCGCCGTCGAAATTGATCCGTCGTGGGAAGGCGGCGCTCTCAGGCCACAGATGGAGCGGATCATGCTCGCCGAGCCGAAATACTGGCTGGACTACTACCGCGGCCAGCCCGACGAGCAGCGCGTCCTCCGGCATTACAGCTACAGCGATCGCATCCGATACTACTGGCCGACAGACGACGCCAAAGCGGCAGTGTCTCGTCTCCTCGCGAAGTTTGGCGAGCAGCCAATAGCCGCACCGCTGATCAGTCAGTTTCTACCGCGCTGCTATCAGGCGGTGCGGCGAGGGAGCATAGCGCCGCTCCCGCGGCAACTGGTTCTCGAGTCGATTCGGCAGGCGCTGCGTCCCTATCTCGTCGCGACCGGCGCGTCGATTCCAGCCAATGACCGGGGAGGAACTCCATGAAGGTGACCGACCGGAGGCGGCTTGGCCGCGTCGCTCTCGACGTTACCGTCCTAGGCTTCGGAACGGTCGCCCTTGGTAACCTGTCCAAGTCGACTTCGGATGCTGAGGCCGGTGAGACTTTCGGCGCGGCCTGGGATGTTGGCATACGCTACTTCGACACGGCTCCCCTCTACGGCCACGGCCTGGGTGAGCTCCGAACCAGCGCCGGGCTTCGCCAAAAACCGCGCGACGAATACGTGCTGTCGTCTAAGGTCGGGCGGCTCCTGCGGCCACGCCCGCGCGGCGCCATCGAGTTCGGAGGCTGGGTCGATGCGACCCCGTTCGAATTGGTTTACGACTATAGCTACGACGGAACGATGCGAGCTTTCGAGGATTCGCTTCAGCGCCTCGCGCTCGAGAGGATGGAAATCTGCTTCATCCACGACATCGATGTCTTTACGCGCGGCAAGGAACAACCGGAAGTCTTCCGCCAGGCGATGGACGGGTGCTACCGGGCGCTGGCGAAACTCCGCTCGGAGGGCGTTCTCAAGGCGATCGGGGTGGGCGTCAACGAGTGGGAGGTTTGCGAAGCCGCTCTCAAACAGCGCGATTTCGACTGCTTCCTGCTTGCTGGCCGTTATTCGCTCCTCGAGCAGGAAGCGCTGCAATCGTTTCTGCCGCTCTGCCTCGAGCGGAACGTCGCCGTGGTGATCGGCGGTGGATTCAATTCGGGCATCTTGGCGACGGGCGCGATCGAGGGCGCGCGATACAACTATGGCTCAGCCCCGGCATCGGTCATGGAGCGGGTGCGACGGATCGAGGCGGTCGCCCGCGACTTTGACGTGCCGCTGCAGGCAGCCGCCGCCCAATTTGTCACCGCTCACCCAGCGGTCGCGTCCTTGATCATAGGAGCCCGCAGCCCCGGGCAGGTGCGTCAGATAGCCTCCTGGTTCGAGAGTCCCATTCCGGCGGAATTGTGGGATGCGCTGAAAGCCGCGAAGATTCTTCGAGACGATGCGCCGACCCCGAATGCCAGCCTGAGGGGCGGCTGACGAAAATGGCAACGGCCTGGCGCGTCTACGTGATGGAGTACGCCCGTTCGAAGGGTCAGCCGTGGGTTGATCTCATAAGCGGGACGTATGGCCATGGCACAGTGGACCTCCCCTTTTCGTTTGTCCTCGCGCAGCGAGATGATCGCAACGTGCTCGTCGACACCGGTTTCATGCAGGACGATCACAGCTCCGGCTTCGCGCGAAAATTCAAAATTCCGACCTGGATATCGCCGATCAGAATGCTGCGGGAAATGAACGTCGCGCCGGACGCAATTACGGACATCGTCATCACCCACGCCCATTTTGACCACATGGGTTCGATCGCGGAATTCCCCAACGCCCACATCTACATCCAGAAGAGCGAACTCCTGTCCTGGTACGAAGCTTTTGCGCTTCCGCGCCGGTTCGCCCATCTGACCGCAATCGTCGATCCCGACAATATCCGGTCAGCGCTCGACGCCTCGTTTGCTCACCGCGTCACGCTGATCGACGGCGACAAGGACAATGTTCTGCCCGGCATTCACGTTCGGCTGGGAAGCGGGCATACGATCGGTCAGCAGTTCGTCGTCATTGAAACGCCCGCCGATCGCCGAGTCGTCTCGGGCGACTGCGTGTACTCGCGCGGCCAGTTCGCCGGCCACAACGACGACGGCGTCTATATCCCGCTGAGTAACGCCACCGGCAGCGTCTGGGAGCAACTCCGGACGATCGACAAGATGAACGACGAACTGGACGCAGATCTAAGTCGCCTCATTGTCATGCATGACGTCGAACGCTGGAAAGGGCACAAAGTGGTCAAGGAGGTCGACGGATTTAGGATTGTGGAGTTCGATTGACGGAGAGTCTTGCAGAAATGGGATGGGTTTGAATCTTCGGCTCCCGAACCGAGAAGGTGATTCGCCGGTGCCGCGCCGTGACCTGGCAACCTTTTTCCGTTAATGCGATGGTCATGGGGCGCGCAAAGGGAGGATTTCTCGACCGGGTCGAAGAGGGCGTTCGACTGGGAGGCGTGGGAGCTTTCGCCGATCAATGGTGCCGCAACCGGGCGCAGGCCGATTTCCGCCGTTCAATGGCATAGATTCTAACCGCAATAACGTCCCCCCTAGCCCACTGAGCGTTCCTAAATTGCTGGCCCCTCGCTGAACGGTGGCATCCTGACCCGCTTGCCGGCGAGCGCGCACTCCTGCCCGGCGCGCCCGTCCCTCGGAGTCCATCTAGCATTCTGGAAACATGCATCAAGTTTCCATTGGGTTCGTTTCGCCAAAATAACTTTTACACTTATACTTTGTGGAGCTTAAATTATTATCAAGATAGTATAGTACTTATTTCCTTGAGGCCTCGACGCTTTCGCCAGGGCGTGGTGGCGTCGAAGTCGCGAATGGCCTGCTTACGCCTTGAGAGCGCTCGGCGCTCATAGTCCTCGAGCCGGCCAAACTCCGCTTTCTGATCGTCCATAGCTGCGATTAATACCTGATCTGCATCGAGTGATTCGGAGCGCTTTTTTTTCTCATTGATCTTGATGTCGGGCCGAAGGTGTTCAGCCGGCTCAAGAAATTCACTCGGATCAATCTGCTGAAATTGCCTGTTGATGTCGGACGGGGCTGGGCACTGTGGTGCCTGTAATAGCCACATGCGTCGGGCTCGCACGCGGTCGAGAGTAATTTGGGCCTCGGCAATCGTCATCGCCCTGACTAATGTCTCGGTATCCGCGTTGGGTCCCGCTATTCTCGCAGCCAATTCTTTGGCGCGACTTGCGAGAGCGACGTCGTCCCAGATCGAAACATTCAAGCCGTGGCGCAAAGCGTTCTTCGACGACCGAGATTTTCCCTCCCTGCTTGTTGGTCCCGTGCTCGCCGTTGAATTCGCGATATTGGCTTGGCGTCGTCGATCGGAGGTCAAGATCTTCGCTCCTTTTGATCTCCACCCTCGACTTCTCGGAATTCGGCGTCCTCGATCTCATCGATCGCACCCCTCACCGCGCCGCCGAGCGTTTCTCGGTGGCGGTCGATTTCACGTAGGGCGTTGTTTCGTCGCGCCTCCGCGCTCGCTAGCATCCGATCGAGCCGCTCGAGAGTGTCAATTTTTTCCTCTGCGGTTTTAGCGGTGATTTCATCGATTGTGAGCCCTGCCTTCCTGAGCGCCGTGTCGACCTCTTTTCGAGCGGATTTGTTTCCACCAGCCCACCGTTCACCAAGTTCTCGATTGTAGCCAAAAACATGAGATGGACCATGCCCGATTGCATCCAACACCGTCCGAACTCCGCTACTGATCGAAGCTCGTAGGACTCCCGCTTTTAATCGGCGCGCACGAAACACTTCCCATGTGAGGTCGATGACATCCCGGACAAGAATTTCTTCAATCGTGTCGGCCGGCTGGGTCTCTTGGACGATACGTTCGGCCATTTTAGCGTATTGGAATTCATTCTCGCCAGGCAGCAGGGGCGTAGGGGCGATTGCGACAATACGATTGAGGGCGTCGCCGTCGGGGGGCGGTGAGACTGCCGCGGACAATTTTTCCAACGACGCCTTTTTCTGCATGCCGAATCGATTCGAAATGTGTATCGGAACATTAATAGAACATTGGGCAAGAGGCCAGTGCGTCGGAATTAAGGGTTAATAAAATGTCACCTCGTTGGTCGAAACCTACCGACCCGGCCCGAAGGGTGGCGCAACGAGATGCGCCCGCAGCGCTGGCGCTACTCCGTGAAATTTTGAAGAATAAGTCCAATAGCAATAAAGATCGCATCGCGGCGGCCAAGGCGCTCCTTCAATTCAGTGAGCCTGTAGATCCCGCTATTTCAAGTTCGCTTGAAACATATGACTGGGACAAGGTCCCCCCCGAGGAGCTGCTAACGCTCTTGGATATCCTCAGGAAAGCTCAAAGAACGCCTTATAGTTAGCAGCGGCGATATGTTGGCTAAAAAAAACAAACTAGTTGAATGGTATGATTAGATAACACGCGAGTTCTTTCTGTCGTCTCCCGACTACCTTCAACGCAATGACGCACAAAAGCGACGGGGTCTTTTTAGATTAATCGCTGACTTCGGCATTCGGTTGGAGATCCAACCTGCGGAGGATCTAGTGGATCGAACCTGACAGTTGAATCCCGGATGGGATTCCCTCTGGGATTTCGGCGTGCGAGTCTGCGTGATGCGCGCAGGAAAATCCCTTTCGGTTTCGTCTGCCGATATTTGTCGGCTCAAAGCCCTGGTTCGTGACCGCAACGCGCCGCAGAAGCAGGTCTGGCGGGCCGAGATCGTGCTGCTTACGGCCGATGGTGTCGGCACGAACGAGATCATGCGGCGAACCGGCAAGTCCAAGACCTGCGTATGGCGCTGGCAAGAACGCTTTATCGAGGCGGGGTTCGACGGGTTGCTCCGCGACAAGACGCGTCCCTCGCGCATCCCACCGCTGAGCGCCGGGGCCGCCGAGCGCGTCGTCGCGCTGACACTTGGCGAACCGCCTGGCGAGACGACCCACTGGACCGGCTTGTTGATGGCGAAGGCGGCGGGGCTCAGCGTCAGCTCGGTTCAACGTATCTGGCGCAAGCACGGCCTCCAGCCGCACCGGATGCGCCAGTTCAAGCTGTCCAACGATCCGCGCTTCGTCGACAAATTGCGCGACGTCGTCGGGCTCTATGTCGATCCGCCCGCGCACGCCATCGTCCTGTCGGTCGACGAGAAGAGCCAGATTCAGGCGCTGGACCGCACCCAGCCCGGACTGCCGCTGAAGAAGGGCCGCGCCGGAACGATGACACACGACTACGAGCGGCACGGAACGACGACGCTGTTCGCCGCGATGAACGTCCTCGACGGCACGGTGATCGGCCGCAACATGCAGCGCCATCGCCATCAGGAGTTCATCCGCTTCCTCAATATCGTCGAAAGACAGGTTCCTGCGGGGAAGACGATCCACGCCATCATCGACAACTACGCCGCCCACAAGCATCCCAATGTCCGCCGATGGCTCGAACGCAATCCGCGATGGACATTCCACTTCACGCCGACGTCCGCTTCCTGGCTCAACGCGGTCGAGGGCTTCTTCGCCACTCTCACAAAGCGCAGGCTCAAGCGAGGCGTCTTCCGGTCCGTCACCGATCTGCAAGCCGCGATCAACCGCTTCCTCGAAGAGCACAATCAGCAGTCCAGGCCCTTCACATGGACCGCAGACCCGGACAAAATCATCGCCGCCGTCAGGCGCGGGCATCAAGTGTTAGATTCGATCCACTAGCGTGCCGCGAAAAATATTCGCCGGTTTTATTACCGAGAGGGAAACGTGATTCCCCGTCGATATGGTTCGGCGCCTGTGAATTCGATGCCGGCCGATTCTAGAGCATTTTGTATCACCACCAGAGTTGCCGAGTGGCTACGCGGCACCCCGTCGATTTGCTCCAGGCGCACGAGCGTTCGCAGTCCCACCCCTGATTTCTCGGCGAGAGTTTGCGCGGACCAGCCGAGCGCTGCCCTAGCCGACCGGATTTGTGCTCCGGTTATGATTGACTCCCGACTAAATGGCATTAAATATGCCAAACCGCATAAAATATGCCGTTTGTTGGATGCGACGTCTACAGAAGGGGACAGTCATGGAGTTCGCACAAGGAGATTTGTTGGGTTTGGAAACGGCGGCGAAGAGCGCGGTAAGCCGCCGGCTCTTCCTCGGCGGGTCGGACGCTCGGATTATCATGGGCCCAGACGAGGCGGCGCTGATCCGGCTGTGGAGGGAAAAGCGTGGCGAAGTCGAACCGGTGGATCTCAGCGACAACCTCGTTGTCCAACTGGGGATCGTCACCGAGGCGCTGAACCGAAACTGGTATGAGCGCAACACCGGGCGCCTGGTCACCGATAGTCAGCGCTGGGTCCAGCATCCGGTGAAAAGGTGGATAGCGGCGACCCTCGACGGATTCATTAACGACCTCGACGCGGTGTTCGAGGCCAAGTTCATGCTGCCCTGGTCGTTCTCCGAAGAGGCGGCGGCCGAAAAGCATATGGCGCAGCTCCAGCACAACATGTGGGTGACCAACGCCAGAGTGGCGATCCTCTCAATCATAACCGGTGGAGGCAAATGGGTCGAGATGACCATATCCGCCGATTCGCTCTACCAGCATTTTCTGGTCACTGCCGAACGGAGGTTCTGGCGATGCGTCCAAACCGGGGAGACGCCACGGCCCTATGGCGTCGAGCCGCCTCGGCCGCGGATCGAGGCGGTGCGCATGGTCGACATGAGCGAGTCCAGCTCATGGGCTGAGTTCGCCGGCCTCTTCTGCGCAACGCGTTCGGCCTTTCTCGATCATGAGCGAGCCAAGTCGGAACTCAAGACCCTGATGCCTGAGGACGTAAGGGAAGCCTCCGGCCATGGCGTTCGCGCCAAACGCTCGAAGTCGGGCGCGGTCAGTTTCGATCTTCTCGCTCAGGGAGGGGAAAACCATGCCGCGGTCGAGTGAAACCATCGGGGCGATCGCGGCTGCGCTGGCGAAAGCGCAGGCTGAGCTGACCAATCCCGAGAAGTCGCTGATTGCCACCATTCGCGCCTCCGGGCCGCGCGAGACGGATCAGAGCTTTCGCTACGCCGCGCTCTCGAGCGGCCTCGACATTGTGCGCAAGGCGCTCGGCGGCCATGAGATCGCGACCGTTCAGACGACGGCGATCGACAAAGAGGCCGGACTGATTCGCCTGACCACCACGCTCGCTCACGCGTCGGGAGAGTGGCTGTCCTCGGAATGGCCGGTGTGCCCGCTCGCCGACACCGCTACCCCTCGCCGCATGGGAGCGGCGCTCACCTATGCGCGACGCTACGCCTTATTCACCCTGGTTGGCATTGCAGGCGAGGATGATCTCGACGCGCCTGACTTAGCCGAGGGTGCAAAAGCGGACGCCGCCGCCAAGGCCGATGATGCAGGCAGATCCACCCGACCGCGACCGCCCCCGGCGGCGGATGTCGGATCCTCCGCCACGGCGGCGCCCCGCGGCAAGGGGAAGCCCGTACGTCCGCCCCGGCTACTTTTGGGGACCGAGCAATCGGCGGCGCTGCGGGAGCGGTTGCTGGCCAGTCTCGGCCAGCTCCAGTCCGCCGATGAGGCCGCCAAATGGGTCCACGCCAATCTTGCGGCCAAGAACACGCTGATCGCCGCCGACGCGGACATGGTTGAATCGGGTTTTCGTGACAGGCTCACAGCAATTGACGCGGCCTCCCCTCGAGAGGAAGACCTGCCGTCAGCGCCGACAGCAGGGATCGCTTCCCCAGTCGGGAAGCCGTTCCTCGCTCCGATGGACGACCCATCTGCTGCAGCGATCATTCTGCCCTCGGGCCCAGGAGCACAACCCCAACGCATGACGGCGAAGACTATTCGCCTTCGCGACAGGGAGCACTGCAAGTTCGTGGCCTCTGAGCCCTGCATTGTCTGCGGCCGAACGCCTAGCGAGGCTCACCACATTCGCTTCGCCCAACCGCGCGCGCTCGGGCGCAAGGTCAGCGACGAATACACGGTTCCCGTCTGCCGTCTCCATCACCGAGAGTTGCATAGCTACGGCGATGAGGCCTCTTGGTGGGCCGGCGTCAGCATCGATCCTCTGCCGATCGCGCTCGAACTTTGGCGAAGGTCGCGAACAATTCACCTACCATAGCATATTATCCATCGCCTCGCCTTAGATGCCGCTCAGCGCTTGCACCGTCCCGCATGCTCCTGGTGGGCGCGCTCGAACTTGCGCGAGCATGCCCGATCAACTCTGCGTCCCGAACATCGCTGCTTTGGGCCAACCGGGAGGCAAGTCCCGTTCGTTCGCGATCCTCACTGTCAGAGACCTTTGCAGACTGCGGCGAAGGCGCGGGCTCGACGCCAGAGTGACACTCGCCGCCTCGGCGTTGTTATCCGTCGCCGGCGATGCAGCGATCCTACCTCCATGCGTTGTCGCGATTCAGCCAGTATTTTGGCCGCTCGCCCGATCGTCTCGGCCCGGACGACGTGCGCGCCTACCAGGCCCACCTTGCCTCGAAGGGCATCGCCTGGGGCTCGCTGAACCGGGTCGTGCGCGCCTTGCGCTCCTTCTATCGCGTGACGTTCAGCCACGTGACGATCCCGGAACGGATCGTGGACCCCCAGTCGCAGCGCAAGCTGCCACGGTTCTGGGCGTCGACGAGGTCGTGACGTTTCTGGAATCCGTATCGAGTCTCAAGGCGCGAGGGGCGTTGACGACAGCTTATGCCGCGAGGCTGTGGGTTTCAGAAGTCGCGGCGCTGAAGGTCAGCGACATCGACAGCGGCCGCATGGTGATGCGGATCGAGCATGGCAAGGGCGGCAAGGAGCCACGCCGCAAGATCGCGCCCGCGGTCGAAGCTTTCCGCTTGACCGACGGCGGCAACGAGAGCCGAGGCGACGATCGCGCCAAAGCCGGGATCCTAGCCAGCCGGCGGACCTCTTCGTTCTGTTTCGCCCAGCAGACGAACTGGGCGTCGAAGGCCGCGGTCCGACGGTCGAGTTCCGCCCATTGCGCGCGGGCGTCGGCGATCAGTAGGATTATCCGCGGGCTCAAACCGGCGCCGTCGTGCTTGTCCATCAGCACCGCCAGGAACCGCTCAAGGTTGCGCTTGCCCTGCGGCGCGACCAAGCCTCGTTCCAGCAAGATCGCTCGAAGCTGATTGATCAGAGCTGTCCGCTCGCCGTCAGTCGGTCGCGCGACCGACGCAGGGTTTGCATGTCGAGCTGGTCCTGGCTCTTCAAGTCAACGAAACGCATTGTCGGTCGCCGCCTCCGGGATCCCTTCGGCGTCGCGAATCGTCGTTCTTCTGGGCCTTGACGTAAGGACGGACATATTCGGGCGACATCAACCGCGCGTCGTGACCGTGAGCGGTGAACACACGGCCGAGATGATGGGCGCCGCAGCAGGCCTCCATCGCACGATGCAGGGAGCCAGCTTCCCCGCCAAAGCGATCAGTGTCCCTCGTCTGACCTTACGCCGCATTACGACCGCGCGAGACGCGTCGAGCCCAACCACTCTGCAGATCTTCTTGCCAAGATCGATGCCAAGCACACAGATTTCCATTCCCATCCTCCTTTTTGACCGCCGGCCTCACGACGCCGGAAGGAGGGGCGGCCCATTCCAAAAAAGTCTTCGCGCCTCCGAACAGGACGGACCGGACGTCGCTCGGCGGCGTCAGCGCTGGAAGGCGCATCAGGCGTCGATCGATCCAAGACCGCTTGTCTTCATCGACGAGACCCCTGCCTTCGCGGGGGCAGGCTCTGGACCAAGACCAATATGATCCGCACGTATGGCCGATGCGCCAGAGGCCAACGCCTCGTCGCCGACGCGCCGTTCGGAAAATGGTGGACGCTCACATTCCTGGCGGCGTTGCGTTGCGACCGATTGACCGCGCCCTGCGTCATCGACGGTCCAATCAACGGCGAAAGCTTTCGCGCCTATGTCGAGCAGGTTCTCGTCCCGGTCCTGGCGCAAGGCAACATCGTCGTCATGGACAACCTCGGCAGCCATAACAGCCGCAGTACGCCAGCCCATCCGCGCCGCCGGAGCCAAGCTCTTCTACTTGCCCGCCAACTCGTCAGACCTCAATCCGATCGAGCAGGCCTTCGCCAAAATGAAGACCCTGCTGCGCAAGGCCGACGCCCGGACAACCGAAGACACTTGGCGAGCCATCAGTGCGCTGCTCGACTGTTTCACGCCAACAGAATGCGCAAACTATCTCAGAAAGCAGGATATGCTTCCGCCCAAAAAGATCGCGCTCTAATCAACGGCGAGGCTGCAAACAGTGATCGCCAACACTACAATTATGGTAATTGCGATCCCCTTAGGAGTTCGGCAATTCTCTAGTTGCATGGTGGCTCAGCCGACTGGGCGACTACTCGATGGAGATTATAAGATGAATTTGTTGTCGCGAAGGAGCGTTCTTGCGATCGCCGCTGTGATCGATGTCGCGTTGCATTCGCGCTCGGCGCCAGTTCGCTCCACGGCTTTGGCCGCGCGTCATAAGTTGGCCCCCCGCCATCTGGAGACTTTGCTCCAGGGGCTCGTTCACGCCAAGATCCTCAACGGCCTGCGCGGGCCTCGCGGCGGCTACGAACTGGCGCGCGAGCGCGGACGGATCACCGTTGGCGAAATCGTGCGAACCGCGATGTCGCTGAGCACCGCTGATCCGGAGGGTCTTGGCGCCTCGATCCTGCTCAAGAGTGTGATCGATCCGGCCGTGCGCGAGGCGGGCGAAACCTTTCTTGCCAATCTCAATTCCATCACCGTCGCACAGATGTGCGAGACGGCCGAGAAAGCCCACGTGCTCGACGACGAGAAGGCGGCCGGCGACTTTGCTATCTGAGGCGCGGTTGACTGGCGACCTTTGAGCTCGCCATCCGCAATGTCCGATGCGTCGCGCCTCATCGCGGTCGCAGCCATTCCGCTGCAATTCTCACCGGCGGTGACGTAGTGTTGCGCCTGGCGCGAGATCAATACCCGAGGGTGTGTTAACTTTCCGCTCATGTCAATCGGCGCTGTCCACGCCGGATCACAAGATGAAGCGCGTCACGCCTCGAGCGCCGCGACCGCAATCCCGCATATCGGAGCCCGCGAAGCCCCGAAGCGCCTGAAGGGATTTCCCGAGGCGATCGCCGCCGTGTTTCCACCGACGATCGTGCAGATCTGCATCGTCCATCTCATCCGCGATTTCATGGATTTCGCCTCATGGAAAGACCGCAAGCCGATCGCCGCCTAACTCAAAGCGATCTACCGGGCTACGGACGCGGACGTGGCCCGCAGGGCGCTGGAGGGTTTCGACGCCCGCGTCTGGGGCCGCAAATATCCGTCGATCGCGCAGAGCTGGCGGCGAAACTGGGAGCATGTCATCCCGTTCTTCGCCTTTCCCGTCGCTGTGCGCGCATCATTTACACAACGAACGCCATAGAAATCCTTGAACGCCAAACTCCGGCGCGCCGCGCGAACGAGAGGCCATTTTCCAACCGATGAGGCGGCGATCAAATTGATGTATCTCGTCTTGCGCCAGGTCGCGCAGACATGGAAAATGCCGCCACGCGAATGGTGCGACGCCAAGACCCAATTCGCTAATGTCTTCGACGACAGGTTCGTCGAAGCATGATTGGCAAAAGCCGCCCCGCACACAAGATTTCTGACACTCCCGCGCTGCGAGCCCCGACCACTCCGCGCCCGGCCTCGGCTTCCGCCTTAGCCATGACACCAACTGTCAGATTAAGTATTAACTACTGCACCTCAGGTCCGCATCAAGGCTATAACCGACGCCTGAAGCGGCCTTGCCTCCGCTGCGCCCGCAGGGACATCATGTTCAATTGCATCGTCTCGCCAGTGCCGGGGGAAGACGTTCAACCTCGCCCTCGTCGCCATCGGGATGGCCTAGCCCTGTCCGTCTGGATCGGGCACGACGACGCCGTGATCGCGACTATTATCTTCATCGTGGTTATAATGGGGCTGCGCTCGCACCATTGCGTCGTCGTGGAGCCCGGGATAGGCCGCCGGTGACGCTTTGGGGCAACCGTTTGATGAAGCCCACCCCATGAGGCGCTTAGCCATCGCTTTGGCGGGGCTTTTCGCGACCGCGTTCTCGGCTCACGCGCAGGCGCCGTTCTCGGTCCCCGCCTTCAGGCTCTCGGCACCCGGCTCGCCCTGCGCGGGCGCGGCCCCAAGCGACGCCTGCTGGGGCGCTCCCGCCCCGTCGACGGCCTATTGATATGAGCCAGACTTCTTCACGCCGCGCGCGTACACCCACACGAACGCGGGGACGAACGCCAATTACAGCGCCACCAGACCCGCCTACAAGGTCCCCGGTGTGGACTATGCCATCGGCCCCACGACGCCTATTTCGGCCGATTTTGACCCAGCGTTGAATCCTCCCGCAGGCTGCACCTACAGCCTGACGACGAGTGGGACGGGCGCAGGCGAACTGACTTGTGGCGGAAGCAACTTTCACGGGACAGTGGCGCACCCCAACCTCGGCCCGGTCGGCGGCCACGGCTGCACGTCGCTCCGCATCAATGCCGGTGCGGCCGGCACGACGAAATACGACGCCTATGGCTTCAACGATACCGGCCTGTGTTCCGTCTCTTCGGTCTTAGGGACGTGGTTCCAGTTCACTAGCGGGACCACGCCGCTGACGATCTCGAACTCGTATCTTGATGGTAACTGGATCACTTGGAGAACCGCTGGGACGCCGACTTGCGCCAAGTGCAGCCCAAGCGCCGTTTGGGGATTTGGAGGTCTGGCGGGCCTCGTCACGGTTGAGTATTCGGTGATCAACCACTTCGCCGGGCGGACGATGGGCATGAGCGCCACGCCGGGCTTCGGCTTCAAGATGATCGGAAGCTGGGTTGAGGGATACTGTGCTTCGGTCCTCAATGGTCATTGCGAGTGGACCGTTGGCCCAAGCAGCGGCGGCGTCATCGATCACGGGTGGGTAGCCTCGTACAACGTCCTCATGCAGGACTGGCAGGGAAGCAACTTCGGCCCGATGCCGATCTTCCTCGCGGCGAACTATCCCGTCACCTACAGTGCGCCCGCTGGTCAGCCCGCAATCTCGATTGACCACAACGTCATGATCAACGCCTACATCGGCAAGGGCGCATATGGCGGGACGACAGTTGACCTCTGCGTTGGCGCCACGTTCTCGAACGGCGCATGTCAGGGCGCAGACCCTTACGTCTTCGAGATAAGGGACTATCCCAACGACGCCGGTGTCGTCGCTCCGTTCTTTCCCGGGGGGATATTCAAGTGCGCTGGGACAGGTCTCGCGGGTGTCCCCGGCACGCAGGTGATCCCGCCCGCCGGTGGAGCGCTATCTCAGTGGCTTTATGAAGGCGGCTCCACACACGCGCCGAATGGGACTTACGGCCCGGTCAACTGCCCGAGAAAGACCAAATTCTATCCGGCGGTCGGCTCTTATGCTGTCACCGGTTTCGGCGGCGTCTTCAACGGCCCCGTCGTCGTCGCCGACAACTACATGGACGTGTCGTCAGCGTATGGCTATCCGACCCACCCGGCCCTTTATCAACTGGCTGGCGCGTCGCACGCCCTGTCAGGGACAGGAGCGATCACTCCCGATGGAACGCTCGCGACGTCGGTCAGCCAGACGATCAACAAGGGCGAATACATCTACGCGGCGAACATCTGCTCGACGGCTAACTACACCCTCTGCCCGAAAGTGCTCTCGAGGGCGACCGGAACGTCATTTCAGGTCACGCCCGGATTCAGCACTGCGGCCGAGGCCATGACGGTCGCCGATCCTACGATCTGCTCAACTCCGATCCAGTTCTCGGGCAACGCCGATATGGCTGGGCTGGCTAATCCATCGTTGCTCAACAAGCCGTCAAGTCCGCAAACCGCTCTCACCATTGGGTGCTTCTAAGCATTGGGATAACACACGTGGCACGCGCAGCAGTCGCCCTCACAGAAAACGTCAAGGCGCTGCTCGACCGCCGGCCAGTGGACTGTCGTGAGGCTGGGGAAGCGCACCGCCCTCGACACAGGGCCACTCGATAAGAGGGATCAATCGCTACTTCCGCCAACAGAATTAACGGGTTGGATAGTGACAATTGTCGGAATAGGATTGACAAGTATTACAGTAACGCCGCTACAACGCGCCCTAATTGAAGATCAAGCTTGACAATCGAATGAGGCGGCGCAAGTGTATCTTCGCAGGCGGCGGATTTTCTCGGGGGGATTCGATGAAAATAGGGGCGATAAAGGCTCTGGCTCATACAGCATTGGCGGGTGGTTTGGCGATGGCGGGGGCAATAGCCCTGTCGAGCTCGAGCCAATCAGCGTCGGTAGATCTCCTCTTTAATCTTGATTTGGATGGAATGAGCACGGGTACCTGTGCCGGAACAAAATGTTCGACTCCGTTCGGGACCGTGACGGTAACCGGCGACACTGCTGGAACCCTCAACTTCTCGGTCGTGCTCGCGCCGGACGTCAATTTTGTAGCAGGCGATTCGTTCTGGTTCGATCTGTCGGCCGGGGGAAATCCGATAACGTTTACGTTGGAGGCCCCTACGTCCGGAATTGTCGACGGAGATGCTTGGAGTTGGGTTACCCCCTCGACCGGAAGTTTTACTCCGGCTCCGGGAGTCGACTTCCCTGGGCCGTATGCTGATCTGGTGCAGTGTAGTTCCGCAGGGACTCTCTGCGGCACTGAACTGAATTTTACGGCTAGTGGCGCGGATCCGGCCAATCCGTTCGTGATTGGCGGGCCGCGTGGCGCCGGGAACTTCCCTGGTATCCCAGTCCAGTTTGTCGCGAACCTGTCAATTGCGCCCGGCACGACCTTTTGCACCGGAGACACCGCCTGCACGGGTCTGGTCGGGGCTCCAGAGCTCTCGACCTGGGTGATGATGTTGCTCGGCTTCGCCGGCCTTGGCTTCGCGGCATATCGGTCGTCGCGCAAGACGGCGCTGCAATGAACGCGGCTTGATCGTCAAAGCATCATCAACGCCGCAACGAACCGGCCGCCTCCGTTCGGCGCTTCGCGTTCGGCAGGATCTCTCAAAAGTCCCCGAGTCTCGGCCTAAATCGCACGGTGCGAATGTCTCGATATCTGCACAGCGGGGCAACGACTGCTTCGGGTTTGAACCAACACGTCCGCAGGTCGCTTTTGGGCGACGTGCCAGTATCGCCTGGCGCAACGTGCTGCGGTTACGCCTTCATCGCAACGTCGGTGCGATTTTTTGCGTTCATCTTCCTCATGACATTGCGCACATGGACCTTCACGGTGCTCAAACACATATTCAATTCGTGTGCGATAACCTTGTTCGACTTGCCTTCTTGAATCGCTCGGACGACTGCGATTTCACGGGTAGTTAGTGTGTTTTGTCTTGAGAGACTCGTCGGCGGGAGGTCGACCTGATCTGACACGAGAAGGCAGTCAGGAGGGACATAGATTCCGCCCACGAGGATAAAACGCATCACCTCAATTGCAATCTCAAAACCCATTGTCACCGGAATGAATCCCTTTGCGCCGCAACCAATGGCGGTGCGAGCCAAGCCCGCGTCATTCGTGGAGGCAAGGGCTATAACCGGACGGCCTGAAGCAAATTCCGATAAGTCCTTCAGGGCGTTTGCGCACTCATCACTGCTGCATTCCAACAGGGAAAAGACGACAAGATCGGGCGACGCGCCGCTGAGTTCCGCTCCCAGTTCTGACAACGTCGAATATGTGACGACCGGCACCAAAAGCGCCGCTTGCAGGCTACGGCGGATGCATTCCCGCAGAAACGGGCGACTTTCCACTATCGCAACAGAACCGTCAGCTTTCGCGCGGTCCTCCGGATATGCACGCTGCTCCGTGATGGCTCCGGTGATCGTCAACAGCTGCGCCTCGGTAAGAAACAACTAATCCGTGCGCCGACGCTGGCTGACACATGCAAACGCCAAAAGCGGCGCCCTATGGCCGTAGGGCGAAGAACGTGTCTACTAAGGTACCGCACGGCCATGTGCTTAAGCGACATGGAGGAAGGTGTCGAGAGAGATTCGCCGACCTAAAGTGGTAGACCGTCGACTCTTTTGAATGACAGCAAAAGAGAGTCTTAAAAAGCTAAACCGGACGCCGCACGCGACCGTACATGCCGCCCATCCCGCACGAGGGTGGCTACGCGTCTGAGGCCGATGCGCTCAAATTGTCGTAACCCTGGCGGCGTCCGGAGAACTCGACAATCCGGTAAGTATCTGCCCCACCGCTAAAGGCGATTCCTTCCGCCAACTCCCTGGCTTCCTCTATTGGCCCAGCCCAGTAGAGCGTTTCGACGTCGTATCCTTCCCGTTGGAAAATGACCTCGCAACTCCGCTGATTTTTGTCGTGATATCGATAAGTCAAGATTGAATTCTCGTCGCTAGGGTTGAACGCGATACAGGCTCGACTGTCAACGTCCTTATCTTCTCAATGATCTTTTTGTTCCATTAACAGAATTGGGCCGGTTTGTTCCAATAACAGAATGGTGGAGGCGTCGCTCTGCCGCAACCGGTTCTGAGGACAGCATTGGGCAAGAGCTTGAACTCCTTCGCGATGGAGCTACGGACCCGTAAGACCTTGCGCAGGCCGAGGTTCCCGGAGGGAGCCGGAACCTTGAGAGGCGCGACCCGGACTAATTTCTCCTCGCCATGTCCTTCCGTTTTGGCCCCGTCGTCGTCGCCGACAACTAGATGGACGTGTCGTCAGCGTATGGCTATCCGACCCACCCGGCCCTCTATCAACTGGCTGGCGCGTCGCACGCCCTGTCAGGGACAGGAGCGATCACTCCCGATGGAACGCTCGCGACGTCGGTCAGCCAGACGATCAACAAGGGCGAATACATCTACGCGGCGAACATCTGCTCGACGGCTAACTACACCCTCTGCCCGAAAGTGCTCTCGAGGGCGACCGGAACGTCATTTCAGGTCACGCCCGGATTCAGCACTGCGGCCGAGGCCATGACGGTCGCCGATCCGACGATCTGCTCAACTCCGATCCAGTTCTCGGGCAACGCCGATATGGCTGGGCTGGCTAATCCATCGTTGCTCAACAAGCCGTCAAGCCTGCAGACGGCCCTCACACTCTGCAACGCAGCATGCGAGGAAACATTGAACGCTCGCATGGCGACGAATATCGCGCTTCCAGGCTTCCGGAGGACCCTGACTCTGCCTACGACTATGTGCGAAAACACGGGCCAAGATGGCTGCGGACCGCACATAAGTTCCTCCTCACGGAACTGATTGTCCACGAGCCAATCGGTCAAGTCTTGGTCAACATGATATGGGCAGTTCTCGATTTGTCAGGCGACCCCTTTTCGTTGCTAACATCCGACGGGCCCTACGCGACTTCGCATGGTCTTCTTCTGCCCCAATGCGTTTTGCGAGTGCCGATCTCGCCCACCCGGTTGTTCGTCACCGCCAACCATGTTGTCCAACTGGAGGCGCTAGCGCGACGGACCAAGAAAGACATCGCGCGCGAATGCAACGATATCGTCGCACGAATGGCTGTAGATAATGTCTACGGTCTTAACGACGCTCAGCGTGCGTTTGTGGAAACGCGACTGCGGAAGCGTGGGCAAGCGCCGGTTCCGGGTGGCCTCATGCAAGGGCGGTAGCGTGGCGCGTCAACCGATCTTGCCATTCCACACACGCCCATTGCCGACCGCCGCGCTTCAAGCCCTCTTGTACACGCCCTGCACCGATCAAACACACTCGCCGCGCCCCTCTTCGGACAATTCGCCACCAGCGCGGGAAGCAGAGTGGTTAGCTTGGCTCCCCTTCGTACTGAAAAGTGATCGGCTTAGAAATAATCACAAGCAATACTCGTTGATCATCAATTACCATTGACATTCGGTGCGGAAAGTTGCACCATTCTTGCGCAATGCGCTAAATTTAGGGAGATTCAAGGCAGGGAGATTTCAAAATGGCAAAGAAGCTTTTTATTGCCTGCACGCTGCTCGTCAGCGCCGCGTTCTGGTCATCTGGCGCTAACGCGCTCACGATAACCATCAATGGAGGGGAATCCCCAACATTCCCACCCACCTTTACTACGCTCGCTACCGGCAACAGTCCGCTCAGTCTTCCTGCTACGACTTGTTGCGGAGCGACCAACTCATTTACCGTTTCGGCCACCGCCGTAGGCACTCCGCCCCTAGCTTCCGGCTCTCTGCTCACGGATACGATTTCCATCGACTCCACCGCCGCCGGGACCCTGTTTATCTGGGTCACCGAAACCGGGCTCACCTCCCCGCTGGGAAACGTAAAATATACCAGCGGCCTAACATCCAATCTTCTTCAAGGCGCGATCACATCGGTCACCCTATCAACGTTTGTTAGTCCAACTGACGGTGTTTCTCCCCCCATCGGTACTCTGTTAGATACGGCCACTTTCACGGGCCTAGGGACGCAGACGCTTTCGAGCCTGGACAATCCCGGGACTGGTCCCTACTCGCTGCAAGAACTATTCGTGGTTCATGCAACGGGCGTGGGGACCGCCAACCTCACGATCGATTTAACATCCGCCACCGTCCCTGAAACCTCGACATGGGCAATGATGCTGCTCGGCTTTGCCGGCTTAGCCTACGCCGGTTATCGTCGAACAAGAGCACCCCGCGCAACTCTCGCTCGTGCCATAGGCTGACTTCGTCCGCGAGCTTCTCCACTTGGGGGCTCGCGGCTCCGAAGAGGCACGCGTCTGAAGGCCGTCGAGGCGAAGACGGGGGTTTGCTGGGCTCTACGTCCGGGTGGTTGCAAATCGCGGACGCGTGGCAATAAAACAGTCCCTATCGCGTTCGTGGGTCAGGCGCTGGACCCGATGAATTTTACCGCAAAAATCCGTCAGATGATTGACGGATTCTGGGCCGCGAGTACCCCGGTGGGGCCGAGAGCCCGCCCGAGTTGCGCCTCAACGTGCAGCGGGAGGGTGACCGGCGAGTGGGTCATTTGCCCACTCAGCGGGGCACCACAGACGGCCAACTCTGGTCCCGAGGGGGGGGTCGCTGATCTGCGGGTTGACAAGGCCGGGTTCCGCGTCTGGCCCACTGCCGGACCTGGCCGTTCTTCTGGCCGATGCGTGTGATCCGGCGTGGAAAAGTTCAGCGCCGATTGACACCGATGCGGGCTTCGTCCTGAAACCAGATCTCCACCGGCGTCCCTCCGGCAGGCCGACGAGTTCTGAAGAAGCTCGGCTTCTCGCTCATGAGCGCGCGGCCCCGTCACCCCGCCCAGGACTGGCGGATCGTCGAGGCTTAAAAAAAACTTCTCGCGCCCGCTGAGCGCCCATGCTTTCCAACATGGCGGGCGTGGAAGTCGACGCCCAAACCGCTCGGCGATGACGCGCTTGAGGTCCTCCCGGCGCCAGCGCACGGCCCCGTCCCTCACGGTCCGGTCCGGTCCGGTCTCGACGATGGCGGCGAACTCGGCCAACTCCCCAGCCGACAGGCGCGGCTTGGGACCTTCGGTCCAATGGTCGACCAGGCCCTCAGGGCCAGACGCATTGAACCGATGCACCCAATCGCGCAGCGTCTGCCGGTCCATGCCGCCGATCTTGCCCGCCGACCCCCGGTCCATTTCATCCCGAACCGCAGCCAGCGGCAACAGACGCCGGCTTTGGTTGACGTCCTTCGACCGCCGGGCCAGCGCCCGAAGCTCCTCAGCCGAATAGTCCTCTCGCAATCTCACCGCTGACGGCATGGCGCGACCCTCCATGCCACCTTGAATCATCACGCCCGCAATTCGGGAATCCCCAGTGAGTCAGCCAGCGGGCCCTTTGGTATGATCCACAGGTTGCGCGAGCGCACCACGCCGTGCGCCCCTCGTGCCACATCGGCTTCCAAGCCTTTGGTGGACTCGGAACCGATCCAACTCCGGACACCGTCCGTCAGATCAAGTTCCAGCTACTACAAGTGCATTGATGAGCCGCTTCCTTCGCCGCATCGCCTGACGCCCAAAAAAGACTCTCGTTGTGCGCGAGCAGGACCACCCGGACGTGAAGCGGCACAGAATGAGGTGGCGTAAATGCCAACAGCGTGTTGAACCTTCGCGGCTTGTCTTCATCGACGAGACCCTCGGGTCAAGCCCGAGGGCAGGCTCTGGACCAAGAGCAACATGACCCGCCTCTACGGCTGTGCCAAGCGGGGGGCCGGCCATCGACAAGGTCCCTCATGGACACTGGAAAAACTCGACGTTTCTCCAGTCTGCGATGCGATCGCCTCGATGCGCCTTGTCTCTTCGACGGCCCTATCAACGGACAGCGGTTTCTCGCCTACGTCAAGACGTTCCTGATCCCCACCTTCAAGACCAATTCGTCGTGGCCGATAATCTCGGGTCGCGCAAAGGCAAGGCCGTGCGGGACGCCATCCGAGCCGCTGGCGCACACCTCATGTTCCTTCCCGAATATTCGCCCGATCTCAACCCGATCGAACAGGCCTTCGCAAAGATGAAGAACCTCGTCCGAAAAGGCGAACCGCGGAACTTCGACGCCATATCAGACGCCCTCAAGAACCCGCTCGCTCGAGTCCAGCAAGCGATGCGCAATCTATCTGCGGAACGTAGGCTATGCACACACTTAAACGGCGAATCTCTAGAAAATGGATCAACGAACAAAGAAGGTTGAGCCCTGCGGTTCAAGGCGCTCCAGCTGCGGCGATTCTTGCCCTTCCTGCTCCATCGCAGCCGGACTCGCGCGCAGGCCGACAAGATGGCAAATGGCGAATACGAGATCGGCGCGGTTCATGGTGTAGAAATGCAGTTCCTCGACCCCGTGATCGATCAGGTCGAGCACCTGCTCGGCGCAAACGGCGGCGGCGACCAGGCGCCGGGTGGCCGGGTCGTCCTCGAGGCCTTCGAACCGGTCGGCGAGCCATTGAGGCATGCTTGCCCCGGCCCTGCGAGCAAAGTTCGCCGTCTGCTTGAAATTCTGGACCGGAAAGATGCCGGGCACGATCGGAATGTCGATCCCCGCGGCGGAGGCGACGTCGAGAAATCGGAAATAAGCCGAATTGTCGAAGAAGAACTGGGTGATCGCCCGCGTCGCCCCCGCGTCGACCTTCCGCCTGAGGATTTCGATGTCGTGAAGGAGGGTCGGGCTTTGCGGGTGCTGTTCGGGATAAGTGCCGACTGAGACCTCGAAATCAGCGATGCGCCGAGCGTCCGCGACGAGCTCGGCGGTCGACTGATAGCCGTCGGGCGCTGCTTCGTAGGGGGCGTCGAACCCGGTCGGAGGATCCCCGCGGAGCGCCACGATATGTCGAACGCCCGCGCCGTGATAGGCGCGCAACGTCGCGCGAATTTCGTCCTTCGAGGCTCCGACGCAGGTCAGATGAGCCGCAGGCTTCATTGTCGTCTCTCGTGCGATGCGCTCGACCAGAGCGTGGGTGCGCTCACGGGTTGATCCCCCGGCGCCGTAGGTAACCGAGACAAAGGCCGGATTTAGCGGCTCAAGACGCGTCGCCGCCTCCCACAGGTTCGCCTCCATCTCGGCGCTCTTGGGCGGGAAGAACTCGAACGACACCTGAACTCGCGCTCCGGCGCGGCTCAGGGGGATTGGTTTTGCAGCCATTCAGGCGAACTCCACATCGCTCTTGGGAAACGAATCGGACATCACGCGCGGATCCTCGGCGATCCAGAGAACCACCGTCAGCTTGCCTGCTTCGCCCGCCGCCGGCGGCACCCGCTCGGAACGGATGTTGGCGAGGCCCGCTTCCGCGAGGTAGCCTTCGACCTCACGCGCGGCGAAGCCGAGCCGGCGATGGGCGAACTCGTCGCGCAGGAATTCCTGGTCGTGGGCGTCAAAATCGACCACCGCGAGCCTTCCGCCGGGAGCCAGCGCGCGCGCGGCTTCACTAAGCGCCCGCGACGGATCGTCGAGGAAATGCAGCACCTGGTGGATGACCACCAGATCATAGGCGTTGCGCTCGACCGGCGGGGCATAGATATCGCCCTGTCGCAGCGAGACATTCCGCAGGCCGGCCTCATCGATCCGGGCCCGTGCGAGCGCCAGCATTGCGGCGCTCTGGTCGACGCCGACCGCGCGCACCGCCCGGGGGCTGAGAAGCTCAAGCATGCGCCCTGTTCCGGTGCCGAGATCAAGCAGGGAGCGGTAGGGCTTCGAGCCGATCATGGCGATCAGCGCAGCCTCGACCCGCTCCTCGGGCGCGTGCATGGCGCGGATCTGGTCCCAGTCAGCGGCACGCTCGGCGAAATAGGCCGCGGCCTGCCGGCGCCTCGTCTCGCGCACGACTTCGAGCCGGGCAAGATCGGCGGATACGACGGAATCGGCCGGATCGAGCCGGCGAAGCCAATCGCGCGCGAGCGCCCCGCCGGATTCGGCCAGGCGGAAGAACGCCCAGGCCCCCTCGCGCTGGCGCGTCGCCAGACCCGACTCGACCAGAAGCTTGAGATGACGCGAGACGCGCGGCTGCGACTGGCCGAGGATCGCGACCAGTTCGCTTACGGTAAGTTCGGCGGTCTCAAGCAGATAGAGGATGCGCAGCCGCGTCTCCTCACCAGCCGCTTCGAGGCCCGCGAGCAGCGCCGGAAAGGATATCGGCGAGACGGATCGCTCATTAGACATAAACATATCTTTATATCTAACGAGGATCGGACGCAAGCGCCAATCCGCGCTGCCGAACGCCGCCAGGCGGCCGATCCGCCGCTTGAAATCGCCCATGGCTCCTATAACCTGCCCGCCACTGGACCAACCCCAATTTGGAAAACGGGAAGACCTGAGCGGATGCGAATCACGACCCTGATTTGCGCCTGCGGGCTCGCCTCTTTTTTGTCGCAGGCCTTAGTCCTGCGTGACGCTTTCGCCCAAGCCTCTGCTCCTGTCACCGGCGACACGCCGTCGGAGAGCGCATCGACCGTTGAGATGAAGCCTTCTCCGGACCCCGTCACCGCAGCCGAGAAGGACCCCGCCGAGCGGTCGGCGAAATCAACCGAATGCGCCCAAAAGGCCGACGCCCAGGGGCTGCAGGGCAAGGCTCGCAAGCACTTCCTGCATAAGTGCAAGAGCGGCGCATGAGGACCGCCATCCTTGGCTGACGCCGACCGCGACGAGCGCATCGAAACCTTCCTCACTCCCCGCGACTGGCTGCGCTACGCGGTCGGTCGCTTTCTCGCAGCGGACCTCGCTTTCGGCCACGGCGTGACCTCGGCTCTCGACGAAGCCGCCTTTCTCATCCTCGAGGGCCTCGAACTGCCGGTCGATACGCTCGATCCGTTTCTGGACGCTAGGCTCCTGCGCCATGAACGGGCAAGGCTCGACGTTCTCATCGAAGCGCGGATCACGATCCGCAAGCCGGCCGCCTATCTGGTGAAGCGCGCCTATATCAAAGGCGTACCGTTCTACGTCGATGAGCGCGTCATCGTGCCGCGCAGCCTGATCGGCGAACTCCTGATGACCGCGTTCGCAGAGGTCAATGCTCTGACCGGCGAGCCTGAGCGGGTGGCTAGCGTACTCGATCTCTGCACGGGCGGCGGGTCGCTCGCCATTCTCGCCGCGCGGGTGTTTCCAAACGCTCGGATCGACGCGGTCGAGCTCTCGCCCGGCGCGCTCGAAGTCGCGCGGCGCAACGTCGATGAGCATGGGCTCGCCGACCGGATCGCGCTGAAAAACGGCGATCTGTTCGCCCCGGTCAATAGCGCCCGCTACGACCTTATCCTGACCAACCCTCCTTATGTCGATGCGGCGACGATGGCGGATTTTCCGCCCGAATTCGCCGCCGAGCCGCCCATCGCCCATGCCGGGGGAACCGACGGGCTCGACATCGTGCGCCGGATCCTGGCCGGGGCTCAGAGCCATCTGACCGAAGGAGGGATGCTCGTCTGCGAGGTTGGCGGCGGGCGTCCGCTGCTCGAGCGTGAATACCCCCATCTGCCGTTCGTCTGGCTCGACACCGAGGAGACAGCCGGCGAGGTGTTTCTGCTGCGGGCGAGCGATTTCGGCGCGGCGGAAGGGTTGCAAAACCCACGGAAGGAAAGCAAAGGGCGGAGCGGAAGGAAAACCGAGTCCGGCCGGAAGGAAAACAAAGGGCGGAGGAAGGAAAGCAAAGCCCGAAACTGACGCCGATTCCATTCTCTAATCGAGATATTTCAACGGCTTGGGCGCAAATCGACGCCGCAGCGATCGATACCGCGAGTCCATAAGGCATGGATGTCAAGCAGCAGAGGCGGAGCCGCCTCGCCGTCCGACCCACGGGCGCGAACCCGCGAACCGACGACAGCGGGACGATAGCACGAGATTCCGATTATCGCAAACGAATGTCAGTATTTCTGCTTCTCAGTGCGGCGCGCGGCTCACTCGGCCGCCTCGCGCATCGCGGCGCGGATGCCGGCGCGGAGATCGTCAATCGGAGTGAGGCTGCCGGCGCGCTCGATATGCCAGAACGTCCAGCCGTTGCAGGCCGGCAGGCCCTGCGCCAGCGCGCCGATCTTGTGGATCGAGCCGACCGCGGGGCCTAAGGCGAGCGCGCCGTCCGGGCGCACCACGGCGCTGTGCCGCCTCCCGGCGTCGACGAGTCGTTCGCCCGGCTGGGCTAAACCCGCTTCGACGATCGTCGCGAACGCGACCCTTGGCTCGCTGCGCCGCGTCGGCGCCCGAGCGACCGCCTCTTCCGCCAGAGGCTCGACCGCGTCGATCCGGCGCCCCGCAGCTTCGGCATAGACCGCGTCGCGCTCGATGCCGATGAAAGAGCGGCCGAGGCGCCGGGCGGCGACCCCGGTCGTTCCGGAGCCGAAAAACGGGTCGAGAACCACGTCCCCGGCATTGGACGCGGCGAGCAGCACACGGGTCAGCAGCGCTTCGGGCTTTTGCGTCGGATGGACCTTGCGCCCGGCCTCGTCCTTCAGCCGCTCCGGCCCCGAACAGATCGGCAGGAACCAGTCGGAGCGGACCTGGCAGTCCTCGTTGCCCGCTTTCAGCGTCTCGTAGTTGAACGTATAGGCCTTGGCGTCGGCGCTTCGCGCCGCCCAGATCATCGTCTCGTGCGCGTTGGTGAAGCGGCGCCCGCGGAAATTCGGCATCGGATTGGCTTTGCGCCAAACGATGTCGTTGAGGATCCAGAAGCCGAGGTCCTGGAGAATCGCGCCGACGCGAAAGATATTGTGATAGGAGCCGATGACGACGATGGTCGCCGCGGGCTTCATCACCCGCCGCGCGGCGGCAAGCCAGGCGCGCGTGAATGCGTCATATTCGGCGAAATCGGCGAACTTGTCCCAGGCGTCGTCCACCGCGTCGACCAGGCTCTGGTCAGGGCGGGTCAGCGCGCCTTCGAGCTGCAGGTTATAGGGCGGGTCGGCGAAGACGAGGTCGACGGAAGCCTCGGGCAGGCGCGCCATCTCGGCAAGACAATCGCCGACCAGGATCGAATCGCGCTGCGGGAGGGACGCGCCGGTTGTTGGAACGATCGCGGCCGGGCGTTTCGCCTCGCCGCCGCCAGTACGCGAAACCTGAAACTGGGCGGGGAGGCGAAACGCTCCGGCGCGCGCGTTACGCATGAACTCAAAACCACTCGACGCTTACGCCAGATCGTTCGAGCCGGCGCGTCGTTTATGCTCGATTCTAAGTAAAGAGCCGGTTATGCAGTCGCCCCTGCCGCTGTGTCGTTTTCGTACGGCGCCAGTTTTTCTAAAGGAAAGCTAAACCTAACCTTTTTGAAACCTTTTCCGGCAGGCTATCACCCTGTCTCCGATTCCGATCCGAGATGGAAACGCCCGACCCGCTCCTCGAACCCATTGTGCGCGCGATCGCCGCCGTTCCCGGCGCACGCGCGATCGTGCTCGGCGGATCTCGGGCCAGAGGCGCGGCTCATTCCGCTTCCGACTACGATCTTGGCCTCTATTTCAGCGAACGCGCTGGACTGGACATCGGGCGGCTGCGCGACGTTTTGAAGCGCCTCGTCGACGACCCTGGGGCCCCGACCGTGACCGGAGTGGGCGACTGGGGCCCGTGGATCGTGGGGGGCGGCTGGCTCACGATTGCAGGTCAAAAGGTGGACCTCCTCTATCGCCCGATCGAACGTGTCGAAAAGATCATCGAGGAGTGCCGCGAGGGCCTTATCACAGTGGACTATCAGCCGGGGCACCCACACGGGTTCTCCTCGGCGATCTGGATGGGCGAAGTCGCGCTTTGTCGACCGCTTAGCGATCCTGAGGCCGTAATCGCCCGACTGAAAGCGATGACAATTCCTTATCCGGAAAAGCTGCGCGAGGCTTTGATTCGCCAATTCCAGTTTGAAGCGCTGTTCAGCATCGACAATGGCCGGACAGCCCTTGCAAGCCGCGAGCAGCATTTCATCGCCGGATGCGCGTTCCGTTCGCTTTGCTGCGCTGCGCAAGTTATTTTCGCGCTCAACCGGCGCTACCTCATTAATGAGAAGGGCGCAATTGAAGCGGCGGCGCGGCTTCCGCTGACCATCGAGCATCTGCGCGAGCGAACCACGAGCGTGTGGCGGGAGATCGGCCGTGGCGCGCTTGACGCTGCGCTCGCCGAGCTCGGGGCTGTCGAGCGCGAACTCGCGCGTCTGGTCGATGTGGCGGGATAAGCCCACATCGAGCCAAATGCGCGCACGCGGAAATTCGTATATCGACCGAACCCATGACTATCGGCGCGATTCGCATTCTCGGCGTCGATCCCGGCTTGCGCACGACCGGATGGGGCGTGATCGAGGCCGCCGGGTCGCGGCTGAGCTTTCTCGGCTGCGGTTCGATCGAAACCGACGCGGCGGCTTCCCTTGCCGAACGGCTGGCGGCGATCCATCGCTCGCTCATCGGGCTCGTCGAGCGCGAGGGACCGAACGAGGCGGCGGTCGAGGAGACCTTCGTCAACCGCGATCCGCAATCGGCGCTGAAGCTCGGCCAGGCGCGCGGCGTCGCGCTGGCTTCTCTGGCGCTGACCGGCCTGCCGGTCGCCGAATACGCCGCCAACCTGATCAAGAAGACCGTGGTCGGGGCCGGGCACGCAGAAAAGCGCCAGGTGGCGATGATGGTCAGGATGCTGCTCCCCGCCTCGACCGCGGCGACGGCGGACGCCGCCGACGCGCTCGCGGTCGCCATCTGCCACGCACAGCATCGCACGGCGCGCGCGCGAGGCGCGGCATGATCGGCAAGCTCCGCGGAATCATCGACAGCGTCGAGGACGAGGCTCTGATCCTCGACGTCAACGGCGTCGGCTATCTCGTGTCCGCCTCCGCCCGAACCCTGCGGGCGCTGCCTGGAGCCGGGGATACCGTCGAGCTTCTGATCGAGACCCACGTGCGCGAGGACGCGATCAGGCTTTACGGCTTCCTCACCGGCGCCGAGCGCGACTGGTTTCGTCTCCTGCAAAGCGTGCAGGGGGTCGGCGCCAAGGTTGCGCTCGGCATTCTCGGCGTTCTTTCGGCGGATGCGCTGAGCGGCGCCGTCGCCCGGCAGGACAAGGCCATGATGGCGCGCGCGCCGGGCGTTGGCCCGAAGCTCGCCGCGCGCCTCGTGCTCGAGCTCAAGGACAAGGCCCCGGCTTCCGCCGCGTCGGACTTCATGGGGACCGAGGCCGGCCTCGAGCGCCGCTCGAAGCTGCCCAAGGCGGCCGAAGATGCGATCCTCGCCCTCGTCGGCCTCGGCTACGCCCAGCCGCAAGCCGCCGCGGCGGTCGCGAGGATCTCGGTCCAGCTCGGAGAGGATGCTCAGACCGCAACGCTCATTCGCGCCGGCTTGAAGGAGCTGGCTCAGTAACGCAGTTTTGCGATATGATAATCGATGGGCGAAAGGTAAAAAATATGACCGCCACATCCAAGATTTCGTCAAAGTATCAAATTTCGATCCCGAAAGCCGTCCGTGAGCGAGTGGGTTGGCGGCCCGGTCAGAAAATCGCGTTCATCGCCAAATCGAGCGGTGTCTTATTGGTCCCCATACCCGATCGCGAGGCGCTCGTTGGCATAGCGCGCGGCGCTAACGTGGACAATTACCGCGACCGGAATGATCGTTATTGATGCGCGTCGTCGACACGTCTGCGTGGCTTGAGTGGCTCAGTGACAGTTCGCTCGGGCGCAAGGTCGGCCTGGAGCTCCCACAAACGGAAACCTGGGTCGTGCCGACGATCGTTCAATATGAACTGGCGCGTTGTCTCGCGCGCGAAGTCTCAGAAGACGCGGCCGACCAAACGATTGCATTTTCCAGTCAGTGCGTCGTGACGCCCTTGGACACCCGGCTTGCGGTCCAGGCCGCGGAGATTGCTGCAGACAACACGCTGGCGATGGCTGATGCAATCATCTACGCGACCGCTGTCGCTGTGGGCGCGGACCTGCTCACTTGCGACGCGCACTTCGCCAAATTGCCGCAGGTCGTCTATTTCCCCAAAGGGTCGCAATGAGCGACCGGCCGTTCTTCATCCCGATGATCGGCATCGTCGGGTTGTTCGCCGTTCTCGGCCCGGCCGTCGGCGGAGCGATGTTCATTCCACTTTCCATAGTTTTCAAGCCGACGATCACGCCCGACACGATCGCCCTTCTGGTCCTGATCGCAGCGCTGTTCGGCCACGCGATCGGACTGGTTGCGGCCTATATCGTTGGCGTCGGCCCAGCGGCTGCGACCGGGTTCCTCTATGCGCTTTGGGACGCCGCTGCGCCTGCGCGCTGGCCGCGCGCGCTCGCCGCCGGGGTGATCGGCGGACTGATCGCCTACGGCCTCGCGTCGCGTCTCGCCCCCCTCGGAGCAACGGTCGAGGCGAGCGCCGGCGCGACGGGCGCGGCCGACGCAGCTTCGGCCGACCGAATCGGAGTGTCGCTCGGCCACGCCTTCGTCGCTTGCGGCGCGATCGCAGGTTTTGTTTGCGCCGTGGCCGCGAACCTCATCGGCCTCACCATGCAACCGGAATACCCGGAGCTGGAGGCTGCGGCTCCTCCAGGCGAGGACTCCTGAGATGGCCGACGTCCGCCGCCCCCATCGCGGTTTTCTCGCGCCCATGATCAGGATTGCGGCGCTGTTTGCCACGCTCGGTCCGGCGGTCGGCTGCGCGATATTCATTCCCCTCTATCTGGTCCTCGAGCCCGAGATCGCGCCTGACGCGATCGGGCTTCTGGTCCTGATAGCCGCGGTGTTTCGCCACGCGGCCGGATTGTCTGCGGCCTATGTCGTTGGCGCCGGACCTGCTGTCGCGACCGGCTTTCTGTACGCGCTTTGGGACGCCGCCCTGCCCGCGGGCTGGCCGCGCGCGCTCGTCGCCGGGGTGATCGGCGGATTGATCGCTTACGGCCTCGCCATGTTCCTCGGCCCCTATATCGCATCGGTCGAGGCGGACCCCGGCTCGCGGCCCGCCGAACGGATCGATCCAGCCTTGCTCGATCGAATCGAAGCAAGGCTCAGCCTTGCCTTCGTCGCTTGCGGCGCGATTGCCGGCTTTGTTTGCGCCGTGGCCGCGAACCTCATCGGCCTCACCATGCAGCCGGAATACGTGCGCCCGGAAGCCGCGACTCCTCCGGGCGAGAGCGCCTGAGATGGCCGACGCCCCACGCCGTCTCGTCTCGGCCGACAAGCGCCCCGAGGACGAGGTTGCGCTCCGTCCGCAACGCCTCGCCGACTTCGCCGGCCAGGAGGCTGCGCGCAAGAACCTCGGCGTATTCATTCAATCGGCCCGCTCGCGCGGGGAAGCGCTCGACCACGTGCTGTTCGTCGGTCCGCCCGGACTGGGTAAGACGACGCTGGCGCAGATCGTGGCGCGCGAGCTCGGCGTCAATTTCCGCTCGACCTCGGGTCCGGTCATCGTCAAGGCCGGCGATCTCGCCGCGCAGCTCACCAATCTCGAGCCGCGCGACGTCTTGTTCATCGACGAGATTCACCGACTCAATCCGGCGGTCGAGGAGATTCTCTATCCGGCGATGGAGGACTTCCAGCTCGATCTCATGATCGGCGCCGGGCCGGCGGCGCGCTCGGTGAAGATCGACCTCGCCCGGTTCACGCTGATCGGCGCCACGACCCGCGCCGGGCTCCTGACCACGCCCTTGCGCGACCGGTTCGGCATTCCGATCCGGCTCAATTTCTACACCACCGAGGAGCTTCAGGGCATCGTCGCCCGCAGCGCGAAGGTGATCGGCCTTGTCCTCGCCGACGACGGCGCGAACGAGATCGCGACCCGTTCGCGCGGGACGCCGCGCATCGCCGGGCGCCTGCTGAGGCGCGTGCGCGATTTCGCCGTGGTCGAAGGAGCAAAGAGCGTCACGCGTGCGCTCGCCGACCGTGCTCTGAGGCTGCTCGACGTCGACGCGATCGGCCTCGACCAGATGGATCGGCGCTATCTCGACGCGATCGCGGTCAAGTTCGGCGGCGGGCCGGTCGGCGTTGAAACCATCGCCGCCGCCCTCTCCGAGCCCCGCGATGCGATCGAGGACATCATCGAGCCCTACCTTATCCAGCTCGGCTTCGTTCAGCGCACGCCGCGCGGACGGCTGTTGACGCCGCACGCTTTCCGGCATCTCGGCCTCCCCGAGCCGCGGCGCGTCGGTCTCGAGCCCAACCTGTTCGACGAGGACTAGGCGCGAAGATGAAGTCGCGGGCGGGCTCCCACGTCACTGCCTTTCTCGAGGCGATCGCCTCCGCACGCGGGGCGAGTCCGAACACGATCGAGGCTTACCGGCGCGATCTCGTCGACTACGAAGCCTATCTCGCGGCCAAAGGCGCCGACGCGCTGAACGCGGACGCGTCGTTGGTGCGCGGGTTTCTCGCGGCGCGCGGCGCGCAGTCGTTGAGCGCGGCTTCGCTGGCGCGCCGCCTGTCGGCGATCCGCCAGTATCACAAGTTCCTTTACGCGGAAGGATGGCGCCGCGACGACCCGGCGCTGGCGATCGAAGGTCCGCGAAGGACGCGCCCGCTGCCAAAGCTGCTCAGCATGGCGGAGGTCGAGCGCCTGATCGCAACGGCGCGGGAGGGTCTCGACGCCGGCGAGCGTCCCTTGCGCGAGCGGCTGGATGCGGCGCGCATCGCCTGCCTGATCGAGCTCATCTACGCATCGGAACTCAGGGTCTCGGAAGCGCTCAGTCTCAAGAAGTCGGCGGCGACGGCCAAAACGCCGCTGATCGCGGTGACCGGAAAGGGCGACAAGGAGCGCCTCGCGCCACTGTCCGGCCCCGCGCGCGCGGCGATGACGGCGTTTCGCGCGCTGCTCGATCAGGCCGCCCCCGGCGCGGCGGCGGGTCCGTGGCTTTTTCCCGCCGCGAGCGCGAGCGGGCACATGACCCGCCAGGCTTTCGCCCGCGACCTCAAGCGCGTCGCCGCGGCGGCCGGCATCGACTCGAGGCGCGTGAGCCCGCACGTGCTGCGCCACGCCTTCGCCAGCCATCTCCTTCAGAACGGCGCAGACCTGCGCGTGGTCCAGGACCTGCTCGGCCACGCCGACATTTCGACCACCCAGATCTACACGCATGTCCTCGACGAGCGCGCCAAGGCCATGGTGCGCGATCTCCATCCCATGAACGACCCCGTCGAGAAGGGATGACGGCGCCCGCGCCCCCCTGGCGTAAGACGGGCGAAGGCGTGGTCGTCGCCTGCCGTCTGACCCCCAATGGCGGCCGAGACTCGATCGACGGCGTGGTCGAACTCGCCGACGGAACGTTCGTGCTCGCCGCGCGGGTGAGAAGCGCGCCGGAAGGCGGCAAAGCCAATAAGGCGCTATGCGGTCTGTTGGCGGATTGGCTCGGCGCCCCCGCCTCGCAGGCGCGAGTCGCTGCAGGTTCGAAAAGCAGGGTCAAGCAGATCGTGATTTCCGGCGATCCAGCCGCTCTGGTCGCCAGGCTCGAAGCGCTGCCGGCAAAACCCCGCCAGCCTAACGAGCCATGAGCGAGTGACGGCCATTGCGCTGACAGCGAAAAAGGGCTTCGATGCCAAGCGCTCCTTGTGCGAGCCAATGTCAGGAGGACACAGATGAAAGCCCTCACGTTTGCCGGCGTCGGATTGGCCGCCTTGCTTGCGAGCGCGGGGTTAGCGTCCGCCAAGACCCTGGTCTATTGCTCGGAAGGCAGCCCGGAGAATTTCACCCCGGCCATCAACACCACCGGCACCAGCTTCGATGCGGCGCGCCCGGTCTATAATCGTTTGACCGAGTTCAAGCGCGGCACGACCGACGTCGTCCCGGGCCTCGCCGAGAGCTGGGAGGTCACGGACGGCGGCAAGACGATCACCTTCCATCTGCGCAAAGGGGTCAAATTCCACTCATTGAAGGACTTCAAGCCGACGCGCGACTTCAACGCCGACGACGTCCTGTTCTCGATCAACCGGCAGTGGAAGCCCGACAACCCCTATTTCAAGGTTTCGGGCGGCAAGTATGACTATTTCGATGACATGGATATGCCGAAGCTGCTCAATTCAGTCGACAAAAAGGACGACTACACCGTCGTCATGAAGCTCAAGACGCCGAACGTCGCGATCCTCGCCAATCTCGCGATGGACTTCATGGCGATCGGCTCGGCGGAATACGCCGACTTCCTGCTCAAGAAGGGAACGCCCGAGCAGTTCGACCAGGCGCCCGTCGGCACCGGCCCGTTCTCGTTCGTCGCTTATCAAAAGGACTCGGTCATCCGCTACAAGGCGAACAAGGATTATTTTGGCGAGAAAGCGCTGGTCGACGACCTCGTCTTCGCCATTACCCCCGATGCGACAGCCCGCTACGCCAAGCTCAAAGCCGGCGAATGCCACATCAACGCTTATCCACGACCCGCCGACCTCGAGGAGATGGAGAAGGATCCATCGCTCAAGGTCATTAACATGCCGGGCCTCAATATCGCCTATTGGGCTTTCAACGCCTCCAAGCCGCCATTCAACAAGACGGAAGTGCGCCAGGCGTTGTCGATGGCGATCGACCGGGACGCGATCATCAAGGACGTCTATCTCGGCGCCGGCTCGAAGGCGACCACACTCATCCCGCCGACCATGTGGTCCTTCAACGACAAGATTCCGGACGTGCCTTACGACCCCGAGAAGGCCAAGGCGATGCTGGCCGCCGCGGGCGTCAAGACGCCGCTCGACATCGATCTCTGGTACATGCCGGTGTCGCGACCCTATAATCCCAACGGCAAGCGCATCGGCGAAATGATGCAGGCCGATCTCGCCAAGATCGGCGTCAACGCCAAGCTCGTCACCTACGAGTGGGGCGAGTATCGCAAGCGGCTGGCAAACGGCGAACACATCACAGGCCAGTACGGCTGGACCGGCGACAACGGGGATCCCGACAACTTCTTCTTCCTGCGAAGCTGTCCCGAGGGGAAGCCGGCCGCCAACAACGCGACAAAATGGTGCAACGCCGAGTTTGACGACCTGCTGGTCAAGGCGCGCCTGATCTCAGACCAGGCTGAGCGGGCGAAACTCTATTCGCGCATGCAGGAGATCGAGCACGCCGAGGCGCCGGAGCTTCTGCTCGCGCATTCGATCGTGTTCGAAGCCATGCGCTCGAATGTGACCGGTTACAAGCAGAGCCCGCTCGGGACGCACGCGTTCGAGGGCGTCGACCTTAAGTAGGGGCCGGTTCGGGCTCCGCTGCGTTCATTGAGCGGCGGGGCCCGTCGATTTCGGATCGGCCATGTTCGCCTATTTCCTTCGCCGCGTCGCGCTGACCGTCCCGACATTCCTCGCGTTGATGTTCCTGACGTTCGTCGCCATCCGGCTCGTGCCGGGCGATCCGGTCGAAGTGCGCACTGGCGAGCATGGCATGTCGGCGGAGCGGCTGGCCTATTTCCGCCACGAGCTCGGCCTCGACCAGCCGGTCTGGAAACAGTTTGTCGATTATGTCTGGCGCCTCGCGCACGGCGACTTCGGCGTCTCGCTGTCGTCGTCGCAGAAAGTGCTGACCGAGTTCCTGACCCTGTTCCCGGCCACGCTCGAACTCTCGCTCTTCGCCATGGCGTTCGCGATTGCGGTCGGGGTGCCCGCCGGGGCTTTTGCCGCGGTCAAGCGCGGCGGCGTCTATGACCAGGCGCTGATGACCATCTCGCTGTTCGGGTATTCGATGCCGATCTTCTGGTGGGGCCTGCTGCTGATCATGTTCGTATCCGTGAGGCTTGGACTTCTCCCGGTCTCAGGCCGCATCGACCTCATCAACTACTCGTTCGACCAGCCGACCGGCTTCATGACCATCGACGCGCTCCTGTCCGATCAGCCCGGCGCTTTTCTCGACGCGCTGCGGCATCTCGTTCTGCCGACGATCGTGCTCGGGACCGTGCCGCTCGCTGTCATCGCGCGCATGACGCGCTCCTCGATGCTCGAGGTCCTGAACGAGGACTATGTCCGCACCGCGCGGGCCAAGGGGCTCACGCCTCGGCGGGTCATCGGGGTGCACGCGCTGCGCAACGCGCTGTTGCCGGTGGTGACGGTGATCGGCCTTTCGATTTCCGGGCTGATGGCCGGCGCGGTTCTGACGGAGACGATCTTCTCCTGGCCGGGCGTCGGCCATTGGCTGATTGATTCGATCGGCCGGCGTGACTATCCGGCGCTGCAGGGCGGCGTCATGTTGATCTCGACAGTCGTCATCGGCGTCAACCTGATCGTCGATCTGATCTACAGCGTCATCGATCCCAGGATTCGTCATGGCCGCTGACGCCGCGCTCACCGCGACGATTGGCGAGGATGCGGCGGCGGTCCTCGCTCAGCCGACGCCGCTCGCATCGTTCTGGGCGGCGTTCCGTGAGAACCGGGGCGCGGTTCTTGGCCTCGCGGTCTTCGCCGTGATCGTGCTGCTCGCCGCAGGAGCGAATGTCGTCGCGCCGCATTCGCCGATAGAGCAGTTTCGCGACGCCGTGCGGGCGCCGCCGGTATGGGAAGCGGGAGGGTCGTGGCGCTTTGTGCTGGGAACCGACGGCGACGGGCACGACATGTTGTCGCGCTTGATTTTCGGAGCGCGGGTTTCGTTGTTCATCGGCCTTTCGGTGATGTGCGTATCGTTCGTCGTCGGCGTCACGCTTGGCCTCGCCGCCGCGATGACCGGCCCGGTCGCCGACGTCGCGATAACGCGACTGATGGACCTTATTCTGGCCGTGCCGAGCCTGGTGCTTGCCGTTCTCGTCGTCGCCGTTCTGGGGCCGAGCCTCGCCAACACGATCATCGCGGTGACGATCGTCTATCTGCCACAATACGTGCGCCTCACGCGGGCTTCGGCGCTGGGCGAACTCAGCAAGGACTACGTGACCGCCGCGCGGGTGGCCGGCGTCGGGCCGCTCAGGCTTGCCTATTCGACTGTCCTGCCGAACTGCCTCGCTCCGCTCATCGTGCAGGCGGCGCTTGGCGTCTCGAGCGCCATTCTCGAGGCGGCGGCGCTGGGCTTCCTCGGACTGGGCGCCCAGCCGCCGACCCCGGAATGGGGCACGATGCTGGCCAACTCGCGCGAATTCATCCGCTCCGACCCCTGGATCGTCACACTTCCGGGGCTGGCGATCCTCATCACCGTGCTCGCGATCAATCTGACCGGCGACGGCCTGCGCGACGCGCTCGACCCCAAGATGCGGAGAGGGTGATGGCGGAGCACCTCCTCGAAATCCGCAACCTCTCCGTTTCCTTCCCCACCCTGCACGGACCGTTCAAGGCGGTGGACGGCCTCGACCTCACTCTCGAGAGCAACGAAGTGCTGGCGATCGTCGGCGAATCCGGTTCCGGCAAATCGGTGACGATGCTCGCGGCGATGGGCCTCCTGCCTCCGGGCGCAACGGTCACCGCCGACCGCATGGCCTTCAATGGCGCCGATCTCCTGTCGATGACGGCCGAGCAGCGGCGGCGAATCGCCGGCAAGGATCTGGCGATGATCTTCCAGGAGCCGATGTCGTCGCTCAATCCCTGCTTCACCGTCGGCTTTCAGATCGACGAGGCGCTGAAGACGCACCTTGATCTCTCGCGCGCCGAGCGCGGCACGCGGATCGTCGAGCTTCTGGCCGAGGTCGGCATTCCCGATCCTGCCCGCCGGGCGCGCGCCTTTCCTCATCAGCTTTCGGGCGGCATGAGCCAGCGGGTCATGATCGCGATGGCCCTCGCCTGCCGGCCGAAGCTGCTGATCGCCGACGAGCCGACGACGGCGCTCGACGTGACCATCCAGGCGCAAATCCTCGATCTTCTGATGCGGCTCAAGCGCGACAACGGGATGGGGCTCGTGCTCATCACCCATGACATGGGCGTGGTCGCCGAAACCGCCGATCGGGTCATCGTCCTCTACGCCGGGCATGAGATGGAGATGAACGCCACTCCCGACCTGTTCGCCGATCCGCATCACCCTTATACGGCCGCGCTCCTGGCCGCATTGCCGGAGCGAGCGAAGCAAAGGCGCCTGCCCGCAATTCCCGGCGTCGTGCCCGGACAGTTCGATCGGCCGCGCGGCTGCACGTTTTCGCCTCGCTGCTCCTTCGTCTTCGACGCTTGCCGCCACATCTCGCCGCAGCCGGCGGACGCTGCGCTTGGCTATGCGCGCTGCCTGACCCCTCTTGTCTCCGGACTGCCGCGGGCGCTCGCGCGGCGGGGAGCCGCTTCGTGACCGCGATCCTCGAGGCCAGGGGCTTGACGCGCGATTACGCCGTCTCGCGGGGCGTCTTCCGGTCCCATGCGATAATCAAGGCCTTGGCGGATGTGTCGTTCTCGCTGCAGGCAGGGCGAACCCTGGCGGTGGTGGGCGAGTCCGGGTCCGGCAAGTCGACGCTGGCGCGACTCCTGACCTTGATCGAAAATCCGACCGCGGGCGCGCTCCTGATCGACGGCGAAGACGTCGCGAACGCGAGCGCTGCGACAAGGCGGCGCCTTAGGCGGGAAATCCAGATCGTGTTCCAGAACCCCTATGGGTCTCTCAACCCACGCCAGACCATCGGGAAGGCGCTCGAGGAGCCGCTGCTCGTCAACACTCGCCTCAGCGCAGCCGAGCGCAAGGCGGAGGCCTTGGCGATCATGGACAAGGTGGGCTTGAGGCCCGAGTATTATTACCGCTACCCGCACATGTTTTCCGGCGGACAGCGCCAGCGCATCGCCATCGCCCGGGCGCTCATGCTCAAGCCGAAGATCCTGGTTTTGGACGAGCCGGTGTCCGCGCTCGACGTATCGATCCGGGCCCAGGCCCTCAATCTGCTGGCCAGTCTGCAAGAGGAATTCGCGCTCGCCTACGTGTTCGTCTCACATGATCTTTCGGTCGTGCGCCATATCGCCGACGAGGTGCTGGTGATCTATCTCGGCCATGCGGTCGAGCTTGGCGGGCGCGATGCGATCTTCGGAAGCCCGCAACACCCCTATACCCAGGCGCTCCTGTCTGCGACGCCGGTCGCCGATCCGGCGGCGAGGCGCGAGCGGATCGTGCTTTCCGGCGAGCCGCCGTCACCGTTCGACCCGCCGCCCGGCTGCCCGTTCAATCCGCGCTGCCCGCAGGCCTTCGACCGTTGCCGCGCGGAGATGCCACCGCTCGAGCGCAAGCAGGGACGCGACGTCGCCTGCTGGGCGGTCGCTCCATGAGCGCGGAATCCTACGACTTCATCGTCGTCGGCGCGGGCTCGGCCGGCTGCGTGCTCGCCAATCGGCTGAGCCGCGATCCCCGCAATCGCGTGCTCATTGTCGAGGCGGGCGGCAGCGACAACTGGATCTGGTTCCATATTCCGGTCGGTTATCTCTACGCGATCGGCAATCCACGAGCCGACTGGATGTTCAAGACCGCCCCGGAACCGGGCCTCGGCGGCCGGTCGATCGCCTACCCACGCGGCCGGGTCGTAGGCGGCTCGTCAGCGATCAACGCCATGATCTACATGCGCGGGCAAGCAGCCGACTACGACGGCTGGCGCCAGCTCGGCCTTGCGGGCTGGGGCTGGGACGACGTGCTGCCTCTCTTCATCCGCCAGGAGGACCACCACGGCGGAACGAACGCGCTGCACGGGATCGGCGGCGAATGGCGGGTCGAGCGCCCGCGGGTTTCCTGGCCGATCCTGGACGCGGTCCGCGAGGCCGGGGTGGAGATCGGCATCCCGAAAATCGACGATTTCAATAGCGGCGACAACGAAGGCTCGGCCTATTTCGAGGTCAACCAGCGCCGCGGCCGGCGCTGGAGCGCGGCGCGAGGGTTTCTGAAACCGATCCTCAAGCGGCCGAACCTGCGTCTGGCGACGGGCGCGCATGTCGAGCGGATTCTGTTCGAGGGGCGCCGCGCAGTCGGCCTGCGATATAGCCAGGACGGCCAGAGCCGCGAGGCGCGCGCAAGCGGCGAGGTGATTCTCGCGGCCGGCGCGATCGGCTCGCCGCAACTCCTCGAGCTTTCCGGCGTCGGCAGGCCGGAGCTCATCCAGGCGATCGACGAGACGGTCGTCCACGCGCTGCCGGGAGTCGGCGAAAACCTGCAGGACCACCTGCAGCTCCGGGCGATTTTCGCTGTCGAAGGCGCCCGCACGCTCAATGTCGACACGCAATCGCCGTTCAAGCGGGCGATGATGGGGCTCGACTATGCGCTGCGCCGGCGCGGGCCGATGACCATGGCGCCCTCGCAGCTCGGGCTGTTCACGAGGTCGTCGCCGGACTTCGCCACCGCCAACATCGAATTCCATGTCCAGCCGCTCTCGCTCGACCGGTTTGGCGAGCCTCTGCACGCTTATCCGGCGATAACGATCAGCGTCTGCAACCTCAGGCCGGAAAGCCGCGGCTCGAGCCACGCGGCCAGCGCCGATCCGCGCGCCGCGCCGGTCATTGAGCCGGGGTATCTGTCGACCCTCACCGACCGGCGCGTCGCGGTCGATTCGATCCGCATTGCGCGACGCCTCGCCTCCGCGCGGGCGCTGGCGCGATATGCGCCGCGCGAGCTTCTGCCCGGCCCAAAGCGTCAGAGCGACGATGAGCTCGCGGTTGCGGCGAGCGAGATCGGCACGACGATCTTCCACCCGGTCGGGACCGCCAAGATGGGAACGCCGGACGACCCGCAGGCCGTGGTCGACGAGCGGCTCAGGGTCTACGGGCTCGGCGGCCTGCGGGTCGCCGACGCGTCCGTCATGCCGCGGATCACCTCGGGCAATACCGGTTCGCCAACCATGATGATCGCCGAGAAGGCGGCCGAGATGATCCTCGCCGACACGAGGGGCAGCTGATGCGGGGGGACTTGCGAGCCCTGCCGCCCGACGGGCGCCAATCGGAGACCGCGCTCATGATCGCGCGCGGCGTGCGGCGGCTCCTCAGGACGCGCGGGTTTTCGAGCCTGACCGAATTGCCCCTGACCGACGGGCGCCGGGCCGACATCGCGGCGGTCAATGGCAATGGCGAAGTGCTGATCGTCGAGATCAAGTCCTCGCCGGCCGACTTCCGCGCCGACCGCAAATGGCGCGAGTATGTGGCGTGCTGCGACCGGCTCTATTTCGCCATCTCCGACAGCACGCCGGCCACCCTTATGCCGATCGAGGCTGGCCTCATCCTCGCCGATCCCTACGGCGCCGAAATCGTGCGGGAAGCCGAGTTCCAGCGCATGGCGCCGGCGAGCCGCAGGGCGATCCTGCTGCGCTTCGCCCAGGCCGCCGCCGACCGGCTGCATCGGCTCGCCGATCCTGGAGCGATGCCGGAGTTTTAGCGCAGACCGAGAAATGCGCAGTGGGCGGAAAGCACAAGGCTTGCCGATCGCAGGACGACGACGCAAAAAGAACGACCGTCCTTTGATGGACGGCCCAGGCTCCCCTCGGCGTTCTAGAGAATCCTGCTTTTGGGTCCACGCATAGCCTGCATTCTTGAGGTAGGCGGTGCATTCGCTTGCGGGAAAGCGTTTGAGGATTTCGGCGCTGCGTCGGAGATGGCTTCGTAGGTTCGCGCTCCTGCCTTTCTGAGCAGGGTCTTGAACTTGGCGAAGACCTGCTCGATTGGGTTGAGGTCCGGGGAGTATTTCGGCAGGAAGACGAGCCGAGCGCCGAGATCGCGGATCGCTTTTCGCACGGCCTTTCCCTTGTGCGAGCCGAGGTTGTCGAGGATCACGATGTCGCCGGGTTTGAGAGTCGGGACAAGAAACGGCTCGACATAGGCGCGAAAGCGCTCGCCGTTGAAGGGACCGTCGAACAGGCAGGGCGCGTCAATCCGATCCCGACGAAGAGCGGCGAGGAACGTCGCGGTTTTCCAGCGGCCATGCGGGACCTTGTCGATCAGACGCTTTCCCTTTGGCGCCCAGCCGCGAAGCCTCGTCATGTTGGTCTTCGTCCAGGTCTCATCAAGGAAGATCAGACGCCAGGGATCGACGAGCCCCTGGTAAGCCCGCCAGCGCGCGCGATGGCGGCTTATGTCCCGGCGATCCTGCTCCCGCGCGACCAGCGTCTTTTTTTTAAACGTCACGCCGATCTTGCCGAAGAAACGGCTCAGCGGCTTTGACGCTTTGTTCCGGTGAAAGGCGATCGCAGAGGGCCTGGAGCGTGATATCCGACTTCCCGGCCCGCGCCGCCTCGAGAAACTCCCGATGCGGTAAGAGCTTCGAGGGGCGATGGCCGCCATGTCCCACTGGCTCTCGCGAGCCATCCCGTTCAACCCGTTCGAGCCACTTGACCGCCACGGATTCGCTGACCCCGTAATGACGCGCCGCCGCCCGCCGGCTCATCCTGCCGGTCCCCACCGCATCGATCACCCGATTGCGCAGATCCTGCGAATAGGCCTTTGCCCTCTCCTGCTGGCCTCCGCCCAGCCAGCAGGTTGATGATGTGGACGCGCTCGCGCTTGCCGGCGGCTATGATGCCGATCGGCCCGAAGCGGGATGGGGAGCGTTTAGAATGACGATCACAACGATTGGACTGGATTTGGCGAAAAGCGTGTTTCAAGCACACGGCGTCGACGAGACGGGCGCCGCTTTGCTGACAAAGCGGCTGCATCGCAAACAGATGCTGCTTCTCGAAGCTGCCGCGATGCTTGATCGGGATGGAGGCGTGTGGAATAGCCCATCATTGAGCTCGCACCCTCGCCGCCATGGGGCACGAGGTCCGCCTCATTCCACCCTCCTACGTGAAGGCCTTCGTCAAGCGCGGCAAGAGCGATGCTTTAGATGCCGAAGCAATTTGCGAAGCGGTCCAACGCCCGACGATGCGGTTTGTGCCGGTAAAGACCGTGGAACAGCAGAGCATTCTCATGGCGCATCGCGCCCGTTCGCTGCTCGTTCGCCAGCGCACCATGCTGGCCAATGCGTTGCGGGCGCATTTGGCGGAACTCGGTCTCGTAGCCAACCCCGGAATCGCCAACCTGGCAAAGCTGGCGCAGGAGGCGCTGTCCGACGAGGATGCTCTGCCGGCCTATGCCCGTATGACGCTGCAAGCCCTGGTCCGGCAGATCATGACGCTTTCCGAAGAAATCACGGCGTTGGATCGCAAGCTCCATGCGTGGCATGTCGACAGCGAGGCCAGTCGCAGGCTCGCTGCGATCCCCGGCCTCGGCATTGTCACACCAACAGCCATCGCCGCCACCGTCACCGATGCCGACCAGTTCCGATCGGGCAGGCAATTTGCCGCCTGGCTCGGCTTGACGCCTCGACAGCACTCAACCGGGGGTAAGACACACCTCGGAGGCATCTCCAAGCAAGGAGACCGATACCTGCGCAGGTTGCTTGTTGTCGGCGCCACAGCGGTCATTCGCCACACGAAAGACAAGCCAACCCCCCTGGCCAACTGGATCAGAAAGCTCTTGATGAAGAAGCCGTTCAGGGTCGTTTCGGTCGCGCTTGCCAACAAACTGGCGCGTATCGCGTGGGTCGTCCTGACGCGAAAGGAAGTCTACCGGCCCTACCAACTGGCGGCCTGACGGCGGCAAATACCGAATTGGTATCGGCAGTCGATGATGTGTAACGATCGAGCCAATGGTGAGGCCAACCCGTCTGATTCAATGCGCTTCAGCAGCGCGACAGCTTGATCAGGGACCTCATCGGCGGATTTCCATCAGGGCCAGCGGCAGGAAGCTATGCCGCATAAGTAGGCCGGACATATGAAAGCAAACGATCACACATTCCGACAAAACGCCTTGCCAAAGGGAGCGTCCAAATATGAATCAAAATATCGCCGATTCGCGATCCTAACCCGATTCATCCCAAAAGCAGGACGCTCTAGGGTCTGTTGGGATTCATCGGGAGTTTATCACTGCGGCGGCGAGATGGATGATGGCTGAGAAGCTCTGATCGGTTTTGTCGGCGCGCATGGCGATGCGTTTGAACTCTTTGAGTTTGGCGAAGAAGTTCTCGATCAAATGGCGCCATGCGTACATGTCCTTGTCGATGGAGAGAGGCTTTGTCCAGCGCGGATGCTGGGAGATGACGACCTTGGCGCCGCGCTCGTTGAGTTCGGAGATGATCGCGTCGCTGTCAAAAGCCTTGTCGGCGATCAGCACGTCAAACTCGACGCCCTCGATCAGAGGAGCGACGCCGACTGTGTCGAAGCGCTGCCCCGGCAGCAACACGAAGCGCACGAGATTGCCGAGCGCATCCGTCAGGGCCAAGATTTTCGTGGTCATGCCCCCTTTCGACCGGCCGATGGCCTGGCTTTGAGTCCCCCTTTTGCGCCCTGTCCGTGGCGGTGGACCTTGACGATGGTGGCGTCGACCATGGCGTATTCCATATCTGGCTCTTCCGAGACGGCGTCGAACAGCTGTTTCCAGACGTCCGCCCTTACCCAGTCGCGAAAGCGGGTGTACACGCTGCTCCAGTTTCCGAACGCCGGCGGCAGGTCGCGCCAGGGGCTGCCCGTGCGGACGATCCACAGAACCGCCTCCACAAACAGCCGATTGTTCCTGCCGCTGCGCCCCGGGTCAGCGGGCTTGCCAAGACAATGCGGCTCCATTCTCGCCCACTGGGCGTCCGTCAAAACGAATCGGTCCATCAAAAGCTTGAATCACAACCAAGCTCCGATAGGAATCCTGAATCCCAACAGACCCTAGGCCAGCACGCACTCGGGGCCGCCGAACGGCGGCTTGGCGTAGACGACGAAGGGGGCTGTCGCGGAGCGTGCGGACGCGCTTGGCGAAAGCGGTGGGGTCTGCGAGCGGCGCGAGCTGGCCGAAAAAGCCGAGTTCGCCGCGACGAAGGCCGCCGCGCGGCCGTCGAGGAAGAGCCGGCGGAAGGTCTTCGACAGGGCGCGGACGGAGAGCAGGAAGTTCGGCTTGAAAGCCACCCATCTCTCGCCGTCGAGGGCGACGCCGCCGCCGGGGACGAGACAGTGGACATGGGTGATGGGTGAGCGTCTGGCCCCAGGTGTGGAGGACGGCGATCAGGCCGAGTCTGGAGCCAAGGCGTTCTGCGGCGAGCGTCATGAGCGCCTCGGCGGCGGCGCGCATGAGCAGGCCGTAGACGGTCCGCTTGTTCTCGAAGGCGACGTCGGCGGCCGCCGGCGGCAGGGTGAAGACGACGGGGAAGTAGGGAACCGGCAGCAACTCGGCCTGCCGCGCCGCGAGCCACTCCGCGCGCCCCGCCCGCTGACACTTCCCGCAGTGGCGGTTCCTGCAAGAGTTGTAGGCGATGCGGGTGAGCCCGCAGTCGTCGCAGCGCTCGACGTGACCGCCGAGCGCCGCCGCGCGGCAGGCGGTGATCGCTCCGATCACGCGCCGTTCCACGCGCACGAGATGTCCGGCGTTCGCCCGTTCGTAACCTTCGCCGTGTCGGTTGAAAACGTCGGCCAGTTCGAACGCTGGCCGAACCTTCATCGCCTATCCCGGCGGCGTCACCCTCAGGGAGAGTTGTCGAGCGGACTGGCCGTGCCGGCGATCCCCTTGGTCGAGACCCGCGTGTAGCGCGCCGCCTTCGACAGATTCTCGTGGCCGAGAAGCACCTGGATCACACGAATATCGGCGCCCTGCTCGAGCAGGTGGGTGGCGAAGCTATGTCGCAGCACGTGGACGCTGACCCGCTTGTCGAGCCCGGCCGCAGCCGCCGCCGAACGGCAGGCTGCGTGCAGCACTGTGGCCTCAACCGCGTTGTCCGGGGTCCGGCCAGGAAACAGGTACAAGGGCGGGCAGGCCAGCCGCCAATACACGCACAGGATGCCGAGCAGCGTCTGGGAGAGCATGGCGTAGCGCTCCTTGTCCCCCTTGCCATGCTCGATCCGCATCACCATGCGACGGCTGTCGATGTCGCGGACCTTCAGCGCGGCGACTTCGGACACCCGCAGACCCGCGGCGTAGGCCGTGGTCAGCGCCACGCGCGCCTTCAGGCTCGATACCGATTCCAGAAACCGCACGACCTCGTCGGCGCTCAGCACCGTCGGCAGCTTGCGCGGCTCGCGGGCGTAGGCGATCCGCTCGGGGATCGTCGCCCCGCCGAGCGTCACCCCGTAAAAGAAGCGCAACGCGCACACGACAAGATTGAGCGATCCCCACGCAACCCCTTTCGACGCGAGGTGGACATGATAGGCGCGCACATCCTCCAGTCCGAGCCGATCGGGCGAACGGCCAAAATACTGGCTGAACCGCGCCACCGCATGGAGGTAGGATCGTTGCGTCGCCGGCGACAGACTGCGGATCGTCATATCCTCGATCATCCGCCGGCGCAGAGGGCTTATCTCGGCCATCTGAAATCTCCTGTCTGAGAGAGGGCTTCGAACACCCCATCCTCTCAGGCAGGAGAAAACTCACTTCATCTTCGACCCCTCAGGCTTCCGCCCCCGCCGCGGTAGCGCTTCGTTCAATCCTGAATCCCAACAGACCCTAGACGTCATGTTCACGGGCTGAGCCGGTGGTCCGCCCTTTCGTGCCGTCAAGAACGAGGGTTGCTCGGGCGAACCGAGCCGGGCCTCATGCACGGAGGGCGGACCATGGGAAAGCATAGCGAAGTCTTTGTGGCTTTTGATGTCGCCAAGAAGAAGCACGCGGTGGCGATCGCGGAAGGCGGGCGGACTGGCGAAGTCCGCTTTCTCGGCGATGTCGAGAACAGTCCGCTGCCGATCGAGCGGACGATCAAGAGATTGGCCGACCGATGCGATCGGCTGCATGTCTGTTTTGAAGCCGGGCCGACGGGATACGGGCTCTATCGTCAGGTCAAGGCGCTCGGCCACGATTGCATGGTGGTTGCTCCGACCCTGATCCCGAAACGGTCGGGCGAACGGATCAAGACGAACCGGCGCGACGCGGTCACACTTGCGCGACTGCACCGGGCCGGCGAGCTGACGGGAGTCTGGGCGCCGGATGCGGCGCACGAGGCGGTCCGCGACCTGGTGCGGGCCCGCGAAGCGGCCGAGGACGACCTTCGCCGCAAACGCCAGCAGCTCCTGTCCTTCCTGTTGCGCCACAGCCGGATTTACAGCGGAGGCGGCCATTGGACGTTGGCGCATCGGCGCTGGCTCGCTGGTCAGAAGTTCGAGCATGCCGCACAGCAGATTGTCTTTCAGGAGGGGATCGACGCGATCGACGATGCCCTTCAACGACTGCGCCGTCTCGAGAAGCAGCTCGCCGTCATTGTGCCGGAGTGGTCCAATCGCGCCTGTCGTCGAAGCTTGCGAGGCCATGCGCGGCGCTTCGTTTCTCGTGGCCGTGACCTTCGCCGCGGAGATCGGCGACATGCGACGGTTCGAGACGCCCCGACATTGATGTCCTTCCTTGGGCTTGTGCCAATAGAGAGCTCGACCCGCGACACGATCCGGCGGAAGGGCCTCACATTGGCCGGCAATCGGCAGGCGCTTATCGAGGCGGTCTGGACCTATCGCTATGCCGCGCGGGTCAGCGAGGCCTTGAGGACCCGGCTTGACGGACTGCCAAAGCCCGTGCGCGACATCGCTTGGAAGGCGCAAGTTCGCCTGTCCGCTCGTTACCGCCGTCTCAGCGCAACGGGCAAGAAGCTGCCCATCGTCGTAGCTGCGATCGCTAGAGACAGGTGGCTGCGTTCCTCTGGGCCATCGGGCGGGAGGTCGCGCCGGCGTAGGCAGGCGCGACCTCGTCATCTCGCTGCCCAGAGCCGGGAGCGGAGCACGAAAGGTGGGGAACTCCCGTCGCTAGTTATGCGGCCAAGCTCACGCCCGACGCCCGTCCTCTAGACTGAGGAAAGCCCCGAGACACGGAAGGCGGTACCCAACCCGCGGATAAGAGCCTGATCAACCGTCGTCTCTCGCTCCGCTCCCAGCCCTTCGCAGCTATAGCCTTTCCGGCCGACCGCCATCACGGCGGCCGATGCTAAACCGCGTCCTAGCCACTTGACCACGAACATAAGAGCGCTTCGTTCAATCCTGAATCCAACAGACCCTAGTCTAGAAGTTGGTCGCGACGATCAAGGCGCTGGGTCTGCGAGCAGGCTCACCAGCAACTCAAGGAAGAACTCGGCCTCGGCCACTTCGAAGGCCGCTCATGGCAAGGTCTTCTTCGCCATGCGCTGAGGGCCAGGATCGCCTACGCCCTCCCCGAGTATCTTTGCCTCGCCGCCGTGAGCGGTGAACGAGTCTCGGCCGGTCTCCTTAACGGACGCTGCCGTCTATCCGAGAATCGGTCGTCGTCGCCGCGGCCCGCGCTCCGCCCTACGGATGCCCACACTGCCGCGGGCAAGTCCGCAGACCGCTCTATTTAAAGTGACAAAGTAGTGTAAATTAGAGCGGCCGACTGATCGTAGGAGGCGTGAGATGAACCTAGTATCGCGACGAAGCCTTCTCGCGATCGCCGCAGTGGTCGATGTCGCGTTGCATTCGCGCCCTGAGCCGGTTCATGCCATGGCTTTGGCTGCACGTCTTAAGGTGCCCTCGCGCCATTTGGAGACGTTGCTTAAGGGGCTTATCCACGCCGAGATCCTCAAGGGGTGCGCGGGCCGCGCGGCGGCTACGAACTGGCGCGCGAGCGCCGACGGATCACCATCGGCGAAATCGTGCGCACCGCGACGTCGCTGAGCACTGCGGATCCGGAGGATCTCTGGCGCGAACTCGATCCTGCTCGAGCGGGTGATCGATCCCGCCGTCCGCAAGGCGGGCGAAACCCTCCTCGCCAATCTCAATTCGATCACCGTCGAACAGCTGTGCGAGACGGCGGAGAAAGTACACGTGCTCGACGACGAGAGTACGGCTGGCAATTGTGCTATATGATCCCTGCATTTACAGGCAGGCGCACTACGCAGCGTCGACGTCAGGCAAGGCAAGACTATTAGTCGTTCGCGATCGGCTGGCGTTGAGAGCCATTCGGGAGACGTCAAGGTGACGGGCCTCACCGACCCCGTCAAGTCGCACCTGGACGCCCAAACTCACCAATCGCCTTTTTGACGATCTATGCGACCGCGGAAAGCTGCTCCTCCTTACGGATCGCAGACGGCGAACGGCCCGTCCAGCGCACGAAGGCGTGATTGAATGAGGTTGATCCCTCATAACCGAGCAACCACGCAATTTGTGACAACGACACGCTCGGAGCCTTGATATATTGGAACGCGAGACTTCGCCGCAGCTGATCTACGAGGCGTTCGTAAGTCGTTCCCTCGTTTAGCAGTCTGCAAGTCAGCGTTCGCTCGCTCATCCCCAGCGCTCTCGCGACGGTTTGTTTGTTGGCCTTTCCGTGCGGCAGCAGCTTCTGCAATTCATTCTCGACCGAAGACCGCAGGCTGCCCAAGACCGTGTTCCGCTCCCGTGCAGCCTCGTCGCAAAAGGGCTGCAGCGTCTCCAATAGGTATCGATCTCCGGTAATAAGTGGCAGGGCCAATGTTTCGTTTGAGAACAACCATTGGTCGGATGTAGCGCCGTACTCGACAGCACAGCCGAAGAAGCGCTCGAACTCCGGCAGGTTGGAATTACGCGGATGTGCGAACGTGACTCTGATTGGGTGGACGTTTCGGCCCACATTTTCGCGCATGCCTTTCAAATTGGCGGCGAGCATGAACTCGGGGTTTTGGCGGAATTGGTGACGCGAGAGGCCTACAAAGCTGAGTTCGACGACGACGCCGTTGTGGACGGACGACAGTTTCACCCGCGCTGCTTCATTGACGATCCGAGAATAACGTTCGTAGAGCGGCAGGGTCTCACCAATAGTCCTTGCTGCGGACGTGACATAGAACAGCAATCCAGCTTCGCGCAGATTGGCCTGCTGGGCGAGATGCAACCCGAAGGCACTATCGCTTAGCGCGTCCGCAGCATACTCAAGGAGCTTTGCTTGCGCGTTAGCGGAAATGCGACGCTGACGATCATCAAAATCGCGCTCTGAAAGGCCGACGCGTCGGAGCAACGGCGCGACTGCAACATCACGCTTCCGCAGTACTGCGATCGCCTGCCGTGCGGCGAACCCAGTCGCTGTCGGCAGAACCTGCCGGGTTGTATCCTGGACCATCTGGATGTTCCAAGCACGGCCGCTCAGGCGAGAGAACCTAAGCTTGCCGCGAAACTCGTCGGGCTACCCGCAAAAGTCAAAGGCGATATGCCCGGCGCCCTGGAGAAGGCTTGGGAAGCTCGCGAGCCTTGACGCCCTCGCGCGCCAACGTAGCAAGCAGCGCGCACGCCCCGCAACAACTATCGCGCTGCGGGATGGTTAGGCCAAGCACCACAAATGGGGAGCCGCTGGCGCGGCGGCCCAGGCTGACATCCCGCTGCCTGATGCTCTTCGCCTGCGATCGACGGCGTGGCATCACGAACCACGGGTGCGGTGGTCCACCGCCAGAGCGTGTCGTCCTTTCCCTAAATCGCATCGTGCTCCACCGTGAAGGTTTGGCCCAATGTGGCAGTAGATTGGCGCGAATTAGCAAGACGCTCAACGCAAGATTTGCGAATGACGCCGGACTACCGGCGCACAAGAACGCTCCCATACTGTAGTTGTTGCAGGGTGAACACACCACGATCGGATATAGAAAAATGCACGCCGAGACTGTAAATCCAGATTGCGAAATTGAACAGCTATTGTTCCATTTTAAAATCAACGGAATTAGATCCGACAGCAATCATGGCCGCATATTGCTTTGGCTAGAAAAAAATGGGCCCGGAGAATATTCAATTGCGGACATTGCCAAGGCAATAGACCTTTCAGTCAGGCGAACGCGTTTGGCAATCATATATGTTTGTTGTACCATCAGCGCAACCAAAATGAAATTGAAGTATAACATTTGGATTACCGGCAGAGCCAATAGCGCTGTTGCTCATTTCGCGCGACTTTGAAAGTATCTAATAAGAAGTGGCATGATTAAAACTCTAGAGAGTAATATATTTTGGTGGATGTGGGGCGGTCGTTCAAACGTCCCCAACTCAATGTTATCGTACCTGTCAACGACCGCAATAAAGGCGTTCCTTCCGTACCCGCACCGACCTCGAACGCCAGTCGCCAAGACGTAGGCAGGTTCATTGCGCGAGGCGGACGGCGGGTGTTATCGTAAAGCGCACATAATCGTCCGCCGATTTCGACGGTAACAGGTCGTCTTTATGTCTGCCTGCGAGGTGTTTCCCGGCCGACTGCCTCTTCGATCAGCCGCCGCAATAGGGCAACGCCAACACCACAATTTTGGCGATTGCGACGTCATTGGAGATCGGCCAACACTCGTTAGTGCATTTGAGCTGCCGACTGAATCCTAGGAGGCATGAGATGAACCTATTATCGCGACGGAGCGTTCTCGCGATCGCCGCGGTCGTCGATGTTGCATTGCATTCGCGCTCGGCGCCGGTTGCGGCCAAGGCTTTGGCCGCGCGCCATAAGTTGCCGCCGCGCCATCTGGAGACGTTGCTCCAGGGGCTCGTCCACGCCAAGATCCTCAACGGCCTGCGCGGACCGCGCGGCGGCTACGAGCTGGCGCGCAAGCGCGGACAGATCAGGATCGGCGAAATAGTGCGCACCGCAATATCGCTGAGCACCGCGGATCCGAAGGATCTGGGCGCGAACTCGATCCTGCTCGAGCGGGTGATCGATCCGGCCGTCCGCAAGGCGGGCGAAACCTTCCTCGCCAATCTCGATTCGATCACGGTCGAACAGATGTGCGAGACGGCCGAGAAAGCCCCCGTGCTCCACGACGAGAGGACAGCTGGCGATTTTGCTATTTGATCCCGGCATCAAACAAATTTCGGCCTGGCGGCACCGGCCATTTGGGTCGTGGTCGCCTGCCGCCTTTCTGGACAGGCCGGGAAGGTGCGCCACCGCCTCGCCAGAGGCGCTCACCTATTTTGAGCCGGATCTGCGGCGCCCGGATCGCGACCTCGTTGTGGGCCGCCCTCAGACGCTAGGTACCCCCGCGAGTTTCCGTCGCTGGCGATAGCCGGCGCATCCGAGGCCCGCGAAGCCGAGCAGCATCATCGCCCAAGTCGAGGGCTCGGGCACTGTGCCGGAGATGACGGGATTGATGACCGCCGATCCAGTGATCAGGCCAGCATTCGTGAAGCTGGTATCGACGCCATTGCCAGACACCGGCGCGATGTAGGTGCCCTCAGCAAAGGAGCCGATAACGTTGATCGCGTCCTTACCGCTGAAACTCACTGTCACCACCGCCTCGTAGATGTCCCAAGCGGTTGGCGCGCTCGACAGCGTAGTGTCAGCCGTGATCCGGCGATAAGGTTGTTTGAACCCAAGCGAATTGTTGCACGAGCTGCAGCCGACGAAGGTGTACAAGTCTTTGGTCGGCGAACCAGTGAAGTCGCCAAGCGGCTGGTGAAACTCTCGCTGGTCGTGCCGAGCTTGATCGAGGTGATGGTAGACGCAACCTCGCCCTGATCAAGCCCCATGGTCCGGCGATTCCCCATCACCCTCGAACTGAGATTGGCCCCAAGAAGCAGATACTTGGCCGCTGGCAACAGGACGCGCCGCCTGCCTCATTCTATTGAACATCCAGTCGCGGATTGGGAGGATACGACTGCGATGACCGACATTCTGCTAAACATGTTAGGCGCAGCCACCGCCGCCATTCTCCTTGGCACATTTCACGCGGTATGGCTTGAGTGGAAACGCGAAAAACTAGCTTCGGCCTACGACGAGAGGGTCACGACACTCACGCGCAAACACGGACCGCAACGCTTCGTCTGCGATCTCCTGAAAGCCGAGATCTCTGAGAAGCAGCGCAACGTCGTGCCGAGGCTGGAAAGTGAGTCCGAACTGGCGCTGCTGCCTTAGGCCGAGGCGGCACGCCGCTCATGGCTAGCCGCCGCCAGAGGAGCGCGACGGTGACGGGTGGGGCCAAGCAGAGCTCAGGGAGAGTAGCTCGCTTGGCCCCCCTTTTTCTGCGACCTCGTTGTGGGCCTGACAGGGTAACAAGCCCGATGCCGCGCAGCAAACTAGCGGGCACATGGTCAGACTCGTCAATTCGGGAAATGTGTCGAGCTTCGTAGAACATGGCGCGCTAATTCGTTTCAATTGTTCGGGCGCTGCCCGATCACAACTTAGTGAGTCGACCGTGGGCGCGATCGTTTTCTGGCCTCGGGGAACCACGCCGGGCGGGGCCGGTTGTTGCCTACGGCTGCACGGCGCCTTGCTACGCGGCTGCGGTCGCGGCCGCCCGCCCAAGCCGACAGGTGGGCGGCCTCTTGTGCCTCTACAGTGGCCTGACTACTGCCCCTTTTTTGCATCAAACGGACGGCTTCAGCATGATTTTTGTGGCGCCGCGCGGAGCCGTCGAGCCGCCTCACGGCGCGTCGCTTCACCGAAGGCCCCGACGTTCGAGCGAGCACCGGGGCTATTGTTTGGGGGAGCGTAGGCGTACTCGGCTCGTGGGGCGCTTTTCGGGCTCCCATTTTTTGGTGTGATGTAGCCTATAATTGGTGCGGAGTGCGCGAGCTCATCGCGCTCGCGCAGTTCGTCGAGAATTTGGGCCACGCGTGCAACACCTTGCCGCCCTGTGGCTGTGCGCGCTTAGAGGCCAGGAACCGCGCGAGCAGCATTGGCTCGGCCGGGCCTTGGCGCCCAATCAACGTCCGTTACGTGTGCGCGGCCGCAATATACCTGCTCTGCTCGCACTCGACCCCGGGGCTGTTTCGGCGGTTTCGGGCGCGCACGCCGCCTTTCCCCCGGCCCTCTTACGCGAGGGACGTGAAATCGATCATCTCCTCGACAATAGGTCACTATCTATCGCTGCGGGTCTTTGAAGGCCGGATAGGCTCGATCCTTTCGATGTCCGCCGTCTCGGAACATGGCGATCCTTGTCCGGGTCACGGCCGGCTGACGCATAATGTCACGCACCGCTGTCCAAGGGCTCACGTCTCGGTTGCCAAATTTCACCATCTCTTTCGGATCATAGTTAGACATTTCGCGCGTGTTCCTTGCCTGCTGAAGGTCTATCAGGCTGTTGAAGAAGGGTTCTCGATTCGCTTAAAGGACGGCCAATCCGGTCATAGAGCGCCGAGAACTCTTCAGAAAGCGCCGCCAGCGCGTCGTTCACGACGCGAATGGTCCGCAGCGGATGGCCCTTGCCGACCCGCGCTTCCAGATCGACGTAGCTGAAGGGCAACCCAGACCGCTCGTCCTCGCCTCGCATCCCCTTCGCCTCCCCACGCCGCAGGGAGAGGGAATCACAGCGGCAGTCCGGTGGCCAGCGACTTTTTCAACGGCCTGCTAGGGCCAGTTGCGAGGCAATTGCACTCTACCAACCATCAGGACGCATACATTCGAACCAAGAACTGCGCCAAACGTTTCGTTAGGGCCTCGTCGTGCGGCTCTTTAGCGCCGGTTCGATCGTGGACTGCAGCCTTTAGAATGGCTTTCGCCAATTCTTGCGCTTGGCCGTGTGGCTTGCCCAGCAACTCGAACACGGCTGCGATCAAGCGCTCCAACTGAGCCGTGTCGACCTCCAGCACTGGCAACCGATCCGATGACTTTTCTCCCTTCGGCGCCAGGGTCGGCTCCCCGGTGATAAGCCATTCAGGTGATACGCCGACCGCCTGAGCGAATCTCACGAGATTTTTGCGTTTGATCCCCAAACCGAGCTCCCAGTTCGAGACAGAAGCACGGCTTAACCCCAGCCGAGTCGCCACTTCATCCTGGTTGAGGCCGGCCCATTTGCGGGCAAAGCGAATCCTTTCGCCGGTCGCCTTGTTCGTGTCAGTCGTCCTGCCGCCGTGGACCTCGCCGTTCTCATCCGAGCTCGACGGCGACCCCAACGCTATATGCCTTAGTTCATGTGACATCACCTTATTCGCTCCGTGACCTGACCGTGCGCGCCCTCGATCATCAGCAAGAGGAGGCCCAAAGCGGTCCGCCTCGACCGGACGCGGGCGCCAGGTACTCGCGGGTAGCTCCCGCCTTCATTCTACTTGCTTCAGATGTGTAAGCGTCGAGGATAGAGGTCATCCGGCAACCCGCATGGCGACCCGTTTCCTTCACAGAACGCCAGTCAGGCGGTGCGACATCCGAGCCCACAAATCCTGGCATTTTCTTGGAACCGCTTCGACATGGATAACTTCCCCCATTGCGCGCTTGAGCGCAAGGCTCCGTTCCGAAACCGACTTTATTTCTTTCGCAGATTGCGGGATACTACCTCTGACGAGCGAAGAAATACCAATCCATGTGGCTCTCCAAACCGGGGGTTCAACAGTCTATCCGCCTAGTTCTGGCCTTTGTTCCAATTTTCTGGCGTTGGATCCGGATCTGTCCGTGGCTTGCGATCAAGCACAGCGGCGGAAAGTGGAACTAAATTTCTCGGCGGATGTTTGTAAGCCCGCGGGGCTTGAGCGCCCGCAAAGAGCGCGCGATGATTCTTATAAATAGTTTATACAAATAATTCACGCTAATCGCGAGTGTGCTGCGATGGCGCCCGACCTGTACCAGGCTGTTAACGCCTAGATCCGCACTGGAGCGAGAGGGGAGGCTGGTCGATGGCCGATTCGGGCGCGTCTCGATCGCCGGATCGGACGCTCAGCTCGTGCTGCAATGGATTTCGGCAAATTCTCTGGGTCGGTCCGCGTATTCCATACCCGTTTGTTCGCAAGACGCGTCTTCCTTTAGCGGGCAGTTACTCTCCGGCTCCGATCCAGCCAAAGACTGGACTTAGGATTGAGAAAGCCCGACGGACGGATCGCCGTCGGTGTGGCGCGCCAGGCGTCAAGTTTCGGTCTCTGTGGCATTTTCAACTGCGGTGGTCGGCGTAATTGACATTATACTTGCACATAAACGAAAGATATGCTTCTATAGTAAAATTATGTCGACCTACAAGTCCATCGCCAAACTTGAAAACGCCTCGCCAGAGTGGAGTGAAAGGATCCTAAGCGCCGCCCAATGCCGGGCCGCGCGTGGACTTCTCAATTGGTCCCAATCGAAACTCTGCAAGATGAGCAAAGTTGGGATGCGGACGCTCGGAGATTTTGAAAGAGAGTTGCGCACGCCGAACCATTACCTTCTCAGCGATATCCGCTCCGCCCTCGAATCGGCTGGCATCGAATTCTTCTCTTGGGAAGGGGGCGCCGCCGGCGTTCGCTCCACCGCAGGTTATGGAGCTCGCGCGGCGTCAAACCTGGAGCTGCAACCGTAATCGGTCTTGTGGGACAATTCTATGCAAAGGCAGCCGCCCCCTGCGCCGGAGCAATTGCGTCCTTGGCTTTGCTCCAAGCAAAAACCTGACGTCATCGACGATTGGTCGCGACGTGGAACCATAGGGCACAACTTGTACGGACGTCACGGTGGAAGTGCGCATGCAATTTAGGTGGAGGGGGCCCCTGGGGGCGGACATGGACGGACTTAACATTTGACCGGCAGGCTGGGCTTTCGAAGGACGAAGGCTCATGGCCAGGTATCGATCCCACAGCATCGAATTCAAGCGTCAAATCGCTCAAGAGTTTTTGGCTGGCGATACGCTTCACGGTTTAGAGAAGCGCCATGATCTCTCGCGCAATTTGATCCGTGTGTGGGTCGAACGATACCAAGCCGGCGCCTTCGAGGAGGACGCTGCCGCGGCCGACCTCCTTCAGCAATACGAAGCCCGGATCGCCGCCCTCGAACGGCTAGTCGGCAAGCAGGCGTTGGAATTGGAGTTTCTAAAGGGGGGTCTGCGAAACGCACCGCCAGCGAGAAGCGGGCCTACGTCCGCAATTGTCGGCCCGAAAGCGTCTCCGTCGCCGAAGGATGCCGGCTGATGGGGATCTCACGCTCGGCCTACTATGACGCGCCTCCGAGGGCGCCCGATGACACAGCCATCGTTGAAGCGATGAGCGCCATCCGTGACGCGTTCGAACGCTACGGTTGGCGACGCATGCAGGCCGCCCTTCGCCAGCAAGGCCTCGTGGTCAATCACAAGAAGGTCAAGCGCCTCATGCGCGAACACGATCTCCAGCCACGCATGCGTCGGCGATATGTGGCGACGAAGAGCAGCGACCACGACTATCCGATCTTCCGCAATCTGGCCAAGGACAGGGTCGTCGACGGCGCCAATCAGCTCTGGGTCGCCGACATCACGTACGTCGCTGTCACGACGGGCTTCGTTTATGTCGCCGTGATTCTCGACGCCTGGTCGCGCCCCGTCGTCGGCTACGCCATCAGCCGATCCATCGATGTTCGGCTGACGCTCGCCGCCCTGAACGCTGCAATCGAGGACCGCAGACCGCCGGCCAGCTGCCTTCATCACTCGGATCGCGGCTCGCAACATGCAGCGCAAGCCAATCGGCAGGCTCTCGCCAGCCATGGTCTCCTCGGCTCGATGGGCCGGCGCGGCAATCCCTACGATAACGCCAAAGCGGAGAACTTCATGAAGACGCTGAAGGTCGAAGCGGTTTATCCAATGGCCTACGAGACCCTCAGCGACATTGCAGAAGACCTTCCGCACTTCATCGACCAAGTCTACAACAGCCGCAGGCTCCACTCAGCCCTCGGCTATCTCAGCCCCAAACAGTTCGAGGACACACCACGCCCGGCAGACGGTCAAATCAGCGGCCTGATCTCTGTCCGCCCCAAGGGGCCCACTCCGATCAGGCGTGCCCCATTTGGGCCGTCCGGGTGCAGTGCCCCGACGGGGGTCCGGCCTGGCCCAACCTTCAAAAGCGCCCCCTCCGGTTGAGGTCAGACGTCGATTAAATTGGGCTTGCGAGTCCTGCGATAGCCAACGAAGCCAAGGAACGCGAAGCCGAGGCCCATCATCGCCCAGGTCGAAAATTCCGGGACGGCAGTTGCGCTGAAGGTCCCGGCGACGGACATTCTGGCGCTGGCAAGGGTTGCAAGCGAGCCAGAACCGATGACAGCGACGCCGGGGGTCACGCTAGCGAAGCCGAGGCTTATGGCTTCCGGATCGTGAAGGTCAATATATTTGGGATAACGTCGGAGGCGAAGGTGATGGACTCGCCCGGCGCGGCGTTGGAAAGGCTCCCGCCCCAAAGACCGCTGCAGTGAACGTTCCACTCAGTATGTTCACCGCGCCGGATGTGATCGAGAACGCGCCGCAGTAGGGCTGGATAACATTGCCGGCAACAATAGTGGCGGGGCCGGATCGCCAATCGGTCCATGAAAAGCTTGAATCACAACCAAGCTCCGATAGGAATCCCGAAACCCAACAGAACCCAGAAAAGAAAGGGCCGCCCGCCCGCGGCCCCTTTTACTCTTTTAGAAACGGGTTCAGTCAAATCGCCACTGAAGCCGCCCCAGCCTTCGCGTTACGTCGGAACGCCGCATAGCCGAGCCCAATAAATCCGAGCATCATCATGGCCCACGTAGCAGGCTCCGGGACGGTAGAAGCTGTATACGTCGCGCTGCCAGTAATCGTGTGGCCTGTTCCTCCGGCTTGATTGAAGGTGATATCAAGTTCAGTTGGACTCGTGGCCGCGCTAGGTCCCGTCAACAGGCCAACCGCGGTAACTGAAACAGTATGTCCGGACACTGCATCGGTCGTTATCTTCAAAGTATCCGAATAGACACCCGCACCTATATCAAACGAAACCACAATAGTAGATCCAACCGAAAGAGTAATCGGATTGCTAAGTGCAAAATTCGTCACAACAGGAGTAGACGTACTCACGGTCCAACTTGGCTCACTGACTACAGTGGCCGTCGCAAGGTCTGCAGCAGGAACGCTGGTCACCGATATTGTTCCGCTGCCGGTGATGCCTATATCAATCAACATTGCGGATGCCGAGTTGGCCAGCGACACGAATCCCAAAGTCGCAATCGCTGTCCCGATCAGAAATTTAGCTGAACGTCGCATAAAAATCCCCCGATAACTGCTCTATCGCAAATATCTATAAACCAGGTGTGGGAGGCTTGGTCAAGCCCTTTTGTGACCTGCGAGAAAAAAATCGCTGGAGCACGATTTTCTTAGGCGGAAGCGTATCCTGCGTTGGTGAAGTAGTTTGCGCCTTCTTTTGGTGTGAAGCAGTCGAGGAGCGCTCCGACGGTTCGCCAGGTCGTGGTGGCGGTTGTCTAAATCGCCAAGCCGTCCGGTGGCGAACTGACAACCGAGATGCCGTGCGATTCTCGGTCACGTCAGATTAGTCGTCCCAGCCGCTTGCGCAGCCGAAACTGCGCCGCCCATTACTATCAAGCCGGCGCCGAGCGCCGCAAGAACATAAGATTTCGTAAGTCAGTTTCCAGCACCGTACCGTTTCAGGTTAGCAGATGCGAGAAGTCCTGTCAGGTCTCTTGGTCACATTTGCATAATGTGACTGATTGTGCGCGGTGCTCATGGATGTTAACGGCTTCCGGGTCGTGTCTGGATAACTGCCTATTCCCTTTTTGCCCCAACACGAACAATCTGGGAGCGACGGTGAGCTATATTCGCCCGTTGAACGGCGGTCCGAGAGACGAATCGCTGTTGTTCTCCGTTAACCCATCGCCGGGGAAGCGAAGCCAATCCTGGTGTCTGAGCCGGCTCGTTTCCTTCAGTGCGACATCAGAACCGGCAGCGACTGCTGATGCATCAGGTCCATGGTCACCCCGCCAAACACCCCTTCGTAGAGCTTCGAATGGCCGAAAGCGCCGGCGACGATCAGATCGGCGTCCTGGGTGTCGAGACTGGCGAATAGCGCCTCGACCGCGGTCAGGTCTCCGGTATTGGTCCAGTCCGAAATATGCTCGGTCTTGACGCCATGCGCGGCAAGGTGATCGGCAAGAGTCTGGGCTGACTTGCGCAATCCGCTCGGCCGCGACGAAAACGCGAACAGGGTCACCTTTTTCGCCCGTTCGAGCAGCGGCATCGCGTCGTGGACCGCGCGCATGGCCTCGCGCCCGGCGTTCCAGGCGATCACGATGTTGTCGCCGACCGGACCGGGCTTCCAGTCGGGGGGCAGGATCAACATAGGAACGCCGGATTCGAGCAACGCCCGGTCAAGCGCGCCGGCGCGAATGCTGGCGTGGGCCAGGCTCTCGGGGCCGGGCGCAATCATGAGATCGACGCAATGGGAGAAGAATTCGCCCTCGCCCGCCTTATCCGCGGGGCGGATGAGGGTTGCGGCCGGAGCCGCCTGCCCCGTCGCATCAGCGAACATGCGGGCGACCACCGCCTCGGTCTCCACCTCCTTGCCCGCCGGCGCCGCACTGACGTCGAGCCCGATCAGTCGCGCCCCGTGCGCCTTGGCCAGGGAGGCTGTGAAGCGCGCCCGCTCCTCGGCCTCAGCGGTCGGATCGAGAAAGACAAGGATGTCCTTGTAGGCCACGTTCGCCCTCCCATGCGTGCACCGCCCGTCGGTCCCGGCAAAAGAGCCGAAACCGCCTATTGAGCCGGCCGTTGCCGACTTTCGGAGCTTAGCATGCGGCGCGGCTCTGTCGACAGGCTCTCAGGTTGCCGGGTCGATTTCGGCCCGCGGCGGCCGACGTCGCCAGATCCTTGCATCAACGGACCCGGCGGTCGAAACCCCACCAAGGCGGCTCGCGCCTCAATTATCGAGAAAGCTCCGGAGCTTCCGGCTCCTGCTCGGATGTTTCAGCTTGCGCAGAGCCTTCGCTTCAATCTGGCGAATGCGCTCGCGAGTGACCGAGAACTGCTGGCCGACCTCTTCGAGCGTGTGGTCGGTGTTCATGCCGATACCGAAACGCATGCGCAACACCCGCTCCTCGCGCGGGGTGAGCGAGGCCAGCACGCGGGTCGTCGTCTCGCGCAGATTAGATTGGATCGCCGCATCGATTGGCAGGACGGCGTTCTTGTCCTCGATGAAGTCGCCGAGATGGCTGTCCTCCTCGTCGCCGATCGGCGTTTCGAGGCTGATCGGCTCCTTGGCGATCTTGAGCACCTTGCGCACCTTCTCGAGCGGCATGGCGAGTTTCTCGGAAAGCTCCTCGGGCGTCGGCTCCCGGCCGATCTCATGCAACATCTGGCGCGAGGTGCGCACGATCTTGTTGATCGTCTCGATCATATGCACGGGGATGCGGATGGTTCTTGCCTGATCGGCGATCGAGCGGGTGATCGCCTGCCTGATCCACCAGGTGGCGTAGGTCGAGAACTTGTAGCCGCGGCGATATTCGAACTTATCGACCGCCTTCATGAGCCCGATATTGCCTTCCTGGATGAGGTCGAGGAACTGCAGGCCGCGATTGGTGTATTTCTTGGCGATCGAGATCACGAGGCGCAAATTGGCCTCGACCATCTCTTTCTTGGCCTGCCGCGCCTCGCGCTCGCCTTTCTGGACCATTTGCACGAGCCGACGGAATTCCTGGATCTCAAGTCCGGTCTCGGTCGCCAGCGACTGGATTTCGGCACGGATCTCCTTGATCGGGTTCTTGTCGGCGGCGATGAAGTCCTTCCAGCCCCGGGTCGAAAGCTTCGAGACCCGAAGCAGCCACTTCGGGTCAAGCTCCGAGTTCTGGTAGTTCTTGAGAAAGTCTTCGCGGCCGACGCGATGGGCCTCGGCCATCCGCATCAGGCGAATGTCGAGGCCGATCAGGCGCTTGTTGATGTCGTAGAGCTGCTCGACCAGGGCGTCGATGCGGTTCTGGTTGAGGGAGAGCGACTTGACGTCGCCGACGATGTCCTTCTTCAGCGCCTTATATTTGCGCTCCTGGGCGGGCGAGAGCGATTCGCTCTTGAGTTTGTTCTCGACATTTTGGTCCTGGAGGCGGCGCAGCTTCTTATAGGCGTCCGCGATCCGGTCGAAGGTCTCGAGCACGCGCGGCTTGAGGTCGGCCTCCATCGCGGAGAGGGAAACCGAATTCTCGAGATCGTCCTCGTCGTCGAAGTTCTCGGAAGGCGGCTGATCGCCCTCGAATCCCTCTGGAGGCGCCTGCGGCGCGGTCGCCGGCGCGATGCGGTCGCGGGCAGGATTCGGCGGCGGCGGCGCGCCAGGGGCGGAATAGTCGGTCTTCGGCGCTTTCTTGCCGTCCGGCCCGGCGTAGGTCGCCTCGAGATCGATGATGTCGCGCAGGAGGATCTTGCCGTCGTTCAGCTCGTCGCGCCAGATGATGATCGCCTGGAAGGTCAGCGGACTTTCGCACAAGCCAGCGATCATCGCCTCGCGGCCGGCCTCGATCCGCTTGGCGATCGCGATTTCGCCCTCGCGCGACAGGAGCTCGACTGAGCCCATTTCCCGCAGGTACATGCGCACCGGGTCGTCCGTGCGCTCGGCAGGTTCGGACGAGCGGGTGGCGACCGCGGTCGTTCGCGCCGCCTCGACGATTTCGCCGCCTTCGGGTTCTTCCTCGTCTGCGGTCTCGGCGCTTTCCTTTTCCGCCTCCTCCGCGTCCTCGCTTTCGACGACATTGATGCCCATCTCGCTGAGCATCGAGTTCATATCCTCGATCTGGTCGGATGAAATTTCTTCGGACGGCAGGACCGCGTTCAATTCCTCCTGCGTCACCCAGCCGCGCTTCTTGGCGATCTTCAGCATCCGCTTGACGGCGGCGTCGCTGAGATCGAGCAGGGGGCTGTCGGGAGTCTCGACGACCGCCGATTCCGCCTCGCCCTTCGCCTCATCCTTTTTTGCCATCGCGGCGTCTCCGTTATCCCGCGGCCAGCGGCGCCGGGTGTCCAGTTTCGTCCTTCAACCGGCTCGCAAGGACGAGCGGTCCCAACAAGATTGTTCAGGCCAGGCCCAAGGCCGCCTTTCCCCGAGGAATCGCCGCCGTCCCCACCGCCTGTCCGCGCCGTCGCCCATCTCGCGTGGGGTCTTTCCGGTCAGATCGCGGACGAGGCGCGTCCGGAGAGATCGCCAAATCCGTCGATCGCGGCTTCGGCATCCGCAAGGTCCGCCAAATTCGCTTTGATATCAAGCAGTCGGGCAAGATTAAGCTCGTTGGGCTCCGCCGCCAGCGACCGCTCGGCGAGCTTCAGGTCCCTATGTAACGCGCCTGCCCGCCGATGCAAGGCCAAGCTTTGCTTGAGCGCCAGGTCGGCGTCGGCGGCCGCGGCCTCGGGCCGCATGCACCACCAATCCGGCATCCTGGATGCGGAAGCAACAATGCGCTCGCATTCGGACCCTCGCCCGGCACTGTTGAGCCAGTTGGCGAGTGCGGCGGACGTCTGCAGCGCTTCGGCAGGGGCCGCGAGCAGCGCGTCGCGAAACGCCCCAAGGCCAGGGCCAGCAAATTCGGCCGCGGCGAGCTCCTCGCAACGTTGCTCCAGCAGCGATGGATGGCCAAGCGCGATCGCCAGGATCATGATTTCGCGCGCCGGAGCGCGCGCCCTGAGGGCAAGCTTGCTCTGGGGCGGCAGGGGCGCCCCAGCGAGGCCGACGCGGGGCCCGCGCGCGGGAAAAGGCCCGCCGCGCCGGGGGCTGAAGGCGCGTTTTGTCTCGCCGTCGCCGCTGCCGAAGCGCCCACGCTCGTCGCCGAACAAGACGGCGAGTCGCCGCTTGACGTCCGCCTGGTAATGGCGACGCAGGGGTTCGTCGGCGATTCTGCCGACCGCCTCGCCGAGGCGCCTCTCGAGCGCCGCGCGTTGCTCGGGTGTGTCGAAGCGCTCGCCTTCGGTCTCGCGGATGAACAGCATGTCGGCAAATGGCAGCGCGCCCTTAAGATGCTCGGCCATTGCCGCCGGCCCGCTCAGGCGGACGACGTCGTCCGGATCCTGACCCTCGGGCAGAAGCGCGAACCGCAGGGTCTTGCCGGCGCCGATCAGCGGCAACGCCGTCTCGATGGCGCGAAAGGCCGCCCGCCGTCCGGCGCTGTCGCCGTCGAAGCACAGAATCGGCTCGCTCGCCATTCCCCACAGAAGCGCGCATTGATCGGCGGTGAGGGCGGTGCCAAGCGGGGCGACCACATTGGGAAAGCCGGCTTCGCTGACAGCGATCGCGTCGATATAGCCCTCGACGACGATGATTTCGCCGCTCTCGTGGGCGCTCTTGCGCGCACGATGGTGATTGAACAGCAGCGAACCCTTGTGGAAAAGGCCGGTGTCCGGCGAATTGAGGTATTTCGCCTTGGCTCCCGCCTCCATCGCCCGCCCGCCGAACGCGATGACCCGGCCGGAGCGGTCGTGAATCGGGAACATCACCCGGTCGCGGAACCGGTCGTAAGGGACCGCGATGTCCTCGCCGTGGATAAGAAGGCCCGCCTCGATCATCTGGTCGGCGCCGACGCCCTTGGCGGCAAGCGCATCGCGGAGATGAAATCGCTCCGGGGAAGCATAGCCGAGCGAAAAGCGCTGCTGCACGGGAGGCCCGAGGCCGCGGTCGGAGAGATAGCCGCGGGCCTTGGCGCCGACCGGCTGCTGCAGGTCGGCCTCGAACAGGCGCGCGGCCATCGCCACGACCTCGATCAGGCTCGCGCGCTTCTTGTCCTCAGCGGCCTCCGCATCGCTCTGACGCGGCAACGGAAGGCCCGCCATCGCGGCCAACCGCTCGACCGCCTCCGGAAAGCTCAGGCCTTCGGTCTCTTTCAGGAAGGCAAAGACATCGCCATGCTTCCCCGACGAGAAGTCATGAAAGAAGCCCTTCTGGTCATTGACGAAGAATGAGGGCGTCTTCTCCGCGGTGAACGGCGACAGACCCGCCCATTCCCGGCCGGATTTGCGCAATTTGACCCGCTTGGCCACCACCTCGGAGACCGGGAGCCGAGCGCGGATCTCGTCGAGAAATTCGGGCGGGAATTTCATGGCAAGCCAGATTGGCTTTACATTCGGCTTTGGCAAGGAGGCCCGGGGGTTGTCCCCGGGTTTCCACACGCAAGGCTTCCGCCGGAGCAGCCCCGAAATCAGGTCCCCTTGGTCGGCGCGCTCGCTTCAAGGAGCTTCGCGGATTTGAGGTCCGCCCAGAGGCTGGCCGGAATGTGGACCGAGGCGTCGTGGGCGTTCGCTTTGACCTCCTCCGGCTTCACCCCTCCGAGCACGACGCTTACGACGGCTGGGTGGCTCGCAGCGAACTGGATCGCCGCCTGGCGCAGGCTGACCTTGTGCTTCTCGCAGATCTCCTCGATCGCCTTCACTTTTTTCACGACCGTCGCCGGAGCGTTCGCATAGTCATACTTGGCGCCGGCTCCCGATCCCGTCGCCAGAATGCCGGAATTGAACACGCCTGCGAGCATAACCCCCATCTTCTTTTCAAGCGCGAGCGGCAGAAACTCAGCGAGGCCTGTCTGGTCGATCAGCGTGTAACGCCCGGCCATCATCGCGACGTCAAAATCGCCCGCCTTGGCAAATTTCACGCAGGTCGCGGCGTCGTTGATGCCAAAGCCGACGGCCTTCACCGCCTTTTCGTGGCGCAGCTTGTCGAGCGCTTTGTAGGCGCCCTCCATAGCCTCCTTGAAGCGGACGGGCGCTTCCGCGTCGCCGTGCGTCCAGGGGTCGCAGTCGTGGATCAGAACGATGTCGAGCCGGCTGAGACCGGTGCGCAGGAGCGAGTGCTCGATCGAGCGCATTGCCCCGTCGTAGGAATAATCGAACCGCGGCGCATGCGGGTGCCCGCCAGTGAATCCGGGCGACACCACATCCGTGCGCGGCTTCGGCGGCTTGGCGAAAGGGTCCATGATGCGGCCGATCTTGGTCGAGACCAGGATCTCGTCGCGCTTTGCGCGCCTTAGCCCCGCGCCCAGCCGCGCTTCCGCGAGCCCGTTTCCGTAGTGAGGTGAAGAATCGAACACCCGCACGCCGCTCGCGAGCGCCTGCTCGATCGTCGCGATGGAGGTCTTTTCATCCAGGAGTTCGTAGAAATCGCCCAGCGGGGCAGTGCCCAGCCCGAGGATACTGAAGGCGAGTTCCTCGCCGTTTCGAGCCTTTATCCGTCTCGTTTCCATGTCACCTCCCAAACGTCTCACTGCGCCGGCTCGTCCGGCAGCGAGCGGCATATTTCACGACCGGAGCATAATGCAAAGGCGCGATGACTTGCAGGACGAGGGCTGGATTACGTAGGGAGGCGCCGTTTACGACTTTCCTGGGCTCGGGGCTGCGGCCCTCGCCCCAGCGCCGACCGATCCTGCTCACACATCGAGATTCGCCACGCTGAGCGCATTGTCCTGGATGAACTCACGCCGCGGCTCGACAATATCGCCCATCAGCTTGACGAAAATGTCGTCGGCCTCGTCGACCTCGCGGATCCGCACTTGCAGGAGGGTGCGGGCGTCCCGGTCGAGGGTCGTCTCCCAGAGCTGGTCCTTGTTCATTTCGCCCAGGCCTTTGTAACGCTGGAAGGCCACGCCCTTGCGACCACCGGCGTTGACCGCCTCCAAAAGCTCCGACGGGCCGGAGACGGAAATTGTGTCGCCGCGGCGGGTGAAGCTCGCCAATTGGGCGAACGCTTCCCGCAACGGTCCCGCATGCTCGTCCAGGCGTCGCGCGTCAGCGGAAGCAAGCAGGCCAGCGTCGAGAATCGCCGCCTGCCGCACACCCCGCACTTCACGGGTCAGCACGTACCCGCCCGCCTCGAGCCGGCAGATCCAGCCGCGCTCGGTCTCTTCGGCGATAGCGTTCATGCGCGCGGCGATCGCGGCGGCGCGGGGCTCCGCCTCCGGATCGACCGGGTCGGCGAGCGGCTTCAGCGCCCCGGCGAGGGCCGCCTGCTCCACCACGGTTCGGTTGTAGCGGGAATGCAGGCCGTCAAGCTGCCGGCGCAACGCTCGAGCCTCCTCGACCAGCGCCCGAAGGTCTGCGCCGGCCCGCACTTCGCCGCCGGCCAGCGTCAGCGTGGCCCCGTCGAGACCCGCATCGACCAGATAATCCTCGAGCGCCCGCTCGTCCTTGAGATACTGCTCCGATTGTCCGCGCTTGACCTTGAACAGCGGCGGCTGGGCGATGAACAGATGCCCAGCCTCGATGATCGGACGCATCTGGCGGAAAAAGAAGGTCAGCAGCAGCGTGCGAATGTGCGAGCCGTCGACGTCGGCGTCGGTCATGATGATGATCTTGTGGTAGCGCAGCTTCTCCATGTTGAAATCGTCGCGCCCGATGCCCGCGCCCAGCGCGGTGATGAGCGTGCCGATCTGCTCGCTGCCGAGCATCTTGTCGAAGCGCGCGCGTTCGACGTTGAGGATCTTGCCTCGGAGCGGGAGCACGGCCTGGAACTCGCGGTTGCGGCCCTGCTTGGCGGTGCCACCGGCCGAATCACCCTCGACGATGAAAATCTCGGACTTGGCGGGGTCGCGCTCCTGGCAGTCGGCGAGCTTGCCGGGCAGGCTTGCAATGTCGAGCGCGCCCTTGCGGCGTGTGAGCTCGCGCGCCTTACGCGCCGCTTCGCGCGCCTGCGCCGCCTCGACCACCTTGCCGACGACCACCCGCGCCTCCTGCGGATGCTCCTCGAACCATTGCGACAATAGCTCGTTGACAAGCCCCTCGACGACCGGCCTCACCTCGGAGGACACCAGCTTGTCCTTGGTCTGCGAGGAGAATTTCGGATCCGGGCATTTGACGCTGAGCACGCAGGTCAAGCCCTCGCGGGTGTCGTCGCCGGACAGGTCGACCCGTTCTTTCTTCAAAAGCCCAGAGCTTTCGGCATAGCCGACCACCTGCCGGGTCAGCGCGCTGCGCAAGCCAATGAGATGGGTGCCGCCGTCGCGCTGAGGGATATTGTTGGTGAACGGCAGCACGTTCTCGTGATAGCTGTCGTTCCACCACAGCGCGACCTCGACGCCGATGCCGTCACGCTCGCCGCTCATGAGGATCGGATTGTCGATCAGCGCGGTCTTGGCGCGGTCGAGATAGCGGACGAAGGCCTCAAGACCGCCCTGATAAAATAGCTCTTCGCGCTTGGGCTCGGCATGGCGGAGATCCGTCAGTACGATGCGCACGCCGGAATTGAGGAAAGCGAGTTCGCGCAGGCGATGCTCGATCGTCGCATAGTCGAACTCGACCATGGTGAAGGTCTCGGGCGAGGGCGTGAACGTGACCTCGGTACCGCGCCTTGGCCGGCCGTCGACGAGCGGCGCGGGCCCCACGACCTTGAGCGGCGCGACGACGTCGCCGTGAGCGAATTCGACGAAATGCTCGAGCCCGTCCCGCCAGATTCGCAAAAGAAGCCGTGTCGACAGGGCGTTGACAACCGAGACGCCGACGCCATGCAGGCCGCCGGACACCTTGTAGGAGTTCTGGTCGAATTTCCCGCCGGCGTGCAATTGGGTCATGATGACCTCGGCGGCCGAAACTCCTTCCTCTTCGTGGATGCCGGTCGGGATGCCGCGTCCGTCGTCGATGACCGTAACCGAGCCGTCGGCGTTGAGCGTCACGGCGACGAGCTTCGCATAGCCCGCCAGCGCCTCATCGATGGCGTTGTCGACCACCTCGTAGATCATGTGGTGCAGACCCGAGCCGTCGTCGGTGTCGCCGATGTACATGCCCGGCCGCTTGCGCACGGCGTCCAAGCCGCGCAGCACCTTGATCGAATTGGCGCCGTAGCTTTCGTTCGCGGTCCCGGACTCGCCAGCCAGGTCCTTGCCTTCCTGTTCCAAAATCAATGCCTTATGAATGTCCGGGCTTAAGCGCGACGGAGCCTCGATTCGCGCCCCTAACCGACTTTATCCTGTGGGGCCCACGGATGCACGCAAAGTCCCCAGCTCAATAACATATGGGCGGCGAATCACGCTTTTTCCAGCGCGCGCCGCGACTTTCAGGCGGAATTGGCCCGCGCCGCGGCGAGTTCCGCCTTGGCCGCGGCCCGGATGAGCGCCTGGTCGCTCGCGATCGTACACAGGCGGTAACCGAGCGCCAGCATCGCGCGCGCGTCGGCGCCATCGAAGCAGAACATCGCAGCGTATTTGCCGTGCGCCTTGGCGCGGCTCGCGACCCGGCGCGCCTCGCTCATCAGGGCCGCGCCGCGCGGCTCGACGCTCACGCCGCCGCTCAAGGCGATCGAGAGGTCGGAGGGGCCGACAAAAACTCCATCGATCCCTTCGACGCCGAGAATATCGTCGAGCGCATCGAGCGCAGCCCGGGTCTCGATCATCGCGATGGCCTGGGCCGCGGCGTTGGCCGACTGGAGATAAGTGGCCGCGTCGAGGCCGCTCCACGGCAGCGCGGTCCGCGGCCCCCAGGAGCGCTGCCCAAGCGGCGGAAATTTGACGAATTCGACCAGCCGCCGCGCGTCGTCGCCGCTGTTGATCATCGGCGCCAGGATGCCGCTCGCCCCGGCGTCGAGAAGCTGGCTGGCGAGGGCAAATCCGCCAATTGGCACGCGGGCGATGGTCGGCTTGCCGGCAAGGGCGACGCCCTGGATTGCGCGCATGGCGCCGTCGAGGTCGATCGCCCCGTGCTGCATGTCGAGCACCACCGCGTCGAAGCTTTCGCGCGCCAGCCATTCGGCGACGGCCGGCTCGTTCACCGTCACCCAGGCGCACAGCGCCTCTCCGTCCGCCGCGAGCGAGCCCGCGAGCTTTCCCAGCACCGATGGATTCATGCCGCTCCCCGTGCGCGACAACGGCCGCGCCGACGGCCATTTACCTTGTGTTTACCGCAATGTCTCGTGTCTTCGCCCTTCGGCTTCATTACGCCGAGTTAATTTGCATTTCATCTTGCGAGCGATCAGCCTCAGCGTCGTCGGATCAGGACGGGGACAGTCATGAAACGCACGATTTTCGGGGTCATGGCCGCGATTGCGGTTTCAGCATCCGCATTTGCCCTGACCGCGGCAGCGGAGGGCGATCAGCAGCCGACCCGCGCCGAGCGGATGCAGCACTGGGCCGCCGATCGCGAAACGATCGTCGACGCCAAGCTCGCGGGCATGAAGGCCGGTCTTGCTCTGACCCCTGATCAGGAAAAACTGTGGAGCCCGTTTGAATCCGCCGTGAAGGACGCCGCGAAGGCGCGGATGGACGCGATGCAGCAAATGATGGGCGCCCGCGCGCAGGGCGAGAGCATGTCGCCGATCGACCATCTCGAGGCGATGGCCGACCGTCTTGCGCAAGGCGCGGCCGACCTCAAGAAGATCGCGGACGCCGGCAAGCCGCTCTACGCCAGCCTCGACGATACTCAGAAACATAAGTTTGGCATGCTTGGACGCATGCTGCTGCCGGAGCGCACGCAGTTTGTCATGGACATGATGCACCGTCACATGGACGAGCGCGGCGGCGGCGCCGAGTAGTCCCGGGGCGCGTATCAGCCTCGGTGAAGCGAAGACGCGGCCGGTCCCCCCTCGGCCGCGTCTTCCATTTTCGGCGGGCGCCGCAATAGCCGCAGCGTCGCGCCCTGCGTTATGAGCGCTGTGGCCGTCGCCAGCGCAAAGGCTGCCGGAAGCGAGACGCGCGGCAACGCCGCGCCGGCGACGACAAAGAAGACAGCGAAGGCGTATAGCGCGCTCGCCATTCCGCGCAGCACGGCGACCCCCGCCTCCGGGCCCTGGCTCAAATGTGCAAAAACGGCGATTGAAGCGGCGATGACCGGGAACGACGCCGCGACGCCGCTCGCGCCCGGCCCCAGCGTCGCCGCCGCGGACGTGAGTCCGACGACCAGCGCCGTCGTCACGGCCATGCGCAAGGGCAGGTCCCACCAGGCCACGAGGTTGGCCGAGACGGTCAACTGCCGGCGCGGCAGCAGCCAAAGCACAAAAGTCAGCGCGGCAATTGCGGCCACGAATAGCGGGACCCGCGGCAGGTCCGCCGCGACCAGTAGGGTCGCAACGGCCGCGTAGGCGAGCGTCCCGATGGCGAGGGCGACCGTCACGCCCCGTCGCGCCAGCGCCGCATAGCCGACACAGAAGGCCGCTTGCGACAGGACGCCTGCGAGCGAGCCGCCGGCCGCCTGGGCCGCAAACGCCGGCGCTTGCTCGATGGCGAGGAACACGGACACCGGGGCCGAGGTCAGGGGCAGGCCGACCAGCCAGCCGGCGACCGCATCGCCCCAACGCCGGGCGGCGAGCGACGCGAGGAGCACCACCAGCGGGGTGATGACGAGCTTGATCGCCAGGAGGGACATAGGGCTCAGCCCTTTGCATGTTTGCGCCGGGCGAGAAAGGACCGAACCCGCGAGGGCAGGCGAACGCGCTCGGATTGAACCAGCTTTTTTCAAGATCGGCGGACCGCAATTCGACATGGCGCCTCTGAGACGCCGAGCCTTGCGCGGCCGGCGGCCGGGGCGCAAAATCGCCCACATCGGCAAGGGGGGAAGCTTGAACGCCAACGTCATCATCTCCTGCGCCGTGACCGGCGCCGGCGACACGGTCGGCAAGCACCCGGCGATTCCGGTCACGCCCCGCCAGATCGCCGATTCGGCGCTCGAAGCGCACACGGCCGGAGCGGCGATCGTTCACCTGCATGTGCGCGATCCCGGAACCGGTAAGGCGGCGCGCGATCCCAACCTCTACCGGGAAACCGTCAATCTCATCCGCGCGTCCGGCGCCGACGTCGTCATCAATCTCACCGCCGGCATGGGCGGCGATTTCTTCTTCGATCCCGCTCATCCGGCCTCAGGCGGGCCGGGCACCGACATGGCGGGCGCGGCCGAGCGCGTCGCCCATGTCGAGGAGCTGAGACCCGAGATCTGCACCCTCGACTGCGGCTCGCTCAACTTTGGCAACGGGGCCTTTCTCGCCACCGCCGACCTCCTGCGTGAGATGGCGCGGCGCATCCAGGCGGCGGGGGTCAAGCCTGAAATCGAATGCTTCGAGCTCGGCCATGTCTGGCTCGCCAAGCAGTTCATCGCCGAAGGCCTGATCGATGAGCCGCCGCTTTTCCAGCTCTGCCTCGGCATTCCCTGGGGCGCGGAGGCGACGACCGAGACGATGCTGGCGATGCGGGGCCATCTGCCGGCCGGGGCCAATTGGGCCGGCTTCGCAATCGGGCGGATGCAGATGCCGTTCGTCGCCCAGGCCGTCCTGCTTGGCGGCCATGTCCGGGTCGGGCTCGAGGACAATATCTGGCTCGACCGCGGCGTGCCGGCCAGCAACGGCGCGCTCGTCAAACGGGCGCGGGAGATCGTCGAGCGCATGGGCGCGTCGATCGCCACTCCCGCCGAAGCGCGCGCGAAACTCGGCCTCAAGAAGCAGAAGTGAATGACCGTCGCTGAAGCTCGAGCGGCGCCGGAGCGCGGATTTCTCGTCGGCGCGCTCTATGTGCTTGCCGCGGGACTGTCATGGAGCTTCACCGGCATTTTCCTGCGGCTCGCGCCGGATCTCGATTCCTGGCAGTTCCTGGTGTGGCGGAACCTCGGCATCGCCTGCGCCTTCGCGATTATCTTACGAGCCCGAGCGGCCGGGCCGCTCCTGCCCCGCTTCATCGCGACCGGCGCCACCGGGGTGATTGTCGCGCTCGCGCTTTGCCTGTCCTCGATCTCGTTCATCTTCGCCATGAAGGCCACGACCGTCGCCAATGCGCTCTTCCTTTCCTCCTGCTCGCCGCTGCTCACCGCCCTTCTGGGCTACGCCTTCCTCGGCGAGCGGTTGAGCCTGCGCCAGGCCGGATCGGTCGCGCTCGGCCTCGCCGGCCTCGGCGTCATCGTCGGCGGCGCGCTCGAAGCGGGCCATCTCGCGGGCAATGTCAGCGCGGTTCTCACCGCGCTCGGATTCGCCGGCGCCAGCGTCGCGATGCGGCACGGACCGCGGCGCGACTATTCGCCCTCGGTCTTCGCCTACGGGTTGATCGCCTGCGCGCTCTCGACCGGCGTTTGCCTTGCGAATGGAACGACCCTCTTCCCCTCGCCGTCCGGCGTCATGGCGGCGTTCAGCGCCGGGTTTCTGGTGATGGGGCTCGGATTTGCGCTTTTCCTGCGCGGCGCGCCGCATGTGCCGGCGGCCGCCCAGACTGTGCTGGCGCAGACCGAAACGATTTTCGGCCCGGTCTGGGTATGGCTCGCGTTCGGCGAAACGCCGGCCTCCGCGACGCTGATCGGCGGCGCGATCATTCTCGCCGCGGTCGTCTCGATGGCCGCGGCCGGAGCCGGCCCGCGGTCGTTAACCCCCGCAGGCTAGAGCGCACGAGGAGGTTGGGCATGGGGTCCGAAATCGAACGGGTCGCCGTCGTCGGCGCGGGCGTCATCGGGTCGGGCTGGGCGGCGCGGTTCCTCGGCGGCGGCCTCAGCGTCGACGCATGGGACCCGGCGCCCGACGCCCGCAGCAAGGCGTTCGCGGCGATCGACGCGGCGTGGCCGGCGATGGCGCGGCGGGGAATTGCCGAAGGCGCCAGCCCCTTGCGGCTGACCTTTCACGAGCGGCTCGAGGATTGCGTGGCCGGCGCCGATTTCGTCCAGGAAAACGCGCCCGAGCGTGAGGAACTCAAGCAGGAGCTGCTCGCCCGCATCGACGCCGCCAATCCCGGCGCGATCGTCGCCTCCTCGACCTCCGGGCTACTGCCGACGCTGCTCGCGGCGAAGATGGCGCGGCCGGAGCGGATGCTGGTCGGCCATCCGTTCAACCCGGTCTACCTGCTGCCGCTGGTCGAATTGGTCGGCGGCGAGAGAACCGCTCCCGCGACGATCGAGCGGACCGCGGCGTTCTACCGCTCGCTCGGCATGCGGCCGCTCACGGTGCGAAAGGAGATCGTCGGCTTCATCGCCGACCGGCTCATGGAGGCGCTGTGGCGCGAGGCGCTCTGGCTCGTCAACGACGACGTCGCGACCACCGAGGAGGTCGACGCGGCGGTCGTCTATGGCTGCGGCCTGCGCTGGCCGCTCATGGGCACCTTCCTCACTTTCCATCTCGCCGGCGGAGAGGGCGGCATGCGCCACATGCTGCACCAGTTCGGCCCGGCGCTGAAACTGCCGTGGACGAAGCTTGTCGCGCCCGAGCTCACCGAGGAACTGATCGACAAGGTCGCCGACGGCTGCGCCGATCAGGCGGCCGGCCGCTCGATCAGGGAACTCGAGACGCGACGCGACGATTTCCTTGTCGAACTCCTCGCTCTCGTGCAGAAATACTGGCCCGAGGCGGAAGGCCGTCCGGGCGGGCTGTGAGGCTCAATTCGGGAGAACGCCATGCGGCGCGGCTTAGCGCTTCCGGTGCTCGAAGCGACCGTGGTCAGCGAATGGGTCGACTATAACGGCCACATGAACGATGCGGCCTATGCGATCGTGTTCAGCCGCTCGGTCGACGCGCTCATGGACAGGGTCGGCCTCGACGCCGCAGCGCGCAAGCGCACGGGGCAGTCGCTGTTCACCCTCCAGATGATGCTGCACTATTTCAAGGAGGCGAAGGAGGGCGACGCGGTCGCGGTCAGTTGCCACATCCTCGAGCACGACGACAAGCGGCTGCGCGTCTGGCTCGACATGACCTCGGCGGGCGGCGAGCGTCTCGCCGCCTCCGAGCAGCTTCTGATCTCGGTTGCGCTCGGCGAAGCGGGATCGCGCGCTGCGCCCTGGGCCCACGAGACCAGGGCCGCGCTCGACGCCCTCGCCAAGGCCCAGAGCGGCCTGCCGCACCCGCCCGCGGCGGGCGCCGGCGTCGCGCTCAAGCGGAAGGGCTAGCCGAAAGGGCCGGCGCAAAGAAAACCAGGGCCGGCCGCAGCAAGATCCAAGGCGGGCGCAACGAAAGCAAAATCGGGCGCAACACAATCAAAGCCCGACGCAACAAAATCCAAATGCAGCTTCTAGCCTTTTCAATGGCTTAGGTCTGAATCGCGATCGAATCTTCTTTTGCTCGGCCCGGATGGGACCGAGGCCCTCGTCCCGCCCCTACCCCGTCGAGACGACCGAGAGCGCCTTCGTCATTTCCAGCACCGTCGAACTCCCATAAGACATATTTCTGATTATCGCAAGATAATACCGTCTTGGCAGAAAACGGTGACACTTTACTCTTTGCCCCAATTGTCGAGTTGATTTTGGCAAGCAGGTACGCCGCTGAACGACCAAATTCGATGATTGAGTAAAGTGTCACCGATATCTGGGCTCGAGCCCATTTTTCTGGGTCTTCGTGCGGCCGGCGCCCCCGATTGATCAGGGGCCTGCTGCTGACAAGAACGAGGTCGGCATCAGAACCCAACCCACCTCCGAGAGACTTGTCGTTCCGACCTTTAAGCGCTCTTCTCGAACAGTTGCGCGCTCGCCCGCGTGCGGCGGCTTGCCCCGCTGTTATTCCCTGAACACCCGCCCAAAGATCGCATCCACCTGTTTCAGGTGATAGCCGAGGTCGAACAGCGCCTCGAGCTCCTTCGCGCTCAGCGCGCTCGCGACGTCCTTGTCGGCCCTGAGCAGGGTGAGGAAGTCGGCCTCGCCGCGCCAGGCGCGCATGGCGTTGCGCTGGACGATGGCGTAGGCGTCCTCGCGTGACACGCCCGCTTGCGTCAACGCCAGCAGCACCCGCTGGGAATGGATGAGGCCGCCGAGGCGGTCGAGGTTCCGAGCCATGTTTTCGGGATAGACGATCAGCTTGTCGATGAGCCCGGTGAGCCGCGCGAGCGCGAAGTCGAGCGTCACCGTCGCGTCGGGGGCGATCATGCGCTCGACCGAGGAATGGGAGATGTCGCGCTCGTGCCAGAGCGCGACGTCCTCGAGCGCCGGGATGACGGCCGAGCGCACCATGCGGGCGAGGCCGGTCAGGTTCTCGGCCAGCACCGGGTTGCGCTTGTGCGGCATGGCGGAGGAGCCCTTCTGCCCTTCCGAGAAGAACTCCTCGGCCTCCATCACTTCGGTGCGCTGCAGGTGGCGGATCTCGGTCGCCAGCCGCTCGACCGACGAAGCGACGACCGCGAGCGCGGCGAAGAAGGCCGCGTGTCGGTCGCGCGGGATCACTTGCGTCGAGATCGGCTCGACTTTCAGCCCGAGCTTTGCCGCGACATGGGCTTCGACCCGCGGGTCGATGTTGGCGAAGGTGCCGACCGCGCCGGAAAGAGCCGCGGTCGAAATCTCCTCGCGCGCCGCGACGAGCCTTGCGCGGGCGCGCTGAAACTCGGCGTGGGCCGTAGCGAGCTTCAGGCCGAAGGTGGTCGGCTCGGCATGGACGCCATGCGAGCGGCCGATGGTCGGGGTCGTCTTGTGCTCAAAGGCGCGGCGCTTGAGCGCGGCGAGCAGCGCGTCGACGTCGGCGATAAGGATATCGCTCGCGCGGCTGAGCTGGACCGCAAGGCAGGTGTCGAGCACGTCGGAGCTGGTCAGCCCCAAATGGACGAAGCGCGCGTCGGGCCCGATGAATTCGGCGAGATGGGTGAGGAAGGCGATGACGTCGTGCTTGGTCGTCTTCTCGATCTCGTCGATGCGGGCGACGTCGAACTTCGCCTTGTCGCCGTTCTCGCGGATCGACTTCGCCGCCTCTTTCGGGATGAGGCCGATGCCGGCCATCGCCTCGGCGGCAAGCGCCTCGATCTCGAACCAGATGCGGAAACGCGTCTCGGGCGACCAGATCGCGGTCATCTCGGGGCGGGAGTAGCGCGGGATCATGGGGAGCGGGCGCTTTCTGTTTGTTCCTTCCGCCGAGGGTCTATAGGAACGCTGGTCGAGAATCGAGTGAGACCTGCCCCATGCCCGCTGAGACCGCCGACGCAATCGTGCTTGGCGCCGGATTTGTCGGGGTGTCGGCTGCGTTGCATTTGCAGGCGCGCGGCCGGCGGGTCGCGCTCATCGACCGCCACCCGCAGGCGGCGGGCGAGACGAGCTTCGGCAACGCCGGCATCGTCCAGACCGAAGCGGTGATGCCCTATGTGTTTCCGCGCGCGCCGGGCGAGATCGCGCGCGGGGCGCTCAATCTCGATCCGCGCGCCCATATCCGCTATGGCGCGCTGCCGCATATCGCACCATCGATCTTCCGCTATTTCGCCGCCTCGACCGCGGCCGGAAAGAACGCGACTGCGCGCGCGATGGCCCCGCTTCTCGCTCGCGCCAGCGCCGAGCATCTCGAATTCGCGCGCGAGGCGGGCTCCGAGGCTCTTCTGCGCCGTGGCGGCTGGATCAAGGCGTTTCGCAGCGCGCGCGGCGAAGACATGGCCGGCGCGGAGGCCGAGGAGCTCAAGCCTTTTGGAATCACGCCCAAGTTCCTCGACCGGGCCGGCCTGATCGCGCTCGAGCCCAATTTGAGCGAAAAGGCGATCGGCGGCGCGCATTACGCCGATCCACTGTCGACGCCCGATCCCGAGGCGCTGGCGCAGAGCTACGCCGCGCTGTTCGTGAAACGCGGCGGGTGGATGGAGACGGGCGACGCACGCACGCTCGAACCCGCGAGCGGCGGCTGGATGGTCAAGGTCGCGTCCGGCCGGCTCGCCGCGCCCGATGTCGTGATCGCGCTCGGGCCGTGGTCCGACGAGCTCGCGCGGTCCTTCGGCCTCCGCCTGCCGTTCTTCGTCAAGCGCGGCTACCACATGCATTACGAGGCGAAGGGCAATGCGGGCCTCACGCGCCCGGTGCTCGACCTCGAGCGCGGCTATCTGGTGACGCCAATGACGAGGGGGCTCAGGCTCACGACCGGCGCCGAATTCGCCCGCCGCGACGATCCGGCGTCGCCGATCCAGCTCGACAAGGTCGAGCCGTTCGCGCGCGAGCTTTTTCCGATCGGCGCGCGAAAGGACGCCGCGCCCTGGCTCGGCCGGCGCCCCTGCCTGCCGGACATGCGCCCGATCGTCGGGCCGTTCCCGGGCAAGCCGGGCCTCTGGCTCGACGCCGGCCACCACCATCTCGGCCTGACGCTCGGGCCCGTGACCGGACGGCTGCTGGCGGACCTCATCAGCGGCGAAACGCCCGCGGTCGATCCCGCGCCGTTTCGTGCCGAGCGGTTCGGGTGACATCGCCTCTTCTGAACCGTTCGGACTTGATGTCTTGATTGCCAGGCTTTGGAATCTAGTTGAATGGCCTGAAATTTTCGGGGTAAATTGGAGCGACAGACAGTCGGATTTGTTCTGACCAACCAGTGTTCCACTCGGTTTATTGTTACCCACGCAGTTAGTAGGCGTACAAGAATGTCTCGAAATTTAGTTACAAACCATATCCAGCAGACAACCGATTTTCTTAAAGTAATACTCTGTACGATTCTTCTAAGTCCGATACCGTTTACCTGTCGATCCCACGCTCAGGATGTAGCGGTACGATACGAGGAAGCCAGCAAGGCTTTCGCACAGCTAACGTTGGAGGACCGAGTGAGGATTCAGGTTCTCCTCACTGCCGCTGGCTATTGGCCAGCGGTCCCCAACGCCGACTTCAGCACACGCCTTTTGAACGCAATCGATCGATTTGAAGCCGACAATGGCTTTGCTCCATCCGGCGTGTTGCGTCGCGAGGAACAGCAAAGATTAACGGAATTGGGTGGTTTGTTTCTGAATCGGTGGGGCTTTCGCACCGTCCGTCACCCAATGACAGGAACTTCCATATGGGTTCCAGTTGGAATACCCCTCTCTACGGAATCGACTCCAACCGGGCTGAAATTCGCCAATCCAGCCTACGGAATTGTGCTGACCTATGACTACTTTCCTCAATTCTCGCTTCGGAGTTCGTTTGATTCGCTAATTAGTTCTTTGACACGTAAGGGGTCGCAGATCCTATATTCCAAATTATATCACGACGATTTTTTTGCAATTTCGTTTTCAGACGGCGTTACTGATGGTTATGCTCGCTACCACCGGATAGGAGGAGGCGGGATTGGATTCAGTCTCTATTGGAATCATACTGCAACCGATCTTCACGTGGAACGAATTGCAACGTTAGTCTCAGGATCAATTTGGTCGTCAATGTCGGGGGCTCCGTTTATAGATCCGTTTGGTGTAGTACCCGCCATGGCCAATGTCGCTAGGCCGCCCGACCAAAGCCCGGAACCGCAACCCTCTCCCAACCCTGAACCCAAGGGGACAGAGTCTCACCTTCCCAAATCGGGCACGGGCATTTTCATCACGGCTGAGGGGCACGTGCTGACCAACGCACACGTCGTTAAGGATTGTCTGGAAATACGGGTCGGGCTTGGCCAGGGAAACTATGTGAGCGGTCAGCTAGTTGCGAAGGACCCAACCAACGACCTTGCGCTCTTGAGAGTTGAAGCCAAGCCTCAGTACGTGGGCACGCTGCGCTCTGACGTTAGATTGGGCGAGAACGTCGAGGCGTTTGGCTACCCGCTCGCAAACATCCTCGCGACAAGCGGAAACTTTACGACCGGAAACATCACCGCGCTGGCCGGGCTTCACGACGACAGTCGATTTTATCAGGTTTCAGCCCCGGTTCAGCCCGGGAACTCCGGTGGACCCCTCCTTGACGAAAGCGGCAACGTTATTGGGATTGTATCGTCCAAACTGAATTTTTTTAGCGAATTAACGAACGTTGGCGATATCCCCGAGAATGTCAATTTCGCGATCAAGGCCTCGCTCGCAGCAACCTTCCTTGAGAACAACAACATAAAATACCAAAGAGGCGAGGCAGCTCCGGCGCTGAAGGGTCCAGACATTGCAGATCAAGCCAGGCGGATGAGTGTTTCAGTGGAGTGTCGCTGATCGGGGATACGGATCATCTGGGAGAACGCGATCACCTGGCCGCCCGCTCCCAGTCGGTGACGGTCACTTCGTCGTCGAGCCACATGGTATGGCTCGGCGTGAGGCCGGCGGCGGCGAGCGCGGCTTCCGGTTCGCCGCCTCCGGGCGTCTCGCGGATGAACACCGGCAGGCCGTCGGGAATCCACACCTTCATCGCCCGGCTGAGGTGGAAGTTGTCGTAACCGCGCTTGAGAAACTGGGTGTAGACGAGCGGGCCGCCGATGATAGCGACCGTGCCCGAGCTCAGGCCGAGCGCGGCCAGGCCTTCCTCGAACGAGGCGCCGGCCGGATTCCAGAGCAGCGCCTTGGCGTTGTTCGGGTCGGGCGCGAGCGCCGGGACGCCGTGGGTGAGGACCAGCCGCCGCCGCCCGGCGGATTTTGGATGGCCTTCATGCGAATGGCGGCCGTGCACCACGGCGTCGACGTGATCGAGGCCGATCTCGAAGAAGCGCATATCGGCGCCGAGCTTGAGCGACGCCGGCATATGTCCGCTCGCATCGGCGATCCGGCCGTCGGCGGAAGCGATGACATAGCCTACGATCCGGAAACGTCCGATCATTACTCGGTGGTGTCGGCGTTGACGAGCGACAGAAACTCCTGCCGGGTCGCTGGCTGGTCGCGAAACACCCCGAGCATGCGGCTGGTGACGAGGTCGGCGCCGCGCTTGCGGATGCCGCGGTCGATCATGCAGTGATGGGCGGCCTTGACGACGACCGCGACCCCGCAGGGCTTGAGCACGTCATTGACCGTGTTGGCGATCTGGGCGGTGAGCCGCTCCTGGATCTGCAGCCGCTTCGAGAAGATCTCGACCACGCGGGCGAGCTTCGAGATGCCGACCACCCTTTTGTCCGGAATGTAGCCGACCCACACCCGGCCGATGATCGGGGCGATATGGTGCTCGCAATGGCTCTCGAAGGTGACGCCGCGCAGCACGATCATCTCGTCATAGCCGTCGACCTCGCTGAAGGTCTTGCGCAGGACCTCTTCCGGGTCCTCCTCGTAGCCGGCGAAATATTCGCGATAGGCGCGCCTGAGGCGGTCGGGCGTCTCGATCAGCCCGTCACGATCGGGATCCTCGCCGATCCATTTGATGATGGTTCGGAACGCGTCCTCGACCTTGGCGTCCGGGATCGCCTTGCCGCCGCCTGCCGCGCCGGCGCGATTGTCTTCCTTAACCGCCATGCTGTCTTTCCCGTCTGCGCCCGACGACGCCCCGCCCGCATTTAGTGGTTCAAGCCGGAATGTCAAAGGCGAGCGGATAGCGGGTGGACAACCGCGCCTGTCATGCCCGCGAACGCGGGCATCCAGCGAGCTTTTGGCACGACGCTAGATTCCCGCGTTCGAGCGTGTGAGGGAATTGGCGGTTTTGCTTGGGCTGTGATTCTCTCCTCGCTGATGTGGCGGGAGTGAGTCGGCGATGGGTGAGGCTCGGGTGGTGCGGCCGGATCGACGGCAATTGCGTTGGGACATGGTCGATCTCGAAGGGCTTTTGCCGGGGGACCATCGCGCCCGCCTCGTGTGGAGCTTTGTCGAGAGCCTCGATCTTTCGCCGCTTTACGATCAGGTTCTCTCGCGCGAGGGGGAGGCGGGAAGACCGGCGGCCGATCCCGCGGTTCTCATGGCGCTCTGGCTCTATGCGACGGTCGAGGGCGTGGGGTCGGCGCGCGAGCTTGCGCGGCTTGCGCAAAGCGACGCCGCCTATCGCTGGCTGGCGGGCGGGGTTCCGGTCAACCATCACGGGCTCGCCGACTTTAGGGTCGAAAGGGTCGAGATCCTCGATCGGCTTTTGACGCAAAGCGTAACCGCGCTGATCGCCGAAGGGCTGATCAGCCTTGATGAGATCGCCGTCGACGGCACGAAGATTCGCGCCAGCGCCAGCAAGGCGTCGTTCAGGCGGCGCGAAAAACTTGTCAAGATCGAAACCGCGGTCGTCGAGCGGCTCGCCGCTCTCAAGCAGGAGCTGACCGACGACCCCGAGGCGTCGACGCGTCGACGCCAGGCCGCGCGCGAGCGGGCGGCGCGTGATGTTCAGGAGCGCGCGGCAAGAGCGCGCGCGGCGCTCGAACGGCTCGAGGCGGAGCGAAAAGCGCGGGCGAAGACGCACGCCAAGGACGAGGCCGGGAAGAAGGAGCCGAGGGCTTCGACGACCGATCCGGAAGCGCGCTCCATGCGCTTTCCCGACGGCGCGGTTCGCCCGGCCTATAATGCGCAGATCGCCGCGGCGCCGAGAGAAGGCGTCATCGTCTCGATTGCGGTCACCGACCGGCGCAACGATGCGGGCCTGGCGGGGCCGATGGTCGACGACATCGCGCGACGCTACGGGCGGACGCCCGGCAGGCTTCTGGTCGACGCCAGCTACGCCACAAGCCGGGACATCGTCGCGCTCGCCGGCCATGCGTCGGGTCCGGTCGGCGTCTATACGCCGCCGCCGGGCGACAGGGACGACGTCAAACCGGCGAGCCTCGCCCGGCGCATCCGCAAGCGAGAGAAGGAGCACGCCTTTATCAAGGCGTGGCGGGAACGCATGGCGAGCGAAACGGGCCAGGCCGTCTACGCCTTGCGCAAGCGCATCGAGCGGATCAACGCCGATCGCAAGAACCATGGCTTCGGTCATCTTGCCGTGCGCGGCCTCATCAAGGCGAAGGCCCACGCGCTCTGGCACGCCATCGCCAATAACCTCGTGGCCGCGCACCGTCTGAGGATCAACGCCGCCTGATCCCCCGCTCCCCTCAAGCGGCAGAGCGGCCGATACCAAGAACGCTTCAACCGCTTCGGATTCCATCCGCGGCGCCGCCGGATGACCCGTCTCCAGCGAAAAGGCGATTCCTTCACACGCTCGTTCGCGGGAATGACAACGCAGCCAGCCGCGCTTCCAGAGAAAGCGCCTCGATCTCCTTGTCGCGCGACCGCCCTCAGTCGTCATGGCCGGGCTTGTCCCGGCCACCTCCCTACGCCGTCTGGTGAAGCCCTCGCACGGCCCTCTCGATGCCAAGACCAGATGGCCGGGACAAGCCCGGCCATGACGGGGCAACGACGGCCGACCGGCGGACGTCTACCCCGCGACCCTGGAGAAATCGGCCACGGCGTGCATCGCCTCGCGCAATTCGTTCAGGAGCTTGAGGCGGTTGAGACGCAGGGCGGGATCGTCGGCGTTGACGGTCACGTCGAGGAAGAAGGCGTCGACCGGAGCGCGCAGGGCGGCGAGCGCGTGCATCGCGCCCTCGTAGTCCTCGCGGGCGCCCCGCTCGCGCGCCGCCGCGCCCGTCGCGGCGAGGATGTCGGCGAGGTCCTTCTCGGCGGGAAGCGCGAGCAGCGCCGGGTCGTGCGCGCCGTCGAACGCGCCGGCGCCGTCCCGCTTTTCTTCCGCGCGCAGGATGTTGGCGGCGCGGCGATAGCCCGCGAGCAGGTTCCGCCCCTCCTCGGTGTCGAGCAGCCTGCCGAGCGCCTCGACTCGGCGAACGATCAGCAGGAGGTCGTCCTGGCCCGGCAGCGCAAACACCGCGTCGATGAGGTCGTGCCGGGCGCCCTTGTCGCGCAAATAGACCTTGAGGCGGTCGGCGAAGAAGGCGAGAAGACTGCCGGTCGTCGCCCGGATTCTGGCATCGTCCGGCGCCGGGGTCCTTCGACGCGAATGGTCATACACGCCGACCACCGCGGAAAGCTCGGGCCCCGCGGGGAACCCGCGCTTGTCAAGCGTATGCACCACCTCGCCCGCCTCGTCCTCGCGGGCAAACTCGATGTCGAGCATGACCGCCCACACCGCGGCGTTCATGGGCGCGGTCAGGGGAAGCCTGAGCCCGTTCTCAAGCACGATCCGGATCACGCCGAGCGCCGCGCGCCGCAGCGCATAGGGGTCCTTGCTGCCGGTCGGCTTCTCGTCGATCGCCCAGAAGCCGGCGAGCGTGTCGAGCTTGTCGGCTACCGCGACCGCGATCGAAACCGGCGCGGAGGGAATCCGATCGTTCGGCCCCTGCGGCTTGTAGTGCTCGCCTATCGCGTCGGCGACGCTCGGCTCCTCCCCTTGTGCGAGCGCGTAATAGCGGCCCATGAGGCCCTGCAGCTCGGGGAACTCGCCGACCATTTCGGTCGCGAGATCGGCCTTGGCGAGATGGGCAGCACGCGCGGCGAGGGTCGGATCGGCAAGCACGCGCGGCGCGATCTCCTCGGCGAGCGCCTCGACCCGTTCGACCCGCTCGCCCTGCGTGCCGAGCTTCTCGTGAAAGACGACGCGCTCGAGTTTCTCGAGCCGCTGGTCGAGCGGTTTGGCGCTTTTGTCCTTGGCGTCGGGTAAAGGCGCGCGGTCGGTCTCGTAGAAATGGCGGGCGTCGGCGAGACGGGCGCGCACGACGCGCGCGTTGCCGGCCGCGATCGCCGCGCCGCCATCCGGCGCGACGAGGTTCGAGACGAGGATGAACTTGTTGGCGAGCCTGCCTTCGCCCCCTCCCGCGTCACGGCCGGGCTCGTCCCGGCCATCCCCGCCTTGCCGTGTCGCGGCCACGACGGAAGAGCGCGCCTCGCGAAGCACGAAGCACTTCTGGTTCGCGCGGATGGTGGCGCGGATCACTTCGGGCGGCAGATCGAGGAACGCCGGCTCGAATTCACCCATCAGCACGACCGGCCATTCGACGAGCCCGGCGACTTCCTCCAGAAGACCCTCGTCCTCGACGAGGGTGAGGCCCTGAGCGAAGGCGAGGTTTTTGGCGTCGGCGAGGATGATCGCCTTGCGCCGCTCCGCGTCGAGCACGACCTTGGCCTTGGCAAGCGCGTCGACGTAATCGTCGAAGCGGCGGACCTCGATCGGGGCGGGCGCCATGAAGCGATGGCCGAAGGTCACCGCGCCGGATGTGACGCCATCGATCTCGAACCGGACGACCTCGGAGGCGTCGTGCGGGACCGCGAGCGTGCAGACGACGCCGCGCAAGGGCCGGACCCAGCGCAGCGCGTCGGCCTTCGCCGACGCCGCGCCCCAGCGCATCGATTTCGGCCACGGAAACGAACGGACGATCGGAGGCACGATCTCCGCGATCGCGTCGGCGGTCTCGCGGCCCGGCTTCTCGATCACCGCGACATAGAACTCGCCCTTCTTCGGGTCGGTCTCGATCCTCGCGTCCTCGATGCGAGCAAGGCCGGCGCTCTTCAAAAATCCCTGGATGGCGGCGTCGGGCGCGCCGACGCGGGGGCCCTTGCGCTCCTCGCGCAGATTGGGTTGGGCGGCCGGCAGGCCCACGACATGGAGGGTCAGGCGCCGGGGCGTGACGAAGCTCTGCGCGCCCTCGTAAACGAGATTGCGCTCGACAAGGGCATTGGTCACGAGCCGCTTCAAATCCTCCGCCGCCTGCCGCTGCATGCGGGCGGGGATTTCTTCGCTGAACAGTTCAAGCAGAAGATCGGGCATACGTTGCGCTTCTTACTTTCCGCAGGTTGACGCCCTCACCCCAACCCTCTCCCAAAGGGAGAGGGGGCGGCCCCTCCCTTCTCCCTGGGGGAGAAGGTGGACGCGCCGAAGGCGCGGCCGGATGAGGGCCGATCACGCCCCGCCGCCGCCCGCGGTCTTGAGCCACGCGGCCCCGCAGGCCTTGGCGAGTTCGCGCACTCTCAGGATGTAGCTCTGCCGCTCGGTGACCGAGATCGCGCCGCGGGCGTCGAGCAGGTTGAAGACGTGGCTCGCCTTGATGCACTGGTCATAGGCCGGCAGCGCCATGAGATGGCGCTCGCCCGCCGAGCCGCGCTCGATCAGCGCGCGGCATTCGGTCTCCGCGTCCTTGAAATGCTGGATGAGGATTTGCGTGTCGGCGTGCTCGAAATTGAACCGGGAATATTCCTGTTCGGCCTGCTGGAACACGTCGGCGTAGCTGACACGCGCCTCGCCGTCGCGGCCGTTGAAATTGATGTCGTAGACGCTCTCCACGCCCTGTACATACATCGCGAGCCGTTCGAGGCCATAGGTCAGTTCGCCCGAGACGGGGGCGCATTCGAAGCCGGCCACCTGCTGGAAATAGGTGAATTGCGACACCTCCATGCCGTCGCACCAGCATTCCCACCCGAGCCCCCACGCGCCGAGCGTCGGGCTCTCCCAGTCGTCCTCGACAAAGCGCACGTCGTGCAGGCTCATGTCGATGCCGATCGCGGCGAGGGAATCGAGATAAAGCTCCTGAAGGTTCTCCGGGCTTGGCTTCAGGATCACCTGATACTGGTAATAGTGTTGCAGGCGGTTGGGGTTCTCGCCGTAGCGTCCGTCCTTCGGCCGGCGGGAGGGCTGCACGTAAGCCGCCTTCCATGGCCTCGGCCCAAGTGAGCGCAGCGTCGTCGCCGGGTGGAAGGTGCCGGCGCCCACCTCCATGTCATAGGGTTGCAGGATCACGCAGCCTTGCCTGGCCCAGAAGCTCTGCAGGGTCAGGATGAGCCCCTGAAACGACCTCGTCGGGCCGAGCGCGGCGTCTTCTGCAGGCGATTTGGCAAGTGTGCTGTTCACGGCGCGGGCGACCCTAGAGACGCGGGCGCCGACGGTCAACGCGGACGGCACGGCGCTCTGGCGCGCTCGAATTTGCTTCGTCTCCCGTCTGCCGCTAGAGCCAGTCGCCTAAACTCAGGGAGGCTCGCCCATGCGTCCGTCGAAACGCGCCGCCGATGAAATGCGCTCCGTGAGCTTCGAGCGCGGGGTGGCGCGGTATGCGGAGGGCTCGTGCATCGTCCGCTTCGGCGAAACGCATGTGCTCTGCACGGCTTCGCTCGAGGACAAGCCGCCGCCGTGGCTGCGCGGTCAGGGGCGAGGCTGGGTCACCGCCGAATACGCGATGCTACCGCGTGCGACGCTCACCCGCACCAAGCGCGAATCGGCGACCGGCAAGGTTTCCGGCCGCTCGCACGAGATTCAGCGCCTGATCGGCCGCTCGCTGCGGTCGGTCGTCGACCTGCCGCGCCTCGGCGAGCGGCAGATCACCATCGATTGCGACGTGTTGCAGGCGGACGGGGGCACCCGCACCGCCGCGATCACCGGCGCCTGGGTCGCGCTGCGCGATTGCCTGCAATGGATGGCGGGCCGTTCGATCCTGCGCGAGAGCCCCCTCAAGGACCATGTGGCCGCCGTTTCCTGCGGCGTTGTCGGCGGCGAGGCGGTGATCGATCTCGATTACGCGGAGGACTCGAGCGCCCATACCGACGCGAATTTCGTCATGACCGGGACCGGAGGGCTGGTCGAGGTGCAGGGATCGGCCGAAGGCGCTCCCTTCAGCGAGGCCGAGCTCGTCCATATGCTGGCGCTGGCGCGGGCCGGCATCGGGCGCCTCGTCGCCTTGCAGAAGGCGGCGATCGCCTAAGGGTAGCCGTGCGAGAACACGTCCATGGCCTCGAATCCCGCGAGGTCGAGGCGCACCCGATCGGGCAGATAGGCGAATGCGGCGCGGGCGTGCTCCGCCCGGCCCTCGCGTTCGAGCATGGCGTTCAGCTTCTCGCGTAGCGCGTGCAGATGCACGACGTCGGACGCCGCGTAGGCGAGCTGGGCCTCGCTGAGCGCGGCGGCCCCCCAGTCGGACGACTGCTGCTGCTTCGAGATCTCGACGCCGAGCAGTTCGCGCACGAGGTCCTTGAGGCCGTGGCGATCGGTGTAGGTGCGGGCGATTTTGGAGGCGATCTTGGTGCAATAGATCGGGGCGGCCATGACGCCGAACGCGTGATGCAGGACGCCCATGTCGAACCGGCCGTAGTGGAAGAGCTTCACGACATTCGGGTCGGCGAGCAGGCGTTCGAGATTGGGAGCGCGCGTTTGGCCGGCGTCGATCTGCACAATGTCGGCGGTCCCGTCGCCGCGAGAAAGCTGGACGACGCAGAGACGGTCCCGGCCGACGACGAGGCCCAGCGTTTCCGTGTCAATCGCCGCCGCGTCGCCGAATGACGCATCGTCAGGCAGATCGTTGCGGTGGAAGCGAATCATCGGCGGCGGAATGCCCGATCTCGTTCAAATACAAGAGCTTAAGTGTCGGCGGACGCTATCGATAGCAGCCGCATTCGCCGCCCGTCAATCAGGCTCACGCGGCGGCTGACTGATCGCCCCGGTAAATCCTGGCGACTGCGGCGCAGAAAATATAGCCGACGCCGCGCACGGAGCGCACGAGCGGGGGCCGGTCGGCGCCCAAGGCCAGCTTCTTGCGCAGTCGCGCCGCGAGCGTGTCGATCGAACGGTCGAAATAATTCCATTCCCGGCCCCGGAGCGCGCCGAGCAGGGCGTCGCGCGAGAGCGGCTGCCCCGGCTGGCGGACAAAGGCCAGCAGAAGATTGAACTCGGATGTGGTCAGATCGACCCGCCGGCCGGCGGGACTGAATAGGTTGCGCGCGGTCTCCTCCAGCGTCCATCCCGCGAACAGATAGAGCCGCTCGACCGGCGTGGCGTCGGCGCGCCCGCTTTCCCCGTCGCGCCCGCGGGTTATGTTGTCGACGGGCGCCCGCGCCCGATCGGCTTCGTTCAGAATCAGCGTTGGCATCCGTCGCCCCCGATATCGATTGTCGCCGCCTCGGCCGGCAAATCGCCGAACCGGAACGAATCGTGACAGGACGCGTTTTATTGTCAATGATTTACGATACGTGAAGTAACCGATTATTAATCAGGGGGCAAAAAGCGCGTAGCCATTAGCAAGATCAAGCGAATAAGCTTCTCTCATTGCACTTTTTGTCTTACGATTGACCTGGACAGTATTTGCCACCCGCTACCGAGCGTGTGAGGGAATTGGCGGTTTTGCTTGGGCTGTGATTCTCTCCTCGCTGATGTGGCGGGAGTGAGTCGGCGATGGGTGAGGCTCGGGTGGTGCGGCCGGATCGACGGCAATTGCGTTGGGACATGGTCGATCTCGAAGGGCTTTTGCCGGGGGACCATCGCGCCCGCCTCGTGTGGAGCTTTGTCGAGAGCCTCGATCTTTCGCCGCTTTACGATCAGGTTCTCTCGCGCGAGGGGGAGGCGGGAAGACCGGCGGCCGATCCCGCGGTTCTCATGGCGCTCTGGCTCTATGCGACGGTCGAGGGCGTGGGGTCGGCGCGCGAGCTTGCGCGGCTTGCGCAAAGCGACGCCGCCTATCGCTGGCTGGCGGGCGGGGTTCCGGTCAACCATCACGGGCTCGCCGACTTTAGGGTCGAAAGGGTCGAGATCCTCGATCGGCTTTTGACGCAAAGCGTAACCGCGCTGATCGCCGAAGGGCTGATCAGCCTTGATGAGATCGCCGTCGACGGCACGAAGATTCGCGCCAGCGCCAGCAAGGCGTCGTTCAGGCGGCGCGAAAAACTTGTCAAGATCGAAACCGCGGTCGTCGAGCGGCTCGCCGCTCTCAAGCAGGAGCTGACCGACGACCCCGAGGCGTCGACGCGTCGACGCCAGGCCGCGCGCGAGCGGGCGGCGCGTGATGTTCAGGAGCGCGCGGCAAGAGCGCGCGCGGCGCTCGAACGGCTCGAGGCGGAGCGAAAAGCGCGGGCGAAGACGCACGCCAAGGACGAGGCCGGGAAGAAGGAGCCGAGGGCTTCGACGACCGATCCGGAAGCGCGCTCCATGCGCTTTCCCGACGGCGCGGTTCGCCCGGCCTATAATGCGCAGATCGCCGCGGCGCCGAGAGAAGGCGTCATCGTCTCGATTGCGGTCACCGACCGGCGCAACGATGCGGGCCTGGCGGGGCCGATGGTCGACGACATCGCGCGACGCTACGGGCGGACGCCCGGCAGGCTTCTGGTCGACGCCAGCTACGCCACAAGCCGGGACATCGTCGCGCTCGCCGGCCATGCGTCGGGTCCGGTCGGCGTCTATACGCCGCCGCCGGGCGACAGGGACGACGTCAAACCGGCGAGCCTCGCCCGGCGCATCCGCAAGCGAGAGAAGGAGCACGCCTTTATCAAGGCGTGGCGGGAACGCATGGCGAGCGAAACGGGCCAGGCCGTCTACGCCTTGCGCAAGCGCATCGAGCGGATCAACGCCGATCGCAAGAACCATGGCTTCGGTCATCTTGCCGTGCGCGGCCTCATCAAGGCGAAGGCCCACGCGCTCTGGCACGCCATCGCCAATAACCTCGTGGCCGCGCACCGTCTGAGGATCAACGCCGCCTGATCCCCCGCTCCCCTCAAGCGGCAGAGCGGCCGATACCAAGAACGCTTCAACCGCTTCGGATTCCATCCGCGGCGCCGCCGGATGACCCGTCTCCAGCGAAAAGGCGATTCCTTCACACGCTCTACCGATACGTCGCTTTCGGCGGCGCAAATAAACTTCCGGCCCGACGAGTTCGGATTCTCACGCGATTCTTACCGGTAAGTTAGGGCGCCCGGAACAAACAAGCGTCAATGATCGCATGTGCGTTGGTTATGGACGGGCGCGAATTGGTGTACAAGGAGAGCCGAACCGATTCCGGTTCGGACGGATTTCATGCGCGGCATTCCCATCGATATCCTCCGCGCCTTTGTCTCGGTTGTCGAGGCGCGGGGCTTCACCCGCGCGGCCGAGGAGTTGGGCCGGACCCAGCCAACGATCAGCCTCCAGGTGAAACGGCTCGAGGAGCTTGTCGAAGCGCCGCTCTTCAGGAAGGGCGGCCGCTTCGAGCTGTCCGCGGTCGGGGAGATCTGCTTCGATTACGGTAAGCGCCTGCTTCGGCTGCACGACGACATGCTGGACGAGGTCGCCGGCCGCAACAATCCGGGCGGCGCGTTGCGGATCGGGATGCCCAGCGAATTCGCCTCGGTTCTCGCGCCCCGCCTCGCCCAGCTGCGCGCCGACGCCGAGACGCGCGCCGCCTTCGAGGTGACGGTCGAGAGCTCGCAGGCGTTGTCGGCCGCCTTTCGCCAGAATTCGCTCGACGTCGCATTCGTCATTGGCGACGCCGAAAGCGAACCCCACAGGATCGAACAGTGGCGCGGGCAGCTGCGGTGGTTCGGCCGGCCGTTGGAGGGCCATGCCTGCGATCGGCCGCTGCCGCTGGTCGTTTCGCCGCAGGGGACGCCGATCCACGAGGCGGCGACGGGCGCTCTGCGGGCTCACGGGCGGAAATTCGACATCGTCTGCACCAGTTCCGACTTCGCCGTGCTCGCCGCCGCCGCCTCGGCCGGTCTTGGGATCATGCCGATGATCGAGGGGCTGGCGGACGGACTGGGGCCTTGCCTCGACAGGGGCCTGCCGCCTTTGCCCGAGGTCTCCCTGTTGCTGCTCGCGCGTTCCCGAACCCTGGCGCTCGCGAGCCGCCGCTGGGTCGCGGGCATGGTCGAGACCCTCCAGTCGGTCTGACCGGCCGGCCTCGACTTCACGCGCATTGCATTTTGTAACAATTTGTCACGCAAGCATTTCGTTCATTCGTGACAATATTCGCTGACCTGCCCGAGGGCGAGCGACGCGATGATGCAGACAGAGCTCAAATCACGACCTCCAGTCGAGACGGCGCTCGCCGCGCCGCAACGGCGAGCGGAAAAAAGCGAACTCGAGCTACTCGCCGAGTTCATGCGCAACAACTCCGTCGCTTCGCTCGCCGGCGATATCGCTGAACGACTGGGCGCGAATGTGCGCGGCGACGACCTGATCGCGGCGGCAGGTCTTCGAGGGAGGCGATAGGGGGCGATGGTCGAGGCGCCGTGGCGAATTAACCGATGCGCAGGACTTCGCCGCTAGCGTCCTTGCCCCCGGCCTTTCCCGGCGCGGCGCGCCGAACTTCGCAACTCGTTGATGACCAGCACGACATCCGCCTATCTCGCCGTGTCGCAGAATCTGCCGCGCTATCAGGCGATGACCGCCGCCGAGCCGGCGGTGAAATCCGCGACCGCCTATTATGAGGCGAATATCGGCTCGGTGACGTCGATCAAGGACTTTGTCGGCAACTATCGCCTGCTGTCCTACGCCCTCGACGCTTATGGCCTCGGCGATCAGATCAACGCCAAGGCGCTGATCACCAAGGTGCTGGAAGGCGGCGTGTCCAATCCAAAAAGTCTAGCCAACACGCTGGGCAATTCGGCCTGGAAGGCGTTCGCCACGGCTTTCAATTTCGTCGGCGCGGCGCGTCCTCGATTTCATCGCCGAGCGCCGTCCAGACCACAGCGAGCGACTATCTCGAACAGCAGCTCGAGGGCGACCAGGGGGCGCAGGACGTCGGGGTCGAGCTTGCGCTCTATTTCCAGCGCGTGGCGCCGACCGTCACCACCGAAGTCGGCATTCTCGCCGACCCAAATCTCCTGGAGGTCGCCCAGACCATCTTCGGTCTCTCGCCGTCGACCAGCGCCGAGAACATCAACAAGCAGGCGCAGACACTGTCTCAGCTGATGCCGATTTCCGATCTCAAGGATCCGGCAAAGCTCAAGCAGCTCACCGAGCGGTTCACCGCGATGTACGACCTGACCTACGGGCCGGGCTCCGGCGCGGCCACCAGTCTGACCGTCGCCTCGAACAACTCGACGACTGCCCAGTCGGGCGCGTCCGCGGTTCTCGCCGACGTCATCAGCGCAAACGGCTCGACGCTCAGCGACGCGCTCAACGCCTTCACCGGGGCGCCGACGCAAGTGTTTTCAACCTCCCTGCTGTCGAGCTTGCAGAGATTCTCGCTCGGCGGCTGAAAGCACGCCGGAGCCGCGGCGCCTTTTCGGCGAAAGGCCCGCGCAAGCGCGGCGGCCTAGTCCGCAGGCCATGCTTTCGACCGGGCATTCTTCGTCGCGCCGCATGCCTGGCCGGGCGGCGGTGAATCCCACACTGTCCGAGCCCGACGCGCTCTACGCCGCCGCCGTCGCCCATTGGCGGGGCCACCGGCGCGACGAGGCGATCAGGCTCATCGACGAGGCGCTTCAACGCCGGCCTGATTTCGCCGCCGCGCTGTGCATGGGCGGTTATATGCTCGGTGAATGCGGCAAGCCCGAACCGGCGCTGCGCTTCTATCGGCGCGCGCTCGAGCTCGACCCGTCGCTGACGGTCGCCCATGTCAACGCCGGCAAGCTCCATTTCCGCGCCGGCCGGTTCGACGAGGCGCTTCGCTCCTTCGAAGCGGCGACGGCGCTCGCGCCGGACGACGCCGATGCATGGTCGAGCCGCGCCGGAGCGCTGCGCGAACTTGGCCGGCTCGAGGAGTCGCTCGAAGCCGCGTCCCGCGCGCTTGCGCTGCGTGAGGATTTTCCCGAGGCGGCGATCAACCTTGGCAACGCGCTTCTGAAGCTCGACCGGCCCGAGGAGGCGCTCGACGCCTACGCCCGGGCGAACGCCGCGGCGCCCTCGTTGGCGGCGGCGCAATGCGGGCGGGCGCTCGCCTTGCGCAGTCTCGGCCGCTTTCCGGAAGCGCTGACGGCCTTCGAGGCGGCCGAAGCGCTTGGCAGCCGCGAGGCCCGGGCGGGCAAGGGCTGTCTCATGCTGACGCTTGGCGACTTCGAGCGCGGCCTCGAGGGATACGAGGCGCGCTGGCTCAAAGGAAAATCGCTTGGCGAGGCGCTCGGCGCCCGCTTCCCAACCTGGCGGGGGCCGGGACGGCCGAGCGAGCGCGTGCTGGTGCTCAACGATCATGGTCTCGGCGACACGATCCAGTTCTTTCGCTATTTGCCGCTGATGACAGCGGCCGGCGTCGAGGCAGTCTTCGCCTGTCCGCCGAGGCTGCGCCGGCTGCTGTCTTCGAAGGCGAGCGTGCGGTTCGTGGATTGGCCGTCGGCGGACGATCCGCCGTTCGACGCCCAGATCGCGATCAGCAGCCTTCCTCACGCCTTCGGGACGCGGCTCGACACGATTCCTGCCGCGGTCCCCTATCTCGTCGCAGAGCCGCTCTTGCGGGAAAAATGGGCGGGGCGCATCGGCTCCGCCGGCTTCAAGATCGGCGTCGCATGGCAGGGCAACCCCGATCCGGAGGCCGATCGCGCCCGCTCGATGCCGCTTTCCGCATTGGCGCCGCTCGCCGAAATCGCCGGCGTGAGGCTCATTTCGCTGCAGAAGGGCGCAGGGGAAGAGCAGCTTTCCCTTCTGCCGCCGTCGATGCGGGTCGAGACGCTCCGCGCGGATTTCGATGCCGGACAGGACGCCTTTGTCGACACGGCGGCGGCGATGGCCTCGCTCGATCTCATCGTCACCTGCGACACCTCGATCGCCCATCTTGCGGGCGCCCTTGCCGCCCCGGTCTGGGTCGCGCTGAAGTCCGACGCGGAATGGCGCTGGCTCACCGGGCGCGCCGATTCCCCCTGGTACCCGACGATGCGGCTTTTTCGTCAGCCGCGGCGGGGCGCGTGGCGCGAGGTTTTCGAAGCCATAGCGGTCGAGGTCGCCGCGCTCGCCGTCCGCCGCGCGGCGCCGCGCCTGATTTCCGCGCCATGCGCGCTCGGCGAATTGATCGACAAGATCACCATTCTCAGAATCAAGGCCGCGCGCATCTGCGAGGAAGAGAAACTCGCCAATGTGCGCCGCGAGCTGGCGCTGCTCGAAGGCCTCGCGCGCGAGGACGGTCCCGCGGCGCCGTCGATCGATCTGCTCACCGATCGCCTCGCCGCCGTTAACGCCCGGCTCTGGACCATCGAGGACGACATTCGGGTTTGTGAGCGCGAGGGAGACTTCGGGCCGCGTTTCGTCGAGCTCGCGCGATCGGTCTATTGCGAGAACGATGTGCGCGCCGCGCTCAAGCGCGCGATCAACACCCTCGCCAATTCGGCTCTCATCGAGGAGAAGAGCTACGCCTGAGCGGGCTCAGCCAGGGACGGCGTAGTAGCGTCGCGCGAGCGCGTACCGGTCGCTGGGCTTCAACGCATCCGCCGCCTCTTCATGCAGCCGGACGCCGATGGCCGCGCCACGCCGCCAGATAAGCCGCGCATCGCGCACTTCGCCGGTCTCGTCGATATGCACCGCGAGGCGTGGCGGAAGGCCAACGTCGCGGGCGAGCGCGAGGCGCAGTCCGTCCGGCGAGCGGTCGCATATCCGTCCCTCGCACAGGAAGCGGTAGGCGCTGTCGAGAAGCTTGGCCGAGCGCAGGCGCGTGACCTCGCGCGGGTTCGCGCGTTGATCGCGACGCCTGCTTTCATGCTGCTTTGGCTGAGGCGAGACGACGAAATAGGCGACCTCGCCGCGCTGGGCGAGTTTGCGCCCGAGCCTGAGCGCCGCTTGCGGACGGGCGCGCCAGTCGGGCCGCTTGACCCCCAGCAACGCCGCAGCCGGTGACGCCCGCCCGGAAGCGCGCCGGGTTAGGACCGCGTTAACCATTTGATTCATACATGAATCCATAAGGGGCATACATAATGTGTTAACCAAGTTGCGGGTAATTTTCGATCCCGACAAAGCTTTGTCAAGAATAAATCCGGTTCCCCTTGGGAGTACAGTCGCTAAACCATCGGTTAAGTTAATAACGAAATCGTAATTATGAATAAAAGGCAGCAATACGTAGGGTAACTTGTCATTCCCGGGTCGAGTTCGAGCGTTGGTGTAATAATTCGTGTTCCAATCTCAATTCGATCCAGTGGAGCAGCAGTATGTATATCATTGTTGACGACCGTAACATCGTTGCGGGAGGCTACGCCACAGGTTTTGACCGTGAAGGCGTCTCGTCCGCTGGGATCGAATCGGCTGAATTTCGTGAATGGATCGGCAAGATCAGCGATACCGACATGAGCGCCGTCGAGGCTTTTCTTATCGGCGACTGCAACGAGCGCGAAGCGCTGTCCAGATTGATACGCGAGCGGTCGAACGCGCCGCTTCTTTGCCTCAATGACCGTCACTCTCTCGATGATACACTGTGTCTCTTCGCCGCCGGCGCGGACGATGTCCTGCGCAAGCCGGTCCATGTGCGCGAAATCGTGGCCCGCGTCGGCGCGATCAACCGTCGCGTGTTCGGCGAGAACGGCCATGTGAGGGTTGGCGAGTTGCGCGTCTATTTCGACGGGCGTGAGCCCGAGGCAAACGGAAAGCCCTTTCCCCTGCCCCGCCGGGAGCGCCGGATCCTCGAATTCCTGTTGCGCTGCCGCGGCCGGCGGGTGAGCAAGACCCAGATCTTCAACGCCGTCTACGGGCTCTTCGACGAGAACGTCGACGAGAACGTCATCGAGAGCCACATCAGCAAATTGCGCAAGAAGCTCAAGCACCGATTGGGGTTTGACCCGATCGATTCCAAGCGCTTCCTCGGCTACTGCATCGAGAAATAGACGGCTGACCCTCCCGCCCACAGGCGAACCGGTCGCCCGGAATCTCGGCGCCTTCCAAAGTCGCGTCGCCAGCGCCTCGGCCACGCCCCAATAACGGCAAAAATCCGCTTGCCAACGGGGCCCGTCCGCATATGACGCAGTGGACGAGGGCGACATGAATGAGCTTCGCTGCAAGGTTCTCATCATCGGCGGCGGGCCCGGCGGCTATGTCGCGGCGATTCGCGCCGGCCAGCTCGGCCTCGACACGATCCTCGTCGAAGCGGACCGGCTCGGCGGAACCTGCCTCAATGTCGGCTGCATCCCTTCGAAGGCGCTGATCCACGCGGCCGACGCCGCGCACGGACTCACCGAGCCGCAGGCGCTGAACGCGATCGGGCTCTCGATCCGGCCGCCGGAGCTCGATTTCGCGAAGACGATCGCCTGGAAAGATTCGATCGTCGCGCGCCTCACCGGCGGGGTGGGCGCGCTGCTCAAGAAAGCGAAGGTGCGTACGATTCTCGGCGCGGCGACGATCGTCGACGGCAAGTCGGCGACGGTCCGCGCCGACACCGGCGAGAGCCGGATCGAGGCCGAGCACCTCGTCATCGCCACCGGCTCGGAGCCGGTCGAGCTGCCGGCGCTCAAGTTCGGCGGCGACGTCTTGTCGTCGACCGACGCGCTCGCCCTGACCCGGGTTCCGGCGACGCTCGCGGTCGTCGGCGCCGGCTATATCGGGCTCGAGCTTGGGATCGCCTTCGCCAAGCTTGGCGCGCGGGTGACGATTGTGGAGGCGCTGGCGAAGATCCTGCCGCTCTACGACAAGGAATTGACCCAGCCGGTGGCGCGGCGTCTCGCCGACCTCGGGGTCGAGGCGCTGACCGGCGCGAAGGCCGTTTCATTCGCGGGCGGCGTGCTCACGGTCGCCGAGGCGGACGGCAAGGAGCGGACCATCGCCGCCGACAAGGTTCTGGTCGCCGTCGGCAGGCGCGCGCGCACGGGCGGGTTCGGACTGGAGAAGCTCGATCTCGCGATGAGCGGCCCGTTCCTGCGCATCGACGACCGCTGCGCGACGTCGATGCGCAATGTCTGGGCGATCGGCGACGTGACCGGCGAGCCGATGCTCGCCCATCGGGTGATGGCGCAGGGCGAGATGGTCGCCGAGATCATCGCCGGCGAGAAGCGCGCGTTCGATCGCGTCGCCATTCCCGCGATCTGCTTCACCGACCCGGAGATCGTCGCCGTGGGGCTCGCGCCCGACGCGGCCCGCGCGGCGCATGGCGAAGTCCGCGTCGGCCTCTTTCCGTTCCGCGCCAACGGGCGGGCGATGACCCGGCAGGCGGAGGAAGGCTTCGTGCGCGTCGTCGCCCGGGCGGACAACCACGTCGTGCTCGGGATTCACGCGGTCGGCCAGGGCGTCTCCGAACTCTCGGCCGCGTTCTCGCTTGCGCTCGAAATGGGCGCGCGGCTCGAGGATATCGCGCTCACGATCCAGGCCCACCCGACGATGGGCGAAGCCTTGCACGAGGCGGCGCTTGGCGCTCTGGGACACTTCCTACATATTTGATGAGCCTGGTCGCGTTGACACCCGTCCGGCTCTTGGTAAACACCGCGATCCCCAATCCCGAAAGCGCTTTCGATGGCTTCGCAACCGATCCTCTGCAAGGGCTGCTGGCAGACGTTGAAGTTTCCCGTACCCCTCCGCGGTGTGGCCTCGTTGCCGTTTCGCGCTGTCGGCATTCGTCCGAGCCGGATGAACCCCTATACGTGCACGATCTGCGAAACGATGTTCGAGCGGGTCATGAAGGCGCGACAGATCGAGATCGACGCAACCATCCTGTTCGCCGATCTGAGGGGCTACACGAGTCTCTCGCAGTCGCAGTCCAGCGGCGCGATCGCATCGTTGCTCGACGCCTTCTACGATGTATGCGGCGAGGCGATCTGGGAGCACGACGGCATCATCAACAAGACGATGGGCGACGCGGTGCTCGCCATTTTCAATTTCCCCATTCGGCAAAAAGACCATGTCGCTCAGGCGCTGGTCGCGGCGCAGCGGATCCAGGAGCTTTGGCGGGCGCGGCGAGAAGAGCTTACGAGGGCCTTCGGCGCGGAGGCCGCGACGATTGGCGTCGGAATCGGCCTTGACACCGGCAAGGTCAATTTCGGCGAGTTCGGCCGCACTCACCATGACCTGACCGCGATCGGCACGGTGGTGAACGTCGCCTCCCGCGCACAGAGCGCCGCCGCGCCCGATCAAATTCTCGTGACCGCCGCCGTGCGCGAACAGGCCGCCGCCGCGCTGCCGGAGAGCGCCGGGCGGGAATATCAGCTGAAGGGAATCGACGCGCCCGCCAGGCTCTGGGCGGCGTGACATACGCGGCGCCGACGCTCGCCTCGGGAACCTCGAGCGAGGTGTTCCCCGAACTGGCGCTGGCGGGGCGGCGCCGACCGCAGCATATTTGAATCGGGCTCGCATTTCTTTTTTCAGCAAGGCCCAAGGGAACGCCATGACCTACGCCAACATCCTCGTCGAGACCCATGGCCGCGTCGGCCTCATCCGGCTCAACCGGCCGCAGGTCCTGAACGCGCTCTCGACGCCGCTGATCGAGGACCTGAACGCGGCGCTCGAAGCCTTCGAAGCCGATCCGGCCATCGGCGCGATCGTCTTGACCGGCTCCGAAAAGGCGTTCGCCGCCGGAGCCGACATCAAGGAGATGCAGGACAAGACCTTTGCCGAGGCCTTTCTCGGCGATTTCATCGGCCGATGGGAGAACCTGACCCGGACCCGCAAGCCCGTCATCGCCGCCGTCGCCGGATTTGCGCTCGGCGGCGGATGCGAGATCGCGATGATGTGCGATTTCATTCTCGCCGCCGACACCGCAAAATTCGGCCAGCCCGAGATCAAGCTCGGCGTGATCCCCGGCGCGGGCGGCACGCAGCGCCTGACCCGCTTCGTCGGCAAGTCGAAAGCGATGGAGATGATCCTGACCGGACGGATGATGGACGCGGCCGAAGCCGAGCGCTCGGGGCTCGTCTCCCGCGTGTTGCCGGCCGACAAGCTGATCGAGGAGGCGCTGAAAGTCGCGGCGGCCATCGCCGGCTTCTCCGCGCCCGCCGTCTATGCTGCCAAGGAGAGCGTCAACCGCGCCTATGAGACGACGCTTACCGAGGGCGTCCGCTTCGAGCGCCGCATCTTCCACTCGCTGTTTGCGACCGAGGACCAGAAGGAAGGCATGAAGGCCTTCGCGGAGAAGCGGCCGGCGGCGTTCAAGCACAGGTGAGGGCGCACGCGAACCGGCCTCTTTACATCGTCGCTGCGGCGCCTTTGGTCGGCGGCGTCGCCGGGCCGCGCTGCAGAGCCCGGTTGATGTCGAGCGTGCTTTCAACGCCGATCGATTCATAGTTGGCGTCGAGCCACTCCTTGGCGTCATTGCGTCCAAGGGCGCGCAACCGCTGGAGGAACGGCCAGGAAACGTCGTTCTTGGTCGCGGCGTTGAAGGACTCGAGCGTGCCCGCCCCGCCGATGCGGTGCAGCCGCTCCTCGCGATATTCATCGCTCTTGAGCAAACCCCTGCGGATGAGCCGGGCGACGAAGTCGGTGGCCCTCAGTTCCGCGAGCAAACTGGCGTTGAACGTGATCTCATCCACCCGGTCGGCGATTGCGGCGGGCAGGCGAGGCGTCTCGGCGCGTTCGATCGGATTGATCTGGACGATGATCACGTCGCGGCACTGGGTCTCGTAGAAGAGTGGCCACAGCGGCGGATTGCCCGCGAATCCGCCGTCCCAATAGGATTGACCGTCGATGATCACCGCCTGGAAGAGTTGCGGCAGGCAGGCCGAGGCCATGACGTGATCGACGGTGAGAACGTCACGGCGAAAGATCTCCCCACGGCCGGTCGTTACGTTGGTCGCCGCGACGAACAGCTTGACGCCGTCGCTGGCGCGCAGGCGTTCGAAATCGACCGCCTGCCTGAGATAGGTCTGGAGCGGATTGACGTTGAACGGGTTGAACTCATAGGGGCTCAGCAGCCCCAAGGTCGTCTCGGCAAGCGCCTCGATCCATCGGGCCCCCGGCCAAAAGCCGCCCCATGCGGCGAGGCCCTTGTCGAGCCATCTGCGCTCGAAAGGCGAAAGCGAGCCCTCGGAGGAGACGGAGAGCCAGAACTTTTCGAGCTTTTCGCGCGCGCGCTCCGATCCGCCCTCGCACAGGCCGTCGGCCAGCACGACGGCGTTCATCGCGCCCGCGCTCGCGCCGCTGATGCCGGCGATCTCGATGCGCGGGTCTTCGGTCAGCGCGTCGAGCACGCCCCAAGTATAGGCGCCGTGCGAGCCCCCGCCTTGCAGGGCGAGATTGATGGTCTTGACCCCGGCGGAATTCGCGCCCTGCTTCGGCGCGACGCGTTTGCGCGCGGCGCGGCTCACGCGGCGGTCCATCCGCCGTCGATCGAGAGATTGGCGCCGGTGATCTGCGCCGCCGCGTCCGAGCACAGATAGACCGCGAGCGAAGCGACCTGATCCACGGTCACGAACTCCTTGGTCGGCTGGGCGGCGAGCATCACGTCGCCGATCACCTGCTCGCGCGTCATGTTGCGCGCCTTCATCGTGTCGGGGACCTGGCGCTCGACGAGGGGCGTCCAGACGTAGCCTGGGGAAATGCAGTTGGCGGTCACGCCGAACGTGGCGAGTTCGAGCGCCACTGTCTTGGTCAGTCCGGCGAGACCGTGCTTGGCCGCGACATAGGCCGATTTGAACGGCGAGGCGACGAGCGAGTGGGCGGACGCGGTGTTGATGATGCGTCCCCATTTCTGGGCTTTCATGCCCGGAACGGCGGCCCGGATCGCGTGGAAGGCGGCGCTGAGGTTGATGGAGATGATTGCGTCCCACTTCTCGGGCGGAAAGTCCTCGATCGGGGAGACGAACTGGATGCCGGCGTTGTTGACCAGGATGTCGAGCGACCCCATCTTGGCCTGGGCGTCGGGGATCATCGCGGCGATCTCCGGCCCTTTCGACATGTCCGCCCCGCTGTAGAACGCCTTGACGCCGAAATCCGTCTCGATTCTCCCCCGCTCGGCCTCGATCGCCGCCTTGTCGCCGAAGCCGTTGATGACGACGTCCGCGCCTTCCTTGGCAAGCGCGCGGGCGATCGCGAGGCCGATGCCGCTGGTCGAACCGGTGACAAGGGCGTGGCGTCCGGCGAGGGACATCGGCAATCTCCTCAGGTTTGGCCGCCGGGTCCGCTCGGCGTAAGATCGTCATATTGCAATGCGATGAAGCTCTATATTGCGACGCGGCGGAGGTCGAGGGCTCTTTTTGGGCCGGCGTTCGGCGCGGCCGCCAAACCATGGCGGCCCGTGACAAACTCCCGGTCAGCGCCTAGAAACCGCCGGGGTCAACTCGATCGGCGCGCGGCAGGAAAGGGATGACAGCGATGGACCTTGCGATCTCCGATGCGCCCTGCGGGCCGCGGCCTCGCCACCCGACGGTCGGCGTCCGGGTCGGCGAAGGCGACGCGGCGGTAACGGTCGGCGGCGGCGCGCCGATCGTCGTCCAGTCGATGACCAACACCGACACGGCCGAGGTCGAGGCGACGGCGCGCCAGGTTGCGGCGCTGTGGCGGGCGGGCTCCGAGCTGGTGCGGATCACGGTCGACCGCGACGAGGCGGCGGCCGCGGTGCCGCACATCCGCGATGCGCTCTTGAAGCGTGGCGTGCGCGTGCCGCTCATCGGCGATTTCCACTATATCGGCCACAAGCTCCTGAGCGATTATCCCGCCTGCGCCGAAGCGCTCGACAAATATCGCATCAATCCCGGCAATGTCGGGTTCAAGAACAAGCGCGACCTGCAATTCGGCAAAATCATCGAGATCGCGATCCGCAACAAGAAGGCGGTTCGCATCGGGGCCAACTGGGGTTCGCTGGACCAGGAGCTCCTGACCTCGCTCATGGACGAGAATGCGGCGAGCGCGGCGCCGCTCGAGGCCGGCGCGGTCACCCGCGAGGCGATGGTGCGCTCGGCGCTCCTCTCCGCGGCCAGGGCGGAGGAGATCGGACTTCCCCGCGAGCGCATCATCCTTTCGGCGAAAGTCTCGTCGGTGCAGGACCTCATCACCGTCTACCGCATCCTCGGCGAGCGCTCCGATTACGCGCTCCATCTCGGCCTGACCGAAGCCGGCATGGGCTCGAAGGGCGTCGTCGCCTCCGCCGCGGCGCTCGGCGTCCTCCTGCAGGAAGGCCTCGGCGACACGATCCGCATTTCGCTGACCCCCGAGCCGGGCGGCGACCGGACGCAGGAAGTGCGGGTGGCGCAGGAGCTGTTGCAGTCGATGGGGTTCCGCAGCTTCGCGCCGCAAGTCGCCGCCTGCCCCGGCTGCGGGCGCACCACTTCGACCGTGTTCCAGGAGCTGGCGCGCGACATCCAGGGCTATCTCACGGAGTCGATGCCGCAGTGGCGCGCGCTCTATCCCGGCGTCGAGAAGCTCAACGTCGCGGTGATGGGCTGCATCGTCAACGGTCCCGGCGAGAGCAAGCATGCCGACATCGGCATCTCGCTGCCGGGGACCGGCGAGACGCCGGCCGCGCCGGTGTTCGTCGACGGGGTCAAGACCGTGACACTGCGCGGGCCGCGCATCGCCGAGGAGTTCAAGACGCTGGTCGACGACTATATCGTCCGACGATACGGGGCGGGTCGGCAGGCGGCGGAATAGAGCGGCGATCGCCGGGCGTCAGGAAAGGAACTGGTTGGCGTCATTGTACCGCGCATGAATCAGGCGGTTGACGACCGCGAAGATGAAGGCGGTCGAAATGCCGAACATCAACATTCCGTCCACCGCTTCAAACGGCGAGAGCAGGCGCCATTGCGGCGGCAGCGGAATGTCTGAGCCCGAAGTCGTGTAGCTGCCGGCGGATGAATAAATCGCCACGCCGATGTCTGTGACCGCGCCGACGCCGTAGAGTGTGAACGCCCAGAGCACGATCTCCGCGAGATGGCCGGCGAGCGCGAGCAAGAGCGTGGACATGATGAATGTCAGGTTCAGCCATATCCGCGCGCCAAGCCAGCCGCGCTTGAGATCGCGGCGTAGGTTCGTAATGATGGCGTGCAGCACGACGCCGTGAATCGCGATCGTGGCGATCGTCGCCAGAAGTCCCACCACCGATGGAGCGAATATCGCGATGTGAGCCGGCATTGTCCTCCCCTAGACGCACGCTTGGTTGGCCACTCACGCCTCGCCTATACGCAAGAGCGGCTTGCTCTTCACATTCGAGCCGCCATGATACACATGAGGGCTGAGAGGCCGCTTTGTACGAACCCCCGCTTCACCGAAACGAGAACCTTCCGGAACTGCACGCGCTCATAAGGGAGCGTGTGTTCGGGCTCCTTATCAGCAACGGCCCCGGCGGGCTCGTCGCCAATTCGGTTCCGTTCGTGCTCGACCCCAACGCCTCGCGGCTCGGGACGCTGAAAGTCCATCTCGCGCGCGCCAACAGCCAATGGCGCGACCTCGAGGCGTCGCCCGACGCGCTCGTCGTATTCCACGGCCGCGATCATTACATCACGCCTTCGTGGTACGAAACCAAGCGGGAGACCGGCAAGGTCGTTCCGACCTGGAATTACACCATGGTGCAGGCGAGAGGCCGGGCAAAAGTGATGGACGACGTCTGGCTTACCCGGCAGATCGAGGAGTTGACCCAGGCGCTCGAGCAGCGCCGCGAGAAGCCCTGGGCGGTCGGCGACGCCCCGGCCGATTTCATCGCCATGCAGCGCCGGGCGATTGTCGGGATCGAGATTGAGATCGTCGACCTCCGGGGCAAATGGAAGACGAGCCAGAACCGTAACGCCGCCGACCGCGCCGGTGTCGTCGCCGGCCTCGACGCGCTGGGCGACGAGGCCCCCCGGGCGATGGCGAAGATCGTGCGGGAGACAAACCGCGACTGAGAGCGCACCCTCGTGGCCCGCGCGAAGGCGTGATCCGACCGGCGCGTTCTTACGTAAGCAGAAAAGCACCTGACCAGGAGAAAAAGTACATGGCCGATTCGATCAAACCGCTCTACACCGCACACGCGACCGCAACCGGCGGGCGCAACGGCCACACGCGGTCGGACGACGGCATGGTCAGCGTCGACCTCTCGGTGCCCAAGCAGATGGGCGGACCGGGCAAGCCGGACACGGCGACGCCCGAGCATCTGTTCGCCGCCGGTTACGCCGCCTGCTTCGGCGGCGCGCTCGACTTTGTCGCCAGGCAACACAAGAAGGATGCGTCCAAGGCGACGGTCAAATGCGCGGTCGCCATCGGTCCGCGCGAAAAGGGCGGCTTCGGGCTTGCGGTCGTGCTCGACGTGACCGACACGAGCCTGCCGCAGAGCGAACTGCAGGCGTTCGTCAACGAGGCGCACGAAAAGATCTGCCCCTATAGCCACGCTACGCGCGGCAATGTGAGCGTCGAGCTGGTCGCCCACGGGGCGTAAGGCGGGGGCAGGCGGGCTCCAGGCGGCGGCGATGGATCTCCAGGCGCCGCCGCAACGAAACCCAAGGCCGGGCGCAACAAGATCTAAGCCGGCGGCAACACAATCAAAGTCCGCCGCAACGAAATCAAAGCCCGGCGCAACAAAATCAAAATCACATTTCTCTGCTCCGCTGTTGTTTTTCAATGACTTAGCCTCGACCGGCCATCCGCGAGCGCGATAATCTCTTTTTGTCCAGGCGTCTCTCTCGGACCCACCCCACAGCCAAGCCTCCTGCGGCTTCCTTCTGAAAAACCAAAGCACGGTTTTGGCCGCTTGGCAAGAAAATGTCGATTCCGTCTCGCGGATATCGGTGACAGTTTACTCTCGATATCGGTGACACCTTACTCTATCATCGAATAGATCCGAGTTGGCCCGGTTCATCTTCCCGGCCCTTACTCGCAGCGCCTCCCGCATTCCCCGAGCCGCCAGCGCTATTGGGGATAGAGTAAACTGTCACCGATATCTACGCCGGCTCGGACAAATGGCGTGCCGTCTCAGGAAAGCGGGACGCGTTCTATGGTCCCTGCGGCCAGTAGGCGACGCATTCGATTTCGACCTCTCCGCCAAGCGCGAGCCCGTTCGCGCCAAAGGCCGAGCGCGCCGGAAGCCGGTCGGGGTCGAAATAGCTGAGATAGACCGCGTTGAACTCGGCCCATCGGCTCATGTCGGCGAGCATGATCGTGAACTTGACCGTATCGGCGAATCCGAGCCCGCAGGCGGTTAAGACTTCCCCGATGTTGTCCATCGCCTGACGGGCCTGAGCCGAGAGTCTGTCGACCAGCGTCATTGTCCCGTGCCGGTTGCCGATCGCGCCCGAGACGAAGAGGAAGTCGCCGGCGCGCGCCGCCGATGAGAATGGCAACCCGAGCGACTTCGCCGAAGGCAAGGTAATCGTTTCCATGGGTCCACTTCATGAGCGCGCGGCGAAAGGAGAGGTATGGGCATTTCATACCGGGACGCATCGCGCCAGCCCCTCGAAGATGATTTTCATTGGCCTGGAATGGAGATATTGGGGATATCGGATATCGGTGACACTTTACTCATCGAATAGATCCGAGTTGGCCCGGTTCATCTTCCCGGCCCTTACTCGCAGCGCCTCCCGCATTCCCTGAGCCGCCTCCATCGCTATTGGGGATAGAGTAAAGTGTCACCGATATCCAAAATACTCTGACCCAGCCGAATCCTTTTTCCCTCCGCGCGCCTCTTAACCGACGAGCATCATGCTCGGAGGTTTTCTCACTATGCTTTATCGGAAGAATCTTTACTCATGGGAACAGGGCGCCCGCGCGGTCGTCGGACTTGGCGTCGCGCTTTACGCTGCTGTCGCTTTTCCCGGCGGGCTTGGACTGGGCGCCTATGTGACGATCGCCACAGGCGTTTTCCTCGCAGCGACAGGCGTTGTCGGTTGGTGTCCGGCTTGCGCCACCGTCGGGCGACGGCTCAAGTCGCGAGAGGAGCCGCATGTCTAACCGTCTCGACCTCGTTCCTCTCGTCGAAGCCGCGCGGCACGGCGATACGGTCGCGATCGGGCGTTTGTTGGCGGCCGTGCAACCCGATATTCGAAGATACGCGCGGCTAACCTGCAGGCAGTCCAGCGACGCGGACGATGCGGTGCAAGAAACTATGTGGCTGGTTGCGCGCCGCGTGAGCACGCTGCGATTGGCCGCTTCTTTCTCCGCCTGGATCTTCGCCGTGATTCGGCGGGAGTGCCTGAGGATCGCGCGGCGGCTTCCCTTCCACGATGCGTCGCTCGATGGTTTAGAAAACGATCTGAGTTTAAGTCTGCGAGAGGACACAAACCTGAGGCTCGATCTGGGCAGAGCGATCGGATCTTTACCGGCGCATTACCGGCGCGTGATCATCTTGCGCGACATTGAAGAGCTTCGCATCGGAGAGATCGCGACAATAGAGAATGTTTCTCGCGAGGCGATCAAGGCGCGGCTTCATCGAGCGAGATCATTGGTGCGAGAGTACCTGGAGGAGGGGCGCCGCCGTTCCTAACGCCTCGCCGATGACGGCGCCCAAATTATGGGCTTGTCAAAGTCGTAAAAAGCTCAGATTTTCCACGGGCTCGGCGTCGTGCGGCGCCGAGCGCGAGCGCCGACCATGATCTCGAAAATCGTTTTGGACGGACTTTGCCGGAGCCGTATTGAACGCGAAGTTCATTCACCATCGTCCGGAGGATGTGAACCGGTCGCCCGCGCGCGGCGCGCGGCGTTGGCCTTTTTCGCGCTGGCCGCGATCGGGGAATTCAGCGCAATCTCGCTCGCACACGCCGACTGCCCGGCGATCGGGGCGTCCGCGGACACGAGCACCGATTTTGACGGCACGATTCAGACACAGAGCGCCTGTGGAACCTTCTCGGCGATTCCCAACACTAGCTCAGTCAGCGATCCTGGAAACGGCGGACAAGCGACAAGCAGAGCCCAGGCATCGGGAGACCCCGGGATTTCCCTTTCGCTCGGGGCGTATGCGTTCTCGAGCGGCATCGCGCTGAGCGCCTCCGCAGGCGCCAGTTTTAGCGACACGATCGCTCTCGACGTCGGGCAAACCGCCGCCTTGGAGGATTACGGCGAGGCGGTCGAGAATCAGGAAGGCATCCAACTGAATTTCGCGCCGATCGGCTCTATTACGCCTTTGGCCAACCTTCTATCCACGAGAACCTACAGCGTCACCGTGTTCGTCGAAGTGGACGGCTACGCGCTCGGGTCGACGGGCGCGACGCTGGACCTGACATTTGACGGCGTCTTCGACTTCGCGTCGTTTTCCAACGGCAAATGGACTGCCGTCGACGGGAACATCGTCGTTCCGAGCGGAACGACGGGACTTTTTTCCTTTACCTTCGACTACGTCGATCCGCCGACGCCCTCCGATCCGGCGGACTTCAGTCTCAGCATCAATGTCACGGCAGGATCTGACGGCAATACCGTTGGGAAGATAGATTTTCTCGATCCGGTCTCGATCCCGGACATCACGGTCGAAGATGATTTGGGGAATATTGTGCCGAGCGTGGAAGTCGTGTCCGGCTCCGGAGTGAATTACGCCGTGACGGACGGGTTGACTGGTCCGGCCGTCCCAGAGCCCTCAACCTGGGTGATGCTGCTGCTCGGATTTGCGGGGCTTGGCTGGGTCGGCTGTCGGAAAGGCGGCGGCGTGACCTGAGGGGGGCGCAGGGAAGCATTCTTGAGACGCGGCTCATTGCGCCGGGATGGCCGCGGAAACCCTTTGCTAAGCCTGTCCCGCGGTCCGGCTTGCTCCTGACCAACCGTCATTCGGTACGATTTCGGCCAACCGCGGGTGGCGCCGAGCGCCAATTCCCGCGCTCAAGGGATTTGTGCGTCGATGATGGAGACTGCGCCACCGGTGAGGGAGGCGACGCCGCTCGACCCGGGGCTCCGCGCTCTGTGCGGCATCGCCGCCTATTACCGCATCGGCGCCGACCCGGTGCAGCTCGCGCGCGAACTCGCGCTTGGCGAGCGCCCGTCCGACGAAGCCGACCTCATTCGCGCCGCCGGGATGATCGGGCTCAAAGCCCGGCTGGTGAGGGGCGTGACCGCCGAACGGCTCGCCACGCTGCCCATTCCGGCAATCCTGCGGATGACCAATGGCGCGCTTGTCGTTTTGGCCGGGCGAAACCCGTCGGGGACGTGCCGGCTCGTCGATCCGATCAGCCATGCAGCCCGTGAGGCGCCGCTCGCGGACGTTGCGCGCGAGATCGAGCAAGCGCTGCTCCTCGCCCGACGGATCGGCGGCGCCGGCGTCGATCCGCGGCAGTTCGGCATCCGCTGGTTCCTGCCGACCCTCTGGCGCTATCGCCGTCCGCTCGGCCATGTGCTGGCGGCGTCGCTGTTCGTGCAGATTTTCGCCCTGACCACGCCGCTCTTCTTCCAGGTGGTGGTGGACAAGGTCCTGACCCATCGCGGCTACGAGACGCTGTTCGTGCTCGTCGGCGGCCTCGTGTTCATCGGCCTGTTCGATGTGGCGCTGCAATATCTGCGCACCTACGCGCTCTCGCACACCACCAACCGCATCGACGTCGAGCTCGGGCAGCGGCTGTTCGCCCATCTCCTGCGCCTCCCGATCGCCTATTTCGAGACCCGGTCGACCGGACAGACGGTCGCGCGGGTGCGGGAGCTCGAGACGATCCGCAGCTTCCTCACCGGGCAGGCCCTGTTCTCGGCGATCGACCTCGTGTTCGCCTTCGTGTTCATCGCTGTGCTGTTCGCCTATTCGTGGCCGCTCACCCTGATCGTGCTCGCCGGCATTCCGTTCTATCTCCTGATCGGATTCTCGGTCAGGCCGCCATTGCGCGACCTCGTGAGCGAGAAATTCAATCGCGGCGCGGCGAGCCAGCAGTTCCTGGTCGAGACGATCGTCGGCGTCAGCACGGTGAAGAGCGCGGCGGTCGAGCCGATCATGCGCGCGCAGTGGGAGGAGAAGCTCGCGGCTTACGTGAAAACCAGTTTCTCCGCGGCGATGCTCGGCTCGGGCGGCCAGCTCGCGATCCAATATGTGAGCAAGCTGACGACCGCCGCCCTGCTTCTGTTCGGCGCCAAGGCGGTCATCGACGGCGAGCTCACGGTCGGCGCGCTCGTCGCCTTCAACATGATCGCCTCACAGGCGATCCAGCCGATCCTGCGCCTGTCCCAGATCTGGCAGGATTTCCAGCAGGTGCAGATCTCGATCGAGCGGCTGGGCGATATCCTCAATACGGCGCCCGAGTCCTCGCCCGCGACGCGCCTCCTGCCGCCGACCCCGCGCGGCGCGATCGAATTCGCCCATGTCAGCTTCCGCTACCGCCCCGGCGCCCGCGAGGCGCTCAAGGACATTTCGCTCACTATCCGGGCGGGCGAGACGATCGGCGTCGTGGGGCCGTCCGGCTCCGGCAAATCGACCCTGACGAAGCTTATCCAGCGTCTCTACCTGCCGAGCGAGGGGCAGGTCATGCTCGACGGCGCGGACCTCAGCCACGTCGATCCGGCCTGGCTTCGAAGCCATATCGGCGTCGTGCTGCAGGAGAACCTCCTGTTCAACCGCACCATCCACGAGAACATCGCTTTCGCCAATCCGGCGATGCCGCGCGCACGCGTGATCGAGATCGCCCGCCTCGCCGGCGCCGAGGAATTCATAGACAAGCTTGCGCAAGGCTATGACACCATGATCGAGGAGCGCGGCGCCAATCTCTCCGGCGGCCAGCGCCAGCGCATCGCGATCGCCCGGGCGCTCGCGACCAATCCGCGCATCCTCATCCTCGACGAGGCGACGTCGTCGCTCGACTACGACAGCGAGCGGCTGGTCCAGCGCAACATGCGCCGCATCGCCAAAGGCCGCACCGTCATCATCATCGCCCATCGCCTCGCCGCCGTGCGCGGTTGCGACCGTATCGTCTGCATGGCGGACGGGCGGATCGTCGAAATCGGGACCCACAGCGAGCTCATACGCCATCCCGGCGGCCTCTACGGCTATCTGTGGGGCCTGCAAAGCCAGCCGGCGGAGATCGCCGCGTGACTGCGACCCGGGCCGTCGCGCCGACGGAACCGGCGCGGCGCGCCGCGAGGCCCGCGCCTTTCGCGGCGCTGGCGCGGCTCGGGAGGCCGGGGGCCAATCTCGGCGACCGGGAATTCCTGGCGCCGGCGCTCGAGATCCTCGAAACACCGCCCTCGCCGGTCCATGTCGCGTTCCTGTGGATCATCTGCGCCTTTGTTCTCGGCGCGCTGGTATGGGCCTATTTCGGCCGGATCGACATCGTCGCCGCCGCGCAGGGCAAGCTTCAGCCGACCGGGCGGGTCAAGGTCGTCGAACCGATGGAAACCGGCAGGGTCGAAAACATCCGCGTCGCCAATGGCGCCCTGGTCAAGGCGGGCGACATTCTGGTCGAGCTCGACCGTTCGACGGCCGAGGCCGAGGTCGAGGGCGCGCGCGCCGAACTTGCTTCGACCCAGGCGGAAATCCTTCGTCGCGAGGCCGCGCTCGTCGCGACGGAAGCCTACAGGGTCAATTCGCCGCCGAAAATCGATTGGCCCGACGATGTCGCGCCGGCCCTGCGCGAGCGCGAGTTGCGAGTCCTCGCCGCCGATTTTTCGCAATTGGCCGCCAATCAGGCCTCGTTCGACGCCGAGGCGGCGCAAAAGGCCGCCGAGCGGGACAAGCTCGCCGAGACGATCGCGACCCAGAAGAACCTCGTCGCGACCTTGAAGGAGCGCGTCGACATGCGCGCGAAGCTGGTCGAAGAGAAGGCCGGGGCAAAAGCCGCCGTGATCGACGCCACCGAAACGCTACAATATCAGATCACCCAGGAGGCGAAGCAGGAGCAGGAACTCGCCTCGCTCTCCGCCGGAATCGACGTCGTCGCCCGCGAGGCGGCCAAGGCCGTCCAGGCCTTCGTTTCCGACGACGCCGAGAAGCTCGAGGATGCCGAGCGGCGGGTCGAGGACGTCGAGCAGCGCCTCGCCAAGGCTGAAGCCGAACTCGATCGCCTGACGCTGAGAGCGCCGATCGCAGGCCGGGTGCAGTCGTCGATTATCACCAACCCAGGTCAGGTGGTCACGAGCGGCCAGGAGATCATGCGCATCGTGCCGGAGGCTTCCGGGCTCGAGATCGAGGCTTACGTGCGCAATCGCGACATCGGCTTCGTCAGTGTCGGCCAGGAGGCCGCCGTCAAGGTCGAAGCCTTTCCGTTCACCCGCTACGGCGTGATCAAGGCGCATGTCGTCCGCATCGCGCGCGACGCGATTCCCGAGCCCGACGCCGGGGCGATCGAGGGCGATCCCGCCCGCGTCTCCGCCGCTCAGGGTTTCGCCGGGGGCGAGCGGACCCAGAACCTGGTCTTTCCGGTCGTGCTCAAGCCGGACGACGCCTCGATCACGGTCGACGGCGTCGCGGAGCCGCTGACCTCCGGCATGGCGGTCACGGTCGAGCTCAAGACCGGCGCCCGGCGGATGCTCGAATATCTATTCTCCCCGCTGGTCGAAGTCGCCTCGAAGGCGATGCGGGAGCGATGAAGGCGCAGCCCTACCGGATCACCTCCCAGAACAATCCTACGACGCAAACGAAGCCCAGCGTGAAAAGCAGGGTCCTGAGGTAAGGAATGCCCGCCCAATAGACGATGGCGTGCGCGAGCCTGAGCCAAAAGTAGCTCATCGCCCAGAAGGCTGTCGTCCCGTTCGCTTTGCCGGCGACCTGGGCGACGATGACCAGCGCGGCGAAAGGGGCGAAGCATTCGATGGCGTTGAGATAGGCGCGGTGGGCCCGCTGGCCCCACAGCGGAACCGGGCGAGGCGCAGGATCGACGTAGTTCTCGCCCGACAGCGGGCCGTTCGTCATCACCTGGCAGGCGATATAGGGAATCCACAGCGCAGCCGTCAGCATGGCGGTCAATGCGAGATAGAAAAGATCGGTCGTCATGGCGTTCTACTCCCTCCAATTCGCTTGAGCCGCGGATCGCGTCGGTTGAGCCAAGCGCTGGCCGGGAGCCACGGCCAGGCGAGCCCCAATAAACGGAGACGAACAAGGAAAGCCAATTTCGACAGCAAACGGTCTGGAGCGTCGCTATTTTTCGCCGGGCCCGCGATTGGCCGCCGAAGCGATCTCGGCGCCGCAGGGAAATCGCAATTGCCGGCCACTTCGCTGCGCTGTACAAAAGTCTCGATCAGCCCGCGAAACGGGTCCGGCTCGGGCTTACCGCCATGTTCGAGGCGCTCATCGAATTCCTCCGCGACGCCAGAGCGGGGCGGATCATCCTGGAAACGGCCCCGGCGCTCATTCTCTTCTTCGTCGATCCGCTCGGCGTGGTCGCCTACCAGGCGCGGGTGATCGACAACTCGATCGCCGTCCTGACCCAGTTCTGGCACAAATCCGAACCTGAAAAGCAGCTCGCCGTCGTCCTGATCGACCAGGAGGCGCTCGACAGCTGGCGGGTCGACTGGCCCATCACCTACGAGCGCACGGCAGGATTGATCCATGCGCTGGCCTGCGCGCAGGCTGCGGGAGTGTTTTTCGACTTCACATTGTCGCAAAAATTCAATCTGGCCGAAGGAAAGAGCGACCTCGAAGCGGCGGTCCTCGGTCCCCCGGCCGGCGCCTGCGCGGACGGAAAGCCTCCCGCGCCGATCAAGGTGTTTTTCGGCAAGGCCGAGAACATCAGGAATCCGCTCGCGCGAAGCATGGACCGCGACAACCGGGCCTTTTCGATCAACGACGACGCGGAGGACAGCATCTATCCGGCGGGAAGGGTCGAATTTCCGGATTCGCCCGTGCCGATCGCGCAGGCGACACCCGCTTTCGGCGTCATCCGTAGCGTCCCGCAGCTTTGGTCTCAAAACGGGGAGGATGCGAAGGGGGCCGCGTGCAGCGTTCCTGACCCGCGACCGAAATGCTGGATCAAGCCGCTCGCGATTCAGTGGAGCGCGAAGGTCGATCCCGATCAGGGCGCCGTCTCGGACACGAGTTGCCGGGGTTTCCCGGGTTGGCTCGACGTCGTCGCCGGCAGTCTCGGGATCACCGCGGAGGGCAGGTTCGAGACCTGTCCTCCCCTCCTCACCCTCAAGGCGCAGGATCTCTTTCGCGATCGAAAATATATCGCGGAGCACGGCAATCCCGCGGATTTGCTTCGGGACAGATTTGTCTTTGTCGGGACTGAGCTTGCGGGACTGAACGACGAGGTTTTCTCGCCCGTCCATGGCTATCTGCCGGGAGTCTTTAAGCACGCCGTCGCAACCGACAACCTCCTCTCTTACGCGAAGCACACGGGAGAGTACCCGACAGTGCCGCGGCCGTGGCTGCTGGGTGCGATGGTCGTGATCACCTATCTTGTGATCGAGGGGGTCAGGGAATTCTTCGGCGGGCGCTGGGGATGGAGGTTATGGAGGTCGGGGCCGAAGCTCGACGCGGCGGTCGTCACTGTCGCCGTTTTGACGCCATTGTTTTGGGTCATCTGGATTTATCGATGGAACTGGCCGTTCTCGTTGCTGTTCGCGGTTTTCGGCTACTACATCACCGGCGTCTTGATCGTCGCCGCAGCCAAATTTCTATCGCCAAAGACCGCATTCTAGCCTTCCGCGCCTATGGGTAAGAAGCGATGACAGGATCAATCGCAAAGCACGCCGGTGAGGCCGCGGCGTTCCTTGTCGGCGTCGTCGCCCTCGTCAGCCCGGTCAGAAGCGACACCATCTATTCGCTCAACGACGGAGCGTCCTGCCGCGACAAGAGCGGCGCGGTGCAGACGCCGCGCGCGGCGCCGCAACCGGCGGTGGCGGCCGAAATGACGCCTATGGGCATGATCCAGGTCACCGGCGGGGTTAACAATCGGGACTGCTACTTCTATATGTCCGAGGTCGGTCTCGAACCGACGACGGCAGGGCCCGCTTCCTGTCCCACCGCCGCCGTGGGACAGAAGAGCATGCGCATTGCCGGCACCCGCGACATCGGCCAAAGCTGCTCCAAATAAGCCCGCGCCGCCACCCGGCGACGACGAGCTATCCTGTCGTGGAAGAGCCGTCGCAGTGGGCGCGCTTTGCCCACCGTAATCATCTCCGGCGCCCTCTGTTATGGTTTCTCCAAACCCCGAGGTTTTCCCCCATGAAACTCGCCGATCCCACCCTGCTCAAGAGCCAGTGCCTCATCGACGGCAAATGGGTCGGCGAGGGAGTCGATCCGGTCGATAATCCCGCGACCGGCAAACCCATCGCGCGGGTCCCGCGCTTCGGCCATGCCGAGGCGATCGGGGCGATCGAAGCGGCGGAGCGCGCCTTCGGTCCCTGGGCGAAAGCGCTGCCGAAAGAGCGAGCGAGAATTCTGCGCCGCTGGTTCGACCTCATCATTGAGAACCGCGACGACATCGCCCTCATCATGACCAGCGAGCAGGGCAAGCCCCTTGCCGAGGCGCTTGGCGAGGTCGACTACGCCGCTGGGTTCGTCGAGTTCTTCGGTGAGGAAGCCAAGCGGATCTATGGCGAGGTCAATCCGACCTTCCGCGCCGATTCGCGCATCGTCGTGATCAGGCAGCCGATCGGCGTTGTGGCCGCGATCACGCCGTGGAATTTTCCCGCCGCTATGATCACCCGCAAGGTCGCGCCGGCGCTCGCGGTCGGCTGTACGGTGGTCGCCAAGCCCGCGCCTGAGACGCCCCTGACCGCGCTCGCGCTCGGCGAACTTGCGCTGCGCGCCGGGATGCCGCCCGGCGTCCTCAACCTCGTGACCGGAGACGCGCCGGCGATCGGCAAGGCGATGTGCGAGCATGACGCCGTGCGCTTCATCGGCTTCACCGGCTCGACCGAGATCGGCAAGCTCCTGATGCGCCAGGCGGCGGGAACGGTGAAGAAGGTCGGGCTCGAGCTCGGCGGCAACGCGCCGTTCATCGTCTTCGACGACGCGCAGGTGGACGCCGCCGTCGAGGGCGCGATCATGTCCAAGTTCCGCAACATGGGCCAGACCTGCGTCTGCGCCAACCGCATCTACGCGCAGGACGGGATTTACGACGCCTTCGTCGCCAAGCTCACCGCCGCTGTCGGCAAGCTCAAGGTCGGCGACGGGACGGAGGCGGGCGTGACCCAGGGGCCGCTCATCAACGAGGAGGCGGTCGAGAAGGTCGAGGCGCATGTCGCCGACGCGCTGAAGAAAGGGGCCAAGGTCACGATCGGGGGCAAGCGCCACAAGCTCGGCCGCACCTTCTTCGAGCCCACGGTGCTTTCCGGCCTCGACCCGTCGATGCGGATCGCGAAGGAAGAGACCTTCGGCCCGGTCGCGCCGGTCTTCCGGTTCAAGGACGAGGCCGAGGCCATCCGCCTCGCCAACGACACCCAGTTCGGCCTCGCCTCCTATTTCTACGCCCGCGACCTCGGCCGGGTGTGGCGCGTCGCCGAGGCGCTTGAATACGGCATGGTCGGGATCAATTCCGGGGTGATCTCGAGCGAACTCGCGCCGTTCGGCGGCGTCAAGGAGTCCGGCATCGGCCGCGAGGGCTCCCGCCACGGAGCCGAGGAGTTCGTCGAGATCAAGTACATGCTGATGGGCGGGCTGGACCGGTAAGAACAGGCGGGCGTGCTCCGTCAGCCCTCCGCCGTCCTCCCCAGAGGCGTCGCCTCGGGCTCGCGCATCAGGTCGCGCAGCGCGATGAGCTGCGTCTCCAGCGCCGCGAGGTCGGCGTCGCCCATCCTGCCGAGGGTCGAGGCGATCCAGCGGTGCTGGACGGCGAGCGCCTTCTCCGCCATCCGGCGTCCGGCCTCGGTCAGATGGATCGCGTGCTGACGGCGGTCGCCGGCAATCGAGCGCCGCTCGACCAGCCCGGCTTCCGCGAGCCGGTCGATCAGGCCGGAGATGTTGCCCTTGGTGACATAGAGCCGCTTGGCCAGTTCCTGCTGGCTGACGCCTTCCTGCTCGGTCAGCGTGGTCAGGACGTCGCATTGCGGGATCGAGACGCCGATCTCGCGCAGGCGTTCGCCGACCGCCGCCTGCATCCGCGCCTCGAGCCGGATCAGCCGGAACCAGACCCGGACGGAGCGGGCGGGGTTCTGCCGGTCGGGCATCGGGCTCCTTTCTCTGCAGACGGGGGTTGCGCCTGCGCAAGACCTTGACGGGACGGGCCGAGTTCCACTTCCGCCGATTGCAAAGCGGGCCATGCTGCGCCAAGGTGCTCCCCCATGAACAATCCGCGCGCCGCAATCAAGCGCCGATAAGCGAAGCGGGAGGGAATCGCATGTTGGGACGGATGCAGGAATGGCCCCTGCTCATGCACAAGGTGATCGATTTCGCCGCGATCCAGTTCCCGGACCAGGAGGTCGTCTCGCGGACCGTCGAAGGGCCGATGCACTCGACCGACTATCGCGCCATCCATGAGCGCGCGCTGAAAGTCGCCAAGAGGCTCGAGCGCGACGGAATCAAGATCGGCGACCGGATCGCGACGCTGGCCTGGAATGGCTACCGGCATCTCGAAAGCTGGTACGGCATCGCCGGAGCCGGCGCGGTCTATCACACGGTCAATCCGCGCCTCTTCCCCGAGCAGATCGCCTGGATCATGAACGACGCGGAAGACCGGATGGCGCTGATCGACCTCACTTTTGTGCCGCTTCTCGAGGCGATCGCCGACAAACTGCCGACGGTCGAACGCTATGTCGTTCTCACCGACGCCGCGCACATGCCGGCGACCAAGCTCAAGAACGCGGTCGCCTACGAGGACTGGATCGCCGAGGTCGACAGCGACTACGCCTGGAAAGAGTTCGACGAACGCACCGCCGCCGGGCTCTGCTACACCTCCGGCACCACCGGACATCCCAAGGGCGTCCTTTATTCGCATCGCTCGAACGTCCTGCATTCGATGATGGCGACCGGCCCCGAGACCCTGACCCTCAGCGCCTACGATTCGGTCCTGCCGATCGTGCCGATGTTTCACGCCAACTCCTGGGGTCTCGCGCTCGCCTGCCTCATCCGCGGCGCGCGACTGGTGATGCCGGGAGCAAGGCTCGACGGCGTCTCGGTCCACGAACTGCTCGAAACCGAGAAGGTGACGATGTCGGCGGCCGTCCCGACGGTCTGGCTCGGGCTGCTGCAATATCTGCGCAAGGAGCAAAAGTCGCTCTCGACGCTCAAGCTCGTGGTCATCGGCGGCTCGGCCTGTCCGCCGGAAGTCATCCGCGCCTTCGAGGAAGACTATGGGGTCGAAGTGCGCCACGCCTGGGGCATGACCGAAATGAGCCCGCTTGGCACGGTCGGCTCGTTCAAGCCGAAGCAGATGGCGCTCCCGCATAAGGACAAGCTGGCGCTGAAATCAAAGCAGGGCTGGTCGCCGTTCGGGGTCGAGATGAAGATCGTCGACGATCAGAACAACGACCTGCCGTGGGATGGCAAGCGCTTCGGCCGGCTCAAGGTCAAGGGCTTCGCGGTAGTCGAAAGCTACTTCAAGGACGAAGGCGGCAAGATCCTCGACGAGAACGGCTTCTTCGACACCGGCGACGTGGCGACGATCGATCCCGACGGCGTTATGCAGATCACTGATCGCGCGAAGGACGTGATCAAGTCGGGCGGCGAATGGATCTCGACCATCGATATCGAGAACCTCGCCGTCGGCCACCCAGACGTGGCCGAGGCGGCGGTGATCGGCGTCGCCCACCCGAAATGGGACGAACGGCCGCTGCTCGTCGTCGTGCCGAAGGAGGGCCATTCGCCAAAGGCCGATGAGGTCCTCGACTACCTCAAGCCCCGGATCGCCAAATGGTGGATGCCCGACGACATGCAGGTGGTGAAGGAAATCCCCCATACCGCCACCGGCAAGATCAACAAGCTCAAGCTGCGGGAGACATTCAAGGGCTATAAGCTGCCGACGACCTGAGCGAGGCTGCGGCCCACGCTCTCTTTGCCCTTGCGCTGCGGGCCCTGTTCGCCTATATGGCGCTCAACGACATCTCATAGCTCTCCTCGGAGAGACAAGTTGAGAGTGGGCCCCCGGCCGGGACCCGCTCTTTTTTATTGCCGCAAGGTCGCATGGTCGAAGCGCCGCATCGAGCCACTGCAGAACCCGCCGAAGGGCTCGACGAGGCGCGCCTAATCGAGGATGCGGGCGCAAGCCAGCGCGTCGGCCGGATCGCGGCGCAGGTCGCGCGGGATCTCGGCTACCGACTGGTCCGGGTCAAGATTTCCGCCGCCGCCGGCGCCACGGTTCAGATCATGGCGGAGCGGCCGGACGGGACGATGTCGATTGAGGACTGCGAGCGCCTGAGCCAGGCGCTGTCGCCGGCCTTCGACGTCGAGGAGCCGATGACACAGGCCTACCGGCTGGAGGTTTCCTCGCCCGGCATCGATCGTCCGCTGGTGCGCGAATCGGATTTCGCCCGCGCGGTCGGCCATGAGGCTCGGGTCGAGATGGCGGTCGCGATCAACGGACGCAAGCGTTTTCGCGGACGCCTCATGGGCGTCGCGCCCGGTCCGGAGGGACCCGCGGCGACGATGACGCTGATTGCAGACGACAAGAGCGAGACCAAGGTCGAGCTGCCGATCCGCGCCATGGCCGAGGCGAGGCTCGTGTTGACCGAGGACCTCATCCGCGCCTCGCTCAGGCGCGAGAAAGCGGCCCTCAAGGACGCGAAGCGGCCGGCCGGAAACGGGGCCGAAGCCAGCCCGAATCGAAATCGGGCGCTCGCGCCCGGAACGAAATCGAACGCATTCAAAGCCGCGGCCCGCGGCGCGGCGGCGAAGCCGCTCGGGCCTGATGAAGGAGACCACAATGGCCGTTAGCGCCAACCAACTCGAACTGTTGCAAATCGTCGACGCCGTCGCGCGGGAAAAATCGATCGACCGCGGAATCGTGCTCGCGTCGATGGAAGACGCGATGCAGAAGGCTGCGCGTTCGCGCTACGGCCAGGAAACCGAGGTTCGCGCCGAGATCAATCCGAAAACCGGCGAAATTCGGTTCTCTCGGCTGCTACTCGTCGTCGACGAGGTCGAGAACGAAGCGACACAGATGACGCTCGTGGAGGCGCAGAAGAAGAACCCCTCGGCCCAGATCGGCGACTGGATCGCCGAATCCCTGCCCCCGTTCGACTACGGGCGCATCCCTGCCCAGGCGTCGAAGCAGGTCCTGGTCCAGAAGATCCGCGAGGCCGAACGCGACAAGCAATACGATGTCTACAAGGACCGCATCGGCGAAATCATCAACGGCGCGGTCAAGCGCGTCGAATACGGCAACGTCGTGGTCGATCTCGGCGGCTCCGGAGCGGGCGAAGCGGTCGTGCGGCGCGACGAATTGATCCCGCGCGAGATGTTCCGCCCCGGCGACCGCATCCGCGCCTATGTCTACGACGTCCGCCGCGAGGCCCGCGGGCCCCAGATCTTCCTGTCCCGCACCCATCCCCAGTTCACCGCCAAGCTGTTCACCCAGGAAGTGCCCGAAATCTACGACGGCATCGTCGAGGTGAAGTCGGTGGCCCGCGATCCCGGCTCGCGCGCCAAGATCGCGGTCATGTCGAACGATTCTTCGATCGACCCGGTCGGCGCGTGCGTCGGCATGCGCGGATCAAGGGTGCAGGCGGTGGTCAACGAGCAGCAGGGCGAGAAGATCGACATCATTCCCTGGTCTCCTGACGCTGCGACCTTCATCGTCAACGCGCTTCAGCCGGCCGAGGTGATGAAAGTCGTGCTCGATGAGGATTCGACCCGTATCGAGGTTGTCGTGCCCGACGATCAGCTGTCGCTGGCGATCGGCCGGCGCGGACAGAATGTCCGCCTCGCCTCGCAGCTCACCGGCTGGGACATCGATATCCTGACCGAAGCCGAGGAATCCGAGCGCCGGCAGAAGGAATTCGCCGAACGCACGCAGACCTTCATGGAGGCGCTCGACGTCGACGAGACGGTCGCCCAGCTCCTGGCCTCCGAAGGCTTCCGCACGGTCGATGAAATCGCCTATGTCGAGCCGCGCGAGCTCGCGTCGATCGAAGGCTTCGACGCCGACACCGCAGCCGAGATCCAGGCGCGTGCGCAAGGGCACCTGGCCCGGATCGAAGCCGAGTTCGACGACCAGCGCAAGGCGCTCGGGGTGTCCGACGATCTCAAGGAGATCGAGGGCCTCACCACGCCGATGCTGGTCAAGCTCGGCGAGAACGGCGTCAAGTCGCTCGAGGATCTCGCCGATTGCGCCAGCGACGACCTCGTCGGGTGGACCGATGGCGACACTGCGAAACCCGGCTTCCTCAGCGGCTTCGACGTGTCGCGGGCGCAGGCCGACGCGATGATCCTGGATGCGCGCGTCCGTGAGGGCTGGATCGAGGCGCCCGCGCCGGAGCCCGTCGCGGAAGCCGCGGAAGGCGAAGGCGCCTGATAACAGCGGGAGATGGCTCGATTTGCGAACCGGCGGTTTGATCGATGAAGCGGGGTCGGAGCGGACCTGCATTGTCACGGGGACCAAAGACGCCCCCGAGGCGATGCTGCGCTTTGTCCTCGGCCCCGATGGATCGGTTGTTCCCGATATTCGCCGCAAGCTGCCGGGCCGCGGGGTCTGGACGCGGTTGAGCTCAGAGGCGGTGAAGCGGGCGGCCGCCAAGCAGGCGTTCTCGCGCGCGTTTCGGGCCAAGGCCGAGGCGCCCGCCGCGCTCGCCGAGGCGGTCGACGCCCTCCTCGAACGCGACGCGCTGCAGTCGCTCTCGCTCGCCAACAAGGCAGGCCTGGTCGTCGCGGGGGCGTTCAAGGTCAATTCGGCGATCGAGTCTGGCCCGATCGCGGCGCTCATTCAGGCAAGCGACGGCGCGCCGGACGGAGCGAGCAAGCGAGCCCAGGTCCTCACCGCCGCCCTGGGCCCAGCGGCCAAAGCCGTCGCCCGCGTCGAAGTGTTCACGTCGCGGCAATTGGATTTGGCATTGGGGAGGGCAAATGTGATACATGCTGCGCTCAAACAGGGCGCAGCGAGTTCGGCCTTTCTCGCGAGGGCGGACCGTTTGCGCCGCTATCGCGAAAGCGAAGCGGACGCGACAACCAGGACAGAGCGCGGCGGCGCGCCGGCCGAACAGGCCGGAACGCTTGGCAGGCCCATAGAATTGGCTGAAAGGCCAAGCGGTTAGGAATAGGCATGAGTGAAACGAACAATAGCGACAAATCCGTCGGCGCCCCGCCGCTGAAGACAACGCTGCATCTGAAGCGCCCGGTTGAGCAGGGCTCGGTGCGGCAGAGCTTTTCGCACGGGCGCACCAAGACGGTTGTCGTCGAGAAGGTGAAGCGTCGCATTTTGACGCCGGGCGAGGCGCCGCCGGTCGGCGTCGCGGCGCGTCCGGCGCCGGCCCCTGCCCCGGCCCAGGCCGCGCCTCAGGCGGCCAGACCTGCGCCCGTCGCGCCGGCCAAGCCTACCGCTCCGCCTCCGCCCAAGACCGGCGTGGTGCTGCCCACCCTGACCGCCGAGCAACGCGAGGCGCGCGCCCGGGCGCTCATCGACGCGCGTGCGCAGGAGGAGGAAGACCGTCGCCGCCAGGAGGCAGACGCCGGGGCTCGGCGCGAGCGCGAGGCGCGCGACCGCCTTGAACGCGAGGCCGCCGAGGCGCGCAAGCGCGACGAGGAGCTTCGCCGCGCCCAGGAAGCCAATTTCAAGCGCCAGTCGGAGGACGAGGCGCGACGGCGCCTGTCCGGCGGCGAGCCCGCGCCGTCCCCATCGATCCCACGCGTAATCCCGACCGCGGCCGGCGCTGCGGCCCCCGGCGCTGCGGCGCCCGGAGCGGTCGCGCGCGCGGGCGGCGAAGAGGACGAAGCCAAGCGCCTCATCCGCCGGCCCTCGCTTGTCCTGCCGGGGCAAAAGGTCATCGTCCCGACGCCCCGCCCGCCGCGCGGCGGCGAGCAGCGCAACCGTGGCCGTCTGACCGTCACCAGCGCGACCGCGGGCGAGGAGGAGCGGACCCGCTCAGTCGCCGCGTTCCGCCGCCGCACCCAGCGGCTCAAGGGCCATGGCGCGCAGGATCAGAAAGAGAAAATCGCGCGCGAGATCGTGCTGCCTGAGGCAATCACCATCCAGGAGCTCGCCGGCCGCATGTCCGAGCGCGCCGTCGACGTGATCAAGCTCCTGATGCGCCAGGGCCGCATGGTGACCCTGACCGACACGCTCGACGCCGACACCGCCCAGCTCATCGCCGAGGAAATGGGGCATTCGGTCAAGCGGGTCGCGGAATCCGACGTCGAGGAAGGCTTGTTCGATCGGCCGGACGAAGAAGGCGCGACTGCGCCGCGTCCCCCGATCGTCACCATCATGGGCCATGTCGATCACGGCAAGACCTCGCTTCTCGACGCGATCCGTCACGCCAATGTCGTGGCGGGCGAAGCGGGCGGCATCACCCAGCACATCGGCGCCTATCAGGTCGTCGCGCCCGGCGGCGAGACGATCACGTTCATCGATACGCCAGGCCACGCCGCCTTCACGGCCATGCGCGCGCGGGGCGCGAAGGTCACCGACATCGTCGTCCTTGTCGTCGCGGCTGACGACGGCGTCATGCCGCAGACGATCGAGGCGATCCGACACGCCAAGGCGGCGAAGGCGCCGATCATCGTCGCCATCAACAAGATCGACAAGCCGGAGGCCAACCCGCAGCGGGTGATGCAGGAGCTCTTGCAGCATGACGTGCAGGTCGAGGCGTTCGGCGGCGATACGCTCGCGGTCGAAGTGTCGGCCACCAAAGGCACGAACCTCGACAAGCTGCTCGAAGCGATCGCGCTTCAGGCCGAATTGCTCGATCTGGTCGCCGACCCCGATCGCAGCGCCGAAGGCACGGTCATCGAGGCGAGGCTCGACCGCGGGCGCGGACCAGTTGCGACGGTGCTCGTGCAACGCGGCACGCTCAAGGTCGGTGCGCTGGTCGTCGCCGGCTCGCACTGGGGCCGGGTCAGGGCGCTGATCGACGACAAGGGCGCGACCCTCGAGCAGGCTGGGCCGTCGGCGCCGGTCGAGGTGCTCGGATTCTCCGGCGCGCCGGACGCGGGCGACCGCGTCGCCGTGGTCGAGTCGGAAGCGCGGGCGCGCGAAATCACCGAATATCGCGAGCGTCAGCGACGAGAGAAGCAGGCCGCGCGCGGACCGGCGCTACGGACCTCGCTCTCCGACATGATGAGCAACCTGAAGGCGGCGGGGCACAAAGAGTTGCCGATCGTCCTCAAAGGCGACGTCCAGGGGTCGGTCGAGGCGATCACGGCTGCGGTCGAGAAGCTCGGCAACGACGAGGTCGTGGCGCGGGTCATTCACGGCGGCGTCGGCGGCGTGACCGAATCGGACGTCACGCTCGCCGAGGCCTCGAAGGCCGTGATCCTCGGCTTCAACGTGCGCGCGCATAAGGAGGCACGCGATCTCGCCGAGCAGGCCGGTGTCGAGATCCGCTACTACAACATCATCTACAACCTGGTCGACGACGTGAAGGCCGCCCTCTCGGGGATGCTGGCGCCGACGCTGCGCGAGACGATGCTCGGCAACGCGCAGATTCTCGAGCTGTTCCACATTTCCAAGGTCGGAACCGTCGCCGGCTGCCGGGTGACCGACGGCGTGGTGCAGCGCGGAGCGCATGTTCGCCTCATCCGCGACAGCGTCGTCGTGCATGAGGGCAAGCTGTCGACCCTCAAGCGCTTCAAGGACGAAGTCTCCCAGGTCCAGGCCGGCCAGGAGTGCGGCATGGCGTTCGAGAACTATCAGGACATGCGGGTTGGCGACGTCATCGAGTGCTACAACGTCGAGGAGATCCGCCGCACCCTGTGACGGACCGTCCGCCATTTGAGAGCCGCCGATGAGAGGCCAGACAACCCGCGCCGCCGAAGGCTTCGACCGCCGCTCCTTCACGGTGGCCGAGATTCTGCGCATGCAGGAAACGGGCATCATCTCCGAGGAAGAGAACTTCGAGCTGATCGAAGGCGAGATCGTGCCCATGCAGGCGAAGTCTCACGCCCATGAGCTCATCAAGACGACTCTGACCATCGCAATCGCCCGGGCGCTACCCGACGCTTTGTGGATGGGGGTCGAGTCGACCCTCTATCTCAGCGCCAACACTTTCGTCGAGCCGGACCTGACCGTCTACCCGAGAGGCCGGAAGCTCGAGGACGTGAAAGGCTCCGACATTCTGCTCGCGATCGAAGTCGCTGCGACGACGCTGGCCTATGATCGCGGATTGAAGGCGAAACTCTATGCCCGCTACGGCGTTCGCGAACTCTGGGTGATCGACGCCGCCCGGCGCGCGACCTTCGTCCATCAAGGCACAGAGCACGGCGGCTGGCGCTCGATTGTCGAGCGCGGGCCGGACGAGGCGCTGACGCACCCGGTCCTGCCGGGTTTCTCCGTCAGGCTCGCGTCGGCTTAGCGCCGCCTGCCGCCCGTCCGACCAAACGCCGCGTCGCGTGCGAGGTTCAGCTCCATGTCCCGCTCCTTCTCCAAGCCGCACAGCACGAGCCACAGGCTGGATCGCGTCGGCGAGCTCGTCCGCCATGCGATCGCCGAAATCCTCGCCCGCGGCGAGGTGCGCGATGAGGCGCTCGATCGCCGGCCGCTGACCATCCCCTCCGTGCGCATGTCGCCCGACCTCAAGCTCGCGACGGTTCTAGTGATGCCGCTCGGCGGCGAGGGCGCCGCGGCGGCGATCGAGGCGCTCGACCGGCACAAGAAAGAGCTGCGCGCTCTCGTCGCGCGGCGCGTCAATCTCAAGTTTGCTCCCGATCTGCGCTTCGCCCTCGATAAGAGCTTCGAGGCGCAGGCGCGCATGGATGCGCTCCTGAGGTCGCCGGCTGTGGCGCGGGACATCAAGAGCCGCGACGACGAGATCCAGGGATGACCGGCGACGCCCGAGACGACACGCACGTCCGCCCAGAGGGGCGCGAGCAGGAGAAGCCGCGTCAGAAGCGCTCTTCCCGGATCGAGATCAACGGCTGGATCAATCTCGACAAGCCGACCGGCGTTTCCTCGACCCAGGCCGTCGGACGGCTCAAGTTCCTGTTCAACGCCAAGAAGGCCGGCCACGCCGGCACGCTCGATCCGCTCGCGTCAGGCGTGCTCCCGGTCGCTTTCGGCGAAGCGACCAAGACCGTGCCGATCGTGCAGGACGGCGCCAAGGCTTACCGCTTCCGTGTGCGCTGGGGCGAGGAAAGTGCGACCGACGATGCGGAGGGGGAGATTGTCGCGCGCTCCGAGCTGCGCCCGGCTCCTGCTGAGATCGAAGCCCTGCTGCCGCGCTTCGTCGGCGTCGTCATGCAGACGCCGCCAAAGTTCTCCGCCATCCGGATCGACGGCGCGCGCGCCTATGATCTCGCGCGCGAGGGCGAGACTTTCGAGATCGAGCCGCGCCCGATCAATGTCTACCGCCTCAGCCTGATCGCGGCCGAGCCGGACGCAGCCGTGCTCGAGGCGGAATGCGGAAAGGGCGCCTATGTGCGCGCGATCGCGCGCGATCTCGGCCGCGCGCTTGGCTGCTACGGCCACGTCGTTGAATTGCGCCGCACCCGCGTCGGCCCGTTTTCAGCCGATTCTTCGATCCCGCTCGACCGGCTGCCGGACGATTCCGATCTGATGGCGCGAGCGATGCTGCCGATCCAGGCGGGACTCGCCCAACTCGCGATGGTGCCGGTCGACTACAATGGCGCGGGGATTCTGCATCGTGGCCAGCCGCTGCTTCTGCGCGGCGCCCAGCCGCCGCCCGAGGGCCTGGCCTGGGCTTCCTGCTATGGCGCGCCGGTCGCCTTCGGCGCCGTGCAGGATGGCTATTTCGTTCCGAGCCGGGTATTCAACCTCAAGAGGTGATCCCCTCGGGGAATCCGCTGCATATTTTTTGATTTTGCCGTAGACGCCGGCCGCGGCATCGCGCCGGCCCCTAGGCTTAATGGTTTCGAGCAAGACATTGGAAAGCTGTTGCGATGACAGCGAAACTCCCCTTGGTCTCACGCGCTCGCTTCGAATCCGTCCGTACCCAATATCGCGCCCTAACGACCCGTCTCGACGCCGGGATGGCGTCGATCGATCTCCTGTTGGAGTTGGCGGCGATCTTGGCCGCGACCCGCCTGGTTCCAGTTGCGACGTGCCGCGATCGGGCGGAATGGGAGCGCTTTCGCTCGGGGCCCGCCTTCCAGGCGATCGAGACAGAGGACGAGGCGATCCTCGCCCGGCGCCGCTTCGACGAGACGTGGCGTCTCCCCGGCTATTCATTCCCCGCGGAAAGGTTCGTGAATTTCCATGTCGACAACCTGCTCGGGCGCCGCGACGGCGATCGCTTTCTCCCGAATGTCCGCGAAAGCCTCGTCTGCCCCGTGACGGCCCTCAACAACCGTCAGCGTCTCATGGCGACCTTGATCGCGACGAAGGTCGCGAAGCGCGGCGGTCCTTGCGATATCTATCTCATGGAGCAGGTGACGAGCGTGTTCAAATGGGTCCGAGCCCGCTTCGCGGATCACAGGACCGTCGGTAGCGAATACCTTGGCCCTGATCTGTCACCCGGACAGATCGTCGACGGCCTCCGGCACGAGGACATTCACAGCCTCAGTTTCGCCGACGATTCGATCGACCTGATCGTCAGCGCAGATGTCATGGAGCACGTCGCGAGCCCCGCACGGGCTTTTTCGGAGGTAGCCCGTGTCCTGCGTCCCGGCGGCGTGGCGCTGATGACGTTCCCGTTCGACGCCGGATTGAGCGAGTCGGTCGTTCGAGCCGAGATTCTGGACGGCGACCTCAGGCACCGTCTCGAGCCCATCTATCACGTCAACCCGATTTCGAAGGGCGGCTCGCTTGTCTTCACCGATTTCGGCTGGGATCTGCTCGACGTGATCCGCGCACAGGGTTTCCGCGAGGTCGCCCTCGAGGTCTACCACTCAATCCCGCTCGGCAACCTGGGGACTGGAATCCTGTTCAGCCTTGTTCGCTGAACGGGATCACTTCCAGGCGTCGAACGCCTTCTCCAGCATCGCCTGCCCCTCGGGCGATTTCTGGAACACGATCTTGGCGATGCGGTCGTCGTTGAGCAGGAGCGGGAAGTCGAACCAGGACCGGGTCTTCATCAGGTCGAGGTTGCGGGCGGTGTCGGAATCGCCCTTGGCCAGCGCGATGAGGAAATAGACGTCGCTGATCTTGACCTTGACGCTGGTCAAGGCTTCGGCAGCGGTCGAATCCTCCATCCGCATCTGCGGCAGGCCGACATCCTTGAAGCCGGTGATCGGGGCGCCCTCGGCGAAGGAGAATTTGAGATCGATCGTATGCGTCGCCTGGAGCGTCGGATCGGTGTTTTTGCGCAGGGTCATCGTCGCGTGCATCTTGAGGTCGGGGATGTCAGCCTCGGCCTTGACCGCAACGGAAGCCGGCTGGCCGGGCGCCGCAGGAATGAGAGACCACACCGTCGAGCCCAGGCTGACCACCGGTTTCTGCGGATTGTCCGCGGAAGCGACGAGCATCGCGGCGCGGCCGCCTGACGGCGCCGCCGCGGGGGCGCCCGCAGGCGCGGGCGTTGGGTTCGCCGCCGGCGGATTCTGCGGCTGAGCGGCCGGGTTGTTCGCCTGTGCCGCGCCCTGGTCGGCGGCCGGCTGTTCGGCTTTCGGCTCGCTTGCGGCAGGCGGAGGCGACGCGGGGGCCGCCGGGGGCGCCTCGACTCGCTCGGCGATCTTCGCCGGCGGCTGCGCGGCGGGGGGCGCCGCCGCTTCGACCGGCGGCTTGATCGCCAGATCCTGGGGCTTTTGGCGCATCAGTATCGCGGCGCCGGCCACCGCCAGAACGACGCCGAGCGCGACCGCCGCCGCGATCCAGAGCCATCGTTTAGGCTTCGCGGCGTCCATGCCCGGCGCAATCGGGCGCTGGCCTTCCGGTTCTTGCCTTGCGGTCGCGCCCGGGCGATCGAACTCGCCCGGCACCTCCGGCGCCACGGCGGATTGCACCGGTTCGTCGGAGCGGGTTGCGACAACCGGCGGCGCCAAGGAGGAATGGACTTCGTCCGCCCGGGCTGACCGAGCCGCCCTGGCGAGATCGGGCGGCGGCGGGAAATTGTCCTCCCGTGCGTCCGCCGCTCCTGCCGGGAACGCGGCTCCGGTTTTCGTTCCGACGGAAGGCGCAGGCCGCGCCCCGACGACCGCGGGTTGTGGCCGCCCTGGCGGAGAGAGAGCGGCAGCCGGCGCGACGGCGCCAGCCGGCTTGCCCGCCGTCGCGGCTAAGGCTTGCGGCGCCGCGTTCGGGGCCGGCTGGGCCGCCCGGGGCGTCGATATGGGCGGCGGCGACGTTCGCGGCGGAATGGCCGGTTGACCGGACCCGGCCGGCGCCGGCGATCCGGCTTGGTAGGGCGGTCTTGGCGCGCTCGCCTGCTGGGCGGGAGATCCCGCCACGGACGCGCTCTGCGCCGGGCCAGGCGTAACCGGGCGCGCGGGTTGAACGGGCGCCGTCGGCGCGACTGGTTTCGGCGAGGGCGGCGGCGAAGCAACCGCTTTGGCGCTCGCGGGCGAAGTCGAACTCGCCGCCGGCGGCGAGGGAGTGGAAGACCGCGCGGACTGTTGCGACGGGAAGTTCGCCTCGATCTTGGCGATCGCGGCGTCGAGGGCGTTCGCTTCGCGCGCGATGTCGCTTTCCGGCAACGGCGGGCGCAGGCTCCGCAGCTGTTCGATCAGCGCATTGCGCGCGCGCACATAGATCGCCTCGCGCGTCCCTGGCGTGCCGCCGCTTGGCAAATTGGCGACGGCGCGCGTGAGCAGCGAATGATAATCAGCCATGAAGCGTCCGCTCAACCGCTCTGCGCGAACCCGCGAACGGTCCCTTAGTCCTGAAACGGATCATGCACAAGAATCGTATCGTCGCGCTCGGGACTCGTCGATAATAAGGCGACCGGCGCGCCAACCAGTTCCTCGATTCGGCGCACATATTTTATCGCCTGCGCCGGCAGGTCTGCCCAGGACCGCGCTCGGCTCGTCGCTCCGTTCCAGCCTTCGATCGTTTCGTAGACCGGCTCGATGCGCGCCTGCGCGGATTGGGAAGCAGGCAGATACTCGATCTCCTCGCCGTTCAGGCGGTAACGCGTCGCGACCTTGATGGTCTCAAACCCGTCGAGAATGTCAAGCTTGGTCAGCGCGAGACCGTCGATGCCGCAGGTGCGGACCGCCTGGCGCGCGAGCACCGCGTCGAACCAGCCGCACCGGCGCGGCCGGCCGGTGTTGGTGCCGAATTCGCGGCCGCGCTCGCCGATGCGTCGGCCGACCTCGTCGTCGAGCTCGGTCGGGAACGGGCCGCCGCCAACGCGCGTCGTGTAGGCCTTGGCGATGCCGAGCACATAGCCGATCGCCCGCGGCCCCAGCCCCGAGCCCGTCGCCGCGTTGGCGGCGACCGTGTTCGACGACGTTACGTAAGGATAGGTTCCATGATCGACGTCGAGCATCGCGCCTTGCGCGCCCTCGAACAGAATGCGCTTGCCCGCCCGCCGCTCGCTGTCGAGGATTTCATACGTCGGCGCCATGAACGGCAGAACCTTGGGCGCGACCGCAATCAATTCGGCGCGGACGGCGGCGAGGCTCGGCGGCGGCAGTCCAAGGCCCCGGCACAGGGGATCGTGATGGGCGAGCAGGCGTTCGATCTTTTCGTCGAGCGCCTCCGGATCGGCGAGATCCATCAGCCGGATCGCCCGCCTCGCGACCTTGTCCTCGTAGGCCGGGCCGATGCCGCGCTTGGTTGTGCCGATCTTGGCGCCGGCAGCGCCCGACTCGCGATGGGCGTCGAGTTCACGATGCAGCGACAGGATCAGTGGGACGTTCTCGGCGATCTTGAGGTTTGCCGGCGTCACCTCGACTCCCTGGCCACGCAGTTTCTCGATCTCCCCGACGAGATGATAGGGATCGAGCACGACGCCGTTGCCGATGATCGACAGCTTTCCCGGGCGAACGATGCCGGAAGGAAGCAGCGCAAGCTTATAGGTCTTGCCGTCGATCACTAGCGTGTGACCGGCATTGTGGCCGCCCTGAAAGCGGACCACGACGTCGGCGCCGACCGACAGCCAATCGACGATCTTGCCTTTTCCCTCGTCGCCCCACTGGGCGCCGACAACGACAACATTGGCCATCGTCGATTGCTCTTCCACCTTTTTTGAGACGAGCTAAGCCCCAGCGCAGCGAAAGGGAGCGGAACCGGGGCCTCAGCGGCCTTCGCCTAAACGATCGGCAGGCTTGAGTAAAGGCGCGCCGCCGGACGCATGGCGGCGGCGGTGGGGAAGCGAAAAACCTTCCTCCCAGCCTTGGATTGGCCACACGCGTCGCTATATGCCGGGCGCGGGCGATCCGCCTGCAGGGAGAGCGACATGACCCCCGAAGAACGCCAGATGCTCGGCGGCCTTTTCCAGCGCGTCAATTCCGCGGCCGCGACCCAGCGTGACCCCGAGGCCGAAGCCTTCATCAACAACTCGGTTCGCGCCGCGCCCCATGCGCCCTATGTGCTGGCGCAGACCGTGCTCGTTCAGCAGCAGGCCCTGGAGGCCGCTGCAAACCGGATCTCCCAACTCGAGGCGGCCGCCCAGCAGGGCCCCGACCAGGGCCAGGAGCACGGCAGTTTTCTCGGCAATCTCGGCAAGACCATTTTCGGCGGCGGTCCGTCGTCGTCTCCGCCCCCGCCCTATTCCGATCCACAGGCCTATCAGCGCGGACCGGCCCCCACGCCGTCGCGCGGCTACGCGCCGCCTCCGCCTCAGGGCGGCTATCCCCCGGCCCCGCAAGGCTATCCGCCGCAACAGGGCGGCCCATGGGGCCAGCCCCAGCCTTCGGGCGGCGGCGGCTTCCTGCAGAACGCGGCCTCGACGGCGACCGGAGTGGCCGGCGGCGTGGTCCTCGGCAACCTCCTGGGCGGCCTGTTCGGCGGACATGCCGGCGGGGGCCTTTTCGGCGGCGGGGCCAACGCTGCGGGATTCGGCGGCTCGGGCCTGACCGGCAACCCGACAGAGGTCACCGAGATCAACAACTACTATGACGATCGCGGCGACCGGGGCGGCGACCAGAACTTCGACCCCGGCGCGCCGGGAGTTCAGGACGCCAACTTCGACCAGTTGGACGACTCGAGTTTCGACAATTCGGACGGCTCGTCGTTCGACGACAGCGGCGGCGGCTTCGACGACGTTTGAAGTTCTGAGCGAAGGATCCGCGCGGCCCTGACCGCGCGGCCTGAACCGTCAGACGAGCGCTCGTTCATAGGCGCCGGGACGGCTAGCCGGTTGGCTATGGCGCGAGAGCCTCGCTCGCCGCGCGGCGGCTGCCGCTGAGTGGATTGTCGGGATCCCAGGCGTAGCGCAGCGTCTCGAACCGCATGGCGCGGGAGTCGATCATCAGGAGCCGCCCGACCAGGCCCTCGTCGCCGTCGCCAAAGCCCCCGACGATCACGCGGATCGCCTCGAGCGCCATCAGCGAGCCGAGCACGCCGCCGAGCGCGCCCAGAACCCCCGCTTCGGCGCAGGTCGGGATCGTCCCCGGCTCCGGCGGGTCGGGGAAGAGACAGCGATAGGTCGGATTCGGCTTGCCGTCGGCGCCGTTCTCATAAGGCTTCAGCGTCGTCAGCGTGCCGTCGTATTCGCCGAGCGCGGCCGAGACGAGCGGGCGGCGCTCGTGGAAACACATGTCGGAGAGCGCATAGCGGGTGGCGAAATTATCCGAGCCGTCGAGCACAACATCGAAGCGCCTGACGATCGGCCGGGAGTTCAGGGCGTCGAGCCGCACGGCGATCGCCTCGACGGCGACATGGGGATTGATGCGTCCGATCGCCGCCGCCGCGCTCTCCGTCTTCGGCTGCCCGATGTCATTCGTCCCGTGGATGATCTGCCGGTGCAGGTTGGAGAGCGCGACCTCGTCGTCATCGACGATCCCGAGCGTCCCGACCCCGCCGCCGGCCAGATATTGCAGCGCCGGCGAGCCCAGGCCCCCCGCGCCGACAACGAGGACCCGCGCCGCCTTGAGCTTGTTCTGCCCCGGGCCGCCCACGCCGCGCAAAACGATCTGGCGCGCGTAACGCTCAATTTCTTCGCTGGATAGGGTCATTTCGCTTTGAGTCTACACGGCAGCCGGCGGCGCGCGAAGCTCATATCGGCGCCCCGCGCGCGGGAACAAGCCGCGTCTCCCGGCGTTCGGGATTAGGATCGGCGCTGGAGGAGCACCATGTGGAGAATCGGGTTGGGGCTCTTGGCCTCGTTGGCGGCCGGAGCGGCTGTCGCGGAGACATTGTCGCCTGAGGCGGACGCCTGCAAGGCGAGCGGCCTCATCGCGCTCAAGCAGAAATATCCTCAGGTGAAGGATGTTGTCATCGATCTCGACAGCGCCAAGATCATCAAGGCCGAGACTTCGATCGAGGACGTGCCGATCAGGACCGTCGTGATCGGGGACGCTTATGTCGAACGCACGAAGACGACCAAGCCGCAAACACTCGTCTGCGTGATCGGAGACAAGGGCAAGGTTCTGCTGACGCTCTTTTCCGATAAATGATCGCAAAGGAAGCGATCACGCCTTCCGGCGATAGCGCTCGCCTTTTTGCAACAGCACGCCGTTCGCCCCCGCGACGCCGAGCTCGAGGCTCTCCGCGACCCGACGAGCCCGCTCGATGAAGCGCTCGGCGGCGGCAGGCGCGCAAAGCTCGCGCGCCGTTTCTTCAAACAGCGCGAGCCATCGATCGAAATGGCGCCCGTCCACGGCCAAGGGCATGTGCTTCGCCATCGGCTGGCCATGATAGCGCCCAGTCTGCAGCGTCAGCGACGACCAGAAGGCGAACATGTTGTCGAGGTGCGGCTCCCAGTCCGAAATGCGCGCTTCGAAAATCGGCGCAAGCAATGGATCTTGGCGCACTCGCTGATAAAAAGCGCGAACCAGCGTCTCGATCATTGCATCGTCGATGCCGGTCTCCTTCCGCGTCAGGGCGACAATAGCGGCGCGCCGCTCCTCGGCGCTGTGGGGCTCATGGGACATTCGCCATCTCCTCGCTTCGCCCCTATATGAAGACTCGCGATCCTCCGCGCCAGTCTCTCGACGGGAATGGGGGCGGGACGCTTTGACGCAAGCGAAGGCGCAAGACCCATGGCAACCCCGGACCCCATCGTTATCGTCGGCGCGGCGCGCACGCCGATGGGCGGCTTTCTCGGCGACTTCAAGGACGTGGCCGCGCCGGCGCTCGGCGCGCGCGCGATCGCGGCCGCGGTCGAGCGGTCGGGGATCGCCCCTGAAAGCGTCAACGAGATCCTGATGGGCTGCGTCCTGCCGGCGGGCCAGGGCCAGGCGCCGGCGCGGCAGGCCGCGATTGGGGCTGGCCTCCCGCTCGCGGCGGGCGCGATGACGGTCAACAAAATGTGCGGCTCGGGCATGAAGGCGGCGATGGTCGCGCACGACCTTTTGCGCGCCGGCTCGGCCGACGTCGTAGTCGCCGGCGGCATGGAGAGCATGAGCAACGCGCCCTATCTCCTCGATCGCGCCCGCACCGGCTACCGCATGGGCCACGGCCGCACGGTCGACTCGATGTTTCTCGACGGGCTCGAGGACGCCTATGACAAGGGCCGCCTCATGGGAACCTTCGCCGAAGATTGCGCGGAAGCCTATCAGTTCACCCGGCAGGCGCAGGACGCCTACGCGCTCGCCTCGCTCGAACGCGCCAACCGCGCCATTCATGACGGCGATTTCGCCTGGGAGATTGCGCCCATGAGCGTGAAGGCGGGCAAGAGCCAGACGCTCGTTTCAACCGACGAGCAACCGCCCAAGGCGCGCCCCGACAAGATCCCGACGCTGAAGCCCGCGTTTCGCGACGGCGGCTCGGTGACGGCGGCCAATTCGAGCTCGATCTCCGACGGCGCCGCGGCGCTGGTCCTGATGCGCGAGAGCGAAGCGGGGAGTCGCGGCGCCGAGCCGCTCGCGCGCGTCGTCGCGCATGCGACCTACGCCGCCGAGCCAAGCAAGTTTCCGACCGCGCCGATCGGGGCCCTCAAGAAGCTGTTCGACAAGACCGGCTGGAGCAAGGATTCGGTCGATCTCTACGAGATCAACGAAGCCTTCGCGGTCGTGGCGATGGCGGCGATGCGCGACCTCGGCCTGCCGCACGAGAAGGTCAACGTCAACGGCGGAGCCTGCGCGCTGGGCCATCCGATCGGCGCCTCGGGCGCGCGAATCCTGGTGACGCTGATCGCCGCGCTTCGGGCGCGAGGCTTGAAGCGCGGCGTCGCCGCGCTGTGCATCGGGGGCGGCGAAGCGACGGCGATGGCGATCGAGGCGGCGTAGACGTCCCGCGCGTAGAATTCAGCCGAGCTGCGCGCTCGGCGTCGAGCGCGAGATTGCGCGTTCGTCTTCGGTCATGTCGGCGGGGACGTCGGCGAAGAGCGGGGTGCTGAGATAGCGCTCGCCGGTGTCGGGAAGCATGCACAGAATATTCGCTCCCTTCGACGCCTCGCTCGCGATCTTCAGCGCGCCAGCGAAGGTTCCTCCTGAGGTTATGCCGACAAAAATGCCTTCCTTGGCGGCGAGTTCCCTGCTGCAGCGAAGGGCGTCGGCGCCGGCGATCGGCAGGACCCGGTCGATCAGTTTTAGGTCGACAGCCTCGCCGGCGATCTTCGGGATGAAGTCGGGCGTCCAGCCCTGCATGGGGTGAGGCTTAAAACTCGGATGCGGCGCCGCTGGCGAGCCATCGGCCAGCCGCTTCTGCTCGATCCCGGATTCGAGCAGCGGCGCGTCGGCCGGCTCGCAGACAATGATATTCGTTTCCGGGCGCTCCTGCCTCAGCACGCGGCCGACGCCCTTCAGGGTGCCGCCGGTGCCGTAGCCGGTAACCCAGAAGTCGAGCCGGTCGCCGGCGAAGTCGTCGACGATCTCGCGCGCGGTGGTGCGCGAGTGAAAGTCCGGGTTGGCTTCGTTCTCGAACTGCCGGGTCATGTACCAGCCGTGAGCTTCGGCCAGTTCGACCGTCTTCTTGATCATGCCGACCGCCCGTTCGGCGGCCGGCGTCAGGATAACTTTCGCGCCGAGGAAGCGCATCAGGCGCCGCCGCTCGACGCTGAAGGTCTCAGCCATCGTCAGCACGAGCGGATAGCCTTTCGCGGCGCAGACCATGGCGAGCCCGATGCCGGTGTTGCCGCTCGTCGCCTCGATCACCGTCTGCCCGGGCTTGAGCTCGCCTGCCTTCTCGGCCGCCTCGATCACGCCGAGCGCCAGGCGGTCCTTGACCGAACCCAGCGGATTGAATGCTTCGACTTTCACGTAGAGATTGACCCCCTCCGGGGCGAGGCGATTGATGCGGACGACCGGCGTGTGTCCGACCGTCCCGAGAATGCTTTGAAATCGCGCCATGCGGACCCTCCCGTCGTTTCACCCAATAGCCCAGCATAGTCGGGACGCGGCCCGCGGGAAACGAGGCGCCGCCGAACAGCGCCGAATCGAGGCCGCGTCGATTGCGCCCTTGTCGCGGCCTTGAATTTCGGACATGGTTCCTGCGAGCGTCGGCTAACATGTTAGTCCGGCGCAAGGGAGGTAAATCCATGCGCATCACCCGCCGAACTGCTGTTGCGACTTTCATGGCGATCGGGCTCGCCGCGCCCGCTTTCGCCGACGACAAGCCGCTCATCCTGCTCTCCGTCCCAGCGATGAGCTTTCCCTTCTTCGTTCACATGATGAACGACGGGCTGAAGCCTCAGGCGGATAAGGATGGTCTCGCCTACATCGAGAGCGACGGCCAGGATCAGGCGCCGAAGCAGACCGCCGATATCGAGGCGGCGCTCGCCAAGGGCGTCAAGGGCATCGTGATCAGCCCGAAGGATCAGGACGCCATGGCGCCGGCGCTGCGGGAGGCGATCGACGCGAAGGTGCCGGTCGTCACGATCGACCGTCGCGTGCCGTCCATAACCGATATCATCGGCCATGTCGGCGCGGATAACGTCAAGGGCGGCGAGGCTCAGGGCAACCTGATCGTCAAGATGTTCCCCAACGGGGCGACGATCATCAATCTGCAGGGGACGCCCGGCGCAAGCCCGGCGATCGACCGCAACAAGGGCCTGCACAATGTGCTCGACAAGGCCGGGCCCAATTACAAGATTGTGGCGGAGCAGACCGCCAACTTCCGTCGCGACGACGGTCTGAAAATTACGGAATCGCTCCTCGCGGGCATGAGCGCTCCGCCCCAGGTCATCAACGCCGCGAACGACGACATGGCGCTCGGCGCCCTCGAGGCGGTCAAGGCGCGCAATCTCAAGGGCGTGGTGATTCTCGGCTTCGACGCGCTGCCCGAGGCTCTCGGCAAGATTCGCGACGGCGAGCTGACCGCGACGGTCGAGCAATTCCCGGCCAAACAGAGCTCGACCGCGGTCGATATCTTGGCCGAGTACCTGAAGAGCGGCAAGAAGCCGGACCAGCAGATCACCCTTCTGACGCCGGTTGCGATCACCAAGGACAATCTCAACCTTGCCGAGCGCCTGAACGAAGTGAAGTAGGGCCGCAGAACCGGAAAGGCGCGCCCTTCGCGGCGCGCCTTTTTCCTCAACCGCATATTTCAATGAACGAGCGCTCCTGAATGTCCGACGAGCCGGCGATGCTTTCGTCCGCTCCAGCGAAGGCGACCGGCCCGGTCCTCAAGATGACCGGCGTCAGCAAGCGCTTCCCCGGGGTGCGCGCGCTCGAGAACGTTCATCTCGAAGTGGAGCCATCAGAGATCCATGCTCTCCTCGGCGAGAACGGCGCCGGCAAGTCGACGCTGCTCAAGATCCTGTCCGGCGCGCACAGCGCCGATGCGGGTGAGATCGAACTGTTCGGCAAGCCGGTCGCTTTCGCTACGCCACACGATGCCCAGCGCGCTGGAATCGTCACCATCTACCAGGAGTTCACGCTCGCTCCGGACATGACAATCGCGGAGAACGTGTTCATCGGTCGTGAACCCGGCTCGAAGCTGTTCGTGAGCTGGCGACGCATGGCCGCGGAGACGAAAGCCATCGCCGAGCGCATCGGTCTCAGGCGCGATCCAATGGCGCAGGTGCGCGATCTCTCGGTCGCCGAGCAGCAGCTGGTCGAGATTGCCCGCGCGCTTTCGATGCGATCCAAACTCATCGTGATGGATGAGCCGACCTCTGCGCTGAGCGAAGCGGAAGTCGCCAACCTCGCCCGCATCATCCGGACGCTGAAAGCCGAGGGCCTGTCGATCATCTTCGTCACCCACCGGCTCGAGGAGGTTTTCCGCCTCTGCGACCGCTATACGGTGCTGCGCGACGGTCATTTCGTCGGCTCGGGCGCGGTCGCCGACACCAGTGTCGACGCCATCATCCGGATGATGGTCGGGCGCGAGGTCGGCGCGCTTTATGGCGAAAGGCCGATCCCCGAGCATGGACCGGTCGCGCTCGAGGTCGAGGGCCTGACGCGCCGCCGCAACGCCCGCGATCCCCACGCGATCGAACTCGTCGACGTCTCGCTCAAGGCGCACAAGGGCGAGATCCTCGGCCTCGCCGGGCTGGTCGGCGCCGGACGGACCGAGACCGTGCGGGCGATCTTCGGCGCCGACGCATTCGACGCCGGCGTCATCAGGGTCGACGGCGAGCCGGTGAAGTTCTCAGGTCCGCGCGACGCGATGGACCACGGCATCGGCTTGGTGCCGGAGGACCGCAAGAAGCAGGCGCTCTTTCTCAGCCTCGCGATCCGCACCAACATTTCGATCGCCGCGCAGGAGCAGATCAGCCGCGGATGGTTCATCGACGAGCGGCGCGAGGATGCGCTGGTCGAGGAATATCGCCGCCAGCTCAGCATTCGCATGGCGAGCGCCGATCAGGCGGCGGGCCTTCTCTCCGGCGGCAATCAGCAGAAGGTCGTGCTGGCGCGATGGCTCGCGCTGAGGCCGAAGATCCTCATCGTCGACGAGCCGACGCGCGGCATCGACGTCGGATCCAAGGTCGAGGTCCACAACCTTCTCATCGACATGGCGAAGGCCGGCATCGCCGTCATCGTCATTTCGTCGGAGCTGCCCGAAATCCTTGCGGTGAGCGACAGGATCGTCACCATGCGCGAGGGGCGGGTGACCGGGGAGATCGCCCGCACCAAGGCGACGCAGGAAATCCTGATGGGGATGATGACATTCCACGAGGGGGCGGCGAAAAGCGTCCCCGCCGAGATCGAGGCGCGCAATGGCTGAAGCGACGAGAGCGACCGAACCTTCAGTCGACACCGGCGTGGATGTATTCGGCTTCATCGCCCGATTCGCGCCGACGCTGTTCCTCATCGCGCTGATGGTGCTGTTCGCGGTCATCGAGCCGAGGTTCCTCTCGGAGATCAACCTCTTCAATGTGATGCGGCAGGTGTCGATCACCGGCCTGCTCGCGGTCGGAATGACCTTCGTGATCCTCACCGCCGGCATCGACCTTTCGGTCGGCTCGCTGCTCGCCTTCGCAGGGCTGGTCGGTGCGGCGGTGGCTAAGGGCGGGCTCGAGAACCGCTTCACGGTCGGCGAGGGCGGCGTCGGATACGGCTGGGCGGCGGCGGCGCTGGCCGCGATCGCGGTCGGAGTCGCCGGCGGCTATCTCCAGGGGCTCGCGATCACGCGGCTCAAGGTTCCCCCGTTCGTGGTGACGCTCGGCGGCATGTCCGCCTTTCGCGGCGCGGCGCTCCTGTTCGCTGCAGGCGGACCGATCTCCGGCTTCCAGCCGTCGTTCTTCTGGTGGGGGCAGGGCAAGATCGGCCCGGTGCCGATCCCGGTCATCATCTTTCTCGTCGCCGCCGTCCTTGCGCACATCGTCCTGCGCTACACGCGCTATGGCCGCCAGGTCTATGCGGTCGGCGGCAATCCCGAGGCGGCGCGGCTCTCCGGCCTCAATGTCAACCGGGTGATCGCCAGCGTCTATGTGATCATGGGCTTCTTCGCCGGGCTTGGCGCCTTCGTGCTCGCGGCGCAACTCAATTCCGCCGAAGCCGTCGCGGGGACCGGCTACGAGCTCACCGTCATCGCCTCGGTGGTGATCGGCGGCACGAGCCTGTTCGGCGGCTCGGGAACGATCTTCGGCACCGTCATCGGCTCGATCCTGATCGGCGTCCTGCTCAACGGGCTCGTCTTGATGAATGTCTCGTCGTACATCCAGCAGATCGTCATCGGAATCATCATCGTGCTCGCGGTCGCCTTCGACACCTTCGCCAAGTCGAGGCGACGGAAGGTGTGAGCTTTCACCCCAGTTCCCCGCGTCCCGGCGCGAGCGCGACCGCCTTGACCTGCGCATAGACGCTCATGCCCTCGGCGAGGCCGAGCGCCTCCCACGATTTTCGCGTGAGACGCGACAGCAGACGCGCGCCCTTTCCATCCGCGCCGAGCGCCAGGACGGCGATGATCTCCTGCGTTTCGGCCGGGGTCGCCGAGACGATCCGCGCCGGCAGGACATTGAGGATGGAGCTCAATCCGGGCGGCTCGCGCGCGAGGCTCACGTCGCCCGCGATGACCCGGATGCGGCGATGCTCGCCGATCGGCGCTCGCGGCGCGGGGGCGACGAGCGCGCCGCCGCGCACGCTGAGGGTAAGGAGGCCATAGCCGCCGTCGTGGGCCTCGATCACGCCGTCGAGAGTGACCGCCGCGTCGCGCGCGACTGCGAGCGGCAGCGCCGGGTTGCTCTGCAAGTCCTCGAGCGGTCCCGCGCCGATCACCCGGCCCTTCTCCATGAGCACGATCTGGTCGGCGAGCCGCTCGACCTCGGCGATCGAGTGGGTGATGTAGACGATCGGCAGCGCGAGCCGGTCACGCAGCCGCTCGAGGAACGGCAGGATCTCGTCCTTGGTCGCCCGGTCGAGCGCCGACAGCGGCTCGTCCATCAGGAGCAGCTTCGGCTGCGACAGGAGCGCGCGGCCGATCGCGACCCGCTGGCGCTCGCCGCCGGAAAGCTTGCCCGGAGCGCGGTCGAGCAGCGCGGTCACGCCGAGAAGCTCGACCACTTCATCGAAGGCAATACCCTCGCCCCTCGCCTCGCCCTCCCCGCGCGGCGCGCCGAACATGAGGTTGCGGCGGACCGAGAGATGCGCGAACAGGCTCGCTTCCTGAAAGACATAGCCGAGCGGACGCTTGTGGGTCGGCAGGAACGCGCCGTCCCGATCCTGCCAGATGTCGCCGCTGACAATGCAATTGCCGTCGCTGACCCGCGTCAGTCCGGCGATGCAGCGAATGACTGTGGTCTTGCCGCAGCCCGACGGGCCGAACAGAGCGGTCACGCCCTTCGCAGGCGCGGTGAAGCCGGCGTCGAGGGAAAAGGAGCCGAGCCTCCCCTTGAACTCGGCCTCTATCATCTCGCCTTCGCTCATGCGCGGGCCCGCGCGAAGCGCTTCTCCAAGAGGATCATCGACAGGATGACGGCGAAGGCGAAGACGACCATGCCGCCGGCCAGCATGTTGGCCTCGCGCCAGCGCATCGTCTCGGTGAAGTCGAAAATGGCGGTCGACATCACCCGGGTGCGGCCGGGGATGTTGCCGCCGATCATCAGGATGACGCCGAATTCGCCGACCGTGTGGGCGAAGCCGAGCACCGCGCCGGTGAGGAGGCCGGGGCTCGCGAGCGGCAGCGCCACGGTCCAGAAGGCGCGGCGGGGCGAGGCCCGCAGGGTCGCGGCGACTTCGAGCGGCCGGTCACCGATCGCCGCGAACGCGTTGCGGATGGGCTGCACCACGAACGGCATCGACGAAATGATCGAGCCGATGACGAGGCCAGTGAAGGTGAAAGCGAGCGTGCGCGCTCCCCACAAGGACGCAATCGCGCCGCCCGGCCCGTCCGGCCCGAGCGCGATCAGAAGATAGAATCCCAGAACCGTGGGCGGCAGCACCATCGGCATCGAGACGATCGCGGCGGCGGCCTCTTTGAACCATGCCTTTGAGCGCGCGAGCCACCAGGCGAGCGGGGTCGCGACGATGAGCAGCGAGAGCGTCGTGATCGCGGCGAGCTCGATCGTCAGCTTGATCGGAACCCAGATTTCCGGGGGCATCCCGAACACGTTGCGCTCAGTTCAGCGCGTAGCCGAACCGCTCGATGATCGCGCGCGCCTCCGGCCCTTTGAGAAACTCGAGGAACGCCTTGGACGCCTCGCTGTCCGCGCCAGTCTTGAGCAGCACCGCGTCCTGCCGGATCGGCGAATAGAGCTTGGGAGGAACCTCCCAGCGCGTCCCCGCGGTGACGCCATAGAGCTGCGAGAGCGCCACGAATCCGACCTCGGCGTTCCTCGTGTCGACGAACTGGAACGCCTGCGCAATGCTATTCCCCTGCACGATCTTGGGCTGGAGCGTGTCATAGACGTTGAGCGCCTTCATCGTTTCGACCGCGGCGGTCCCATAAGGCGCGGCGACTGGATTGGCGATCGAGAGCCTCTGGAATTGGCCCGCCTTGAGCGCTGCTTCGCCGTCGGTCACATCGACCACCCGGCTCCACAGCACGAGCTTGCCGACGGCATAGGTGAACAGGCTGTCGGCGACGGCGAACCCGCCGTCGATTGCGGCCCTCGGCCGATCCTCGTCCGCTGAAAGGAACACCTCGAACGGCGCGCTGTGGGTAATCTGGGTGAAGAACGATCCCGACGATCCGAAGATCAGCACCGCCTCGTGGCCGGTCTTCTCCTTGAACAAAGCCGCGATCTCTTTTGCCGGCTCGGTGAAGTTGGCGGCGACGGCGACATGCGTCTGCCCCGCCTCCGCCGGCGAGGCGAGCGACGCGAAAAGCGCGCCAAGCGCCGAGACGAACGCTGTCAGCCGCAAGGATGGTCTCCCCATGCTTTCATGGACTCGCCAGCCGTTATATGCCGTGATACATACCGCGCTATCAATGACCCGGCAAAGCCCTAAAACGGGGGAAACGCATGAAAATCAGCGCACGCAACAAGCTTCACGGCACGATCGTCGACGTCACCAAGGGCGCGACGACCGCGCATGTCCGCATCGACCTCGGCGGCGGCGCGGTCGTGACGGCCTCGATCACCAACGAGGCGGTCGACGAGCTCAAGCTCAAGAAGGGCGAGAAGGCCTATGCGGTGATCAAAGCGACCGACGTGATGGTCGGCCTCGATTAGAGCGTGAAGTGAGGACATCGGCGACCATCGCGCTCGCGCTCGTCGCATTGCTGTCGGCTTCGCTCGCCGCAACCGCGCAGACGGAGCAGCCGGCGGTCCATCATCACCATCGCGTCCATCATCATCACCACGATCTCGCCGCCGCGCCGCCGGCGCCGGCCGAGCCGGTCGTGAGCGCGCCTCCTCAGGCCAACCAGATGTTCAGGCCCTACGCGCATCCCGGAGAGGGCGACAACGACGGGATGAGCCGCGATCCCGACGACTGCATGAAGGGCTGCATCGGCGGCAACCCCGAGTAGGACGGCTCAAAAGCGGATCCGCAGGCCCGCGGTCGGCGAGAAGTTCTCGGTGTGGAGAAAGCCGCTCGCGACGCCGCCATAGACGTTCGACTGCAGGAGGCCGGCGTAAAGGCTGACCCGGGGGATCGGCCGATAGTCCGCCAGAAGCGAGAATGAATAGCGCCCTCCCGCGCATCGGGTGTTGCTGGTCGCCGAGCCCGATCCGGTGCAGACGTTGGGTTGAGCGAGGAAGTCGTTCTGGGACTCCCAGTAGACGCCGCCGGCGACGTCGAGATTGGACCAGACCGCGTATCGCACGCCCGTCCAAACCGTGTTGAGGTTGCGCGGAACCGTATAGGCGTTGACGGTCACGAAGCCTGGAGGAACCGAGACTCCCGGCGCAACCGTGCCGACGCCATACGGAAAGCTCGGATTGCTTGGATTGACGGACAGCGAATAGATATAGCCGGCGTAGAACTTGAATTTGTCCCACTCGTAGCGGCCGACGAGCTCGACGCCGCCGGTGTTGAGGGCCGTCGCGCGAACAATGTCATAAGGATTGTAGCCGACCGGCGTCGTCGCCCCGGCGAAGCTCGCGAAGGTCAGCGCGTTCTTCGCATAGCCGGCGATCGCGTCGAACGAGAAGCCGTTGAAATCCGTTCCGATCTGCGCCTGATACTGCTGGGTCGCCGCATTGAACTGGTCGTAGCCGCCGACCTGGGCCTGAGCGGCTACGCGAAAGCCCTGGTAGTTGAGGCGATAGGTGAAAGCGGTGTTGATGCGAGAGGTCGGGCTCGCGCCGAAGGTGCCGTAGAGCGCGGTGAAGCCCAGTTGCGAGAACCCGACCGAGGCCGCGGGATCGTAGGCGCTGAGCGCCTGCATGGATAACAGAAGCGTCCGGCCGAAGGTCAAGGTTCCGTAAGTCGGATTGCTGAGTCCGATGAAGGCCTGCCCGTTGTCCCATGTTCCGCCTCGCGCCGAGTCGAAAGCGGTCCTCTGGAAGGCCGTGGCGTAAGGATTGTTGTCGGCTTGCGATTGGGGGCCATTGACCAGACGAAGCGTATAGGGATTGAACCCGGCTTCGATCGCGCCGACGATCTCCCAGTTGTCGCCGATCTTCTGCGACAGGCGAACGCCGATGTTCGAGGTGCTGAGCGCGTTCGGCGACCAGAGCCAATGGGTGTCGCCGCTGTTTCGTTGGATGGCGTAGTTCGCCTTGTCCGAGTAGGCGCCGAGGCGCGTGCCCCACTGCTCGTAGCCGACCCCGCCGTCGAGCGTGCCGTAAAGCGTGAGCGGGCCGGCGCTCAGCGGACAGTCCCGCACCGAGGACTTGAGATAGGTCCACAGACTGCTGAAACAGTCCGGCTTGGACTTGTCGGCCTCGGCGGGCTTGGTCGTCGGCAGGTCGGCTGCATGCGCCGAGGCGACGAATCCAGCCGCGGCCACGAGAACAAGTCGCAGGCTTTTCATCTGCGCCCCCCGGCGCGCTCCCCAGAGCCCCCGCAGGCCGACCTTTCGGGTCGCCTAGTCGATATATCCTTTCATATACAATGCGCGTCGTCCACTCTGGCCGGACGCGGTTCTAAAGAACGGCGAGCGGCTAGCCTCGTTATATTTTGTCGGATATAAAGACCCCGGCGCCGCGTCCTTCGACGCTTTATCCAGGAAATTCAGGGAGGTCCCCCCATGACGATCGCCATCCGCAAACCGTCGCTCGGCTCCGCGGCCACCAAATATCTCGCAAAGAAGCACAAGCTCCTCATCGACGGCAAATGGGTCGAGGCGAAAAGCGGCAAGACCTTTGAGGTCGAAGACCCCGCCACGCAAGAGATCATCGCCCATGTCCCTGCGGGGGATCAGGCAGACATCGATGCGGCGGTCGCCGCCGCCCGCCGCGCCTTCGAGAGCGGTCCGTGGTCACGCGTCCTGCCGGGCGATCGCTCGCGCATGGTCTGGAAGCTTGGCGACCTGCTCGAGCAGCACGCCGACGAGTTCGCCGAACTCGAGGCGCTCGACAACGGCAAGCCGGTGACCAATGCGCGCCGCGACGACGTGCAGGGCTCGATCAATATGTTCCGCTACATGGCCGGCTGGTCGACGCGCCTCACCGGCGAAACCATTCCCGTATCGAGCCCCGGCAATTGGCACGTCTACACGTTGCGCGAACCGGTCGGCGTCGTGGGCCAGATCATACCGTGGAACTTCCCGCTGATGATGGCGGCCTGGAAACTCGCTCCGGCGCTCGCCGCCGGCTGCACCATCGTGCTGAAGCCCGCCGAACAGACGCCCCTTTCGGCTCTGCGCTTCGGCGAGCTCCTTCAGGAGGCCGGGTTCCCTGACGGCGTTGTCAACATCGTCACCGGCTATGGCGAGACGGCGGGCGCGGCGCTCGCCAATCATCCGGACGTCGACAAGGTCGCCTTCACCGGCTCGACCGAAGTCGGCAAGCTTATCGTCAAGGCGGCGGCCGGCAATCTCAAGCGCGTGTCGCTCGAACTTGGCGGGAAGTCGCCGGCGATCGTCTTCCCCGACGCCGACATCGAGGGCGCGATCGCCGGAACCGCCTCGGCGATCTTCTATAACCAGGGCCAGTGCTGCACCGCGGGCTCGCGTCTCTTCGCCCACAAGTCGATCTATGATCGCGTCGTCGAAGGGGTCAGCGCCGAAGCGGGCAAGATCAAGATCGGCCACGGCCTCGACCCGAACGTGAACCTCGGGCCGCTCGTTTCCAAAGAGCAGCACGAGCGGGTTCGCGGCTTCCTCGAATCCGGCCGCAAAGAGGGCGCGGAAGTCGTCACCGGCGGGAAAGTGCCCGGCAACCAGGGCTATTTCGTCGAGCCGACGGTTCTCGCGAAGACCAACCGCGACATGCGCGTCGTGCGCGAGGAGATCTTCGGGCCGGTGGTCTGCGTGCAGTCGTTCGACGACGACGATCTCGAGGCGGTGGCGAAATTCGCCAACGACACAGAATACGGCCTTCAGGCGAGCGTCTGGACGCGCAATCTCAAGGTCGCCCACATGATGGCGCGCAAGATCAAGGCCGGCACGATCTGCATCAACACCCACAATTACGGCGACCCGGCCTGGCCGTTCGGCGGCTACAAGCAGTCCGGCTGGGGCCGCGAGATGGGCAAGGAAGTGATGGAGCACTATACCGAGACGAAATCGGTCGCGGCCATGCTCTGAACACGGCTTAAGCGTCGAAATCGAGAAGGGCGGCCTCCCCGGCCGCCCCCACTACCCCCGCTGGTCCATGCTGGCCAACGTCTCGGGCGTGCGCGTCGCAAGATGCCGCTCGCCCCAGTCGCGAATGACCGCGATCACCGGCACGAAGCGCTCGCCGGCCTCGGTCAGCCGATATTCGACCTTGGGCGGAACGAGGCCGTAGTCCTTGCGCGCGATCATCCCCGCTTCGGCGAGCGCTCTGAGTTCCCGGCTCAACACCCGGGGCGCGATCTCGCGCGTTCCCGCCGCGCCGCTCAAGAGGCCGGTTCTGATCTCGCCGTAGCGGCGGGGCCCATCTCTCAGATCCCACAGGATGCGGATCTTGTATTTGCCGCTGATCATGGCCTGAAACGCCATCACCGGGCAGCCGTGGGCGTTGGCGGGTTGGGTCGCAGGCGATGGCTTCCGCTCAACATTCATCGAAGATTGCTCCGCTCCCGCGAATTCTACACACTATCATTTTTGTCCATACTTGCAGAGCCGCTCCTTCGGGCGCAAGTCTTGTTTCCAAGGCGAAGGACCGAACGGAGGGAGCGCAATGAAACATTTCCTGATCAAATATCGCTTCAAGGATGGTTCCGAGGCGGCGTGGCGCGAGCACATCGGGCGGTTCATCGCCGCCGTCGAGGCCGACGCGACCCTGAACGGCCGGATCTCCTATAGGTGCATGAAAGCCGACAACGGCTCGGGCGAGTATTACCACCTCGCCGCCACCGCGGACGACGAAGCCTCGAAGGCGCTGCAGAGCCGCGACTTCTTCAAGGCCTATACCGACGAGACCAAGCGGGTGTCGGGCGGCACGCTCGAGGTGACGCCGCTCGCGATCATCGCCGAAACGTCGGCGCGGGCCTAAGCCTCACCGCCCCATGCAGGCGTCGGCGAGCCGCTTGAGCTCGGCCCTGCGCTCGGGGCTCAGCGTCGCCAGCCGGTCGGCGTCGCCCGAGCGCCCGATCGCGTCGGCGACACAACCGCAGCCGGTCGCGCAATCGTCGGCCGCCCGCCCTTCGGCGACGCAGGCGTGCTGGCACGACGACAGAAAGCCGCTCATGTCCGCATTCGGCGGCGGGACCGGCGCGATCAAGCCTGAAGCGGCCACCGCCCAGACCAGGGGGAACAGAACCAGCTGGTGAAGGAGGTAGATCGCCAGACTGTGCTGTCCGGCGAGGCAGGCCGTGCGCGACGGCGCGGACCTGGCGCGCCAGCGCACGGGCGAAGTCAGCCACGGGAGGGCGCCCGGAAGGCGCGCGATCCCAAGGCCTAGGAGAACGACGCCCGCCCAGGGCAGGAGCGGGTACCAGTCGATCGTATTCGGCAAGGCTTCGCCGAGCCCGGTCCACAATAGCCAGGGCGGGTCGAACAGCGTCGACTGGACAATGAACGGCGCGGCGATCGCGACGAGGCCGGCCGCGAGGCTGGCCCATACGGGCAGAACCACGAATGGCGCAGCAACAAGGCTCGCGGCCGCGATGCAGTGCAGGATGCCGAAGAAGACAGCCTGTCCCGGTGCGAAGACGAGGCTCGCCGCGGTGACGAACGCCGCCGCCGCGGCGACGATCGCAAACCGCCGCCAGAAGCCGCGCGGGTTGAACCCTTTGCGATGGGCGAGCGCCAGCGAAACCCCGACCAGGGAGAGAAACGTGCTCGCCACCACATGCGACAAGAGCCGCATCGGCGGCGTGAACGGCAGATCGGGCCGGACAAGGTGAAAGTCGGCGAGATCCCAGCTCAGGTGGTAGGCGACCATGCCGATGATCGCCAAGCCCCGGGCGCAGTCGACGGCGTCGATGCGGCCCAGGCGCTCGCGCGCGCTCCAGCCGTCGTTCACGACGTCGCGGCTTCAAGCAACGCGTCGTCGAGAACGAACGCGCCCTCGTATTCGACCGGGCCGGTCATCAGCACATGGTCGTCGGCGGCGCGCCACTCGATTGTGAGTTCGCCGCCCGGCAGACGCACCGTCCCCTTGCGCTCCATGAGCCCGAGCCGCGACGCCGCGACCAATGTCGCGCAGGCGGCGGAGCCGCACGCGAGGGTGAGGCCGACCCCGCGTTCCCATACCCGCGCTTTCACCTCGTCGCGCGCGATGATCTCGGCGAAAGTGACGTTGGCCTTCTCCGGGAACATCGGATGGACTTCGATCGCCGCGCCAAGCTTCGCCGCATCGACGCGCTTGAGGTCGGGGACGAAGAACACCGCGTGCGGATTGCCCATGTTGACGACCGAGGCCGCGCCGAGCCCCCCGGGTCCGCCGCCGTCGAGCCAAAGATCGACCCGCCTTGTTTCCGCGACCGCATGCGCGAGCGGGATCTCCTCCCAGCCGAGCAGGGGCGGCCCCATGTCGACACGATAGGACCACGGCCCAAGGCGCTCGCAGGCGATGACGCCGCGCTCGGTCTCGATGCTCAAGGCTTCGACCCCAAGCTCGCGGCAAAGCCGGTCGGCGACGCAGCGCGTCCCGTTGCCGCAGGCGCCGGCGAGCGTGCCGTCGTTGTTGAAGATGGCGACATCGGCCACGGTCCCCGCCGTCCGGGGATCGCCGATGACCATCATCTGATCGTAGTCGAGGCCGGGCGCCCGATGAATGGCGCGCGCGTCCGCCGGCGTCGGCCGAACGGCCGCGCCCCTGAGGTCGAGAACCAGGATCTTGTTGCCGGCCCCGTTCATGCGCGCGATCGCGCGCCCGGCCAGCGGATGGCGGGAGAGCAAGCCTTCAGCCTCCCTTCACAGTCCGGCCGCGCCGCGGCCCAGCAAGGCGCGCCGCCCTGTCGATCGCCTGCGCGCCGAGCCGGGCGACCGCCTCGCGCAAGTCCTCATTCTCGATCCGCGCGGCGGCTGTCCGCGCCGCGGCCTGAGCCGCGTCGGACGGGACCGGCGCGACGCGGCGCTTATCCTTCAGCGGCGGCAGCGGGCCCTGGCGGAACGCGATCTTGTCGACGCAGCGCCAGCCGAGATGGGCGTTCACCCGCTCGACGATCACCGAGGCGCTGTGCTGCGCCTCGAGCGCGAACGCGCCCTCGACCCTGAGCACCAGCGTCGCGGGCTTTGCGGGCGCGTCGGGGTCGCGCCTGGCGGCCCGGGGCGGCCACTGGAGCTCGATCGGTCGGGCATGGCGGGCGAAGGTCTCGCCGACGATCGCCGGCCAGTCCGCGATCAGGCTCAATTCGCCGAGGCCGCGCGCGGCCAGCGCCTCCGAGAGGAGGCCGGGGGTGAATTCGGCCAGCCGCTTGGCTTGGCGGCGCGCGGGCTTCATCATTGCGCGGGCATGGGGCAGGGGGCAGGTCGCATGGGCGCCAATGTAAGCGCGCTCGGGGGCAAGGCAAAGCGAAAGGCGATCGTCGCGCGCACTCTGCGCTGGTGGGATCGCCATCGCCGCGCCCTCGCCTGGCGCGCCGCGCCCGGAGAGGCGCCCGACCCCTACCGGGTGTGGCTGTCCGAAGTGCTGCTGCAGCAGACAACCGCCCAGGCCGCGACGCCCTATTATCAGGCCTTCATCGCGCAATGGCCGCGGGTCGAGGATCTGGCGGCCGCGCCGCTCGAGGCCGTGATCGGCGCGTTCGCCGGCCTCGGCTATTATTCGCGGGCGCGCAACCTGCACGCCTGCGCGAAGGAAATCGCGCGCCGCGGCGGGCGCTTTCCGAGCGCGGAGGCGGACCTCCTCGCCCTGCCCGGCGTCGGCGCCTATACCGCCGCGGCGATCGCGGCGATCGCCTTCGGGCAAAAGGCCGCGCCAGTCGATGGCAACATCGCCCGCGTGCTCGCGCGGATGCTCGCGCTCGACCGGCCGATCGTCCGCGCCCGAGGCGAGGTCGACGCGGCGGCGCGGGCGCTCGCGCCAAGCCAGCGCGCCGGCGATTTCGCCCAGGCGATGATGGACATCGGGGCGACGATCTGCCGGCCGCGCAATCCCGATTGCCCCTCCTGCCCGCTTCGCCCGGACTGCCGCGCGTTCCGCACCGGGAGCCCGGACGCCTATCCGCCCCGCGCCGGGACGAAAGCAAAGCCGCGCCGGGAGGGCGCGGTGTTCTTCGCCCGCCGCGCGGACGGCGCCTTTCTCGCTCGCCGCCGTCCGCCACATGGGCTTCTGGCCTCGACGGTCGAATTGCCGGGCACGCCCTGGACGAGCGCCGGCCCGCGCGGGGAATTGGCCGATCTCGGCCCGGTCAGGGCCGACTGGCGCCGGCTGCCCGGGACCGTCGATCAGGTCTTCACCCATTTCGCGCTGACGCTCACCGTCTACGCCGCAACATTCTCGGACGGCGCGCCGGACGGGCTCTTCTGGGTCGCGCCGGAGGCGGTCGGCGAGGCTGGGTTTTCGAGCGCGATGCGCAAGGCGGTCGAGCACGCGCTGCGGGCGGGGTAGGTTCGCGACCTGCTAAGGCGCTCCTTAGGCCACGACATCGGGGTCCCGCTATCCGGGCGGGAAAGGCGAGCTTGCCCGGGTCGCGGGAAGCGTGCAAGTTTCCGCAGAGCGCCAAGGCGCGCCCCACCAAGAATCCCAAATGGCGGTAGACAATGTCGCGATTGCAGTGGCTGGTGTCCCATCCCGAGTTCAAGCGAGATCCCGTCCGGGTGATGCGGGGGGTGGTTTCCTGGGAAATCCACAAGCTCTTGTCCAAGAACATGTCGCTCGAGCTGGACGGCGTGAAGCTGACCTCGCCGCCGTTCGACGGAAACGGCAGGCTCATTTGCTATTTTGGACCCAAGTTTGACGAGATCCACGAGTTCCTCAAAATATATCTGAAGGAGGGAATGGTCTTCGTCGATGTCGGCGCGAATATCGGTTCGCACGCCATCACCGCGGCGCGGCTGGTCGGCGACAAGGGGTCGGTCTGCGCCTTCGAGGCCGATCTCGATACGTATCGCCTTCTGATGGCGAATATCGAACTGAACCATCTTCACAATATTACGGTGCGCCAGACCTGCGTCAGCGACGAGACGGGGACGGTGTCGTTTTTCAAGCACAAGGACAGCGCCAAGAGCTCGATCGTCGACCGGGGGGAGAAGGTGGCGGTCACCCTTCCCACCGACAAGCTGGACAATATGATCCCGCCCGACGTGAGGATCGACATTCTCAAGGTCGACGTCGAAGGGGCGGAGATGCGCGTGCTCGCGGGCGCGAGCCGGATTTTCTCCTCCCCGCAGCCGCCCTCGATCGTGATCATCGAGGTGTTCGACGTACGCGACAGCACCGACAAGAGCGCCGGCATTCGGGGACTGCTTGAAGGCTACGGCTATGAATTCTATCTCTACAAGGGGCAAAAATTAACCAAATTTAGCGGCATTGCGCTCAATGGTTTCGCGATTCACAAATCGGCTCTCGGGCGGGTGCTCAAGGACGTTCCCCATGACTAGCAACGGCCGCGCGTCTCGCGCCCTGCCACCCTGCCGCCCCGCGGGGGAGATGACTTGGCGCGGGAATTCGGGCTGACGTCGTGGCGCCCTTGATCAAGCCGGGTGAGTTCCGGCTGCCCTCGGATGAGGCGTTGCGGGCCCGTTTCGGCCATGTGACGACCTGGGTCTTCGATCTCGACAACACCCTCTACCCCTCCGATAGCGGCATCTGGCCGCGTATCGACGAGCGCATCACGCTGTTCCTGATCGAGCTTTTCGGTCTCGACGGCATGTCGGCGCAAGCGCTGCACAAGCATTACTATTCGCGCCATGGCACGACCTTGCGCGGACTGGTCGAAGAGAGCTTCGACGAGACCGAGCGCTTTCTCGATTTTGTCCATGACATCGACCGTTCCGGCCTCAAGCCCGATCCGATTCTCGCCCGCGAGATCGAGAGGCTGCCCGGGCGAAAGCTGATCTTCACCAACGGCTCCCGCAACCACGCGATCCTCACCGCGCGGCAGCTCGGCCTCGACGGCTTGTTCGAGGACGCCTTCGACATCGTCGCGGCCGGGCTGACGCCAAAGCCGACCGAGGCGGCCTATGACGCATTTTTCGAGCGATGCCAGGTCGACCCCCGTGCGGCGGCGATGTTCGAGGACCTGGCGAGAAATCTCGCCGTGCCGAAGGCCAAAGGCATGACCACGACCCTGGTAACGACCAAGGCCGGACGCCTCGATCACCGCGAGGCCTGCGACCGGACGATCGCCGAAGCCGGCGGCGTCGCCGATTTCGTCACCGACGATCTCTCGGAATTCCTCGCCTGGCTCAATCTGCATCTGGCCGGCTAGAGCGGCACGCCTAGGCCCGAATCGGAAGCGCACTCATGTCATTCCCGCGTCAAGCGGGAATCTAAAGTCACGCCAGAGCCCTGAGTCTGGCGACTGTATTGGTCGGGTCAAGCGAAGGTTGCTTGATCGAAGGTGATATCGTCGCGGACGAGGGCGTTTGCGATTGCGACCATTCGACGGGCGATGGCGACGAGGGCGACCTTTGGGGGTTTTCCTGCGCCGCGCAGGTCCTGGTAGATGCGCTTGAAGCGCGGATGGCTGCGGACGGCCACGAGGGCGGCCATGTAGAAGGCGGCTCGCAAACAGGGCCGGCCGCCGGAGATGGCGTTTCGGCCTGGCGAGAGGCCGGATTGCGAGGGGTGGGGCGCGAGGCCCGCGAGGCTGGCGGCCTCCTTTCGGCCGAGTTCGCCCAGCTCCGGCATTTCGATGGCGACCAGGGCCGAGATGCGCGCCGCGATGCCAGGGATCGAGGACAGAATGGCGCGCCGGCGCGCCATTCTGTCCTCGGCCTCGATGCGGCGGTCGAGCTCGGCCTCGATCGTCCGGCGCCTGTCCTCGAGCAAGGCGATCATCTCCCGGCATGATTCGGCGATCAGCGGATCGAAGGCCTGCTTGAGGCGGGTCTTCTCGATCGCAATCGATTCGGTCAGTTGCCGCCGTCTTGTCGACAGCGCCTTCAAGACCGCCTGTCCGGCGTCCCGGAGAGGTCGCAGTTCATCGGCCATAAAGTGAGCAAAGCGCGCAATCAGGCTTGCGTCCAGCCTGTCGGTCTTGGCGATGAGGCCCTCGGCGTCGCGAAACGCCTTGATCCGCCTCGGATTGACCGTGAAGACCGTGACGCCCGCCTCGATCAGCGCGGCGACGAGCTTGTGCGCATAGCCGCCGATCGCCTCCATCGCCACCCGGCCGACGCCGCGCTGGCGAAGCGCCGCGACAATCGTTGCAACGCCTGCCTCGCTGTTGCGCGCGCGCATCGGCTTGGCGAAGGGATGGAATCCAAGGTCAAGCCAGGTCGAGCCGACATCGACGCCGGCCGAAACGGAAGTCTCAAGCATGGGGATTGATCCTGTCCTATACACGAGCGCGCGTTCGCAGCGGCCCTTGCGACTGTTCGGAACAAAACACCCGCATCCGGGACCCAGCCAGGCAGCGAACTCTCCCTCGATTGGGGGCAAAGCCCAGGATGCCCACGGTCGCCGGATGCGACGACCCGATCTTATCCAAGTCGCCACGCAGGTATAGGATGCCCGCTTTAGCGGGCATGACAGCGAACGCGCTTGAGGGTCCGTTGCTTCGGCTGGGCTGAGCGCTCGTCGCCCGCTGGCGCGACGCAGTGGCCCGGCGGCCTATCGGGCTCGCCGGATTCCCCCGGACTATTTCTCCCCGACGCCGGACCCGTCGACCTCCGCCATGGGGGCTGCGACGCCTTCGGTACAGCCTCGCTCAGGCCGCCGATCGCTTCCGCCTGTCTGGGCCGCCTGGCAGCTAATGATGGTAAAATCTGCTATAAATGTCTGATGATGACAGATTGACGCAAGACCATGACAGTCAGAATGGTCGGAGCGCCGCTTAACCGAGCCCCTTGGCGCGGTGGAGCGTTCATAGATCGAGCCGATCCGGGGGCTGGTCACGCAGTTGGGCGTGAGCGCAGGATCCATATACAAGCATGATCGCAGGATGCGCGATTGGCTGTACGCAGGGTTCGACCGTTCGCCAGTATATTGGGCTGATGGCCGCCAGCAGGGTTTGCGTCCACCCCATGGATTTCATGCGCCGCTACGCGGCGCGCCCAGCTATTATCCCACTTCCGTCGAGCTTCGGACGCCGATAGGGCAAATCTCCCTGAACCTCTACAGTTGGCACGACGCGCGCACCATCCATGAGATCTTCCTGGTCGAGGACTATCACATCGGCGGATCGGAAAAGGTGATCGTTGATTACGGCTCGAACATCGGAGTTTCAGAGGCCTATTTTCCTTTCCCGCAATCGAACGTCCTTCGCCTATCTGTTTGAGCCGGTGCCGAAAAACGTCGAGCGACTCCGCAGGAATCTGCAGCAGTTCGAGGGAAGGTTCGAACTCCAGCAGGTCGCGGTCGCCCTCAAGGACGGCGCAGTGCGGTTCGGCGTCGAAGAATCCGGCCGCTACGGCGGCGTCGGCCGGCAGACCGGCGAGTATATCGAGGTTGAGGGCCGGAACTCCGCCAAGATACTCGAAGAGATCATTGCCAAGCATGGCGTCATCGATGTCCTCAAGATCGACGTCGAGACCCTGGAGAAGGATCTGGTCGAGCACCTGACCCCCGAGTCGGTCTCCAAGATCCGGATGCTGTTCGTCGAGGCGCCGTTCGAGTCCAACGTTCTGGCGTCGACCCACAGATTTTCGGCCCACAGGACTGTGACCCAGTTTCAATTGGCGATGTGACGGCGAGCGGAACTGCTGGTTATTCGCCGATGGCGGCGATTTTGGAGCGACCCGGCGATCTTAGGCCCACCGCTGGAATGCTGAAAAACTGATAAGGCTCCATTGATGCGGATTCCTGTTGCGGAAAAGCAGAATTAGCGATAAGATGCTTCCGTCTCCGGTCGAAGCGCCCCCGCGCCGAGGCGGCGGCGAAAAAACGACGAAAGGCGAAAACTGTCCTGGCCCGCCCGTCGGTGCAACACCTTGAAAAGGCTCGATCCGGACAAGGCGATCCAAGGGAATCCAAGCCTTTTCCTTGGCTGGGTTTTGCGCCGGTCTCCGCTGGCCTCGGCCGGATTTGGCTAAGCTTGGACTAGGGGGTCGAGGGCCTTCGCGAGCGCCCGCATGTCCGCCCACGCCAGCCGCTTCTGCGCCGGCTGCCGAAGCAGATAGGCCGGATGGAACATCGCCAGCGCCCGGATCGGCGGGCCGCCGTCGCGCTCATAGTCGAACCATGAGCCGCGCATCCGGGTGATCCCGCCCTGCACGCCGAGCAGGGTCTGGGCCGCGGAGCCGCCAAGGCAAACGAGGATCCTGGGATCGGCGAGGTCGATCTGCCGCCGGATGAACGGCAGGCAGGCCTGCGTCTCCTGCGGGGTCGGAGTGCGGTTGCCGGGCGGACGCCACGGCACGACATTGGCGATGTAGACGCTGCGCCGATCGAGGCCGATGGCGGCGAGCATCCGGTCGAGCAATTGCCCGGCCCTGCCGACGAACGGGCGCCCGATCCGGTCCTCGTCCCCCCCGGGCGCCTCGCCGACGAACATGACCTTCGACCCCGGGACGCCGTCGGCGAACACCAGCTGGGTCGCGGTCCGCTTAAGCGCGCAGCCGTCGAACTCCGCCATCGCGGAGCGCAGTTCCTCAAGGTCCCTTGCCCGCCCCGCGAGCGCGCGCGCCGCGATCTCCGCGGCTTCCGGGGGCTTGCCCCCAGCGCTTCGAGGCGCGGGCGGGGCCGTCATGGGGGCGGTCCTTGGAGGCTCGCCTGCCGCCGAGGGCGGGTTTGGACCGGGCGCCTCGCTCTCGGCGAAACGGTCATGCGGCGCCTCGTCCAGCGCCTCGTTGACGCCGGCCCGAACCCACCATCTCAGCGCCTCCGCGGCCTGCGTCGGGTCTAATGGAGGGCGGCGTGAATCATTGGTCGACGACACGGTTCGGCCCGGCCTCGCTGCTTGGCGCCTGCGCCAAGGCAAACTATCATGTCCATCCCCGAACCGCATGCTCGGGCAAACATGGATCTACGGGGGCGTTCGGGCGAAGCGGCTCCCCGGACAATGCGGCGGCGGCGAAGGGAAGAATGGCTGACGATCCGACACTCCCCGCCCGCGAAGCAATGGAATACGACGTTGTGATCGTGGGCGCCGGTCCCGCGGGTCTCGCCGCTGCGATCCGGCTCAAATCCCTGGACCCCAATGTCTCGGTCGTGATCGTCGAAAAGGGCTCGACGGTCGGCGCGCATATCCTCTCGGGCGCGGTGATCGATCCGATCGGGCTCGACCGCCTGATCCCGGACTGGCGCTCCGACGCGGAATCCCCGCTCAAAACTCAGGTCGCCGCCGATCAGTTCTATTTTCTGACCGAGAAAGCTGCAGTGAAACTGCCCAATTGGGCGATGCCGAGACTGATGGGCAACCACGGCAACTACATCGGGTCGCTTGGGGCGGTCGCGCGCTGGCTTGGGAGCCGCGCCGAGGCGCTTGGCGTCGAGATCTATCCCGGATTCGCGGCGACCGAGCTTCTCATCGGCGAGAAGGGTGAAGTCGTCGGTATTGCGACCGGCGACATGGGGGTTGCGCGGGACGGCCATCCGAAAGCGGGATTTACCCGCGGAATGGAGCTGCGGGGCAAATATGTGCTGCTCGCGGAGGGCGCGCGCGGCTCTCTATCGAAGCAGGCGATCGCCCGCTATGGGCTCGATTCCTTGAGCGGGCCGCAGAAGTTCGGCATTGGCCTCAAGGAACTGTGGCAGGTCGCCGACGACAGGTTTTCGCCTGGCCTCGTGCGGCACACGTTCGGCTGGCCGCTGTCGAAAGGCGCAAGCGGGGGCTCTTTTCTCTATCATTACGGCGACCGGCTCGTCTCCGTCGGATTTGTGGTCCATCTCAACTATGAGAACCCAACGCTTTCGCCGTTCGACGAGTTTCAGCGCTTCAAGACCCATCCGCTCGTGCGCGGAACCTTCGAGGGGGGCAAACGGATCGCCTATGGCGCCCGCGCCATCGCCTCGGGAGGCTGGCAGTCGGCGCCGAAGCTGGTTTTTCCCGGCGGAGCGCTCATCGGCTGCTCGGCGGGTTTCGTGAATTTTGCTCGCATCAAGGGTTCGCACAACGCCATTCTCTCCGGGATATTAGCCGCCGAGAAGGCCCATGCGGCCATGGCAGCCGGGCGCGCCAACGACGAACTCGCCGATTATGATGATTCCTGGCGAAGCTCCGACATCGGCCGCGATCTTCACAAGGTGCGCAATGTGAAGCCGCTGTGGTCGCGATACGGTCTCGTTGCCGGCGTCGGGCTCGGCGGGTTCGACATGTGGACCAATGAATTGTTCAATTCATCGATTTTTGGCACGCTTAAGCACGGCAAGCCGGACAGCGAGACGCTGAAGCCGCTGTCGGAGGCGACGCCGATCCAATACCCCAAACCCGACGGGGTGCTAACATTCGATAAAGCATCCTCGGTCTATGTTTCCAATACAAACCATGAAGAGGATCAGCCGGTCCATCTGCGACTCCGCGACCCGGACGCGCCGATTCGCGACAATCTTCCTCGTTACGGAGAACCTGCGCGCCTCTACTGCCCCGCTGGCGTCTACGAGGTGGTGTATGCGAACGAGGCGACTCACGCGGAGCCGCGATTCGTCATCAACGCCCAGAACTGCGTCCACTGCAAAACCTGCGACATCAAGGACCCGGCGAAGAATATCGAATGGACGCCGCCTGAGGGCGGGGGAGGACCGAATTATCCCGATCTTTGAGCTGCGGCGCAAAATCGCCGCTTTCGGCTGCAAGCAAGGCTTCCGGCGCAACACGGCGCCTCGGCGCAGGTTCAACGCCGCTGTCGCTGACTGACAAATGTAGGAAAGCGTAAGAAATGCAAAGCCGATCGAAGGTTTGGACCCAGCCGGTAGCCCTTTTCCTGGCCGTTGGCCTGTCAACGGCCGCAGGGGCCGCTTGGGGTGCGGTTTCCGCTGCCGACGGTGGGCCGGGGAAACCGGAGATCGGCGACACCCAGCCGGGCAACTATCTCTCGGCGCTGATCGCGAGCGCCGATCGAGACACTCTGGCGGCGGAAGTCTACTACCGGGAAGCCCTCCGGGCCGATCCTCGAAACCCCGATCTGCTCGAGCGCGCCTTCGCGGCGTCCCTCTCCAACGGCGACGAAGACAGCGCCAACGCGCTCGCGGAACGACTGCTCGTTCGCGATCCGGGCAATAGCTTGGGGCGCCTTTCCCTAGCGGTTCATGACATTGCACAGGGACAATTCGCAGCCGCACGCGCTCATCTTGCGGGTGGGGATTCCATTCGTGCTCGCGATGTGACAACCGCGCTGCTTACGGCCTGGTGCTATGCGGGGCAGTCCGATCTCCGCCACGCTCTCGATACCCTCGACCATATCCGCGACCCCGGAGTCCTTGCGTTTCGCGACTATCATGCCGGGCTGATCGCCAACTTGCTTGGGAATCCCGCGGAGGCGCAGCGGAGGCTCAAATCGGCATTTGAGAACGACAAGAACAGTCTGCGTTTCGCCGATGCTTACGCCCGCGTGTTGGACGCGCAAGGCGACGTCGCCGGGGCGACGAAGGTTTACCAGGACTTCTCCCTTATTATTCCCCATCACCCGCTGATCGAGCGATCACTTTCTGACCTGAAGGCGAATGAATCCCTGCAGCCTCTCATTCATGACGCAAGGGAGGGAGCCGCGGAGGCGCTCTACGGCCTGGGCAGCGCCGGGAGCCGACAAGGGGACGAACTTCCGGCCCTCGTCTACCTGCGGCTCTCGCTCTACCTTCGACCGTCCAACGACTTGACCGCGGTGACGCTGGCCAGTCTGTTCGAGCAGTTGAAGAAAGGCGACCAGGTCATAGCGGCCTACCAGAGCGTGCCCGCCTCGTCGCCGCTGAAACTGGGCGCCGACATCCAGATCGCCCTCGAACTCGATAACATGGGAAAGGCCGACGAGGCCACGAAGCGCCTGACGGACATCGTCGCGGCGCGGCCTCATGACGTCGAAGCTTTGAGCGCGTTGGCCGAATTGCAGCGGTCCGCCAAGAAATACACGGAAGCAGCGGCAACTTACGACCGGGCGATCGCGGCCGTCGCGATACCGCAACGCGAGAACTGGACGCTCTTCTATTTTCGCGGGATTTGTTACGAGCGGTCGAATCAGTGGCCGAAGGCCGAGGCTGATTTCAAGAAGGCGCTCGAGCTCAATCCGGATCAGCCGATGGTCCTGAACTATCTCGGCTATTCCTGGGTCGACAAGGGGCTCAATCTCGAAGAGGCGTTCAAGATGCTCCGCCGGGCCGTGGAGCTTCAGCCGAACGACGGCTATATCGTCGATAGCCTAGGCTGGGCTCATTACAAGTTGGGGCAATACCAGGAAGCGGCTCAGACTCTTGAAAAAGCGATCGACCTGAAGCCGGCGGACCCGGTTCTAAACGACCATTTGGGGGACGCCTACTGGCGGACCAACCGCCCAATCGAAGCGCACTTCCAATGGAACCATGCCCGGGACATGGGCCCGGATCCGGAAGATTTGCCCGGGATCCTCAAGAAGATCGAGTTTGGGCTTCCCGATCTCACGACCGACACCGCGCCGCCCAGCGCCTCCGTGCCGAAGCAAGGCGGGGGTTGAGGTCGCGGGCTCTGGTCCAGTGCGCTGGCTGCGGGCGCCGGCGAAGATCAATCTGACGCTGCGCGTAATTGGGCGTCGCGCCGACGGTTATCATGATCTCGAGAGCTTCGTGGCGTTCGCGGGGTTGTGCGACTGGATCGGGTTCGAGCCTGGCCGCGATCTGGTTCTTGAGGTTGTCGGCCCCAGGGCCATGGAAACCGGCCCTGCCGACAAAAATCTGGTTATGCGAGCCGCCCGCGCGCTCGCGCCGTACATCGGGCAGAAACTCGGCCGGTTCCGGTTGGTCAAGCGATTGCCGGCTGCGGCCGGGCTTGGCGGAGGCTCCGCGGATGCGGCGGCGGCCTTGCGGTTGCTCGCCTACGAGGCCGGATTGTCGGTCGATGATCCGCGGGTGCAGGAGGCGGCTAGGGCGACCGGAGCGGACGTTCCCGTCTGTCTTCATCCGCACGCGCGAATGATGACCGGCGTCGGCGACCGACTTGGTCCGTTGATCGCGCTGCCAAGGATATTCGCGGTTCTGGTCAATCCCCGGGTGCAGGCGTCGACGCCAAAGGTATTCGCCGCGCTGGGGCTCGCGCCCGGCTCGAGCCTTGAATCTTCCACCCAACCCTTCGAGGCGCCTGGACCGGATGCCGCGGCGATCCTGCATTTTCTTGCCTCGAGCCGAAACGACCTTGAGGCCCCAGCGGTGCGCATAGCGCCGGCTATCGCGGTTGTGCGTGAGAGACTGGCTCGGATACCGGGGGCGCTGGCGTCCGGGATGTCTGGATCGGGAACAACTTGCTTTGCCTTGTTCGGCGATCGCCGCAGTGCGACGATGGCGCGGCGTATTGTCGCCGCGGAACGTCCGGAGTGGTGGGTCGAGGCGACCGCAATTCACTAGTTCGGCGTATCGCGGCTACGACGGTTTCTTCCGCCTCCATCCCTTGCAGCGAGCCGCTCCAAAAGCGGCATCGTCTCGACATGGCGCCCCGTGACACTGACTTTGACGCCTGACAATCCCGCGCCTCGGGGCGCGATAGAGGAATATATCTGACCCGCCGACGGCGTCTCCTTGCGAACTGCGCGATGGACGCCCCGGTCGGTGATCGGAACAGTGGTTGTTCCCGGCGGCCGCGGCGAATTCATCGAGAAGTTTTTCGGTTGTCGGCGAATTGCTCACCCCCGGCGTTGCCGTTAGGACCAATTCGGATGGACTGGCGGCCAAACGCTGAGAATGATCGCTTCGCCCTCGCAATCCTGGCGGGCTTTCTCGTCGCTCGTCTCGCCTTTGCCTTCTCGCTCGGGCTCGGGGTCGATGAAAGCTATACGCTCGCGATTTCGCGCGGCTTGAGCCTGTCCTATTTCGATCACCCTCCGTTGCATCAATGGATTGCTCATTTCACCGCTCTGGCCGTGGGCGAGAATGTCCTGGCGCGCGCGCCCTTCGTTGCGCTCTTTTTTGCAACGGGCTGGATCTACTACCGCCTGACAAGCGGACTGTTCGATGCGCAGGCGGCGCTGATCGCGCTTTTCGCCCTCAATGTTACGCCATTTTTCTTCGCCTCGGCTGGAAGCTGGATCGTTCCCGACGGCCCGCTGCTCTTTGGTTTGGCGGTGGCCGCGCTCGCCGCTGCGCGGCTGTTCTTCGCCAGACCTCCGGATGAGGCTTCCGCCTGGCGACTCTGGCTCGTCGTCGGCGTCGGCCTCGGACTTGCGGGGCTGTCGAAGTACAGCGCCATTCTTGGCGCGGGCGGCCTGGCGGCGTTCCTTCTCATCTCGCCCGACCAGCGCCATTGGCTCAAGCATCCTGCTCTTTATGGGGCGGCGATTGTCGCGCTGGCGATGGTAACGCCGGTCATCATCTGGAACGCCCAGCACGGGTGGGCGTCGTTCGAGTTTCAGGGCGCGCGCGGGGTTCCGGCGGGAGGGCTGCGGCCGGCCCAGTTCGCGACCATGCTCCTCGGCCAGATCGCGTTTTTATCTCCTTGGATATTCGCACCGCTGGTTTACGGGCTGGCAAGCGCGTTCCGTCAACGGGCAGACGAGCGGCGCGTGTTTCTGCTCTGCCTCAGCCTGCCGCCGATCGCTCTCTTCACCCTGACCCCGCTGTGGGGCGGACGCGGACAACCGCATTGGACGATGCCGGGGTGGTTCTTCGCCTTCGCGCTCATGGGCGTATGGCTCAAGCCGTTTGCCCTGAGCGCCAGCGCACTTCGCCGGTTGGCTGTCGCCTCGTCAGTCCTGCTGGCCGCAATCGCCGGAGCGGCGATCTTACAGGCATCGACCGGCTGGCCCTGGGTAGCTTTAACTGAAGGATCTAATCTCGCCGATCCAATGCTGGAGGCATTCGACTGGCGCGAGTTGCGGACGGCGCCGGTCTTTGATCAGGCGCCGGACTTCGTCGTCGCCACGAAGTGGTCGGACGCGGGAAAAATCGCGCTTGCGCTTGGACCTCGGATCCCGGTCTTCGTTCTCTCAAACGATCCGCGCGGCTGGGCGTTCGTCGACGACAGCGGAAGCGCCATCGGCCGTAGTGGAGTCATCGTGACGCAGGAAGCTGACCTCAAATCCACTCTTGCCGTCGCGGAACCCTATTTTGCCGCCCTGGGACAAACGCAGCACCTAACGCTCGGCCGTAGCGGCCGCGCCGAGGTTAAACTCGCACTGATCCCCGTCGCCGGCTTGACGCGAAGGCTTCCTCTGGCTTATCCGGACCCAACCGGCCGATAGCGTCCGTCAGCGCCGACAGAAGTAGGCATGGCGTGGAATGGCTAGCGATGAAGGGTCCTGGCGATCGAAGCCGACATTGTCGGTCATCGTCCCGACCTATCAGGAATCGGCCAACATTCCCATTCTCTTCGAGCGCGTCAAACGCGTGCTCGAAGGCGCGCCCTGGGAATTGGTCGTTGTCGATGACGATTCGCCGGACGGCACTTCGAGGGTCGCTTTTGCGCTCGCGGCTGAAGATCGCCGCATACGCTGCCTAAGACGCGTGAATCGCTCCGGTCTTGCCGGCGCCGTCATCGAGGGGTGGATGTCGTCGAGCGCGGACTTCGTCGCGGTCATCGACGGCGATCTTCAACACGACGAGTCCATCCTCCCCAAGATGTACGAAGCGCTCGCGAGGGGCTCGGGCAATCTGGCGATCGGCGCTCGAGTGAGAGATGCATCCGGGAGCGGCGGTCTTTCTCCGGCGCGTCAGGCGCTGAGCGATCTTGGAGCGTGGTTCTTCAGACGAATCGCGGGGGCCGCCGTGGCCGATCCGATGAGCGGGTTCTTCATGATCCGGCGCGACATCGTTTCACGCCTGGCTCCCCGTCTTTCGCCCGACGGCTTTAAGATCCTGGTCGACGTTATCCTGTCCGCCGGCGGCAATCTGAAGATCGTCGAAATCCCTTACGAGTTTCGCAAGCGCAACGCCGGCGAATCCAAACTCACGCCCCTAGTCGGCATCGATTTCCTCGGTTTGGTCGTTCATCACGCCACCGCCGGCATTCTCCCGATCAGATTTGTCCTCTTTGCCACGATCGGCGCGGGCGGTCTGATCGTTCATATCCTGACGCTGTCGGCTGTCCTTCACTGGTTTGGAATGTTGACCTTCGATGCGGGGCAACTGATCGCAACAATCGTTGCGATGGGAAGCAATTTCATCCTGAATAATGAAATCACGTACCGCCCCTATCGATTTCGGGGGCTTGGCATGGTCGTCGGCTTTCTGGCGTTTGCACTGGGATGCAGCGTGGGAGCTCTCGCCAACCTCAACGTCGCCTCCTGGCTCTATCGGGCCGATGAGACCTGGTGGCTGGCCGGACTCGCCGGAGCCTTGCTGAGCGTCGTTTGGAATTATGCGATCAGCACCAACCTCATTTGGCGACGACGTAGCCGCCAATGGGCGCCGGAGACGAAATGATCAATTAAGCGGCCCGCGCAGCCGGAGCGCGGGCAAGGAGCCGGCAGAGGCGGGCGAGCGTCTCTCGTTGCTGCGGCCGTGGCACGACCAGATCCACCATTCCGTGAGCGCGTAGGTATTCCGCTCGCTGGAAGCCTTCCGGCAAGCGCTCCCGTATGGTCTGCTCGATCACCCGGGCGCCGGCGAACCCGATCACTGCTCCCGGTTCGGCGATATGCACGTCGCCGAGCATTGCGTAGGACGCCGTCACCCCGCCGGTGGTCGGATTGGCAAGGACCACGATATAGGGGAGTCTTGCGGCGCGCAGACGCCGCACCGCGACCGTGGTGCGCGCCATCTGCATGAGCGCGAACATGCCTTCCTGCATCCGCGCGCCCCCCGACGTCGTGAAGATCACGAATGGAGTCCGGCGCTCGATTGCCGCGAAGATGCCGGAGAGGATCGCCTCCCCCGCCGCAATGCCGAGCGTTCCGCCTTGAAAGACGAAGTCTTGCACGGCGACGGTGACGTCTTGTCGCTCAAGCTTGCCGACCGCGACCGTGACGGCGTCGGCTGCGCCCGATTTGGCGCGATTTTCCTTCAGGCGGTCCGCATAGCGCTTGACATCGCGAAATTTCAGCGGATCGGACGGCGTTTCGGGCGGGATCAATTCTTCATAGTGGCCATCGTCGAACAGCGACGCAAGCCGCGCCTTGGCGCCGATTGGCATGTGATAGCCCGACCCCGGAACCACCATCAGATTGGCTTCGAGATCCTTGTGGAAGACCAGCTGCCCGCTTTCCGGGCATTTGACCCAAAGATTCTCCGGCGTATCGCGACGCAGCAACGATCGTATCTTCGGCGGAACGACGTTGGAAATCCAGTTCATAGGCTGTCTCGTGTTCTGCGATCCAATCGCCCGTTTCGAGCAAAAGTCATTTTGAAGCCGCGCGCAAACCACGGGCGAGGGTTTCCACGAACCCGGTCACGGCGCCGACCGTCGCCGGGGTCGCGGTCCCGGCGTTCAGGGACAGCCTGATAGCGTCGACGAGGGACGAACCGACCACCACGCCGTCGGCGGCTTCGGCAATCGCCACTGCGCCCTCAGCATTCCGCACCCCGAACCCCACGACGACCGGGAGATCCGTGTGCCGTTTTAGTCGCGTTACTGCTTCCTTCACGAGTTTGGCGTTAGGGGCTGCGGATCCGGTCACTCCAGTGATCGAAACAAAGTAGACGAAGCCCGCGGGATTGCCGAGAATGGTCGACAATCGAACTTCGTCGGTGGTGGGCGCGACCAGCCGGATAAACGCGAGTCCGGCCCGGCGAGCAGGCAGGCAAACCTCGTCGTCCTCCTCCGGCGGGCAATCGACGACGATCAGCCCGTCGACGCCCGCGTCTTTGGCGTCAGCCAGGAATGTCTCGACCCCGTAGACATAAATTGGATTGTAATATCCCATCAATATGACCGGCGTCTCCTTGTTCTCCGCTCGGAATCTCTTCGCCGCCTCAAGCGTCGCCCGCAGCGTTTGGCCGGACTCGAGCGCTCGGCGGCCCGCAGCCTGAATTGCGGGACCATCGGCGATCGGGTCTGTAAAAGGGATGCCCAGCTCAACGATGTCCGCGCCAGCCGCCGGCAATGCGGCAAGGATCGCCGATGAAGTCTCGGCGTCCGGGTCGCCGGCCATTATGTATGTCACCAGCGCTACCCGGCGGTCTGACGCAAGACGCTGGAAGCATGAATCGAGGCGCGCAGTCATCGGCCGCTCGTTAGCACGATGGCCCATCGGGCGAAAGCGTGGTGCAGGAAGGCGACGGAGGTCGAGGGAGCGCGCCCGGCCTCTCGACCGGGCGGGCGAATTTCGATAGACCGGACGCTAGGATCGGACGCACGCGTCGGATGGGCGCGTGCGCAGTCGTTGGGGGGAAATGTGAAGCTGATCCTTTTGTTCGCGCCATGCGTCCTGGCACTCTGGGTCCCACTCTACAATTCGATACCGCCTGTTCTTTTCGGCATTCCGTTCTTTTACTGGTTCCAGCTTGTTCTCGTTCCGGTTTCGGCGCTCGCGATCGTCGCCGCGGACCGCATCGGGAAGAATTAGCGATGCTGGATCATCTCAATGTCGTCGCGACGGCGGTTTTCGTATTCTTTTTCGGCCTTGTATCGGTCCTCGGCTTTGTGGCTGCGCGGTGGAAGGCGGCTGATCTCGATCACATCCACGAATGGGGTCTCGGCGGCCGACGATTTGGCCGCTGGATCACCTGGTTCTTGCTCGGCGGCGACCTTTACACCGCCTATACCGTCATAGCGATTCCCGCTGTGGTGTTCGCCATTGGAGCCTACGGGTTCTTCGCGGTGCCGTACACCATCATCGTCTACCCGTTCTTGTATTTGACGTTGCCGCGGCTTTGGGCGGTGTCGCAAAAGCACGGCTATATGACGGCCAGCGATTTTGTTCTCGGCCGCTATGGGCACAGGGGACTGGAACTCGCGGTCGCGCTAACAGGAATTCTGGCGACGATGCCCTACATCGCGCTGCAACTTGTCGGCCTGGAGAAAGTGATCCTTGCGCTGGGTTTCGCCGGCCAAGGGGTCATGGCGCATGCGCCCATCACCATTGCGTTCGTGGTTCTTGCGCTATTCACCTACAAGAGCGGATTGCGCGCGCCTGCGATGATCGCGTTCGTCAAAGACGCGATGATCTACATCTTCATCATCGCGGCCATTGTCATCATCCCCTATGAACTCGGAGGCTTCAGCGCCATCTTCGACGCCGCCAGTCGCGCGTTTGACGCGAGGGTGGCGGCCAATCCAAAGCTCGCGGCCGGCCTCACGCTTCAACCCGGGCAGATCGGTCCCTACATCACCCTCGCGATTGGTTCGGCGATGGCGTTATTCATGTATCCGCACGCCCTGACCGGCGCGCTTGCGGCTTCGAGTGGACGAGCGATCCGCTTCAATACCATGACGCTGCCCGCCTATTCCTTCATCCTCGGCCTCATCGCGCTGCTCGGACTGATGGCTATCGCCGCCGGGGTCAAGGTCGAGACGCCGCAGGACGCGGTGCCGCAGCTCGTGCTTTGGGCTTTCCCGAGTTGGTTCGCGGGCTTTTGCTTTGCGGCCATTGCCCTCGGAGCGCTGGTGCCGGCGGCGGTGATGTCGATTGGCGCCGCCAACACGTTTACCCGCAACATCTGGAAGCCGTTCATCCATCCACAGATGTCGCCGCGGGAGGAAGCGATTCTGGCCAAATTGGCTTCGCTGGCTGTGAAGATCGGCGCACTGGCTGTGATTTTCTTCATGCCGACGCGGTTCGCGCTCGACCTCCAACTGTTGGGCGGAGTTTGGATGGTGCAAATCTTCCCGGCGATGATCTTCGGCCTCTACACCCGCTGGTTCAGCGGCTCGGCGCTACTGATCGGTTGGGCGGCGGGAATGATTATCGGCACTTCGCTTTCGTGGACCGGGACGACCTGGGTTCCGGTGCACGCGCTCAAGTGGGACGTACCCCTGCTCGGCAATATCGATTCCGGCCTCGGCTTCGCCGTCTACAATGGCCTCACCGCGGTGGTTGTCAACCTCCTGCTGTCGGCAGCGCTCTCGCTAGCGCTGCGTTCGCACGCGCGGGATGAGACTTTGCCCTCGGACTACGAAGATCGAGCGCTGGCCTGAACAACAAGCGGTTCGCGGGTTCTTTCGAACGACCCTCAATGGAGGCGGAAATTGAGCAAAGTCGCGTTTCTGGGCTTGGGGGTTATGGGCTTTCCGATCGCGGGGCATCTGAAAACGCGGGGTGGTCACGACGTCGTCGTTTACAATCGAACGGCGGCTAAAGCGGAAAAGTGGGTCGATAAATTCGGCGGAGCGAGCGCGCCGACCCCGAGGGCCGCGGCGTCGGGATGCGACATCGTTTTCGCCTGTGTCGGCAACGACCACGATCTGAGGGCGGTCACGCTCGGCGAAGAGGGCGCCTTTGGCGGCATGCTGCCCGGCGCCGTCTTTGTCGACCACACCACGGCGTCGGCGACTGTCGCTCGCGAACTCGCGGCCGAGGCCCGGCGGCGGAAACTCGGCTTCGTCGATGCGCCGGTTTCAGGCGGCCAAGCGGGAGCCGAAAACGGGCAGCTTACAGTGATGTGCGGCGGCGAAAGCGAAGACTATGCTCGTGTCGAGCCGGCCATCTCGGCATACGCTCGCTCTTGCCGCCTGATGGGGCCCGCGGGCGCCGGGCAACTCACGAAAATGGTCAATCAAATATGCATCGCAGGATTGGTTCAGGCGCTCTCCGAAGGACTTCGTTTCGCGAAGGTCGCGGGGCTTGATCAGCAACAGGTGGTGGACGTGATCTCTAAAGGCGCAGCCCAGTCGTGGCAGATGGACAACCGGCACAAAACAATGATAGCGGGCGAATTCAATTTCGGGTTCGCAGTGGAATGGATGCGCAAGGATCTCGCGATTTGCCTGGATGAGGCACGACGGAACGGCGCTCCGTTGCCAGTTACGGCGCTGGTGGATCAATTCTATGGCGAGATACACACAAAAGGCGGACGCCGTTGGGACACATCAAGTCTTATCTCCCGCCTTTAGCCTGAGCCGCGGGAGACCATTCGACGACGGCACTGAATGTTCGCCTTGCGGAGACATCTCGCATGCAGAATTGTCGCGTGTTCGTTGTGCTGGCGCCGAGGCGCCGGTCGAGTAGCAAATTAGGTTTGGACGCCGCGCCGTAAGTTAACGATCGAGGACTTGATGATGATCGAAGCAGGGCCCGGCGACGGGGAAATCGTCCCCTCGGTGGCTCCCACGCCTACGCGACCTGACTTTTCCCTCGTTCAGGGCTTTCAAGTTGTCGGCGCCGATCTTCCCGTGACCGGGCAGAGCGCGTCCAATGACGAACATTGGCGCGATGCTTTGCGCCTCGAGCTGGAGACCCGTGCCACTCGCTTCCATCATGCCGTCGATTCCGCCATCGTGCTTTCAAACGAGGGCGTCATCCGTTGGCTGGGCGATCCGATCGCCAGGCTTTCCCCCGGTCCAGACGTGCTGACCCCGGCGGCAGTCATTCTCGCAGACGAGGCCTTGCCGGTCGCGGGGCGGGACGTTGTAAAGACTCGAGTTGACCTTTGGCTTGCAGCGATGACGCGGCGAATTCTCGGCCCGCTCTTTGCTCTCGAAACCTTCCAGGAAGGGTCGGAAGTCGTTCGCGATTTGGCCGGCAGGCTGGCCCGGTCGCTCGGCATCCTTGAGCGCGAGCCGATCAGGGAGCAAATCAAGGCTCTTGCGCAGAACGAGCGCGCCGAGCTTCGAAAGCTCGGCGTACGGTTTGGCGCGCATTATATTTTCCTGCCGGCGCTGATCAAGCCCGCGGCTAGGGTCCTCGCCCTTCAGCTCTGGGGGCTCCAGGCGTCGGGCGACGCCAGCGCACTCATCGCCTCGCTTGCCCAAGTTGCAATTTCGGGCCGGACCTCGCTCGCGTTGGACTCGACAATATCGAGGGAGGGCTATCGTGTCGTCGGGTATCGGCCCTGCGGCGAACGAATTGTCCGCGTGGATGTGCTTGAACGTCTTGCTGGCATGATCCGCGCGGCGATCGTCGAGAGGCAGGCTCGCGCTCCTGGAGCCGGGGGACCCGGAAAGCCGAATGGATTCGTCGTCAGTGGCCAGATGACCTCGCTGACCGGATGCGCGGGAGAGCCATTCGCTTCGATTTTGCGTTCGATGGGATTCCGGAGCGTCGAAATGAAGCGATCGGAGTTCGTTGGATCTTCCCCTCCTGCCCAAGCCTCGCCGCCGCCGCCCACGCTCGACGAGAGTTCCGAAGTCGCGCCGGACAGCTCGGCCTTGTCGCCAACGAGTGCGGCGGAGAACATTCCCGCAGCTGACCTTTCGGCGCCGCTGGTCGAGGCGAGCCCTTCGGATGGTGCCTTGCCGGATACTCCAAGCGACGGAATCGGCGCTGAGGCGCCTGAAACGGATTCTGACCCATCGATAGCCACCCCGCCGCCCCCGACAGGCTCCGAGGACAACAAGAATTCGGAGATGATAGTGGTCTGGCGGCCCAGCCGAAACGCCTTTTCTCGCCATAGCGGCGGCGACAAGACTCGGCGAGACGTTGGTTCGACTTCTAGAGACGAGCATTCGCCGAACACACAACTCGGCCGCCCGGAGATGCCTGGCAGCCGCCCGCCAGCCCCGGCCTGGGGAAAGCGAAATATGAGCCGGCATGAGGGGATGGCCTCAAGCTCGGCGAAGCCGGCGGGCCACAAAGCCTCCGCAGCCCGCCCGGACCGACGCGAACCCGTTCGCTTCGCCGAAAAACATCGCCAAACGTCGCGCGATCGTGATATGCCCCGCTCTCATTCAGCCTCAGAGCGAGAGTCCAGGGCGACCGTGGATCCGAACTCCCCCTTCGCGAAGCTTCTCGAACTCAGATCGCTGCTTGAAGAACAAACGAATAAGCGCCCGTAGCGGGGCGCTGCCCATCGTTGAGGACCCCGCACCGCACGTTCGCCCTTGGCAACCTTGAGTAAAGCTCAGTCAAACGAGAGCAGGGCGCGAATACGGTAAATTCCGTGGATGAGGACTTGGTAATGACCTATGTGGTTGTAGAAAACTGCATAAAGTGCAAATACTTGGATTGCGTGGAAGTGTGCCCCGTGGATTGTTTCTATGAGGGCGACAACATGCTCGTTATTCACCCGGACGAGTGCATCGATTGCGGCGTGTGCGAGCCCGAGTGCCCTGCTGAGGCTATCAAGCCCGACACAGAGCCTGACCTCGCGTTCTGGCTCAAACTAAACGCGGATTACGCCAAAACCTGGCCGAACATAACCAGCAAGAGGGAACCGCCGCCCGACGCGAAGGAATATGACGGCAAGCCCAATAAATTTGCCGAGTTCTTCTCGGCCGAACCGGGACAGGGAGATTAATCACACACGCCTGGTCTCGACGGCTCTTAACCATGCGCTGTCGTTGTCTCCGCCCGGGGCGCATCTTCTTCTTTGATTTTTCGACGATTTTGTGCTAAACGACAAATTAATCGTGGAGCGGAAGTCCCGAGAAACTCCTCGTACAAAGCGTGGTTTCGGTGATAGAGGTCCGCTGGCCATGTTGGCAAGCGGGTTTGCGCATGGGCTTTCAGCGTATGCGAGAGCGATCGCGCGTGGAGAGTTGACGATGGCGGCGCGTAATAAGTCGAAGAAGACAACAAAATCAAAGACAAAGAAAACAAGGCCCGCCTCGACCGCGAAACCGACCTCAAAGCGCGTTTCCAGAGTAGCGTCCTCGTCCACGGCCCGAAGTCGCGCAGGCAAGAGCAAGCCGGCCTCGAGCGCAAGGGCCGCACCGAAAACCATTCGAGCAAAGATGAAAGATACTGCAGCGAAACCTTCAAAACGAAAGCGCAAGAGCCCGGCAGCCGGCGCCCGCGGTTCTGCGAAGAGGTTGGCTAGAGCGGCTTCCTTCAAGAAGTCGGCGATGTCGAAGAGCTTGAGCAAAAGCGCGAAAAGCGCGACCGTCAAGGCAGCCATGGCGCGTGCGCGAGCGAAAGAGACGGAGGCGAAGTTGGCGCCTGAGAGGCGAGCCGTCGAGGATCGACCCGCACCCGAGAGAACCATTGCGGTCGCTGGGGCCCCGCTAAGCCTCGGTCAAGGTGTTCAGACTTCTGCGAGTTCGTCTGAATCCGCTCCGCCGCTACCCAAATTGGCTGCGCCACCGGCCAAGGGTCAAAAGGGGGTTGGATCAGAGGAAGCGGTTGCCAAATCGATGAGACCTACCGGTCAGCGCCAAGGATTCAAACTGAATGAGTTTGTTGTTTATCCAGCTCACGGCGTCGGTCAAATTGTTGCAATCGAAGAGCAAGAGGTTGCGGGTTTCAAGCTTGAGCTGTTCGTTATCAGCTTTTCAAAGGACAAGCTGACGCTGCGGGTTCCGACCTCCAAGGTCTCAGGGGTCGGGATGCGGAAGATATCCGATGCCGACACCGCAAGGCGCTCGCTCGAGGTTCTGACGGGGCGCGCGCGGGTGAAGCGCACCATGTGGTCGCGTCGGGCGCAGGAGTACGAAACCAAGATCAATTCCGGCGACATCAACGCGATCGCTGAGGTGGTGCGCGACCTTTACCGTTCGGAGGCGCAGCCGGAGCAGTCGTATTCGGAGCGGCAGCTTTATGAGGCGGCTCTCGACCGAATGGTGCGTGAGATCGCAGCGGTCCAAAAGTCGAATGAGATAGACGCGTTGAAAGCAGTCGAGGCCCAGCTCCAGAAGGGTCAGAGCCGAGCCGTGAAGTCCGCCGCTGGGCCCCAGGGCGCTGGCAGCGAGATCGAACAAGCCGCCTGAGAGGGTCGCGTCTCTGGCCTGAGGCGGGGTTTGGACGCTCAAGGGCGACAGGCTTCCAGGCCATGCTCGCCGGAGCAGATCGTTTGCTCCAGCAATGGCGCGCGGCCTTGCCGGCTCTATGATCAAGTGAATCGAACGTTGCGCTGGTCAACCATCGACTTGATGCCCCCGCTGCCTCCTGCCACAGACGCTGCCAGGTTCAGGCAACTGCGGATCCGAGGCATGACCTCCGTTCACTCCCAAAAGCCAATCATCGGTCGGATTCAATGAGGGTTTATCCGACGGTCTCGCTATGGATTTTGGTCGTGACCGCGCTCACCTTGTTTTGGGTGGCGCTGACGGATCTGCGGGAATTCAAGGTCCGAAACGAGCTGGTCGTGATCTTGGCCTGTCTCTACGTCCTCTACGCCCTCGTCTCGGGCGCCTGGGTTTACATGCAATGGAACTTCGCCTTTGCGCTGGTGATGCTTGCCGCCGGTCTATACGCCTATTCGGTTCAACACATTGGCGGGGGTGACCTTAAACTCCTGACGGTGGCCTTCCTTTGGACCGGGCCATGGCTCGCCACGCCGTTTGTCATTCTGCTTCTGGTATTCACGTTACTATACTATCTCGCTGCAAGGTTCGGCTTTGCGGCGGCCAAGCGCACCTCCGCCGGACTACGGATTCCTCTAGCGCCGTCATTGGCCGGAGCGCTCATAGGGGTGTTTGCTTTGGGCCTTATCCGTCCCCACGGCTAAAGCTTCGTCGCCCTCGCCCTCTGCATCGGTCGATCAGGGCGACAGGGCCTTATCCAACGCAAGCCATTGCTTGGAAACCCAGGTTCCAACCAGACCGATCGTAGCAATGACCGCGATCAAGAGGATTCCAAGCAATACAGTGTATTCTATTAAAGCAGCGCCATTTTCATCCTTGAGAAACCTACCGAAAACCTTCAATGCTTTGGACATAGCCAAACCCGCTGACTTACAATCGGAACAAGTGGAGACGGTCCTACGCTGCGCGAACGCCGCTTACTGCCAACATCTTCCAATTATCTTTAGGTAAGGGGCTGGGTCAATACCCGGGCCACCGCAATCTTCTCGTCGTCGCGAGTAATCCACGGCTTGTCCGGGATTGATGCTCCGCGCGGAATAACACCGGGCAAGCCTGTTGTAAGACGCCTTGAACTACCGTAGCTGCTTGTGGCTTTAAATTGAATTCCGCAGGCCCTGATAGTTACATACTTATCCACAGAAAAGTACACTCTGTTTGAGCAACGGATCGACTTATGCTCTCGCAATAAAAATGCAGCGCTGGTTCGGATATTACCATACTAATTCTTTCTCGGCGTAAAACCGTATTTTGTCATGGCGTTGCAAAATTTGGCCATTGCGGGGCTCGTGCGTCCGAACACGTTGACACACGGATGAAGATACGTAAAACGCTCAAGGAATAACTTTGGGAGCGAGATGTTCCTCTAAGGCAGGGGGCGCCAGAGTGACGGGCCGGAGCACAAATCTCGCGATCGTCCTGGTCGCGGTTATTCTTGGCGCCATCGCAGCTTTTCTTGCTCGAAGCTGGCTTCAGAGCCATTCCGGGCGTGCGGATGTTGATCAAACTGCTTCGATCGTCGTCGCTAATCGCGCGCTTGCTTTTGGAGTTCCTATCGCCTCTGAAGATGTCAAGGAAATCGCCTGGCCGACGAAATCGAGGCCGCAGGGCGCATTCAAAAACTTCGCCGAACTCACCCGGGACGGAAGACGCATCGTCACTTCACCCTTTGTCGGCGATGAGCCGATTATCGCTTCGAAATTAAGCGCCCCGAACCAGAGGGCTTCGTTGTCCACGGTGATCGAGCGAGGCAAGCGGGCGGTGACCGTCGCCGTCGATGATGTCCGGGGCGTGGCCGGGTTCATTTTTCCTGGAGATTTCGTCGATGTCGTCCTGACGCGGACTAACAATAGCAACGGCCCGCAGGATTTCGCCGAAGTGATATTGCAGCACGTGAAGGTGCTCGCGATCGATCAAATGGCCGGCGAGCGTCAGGAACACCCGACGGTCGCCAAGGCAGTTACGGTTGAGGCGAGTCCCGACCAGGCATTGAGGATCCTGCTGGCGACCAACGTCGGCAAGCTATCGCTGATATTGCGGCAGCCAGCGGAAGTGGCGATGGCTCCCGACGCCAAGGTCACCGATCGCGACCTCTTCGGCGGCGAAGACCCGCCAGAGCCTGCGGTCGCAACAAGTCAGAGGCCGTCGCCGAGTGTTTCACAAGCATCCTACGTGCTTCCGCAGCCACCGCCAGAGATTCGCGCACCGCCGCCGCCTCCGAGCGAACCGGCGACTCGAAAGATCACCGTGGTGAGATCCGTCAAGAGCGAACAATACGAAGTGCCACGGGAGTCGAGATGACAGATACCCGCGTGTCTGGACACCAGCGGAAATCCTCAAGCGCGGCGTGGATCGCGCCGAGGCGCCCGGGCGGCTATGGTTGGGCCGGGAACTTCCGGGCCATGGGCGCGGCCGCCGTCGGCGCGGGCTTGTTATGGATGGTAAGTCCTGCCCTTGCGGAGAAAGCCGGTCCCTGCCACGCGATAAAACAGCAGGTGAGCGAGATCAAAGTGACGCTCTACAAGTCGCGGACGCTTTGTTTTTCGGGTCCGTTCTCGACGGCGGTCATTGGCGCGCCCGAAATCGCGGATGTTCTGCCGATCACGGAATCGATGCTCTACGTCCAGGGAAAAAAGGTCGGCGCGACGAACATATCCGTATTTGACCAGCAGCGGCGCCTGGTGTCGGTCATCGACCTGGAGATAGCGCCGGATACCAGTTCGCTGCAAACCAAGATCGCGGCCTCAACCGGCGGCAGGGACATCAACGTCACCAGCGCGAACGGACAGGTCGTTCTCAGCGGCGAGGCTACGGACGCCGTCGCGGCCGCTCGAGCGGTGGAAGTCGCGAAAGGACTCTCGCAAGACGCGCCGGTCATCGACGCAATGAAGGTGGCGCCTTCGCAGCAAGTGATGCTGAAAGTGCGCATTCTCGAAGTTGACCGCGACGCCGGGCGCGACCTTGGCATCAACTGGTTCGGCAAAACCCACAACATCGGCTTTGCGACCGGCCTGGGCGGGGCGCCGACGACAGCCGCAAACAACAGCGGGGTCTTTCCTGGGTCGGGCTCGACAGAGTCCTCTTTCGGAGTTCTGCTGGCCAATGTCGTCAATACGCATGGCGTCAGCATCAATCTTTTGCTTTCTGCGCTCGAGGAAAAAGGTCTCGTCAGGAGTTTGGCCGAGCCCGATCTCGTCGCACTGTCGGGGGAGAAGGCGACCTTCCTCGCCGGCGGTGAAATTCCCATTCCGGTCGTGGAGGGCACGAATGCGACGAACGGCACGCTTGGGGTGGGGGTCAACTACACGCCGAATGTCTCGATCGAATGGAAGCAGTATGGCGTGGGTCTGGATTTCACTCCCACCGTGCTCAACAATGGCATAATCAACCTGCAGCTGAACCCGTCGGTGACCGAGGTCAACACCGCCAACAGCCTCAATATCAACGGCACTACGGTTCCATCCCTGACCGAGCGCAGGGCGCACACCGCCGTCGAATTGCGGGACGGGCAAAGCTTCGCTATCGCCGGTCTGCTCCAAGCGCAGTCTTCCAACACCATCAACCAACTGCCCTGGGTCGGCAACCTGCCGATCCTTGGCGCGCTTTTTCGCTCCACCGACTTCCAGAAGAATCAGACGGATCTGGTCATCATTGTCTCACCGCATCTCGTGAGGCCCGTTCGCCCGAACCAGCACCTCGCGACCCCGTTCGACTCGACGCTTCAGGCCAATGACATCGACCTATTCTTGATGGGCGATACCGAGCGCCAGAAGAGATATACCGATTACGTGACCAGCGGCGGAGGCCTCCAGGGACCGTACGGCCACATCCTCGGCGCTCAATGACGACGATGTGGATTGTATCGACCACGCCGAAGAGAGTTGAGCGCCGGTTCATCCGCGGCGGACTCGCGATTGTCGGCCTCAGCGTGCCAATCGCGCTTTCCGGCTGTGCTTCGACCCAAGCCTTCGACGCTCCCTTCGCCGACTATCAGCAGCGGAGCATCATGGTGGCCACAACTGGCGGCGATTCCATGGCGGCGAATACAGCGCTTCAGACGGCGACGCCGTGGCCGCGATACGCAAACGATACCAACATCCCTGCGGACGGCGCGAAGATGGCCAATGTCATCAAGCGCTATGAAAGCGGCGCGGGCGATGGCGGCGCGCAGTCGCCGCCTGGATACGGCGGGCCCGGCGGAACGAGTGGACTGAACGGAATGAATGGGGCGCCGACGGGCCCAGGAATTGCGAGCGCTCCATCCGCTTCATCGCCACCGCAATGACCAGGACGAGGGTTCGATGGATGGCGCCGCCGCGCCTGCTTGCCAGGCTGAAATTGCTTTGGAAAGACAACGATGGATCTGCGCTCGTCGAGGCGACGATCGTCACTCCAATGCTGGTTGTGCTCTTTCTCGGCGTGTTCGAGTTCTCCTGGTTTTTTTACAATCAGCAGCTTGTCGTCGCGGGTCTGCGCGACGCCGCGCGCTACATGACCCGAATCGAACTCACCGACGGAAACAGCAATCCGTGCGCCCAGAAGGATCTGAACGGAGTCCTCTATACGGCGGACGCGGCGAACATTGCGACCACCGCCCAGCCCGCGGCCGGGGGCGACGCGCGAGTCAGCGGCTGGAAGGCGGCCGACGTCACGATCACCTGCCTTCCGAGCGCCGCTCTGGACAACGACCGCTACGCTGACGGCTCGGCGAGCATGACAATCATCGATGTCGCGACCAGCTTCGCCGATCCGTCGCTTGGGCTGTTCTCGACTCTCGGTCTGAAGACGCCTCTGCTGTCTTTTTCCCATCAAGAGCGGTTCCTGGGCCCGGGTTGATGAGCATGCGCTCGTTCATCGCGCAACTGATTCAAGACGAGGACGGCGGTCCGCTGGTCGAAGTCGCGATCATCCTTCCGATCCTGATCACATTTCTTTTCGGGGGCGTCGATTTCATGAATGCTCTCTACCAGTGGAACGCCGCAGCCAAGGCGGCCGAGATCGGCGCGCGCATCGCGGCGGTGTCCGATCCGGTGGCGTCGGGGCTCAATTCCATTCCGGATAATGTGTTGAATTCGAGCGTCGCGTCGGGAAGTCCAATGCCGGATTTCATCGTCTCCTGCGATGGCGGCGCGGCGGCTTGTGTTTGCGTGAGCGGCGCTTGTGACGGCCTAGGTTCGTATTCGGCGGCGGCGATGGGACTTATCGTCTACGGGCGAGCGGGGAAGGAGACATGCATGCCTCCGGCCTCGAAATATTTCGCCGGGATGTGCAACATCTTTCCGCCGATCGCCCAGCAATACGTCACGGTAATTTACTCGCAGACGGGCCTTGGTTACGCCGGACGCAGCGCTGGACCTGTTCCGACGATTACGGTTTCGCTGAACGCCGCCTCGTCCAAGACCAAGCTGCCGTTCAGGTTCTTCTTTCTGCCGTTTGCCTCAATCGGCATCCCACAGGTGACAACAACGATAACGGGCGAAGCCTTGTCTGCTTCCGCGGCCAATTAGCGCTATTCGGAAGAGGCGTGCTGTCCAGATGGCGGACTGCAACCGGATTCTTGGCCTGCGCCTAGCGCGGCGCGTGTACGCGTTGTGGGGCGACACGAGTGGTTTGATGGCGCCCTATGTCGCTGTCATGCTGCCGGTTCTGGTCGGCTTCGCCCTTCTCGCCCTCGACGCCTCGCGCCGCATGAGCCTGCAGACGCAGATGCAGGCAGCCGCCGACAGCCTCGCGCTCGCCGGCGCTCGCGAACTCAATAAGGGGACGGACGCGGAAGCGCGGGCGATCTCGGCAATGGCGAACGCCTATGCATCGACGAAATCGGCCAACACGGTGGTCGGCCTCGGATCATCGCCGATGCTGACCTACACCTATGTTTTCTATTCGAGTCTTTCCGAGGCGAGCGAGGGGATCGGCGGGGCCCCGGCGACGGGGGATTCCGATGCGAAATTCGTGGCTGTCAAAGTCACTCCGCAGACCTGGTCGACCATTCTTCCGGCAACATTCTTGGCCAATGTTCCAACCAGCGCGTTTGCGGTCGGCGCAGACGCGGTCGCCGGTTTTGCGGGAACGACTGTCTGTTCGGTCGCGCCCGTGTTCGTCTGCAATCCCTATGAAGCGAACTCGGGGTCGATGACCGATGCGCAGGCGACGTCGGCTCTCCAGTCGGCGCTCAGTGAACCGGCGATTTTGCGGCGCCAGTTCAAGCTCAATCGAAACGGCGTCGGCCCCGGCCACTTCGGTTTGCTGAACACCGCGGACGGTTGCAAGGACACCGCTTGCATGGCCGCCAACATCGCAGCCGTGAGCGGCGCCTGTTACAGTGACGCCGGCGTCAGCCTCGCGATCGGCGCCACGAACGCCGTCGAGCAATATTTGGACGCCCGGTTTGACATCTATGACCAGGACCCGCCGCTCTCCGTTTCCGGCGCCGACGCGCCGGCGGTCAATGTGCGAAAGGGATACCTCCCAGGACATAAGGCCGATGCGGTCGACTGGTGCAGCGCCGTCCCGGCCAGCGCCACGAGCGAATATTACACCTACCCATCGGACAGAACCGTTGGCGCCGTCACTCAGAGCTCACCCGTCCTGACCGACGTCGAGAGCACAACCGGCGTCGCGAGCGGCGAGCCGATCGTCGACGCCGCGGGCTACATTGCGAGCGCATCGGACAATCCCGCCACAGTGTCCGGTTCCAGCGGCTCGACGATCACGCTCGCTGGTCGGGCGAGCGGAACCGAAACAGGAGACGGGCTGATAGTCGAATGGACGACCAGCGGATTGCCGGAGGACGTCTCGTTTCCGAATCTTGGAGGCGCCGAGGGCAATGGCCGGTGGGACTGCGCGAACTATTGGGCTATCAATCATCCGCACGGGCCGCCGCCCGCGGCTGTAGGGACCGCGCTTGGCGGCGTGTGCGGAGTTCCAGAGCAGACAACGGTAAGCCGGTACCAAGTCTACCGATATGAAATCGAGATGGGAGCAGGCGCGGGGGGCGTCGCGGACTGGTCGGGACGAAACGGCTGGTCGAGCAACGGTCAGCCCGACCTGCAAGGCGCCACGACTCCGCCGGGTGAGTTCCAGACCGAGAGCGGCGCCCCGTTTTGCGCCCGAGCGAGCGGCGTCGCTGGCGTCGATACCACGACAGGAGGCGTCGATCGCCGAAATCTGATTGCGCCAATCATCAATTGCCTTGCTCAAACCGCTCTCGGGAATATTACCGAAGCCGGCGTGTCGTCGAAGACGCCGGTAGCGGCATTTGGCAAGTTTTTCATGACCCAGCCCTACAGCGCGTTGAAGGATGGCAATATTTATGGAGAGATCACAGGGTTGGTGAGTGCGGCCGATAACGTCAAAATCTTCAATCTCGTGCAGCTCTACCGTTAGCTGAAGTTGGTCGGAGAAGCTCATGCCTGACACGGTCGGCCGAGAAGGAGGCGGTTCAAACATCCCAGAATCCCGGGCTTTTTTCCGCGCGGGCCCCTTGGTAAGGATTGTACAATTCGTTGTTTCGTCATCGGGCAAGGCGCTCAATTTTCAGCGGTGAGACGATGACGATTTACCTGATACAAGGAGGCGACAACGGTAGAGCCGACGAGATCGAGGGGAAACTCAAATCGGCAATTCCCGACCTCAGGCGCGTTCCCAGTCTTGAAGACATCGATGAAATAGCGATCGCAGGCGTGCAACAGTCCGCGGTTGTCTTGATCGCAGCACCCGAGATTGCAAACGTCGCCGATCTGATCGACGTCGTCAGCCGGCGCCCACGGAACCTCTTCTTCATCGTCATTGGCGGCGACATTTCCGCCCGCGACTACAAGCGGCTCGTTCAGTCGGGAAACGCCGACTGGGTCCCCGAGGCCGGACTCGCGCAGGAAATTCTGGAAATACTCGGGCGCGTGAAAGCGCCGGCGCGAAGCGATCCCGCTGTTCAATCGCCGATCGTTGTTTCGTTTGTTCCCAGCGCAGGAGGCGTCGGCAACTCGACGCTCGCGATTGAAACCGCGGTCCATCTTGTGAGGGGTAAGGGGGCAAAAGACGCCAAGGTGGCGCTCGTCGATCTCGACTTCCAGTCCAGCCACGTCTGCGACTACCTCGATATCGCGCCCAAGTTTCAGCTCGACGAGATCGTCGCTGCGCCCGGGCGCCTGGACGATCAGTTGCTGAGCGCCTTCATTAGCCGCCATCCGAGCGGGCTCGACGTCTTTGCCGCGAGCCGCAATCGATTTCGTACTCGCGATCCAGACCTCGAGTCGCTGTCCGCCTTGTTCGATCGCATGGCGGATCGCTATGTTTACATCATTGTCGACCTGCCGCTTTCGATGCATTCATGGACAATCCCGCTGCTCGCGGCGTCGAAGGGCATTTTAGTCAGTGGACTCAACACGATCCCCGGCTTGCGGCAAATCGAGGAGACGCTTCGCGCCTTGCGCGCGGAGACCTCAGTCACCGCCGATAAACGAGCCGTGGTCAACCGATGCGACTTTGGCCTCCTCGGGAAAGTAGCTCGGAGCGATCACGTCGCGCGGATTCTCGGCGACGAAAAGCGCTTCTATGTGCGAAACTCGCGCGTCGCGCTTGATTGCGTGAACCTCGGCACGCCAATGACCATCGCCCATCCGTCGGATAAAGCGGTCAAGGACATTGCGGCAATTTCGGATTATTGCGTGGCGTTGAGATCCGCGGCGCCAAGGCGGCTTTAGCGTCTGAGCTGTCTTGGCGACAGTTCGGTGATATGTCGGTCGATCGGACAATGCCATGGGATTTCTTAGCAGTAAGAACGACGATGAAAGCGATCGGGGAGGAGGCCGGGATGCGCGTCCCGAGGCGCCGCCGGCGCAGAAGGACGACTTTTATGCCGATTTGATCGCCCGCCGGCCAGGATTGCTCGACGAGAAACTCAAGCTGCACGAACGCATTATTGATGAGTTCAATCTGACGGCGCTGGAAAAGATGCCGCCCGAGGAACTAGCGAAGCAAGTTCGAATTTATGTCGCCGACCATGTCCGGCGCGAGAGTCTGTCCCTCAATCAAAGGGAGCTCGAGATATTCGCCAGCGAGATCATAGCTGAGATGACTGGCTATGGTCCGATCGAACCCTTGCTGAAGGATCCTACGGTCACCGACATTCTCATCAACACGCACAAGCGTTGCTACATCGAACGCTTCGGTCAGCTGCAAGAGACCAAGGTTCACTTCAAGGATGAAGCGCACCTCCTGCGCATCGTCAACCGGATCGTCTCGGCGATCGGGCGTCGGGTCGATGAATCGTCGCCCATGGTCGACGCTCGTTTGCGGGACGGCTCGCGCGTCAATGTCGCGGTCCGGCCGATCGCAGTCGACGGCCCGCTGGTTTCAATTCGAAAGTTCGCCGAGCGGGTCCTTGACATGGATCGGTTGATCGAAGTCGGAACTTTGCGGCCGGCGATCGCAGAGGTTCTTGCGGCTGCGGTTGCGGGCAAAGTGTCGACGATCATCGCGGGCGGCACCGGCAGCGGCAAGACGACGATGCTCAACGCGCTGTCCAATTTCATTCCTACCCGCGAGCGGCTCATCACGATCGAGGATGCCGCGGAACTGCAGCTCCAGCAGCCGCATGTCGGCCGCCTAGAGACTCGTCCGGCAAACATCGAAGGCAAGGGCGAGGTCCGGCAACGCGACCTTGTTCGCAACGCACTCAGAATGCGGCCCGATCGCATCATAGTCGGCGAGTGTCGCGGCGAAGAGGCGTTCGACATGCTTCAAGCGATGAACACCGGTCACGAAGGTTCGATGACCACGATTCACGCCAACTCCCCTCGCGACGCGCTCAAGCGGCTTGAGCAAATGGTCGGCATGGCGGGAACGCCAATGACCCTCAGCGCCATTCGGAGCCAGATCGCCTCCGCGATAACTCTCGTGATCCAGGTGCAGAGGCTTCCCGACGGCGCCCGCCGTTTGACCAGCGTAAGCGAAATCACCGGCATGGAGGGCGAAGTCATCCAGATGCATGAGATCTTCAAGTTCGTGAAGGATTTCACCGACGGCAAAGGAACATTGCACGGAAGTTTCAAGGCGACGGGGCTGCGCCCGCGCTTTCTATCCGACCTCAAGGCGTACGGGATCGAGGTCGCGACCAGTTGCTTCGACCCGGCGCGAAACCTGTGAATCGGAAACGATGAGCGATCTCTGGATCATCTGTTGCGTCGTCTTCGCTGCGGTCATTTTCGCGGTTCACGCTCTCTACTGGCTCATTGTCGGCGCCCGGCGCCGCAGCGCGACCATGAAGCGACGGCTGGCCTTGAGCGGTCGCGCGGCGAGTGAGCCCGTCGACCTTCTTCGCCAGGAGCGCGGGCTGGCAAATTTCGATGACCCGAGGCTCGCCGGGCTGAATGAGTTTTTGGCCCAGACGGGCGTGAAAACTCCTCTGTTCGCGCTCGGTCTCTGGACAGTCTCGCTTGGAGCCGCGGTCGCTTTGGCGATGGCGCCGTTCCTGTCCCATCTGGGGGCGGCGGCGGGCGCAGTCATTGGACCCGCGGCTGTCGTCCTTTACTTATCGATCATTCGCCGAAGGCGGATCGATCGCTTCACTGCGCAACTGCCTGACGCGTTGAGCATCATCGTGCGCAGCTTGCGGATCGGCCATCCATTTGTAAGCGCGATTGGCCTTGCCGCCCGGGAGATGCGCGACCCGATCGCGAGCGAGCTGGCCATGACAGCGGAGGAAATCGGGTTTGGCCAGGATGTAACCACAGCAGTCGTCAACATGCATCGCCGGGTCGGCCAGGAGGATCTATTGTTCCTGGTCACGGCTGTGAGCGTACAAAGCCAGACCGGCGGCAACCTCGCCGAGGTGCTCGCCCGGCTTGCGACATTGATGCGGCAGCGCAGCACCCTCGCGCTTAAAGTCAAGGCGTTAAGCGCCGAGGGGCGACTATCGGCCTGGTTCCTCACGGCCATGCCGTTCTTGCTTTACGGCGCCATTCGACTGCTTTCCAAAGATTATTTTGGCGAGCTGGCCGAGAGTCCGATCCTAGTTCCCGCTCTGGCTTACGCGTCGATATCGTTGGTTGCCTCAAACATAATCATCTATCGGATGGTCAACTTCAGGATCTAGGCCGGTCCAATGGACGTTTTGCTGATCGCGATCGCCTCAGCCGCATTCATGGCGGTCGCCGGGATTGCTTTCGCCATCGGTCAGCTGGTCACGAGCCGCAATCGCCTGCAGCGACGGTTGCCCGCCGTGGGCGCGAGGACGGAATCCCTGACGGGCGCCCCCGGCGACGGCATCGGCGCTTTGGTCACGCAGCATTTTACCGAGGACCGTTTTCGAATTGGCCAAGGTTTCAGGCAAGAGCTGAGACTGAAGCTCGTACGATCGGGGTATTTCAGCCAGGACGCTGTCCGCTACTACGTTTTTGCCCGCGTATGCGCCGCGATCGCGACGCCCTCGATTGTGTTGTTGGCTTCCGCGTTGCTTCTGCAAAATCTTTCGACGCTCGAATTCGTGCTGGTTGCTGCGGCGTCTGCGGGAGTCGGGGTGCTCGGACCGGATGCCTATCTCTCTCATCGCCAATCCCAGCAGATAAGCGAGTACCGCCTCAATTTCCCGGACCTCTTGGACCTGTTGACCGTTTGCGTGACCGCGGGCCTGACCGTGGAGGCCTCGTTCGAGCGAATCCGGGATCGCCTGGGCAAGCGAAGCCGAGCGCTTGGCCGCAATATCGAGCTGATGGGCGCTGAGATGCGCGCCGGCAGAAGTTCCGTCGACGCCCTGGCCTCGTTCGCAGACCGACTCGGCTTGGATGAGGCTTCATCCTTCGTCGCCGTGCTGCGGCATTCCCTGGAGCTCGGCGGCGACGTCGCGACGACGCTGCGTGAATTCAGCGAAGACATGCGTTCCAAGAGAATGTTGCTGGCGGAAAAGAAGGCGAATGAACTGCCGGTCAAAATGGTCATCCCGCTGGCGTTGGGCATTTTTCCAGTAATCTTGATGATCGTTCTTCTTCCTGTTATTCTTAAACTGTTGCGACTTATGGTCCCTTAAGGAAACCGGCCCTGCGGCCGCGTATCCATTCGAATCGTGACGGAGTCGAAAACCCGCTGCGCCGTTGCCCAGTCGCGAACGAAGGCGGCGGAGCGAGATTGCTGCGGCTAGCGGAAGGCGGCGGAGCTTGCTTGGTTTTTTCCGCCCTACTCCCATTGAAACGTCCCAATTCGTACGAATAAGTCCCAGCGCGGCGGGCTCGGTTCGCCTCGAGCGATTTGGGCCGGCGGGCGGGGCGAAAGCCGGAATTTGGATAGACTCGTCACGAGTATGCAGAGATCGAACAGAGCAGTTCATGTCCGCGTCGGCTTCGGGTCCGTGCGTCGGTTGATTCTATTGATGTGTCTGGCAGTGCTGGTCGCCGCGTGCGACCAGACCGGGCTGACGCCGACGCCGGTCCCCAATCCGGCCACTGGCCAGAACCCGGGCGACGTCAAGTATTATCCCTCGGATCAGCCGGCCAGACTTGGCATCCAACGCTTTTACGAGGGCAATTTTGGCCTATCGCAGCAGTATTTCCAGGACGCGGTTGAGAAGTCGCCGAACGACGTGACCGCCTGGATCGGTTTGGCGGCGAGTTACGACCGATTGGGGCGATTCGACCTCGCCGATCAAGCTTACGCGTCCGCGGCCAAGCTCGAGGGCGTCACCGTCAGGCTTCTGAATAACGAAGGCTACTCCTTTATGCTCCGCGGCGATCTCAAAGCCGCGCGCGCCAGGTTTCAGTCGGCCCTGAAGCTCGACCCGAACAACCAGACAACGCTCAACAACATCAAGCTGCTCAATGACAGCACGAAGTTCATTGAGCGCGCTGCGAACGGCGAACCATGCGGTAGCGTCGACTGCCAGTGATCCGCGCGAAGTCGGACAAATATCCGTTCATTGAGGAGGGGGAACAATGAGTTGACCGTTCTCTCCTGTCATGCTGGGCACGAAAGCATTGTCTCCAGCCTCGGGCATTGGGCCGCCATCTCTGGGCATGCCGGGCGCGGAGGCTTCGTCTCCGGGCGCGCCGGGCGACAGGGCCTGTTCCTTGCTGGGTATTTCCTCAAAGGTTTCGCATCCGATCGTTCCGCAATGATATGAGGAAAAAGCGCCGAGTGTAGGATGATCATAGACGACGACCCGGTTGGTCGTGCTCTGCCGGACGACCACGACATCGAGGCTGCTGATCACGCTGCCACGTTCGTCAATAAAATCAACATTCGTTCGCCCCAGATGCTGCGGAATAAGGACCGCGCTCTTGTCGGTTCGCAGGACCAGGTCGACAATTTCAGGATTTGTAATGGAGATCTTCCCGAATGGCCGCTCACTATGAATTGTCGTGGAGTACCCTTGCGTAAGTACAATTGGCTGTTTGGTCGGCTGCTCGATAGTCAGCGGCGAGCCCTCATTGCTGAAGCTTTGCGACGCCGATAAAAGAAAAGCTGCGAAAGACACCGCAACATATACTGATGGCCCACTTCTCCATCGGCAATCGTCCCGCGACCGTTGCTTGGTCATTACATCGTCCCGCCGTCGATTATCGCGCCCGTCCATACTGGCACGATCGCCGTCGATTGCAACCTGCGGCCCCGGCCGGCCAGCCGCCAAAGTCCGCGAAACGCGATCAATTCATACCCAGCGCGGTCAGGTAGAGGTCGAGAATTGTCTCCTCTTCGATTCGGCTGTCGCGGTCCTGCTTTCTGATTGACACGATCTTTCGCATGATCTTGACGTCGAAACCGTTGGCTTTGGCCTCGCCGTAGACGTCCTTGATGTCGCCGGAGAGCGCCTTCTTCTCCTCTTCGAGCCGCTCGATCCGCTCGACGAACGCACGCAGATGGCCGGCGTTGACCTCGCTTGTCCCCGTCTTTGTCGTCTCGCTTGCTTTCGCCATATCCATTCCATGCTCTCGCGCGTTTGGTGAGCGGTCACGGATCGCGCCGAAGGTCGGTGCGCGTCAAGTTGAGCGCGCGGGTTTTCCCCGGCCATGCGCTCTGCTCCTTGTCCGGCTGCCCAGGTCGGCGGGCGTTCGCCTATTCCGCTCGGCGAGGATCGGCCGCAGCAGACGGGCCAGGCGCTGGGCCCAGGCATGCGCCTGAGCCATGTCGGCGATCAGATCCTGCCGGATCTCGATCAGCGCGTTGGCCAATCCGCGCGATGTAGCAATCGCGTCGATCGTGTCGCCGGCAAGCGCTCCGTCATAAGGCTCATTGTCGCCGACCTCCTCGGCCGCGAGGTCCGGCTCGTCGGCCAGCGCTTCGATCAGCGGGTGCGGAAGCCGCCCGTCGGTGTCCCATAAGATCCCGACCTTCCACGGTCGCGCCGTCCCGCGCATGACCGCGGTGAAGGAATGGATCGAGACGATGGCCGGCGGCTCGCCGGTAGCAAGCATCGCATCGGCCGTCGCCGCGATCTCGTCCCGGTAAGGCGCCCAGAACCGCGCGCCTCGGCGGGCGATCTCCGTGGCGTCGGCGGCGGCGTTTCCCGGCACGATCGCGCCGTCGGAAAAGCGCATGACCAGGGTCGGATCGTCCAGGCCTCGATTGGGGTCGATGATCAGGCGCGAAAAGGTCGATAGCACCGCCGGCGCGCCGAGTTCGGCCGCAAGCGCGCGGGTCACGTCCGCGGCGCCAATGTCGTAGGCGATGTGCCGCTCGAGCGCCTCTGGCGGCAGTCCGAGCGTCCCGTAACCGGGAGGGATGGCGTTGGCGGCGTGATCGCAGACGATCAGGGCTCCGGCATCGAGCGCGCCCGGGATCGCCTCGAAGGCGGTGAACGCCGCCTCCACGGGTTCGAAATCGACATGCGCTGCTCGGTCCATCGCTTGGTTCTTGCCCTCAGGGTTACGGGTCTTCAGCCGGCGATCGTCGCGCCGCCATCGACGACGATGACCTGCCCGGTCGTGAACGAACCGGCCTTCGAGGCGAGGTAGACAGCTGCGCCGGCGATCTCGTCCGCTTCGCCGATCCGCCCGAGCGGCGTCGTCGCGGTCACCGCTTTCAGCGTCTCGGGGTTTTCCCATAAAGCGCGCGCGAAGTCGGTCCTGACAAGGCCCGGCGCGATGCAATTGACCCGCACATTGTGCCGTCCCCATTCGACCGCGAGATTGCGCGCGAGCTGAAGGTCGGCGGCCTTGGAGACATTATAGGCGCCGATCACCTTCGATCCCTTGAGGCCGCCGATCGACGAGACGATGATGACCGAGCCGTCCTTGCGTTCGATCATGCCCGGCGCGGCCATCTGGATCAGCCAGTGATTGGCGAGCACGTTGTTGTCGAGGATCTTGCGGAACTGATCGTCCGAGATGCCGGCGAGCGCGCCGTAATAGGGATTGGAAGCCGCGTTGCAGACGAGGATGTCGATCCGGCCAAAAGCGGCGATCGTCCCGTCGACCAGGCGCTGAAGCTCCTCCTTGGACGAGATGTTGGCGGCGATCGGCTTGGCCGCGTCGCGACCGAGCGTCCGATTGATGGCGGCTGCGGTCTCGGCGCAGGCGTCGGCCTTGCGCGACGAGATGACGACGCTCGCGCCATGTTCGGCGAGGCGTTCGGCGATCGCCCGCCCGATGCCGCGGGAGGAGCCGGTGACGATCGCGACGCGGCCGCTGAGGTCGAACAGACTGGTCAAGGGTTTCCTCCCGGTCAGCGGGGCCGTTTCCAGGCCCTCAAAACTTAGCGAAATCGGGCAAAATCACGCCAAGGCGGAGCAAAGGCCAGTCCAAGGAAAACCCTTGCATTGTCTTGAATCGGCTTCTCCGAATCCGGCCTTTTCAACGACTTGCGCCGACCCGCGCGGCCCTTTGTTTCTTTCGTCCCCATAAAAACATAACGGTTATGTTGATAGTATGCGCCAGCTCCGGCGGCGTGAGGCGCAGCGTTGTCCGTGGGCTGTCGGTGAGCGTGATCATGGCGGTGATCACACTAGCACGAGCTTCGATTTTCCGGAAGCGATTGCTCGAAAATCCACAAAGCCGGATCGCGGGCCCGTTGCGGCGGACTTTGCCGACGGACGCCATTCCGCGCCAGGGCGGAATGCTCTAAAAATCCGCCTGGGGAATGGAGCGCGTTATGACAGAGGGCCGGAAAAATGCCGCCGTCCCGGCTGCCGGCGCCGTCAGCTGGAGTCGGCACGTGGGAGCGGACAAGCTGTGGCGTCTCGTCGGCCTCCTGCTCGCCCTCGTCTTCGCCGCCCCGGCGGCCGGCGCCGAATATTACGGCTACGATCAGGGCGGCGCCCGCTTCGCGCCGCTCGACCAGATCACGCCGGCAAATGTCGGCGAGCTCGTTCCGGCGTGGACCTATCATACCGGCGATCTCGCGAGCCGCGCCGCCGACGTGCTCAAGCACTCGAAATTCGAGGTCACGCCGATCCTCGCCGGCGGGAAGCTCATCGCCTGCACGCCGTTCAACGCGGTGATCGCGCTCGACCCCGGCACGGGGCGGGAGCTCTGGCGCTACGACCCTCAGATCAAGACCGATTACCGCCCCGCCAATCTGTTCAACTGCCGCGGCGTCGCGGTCTGGCATGGCCCCGCGGCCGCGACCGGACCCTGCGCCGAGCGGATTCTGACCGCGACCGCCGATCTCCGGCTGATCGCGCTTGATCTTGCCGACGGAAAGCCGTGCCCCGATTTTGGCGACAATGGCGTGGTCCGCGTCGACCCGGGCAAGCCGCTGCTTTGGCCGGGCGAGTTCCAGTTTACCTCGCCCCCCGCCGTCATCGGCGACCTCGTCATCCTCGGCTCATCGATCGGCGACAACGCGCGGGTCGATGCGCCGCGCGGCCTCGTCCGCGCCTTCGATGTCAGGACCGGCGCGCTGCGCTGGGCCTGGGACCCGATCCCGGACCGCGCCGACGACCCGGACGCGGCGAGCTGGGGCGACGGCTGGCGAACGGCCGGCGCCGCCAATGTCTGGGCGCCGATCGCGATCGACGAAGCGCGCGGCCTCATATTCCTGCCGACCACCAGCCCAAGCCCGGATTTCTTCGGCGGCCTTCGCCCCGGCGACAATCGCCGCGCCGATTCGGTGGCGGCGCTGAAGGCGGACACGGGCGCGCTCGCGTGGAGCTTCCAGGTCGTCCACCACGATGTCTGGGATTACGACAATCCGGCCCAGCCGAGCCTCGCAACGATCACGCTCGACGGCAAGCCGCGCGACGTCGTCATCCAGGCCACGAAGCAGGGGCTCATCTTCGTGCTCGACCGCGACACCGGCAAGCCGGTGCTGCCGGTCGAGGAGCGCCCCGTGCCGCAGGGCGGCGTCGATGGCGAGGCGCTGTCGCCGACCCAGCCCTTCCCGGCCGACCTGCCGCCGCTCGGCCCCGACCGCATCGCGCCGGACCAGGCCTGGGGGCTCACCCCGTGGGATCGCGGCGCATGCGCCAAGGCGATCGCCGCGGCGCGCGGCGAGGGCCGCTTCAGCCCACCGAGCCTGCAGGGGACGCTCCTCATGCCGTTCACCGGCGGCGGCGTGAACTGGGGCGGCCTCGCCGTCGATGGCGGCAAGGGCGTCGTCTATGTCAACAGCTCGAACCTCGTGCATCGGGTCACGCTCTTCCCGGCCGCCGATTACGCCGCGATGAAGAAGCGCTTCCCCGACAAGGAGGTCTCGCCGCAGCGCGGCGCGCCCTATGGCATGATGCGCGAGGTTCTGGCCTCGCCGCTCGGACTGCCCTGCAACCCGCCACCCTGGGGCGTCCTGACCGCACTCGACCTCGGCAGCCGCAAGATCCTGTGGCAGGTCCCGCTCGGCACGACCGAGGAGCTCAATCCGCTCGGCCTCGCCCGCCGCCTCGGCACGCCGACCTTCGGCGGCCCGCTCGCCACCGCGACCGGCCTCATCTTCATCGGCGCCGCGCTTGACGACTATCTGCGCGCCTTCGACGCGAGGACGGGCGACGAACTCTGGACCGGCCGCCTCCCCGCCGCCGGCATCGCCACGCCGACAAGCTATCTCTGGCAAGGCCGGCAATATGTGGTGATCGCCGCCGGCGGCGACGGCGAAGCCGGCGCCCCGGCCGGCGACACGCTCGTCGCCTTCGCCTTGCCCGACCCAGGCGAGGCCGGCCCCTCGCCCTGGCTCGGCTGGATCGACCATCCTGGCGGGCGTTTCAGACTGCATGCCGGGATCGCCGGCGCCGTCGTGCTCGCGCTCGCTGCGCTCTGGCTCGGGCGGCGGCGAAGACGACATCCCAGGGCGGCCTGAGCGAAGGGCCGGGCCGCGGACGTCCTTGCGGAGGCGCCGCATCTGGAGCAGATTCGCGCAGGCGGCGAAGCTCGAGCATGAAGCCGGAACGGGAGGAACGCATGAGACCCTTCCCCTTGAACGCGTGGTATCCCGCCGCCTGGAGCCATGAGATCGAGCGCGCGCTGACGGCCCGGACGATCTGCGGCTTCGACCTCGTTCTCTACCGCCGCGCCGATGGCGCCATCGCCGCGCTCGAGGACGCCTGCTGGCACCGACTGCTGCCGCTCTCGATGGGCCGCCTCGTCGGCGATCAGGTGGTGTGCGGCTATCATGGCCTGGTGTTCAATTCCGCCGGACGCTGCACGCATATGCCGGCGCAAAAGACGATCAACCCGTCCGCCTGCGTGCGCAGCTTTCCAGTCGTCGAGCGCCACCGCCTGATCTGGGTCTGGCCGGGCGATCCCGCCCTCGCCGATCCCGCGCAAATGCCCGACTTTCACTGGAACGACGGCGAGACATGGAAAGGCGAGGGCGGCGCCTTCTATTCGCTCAAGTGCGACTACCGGCTGGTGGTCGACAATCTGATGGATCTCACGCACGAGACCTATGTCCATGCCGGCAGCATCGGCGACGACGCCATCCTCGATACTCCGTTCGAGGTTACCCACACCGACCGCACCGCGACGATGACGCGCTGGATGATCGATATCGAACCGCCGCCGTTCTGGGCAGGGCAACTGGGCAAGGCCGGACGCGCCGACCGCTGGCAGATCGTGACCTTCGAGGCGCCGGCGGTGGTGATCGGCGACGTCGGGGTCGCGCCGACCGGAACCGGCGCGCGCGAGGGCGATCGCTCGCAGGGGGTGAACGGCGCCTTCCTCGCAGCGCTTGCGCCGGAGACGGAAACAAGCTGTCACTATTTCTGGAACTTCGTGCGCACCTTCCGCACTGACGACGAACAATTGACGCGCGATCTTCAGCGCGCCCATGTCAACGACGGCAAGGGCGTCTACGATCAGGACCATGTCGTGCTCGAGGCGCAACAGCGCGCGATTGACCGCAATCCGCGCTCGCCGTTCTACAACCTCAACATCGACGCGGGCGCGCTATGGGCGCGCCGCCTCATCGACGGCATGCTGGCGCGCGAGCGTGGGCAGGCCGGCGCGCCACAGGCGGCAGAATAGGCGCATCCGATGGCGGAAGTGATCGAGTGGCGCGACGGAAAGATCCGCGCGACCCGCGATCTGACGCCCACGATCCGCCTGATCGAGATCGAGCCTTCGGGCGCCTTCATCGCCGCTTCACCGGGAAGCCATATCAACGTCTCGGTCATGATCCGCGGGCGTCCGGACATGCGCTCCTATTCGATCGTCGGGCCATGCGCCGACGGAATCTATCTCATCGCGGTCAAGCTGCTCAAGGATACAAGGGGCGGCTCGGCTTATATGTGGTCGCTCAAGCCCGGCGGCCGGATCGCGGTCTCCGCGCCCGCCAACCATTTCAATCTCGTGCTCGGGCGATCCGAGTATCTCCTGCTGGCGGGCGGCATCGGCGTCACCCCGATCTTCACCCATGCGCTTGCGCTCGCCGAAGCGGGCGGGCGCTTTCGCCTGCTCTATGCCTGCCGGAGCCGCGCCGATCTCGCCCTCGCCGCCGAGCTTGCCGAGCGGCTCGCCGACCGGCTCGAATTGTTCGTGAGCGACGAGGGCGGGCGGGTCGACATCGCCGCCGAGATCGCGCGCCTCGATCCGGAGGGCGAGCTTTACGTCTGCGGCCCGATCGGAATGCTCGAGGCGGCGAAGCGGCGCTGGCGAGAGAGCGGCCGGCCGGTCGATCGGCTGCGCTTCGAGACTTTCGGCAACAGCGGCGCCTATCCTTCAGTCCCGTTCATGGTCAAGATCCCGCGGCTCGGCAGGGAGATCGCGGTCGGCGCCGACCAGACCATGCTGGAGGCGCTCGAGGACGCGAATGTCGGCATGATCTTCGACTGCCGGCGCGGCGAATGCGGCCTCTGCGCGCTGCCGATTTTGGCCGTGGACGGCGTCGTCGATCATCGCGACGTCTTTTTCAGCGACGCCGAGAAGGCGCTGGGCCTCAAGCTCTGCACCTGCGTGTCGCGAGTCTACGGCGCGTCGATCACCGTCGACACGGCGGACCGGTGAGGAAGCGTCGGTGACGCCGCAGGCGCGCCGGCCTATGTCGTCGGCGTCCTTTTCGCCGCTATGATGTTTCGGGAGAAGCGCAGATGAACTCAGGAGCGAACGCGATGGCCGAGCCTGCCGATGTCCTTGGGCTCGCCCCGGGCCTGCGTGTCCTCGTGACCGCCGGCGCCTCGGGCATCGGCCGGGCGACCGCCGACCTCCTGATCGAACGCGGCGCGAAAGTCCATATCTGCGACGTGTCGGATGAATTCCTGGCGGATTTCGCCAAGGCGCACCCGAACGCGCCCATGAGCAAGGCCGACGTGTCGTCGGATGTCGATGTGGCGAAGCTTTTCGCCGACGTCAAAGCCTCGCTCGGCGGGCTCGACGCGCTCGTCAACAACGCAGGGATCGCGGGGCCGACCGGCGGCGTCGAGGAAATCAGGCCGGAGGACTGGCGACGCACCATCGACGTCTGCCTCACCGGCCAATTCCTGTGCGCGCATCACGGGGTGCCGATGCTCAAGGCGGCCGGCGGCGGCGCCATCGTCAATCTGTCGTCTTCCGCCGGGCGGTTCGGATACGCTTTCCGCACTCCCTATTCCGCCGCCAAATGGGGCGTGATCGGCCTGACACAGAGCCTCGCGAAGGAACTCGGCCCGCATAACATCCGCGTCAACGCCGTCCTGCCCGGCATCGTCGAGGGTCCGCGCATGACAGGCGTGATCGAAGCGCGCGCGAAGCAGACGAACGTCAGCTATGAGGCGATGGAGAAGACCTATCTCGACCGCGTGTCGCTGCGCCGGATGGTGACTGCGGGCGATGTCGCGGCCAGTGTCGCCTATCTCCTGTCGCCCGGCGGCCGCAACCTGTCGGGACTTTCGCTGGCGGTCGACGGCAACGTCGAGACGCTGTGAGAGCGCTCCAGCCGGCGGTCCGGGCTCAGGCGGCTCCGAAAGCAGGCGGTTCGCACCCCGGCTCGGAAGACCCGCCATGACGCGCGCGCCAGCGGCGCCTTGCGAGGAGCCCGGCGACGCCGATCATCGCGAGCGCGAGAGTCCGCGGCTCCGGCACGCTCTGCGCGGGCGCGTAATCATAGGTCAATTCCACCGTTGCGTGGGCGTTTGCGGTTTCGGTTCCCGATTCCGTTTCGAGACCCTCAACCAGCATCGGTCAGGCCCACGCTTTGCGACTGATCGATGGTTTTCGCCAAGGCCGGGCTTGCTCCGATGAGGAGCGCCGCGACGAAGACATATTTCGTTCTCATGGGACTGACCCCCTGACAGACGCAAGGCGCACGAGCGAGCAGGGGACAGACTGCGGCGTTCGTAGGCCCTCACGCCCGACGGGACAAGCCCCGCTTTGCGCGCGACAGGCTGCGCCTCCCTCCGCGCCGGCTTCATCCACACCCATGTGTATCCGATAACGCCCGCCGGGAAAGGACGCCCCGCCTCACGTTTCGGTGAAGCGACGCTTGCGGGCGAGCTTGCGTTCCTTGGGCAATACCGTCGGCGGAGGGAAGCGGCGCATTGGTCGGCCGGCTGAGGCACCTGCGCCGAACCGGGAGCGCTCTCCCCCGCGACTTTCAGTCGCGCTTCGCGGTGCGGAACTCCATCAGCATCACGGCGCCGAGCAGCAACACCCCCTTCGCGATGAGCTGGTAGAAGATCGGAACCTGCATCAGGACCATGCCGTTGTTGAGGGTGCCGATGATGAGCACTCCAAGGATTGTTCCGATGATGGTCCCTCTCCCGCCCGCCATCGCGCATCCGCCCAGGAACGAAGCGGTGATCGAACTCAAGCTCCAGCCCTTCCGAGCCCGAAGCCGGCTGTCCGGAGGTCGTGCGGGCGGTCAGAAGCACGGCGGCGATGCCGCAGACGAAACCGGTGAGGGTGTAGACCCCAAGGCGATATTTGGCGACGTCGATGCCGACGAGCTTGGCGGCGTTCGGGTTGCCGCCGATGGCGTAGACATTGCGGCCGAGGTCTGTCGAGCGCATGAAAAAGACCAGCGCGGCGGCAATGATCAGGAAAACGAAGACGGCGATCGGGACGCCCAGCAGCCGGCCCGACCCGATCCAGTTGTACGCCGGGCTTATGATGCCGATCCCCCGGCCATTGGTCAGGATATAGGCAAGGCCCCGGAAGATCGCCATTGTCGCGAGGGTCGCGATGATTGCGTTTACGCGGCCTGCGGTGACCAGAACGCCGTTTGTAAGACCGCACAGCGTGGCGACGATCACGGCGGCGGCGATCCCCGCCAAAGGAAAGTCGGTGTGGAGCATCGCGAGAGCCGCCGCAACGCCGGAAACGCCGACGATGGAGCCGACCGAAACGTCAATGCCGCCCGATATGATGACGATCGTCTGCGCTGAGGCGATCAGGCCAAGAATGGCCACCGCGTTGAGGATATTGGTCAGGTTGCGAGGCTGGAAGAAAATCTCCGCCTGAGCCGTGCCGAAGATCGCGACGAGAACAGCCAACGCGACGAAGAGGCTCAGATTCTGTGCGCCAATCGAATCGAAGGCGATGCGCCAGGTCGGAGAGTGGTCGCCAAGAGAGACGCCTTGAAGTCTCGACTGTTGGCTCAATGGACGGTCTCCTCCACTGCGCCGCCTTGTTCCGCAGGCGCAAGGTCGCGCGCCATGCACAGCCGCAGGACCCGCTCCTCCGTCGCTTCCGACGCGGGAAGCTCTCCCGTGATGCGGCCATTCTGCATGCACACGATGCGATCGGAAAGCCCGAGAATCTCGGGCAGCTCCGATGAAATCAGCAAAATGCCGATGCCCGCGCGCGCAAGAGATTCGATCAGGGCGTAGATCTCCGCCTTCGCCCCGACGTCAATTCCGCGCGTCGGTTCATCCAGAAGCAACACTTTGGGCTTCGTCGCGAGCCAGCGCGCGAGAACGATCTTCTGCTGATTGCCACCCGAAAGCTTGCCGATCATCTGATGCAGCGACGGAGTCTTGACCCGCAAGCGGCTGACATAGTCCCGCGCGATCTCGAGTTCCTGCCGGCGGTTTACCACGCGAAACCTGGTCAGCCGGCGCAGGATGGCGATGGTCGCATTCTCGCTCACCGATCGTTCGAGCAGAAGGGCATCGGCTTTTCGTTCTTCCGGGGCATAGGCGATCCCGGCCTCGATGGCGTCGCGGGGCATGCCGATCTTGACGATCTTGCCCTCGACCTCGATCTCGCCGGCGTCGTGGCGAAATGCGCCGAATATCGTCTTGCCGAGTTCGGTCCGGCCAGCGCCGATCAGTCCCGCGAGGCCGACAACTTCGCCCCTGTTGACGGTGATGTTGATGTCGCGGACCTTGTCGGACGTCAGCCCTCTGACCGCGAGCACCGTTGACGCCGTTGCATGTTTCTCCCGTTTCATCACCTCGCCAAGCGGCCGGCCGACCATCATTCTGACGATCGTCGCATTGTCGAGCTCGGCGGCAGGGCGGACCCCGACGAGGGCGCCGTCGCGGAGGACGGCGACCCGGTCGGCGAGCCGTAGGATCTCGTTCATTCGGTGGGAGACATAAATGAGGGCCGCGCCGCGCGCCCTCAAAGAACCGATCAACGAAAACAGATCCTCCGCGTCGCTCCCGGACAGCGAGGAGGTCGGCTCATCGAGAGCGAGCACCTTCACGTCGCCCCGAAGGGCGCGGAGGATTTCGATCATCTGACGGTGAGCGGGCGAGAGTCTCTCCGCAGGCGTCGTGGGCCGGAGTGTGCGGCTGAGCTTGAACGGCGCGAGCAAAGCCTCTGCGTCGCGGTTGAGCCGCCGCCAATCGACGAGCGGTCCTCGCAAGCGAGGCAATTCGCCAAGAAACAGATTTTCGGCGACCGTCGTGCCGGCGACGATATCCGGCTCCTGATACGCGACGCGGATGCCAAGCCGCCGAGAGGCGATCGGCGACGGCACCTTGACCGGCTGTCCGCAAAGACGGATCTCGCCCTCGTCCGGCTGATACGCGCCGGTCATCACTTTGAGGAGCGTCGATTTGCCGGCGCCGTTCTCGCCCATCAAAGCGAGGATCTCGCCGGCGTTAACTTCAATCGAGACGCGGTCGAGGGCCCGCACGTTCGGAAACGTCTTCATGATGCCGACCAGTTCGAGTTGCGGAACGGGCGTTTCCAAACCAGTCTCCCGGGGGTTGCGCGCCCCTCCGGCGAAGGAAGGGCGCGACTCAACCCTAACGCTTGCACGCGATGGCGTTGTCGTCTCTCGTGATCAGGTGGCCTTCGATAATGGTTCGCGCCGGGATCGGCTCGCCCTTCGTCACATTCGCATAGAGTTCACGGATCGCCGTTGCGCCGTGCACTCGGGAATCGACGAAGATTGAGCCCTTGAAGCCGGTCGCTTGCGGCTTCTTGAATTCCTCGCAGGCGATCTGCCCGTTGATGCCGACGCCAATCATGTCATCGGCGGGGTAGCCCGCCTGCTCCAACGCCCGAACGACGCCGAGAACGCCATTGTCGTTGCAAGCTACGATCAGCCACTTCTTGACGTTCGGATACGCGACCAACGCCTGCGAAGCGGTCGTCATCGCGTTGTCCTGGGTGTCGGGGACGGCAAGATGAATGATCTGCTTGTCCGTCATGCCCAGGCGATCTTTCAGCACGGCGATCGCGTTGTCGGTCCGATCCATGCAAACGCTGACCGTCTGTGCTTCGGCGGCGATGACCGCCGTCTCCGGACCCGGCTTGCCCCAGCCGAGCTTGTCGTGCATGTCCGCGATGACCTCGCCGACCTGCTTGCCGATCGCTATCGACGAGAAGCCGACGAACGGCGCGTCCTTGCCGGTCTCGTCCTTGATGGTGTCGTCGACGGCGATCATCGGGATGCCGGCGTCCTTCGCCTTCTTGAGCACGGCCGGCCCGATCTTCTGCTCGGGAACGACGATCACGATGCCCTTGGCGTTCGCGGCGATGGCCGTGTCAACCGCGACCGTGGTCCGGTTCGAATCGAAGTCGACATTCTGCGACGTGAATTGCGCGCCGAGCTTCTCAGCCTCGGCCTTGGCCCCGGCGACTTCCTCGACAAACCAAGAGTCGTTGCCATCCTTGTTGATGTAAAAGAAGTGCGGCGCATCCGCCGAAATCGCCGGCGATACCCCCCAGAGAGTAGCGACGCCGAGCGCCGCCGACAGAAGCCTCTTCACATTCTCCTCCCTCTATCCGGCCTGATTTTGCCGATTGTACGGACGGCGTTCGCGCCGCGCTCGTTGAGGAGCCTATCAATCCATCCGAAGTTCGCCCTGTCAAGAAATAAGTTTAACGATCACGTCGAGGGACTGGTCGAGAGCCGGATTCGAGGCGCTGACGCGCGCCGGATGCAGGCAGACATTGTCAGCCTGGTGACGTTTGGCGGTCGGCCTTGCTTCGGAACCGAACATGCGTCCCAGCCGCTGTTGCGGCTGCGAATATCAGGCGCCCAGCAACGACAATTCCCTGCGCGGCTCTTTTGACGGTTTCGCTTTTGGGGCGCCGCGCGAAGTAAGGTCTGCAACCGTCTCACGCTCAATCAGCGTGACGTCGCCGGCCCACCGCTGCACTTTCCGCCTTGGATGATTGATCCGATTGAGCAGGAACTGAACCGCGTGTTCGGCAAGCTCTGCGAATGGCAATCTGATGGTCGTCAGGCTGGGACTGACGACCGCCGACCATTGAACATCGTCAAATCCAACCACCGAGACCTCGTCCGGAACGGAAACTCGCATTTCCCAGAGGGCGCGAAGCAGGCCGATGGCGATCAGGTCGTGGCTGCAGACGACGGCGCTTACATCGGCGGGACGGAATTTCCCGCAAATCTCGTCGGTGATCACTTCCGACGCAGGCGTTACAACCTCCCAGACCACTTTTGCTCGACCCTTCACGCGCTCGAGCAGGGCTTCGCGGCGATCGGGGATGCAGTCTGTCCTCGGGCTCGTCACCAGCCCAATCCTGCGGTGGCCGCGCGCCAGCAGATAGTCGGCGATCATCGCTCCTCCCGCGGCGTCGTCCGACCTGACGGAATCCATTCCGCGTCTCGGCGAGCCGACCATGACCGTAGGCAGACGAAGATCGAAAAGGGCGGGAACGGATTCTGTCGTTATGACCCCTTCAACCGACATCGCCTTGAGCGTCGCGAGGCGCTCTCTCATTTGGCCGGGCGAATCGCCCGTGTCCACGATGAGGACCGAATATCTGTGCTTCCGCGCGGCCCTCTGCACCTCGTAGGCAAATTCGGGAAAGAACGGGACTCTTATGTCGGAGATTACAAGGCCGATAGTTTGGCTGCGGCCCGTCCGCATCGCCTTCGCCGACAGATTGGGGAGGTAGCCCAGATCGGCGGCTATCTTGCGAATCTTTTCGCGAATGGGCTCGCTGATCGAACCATTGTCATTCACGACGCACGAAACAGTCTGCGCGGAGACGCCGGCGACCTCTGCGACGTCTCGCAGGGTTACAACTCCCCGTCGTCCGCTCCGTCGCCCCTTGCCCGTCGCTCCGCTCATCGGCTCCCCAACGCGTGCAGGCCCCCTCAAAATCGAGGCAAGTCTATCTCTGTCAAACTCAGGCTGACCAATCAAGGCCGCCGCTCAATGATTCGGGGGGCCTCCCGCTATATGGCGCGCCGCTGAAGGGTGGGCCGACCCTTTCGGCAACGGCGGCAAACGAGCGGGTTGTCGCCCTGGAGGCGGCGAGCTCAACGTCGCGCCCTATCCTTTCCCGCGCGTCTTCGGCTCTCGAGGCCTCGTCCGCGCGCGGCCAACATGATCGTTAAATTAATTTCTTGACAGCCGGAGTATCGAGATGGATTCATGAGACAAATGTCGAAGGCCGACGCCTGAGCAAATGAAGAGGGACGCCGAGCAGACGGAGAGCGAAACGGCGCCGCTTGCTTGTCCGACTGACACGTTCGCGCTTGCTCCGCCGGGCGTCGCGCGCGACAGGACAGATCGATAGCGCAAACTCGCAGGACGAGAATCGGCGGTGCGGGTTGGCGGACTCGCCGGAATCAAATTGGGGAACGGAAACGTGGCGGATCTGGTCGGCATAGCCATCGTCGGGTGCGGCGGAATGGGAAGACGTCACCTCGGCGGGGTGGCCGAACTCGCAAAAACCGAGCACAACAACATCCGCCTCGCCGCGGTTTGCGATCTCGATGTGCGCAAGGCTGAATCGCTCGCGGACGAGGCCCTGACCCTGCTCGGCGCACGGCCCAAGGTGTTCACCGACGCCGGGCGGATGGCGGCGGAGGTGGATGGGCTCGCGGGCGCCGACTGCACAACGGACACGCCAGGCCATCACAAGGTCAGCGCCAAGCTTCTGGATCTCGGCCTGCACACGATGTGCGAAAAGCCGCTTGCGCTCACGATCCGCAGCTGTGACCTGATTATTTCCGCGGCCAAACGGAACGGAAAAACACTTTCGGTCGCCGAGAACTTTCGCCGCGACCCGATCAATCGCCTCGTCCGCGCGCTGCTGGACGACGGCGCAATCGGCAGGCGCCAGTTCATGATGGAAACGAGCGTTTGGGGACGCGACACAATCTTCATCACGCCGTGGCGGCACATGAAGCTTACGGGGGCGGTCACGCTCGACGCCGGCGTACACAACGCCGACATCATGCAATATTATTTCGGCGATCCTTCCTCGGCGTTCGGTCAGGCGCGTCTCTTCGAGAAAACGCGGCGGAAAGCGCCAGGCGCCGGTCCCGGGAATTTCTGGGAAGCCTGGGTGAAGGACTTCCCCGACGTCATCGAGCCGACCGGCGAGGACGCGATTTTCGGCGCGATCAACTTCAAGAATGGCGCGATCGCACAATGGGTGTTCCACAACGGAGGCCATGGCCAACCGTTTCATCACCGCATGGTGTTCGGCGACCGCGGCTCGATCTCAGCCCCTGGCGACCGCAACGGGCGGCCGGTGCGTCTCACGCTCGATAGCGGCGTGGATATCGACGACGAGCGCATCCTCGACTACGCCCCGAGCTATAAATTATCGCCGGTCGCAGCCGAACTCTTCGGCGGAGAGCGGGTTTGGAAATACGATTTCGATTTCGTCACTACCGACCGCAAGATCATCGCGCTTGAGCATCACGAATTTGCGGAGTGCATCCGCACCGGGGCAGCGCCGGAGGTCCACGGCGCCGTGGCCAGGCGCGCGATCGCCATGGTCTATTCGATGTTCGAGTCCGAGATCGCCGGGCGGCCGGTCACTATCGAAGAAGTCGAATCGGGCGCGGTCGACGCCTATCAGCGTGAGATCGACGAGCACATTGGCCTCCTCGACGGCGCCGCGCTGCGGGCCGCCGCGTCGTGATGCGGAAGATGATGCTTCAGGCGTGCGGGCATGAGAGGGCCGTCCGGTGAAGATCGATCGGCTGGTTCCCCATCTCGTCGACAATTGTCTGCTCGTTCTCGTTTACACCGATTCCGGACTCATCGGCGTCGGCGAGGCCGGTCTCTGGGCGCATCACCGGCTCGTGTTCGAAGCGATCAACGACCTCGCCGATTATTTTGTCGGCCGCGATCCCGGCGCCATGGAGCATCACTTCCAGGCAGTAACCCGCAACGCCCATTTTTCGGGACCGATCCTGTCCGCCGCTCTGAGCGGCGTCGATATCGCGCTGTGGGACATCCTTGGACAGTCGGTCGGCAAACCGGTGCACGAATTGCTGGGCGGGGCCTGCCGCAAGAGGTTGAAAGTTTTCGCCAACACCGCCGGCGACACGGTCGCCGAACATGTGGAGCGCGCCAAGGCCGCGGTCGATTCCGGCTTCGCGTCGATCCGGGTCATGCCGTTCCTTCCCGACTGGGAACGGCAGAACCCGTCGCAATACATCGGAGCAGCCGCGGAAATCGTCGCCTCGGTGAGGGCGGGAATCGGGAAGGACGTCGATCTCGGCGTGGAGATCCATCGCAATCTCGCGCCCGACGAGGCGATCACGCTGGCCCGCGAGATCGAGCCGCTTCGAATTCTTTATTACGAGGATCCGGTTGCCCCCGAAAGCCTCGAGGCGTTGCGATATGTGGCCGCGCACGTGAACATCCCGATCGCCTTCGGCGAGCGCGGCCATAGCCTCTTCCAATTCAAGGAGCTGCTCGACACGCGGGCCGTCGCGATGATCCGCCCGGATCTTTCGCTCGCGGGCGGATTCACGCAATGCAAGAAGATCGCGGCGTGCGCCGAGGCGTCATTTGTCAGCATCTTTCCCCATCTGATGGGGAGCCCGGTCAACATGGCCGCGTTCGTCCAGTTCGGCGCCTCCATTCCGAACTATGCCCTGATGGAGAGCGGCTCGTCCCGGCTCGATGAGATCGTCGAGGAGCCGCTCACGGTCCGGTCCGGGCACGTGGCCGTCCCGGATCGTCCGGGAATCGGAATCAAAATCAGGGAGAAACTGTTGAGCAAGTTCCCCTACCGGCCCCACAAGATCACAACCGCGGTGCGAAGCGATGGCTCGGTGGCGCATTGAGCATGGCGCCCTGCCGACGTCTGGCCAGCATCGCTGTTGCGGGCCGGAACTCCGGGTTGGCCGGACGTTCCCGTACGGCCTGATGGGCGGATAGAGATATATGGCGCTCGATCTCGCCTTTTGCGGCGGCTACACGGACCCGTCGAGGCAGGCGGGATTCGAAGTGTCGCTGGACCGTCCGGTGATGGGGATGACGGGCCCGACCGGCTCGAAAGGCGTCTATGTCTTCCGGCACGACCGGCAGACCGGCGCATTGACGCCGGTAGGCAGGGCGACCGCAGCCGTCAATCCATCCTTCCTGACGGTAGGCAGAGGCGGACGCTTTCTTTTCGCGGTCAATGAGGTCCGCGAATTCGAGGGGAAAGCCTCCGGCGGTGTGAGCTCCTTCGCGATCGACGGCGAGACAGGAGAACTCCGGTTCGTAAACCAGGTCGCAAGCGGCGGAGGCAATCCCTGTCACCTGTCGATGTCGCACAACGGGCGGTTTCTCATGGTCGCCAACCATGAGTCCGGGAGCGTGGCCGTTTTTGCGGTGGGCGAGGACGGAACGCTCTCGGACGTGATCGATCTTCATGTCGACGAACCGGTCGACGAGCGGCGTCCCCACGCCCACTTTGTCACGCCGGACCCCGACGGGGCTTTTGTCCTCACTTCAGATACGGGAACCGATCGCGTGATGGTGTATCGCCAGGACCCGGAGACCGGGAGGCTGACAGCCAACGATCCTCCATGGAGCCAGACGCATCCGGGTGGGAGCCCGCGCCACCTAGCCTTTGCCCCCGGCGGAAGGCACCTCTTCGCCAATGGCGAGGCGGATCTCACGCTGTCCCTGTTTCGATATGATCGCGCTCGTGGCCGTCTCGACTATGTCCGGTGCGTTTCGACCGCGCCCGACGGCGCCGACACCCGGCAGCATTCAACCGCGCAGATGCTCGTCCATCCCAACGGACGGTTTGTTTACGTCGCAAATCGCGGAACGGACACCATCGCTGTCTTCGAGTTCGATCAAGCTTCCGAGCAACTGGCGACCGTCGCCTTCGAACCCACGCGAGGCAAGACGCCCCGCAACTTTCAGATCGATCCAACCGCGCGCTGGCTCTACGTCTGCAACCAGAACAGCGACGGGATCGAATGCTTTGCCATCGATCCTGATACAGGCAGGCTGCGGCACAAGGGCCTGGCCGCGGAGGCGCCCGCGCCGACCTGCCTCCAGTTCAGCGCCTGACGACGGTAAGCCTCATGATCGGATCTTACCTCGAAAATCTCTTCTCGCTTGACGGGCGGGTCGCCCTGGTGACCGGCGCGAGCGGCGGCATAGGAAGCGAGATGGCTTACGCGCTCGCCATGGCCGGCGCACGGGTCGCTCTCTCGGGCCGATCCGGCGAAAGGCTGGAGAGCGCGCGCGCCAAGATTGAAGAGGGCGGCGGAAGCGCGACGCCCTTTCCGAGCGATTTCGAGCAAATCGAGGCGATCGAGCCTCTCGTGCGACGCGTCGGCGAGAGTTCTCGGTCCCATCGATATTCTGGTCAATTGCGCGGGCGTAAACCGGCGCGAGCCGGTTCGGGACGTCAAGCCCGCCACGTTCGACCGTCTCATCGACGTCAATCTACGGGCGCCCTACTTCCTCAGTCAGGCGGTTCTGCCGGGGATGATCGAGCGAGGCGGCGGCAAGATCATCAACGTCGGTTCGCTGACCACAGGGTGGGGCGTCGGCAAACTGTCTGTCTACGGACTGACGAAGAGCGCAATCGGACAAATGACGCGCGTCATGGCCGTCGAGTGGGCGGAGCACAACATCCAGGTCAATTGCATTTGCCCGGGATGGATCAAGACCGCGCTGACGCAACCGCTGTGGTCCGATCCGGACAAGTCGGGCTGGATTCTCGGTCGGGTGCCGGCCGCCCGCTTCGGCCTGCCGAACGATCTCAGCGGCCTGACGATCTATCTCTCGTCGGCGGCAGGCGGCTACACCACGGGCCAGGTGCTCTACGTGGACGGCGGATTTACGGCTGGCGGACAATGGTAGGTCGATGCCGGGGTCAAGAGCGCATAAGGGAGACAGCATGAGGCTCGCCAACAAGATCGCACTGATTTCCGGCGGCAGTCACGGCATCGGCAAGGCGATCGCGCTCGCTTTCGCGAACGCCGGCGCGGACGTCGCGCTAACCTATCGCGAGCGTGAGAAGGGCGCGAGGGAAACCGCGCGGCTGATCGAGGCGGCGGGGAGGCGCGCCCTGGTGATGCGGGCGGACGTCACGCAAGCGGAGGTGTGCAAATCAATCGTGGAAGAGTGCATTGCGGCTTTTGGCCGAGTGGACGTGCTCGTCAACAACGCCGGAGGATCGCGCAAGGGCGAACTCTCCATGCTTCCGCTCGAGCACTGGCGATACACGTTCGACCTCTGCGTGACGTCCGCATTCCTGACCAGCCAGGCGGTCGCCCAGCATCTCATCTCTCGCGGGGCGGGCGGATCGATCATCAACATCTCGTCGGTTCACTCAACTCATGTTTGGCCCAACGCCGCGCCCTACGGCGCGGCGAAGGCCGCGCTCAATCGGCTGACGATGAGCATGGCTGTGGAGTGGGCGAACCGGGGCATCCGCGCCAACGCGATTGCGCCGGGCTATGTCAATACTTCGGAGACGGAAGAGGAAAAGCAGCGCTACGCCGCCGGCGACAACACTTCGGCGCCCCTGATCGCGGCGCAACGGACCGCAAAGCCTTCGGAGATCGCGCAGGTCGCCGTCTTTCTCGCTTCCGACGAAGCCTCATATGTGACGGGACAGACGATCTTCGCCGATGGCGGCCTGCTCCTTCCGGTGATCACGACGGCCGACTTCATCAGAGGCGATCGGGCTCCGCGCCAATTCGTCGGATAGATGACAGCGGCTGCGCGAAAGAGGCGGCGACGACAAGGAACAGGTCCTCAACATCAGGATGACGCTCAATCAGGGCTCGCCCTCGCTCTTGAAGATTGGCGCGCACCCGCAAGTGCATCTCGTGCGGGTCCTCGCTGGTCTCCTGCTGGAGCACGATGGCCTCCACAACGGCTTTAGCCTCAGGATGCCTTTTTAGAGCCTCGTTGATCTGGGCTCTAAGGCGCGTTTCTTGCGATAAGTTTTCGCGCCAAGCGGCGCAGGCGGCGTCGATCATATCGGTGGCCTGCCCGAACCAGCGTTCGTCCCGTGTGCGAGTAGCCGCAACGCCGCGCTACTCCACGGTATGTGGTTGGGCCATCGCGACCGACTGCGCAACCTCGGCCTGAGTTTTTGACAACTTCCTCCTGCTTTCATAGCGTATTGGGAATTAAAGTTCAGTCCGGCGGACAAGCGGCTGCGAAAGGTATGAGGAAAAACCCGATGCAGGATCTGTTTCAAAAATACGTAGACGATCTGAACAAGCTCCGTGACGCCTTACATGATGAGCTAGCGGTCCAAGCGAGAGAGCTGTCAACGGCGATGGGCAACTACTCTCAGCGTTGTGAGGCGGTACTAGCATCGTTCATGGAGAAGGTTTCGGCTTGCGGCGTGGAAGTCGAAGCGGCGGCGGCGGCAAGATTCAATGCGTTTCGGGGCCTTCCTGTGAACGCTAGTTTGCGTGATGTCGGTGACGAACAGCTCGCGCAAACCCCAATAGACGGGGATCAAGAGACAATCGAAACCGTCGCAGAGCGGGCGGTCGCTGATAGCTTGCTTGTCGAGAGCGATGGGGAGCGCAAGCTGCGGAGCCGCTCGATCACGCTTGTTAGATCAGACCCGGCCGCTTGAGCAGCTTTGTAGTCGTGATCCAGGCGTACATGCCGACTTTGTCGATGAGGACTGTTGCTCCGTTTGCGACGGTTTGCGTACCTACCGCGCACCTAGCAACGATTTGATGTCCAGCAAATTTGCCCTAAGCCTTTGACATCGATGGTGGGCGCACAAGGGCTCGAACCTTGGACCCGCTGATTAAGAGTCAGCTGCTCTACCAACTGAGCTATGCGCCCATCGCGTCCGCCGGGCGGCTTCGTCCGGCGAAGGGCGGCGTTTAGCAAAGGCGGGTTTCGCTGTCCAGCGGAAACGCCGCCCATGAGCCGACGCCAGATCGACTCCCGAACGCGGCCGATCGAGCCGCGCCCGGCCGCGCCGGTCTTGCTTAGTTCTTCGCCTTGTCGACCAGCTTGTTCTTGCCGATCCACGGCATCATGGCGCGCAGCTTCTCGCCGACTTCTTCGATCGGATGGGCATTGGCGCGGGCGCGCATCGCCTTGAACGAAGTCTGGTTGACCCGGTTCTCAAGCATCCAGTCGCGGGTGAACTTGCCCGACTGGATGTCGTCGAGGACGCGCTTCATCTCGGCCTTGGTCTTGTCCGTGATGATGCGGGGCCCTGAGACATATTCGCCATATTCGGCGGTGTTGGAGATCGAGTAGTTCATGTTGGCGATGCCGCCCTCGTAGATGAGGTCGACAATCAGCTTCACCTCGTGCAGGCATTCGAAATAGGCCATTTCCGGCGCATAACCGGCCCCGACCAAGGTCTCGTAGCCGCCGCGGATGAGCTCGACCAGGCCGCCGCACAGCACCACCTGCTCGCCGAAGAGATCGGTCTCGCACTCCTCGCGGAAGCTCGTCTCGATCACGCCGGCGCGCCCGCCGCCGATCGCCGAGGCATAGGAAAGGCCGAGGTCGTGGGCGTTGCCGCTTGCGTTCTGGTGGATCGCGATCAGGCAGGGCACGCCGCCGCCGCGCTTATACTCGGAGCGCACCGTGTGGCCGGGGCCCTTCGGCGCGACCATGAGCACGTCGAGATCGGCGCGCGGCTCGATCAGGTTGAAGTGGACGTTGAGCCCATGGGCGAACATGAGCGCCGCGCCCTTCTTCATGTTCGGCTGAAGTTCGCTGCGATAGATCTCGGCCTGCAATTCGTCGGGGGTCAGCATCATCACGATGTCCGCCCACTTGGCCGCCGCGGCGACCGTCATCACCTTGATGCCCTCGGCTTCGGCCTTTTTCGCCGAGGCCGAGTCCGGGCGGAGCGCGACCGCGATGTCCTTCACCCCGCTGTCGCGCATGTTGAGCAGGTGAGCGTGGCCCTGGCTGCCGTAGCCGACGACTGCGACCTTCTTGCCCTTGATCAGATTGAGGTCGGAGTCCCGGTCGTAATAAACGCGCATGTCTTATCCTGGGGTCTCGCGCGCCAAAAGCGGCCACGCAGATGAAGGCTCAGCGTCGGGGTCGCCCACGCCAGCGCTGGGGGTTCTAGTGAATGCCGGCGATGCGATCAAGCGTGGGGCCCGGGTGCGGCCTCTTGTCGGTTGGCCTGACGGGGCAGGCGCCCTAATATCCGCTCCGGCCCGCGAAGCGTCCGGGTCATGGCCGGGAGGGGAATGTTCCATGCGCTTGCTTCAACGGTTGCGGTCGCTCGCCGCTCTGGCGTTGATCGCCGTTTCGCTTTCGGCCTGCGGCTACAACGTCATCCCGACCAAGCAGGAGGCCGCCAACGCCGCCTGGGCGGAGGTCCAGAACCAGTACCAGCGCCGGGCTGATCTCGTGCCCAACCTGGTCGCGACCGTCCAGGGCTACGCCAAGCAGGAGAAGGACGTCTTCGTCCAGGTGACCGAGGCGCGCGCCAAGGCGACGTCGATCCACCTCGACGCCAACGACCTTACCGACCCGGCGAAGGTCAAGGAGCTGCAGGACGCGCAAAACGCCCTCTCGGGCGCCCTCGGGCGGCTGCTCGCGGTCAGCGAGAACTATCCCGACCTCAAATCCAATCAGAACTTCCTCGCGCTGCAGTCCCAGCTCGAGGGGACCGAAAACCGGATCGCCGTCGCCCGGAGGGACTACATCGCCGCCGTGCAGGACTTCAACACGACGCTCCGGACCTTCCCGAGCGTGCTCTGGGCGCAGACGGTGTTCCGCTCGATCAAGCCGCTTGTTCCCTTCACCGCCGACTCCGAAGCCCAGACGGCGCCGAAGGTGAAGTTCTAGCCCTCGAACCGGGAGCGCCTGGATGCCTCGCCGCTGGCCGCCGGCCGTCATCGGCGCCCTTTTCGTGGCGCTGTGGATCGGCGCGGCGATTGCGGCGGCGACATTCCCCCCGCTCACCGGGCGGGTGGTCGATGAGGCGAAGATCCTGTCGCCCGTCACCGCCGCCGATCTCGAGCGCAAGCTCGCCGACCTCGAGCAGAAGTCCGGGATCCAGCTGGTTGTGGCGACCGTGCCTTCGCTCGGCGGCGAGGAGATCGAGCCCTACGCCAACGCGCTCTTCCGCGCCTGGAAACTGGGCGAAGCGAAGAAGAACAACGGCGCCCTGCTCCTGATCGCCCCGAACGAGCGAAGGGTGCGCATCGAGGTCGGCTACGGCCTCGAGGGCACGCTGACAGACGCCGTCTCGAGCATCATCATCGCCAACGCCATCGCGCCCCGATTCAAGGCCGGCGATTTCAACGGCGGCGTCACCCGCGGCGTCGACGACATCATCACCGCGCTCACCACCAATTCGGCCGAGTGGAAGCCGAAGCCTACCGACATGCGGGCTGAACATGACGCCTCGCTGCTCGACGCGATCGCGCCGTTCCTCATTTTCCTGTTCATCATGTTCGTGATTTCCCGCATCTCGCGGCGGAGCGGCGGCGGCAACGTGATCTTCATTCCGATGGGCGGCGGCGGCTTTGGCCGTGGCGGATTTGGCGGTGGCGGTGGTTTCGGCGGCGGCGGGGGGTTCGGGGGCGGCTTTTCCGGCGGCGGCGGCTCTTCGGGGGGCGGCGGCGCCTCGGGAGGCTGGTGATGATTCTCGACCCGGCCGCGACGGCCCGCGTCGAGGCGGCCTTCGACGCGGCGCAGCTCAAGACCCGGGCGTCGCTGGTCTGCGTGCTCGCCGGCGCATCCGCGTCCTATGACGCCGAGTTCCTGCTCGGCGCCTGCGTCCTCGCGCTAGCGACGCCGCTTCCGCTCCTGGTGTTCACCGAGCTTTCCGCCCACCGCATCTACGTCGCCCAGTTGCTTGTCGCCATCCTGGCGGCGGTTGTCGGCTCCCTGCCGCCGGTCCGCCGCTGGCTCGTTCCAAAGCGCTGGGCGCGCTCAGCCGGGCACCGCGCGGCGTTGGCGCAGTTTGTGTTGCGCGGGATCGACCGCTCGAAGTGCGGCGCGCTGGTCTATGTGTCGCTCGCCGAGCATTACATCCGCATCGTTCCCGCCGAGGACGCCTCCAGGGCCGTCACGCAGGAGCGATGGCAGGCTGCTGTCGATGAGGCGCTTGGACCGCTTGCCGCCGGAGCGACCGAGGCGGCGCTCATCGGGCTCGCCAAGCGCTGCGGCGACCTTCTCGGCGGACCGTTCCCGCCGGGCGAGCCAGTGGATCTCGCGCGGCAGCGGTTTCACATCGTCTGAGCGTCGGACCGAACCGGCGCGGAACCCGATTCCGGGCCCCGCCGGGACGGCTGTAAACCATCGCTTATGGGTTGAGATTGCAGCCATTCTCCTCTAGGAACAGGCTCGGCTTCGGAAGCTCGCGGGGAACGGAAATGACGCCACTCGACATTGGCGGAATTGCACGGCGCGCGACCATCGCAATCGCCGCCATGCTCGCGATCGGCGCGGTCGCCGCTCGCGCGACGCCCTATCTGGTCGTCGACGCCGACAGCGGTCAGGTGCTGCTGCAAAACGAGGCGACGGACCAATGGTACCCGGCGTCGCTCACCAAGCTGATGACGGTCTATGTCGCGCTCGACGCGGTGCGGGCCGGCAAGCTCACGCTCGACACCCCGCTCGTTGTGTCGGCGCGCGCCGCGCGGATGCCGCCATCGAAAATGGGATTCCGGCCCGGCACCGAGGTGACGCTCGACAACGCGCTCAAGATGCTCATGGTCAAGTCGCCGAACGACATCGCGGTGGTGGTGGCCGAGGGGGTTTCGGGCTCGGTCGAAGCCTTCGCCGCCGACATGAACGCGGCCGGGCAGCGCCTGGGCCTGCAGGAATCGCATTTCGTCAATCCGAATGGCCTGCATGACCCGGCCCACGTCTCGTCCGCCCGGGACATGGCGATGATCGCCCGCGCGCTTCTGCGGGAGTTTCCCGACCATGCCGACCTGTTCGATATCGGGGCGCTTCAGCTAGGCAATCAATACATCGCCAACCACAACGGCCTACTCGGGCGCTACCCTGGCGCCGACGGGATGAAGACCGGCTTCACCTGCCCGGCGGGATTCAACGTGGTGGCGAGCGCGAACCATTCGGGCCGTCGCCTGATCGCCGTCGTCCTCGGCGCGCCGACGGCGAGATCGCGCAATCAGGAAGCGGCGGACCTCTTCGACCGCGGCTTTGCCATGGGGAGTGGGAGCGGCTCGCTGGAGTCGCTGCCCTCGTCCGGCTCGGCCGCCCCGAATATGCGCGCCGACGTCTGCCTGCGCCGCAACGCGGCCGCCATCGCCGCCGCCGAAGATGAGGGCCTCGCCGATCCGGCCCAGTCCGCCGCTTCGGGCTCGGGCCGGGGGGTCGCGATTCCCAACCCCTTCTCCGCGCTGCTCACACCCGCCCGCACGGTGCTCTCCTACGAGCGAATCCGTTTCGATCCGGTTCGCGTCTTTGTCGGCCCCGCTCCCGGCTGGAAGGGGCAGGCGATGGGCGCGCACCCAACGGGAGCCGCTACGACGACGGCGTCAGCGTCAGATGGCGCTCAGGCTCAGGGCGACGCCGCGCCGCAGCAGGCGGCGCCCGTCGGCCACAAGCGGAGGTGGGGCCGGAAGTCGATCCGCCACGCCGCCGTGGAGATCAAAGCTCAGAAGGTTGTGGCCGCGAAAACCGTCAAGCCCAAGACTGTCACCGAGGACAGCGGTAAATAGGACCCTATGCACAACACCGCCAAAGTTCCGTGCGGGTAAAATCGGATGGCGACTGCAGAATTATAGTAACCGAAACTGCAAGAATATTTTTTATCGAGATGCCTTAGTTTGGCCGGTTTATGGTCAAGCGCGCGCCGCAACGGCCTGTCATGTTTCGAGTGTGCCGCGTGGGATCGGTTCGCGGTTTGCTCGGTTTTCTTGCCCCCCAGCCCCCGAGCGCCAAGACGGGCCGAAGACATTCCACGAAGGCTAGCGGATCGGCGGGCCCCCTCCTAGCCGATCCGCTCTTTTTTTGTCCGGACCGCGCCGGCCCTCGCATCAGCGAAAACTGACCCCTTCATAAGCCCACTGCTTCACGAGGTGGTGCGCGATCGCCATTGGAATGGGGGCGGTCAATCCTTCAGGATGGCGCCTTTCGAGAAGGGCGACCGCTTGCTCGCGGCTGAACCAACGCGCGTCCTCGAGCTCGACGTGATCGACCTTCATGCTGCGCCCGCGCGCCTCGGCGAAACAGCCGATCATCAGCGACGCCGGAAAAGGCCAGGGCTGCGAGGCGAAATACTTGACCGCGTCGCATTCCACGCCGGCTTCCTCCCAGATCTCGCGCCTGACCGCGGCCTCGATCGTCTCTCCGGGCTCGGCGAATCCGGCCAGCGCCGAGTACATGCCCTTCGGAAACCGGGGCTGGCGGCCGAGCACGCAGGCGTCCCCGTTGACCGCGAGCATGATGACGACCGGATCGGTGCGCGGGAAATGCGTCGCCTTGCAGACCTTGCAGTCCCGCCGCCAGCCCGCCACCGCGACCTCGGTCCGCGCGCCGCAGTTGGAGCAGAAGCGGTGATGCGCGTGCCAGTGCATCAGCGCTTTGGCAGCGGCCAGCATCGCCGCCTGATCGTATGGCACGAGGCCGCCGATCGCGATCGAGCGGAGGTCGACGAGCTTGAGATCCTCGCGCCCCGGCACGACCAGAATCCGCTTGTCGAGAAACCCGTCGCTCGAGTCCGAGCGCTGCTCGACCGCCTCGTCCGCCAGCAGGGCGGCGAACATCGGCGCCCCGCCCGGCGCGAGACCCAGCAGCGCTTCGACCTCGGCCCCGCCGAGCGCCGCGATCTCGCTCACCGAAAAGAGCGAGTCGAGTCCCTTCTCGCCATTGCGCAAGACCGGCATGTCGCGGGCGATGAAAAGCGTTCGCGCATCGGGAAGGGCGCGCAGGCGCCCGACTTCGGCCGGGTCCTCGCGCCGATAGGACCCACGGTCGAACCAGTCGACGGCGAAGCCGAGGCCTTCGAGATGAGCCAATGCTTGACCTCCTTCAGCCGCGCTCCATAGGCCGGTCGGCAGTCGACCCCTGGTTAATTCACAGCGCGCTCAGGAGCGCTTTTTCGCCGCCGCTGGCAAGGCCAGCCGTCGTCCGCTTGCCGCTTGGCCGGCCGTCATAGCGCGTAGTCGTGATTTTGAGGGGAACGGATTTTCTTTACCCAGACCTGCCAATCATCGTTGATCGGCAACCGCTCGATCAGCGGTTCATACCGGGGCGAATTGCCGTATAATTCAAGGAACGCGTCGAGAGCCGGTTTGGGAATGCCTTCATCGTTGTACGGCGGCGCGTCCCAAAGATAATCGTCGAACCCAATGACGGCTCCGATCTTGGCAAGCCGAAACGACAAGACGGCATCCTCAAGAACGCGGACCGTCGAGTGGGAGGCGTCGACGTAGATGAAGTCGTAAGTATCCAAGGCAAGCGTTCGCAAAACGTCGTGTGAAAAGCCGCAGTGAAAATTGACCTGTCCGGAACGTCCGGTGTTGATGATGTTCTGATCGAATATTTCATTCGGATGAAAATCGATCGCATCCAAGTGTGAGTCCGGATGGGTCAGGATATTGTCGACGAGCCAGGTCGTTGACCGCCCCTCATAGCAACCAACTTCGAGGATATTGCACGGCGAACCGACCAGAGGCGCCAAGAATTTCTCGAAGGTCGGAATTCGCATGCTGAACCAATCCGACGTGAACTCATAGACATTGGATCGCGTCGCGACCTCATTCATGTCTGTCCTCCACTTGTTCAAGCGGCCTCTCGAGTTCGAATCGTTTCCACGGTCCGATCGCGGAGGCCGCTTTTCGCATTCGACCGCGAGACGGGCCGTCCCGAGCGCGGCGCGGCGCCGGCGGCTCACGGATAGCGGGCCTTGAGGCTTGCGATGCGTTCGGCGTCATAGTCGATGATGCAGCGCAGGCGCGGATCGCCGCCCTTGGCGTCCAACACCGTCTCGAACGGCGCGACGTCCTGGCATTCCGAATCCCGCCAGGAGAGCCATTGGGCTTGCGCGTCGGTCAGCGAGCGGCGCCAGCGGGTCTTCTGCGACGACATCAAGCCCGGGCGGGCGTCGATCGATTTGACCGCCGCCTCGACCACCGCGGCGAGCTGCCGGTCGGACTTGTCGGCGTTGGTCCGCAGGCACTCGGCAAGCTCGCGGGCGCCGATCTTGGCGGCGTCGCACGCGGCTTGGGACGGGCGCGCGTCTTCGGCTCGCGCCGATGGGCAACAGGCGATCACGGCGGCGGCAAGCATGAGGGGTCGCATCATCAAGGCGGTCACCCGAAAAAGGACAGGAAAAAAAGAGCGCGTCACGAGCTCGCGGCCGCGCGCGCTGGACGGCTAAGAAAGTCGCCCATGCGCTCGAGCGCGCGTTCGATGTTTTCCAGCGAGTTGGCGTAGGAGAGCCGCAGGTATCCTTCGCCGTGGACGCCGAAATCGGGGCCCCCGATCACCGCCACGCCAGCGTCCTGCAATAGCGCCGAGGCGAGGGGCTTGGCCTTCCAGCCCGTCCGCGAGACATTCGGAAACGCGTAGAACGCGCCTTTGGGCGTGGCCGCGCGGACGCCTGGCAGCCGGTTCAGGCCTTCGGTCACCGCTTTGCGCCGCCGATCGAATTCGGCCCGCATGACGCCGACCGAATCCTGCGGTCCCTTGAGCGCCGCTATGCCGGCGAATTGCGCGGAGGCGTTGACGCAGGAATAGGAATTGACCGCCAGTTTTCGCGCAATGTCGCGCCAGCGGCTGGGCCAAACCGAATAGCCGAGCCGCCACCCGGTCATTGCGTAGGTCTTCGACCAGCCGTCGAGCAGGATCAGCCGGTCGCGGATCTCCGGATAGGCGAGGAGCGTACGGTGGGCGAGGCCGTCATAGGTCAGTTGCCCGTAGATTTCATCCGACAGGATCGCCGCCTTGGGCCATTTGGCGAGGCCAGCGACCAGCTTGTCGATCTCCTCCTTCGGGGTCACGCCCCCGGTCGGATTGGCCGGCGAATTGAGGATCACGAGGCGCGTCTCGGGCGTCATCAGCTTCAGCGCCTCCTCGGCCGAGAAGGCGAAGCCGTTTTCCTCGCGCACCGGCAGGGGAACCGGCCGCGCGCCGGCGAACTCGATCATCGAGCGGTAGATCGGAAAGCCGGGGTCGGGATAGACGATGTCGGCGCCTTTTTCGCCGAACATCATGATCGCCATGAACATCGTCACCTTGCCGCCCGGCACGATGAGGACGAGGTCCGGCGAAACCTCGACCCCGAGGCGGCGGTGCAGGTCGGCCGACACCGCCTCCCGCAACGGCTGAATCCCGGTCGCGTCAGTATAGCCGTGCTCGCCGTCGCGCAGCGCCTTGACGGCCGCCTCGACGATATGCGGCGGGGTTTTGAAATCGGGCTGGCCGATGCCGAGATTGATGATGTCGCGCCCCTGGCGCTGAAGCTCGGCCGCCCGCGCCAGGACGGCGAAGGCGTTCTCCTCCCCGATCCGCTCGAAGGCGGGATTGATGGCAATCAAGGCATTGGGCTCCGGTAAGGCTGCCCCTTTTGGCAAAGCCGGAGCCGGGGAGCAAGGGCTAGCGAGCCGCCCAGATTAGAGCAGCGCCCTCAATTCCTCCAGGCTCAATCCGGCCTGCTTGATGATCGAGCGCAGCGTGCCGGGCTTTAGGTCGCGGCTAGAATGGACCGGTACGGTAACGGTTCGCGCCGGATTTCCGGTGAAGACCATGACGTGATGACTCCCGACAATCCGATCCGTCACAAACCCCGCGCGCGTCAAAGCTCGAACGACGCGGCGGCCGTCCACCACGGGCAGTTTCCCGTCCGACACGCCTACGCCGCGACCGTAACACTGCGGATTTCAGGAGGCGTGTCGGCGGGAATTGTCAGGCCATTGGCGCGCCGGTATTCCAGAACGGCGCGGATCGCTTCCTCGGCATTCAGGAGCGCTTCCCGTTCGGTCTCTCCCTCAGTCACCACCTCGGGCAGAGCTGGAACAAGCACAGTGAAGCCGCCGTCGTGCTGTGGCTCGAGGATGACCGAATAGCTGTAGCTCATGCCCCTACACTTATTGGAGTCGCATTCGTGCGCACCATAATAGCAGATGAAAGCCGGCTGGGGAGGGCCGGACCAGCGCCGGCGAATCCTACCACGAACTCCGCCGCCCCTATCCCAACGCCTTCTCCATCACGCGCCTGAGCCGCGCGGCGAAGGCCGGCGGATCTTCGACGCTCGCGCCCTCCATAAGGCGCGCCTCGTCGAGCACGAGCCAGGCCGAAATCCTCGACCAGCGGCTTGTCCCTACCCTCCTTGAAGCGTCCGGCGAGCGCCAGCGTCAGTGGGTGGGTCGGGTTGACCTCGAGGATCGGCTTCATCCGCTCGGCAATCCGGCCATGCGCCGCGAGCATCTTCTCGAGCTGGCGGTCGGGGCCGAATTCGGGCGCGATCAGGCAGGCGACGCTGTCGGTCAGGCGGTCGGAGGCGCGCACTTCGGCGACCTCGTCTCCCAGCGTCTGCTTGAAGAAGGCGAACAAGGTCGCGACCTCGCCGCTCGCCTCCGCCGGGGCGTTCGCGCCCTCGACGAGCGCGACCGACTTGATGTCGGCTGCGCCCTGGCTCACCGACTTGAACGGCTTGCCCTCGAAACCCGCCGCCGTCGACACCCAGAAGGCGTCGACCGGATCGGCTAGCAGCAGCACTTCGACCCCGCGCGCCTTGAAGCCCTCGAGCTGCGGGCTGGCGGCGAGGCGCTTGGCGTCATCGCCGGTCAGATAATAGATCGCCGTCTGGTTCTCGCGCAGCGCGGCGACATATTGCGCGAGCGTCCGGTCGCCCGCGGGATGGGTGGTGGAGGTGAAGCGGGCGATCTTGAACAGGCCATCGCGCCGCTCCGGATCCTCGTAGAGGCCCTCCTTGATCACCGAGCCGAAATGCTCCCACACCTTGGCGAATTTCTCGGGCTCGCTTTCCGCGAGCTTGCCGAGCTCCTGGACCACCCGGTTCGTCACGCCCTTGCGGATCGCAGCGAACACGTCGCTTTTCTGGATCAATTCGCGCGAGACGTTGAGGGGGAGGTCGGCGCTGTCGACCACGAGGCGCACGAACCTGAGCCAGCCGGGCAGGAGGTCGGCGTCCTCGGTGATGAGGACCCGCCGCACGTAAAGCTTGTTGCGCCCTTTCCGCGCCGGGTCGAACAGGTCGAACGGCCGCGAGCCGGGAACGAAGGCGAGCACCGTATATTCATGCCGCCCCTCGGCCCGCCAGTGGAGCGTCAGCGCGGGCTCGTCGAACTGGCCCGCGAGGCCGCGGTAGAACTCGGTATATTCCTCCACCGTCACGTCGGACTTGGACTTCGCCCAGATCGCCGCGCCGTCGGCGATGCGGCGCTTCTCGGCCCCGAGCTTCTCGATGAGGTCGATCGGCACCGCGACCGCGCCGGAATGATCGCGCACGATGCGCTCGAGCCTGCGCGGCTCGGCGAACTCATGCGAGCCGTCGTTGAGGTGAAGGGTGACCCGCGTGCCGCGCTTCGGCGCGTTTTCGAGCTCGAGCGGGGCGATGGTGAACGAGCCCTTGCCGTCCGACGACCACCGCCAGGCCTCGCTGCTTCCGGCGCGGCGCGTGTCCACGACGACCTCGTCGGCGACCATGAACGCCGAATAGAAGCCGATGCCGAACTGGCCGATCAGCGCGGCGGCTTCCTTGCTCGCATCTTCTGCCGCGAGCTTGTCGAGAAAGGCCTTGGTGCCGGAGCGGGCGATGGTGCCGAGCCCTTGCGTCAGGTCTTCGCGGGTCATGCCGACGCCATTGTCGGAGAAGGTCAGCGTCTTGGCGTCGGGATTGATCGCGATCTCGATCGCGAACGGAGCGCCGTCCTCGATCAGCTCGGGCTTGGCGATCGCCTCGTAGCGCAGTTTCTCGCAGGCGTCGGCGGCGTTGGAGACGAGCTCGCGGACAAAAATCTCCCGGTCGGAATAGACCGAGTGGACCATGAGATGCAGCAGGCGCGAAACATCGGCCTCGAAGCTCTGGGTCGCGGCTTCGTGGGTCGGGGTCTGGGCGTCGGCGGTCAAATCGGGCCTCTCTGAAAGAAGTTGCAACCGCCGAAGGTGGCGGCCGGTTGCGATATCGTCGCGTCGGGGCCCGGATTCAAGATTACCCTGCAGCCTGATTTAGCGCGCCTTTGCGCCAATCAAGCGATAATATCGCTGATCTTAGCTGCGGGTCGGCGACGGCAGATCGCCCGCCCACCCCTTGGCCCACTCGGTTAGCGGCAACAGGAGCTTCACAAGCTCAAGGCCCCGCGGGGTAAGCCGGTAGCCGTCCGCGGCGTGAAAAACGAGTCCGCTCGCCCGCAATTCCTTGAGCCGGGTGTTCAGCAGCGCCGGATTGGTCTCGGCCGCGCTCTCGAGCGCCCGAAACGTCAGACCGCGGTCGGCGCGCGACAATTCCCACAAGATGCGCAGCGCCGTCCTGCGGCCGAGCAGATCGATGAGCGCCATCACCGGCCGGCCCGTTCGCGAGCCGCGCACGGGAGCCCCCGGCTTCGGAATCGTCATGCTTTACTTTCAATAGCAGCTGCTCTAAGCGATGCTACAGAAAAGATAGCGTATGGAGCCGCCGATGTCTGCACGAATTGCGCCCGCCGAGCCGCCCTTTTCCGCCGACCTGCAGGCCGTATTCGATCGCATTATGCCGCCGGGGACGCCGCCCTTGGCGCTGTTTGCCACGCTCGCGCGCGACGCACGGCTGTTCGAGCGCCTGCGCGGAGGGTCGCTGCTCGACAAGGGGCATCTCACGCCCCATGAGCGGGAAGTCGTCATCGGCCGGGTGACCGCGCTGTCAGGCTCTGAGTACGAATGGGGAGTGCATGTCGCGTTCTTCGGCAAAAAGGCCGGGCTCGACGCGGCGATGCTCGACTCGCTCGTGAATGGCGGCGCCGGCAATTCGTGCTGGTCGGACGAAGACCGGCTCCTTATCCGCGCCTGCGATCAGCTCCACGCGACGTCGGACATTGACGACGCGCTGTGGGGCGAGATGGCGGGGCAGTTCAGCGACATGGCGCTGATCGAGATTCTCATGTTGGCGGGTTTCTATCGCGCCGTGAGCTATCTCACCAACGCGCTGCGCCTGCCGCTCGAATCCTACGCCGCGCGCTTTCCGGCGCGACGGCGCGCCCCGCTCGCCCCGCCGGTCAGCTCTCCGAGGTCGTGAGCGCGAGCGCGTGCAATTCCCCGCCCATCTTCCCCTTGAGCGCGGCGTAGACCATCTGGTGCTGCTTTACCTTGCTCACGCCGCTGAAGGCCGCTGAAACCACGGTCGCGGCGTAATGGTTGCCGTCGCCCGCAAGGTCCTTCACTTCGACGCGGGCGCCGGGGAACGCCTCGCGGATCATCTGCTCAATCTCGGTTTGGGACATGGCCATGGCGATTGCGCTCCTTGATTGCTTCGGCCGCGTGGTCCTCCTCCTCGGCCTCGGCCTCGAGCCGGGCGACGATATCCTCGGCGGCTTCAGCGGCGGCGATGGTGACGCCGTCGGTGAGCAGGATCATGCAATCCTCGGAATCGGAGGCGTTGATGGCGACGACATGCTCCGGCCGGACATAGGCGAAGCCGGACTTGGTCTTGACGACGACGAACGGAATCATGCGTTTCCCCCTTTAGGCGCGATCCATGAGATCGGGAAGCCAACTCTCGTACGCCTGCCTCATCGCGGCAAGGGCGACCGGCGCCGCCCCGCCAAGCCTCAAGGCGTCGCCGCCGACAACGCCGATGCGCGCGCATGGGATCTTGAGCCGCTTCGCCTCCTCCAGGATCGCCGCCGTCGTGGCCGGGGCTGAGGTGAGGATATAGCGGCCCTGATCCTCGCCGAAGAAGAAGGCGTGCTCGGGTCCCTCGGCTGTAACCCTCGCTCCAAGCCCGCTCGCCATCGCCATCTCGGCGAGCGCGACCGCGAGGCCGCCGTCGGAGAGGTCGTGGACGGCGCCGACCCGGCTCGCCCGAATGAGCGAAGCGACGAAATCCCCGTTGCGGCGCTCGGCGGCGAGATCGACCGGCGGCGGCGCGCCCTCCTCGCGGCCCGCGACTGTCATGAGCCAGGCCGAGCGGCCGAGCCAGCCCGGCGCGCCGCCGACGAGCAGGATGTCGTCGCCCGCCGCCTTGAAGGCCAGCGTCGCCGCCTTCGCGACATCGTCGACAAGTCCGACGCCGCCGATCGCCGGCGTCGGCGGAATGCCGGCCCCCATGGTTTCGTTATAGAGCGACACGTTGCCCGAAACGACGGGAAAATCGAGCGCCCGCGCCGCTTCGCCAATGCCCCCGAGGCAGCCGACCAGTTCGCCCATAGCCTCGGGGCGCTCGGGATTGCCGAAATTGAGATTGTCGGTCAGCGCCAGCGGGCGCGCGCCGACAGCGATGAGATTGCGCCACGCCTCGGCCACCGCCTGCTTTCCGCCCTCGCGCGGGTCGGCCGAACAATAGCGCTCGGTGCAGTCGGTGGTGAGCGCGAGGCCCTTCGGCCCGTCGCCGAGCCTGACCACCGCGGCGTCGCCGCCGGGCCCCTGGATCGTGTTGCCGAGGATGAGCGTGTCATACTGCTCGGTAATCCAGCGCTTGGAGCAGAGATCGGGCGAGCCCAGGAGCATGAGCAGCGCCTTGTCCGTCGGCGCGGGCGGCGCGATCCTGGCCGGGTCGAGGATCGGGGAGGCCAGGGTCGGCGTCCACGGGCGGTCGTAGAGCGGCGCCTGATCGCCGAGTTCCTTGATCGGCAGATCCGCCTTGACCTTGCCGCCCTGCCTGATCACGAACCGCCTCGTGTCGGTCGTCTCGCCGATCACCGCGAAATCGAGCCCCCATTTGCGGAAGATGGCCTCGGCATCCTTCTCCTTCTCGGGCTTCAGGACCATCAGCATCCGTTCCTGGCTCTCGGACAGCATGATCTCGTAGGCGCTCATCGCCGTCTCGCGGCACGGCACGCAGTCGAGGTCGAGGTCGACGCCGAGATCGCCCTTCGAGCCCATCTCGGCCGCCGACGACGTCAACCCCGCCGCGCCCATGTCCTGGATCGCGATCACCGCGCCGGACGCCATCAGTTCGAGGCAGGCCTCAAGCAGCAGCTTCTCGGAGAACGGGTCACCAACCTGGACGGTCGGGCGCCGCTCCTCGGCGTCCGCCTCGAACGCCGCCGACGCCATGCTCGCGCCGTGGATGCCGTCGCGTCCGGTCTTCGAGCCGAGATAGACGATCGGGTTGCCGACGCCCGTCGCGGCCGAAGTGAAGATCGCCTCGCGCCTCCCGACGCCGACCGCCATCGCATTGACGAGGATGTTGCCGTCATAGCGCTTGTGAAAGCCGACCGAGCCGCCGACCGTCGGCACGCCGAACGAATTGCCGTAGCCGCCGATCCCCGCCGTCACGCCCGCGACGAGGCGCCGGGTTTTCGGGTGATCGGGCGCGCCGAAGCGGAGGAAATCGAGGCAGGCGATGGGGCGGGCGCCCATGGTGAAGACGTCGCGCAGGATGCCGCCGACGCCGGTCGCCGCGCCCTGATAGGGCTCGATGAACGAGGGATGGTTGTGCGACTCCATCTTGAACACGCAGACGTCGCCGTCGCCGATGTCGATGACGCCCGCGTTCTCGCCGGGGCCAAAGATGACCTGCGGGCCCTTGGTCGGGAGCTTGCGCAGATGCAGGCGGGAGGACTTATAGGAGCAATGCTCGTTCCACATCGCCGAGACGACGCCGAGCTCGGTGAAAGTCGGCGTCCGGCCGATGAGCTTGACGAGGCGCGCGTATTCGTCGGCTTTCAGCCCATGCGCGAGCGCGAGCGCCTCATCGACCTTCGGTTCTTCGGTGCTCAACGCGCGTCTCGCCTGGTAGGGTCGGGCGGAGATAGCCGTTGAAGCGGCATATCTCAAGCGCGCGCGCTGGGTTTAGGGGTTTCCTGCGGCGGCGTGGCCTAAATTTCCTTCATCACCTCGGCGTAGGAGAGGACCGCAGAAATCCGCGTCGCTGCGGGCGCCTAAGGAGAAAAAGCGATGCCCGAAGCCGCCCTCGCCGAGCTCTACCGGGCCTATATCGCCTGCCTCAACCGGCAGGACTGGCCCGATCTGCATCGGTTCGTCGCCGACGACGCGCGCCACAACGGCCGGCCGTTCGGCCTCGCCGGCTATCGCGCAATGCTGGAGCAGGATTTCGAGGCGATCCCGGACCTTAAATTCAACATCGAGCTCATGATCTGCGAACCGCCGTGGGTCGCAAGCAGGCTCCAATTCGACTGCCGCCCGAAGGGTATCTTTCTCGGCTTGCCGGTGAACGGCAGGCGGGTCGTGTTCGCCGAGAATGTCTTCTACCAATTTCGCGGCGGCAGGATCGCCGAGGTCTGGTCAGTGATCGACAAGGCGCGATCGAGGCGCAGCTTTGAGGGCGATGTGCGCGATACGTGTCCACGTCATCGCGAGCGAACGCGAAGCGATCCAGGGGCCGTAGGGCGCTCTATGTCCTCTGGATCGCCGCCTTCGGCCTTCGGCCTCCTCGCGATGACGATTCCCGCGGGCGCGCATTCCTGGAGTCACCTCCGCCCGAACAGCCGCTCGATGTCGGCGAGCTTGAGCTCGACATAGGTCGGGCGGCCGTGGTTGCACTGGCCGGCGCCCGGGGTCCGCTCCATCTCGCGCAGGAGTGCGTTCATCTCCTCGGGCTTTAGCCGCCGCCCCGAGCGCACGGAATGACGGCAGGCGAAGGTTCCGAGCCAGCGGTCGAGCCGCCGCTCGAGGCTCTGGGCGCCGTCGTCGGCGGCGAGATCGGCGGCGAGGTCGCGGACGAGGCCGGCAACGTCGCCCGAGGCGATCGCCGCGGGCGCCTCGCGCACCATCGCCGCGCCGGGGCCGAAGCCCTCGACGATCAGGCCGAGCTGAGCGAGTTCATGCGCATGGGCGTCGATCAGCGCCGCGGCGTCGGGATCGAGATCGACCACCATCGGCGTCAAGAGCGTCTGGCGCTCGATCGCGCCGCGCTCCTGCTCCCCCTTGAGCTTCTCGTAGACGATGCGCTCATGCGCCGCGTGTTGGTCGACGATGACAATTCCGTCGGCGGTCTGGGCGATGATGTAGTTTTCGTGCACCTGCGCCCGCGCCGCGCCGAGCGGCGCGGCAAGGTCGCGCTCGTCGGCCGGCGCAGCCGGGGCAAGCCCGTAGGGCGCGAGTTCGGCGAAGCTCGCCTGCGCGGGCTCCGCGAGCCGCGGCGCCGCTGGCGAGGCCCGCCAGTCCCAACGGGGGGAATAGGAGGCGCCGCGGTAAGGCTGCGGCGGGCGCATGGCGAGGATCGTCGCTGTGCCGCCGGTGGCCGACGCCCGATGCAACGCCCCGCCGAGCGCCTGCTTGATCGCTCCGACGATGAGGCCGCGAACGGCGCCCGCGTCGCGAAAGCGCACCTCCGCCTTCGCCGGGTGGACGTTGACGTCGACTTCGCGCGGGTCGCATTCGAGGAAGAGGACCGCGACCGCGTGCCGGTCGGGCGGCAGGAAATCGAGGTACGCGCCGCGCAGCGCGCCGGCGAGCGTCTTATCGCGCACCGCCCGCCCATTGACGAACAGGAACTGCTGCGAGGCGTTGGGCCGGCTGAAGGTCGGCAGCCCCACGCGGCCAAAGAGCCGCACGCTGTCGCGGCGCGCGTCGAGCGCAACCGAGTTCGCGGCAAAGTCGTCGCCCAAGGCCTGGCGCATCCGCTCGGCGTAGCCCGCTTCGCCCTCGCCCGCCGCCGGCCAGTCGAAGGGCGAGCCGATGTCGGTCGCAAACGAGAACCGCGCCTGAGGCGCGGCCATCGCGAGGCGCCTGACCGCGTCGGCCACGGCCGCGGCTTCCGCCCGGTCGGACTTGAGGAACTTGAGCCGCGCGGGCGTCGCGGCGAAGAGGTCGCGCGCTTCGACGCGCGCGCCGGGCTGGGCGGCGGCGGGTTCGATGGCGCGCTTGATCCCGTCCTCGACCACGAGCCTGAGGCCTATCGGCGCGCCCGCGGCGCGGGTGCGGATTTCGAGCCGCGACACCGAGGCGATCGAGGGCAGCGCTTCGCCGCGGAAGCCGAAGGTCGCGATGGCGGTGAGGTCGCTGTCGGGGATTTTCGAGGTCGCGTGGCGCTCGACGGAGAGCGCGAGGTCGGCTTCGTCCATGCCGCGCCCGTCGTCGACCACCCGGATCAGCATGCGACCGCCCGCTTCGATCGCGACCTCGATCGCGCGCGCCCCGGCGTCGAGCGCGTTCTCGACGAGTTCCTTCACCGCCGCCGCCGGCCGCTCGATCACCTCGCCCGCGGCGATGCGGTCGATGACAAGCGGATCGAGACGGCGAATCGGCATGGGCGAGGGACCTCGCGGGCGTTATCGCACTCGCGCGCGAGCGGGGGAAGCGCTAGAACAGCGAGCGCCAGTCAGCGCCATAGCTGTCATGCCCGCTAAAGCGGGCATCCTATACCTGCGTGGCGACTTGGATAAGATCGGGTCGTCGCATCCGGCGACCGTGGGCATCCTGGGCTTTGCCCCCAATCGAGGGAGAGTTCGCTGCCTGGCTGGGTCCCGGATGCGGGTGTTTTGTTCCGAACAGTCGCAAGGGCCGCTGCGAACGCGCGCTCGTGTATAGGACAGGATCAATCCCCATGCTTGAGACTTCCGTTTCGGCCGGCGTCGATGTCGGCTCGACCTGGCTTGACCTTGGATTCCATCCCTTCGCCAAGCCGATGCGCGCGCGCAACAGCGAGGCAGGCGTTGCAACGATTGTCGCGGCGCTTCGCCAGCGCGGCGTCGGCCGGGTGGCGATGGAGGCGATCGGCGGCTATGCGCACAAGCTCGTCGCCGCGCTGATCGAGGCGGGCGTCACGGTCTTCACGGTCAATCCGAGGCGGATCAAGGCGTTTCGCGACGCCGAGGGCCTCATCGCCAAGACCGACAGGCTGGACGCAAGCCTGATTGCGCGCTTTGCTCACTTTATGGCCGATGAACTGCGACCTCTCCGGGACGCCGGACAGGCGGTCTTGAAGGCGCTGTCGACAAGACGGCGGCAACTGACCGAATCGATTGCGATCGAGAAGACCCGCCTCAAGCAGGCCTTCGATCCGCTGATCGCCGAATCATGCCGGGAGATGATCGCCTTGCTCGAGGACAGGCGCCGGACGATCGAGGCCGAGCTCGACCGCCGCATCGAGGCCGAGGACAGAATGGCGCGCCGGCGCGCCATTCTGTCCTCGATCCCTGGCATCGCGGCGCGCATCTCGGCCCTGGTCGCCATCGAAATGCCGGAGCTGGGCGAACTCGGCCGAAAGGAGGCCGCCAGCCTCGCGGGCCTCGCGCCCCACCCCTCGCAATCCGGCCTCTCGCCAGGCCGAAACGCCATCTCCGGCGGCCGGCCCTGTTTGCGAGCCGCCTTCTACATGGCCGCCCTCGTGGCCGTCCGCAGCCATCCGCGCTTCAAGCGCATCTACCAGGACCTGCGCGGCGCAGGAAAACCCCCAAAGGTCGCCCTCGTCGCCATCGCCCGTCGAATGGTCGCAATCGCAAACGCCCTCGTCCGCGACAATATCACCTTCGATCAAGCAACCTTCGCTTGACCCGACCAATACAGTCGCCAGCCAACGCGGCGACGGGACAGTGGATTCCCGCTTGCGAGCGTGTGAGGGAATTGGCGGTTTTGCTTGGGCTGTGATTCTCTCCTCGCTGATGTGGCGGGAGTGAGTCGGCGATGGGTGAGGCTCGGGTGGTGCGGCCGGATCGACGGCAATTGCGTTGGGACATGGTCGATCTCGAAGGGCTTTTGCCGGGGGACCATCGCGCCCGCCTCGTGTGGAGCTTTGTCGAGAGCCTCGATCTTTCGCCGCTTTACGATCAGGTTCTCTCGCGCGAGGGGGAGGCGGGAAGACCGGCGGCCGATCCCGCGGTTCTCATGGCGCTCTGGCTCTATGCGACGGTCGAGGGCGTGGGGTCGGCGCGCGAGCTTGCGCGGCTTGCGCAAAGCGACGCCGCCTATCGCTGGCTGGCGGGCGGGGTTCCGGTCAACCATCACGGGCTCGCCGACTTTAGGGTCGAAAGGGTCGAGATCCTCGATCGGCTTTTGACGCAAAGCGTAACCGCGCTGATCGCCGAAGGGCTGATCAGCCTTGATGAGATCGCCGTCGACGGCACGAAGATTCGCGCCAGCGCCAGCAAGGCGTCGTTCAGGCGGCGCGAAAAACTTGTCAAGATCGAAACCGCGGTCGTCGAGCGGCTCGCCGCTCTCAAGCAGGAGCTGACCGACGACCCCGAGGCGTCGACGCGTCGACGCCAGGCCGCGCGCGAGCGGGCGGCGCGTGATGTTCAGGAGCGCGCGGCAAGAGCGCGCGCGGCGCTCGAACAGCTCGAGGCGGAGCGAAAAGCGCGGGCGAAGACGCACGCCAAGGACGAGGCCGGGAAGAAGGAGCCGAGGGCTTCGACGACCGATCCGGAAGCGCGCTCCATGCGCTTTCCCGACGGCGCGGTTCGCCCGGCCTATAATGCGCAGATCGCCGCGGCGCCGAGAGAAGGCGTCATCGTCTCGATTGCGGTCACCGACCGGCGCAACGATGCGGGCCTGGCGGGGCCGATGGTCGACGACATCGCGCGACGCTACGGGCGGACGCCCGGCAGGCTTCTGGTCGACGCCAGCTACGCCACAAGCCGGGACATCGTCGCGCTCGCCGGCCATGCGTCGGGTCCGGTCGGCGTCTATACGCCGCCGCCGGGCGACAGGGACGACGTCAAACCGGCGAGCCTCGCCCGGCGCATCCGCAAGCGAGAGAAGGAGCACGCCTTTATCAAGGCGTGGCGGGAACGCATGGCGAGCGAAACGGGCCAGGCCGTCTACGCCTTGCGCAAGCGCATCGAGCGGATCAACGCCGATCGCAAGAACCACGGCTTCGGTCATCTTGCCGTGCGCGGCCTCATCAAGGCGAAGGCCCACGCGCTCTGGCACGCCATCGCCAATAACCTCGTGGCCGCGCACCGTCTGAGGATCAACGCCGCCTGATCCCCCGCTCCCCTCAAGCGGCAGAGCGGCCGATACCAAGAACGCTTCAACCGCTTCGGATTCCATCCGCGGCGCCGCCGGATGACCCGTCTCCAGCGAAAAGGCGATTCCTTCACACGCTCGAACGCGGGAATGACAAAAGCGCCGTCAAGCCGCGCCTTTGGCGGGACGCTCAGGAGGACAAGGCATGAGGTTCGAGGGCGGATGCTATTGTCGCAAGGTTCGCTACGTCGCCGAGGGCGACCCGGTCCTCAAGGCGCAATGCCATTGCCGCGAATGCCAGTATGTCAGCGGGGGCGGGCCGAACATGTTCATGCTGATGCCGCCCGCGGGCTTCGCTTATGTGAGCGGCGCGCCCAAGACCTTCACCCGCGACGATCTCGAGCGGCCGGTGACGCGTGAGTTCTGCGAGAACTGCGGCGCCCATCTTACCACCCGGCGGCCGGGGCTGCCGCTGGTGATCCTGAAGGTCGGCACGCTCGACGACCCGAGCCTCTTTGGCTTGCCGCAGATGGCGATCAACACCGTCGACATGCAGCCCTTCCACGTCATCCCCGAGGGCTTGCCGACGTTTGAGCGGCTGCCGCCGCGCTAGGCACAATGCATTCGGGTCGTGTCAGACGCCCTAGCGCTGGGCATCCCCGATGAAACCCCTCATCCGGCGCTCCGCGCCACCTTCTCCCGCCAGCGGGAGAAGGGCTAAAACCCCTCCGGCCGTCCCACCACCGTCGTCAGCAGCGAGCCGTCGCCGAAGGCGCGGTGGGCGGCGCGCTTGACGCTCTCCATCGTGACGTCGGCGATCTCGCGGTTGCGCTCGACGAGCCAGTCGGGCGCCCGGCGCTCGAGCTGGATGTGGATGAGCTGCGAGGCGATCTTGGCGGAGGTGTCGAAGCGCAGCGGATAGGAGCCGATGAGATAGGTCTTGCCCTTCTCGAGCTCCTCCTCGTTGAGCCCGTTGAGCGCCACGTCGCGGATCTCGGCCTGCGCGACATCGAAGGATTCGCGCGCCCGCTCGTTCTTGGTCGTCGTGCCGCCGTAGAAATAGGTGCCGCGCTCGAGCGCGTAGAAGGTGCCGAACACGGTATAGGCAAGGCCGCGCTTCTCGCGCACCTCGCGGAACAGGCGCGAGGTCATCGAGCCCGAGCCGCCGAGCACATGGGCGGCGACGACGCTCGCGATATAGTCGGGATCCTCGCGGCTCAGCGCCGGCCGGCCGAAGCGGATGGTCGATTGCGGCACGTCGAGGTCGATCACATCGATCGCGCCGAGGCCCGAGAACGGCGCTTCCGCAATCGGCGCGAGATCGCCCTTGGCCGGCAGGTCGGCGAAGGCCTTGTCGACCAGCGCCGCTGCGTCCTTCTCGTCGATCGCGCCGACGACCGCGATCATCAACTGGTCGCGCGCGATCCCGCGCTTCGCCGCGCGGACGAGGTCGGCGCGCTCGATCCTGGCCAGCGTTTCGAGCGTGCCGTCGGCCGGCTGACCATAGGGGTGATGCGGGAAGGCCTTCGCCTTCCAGTTGCGGCTGGCGAGCGTGCCGGGATCGTTGGCGAGATGGCGCAGGCGCGCGTTCATGTGTTCGCGCACGCGCTCGAACGGCTCCTCGTCGAATCGCGGCGCGTTGACGGCGAGGCGCAGGAGCTCGGCGGCGCGGTCGAGGTTCTTTGTCAGCGTGCGCATGCGCCCGCTCCAATGGTCGCGGTCGCAATGGAAGCTCATCTCGACCGCCTTGTCGTCGAGCGCGCGGTGAAAGGCCTGCGAGTCGAGGTCTCCCGCGCCCTCGTCGACGAGCCCCGACATCAGCGCGCCGAGACCGGCCTTCTCGGCCGGGTCCTGCGCCGCGCCGCCGCGCATGGCGAACTCGAGCGAAACCAACGGCACGGCATAGGAGCGGACGAGCCAGAGGGTCAGCCCGCGCGGCGTGGTGACGACGTCGACATTGACGGCGGAGTGGGCGGCGGAGGGGGCGATGTGCTTTTGCATGGGCGTTTCCATATTTTCGTTTGTTGGCCCGGCGCCTCGCCGGCGCGGCAAGGGGGCTGAACTTCGGCGCCTATGCGGCCTCGCTTTCGAGCGGCAGGAGATGGCCGGTGACCGCCGGCTTATGATCGAGAAAGCGCCGCGCGGCGTCGATCACCGCCTCTGCGCTGACCGCCTCGATCCGCGCCGGCCACTCCTCGACGTCATTGAGGGTCTGGCCGATCGCCAGCGACGACCCGTACCAGCGCGCGAGGTCCGACTGGCTGTCGCGGGCGTAGGTCGCGTCGGCGACGAGCCGCGTCTTGGCGCGCTCGAGATCGCCCGCGTCGACGCCTTCGTGCAGGATCCTCGCCAGCGCCCGGTCAAACGCCCGGTCGAGCGCTTCGAGCGTGACGCCGGGCGCAGGCGTCATGTTGACGATGAACCGGCTCTGGTCGACCGCCGTGCCGTGGTAATAGGCCCAGGCCGAGACAGCGAGCTTCTCCTCCATCACCAGCGTCCGGTAGAGGAAGCTCGTCTGGCCGCCGCCGAGCAGATGGCCCAGCACTTCGAGCGCCTCGGCTTCGCCTTCGCTTGCAGTGCGGGCGGACGGGGCGAGGTAATGGCGCTGCCATCCCGGCTGCTCGACCTTGTCGTCGGCGACCTTGACCAGGCGGCTCGCGACGGTCGGGGGCTCCATCGGACGGACCCGCTCGGGCTTCTTGCCGCGCGGCTTGATCTTCCCATAGGTTTCCTCGGCGAGCGCGCGGGCGTCCTCCGGCTCGACGTCGCCCGCGACCACCAGGATCGCGTTCTCCGGGGTGTAGAACCGCTGGTAATAGGCGAGAGCGTCCTCGCGGTTCAGGCCCTCGATCTCGTGTCCCCAGCCGATCACCGGAATGCCATAGGGGTGATGGGTGAAGAGCGTCGCCTGGACCGCCTCGCCGAGCTGCGCGCCCGGGTCGGTGTCGCAATGCATGCGCCGTTCCTCGAGCACCACGTCGCGCTCGGGCGCGACGATGTCGTCGGTGAGGGTGAGGCCTGTCATCCGGTCGGCCTCGAACTCCATGCAGGCTTTCAGATGCTGCTTGGCGACTTGCTGGAAATAGGCGGTGAAATCATTGCCGGTGAAGGCGTTCTCCTGCCCGCCGACCTCGGAGACGAACTCGGAGAACGCACCCTTGGGGTGCTTTTTCGTGCCCTTGAACATGAGATGTTCGAGGAAATGGGCGATGCCCGATTTTCCCGTCGGATCGTCCGCCGCGCCGTTGCGGTACCAGACCATGTGAGTGACGACGGGGGCGCGATGATCGGGAATGACGACAACGTCGAGGCCGTTGCGAAGCGTGAAATGCGCGACCTTGGCCGCTGGCTGGACCTGAGACGTCATCCGTGTTCCGTTTTTGGTTCGTTGGACCTTCGTCCGCGATAGGGCGACAAATCGGCGCAATCGTGACGATCCCGCGACATATAGGGCGCCGCCGCGCGGCTTGCGAGTTCGGGGCGAGGGGGCTCTCACACGAAGGGGTTGATCACCGTGAGATCGCCGAACCGCCGGCCGGGCTGGAAATCCTCGCTGTAGAGCGTCTCGCAGCCGGCCTCCAGCGCGGCGGCGAGGATGAGGGCGTCGTAAAAGGCGAGCGAATGGTCGCGCGCCAGCGCGACCGCGGCGGAATGGATTTCGAGCGTCAACGGCGCGGGGGATGAAAAGCGCACACGGATCACCGCAAGGAAGCGTTCCACCTCCTTCCAGGGCTGCCGCATCTTTCTCGTCATCACGGTCGCGAACTCGTTGAGCACCTGGACGCTGATGACTCCGCCGGCGGTCAGCCGGGCGCGCGCGATCTGCTGCTTTGGACCGTCGATGAACGCATAGACAAACACATTCGTGTCCCAAAAGGCGCTCACCGTTCGTTCGCCTCGTCACGGTTGAATACGTAACCTTCCGGCGCGGGGACGTTGAACTCCGCGATCCGCGCGAGGAACTCCGCGCCGGGATCGACCTTTCCAACCCCGATTGCGCCGTTTGGAAGCGACGAAAGCGCCACCTCGTCGCCCGCCTTCAGACCGAGGGATTCGACCAGCGCCTTGGGCAGCCGGACTGCGAGGCTGTTTCCCCATTTCGCGACGTGCATGTGATTCTCCTTGTCCGCGGAACGAGCCGCCCTGCCGCCGCCTACCGCTCGTTCGCTTCGCCGCGATCGAACTGGTAGTCCGGCGGAAGGGTGATCCGCAGCGACGCCAGCCGCTCGAGGGCCTGCTTGCGGCGCTCGTCCTTGACGACCGCCAGCCGCTCGGGGGTGGCGTCGACGATCTCGAGCTCGTCGCCCGCCTCAAGGGAAAGCGTGTCCACCAACTGCTTCGGCAGCCGGACTGCGAGGCTGTTTCCCCATTTGGCGATGCGCATGATATCCTCGATTGATATACATCGAACCTAGTATAGGGTGAGCACGATATCAATCCCGTGCCGATCGGAAAAGGCGCCTAACGTCCTGAAATCGCGCGGGCGCCTGCGAATCAGACCCGGATGCGCCACTCGTGGCTCACGCCCTCACTCGCCGAGCCCCTCCGCCCTTCGCCACTCGATGAGCAGCGCCCGGCGGCGCTTGGGCGGGCGCTCGTCGAGGATCGCGGCCTCGGCGATCCGGTCGAGGCGGAAGTGGCGGAAGTCCTCGCGGGTCTCGCACCAGGCAGCGAGCATCCGCGCGTTGTCAAAGAAGCCGAGCGCGACCGGCCAGACGACCCGCGTCGACGAGCGACCATTCTTGTCGACATAGGCGAGAGAGAGCTTGCGCTCGGCGCCGAGCGCCTCGCGGATCAAGGGCAGGCTCGCGCCTTCGGCCGCGCCCGCCCGGCTCGCGCCGGCGAGCAAGGTCGGCCAGTCCAGCGCCTCGGCTCGCTCGGGCGGCAGCACGGCGGCGATCTTGGCCAGCGCCCCGCGGGCCGCCCTGGCGAGGCCCTCGTCCGGGCGGCCCTCGACCCAGCGGGCGCCGAGCGCGAGCGCCTCGACCTCGGCGAGGCTGAACATCAGCGGCGGCAGGGTGAAGCCTGGCTTCAGCACATAGCCGAAGCCCGCCTCGCCCTCGATCCGCGCCCCTTGCGCCTTCAGGGCCTCGATGTCGCGGTAGAGCGTGCGCAGCGACACCCCGAGCTCGTCTGCCAGCGCCTGCCCGGCGACCGGGCGGCGGCGCAGGCGCAGGCTCTGCATGAGCTCGAGCAGCCGTTCGGCGCGCGACATCGGCCGGTCACGGCGCCCTGACGCATTGTTCGACCGAGAACAGGCATTCCTGGCCGAGCGGCAGCGCCTGGCCGTCGACGGCGGAGTAACCGACCTCGCTGACATGGGCGTTGGTCATCACGACGACGACGTCGCAGGCGCCCGACGGCGCGATGGGCGCGAGATTGGTGTTGAGGCCGATCGCCCACTGCGGTCCGTAGCCGCGCAGCCGGCCGCCGGTATAGGTCCAGATCTCCGTCGCCTGGCCGGCCTTCACACGCGCGGCCGGCGCGCCGAAGCAGGCGAGGATGTCGCGGCTCGAGAGGCCGATCATCGACTGCTGCGCGACCTGGTCGACCTCGAGCGGCTGGCACCCGCCAAGCAATCCGGCGAGCATCAGCGCGCCGATGAGGCCAAGCGTCGCGACGGATCTCTTCACGTCTCTCCCCCCGAACGGTTGGCGGGACGTTCGCCCAATCGCGCGGGTTTGACAACAACGGGCGCGATCACTTCCCCGCGGTCGCCTCAGCGCGGAAGATCGCGATCCTAGTGTCGCCGTAAGTCCGCTCGTCGACGCTCGCGAGCCCGGCCGGCGCGGCGATTTCGGCCTTGGCCGCTTCCTCGACGACGACCAGCGCGTCCTGCTCGAGCCAGCCGCCCCCGACAAGCGACGCGAGCGCCGGACCGGCGAGGCTCGCGCCATAGGGCGGGTCGAGAAAGGCGAGCGCGAACGGCCCCCCGGCGGGCGCGGCGCCGAGCTTGGTCGCGTCGGCGCGCCAGATCCGCGTCACCCCGCCGAGCGCGAACGCCTCGACATTGGCGCGAAGAACCGCCCGCGCCTCGGCGCCGTTGTCGACGAAGAGCGCGAAGCGGGCGCCGCGCGACAGCGCTTCGATCGCGAGCGCCCCCGACCCGGCGAAGAGATCGACCACCCTTGCGCCCTCGATATGGCCGGGGAACCGGTGCTCGAGAATGTCGAAGATCGATTCGCGCAGCCGCTCCGAAGTCGGGCGAATGGCGCGCGACGACGGCGCCGCGAGCGTGCGGCCCTTGAAGCGGCCGCCGACGATCCGCATCAGCTCACGACTTCCGCGGCGGGCGGCGCGGGCCGCCGCGACCCTTCGGCGGCCCCTTGCCGCGAGGTTCCTTGCCGGGCGGCCCATGCGGTCGCCCCGGCGACGAGCGCGGCCGGCCGTCGCCGCCGGTACCGCGGCCGTCGCTTCGCGATCGGTCGAACTCGCGCCCGCCACGGCCCTGATCCGGGGAGCGATCGAACCGGCGCTTCGACGGAGCGCCGTCGCGCGGCTTGTCGCGCTGTTCTCGCGGCTTGAATTCGGAGCGCCCTCTTGCGTCCGTGCGCGGCGGGCGGCTCTCGCCGGCGCGAAACTGGCTCCGGCCCTCCGGCCGTTCGAAACCGCGCTCCCGTGGGCCGGCGTCGCCACGCTTCTCGCCTTGCCTGCGCGGCTCGAATTCGGTCCGGCGGCCGCCTTCCGCCTTGTCCGATCGCGGCCGGCGCTCGTGCCCCTCGCGCTCGGGCTTGCCCCGGCCGGGCCGGCTCGTGCGTGGCCGCTGAGTCTCTGCCGCCGCGCGCCTTCGCGCCTCCTCACGGGTTGGCGACAGCCGCTCGACCGCGATTGTCCGGCCCTTGCGGTCGTGGGTGGCGCTGCGCTCGATGCGTTTGCGCGTCGCCGCCGCGTCGGCGGCGATCTCCGCGCGGAGCCGCGAGACATGCATGCGGCGCGGCTCATGGGTCGAGCGGGCCGGCGGCGGCCGGGGCGCCGCTGCGTCGCGGTTGAACCGCCCCTCCCGTTCCTTGCCCGGCCCGCGGCGCCCGTCGCGACCGGGCTTGTCGCGCCCTGGGTCGCGCCCGGAGCGCTCGTGAGGCCGGCTCGCGCGCCGCGCCTCGCGTTCCTCCGCGCGCGGCTCCGCGGGCGCCTCAGGCTCGCGAGCGTTGAGCGGGGCGTCGAAATCGGCCTGGGCTTCCTTCGCGAGCTTCGCGCCCAGTTGGTCGCGCAGGACGCGGGTGCGCACTTCCGCCGCCTCTCCCTCGGCGAGATCGCCGAGCTCGAACGGACCGAAGGAGACGCGGATCAGACGATTGACCGCAAGCCCCAGGTGCTCGAGCACCTTCTTGATCTCGCGGTTCTTTCCCTCTCTGAGGCCAAGCGTGATCCAGGCGTTCGAGCCCTGCTGGCGGTCGAGCTTGGCCTCTATGCCGAGATAGTCGACGCCGTCGATGGTGATCCCGCCGCTCAGCGCGTCGAGCGTCGCCTGGTCGATGACCCCATGCGCGCGCACGCGATAGCGGCGCAGCCAGCCGGTCGAGGGCAGCTCCAAGACCCGCGCGAGCCCGCCGTCGTTGGTGAGAAGCAGGAGCCCCTCGGTGTTGATGTCGAGGCGGCCGACCGCGACCACCCGCGGCAGGCCGGGCGGCAGCGCCGAGAAAACCGTCGGCCTCCCCTCGGGATCGCGCGCGGTGGTGACGAACCCCCGGGGTTTGTGAAACAGAAAGAGCCGGGTGCGCTCGGCCGCGCCGAGCCGCTTGCCGTCGACGCGCACGTCGTCGGCGTCGCTGACATTGAAGGCGGGACTCGTCAGCACCTCGCCGTTGAGGCTGACGCGGCCTCCGGCGATCCAGGCTTCGGCCTCGCGGCGCGAGCAGACGCCGGCGCGCGCCATCACCTTGGCGATCCGTTGGCCGGGGCGGACCTCTGTGGCTTCGGCCTTCGTCACGTCGCTCATGCTTGCTTTCGTTGGGTTTCAGGCCGCGTTGCCATCGGCGGCGGCTTGTCCTAAGCCCGAACGCGTGGGGCCGCAAAAGGAAAAACGCGCCATGGCGCTGCGTGACGCGCCCTCGCCGGTCAGGCCCGACCCGCGCGGCGATCCGATGAGCGCAGCCTTCGCCGAGGCGCGGGCGGCCGAGGCGCGCGGCGAAGCGCCGATCGGCGCGGCGCTTGTTCGCGGCGAGACCATCATTGCGAGCGGAGGCAACCGCACCCGCGAACTCGCCGATCCGACCGCGCACGCCGAGATGCTTGTCGTCCGCGAGGCCGCGGCGAAGCTCGGCTCGGAACGGCTCATCGGCTGCGACCTCTACGTGACGCTCGAGCCCTGCGCGATGTGCGCAGGCGCGATCTCGCACGCGCGCATCCGGCGCCTTTACTACGCCGCCCCGGACGTGAAGGGCGGCGCGGTCGACAATGGCCCGCGCTTTTTCAATCAACCGACCTGTCACCACGCGCCCGAGGTCTATGGCGGCTTGCGCGAGGGCGAGGCCGCGACGATGCTGCGCGGGTTTTTTGCCGCGAAGCGGTAAAAGACCCCCCTCTCCCCGTGGGAAAGGGTTGGGATGAGGGCTGGCGGCGCCCCCTCATCCGGCCCGTCGGGCCACCTTCTCCCAGAGGGAGAAGGGGCGGTTGCCAAGACCGCGGGCGGCGTGAGAGCATCCGGCTCAGTTGATCTTTCTCGCGCTCTTCAAGGGAGGAGACATGTCCCCGCCGTTTCGCGCCGACCACGTCGGCAGCTATCTGCGCCCGGAGCGACTGAGGGCGGCGCGCGAGCGCTTCGCGGCCGGCCACCTTCCCGCCGCCGAATTGCACGCGATCGAGGACGAGTGCATCCGCGAGGTCGTCCGCGCGCAAGAGAACGTCGGCCTGAAGGGGATCACCGACGGCGAGTTCCGGCGCACCTTCTTTCACGTCGATTTCCTTGAGCGGCTACACGGCGTCGAGGTCCGTTACGGCGAGTTCGCGGCGCATTTCAAGAAAAGCGACGGCACCGAGGTCGGCTTCGCGCCGCCGACCATGCATGTCGACAGCAAGATCACGTGGGCCGGGCCGATTCAGGGCTCCGACTTCGATTTCCTGAAGTCGGTCGTCACCCGGACGCCGAAAGTGTGCATCCCGGCGCCGTCGATGCTGCATTTCCGCGGCGGGCGCGAGGCGATCAGCGATGGGGTCTATCCGAACCTCGAGGATTTCTACGCCGACCTGACCGCAGCCTATCGCGCCGAGGTCGCGGATCTCGCGCAGCGCGGCCTCACCTACCTCCAGTTCGACGACACCAACCTCGCCTATCTCTGCGATCCCGAAATTCGGGCCCGCACCAAGGCGCGCGGCGACGATCCCGATTCGCTCACCCGCCTCTACTGCAGGCTCATCAACGACGCGATCCGCGACCGGCCCAAGGACATGACGGTCTGCGTCCATCTCTGCCGCGGCAATTTCAAGAGCGCCTGGGTCGCGCAGGGCGGCTACGAGCCGGTTGCCGAGATCCTGCTCAACGAGATGAAGATCGACGGCTTCTTCCTCGAATATGACGACGAGCGCTCCGGCGATTTCGCGCCGCTCCGCTTCGCCCCGAAAAGCGCCACGATCGTGCTCGGCCTCATGAGCTCGAAAAAGGCCGCGCCCGAGTCCAAGGACGAGGTCAAGCGCCGCATCGAGGAGGCTTCGAAATACGTGCCGCTCGAGCAATGCGCGCTCTCCCACCAGTGCGGCTTCTCCTCGACCGCGCACGGCAACGACTTGAGCGAAGCCGATCAATGGATCAAGCTTGCGCGGATGGTCGAAGTCGCCGAGGAAGTTTGGGGCGGAGTATAGGATTTTTGCCGGATCCCGCCTAAGTTTGGACCATGACCCGCAGAGCCCAAAACGACGCGGACGCGGCGCGCCTGGGACAGCGCCATGCCGTCAGAGAGGTTGCGCCGCCGGCTGAAAGCAGCGTCGGCGGCTGGTTGAAAGACGCCGACCTCGCGGACGCCTTCGCCATTCCGCTCGACGCCGCGGATGCAGCGAAGGGCGTTGACGGACTTGCCCGCGCCGCCTTCGGAAACCCTGCTCCCTGGATCCGTCGGCTGATATGTCTGCGCGACGCGATGGTCGCCGGTTTTGGCGTGAAGACGTCGCAGGAAGTGCGCCGCGCCGCGATCGCGGACAAGGCGGACCGTATCGACTTTTTCCGCGTTCTCGCCCGATCCGAGCGCGAACTGATCCTGGGCGAGGATGACCGTCACCTCGACTTCCGGCTGTCCTTGCTGCTGCGAGCGAGACCAGACGCCGCCGGCGACGAACTGGTTGCGACGACCGTTGTCCGCTGCCACAACGCCTTAGGGCGCGTGTATCTCGCGCTGATCTCCCAGTTCCACCGCCTCGTCGTCGTCGGCGTCCTCAGCCGGGCGTCAAATCAGGGATGGCGCATTGAACACCGCAATCGCGCATAGCTCGCTTGTTGCCCGTAGGGCAGGCCCGGGGAGTCGACTCGCATGATCTCGATGACGCCCGCCAATCGGGCCGCGAATCTGGAACCGCTTTTGTGGTTCCCGACCGACAGATGCTTCATCGACGGACGGTGGGTCGCGCCCTCCTCCGGCGCGACGCTGCCGCTGGAAGACCCGTCGCGAGGCGCTATGATCGGCGAGATCGCGCGCGGGACCGCGGCCGACATCGATGCCGGCGTCGAGGCGGCCGAGCGCGCGCTTGCCGGGGAATGGGGAAGGCTGACCGCGACCGAGCGCGGGCGCCTGCTCGCGAAGCTCGGCGCCCTTGTCCTCGAGCGGGTCGACGAGCTCGCGCGGATTGAGGCGCTCGACGTCGGCAAGCCCTTGAAGCAGGGCCGCGCCGACGCGATCGCGCTCGCCCGCTACATGGAGTTTTACGCCGGCGCCGCCGACAAGGTGATGGGCGAAACCATCCCCTACCTTGGCGGCTATACCGTCTACACCCTGCGCGAACCCCACGGCGTGACCGGCCATATCGTGCCGTGGAATTATCCGATGCAGATCGCCGGGCGCACCGTCGGCGCGGCGCTGGCGATGGGCAACGCCTGTGTGCTCAAGCCCGCGGAGGAAGCCTGCCTGACCTCGCTCGCGCTCGCCGAGCTTGCGCGCGAGGCAGGTTTTCCGGACGGCGCGCTCAACGTCGTTCCGGGCCTGGGCGAAGAGGCCGGCGCCGCGCTCGCCGCCCATCCTGGCGTCAGGCACGTTTCCTTCACCGGTTCGGTCGCGGTCGGGGCGCTGGTGCAGGCGGCCGCGGCGCGCCATGTCGCGCCGGTGACGCTCGAGCTCGGCGGAAAATCGCCGCAGCTCGTGTTCGCCGACGCCGACCTCGACCGCGCGCTGCCGTTCCTGGTCAACGCCGGCATCCAGAACGCCGGGCAGACCTGCTCGGCCGCCTCGCGCGTTCTGGTCGAGCGCCGGATCTATGGCGAGGTGGTCGAGCGGATGGCCGCCCGCTACCGGAGCCTGAAAGTCGGCCCGGCCGACGCCGACCTCGACGTCGGCCCGCTCATCTCCGCGAAGCAGAAGGAAATCGTGAGCCGGTTCCTCGCCGAGGGCGCCGACCTCAAGACCGCCGCGACGGGCGAGGTCGTCGCCGACGCTCCGCGCGGCGGGCATTACGTCGCCCCGACCCTGTTCGCCGGCGTCCTCCCCCGCCATCGCCTGGCGCAGGAGGAAATCTTCGGCCCGGTCCAGGTCGTCATTCCGTTCGACGAGGAGGACGAGGCGATCGCGATCGCCAACGGGACCGGCTACGGCCTGGTCGCCGGCCTATGGACGAGCGACGGAGGGCGCCAGATGCGGCTCGCCAAGGCGCTGCGCTCGGGCCAGGTGTTCGTCAACAATTACGGCGCCGGCGGCGGCGTCGAGCTGCCGTTCGGCGGCGTCGGCAAATCGGGCCATGGCCGCGAGAAGGGTTTTGAAGCGCTCTATGGCTTCTCGGCGCTGAAAACCGTCGCCGCGTGGCACGGGTGAGGCAGGCGCTTCTCGCCTCCGGGATCGCCCTTGCGCTCGCGGGCTGCGCAACCCCGCCGGTCGTCAAGCGCGACTCTCTCGAGGCGAGGGCGTGGCGCGGCTCGGCGCTCACGACCTATGGCCGGCAGCAGGTCGTCGACGCCGCCGCGGGCGCGGCGCCCCAGACGGTGACCCTAATCGACGTCAACGCGCGGGCCGAGGTCGCGGGCGACGCGGAACGGCGCGCCCGCATTCTCGACCGGCGGGTCGAGAACGTGCGGGCGGAACTCGGCCGCAACGGGATCGCGCCCGGGGCCATCGCGGAATGGCCCGGCGCCGGCCCGGACGGGATCCAGACTTATCCTCCCGCAGATCTGCAGGCGAAGCCGATGGTCGTCATCGCCCATTATTAGCAAACCCGTGTTAGAGGGCTCTTGAAGGCGCTCTCGGCGCCGTTTGCGGGGAAGCCGCGTGAATCCGATCGTCGTCGTCCTGAACGGACCCAATCTCAACCTGCTCGGCAAGCGCGAGCCCGAGATCTACGGTCGCGAGACGCTTGCCGATGTCGAGGCTGACTGCGGCCGCGCCGGCAAGGAGCTTGGGCTTACGATCGAGTTCCATCAGAGCAATCGCGAATACGAGATCATCGACTGGATCCACGCGGCCCGCGAGCGGGCGGCCGGCATCGTCATCAATCCCGCCGCCTTCACCCACACTTCCGTCGCGATCCTCGACGCGCTGAACGCGTTCGCCGGGCCGATCGTCGAGGTGCATATCTCGAACGTCCACAAGCGCGAGCCCTTCCGCCATCATTCCTATGTGTCCGGCGTCGCCTCGGGCATCATCGTCGGGTGCGGCACGCAGGGCTATGATCTGGCGCTGCGAAGGATCGCGAAGCTGATCGCGGCGAAAAAGGGCTGAGCGGCGAGGGTGTCCCCGCCCCCCTTGTGGGGGCGGGTTAGGGTGGGGGGGTCGCGCCGTGCCGAGGAAATTGACGCCTCTCGCTCAATCCCTGCGTCGCAACGCGACCAGCGCCGAGCGTCGCCTCTGGCAGAGTCTTCGGCGCGGGCCAGGTCGCAGGATTTCGATTTCGGCGACAAGTCGTCCTTGGTGGTTTCATCGCTGACTTTGCGTCACTCGAGGCGCGGCTGATCGTCGAAGTCGACGGCGCAACGCATTCGACGGACAACGAGATCACACGAGACGCCGCACGCTCGGCTGCGCTGGTTGCGCAAGGCTTCGCCGTCCTGCGTTTCACGAACGACGACGTGTTTCGCAATCTCCCCGGAGTCGTTGAGACAGTCTGGGCAAAATTGAACGAGCTGAGGCCTCGGATCGAAGATGGTCTGAACGAACGAGGTCAGCGCGACCCCCCACCCTAACCCGCCCCCACAAGGGGGGCGGGAACTGCCGCCGACTACCTCACCACCGCCAGCGCGAAGCCGTCCCAGCCCTTGGCGCCCACGGTCTGGATCGCGGTCGCGCTGAGGCGAGGCTCGCGCGCGATGAGATCGAACATCCGCCGCATCCCCACGACATCCGGGTCCCTGCTCCGCGCGTCGGCGACCTCGCCCTCGCGCACGACATTATCGACCACGATCGCGGTCCCGGGCCTCGAAAGCCGGAGCGCCCATTCGAGATAGGCCGGGTTGTTCTCCTTGTCGGCGTCGATGAACACGAAATCGAACGGCCCGAGGCCCTCGGCCTCGATCTTCGGCAGCGTCTCGAGCGCTGCGCCGGTTCTGATCTGGACCTTGCCGCCGAGACCGGCGCGCTCGACGTTGCGGCGGGCGACCTCGGCGTGTCTTGCGCTCCATTCGAGGGTGAACAGACGGCCACCCTCGGGAAGGGCGCTCGCGAGCCAGATGGTCGAATAGCCGCCGAGCGTTCCGATCTCGAGCGCGCTCCGCGCGCCCGTCATCTTCGCCAGGAGATGGAGGAGCTTGCCCTGCGGCGCGGAGACGTCGATCGAGGGGAGGCCGGCCGCGGCGTTGGCCGCGAGCGCGTCGCCAAGCGCGCGGTCCGCGGCGACGATGGTCGCGGTGAAATAGTCATCGACCGCCTTCGAGAGATCCCGATTCACCGCCGCGGGCTCCTGGTCTTCGTCCGCGTCATTCTTCCTTGCCCGCGACGCCCGCTTCCGCGAAGGTCGCCATGCCGTTGTGGCAGTTGACGGCGGCCTTGACGATTCCGACCGCGAGCGCCCCGCCCGAAGCCTCGCCGAGCCGCATCCCGAGATCGAGCAGGGGCGTCTTGCCGATGAGTTTCAGCGCATGCCGGTGGGCGCGCTCGGCCGAGACATGCGCGGCAAGGCAATGGTCGAGCGCGGAATCGTCGAGGGCGAGGAGCACGGCGGCGGCCGAGCACACCACGAAGCCGTCGAGCAGGACCGGCGTCTTGCGCAGCCGGGCGGCGAGGATCGCGCCCGCGATCGCCGCTGTTTCGCGCCCGCCGAGGCGGGCCAGGACTTCGAGCGGATCGTCGAGGTGCGGCTTATGGCGCGCGACCGCGGCGCGAACCGCGTCGGCCTTGCGCCTGAGGCCCTGATCGTCGACGCCGGTCCCCCGGCCGACCCATTCCTCGGCTTCGCCGCCAAAGAGCGCGTGGTAGATCGCCGCCGCCGGCGTCGTGTTGCCGATGCCCATTTCCCCGAGCACGAGCAGGTCGGGCTCGGAGGCGAGCGCCTCCATGCCGAAGGCCATCGTCGCCACGCACGCCTTCTCGTCGAGCGCCGGTTCCTTGGTGATGTCGCCGGTCGGCTTCTCGAGCGCGAGTTCGTAGACCTTCAGCGAAATGTCGAAGGTCTTGCAGATCTGGTTGATGGCGGCGCCGCCGGCGGTGAAATTCGCCACCATCGCCTGAGTGACCGAGGCCGGAAAGGCCGACACGCCCTGGGCGACGACGCCGTGATTGCCGGCGTAGACCGCAACCAGCGGATTGTCGACATGCGGCCGCGCGGATCCCTGCCAGCCCGCCATCCATTCGGCGATCTCTTCGAGCCGGCCGAGCGAGCCCGCCGGCTTGGTCAATTGCGCGTCGCGCTCACGCGCCGCCGCCCGCGCCGCTTCGTCCGCCGCCGGCATTTTGGCGATCAGCGCGCGGATGTCGTCGAACGGGCGGGAGGCGGCGGGCATGAGGGACTCGCAGAGTGAATCTGCCCGCCCCTATAGGGGAAAGCCGCGCGAAAGGGAAAACCAGCCCGCGCGCCCCTCTGCCTTGACCAATGGTCAGTCTAGCTAGATAATTGAAAGATAAGAGGAAATTGGATTATTCGGTTGGTGGAATTCGCACAATTTGTGCGCCTCGGCGAGCTACGGAGCAACTGATGGGAAACGAGCGCCGACATGGGTTCCCTTCTCGCTCCGGCAAGTTTCCGGGCCGGGAAGCTTACGCGGAGCGTGCGCAAAACGCCGCATCGGCATTGTAACAGCTCGCCTGAACGCCGCTTCTGAGACAGGGGCTTCCGAGATTTGGAGCAACGATGACGGCGGAACTGAAGTGCCTTCGGCGCTTCGAGGCAAGCGCAACCGTTCTCCTCGCAGGCCTCGCCCTATTCTATTTTCTGGTTATTATAAGCCGTGTCCTTATCACTGACATTTACAACAATGCAATGCCGTCCGATCTTTTCTCATTGCTGGACGGGATCTATCGTATCCACAACGGTGAAACCATTCACCGAGACTTTTCGTCCCCGCTGGGGCTTTTCGCCTACGCGCTGCCTGCGACCTTCATGACGTTCGGCGTGGAGTTAATTCATAGTTTTGCCTATGGCGAAGCCGTATTTGTCGCTGTCGCGTTCCTGATATTCTTTTACATACAACGCACGCGCCTCGATGCGATGTCCGGGTTTTTTCTGGGCGTCTGGATCCCGCTCGCCTTGCTTGCGCGAATGAATTTCGGCGAACCGATCGAGTTTTACACGGAGGCGATGCAGTACAACCGGCGCTGCGATGTCTTCTTGCTCCTGTTGCTATTGCTGTTCATTCCACCCTTCAGGCAAACCAGAAGGCTTCTCGTTATCGATGGAGTCCTGTTCGGGGCCATAGCCGCGCTGCTGTTTTATACGAAAATCACCTTTGGGCTGGTCGCGCTCGGAGCGGCGCCAATATTCATCCTTCGACGGCGCGAAAATCTCACTATGATTGCTGGGGCCGCGGTCACGTTCATGGCAGTGGCGGCCTGCGTCGAGTTCGGTTATGGAATAAAATTCGCGTGGGTAGCGGACGTAGCGATGGCGGCCCACGCCGAAAGAGTGCCCTCCCTGCGCATATTGCATATCTGGCGCGACAATGGGTTGGAATTGTTATTTTTACTAGCAATACCAGCGATTATATTGTTTGGATTAAAACGCCTAACGATTCCGATTGCGTTATTTTGTCTTTACATTGCTGTTGCCTCCGCGCTCCTCCTCGCATATAGCGCCCAGTATTTGCTCCTCACCTTGCCAATTTCAATTCTGTTCGTCGCGTTGGACGCAAGTAAGCCACGGGCCGATGAATCCAGCGAGGCAATCGCTGTTGACACGGGAGAGGTCGCCAACCCTCAAGCCCGTTACGCTCTTTTTTCCGCGCTGGTCTCCTGTGCCCTACTGATCGAGTCTTACCCATTGGCGCTGAATGTCGCCACTTCTACTTATCGAGCTCTCCACGGCCCTCCGTTGGATAGAGAAAACGAGATTCTAAATCATATCGTCACGGACGGCGTGAGCGACGAGGCCGATCCATATTCCGTGTGGGTTCGAAAGGGTCAGGCAAACGAAACGTCGCAAATAGATGCGTTCGCGATGGGTCGCGCGACCAAGCCGAGACATTATTGGGACAGCTTGTCGATGCGAGAATTCGCCGATTATCTCACTACCGGAATGTCCGCCGTACGAAAGGGGTGCGACGATCGCGCCCGAATTGTGAACCTGGATTGGGGCAATCCGTTTTCGCTCCTGCTGGGATGGCCGGAAGGCGGGGGAATGACCTATGTCGCGGCAGGTTACGTTGTATCGCCAGACGCCCATTTGCCAAATGATGTGATGTTTCGGGACGTCAATTGTGTAATGATACCGAAATTGCCGGCGATCATGGCGTCACGAGACTTATTGCTGAGAGTTTACGGGCCATATTTATCGACTGCATTTAGCCAGACCTATGAGTTGGACCTGTGGACCGTTTTAAGGCGCCGCTCGTGACCGGGCGGGGAACGCGTTGACCCTCTGGTGTTGACCGGCGGTGACGGCGGATACCGCGAATTACAAGTGAGGGCCTCGCTCGGCGCGGGCCGAAGTAGGCATTTCAAACCGGCCCGTCGTCTAGAGGGCGACCGGTTCCGCTAGTCGACATTTTCTTGACACCGCGCGGAGACTGTGTTCTGTTTTTCAGCAAGACGCCAGCCCGCCTGAGGAACGAAGGAGGCAAGCGGTGGGCCGGCGCTCGAGGCGCCGCTCGTTGACGGAGCCGTGGTGAGTGGGCGACCAAAACGAGGGGCGGTCCCCCCGGTTCGATCGTAAGCCATTGAAAAAGCTTCGCTCGTGGCGAAAAGCGCACTTGGATTTTGTTGCGCCCGGCTTGGATTTCGTTGCGCGTGGCTTTGCTCTTGTTGCGGCCCGGCTTTGATTTCGTTGCGGCCCGCCTTGGTTTTGGTTGCGCCCCCGCGGTCGAAAGCCCGGCGGCGGACCCGCCCGCGCGGCTCTACTCCGCCGCCTCGCGCATGGCGCCATAGCGGGTGAGCTGCGCCCGCAAGGGGGCGGGCTTCAGCGGCTTGTTCATGACCACGACGTCCTCCAGCGCGGCTTGGTCGCGCACCTCGGGGCTTCGATCGGCGGTGGCGAGGATCGCCGGGATGTTCCGGCCGAAGCGCTTGCGCAGCGCCTTTATCGCGGCGACGCCGTCGCCCGAATCGAGGTGGTAATCGGCGATGACGGCGTCGGGCTCGCCAAATTCGGCGAGCGCGGCGTTCGCCTCGGCGAGGCCGTGGGCGGTCGCGACCACGCAGCCCCACCGCTCGAGCAGCACGCGCATCCCCTCGAGCACCCTCGGCTCGTTGTCGATGGCGAGCACCTTGAGTCCGGCGAGCGGCTCGCCCGCCGCCGCCGGCTCGGGCGCATCGGGCGCGGCGCGCAGCTTCGAGGCCGGGCGTCCGAGCGGCGCAGTGACCGAGAACACCGAGCCCTTGCCGGGGCGCGAGCGCAAGCCGACCGGGTGCTCGAGCACCCGCCCCAGGCGCTCGACGATCGACAAGCCCAGGCCGAGGCCGCGCGCGACCCGCGCGCCCTGGTCGAGCCGCCGGAATTCAGCGAACACGGCCCGCTCATGCTCAGGCGGGATGCCGAGGCCGGTGTCCCAGACCTCGATCCGGGCCGCGCCGGGCAATCGGCGGCAGCCGACGAGCACCCGGCCCTTCAGTGTATATTTGAGCGCGTTCGAGATCAGGTTCTGCATGAGCCGCCGCATCAGCCGCCGGTCGGTGCGAACGGCCAGGCTCGTCGGGATAAAAACGAGGTCGAGCCCCTTGGCCCGGGCGAGCGCGGCGAACTCGATTTCGAGCGTTTCCATCAGGTCGCCGACCGGCACATCGGAGATTTCCGGCTTCGTTGCGCCGGCGTCGAGCCGGGAAATGTCGAGCAGCGCGCCGAGGATTTCCTCGACCGCCTCGAGCGAGACATCGACGTTGCGCGCCAGATCCGCCCGCTCCTCGAGCCCGATCCGGCTCGCCCCCTCGGAGAGCGAACTGGCATAGAGCCGCGCGGCGTTGAGCGGCTGCAGAATGTCGTGGCTGGCGGCGGCGAGGAAACGCGTCTTGGAGAGATTGGCTGCGTCCGCCTCGTTCTTCGCGCGCTCGAGCTCGGCGTTGAGGCGCTGCAATTCCGCGGTGCGCTCGTCGACCCGGCGCTCCAGCATCTCGTTCGCCGCCTCGAGCGCTTCCTCGACCTGCACGGTCTGGGTCACGTCGGTATAGGTGGTGACGATCCCGCCGTCCGGCAGACGCGCCGAGCGCACCTCGATCACGCGATGGGTCGAGAACAGCCGGAGCCGGTTCGGCTGGTCGTCGTAGAGCAGGCTTGCGACCCGCTCGGCCACGAAATCCTCCGAATCTCCGGGGCCGTAGACCCCGCGGCCGGCGTTGAAGCGTACGATCTCGTCGAGCCCCACCCCGTGTCGCAGCATCGTCGGCGGCAGATCGAAGAGATCGGCGAATTCGCGATTCCAGGCGGTCAGCGCGAGATTGGCGTCGAAGACCGTGATCCCCTGCCGGGCATGGTCAAGCGCGTGCTGCAGCTGATCGCGGCTCGACTGGATCGCGGCCGAGGCCTCGTCGATGAGCTTGAGCGCCGACTCGCCCGAAACCGTCCGGGGCCGCAACAGCAGCGACAGCACCTGCCGCGAGGTGGAGGCGCCGATCGCCGGCGAGAGCAGGAATTCGGCGTGGCGAATGAGCTGTGCGCTGGCCTCGAGGGTCGGGTCGTAAACGAGGCCGCGCTCCCGCATGAAGCCCGCGAAGGCGCGGCGGGCCCGAGCCGCCCCGAGATAGCGCGCGACGGCCGCCTCGAGTTCGCCGCCGGTCGTCGACGAACGCCAGAGGCGGAACGCCTGAGGCTTGCCGCCGACGCCGGCGCCGGCGAACGCGCTGGCCTGGGCGCGTTCGAGGGCGCTCGGCTGGCGGGTCAACGAAAAGGCGACAAACGCCAGGATATTGGCGGCCAGCGAGAGGACCACGCCGCCCACCAGCGCGTTCGGCGCAAAGGCAACGAGCGCGGCGGGGCTCAGCCATGCGATCGCCAGCGGCCCATGCGCCAAGAAGCCCGAGAGCGCCTGATCGGGGCGGATCGAGGGCAGGAGCAGGAGGTAAAACCAGGCAAGCCCGCCCGCGGTCATGCCGGCGATGGCTCCCCTTGCCGTGCCGCGCCGCCAGAAGAGGCCGCCGAGGAAAGCCGGCGCGATCTGCGCCACGGCGGCAAACGACAACAGGCCGATCGACACCAGGCCCGCCTCGCCGGCCATCCGCTCGTAGGCGAAGCCAAGCGCGAGCACGCCGACGATCGCGGTCCGGCGGATCCAGAGCACCAGCGCGCCGATGTCGCCCTCGACCGCTGGCGCCTGCGCCCCACGGCGGCGCAGCACGAGCGGCATCACGAGATCGTTGGAGATGGTGATCGCGAGAGCGACGCTCTCGACCACGACCATTCCGGTCGCCGCCGAGAGACCGCCAACCATCGTGAGCAGCGCAAGCCAGTGCGCCCCGGCGTTGAGCGGCAGGGCAAGGACGGTCAGGTCGCGATTGATCGAACCGTCGGGAAAAGCCTTCAAGCCCGCTATCGCGAGTGGCGCGACAAAGAGGTTGATCAGCACGAGATAGGCCGGAAAGAGCCAGGCTGCGGTCCGGATGCCGCGCATATCGCGGTTCTCCACCACCGCGACATGAAACTGGCGGGGCAGAAGCACGATCGCGAAAGCCGAGAGCAGCGTCGTCACAACCCATACGGCAGGATCAGGCGGTGTCTGGATGACCCTGGCGATCCTTGGATCGGAATGCGCGATTTCGGTCAGGTCGACGAGGCCGCCGTTGAGCCGCCAGACCACAAAGGCGCCGACGGCGAGAAAGGCGACGAGCTTGACGATCGACTCGACGGCGATAGCGAGAATGAGACCGTCCTGGTGCTCCTTGGGGTTGATTCGCCTCGTGCCGAACGCCATCGCGAAGGCCGCGAGCACTACGGACACGGCAAGATAAAGTGCGGTCGAGGGCTTGTCCGGCGTCAGCCGCTGATGGTCGAAGGATTCGACCACCATCAAAATCGTCGGCGCGGCCGCCTTGAGCTGGAGCGCGACATAGGGCGCCGACCCGATGAGGGCGATCAGCGCCGCGACCGCGGCCACGGCTTGAGACTTTCCGTAGCGCGCGGACACGAAATCCGCGACCGTAGTGACATTTTGCGCGTGGGCGAGATTGGCGATGCGGGCGATGAACGGCGCGCCGAGGCCGATCACCAAAATGGGCCCGATGTAAATCGGCAGGAAATCGAGCCCATGCTCGGACGCGAGCCCCACCGAGCCGTAATAGGTCCAAGACGTGCAGTAGACGGCCAAGCTTAGCGCATAGACGACCGCCCGGGAGCGGCCGGACGCCACCAGTCGTCCCCCGCGGTCGCCCCACCAGGCGATGAGGAAAAGGAGAAAGACGTAGCCGATGGCGGTAAGAAATACCGTCGTGCCGTTCATCAGAGCCGAGCGTCCGCGCCTTGCCGACTAAGGATCGACATTAAACCATGACGGCGGCCCGTGGAATCAGCCGCCGGGCGCCGCCCGGCGACGTTTAGCGCCAGGGGTGGGCGGCGGCGGCCTTCTGCTCGTGCGCCTCGATCGCCGGCGCCTCGACAAGCGTGAGATCGATATGGTCGAGGCCTTCGATCAAGCACTGCTTACGGAAGGCGTCGAGCTCGAACTTGACCACCCCGCCGTCGGGACCGCGGATTTCCTGGGCCGGCAGGTCGATGGTGAGGGTCGCATTCGCTCCGCGCTCGGCGTCGTCCAGGAGCTTTGCGTGATCCTCGCGCGAAACCTTGATCGGCAGGATGCCGTTCTTGAAGCAGTTGTTATAGAAGATATCGGCGAAATCGGTCGCGATGACGCAGCGGATGCCGAAGTCGAGCAGCGCCCAGGGCGCATGCTCGCGCGAGGAGCCGCAGCCGAAATTGTGCCCGCCGACGATGATCGACGCCTTGCGATAGGCCGGCCGGTTGAGAACGAAGTCGGGTTGCTCAGCTCCATCTTCGCGATAGCGCATCTCGGCAAACAGGCCCTGGCCGAGCCCGGTGCGCTTGATCGTCTTGAGATATTGCTTGGGGATGATCATGTCGGTGTCGATGTTGTCCATCGCCAGCGGCGCGGCCACCCCGGTCAATGTCGTAAACTTGTCCATTTCCTCAGTCTCTGCTTTCGGCCGCTCCCGGCGCTGTTGCCGCTTTATCCTCCCTTGGGGCGGACGGGGCAATGGGGCGGAGGGGCGACGCTTAGGGCTCCCCTTATAGATACTTCTCCAGGTCCTTGGCCGCATCCTTGGGCGGGCGCTCGAGGTTGAAGGCTTCGACGAAGGCGCCTTTCTTATCCATGAGGTAGACGATCGAACTGTGGTCCATCGAGTAGTCGCCGTCAGGCTGCGCTGGCCCTTTGCGGGCGAACACCCGAAAGGTCTTCTCGGTCGCTTCGACCGCCTGCGGGCTGCCGGAAAGACCGACGATGGCCGGATTGAAGCTGCTGACATAGTCCTCCATGATCTTCGGAGTGTCGCGCTCGGGATCGACGGTGATGAACAGGGCAGTGATGGGCTTGTCGCCCATCTGGGTCAGCACTTCGGAGATTTGCGCGAGTTCCGTCGGGCAAACGTCGGGGCAGTGGGTATAGCCGAAATAAACCAGGAAGGGGCGGCCGCGCAGCGTTTGATCGCTGACGATCTTGCCATTTCCGTCTTCCAGGGAGAAGGCGCCGCCAATCAGGGCGGCGCGCGGCTTGGTCGGCGGATTTATGAGAAAGAACCCGCCTAGCGCCAGCACAACGACTACGCCCAAGGCCGCGAGCGCGCGGATCGAGAGCGTCCGATTTCGGGGCGTGTCGTCGGGTTGGGCAGCTGGCATCTTGTCTCCGTACGGCGTCGGCAAGGAAGGCTCATAGCGGCCAAATTGGGCGATCTGCGGACGGCGTGACGGCCGTGGCTCATAGAGATCCACTATTGACGTTACCTTCGCCTGGCGCCACGACAAGGAACTGGATGAGACGAAATGGTCCTCCGTCAACTCGAATATCTCGCCGCGCTGGCGCGCGAGAAGCACTTTGGCCGCGCCGCGGAGGCCTGCCATGTGTCGCAGCCAACCCTCTCGGCCGCGATCCGCCTGCTTGAAGACGATCTCGGCGCGCCGATCGTTGAGCGCGGCCATCGCTATGTCGGCCTGACGCCTCAGGGACAGATCGCGCTGGAGCACGCCCATCGGGTTCTCGCCGAAATGGAGAACCTGCGCCACGAACTCCACGAGATTGACAAGGGCCTTACCGGCCGGCTCCGCATCGGAGCGATTCCCACCGCGCTGCCGATCGTTTCCCAGCTCACCGGTCCGTTCTTCCGGCGCTTTCCTGGCGTGACGATCGCCCTCCTTTCCATGAACAGCCAGGAAATCGATCGCGGGATCGAGGATTTCGAGCTCGATGCGGGCCTCACCTATCTCGACTCTGAACCTATCAGTCATGTGAAAACGAGGCCGGTTTGCCTCGAGGAGTATTATTTCCTGACCCCGGCGGCCGGCCAGCTCGCCGGCCGGCCGCAGGTCACATGGCTCGAGGCCGCCGAAGCTCCCCTCTGCCTTCTGACGCCCGACATGCAGAACCGCCGGATCATCGACGGGGTGTTTCGCTCGGTCGGGGCAAAGCCCGTCGCGGCAGTGGAAACCAATTCGATCTTCAATCTCGTGTCGCACGTCAGCGCCGGGCAATGGTCGGCGATCGTGCCCCGTCAGCTGTTGCGGTTCTTCGGGGTGCCGGCGGGGACCCAGGCGATCGAACTCGTCGAGCCCGTAGCGCAACGCACGATCGGCCTCGTAATGAGCGACCGCGAACCTCCGTCGCCTCTCGCCCGCAATTTGTTCGCGATGCAATTGCCCGCCGACGTCGCGGCCCTCATCCAGCCGCCAGACCGATTTGGGAGGGATGAAGGCGGGGCAATACGATAGAATAAACCTATCGCACCTTCCAAACGTTCAATTTAAATCCCGCCCTGCCCGGGCGCATCGTTTTTTTGCGGTTTGGGAGGAGAAGATTTTGTCTGGCCGAACGGCTTTCGATGTGGATCTGGCGCGCACTCTGATTGATCGCAAGCGGACGATGCCGGGCGCGACGCTGCCGATCCTGCACGATTTGCTGGAGCAATTCGGCTATATCGACGACGGCGCAATCCCGCTGATCGCTGACGCGCTCAACATCTCGAAGGCCGAGGCGCTCGGCGTCGTCAGCTTCTACCACGATTTCCGCCGTTCGCCGGTTGACGGGCAGGTCTTGAAGTTGTGCCGCGCCGAATCCTGTCAGGCCATGGGATGCGAAGACCTCGTTTCCCATCTCGCGGTTAGCCACGGCATCACGGTCGATGGCGCGAATGACTCAGGGATTCACGTCGAGACAGTCTACTGCCTGGGGAACTGCGCCCTCTCTCCCTCCGCCCTGCTCGATGGCGAACCGATTGGCCGTCTCAGCCGCGACCGCCTGGACGCGATCGTCGACAGCGCTCAACGGAAGTCGCAATGACCGCGCGGGTGTTCGTTCCCGGCGATTCTTCGGCGCTGTCGGTCGGCGCGGACGCGGTCGCCGGCGCGATTCTCGATAATGCGCGCCGTCGCGGTCTTGACGCAGAAGTTGTTCGCACCGGGTCGCGCGGCCTCTTTTGGCTCGAACCGCTCGTCGAGGTCGAAACTGCGGCCGGGCGAGTCGGCTATGGACCGGTGGCGGCCGATGAGGTTGCGCAACTGTTCGAGGCAGGGTTTCTGACTGGCGGCGCTCATTCCAAGGCGCTTGGGCGCGTGGACGACATACCCTATCTGGCCCGGCAGCAACGGCTTATTTTTGCCCGCTGCGGTCTGACCGATCCCCTATCGATCGACGATTACCGCGATCATGGTGGTCTGCGAGGTCTTGAGCGCGCGTTGAGCCTCGGGCCCAAAGCGACCATCGAGGAGATCCTGGCCTCAGGCCTGCGCGGTCGTGGCGGTGCCGGTTTTCCGACGGGCGTCAAATGGCGGACGTCGGCCGGAGTCGATGCCGAACAGAAATACGTGGTCTGCAACGCCGACGAGGGCGACAGCGGTACCTTCGCCGACCGGATGCTAATGGAGGGCGATCCGTTTCTTTTGATCGAGGGAATGGCCATCGCTGCGGTTTCGGTCGGCGCGACGAAGGGCTACGTCTACATCCGATCGGAATATCCGCATGCTTTTGCGGTCTTTTCGCGCGCGATCGAGCGGGCAAGGGTGGCCGGCCTTCTTGGGGCAAGCGTGCTCGGCTCCGGGCGCGCGTTCGATCTCGAAGCGAGGCTCGGGGCCGGCGCCTATATTTGCGGCGAGGAGACGTCGCTCCTCGAGAGCCTTGAGGGGAAGCGCGGCCAGATACGCGTGAAGCCGCCGCTCCCTGCGATCGCGGGTCTGTTCGGCGTGCCGACAGTCGTCAACAACGTTCTGAGCTTCGCCTCCGCGCCGTGGATCCTCGAGCATGGGGCCAAGGCATATGCCGACTATGGCGTTGGCCGGTCACGGGGATCCCAACCATTCCAGCTCGCGGGCAACATTCGCTACGGCGGCCTCGTTGAACTCGCGTTCGGTGCGAGCCTGCGTGATCTCGTCGAAGGTTTCGGCGGCGGAACGCGCACCGGTCGGCCGATCCGCGCGGTGCAGGTCGGCGGACCGCTCGGGGCTTATCTTCCTGTTTCGCTTCTCGATACTCCGCTCGACTACGAATCGATGGCTGCGGCCAGGGGCATGCTGGGTCACGGCGGCATCGTAGTCTTTGACGACAGCGTCGACATGGCCCGCCAGGCCCGTTTCGCCTTCGAATTCTGCGCCGCCGAGAGCTGCGGCAAATGTACGCCGTGCCGGATCGGCTCGACCCGCGGCGTGGAGACGGTCGACAAGATCATCGCCGGACACGAGCGTGAGCGGAACATTCAACTTGTGCGCGATCTTTGCGAGGTCATGACAGACGGCTCGCTTTGCGCGCTCGGCGGCCTCGCGCCAATGCCGGTCCTCAGCGCCCTCGATCACTTCGGCGAGGATTTCGTCAGGACTCCGGCGCGCGCGGCGGCGGAATAGGAGATCAATCGATGGCGCTGTTGCAGGAACTGGACACCGGCACGCCGATCCGCGCCGGCGCGCCGACAGTCACGCTGACCATCGACGGGCGGCAGGTAAGCGTGCCGCCGGGAACGTCGGTGATGGCGGCCGCGGCCATGATCGACAATCCTATCCCCAAACTATGCGCGAGCGACAATCTCGAGGCGTTCGGCTCGTGCCGCCTGTGCCTCGTCGAGATCGAGGGCCGAAAAGGGACACCGGCCTCGTGCACGACGCCGGCCGAAGCGGGGATGGTCGTCTCGACCAAGACCCCTCGCCTCGAGCGACTCCGGCGTGGGGTCATGGAGCTCTATATATCCGATCATCCGCTCGACTGTCTGACTTGTAGCGCCAATGGCGACTGTGAGCTCCAGACCCAGGCCGGCAACGTCGGGCTCCGCGACGTGCGCTACGGCTACGACGGCGCCAAGCACGCGCAAGGGCCGATCGACGCCTCCAACCCGTATTTCAGCTTCGAATCCTCGAAATGCATAGTCTGCTCGCGCTGCGTGCGCGCCTGCGAGGAAGTCCAGGGGACATTTGCCCTGACGATCCTTGGCCGCGGCTTCGATTCCAAGGTTGCGACCGGCGGCTTCGATTTTCTGTCGTCCGAATGCGTCTCCTGCGGCGCCTGCGTCCAGGCCTGCCCGACCGCAACGCTCAACGAAAAGCCGGTCATCGAGCACGGAACGCCGGAGCGCACGGTGGTGACGACCTGCGCCTATTGCGGCGTCGGCTGTTCGTTCAAGACGGAACTGAAGGGTGACGAAGTCCTGCGCATGGTCCCTTACAAGGCCGGCAAGGCCAATGAGGGCCATTCATGTGTCAAGGGCCGGTTCGCCTACGGCTACGCCACTCACAAGGATCGCGTTCTCAAGCCGATGATCCGCAGCCGAATCGAAGACCCCTGGCGTGAAGTCTCGTGGGAAGAGGCAATCGCATACGCGGCGGACGAGTTCAGGCGCATTCAGGGAAAATACGGGCGCGACTCGGTCGGCGCGATCAGTTCCTCGCGCTGCACCAACGAGGAAGTTTTCCTGGTCCAGAAGATGGTGCGCGCTGGGTTCGGCAACAACAATATCGACACCTGCGCCCGCGTTTGTCACTCGCCGACCGGCTTCGGGCTGTCGAAGACTTACGGCACCTCGGCGGGCACGCAAGATTTCAAGTCGGTGTCGAAGGCGGACGTCGTGGTCGTGATAGGCGCCAATCCCACCGACGCGCACCCTGTCTTTGCTTCCCGCCTCAAGAAGCGTTTGCGGGCGGGGGCCCGTCTCATCGTGATAGACCCGCGGCGTATCGACCTGGTCAGGAGCGTGCACGTCAAGGCAGACCATCATCTTGTCCTCAATCCGGGAACCAACGTCGCGGTCCTCAACGCAATCGCCCATGTCGTTGTCACCGAGGGACTCGTGAACGAGACGTTTGTCCGCGAACGATGCGACCTGCCGAATTTCGAGTCCTGGGCGCGGTTCGTCGCCGATCTGCGCCATTCGCCCGAGGCAACCGCCGCCGCCACCGGCGTCGATCCGGGCGAATTGCGCGCGGCAGCCCGACTCTATGCAACGGGCGGCAACGGGGCGATCTATTACGGTCTTGGTGTCACCGAGCATAGCCAGGGCTCGACGGCCGTAATGGCGATCGCCAATCTCGCCATGGCGACCGGCAACATCGGCCGCGAAGGCGTTGGCGTAAATCCGTTGCGTGGCCAGAACAACGTCCAGGGCTCATGCGACATGGGCTCGTTTCCGCACGAATTTTCCGGGTACCGCCATGTATCCACCGACGCCGTGCGCGAGACGTTTGAGCGCATGTGGGGAGTTGCACTCAGCAAGGAGCCGGGCTTGCGCATTCCCAACATGATCGACGAGGCGATCGACGGTTCGTTCAAGTGGCTCTACGTCCAGGGCGAGGACATCGCCCAATCAGACCCTGACACGACGCATATCACCGCGGGCTTGCGCGCGATGGAATGCGTCGTCGTGCAGGACCTTTTCCTAAACGAGACGGCGCGCTATGCGCATGTATTCCTTCCCGGCGCATCGTTCCTGGAGAAGGACGGCACGTTCACCAACGCCGAGCGTCGCATCAGCCGCGTGCGCCAGGCGATTCCTCCCCTTGCCGGAATGGCCGACTGGGAAGCGACGATGGCGCTCGCCAAGGCGGTGGGGGCGCCGATGCACTACAATCATCCGAGCGAGATCATGGATGAGATCGCCGCCACCACGCCGACCTTTAAAGGCGTGTCTTATGCCCGACTCGACGAACTCGGCTCGATCCAATGGCCGTGCAACGACTCTGCTCCGACCGGCACGCCGGTCATGCACGTCGACCGCTTCGTGCGCGGCAAAGGCCAGTTCATGCTGACCGAGTTTCTCGCCACCGAGGAACGCGTCGGACCGCGCTTCCCGCTCCTTTTGACCACCGGCCGAATCCTGTCGCAATATAACGTCGGAGCCCAGACCCGCCGCACCGCCAACGAGCTCTGGCATGAGGAGGACGTGCTCGAAATCCATCCCTTCGACGCCGAGCAGCGGGGCGTACGCGACGGCGATCTCGTCGCGCTAGCAAGCCGGATCGGCGAGATTTCACTTCACGCCAAAGTCACTGAGCGGGTGCAGCCAGGGGTCGTTTATACGACTTTCCATCACTCCGTGACCGGCGCCAATGTGGTGACGACTGACAATTCCGACTGGGCGACCAACTGTCCGGAATACAAGGTGACCGCCGTCCAGGTCCGGCGCACTAACCATTATTCGGAGTGGCAGGTGCGCGATCGCGAGGAGGGTGTGTCGTTGCGCCGGATGGCGAAGGCGTTGGCCGATGCGGCCGAGTGAGGGTCCGGGATCGATCGACGTCCCGGTCCGCGTTTTTTCCTACGACTTGGGGGCCGGCGGAAAAGAGTTTACGCGGCCCATCGCGGTCGAAGCGCCAATCCAGATTGTCATCGGCGGCGCGCCGTTCGCCGTCATGATGGCGACGCCGCGGAACCTCGAGGATTTCGCCGCCGGCTTTGTCCTGACTGAGCAGATCGCCGAGAGCGTGGCCGACATCCGGGGAATTGAGATCGAGGCAGTCGAGGACGGTTGGAAGCTCAAGATTGCGCTGACCAGCGAGCGATTGCAGGCGCATCTGGCGCGCGGTCGGGCGATGAGCGGGCGCACCGGTTGCGGCCTCTGCGGCATCGAGGATTTTTCGCAGATGCCGTCGCCTCGGCCGCCGCTCGATCCGCGACCCTCAGTCGAGCCCGCGGCGGTCCGCGCTGCGATTGGCGAACTTGAATCCTGGCAGCCTCTCAATGGCTTGACCCGCGCCGTCCATGCCGCGGCATGGTGCGGACAGGACGGAAAAATTCTCCTTTCGCGCGAGGACGTCGGGCGGCACAACGCGCTCGATAAGGCGATCGGGGCGCTGGCGCTCGCCGGAGTTGCGCCGGACAGCGGGTTTTTTGTCATCACGAGCCGCTGTTCGTTCGAAATGGTCGCCAAGACGGCAATTTTTGGGGCGGGAACGCTGGTGTCGGTTTCGGCCCCGACCTCCCTCGCCCTCGAGCGGGCGAAGCGTTTCGGCGTGCGCCTGATCGCGGTCGCGCGCGGCGACCAGGCGCTCTTTTTCGAGGGATTGGCAGCGTGACGACCGGGAAGATCGACAAGCTCGCGCGCATGGCCAATCAGATCGCGGATTTCTACGCCGCGATGCCTGAGCGGGAGGCCACCGAGAGCACGGCCTCGCATCTGCGGCTCTACTGGACGCCGAAGATGATTCGCGAGATCATCGCCTTCGCCGATCAAGGCCATCCCGGCCTCAACGCGATCGCGGCGCGCGCCGTGGAATCGTTGAAACAGAAGGCGACGGCCGCCTAGAACACTGCGGGCCTCATGCCTCGCTGGCCGCGCCCTCCCAATCTCCTGCGTCTTTTCGTCGGCCAGCATATTATCAACGGCTTGAGCGTCGGCGTCGGCGTGGTCGCAGTCGCTCTCGTCAGTTCGGTAATCTTCGGCTTCGCCGCCGGGCAGCCCGCGACGCTCGGCGCGATATCGGCCAGCATCTCCGATCTCCCCGCGCCGTGGCGAGAAAAGGCGAAAACGCTCGGCTTCGGCTTCGCGCTGGCGCTGCTTTCGACGGTGGCGATCCAGCTTGCGTTGCCTTGGCCGGTCCTCGCCCTCGTGATGATCGGCGTCATCAGCTTTGTCGGCGGCCTCGTCACCGGCCTCGGCCGATGGGCCGTGGCGGTCGGCATGCAGGCGGTGATCCCGATGGTCTTCATTCTCGGATTCCCGCGCGAGACTTTCCCAGCCGCCGTTCGAATCGAATTGCTGCTCGCCGCGGGAGGCTCGGCCTATATCGCCTTCGCGCTCTTGGCCACGGTCTTTACCGACGCCAGCGCTCGACGAATGGTCGCTAGCGAATCCATCCGCGAGTTCTCGATCTACATGCGAGCCGTAGCAGGCATTTTCGATCCCGATCAGGATCTGACTGCGGCCTATGGCGCGACGATCCGCCAGCAGTCGGTGCTTTCGGAGCAATTGCAGTCGGCGCGCGTCCTATTGCTCGAGCGGCCGGGAAAAAAGGGCGAGCGTATGCGGCTCGCGGCTTCGATCGGCATTCTCCTCGACGCGCTCGACGCCCTGGTCGCGGCGCAATGCGACGTGGAACTCATACGCCAGACGCCGGCGGCCGCAACGGTGCTGGCCAGAATCGGCGACGCATTGCGCGTCGGCTCGCTCGACCTCGAACACTTGAGTATCGAGCTCCTGACGACTGGCCATCCGATCCTGCCGCCCGATCATCAACTCGCGATCGATGCGCTCAAGCTCGCGGCGGCCCGGGTTGACGCCAGCGAGGCGATGAGCGCGAGACCGGGCGCGGCGCTCGATGCCGCGACGTGGCGTCTCGTTCTGTCGCTCGGCAACGTCCGCCGGCTGGAGCAGGCCCTTTCGAACGATGAGATTGCGCGGGCCGCGATTGGCGATGTCGACCTAGCCGCGTTCATTCCCAAACGGCGCTATGGGCCGAGAGCGCTCGTCCCGCACCTGAGCCCCGATTCGCCGGTGCTCAGATTCGCCGCGCGACTGGCGCTTGCGATGATGGCAGGCGCAGTGGTCGCGCAATCGCTCGGCGACGACCGGCACGGCAACTGGGTCCTCCTAACCATCGCAGTGGTGATGCGGGCGGGCTATGGGCTGACCCGCCAGCGGCGAGACGACCGCGTTATCGGCACTCTGGTCGGCTGCGTTGTCGCGGCCGGGTCAGTCGCTTATCTGCCGGCCGGCGCACTCGTCGCGGTCCAGGGGCTCGCCGTCGCCGTGACCCACAGCTTCGCCCGGCTCAACTACCGCCTATCATCGTCCGGAGCCTCGGTGACGGCGTTGGTGTCGCTGCACCTGGTCCAGCCCTGGGTTTCCGCGCCGATCCTGGTGCGCCTCGCGGACACGCTGATTGGCGCGGCGATCGCCCATCTATTCAACTACTTCTGGCCGCGCTGGGAATCTTCGGAAGCGCCGCGGCTGGTCGGCTTGCTCCATGCCCAGCTCGCGGCCTTTGCCAGGGCCGCGCTCATGACCGATGTCAGCGCTCATGACTATCGGCTTGCGCGCAAGAACGTGATCGAAGCAATCGCCGCGCTTTCGGATTCCGCCGGGCGCATGAGCAGCGAGCCTATGGCGGCGCGCAAGGGTCTCGACGAGATGGCGAACCTCCTGGTCGCCTCTTACAGTCTCGTCGCCCAGCTTTCGGCGGCACGGCTCGCGGTTCAGACCGGCGCTGCGTCAACCGACCCGAGGATCTGTGCTTGGCTTGAGGCTCTCCTGGGCGGCCACCGGAGCGCCGCCGATAACGCGCCGGCCGGTCCCCTCGCCGCCGCCACGCTCGCCGTCACATCCGCCGCCGGTACTTATGAGCGCGCGGTCAAGAGCGGAGGTAAATTGTAAATCCGAGTCCCCGCTCCCATCGCTTGTTTGCGGCTTTCCCTGCAAAACAGGGAATACAACAGGGAAATCTTGACTTGGAGGAATGCATGCAGAAAAAATTTCCTTGTTACTCCATGGCGTTGGACAGAAATTCCCTACCACCAACGGCAGCGAATTGGTTGACTCGGGCAAGGTAAGAATTGGGCCGGACGAAAGGGTACCGACTACCGGGTGGAAGGGTCGGTGAACGGGCTAGAACACGGCATAGAACGCATTTGTCGCAGTTACGTTCGCAAATTGCAACCGCGTCGGCGTGATTGTCGCGTGCACCCCAAGCGCGGGGCCGGAGCCACTTGGTTCACAGCCACCGCCACGGCTCGGTGCACAGCCACGCGACGAACACCATGCCGACAATCGCGACGAGCGGGTGAGTGTCAAAGTAGGAAAGGTCTATCTCCATACGGTCGCTATTTGCCACAGAAGACTGAAACAAAGCGATTCGTGATTTGGGCGGTGAGCGGCAATCATTCGACGAGGTTGCGGACGGGGTCGAGGTAGGCGCTGAAGGTGGGGATGTTCACCCGGCTGGGGCATCGGCTTGATGTTGCCTCATGCTCCTTGCCGTGCGAGGCGGCGGCTGACGGTTGCAAATGGGGATCGCCGGCTTGGCGTCACTCCTCTGTTTGTGAAAGAATTGAACTTGCAACCCCCATTTTTTCGATCACAGGCCACACCGCGCCAGGCCCTGATCTCATGCGATATTTTCTGACTTCCGCGGCGTTCCTCTGGGCGCCAGCCAAGCCTACGCGGCTGTCGTTGGCCCCTCGCCGGAGGCCGATCTGGGCTTAGCGAGCATCGCGATGGTCGCCGGGGCCGCTTTCCTGGCGCACCGCTTCCGTCGGCGCTGACAGCCATCTGCGGATGGTCTCTCAGGTAGGATGGCGATTTTCATTTGTCTGCTACAAAGGCGCGGGTCGCCCGCGTTGTGATCGCCTTGCGCGCCTCGGTTCGTAGCTTTCCGCGACTAGCCGATTTATCCAATCTCCGCTTGTCTTCGTCGTCTTGCCGCTGAGCCTCCGGGCATGCCGCGTCGACGGTGGCGTCGTAGTTTTCGAAGACGGTGCGCTAAACGATATTCCGATCGAGCCAAATACGGATAGGCCGTCATCTGGGCCTACCGGCGAATGCCGAGTGCGCTTTCTCAGGCAGAGACGCGTCAGGCCAGCGCCTCAAGCCTCGCACGCCGCAATCGCCGATAGCCGGCGTATCCCAGCCCCGCAAACCCGAGCAGCATCATCGCCCAGGTCGAGGGTTCGGGAACACCCCCAGTCACATTGATGGTTAGGCTGCCATCCTCCACGACGCTGCCGGGCACAACAGCAGGGCTCCATGTGTACGTGTACGTTCCGGGCGCGAGGCCAATCAGGGCAAGCGTCGTGTTTTCGAAGGTCGAGGAGCCCGACAGAGACGTCGTGCCGTCGTAGCCAGCGGGAACGAATATGGCCGGGGGGCCTAGCCCATTTCCGTCAATTCCAAAAACGTCCCCAGAGGCCAAGGCCAAAGTTCCGAGAAACGAGTTCAGGCCGGGCCCCAAAGTCGCCGGGCCGCTAGCGCCGCTGTAAGTATCGATATTGTTGCCCGTGCCGCCCAGCCCGACCACAGCAACCCCAAGTGATGGAAATAACTCCCCTCCGAACGGCCAACTTTCGTCTGATCCAGTTCGCGTGAGGCCGCTCAGATCGATCACGCCGCTTCCCGTGGCAACGACGTTGGCGCCGACCTGTGTGATATCGATTACGGCCCCAGGCACGGCGGAATGCGCCTGACCGCCAAGCGCCGCAAAACCCAGTAGAGCGGCAACCGTGAATACGCTCGTCTTCATGGCTTTCCCCCGACGTCGACGAATAACGAATAAAAGATCACCCGATTAAAGCAGTCAATCATCACTGTTGGTGGAGTCAAGCTGGAAATTTCCGAATTCGTGTCCTCCCCCGGACGCTCGCCACCCATCGCTCTGACGCCCTTGACCGTCACGGCGCTTACGGTACGGTAAGCTTTATGCTCAAGATCAGCCTCGGGCAGTTTCTCCGCATCCGCGAGACGACGGCCAACGCCTTCAACGTCCAGCGTTTCCGTGGCGAAGTCGCACTCGCTTTCGGCCGCGAGAGGCAGGATATTCGAGGCGAATACCTCGACCTCGACCTCATCACGATGGAGACGATCGACCGGCTGATGCCGTTCTTTGGGAACCGGAAAGACCCGGCCGCCCTCGTGCGTACTTTCTGGCCGCAGCTGTTCATTATCCTCAGCCGCGCCGAAGAGGCTCAGAAAGAGGACTACATCTTTTTCGTCGGCGTTCGTGAAGCCGATCCAGGCGTTAAGAGCTGGATGGTTCACGGCGGCCACTTCAGCGAGGTCACGCGCACCGTTTTCTCTTTGCCGGCGGACACGCGGCCAACGCATTTCCTCTACGTCGATATGTGGGAAGCGGCTCAGGCTGTTCGCGCCAGGGCGAAGGCCGATGGCGTGCAGCTTGACGAGCGCTTCTTCTATTCGCTCGACGACCCGCGCTGCGAAACCAGGATCATCGAGGAGCTGCGTGAGCATAAGGCTCGTCTGACCCGCGAATGCATGGCCGGCAGTCCGCACTCCGTGAAGGCCGAGGCACCTGTCCTTGGCACTGTCAAGGCGCTGATCGCCGAGGCGCGAGAGGCGATGCTTCAGTGACGGAGGTTGACCTTTCGATCGCGTGGGCGAACTCTGTCGTCCTCGCGAGAGCTACAGCGACGTGATCCTGAGGCTGGCGAAAGGCTGAGGGCGCAGCCTCCACATTGTTGCGTATTGCCAGGAGGTCATGCCGGTTGCACGCTGCCAATAGTCGCGATTCCGGCTCGTTGACCTCGGCGCGCGATTCGCCCCGCGCCGGCTCTCCCACGGCGCGGGGCTTGTCCTTTCGAGAACAGCCCTTACTCATCGTGCGCCCTATCGACCCGTAGGGACGCGTGGTTCACTCGGCGGGCGGCTGTTATGCCTACTGCATACCCGGCTCTGGCGGCTCCCGAACAACCGAAAGAGGCTGCCGGCGGCGACCACGCAGGTGGGAACACGTTCATTCGAATCTTTGCGCGACTCTGTTCCATTTCTTGCGATCAGGAAACAGATCCGCGGACCACCGCAAGGCCCAGCGCACCGCGTTCGGAGTCCAATTGATCCCGCCGCGGCGCTGGCGAATTCCCAAGCGGTTTAGCTCCGCCGCGATCCCTTCAAGGGACTTCCCGTTTTCGCGCATTTCCATAATCAACGGCTCAAGGTCGACCGCCCGAGCGATGGCGCGTCGCTTTCGTCCCTCATTGCCGATGCGCCGAGCCTCGTCCAAATGAGCGGTTGGCGCGTTTCTGTTGCCACCCCAAACCACGCCGCGAGCCTTGGAGGCCATGATAGCGGCCTTAACTCGCTCCGATATTAGTTTTGCCTCGTATTCAGCGATGGCCGCGAGAATATGGATCGTGAGTCGATTTGCTTGCGGGAAATCGGCCGCGACGAACTCAACGCCGCTTTCCATAAGGTGCGCGATGAGGGCGACGTTGCGGGCTAAGCGGTCAAGCTTCGCTATGACCAGAACGGCGCTGAAAATCCGACAAAGCCTTAGCGCCTCGTTGAACTGTGGACGCGCCTCCTTCGTGCCGCTCTCGACCTCTGTGAACTCGGCGAGCAGGTCGCCGGAAGCTGATTGAAGGAATCGGCCGACCGCTTCCCTCTGGGCTTCAAGTCCCAGTCCCGATCTCCCTTGGGCACGGGTCGAGACGCGGTAATACGCAATGAAGCGACGAGGTGGGAGGCCTCGTTCCTTGACCCGGGCCTTATTGCCGACCGAGCCCATTTCAGCAGCCCATTCAACCCGAACAAGGGAACGCGCGGCTCAAGCTCGCGGACAGCGCGAAGCCGTAGGTCTTGTCGGCGGTGTCGGGGTTGTCGGACACGAAGCGCTCGAGGATATCCATAAGCTGGTTGCCCGTGAGTGGTGAGGGCGGCGGCGGGCAATAGACGGCATGTCCTCCGATCTTGCCGGCCCAAGACATTCCGCTGGCGAAGGCGCTCGCGATGACCTCGGCGAGCATCTTCATGCCGGGGTCGCCCTCTTGCCAACTCAATAGGAGCCTTCGAGCCGATATGTCTGGCGTGTCGCCTTGAGCGGAAGCCGTAAGGACTATTGCGACAAAGGCGCAGGTGACCCCACCACGCAATCTGTGCATGTTGGCGGCACGCGCGCCCTTACTGACAAATTTTCGGCCAAGCGATAGGCTCGCTCTCAGCACTCGGGCGGGAGGTTCTCTCATGCGTGCAGCAACTCGATTTGCCGCGGCAATCGCGGTCTTGTTCGGACTTGCAGGCGTTTCAAACGCCGAAACCGTCATGAAGCAATGCGGCGAGCAGTGGCAAACAGCGAAAGCGAACGGTACGACGAACGGCGAGACGTGGCCCCAGTTCTTGAAGCAATGTCGAGCGCAGCTAGCCGGTATGGGAGGCGGTACGGCCCCGGCATCGCAAGGCGGCTTCGCGCCCGCCCCCGCGCCAGCCCCAGTTCCGCCTGCGGCCCAACAGACCGGCTCATGGTTCCCATGGCAACAACCGGCAGCCCCAGCCCCCGTCCCTGCGCCCGCGCCGGCAAATTATGGGGCTCCTCCTACGACGGGCGCTGGCAGTGCTGCATCTGCCCAGCAGGCTCAGTACCGCTGCCCCGGCGCGACCGTCGTCTGGGTCAACGAGAAGTCGCACATCTACCACTTCCCCGGAACGCGTGATTATGGAAACACGAAGCGAGGCGAATACATGTGCGAGGCCGACGCTCAGGCGGCCGGGGATCGCCCGGCGAAGAACGAACGCCATCCATGATGCGCTGGCTGCGCCGGTGGCGCGAGCGCGACGACCGACACCTCATCAAGTCGGCGACGCCCTTGCCTGACATCGATCCAATCGAGGAGCTTGCGCGCGTCCCAAGCAAAGCTCAAGAGCGGGATGCTGAGGACGAACAGCGATTCGATCAGCTGATGCGAACGTTCGTCGCCTATTCACGACCGACCCCGCGAATGACGCCAAGGGCTCGGCAACTCCTGTCTACGCTTAAAGTGCTTCGGAATTTGACAGCGCCCGAATGCTCCTGTCAACGGGCGGCCGGATCGGTCGGCGAGATCACTTTCGGCTCGACCGGCGTTGCGCCGCCGAAGGCGGCGTCATCGAGAACAGAGAGATATTCCGCGACCGCCGATTGGAGGTCGGATCGAGGTCCTCGATCTTGGCGACGCCCCGCCGGCGATGGGCGTCGGCCACGATGATGCTGGCGTCGACCACGAAGCCCTCGCGCCTGACGATCCCTTCCTTCATGCAGTGTGTACGCATGGCGCCATTTGATCGAGAACTTCTTCGCCAAACTCAAAGAGTTCAAACGCATCGCCATGCGCGCCGACAAAACCGATCAGAGCTTCTCAGCCATCATCCATCTCGCCGCCGCAGTGATAAACTCCCGATGAATCCCAACAGACCCTAAACCAAGTTTCGCGGCACGCGCCGCTTTGGTTGCAATTCGCGAACGGAGCGGCAACAAATCCACGTTCTGCAACTTTCTAAACGCCGCACCGCCCAAATTCGCCAGTAGTTGACCGAACGGTAGGCTGGCCAGCAATTCTGCAGGTGTTCAGCGCCGCTTCCTCCGGCCCGGCGCCCAAGCTGGCCTGACCTACGCGATCGGAAATGAAAGTCCCCCTCCCAAGCGCGGGTCAGGTAAGGAAACGGACTTTTTCGTTCTTTAGTGCGTCTCACTTCGATCGCGGGGCGAATAAGAAACACCCGCAGAGGCAGCGCGGCCATGCGAAAGCTCAAATGGGAAGCCGACCCCTACGGCCTCGAGCGCCGCCCGAATCGCTTGTACATAGGAGGGCAACACGTCCCGGCCATCCTCGAACGCATCAATTACCCACGGCGTAACGTTGGCAGCGCTCGCGAGTTCCTGTCGGGTCCATTTGAGAATCTCGCGCGCCTTCCGGCACTGATCAGCTGTCATTTCGGTTCATAGGCTTAGAAAGCGGGAAGATTGCTTACGGACGGGGCCGAGCAGAACCAGCATTTTGTAGCATACTACAGAGTCTCGGCAGGTCGGCAGGTGGAAACCTGACCAAAACCGCGGACCTGTGCACATCATTCATTGCAAATCGGAAACAGGCGTGTTGCGCGGTCCAGGTTAACGTATCGAGGGTTGACCTAGAGGTTCGGATCAACTGATGTCAGCTAACCCGAGCAGGACAATCGCCGCTGCGGGATCCTCATATGAGCGGATCAGATCATCGATCGCGGTCCCCAAGCGTCCTCATGCGAACGTTCGGAACGACCGCTGATCGATTGATTACACGCTGTTCAAGCCAAACCCAGCATCGCTAATGGAGATCCTCGCCGTCACTGATGGGAATATGCCCCCGCATCATAAGGAGCTTTTCGGGGAACTCCGAGGATATCGACAGTCGGCGCGCCTGTCGCGGTTCCGGCCCCTATCGCCGCCGCGCCCGCCTTGGGTTCGAGGTTATAGGTCAGGCTGGACGGATCGAATTCGACAAACTCGGCTGCTGGTCCGCCCGCAACTATGATATTGGCGACGTTGACGCCGTTGCTGTAGGCGCCAACTTTCGTATAATACTGTAAGACATTGTTCACATAGAAATTAAGCTCTCCGGGTACCATAGCGACGTTATGATCCATCTCGACACCGGAATCGAGATTATCGACAGAGATTTGATTAGCAAGATTGTTTCTAACAACGACATTATTGCTTGAGCTACCTTCGTGGGTTTTGTCACCAACGCTGACGTTTGGCACGCAATTACCGGGCTGCGCAATCAGACCATCGCTGACCGCCGTGTTATTTATGATTGCGCCGCCGTGGACACTTGAAAAGGCAATCCCCCAGCACGCGCTGGTGATGACCACATTGTTGGTGACGCTCAGGTTTGTCCAATTCCCATCAAACGCGTCGATGCCCTGAAGATAGGTGGGGAACGGCAGGTGGGGATCGGTCTGACGAATGATCTTGTTACTCTCGATCAAGACGTTGTGATAGGTTAAATTGGCAGCCGTAGCCCCCGCAGGTAGTTGGCCCTCAAAACCCTGGATCGCGTCTTCGTGATTGCCGTCGCCAATGTTAAGATTGTCGCGAATGTAGTTCGCAGCAATTGTCAGGTTGCTTGCGCCGAGGTCGATCCCGTCGTCGCCAAAGTGATCGATCTGATTGCGTTCGAAGACGTCACTCCCAGCCCCGAACAATGCTGCTCCAGACCTGACGTTCGTGAGGTGGGATCCACTCACCGTGACGCAACTCGTGAATAAGCCCGGCCCAACCCTGATCCCGCTGCTTGCGTTGGCGACCCATTGAGCCTGTGACCAGCCGGTAACATTGTCTTGGGATGAGACGAGCAGGTTTGTGAATACAATGTTGGACGTTGGATATGTCGTCCCCTGATCATTGACATCAACTAGCCAGCCGCCGATAGAGCCTGGCGCTAAACTCTGCACCTTGAGGCCGTTGAACGCGAACATCTCGCTTGCGGAGACATTGAGATTGGTCAGCACGGGCGTCTGACCTGGCGCGGCAGCAATCGTTAGGAAGGACGAGTTGACGATCCCCGCAGCCCACTGTCCGACGTTGATAGGCCCGTACTTCCCGCTCATAAGCAGAACTTCGTCACCGGGCTGAATGGGACCCGACTTTGGGCCGGTTGTCCAACTCGTTCCCGCCCTCAGATATGGCACGGTCGTCAGGAGTGGATAGGTATAGCCCGTTGTTGTCCAAAAGACCGCCTGCAGCGAGTTCCATGGGTGAGCCTGGGTGCCTTGCTGAGCAATGGGAACGCCGGCCGTCGTCATCGCTGCTGGCGTTTGGCCGTGCACCGGATCAATATACCAGACATGCCGAAACGTCGACGGCGGCGTCGCGCACGCCTCAGCATGGCCAGGAAAAGCGTAAGATAAAAGCATCAGGGCGCAGGCGAGCGTCTTCATCGAAAGCATCTCATCTTCTGGACGATTGAGCAATGTACAATTCGCGTCTAGGATTGATGCTCACGATGATGTACAAATTGATACTCCGAGATACGTAGGCTATTGGACCATCTACGTACGTAAATAGCACAATATACCAGTATCATAGGCCGCGTATTCTTTCAATACGGATTTGTTATCCTCTTCAGGTTCGGCAAATGGCGAACGGATTCGATTGTAGACCGCACAATTCAATCGAAAATTGGCTGACCAGTGCGATTTAAGCTTAAGCGACAGGGCCCGGTTCGAGTCTCCGATCGTTAACCAGATGATCGCCGGACGCATTCCCACGCTCGCCGGAGCGCCGCGATTGCGCCGCGGGCAAGGACCGACTCCAAATCAAAAACGGGGAACTTCAGTCCGCCAAGGAACGTGTCGCCCGGGGCGTCGGGAACGACCGCATTCGCCGCACCGTCCGGCGGCGCTGTCGCCAAGAATTTGACTCGAAGGCTTGGCGACCTTGGTCTTTGTCGCGCGCGGCGGGACGGCCTTGGACGAGTGACTCGGCACCGGTTACAAGAGAAGCGTTTAAACGAATGGCCGGTTTCCTCATTCCGACTTCCCCGCCCGCCGTCCGAAATGTCCGCAATACGTCCGACACCGGACGGCCACTTCGCGCAAATAGCGACTGCTTCAAGATTGCAATGGGACGAACTCGTCAACTCTGAAGTATCTCCCGGGAATGGGTCGCCCGCCGCGCAACCCGTTTCTAGGTCGGCGTCACCGATCGAGGTCGAGTGCTCTTCTCCGATCGCGTCAAGCGAGGTCCACCCCGAATCGATTGAGATAGACGAGCGCGCAGAAGTCGAGGGCGCCTCCATGCGTAGCTCGCAACACCACGACCCGGGGAGCCTGGCCCGCATCGAGCGCTTCCTGCCAGCGCGGCGCACATAAGCACCAGCGGTCGCCGGGCCGCAGGCCGTGGCCGGCCCCCTCCGCTCCCGCTATCATGCCTCAGCATCGCCGGTGACCGGTCCCTGACCCCTGCTACGTTCCCAATACCTGCAACAGTCGGCCCCCGACCGTGGGTCAGCGCTAATCCTCGGCCGGTCAGACGCTCGAGCGCGCGATCCGGGCTTCGTATTGCTGGAGAAGATCGGCGGCGGCGGCATCTTCATCAAAGTCGCCGGCCTCGTACTTCTGCACCCAGACCCGGATCTGGTTTCGACAGATGGCATGGCGCTTGGCGAGCCCGTGAAGACTCACCGGTCAGGAACTCCTGAGCGACTTTGCGCTTGAACTCGATGTTGTGCGTGCGGTGTTTGGCCTTGGGCTTCCTTCTTTCGCTCTGTTTGGAACGTGGGCGTAAGGGCGTGCCAGCGGAGCGATCAGGTCAGCGAGCGAAATCTGGAGTTGCGTGCAAGTTCGTAGTCGATTTTTGGCGAGTTTCGGTCGTTGCGCCGTCGCTTTCACGTCCGGTCGCGGTCGCGTCGCGCTGCTACCAGCCCCATGGGGCAGGCGCCCTAAAGATTCGGTCTCTCTCTCGCTGTTTTCGCCCCAAGCAGGAGTTGGCGGGCTAGCTCTTCGGCTTGTTGCGGATTCAGCAGAATTCGGACATCGCCAACGTTGTCCGGCAGATGGGGCGCGTAGACTGGCACCGTCGCCGCCACGAGTCGGTTCACTGCGACCGCGGACGGTAGACGGTGGGCGATCAAATCGAACGGTTCCTGCCCTTGAAGAAGTACATAGCCCACTTCAACACCCCCCTGCGAGACGAGTCCGCGTCGAGCTTGATCTCATGGAACCACTGTGCCCGGAAAGGGCGGCGTCGCCTAAGGCGGATGGAGATTTCCAGCTTTGGCCCCGGAAGCTGTGGCAAGCATGACAACAACCTTCGATGATGCGGTAGCCTGCGACGATGCGAAACGCGAAGCTGTCGCGAGGTTCATTTTGCACCTCGCCGAAATCGATGGGGCATCGATTCCGCAATGTTGCGCGATAACGCCATCATGGTTCTCTGCGGTTCGATCCGTGTCCTAATTTCAAGCGACGGACAACCGAAGGCCAGTAGGTGAGCACCTCTCGCATCGCATCTTATCAGCGCTCCGCTATCGTAGAGTCGGTCGGAGCTGTAAGCTGGTCAATATGAGCCGGATGACTTCGTGCCGAATATGCGGCGGCATGATAGCGGAAACCGCCAGTGCTTGCCCGCGCTGCGGCGCTATTCTTCTCAAATCGCGCACTTCGGTCGTCGCGGTCGGCCTTATAATAATGCTAGTGATTGCGATCTTGTATGTTCTCTCAGAACGCTACTTTTGAGTCTCGAATCCCCGCCCGAGCGCACCGACTCAGATCGGCGGCTTCTTCCTGAGCACGAAGCCCGACCCTGTAGATGCTCGACAAGCCGCTTGGCAGGCCTAGACCGCAAGGCCGATTCACTCCCAGCGGCGATGCTGCCGTACTCGTGGATAACCCGGACGCGACGCCGGAGGCGCGGGAATGGCGTTGGAGTTTGCGCGCGTCCATTGCTTGGCAGCGAACGGGTCGCACTGAACGGCCGCGTCGAATATGTGAGGCCACGCTGCCCGAAGGCGCGACTCTTCGCCTGCGCAGCCGGACGGTCGGGGGCGGTGTCAGGCTATGGCTCGCTAGCTAGTACGTTGGCGGAGAGCGTCAAGAAAATCGCCCCGCGCTTGCCACATAGGCGCGGGGCGATTAGCGCTCGCGAATGGCCGGTTTGGGAACCTCGCGGGCAGCCGATCCCGCCAACACCGACCGGCGCTAGAATGTTCCTGCGGGCACGGGGGGCCGCCCAAATCACACTTGCAGGCAACTCCGGCCGCGCTAGATTCCTGCGCTGTAAAAGCGCCTTTTGGAGGCTTGCGCAATGCCGATCAAGCGTATGTCGAAAGGGAGAAACTTCGGTCCCGAATCCGCGACCATTCTCGTCAAGGCTTTCCACGGCGTCGTCGCCGACCTTGATTTGCGAACCGCCGCCGATAAGGAAGTGGTCGCGAAAATAGTTATCCGCTTGGAGCGGACCAGACGACCTTAATTGCGGAAGCTCTGCGCGCCGAAGCCACAGGTCTGATGCGGAACGAGCTAACGATGTCAGAAAATTGAGACAGCCAAACGCGATTAGCGCCGGATTGTCATATCGAACAAAAGAGGCCTCTCGACAGGGGGACGTCCTGCGGCCGGCAGATGGCGCGTTCCGGCATGGGGCCATTCGCCGACGGACTCCGCCGCCTACCAAGCCCTAGCAAAGTTACGATCGTCGGCCGGCGAACCCAAGTGTGTAGGAGCGGCGGTCGCGCATTGAAGCCATTTCGGTCTGCGCGGCATTTCGAGCGGCGGCTGGGAGGGCCGCATGAATATCGTACCACGAGCCATGGCCAGCGAAGCGATTCATGACTGGGAGGCGTTTCATGACGCCCATGCGTTTGTTGCGCGCAAATAGCTTCACAAAATGCAGGATCGCGCCGTCCAAGGTGAGCCAATTGCTGGCCGGCAACTCCTTCCCGAATAGCCCGGAGCCATTGAACTCAAGCTCCACGTCGACATACTGACCTTCGCGCGCCGGCAACGGAGGGACTTGCGACGGAACCGACATTTGATCAATCACCTGAAAGCGCTGGTACCCCAACTTTCTGAGAAATAGCAAGACCCGGATTTGTCCTGCCAATGACAGCGGATATTCTGTCGAAAGGAAGTGAGGAAGCTCGTCAAAGGGAGCCAAGCCCTCAAGACAAAGCCAGTCCGCTCCTTCAATATCGACCTTCATGAAATATGGGACGCCAAATCTCTCTATCAGCGAGGGGAAGGTTATCGACGGAACGACCGTCTTCTTCGGCGGCCGTCCGAGGGCGGTAGCGCGTTCGGCGTGACCGGGCATGATTGTACTTCTAATATTTTCCCTTTCGTTGAGATAAAACTCGACTTCTCCCTCCTGTTCGGCAATCGCCTCTTCGACGAGTACGAAGCGGCCCTCGGCGATCTCCTCGGCGAAACGATTTCTCAGCCGTTCGCATAGCGCAGGGTTTGCTTCGACCGCGACAACGCGGAAGCCCTTCTTCAGGTAGAAATCCGAGTCCTGACCGTCATTACAGCCCACATCAAAGATCAGAGAACGATCAACCACAGTTACGCTCCGTTGCACTTGGCACCGCCATGCGCCTCAAACCGGACCGAGTTTAAATTGTTCCAACAAAGGCGCGCCCGTCCCGAAGCTGTGAACCACGGGCGAGCCCCGGGTTGAACGACGCTTGCACGGCGTCGATCAGGCCGTAGCCTTGCTGATCGTAATGTTGCTTTCCGTGGGGGTGATGCCACCGGTCAAACAAAGGCGCGCGCCTGATCCTCTTTCTCGCCGCTGGCGACAATCCTCAGCGCATCGCCAGGCAACGGCCGCTGAAGTCGAGACGCTCCCTCTTGCCATCCGGTATGTCCGCTTCACGTCCATTCGAGACGCCGCCGTCACGGCCTCCTGCCGCATTCTTGGTGGCGAAGGGCTGTGCAGTTAACATCAGGCAGTATTACGGCGACGGGCAGTTAGAAGCTCAACAATCGGCCTTTGGCCGATCCGCGCAACGAGGCTTAACGTTCGCAGCATGTTGGTTAGATCTGCCGGGGCGAGTGGCTGGCGTTTTGGGCGCCCCGGAGTTACAGGCGACCATTACAATATGCAGGCGCACGCGCGGACGGCGCGACATCGAATGCGGAAATCGATGCGAAATGAGCTACGGATCCAATATCAAGTCCTGGTCAGACGGATTCGGAATTTACGATGAAGCTTTCAATACTCATGCCTGTCTATAACGAGATCGGCACTATCGCCGAAATCGTTAAACTCGTTGGGGAGGCCCTTCCCGATGTTGAAAAAGAACTAGTCATTGTCGATGACGGCTCCCGTGACGGTACGCGAGATTGGCTGGTTACACACTTCAGGTCTGTCACCACTGAGCCTGAACTACTTATCGGCAATAGTCAAGACTCCATGCGAGCAGTATCATTCCGTAATAATCTCATGGCCCAAGTTATCTTTCACAATAAAAATAAGGGTAAGGGCGCTGCGATTCGAACAGCCATGAAAGTTTGCTCAGGCGATATCATCGTAATCCAAGATGCAGATTTAGAGTACGATCCGTCGGACTGGGGGGTTATGTATGAACTTATTGGGGTTCGTTTGGTCGCCGATGTAGTCTACGGGTCACGATTCTCCGGTAAGCCGCACCGTTCACTCTATTACCACCACTACCTCGGCAACCGATTAATTTCAATTTTGTTCAATGTGTTATACAATCAAACGTTGTCCGACATAGAAGTATGCTACAAGATGTTTACGCGTGCAGTTCTTGAGGAGTTGAATGTTACTAGCAACGATTTTGGAGTGGAAGTCCAGATAAGCGCTCAGATTGCTCTGAACAGGAAATGGCGGATCTATGAAACCGGGATAGGATATTATGGACGCACTTATTCAGAGGGTAAAAAGATCAACTGGATGGACGGGCTCAAAGCGCTCTGTTATCTGATCAAATTTCGAATTTGGCCAGGCAATAAATCAAAAACTAGTATCACCTGACTGTATGATCTTCTTGCCTGTTCAGCGTTCGCTTATCCGATTGAGCGATAGCCAAAGTGATCGCACTTTTCGCGGTCGCCGCGGCCATGACGCCCAGAAATCGTTCAAAGAACGCAAGCCTAAGGGTTTTGCGGGCCAGCTTGTTGTGATGCGTTGCGATGCAGGTTGCCGACACGGGAACGGAATGAGCGAAGGTGATTCCGTAAAAGCGCCAAAGCGTGTTGCAGGCAGGCCGCAAATCTTGGATCATGCATCAAGAAGCAGATGGCTCAACACGGGGCGCTTCAAAATGAACGCTTCCTGGTTCGCTAATGTCGTCGCTTCCGCCAACGATACGCTCTCGGACCGGCGACTCTTTTTCCGACACGCGGCTGGTCTTCTGGTTCTTGGCGGCTTCGTGAGATTTGCTTACTTATTCAATGTAGGGTTCACACCTCCCCCAAGCGAAGCGTTCAACGTTGCAGCAGCCTTTGCGGCCCGGGGCGAAATTGCGGACGCTTGGGGGTCGGGCACAGGACTCACGGCGCATCTTTCTCCAGGAATGCCATTACTGGTTGGCGAGATCTATCGATGGCTCGGCGTGGGTACGACGGCGGCGGAATTTGTCCTGGCCTGCATTGCGCTTGCGTTCGTCTACGTCACGATTCTGGGACTCAATACTGCATTCGAAGGATTAGGCGCAGCGCCGCTCGCGCGTTTCGGCGCAATCGCTTTGCTCTCCCTGCTTCCACTCAACATCTTTCTCGAGATGAGGAAATTTCGGAACTGGGAGGGCGCTCTGGCCGCGGCGGGGATTTCTATATGTCTCGCGCGCTCTCTCAAGATGGACCGTGAAGAACATCGGCCGAGCTGGTTCAGTCTTGGCGTGCTCGCGTTCGGGGCGGGCGTCTTGAGTTTGTTCAGCGAGGCGGCCGCGCTGGCTTGTTATGGAGTTATTGGCTGGCTGGCCTTGCGAAGGCGCGGCTGGTTGGGCTTTGTAGCAACGACCGCTGTTTCAGCAGTGTTCCTATCCGTGCTTTCTTACCCTTGGGCGCTCCGTAATGAAGCCGTATTCGGCGAGAAAGTCTGGACGCGAACCGCCTTCGGGTTGAATCTTGCCGCAGGATTTCACGACAAAGCGGTCAGCCCCGCAGACCCGCTGAAAGTATATTTCGATCGGATGCATGAAGTCTCGCCGTTTTCCAGTCCGCCCGCACTCGCCGCACTGCAGAGCGCGGGGGGCGAGTTGGCCTACAGCAGACTTTGGACCGTCCGGACCGAGGCGTGGATAGGCCAGCATCCGCTCGCAGCCCTCAAGATTGCGGCCAGACATATCTGGGAATTCTATATGCAACCGCGCTGGATGTGGTGGCCGGATAGAGGGCCGGTCGCGATCAGGGAGGCTATGCTGCAGACCTTCACGGTGCTCGGCTTCGCCGGCTTGGCGACTGGGCTCGCCCGCCGGGACTGGCGTTACATATATGTCGCCGCCGCGTTGGTTCTTCCGATGTGTCCTTACGTATTAGGCCAACCGCTCGGACGCTATCGCTACCCGGTCGACGGGCTCCTGGTTTTCCTTGCCGCGGACATGATCTCCCGTGCCACGATGTTCGCGTCGAACCGCCACCACACAACTCGTCAGACTGGGGACTTGAAAGATACTGATGAACAGGGACGGCAAGCCGGGCTGGCTCAATCCAAATCGGCGCACGTTGCTACCAGGTTAGGAAGGAGCGATGCCTAGCCGTCAAATTGGCCTTTCGGGGCGAGAGATCCGTTGGCGCGACCACCGCGATAAGGTCGGTCGTGAGCTCCGCGCCCGATGGGCGCCTTCTGGTCGGGAAGAATTACCGGAACCATTGGCAGATCGCACGATCGTGCGGCGCCCGAAACCGCTCGCGGAAGCGGTCTGACCTTTTGTGAGAGCTGCAGGGCTTGCACACTGTCGGTGCGCAGCGGTTGGCATCGAAGCAAAGGTTGCGGTGAGAGGGAGCCAGCGACGCCGCAGCGAGCAGTCTAGGCCGACAGCCGGGGGGGCATCCCACAAATTGATGGAAGTCCTCCCATGTGCGCGCGGCATGCGCCGCTTTGGTTGCAAGTCACGAACGAAGCGCCAACAAATCCGTTCCCGCTCTGTTCTGCAACTAGACTACAGGCCGCACAAATTTCGCCAGTATTGATCGAACGATACCTGGCCAACGCCGCCTAGCCCCTCAGGCCGTGAGGGACTCGCGCGTCAGGAAACTGACTTTTTCACTTACGATCAGAGGTGAGTGAGGGGGGAAAGTGGCGTTTTTTAGTGCGTCTCACTTCGATCGCGCGGCGAATACGTCACACCCTCAGAGGCCGCGCGGCCGTGCGAAAGCTCAAATGGGAAGCCGACTTCTACGGCCTCGAGCGCCGCCCGAATCGCGTCTAGGTATAGGAGGGCAACACATCCCGGCCATCTTCGAATGCATCAAGTACCCACGGTGTAACGTTGGCGGCGCTCGCAAGTTCTTGTCGGATCCATTTGAGAAGCTCGCGCGCCTTCCGGCATTGGTCAGCTGTCATGTCGGTTCCAAGGCTCAGAACGCTGGAGATCTTGTGTATGGACGGCGCCCGGCAGCTGTTCCACGTGACGTTCTAACGGGTGCAAGATTTGGTTGGCAATCCCGCTAGCATCCAAGCCTCCAAACAGACATCGACCAAATGGCCGGTGGTTCAGCCCAATCTGCGACCGTTGAGGGCTCCTGGCAACCTCCGACCGCCAGCTTGGACAGCCGCCCCCGCGTCGGCGGAATGGCGCCGAGGCGAGTTGGCCTGAGCAGGCGTCGGACCGCCTCCGACTGCGAAACGCCCCTCTGTCGTCCCGCTCACGCTCTAGATGTGGGCTTTCAGGAGGTTGTCCATTCGGTACACGGTGAACGCTGTAAGTCGTCAAACAGACGACTACATGAGGGAAAGCTGGCGTGGAGTCACTCTATTGACTTGAATTTTCCGTCGAGTTGGCGCCGAGGTGGGGGTACGGGGCAAGTCCAAACCGGTTTGTGCAGTCCGTTCTCGACAATACGAGATGGCGCTACAACGAAGTCATGGAGCAGATCGGGGAAATATAGGACACGCTTCTTCCGATTCCCAACAAGATCGCCGTGGCCAATGACCACGAGCCGTATTGGGACAACCGCTGGTTTAGCGGGCTTGGCGCAGCTCGCAGCCTTCCTAGTCGCCCGAAGATCCACACGATACTTGAAATAGGGTCCGGATTTACGACATGATTTTGTAGATAGGTCATTAAACACCACAATCTGCCTACACGAATTATTTCGATCGTTCCCGCCCACGAGGTGAAACCGATGTCCCTGGGGCGCCGTCTATCGAAAATCCGTTAGCTTGCCGTTGTCAGCGGCGGAATAGGCGTTCGCCATATGTTCGCCACAAGCACACGGGTACAGACGTTTCCGCATTGTGGTGAATATTGGAGGCTCATATGGGTCGCCTTGTCGAACAGGCGCCGGCCGCCCGTGATCGTCGGGAAACCGCCGAACAATTACATCGGGGGGACCAAGTGCCTGATGCAATGCGAAGAGAGGTTGAAAGTCTATTTCCAGCCATGATGCTGATGACGGCGACGATCGCTCATCGTGCGCAGGAGAATTACCCCTCGAAGGCCTATGGGCAGTTTTTGAAAGACCGCGGGGTCGCCCCCTTCTGGGCGCAGGCTCTAGGCAGTCTGGCGGTCAGCCTGGGAACGAGGAGAGCGAACGAGAGCCGCCAACTGGCGAAGGTGGTTGGGGCGTTGCGGTTCCTCGCGCAACGCAATCGGCGAAAGCGCGCGATCCTGTCCCGAGCCAAGGGGTTGCTCGCCGCACAGGACGAGACGTCGATGCTCGATGAGATCTTCAGGAAGGCGGGTTTGGACGGTGCGGAAGTTTCGAGATTTGTACATCTCTTAAGGGGTGCCGTAAATCAGGAGCCGTTTGAGCGCAATCGCATCAGGGAAATCGCCGCTGCGGTCGTGCCCTCGCTTCCGAGCGTTCGGGGACGGAAAGCCAGCGCAGCGTCGATGGCGCACGAAGAGTTTCTCAAGCTCGCTGGACATGCCGGCCCACGAGGCTACACGTATAGTGATTTAGAACATGATTTTGTCGACGAGCGGACCAAAGCCACCCGACTTGAATTTAACAGCCCCGATTTCAACCCGCGACCGGCTTACCAACGGTTTTCTGCGGCCCGAAGTAAGTTGACGGTCGCTGACCAAGCGGAGCGCGATGCATCGGGTCGCGTGACCAGGTAGCTGTTCTCGAATCGACGGGATTTCTTGCCTTACCCATTTCTCTAGTTATCGCCGAACATCGCGCCGAATCACTATCACGGAGGGCGTGATGACGGCGTCGGGTGATAACTCTTTATCGGCGGGTCGAACCGATCGCGTAAGCGCGTCTCGGGTAGAGTGGGTCCCAATTGAGGCCCTGCGCCCGAACCCGAAAAACCCGCGACAGCATTCGATGAAACAGATTGCGCAGATGGCGGAGAGCATTCGTCAGTTCGGCTTTCTAAATCCGGCAATCGTCGACGACGGGAACAGGATTCTCGCGGGCCAGGGCCGGTTCGAGGCCGCTTCGCTCGAGACTCCGAGGTTGCTGCAGATCTGGAGGGTGTCATGAGTAAACGCAATCGCCGGAGCCAGCCGGATTATGCGGTCGGCTATGGCCGCCCGCCGAAGGAGACGCGGTTCCAACCGGGAAAAAGCGGCAATCCAACCGGCCGCCGAACCGGTAGCCGCAGCGTGGGCGCCATCCTGGACGACGTCTTTCGCCAAATGATCGAGGTGACCGAAAATGGCAAGACCCGCCGGGTCCCGGCGGTCGAGGCCATGATGCGCCGGCTGCGCAATGATGCCCTGCGAGGTGACCCCAAAGCGATAAGGCTGTCGATCGAACTGATCCGCCGCCGCTCAGACACGCATGAATCCGCGGTTCCGCTTAAAGAGATGCTCGCTGAGGACCGAGAGATTCTGGCCAAATATGTTCCCAAAACTGGGCCCGCTAAGAAGGAAGACGGCGGTGATTGATATGACCCCGCCTGACATCCGCCTATTCCAAGCTCTCTTGCGCAACGATTTGCGTCCTTTCATTCACAGGACGTTCACAACCCTCTGTCCAGGCCAAACATTTGAAATGTCTTGGCACATGGAGGCCATCGCGTATCGCCTGGAGCAGATTCGCCGCGGCAAGATCAAGCGGCTGATCATCAACATGCCGCCGCGTTCGCTCAAATCGATCGCCACTTCGGTCGCGTTTCCGGCATACGCGCTTGGGCTTGATCCCACGCGCCGGTTCATCTGCGTCAGCTACTCCGCTGAACTCGCCAAAAAACACTCTAATGACTTCCGCGTCGTGATCGAGGAGCCCTGGTATCGGGACCTCTTTCCTCACACCCGGATCGGGCAGAAGGATTCTGAAACGGAGATCGGGCTCACCGCGAGAGGATTCCGACTGGCAACATCGGTCGGGGGCACGTTGACCGGTCGGGGCGGCGACATCATTGTCATCGACGACCCGCTTAAACCTGACGACGCCTATTCCGAGGCCAGGCGCACCGCCGCCAACGAATGGTTCAAGAACACGTTGCTGTCGCGCCTTGACGACAAGCGTACGGGCGCGATCGTAGTCGTCATGCAGCGCGTCCATATGGATGACCTGACTGGCTTTGTCACGAGCGAGTCCGATGAGTGGACGGTTCTCAATCTTCCCGCCATCGCCGAGGCCAACGAGGACGTCCCGATTTCGGATACCAAAGTCTACCACCGGAAGGCCGGCCAGGCGCTGTCAGTGCGCGAGCCGCTCTCGGTGCTCGAGGACCTGAAGCGCCAACTCGGCAGCGACGCGTTTTCGGCGCAGTATCAGCAAATGCCGATCCCGCCGGGCGGCGCCATGATCAAGCGCCATTGGATTGAGCGCTATGACCAATTGCCTCCGCGGGAAGAGTGGCTCACCACGATCCAGAGCTGGGACACGGCCAGCAAAGGCGGTCCGGAAAACGACTTTTCGGTCTGCACAACCTGGGTCGTGACCCGCGGCATCAGGCGGTGGTATCTGATCGACGTCTGGCGGAAGCGGGTCGACTACCCCGAGCTGAGGGCGGCCGTGATAACCCTCGCCGCCAAGCACAAAGCCAAACGGGTCCTGGTCGAGGACGCCGGGGCCGGGACCTCGCTCGTTCAAGAACTACGCAGGGGTAAAGTCTCTGGAATCGCACCGGTGAAGCCGGAGCGCGACAAGATCAGCCGGATGGCGGTCATCTCGGCGAAATTTGAGGCTGGAGAGGTCTACCTGCCTCGGGGCGCGCCTTGGCTTGCCGATTTCGAACGGGAGCTCTTCGCATTCCCAGGCGTCAAGTATGACGACCAATGCGATTCCGTCAGCCAAGCCCTAGCAGAACAGAACTATCAATTGCCGATGCAGATTTCGGATGCGGCGGTCGCTCCTGCAGATAGACCGGACCAGTGGTATTGGAATCTGAGCTGATAGCAGCAACCCGGAACTGCCCGGTCACAGGTATCCTCGCCCCTTAGGATAACGGAGAGTTTCCCAGTAGCGGCTCGCTTCAATCCGGATGAGGACCAAGTACGCACACCTCATCGAAAGGGAAAGCCGGCAAAGGTCGCCCTAACCGCAATCACGCGAAAGGTCGTCCTCGCAAATACTCTCCTAAAGGCCAATTGGCCTTGGACGCCAAAAATCGCTTGATCAATACGGATACTCTAGGTTTTCGCATTGCCCTTGCGGCGAGATAGCGTGTCAGGGTCGTTGTCGGCGATTAAGTCGCTATGCCCGATCGGACGAACCTTCAAGGGATGCCATTTCTTGCGCACCGTATCCAAGGCGCCCAAAGCGCCAAAGAACTCGTCTCTGTTGTAAAAGAAGACGCCTGTGCGGTCGCCCTGGCTGTCGGCGGCCAGCACCTCAAAATTGAAGACACCCCAATTCATAGCCTACTCGTGCGCATAACACTTGGTCCCATCGGAGGCCATCTTCTACGAGAGTGTATGACTAATCAAGTCGATGTCCGGGATTAGGAGCCGGATGGGTCTCTTTGCGCTGTTCGCTCGTTAAGGCGTCGGCGCCAAAGGCTCGGTGCCCTCCATGACGGTTTTAGAAGTGCCGGAAGTCGTGGGAGGATCCGTGCAAGTGCGTCGACGGATCTTGGCAGGTCGTAGACGGGCGCAGAATTCGTATTGCCAGACGCGGATACGGTTCAATTGCGGCGGTCGATTGCGACGACTTAGGCCGGAGAACGAATAGTCTAGCGTTCCTTTTTCAGAGGCGTACCTGAATTCTCACACGAACTTTGAACTCCGTCGACTTGGATGGTGGGACATCTTGACGAAGATCTTCTCCAGGAACAACGTCGCCAACGCGGCGGCTGTCCGAAGCGATGAGCCGCGTCTTGCTGGAGCCAGCAGTCCGAAACCCATTGTCTGCTCTCGTTTAGAGCCGCCACCTATTCCTTGAACTCGAAACTCGCCTAAGCTCCATTCTCCTCAGTCACGCGCTTCCCAGCGCAGTCGAAACACACAGGCACAACGGGGAGTAGATGAACGGGCTAATGTTTCAACCGCAATTCGGGCTCACCTTCAACCGCGGGCGAAGATTTCGCAAATTTACCGTGAACTACCCGATCAATTACTCCCCATCGATCAATTTTGATCCCTCGCTCGACTACGTGAGCCGGATTTCCCGCCACAACGCAGTTCGCCGGTACGTCGTCAACAACAACACTTCCCGCCGTGACAACGCAACTGTCGCCAATTTTGACCCCGGGGAAGACAATGCTACGTGCACCAATCTGACATTTTTTCCCAATCCAAGTATCCAAGGCACGTCCACGTACTTGGTCGTAAGTAAGGACATAAGAGCCAAACTCGACGATAGTATCTGCTCCGATGTGAATTCCCCGTGGATGGTTCTTACCTAATTTTGCAGACATTGATATCATGCAGTTTGGCCCAATATCCATTCCCCATAGTGTACGAAAATAAAAACGACGCGTGGTCATCGCCGCTTTTCGAATTTCTTCGTAAATAGCGGCCAAGCCGCTTCTGGGGCGAGTCGCGATTAAAGCCATCGTCAAATCCGCATTCCTTTGATAGCCCCCAACTCTAGCAACACGCGCCAAAACTAAATTCTCTTCGATTTTCCCGTCACGCAAGAATTTAAGCGACAAAATGACGTTATCTCGCCGACAACTGCACGTAACCGCAACGATATTAAGTCCTTCGCATAGACGCATATTCCAGACAATCTGGCCGGTCAAGGACGGTCAAGGAGAATAGGCGCCTGTCCGAGGAAGGAACTGGCCTCGACGGAGGCCGCTCCTGGTGAAGCACGACGACGGCATCCCGCTATCGGGTTCGAAAAGCCAAGAAGAAGAGGTGGTGTTGAGGCGCTCTTGCCCGGGTCGACATACCACTGGCCTGACACATTGTTGTGGTCAACGAGCAGATATTTTAGTAGCAGAGTTTATGGAAGTTCTTTTTGACAGCGTGACAGGGCTAGGAGTCGCATCGTGTCGATAAGCCAGGTTCTGGTCATCCTCTTGCGTCGCGGATGGATCGTCGTGCTAGCGCTCCTGAGCGCGATGATTGTTGTGGGAGGCGTCTTGCTGTTCGTCCCGGGACGGTACGAGGCGGTCGCGACCGCAAGCATCGATCCCGGCAACACCGATCCCATTTCCGAGCAGTCGGGCGGGGGCGGATTGATTGGACTGATGCAGGGCAACATCCTTTCGCTTGTTACCAGCCAGCGGGTCGCGGTCGACGTCGTCAAGCGATTGAACCTGACCGCCAATCCTCAAGTGCAAGAAAGTTTCCGCACATCGCCCTCCTTCGGCCGCGAGAGCATCGACGAATGGATGGCTGCTGGCCTTGCGGCGAGCGTTAGCCCAGCGTTCAATCTGGGGACGAACGTCCTCGCGATCAAATACAAGTCGAGCGACCCAAACCAGGCGGCGCTGCTCGCAAACGCATTTCTCGCATCGACCATCGACGGCTCAGTGGCGATGAAGGCCGCCGACGCCGACCAGACTGCGCGCTGGTTCGCGCCGCAAATCGCGGAATTGCGCAAAGAACTCGAGGCGTCGCGCCAAACGCTTGAGGACTTTCAAACCCAGACGAGCATGGTGGCGCCCGGCGAAGGCGGGGATAGCGAAACCAGCCAATACATGGCGATCAATACACAATTGGTTGCCGCCAAAGCACAACTCAACACGTTGCAAAGCCGACTGTCGAGCGGCTCCACCGACTTGTCAAACGATCCGTCTGACCCTGATCTTCAGATTGTGGCGGGGCTGAAAGAGAAATTGCTTACCTCCCAGGTGTCCGTTGAAGCCGCCAAGGGCAGCGTTGGGGCCAACAATCCGAAAATGATTGCGGAACAGGCGAGCGTTGCCTCGGTTCGCAAGCAGTTAGCCGATGCAACGGACAAAATGCGACAGCATCTGAAAGAGCGCATCGCCAACACGCAGGACCAAATCGCTTCGCTCAAGAGCGAGCTAACGCAGGCGCAAAAAACGCTGATTTCAGTCCAGGCGCAGCGCGACCACCTAAGTCAATTGCAGCACGAGGTCGCCTTTCGCGCCGATGAGCTCAACGCGCGGGAACGGGCGTTGGAGCAAGCGAAGCTGGAGAGCAAGCTGACATTTTCGAACATGACAGTTCTTGATAAGGCGGTTCCGCCCCTCGCGCCGGCTTTTCCAAAGCCGTTCGTTGTGATCCCGGTCGGGCTCGTTGCGGGCCTCGCGGTCGGCCTGCTGCTTGCCATCCTTGCAGAGGCGACCGATCGTAGGGTCCGCTTTCCGATCGATCTCGAGCATGCGGCGTCAGCCCCATTCCTAGGCAGTCTTGAGACTGTGCCAACGCGAAAGCGTGCGTCGCCCTCTTGGGTCGGACCAACTCAATCAAGGCCGATTTAGGCGGCGCGCTTGTCTTCGAGTTATTGAGTAAACGTTCATCAAAGCCCACACGCGAGCATCGGCGTGTCTGGGCCTCCGGGCCGCCGCGGGATGGTCCGAAAGGCGAGCCCGGCGCGGCTCGCCATTTTTCGATCACGGATTGGACAGACGGCCACGACGCAGTGAGCCTTCCGGCGGTCAGTCGGGCCTCTCAACCCCGCGCTCATCCATATTGCGAGATTGAACGCTGCAATCTCCAAGCTCCCCGCGCGGTTCTCTCGGCGCCTCTGCCGCGCGAAGGCCGATCTCTGGCGCGGAGTCGGGCCCGGCGGTCTAAACAGCACTTGAAATTGAGGACGGAACTCGCTTGCATGCTGGTACAGACGTGGCAGAAGGCACACCACGCGGACCGTCACAGCCGTCATCGGGCGTGGGGTCGGCGTGGGGTACCTCGACCGGTTGAGCCGGCCCGCGTGAGAGCTACAGCGACGTGATCCAGAGGCTAGCCTGCTGGCCCGAGTTATCCCTCGACGGCTCGCTCGAGGGTTGAGTTCGTCAGCATATCTCCTCCGAGTCGGCGAGCTTGACCTTGTGTTCGAGGCCTCGCGCTGGGCGTTTGCCGAACGTCAGGCGACAAGGATTGCGGCGCATTGGGCGCGGCTCAGAAAGGTGAAGCCGTTGCTCTTCAACGGGCGCGTGCTACTTCTCGGCCGGCGCGCGATCGAAACCCACTTCGACGGCGCGCTGACGCTTAAGGGCGTCTATTTCGAGGCCGACTACGCCGATTACGTTGCGTGGCAGGACTTCGGCTTTCCTGGCGAACCGGTGGAGAATTGCTTCGCCATGGCGGCGCTGCGCGGAGCTGACGGGGCTTTCCTGCTCGGAGAGATGGCTCCCCATACTTTCACCGCCGGGCAGATCTATTTCCCCGCCGGGACGCCGGACCCCGCCGACGTTTTTGACGGAAGGGTCGATCTCGAGGCCAGCGCTCGACGCGAACTGTTCGAGGAGACTGGTGTGAGCGCCGACGAGACCGAAAACGCGCCTGGCTGGACGTTGGTCTTCACCCCCCAGCGAATCGCCTGCATGAAGCTGATGACGCTCGCAGTCCCTATCGAGCGCGCCAAGGCGCGGATCGATGCTCATCTTGCGCTCGACCCGCACGCCGAGTTTTCGCGCATGCACATAGTGCGCAGTCTGCACGACATCGACGAGTCGCGAGTGCCGGTATTCGTCGCCGCGTACCTGCGCGCAGCGTTCGCTCACGGATCGGTCGGATAGCTGTGTCGCCTCCCCACAGGGCTCTCAGGGCCTCAGCTCAGTGAAGCCAGCTTCGACCAATCTACGCCATCCGCCCACGTTGTCTGAGGATCGGGAAAACGCCATCCGACGATTGGTGAGGTCCGCGGGTCCGTGCTGCGCTGTTCTGGTCGTCATTTTGCGGTCGGATTGTCGCGCTATTCAGTAAGCGTACCGCGCAGGTCACTCTCGGCGCGCTGGAATCCCCGACAATTCAATCGGAGCCTTCGGTGCTCCAGATGATCGGTCCGATTGAGAGGCGCGCGATGTCTCGGGTAGGTCCCACCGTTTTTGAGGGTCAGCCCTCTCCGCCAAAGCCCCTGCCGACGCAGACATAGCGAAATCCGAGCGTCTTCATGGTGTTTATCGGATAGATGTTGCGCAGGTCGACGATGATCGGCGCGGCCAGGCAGGCTTTGACACGGGCAAGGTCGAGGGCCCGGAATTCATCCCATTCGGTGACGATCACCCCCGCGTCAGCGCCTTTAAGGCAGGCGTACGCGTTCTCCGCAAACTCGATGCCCGGCAAGAGCGGCTTCGCCATGCGAAGCCCTTCCGGGTCATAGGCGACGACGCGAGCGCCCGCCGCTTGCAGTTCGGGCACGATGACGAGGCTCGGCGCGTCGCGCATGTCGTCTGTCTTGGGCTTGTAGGTGAGGCCGAGCACCGCGATCCGTTTCCCCGCGACCGAACCGCCGCAAGCGGCGACGACCTTGGCGGCCATGGCCGTCTTGCGCTTGTCGTTGACGTCGACAAGCGTTTCGACCAGCCGAATCGGGGCCTTGGCGTCGGCGGCAAGCTTGGTCAGCGCCAGCGTATCTTTGGGAAAGCACGAGCCGCCGAAGCCCGGCCCGGGATTGAGGAACTTGCGCCCGATGCGGTCGTCGAGCCCGATGCCGTGCGACACATCGAGGACGTCGGCGCCGACGCGTTCGCAGAGGTCTGCGATTTCGTTGATGAAGGTGACCTTCATCGCCAGGAACACGTTGGCGGCGTATTTGATCATCTCGGAGCTGCGACGGGACGTGTAGACGATCGATCCGCCGTTGCGTTCGATCGGTTGGTAAATCTCCCGCATGACTTCACGCGCGCGGTCGTCCTCGACGCCAATGACGACCCGGTCGGGCCGCTTGAAATCGTCAATCGCCGCGCCCTCGCGCAGGAATTCCGGATTTGAGACGACCGCGAACCGGTCGCGCGGCGCTCGCCCGGCTATGATCCTCTCGACCTCGTCGCCAGCGCCGATCGGGACAGTCGATTTCACGACGACGACGGTAAAGTCGTCAATAATCTCTGCAATGTCCCGCGCCGCGCTGTGCACAAAATGCATGTCGGCAGAGCCAACTTCGGCGAGCGAGGGCGTGCCGACGGCGATGAAGATCGCCTGAGCCCCGCGGCCGGCTTCCTTGAGGCTGGTTGTGAACGTGAGTCGCCCCGCGGCCTGATTGGCCAGAACCAGTTCGCTCAAGCCGGGTTCGTAGATCGGAACGCGACCTTTGCGCAGACCGGCCACCTTGCCCTCATCGACCTCGACGCAAACCACTTCGTGGCCGAAATCGGCGAGACAGGCCCCTGATACAAGTCCGACATAGCCGGCCCCGATCATTACAATGCGCATCAAGCGGACCCCCATCCAAATGGCGCCAGCACAGCGCCGCCACGGCGCATGTGACGGCGCAGCACCCGAACCGATTTCCTCCGAGCGCCAATATTCGGGACCCTGACGGCGGACCCTTCGACCCGTCGTGGTCCGCTCGAATCGCGCTTGAAGCGCGGTATTCGCTCGCCCGGTCGCGCCCGTGGGCGTACGGCTCATGGCGAAAGGCGGCGATTGACGCGCCTTATACACGCCGTTAAGCGGGTCCGCCATCGCTCTCCTTGTTGCGCCGGTTCAACGGATGCGTCAGGCGCAGCCGGCTCTGAGGGACCCAATCAGCCGCTAACCTAAAGTTTGCGCAATCGTCCCCGAGCGAAGAGGGCGCCCGCCACATAGCGCAACGCAATAGTAGTCGTCGCAGAGCAGCAACGGCCGATTGCCGTCGGCCCGAGGCAAACTTGCAACCGCACAAAGAGAGTTGATTTCGAGAACCATAATTGCAATTCGGGGCGGCCCGTTTTGCAGGCAGCATCCGCATCTCGCTCAGCCCTCAGTTTATTTCCTTGCCTGCGCGTCGCGGAAGCGCACGCCGACGCCCCCGCCATTCTCGGCGATAAACACTACACCGGCCGCCTCTAGCGCGGAGCGCAGCTTTTCGACCGTCGAGATCCTCGCGTCGCGGCCCGTCTCAAACCGATTTACGGTCGCTGGTCCAATGTTAGCCGCCCGCGCCAGGTCTGTCGTGCTCCAGTCGAGCGCGGCCCGGGCCATTCGGCATTGAGTCGGCGTCATGCGGTGGGAATATCATTAGAGCCCTGCCCGCGACAAATGATACTAATTATCGCTTGACCGATCTATTTGCAATCATATATGATAAAAACATAGGAAATCAGCCCTGGCCAGGCGTCAGAAGATGGAGAATTCAATGAGACTTTCACTGAACGGCCTTATCAGGGCTCCGCATTCGATAAATCCGGACCCCCGGCTCTTTCTCGGGGGCTCGGACGCGCGGATCATCATGAGCCCGGATGAGGCGGCGCTGATCCGGCTGTGGAGGGAGAAACGTGGCGAGGTCGAACCCGATGACCTGTCGGGGAACTTGATTGTCCAACTCGGCGTCGTGACCGAGGCGCTGAACCGAGGCTGGTACGAGCGCAACACCGGGCACCCCGTCACCAACGTTCAGCGCTGGGTCCAGCATCCGGTGAAAAGATGGATGGCGGCGACCCTCGACGGATTCATTAACGACCTCGACGCGGTGTTCGAGGCCAAGTTCATGCTGCCCTGGTCGTTCTCCGAAGAGGCGGCGGCCGAAAAGCATATGGCGCAGCTCCAGCACAACATGTGGGTGACCAACGCCAGAGTGGCGATCCTCTCAATCATAACCGGTGGTGGCAAATGGGTCGAGATGACCATATCCGCCGATTCGCTCTACCAGCATTTTCTCGTCACTGCCGAACGGAGGTTCTGGCGATGCGTCCAAACCGGGGAGACGCCACGGCCCTATGGCGTCGAGCCGCCTCGGCCGCGGATCGAGGCGGTGCGCATGGTCGACATGAGCGAGTCCAGCTCATGGGCTGAGTTCGCCGGCCTCTTCTGCGCAACGCGTTCGGCCTTTCTCGATCATGAGCGAGCCAAGTCGGAACTCAAGACCCTGATGCCTGAGGACGTAAGGGAAGCCTCCGGCCATGGCGTTCGCGCCAAACGCTCGAAGTCGGGCGCGGTCAGTTTCGATCTTCTCACTCAGGGAGGGGAAAACCATGCCGCGGTCGAGTGAAACGATCGGGGCGATCGCGGCGGCGCTGGCGAAAGCGCAGGCTGAGCTGACCAACCCGGAGAAGTCGCTGATTGCGACCATTCGCGCCTCCGGGCCGCGCGAGACGGATCAGAGCTTTCGCTACGCCGCGCTCTCGAGCGGCCTCGACATTGTGCGCAAGGCGCTTGGCGGCCACGAGATCGCGACCGTGCAAACCACCGCGATCGACAAAGAGGCCGGACTGATTCGCCTGACCACCACGCTCGCTCACGCGTCGGGAGAGTGGCTGTCCTCGGAATGGCCGGTGTGCCCGCTGGCCGACACCTCTACCCCTCGCCGCATGGGAGCCGCGCTCACCTATGCCCGAAGATACGCGCTCTTCACCCTGGTTGGCATCGCAGGCGAGGATGATCTCGATGCGCCCGACTTAGCCGAGGGCGCAAAAGCGGACGCTGCCGCCAAGGCCGATGATGCAGGCGGATCCGCTCGACTGCGACCGGCCCCGGCGGCGGATGTCGGGTCCTCCGCGACGGCGGCTACTCGCGGCAAGGGGAAGCCCGTCCATCCGCCCCGGCTACTTTTGGGGACCGAGCAATCGGCGGCGTTGCGGGAGCGGTTGCTGGCCAGTCTCGGCCAGCTCCAATCCGCCGATGAGGCCGCCGAATGGGTCCACGCCAACCTTGCGGCCAAGAACACGCTGATCGCCGCCGACGCGGACAGGGTCGAATCGGGTTTTCGCGACAGGCTCACAGCAATTGACGCGGCTACCTCTTGCGAGGAAGACCTGCAGTCAGCGCCGGCAGCGGAGATACCTTCTCCAGTCGGGACGCCGTTCCTTGCTCCGCGGGACGACACGGCTAGGGCTGCGATCATCTTGCCCTCAGGCGCCGGCGCGCGGCGCCGACGCATTGCAGCGAAACCCATCCGTCTGCGAGACAAGGAGCACTGCAAGTTTGTGGCCTCTCAGCCCTGCACTCTCTGTGGACGGACGCCTAGCGAGGCGCATCACATTCGCTTCGCCCAACCGCGCGCGCTCGGCCGCAAGGTCAGCGATGAATACACCGTCCCCGTCTGCCGACTTCATCACCGTGATCTGCATAGCTACGGCGATGAGGCCTCTTGGTGGGCAGGCGTCGGCATTGATCCCCTGCCGATCGCGCTCGAACTGTGGCGGCGGTCGAGGTCCTTGGGGTCAACGCAAAACTCGCCGCTCGAGTCCAGGCAAACCCGCGTCGGCGCGAAATTACGCAAGGGCTTGCCGCAATAAACCGCCGCGACCGATTTCAGCCTGCCTATCGATCCGCCGGCGCCGCAGCTGGGTGGTGCCGCAGCAACTGCTCTTCGTGGAATGGTTTTCAGGTCCAAGCGGCAACCGCGACGAATTCGGGCCTCTGTGTTCTTGCGGCCCACTATGTCTCACATCTGTCTGATTCCGTAGAGCTCACACGCTCGCAGCGAATCTCGACCTGGGGTCTGTCGCTCATGGGCGCTCGCGATGCAGGTCGTCGTCGCGATCGTTGCCCGAGCGAGTTCCTGTACCGGCGATTCCGGAAGAGGCGCTTCAGGGCCTCGCAGTCTCGCCGAGGCCCAGCACGATGATTTTGGCGGTCGTGACTTCGGTTGGCAAAGTCACGTTCGCAAGACCGGTCGCCACGGCCACCCTTTGCGCGTCGCCAGCCATGTAGGTGATAAGGCCGCCGGCGATCGCGCCGCCGATCTTCTGACCCCACAGCTTCTTGCCGTTTGCGACGTCAAGCGCGTAGAAGTTGCCGCCAAGATCGCCGAAGAACACGACGCCGCCTGCTGTCGGAGTAATCCCGCCTTCCATAGGGTAATTGGACTTCGCCCGCCACTTCCATTCTCCGGTGTCGGCGTCGGAAGCATATACCCATCCGGCCCACCCCCCATCCTGCCTCCCAAGGAAGTGAAACGGGTTCCGCGTCGCCATACCAAACCATGAGCCGCCGCTCGGCGTGTCGCGGAGCTGCTGGTCAGTTTGCAATGACACTGTCGTACACCAATCGCTCTCGTCGGTCAGAATGAGGTTGGTCGGTGGATCGTAGGCCGGGCTATTCCATTCTGCGCCGCCCCCTGCGCCGGGGCAGAAACGGACCTCTTTGCCGACCGCGAAAGGCTCCTCTATGTTCTCGATTCGCGTAACCGGTACTCTATAGAGCGGGGCTCCCCCGGCCCGATCGAAGCCGTAAAGATGACCGTCCTTTGGCGCTTCGACCATGAGCGCCTTGCCGCCAGCGCTTCGCAATAGGACTGGCGGGTTGTTGATGTCCCAATCGTGCCAATCCGTTCGCAACAGCGTGAAATGGCGTTTGTAAGCCCCGGTCCGGGCATCCAGTACGACGACCGAGCCGGTGAACAAATTCCCGCCCTGCCGCACGTCGATCGCGTAAGCCGGCGCCGGGTTGCCGACTGGCACGTACAATTCCCCGGTGGCCGGGTCGAGGGTCAGTGACGTCCACGTTCCCCCCCCGCTGATGGGAATGCCGGGAGCAGTGTTCCAGGTTGACCTATCGAGCGGTGATGCACCTTCGGGCCCGCGGGCCGGAGCGTCCTCGGTTTTCGGAACCAGAAAGAATTCCCAAACTATCTTGCCAGTCTGAGCGTCAAGAGCATAGACGCGGCCCTTGCCGCCTTTGGAGTCGCCTGAAGCGTTGCCGGTGAAAATAAGTCCGTTCCATGCGATTGGGGCTGCCGGCGTTGTTTCGCCGACTTTCTGGTCCGCGATCGTCGTTTGCCAAAGCCGCTTGCCGGTCTTGAAGTCGTAGGCGAGCACCCGCCCGTCCTGGGAGCCGCGAAAGAGCATGCCGTCTAGGTACGCAACCCCACGGTTGGTCGCATAAAAACTGGGGGAAAAGTCCTCGTGAGTGCGCCAATTCTCGGCGCAAGTCGTTGGGTCGATGGAGAAAATATCGAACTCAGTCGTGCCTATTAGAGCCCCGTTCACCATGATCAGACCAGATTCGAAGTTTGTGTATTCCTTCGTGTCGTAAGTGCATAACACCTTCAACCCGCCGACGTTGTTCGCATTAATCGAGTCGAGCTCGGAAAATCGCTCGGAGGTGATCGTTTTGTTGTAGCTTCGCCACTCGCCTGAGGCATTCGACAGAGCCGCCGAGGCTAATGTCGGCGAGAGCGTTTCGGGGCCGCGGTAGGCTGGGTTCAGTTCGTTGCTTATCGTGCCCGCAGGCGCGGACCATGTGCGAATAGTATTGCGCATCATTGCGACGAGCCGCGTCATTTGCACAGGATAGACGTGATAGAAAACGCTGCCCGTCGCGACCCCCGCGGCAACCAGCGCTGTTCCGATAAACGCTGCGATCGTCAGACGTCCCATCATTCGGCCCAGGCTCCAAACTCGATAAGGTCCACCAGATATGGACGGCGGCGAATAACAGCGCCGGCGAGTTTGTTCAATTTAATATCGCGCATGGGGTTGGGTCGGCAATCTTGACATGGCCAAGTCCAAACCACGCAAGACACCATCTTCGTCCCATTGCGGCGAGATAGTTTGCGCTTTCTTGCGAAGGCAATCGGTATAAGGAGATTGCTATGTCTGGGCGCCATGGCGCAGATCATGCTGAATGAGCCGAGTTCTAACTGGTTGTCGAGCATGCTGATCCGGAAGAGGACGAAAGTCGCCATCGCCCCGGCGTCGCATGGCGCGGACAATCTTGGCCGTCCACAGCGAGGGATCGCGCTAACGAGCCGAAGGTTGCCTGACGGCTCTCGGAATGCAAGAGAGTTGATGGCGAACAAACGGGCATGAAGAAGCAGGACACCCCGATCAAACCCGAGCATCTCGAGCGTGTTCGATTGGGTGGGAAGCCGAACTAACGCGGCTTTGCGCCGCGCTGGTTAGCCGGGTAACGGCGGCGGCCCGCCAAACCTATTTCCCGCGGTCATAGCGGTAGGCGCCGATATCGACCGGTTTACCACGTGCAGCCCCCGTGATGTCGGCCGGCGGCGCGCCGTCGGGATTAGCTGCTCCGATGGCGAGCGCGCCTGCTTTGAGCCTTAGGTCAAACACAAGCTTGTCCGGATCGAACGTGACGAACTCGCCTTTCGCGCCTCGTGGGTCGATAGTGTTAAGGTCCCGAACGTCGCCGGGCTTCGAGCGGCATCCCCCCTTAATCGCAAGGCAGATGTTGTGATCCATAGTCATTTTGGGGGCGACATAGATGGCGTTGGCGAGGTTATTGCGAATAATTACATCGTTGGACTGCAAACCCTGATGAGTCTTGTCGCCAATGATAATCGCGGGACGACACATGATCCCTCCGGACCGGTTTTTTGTCCCAATGTCGGAGCCGTCGTCGACCACCGTATTGTTGATAATCTTGCCACCATGCACGCTCCCGTAACCAATGCCCCAACAGGCGCTGGTGACAATGACATTGTTGACGACCGTGAGATTCGTCCAGTCGCTGTCAAAGGCATCGATCCCCTGGAGATAGACGGGAAACTTGAGGTTCGGATCCGTTTGCCGGATGCAGCGGTTGTCCTTGATGGTGATATTTGAGTATGCGGTGAAGGGGACACCGTTAGGGTTTACCGGTGCGGTTGCCTTGTCGATCGGCCCAGGGAAACCCTGCATGCAATCATTGTGATTGCCATCGCCGACGTCCTCATTGTCGTGTATGTAGTTGCCGCTGATGACCATGTCGTTGGCGGCATAGTCGAGGCCGTCGTCGCCAAAGTGATCGATCGAATTGTTCGAGAAGACAGACTTGTGGGCCAACAAGCCTGCGCCGAACCGGACCCCATAGATTTTGCCACCAGCGAAGGAAACGCACTTGGTGTTGAGGCCGTTGGGGCTGCTCACTGCCTGAAAGCCATTGCCGTGGGCATTTGCGATCCACTGAGCCTGAGTCCAACCGTCCACACTTTCCGGCGAACCGACGACGATCGACTCGAAAATGATGTCGGAAGTTGTCAACGGGCCTTGATCAGAGACAAAGATCGCCGGGTTCTTCCCTATGCTCTGGACCGAGAGATGTTGAAAACGCCACATGTTGGTGGCTGACAGTTTTAAGGTTGCGAGGACTGGGGTCTGGCCGGGAGCAGCGGCGATCGTGACGAAGTCTGAGTTGGTCGTCCGAACGGCGTAAGCTCCAATCGAAATATCTCCGTATTGGCCCGTCATCAGCAGAATTTCATCGCCAGGATGCACGAGAGCGCCAGTCTCATCTGCGTACCCATGCTGGGTAGTACCCGGCAGCGGTTGCCGATGGCCATAAGGAATGCTGCTGAGCAGAGGCCGAGCATAGCCAGGTTGAATCGTCGAGGACACAATCGCGCTCAAAGAGTTCCAGGGCGCAGTCGGCGAGCCGTCGCCGCCATCGGCCTGTGTCTTGCCGTTCACAGGATCGACATACCAGACGTGATTGAATTTCGCTGCTGGAACGGCGCAGCCCGGGAAAACGTCCGCTGCTCGAACGGCCGCATCCCAAAGGACGAACGCGCCTAAAGCTCCGGCCAAGATCGCCAAACGCGGGTTCATCGGAATCATCCTCAGCACTTTTGGAGATCGGGCAGGTTTCAGAAGTAATTGAGTATAGAATGCCGAGTAGGGCTGAAAAGCGGCAAGGCGCTCAATCCCTCGCTACGAGCTGCCGTGAAGGAAACCCCAGCGCTTCTGTCGGGTGCTTCGGCTCCGGTTCACGGCAGGCCCCGCAGGCGGCCATGTTGATGGCGCACTGTCATCGGCCAGGTGAAATCGGATAAATGGCGTCATCACACATCTATTAAATGATGTTTAATCGCTTCGAGGATCTGCTAAGCTGACTTAGTTCGGAAGCTTGGGAGCGCGATCTGACAGTCCGATTATGCGTCAATTCTGTCGTCGTGCGATCACCAGGAGCATGATGGATTTTTCCGTCATCATTCCGCCGTACATCGTCTCAAGCATTCATCGGGCGCGCTCGCGGGACGTCGCGGTGTAAACGTGCCGTCGCTCGAGATCCTCGTCATCTTGGGAAGGAAGTCCGCTTCTAATGCCTTCGTTCGACCAGTTTACGAGATACCTGATCTTGGTGGCTGTGCTATCGAGTACTCTATATTTGAGCGGTGCCTGGTACGCTCACCTCAAGTGGTTCGACATCGCGCCTCAGTTTACCGGCAACACTTCGCTTAATCAGAAGCTCTTATTCCTGAAAAACCGCTGGCCCCGCACCGACCCCAGTACCGTAATAATAGGCGCCAGCGTTGCGCTCAATAACTTCGATGGCGACCGGCTCCAGCAAGTCGAAGGTCGGGACGTTCTCAACATAGGGGCGGAAGGCTTAGCGCTAAGCGAGACCATCGACCTATTCACAAAAGCAGAGAGAGTTTTCACCGCGGACGACGTGATTTTCGTGGGCCCGTTCGATCTGCTTTTCGACCCGGATAGTACTGCGTTCGAGGTACCCGAGAAAGTGTTTGATCGATATATCAAGGGGGAGATGAATTGGATAGAGGAGTTCTCGTACCGAGACGTGCCAGCTTCGGTAGATATGGCCAAACATCGTGATCAGTTTTTAAATAACCGGGCCAGTGTATATACGAACGATTTTACCTCCACCGGATCTCTCCCCTTGGAGGTTTATTGGCCGGATATTTATCGAGGCCGGTTAGTAAGGCTTGGCTGGCGTGACACTTACGATTGCATTGGCTGCGGCGCGACGCTCGAGAAACTGTGTCGGGACGTCGTGATGTCTGGCCGACAGTTTACGATGATCGTACCACCGTTGTCGCCGTACATCATGAAACAAAGACCAGATATACGTAACAGATACGAAAAAGGTCGTGCAATGCTCGAGCGCGTCCTAAATTCATGCGGCGGCAAGTTTTTCGACGTCGGACGCGCAAGCAGTTTTGGCGATTCATGCTTTGTGGATTTCTTGCATTTGAACGCGGAGGGAGCCCGCCGCGTTACTGATTTGTTCGTCGCTTGGCGTCGTGACCCGTCGATGGTTCAATCGAGTCGTTTCGAGTGTCCGGCGCCGCAAAACGGTTTGCCTCCCGTCGATCAGCTGCGGCTTCTAGAGGAGAGTCAATCCAGAAGTCCATCCTCATATAATAGCGCTGATCGCAGATGAACGACGCGTCGCTCTATTGGCTCCCCGAGAGCAAGGATTGGCGGGCGCTTCTCGCGTCTCTTCAGGCCGAGGGGGACGACGCGAGGCTTTGGGCGGTCCTTCGGGACGCGGCGAGAACTCGTCTGGATTTCGTTCAGACACAACAGCTGGATCGGGTGGCGCGCGCTCGTCTCTCGGCCTCCTCGGCAGTAAGTCTGGGAGCAAGACCGGTCCGGCTAGCGGTTCTGGCTTCTTCGACTGTAGATTATCTATTGCCATCCATTCGAGTGGCGGGCTTTCGACGGGGGTTATGGATCGACACCTACACGAACGCCTACGGTCAATACCTGCAGGAGCTACTTGACCCGCAATCCGACCTAACGCGATTCAAGCCGACGGGGGTTCTGATTGCCTTGGACACGCGGCATCTTCTTGGCGGGCCGGTCGTAGACATTCAGACCAGGTCCCACGTGAGGCCTGCCCAAGCGGTCGTCGACCGCCTTGCATCGTTGTGGGGGATCGTGTCGGACAAGCTGTCCGTGCCGATCGTACAGCAGACTCTGCTACCGGTCATGCCCCCTCTTATCGGCGGCAACGAGCATCGGTTCCTCGGATCGCCCGCGGCTATCATCTCGGAGGTCAATTTCGAGTTGCGCCAGCGGGTGCAGGCTTTTCGGGCGGATATATTGGCGATAGACGTAAAGGCTGGCCAGCAGGGTGTGGCGACATGGCACGATCCAGCGCTTTGGCATCGCGCTAAGCAGGAAATTCACCCGACCGCGGCGCCGCTTTATGGTGATCTTGTTGCGCGGCTCGAGGCGGCCCGGCAAGGGCGATCGTCGAAATGCCTCGTTCTGGACCTCGACAACACCATCTGGGGCGGGGTCATCGGCGACGACGGGATTGAAGGGATCGTCCTTGGCCAGGGCAGCGCGGTCGGGGAGGCGTTTGTCGACTTCCAGCGGTACGCCGTCGCATTGGCGAGCCGGGGCGTCATTTTAGCGGTGTGCTCGAAGAACGATGAGGCGACCGCGATTGCCGCATTTAAGGAGCATCCGGAAATGGTGTTGCGCTCAGAGCGTATCGCCGCTTTCGTCGCCAACTGGGAGGACAAGGCGACAAATCTTCGCCGCATCGCCGAACAGATTAACATTGGCGTCGACGCGTTGGTCTTTGCCGACGATAACCCTTTCGAAAGAAACCTTGTGCGGCGCGAGTTGCCCGAGGTTTTGGTGCCAGAATTGCCTGATGATCCTGGGCTGTTTGCGGCTTGTCTTTCGGACGCCGGATATTTCGAGGCGCTCGAGCTCACCGATGAGGATTTCGAGCGGGGCGCTCAGTACGAGGCGAACCGCAAACGTGAGGAGACGCGGCAATCGTCAACGGACCTCGTCAGCTATCTCAAGAGCCTTTCGATGGAGCTCCAATGGAAGCGTTTTGACCACGTTGGACTCAATAGAATCGTACAGCTCATCAATAAGACGAATCAATTCAACTTGACGACAACGCGTTATACTGAGCAGGAAGTTCTCACGATTATGAATAATCCTTGTGCTTTTGGACTACAGTTTCGCCTCGTTGATCATTTTGGCGATAGCGGGATTATTGCAATCGTTATCGGTTTAGAAGCAGCCGCGGGGGAGTTCGTTCTGGATACGTGGCTCATGAGCTGCCGTGTGCTGGGCCGCGGTGTGGAAGAGGCTACGCTCAATATAATCGTAGGGGAAGTTCAAAAGTTGGGAGGACAGGTGCTAACCGGGATTTATCGACCCACCAAAAAGAACGGTATGGTGCGCCGCCACTATGAAAAGCTTGGATTTTCGACCGTTTCGAGCCCCGCCCACGAGGACCACTGGTTCCTTGATCTTTCTACTTTCACTCCGTTCGAGAGCTTAATCGTGATAAAGGAGATTGTATAGTGTTAAAGGCCAAGATCCTCGATGGGATAACGAATGTTGTCCAAGACATTCTTGATCTGCCTGATCTCACGATAACAAGAGAAACGACTGCGAAGGATGTAGAGGGTTGGGATTCAGTCAACAACATCACAATTATTGTGGCAACGGAAGCGCGTTTCGGTGTCAAGTTTCGCCCCGCCCAATTAGATGAAATTAAGAACGTCGGAGATTTGGTTGACCTCGTTTCTGATAAGCTTGAGCAAAAATAAACTAGCGGTTGATGGCGGGCTACACCTGTGATTTTCAGCTCCTACCAGTTCTTGGTGGTTTTTCTCCCCATCGCACTCCTCGGCTACGGACTCGCGAGTCGCTTGGGACCAAAATGTGCGGCGACTTGGCTCGCGATGTGCTCGATTGCTTTTTACGCAATTTGGAATGTCTATTTCGTGACATTACTCGTTCTGTCGATCCTGTTTAATTTCGTCATTGGTACGGCGATCCTTAGGAACGAAGATCGCCAGAGAACACAGCGTGTCCTGTTGACTGTAGGGATCTCATGTAATTTGCTTGTTCTGTTTTTCTTCAAGTATTTTGCTGCGACTTTTAATTTTCTGTTAGGTATTGGGTTAATGCATGATCAAAACGATCTTTCTATCATCCTTCCGCTCGGTATTTCATTTTTTACTTTTACCCAGATCGGCTACTTGGTCGACTGTCAGCAAGGATTGGGAAAGAATTTGAGCCTTATTCATTACGTGGTTTTCGTTACTCTGTTTCCGCACCTCATCGCCGGGCCAATCCTACATATTCGTGAGATGGCGCCTCAGCTGTTGTCGCCTGCGACTTATGGATTGGCGGTCTCAAACCTAGCGGTCGGGTTCAGTTACTTTATTCTCGGGCTATCGAAGAAGGTTCTCTTGGCCGATCCGCTGGCGGCCTATGCGAACGCAGGATTCGGACATCCGGCCATGCTAGACTTTAATGACGCATGGGCTACCGCCTCGGTTTATTCATTGCAGCTCTATTTCGATTTCTCAGGTTACTCCGACATGGCGATTGGTCTTGCCTATATGTTCGGATTCAAGTTTCCGATCAATTTCAATTCTCCGTACAAAGCGCGATGCATCATCGACTTCTGGCAACGGTGGCATATTACTTTGACGCGTTACTTGACATTATTGCTGTTCAACCCAATTTCTCTGTGGGTGGTACGTCGCCGTATTTCGCGTGGGCTGCCGGTTCGTTCCAAGCGCCCGACGCCCGACCAGTTTGCTGGGACGGTGATATTGCCAACCGTGTACACGATGCTCCTCGCGGGCGTGTGGCACGGAGCCGGTATTCAATTTCTAATCTTCGGTCTTCTTCATGCTTTCTATTTGTCGATCAACCATATCTGGCGTGCCTACGGCCCGTCGGCTCCGCGTACCCCACGCCCACTCTATCAACAGATGTCCATCAGCCTTGGACAGTTGTTGTTGACATATCTTTGCGTGCTCGTCGCCCAGATCTTCTTCCGAGCAGCGTCAACAGGCGACGCCGTTTCAATGTTATCCGCAATGATGGGACGGCATGGATTCAATCCAATTTACGTTCCGGTGAAGGCCGTCGCTCTCCTGGGTGGCCTTGGAATAAAGCTGTCAAAGGCCGGCTGGATTACGTCACACTTTCAATATGTTTGGCCGCCCAGAAACGTGTTCGGAATATTCGCGCGATACGTTGTGGTTTTAGCCATGCCGAACACTCAAGAGATCATGGCGAGATTCGCCCCTTATCTAGAGAAGGTCGAGGGGCCTAAATGGCGAATGCTTCTTTGGCGGCCAAATGTCGCCTGGGGGGTCGGCCTCTCTCTGATGCTTGTGCTCGACCTCCTATGGCTCAATCAATCACCACCATTCCTGTATTTCCAGTTCTAACCATACCCGTCGCCATCGGGGCGACGATCTCCTAGATGCCCGAACTCGTCAATCGGAGTGCGGAGGAGTTCGGCATCGAGCCCGTTGGATGACGTGACCCCTGAAAAACTCGTCTAGCAACGCGCAGAGTTCGCTCCAGCGAGACTCAGGCTGCCCATTCGCGCGAGCGTCTTTCCACGCGCGGCTCAGCCGTGGTTCACAGCTTCGGGAGACGGGTGCCTCCGCCGGAACAATTTAAACTGGGTGGAGTTTGGCACACGCACGGGGTGTCAAGTGCAACGGAGCGTGACTGTGGTTGATCGTTCTCTGATCTTTGACGTCGGCTGTAACGACGGTCAGGACTCGGATTTCTACCTGAAAAAGGGCTTTCGCGTCGTCGCGGTCGAAGCGAACCCTGCGCTATGCGAACGCCTCAAAGAGCGTTTCGCCGAGGAGATCGCTGATGGCCGCTTCGTACTCGTGGAAGAAGATGTTGCCGAACACGAGGGAGAAGTCGAGTTTTATCTCAACGAAAAAGAAGATATTAGAAGTACAATTATGCCGGGTCACGCTGAACGGGCTTCGGCCCTCGGACGGCCGCCAACGAAGATGGTCGTCCCGTCGATAACCTTCCCCTCGCTCATTGAGAGATTTGGCGTACCGTATTTCATGAAGGTCGATATAGAGGGAGCGGATTGGCTTTGTCTTGAGGGTTTGACCCCCTTTGACGAGCTTCCTCTCTTCCTTTCGACAGAATATCCGCTGTCATTGGCAGGACAGATTCGAGTTCTTCTATTTCTCAGAAAGCTGGGCTACCAGCGCTTTCAGGTGATCGATCAAATGTCGGTCCCGTTGCAAGTCCCGCCACTTCCAGCGCGCGAAGGTCAGTATGTCGATGTAGAGCTTGAGTTCAATGGATCTGGGCTATTCGGGAAGGAGTTGCCGGGCAGCAATTGGCTCACGTTGGACGGCGCAATCTTGCATTTTGTTAAGCTGTTTGCGCGCAACAAGCGCATGGGCCTTATGAAACGCCTCCCGGCCATGAGTCGTTTCGTCGGGCATGGCTCGTGGTATGAAATCCATGCCGCCCTCCCTGCCGCCGCTCGAACTGCCGCGCAGAACTGAAATGGTTAGCCTGGCCTGGGAGCCGTCGTTGCGCGCGAACGCCCACTCCGACCCCCTCGGCTTCCGCGTCGAGCAAATTGGAGTTTGGCCAACGAGCGCTCACGAGCCCGGTTCGGCGCGGTAAGGATCCTCGCGTTCGTGTTAGCGGGGCTGAAAGCCGCAGCCGAACGCGGCTTTGCAACGCGCGGGTTAGCCGGTGCAGGCCAAGTCGCCGCGGTAACGGCGGCGGGGCCGCCAAGAATTTATTTCCCGGCGTTATAGCGGTACGCGCCTGCATCGACCGGTTTACCGCGCGGGCCCCCGTGATATCCGCCGGCGGCGCGCCGTCGGGATCGCCCGCCCCGAGGGCGCGCGCCTTCTTTGAGCCTTAGGTCAAACACATGCTTGGCCGGATCGAAGGTGGACGACTCACCTTCGGCGCCGCGCTCGTCGATAATATTAAGGTTCAGAAATTCGCCTGTCTTCCGCTGGCATGATCGCAAGGCGGACGTTGTGATCCATGGTCGACGGTCTGCTAAGGGCTCCAAGCCTTGCTCCATCGACGAGGCTTTCGTAGTCCGTGACGGCGTCTATTCCAAGAGACTGTGGGGCCAGCAACGACAGCGCCATGATCCGTTCATGTCGAGACCCGAGCGCGCTTCTGCAGCAACGCTGGCGGTCAGGCGGCATGTGCCCGGGAGTGCCGGGCGATCGCCTGAAGGGTGCCCGGCAGTCTGAATTTGGACAAGCGGCCTGAACAGGGCCGGATTCCGCCCTTTTAGTAGCACCCGATAACCAAATTCGTCTTTGGTCTAGACGGCTTGTTCATCCAGGCATGATCGGCCAGACCTACCATATCGACATTGCCCGAGAACACGATCGGTTGCGAGCAGATCGTTGGATCGACAACCGTCATCGCCTCGGGCGCAGTCGTGCTGAACCCAGCCGTGACTTGGAAAGAAGTCCCGGTTGCGCTCGCGGTGATCTCTGGGCAAAGGGTGTAGTTCGAAGGCGAGCAGAGATCGGGAGCGTAGACATACTCGCCCTTGTTGACGGTCACGCTCGCCGAAGTCGTGAGCGTTGTTCCGGAGATGGAGGCCGTGATGCCTTTGCCGATGGAGTGCGACGCGCCAGCCAGTTGGTATAGGCTCGGGGCGCGCGGATAGCCATAAGCCGACGACACGTCCATGTAGTTGTTCTGGATCACGATCGGGCCGAAAACCCCGCCAAACCCCGTGACGCCGTAAGAGCCGACCGCGTGGTACTCGCGCGTCTTCTTCGCGCACTGGGCGGGACCATACGTTCCGTTCGGAGCGAAAGTGCTCCCGGCGTCATAGGTCCATTGAGAAAGATAGCCCGGCCCGCCGTCGGAAACCTTGGTGACTGCGGCGAACCCGCCGTTATAGCCGGGAGTGTTGCAGTTGAAGATCGAGTTGGGGAAGAACGCTTCGGTGACGCCGAGCGCGTTCGGGTGACGGGCGATCTCGAAGATGTAAGGGCCTGCGCCACTGCAAACGCCAGTCGCGGAAACCGTCGCGCCCACGCAGAGATCGACAACCGCACCTGCATTGGAGGTTGCCCCGCCTATAGAGGCGTTGATCATGACATTGTGGTCTATGCCGATCGCTGTCTGTCCGGCTGGGGCCGAGTAGGTGACCGGATAGTTGGCGGCGAGGAAGATCGGCATAGGGCCGAAGTTGGTGCCCTGCCAATCCTGCATGAGAACGTTGTAACTGAGGATAAACCCGTGGTCGATGACGCCACCACTACTCGGGCCGACGGACCATTCGCAGTGACCGTTCAGGACTGACGAGCAGTAGCCTTCGACCCAACTCCCGATCATCTCAAAGCCGAAGCCCGCACCGGACCCCGACGACAATGTTCGCCCGGCGAAATGATTGAAGACGGAGTATTTGACGGTGACGAGACCCTTTAAGCCTCCAAGTCCCCACATCGCGCTTGGGCTACACTTGGCGCAAGTTGGCGTTCCAGCGGTTCGCCAGGTGATCCAGTTCCCGTCGAAATATGAATTCGAGATCGTCAGCGGGACGACGCCACTGGTGAACTGGATCCACGTTCCCAGGGCGGCAGAGACCGAACACAAGCCGCTATCGTTGAAGCCATAAGCGTCGTCGATGACGTAGTTAGATACGCCAGTCGCGCCGGCATTAATACGGAGCGATGTGCAGCCATGGCCGCCGACCGGTCCGAGGTTGACGTGCGCCACTGTCCCGTTGAATTGACTCCCGCCGCAAGTCAGTTCGCCAGCGCCTGTCCCACTCGTTGTCGTACTATAGGAGCAGCCGGGCGGCGGGCTCACCGCTGGGTCGAAATGGCTGGCGAGCGGCGTGGTTGGACCGATGGCGTAGTCGACGCCCGGCACGTTGAATGCTGGCCTTGTGGCGCTGTAGTTCGCTGTCGTGGCGGCGTTCGTGTTCGCATAGCCTCCCGGCGCGAAGAAATTGGAGCGCCGCCAGTAGGCTGTGGCCGGAGCTGGGGCGCTCGCACACGGGTCGTTCCTTGTCACCGTATAGGGACAGGCAAAGGACCCGCCCGACTGGACGACCACAGACTGCGGCAAGCTCGCGCCCCGGCCACTGGCTGGCAAGAGCGCGAGCGCGAGCGTAGAAACCGACCCGAGAAGCCCGCGCATCTCTAAGGAGCCCGCGCGATCGTCACCGTAAGTATGTCGGTGCGCATTCGGGAGGCCGAGATAGTCGCATTCACGCAATATGGCGCGGGCTGTGGCGATATCAACGCCGGCGAGCCAATCCCTGAACAGCCGGCCGGCGCGCGGCTAGGCCACAATAGGAGCGTCGTGGGCAGGCAGATACTAGTCATTGGCCCGCGCGGGGCTTTTTTCGGCGGCCCGAGGTCAGCGGGGCGTTGTTCAGAAGGGGCGCTTGCCAAGGTTCGGTAGTGAGCCAGCATGCGCTTCCAATGGCAAGGCTCGAAGCTCCTGCGTGGGGGCATGCATGCACCGTTGGTATTGTGGACCCCGGCGGGTTCGGTTGCAAGGGCCAGAACGGCGCTCCTCGACAAGAAGGCCCAGACGCGCTCCCGCACGGCCGGGCCTTCCGGACCGCGCCTTGCTAGTCGTGACGGGGGATTCCGGCGCTGCCGGTTGTTTTTGATCCTGGACTCTTCAGGCGGTCCAATCACGACACCGTGAATTCCTACCGTTGGGCCTCGGCCACCCTCAACGATCACTTCGCTGTAGCTCTGGCCTCGAGGCAGGTTGCGCCGTACAGCACCTGACTCTGGACCGAATGCCTCGCAGAGCTGGTCACCTTTACCGGCAGATCACTCGCCATGGACGGGTCGGGCTGGTGCTTTCGACGCGGCAAAGCGATCGCGGCCACGACCTTGATAATGACCGACGCCTCGGCGGGGCATGAAGGCGGTCCGGTCAGGCGAGGCAGTCGGGAGAGCATCGGACGGCGTTGGGCGGCCTATGCCGCGCGCCCCTGTCATGTCATTAATCGACGCCTACAACCTTCGGCAGGCAAGAAACACGCGCGAAATGTCCAACTATGATCCCAAAGAGATGGTGAAATTTGGCAACCGAGACGTGAGCCTTTGGACGGCGGTGCGTGACATTATGAGTCAGCCGGCCGTGACCCGGACAGGGATCGCCGTGTTCCGCGAGCAGGGAAAGCAACCGTCCATCTTAGAGGTGCCGGATATCGAAAGGATCGCACAGCTTCCGGCCTTCAAAGAGCCGCGGCAATAAAATAGCGACCTATCTGTCAAGGATATGATCGATTTGACGCCCTTCTGCCCATGGCGTTACGCGCAAGGACGACATTAAACACTTTCTTATTGAGAGAACGGAACGCGGACGTCGGGCTGCCGACGATGAGGCGAACGGGCCGCCAATCTCCTCGAGGCCTCGCGGCACTGAGACGGCAAGCCCGACCAGGCTTATACCTCGAGCTCGGGCTCGCGCGGGCTCCTCTCGCCTTTTTTGCCTCAAGCAGGAGCTGGCGGCCCAGATCTTCGGCTTGTTGCGGATTCAACAGAATTCGCACATCCGCCACGTTTCCGGGTAAGCCTGGAGCGTAAATTGGCACCGTCGCCGCTACGAGTCCGTTCACCGCGACCGCGGACGGAAGACGGTCGGCAACTAAATCGAACGGTTCGCGCCCTTGAAGTAGCACATAGCCCACTTTGGTCACCCTCTTGCGAGACGCGCTGCCATCAAGTCTGCGCAAGACAGGCGCCACAATGGAAAATTGATTTTCAGCTTTGATCGAGACAGCCCAATAGGGTCTTTGCCAGGCTCAGGAACCCACGCCGCCATAGCTCGCCGCGGCTCTTGCTGAGGTTCACGCGAAGGCTGGGAAATGACGCGGAAACGGCACCAGAGGTCGGAGGGTCCTTGCGGTCTCACCGATTAAGCTCGCCCCGCTTCGTTTCGTCCCGTCGAGGGCCGCGAGCATGACGAGGACGGCGCGTAGATCGCGGGCGAAGACAAGCACGGGCTCGTCCCCATCTCGGTCGCCAAGATCCGCCAGCAGGCGCCGGATAAGACTTGAATCTCCTTCTTGGCGTGTCGGCAACTCACTCTCCCCCTGTCCTTTGCTCAGCCTCACGCCTGGCTGGTCGCCGCCCGCGGTTTCGAGGGCAGCGACGATCTTCCCTGCCGAATCCTTGCGGCCGGCCGGTCCGGCATCAACTGCCTGGAGCCGGCTGATGGTTAGAAGCGATACTCCGGATGCTTCGGCGAGGCGCTCTTGCGGCTGGTCAAGCAAGTGGCGTGCCGATGTCGCGCCCTTGTTTGTGGACATCCGGAGCGCCATGATCTTGTGCGTGTGTAGATCCGCGAGGAACCTGTAGGATATTTGGGGCGCACTGTTCGAGACCAGACCTCGACTTCAGCGCCGAATAGAGTGCCCAGCCCTGGGCGCCAGCAACTAACGAGGACAATTGATGGATTTTTCCGTCATCATTCCGGCGTACAACGTCTCAAGCATCATCGAGCGCGCCATCCGCAGCGCTGCGGTGCAGACGTTCCCCCCGCTCGAGATCCTGGTCATTGACGACTGTTCGACCGACGACACCGTCGAGGTCGTGCGGGCGCTAGCCCGGGAACTTCCCTCCCTCCGTCTTGTCTCAACCCAAGCGAATGGAGGTCCGTCGGCGGCGCGCAATGTCGGTCTCCGCCAGGCGAAGGGCGACTGGATCGCCTTGCTTGACGCTGACGACCACTGGAGGCCAAATCGACTCAAGCGTCTGTCGGAAGTCGCCAGCGCGACATCCGCTGACTTTGTCGCCGACAATCTGGTGATGTGGGATGCTGTTGCGGACAGGCAGTTTAAGCCCGGCCATTTTGAGTTTCCCGAGGCCGAGAAGCAGATCACACTCCTCGATGTGTTTCGCGCCGATGACAATTTCAATTTTTCGAAGGCCACTTTTGCAATCATGAAGCCGATCTGTCGCCGCCAGTTCCTTGCTGATCACAAGATCGAGTACGATGAAAGCTTGAAAGTAGGCGAGGATTTCGTGCTTTTTGCGGAGGTCCTGTTCAACGGGGCGAAGTTCATCCTAATCGATGAAGCCTATTACATCTATTCGATGCCCAGCGGGCCTTCAGGACGGTCACCACATAGTCGTACTGTCTATAGCGTTAATAAGCTTCCCGACGCCTGTGACATGTTGAGCCGAAAGTATGGAGATCGCATCGACGTGAAGCTCAAGCGCGCCATCGATAATTACCGCAAGACGATGACCCTCCTTTCCGAATCTGACTTTGCTAGATCCTATTACCGGTCTGGCCAATACGGCCGGTACCTCACCTATCTGGCCGCTAGGCCTGAACTAACCCGGCGCCTATTCTTGCGAACCGCAATCAAGACCGGAAAACGACTGCGGCAGGTCGTCGCCCGTTGAGCGCCCGCTTAAGGTGCGGAGCCTCAAAGGGTTGTCCTCGGAGAGCGGGATGTGCTGTTGGGGGGCCAGGGTTCGTCTGCCCGGCGGGATGGCGGTTGTGCAATACGGTAGCGACCACCCGGAGGCCGCCGCTTCTCTCCTTTGTTAGCCCGATCAAGCGACTAGTGGATCGAATCTAACACTTGATGCCCGCGCCTGACGGCGGCGATGATTTTGTCCGGGTCTGCGGTCCATGTGAAGGGCCTGGACTGCTGATTGTGCTCTTCGAGGAAGCGGTTGATCGCGGCTTGCAGATCGGTGACGGACCGGAAGACGCCTCGCTTGAGCCTGCGCTTTGTGAGAGTGGCGAAGAAGCCCTCGACCGCGTTGAGCCAGGAAGCGGACGTCGGCGTGAAGTGGAATGTCCATCGCGGATTGCGTTCGAGCCATCGGCGGACATTGGGATGCTTGTGGGCGGCGTAGTTGTCGATGATGGCGTGGATCGTCTTCCCCGCAGGAACCTGTCTTTCGACGATATTGAGGAAGCGGATGAACTCCTGATGGCGATGGCGCTGCATGTTGCGGCCGATCACCGTGCCGTCGAGGACGTTCATCGCGGCGAACAGCGTCGTCGTTCCGTGCCGCTCGTAGTCGTGTGTCATCGTTCCGGCGCGGCCCTTCTTCAGCGGCAGTCCGGGCTGGGTGCGGTCCAGCGCCTGAATCTGGCTCTTCTCGTCGACCGACAGGACGATGGCGTGCGCGGGCGGATCGACATAGAGCCCGACGACGTCGCGCAATTTGTCGACGAAGCGCGGATCGTTGGACAGCTTGAACTGGCGCATCCGGTGCGGCTGGAGGCCGTGCTTGCGCCAGATACGTTGAACCGAGCTGACGCTGAGCCCCGCCGCCTTCGCCATCAACAAGCCGGTCCAGTGGGTCGTCTCGCCAGGCGGTTCGCCAAGTGTCAGCGCGACGACGCGCTCGGCGGCCCCGGCGCTCAGCGGTGGGATGCGCGAGGGACGCGTCTTGTCGCGGAGCAACCCGTCGAACCCCGCCTCGATAAAGCGTTCTTGCCAGCGCCATACGCAGGTCTTGGACTTGCCGGTTCGCCGCATGATCTCGTTCGTGCCGACACCATCGGCCGTAAGCAGCACGATCTCGGCCCGCCAGACCTGCTTCTGCGGCGCGTTGCGGTCACGAACCAGGGCTTTGAGCCGACAAATATCGGCAGACGAAACCGAAAGGGATTTTCCTGCGCGCATCACGCAGACTCGCACGCCGAAATCCCAGAGGGAATCCCATCCGGGATTCAACTGTCAGGTTCGATCCACTAGGCCGAACCAAAATCGACCCTTGACTCCCGGATGCACAAACGTTGAAAAGACAGCGCCTCCGAGGCTGTGAGATATTCAGCGAGCGGGCGCCGCCGTCAGAGCTGTAATGGCGGAACGATAGCAAACAGTGCTGACGTATCACGCTATGGTCCGCATGGCCATTGGATGATTGCGTCATGCTACTGTAAAAACCGCCTGGGGAGATTTGTCGAACGTGGGGCTCTGTTGAACGACTTTGCCGTCGATTAGTGAGGACCGGGATGGGAAATTGCGAAATTAGGTCGAAGCCGGCGCCGATCTTTCGCGATCTGTTTGGTGACGGGCTCGTCGCCTCCGAGGGCATAAGCGCGGCCGACGTCTCGACCTGCGACTCTTTGCCCCACATCGATTTGCTCAATGCGGCCGAGAAGGCCTTCTGCGTCACATTCAGCATAGAGGACGTCAGAAACCTCAAGAACGTCGGCGAACTGCTGGACCTGATCACGAGGAAGGCGGCCTAAGTGGGGTTCACCGCCCCGCTATTCTATGTCGCCCTCGTTCCCGCAGTGGCGGTATTCTATCTCATTTCCGGCCGCTGGCGGGCAATTTATCTTTTGGCGCTTTCCTACGCCTTTTACGCGCAGTCAAGCCCAATCTATCTCGTATTGCTCATCGTCGCCTCAGCCGTCGTTTACGCGCTAGGCCTCGCCATGGCGAAGACCGAGCGTGAGGGAATAAGGAAGGCTTACATGGCGGCCGGCGTCGCGGCATTGGTCGCTATCATCGTGGCGTTCAAGACCGCGGGCGCTTGGACCGGCTTCCTGTTGCCGCTCGGCGTCTCCTATTATTCGTTTCGATTGATTTCATATCTCATCGAAGTCTACTTGGACGCCGACACGGTCGAGAGCGACCCCGCCGTGTTCTTGCTCTTCCCAGCCTTCTTTCCGCAGATCGTGAGCGGGCCAATTCAAAGGCCGCAGCCGTTCTTCGGCCAGATGCGTGACGTCATGGCGAGATCGATCGACGTCGAGCAGGTCGAAACGGGTCTACGGTTCATACTCGGCGGACTGATGATGAAGACGCTGGTCGGCGACCGGCTCGCCGGCTTCATCGCGCTGATCGACAAATCCCATTCGGACTATTCTTACAGCGTCATGCTGGTGACGGCCGCAGGGTATTTGCTGCAGCTTTTTGCCGACTTTTACGGCTACACGAACATAGCTCTCGGCATCGGAAAGCTGTTTGGCGTCGAGGGTCCGCCCAATTTCAACGCGCCTTTCTCCGCCATCAACATTCAGGAACTCTGGCGCCGCTGGCACATGAGTTTGACCTTCTGGCTCGTGGACTATCTGTTCACGCCGCTGTCGATGTCGTTTCGAAATTTCGGTCAAGCCGGATTGATCGCTGCGATCTTTGTTAATATGACCGTCATCGGGATTTGGCATGCTTTCACCCTGAATTATCTCGTTTACGGCGTCCTTCAGGCCACCTTTCTCAGCATAACTATCCTGATCCTCGGCATGCGGACGCGATGGAGGCGCGCCGCGAGAAAGATGAATCAAGTTCAGAGCCAAAACTTGGTTTGGGCGTATGTGATCTATTTTCTGGGCGCCGTCCTGACTTTCGCCCAGATGACTTTCGCCACCATCTTTTTTCATTCGCCGACGTGGGACCAAGCCATATCAGTCGTCGCCCAGATCTTTGGCTTCACCCGAAGCGGGCCAATAGGCTGGTCCGATATCCCGACCTACGTTGCGGCGCCCGCATGGATCTGCATGGCCATCTCGCTTTATGTCGGTATCGGACTTCCAGGCATGCGAAGGCTCAGCCGGCCGATTGCAAAGGTTGCTCCGCCATGGCTGCAATACAGTGTTTGCTTATCCATGCTCATACTTTTGTCAACCGTAGGGAGCGGGGGTTTCATATACGGTCAGTTTTGATGTCAGATCAAAAGCGATCGTTTTGACGGTTAGGATTTTTCACGCAGCCCCTATTAATAGAGAGGACATGATGCCGACTAACAGCAGTAAAGAACACAACGCCGTAAGTCTCTACCTTGACTTGCTGAAAAGGACTCTGACGAATACGGTCTATACCACCGAGCCGAGCGAGGAGAGCGAAGCGTTGTTCGTGAAGGGGTTCATCGATCACTATATTCAGGGGACCGCAATCTCGATGCTTCCCTTGGCGCGCCTCGACAACCTTCAATTCTGCATCGATGACGTGCTCACGAACCGTGTGCCCGGCGATCTGATCGAAACCGGCGTCTGGCGCGGCGGCGCCACCATTTTCATGCGCGCAATGCTGAAAGCCTATGGGGTGGCGGATCGCACCGTTTGGGTCGCGGATTCTTTCGAGGGTCTGCCGGAGCCCGACGGTGAAAAGTTTCCGATCGAAGCCGAAGCGCATAACGGCTCGCTAATGACGAAAGTCTACGATCACTTCGCCGTCGATCTTGAAGCGGTCAAATCGAATTTCCGCGCCTATGGGATGCTCGACGGTCAGGTTCGGTTTCTGAAGGGCTGGTTCAAGGATACCCTGCCCACGGCGCCGGTTTCAACCCTTGCGATCATGCGGCTTGACGGTGACTACTATGAATCCACGACCGACGCGCTGACCAGTCTTTACGAGAAGCTGTCGGTCGGCGGTTACGCCATCATCGACGACTACGCCGAGGACGCCTGGACGCATTGTCGCAGAGCGGTTGATGATTTTCGCCGCCAGCGCAACATCAAGGAGCCCCTGATCCAGGTCAATTCCAAGTGCTTCTATTGGAAGCGGGACCGCTGAAGCATGAGCGCGCAGGCGAACCCGACGGTGACGCGAGCGCAAGGGGACCCTGTAGTCGTTGATGACGCGGCTAGCGTTCCGAAGCCAAACGCGCCCGTGGCTACGCTTGTTTTCACGATCCTGACGGCGCTTGGCGTGACGTTTGCGGTCGTTGTCGCGGCCTGTTTTCTGCCCGAGAATACATACCAGCGTTGGCAACGCCCGGACTCTGATTACCATCGGATGCGCTGGATTTATGAGCGGATCCACTACGACCCGAGACCAATTGATGTCGTGATCCTCGGGGCATCCCGCTCGCAGCTCGGCTTCAGTCCCGCGGCCATCGAGCAACAGCTGGCCGCGCATGGCAAACAGCTTAATGTGGTGAACTTTGCGATATTTAACGTCGGCCGCAACCTCCATTGGCTTATCCTTCGCGAGATTTATAAGGTGAAGTCTCCGAAGGTGATCGTGCTCGAGGTCGACGACCCTCCCTATCCATTCGGTCATGAACTTTTCAAGGAAGTGGCCCCCGCGGAGGCCCTTGTTTCCGCTCCTAAGCGGGCCCTTCACGAATATTTCGACGACCTTGGCTACTTGCCAACCCGAAAACTAAAGCTGTTCGGCGCCAACCTCTTCCCGGGGCTGTTCGGTCTTCCAAAAGAATTCGACCTCAAGGCCTATGAGCAGAACCGCACCGATTTTACGACCAATTTTCCGGGTGAAACCGGTGAGGTCGTGAACATGGATAATGCCGTGCCGCGCAAAACCCTCCTTGAGCAAGCTTCGCAGCAGACCGACCGCACTGCATGGACCAATAGACAATATGCCCGCCTCAACGGCGGCGCTGACCGAATTTATATCCAGAAAATCGCGGATGAAGCGAAAGCGCGCGGCGTGCAGCTAATCTTTTCGTATATGCCGATGTTCAACGGTCCCGAGAAAGCCAGCCAGCTCGATTTTGTGAAACAATACGGCGTGGTCATTAACAACGGCGATCTCGCGTCTCGGGACGAACTGTTCGAAAATTGGTCCCATTTTAACCACGCCGGGGCACGGACGGCGAGCGCCAGGCTTGCGGACGCAATCAATGCTCTGGATTTCTAGCACGGCGCGACTTGCGCGCTCTTTGCGCCTGTCGCGTCGGTCTTCAGCGTCAGTTTCCCTTCACATTTGGCGCGCCTATGAAAACTGTACCGGTTGCGCCGTGAAGCCGATCAAGATCAGCGGGCGGGAGAGAAATGGAGATGCCGGTTCGCACGGTGCAGACTCGCATGTGGCGGGTCCGCCGGAAATCCTACCGGAGATTCAGAAGTCGGACGCGATCCGCGAAGTTGCTGTCGACTAGGCTTGAGAAGAAATCTTGGGGTGGCCCGTCTGGCCTTGCAGCGCGTCTTCGTGCCTGCGGGCGGCGAGGCGGTGGACGGGACTACGCGTGATTGAGATGTCGACTGCGGCATTGTCGACGTCACCGAAACGGGCGGAGCGCGCTGGAAGTTTTGGGTTGACGCGCAGCGTCGCGGACGGCACAAAGCCTCCGCACCCGGCGCCAGGAAGGGATACGCTGCCTTACGCGCAGCGCGACAACTGGACGATAAGAGAGCGGAATCGCTTTCGTTTTTGCAAGCAACATCCGACTACAAATGGGTTTCGACAGAGCCTGACGCCATGAAACACGCAACGCTTACCCTGGACTATTTCGCGCTGTCGAAGGAGGCGAGTGCGCTCAAAACGGCGGCTGACGCGAAGTCGATCAGAATCGCTCTCCTCGCGGACTGCGCCACTCAGCACCTGGCGACCATCATGCGCGCCATTGCCGCAAGAAATGGCGTACAGGCGGAGTTGTATGAAGGAAATTACGACGGCGTCGATCTTGAGATCCTCGACCCCAACTCCGCCTTATACGCGTTCGCTCCGCAATATGTGGTGATTCTCCTGTCGAGCGAAAAGTTGAAGGCGCGCCTCTACGCCAGCGCCGACCGGTCGACTTTCGCCAGCGAAACGCTAGGTCGACTCGAAAACCTTTGGGGTGCATTCCGCGCGCACAGTCAGGCGACAATCATTCAGAGCACGTTCGTCTTACCGAGCGAGCGCGCCTTCGGCAATTACGAGCTCAAGGTGGCTGACTCTGTCGGCTCAATTTTCACTGAGATCAACTACCATCTTGCGCTTAAGGCTCGCGAGGCCAAGAACGTTCTCCTGAACGACGTCGATTTTCTCGCTGCCGCCACAGGACGCACCCAATGGCTTGATGCGCGAATGTGGAACATGGCGAAGACCCCATGCCGGCTCGAGCATGTTCCACTACTGGCCCAATCGTTACTCGACACGATATTCGCCGCCGTCGGCCTGATCGTGAAATGTGTGATCCTCGATCTCGACAACACGCTTTGGGGCGGGGTCATTGGCGATGACGGACTTGAGGGTATCGCGCTGGGAGAGTTCGATGAAGGAGAGGCCTTCGTCGGGTTCCAGAGGTTCATTCGGGAACTCAAACGCCGCGGGATCATTCTCGCCGTGGTCAGCAAAAACGAGCACGCCAACGCCGTGCTGCCGTTTCGTGATCATCCCCATATGGCGCTCAAGGAAGAGGACATTTCGGTCTTCGTCGCTAACTGGGATAACAAGGCCGACAATATCCGCCTTATTCAGAAGACCTTGAACATCGGCTTCGATTCGCTGGTTTTCCTCGACGACAATCCGTTCGAGCGAAACATTGTGCGCGAGTTCTTGCCCGAGGTCTTGGTGCCGGAACTTCCCGACGATCCGTCGCTCTACCTCCAATCCTTGGCCGACCTCAATCTGTTCGAGACCGCTTCCTTCTCGGCAGCGGACCTGCAGCGGGTCGATCAATATCGGGAGGAAGCCCAGCGCGAGCTAACCAAGACCCACTTCACCAACATTAACGACTATTTGATCTCTCTCGCCATGGAGATCAGGCTCGAGCAATTCAACGCGTTCAACTTGCCGCGCATCGCACAGCTCATCCAGCGCAGCAATCAGTTCAATCTGATGACCCGCCGCTACGGCGAGGCGGCGTGCGAAGCGATGATGAAGGACCCTTCGCTCGCGCCACTGACGCTTCGGCTTGCCGACAAGTTTGGCGACTACGGCCTGATCTCGGTCGTCATTCTCAAGCACGCGGGAGAGAATCTCGAAATTGACGAATATCTGATGAGCTGTCGCGTCCTGCAGCGCGGCGTCGAAAGCTTCACCATGAACAACATCTTCGCCTATGCCGCACGGCTGGGCGCCAAACGGGTTGTCGGCCACTACGTTCCGACTGCCAAAAACGACATGGTGAAGGGCTTCTTCAAGAGCTTCGGCTTCGAAAAGGTCGCGGACCGCGAGCGCGGCGCTTCTCAATGGGCGCTCTCGGTCGAAGCCTATCGCCCGCGCGAGACGTTCATGACGACAATCGTCAACGAGCTTTGACAAAATGAGGGTACGAATGGAGAAAAATGAAATCGTCACGCGTTTGACGCCTATTTTTCGCGACGTCTTCAATGATAATGCCCTCATGGTCACGGAGGGGATGACCGCGGACGAGGTTCCGACTTGGGATTCCCTGTCCAACATCAATATGATCGTCGCGGTTGAAAAGGCCTTCGGCGTCAAGTTCAGCATCAAGGAAGTGCGCAACCTAAAAAACGTTGGCGAGTTGCTCGAACTGATCAAGAGGAAGGCGGCGTAGGTGAGTTTCACCTCGCCGCTGTTTTTCGTCGCTCTCGTTCCCGCGACCGCGGTTTATTATTGGCTCCCCGGCCGTTGGCGGGCGATTTATCTTCTGGCGTTGTCCTACGCGTTTTACGCTCTTTCGAGCCGGATCTATCTCGTGCTGCTCGTCGTCGCCTCGGCCGCGGTCTACGCGATCGGTCTGGCGATTGCGAGAAGCGGCAGCGAACGGGTGAAGCAGGCATACATGGCCGCAGGTGTCGCCGCGGTCATCGCCGTGATCGTGGCCTTCAAGGCGGCGGGCGCCTGGCGCGGTTTCCTTTTGCCGCTCGGCGTCTCCTACTACTCGTTCAAATTGATCTCCTACCTAATCGAAGTCTACTGGGACGATGAAGCGGTTGAGCGCGACCCGATCGTATTCCTCCTCTTTCCGGCCTTCTTTCCGCAGATCGTCAGCGGTCCAATCCAGAGGCCGGATCCGTTCTTCGCGCAGATGCGCGAGGTCGTGGGAAGGACGCTCGACCCCGATCAGGTCGAAGCGGGCATTCGGCTCGTACTTGGCGGACTGATGTTGAAACTCTTGGTCGGCGACCGCCTCGCCGCGTTTATCGAGGTCGTAGACCAGTCGCACGCCGAGTTCAGCTATTCGGTCATACTGGTGACGGTCGCCTGCTACACCCTGCAGCTTTATGCCGACTTCGCCGGCTATACGAATATCGCGCTTGGTGTCGGCAAGTTGTTCGGCGTCGAGGGTCCACCCAACTTCCACGCCCCGTTCGCGGCCGTCAACATCCAGGAATTCTGGCGCCGCTGGCATATGAGCCTGACCTCTTGGGTCACAGATTACCTTTTTACCCCACTATCGATGTCGCTACGCGATCTGGGCCAGGCCGGGCTCGTCTTGTGCGTCATGCTGAACATGCTCATCATAGGCTTGTGGCACGGCCTGACGCTGAATTTTCTCGTTTTCGGCTTCATGCAGGGCGTTTTGGTTTCCGTGACGGCGCTCGTTGTCCTCAGCCTCAGGCGCCGCGCGCCACGCCGCGAACAGACCCACACGACCAGCAAGCGGGTGCGCCGTTGGATATTAGCCCTGGCCGGCATGACGCTTACCTTCGCGCTGATGAGTTTCTCCACAATTTTTTGGCGGTCGCCAAGTTGGGACGCGGCGATGTCCATCGTTGAGCAGGTTCTTGCTGTCTCGCCGAGCGGATCCTTGGGTTGGTCGGACATGCAGGGGTATCTAATCGTTCCCGCCTGGGTCTGCATGGCTATCGCCCTGTTTGTCGGCGCGGGCGCCCCTGGCGCCAAAAGGTTAGTGGCCGGGATCGACGAAGTTGCTCCGCAATGGCTGCAGTATGGCGTTTGCCTATTCCTGCTCTCGATTTTGTCGACCGCGGGATCGGGCCAATTCTTGTATGGCCAATTCTGATTGGATGATGATGACGGTGCTTCTCTCGCCAAACAAATGGGGGCTCGCCTTTCATCACCTCGGATTGGCGGTGAAAAACCCGGAGGCGGCGGCTCATTTCTTGACTGGCCTAGGTTATCGGATCGGTCCGCAGATCGTCGATCCGAGGCAAAACGTGCGTGCTCGACTCTGCGCCCACGACCGAATGCCTGACGTGGAGATCCTCAGTCCCGCCGAGGGCCCAGGCCCGCTCGACAAGTTGCTCTTGGCCCACAAGGACGGGCTCGTCTACCACATCTGTTACACATGCAGCGATCTGGACCGCTCGCTGGACGTGATGGAAAGCGACGAGCACCTGCGCGTTCATTCCATTTCTCCGCCCACAGAAGGCGTTTTGTTCGGCGGCAGGCGTGTGTCGTTTTATTTGATCGAAGGCGTCGGCCTAATCGAGGTCCTCGAGGATTGACCGCTAGCGAATATGGCCAGATCGTAGAGGTTGCGGACAGATGGTTGCTCAGAAACTGAAAAATAATGGGCCAGTCGGACTCTATCTCGACCTGCTCAAGAAAGCCCTGAAGAAAACCGTCTATACTGTGGAACCCAGCGAGGCAGCGAATCGGAGTTCGTCCGAGGCGATCATTACATCCAACGGTCTAAGGTTTCGAGGCTGCCGTTGGCGCGGCTCCATAATCTTCCAGTCTGCATCTATGACGTACTCAAGAGCGCCGTGGCAGGCGACTTGATCGAAATCGGAGTATGGAGGGGCGACGCGACGGGATTCATGCGCGCGATTCTTAAAACGCGCGGCGTGACCGATCGCCTTGGCGGCTATACGCTAATTGACGACCTCGCCGAGTACGCCGGGAGCCACTGCCTGTGATGCAGTCGACGAGTTTCGTCACAATCATCGAATCGATGACCCGATAATTTCAAGTCGATTCCAAATGCCTCTATCGGCGAAAGGGACCATTGACGACATGACCGCGCCCACAAGTCCAACAGCCACGCTGCCGTCTGAGGGACCAAGGCCTGGCGCGCTGGATGAGGCCTCAAGCGTTCCGAAGCAAAAGGGAGCTGTCTATAGGCTCGTTTTGATGATCCTGGCGACGCTCGGCGTCGCCCTGACGCTCGACGCCGCCCTCCTCCTCCTGCCGGAGAACGACTATCAGCGGTGGCAACTGCTCGACGGCACCCTCTACGGCCAATTGCGCTGGATGTACGAGCGGATCCATTTCGATTCAAAGCCGATCGACGTCGCCATTCTCGGCTCCTCCCGGTCACAGCTCGGCCTCAGCGCCGCAGCCATCGAGCACGACCTTGCGCAGCACGGCAGGAGCGCCAACGTTGTGAACTTTTCCATCGTGGGCGCCGGGCGCAACCTCCAATGGGCGATTGTTGACGAGCTTTTCAAGGCGAAATCGCCGAAGGTGATCGTTCTTATGGTCGATGACCAGCCCTATCCGTTCGGCCACGCCGCTTTCAAGTATGTCGCTCCCACCGAGGCCATTGTCTTCCCGCCGACACCGCTCATGCATAACTATCTTTACGATCTGGCTTATCTTCCGGCCCGCTCGGCAAAACTCGTCGGCGCCAATCTCTTTCCCGATCTCTTCGGCCTCTCAAAACAATTCGATCCTGACCGATATGCGCAGACACGCACCGACTACACCACGAGCTTCATAAGCGGCGGCAAGCTGATCGATATGGACCGTCGGACTCCGCGTGCGACCCTACTCGCCGAGCCTCGGGAGCCGGTTCCGCGAACCCTGGTCGCGCGCGGGCTCGCCCGGTTGAACGGCGGCGAAGACCATCTGTATATCAGCAAGATCGCAAACGAGGCGAAATCTCACGGAGCGCAGCTGATCTTCGTCTTCCTGCCGATGTTCAATGGACCCCAAACAATCACCGATCTGCCGTTTCTACAGCGATACGGGACGGTTGTGGACAACGGCGATCTAGCGCAGGAGGACGGTCTATACGAGAATTGGGCGCACATGAACCATGCCGGCGCAATGACGGCGAGCGCGAGGCTCGCCAAGGCAATAGACGGTTTGGTGGCGGATGGCCCAAGCCGTCTTTGGGACGAAAGCTCATCATCGACGCCCAGGCCTTGATCAAGGTCTCATCAACGAAAAATGTTCCGCGCTCATGAATCCCTTCACCTCGAAAGGTTGAGAAGCGGCTGCTCGTCGCGGCAAGGAGAATCGCATCCGCCCGGCTTGAAGCCATCGGCAGCGTTGCGGAGCAGTTGCTCGCGTCTCAATCAGCTCCAAAGCGCCGACGAGGCCGCCGACTGGATCCACGCCAACCTCGCGGCCAAGAACACGTTGATCGCCGCTGACTGTGACAGGGTCGAGTCGATTTCCGCGAGACTCGCAGCGAATGAGGCCGCTTCGTCTCGCGAGGGCCGCCGCAGTCAACGCCCGCTGCAGGAACTGCTTCCCCGGTCGAGGAGCCGTTCCTTGCTCCGACCGACGACACAGCTCCGACTGTGATCATCGTGCCCTCAGGCCCTGTCGCACGACGCCGACGTATCACACTGAAGCCTATTCAATGCGTCTGTAGCCTCTCGGCCCTGCATTGTCTGCGGCCGGTCGCCCAGCGAAGCGCATCACAATCGTTTCGTCCAGCGCGGTCGGCCGCGAGGTCAGCGACGAGTACACCGTCCGTCTGCAATGAAGTGCCGATTCGCCGCGCTCGGGAGCGGCTCTGTGTCCTGCAGGTGCAATCAGTGAGTTGTGCTGTGCAAACAGCCCGCCAATTTGAGTCGCCTATCGTGTTTGCGATTGCGGAAAGGGCTATCTCGTTTGTGGCGTTCCGCGGATAATGGCCGGCGCCGCAACTTGAGCGGCTCTTGGGGTTTGTCATGGGCTTCGCTTTACTTGTCGGCGCGCTCGGCGCCGCACTACTGGCAGCATCCGCTTCGGCCGCGGCCGATTCCTCGGTCCTCACGTACCACGGCGCACTTGATCGCTCTGGCAGCTATGTCATGCCTGGTCTCACGTTTGACCGCGCGCGCGGCCTGCATCTCGACGCTTCGTTCCATGCCGTATTTCGCGGTCGCGTCATTGCGCAACCACTGCTTTGGCGCCATCCTGGATCCGGCGAAACCATGCTGATCGTGGCGACGGATCAGGATGAGGTCTACGCGATAGACGCTGCAAGCGGGGCGCAAATCTGGAAGCGCACGCTCGGCGACCCGGTCCCGCGCTCGGCGCTTCCGTGCGGCAATCTGCCACTGCTTGGCGTGACCGGCACTCCAGTGATCGATCCGGCGCGCGCGACACTCTATCTCGACGCCATGGTCATGCGCGGCGACAAACCGCGGCATGAAATCTATGCACTTGCGCTCGCTGGCGGCTCGACCGAGCCCGGCTGGCCAGTCGATGTGGCGACCGCGCTTAAAGAGAGCTTCACGCCTGCGGTGCAGAATCAGCGCGGCGCGCTCGCAGTGTTCGGCGGTCGCGTCTTCGTTGCCTATAGCGGCCATTATGGCGATTGCGGCGACTATCACGGAACTGTCGTCGGCGTTTCTCAGAGCGATCCGTCGGAGGTCGAGAGTTTCTCGACACGGGCGCGCGGTGGCGGGATCTGGGGACAAGGCGGGGTTACCGGCGACGGGAAGTCGCTGTTCGTCGCAACTGGCAACACGTTCGGCGCCAGTGCCTGGAGCGATGGCGAAGCGGTCCTGCGCTTCGGCCCTAACCTTGCCCGACCGACCGACTCTCGCGATTATTTCGCTCCCTCAAACTGGAAGTGGCTCGATTCTGGGGATCTGGACCTCGGCGGAACGGCGCCCATTCCGATTGACGTGCCCAGTCACAAAGGCACGCGAAAGCTCATCTTCGCCATCGACAAAACCGGCATGGCCTACCTTCTCGATCGCAACAATCTCGGCGGAATCGGCGGCGCGCTCTTGACCGCACATGTGACCGCGCGTACGACAATCGCCTCGCCGGCCGTTTGGAGCGTTGGTGACGGCGTCTTCCTCGCGCTGCAGGGCTCGGGTGTGAATTGTCCGCCCGACAAAGCGGGGAAGGGACTCGTGGCGCTGAAGATTCGCATCGATCCCGCACCTGCGATCGAGACTGTCTGGTGCGCCGAAGTCCCCGGCAACAGAGGCGCGCCGATTGTCACCACCACTGACGGCTACTCGGATCCGATAGTGTTTATGGGTGGCGCCGAGGCCGACGACCGCCTCTACGCCTTCAGGGGCGACACCGGCGAACTGCTCGCCTCGCCGCCGGAGTATCTGCGCGGCTTTTACCGATTTAAAACGCTCATCGCCGCGGGCGACCGGCTCTACGTCGCCGGCGACGGCCAGGTCTATGCCTTCGCTTTCTAGGACTAGGCGGCCTCGGGTGCTCCGCCCTCTCTTTCGCTTCTGCCAATCGATCTGGCTCTGTGAGTTTGGGGCCACATGATCCGCATCTCGATTTCAGCCGCCGCTTTCGGCTCGCGGCCGTGTAGCCCCTACGCCGACGACGTTAGCTAGCGAACTCTGCGAAAGGGCAGAGTTGTGCAGGAGAACTGTGGGAGCCGGGTGCTCGCCGCATACGGCTGCCCCCCGTCGGTTCTTGGACTTTAGTAGGCCCCGGCATTGGTCGTCGACGTGCTGGTCGGACGCGGAACCTCAACAACGTGCGGCGGTACACCCGAAAGCATGTTCGCGGGTGCGCCGGCAAGTGCGCCAGCCCCCACTGCAGGCGCCGCCGAAAGCAGCGCCAGGTCCCAGGTGAAAGTGGCAGGATTGAACGTGACGAACTCGGCCGTTTGCCCTCCCGCCACGATCTGGTTCGCGTTGCCGTAGGCCCCAACCGCGCTGTAGCACTGTTGAACGCCGCTTACCGGAAAGCAGAGAGCGTTTGTGCCAGCAAAGGCCACGTTGTTCTTGGCCACGATGCCGGGATCCGCGGTGACGATCACCTGATTTGCCAGGTTGTTCATGACGGTGACGTTGTTGCTCGATGCGCCCTCATGCGTCTTGTCACCGAGCTCTATTACTGGGGTAGTGTTTACCGGGGGTGCGCAGCCTGACAGGGGGCCGTAGAGCCCATCGGCCACGGCCGTGTTATTGGCGATCAGACCGCCATGCACGCTCTGAAATCCGATCCCCCAACAACCGTAAGTAACGACTGCATTGTTGGTGACCGTGAGGTTCGACCAGTCCTCATCGAAGGCGTCGATGCCCTGTAGATAAGTCGGGAATTTAAGCTTCGGGTCGGTCTGGCGAATGATGACATTGCTGTCGATTAGGACGTTGGTGTAGTTGTGCAATCCAGCGGTGCCGCCCTCCCCCTGTATTGCGTCCTCGTGATTGCCGTCGCCGATATTCAGATTATCGTGAATATAATTATTTGTGATCGTGAGATTATTTGCACCAAGGTCGATCCCATCGTCACCGAAGTGATCAATCTCGTTGTTAGAAAACAGCGAATTCGGGGCGAATATTCCAGCACCTCCTTTAACATTGTAAATGTGCGAGCCGGTCATTGAGACGCAGCTCGTGTCTTCAGCGTTGGAGAACAGCCTGATTCCACTACGCCCATATGTGCGCCAAGCCGCCTGAGTCCATCCGCTAGTATTAGTTATGGATAACAAAGACATTTTCTGGAAGACAATGTCGGACGTAGGCATAGTTGGGCCCTGATCGGTGACCCAAACGAGGGGCCCGTTGCCGCCCCATTTCTCGATAATTAAACCGCTGAAAGCGAACTTACTACTCGCGGTGATGTTAAGGCCGCTCAATGCAGGTGTCTGACTGGGGGCGGCTGCGATGGTGACGAAATATGGATTAGCAATCGGGGCAAGATACTGACCTACATTGACAACCCCGTAGTTGCCACTCATGAGCAGGACTTCATCGCCCGGCTGAATTGGACCCGACTTCGGCCCCGTGGTCCGTCCTGTCCCCACCGTCACATAAGGCACCGATGTTAGCAGCGGGTAGGTATATCCCGTCGTTTGCCAAAAGACGGCCTGAAGCGAGTTCCACGGATGAGCCTGGGTGCCTTGCTGAGCAACGGGAACGCCGGCCGCCGTCATTGCTGCTGGCGTTTGGCCGTGCACCGGGTCGATGTACCAAATATGGTTGAAAGTCGTCGGGGGAACCGTGCACCCCGGATATACAGATTGCGCGAAGGCGCTAGACGGCGCGGCAATCGCAAGTAGACCCCAAAGCGCAGACAATCGCATCGAAAACCTCATGACGGTTAGTGGGATTTGACCCGCCACGGCGGCGAGTCTCGAACTTCGGAGTTCGAAATGTTGTAGTATTGAGGGATCTTGTAGTATTGGGCGATAGCGATATCTCCATGGTTTCCGTTCATCGGCAGGATTTCATCCCCGGGCTTGATCGACCCCCGGCAGGACTGATCCAAACACACAACCGCCACTCCGGCCGACAAGTATGGGTAGCCGCACGCCTTCAGCAGCGGGTAAGTGTAGCCGCCGCAAAGACTGCCTCCGGCGATGCCTATGGACGGCGGCTTCCGAGCGAGCCATTATAGATTTATTGCGCATGGGCACAAAAAATGAAGCAGAGGAGTCGAGAAACGGCGCAGCGGAGCGTCTTCATCGAAGCACTCAAGTTATTTCAAACGATGGTCGAATGTACAACGTAGGAATGATCAATATCATCCCTCATCTAAGCTTTCAATAAACTATTATGTTATCCCTTACCGAGTCGCCAACCGGAGATTTTCCCCACAATTCGGGAGCAAGCGAATGGATTCGATCGTAAACGCAACATTCAATCGGGAATTGGCTCATCAGCGCGATTTTTGGGGCAGCGCGCTCGCAAACGCGGGCCAACCGCCGCTGCTTTCGCGATTTAAGTGGTCGCGCTGGCGGCTAGTGGGGAATAACGCCAAATAGGCGCTTGGCGGGGCCGAGTTGCTTTTTCGTAACCTCGCTCATTGCCGACGCTTGGCGAGCAATCGACTGTACATTGCGCGCGAGGTGAGGCTGAAGGCAGGGACGCTTCCACGGCGCGTCCGTGGCCAGGCAGGGCTTAACTTTTCGCATCAGTAGGCGCACGTCTCTGAACTTGGGTGACCCTCGCCGCGGCTGATTCCGGTCCAAACATCTGTTGGACGACCACCCTTTGAACGGCATCAAGGTATGCCCAGCCCGTTTCCCGATCGGGCTCCAGATAGTTTCCTTCAGCCCATTCGTTCCACGACTTCACGAATACGATTCGTTCCTGGATAGGCTTATGCAGCACCTTGCGAATTGCGTCCTTTAAGTATATCTCAAACAACTCCGGTGTCGCATTGTCAAATACGACGCCCCTCAGTCCGGTGCGGGGAGTATTATCCCAATTTGGAAGTACACATGGAGCGTACTTCTCTTCCAATGGGGTTCTCATTTGAGCATCGATTATGTCGCGATACTCGAATCTGGCTGGACGCGGAAAGGCCCCGGGGACAATCCTATTGAGTAAGGCACCGAAATCTCCCCGCCTCCAGCGCCGGACCGCGCGACTTCTGAAGTCGCGCGGCAATTTGCCGAGGAGGCTCAAGAACCCGAATTCGGTAAGCATGTCAAAGGGCCGTAAAATCTCGTCGTCATGTTGGCTGGACATGCCAACAAAGAAGACGCCGGGTAGGCCAGCTTTCACAGCCAACTCATTCCAAAGATCCGTGAACTCCTTGGTGTCGGGTAGGTCGAAGGGGTTGTAGACAAGGAAAATCGGCTTTCCGCCAACCGTCAGATAACGCTCGTCTTTGAACGCGGGCAAGACCGCGCGAAAGTGAGCTTCGAAATCGGCGGGTCCAGGGTACGTTTGTTCGACCAGGATACGTTTCGGCGCGCCGCTCCAGATGCCGGACCAGGCGTGGTTCGCCCATGCTAAGCAAAAGGGATAGTTCGGCTTTCCAGTGGCCAGGACTTCGTCGAACACACGCTCGAGAATTCGGCGTCCCCCGCCGAACCAATAGTGCCAATAGCAGAACCCCTCAATGCCGGCGGCTCTGGCCATCTCGGCCTGACGCTCCCGGGTTTCGGCAAGTCTTAGATCATAAAAGCCGAGATCGGCCGGCAACCGGGGTTGTTTGTGGCCTTTGTAAAGCGGCCGTGCTTTCGCCACGTTAGTCCATTCCGTGAACCCGGGACCCCACCACGCATCGTTCTCTGCAATAGGATGGAATTGAGGTAAGTAGAACGCAATCAATCTGGCCAGATGCTGACCCACAGCGGCTTGAGAGGAACGCCGAAATTCGACTTCTGCTGCTGAAGCCGATCGAATATCGTTCATTTCAAAGGCGCTTTCTACGGTTATGACCGACCATCCCCCGGATGGAGAGCCGGGGGCGGCGAACTTTGCGTCGGGAGGCGGCTATTTTCAAGTCGGAAGCCGTTTCGTTGGCTGCCGATCAGAAACGCTGTTGTCGAAGAACCCGTTCGTTATAAGCCGCCATCGCGATCGATATCATGACGAAGTGCTTCGAATCAGACCGTCGCCGAAGCCTCGCGCGCGGGCAAAAAGCGCGTCAAGGAACCGCCTCCAATCCTCACAGAAGACATAGCCGAGGGTGATCGAGGTCGCGCCAGCGAAAAATGCAGCCAATAGTGCGAGACCTAGGTTTGAGCCCACAAAGTGAGCAGCGGCTCCGCTCCCAGCTAGAACCGCCGCCGGCCACAACGCGGATATGATCTGCCGCCTTTGAAATCCTGACACCCAAAAAAGCGCCAGCGCGTCGACCGTGGTGCGTAAGCTCCATGCGATGGCCGCGCCGATGATGCCCAAACTCATGGTCAAAACCCAAAGTATTGCGAGAAACGGCAGGATTTCAATCATGTGCAGTTTGCCGGTTATGTCGGGCCGACCCTGACTTTGAAGGACTGTTAGAGCAATGAACGCAAGCCCATTGATCCACGCGCCGACGAAGACGATTTGGGCCACCGGAGCAGCCACGAGCGCGAAACTGGCGCTTATCCAATAGTGAAAGAACAGTGGCGAAAGGATGATCCCCGGCGCACATATGGCCGCATAGCCATAACCGAGCGAACGGAGCGCCCGCCCACCCAGTTCGCGCGCATCATCACCAGACGAACTCGACATGCGCGGGAAGAACGTGCGCGCCAAAGCTGCCGGAAAAATTTGGCTCCGCACTACAAAATTCATCGGAATACTGTAGTGCGCGACCGCGGCGACGCCCATGAGCGATCCAATGAGAAATTGGTCGAGGCTGACCAGCAAGGGGCTGATTATGCCCGAAACAGTAATCCAGCCCCCGTAACCGAGCAGGGCTCGCGCTTCTTGCGGCGCGAAAGCCCGGAGCGAGAACGGGCCTTCGAGCCGATACACCACCGCGAGCGCAACGACCACGCCCGCCGCCTGGGCGACCGCAGCTGCCGGTATCACGACAGTCAGCGACGGTCCGACAACCACGGCCATTACCACGGGGGCAATTTGGCTCACGCTCATCCCAAGGATCTGAAGGATGTTGGCGAGCAGAAAGCGCTCGCTGCTTTCGAGTGCGCCTATTGCAACCCCAGAGATTAGCGCCATTGGGAAAACCGCTGCAATCCACGGAAAGGATCGCGCGACCTCGGGTCTCAGAACGTCTGGGATCGAAATCGTGTGCTGCAGCAAATATCCGCCCAAAATCAAAAGGAACGCGGAGCCGACGACGCCGAATCCAAAATTGAGGACAAACGTCGTCAATAGCACGCGAGCACGCTCTGCCTGTGGCGCCTCGCGGAGCTTCGCCAGCGCATTGGCCGCGGCACGGGACAGCCCGAGATCGAGAAACCCGAAATAGCCGGCCAGCAGCCACACAATCGAAATCACCCCGTAGCGCGCGTCGCCCACGTGGTGGATGTATATGGGAACGGTCACGAATGAGACCGCAAGGCGAGCCAGAGGGAAGAGCAGATTGAAGACGAAGTTCGTCCTGAGCGATCTTCTCGACATCCCTAACATGCTCCCCACGACTCTTCGTCAAAACTTATACGTCTTAGCCAGCACGGGCCGGTCGCGCTCTCTCACACGGACGGACCTCGATTCTCATTCCTTGGCGTCCGGGGCGAGGACCGGACCGTGAGCCGGCCCTGATGCGCCGGATCGGCTCGCATTCCATTCGCGGCCGATCGATTTCACTTGCTTCGCGGACATCGATCTCGTGTTGATTCGGAGCAACCATTGGTCAGTGCGCAAGCCTGAGGGCCAGCCCAAATATTTGCCGCCGTTACGCCACCTTGCGCGCGAGCGCCCAGACCTGGACGGAGAATATCTCCTCGTTCTTCATCGTGTGGACAAGGGGATTGTAGCGGGGAAAGTAATTGAACTTGAGGTTGGCCCTTACCGCGGTGCGATTGCCCCATGAGCCGGTGTGGATCGCCTCGATCGGGAAGTTCGCCTCGGACAAGAAATATTTCATGCCGAGCGGCGTCCAACGGCTGCAGTCCACCGGGAAATCGTGAATCTTCTGCAGGAACGGCGTGGAGATGAGAAAATATCCACCCGGCCGCAGCATTGCATAAACGTTCCTGGCTGCCCGATAAGGGTAAAGCAGGTGTTCGAAAACCTGCTCCGCGATGACCAAATCGAAGCTTTCGGGCGCGAGCGGTTTCTCGCAGACGTCATAATCCGGGTAATGCGCCGATCTAAAAGATTTGAACGGGTAAGCTTTCCATCTCTCGCCAGAGATCTCCAGTGCGTCCATCGTTGAAGCGGAGAGGCCATCGACAAGTTTCCTGGTCTCCTGCTCAAGGACGATTCGATCAAGGAGAAGCGGTTCTCCCAAGATTCGCCGACGGACCTCCGAGCGAATGGCGCGGTAAACTTGGAAGGATTTTGTCTTACGAATAGCGTCCAGCATGGCGCTTACAAGGCCCATCTAACTTCTGTTCGGTTTCCATATGTCGAGGTCGAGTAGGCCGGGTCAAGGGTGCTGCGCCGACCCGCAAGAGGTTTTGGTCCAAATCACGCGATAGCGCGCGCCAAAGCCGTTCATGTATTAGTCAGGAATGAGAACCGCAGGACGAGAGAGGGGGAAGAACAGATTGAAGCCGAAGTTCGTCACTTCTTGACATGCATAACGTGATCCCACCACTCTTCGTCAAAACTTATATAGGTCTTGCCCAGCGCGGGATTGGCACGCCCTTACAAGGACCTCGAATGTCATTCCCTCGGCATTCCTCCAATTGGCCCCGTCTACGATGAATTGTCCGCCTCGAGGCACGGCTTTAGTGAGACGGGAGGCATGAAAGGCCGAGGAGGCATCACAGCCGAAAGAGATCTTGGCGAAGCTGCGCCAGGTCGATGTTGTAACTTCGCAAGGCAGATCTGAGGCAGAGAACACCGTCTTCGGCGCGCGGTCTCTGATCTGACTTTCGACAAGATGATCCTGGCCGAAGCCCTGCGCGCCGCCGCACCTGCGTCGAATACGTTCGAAACGACCCGAGACTGTCGGAGCGCCGAATCTGTTGGGTGCGTGAAGGCGGAGCCTTCGCCGTCGCCGGCGTGGCGAAGCGGGCATTGTCGGCGGATGCCGGGTCGCGCAACTCAGCGGCCGCCCCGTCGCGCTTGACATGTAGGAGCGGCCATGGTTCGTCCTCCGCGAAAGAAGCCTCCAGGGACAGAGCCACTGGAAAGATTTTCGAAGTCTTAGCAAGCCGAGGACGTCGCAGGTGATAAGTGTGGCCGCAGTTGTCGTGACGCGGAACCGTCCGGAGCTGCTCAAGCGATGTCTTGCCGCAATCGACGCGCAAACTCATCCCGTCCGCTACCTTCTAGTAGTTGACAATGCGTCCGAGAAGCCGACGCGCCAACTGTTGGCTGCGGAGACTGCGCGCCGGGACGCATCATTTCAATTGATTCAACTCGAGGAAAATAGCGGCGGGGCTGGGGGCTTTCACGCTGGGATGCGGGCTTCTCTCGCCCTTCCTTGCACCCACATGTGGCTGATGGACGATGATTGCGAACCGGATTCGTGCGCCCTGGAGGAATTGATAGCGGCGGCCGCGGTAGTAGGGGAAGATGCGGTTCTCGGTGGGAATATCTTCGACCTCAATGGCGAGAGCATCAATGTTCAACCCATCGCGATGCGGCTCGGCGCCAACGGCGTGCCGCAATATCCCCTCCAGTTGGAGTACGGCCTAATCGAAATGTGCACGCTGACATTTGTTTCCTTTCTCATTCCCACAGCGATTGTGCGCAAGGCGGGGTTGCCCTTAAAGGAGTTTTTTATTTGGGGCGACGATACGGAGTACTCGCTTCGTGTTGCGCGCTTCGCAAGGCTTTACCAAGTCGGAAGAAGCAAGATCGTTCATCTGAGGTCCGGGGATGCGTCCCAAAGCATCTTCAAGGAGCGAACCTACGAAAACATCTGGAAATATAGACTATACTATCGAAACATGATTTATATAATAGTCAAGTATGATGGGATCTTCTCGGCTCCAATGGGTAGATTCCTTTTCAGGGCATTTAAAGAGATGATTTTTTCGCTTCGGAGCGGCAAACTTATACTCGCTAAATGGACCGCGGTAAGCTATGGCCTCGGCGCGGGAGTCGGATTCACGTTGCGCATGGCCAAGAAAGACGTGGCTTCCCCTTATTGATAGGAAGCGAGTCCTAGCAAGGCTGCACGGTGGGAAGACGTCCCGATTGTCGGGCGATCTCTTTGCCCGAACCCACGCGTTCCGCCTCAGCCGGTGGTTTGGCTTTGCGGACATCATGGCTTGCCTGATAGCGAAGCCTTTTGGAGCGCGCAACCGCCTTGCCGGCGTATGTCCTTGCGTTAGGAACCCCCCTGTCGAGAAAGGAGAGCTTGCAAGTTGGCGTGGAACAGCTTCTCTTTCTCCTAGTCGGTCGCGGCGAGGTCGACGAAAACCTTGGCCATTACACGGGGCAGCGCTGACGAACATGCTGATGGTCACAACCCATACGTTCATTGGCTCTTCTTCCGGGGCAGCATAGGGCCTCGAGAAGGCCGTCTCCCATCTCGAAGCGAACGTACAGAAGCATGCAGAGCCACATTTGTCGGTGTCAGCGCGTCCTAAGCCCCCGAACTATGGGGGCAGCGCAGAAAACCGATCCGAGGACGCCAAAACGCCGGACACTTTCCGGGACGGTCCAATCAACGCGATATCAGCGCTTCGAACGCGGCTCCCACATCGGGGGTGAGCAATCTCGCCGATGTGGGATCGCAGGTCCCGGGGCGCCGCCAAAGGCAAGTCCGCTCCATGATCATCGCCCGATCATAGGGGTCGGTCCAGCATCGGACCTGGCCATAACCAGAACTCACAAGATCAACCGGCAGATCGACCGGATGGTTGGCCTCCTGGCTTCGTGGCTGCAAGCTCACCACGTAGTCATAGGCGTTGGGGGCTATGGGCACTGTGCCCGCGCCTGCATCGTAAATTGGAATCCCGGGACGCAGATTTACGTAACCGCCGCTTCGCCACCAGAAGGTACCGGGATAGAAGGCGACGCCGCAAGCTTCCTTGTCGGCGCTGACTGTCCTGAGCGCGAGAACGGAGCCCCGCGAACGGACCCAGTACCAGCTCCGGTCATGCGAAGTCGCGAGAGCGAGGGATGCGACGGTCCAGGCGAGCGGAAGCGTGACAATAATCGCGGGGCGCATCTCCGGCCGGCCGAGCCTCACGGCGAGCCAATCCGCGGCCAGCACCGAGCCGATGCCCGCGAGCGTCATGATCAGGGGCAGGGATGGCGAGATATACCTGTACTCCTTAAGGCTGATCGCGGAATGAAGCACGAAGATTGCAAGGGCAACCACACCCACGAGCGGCAACCTCAAGGCGCCGTAGACCGCGCAAAGCATGATCACAACGCCGAATACGCCCCAGGCGACCCATTGCCAGCCAATGTAGGAATAGAACGGATTGTGGCGGAAGAACGCGGCCTCGCCGCCGAGGGTCATGTAATACACGTACATAACTGATGCATGAAACGGCCAACCCCAGGTTTTCCAGTCGAGCAGCCCGCTCAACAGGATCGGGACTGTAAGTCCACCCAAAAGCGCCGGATAGTGCGCTCGTGCCCGAACGCCGCCGATGGCTACGACGATGAGCGCAACGACGGGAAGAAGCTGCGGGCGAAGGACCGCCGTCAACCCCAACATCATCGCTCCGACGAACAACCTCCGCTCGGAAAGGAGCCCGTGCCCAGGGTAAACCAGGTAAAGGCCCAGCACGAGCGTGGCGCCGGCCGCGGTCTCGGAAAGCGGATGGGAATAGAAGTAAACGATCTCGAACCAGACTGCGTTCAAAAGACCTGCAGTGACCGCGCCCGCGAAGCCGGCCAGATTGCGGCCCCACAAGTACCCACAAATCACCGGAGCAAGCGAGACAGCACATAACAGGGCGGACACGCCGCCGAGCGCGCCGGCGGGCGGCGACGCAAAAAGCTGTCCAACCGCCATGAAAGCAGCCATGAGTCCCGGCCATAACCAGCTGCGTGCCCCCACCTGGAAGTCCCAGGGCACAAGCCCCTGGTGATTGACGACGCGGTTCGCCTGTTCCAGCCACATCACTTCATCAGGATGAAGTATGCCCGGGAAGAAGGCCATGACGCTGGCGCGGATCACGACCGCTAGGAGGCAGATCGAGAGTAGCGCAATCCAGTCCCAGCCCGCAAAAGACTCTCCCGGCGACGCGGTTAGTCGCCGATCTACAGCGAAGGACTTCATCAATGACCGTCTCTGGAATTGGAGGGGCAGGGTCGCGGAGTTCCACCAGCGCGAACTGTTCCTGGGGGTGAAGGTTACCAGATCAAGTGTTCCGGTCAACTGAGAGCCCGCGGTTGTCCCTCCGTTCTGCGCCGCAGCATAGGCTCGCCAGGACGACCCGGCTTATGAGTGTCACTCGCGGTCTAGGACGCGGCTTCGGTCCGCTAACGCATGCGATCGATTCGAGAGTCGTGGCGGGGCGCCTGAGCGAAAAGGCTTTTCTATGGGTCTGAGGTAGGGTATTCTTTCGCAGAGGAGTCCAAGCCTAGAGAACTCTTCGTGTGTTGGGAGGCCAGTCATAGATCGCTAGTTCGTCGGCGAAGGTGGGAGACAGTCTTGCAAAGAAGAGTTGGCTCGCCTGTTGCCGTGGAATTCGAATTAGAGCGAATAGCTAAGTTTATTTTTGTCGGGCTAATTGCTTTCCTAGTTTATTCATGTTGTATGTTGTTGTTCACCAGAGTTCTGGGCGAGAGCCAAATTCTCGGGGCTTTCTTCGGATTCATTCTCGGTACGAGCGTGTCGTATATAGGAAATCGTCGATACGTATTCCAGACCGCCGCGTCCGGACGAGTGGCGGTCAAGTTTTGGGCTGTTACGACCGTCGGCCTCGGCGTCAATTTGTTTTTGGCATTCGTTTTGGAGAGGCTCGGGGTCTATCCTTTGTTCACCGCGTTCCTGATATTCCTCACGGTTCCATTTTTGAACTACGTCGCGCACCGACTTTGGACGTTTAGAAGCGCCGCTCGCACATACAACCCAAGGCTATGAGTTCGGGCGACGTGTCCAGGGCGACTTCACGCGGCATGACGGCGGACGCAGTCGTCATTGGCGGCGGCTTCTACGGTTGTGAGACCGCTCTCGAAATCAAACGCCTCGGCTTTGATCGCATCATTCTCGTCGAACGCGAGATGGGTCTTCTGCGTCGCGCCTCCTTTGTCAATCAGGCCCGCATTCATAACGGATACCACTATCCACGCGCGTACGCCACGGCGGTAAGGTCACATAGGAATTTCGAGGCGTTTGTCGCTGAATATTTCGAGACGGTCATGCACGATCTCGAGAAATATTACGCGATCGCCCGTGGCTCTCGCGTAAGCGCGGATCAATTCGAAGCGTTCTGTCGTACGATCGGGGCGTTCTGCCATCCTGCAAATCGCGACACCGAGCGCCTCTTCGAACCGGGCACGATCGAGAGGGTGTTCCTCGTGCGGGAGCTGGCGTTCGACGCCGTCAAGCTCGCCGCCCGCTTGCGCGCGCAGCTTGACGCCGCAGGAATCGAGGTTCGGCTCGGCTCCGAGGCGCGGATCGATCGCGTTGACCACGCAGGAGTGAGCCTGGATGTATCAGGACGGCGCGAGCGCGTGCCGACCGTGTTCAACTGTACCTACGCCGAACTCGAGGGCGTCGGGATAGACCTCAGCATGCGAATTAAGAAAGAACTGACCGAGATGGCGTTGATTGCGCCGCCGCCGCAGATACGGGGACGCGGTTTCACGGTGATCGATGGTCCGTTCTTTTCGACCATGCCCTTTCCTGCCTCCGGATTGCACACATTGTCGCATGTCCGCTATACACCGCACGAAGCCTCGATCACGCCTGAGGGAGCGGGACTGCGACCGATCAAGACTAACAGCGTCGCGATGCTGCGCGACGCCACGAGGTACATGCCCTGTCTGGCTCGCGCGCGCGTTGTCGAGTCCCTCTTCGAGATCAAGGCGGTGCTGTCCCGAAGCGAGGATGACGACGCTCGGCCGATTCTCGTCGAAAAGTTAACCGGGGGCCAGCGGGTTTTCTCCGTCCTCGGGGCCAAGATTGACAATGTCTATGAACTGCGGGAGTTCCTCCGCAGTCAGGTTTGGACTTGACGATGGCTCCGACGCTTTCATCCGTCACCGCGGTCATCGTCGTGCGTGATTGTCCTGCTGACCTGGAACTGGTCGGCCAACTGTCGAAAGCACTGTCTCGGCTTTTCCTCGATGTCGAGACGGTAGTGATCGCAAATGGCGTTTGTGGAGACGCCGCCATTCGCCTCAAGGGTGTTATAGAATGGCTGCCGGATTCCACGGTGTTGTTTCTCGGCGAAGAGGTTCACGACGACGTCGCGCGGCTGCTGGGCGTTGACTACGCAATTTCCGACTACGTTCTGCTGGCGACGCCGATGAAGGCGGAGATCGAGGCTCTCCCCGGAATGATCGAAGCCCTCCAGGAAGGAAACGATCTCGTGATCGGGGAGGGCGAGGGTGGTGTCGTCGTACGCCGGAACCTGGCGTCGGCCGCGCTCTTCGGTCTCTTCCGGGGAATCTATCGCGTTCTGGCGCGCCTACCTTATGAGGCGAATCCGCCGATGTTCCGAATGTTGACCCGAGCGGCGGCGCTCTACGTTGCCTCCTCGAGGGACGGCGAGGTTCTCGTGCGTGCCCGATCACTTGGCCAAGGATTTCCTTCGGCGATCGTCGGGATCCCGGCGTCCCCCCTGGTGGCGAGGCGCGGCGCGCCGCCGCGAATGGCCGCCGCAAAGGCTTTGCGCTTGATTCTTACAGGAAGCGCACTGCCGCTGCGGCTGTCTTCGTATATAGGACTCATCGGCGGTGTCGCCTCAGTCGTCTATGGGATTTACGTCGTCCTGATCTACGCGCTGAAGACGAGCATCGAGCCAGGTTGGACAACCCTCTCGTTGCAATCGGCCGGCATGATGTTCCTCCTTAGCATCCAGTTTCTTTTCATCTCAGAATATCTTATCCAGATCCTATCGACGTCGCGGACGTCCGGACGACGTCAACTGGTCACGCGCGAGTTGCGCAGTGGGCTTTCAACCCGGTCGGATCGCCTCAACGTCATCGATAGCAACGGCAGGTTCCAGGTCGGCGCGCCACGCCATTACGTCGACCCAGAGGCGACGTGAATGTCACTCCGGCAAACTGCGATTTCGGTGACCGGGTTCCCGGTGAGCGAACGGGCTCGAAACCGCTGGCATGGGACGCGCAGGACTTGCTGCGAGCAGGACTGGACGGTGCCTGCGGCGACCAAGTTGGGGAGATGCAATGAGGGGCTCGGCACTGATTGGATACACTGGATTTGTCGGGGCCAATCTCGAGCGCGCTTATGCATTCGATAAGCTGATCAACTCGAAGAATGTGAACGATCTTCGAGGTCGCGCTTTCGACAGGGTCGTTTGCGCGGGTGTTCCAGCCGTTAAGTGGCTGGCAAACAAAGAGCCTGAGAAGGATCGGGCGGCGATCGCCAGCCTCGTAGATGTGCTCGAGGCCGTCCAAGCCGAAGAATTCGTCCTGATTTCGACCATTGATGTTTACCCCAATCCGAGCGTCCCGGCGGATGAGACCGCCTCGCTCGACCGCTCTTTCAACCATGCCTATGGCATGCACCGTCTAGAGCTCGAGCGTTGGGCAATCGATCGATTTGAAAAGAGCCGCGTCATTCGGTTGCCCGCGTTGTTTGGCGAGGGGCTGAAGAAAAACGTCCTTTTCGATCTCCTGCACGGAAACATGACGGAGAACGTCAATCCGGCGAGTGTGTTTCAGTGGTACCCATTGCGGCGGCTGCATAGCGATATGGAGCGTGTACGCTCGCACGACATTCGCGTTATCAACCTCGTTCCCGAACCAGTGAGAACGTCGGATATTGTCACGGCCTTCTTCCCCGACGCCAAAGTCGGCGCCGAGAAGGAGCCAGCGCCCGCCTACCGACTGCAGACCCAGTATTCCGACCTGTTCGAAGGTCCGCAGGGCTACGTTCTCGACCGAATAACGGTACTCGGCGAACTTGCCGCCTTCATAGCGCAGCATCGGGATCGGCGCTAATGGCTCCCCGGCTTTCCGTATCGAACATCGGTTTCCCGCCCGGCGAATTCGAGGCGGCGATGGGGCTTCTGGTCGAACTCAAAGTGAACGCTCTCGAGGTTGCCCCTTTTGGCGTCTTTGGCCGGTGGGACCCGACCGATGCAGAAGTCGACCTGTTCCGCATGCGCCTCTCGGATTCCGGTGTCCATTGTCCAGCGTTGCAAGGAATCGTCTACAATGCGGGCGCGGCCCACCTCTTCGCCTCTCCAGAGAGGCGCGAGGTGTTATATAGCCATCTGGCGAATGTCGCGCGGATGGCTGGCCGCCTTGGAGCGAAGGCCTGCGTCTTCGGCGCGCCGCGTTTGCGTGATCCCGGCGAATTGAGCGCCGCGACAGCGCGAGCGATTGCGGTCGAATTCTTGAGGAGGCTCGGACCCGTATTTGCTTCGGAGGGGTCGAGCCTTGCCTTCGAACCGAACGCGCGACGTTACGACTGCCATTTCATCACGACGACCGAGGAGGCGATCGGCCTTGTCGATGAGGTCGACTCTCCCGGGATCGCCCTCCAGATTGACACGGGCACGGTGTTTCTCGAGCATGAGGATCCGCAAATCTTGATGAGAGCAACGCGGCTTGCGGCGCATGCCCACGTCAGCGAGCCCGACCTGGCGCCTATCGGTGAGACCCGCGTCAACCATGATCCGCTTGCTGCGGCGTTGCGCCTTGGCGGGTACAAAGGAACTCTCTCGATCGAGATGAGGTCCGTTCCCGATTGGCCCTCCGCCATTCGCAACGCCGTCACGCTGACCCGCGATGTCTACATTCGATGAGAAGCGTAATGCGAGAGGTGCCTGCCAGTGACGTTCATGTGCTGCGACCGCGTGCCCACAGCCATATCCTTGCCATTCCCGTGATCAACGAAGGCGAGCGCATTCGCAGGCAGCTCGCCCAAATTTCGGAGCTGAAGGCGCCGGTCGACGTCGTCGTGGCTGACGGCGGCTCCACCGACGGATCGCTTGGCCTCGACTATCTTGAGGCGACCAATTGTCGCGCGCTGCTGGTGAAGACGGGTCCTGGCAAGCTCAGCGCCCAGTTGCGGATGGTCTATGCCTGGGCGCTTGATGAAGGTTACACAGGCATCATCACGATGGATGGAAACGGCAAAGACGAAGTCAGGGCGATCTTTGACTTCATTGCCAAGCTCGAGAGCGGATTCGACTACGTCCAAGGCTCCCGGTATGCGCCTGGAGGACGTGGGATCAACACGCCGCTTGACCGCAAGATCGGGGGTCGGCTCGTTCATGCGCCAATCCTCAGCCTCTCAGGCCGTCACTGGCTTACGGACACCACAAACGGTTTCCGCGCGTATTCGTCAAGATACCTCGGCGATCCACGGGTTGCTCCGTTCCGTGAGGTATTCGGCGGCTATGAGCTTCTCTTCTACCTAACGGTTCGCGCGGGCCAGCTTGGCTATCGCGTCACCGAGATACCGGTCACGCGCACGTATCCCGCAGGCGAGAAACCACCGACCAAAATCGCCGGGGTCAGAGGGCGGGTCGATATACTTCGTCAACTCTTCGACGCAGCGACAGGTCGGTTAAATCCGTAACGCGACCTTCGATACAGCTCCCGCGAACTGCCCTCGCGATCCCGAGGATGTCAACCGTGGCAGGAATCGCCGCAATTCTGCGGAGTCGTCAATGGGCGGTGAGCGGCGGCACAAAGAATGACGGAATATTAGCCCCCTGAGCAATGAGTTCCAGCATTTTGTCGGCACCCGACAGCGCCTCGCCAATCGTCACATCCATATCCAAATAGCGATACGATCCGAGCCGGCCGACAAAAGTGACACCGGTTGCTGCCTTCGCTCGATTTACATATTTACTCAGCATCGCCTCTTCGTCATTCTGCCGTATTGGGTAGTACGGAATATCGCTGGGACCACAGAATCGACTGAACTCGCGGTACAATATTGTGCCCTCGTACTTATCCCTCTCCCATGGCGCGAAATGCTTATGCTCCGTTATCCGGGTGTAAGGCGTTGCCTCGTCGCAATAGTTGACGACTGCCGTGCCCTGATAGTCTCCTTTCGCTCGGAAGGTTTCGAAATCCAAAGTGCGGTAACCGAGCCGCCCAAGGTCGTATCCGAAATAACGATCGATCGGACCGCTATAAACGACATGAGCGAAAACCTCGGTTAATTCCTCAAACCGCGCGCCGAGACGTAACTCGAGGTTTGGCACATCAAGGATGGCCGCGACCAATTCCGTGTAGCCGCGTTCGGGAATCGCTTGATGTGGATGGGCAAAATAGCTGTCGTCGTAATTGAAGCGAAGGGGCAGGCGCTTGAGAATAGACGCCGGCAACTGCGCCGGATCGAGGCCCCATTGCTTCCGGGTGTATCCGCGAAAGAAGGCTTCGTAGAGCTCGGCGCCGATCATGCTGAGAGCCTGCTCCTCGAAATTAGCAGGGCTTGAAATCGGCCGGGTCTTCGAGGCGATAAAAGCTCGGGCTTCCTCCGGGCGCAAGACTTTGTGAAAGAACTGGTTTATAGTCAGTAGATTGACGGGCAGCGAATAAACCCTCCCGTCGGCGACCGCCTGTACGCGGTGGCGATAAGGCCGCATGACGCCGAATTTCTGAACATAAGCCCAAACGCGCTCGTCGCCAGTATGGAATATGTGGGGTCCATAAACATGCGTCATCACGCCAGTGTGCGGGTCGCGCTCAGAATAGCAGTTGCCGGCCACATGCCGGCGCTCGTCGATCACCAGAACTTTATAACCTGCCTCCGCCAGCGCACGACCGATAACGGCGCCACTAAATCCAGCGCCGACGATGCAATACCTCATGGATCATTTTCCAAACATTAGACAAGTTTGGCCGGAGACGAAGCGTGACCATCTCTCTCAAACAGCAGTTACGTCTTCACGGGTTAACTTTCCGTCAGCGTAGGAATACGGTCGGCGCGACGCTCTATGACTTTGCTTGCCCGGAGCTTGTTTAGATCGACGCTCGTAGCTCAGAACCATTGCCATGGCAAGCAGCGAAAACAAAAGCAGATGATTTTCTCGTTGCGACAGAGCAAACCTGTACGTCGCGAACGCAACAAAGCTGCAAGCCAGCGCCCCTGAAAGCGCGCCCGACTCCGACAAGTCATAAATGTAATTGCGGAGCCCAAACCAGATGGGCACGCACACGATCCCCGCAAAAAATATGAGCCCAGGGACGCCCGTCTCAACAAGAAGCGAGAGGACATAGCTGTCAATCGATGAGCCGATATCGTAACCACCGGTGGCCAAACCATGCCCCGTAATCGGATTCTCCTCGATGAGCGGCCAACCGGCCTCCCATTGAATGCGTCGCCCTTCGTTGCTGCTCGCCTGTGCGCCCCCGCCAAGAACATGATTATGGACTGCCGGCGAAACTTCAACCAGCAGGACCACGGCCGCCAACGAGATCGCGCCCGCAATGCCGAAGAAAGCGGGCGCGAGGCTTACCCTACTCATCCGCGCCAGGCGGACCGGCCAAGCGACCAAGAACACGGCCGTCGATAAGAAAAAACCGAGATAGGCGCCTCGTGAGCCTGAAGCGAAAATTCCGACTATCCCGCCGATTACAACCATCCAGCCGAGGCACTTTTCCGTCAGCTTCTCTCGATGCAAAGCGAAGAATAGACCAATAGGAATGACGATCATCTCAAACTCTCCAAACGCAAGTGGAGTCATGAACGTGGACGATGCTCGAAAGTAACCATTTCTGAAATATTTTTGTACCTCCAATAATGCCCCCAGTGCCGGGTTATTCTCGATAAGTGCGTTCAGCATGCCGGGCGGGAAGACGTCAATCAAGAAGCGTCGCTGAGCGCGAAATTCCAATATTCCAAGAGCGGTGTTAAATAACGCACAAAAGCAAAGTACTGTCATGGCAAATATCACGTCATCTTTGTCCTTGATCACGTAGAGCGCCGCAAAGAGCGGCAAATACCAAGATAAAATACAGTCGACCAAGGCCGTCAGCGAAGTCTCTGGAAGCGTCGATGTCACAATCGATAAGGATGCCATAACAAGGTAGCCGAGAGCACAAACAACAAGCAGCCACGAAGGGCGAATACGCTGCATAATCTCATCTCTAACCTTATGGGAAGAGGCAATCGCAAGAAGGAACGGCGCTACGAGGCTGAATGTAGCCAACCTGCGGGCGGAAATCCAAGGTAACCCACCAAACTGCACTGTATAGTAGGCGGGAACGCAGAGATTGACTACCAGCATAATAAAGTAGGTCTTGCGAATCAGCGCCGGATAAACGAGTGGAACCTCCGGCATCACCCAGAGCAATACCACGCCGACCCCCGCAACAATACCGAAAGCAGCCAATGGTGGCAGAACGACAGCCGCGAAACCGACCCCGACACCCACAGTTATCGATACGGCAGCCCATGCGACGATCGGCGCAAGGTAACGAATGACGCCGGGTACAGCTCTCAAGACCAATCGCGTCTCGGCCGCCGCCACCGACCCGACTTGAGACCAAGCGATGTGGGCGCCAGTGCGGTTTGTCATGTCTGTCGAACTCCCGATCTCTTCTGACGCTGCAATTGTTGTCGCACCTCCTACAGTGCGGTAGAAGCCTTGTCCGGGCCGACCGTCGCTCGGGCGATATGTCTGAGCCCCCGCTTCCGGGCTAGCGCCAGAATTCACCTCTTGCACAAACCAGGGTGGCGGACTATCACTTCACTCTGGGCCGGGAGGCGTCAACTATTCGCCGGCCGGCTCACGGCGTCCAAATGCGCCCGCGAGCCATCGTTGCCGACCGCGTGCGCCACACTGAAATCATGAAGGCGACGGCGACGTCAACCTTGGGGCGAGGGATAACTGCGCGCCAGAATAGCTCTCTTAATTCACCGCGGTGGGAAGGCCAAGCAAGCCGCAGGTGAGTCTCGCCTTACGCAGCGGACGAATGATCGCGCCCGTTTGCCAAAGTTGCCGAACTCGGGCAAAGTCCAGTGGTGTGCACTGCGAAATGTTGCCGCCTTGGCTAATCGGCGAGTAACAACTATGCGCAGTGGCTGCAGGGGATGTTATGGAACTGCGCCTGCTTTCCAACGCGTCGCTTAGTCCAAGCGTCTATTGGACAACGCTCCTGCCGCCGCTTTTTTCCGGGCTTGCCGGTCAGCCCGGCGTTCGGATCATCGCTCCTCCTCCGCTCGCATGGGAGCGGAGGGGAGAATGGCGAAAGGTTTGGTCCGAACTCAATGGATCTGACGCGCTCTTTTGGACCCAGTTGAGCGCCCGCCCGGCCGGGCCGATTCACCTTGCTTCCTACCTCAATTTGCGCGCGCGCCGCTCCAATTACGTTCTGGACGCGTGGAGGCCTTCTCTGACCAAGATTGGGATTGCCGCAACGCTCGAGCGCCTCAATCCGTGTTTCGTCGCCTATCGCGAAGCGCAGGATGAGCTCGAACGTCGATTTCCGCTGGCGAAATTTGTCTGGCTGCCGTTTGGCGCCCATACCGACATTTTTCACCCCCGCAAGGAAGCAAAGTCGATCTTCGCCTTTTGGATGGGCCGTCGTCACGAGCCCTTGCATCAGGCGCTCTTGGCGTATTGTGAGGCGCGCGGTCTCAGGTACGTCTATTCGAAAGACGGCGGATTGACGACCGAGGAACTTGGGCGACTGACATCCAGCGCGCAGTATTTCGTCGCCACTCCTCCCGATCTCGACAACCCCAAGCGAACGGGAGGGTTCAGTCCTCTGGTGATGCGGTATTTCGAGGGGCTTGCCGCGGGGACGCGCCTGCTCGGCGTCTTGCCCCGGAGCGGCGAATATGAGGCGATCCTGCCGACCGACGCGCTCTGTCAGGTGTCGCCGGACGGTTCGGACCTAGCCGAGCGCCTCGACGAGGATCGAAGCAATTCGGACAACCAGCGCGCGGTGGAGGCCGCCAGCGAGTTCGTCCGCGAACATCATTCCTGGCGGCGGCGAGCGGAACAGGTCTTCAATCATCTCGCCAACGGAGCCTCCATCGATCTGCGCTCAATGCGAAATGAGCCACGGTCGAGCCGCATCGACTTCCCACAAGCCTTGCGCGAACTAAAGACAAACGAACGATTTGGCTGATCCGCGCAAGTCATCACCCGCCGAGCCCGCGACGTGGGCAGGAACGGCTGCGCCGCCGGCAAGCGGGGTCCTTTACGGGGGGCCGAAGAAGGAAAACATTGTTCATCCGAAGCAAGCGGCGCGAACGGTCATGCGTGGGGTGGGACGCGACCCTCCAGGGACGACGCTGGCGGCGGTCAGCTCGTTGCTATCGGCCGATCTGAGGACGGCTAGACGACTAATGTAACGATCGGGGATGAAGAATGGCGTATGAATATCTGCCGAATCCAATTCGTGCGGCAAACCGCGCGCTAAAATTCGGCAGCAAGTCGATCTCCAGATTGTTTGGCGCTTACCATCCCAGACATTGCACCGTCTGCGATTATACGGGACGGTTTTACTCCTATGGCTTTCCGCTCGTCGCAGACGTGCTGTGCCCGAATTGTCTCTCCTACGAGCGGCATCGAGCGCTGGCGTTGGCCGCCGCCGAGGAGGAACTCTTCCGGGACAAGGAGATCCTCCATTTTGCTCCCGAACCCGCAATCGCGGGCTTCCTGCGAAGACAGAATCCTAGAAGCTACAAGACCTGCGATCTTTTCATGCCAAACGTTGACTACAAGATCGACGTGCAAAACATCAACCTGCCTGACCAGTCGTTTGACGTGGTGATCTGCTCACACGTGCTCGAACACGTCCCCGACGATCGGAAGGCCATGACGGAGCTCCGCAGAATTCTTCGTCCCTCGGGCCTCGCCGTCATCATGGTGCCTATTGAGGAGGGCTGGGACGAGACCTACGAGAACCCCGCGATAGTCTCAAGGGAGGAACGCTTGATCCACTTCGGGCAGGAGGATCACGTCCGCTACTACGGTCGCGATCTTCGCGATCGGCTGCGCGAAGCGAAGTTTTCGCTCCGGGAATGGGTAACGAAGGAGCCCTATGTCCTCAAGCACGGCTTGCGCCGCGGGGAGCGGGTTTTTCTTTGCACGCGGGTCGAATGAGCGCTTTGTGCTTTTTGCCGGCGGCAGCGCTTTTAATCATTGGGCAGATCGAATTGATCCTCTGAGCCCAGGCCGATACATGCAAACTAGAAAAGGCTTCCGTTGATCGACGAAGACGCATGGTCGGGACTGAGCTCTGCGGTGGGTCGGCTCTTTTCGGGCTCCCCTCGTTACACGGCGAGGCGCTTGCGTGTAGCAGATCGTTCGGGCGCGCTGCCTTGCAAAGCCCGGCGATTTGTGCGATTCCGGCGATTGGCGCCAGGAATGAAAAAGGCGGCTCCGGAGCGGACATTGGCGGGGTTGAATCGGACCAGCGAAGATACAGCGCGCCGGACAACAGCGGCCCCTCTTTCCTCATGTCCGTCTTCGAGCCCGCGATCCGGGAGGGCTCAGTCGGAGCGCGGTTAGCGACTTCGATTGGACCATCATTCAGCCTCAAACACGAAGGCTCAGGGGAGGGAGCCACCAAGAACGGTCGGCGCGGGCCAACCCAGGCTCCGGGCTGGGGGTTTGCCTTTGGTTGATCTAGATGCGCTGGAAGCCTGTCGCAAGATGTTCGCCAGGCTGGCCAACCGTGTGGTGGTTAAGTGTCCGAAGTAGCGAACGCAGTCGAAAGCTCCCCCGGCGTCGTGATCGCCATCGTTGCGACGGACGAAGCTCAGAATATCGTCGGCTGCCTCAAATCGTTAAATCGATTTCTTTATCGCGACTTCGGCGTAATAATTTGTGAAAACGGCGGCTATGACGCGTTCCAACGCGACCTTCGCGAACTCTCGAAGATTGATGACATAGCCCCGGGTCCGGACTGCGATGAGATATCGGCCGGACAAATGCAGAACCGGCGGTTTTTTTTGGGCGCCGACCTGCGCCCCGTTACTCTTCTAAAATCTAATGAAAATCGCGGCTATAGCGGCGGCGTCAACGCCTGCATCTCAGCGGCCGGTAACGATTGGGACTTTATCTGGGTGCTGAATCCCGACACCTTCCCGGAACCGGACGCTCTCGGCGCCCTCGTCCGACGACAAGCGGAAGGGGGGTATGGAATAGTAGGCAGCCGAATCGTTTTCGTCTCCAGCGGACGCGTGCAGCTGTGGGGCGGCATGACCTACTGGGCTTTGCTCGGCCGATGCCGCTCGCTCGGCGTCAATCAGCCGTTCGAGACAACCCCGAACGTCGAGGAAGTAGAAAGACGTATGGATGTCATCGCGGGTACCTCGATGTTTGTCTCTCGGGACTACATCGAAGCCGTCGGCGTCATGGACGAGGATTTTTTCGTCTACCACGAAGACACCGAGTGGTCTCTGCGGCGGGGGAAATTCCGTCTCGGATACGCCCACGATTCCGTGGTGCGCCATGTCGCCGGTTCGACCTCCGGCTCCGGTGGTCCGCGGCCGAAGCGCTCGCGTTTCAACATCTATCTTTCCGAAAGAAACCGCATCCTCATCGCGAAGAAACGCCACCCCGCGGCGTGGCCGGTGTTCGCGCTTGCGGCGTTGCTGCAATCCTTCGAGTTTTTGATCCGCTTTCGCTCTCCGCGGTCTTTCCAGATGGCGCTCGATGGCTGGCGGGCTGGGCTCGCTGGCGAAACCGGCATGCCCGGCTTCATGCGCGACAAACAGGGAGCTGCCGCCAAGGTCTTCTTGCGGCGGGCCGACTGACGCGCTCCTTCGCAAGCAAAGCACGGCAAAATAACGACAATCGAGTCAGGCCACTGGCCTCATCGAAAATCAAGCGAGCTATCGACTTTCGTTGATAACCACAATCAAGGTAGAAAAGGACGAACAATGAAGGTCTTCATAACCGGTGTCGCCGGTTTTCTCGGCAGTCACCTGGCCGACGCCATGATCGCTGACGGTCATCACGTGGTTGGGGTTGACAATCTGATTGGGGGCGAACTGGATAACGTACCATCGAAGGTGGATTTTCATCAGATTGATTGCAACGAATTTGATCACATCCAGAAAATATCTCAGGGTTGCGATATCTACTATCACTGCGCGGCGACAGCCTACGAAGGGCTATCGGTCTTCTCCCCGCATTTCGTGACACAAAATATCGTCGGCGCGTCAGTGGCAATCTTTTCCGCCGCCGTCGCCAATCGCGCCAAGCGCATCGTCTTCTGTTCCTCGATGGCGCGCTATGGGGCGCTGAAGCCACCCTTCACCGAAGACCAGACGCCCAAGCCGCAGGACCCTTATGGCATTGGCAAGCTTGCGGCCGAGCAAATCCTCCGCAATCTCTGCGAAACTCATGGCGTCGAATACGTGATCGCCGTGCCGCACAACATCATCGGGCCGCGGCAGAAGTGGGACGATCCATTCCGCAACGTCGCCTCGATCATGATCAACCTAATGATGCAGGGCAGGCAGCCTATCATCTACGGGACAGGCAAACAGCGACGCTGCTTCTCGTTTATTGACGACTGCCTGTACTGCCTCAAAGAAATGGCCTTCCGTCAAAACGTGGTCGGGGAGGTCATCAATATCGGACCGGACGAAGAGACGATCACAATAATGGAGCTGGCCGAGCGAGTGGCCAACCAGCTTCAGTTCAATTTGGACCCGATTCATATGGCCGGGCGTCCGCAGGAAGTCGAACACGCTTCCTGTTCGTCGAACAAGGCGCGCAAGCTTCTGCAGTACAAGACTTCAGTGGACCTCGATACCGGCATCGCCAAGATGATCGAAGCCATCCGCAGGCGCGGCACGCGCGATTTTAAGTACCATATCGACCTTGAGATCGTGAATGAGAAGACGCCACGCACCTGGAAGGAGCGCCTCTTCTGATCCGTTTCAATTCGCCCCTCGGGCGGGCTCGGTATCGCGCCGGCGCTGGACGGCGCTCAACTAGGAGCAGCATTGCGACGGGAATGGAGCTAGCGAGCATCACTGACGCATGAGGTCTTTGTCGCAATGACGCAGTCGTGTATTTTTGGTTCACTAACCAGCCCAGGCACACTCGCCTTTACGGTCCGGAATAGCCCGGACATAATATTGCGACTCCAATGCTCGGCTAGAACTATATTTACAATTGTAACCACACCGTTAATACGCCGTCACTGAGAGGCATACACTTGAATAAGTCGGATACGATCGTTGTTACCGGCGCCGGGGGCCTGATGGGATCGGCGTTGGTCGATTATTTGGGCGCACAAGGTTATGAACATGTGGTTGGTTTGCGTCGAGCCGACGCCGATCTTCTCGACACCGCCGCGACATTCGCCGAATTTGAACGACGTCGTCCGGACCATGTGTTCCACGCCGCAGCCCGGGTGTATGGAGTCATGGGAACTATGAAGCACCAAGGCCTTTCTTTTTATGAGAATTCGATGATCAACATGAATGTCATCGAAGCCGCACGGCGCTCCGGCGCGCGGAAGGTTACAGCCATGGGTACCGGCTCGGTCTATCCATTTCCCGCGCCCGGCCTCCCACTGAAGGAGGACATGATCTTTCTCGGCCGTCCGCATCCAGCTCAGGCGGGCTACGCAAATGCGAAGCGCGCAATGCTCGCGATGCTAGAAGACTATGAACAAAGGTACGGCTTGAATTGGGCGTACATCGTATCAGCCAATCTTTTCGGCCCTCGCGATAAGTTTGACGTCGAATTCGGCAATGTCGTTCCCTCCCTGATCAAGAAGTTTTATGACGCGAAGAAAAGCGGTGGAAATGTGAGTGTGTGGGGCGACGGTTCCGCTCAGCGCGACATTATCTACGTGGAAGACGCAGCGCGCGCCGCTCTCGCCGTCATGGCCAAAATCAGTGGACCCGTGAATGTAGGAAGCGGCCACGTCTATCGGATTCGCGATGTCGTCGAGACGCTCTGCGACCTGACGGGAATGAGCGGGCGAATTGAATGGGACGCCTCGAAACCCAACGGTCAAGCCTATCGAGCCTATGACCTAACGAAGCTCCATGATATCGGGTTCCAGCCGATCTACTCCCTTCGCGCCGGACTGGAAAAGACATGGGATTGGTATTGTGCGCAGAATGGAGGCGACCGATCCGCCTGATCGACCGTCGCGCGATCGACGCCGCCAGCAGGCGATCCGTTAGGCGCCCCGAACATATTTAACATCGCCTTGGCAATCCGCCTCTTGTCGTGGCTGATCGCTGTCACGGGTCGAGGTTCGGGAGGTCTGCCGGTTGCGGTGATCCTACTTCCAGACCGGCGCGGGTGGGACGATCCGCGCGACGAGTGGGAGGGAGTCGCGCCAAAGCAGGCAGTCGCGCTGACGCTGTGGCAGGGACGCAGCCAGGCGCCTGATCTGCGCCCGTGAAATCGTACTTCGCTCGCACCGAAATGGCCGCAGCGGCGTCCGGGACATATAGTTGAAGTAGATCGCGGCGCGATTCCGCGCGCTCGCGGGTTTGCCGCGATGATACAAGGCAGCAGTATCTGCGAAGACCAACGTTCCCGCCTTCCCAGTACAGGTGACCACGTCTCGATCGGGGTCGAAATCGCCCAGAGCTTTTTCCAATTGTCCTTGGCGCAGTATAGGGAACTTGCCCCCGACCATGCGGTCATGATCCGGCAATCGCCGCCGCAGCACCTGCAAAGGACCTCCATCTTCGTCCACATCGTTGAGATAGAGGGCAATTTTCACCATACGCCTGTCTTCGGCGTCTCGATGCCAACGCCTCGCCCCTCCCTCAATTCCGTCCGCCTCCGTGAAGAAGACATTGATCCCATCGTACCCAACGGGCACGCGGAGATAATTCTCGGCAATATCCAGCAGCCGCTCGTTTAACCCCCAGCGGATGATCTTGTCGTGCGCGACAATATCCGCGCCGTCAGCCTGGAATGACCGCGTCCATGGAGAATGTCGGGCGACCAATGCGTAGGCGTCGGCGAGCATCGCGTCGACGCCTTCGAGCCCCATCGCCTCAAGCGATGTAATTGAAACACCCGAAGTCACGAGATCTTTGACAATCCGCGCATCAGAGTCGCGCAAAGCCGGCAAATGCGCTTCGTGCGCGCGCTTCGCTCTTTCGTAAGACGCTTCCATGCGGGACGCGACTGCAGGCCACGCGACAACTTGTGAGCCGAGATTGGCCGGCGCCTCAAGCATTTTCTTCCAGGCGACATTCATAATTCGCGCTGACATGGCAGAGCCACCCAGCAGGTCGCGGAGCCATTGCGGGCGCGACTGGGCCGCCGGCTCAATTGGGTGAGGCGCGGTCGAATCCATCGGGGTGAGCCTCGTCGAAACCTGCACTGGACTGGGCTTGATGGCCCGCTTGGCCGAAAGCTCCGCAACATGCAAAAAGAGACCCTCAAGAGGTTTCTGCACAATCTATTGGTTGGTGGCGACAAGCAATTGGGCGCTTAGCGCCACGCGTCGTCGAAGTCGACCAAAATCAAGATACCAAATCGCACGGACAACGTCAAAATTCCCACTCATTGGGAGGTAAAGTAAAGAGCAACATGCCGTCGATATCTGGGGATGCTATGAGACTCAACTTACTTTCTAATTCATTGCTTAACCCGAGAGTCTCCTGGACAACGCTGGCGCCGCCGCTTTTTTCCGCGCTAGCCGGTCAGCCTGGGGTTCAAATCATCTCTCCTCCTCCGCTCGCATGGGAGCGGAGGAGGGAATGGGGTGAGGTGTGGACGAAAGCGAAGAGGTGCGATTCGCTTTTTTGGATTCAGGGCAGCGCCCGCCCAGAAGCGCCGATTCACCTTGCTTCTTATTTCAACTTTCGCGCACGACGGTCGTGCTACGTTCTGGACGCGTGGAGGCCTTCTCTGACGAAGATTGGGATTGCCGCGACGCTCGAGCGCCTCAATCCGTGTTTCGTCGCCTATCGCGAAGCGCAGGATGAGCTCGAACGTCGATTTCCGCTGGCGAAATTTGTCTGGCTGCCGTTTGGCGCCCATACCGACATTTTTCACCCCCGCAAGGAAGCAAAGTCGATCTTCGCCTTTTGGATGGGCCGTCGTCACGAGCCCTTGCATCAGGCGCTCTTGGCGTATTGTGAGGCGCGCGGTCTCAGGTACGTCTATTCGAAAGACGGCGGATTGACGACCGAGGAACTTGGGCGACTGACATCCAGCGCGCAGTATTTCGTCGCCACTCCTCCCGATCTCGACAACCCCAAGCGAACGGGAGGGTTCAGTCCTCTGGTGATGCGGTATTTCGAGGGGTTTGCCGCGGGGACGCGTCTGCTCGGCGTCTTGCCCCGGAGCGGCGAATATGAGGCGATCCTGCCGACCGACGCGCTCTGTCAGGTGTCGCCGGACGGTTCGGACCTAGCCGAGCGCCTCGACGAGGACCGGAGCAATCCGGACAACCAGCGCGCGGTAGAGGCCGCCAGCGAGTTCGTCCGCGAACATCATTCCTGGCGGCGGCGAGCCGAGCAGGTCTTCAATCATCTCGCCAACGGAACCCCCATCGATCTCCGCTCAATGCAAAATGAGCCACGCCCATAAGATGCGGAGAGGGCGCCGAAAGCGAACGCGATACTGAAAGCATGAACGCCGGGGTCGCATCAACGCGACCATCACCACTCGCCTAGTCTCGTCGGGACCAGATCGTTCCGCGAGCGCCTTCCCAATCAGCTCGCGGATCTGCCCCGATGCCTGCTGGAGCAGCGCGATCACGCAAAATCATACACCGCGTTCGAACCGGCTTATGTGCAAGAGTCGCCGTTATAGCACAACAGAGCAACGCGCTAAGTGTTTGACAGATCAGCGATATAGATCGTTGCGATAACGCCTCAAGCCGGCATGGCCTTAACGGCAGCGTGATCGCGTTCGCGGACGAGATCGCCCGCGAGCGCCTTTCCGATCAGCGCGCGGGTTTCCTCCAGCCCGTAAAGCGCGATGAACGAACCGAGGCGCGGGCCGCGCTCTTCGCCGAGCAACACGGCGTAGACCATATTGAAGAAGTCGTTCGAGACGCCCGGCCGCGCCGCGGTCGCGCCCTTGGCGGAATGATCCTGATAGCGAGGGACCGGGCGGGCGATATCATAGAGCGCCTGCTGGATATCGTCGGCGCTCGCGTTGGCGGGCAATTCCGCGAGCCTGGCCGAAATTTCAGCGAGAACGGCGCGCTCAACCGCGTCGGCCTCGCGATAACGCTTCTTCGGGGCGACGAAATCGCGAAAATAAGCAACCGCATAGCCAACCAGGCTATCGAGACGGGGATGGGTTTCCGGCGACGCCGAGGGATAATAGCGGCGAAGGAACCCCCAAAGGACCGCCGGGTTTTCGGTGTTGGACACCGCGGCCAGATTGAGCAGCATGGCGAACGAGACCGACTGCCCGTGATGATCATGGGTCAGGATTTCGGACTGGGGCGGCGCTCCGGCATGGATATGCCAGACCGGATTGCCGAGCCTCTCTCTCCACTCCTGGCGCGGATAGGCTTCGAGAAAGCCGAGATAGTCGTCGACATTGCGGGGGATGACATCGAAATAGAGCCGCTTCGCCGCGGTCGGCTTCTGGAACATGAAGAGCGAGAGGCTCTCCGGGCTCGCGTAGGCGAGCCATTCCTCGATTGTGAGGCCATTCCCCTTCGATTTTGAGATCTTTTGCCCGTTCTCGTCGAGGAAGAGCTCGTAATTGAAACCGGCAGGCGGCTCGCTCCCGAGAACCCGAGCGATCCGCGACGATAGTTTGACCGAATCGATCAGGTCCTTGCCCGCCATTTCGTAGTCGACGCCGAGGGCGTGCCAACGCATCGCCCAATCGGGCTTCCACTGCAGCTTGCACCTGCCGCCGGTCACTGGGGTCACCAATTCTTCGCCAGTCTCGGGATCGCGCCAGCTTATCGTTCCGACGCGCGGATCGTGGTCGATCACCGGGGCCTGCATCACGATCCCGGTTTTCGGGTGGATCGGCAGGAACGGCGAATAGGTCGCCGCCCGCTCCTCTCGCAGCGACGGCAGCATGATCGCCTGGATCTCGTCGAAGCGCTGAAGCACACTTAAGAGCGCCTGGTCGAACCGTCCGGATTGATAAACCTCGGTCGAAGACATGAATTCATAGTCGAAGCCGAACTGGTCGAGAAAAGCGCGTAAGCGCGCGTTGTTGTGGGCGGCGAAACTGTCATATTCGCCGAACGGGTCGGGGATTTTGGTCAGAGGCTTGCCGAGATGGGCGGCGACCAGATCGCGGTTGGGGATGTTGTCGGGAACCTTACGCAGGCCGTCCATGTCGTCAGAAAAGGCGATCAGCCTCGTCTTGACGCTGTCGCCGGTCAGCACGCGAAAGGCGTGCCTGACCATGCTGGTGCGGGCGACCTCGCCAAAGGTGCCGATATGCGGCAGGCCCGAGGGGCCATAGCCGGTCTCGAAGATCACTTCGTCGCGAGGCGCGCGCTCAAGCCGCGCGATCAGCTTTCGCGCTTCTTCGAACGGCCATGCTTTCGAAGCCTCGGCGGCCTCGCGCAGCGATTGCGGCGGCATTCTGTTCCCGTTTTACGCTCGCGCCCCACCGACCGCGGTGCTGGGGCGCCCCCGTGCCTTATGGCGCACCCACGACGAGAAATCGAGCATGCGGGGCCAAATGGCTAGGGTGAACTCGGCCCGACCCTTTTATCCCGTCAATCGCGTTCGGACGATCGGCCGGACCGGCCGGAGCCGGCGAATCCCATGCTCGGTCTTCCCCCAATGATAGGGCCACATCACGAGGTGAACCATCGCCGCCCATGTCGCGGCGCAGACCAGAACATAATAGACCGGCATCAAAGCTGCGGTGCCCAAGCTCAGTCGCGAGCCGCGAAGACGCTGGGCGATCGAGGCGGGGAGCGCGATCGAAAAGGCGCCCGCAAGCGCGAGAATATAGACATAGACGTCGGTCATCTCGCGGGCGGGCGCGAGCGCGCCGTCGTCGCCGACGGTCAGCGCCCTCCACAATGTCGCGGCCATAAAGACTGGCCAGAACAGACAGCCGACAATGGCGCCGCCGATCAGGATCGATGCGGCGAGTGCGCGCGTCGGACCGAGATCGCGGCGGAAGAAATTGGGCCGGCGCGAGTGGACGATGAGGGTCTGCATCCAGCCCTTCTGCCAGCGGACGCGCTGCCGGAACCAGTTTCCGAGCTCGTGCGGCGCTTCCTCGGAGGTGTCCGAATCGAGCGCGCGCACCCTGTAGCCGAAGCGCGCGAGCCTGATGCCGAGATCGGCGTCCTCAGTGACGTTCCATTCGTCCCAAGCGCCAACGTCGACGAGGGACCGGGTGCGAAAGTGATTCGAACTGCCGCCAAGCGCGATCGGCAGGTCGAGCGCGCATAGCCCAGGGTTGATGAAATCGAACAGCGTCGAATATTCGATCGCGAACTGGCGCGAGAGCCACGATTCCGCGCCGTTGCGGATCACGAGGCGGCCTTGCAGACAGTCGAGATCCTTCTCGACGGCGAAACGCGCGGCAGCGAGGCGCAACTGATCCGGCGCGGGAGCGTCCTCGGCGTCGTAGACGACGATGAGCTGCCCCCGAGCGGTCGAAAGGGCGATGTTGAGCGCCCGCGGTTTGGTCTGCGGGGCGCCTGGCGGGGCGACGATGATCTCGTAGCGGGCGGGCAGGTCGAGTTCGACGAGCCGGCTCAAAGTCTCGGCGTCCCGTTGCTCGACGACGAGCTTGATGTCGAGTTTGGTCTTCGGATAATCGAGCGCATCGAGCGCACGGATCAAGTCGCTCGCGACGCGTTTCTCCCGATAAAGCGCCACGACAATGGTGTAATCGGGAAGCTCGGCGTCGACGAGCGCGGGTGGGCGAACCTCGCCTTTGCCCGCAATCGCCGCCATCGATCGCAGGAGGATCATGGCCGCGAAAATCACCCACAGCGCCGCCGAGGCCAACGCCTCCAAAGCCGACAAATCTTCAATGCCGAGCACTGACGCAAACGCGGCGAGCGCGCCGAGGGCGGCGATCTGCCGCCAGGTCATGCCGTGCCGCGCGGTAAGGCGCGCGGGCAGGCGTCCGAGCGCGGCGTCGAGCAATTCCTCGCTGCGGCGGGCGCGCAAGAGGCCGGCAAAACGCTGCGGCGAGGCAAGGGCGAAGGACCCGGAGCGATAATGGCTGGAATGGGCCGCTTCGATTAGCCGCCGGACAAATTGCGCCTTGGGCGCAATGACCGCGCGCGGACCCTCGCCATGCCGCGCGAGCGGCGCGACGCCGCAACTCAGTCCCCTCACCGCATCGAAAGCGGCCGCGAGCGGCGGGTCGCCATCGTAATATTGGCAACCGAGATGCCTGGCCAAAGCACGATAGTAAGCCTCTTCGCCGATGTGGCCTTCGCTCAAGAGCTTGTCGAGCGGGCGAGCACCCCTCGGTTCGGCGCCCATAGCGTTGAGCAGCCGTTCAGGCGAGAATCCTTCACCGACCAGAAAAGCGAGTTCGGGCGGAAGCCGCGCCGTCAGATCTGTCAGTTCATGGGGGCGCGGCGCAGTCCTGAACGACGGCCGCTGGACGCCGGGCCGCGGCGCCGGCTCGGCAAACCTCAAGAACTCTCGGACGATCCCCGCCATGGTTGTTGCTTGTCGATGGACGGACGCGACGGCGCTGTTCTTGCGTTCAGCGCTTGCCGTCTCGACGTCCGGTGTGCGAGCCCCGAGCCATATGACACGAGTTTTTCGCCGTTGTCTCCAAAAAAGACTCCGGCGGAGACGTGTAACGGGGACGGTCTCTCAATCGCTGCCCCGGCCCTGCGCCGTGTCGCGCCGAACTCAGCAGGACGCCCGGCGAACCCGGGGGCGGCCGGTCAGCGGCGGCCCCGAACCGCCTCAGTCCTTCGCGCGTTCGACGTAGCTGCCGTCTTCGGTCTGGATGACGATCCTCGTCCCGACCGTGATATGTGGCGGGACCATCGCCCGGGCGCCGTTGGAGAGCCGCGCCGGCTTATAGGAGGACGACGCGGTCTGGCCCTTCATCGCCGGTTCGGTCTCCGTCACTTCGAGTGTGACGCGGGGCGGCAATTGGATGGCGACCGGGATCTCATTGAAGATCGACAGGATGACCTTCATGCCCTCCTGAAGCCATTGGGCTTGATCGCCGATCACATCGGCGGGCACCTGGATCTGGTCATAGGTGTCTGCGTTCATGAAGTGATAGCCGTCGCCGTCGGAATAGAGAAAGTCGAAATTCTTGTCCTCGACGAACGCGCGCTCGACCTGCTCGGTGGTCTTGAACCGGTCCGTGACCTTCACGCCGTCGGAGAGGCGGCGCATGTCGATTTGAGTCGTCGGCGTGCCTTTGCCCGGATGAAAGCTTTCGGCGGAGAGAACGACGCACAACTGGCCGTCGTCCCGCTCGATGATATTGCCCTTGCGGATCGAGCTTGCGATAACTCTCACGTTTTGGTCCTCAAGACTGGACGCTGCGCCGCGATCAAGCGGGCTCGCTGAGTGGGGTTGGCGATTTGGCGCGGACCATACTGATTTTGGCGCTAAAGGCCAGCCGGGTTCTGCTCCAAATGTCGGTGTCGTCCAACCGAGGCGGTTCTTGATCACGCCGAAGCCACAACCGTTCTGGAGTCGGGACCAGTACGCCGGCCGACGCGCCGGCCTCGCTCTCCGGGCGCAGGTCACCGCCTTCGTGCGCCGCTGGTTCGAGGCCAAGGATTTCGTCGAAGTGCAGCCAGCAGCCCTCCAGGCCTCGCCCGGAAACGAGACTCACTTGCACGGGTTTAAGACCGCGCTCATTCTGCCCGACGGCTCGGCGTGCGACGCCTATCTGCATACTTCGCCCGAATTCGCGATGAAGAAGCTCCTGGCCGCCGGGGAGAAGCGGATTTACGCGCTGACCGGCGTTTTCCGCAACCGCGAGCGAACGGCCTTGCACGCGCCCGAATTCTCGATGCTGGAGTGGTATCGCGCCGACGCCCCGCTCGAGCGCCTGGTCGAGGATTGCAGCGCGCTGACCGCGCTCGCCGCCTATGTCACGGGAGCGAAGACCTTCGTGTTTCGGGGTCGGGAAGCCAGTCCTTTCGAGCCGCCGGAGCGGCTGACCGTGAGGGATGCCTTTTTGCGCCACGCCGGGGTGGACATTTACGACAGCCTGCCGATCGGCGGCTCTCCCGACGCCCAGACCCTCGCCTCGCAGGCAAGGGATCGCGGCCTGCGCGTCGCGCCGGACGATGGTTGGTCGGATGTCTTCAGCCGTCTCCTGAGCAAACTCGTCGAGCCCAATCTGGGAATCGGGCGGCCGACCGTCCTTCATGCCTACCCGGCGAGCGAGGCGGCGCTCGCGCGGGTCAGCCCCGACGACCCGCGGGTCGCCGAGCGGTTCGAATTCTACTGTTGCGGGGTTGAGCTCGCGAACGCGTTTCATGAGCTCACCGATCCGGCAGAGCAGCGGCGGCGCTTTCTCGCGGACATGGACGAACAACAGCGCATTTACGGAACATCCGCCCCGATAGACGAGGATTTCCTCCTCGCGCTCGCCGAGATGCGCGACGCGAGCGGCGCGGCGCTCGGATTCGACCGTCTGGTAATGCTCGCGACCGGAGCGGAAAGCGTCGAGGCCGTACAGTGGACCCCGGTCTTCGACCCGGATCGGGCGGGCGCATGACGCCCGATGCGTCGCTCATGGCGAAGGCGCGGTCGGCTCTCTCGACCGTCTTTGGCTTTTCCGAGTTCCGTCCGGGCCAGGAGGAGATTCTTAGGGCCACGCTTGCGGGCGAGGACGTACTGGCGGTCATGCCGACCGGCAGCGGCAAGTCGCTATGCTTCCAGCTTCCTGCGATACTCCGCGGCGGCCTGACGCTGGTTGTTTCGCCGCTGATTGCGCTCATGCGCAACCAGGTCGCACAATTGCGCGAGTTCGGGGTCGAGGCGGCAAGCCTCAATTCCTCCTCCGACGCCGACGAACGCCGCCGGGTGTCCCGCGGCCTCGACGACCGCTCGCTCAAGCTGCTCTATATCGCGCCCGAGCGGCTGCTGCGCGACGATGTCGTCGCTGCGCTGAGCAAGGCCTCGATCGATCTTCTGGCCATCGACGAGGCGCATTGCGTCTCGCAATGGGGGCACGACTTCCGGCCGGAGTATTTGCGCCTGCGCGAGATTGCCGAAGCTCTCCAGGGGGTCCAGACGATCGGCGTGACCGCGACGGCGGATGGCCCAACCCGAGCCGAAATCGTGGACCGGCTTTTTGTCCGCCCGCCCAAGATTTTCGTCCGCTCGTTCGACCGTCCGAACCTCTTTCTCTCGATGCGGCCGAAATCCGACGCCACCCGCCAGATCGTCGACAAGGTCGCCGCGCATCCCGGAGAAACCGGCATCGTCTACTGCGCCTCCCGGCGCCGGACGGAGGAGCTTGCGGCTGAACTCGCCGGCGCCGGCCGGCGCGCGCTGCCCTATCACGCCGGACTTGATCATTCCGTGCGCTCCACGAACCAGGACGCCTTCCTGCGCGAGGACGATTGCGTTATTTGCGCGACCATCGCGTTCGGCATGGGGATTGACAAGCCGGACGTCAGGTTCGTCTTCCATGCCGACATGCCCTCGTCGATCGAAGCCTACTATCAGGAAATCGGCCGCGCCGGCCGCGACGGCTTGCCCGCGGACACGTTTACCCTTTACGGCGCGGGCGACATCGAGCTCAGGCGCCGCCAGATTTTCGACAGCGGCGCGCCCGAGGAACGCAAGCGGGTCGAAAAGGCCAAGCTCGACGACCTCGTGGCGCTCTGTGAAACCGCGCGCTGCCGGCGCCAGACGCTTCTGAGCATGTTTGGCGAGGAGTCTGGCCCTTGCGGCCACTGCGATGTCTGCGAGGGCGCGTTCAGGCTTTTCGACGGACGGATCGAGGCGCAGAAAGCGCTCTCGGCGATCCTGCGGACTTCGGGCCGGTTCTTTTTCGGCCATCTGGCGAATATTCTTTCCGGCAAAGCCACCGAGGCCATCGCGCGGCACGGGCACCATGAGCTCAAGACTTTCGGCGCCGGCAAGGACCGGACGCCGGCCGACTGGCGTGGCGTGCTCAGACAGATCCAATCGGGGGGCCTCATCGAGCGCGACCGGGACGACCGCGACAGGCTGACCCTGACCGAAGAGGGCTGGCGCGTGCTGCGCGGCGAAGCTCAGTTCGCCCTGCGCGAGGATGTGGTCAACGGGAAAGCTTCGCGCGTCGCAGCCGCGCCGAACGAGGCCAACGTCGAGTTGCTCGCGGCGCTCAAGGCGCTGCGGAACGCGATCGCTGCGTCGCAAAAGCAGCCGGCCTATGTGATTTTTCCAGATCGGACGCTGATCGAGATGGCCAAGGAGCGCCCGCGCGGGCTCGATCAGCTGGCCGGCATCCATGGCGTAGGCGCGGTCAAGCTGCAAAGATACGGTTCAGCCTTTCTCGCCGTGATCCGGGACCGCGCTCATGCCTGAACTGCCCGAGGTCGAGACGGTTCGGCGCGGACTCATGCCCACGATGGCCGGCGCCTGCATCAAGAAGGTGGAATTGCGGCGGGCCGACATCCGTTTTCCCTTTCCCGCCGCGTTCGCGAGGCGGCTCAGCGGGCGGCGGATCCTCGACGTCGACCGGCGCGCCAAATATCTCCTGTTTGCGCTGGACAGCGGTGAGACGCTAATCGCGCACCTGGGCATGTCGGGCTCATTCCGGATCGAAAATGGCGAGGTTCCGACGCCGGGTAATTTTCTTCGCGAGCGCTCCAAAGACCCGAAGCACGATCACGTCGTCTTCGTCCTCGATAACGGCTACACCGTCATCTATAACGACCCGCGACGGTTCGGCTTCATGGATCTGGCAGCGAGCGGGGAGCTTGCCGAACATCCGAGACTGAGCGGGCTCGGCGCCGAACCGCTCTCGCCTGAGTTCGACGCGAATTGCGCGGCAAAGCTGTTCGCCGGCGCCCGCACGCCGCTCAAGGCGGCTCTGCTCGATCAAAAGCGCATCGCCGGCCTGGGCAACATTTATGTGTGCGAGGCCCTCTTTCGCGCCCGCCTTGCCCCGACGAGGCCGGCGCGAATCCTCGCAGACGCGCGCGGCGCGCCAACCCGCGCGGCGGCCGCAATCGTCGAGGCGATCCGCAACGTGCTCGAGGAAGCCATCGAGGCGGGGGGCTCGACCCTTCGCGACCACCGCCAGGCCAATGGCGAATTGGGGTATTTCCAGCACGTGTTCAAGGTCTACGACCGGGAGGGGAAACGCTGCGTGCGCGACCGCTGTCGCGGGGTGGTCGCGAGAACGGTGCACTCGGGGCGCTCGACGTTCTACTGCGCGGTCTGCCAGCGCTAAGCGCTGCCCGCTGGCGCCCCGCGCGCCCATCATTGACAAGGCAAAGCGCGCCTCCTATCTCACGGGCAACCCTGTTCAGCGGCGCGAAAATGGGCGGTTCCGGCCTTTTTCGCGCTTTTTATTGTTGTCAGCTTCGTCTCGGGCGCCAACGCCTGCTATCGACGGGCCGAATGGCGGCGCCAACGCCTTCGCGCGGGACGAAATCGGAAAGGTCGAAAATGCTCGGCTCGGCACTGAAATTCGACTCGGTGATGAAGAGGGTCTTCGGTTCCTCGAACGACCGTCGGCTGAAGGGCTACCGGCCGAAGGTGGCGGCGATTAATGCGCTCGAGCCCGAGTTCGAGGCGCTGAGCGACGATCAGCTGTTGGCGAAGACCGCTGAGTTTCGCGCCGAGTTTGCCGCCGGCAAGACGCTGGACGACCTCATGGCGCCCGCTTTCGCCGCCGTGCGTGAGGCGGCGAAGCGTACCCTCAAGCAACGTCACTTCGACGTTCAGATGATCGGCGGCCTCGTTCTGCATGAAGGCGCGATCGCCGAAATGCGCACCGGCGAAGGCAAGACGCTCGTCGCCACGACCGCGGTTTATCTGAACGCGCTCGCCGGCGAAGGCGTGCACGTCGTCACCGTCAACGACTATCTGGCCCGCCGCGACTCCGAGTGGATGGGCCAGATCTACAAGTTTCTCGGCATGACCGTCGGCGTCATCGTCCACGGCCTCGACGACGATCAGCGCCGGCAGGCCTACGCCGCGGACGTCACCTACGGCACGAATAACGAATTTGGCTTCGACTATCTGCGCGACAACATGAAGTACGACATGGCGCAGATGGTGCAGCGCGGCCATTCGTTCGCGATTGTCGACGAAGTCGATTCGATCCTGGTCGACGAAGCCCGCACGCCGCTTATCATCTCCGGCCCGTCGGAAGACCGCTCCAATCTCTACGTCGCCGTCGACGCCATCATCCCGCAGCTCGCCCGCGAGGAATATGAGCTCGACGAGAAGCAGCGCACCGTCAATCTGACCGAGGTCGGAAACGAGCACGCCGAGACGCTGCTGCGTTCGGCCGGCGTGATGAAGGAAGGCTCGCTCTACGAGGCGGCGAACGCAACGCTGGTCCACCACATCAATCAGGCGCTCCGCGCCCACAAACTCTTCCAGCGCGATAAGGACTACATCGTCCGCAACGACGAAGTCGTGATCGTCGACGAGTTCACCGGGCGGATGATGCCCGGCCGACGCTACTCCGAAGGGCTGCATCAGGCGCTCGAAGCGAAAGAGGGCGTGACCGTCCAGCCCGAAAACGTGACCTTGGCCTCGATCACCTTCCAGAACTATTTCCGACTCTACAAAAAGCTTGCCGGAATGACCGGCACCGCGGCGACCGAAGCCGATGAATTCGCGGAGATCTACAAACTCATCGTCGTCGAGATTCCGACCCACCGTCCGATCGCGCGTCTGGACGAGGATGACGAGGTCTATCGGACCGGCAGCGAAAAGATGCGCGCTGTCGTGCGCGAGATCGAGGACGCAAACGCCAAGATGCAGCCGATGCTGGTCGGCACGACGTCGATCGAAAAATCGGAGCTGCTCGGCGAAGAGATGGAGCGGCAAGGATACAAGAAAATCGATTTCGCCAAACCGGACGCGCTCAAGGCGCTTTATGCCGCGGCTCGCGCGGGCAAACCGTCGAAGAACTTTGCGATTCTCAACGCCCGCCACCATGAGCAGGAGGCGTTCATCGTCGCCGAGGCCGGCGTTCCAGGGGCCATTACGATTGCGACCAACATGGCCGGTCGCGGCACCGACATCCAGCTCGGCGGCAACGTCGAGATGCGAGTGAAGCAGGAGATCGATCCGGCCGCGCCGCCGGAGGCGCAAGAGGCCCAGGAGGCCGCGATCCGCTCCGAGGTCGCGGATTTCAAACAGAAGGCGATCGACGCCGGCGGGCTCTACATCATCGGCACCGAGCGGCACGAAAGCCGTCGCATCGACAACCAGCTGCGCGGACGGTCAGGCCGGCAGGGCGACCCCGGCCGGTCGAAGTTCTTCCTGTCTCTGCAGGACGATCTCATGCGCATTTTCGGCGCCGAGCGCATGGATGCGATGCTCAAGCGGCTCGGGCTCAAGGAGGACGAGGCGATCGTCCATCCGTGGATCAACAAGGCGCTCGAGAAGGCGCAACAGAAGGTCGAGGCGCGAAACTTCGACATTAGGAAGAACATCCTCAAGTTCGACAATGTGATGAACGACCAGCGCAAGGTCATCTTCGAGGACCGGCGCCGGATGATGGCGTCCGAATCCCTCGAATCGACGATCGAGGATATGCGGACCGGCGTGATCGACGATCTCGTGGCCAAACACATCCCGCACGACGCCTATCCCGAGGCCTGGGACACGGCAGGCCTGAAGAACGAGGTCCTGGGCAAGCTCAACCTCGACCTGCCCGTGGACGAATGGGCGAAGGAGGAGGGGATCGCCGACGAGGAAGTGGCGACCCGGCTCCATGCGGCGGCCTCCGAGGCTTACGAGCAGCGTATTCAGCGCAACACGCCCGAGGCGATGCGCTACGTCGAAAAGCAGGTGATTCTGCAGTCGCTCGATCATCTCTGGCGCGAGCACCTCGTCACGCTCGATCATCTGCGTCAGGTGATCGGATGGCGCGGGATGGCGCAGCGTGATCCGCTGAACGAATACAAGTCCGAAGCCTTCGAGCTGTTCCGCGAGTTGATCACGCAGTGGCACGAAGCCGTTATCGCGCAAATGTCGCGGGTCGAAGTGCGGTTCCAGCAACCCGAGCCCCCGCCCCCGCCGATGCAGTATCAGCATCTCGACCCCACGACGGGCGAGAACGAGCTCCCGTTCGCTCCCCTCTCGGAGCCGGTCAGCGCTGCATTTCAGGCGGCGACGTCCGGGCTCGCGGTCGCTGACCGCGACCCGAAGAACCCCACGACATGGGGACGGGTCGGGCGAAACGAGCCCTGTCCGTGCGGCTCGGGCAAGAAGTTCAAGCACTGCCACGGCCAGGTCGCTTGACGACTGGTTGCGCTCTTGCCGCTTCGACCGCTCGCGCCGACGCGCTCGCTTTCCTCGCCGAAGCCTTCGAAGCTTCCGGGATCGACGACCCGAGACGAGAGGCTGGGATAACCCTTTCCGCGGCGTCCGGCGTTGCGCCGATCGAACTGATCATCGCTCCACAGGAGCCGCTCGGGCCGGCGGCCGCGAGGGTCGAGGAGTTCGCCGCGCGGCGGATGGCGGGCGAGCCGCTGTCGAGGATCGTCGGCCGGCGCGAATTCTGGGGCATCGAGCTCATGCTCTCGCCGCAGGTTCTGGATCCGCGGCCGGAGACCGAGACCATCGTCGAGGCCGTCTTGAGGCTCTTCCGCGATCGCCGCGAGGAGCCGTTGCGCCTCCTCGACCTCGGCGTAGGCTCGGGCGCGCTCCTGTGCGCCCTGCTCAGCGAGTTCCCTCGCGCGCGAGGGATCGGCGTCGACGTCTCGCCCGGCGCCGCGGATGTGGCGCGCAGCAACATCGAGGCTTGCGGCCTCGCTGGGCGCGCCGAAATAGGGCTTGGCGACTGGACGAGCGGTCTTAAGGGGCCGTTCGACCTGATCGTCTCCAACCCGCCCTATATCGCGACTGCCGATCTCCGAGGGCTGCCGCGCGAGGTCCATGACTTCGATCCGCGGCTTGCGCTCGACGGCGGCTTCGACGGCCTTGGGGCCTATCGAACGCTTATCCCGCATTCGCCTTCGCTTCTTTCCGCCGGCGGCTGGCTCATGGTGGAAATCGGCGCCGGTCAGGCCGCGCACGTCGTCGCAATCGCGCAACAATGTGGACTGAGCGAGGTGAGGATCGACAAGGACCTTGCCGGCCACGATCGGGTCGTCGCGGCAAGGCGCAGTTGAGCGAGCGGCCGTTGAGTTGGTTTCGCCCCGTTGTGGCCGCGCTGCTCCTTTCCGCGCTCACGGCGGGCCTCCCGGCGAGGGCGGCGAGCGCCCAGGTCAAGCGCGATTGGCCGCAGGAAAAATGCTTCCGCTACGGGCGCGACTGGAACGAAGCCTTGCGCCGTTTCGGTCGAAGCGGGCTCAGCGCGGAATTTATCTCGCGCAACGCAGCCTTCATCGACTCCGGGTGCGTCAACCCGGAGAAGATTTGTCCCCGATTGGCCGAGGAGCGCAGGCTCGCCGACGTACTCGCGATTCGCGTCGTCAACGAAGGCATGTCGACGACCTTCCTGCCCTTTGATTGCCCGAGGTGAGAGGCCCGCTTTCAGATCGCGCTTGATCGCGCCGCGCAGCGCCGTCAGAATCGAATGAAGGCAAACCAAGGGGCGGGTCAATGACAACTTCCGCAGGCGAGGCGCCGCGCGGCGAACTCACCGTGCGCCTGATCGCGATGCCGAAGGACACCAACGCCAACGGCGACATTTTCGGCGGCTGGGTCATCAGCCAGATGGACCAGGCCGGCGGCATTCGCGCTGTTGAGAAGGCGCAGGGCCGGGTGGTCACGGTTGCGATCGATGCGATGACGTTCATCCGCCCGGTCAAAGTGGGGGACGTGCTCTCCGTCTACACCGCGATCGACAAGGTCGGCCGCACCTCGCTCAAGATCCACATCGAGGCGTGGGCGCAGCGGTTCAGAACTCACCACCGGGAGAAAGTGACCGACGCGACCTTCACCTTCGTCGCCATCGGCGCCGACGGAAGGCCGCGGCCGGTCGTTCCAGAGGCTTGAAGCGGGAAAGGCCACGGCTTCACGGCGGCGCTCGAGCGACACGTCTTCGGTTGGAATCGCACGCGCCTGTCATTCCCGCGCAAGCGGGAATCTAGAGTCACGTCAGAGCCTTTAGTCTGGATACCCGCTTTCGCGGGCATGACAGCAAATGGGCTTGAGGGTCCGTTGCTCTCGCCGAACGTCGCATAACGCGGTCAACCCACCCACATAGGTTTCCCGGGCGGACGCAAAGCGTCCTAATCGTCGAGCTTGCGGGCCTCCTCAGGCAGCATGATCGGCACGCCGTCGCGGATCGGGTAGGCGAGCCGGGCGGCGCGGGAAACGAGTTCCTGCCGCACAGGGTCGTAAGCCAGCTCCGCGCGCGTCACCGGGCAAACCAGAATCTCGAGCAGTCGGGGATCGACTTTCGAGCGCATGTCCGGCTCGATCGACCTCGCGGATTTTTCGCTGTCGTCGCTCATGAGCAGTCCCCTCGAACGCCCGCGAGGCGCCGCGCTGCGCCGACAACGCGCTCGCAGTCTATCGGGGCGCCGGGATCAGAAGTGCAAAGCGACCGCCTGACGCACGCCATTGATTTTGCTCACTTTCGCTATCACCTCGGGCGGGGCGGCGCCGTCGATCGAGACGAGCGCGATCGCCGAGCCGCCCGGTTCGTCCCGCCCGAGCGCGAAGGTTGCAATATTGACCCCCGCGTCGCCGAGGCAGCCGGCGAAACGGCCGATGAAGCCCGGCTTGTCCTCATTCGTGACATAGATCATCGACGGAGTGAACTCCGCGTCCACCTTGATTCCCTTGATCGAAAGAATGCGCGGCTTGCCGTCGTGAAAGACGGTTCCGCCGATCGCGCGGGACTGCTCGCCCGTCGTGACCGTCAGGGTGATGAAGCTTTCGTAGTCGCCTTCCGAGGCTCGGGTCATTTCCTCGATGACGATGCCGCGATTGGCGGCGACCGTCGGCGCCGACACAACATTGACGTCGACCAGCGACGGGCGGAGAAGGCCGGCGATGGCCGCCGACGTCAAAGCCTTGACCTTGAGTTCCGCGACCGCGCCCTCGTAGGTGAGCGTGACCTTCTCGATCGGCGCCTGGGTGAGCTGACCGGCGAACGAGCCGAGACCCTCCGCGAGCGCGATGAAGGGTCTGAGCTTCGGCGCTTCCTCCGCGGTTATCGAGGGAAAGTTGAGCGCGTTCGAAATCGCACCGCGGGTCAGGTAGTCCGACATCTGCTCGGCCACCTGGAGGGCGACGTTCTCCTGGGCCTCGTTGGTCGAGGCGCCGAGGTGCGGAGTGGCGATGAAGTTCGGATGGCCGAACAAGGGGTTTGCCATCGCCGGCTCCTCGACGAAGACGTCGAACCCGGCGCCGGCGACATGACCGCTGTCCAGGGCCGCGCGCAGGGCGGCCTCGTCGACGAGGCCGCCGCGAGCGCAATTGATGATGCGCACGCCCTTCCTGGTCTTCGCCAGATTTTCCGCCGACAGGATGTTGCGGGTCTGGGCCGTCAACGGCGTATGCAGGGAGATGAAGTCGGCGCGAGCAAGGAGATCGCTCAGCTCGACCTTCTCGACGCCGATCTCGACGGCGCGCTCGGCGCTTAGGAACGGATCGAAGGCGATGACCCGCATCTTCAGTCCGAGCGCGCGGGAGGCGACGATCGAGCCGATGTTGCCGCAACCGATGACGCCGAGCGTCTTGCCGGTGAGCTCGACGCCCATGAAGCGGTTCTTTTCCCATTTGCCCGCCTGGGTCGAGACGTCGGCGGTCGGAATCTGCCGCGCGAGCGCGAACATCAGCGCGATCGCGTGCTCTGCGGTGGTGATCGAATTGCCGAACGGCGTGTTCATCACGATCACGCCCCGGGCGGTCGCGGCGGGGATGTCGACATTGTCGACGCCGATGCCAGCGCGACCAACGACCTTCAATTTCGTCGCCCGCTCGAGCAGCTTGGCGGTGACCTTGGTGTTGGAGCGGATCGCCAGACCGTCATAGTCGCCGATGATCTTCGCCAGCTCGTCCTTGTCGAGCCCCGGTTTGACGTCGACGTCAACTCCGCGCTCCTTGAAGATGGCGACGGCGGCGGGTGAAAGCTTGTCGGAAATGAGAACGCGGGAAGTCATGGGGATTGTCCGGAATAGCGGCCCGTGACGGCCGGAAATGAACAGGAAAGGCGCTTGTCTGTGTCATGCCCGCGAAAGCGGGCAACCAGTCCAAGGCCGCAGGCGGTGGCCTTGGACCCCCGCTTTCGCGGGGGTGACAAGACCCGGCTCAAGCGGCCTTGGCGAGCTTGGCCTTCTCCACAACGAAGGCGTAGTCGAGCCATTGGGTCAGCGCCTTGACGTCGCCGGTCTCGACGGTTGCGCCGCACCAGATCCGCAGGCCGGCAGGCGCGTCGCGATACGCGCCGATGTCGAAGGCCACCTTCTCCTTCTCGAGAAAGGCCGCCAACGCCTTCGTGAACGCGGCTTGGCCATCGGCCGAAAGCGCGGCGATCGTCGGATCGACCACCTTGAGGCAGACGCTGGTGTTCGAGCGCGTCTCCGGGACGCGGGCGAGAAAATCGACCCACGGGGTGCGCTCGACCCAATCGGCGATCGCCTTCGCGTTGGCGTCGGCCCGCCCGATGAGCGCCTCGAGCCCGGCGAACGACTTCGCCCATTGCAGCGCGTCGATATAGTCCTCGACGCACAGCATCGACGGCGTGTTGATGGTCTCGCCCTCGAAAATGCCCTCGATCAGCTTGCCGCCCTTGGTGAGACGGAAAATCTTCGGCATGGGCCAAGGCGGCTTATGAGTCTCGAGCCGCTCGGCAGCGCGCGGGCTCAGGATGATGACGCCGTGCCCGGCTTCTCCCCCGAGCGCCTTCTGCCAGGAGAAGGTCGTGACATCGAGCTTGGGCCAGTCGAGATCTTGCGCGAAAGCGGCGGAGGTCGCGTCGCACAGCGTCAGGCCCTTGCGGTCGGCTGGAATCCAGTCGGCGTTGGGAACGCGCACGCCCGAGGTCGTCCCGTTCCAGGTGAAGACGACGTCATTGTCGAAATTAACTTGCGAGAGGTCGGGGAGCTCGCCATAGGGCGCCTTCAAGGTTCGCGCGTCCTTGAGTTTCAGCTCCTTGACGATATCGGCGACCCATCCTTCGCCAAAGCTCTCCCAGGCCAGGACATCGACGCCGCGCGCGCCGAGCGCCGACCACATGGCCATTTCAAAGGCGCCGGTGTCGGATGCCGGGGTGATGCCGATTCGGTAGTTGGCCGGTACGCCGAGCACTTCGCGCGTCAGGTCGATCGCGAGCTTGAGCTTGGCTTTGGGCTGCTTGGCGCGATGCGAGCGCCCGAGCGCCGCGTCGCGAAGAACTGCCGGGGTCCAGCCGGGGCGCTTTGCGCAGGGGCCAGAAGAAAAATGCGCGTTCGCAGGGCGAACGGCGGGCGCCGTTGTCGTCATATCGAGCCATCCTTTCAGATGGGCGCCTCTCGTTGGGGAGAGGTGTCCCGCTGCGGCTCATAGCCGAATCGCCGGGCGGCGGCAAGCGGCATACAGGCCGAAGATGGTCAGGGGCGACGAACCATTGCTGAGAATCAGAAACTCGGTTAAGCTGGCGCGATGACTGACCTGCCCCTAGCCAAACCAAGATTGCGCGCCGCCGCTCGTGTGCGCGCCTTTGCCCGCCGGCAAATCGGCGGGTAAAGGTATCGCGCTCGAACGCCCGCGCAACCCGTTGAACAGCCTCGATTCGGACGAGAGAATCCAAGGAAATCCAAGACTATCCAACCCGGTTGGGCGGCGCCTTTGGCCTGAAACGAGCGCGAACCAAGAAAACCCAAGCGGATCTGCGGCAAGACGCCCCTAGCGGCGATGGGTGCGACCGCCTCCGCCGCTTCGACCGCCATCTTCGGCCTCGCGTAGGAGGGCGCGGGACGCATTGGGCGGCGGCGAGCGCGTGTCCTCGTTCATTCGCTGGTAGCGGACGCCGGTGAAGAACAGGATCTGCGCGCCGTGGTGATCGGGATTCGGACGACTGGACCGTCTCGCGGGCTGGAAGCGGATGAGGTCGTTCACGGCGGCGCCCAGGATTGAGAATCGGTTGATCCGATGGGCTCTAATTTCGAGGAGCGAGGGTTAACATTCAGTCAACGCGCAGCGGAGGTCCGCACGCGCTGCGACGTCTCCGCCCCGCGCGTCGAGACCGGTTTCAGAATGGGTTCCAGGTCGCCCGCTGGGTGAACTTCAGATAGCTCACATTGACCCCGAGCCGCGCGCCGAGGCCGGTGCGGATCGGCACCACGACCATGTCGTCGGAGTTCAGCGCGGTGAAGCCGAAGCCGCCGATGAAATAAGCCGATCCGTCGACGCCGCCGAAGCGACGGAAGACGGAATCGACCCTCGGCAGATTGTAAACCAGCATCATCGTCCGATCGCCATCGGCGCCGGCGTCGAAGCCGACGGATGGTCCCTGCCAATAGATCGACTGCTGTCCGGCGTTGCGGGTGTACATCTTGCCCTCGCCGTAGCGCAGTCCGCCGACGAAAGCGGCCGACGCCTCCTGGCCGAGGATATAGGCGTTTGGCAGACCCCATCGCCGTCCCGCCTCTTGAACCACCTCCGCGAGCCCGCGCGAAAGATCGCCAAAGAAGCGATGGCCATCGTCAAGGATTTCGTCGCCGGTGAAGGTTTGGGGAGCTTCGTTCGCGGGAGCGTTCGCCCGGGTTGGACGCGCCCAGAACGCTGCGCCCGCGATCGTAAGGCCGACGAATCCCCGCCGCGTCAGTTCTGTGTGCATGGGCCTCCTCGCCGCGCCATTGGAGCCGGGCCACAGCCCGGCTCGCGCCGCCCCAATCCAGCCCGCCGACCTACGGAATGCCAATTATTAGGGAGGCTGCGTTGACGCCGCGTTAACAAACGCCGAATTTTTCGGCGGCCGTCGCGTCGCCCCAGGCGATGAAGGAACCATTGCGGAGGCCGCGGTCGACCTTGCCATAGCGGAGCGGCCTTCCTTCGGGATCGAGCACGACACCGCCCGCGGCGCGTAGGACGGCGTCGGCGGCGGCCGTATCCCATTCCATTGTCGGGGCAAAGCGAGGATAGACGTCGCCTAGGCCCTCGGCGATGAGGCAGAATTTGAGCGACGACCCTGCCTCGCGCCTCTCTCCGACCGACAGCCGCTTCAGGAAGGCTTCGGACTGCGGGTCGGCATGCGACCGGCTCACAAATGCGACCAGGGTCTCGGGCGCGGGGCGGGTCCGGATTCGCTGCCGTTCGGCTTTGTCCGGCAACTGAGCGCCCGGCCGCGCGTCGCAGACGAAGGCCGCGTCGCCTCCTATCCACATCCTGCCGATCGCCGGCGCATACACAGCCCCGGCAATTGGCGCACCGTCTTCAATCATCGCCGCATTGATCGTGAACTGGCCATTGCGCGCAAGGAACTCCCGCGTCCCATCCAGCGGATCGACAAGCAGGAAACGCCCCACGGCGTTGATCGGCGCGCCTGCGGCAAACGATTCCTCCGCGCAGATCGGCGACGAGGGAGCCAGGCGCGCAAGGTGGTCGCAAATGATCGCCTCGGCGCGATGGTCGGCGGTCGTCACCGGGCTGCCGTCCTCCTTCGACCGAACCTCGCAACCGCGCTCGTATTCCTCCATCACAGCCGGACCGGCGGCGAGCACGGCCTCGGCGAGAAACAGGGCAAGGTCGTCGCGCGTGCTCTGATCGAGCGCAAACGGTTTCGAGTGCTGAGGAACCGGCTTCAAGACGCCTCCGTGGCCCGAATCGTCGATGTCGGCAGCCTCGAGCGGGGCGCCGCCGGGGCGACCGCCGATCGTGTTTGACCAGCCGTCATACGCTCCCCCGCTCGCAATGACCCCCGCGGAAGCGAATTCGTTCCCGCGGACTTGCGCGGCCGCGTCGCGACGGGGCGACGAATCGGATAGATAGGGAATCGGACGACTTCAGCATGGCGGCATGGCCCTTCTCTCGCCATGAGGCCGACATCGAAACCCAGGATTCCTCGCTTGACAATGGCCTCGCTCACCCCGCTCGACCTCGCCGCACTGTTGTGCTCGCGTGTATGCCACGACGTAATCAGCCCGGTCGGGGCGATCGTCAATGGGCTTGAGGTGCTCGAGGGCGAGCAGGACGAGGAGATGCGAGCCGTGGCGATGGAGCTCATCAAGAAGAGCGCGATTTCCGCATCAGCGCGCCTCCAATTCTGCCGCCTCGCCTTCGGGGCTGCGGGTTCGTTTGGCGCCTCGATTGATACGGGCGACGCTGAAAAAGTCGCGCGGGACGTTTTCGCCAGCGACCGCACGTCTCTGCAATGGCCCGGGACCCGACGGCTCGCGTCGCGGAATTCCGTCAAGCTTTTGCTCAATCTCTGCCTCATCGCGGCAGGCTCAATTCCGCGCGGCGGAGTCATCACCGTAGACCTTCCAGACGGCGAAGGCCCAATGGCGATGCGGGTCGAGGCCAAGGGCGTGAACGCGAAGTTATCGCACAGCGCAGCTGACATCCTCACTAGCGCCTTTCCCGCCGAGGCGATCGACGCCCATTCGATTCAACTCTATTTCACGACGCTGCTGGCTCAGGAGTGTCAAGCCACGCTCAATGTTTCGGCTATGCAGGACGCCGTGACGCTAACCGCTTCTCCAGCGCCGGTCCCTGTTGTCGCGGAGTGACGCGCGGTCCCTGGGCGTTGGCGCCCAGTCTGGACGGCACGGCCATTAACGCCATTTGAAGCATCCGTGGCTAATCGTTCGAACCGTCAATCGTTGTTCCAGGAACGTAGGTTCTAGGATGCGGCACGTCCTGGTGGTGGACAACTCCACTGTGATCAGAAAGATTGTCCGCCGTGTTCTTGAAGGCATGGACCTCGAGGTGACCGAAGCCTCCGATGTTCGCCAGGCGCTCGCGGTTTGCGCTCTTTCAATGCCGGACGCCATTTTCGTCGACGGCGGGATGCCAACGCTCGACGGTTGTGAGTTCCTCCGGAAACTGCGGCGAATGCACAGCGGAGACGGCCCCAAGGCGGTCATTTGCCTGAACGAAAATGATGTCGCTCAGATTGCCCGCGCGATGCATGCCGGAGCGAGCGATTTCATGATGAAACCATTCGATGCGGACCATGTGAGGGCAAAATTCGCCTTCCTCAGTGCTCAGCCGCCCTTTGCAGCTTCGCCTACTCCGTCACGGGCAAATCGTCTGTGATTTCCGGGGCGGCGTCCTGCTGCCCTGCCGATTCCGACGACTGCCCGCCTCCGAACCCGTAGGGCGACCGCAACCGCCGGCGGCGGCCGCGAGGCGGAAAGGAGCCCTCTCCCGACGGCGATTCGAACTCCGCAGGCTGCGGTTCCGGCGCACCGATTGGCGTGGGCGGGGCGATTGCATCGGGCAGGGATGCAGGCGCGGTCGGCTCCATTGCGTTGGACCTCGGGCTCGCGGTGATAAACGAGGGAAGCCCCGGTTGCGCCGCGCCCTCTGCGCCGGCATCTCTGGACGGTTGAGGCTGGTTTTCGCGGTAAGGCCTGAAATCCCGCGGGCGGCCGTCGCGTCCGTGCCGGTTGTCGCGATAGCCTTCATTCCGGTCGGCGAAAGGCCGGTCTTGTCTTGGACCGCGGTCGGGAAACCGGTTACCCTGCCGGTCCTGCCGATTTGCAAACCCTGTCCGTTCGTTCTGGCCTTGACGCTCTCCCTCATAGGGAGGTCGTTCGGCGTAAGGTTGAGGAGCGTTCGGGGCCGCATTTGGTTGCGGTTGAAACCCTTGCTGCGGCTGTTGAAAGGCGGATTGCCGCTCCGCAGGCGAGGCGAAGCGATCCGACAGCGTACCGAAATCGCCGTCGTCTTCCATGTCTTCGCCATCACCTTCGCCGGGCGGGCGCGGTTGGCCGCTTTGTGCGAGCGCCTGGGCCGCCTGCGCGGCTGCAATCAGTCGGAAATAATGTTCGGCATGCTGCAAATAATTCTCCGCCGCGACGGGATCTCCCCCCGTATGAGCGTCTCTCGCGAGCTGGAGGTATTTTTCCGCGACGTGATGGGCGTTTCCGCGTATTTTGACGTCCGGCCCATTCAATTCATAGGATCGCGTCAGAGGATTAGGGCCCCGCCGATTGTTTGTCGGCCGGCCGCGCATCCTCTTATTCTGACCTGGTCTCATGCTATTTCCCAACATCCATTCGGTTGAGCCCGCAGCTTCGCGATCATTTCGGGCGCAAGCTTTTTCGATTTTGACGCAAACAGGCGTAATTCGCACCCTCGCGTCACTCGAACGGGCTGATTCCATCGCACCCGAAGCAGGGGATACGAATGATCACCTTGATCCCTATCCCGTGCGAATTCCCTTTACGAGCGCCGCCCCCTGGCAGCGCCAGGATAACGCTTCTCGAAGGGCCCTGTGCAGGTCGCCTCGCCTGACTGATCGTTAGCGGCTACGTGTTCAGCGACTTTCGTATCTCGGCCCCCGGGCGGCCCTTCATTAGGTAATATTCGCGTTGGCAACGGGCCGATCGTCAAGATGTTCAACTACTCGCCGCCGACGAATCCCTTCCCACTGAAGATAGCGTCCTTTCCTTGGATCGCCAAGTGTCAATTCAGTCGTGGGGGCATTTTTCGCGTCCGGAACCACGGTAATCGGCGGCCGATCTCAACCGACCATCAGTTCGACGCGGACCCCTTCACTGGTTCGACCGGAGCGCGAAATCCCTTCGGCGGATCGGTCAGCCATTCGCGGTCCGGCTCCGGCCCGAGCGCATCCGAACCGCTCTTGTTGCCCATTCCAACCCAGTTCAGCGGATTCAAGTTGCTAAGCGCCGTGGACGTCGATCCGCACGACCCCGTGCATTTCACCTCATTGCCCTCCGGATCGACAGCGCGAACCGTCACAGGCTGGTTGGAAGGGAAGGGGTGAGTGTAACGGAGACGCGCATCGCCCACTCCGGCGATCGTTTTCTTGCCCGCTTCCTTTTGCGCCTTCTTGCGCAGAACTTCCTGATTCACAGGCCAATCGGGATCCGCGGATGCGGACGAGCCGGGAGGCGGCAGCTCCATCTTCGGCGGCACGACGATCTTGCCATGTTCGTGGTAGTCGATCGCGGGGGGCTTGTCGCCGAATCCAAACCCAATCACAGGGCCAAAAATCGATCCGATCCCTTGCCAAAGCGGCGCCTGGCCATCGTCGCCAGCCCGGACGGGTAAACTGACCAGACTGGCGGACATGAACGCCAATCCCACCGTCGCTGACCACAAACCAAATCTCATCGCTACCCCTTGCCCTCCTAAGACCGCTGCGATCGACGGTTCAACTTCGGTGTCTCGCGACAAATTCCGGCTATTCGATGACGCTCCTCGGAGACCAAGCCAGCGCGGCGCGGAAAGGCCCCGCGCGAATGTGGTCGTTTTCAGTTCGCGCCACGAGACGGATTTCTTTGGCTTCGGCTGTTGGGCGCGCCAGAAACAGGCAGCAGGAGGTCAACCATCAACAGGACAACCCCAACATTAATAGCCGCATCGGCGAGGTTGAAGACAAAAAAGTGGCGTCCGAAGGCGTGCAGATCAAGATAATCAACGACTGCGCCGTGAATAATGCGGTCGATTCCATTGCCGAGCGCGCCGCCGATGATCAATCCAAGCCCGGCGGCCGGCATCCTGGCCCGAGACCGAGAGAGCCACCAAGAGAGCAAGGCGGTCGCCGCGAGCGTTAGGGCGACTAGGGCAGTTTCCGCTGATGCCGAATCTCGGGCGAACAGGCTGAACGAGATCCCCCGGTTCCACCGCAAGCTCAAGTCGAGGAAGGGCGTAAGCGGCGTCGAATCGGCCGTCAGCCGATCGGAGCGCGAAAGGACGGCGATCTTCGCGATTTGATCGACAAGGACGACTGCGAGCGCGATTACTCCACCCCAGACCGGCGCTTTCACAGCAGGCGGCCCAGCGACTTCAGCTCACGGAGCGCCTCGGCGTCCCTTGGGCTGACATCTGGAAAGTCTGGCGAGGCGGTAGCCGGATCAAAATAGCGCCATGAACGAGCGCATTTGACGCCAGTCGCACGCTCCACCACGACGCCCACGTCCGCTACTTCCGGTAGACGGAACGCCGCTTCTGGAATCGCGGTCCCAAGTTCCACGGAAATGTCGGAAGTGATGCATACTTCGGAAAAGTCGACCCCCTCGAGCGCCTTCAGATGCTCGGGGTTGCGTAAATAAACGCGAGGAGCCGCCTCGAGAGAGGAACCGATCAGCTTCTGGGCCCGAGCAATCTCGATTGCGCCGGTGACAACGAGACGCAAAGTCCGAATCGTTTCCCATGTCTCAGCGAGCTGATCATCCCGCCAACTGGACCGGATGACCGGAAATTGTTCGAGGTGGATCGAGCGGCGCTCGCCGCCACGCGCCGTCCATGCTTCCTCGGCGGTAAAAACCAGGATCGGCGCGAGCCAGACCGAAACTGCGCCGAAGATGCTTTCGATCGCTTCCAGAGCCCCGCGCCGTCGCACGCTCGACGGTGCGTCACAGTAAAGCGCGTCCTTGCGGATGTCGAAATAGAACGCAGACAGGTCGGCGTTCATGAACGCAGTGAGCGCGGCGACCACGCGTGCGAAGTCAAAATTATCGTAAGCCTCGCGAATTTTGAGGTCGAGTTCGGCGAGCTTGTGCAACATCAATCGCTCGAGCGCCGTCATAGCCGAGTAGCCGACTGAATCGCCTTCCTCGCGATGAGCCAACGTTCCCAGCATCCAACGAACCGTGTTGCGCAGCTTGCGGTAACTGTCGGTCACGGCCTTCAGGATTTCGGGCCCAATGCGCTGATCGTCGGTGTAGTCCACGCTCGCCACCCACAAGCGCAAGATGTCAGCGCCGGAAGCACGGATGACGTCCTCCGGGAAAGTCTGGTTGCCCAAAGATTTGGACATTTTGCGGCCGCTCTCATCGAGCGTGAAGCCGTGGGTGAGCACGATGTCGAACGGAGCGCGGCCGCGCGTTCCACAGCTCTCGAGGAGCGAAGACTGGAACCAGCCGCGATGCTGATCGGATCCTTCGAGATACATCACTGTGTCTTCGCCGCCGTCGATCGAGCGCCGGATGCCGGCTAGACCAGGAAAGTGTTTGGGGTCGTCCAGGACGAACGCGTGGGTTGAACCCGAATCGAACCAGACTTCGACCAGATCGTCGATCTTGTCGTAGGCAGAGACGTCGTGCTTTGCGCCCAGGAAACGCTCCTTTGCTCCTTGAGCGAACCACGCATCGGCCCCTTCCTGTTCATAGGCGGACGCGATGCGCGCGTTCACCTCTTCGTCGAACAGGATTTCGTGGCCGTCGTTGCGGACGAAGATCGAAAGCGGCACGCCCCAGGCGCGTTGGCGTGACAACACCCAGTCGGGCTTGTTAGCGACCATGCCTTTGATTCGGTTCTCGCCGGACGGCGGCGCCCATCGCGTGCGTTCGATCGCCTCGACGGCAATTGTCCGTAAGGTCTTGCCGCCTTGCGCACCGGCGAACGGCCGATCCATCGCCAAGAACCATTGCGGCGTGTTGCGGAAGATCACCGGTGTCTTCGACCGCCAGCTGTGGGGATATTGGTGCTTAAGCCGGCCGCGCGCGACGAGCCCGCCGGCCTCGACCAGCGCATCGATGACGGCCTTGTTCGCGTCCCCGACCTTGCCTTTGTCAGTGATGACACGCTTGCCCTCGAAGCCGGGCGCCTCGTCGGTGAGGGCGCCGTTCTCGTCGACCGTGTAGGGAATGCGCGTATCGATCCCACGCTCCTGAAGCCGTCGCGTGCTCGCGGTCCAGAGCTCGAAGTCCTCTCGCCCGTGGCCGGGCGCGGTATGGACGAAGCCCGTGCCTGCGTCTTCGGTCACGTGGTCGCCGTCGAGCAAAGGAACGGCAAAGCCATATCCGAGGCCGCGCAGCGGATGGGCGCAGACCATCGACGCCAGGGCATCGCCGCTGATCTCGCCAAGGAACTCGAATGAGCCGACTCTCGCGGCGCTAAAAACGCTCTCGGCAAGGGATTGTGCGAGGATATAGGTCGCCCCGGGCCGCGCCCAATTGTCTGCTGACGCTTCCGTCACCCGATAGCGCCCATAGGCAATCCGCCGGGAGAAGGCGATCGCTCGGTTGCCGGGAATGGTCCACGGCGTCGTGGTCCAGATGAGTACCGAAGCGTCATCGGACGCGACGGGGAACGCTGCGAAGATCGTGTCGCTGACATGGTCTTCGTACTCGACCTCAGCTTCGGCAAGTGCAGTTTTCTCAACGACGCTCCACATCACCGGCTTGGAACCACGATAGAGAAGTCCGCTGGCGACGAATTTGAAGATTTCTCGAGCGATCTGCGCCTCGGCAGGATAGCTCATCGTCGTGTAGGGATGATCCCAGTCGCCTACGACGCCGAGCCGCTTGAATTCCTCTCGCTGCACGGAGAGCCAATGCTCCGCATAGGCGCGGCATTCCCGGCGGAAGGCGATGATCGCTTGCGGATCCGAAAAGTCAGGCTTCGATTTGCCTTTGGACCGGTAGAATTCCTCCTCGACTTTCCATTCGATCGGAAGCCCATGGCAGTCCCAACCCGGGACGTAATTGGACTCCCGGCCGGTCATCTGGTGGGAGCGGACGACGATGTCCTTCAGCGTCTTGTTTAGCGCTGTGCCGATGTGGACATTACCGTTGGCGTAGGGGGGTCCGTCGTGGAGAACAAATTTGGGCCGTCCCTTGCCGCTCTCGCGCAGCGCCCGATAAAGGTTGTCGCGCGCCCAGCGAGCCAGAATCTCGGGCTCCTTTTCCGGCAGGCCCGCGCGCATGGGAAAATCCGTCTTCGGCAGGTAGAGGGTGCGCGAGTAGTCGAGGCCTGAGACGGTCGCGTCGGACATGGATCGGGAGCCAAATTCTGGGGTTCGCGGTACGGGACGGGTCGGATTAAAGGATTTGCCGCAATTCGCCAAATCCAAACTCGCCCCTGACCGCAAGAATGGCGCGGGCGCGTTCCTTGTCGCGCTCCATCTCGGCCATCAGCGAAGCCATTGACTCAAACTTGCGCTCGTCGCGGACGCGCTGAATGAACTCGACTTGCATTTCGCGCCCGTAGAGGTCTCCACTGAAATCGAGGAGATGAACTTCGAGCAATGGCGAGCCGGCCTCCTCGACCGTCGGACGGGTGCCAAAGCTCGCAACAGCTGGAAAAGCGCTCCCGTCGATTCTCGCCACGACCGCGTAGATTCCGTGGGCGAGCCGGTTCGTCGGCCCGAGCGCGATATTGGCCGTCGGAACACCGAGCGTGCGTCCAAGGTTCTGGCCGTGAATGACCCGGTCTCGAATCGAATAGTTGCGCCCCAGTCCGCGCGCGGCCGTCGCGACGTCGCCCTGCTCGAGAGCCCTTCGTATGGCGCTTGAGGATACGACGCAGTCGGCTTCTCCAACGCGAGCTTCGACTTTGGTCACGATCTCAACGGCGAAGCCATGCCTCAGGCCAGATTCGACCAGAGTGGCCGGCGACCCTGACCGGCCCTTGCCGAAATGAAAGTCCCAGCCGACTACCACAGCGGCCACGCCAAGCCGGGCTACAAGAATCTCGGCGACGAATTCTTCTGCGCTCATCGCCGCCAACGACGCGTCAAAGCGGATAAAGACGATACCGTCGAGTCCAAGCTTGGCGCAAATTTCGGCTTTGTCCTCGGCCGGCGTCAGCCGGAACACGACCGGCCGGGTCGCGAAAAAGTCAGCGGGATGCGGCTCGAAAGTCAAAATCGCGCTTGGCGCCGCGCGCTCGCGGCCAAGGGCGACCGCGCGCTCGATGACCGCCCGATGGCCAAGATGCAGGCCGTCGAAATTTCCAATGGCGTAAACCGCGCCTTCAAGCCCATCGGGCGGCACCGTGGGGTCGGTGGCGACGACGAATTCCTGGGTCATTTCGTCCCGCCGAAGTCGGGTGTCCGCCGACCGATCCCCTCAATTCGCCAGCTCTGGGAACGGCTTTGACGTCCGGGTCCAGTCATGACGCGGGATGCCTCGGCTTGGGCGTCGGCGGAACGCTGAGGACGCCTTCGCCATCAAGCACGATCTCATCGCCGACGCGACATTCGCAACGCAATCGGACGCGTCAATTCTTCTCGGTCAGCTCAACCACCTCCACGCTCACATCGATAACGTCCCCGATTTTGACCGGGCCGAGAAAGCGCAGGGTCTGGGAGATATATACCGCGCCCGGTCCCGGTAGCCGCATGCCGATGACCCCGGAGATGAGGCTTGCAGTGTAAAGTCCGTGGACAATCCGGCCCCCGAATCGGGTCTTCCGCGCAAAGTGCTCGGACAGATGGATCGGATTATGGTCGCCCGAAAGCTCGGCGAACCCAATCACGTCCTCGTTCTCGACCGTCTTCCGGATCGTCGCGCGCATGCCGATCGAGAGGTCTTCGAAATAGAGCGTCCGAAACAGCGGATTCTGCATACGGATAATGAGACCTACACTTGGAGCCGCCGACGATCGAACCGACAGCGGTCAGCCGATAAGCCCTCGCACGCTAAGACGACTGTCTACGGCAGAAGTGTGGGAATCGCGGCGATCGGCCACAACGCGTATTCCTCGTATAGCCGTTGCAGTTCAAGGGGATCGGCCGGCGAGGACGGAGCCTCTCCGTGCACAGAGCGATGTATCCCCCCTGTGACGAACAACGCGTCCAGGCCCGCTCGCTCCGCTCCGGCTATGTCCGTTCTCATACCGTCACCAATCGCAAGCACCCGGCCCTTTTCGATCGCGGCGCCTCTGGCGCGTTCCACAAGCCTCAATGCTCGATCGTAAATCGGCGCGTAGGGCTTGCCGGCATAAAGGACCCGCCCTCCAAGCTCTTCGTATCGGCGCGCCAGCGCACCGGCGCAATGAATGAGCGTTTCCCCCCGGTGGATAACGATATCGGGGTTGGCGCAAATCATTGTCATTCCGCGGTCCGCCATGGCCCGCAGCTCCGGTTCGTAATCGTCGGGCGTTTCGGTCTCGTCGTTTCTGAGACCGGTGCAGAGCGCATATTGGGCGTCTTGGAGAGCGAGGAGCCTCGGCCGCCGCCCGCAGCTCGTCTCTGCAATTGCGTCGAAGAGGCTCAGGTCCCGTCCTGGTCCGATGTGAAGCACCCGGTCGCCAGGCTGATCCTCCATCAATCCGATGGTTACGTCGCCAGAAGTCACAATGGCGTCAAACGCTTCCGGGGCAACGCCAAGCTGCAGCACTTGCTGGCGGATCGGCGGCGAGGGCCGTGGAGCGTTGGTGATCAGCACCACCGCGCCGCCGCGCCGCCGGAAGGACGCGAGCGCTGCAGACGCGGGCGCGAATGAAGCCACTCCGTTGTGGACGACGCCCCAGATATCGCAAAGAATCGCGTCATAGCGATCCGAGATCTCGCCGAGACCACTGATTTGCCGGACGATCTGCGCCTGTTCCTGCCTCATTGCCGCGGCTCGGCTAGGCGACAGCTGCGTCGGTGTCAAGGCGGGAGCGGCAGCGCAGGCGCGACGTTTCCAGTTCCCTCGGCCAGCTTGACGCCGTTCGAGATGGTTCCTAGCTATGGGCATGCGGCAAGCACGCCGTCTTCGAGGGCGCCATGTCATCATTAACGGCCAAAGTCACCGACGCGAGTTTCGAGACCGACGTCATCAAGTCCGACGAACCGGTGGTCGTGGATTTCTGGGCGGAGTGGTGCGGGCCGTGCCGCATGATTGCGCCGGCGCTCGAAGAAATTGCAACCGAAATGAACGGCAAAGTGAAGATCGCCAAGCTCAATGTCGATGAAAACCCGGGTGTCGCTGGCAAATACGGCATCCGCTCGATCCCGACACTGATGATGTTCAAGGGCGGCAAGCACATTGCGACCAAGACCGGCGCCGGCCCGAAGAGCGAATTGTCTCGCTGGATCAACGCCTCCGTCTGAGCGAAACTCAGCGCGAGTCACTAGACGGGAATACGCACCGCGGCCCTCAGGCCCCCTAATGGGCTATCGGACAGTGTGATGTCGCCCCCGTGCGAGCGGGCGATGTCTCTCGCGATCGCAAGGCCGAGGCCCGCTCCGCCCTGGTCCTGATTGCGCGCCTCGTCGAGACGATAGAAGGGCCTGAAAACGTCCTCCCGATGGGCCGGGGCGATGCCTGCGCCGTCGTCATCAACGACGATCGAAACGAATTGAGCTTCACGGGTCGCGGAGACGCGAACGTGGTTGGCGTGACGCTGGGCGTTGGCCACCAGATTCCCGACACAGCGTTTCATCGCCATCGGCCGGACACGAATATCGAGATCGCCCCTGGTCTCAACGCCAAGTTCCGCGCCGTGGCGCTCCGAATCCGCCCGGAGGTCGTCGAGGATTGAGGCAATGCTAATTCGCGTGGTCGACTCGCCGGCGTCTCCTCGCGCGAAGGCGAGATACCCTTCGAGCATCTGCCCCATTTCATCGACATCCTTCTGAAGCAGTTCGCTGTCCGCCGAATTGTCGAGCAAGGCCAAGGACAGTTTGAATCGGGTCAACATCGTCCTTAGATCGTGACTAACGCCGTTGAGCATCGCGGTTCGCTGCTCAGTCGCTCGCTCAACCCGCCGTTTCATCTGGATGAATGCGTGGCCCGCCTGCCGGACCTCGCGCGCGCCGTGAGGACTGAAGTCGAGATCCCGGCCCTTGCCGAAGTCTTCAGCCGCGCGGGCCAAGCGCAAAATGGGCCGGATCTGATTGCGTAGAAAAATGATCGCGACCGTCAGAAGGACGATCATCGCGCCCAGCATCCACAGCACGAAAATATGGGCGTTCGCCTCGTAAGCGAGGGCGCGGCGAGTCACGAGGCGCAGTACTTTGCCGCCAAGATCGACGCGTATTTCCATCAACCCCGACCGCCCGACGGTGTCGAGCCAGAAAGGTTGCGCCACCTGCTTCCTAATTTCGTTTGGAAGAACTCGTGTGAGGGGGTCCAATGCCCCATAGAACGATCGAGGCATGACCGGCGGCAAAGGACCGGCTGGCAGCAAAGTTGCGTCCATCCGAAACCTTTCAGAGGCAAGTTTTGTCAGAAAGACGCCGTCATCGCCGGGCGGCAGGCTCTGATAGAGGTCGGTCAGCGCTCCGACGTCGCGCGCCACCGCTTCGGAAAGCCTGCGCGTCACGAGATCCCAGTGATGCTGCATGAACACGAACGTCACCGCGGTCTGCAACAGAACCATCGGCACGATGACGATAAGCAGCGAGCGCTTGTAGAGGCCCTTGGGAAGCACATCGGCGAGCCCACGCGCCGCGCGCCGCCAGAGCACCCGGATTTGCGCAAGCAATCGCAGATTGCGGAAGGCGGTTCGGTCCCTCATCGGTCTGCTATAAGTCGATATCCCGCCCCCCGCGCCGTTTGCAGATATGTCGGATTGGCGGGATCCTGTTCGATCTTCCGCCGCAGCCGATTGACCAGGACATCCACCGTTCGCTCCTGCGCGGCGCCTCCCGATCCCGACAGCGCCTCGCGAGAGACGATGGCGCCGACATTGGCGCTGAGGAGGCGAAGCATCTCGCGCTCGCGCTCGGTGATCCGGATCGTCTCGTCGCCGGCCCGCAGCTCTCCGCGCTCGAGCGAGAACGCGAACCGTCCGAAGCGCACTATCTCCGTCTCGGGACGCCCGACCGCGGCGGCCCGCGTACGTCGGAGAACCGACCCGATCCGCAAGAGCAGCTCGCGCGGCTCGAACGGCTTGGTCAGATAGTCGTCGACGCCAATCTCGAGCCCGCGCACCCGATCCTGCGGTTCGCCGCGCGCCGTCAACATCAGGATCGGCACCTGCGACCGTCCGCGCAGGTCTGCGGCGAAATCGAACCCGTTCTCGCCGGGCATCATGACGTCGAGCACGATGATGTCAAAGGCCAATCCGTCGAGAAATCCCCGGGCCTCGGCCGCGGTCGCTGCGACCGTAACCCGATGACCGTTCTTCATGAGGTAGCTCGACAGCAGCGCCCGCAGCCGCCGATCATCGTCGACCACGAGCACGTGGGCGGCGTCGTCCTGAAACGAAGTCGCTGTCGAACTCACTGCGCCTGACCCGCGCGCTTTGGAGGCTCGCGTCGACTGACGGAGTCGCCCGTGCGCTTCTGAGGATCGATCATCGCGGTCAAGAAGGCGAGCGCCGACTCGCTCCCCCAGTCGCCCAGCTGCTCCAGCGCCAACGCGAACCGCCGCGTCTGGACCTGGGCCAATCTCAGAGCCAGTCGCTCGCCGTCGGGGGTCGCGTAGAGCTGCCGTCGCCGCCGGTCGAAAGCGCCGGCTCGAATCTCGACGAAGTTCTTGTCGACAAGCTCCCGCAAGACTCGGTTCAGACTTTGCTTGGTGATCCGCAATATCTCCAGAAGCTCGGCGATCGTCAGGCCGGGTCGCCGGCTGACAAAATAAAGGACCCGGTGATGGGCGCGTCCAAATCCATACGCCTCGAGCAACCGGTCGGCGTCGCCGACAAAGTCGCGGTAGGCGAAGAAGAACAGCTCGATCAATTCGTACATCGGCTCGTCGCCGCTGCCCGAGTGCGCGGCTTGACCGGCTCTGGATGCGTCGGACGACATCGGCGAGCCCATTAGGTCAGTAGTGTTGACATAATTAAGCCCTTTTGCTAGCCTATGAGCAATAATTGATCCGATCCATGTAACTCCAATCGCCCAAAAACCAAACCGACCCGCTTCAAAGGAGAGGAACGCGAGATGGCCACCCAGACATTTGACGATCGCGACGGATGGATCTGGTTCGACGGTCAAATGGTCGAGTGGCGCGACGCCAAAATCCATGTCCTGACCCATGGGCTGCATTATGCGAGCGCGGTCTTCGAGGGCGAGCGGGCCTACGGCGGGCATATCTTCAAGTCGTCGGATCATTCCCGGCGACTAAGGGAATCGGCCCGTATTCTCGACTTCGAGATCCCCTGGAGCGTGGCCGAGATCGACGCCGCCAAGGCCGAGGTTCTCAAGCGAAACCATCTCGTCGACGCCTATGTGCGGCCGATCTCCTGGCGCGGCTCGGAGATGATGGGCGTCACCGCGCAGCACAATAAGATCCACCTTGCCATCGCGGTGTGGGATTGGCCGAGCTATTTCGATCCCGCCCAGCGGATGAAGGGCATCCGGCTCGATATCGCCGACTATCGGCGCCCCGACCCGGCAACCGCGCCGGCGATGGCGAAGGCGGCGGGGCTCTACATGATCTGCACGATTTCGAAGCACCGCGCGGAGCGAAAAGGATACGCCGACGCCCTGATGATGGATTGGCAGGGTCGGGTTGCGGAATGCACCGGGGCCAACGTGTTTTTCGTGAAGAACGGTGTGATTCATACCCCGATCGCGGATTGTTTCCTCGCCGGGATCACGCGGGCGACGGTGATCGACCTCGCGCGCAAGCGCGGCTTCGAAGTCGTCGAACGGCGTATCCAGCCTGCCGAACTCGGCGGATTCGACGAGTGCTTCATCACCGGGACCGCGGCCGAGGTGACGCCTGTCGGCGAGATCGGGCCGCACGCGTTCAAGCCAGGGCCGGTGACCTTCGCGCTGGTCGATGCCTATACGGAAGAGGTCAACCCGAAAACCAAGGCTGCGTGACGTTGGGACCGATGGGCGCGGCTTCTGCGACTGAGTGAGATTTTTCAATCCCTTAGGTGCAGTCAAACAGCGGCGGAACTTGCCCCGCCAACGGCAATGCTGGCGGCGGCGAAGCCAGCACTATAGCACAACCTTCGGAATATCACAAACATTTGCCCAAATTTCTGGTCGCTCGTTGGGCGATGGGCCGAGGCCGTGCGCGCCCGCTCCCATTCCGCCTATGCGGCGGCGACGAAGCTGTCCATGACCAGTTTTCGTCCGGCCTTGTCGAAGTCCACGGTCAACTTGGGGCCGTCGACGGCCACAACCTCGCCTGGGCCGAATTTATTGTGAAACACGCGCGTTCCCGGATGGAAACCCGAAGCGGACGAGCGATGTCCATAAGCCGTCCCTTCAATGACCGGGCCTGAAAATCGCGGGCCTCGTGAGCCCCATTCGCCTGCGTCGCGCGACCGCGCCTCGGCGCGGCGCCATCCCGGCGTGTCGTAGCGCGAAGCAAACCCGCGTTCCGGACCCGTCTGCGGCGAGTAGCCATAGCCTCCGGCCGAACCGGATTCCTCGACCTCGATATGTCCTTCCGGCAATTCCTGGATGAACCGGGATGGCGCCGACGCCTGCCAGAACCCACGAACCCGCCGATTGAGAGCGTAGTAGATTCGCGCGTGCTGGCGCGCCCGGGTCAGGCCGACATAGGCAAGCCGCCGCTCCTCCTCGAGCCCGGCGAGGCCATTGTCGTCCAGCGACCGCTGGTGCGGAAAGAGCCCCTCCTCCCAGCCCGGCAGAAAGACGACGTCGAACTCGAGCCCTTTCGCGGCGTGCAACGTCATGATCGAGACCCGTTCGCCCTCGTCGCCGCTTTCGGCGTCCATGACCAGCGACACATGCTCGAGAAACGCCTGAAGATCAGGGAATTCGCTCATCGACCGGACGAGTTCTTTCAGATTGTCGAGCCGCCCGGCGGCGTCGGGCGTGCGCTCGGCTTTCCACATGTCGATGTAGCCGCTCTCCTCGAGCACGAGCTGCGCCAGCTCCTCATGCGGAAGCTGGCCGGCTTCTTTGCGCCACCGGTCGAAATCGTCGAGAAGGCGGCGCAGGATTTGCCGGGGACGCGGCTTGAGTTCCTCCGTTTCGACCAGCGCGCGCCCGCCACGCATGAGCGAGAGCCCGGCGCGACGGCCATATTGATGCAGGGTCGCGAGCGTCGATTCGCCGAGACCGCGCCTGGGCTGATTATAGATGCGCTCGAACGCGAGGTCGTCGTCGGGCTGGGCGACGCAGCGAAGATAGGCCAGCGCGTCGCGTATTTCCGCCCGCTCGTAGAATCTGGGACCGCCGATGACCTTGTAAGGGAGCCCCAGCGCGACGAACCGCTCCTCGAATTCGCGCATCTGGAACGACGCGCGTACCAGGATCGCGATGTCGTTGAGGGAGACGCCCTTGTGCTGCAATGCCTCGATTTCTTCGCCGACGAGCCTTGCTTCTTCCTGGGCGTCCGAGGATTCGACGACCTTCGGCCGGTCGCCTAGCGGCTTGTCGGTGAATAGCGTTTTCCCCAGCCTGCCGCGGTTGTGCGCGATCAGTCCGGAAGCGACCGCGAGAATGTGGCCGCCCGAGCGATAGTTTCGCTCGAGCCTGATCACTTTCGCTCCGGGGAAGTCCCGCTCGAACCGCAGGATGTTTTCAACGTCGGCGCCGCGCCACGCGTAGATCGACTGATCGTCGTCGCCGACGCAGCAAAGATTGCCGTTGGTCCCGGCGAGCAGGCGAAGCCAAAGATATTGGACGACGTTGGTGTCCTGGTACTCGTCGACCAGGATGTAGCGGAACCGGCGGCGGAACGCGGCAAGAATGTCGCCGTGCTCGCGGAGGAGCCGCAACGGCTCGAGCAGGAGATCGCCGAAATCGACCGCGTTGAGCGCTTTCAGACGCGCCTGGTAGCTCTCATAAAGGCCTGCGGACCGGCCTCCGGCGAAAACAGCGGCCTCGCTCGGCGAAACATGCCCGGGGTCTATGCCGCGATTTTTCCAGCCATCGATGAGATTGGCGAGCGCTCGCGCCGGCCAACGCTTTTCGTCCAGATTTTCCGCCTGCAGAAGCTGCTTGAGCAAACGCAGCTGGTCGTCGGAGTCGAGGATCGTGAAGTTCGATCTGAGCCCCACAAGCTCGGCATGCATGCGCAGGATCTTCGCGCCGATCGAATGGAACGTGCCGAGCCACGGCATGCCCTGCTCGGAGCCGGTCAGCGCGCCGACGCGCACCCGCATCTCGCGCGCCGCCTTGTTGGTGAAGGTCACCGCCAGGATCTCATGAGCGCGAGCGCGGCCGGTGGCGATCAGATGCGCGATCCGAGCGGTGAGCACGCGCGTCTTGCCGACGCCGGCGCCGGCGAGAATGAGGACGGGACCGTCGAGCGCCTCGACCGCGCGCCGCTGCTCTTCGTTCAAGCCGTCGAGATAGGCCGGATGAGCCCCGGCCGCTCGGCGGACCAGCGGTCCCCTGCGGGTATGGTCGTCCAAGGGCTCCGGCGGCGAGACGGCCGCCGGCCCGGATGTCTCTGAATCATGCGCCACGAATCGAATCATGCGCCGTGCTGCGGCGCGGTGCAACCCGAAACGCGAATCCCAGGCGGCGAACGCCGACCCCGGTGATGCGCCTCAATTCCAGCCGTTGATCTGGACCATGGCCGGTGTCAGGATCGCGGCGAAGAGGCCCGGCAGGAAGAACAGGATCATCGGCACGGTGAGGGTCGGGGGCAGCGCCGCGGCTTTTTTCTCCGCCAAGGTCATGCGGTGGTCGCGGCTCTCCTGGCTCAGCACGCGGAGCGCTGCGCCGAGCGGCGTGCCGTAACGCTCCGACTGGGAAAGGACGGTGGTCAGCGAGCGAATCGAATCGAGTCCCGTTCTCAGGCCGAGATTTTCAAACGCGACCCGCCGCTCGGCGAGATAGGACATTTCGGCGGCGAGCAGGCCCATTTCCTCGGCCATCGAGACGCTTTCGATGCCGATCTCCTGACTGACCTTGCGCACCGCATGTTCGATCGACATGCTGGATTCGGCGCAAATCAGCATGAGATCGAGGGTGTTCGGGAACGCCCGCTCGAGTTCCTTCTTGCGCTTGACTGTCTTGTTGCGCAGAAAAAGCTCGGGCGCCTTGATGCCGGCGTAGCTCGCCGCGATTGCGACGCCGATCTTGACCATCACCGGTTGATTCCACTTGATGATCACGAATTCATAGATGGCGACGGCGAGGAAAAAGGCGATTGGGGCCATCAAGCGAAAGGCCAGAAAGGCGTATTCCGCTCCTGCGCCGCGATAGCCGGCCATCGCCAACTGGATTTTTGCCTTTTCAGTGCTGAGCCAGCTCGTAAGGTTGAGGGTCTCGACCAATTGCTTGACGAGGCCGCTCGGCCTCACCCTCAGCGGGGTCTTGTTCTGAGCCGCCTGCAGGCGCTCGCGCTCGCGCGCCCTGATCCGCTCGCGCTCCGAGCTCACCGCCTTGATGCGGCGCGACAAGGTGTCCGGCTGGAGCCAGGGCATCGCCGCGGTAAGCACCGTCGCGGCCGAGCCGATCGCCGCGAACAGGATGGCCAGAAAATGGGCGTCCGAGAATTTTGCCAGCAGTTCGTCAAGCATGGGCGCAGGGCTCGATTAGAAGTCGAACGCAATCATCTTTTTCATCATCGCGACCCCCACTCCCATCCAGCAGATGGCGATGACGGAGATCATGCGGCCGTGGCTGGTCGTCCATAACAGCGAGACGTAATTCGGGGAGGACACATAAAGCGCTCCGACGACGAGGAACGGCACCGCGCCGATGATCGCCGCCGACGCCTTCGCTTCCATGGACATGGCGCTGATCTTTCCCTTCATTTTCTTCCGTTCGCGCAACACACGGGAGAGGTTGCCCATCGCCTCGGAAAGATTGCCGCCAGACTTTCCCTGGATCGCGATGACGATCGAGAAGAAATTCGTCTCCGTGATCGGAACCCGCTGGGCCATCCGCTCGACCGCTTCCGGCAAGGTCATGCCGAGCGAAAGCGATTCGACGACCCGGCGAAACTCGGATTTCACCGGCATCGGGCTTTCGGCCGCAGCGATCCGAATCGTATCGCCGAGCGGCAGGCCCGACTTGATGCCGCGCACGATGATGTCGATTGCGGTGGGAAAGTTGGCGACGAACTTGTTGATGCGACGGATGCGCAGGCGCGCGAGGGTGAGCTGCGGCAGGCCGATCGTGCCGGTCACGCCGATGAGAAGGGTGAGCAGCGCGCTTTTCGACTCGATGTAGGTAAAGGCGCTGAGAAGCAAACCGAGAATGACGCTTCCGATCCAATATTGTTGGGTGGTGATCGAGAGTCCCGCCTGATCGATCCGGGTCGCCAGACTGACCCGCTGCTTTCCCTTCCTTTCGATATCGCGCAGGCCGTCGGCGATCTGCTTCTTGCGCGCCGCGCGGTCGACGCTCGCCGAGACATTCTGCGCCTTTGGGTCGCTTCTTGCGACCGCGGCCCGACGCTTGTCGGCTCGCGAGTCGCCGCCGATCAGGGCGAACGCGAGACCGCCGAACCCAATCGCCAGGCATCCCGCGATAGCTATCGGATTGACCATGCCCGTGCTTCCTTTCCCGCCGGAGGTCTACGCGCCCGCGGCGACTTCCGAGATATCCAGCGCCGCGGCCAGCCGGGCCTCTTCGCCGTAGAGGCGGGCGCGATCCCAGAAGCGCGGCCGCCCGATGCCCGTCGACCGATGCCGCCCCTTCAGTTTGCCTTGGGCGTCCTCGCCGACAATGTCGTAGACGAAGAGATCCTGGGTGATCGCGACGTCGCCTTCCATTCCGATCACCTCGGTCACGTGGGTGATGCGGCGCGATCCGTCGCGCAGACGAGCCGCCTGAATGATGACGTCGACCGAAGAAGTGATCATTTCGCGGATTGTTTTCATCGGCAGCGCATAGCCGCCCATGGTGATCATCGATTCGAGGCGGCTCAGCGCCTCACGCGGGGAGTTGGCGTGCAAGGTGCCCATCGAACCGTCATGGCCGGTGTTCATCGCCTGCAGCAGATCGAAAGCCTCCGGTCCGCGCACCTCGCCGACGATGATGCGTTCCGGCCGCATGCGCAGGCAGTTCCTGACGAGGTCGCGCATCGTGATCTGGCCGACGCCCTCGAGGTTGGGTGGTCGCGTTTCGAGCCGGACGACATGGGCCTGCTGGAGTTGGAGCTCGGCTGCGTCTTCGCAGGTGATGATTCGCTCGTCGACGTCGATGTAGTTGGTCAGGCAGTTCAAGAGCGTCGTCTTGCCGGAGCCGGTGCCGCCGGAGATCAGAACATTGCAACGGACGCGGCCGATGATTTTGAGGATGTCAGCGCCCGGCTCCGAAATCGAGCCGTACCGCACCAATTGATCGAGGGTTAGCTTGTCGCGCCTGAACTTGCGAATCGTCAGCGCCGCCCCGTCGATCGCAAGCGGCGGCGCGATAACGTTGACGCGCGAGCCGTCGAGCAGGCGGGCGTCGCAGATCGGCGAGGCTTCGTCCACTCGACGGCCGACCTGGCTCACGATCCGCTGGCAGATATTCATCAGCTGCGCGCTGTCGCGGAAACGGACATTGGTCAACTGGATCTTGCCGCCGACCTCGATGAAGCAGCGCGTCGGGCCGTTGACCATGATATCGGCGATGTCGTCGCGCGCGAGCAGCGGTTCGAGCGGCCCGAAGCCGAGGACGTCGTTGCAGATGTCGTCGAGCAGATCTTCCTGCTCCGCGATCGACAACACCAGGTTCTTGATCGTGACGATCTCGTGCACGATGTCGCGAATCTCTTCCCGCGCGCTCTCCGGGTCGAGCTTGGACAGCGCCGCAAGATCGATCGCCTCGATCAAGGCGCCGAAGATCAGGGACTTGGTCTGGAAATAGGTTTCCGATCGCCGTTCGGACTGAGCCGATGGGCTTGCTGTCGGCTGAGCCTTTGGCGGCTCGGCGAACGCGGGGGCCGCGGCGACGCGCGATGCGGCGGCTTGGCCGCCGAAGCCCGCGCCTGCACGCTTGCCGAACATCGCGTCAAATCCCCGTCCGCGCGCGCGAACGCCGCGGGGAAAAGGCGTCCGTCGTCTGCGATGAGGTCATTTCCGCTTCCGCCCGAGTTTGGCGATCAGCGGCTCAAGAACGCTTCGCTTCTGCTTGCGTGCCTCCGCGCGGCCCGCGAGCGCCGAGGCGAGATCGGCGAAGACCTGCGCGGTTTTTCCGTTCGGTTCGATTTCGGCGATCATTTGCCCGTTGTTGGCCGCGGCGCCGAACAGCTTCGCGTCGTGCGGGATGATCGCGGTCGGGCCGGTCTCGACCGCCTTGGCGAATTCCGCGGCGGCGATTTCCGGCCGCTTCAGCATGCCCACGCCGTTCAGGACCAGGCGGGGCGGAGCATCGTTGAGGCGAGCGCCCTTCACGTTATCGATGAGGTTTTTCGCATTGCGAAGATTGGCGAGATCCGGGCTTGCGATCACGACAACCTCGTCCGCGGAGACGAGGATCCGCCGGGTCCAGCCCGACCATTGATGGGGGACGTCGAGAACGACCCACGGCGTTGACGCGCGCATGGCGTCGATGAGCGAGTCGAACGAGCCCTCGCCAAAGTCGAGAACGCGATCCAGCATCGCGGGCGCGGACAGAAGGCTGAGATGGTCGCCGCACTTGGAGAGCAGCCGCTCAACCAGCACAGTGTCGACCCGTTCCGGGGCGAACACCGCTTCCGCGACGCCCTGGGGCGGGTCCTGATTGTAATCCAGTCCAGCGGTTCCGAACGCCAGATCGAAATCGGCGATGATCGTGGCCATTTCGGTCAGCGACGCGAGAGCCCAAGCGAGGTTATGAGAGACCGTCGAGGCGCCGACGCCGCCCTTGGCGCCGACGACCGCGATCACCCGTCCCAGCGGCTTCGCGCCCGGGACGCTGAACAGCTGGGACATCGCCTGGACGAAGTCCACGACGCCAAACGGCGCCACCAGATATTCGCTGACCCCGCGGGCGATCAGCTGGCGGTAGAGAACGATGTCGTTGAGCTTGCCGAGGACGACCACTTTGGTCCCGGCGTCGCAAAATTGGGCCAGCTCTTCGAGCTGCACGAGCAGCGCGTCGCGGCCTCCCGGCGCCTCGAGCACGACCACATTCGGCGTCGGCGCGCTCTTATAGGCTTCGACCGCGGCCGGCGCGCCGCCCATGTTCAGCTTCACATGCGCCTTGGCCATTCTGCGATCGGTCATCGCGGAGCTGACGATGGCGGCCAGATCGGGCGACTCGCAGAACGCCTGGATCGATACGCGCGGCACCGGATCGATCTGCGCGACCGGAAGATCGATCGGCAGCCCGGCGTCGATTCCGTTGCTGGCGGAAATCACCTTCATAGGTTCATTGTCCCCCGCCCACCTGCGTGCCGATGGGGACCAGCACGGTGTCTTTCCACTGCGTGCCCGGGTCCTGGCCATTGCGGACGGCCTCGATCGCACGGGTGCGCATTTCGACGTCGGACGGTCCGAGCGCCCGCGGCTGGACGAAGTCGCGCGGATCGTCAACCTGAGCGGCCATCACCGACTGGCTGGCGCAGCCAAAGTTTGAGTAAGGCTCGTTCTTCCACCCTTCGACTGAAGACCCGGAGGCAAGATCCTCAGGCCACTGCCCGCAGGCCGTCGGCACGGACGCCTTCACGCCGATGAAGGAAAGACGAATCGGCGCCGCCCCGCCTCTGTCGGGCGAGGCATAGGTTCCGAACAGGGTGCGGCCGCTGACGCCCGCGCCGGCAAGCGCCATCCTGACCTCGTGAACAGCCCTCGAATTGGCGCTCGCGCCGGCGGGCGCGAGGATTGTGATGTCGCCTGTGCCGTAATGACGATATCGGTCGGCGAAGGCGCGAATATTCTCCTTCGACCGCGCGTCGAGCGCGCCGCCGACGGCAAAGATCTCGAGGTTCGTCGGACCCGAAGCGACTACGATCGGATGGCGCTCCTGAAAATCACCCGGAAACGCCGGTTCCGAGGACGCGTATTGCGTCCCGCAACCCGTCAGGGGCGCCGAGGCGGCCAAGATGAAAGCCAAACTCAACACCTGTGCGGCGGACACCCCTCGTGCATCAGGAAGGCGGGCCATGAGAGCTGTCTTTCTCAAGTTCTTAACGGAGTTCTGGCGAAGCGCAGCGAGGTCTACTGGGTGATGAAACCGATCTTGCCCGCATAGCCCGGCATCGGTTGAAGCGATTCCGACGTCGAGTAGATGCGGTTGACGCGGCCGAGGAACCAGGTTTGCGGGTCGCTGGCGTCCTGAAAGTTCTGGTCCGGCCTGACAATCTGATTCGGGTCGATCGCGTGGACGATGTAAGGCGTCACGACGATCATCAATTCGGTTTCGTTTCGCTGATAGTCGCGCGACCGAAAGAGCGCGCCGAGCACCGGGACATTCATCAGCGCCGGAAAGCCGTTGACCGCCTGTTGGGTCTGAGTGCTGATCAAGCCGGCGGACGCGATCGACCCGCCGGAGGGCAGTTCGACCGTGGTGGTGTTGTTGCGGGTCCGAAACCCCGGGATGGAGATGCCGCTGTAGGTAATCTGCGACGCATAGTCGACGTCCGTCACCTCGGTCGCGATGCGCAACTGGATGCGTCCCTGCGACAGGACGACGGGGGTGAAATTCAGCGTCACGCCGTAGGGCTGCTGGATGAAGCCGTACTGGCAGGTTGGGTTGCACTGCACGTTGTTGAGGATCGGAATCGTGCCGCCGGCGAGGAATTTTGCGCTTTCGCCTGAAACCGCTGTGACCGTGGGCTCGGCCAGCGTATGGGCGACCCCCTGCCGCTCGAACGCCTGCAGGGTGGCGTTGAAGCTCTGACCGCCCTTGACCCAATTCAGCATTCCCTCGGAGGTGGTGACCACGCCGTTGATTGCGAACGGGTTTTCGAGCGTGAAGCTTCCATTGGGACCTGTCCCGCTCATGTTGACGCCGAGCTGCTTGACGATCTCACGCCGGATCTCGGCCACCGTGACCCTGAGACTGACCTGGTCGAGTCCCCGGATGGTGAGGGAATTGATGACTTTTCCACCCGCCCCGCTGGCGCTTGCGCCCGGGCCGCTGGAGCCGGTCCCGCTCCCGCCAACGGAAATGGAGACGGCGCCGGTTGTCGACGGGGCGGCCGAATCGTTGACGAAGCCCGACGCGATGTCGAGCGCCTTCTGAGCCTCCTCGGCTGACGCGACGGATCCGGTGAGGATGATCTTGTCGGCGACTGTGCGGACGTGAATGTCATTCCCTGGAATCGCGGCGTTGAGCAGCGCCGACAATTCGCCGACGTCGCGGCCGACAGAGACCTCGATGGTCGCTATTTTTCGGCCGTCTCGCGCCAAGGCGAAAATGCTGGTCTGGCCATTGGCGACGCCCGATACATAGACGCGCCTGGCCGAGCGCACGATCGCATTGGCGATCTTCGGGTCTCCAACGTAGATCTCGCCGGCTTCCTCGGGCAGGTCGACGATCACGGACTTGCCCACGCCCAATTGGAGGTTGCGGGTCGTGGCGTCGGACGCGCCGCTCAAACGAGTGAAATCGGTGGTGTTCGCCGCGCAGGCGATCGAAATCGGCGCGATCGTCAGGAAGGCGACGGAGACCCAGACGGCGAGCCTCGGTCGGCGCTGCAAGCGATCTGAGATCATCGGCCCGCACTCCGGCTGCGGACAGCAATCGGCGAAAGCACCGGGCTCACCGGGAGGCCTGCTGCGCGGCGCCGTAGCGCACGACCGTGAGGCCCCTCCCTGAGCCATCCGTGTCGGCGACCGTCAGGGCTGGGCCGCCGCTGTCGACGAGACTGCGCAGCGCAAGGTGGAGAAGCGAGTTGCCGGCTTGCTGGGCAAGGATGATCAGGTTGACCTGATCGGGATCGAGCTCAAGCGTCGCGTTCGTTCCGGTGATAACCTTCTTGCCGTTCTGTTCCTCCACGTTCTGGCCGATCGCCAGCACACGGACATTTGCGAGAATTGTCTGCGCGGTCATCACTTCGACCCCGCGCGCCTTGGTCGCGTCCTCATCGCGGGCAAGACGAACGACGTCGACCCGGTCGTTGGGGAGAATGAAACCGCCAGCCGAAGAATCTCCGCCGTTGTCGATCTTGATCGCGATGGCGCGTTTTCCGGTCGGCAGGATCGCCGACATGAACCCGCCCGCGCCCGCCTTGACCAGCTTGTCATGCCGAATGGGCTCCCCGCGGATGAAAGCGACCCGCGTCATGGCGCCGATCACATCCTCGAGCGCATCCGGCCTCGCCGATTTGGTAATCATGAATTCCGAGACCGCGGCCTTAGGCCAGGGCTGCCAAGACGTCGCTGTGTCGTTGACAAGCGTTCCCATCGGCAGGTCCTGAGCAGCCACGAGGACTTGCTCGAGGTCTATTTTCGGCGGCGCCGCGACTGAGGGGCTCGGCGCGGAGCTCGGGGAGCCGCCGAGGAAAACGTAGGTCGCCCCAAACGCCAGAACAGCGATGGTCCCGACAATGATCAGCTTCCGATTCATGAAACGACGGCCCTTCAAACGCCGACCCGCACCCAGCGGGATTTAGACATCGCAATCGTCAAAGTACGGTTAATTGAAAGTATCGAATTGACTATTAAGGTATGAAAACGCCTGTCGAACGGCATATGATTTGAGGAAATCAATTACTTTATTTCTGCGATATTACCTAAGGTAGCCATCCAGTCTTTCGATGATATCTCTATAATCGGCAGAGAGCAGAAAAGAGGTCGGACTCACACCTTTGGACTTGGCGCCGGCCTCTCTAAACGTTGAGGACAACCCACGACAGCCATCGAGCCGGATCGGCCGGGGAAATGCCCGGCGAATTCGATGGGGGCGCCCTGCTAGACTGCCGCCGCCCAGATGTTCGAGCCTGGATATTGCATCAATCCAGCCGCCGCCAATGCGATCCCATAGGGCACCCCGGACTTGGAATCATGCAGCCGCACGACCCAGGCAAAGCGGACGAGCGCGGCGGGCAACGGCGCCGTTCGCGCGCCCAGGATGGCAAGCGTCAATACCCCGCCGCAGACTGCGGCGGCGAGCCCGTAGTCGAGGATCGAACTCCAGCCGAGCCAGATGGCCGTCGCCGCCGCGAGCTTGGCGTCCCCGCCGCCGACCCAGCCGAGATTGAACATGACGAACGCCAGGGCAAGGATCGCCAGGGCGCAAGACAAATTGAGGAGGATATCCGCCGGCGGGACGCCCAGCGGCGCCGCGAGGATGAAATAGCCGAGCGCGAGACTCGCGCAAATTCGATTTGGAATCGTGAAGGTCAACAGGTCCATCGACGCCGACAGGGCCATCAGCGCTGGAAAAAAGATGAGCGCTGTAAGATGGAGAAACGTCGAAGCCATGAATATTGTCCCGGACTCTCGGGCGCGATCGAAACAGGAGTTTGACCGGCGATTCCGCGCCCTCCACTCGCAGGGAACGGCTGAGCAGCGGTTCGCGCCGGCAGGGCTCAGCCGGCCGGCGCGAAGGACCCTCGGCGTGACGCGCTTTACTGGAGCGTGCCGCCGATCTCAGTGAACACCGTGCTGACCTTCGTGCCGACGGTCGACACCGCGGTGATGATGAAGACGGCAATGAGAGAGGCGATCAGCGCATATTCGATCGCTGTGGCGCCCAACTCGTCGGCGACGAAGTTCCTCAAGGACTTGAACATTATTCTGCTCCTGCTGCAAAAGTCATCCAGCGGCAAGCTCGGTTTCGCCATGCCGCCCGACACAGGCCGAAAGTATCTTCGCCCACTTTCAACCTAGTTAATTCCCATCTTGCCAAATGGGGTGAACGATCGAAGTTGAGCGATTGGTTAAGTCGTGCATAAGGTCGTACTAAGCATTGTCGGTGGCAGATTAAAACATATTGGCGCCTCGATGCCTTGGCCGTCTCCCTCGCGATATGCTGCTGACTCGTCATTATATTGCAAATGACGGTGACGAGCGCGCCGTTCTTGGCTCGGCGAGTAGGCAGGCTTGCTGCGGCAGTCAGGAGGCGAGATCGAGCCAGGCGCCAGGCGGCGCCTTTTCAACCTCGACGATCCAGAGGTCGGGATCGAAGGCGATTTCTCGTTTGAGCCGCTCCTCGGCCTCGCCGGAGCCGATGCTGTCCCCGCCATGCGCCCGAGCAAAAATCCGCTCGACGCCTGGGCCGAGTTCGGCAGCGACAGACTGGGGCGCCGGCCCGTAGAGGGTCGCGCGTCCGTCCAGGTGATCGACCTTGATGAAAATGGCGCCCGCCTCGGCGGCGCCTCGACGGCGCAGCACCGCGCTTGCCCCCTCCACACCGCATCGGCGCAAATAGGCAGCGACCCAGATGTCGGACCGCAGGCGCAATCGGCTCAGCGTCCCCCGGCTCTCGCGGCCGCCGTGAGTTGCTTGAGAAGTCGTGGAGTGATCTCGGTCGAACTCGGCAGACCGTGGCCCCGCTCGAATTCCCGCAGGGCCTGCTGGGTTGCGGCGCCGTCATTCCCATCCGGCTTCACGGGATAGCCAAGCTTGGCCAGTGCAGTCTGCGCGGCGAGAATCAGATGCGCGCCGTCGACGTGCGTCTCACCGCGCAAGAGATCGGTGATCGGGTCGGACTGGGGCGAAGGGGCGGTTTCCGCCGGCCGCGCGGGCGGAACGGCGCCGGGGGCCTGCGCGGGCGAAGCGTCATGCTCGGCGGGTCTTGGTGCGGGAGAGGCGGACGGCGCAGGGACGGCGGACGAGACGGTCGGCGCCGGCGATCCGAACAGCGGCGCGGGACGGCGCTCATGCTGAAAAAGAAGCGCGTTCACGGCGACGCCAACCAAGCCGACCGCCAGGCTCGCTGCGAGATAAAAGCGCAGGTGGTTCGCCCTCACCCGCCAGGTCAGCCTCTGCCGCACCGTTTTGCCGACGGTTTGCCGAAGAGGTCCCCGAAGCGGAGCCGAATCGGTCTGGATGCGCGAAAGTGCCAAAGCCAATTTACTCTCCTTGGACGGCGATCCCATCAATCCAGCCCGGAATTCGGAGGACCATGGGTCAACGCCCGCCGCTACTTGGCGCCTCAGGTAGAATGATCACGCCGGGCCGCGAAACCTCGCCAATGATAAATTGCGACCAGCCGTTTCCTTAAGATTGCAGCAGCAAATTAAATCAATCCTAAGTCCTGAACCCCTTGGCGCGACGCTTCTCGCCAGATCGGCGCGCTGTTTGGGTATGGTTTACGCTCCGTTACCGCCGGTCGCCCGATTCTTAAGAAAGTATGGATCGGAAACTTCGAGCGTGAGGGCGTCTTTCGACAGATCGTTAGCGTCGCTTGTCTATGCTCCGGACCGGATTGTTGGAGGCGGCCATGGGATTCGTGGCGAAAAGCGTGTTTTGGCTCGGGCTTGTCTACAGCGCCATGCCGTTTGATTCCGGGGCCCCGGTCGCCCTGGCGCCGTCGTCGGGCGCTACGCCCCATGAGGCCAGTTCGCCGTTGGAAAGCCTCGCGGCCGCAGTGGTCCCAGTCGCCCGCGAGTATCCGGATAGCTGGAAGTCTGCGGGAGAGATCGCCGCGGCGCTCTGCGCTCCCGGCTGCCTTCGCTCCCAGTTGAGCCTAGCAAACGATTCGGCCACCGCCTCGCTGCGACGGGCGCCACGCGAGAAATCCGGCCGGGAGGGCGCTGTTCGACCGCCTGCTGCTAACCATATAAGATCGCAGGACAGACAGACTTGATGGGGCCTTCTTGTCGGCGATCGATGACATACGCGACGATTTTGCTTCCCTGGACGATTGGGAGGATCGATATCGCTACGTTATCGAGCTGGGCCACACGCTTGAGCCGCTGAGCTCGGCCGCCCACAACGACGCCAACAAGGTCAGGGGCTGCGTCAGCCAGGTTTGGCTCGAATGTACGCGGGCAGCAAACGGCGACGGCCGGACGACGCTGCGCTATCGCGGCGATAGCGATTCTCACCTCGTGCGCGGTTTGATCGCGATAGCGATCGCGCTTTTTTCCGATCGAACGCCGGAAGAGATTCTCGCCATCGACGCCCATGGCGCGTTTCGCGCGCTCGGCCTCGAGCAGCACCTGACGCCGCAGCGCTCGAACGGGGTCCGCGCCATGATCGAGCGCATTCGCGCCGACGCCGCGGCGCTGAGGCTCGGCGCGCTGCCGTAAGTCCGATCTCCGGATCTTCGGCCGCTGCCATTCGCGACCGCAGTGTCGCGACTGGCAGCGGCAAATTCCCCGCGCCCACGACGAATTGGTCAACAGTTCATTAATCCCGTTGGCGGAGAATGAACGCGACCCTTCGTCGCGTGGATATCGGTTGATGAGCGAAAGCAGAGACTTGAGCGTCGGTCACACTGGGGATCGTTTGCCGCGGACCCCGTCTCGGGCGCTTGTTCCCGTCGTGGCTCCTCCACAGGCCAAATCCGCGCCAGAGCCACAGGCGCCTCCGTCTGCGGACAGGCTCTCTTCGTCTGGATTTGCCCTGGCAGCCGCGGCTGCGGTCGCCGTTGTGATTGCCGTGGCCGGGGCGCTGATTTGGGAGGACCGGCAACAAGCCGGGATCCTGGCCGAGCGCGCGAGCGAAACCGAGTCCCTTGCCCAGACGGTCAGGTCGCTGAGGGTACAACTCGACGCCATCGACGCGGCCAAATCGCGCGATGATCTGGCCGACCTGCGCCGCTCTGTCGGCGACATGAAGACATCCGTCGTTTCGGCGCACGAGTTCAATTCGGCGCTTGCGCTGCTCTCCCAGCGGGTCGACAAGCTGGACAGCGACGCGAGCGCGAAGGTCAGTAAGCTCAGCGAGCGCCTTGACCACGAAGGAAGCACGTTGACGGCCGAGCTTTCCGGCCGGGTCGACAAGCTCGAGAAGAAGATCGTCGCGCCCATCGCCGCGCCGCCGGTCGCGCCGTCGGAGCAGCCGCCAGTCCCCCCCAAGCTCACCGGCCCCGTGTCCATGGAGCCAACGGGATCGATCGAGCGGCCAAGACCTCTGGTCCGCGGCTATATCGTCCTCGACGCCCGAAACGACGTCGCGCTGATCGGTGGACGCTATGGCGAGCAGGAGGTGCGGCGGGGCGACTTTGTCCCGGGGGCCGGACGCGTCGAAAGCATCGAGTTCAGAGGCGGACGGTGGACAGTGCTGACCACAGGGGGCATCATCGTTGCGGCGGACTTTCGGCCGAACTAGCGCCCGCCGCATTCGAATAGGCGGCGATTTCGCTGCTTCTTCGTCGAGGTCTCCGGGCTTGGCCGGGGCGATCGATTTGGGTTTTCTTGGCTTCGGGCTGTTTCACGCCCAAGGACCGGCCCGCGCGGGTTGGATTATCTTGGGTTCATTTGGATTCTCTCGTCCGAACCGTGACTTTTCAATCGCTTGTCCGCCGCGAACCCCCGGAACCATTTAGCCTCGCCCTTGGCCATCGCAACGAGTGGCCGGAAGGGGTTGGCGCGGGAAATGTCAGAACCGGTCATGGCGGACCAGATTAAGCTGAATTCTGATTTTCCGCAATGATTCGTTCTACCCAGCCGTCGCCCTTCCCCCTCAAACCAAAACCGTGGCCGCTGGTCGCTGCCTCTCGTCGCCCGCGTCCTTTCTGGTTCTCTGTCCACACCGGAGTCCGCCCGCGGTCCGGACGGCCGTCCCATTCCAGGGGCAGGTTGCGGCGTCCGGGCGCGACGCTTTCGATAAGCGGAAGCCTGTGATACCAAGCCGGCTTGAGCCTTCCGCGCGTCGCGCGATCCCCGGGGGTTAGACCGCGCAAGATGAATCGACGGCCGACGAGTTTCAACTATGAGGACCTCATCGCCTGCGGTCGGGGAGAGTTGTTCGGACCTGGGAACGCGCAACTGCCCTTGCCGCCGATGCTGATGTTCGATCGCATCAGTGCGATCTCGGAGTCCGGCGGGGCCAACGGCAAGGGGGAAGTCCGCGCGGAGCTCGACATCAAACCGGACCTCTGGTTCTTCAGTTGCCACTTCAAGGGCGACCCGGTGATGCCCGGGTGTCTCGGTCTGGACGCCTTATGGCAATTGACCGGGTTCTTCCTCGGCTGGCTCGGCCTGCCGGGACGGGGGCGCGCGCTCGGGGTCGGAGAGGTCAAGTTCGCCGACCAGGTCCTGCCGACGATAAAAAAGGTCGTATATGGCGTGGACATCAAACGCGTATTCAAGGGCAAGCTGATCCTGGGCGTTTCCGACGGGTGGCTGGAGGGCGACGGCCGACGGATCTATGACGTGAAGGATATCCGCGTCGGACTGTTCAGCCCGTCGAACGCGGGCGTGACTTGAGCCTGCCGGACCTGCGCGGGGCAACGGTGGAGACGAAAGGATGAGGCGCGTTGTCGTCACCGGCATGGGTATCGTGTCCTCGATCGGCAACAACACCCAGGAAGTGACCGCCAGCCTTCACGCGGGAAAATCGGGGATCACGCGGGCCGAACGACAGGCTGAGCTTGGCTTTCGCTCGCAGGTTCAGGGTGCGCCGACCCTCCGCCCGGAAGAGGTCGTCGATCGTCGCGCGATGCGGTTTCACGGCGGCGGCACGGCATGGAACCATGTCGCGATGGATCAGGCGATCGTCGACAGCGGTCTCGCGCCCGACGAGGTCTCGGCCGAACGGACCGGCCTCATCATGGGTTCGGGCGGCCCCTCGACCCGCGCGATTGTCGAGGCCGCCGATATCGCCCGCGCGAAGGGCCCCAAGCGAGTGGGCCCCTTCGCCGTGCCGAAGTCCATGTCCTCGACTGCGTCGGCGACGCTCTCGACCTGGTTCAAGATCAAGGGCGTCAGCTATTCGATTTCCTCCGCCTGCGCGACCTCCAATCATTGCATTGGGGCGGCCTATGAGCAGATCCTCCACGACAAACAGGACGTGATGTTCGCCGGAGGCTGCGAAGAGCTCGACTGGACGCTGTCGGTGCTGTTCGACGCCATGGGCGCGTTGTCCTCGGCTTACAACGACAGCCCATCGCGGGCGTCGCGCGCCTACGACAGGAACCGCGACGGTTTTGTCATATCCGCCGGGGCGGGCGTGCTGGTGCTCGAAGAATACGATCGGGCAAAAGCCCGGGGCGCCAGAATTTATGGCGAGATTATCGGCTACGGCGCAACGTCCGATGGCCATGACATGGTCGCGCCCTCAGGCGAGGGCGCCGCGCGGTGCATGCGACAGGCGCTCGCGCGGGTCAGGATCCCGATCGACTATATCAATCCGCATGCGACCTCGACCCCGGTCGGCGACCTCAAGGAGATCGAGGCGATACGCCAAGTGTTCGGCTCGGGCGAGAAATGCCCGCCGATTTCGGCGACCAAATCCTTGACCGGCCATTCCCAAGGGGCGACCGGCGTGCACGAGGCGATTTACTCGCTCTTGATGATGCAGAACGGCTTCATCTGCGAGAGCGCGCATATCGACGAGATCGACCCTGCCTTTTCCGACATGCCGATCGTGCGCAAGCGGCGCGACGACGTGAAGCTGCGATCGGCGCTGTCGAACTCTTTCGGTTTCGGCGGCACCAACGCCACGCTCGTCTTCAAGCACGTGGACGCTTGAGTCCCATGACTTCGCCTGATCCCGACGGGCGCGAACGAACCGGTCACGCTCTCCAATCAAACGATAAGGACGCCATGAAGCCCGGCTTGATGAGCGGCAAACGCGGCCTCGTGATGGGGGTCGCCAACGATCATTCGATCGCCTGGGGCATAGCCAAGGCCCTGGCGGGCGAAGGGGCGGAACTCGCCTTCACTTACCAGAGCGACGCGCTCGGCAAACGGGTCGCCCCACTTGCCGAGTCGGTCGGCTCGCAGCACGTGCTGCCCTGCGACGTCGAGGACCTGACCTCCGTCGACGCGGTTCTTGCCACGCTCGGCAAGGCGTGGGGCGGCCTCGATTTTCTGGTTCATTGCATCGGGTTCTCCGATCGCAACGAGCTCAAGGGCCGCTATGCCGATACGAGCCGCGAGAATTTCGTCCGAACGATGGTCATATCGGCGTTCTCGTTCACCGAGGTCGCCAAACGCGCCGCCATCATGATGCCCTCCGGAGGCGCGATGCTTACACTGACTTTCGGCGGCGCGACGCGCGTCGTGCCAAACTATAATGTGATGGGGGTCGCCAAGGCGGCCCTGGAGGCGAGCGTGCGCTATCTGGCTGCGGACTTCGGTCCTGACAACATTCGCGTCAATGCGATTTCCGCCGGTCCGATCCGCACTTTGGCCGGCGCTGGAATCGCCGACGCGCGCTTCATGTTCAATTTTCAGCGCGACCATTCCCCGCTTCGGCGCACGGTGACGATCGAAAATGTCGGCGGGTCCGCGCTATATCTGCTCTCCTCGCTTTCGGACGGCGTGACCGGCGAAGTGCATTTCGTCGACGCCGGCTACAACATCGTCTCGATGCCGCGCCCCGATGAGCTCAAGACTTGACGCGTCTTCGAGCTGCTCCCAAGAGCGCGCCCAAGCGCTCGCTTTGGCGCTCTTGCGCGTCTGCGTTGTCGCGCTTGGCCTGTTGAGCCTTGTGACGTCCGCCAACGCCGCGGTGAAAAAGCCCGTCCATTCCCATCGCGACCCGTTCGGGGAGTTCGTCGCTTCGCTCTGGCCATCGGCGGACGAACGCGGAGTTTCGCGCCGGACCTTCGACGCCGCCTTCGCGGGGGTTTCCTTCGACCCCAAGGTGGTCGCAATGACGGAAGCGCAACCCGAGTTTGTGCGTCCGATCTGGGACTACGTGTCGAGCGCGGTTTCCGCCGATCGAATCGAGCGCGGCCGGGCCAAGGCGAGCGCGGCGAGCGCCTGGCTCGCCAAAGCCAGAGACGCCTATGGCGTCGATGACGCCGTCATTCTGGGCATTTGGGGCCTCGAGACGGATTTTGGCGATTATCTCGGCTCCTACAATGTGATCGAGGCTCTGGCGAGCCTCGCCTATGTCCGCTTTCGCGGCGACTACTTCCGCGACGAATTGCTGTCGGCCCTGGTCATCCTCGAGCAGGGCGGCGTTGCTCCGCGAGAAATGGTCGGCTCGTGGGCGGGCGCGATGGGACAGACCCAGTTCATGCCGTCGAGCTATCTCGCCTATGCCGTCGATTTCGACGAGGGCGGGCGGCGAGACATTTGGGCGCACCATGCCGATGCGATCGGGTCGACCGCGAATTACCTCGCCAAGCACGGCTGGACGACGGGCCTGCCCTGGGGCTTCGAAGTCGCATTGCCGCCCGGTTTCGTGCTGACGAACGCAAACTCGACGTCGCCTGCGCCATTCTCGTCCTTCGCGGCCCGCGGGGTGAAACGGGCCGACGGCGCGGCGTGGCCGGCGAAAGGTGACGGCCGGCTGATGATCCTGGCCGGCCTCAAGGGGCCGGTGTTTCTGGTCACGAGCAATTTTGACGTTATAAAAGCCTACAACAACTCGACGGCTTACGCTCTCTCGGTGGCTTTGCTTGGCGACGCGGTCAAGGGCGGCCCGGGCCTGATCGCGCAGTGGCCGACAGCAGATGCGCAGCTGACCACGGCCCAGATCCAAAGCCTTCAGGCCAAACTCAAAATGATGGGGTTCGATGTCGGCGAGGTCGACGGCAGGATCGGCGATGCGTTGCGCTCGGGCGTTCGCGCCTATCAGGAGCGCAACGGTCTTCCGCCAGACGGCTACGCCGACTTCGCGCTGCTCAAGCGGATCGGCGGCGCACGATGATTAGCCTCGGATTGGCCTCGTCGGCGGCGCGCTTGTTTGACCATGGGCGCCATGCTAGAGCGCGCTGCGAAAAAGTGGGAAGCGGTTTTTCGCGAAAAAGCGCGCGAAATCAAGGGACGTAGACGCGAAATCGCGTATGGGTCGCCCCAACGACCGCCAAGAGGCGCTCGGTTTCGCCGTATAGGGAGCAGTTGACGATGCCTGATCAAAACGGCAACGGCGCGGAAGCGCCGCAGACCGGCCCGAAGTTCTCGGTTCTCGCCCAATATACGAAAGATCTATCGTTCGAGAATCCCAACGCGCCGCGTACCCTGGGCCCGCAACAGACGGCGCCGAACATCTCGATCCAGATCAACGTGAACGCGCGCCAGCTCGCCCCAACCGACTTTGAGGTCAGCCTCATGCTCGAGGGCGGCGCCGGGCAGGGCGCGGATACCATGTTCAAGTTCGAGCTCAACTATGCCGGCGTGTTCCGGGTCGAGAACTTCCCGCCGGACCAGGTCCAGCCTGTGGTCATGATCGAGGGGCCGCGACTGTTGTTCCCGTTCGCGCGCCAGATCATCGCCGATGCGGTGCGCGGCGGCTCCTATCCGCCGCTCTACATCGACCCGATCGATTTTCACGCCCTCTATCTCCAGCGTCTGGCCGCCGCCGGCGGTCAGCCGCAGCAGCAAACCGCCTGAGCCTCGCTGGCGGCGGCGATCAAGCCGGCGGGGGCAAGGCCGGCGGGGGCAAGTAACGAAACCAGATCGCATCGCCGCCGAGGGTTTGGATGTGCTGCGCGTGAGCGCTTTCCTCCTCGCGCTCGATCTGAAATTCCCGGCGCGGCCGATCGCGCAGGCGGGAGACAAAAGCGAGCGCAAGCGAGGCTGCAAGTTCCGGAGTGTCCCCAAGGGCGAGCACGCGCTGTCGGCCTCCTGTGAGCTCGCAATAGACTTCGACCAGAATTTCCGCGTCGAGCAGCGCGCCGTGCCTGACCCTTCGCGAGCGATCGATGCGATAGCGATCGCACAGCGCATCCAGGCTGTTCGGCTGTCCGGGGTGCTTCTTTCGCGCGAGCCCAAGCGTGTCGACGATGCGCTCGACGCCGATCGGCTCGCGGCCGAGCCTCGCCAGCTCCGCGTTGACGAAGCGCATGTCGAATTCGGCGTTGTGGATGACAAGCGCGGAATCGCCAATGAACGCCAGAAATTCGTCGACGATGCCGGCGAAGACCGGCTTGTCCTTGAGGCTCGCGACAGTGTGGCCGTGAACGCGCGCCGCATCCTCGGGAATATCGCGCTCCGGATTGATCAGCCTGTGGAAAATCCTTCCGGTCACCGCCTGGTGGACGATTTCGACCGCGCCGATCTCCAGCACCCGGTGCCCGTCGTCGGGATTGAGGCCGGTCGTCTCCGTGTCGAGCACGATTTCACGCATGAAGCCGTCAACCTCCGACAAGCGCGGCCGTTGCGCGCATGAATTGAGCAACGACCGCGCGGGTCGAATCGTGCGCGCCCCGCGTGTCGATGATGAAATGAGCCCGGCGACGCTTTTCGGCGTCCGTCGCCTGGCGTGACAGGACCGCATCCAGTTTGGCCTCGGTCATGCCCGCGCGCGCCATTGCCCGCGCCCGCTGGACCGGCTCGGGCGCACTGACGACGATCACAAGATCGACGTCAGAATGGCCGCCGGTCTCGATCAAGAGCGGCACGTCCACAATCGCCATCCGCCGGCCCCGGGCCGCGGCGCTTTCGAGGAAGCGGGCCCGCGCCTGTGCGACCGCTGGATGCACGAGGCCTTCGAGTCGCTGCAGCGCATCCGCATCGCCCAATACTTGCGCTCCAAGGCGTTCGCGGTCGATCTTTCCCTCGACCAGCACGCCGGGAAACGCCGATTCGATGGTTTTGGCGCCCTCGCCCGCATAGAACTCTCGGACAGAGTCGTCAGCGTTGAATGTCGGGACGCCGAGCTCGGCGAACATTCCCGCGACGGTCGATTTACCCATCGCGATCGAGCCCGTCAGCCCAACGACGATCACCGTCCCTCCATCTGCGCCGCCAGGACCTCGGCCTCGACCAGCGCCCGCAGCGCCGGCGTCACCGTCGGCTGCGCGCCGAACCAGCGGGCGAATCCGGGCGCCGCCTGATGGAGCAGCATGCCCAACCCCTCTACGGCGCGCAAGCCGCGCCCCCTCGCGGCCTCGATGAGCGGAGTGGATAACGGAACATAGACGATGTCGGCGACGACGGCTCGATCAGGAAGCGGGCTTAGATCGACGGCGAGCGGCGGCTGTCCGGCCATGCCGAGCACGCTCGTGTTGACGAGCAGGTCCGCTTGCCTGAGCTCCGCCGTCAAACTGGACCACGGCGCCGCCCGGGTCGGGCCGCCGAAATGCGCAGCCAGCGCCTCGGCTCGACCTGGCGTTCGGTTGACCACGGCGATGCGCTCGAACCCGCGCGATTTCAGCGCGTAGATGATCGCCCGGGCCGCGCCTCCTGCGCCGATCACGACTGCGAGCTTGGCCTGCCCCGTCCAGCCAGGCGCGCTTTCGTCCATGTTGGCCAGAAAGCCGGCCACGTCGGTGTTGTCGCCCCAGAGAAGCCCGTCCTGCCGCCACAACGTGTTCACCGCCCCCAGCGCTTCTGCGACCTGCGTCCGTCGGTCGCAGAGAGCGAACGCGGCTTCCTTGTGAGGGGCCGTCACGTTGGCGCCGACGAGTTCGTCGCGCCCAATCGAGAGCGCGAACGGGCCGAATTCTCCCGGCCGAACGGGAAATCGCTCGTAGCTTCCGGAAAGACCGAGTTCGTTCAGCCAGTGGCGATGAATCGTCGGTGATCGGGAGTGGTTCACCGGCCAGCCGGCAACTCCCGCGCGAGGCGAATGAGGTTTGCTCATAGCGAGATCAGTTTTTCGCGCCTTAGCCAGGCCAGGAGCCTGAGCATCGGCAATCCGAGGACAACGGAATGCTCGCCTTCGATGCAATCCATGAGGTGGGCGCCGAGACCCTCGACCTGATAACCGCCGACCGACGCCAGCGCCGCAGGCCCGACCCGGTCGAGATAGCGCGAAATGGCGGCCGGATCCAGCGGGCGCAGGCGCAGATCCGCATGATCGCTGTCGACGACCAGCGGCCGCCCGGAGCGGGCGACGCAGAACGCAGAGATTAGGCGATGCGTTTTTCCCGAGAGCGCGACGAGCGATTGCCGCGCCTCGTCAAGATTGCGGGCCTTATGGAAAATCCGACCCTCGAGGGTAAGCGTCTGGTCGGCGCCCAGGCAATAGGCGTCGGGCCGGACTGCGCTGGCGGCGACGGCCTTGGCCTGCGCCAGCTCGCGAGCGAGACTGTCGAGCGATCCGCCGCGTGCGAGATGCTGGTCTTCGAGCGCCCTTTCGTCGACCTCGACCGCGACGACCTCCGCATCCAGCCCGGCAGACGAGAGGAGCGCCCGGCGGCTCACGCTTTTCGAGGCCAGGATCAATGGCTGAGTTGCGCGCCACAGCGGAGGCGGCGGCGTTGGCCGGCCTCCTGAAGCTCTTTCTTTGCCCATCGCCGTCAGCCGTCGGCGATGAACTTGAGCCGATGGGCGCGGTAGAGATCGAGGACCGCCGCAGCCGTCTCTTCGATTGATCGCCGGGTCACGTCGATCGTCGGCCAGCCCCGTTCGGCGAACAGTCGCCGCGACGCCGCGACCTCCTCGGCGACCGCGACACGATCGACATATTCAGTCTCCGAATCCGCGTTCAGCGAGAGAAGGCGGTTCTGCCGGATTTGCACAATGCGGTCGGCCGAAGCGATGAGCCCGACAATGAGCGGGCGGCGGAGGTGATCGAGCGCACTGGGCAGCGGCACGTGCGGCACGCAAGGGACGTTGGCGGTCTTATAGCCGCGATTCGCCAGATAGATGCTGGTCGGCGTCTTCGAGGTGCGGCTCACCCCGAGGAGGACGATATCGGCGTGGTCGAGATTTTCCTGCGCCTGCCCGTCGTCGCTCAGCATGCTGAAGTTGAGCGCGTCGATCCGTTTGAAATAGTCGGCGTTGAGCATATGTTGCGCGCCGGCTCGCGGCGTCGAATTTTGTCCAAGATAGGACTTGAACAGCGTCAGAATCGGCCCCAGCACTGACAAGCACGGCGACCCGGATTCAGCGCAGCCTTCCTCTAGCCGTTTCGAGAGATCGGAATCGACCAGAGTGAAGAGGACGATTCCGGGCGCGTTCTCGATTTCGGCAATCACCCGATCGAGCTGCGCTGGGGTGCGCACCAGCGGATAGACATGTTCGATCGAGGCGACCCCCTGATATTGGGCGGAAGCCGCGCGCGACGCGGCGATGAGCGTCTCGCCGGTCGAGTCCGAAACCAGATGAAGGTGGAAGTAGCTGCGACCCAATCGCGGCCCCATAAACGGAATGCCCGGCTGGTTATAACTGGCAGCCGGCGCTGTGGACAGACGTGGAAAGTCGAGACCGCCGCGGCCTGACCCTCGCGCCGCCGGCGACAACCGCGTGTAGGGATTCACAGGCTGGCGGCCGGGACAAATAATCGGCGCTTGCAAAGTTGGCTCTGAATTCCGGGGATAGTTTATAACATCGCAATAATGATGTTTACGATGTCTTAGGGATTCTTAACAATTCGTTAATTGTCGCGAGCGGCTTCCCACAGGCGCCCTACCCTCGCAGGCTCGCCCCATCGGGCGCTTCCGGGGATAGCGCTGATTGTATTCAAACGGGTCGGCTAGAAATAAGAATCAATCCCTGAATCAATATTGTATTTATTTAGGGAAAGGGGCGCGACTTGCGCCGAATCGGCCCTGCGCCTAATGCCATCGGGCTGTTCGAGGCGGGCCGAATCTCTCCTATGGTTCTCTGGGTCAAGGCGCTGCACGTGATCGCTGTCATCGCGTGGATGGCGGGGATGCTGTACCTGCCCCGGCTGTTCGTTTACCACGCCGACGCCCCCAGGGGCTCCGAGACTTCCGAGACCTTCAAGGTGATGGAGCGGCGGCTCCTTAAGGCGATCATCAACCCGTCGATGATTTTGGTGTTCGTCACCGGGATCGGGCTCGCGTTCCTCACCGGATATTGGCAGGCGCCCTGGCTCCAGGCCAAGTTTCTGTTGGTCATCGGTCTTGCCGGATTACACGGCTACTTTGCCCGCTGCGTGCGAACTTTCGCCCTCGACGCCAATGTCCGGCCGGCCCGGTTCTATCGGATCTTGAACGAAGTTCCGACAGTCCTCATGGTTCTGATCGTGATCCTGGCGGTGGTGAAGCCTTTTTAGGCCTTTTCGAGCCTTGAGAGAAGAAGGCCGTTGAATATTTCTGCAAACGCGACTATGAACCTCCGCAACCCGTGAACGCGGGTTCCTTGCGGCGCCGGATCGCCCGATCCAATTTCGTCGCGGCAGCCTGACCCGACACAATCGCCGCGTCGACCGTCAGCGCCATCTTCCATCACGTTTAACGACTTTGCGGGCCCGAGCGCCCGGAAGTCCGAGAGTAAGGTCCGCCAATGCGGGAAATGAAACTCAAGGAATTAAAGCAAAAATCTCCCACCGAACTCCTCGCCTTCGCCGAGGAGAACGATGTCGAGAACGCGTCGACGATGCGTAAGCAGGAGTTGATGTTCGCGATCCTCAAGCAGCTCGCGAGCGTCGACGTCCAGATCATCGGCGAGGGCGTGGTCGAGATCCTGCAGGATGGATTTGCTTTCCTGCGCTCGGCCGACGCCAACTATCTTCCCGGTCCCGACGATATCTATGTCTCGCCATCGCAGATCCGCCGGCTGGGGTTGCGAACCGGCGACACCGTCGAGGGAGTGATCCGCAGCCCCAAGGAAGGCGAGCGCTATTTCGCGCTGCTCAAATGCAACGCGATCAATTTCGAGGACCCGGAAAAGACCCGGCACAAGGTCCACTTCGACAACCTGACGCCGCTCTATCCCGACGAGCGGTTGCGGCTCGAGGTCGAAGACCCGACCCGCAAGGATATGTCGGCCAGGGTCATCGATATCGTCGCGCCCATCGGCAAGGGGCAGCGCGCTCTGATCGTCGCTCCGCCGCGCACCGGCAAGACGGTGCTGTTGCAGAACATCGCGCAGTCGGTCACCGCGAATCATCCGGAATGTTATTTGATCGTCCTTTTGATCGACGAGCGTCCCGAAGAAGTAACGGACATGCAGCGGTCGGTGAAAGGCGAGGTGGTGTCGTCGACCTTCGACGAACCGGCGGTTCGCCACGTTCAGGTCGCCGAGATGGTGATCGAGAAAGCCAAGAGACTGGTCGAGCACGGGCGGGATGTGGTCATCCTGCTCGATTCGATCACTCGGCTTGGACGCGCCTACAACACTGTCGTTCCGTCATCCGGAAAGGTTCTGACCGGGGGCGTGGACGCCAACGCCCTGCAGCGGCCGAAGCGATTTTTCGGCGCGGCCAGGAACATCGAGGAAGGCGGCTCGCTCACGATCATCGCGACCGCGCTCATCGACACGGGCTCGCGCATGGATGAAGTCATTTTCGAAGAATTCAAGGGCACGGGCAATTCGGAAATCATCCTCGACCGCAAGGTCGCCGACAAGCGCACCTTCCCGTCCATGGACATCACGAGGTCCGGAACGCGGAAAGAGGAATTGCTCGTTCCGCCCGACATTCTCAAGAAGATGTACGTGCTGCGGCGAATCCTCAATCCGATGGGCACGGTCGATGCGATCGAGTTCCTGCTCGGCAAGCTGCGTGAGACCAAGACGAACGCGAATTTCTTCGAATCGATGAACACCTAAAGCCGACTCGGCTCGAAGCTCGGGCCTGATCGGATTTCCGCCAAGACCGCGCAAAGGAGGGGGTCGCCCCCTTGTCCCAGCCGCCGAAGACGACGCTCGCCGACCTCAGGGTGGAGATCGACCGCATTGATGCGGAGATGCACGAGCTCCTGATCGCGCGGGGCCGTGTGATCGACCACCTGATCGAGATAAAGACCCGACAGGGCGGCGGTTCGGCGTTCCGCCCGGCTCGCGAGGCCGCGATGATGCGCGCCATTGCGGAGCGGCATCGCGGGAGACTGCCGCTCGATACGGTCGAAAGCATCTGGCGGGTCATCATCTCGACGTTCACCTATGTCCAAGCCCCCTACAGCGTGCATATCGACGTCTCCGGAGACGACGCGAGAATGCGCGATTCCGCGCGGTTTCATTTCGGCTTCACGGTTCCCTGCGTGCAGCATCTTGGCGCGACAGACGTGATCGCGGCGGTCGGCGAATCGAAGGGCGATCTCGGCATGTTCGCGCTTGACGGCGGCCCGGGCGCTGGCGCCTGGTGGACGCGGCTCGCGCCGCCGGACGCGCCGAAGATCATTGCCCGGCTGCCATTCGTGGAGCGCGCCGACCATCCTGCGGGCGTGCCCGTGTTCGTCATCTCGAAGCCGCTGGTCGACGGAGCCGCTCGCGAGGTCGTGCTCGAGTCGGTCACGCTCGACCGCTGGCGGGCCGAGATTCCGGGCGCACTGGGCGAAATCGGCGCCGAAGTGATCGGCTCCGCCGCTGGCGGGACGGGGCTTGCGCTCCTGGTGGCGCGGCCGGGCGACATCCCCGCGGACGGGGTGAGCAAGGCGCTGCGATTGGCCGGGGGCGCTGACGTGAGGGCCTCCGAGGTCGGCGCTCACGCCGATCGGTTCGATGCTACAGCGTTGCATGGGCGAGCGGATTAAGGCTAATCGAACCCGCTATGACGACCCACACTGCCCGCAAGCCTCAGCCGCGCCCGGAAATCCTGGCGATTGACCCCTATGTGCCCGGCAAGAGCGGCGTGGCCGGCGTGGCCAAGGTCCACAAGCTTTCGTCCAACGAATCTCCGCTTGGCCCCTCGCCGAAGGCGGTCGAAGCAGTGCGCGCGCTGACGGCCGGTCTTGAGCTCTATCCGGACGGGGCGTCGACAGCGCTTCGGGAGGCGATTGGACGCCGCTACGGCCTCGATCCGGCGCGGATCATATGCGGCAATGGCTCGGACGAGCTGCTGGCCCTCCTGGCGCACGTTTTTATTCACCCTGGCGATGAAGGCCTTTACAGCCAATACGGTTTCCTGACCTATCCGATTTGCATTCGCGCCGCGGGCGGGGTTCCGGTCGTGGCGGAGGAGACCGACAGGACCGCAAGCGTGGATGCGATCCTCGCGAAAGTGAGCGAGCGCACGAAGATCGCCTATCTCGCCAACCCGAGCAACCCGACCGGAACTTACATCCCCTTCTCCGAGGTAAAGCGGCTGCATGCGGGCCTGCCGGATCATACGCTGCTCGTGATCGACGCGGCTTATGCCGAATATGTGACCCGCAACGATTACGCCGCCGGTCTTGAGCTTGCGTCGACCTTGGACAACGTCGTGATGACCCGGACATTCTCGAAGGTCCACGGTCTTGCGGGTTTGCGCATCGGCTGGGCTTACGGCTCGACTCATGTTCTCGACGCCTTGAACCGCGTGCGCGGGCCGTTCAACCTCAACGCGCCCGCGCAGGCCGCAGGCGTCGCCAGCATCGAGGACGTGGCCCATATCGAACGCGCGATCGCCCACAATGCGCGCTGGCTGCCCTGGCTCGCCGAGGCGATCACGAAGCTCGGGATCGAGGTGACGCCGAGCGTCGGGAACTTCCTGCTCCTGACCTTTCCGGTCGAACGCGGCCGGACAGCCGCGGATGCGGACGCATTCTTGAGCGCGCGCGGCTTTATTTTGCGCGCAGTCGCGGCTTACGGGCTCCCGAACTCGCTGAGACTCACGGTCGGCGGCGAGGAGGCGAACCGAGGCGTGGTCGCCGCGCTGACCGAATTCATGCGGGGCGAACGTGATTGAGCGGCTTGGGGCCCCGCTCGCCGAACCGATCTTCGACGAATTGGCGATCGTCGGCGCGGGGCTGATCGGCTCCTCGATCGCACTTGCCGCGCGCCGCCGCAACGCCGCACGCACCATTGTCGTCACGGACCATTCGGCGGCTGTCCTGGAGCGCGCCAAGGCCTTGGGGCTCGGCGACCTCGTGACCGGGGATCTTGTCCGCGCCGTGAGCGGCGCCGATTGCGTTATCCTCGCCGTGCCGGTCGGAGCCTACGAAGCGGTCGGTCGCGCGATGGCGCCGGCGCTAAAGGCCGAAACGATCGTTTCGGACGTCGGGTCCGTCAAAGGCGCGGTGATCGCGGCGCTCGAAGCCGTACTGCCGAATCATGCGCGCCTGGTCCCGGCGCACCCGGTCGCCGGAACCGAGCAGTCGGGGCCGGACGCCGGGTTTGCGAGCCTGTTTCTGAACCGATGGTGCATTCTCACTCCGCCCGAGGGAGCAGACGAACAGGCGGTGAAGAAAGTCAGGGCGTTCTGGGAAGCGATGGGGTCGCATGTCGAGGTCATGGGGGCCTCGCACCACGACCTGGTGCTGGCGATCACCAGCCATGTGCCGCATCTCATCGCCTATAACATCGTCGGCACGGCGGCGGATCTCGAGGAGGTCACCCGCTCCGAGGTTATCAAGTTCTCGGCCGGCGGATTTCGCGATTTCACCCGGATCGCGGCGTCGGACCCGACGATGTGGCGTGACGTCTTCCTGCATAACAAGGACGCCGTGCTGGAGATGCTCGGCCGGTTCAACGAGGACCTGACCGCTCTGCAGCGGATGATCCGCCGCGGCGACGGGGATGGGCTGTTCGCGCTTTTCACCCGCACCCGCGCGATCCGACGCGGAATCGTCGCGGAGGGCCAAGAGACCGCGGCGCCCGATTTTGGCCGGCGCGCGGCCGAGACGGACGAACCGGTTTCATGACGGCTCCGGCAGCCCCGGCTTCCGACGGGAGCCTCTGGGTGTTCGGATATGGGTCGCTGATGTGGCGGCCCGGATTCACCTATGCGCGCCGTTGCAAGGCGCTGCTGCGCGGGTGGCGACGCAGTCTGTGCGTCTTTTCCCATGTGTACCGCGGCTCGCCCCAGCGGCCCGGACTGGTGCTCGGCCTCGATCGTGGCGGCGCATGTCACGGAGTGGCGTTCGAGGTCGACGAGGCGCTGCGCGAGGCGACGGTCCGCTATCTGCGCGAGAGGGAGCAGGCGACGGCCGTCTATCTCGAACGCATCGCGCCGATCACAATCGAAGGCGGCGATCGCGTGCTGGCGCTGACATATGTCGCTGACCGCCTCCATGAGCAGTACGCTGGGCGTCTGGAGCGCGAGGCGATGCTGGCCCTCGTACTCGCCGGCGCGGGCCAGTCGGGGGACAACGCCGAATATGTGCTTGAGACCCACGACCATCTCCACGCGATGGGCGTCCGGGATCCCGATCTCGAGTGGCTCAGCGCGGAACTGAGAGGCCGTCAGTAGCGGCCCGCGTACCGTTATTCCGGCGCTATCGCCAGATCGGCGATGGTCGCCGCCCGGTCCGCGGAAGACGACGGAAGCAAGTGGATGTGGAACTCCAGGCCCGAACCGTAGGCTCGGAGTTCGCGCTCAGCGCGGGCGACGACCGGCTCCGGAAAGGCGCCGGTATCGCGCACGGAAACAATGCGTGGCCGGCCGGGGCCGTGGCGCACCGCCGCCACGAGCACGGCGTGGCAAAAAGACGGGCAGCTCGCCGGCGGATAGACCGAAAAGACATATTTGCGGCCGGAGAGGCCGGTCCACGAGCAGAATCGCGCCGAGAACGGCATGCCTGCCAGCGCAGCAAGCGCCGCGCCCCCGGCGCGATCTCCCTCACGGCCTGAGGGGGCGATCCACGGCGGCGCGGGTGGCTCGAATAGGCCTGCCGTCCGCTCGCCGGCTGGAGCCAGAGTCTCGCAAGTTGGCGACATTGTCCGCCCTCGGATCAGTGAGCGAACGAAAGTAGAACATATCGTGACTTACGTCAAGCGGCCTCCGGCGCCTCAGCATCCATATTCGCGCCGTCCGCGAGCACCGCTGCGAGCGACGGGTCCTTTGAGAGTGCTTCCGCATTGAGGCGGGCGCAGGCGGTTTCGATCGTCGATTCGAGTCGCTCGCTGAAGACGGCGCGGCCAAGCCCCGGGGCTATGACGGGCAGATATTCGATCACCGCAACGCCCGGCCGCCTGAGGAAGCCGCGACGGCGCCAAAATAGCCCGGTGTTGACGGCCACCGGCAGGCAGGGGACGCCCGTCTCGGCGTATAGCGCGCTTGCGCCCTGCTTGTATTTCGGCGGGGCGCCGGGCACGCGCCGGGTTCCCTCAGGATAGATGAAGACCTGTCGCCCGGCGGCGAACACAGTCCTCGCGGCGGCGGCGATCTGCTGAAGCGAACGCCTGCCCCGAGCGCGGTCGATCGCGATCTGCTCCGAGACAATGAGATAAAGCCCGAACAGCGGCACGTAAGTCAGCTGGCGCTTGAGAATGATGGCGAAATCGGGCGCATATTTTAGCAGCGCAAAGGTCTCGAGGAACGACTGATGTTTGACCGCGATCAGGACCGCGCCAGGCGGGATGTTGCCGACCCCGCGATATTCGAGCTTGAGGCCGCAGATAACATCCAGAAGCCAGACCGAAATCGCGCCCCATAGGCGAGCGAGCGCGAACACGGCTTTCCGGCCGAAGAGCATGGTCGGCAGGCCGACGATCATGAGGACGACCAGGTTCAAGTAGAATAGGGCGTTGAAGAGCAGCGAGCGCGTTGCCAGCATGTTGGCCGTCGAGGGTTCACGGGAACGACAGACACCGTGTCTTTAAGTCAGGGTCTGCAAATGGCGAAGGGCGATCTCCCTGGAAAGCAGACCGGTCAACAGGGTGACGGCTGCGCAAACCACCGCCAGCGCCACATAGCCATAAAGACCGAGCGCGAACGAGCCGAACATCGCCGCGATCTCGTCGCCGCCTGTCGAATGCGCCCACAGAAAAGAAAGGAGCGATGCCGCGGCGAAGAAAGCCATCGCCGCCAGTCCCCCGATCATCGAGCCACGAAGTCCGAGGCGGCGGAAATGGGTCTGGAATTCCCTGGCGATGAACGTGTCGGACGCGCCGACGAGATGCAGCACTTCGACGATCTCGCGGGCGCCCGCCATTGCGCCGCGGGTGGCGAACCCGATCGCCGTTCCCATCGCCAGGATCATGAGGGCAAAGAGGGCGGCGGCGAGGACGACGACCGCGTTGGCCATCGTGCCGATGCGCGCCGCCCAGATGCGGTGATCGTCGAGATTGGCCTGCGAAACAGCCGCCGCCAGCGCGGCGCGCAGCGCGGCGAGATCCTCCTGCCGCTGGTCGCCGAACCGGACGACGATGAGCCGAGGAATGGGCAGTTGGCTGAGGTCGATCCCATTGCCCAACCAAGGTTCGAGCAGCCGCTCCAATTCCGCCTTCGAATAGGCATGAACCAACTCGACGCCCTTGGCTTGCGAGGCGATCGCGACGGCTTTCGCAACGAGACTGTCGATGTTGTCGCCAGGACCCGCTCTCACCTGGATGGTGGCGTCGCGGACGACTTCCGAGCGCCAGTTGCGGGAGGCGTCGGCGACCAGCAACGCCCCGCCCGCCGTCAGGCAGGCGAGAAAGGTCATGATCGCGATCACCACCACCAGGGCGCGGCCAGCGACTGAGTCTCGCGGGATGAGCGGTGCGTCGCTCTCGAACGTCGCCCCGGATTCGACGGCGAGGAGGGGATCGACAATCGGTTCGTTCACTTCGCCGACCCGTCGAAGATCGTGAGCCTTCCGTCACCGACGACCAGCCTGCGGGCGAAGCCGAACTGGTCCATGAGCTGGAGATCGTGGGTGGCGATGACAACCGCCGTGCCGAGCCGGTGAAGCTCGACGAACAATCTGAGCAGCCGCCGGGCCAGGCCGGGATCGACATTTCCGGTCGGCTCGTCCGCGAGCAGAAGCTCGGGCCTGACGATCAACGCCCGCGCGATCGCCGCGCGCTGCTTTTCGCCGCCGGAAAGGACGGGCGGGGGCGCGTGCATGCGGTCGCCGAGACCGACCCAACGCAGAAGCTCGACCACTTCGGCCCGATACCCCAATTCCTCGCGTCCCATCGCCCTGAGCGGCAGCGCCACGTTCTCATAGGTGGTGAGATGGTCAAGCAGGCGAAAGTCCTGGAACACGACGCCGATGCGGCGCCTCAGCGCCGTCATGTCGTCCTTGCTCAAAGCCGAGGCGTCACGGCCAAAGACCCTCACCGTTCCCCGCGTCGGGCGGAGCGCGAGCAGCATCAGCCGCATCAGAGTGGTCTTGCCGGCGCCGGAGGGACCAGTGAGGAACTGAAAGCTTTGCGGCGCGATGGAAAAATTGAGGTCTCCAACGACCTCTGGTCCCATACCGTAGCGCAAACCGACGTTTTCGAACCTGAGCAACGCGATCCCCGGGGACGGCGAGGGCTGGCCGCTTAACGCGGCTTTAACCGTGTTTCCAAATAAATGCCAGCCATCGTCCACCCCATCGAAACGGCTAGGTCACGCGCCATGATCGGCAAGCATGAATCCGGCTCTGATCGTGCTCGAGATGCCTCTCGAGCGGTCGGCGTCAGCGTTGCGCCGGCGCTCCTCTTTCTCGCCGCTTTGATCGCCGCGTCAACTACGATCGCGGCCCGGGCAACGATCGTGCGTGCCGCGCCGACGACGGCGGCGGCCTATGCGCTGTTGGGCATGCCGGTCAACCTTCGCGGCCTGTCGATCGACAACGTTCACGCAACAATCGCAGGCGCGAGCGATGAGCGCGAACTCCTCGTTGCCCGCGAGATCGTCAACTTGCGGCAGGCTGAAACATCGACGCCGAACCTGCGCGTTACCCTGCGGGGCGACGATGGTCGCGAAATCTACCTGTGGACGGCGCCAGGACCAAGGCCACGCCTTGGTCCTCACGAACGGGTCGCATTCCGGGCGCGGCTGGCTGCGCCTCCGTCCGGGGTTCGCGACGTGCTGGTAAAATTCGCCGCGCCGGGAGATAAAGCGTCGTTCACCGAGTGAGGCCATGAGCGGCGCGAGACAGGTCAAGGTTCTGTTCGACGAACGGGCGATCGCCGAGCGAACGGAGGCGCTCGCCCGGGAAATCGCCGCAGCGAAGCCGAAAGACCTCCTGGTGGTCGCAATTCTCAAGGGGTCCTTCATGTTCGCGGCGGACCTCCTGCGCGCCCTGCATCGGGTCGGGCTCGAGCCTCAGGTCGAGTTTTTTCACCTGTCGAGTTACATGGACGGGACGGTGTCGAGCGGTACCGTGAAAATCCTCCGCGACATCGAATCGTCGGTGCGCGACCGCGACGTGCTCCTCGTCGACGATATTCTTGAATCGGGCCGGACGCTGGCGTTCGCCAAGGATCTTCTGGCAGCGCGCGGCGCGCGCAGGGTCCTGGTTTGCACAATGCTGGAAAAGCCGGGCAAGCGGGCGGTCGAAATCGGCGCCGATTTCGTTGGCTTCGTCTGCCCCGACGTGTTTGTCGTCGGATACGGCATGGACGTCGCCCACTCCTATCGCGAATTGCCGTTCATCGGCCTGGTCGTCACCGCGCAGGACGCGGCCTGATTCGGCCCGTTTCGGAGGCTGCCGCTCGTGTTCGAAAGTCGCTTCCAGTCGTTCGTCGAACTCGGCGATCCCTCCCACGGGTCCGATCGCGTCGCGGCGTTGCGCGCTGAATTGGCCAAAGAGGGCCTCGCGGGCTTCATCGTCCCGCGCGCCGACGAGCACCAGAACGAATATGTGCCGCCGAACGCCGAACGCCTACGATGGCTGACGGGCTTCGCCGGCTCAGCGGGGATTGCGGTGGTGCTCAGGGACGCGGCGGCGCTGTTCGTCGACGGCCGCTATACCGCGCAAGTGAAGGCTCAGGCCGATGGGTCGGTGTTCGAGTTCCGGCACGTCGTCGAAGAGCCGCCGACCGAATGGATCACGAAGAAACTCAAGCCGGGTGACAAGCTCGGTTACGATTCGCATCTTCATACGCCAGACGCCGTCGCGCGCCTCGTCGCGGCTTGCGAAAGGGCCGGCGCGGGCTTGGTCGCGGTCGATTCGAACCCGATCGACGTCATCTGGGTCGACCGGCCGCCGCCGCCGCTTGGTCCGATTTCCCCGCATGCGATGCGATTTGCCGGGGAGAGCGCGCGCGAAAAAATCGCCCGCGCGCGGAAAGCCCTGACCGGGGACGGGCTCCTGATCAGCGATCCCCATAATCTTGCTTGGCTGTTCAACATTCGTGGATCGGACGTCTCCTATACGCCGCTGCCGCTCGCCTTCGCCTATCTGCCGGTCGAGGGACGCCCACTTGTTTTCATCGATGGCAGGAAGCTGACGGCGGCGACCCGCCAGGGTCTTGGCCGACAGGCGGAGATCCACGAGCCGGACGTTCTCGAGCAGTTCGTCGAAGACCTGGGCAGGCAAGCCCGTCGCGTCGCGTTCGACGCCGCGACTGCGCCCGCCGCCCTAGCCAAGGCGCTCGAGCGCGCGGGCGGAAAGGCTGACCTTAAGCCTGACCCGATCACGTTGATGAAGGCGGTGAAGAATCCAGTCGAGCTCGCAGGTTCGCGCGCCGCGCATGAGCGCGATGGTGCGGCAATGGCGTGTTTCCTTGCCTGGTTCGCTGGTGAAGCGCCACGCGGAGGCCTGACCGAAATCGACGCCGTCAAGGCGTTGGAGACGTTTCGTCGGGCGAGCCCCACTCTCAAGGACATTTCCTTTCCAACCATCGCCGGCGCCGGGCCGAATTCAGCCATCCCGCACTATCGGGTAAGCGAGAGTTCCAACCGCAAGGTCGAGCGGGGCATTTTTCTCATCGACAGCGGCGCGCAATATGAGGACGGCACGACCGACATCACCCGGACGGTCGCGGTCGGTCGGCCGAGCGCGCTGATGCGCGACCGCTTCACCCGCGTGCTGAAAGGCCACATCGCGGTGGCCCGCGCCGTCTTTCCCCCAGGAACTACCGGGGCGCAAATTGATGCGCTCGCACGCTCGGCGCTATGGCGGGCGGGCCTCGACTTCGACCACGGCACGGGACATGGCGTGGGGTCTTACCTTTCGGTCCATGAGGGACCGCAGCGCATCGCGAAAACCGGCACGACCGCGCTCCTTCCGGGCATGATCGTGTCCAACGAGCCTGGATACTACGCCGCAGGCGCGTTCGGGATACGGACGGAGAATCTGGTCGCAGTCGAGACACGGACGATTCCGGGCGGCGAGTGGCCGATGCTCGGTTTCGAGACGCTGACGCTCGCGCCGATCGATCTTTCGCTGGTCGAGCCGAAACTGCTCGAGGCCGACGAAATTGCGTGGCTCGACGCCTACCACGCGCGTGTGCGCAAAACCTTGGCTCCGCTTGTCGACGCATCGACGCGCCGCTGGCTTGCGCAGGCGACGCGGCGGCTCGCAGCGGGCGACCGCAAAGCGCGCCGCTAACGGCCGTCGGCCCTACCGAGAGCCGAACCGCCGCTTCGCCGCATCTGTGACCGGCGTATACAGGCTGACGAGGGTCCCTTCCGGATCGCGGAATTGCGCCGCGCGATTTCCCCATGGCATCGTCTTTGGCGCCTGCACGACCGTCGCTGCGCCCTTCAGCCGCGCGAACTCGGCATCGACGTCATCGACCTGGAACTCGATGATCGCTGTGCGATTGGCGGCGGGCTCCGCGCTCCCTGCGGCGAATAGCCCCACCGTCTCAGCGCTTCCGATCGCGAGCGTAGCGGCGGGCGTCACGATCTCGGCGAATACGGGCGCAAGCCATTCAGCGGACTGACCTGTCACGTTCTCGTAGAAGCCTACCATGGACTTGATGTCGGCGGCGACGAGACGCGTCGATGCGAATTTCATGAGCTTGGTCCTTTCGGTCGGGGCCGCAAGCGGAGGCCGAAAGGCCTTGTCTCACAGGTCTGCTGACAGCATCCTGGCAGCAGGAGTCAGCATGCGTCGAGCCGATCGGTTGTTTCAGATCATCCAGATCCTCCGCCGGTCGCGCCGAGTGGTGACGGCGGCTGCGCTGGCGGAGGAGCTCGAGGTCTCGAAGCGCACGGTGTACCGCGACATCGCCGACCTGGTCGGTCAGCGGGTTCCGATCGAGGGCGAGGCTGGGGTTGGCTACCTGATCGGCGCCGATTTCGACATGCCGCCCCTCATGCTGACGCCGGACGAAATCGAGGCCGTTGTGCTCGGAGCGCAGTGGGTTGCGGGCCGCTCCGACAAGGCGCTAGCGACGGCGGCCCGCGATCTCGTGGCGAAGATTGCCGCCGTCGTGCCCGACCGCCTACGTCCCTTTGTCGCCGAACCCAGCGTTGGCGCAAAGCCGACCATGGCGGAGCCGGAGGACAATGTCGATTCTGCAATCCTCAGATTGGCGATCCGCAACGGACGAAAGTTGCGGTTGCGCTATCGGTCCGAGGCTGGCGAGGAGACCGAGCGCACGGTATGGCCGGTGATCCTCGGGTATGCTGAGACGAGCCGCTTGCTCGTGGCGTGGTGCGAGCTGCGTCAGGGCTTCCGCCATTTCCGCGCTGACCGGATCATCGAGGCCAAGATGCTCGATGAGACCGTCGGCTTGCGCCAAGGCGAGCTGCGCCGCCGCTGGCAGCGGTGGCGCGAGGCCAACGTCAGGGGTTCTTAACTCGCCGCGCGCAATCCCCGTAGATGCGCGACGAGGCCCGCGGTCGACGCATCGAGCGCTGTTGTCGCCGCCGCCTTATCAGCGACGACCGGGGCCAGGCTCAGGGCGAGCTCCTTGCCGAGCTCGACGCCCCATTGGTCGAACGAGTCGATATTCCAGACCGCGCCCTCGGTGAACACCTTGTGCTCGTAAAGGGCGATGAGACGTCCCAGCGTGCGCGGATCGAGATGGCGGTAGAGGAACGTGCTCGTCGGACGGCTGCCGGAAAAGCTCTTGTGCGGCGCCAGTCTTTTCGCCTCCGCTTCGCTCGCGCCCTGCTTATGGGTGATCGCTTCGGCTTCCGCAGGCGTGCGGCCGTGCATCAGAGCCTGGCCTTGGGCGAAGCAGTTGGCGACCAGAAGATCGTGATGATGCGCGTCGGCTTCAGTCGGCGTCGCCGCCACCAGCAGGTCTAGGGGGATGATCTCCGTTCCCTGATGGATGAGCTGGAAAAAAGCGTGCTGACCGTTTGTGCCGGGCTCGCCCCATACGACGGGACCGGTTGCCGTATTGGTGGGCGAGCCGTCGAGCTGGACGTGCTTGCCGTTACTCTCCATCTGCAATTGCTGGAGATAGGCGGGGAACCGTCCGAGCCGTTGGTCGTAAGGGATGACGCCGTGGGTGGCGTGCTCGCAGATGTTGCGGTTCCACACGCTGAGCAGGCCCATGAGAATCGGGATGTTTTTCTCGATCGGCGCGGTTCGGAAGTGTTCGTCGATCTCGTAGCCCCCGCGCAGGAACTCATTGAAGCGTTCGGGCCCGATTGCGATTGCGAGCGGCAGTCCGATGCTCGACCAGACCGAATAGCGTCCGCCAACCCAGTCCCAGAAGCCGAACACCCGGGTCGGCTGGATGCCGAATTGCGCGACCTTGTCGAGCTGCGTCGAGACCGCGGCGAAATGATCGTGCACCGCGGCCTCGCCGAGCCCGGCGGCGATCCAGGCGCGCGCCGTCGCGGCATTGGTCATCGTCTCGACGGTCGTGAAGGTTTTCGATGAGACGATGAAAAGCGTTCGCGATGGATCGAGCCCGCGCAAGGTGTCGCCGATGTCGGCGCCGTCGACGTTGGAGACAAAGTGGCTGCGCAGTTGCGGCGGCGTGAAAGGAGACAGCGCGCGGGTCGCCATCGCGGGGCCAAGGTCCGACCCGCCGATGCCGATATTGATGACATCGGTCATCGGCTGGCCGAGTGCGCCGCGTACTCGTCCCTCGCGAACATCCGCGGCGAAACTGAGCATCTTCTCGCGGGTCGCGATCACCTCCGGCATGACGTCCTGGCCATCGACCCGGACGGGCTTGCCGGAGAAATTGCGCAGCGCGGTGTGCAGGACTGCCCGCTTCTCGGTGATGTTGATTTTCTCGCCTGCGAACATGGCGTCGCGCCGGGCCTCGACCGCCGACGCCCTGGCGAGCTCAAAGAGTCCCGCCATGACGTCGGCGTCCACCCGCTGCTTGGAATAGTCGAACAGGAGATCGTCGAGAGTGACGCTGAACTCCCTGAATCGATTGGGGTCACCAGTGAAGTCAGCCCTTGCCGTCCGCGCGAGCACGCCGTCGCGCATGCTCGTCAATTTTGCCAACACCGCCAGACTCGCCTTCGTCGCCATGGGCCTTTTCCTTTTCCCAGCTTGTCGCTAAGCGTGACGCCCCCGTTCCGGACCTATTCATATGCCGCCCCTCCTACAATTGCGAGACATCGCGCTCACCCTCGGCGGCGCGCCGCTGCTGGACGGCGCGGAACTGTCCATTTCCGCCGGCGACCGCATCGCCGTCGTAGGGCGCAACGGATCGGGGAAATCGACCCTGTTTCGCATCGCAGCGGGAGAGACGGCGGCGGACAGTGGAACCCGATTTGTCCAGCCCTCCGCCCGCCTGGCATATTTGCCGCAGGAGCCTGACGTTTGGGGTTTTAAGACCACGCTCGACTATGTGCTGGCTGGACTCGGCGAATTCGACGACCCGTATCAGGCGAGAGCGATGCTGGCCGAGCTGGGGCTCGATCCCGTCGCCGATCCCGGCCGTCTTTCCGGCGGAGAAGCGCGACGGGCGGCTCTGGTCCGGGCGCTGAGCGCCGAACCGGAGATTCTGCTGCTCGATGAGCCGACCAACCACCTCGATCTGGTCGCGATCGAGTGGCTCGAGGCGCGCCTCTCCGGCAGCCGGTCGGCGCTTGCTCTCATCAGCCACGATAAGCGCCTGCTCGCCGACCTGACCCGGGCGACGATCTGGCTCGATCGCGGCCGGACCCGACGGCTCGACCAGGGTTTCGGCGCATTCGAGGCCTGGCGCGACACGAAGCTCGAGGAGGAGGAGCTCGAGCGCCACAAGCTCGACCGGCGGATCGTCAACGAAGAGCACTGGATGCGCTACGGCGTTACCGCGCGGCGGAAGCGCAACATGCGGCGGGTGACGGAGCTTGCGGATCTGCGGCGCGAGCGGCGAGAAGCGTTGCGTTCGGTCGGCGTAGCCGCGATGACCGCCCAGGACGTCAAGGCGTCGGGCGCATTGGTGATCGACGCCGAGCGGGTCAGCAAGAGTTACGACGGGCGCGCGATCGTCCGCGACTTCTCGATGCGCGCCATGCGGGGCGACCGCATCGGCGTCGTCGGCGCCAACGGCGCCGGCAAGACGACGCTCGTAAACCTGCTGACCGGAGTTCTTGCCCCGGATTCCGGATCCGTGCGTCTTGGCGCCAACGTCATGATGGCCAGTCTCGACCAGCGGCGCGCGTCGCTCGAGCCCACGACGACTCTCGTAGACGCGTTGACCGGCGGCGGCAGCGACACGGTGACGATCAACAATCAGCCCCGCCATGTGTTGGGCTATATGCGCGATTTTTTGTTCGCGCCCGAGCAGGCGCGGACCCCGATCGGAAAGCTGTCGGGGGGCGAACGCGGGCGCTTGATGCTGGCGAGAGCGCTCGCGCAGCCGTCGAACCTGATGGTCCTCGACGAGCCGACCAACGACCTCGACATCGAGACGCTCGACCTGCTTCAGGAGCTGCTCGGCGATTATGCCGGAACGATCCTTGTCGTCAGCCACGACCGTGATTTTCTCGACCGGGTGGCGACCTCGGTCATTGTCGGCGAGGGGGACGGACGCTGGGTCGAATATGCCGGCGGATATTCGGACATGGTCGCGCAGCGGGGGCGGGGATTGGCCGGTCCGCTTGCCGCGCCCGTCACGCTCACGGTAAGGCCTAACCGGCCGCCGGGCGACCGCGCCGCGCCACGGCGGAAGCTCAGCTTCAACGAGCGGCGCGCGCTCGAGTCGCTTCCGGCCCGGATCGAGGCGCTTCGGGCCGATCTCGATGCACACGAGCGCAGGCTTGCCGACGCCGACTTCGCGCTCAGAGAGCCGGCTGCGTTTCTCGACGTGACGAAGGCCTACGGAGAATTGCGAGACGCGCTCGCCGGCGCGGAGGACGAGTGGCTCGGACTCGAAATTCTGCGAGAGGAGCTCGAGCGGCAATAAGTTCAGTTTCGGTGTTATTGAGGCCGTAGGCGCCCGACGAGCTCCAGGGCGTCCCGCGTCGAGCGAATGAGGGCAAAGGACCGGTGGATCGACTCCCGGATCTCGACGACCGACGTTTGAGGAGCGCCAGTTGCTCGTCCTTCTCCACGGCTCCATGGATGAAGCGCGCATCATCATTCACGGACCGAGTCTCGATCATGGCGGTTCGCCCTTGTTGGGAGCCGGCCCGACAACGCCTCCCGCCGCGAACGGGTTCCGCGCCCGATCAAGCGAGCGGGGACACGCTTAAACATTCGATAATTCGGCGGCGGGAGAAGGACGCTATGGCGCGAGCGCGGTCTCGACCAGCTCGACCCAGTAGCTCATGCCATAAGGAAGGGCGGCGTCGTTGAAGTCGTATGCCGGGCTGTGGAGCTTCGCGCTGTCGCCATTGCCGAGAAAGATGAAGGCGCCCGGGCGCGCCTCGAGCATGAACGAGAAGTCTTCGGCGCCCATGACCGGAGGGGCGTTCGAATCGACATGGGAGTCGCCCGCGACCTTGCGCGCGACGGCGGCGGCAAAGTCCGTCTGCCCCGGATGGTTGACGGTCGCAGGGTAGCCGCGGCGATATTCGACCCGCGCCGTCACCCCCGTCGCCGCGGCAAGACCGGCGACGATCTCGCGGATTCGCTTTTCGACCTTGTCGCGCGTCGCTGCCTGGAGCGTGCGCGCGGTGCCGTTCAGCCAAGCCGACTGAGGGATGATGTTGCTGGCCGAACCGGCCTCGAACCGGGTGATCGAAACGACGCACGAATTGAGCGGATCAACATTTCGTGAGGCGATCGTCTGCAGGGCGAGTACGATCTGCGAGCCGGCGACAACCGGATCGACGCCCTGATGGGGCATCGCCGCATGGCCGCCCTGGCCTTCGATCGTGATCGTGATCTCGTCGGCAGCGGCCAACAGCGGCCCCTTGCGCAGCATGAAGGACCCAACCGGCAGCAACGGCCAATTGTGCATGCCGTAGACCTCCTCGATGGCGAACTGGTCCATCAGCCCGTCCTCGATCATCGCCCGGGCGCCCGCGCCGCCTTCTTCGGCGGGCTGGAAAATGATTACGGCGTTGCCTGCGAAGTTGCGGGTTTGAGCCAGGCGCCGCGCCGCGCCGAGCAGCATCGCGGTATGCCCGTCGTGGCCGCAGGCGTGCATCTTGCCCGGGTTCTTGGAGCGATAGGGTAGGTTGGTCGCCTCCTCGATCGGCAGCGCGTCCATGTCCGCGCGGAGCCCTATCGAGCGCGGACTCGAGCCCTTGGCGCCGCGGATGACGCCGACCACTCCCGTGCGGCCGATCGACGTCTTGACCTTGTCGCAGCCGAAAGCCGTGAGGCGCTCGGCAACATATCGAGCCGTGCGCTCGACGTCGTAAAGGAGTTCCGGGTCTTGGTGGATGTCGCGACGCCAGGTCTGAGCGTCTTGAACGAGGTCCTGAACGGCGGAGGGGATCGGCATCGCGAGCGCGCTCCTTGCAATCTCCATTGAGGTTGAGGGCGCAGCGGAGGCGCTGTCAACCCGCGCGCCGCGTCAGCGTTTGCGGTGCAGTAGGAAGATCGCCTGCTCGCCGAGCAAGTTCCATGCCCATTTCGGCCAGATCGGATTGAGCGGACGCCCGCGAGGATCGAGGGCCGCGCTCTTGTCGATCGTCGCGCCAACCTCATGGGCGAGCGCGATGAAATCGGCAATGGTGCAGAAATGGATGTTCGGCGTGTCGTACCAGGAGTGGGAAAGGCTCTCGGTCACCGGCATTCGGCCTAAAAGGGCGAGGTGCGCTCGGACTTTCCAATGGCCAAAATTTGGCACTGAAACGATCGCCCGGCCGCCGATACGCAGCATGTGCTCGAGCACGACGCGGGGCTGGCGCGTGGCCTGCAAGGTCTGCGACAGGATCACATAGTCGAAGGCGTCGGCCGGGTAATCGACAAGGTCGGCGTCCGCGTCGCCCTGGATGACGGAGAGCCCTTTCGCCACGCAATCGTTGACGCCCTGCTGCGAAAGCTCAATTCCACGGCCGTCGACATTTCGCTCTTCGACAAGCAGCCTCAGGAGTTCGCCGTCGCCGCAGCCGACGTCGAGAACGCGCGATCCCGGCGCAACCAATTCCGCGACGCGCAGAAGGTCGACGCGGGGTGGGGCGAGGGTCCGGGCAAGGCTCAAGCAATCCCTCTCGCGCGCGCGGCGGCGTCGATGAAGCCCTTCGTGGTGTCGATGAGGTCAGGGACGTCGAGCAGGAAGGCGTCGTGCCCGCGATCGGTCTCGATCTCGACGAACGAGACCGAGGCGCCGCTAGCGTTGAGCGCGCGGACGATCGCCCGAGAGTCCCGGGTCGGAAACAGCCAGTCGGAGGTGAACGAGACCACGCAGAAGCGCGTCTTGGAGTCCTTGAATGCGCTTGCAAGCGATCCGCCGTAATCCGCGGCGAGATCGAAATAGTCCATTGCCCGCGTCATATAGAGATAGGAGTTCGGATCGAACCGCTCGACGAAGATCGTGCCCTGATGACGCAGATAGGATTCGACCTGGAAATCGGCGTCGAAGGAAAACGTGCGCGCGGAGCGATCCTGCAGGTTGCGGCCGAAGCGGCGATGCAGCGCCGTCTCGGACAGGTAGGTGATATGGGCGGCCATGCGCGCGACCGCCAGGCCCTTGGCGGGGCGCGTGCCCTCGACGAGATATCGCCCGCCGCGCCAATCCGGATCGGCCATCACCGCCTGCCTGCCGACTTCGTGGAAAGCGATGTTCTGCGAGGAATGCCGCGCGGCGGTCGCGATCGGGAGAGCGGCGAAGACGCGATCGGGATAGTTTGCCGCCCATTGCAGGACCTGCATACCACCCATCGAACCGCCAGCGACGCAAAACAGCGTGTCGATGCCGAGATGATCGATCAGCAGCGCCTGCGCCCGCACCATGTCCGCGACCGTGACGATGGGAAAGTCGAGGCCGTAGGGCTCGCCGGTTTCCGGATTGATCGAGGCCGGGCCGGTCGATCCCATGCAGCCGCCGACCACGTTCGGACAAATGACGAAGAACCGGTCGGTGTCGAACGGGCGGCCCGGACCAACCATCGTCTCCCACCACCCCGGCCGGCCGGTGACAGGATGGAGATTGGCGACATGCTGGTCGCCGGTTAGGGCGTGACAGATGAGAATGGCGTTCGATCTCGCCGCATTGAGGACGCCGTAGGTCTGGTAGGCGATGGTGAGCGGCGCCAGCGCCGCGCCGGAATCCATCCGCAGCGGCGAACCCGGCCCCAGCCTCAGGGTCGGGCTGTCGGGTGACACGGACTGCGCGATCGCCCCGTTCAAAAGCGCCCCTGCATCCCCCACGACCCGACCCTTCCACTCCAACGACGGAGAATATGTTCTCTTTGGCGAACGGATCGTTTGTTATAGAGAAAACGCTTGGGACGCAAGCACAATGGGCCGACGACGCCTTTCTGGCGTGAGCGCGGCGGAATCCGCGTCGCTAGCCCGCGATTCGCGCGAGCTCGGCCACGATGGCGTCGCCCATCTCGCCCGTCGACGCCAGGCGGTCGCCCTCGCCGCCGATGTCGGCGGTTCTCAGACCCTCGGCGAGCACTCGGGCGATAGCCGCGTCGAGCCTGTCGGCGGCGGCGCCGAGCCCGAACGAATAGCGCAGCGCCATCCCGAACGATCCGATCATGGCGATCGGGTTGGCGAGCCCCTTGCCGGCGATGTCGGGGGCCGATCCATGCACGGGCTCGTAGAGCGCCTTGCGCCGGCCGGTTCTCGGATCGAGATCGCCGAGCGAGGCGGAGGGGAGCATGCCGAGCGACCCGGTCAGCATCGCCGCGACGTCCGACAGCATGTCGCCGAACAGGTTGTCGGTGACGATGACGTCAAACTGCTTCGGCCAGCGGACAAGCTGCATGCCGAGCGCGTCGGCGAGCTGATGTTCGAGCTTGACGTCCGGATATTCCCGCTGATGCAGCGCGGTCATCACCTCGTTCCACAAGACGCCCGACTTCATCACGTTGCGCTTCTCGCTCGACGTCACCTTGTTTCCCCGCTTGCGGGCGAGCTCGAAGGCGGTCCGGCCGATCCGCTCGATTTCGAACGTGTCATAGACCTGGGTGTCGATGGCGCGCTTCTGTCCGTTGCCGAGATCGATGATCTGCTTCGGCTCGCCGAAATAGACCCCGCCGGTCAGCTCGCGCACGATCATGATGTCGAGGCCCTCGACCACTTCGGGCTTGAGCGACGAGGCAGAGGCCAGCGCCGGATAACAGATCGCCGGCCGCAAATTCGCGTAGAGCGCAAGCTCCTTGCGCAATCTCAGCAGTCCCGCCTCCGGTCGAACGTCGTAGGGAACTCCGTCCCACTTCGGGCCGCCGACAGCGCCGAACAGGACCGCGTCGGACGCGCCGGCAAGCGCCATGTCTGCTTCGCTTATCGCTTTCCCGTGGGCGTCATAGGCGCAGCCGCCGACCAGTCCCTTTTCGATCTCGAATTTGGCGGCGCCTTCACGCTCGAAAAAGTCGATGATCTTCTCGACTTCGGCCATGACCTCCGGGCCGATGCCATCGCCGGGCAGCAGGAGAAGCTTGAAAGTCGCCATGGTCGTTCGACGGTCCGTCTAGGAAAAACGCGGTCGTGTGCTAGACGATTTCGCCATGACGCGAAAGCCCGGTCCGATGATGAGCGCGCGACGGGGCGCGAGACGATGAGCATCGTCAATAGCGCCGCCGCCGACGGCTTCATTCATCGGCTGCCGAAGGAGATCCGCTTCTACCTGGTCTATGGGCAGGACGAGGGACTGGCGCATGAACGGGTGAAGGCCATCATCCGCAAGCTGATCGACGCCGAATCGGACCCGCTGCGGCTCGTGCGCCTCGAGGGTGACGCGGTCGCGCGCGATCCCGGCGCGCTCGCCGACGAGGCCTATGCGATCCCGATGTTCGGCGGCGCCCGCGCGATCTGGATCGACGCCCAGGCGCGCGATCTCCTGCCGTCGCTCGAGCCGTTGTTCGCCCGTCCTCCGACCGATTGCGCGATCGTCGTCAAGGCTGGGCAGCTCAAGAGGGGAACGGGCTTGAGGGCGGCCTTCGAAGCCGCGCCCGATCGCGCGGCGATCGAATGCTATTCCGACGACGTCGCCGCGCTCAAAACCCTCATCGATACTGAGGCCGCCGCGGCCGGGCTTTCGATCGCGCCTGACGCGCGGGCGGCGCTGGTCGCGCTCACCGGCGACGACCGGCAGACGACGCGCGGCGAGATCGCCAAGCTCATGCTCTATGCGCGTGGAAAATCCGAGATTACCGCCGAGGACGTCGAGGCGATCGTCTCGGACGCCGCGCCATCGAATCTCGATCAGGTCGTTGATCAGGCGCTGCTCGGAGACCTCAAGGCGGTCGAGACCTCGCTGACCCGCTTCTTCGACGAGGGGGGCGAGGGCGGCCTCCTCATGATCCGGCTCATTCAGCGGTTGCTGCTCCTGCACCGGCTCCGGCTTGAAATGGACCAGGGCCGAACGTTCGAGGCCGCGTGCCAGGCGCTCTACGTCAAATTGCCGATGCCCGCCCGCCGGGCCTTGGCGAAGCAGGCCGAACGCTGGACCTCGGAGTCGATCGCCCAGCGCCTGCCCGCGGTTCGATTGGCGAGCGCGCGGGTTCGGGGAGACGCGCGGCTGGCGGATGTTCTGGCGACGCGGGCGCTGTGGACGCTGGCCTCGCGGGGGCGCGGCAGGGGCTAGGTCTCGCGGGGACGGGCGGAAGCTTTGCAAAACGGATGGAAGGAAAGCAAAGACCGCGCGGAAGGAATTCAAAACGAAAGCGGAAGTAATTCCAAGAGGCTTGGAAGCAAATCAAAAGCCGAGCAGCCCTCGCATAAACGAGATTTTTCAATTACTTGGTACGAGGTCGCGACGTCGATACGGTCCTCCCTTCTCCCCCACGATTGCCGGATCCTGATCGGGAGTGGCCCTTTGCAGCTCGAGCCCAGCGACAGAGTCAGATTAGCAGCTATTTCTGATAAACACAAGGATTTGTCGCGCTGTTCGCGTGGATGCCCGAACCCGCCTCCATAGCGGCGCTCGCGGATGGCCGGGACAAGCCCGGCCATGACGACGACGGCGCTAACGCTCTCCTACCGCCCCGCAGACTGGCATAGCCTGCGGCAGAAATCGTCGAGCTGCTCGAAATCGCGGAAGGCGATGCGGATGTCGCCGCTTTCGCCGTCGTGGCGGATCGTCACCTTGGTTCCGAGCGCGAGGCCGAGCTTGTCCTGAAGCGCGGCCGTGTCGGCGTCGATCGGGGCGGCGGCTTTGCGGGGGCGGCCGGTCTTGCCCTGATTCTCACTGAGGCGCTCGATGTCCCTGACCGTCAGCCCCTGCGCGACGATGCGGTCGGCGACGGCGTCGGGGTCGGCGACGGCGAGCAGCGCGCGGGCGTGCCCGGCTGAGATCTGGCCGCCCGCGAGCAGCGCGCGGGTATGTTCGGGCAGATGGGTAAGCCGGGTGGTGTTGGCGACATGGCTGCGGCTTTTTCCCACCACGCGCGCGATGTCGCCGTGCGAATAGCCGTAGTCCGCGCCGAGCTGCGCGTAGCCCGCGGCTTCCTCGAGCGCGTTGAGGTCGGCCCGCTGGACATTCTCGACGATGGCGATTTCGAGCGCCTCGCGGTCGCCGGCCTCGACGACGAGGACGGGAATATCGTGGCGGCCGGCCCGCTGCGCGGCGCGCCAGCGCCGCTCGCCGGCGATGATCTCGTAGGCGTCGGCCACACGCGGGATCGGACGGACTACGACCGGCTGGATGACGCCGCGCTCCTTGATCGAGGCTGCGAGCTCATCGAGTTCGGCGTCGTCGAACCGCTTGCGCGGGTTGCGCGGATTGGGCCGCAGGAACTCGATCGGCAGTCTGCGCGCGCCGGCGCTCGCTTCCGCCGCCTCTTCGTTCGCGGTCCCGAGCAGGGCGGCGAGGCCGCGTCCCAGGCGGGGCCTTTGTTCGGTTCGGCTGAGGTCTTCCGCCATAACTGCTCCTCCTCGCAACGTGTCATTCCCGCGAATGCGGGAATCCAGGCCGCCGCTAGACGTCTGGATACCCGCATTCGCCCGTGTGAAGAAATCGGCTCTCAGTGGTCATGGCCGGGCTTGACCCGGCCACGACGGTTAGGTCGCTGCTTAGCACCTCGCAGTCTCGGCAGATTTCTTCACGCGTTCGCGGGCATGACAATGGGCTCGCAATGACGGTGCGTGTCATGCGGCGCGCATGCGCTCCTCGCGCCGGATGACCTCGGAGGCGAGCTTGAGATAGGCCTGGCTGCCTGCGCATTTGAGGTCGTAGAGCAAGGCCGGCTTGCCGTGCGAGGGCGCCTCGGAAAGCCGGACATTGCGGGGAATGACGGTGTCGTAGACCTTGTCGCCCATGTAGGCGCGGACGTCGGCGACGACCTGCCCGGCGAGGCTGTTGCGGGGATCGTACATGGTCAGCACGATGCCGTAAATCGCCAGCGCCGGATTGAGGGTGCGCCGCACCTGCTCGACCGTGGTCAGGAGTTGCGACAGTCCTTCGAGGGCGAAGAATTCACATTGCAGCGGCACGACGACGGCGTCGGCCGCGGCGAGCGCGTTGACGGTGAGAAGATTGAGCGAAGGCGGGCAATCTACAACGACATAGGTGACGGAATCCGACTCGTTGGCGCTGGACTCGCGATAGGCCTGAAGCGCGTTGCGCAGCTTATAGGAGCGATCCTCGTGGCCGGCGATTTCGAGCTCGACCCCGAGCAGGTCCATGGTGGAGGGCGCGATGAACAGGCGCGGCACCGCGGTTGGCATGATGACGTCGCGCAGGGTCCGTTCGCCGACCAGCATCTCGTAGCTCGAGGTGACGCGGGATTTGCGATCGATGCCGAGGCCGGTCGAGGCGTTGCCCTGCGGGTCGAGATCGATGATCAGCACCCGCTCGCCGATGGCGGCGAGCGCCGTGCCGAGATTGATGGCGGTCGTCGTTTTGCCGACCCCGCCCTTCTGGTTGGCCATGGCGAGGACGCGGGGGCGCCTCCCGGCGGCGGGCTCGCGAGCGGGGGGTGAGATCGCGTTCATTGGCCTCGGTTCTCAGCCTTTGCGAACCCGCAGGATCGCGGACTTTGCGTCGATGAGGCTCGGAACCGCTTCGATTGCATAGGAAGCCGCCTCCGGCAGCGCCGCGACCTGATCTCTAGCTGATTCGCCGCGCGGAAACACGCCGACTGCGCCGCGCTCGAGCCAAGGTTTGGCCAGTTTGAGCGTCAGCGGCAAGGGGGCGAAGGCGCGCGCGGTGACGGCGTCCACAGGTCCCAGCGTGTCTACGTCGATCGCTTCGACCCGGGTGGCATGGATTTCCGCCGCGGCCCCGGTGAGGCGGACCGCCTCGCGTAGGAAGGCGCATTTGCGCCGGTCGCTTTCGATGCAATGGACGACGGCGCCGGGAGCGGCGGCGAGCTGGATCGCGATCACGAGGCCGGGAAAGCCGGCCCCGGAGCCCATGTCCACCCAGCGCCGGGCTTGCGGGACGAGGGCGAGGAGTTGCGCCGAATCGGCGACGTGGCGGGTCCAGACCGAGGGAAAGGTCAATTCCGAGATGAGATTAGTCTTGTTCCGCCAGCGGCCGAGCAGGTCGACATAGGCCGCGAGCCGCTCCCCTGTTTCACGTGAAACAGGGACGAGACGTAGCGCCGCGCGGCGGTTCTCCGCGAGCTGGTCGGCCAGCGTGGCCGTGGCGGGATCGCCGTTAGCCATCACCTCGGGTCTCTACCGCTCGCGGGCGAGGGGAAGCCTCCCTTCTCCCGCAAGCGGGAGAAGGTGGCCCGAAGGGCCGGATGAGGGCGCGGCTCCGGATGCGAAATAACCCTTGGACCGTAAATCAAAGTATAGTCACAGCTTCCCTCAAGCAAACTTGAGTAGAAATAGTGCCTCGGCGCCGCCCTCATCCGGCGGGCTATCGCCCGCCACCTTCTCCCGGAGGGAGAAGGGGAGGCGGCTCATGTCCCGGCCTCATCCGGCCCGGCGGGCCACCTTCTCCCGGAGGGAGAAGAGGGCGCCGCCTCATGTGCCCGGCCGGGCCTGACTGCGGGCGGCGCGGCGGGCGTGGGCGGCGAGAAGCGCGAGCGCGGCGGGGGTTACGCCCTCGATCCGCCCCGCCTGGCTCAGACTGGTCGGCCGAACGGCGGCGAACTTACCCCGAATCTCGTTCGAGAGGCCGGAGAGGCGGTCGTAGTCTAGGTCGGGCGGCAACGCTGCCTCCTCGTCGCGACGATAGCGGGCGACGTCCTCGGCCTGGCGGTCGAGATAGACCGAATATTTGGCGTCGGCCTCGAGACGGCGCGCCAGAGCGGGCGGGATCTCGTTCAGTTGCGGCCACACCCGGGCCAGCGCCGCGATCGGATATTGCGCCTGCGCCGCCAGTTCGAACGCCGAACGCCGGGCGCCATCGCGATTGACGGCGAGGCCATGCGCCGCCAGAACCTGCGGGGTGGCGGTGGCCTCGCGGAGCAGGGCGCGCGCCCGCTCCAGGCGATCCTGCATATCGCGGAAGGTTTTCGCCCGGGCCGCTCCGACGCAGCCAAGCGCGATCCCCTTTGCCGTCAGCCGCTCGTCGGCGTTGTCGGCGCGCAGCGACAGGCGGAACTCGGCCCGCGACGTAAACATCCGGTAGGGTTCGCTGACCCCGTGGGTGGTGAGATCGTCGATCATCACGCCGAGATAGGATTCGGCGCGATCGAAGGTCGCGAGCGGCTGCCCGCCGGCCTTGCGGGCGGCGTTGATTCCCGCGAGCGCGCCCTGCGCCGCCGCCTCCTCGTAGCCGGTCGTGCCATTGATCTGCCCGGCCAGGAAAAGACCGCCGAGCCGGCGCGCCTCGAGCGTCGGGTCGAGCCCGCGCGGGTCGATATAGTCATATTCGATCGCATAGCCGGGGCGGAGGATGCGCGCCCGCTCGAGCCCCGGAATCGTGGCGATCAGCGCGCTCTGCGTCTCGGCGGGCAGGGAGGTCGAAATGCCGTTCGGATAGACGGTCGGGTCGTCGACGCCCTCGGGCTCGAGAAAGATCTGATGGCTGTCGCGGTCTGCGAAGCGAAGGACCTTGTCCTCGATCGATGGACAATAGCGGGGGCCGCGACCCGAGATCGCGCCCGAATAGACCGCGGAGCGATGCGAGTCCGCCCGCACGATGCGATGGGTCTCGGCAGTGGTGCGGGTGATGCGGCAGGGAAGCTGCGGCGCGGTGATCGCCGTCGTCAGCGAGGAGAAGAACTCGGGCTCCGGGTCGCCGTGCTGGATTTCGAGCTGGGCCCAGTCGATGGTCGTCCCGTCGAGGCGGGGCGGGGTTCCGGTCTTGAGCCGTCCCAGCGCGAAGCCGGCGGCGTCGAGGCTGCGCGCGAGCGCGAGTGAGGGCGGGTCGCCGAACCGCCCGGCCGGGGTGCGCTGGTCGCCCAGATGGATGATCCCGCGCAGGAAGGTGCCGGTGGTGAGGACGACCGCCCGGCAGGCGATCGTGCGGCCGTCGGCGAGGTCGACGCCGGTGACCGCGCCAGCGCCGGAGCGCACGCCCGCCGCCTCGCCTTCGACGACGGTCAGGTTGGCGGTCTCCGCGACCAGCTCCTGCATCGCCCGCCGGTAAAGCCGCCGGTCGGCTTGGGCGCGGGGTCCCTGCACAGCCGGGCCTTTGCGGCGGTTGAGGACGCGAAACTGGATCCCGGCCTTGTCGGCGGCGCGCGCCATCACTCCGTCGAGCGCGTCGATTTCGCGCACGAGATGGCCCTTGCCGAGGCCGCCGATCGCCGGGTTGCAGGACATTTCGCCGATGGTCGCGAAACGATGGGTCACGAGCGCCGTCGAAGCGCCCGAGCGCGCGGCGGCAGTCGCCGCCTCGCAGCCGGCGTGGCCGCCCCCGATGACGACGACGTCAAATTTCATTTTCGTCGGTCACCCTGTTTCACGTGAAACACCCCAACCCTCCCCCGTTGGGGGAAGGTGGACGCGCGGGACGCGCGGCCGGATGAGGGCGTGAGCGCGCAGATTCCAGAAATACCGTGGTCACCACCCGTACCCTCATCCGGCCCTTCGGGCCACCTTCTCCCAAAGGGAGAACGCTTAACCCTATCTATTTTCCAACACAAAGGCGTGCAAATATCTCTTCGAGCACCTCTTCGGCGCCGATGCGACCGACGACGCGATCCATCGCCGCGGCGGCGCGGCGAAGGTCTTCGGCGACCAGCTCCCATTCCGCGGCGTCCGGCCGGAGCGTCGCGGCGAGGGCTTCGCGGGCGTCGTCGAACGCCCGCCGATGCCGCTCGACCGTGAGCAGGGCGGGCTCGCGCGAGGACATGCGCTCTTCGGCCAGATCGGCGAGGGCGTCAAGCAGCCGGTCGACACCGGCGCCGGTTTTCGTGGAAATGGCGAATTTCCCCGTCGGCAGGGGAGGCGGCGTAGGCGACAGGTCGATCTTGGTGCGGACGCTCAGGACGGGCGAGCCGACGCTGGGCCCCTGGCCGCCCGCGCCGTCGTCGAGCCACAGCGTGAGGTCGGCGCCTTCGGCGCGACGGCGCGCCCGCGCGACGCCCTCCTGCTCGATCGGATCGGCGCTTTCGCGAATGCCGGCCGTATCGACGAGCGTGACAGGATAGCCGCGCAGATCGAGGAACACCTCGATCAGATCGCGCGTCGTCCCGGCGACCGGCGAGGTGATGGCCACGTCGCGGCCGGCGAGCGCGTTCATGAGCGTCGACTTGCCGACGTTAGGAGGTCCGGCGATGACCACGGTGAAGCCTTCCCGCAGGCGTTCAGCGGCGTCGGCGGTCGCGAGCGCGCGGTCGATGCGCCCGACCGCGGCTTGAGCGGCGCGCCGGACCGAATCGAGCGTCAAGCCCTCGGCGTCCTCGACGTCGGAAAAATCGATCTGCGCTTCGACCGCCGCCATCGCTTCGATGAGGCCGGCGCGGATCGCGTCGCACTCGCGGCTGAGCGCCCCTCCGGCAATGCGCTGCGCCTGCCGCCGCTGCGCCTCGGTTTCCGCTTCGACCAGATCGGCAAGCCCCTCGGCTTCCGTCAGATCGATCTTGCCGTTGACGAACGCGCGCCACGCGAATTCTCCCGGCTCGGCAAGGCGCAGTCCGGGAAGGGCGGCAAGCGCCTTCACAACCGCCGCGGTGACGGCCCGTCCGCCGGTGACGCTGACTTCCGCCATCTCCTCGCCGGTGAAGCTGCGCGGCGCCTTGAACCGGGTGACGAGAGCCCGGTCGAGCGCCTCCGCGGAGCGTGGGCTCCGCAAGGTGACGAGCACGGCGCGGCGGTCCGGAAACTCGGTGCCCGGCGCGAGCGCCTCGAGCGCCGCCGAACAGCCTGGCCCGGAGATGCGCATGACCGCTATCGCCGCGCGGCCGACCCCGGACGCCGGAGCGAAGATCGTATCGTTGTCGCGCGCGAACACCGGCCGCCCTCAATTCACTGTGGGGCGGCGTGGTAGAGATCAGTCGTGAGCGGGTCCGCCCGCCGCTTCCGGGCCCTGGCCGACAGCGCCGCCCTGCCGCGCCGGCGCGGGCTGATTCCATTGCGGCGTGCAAACGACATATTGATCGGCGATCGCCTCGTGGTCGCCCTGCTTCTCGCGCTGGAAATAGAGATAGCAGATGCTGAGCGCGCCGGTGCGGTAATCGACCCGGAACACGCCGCCTTCCTGTTCATGCCGGGTGGCGACGAGACCATAGTCGCCGGGCTCCTGCTTCGACGCGCCGTCGCCGCCGCGATAGCAGGACGTGAGCCCGAACGCGCCCGGCCCGACATCGGATCGGCCGGGATTGTGAGCAAACTGGCACGCGATGACATCGCCGCTTAGTTTATCCAGCCGGTAGACCAGCGACAGGTTGATCTGTGGGGCGGCGAGAAATTCATATTGCGGCTGGGCCGCGCAGGCGGACGATCCGAGGGCGCACGCGGCCATCGCGGCCATCCCCAACCCCATAATCCTCGCCGTCATAGCTGAGCTCCGCGACCATCGAATCACCCGCAGAGTGTAGCCGAGCCCATGCTTCACAAATGGTTAAGATCGAGCCATTTCGGGACTCACGCCGTCAGGATCTCCTTCGAGGCCACGGTCGAATCCGGGTTGAGCCGATAGACGAGCGGAACGCCGGTCGCGAGCTCCATCGTCGGAATGGTCTCGGGCGTCAGGCGGTCGAGCACCATGACCAGCGCCCGCAGCGAATTGCCGTGCGCCGCCACCAGCACGCGCTTGCCGCCGAGAACGGCTGGGAGAATATGCTGGCAATAATAGGGGAGGGCGCGGGCGACAGTGTCCTTCAGGCTCTCCCCGCCGGGCGGCTGGACGTCATAGCTGCGCCGCCATTTGTGAACCTGCTCCTCGCCCCATTTCTTGCGCGCATCGTCCTTGTTGAGGCCGACCAGGTCGCCGTAATCGCGTTCGTTGAGCGCCTGGTCACGGCTTTCGGGGAGGCCCGTCTGCCCCATCTCGGCCAGCGCCAGCTCGAGCGTGTGCTGGGCCCGGATGAGCGCCGAGGTGAAGGCTAGGTCGAACGCGACCCCATGCGCCTTGAGGCGCCGTCCCGCCTGCTTGGCCTCTTCGACCCCGGCCGGGCTAAGGTCCACGTCCCGCCAGCCGGTGAACAGGTTCTTTAGGTTCCATTCGCTCTGGCCATGGCGCAGGAGGACCAGGAGACGATCATTGGCGGGCATTTGTGCGTGACCTTGTTCGAGGATCGACGAGCCAATTCTAGAAGCACGCACCGCTGGCGGCGCCAACCCGAAAACCGACAGCGATCATTCGAAATGGCATTGCCGATGTGCGCTCGGGGCGAGGATTGGCTTGAGCGGAGGCAGGCGCGCCCGGGCGACGGCCCGGACGCCGACCGGACGATAGACCTGCTTGATCGCCTCGACGATATGCACGCCGGCGAAGGGCAGCCCCAGCGCCGCTCCGATCCGCTCGATGGTCGGCGCGGCGCGGATCATGAACGGCCTTGCGACCGGCGGCGCGTAAAGCGCCTCGCCCCAGAACACCGGCGAGAATTCCGCCTTGTGCAGGAGGTCGCGCAGCTGCGGCTTCGAATAGGGCTGGCCCTGGCCGTAGGGCGTGCTGTCGGTGCGCGCCCACACGCCGCGGCGGGAGGGAACGATGACGAGGATTCGTCCCTCGGGGGCCGTTATGCGCCAGAGTTCTTCGAGCAGTGCGTCCGGCCGGTCGGCGGCCTCGAGCGCGTGGGCGAGGAGCAAGCGATCGATCGAACCATCGGGCAGCGGCAGCATCTGCGTGTCCACGAGCGCCGCCGAGCAACGGCCGCCGCCGGGCCAGATCACCACGCCCTGCTCCGCCGGCATGAAGGCCAGGCAGCGCCGTGCGCTGTCGCGAAACCGGTCGACATACGGCGTGCCGTAGCCGATCGCGGCGACCGAGAGGTTCGAGGCGTCCTCCCAGCGCTCGCGCAAAACCCGCCCGATCAGCCTGCGCGCCACCGCGCCCAGCGGGGAAGCGTAGAAGCTCTGCAAACCATGGACGTCGAGAGGCATCGAAATTCGCCGCGCCGGGGCCTCGACTTTGAACGACCGCCCGGCCTTTCGCAATGCGTCGGCGCGTCGCGCGACAACGCGATCGCCGAAAGACAAGGGTCGACCGCCCGGATATAGTGCGCCCTTCCCGAACCCAAGAGCCGAGTCCTGCCTCATGACGATGAGCGTCCATCAATATCTCTGCCTCACCGACAATTACGGCGCTCTCATCCATGATTCGGCGACCGGGGCGACGGCGTGCGTCGACGTGCCCGAGGCGGGGCCGACGCTGGCCGCGCTCGCCGAGCGAGGCTGGACGCTCTCCGACATTCTCATCACCCATCATCACGCCGACCACATCCAGGGCGTCCCGGAGGTCAAGGCGAAATTTCCTAACGCGAGGGTTTGGGGGCCGGCCAAGGACGCGGCGCGAATCCCGTTTCTCGATGAGCGCGTGGCCGAAGGCGACTTCGCCCGCGTCGGCTCGCTCGCGGCGAAAGTGATCGAGACCCCGGGACACACGCTCGGGCACATCGCCTATTATTTCGCCGACGGCGAGACCGCCTTTTGCGGCGACACGCTGTTCTCGCTCGGCTGCGGGCGCGTGTTCGAGACGCCTTTCCCGGTCATGTGGAGCTCGCTCGTGAAGCTCGCCGCTTTGCCCCGCGAGACCAAGGTCTACTGCGGCCACGAATACACGGCCGCCAACGGCCGGTTCGCCGTCACTATCGAGCCCGGCAATCCGGTGTTGAAGGCAAGGGTCGAGGAAGTCGGGCGGCTGCGCGCTGAGGGGCGGCCGACTCTGCCGACGACGATCGCCGCCGAACTCGCCGCCAATCCATTTCTGAGGGCCGAGGAGCCGTCGGTGCAGGCGGCAATCGGGATGACCGGAGCGGACCCGGCGGCGGTGTTCGGGGAGATCCGCGCGCGGAAGGACCGGTTCTGAGGCGGTTCAGCTCTTCTTCGTCGCGTTACTCGCGAGCGACTCGAGCTTCTTCTGCATGTCCGAGAGCTGGGTGCGCAGTTCGTCGAGATCGTCGCCGGAATTGGCCTTCTTCGCCGGCAATTCCGTCGGCGGCTTCGTCCCGGCGAAGGGCGAGAACATCGCCAGCGCCTGATTGAAGGCGGCGAAGTTCTTCTTGGTCAGTTCCTGCATCGCGGCGAACGAGCCAGCGGAGAACGCGTCCGGGCCGAACATGCGCGACGCGGCTTCGCGCATTGTCTGCTGCTCGCCGGAGAAGCGATCGATCGAGAATTCGAGGTAGCTCGGCAGAATCGCCTGCATGCTGTCGCCGTAGAATCGGATCAATTGACGCAGGAATGTCGTCGGCAGCAGGGACTGGCCTTCGATTCCCTCCTGCTCGAAGATGATCTGGGTCAAGACCGAGCGGGTGATGTCCTCGTTGGTCTTCGCGTCATAGACCACGAAATCCTCCCCGCCTTTCACCATCTTCGCGAGGTCGGCCAAGGTCACGTAGGCGCTCGACGCGGTGTTGTAGAGCCGGCGGTTGGCGTATTTCTTGATCGTCGTCGGAGTCGAATTGGCCATGAGGTTTACGGGTCCCAGGTGACGCGGGCCCTTTCGGGTCAACACAAGATAGGCGGTTTTTGCTGCGCAAGAAACTGGTTTTTGCGGCGCAACGCGATTGTCGGCGGACTCACCCTGCGACACCGCGGCGCCTATATGATGGTAGCGCCGTTCGTCACTCTTCGTGTAGAAGCCGATTCAACGCGGCGTCCCCGACACCCGCTCCATGAGGGAGAATGACATGCCTGCTTCCGAGATCGTCATCGCCAGCGCAAAAAGAACCCCGGTGGGTTCGTTCAACGGCGCGTTCGGATCAACGCCCGCTCACGAACTCGGCGCGATCGCGATCAAAAGCGCCCTCGAGGCGGCGAAGGTCGATGCGGGCGAGGTCGACGAGGTCATCCTCGGGCAGATCCTTTCGGCGGCGCAGGGCCAGAATCCCGCCCGCCAGGCGGCGATGAAGGCTGGCGTTCCGCAGGAAAAGACCGCCTTCGGCGTCAACCAGCTCTGCGGCAGCGGCTTGCGCGCGGTCGCGCTCGGGCTGCAGCAGATCGCGAATGGCGACGCAAATATCATAGTCGCCGGCGGTCAGGAGTCGATGTCGCTCGCCCCGCACGCGGCCTATCTCAGGAGCGGCGTCAAGATGGGCGAGATGAAGCTCATCGACACGATGTTGCAGGATGGCCTGATCGACGCCTTCCACGGCTATCACATGGGCAACACGGCAGAGAACATCGCCAGGAAGTGGCAGATCAGCCGCGAGGACCAGGACCGCTTTGCTGTCGCCTCGCAGAACAAGGCGGAAGCCGCGCAGAAGGCCGGCCGGTTCAAGGACGAGATCGCGCCCGTGACGATCGCGAGCAAGAAGGGCGACATCGTCGTCGACGCCGACGAATATCCGCGCCACGGCGCGACCTATGAGGCGATGGCGAAACTGAAGCCCGCCTTTTCCAAGGACGGATCGGTCACCGCCGCCAACGCCTCGGGCCTCAACGACGGCGCCGCGGCGCTGGTCATCATGACCGCCGCCGAAGCGAAGAAGCGCGGGCTGACGCCGATGGCGCGCATCGTCTCGTGGGCGACGGCGGGCGTCGACCCGGCGATCATGGGGACCGGGCCAATCCCGGCTTCCCGCAAGGCTTTGGAAAAGGCCGGCTGGTCGGTCAAGGATCTCGAGCTGGTCGAAGCCAACGAGGCTTTCGCCGCCCAGGCGCTGGCGGTCAACAAGGACCTCGGCTGGGATCCGGCGATCGTCAACGTCAACGGCGGCGCGATCGCGCTCGGCCATCCGATCGGCGCCTCGGGCGCGCGGGTGCTGACCACGCTCCTGCATGAAATGGCGCGCCGTAACGCCAAGAAGGGCCTGGCTACGCTCTGCATCGGCGGCGGCATGGGCATCGCGATGGCGGTGGAACGGTAAGAAAGCCGTATTCGTCATTGCGAGGAGCGAAGCGACGAAGCAATCCATACGGGGCCTACGTTCCCCTGGATTGCTTCGCTTCGCTCGCAATGACGCCTAGAAACAAACCGGACGCGGGCCTTTCGAGCCCGCGCTGACAAAAAAGCTCGGGGAGGAAACATGGCGAGAGTTGCAGTGGTCACCGGTGGCACGCGCGGCATCGGCGCGGCGATTTCGAAGGCGCTGAAGGCCGCCGGATGCCAGGTCGCGGCGACCTATCATTCCAACGACGATGCGGCGGCCAAGTTCAAGGCCGAGACCGGCGTTCATGTCTATAAGTGGAACGTCGCCAAATATGACGAGTGCGTGGCCGGGCTCGCTCAGGTCGCCAAGGACCTCGGGCCGGTCGATATCATGGTCAACAATGCCGGGATCACCAAGGACGGCATGTTCCACAAGATGACGCCGGAGCAATGGTACGACGTCATCAACACCAACCTCAATTCGCTCTTCAACATGACCCGCCCGGTGTGGGAGGGCATGCGCGAGCGCAAGTTCGGCCGCGTGATCTGTATCTCCTCGATCAACGGGCAGAAGGGCCAGATGGGCCAGGTCAACTATTCCGCCTCAAAGGCCGGCGACATCGGCTTCGTCAAGGCGCTGGCTCAGGAGGGCGCGCGCGCGGGCATCACCGTGAACGCGATCTGTCCGGGCTATATCGCGACCGACATGGTCAAGGCGATCAACCCCGACGTCGTGGCGAAGAGCATCCTGCCGCTGATCCCCGTCGGTCGCCTCGGCGAACCGGAAGACATCGCCCGCTGCGTGACCTTCCTCGCTTCCGACGACGCCAGCTTCATCACCGGCTCGACACTATCGGCCAACGGCGGGCAGTATTTCGCCTGAGGGCGAAGCGCCGCCTGTCGCGCGTCAGGGCTGGGCGACGGCTTTCTCCTTATCGTGCCGCGCCTCGACCTCGGCGACGATCGCGCCGAGGATGCCGTTGATCGCGAAATCCTTGGGCGTGTAGACGGCGGCGACGCCGGCGGCCTTGAGCCGCTCGGCGTCGGCGGGCGGGATGATGCCGCCGACGATCACCGGCACGTGCTTGAGGCCGGCCGCGCGCAGAGCGGTGATGACCTCTTCCGTCAGCGCCACATGCGAGCCCGAGAGGATCGACAAGCCGACGCAGTGGACGCCTGTCCTGGCGCGCTCGGCGATCTCGGCGGGCGTGAAGCGGATGCCGTCGTAGACGACGTCCATGCCCGCATCGAGCGCGCGGGCGGCGATCTGCTCGGCGCCGTTGGAATGGCCGTCGAGGCCGGGCTTGCCGACGAGGAGCTTGATGCGCTTGCCGAGCTTGAGCGACACTCGCTCGACCTCGCCGCGTAACGCGTCCAGCTCTGCGGATTCCGCTTGGCGCGCCTGGCGCGAAACGCCGGTCGGTGCGCGATACTCGCCGAACTCCGCCCTCAGCGCATCACCCCATTCGCCGGTGGTGACGCCGGCCTTAGCGGCCTCAATTGAAGCAGGCATGATATTCGCTCCGCTCGCCGCCGCCATGCGTAGGGCGCGTAGTGCTTCCTTCACTCGTTCGGGGTCGCGGCCCGCGCGCCAGGCATTGAGGCTTGCGACCTGCTCCGCTTCGGCTTCGGCCGAGGGAACCATGATCGAGGTCTCGCCCGCCGTCAGCGGGCTCGGCTCGGAATTCTGAAACGCGTTGACGCCGACGACGATCTGCTCGCCCCGCTCGATCGCCTCGAGCCGGCGCGTATTGGATTCGACGAGGCGGGCTTTGAGCGCCCCGCTCTCGATCGCCTTGACCGCGCCCCCCATCGCGTCGATCGCCGCGATCTCGGCCTTGGCTTCGGCCTTGAGCGTCTCGACCAGGGCGGCGATTTCCTTGCTGCCGTCGAAAAGATCGCCGAATTCGAGCAGATCAGTCTCATAGGCCATGATCTGCTGCAGCCGCAGCGACCATTGCTGGTCGAACGGCCGCGGCAGTCCGAGCGCCTCGTTCCAGGCCGGCAGTTGCACTGCCCGCGCCCGCGCCCGTTTCGAAAGCACCACCGACAGCATCTCGATCAGAATCCGGTACGCGTTGTTCTCCGGCTGCTGCTCGGTCAAGCCCAGCGAATTGACCTGCACGCCGTAGCGGAAGCGGCGCTTGAGCGGATCGGCTACGCCGAAGCGGTCGCGCGTGACCTCGTCCCACAGCTCGACGAAGGCGCGCATCTTCGCAAGCTCGGTCACGAAGCGCATACCGGCGTTGACGAAGAACGACATGCCGCCGACGACATTTGCGAAGCTGGCATCGTCGACCTCGCCCGATTGGCGCACCCGTTCGAGCACCGCGATCGCCGTCGCCAGCGCATAGGCCAGTTCCTGCACCGGCGTCGCGCCCGCCTCCTGCAAATGGTAGGAGCACACGTTCATCGGATTCCACTTCGGCGTTTCGCGGGCGCAGAAGAGGATGAGGTCCTTGGTGAGGCGCAGCGAGGCGTCGGGCGGGAACACATAGGCGCCGCGGGCCAGATATTCCTTGATGATGTCGTTCTGGGTCGTGCCCTGCAGCGCCGCGCGCTCAGCGCCCTGCTCGTCGGCGACCGCGATATAGAGCGCCATCAGCCAAGGCGCGGTCGCGTTGATGGTCATCGACGTATTCATCGAGGCGAGCGGAATCTTCTCGAACAGCGCGCGCATGTCGCCGATGTGCGAGATCGCGACCCCAACCTTGCCGACCTCGCCTCGGGCGAGCGGATGGTCGCTGTCGAACCCGGTCTGGGTCGGCAGGTCGAAGGCGATCGAAAGGCCGGTCTGGCCCTTGGCAAGGTTTTGGCGATAGAGGCGGTTCGATTCGCGCGCGGTCGAATGCCCGGCGTAGGTGCGGAAGATCCATGGCTTGTCGCGGGCCCCGGTCCGCGCCGCCGCCGTTCGCTCGTCCGCCTGCGCCATTCTCAACCCGCTTGGGGCGGGGTCATGGCCGCGCCCGAGCCAAAGATTTTGTGCAGGGCACAATTAGCGAAAATTATCCCGCGGCGCCACACCCGCGGGCCCGCTCTTCAACGCAGGGCGATCGCGCTCGTCGTTAGCACCGTCGCGAGCAGGCCGCCGACGACCAGGACGATCGTGAGATAGGGCTCATACGCGCCATAGGGCCTGAGCCACCAGTCGTGGGCGCAGAGCCCGGCGTAGGCGCCGAGCGTCGCATAGAAGGAATTCCAGTACGGGCCCATTCCCTGTCGCCCGAGAGCGTAATCCACAGCAAAGCCGACCGCGACGACCACGACGACCGCGCTTAAGAGAAAAGCCGCAAAGTCGAAGCCTTCAAGACTGAGAACCAAATTCAATAACGGCCAGTCCGACATCGCCGCAGGTCCTTGGCGCGCCTCGGGTGGCGCGGCTATCCGCCGCCCCAATCCTTTCTTGCCTACGCTCGATTTCCTGCTATGGCGTAAATTCCATCGCCGACCTGCGACTCGCCGTCGATCGGCTAAAGTCGGGTTGATTTTCGCCTGCTCAAGCGCGATGGTCGATTGTGCGGCGCAATAAGCCTTGGGTCAGTTCGCCAAGAGCCGCATCGCGAGGACGCTGTCCGTTGAGGGAGCCATGAACACCCGTTCCGTCAGCGCCGAGCCGCTTCAAGCGGCGAAGAACAAGGATCTTTACGAGATCGGCGAGATCCCGCCGCTGGGTCACGTGCCGGCGTCGATGTACGCCTGGGCCATTCGCAAGGAGCGGCACGGGCCGCCGGAGAAGTCGATGCAGATCGAGGTCGTGCCGACCTGGACGCTCGACAGTCACGACGTCCTTGTCTTCGTGATGGCGGCGGGGGTGAACTACAACGGCATCTGGGCGGCGCTCGGCGAGCCGGTCTCCACGCTCGACGTGCACAAGAATCCCTACCACATCGCCGGTTCCGACGCCTCCGGCATCGTCTGGGCGGTCGGGTCCAAGGTCAAGCGGTGGAAGGTCGGCGACGAGGTGGTCGTCCATTGCAACCAGGACGACGGCGACGACGAGGAATGCAACGGCGGCGACCCGATGTTCTCGGCCTCCCAGCGCATCTGGGGCTATGAGACGCCCGACGGCTCGTTCGCCCAGTTCTGCCGGGTGCAGGACCGCCAGCTGATGGCGCGCCCGCTCCACCTCACCTGGGAAGAAAGCGCGTCCTATACGCTCACCCTCGCCACCGCCTACCGGATGCTGTTCGGCCACGAGCCGCATCGGCTGAAGCCGGGCGACAATGTGCTCGTCTGGGGCGCGTCCGGAGGACTGGGCGTGTTCGGCGTCCAGCTTTGCGCGGCGGCGGGGGCCAACGCGATCGGCGTCATCTCCGACGAAACGAAGCGCGACTATGTGATGTCGCTCGGCGCCAAGGGCGTCATCAACCGCAAGGACTTCGACTGCTGGGGCCAATTGCCCAAGGTCAATTCGCCCGAGTATGGCGCGTTCATGGTCGAGGCGCGCAAGTTCGGCAAGGCGATCTGGAACATCACCGGCAAGCAGGATGTCGACACGGTGTTCGAGCATCCCGGCGAGCAGACGTTCCCGGTCTCGTGCTTCGTCGTCAAGCGCGGGGGCATGGTGGTCTTCTGCGCCGGCACAACTGGCTTCAACCTCACCTTTGACGCCCGTTTCGTCTGGATGCGGCAGAAGCGCATCCAGGGCTCCCATTTCGCCAATCTGAAACAGGCCTCAGCGGCTAACAAGTTCGTGATCGACCGCCGCATCGACCCCTGCATGTCCGAAGTCTTCCCGTGGGCGCAGATCCCGCTCGCCCACACCAAGATGTGGAAGAACCAGCATGCGCCGGGCAACATGGCCGTGCTCGTCAACGCTCCGACGACCGGATTGCGCACGTTCGAGGACGTGCTGGAGGCGGCGCGGAAATAGGAGCGCCGCGCGCGCGGCGTTTGCCTTCGTTGGCGTCACCCGGTAAAGCGACCTTTCGCCGCTGGCCGGCGCCATTTCCGGATAAGCAGCCTGGTCTTGCGCGTTCTCCGCGCGTCCGGCTCAAAGGCGCGGTCGAACGAGAATCAATGAGGCCATGACCGCAACGGCGAACCAGGATCAGCGAAAGCGGGAGGCGGCACGGCGGGCGCTTGAGCTGGTGAAGCCGGGGATGAAGCTCGGCCTCGGCAGCGGCACGACCGCGCGTCAGTTCGTCGATCTTGTCGGCGAGCGGGTCAAGGACGGTCTTGAGATCATTTGCGTCGGCACATCGAAGGCGACCGAGGAACAGGCGAAGGGCCTGGGCATTCCACTCTCGACCCTCGACGACCTTCCCGAGCTCGATCTGACGGTCGACGGCGCCGACGAGGTCGATCCCAAGCTCAGGCTGATCAAGGGCGGCGGCGGGGCGCTTCTGCGCGAGAAGATCGTCGCCTCCGCCTCGAAGCGGATGGCGGTGATCGTCGATTCGAGCAAACTCGTGCGGACGCTCGGGGCGTTTCCGCTGCCGGTCGAGGTCGTTCCGTTCGGCCTGGCGGCCACGCGGCGGCATATCGAACGCGCACTCGCTGCGCTCAATCTCTCCGGCCAGATCCGTCTGCGCGGCGGGTCCACGCCGTTCGTCACGGACGGGGGACATTACATTCTTGACTGCGCGCTCGGCGCCATCGATCAGCCCGAACGGCTCGCCGAAAGTCTCGCGATGATTCCGGGCGTCGTCGAGCATGGGCTGTTCATCGGTCTCGCGCGCGTCGCAATCGTCGCCGGCGCCGAGGGCGTTCAGGTGCTTGGCGATCCGGACTGAAGTTCAAACCGCTGCTCTTTGAGGAGTTTTTCATGCCCGCCCTCGTCCGAACCGCCCATGGCGCGCTCGCCGTTATCATGCTCGCGGCGCTGACCGTGGCGGCGGGCGCCCAGCAAAACCCCGCTCCCGCGCCAGCCGCTCCCGCCGCGCCGGCCCCAGCAGCGCAAGCCCCGGCCGCAGCGCCCGCGTCCGCCGAGCCGTCGCCTGCAGCCCTGGCCGCCGCCGACTCGATTCTGACCGACATGGGCGTCAAGAGAACGCTTTCGCTCATCGTTCCGGGGATGCTCTCCGAGCTTGAGCGCAACGTGACCACGACGCGCCCCGATATCAAAGCCCAGCTGCGCGACGTTCTCCGCGCGATCCAGCCCGAGTTCGACAAGAGCGCGAAGGATATGTACGCCAAGGCGACGGCGCTGATGGTCACGATGCTGACCGACAAGGAGATCGAGGAGGTCGCGACGTTCTTCAAGAGTTCCGGCCGGCCAACATTATCTGGCGGCCGAGCCCCAGTTCATGCAGCGCTTCAGCGAGCTTGTCGGGCCCTGGCGTGACCAGATGTCGACCGACATCGTGACGCGCGCGCGTCAGGAGATGAAGAAGAAGGGCATCGACTTCTAGGATTGCCCGCGCCGCGCGCGACAGAGAGCGTCAAACCCATGGCTTTCGACGTCGATTTTTTTGTCATCGGCGCAGGATCGGGCGGCGTGCGGGCGGCGCGCATCGCCGCCGGCCATGGCGCCAAGACGCTCGTCGCCGAGGAAGGCCGCATCGGCGGCACGTGCGTCATCCGGGGCTGCGTGCCGAAGAAGCTTTACGTCTACGCCAGCCGCTTCGCCGACGACTTCCGCGACGCGGCGGGTTTCGGTTGGCGGGTCGGCGAGCCCACGCTCGACTGGCCCGCCCTCGTCCGCGCCAAGGACAAGGAGATCAGCCGGCTCAGCGACGCCTATCGGCAGAATCTCGTCCGCTCCGGCGCCAAGCTTATCGAGGAGCGGGCGACCGTCGCCGGTCCGCATCAGGTGCGCCTTGCCGGCGGGCAGGAGGTTTCCGCTCGCCATATCCTCGTCGCCTGCGGCTCACGTCCTGTGCTGCCGGAGGGAGTCGAAGGCCTCGAACACGCGATCACCTCGAACGAGGTCTTCGATCTTCCGGTCTTCCCGCGCCGGCTGCTGGTCGTCGGCGGCGGCTATATCGCGATCGAATTCGCAGCGCTCTTTCAGCGCCTCGGCTCCCAGGTCACCCAGGTCATGCGCGCGCCCAATATTCTGCGCAGCTTCGATGACGACATGCGCAACGGCATGCGCGACGCGATGGCCCGCGCGGGCGTCGTTTTCCATTTTGGCTCGCTGCCGACCCGGATCGAAAAAGCCGGCGACGGCTCCCTCCGCGTGACGCTCTCGGACGGCGATGTCATCGAGGCCGACCAGGCGCTGATCGCGACCGGCCGCCTGCCCGACACCAGGGGGCTTGGCCTCGAGTCGGCCGGCGTCGAGCTCAGCGCCGCGCATGGCGCAGTCCTGGTCGACGAGAATCTGACCACCAACGTTCCGTCGATCCACGCCATCGGCGACGCCACGCACCGGGTCGATCTCACGCCGATCGCCATTCGCGAAGGGCATACGCTGGCCGACCGGCTCTTCGGCAAGGGCGCGCCGCCGATCCGCTACGACACGATCGCGAGCACGGTGTTCGGCACGCCCGAACTGGGCGCGGTTGGTTTGACGGAGCGGGAAGCGCTGGAGCGGTTCCCGAGCGTCCATGTCTACAAGACCGACTTCCGGCCTCTCAAGGCGACCGTGTCGGGCGCGCCCGACCGTGCGATCATGAAGCTGATCGTCGACGGCGCGACCGACCGCATCGTCGGCGCGCATATCCTCGCCGACGACGCGGCCGAAATGATCCAGCTCGTTGCGGTGGCGATGACGATGGGCGCGAAGAAGGCCGACTTCGACGCGACCGTCGCCGTGCACCCGACCGCGGCCGAGGAACTGGTGACGATGCGCTCCGCGCACAAGCGGTTCGAGGACGGAATGGAGGTTCCGTGACGTCCGCCCGCATCGGCAGGGTTACCGACCGATAAAGCCCATCAATGCGGCACGAACGGGATGAGGCCGGCGACCGCGCCGACCGCCCCCGCAACGGTGCCGAAGGCGCGCGCCACCGGATTGGCGTTTGCCTGCTGCCGCGGGGCCGGGTTCGGCTGCGCCGCCGGCGGCGGGGCTGCCGGGTCAACCGAGGCTTGCGCCGTCTTGTTGTCCGGGTTCGCCGATGCGCCGAGCCGGAGCGGTTCGCTGCGCGACTGGGAAGCGGCGGTCCCTCCGGCCTTGGCGGCTGGGTGAACGCCAATCGGGCCTGAAAGTTTGGTGGGCAATTCCGGCTTGGAGGTCGAGTGCTGCGCGACCCCGCCTGTCTGGACCGGGGCCTTGGTTGCGGGCCTGACCGGCGGCAGCGGCGCGTCGCTGGGGGGCGCCGCCCCGCCCGAGTCCGCGGCGGCTGGAGCCGGCGTCGCAGTCGCGGGGGACGGCGGGGACGGTAGCGAAGCGGCGGGCACGGGCTTTTCGGGCGCAGCCTTTTCAGGCAATTGCGGCGCCGCTTGAGGAGGGGTCGCCGGAGGAGCCGCGGCCAGCGCCGCCGCTGCGGGCGTGTCGACCGGGGCCGCAGGCGGCTTTCCGGCAGTCGCGGGGGGCTGCGCCGAGCCGGAAGCGGTCGCCCCGAGGTTTTGGGGCGGCGGCGAATTTTCGAGCGACGCGTGAGCGTTCGGGTCGATCGGCCGCTCTTCGGGGCTGACAGCCTTGCCCTCGGCCGAAGGCGCAATGTCTCTCGTCGGGGCCGCCGCAGCCTCGCTCGATGTCGCGAGGCCCGGATTGGCGCGCGGCGGCGCTTCTGCGGCTGGGCTTGGCGCCGTGGAGATCACGGACGCAGCTCTGGGTTGTTCGGACCTGGTTTGCTCCAGCCAGAAAATCGATCCGGCCGCTGCCGCGCCGGCCAGCGCGAGCGCCGAGATTCCCAAGGTCCAGGACCCGGAACGTCGCCGGACCGGCGGCGGGGCCGGGTTCAGGTCGTTCGAATGAAAGTCGTCGGATCGAGTCGCCCGGATCGGCTCGACGCCGAGGGCCGCCGTCTCTTTCGCCTGGCCCGAGGGTGCGTCGAACGACAGGGGCGACTTCAGTTCGAGCGATGGCGCCGGCGCCCGCTCGGGCAAACTTGGCTCCCGCGCGATCTCGACCGGCGGCGGCTGGCGCTTTGGCGCAAGCCCCGACGATTCGACGAGACGCACCAATTCAGCCAGCATTTCCTCGGCATTCGCCTGCTGGCCGCTGGGGGCGCTCGGCGCACGCCCGCTTCTCTCAAGTTCGTTTTCTGCCACTCGTACCCTCGCCGGCGCGCCTCATGCGCGCGCTAGGAGGCAAAAGAAAGGCTAATCGAAACAATCATACATCGATAGCGCCTCCCAGCGCATCACCGACGCGCCTATTTTGACCGATTACGCGGCAGAAATCATCCCGCTCCCTGCGATGAGGATGATGGACGGCGGCCGAGGAGCTCGCGACCATGCGACGAGAAACGGGAAGAGGGTCCCCCGCGCCGCGGACCCTCTCATCATCTCGTCGAAGACTGGAACTTCAAATCTGGGCCATGCCGCCGTCGACGAACAGTTCGGCGCCGTTGACGAAGCTGGCGTCGTCCGAGGCGAGGAACAGGACGGCGCGCGCGACTTCGTCGGGCTGACCGACCCGTCCGGCTGGGATATTTGCGGCCATCCCAGCCTTCGCGCCTTCCGCCTGGGGGCCGCCGCCAAAAAGCCCGTCGAGGCCAGCGGTGTGGATCGGGCCGGGGCTCACGACATTGACGCGGATGCGCCGGTCCTTGAGGTCGAGGATCCAGTTTCGGGCGAAATTGCGGATCGCCGCCTTGGTCGCGCTATAGACGCTGAAGGCGGGCGTCCCCGTCGTTCCCGTGGTCGAGCCGGTCAGAATGACCGCTCCTCCGTCGCGCAGCAGCGGGAGCGCCTTTTGCACCGTGAACAGAACGCCTTTGACATTTGTCGCGAAGGTCTCGTCGAAATGCGCCTCGTCAATGGCGCCGAGAGGCGCAAAGGCGCCCCCGCCCGCGTTGGCGAACAGGACGTCGATCCGCGCGTGGCGCTGCTGGACGGCGTCGTATAGCCGGTCAATGTCGCCGAGCTTCGACATATCCGCTTGCACGCCTGTGACGCCTTCGCCGATCGCTTTCACCGCCGCGTCCAGCGCGTCCCGCCGGCGCCCGGTGATGAAGACGGACGCGCCCTCGTTCGCGAAGGCCCTCGCGGTCGTAAGGCCGATGCCGCTCGTGCCGCCGGTGACCACGACGACTTTTCCGTCAAACTTGCCCATGTTCCCTTCTTCCTTTCCTCGGAAGTCTGTTCCTTCCGTCTCCCGAATGGGTAGTGTCTCAGTTTCATTTTGCCGCAGAATTTTGAGGGCTTGACGGTTGCAAGTCGGATTCGGCGCTGCAATATTTTTCCCTGGTAACGGACCCTTTTGTGCTATTGGAGCATGAGTCCGAAGGGAGTGTGACCATGCCGAGAGGACCGCAGGGGCAGAAGCGCCCTGCCGACACAGTCGCGGCGGCTATCATGGTCGCTAAGATCGCTACCGGCGAGATCGAAGAGAAATTCAAAATGCCTTCTGGCAAAGTCCGGTCTGGAAAGGCCGGAGGGAAGGCGCGCGCTGCAAAACTCTCACAGGAGGAACGGTCGGCCATAGCCAAGAAGGCCGCGGCCGGGCGTTGGGGATAATGAATACAGTGCGCGATATATCAGATTATATCATTGTGCGACTTGACGCGGCTGGCGAACATCTTAACTTTCTAAAACTACATAAGCTTTTGTATTACTGTCAAGCCTGGAATCTCGCCTTTGGGCGAGGTCGATTATTTGACGGGAATTTTCAAGCTTGGGTTCATGGACCCGTAAATAGGCGCATATATGACGCTTATTCAAATAAGGGATTGTACTCTCCCGTGACCTTGGCGGACGTTCGCGGCGCGTTTGACCCTAATAACATTCCGGAGGAAGACCGGACAGTCATAAATTCCGTCCTCGATGCGTATGCCGGCCTCACTGGGGATCAGCTTGAGGAAATGACCCATCGAGAGGAACCTTGGGTTAATGCAAGGGGGGGGATATCACCTTCAGCGCGCTCAGAAACCGTCATATCGGATGATGTTATGCGTGCCTTTTATGGCGCGAGAATACAAACCTGATCCTGGAGTTATTCCATCAAAAAAGTTCCGCCCCGAAGTGGGAGCGGTCCCATCGGCACGATATTGGAGTTTCTCGCTAAGATATTGGAAACAAATCGAATATTTCGGCCTAGCGGAGTGCCAAAACAACTGGTTCGTGTCATTTCTTGAGCGTCTCAGAGAGTTGTCTGCCGTACTTTTAGATGACTTCTTGCGTGATTATAATTTTAAATCGCGTGTACGGTACCATCCAATAGATTGGTCAGCCCAGAACGTGCCGATCAGCAAATCGGATATCGATTGGTTGGGCGGACAAGAACTGGCCGAAGACTTTGAGCTGGTCCAATTCCATGTTTCAAAAGCTTTGGGACGGGTGGTAGGATTTTTCGATCCGCTTCAAGTGTTTCAGATCGTTCTTCTTGACCCGATGCACAATCTTCAGCCGTCAAAATATAACGATTATAAGATTACAGCAACGAGTATTGCGGAATGCGAAATATCTAGGCTTATTGTTACGATGCAAGATTTAGTCGTGCAGAGTGAAGTGATGAGCGAGGACGATAAGAAGGAGTTCCTGGCCAAAATAAACACGAAATCGGAATATATTACTGGCGGCGCATTACTCTTAAAAGTCACCCCGGAACGGCTTGGGAAGATCCACGCCCTTAGCGCGACGGGGGTCGTGACATCACTCGGGGAATTGGTTGAGTTGGCCGTAGACGAAATAAAATGAAAATTTTGCTTGCTATTCTAATAGCATGCATTATATTCATTTTCCATGAACAAGCTTTCGATCGCCAAGCGCGCCCAAATCCTCTCGCTTCTCGTTGAGGGATCTTCGCTCCGCTCAATCTCGCGGGTTTGCGACGTATCGATCAACACTGTTACCAAGCTCCTTGTGGACGCGGGAACGGTTTGCGCCGCCTATCACGACCAGTACGTCACGAGCGTCAAATCCAAGCGCATTCAGTGCGACGAGATTTGGAGCTTCTGCTATGCGAAGGAAAAGAACGTCGCCAGTGCCAAGGCCGCCCCTGACGGCGCTGGCGATGTGTGGACGTGGACCGCGATTGACGCTGATACGAAGCTGATCGTTTCGTGGGCTGTTGGAGATCGCACCGCCGACTGCGCCCGCGCCTTCATGGACGATGTTGCCGGGCGCGTATCCTCTCGCGTGCAGCTGACCACGGACGGCCACCGGGTGTATCTTGACGCCGTTACCGGCGCGTTCGATCAGGTGGATTTCGCGCAGCTCGTGAAGTTGTACGGGTCAGAGGGCGGAAAGAGCGAAGAGAGGAAATATAGCCCTGCCGAATGCACCGGAACGATCAAAAATCCAATCGTCGGCTCGCCGGACCCGAAGCACATTTCGACTAGCTACGTGGAGAGACAAAATCTCAATATCCGTATGGGCATGCGCAGGTTCACTCGCTTAACAAATGCGTTCTCAAAGAAAATCGACAACCATCTGCATGCTCTGGCGCTCTATTTCGTGTTCTACAATTTCGTTCGCATTCATAAAACGCTCAAGGTTAGTCCGGCGATGGCTGCGGGTATAACCGGCCGCCTATGGGACATAACCGATCTTGTGCAGCTTATTGAATCTTACGAGGCTCGCAAGCTAAGTCGGACATAATCTACCGTAATAGTTTTATTTCAAGGATGCCAGCGGGAATTTGCTCCTGAGTATGCAGTACCAGTGATCGGTCCGACGTATCCATAAACTGATATGGTCCCATCTTCTCTGGGTTCGAGAAAGAAGCAATGGGCTGCCTATAAATAGCCGGTTCGTTAAAGACCAAGAAAATGTCCCAGCTCGGACCAACGTGAACCAGCGGATGCTTTTCTCCATTAACATCGGTGGCGGTCATTCCCATTTCTGGGCTATATACAGCAACCCAACGATATACGTTGGACTGACCCGTCATGACGGGGATTCGACTGTCACCAAAAAACTGCAGTTGTATTGATGTCTCGGGCGGTGTGTGGAACGCGCGCGCGATCAGCGCGGATGACCCAATGACCTGAGATAGCACAAACGCAAATATGACAATCAGCGCCCCGCGTATCCACCAAGGCAATCGCTCAACGAACGCAGTAGCAGAGGCCACTGCGTCATGATTTATGCGAGGCGAAATTTTATTCCAAAACCACCCAGCCAGGTACACAGGAAGTGCGCATAGAGCTAGGACGACGCCCAATCCAAAGCGTGTTCCAGTCGCTTCGGCCATCATATCGCCCCCAACAAGGACGAGCGTGAAGCCAATCGCGCCAAGGAATTCACGTATGGCCCTGTCGGCCGTATCCGGGATTGCGTCAGACATTCAATTCTCTCAAACGAGAACGCCCCCATTCCGGCGGCTATCGAACGATGACGAAATGTCTGATTCTTAGCAAGCAAAACGTTCAGTCCGGCAAACTGAGACACCACCCCCGAATGAGATGATTTCAGAACGATGGTGCGTGTAGTGGGATATTCTGGCACCTAGCGTTCCATGAGAGGAACGATGCAGGCTGACTTCAACGACTACGTCTTCTTCGCCGAGGTCGTCCGTCACGGCGGGTTCGCGGCGGCGGGCCGCAAGCTGCGCATCCCCAAATCCAGGCTAAGCCGACGGATCGCGGCGCTCGAGGCGCGGCTCGGCGCACGGTTGCTCGAGCGATCGTCGCGACGGTTTCGGGTCACCGAGGTTGGAGAGGCGTTCTACGCGCGCTGCCGCGCCATGATCGAGGAGGCGGAACAGGCGGAGGCCCTCGTGTCTCGCGCGCAAAGCGAGCCACAGGGGCTCGTCCGCTTTGCTTCTCCAAGCGGATTCATCGAGGAGCTGGCGCCGCGCATCCCGGTCTTTTTGACCCGCCATCCGAAGGTGCGCTTGCAGATCATTGTCGCCGACCAGCCCGTCGATCTGATCGGCGGGCGAATCGACCTCGCGCTCAGGGTGCGGGTGGACCTTGCCGCCGACGCCTCGCTGACCATGCGCACCCTCGGCCATTCGAGGCGCATCCTGGTCGCCAGTCCGGCCCTTGCGAACAGCCTCTCGGTGTCCGAAGTCTCCGCGCTCGCCGAAGCGCCAACCCTCAGCTCCACCGGCGAGTCGGGCGAGATCGTCTGGGACCTCGTCGGGCCGGACGGCCAGAGCTACCGACTGAAGCACGAACCGCGCATGATCTGCGAGGATTTCGCGGCAGTCAGAATCGCTGCGGCCGCTGGCCTCGGGATTGCGCTCTTGCCCGACCATACCTGCCGTGCCGATCTCGCGAGCGGGCGGCTTGTCCGGCTTCTCCCCGGATGGGGCGGACGGAATGGCGTCGTCCACATCGTCTTCACCACTCGGCGCGGCCTTTCGCCCGCCGTGCGGGCTTTCATCGACCACCTCGCGGAGAGCTTTCAGTCCTTCAAGTTCAACGAATAGGGGCTTGTTCGACCCGTGCGAGGTTCGCGGGATTGCTTCGCTTCGCTCGCAAGGGCGACGACAACCGACCCAACGCAAATGGCTCTAAAGAAAGCTCTGCGGATCGACGTCGATGGCGACCTTGACCCCGCCGCGCGGCGCGGGCGCTGCGGCGAGCATCGCGCGCAGGAACCCCTGCAGGTCGGCCGACCTTGGCGCCTTGGCGGCGAGGCGGAACCGGTGGCGCTTGCGCAGGACCGCGATCGGCGCTTCCGCCGGGCCGAGCAGCACGATCTCGTTGTCACGCGCCTGGCCGCCGAGCGGCGCGACGCGATAGCCCCTGCCCTCTGGCAGAGCGTGGGCGGCGCGCGCGAGCGCGCGGGCATGGGCCTCGGCGGCGCCCCGGTCCTCGGCTGAGACGATGATCGCCGCGAGCCGCCCGAACGGCGGAAGGCCGCCCCGCTCGCGCTCGGCGGTTTCCTGCGCATAAAACCGTTCGGCGTCGCCCGAGACGAGCGCCGCGATGACCGGATGCTCCGGCTGCCAGGTCTGCAGGAGGGCCCGGCCTCTTCTCTCGCCGCGCCCTGCCCGCCCCGTCGCCTGACGCAGAAGCTGGAACGTGCGTTCGGCCGCGCGCGGATCGGCGTTGGCGAGGCCGACATCGGCGTCCACCACGCAGACGAAGGTGAGCAGCGGGAAGTTGTGGCCCTTGGCGACGAGCTGCGTGCCGATGATGAGGTCGTAGGCGCCGCGCGCCGCGGCGTCGAGCTGAGAGCGCAGGGTCTCGATCCCGCCGGGAAAGTCAGACGAAAGGACGAGCGTGCGGATGTCGGGAAAGAGAACCGCCGCCTCCTCCGCCAGCCGCTCGACGCCCGGCCCGCAGGCGGTGAGCGTGTCGGCCTCGTGACAATGCGGGCAGAGTTTCGGCCGCGCTTCGACATGGCCGCAATGATGGCAGACGAGCGCCGCCCGGAACCGGTGCTCGACCAGCCATGCGGCGCAGTTCGGACATTCGAAGCGGTGGCCGCAGGCGCGGCAGAGCGTCAGCGGCGCATAGCCGCGCCGGTTGAGGAAGAGAAGCGCCTGCTCGCCGCGCGCTCGCGCCTCTTCGACCCCGGCGATGGCGCGGGGCGAGAGCCAGCGGCCGCGCGGCGGGCCCTCGCGCTTGAGATCGACAGCGGCGATATCGGGCAGCGTCGCCTCGCCAAACCGCGCCGGCAGCATGAGCCAGCGATAGCGTCCGGTCTCGGCGTTCACCCGCGTCTCGAGCGCGGGCGTGGCGGAGGCAAGCACGATCGGCGCCTTTTCGAGCCGCGCGCGCACGACCGCCATGTCGCGCGCGTTGTAGATGACGCCGTCTTCCTGCTTGTAGGCGCCGTCGTGCTCCTCGTCGACGACGATGAGGCCGAGGTCGGCGAACGGCAGGAATAAGGCCGAGCGCGCCCCGACGACGATCCGTGCTTCGCCCTTCCCCGCCGCGGCCCAGACGCGCTCGCGCTGGCGCTCGGTCAGGCCCGAGTGCCATTCGGCGGGCCGCGCGCCGAACCGGGCCGCGAACCGGTCGAGGAATTGGGCGGTGAGCGCAATCTCCGGCAGAAGCACGAGCCCCTGCCGCCCTTGCCGGAGCGCCTCTGCGACCGCCTCGAAATAGACTTCGGTCTTGCCTGCGCCGGTCACCCCTTCGAGCAGGGTCGCCGAGAACGCGCGCTCAGTGACGCGCTGGGCGAGATCGTCGGCCGCCGCGCGCTGGTCGGGGTTGAGGGTCGTTTTGGCGAAATCCGGGTCGAGCGTCGCCGAGGCCGGCTCGGGCGGCAGCGCAACCGCCTCAAGCGCGCCGTCGGCGACGAGGCCGTCGATGACGCCTGTGGATGCGCCGGCGAGCGCGGCGAGCGCGGCCTTCGCCGTCGGCGCGTTACGCTCGGCAGCCGACGCCATGACCCGCGCCCGCGCGTCGGTCATCCGCACCGGCGCCTTGCCAGTCGCGACGAGGCCGAATTTCGGCGGCGGCGGCGCGGCGACTTCGCCGGCCCGGATCGCCATCCGGAGCACCATGCCGCGCGGGCTTAGCGTCCAGCGGGCGACCCAGTCGATGAAATCCCGCATCGGCGCCCGGAGCGGCGGCCAGTCGAGCGTCGCCGTGATCGCTTTGAGGTTGTCGCCGCCGCCAGGACGGACCGCCCAGACGACGCCGGTCGCCTGCCGCGCGCCGAGCGGCATGCGGACGCAGGCTCCCGGCTCAAGCTTCCAGTCCGCGGGCGCGCGATAGCTATAGGCCGTATCGACGGCGACCGGCGCGAGCACGTCGACGGCGACTTCGTCGCGCGCGCTCATCGCGCCGAGGCAAACACGAAAAAGCCGGCGGGAAGTCCGCCGGCCTCTTTCGTCCGCGCCGCCGTTCCGCTCACAGGCTCCGGTGAGACCCGTCGCACAAGGGCGCGTTCTTGCTCGCCTTGCAGCCGCAGAACCAGGCCGTCGCGTCCTTCTCGGCCTTGTAGGCGATCGGCGCCATGCCGACGGCCTTGTGCGAGCCGTCGCAGAACGGCTGATTGGCCGAGCGCCCGCACGCGCACCAGTAATAGGTCTTGCCGGCGACGACTTCGTGCGAGTACGGCGCTTTCTGGGCAACCACCGGCGTCGTCATGACCTTCCCCCATTAACCAAAAGCCGCCCCTTCAAGCCAGGGCTTGGGCAGGATCAAACCTTGCCCGTCTCCTTGGCGGCAGCCGTGTTGTCCGTGCGCTCGGCGATGCGGGCCGACTTGCCGCGGCGGTCGCGCAGATAATAGAGCTTGGCGCGCCGGACCTTGCCGCGCCTGACGACCTTAACCGAGTCGATCATCGGCGAATAGACCGGGAAGACGCGCTCGACGCCCTCTCCGTAGGAGATCTTGCGGACGGTGAAACTCTCGTTGAGGCCGTGGCCGCTTCGCGCGATGCAGACGCCTTCGTAGGCCTGGACGCGGGTGCGCTCGCCCTCGGCGACCTTGACGTTGACGACGACGGTGTCGCCGGGCTGGAACGCCGGAACCTTGGCTCCCGGCAATTTGGCCGCGTGCTCGGCCTCGATGGTCTGGATGATGTTCATTGTCGTAAAACTCCTGCCGTGACGCCGGGACGGGAGACGTCCGGCGAAGCGCTTCGGCGCGCTGTTTTCAGTTGAGGCGCGGCTCATATCGCAAAGGCGGGCAGGAGTCGAGCGCTCGCGGCGATCTCACTTTCGCACAGGTTTTTCCCGGCCCGGGGTTGATTGCACGATTCCGTTGTGGCGGCTAAACCGCGACATGCGCGCTGAAGCGGGCGATTCGCAACGGAACAGGGTGACGTGAAGACGGCGCACAAGCCGGCGGATCTGCGCATGGGCCTCCCGGCCGAAGGACAGCGGCGATGAAATTTCAGCGCCTGCGCCTGACCGGCTTCAAGAGCTTCTGCGACAGCGTCGAATTCAGGATCGAGCCCGGCTTGACCGGCGTCGTCGGGCCGAACGGCTGCGGCAAGTCGAACCTCGTCGAGGCCCTGCGCTGGGTGATGGGCGAGAACTCGTTCAAGAACATGCGCGGCTCGGGCATGGAGGACGTGATCTTCGCCGGCTCGACGCGGCGCCCCTCGCGCAACATCGCCGAGGTCGGGCTTCTCCTCGACAATGCCGAGCGCCGCGCGCCCGCCGCCTTCAACGATACCGAGTCGATCGAGGTCACGCGGCGGATCGAACGCGACCAGGGCTCGACCTATCGCGTCAACGGCAAGGAAGTGAGGGCGCGCGACGTCCAGCTCCTGTTCGCCGACGCCTCGACTGGAGCGCGCTCGCCCTCGCTGGTGAGGCAGGGGCAGATCGGCGAGATCATCTCCGCTAAGCCCCAGGCGCGGCGCCTCATCCTCGAGGAGGCCGCCGGCGTCTCCGGCCTCCACTCGCGCCGCCACGAAGCCGAGCTCAGGCTGAAAGGCGCGGACGACAATCTGACCCGCGTCGAGGATGTGCTGAAGCAGATCGACGCCCAGGTCGACAGCCTCAAGCGCCAGGCGCGGCAGGCGAACCGCTACCGCGATCTCGCCGCCAGCATCCGCCGCCAGGAGGCGCTCGCCCGGCTCATCGCCTGGCGCGACCACGAGGCGGCGTTCGCCGAGGCGCGCCGGCGGCTCGACGCCGACCTGATCGAAGTCGCCGAGCGCACCCGGGCGCAGGCCGAAGCCGCGCGCCTGCAGGCGCTCGCCGCCGCCGCCCTGCCGAGTCTGCGCGAAGAGGAGGCGCGCCGCGGCGCCGCGCTGCATCGGATCGCGCTCGCCCGCGAGACGCTCGAAGCGGAGGAGAAGCGCGCCCGCGAGCGCGCCGCCGAACTCGAGCGCCGCATCGCCCAGTTCCTGGGCGACGCCCAGCGCGAGGAGGCGCTGATCGCCGACGCGGCCGGGGTCATGGAGAGGCTTGGGGCCGAAGATTCCGCCCTCGCCGCGCGCAGCGCGGAGGCCGACGACGAAGCCGCGCGCGCCCGCGAACAGGAGGCCAGCGCCGAGCTGCGCTCGGCCGCCGCCGAAAGCGCGCTCGCCGAGGCACAGGGCGCGGCCTCCGACCTCAACGCCCGGCGCCGCTCGTTCCTTGCCGCCGTCGAGGAGGAGGGCCGCCGGCTCGCGCGCCTTGAGAGCGAATGCGAGGGGATCGAGCGCGAGCGCGCGCAGCTCAGGGGTTTGGGCTTCGAGGAGGCGGAGCGCGAGGCGCGCGCCAAGGCCGTCGCCGATCTGGCCGAGGCGCTCGCCGCCGCCGAGCGCGAGACGCTCGCCGCCGAGGAACGCCACGCGGCGGCGCGCGAGAGCGAGGCCGCCTCGCGAAGTCCTCTCACGGAGGCCGAGCGCGCAGCGCAGAAGCTCGAGACCGAGGCGCTGACGCTTGCGAATCTTCTCGGCTCGGCGGCGAGCGGCCCCTGGCCGCGCGCGGTCGATGCGGTCAGCGTCGCGCGCGGCTATGAGGCGGCGCTCGGCGCGGCCTTGGGCGACGATCTCGACGCGTCGGTCGATGTTGCGGCGCCGGCCCATTGGTCGCTGATCGCGCCGCAAGGCGACGACCCGCCGCTGCCGCCGGGCGCCGACCCGCTCGCCGCGCGCGTCGCCGCGCCGCCCGCGCTCGCGCGGCGCCTGGCGCAGGTCGGAATCGTCGCCCGCGCCGAGGGCAAGCGGCTGAGTCTGATGCTCAGGCCCGGCCAGCGGCTGGTGTCGGCCGAAGGCGACCTCTGGCGCTGGGACGGCTTCGTCGCCGCGGCCGATGCGCCAACGCCCGCCGCGCGGCGGCTCGCCGAAAAGAATCGCCTCGGCGACCTCGAGCGCGAGGCCGAGGCCGCCCGCCAGACGGTCGCGGCGCTCGCCGCCGAGGCCGCGATCGCGGCCGAAGCCGTGCGTGAGGCTGTCGCCGCCGAAGGGGCCGCGCGCCAGGGCGTGCGCGCTGAGCGCGCAAGTCTCGACGCCGCGCGCGAGGCGTTCGCCAAATTCGAGCGCGAGCGCGCCCATACGCTCTCGCGGCTCTCCGCGGTCGAGGAAGCGCTCGCGCGCGCCGGCGCGGCCTTGAACGAGGCGGCCGAACGCAAGTCGAACGCCGCCGCCGCGCTCGAGCAGCTCGGCCCGGGCGACGATGTCGCGCGCGCGCTTGAAAACGCCCGCGCCGCGGCGGCGCAGGAGCGTGCGGCGCTGATGGAAGCGCGCGCCACGGCGCAGACGCTCGCGCGCGAAACCCATGCGCGCGCGGCGCGTCGCGAGGCGATTGCGGCCGAGCGCGCGTCCTGGACCGAGCGGGACGCCCGCGCCCGCGCCCGCATCGCCGAATTCGCCGACCGCCGGGCCGAGGCCGAGCGGGAGCGCGAGGGCATCGCCGACGCTCCGCAAGAGTTCGCCCGCCGCGCCCGCGCGCTCGCCGACGAATTCGACAAGGCCGAGGCCGCGCGAAAGGAGGCCGCCGACGCGCTCGCGCTGGCCGAGACCGCTCTCGCCGACGCCGACCGCGCCGCTCGCCAGGCGCTCGATGCGATGGCGGCGGCGCGCGAGAGCCGTGCGGCATCCGAGGAGCGGGTCGAAGGCGCGCGCCAGCGCGGCGAGGAGCTCGTGCATGCGATTGCGACCGAGCTCGATTGCGAGCCTTCCGGCCTCGCCGCGCTCGCGGGCGTGACGGGCGAGGCCCAGCTGCCCGGCGGGGTCGAGGTTGAGCGCAAGCTCGACAACCTGCGGCAGGAGCGCGAGCGGCTCGGCGCCGTCAACCTGCGCGCCGACGAGGAGCTCAACGCGGTCCTGGAGAGCCGCGACAAGCTCATCGCCGAGCGCGACGACCTGACGGAGGCGATCAAGCGCCTGCGCGGCGCGATCCATACCCTGAACCAGGAGGGCCGCGAACGGCTCGTCGCCGCCTTCGATGTCGTCAATGGGCATTTCAAAGATCTGTTCTCGACCCTGTTCGAGGGCGGCAAGGCGGAGTTGCAGCTGGTCGAATCGGACGATCCGCTCGAGGCCGGCCTCGAGCTTCTCGCCGAGCCGCCGGGCAAGAAGCCGCAGACGCTGACGCTTCTCTCGGGCGGCGAGCAGGCGCTGACTGCGCTTGCGCTTATCTTCGCCGTGTTCCTCACCAACCCGGCGCCGATCTGCGTGCTCGACGAAGTCGACGCGCCGCTCGACGATTACAACGTCGAGCGCTTCTGCGACCTCCTCGACGCGATGCGCAAGCGCTCCGACACCCGCTTCGTCGCCATCACCCACAACCCCATCACCATGGCCCGCATGGACCGCCTGTTCGGCGTGACCATGGCCGAACGTGGCGTGAGCCAGATCGTGTCGGTCGAGCTCGCCGAGGCGGAGAGGTTCGCGGAGGCGGGGTAGGCGTGGATGGCCGGGACAAGCCCGGCCATGACGACATAGCATCGAACCGCGCTGGCTCGCGTCATGGCCGGGCTTGTCCCGGCCATCCCCGTCTTTGCTTGGGTTCCAACCTGACATAGCGTTGCCGGGATGCGCGGCGGCTGGGTCTACATCATGACGAACCGCCCGAACGGGACGCTCTATACGGGCGTCACCGCGAATATATCGAGACGCGCCTACGAGCATCGAGTAGGGCTCTCCGAGGGCTTCACCAGGCGATATCGGCTGACCCGCCTCGTCTGGTACGAGTTTCACGACGAAGTTTCGGCCGCCATCCAGCGTGAAAGAAACATGAAGCACTGGCCGCGCGCCTGGAAAGTTCGCCTGATCCTCGCCATGAACCCGGACTGCGGGACCTCTATCTCGAGCTGAACAATTGATTCGCCGTGCGTCCCGTGGATGGCCGGGACAAGCCCGGCCATGACGCAGCGATGGACGGCTTCGATGCCGGAGTGAGTAAGGTTATGGGTGCCCCGGTCGTCGTTAACCCCTTCCGCCGTCATGGCCGGGCTTGTCCCGGCCATCCACGGCCTGCGGTTAGACGCGTTGCCTGTGCAGCCTACCCCCTCCCCGCCTTCCACTTGATCGAGCAGCCGATCGACGGCGTCTGGTTCGCCGGCGCGGGTCCACCGGCGACGATGGCGCGCATGGCTTCGAGAAGCTCGCGCCGTGCGTTGGGCGGCGGCGGCGACGTGCGGCCTTCGTCGAGGCGGCCGCGGTATTTGAGCTTGAGGTCGCGGTCGAAGCCGAAAAAGTCGGGCGTGCAGGCGGCGCCATAGGCGCGCGCGACGTCCTGCGTTTCGTCGTGCAGATAGGGAAACGGGAAATCGTGCCTCGCTGCGAACTCCCGCATCTTCGGGAACGAATCCTCGGGATAGCTTGCGGCGTCGTTCGAGGAGATGGCGGCGAAGCCGACGCCCTCGGCAATGAGGGTCCGCGCGTCGGCGACGAGGCGGCCGATCACCGCCTTCACATAGGGACAGTGGTTGCAGATGAAGACGATCACCGTCCCCTTCGGGCCGGCGACGTCTTTCAGCGCGTAAGTCCGGCCGTCCGTCCCGGGAAGCGAAAACGCGGGCGCGCTCGCACGAAGCGCCAATTCCATCTGACCGACCGCCATCGCCGCGTCCTCCTGCTTCGTCGACGCGCCATCATAGCACGCGCCGCGCCGTCGCCGGCTAAGCTTGGATCGGGCTTGAGCCGCGCCGGCCGCCTGGTCAGCCCTTAGGCGGACCGCGCAATCTATGGGCGCCTGAGGGCAGTCGCTTGCGCCGAAACCGGAACAATGACGCCCGGCCGGCCGTTGGCATAAATCTTGGATAATCTCTTGCTGCTATCGTTGCGGCTTGCAGTCGGGTGAGTTCACGAAGGGGGTCTTGAAGGGTTCGGCCGGGAGAGGAAAGCGCGAGCGGGGGCGTCCGACGAACGGAGGTCCTCATGTTGAACAGACGTTCTCTGGCGTTGGCCGGCGCTCTGGCGGTCCTGCCCCAGATGGGTTTTGCCGCTGAATCCGGGCAATGCGTCGACATCTCGGTGCCGAAGCAGGCGATCGAGGCCCGCAACGGCAAGTGGATTTTGCTGACATCGGAGCAATGGGAGTTTCTGCGCGGCATCTATGCGATGAACCCGCTCACTCCGCCCGGCCTGCCCTATGGCGACAAGGCGGCGCTGGCCAAGGTCGACGGCAATTCCGGAGGCCTCGTCTTCTTCATCGACGGCGACAGGGCCTGCACCCCGATGCCGGTGCCCGACACCCTGCTCTCGATGATGGACGATGTCGCGACCGCGCGGATCAACCACGAGGGCAGCGGCCTCTGACCGGCGCGCCGGTCAGAACGCGCCGATTCGCATGAGATCGTGGAAATTCACGATCCCGACCACCTGCCCTCGCTCGACGACCAAGAGCGCCTGAATCTTGTGGCTGATGAGCTCGAGGGCCTCGGCGACCAGCGCGTCGGGCGCGATGGTGCGCGGGCGCCGCGTCATGACCAGGCCGACCGGGGTGTCGAGGGAAAAATCGGGCTTCAGGTGACGGCGCAGGTCGCCGTCGGTGATGATGCCGGCGAGCTTACCCGCATCCTCGAACACCGCGACGCAGCCAAAGCCCTTCGAGGTCATCTCGAGGATCGCCTCGGCCATTCGCGCGCTTGCGTCGATGCGCGGAACGCGCTCGCCGGTGTGCATGACTTCCCGCACATGGGCGAGCTTGGCCCCGAGCTTGCCGCCGGGGTGAAGGGCGCGGAAATCGAGCGCGGTGAAGCCCCGGCCTTCGAGCAGCGCGATCGCCAGCGCGTCGCCGAGCACGAGCTGCATCGTCGTCGAGGTGGTCGGGGCCAGGCCGTTCGGGCAGGCCTCGGGCGCGCTCGGCATCGTGAGGCAGACATCGGCCGCGCGGCCGAGCGTGCTGCCGGCCTGCGCGGTCATCGCGATCAACGGGATCGCGAATCGCTTGGCGAAAGCGACGAGCGGCGCGAGCTCCGGCGTCTCGCCCGACCAGGAAATCGCGAGCAGGACGTCGCCCTGCTGCACCATACCGAGATCACCGTGGCTCGCCTCGGCGGAATGGACGAAAAAAGCCGGTTCGCCGGTCGAAGCGAGCGTCGAGGCGATCTTGCGCCCGACCAGCCCCGACTTGCCGATGCCGGTGACGACGACCCGCCCGGTCGCGGCCGAGATCACCTTGACCGCTTCCGAGAAAGCCGCCCCGAGGCCGCCCTCGCCGGCGGCGCGGATCGCCTCCTCCAGCGCCGCGAGGCCCTGACGCTCGTTGGCGACGCTGCGGATGGCCGACAGCACGGCGCTGGTCTGTTCCAGAATCATGGGGCCGCTGTTTATCATCCGGCCGCACGGAAGGAAAACGTCCGGGGGCCAAGACCATACCGCGCTGGGGCGGTGGCCGTTAACTTCTGATCGAGCGCCGCCACAGGCCCGGACTGGCTCCGACCGTCGCCGAGAAAAACCGCGTGAAATGGCTTTGGTGCGAGAAGCCGCAGGCCAACGCGATCTCCGCCAACGACATCTCAGACTCGCGCAGAAGCCGTTCGGCCAGCGCGACACGCTGCCTGAGCAGCCATTGATGGGGCGGAACTCCAACCGATCTTCGGAACGCCTTGCTGAAATGGGTGAGCGAAAGGCCGCATTCGCGCGCAACGGCGGCCAATGGAATATCGCCCGAGATGTTCTGGGTCAGAAGCTCCTTGGCCCGCCGTTCCTGATGGGGGGCGAGCCCGCCCACGACCGGCTTCGTCGTCGGTCGCATTTCGCCGTACCGCCACGCGACATGATGGCCGACAGCGAGCATGAAATGGTCCATGAAAAGCTGGTTTGCTCGGTCCGGCTCGCGAAAAAGCGGCAGGAGCGCGAGCGCCATGTCGCGCAGCACCGGGTCCGCATGGCTCACGGCCGGCTTGTAGCGCAGCTCGTCGATTCGAGGGGCCTCAGCGTCCTGGGCGAATGAATTGAGCGCCGCGCGGGAAAGGTAGAAGTGCACTGAGTGGAACGCGCTGTTGAGATGGAAGATGGGCGCCCGTTTGATGTCGTAAATGATCGTGTCACCCGGGCGCAGGACCGAGACGGGCGCCGCCTTGCCGTTCTCCCAATATTCATAGCGGGGAAAATGCTTGAGATGCACCGCGACCAGAAAGGCGTCCTCCCGGATTGGGGGCGTCGACAGAATGTGCTGCGGATTTTCGTAACGAAGCTCGGTCACCGCGATGGTCGCCCGTGGCAGGGCGCGGGTCGCGAAGGTCGTGGCGTGTGCGTTCAGGCGCCGGCCGAACGGCTCTCCATAGCTGTCGCTGTCAGCCATTGCGACCCTCAGGCTCCCGGTTTGAAACCCGTCCGCGGACGTCGCGAGCTCGATTGGTCTTCCATGTCTTTGTGACAGATTTTGGTAAACGACGCCATTTTTTGAATAGGCGCCGCCGAGCCGCGGCAAAGATAATTGATCCGGCTTTCCCTGTTCTCCGGGCAGCCAAAGTTTTCCCGTTCCCCACATCCGACAAAGGTTCATCCGCGCTCTTCGAGGCTGACGGGGCCTTAGCGGGACGCGAGCAAGAGGTCACGATGAAGGACACCGTTGTCTTAATTACCGGCGCTCTCACCGGCATCGGCCGGGCCACCGCGCTCGCCGCTGCGCGCGGGGGCCATAAGCTCGTCATTTCCGGCCGGGACTCCAAGGTTGGCGAAGCGCTGCAAAGTGAGCTTCGCGGGCTCGGCGCGGAGTGCGAGTTCATCCGTGCGGATGTCCGCAAGGACGACGAAGTCAGAGCCCTGATCGACGGCGCCGTCGCACAATTCGGCCGGATCGACCTGGCCGTCAACAACGCCGGCACCGAGGGCCGCCCCGGCCCGATCACCGATGAGACCCCCGAGAGCTACGCCGCCACGTTCGACACCAACGTGCTCGGAACCGTTTTGAGCATGAAGCACGAGGCGCGCGCGATGACGGCGCAGGGCTCGGGCAGCATCGTCAACATCTCGTCGACCTACGGTCATGGCGGGGCGGCGCCCGCCCCGCTCTATTCCGCCAGCAAGCATGCCGTGGAAGGGCTCACCAAGTCGGTTGCGCTGCAACTGGCGGGCTCCGGCGTGCGCGTGAACGCGATCGCGCCCGGGCCGACGGAGACCGGGATGCTCAATCGCTTCACCGGAAACAAGGAAAACAAGGCGAAGCTCACCTCTGGCGTGCCGCTCGGCCGCGCGGGCGAGCCTGCGGAGATTGCCAGCGCCATCCTCTTCATTGGCTCGGAGGCCGCTTCCTTCATCTCCGGCCAGATCCGTCTGCGCGGCGGCGGCAAGAGCGCCGGCTGATCGATCTTCGCCCGAGCAAACGGAGACAATGAGAGATGGACGTCGAAACCGAGCTTCGCCCAGCGTCTCACACGCATGAGACCGCCCCGACCCAATATGTCGAGGCCAACGGGGTCCGCTACGCCTATCGCCGCTTCGGCAAGGCCGGCGGCGCGCCCCTCCTCTTCAACTTGCACTTTCGCGGGACAATGGATCACTGGGACCCGGTGATCACTGACGGGCTCGCGAAGAACCGCGAAGTGATCCTCTTCGACAACGCCGGGGTCGGCGCAAGCTCTGGCAGGACGCCTGCCAGCTTCCCCCAGGCGGCGACGGATGCCATCGCCTTCGTCCGCGCGCTCGGAATCGGGATGGCGGATGTCCTCGGATATTCGATCGGCGGGAAGATTGCCCAGGAGATCGCCGTGCAGGCGCCCGATCTCGTTCGAAAGCTGGTCCTGATCGGAACCGGGCCGCGCGGCGCGGACACCGCCGCCAGCAAATCGGCGGAGATCTTTGCCGCGAAGTACGATCCGCCAGAGCACCTGTGGGTTGCCGTGCATTTCTCGTCCTCCGCTGCGGGACGCGCCGCAGGTCTCGCCTACCTCGAGCGGAAAGCTCGCCGCCGCGACCGCAGCCCCGAAGTCACGGAGGCCTCGGCGGCCGCTCAGCTCGAAGCGATCGCGAAGTCGAACGAGAAGAGCGACGGCGTCTGGAATTATTTGTCCGAGATCAGCCAGCCGGCGCTCGTCGTGCACGGCCACACCGATTTGATCATTCCGACGGTCAACGCCTTCACGCTGCAGCAGCGCCTGCCCAATGCTCAGCTCATCATCTACCCGGATTCGAACCACGCCCCCTGCTACCAGTATCCGGATCTATTCCTCGCACACGCCGAATTGTTCCTCAGCGCGCCCCCGTCTAGGCAATGGAGCGCCGCATAGCCGCGCAAAGCCGGAGAGACGCGCTTCCGCCGAAGCGCGCTCGACCTGAGGCCTAGCGCGGCGCGCCCTCGGTTAGAGTCGGAAGGCGCCTTTTGTCATTCCCGCGCAAGCGGGAATCCAGGTTACATCAGAGCATTGAGGCCTGGATACCCGCTTTCGCGAGTATGACAGCAGACACGTTGAGCCGTCCGTTGCTCTAGCCAGCTTCGTCCGAACAACCTTAGCTCTTGCGGCACGAAAGGACGCGCGCGGCGGGTTTCGGCCGACGAACCGGCTAGGCGTTGGGGCGGGTGAAGCCCAGCCGGCGCAGCTCCTCCTTGAAGCCGGGAGCAATGTCGTGGCGGTCGAGCGCGAAGGCCACATTGGCCGTGAGGAACCCGAGCCTCGAGCCGCAGTCATAGGTTCTGCCGTCGAAGCGGACACCGTGGAAGGACTGCGTTCGGGAAAGCTGAATCATGCCGTCGGTCAGCTGGATTTCGCCGCCGGCGCCTTTTTCGATCAGCTCCAGGATCTGGAAGATCTCCGGCTGGAGGATATAGCGGCCGGAAATAATCAGGTTGGACGGGGCCGTGCCCGGCTTCGGCTTTTCAACCATGCGCGTGATCTCGAAGGTCGCGCCGTGATCGGCGCCGACGCCGACGATCCCGTACTGGTGGGTCTCGGCGGCGGGAACCTCCTCGACCGCGATCACATTGCCGCCGTGCTTCTCGTAGGCCGCGACGCACTGGGCGAGGCATCGGCCGCCGCGAGGTCCGCCCCGCGTCACCATGTCCGGCAGCAGGACCGCGAACGGCTCCGCGCCGACGAGCTCGCGCGCGCACCAGACCGCGTGGCCGAGGCCCAGCGGCGCCTGCTGGCGGGTGAAGCTGGTCGCGCCGGCGGCGGGCAGGTCGGACATCAGCGCGGCGTATTCGGCCTGCTTGCCGCGCCGCTTGAGCGTGTCCTCGAGTTCGTAGGCGTAATCGAAATGATCCTCGATGACGCCCTTGTTGCGGCCGGTGACGAAGATGAAATGCTCGATCCCCGCCTCGCGCGCCTCGTCCACGACATATTGGAGGATCGGCCGGTCGACGACGGTCAGCATCTCCTTCGGGATCGCCTTGGTCGCCGGCAGAAATCGCGTCCCGAGGCCAGCGACGGGCAGCACGGCTTTGCGAACGGGTTTGTCCATGGATGTTCGGTTCCTCGGTCGGTGAGGGGTTGGCGGGAGGCGGGCGGGGCAAATTCCTGATATCCGACTAGCATGTTCCGGCCGGGCCGTTCCATGCGGGCGTTTCCGGCCGGCGCCAGCAGGTGGATTGAGGGGGCGGGACCCATGAGCATACTTGTGACCGGCGGCGCCGGCTATATCGGCGGCCATATGGCGCTGGGGCTGATCGACGCCGGGGAATCAGTCGTTGTTCTCGACAATCTTTCGACCGGCTTCGCCTGGGCGGTCCCCGCCGGCGCGAAGCTCGTCGTCGGCGACACCGGCGACGCCGAGCTCGTCGCTCGCCTGATCAAGGAGCACGCGGTCGAGGCGATCGCCCATTTCGCCGCCAAGATCGTGGTTCCCGAATCGGTCAGCGATCCGCTGGGCTACTATCTCAACAATGTCTCCAACGCGCGCACACTGATCGAAGCGGCGGTCAAGGGCGGCGTGAAGACCTTCATCTTCTCCTCGACCGCGGCGGTCTACGGCGAGACCGGCTCCGAGCCGGTGGCGGAGGACGCGCCGCTTGCGCCGGTTTCCCCTTATGGCCGCTCGAAGCTCATGGTCGAATGGATGCTCGAGGACGCCTCGCGCGCCCACGACTTCCGCTATGTGGCGCTGCGCTATTTCAATGTCGCCGGCGCCGACCCGCAAGGCCGGCTCGGCCAGTCGACGCCGAACGCCACCCATCTCATCAAGCGCGCCGTCCAGACCGCGCTCGGGCTGCATCCGAAGATCGAGATCTTCGGCGAGGACTATCCGACCCGCGACGGCACCTGCGTGCGCGACTATATCCAGGTCACCGATCTCATCGACGCGCATTTGAGCGCGCTCGCCTATCTGCGCGCGGGCGGCGCGAGCCTCGTTTGCAATTGCGGCTATGGCCACGGAGAGACCGTCAAGGAGGTCGTGGCCATCGTCAAACGGGTATCGGGGGTCGACTTTCCCGTCGTCGTGTCCGGACGTCGCGCCGGCGATCCCGCCGCCATCGTCGCCAAGGCCGACCGGGTGAAGAGCGTGCTCGGCTGGCGCCCGAGCCGCGACAATCTCGACGAGATCGTGCGCCAGGCGCTCGACTGGGAGCGCAGGCTGCATAATCGCCGCACGGACGGATAAGCGAAGCGGCCGCTGTCCGCGCCCGCGAAGCTCTCGCCTTTTTGGACTTTACAACCGCCGCGTGAGCGGGTTGATTGACCCTGGACTTGATCTTGGGGGGAAGCGCATGCTCTCGGCCGCCCGGCGAGAATAGGCATGGACGACATTCTCGTCACTGACGGCCTCTCCAAGAGCTTCGGCGACTTCCGGGCCGTGAGCGACGTTTCGCTGCGGATCAGGCGCGGGACGATCCACGCGCTCATCGGCCCGAACGGCGCCGGCAAGACCACCTGCTTCAACATGCTGACCAAATTCATCGCGCCGACCGGAGGGCGGATCACCTTCAACGGGCGCGACATCACCAACCTCAAGCCGCCCGACGTGGCGCGGCTCGGCCTCGTCCGCTCGTTCCAGATCTCGGCCGTGTTCCCGCATCTGACCGCGCTCGAGAACGTCCGCATCGCCTTGCAGCGCAAGCGCGGCGATTCCTTCGACTTCTGGCGCTCGAAGGGCGCGCTCGAGCCGCTCAACGCGCGCGCGCTTGCGCTGCTCGAGGATGTCGGGCTCACGTCCTTCGCCAATTCGAAGGCGGGCGAGATCTCTTATGGCCGCAAGCGGGCGCTGGAGCTGGCGACGACGCTCGCGGTCGAGCCGGAAATGATGCTGCTCGACGAGCCGATGGCCGGCATGGGCCACGAGGACATCGACCGCACCGCCGATCTGATCCGGCAGGTGTCGGCGAACCGCACCATCCTGATGGTCGAGCACAATCTCAAGGTGGTCGCCAACCTCTCCCACCGCATCACCGTGCTCACGCGCGGGCGTGTTCTGGCGGAGGGCGACTATCGCGAGGTGTCGGAGAACGAGGAGGTGAAGCAGGCTTATATGGGAGTGGGGAATGGCTGAGGCCGCGCTTGCTCCGGCGCCTGCGCCCGCCGCGCGGACCGTGCTCAGCGTCAAGGGCCTGCAGGCCTGGTACAACGAATCGCATATTCTTCACGGCGTCGACCTCGATGTGCGGGAGGGCGAGGTCGTGACCCTGCTCGGGCGGAACGGGGCGGGAAAGACGACGACGCTCAAAGCGATCATGGGGATCGTCGGCAAGCGCACGGGATCGGTGACGTTCGGCGGCAGGGAGCTCATCGGCCTCCCGATCGACCGCATCGCGCGGCTCGGCGTCGCCTTCTGTCCCGAGGAACGCGCGATATTCGCAAGCCTCTCGGTCAGGGAGAACCTGTTCCTTCCCCCGCAGATCGACAAGTCCGGCGCGATGGCGGTCGAGCGGATCTTCTCGCTCTTTCCCAACTTGCGCGAACGTCTCGCCAGCGGCGGCGGCAAGTTGTCGGGAGGCGAGCAGCAGATGCTCGCGATCGCGCGAATCCTGCGCACCGGCTCGCGATTCCTGATGCTCGACGAACCGACCGAGGGTCTCGCCCCCGTCATCATCCAGCAAATCGGCCGCACCGTCGCCGAGCTCAAGCGGGAAGGTTTCACGATCCTGCTCGTCGAGCAGAATTTCCGCTTCGCCTCGACTTTGGCCGACCGGTTCTTCGTCATGGAGGACGGCAAGATCATCGACGCCTTCGCCAATTCGGAGCTCGCAGGGCGGATGGACAGGCTGCACGAGGCGCTGGGGGTGTGATGGTTGCGTTGTCGCTTCCCCTCACCCCGCGATCCCTTCTCCCGCCGGGAGAAGGTGGCCCGAAGGGCCGGATGAGGGCCGCGCGACCATGAACATCTTCGGCCACGCCATCAGCATGCCGCAGCTCTACGGCCAGCTCCTGATCGGGCTTATCAACGGCTCCTTCTACGCGCTCTTGAGCCTCGGCCTCGCGGTCATTTTCGGCATGCTGACCATCGTCAACTTCGCCCATGGCGCTTTCTACATGATGGGCGCTTTCGCGGCCTATTTTCTGCTGCAATACGCGGGGCTCAATTATTGGGCCGCGCTGATCCTCTCTCCGCTCGCGATCGGCGCGATCGGCGCGATCGCCGAGCGGCTGTTCCTCAAACGCCTCGCCGGCTTCGACCCGCTGTACGGCCTGCTGCTGACCTTCGGTCTCGCGCTCATCATCCAGGGGCTGTTCCAGAATTACTTCGGCGCCTCCGGCCTGCCCTATGCGATCCCCAAGCAGCTCAGCGGCGCCTATAATCTCGGCTTCATGTTCCTGCCCGTCTATCGCGGCTGGGTGATCATCGCCTCGGCGGTCGTGTGCCTGGCGACCTGGCTCATTATCGAGAAGACCAAGCTCGGCGCCTATTTGCGCGCCGGCACCGAAAACCCGACCATGGTGCGCGCCTTCGGCATCAATGTGCCGCGGATGATCACGCTGACCTATGGCTTCGGGGTGGCGCTGGCCGCGTTCGCCGGCGTGCTCGCCGCGCCGATCACCCAGGTCCGCCCAGGCATGGGCGCCGACATCATCGCTGTCGTCTTCGCGGTGGTGGTGATCGGCGGCATGGGCTCGATCCTCGGCTCGATCGTGACCGGCTTCGTGCTTGGCGTCGTCGAGGGCCTGACCAAGGTGTTCTACCCGGAGGCGTCGAACACGGTGGTGTTCGTCATCATGGCGATCGTGCTCCTGATCCGGCCGACCGGCCTCTTCGGAAGGGCGGCCTGAGATGAGCCTCGAAGCTGCCGTCGGCGCGGCGGACACGACGAGCCGGGACCGGCGCGCCAACTCGATCGCGTTTGCGATCATGGTCGCGCTTATTGTGATCGCGCCGTTCGTCGCCTATCCGTTCTTCATCATGCAGGCCTTGTGCTTCGCGCTGTTCGCCTGCGCGTTCAATCTGCTGCTTGGCTACGCCAACCTGCTTTCGCTTGGCCACGCGATGTTCCTCGGCCTTGCGGCTTATGTCTGCGCCCATGCGGCGAAGGTATGGGGACTGGAGCCGGTGTCGGCGATCGCGCTCGGGGTCGTCGCTTCCGCCGCCCTCGGCTTCGTCACCGGGGCGCTCGCCATCCGCAGCGTCGGCATCTACTTCGCGATGGTAACCGTCGCTTTTTCCCAGATGGTGTATTTCTTCTGCGTCGAGGCGCCGTTCACCCACGGCGAGGACGGCATCCAGGGCGTGCCGCAGGGAAAGGCGCTCGGGTTCATCGATCTCTCCAATCCATGGATCCTCTATGTCTTCGTCGCCGTGGTGTTCCTGTTCGGCTTCCTCGCGGTGCAGCGCACGGTCAGCTCGCCGTTCGGAGAGATCCTGAAGGCGATCCGCGAGAACGAGCCGCGCGCCATCTCGCTCGGCTATCGCACGCTCCAGTACAAGCTCGCCGCCTTCGTGCTTTCGGCGGCGATCGCCGGCCTCGCCGGGGCGGTCAAGGCGCTCGTGACGCAGAACGCATCGCTGACCGACGTGTCCTTTTCGACCTCGGGGGAGGTCGTCCTGATGACGCTGGTCGGCGGCATGGGCACGTTCTACGGGCCGGTCGTCGGGGCGCTGATCGTCGTTGCGATGCAGAACTATCTCGCGCAGTTCGGCGAATGGGTGACGGTGATCCAGGGCGTCGTTTTCGTCGCCTGCGTGCTGGCGTTTCGGCGCGGCATCGTCGGCGAACTCGCGGCGCGGGCGAAGATTTCGCTTTGAGGCGAAGGCGGAGTACGGTTGCAGCGGCGCTGTTGGTCGCTTCCTTCCTCGCTCTCGGGGCCGCCGCGGCGCGAGGCCCCCTTGACGACACTCCGGTCTGGCTCGTCGCCAACCGCGAACTGACGGTCAGCACCCCGGCGGGCTCGGGGGTCTTGCGGTTGTACCTGTCGCGGGATTGGAGCCAGCCGCAGCCGGCGATCACCCGCGCGATTGTGACGATTCACGGCGTCGTGCGCGACGCCGATATCGCCCGGACGGTGGCGGAAGTCGGTCGCGCCGCCTCCGGACTCGATCCGGAGTCGGTGTTGCTGGTCGAGCCGCAATTCCTCGATGATATCGATGTCGCCGCCGAGCAACTGCCGGCGGAAACGCTGCGCTGGGACCACTTTGGCTGGGAGGCCGGCGACGACGCCCACGGACCGGCGCCGATCAGCAGCTTCGCGGCTCTCGATGCGATTCTGGCCCGGCTGGCGGACCGCGCTTCATTCCCGGCGCTCAAGACTGTCGTCATCGCCGGTCACTCCGGCGGCGGCCAGCTCGTGCAGCGCTATGCGGTGGCCGGCCGCGGCGAAGACGCTGTGACGAAAGCGGGAATTCATTTGCGCTATCTGGTCGCCGATCCGTCGTCCTATGTCTATTTCAGCTCGGAACGGCCGGCTGGCGGCGGATTTGCATTTTTCCGCGGCCTGTTCTGTCCGGCCTTCAATCGCTGGAAATTTGGCATGAGGGAATTGCCGCCTTACCTTGCCGGCACCGATCCGGAGGCGCTGGAAGCGGCCTATGTCGCCCGCGACGTGGTCTATCTCCTCGGCGGCGGTGATGACGACCCCAACAATCCCTCGCTGGACAAGAGCTGCATGGCCGAGGCCCAGGGACCCGATCGTCTGGCGCGGGGCCTCGCCTATTTCGGCTACCTGAAGCAGCGCCACCCAACGGGCCTCGCCCATCGTTTGCTGCAGGTTCCGGATGTCGGCCACAACATCGACGGCATGTTCAATTCGCCCTGCGGTCTTGCGGCGTTATACGACCTGCCCGGCTGCCACGGAGGTTGAAACGGCGCTTCGCGGCTGAGAAACGTCGCCCGCGTGGACGATGATGCAAAGGCAAGACGGCCCCGCCGGGCGGACGGCGCTGTTGCGCTTTTCGTCGCTTTGGGCGGCCGATCAGACGGCGGCCACGCTCCGGCGGCGAGACGCGTACGCAGCCCCGGCAAGGCCGACGAATCCAACCCCCATCAGCGCCCAGGTCGACGGTTCAGGGACCGCGCTGAAGGTCACGGTCGAAAGAGCGCCGCCCGAATCGCCGAACCATGCGGTATGGACGCCGTAATTGTTGTACGTGTCGGTATAGTCGTAGATACGGAAATTGTAGTTCGTGCCCCCATTGGCCGTGGTCAACCCCAGGCCGCCGCCGGACGAGCCGTCCCCGGTCGAGAAATAGTCCGGCGTGGTTGAGAATTTGTCGTCGATCGGAAAGGTTGGGCCGCCGGAGCTCTGCCCGAGGGTCACGGGGCCATTGAAAATCGCCGCGCCGCCATCAAAGCCGCTCGCCGTTCCGGTGAAGGAGGTCACGACGCCGGAACCGTCGACTGTCATGACCCCAGCGATCGTGCCGTCGCTGGAAGAGATGGTGATGTCATAGGTCGCCGCCGAAGCGGCCGTGACCGCAGATCCGGCGACAACGAAGGCCAGCAGCAACGACGGCAATTTCATCGCGATCCCCCCGACTTCAAAAGACCCCGCTTCCGACATCGGGATCCACCGCACTGTTATCATACTCTTTTGCCTCGGCAATAGCGCCGATTATCGGCGACGCCCGAATTAATCACCGATGTCCTGTGGATATAGCGTCGTGCTACCGACAATCCGCGCGACAATCCTTGCGATATTCAGAAGCGAGTGGTAAGTCCTTCGCCTTCGGGTGCGGAATTTCGGTAGGGAAGAAAACGCGTCGCCGATCTCGGCGGCGGTGCAATCAGGCCCTTGACCTGCGGCCAGGCTCCGGGCCCGATTTCCGCGCCCAAGCCATTGAAAAGTCTGGACCGGGTCGAAAAAGGTCGATTTGGATTTTGTTGCGCCCGCCTTGGATTTCGTTGCGGGCGATTTTGCTTTTGTTGCGTCCGATTTGGTTCTTGTTGCGCCGAAGCGCAGCGCCGGGCTCAGACGCTTCGCTTGGCCAGTCCGCGCAGATCGAACGCCGGGTCCGCGGCCTCTTCCGGCGTCAGCGGCCTGGTCGTGCCGATGATGCGCTTGGCGGCGGCGTGGTCGCCGGCGCGGTTGACCGATTCGACCACCGCGAGCCTGCCGGCGCGAAAGCCGAAGGTCGAGAACGCCCGGGTCGCCGGGTCGCCGCGCAGGACCCAATGATCGACGCCATGCGACAGGCCGGCGATCATCAGCTTCAGATCCTGCTGGTCGCTCCAGAACCAGGCGAGGTCGTCGTAGGGCTTGGGCTTGCCGGCGAGACGCCGCGCGACGGCCCGCCCCTGATCGACCGCGTTCTGCACCAATTCGAGCCGGGTGCGGAATCCGAGCACGGCGTTGGGAAAGTCGGCGCAGTCGCCAATCGCGGAGATCGCCGGGTCGGAGGTCAGGAGATGTTCGTCGACCACGACGCCGTTCGCGCATTCAAGACCGCACGCGCGAGCCAGCGCATCCTCGGCGACAACGCCGACGCCGACGACGACCATGTCTGCCGGCAAGGCCTCGCCGTCGGCGAGCACGACCGTCTCGGCATGTTCGCGGCCCTTGATCGCGGCGACCCCGACCCCGAGCCGGAACCGCGCGCCGAAAGCCTCGTGCGCCGCGAGGAAGAAATCCGACATGATCGGCGACACGGCGCGCCCCATCGGGCGGGCGATCTCCACGATCGTCGCCTCGGCGCCGACGCTGGTCGCGGTCGCCGCGATCTCGAGGCCGATGAACCCGGCGCCGATGATGACGACCTTTCGCCCCGCGCGCAGGCGTTCGCGGATCTGGGTCGCGTCGGCGATGTCGCGCAGCGCGAACACACCGGGAAGATCGACGCCGGGAACGTCAAGCCGGCGCTGCCTCGCGCCCGTCGCCAGAATGAGATGGCCGTAGGCGATCGTCTCGCCGTTGCTGAGCTCGACCTGGCGCGCCGCCCGGTCGATCCTGGTCGCGCCGACCCCGAGCCTCAGATCGATGCGGTGGTCGCGAAAATGGGCTTCGGCCCTGAGCGGCAGGCCATGGATGTCCATCTCGCCCTTCAGGAACGCCTTCGACAGCGGCGGGCGCTGATAGGGCAGATCCTTCTCGGCCGAGAGAAGGACGACGTCGCCGGCGAATCCCTCTTCGCGCAGGCTTACCGCCGCCTGAACCCCCGCGTGTCCGGCGCCGACGATGACGACGGTATCAGGCGACACGGCGTGCGGTCCGAGGCTTGGGGCGGCGCGTGCCGGCGACCCGGCTCATGTCACTCATTGGCGTAGAGCCGGAAGCCGCGCCGTTTCGCCTCCGGCTCCTCCGGGCCGGGGTCGTCGGGGGCCATCGACGCCGGATCGACGATGACCTCAGTGCGGGCGGCAGGCGGCGGACTTTGAGCCGGCGCCGGGCGGCGTTCCGGCTCGACCACCTGCACCGCCGGAGCGGGGGGCGGAGCGGGCGCCGCGATCGCCTCGACCAGCGTCGCTGCCGCCGTCGTCGGCGCGGCAGGCTCCGCCGGGAGTGCGAAGCGCTCGTCCGGCGTCCGCCATACGAAGGCGTCGAGCGCGCCCGATGGGGCGACGGGGGCCCAGCGGTCGCTGATCACGCCTTCCGCCACCCAGGCTTTGTCGCGCGGGGCGCGCGCCGCCCGGCCGAGCCATTCGCGCACGGCCCCTTGATGCCCGTCCGCGTCCTCGATGTCGGCCATCAGGAGGCAGGCGCGCCGGGTCGGGCGCCCAAAGGGCGAATCCGAAGCGATGAGCGGGGCGATCGCGGCGCGGGCCGCGGCGCCGTCATGCGCCTCGAGCGCCGCGCGTCCGACCGTCAGCAGCGATTCGGGATCGTTGGGCGCGGCCCGGGCGAGGGTGCGGGCGCGCGTCAGCCGATCCTCGCTCGAGTCGCCATGGCGGACGCGGATATAGGCGGAGGCGAGGTCCGGATGGGGCGTCTGCTCGTAAGCGGCCTCGAGCACGCGGCTCGCGCGGCGATAGTCCCCTGCTTGCGCCAGGAGCCGGCCGCAGATCGCAGCCGCCGGCACGAGCCCGGGCGCAAGGCGGCAGGCCTCCTGCGCCAGCGCGAGCGCCTGCTTCGGTTCACGCTCCATCGCCGCCTCGGCCATTGCGGTCTTGATCACCGCTCGCCAGCGGTTCGCGGTCGGCTTGTCGATGAGGCGGGCGGCGGCGTTGACGTCGACGGTCGTGAGCGCGCCCGCCCAGTCGCCGCGCCGGGTCCGGTCGTCGAGCACCGCCTGCCCCGCCCAGGCGGCGGGCGCCCGCGCGTTGGCGCGCATCGCGTATTCGAGCGCCGCCCCGTGATCGCCGGCGCGCCGCGCCTCGAGATGGAGGCCGCGCAGGCCGAGACCGTGGGTCTCGTGGTGCTCGAGCATCGCGTTATAGGCCGCAACCGCGCTCCGCGTGTCGCCTGCGAGCTGAGCCGCCTGGGCCTGCAGGAGCTTGGTCATCGGCTCGCTCCCGATGTGCCGGCTGGCCTCGGAGGCGTGCTTGGCCGCGGCCCGGACGTCGCCGTGGCCGACCGCGATCATGCCGCGCGACAGCGCAAGGAAACCCTTCTCGCGCCTCCGCGCCCGCGAGGCGAGCGAAACCAGCGAAGGGATGCGAAAGACGAACCTGAGCAACGCCCAAATGATCGACAGCCCGACCGCGAGCGCTACGACGACGCCGAGCGCGAGAACCAGCGACACGTCATATTCCGTGCCTCGCCAGACCAGCGTCACCTCGCCGGGGTTGTTAGCGAACCAGCTCAAGCCCCAGGCGGCAAGCGCCAGCGCGGCGAGGAAAATCAACAGCCGAAGCATTTCGTCTCCGCTCCCAGAGGCCTCAGCCGCACGCCAGCCGCCGCGATGTCAAGGCCGATCGCCGCCCGCCAGTCGTCCGATCGCCGCCTCGCGGATCGACTGCAGAGCGGCGTCCGCGCCGAGCCTCGCCCGCGCCTTGGCCGGCCAGTCGCCCGCGGCCTGACGCGCGGCCTCGGGCAGCTTGTCGAACGCGGCGAGTGCACCCGCGATGTCGCCTCGGCGACAGTCCGCCTCGATCTGCGAGACGATCGCTTCGGGATCGTCGCCCGAGATTTCGCTGAGCTCGTGGACTCGAACAAGGCCGCGCATGTGCGCGAGCAGGCGATCGAGCACCCCGCCGCTCTCGGCTGGAGCCGCCGCCGCCAGCACCTTCGGCGCGACCGCCTGAAAGGACGCGGCGAGCGCGCTCCCCGTCGGAGCTCCGTCCGCCGCCGCCTGGAGCTTCGCCAGCTCAGCCGGATCGACGCCCAGGCGTTGAAGGGCCGCGACCTCGGTTCCGATCGGCGCGCCGGCGGCGAGCCGGTCCGCGACCGCACCGGCGATAATCGCGATGGGAGCGGCGTTGTCGGCCGCCGCGGGTTTCTCGGCGGGGACGCGCGTCTCGCTCTTCGGCGCTGCGAGCGCGGCCTCGATCTTGTCGATCCGGGCCGCGAGCGTCGAAAGATCGGCGTCGTTCGTCTTCGGCCCTTCGCCCTCGAGCTTGGCGACTCTGGCGGCAAGCCCCGGAATCTCACCGCGCGCAGCGTCGATGTCGGCCCGCAGGTCCTTGACCTGAGTCGCCACTTGTTGGCCGCCCTGCGCGGCCTGCTGGGCGGCCTGCGCGGCGGCGGCGGCGCTCGATCCGCTGTCGGCGCTCGCCTTCTCAAGCGCGGCGACGCGCTTGTCGAGATCCGCGACGCTCGAAGATCCGGCGCCAGCCTCGAGCGCGCTTACCCGCTTGTCGAGGCTTCCGACGGCCGCGCTCTCCCGCTTGGCTTCGGCGTCCAACGCCGCGGTCGCCTGCTGCGACTGGGTTTCGAGTGCGGCGAGCCGATTTTCCGAGTCGTCGTCTCCGCTCGGCGCGAGGAGGGAATAGAAGGCGCCTATGGCCAGCAGGGAAACCACCAGCCCGGCGATGGCGCCAGCCAGGACGCCGCCAAAGCGGCCGCGAGGGGGCTCGGCGGCGCGGCTCGGCCGAGCGTCGGGGGTGCTTTCGGGCGCAGCCGCCCGAGGCTCGCCGTCGTCAGTCCGGGAAGCGGCGATTTCGCCCTCGATGACGCCCGGGTCCGGCCGCCGGTTGCGATTGGGCGGGGCGCCGTCGGGCCCGGCTGAAATGTGGGTTTCGTCGTCGACCATGGCCTCGCGCCTTCGACCTCTCGCGGCCCTATATACGGGACGCCCCAAACGAAGGAAACCCGTCGAGGCTGCGGCATAAGGCGCGAAAAAGTCCCGCCTCGTCAGGCGTTTCCGCGATCGCGACGCGCGTTGCGCCCGCCGCCTCGAGTGGTTCGGCGACATCGCGGGACAGGCAGACATGCTGAAGCCCGAGAAAGTGCGGCCCGGCGCCCGCGGACTTTGCCAGCGCCGCGGCGAGCCCGGCCGAGCGGCGTGAGTAATGCAACGCCGCGTCGCAGGACGCGAGCGCGCGCGTTTCCGCCCGGCTCCAGGCCTCGCGCGCCTCGGCCGCATAGGTTTTGACGATTTCGACCGCGAAGGCGCTCTCGATCCCGGCCTCGATCGTGCCCTTCCGGTCGCGGCCGGCGAGGTAGAGCACGCTCGCGCCCGGCCTGAGCGCGCCCCGCAGGGTCTCGGTCAGACTGGCCGCGTCCGGCGCAGGAGGGGAGGCGAGCCGCCAGCCGCGCGACTTGGCGGCGCGCCCGGTCCGCGCGCCGACAACATAAAGAGGCAACGACCTGTCGCTGGGCCAATCGCCCATGAACGCCTTGCCGCTGGTCGCGAACACGGCGTCATAGCGCGAGCGCATGGGTCGCGCGGCTTCAGCCTTGATTTCGATCGCGGGCAGGCAGGCGACGGAGAACCCGAGCCGGCGCAGCCGCGCCCCGCTCGCCAATGCGTCCTCGCGGGCGCGAAACAGGGCGACCCTGGCAGTCATGGGGTCAGTTCACCATGGGGCTGGAATCAGCCTTCGGCCGCGCCCGTCATCGACGCCCACCGGGCGCGGCCGCCAGGGAGGTCAGCCTGCCGCCACGGAGTGGGGAAAGGGCTGCGGGTGGACGATGGGCTCGAGCCGCGTCATCCGGACGGCCGGCTTCAGGTCCGCATCGGCCTTGGGCTCGATTGCGTAGTCCTGCAAATGCAGCAGGCACAGACGATCGCCCTTGCCGTCGTCGGAGCACCAGTCGTCGAAAGTAAGGAACTCGAGATCGGGAACCCCGATCGCCTCCTTCACCCACAAGGCGGAGGCGATCTGCATCGCATCGCCAAGCGCCATCGACCGCGGCTTTCCGCCCGGCTGATGGGCATCGCTGCGCCGTTGCCACTTGGCGTCGCGCAGCCGCGCCACCCGTATCATCGTGTTCGGATCGGGCGTCACCAAGGTCGCCAGCGCACGGATGTAGCGGGTGAGCTCGAACAGAGTGGCGAAGCGTCCGGGAACGAATGTGGAAGGTCTCAATTCGGCGAACAGGATGCTGCTGACCCAGACGCGGCGCTTCGCCACCGCCGCCTCGGTGAGAATCGTCTCGATGTGCTGCTCAGCCTCGCCCGAGTCGCCGTTGGCGTGGCGAAGCAGGACGCTGGTATGGAGGAAATGCTTATCGCTACTCGACGTAATCAAGATCCTCGTCCTTCTCTGTAACGCGCGTCAGACACAATGAACCCCTTATGTCCACCGCCGCGTTCACATGCGCCCTTTCCTCGATATTAATTACCTCTATTCGTTCAGGAAGTTGGCTGTCTCCAGTGTATATTGCTCGCCCCGTTATGCAAACGTTCTTGTTGCCGAAGGGATTTAATGCATCCTCACCCTGTGACTTGTCAAAGACGCACTCGACATGGGTCGTCCCGGCCGGGAGCATCAGGTCCCCCGTCCAGACCGCGCCACGGTAGTCGATTTCATCGAGCCGGCCCTCGAACGACATCATCGCGCTTCCCAGGAACCAGTTGTCCGCTTGCAGCCCGGGGTCGTCCTTGACGCCGACCCGGTCCACCTGACGGCGAAAGAAATCGTCGACCGGCAGCTCCGTATCGCTGAATTGCGCGAGGACGTGGAAACTGGGGTCGAGCGCCTTGACGATGCGGATGAACGCCCTTGTCATCCGGGGATGCCGCACGACGGTCTGGTAGTCACTGCGGTAAATGCCCTCCGCGCAGCGCCGGAAGTACTGGATCGCCGAGGGAGTGTTTTGGCCGAATGATCTTCGCTTCTCCAGGATGCCGAATTCATACGGATTGATCGCGAGCTGCGAGATGAAGAACTCGCTCGACCGCGCCTTGGGCTGCAATTCGCGGTCGGTTACCTGGAGCGCGGCGAGAAACGCGTCGAAGGTTTTCTTGAACAGTTCAGCCGGAATTGGGCCGAGGTCGTAGTCGCGCGCCTCGATCGGGCGGATCACGACTCGAATTTCATTGGGCCGAATGGGGCCTACCATCAATCAACTCCCGGCGCAGAGCCATACCACGCCTCGAAAAGCCCCGACAAGGCGATCAAAAATCTTGCGGGCGCGCCATGCGGCTCCAAGGCGGGCTTTCTCATCCTCCCCGTACCCGCTATGGGCTTCGGTCACGGCCTGGATTCGGGCGGGTAGAGCAATGATGCGGGTCTTAGGCATCGAAACCACTTGCGACGAGACGGCGGCGGCCGTGGTGCGGCTGCGTCCCGATGGCGCGGGCGAGATTCTCGCCGACGAGGTGATGAGCCAGATTGCGGCTCATGCGCCTTTCGGAGGCGTCGTCCCGGAGATCGCGGCGCGCGCCCATGTCGAGATCATCGACCTTCTGATTGCGCGCGCGCTCGGGCGGGCGGGCGTCGCGGCCAAGGACCTCGACGGCGTGGCGACCGCCGCGGGGCCTGGGCTCATCGGCGGCGTGCTGGTCGGGCTGATGGCGGGGAAGGGCATGGCGCTCGCCTGCGGCAAGCCGTTCGTCGCGGTCAACCATCTCGAGGCTCATGCGCTGACCGCGCGCCTTACCGCCAATGTCGCCTTTCCCTACCTCATCCTGCTCGCGTCCGGAGGACACACCCAGATCCTCGCCGTGAAGGGGGTCGGCGACTATGATCGCCTGGGCGCGACTCTGGACGACGCCATCGGCGAAGCGTTCGACAAGACCGCGAAGCTCCTCGGGCTGCCGTTTCCGGGGGGCCCGGCGGTCGAGGCGGCGGCCAGGGACGGCGACCCCTCCCGATTCGCGCTGCCGCGGCCGCTGATCGGCCGGCCGAACGCTGATTTCTCGCTTTCCGGGCTCAAGACCGCCGTCCGGCTAGCGGCGGAGTCGATCGCGCCGCTGCGACCGGGGGATGTCGCCGATCTCTGCGCCTCGTTCCAGGCTGCGGTCGTCGACGTCGTCGAGGATCGCATTCGCACCGGGCTCAAGCTCTTTCGCCGGCGGATCGGCGCGGCCCCCCGGGCGGTGGTCGTGGCCGGCGGCGTCGCCGCGAACGCGGCGCTACGCGACGCGCTGACCCGCTTCTGCGCCGAGGCTGGCCTGCCGTTCGTCGCGCCGCCGCAGAAGCTCTGCACCGATAACGGCGCCATGATCGCGTGGGCCGGAATCGAGCGGCTCAGGCTTGGGCTGATCGACGGCCTCGATACTCCGGGCCGGCCACGCTGGCCGCTCGACCCGAAGTCCGAACGCTCACCCAACAACAAGGCCTGAAAGCGCTGACCGGCGGGGTCAGGACTTGGGGGCAGGCGCCGCGCCGCCTTGAGCTGGCGGAACGGTCGGCGCAACCTCCTGTTTCGCCTTTTCGTTGGCCATGTGATGGCCGACGATGCAGCCTCCGATGGCGCCCATTACGCCGTGATGGCCGGCGTAATGCCCGGCGACCCCGCCAACGACGGCGCCCTTCAGGCACCCCTTGGCCTCGGCCGGCGCTGTCGCCGCGGCGGACGCCAGCGCCACAGCGATGGCGGCGAACATTGTGTATTTCATGAACGGGTTCCGTTGATCTTTAGGACGAGAGGCCTGGATGGCGAACCTGAGCCCGGAATTTGGTTTCGGGCCCAAACCTTGGCAAGAGGTCCTGATACGTATTTTGCTAAAGCTCATGCGTGCTTACGCTGCCTATAAACATTGCAATCTGCCCAACTGACGCCTATACAACGCCTTTCCTCTCAAGTTGATCCTTTGAGACTGCGTTTGCGGGGCAAAACCCGCGAGTGCGCGCAAACGATCGTTAAGGAGCCATGATTCATGAGCGACGCCCCGTTGATGCCCAAGGCGACCGCCGTCTGGCTGGTTGAGAACACGTCGTTGACCTTTGACCAGATCGCCGAGTTCTGCAAACTCCACCCGCTCGAGGTCAAAGGCATCGCCGACGGCGAAGTGGCGACGGGGATCAAGGGCTATGATCCGATCTCGACCGGCCAGCTCACGCGCGAGGAAATCGCCGCGGCCGAGCGGGATTCGAATCATCGCCTGCACCTTTCGACGTCGAAGGTCCGAACGCCCGAGTTCAAGAAGCCGCGCGGCGCCCGCTACACCCCCCTCTCGCGCCGGCATGATCGTCCGAACGCGGTGCTCTGGCTGTTGCGCAACCATCCCGAGCTCAAGGACGCGCAGATCATGCGGCTCGTCGGCACAACCAAGCATACGCTTTCGGCCATTCGCGAGCGCACCCACTGGAACTCCGCCAATCTTCAGCCCCTGGACCCGGTGACGCTCGGCTTGTGCTCGCAGATCGAATTGGACTTCGAGGTCAATCGCGCCGCCAAGGAACGGCCGAAGGTCGAGGAGGATCGGAGCCAGACCCTGGTGTCGGCGGAGATCACCACCGCTCGCCCGACCCCCGCCCCCGCAAGCCAGCTCGAAGTGTTCGGCGTCCCGACGGCGAAGCCCAAGCCGGCCGAGGAGCGGGTCGACGTCAACTCGGTGTTTGGCAAGCTCAAGGACAAGCCGCGCGCCGAGTGAGACCGATTCGCTAGGTCACTCCGCCGCCTTGGCGGCGCCGGGGTTGTTCGGGTGCGCCGTCCAGTTCTCGGGCGGCCGCGCGTAGTCGAGGCCAGTGCGCGGATCGACGCCCGCGACCTTGTGCACGAGCGTGATGCAGTCCTCGACCGGACAGACCAGCGTGCACAGGTTGCAGCCGACGCATTCGGCGTCGTTGACGACGAACTGCCGCTTGCCGTTGACACGCGCGAAGATCGCCTGATGCGAAGTGTCCTCGCAGACGATGTGGCAGCGGCCGCACTGGATGCAGAGGTCCTGGTTGATCTCCGCCTTGGCGACATAATTGAGATTGAGATACTGCCAGTCGGTGATTGAGGGGATGGCGCGGCCGCGGAAGTCCTCAATCGTCGCATAGCCCTTGGCGTCCATATAGTCGGCGAGTCCGGTCGTCATCTCCTGCACGACCTTGAAGCCATAGGTCATCGCGGCGGTGCAGACCTGCACCGTTCCAGCGCCGAGCGCGATGAACTCCGCGGCGTCGCGCCAGGTGGTGATGCCGCCGACGGCCGATATCGGCAGGCCCGCGCAGGCTCGATCGCGAGCAATTTCCGAAACCATCGACAAAGCGATCGGCTTGACCGCCGGGCCGCACATGCCCCCGTGGGTGCCCTTTCCGTCGATGGCGACGTCGGGCGTCATGGCGTCGAGGTCGATGTTCATGATCGAATTGATGGTGTTGATGAGCGACACTGCGTCGCCGCCGCCATTTTTCGCCGCCCGCGCCGGCTGGCGGATGTCGGTGATGTTGGGCGTGAGCTTGACAATCACCGGCATGCGGGTGTGCGCCTTGCACCAGCGCGCGACCATTTCGACATATTCGGGCACCTGCCCAACCGCCGAGCCCATGCCGCGCTCCGACATACCGTGGGGACAGCCGAAATTGAGTTCGACGCCGTCGCATTCGGTATCTTCTACGCGCCCGAGGATATGCTGCCAGGACCTCTCCTCGCAGGGCACCATCAGCGACACGATGAGCGCGCGATCGGGCCAGGCGCGCTTGACCTCCTTGATCTCGCGCAAGTTGATCTCGAGGTCGCGGTCGGTGATGAGCTCGATGTTGTTCATCGCGATCAGCCGCCGGTCGGGCCCATGGATCGCGCCGTATCGGGCGCCGGAGACATTGACCACCGGCGGTCCCGCTTCGCCGAGCGTCTTCCAGACCACGCCGCCCCAGCCGGCGCGAAACGCGCGCTCCACATTGACCTTGCGGTCGGTCGGGGGAGCGGACGCGAGCCAGAACGGATTGGGCGATTTCACGCCGAGGAAGTTCACGCGCAGATCGGCCATGGAACCCTCCTCAAATCAGGCGCGCGCGCCGCCGAGCGCCGCGGCGATCGAGCGCGCCGCCTGCTTGCCGTCCTCGACCGCGCTGACGGTCAGATCCTGCCCGCCATAGACACAGTCGCCGCCGGCCCAGACGCGCTCTAGGCTGGTGCGGCGCTCGCCGTCGACGACGACGCGGCCGTCCTTGATCTCGATCGCCGCGCCGTCAAGCGCCTCAGGCGTCCCGCGCTGGCCGATGGCGGTGAACAAGACGTCGGCTTCGATGCGGAAGACCGAGCCCGGCGAGGCGAGCATGCCGGCGTGCTCGTGCGTGTTCTCGAATATGACGCCGCTCAGCGCGCCGGCGTGGCCCTCAAGCGACACTGGCTTCGCCCAGTAGCGGATAACGACGCCGTTGGTCTGCGCCAGCTCGCGCTCAAACGGGCTTGCCTTCATCTGCTCGGGCCCGCGCCGGTAAACCATGGTGACCGTCTCGGCGCCGAGCTTTTTCGACTGGACCGCGATGTCGATCGCAGTCATGCCCCCGCCGATCACCAGGACCCGGCGGCCGACCGGCAGGGCGGAAAGCTCCTTCGCCTGTCTCAGGCGCGCAATATAGTCGACGGCGTCAACCACGTTTTCGAGCTCAGTCTCCCCCGGCAGTCCCAATTTGTTGGTCGAGCCCAGACCCGAGCCGAGGAACACCGCGTCGTAGTCGCGCCGCAGACTTTCGAGCTTGACGTCGCGCCCGAGCGCCTGACCGTGGCGAACCTCGATGCCGCCGACCGACAGGATGAAAGCGGCCTCCCGCGCGGCGAAGTCGTCGATCATCTTATAGGCGGCGATGCCATATTCGTTGAGGCCGCCCGATTTCTTGCGCGCCTCGTAGATCGTCGATTCGACGCCGGCGATCGCGAGCGCATGCGCGCAGGCCAGGCCCGCCGGACCCGCGCCGACGATCGCCACTCGCTTGCCTGTCGGCGCCCCGCGCGCATACGGCGATTTTCCGGTCGCGATCACCGGATCGACCGCGTAGCGCTGCAATTGGCCGATGGTGACAGGCTTCATCTCGGCAGCCTCGCGCACGCAGGCTTCCTCGCACAACGTCTCGGTCGGACAGACGCGCGAGCACGTCCCGCCCATGATGTTGGCGTCGAGTATGGTCATCCCGGCGCCCGTGCGGTTTCCAGCCGCGATCTGGCGAACGAACAGGGGAATGTCGATCGCGGTCGGGCAGGCTTTCTGGCAGGGGGCGTCGAAGCAGAAATAGCAACGCTCCGCCTCGACCTTCGCCTCATGGAAGGTGAGCGGAGGGTGCAAGTCGGCGAAATTGGCCTTGAGAGTTCCGCCGTCCAAGCGGCCGGGGCGAATGTCGGATCCGCCCGGCGGGTTGGCGGCGATCGTCATGGGCAGACCCTGGGGGCTTCGGGATCGGCCAAGCCGTTCTTGACCGTTTGGTCAATCGTGCCCGCCGCGCGCGGCGTCTGTCAAGCCCGCCTCATCCGCGGTCCCATGTCACCGCGGCAATGCCCGGCGTCGTTTCCGCGCGCCTCATCGACGGAGACATCCCTCGCCAAACGTGTCGGCCGTACAATCTTTGTGGGTAACGAGATATTGACGCCGGAATAATTTGCTGCGGTGCAACAATTCTGCTATGTAACCGCTGAATTCCAATTCGGAGGGGCGCATGGCTGCGACCTGGAAAACCAAATGGGGCGTTCGGCGTGTTCGCCGCGACACCCCAACGATCGAGGAAGCCCTGATAGCGGCCGAGAGCCTGGCCAATGACGCGGGGCAGCGGGCCGAAATCGCCGCTTCCCTCATGGGCGTGCCGGTCGAGGAGGTCAAGGTGCTTGCGGCCAAGCAGGCGGCCAAGACGCGTGGCCGGGCGAGCCTGGTCGCAGGCCGGACGCGCGCGGTCGTCGTCGAGTACAAGCGTCCCCGCATGGGCCGCGGACCCATGTCCTTCGCCGGCAAGCGCTGAGGCGCGATACCGCGTTCCGTCAGAGATTGGCGAGGTTCGCCGCCGAGGGGCGAGTGGTGCGATATTGGCTGCGCGCGGCTACATCCGTCGAGATGACCGCGACAGCAATCAGGGTGAGCGTCGTCATCTCGACGAAATCGACATTCAGGAAAGCGAGCGCGACCACGGCCGAGAAGGCCGCCGCCATATAGGGCGCGAGCCGCGCCGGCGCCCACGCGAGACTGCGGAACGCGAGCCACGCACCGGCCGCCGACAGCATCGCGCCGATGACGCCAAGCTCGTACCAAACCATAAAGGCGAGCGCCTTGGGCGTTTGCGCTGGCAGGATGCCATCGCGGACCCCACGGATGACGGTCGCAAAACCGCGGCCGGTGATGAGCCTCAGCTTCTGGTGGGTGAACACGTCCGCCGCTACCGCGAGCGAGGGATACGGCGCCGGCAGCGATGTGAGCCGCACATGGAAGATCCAGGCTGAGATTGTGGGCGCGAGCGCCGGAATGAGGGGCGAGAGCAGGATCAGCGCGGCGGCGCCCCAGGCCAGTTCGCGCGCCGTACGTTTGGGGTCGGAGATCGCGAAGGACAGCGCCAGGTAGCCGGCGAACATCGCGACCGCGAGCGGCGCGTAACTGTCGATATAGGCGAAGCACAGGGCGACAATCAGAAGCAGCCGCGCAAGACCGTTGCGCCCACGAGCCGCGAGCCCGCCGATCGCGGGAAAGAGAAGCACCGCGATCGCCACTGCGCCGGCCGCGAGCCGGCCGTCGTCCGGCGCTCCGGTCAGGATCTCGTCGAGGGATCGCGCGGCTATGGTCGCCATGCCGGCGACCACGCCGATCGGGAATAGATAGAGGTCGGTCGCGCTCGCGTTTTCGCGCGGCGCGGCCACCGCCAATAGAGTGGCCGCGAGCAAAACGCTGATCTTCAACAGGAGCTGCCCGGCCGCGACCGGATAAGGCGTCCACAGCACCGACAGCCCCGCCCACGCCAATCCCGCCAGCAGGACGAGGAAAGCCGGAACTGTAAAGGGCCTCATAAAGCGACGGAAAAACCCGGGCTCGGCGTCGAGCCCAGCCGCGATCAAAACGAGGCCGACCCCGATCGAGAACATCACGTAGAGAGCGAGCGGGTGCAGCACCACCCCGACCGGCGCGCCGACGGCCAGCACGAGGTAGCCGATGCGAGAGAAGAATCGTGAGGCGTCTGCGGCATCGTCGCGGTCCGCGTCTCTCGAGCCTTTCCTGAACGCGGTGATCGCCATGACTCCAAAGCCTGGCCGCGCCGGGGTTTCCGCGAGGCCCACGCGCGGTTATACGACGTCGATGGCGGGGCGCCTGTGTGCGTTGCGCAACACCTTCGCGTCATTTTCCTTAGCCCTACAATGCAATGGCCCCGTCATGATTGACGGGAAGCGCGCTCGCATGCCACGGACTGCGGCCCGCAGGCGCGCGATGACGGAGAAGGCGACAAGGTTGAGCGGCAATTCGACCTTCGCCGCCGCGCGGACCGGAATACAGCCTCAGCGCGCCGGCTGGCTCGGCTTTTGCGCGGTCGCGGCGACGATTGCGCTCCTGGCCGCGCAGACTCTCGTTGCCCGGCGGCTCGAGCTTACCTTCGACGAAGCTTATTACACGCTGTGGTCGCGGTCGCTTTCTCTTGGCTACCTCGACCATCCGCCGATGGTCGCCCTCGTCATCCGGGCGTCGACCGCGCTGTTCGGGGGGTCCGAAATCGGCGTGCGCGCCCTTTCCCTCCTCGTCGTCGGCGCGATGCCGGCCCTCATCGCCCTGATCGCCTGGCGTCTGTTCGGCTCAGTGGAAAAGGCCGCGCTCGCGGCGCTGTTTTGGATCGGGATGCCGCTGGTCCTCATCGGCGCGATCTTCATCACTCCCGACGCGCCGCTGGTGGTGTTCTGGACCCTTGGGCTCGCGGCGCTCGTCGAGCTTTGGCGAACCGGGGAGGCGCGCTGGCTGGTCGCGCTCGGGCTCTCGCTGGGCCTCGCGCTGGAATCGAAGTTCACCGCAATCTTTTTCGCCGCCGGCGTCGGTCTGGCCCTCGGCGCGACGCCGTCGCTGCGCCGCTGGCTCGCCTCGCCGGCGCTTCTGGCCGGGCTTGGCATCGCTCTGGCGGTCTTCGCCCCTTTCGTCATCTGGAACGCCGAGCACGGCTGGGCGACCTTCGCCAAGCAGTTCGGACGCACCGCGCCGCAGGGTTTCGCGCCCTCCTATATCGCCGAATTCCTCGTCTCGCAGGTCGGCCTCGTCAATCCGCTCGTCTTTGCCGCGCTCGTCGCCGCTCTGGCGACCATTCGCTGGCACGCGCCCGTTCAGGCGCGCTCGCGCGACGAAGCCCGGCGACTCCTCGCCTGCACGATGGCGCCGGCTGCGGTCTATTTCCTTTTCCACTCGATGCACGACCGCGTCCAAGGCAACTGGCTCGCGCCTCTCTATCCGGCGGCCGCGATTCTGGCCGCCGACTGGGTCGCCGAAGCCCGCCGCGCCGGCGCTTCCGGCTTCTCCGCGCTGATCGCGAAGGGGGCGCTCTGGGCTGCGCCGATCGGGCTCGCCTTTGCGGCGCTGGCGTACGCCGAGTTCCTGACCGGCGCCGTGCCGCTCGGGGCGCTCGATCCGCTGGCGCGGCTCGAGGGCTTTCGCGCATTGGCCGAGGATCTCGACGCCCGGGCGCGCCAAGACGGCGCCGCCTTCGTCCTGACCCAGGGCTACGCTCTGACTTCGCTCATGTCCTACTATGGCGATCCGGGAATCGCGGTCGTTCAGCCCGAGCAACGGATGCGCTGGATCTTCGAGCCTGCGCCGCCGGAGACGCTCTTTGCCGGGCCGGGCCTCGCCATCGGCGAACCCGGCCGCCGGTTCGACCTCGTTCTCGGCATGCGCTTCCATGAGGTCGCGCCGGCTGGGCTGCTGGAGAGACGCGGCGGCGGCGGCGCGGTCGAGGAATACGAGCTCTATCGGGTCGCGCACCCCTACGCACCGGTGCTTGATCCGGTCTGCCCGCGCGGCGAGGTCGATCTCGCGCGGCAATGCGCGTCCTAATCCACGCCGCCGTCCTTAATGCGGCCTCCGGTCAGCCGATCCGCAGGAGGATGACGCCGGCAAGAATGACCAACACGGCGATCGCACGCTGAATATGGAACGGCTCGCCGAGCGCTGCGACGCCGATGATCGCCGCGAACACGACCGACGTCTCGCGCAACGCGGCCACGGCTGCGATCGGAGCGCGCGTCATCGCCCAGATGACGATCGCATAGCCCACAAAAGCAGCGAGACCCCCGACCAGGCCGCGCCGCCAGTCACGCACGAGCGCGGCAGGGGCTTCGCGGCCGCGAAGAAGAAGGATGATCGGCAAATAGACGAGCGCCGTCAGCGCGTCCGCCCAGGAGTTATAGGCGAAGGCGAAAGCCGCGCCTGCCCCGGAAAGCCGCGCGCCTTGACCGTCGATCACCGAATAAATCGCGATCACGGCAGAATTGGCGAGCGCGATGTTGACCGTCGTGCGATTGATGCGGCCATGCGCAAGGCCGCTCGCCCCCATGGTCAGAACGCCCGTGACAAGCGCGACGACTCCGAGGCTGGCGACCGGCCCCGGCGCTTCGCCCAACGTCACAAAAGCGATGCCGGCGGCGATCAGCGGGGCGAGTCCGCGCATGACCGGATAGGCGACCGAAAGGTCGGCGTTGCGATAAAGGAGCCCGACCAGCAGAAAATAAACGATATGGACGAGCGCCGAGGCGAGGATGAACGGGAAGGCCGCGTCTCCGGGCCGCGGCAGAACCAGCGCGGCCGCGAGAGCAGCCGCGCCGCACCAGAGCGCGACGATGGCCGAGGAAAGGAACTTGTCGCTCGCGCTCTTGACCAGCGAGTTCCACAGCGCATGAAGGGCCGCAGCGCCGAGCACGGCGGCGAGGACGCCGGAACTGAGGTGGGCGGATTCAGTCATGAAAGAGTCACAGTGACGGATTCACCCGCTCCGGTCGAGCCTTGGCCCGCGCGCCAGCGGGCCCGGGCCGAGGCGCGAGGCGCCTTCGTGCGCGTCGGCGAACGCACCGAGGCTGAGCGGCTGTTCGAGACCGGCGGCCTGCGCTGGCGCTTTCCTCGCTCCTCGAGCCCGTGCGAGGCCGCGATTGTCAACACCAGCGGCGGCGTCGCGGGCGGAGACTCCTATCGCGTCAGCCTCGCGGTCGGCGAAGGCGCCGAGGTGGAAGCGACCACACCTTCGGCGGAAAGAGTTTATCGCAGCGACGGGCCGGCGGCGACGATCGCGACTGAACTGTCGCTAGCGCCGGGGGCTCGCCTGTCCTGGCTGCCGCAGGAGACCCTGATGTTCGAGGGCGCGGCGCTCAAGCGGCGGCTCGAGATCGAGATGTCGGTCGAGGCCAGTCTCATCGCCGCCGAGACGTTGGTCTTCGGCCGTTTGGCGATGGGCGAGCGCGAGATCGACGCCAGCTTGAGGAACTCTTGGCGCGTGCGGCGCGATGGCCGGCTCGTGTTCGCCGACGAGACGCGGCTCGACCACGCCGGCGGGGCGCTCGAGCGCAAGGCGGTGGGAGCGGGCGCGCGCGCCGTGGCCACGGTCGTCGCCGCGGCGCCCAATATTGAGGCCCGCCTGCCCGATTTGCGGGCGGCGCTCGAGGCTGAAAGCAGCGGCGTCGAAAGCGGCGCGAGCGCGTTCGATGGCCTCATCGTCGCCCGCCTCGTCTCCGCTTCCCCTTCCGGATTGCGCGGCGCTCTGATCGCGGCCATTGTCGCGCTGGGCGCACGCAAACCTCGGCTCTGGGGGTGAGCGGAGGCGCGGATTTTGCTGACGGACGACGAGTGCGAGGAGGGACGAAGGCCCATGAATCTGACGCCGCGCGAAAAAGACAAGCTCCTGATCGCGATGGCGGCGATGGTGGCCAGGCGACGTCTCGAGCGTGGCGTCAAGCTCAACCACCCGGAGGCGGTCGCGCTGATCACCGATTTCGTCGTCGAGGGCGCGCGCGATGGGCGCTCGGTCGCGGAGCTCATGGAAGCCGGCGCCCACGTCGTCAGCGCGGATCAGGTGATGGACGGCATTGCATCCATGATCCACGACATCCAGGTCGAGGCGACTTTCCCCGACGGCACGAAGCTCGTCACCGTCCACAATCCGATCCGAGGCGGGGATGACCGGCAGATTCCCGGCGAGGTGATCACCGAACCCGGCGACATCGCCATGAACGAAGGGCGCGAGACTGTGACGATCGAAGTCGCCAATTCGGGCGACCGGCCGATCCAGGTCGGCTCGCACTATCATTTCTTCGAGACCAACCCGGCGCTCAAGTTCGATCGCGGCCTCGCGAAAGGCTTTCGGCTCGACATACCCGCCGGGACCGCCGTCCGCTTCGAGCCCGGCCAGAGCCGCATCGTGCGCCTCATCGCCGTCGCCGGCAAACGCGAGGTCTACGGCTTCCGCCAGGAGGTGATGGGGAAGGTGTGATACCCTAGGAGCTCAGGAAGACGCCGAGGCGACAATGCCGCACTATCGAACGACAGTTAGGGCTGACGGGATCATCACGTTGCCCGCGCAGCTGCGCAAGAGGCTGAAGATCGCCGAGGGCTGCGAAGTCGAGTTTTACCTTTCGCTGGAAGGAGACGTGTTCTTCCACGCCATCACGGGAAAGGCGAAGGACTGGAGTGGCATGTACGAGACAGAAGTTCGATCCCCTCCAATTTCGATCCGTGAGATGGACCAGGCCGTCGGCGACGCGCTTGTCGAAGATGATCACCGAATTCGAAGACAGGCGTCCCCAAAGCGACCTCGGCATAGGCGGACCGCCGCCGAATGATTGGCGTCGACACAAACGTTCTTGTCCAAATCTTCGCGAGCGACGACGAACAGCAGGCGGCGAGCGCCATCCGCGTCATCGACGAGAGCCAACCGGGCCGGATTTTCGTCAATGTCGTCGTGCTTGCCGAATTCGCGTGGACCATGCGGCGAGCCTACAAGTGGGACGATGATTGGATTCGGCACGCGCTGGTCCGAATCGTCCGCCACCCAGCTCTCACGATCCAACACCGCGCTAGCGTGCTCGAGGCCATTACCGATTCCAACACCGGGATCCATCTCTTTGCGGATCGATTGATCGCCGCGCTCAATCTCGACGAGGGTTGCGAGACGACGCTGACGTTCGACCGGGAAGCGGCAGAGTCCCCAGGTTTCCGCTTGCTCAAGACCTAGACTCCCCGTTGACTGTCCTCTTACCCAAAATAGGGGCCTGATGCCTTCCTCCTCCAACGCCCTCCCCCCGACCTCCCTCCCCCGCGCGCACTACGCCGAGATGTTCGGCCCGACGAAGGGCGACCGGCTGAGGCTCGCCGACACCGAGCTCGTGATCGAGGTCGAGAAGGACTTCACCACCTATGGCGAGGAGGTGAAGTTCGGCGGCGGCAAGGTGATCCGCGACGGCATGGGCCAGGCGCAGACCACCAACGCGCGCGGCGCCGTCGACACCGTCATCACCAACGCGGTCATCCTCGATCATTGGGGGATCGTGAAGGCCGACGTGGGTCTCAAGGACGGCTACATCGCCGCCATTGGCAAGGCCGGCAATCCCGATATCCAGCCCGGCGTCACCATCATCGTCGGGCCGGGCACGGAGGTGATTGCGGGCGAGGGCAAGATCCTCACCGCCGGGGGCTTCGACACCCACATCCATTTCATCTGCCCGCAGCAGATCGACGAGGCGCTGATGTCGGGCGTGACCTCGATGCTGGGCGGCGGCACCGGCCCGGCGACCGGCACCTTCGCCACCACCTGCACGCCCGGCCCCTGGCACATCCAGCGCATGATCGAGGCCGCGGACGGCTATCCGATGAACCTCGGCTTTGCCGGCAAGGGCAACGCGTCCAAACCGGCCGCGCTGGTCGAGCAGGTCAAGGCCGGCGCCTGCGCGCTGAAGCTGCACGAGGATTGGGGCACGACGCCGGCGGCGATCGACTGCTGCCTGTCGGTCGCCGACGACCACGACATCCAGGTGATGATCCACACCGATACGCTCAACGAATTGGGCTTCGTCGAGGACACGATCAAGGCGTTCAAGGGCCGCACCATCCACGCCTTTCACACCGAGGGCGCGGGCGGCGGGCACGCGCCCGACATCATGAAGGTCGCGGGCCTCGCCAACGTGCTGCCGTCGTCGACCAACCCGACGCGGCCCTACACGCGCAACACGCTCGACGAGCATCTGGACATGCTAATGGTCTGCCACCACCTCGATCAGACCATCCCCGAGGACCTCGCTTTCGCCGAGAGCCGCATCCGCAAGGAGACGATCGCGGCTGAGGACATTCTCCATGATCTCGGCGCGCTCTCGATGATGTCGAGCGACAGCCAGGCGATGGGGCGGGTCGGCGAGGTGATCATCCGCACCTGGCAGACGGCGGACAAGATGAAGCGCCAGCGCGGCGCGCTTCCCGGCGACAGCGCCCGCAACGACAATGCGCGCGCCAAGCGCTACGTCGCCAAATACACCATCAATCCCGCCATCGCGCATGGCGTCTCAAAGCACATCGGCTCGGTCGAGAAGGGCAAGCTCGCCGACCTCGTCCTGTGGACGCCAGCCTTCTTCGGCGTGAAGCCCGACCTCATCATCAAGGGCGGCGCGATCGCCGCCGCGCTGATGGGCGACCCCAACGCCTCGATCCCGACGCCGCAGCCCGTCCACTACCGCCCGATGTTCCGCTCGCACGGCCGCGCGCTACACACCTCGTCGCTCACTTTCGTTTCCGACGCCGCGCTCGCCGGCGGCCTCGCCCGCAAGCTGAAAGTTCAGCGGAGCCTCGTCGCGGTCGAGAACACGCGCGGCAAGATCGGCAAGAAGAGCATGATCCACAACGGGGCGACGCCGAAGATCGAGATCGACCCCGAGACTTACGACGTGACCGCCGACGGCGAGTTGCTCGTGTGCGAGCCGGCGGACAAGTTGCCGATGGCGCAGCGGTACTTCTTATTTTAATCGGTGAAGTCGGGGCGGCGGTGCTCCCGAACGGTGATCGAGCTATCCTCGATTTCCGCAAACTCGCTGACTACTGCCTAGACCCAGCGCACCCGCGTGGGCGCCATAAGGCTCGGGTATTTCGCGAGGCCCTCGGCATGAGACAAGCCGACGCGGCAGAGTTGCGAGCGCATTTATTGGATGCCGCGGGGCGCGAAGACGCGGCGCCATTGCTCAGCGATGCTTGGGGCGATCGCTGGCAAATGGATGTTATGGTCTCACGACAAGGTCGCGAGGCTATGGTAAGAACAATTTGGATCGTTCGAAGGGCCGAGCAGATCCCACGTTTTGTAACCTGTTGGGTCGTGTGATGACGGTTGAGACCGAGCCAGGCGATCCAGGGCGCGATTTCCTCGCCGCCGTCGCGCTTCTCCGCGACCTTCCCCAGCACGGGCTCGTCCGAGGGCAGGTCGGCACTGTCGTCGAGCCGCTGGACGAAGCTGCCGCCCTTGTCGAATTCAGCGACGACGAGGGCCAAGCCTACGCGATCGTTCCGTGCCCTCGCGACGCCTTGCTCGTTCTCCGTACGGCGCCTCTGGCCGCGTAGCCTGGATTCCGCGACGCCGAAGATCGAAACTACCCCGAGACTTACGACGTGACCGCCGACGGCGAGTTGCTCGTGTGCGAGCCGGCCGAGAAGCTGCCGATGGCGCAGCGGTATTTTTTCTTTTGAGGCCAGTCCAAGAGTTAGGCGGCCGCGCCGGTCCTTCGCCAGCGATGCGTGACAAAGCCGAGCGAGGCAAAGCCCAAGTCGAGGCTCCGGCACAGGCGCGTCACCGCAAACGAGACGGAACGAGCCAGGGTCGCCATCGTCACTACGGCACGGGATGAGGCCTCTCGTACTCGTCTCCCAGGAAATGCAGGATGGCGAAATTGAACTGGTCGGGGTCCTGCAGGAAGGCGAAGTGGCTCACGTTCGGCAGGATGAGCAGGCCGGCGTGCGGGATCGTCGCAGCGATATACTCGGTGTGCGCTCGCTTGATCGCCTCGTCGTGGTCGCCGTCGACGACGAGCACCCGCGTATCGATCCCTTTGAGCTGATCGTCGGTCCAGTTGGGCTCATTCGCCCACATCTTGCTGATCTGGTCGACGAAGGCGTCGTATTCCTTTGGCGTCGCCGAATGCTCGGCATATTCGTGGCCCGCCCGCTCGATATAAGCGGCGAAGGTCGGGTTTTTCTCCACCCCCTCGACGACGCCCGAGGTCACCGTGTTGGCGGCGAAGGCGAACACCTTGCTGACCCGGTCCTTGTGGCGCAGCGCGAGGTCGAGCCCGAGGATGCCCCCGTCGCTCCAGCCCACGACATCCGCTTTCGGGATTTTTAGCGCGTCGAGGACAGCGACGACGTCGTCGGCCATCAGGTCGTAGCCATAGGGACGCGCGTCGCGGGTCGAGCGGCCGTGGCCGCGGCTATCGATGAGGATGACCGTGTGATGGGCCGCGACGGCCTTGACCTGATTGCCCCAATAGTCGGTGTTGGCGAGGCCGCCGTGCAGGAAGACGACCGGCGAGCCTTGACCATAGATCGCGTAGTGGATCTTGATTCCGTTGGCGTCGATTTCGCCCGTTCGGTCGGTCGGGATCGGCGCGGGCGTAGGTGGCAGCGTCTCCCATCGCTCAGCCGCGACGGCCGGAAGGGCGAAAAGAGCCATGAGAGCGAAGAAGATCAACTGGCGCATGCGAGGGCCTCGATCAAAGTTGATAAAGTCAGCATACTGTCCGCCCCCTCCGCAATGCGTGAATGCCGAGGGCGCTCCGCGCAGCGGTGTTCCGCGCAAGCCAAGACCTCGGCTCCGATCATTCTTGAGCCTCATAACGTTACGCGTTATAAGCTCCCGTGATTCAGAGCTTCGCCAACGCCGAAACCGAGCTTATCTGGACGGGTCGGCGGAGCCGGAGACTGCCCGGCGACATTCAGGTTGCGGCGTTGCGAAAACTGCGTTTGCTTAATCAGGCGCGTGCGGTGAGCGATCTCCGCGCCCCACCCGGTAATCGGCTGGAGGCATTGAAGGGCGGGCGCGCGGGGCAATATTCGATCCGCGTCAACCACCAGTGGCGCATTTGTTTTGTATGGCGGGAAGGAGGTCCGGCCGATGTCGAAATCGTCGACTACCACTGACCCGGATCAGCTTCCCAATCCGACTCCGGGCGAAATCCTGCTTGAGGAATTCCTGAAGCCGCTTGAGATGAGCCAGACCGCGCTCGCCCGCGAATTGAACGTTCCGCCGCGCCGAATCAACGAAATCGTCCTCGGCAAGCGTGCAATCACCGCCGACACTGACCTGCGGCTCACCCGTTATTTCGGCCTGACGCCTGGCTTCTTTCTCGGCCTTCAGGCCGACTTCGATCTCATGCAGCGTCGCCGCGAACTCGGACCCGACCTCGACCGCATCAATCCTCGCGCCGCGTGAGTCCCATGCCCCAACGCCCCAAAGCCACGCCCGTCGTCCATATCTCGGAGCCGCATGTGCGCGTCACCGAGTGGCGGTTTGCGCCTGGTGCGGAGACGGGGTGGCACCGGCATGAGGCCGACTACGTCGTCGTGCCGCTGCTCGACGGCGATCTTCTGCTCGAGGAGCCGGGCGGCGGCTCGCGCACGGCCAAGCTCACGCGCCACGTCCCCTATGCGCGGCGCGAGGGGGTCGAGCACAATGTGGTCAACGCCAACCCGTTCGCCTTCGCCTTCATCGAGATCGAGCACCTGAAGCCGTAAGACGATCACTCGATCTCCGCGAACAGGATCACCAGCGACGCGCAGTCGAGCGGCATCACCGGGTTGGTGTAGATCATACGGGTGTGGCGGCCCTTTTCTTCGAACGCGGTGTTAATGAGATCCGAGGCGCCGTCGAGGCACTTGGGATGCGCCTTGTAGGACTCGTCCACGCCGAGCACCCCTTCGAGCCGCACGATGCGCTTCACCTTCGAAAGCTCGCCGGTTGCCTGTTTGATCTGCGCAATCGCGTTCAGGCAGGAGAGCTGGCACGACTTGTAGCCGTCCTCGCCGGAAAGCTCGCGGCCGATCTTGCCGACATAGGCGAGCTTGCCGTCGCGCCACGGCAGATTGCCGGACGTCATCACCAGATTTCCCGTGATCACCCATGGCGCGTAATTGGCGACCGCGCCGGCCGGGGGAGGAAGGGTGAGGCCAAGCGCGGCGATGCGCTCCTCGGGGGTTTTTGCGGTCATCGAGCGCTTCCTCTTATGGTTTTGTCCGGGCCGCCGGCGAGACGAATCTCCGGACCCCGGCCCAGCGGCCCGGATTGCGCCGCGCCGCATGCGGATCGAGCGTGACGCTGCGGCCGAAGGGTTGCGGAAGCCTACAAAGCCACGGATGAATGGGTCAAGGCGATGGCTTCAGCTGGAGGAAGGGGGAAAGATTGGATCTCGCCAGCGACAGTCATTCACGCCTTGCGCCCCTCGTCCAGGCTTTCCGGGAACTGCTCGCGTCGGCGCCGGAGGCTGAAAACTTCCTCCGCGACTGGCCCCGCGAGCTGATCGCACGTCGGGTCGTCGCGCGCCCACTTCCCGTCGTCGCGGCGCTGAGCGACCTGTCCCGCCTCGCCAATCCGCGAACCAAGGCGATTGTCGACGCCATCGCGGCGCTGGCGAACGACCTCGACTGGCGGCAGACTTATACCGCCGCCGACTTCGGCCAGCCCTTCCTCGAAAACTACGGCTTCAGCGAATGGGTGGGCGAGCGCGGCGCGTTCATGAGCGACGCCGTCGCCTGCGGCGTCCTCCTGCTCGGCCCGGAGACCGAATATCCCGCCCATTCGCACGAGGCGGAGGAGCTTTATCTCCCGCTCGCCGGGCGCGCCTGGTGGCGTTCGGGCGAGGCCGATTGGCGGCTGCACGCGCCGGAGACATGGATCCATCATCCCCCGTGGATGGTTCATGCGATGCGGACGGACCGCGAACCGCTGCTCGCGGCCTATGTCTGGCGCGCCGGCGATCTCAGTGCGAAGTCGCGCATCGAGAGGTGAGAAAGGAGTCCTGCGGCGGCATGGCCAATCCGTTCTTCACCGTCGGACATTCGACCCGTCCGATCGACGAGTTCGCAAGCCTTCTCGCGGAAGCGGAGGTCACGCTCGTCTTCGACGTGAGGACGGTTCCGCGCTCACGCTTCAATCCGCAGTTCAACCGCGATGCGCTCTCGGCTTCGCTCGCCGCCCGAGGCGTCGCGTATGAGCACCTCGCCGCGCTCGGGGGCTTGCGTGGAATCCAGCGCGACGCGCTGCCCGAGACCAACGCGTTCTGGGAGAACGCGAGCTTTCACAACTATGCCGACTACGCCATGAGCCAGGAATTCCGATCCGGCCTAGGAGTCTTGCGGGGACGGGGCGCGAGCGCACGCGCCTGCGTCATGTGCGCGGAAACTCTGTGGTGGCGCTGTCATCGTCGTATCATCGCCGATTATCTCATCGCGGCCGGCGAGGACGTCTTCCATATTCTCGGCGCGGGTCACATTGAGCGTGCGGCGCTGACGCCTGCGGCCGTTCCGGGACCGGGCGAAACCTTGACCTATCCCAAGCCGGACGACCTGTTCGCCGTCCGGCGATGAGCGATCGCCGCTGGGCTTCGCGCCCGCGCTGATTGCGGCGGCTCCGTGCTGCGCAAGGCATTCTCCATTGCGGAAAGCGACTGTGACGCGGGTCACTGCGCCTGCAAGCCCGCGGTGCTCCATACAGCGTACGATCGAAGCGAAGAAATTCGCAATCGAAACGGGCCGAATCTGAGTTCATCAGGAGGACCGGTCATGAGCATCGTTGAAAAGAGATCGCCTTCGCACGCAGTCGAATTCGTCGCGGACAGCGAGATGCCCGCGACGACCAGCATTTTCATCGCACTGACCGTCGCGCTGCTCGCCTATACGCTGGGGACCGCGGTTTTCCGGCAGGACGCCGTCGCCCATGCGCGGCAGCGCGCAGTCCCAATCGAAATGTCCTTCCACGGCCCCTGAACTTCCGCTCGCTCGCGGCGCTCAATAAGCGCCCGCCGCTCGAAGAGGAGGCACATATCGTGACCCATTCCGAACGACCGCTCGCCTTCCGCGACTCCCTGTGGGCCCGGCCCGCTCCGCGCACGGCTTTGTCCGTCAGGACCATGGTCCTGGCCGGGGCGCTGGTGTTGTACGCGCTTGGGTTCGTCGCTCTTTATGCGCCCGTCCACGCGAGCGTGTTGAAGAGCGAGGCTGAAGGCAACGACCCGGCGCTGGTCGGGCTCGTCGGCCCCTGATCCGATGAGCGGATCGCGTATCGATGCTAACCGTCCGCGCCGGGCCGATCGATATAAGTGTGGGTCGCTCCGCGCGGATCGGTGACGACATGCGATCCGTCTCGATCGCTGCGAATCCATTGCGGCCCGATCGGCGCCTTGCCCCGCCCGCCGGGAATATCGAGCATGTAGGCGGGCGTCGCCAGCCCCGAAAGGCGGCCGCGTAGCGCCCGCATCAATTCCTGTCCTCTTGCGATCGGCACGCGCCAATGCGCCGTACCGGGCGCACGGTCGAGGTGATGCAGGTAGTAAGGCTTGACACGCGCCTCGACGAAAGCGCGCATGAGGTCGATGAGCGTCTCCGGATCGTCGTTGACGCCTTTCAGAAGCACGCTCTGGCTGACCAGCATTGCTCCCGCGGCCGCCAGACGGCGGCACGCGGCGCGCGCGGCTTCGGTCAGCTCGCGAGGATGGTTGGCGTGCACCGCGACGACGGTCGTCTTGCCGTCTGCGACAAGCGCGCGCGCCATCGCCCTTGTGACCCGCTCCGGCGCGGCGACCGGCAGGCGGGAATGCCAACGCAGCACCTTCACGTGCGGGATCGCGGCGAGCGCCTTCGTCGCCTCGGCGATCCGGCGCGGCGACAGGATCAGCGGATCGCCGCCGGTGAGGATCACCTCCCACACGCCGGGGCGCGCGCGGACGTAGTCGACCGCCGCGGCGAAGTCGGCCGCGCTAAGGGCGCCCGCGCCCGGACCGACCCGCTCGCGGCGAAAGCAGAAGCGGCAATAGACCGCGCAAGCCGCGACCAGCTTGATCAGCACCCGGTCGGGATAGCGATGCACCAGGCCATGAATCGGGCTCATCGCGTCGTCGCCGATCGGGTCGTCGCTCTCGGCGGGGTCGCGGATGAGCTCGCGGCCATCGGGCACGAACTGCCGCGCGATCGGGTCGGCGGAATCGCCGGGGTCGATCAGCGAGACAAGCGCCGGCGTTAGGGCGATCGCGTAGCGGCCGGCGACGGCCTCAAGTTCGGCCAGCCGTTCCGGCCCGGCGAGCCCCAACTCGACGAGCGATTGGGGAGTGGCAAGGCGTTGGGACATTCGCTTGATGGTCATGCATTCAAGTCAGTTTGGCGATGGTCGCGGTTGGGCGCGGGCGGTTCGAAGCCGCAAAGCCCCTTTGCGCCGAGGGATTTTAAGTCAGTTTGCGGCCACGCGCCACGCTCGCGCGGCGCGCCCTCGGCGAACTTGGAAATAGTCGCGCGCCGCCGTGGCGCGTCTTTGCAGGCGTTGCCGCCTGCATCTTCCTAAGTCATTGAACATATGTGGTGCGGACGGCGGGGGTCGAACCCGCACAGCCTCGCGGCCGAGGGATTTTAAGTCCGCTCTGATGCTGTATCCTGTTTATATCCGGCAGCATGAGGTTCTTCGCTAAGCGTTTGTGATAGATCGACATTCTGTCCAGCGCAATCGACCTTGCATAGCCGGAACAACGAAGGAGCCGGCTTTCTCGCGGCTCCTAGTTGGCCCCTGGAAATCGGCGAGGAAGGACGCACTCGAATGACCAAGATCAAACTCACAAAGACCGCCGTCGACGCGGCTAGGTTCGCCCCTAGGGAGTACGAACTGGGCGACACCGTCGTGCCCGGGTTTCTCCTGAAGGTAACGCCCAGAGGCCGAAAGATATTTATGGTCCAGTATCGCAACAATGCAGGTCTGCGCCGGAAGCCGGCTCTCGGCCGGTTCGGTGAACTCACGGTCGAGCAGGCACGTTCGATCGCTCAAGATTGGCTTGCCGACGTGCGCAAGGGCAAAGACCCAGGTGCGGAGAAAAGGGCTGCGCGCGATGCGCCGAGTGTGAAGGAGCTATGCAAAAAGTTCATCGAGGACTACTCGAAGCCGAAGAACCGGGCACGAACTGTTGAAAGCAATCAACGCTACATGGATCGCCACATCATTTCCGGACTCGGCAACCTCAAGGTCCGTGAGGTTACTCGGTCGGATGTGTCGGGCCTCTTCACTCGGATGAAGAACACGCCGGTGACCGCCAATCGCGTTCTCTCCTGTCTGCGAAAGATGTTCAACATGGCCGAGATCTGGGGCTTCCGCGAGGACGGCACTAATCCTTGCCGTCACATCCCAAAGTACCCGGAGAGCGGCAAGACGCGGTTGATCACCGATGATGAGATGGTCAGGCTGTTTGGCTATCTCAAGCAAGCAGATGAGGAGGGGCTGGAGCACCCGTTCCTCACCCTCGGAATTCGTCTTCAATTCGCGTTTGCGGCGCGCATGTCGGAGATCATCAGCCTGAAATGGGGCTGGGTCGACTTGGTAAATCGTCGTATCGTCTGGCCGGACAGCAAGACCGGCGAAATCTCGAAACCCATGAGCGAGGACGTCTTCGCGCTTCTTTCGAATGCTCCGCGTCTGGGAGACTCGCCTTACGTTGTGCCTTCTATTTTCCAGCCGGAGCGACCGATGTCCCAGAATACTTATTTTAAAGGCTGGAAGCGCATCCTTGCGCGAGCAGAAATCCCACACATCGGAACACATGGCATCCGTCACCGCGCAACTACAGAGATTGCGAATTCCGGCGTGCCGGTGAAGGTCGGAATGCAGCTCACGGCTCACAAAACAGTCACTCAGTTCATGCGTTACGTCCACACCGAGGATGCCTCGGTTCGGGCGGCCGCCGAGACCGTCGCGGCGCGCCGACGTGTCGTGCTTTCCAGCCAGCAACTCAATATCAAACCCGCAACAACGCAATCCGCTTCAAGAACAGCTCCGCGAATACCACCAAACCCACCAAGGAGAAATCTCGGAACTTGACGAACGCTTGACCCTGAAACCATCATCCGGCCGGGTCAGTTCTCAATGGAAATCTTGCCACTACGCCGGTTCTCAGGGCTGCCCGGCACGGCGGCGGAGGCGGCTCACACCACGTCGCGACCGTCCATCGCGGCGGCGGCGCGGACGTCCAATATGCCGAGCATCGGTATGGCGGCGGCGGTAATTACGGCGGTGGGGGATATTATGGCGGCTGCAATCAAGGCTACTACAATCAGGGCTACTATAATCAAGGTTGCGGACCGAGGTTAGCGGCCGGGGTCATCGGTGGCGCATTGGGCGTTATCCTAGGCCCAGTAATTATAAGCTTCGTGCCCAAGGCCAACCCATACGCTTTAGATATCACCCCCGCTCGGCTTCGGTCGGCGGGGTTTTTCTTGTCGCTGACTCGCCAGCGTGGCAGCCACCATTGCCCGACGGTGCGGGCCTCCCGCAATCCTGGTGAGGGGTCTATGGGCCTCCGGAGAGCATGCCGGCCATCGCTTCGAGAATGGCGGTTTCGCGATAAGGCTTGTGGAAAACCTCGTTCCCGCGGGAAGCTCCTCCGAGGAGATCTCCTTCTTGCCGGACACGACGATCAATATTACCGCCACCGGTTTCGGACGTGATGGACCAGTTCGATCCCATCCATCGCTCCGGACGATCCCGCGTCTGTGAACACAAGGCGGATATCCGACCGAGCCTCAAGGATTTGTGTGCCTCAGTGGCGTTGCTGGCCTCAAGCGCTTCGAAACCGGCCGCCGTCAGAACCGCCAGGAAGGCCATGCGCACCAGCAGGTGGTCCTCGACCACCAAAACGACGCCGTTGCGCAGTGCCATGTTATGAAGCTTCCAGTTCGCTCAATTGAACTGCCGGGCGCCAGGAAAGTTGCACGCGGGTCGGTCGAATCTTAAAATCGGTCACGGCTAGACTGCAGGCGTGCGACGCGCAGACTCATCGCGGGAGACCATGATCACGGCGTCCGGGCCTGAATCGATGACTTGGACGATGGCTCCTAAATGCTTGGCGAGTGCTTCGACGATCCCGGTGCCAAGACCAGCTTCGGCTTGGGGAGTTTTCGGCATGCCGATGCCGTCATCCTTCACCGATAGACTCCAATCCAGTCCATTGGAGCGGTAGTCGACGATGATCTTACCCCGCGCATGTCCGGGAAAGGCGTGGTTCAAGGCATTGATCACGAGTTCGGTAGCGATTAGGCGCGGACTGACCGACTTGTTCGCCTCGACGACGCTATCGTCGACACTTACCTGGATCGACAGAACATTGGAGTCAGGAATCATTGAGTCGGCGAGGTTTTTGCAGAGTTGAACAAAATAGGGGCGCAGCTCCACACCACGGAGGCTGGATACCGCAAGGTGGCGTTGCACAGCCGCAATCGACATCACCCTATGATGTGCATCCTGAAGATGTCCGCGAGCTTTTTCAGACTGTACCTTCGGGCGCCTTGCATCAATACGCTTGCGATAATCTGCAGGCTGTTCGCTACCCGGTGTTGGACTTCCTGTAAAAGTATCGCCTATTCTCGAATAAGATCATCTTTTTGCCGAGCTTAGGCTCGGGCGAATGTTACGTCGGACACCGTGAGAACGAGCCGAACGTTGTCGTTGTCCCCGTAGTCGAGCTTGCGGGCGTTTACGACCAGGTGCCGGGGGTCCCTTCCTTGCCCGACAAGATCAATTTCGTAGGCGGCTATTTCGGCGCTCCCCGAGGCAGTCGCCTTCAGCTGAGGTAAGCTGTGGCATGTCTCATTCGCCTGCGCCAAGCTCGGAAAGCTGACGCCCCGGCACGCCGGCGGGATCAATTTGAAACGTCCGGCAGAACGACGCACTCCGGCAATAATTGAAAGATCGCCCGCAAGGAACAACAGCGGTTCGTTGGACGATGCGATGACCGCGAGCGTGCTCGCAGCTTCTACGTAAGAAGATGTGAACAGATTCACGGGCTTAGCCCTGCGGCCAGCCATACCTAGGTCCCACGTCGGCCGCGATCGGACCCTTTTTCGGACCATTTCAACGATCGGGCCTCCACTGTTATTGGTTCCACTCGCGCGGTTGTGAACGAATAACAGGCATACCTCGATATGTGGAACCCTGGATATGTGAATGGGGGTCTGCGACGCGCGCCCAAATCGCCGGTGTACGACCCCGTGAGCGCAGCGGGGGATTCCTTCGCGCACGCTCGGGCGGACTTCTGATCCGCTCCCCGAAAACTGGGCCGTTCAGAGTTAGAGTTTTCCGCGGTATTTTCCCTTGGCTGGGAGGAGCGGAAGACAATGAAAGCGTCACAGTTCTCGGACGCCCAGAAGGCGTTCATTTTGAAGCAAGGTAACGATGGAGTTCCGGTTGCGGACATCTGCCGGAAGGCCGGCATCAGCCAGGCGACCTATTTCAATTGGAAGAAGAAGTACGAGGGCCTGCAGCCGCCTGAGATGCGCCGGCTGAAGCAGCTCGAGGACGAGAACGCCAAGCTGAAGAAGATCGTGGCGGACCTGTCGCTGGATCGTGAGATGCTCCAGGACGTCATCCGCCGAAAACTGTAAGGCCTGCTCGCAAGCGCGAGTTGGCGACGACGGTTTGCGATGATTGGGGCGTGTCGATCCGGCGGGCGTGCAGCGTGCTGGAATTCGATCGGTCTACCTATCACTACAAATCGCGCCGCCGCGAGCAGGCCGGCCTGGAAGCACGGATCAAGGAGATTTGCGCCACGCGGATCCGCTACGGCTACTGGCGCGTCCATGTCCTTTTGCGCCGCGAGGGATGGGAGATCAATTTGAAGAAGACCCATCGCATTTACAACGAATTGGGCCTGCAACTGCGCAACAAGACGCCGAAGAGAAGAGTGAAGGCGAAGCTGCGCGACGATCGTCGCGCAGCTTCCACATCCAACGAGATCTGGGCTACGGACTTCGTCCATGACCAATTGGCCACCGGTCAGAGGATCCGCGTGCTCACCGTCGTGGACACGTTCAGCGGTTCTCGCCCGTCATCGATCCAAGGTTCAGCTATCGGGCCGAAGACGTGGTTACGGCCCTTGAAGGCGCATCGGGCCGTCGAGGACGAAGGGCGCGATCATGCCTCGCATCGTCAAGCTGGCGATGAAAGTGGTCGTTTTCCAGTGACCATGAGGGACGCCGACGCGCAGTCGTTCGCCTCGGCGGCAACGGCTATGGGTTCGAGCCATTTTGGTCGAGGCCCAGGTCTCATCGATGAAGACGAGATGCTCGGGATCGAGATCGAGTTGCTCCTCGAACCAGGCCTCGCGGCGCTTCAGGATGTCCGGGCGATCCTGTTCGCTGGCGTGCGCGGTCTTTTTTTGCGCGTGATGGCGTGGCGGGCGAAGAAGCGGCGGATCGTGCCGTAGCCGAAGACGAGGCCCTTATCCGCGAGCGCGCCACGCAGCTCTTCAATCGCGATGTCGGGTGTTTCTTCAACAAGGGCGAGAATCGTCGCGCCATGCGCCTCAACCCGACCCGAGCGGCGGTCTCCCCCCTGGGAACGGGGGCCAACTTCGCCCCGCTCGCGCTCAAGCGCCCGCCACCGGCTCACGCTCGCCGCGCTGACCCCGAACCGCTCGCCTGCCGCACGGTGCGATAGGCCCTGAGCCACCGTAGCAAGAACGCGAACGCGAAGATCGAATGAAAGGGCTGTCGGCATGTCCGCCGGCCTCCATCCGGCAGACAGCTTGAATCAGAACCACGCTGATTCGTGAATCCCATCCGATTCAACTGGATCGGCTACTGCTCTAGCCCCACGGAAGAAGCGCTGACTTCCCAGTTCGATGACGAGGTTGGGGGGTCGGCCGGCTTGACGGGAAACGAAGACGGGACGGGCGACCAGTACATAGCGGGCCGGCGCGCCGACGCTACGTGGACGGCGGTGCCAAGTATCGTTTGGGTATTCGCTTGCCAATTTGCAAGGTGACGTGGCTTTTTTTATGTGATTTTGTAAGATTTGTCGGAAGTAAAAGGCACGGCTGAACTTGCTGTACATAGATATTATCTTGGTAAATGCAATTAAGCTGACCCTCGCATTCGGGAACTGCCAAGAGCATAAACAAGTTTGCGATGATAATTTCGCTATATGGCGACTTCAAACTTCCTCTCACCGCATTCCACATCGGCGGGGTGAACGGGGCAAATCGACCCTATGCGGACATTCCCCATTGGGCGCTGAAGAGATCAGGGCGATTTGCGAGGTTCGTTCGTACGGCGTGCGCGACGCTTTCGGAAGCGCTGTGGTGGAAGCCAAAAAATGTCCAGCGACCGCAGCGCGAGCCGGGGTGACAGGGCCCTCCACCACGTTCCCAACAACGCCGCCAGCCAGGTGAACGCTGTTTAGCAGCGAGGCTAGGCGTGGAGGCCCGTAGTCCGAGGTGCTTCAGCAGTGCGACAGGCGCCGATCTAAAGTGGCCGGCGACGCCGCATCCTGCTCCGCTGCGCCGTTTCATCTGGATTGTGATCGCCGGCGTCCTGATCGGCGCGCTCTACGGCGATGTCCATCAATGGAACGCCGGGAGCCCGAGCGACGGTCTGCGGCTCGATCGGGGCGGCACTCTTCTCGCTCGAACGTTCGTTCTTAGGCGCAACGCGGGGCGGCCTCTTGGGGCAGGCTGCCGTTTCTACCTTATCTCGCTCTGCGCTCGCTGCTCGACGCGGGCGTCATCCTCATCATCAACGCAATTGCCGATCGGCTCATGTCGGGTCAGTTCATGGTGGTCGGCAGCCTCGACTTCCTCTTCTCGCTTGCTTTGGTCGTCGCCGGCAACCTTCTGTTCAGCGTCAACGATCTACTTGGTCCGGGGACGCTCTTCGCCTTTGCTGCGGGGCGCTACTATGAGCCGCGCATCGAGGAGAGGGCGCTCCTGTTCATCGACATGCGCTCCTCGACTGCGATCGCGGAACGCCCGGGCGAGCTCGGCTTTCTGAACCTGCTCAACGCTTCATCGTCGATCTTTCGCTCGCCATCGCCGAAGCCGGGGGCGAAATCCACAAATACGTGGGTGACGAAGTCATCGCGACCTGGCGGCTCGCTCCGGGCGTGAACGAGTCAGCATGCGTCCGCGCCTGTTTTGCCGCTCTCGACCGGCTTCGTAAGGAAGCGCCCGCCTATGAGCGTGAGTTCGGTCTGGTCGCCGATTTCCGCGCCGGCCTTCACTGCGGCCCGGTGGCCGTTGGCGAGCTCGGCTACCTTAAGAAGGAGATCGCGCTGATCGGCGACACGATGAACACAGCCGCACGGATCCAGCAGACGTGCCGCGAGACCGACAATCGCGTACTGGCGTCCTCGGCATTGCTCGACCGCCTCGCCACGCTCCCTCCTGGCGTCACGCAGCGAAGGCTCGGTGCGCTCGAGATGCGCGGCAAGGAGCGCGCGCTAGAACTTCATGTGCTGGAGGCTGGTGGATGAGGACCTCTGTCGCGCATCGCCCGCCTACGTCGCGATAATCCTTCGGACTTCCTGCCCCGTCGGCCGACCTGATCAATACTGTTTTCCCAAGCCGCCCTTGAAATAAAATTCCGCTTGTGGCTCGTATTCTCGCGGGTTCGATCTTATATAAACGTTGTCGTCTCAACGGTAGCCGTTGCGACGATTATTTAATCGATATTTTGGAGATACTTCAATGACAACCTCACCTCCCACTCCGGCTTCGAACAGGAACGCCTCCACGGGACACGTTCCGTCGGCCGAGACCAAGCAGATCGTTCTCAAGGAGATCGGCGCCAAATGGAGCAAGTTCTCAGAGCACGATCTATCGTCGCTCAAGAATAAGGACGATCTCGTCGCGCAGGTCGTTGCCAAGTACGACCTGGAGAAGTCCGTCGCCCAGCGCGACGTCGACGCCCTGATGAAGGGCCGTCATATCTGAGTCGCCGATCTCTCACGCCGAGGCCGCATCGCCGCGGCCTCGGTGATGACGCGAACAGGCCGGACCGGAGCTCCCAATGGTCAACTTCGATTACACCGCCGCAGCGGAGCTCTTCCCGCCGCGACTTCGCAAATCGCCGCACCGACAATTTGGTTACCGACGCTTTGCCAGGGCGGACGCCGTTCGGTTCGCAATCGAAGAACTTCCGCCCCAACTGCTTTCGGGCGTCGTTCTTGAGAAGTCGATGGTGAAAGATGTTGCGGCGAGAACATTCGCCGTCTCTAAGATAGCGCGGATTTTCCCCTGCTGCCGCAAGCGGGGGCCTAGATGACCATACGCACCCGCAACACAGTCGTTGTCTTCCAGCATCCATTCGAGCTCAAGGGCGTCGATCGAACATTGCCGGCGGGAGAGTATCGGGTGATGACCGACGAGCAGTTGATCGAGCAGCTGTCGTTTCCGGTCTATCGTCGCGTCTCGACCGTGATCTTCGCGCCGGGGCAATCCCCCAATAGCTCCTCGGTCGAGATGGTGACGATCGACCCCCGCGACCTACAGGCGGCGCAGGATCGCGACAACGCGATGCGGGGGCTTTTAACCTAACTGCTCTCGCAAGAAGTCGATCCGTGAGCCTGGTGGGCGGGTTCAGCCATCCGCAAGGGATCAGGCCAGAGATATCCGCCGATGACGGAGAAGACGATCGATCTCGATCAGCGCCGCGGGACGGCTGCGCAGAAGGCCGCCGTGCTGGCCGAGGTGGGGAGCGAACAGCGCGAAGCCGCCGAGAAGGCCTGATATCTACCCAATCTCTTTCGCCGACTCCCTGGCCGCGCAAGATCCCTGCAAACAGAAACTCATTGCTGCTGTGCTCGATGATTTCGGGCGGGCTCGGGCGCGAATAGCAACACCGCCACCCGTTCGCAGTTGCGCTTCTAGACGAGGTTGAGCGCGCTCGTCGGCGCATCGAAGACCTCGTATGTCCATACCCGGAAGGACTTTGAGGACATGGGGTCCGAACGAGTTGATGAGCGGGATCCGCCGCGTCGCGGCCTCGCGCGCCAACGATCCGGCCAATCCGGGGCACGTTGTTGCGAGGATCGAAAGTCCACAAGATCCCGTCGAGGCCTGGCTCAGCTTTATCCGTTTCGCAATAGCGGCGCACCAAAGTCCGCCGGGTCAATCTTGCCATCGTCTTCGACCGTGGCGCAATCGTTGCCGCAGACTGGTCGCGCCTGCCGGCGACTTTGCAATTTGGGGCGACGCCAAACGAGTCAAGATAGGTGTCGGGACGGGCGGCGTCGTAAAGACCTTTTCGGAGACGCGTATGTCCGCCTTCCGATCTTCGCTCGCGAACATAAGGCAGAGCATCGGCGTTGGCTGCCTGCAAGTGACCGTAATTTTGTAGCCGTAACGGATCAGCATTGTTCGCCAGCCTCTAAGGCATGTCCCAAACGGTTGATGAAGGCCCCTGGGCGCCAGGCCTCGGAGCGGATGACTCATCGATGGCAAGCGACCCGCGCCAAGGCCGCGTCGACCGACTGTCTGGCCGAACTTACTTAAGGTTGCTGAGCAGAGCGGCGCAGGTCTAGGACACGCCGGATTCGGCCGCCTTGCTCCCCGGCATGATCGCCCGGCCGCCTTTCTCGACAAACGAAGCTCCGATCACTCCGCGAGCAAGGGCATCCCGAAATCGTTCGGCGAACTCGGAAGCTCATGAGCCGAGAAGTAGCCGAACGGATTGGGTCAGCTCCTCGGCAAAGCGAAGTGTGGATCGAAGGACGGCTACTTCATTCCGGGCCGCAGTTCCTTGATCCTGCACCGCGATCGGAAATTCCATTCTACCTTCGCTAGACTGCACCCGAACGCTAAAAACCCATCTTCCGTTTCGATGCTGTTCGACATTCGCGACTTGAATATCCGCCATGGATTAGTCTTTCTTTTGTTGGCGTGGCAGTACGTAGTCTTGTAATCGTAACGGACCAGCATCTGTCACTAGCCCCTCATCGACGGCTGGGCGATCGGCACAAACTTTGCGCCGATCTTCAATTCGGCTTGCCGACCGGCCTATTTTAGGTTGCTGAGCAGAGCGGCGCAGGCTTGGGGGCACACCGGAACTGGCCGTCTTGCTGCCCGGCATTACCACCCAGCCGCCTTTTTCGACATACGCCGCCTGCTGCCATGAGTTGGTCTTTCTCAGCGCCGTCAGGTTCATGGCGTCGTCGGCGCTGCGCTGGAAGTGGTCGACGCAGATCGGCGCTGTGGCCGCGGCCACATTGCTAGTGGCGGTGCTATCCGCCAGGGTCTTCGCCGTGCTTCCGAGCATCCACCCGCCCCAGCCGAAGCCGACGGTGAGAGTCGCGACGCCGCCGAGGGCGGCGCCTTGCAGGACCCGCTTCAGCGAGTCTCCCCGATACCAAGCTACATTTTTCATGAGCCTCTCCTCCCAATCGGGGCGGAAGGATTCTGCCCTTCTGAGCATTGGACGACACATCGCATTGCAGCCGGCGCCGAGGCGCGTCTTCGTTTTAAAGGGCGGGGAATTTCGTCAGTAGTCCATTCCGCCCATTCCACCACCGCCGGGCATTGCGGGCGCGCCATTCTTCTTCGGCGCCTCGGCGATCATCGCTTCGGTCGTGATCATGAGGCCGGCGATCGAAGCCGCGTCCTGCAGCGCGACTCGCACCACCTTGGCCGGATCGACGATGCCGGCGTTCAGCATGTCGACATATTGCTCGGTCTGGGCGTCGAAGCCGAAAGTCTGCGACTTGTTCTCGAGAACCTTGCCGACGACGATCGAGCCCTCGACGCCCGAGTTCTCGGCGATCTGCCGGATCGGGGCTTCGAGCGCCCTGAGGACGATGTTGATGCCGGACTGAACGTCTTCGTTGTCATTGGAGAGCTTGCCGATCGCCGCCTTCGCCCGCAACAGCGCCACGCCGCCGCCAGACACGATGCCTTCCTCTACCGCGGCCTTGGTGGCGTGCATGGCGTCATCGACGCGATCCTTCTTCTCCTTGACCTCGACCTCGGTCGAGCCGCCGACGCGAATGATCGCAACGCCGCCAGCGAGCTTCGCCAGCCGCTCCTGCAGCTTCTCCTTGTCGTAGTCGGACGTCGTCTCCTCGATCTGCGCCTTGATCTGGGCAATTCGGCCTTCGATGTCCGACTTCTTGCCGGCGCCGTCGATGATCGTGGTGTTCTCCTTCTCGATCCTGACCCGTTTGGCTTTGCCGAGCATCTGCAGGGTCACGTTCTCGAGCTTGATGCCGAGGTCCTCCGCGATCATGGTGCCCGCGGTGAGGATCGCGATGTCCTCGAGCATCGCCTTGCGGCGGTCGCCGAACCCAGGCGCCTTGACTGCGGCCACCTTCAAGCCGCCACGCAGCTTGTTGACGACCAGGGTCGCCAAGGCCTCGCCCTCGATGTCCTCGGCGATGATGAGGAGCGGCTTGCCGGCCTGAACGACCGCCTCAAGCACCGGAAGCATCGGCTGCAGCGAGGAGAGCTTCTTCTCGTGGATGAGAATGTACGGGTCTTCGAGTTCGGCCACCATCTTCTCGGCGTTGGTGATAAAGTAGGGCGAGAGATAGCCGCGGTCGAACTGCATGCCCTCGACCACGTCGAGCTCGGTCTCGGCGGTCTTGGCCTCTTCGACCGTGATCACGCCTTCGTTGCCTACCTTCTTCATCGCGTCGGCAATCAACTTGCCGATCGTCTTGTCGCCATTCGACGCGATGGTGCCGATCTGCGCGATCTCTTCGGAGGACTGCACCTTCTTGGCGCGCCGCTCGATGTCCTTGACGACCGCGGTCACCGCGATATCGATGCCGCGCTTAAGGTCCATCGGATTCATGCCGGCGGCGACCAGCTTGAGGCCTTCCTTCATGATCGAGGCGGCGAGCACGGTCGCGGTGGTGGTGCCGTCCCCGGCAAGATCGTTGGTCTTCGAGGCGACTTCGCGCACCATCTGGGCGCCCATGTTCTCGAACTTGTCTTCGAGCTCGATCTCCTTGGCGACGGTGACGCCGTCCTTGGTGATGCGAGGCCCGCCATACGACTTGTCGAGGATGACGTTGCGGCCTTTCGGGCCGAGGGTCACCTTGACGGCGTTGTTGAGAATGTCGACGCCGCGCAGCAAGCGGTCACGGGCGTCAGAGGAGAAGCGTACGTCTTTTGCGGACATGACTTTGCATCCTTCAATTCTTGAAAAGAAATTTGTTCAGGCGGCCTTCTTGGCGGGTTTGGCGGCGACCGCGCCTTCAATCACACCCATCACGTCGGTCTCCTTCATGATTAGGAGCTCCTCGCCGTCGATCTTGACCTCCGAGCCGGACCACTTGCCGAACAGGACGCGTTCGCCCGGCTTGAGTTCGACCGGCGTGAGCTCGCCGCTCTCATCGCGGCCGCCGGGTCCGACGGCGCCGACCTCGCCCTCTTGCGGCTTTTCCTTGATGGTGTCGGGAATGATGATGCCGCCTTTCGTCTTATCCCCCCCCCTCGATGCGGCGGATGACGACTCGATCGTGTAGCGGACGAAATTTCATGGGGACTCGTTTCCGGCCGGAACACAAAAACAACGAGAGGCGAAATCGCCTCATAGACTTGGTTTGTTCGGCTCAGACCTGAATCTCATTTGGTTATTGCTGGCACTCTCAACAAGAGAGTGCCAAGAGATATTTCAGGCAGAACGATTGAATGTGAGCCCACGGCTAAACGCCGACAACATCGGGAAAACTGAGAAAAGATCGGCCGTTTTCGGGTGAAGATCGGCGACCCCGCCGCCCCGGTCGGATATATTGCGGAGCGATCGGTCGAGGCTCGTCCAACGCTCGGCATCGACCTCCTTCTCCAGTCCAGCGCGAATTTCCTGCTCACTGCGCGGCCCCAGTTCCAGAGTGACCCGCTCCGCGGCGCGACTACGGAAACCGTGCTTCTTCGCAGCCCGCATCACCTTGCCGACGACGCTCTTTCGTCGCCGGTCGCCGTGATTGCCGTGACGTATACGGCCGGGCCGCGGATTGAAGTCGTCGTCCCGCGTGGTCATTG